>NZ_CP166783.1:147500-5770436 GCF_059695695.1 Pseudomonas sp. LBUM1670 | reverse complement strand
GGATATCCCCTAAGTTGAAAGCCGGTGAGGCAAAAACAAGCGGCCATTGTAGCGACCAGACGCCGACTTATCCACACGTAGGTGGGCCACTGGCCAAGAAGAATCAACGATTTATACGTAAAAAAGACGACCAATGGTCTGTGCATAAGCTCTGTGGATAACCGCCCCTGAGGTCGTTGCACAAGTGGGGGCGAAACTCGGTGGATAACCAGCCTGTGGATAACATCCCCTTTCACACACAGCTTATCCGATAGCGCAGCACAGGCTGACCACCGTTTTCCACCGTAGTTGTCATTCTCTGTACATCCCGTGCTAGAAGGCCTAAAGGCAGTTATCCACAGATGATCGCTGCCCTAGCTTTTATAAGCTTTACAGAAAAGCTTTAAATACTTTCCTTCTTTATTTTTATATTTGGCCAAGGCTGAAGGCGAGCAAAACCACTGGAGATCTATTTATAAGGAAACGCTGGTTGGAAATTGACCTAGAGGCTTGCTTTCTCTAGAATCCCCGGTCTCTTAAAACGGGGGCCATTCCGGCCCGTTGTGGACGAACCAGGTAACACGACAATGAAACGTACTTTCCAACCAAGCACTATCAAACGCGCTCGTACCCACGGTTTCCGTGCTCGCATGGCTACCAAGAACGGTCGCGCCGTTCTGTCGCGTCGTCGCGCCAAAGGTCGTGCGCGTCTGGCAGTTTGATAAGCCGGCACTGGAGGTGAGTCAGGACTTCAGTCGGGAAAAGCGTCTGCTTACCCCCCGGCATTTCAAGGCAGTCTTTGACTCCCCTACCGGCAAGGTTCCGGGGAAAAATCTCCTGCTCCTTGCGCGCAACAACGATCTTGATCACCCCCGTCTCGGGCTGGTTATCGGGAAAAAGAGCGTAAAGCTCTCCGTCGAGCGCAATCGCCTCAAACGTCTGATGCGCGAATCGTTCCGTCTGAACCAGGATTTACTGGCCGGTTGGGACATCGTAATCGTCGCGCGCAAAGGTTTGGGTGACGTAGAAAACCCCGAATTGATTCAGCATTTCGGCAAACTCTGGAAGCGTCTGGCACGCAGCACGCCGGTACCAGCAGTCAAAACCGAAACTGTAGGGGTAGACAGTCCCGATGCGTAAACTGGCACTCGTTCCGATCCAGTTTTATCGCTATGCCATTAGTCCTCTGATGGCCAGTCACTGTCGTTTCTACCCCAGTTGTTCCTGCTACGCGTTAGAAGCCATAGAAAATCATGGCCTTCTGCGCGGTGGCTGGCTGACCTTTCGTCGTTTAGGTCGCTGTCATCCGTGGAATCCCGGTGGTTATGACCCGGTTCCGCCTATCCCTACCTCCCGTTCTTCTTCGATGGCCGAGTAATCATGGATATCAAACGCACGATCCTGATCGTCGCCCTGGCAATCGTGTCCTACGTTATGGTTCTTAAATGGAACCAGGACTATGGCCAGGCTGCCCTGCCGACTCAGAATGTTGCTTCCAGTACTACCGCACCGGGCCTACCGGAAACGGCGACTGGCAATAATGCTTCTGTCAGTGACGACATTCCACGCGCCGCAAGCGATACCAGTGCAAATGCTCCTGCTGAAACGCCGGTAGCTGCAAGCAAAGACCTCATCCAGATCAAAACGGATGTGCTCAACCTGGCTATCGATCCACAAGGTGGTGATGTTGCCCAGTTGACGCTGCCGCTGTATCCACGTCGCCAGGACCATCCGGAAATTCCATTCCAGCTGTTCGATAACGGCAACGAGCGGACTTATCTGGCTCAAAGCGGTTTGATCGGCACCAACGGTCCGGACGCAAGTCCTGCCGGTCGTCCGGTTTACTCCTCCGAGAAGAAGATTTACCAACTGGCTGACGGTCAGGACCAATTGGTCGTGGACCTGAAGTTCAGCAAGGACGGCGTCAACTACATCAAGCGTTTCACCGTGAAACGTGGCCTGTATGACGTAACCGTTTCCTACCTGATCGACAACCAGAGCGCTCAGCCCTGGTCCGGTGCAATGTTTGCGCAGTTGAAGCGTGACGCCAGCTCCGATCCTTCTTCCAGCACCGCCACCGGCACCGCGACTTATCTGGGCGCCGCCCTGTGGACAAGTAACGAGCCGTACAAGAAAGTGTCGATGAGCGACATGGACAAGGCTCAGCTGAAAGAAACCGTGAACGGTGGTTGGGTTGCCTGGTTGCAACACTACTTCGTGACCGCGTGGATTCCGGCGAAGGGCGAAAACAACCTCGTCCAGACCCGCAAAGACAGCAAAGGCAACTACATCATCGGCTACACCGCCCCGGCAATGACTGTTGCCCCTGGTGCGAAGGCCGAGACAAGCGCTGTGCTGTACGCCGGTCCGAAAAGCCAGGCTGTGTTGAAAGAGTTGTCCCCAGGTCTGGAACTGACCGTCGACTACGGCATTCTGTGGTTCATTGCCCAGCCAATCTTCTGGTTGCTGCAACACATCCACGCACTGGTCGGCAACTGGGGCTGGTCGATCATCTTCCTGACCATGCTGATCAAAGGGATCTTCTTCCCGCTGTCGGCAGCCAGCTACAAATCCATGGCCCGTATGCGTGCAGTGGCTCCGAAACTGGCTGCGCTGAAAGAGCAACATGGCGATGACCGGCAGAAAATGTCGCAAGCCATGATGGAGCTGTACAAGAAAGAGAAAATCAATCCGCTGGGTGGGTGCTTGCCAATCCTCGTGCAGATGCCGGTTTTCCTTTCGCTGTACTGGGTTCTGCTGGAAAGCGTTGAAATGCGCCAGGCGCCGTTCATGCTGTGGATTACGGACCTGTCGATCAAGGATCCGTTCTTCATTCTGCCGATCATCATGGGTGCAACCATGTTCATCCAGCAGCAGTTGAACCCGACGCCTCCGGATCCGATGCAGGCCAAGGTAATGAAGCTGATGCCAATCATCTTCACCTTCTTCTTCCTGTGGTTCCCGGCTGGTCTGGTTCTGTACTGGGTAGTGAACAACGTGTTGTCGATCGCTCAACAGTGGTACATCACTCGTAAAATCGAAGCGGCTACTAAAGCAGCCGCCTGATTTACACTGTGGATAACCACTCAAAACGCCCCCTAGTGGGGCGTTTTGCTATCTGTCACTTTTGTCTGGATACCGGTTTATGAGCGCTCCTCGTGAAACCATCGCCGCCGTCGCCACCGCTCAAGGTCGTGGCGGCGTAGGCATCGTCCGTATTTCCGGGCCACTGGCGAGCGTTGCGGCCAAGGCCTTCAGCGGTCGTGAACTCAAGCCGCGATTCGCCCACTACGGCCCGTTTTTCGATAAAAACGAAGAGGTGCTGGACCAGGGCATCGCCTTGTATTTTCCGGGACCGAACTCGTTCACCGGCGAAGACGTGCTGGAACTCCAGGGTCATGGTGGCCCGATTGTTCTGGACATGCTACTCAAGCGTTGCCTTGAACTGGGGTGTCGTCTGGCACGGCCAGGTGAATTCAGCGAACGTGCGTTCCTCAATGACAAACTCGACCTGGCGCAGGCCGAAGCGATCGCCGACCTGATCGAGGCCAGTTCTGCACAGGCAGCCCGCAATGCACTGCGTTCCTTGCAGGGCGCCTTTTCCGATCGTGTACATAACCTCACCGAGCAACTGATCGGCCTGCGGATTTATGTAGAAGCGGCCATCGACTTCCCGGAAGAAGAAATCGACTTCCTTGCCGATGGCCATGTACTGAGCATGCTCGACAAGGTCAGGGACGAGTTATCCACCGTACTGCGCGAAGCCGGACAGGGTGCATTGTTGCGTGACGGCATGACAGTGGTCATCGCCGGTCGACCGAACGCCGGCAAATCCAGCTTGCTGAACGCCCTGGCTGGGCGGGAAGCCGCGATCGTGACCGAGATTGCCGGCACGACCCGGGACATTCTTCGCGAACATATCCACATCGATGGCATGCCGCTTCACGTGGTGGATACCGCTGGTCTGCGAGATACCGATGACCATGTGGAAAAAATAGGCGTGGAACGGGCGTTGAAAGCCATTGGCGAAGCGGATCGGGTGCTGTTGGTGGTCGATGCCACAGCACCGGAAGCGCTTGATCCGTTCGCATTGTGGCCAGAGTTCCTGGAAACCCGCCCGGATCCGGCCAAAGTCACGCTGATCCGCAACAAGGCTGACCTGACCGGTGAAGCGATAGCCCTGGAAGTCAGCGAGGATGGCCACGTCACCATCAGCCTCAGCGCCAGGTCTGCAGGCGAGGGACTGGAACTGCTGCGTGACCACCTCAAGGCCTGCATGGGCTACGAGCAGACCTCGGAAAGCAGCTTCAGTGCACGCAGGCGTCACCTTGAGGCCTTGCGGCATGCCAGCGCTTCCCTTGAGCATGGCCGTGCACAGTTGACCTTGGCCGGTGCCGGCGAGCTGCTGGCCGAAGATTTGCGCCAGGCTCAGCACGCTTTGGGTGAAATCACCGGTGCATTCAGCTCCGATGACCTGCTGGGACGGATCTTTTCAAGCTTCTGTATCGGTAAGTAGGAGCGAGCTTGCTCGCGATGGAGCTGAGGGCGACGCGGTTATCCAGCAAACTCGCGTTATCGTTTACGTCCATCGCTAGCAAGCTTGCTCCTACAAGGGTCAGCGTTCGCTTAACTGACTGGCATTAGCCATTCGAGCCTGGCTGTTTTCTTCCTTTCTCTTAATTTTTTTCCAGTGCCGAGCAGATTCTTTCTGCCTGGGCGGATTTTCCGTGCCCGGGATTTGACCAATCCCCGCTTTTCTGTGGATTAAGCCCTGTGAATAACTGCCATTAAGGGCAGTTGATAACAGGGCCTCAAAACTGAAGATAACCACCTCTGTGGATAACCACCCCTTTCATCCACAGGCTTAAACCGGTTATCCAAGGGCCTCATTAGCACATGACCACAGGGTTTTGAATCTCTGTACATATTGAATATAAAGGCCTGTAGAGATCTATCCACAGAAAGGTGCCTCAGTAGAAATAAACATAAAAACAAAGATTTAATAAATTTCTCTCTTTTTAATTTCTATAACCCCGACTTCTCCACAGCTGGTTAAATTTTGTGCAAAGGGTTCTTTAGGAAGGGCGAAGTCCCTATACTTGCCGCCCAGGTCCAAAAACCTGAGCTCAAACTATTCCTGATTACCTAACTGAAGCAGGCACGAGGTGCGTGGTGGATTTCCCTTCCCGTTTTGAAGTGATCGTCATCGGCGGCGGTCATGCCGGTACCGAGGCAGCACTGGCCTCAGCACGCATGGGTGCAAAAACCCTGTTGCTGACGCATAACGTGGAAACCCTCGGTGCCATGAGTTGCAACCCTGCCATTGGCGGGATCGGCAAAAGCCATCTGGTCAAAGAAATCGATGCCCTCGGCGGCGCGATGGCCATGGCGACCGATAAAGGTGGTATCCAGTTTCGCGTTCTGAACAGCCGCAAAGGCCCGGCCGTGCGTGCAACTCGCGCTCAGGCAGACCGGGTTCTGTACAAGGCCGCTGTCCGCGAAACATTGGAAAACCAGCCGAACCTGTGGATATTTCAACAAGCCGCTGATGACCTGATCGTCGAGCAGGAACAAGTGCGCGGTGTCGTTACCCAAATGGGTCTGCGTTTCTTCGCCGATTCCGTGGTGTTGACCACAGGCACGTTCCTCGGTGGACTTATCCACATCGGGATGCAGAATTATTCCGGTGGTCGCGCCGGTGATCCGCCGTCGATCGCCCTGGCTCACCGTCTGCGTGAATTGCCACTGCGTGTTGGTCGCTTGAAAACCGGTACGCCACCGCGCATAGACGGTCGATCCGTGGATTTCTCGGTGATGACCGAGCAAGCCGGCGATACGCCGATCCCGGTGATGTCGTTCATGGGTTCCAAAGAGCAGCATCCGAAACAGGTCAGTTGCTGGATCACCCACACCAACGCCCGCACCCACGAAATCATTGCCTCCAACCTTGATCGTTCGCCGATGTATTCCGGTGTGATCGAAGGCATCGGCCCGCGTTATTGCCCGTCGATCGAAGACAAGATTCACCGCTTTGCCGACAAGGAAAGCCATCAGGTCTTTATCGAGCCGGAAGGTTTGACCACTCACGAGCTGTACCCGAACGGGATATCCACATCGTTGCCGTTCGACGTGCAATTGCAGATCGTGCAATCGATTCGCGGCATGGAAAACGCACACATCGTGCGTCCGGGCTACGCCATCGAGTACGACTATTTCGATCCGCGTGACCTGAAGTACAGCCTGGAAACCAAAGTGATTGGCGGTCTGTTTTTTGCCGGACAAATCAATGGCACTACCGGTTATGAAGAGGCCGGCGCCCAAGGTTTGCTGGCCGGGGCCAACGCCGCACTGCGTGCACAGGGCAAAGACGCCTGGTGCCCGCGTCGCGACGAGGCGTACATCGGCGTGTTGGTCGACGACCTGATTACATTGGGTACTCAAGAACCGTATCGGATGTTCACATCCCGCGCCGAGTACCGCCTGATCCTGCGCGAAGACAACGCCGACCTGCGTCTGACGGAAAAAGGTCGCGAACTGGGTCTGGTCGATGACGCGCGTTGGGCGGCTTTCTGCAAGAAACGCGAAAGCATCGACCTGGAAGAACAACGCCTGAAAAGTACCTGGGTTCGCCCGGGCACCGAGCAGGGCGATGCGATTTCCGAAAAATTCGGTACACCGCTCACTCACGAATACAACTTGCTCAACCTGCTGAGCCGTCCAGAAATCGACTACGCTGGTCTGATCGCCGTGACCGGTGGGGGCGCAGAAGATCCACAAGTCGCCGAGCAGGTCGAAATCAAGACCAAATACGCCGGTTACATTGATCGTCAACAGGATGAAATCGCGCGTCTGCGGGCCAGTGAAGATACAAAACTGCCTGTGGATATCGATTACACGAACATTTCCGGTCTCTCCAAAGAGATCCAGAGCAAGCTCGGTGCGAGCCGTCCAGAGACCCTGGGCCAGGCGTCGCGTATTCCGGGCGTTACGCCGGCAGCCATTTCGCTGTTGATGATTCATTTGAAAAAACGCGGCGCGGGCCGTCAGTTGGAGCAAAGCGCTTGAGTTCGTTGGTCACCTCGCAACACGCCGAAGAGTTATCCACAGGTGCTCGCCAGCTCGGTGTCACATTGACCGAAGCCCAGCACGCGCAGTTGCTGGGTTATCTGGCCCTGTTGATCAAATGGAACAAGGCTTACAACCTGACCGCCGTGCGCGATCCGGACGAAATGGTCTCGCGTCACCTGCTCGATAGTTTGAGCGTGATGTCGTTCATCGAAAACGGTCGCTGGCTCGACGTTGGTAGCGGTGGCGGCATGCCGGGCATTCCGCTGGCCATCCTGTTTCCAGAATCCCAAGTGACCTGCCTGGACAGCAACGGCAAGAAAACCCGCTTCCTGACCCAGGTCAAACTCGAACTAAAACTGGATAACCTGCAAGTTATCCACAGTCGCGTCGAAGCCTTCCAGCCTGCACAGCCTTTCAACGGGATCATTTCCCGGGCCTTCAGCAGCATGGAGAACTTCAGCAACTGGACGCGCCACCTCGGTGACGCCGATACACGCTGGCTGGCAATGAAGGGCGTTCATCCGGCCGATGAGCTGGTAGCATTGCCGGCAGACTTCCACCTCGATAGCGAACACGCCCTGGCCGTACCTGGTTGCCAAGGCCAACGCCATCTGCTGATACTGCGCCGCACGGCATGATTGGGAACACAAGCAAGAATGGCTAAGGTATTCGCGATAGCGAACCAGAAAGGTGGTGTGGGTAAAACCACCACCTGCATCAACCTCGCAGCTTCCCTGGTCGCTACCAAGCGTCGGGTGCTGTTGATCGACCTCGATCCACAGGGCAACGCCACCATGGGTAGCGGTGTGGATAAACACGGGCTGGAAAATTCGGTATATGACCTGCTTATCGGCGAGTGCGACCTGGCCCAGGCCATGCACTACTCCGAGCACGGTGGTTACCAGCTGTTGCCGGCCAACCGTGACCTGACCGCGGCCGAAGTGGTTCTGCTGGAAATGCAGATGAAGGAAAGCCGGCTGCGCAGCGCGTTGGCGCCGATCCGGGAAAACTACGATTACATTTTGATCGACTGCCCGCCGTCGCTGTCGATGCTGACACTGAACGCTCTGGTCGCAGCTGACGGGGTAATTATCCCCATGCAGTGCGAGTACTTTGCGCTCGAAGGCCTGAGCGACCTTGTGGATAACATCAAGCGCATCGCTGAATTGCTGAACCCGAACCTGAAAGTCGAAGGCTTGTTGCGCACGATGTACGACCCGCGCCTGAGCCTGATGAACGACGTATCGGCGCAGCTGAAAGAACACTTCGGCGAGCAGCTCTACGACACCGTCATTCCGCGCAACATCCGCCTGGCCGAAGCGCCAAGCTATGGCATGCCGGCGCTGGCGTACGACAAAACATCACGGGGCGCCATTGCCTATCTGGCATTGGCGGGCGAGATGGTTCGCCGTCAGCGCAAAAACTCACGCACCGCCGCAGCTCAGGCAAATTAAGGAATCCCCATGGCCGTCAAGAAACGAGGTCTCGGACGTGGACTGGATGCACTGCTGAGCGGTCCGACTGTCAGCTCGCTGGAAGAGCAGGCGGTACAAGCCGATCAGCGTGAGCTGCAGCATTTGCCCCTGGACCTGATCCAGCGCGGCAAGTATCAACCGCGTCGGGACATGGACCCGCAAGCGCTGGAAGAACTGGCGCAGTCGATCAAGGCACAGGGCGTGATGCAGCCGATCGTGGTGCGTCCGATCGGCAGCGGCCGCTTCGAAATCATTGCCGGCGAACGCCGCTGGCGCGCCAGCCAGCAGGCTGGCCAGGAAACCATCCCGGCGATGGTTCGCGATGTGCCGGATGAAACCGCCATCGCCATGGCGCTGATCGAGAACATCCAGCGCGAAGACCTCAATCCGATCGAAGAAGCGGTAGCCCTGCAGCGTTTGCAGCAGGAATTCCAGCTGACTCAGCAACAAGTGGCCGAAGCGGTGGGCAAGTCCCGCGTGACCGTGGCCAACCTGCTACGCTTGATCGCGTTGCCGGAAGTCATCAAAACCATGCTGTCCCACGGTGACCTGGAAATGGGTCATGCGCGTGCATTGCTTGGTTTGCCGGAGAATCAACAGGTTGAAGGGGCGCGACATGTTGTCGCACGGGGGCTGACTGTGCGCCAGACTGAGGCACTGGTTCGCCAGTGGTTGAGTGGCAAACAGGAGCCTGCCGAACCGGCAAAACCGGACCCGGATATCGCCCGACTCGAGCAGCGCCTGGCCGAGCGCCTAGGCTCTGCGGTGCAGATCCGACACGGAAAGAAGGGGAAGGGGCAGTTGGTGATCGGTTACAACTCCCTCGATGAGCTTCAAGGTGTGCTCGCACACATTCGCTGAAACATATCCCTTGTAGCGTGCAGTCGGAAATCACTACCTGACAGTTGAATAGGGGCAGAACCGCCCCTATACTCTGCGCGCATTTTGTCGGCACAAATTATGCCAAGTTATTGAATTCTGGCAGCCGACCATTGGAGAGCAATAGTGATGGAAACCCGCACGCCAAACCGCTTGCCGTTCCATCGCCTGGCAGTTTTTCCGGTGTTGATGGCTCAGTTTGTCGTTCTGCTGATCGCCGCTTTGGCGCTCTGGCAATGGCACGGAGTCGTTGCCGGGTACTCGGGACTCTGCGGAGGCCTGATAGCCTTGCTGCCCAATGTTTATTTCGCTCACAGGGCATTTCGGTTTTCCGGCGCCCGAGCAGCTCAAGCCATCGTCCGGTCTTTTTATGCCGGCGAGGCGGGCAAACTGATTTTGACGGCAGTGCTCTTTGCATTGACGTTCGCAGGTGTGAAGCCATTGGCGCCGCTAGCTGTATTCGGCGTCTTCGTGTTGACCCAACTGGTCAGCTGGTTCGCGCCCCTGCTGATGAGAACAAGACTTTCGAGACCTTAGGGCGTTTGAGGCAACCATGGCAGAAACAACCGCTTCGGGCTATATCCAGCACCACTTGCAAAACCTGACCTTCGGTCAGCACCCAACCGGCGGGTGGGGCTTTGCCCACACCGCAGCAGAAGCCAAAGAAATGGGCTTCTGGGCTTTCCACGTCGATACCCTCGGCTGGTCGGTCGCTTTGGGTCTGATCTTCGTTCTTCTTTTCCGCATGGCGGCAAAGAAGGCGACTTCCGGTCAGCCTGGTGCTTTGCAGAACTTCGTTGAAGTATTGGTCGAATTCGTCGATGGCAGCGTGAAAGACAGCTTCCATGGCCGTAGCCCGGTGATTGCACCGCTGGCACTGACCATCTTCGTCTGGGTCTTCCTGATGAACGCCGTCGACCTGATCCCGGTCGACTGGATTCCTCAGCTGGCCATGCTGATCACTGGCGATGCGCACATTCCGTTCCGTGCCGTGTCGACCACTGACCCGAACGCTACCCTGGGCATGGCCCTGTCGGTGTTCGCGTTGATCATTTTCTACAGCATCAAGGTCAAGGGCATCGGCGGCTTCATCGGCGAACTGACCCTGCACCCGTTCGGCAGCAAGAACATCTTCGTTCAAGCCCTGCTGATTCCGGTGAACTTCCTGCTGGAGTTCGTGACGCTGATCGCTAAGCCTATCTCCCTGGCGCTGCGTCTGTTCGGCAACATGTACGCCGGCGAGCTGGTCTTCATTCTGATCGCTGTGATGTTCGGCAGCGGTCTGCTCTGGCTTAGCGGCCTGGGCGTAGTTCTGCAGTGGGCGTGGGCTGTGTTCCACATCCTGATCATCACCCTGCAGGCGTTTATCTTCATGATGCTGACCATCGTTTACCTGTCGATGGCGCACGAAGAGAACCATTAAGACCAGTCTCGACTAGTCTGATGTCCCACTCGGTCAAACGAGTGGGTGCCCGAACAGGGCTATGAAACGATTTGTTTTACCGCTTTAAAATCTAAAAAACCTAAACCATACGACGTAAAAGTCGGGAGGAAAGATGGAAACTGTAGTTGGTCTAACCGCTATCGCTGTTGCACTGTTGATCGGCCTGGGCGCACTGGGTACCGCAATTGGTTTCGGCCTGTTGGGCGGCAAGTTCCTGGAAGGCGCAGCGCGTCAGCCAGAAATGGTTCCAATGCTGCAAGTTAAAATGTTCATCGTTGCCGGTCTGCTCGACGCCGTAACCATGATCGGTGTTGGTATCGCTCTGTTCTTCACCTTTGCGAACCCATTCGTTGGTCAACTCGCTGGCTAATCACTCGAACCTTCGAGTGATTGGTTTGATGTGCAACGAACGAGCGAGGTGTTGGCGTGAACATTAATGCAACCCTGATTGGCCAGTCCGTTGCGTTCTTCATTTTTGTACTGTTTTGCATGAAGTTCGTGTGGCCTCCGGTCATCGCGGCTTTGCACGAACGTCAGAAGAAGATCGCGGATGGACTGGACGCTGCCAGCCGAGCAGCTCGCGACCTGGAGTTGGCCCATGAGAAAGTGGGTCAGCAACTGCGCGAAGCGAAAGCTCAGGCAGCTGAAATCATTGAGCAAGCCAAAAAACGCGGTAACCAGATCGTTGACGAGGCTGTTGAAAAAGCCCGTCTCGACGCTGACCGTGTGAAGGTTCAGGCTCAGGCCGAGATCGAGCAGGAACTGAACAGTGTCAAAGACGCGCTGCGTGCCCAACTGGGTGCTCTGGCCGTTGGCGGCGCCGAGAAGATCCTGGGTGCCACAATCGATCAAAACGCGCACGCGGAGCTGGTAAACAAACTGGCTGCTGAAATTTAAGCGAGGGCGATCATGGCAGAATTGACCACGTTGGCCCGACCTTACGCTAAGGCAGCCTTCGAGCACGCCCAGGCCCACCAGCAACTGGCCTCTTGGTCAGCCATGCTCGGCCTGGCTGCAGCAGTGTCGCAAGACGACACCATGCAGCGCGTGCTCAAGGCCCCGCGACTGACGAGCGCAGACAAGGCCGCCACGTTTATTGACGTGTGCGGCGACAAGTTTGATGCCAAGGCACAGAACTTCATCAACGTCGTTGCCGAAAACGACCGTCTCCCGCTTTTGCCGGAGATATCCGCTCTGTTCGACCTGTACAAGGCCGAACAAGAGAAGTCGGTAGACGTTGAAGTGACCAGTGCTTTTGCATTGAACCAAGAACAGCAAGACAAACTCGCCAAGGTTCTCAGTGCACGACTCAACCGGGAAGTGCGCCTGCAAGTCGAGGAAGACAAATCCCTTATTGGGGGCATTGTCATCCGCGCCGGCGACCTGGTTATCGATGGCTCGGTTCGCGGCAAACTCGCGAGCCTTGCCGAAGCATTGAAATCTTGAGTTTGAAGGGGCAGCAGAGCAATGCAGCAACTCAATCCTTCCGAAATAAGTGAAATTATCAAGGGCCGCATCGACAAGCTCGATGTGACCTCCCAAGCCCGTAACGAAGGCACTGTCGTCAGCGTATCTGACGGTATCGTGCGGATTCACGGTCTGGCCGACGTTATGTACGGCGAGATGATCGAGTTTCCGGGCGGCGTCTTCGGTATGGCTCTCAACCTGGAGCAAGACTCCGTAGGTGCCGTAGTTTTGGGCTCCTACCAGTCTCTGGCTGAAGGCATGAGCGCCAAGTGCACCGGCCGCATCCTCGAAGTTCCCGTTGGTAAGGAACTGCTGGGTCGCGTAGTCGACGCACTGGGTAACCCGGTTGACGGCAAAGGTCCACTGAACAACACCGAGACCGATGCGGTCGAGAAAGTTGCTCCAGGCGTGATCTGGCGTAAGTCGGTAGACCAGCCTGTACAGACTGGCTACAAGGCTGTCGATGCCATGATCCCTGTCGGCCGTGGCCAGCGTGAGCTGATCATCGGTGACCGTCAGATCGGTAAAACCGCTCTGGCGATCGACGCGATCATCAACCAGAAGAACAGCGGCATTTTCTGCGTCTACGTCGCGATCGGTCAGAAACAATCGACCATCGCCAACGTGGTTCGCAAGCTGGAAGAAAACGGCGCACTGGCTAACACCATCGTCGTGGCAGCGAGCGCTTCGGAATCTGCAGCACTGCAATTCCTGGCACCGTACTCCGGTTGCACCATGGGTGAATTCTTCCGCGACCGCGGTGAAGACGCGCTGATCGTTTATGACGATCTGTCCAAGCAAGCAGTGGCTTACCGCCAGATTTCCCTGCTGCTGCGCCGTCCACCAGGCCGTGAAGCTTACCCAGGCGACGTGTTCTATCTCCACTCCCGTCTGCTGGAGCGCGCATCCCGCGTTTCGGAAGAATACGTAGAGAAGTTCACCAACGGCGCAGTGACCGGCAAAACCGGTTCCCTGACCGCACTGCCGATCATCGAAACCCAGGCTGGCGACGTTTCCGCGTTCGTTCCGACCAACGTGATTTCCATCACCGACGGTCAGATCTTCCTGGAATCGGCCATGTTCAACTCCGGGATCCGTCCTGCAGTGAACGCCGGTGTTTCGGTATCCCGTGTGGGTGGTGCCGCTCAGACCAAGATCATCAAGAAGCTCTCCGGTGGTATCCGTACCGCTCTGGCTCAGTACCGTGAACTGGCGGCATTCGCCCAGTTCGCTTCTGACCTGGACGAAGCGACCCGTAAGCAACTTGAGCATGGTCAGCGCGTTACCGAGCTGATGAAGCAGAAGCAATACGCACCAATGTCGATCGCTGACATGGCGCTGTCGCTGTATGCCGCTGAGCGTGGGTTCCTGACTGACGTTGAAATCGCCAAGATCGGCAGCTTCGAACAAGCGCTGATTGCTTTCTTCAACCGCGATCACGCCGATTTGATGGCGAAGATCAACGTGAAGGGTGACTTCAATGACGAAATCGACGCTGGCATGAAAGCCGGTATCGAGAAGTTCAAGGCCACCCAAACCTGGTAAGCCGCAGCGGGGGCCGCAAGGCTCCCGCTTGCTAACCTGATAGGTGTTACATGGCAGGCGCAAAAGAGATTCGCAGTAAGATTGCGAGCATCAAAAGCACGCAAAAGATTACCAGCGCCATGGAAAAAGTGGCGGTCAGTAAAATGCGCAAGGCACAAATGCGCATGGCTGCTAGCCGTCCTTACGCGGAGCGCATCCGCCAGGTTATTGGTCATTTGGCCAACGCCAACCCGGAATATCGCCACCCATTCATGATCGACCGTGAAGTTAAGCGCGTCGGTTACGTTGTGGTGAGCAGTGACCGCGGTCTGTGTGGTGGCTTGAACACCAACCTGTTCAAGGCCTTGGTCAAGGACATGGCGAAAAACCGTGAAAACGGCGTCGAGATCGATCTGTGTGTTGTTGGTAGCAAGGGTGCGGCTTTCTTCCGCAACTTCGGCGGTAACGTCGTAGCAGCTATCAGCCACCTGGGTGAAGAGCCGTCGATCAATGACCTGATCGGCAGCGTCAAGGTGATGCTGGATGCCTACCTGGACGGCCGTATTGACCGCCTGTCCGTGGTGTCCAACAAGTTCATCAACACCATGACGCAAACGCCTACCGTGGAGCAGTTGATTCCACTGGTGGCAACCCCGGATCAAGGACTCAAGCACCACTGGGACTACCTCTACGAACCGGACGCCAAAGAGCTGCTTGACGGCTTGATGGTCCGCTACGTGGAGTCGCAGGTCTACCAGGCGGTGGTCGAGAACAACGCGGCTGAACAAGCTGCGCGGATGATCGCGATGAAGAACGCTACCGACAACGCCGGTGATTTGATCAGCGATTTGCAGCTGGTCTACAACAAGGCGCGTCAGGCTGCGATCACCCAAGAGATCTCGGAAATCGTCGGCGGCGCTGCCGCGGTTTAACGGTTCAAATATTCAGAGGATCCAGCTATGAGTAGCGGACGTATCGTTCAAATCATCGGCGCCGTTATCGACGTGGAATTCCCACGCGACAGCGTACCGAGCATCTACAACGCTTTGAGTGTAAAAAGCGATGCAGGCACCACTCTCGAAGTTCAGCAGCAGCTGGGCGACGGCGTGGTTCGTACCATTGCGATGGGTTCCACCGAGGGCTTGAAGCGCGGTCTGGAAGTCACTGACTCTGGCGCAGCCATCTCCGTACCGGTCGGTAAAGCGACTCTGGGCCGGATCATGGACGTACTGGGCAACCCGATCGACGAAGCTGGCCCGATCGACACCGAAGAGCGCTGGGGCATTCACCGTCCTGCGCCAACCTTCGCTGAACAAGCGGGCGGCAACGACCTGCTGGAAACCGGCATCAAGGTTATCGACCTGGTTTGCCCGTTCGCCAAGGGTGGTAAAGTCGGTCTGTTCGGTGGTGCCGGTGTAGGCAAAACCGTAAACATGATGGAACTGATCCGTAACATCGCCATCGAGCACAGCGGTTATTCCGTGTTCGCCGGTGTGGGTGAGCGTACCCGTGAGGGTAACGACTTCTACCACGAGATGAAGGATTCCAACGTTCTGGACAAAGTGGCACTGGTTTACGGTCAGATGAACGAGCCGCCGGGTAACCGTCTGCGCGTAGCACTGACCGGCCTGACCATGGCCGAGAAGTTCCGTGACGAAGGTAACGACGTTCTGCTGTTCGTCGACAACATCTATCGTTACACCCTGGCCGGTACTGAAGTATCCGCACTGCTGGGCCGTATGCCTTCCGCAGTAGGTTACCAGCCGACCCTGGCCGAAGAGATGGGTACTCTGCAAGAGCGTATCACTTCGACCAAAAACGGTTCGATCACCTCGATCCAGGCGGTATACGTACCTGCGGATGACTTGACTGACCCGTCGCCAGCGACCACCTTCGCCCACTTGGACGCCACCGTCGTTCTGTCCCGTGACATCGCTTCCCTGGGTATCTACCCGGCGGTCGATCCACTCGACTCGACTTCGCGCCAGTTGGACCCGAACGTGATCGGCCAGGACCACTACGACACCGCTCGCGGTGTTCAGTATGTTCTGCAGCGTTACAAAGAACTGAAGGACATCATTGCGATCCTGGGTATGGACGAGCTGTCGGAAGCCGACAAGCAGTTGGTAAACCGTGCTCGTAAGATCCAGCGTTTCTTGTCGCAGCCGTTCTTCGTGGCTGAAGTCTTCACCGGTGCTTCGGGTAAATACGTTTCCCTGAAAGACACCATTGCTGGCTTCAAAGGCATCCTCAACGGTGACTACGACCACCTGCCAGAACAAGCGTTCTACATGGTCGGCGGCATCGAAGAAGCGATCGAGAAAGCCAAGAAACTGTAATCCCGGCGCCCGGCAACGGGCGCTAATTTAGGTTGAGGCAATCAGATGGCTATGACAGTCCATTGCGATATCGTCAGCGCGGAAGGAGAAATCTTTTCCGGTCTGGTCGAGATGGTGATTGCGCACGGTGCACTGGGTGATCTTGGTATCGCCCTGGGTCACGCGCCGCTGATCACTAATCTAAAGCCGGGCCCGATCCGCCTGGTCAAGCAGGGTGGGGAAGAGGAGGTTTATTACATCTCCGGTGGTTTCCTCGAGGTTCAGCCGAACATGGTCAAGGTTCTTGCCGACACCGTGCAACGTGCTGCCGACCTGGACGAAGCCTCCGCTCAGGAAGCCGTTAAGGCTGCCGAGAAGGCCTTGCATGAGCGGGGCGCGGAATTCGATTACGGTTCTGCTGCCGCACGTCTGGCCGAGGCTGCAGCTCAGCTGCGCACCGTCCAGCAGATCCGCAAGAAGTTCGGCCACTAACAGGCTGTCACTTGTTGCGCGATTGATTAAAAAGGGTAGCCTCGGCTACCCTTTTTTCTTTTCAGACTTTCATCATCTGGTCGCAGACGCTGACCATCCAGGATTGGTAGCCAGTCATGTCTCTTGAAATCGTTATCCTCGCTGCTGGTCAAGGCACTCGCATGCGTTCGGCGCTGCCGAAAGTTCTGCATCCGATTGCCGGCAACTCGATGCTTGGCCATGTTATCCACAGCGCGCGGCAACTTGATCCACAGCGCATCCACGTGGTGATTGGTCATGGTGCCGACGCCGTTCGTGAGCGTCTGGCGGCGGATGATCTGAATTTCGTCCTGCAGGACAAACAGCTGGGTACTGGCCACGCGGTTGCTCAAGCAGTGCCATTCATTAAGTCCGATACCGTTTTGATTCTCTACGGCGACGTGCCGTTGATCGAAGTCGAGACCCTTCAGCGCCTGCTCAAGCAGGTTGCACCGCAGCAACTGGGCTTGCTGACCGTCGAACTGGACGACCCGACCGGCTATGGCCGCATCGTCCGCGATGCTGCCGGCAAGGTCACGGCGATCGTCGAGCAGAAAGACGCCAGCGATGCCGAGCGCGCGATCACCGAAGGCAATACCGGCATTCTGGCGCTGCCTTTCGCGCAGTTGGGCGGCTGGATGAGTCGTCTCTCCAACAACAACGCCCAGGGTGAGTACTACCTGACCGACGTGATTGCCATGGCGGTCAGCGATGGTCTGGTGGTGGCGACCGAGCACCCTCACGATGCGATGGAAGTGCAGGGCGCCAACGATCGCAAGCAGCTCTCCGAACTCGAGCGTCACTATCAACTGCGCGCGGGACGCCGTTTGATGGCGCAAGGCGTGACCTTGCGCGACCCGGCGCGTTTCGATGTGCGCGGTGAAGTCACCGTCGGCCGCGATGTGCTGATCGACATCAACGTGATCCTCGAAGGCAACGTTGTCATCGAAGACGACGTGGTGATCGGCCCGAACTGCGTGATCAAGGACAGCACCTTGCGTAAAGGCGTGGTGATTAAGGCGAACAGCCACATCGAAGGTGCAATTCTCGGCGAAGGCAGCGATGCCGGCCCGTTCGCCCGTCTGCGTCCCGGCACCGTGCTGGAGGCTCGCGCCCATGTGGGTAACTTTGTCGAGCTGAAAAACGCGCATATGGGCGAAGGCGCCAAGGCCGGTCACCTGACCTACCTGGGCGATGCCGAGATCGGCGCGCGTACCAACATCGGAGCGGGCACCATTACCTGCAACTATGACGGCGTCAACAAATGGAAAACCGTATTGGGTGAAGATGTATTTATCGGTTCCAACAACTCGTTGGTGGCGCCTGTGGATATCTCTAACGGTGCAACCACCGCCGCCGGATCGACCATTACGCAGAATGTGGATAACGCGCAGTTGGCGGTCGGTCGTGCACGTCAGAAGAATATCAACGGCTGGAAGCGGCCGGAAAAGATCAAGAAAACGTAAGTTGTCCACAGACCCTGTAGGAGCGAGCTCGCTCGCGATGGACGTGAACGATTACGCGTTTTCCCTCTGGAAAACCTGCCGTCCTTAAGCTTTTCGCGAGCAAGCTCGCTCCTACAGGTTATCCACAGTTCTTTTTGTCGCGTCCCGCTTGACGAAGTTTCGACAATAGGTTTTGATTGCTTCCGTTATCTTTCGAATCGAAACTTACCAAGCCATGTCGAAACGCAATACGCCGCAACGCCGCCACAATATCCTCGCCTTGCTCAATGAGCAGGGCGAAGTCAGTGTGGATGAGCTGGCCAAAAGCTTCGAAACTTCGGAAGTTACGATTCGCAAGGATCTGGCAGCACTCGAAAGCAATGGCTTGTTGCTGCGCCGTTATGGTGGAGCGATCACCATGCCTCAGGAACTGGTAGCCGACATCGGTCAGACAGTTTCCAGATACAAGCAGGCCATTGCCCGTGCTGCTGTTACGCGGATTCGCGAGCATGCACGGATCATTATCGACAGCGGCAGTACCACCGCTGCGATGATCCCTGAACTGGGTCAACAACCGGGTCTGGTGGTGATGACCAATTCGCTGCACGTCGCCAACGCCCTGAGCGAACTCGAGCACGAACCGGTGCTGTTGATGACGGGCGGCACCTGGGATCCGCATTCCGAATCCTTTCAGGGGCAGGTCGCTGAGCAGGTTTTACGCTCATACGATTTCGACCAGTTGTTCATCGGTGCCGATGGCATCGACCTGGTGCGCGGTACCACCACCTTCAATGAATTGCTGGGACTCAGCCGCGTCATGGCGGATGTCGCTCGCGAAGTGATCGTGATGGTGGAGTCCGATAAGATCGGCCGCAAGATTCCTAACCTGGAACTGCCCTGGAGCAGTGTCCATACCCTTATTACCGATGATCGCCTGCCGCAAGAAGCACGTGATCAGATTCAGGCCCGCGATATCACTTTGATTTGCGCGGCTGTCAGTCAGGAGAAATAGCATGTGTGGAATTGTCGGCGCAGTCGCAGAACGTAACATCACCGCCATCCTGCTCGAAGGCCTCAAACGCCTGGAATACCGTGGCTATGACAGCGCCGGTGTGGCGGTCTTCACCAATGACGCAAAGCTTGAGCGCATGCGTCGTCCAGGCAAAGTCAGCGAACTGGAACAGGCGCTTGAAGCCGAGCCACTGATCGGTCGCCTCGGTATCGCTCACACTCGCTGGGCCACACACGGTGCGCCGTGCGAGCGTAATGCGCACCCGCATTTCTCCGGTGATCTGGCCGTGGTGCACAACGGCATCATCGAGAACCACGAAGCCCTGCGCGAACAACTCAAAGCGCTGGGCTACGTGTTCACCTCGGACACCGACACCGAAGTCATTGCCCACCTGCTGAACCACAAACTCAAGGATCTGCACGATTTGACCGTAGCCCTCAAGGCTACCGTTAAAGAGCTGCATGGTGCCTACGGTCTGGCCGTGATCAGCGCCGATCAACCGGATCGCGTGATCGCTGCCCGCAGCGGCAGCCCGTTGGTGATCGGTCTGGGTCTGGGGGAAAACTTCCTCGCTTCCGACCAGTTGGCCCTGCGTCAGGTCACTGACCGCTTCATGTACCTGGAAGAAGGCGATATCGCCGAAATTCGTCGTGATAGCGTGCAGATCTGGGACATCAGCGGCAATGCCGTCACACGTGAAACCGTGCAGTATCGTGATGGCGCCGAAGCGGCTGACAAAGGCGAATTCCGCCACTTCATGCTCAAGGAAATCCACGAACAACCGGCCGTTGTGCAGCGCACCCTCGAAGGTCGCCTGAGCCCGAACGGTGTGCTGGTGCAGGCGTTTGGTCCACAGGCCGCCGAGCTGTTCGCCAAAGTGCGTAACGTGCAGATCGTCGCGTGCGGCACCAGCTATCACGCCGGCATGGTTGCCCGTTACTGGCTGGAGGAGCTGGCCGGCATTCCGTGCCAGGTCGAAGTCGCCAGCGAATTCCGCTACCGCAAAGTGGTGGTGCAGCCCGACACCCTGTTCGTGACGATTTCCCAGTCCGGCGAAACCGCCGACACGCTGGCTGCGTTGCGCAACGCCAAGGAACTGGGCTTCCTCGCCAGTCTGGCCATCTGCAACGTCGGCATCAGCTCGCTGGTGCGTGAATCCGACCTGACTTTGCTGACTCAGGCCGGTCGCGAAATCGGCGTGGCCTCCACTAAAGCCTTCACCACTCAGTTGGTCGGCCTGCTGTTGTTGACCTTGTCCCTGGGTCAGGTTCGCGGCACGCTGGCCAAAGGTGTTGAAGCCACTCTTGTTGAAGAACTGCGTCGCCTGCCAACCCGTCTGGGTGAAGCCTTGGCCATGGACGGCACCGTGGAGAAAATCGCCGAGCTGTTTGCCGAGAAGAACCACACGCTGTTCCTCGGTCGTGGCGCGCAGTTCCCGGTGGCGATGGAAGGGGCACTCAAGCTCAAGGAAATCTCCTACATCCACGCCGAAGCCTACCCGGCTGGCGAACTGAAGCACGGCCCGTTGGCGCTTGTGGATAACGACATGCCCGTCGTGACCGTGGCGCCAAACAACGAGCTGCTGGAGAAGTTGAAGTCCAACCTCCAGGAAGTCCGCGCCCGTGGCGGCCAACTGGTCGTCTTCGCCGACGAGAAGGCCGGCATGACCAACGGCGAAGGCACCCATGTTGTGCACATGCCGCACATCCACGACATCCTGTCGCCGATCCTCTACACCATTCCGCTGCAGTTGCTCTCGTACTACGTGGCCGTGCTCAAAGGCACAGACGTGGACCAGCCGCGTAATCTGGCGAAGTCAGTCACTGTGGAATAAGTTATCCACAGCTGAAGCGAGGGGCGAGGTCACTGTCATTGACAGGGACCTTGCCCCTTTTACATTCACCTCAGAATTTTTCCGCAATCAACCTCAGTGGATAATTCGGTTCTCGATAGTCACCCGGCTTTTGGCGCTTGGGCAACGTCACGGCCTCCCTTGGAACATCCTCATAGGGAATGCGACTGAGCAGGTCGGTGATGATGTTCAGACGAGCCCGTCGCTTGTCATTCGAGTTGGCCACAAACCACGGCGCATGGTCGGTGTCGGTCATCTTGAACATGTCGTCACGTGCGCGCGAATAGTCGTACCAGCGGCTATATGACTTGAGGTCCATGCCGGTCAGCTTCCAGATTTTACGTCCGTCCTTGATGCGAGCCTGAAGCCGTCGTGTCTGTTCCTCCTGGCTGACCTCTAACCAATACTTGATCAGGATGATGCCCGAATCGACGATTGCGCGTTCCACCAGAGGGATAGATTTCAGGAAACGGGCGACCTGGTCTTTGGTGCAGAACCCCATCACCCGCTCCACGCCCGCACGGTTGTACCAACTGCGGTCGAAGATCACCACTTCGCCAGCCGCAGGCAGGTGCGGCAGGTAGCGTTGCACATACATCTGGCTTTTCTCGCGATCGGTAGGCGCGGTCAACGCTATCACCCGAAAAATACGCGGGCTTACCCGTTCGGTCAGCGCCTTGATTGTCCCTCCCTTTCCGGCCCCATCGCGGCCCTCAAAAACGATGCACACCTTGATGCCCTTGTGCCGCACCCACTCCTGCAGCTTGACGGTTTCGACGTGCAGTTCGCGTAGCGCTTTCAGGTAGTCTTTGTTATTCATTTTCGAGCTGTCAGCCATTTGCTGCTTTTGTACCTGTTTCTTGTCCTTTTTCATGACCAAGGCCTCACTAATTCCCGGTCATGTCAGACTAGGTCGTTTTGGACGCCGTATTGAACTCGCAGCCTGACGGTCGCGATTTTTTTTCTGAATTGAGGCATGCCCAGTGGACCGATTCCAGGAAATGCAGGTCTTCGCCGCCGTCGCCCAGGAGCAAGGCTTCTCGGCGGCGGCGCGGCGTTTGGGTCTGTCGGCCGCCAGTGTCACCCGTGCAGTGGCCGCGCTGGAAAAACGCATCGGCACGTTGCTGCTGACGCGCACCACCCGCAGTGTGCATTTGAGCGAAGCGGGTCAGCGGTATCTTGAAGACTGTCGGAGAATTCTCGCCGAGGTGCAGGAAGCGGAGGATTCGGCGGCGGGCAGTCACGCAGAGCCTCGTGGGCAACTGACAATCACGGCGCCGGTGTTGTTTGGCGAGTTGTTTGTCACGCCGGTGATGGTGAGTTATCTGACGCAGTTTCCGGAAGTCTGCATCAATGGGTTGCTGGTTGATCGAGTGGTGAGCATGGTCGAGGAGGGGATTGATGTGGCGGTGCGCATCGGTGAGTTGCCCGACAGCAATCAGCACGCGATCCGTGTCGGTGAAGTGCGGCGGGTGATTTGTGCTTCTCCGGATTTTCTGACGGCTAACGGTCGACCTCGGCATCCTCAGGACCTGACCAAGGCCCCGGTGATCGCAACATCTTCTATCGGTCAGCTGAGAAACTGGCCCTTCCTTGAAGCCGGAGAGCCGCTGAACGTTCGACCGGAACCGCGCCTGGTGGTGACGGCGAATCAGGCCGCCATTACCGCCGCGAGCCTCGGGCTGGGATACACCCGCGTCCTGTCTTATCAGGTCGCCAGCAAAGTCGAGGCCGGAGAGCTGGAAATCGTACTCGCCGACTTCGAACTGCCGCCATTGCCCATCCATGTGGTGTATCAGGGCGGACGCAATGCCCCGACACGGATTCGCAGCTTTGTGGACTTCACGGTGAAAGCGCTGCGGGAACACCCGGCCTTGCAGGACTGAGCGTTTATTGCGCAGGCTGAAATAATGGATTGCATTTGCTGGTTATTCTGTTGTTTTGGTCGCGGGTGGAAGATAGCGGCCATTGGTGCTGATCTGTCCTGAACGGCGCCACCACTCAGCGGAGTCGACCATGCAAGCGATCAAACTCTACAACTTCCCGCGTTCCGGCCATGCTCACCGTGTGGAACTGATGCTGTCCCTGCTGCAACTGCCGACCGAGCTGATCTTTGTCGATCTGGCCAAGGGCGAGCACAAACAGCCGGACTACCTGGCGATTAACCCGTTCGGGCAGGTTCCCGCCATCGACGATCAAGGCGTGGTGCTGACTGATTCCAATGCGATTCTGGTTTACCTGGCGCAAAAGTACGGCAACGGCCGCTGGCTGCCAGCCGATCCCGTCGGCGCGGCGAAGGTTCAGCGCTGGTTGTCAGTCGCGGCCGGTCCGATTGCCTTTGGTCCGGGCAGAGCAAGGCTGATCACGGTGTTTGGCGCCCCTTATAACGCTGACGAGACGATCGCTTACGCCCACACCTGGCTAAAACTGATTGATCACGAGCTGGCTGGTTCGGCTTATCTGACCGGCAGCGAACCCACCATTGCCGACGTCGCGGCGTACAGCTACATCGCTCATGCGCCCGAAGGCAATGTGTCGCTCGAGGACTACGCCAACGTGCGAGCCTGGTTGGCGCGTATCGAAGCCCTGCCCGGTTTTGTCGGTATGCCGCGTACCGTCGCCGGCCTGCAAAAAACTGCCTGATACTTGCGGCCCGGCATTGTCGGGTCGTCCACACTGTGCCTGTCGCGCAGGGGAGAAGCTGTTATGGACCGTTCACCTTGGCATGCTGGCGAGAAACAGTTGCAGGCACACGTCGGTGTTGCCGAGCGAATGGAGACGTTGGGTCGTAGGGTGGTTCGCACTGAGATGCCGGACCAGCACCGCACATTCTATGAGCAGCTGCCGTTCATGCTGTTCGGCGCGGTGGACGCCGACGGCAATCCATGGGCCAGCATTCTTGAAGGGCCACCGGGCTTCGCTCACTCGCCGGAGCCGGGTGCGCTGCTGTTCAACAGCTTGCCGGGGGCGGATGATCCTGCGCAATTGACCGATGGCGCGGCGATCGGGTTGCTGGGGATTGAACTGCATACGCGGCGGCGCAACCGTCTCAATGGTCGCGTCAGCGCAGTGACGGGGAAGGGCTTTGATGTAACGGTCGAACAGTCCTTCGGCAACTGCCCGCAATACATTCAATTGCGGCAGTTTCGCTCGGTGCCGCTGGCGGATCCTGCGACGCGTATCGCTCAGCACCTTAATGGCCTGGATGACGCGGCCAAAGCCATGATCGCTGGAGCCGACACCTTCTTCGTCGCCAGTTATGTGGATGTCGATGGCCAGCGCTCAGTGGACGTTTCGCACCGAGGCGGCCAGTCCGGTTTCGTACAGGTGGAAGGTAATCGCCTGACCATCCCCGACTTCGCCGGCAACCTGTTCTTCAATACCTTGGGCAACCTGCTGATCAATCCCCGGGCGGGTTTGCTGTTTATTGATTTCAATTCGGGCGATCTGCTGCACCTCAGCGGGCGCACCGACATCATCCTTGAAGGCCCTCAGGTCGAAGCCTTTCAAGGCGCCGAGCGTCTGTGGACATTCGAGGTGGAGCAGGTGGTGCGTCGGCCGGCAGCGTTGGCTTTGCGTTGGCGCTTCGACGGTGTATCACCCAACAGTTTGATGACCGGCACATGGGAGCAGGCCAGCGCCCGTCTGCAAGCCCAGGCCCTGGGTGATCGTTGGCGGCCGCTGCGGGTGGCGCGGATCGAAGCGGAAAGCCACAACATCCGTTCGATCTATCTGGAACCCGCCGACGACGCGGGGTTGCCGGTGTTTCAGGCCGGGCAGCATTTGCCGCTGCGATTCAACATTGGCGGTGAAGTGCATATCCGCACTTACAGCCTGTCGAGCGCGCCGTCCGATGATTTTTTTCGCATCAGTGTGAAGCGTGAAGGGCTGGTGTCTTCGCACCTGCATGAGCAGGTTCGTGTGGGTGATCTGCTGGAAGCCCGCGCGCCTCAAGGGCACTTCACCGTGGCAACCCATGAACGTCGGCCGCTGGTGTTGCTGGCGGCCGGGGTCGGCATTACGCCGCTGCTGTCGATGGTGCGGGAGGTGGTGTATCAAGGCCTGCGCACCCGGTACATTCGGCCTACATGGTTTTTCCAGAGTTCACGCACGCTGGCCGATCAACCGTTTCGTCCTGAGCTGGATCGCTTGCTCGAGAGTGCGGGTGAGGCGGTGCGGGTGTTGCGTCTGCTCAGTCAGCCGGAAGCCGGGCTGCTGGAGGGTGAAGATTTCGATCTGACTGGACGAATCGACACGGCACTGCTCAAGACCATCCTTGAAGTGGAGGACTACGATCAGCTGGATTTTGTCCTCTGCGGCCCGGGCAGTTTTACCCAAGGGCTGTACGACAGCCTTCGGGAACTGGACATCCGTGACAGCCGGATTCACGCCGAGACTTTCGGCCCGTCGACCTTGCGTCGCCAGCCGGACCCCGATGCGGTGGTCATCGAGCAACCGCCCGCCGCAACCACCTCGGTGCCGGTGGTGTTTCAGCGCTCGGCCAAAGAAGCCCGCTGGCAACCCGATGGCGGCAGTTTGCTGGAGTTGGCGGAAAGCCGTGGCTTGCGTCCGGAATTCAGTTGCCGCGGCGGTTCCTGCGGGACCTGCAAGACTCGCTTGGTCAGCGGCCAGGTGAATTATCCACAGCCGCCTGCGGAAGTGCCGGACGACGGACATGTGCTGATTTGTTGTGCGATTCCGGCGCAGGGCTCGCAGCCTTTGGTGCTCGACCTGTAGCATCTGGGACGAGCCTGCGTGGCTGCGTGTGTAGGAGCGAGGCTTGCCCGCGAAGCTTTTGGCGGAGTTTAGGACGCCTTCGCGGGCAAGCCTCGCTCCTACAAGATGAGATTCAGCCTTAGGAGTTTTATGGTTTTTCTTGCTCGCCTGTCGAGCTTGCTGGTGATGGTGACGTTGTTTACCGGTTGCGAACGACAGGACGCGCCGCCGCTCGATCAGCAGCTCTACATCTGGCAACGGCAATGGACGCCGGCCCACGAAGCCGCACTCAGGGACAGCCACGCGGACTTTTCCACTCTGCGGGTGCTGGCCTTGCAGACATTTCCACAGGCGGGTTGGAGCCGGGCGCGAATCGACCCGGTGCTGCTCAAACAGGATGGCCGGCCGCTGATTGCGGTGATTCGTCTCGATGGCCAGCTCAAGTCGCTGGATCAGAATGAAATCAACGCGCAGATTCGCCAGGTGCTCAGCGATTGGCAAGGGCAGGGGCTGATCCTCGCCGGTGTGGAAATCGACCACGACGCGGGCAGCGCTCGGCTACCGGCGTATCGGAAATTTCTCACGGATTTGCGCGCGATTCTGCCGGCCTCTTTACGGCTGAGTATTACCGCATTACCCGCCTGGCTCGAAAGTCCCGAACTGCCGGCGTTGTTATCCTCAGTCGATAGCAGCGTGTTGCAGGTGCATGCGGTGAGTGACCCGCGTAGGGGCTTGTTTGACCCGGATCAGGCCAAAAAATGGGCGAGGGCCTGGAGCCGCATCACTTTGAAACCTTTTTATCTGGCGCTGCCGGCCTATGGCGTGGCGTTGTTGCCGCAGGCGAGAGGCGCACCGCTGGTGGAAAGCGAGGTGCCGGTTGAACGTGGCGGTGAGCGACGGGAACTGCTGGCCGATCCGCAACAAATGCGCACACTTGCCACTGAATTACGCAACGATCCACCGGCTCATCTGGCCGGGCTGATCTGGTTTCGCCTGCCATTGGCCAATGATCGCCGGGCCTGGAGCCTGACGACCTTGGGCGCCGTAGCCCGCGGCGACGTCCTCGACAGTCGCCTGACGCTGAAACTCTCGGCCCAGGATGGCCTCTATGACGTCAGCATCAGCAATCAAGGCAACCTCGACAACGCCTGGCCCGAGCGTCTGACACTTGCGGTGCAGGGCTGTGACGGCGCCGATGCCCTGGCCGGTTATGCGTTGCAACAGCGCCCGGATCTGCTTACCTTCACCCGCCTGCGCGACGGTCGGATTCCGGCCGGCGGGCAGCGCGCCATCGGTTGGGCGCGCTGCACACACATTGATCAAGGAGGTTCGAATGTTCACCCGTAACTGGCCCCGCCATTTGCTCTGCCTGAGCCTCAGTTTGCCGCTGGGTTCGGCAGTGGCCTGCGGGCCGGATTTCCCCATGCGCCTGCTCGACAACCGGAGTCAGTCGCTGGCGGAGCTGCCGGAAGGCAATTTCAAGTTCGAGATCAATCGTCTCGGGCATGCGATGGCGGGTCTGAAGAACGTCACCGAAGTCGTCTACAGCAGCATGGATGCGCCCGACTATGCCGAGCAACGGGACAAGGCCGAGCAGGCTGGTTTGACCGTGGAGCAGCAAGCGCAGGTAAAGCAGTTGCGCAGTTTGACCGATGCGCATCAGGTTGAAGCACTGGGCGCGAGCCTGCCGACCGAACTCAGGCTGTATCTGGCGGGTGCCGTGGCGTTCAACGCGGGTGACCACGGATTGGCCGCCGAGTACTTCCAGAAAGTGCTGGCGCTACCCGCAGATCAGCGCGCGTTGCGCAGCACCTGGGCCGCGTACTCGCTGGGCCGTGCGCTGTTTGCCATGAGCGCCGGAGCGGACGCAACGCCCGACCTGCTGGCGCAGGCGCGCACGGCCTTCGAACAGGCCCGGCAACTGAGCATCGATGGCTTCAGCGACACGCTGGAACTGGGCGTCGCCAGCCTCGGCGAAGAAGCACGAGTGGCGCGCACGGCGGGTGACTGGAACCGTGCCATTGAGCTCTATGCCACGCAAAACCTTCACGGTTCAGCGGTGGGCTACTCCTCACTGAAACTGTTGGTGGCCGATCTGGCGGCGATGCCTGACGATCAACTGGCCGCGTTGCTAAAAGGCAAACCGGTGCAGCAACTGGTCACGGCATCCTTGATCAGCCGGTTGGGTTGGTCATTTGGTGAACAACCTCCCGCCGAACAAAAGTTGATCAAATTGCTGCAGGCCAGCACCCGCGGCAGTCTGGATTACGCCGATCGACTGGCGGCGATGAATTATCAACAGGGCGACTACGCCAGCGCCAAGGCTTTCCTGGAACACGCTGGCGACAGTGGCCTGGCGTGGTGGCTGCGGGCGAAACTGGCGATGCGCGAGGGCGATAAAACTGCTGCCGCCGCGGCGTATGCCAAGGCGGCTCAGGCCTTTCCGCAGAATGAATCCTGGGGTGAGCGGCGAACGCCGGACTACGATTTCGAAACGCTTCAGCCCAAATGCCGGGTCGAAGGCGAGAGCGCAATTCTGGCCCTGCAACGCGGGGATTATCTGCAAGCGTTCGATCAGCTCTATCGCAGCAACGACATTTACTGGCTCGACGCCGCGACCGTCGCCGAGCGTGTGCTGACCGTCGATGAGCTCAAGCATTACGTCGACACTCAGGTGCCGGCACCGCCGTCGCTGACTCAGCAAGAGCGTGATAATTACGTGCCATTGCCAGTAGCGGCGAAACTGCGCAATTTGCTCGGGCGGCGGCTGCTGCGTGAAGAGCGTTATGACGAAGCGCCAGGCTATTTCGACAGTGCCGAATTGCAGGGATTGGCCAAGTCGTTCGGGGAGTTGCGTCACGACGCCGAATCGAAATGGTGGCCGAGCAAACGTGCCTTCGCTTACTTCAATGCCGCGACGATGGCGCGTTCCTACGGAATGGAGTTGTTGGGCTACGAGATGTCCCCGGACTACGCTACTTTCGGAGGCAATTACAGCCTCGAAAGCAACGAACTCAAGGTCGGTCCATTAGTGGCTGAAGAGGAGGTCAAGCGTCAGCAGGCCAGCGCTGCTCAACCCGATCAGCGTTACCACTACCGTTATGTCGCCAATGCATTGGCCAGCCGCGCCGCTGATAACCTGCCGCATACCAGTCAGGCTTTTGCGGCGGTTTTGTGCGCGGCCACGGGGTGGAACACTGGTCAGGAAGAAAAAAGTGCCTTCTACAAACGCTACGTCAAAGAAGGCCCCTACGTGGGTTGGGCATTATTCTTCGGCGAGCGATGCCCTTATCCGGACTTCCAGAACGCAGACAAACGTTACGTCACCCAGGCCTTGAGTCCGATCCGGGCGACGCTGCGGCCATATAAAAAATGGCTGGAAACAGGCGGTGTCGTGGGGTTTACGGCGCTCGCGCTGTTGCTGATTAATCGACACAAACGCAAGGCTCGCCGGTAATCAGGTCTGTTGAACAAAGGTCAGCCGCAGCGCAAAACCGATCAACAGGCTGCCAAACAACCATTGCTGGAAGCGTTGGGCCGAAGCACTGCGTTGCAGCCAGCGGCCCAGTGCGGCGCCGGCCAACGCATAGGCGCTGTCGAACAACAAACCGACACCGACCAGCACCACGCCCAGGGTCGCGAATTGTGCGAGCACCGGCCCTGCGTGCGGGTCGATGAACTGCGGCAACAGCACCGAGCAGAACAGCAGCGCCTTGGGGTTAAGCAGGTTGGTCAGCAATCCGCGCTGGATCGCTTCACGCCAGCGGGGTTTTCCACAGGTTGCCTCTGCACCGTTCAGGTTCGGCAGCATCGTGGTTCGCAGGCACTGAATGCCGATCCACAACAGGTACGCGGCCCCTGCCAGGCGCACCGCATCTAAGGTCCAAGGCGCAGCCTTGAACAGTGCCGCCAGCCCCAAGGCCGCCAATGCCACGTGACAACCCCGGGCAATGCCCAACCCCACCGCCGTCGCCAGTGCCGCCCCTTTACCCTGACGTGCGCCGGTCTGTAACAGCAGAATCATGTCCGGGCCCGGCAACAGGTAAACCACCGTCAGTGCCATGAAAAACAGCCAGAGTCCTGCCACGATGCACCCCATTCGTTGTCGGTTCGGTAGGGCCAGTCTAGGGCTGAAGGGCAGGGCAGGTGGTTGCGTAGTTTGCTTCTAAATAGTCTTTGGTTGGCATAACCTGCCATTCAATGACCACTGAACCATCAGGATCTGCCAAACATGAAACTGGACGCCTACGACCGCAAGATTCTCGCGGCCCTGCAACGGGATGGTCGGTTGAGCAACGTGCAACTGGCTGACGAGATCGGTCTGTCCGCGTCACCCTGTCTGCGTCGGGTACGAATGCTTGAAGACGCGGGAGTGATTCGCGGCTATCAGGCCAATCTCGATCGCGATGAAGTCGGGCTGGGGCTGACGGTGTTTGTCGGAGTCAAGGTTGAGCGCCATAACGACGAGCAGGCCGAGGCTTTTCGTCTGGCTGTGACAGCGTTGCCCGAGGTGATTTCGGCATTTCTGGTGTCAGGGGAATCGGATTTTCTGTTGCAGGTGGTGGTGCCGGATCTGCGTGCGTACGACCGTTTTCTCACCGGGAGTTTGCTGAAGTTGCCGGGCGTGAGCGATATCCGCAGCAACTTTGCGATTCACACGGTGAAGACGCCGGGGGCGTTGCCTTTAGAGCATTTGCCGCTTTAGACCGAGTTGCCCCCTTCGCGAGCAAGCCCGCTCCCACATTGGTTCTATGGCGTACACAAAACCAAAGTGGGAGCGGGCTTGCTCGCGAAGGCGGTAGACCCGACACCGCAAATCTCCCGCCCTACATCTGCGTCGCCATCCCCTCCACATTCATCGCCGCCTGGCGCAAGGCCTCGGAGCGGGTCGGGTGTGGGTGACAAGTCAGCGCGATGTCTTCCGCGGAGGCGCTGAACTCCATGGCCACGCAATATTCGCCAATCATTTCGCTGACACTCGGGCCCACCAGATGCACACCGAGAATTTCGTCGGTGCGCTCATCGGCCAGCACTTTGGCGAAGCCTTCGGTCTCGTGGTTGATCTTCGCCCGGCTGTTAGCGGTGAACGGGAATTTGCCGACCTTGTACGCGCGGCCTTCAGCCTTGAGTTGCTCTTCAGTCTTGCCGACGCTGGCCAGCTCCGGTCGGGTGTAAATGACGTTGGGGATCAGGTCGTAATTGACCTCGCCTGCCTTGCCGACGATCTGCTCGACGCAGGCCATGGCTTCATCTTCAGCCTTGTGCGCGAGCATCGGCCCGGACGTGACATCGCCAATGACCCAGACGCCGGCCGCTTCAGTGCGATGGCCTTTGTTGGCGAGCATGCCGCGTTTATCAGTAGCGAGTCCGACGTTCTCCAGCCCCAAACCCTGGGTGTAAGGCCGGCGCCCGATGGCCACCAGCACGTAATCGGCTTCCAGCCATTCGGCCGCGCCACCGGCCGCCGGTTCAACGCTGAGTTGCACGCCATTGGCCGAGGTGGTGGCACTGGTGACTTTCGAACTCAACTTGAAATTGATGCCTTGCTTACTCAACGAACGTTGCAGCGTTTTGCCTGCCTCACCGTCCACGCCGGGGCAGATCCGGTCGAGAAATTCGACGACCGTCACTTGTGCGCCCAAGCGCCGCCACACCGAACCCAGTTCCAGGCCAATGACCCCGGCGCCAATCACCACCAGATGCTTGGGCACTTCGGATAGAGAAAGCGCACCTGTGGAATCGAGGATGCGTTGGTTGTCGACCTCAACGCCGGGCAGGGGAGTGGGTTCGGAACCGGTGGCGATGATGATGTCCTTGGCGCTCAGTTCGGTCTTTCCGCCCTGGCTATCCGTTACCGTAACTTTGCCCGGGCCGTCGATATGCCCCCAACCCTTTATCCAGTCGACTTTGTTTTTGCGAAACAGAAACTCGATGCCCTTGGTCAGCCCGACCACACTTTCATCCTTCTGCTTCATCATTTGCGCGAGGTTGAGCGTGGGTTTGACCTCGATTCCCAGGTTGGCGAATTCAGTGCCCATGGCCGCGTCGTACAGTTCGGAAGCGTGCAACAGCGCCTTGGACGGCATGCAACCCACGTTCAGGCAGGTGCCGCCCAGGGTGGCGCGGCCTTCAACGCAAGCGGCTTTCAGGCCCAGTTGGCCGGCGCGGATCGCTGCGTTGTAACCGCCGGGGCCTCCGCCCAGAATCACGACGTCATAGCTGCTCATGGATTTGCTCCTGGATTGAATGGGAATCGGGCTGGATAAACGTAGTTCGTAGATAAAATTACGAGCGTAATATGTGCGCTCCTCAGCCTTTTGGTCAAGGCTTCAGCCAAGCGACAGGTTGTGCGCCTTTAGATAGAACGATTTAGTACAAAAATTTCACGACTTTCGTTATATCGTAACGAATTGCGCCTTGAGCAAAGAAAACACTGGGGTGGTATGCAAGTCGATCTCGAAGTTGAGGGAGTAGCGGTAGCCGGGTTACCGCGCTTTCAGCAGGCAGTCTTTCAAGGGCGACGATTGCGGCAATTGGCAATCGGCCTCGGCGCGCTCGCCGGAACAGGGCTGGTGCTGGCGTTTTTTGTCGGGCTGTTTGCGCCGCAATCGCTTTGGCCAGCGTTGCTGGTCAACCAGAGTGCCGGTCTGCTGGTGCTGATCGCCGGATTGCAATCGGCGTGGTGGGTGACGCAATGGCGTGCTCGGGCGATGAATCCCGCAGCGCTGCCGGTGGAGGTCGACGTCGCTGCTGACGCTCCGGTTGGCTGGTATGAACAGTTACTGGAGCAAATCAGCCAACGATCGACGCGGATGCTGGTGCAGATCGGCGCCCCGACGCTGTGGCTCGGTGGTTGGGCGTTGTTGGCGCTGTTCAGCATCAGCCAGGTCTGGAACCTTGCTCTACCCCCTGCAGCGCCAGGCTTTTCGGCCAATGTCGGTGCTGCATTGTCGTTGTTGCTGGCCTTCGGTTTGCTGGTGCTGGAGCGGCAGTTTGCCCAGGAAAACGTGGCCCAGTGGCCTGAAGCAGGGCAGTTGGCCCAGCTGACTCGCGTGGCAATCATCAGTCTTGTGCTGAGCGCGTTGTGTCTGTTGTTCGGTAGCGAGGTGTCGGTCTGGCCGGTGCGACTGGCTGTGCTGATCGGGCTGCTGCCGGGGCTCGTCGCTGTGGAACTGCTGCTTCGAGCAGTACTGTCATTGTTCAGTCCCCGGCGCGAACAACTGGAACCTGCATTGCTGGCTCGAAGCTTCGTCGCCGACATGCTGCGCTGGCCACCACAACCGCTGTTGGCGTTGCAGCATGAACTGCATAACCGCTTCGGCATTGATCTGCGGCAAATCTGGGCGTTCACCTACATGCGTCGCGCGTTTGTGCCGGTGCTGGCGGTGGTCGCGATTGTCGGGTGGTCGCTGACCGGCATTCACGAAATCCCCCTGCAAGGTCGGGGCATCTACGAGCGCTTCGGCAAACCGGTGGAGGTGTTCGGTCCCGGTTTGCATGCGGGTTTGCCGTGGCCGCTGGGCCGAGTGTTGAGCGTCGAGAACGGTGTGGTCCATGAGTTGGCGACGAGTGTCGGCGAAGCGGCGGCGCGCGTTGCGGCGGAGCCCGCAGAAGGTCCGGCACCGGCCGTTGCCAATCGCTTGTGGGACGCCAGCCATGTGAATGACAAATCCCAAGTCATCGCCAGTAGCCGTGCCGACAAGCAGAGCTTCCAGATCGTCAACATGGACGTGCGGTTCGTTTACCGCATCGGCCTGACGGATCAAGCGGCGTTGGCCGCGACCTACAACAATGCTGATGTGCCGACGCTGATCCGCAGTACCGCCAGCCGGATTCTGGTTCACGATTTCGCCTCGCGAACCCTCGACGGTTTGCTCGGTGAGGACAGGGTAGGGCTCGCCGAAGAGATTGGCCACGCGGTGCAGGCCGACCTGCAAACACTCGGCAGCGGCGTGGAAATTCTTGCGACCGTGGTCGAGGCGATTCATCCGCCGGCCGGCGCGGCCAACGCCTATCACGGCGTGCAAGCTGCACAGATTGGTGCCCAGACGTTGATCTCACGCGAACGCGGCGCGGCAGCAGAGGCGACCCATCAGGCGCAATTGCAGGCCAGCATCGCTCGCGATCAGGCGACGGCCAACGCTCGTGAAATCAATGCGGCTGCGCAGGCAGCGGATCTGAAATTCAGCGCCGAGCAAAAAGCCTATGCCAGTGCCGGTCAGGCCTTCGTGCTGGAGCAGTATTTCAGCCAGCTTTCCCAAGGATTGGCCAACGCCAAGTTGCTGGTTCTCGATCATCGTTTGGGCGGCAGCAACAACGCGCCGTCCATCGACCTCCGTACGTTCACGCTGCCGGCTGACCCCGCGCCGTCGCGTCAAACTGCTCAGCCAGGAGCTGCCAAATGAGCCAGTCGCAAACCCACGATCATGCTGACCACGCCGGGCACGATCACGGCCATGGCGGGCATCATCACGGGCATCACCATCACCACCACGGCGATCCACAAGAAGCCGGTCCCTTCCCGTGGCGGCGCATGGGATGGGCGGCGTTGCTGGTGGCGTTTGCCATCGCGGCAGCGAGCCTGGTGCAAGTGCGTTCCGGCGAGGCCACGGTCATCACGCGCTTCGGCAATCCGTCGCGGGTGTTGCTTGAACCGGGGCTGGGCTGGCGTTGGCCCGCACCCTTTGAAGCGGCGATTCCTGTCGATTTGCGTCTACGCACCACGTCGAGTGGGTTACAGGACGTGGGCACACGAGACGGTTTACGCATCATCGTGCAGGCTTACGTGGCGTGGCAGGTTCAAGGTGATCCGGACAATGTGCAGCGCTTCATGCGCGCCGTGCAGAATCAGCCGGATGAAGCGGCGCGGCAGATTCGCACCTTTGTTGGCTCTGCGCTGGAAACCACGGCCAGCAGTTTTGATCTGGCCAATCTTGTAAACACCGACGCCAATCAGGTGCACATTGCCGATTTCGAAGCGCAGTTGCGTCAGCAAATCGATCAGCAGTTGCTGACCACGTATGGCGTTCGCGTGCTGCAAGTCGGCATCGAACGTTTGACCTTGCCGTCGGTGACCCTGACCGCCACGGTTGATCGCATGCGTGCGGAGCGTGAAACAATCGCCACCGAACGCACGGCGATTGGCAAACGTGAAGCGGCGCAAATTCGCTCAGCCGCCGAACGTGATGCGCGAATTGTTCAGGCCGATGCCACGGTAAAAGCCGCTGACATCGAAGCTCAATCCCGCGTCGAAGCTGCGCAGATTTATGGTCGCGCTTACGCCGGTTCACCGCAGCTGTATAACTTGCTGCGCTCCCTCGACACCTTGGGCACCATCGTCACGCCCGGAACCAAACTGATTTTGCGCACTGATGCTGCGCCGTTCAGGGTGTTGGTTGACGGTCCGCCGACGCTCGATAACAAGTCCGGGTCGCAGCCATGAGTTTGGTTCCACGTGGAACAAATGAGTTGAGCAGCCCCTGGATTCAGGCCGGGCGATTGGCTTTTCTCGCGCTGTATGCGGTGACGGTATTGGCTGCGTTGGCTTGGGCGTTTTCCAATGTTCGGCAAATCGACCCGCAGTATCGCGCGGTGGTGTTGCACTTTGGGGCGCTGGATCGCATTCAGAATGCCGGTCTGCTGTTGGCATGGCCGAGACCGTTCGAGCAGGTCATTTTGCTGCCGGCGGCCGACCGGGTGATCGAGCGTCGGGTCGCCAATCTGCTGCGTAGCGATGCCGCGTTGCAGGCCGACCGGGTCGCCACATTCGCCACGCCACTCAGTGATGCCCTCGCGGGGTCGGGTTATTTGCTGACCGGTGACGCCGGCGTGGTGCAACTGGATGTGCGGGTCTTTTACAAAGTTACCGAACCCTATGCGTTCGTGCTTCAAGGTGAACATGTGCTACCGGCACTGGATCGCCTTGTGACTCGCAGTGCCGTGGCGCTGACGGCCGCCCGCGATCTGGACACCATTCTGGTGGCGCGACCGGAACTGATCGGTGCGGACAAACAGGCGGCCGAAAGACGTGAGCGCCTGCGCGGTGATCTGGTGCAAGGCATCAATCGGCGTCTCGCAGATCTCACGGCGACCGGGCAGGGGCTGGGCATCGAAGTGGCGCGCGTCGATGTGCAATCGAGTCTGCCGGGACCGGCAGTCAACGCCTTCAACGCGGTGCTGACGGCGAGTCAGCAAGCCGATAAAGCCGTAGCAAACGCACGCACTGAAGCCGAGAAACTTAGCCAAACCGCCAACGAACAAGCCGACCGTACGTTGCAGGTCGCTCACGCTCAAGCGAGCGAACGGCTGGCCAAAGCCTCCGCCGACACGGCCACTGTGTTGAGTCTGGCCAAGGCGCAACAACAGGGCACCGACCCGCAAATGCTGCTGCGCATCTATCGCGAGCGCATGCCGAAAATTCTCGGGCAAGCGGGCTCAGTAACCACGGTCAATCCGAAAGACGATTCCCGCCTGATCATTCAGGGAGCTGCACAATGACCGCACAAACCGCCGCCGCACCGAGCCTGTTGTCCTCGGCCGAACAACGCAGCGCCGCCCGCCAGTTGACCCTGGCCATGCTTGCATTGGGTTTGTTGGCGCTGGGTTTGAGCTGGCGTTGGTGGTCGCCAGAACAGACCGGCGTCAGTCAATTGCTGTTGGGTTTTGCCTCATTGCTGGTGGCCGTACCGGTGATGCGTTCGGCCTGGTACAGCTTGCGCTATCCGAGCTTGCACGGAATCACGGATCAATTGATCGCCTTGGCCATGCTCGGTGCCTGGGCGACCGGCGATCTGCTGACCGCTGCGTTATTGCCGATCATCATGATCTTCGGCCACGTACTGGAAGAGCGCAGCGTGATCGGTTCCCAGGAAGCGATTCACGCGCTGGGCAAACTGACGCGCAGCCATGCGCGCAAGGTTCAGGCAGATGGCTCCATCGTCGAAGTCGACAACGGCACACTCAAGGCCGGCGACCGTGTGGAAGTTCGCGCCGGCGACCGAGTGCCGGCCGATGGCCGCGTGCTCTCCGGTCAGGCAAGTCTCGACACGGCTTCGATCACCGGTGAGTCGGTGCCGGTGGAGGCGGGCGTTGGCATGACCGTGTTCGGCGGGGCGATCAACCTCGACGGCCTGCTGCGTATTGAAGTGACGCGTACGGGCAGCGAATCGACCCTCGGCAAAGTCATCGCGCTGATGCAAAGCGCCGAGCGTTCCAAACCGCCGATCACCCGATTGCTGGAACGCTACGCTGGCAGCTACATGGTGTTGGTGTTGCTGCTGGCCGCCGTCACCTGGTTCATCACCAACGATGCACAGGCGATGCTCGCGGTGTTGGTGGCAGCCTGTCCGTGTGCGCTGGTGTTGTCGGCACCGGCCACGGCGATTGCCGGGGTTGCGGTTGCCGCTCGCCACGGAATTCTGATTCGCAGTTCGGCGTTTCTTGAAGAGCTGGCAGACCTGACGTCACTGGTGGTCGACAAGACCGGGACGCTAACCTTCGGCACCTTGCGCCTGCAATCCATCGACAGCCCGCTGGAAGATCGCAGCCACGTATTGAAACTCGCCGCCAGCCTCGGTTCCGCCAGCAGCCATCCGGTCAGTCGGGCGCTTGCCGGGTTGGTCACTCAGGAACATTTTCTGCTGCTCTCGGACATTCACGAACGCCAAGGCCTGGGCGTGGTGGCGATGACGGAGCAGGGCGAAGCGGCCCTCGGTCGTCCAGAGCTGTTCGCACAATTGGGCATCCCCACTTCAGCGGTTCCCGAACACGATGGCCCGATTGCCGGGCTCGCACTCAATGGTGAATTTCTCGCCTGGCTGTTGCTGGCGGACAGCGTCAAACCTGAGGCGCGGTTTGCCTTGAGCGAGTTGCGTGAGCTCGGGCTGGGCCGGCAGTTGTTGCTCACAGGCGATCGCCAGAGTGTCGCAAATACCTTGGCCCGGGACGTCGGGATCGTCGATGTCGAGGCTCAGGCCTTGCCCGAGGACAAACTCAATCGCGTGCTGAAAGAAATCGGCAGCGGTTTTCGGCCGATGGTGGTCGGTGACGGCATCAATGATTCGCTGGCCCTCAAGGCCGGTGTGGTCGGCGTTGCCATGGGGGCGGGCGGGGCCGACATTGCCTTGGCGTCCGCCGACATCGTGCTGATCGGCAGTGATCTGCGTCGGCTCGGCACCTGCGTGCGTTTGAGTCGCCAGTGCCGGAACACATTGCAAGTCAACGTGATCATCGGGCTGGGCTGGACGCTGGCAATAGTGGCCTTCGCCGCATTCGGCTGGCTCGGCGCGGCGGGGGCGATGATTGCTGCGTTGCTGCATAACTTGAGTACGTTGCTGGTGTTGGGGAACGCCGGACGGCTGCTGCGTTTCCAAGAGCCGTTGCTGAAGATGAAGGACGACGTTTGAGGGATTTGTAATTTTCAGAACTGTGCGCAGAATTCGCAGTCCTCTAGGGTAAGGGCAATCACTTCTGTGAATTTGCGACGGTTGGGTTTGAACGCTGCGGGTCATGGAAAGGGCTATTAAATCGTTAGCCTGCTATTTTTCAAGGATGGTCTAACCTCACATCAGACGTCTGAAACAAGGGGGATATTCCATGCTCGCGCAACTTCCACCGGCCTTACAGAATCTGCAGCTACCGTTACGCCTGCGACTGTGGGACGGCCATGAATTCAATCTGGGGCCGACGCCCAGCGTCACGATTGTGGTCAAGGACCCACAATTGGTTACCCAATTCACTCATCCAAGCCTGGATGCGCTCGGAGCGGCGTTTGTCGAGGGCAAAGTCGAGCTGGAGGGTTCCATCAGCGACGTGATCCGCGTCGTTGATGAATGGAGCCAGGCAATGCTGGGCGACCTGGAAAGTCATCCCGTGCGCACCCCCCACGACAAGGAAACCGACGCCACCGCGATTTCCTATCATTACGACTTGTCCAATGCGTTTTATCAGCTGTGGCTCGACAGTGACATGGCGTATTCCTGCGCGTATTTCGAGACCGGGAGTGAAACGCTGGAACAGGCGCAGCAAGCCAAATTCCGTCACTTGTGTCGCAAGTTACGACTGCAACCTGGTGAGTATCTGCTGGACGTCGGTTGCGGTTGGGGCGGTTTGGCGCGCTATGCGGCGCGGGAGTTCGGCGCGAAAGTGTTCGGGATCACGCTAAGCAAAGAGCAACTGGCCCTGGCCCGTGAACGGGTAACGGCCGAAGGCCTCGACGATCTGGTCGAGCTGCAACTGCTGGATTACCGCGATCTGCCTCAGGATGGGCGCTTCGATAAAGTGGTCAGCGTCGGCATGTTCGAACATGTGGGGCACGAGAACCTGTCCGAGTACTGCAAAACGTTGTTCGGCGCGGTGAAAGAGGGTGGTCTGGTGATGAACCACGGGATCACCGCCAAGCACATCGATGGCCGTCCGGTGGGGCGCGGTGCCGGGGAATTCATCGGGAAGTATGTGTTCCCCAATGGCGAGCTACCGCACTTGTCGATGATTTCTGCCGAGATCAGCGAAGCGGGTCTGGAGATCGTCGATGTCGAGAGTCTGCGCCTGCATTACGCGCGCACCCTGGACCACTGGAGTGAACATCTGGAAGACAATCTGGAAGCTGCCGGCAAGCTCGTGCCTGAGCAGGCACTGCGTATCTGGCGGCTGTACCTGGCGGGATGCGCTTATGCGTTCGCCAGGGGCTGGATCAATCTGCACCAGATCCTCGCGGTGAAAGCGCACCCCGATGGCAGCCATGAACTGCCATGGACTCGCGACGACATCTACAACCCTTAAAGTATCGGAGAAATAAGCCGGGCGATCCGCATGCCGACCTGTTGCAGGCGGTGGGTCTCCCGGCTTTCTTCTTTGGCGACTTCATGGGCTTGCGCAAAATCGTCGTTGAGCATCTGTTCCACTTCGCCGGCAAACACACTGTCGACCGTCAGCAACATCACTTCGAAATTCAGCCGGAACGAGCGGTTGTCCAGATTGGCGCTGCCGATGGCGCTGATTTCGCTGTCGATCAACACCACTTTCTGATGCAGGAAACCGGGTTCGTAGCGGAACACCCGCACGCCGGCGCGTACCGCCTCGAAGGCGTACAGACTGGAGGCGGCGTAGACGATCCGGTGGTCGGGCCGCGACGGCAGCAGAAGCCGCACATCGACGCCCCGCAGCACCGCCAGCCGCAACGCCGCGAACACCGCTTCGTCCGGGATGAAATAGGGGCTGGTGATCCACACCCGCTCCGTCGCCGCGTGGATGGCCTCGACAAAGAATAGTGAACAGGTTTCGTAGGAATCTGCCGGGCCGCTGGCAAGCAATTGGCAGAGAACACCGTCGTCCGGATACACATCCGGCAGTATCAACGGCGGCAACGACCGCGCCGCCCAGAACCAGTCTTCGGCGAAAGACTCCTGCATGCAGGCCACCACCGGCCCACGCACGCGTACGTGGGTATCGCGCCACGGCGCCAGAGGTGGTTTCTCGCCCATGTATTCGTCGCCGACGTTGTGTCCGCCGACGAAGCCCAACACGCCGTCGACCACGACGATCTTGCGGTGGTTACGGAAGTTGACCTGGAAGCGATTGAGCCAGCCGCTGCGCGTCGCGAAAGCTTTCACCTCGACACCCGCATCCCGCAATGGCTGCACGTAACTGTGGGGCAGGGAGTGGCTGCCAATACGGTCGTACAGTAGATAAACGGCGACGCCTTCGGCGGCTTTTTTCAACAGCAAGGTTTGCAGGCGCTGGCCGAGGCGGTCGTCGTGGATGATGAAGAACTGGATCAGCACGGCTGCTTTGGCGTGGCTGATGGCTTCGAAAATCGCCTCGAAAGTGGCCGGGCCATTGATCAGCAGGCGGACCTCATTGTTCGCCAGGCACGGCATGCGGCCTAGCTTCGGCATTGCCCTTAATGAGGCGTAAGCGTTTGAGGCGCGTGCCGTCAGCGCCTCTTCTACCCACGGCCGCCAGTTCAACTCGGAGATGGCCTTGCGCATTTCCTCGTTGGCCTGTCGCCGCGCCTTGATGTAACCATCGAACGTACTGCGGCCGAAGACCAGGTACGGGATAAGTGTGAGGTAGGGGATGAACAGCAACGACAGGGCCCAGGCGATCGAGCCCTGGGCGGTCCGAACGGTCAATACGGCATGGATGGCGGCGATCAACCCTAATGAGTGCAACAGTGCGATCAGATAACCGAAAACATGCGGTCCAAAATAATCCATGGGGCAGCCTTGCTCCTGAAGAATTCAATGCTTAACAGACCATGTTCCGTGCAGAATGTCGCTATTTAATTGGCCCATGAACCGAAGCCTGCGGCTGACGTCTAACGGCCACTACTGATCAGGAGTTACACGATGAACGTTCGTTTGCTGGGTTTAGCCGTGACTTTTGGTTTGGCACTTCCGGTGGCCGCTCAGGCGCAGATGCTGCAGCCGGGCTTGTGGGAATTGACCTCGAGCAACATGAAGGTCGATGACCAGAACATGCCGGATCTGCAATTGATCCTCGGCCAGATACAGAGTCAGATCACCCCTGAACAGCGTGCGCAGCTGGAGAAGCAGGGCATCACGATGGGCGGCAAGGGCATTCGCGCTTGCCTGACGCCGGAGCAAGTGAAAACCGACAACATCCCGCTGACGGATCCGCAATCGGGCTGCAAACAGGAAATCACCGAGCGCACCGGCAACCAGTGGAAATTCCGCTTCAGCTGCCCGAAAGCGCAGGGTGCGGGTGTGGCTACTTTCTTGAGTGATCGCGAGTTCACCACCAAGGTCAACGGCACCTTCAACGCTACCGGCATTCAGCAGAAGGGTAGTCTTGATACTCGCGCGGTCTGGTTGGGGCAAGATTGCGGGACTGTTAAGCCGAGAGCCTAAAAGCTTTGTCGGAACGCTATCCCTGTAGGAGCGAGCTTGCTCGCGATGGTCTTTAACGGAAACGCGTGTTTACTGGCTAAACGCGGCGCTCTTGAGTCCATCGCGAGCAAGCTCGCTCCTACAATTAGGGCTTGCCCGCGATGGCGTCCGTTCAGGCACCCGCCATGCCAGTTGATCTCAGCCAGGCACACACCGTATCAACCGCCATCTGGCCGAAATCCTCCCCCGTGCGGCTGCGCACACTGACAAACCCGCCTTCTTTTTCTTTCTCCCCGATCACCACCAGATACGGTACTTGCTGACTGTGCTCGCGTATCTTGTGGCGGACTTTCTCCTTACGCAGATCTGCGCGAGCGCGCACGCCGCTTCTGCGCAACGCCTCCGTCACCGACTGCGCATAATGCGCCTGACGGTCATCCATGCTGACGATCATCACGTGCGGCGGTGCCCGCCAGTTGTCCAGTTCCTCCTGGCAGGACCAGCAGGTGCCGTAGATCCGCTGTGGTGACGTGCCGCTGATGTGATCGAGCGCGAAGGCCTGCAACACTTGGGTTGCTGGAACATGCGGACCCGTCGACACACACTCGAAGTTCCCCAGCAGGTAGGACGATAACTGTTCTGTAGGCGTGATGCGGCGGCGGATCGAATGATTGGTCGCCGCCAGTGTCCTCATGCGCGCTTCGATGCCGGCAAGGTCGACCAGGTTTAAATGACGCTCAAGCTCGAATTCATGGAAGAAGCCATCACCCAACGCCGATCCCGTCTGCAAATGCGCTTTTGGATAAAGCTGTTTCACGGCCATCGCCAACACCAACGCGCAGGACCGACGAAGAATCTCCAGCCCGTCGGGCTCTTGCGGCGTGACAATACCGACCCGGGCATCGGCTTCGAGCATGAATTCACAATCCACCAAAACGCCGTCGACCCGCCCTGCGACAGCCGCTTTGGCCAGCCCGGGACCGATGCTCGCGGCGAGTTCGTACACCGACAACGGTTGGTCGTATTCACGCAATGAACCATCGCTCAGGGTGATGTGAATCATGTCGGTGCTCTCGAGTGCTAGCGCATCAACCGTAGAGCTAAACCCTGACAGTTGTCATTAAGACTTTTGTCGCGCCATGCGATTTGTCCGGACACTAGCGTGGTGTTGACGCTATGGCGAAAACGTTCTCGCCGATCACCACTTTGCCGCAAATGATCGCGGTTTTGTCCACGTACGCAGACTCGGCAATCAGCGGTAAATCACCTGAAGGATTCTTGTGGATCATGGTTTGCTCAACGCCTCGTACAGGGTGTTGAGGTTGTATTCGAACAGGCCGGCGAAGGTGCTGGCCGGACCACTCGCGGCAAGCGCATCGGAGTACAAGGTGCCGCCAATGTGCGCGCCGCTTTCATCGGCGATCTGCTGGAGCAGACGTGTGTCCTTGATGTTTTCCATGAACACCGCTTTGACCTTGGCCTGTCGGATCTGGGTGATCAGTGCAGCGACTTCGGTGGCCGAGGGCTCGCGCTCGGTGGACAGACCCTGTGGCGCCATGAAGTCGATGCCATAGGCCTGACCGAGATAACCGAACGCGTCATGGGAAGTCACGATCTTGCGGTTGCCCGCTGGCAGCGAACCGAGCTTGGCCTTGGCTTCGGCGAGCAGCGCGTAGATCTGTTTCAAATAGGCCTGGCTGTTGCGTTCGTAGTCGGTTTTGTTCGCCGGGTCGGCGACGATCAGCGCCTTGGTGATGTTGCTGATGTACAGCTCGGTGTTCGCCAGATTGTGCCAGGCGTGAGGGTCGGGAGCGGTCTCGCCGTCTTCATCCAGCGAGCGCGGAATGACGCCGTGGCTTGCGCTGATGACTGGGGCCTTGGTTTCAGTGCTGGTCACCAGACGGTCCAGCCATGGCTCGAAACCCAGTCCGTTTTTGATGATGAGTTTGGCTTTCAGCAAGGCCATCGCGTCATCGGGCGTCGGCTCGTAAGTGTGGGCGTCGGCGTCGGGACCGACCATGTTGGTGATCTGGATATGCTCGCCGCCGACCTGATGGGTCATGTCGGCAAGTATGCTGAAGCTGGTGACCACCTGAAGTTTTTCCGCAGCGGACAGCGACATCGACAGCATCAAACTGAACAGCACGAGTAAAGCGCGCATCGGGCAACACCTCATTGGGATGTGAGCAAAGGCGGGCGGCGCAGCAAACCGTGCACCGGACCGAACACCACGGACAGCAGATACAAACCGCCAGCCACCAGCACGATCGCCGGACCACTGGGCAGCGAGCAGTAGAACGACAGCAACAAACCGAGCCACACCGAGAGGCAGCCGAGCAGGGCGGCGATGCCCATCAACACGGGCAAGCGACGGCTCCAGAATCGTGATGCGGCGGCGGGTAACATCATCAGGCCGACGACCATCAATGCGCCGATGGCTTGGAAACCGATCACCAGGTTCAGTACCACCAGGGTCAGAAACACACCGTGGGCGAGTGGACCGAGTCGGCTGACGGTTTGCAAAAAGAGTGGGTCGAGGGTGTCCAGTAATAGCGGCTTGTAGATGAGTGCCATGGCGATCAAGCTGAATCCAGAGACCCACAACATGCCGGTCAACGTGGGGCCGTCGACCGCCAGCGCCGAGCCAAAGAGCAGGTGCAGCAGGTCCAGACGTTTGCCCGCGATGCCGAGGATCAGCACGCCGCCGGCGAGGGAAATCGGGTAGATAGCGGCGAGGCTCGCGTCTTCTCTCAGACCTGTGCGGCGGGTGATCCACGCGGCGAGCCCGGCCATGCTCAGGCCTGCGCCGAGGCCGCCGATGGTCAACGCCGGGAGACTCAGTCCGGCGAACCAGAAGCCAAGCGCAGCGCCGGGCAGGATGCCGTGAGCGACCGCATCGCCGATAAGGCTCATGCGCCGCAGGATCAGAAACACCCCGAGCGGTGCCGTGCTGCATGCCAACACCAATCCACCGAGCAGTGCCCGGCGCATGAAGACGAACTCGTGGAAGGGTTGCCAAAGTTGAGCGGCCGCTAGCATCAGGCCACCTGCGTTTTGGGTTGTTGGCGGATCAGGTCGGTGCTTGGGCCGAGGACGCAGCCGCTACTTTTGATCAGCAGCGTTTGAGGAATGTGTTGGCGAACAGCGGCCAGGTCATGACACACGACCACAAGGGTTCGGCCTTCGGCGTGCCAGGCGTGGATGTGTTTATACAGCAGTGACTGACCGAGTTCATCGAGGGCGGCGTGGGGTTCGTCGAGTAGCAGCAAAGGTGCTTCTGTGAGGCTTAAACGAGCGAGCAGGGCGCGCTGCAATTCGCCGCCGGAGAGGGCCATCAATGGGCGCTGCTCCAGACCGGTCAGGCACCATTTTTCCAGCACGGCTTCGAGGCGTTGGCTTCGGACTTCGGGTGATTGTTTGCTGCCCCAGAAACCGGCGGCCACCAGCTCTTGCAGACTGATCGGGAATTGCCGGTCGAGGTGTTGTTGCTGGGGGAGGAATGAGACTGAGCCTTTGCGTGGAACATCAAGGATCACTTTGCCGGTCAGTGGTTTTTGCAGGCCGGCGAGGACTTTCAACAGACTACTTTTGCCCGAGCCATTGGCACCGATTACGGCGGTCAGACTGCCTTTGGGCAATTCGAAATCCAGCGCCGGCGTGAGCGCTTGTCCGGGCGCTCCCCAGCACAAAGCCTCGCAGCGAATCATGCGGCCTCCCAGTTCCATCGACTTTCGGCGACGGCGTCGTGGGCGTGAAGGCTTTCTGCGTGGACGACTTTCAGGTGGAATGCGTTGATGCCGGGAGAGCGTTTCAAAGCCATATTCAAGCGTCGAACGGCGTCTTCGCAGAACATCAGGTTTTGCCCATTGACGAGGGCGAAGGCTTGTTCGTCGGCGCGCTTTACGGCGGTTTGCACGGCCGTGCCGAGAGCGGCTTCGGCATCGTTGATCAGCGCAATCAGTGGCAGGTCATCCAGATAGTCGTCGAGACGAAGCTTTAACTGCGCGTTGCTGCGCTGGCTATGAGGCGTCGCAACGATGCCTTTTGCGGAGCCGAGCCAAGCCAAAACTTCGGCGTGTTGCAGTGACTTGTTGGCGAAGTCATCGACGAATTGTTGCTGTATCAGTTGCCGGGATAACGCAGCTGAGCAGGGGCAAGTTGAGGAATAAGGGATGTCGATTTTTAGTTCCACGTGGAACATTGCGTTTTTCAAACGCGCTTCGATGCTAACCGGATAGGTTTTCCAACCGGCCAATGGATTGATGAGGGCCGGCCGTTTGAGCAGTAAATCCGAGTGGATTTTCAGGTAAGCGCTGTTGGACAGACCTTCATGCGTATCGAGAAATCGCTGCAATACACGCCGCAATAAGGTTGACGTCAGGTTTTCCTGCTCGAGCATTTCCAGCGCCAGATACAACCGCGACATATGAATCCCCCGTGCGTCTCCGTCGTCGAGGCTTACGCCCGCATCGGCCTTCGCGCTCAATCGCGGGCCATCGAAGATAATTGGAAGAGCAATGCCGCACATGCCCACCCATTCAAGTGGCAGGGTTTGGCGTGAGGCCTGCGCGGCGATATCCGGCAGAGTCAGCGCATTCATGAGCAGGTCCATCGTGGAAGTCGGATTCACATGTTATGTTATTACATTAGAATCGACTACGCTTTTTTTGAGCCCGACATTGCGACCGGGCATCCCTGTGAGGAATTCCTGATGCCCCATCGTCTCCCTGTGACCGTCCTGTCGGGCTTTCTCGGCGCCGGCAAAAGCACGCTGCTCAATTACATACTGCGTAACCGCGAAAACTTGCGAGTCGCGGTGATCGTCAACGACATGAGCGAGATCAACATCGATGGCAGCGAAGTTCAGCGTGACGTCACCCTGAACCGCGCTGAAGAAAAACTCGTGGAAATGAGCAACGGCTGCATCTGCTGCACCTTGCGCGAAGACCTGCTTGAAGAAGTCAGCAAGCTCGCCAGGGACGGCCGCTTCGATTACTTGCTGATCGAATCCACCGGCATCTCCGAGCCGCTGCCCGTGGCGGAAACCTTCACTTTCCGCGACGAAGAAGGGCAAAGCCTGGCCGACATCGCACGGCTCGACACCATGGTCACTGTGGTCGACGGCTTGAATTTCCTGCTCGACTATCAGGCCGCCGAAAGCCTCGCTTCTCGGGGCGAAACCCTCGGCGAGGAGGACGAACGCTCCATCACTGACTTGTTGATCGAGCAGATTGAATTCGCCGACGTGATCCTGATCAGCAAGATCGACTTGATCAGCCGCCGCGAGCGTCAGGAGCTGATCGCGATCCTTGAACGATTGAACTCGCAAGCCGACATCATCCCGATGGTCATGGGTGAAATCCCATTAGCGAAAGTTCTCAACACCGGTCGTTTTGATTTCGAAAAAGCTGCGCAGGCACCAGGTTGGTTGCAAGAGCTGCGCGGCGAGCACGTGCCGGAAACCGAGGAGTACGGCATCGCCTCCATGGTTTATCGAGCACGCAGACCCTTCCACCCGCAACGCTTTTTCAGCTTCATCGACCGGCCATGGGTGAACGGAAAACTGCTGCGCTCCAAAGGTTTTTTCTGGCTGGCGAGCAAGCCCATGGACGCGGGCAGTTGGTCCCAGGCGGGCGGTTTGATGCGCCATGGTTTTGCCGGACGCTGGTGGCGTTTCGTGCCGAAAACCCAATGGCCGCAAGACGAAGAAAGCACCTGCGCGATCATGGAAAACTGGAACGCCACCACCGGTGATTGCCGCCAGGAACTGGTGTTCATCGGCCAGAACATCGACTTCACCCAACTCACCGCAGAGCTGGACGATTGCCTGCTGACCGATGATGAAATGGCGTCAGGCGTCGAGGGCTGGCGGCTGCTGCCGGACCCGTTCGGCCCCTGGCATGAAGAGGAAGCTGCGTGATCCTGACCCTCGATTGGCTGAGTTAGCGGATCAAGGCTTGAGCCAGTTGCCCTGGCTCTGGCCTTCGCAAAACGGCTTCAGGTACGCAGCGTCGGTGGCCACGCCGTAATAGTGAATATCCTGCCGGTAAGGCATATTGGCGACTTGAGCATTGCTGCATACGCCGAAGGCGCCGCCGGGGCATTGGTCGACGTATTGCACCTCGACTTTCTGCCCAGGCAGGTTCGGCAGACAGAAGCCATCGGCGAAGAGCTTTTCCGGGATGTTTCGGTTCTGCTGACAGACTTTCACGTCCAGTCGCTCAGCCGTGGTATGTACCACGCAAGCCTGGGCCAGCGCTTCGCCGGAAACCAGCGCCAAGAGCAACGTCCAGCCAATCAACCGCATCCTTTACCTCCTCAGAAAACACTGACCATGTTGCAGAACATTCCTACTCACGTCATTGCCGGCCCATTGGGCGCAGGCAAGACCAGTTTGATCAAGCACCTGCTGGCGCAGCGACCGGCGAACGAGCGCTGGGCGGTGCTGATTAACGAGTTCGGCCAGATCGGCATCGATGCTGCGTTGCTGACCCGGGACGCCGATGGTATCGCACTGGGTGAAGTGGCCGGGGGCTGTTTGTGTTGCGTCAACGGTGCGCCGTTTCAGATCGGCCTCGGGCGTTTGCTGCGCAAGGCACGGCCGGATCGGTTGTTTATCGAACCGTCCGGGCTCGGGCATCCGGCGCAGTTGCTGAAACAGTTGAGTGAGGCGCCGTGGGTCGGCGTGCTGGCGGTGCAGCCCTGCGTGCTGGTGCTGGATGCCGAGGCGCTCGCCGCTGGCAAACCGCTGCCGGTGACGCAGCAGGAGGCGTTGGGCAGCGCCGGGTTGCTGCTGTTGAACAAGTCGGAAAATCTCGACGAAGGTGATCGTCAGCGAATCGTTGTGCAGTTGCCGGCGCGGCGTTTGTACTGGACGCAGCAGGCGGTTCTCCCGTTAAGCGAGTTACCAGGCCTTGAGACACAGGCTATGGCGGGTGTGGATAACTTCATCGCCCCCAAAGGATTGGCGCAGATGCCTGCTGTCTGGACTGATCCCGCTTTGCCGATTTGCCTGAGCCAGGAACAGGACGGCGGCTGGAGCATCGGCTGGCGCTGGCATCCGAGCCAGACGTTCGATTCAGCGCGCGTTGGCCGGTGGCTCGAAAGCCTTGGCTGGCGGCGGGCGAAGCTGGTTATCCACAGCGTCGAGGGTTGGGTTTCGGCGAATGCGCTGGATAACTCGGCACTGGCGTGGCAGCTCAGCGAGTGGCGCCGGGATTCGCGGATTGAGCTGATTTTCAGTGAGCCGCAGGATATTGAGTTGCTGCAAAGAGGTTTGGCCGACTGTCGGTCGAATTGAAGATCAAAAGATCGCAGCCTTCGGCAGCTCCTACAGGATTTCGCATTCCCATGTAGGAGCTGCCGAAGGCTGCGATCTTTTGATTTATGGACGCCACTTGGTGTGTTCTTGGCGCCACTGACTAAGCTCAATCACTTCAGCGCGCGGCTTCACCTCGTCCACCGGAGGCGTGTCGTCGTAGGGCATCGGGTAGGGGGCCAGTTCGATTTGCGCGCTGTGGGCGCCGAACTGGGTGATGGTGCCGTTATGGCGGGTTTCACCGGTGACCGTGAATTCGAAGTTATACACACGGGCCAGACGTCGCCGACCATTGGCATCCTTGATGCATGCAATTTTTCTCAGCGCCACGTTGCCATCCAGCAACTCGATCCCGAGCTTGCTGCAATGCTGCTTGACCCGTTCCAGCGCGCGCTCGCGCAAGCCATGGTTGTGCCACAGCCACGCGCCAGCGGTGGCGAGCAGCATCAGCACGAAGATATTTCCGAGGGTCAGCATCAGCAGGGTGCTCCAACAAGATAGTGCCAGCTTAACTGTGTCGCCGGTCTGTCGTACAGGCTGCGTTTAGTCGCATACTGCGCGGCTCGAATTTCAATCGTTTTACGGAACTTACCGCATGAAACGTACGCCCCATCTGCTCGCCATTCAGTCCCACGTGGTGTTCGGCCACGCTGGCAACAGCGCCGCGGTTTTCCCGATGCAGCGGGTCGGGGTGAATGTCTGGCCGCTCAACACCGTGCAGTTCTCCAACCACACTCAATACGGGCAGTGGGCGGGCGAGGTGCTGTCGCCACACCAGATTCCCGAATTGGTCGAAGGCATTGCAGCGATTGGCGAGTTGGGCAATTGCGATGCCGTATTGTCCGGCTATCTCGGCAGTGCAGCCCAGGGCCGGGCCATCCTGACGGGTGTGGCGCGGATCAAGTCGATGAATCCCAAGGCGCTGTATCTGTGCGACCCGGTAATGGGCCATCCGGAGAAGGGCTGCAGCGTGCCCGCAGAAGTCAGCGATTTCCTGCTGGAAGAAGCGGCTGCCGTGGCGGATTTCATGTGCCCGAACCAACTGGAGCTGGACAGCTTCTCGGGGCGCAAGCCGCAGTCGCTGTTCGATTGCCTGGCCATGGCGCGAGCATTGCTGGCGCGCGGCCCGCAGGCGGTGCTGGTCAAGCATCTGGCCTATCCCGGCAAACCGGAGGATGTGTTTGAGATGTTGCTGGTGACGAGCGAAGGCAGCTGGCACCTGCGACGGCCAATGCTGGCGTTTCCGCGTCAGCCAGTGGGTGTTGGCGACCTGACATCCGGGCTGTTTCTGGCTCGCATCCTGTTGGGCGATAGCCTGGTGGCGGCGTTCGAGTTCGCGGCGTCGGCAGTGCATGAGGTGCTGCTTGAGACCCAGGCGTGCGCGAGCTATGAACTGGAGTTGGTGCGGGCGCAGGACCGGATTGCGCATCCGCGGGTGCGGTTTGAGGCGACTGCGATTAGCCTCTGATATCGAGTTGACCCCATTCGCGAGCAAGCCCGCTCCCACATTGGATCTCCTGTGAACACAAAGTTTGTGTACGACGAAGATCTAGTGTGGGAGCGGGCTTGCTCGCGAAGGCTATCTAAAGAACGCCATTAAACTGCCTGATCAACTCAAGCGTCGCCCTTGATCTCCTGATAACGCTTTTCCAGTTCCTGACGAATCTGGCGACGCTGCTGGGCCTGCATGAAGCGGCGTTTGTCCTCACTGTTCTGCGGTTGAAACGGCGGGACAGCAGCCGGTTTGCGATCGTCGTCCACCGCCACCATGGTGAAGAAGCAGCTGTTGGTGTGGCGCACTGAGCGTTCGCGGATGTTTTCGGTCACCACCTTGATGCCCACCTCCATGGAGGTGTTGCCGGTGTAATTGACCGAGGCCAGAAAGGTCACCAGTTCGCCGACATGAATCGGCTCACGAAAAATCACCTGATCCACCGACAGGGTCACCACGTAGCGGCCGGCATAACGGCTGGCGCAGGCGTAGGCCACTTCGTCGAGGTACTTGAGCAAGGTGCCACCGTGGACATTGCCAGAGAAGTTGGCCATGTCGGGGGTCATCAATACCGTCATCGACAGCTGGGCGTTTCCGGGTTCCATAGCGTTCTCACGGTCCAAGGCAGGTTTCGGAGGAGTGTGCACCTCTGCGGGTGTTTGATCGGTTTTTTCAAACCACAGTTATCGGGACGCCGGGCGGGTGATCGCCGTCACGCCGTATCGATCTGTTTCCATATATTGCACTGCCTTTCTGCCGGAAGTCGCGGTGTTACCCTTCAAAAGCCCTCCCCAAGGGCAATTCCTACGCGGAAAGCGGATTTTTACTCTGCTCGATCAGACCTTTCCCGCGTCTGGCGATTGAGCAACGTCAGCCAAGGAGCCCCACACCATGCATGCCATCAGTTTTATTCAGGACCTGGCAGTGATCATGTTGGTCGCGGGCGTGGTGACCGTGCTGTTTCATCGCTTCAAACAACCGGTGGTCCTCGGCTACATCGTCGCCGGCTTCATTATCGGCCCGCACACACCGCCGTTCAGCTTGATTCACGACGAAGAAACCATCAAGACCCTCGCCGAGCTCGGGGTGATTTTCCTGATGTTCTGCCTGGGCCTGGAATTCAGCCTGCGCAAGTTGTTCAAGGTCGGCGCCACGGCGTTTATCGCGGCGTTCCTGGAAATCGTGCTGATGATCTGGATCGGCTACGAAATCGGTCGCTGGTTCGACTGGAACACCATGGACTCGCTGTTCCTCGGCGCGATCCTGGCGATCTCCTCGACCACCATCATCGTCAAGGCACTCAATGACCTGAAGATGAAGAACGAGCGCTTTGCGCAACTGATCTTCGGTGTGCTGATTGTCGAGGACATTCTCGGCATCGGCATCATTGCCTTGCTGTCGAGCATCGCCGTCAGCGGCACGGTCAGTTCCGGCGAAGTGCTCTCCACGGTCGGCAAGCTGTCGCTGTTCATGATTGTCGCGCTGGTGATCGGGATCCTGCTGGTGCCGCGACTGCTGGCCTATGTGGCCAAATTCGAAAGTAACGAGATGCTGTTGATCACCGTGCTGGGCCTGTGTTTCGGCTTCTGTCTGCTGGTGGTCAAGCTCGAATACAGCATGGTACTTGGCGCGTTCCTGATTGGCGCGATCATGGCTGAATCCCGGCAGTTGCTGAAGATCGAGCGCTTGATCGAGCCGGTTCGTGATCTGTTCAGTGCGATCTTCTTTGTCGCCATCGGGCTAATGCTCGACCCGATGATTTTGCTGCAATACGCGTGGCCGATTGCGGTGATCACTGTGGCCGTGGTGCTTGGCAAGATGTTGTCCTGCGGTCTCGGCGCCTTCATCGCCGGCAATGACGGACGCACCTCACTGCGCGTGGGGATGGGGCTTTCGCAGATTGGCGAATTTTCTTTCATCATCGCGGCATTGGGCATGACCCTGCAGGTCACCAGCAACTTCCTCTATCCGGTCGCCGTGGCGGTATCGGTGATCACCACGCTGCTGACGCCGTATCTGATCCGCGCCGCTGACCCGCTGTCGATCAAGCTGGCTGACGTGATGCCGCAACGCCTGGGCCGCGTGCTGGGCATGTACGGCGAATGGCTGCGCAGCATCCAGCCCCAGGGCGAAGGCGCGCTGCTGGCGTCGATGATTCGGCGGATTCTGTTACAGGTGGGGGTCAATCTGGCGCTGGTGATTGCGATCTTCTTTTCGGGTGCTTACTTCGCCGAGCGAATGTCCGCTTACCTGCAAGACTGGATCAGCGACCCGAGCTGGCAGAAAGCGTTGATCTGGGGTGGGGCGTTGCTGTTGTCGCTGCCATTTCTGATCGCGGCGTATCGCAAGCTCAAGGCGCTGTCGATGCTGTTGGCGGAGATGGGTGTGAAACCGGAGATGGCCGGCCGCCACACGCAGCGAGTGCGTCGGGTGATCGCAGAAGTGATCCCGATCTTATCGCTGCTGGTGATCTTCCTGCTGTTGGCAGCCTTGTCGGCCAGTATTCTGCCGACCAACAAGTTGCTGGTGTTGATTACCGTGGTCGCGGCTGCTGTGGCGGCGCTGCTCTGGCGCTGGTTCATCCGCGTGCACACGCGGATGCAGGTGGCCTTGTTGGAAACCCTGGACAATCACAAGGAATCGTCCGGGCATTGACCACGCGGCGCGTCAGACGGCTCAGCTTTCCAGCCAGACGTCCCGCGCCCAGTGCCACACCGATTCCCAGGTTTCTTCGGCAATCAGTTCTTCTTCGGCCTGCCACAGCACCACGGTGCCATCTTCTTCGACCAGGTAGTAGTCGTCACCGTCCTGGCAGATCGGAATCATGCTGCGATCGACACCGGCATCCCAGGCGTTGGCGGCAACGTCCGGCAGGTAGGTGTGTGATTGCGGGTCGGTGACGGTCACCGGCTCCAGGCTGCCGTATACCACGTCGCTCACGGTCAGCAAAAACTCTCTGAAGACGAAGGGAATGTCGATGAACAGTTGTTCTTCGATTTCCACGATCTGGTCTTCGTCGGGAAGCTCCAAGGGGACCGGTACCGGTTCGTTGGCTTCACGCAGTTGTTCGATGATTTCTTCCACGTCCGGGATCCTCTTGCTTGTATGGCGCGGTTTAGTTGGGGCGGTTTATACAGTAGCTCGCTATAGATGCAACCGCGAAATAGAAAAACCCCGGCCGAGGCCGGGGTTTTGTTGCGACACATTTAACGCGGGTCGGTTCAGCCGTTCTGGCGGATACCGGCAACCAGCCAAGGCTGGTTTTCGCCCTGTGCACGTTCCATGTTCCAGCTTTCGCTGAACACTTCGCCCTGGTCGAAACGCGAAGTTTTCGACACGCCACTGAAGGTCAGGGTGGCGATGGTCTTCTCGGCACGATCATCGACACCGTCCAGTTGAACATTGAGGTTATCAATGTAGGTGGACTGGAAACCTTCACCCAGATCGGCACGTTCGCGCTTGAGGAACTCGAGCAGTTGCGGGGTCACGAACTCGGAGATCTTGTCCATTTCGTTGGCGTCCCAGTGTTGCTGCAGGGACTGGAAGTGGTTGCGGGCTGCTTCAATGAAGTTCTTTTCATTGAACCAGGCTGGCGCATTGATTACCGGACGAGCGGCAACCGGTGCGGCCGAGCCGCCGAAGATCGAACCCATGGCTGCAGGCTTCTGCTCGAACACTTCACGCTGCATCGGCGCGCCGGCTGGAGCCAGGTGCTCCTGTTGCTTGCGACGACGAGCGGCGATGAAACGGAAGACCAGGAAGGCGATGACCGCCATGATCAGGATGTCGAAGATCTGCATGCCCTCGAAGCCGCCGCCCATGAACATGGAGGCCAGCAGGCCACCGGCAGCGATGCCGGCCAGTGGGCCGAGCCAGCGCGAAGCACCGCCGGCCTTGGCGGCAGCGCCGGCGGCACCGGCCGCGCCCGCAGTGGCAGCAGCGCCACCTGCAGCAGAAGAAGGAGCCATTTGGCTGGTCTGGTGAGTCGGCGCAGCGCCGGAGCTCTTGCCGCCACCAAAGCGCTTGGCGTTGGCGTCGAGGCTCATCGTCAGGCCGATGCACAACGCCATGGCGATGCTAAGAAAACGTTTCATAAAGGGAATTCCCATTTGTGGAAGGCACGCGCGCCATGTTGCACAGCTGAAGTGTTACTGGCTAGCGGCAGAGTGTTTCGGGCTTTTGCCTGACAGGTTTCGTTCAGCTTCAATCAAGGCAATAAGGCCTGTTAACTTTGGTCTGTAGGATTTGTTAATTAGTTCTGTAGGAATGGGACCCTGTGGGAGCGGGCTTGCTCGCGAAAGCGGTGTGTCAGTCGAGACTTATGTCTGCTGAAACACCGCTTTCGCGAGCAAGCCCGCTCCCACATTAGTCCTCGGCTGGCTTCAGATCGCTTCCAGCTTGGCGTAACCGAGCATCAGCCACTTGCTGCCTTCGCTGAAGTTGACCTGCACCCGCGCCTGAGCTCCGGCGCCTTCGAAGTTCAGGATCACGCCATCGCCGAATACCGAGTGCCGAACGGCCTGGCCGAGACTGAACCCGGTGTCAGGTATCTCGCTGCCACCAAACAGACTGCTGGAGCTCTGCTGCTGACCGCCACCGAACGGACGGCTGACACTGTTGGACAGTCGCACTTCCTGAATCAGACCTTTCGGTACTTCACGTACGAAACGCGACACCTTGTTGTAGGTCTCGCTGCCATACAGGCGTCGGGTTTCCGCGTAGGTCATCACCAGGTTCTGCATGGCCCGGGTGATGCCGACATAAGCCAGACGCCGCTCTTCCTCAAGACGGCCGGGTTCTTCCAGGCTCATTTTGTGCGGGAACAGGCCTTCTTCCATGCCCACCAGGAACACGTACGGGAACTCCAGGCCTTTGGCGCTGTGCAAGGTCATCAACTGAATGCTGTCTTCGTGCTCGTCGGCCTGGGTATCCCCGGCCTCCAGCGATGCGTGACCGAGGAACGCCGCCAGTGGCGTCAGGTCTTCGTCCTCTTCAGCATTTTCGAAGTTGCGCGCGGCGCTGACCAGTTCCTCAAGGTTTTCTACCCGGGCCTGGCCTTTCTCGCCTTTTTCCGCTTCGTGGTAGGCGATCAGCCCGGACTGCTCGATGACGGTCTGGGTCATCAAGTGCAGTGGCATTTCCATGCACTTGGCGGCGAGGTTCTCGATCAGCTCGATAAACGCGCCAAGCGCGCCGGCGGCACGGCCGGTCAGCCCTTTATTCGCGACCAGCAGGCGCATCGCTTCCCACATCGACACATCGCTGTGGCGCGCATGGTCGCGAATCGCTTCAACGGTTTTCTCGCCGATGCCACGGGCCGGAACGTTGATCACCCGCTCCAGCGCTGCATCGTTGCCACGACCTTCCAGCAAGCGCAGGTAGGCCATGGCGTTCTTGATTTCAGCCCGCTCGAAGAAGCGCTGGCCGCCATAGATGCGATAAGGAATGCGCTCGCGCAGCAAGGCTTCTTCCAAAACGCGCGATTGGGCGTTCGAACGGTACAAAATCGCGATATCGCTGCGAGCCAGGCCGGTTTTCAGCGCGCTTTCAATGGTTTCCACCACATAGCGTGCTTCGTCGTGTTCGTTGAACGCGGCGTATAGATTGATCGCTTCGCCTTCGCCACCATCGGTCCACAGCTCTTTGCCCATGCGCCCGGTGTTGTTGGCGATCAGGGCGTTGGCAGCCTTGAGGATCCCGGCAGTGGAGCGGTAGTTCTGCTCCAGACGAATGGTCTCGGCATCCGGGAAATCGTCGGAATACTGATAGATGTTCTCGATTTTCGCGCCGCGCCAGCCATAGATCGACTGATCGTCGTCGCCGACCACCATCAGGCTGTCGCCGCCCTTGGCCAGTAGGCGCAACCAGGCGTACTGCACGGCGTTGGTGTCCTGGAACTCGTCCACCAGAATGTGCCGGAAGCGCTTCTGATAATGCGCCAGCAGGCCAGGGTGATCGCGCCACAGATCGAGGGCACGCAGCAGCAGTTCGGAAAAGTCGATGACGCCGGCGCGCAGGCACGCGGCCTCATAGGCTTCATAAATGCCGCGCATGGTTGCCAGGAACAGATCGCCGCTGGCTTGGATATGTTGCGGGCGCAGACCTTCGTCTTTCTGCCCGTTGATGAACCACTGAGCCTGACGGGCCGGCCAGCGTTGCTCGTCCAGGCCCAGTTCGCGGATTACCCGCTTGACCAGTCGTTGCTGGTCGTCGCTGTCGAGAATCTGGAAAGTCTGGCTCAGGCCGGCTTCCTGCCAGTGCGCCCGCAGCAAGCGGTGCGCCAGGCCGTGGAAGGTGCCGACCCACATGCCGGCCGGGTTGATACCCATCAGTTGCTCGATGCGATGACGCATCTCGGCTGCGGCCTTGTTGGTGAAGGTCACCGATAGGATTGAGTGGGGCGAGGCGTTCTCGACCTGGATCAACCAGGCGATACGGTGCACCAGCACTCGGGTTTTACCGGAACCAGCACCGGCCAGGACCAACTGACGACCCACGGAGGCAGCTACGGCCTGGCGTTGGGCATCGTTGAGGGAGTTCAGCAGAAGGGAGAGATCATCGCGCATCGGGGCATTCTAGGGGGCCGCGTCACACCGGGCAAACCCCGCTTTGCTTTAGCCGATGAAAGATACGCGCAGGACGACCGGTCGGTCACTGGCTGCGAGCGGTGGCGGGGCTCGCTTCCTGGGTTTTCGGGGGGCAAAGGGCCTCCGGGCTTTTGTCAAATTTATGATCTGGAGCAGTGTGGTAAGCGCATTGGCTTGTGTATGCTCCATGCACGTTTCGGGCTCATGCTCATCATTATAAGAACAAGAAACATTGCCTATGACCCTCAGCTCCGACCTGTCGGGCCCCACTGTGGAGCCCCGGGTTATCCGCAAACAATACGCCATGGAAATGGCGGTCGAACGCACGCGCCTGCTTTACCAGGGCTCGCTCCTGCCTACGCTGTTCATGCTAATCAATGGCCTGGTGTGCGCGGGCTTGCTCTGGAGTCCGCAGCGCTACTTTCTGGTCAGCGTCTGGCTGGTGTGGTTGCTGTCGCTGGTAGCGTTGCGGGTGATTCAGGTCGCTGCGTTCGATTCAGCGATTCCTAATCGCCAGGCCCATCCGGTCTGGCGTCGAATGTTTCTGCTCGGTTCGGCCATGACCGGCCTGACCCTGGCCGGTGCCGGCATTGCCCTGGTGCCCGCCGACAATTTCATCCAGCAAGCCTGGGTGTTCGGCCTGATCGGTGCGGCAGCCCTCTCGGCCAGCGTGGCCTACGCGGTCAGTCTTCCGGCCTTTCTATCCTTTACCTTGCCGTGTCTGTTGCCGGCCATCGCCTATTTATTCTGGGGCGGTGACGAGCAGGAGCAGGGCTGGGGCTGGTTCGGGCTGATCTTGCTGGGGGCGTTGAGCGTGGTCGCCTGGCAGGTCAATCGGCTGATTGATCGCGGGTTGCTGCGACGCTTTCAGAATGAGGCGCTGATTGAACACTTGCAGCAGGCCCAAAGTCGTAGCGACCAGCTGAACCACGAATTGGCCAAGGAAATCGACCAGCGCCGCCGTGCCGAAGACGAGTTGCGCGAAATTCAGATCGGACTCGAAAGCCGCGTCGCCCAGCGTAGCCTGGAACTGGACGCTGCCAACCAGGCCTTGAGCAAAAGTGAGGCGAGACTGGCGCTGGCGTTGAAAGCCAGTGAGCTGGGATTGTGGGACTGGAACCTGCAAACCGACGAAGTCCATCACACCCATATTCAGGAGTTGTTCGGCCTGGAGCCGGAATTCGTGACGGCCATGCTGCGTCACCTCAAGCCACGCCTGCATCCCGAGGACTTGCCTTCGCTGAGGCGCGCGCTGGTCGAGCATTTGAAGGGGCGCACCGAGGACTATCAGATTGAGTACCGCGTGCGCCATGGCGATGGTCATTGGGTCTGGATCGAAGACCGCGGTCGAGCGGTTGAGCGCAGCGAAATCGGCCGGGTGATTCGCATGGTCGGCACCCGCCGCGACATCAGTGCCAGCAAGAGCCTGGAAGCGCAGCAGCAACTGGCGGCGACGGTGTTCGAGGCGGCCAGCGAAGGCATCATGATTTTCGATCCGAATTACGCACTCATCGCGGTAAATCAGGCGTTCAGCCGCTTAACGGGCTATGACATCGACGACATGCTCGGGCGCAACGTCGTGGAGTTACCGTGCAGTCGCGACGCCCGTCGGCACTACGGGGCGATCCATCAGGCGCTGGAACAACACGGCAGTTGGCAGGGCGAACTGGTGGAAACCCGCAAGAACGGCGAGCTGTATCCGCAATGGCTGCAACTGAATGCCGTGCGCGATACCCGGGGGAATGTGAGTCATATTGTTGGTTTCTTCGCCGATCTCTCGGCGCGGCGCGAATCCGAAGAGCGCATGCGTTACCTGACGCACTACGATGAGCTGACGGGGCTGGCCAATCGCTCGCTATTCCGCGAGCGGTTACGTGAGGCTCATCAGCGCGTGCGCAAGGGCGGGCGCAGTCTGGCGTTGTTGCACATCAACCTGGACCGTTTCAAGTTGCTCAACGACAGCCTTGGCCATGAAATTGCCGACCAGCTGTTGCAGAAGATGGCCCGGCGGCTGGTCAATGCGCTGCCGGAGGCGGACACCATTGCGCGATTGTCCGGCGATGAGTTCGCGGTGCTGTTCGACGCTTACGGCAGTCTTTCAAGTCTGGCGCGAGTGGCGACGCGACTTTCGACCAAATTGCGTGTGCCAGTGACCGTCGAGGGGCATGAGCTGGTGGTCAGCGCGTCCATGGGCATCAGCATGTTGCCGGACAACGCGCGGGAAATTTCTGCGCTGGTGAGTCAGTCGAACATGGCCATGCAACATGCCAAACACCTGGGCGGCAACAATTTCCAGTTCTACACCGAGAGCCTGCAAGCCAGCACGCTTGAGCGCCTGCAGCTGGAGAACCAACTGCGTAAAGCCATCGAAGAGAAGCAGTTGAAGGTGTTTTACCAGCCGAAACTCTGCCTCGCCACTGGCCGGTTGAATGCCGCCGAGGCCTTGGTGCGCTGGGATCACCCGACCATGGGCAGCGTGCCGCCGGGAAACTTTATCGGCCTGGCCGAAGAAACCGGGCTGATCGGCCCGATTGGCGAGTTCGTCTTGCGTCAGGCGTGCTGGCAGGCCTGCGAATGGCAGCGTCAGGGGCTGGAACCAATTCGGGTCTCGGTCAATTTGTCGGTGCATCAATTACGGCAGGGCAAACTGGTCAGCCTGGTGCGTCAGGTGCTGGAAGAAACCGGTCTGGCGCCGCACTACCTCGAGCTGGAGCTTACGGAGAGCCAGTTGCTGGACAGCGTCGAACACATCATCGCCACGTTCCAGCAGTTGCGTGATCTTGGGGTGAAACTGGCCATCGACGATTTTGGCACCGGGTATTCGTCCCTGAGCTACCTCAAGCGGATCCCGGTGGATTACGTGAAGATCGATCAGGCGTTTATCCGCGGTCTGGGGGAGGGTAGCGTGGATGCGGCGATTACCCGGGCGATCATCGCCATGGCTCACGGTTTATCGTTGAAGGTGGTAGCTGAAGGCGTGGAGCAGCTGGAGCAGCTTGAGTTTTTGAAGGTTGAACGCTGCGATGAGGTGCAAGGCTACCTCATCAGTCGGCCGGTCGAGGCGCAGGCACTGGCGGTTCTGCTACAAGCGCAAGGCATCGACTGATAGTTCATCGCAAAATCGCACTTTCCGTTGCGCTGAGACGGGAAGGTGGGTGGTTGCTAGCCTTAAGGGTGTGCTTCAGTTGCGCTGAAACTCTGACAATGAGTGCTACATTGAGCGCGCACGCCTGAAAACGAGGGATTCGGTTACGCATTGAGCAGGCAAAAAGCCGATTCATGTAGTATAACTACAAGCTTGCTACATCCCCGGCACCTGCCAATAACAAAGAGTCCAGCCCCTTGAATCTGCTGCAACACATCGCCCAGTCACGCCACCTGTTACGCAAGTCGGAGCTCAAGGTCGCCGACCACGTGCTGCTTGATCCAGCGGCGGTGATGCACAGTTCCATGGCCGACCTGGCCCACAGCGTGGGCATCAGCGAGCCGACCATCGTGCGGTTCTGCCGCGCCATCGGTTGCTCCGGGTTTCAGGATTTGAAACTGAAGCTGGCGCAGAGCCTCGCGGCCGGTGCGAGTTTCGGTCAGTTTGCGATCCATGAAGACGATTCGGTCGCCGACTACAGCCTGAAGATCTTCGATACCACCCTGCATACCCTGATGGAGGTTCGCGAGAAGCTCGATCCGGTGGAGTTGCAGCGCGCGGTGTCGCTCATGTCCCAGGCCCAGCGTGTCGAGTTCTACGGTTTCGGTGCCTCGGGTGCAGTGGCGGCGGATGCCCAGCACAAGTTCTTCCGTTTGCTGCTGACGGCAGCGGCGTATTCCGACCCGCACATGCAGGCGATGTCGGCGGTAACGTTGAAGCCGACCGACGTGGCGATCTGCATTTCCCAGTCCGGGCGTTCCAAGGACCTGTTGATTACTGCGAATCTGGTGCGCGAAAGCGGCGCCTCGCTGATTACCTTGTGCCCGAGCCAGACGCCGTTGGCCGAGCTGTCGACCGTCAACCTGGCGATCGACGTGCACGAAGACACCGAAATCTATACGCCGCTGACCTCGCGCATCGCCCATTTGGTGGTGATCGACGTGTTGGCGATGGGCGTGGCCATGGCGCGCGGGCCGAGCCTGGTTAACCACCTCAAGAGCGTCAAACGCAGCCTTCGCAGTTTGCGGCTGTCGCCCAAGTCGGTGAAAGCGCTGGACGATTGATTTTGATCTGACATCGCCGGAAGGTCGTTCCGCCCTTCATTCGCGAGCAAGCCCGCTCCCACAGGTGAACCCGATCAAATGTGGGAGCGGGCTTGCTCGCGAAGGCGCCCTCGAAAGCGCCCCATCTACTCGGCAATATTCACATCGTTGTAACCCACCCGCCGCCAAACCGTCATCCCTCGCGCCCATCCTGTAACTCCCGTAATCGCCTTGGGAGACTCGAAATGGCCCAGCCCTACGAAGAACGCAACAGCGCCGTCAGAACCCGTCGTCAGCAAGAAGACCAGCGCCGCATGGAATTTCGTCGCGCCATCGAAGACCGCTGCGAGCGCCGCCAGTTGCTGGCCGAGATCGGCGATTTTCCTGATCTGGAACTCAACTACTGGCAGGCAACGCCCGCAACTTCCCGTCGAAACGCTCAACCAGGGCGCTGATCTGCACTCGTTCGCTGCGGATAAACGCAAGGAATGCGTGGGCCACCGGCGACAGCCGTTTGGCCTTGGCCTGCACCAGGCACCAGCTGCGAAGCAGCGGCAACTCTTCGACCGGTAATTCGATCAAGCCGCCGGTCGCCAACTCCAGGTTCAGGGCGTGGCGCGTCAACAGCGCAACGCCCAGACCCGCCAGCACACATTCTCGTTGAGCTTCGGCCGATGAGACCTCCTGGGTCTGGTTGAAGTGCACGCGTTTCTCCTTGAAATACTCTTCGCACGCCAATCGCGTTCCGGAGCCGGGCTCGCGCAGTAGCAGGGTGTAAGGCTCAAGGTCCTGCAGGCGCAAAGGCCCCATGTGGCACAGCGGATGATCCGGTGGCGCCACGGCCACGATCGGGTTGTTGAGGAACGGCAGAAACTCCAGCCCCATGTCCTGCGGCACCATGGACATGATCACCAGGTCATCGCGGTTGTCGGAGAGGCGCCGAATCACCTGCCCACGGTTAACCACGGTTAGCTGCAGGTTCACTTCCGGGTGCTGACGCTTGAATGCGGCAAACAGGTGCGGCACGAAATACTTGGCGCTGGATTCCACCGCCAGTTTCAGCTGTCCCTGCAACGAGCCCTGCATGTCCGAGAGCTGCATGTCGAGGTTTTCCAGGCGGCCGAAAATGTCCCGACTGGCACGCTGAAGGGCTTCGGCGGCTTCCGTCATGTAGAGTTTTTTGCCCACGTAATCAAACAGCGGCTGACCAATCAGCTCCTCAATTTGACGAATCTGCAGGCTCACGGCAGGTTGTGTGAGCGACATTTCCTCCGCTGCGCGGCTGTAGGATCGCAAATCACAGACTTCATTGAAGATCTGCAATTGACGCAATGTCATACGCATCAATGACTTACGCATTATCTAGACGCTCTCGCAGCAGGCTGATAGGTCAACTATAAGTCTTTCCTTATGCCTGACCCAATAATTAATCATTTTTGTTAATCCCTTGCGAGGGCTAGTGTGGGCGTGCGACTAAATCGAAACATTTGGTCACGAGTCGACCTGGTCTAGCAGGTCGTGAGTACCACCGGCTCAAGGGAAACTCCAAGTGATAACAAAGATCCTGATCGCCAACCGTGGTGAGATTGCCGTACGAATCGTGCGCGCCTGCGCCGAGATGGGCATCCGCTCGGTCGCGGTCTATTCCGACGCCGACCGTCATGCCTTGCACGTAAAGCGTGCGGACGAAGCCCACAGCATCGGTGCCGACCCGTTGGCCGGTTACCTGAACCCGCGCAAGCTGGTGAACCTGGCCGTGGAAACCGGTTGCGATGCGCTGCACCCCGGCTACGGTTTCCTCTCGGAAAACGCCGAGCTGGCGGACATCTGTGCAGAGCGCGGAATCAAATTCATTGGTCCATCGGCTGAAGTCATTCGCCGCATGGGCGACAAGACCGAAGCCCGCCGCAGCATGATCAAGGCCGGCGTGCCGGTTACTCCGGGCACCGAAGGCAACGTCGCGGACATCGCCGAGGCCCTGACCGAAGGCGACCGCATCGGTTACCCGGTAATGCTCAAGGCCACTTCCGGTGGTGGCGGCCGCGGCATTCGTCGCTGCAACAGCCGCGAAGAACTCGAACAGGCATTCCCTCGCGTGATCTCCGAAGCCACCAAGGCGTTCGGTTCGGCGGAAGTGTTCCTGGAAAAATGCATCGTCAATCCGAAGCACATCGAAGCGCAGATCCTTGGTGACAGCTTCGGCAACGTGGTGCACCTGTTCGAGCGTGATTGCTCGATCCAGCGCCGCAACCAGAAGCTCATCGAGATCGCTCCGAGCCCGCAACTGACGCCGGAACAGCGTGCCTATATCGGCGACCTGTCGGTGCGTGCGGCCAAAGCGGTGGGCTACGAGAACGCCGGCACCGTGGAGTTCCTGCTCGCCGAGGGCGAGGTGTACTTCATGGAGATGAACACTCGGGTGCAGGTGGAACACACCATCACCGAAGAGATCACCGGCATCGACATCGTGCGTGAGCAGATCCGCATTGCGTCCGGCCTGCCGCTTTCGGTGAAACAAGAAGACATCCAGCACCGCGGTTTCGCGCTGCAATTCCGGATCAACGCCGAAGACCCGAAAAACAACTTCCTGCCGAGCTTCGGCAAGATCACCCGTTACTACGCGCCCGGCGGTCCTGGTGTGCGTACCGATACGGCGATCTACACCGGCTACACCATTCCGCCGTACTACGACTCCATGTGTCTGAAACTGGTGGTATGGGCGCTGACCTGGGAAGAAGCGATGGACCGTGGCTTGCGCGCCCTCGACGACATGCGTCTGCAAGGGGTCAAGACCACCGCCGCGTACTACCAGGAAATCCTGCGTAATCCGGAATTCCGTAGCGGCCAGTTCAACACCAGCTTCGTTGAAGCCCACCCTGAACTGACCAACTACTCGATCAAGCGCAAACCCGAAGAGCTGGCCCTGGCCATCGCCGCCGCCATTGCCGCCCACGCAGGCCTGTGAGGAATAAAACAATGTCCAAGAAAATCCACGTTACCGACACAATCCTGCGCGACGCCCACCAATCGCTGCTCGCGACCCGCATGCGCACCGAAGACATGCTGCCGATCTGCGACAAGCTCGACAAAGTCGGCTACTGGTCGCTGGAATGCTGGGGCGGCGCAACCTTCGACGCCTGCGTACGCTTCCTGAAAGAAGACCCGTGGGAGCGTCTGCGCCAACTGCGCGCGGCGTTGCCTAACACGCGTCTGCAAATGCTCCTGCGTGGCCAGAACCTGCTGGGCTACCGCCATTACAGCGATGACGTGGTCAAAGCCTTCGTCGCCAAGGCAGCGGTCAATGGCATCGACGTGTTCCGCATCTTCGACGCCATGAACGACGTGCGTAACCTGCGCGTCGCCATCGAAGCCGTGAAAGCAGCGGGCAAACACGCCCAGGGCACCATCGCCTACACCACCAGCCCGGTGCACACCATCGACGCGTTCGTCGCGCAAGCCAAGCAAATGGAAGCCATGGGTTGCGACTCGGTGGCGATCAAGGACATGGCTGGTTTGCTGACTCCATACGCCACTGGCGAACTGGTCAGGGCATTGAAAGCCGAGCAGTCGCTGCCAGTGTTCATCCACTCGCATGACACGGCTGGTCTGGCCACGATGTGCCAACTCAAGGCTATCGAAAACGGCGCCGACCACATCGACACCGCGATCTCCAGCTTCGCCTCGGGCACCAGTCACCCGGGCACCGAGTCGATGGTCGCAGCCCTTAAAGGCAGCGAATTCGACACCGGCCTGAACCTGGAGCTGCTGCAAGAGATCGGCCTGTACTTCTACGCCGTGCGCAAAAAGTACCATCAGTTCGAAAGCGAGTTCACCGCTGTCGACACCCGCGTGCAAGTCAACCAGGTGCCGGGCGGCATGATCTCCAACCTGGCCAACCAGCTCAAAGAGCAGGGCGCGTTGAACCGCATGGCCGAAGTGCTGGCTGAAATCCCGCGCGTTCGCGAAGACCTCGGCTTCCCACCGCTGGTGACCCCGACCTCGCAGATCGTCGGCACCCAGGCGTTCTTCAACGTGCTGGCCGGCGAGCGCTACAAAACCATCACCAACGAAGTGAAACTCTACCTGCAGGGCGGCTACGGCAAAGCGCCGGGCATCGTGAACGAAAAACTGCGTCGCCAGGCGATCGGCAGCGAAGAAGTGATCGACGTTCGCCCGGCTGATCTGCTCAAGCCGGAAATGGCCAAGCTGCGTGCCGACATCGGTGCTGTGGCCAAGTCTGAAGAAGACGTGCTGACCTACGCGATGTTCCCGGACATCGGCCGCAAATTCCTCGAGGAACGTGCTGCCGGCACCCTGACTCCAGAAGTGTTGCTGCCGATTCCCGAGGCGGGCGGTGTGGCCTCTGCCGGTGGCGAAGGCGTGCCGACCGAGTTCGTCATCGACGTCCATGGCGAAACCTACCGCGTCGACATCACCGGCGTCGGCGTCAAGGCTGAAGGCAAGCGTCACTTCTACCTGTCCATCGACGGCATGCCGGAAGAAGTGGTGTTCGAACCGCTCAACGAATTCGTCGGCGGCGGCAGCAGCAAGCGCAAGCAAGCCTCTGCACCGGGCCACGTCAGCACCACCATGCCGGGCAACATCGTCGACGTGCTGGTCAAGGAAGGCGACACCGTCAAGGCTGGCCAGGCCGTGCTGATCACCGAAGCAATGAAGATGGAGACCGAAGTGCAGGCCGCCATCGCCGGCAAGGTCACCGCCATCCACGTGGCCAAGGGCGACCGAGTGAATCCGGGCGAAATCCTGATCGAGATCGAAGGCTGAGTTAACAGCTGAGATAACAACGCTTTAAACCTCGGGGGGGCATGTGCTCCCCTTTTTTTTGTGCGCAGAAAATCCAATGTGGGAGCGGCGGTGCGGCGATCCGACTTGCTCGCGAAAGCGGTGGTCCATCAGCATCAATGTTGGCTGACACTCCGCATTCGCGAGCAAGCCCGCTCCCACAGGTACAGCGGTGTGTCAGTGGTTGATCAGAACGCCAACTGCCACTGGCCCATGACGCCATGGCTGCGGCTATCGCTGCCCATTTCACCTGTAAGGCCTACGCCAAGCGTATTACGTGCGGAAAGCCTGAGATCCACACCCGCGCATCGACCCTCAACTTGTCCCGATCCAGCGGCGCACTGTAGACGCTGTAATCGTTGCCACCGGCGACAAGACGTTGCCTGGTTTCGGTGTAAACCTTGCCGTACGCGTGTTTCCAGCCAGCGCTAAAGCGCGGCGTCAGTTGCATACCGTTATTCAGCGTATTGAGCTTCGCCAGACGCAGGCCGAATGTGCTGCTGAAGTTTTCCTCGGATTGATCGTGGACTTTCAATGCTGCGTCGCCACCTTTTTCCGTGAAGCTGTCGCGCTGATAACGTTGGTATCCAAGACTGGCGAAGGGTTCGATGCTGACATTGGCGCGGCCCAGGTTGTAACCCACCTCCGCGAAGGCTTGCTGGGTACTGGCGTCGTAACGGCCTTTGGGACGATCCTTGAAACCATAAAACTCTACTCGGCGTGCGCTGCTTCCGTCGTGACTGTTGTGTGTCGCACCCAGGCGCAGTGACATTGGGCCTTCCTGGCGCAGGGCGTAAGCGCCCAAGTGCCAACTGTCCAGATTGCCGTCGAGTTCGCGGCTTTTCTGACTCGTACGGGATTGGCCGCCCATCACTCCCAGACGCCACTGCTCATCGAGCCGCCAATCGGCGCCCACCAACAAGCCTTGGGTGGAATGTTGCAAGGGGTCATATTCGCGACTCAGTTTCCCGCTATGTCCAAGTGCCTGCAGCCAGATTCTGCCTGCGGCATCACTGCCCGCCGCGAGACGAGGTGCGCCGTTTTGATTATTTGAAACTCGGGTGCTATCGAGCTGGCGCATGGCCGAGAGTAATGTGGCGCCTATCGGGCCGTCACTGTTCAAGGTCGCCTTGCCCAGGTTGCCGTTGCTGTCGCCGGCGAGAATTTCGAGGGCCTGGGCGATGGTCTCGGTGTCGGAACGGAGCAAAGCGTTGATGGCGGCGTTTTCGCTGGTGGTCGATGCGGCCAATTCTTCATTGGCGCGGGCGAACTCCCCGCTGTTTTTGCCCGCAGTAAGCTCCTCTAGAGAGGCCTCGCTTCGTTTGTATTTCAGTTCTACGTTTCTTCCGTCACTCTCCGACGTGAAATCAATGAGCGGGAGATCGTCGAGTACCTCACGGAATTTTCCGTCAATCCGTTCGGCCGCGATGATGATGTGATGGCCGTCGCGTAATTCTTTGCCCGCTAATGCGCTGACTTCCAGCGTCGCACTATTAAGGTAGGCGGTGCCATCCACTTTAATGGTCTCGCCCGGGCCATCTGGATTGACCTCGTAAGCGAGAACGCCAGGGCTGGAAAACCTCATATCGCCCTTTACCGTTGGTGCTCCCTCCGCGCGATTGACGACAAGCTTGCCGTGCACGTTCAGCGAGCCCACTGTTCCCTTGCCACTGAATGTGCCCGCTTCATCCACGAAAATATGGCCGCCAATCGAGCCGCTGTTGATCAACGTACCTTGCGTGATCGCTCCGCCATTGATGTGCCCATCATTGACAAGCGTTGCATTGGAACGAACGACCACGCCGTCGTCAAAATCGCCGGCACCACTTGCCGTCCAACGACCTTGTTTAACTTCCAGCATGCGGAAATTCCGGGTATCTGCGAGTGAGCCCCCGATCGCGGCGTTGAGCTGCAAGACGTTCATGCCCTCGCCACCATCCGCCAACTTTCTTGAAACCCCTTTATTTATCACCGAAACCAAATCATCGCGTTCGTCCAGCTTCAGAGCTGTCCACTCTGAAGCTTTACTGATGGCAGTTAAGTGGATGTCGGTGTGGCTGATGAAAGCGTCGAGTCGGGAGATCAGCTCGTCCGGTGCTACAAGGGGAGACGGCGATGCATCGGCAAGCGTTTCGGCAAGTGAAGCCTCAGCGCAGCCCACGGCAAGCGCTATCGCCAAGGCGAGATGTTTCAGTCGGTATGTGTGTTGAACGGGCATCGAGTTCGGCCTCTTTTGACAGGAGGCCAAACTCTAAAAGGCGGCTGATTTTGCGGATGTCAGCCGGGTCCGGCGCGCAGCGCAGGTAGCGTCGGATTGTCATTCGGAAAAAGCGCGGGCTGTAATGCAACGATGGTTTCTGCCGATGCCCCAGCTCAGCTTTTACCTACAAATCATCTTGCAATGAGCACTTTTCATACAGCAAAAAACTTATTTGCCACATCCCAATCGAATCTCAAGTGCATTTTAATGCGTAGATAAGGCGTGTGAAGTGCCAATAACTGCACTATATTGCATCTGGTAAGCCATTAATGGACGTTTGAACGCATTAAATTGCAGGTGATGTTATGTACGCACTGACGTTGCAGGTATACGCCATGGGTCACTGGCTAGACGCGATGACGCTAGTGTTTACCGAGCCGGAAAAGGGTTTCGAAGGTCCGTGCCGATTCGCTTACAAAACCGACTACGTGACGAACAATCTCGAGTCCATGGCATCGCCTTTTTCTAAAGCGGTCAGCGCCAGGCTGGCGTTGGATTGGGACAGTTTTTCGTTGAAAAAGGCACCTGCTTTACTGCTCGATATCGCCCCGGCCGGAGCCGCCAAACGCTTTCTCATGGGACGTGTCGGCCAAGACAAGCCTGACGGTATCAGCGCTGATTTGTTTCTATTGGGGCGCAGCACTCCGGCACCTATCGGCCACATGCGTATCAAGGAGTCTGCTGAGTTTGCAGACGACAGGCCCGCCATAGGTTTTCGTCGTGCGGAAGTGATCGCACGCGACAACACTTTTCTGGAGTACGCCTATGAGCAGGGTGCAGCCATCGGCGGCGCGACGGGTGCGGGCGGCGAAGCCCCGAAGCTTCTGATGTCAGAAGGTAGGAACGGCCTGCTATATCCGGATGCTGTGTTGAGCGACGATCAAGTCGTGCAGCATTGGTTTGTGAAGTTTGCTCGCAACAAAGCGGCCCAAAATGATCAGGTCATTCTCAGAAGCGAGTTTCACTACTACAAGGCTTTGAATGTTCTGGGCATCGATACGATCGAAGCAGAGGGGCTGGCGCTGGAGGAGGCGACTAAACCCAGTCTCTGGATGAAGCGCTTTGACCGTAAAGTGACCGCTCAAGGGGTTGAGCGGTCGGCGGTTGAATCCATCTACTCGCTGGCCGGTGTGACAGTGCCTGGCAGCTATATGAATCATCTTGAGGTGATCCAGCTGCTTGCTGGACTGTGGACTCAAGCGGGACAAGCCCACCTGGTTCCTGAACTGGTGTCCGATTATCTGCGCCGCGATTTGATCAATAAAATTCTGGGCAACTCGGACAATCATGGACGCAACACATCAATTGTTCGTGGTCCAGACTTCTTCCGCCTCGCTCCGATCTACGACCTGGCGCCCATGGTGATGGACGACGAAGGCGTTACGCGCACCACTAAATGGCCCAAAGATCTGGAAGTGGCCGGCGAGGTCAAGTGGCGAGAAGTGTGTAATGCATTGGCAGTTATCGGCGACGCCGAGGCGCTGTTCGAAAGATTGCGAGAGGACGCCGATCACTTGTTGGCTTTGCCGGACATTCTCACCGCCAGCGGTCTTCCCGAAGCCACGATGAATCATCCGGGGATTGCGCTGAGAAACCTTGAGCAACGGTTGAAAAACTGGGGACTGAAATGACCCTCTCCATTGATGTTCGGGCGCTTTTGATCGAAAGCATTCAACAGGGGCTGGTTGAAGGGACTATTGAAATAGGCGAAGCGGTCCGCCGATTACGCGTGGAGGTCACCGGCCTGCACCAAACCCAATTCGCGAAGATGTGCAAAATTTCGGTACGTACGCTGGTGCACATTGAGCATGGGGAAGGGAATCAGACACTTAAGTCGCTGAATGCGGTATTCCGGCCGTTTGGATTGAAGATGGGCGTAGTGCGGATTCGACGTGATATCAGTTGAACCGCGGTTGCCTGGAAAGCACGCGGTCCAGCCATGTGGGCGGGTGCTGCGGGATTGGGCCGGAGCATATTGCTGTGCTGGCCAAGAATTTAGCGTAAAGCCATTCGCGAGCAGGCTCGCTCCCACATGGGGTATGCGTTGATCACAAAACTGTGGTCAGCCGCAATCCGTGTGGGAGCGGGCTTGCTCGCGAAGGCGTCCGTTCAGGCGCTGAAGATCACCCGCGACACTCCACCAACGTCTTCACCTGCCCCGACCCCACCTGATTCTCATCGCTCAACCACCGCTCAAAACCAGCCCCAACCACCGGCCATTCCGAATCCAGAATCGAATACCACGCCGTGTCCCGGTTCTGCCCCTTCACCACCATGTGCTGACGGAACACCCCTTCAAAACTGAACCCCAACCGCTCCGCCGCGTACTTGGAGCGGGCGTTGCCGTTGTTGCATTTCCATTCCAGGCGTCGGTAACCCAGGGCGAACGACTCTTTGGCCAACAGGTAAACCGCTTCGGTACTTTTTGGCGAACGCTGCATCGGCGCGCCGAAGGTGACGTGGCCGATTTCGATACGGCCTTGGGACGGGACGATCGACATCAAGCTGAGAATGCCTTGCACGTCACCGCTCGCACGGTCGATCACGCTGAAGAAATACGGATCGCTGTTGGCGGCATGGTTGTTCAGCCAATCATTGAAAGCGCTGCGCTCAGGGAAAGGACCGTAAGGCAAATAGTCCCAGAGCTTCGGGTCGGCGCCGGGGCCTTGCAGGGCTTTGAACAAACCGTCGCCATGACGTGCCGGATCGAGTTTTTCCAGGCGGATGAAACGCCCTTCGATGGTTTGAACCGTTGGCGCCGAGACGCCTTTCCAGTTCGCGAGTGAAGTCGACATGCTGTTCTCCTTGAACCTTAAAGGGCTTTGCGAAACTGGATGAAACCCGGTCGTTCGGCGATGCGCTCGTAGAGCTGGATCGCGGTGGCATTGGTTTCGTGGGTCAACCAATGGACTTTGCAGCAGCCATCGGCTTTGGCGGTGGTGTAGACGAATTCGATCAGCCGCCGACCGACGCCGGTGCCACGGGTCTCGGGCGTCACCAGCAAGTCTTGCAGGTAGCAGGAGTTTTCGATGCTCCAGTTTGAGCGATGGTAGATGAAGTTCACCATGCCGACTGCTTTGCCATCGACCCAGGCCAATGCCGAATGAGTCGGTTCATTCGAGTCGAGCATGCGTTGCCATGTGCTGCCAGTGACCGCCTCAGGCAGTTCGGTGTTGTAAAAACACAGATAGGCTTGCCACAACGGCAGCCACGCGGCGTGATCGTCGGCAGTGACCTGGCGGATTTCAATCTGACTCATGTTCGTTCCTTAACGCATCAAGTGGGCGAGGGCCTGATCATGCGCATCGGGGCTCGCGGCAAGCCCCTCGCGCACACCGGCAATGTCTGCCGCGCTGCGGTTCTGGCTGAGTTTGCGTTTGCCTTCCAGACGCTGGATTGGCAGCGCAAACCCGACGATGGCCTTGAGCATGCCGTCGATGTAGTCAGCAGGAGCGTCGGCGACTGTCCATGGTTGAGCGCGGCCGGCTTCATGACGATCGGTCAAAGCGCTGACCAGGTTGAGCAGGCGATCGGCATCGGTGAACACTTCAGCCGTGCCGTAAGCGTGCACCGCGATGTAATTCCAGGTCGGTACCACTTTGCCGTGCTCGGCTTTGCTCGGATAAAAAACCGGGCTGACATAAGCGTCGGCACCGGCAAAAATCACCAGCGCTTCAGCGCCATTCTGCAATTCTTTCCACTGTGGATTGGCTCGGGCGAAGTGGCCGTAGAGGGTGCCATTCGCACCCTGGTCCGGGCGAAATAACAGCGGCAGATGACTGGCTTGCAGGCCTTGCTCGCCGTGGGTGACCACCACGGCGAGGCGGGTGCCGAGTATCTGCTGCTGCAGTTCGTCCAAATCTTTGATGGCAAAGCTGCTGGGGTTGTACATAGAAAAATTCCTTGGCGAATGCCTTCATCCTAGGCAGGCTATTGGTCTGTTGTAAGAGCCATTACTGGCCAAATTCATAGGTCCATTACCATGACGGATGCGCCGCTTTCCTTGTCGTTCAACCCTGCGGGTATCGAACTTGATCGCCGTCAGGGCCTGAGTCGTCAGCTCTACCAGGCCTTGCGCTTGCGTGTGCTCGACGGACGACTGGCCAGCGGCACGCGATTGCCGGCCAGCCGCGATCTGGCGTCAGCACTGGCGATTTCCCGCAACAGCGTGGTGCGGGCTTACGATCAGCTCTATGCAGAAGGGTTTATCGAAGGGCGCGTCGGTGACGGGACGTATGTCGCGAAATTACCGCAAAGCGCGCTCCTCGCCAAAAAACTATCCACAAAAGTATCCACAGGGTTGTCAACAGGGTTACCCACAGCCTTATCCACAAATTGGCTGGATTTGCCTGTGGTTTCATCCAGTAAAGTTATCCACAGCGGCGCATTGGAGCGGGTCGAAAAGAACCATTTGGCGACGCCTCCGAGCGGTCCTCCCCGCGCTTTTCGCGTCGGCGTTCCGGCGTTCGATCTGTTTCCCTTTGAGGTTTGGGCCAAGCTTAATGCGGCTTTTTGGCGCAAACCGGATTTACAGCAGTTGTGTTACGGCGATCCGGCGGGCGACGTGCGTTTGCGTGGGCTGATCGCCGCCTATTTGCGCAGTTCGCGAGGCATGCAATGCACCGCTGAACAAATAGTGATCACCAGTGGCGCGCAGCAGGGAATCAGCCTTTGTGCACAGCTGCTGGTGGAGCCGGGCGATGGGGTGGCGGTTGAGAATCCAGGCTATCGGGCGGCGGGTCATGCGTTCGCGGTCGCGGGTGCCCGATTGCATGGCGTCGCGGTGGACAGTGAGGGCATCGACTGTTCCGGATTGGCCGCGCTCGGCGATTGCCGTCTCGCGTATGTCACGCCGTCACATCAGTACCCGACCGGGGTGGTCATGAGCCTGGCGCGGCGTCTTGAATTACTCGCCTGGGCGGAGCGCACCCAAGGCTGGATCGTCGAGGATGACTACGATGGCGAATACCGTTACAGCGGTGCGCCATTGGCGCCGTTGGCGGCGCTCGATCGGCAGGGACGGGTTTTATACGTCGGGACCTTTGGCAAAGTCGCTTTCCCGGCGCTGCGTCTGGGTTATCTGGTGTTGCCACCCACGTTGGTGCAGGCGTTCTCTCAGCGCCGAGCGGTGGACGTCCGGCATTCCGAGGTCAGCACTCAAGTGGTGATGGCCGAATTCATGTCCGCTGGACACTTTCAGCGGCACATTCGTCGAATGCGCCGGGCGGCATTGGTTCGACGCGATGCGCTCCTGGCAGGATGGCCGACGAACATTCCAGGCCTTGGGGCCATGCCGGCCGTAGTGGCCGGGTTGCACGTGGCGGTCCCTGTCGACAGTGTCGAACGCGAACAACAACTGATCCTGCAAGCGCTCGGTGCCGGCATCGAGGTCAATGGCTTGAGCACCTATTGGTTGCCCGATACGGCACCGCACCAAGTGCGAGCAGGCCTGGTTCTGGGATTTGCGGCGGTCCCGCCAGCGAAGATCGATGCCGCGCTCGAGCAGTTGAAAAGGGTATGGACGTAATGGCCTGCGTTCAAGGCCGGAGCGTCACGGACGCCCCGGCTTGCAGACTCACTATGGACGAGATGGGAAGAACAGTTCTTTAGCCTGATCGACAGCGATTTCGCTGCGATAGAAATCAATCAACTGATGTTCGTTCAGTGCGGCAGGGTCATCGACCCTGTCCCCGGATTTAATCTGTTCGGGTGTTCTCAAACGGGCGGACAGGTAAGCGTGATCAGCTCTCCAACTGGTCGGATAATGAAAATCCGCATACCACAGCACTGTTTTCTTGTTCGCCAGATCATGAATCTCATACCGATCCAAAAAGTCGTCGGTCGAGTCCTTGACCTTGCGGCGTTTCAGCGTTTTTTTGATAGAGATATGATTTCTGCTCTTGAGCCATTCGATGCTTTCTACGGTGGGTGGCCTTTTCTTGATCATGCCAAGCATGGTGTCGGTGGCCGACTGTTGAAGTGTTTTCGCGGCATTGCTCAGTTGGGTGCTCAGGGAGGTGGCCAAACGCTCTTCTCCCGGCGTGCTGGTCGTCTGACGGGATGCTTTGGTGATCTCACTACTGATATGCGTCAGCCTTCTGGCATGTTGGCGCATCAGCAGCTCAATACCGGTGGGTGTCCGGTCAGGGTTTTGCACGAGCTGCGTGACATGTTCATTGAACGCAGTCAGGCCTTCGATCAACGCGTTGCCCGTCGTCATACTCGAAGACAGTGTCGGTACTATTTTTGAAAGGACGGTGCTCCTTTCGTTGGGGGCCCACGTACCGTTTTCCTTGCGATGGAACGAGACAATGAGCTTATCCGAGTAAGGCCGTTTCAGATCGACGCGGTCGGTTTCCTCGCCGGTGTCGGACAAGCGCGGCTCACCGCTGATGACGCCCCAATGAAGTGCCCGAATGATTTTTCGCTGGGGAAGCGGGCGAGGTTCATAAGGTGGGCTTTTCAGCCTTAACGCATCTCTTTCATCGACAGCGAGTATCAGATGTTTCACTGCGCGCTTTTTGAAGTCGCCGATCTTGCTGCGCAGTCGGGTCAGGTGATCCGGGCGGACGTTGGTTTTGTACTCACGCTCAAAGTCTGTCAGGCGTTCGTTGAGGACTGTGAACTGTTCGGTCAGGCTGCTCAGTGATTCGATCTGTTCGTCCAGGCGTACCACACTGCGTTCATTGATGGCGTCGCGCAGGCTCTGAAAAGCGACAGCGGCAATGTCCATCAGCTGATTGAGCGTGGTCCATCCTTCAGGCACGGTCTGGAGGGTGTCCAACGACAGGCAAAGGTGGCGATACATATCCAGCTGAGTAAGTCGAAGGTCGTCGCTTTGATACGCCGGCAGCTTTCCACGTGCTTCCCGGGTCAGTTCCAGCCCTTCCGGTCCCAGCGTCTTGAGCGCGGTAAAACGCGTGTGCATATAGTCCAGGCGCTCGATCATTTCCTCACTCATCGTGATCATTTGCTCGGCGTCGTCAACGTGTTGTTGCTCGACGGTGTCGACTGTCTGCTCGATTTGCTCCAGGGATTTGTTAAGGGCTGAAGTGAACGAAGGAATCCTTTCGCTGAGGTCGGCAAGGGTGAAATCCATTTGTGCCTTGAGATAGCCCAGCTTGCATTGTCCGAAGTCGGGTACCGGACCGACTTCGGACCATTTGATCAGCGTCTCCAGCGCCTCGTCGTAACTTTTTCGCTGTGAGCTCAACGTCTGTTGGAAAAGTTTGCGCTTGGCCTCCTTGGACGTGCTGGGCGCCTCTGTCATCTCCTTGTAGGCCTTTTGCAGCGCTTTCTGTTTTTCGGATTTGAGCAGTTCAAACGCGATCAACTCATCGCGCAGTGATGCAGTGCTTGAATCTGACTCAACCTGAACCTTTTGCCTCGAGCTTTTGATTCCACCACCGCGAAGGCGCAGACGAAGATCGACATACCAGGTGCCGGCAACGTTACCGATCAAGGGAAGGTCGGAACTTATGGACTTCTCCGTATTGAAAATAAATACGTCGTCACCCGCCACCGAGACGTTGAACCACTTGTTGGCAACTTCGGCATACCACTGCGTTCCTTGTTGGTAGAGGCCCTTGCGCGCACCTTCGGCGATGGGCTTTCCCAATCCATCGGGCTTATCGACGCTCAGTGTGGCCAATAGAGAGCCCAGGCTTTGGCGAGCGCTTGCCAGGGCTGCAACCGTGCGCATGGGTTGGTGTTGATCGGAGGCGCGTTCTGCCGTGCTGAGCGGGGGAAGCTTTTTGATGCTTGGTTTTGGCGGTGTTTGCGTCACCTGCGATTTGGGCGCATTGGCTCTACGGGAGCTTCCGGATTGTTGATGACGACTGATGGCGTGCGAGGTGATTGCCATTCCGAGGTTCAACAGCAGATCGACGAAGGCAGACCATTTTGTCTCGCTATCGGATTTTTGATCATCCGTCGCAATCTGTTCCAGATCATCCATGACCTGCCATATCCACATTGCAATCCCTGCCGTGCGTCCCAGAAAAGGCAAGGCTGCGCTCAGGATCAACCATCCTGCATGTTTCAACGTTTCCCAGCGACTTTCACTGTTCGACACCGATTGAGAATTGGCGAGTGTTACCAAAGCGTCAGCGTTGGCCTTGAATAAAGCGGCAAGGAAATCACCCTCGACGGTTTCGCGCCCCAGTTTGATGGGGCCGCTCATTTTCAGCGTTTTCACGGTATCCGTCAGGTATTCCACCACGGCCCAAGGGGAGGGGATCGGGCCGGGAAAGGCAAGGCGGGCGTAATCCTCGCGCACGCCATCCGGCAGCCACGTCAATACGGACGTACGCAGTGAGGGCGTTTGTCGAATGGCATACAGCAGTTGATCAGGTGATGTGTATTGAGACAGCGGGTGGTCAGACAGGGGTCGATAGAGCAGGCACGGGCCGGCGGCCGGATCTTCGGGACCGATCACGAACATATTGCTGACGACATCCGCTGAGTCGGTCAATTGAAGTTCGGGTATGAAGGCCAGCTTGCGAAGAACAATGGTTTGCCCGTCCACTTTGCGGTCCGCTGATTCAGGCTCCATCAGCGCGGCAACATAGCGATAACCCTGCTGGTCTATACCGTCCTGTTTGCGGATATTGCACTGCAAGGCCAGCAGCGGTAATTGAAGACGTAATTGACTGGTATACAGCAGGCTTCGGCGGTTCGACTCCGCAGCGTCATCAATCAACTTGTCTTTGATCAGTTGTGGGTAGGTGCGGCCGATGTCCACCGTGGTAACGAGTGTTTCGATGTATTCGACTGTCATCCACGCCGGCAAGGGGCTGTGAGACTGCAGCGTTTTGATGCCTGAAGGCACGGCGATCAGGTTCTGGAGCGCCAGTTCCACCAGACTGAATTGAGTGGTGTCGACTTTTCCGGGAACGACAAACAACCCCCAGACGACCGGACTCTTGATCTGAATACGGATGTCTTCAAGATTGAGATTCGACGCTTCGGGGTGGTCCTTCAACACCTGTGTTCGCAGAGCATTCAATGCGTAGTCTGCGATGGGTGCAATGTCATCCTGATAGGTCTTTCCGGCATGGGAACTGACCAGCGCCGACAAATCCTTCATGTAGCGGGCATACAACGTCTGGTCGGTGGGTGACGCTGATTTGAGCCAGTCGGGAATCGCTTGCTGGAACCAGGATTGGCCAGGCGTATTCCCGGGTGTCAACCCGCCGGTACCGGGTGTGTTATTCACCGGCTGGTCGGAATCGTCAGCTGTGGAAAGCTTTGAAAAGTCGAGGGCGCCGATGGCGTCGACTTGCATGGCAATCAGCGAGCACGCCTGATGATCGAAAATGTTGCCCTCGGGTTCGTACAACCGCCACTCGATGGCTTTGCGCCCGGATGAAGCGTTCAGGTGATTTGGAATCGCTTCGCCCAACGCATCCTGTGAATCGAATTTTTCATAACCGTTGAGCAGGGAATACGCGAGGATGACTTCGCTGTCATCAACCTTGCCGATGAGCACAACGGTCGCGGTTTCATTCAAGTTCTTCACTTCGGTGCCATCGACCTGGTCTACGTGAATCAGGTAAGCCCGGGGCGCGTCTTTGTCGCTTGAAGGGTTGCTCTGGCGTTCAGGGCTCTGGAAAAGCTGCCTGGCCAAGGCGCACTCCTTTGCGCTCCAGCCTGTGGATTCATCGGCGTCCCATGCGTTTTGCATCGTTTTCGACAGATCGCGCCAGCGGGGTTCTGACGTGGTGCCGGTGGTGCTCCAGAACGCCAGCAATTGTTCCTGGAAGGCAATGGTCATGACCTTTGCCAGTTCATTGAGCAAGCGCCCGATCTTGTCGATCTGCACCGGCAAATGAACGACAGGTATGGCCACTGGCTGCCGGGTGAGAAAATGCAAGCCTTCAACGAATACCGTTGCCTCTTCTCCGACAGCCAGGCCAATCAGCGTATCGGTGAGTGATCGATAGCGGGTAGGGCGGACAACGATTTCATCGTCGAGAATGTCCCATGCCGGCTCGCCGACCATTGCATTATCCGGATCGATGTCCAGCGCCGGGTAAAGGTTTTTCAGGGCGTCTCGAAGCAGTACCGCAGCGACTTCGGCAAAGGTCGGCCCTACGCTCAGTTGTGTGATCGGAGTGTCGATGGGCTGGAGGGAGCGTGCTGGAGCAGAGGATGGTGGAGGAAGTGTCATCAGAATTCCTGTCTGGTCGGTCATGGTCTTTGAGGGCCTAAGCCTCGGAATGACCATGCTAGGGAGCGGCGAGACAGGGTTGGCGGTAATTATTTATGCTGATCAGTTAGGAGAAAGCTGACTTTTGTAGGAGCGAGCTTGCTCGCGAAAAACCCAAGGGCGTCGCGGGGCATCTGGTTTTACGCGTTATCGTTGGCGTCCATCGTCGGAACGCCGCCCGGAGCAAGCTCGCTCCTACAAATTGACAGTCTCAGGTACCGGACTTGATCTTGGTCCAGGCCCGGGTCCGCGCACGTTCAGCATCGCGCGGCAACGGTTGCAGGGTGTAGAGCGTGCCCATCGCCCCCTCGGTCGGGTACAGGTTCGGGTTGTTGCGGATCGCCGGATCGACCATTTCCGTGGCGTCCTTGTTCGGGTTCGGGTAGCCGACGAAGTCGCTGACCGGCGCGATCACTTGAGGTTGCAGCAAGTAGTTGATGAAGGTGTAGGCGTCTTCCGTGTTCTTCGCGCCCTTCGGAATGGCGAGCATGTCGAACCAGATTGGCGCGCCTTCCTTGGGCAGGCGCATGTCGACGATCACACCGTTCTTGGCTTCCTTGGCGCGGTTGGCGGCCTGGGAGAAGCTGCCGGAGTAACCGACGGCGACGCAGATGTCACCGTTGGCGATGTCGGCCATGTACTTGGACGAGTGGAAGTAGGTGACGTACGGGCGGATTTTCATCAACAGCGCTTCAGCCTTTTCATAGTCCGCCGGCTTCTTGCTGTTCGGGTCCAGGCCAAGGTGTTGCAGGGCCAGCGGCAGGATCTCCGACGGCGAGTCGAGCAGGGCAACGCCGCACTGCTTGAGCTTGCTGATGTTCTCTTCCTTGAAGATCAGGTCCCAGCTGTCCACCGGCGCATTGTCGCCCAGCGCGGCTTTGACCTTGTCCGGGTTGAAGCCGATCAGGATCGTGCCGTACATGTAGGGCACGGCGAATTTATTGCCGGGATCGTTGGCTTCGATTAGCTTCATCAGCTTCGGATCGAGGTGGTTCCAGTTCGGCAGTTTGCTGCGGTCCAGCGGCTGGAAAACACCCGCCTCGATCTGCTTGGCGAGGAACACGTTGGACGGCACCACCACGTCGTATCCGGAGTTGCCGGTCAGCAGTTTGGCTTCCAGCGCTTCGTTGGTGTCGAAGATGTCGTAGACCAGTTTGGTCTGGGCGTTCTGCGCCTTGAAGTCTTCCAGCGCTTTGGGGGTGATGTAGTCGAACCAGTTGTAGACGCGCAACGTTCGCTCTTCAGCGTGAGCGGCCGCACTGAGCACCGTGGCGCATAGCGCGGGCGCGATAAGACGCTTGAGTCTGTTCATTGTTGTTGTTTCCTCATTGAGCGCTTTCAAAACCTTCAAGCACGTTCACGGCGTTGATGCCGATTTCTTCCACCGCGTAGCCGCCTTCCATCACGAACAGCGTCGGCACGCCGAGCCTGGCGATGCGCTCGCCCATTGCCAGGTAATCCGGGCTGTCGAGCTTGAACTGCGAGATGGGATCGTCCTTGAACGTATCGACGCCCAGGGAAACCACGACGATGTCGGCACCGTAGCTTTCGATTTCTTTGCAGGCTTGTTCCAGCGCTGCACTCCAGGTGTCCCAGCCGCTGCCGGCGGGCAACGGGTAATTGAAGTTGAAGCCTTCGCCGGCACCTTCGCCGAGTTCATCTTCATAGCCGAGGAAGAACGGAAACTCCGCTTCCGGATGGCCGTGGATCGAGGTGAAGAGCACGTCGCTGCGTTCGTAGAAAATCGATTGCGTGCCGTTGCCGTGGTGGTAATCGACGTCGAGGATTGCGACTTTCTTGTGGCCCTGATCGAGGAAAGCCTGAGCGGCGATGGCGGCGTTGTTGAGGTAGCAATAACCCCCCATCAAGTCGCTGGCGGCGTGGTGTCCCGGTGGACGGCACAACGCGAAGGCACTGCGGGCGCCGCGCTGGATTTCCGCTTGAGCGGTCAACGCCACTTGCGCCGCGCTGTAGGCCGCTTGCCAGGTGCCGGCCGTGATCGGGGCGCCGCCGTCGAAGCTGTAATAACCGAGCTCGCCGTGCAGGCTGGTGGGCTTGATACGGCGCAAGGTGCGCGCCGGCCAGGTGTAGGGCAGCAAGTCGCCGTCGGTGTAGCACTCGGTCCAACGGGCCCAGGCGCCTTTGAAGAAGTCGAGGTAGTCGCGGCTGTGGATACGCCCGATCGGGTCGAGGCCGAAATCCTTCGGCGCTTCAACGGGGCCGAGGTTCTGGTATTGCACCCGTGCCAGCACATGGTCGGCGCGCGAAGGCATTTCGAAGCAGGGCTTGAGTTGCCCGTCTATCAATTCACAACGGCCGTGGTGCAGGTGGTGATCGTCCGAGTAGATCGTCAGCATTTCTTGTTCTCCGCAGGCTGATTCGGTTGGCTACAGTCTTGCGGCGGGCGGCGATTTGGAGAACGGCAGGAAAGGCCAAAAGGGGATTAATGTGGCCAAAATACTTGACCGAAATTCGCCCCTCTGCGGCACGGTATTTAGCTCGGGGCGTGAGCCATTCCGCGACGCCGTTGGTGTTCCGTAGGCCGTCTTCGCGAGCAAGCCCGCTCCCACATTTGATCTGCGCTGAATACATCATTTGTGTACGACGCAAATTCAATGTGGGAGCGGGCTTGCTCGCGAAGACGGCCCCCAAAACGCCACAACACTCAAGGCCGGAACTGGCTCGGCGCCACGCCGCTCCAGCGCACAAACGCATGGCGGAAACTCGCGGTTTCGCTGAAGCCCAGCGCTTCGGCGATCCGGTAAATCGGCATCTGTTCTTCGCAGAGCATGTGTTTGGCCTGTTCGAAGCGCAGCTCATCCAGCAATTCCTGATAGCTGCAACCCAGATCCTTGAGGTGCCGGCGCAGGGTCCGCGCCGAACAATTCATTTGTTCGGCCAACCCTTCAAGGCCAGGCGCCGCGTTGAGTTGAGCACTGAGTAACTGGCGAATCCGCCCCAGCCACGCCTGACGCCCGGTGAACTCAAGGTTCTGCTTTCGGCAACGCTCGGCCATGGCCTGATGGGTGATGACGTCCGCCAGAGGCAAGGGTTGGTCGAGCCATAGTTTGTCGAAGGCGAAGGCGTTGTCCCGTGCGCCGAAGTGCAGTGGGCAGTCGAAGTGCTCGGCGTAGGTCTCTTCATAATCGGGTGCAGCATGTTCGAAGCGTGCGGCCAGTAGCGGCAGCGGATGACCGAACAGGTCGTCGCAGATGACTTTCAGAGAGACCAGGCAAAACTCGGCGTTGAACACCGCCATCGCCGGACTCTCCCGGTAGTCGGCAGCGACGAACCAGACGCGGTCGCCGTCGTCTTCCAGGCTCAGTTCAAAAAGTGTTCCCAACAGCGCCGGATAGCGCATCGCCAAGCGCAAAGCGTCACCGAAGGTGGCACTGGTGAGCAGGGCATAACCAAGCATGCCGTAGGACGAAACGTGCATCCGCCGGCCCAGTTCCAGACCGATGTCACGCTTGAGCGCGACCGCGTTGGCGCAGACCTGCATCTCCTGATTGGTGGTGATGCGCGTGTCGGCCCGGCTCAGGTCCGCCACACTGATGCCGCTGCCTGCGAGCAGCGCTTCGCTGGACAGACCTTCGGCCTTGAAGGCGTTGAGCACCAGGGAGACGGCGTTGAGGGTGGTGAGGTGGGAGTGGAGCATGACGGCTTCCAGCCTTGGGGTGGCTGGAACGCAGCAAGTTACATGCCGAGCAACAGACCTGTGGGAGCGGGCTTGCTCGCGAAGACGGCGGCACATCCAGCATCAATGTGGCTGACACACCGCATTCGCGAGCAAGCCCGCTCCCACAGGGTTTTGTGTTGGGTTAGCTGAGTTCGCCGCACAGGTCGAGTTCGACCAGTCGCCGCACTTCAGCGGTGTCGAGCCCGGCACCCAGCAACCCATGTAACTTCCCGAACGCCGCCTCACGTGTCATGCCGCCACCCGAAAGCACGCCGGCCCCACGCAAGCGACTACCCGCTTCGTACACATCAAGCTCGACACCACCTTCATGGCACTGCGTGACCGCAACGACCACCACACCGTTGTCGCGAGCCCGCGAAAGTGCCGCGAGAAACTCGGGGTTGTCGCTCGGACCGGTGCCACTGCCGTAGCACTCCAGCACCAGGCCCTGAATGCCGCTATCGAGCAGGCCATCCAGAATTTCTGCGCGGATACCGGGAAACAGTGGCAACGCCGCGACATTCGCCAGTTGTTTGGTCTGGTTGTAGTTCAACGCTGCAGGCAGTGAGGTGGCTTTCGCTCCCCCGCCCTGACGCTCAAGGCGCTTGAACGGATGACGACCAAAACTGCGCACTTTTGCGCAGCGGGTCGGGTCCAGCAATTCGCCGTGAAAGTACAGATGAACACCCGGCGCCAGACCTTGGCCCAATGCAACCAAAGCACCGCCAAGGTTTTCCCAGGCATCGCTGTCGGTTACACCGGCGGGCAGCATCGAGCCGGTAAAGCACACGCGGGCCTGCAGGCCGAGCAGTTGGAAACTCATGGCCGCCGCGCTGTAAGCGAGGGTGTCGGTGCCATGCAAAATCAGCACGCTGTCGCAGCCCTGTACGTCGACGGCATCGACCACCGCTTCACGCAGTTGTTGCCAGTACGCCGGAGACATGTTGGCACTGTCGATCAGCGGCGCCATCTCGCGAAACTGCCACTGCGGCACCACCAGCTCAGGTTGGCTGTGCAGGTATTCACGCATCCGCGCTTCAAAACCGGACGCTGGTGCCAGGCCGTGTTCGCTGGCTTGCATGCCGATGGTGCCACCGGTGTAAAGCACCATGACGTGCTGGGCGGCAGGGTAGGTCGAGGAATTCATGGAGACTCTCCGAGAACAATGACTTCCCTTGTGGGAGCGGGCTTGCTCGCGAAGGCGGTGTGTCAATCAACATCAACGTTGACTGACACGACCTCTTCGCGAGCAAGCCCGCTCCCACATAGGGATTGCGCACTTTAACCGATCAGCGTTGCGCTGCGGGTACGCCTTGCGCCTCAGCTTCAGCCTTGATGGCGGCGGCTGGCGGGTTGGCTGGCCAGGCGTTCAGGTCCAGGTCCAGATCCGGGAACTTGCTCGAATCGAACACCGGCGTCTTGATGCCGGCAGCGCGCTGGTCATCGTAGTCGCGCAGGATGCGCATGCCGACCTTGAACAACAGGAACAGCGCGATCAGGTTCACGAACGCGAGCAGGGTCATGGTGATGTCGGCAAACGCGAACACCGTGCCGAGGTTCTCGATCGCACCCCAGAAGATCAACACCAGCACCAGCGCGCGGTAGCCGATCAGCGCCTTGCGGTTTTCACCGATCAGGAAGCGCAGGTTGCTCTCGCCCAGGTAGTAGTTGTAGAGAATCGAGGTGAACACGAACAACGCCAGGGCCACGGAGATGAACATCCGGCCCCAGTCGCCCACGACAGCGGCGAGCGAGTTCTGGGTCAGGGCAATGCCGTCGCCTTCGAAGCCCGGAGTGTAGAAGCCCGAAAGCAGGATCAGCAACGCGGTGCAGGTGCAGATCACGAAGGTGTCGAGGAACACGCTGAATGCCTGAACCACGCCTTGTGACACCGGGTGCTCGACCGACGCCACTGCCGCCACGTTTGGTGCGCTGCCCAAACCCGCTTCGTTGGCGAACACGCCACGCTTCACGCCCATGACGATAGCGCTGCCGATCAGGCCGCCGAAGGCTTGATCCAGACCGAAGGCACTTTTGACGATGGTCATCAGCATCGCCGGTACGTGGTCGAATTGCAGCACGATCACGTAGATGGTCACGCCGATATACACCAGGGTTTTCACCGGCACCAGCAGGTCAGCGACCTTGGCAATGCGCTTGATCCCGCCGATGAACACCAGACCCAGCAACACCGCCAGCGCGAGGCCGGTCCAGGTGGTGTCGAGGCCGAAGGCGTTGTTCAGCGAGTGGGTCACGGCGTGGGATTGCAGGCCGTTGAAGGCGAAGCCAAAGGTGATCAACAGCAGGAACGCCATGATCATGCCCAACCAGCGTTTCTGCAGACCGTGCTGGATGTAATAGGACGGGCCGCCACGGTAAGTGCCGTCGGCGTCGGCGCGTTTGTAGAGCTGACCGAGGGAGCATTCGAAGAAGCTGCTGGACATGCCGACCAGCGCGGTCACCCACATCCAGAACACCGCACCTGGCCCACCGAGGGTCACGGCGATGCCGACACCGGCGATGTTGCCTGCACCGACGCGGCCGGCGAGGCTGAGCATCAGGGCCTGGAAGGAGCTGAGTTGACCGGCGCTGCTTTTGAGGCTGTCGCGGAACACCGCGAACATGTGGAAGAAGTGACGCAATTGAACGAAACGCGAGCGGATCGTGAAGTAGCTACCGAGCCCGACAATGAGCACGATCAGTACTTTCCCTGAGAGGAAGTCGTTGATGACTTCGAGCATGGATTATTCCTCGCTGTTTTTTGTTTAGGCAAATGCTGAGCGGTCGGAAACATCGCGTTACTCCGCTTTGCGCACGGCAAAACAGGTGGGCGAAGGTTCGTCCCGATTTCATATTGCGGGTTTGTTATTAGTTCGGGTTTCGCATGGGTTTGGGCCTCGTTACCGACGACCGCTCACGCGAAGAGGGGCGGCACTATACCTAGGAGAGTGCCGTCCGTCTGCACTGTTGTGGTGCGTTCGGCGAAACGAAGCTTTGGAACACCTGACGTTATGCCGTCGGGCTTATGCGGGATCTGCTTTTCTGTGGGAGCGGGCTTGCTCGCGAAGAGGGTGTGTCAGACACATTAATGCTGGATGTGCCGACGCCTTCGCGAGCAAGCCCGCTCCCACAGAAGAGCAGCTCCCAGACATCCTGGATTGCTGCCAAATAGTTAAAAAAAAGGGCCTGGGGAATGAATCCCCAAGCCCTCAAAAGGTGAGAGGTGTCTAGTCCCTCGACCTGGTGAGCGGTGCTACAAATAATGCGTTGGATCAGGCTTTAAGCGGAACCAGACGCGGAGCAATCATGTTTTCCGGGCGCAGGATGTCGGCGAGCATTTCTTCGTCGAGCAAGCCTTCTTCGCGCACCAGTTCCAACACGCCGCGGCCGCTTTCGAGGGCGATACGGGCGATACGGGTGGCGTTTTCATAGCCGATGTACGGGTTCAGCGCGGTCACCAGGCCGATCGAGTGTTCGACCAGTTCGCGGCAGCGGGCTTCGTTGGCGGTGATGCCGGTGATGCAGTGCTCGCGCAGCATGTCCATGGCGCGTTGCAGCAAACGGATCGAGTCGAAGATCTTGAAGGCGATCAGCGGCTCCATCACGTTCAATTGCAGCTGGCCGCCTTCGGCCGCGATGGTCAGGGCCAGGTCGTTGCCGATGATCTGGAACGCCACCTGGTTCACGGCTTCCGGGATGACCGGGTTGACCTTGCCTGGCATGATCGAGCTGCCTGGCTGACGTGCCGGCAGGTTGATTTCGTTGATGCCGGTACGCGGGCCGCTGGACAGCAGACGCAGGTCGTTGCAGATCTTCGACAGCTTGACCGCGGTGCGCTTGAGCATACCGGAGAACAGTACGAAAGCACCCATGTCGGAAGTGGCTTCGATCAAGTCGGCCGCTGGAACCAGCGGTTGACCGCTGATCAGCGCCAGACGCTGAACGGCCAGGTGCTGATAGCGCGGGTCGGCGTTGATGCCGGTGCCGATCGCGGTGCCGCCCAGGTTCACTTCAGTCAGCAGTTCAGGTGCCAGTGTTTTCAGGCGCGCCAGGTCTTCGCCCAAGGTAGTGGCGAAAGCGCGGAATTCCTGGCCGAGGGTCATCGGCACGGCGTCTTGCAGCTGGGTACGGCCCATCTTCAGAACGTGGCTGAATTCTTCACCCTTGGCGGCGAACGACTGGATCAGGCTATCGAGGCTGGCCAGCAGTGCGTCGTGGCCCAGCAGCAGACCCAGACGGATCGCGGTCGGGTAGGCGTCGTTGGTCGACTGCGCCATGTTCACGTCGTTGTTCGGGTGCAGGTATTGGTATTCGCCCTTGCTGTGGCCCATGGCCTCCAGTGCGATGTTGGCGATGACTTCGTTGGCATTCATGTTGGTCGAAGTGCCAGCGCCGCCCTGAATCATGTCCACCACGAATTCTTCGTGGAAATCGCCGCGGATCAATCGTGCACAGGCTTCGCTGATGGCAGCGTGCTTGGCTTCGCTCAGGTGACCCAGCTCGCGGTTGGCGTCAGCGGCGGCCTGTTTGACCATCGCCAGACCGACAACCAGCTTCGGGTAATGCGAAATCGGAACGCCGGAGAGACGGAAGTTATTCACCGCTCGCAGGGTCTGGATGCCGTAATACGCTTGAGCCGGTACTTCGAGTACGCCAAGCAGGTCTTTTTCTGTGCGGAAAGATGCAGCGGAGGACATGATAGAAATCATCTCGATATGGACCCGGTCTGTGCCGGAACGCCTCAAATGCTAGGCTTGTGGAGAATTTTCGGCCAATGCTGTTAAGCACTGGCCTATGCACATTCGGCATAATGCCCATGTGACGCCACGTGTGTGGCGAGCGTGTGACCTAAATTGGTGCGTGTCCGGGAGGACGTGATGAATCTGGAAAGTAAATGGCTTGAGGACTTTAGTGCTCTGGCCGCCACCCGCAGCTTCTCCCAGGCTGCCGAACGACGCTTCGTGACTCAGCCGGCGTTCAGCCGACGGATCCGCAGCCTGGAAGCCGCACTGGGGCTGCAACTGGTCAACCGCTCGCGCACGCCGGTCGAGCTGACTGCGGCGGGGCAGTTGTTCCTTGTCACCGCACGGACCGTGGTAGAGCAACTCGGCGAAGTGCTGCGCCATCTTCATCATCTGGAGGGTGGGCAGGGCGAAGTGATGCAAGTTGCCGCTGCTCACTCCTTGGCGTTGGGCTTCTTTCCGCGCTGGATCGCGCAGTTGCGTAATGAAGGTTTGAACATCGCCACGCGGCTGGTGGCGACTAACGTTGGCGACGCGGTGCATGCGTTGCGCGAAGGCGGTTGCGATCTGATGTTGGCGTTCTATGACCCTGACGCCGCCATGCAGATGGACCCGGAGATCTTTCCGTCGCTGCACCTGGGGCACACTGAAATGCTGCCGGTGTGCGCGGCGGATGCCGACGGTAAGCCGCTGTTCGATCTGGAGGGCGAAGCCAGCGTTCCGTTGCTGGCCTACAGCGCCGGAGCGTTTCTCGGGCGTTCGGTGAACGGCTTGCTGCGCCAGCGCGCGCTAAGGTTTACCACGGTGTACGAAACCGCCATGGCTGACAGTTTGAAAAGCATGGCGCTGGAAGGATTGGGCATTGCCTGGGTGCCGCAATTGAGCGTGCGGGCCGAGCTGGCTCGCGGCGAACTGGTGGTCTGCGGCGGCCCGCAATGGCATGTGCCGCTGGAGATTCGCCTTTACCGCTGCGCGTTGGTGCGCAAGGCGAATGTGCGGTTGCTGTGGCGAAAACTTGAAGGCGGCGCCGCGCAGGGCACAACGGGTTCCTGAGGCCAATGAAGATCAAATGTGGGAGCGGGCTTGCTCGCGAATGCGGTGGGTCAGGCAGCATTGATGTCGATTGACCCACCGCATTCGCGAGCAAGCCCGCTCCCACAGGGGATTAGTGGTGTATTTGATTGACCTTTGAGTCAATAAAACCGGCACTTTGCGCCCTATGACAGATGGTCGCTTAGGGGGCTGTTTATCTGCTTCATTGAGGTATACTGCGCGGCCTTCGGCCGGTTCGTCCGGCCATTTTTCGTACAATCAAGCCACGCATTTTGCGTGGCTTGTTGTTTTTTGACGCGCCTGCGGGCGCCCAGAGAGAAGAGGCACGACGATGAGTGCACTGGTTGGCGTGATCATGGGCTCCAAGTCCGATTGGTCCACCCTTAGCCACACCGCCGATATGCTGGAAAAGCTCGGCATCCCTTACGAGGTGAAAGTGGTCTCTGCCCACCGCACCCCGGACCTGCTGTTCCAGTACGCCGAAGAGGCCGAGGCGCGTGGCATCGAGGTGATCATCGCCGGCGCCGGTGGCGCGGCCCACTTGCCAGGCATGTGTGCGGCCAAGACCCACCTGCCGGTGCTGGGCGTGCCGGTGCAGTCGTCGATGCTCTCGGGCGTCGACTCGCTGCTCTCTATCGTGCAGATGCCTGCGGGCATTCCGGTCGCCACCCTGGCCATCGGCAAGGCTGGCGCAATCAACGCAGCCCTGCTGTCGGCGAGTATCCTGGGCGCCAAGCACCCGCAGTTCCACGCGGTGCTGAAAACCTTCCGTGCTGAGCAGACAGACAGCGTCCTGGACAATCCAGACCCACGCATCGCCTGAGGTTGTTGACGATGAAGATCGGTGTAATCGGTGGCGGCCAGTTGGGTCGCATGTTGGCGCTGGCGGGCACTCCGCTGGGCATGAACTTCGCTTTCCTGGACCCCGCGCCGGATGCTTGCGCAGCCGCGTTGGGCGAACACCTGCGGGCCGATTACGGCGATCAGGATCACCTGCGACAGCTCGCCGATGAAGTCGATCTGGTGACTTTCGAGTTCGAAAGCGTCCCGGCTGAAACCGTGGCATTCCTGTCGCAGTTCGTCCCGGTCTACCCGAGCGCCGAAGCCCTGCGCATCGCCCGCGATCGCTGGTTCGAGAAGAGCATGTTCAAGGACCTGGGGATTCCCACCCCGGCGTTCGCCGACATCCAGTCGCAAGCCGATCTGGACGCCGCTGTGGCGTCCATCGGTCTGCCGGCCGTGCTGAAAACCCGCACCCTGGGTTACGACGGCAAGGGCCAGAAAGTCCTGCGCACCGCTGAAGACGTGGTCGGCACCTTCGCTGAACTGGGCAGCGTTGCCTGCCTGCTGGAAGGCTTCGTGCCGTTCACCGGCGAAGTTTCGCTGATCGCCGTGCGTGCCCGCGATGGCGAAACGAAGTTCTACCCGCTGGTTCACAACACCCACGACAGCGGCATCCTCAAGCTGTCCGTGGCCAGCACCGATCATCCGTTGCAAGCCTTGGCCGAAGACTACTCCAGCCGCGTGCTCAAGCAGCTGAACTACGTTGGCGTGATGGCGTTCGAGTTCTTTGAAGTCGACGGAGGCCTGAAGGCCAACGAAATTGCCCCGCGCGTGCACAACTCCGGGCACTGGACCACCGAAGGCGCCGAATGCAGCCAGTTCGAAAACCACCTGCGGGCCGTTGCCGGTCTGCCGCTGGGTTCGACGGCCAAGGTCGGCGAGAGCGCCATGCTCAACTTCATCGGTAAAGTGCCGGAGACCGAAAAGGTCCTGGCCATCGCCGATTGCCATCTGCATCACTACGGCAAGGCCTTCAAGGTCGGCCGCAAGGTTGGTCACGCCAACCTGCGTTGTGCAGACCGCGATACGCTGGCGGCACAGATCCTCAAGGTCGAAGCGCTGATCGCCGAGTAAACAGTTTCATGTGGCAGCGGCGGAACCATTCAGGGGCCGCCGTTCTCTCATGGCAGGATGCGAAAGTCTGACTAGGCTTTCGTCAGGTGTCCTGTCTCACCCATACGGTTCCTTTTTGACGGCGTCTGTTGCCGTCATGCTCTGGCTATGACTCGTCACGGCGCCTTGCCTGACGACAACAGCCACTCGTCAAAAGAGGAACGTATTGGTGAGACAGGACACAGCCACTTACTCAGAGGAAATGCCATGGGAATTATCGGAACCATCTTTATCGGCTTGATCGTCGGCCTGCTGGCCCGGTTCCTGAAACCGGGTGATGACAGCATGGGCTGGATCATGACCATCCTGCTCGGTATCGGCGGTTCGCTGGCGGCCACTTACGGCGGTCAGGCCCTGGGCATCTACCAGGCCGGCCAAGGCGCGAGCTTCATCGGTGCGCTGGTTGGCGCAGTGGTGTTGCTGGTGATCTACGGCTTGATCAAAAAGAACTGATTTAGCGACAAAGCCCTCTCTGCTGCGCAAGGCGGGAGGGCTAGAATGCTTGGCGTTGCATCGTCCTCTCCTTTACCGAGCATTTCCATGCGCCGTCTTTTACTGACTTTTCTTTTACTGGGCTCGGGCCTCGCCCATGCCGGCGAACTGCCGGAAACCGACTGGCTGGAACTGATGCCCAAGTCGGACCAGAAAGCCCTCGAGGCCATGCCCGAAATCGACCACGACTCCCCCGAAGCCAATGGCACCTTTACCGACAAGGGTGGCATGAAGCAGAGCAAAGGCTTGCCGGCGGTGATGTACTCGACCAAAACCGTGCCGTCGATGAACGACAAGAACATCCGCATCGGCGGTTATCCGGTGCCGCTGGAATCCGACGCCAAGGGCCGCAGCACACTGTTCTTCCTCGTGCCCTATCCGGGCGCCTGCATCCACGTGCCGCCACCGCCGCCGAATCAATTGGTGCTGGTGCGCTATCCGAAAGGGTTGAAGCTGGATGATATCTACACGCCGCTGTGGGTAACGGGTACGTTGAAGATCGAGAAGGTCAACAATGAGTTGGCTGATGCGGCGTATGCGCTGGATGCGGCGAAGGTCAGAGTGGTGAAAGAGTCGGATTTATAGAAAACCAAAACTGTGGGAGCGGGCTTGCTCGCGAAGAGGGCGTGTCAGTCGACATTAATGTTGCCTGACATACCGCATTCGCGAGCAAGCCCGCTCCCACAGTGTTCTATGGTGTTGCCTATAAAGGTGCGCTACCGATGCTCACGCCGAGCGTATGACTTGCACCCGGCGCCAACGCCACCACATCATCCATCACATTCGCCGTTTCGATGCACAGCATGCGCTGCCAGCCATCATCGGCCATGTCACTGAACGCCGCCGCGCGATCAATCCACGGGTTCCAGATCACCGCCGAGCGCGAACCACTGCTGGTCAGCTCGATGCGCCGTTCCCAGGCTGGATCGACGATGGTCAGTTTCGCCGGAGCATTGAGGTAGATGCGATCGGTCTCGCCGGTAAAGCTCAGATCACCAGACTGAGTCTTGGTTTTCCAGTCATCCAGCGTCTCGATGTAATTCAAGCCATCCACCCCTTCAACCTGCACATTGCGCACATCGCTGACCGCGAAATAGCTGTGCAGCGCCTGGCTGAGGGTGACGGTATCGGTGCCCTGGTTGTGGCTGGTCAGGCTGATATGCAGTTGTTCATCCAGTCGAATGCTCAACTTCAAATCCACCTGATGCGGCCAACCGGGGAAGCCACCTTCGGGGTAGGGCAGGACGAATTCCGCCTTCAGGCTTTCACCTTCGGTTTCGATACCGCCCAGCTCCCAGTCCATCGCCCGCACAAAACCGTGGGCGGTCGGTGGTTCGTTGCTGACGCGCATCGCCTGAACGCTCTGCGGGTTGCGCGAAAAATTGCCGAACCACGGCCAGCACACCGGCACACCGGCGCGGATACCCTTGCCGGTCTTGAACACAGCCTCATCGTTGAGCCAGATCAGCGGCGGTTGGCCGGCCAATTGATAACTGAGGATGTGCGCGCCTTGCTGGGCCACCAGCAATTCGGCCTGACCGTGGCGGATGCGCCAGCAGTTCAGTTCATCCAGTTTCACGGCTTCAACGTTGGGCGTGTTCATGGGACAACTCTCGATCGGGAACAGGGCTGCAATGGACCGCAAAACGGTCCCCGTGTTTAACGCGCGCGTGGCGGCACCGAGCGGGTGCGACCGCTGCCGTCGATGGCAACGAACACAAACACGGCTTCAGTCACTTTACGCCACTCGCTGGACAGCGGATCGTCGCTCCAGACCTCGACCATCATCTGGATCGAGCTGCGGCCGATTTCCAGGGCCTGGGTATAGAAGGAGAGCTGAGCGCCCACCGCGACCGGAACCAGGAACGCCATGCGGTCGATCGCAACGGTGGCCACTCGACCGCCAGCGACTTTGCTGGCCATTGCGGTGCCGGCCAAATCCATCTGCGCCACCAGCCAGCCACCGAAAATATCGCCGAAACCGTTGGTTTCACGCGGAAGCGCGGTGATTTGCAGGGCCAGGTCGCCTTGCGGGATTGGATCTTCTTGTTCGAGCTCTATCATGCCGGGGGTGCCTCTGACCCGTGACTCTTCATTGGTATTTCAGGTGAATAGCCGTCTCAGAAAAAACGATTCAGCCCGAACATACTACGTTCGTCACGTTTTTCGTAAGGCGCCTAAAGGGAAACTCTGCGAAACCGCCTGCACACCCCGGCAGGCGTTTTTGCACAGCAACCCTTTCAAACTATTGCAAGATCGCGAGTATATCGGTCGGTAGACCCCGAGACGACCGTCCGGTTCTCATTTTGCCCCTCAAATACGCGCCTCTATGTGCTATTTCGAACAATTTGCTATCGTGCGGACCTGCCCAAGCCTCCGCCAGCGTTGTGGAGGTTGCAGATCCGACTATTAGAGAAGCCCTTGCCATGACCACAGCGCCCTCGAGCATCGCGCAGCCTACCCAGCCCGCACGTCCGTTGACCCGCAATGACTACAAAACTTTATCGCTGTCTGCCCTGGGCGGCGCGCTGGAGTTCTACGACTTCATCATCTTCGTGTTCTTCGCCACGGTGGTGGGCAAGCTGTTCTTCCCGGCCGACATGCCCGAGTGGCTGCGGCTGATGCAGACTTTCGGCATCTTCGCCGCCGGCTACCTGGCGCGTCCGTTGGGCGGCATTGTGATGGCGCACTTCGGTGACCTGCTGGGCCGCAAGAAGATGTTCACCCTGAGCATTTTCATGATGGCGGTGCCGACCTTGATCATGGGCCTGCTGCCGACGTACGCGCAGATCGGCATGTGGGCGCCGATCCTGTTGCTGCTGATGCGCGTGATTCAAGGCGCTGCGATTGGCGGGGAAGTGCCCGGCGCGTGGGTCTTCGTTTCCGAACACGTGCCACAGCGGCACATCGGCTACGCCTGCGGCACGCTGACCAGCGGTCTGACGGCGGGCATCCTCCTGGGTTCGCTGGTCGCCACGGTGATTAACAGCATTTACACCCCGGTGGAAGTGTCGGATTACGCCTGGCGGATCCCGTTCCTGCTCGGTGGTGTGTTTGGTCTGTTCTCGGTTTATCTGCGCCGCTGGCTGCACGAGACGCCCGTATTCGCCGAACTGCAATTGCGCAAAGCCCTGGCCGAAGAAGTGCCGCTGCGCGCGGTGTTACGCGATCATCGCGGCGCGATCGCGATCTCCATGCTGCTGACCTGGCTGCTGTCCGCCGGCATCATCGTGGTCATTCTGATGACCCCGACCGTGCTACAGACCGTTTACCACTTCGCTCCAACCACCGCGTTGCAGGCCAACAGCCTGGCGATCGTATTCCTGAGCCTGGGCTGCGTGGCTTCCGGTGCTTTGGCTGATCGCTTCGGCGCCGGCCGGATATTTGTGTTCGGCAGCACCCTGCTGTTGCTCAGCTCGTGGACCTTCTACCACAGCCTGTTCAATCACCCGGACTGGCTGTTCCCGATGTATGCCGTGACCGGTTTGCTGGTCGGCACCATCGGCGCGGTGCCCTACGTGATGGTCAAAGCCTTCCCGGCGGTGGTGCGCTTCAGCGGCCTGTCGTTTTCCTACAACCTGGCCTACGCGATTTTTGGCGGTCTGACCCCGATGGTAGTGACGTTGCTGCTGAAGGAAAGCCCGATGGGGCCGGCCTATTACGTGGCGGTCATTTGTGGGGTCGGGATTGTGGTGGGTGGGTATCTCTGGAAGAAGGGGCGCTAAGCCGACTGACGCCTTCGCGGGCAAGCCTCGCTCCTACAAGAACACCTGTAGGAGCGAGGCTTGCCCGCGAAGAACGCTAACGCGGAATCACTTCGAAACACTGAATGCTGGCCTTTCATCCAATTGTCATATTTCAGCCATAGAGTGTTCACACGGCCTGCTGATACTTGGCCCCGACTTAACACACCCTATCTGCTAGGAGTAAGGCATGAAACTGAAGCGTTTGATGGCGGCAATGACTTTTGTCGCTGCTGGCGTTGCGACTGCCAACGCGTTCGCCGCTGTAGACCCGTCGATCCCGAGCTACACCAAGATCACTGGTGTGTCGGGCAACCTGTCCAGCGTCGGCTCCGATACCCTGGCCAACCTCATGACCCTGTGGGCTGAGAACTACAAAAAAGAATACCCGAACGTAAACATCCAGATTCAGGCTGCCGGTTCGTCTACCGCGCCACCTGCGCTCACTGAAGGCACCGCTAACCTGGGCCCGATGAGCCGCAAGATGAAGGACACCGAGCTGCAAGCCTTCGAAACCAAATACGGTTACAAGCCAACCGCGATCCCGGTTGCTGTGGACGCCCTGGCTGTCTTCGTACACAAAGACAACCCGATCCAGCACCTGACCATGGAACAAGTCGACGCGATCTTCTCGTCCACTCGTCTGTGCGGCGCTAAAACCGAAGTGAAAACCTGGGGTGACCTGGGCGTGACCGGTGATCTGGCCACCAAGCCGGTTCAACTGTTCGGTCGTAACTCGGTATCGGGCACCTATGGCTACTTCAAAGAAGAAGCCCTGTGCAAAGGCGACTACAAGCCAAACGTCAACGAACAGCCAGGTTCGGCTTCGGTCGTGCAGTCGATCAGCTCCTCGCTGAACGGCGTTGGTTACTCGGGCATCGGCTACAAAACCGCTAGCGTGAAGACTGTGGCCCTGGCCAAAAAAGGCACCACTGAATTCATCGAAGACACCGAAGAAAACGCCCTGAACGGCAAATACCCGCTGTCGCGCTTCCTCTACGTTTACGTCAACAAAGCCCCGAACAAGCCTCTGGCCCCGCTGGAAGCCGAGTTCGTGAAACTGGTTCTGTCCAAACAGGGCCAGGAAGTTGTAGTGAAAGACGGCTACATCCCACTGCCGGCCAAGGTTGCTGCAAAAGCACTGGCTGACCTGGGTCTCGCGGAAGGCGGCGCTGAAGTCGTAAAAAAGTAAAACCCTAGGTCCGGGGTAAACCCGGACCTGTAGGAGCGAGGCTTGCCCGCGAACGCGGTGGTTCAGTCAGCATTTAAGTTGAATGAAATGACGCCTTCGCGAGCAAGCTTCGCTCCTGCAAATGCCGGTACGCCGGCCTCCCAAATTTCCGATCCACTGCCAGTTCCGCTGGCGGAGGATTTGTTGCGTCACTGCATTGTCATCTTTCTGTCATACAGGATCGCTAGGGTGTGCGCATGACTGATCTGGCCAATTCCACCATGACTACAAATCCCCCCAAGCGAATTGATTTCAATACGCCTGAGCTGCAACGCAAGCGCCGCATCCGCGCGCTAAAGGATCGCCTGACCCGCTGGTACGTCCTCATTGGCGGCCTCGCTGTTCTTGCTGCGATCACGCTGATCTTCTTCTTCCTTGCCTACGTCGTCTTGCCCCTGTTCCAGGGTGCCGACCTGACCGCCAAGGACGCCATCACGCCCGCCTGGATGCAAGATGCCGGCAAGCCGCTGATGATCTCCCTGGAAGAGCAGAACCAGGTCGCCATGCGGATTTCCGACAAAGGGCAGGCGCTGTTTTTCGACGTCGACAGTGGCGCTGAACTCAAGCGCGTCGATCTGCCGATCCCGGCCGGCACGACCGTGACCTCCATCGGCGAAGACCAACCGGGCCATCCATTGGTGGTGGTGGGCTTGTCCAATGGCCAGGCGCTGGTGTTCCGTCACACTTATAAAGTCAGCTACCCGGACGGCAAGAAAACCATCTCGCCGGCCGTCGAATATCCGTACGGCGAAACCCCGATCGCGCTGAACGAGGCGGGCGGCGCGCTGGAGCACGTCAGTCTCAACGCCACCGACACCACGCTGATGCTGGTCGGCTCCACCGGTTCGCAACTCAATGTTCTATCGCTGACCAGCGAAGAAAACATGATGACCGGCGAAATCACCAACGAGCAGAAGCGCATCGACCTGCCGCAAATGGCCGAGCCGGTGAAGAACATCTTCGTCGACCCGCGTCAGCAGTGGTTGTACGTGATTAACGGTCGTGCGCAAGCCGACGTGTTCAGCCTGCGCGACAAGAGCCTCAACGGTCGCTACAAGCTGCTCGAAAACGGCGATGCCGAAATTACCGCCAGCACCCAGCTGGTGGGCGGTATCTCGCTGATCCTCGGCGATTCCAAAGGTGGCCTGGCCCAATGGTTCATGGCGCGCGACCCGGATGGCGAACTGCGCCTGAAGCAGATCCGCACCTTCCAGATGGGCACCACGCCGATCGTTGAAATCACTGCCGAAGAACGTCGCAAAGGCTTCGTTGCCCTTGATGCGTCCGGCAAGCTCGGCGTGTTCCACAGCACCGCGCACCGCACCTTGCTGGTGGATCAGGTGGTCGATGGCCAGGGCCTTTTCGGTCTGTCGCCACGGGCCAACCGCGTGATCGTGGAAGCAGGCGGCAAGATTCAACCGCTGCTGCTCGACAACCCGCACCCGGAAGTGTCGTGGAGCGCGCTGTGGAGCAAGGTCTGGTACGAGAACTACGACGAGCCTAAATACGTCTGGCAATCGACCGCCGCCAACACCGACTTCGAACCGAAGCTGAGCCTGTCGCCACTGACTTTCGGCACCCTGAAAGCCGCGTTCTACGCCATGCTGCTGGCCGCTCCATTGGCCGTTGCCGCAGCAATCTACACCGCGTACTTCATGGCCCCGGGCATGCGCCGCAAGGTCAAACCGGTGATCGAGCTGATGGAAGCGATGCCGACGGTGATCCTCGGTTTCTTCGCCGGCCTGTTCCTCGCACCTTATGTAGAAGGGCATTTGCCGGGCATCTTCAGCCTGCTGATGCTGATGCCGATTGGCATCCTGGTGGCCGGTTTCGTCTTCAGTCGCCTGCCCGAGTCCATCCGCCTGAAAGTGCCGGACGGTTGGGAAAGCGCGATCCTGATTCCAGTGATCCTGTTCGTGGGCTGGCTCTCGCTGTACATGAGCCCGTACATGGAAACCTGGTTCTTCGGCGGCGACATGCGCATGTGGATCTCCCACGATCTGGGCATCACCTACGACCAGCGCAACGCACTGGTGGTCGGTCTGGCCATGGGCTTCGCGGTAATCCCGAACATCTACTCCATCGCCGAAGACGCCGTGTTCAGCGTGCCTCGCGGCCTGACCCTTGGTTCCCTGGCACTTGGTGCTACCCCGTGGCAGACCATGACGCGGGTGGTGATCCTCACCGCCAGCCCGGGCATCTTCTCGGCACTGATGATCGGCATGGGCCGTGCGGTCGGTGAAACCATGATCGTGCTGATGGCCACCGGTAACACCCCGGTCATGGAAATGAACCTGTTCGAAGGTCTGCGCACGCTGGCCGCCAACGTCGCGGTGGAAATGCCCGAATCGGAAGTCGGCGGCAGCCACTACCGCGTGCTGTTCCTCTCGGCGCTGGTGCTGCTGTTGTTCACCTTCGTCATGAACACCCTCGCGGAACTGATTCGTCAGCGTCTGCGCAAGAAATACTCGTCGCTTTAAGAAAGGTAGAAGTCTGTGAAACAGAACTCCCTGAACGGATGGTTCAAGAGCGGCGCCCCCGGCGTCTGGATCAGCGGCGGCGCGGTGTCCATCGCGGTCATCATGACCATTGGCCTGCTCGCGGTGATTGCCGTGCGCGGTCTGGGTCACTTCTGGCCGGCGGACCTGATCCACGCCAGCTACGACGTACCGGGCCAGGCTAATCACCTGGTCATCGGCGAAGTGGTGCAGAAAGAAGAAGTGCCGCGCGCGCGCCTGAAAAGCGCCGGGCTGCCGGTGCCTGATGAAGGCCCGGAGTTCATGACTCGCGAGCTGATCAAGGTCGGCAACCGTGACTTGAACGGCAACGACTTCACCTGGATCGTCGGCGAGTGGCTGACCAACCAGAAGACGCCACCTGAGCTGATGGCCATCGAGCGCCGCGAGTGGGGCAATTTCTACGGCTATCTGGTCAACGTCAAACAGGACGGCAAGGTCATCGCTGAAGGCGAGGCTGCGTGGCCTGAGTTGCAGGCTCGTGTTGCCCGCGTCAACCAGCTCGCTGCACAGCTCAAGACCATGGAAAAGGTCGACATCGGCGCGATCAACGCCGGTCTCGAACGCATTCGTCTGCACACTCGCAAACTGGAACTGGCTGGCCAACTCGATGCCACCGCGCAAGCGGACATGGAATCCGAGCGCGCCGAGCTGAACGCACGTTATCAGGACATCGAAGCACGTCTTGCCGACTTGCACGCCCAGTTCAACCGCGACAGCCTGACGGCCCGCGATGCCAACGGCAAAGAGCTCGTCATCGACATCGGCAAAGTGGTTCACGCCTACCAGCCGAACGCCATGGGCACGATGACCAAGATCGGTTTCTACTTCAGCAAGGTCTGGGAATTCCTCAGCGACGACCCGCGTGAAGCGAACACCGAAGGCGGGATCTTCCCGGCCATCTTCGGCACCGTGATGATGACCCTGATCATGGCGATGATCGTGACCCCGTTCGGCGTACTGGCGGCGGTTTACCTGCGTGAATACGCCAAGCAGAACGCGTTGACCCGGATTATCCGCATTGCCGTGAACAACCTCGCGGGCGTTCCGGCCATCGTTTACGGCGTGTTCGGTCTGGGCTTCTTCGTTTACGTGCTGGGCGGCTCGGTCGACCGGTTGTTCTTCCCTGAAGCACTGCCGGCACCGACCTTCGGTACGCCGGGCCTGCTCTGGGCGTCCCTGACCCTGGCGCTGCTGGCGGTGCCGGTGGTGATCGTGGCCACCGAAGAAGGCCTGGCGCGGATTCCTCGCACCGTGCGTGAAGGCTCGTTGGCCCTCGGCGCGACCAAGGCTGAAACCTTGTGGAAGATCGTGCTGCCGATGGCCAGCCCGGCGATGATGACCGGCATGATCCTCGCCGTGGCTCGCGCCGCCGGTGAAGTGGCGCCGCTGATGCTGGTGGGTGTGGTGAAACTGGCGCCGTCGTTGCCGCTGGATGGCAACTACCCGTACCTTCACCTTGATCAGAAGATCATGCACCTGGGCTTCCATATTTATGACGTCGGCTTCCAGAGCCCGAACGTCGAAGCCGCACGACCGCTGGTGTACGCCACGGCGCTGCTGCTGGTACTGGTGATCGCGACATTGAACCTGTCGGCCGTCTACATCCGGAACCACCTGCGCGAGAAATACAAAGCGCTGGATAGTTAACAGGTCGGCGCGGACCTTGTGGGAGCGGGCTTGCTCGCGAAGCTTTTGGCGGCCGTGAGGCCCCCTTCGCGAGCAAGCCCGCTCCCACAGTGGACCGCGTCCACAGGAATATTTATTGGCCATGCCGCGAAGCGGTGGCCCGAACCGAATTTGTCAGCACAGGGAGCCTCCCATGCAGCACGAAGCACATACCCACGGCATCAACATGTCTGCCCTGGGCCGCGACAAACAGAGCCTGAGCCTTGCGCAGGAAACCGTGGCCATCGAAGTGCCGGGCCTGAACCTGTTCTACGGCGACAAACAAGCGCTGTACGACGTCAGCCTGAATATTCCGAAGCAGCGCGTGACCGCCTTCATCGGGCCGTCCGGCTGCGGCAAGTCCACGCTGCTGCGCACCTTCAACCGCATGAACGACCTGGTTGACGGCTGCCGCGTGGAAGGTGAAATCAACCTGTACGGCAACAACATCTACCGCAAGGGCGAAGACGTGGCCGAGCTGCGTCGTCGCGTCGGCATGGTGTTCCAGAAGCCGAACCCGTTCCCGAAAACCATTTACGAAAACGTGGTTTACGGCCTGCGCATCCAGGGCATCAACAAGAAACGCATCCTCGATGAAGCCGTCGAATGGGCGTTGAAAGGCGCGGCGCTGTGGGACGAAGTCAAAGACCGTCTGCACGAGTCGGCACTGGGCCTGTCCGGTGGTCAGCAACAACGTCTGGTGATCGCGCGCACTATCGCCGTGGAACCTGAAGTGCTGCTGCTCGACGAACCGTGTTCGGCACTCGACCCGATCTCCACGCTGAAAGTCGAAGAGCTGATCTACGAACTGAAATCGAAATTCACCATCGTCATCGTGACCCACAACATGCAACAGGCCGCGCGGGTTTCCGACTACACGGCGTTCATGTACATGGGCAAACTGGTGGAATTCGGCGACACCGACACCCTGTTCACCAATCCGGCGAAGAAGCAGACCGAAGACTACATCACCGGTCGTTACGGCTAGGAAGCCTGTGGTTGCTCACTGAATTGACGCTGCGGCCCACCGCACCTTACCGGACGCTCCAAGGACGCCAACATGATTAGTAAAGAAGGCCTTACCCATCACATCTCCGCGCAATTCAACGCTGAGCTCGAGGAAGTGCGCAGCCACCTCCTGGCCATGGGCGGGCTGGTGGAGAAGCAGGTCAACGACGCCGTGACGGCGCTGATCGAGGCCGATTCCGGCCTGGCCCAGCAGGTTCGCGAGATCGACGACCAGATCAATCATATGGAACGCAACATCGACGAAGAATGCCTGCGCATTCTGGCCCGTCGTCAGCCGGCCGCGTCCGACTTGCGTCTGATCATCAGCATTTCCAAGTCGGTGATCGACCTCGAGCGCATCGGCGACGAATCGACCAAGATCGCCCGCCGCGCTATTCAGTTGTGTGAAGAAGGCGAAGCCCCACGCGGCTACGTCGAGGTGCGCCACATCGGCGACCAGGTGCGCAACATGGTGCGTGACGCACTGGACGCGTTTGCCCGCTTCGACGCCGACCTGGCGTTGTCGGTGGCGCAGTACGACAAGATCATCGACCGCGAATACAAGACCGCCCTGCGTGAACTCGCCACCTACATGATGGAAGACCCGCGCTCTATCTCGCGGGTTCTGAGCATTATCTGGGTGCTGCGTTCGCTGGAACGCATCGGCGACCACGCGCGCAATATCGCGGAGCTGGTGATTTACCTGGTGCGCGGCACCGACGTGCGTCACCTGGGCCTCAAGCGCATGAAGGAAGAAGTTGAAGGCACAAGTGGTGAAACCGCTAATGTTCCGGGCGAAGTTGACGATAAGTAAGATTGCCCAAGTAAAGCGCCCGGCCTATTGGCCGGGCGTTTTTGTTTAGGGGCTTACGAATTCGACAGCAGCACCCGCGAACGAAAAGTCCCGGCGTGACTGAAGGTTTTTGGCAATGTGCCATCAGACAGTTGGTATGCTTGCCGGGATTTTTTAAAGGGGTAATGGATGAGTAAGGTCAGTGTGTTGGTCGTGGACGATGCGTCGTTCATTCGTGACCTGGTGAAGAAGTGCCTGCGCAACTACTTCCCGGGGATCCGGATCGAAGACGCGATCAACGGCAAGAAGGCTCAGGCCTTGCTGGCACGGGAAGCGTTCGACCTGGTCCTGTGCGACTGGGAAATGCCGGAAATGTCCGGCCTGGAATTGCTGACCTGGTGCCGCGAGCAGGACAACCTCAAGACCATGCCCTTCGTGATGGTGACCAGCCGTGGCGACAAAGAGAACGTCGTCCAGGCGATCCAGGCCGGGGTTTCCGGCTACGTCAGCAAGCCGTTCACCAACGAGCAACTGCTGACCAAGGTCAAGCAGGCGCTGAACAAGGTCGGCAAGCTCGATACCTTGATGAACAGCGCGCCGACCAAAATGAACTCGGCGTTCGGCAACGATTCGTTGAGCGCATTGACCGGTGGCAAGCCTGCGGTCGCCAGCGTCGCGCCTGCTCCTGCGCCGGTTGCCCCGATCGCCCAGCCTGCCGCCGCTGCGCCAGCCCCGGCCCCAGCGGCTGCCGCAGCGTCCCGTGGCCTGCTCAACAGCCCGCCGGTGAAGGCACCAGCTGCCTCTGCAGCGTCAACCGGCGGTCGTGGCCCGGGCCAACTGCGCCTGCCGAACGGTATCCAGCAATGCGTGATCAAGGCCTTGAGCCTCAAGGAAGCGCTGCTGGTGGTCAAACGCAGCGAAGTCCTGCCGCAAGTGCTCGACAGCGCCGTGCTCGATCTGGAACAGGGCGACAACGCTGAAGTCGCGCGTCTGAACGGTTACCTGCACGCTATCGTCGCCCACGAGCAGAAACCCGACAGCGAATGGCTGCAACTGACGTTCCGCTTTGTCGACCAGGACGCGCAGAAACTGGATTACATCTCGCGTTTGATCGCACGTGGTACGGCGCAGAAGCATTTCGTTCCAGGCGCGTGATCTTCGTCGCCTGACAGTCCCTCTTCGCGAGCAAGCCCGCTCCCACAGGTACAGTGTGAATCCTGTGGGAGCGGGCTTGCTCGCGAAGGGGCCTTCTGATTCACCTTACATCCCCTGAACTGCCCATTTTGAAACATCTGCCGACTACCCGGGTCCATTGCAGCTGCTAGGCTCACCCCCAGGCCTCCCTCGACAGAATTTTTGCCCATGCTCGCGCGCCTGCTGTTTTTCTGTGGTCTGTTCATGGCGTCCACCACGGCCATGGCCATGACCATCTACAAATCCACCGACGCCAATGGCGTGGTTTCCTATAGCGACCGCCCCACCAAAGGCTCCCAGGTGTTCACTTTTCGCGATCGCATGGTCGAGCACCTTGAGCGACAGGTGTACCTCGTCATCACGAAGAAGAAGGGCGTGGACAGCGTTTACGTGCGCAATGACCTGTATGCACCGGTAGAAATCGAGTTGAGTTTCGCCGGGCTGCAAAACGTCAGCGGTGCACCGAGCCGGCCGATTCGCCGGGTCATGCCGGCGCGCAGCAGTATTCGTCTGGCGCTGCTCACGGCCACGAAAGCCGAAAGGCCGCTCGCGTACACCCCCAAATTCGAATACTCCCTGGGTGATCCCTCAGGGGCTGCCATGGCCTATCGATACCCGTTCCCCTGGCGTGGCGGACCGTTTCGGCTGAGTCAGGGCGCCGATGGACAGTACAGCCACTTCGGTCCAAGGAACCGCTACGCCATGGACATCGCCATGCCCGTGGGCACGCCGATCATCGCGGCACGAGGCGGGGTGGTGGTGAAAACCGAGAATGCCCAGACCGGGCGCGGCACCGACCCGTCGGGCAATTTCGTGCGGGTGCTGCACGATGACGGGACGATGGGCGTCTACCTGCACCTCAAGCAAGGGTCGGTCAGCGTTCGCGAAGGGCAGCGGGTGTCGGTGGGGAGTCCGCTGGCGCTGTCGGGCAATACCGGCAACAGCAGCGGGCCGCACCTGCATTTCGTGGTGCAGCGCAATACCGGGTTGGGGCTGGTGTCGATTCCGTACCAGTTCAATCAACCGGTGGGGGCGCTGCCCAACTTTGCGCTCGGCAAGCAGTAACGTGTTGTCTGTCCTGACGCCTTCGCGAGCAAGCCCGCTCCCACAGTTGGAATGCATTTCAATTGTGGGAGCGGGCTTGCTCGCGAAGGGATCGACTCGGTTTCAGCCCGGGACAAATCAATTCAGCATCAACACCTTGGCCAGAATGATCTTCGGCCCTTTCATCTTCTTGATGATGATCCGCAAGCCTTCGACTTCCAGCACTTCTTCCTCTTCCGGCACTCGTTTCAGGGTTTCGTAAACCAGCCCGGCGAGGGTTTCGGCTTCGACGTGGTCAAGGTCAATGCCCAGCAGGCGTTCGACTTTGAACAGAGGTGTATCACCGCGTACCAGCAGCTTGCCCGGCTGGTACGCGAGAATCCCGCGCTCAGCCTTGTGGTGTTCGTCCTGGATATCGCCAACCAGCGCTTCCAGCACGTCTTCCATGGTCAGAAAGCCGATCACCTTGCCGTCGGCCTCCTCGACCAACGCGAAGTGCGCGCCGCCCTGGCGGAACTGTTCCAGCAGGCTGGACAGCTGCATGTGCCGGGTCACCCGCTCCAGCGGGTGCAGGAGCTCGGTCAGATTGAACTTGGACGGCAGCATCTCCAGCACCGACAGCTGCAGCAGCAGGTCCTTGATGTGCAGCAGGCCGATAAAGCTCTCGGTTTCCTCGTCGTACACCGGGAAGCGGCTGTACTTGTGACGGCGGAACAGGCTGAACACTTCTTCCAGCTTGGCCGTGCTGTTGAGGTAGACCAGGTCTTCGCGCGAGTTGGCCCAGTCGACCACTTCCAGCTCGCCCATTTCCACGGCCGAGGCCAGCACACGCATATCCTGGTCGCTGGGGTCGCTGGCGCGACTGGAGTGGAGGATCAGCTTGAGCTCGTCACGGCTGTAATGGTGTTCGTGATGCGGGCCGGGTTCACCCTGGCCGGCAATCCGCAGGATCGTGTTGGCACTGGCGTTGAGCAGGTAAATCGCCGGGTACATCGCCCAGTAGAACAGGTACAGCGGCACGGCGGTCCACAGCGACAGCAGCTCCGGTTTACGGATGGCCCAGGATTTCGGCGCCAGTTCGCCGACCACAATGTGCAGGTACGAGATGACGAAGAATGCAGCGAAGAACGACACGCCTTTGATCACTTCGGCCGACTGCACGCCGACGGCTTCCAGCAGCGGTTCGAGGATGTGCGCGAACGCCGGTTCACCGACCCAGCCAAGGCCGAGGGAGGCGAGGGTGATACCTAATTGGCAGGCCGACAGGTAGGCATCGAGCTGACTGTGAACGGTGCGCAGGATGTGTCCGCGCCAGCCGTTTTTCTCAGCGATGGCCTCGACCCGGGTCGAGCGCAATTTGACCATGGCAAATTCCGCCGCAACGAAAAAACCGTTGAGCAAAACCAGGATCAGAGCAAAAAGAATCATGCCGAAATCGGCGAAGAGTGTTGCGAGGGTCAAGCCAGGGGAAGGGTCCATGATGGAGTTTTGCGGGTTCCGTGTATTCGAAAGGAAAGAAAAATGTGGGCCTGAAGAGCAGGCACAAGTCAGCCAATGTAGCGGCTGACCGGACTATTGCCTAGTGGCGAGTGCTGGTCGGTATCAATCGGCCGTGCGGATGACTCGCGTTTTCGTGACCTGAGCCGGCGCGAAATGGCAGGTAAACGTACTGCCGTGGCCCGGCACGCTGCTGATCTCCATCCGTGCGCGGTGGCGCAGCAACACGTGTTTGACGATCGCCAACCCAAGCCCGGTGCCACCGGTGTTGGAGTTGCGGCTGGAGTCGACACGGTAGAAACGTTCGGTCAGGCGCGGCAGGTGTTTGCTGTCGATGCCGATGCCGGAGTCCTGCACGCTCAGGTGCGCGCCTTGCTCGTCGCCCCACCAACGAATGCGGATATTGCCTTCGGCCGGGGTGTATTTCACCGCGTTGAACACCAGGTTGGAAAACGCGCTGCGCAGTTCGGCTTCGCTGCCCTTGAGCTGAATCGTCGGGTCGGCTTCGAGGGTGATGCGCTGATTTTTTTGCCCGGACAGTTGCTGAGCGTCGCCGGTGATCGATTGCAGCAAGTTGTCGATGGTCACGGGCTGATTGTCCGACGGGTAATCGGTGGCTTCCAGTTTGGCCAGCAGCAGCAAGTCGTTGAGCAACGTCTGCATGCGCCCGCCTTGTTGCTGCATTTGCTGCAAGGCACGGCTCCAGCGCGGGTTCACCTCCTCGACATTGTCGAGCAGGGTTTCCAGATAACCGCAGATCACCGTCAGCGGCGTGCGCAATTCGTGGGAGACGTTGGCGATGAAGTCCTTGCGCATCTGTTCCAGCTGATGGATACGCGTCACGTCGCGCACCAGCATCAAGTGTTCGTTGTTGCCGTAGCGGGTGATGTACAGCTGAATACGGACGCGGTCGTTGGTCGGTGACGGGATTTCCAGCGGCTCGGCGTAGCTGTCCTGCTCGAAGTATTCCTTGAAGCGCGGATGGCGTACGAGGTTGGTCACCGGCTGGCCGCTGTCCTGCGGCGTCTTGAGACCGAGCAGGGTTTCCGCCGCGCGGTTCCACCATTCGAGGTTGCCGTCGGTGTCGAGCATGATCACCGCGTCTTTCAACGCGGCAGTGGACTCCTGGACCCGGTCGATCACCGCTTGCAGGCGTCCGCGCACGCGTTGGTCGCGGCGTTGCAGGTGATAGATGCTGTCGAACACTTCGCCCCACAGGCCATAGCCATCGGGCGGTGCATCTTCGGTTTTGTGCAGGCGCAGCCACTCGTGCAGACGCAGCAATTGCTTGAGGGTCCAGGCCAGGTAAAGGCCCAGGCCCGCGGCGAGGCTCCAGCCGTAGTAGCCGGTAACCAGGCCGATCACCAGGCAGGCGGTGACCAGCAGCAGCATGTGGCGAATCAGGGTGCCATGCCAGTTTTGGTTCACTTGAACGCGTGTCCTTGTCAGCTTGTCGGGCGGGAAGGGTACGGATCAGGCTTTGGTGGAAAACCGGTAGCCGGTGCCGCGCACGGTTTGTACCAGATTTTCGTAAGCATCGCCGAGGGCTTTGCGCAGACGACGGATGTGCACGTCGACGGTGCGCTCTTCGACATACACATTGCCGCCCCAGACCTGGTCCAGCAACTGGCCACGGGTGTAGGCGCGTTCCTGGTGGGTCATGAAGAATTGCAGCAAACGATATTCGGTCGGGCCCATCTCGGCAGGTTTGCCGTCGATGGTCACACGGTGGCTGATCGGGTCCAGCAGCAGACCGCCGACTTCGATCGGTGCCTCGCCGTCGGTAGGTCCGGCACGGCGCAGCACAGCCTTCAAGCGCGCGACCAGTTCACGTGGGGAAAAAGGTTTGGTGATGTAATCGTCGGCGCCGACTTCCAGGCCCTGGATCTTGTTGTCCTCTTCGCCCTTGGCGGTGAGCATGATGATCGGGATGTCCCCGGTCAGCTCATCGCGCTTGAGGCGGCGGGCCAACTCGATGCCGGAGGTGCCGGGCAGCATCCAGTCGAGCAGGATCAGGTCTGGTTTGCGGTCGACAATGATGGCGTGGGCCTGCTGCGAGTTCTCGGCCTCCAGACAGTCATAGCCGGCCATTTCCAACGCAACGGCGATCATTTCGCGAATGGGCGCTTCGTCGTCGACGATCAGAATGCTCCTGCCAACCATGCCATTAATCCTCTTGTCATTTAACTGTCTTGCGCCGCATTAGATAACGGAATTATTGCAGTCGTGTGACACTATTTTAGTCGACCGGCGATTGTCATGATCCTGAACTAAGCTTTAAGTCCGAACCCTGACAACCACAAAAGGAAGGTTTCCATGAAGCACATTGCTCAATCCTGGAAGGCTCTGCTGGTCACGGCTGCGCTAACGCTGCCGACATTGGCCTTCGCCGACGAGCCGGCGATGATGAAAGACGGGATGATGGTCGATCACAAGGGCATGACGGTGTACACGTACGACAAGGACTCGGGCGGCAAGTCGATGTGCAACGGCGAGTGCGCTGAATACTGGCCGCCAATGATGGCGCCGGCGGGCGCCAAGGCCGAAGGCAAGTGGAGCGTCATCAAGCGTGATGACGGAAAGATGCAATACGCCTATGACGGCAAGCCGCTGTACACCTTTCAGAAGGACAAAAAGCCCGGAGACATGACGGGCGACAAGATGAAAGACGTGTGGCACGTGATGCGCGAGCATAAGTAAGTGATTCGCTGAAGCCGTAAAAAGATCGCAGCCTGCGGCAGCTCCTACGTTGGAATACCGTTCCATGTAGGAGCTGCCGCAGGCTGCGATCTTTTCGCTATCTCAACGCAACCCATAATCCAGCACAATCCCGACAAAAATCGCCAACCCCGCCCAATGGTTGTGCAAAAACGCCTTGAAGCAACGCATCCGGTCCTTGCCACGGGTGTACCAGAACTCCCAGGCAAAACAGCCCGCCGCCGCCAGCAATCCCAGGTGGAACCAGCCCCCAAGTTCGAATTTCGATCCGGCCAGCAGCAGGCAACCCAACGCCAGACCTTGCAGCGTCAGGATGATCACCCGGTCTGCCTCGCCAAACAGAATCGCCGTGGATTTCACACCGATCTTCAAATCGTCGTCGCGATCGGTCATCGCGTAATACGTGTCGTAGGCGACGGTCCATAGCAGGTTGGCGATCCACAGCAACCACGCAGCCGCTGGCAGTTCACCGGTTTCGGCGGTGAACGCCATCGGCATCCCCCAGGAAAACGCCGCGCCCAGCACCACTTGCGGGTAATAGGTGTAGCGCTTCATAAAAGGGTAACTGAAGGCGAGCGCCAGGCCGCCGAACGATAGCCAGACCGTCGCCGCGTTGGTGCACATCACCAGCAGGAAACTCACGCCCATCAACAGCGCAAAAAACACCAAAGCTTCCCTGGAGCTGATCTTGCCGCTCACCAGTGGCCGTTGTTCGGTGCGTTTCACATGGCCATCGACCTTGCGGTCCGCCCAGTCATTGATCACGCAGCCCCCAGCGCGGGTCAGCACCACGCCGAGGACGAAGATCACTACGTTGGCCAGCGAGGGCGAGCCTTTACCGGCAATCCACAGCGCCCACAGCGTCGGCCACAGCAGCAGGTAAATGCCGATCGGCTTGTCCATGCGCGTCAGCTGAATGAAATCCCAGGCCCGAGGGTTCACGCGGTTCAGGGACTTGAGCAGGCTCTGGTACATCAGCAGTTCTCCGGATGGGCGCGGGTGGCGAGCCACAAGGTCGGCAGGAAAATCTCGGCCACCAGCACGCTCAAGGCGCCACGGTCGAAGCGCGAGCGACGGCCCCACAATTCAGCTGCCCGGCACTCCAGCGGCAACCAATCCTGAGGATAGTGACAAACCTCGATGGCGCGCCGTTGAAACGCCTGATCACAGAACAGTAATTCGCCCAGCGAGCGGCTGCCCAGTTCGTCCATGTGCAACCCATCGCCCTGCAATGCACTGCGTGCCGCCACGCTTCGGGCGAACACCCAAGCTTCCCCGTGGCCGCGCAAATACACCTCGCGCACCCAGCCTTCACTGCCTTTGGCCAGGTCCAGCGCCGCACATTCGTCTGCGCGCAGCGGTTGCCAGCCTTCGAACAGCGGCGTGACGCTGAAGCTTTCATTCGACAGGCGGATCAGCCGTCGGGTCAGCGAACCTTCGTCGAACAACCAGTCGAGAATAGAGGCGTCGGGGAGGGGCGAGAGTCGGCTTTGGGGAAGCCAGAATGGAGGTTTTGAGTGCGGCACAGTGAGTCATTATTGGCAGCAAATGAGGCGGCGAGCTTACCATGTCACCCGGCGATTTTGATTGAACCGGCGCGCCATTGCGCCGAACAGGCTTGCAACTGCCGGGCCCGATCAGTACAAAACGCCCTGAGCCGGACGGCAACGCTGCAACCATCGACCGTTCGCGCCGGCAATAAGCCTGAACCCTGAGGAAGTACCTGAATGAAAAAGTGGCAATGTGTGGTCTGTGGCCTGATCTATAACGAAGCCGACGGCTGGCCGGATGACGGCATTGCGCCGGGCACCCTGTGGCAAGACGTGCCGGAAGACTGGCTGTGCCCGGACTGCGGCGTTGGCAAGATGGATTTCGAAATGATTGAAATCAACTAAGACATTTGAGAGGAGTAGAGAATGAACGCACCTGTCGTGATCGTCGGCACCGGGCTCGCTGGCTACAACCTGGCCCGGGAGTTTCGCAAACTCGATGGTGAAACACCGCTGCTGCTGATTACCGCCGATGACGGACGCTCCTACTCCAAGCCGATGCTCTCCACGGGCTTCGGCAAGAACAAAGACGCCGACGGCCTGAGCATGGCCGAACCGGGTGCGATGGCCGAGCAACTGAAAGCCGAAGTGCGCACCCACACGCGCATCAGCGGCATCGACCCTGGCCACAAGCGCCTGTGGATCGGCGAAGAATCGGTGATCTACCGCGACCTGATCCTGGCCTGGGGCGCCGAAACCGTGCGCGTGCCTATCGAGGGTGATGCGGCGGACGCCGTGTTCCCGATCAACGACCTCGAAGACTACGCGCGCTTCCGTGCGGCAGCGGCCGGCAAACGTCGGGTGTTGTTGCTCGGTGCCGGCCTGATCGGTTGCGAGTTCGCCAACGACCTGATCCTTGGCGGTTACGAGGTGCAACTGGTTGCACCGTGCGAACAGGTCATGCCGACCCTGCTGCACCCGGCAGCCGCTGCTGCAATCCAGGCCGGGCTCGAAAGCCTGGGCGCACGTTTCCACCTCGGGCCGGTGCTCAACCGCTTGCAGCGTGTTGAAGATGGATTGGAAGCGCATCTGTCGGACGGTCAAGTCATCCCGTGCGACGTGGTGGTGTCGGCCATCGGCCTGCGCCCGCGCATCGACCTGGCGGCTGCGGCCGGTGTGCAGGTCAATCGCGGTGTGGTCGTCGACCGTCACCTGAAAACCTCTCACGCCAATATCTACGCACTGGGCGACTGCGCCGAAGTCGATGGGCTGAATCTGTTGTACGTCATGCCCCTCATGAGCTGTGCGAGAGCGCTGGCACAAACCCTCGCCGGCAACCCGACGGCCGTGAACTATGGCGCGATGCCGATCACCGTCAAAACGCCGGTTTGCCCATTGGTGGTTTCACCGCCGCCACGGGGTTTGGAGGGCGTGTGGACGGTCGAAGGGCAGGGCGCTGACATCAAGGTTTTATGCCGCGATGCCGCCGGAAAACTGCTCGGTTATGCCCTGACCGGCACGGCTGTGATGGAGAAACTTGCGCTGAACAAAGAGCTTCCGCCGCTGCTGGCGTAAATACCAGTCGTTCTGTCGGAATCACCCCGCTTTTGCCCCCACAAACGTCGCGCCGAGACTGGCGCGGCTCTTTCGTGCGTGCCATTCTCACTCCTGTCTGCCGCAGAGTAGAGCACCTGCGGCGCTTTGGGCGCTGTTCCACGAGAACAGCACGGACATAACAACAAAAAACCGTCAAAGGGGCTTCACTAATGCGTAAACCAGAACTCGCCGCCGCCATCGCGGAAAAAGCAGATCTCACCAAAGAGCAGGCCAATCGTGTACTCAACGCCGTTCTCGAAGAAATCACCGGCGCTCTGCACCGCAAGGACAGCGTGACGCTGGTAGGCTTCGGCACCTTCCTGCAACGCCACCGCGGCGCCCGCACCGGCAAAAACCCGCAAACCGGTGAGCCCGTTAAAATCAAGGCCAGCAACACCGTTGCGTTCAAGCCGGGTAAATCGTTGAAAGACAGCGTTAATCCGTAAGTAGTATTCCCCTCCCGCGTAGCCGGGCAGCGGAATAAAAAATGGGCACGCCAACGTGGTTGGGTGCCCATTTTTTGTGGGTGACGGATTAGCTCGCGGAGGCTTCCTGCCTGGCGAAAATCGCCCCTATCTCCGGGTCATCCAGTGTGATCCACGTAAACGGTAACGCTGGATTCCTGATTAAACGCCCACCCCTGTAGGAGCGAGCTTGCTCGCGATGAACCTGAGAACACCGCGGGGTATCAGATTTCCAGCGTTGTCGTTAACCACCATCGCGAGCAGGCTCGCTCCCACAAAAAGCCGCGTGCTTGGTTGTTCATCCATCGGTCGCTAAAACCATGTGGGCAAACTCTTTCTTGCTTGGCCGAAAATCAATGTGCTGCTCCAAGTGCGCGCGCCATGCAGATTCAAGCACGGGTCCATCAAGATCGCCGTCGGTAGCGATATAAGCAGCGGCATCGTCCTTCACCGCCTGGACGTAGTGTTTGGAGAGGCCATCCTTGGTGGCGTCCGACGTCGAAACAAACGGCCCGACCGTTGTGAAGAGCAACCCAAATCCAGTTGTTGCCGAGTAATCAAGGGGGCTGAATTCGCAGCGACCATAGCGGCAAAATTCAGCCCGAACAGAATCGCTAGTTATGAGTGTAAACATGGCGACCCAATAGCGCCCAAATGCCACGGTCCATTTTTTATTGTGTCGACTAGCCATGAACTGATTGAACTCCCTGTTTATTGGCGCGCTTCCATGAGCGATGTGCCGCACCCACTCAACATTGAGTGTGCCTGTGCAAAGTAACGAGGCCGAGAGGCACTTCAAGGCCAAGGAGGCCCATTCGGACGCGTCCTACATGTGTTCCGGAAACAGGGAAGATATCTGTGTTGGTTTTTGTGCTCGCAGCTGTGTGCTGGGCATCCTGACGAGAAAAACCCCGATGGGGAGAAACCCGCCATCAGGGTTATTTACTGCTTGGTGAGTTATCCGACCTGGTTTTCTTGCTTGGCGAAAATCGCCGCCATCTCCGGCTCATCCAGATGATCCAGCGCGCGCTCCACCAACAAATGCACCCCGTCGGCCATGCGGCTGAGCGCCAGGGCTTTGGAGCGGCGTGAGCCGTCCACACCGTCGGCGAGGTCGGCAGCGATGGCGCTGATGGACAGCAGGTCTTCCGAGGCGTTGGAGAGGAGTGTTTCGGTGTTGATGCCTGGGCATACGCAGAAGAGTTGGCCGTTGTGTTCTGGTGATTTCGATTCGGCTGGCGGGAAGGGTTGATCGAGAGCGCGCTCGGCGGCTTCGTTGAGTTTGTTTGAGTCGGGGCTTTCGTATGGGGAGATCGGATCGGCGTCTGGCGGGTTTGGTGTGACCTTGAACATGGTAACTTTCCTATAGTAGGGCCGTGACCATCTCGCGACTAAACGAAAGGGAGGCGGCTGTGCGCAAGTTAGTCGACCGGTAAAGCCACCAAAACCCGGCGCGCCCGAGGGCGCCATGCGCACAACCACCATCAAGTGCAGGCGAACACCTGACTGGATGACATTTGTGCAACCGTAGATGACTAGCCGGGCGACTAAACCCGATCACTGATGAGCAGTGACACGAATCAAGTTACCGACCAGCCCCAAGGCGCACAAGCCGGCGGATTCTGGCGTAGCCGTAGGCAACGACGCAAGGTGTTGTAGCTTGCAGGAAGTAACCTTGAGCCGTTTTAAACAAGCGCTGTTGAGCGGGGTTTAATCCGCAGAACAGCAGCGCCTGCACATCAACAAAACCTTCACAGACCGAGCGTATTAACGACGGCGAAAGCATGCTTTGCCATTGCCAAAATCGACCGCGAGGCAGTTGGGCTCAATGGCCAATTGGAGGTCGTCAAACAAGACGCCCAGATTACTTTCCGTATCGTCGGTCAATGGCTCCCAACCAAAGTTCAGCCACCGCTCCGAAGGTGCGACGTCAAACCACTTTATATCGGCAGTGGAGTCATGCGAGCGCATGCCGATTTTTTGCAAGGTTCGAGTAGGGTTGAAGGGGAGGGTTAATTGCTTTTGGCTGGAATTGGCCCACACGCTCTGCTGGGTCGAGCCGTCCTTAAACTGCCAGTACACATCGACCGGTTTGATCGTCGGCGGGGTGACTTCATAGGCCAACGTCATCATGTAGTTGCTCTTGAGACGTTCGGTTGCGCTGGAATCATCTCGCAGGTATCTCTGCGTTTCGAGAAGACCCATCTCATCAGGCGTTCCAAACGATATGAGTTGGTTCTTTGGTTTTTTCCACCAAATGGTAAGCGCGCGAGTGGTAGGTGAAACCTCGTACCACTTAGTTGGCCCCGAACTTCTACTGGTGCCGAAACCAATTTTTTTCAGCGTTTTTTGTGGATCGTAGGGTAGCCAAAATTCTCCCGATTTCGTTGAACTCAAGAGCAACTGGCTCGAGGCACCCAGCGAGAACTCAAAGTAGGCATATACGGGCTCAATCTCCGGACTCCGGGCGTAGTGGCTGTACACCATCTGCAAGACATAGTTGTCCCGTACAGGCTGATAAAATTTGTCATACGTGAGATACGGTTCGAGATATGAAAAGCTGTGACGGCTACGAGCATGAAACTCCAATTCCTTTGGAGGCCGAGAGGTGGCGTCAGTCTTTAGCGTTACGGTATTGTCCTCGACATGCCAACTCCCTTTGGCAATACCGTCAGCGCTTCCATAAGCGATCCCTCCGGAAAAGGTACCGTCCTTTCGCAGCAGCAACTCCGCCCCCATTTCCATTGCTCCATGCAAAAAATAATGTCCTTCCAGCGACTTGGAATCTGCTGCCGCGTAAGCAAAGGGCTGCCACATAAATGCTACGAAAAATAATGTTCTTAAATCCATGTAATGGCTCTCCTTACCAGCTTCCAAATGGAATGCCGAATTTTTCGATGTAGGCTTTGGACTCCGCTGACAAAGGCAGAGCATAACGGCCTTCATTTTTCCCCTGAGAGGGACCTTGTGTATTGATGGTGCCCACTATTGGCAAATAACCACCTCCAAGGTCTGAGTGCACACCGGGTAAAACCAGGTCTGTATCACCGAGGCTATTGAGGGCGAAATTTTCGCGGACTTCATCTCGCGCGACCAAGTGCACTATCTTTTCAGCACAGCCGTCGGGGAGTCTGAGATTGACTCCCGGGTTTCTACTGTTGGCGACCGTAAAATCGAGAAAACCAGGCTTGGCAATGGCTGCAACGGTATCGAACAGGCCAATAAAGTTGATGGCAACACCGGCTTTTATGCGCCAGTTAAAGCTAGGTGAAAAGATCGCTGACGTGGCGGGGAGTGCCAGCGCTAAAGCGCTTTTTTCACCGGTAAGCACTTCGTTCGCAAAATGCCGGGCCGCTGCAGCACCTCGACTGAAACCAAAAATGTCGAACTCGATTTTTTCGACAACTACGCTTGGGTTTTCCTCCTGGAACAACCGTATTTGCTTCAGGATTTTTGCCGGGGTCTGTTCAACACGAGCAACTACACCTGTTTCGCCCCTACCTGTGATCAGGCCGTGGTACGAGTCATCGCCGTTGCTTTTAGTGCCGATACCTTCCACGTAGATACGCAAAAAGGCTTTTTCCTCGTTCGCGGGAATAGGTTTGGATGAGTGATCGGCATACAGGTCGAAAAGCCTGGCGATGTTGCTCACATCATTCCCATAACTATTGTCCGGCGAGCTCCCGTTGCCGTCATACCCATAAGCCGCACAATACTTCCGTACCTCCTCGGCTGCCTCCTCCAATTTGGCATCCGGTGCAAAACACGCTGCAACGGTTTCACTGTTGGCTTTGTTGTTGCCCGTGCCATCGAAGAACACCCCAATCCGCAACGTAATCCCTTCTTCTTCGACCTCTTCCTCTTCTTCCTCCAGCTCATCCGCTTCATTCGCTTCCGATGGCGAAGGCTCAGATGCGACGGCTACCAACACACCCGTCGCTGCCCCCTGCAGCAACGTATGCACAGGCGTACCCGGCATCGGAGCCCCCCCGACATCAATCGCGCTACTGCTAAAAATGCCATCGGCGCTAACCACGATGTGCTCGCCGCCGACCTTCACGGAAATGCTCTCACCTGCGCTAATCACCAAGTGTGTACTTGCCTTGATGTGCACGTGCTGACCGGCTTCGATAACCAGCGTTTCATCAGATCTTGTGTGGCTGTCGCCAGAGACATGCAGGTAGTCGTTGCCGCTAACCTGGATTTTTCGATCCGATGTGATAGTGAGGTGTTCTTCAGATCCCAGTACCGTAATACGGTCGCCCTTGATGGTGACTCGACTGTCATTACCCACTTCCAGCCGGCTGTCATTTCCAACCTTCTGCTCCATATCCCGCTGAGCACGCAGGTGGACCAACTCATCGCCAGCGCGATCGTCCATCGACAGTTCGTTGTAGCCACCCGTGGTGGGCGAGCTGTGGGTACGCAGTACGGTTTTGGTTTTATTTTCGGGCAATGGGTAGGCCGGCGGTGTGACCCTGTTGATGAAGCAGCCGGTTACCAACGGATTATCGGGATTGCCTTCGAGGTAGGTGACGATCACTTCCATCCCGATACGCGGAATGACCACTGTGCCGAAGTTGTTCCCCGCCCAGCTGGACGCTACCCGTAGCCAGCAACTGCTGTTTTCGTTGTTGCGCTCAGTCCGGTCCCAATGAAATTTGACTTTGACGCGGCCGTATTCGTCGCAGTAAATCTCCTCACCGACAGGCCCGGTGACGCGGGCGGTCTGGCAATTCAGCAGGGGTCTTGGTGCCGGTGTCGGTGGCCGATAAAACACATCCCAGGGAATTGCACTGAAGCTGTTGCGGTAGCCCTGAACAAAGCCGTCCTCAGGTTTGGTCGTGTTGGTGGCGAACTCCTGGAGCACCTGAGGTTGCTTGCCGGTGTGAGTGACGCTCAGCAGCAGCCAGAGATCGTTGTACGTTTCGTGTGGGGAGTTAGTCAGGCTGAAAAAGTGGCCGCTGCGCAGTGTTGGCTGGTCGCTTTTGCCTTCGGCCAACTGATAATCGACTCGATGCCGTTCCAGTGCCTGCCGGGCAAGTTCTTTGCCGCGTTTTTCGCTCTCTAATGGCAGCGGGTAGCTATAGTCTTCCAGCTCGGGACTGAACTCAGCGGTAAAGCGACTTTCCAGCAACGCGTTCGGGCGTTTCAGGTCGTAGTCACGGCGGCTAACGATGCTGGGGCGGGTTTTGAACCCCATGGAAAACTGGTTGACGACCGGATGCTCCGCGACCATGCCGGACTCTTGCTGATACAGGGTTTCGCCCAGTTTTGGGAAGTAGGTCTGGTCGTCGGTAAACACCAGCATATGGCCTTGCGAAGAGTGCTGGTGATGCCACGCAATGCCGTCCTCGGCGCAGAGTCGCTGGACAAACTCCAAATCATTTTCACGGTATTGAGTGCAGTATTCACGCGGGGGATTTGCTTTGACGTGGAAAGTGAATGCATCGGTGTGAATGCCGTGCCCTTTGAGGACCTGAGCGATGATTTGCGGCACGGTCTGACTTTGAAAAATCCGCTGATCCTGGCTGAATTGCAGGTAATGCAGCGCCGGCACCAGGTGCACTCGATAACGGGTCAGGCGTTTACCAACATCACCTTCAGACGCACCTTCGATGTGTCCGTGAATACCTTCGCCGTTATGGCCGAATTGCAGAAATGCAGGTTGGTGAAGCAGGCTCTCCAGATCGATATTGGGATATTCGCTGACCAGATCGACGCTGATTGAATACAACGCGCTGATGGTTTCAGTGCCTTCAAAAGCCAGGACTTTAAAATCGTTGGGAACGTTGGGGATCGTTAGGGTGAATTGAGGGGCATTGGCGGGTGCGAGCATGCGCTTACGTGTCCAGCGTTGCCTGCATGTCCCACGCGCCGTTCATTGCGGCGGCCGGCCCGAAATTCTTCGGCCTGGAAAGCTTTACCGGCCTGCCGGACCTGAAGGATCTGAAAGATCACTTCGACGGCCCGCAATTCGCCAAATGGCAGAGTTTCCGCGAGTCGGAAGACTCCCGTTACGTTGGCCTGACCGTGCCGCGTTTCCTGCTGCGTAATCCGTACGACCCGGAAGAAAACCCGGTCAAATCGTTCGTGTACAAGGAAACCGTCGCCAACAGCCACGAGCATTACCTGTGGGGCAACACCGCCTACGCGTTCGGCACCAAGCTGACCGACAGCTTCGCCAAATTCCGCTGGTGCCCGAACATCATCGGCCCGCAGAGCGGTGGCGCGGTTGAAGACCTGCCGTTGCACCACTTCGAAAGCATGGGCGAAATCGAAACCAAGATCCCGACCGAGGTACTGGTCAGCGACCGTCGTGAATACGAACTGGCCGAGGAAGGTTTCATCTCCCTGACCATGCGCAAAGGCTCCGACAAGACACGCCCGAGTTCCTGAGTTTCCGCAACATCACCCCGGCCACGTCGAGCTTCGCGCCGCCGCTGAACCGCGACTTCCTGTGGAAGCTGATCAGCAACATGTCGCTTAACTATTTGTCCCTGGCCGACGTCAACGCGTTGAAGGTGATTCTCGAAACCTACGACCTGCCGCGCTATTACGACCAACACGCGGAAAAAGTCAGCAAGCGCCTGCTAGGCGGGCTCAAGTCGATCAAGCACCAACACGTCGATCGACTGCACCGAGGGTTGCCGGTACGCGGGTTGCGCACCGAGCTGACCATCGACCCGGAAGGGTATATCGGCGAGGGCGACCTGTTCGTTTTCGCCTCGGTTCTCAACGAGTTTTTCGCGCTTTACGCCAGTCTCAATTCGTACCACGAGCTGCGGGTAAAAAGTACACAAGGAGAGGTGTACCAATGGACACCACGTATGGGCCTGCAGCCGCTTCTTTAAGCGGACTGACCCGAGGAATACGCGAGTACTCGCTGTTTCAGGCCGTGCTGCTGGTGGTTGACCGGCTGCGCGAGGCCCACCCGCACCTGAGCGAAGATGACCTGTACGACCAGCTGGAATTCCAGGCCAACCCGAGCCTGGGTTTCCCTGGCAGCGACGTCGATCGCGTGGAGTTTTTCCACGAGCACGGGCAGATGCGCGCGCGCCTGCGGTTCAACCTGATCGGCCTGGTCGGTTCCGGTTCGCCGCTGCCGGCGTTCTACGGCGAACAGGCGTTGGGCGACAGCGAAGATGGCAACCCGACCCGCCACTTCCTCGACCTGTTTCACCATCGCCTGCAACGACTGATGTTGCCGATCTGGCGCAAGTACCGCTACCGCGCCAGCTTCCAGAGCGGCGCGCTCGATCCATTCTCCGCGCAGCTTTTCGCGTTGATCGGCCTCGGCGGCGAAGAGATCCGCAAGGCCCAGGAACTGAACTGGAAACGCCTGCTGCCGTACCTCGGTTTGCTCAGCTTGCGGGCGCACTCGGCGGCGCTGATCGAAGCGGTGCTGCGTTACTACTTCAAGCACGCCGAACTGACCATCGAACAGTGCATCGAACGCCGCGTGGAAATTCTCGACGAGCAGCGCAATCGTCTGGGCCGCGCCAACAGCCTGCTCGGCGAAGACCTGGTGCTGGGCGAACACGTGCGCGACCGCAGCGGAAAATTCCGCATTCACATCCGCGAACTCGACTGGCAACGCTTTCACGAATTCCTGCCGATCGGTTTCGGCTACCAGCCGCTGTGCGCGCTGGTGCGGTTCACCCTGCGCGACCCGCTCGATTACGACATTCGCCTGGTGTTGCGCCAGGAAGAAATTCGCGAACTGCGCATCGGTGAGCAGAACGCCTGTCGCCTCGGATGGACCAGTTGGCTCGGCCGTGAAAAAGCCGACGGCGTGGTGACCCTGGGCAGCAAAATTCATTAAGGACAGATGACCAATGATCAACGTAGACCTGCAACAACTTATCCAGGCGCTGGACGCCGAAACCCGTCGTGATCTGGAAAGTTCTGCCGAGCGCTGCGTCGCCCGTGGCGGCAGCAAGATCCTCGTCGAAGACTTGCTGCTGGGCCTGCTGGAGCGCCCGCAAGGCTTGCTCGCACGCGCGCTGCAAGACGCCGAAGTGGATGCCGGCGAGCTGAGCGCCGCGTTGCAATCGCGGGTCGAGCACAGCGCCTCGCGCAACCCGGTGTTCGCCCCGGAACTGGTGCAGTGGCTGCAAGATGCGTTGCTGGTGGCCAACCTTGAGCTGGGTCAGAGCCAGGTTGAGCAAGCCGCGCTGATTCTCGCGCTGCTGCGTAACCCGATGCGTTACGCCGGCAGCCGCTACCAGTCGTTGCTGGCCAGACTGAACATCGAGCGCCTGAAAGAATTCGCCCTGTCGCAGAAAGAACAACCGGCCACCGGTAAGCCTGCCGTGCCGGGCGAATCGCTGCTGGAGCGCTTCACTCATAACCTGACCCAACAGGCCCGCGACGGCAAACTGGACCCGGTGCTGTGCCGTGATGGCGCGATCCGGCAGATGGTCGACATCCTTGCCCGTCGCCGCAAGAACAACCCGATCGTGGTCGGTGAAGCCGGCGTCGGTAAAACCGCGATCGTCGAAGGTCTGGCTTCGCGCATTGCTGCCGGTGAAGTGCCGCAAGTCTTGAAAGGCGTGGAGTTGCTTTCGCTGGACATGGGCCTGTTGCAGGCGGGCGCCAGCGTCAAAGGTGAATTCGAACGTCGCCTCAAAGGCGTGATCGACGAAGTCAAAGCTTCGCCGAAACCGATCATTCTGTTCATCGACGAAGCCCATACGCTGATTGGCGCAGGCGGCAATGCCGGTGGTTCCGATGCGGCCAACCTGCTCAAGCCTGCGTTGGCGCGCGGCGAGTTGCGCACCATCGCCGCTACCACGTGGGCGGAGTACAAGAAGTACTTCGAAAAAGACCCGGCGCTGGCCCGTCGCTTCCAACCGGTGCAACTGCACGAACCGACCGTCAGCGAAGCGGTGACTATCCTCCGTGGTTTGGCTCAGGTTTACGAGAAGAGCCACGGCATCTATCTGCGCGATGACGCGGTGGTGGCGGCGGCGGAATTGTCTGCCCGTTACCTCGCCGGTCGTCAGCTTCCAGACAAGGCTGTCGATGTGCTCGACACTGCCTGCGCCCGCGTACGCATCAGCCTCGCCGCCGCCCCGGAAAGCCTTGAGCGCCTGCGTGGCGAGCTGGCTGAAGGGGGCCGTCAGCGTCAGGCGCTGCGTCGTGATGCTGAAGCCGGTTTGCTGATCGATCACGAAGCACTCGACGCGCTGGAAGATCGTCTGGCCGCAGCCGAAGACGAAATGGTCGCCCTCGAAACGCTGTGGGCCGAACAGAAAGAACTCGCCGAACGTCTGCTGGATCTGCGCCAGCAACTGGCCAAGGCTCGCGAAGCGGCTGCCGTCACGGTTGAAGAAGACGCCGAAGGCAGCGTGATCGAAACGCTACCGGTCGACGAAACTGATCTACACGTTCCCTTATAAAGCCGCTGATGAACTCGTTGCCAAACTCAATTCTGCAGCCTATAAACGCTGGGCCGCAGGAGAGACGTAACGCTCACAATTAACAAAAAGACCCAAATTTACAGTTCACCTGTTTTAGCGGATGTGACGAAGATGTATTTGATCAAGAGTGATTTAGTCTTGCAGGAAGGAGTTGAGGCTGGTTGGCTGAAAATTATGTTTAAAACCCCAAAAGGAAAAGAGATTCGGGGTTGGGTCCAATGCAACGATGCCGATAGTTGCTAGTCGAGACTGAATAGTCGCAATGCGCTGTTGGGGCCGCTGCTGACTCGTAGCCCGGTCAACAGGAAGGGGACGTTAAGTCCCCTTCGTGATTTCTACTAGCCCTTCGCCCGATGCTCCGCCGGATCCGGCGAATCAATGTGATCCAACGCTCGCCCCACCAACAAATGCACACCGTCCGCCATTCTGCTGAGTGCCAGGGCGACGGAGCGGCGAGAGCCTTCTACACCGTCGGCCAGGTCGGCGGCGATGGCGCTGATGGATAGCAGGTCTTCCGAGGCGTTGGCCAGGAGGGTCTCGGTGTGGACGTCAGGGCAGACCATGAAGAGCGGGCCCATGCCTGGAGAGGGTTTTTCTTGGGGCGGAGCGAAGTGATGGTCGAGGGCGCGTTCGGCGGCTTCGTGAAGTTTTTTGGAATCGAAGGATTCGTAGGGGGATGTGGCTTCGTATTCGGGAGCATTGGGGGTCGGATTGGTCATCGGTGTAAATCCTTGGAGTTAATGAAATTTTTCTCCGGTTTCGGACTTGCACATCCGGTCGCCGATTTCGCGGCGACGGACAAAGGTTATCGGTGAAGATCAGGGATGCCTTGTTCATGAACAACGCCACGCATCGAAGGAAATGTCCGATAGCGTCGAGCGTAGAAAGCTCAATAAACCACAGCTTTTAAACAGCGACGTTTCACCAATGACTTGGTATTCATCAGCGCCAAAAAGCACGTCATCTTCTTCTAACACTGCACAATGGTGGCGTTCTCGCTTGAAGCCGCTACACTGCGCCGGCCGTTCATTTTCCTTTTGAGGCTGTGCGCATGAAATTTCGTTTTCTTCTGTGGATGCTGGGTTTGTTGATGGGTAAGGCCAGTCGGACTAATCCTGCGTTTCAGCAGCAGTTGGGTGACAAAGAGTTGGTGTTTCAGCTACAGACCCTGGACGGGAAAGTGGCGCGGCATTTCTTTGTGAAGGATCGGCGCATTACCAGTAAGTCGGGCGTGTATGCCGAGCCGGCGTTTGCGATTGGCTTTAAGGATGCGGCGTATGGTTTTGCCACGATGCAGGCGAAGAACAAGCAGTTGGCGTTTATGACGGGGGTTCAGGACAAGTCGATTCAGATCAAGGGCAACCCGGCGCTGGTGATCTGGTTTCAGGGGTTGACCAAGTATTTGAAGCCGCGCAAGGCCAAGCCTAAGGCTTGAGGTCTTTCAGATCGCTCGGGGATTCTTCGTCGGATCGCCGTCCGGGGCAAGTTCGCTTCTTCAGTCAGGCACACCTTGTTGGCTGGGTTTGCGACTGCTGCGCAGTCGAACGGGGATAAATCCGCTCGCCACAGGGGATGTGGTGATTCAGTTGGATTGGGGTGGATTCTTCGCGGGCAAGCCTTGCTCCTACAGGATATCGGTGATCCGTAGGAGCGAGCCTGCTCGCGAAGCTTTTAGGTTTGGGTGAATTGCGATGCGAGTTCGCGCAGCAGTACTTCGGCTTCGAGGACTTTAGTCACGACGTCGTTGGCTTTGTCGCGGGTCAGGCCGACGCGTTCCAGCAGGGCGTCGGGGATGTCTTCATCCGGGCCGGAGCCGATGCCGCGGCTGCGCAGTAGGCGCACGGACAGGCAAACGAGGTTCGGGTACTCGGCGTAGTCGCCGTCATAGCTCGGATCGTGCTGGAAGCGCAGCGCGGTGGCCAGTTCGTCCGGCATGTCCCAGTAGCGCATCAGCCATGAACCAATCTGCTCACGACTAATGCCCAGCAGGTGTTGCTCGACGTAGCTGTGACACAGGTGCGGGTTGACCTCCAGGTGGCGACAGATCAGCGAAAAGTGCGGCGGGAACACGTGCGCGAGCAGCAAGTAGCCGAAGTTGTGCAGCAGGCCGGCAAGGTAGGTGAGGCCGGCTTCCGGGCGCTGGGCGCGGGGCATGGCGCGGGTCAGGCCTTCGATGACGGCGGCGGTGTAGATCGATTGCTGCCAGTACGGCGTGGTGTGTTGCGGGTGGTCTTTGGGCAGGCTCAGGGTTTTGCCCAGTGCCAGGCCCAACGCGAGGTTGATCACCAGGTCGAAACCCAGCACCCGCACGATGGCGTCTTCCACTGAACGAATCTTGCCCGGCGACGCGTAGTACGGCGACGCCGCCCAGCTCACCACTTGTGCGGCCAGGGCCGGGTCGGTTTCGACCACGCCGGTGATGTCGTCGATGGTGGCGTTGGGGTCGACGCGCAGTTTGATGATTTTCTGCGCGGTCTCGGCCAGCGGCGGAATTTCGATGGTGGCTTCCAGGCGTTGCTGGATGCGGCGCGCGGTGAACGCTTGAACGGCCTGGGTGATTTCCTCACGGTCATCATCGGGGCGGTCGAGGTTCGGGCGGATGCTGGTCAGGTTCTCGCCGAAGTTCGCGGCGCTGGCCTTGGTCAGCATGGTTTTGAAGGCTTCGCTGGTGATTTCCAGCAGCACGCCCGGCTCGCCCGAGTTGATCAGCAACTTCGGTTCGCGCAGCAGGCTTTCTTCGTACAGGCACGGCGAGCTGGTCAGCGCCGGCAGGCCGGGCAGCAGGCTCAGGTTTTGTTTGCCGAGCATTTTTTCCAGGCGTTCTGTCGGTACGGCGGTGAGGCGGCGACCGGTCAGTTCCGCGAGGCGATTGAGATCGAGCAACTGGCTCTGCGGAAACAGCACCATCAGCGCGCCGACGGCGTCGTCGAGCAAAATCGCCTGCACTTTGCGCGAGGCGTTCAGGCCGTGGTGGTCGAGTACTTCTTCGTAGGTGATGCCCAGTTTGGCGAGCAGCACCCGAATAACAGACGGAGCATGCGGGGTTTCGGGGACGAGGGCAGCTTCAGTCATGGTCTGTATCCGTATTCAAACAATTGCAGGAGTATACCCAGCTTGCTTAGGACGATGGTCCAGAAACTGCGGCGGTGCTCACACTTGGCCGTATTGCTGCCCATGGCGCAGCCAGCGGTCCAGCAGTGGGCTGACGTGATCCGGCCAACGCTCCATCAATGCCTGAGCGGCGTCGCGCACGGCGGGCAGCAGATCGGCGTCGCGCATCAGGTCGGCGACCTTGAATTGCAGCAGACCGGTCTGCCGCGTGCCGAGCATTTCGCCGGGGCCGCGCAGTTCGAGGTCTTTTTCGGCGATGACAAAACCGTCGTTGGTCTCGCGCATGATACCCAAACGCTGACGGCCGATCTGTGACAGCGGCGGATGGTAGAGCAGCACGCAATGACTGGCGGCACTGCCTCGCCCAACACGACCGCGTAACTGGTGCAGTTGCGCGAGGCCAAGGCGCTCGGGGTTTTCGATGATCATCAGGCTGGCGTTCGGCACGTCGACGCCGACTTCGATCACGGTGGTGGCGACCAGCAGTTGCAGGTTGCCGGCCTTGAATTCGGCCATCACGGCGGCTTTTTCAACAGGCTTCATGCGGCCGTGGATCAGCCCGACCTTCAACTCGCCGAGGGCGGCGGTGAGGTCTTCGTAAGTGGTTTGCGCCGCTTGGCAGGTCAGCTCTTCCGACTCTTCAATCAGCGTGCACACCCAATAGGCCTGACGCCCTTCGGCGCAGGCGCCGCGCACCCGTTCGATGACTTCGACGCGCCGGGTGTCGGTGACCAGCACCGTGTTCACCGGGGTTCGACCGGGCGGCAGTTCGTCGAGGATCGAGGTGTCGAGGTCGGCGTAGGCGCTCATGGCCAGCGTTCGCGGAATCGGCGTGGCGGTCATGATCAGTTGATGCGGACACATCCGCCCGCCGACACCTTTCTGCCGCAATGCCAAACGCTGTTGCACACCGAAACGGTGTTGTTCGTCGATGATCACCAGTGCGAGATTCTTGAACTGCACTTCGTCCTGGAACAGCGCGTGAGTGCCGACCACCATCGGTGTGCCGCTGGCGATTTGTTCCAGCGCGGCCACGCGGTTCTTGCCTTTGAGCTTGCCGGCCAACCATGCGACTTCAATGCCCAGCGGTTCGAGCCAGCGCTTGAAGGTGATGAAGTGCTGCTCGGCGAGGATCTCGGTGGGCGCCATCAAGGCGACTTGATAACCCGCTTCCAAAGCCTGAAGCGCGGCGAGGGCAGCGACTACGGTTTTACCGGCGCCGACGTCGCCCTGAATCAAGCGCAGCATCGGTTCGTGCTGGCTGAGGTCGTAGGCGATTTCATTGCCGACGCGTTGCTGGGCGCCAGTCGGATTGAAGCCGAGATTGGCCAGGTATTGGGCCGGCAATCGGGTGGCTTTCGGCATCGCCGGCGCGCGCAGGGAACGCATGCTTTCACGTAGGCGCTGCTGGGACAGTTGATGAGTCAGCAGTTCTTCAAAGGCCAGACGGTGCTGGGCCCAGTGATGGCCGAGGGCGAGTTCGTCGACGTCGGCATCGGCGGGCGGGTGATGCAGGTAGCGGATTGCGTCGGCCAGTGGCGCGAGTTGATAGTCCCGCGCCAGTTCGGTCGGCAGCCAATCTGGCAGGCTGGTCGGGCCGAGCATCGTCAGGGTTTGCATGCACAACTGGCGCAAGCGTTGTTGGGTCAGGCCTTCGGTGAGCGGGTAGACCGGCGTCAGGGTTTCATCCACGGGAGGCGGCTCGTCGCCGGTGAGGGCGCGGTACTCCGGGTGGTAGATTTCCAGCCCCGATGCACCGGGCCGCGCTTCGCCGTAACAGCGAATCCGCGTGCCGCGTTTGAGGCCTTCTTTCTGGGCGTTGCTGAAATGGTAGAAGCGCAGGCTGAGTCCGCCGGTGCCGTCCTGCAAGCGCACGACGAGGCTGCGGCGACGGCCCATGACCACGTCGGCGCCGCTGACGGTGCCTTCAATCACGGCGTCCTGTCCGGGTCGCAAATGGCCGATCGGGACCACGCGGGTGCGGTCCTGATAACGCAGCGGCAGGTGGAACAGTACGTCCTGGAGATTCTCCAGGCCGACCTTGGCCAGTTTCTCGGCCATGGCTTCACCGACACCTTTGAGTGCCGTTACCGACACTTGCGACAACTCGGTCATGACAGCAACTTAAGCCGCAGCCACCGGCGCGGGCGGCTTGGCCACCGAGCACAGGCGAATGGAGTCAGCGAGGATTTCAATCGCCTTCGGACGCGGGAAGCTCGCACGCCAGGCGATGGCCACGGTGCGGAACGGCACCGGCGCTGACAGTGGGCGCACTTCAATCACGCCGGGGGCGTAGTGATGGCTGTCTACGGCCGACAGCGGCAGGATCGAGATACCAAGGCCGGACGCAACCATGTGACGGATGGTTTCCAGCGAGCTGGACTCCACCGTGGTGTGTTTGGCGCCGTCGTTGCCTTTGGTCAGGGTCGGGCAGGCTTCCAGCACTTGATCGCGGAAGCAGTGGCCCTCGCCGAGCAGCAGCAGGCTCTTGTCGTTGAGCAGGGCGGCGTCGATGGATTCTTTTTGCGTCCATGGGTGCTGGGCCGGCATCAGAACGTAGAACGGCTCGTCGTAGAGCTGCAGCGTCAGCACGTCGGCTTCGTTGAACGGCAGGGCGATGATGATTGCGTCGAGTTCGCCGTTGCGCAGTTTGTCGCGCAGCACGTGGGTGAAGTTTTCTTCGATGTACAACGGCATCTGCGGGGCAACCCGGTGCAGTTGCGGAATCAGGTGCGGAAACAGGTACGGGCCGACGGTGTAGATCGCACCGACTTTCAGCGGGGCGGTCAGCTGGTTCTTGCCGGCCTGGGCCAGTTCGCGGATGCCTTGGGCCTGCTCCAGGACTTTTTGCGCCTGGGCCACGATGCCTTCGCCGACCGGGGTCAGGCGTACGGCGCTCTTGCTGCGCTCGAAAATCAGCACACCGAGTTCGTCTTCAAGCTTTTTCACGCCCACCGACAGGGTCGGCTGACTGACGTGGCAACGCTCGGCTGCGTGGCCGAAGTGCTGCTCTTGGGCGAGGGTAACGATGTAGCGTAATTCTGTAAGAGTCATAGCGAGCGTCCATGAAGTTGCGGGCCAAGCATACCGGCTGCAAACGATAGACGCACGTTATCAGAGAGAGCGTGTCGAGTGACACCGGGCAATGCGGGTATGCCGCCGGCGGATAAGCAAAAGGCACCTTTCGGTGCCTTGTCGCAGCTATTTCGCTCGCTGAAGATCTCCTGTGGGAGCGGGCTTGCTCGCGAAAGCGGTGGATCAGTCAAAATTGATGTGACTGTCACGCCGCTTTCGCGAGCAAGCCCGCTCCCACATTGGATCTACAGTGTTTTAACGGCGGCGTTCCAGCGAGTAAACAAACGGTGCAACGATTTCGATGGAGCCGTTGTTCAGCATGTCGGCCGGGGGCTTGGGCAGAGGCTGGGCGCGGCGGATCATTTCCAGGGTGGCACGGTCCAGATCGGCGTTGCCGGAGCGGCCCACCAGTTCGAACGACAACACGTTGCCTTCGCCATCCACCACGAAGCGCAGGCGGTTCAAACCTTCCTTGCCCCGTGCCTGAGCACTGGCCGGGTACTTTTTGTACTTGGCCAGGTGAGCGAGCAGCGTCCCTTGCCAGCTGGCTTTGGCCGCCTGCTGCGCGGGCGATGGGCCCGGTGCCGGTTGTGCGGATTTCTCCGTCGGTGCCTGGGTCGGTTGCGCGTCGCTCGGTTTTTCCTCGGCCGGCTTCTCCTTCGGCGGCTCCGGCTTTTTCTCCACAGGCTTGGGCGGCTGAGGCTTCGGCTTGGGTTTGACCGGTTTCGGTACGGTGATTTCTGCCTTTGGCACTTCGGCCAGTTTCGGGATCGGCAGTTCTTCCACCGGAGCGGGTGGCTGTGGTGGCGTTATCACCTTCGGCGGTGCTGGCGGTGGCGGGGCCGGAACCGGTGCCAGCTCGACCATCATCGCCTGCGGCGGCAGCTCGATGGGTGGCCGCGCGGTCCAGTTCATCGCCAGCGCAATGGCCAGCGCATGGACACCCAGCACCAAGGCCAGGCTCCCGCTGTAACGCGTCAGCTTATGGCGCGTCGTGATCATTTCTTGACTGCCGTCTCGAGTCCGACCAGACCCACCTTCAGGTAGCCCGCGGAACGCAGGTTATCCATCACGCTCATCAGGTCGCCGTAGTCCACGCCTTTGTCGGCCTGGAAGAAGATCGTCGTGTCTTTCTTGCCCTTGGTCCTGGCGTCCAGAGTGGCACCGAGTGCTTCGGCTTTCACTTCGTCTTCGCCGAGGAACAGGCGCTGGTCAGCCTTGACGCTGAGGAACACCGGCTTCTCCGGCCGCGGCGCCGGTTTGGCGCTGGAGGCGGGCAGGTCGACCTTGATGTCCACGGTGGCCAGCGGAGCAGCCACCATGAAGATGATCAACAGCACCAGCATCACGTCGATGAACGGCGTGACGTTGATTTCGTGGTTCTCGGCCAGATCGTCGTCTGCGCCTTCTTTCAAATGCAGGCCCATGGCCGATTACCCCACTTTCACCATGTGCGGATGCGAGCTGCGCTCAGGCTGGTGGTCGAGGTCGCGGCTGACCAGCAACAGGACTTCTGCCGAGGCGTCGGACACTTGCGCCTTGTAACCGGCAATGGAGCGGGCAAACACGTTGTAGATGACGACCGCTGGAATCGCAGCGACCAGGCCCAGCGCTGTGGCCAGCAGGGCTTCGGCGATGCCGGGAGCGACGACGGCGAGGTTGGTGGTCTGGGTTTTGGCGATGCCGATGAAGCTGTTCATGATGCCCCACACGGTGCCGAACAAGCCCACGAACGGCGCGGTGGAGCCGATGGTGGCGAGCACGCCGGTGCCGCTGCTCATGTTGCGGCCGCACGCTGCAACCAGGCGCTCGAGGCGGAAGGCGACACGTTCCTTGATGCCTTCTTTTTCGCGGCTGTTGGTCGACAGGCGCATTTCTTCCAGCGCATCGTGTACCAGCAGGTTGGCGAGGGTGCCGGGCTTGGTGGCAGAGGCGCTGGCTTCTTTAAGAGTGGTGGCTTTTTTCAGGTGGACGATTTCAGCGCGCAGACGACGCTTGGCGCCCATCAGCTCAAAGCCCTTGGCGATCCAGATGGTCCAGGTGATGATCGACGCGATGGCCAGGCCGATCATCACGATTTTCACGATGATGTCGGCGTTCTGGTACATGCCCCACGGCGACAGGTCATGGGCCATGCCCAGGGTGTTGTCGGCTTCGAGAACTTCAGGAGCGTCTTCGGCAGTGGTGTCTACGGCTTGGGTCGGGTCGGCGGCAGCCGGTGCAGCGTGATCGGCGGCGTGGGCGGCTGGAGCAGGCGCAGCGGCGGCAGCCGGGGTGGCCGGTGCTTGTGCGTCAGCGAATACGGCGGTTGGCGCCAGCATCAGGCTGAGCAGCAGGGCAGCCACCGCGCTCCAGGCGCGAGGTCGTTTGGTTGGCGAAGCGGGGAATTGATTGCGTGTCATGCTGGCCGGACCTGAGAAAAAAAGACGGTAAATGTTCTTCCAGGCCTCGAAGGCCGAGAACAAAAGTGGTCGGCATTATTGCAAGTAATTCTTGTTAACAGAAGTAATAGAGTATCTTTTTTTCCTTCATTGCTAGCCGCTCGTCCATTGCCAGCGCTAGTCTGTGGCTTTCCGATAGGAGTTTTCTGATGTCCGCGCCATCTGTTTTGATCGCCGGCTGCGGTGATGTCGGCAGTCGTCTGGCCACACAATTGCTCGCTGCAGGGTGGGAGGTTCATGGCCTGCGGCGTGACGTCTCACGCCTGCCCAAGGGCGTGATAGGTGTTGCCGGCGACTTGTTCAACAAGGACTGTCCGGAAACCTGGCCGGTCGGCGCGGTGGATTACCTGGTGTATTGCGCGGCCGCCACCGATCACGATGAAGCCGGTTACCGCGCCGCTTATGTCCAGGGCTTGCAGCATGTGCTTGAGTGGCTGGACGACTACGGGCAGGTGCCCAATCGCCTGCTGTTCGTTTCCAGCAGTAGCGTTTACGGCCAGCAGGAGGGCGAGTGGGTCGACGAGACTTCACCGGCGGTGGCGGCTGGTTATTCAGGGCGTGTGATGCTTGAAGCCGAGCAGGTCGCCCTCAATAGCGGGATCCCGGCGAGCGTTGTGCGTTTGACCGGCATTTACGGTCCGGGTCGTGAGTGGTTGCTGACCCAGGTTCGTCGGGGTTATCGCGTGGTGGTCGATCCTCCGTTGTATGCCAATCGGATTCATGCCGACGATGCTGCGGGGTTGATGGCGTGCCTGCTTGAAGCGGATCGGCGTGGTGTGGCGCTGGATGACGTCTACATCGGCGTCGACGATGCGCCTGCACCGCTGGCCGAAGTGGTGGGTTGGTTGCGTGAGTATCTGGGCGTGACTGAATGGGCCGAGGATGCGAGCGTGCGGCGCACCGGGAGCAAGCGTTGCAGCAATGCGCGGGCGAAGGCGTTGGGCTGGAAGCCGAAGTATCCGAGTTTCCGCGAGGGTTATGCCGCGATTCTTGAAGGCTGCAGCTGACTTCCAGACACCGCAAACCAAAATGTGGGAGCGGGCTTGCTCGCGAAGGGTCCATAACATTCAACATCATCGTTGACTGTTACACCGCTTTCGCGAGCAAGCCCGCTCCCACATTAGATCTTCGCTGTTAGATCCGGGTTACTGCTTTTCCAGCACCCACTTGCGATCACCCGGCGTGAACTGAGGTTGTTCGTCCGCCAGGGCGGTGTTCACAGTCTGGAAAATTTCCAGCTCCTTACCCTTGCGCGTAAAGATCCATGCATTGCCTTGCCCGTTGAGTTGCAGCCACATGTTGTCGTTGCCGCCACTCATCGAGGCGCAATCGCCCGCCAGACACAGTGCATAGCGATCCGCACCCGGCAGGCCGGTCACCTGGCCGTCGGCCTGGAATTGTACGGTGCTGCCTTCGCCGGGGCCGCTGACGACTTTCCAGCTACCGCCCATGTAGGCCGAATACAGTGCGCGTTCGAAGCTGGCGCCCATCGGTGCGCCATCCGGCACCGGGATCAATGCGCGGTCGAAGACCTGGGCGGGTTCGTTCTCTGTCGCGGCCTGGCTCAATTGTTTGCCGTCTCGCTTCAGTTCACTTCCGGAGCTGCCATAGAAGTCGACTTTCCAGGCGTCGGACTCTTCGCCCAGCAGCTTGCCTTCGACATTTTCAAAACCGTTGGTGTAGCGGGCCTGAGCGGCCTTGGTGTTGACGTCCCATTCCAGGTTCGGGCCATAGGCCTGGAGCGCTTCACGCAGGGGGCCGCCTTTGGATGCAGCGTCAATCGCCACCTGATTGATCCAGGTGCCGCTGATATCACGGTCGGCAGGGTTGCTGGCACATCCGCCCAAGAGTAGGGCGACCAGCGAGAGAGCTAGCGCTTGGCGCATGGTGGAATCCTTTCAAGACAGAATCGGCGCAGCCTCGAAAGGCTGCGCCGGACGCATTACTCGATGACCAGAATGGCATCCATTTCAACCTGCGAACCCTTTGGCAGGGCGGCTACGCCGATGGCGGCGCGGGCAGGGTATGGCTGGTCAAAATACTTGCCCATGATCTCGTTGACCTTGGCGAAGTGGCTCAGGTCGGTGAGGAAGATGTTCAGTTTGACGATGTCCTTGAACGAACCGCCAGCGGCTTCGGCCACGGCTTTCAGGTTCTCGAACACCTGGACGGTCTGGGCTTCGAAGCCTTCAACCAGTTCCATGGTTTTTGGGTCCAGAGGAATCTGACCCGACATGTAAACGGTGTTGCCAGCCTTGATCGCCTGGGAGTAAGTGCCGATGGCAGCCGGGGCCTTGTCGCTGGTGATAACAGTCTTGGTCATGAATGACTCCTTGTAATAGGTGGCTTACGCGCGCATGCGGGTGATGCGAATCACCCCGGTCAGTGCGCGCAGTTTCTTGATCACGCGGGCCAGGTGCACGCGGTCGTGCACGCTGACCACCAGTTGGACCACGCTGATGCGACCATCGCGTTCGTCCATGCTGATTTTCTCGATATTGCCATCGGCCGCGTTGACGCTGCTGGCCAGCAGCGCGATCAGGCCACGCTGGTGTTCCAGCTCGACGCGCAGCTCGACGTTGAATTCGCCGGTGACATCCTTGGCCCATGAGAGCTGGATGCATTTTTCCGGGTTGTGGCGGATTTCGCTGATGTTGCGGCAGTTGTCCAGGTGCACGACCATGCCTTTGCCCGCCGACAGGTGACCGACAATCGGGTCGCCCGGGATCGGCGTGCAGCACTTGGCGTAGCTAAGCACGAGGCCTTCGGTGCCGCGAATCGCCAGCGGACCTTCCGCGCTCGGCAGCTGCTCGCCTTCGCCGAGCAGGCGACGGGCGACCACATAAGCCATGCGATTGCCCAAGCCGATGTCTTCGAGCAGGTCTTCGATCAGTTCGAGGCGGTACTCGGTGAGCATCGCCTTGACGCGCTCGGCCGGGACTTTGTCCAAGGCACTGTCGAAACCATTGAGAACCTTGTTCAGCAGGCGTTCGCCGAGGTTGATGGATTCGGAGCGGCGTTGCAGTTTCAGTGCATGGCGTATATGCGTCCGCGCCTTGCCGGTGACCACGAAGTTGAGCCAGGCCGGGTTCGGCCGCGCGCCGGGTGCGCTGACGATCTCGACCGTGGAGCCGCTTTGCAGCGGTTCGGACAGCGGCGCGAGACGACGATTGATCCGACAGGCAATGCAGCTGTTGCCGACGTCGGTGTGCACCGCGTAAGCGAAGTCGACCGCCGTGGAGCCTTTGGGCAACTCCATGATCCGGCCTTTGGGCGTGAACACGTAGACCTCATCCGGAAACAGGTCGATCTTCACGCTCTCGATGAATTCCAGTGAGTTGCCGGCGCGTTGCTGCATTTCCAGCACGCCTTTGACCCACTGGCGGGCGCGGGCGTGAGTGCCTTTCGGCTGCTCGTCGCCGCTGGATTTGTACAGCCAATGGGCGGCGATGCCATTGTTGGCCATCTCTTCCATTTCACGGGTGCGGATCTGGATCTCGATCGGAACGCCGTGCATGCCGAACAGCGTGGTGTGCAGCGACTGGTAGCCGTTGGCCTTGGGGATCGCGATGTAATCCTTGAAGCGTCCCGGCAACGGTTTGTACAAATTATGTACGGCACCCAGCACGCGGTAGCAGGTATCGACCTTGTCGACAATGATCCGGAACGCGTAGACGTCCATGATCTCGTTGAAGGCCCGACGCTTGCCGCGCATTTTCTTGTAGATGCCGTAGAGGTGTTTCTGACGACCGCTGACCTCGCCCTGAATGCCGTCGATGGCCAGGCAGTGGCTGAGGGATTCTTCGATCTTGTTGACGATTTCCTTGCGGTTGCCCCGGGCGCGCTTGACCGCCTGGTTGATCCGCGCGGAACGCATCGGGTGCATGGCCTTGAAGCCGAGGTCTTCGAATTCTATGCGGATGGCGTGCATGCCCAGCCGGTTGGCGATGGGTGCATAGATTTCCAGGGTTTCCTTGGCGATCCGCCGGCGCTTTTCGCCGGACAGGACTTCCAGCGTGCGCATGTTGTGCAGGCGGTCGGCGAGTTTGACCAGGATCACGCGAATGTCGCGCGCCATGGCCATGGCCATTTTCTGGAAGTTTTCGGCTTGTGCTTCGGCCTTGGTCTCGAAGTTCATCTGGGTCAGTTTGCTGACCCCGTCGACCAGTTCGGCCACGGTTTCGCCGAACTGCGCTTGCAGCGCTTCCTTGGCAATACCGGTGTCTTCGATCACGTCATGCAGCATCGCAGCCATCAAGCTCTGATGGTCCATGTGCATGTCGGCAAGAATGTTCGCCACCGCAAGAGGATGCGTGACGTACGCCTCACCGCTACGGCGGCGTTGGCCGTCGTGGGCTTGTTCGGCGTAGAAGTACGCTCGGCGGACCAGATTGACCTGGTCCTTGCCGAGGTAGGTCGATAAGCGATCGGCGAGGGCGTCTATGCTCGGCATGATAACTCCTGCCGTTCGCTGTGACCCCGCGCCGTGCTACGTCGACCAGGCATAGGCTTAGACGGCCTCGTTGGACTCGTCCTCGAACGCTGCGAACAGCGGTTCGTCTTCGACGATTTCAGCGTTGGCGATGAACTCGTAGCTCATCAGGCCTTCGGCGATTTCACGCAGGGCTACAACGGTAGGCTTGTCGTTTTCCCACTGGACCAATGGCTCTTTGCCGCCGGTGGCCAGTTGACGGGCACGCTTGGTGGACAGCATGACCAGCTCAAAACGGTTTTCCACGTGGTTCAGGCAGTCTTCAACGGTTACGCGGGCCATGGTATTCCTCGGAGCGAATGCAAATATGCGCGCTGCCCGGGTGGGCGAGCGGACTCAACAGTTTAAAAAATCACCAGCGATTAGGGAAGCGCTGATTTTTTGACCAAGCCCTTCAACGCGCTGCAAGTGCCAATGTAAAGCCCTTGCAGCGGTTTTGGAAAGAGCTGTTTAGCCGAGCAATTCAGCCAAAAGTTTGCCGTGACGCTGTTGCTGGCGCTTCTGATGAAGCTGATTGGCGCGGAAAATCGCCTGCAAATCGCGCAGTGCATGGGCGAAATCGTCGTTGATGATCAAGTAGTCATAGTCGACGTAGTGGCTCATCTCGCTGACGGCCTCACGCATGCGGCCGTCAATGATTTCGTCGCTGTCCTGACCGCGATTGGTCAGGCGCTGGTGCAAGGCCTGCAGGGACGGCGGCAGAATGAAGATCGAGCGGGCCTGGGGCATCAACTTGCGTACCTGCTCTGCACCCTGCCAGTCGATTTCCAGAATCAGGTCGTGGCCTTCGTCCAGGGTCTGCTGCAGGTGACTTTGCGAAGTGCCGTAGAGATTGCCGAAGACTTCGGCGCGCTCTAGGAAATCGCCATGCTCGATCATCTTCACGAACTCGCTGCGTTCGACGAAGTGATAGTTCACGCCGTTCACTTCACCGGGGCGCATGGCGCGGGTGGTGTGGGAGATCGAGACGCGGATCTCCTGATCAGCGTCGGTCAGGGCCTTGACCAGGCTGCTCTTGCCCGCGCCCGAAGGGGCGGAAATGATGTACAGGGTGCCGGTGCTGTGGGTCATGTCGGGTTTGCCTTACTCAATATTCTGCACTTGTTCGCGCATCTGCTCGATCAACACTTTGAGGTTGACCGCCGCTTGGGTGCTGCGCGGGTCGAAGGCTTTGGAGCCCAGTGTGTTGGCTTCGCGGTTGAGTTCCTGCATCAGGAAGTCGAGGCGCCGGCCGGCAGCGCCGCCGGACTTGAGCACCCGGCGAACTTCGATGATGTGAGTGCTCAGGCGATCCAGTTCTTCGGCAACGTCGCTCTTCTGAGCGAGCATGACCATTTCCTGTTCCAGGCGCTGCGGGTCCATCTCGGCTTTCATGTCGGCGAAGCGGTCGAGGACTTTCTGACGCTGGGTGGCGAGCATCTGCGGGACCAGTTCACGCAGGGTCACCACGTCCTCTTCAATGGACGTCAGGCGATCGTTGATCAAGCGCGCCAGCTCCGCGCCTTCACGCTCGCGGCCGGCCTTGAGTTCTTTCAGGCCTTCGTTGAACAGCGCCAGTGCTTCGGCGTTCAAGGCTTGCGGGTCGGTGGCATCGCCCACCAACACGCCCGGCCAGGCCAGCACTTCCAGCGGGTTCAGCGCGGCCGGGTTCTTGATCAGACTGGCGATGGTCTCTGCGGCAGCGACCAATTGCGCTGCGCGCTCGCGATCTACTTGCAGAGGTTTATCGGTGTTTTCTTCGGTGAAGCGCAGGGTGCATTCGAGTTTGCCTCGGGAGATGCCCTGACGCAGTGCTTCGCGGACCGCGCCTTCGAGATCGCGAAACGACTCCGGCAGACGCAGGTGCGGTTCCAGGTAGCGGCTGTTGACCGAGCGCAGTTCCCAGCTCAGGGTGCCTTGGGCGCCGGCTTTTTCGACGCGGGCGAAGGCGGTCATGCTGTGCACCATGGAGGTACCTCGCAATTCAGGTTTGCGTTACCAAAGGTTTCGCGAACCCGATATCTGTGAATTAAAGCCGACAGGCAGCAAAGGCGCAGGATTGTAGCGCAGTGGGGCGGATGCGCCCAAACACACGGTGTGACAAAGGGCTGCAGGCCGTCGGTTAAGCGCTGTTCTAAGCTCAAGCCAGGGCCTTCAATCGTCGGGCAGATTTTTTAGAAGTGCCCAGGCTCGGCGCGCGGCTCTATAATGCTCGGCAGTTTTCCGTCCCCCGTACAGGTATTCCCTATGAAACGTCCAAGTGGTCGCGCTGCCGATCAGCTCCGCTCGATCCGCATTACCCGCAACTACACCAAACACGCCGAGGGATCTGTACTGGTCGAGTTCGGTGATACCAAAGTCATCTGCACCGTCAGCGTCGAAAACGGCGTGCCGCGTTTCCTCAAAGGTCAGGGCCAAGGCTGGTTGACCGCTGAATACGGCATGCTGCCGCGCGCCACCGGCGAGCGTAACCAGCGTGAAGCGAGCCGCGGCAAGCAAGGTGGTCGCACCCTGGAAATCCAGCGTCTGATCGGTCGTTCCCTGCGCGCTGCGCTGGACATGTCCAAGCTGGGCGACGTCACCCTGTACGTCGACTGCGACGTGATCCAGGCTGACGGCGGCACTCGCACCGCGTCCATCACCGGCGCCATGGTTGCGCTGGTCGACGCCTTGAAAGTGATCAAGAAGCGCGGCGGCCTGAAAGGCGGCGACCCGCTCAAGCAAATGATCGCAGCTGTTTCGGTTGGCATGTATCAGGGCGAGCCTGTGCTTGACCTCGACTATCTGGAAGACTCGGCTGCCGAGACCGACCTGAACGTGGTGATGACCAGCACCGGCGGCTTCATCGAAGTCCAGGGCACTGCCGAAGGCGCGCCGTTCCAGCCTGAAGAGCTGACCGCCATGCTTGAATTGGCGAAGAAAGGCATGACCGAGATTTTCGAACTGCAAAAGGCTGCACTGGCCGACTGATCGGACCCGCTCCAGACAAGGAGGACGTTATGAGTGACGAGCAAGAGCTGCTTCCCACCCCGAGCAAAGAGGTTCGGCAATGGGCAATGTTTTGTCACCTGTCCGCCTTGCTGGGGATCTGGATTCCGTTCGGTACACTGATCGGCCCGCTGATTCTGTGGCAGATGAAGCGTGAGATGGACCCGTTTGTCGATGCCCAGGGCAAGGAAGCGCTGAATTTTCAGATCACCGTCGCCATTGCCTCCACTATCTGCTTCTTGCTGATGGTGGTGATCATCGGGTTCTTCCTGTTTGGTCTGGTGGCGATCGGTGCGCTGGTGTTGACGATCATCGCTGGGGTGAAAGCCAATGAAGGGGTGCCTTATCGGTATCCGTTCACATGGCGGTTGATCAAATAACGATCAGTGCTGGATTCCCTGGTGGGAGCGACAGCTGTGTGAAAATGCAGTTCGCCACGCGTTAAAACAAATGCCCTGACTTGTCGGGGCATTTGCTTTTTTGAAGTTGAATTAACTTCCCAAACGTTGCCATTAGCAATAACCATCCGCCGTCGGTATTTGCGACGAACTATCGCTCTTACACTTCTAGTCACAACTGCTTCGCCTCAGCACCACCTATGTGCTTGGCAATGAGACTTCGCGGTTGATAAAGTTGCCCCAAGTAATATTCCTTCAGAAATATTTCGATATATTCAGACCATTGAAGGTCCTTGAATTTAAAGCAAATCAGTGTTGAGAAGATCAACCTGTTCAAGAGGCGTGTCCAGGTAAAAAGTTCGCCCCTGAATATATATCAAAGAATAATCCCAATGGTTCAGCTCGATTTTTATGGAACACTTGTGGCCGCCTCTTTAGTACTGTTACTGGGGCGCGGACTGGTCACACGAATCGGTTTTTTACGCAGCTACAATATTCCTGAGCCTGTAGCAGGCGGCCTGGTGGTTGCTCTGCTTCTCCTGGCTTTGCGGGGACTTGATTTTGAAGTCCGATTTGACACCTCACTGCAAACTCCCTTGATGTTGGCGTTTTTTGCCACCATTGGCTTGAGTGCGGACTTCGCCAGTCTGAAGAAAGGCGGGCGCGTAGTGGGGGTTTTTCTCCTGGCGGTCATCGGGCTTCTGGTGGTGCAGAATGCCATGGGCATCGGGCTCGCCAAGGCTTTGGGGCTCGATCCGTTGATGGGCTTGTTGACGGGCTCGATTACGTTGTCTGGCGGTCACGGTACAGGCGCTGCCTGGGGAGCGACGTTCAGTGAGAAGTTCGGTCTGGCGTCCGCCTCTGAGCTTGCCATGGCCTCTGCGACGTTTGGATTGGTGCTGGGCGGGTTGATTGGTGGTCCGGTCGCTCGCCTGCTTATCAAACGTGTTCAGACACCCGGCTGCCAGCAAGATAAGCCGCGGCTGCCAAAGGGCTTTGAGCAGCCAAACAAAGAGCGCGCGATCACACCCTTTTCGTTTATCGAAACACTCGCTCTAATCGCCGTCAGCTTGATGGCAGGCTCTCTTCTGAATGGCCTGCTTCACGGAACCGCATTTGAGTTGCCGACGTTCGTTTGCGTCTTGTTCGTGGGTGTGATTTTGCGGAACGGGCTTTCAGCGTTTGGCTTGTATCAGGTGTTTGAGCGTGAAGTTTCCGTTTTGGGGAATGTCAGTTTGTCGCTGTTTCTGGCGATCGCTCTGATGTCGCTCAAGCTGTGGGATCTGGCAGCACTGGCTTTGCCGATCTTTATCATCCTGGCTGTGCAAGCGTTGGTCATGGCCCTGTTTGCGATTTTCGTGACATTCAGAATGATGGGCAGCAACTACGATGCTGCAGTTCTGGCGGCAGGGCACTGCGGTTTTGGACTGGGTGCAACGCCAACTGCCATCGCTAACATGCAAGCGGTGACGCAACGTTACGGACCTTCGCAGATAGCATTTCTAGTGGTGCCGATGGTGGGGGCTTTCTTCATCGACATCATTAATGTCGTCGTGATCAAGTTGTACTTGGCACTACCGTTTTTCGCCGCTGTTTGAAGGTATGACGCATAAGAAAAATGCCCGTATCTTTCGATACGGGCATTTTCGTCAACCGGTCAGCTAGATAGTCAGCGTCCAGTCGTAGTCCACGATCAGCGGTGCGTGCTGCGAGAATCGTGGCTGACGTGGCAGGCGCGCGCTGCGTACGAAGCGGCGCAGACCCGGGGTCAGTATCTGGTAATCGAAGCGCCAGCCCAGGTTGAGCATCTCAGCCTGTTCGTTGTCCGGCCACCAGCTGTACTGATCACCTTCACGGCTGACTTCGCGCAGGGCATCGACGTAGCCCATGTTGCCGACAATCTCGTCCATCCAGGCGCGTTCAGGCGCGAGGAAGCCCGGGGATTGCTGGCTGTCGCGCCAGTTCTTGATATCCAGCTTTTGTTGCGCGACGTACAGCGAGCCACAGTAAATGTACTCGCGACGTTTACGCCGCTGTTTATCCAGATAACGGGCGAAGTCGTCCATTAGCTTGAACTTCTGGTTCAAGTCTTCATCGCCGTTCTGCCCCGAAGGGAGCAGCAAGGTCGCGATGCTGACCTTGTCGAAATCGGCTTGCAGGTAGCGCCCGTAGCGGTCGGCCGTCTCGAAGCCGAGACCGCTGATGACTGCCTTCGGTTGCAACCGCGAATACAAAGCCACGCCACCCTGGGCGGGAACTTCGGCTTCGCAGGCATAAAGGAAGTAGCCATCCAGTTGGAAGGCTGGATCGTCCAGTTCAAAGGCGGAGGCGCGGGTGTCCTGCAGGCAGATGACGTCGGCATTCTGTGCTTGCAGCCAACTGAGCAAACCTCGCTCCACTGCAGCCTGAATACCATTGACGTTCACACTGATGATCCGCATAAATGGCCCCAAAAATCGCGTGCGTGTATGATACACGGCGTCAACCTAATTAGCTAAATCCGTGGTATTTGGGGTTTTTTTCATGCAAGCGTATCAGCGCGATTTCATTCGTTTTGCCATCGATCGCGGCGTTTTGCGCTTCGGTGAGTTCACCCTGAAGTCCGGACGCACCAGTCCTTACTTCTTCAATGCCGGCCTTTTCAACTCCGGATCGGCACTTGCGCAACTGGGTCGTTTCTACGCGGCAGCCATCGTCGAGAGCGGCATCCCGTTCGACGTATTGTTTGGCCCGGCGTACAAAGGCATCCCGTTGGCGGCAACCACTGCGGTGGCTTTGGCTGAACATCACAACCGTGATCTGCCATGGTGCTTCAACCGCAAAGAGGCCAAGGCTCACGGCGAAGGTGGCAGCCTGGTCGGCGCGCCATTGACCGGCGATGTGCTGATCATCGACGACGTGATCACCGCTGGCACCGCCATTCGCGAAGTGATGCAGATCATCGCTTCCCAGGACGGCGCCAAGGCGGCGGGCGTGCTGATCGCCCTGAACCGCCAGGAGCGTGGCAATGGCGAATTGTCGGCGATCCAGGAAGTGGAGCGGGACTTCGGCATTCCGGTGATCAGCATCGTTTCGCTGAATCAGGTGCTCGAGTTCCTGGCGGATGATCCGCAGCTCAAGCAACACCTGCCAGCCGTAGAAGCCTACCGCGCCCAATTCGGCGTCTGACACTGATCCCCTGTGGGAGCGGGCTTGCTCGCGAATGGGCCATCCCATTCAGCATCTTCGTTGACTGATACAGCGCTTTCGCGAGCAAGCCCGCTCCCACAGGATCGTAGGCGAAAAAAGACCCCGCTCAGCCAAACTGAGCGGGGTCTTTTTGTATGCGCTATCGCTTAAGGACGCTTGCGATTGCTGATCAACGTACCCACACCCGTATCGGTGAAGATCTCCAGCAGAATCGCATTCGGAACCCGACCATCAATGATCAACGAACTGCCCACGCCGCCCTGAACCGCTTCCAGCGCGCAACGAATCTTCGGCAGCATGCCACCGTAGATGGTGCCGTCGGCGATCAGATCGTCCACTTGCTGAGTCGTCAGACCCGTCAGGACGGTGCCCGACTTGTCCATCAGTCCGGCAATGTTGGTCAGCAACATCAGCTTTTCAGCCTTCAGCGCTTCGGCCACTTTACCGGCCACCAGGTCAGCGTTGATGTTGTACGACTCACCATTGGCACCGACGCCAATTGGCGCGATCACTGGAATGAAATCACCTTTCACCAACAGGTTCAGCAGGTCGGTGTTGATCCCGACCACTTCGCCCACCTGGCCGATGTCGATGATTTCCGGTTGGGTCATCTCCGGCGTCTGGCGGGTCACGGTGAGCTTTTTCGCACGAATCAGCTCGGCATCTTTACCAGTCAGGCCGATGGCGCTGCCGCCATGACGGTTGATCAGGTTGACGATGTCCTTGTTGACCTGGCCGCCGAGGACCATTTCCACCACGTCCATGGTCTGCGCATCCGTCACGCGCATGCCATCGATGAAGTGGCTCTCGATCGACAGTCGCTTGAGCAGGTCGCCGATTTGCGGGCCGCCGCCGTGAACCACCACCGGGTTAATGCCGACGGCTTTCATCAGCACGATGTCGCGGGCGAAGCCGGTTTTCAGCTCCTCGCTTTCCATCGCGTTGCCGCCGTATTTGATCACCAGCGTCTTGCCGACATAGCGGCGGATGTAAGGCAACGCTTCGGACAGGACCTTGGCGGTGTTGGCGGCGGCTTCGCGTTCGAGGGTCATTCAGGGCTCCGGGTGAATCAGAACGGTAGTTGGAGATCAGGTGCAACACGCTTCAACTGGACATGGAAGACGTCCTTGATGCGCTGCAATTCAGCCTCGTCATCGGCCTCGAAGCGCAGCACCAGCACCGGTGTGGTGTTGGACGCGCGCACCAGGCCCCAGCCTTTGGCGTAGTCGACTCGCACGCCGTCGATAGTGGTCAGGTCGGCGCCTTCGCCCCACTTCGCGTCGTGCAGTGCATCAATGATGCTGAATTTGCTCTCTTCGGTCACATGGATATTGATTTCCGGCGTAGAAATATCGTTCGGGAAGGTCGCAAACAGCTCTTCCGCGGTGGATTTTTCCTTGCTGAGGATCTCCAGCAGCCGTGCGGCGCTGTAAATGCCGTCGTCGAAACCGAACCAGCGCTCCTTGAAGAAGATGTGCCCGCTCATTTCGCCGGCCAACAGGGCGCCGGTCTGTTTCATTTTCTTTTTGATCAACGAGTGACCGGTCTTCCACATTAGCGGCCGACCGCCGTATTCCTTGATCAGCGGCGTCAGGCGGCGGGTGCATTTGACGTCGAAGATGATTTCCGCGTCCGGGTTGCGCGCCACCACGTCACGGGCGAACAGCATCAGCAGGCGGTCCGGGTAGACGATGCTGCCAGTGTTGGTCACCACGCCAACGCGGTCGCCGTCGCCGTCGAAGGCCAGGCCGATGTCTGCGTTGGTTTCCTTGACCTTGGCGATCAGGTCGACAAGGTTTTCAGGCTTGCCCGGGTCCGGGTGATGGTTCGGGAAGTTGCCGTCGACGTCGCAGAACAGCGGGATGACTTCGCAGTTCAGCGCTTCGATCAGTTGTGGAGCGATCACGCCGGCCGCGCCATTGCCGCAATCGACCACGACTTTGAGGCGACGAGCGAGTTTGATGTCCTCGACGATTTCAGTGTTGTAGCGATCGAGGATTTCGACCTGAGTGATGCTGCCCTTGCCGCTGCTCAGGTTGTTGGTCTTGAGGCGATCGTGCAGGGCCTGGATCTGTTCGTTGGCCAAGGTATCGCCAGCGATGACGATCTTGAAGCCGTTGTAGTTCGACGGGTTGTGGCTGCCGGTGAGCATCACGCCCGATTTGCCGGCCAGCACATTGGCGGCGTAGTACAGCGCCGGCGTTGGCACCAGGCCGACGTCGCTGACGTGGCAACCGGCGTCGGCCAGGCCTTTGATCAGTTGTTCGACCAGTTCCGGGCCGGACAGGCGACCGTCTCGGCCTACGGAAACGTTCGGTTCGCCCTGGGCCAGGCTCTGGGCGCCGATGGCGCGACCGAGCCAGTAAGCGGTTTCAGCGTTCAGGAATTCCGGGACGGTGCCGCGAATGTCGTAAGCGCGGAAAATACTGTCGGGGAACTTGGGTGCGACTTGGGCCGGGGTGTTCATCTGTGGGAATGCTCCATCTCGAAAGTGGCTGTACCTGCCCGCGAAAAACTCGTCGGCTGGCTCAAACTGAAGGGTATGACGGCGTTTTCCGCAGAGAGTTCGTGGTGCGAAAAGGCCATGTCACTAACGCTAGCCAGTTTTTGGCCGGCCAGCGCCTTGATTTTCAGTGGTAAACCTTCCAGATGACGTCTGTGCAATTTCATCCTGAAAATGCCGAAAACAGGCCAGGCCAGGCAGGGCGCCCAGCCTGAAACCCTATCAATGGCTGCCGGAATGCCCGAAACCGCCAGCACCACGTTCGGTTTCAACGAATTCTTCGACCATCTCGAAGTGCGCTTGAACGACTGGAACCAAAACCAGCTGAGCCAAACGCTCGCCAACCACCATGTTGAAATCGGTCTGGCCACGGTTCCAGCACGACACCATCAGTGGACCCTGGTAATCGGAGTCGATCAGGCCGACCAGATTGCCCAGCACGATGCCGTGCTTATGGCCCAGGCCCGAGCGCGGCAGAATCAGCGCGGCCAAACCCGGATCGCCAATGTAGACCGACAGGCCGGTCGGGATCAGCACGGTTTCACCCGGCTTGATCACGATGTCTTTTTCCAGCATGGCGCGCAGGTCGAGGCCGGCGGAACCTGGGGTGGCGTATTGCGGCAACGGGAATTCAGTACCGATGCGAGGGTCGAGGATCTTGGCTTGCAAAGCGTGCATGTAAATTAAACCTGGTTCAGACGTTCGGCGATAAAAGTGATCAGCTGGCGAGCGATTTTGCTCTTGCTGGTCTGGGCGAAAAGTGTGGCGTGTAGCTCGCGGTCGATGACGCTGCAGGCGTTTTCTTCGCTGTTGAAGCCAATGCTCGGGTTGGCGACGTCGTTGGCGACGATCAAATCGAGGTTCTTGTCTTTCAACTTGCGCGCAGCGTAATCGAGCAGGTGTTCGGTCTCGGCGGCGAAACCGACACTGAACGGACGGTCGGGGCGTGTGGCGATGGTGGCCAGGATGTCTGGATTGCGCACCATTTGTAGCAACAAGCCGTCGCCGTTCGTAGGGTCTTTCTTGAGTTTCTGTGGGGCGACGACTTCCGGGCGGTAGTCCGCGACCGCTGCGGAAGCGATGAACAGGTCGCAAGGGATCGCGGCTTCGCAGGCAGCGAGCATGTCGCGGGCGCTGACCACGTCGATGCGGGTAACGCGATCCGGGGTCGGCAGGTGCACCGGGCCGGTAATCAAGGTGACGCGGGCGCCTGCTTCAACGGCGGCTTCGGCCAGGGCAAAGCCCATTTTCCCGGAGCTGTGGTTGGTGATGTAGCGCACCGGGTCGATGTTTTCCTGGGTCGGGCCAGCGGTGATGAGCACATGTTTGCCGGTCAGCGCCTGACGCTGGAAGCAGTCTGCCGCGCATTGAGCGAGTTCGACGGCTTCGAGCATGCGGCCCAGGCCGACATCGCCACAGGCCTGGCTGCCGGAGGCCGGGCCGAAGGCTTTGATGTTACGGCTTTCAAGGGTTTGCAGATTGGCCTGGGTCGCGGGATCGCGCCACATGGCCTGGTTCATCGCCGGAGCAACGGCGACTACGGCGTCGGTGGCCAGCACCAGCGTGGTCAGCAGGTCGTCGGCGATGCCTTGGGCGAGACGGGCGATCAGGTCAGCAGTCGCAGGCGCAATCAGCACCATGTCGGCCCATTTGGCCAGTTCGATGTGGCCCATCGCGGCTTCGGCCGCCGGGTCCAGCAGGTCCAGATGAACCGGGTGGCCAGACAGGGCCTGCATGGTCAGCGGGGTGATGAACTCGCTGCCGCCACGGGTCATGACCACGCGCACTTCAGCGCCCTGGTCGATCAGGCGGCGAACCAGATCGGCGCTCTTGTAGGCAGCAATGCCGCCGCCGACGCCCAGAACGATGCGTTTCCGATACAGCCGCTGCATAGGTCTGCCTTTCATTTCGTGGATGACTGCGTGGCGATACCCCCTCCCCAGGAGTGAAATCGCTCGCAAAAAAGATGGGCTACGATATCACAGCGACCGCTACGGAACAGCGGCGCCCACAGACAGGGAGGTGCTATGAGTATTCGGAATTGGCCAGCGGCGGAGCGGCCGCGGGAGAGGTTACTGGAGTTGGGGGCGGCGAGCCTTTCGGACGCCGAACTGCTGGCGATATTTTTACGAACCGGTGTCTCCGGTAAAAGCGCCGTAGACCTGGCGCGACATTTGTTGAGTCAATTTGGCAGCCTGCGTTCGCTGATGGAGGCTGATCAACAAACATTCAGCAAACAGTTAGGGCTCGGCCCGGCGAAATTCGCTCAATTGCAGGCAGTGTTGGAAATGGCCCGTCGGCATCTGGCTGAGCGCTTGCGCCACAGCTCAGTGTTGGAGAATCCGCTGGTCGTGCGTGATTACCTCAAGTCGATGCTGCGACACGAGCCTCATGAGGTATTTGGCTGCCTGTTTCTGGACTCGAAGCATCGAGTACTGGCGTTTGAATCACTATTTCGTGGCTCAATCGACTGCACCAGCGTTTACCCGCGTCAGGTGGTCAAGCGCGCTTTGGCCCATAACGCCGCAGCTTTGATCCTTTGCCACAACCATCCGTCAGGCAATCCCGACCCCAGCCAAGCCGATCGAAAATTGACCAAGCGCCTCCAAGAGGCGCTGGACCTGATCGATGTGCGAATACTCGACCACTTCATCATCGGCGACGGCGATCCGCTGTCGATGGCTGAGTATGGGTGGATGTGACGGGAGGACGAACGCGAACCCATTGTTGGAGCGGGCTTGCTCGCGAAGAGGGAGTGTCAGTCGCCATCAATATTGCCTGACACGCCGCTTTCGCGAGCAAGCCCGCTCCCACAGGTTTTGTGGTGTGGCGGATTACTTGAGGTGGACCCTGGAGTAATCCTGACGCCCAAACGGGCTCACCGAATACCCCTCGACTTCCTTGCGCATCAGCGCGAAGGCCGTCGGGTGCGCTAGCGGCAACCACAGCGCCTGCTGCTGGATCTGCGCCTGAGCCTGCTCATAAAGCTTGGTACGCACGCCTTGCTCGGAGGTGGTCTTGCCGGCACTGATCAGCTTGTCCAGGTCCTGGTTGCAGTAACGGGCGAAGTTGGTGCCGGGCTTGACCGCCGCGCAGGAAAATTGCGGCGTGAGGAAGTTGTCCGGATCGCCGTTGTCGCCGGCCCAACCCATGAACAGCAGGTCGTGTTCACCGGCCTTGGCGCGGCGGATCACTTCGCCCCATTCGATCACACGGATTTCGGCCTGAATGCCGATTTCCGCGAGATCCGATTGAAGCATCTGCGCGCCAAGGCTTGGATTAGGGTTCAGCAGGCTACCGGAAGGGCGGGTCCAGATAGTGGTCTGGAAGCCGTCCTTGAGTCCGGCTTTCGCCATCAGAGCTTTGGCCTTCTCCACGTCGTGCGTGTAGCCCGGCAAACCTTTGGCATAACTCCAGGTGTTGGGCGGGTACGGGCCGTTGGCAGGCTCGGCGGTGTCTTCGAATACGGCTTTGACGTAGCTGGCCTTGTCGAACGCGAGATTGATTGCTTGACGCACTTCCGGCTTGTCGAGCGGTGGATGCTGGCTGTTGATGGCGACGAACGCGGTCATGAACGCGTCGGTCTTTTCCACTTTCAGCGTCGGCTCTTTCAGCGCGGCTTGTACGTCCAGCGGTTTGGGCGAAAGGGCGATCTGGCACTCGTTACGGCGCAATTTCTGCAATCGCACGTTGGCGTCCGGCGTAATGGCGAAGATCAGCGGGTCCACCGAAGGCTTGCCACGGAAATAATCCGGGTTGGCCTTGTAACGAATCGAGGCATCTTTCTGGAATCGGGTGAACACGAACGGCCCGCTGCCGATCGGCTGGCTGTTGAGCTTCTCCGGGGTGCCGGCCTTCAGCAGTTTGTCGGCGTACTCGGCGGAGTATATCGAGGCGAAGCCCATGCTCAGCGTCGGCAGGAAGGTCGAGTCCGGATGATCGAGGGTGAAGCGCACGGTCAGCGGGTCAAGCGCGTCGATCTTCTTTATCAGCGCCGGCAACTGCATCGACTGCGCGTGCGGGAAGCCGCTCTGCGCCACTTTGTGCCAAGGATTTGCCGGGTCGAGCATGCGGTCGAAGCTGAATTTCACGTCTTCGGCGGTCAGGTCGCGTGTCGGGCTGAAATACTCCGTACGGTGGAATTTCACCTGCGGATGCAGCTTGAACACGTAGGTCAGGCCGTCGGGCGTGACCTCCCAGCTGTCCGCGAGCCCGGCGACCACTTTGCCGCTGGCCGTGTCGAAGTCCACCAGGCGGTTCATCAGCACGTCGGCCGAGGCGTTGGTGGTGGTCAGCGAGTTGTATTGCACCACGTCGAACCCTTCCGGGCTGGCCTCGGTGCAGACGCTCAGGGCGGCGGCCTGGGCCAATGGGCTCAGCAGAAGCGGGGCAAGCAACAGCGGTAGGGCAGCGAGGCGCATGGTCGGATTCCTTTACAGATCGAAGGCCCATCTGCAAGTGCAGTCTGGAAAAGTCTTACCCTAGTGGGCTCTTTTGCAAATGACTATCCCCTTTTTCATTTTAAGGGGACTATGTGCGATTGTTTTCGGTGCGTGCTGCCTGAGGAAAACCCCGGATTGGCCGGTTGGCCGATTTTCTGCGACGAGCGGTCTTTATCGACGATAGCCTTTATCCAAGGCGCTCGGAGCCAGAAAAACGGGGTTTTTATCAAGTCTGTGCACACGGAATGTTGTTGCTCTCGAGTCTTTCTGGTATAAAGCAGCGCTCTTTTCTAGGGGCCCGGTTCCTTCACTTGTAGGTGTAGCCGGTAAGACCTCTAAAGAAACGCGGCGCCTGGCGCCAAATGACTGAGAGATTAAGCGGCCAACCCATGCCGGGTTGGGCATGTGGTTTTAGAGGGCTGAGGCATGTCGAGAGTATGTCAAGTTACCGGTAAGGGTCCGGTGACTGGGAATAACATTTCCCACGCAAACAACAAAACCCGTCGTCGTTTCCTGCCGAACCTGCAGCATCACCGCTTCTGGGTTGAAGAAGAGAAACGTTTCGTGCGTCTGCGCGTATCTGCCAAAGGCATGCGTATCATCGACAAGCGTGGCATCACTGTCGTGCTGGCCGAAATCCGCAAAGCCGGCAAGATCTAAGGGAGCTAATCATGCGTGAATTGATTCGTTTGATTTCGAGCGCCGGTACTGGTCACTTCTACACTACCGACAAGAACAAGCGTACTACCCCGGACAAAATCGAGATCAAGAAATTTGATCCGGTTGTTCGCAAGCACGTGATCTACAAAGAAGGCAAAATCAAGTAATTGATTTTTCCCTCTTACGAAAAAGGCCCGTATCGCGAGATACGGGCCTTTTTTGTTGGCGAAGCCTGAGGGTCAGCCGCAGTAGATTCTAATAATCTTATAGCCTTCAGTGACAATTCGCAGGCGGTTGGGCTCAAACTGCTGATTGAGCAAGTTGACCACGACCTTCGCCGCACGTGCCTCCACGCGCGCCTGCTCCTTGATTGCCTGTGTCAGATATTGGCCGATGAAATCCGCTGTCCACTGCGCGTTGCATTGCTGCGATGATTCGTCGGCATGCGCCGTCGTCAGGGTGGCTGCGAGGGTGAGGCCTGTCAGCAGGCGACGGGTGAAAAACTTTCTCATGTTAATTCGCTTCCTTGTGAATGATGAGGTCGAGGTTCTCTTTCGAGACTCGGGCCAGCATCCGCGATGGCCAGCGACTGCGTGCGGTAACTATGTATGTCGTTCGGTTTAAAAGGCCGTTCAACGAAAAAGGCCCGAATCGCGAGAGACGGGCCTTTTTATCGTGTGAGGAGTCGCGTCAGGCCTTCTGTTCAAACGCCACATAAATCTTGCGGCACGGCTCCAGCACTTCCCAAGTGCCTCTGAACCCGGCCGGTATTACGAAGCGATCACCTGCGCGCACGGTTTTGCTGTTGCCGTCGTTGTCGCGCAGTACGGAAACACCCTGAACGATTTCGCAGTACTCATGCTCGGTGAAGTTCACATGCCACTGACCGACTGCGCCTTCCCAAACCCCGGCATTCAACTGGCCGCAAGGACTGTTGTAGTGGTTGTAAACCACTTGCTCGGGGTCGCCCTTGAGGATTTTGGCCTGATCCGGCCTGTAGCGCTCGGGCTCGGTAGTGGCCTGGCTGAAGTCGACGATATTCTGGATGCTCATTGTTGTAATCCCTCGTGATTGCGGCGCGAGTGGCTGGAAAGGTGCTGGAAAGCCCAAAGTCTATGTTTATTAAAATGAACACCGCAAGGCTGTTTGCCGACCTTATGTCAAATATATTGATACAACCCCGGCCACTGGTTTAGGGTGGCGGTTGCCTTGGGCCGAAATGCAGGCTGGCCGGGCAGAATTCCTGGGGACGTCCGCGAAGAACGCGGGGCGCTCGTATTCAATAAGAGGAGGACACTCGAATGACCACCCTGACTCGTGCCGATTGGGAACAACGGGCTCGCGATCTGAAGATCGAAGGCCGCGCCTACATCAATGGCGAATACACCGATGCCGTCTCCAGCGAGACTTTCGAGTGCATCAGTCCGGTCGATGGCCGTTTGCTGGGCAAGATTGCCAGCTGTGATACCGCCGACGCCCAGCGCGCTGTTGAAAACGCTCGCGCCACGTTCAATTCCGGCGCCTGGTCGCGATTGGCGCCGACCAAGCGTAAAGCCACCATGATTCGTTTCGCCAGCCTGCTGAAACAGCACGCCGAGGAGCTGGCCCTGCTTGAAACTCTGGACATGGGCAAGCCGATCAGCGATTCCCTGTACATCGACGTTCCTGGCGCGGCGCAAGCCTTGAGCTGGAGCGGTGAAGCCATCGACAAGATCTACGACGAAGTCGCGGCGACCCCGCACGATCAGTTGGGTCTGGTCACTCGCGAGCCGGTCGGCGTTGTCGGCGCTATCGTGCCGTGGAACTTCCCGCTGATGATGGCCTGCTGGAAACTCGGCCCGGCGCTGTCCACCGGTAACTCGGTGATCCTCAAACCGTCTGAAAAATCGCCGCTGACCGCCATCCGCATCGCTGCGCTGGCCGTTGAAGCGGGTATCCCGAAAGGCGTGCTGAACGTGTTGCCGGGCTACGGCCACACCGTCGGCAAGGCCCTGGCCCTGCACAACGATGTCGACACGCTGGTGTTCACCGGTTCGACCAAGATCGCCAAGCAACTGCTGATCTACTCCGGCGAGTCGAACATGAAGCGCGTCTGGCTCGAAGCCGGCGGCAAGAGCCCGAACATCGTGTTCGCCGATGCGCCGGACCTGCAAGCGGCCGCTGAAGCCGCCGCCGGGGCCATCGCCTTCAACCAGGGCGAAGTGTGCACCGCCGGGTCGCGTCTGCTGGTCGAGCGTTCGATCAAGGATTCCTTCCTGCCGCTGGTGATCGAGGCCCTGAAAACCTGGAAGCCGGGCAACCCGCTGGATCCGGCGACCAACGTTGGCGCGCTGGTGGACACCCAGCAGATGAACACCGTGCTGTCCTACATCGAATCCGGTCACGCCGATGGCGCCAAACTGGTTGCGGGCGGCAAGCGCACGCTTCAGGAAACCGGTGGCACCTACGTTGAGCCAACGATTTTCGACGGCGTCAGCAACGCGATGAAAATCGCCCAGGAAGAAATCTTTGGCCCGGTCCTGTCGGTCATCGCTTTCGACACTGCCGAAGAAGCCATCGCGATTGCCAACGACACGCCGTACGGCCTCGCCGCTGCGGTGTGGACCAAGGACATCTCGAAGGCTCACCTGACCGCCCGGGCGCTGCGTGCCGGTAGTGTGTGGGTCAATCAGTACGACGGCGGCGACATGACCGCACCGTTCGGTGGCTTCAAGCAGTCGGGCAACGGTCGCGACAAGTCGCTGCATGCGTTCGACAAGTACACCGAGCTGAAGGCGACCTGGATCAAGTTGTAAGCCAGTGAAGGAGCCCGTTTTTAATCCGGGCTCCTGAACGACGCAGATCCCTTGTGGGAGCGGGCTTGCTCGCGAAGGCGCCGTAACAGCCAACGATGATGTTGGATGTGATGGCCTCTTCGCGAGCAAGCCCGCTCCCACATTTGCTTTGTGCCGCCTGTAAAAAAATAACAATCCACAGGAGCGTGGAACATGCGTTGGGCGACTTATTTCGCCGTGTTGGCGTCTGTCTTGAGTGTCGGCCTGGCCCTGGGTGTCAGCATGCCGCTGGTGTCGTTTCGCCTGGAAGGCTGGGGTTACGGCTCGTTTGCGATTGGCGTCATGGCCGCGATGCCGGCGATTGGCGTGCTGTTGGGCGCGAAGATTTCCAGCCATCTGGCGGCGCGACTCGGCACGGCCAATCTGATGCGCCTGTGCCTGTGGGCCGGGGCGGCGTCCATCGGTTTGCTGGCGCTGTTGCCGAGCTATCCGGTGTGGCTGGTGTTGCGTCTGATGATCGGAGTGATCCTCACTCTGGTTTTCATCCTCGGCGAAAGCTGGATCAACCAGTTGGTGGTCGAGCAATGGCGCGGACGACTGGTGGCGTTGTATGGCAGCAGTTATGCGCTGAGTCAGTTGGCCGGGCCGTTGCTGTTGGGGGTTCTGGGCACCGAACACGATTATGGATTCTGGGTCGGCGTCGGTTTGCTCACGCTGGCGCCGTTCCTGTTGCTGGGCCGCAGCGGCGCACCGACCAGTGAAGCCTGCAGCGTGACCTTCAGCGACTTGTGGGGCTTCTGCCGAGGTTTGCCGGCGATTGCCTGGGGCGTGGCGCTGTTTGCGGCGTTCGAAGCGATGATCCTCACGTTATTGCCGGTCTATTGCCTGCGTCAGGGCTTCACCACGGAAATTGCCTTGGCGATGGTCAGCACCGTGGTGGTCGGTGATGCCTTGCTGCAACTGCCGATTGGCGCGCTGGCGGATCGCCTGTCGCGACGCACGTTGTTCACCGGTTGCGCCGTGGTGTTGATGCTCTCGAGCCTGGCGATTCCGATGCTGATCGACACGTTGCTGATCTGGCCGTTGTGGGTGCTGTTCGGCGCCAGTGCCGGGGGGTTGTTCACCTTGTCACTGATCCTGATCGGCGAACGTTATCGCGACGATGCGCTGGTGCGGGCCAATGCGCATATTGCGCAGTTGTGGGGGATCGGTTGCCTGGTCGGACCGTTGGCGGCTGGCGCCGGTAGTCAGTGGATCAGCGGGCACGCCTTGCCACTGTTGATGGCGGCTGGTGCGTTCGGATTGGTAATCCTGCTGTCGCGCCAAGGCGCTTTCGGCACGGTCGCCGAGCCAGCCTGACGCCGAACTGCCAGCCAACCACCTGCACCTGTGGGAGCGGCGGTGCGACGATTCGACTTGCTCGCGAAAGCGGTGGGTCAGTCGACATCATCGTCGGATGACTCACCGCGTTCGCGAGCAAGCCCGCTCCCACAAGGGTTACAACATCCGTTCCAGGCCAACCGCCGTACTGAACCAGGAATTGAAACGGCGCCACAAACTGCCCGGTTCCTTGGTCAGCGTGTGCATTTTGCCGTCGTCCTCGGTCACCCAGACGATCCGGTCGTTTTCCAGTTTCACCTGATAACTCACCGGCGGAGCCATACCTTCCAGCGCGGCTTTTTGTACGTACGCGGCAAGTTCGGGGCTGTCGACCAGCACCCCGACTTCGGTGTTCCACAGCACCGAGCGCGGGTCAAAGTTGAACGAGCCGATAAAGGATTTTTGCTGATCGAAGATTATCGCCTTGCTGTGCAGGCTTGAGTCGGAGCCGGACCCGCGGGAAGACTTGCTGTAAAAACCCGGTCCGCTACCACCTTCATCGCCGGGTTGGCGGCGCAATTCGTACAGCTTCACGCCATGTTCCAGCAGCGCCCTGCGATAGGGCGCATAACCGCCGTGCACCGCCGGCACATCGGTAGCCTCCAGTGAGTTGGTCAACAGGCTGACGGAGACCCCGGCGTCGGCGCGACCGGTCAGGTACACCAGCCCCGACTGACCCGGAACAAAGTAGGCCGAGACCATGACCAGCTCTTTGCTGACGCCCGTGAGCGCGGGCGCCAATTGCGTGGTCAGCAGCAAGTGAGGGTCAGGTTCACCCTTCGACAGGACCTTGCTCGGGGCATCCCATAAGGCCTGGCTCCAGGCCCAAATCAACTCCCGGCGCCAGATATCCATGCGTGGATGGGTGGTGAAGGTCATCAGTTGTTTGTACAACGCGTGATTCTGTTTGCGCGTCTCTTCCAGGGATTCTTCCAGGCGTGTCCGGGTATTTTGCAGATCCTTTTGCGTCGGTTTGCTCGAGAGGAATTCGTCGATCGGTTTGCTCAGCGCGCTGTTCCAGTACTGATCGAAGCTGTGCCCGAGCTGCTCGGCCACCGGCCCGACGCCAAGCATGTCGATGTCGGTGAAATTCAGGTTGGTCTCGGCATCATAGTATTCGTCCCCCAGGTTGCGACCACCGACGATGGCGGCGCTGTTGTCCGCCAGCCACAGCTTGTTGTGCATGCGCCGGTGTTGCAGCGACAGGTTGAACAACCGGCCCATGGTTCGCGTCACGCCTGTGGAACGGCCCAGGTGCAGCGGGTTGAACAGCCGAATCTGGATCTGTGGATGCGCCGCCAGGGTGCCGATGATCCAGTCAAGACCATCGCTGGTGGTGTCATCGAGCAAGATCCTCACCCGCACGCCGCGGTCGGCAGCCTTTAGCAACTCTTCGACCAGCAGACGCGTGCTGATGCCGTCGTGGACGATGTAATACTGCAAGTCGAGGCTGCTTTGGGCGTTGCGGATCAATTCGGCGCGAGCGGTAAAAGCTTCGCTGCTGTTGGACAACAAACGAAATCCGGATTTTCCCTCGTGTGGTGCAGCCTGAGCCTGAATCGAGCGACCGAATGCCGAGTCACTGGCGGGCAGCGCCTGACTCGGTTCGCGCTGAACATCGAAGCTGGCGCAACCGCTCAGAAGCGAGGCGAGTAGCAGAAGAGCGAGCAGGGGCTGTCTGATTCTCACTTAGGATCGTTCCGATTGGCGGCGGGTGTTGCCATATGGACGCTGAATTGCGGCTAAAAGTCAGTCGGTGAAGCTGTCATTTTCCGCCAGCAGTTTGATTGCCGCGGCGCCGACCTTGCGCACCGCTTCTTCGATCTGTGCTGTTGGTTTGGCAGCGTAGTTCATTCGCAGACAGTTACGGTATTTGCCCGAGGCGGAAAAGATGCTGCCGACGGCAATCTGTACGCCTTGGTCGTGCAAGGCGCGGTTCAGTTTCAGGGTGTCGAAGCCGTCAGGCAGTTCGACCCAGAGCATGAAGCTGCCTTGCGGCCGACTGGCACGGGTGCCGGCGGGGAAATAACGGCTGACCCAATCGATCATCATGTCGCGATTACGCTGGTATTGCGTGCGCATCCGCCGCAAATGAGGTTCGAAGTGACCGGCCTTGAGGAATTCGGCGATGGCAATCTGCGGTTGCGGCGCAGTGGAGCCAGTGCTGATGTATTTCATGTGCAGCACCCGCTCCAGATAGCGGCCCGGAGCAACCCAACCGATCCGCAAGCCCGGCGCCAGTGTTTTGGAGAACGAACTGCAGAGCAGGACGCGGCCGTCTTCGTCGAAGGATTTGATCGTGCGCGGTCGTGGGTAGTTGTAGGCCAGTTCGCCATACACATCGTCCTCGATGATCGCCACGTCGAAACGCTGTGCGAGCGTCAACAACGCGCGTTTGCGCGATTCCGGCATGATGTAGCCCAGCGGGTTGTTGCAGTTGGGGGTCAACTGTATGGCCTTGATCGGCCATTGTTCCAAGGCCAGTTCCAGCGCATCGAGGCTGATCCCGGTCAGCGGGTCGGTGGGAATTTCCAGGGCCTTCATGTTCAGGCCCTTGAGCGTTTGCATCGCGCCGTGAAAGCTTGGCGAATCCACGGCGACGATGTCGCCCGGATCGCAGATGGCGCGGATGCTGGTGGACAGCGCTTCGTGGCAGCCGGTGGTGATCACCAGGTCGTTGGCCGTCAGTTGGCATCCGGAATCCAGCATCAGGCGAGCGATTTGCTCGCGCAGTTCGAGGGTGCCATGAATGTTGTCGTAATACAGGCCGGGCATGTCCTGCCGCCGGCTGATGCGTGCAAGGTTGCGCAGCAACGGTTTCATGGTCGGCGTGGTGATGTCCGGCATGCCGCGGCCCAGTTGCACCACATCCTTGCGCGGCACCGCGCGGATCAGTTCCAGCACTTGATCCCACTGCGAAATATCCACCGGGCGCTGCGCCGGGCGGCCGATCGCCGGCAATTCCGGCAGATCGCGACTGACGGGAACGAAGTAGCCGGACTTGGGTTTCGGCATCGCCAGGCCGCTGTCTTCCAACACCCGATAGGCTTGTTGAACCGTACTCAGACTGACGCCGTGCTCGACACTCAATGCCCGCACCGACGGCAGTCGGTCACCGGGGCGATAGAAGCCCTGTTCGATCCGCGTACCGAGCAATTCGGCGAGGTTGACGTAAAGGGTCATGACGCAGTCTCGATGTGGATGATTCGGTTAACCAGTACAGATCGGGCAAAAAATTGTCATTCAGAGGCTAAACGCGAAATCTGTATGGAATTAATACTATCAAGTTGAATCTGTAATGCTTTTCGCCGCCCACGCATCATGAAAGCTCTGGCTACCCAAGTAAACAGGAGCAATCAAAATGAACGGCTTGAGCGATGTGCGGCTGACGTTACGCAGTCAGGAACTGGCGGCAGGGCAAAAAAACGGTGCGCGCGAGGCGTTCATGCGCAACGCGCCGTCCGGCCTGGGCCGTTGGGGTCTGTTCTGGCATCGCCTGCACACGCGCAAGGCGTTGCTGGAGTTGACGCCGGAGCAATTGAGGGATGTCGGGTTGAGTCTTGAACAGGCTAGGGAGGAGGGGTTGAAGTCTTTTTGGCGGATCTGAGATTTGCGGTGTTCGTTAGATCCATTCGCGAGCAAGCCCGCTCCCACATTAGGTCTTCAGCGAGCACAGATTTTGTGTTCGACGACGATCAAATGTGGGAGCGGGCTTGCTCGCGAAGGCGTCCGCAAAAACACCACAAACTCCTCAGACCAACTCTTTAAACCGATGCCACAACATCCCCAACGCCAACAACGGCGAACGTAAATGCTTTCCACCCGGAAACGTCATGTGCGGCACTTTGGCAAACAGGTCGAACCCGCCACTCTGCTGCCCACAGATCGCCTCGGCCAGCAACTTGCCCGCCAAATGCGTGGCATTCACCCCGTGACCTGAATAAGCCTGGGCGTAATACACATTCGGTTGGTCCTTGAGCTGGCCGATCTGCGGCAGGCGGTTAGCCCCGATACCAATCATCCCGCCCCATTGATAATCGATTTTCACCCCGCCCAGTTGCGGAAAAACCTCCAGCATCTTCGGCCGCATGTACGCGGCGATGTCCTTCGGGTCGCGTCCTGAATAGTGGCAGGCGCCACCGAACAGCAAGCGACGATCCGCCGAGAGCCGGTAGTAATCCAGCGCGACCCGCTGATCACACACCGCCATGTTCTGCGGCAGCAACGCGTGAGCCAGCTCTTCGCTCAAGGGTTCGGTGGCGATGATGTAGCTGCCGGCGGGCAACACCTTGCCGCTGAGCTCCGGGTTGAGCTGGTTGAGGTAGGCATTGCAGCCCAGTACCAGCGTCTTGGCGCGAACCGAGCCTTGAGCCGTATGGACCTTCACCTCCGGACCGTAATCGATGCGGGTCACCGCCGACTGTTCGAACAGCTTGGCGCCCAGTTGTTGCGCGGCGGCAGCTTCGCCCAGTGCCAGGTTCAGTGGATGCAAATGGCCCGAACCCATGTCGATCAGGCCGCCGACGTAGCGGTCGGAACCCACCACCGAGTGCATTTCATGGGCTTGCAGCAATCGGGTTTCGTAGCGGTAACCGAGGCTGCGCAGTTCTTCGGCGTCTTCGGCGAAGCCTTCCAGATCGCGGGGTTTGTTGGCCAGATCGCAGTAACCCCAGGTCAGGTCGCAAGGGATCTGAAAACGCTCGACCCGTTGTCGGACGATTTCCACCGCTTCCAGGCCCATGAGTTTCATCTGACGCACGCCGTCCGCGCCGATCACGTTGGTGAACTGATCGAGACCATGGCCGACGCCACGAATCAGCTGCCCGCCATTACGGCCACTGGCGCCCCAGCCCATCTTGTGCGCTTCGAGCAGCACCACGCTGAGGCCGCGTTCGGCCAGTTCGAGCGCCGTGTTCAACCCGGAAAACCCGCCGCCGACCACGCACACATCGGCCACCAGATCGACCGTGAGCGCCGGATGATCGGGCTGCGGCAGGCTGCTGGCGGCGTAATAGGAGGCGGTGTGCTGGGCACGGGCATTCATGCGCGTCATCCTGGTTCTTGTGTCTGGAAAATTTGACGGAGCATAAGCCGGACCTTTCGGCACGGGCAACACTGGTCGGTTGTGGCTGTCTGGATCGAGACTTTTGCGTCAGAATCCCGCTCCAGTCCGCTTTGGGTCACCGCTTCGATGAGTTGCAACAGTCAGAAAATTCGCACGCTGCGACAGCAGATTCCCTCGTTCGAGTGCGTGCCCGGTTGCCATGACTGCTGTGGGCCGGTGACGACCTCGCCGGAAGAAATGTCCCGACTGCCGCGCAAGACCCGCGCCGAGCAGGATGCGGCGATGGACGAGCTCAACTGCGTTCATCTTGGGCCAAACGGCTGCACGGTGTATGACGAGCGACCGCTGATTTGTCGGTTGTTTGGTACGACCAAGACCCTGCCGTGCCCGAATGGGCGGCGGCCGGTGGAGCTGATTCATCCGCGGGTCGAGAAGCAGATTCATGAGTACATGGCTTCAACTCGGCAGGTGCTCGTCTAAGGAGAGACCGAGTCGCCTTCATTCGCGAGCAAGCCCGCTCCCACAGTAGATCTTCAGTGGGCTTGGTTTTGTGTACAACAGAGATCCAATGTGGGAGCGGGCTTGCTCGCGAAAGCGCCCGCCCAGACAACAATTCCTCTGAGACAAACCCTCAATCCGGAATCGGCAAACTCAAACTCTCCTTCACCTCTTCCATCACGATATAGCTCTTGGATTCCCGCACATGCGGCAGCTTGAGCAGAATGTCGCCCAGCAGCTTGCGGTACGAGGCCATCTCGGAAATCCGCGCCTTCACCAGATAGTCAAAATCCCCTGACACCAAATGGCATTCCAGCACATGGGGCAGTTTTAGCACCGCGCGTCGGAACTCTTCGAAAGTATCGCCGGACTTGTAGTCCAGGCTGATCTCGACGAACACCAGCAGACTGCCCTTGAGGTGCTGCGGATTCAGCCGGGCGTTGTAGCCCATGATGATCCCTTCGCGTTCCAGTCGCCGAACCCGCTCGGTGCAAGGCGTGGTCGAGAGCCCGACCTTTTCCCCAAGCTCCGTGAAGGAGATGCGCCCGTCCGCCTGCAGGATCCGCAGGATGTTGCGGTCGATCTTGTCCAGCTCACGTTTGGTCTGAGTGTTGGTACGCATAGGGGATGCGCCTCCGTGAAAAGCGTTTTTGCCGAGAATTCTCGCCAAATATAGGTGCTTATATAGTGAAAAGCACTGGCTAATCTTTTTTAAACTGCCCACATCTACGGTCTGAACTACAAAACGTCAGCGGCACGCCGCGATGAGGGATATGAAAATGCGCGTTATGGTCTTGGGTAGCGGCGTCATCGGCACCACCAGTGCTTATTATCTGGCGCGTGCCGGGTTCGAAGTGGTGGTGGTGGACCGTCAGCCGGCTGCGGCCATGGAGACCAGTTTCGCCAACGCTGGGCAGGTATCGCCGGGTTATGCCTCGCCGTGGGCCGCGCCGGGCGTGCCGCTCAAGGCCATCAAGTGGCTGTTGCAGCGCCACGCGCCGCTGGCGATCAAGGCCACCGCCGACATCGACCAATACCTGTGGATGGCGCAGATGCTGCGCAACTGCACCGCCAGCCGTTACGCGGTGAACAAGGAGCGCATGGTCCGTCTGTCCGAATACAGCCGTGACTGCCTCGATGAATTGCGCGCCGAAACCGGCATTGCCTATGAAGGTCGCAGCCTCGGTACGACCCAACTGTTCCGCACCCAGGCTCAACTCGATGGCGCCGCGAAAGATATCGCCGTGCTGAAAGAGTCCGGCGTGCCGTTCGAACTGCTCGACCGCGAAGGCATTGCCCGCGTTGAGCCGGCCCTGGCCAGCGTCACCGACATCCTCGCCGGTGCCCTGCGCCTGCCGAACGACCAGACCGGCGACTGCCAGATGTTCACCACCCGCCTGGCCGAAATGGCGGTGAAACTGGGTGTGGAATTCCGCTTCGGCCAAGACATTCAGAAGCTCGACTACGCTGGTGATCGCATCAACGGTGTGTGGATCGACGGCAAGCTGGAAACCGCTGACCGCTACGTTCTGGCGCTCGGCAGCTACTCGCCGCAGTTGCTCAAGCCGCTGGGTATCCGCGCCCCGGTGTATCCGCTCAAGGGTTACTCCCTGACCGTGCCGATCACCAACCCGGCGATGGCCCCGACCTCGACCATTCTCGACGAGACCTACAAGGTCGCGATCACCCGTTTCGACAACCGCATCCGCGTTGGCGGCATGGCTGAAATAGCCGGTTTTGACCTGTCGCTGAACCCGCGTCGGCGCGAAACCCTGGAGATGATCGTCAACGACCTTTATCCTCAGGGCGGCGATCTGGCCCAGGCCAGTTTCTGGACCGGTCTGCGTCCGACCACGCCGGACGGCACGCCAATCGTTGGCGCCACGCCGTTCAAGAATCTGTTCCTGAACACCGGTCACGGCACGCTCGGCTGGACCATGGCCTGTGGCTCCGGTCGTTTGCTGGCTGACTTGATGGCGAAGAAAACGCCGCAGATCAGCGCCGAAGGCCTCGATATTTCTCGCTATGGCAACAAAATTCAGGAGTCTGCAAAACATGGTAATCCAGCGCCAGCTCACCAATGAGCGCATGAGCCAGATTGTCAGCCACAACGGCACTGTGTATCTGGCCGGACAGGTTGGCGACGACATGAGCGCCGGGATTGAACAGCAGACCCGTGAAACCCTCGCCAACATCGAGCGTTTGCTCGATCTGGCCGGGACCGACAAGCACCATTTGCTGTCGGTGACGATTTACCTGAAAGACATCGACGCGCACTTCGAAGGCATGAACGCGGTGTGGGATACGTGGCTGCCAAAAGGCGTCGCCCCGGCCCGTGCGACGGTTGAATCGAAGCTGTGCGAACCGGATATCCTGGTCGAGCTGTCGGTTGTCGCCGCTCTGCCATAAGCTTTTCAGAAAGATCCCTCTCCCGGTGCTGTTGGCGGTTAACGCCGTCAGCCAGTGCCGGTTTTTATTCCCGAGACCGCCTAGAAGCCTGCCGCCATGCGTCCAGCCCGTGCCCTGATCGACCTTCAAGCCCTGCGCCACAACTACCAGATCGCCCGTGAACTCACCGGGGTCAAAGCCCTCGCGGTGATCAAGGCCGATGCCTACGGCCATGGCGCGGTGCGTTGCGCCCAGGCGCTGGAAGCCGAGGCGGACGGGTTTGCCGTGGCGTGCATTGAAGAAGCGCTGGAACTGCGCGCCGCGGGCATTCGGGCGCCGGTGTTGCTGCTGGAAGGCTTTTTCGAAGCCGATGAGTTGGCGCTGATCGTCGAGCATGATTTCTGGTGCGTAGTGCATTCGCTGTGGCAGCTCGAAGCCATCGAGACAGCCGCACTGAGCAAGCCGATCACGGTCTGGCTCAAACTTGATTCCGGCATGCACCGGGTCGGCCTGCATCCAAAGGATTACCAGGTGGCCTATCAACGGCTGCTGGCCAGCGGCAAGGTCGCGAAGATCGTGCTGATGAGCCACTTCGCCCGCGCCGATGAGCTGCACAGTCAAGCCAGCGCCGAGCAAGTGGCGGTGTTTGAAGCGGCACGCCAGGGTTTGTCCGCCGAGATCAGCTTGCGCAACTCACCGGCGGTGCTCGGTTGGCCGCAGATTCCAAGCGACTGGGTGCGCCCGGGCATCATGCTCTTTGGTGCCACGCCGTTCGAAGAGGCCAACGCCGTAGCGTCCCGCCTGCAACCGGTGATGACCCTGGAATCGAAAGTGATTTGCGTGCGTGAACTGCCGGCCGGCGAGCCGATCGGTTACGGCGCCAGATTCATCACCCAAAAACCGATGCGTGTGGGGGTGGTGGCCATGGGTTACGCCGATGGCTACCCGCGTCACGCGCCGACCGGTACGCCGGTGCTGGTGGCCGGTCAGCGCAGCCAGTTGATTGGCCGGGTGTCGATGGACATGCTCTGTGTTGATTTGACCGATGTGCCGCAAGCCGGCCTCGGTTCCACCGTCGAGTTGTGGGGTAAAAACATCCTCGCCAGCGACGTTGCGGCGGCTGCGGACACGATTCCTTATCAGATCTTCTGCAACCTGCGCCGGGTGCCGCTGCTCTATTCCGGGGCTTAGGTCAAAACGCTGCGCGCCGAAAGTCGCCTCGCCGAACGGGATTCAGGTCAAAGTGTTGTAAATACTGAACGCTGTCGCCATGATAACGCTCAATATTCCTACAACCTGAATCCTGGAGGCGCAAGCTTGGACGTCGGTGAACGACTGCAATCCATCCGTAAGCTCAAAGGTCTTTCGCAGCGTGAACTCGCCAAACGCGCGGGCGTCACCAACAGCACCATTTCGATGATCGAGAAGAACAGCGTCAGTCCCTCGATCAGTTCGCTGCGCAAGGTACTGGGCGGGATACCCATGTCCATGGTCGAGTTCTTTTCCGAAGAGATCCTGCAGGAAAAACCGACTCAGATCGTCTACAAGGCTAACGAGCTGATCGATATTTCCGATGGTGCCGTGACCATGAAGCTGGTCGGCCGGGCGCACCCGAGCCGCGCCATCGCTTTCCTCAATGAAATCTACCCGCCTGGCGCCGACACCGGTGACGAGATGCTCACCCATGAGGGCGAGGAAACCGGGATTCTGCTGGAAGGTCGGCTGGAACTGGTGGTCGGGCTGGAAACTTTTGTACTCGAAGCCGGCGATAGCTACTACTTTGAAAGTACCAAGCCGCACCGTTTCCGTAATCCGTTCGATGCGCCGGCGCGACTAATCAGCGCAGCCACGCCCGCGAATTTCTAAGGGAAGAGGCGTCCTGCCAGCACGGCAGCGACACCCGAAGGGTTTTCCCGCCGCGCAACAAGACCCCTTCGACTTTGGGGTTGTTTCAGTGCGGCGGGCTTACCGCTATACTTGCGCCCGCCTGCGAACCGTGGCCGTAGGCGTGACTAGCCACCATTGAGGGTGAACGCGTGAACCTAATTATGAAAATGCTGGCCGTACCAGCAACCGTATTGGCCCTATGGGCTGTCAGCGCTCAAGCTGCGACCAACGACGACATTGCGAAACGCCTTGAGCCGGTCGGCCAGGTCTGTGTGACGGGTAAAGAGTGCAAAGGTATGGAAGTCGCTGCTTCGGCGGGCGGCGGTGATGCCAAGACGCCTGACTCAGTGATTGCAAAACATTGCAACGCTTGCCACGGCACTGGCCTGTTGGGCGCGCCGAAAATCGGTGATGCCGCCGCTTGGGGCGAGCGCGCCAAGAAAGAAGGCGGCCTTGACGGTCTGCTCGCGAAGGCGATCTCCGGCGTCAATGCGATGCCTCCAAAAGGCACCTGCGCTGATTGTGCTGACGCCGATCTCAAAGGCGCTATCCAGAAGATGTCCGGCTTGAAATAAGCCATCATCTCCAGCAAAAATGCCGCTTACGAGCGGCTTTTTTGTGCCTGTGATTCGATAAACACCACTGCCCACCCTGTAGGAGCGAGCTCGCTCGCGATGGTCGTCAACGATGACGCGGCGAGCCTGACACCCCACGGAGCCTTCAGATTCTTCGCGAGCAAGCTCGCTCCTACAGGGGACAGCGGCGGCGGGCTGGCATTAACGGGCTGTTCATTGCAGCAAAGACGCGGCAAGCTCGGTCCAACCCCAGTTCACGGAATGTAAGGGAGGATCAGATGGTGCAGCTGTGTTCTATCGAGCAAGCGGTCGATGATGTGTTGGCACGTTTGCCGGCGCATATCCACATGGGCCTGCCCCTCGGTCTGGGCAAACCCAACCATTTCGTCAACGCGCTGTATCAACGCGTTGCGCAACTGCCCGAGCGGCAGCTGACGATCTATACCGCGCTGTGTCTCGGCCGACCTTCATTGGGCGACGGTTTGCAAAAACGCTTCCTTGAGCCCTTCATCGAACGGGTCTTCGGTGACTATCCGGAACTGGATTTCCTCGCAGGCCTGCACAAGGACAACCTGCCGTCCAACATCCACATTCAGCAATTCTTCATGCAGCCCGGCAGCTTGCTCCATAGCGTATCCGCGCAGCAGGATTACGTGAGCAGCAACTACAGCCACGCAGCGCGGGACATCAACGCAGCCGGTTTGAACCTGGTCGCGCAACTGGTCGCCAGCCACAGCGAGCATCCCGATCGACTGAGCCTGAGCTGCAACCCGGACATCACCCTCGACCTGTTCCCGATGATCGCCAAACGCCGGGCGGCGGGAGAGACAATCCTGCTCGTGGGCCAGGTGCACAACGACTTGCCGTACATGCCGGGCGACGCCGAAATCGGCATCGACACCTTCGACCTGCTCATCGACGAGAAAGACAACACCACGCTGTTCTCCACGCCGAACATGCCGGTGGGCTTCCAGGATCACTTCATCGGCCTGCACGCCAGCACGCTGGTGCGCGACGGCGGGACTTTGCAGATTGGCATCGGCGCCATGGGCGATGCGCTGACCGCCGCGTTGCTGGCGCGGCAGGCGGACAATACGGGTTACAAGGCCTTGCTCGCAGACGTGAATCTCAGCCAGTGGGCGCAACTGATCGAACGCGAGGGGGGCATCGAACCGTTCGCCCAAGGCCTTTATGGTTGCAGTGAAATGTTCGTCAACGGTCTGCTGGTACTGGCTGACGCCGGCATCGTGCGGCGCAAGGTCTACCCGGACGTGCTAACCCAGCAACAGGCGAATGCCGGCACGCTGGACGAGGCCGCGCAAACCGACGGCATCAGCGTGCACGGCGGTTTCTTCCTCGGGCCGCGCAGTTTCTACGAGCGCCTTCGTGAGTTGCCGCAAAGCAAGCGGCTCGAGTTCAACATGACCCGCATCAGTTACATCAACGAGCTTTACGGTCAGGAAGAACTCAAGCGTTTGCAGCGTCTCGATGCGCGCTTTATCAACACGGTGTTCACCATGACGTTGCTCGGTGCCGGCGTGGCCGATCAGCTCGAAGACGGGCGGGTGCTCAGCGGCGTCGGCGGGCAATACAACTTCGTCGCCCAAGGCCATGCGCTGGAAGGCGCACGTTCGATTCTGCTGCTACGAAGCTGGCGCGAGTCGGGCGGGGAAGTCAGTTCCAACATCGTCTGGGAATACGGCCATTGCACGATCCCGCGGCATTTGCGGGACATCGTGGTCACCGAGTACGGCATCGCCGATTTGCGCGGCAAGACTGATGCGGCAGTGATCGAGGCGTTGCTGAATATCAGCGATTCACGCTTCCAGTCGGGGTTGATCGAGCAGGCGCAGAACATTGGTAAATTGCCGAAGAATTTCCGTCTTGATCCGCGTTTTGCCGACAACAGCCCGGAACGTTTGCAGGCGATTCAGGCGCGACATCCGCAGTTGTTTCCGGAGTATCCACTGGGGTGTGATTTCACCGCTGAGGAGCGGGATTTGTTGCGGGCGCTGAACTGGCTGAAGAGCAAGTTCAAGCTGACGGAGATTCTGGAGTTGGGCAAGGCTGCGCTGGATGCGCCTGAGCCGGCAACGTTTCCTGAACATCTGGAGCGGATGCAGCTGACCAACCCGGAAGGATTGAAAGAGGATTTGTTTCAGCGACTGTTGCTCTCCGGCCTCAAGGCCACCGAGCAATAACAGCCAACGGAGATCAAATGTGGGAGCGGGCTTGCTCGCGAAGAGGCCGTGTCAGTCACCGATGATGTCGACTGACACGGCCCCTTCGCGAGCAAGCCCGCTCCCACAGGGGTTTTGCGGTGTGGCTTTATTCGATGAAGGTCACGACGCCACCGGCCAGCGACTGCACCCGCGCCAGCGACTCGACCCGATAACCCTGCGCATCCAGTTCCGCACGTCCACCCTGGAACGACTTCTCGATCACGATCCCCAGACCCGCCACGGTCGCGCCGGCCTGTTTGATGATCGAGATCAGCGCCTGCGACGCCTTACCATTGGCCAGAAAGTCATCAATGATCAGCACGCGGTCGCTGCTGGTCAGGTGGCGCGGGGAGATGGCCACGGTGCTTTCGGTCTGCTTGGTGAACGAGTAAACGGTCGCCGACAGCAGGTTCTCAGTCAGGGTCAGGGACTGATGCTTGCGCGCAAAAATCACCGGCACGCCCAGGTTCAGACCGGTCATGATCGCCGGGGCGATGCCCGAGGCTTCGATGGTGACGATCTTGGTGATGCCCGAGTCCTTGAACAGCGCGGCGAACTCGTCGCCGATCAGCTTCATCAGCGCCGGGTCGATCTGGTGGTTCAAAAAGGCGTCGACCTTCAGGACCTGATCGGAAAGCACGATGCCTTGTTCGCGAATTTTCTGGTGCAGTGCTTCCATGAAGCGTTCCTCTACTGGCGCCATGTGCGCCTAGCTTGTCAAAAAGTGTTCGGTTAAAAAGTGCTCAATTCTAGCGCTTTAACATCGCGCGTATATCCGCCAATGCGGTATTGCCGCGAACGGCTTTGACTTCCACCGGCGTGTCGTCGGTGCCTTCCCAAGCCAGATCGTCCGGCGGCAGTTCATCGAGGAAGCGGCTGGGCGCGCAGTCGATGATCTCGCCGTATTGCTTACGCTTGGCCGCGAAGGTGAACGCCAGCGTTTGACGCGCGCGGGTAATCCCGACGTAGGCCAGGCGGCGTTCTTCTTCGATGGTGTCGGCTTCGATGCTGGAACGGTGCGGGAGGATTTCCTCTTCCATGCCCATGATGAACACGTAAGGAAACTCCAGACCCTTGGAGGCGTGCAAGGTCATCATCTGCACGCCTTCGGCGCCGTCTTCCTCTTCCTGCTGACGTTCCAGCATGTCGCGCAGGACGAGTTTGCCGATGGCGTCCTCGACGGTCATCTCGCCTTCTTCGTCTTTCTCCAGGGTGTTCTTCAACGCTTCGATCAGGAACCAGACGTTACCCATGCGGTAGTCGGCGGCCTTGTCGCTGGAGCTGTTGGTGCGCAGCCAGTTCTCGTAGTCGATGTCCATGACCATGCTGCGCAGCGCCGAGATCGGGTCTTCGCCGGCACACTGCTCGCGGACCTTGTCCATGAAACGCTTGAAGCGCGACAGGCGATCGGTGAAGCGCGTGTCGAGATGCTCGCCCAGACCGATTTCGTCGGTAGCGGCGTACATCGAGATCTTGCGTTCGGTGGCGTAGTTGCCGAGCTTTTCCAGCGTAGTCGAACCAATCTCCCGGCGTGGGACGTTGATCACACGCAAGAAGGCGTTGTCGTCATCCGGGTTCACGATCAGGCGGAAGTAGGCCATCAGGTCTTTCACTTCCTGACGTCCGAAGAAGCTGTTGCCGCCGGACAGGCGATACGGAATCTGGTGGTGCTGCAGCTTCAGCTCGATCAGTTTGGCCTGATAGTTACCGCGATACAGAATCGCGAAATCGCTGTAGGGCCGGTCGGTGCGCAAGTGCAGGGTCAGCAGTTCTACCGCCACGCGCTCGGCTTCGGCGTCTTCGTTGCGGCAGCGGATCACGCGGATCTCGTCGCCGTGGCCCATCTCGCTCCACAGTTGCTTTTCGAACTCATGCGGGTTGTTCGAGATCAGCACGTTGGCGCAGCGCAGGATGCGGCTGGTGGAGCGATAGTTCTGCTCCAGCATGACGACTTTCAGGGACGGGTAATCGTCCTTGAGCAGCATCAGGTTTTCCGGGCGGGCGCCGCGCCAGGCGTAGATCGACTGGTCGTCGTCGCCGACCACGGTGAACTGGTTGCGCGTGCCGATCAGCAACTTCACCAGCAAATACTGGCTGGCGTTGGTGTCCTGGTATTCGTCCACCAGCAGGTAGCGGACTTTGTTCTGCCACTTTTCGAGGATGTCGGCGTGTTCCTGGAACAGTTTCACCGGCAGCAGGATCAGGTCGTCGAAATCCACCGCGTTGAACGCCTTGAGCGTGCGCTGATAGTGGGTGTAAACGATGGCGGCGGTCTGTTCCTTGGGATTGCGCGCGTTTTCCAAGGCTTCGGGCGGCAGGATCAGGTCGTTTTTCCACGAACCGATCATGTTCTTGATCTCGTCGACGCCGTCGTCGCCCGAGTATTCCTTCTGCATGATGTCGGTCATCAGGGCTTTGACATCGGTCTCGTCGAAGATCGAGAAGCCCGGTTTATAGCCCAGCCGCACGTGTTCCTTGCGGATGATGTTCAGGCCCAGGTTGTGGAAGGTGCACACCGTCAGGCCACGGCCTTCGCCGCCCTTGAGCAGGGTGCCGACCCGTTCCTTCATCTCGCGCGCGGCCTTGTTGGTAAAGGTCATGGCGACGATGTACTGGGCGCGAATGCCGCAGTTCTGGATCAGATGCGCGATCTTGCGCGTGATCACACTGGTCTTGCCGGAGCCTGCGCCGGCGAGCACCAAAAGAGGGCCGCCGACGTAGCTCACGGCTTCTTGCTGCCGGGGATTGAGTCGGGACATACGTAAATTCAGGAGTCAGTCACGAAATGGGCCGGCATTTTAACAGGCTCAGCGAATTGTGCTGCTCTCTCCGACTTGTGACGCAACACGCTATCTATATTTGCCGGTTTTGTTACTTTCACGCAGGATGCGCGATGAATTTGCGACTAATGTTCGTAATTCCGGATACAAAGATCTCTTTTGATAACTGATGTCATTTGGTCATTGGTTATCGGCACGGCATAATGCCCGCCGCCTACATCATTGCAGAGTCTAGGGAGCTAGCTTGTCTACGCCTGTCGAACCCTTGCGTTTGCTGCTACTGGCCGAAGAGCCGGCGTGGGCAGCGTTGTTGCGCGAGTGTCTGGCTCCGATGGGGAGCTCGGTCGTGCTCATCAGCGCTCCGAGCTGGGAATCGGTCAGCGCTCTGTTCGATGACAACCGCAGCGCGGTGTTATTGACGATCCCGGCCCTTCAGCCGGGGGCGGGCCGTTGCAATTTGCCGACGGTGTTGCTGCTCGAGCACGAACCGCTGTTGCCGCCCGATGGCGTGAGCGACTGGTTGGTGCGCGATCATCTCGATTCCGGCATGTTGCGCCGCTGCCTGCGTCATGTGCGTGAGCGCGGCGTGTTGGAAAACACCCTGCAGCGCCTGGCCGAACAAGACCCGCTGACCGGCATCGCCAACCGCCAGGGTTTCCAGACCTTGCTGGCCGCACGACTGGCGGAAAACGAGGGCCGTGGCCTGGCCCTCGGTCACCTGGACCTCGACAACTTCCGCCATGCCAACGACGCCCTCGGCCACCAGGCCGGCGACCGGTTGATTCTGCAAGTGGTCGCACGGCTGAAAAGCCAGCTCGAGGCGGGCGATCAATTGGCGCGGCTGGGCAGCGATGAGTTCGCCCTGTTGATCGACACCCGCCGCGCGCCGCAACGCGCCGAATGGATGGCGGAACGCATCACCGAAGCGCTGGCCGAGCCTTATTGGGTCGACGGTGAAAGCCTGTTGATCGGTTCCAGCCTGGGCATCGCCCATGCCCGCGCCCAGGCGGGCGCCGACCCGTTGATGTGGCACGCGCACATCGCCATGCAGCAAGCCAAGAGCACTCAAGGCTGCACTTTTCACATCTTCAACGAACGCATCAACCGCAATGCCCGCAGCATCGCCGACCTCGAAAGCGAGCTGCGCCGGGCGTTGCGCCGCGATGAGCTGGAACTGCATTACCAGCCACGCCTGAACCTCGAAGACGGCCAGATCGTCGGCCTCGAAGCCCTGGTGCGCTGGCGTCATGCCGAACGTGGCTTGCTGCCGCCGAGCGAGTTCGTGCCACTGGCCGAGCAAAGCGGTTTGATCGTGCCGCTCGGCTACTGGGTCATTTCCCGCGCGTTGCGCGACATGCAGGCGCTGCGCGAACTGGGTTTGCCGGCATTGCACATGGCAATCAACCTGTCGTTCCGGCAGTTTCAGGACAGCCAGTTGTTGTCGACCCTGAGCCGGCTGATTGCCGAGCGCGGCGTCGAGGCGCAATGGCTGGAATTCGAACTGACCGAAACGGCGGTCATGCGTCGCAGCGATCTGGTGAAGCAGACCATGGATGCCCTCGGGCGCTTGGGCGTGCGCTTCTCCCTCGATGACTTCGGCACCGGCTTCTCCTCCTTCGTGCACCTCAACAGCCTGCCGATTGCCTTGTTGAAGGTCGACAAGAGTTTCGTCGGCGGGATGGAGGGGCGCGAAGAGAATCGCAAACTGGTCCACGCGATGATCAATCTGGCGCACAACCTCAATCTCGAGGTAGTCGCCGAAGGTGTCGAAACGATTGAGCAGATGGACCTGTTGCGCGGCTTTGGCTGCGATCAGGTGCAAGGGTATCTGATCAGCAAGCCGTTACCGTTGACGGAGCTGGTTGAATATTTGAGGTTCGACAGTAGTCAGCAGCCTGCACTGGAAGTCGTGGTTTAAACACGGACAAAATGTGGGAGCAAGCCCGCTCCCACAGGGATCTCAATCCGGCTGGGCGACTTCGAAACGCGGCGATGACGGCTCCCGCCGAATCATCCGCTTCATCTTCCACTCAAACGCCAGCGTCAGGCTCACCGCCGCGCACGCCAATCCCAGTGCCAACCCCCACCAGACGCCCGTCGGTCCCCAGTTCAAATGGAAGGCCATCCACCATGCGGCAGGCACGCCAATCAGCCAATAGCAACCCAGTCCGACCAGGAACGTGGTCTTGGCGTCCTTGAGCCCGCGAATGCAACCCATGGCGATGGTTTGCGTACCGTCGAACAGCTCGAACCACGCCGCTACCGCCAGCAGGCTTACAGCCAGTTCGATGACGGGGCGGAAGGCCGGGTCGTTGTGGTCCAGGAACAGGCCGATCAACTGATTCGGTAGCAGCCAGAAGACCATCGCGAAGCCGAGCATTGCCGCCGCGCCAAACGCGATCCCGACCCGTCCGGCCAGTCGCGCGTCCAGCAGCTGCCCGGCGCCGTAATGCTGGCCGATGCGCATGGTGATCGCATAGGAAAGCCCCGCCGGAATCATGAATGCCACCGAAACAATCTGCAGCGCGATCTGGTGCGCGCCCAGTTGCGTACTGCCCATGGTGCCCATGCACAGCGCGGCGAAGGCAAACAGCCCGACTTCCACTGCGTAGGTGCCGCCAATCGGCAGGCCCAGGCGCCACAGCTCTCTCAGATACTGCCGGTCAGACCGCGACAAACCCTGGCGCAACGGATACGCGTCGTACGCCGGATGCCGCCGAATGTGCAGCGCCAACGCCAGCGCCATAAGGTTGGCGACAATCGCCGTGACCAGACCGATGCCCACCAGACCCATTTTCGGCAGGCCGAACATCCCGGTGATCAACGCATAGTTGAGGACGAAGTTGGCCACCGCGCCGCCAAGGCTGATAACCATCACCGGCGTCGCCCGGCCAATGGCGCTGGTGAAACCGCGCAGGGCCATGAAGCTCAGGAAACCGGGCAGTGCGAACGGCAGGATCAGCAGGAACTGTCCGGCCGACTGGACGTTGGTTTCGGTCTGGCCGAACAGCAGCAAAACCGGTTTGAGATTCCATAGCAGCAACCCGGCCACCAGGGCCATCAACCACGCCAGCCACAATCCGGCCTGGGTCAGCCGCGCCGCGCCGACGATATCACCCGCACCCTGACGGATCGCCACCAGGGTGCCAACCGCCGCGATGACGCCGATGCAAAAGATCGACACAAACGAATACGTTGCCGCGCCGAGCCCGCCGCCGGCCAGTGCCTCCGGACTCAGGCGCGCCATCATCAAGGTGTCGGTGAGGACCATCAGCATGTGCGCCAACTGCGAGGCAATCAACGGCCCCGCCAGCCGCAGGATGGCCCAGAGTTCAATATGCGCTGGATGCTGCATGGTCATCACGCTCGATGGTCCAAGAGAACAGGAAAGCGTCGATTCTCGGCGCTCTGCGGGGTTTGCACAAAGGGATAAAAAGGATGGGTGGCATGAATAAAACTCATCCTGGAGAATTTCTGATAAGTTGACTCGATTGCGCTATAGGAGCTTTCCGAATGTCCCGTCGTCTTCCTCCCCTTTATGCCCTTCGCGCATTCGAAGCGGCGGCGCGGCATAGCTCGTTTACCCGCGCCGCTGAAGAATTGTCGATTACGCAGAGTGCCGTCAGTCGACACATTCGTACGCTCGAAGAGCACTTTGCCTGTCGGCTGTTTCACCGCAGCGGGCGCAATCTGCAACTGACTGAGTCGGCGCGGCTGATCCTGCCGGGCATTCGCGAAGGCTTCACGGCACTCGAACGCGCCTGCAATACCTTGCGCGCCGAGGATGACATTCTGCGCATGAAAGCCCCGTCCACCCTGACCATGCGTTGGTTGCTGGCGCGGCTCAGCCGGTTTCGCCATCTGCAACCGGGCAACGAGGTGCAACTGACCAGCGCCTGGATGGACGTCGACTCGGTGGACTTCAACCATGAGCCGTTCGATTGCGCCGTGATCCTCAGCAACGGGCATTTTCCGCCGGACTGGGAAGCCAGTTTCCTGTTCCCCGAGGAGCTGATTCCAGTGGGCGCGCCGAATCTTCTGAAGGATCAACCGTGGGACGTTGCGCGCCTGGCCAATGCCGAACTGCTGCACCCTACGCCGGACCGGCGAGACTGGCGCAACTGGTTGGAACGCATGGGGCTGACCGATCAGGTGTCGCTGAAGGGCGGGCAGGTGTTCGACACGCTTGAACTGGGGATGATTGCTGCCGCCCGGGGTTATGGCGTGTCGATGGGCGATCTGCTGATGGTGGCCGAGGATGTGGCTCAGGGACGTCTGAGTTTGCCGTGGCCGACCGCCGTCGCCAGTGGTGAGAATTATTACCTCGTCTGGCCGAAAACACGCCCCGGAGGTGAACGTTTGCGCCGTCTCAGCGATTTCCTGCAAGGGGAAGCCCTGGCGATGAAGTTGCCGGATGTCGAGCACTTGCGCTGAATCGATAGAGCCCCCGCAAAAGAGGCGTTGTGCCATATCCGGGCAGGCTACTCAAGTATTCAGGTTTGCCGCCGAAAATCTGCAGATGGAACCTTCGTGGGGGTTCGACGCAATTCCCATTGTTAGAAATTTTGCCGAACAGCCGATCAAGAAAGATCCGGTCACTCGGCCAGGAGCTGTCATGTCTCAACCTCGTGCACGGATCGCCTCACAGCTTGGACTTGCGCTCGCCGTTATTCTGGCGATTGTCATCAGTGGCAGCACCCTGTTCGCCTTGCGCTCGCTGGACACGGCCAACCTCGCGACCCGCGAAGAGCACCTGGCCAGTGAAGCCCGATTGCTGGCCGACCAGTTGAGTACGTTTCACGGCACGTTGCGTGAAAGCACCCAGCGCCTGGCCGGCCTTTTCGAGAAGCGCTTCAGCGCAGGTCTGAGCGTGCACCCGGACGAACCGGTGGCCGTGGCGGGTGCGCAGACTCCGGGCCTGCACCTGGGCAGTGAAGTGCTGAACAACAACTTCAAGGAAGTGGACGAGTTCAAGCAAATGACGGCAGGCGTTGCGACGGTGTTCGTGCGCAACGGCGAGGACTTCATTCGGGTCAGCACGTCCCTGAGTAAACAGGACGGCAGCCGCGCCATCGGCACGTTGCTGGATCATGCCCATCCGGCCTATGCGCGCCTGATGGCGGGGCAGAGCTACGTCGGTCGCGCCTTGCTGTTCGAACGTTCCTACATGACGCAGTACACCCCGGTACGCGACAGCAGCGGTAAGGTGATTGCCGTGCTGTTCGTAGGATTCGATTACACCGATGCGCAGAACGCGCAGTTTGCCAACCTCAAACGCTTCCGCATCGGCCAGACCGGTTCTTTGGCGCTGCTGGACGAGCAAAGCAAATGGTTGGTGCCCATTGCCGGCGTGCAAGCGCTGGACAAAGCTGTACCGGCCATCGCCGCGCTGGCGAAAACGCCGGGCAAGGGCGATTTCTGGAGCGACACATCCGAAGATTTTTATAGCGTCGCCGTGCCTTTCGACGGCGGCCCATGGTCGGTCGTGGCGAGCATGCCGCAAGACGAAATCAGCGCGGTGACCTGGAGCGTCGGCATTCAATTGGCGATTGGCAGTCTGCTGGCGATGTTGATCGCTGTGGGCTCGGCTGTCTGGTTGCTGCGCAGCAAACTCGCGCCGCTGGGTGATCTGGTGCGTCAGGCCGAAGCCTTGGGCGCCGGTGATCTGAGCGTGCGCCTGAACGTGTCGAGCAATGACGAAATCGGTCAGTTGGCCCGCGCCTTCAACCAGATGAGCCAGGCGCTGTCGACGATGGTCGAACACATCCGCAAGGCTTCGCAAGAGGTCAACAGCCGTGCCCAGGCGTTGTCTGGTTTATCGGGTGGCGCGTATGAAGGCATGGAGCAGCAGTCGGGGGAAATCACCAGCATGGCCGGCGCCGTGGAACAATTCAGCGCCACCTCGCTGAACATTGCCGACAACATGGGCAGCACTCAACGTCTGGCTCAGGAAAACGCACAGCAAACCCGGATCGGTCGTACATCGATGGACGAAGCGTCCTCGTCCCTGGAGCAAATTGCTGGTGCGCTGAACAGCACTGCCACGGTGATCAACACCCTCGGACAACGCTCCCAGGAAATCGGCGGCATTGTCGGGGTGATTACTTCGATTGCCGAGCAGACCAATCTGCTGGCGCTCAACGCCGCCATTGAAGCGGCGCGTGCCGGTGAGCAGGGGCGTGGTTTTGCGGTGGTGGCTGATGAGGTGCGTAATTTGGCTTCGCGTACGCGTCAGGCTACCGACGAGATTTCCGGGATGATTCAAAGCATCCAGCAGGAAACCGGCAACGCCATCAGCACCATGGAGCAGGGCAATGTGCTGATGCAGGAAGGCTTATCGCGTAACGCCAACGTCGCATTGGCACTGGCGCGGATTGACGAGCGAAGCCGTTCTGCCGGTGAGCAATTCGCGGCGATCACCACGGCGACTCAGGAGCAGAGCAGCACCGCGACATTGCTCAGCAGCAATCTTCAAAGTATTGCGTTGGCCAACAGCGAGCAGCGGGAAGTGGTGTCGAACCTTGCGGTGACCGCTAAAGAGCTGGAGAGTCTGGCGGCGGAATTGCGCCAAGAGGTTGACCGGTTTCGTTGAGGCGTCTTTGAAATAGCTTTCGCGAGCAAGCCCGCTCCCACAGGGTTAGCGTCGATCCGCAATCGTGTGAACGACGCCGAACCTGTGGGAGCGGGCTTGCTCGCGAAGGGACCCACTCATTCCTGAGTTGGTACCGAGCTGTAGCGTCACCTTTCCAGGTATTTTGCTTTTTTAACGCTTGATGAATCGTTTCAGCAAGCCTATAAAAACGGCACAACTCCAAGAAAGGCTCCAGCCATGACTCCGCTCAAACTCTTCGTTGCCCTCGGTGCACTCTCCGCTGCTTCCCACGCCGTGGCCTGGGATTACGTCCTGCTCGACACAGACAAAGCCGCTCAAAACTGGCAGATCACCAGCCAGCAACTCGGCGTAAAAACCGACAAACCCTTCTCTGTGACCCTGCGAACACTGCACGGTGGTCGGCAGGAGGGCGTCAGCATCGTCGACATCGATAACGGCACAATGAAACTCTCGGTGGTGCCGACTCGCGGGATGAACGTCCTACAGGCGTCTGTAGGAGATGTCCGCATGGGTTGGGATTCCCCGGTCAAGGAGGTGGTCAATCCTTCCTTCATCGAACTCAACGGTCGCGGCGGATTGGGTTGGCTGGAGGGTTTCAACGAGCTGGTCACCCGCTGCGGCTACGAGTGGGTCGGCCATCCCGGCATGGACAACGGCGAACTGCTGACGCTGCACGGTCGCGCCGCGAATATCCCGGCAAGCAAAGTCACTTTGCACATCGACGAAAAGCCGCCTTACGCCATCAGTTTGCGCGGAGAGTTGAAAGAGCAGGCGTTCAAGAAGGTCGACTTCTCTGTGGCGACCGAACTGGTCACCGAGCCTGGCAGTGTCAGCTTTAGTCTTAACGACACCCTGACCAACAACGGCGATTATCCGAAGGAGTACCAGGCGCTGTATCACAGTAACTTCAGCACGCCGTTCCTGGAGCAGGGCGCCCGTTTTGCTGCGCCGGTGAAACAGGTTTCACCGTTCAACGACAAGGCCAAAGCAGATTTGCCGGACTGGCAGACTTACCGAGGGCCGACCAAGGATTACGACGAGACGGTATACAACGTCGTGCCCTATGCCGACGCCAAAGGCGACACGCTGACCGTGCTGCACAACAAGGCGGGTAGCCTGGGCGTTTCGGTGGGCTTCAACACTCAATCGCTGCCCGTCTTTTCCCTGTGGAAAAACACGGATATAGGACCGTACTGAGATGAAAGAAGGACGTCAGAAGCACAGCGGGTGGAATTGGGTTTGGTTATGGAAAAGGACTACGTCTGTCGCTCGGCAAACGTAGTCAATAGGCGGTGAAAATGAGTGTTAAAACGATTGCAGCATCCGCGAAGCTCGTTTCCACCAAGGCGTATTGGCCGCACGTTTTGATTCATTCTGATCAGGTAGAACGTGTGGTACATCCTCCAGCCGAATCCACGGCTGGTTGTTCCAGTGCAGCAAACTCAACGACATTTCCGGCCAGTTCAGCAGGCTCAGAATCGGGCGTTCGGCTGAGATCGGTTGCTGGGCGTCTCTGAGAGCCGGCACGACTTCGTGAGTCAGCCACTCACGCAGGCCTCGGTATTCGGGGCAGTAGTGGTAGACCAGTAATGCGTAGACGCCGGATTCGCTAATCAGCAGTGTGTTTTCGATGCTGCCGTGGATAAGCATTCGTGCGGATTGGCGTTGGTCGGGGTCGAGTTTTCGGACGGCGCGTTCGTCGAGGTAGAGGCGTAGGAGTCGGCCTAGGTCGCGGGCGCTGAACCAGGGTTGGTTTTGGAGGAGGAGGGCGTGGAGGTGGAGTTTGTGGCGGGTGAAGACGTGTGGGATCAGATAGTTGTCGTCCATGGTGCAGTTCTCGAGGTGCGATGAAGAAAACTGCCTCTGATCGTCGCCAAACGAAAAGGGTGGCAGCCATGCGCGGGTTGGCGAACCGGTAACGCACCCAACCGGCAGACCCGAAGGCCTCCCACGCATAGCCGCCATAATTCGAGATGGGAGCAATTCCCTGGTTCGAACGTGGTCGCGATGTGTCTGGATGCTATCCGGGTCGCCAAACCCAGAGCTGGACATTCAGCTAGGGATGAGCTTAGAGATCGGATACTCGACGACGCAATCGGACGGCGGTGTGATTTTTGTAGGACGTTGCCGGGATATTTGCAGGCTATGAGATCAAAAGATCGCAGCCTGCGGCAGCTCCTACAGGTGAATCTGAAGGTCGTGCCGACCTTCAATCGCGAGCAGGCTCGCTCCCACAGTGGATTGGGTTACTACAGTGAGTTTTGCGTGTTACTCGGTTGGTGGGCTGAGCTTTGCTTCCATCTCGGCGACTTTCGCTTCGAGACTCTCCAACCGCGCACGAGTGCGGGCGAGCACAACCATCTGACTATCAAATTCTTCCCGGCTCACCAGATCCAGTTTGCTGAACCCGCTTTGCAACAACGCCTTGAACTGGCTTTCGATTTCGCTTTTCGGCAATGGCGTGTCGCCGCTGAAGAGGCGGGAGGCGGTGCCGGTCAGGGCGTCGAGGAAGTCTTTGGGTGCGAGCATGGGAAATGTCCTGAAAACAATTGCGGGCAGTGTATCACGCAGTGTCTATAGTCAATCCCGACCGCAGGGATGCACGTTTTTCGCGCATGCGGACGGACGGCGTCGCACTGTTGTTGTGCGTAATGGATCAGGCAATTGCGAGCTGTAGCCTGTAGTAACCGGCAAGGGCTTGATATCAGAGGTTTTTGGTGAGATGGCAAGCTTTCTGCTTAGACGTTAATGACCCATGCACTGATGCAGTCGCTGTGACGAATGCAGTGCGCCAAGCGAGACGGGGGAGTGTTTCGTGCGGAGCGGTTAGCCGGCGTCGGACGGGCAGGTAAGGCCGACGATGCGTTACAAAGCCAGGCACTGCGCTTAGACTTGAGCCGGGTTTGTTTTCCTGGGGCAAGTCCACCAATTCGGGAGAGAGTTTTCATGAAGCTAGTCACTGCCATCATCAAGCCGTTCAAGTTGGACGACGTGCGCGAATCGCTGTCCGAGATCGGCGTGCAGGGCATTACCGTTACTGAAGTCAAAGGCTTCGGTCGGCAGAAGGGTCACACCGAGCTGTATCGCGGCGCGGAATACGTGGTCGATTTCCTGCCTAAGGTGAAGATCGATGTCGCCATTGACGACAAGGATCTGGACCGGGTTATCGAGGCGATAACCAAGGCTGCCAACACCGGCAAGATCGGTGACGGCAAAATCTTCGTGGTCAATCTGGAACAGGCGATTCGCATCCGTACCGGCGAAACCGATACCGACGCAATCTAAGCCGCCACAAACCCAACGCCCCAGGAGAAAACAATATGACTCTGCGTAAAATCGCAGGGCTAGGAGCCCTGTTGTCCCTCGTAATGCCCAGCCTGGCTATGGCGGCAGACGAGGTGGCGGCCCCAGTCCTCAATTCCGGCGATACCGCCTGGATGCTGACCTCGACAGTCCTCGTGCTGTTCATGACCATTCCCGGCCTCGCGCTGTTCTACGGCGGCATGGTTCGGTCGAAAAACATTCTTTCCGTGATGATGCAGTGCTTCGCCATTACCGGTCTGATCAGCATTCTGTGGGTCATTTATGGCTACAGCATCGCGTTCGACACCACCGGCATGGAACAGGGCGTCGTCAACTTCAACTCGTTCTTTGGCGGCTTGGGCAAGGCGTTCCTCGCCGGCATCACGCCAGCCAGCCTGACCGGGCCTGCGGCATTGTTCCCTGAGTCGGTGTTCGTCACCTTCCAGATGACCTTCGCCATCATCACTCCTGCGCTGATCGTCGGTGCCTTCGCCGAGCGGATGAAGTTCTCCGCCATGCTGATCTTCATGGGCATCTGGTTCACTCTGGTTTATGCGCCGATCGCGCACATGGTCTGGTCCGGTAACGGCGGCCTGCTGTGGGACTGGGGCGTGCTGGACTTCGCCGGCGGCACCGTGGTGCACATCAACGCCGGTGTGGCCGGTCTGATTGCCTGCCTGGTACTGGGCAAGCGCAAAGGTTTCCCGACCACCCCGATGGCACCGCACAACCTCGGTTACACCCTGATGGGCGCTGCGATGCTGTGGGTCGGCTGGTTCGGTTTCAACGCCGGTTCTGCCGTAGCGGCCAACGGCACTGCCGGTATGGCGATGCTCGTGACTCAGATCGCAACCGCTGCTGCCGCACTTGGCTGGATGTTTGCCGAGTGGATCACCCACGGCAAACCAAGTGCACTGGGTATCGCTTCGGGTGTGGTCGCCGGTCTGGTTGCCATCACCCCAGCCGCTGGCACCGTGGGCCCGATGGGCGCTCTGGCTATCGGTCTGGCAGCGGGCGTGGTGTGCTTCTTCTGCGCAACTACCCTGAAACGCAAACTCGGCTATGACGACTCCCTGGACGCCTTCGGTGTGCACGGTATCGGCGGTATCCTCGGCGCGATCCTGACCGGTGTGTTCGCTGCACCGGCGCTGGGTGGCTTCGGCACCGTCACTGACATCGGCGCACAAGTCTGGATTCAGTGCAAAGGCGTGGGCTTCACGGTGATCTACACCGCGATCGTCACCTTCATCATTCTCAAGGTCCTGGACGTCGTCATGGGCCTGCGTATCACCGAAGAAGAAGAGGCTGTCGGCATCGATCTGGCACTTCACAACGAACGCGGCTACAACTTGTAAACACACGCATAAAAATGTGCCCGGCTTGCCGGGCATTTTTTTGTCTGGAATTTGTCAGTGAAGGAACTGCTGAAAGGTTTTTTCGTACACGTTTAGTGCCGTTTGCGACGGGCGTTTTTCTGCGGCCAATGGCTTACATGATTGAAGGAATATTAGGGCCTTTGTTTTTTCCCAGAGCGCGCTAGAATGCGCCCCGAACGTGCGGAGAACTGTATGTGGCAACAGACTCTGATTACCTTGCGGGCGAGGCCCCGGGGCTTTCATCTGGTAACGGACGAGTTACTCGCTGGCCTGCCTGAACTCAAGGCGTGTCGGGTCGGTCTGTTGCATCTGTGGCTACAGCATACCTCGGCGTCGTTGACCATCAACGAGAACGCCGATCCGGCGGTACGTCGCGACTTCGAACGATTTTTCAATCGTCTGATCCCACAAGGAACAGACGGCTATGAGCATAACGACGAAGGCCTGGACGACCTCCCGGCGCACTTCAAGGCCAGCGTGCTTGGCTGTCAGCTCAGTTTGCCGATTTCGGCAGGCCGACTGGCGCTGGGGACCTGGCAAGGCATTTACCTGGGCGAGCACCGTGATCATGGCGGTGCCCGTAAAGTCCTCGCCACCGTGCACGGTGAAGGGGCATGAACCGCTGGTCACCAGTGGTTATTGAATTTTTCTGGCGGCTGTCGACAGACGGCGAAGCTGGGCTATAACTAATCTGCTTTTCGCAAGTCATGAGGTAGAACATGAGCGACGATGATCTGGAAAACGACGACCTCGAAGTAGGCGACGACGAAGAAACCGAAGAAGGCCTGGAAGCATCGACGGACGACGTCGTTGAAGACGACGGCGGTGAAGCGCCCGTTCCGACCGCCAAAGGCAAGGCCAAGGCTGCGGTATCGGTCGATGAGCTGCCGAGCGTCGAAGCAAAAAACAAGGAACGCGATGCCCTGGCCAAGGCCATGGAAGAGTTCCTGGCCAAGGGCGGCAAGGTGCAGGAAGTGGAGGCCAATGTGGTCGCCGATCCTCCCAAGAAGCCTGACAACAAGTACGGCAGCCGGCCTATCTAAGCGCTTGCTTCTTGCTTGTTGAAAAAGCCCGCCGTCGCTGCGGGCTTTTTCATGGGTGGAACACAATCCGAAGGCTTGCTGTGACCCCTTGTGGGAGCGGGCTTGCTCGCGAATGCGGTGTGTCAGTCAACATGGATATCGACTGATACACCGCATTCGCGAGCAAGCCCACTCCCACATTGAATAGGTGTACTGCACAGGATCAGTGCCGGGAGTTCCAGAGGGCCAGCAACGCCGGCAACTCGGTCAGGCTGCGAATCTCGGCATCCGGCGCCTTCTGCGCTTCCCACAATTTGCCTTGCGGGTTAAACCAGATCGCCCGCAACCCTGCCTGCTGTGCCCCGGCAATGTCATCGCCGGGATGATCGCCAATATGCACCGCCGTCTCGGCCGTTGCCCCGCCACGCTGCAACGCTTCGTGAAACAGTCGCGCATCCGGTTTGGCGATGCCGATGTCTTCGGCACACAAGGCAAATTTGAAGTAGTCCGCCAGCCCTAACCGGCGCACATCGGCGTTGCCGTTGGTGACCACGCCCAGCGCGTAGTGCTTGGCCAGAACCTCCAGCGTGGGCTCCACGTCGGGGAATACTTCAAGCTGATGCCGCGCATGCAGAAACACTTCAAAACTCTGATCAGCCAGGTCCGACGCTTGACCATGGTCGTAACCGGCCTCTTCCAGCGCATGGAACAGCACCCGGCGGCGCAACGCACTGATGCGATGTTTGAGACCCGGTTCACTGCTCAGAATGCGCTCGCGAATCGTCCACAAATGCTCCACCGGCACCGCGCCCAGATTCGGCGCATGTTCGGTCAGCCATTCACGCAGTATGGCTTCGGCGCTGACGATCACCGGGGCGGTGTCCCACAGGGTGTCGTCGAGGTCGAAGGTGATCAATTGGATCGTCATGAATCATCGCCCTTAATGCGTTTGGCCCGTGGATGGGCGCTGTCGTAGACCGTCGCCAGGTGCTGGAAGTCCAGATGGGTGTAGATCTGGGTGGTCTTGATGTCCGAGTGGCCGAGTAATTCCTGCACGGCTCGCAGGTCTTGGGAAGATTCCAGCAAGTGGCTGGCGAAGGAATGTCGCAGCATGTGCGGATGCAGGTTTTGTCCCAATTCGCGCTCACCAGCGGCCTTGACCCGCACCTGAATCGCCCGTGGGCCAAGGCGTCGGCCTTGCTGGCTGACAAACACCGCGTCATCCGCCGGGTTGGTCATGGCCCGCAGCGGCAACCACAACTCCAGTGCTTCGCGAGCCTTTTTGCCTACCGGCAACAGCCGGGTCTTGCTGCCTTTACCGAGCACCTGAACCATGCCGTCAGCCAGGTCCAGTTGATCGAGATTGAGCCCGGTCAGCTCCGACAGGCGCAAGCCCGAAGAGTAGAACAACTCCAGAATCGCCTGATCCCTGCGCGCCAGGAAATCATCCTCCACCGCACCTTCAAGCAGTTGCAGCGCGCGGTCAGTGTCGAGGGTTTTCGGCAGCCTTCGTTCGCCTTTCGGCGGCGCCAGACCGTTTGCCGGATCGTGGTCGCAAAGGCCTTCGCGGTTCAGATAATGATAGAGCCCGCGCACGGCCGAGAGCAGCCGCGCCAGACTGCGGGACGATTGACCCTGGGAATGCAAACGAGCGATCAGGCTGCGCAGACGCTGGATGTCCAGCGCCGCCCAGCTGTCAATGTTCTGCTTGACGCACCAGCCCAGCACTTTGTCGAGGTCGCGGCGATAGGCGTACAGCGTGTGGGGCGACACCTGTCGCTCACTGCGCAGGTGTTCGCAGTAAGCGTCCAGTTGCCGTTCCACGATCAGCGTACCGAGCGCAGCGAGCTGTTGACCCGTGGCAGCACGCGGCCCATGACTTCGGCGATGTAGCTCAGGAACAGCGTACCCACCGAGCTTTTGTAGTGCTGCGGATCACGGCTGGCGATGGCCAGCACACCGTGGATGCCTTGATGACTGATGGCGACGACGGCGGTGGAGCCGATCTGCTTGCGCTGCTCTTCGCCGAACAGGAAGTCCAGTTCATGTTCGCGCAGGCTGCCGCTGACGCTCTTGTCTTCCGAGAGCAAACCGCCAATGGCCGTTTGCGCATCGGCGTGGGTCACCCAGCGGCCGACCGGCATCGGGTTGTCGCCCAGCAGGATCAGGCTGACAAAAGGCACCTGAAAGTCCTGGCGCAGACTGTCTTCGACGCTGATCACCACGTCTTCCAGACTGGTGGCGTCCATCAAGGCGAGAATCAGGCGGCGGGTCTTGTCGAAGAGACGATCGTTGTCGCGGGCCACGTCCATCAAGTGCGAGAGGCGATGACGCAACTCGATGTTGCGGTCGCGCAGGATGGTCATCTGGCGCTCGACCAGCGAAATGGTGTCGCCACGCTGGTGCGGGATGCGCAACGCCGGAAGCAGATCTTCGTGCTCGACGAAGAATTCCGGATGAGCCTCCAGGTACGCGGCAATTGCCGCCGCCTCAAGGCTTTCGGAAGGGGATTCGTCGGGCTGTAGGGCGGGAACCTGGGGCTTGTCGGTCATGGGTTTGACTCACTCAAAGACGTACTTGTCCTTCGTAAACACGGACTGCCGGGCCGGTCATCAATACCGGTTGGCCTGGGCCTGCCCATTCAATGGACAGACGCCCGCCGGGCAGGTCGATCAATAGCGGCGAATCCATCCACCCCTGGCTGATCGCGGCCACTGCGGCAGCACAGGCGCCGGTGCCGCAGGCCTGGGTTTCCCCGGCGCCACGTTCCCAGACGCGCAACTGCGCGCGGTTCCGGTCGATGACCTGGAGAAAACCGACATTGACCCGCGCGGGGAAGCGCGGGTGATGTTCGATTTTCGGCCCCAGTTCATGCACCGGTGCGTTGTTGATGTCGCTGACCCGCAGCACGGCGTGGGGGTTGCCCATCGACACGGCGGCCAGTTCCACCGCAGTGCCGTCGACGTCGAGCGAGTAGCTCAGCGCCTGACTGTCGGCAACGAACGGGATGTCGGCCGGCACCAGACGCGGTGCGCCCATGTCGACGCTGATCTGGCCGTCACTGCGGATATCCAGCTCAATAATGCCACTTTTGGTTTCGACTCGAATCTGCCGTTTTGCGGTCAGGCGCTTGTCGAGCACAAAGCGGGCGAAACAGCGCGCACCGTTGCCACACTGTTCCACTTCGGAGCCGTCGGAGTTGAAGATCCGATAGCGGAAATCCACGTCCGGGTTGCTCGGCGCTTCGACGATCAGCAACTGGTCGAAGCCGATGCCCGTGTGCCGATCGCCCCATTGCTTGGCGTGCTTGGGCAGGATGTGCGCGTGCTGGCTGACCAGGTCGAGGACCATGAAGTCATTGCCCAGGCCGTGCATCTTGGTAAAACGCAGCAGCATGGTTTTACTCCGGCAGCAGGCTTTCGCCAGCAAACAACTCGGCTACCGTCTCACGGCGACGCACTTCAGTTGCCTGATCACCGTCCACCAACACTTCAGCGGCACGGCCGCGGGTGTTGTAGTTGGAGCTCATGACAAACCCGTAGGCGCCGGCCGAATGCACGGCCAACAGGTCGCCTTCTTCCAGGGCCAACTGACGGTCCTTGGCGAGGAAGTCGCCGGTCTCGCAGATCGGGCCGACGATGTCATAGGCACGAGCGGCAGTAGTGCGCGGGCGCACGGCAGTGACGTCCATCCAGGCTTGATACAACGCCGGGCGGATCAGGTCGTTCATGGCCGCGTCGACGATGGCGAAGTCTTTGTGTTCGGTGTGCTTGAGGTACTCGACCTGAGTCAGCAGCACGCCGGCGTTGGCAACGATGAAGCGACCCGGCTCGAACACCAGCGCCAGGTCACGACCGTCGAGACGCTCGCGCACGGCTTTGATGTAGTCGGCAGCCAGTGGCGGCTCTTCATCGCGATAACGCACACCCAAACCACCACCGAGATCGATGTGATGCAGGTAGATGCCGCAATCGCCGAGGCGGTCGACCAGACCCAGCAGGCGGTCGAGGGCGTCGATGAACGGCGGCAGGGTGGTCAGTTGCGAACCGATGTGGCAATCGACGCCGACCACTTCCAGGTTCGGCAGTTGCGCGGCGCGGATGTACACGTCTTCGGCGTCGGCGATGGCGATGCCGAACTTGTTCTCTTTGAGACCGGTGGAAATGTACGGGTGCGTGCCGGCATCGACGTCCGGGTTCACGCGCAGCGAGATTGGCGCACGAACGCCCAGCTCGGCGGCGACCACTTGCAGACGCTCCAGCTCATCGGTGGATTCGACGTTGAAGCAGTGCACGCCGACTTCGAGGGCACGGCGCATGTCGTCACGGGTCTTGCCGACGCCGGAGAACACGATCTTGTCGGCGCTGCCGCCGGCGGCCAGTACGCGTTCCAGCTCGCCACGGGAGACGATGTCAAAACCGGCGCCCAATCGCGCCAGGACATTCAGTACACCCAGGTTGGAGTTGGCCTTGACCGCGAAGCAGACCAGGTGCGGCATGCCGGCCAGTGCATCGGCGTACGCCAGGTACTGGGCTTCGATGTGGGCGCGGGAGTAGACGTAGGTCGGTGTGCCAAAGCGTTCGGCGATGGCGGACAGGGCAACACCTTCCGCGAACAGCTCACCGTCACGGTAGTTAAAAGCGTCCATGGCGTTCCCTTATTGGTAGACGTCGTGCTTGTGTGCTTTCGACGGCTGCTTTTGCGAGGACTTGGCCTGCTCGGCAGGGTCCTGGGAATCGTCAGGCAGGTACAGCGGGCCTTTTTGACCGCAGGCCGACACAAGGCAGGCAACCGCGACGAGCGCAGCAAGGGAAGAGATCAGGCGCTTCATGGCGAAATCCTTGAAAATGCGTTAATTGCGCCGGAGTATACCGGCCACCCGGCAGCTTGCCTATGCGACCCGGCTCCCGTCCGGCGGGGCTTCGCACGATGCCGGCCAGCCAGGTGCAATCCCTGTGGGAGCGGGCTTGCTCGCGAAAGCGGAGTGTCAGTCGACATGAATGCTGACTGACACGGCCTCTTCGCGAGCAAGCCCGCTCCCACAGGTACAGCGTTTGATGTACCTAATTCGGTGCTTGATCGTTATCCTTTGCAATCACCGGGGCTCGCCCGTATCTTGCGGCGCTTGAGCGTGAACAGACACTTTTTGAGGTTGCCGCAATGAGTTTGACCGAAGCCCGTTTCCACGATCTGGTCGATGCCACCCAGCAATCGCTGGAGGATATTTTCGACGAGAGTGACCTGGATATCGACCTGGAGAGCTCGGCCGGTGTGCTCACCGTCAAGTTCGAAAACGGCAGCCAGTTGATCTTCAGCCGCCAGGAACCCCTGCGTCAGCTGTGGCTGGCGGCGGTGTCGGGTGGCTTCCACTTCGACTACGACGAAGAGAGCGAGCGCTGGATGTGCGACAAGAGCGAAGAGCAGCTCGGCGAGATGCTTGAGCGCATCGTCAAGCAGCAAGCCGACGTCGAACTCGATTTCGAAGGCCTGTGAGATCGTGACCCAGCCTGCCCCCGTTCGTCCGCCCAAACCGCTTTACAGCAATGTCAGCCCGGCGGTGCCTTCGCCGTGCAGCGGTGTGTGTCGGCTGGACGAGCAGAAGGTCTGCCTGGGGTGTTTTCGCCACGTCGAAGACATCCGCGAATGGCGCTCGGCCGACGACGATCGCCGCCGGGTGATTTGCGCGCAGGCTATCCAACGCAAATCATGCGCCTGACCCAAAACCTGTGGGAGCGGGCTTGCTCGCGAATGCGGCGTACCAGTCGACATCAATTTTGACTGTCACACCGCATTCGCGAGCAAGCCCGCTCCCACAGGATCTCCTCTGCACCAGATTGCAAATTTCTCCTGCCGGTACAGTGGTCGCGCCTGGCTTGTATATTTATTGAGCTGTGATAGTGTCCGGGTACGCCTCAACCCATCGAGGCTCGTGAAAACCCCGCTTTTTTCTGGCGGGGTTTTGCTTTTTTCGTGCAGAAGAAAGGAGTCTGCCCTGATCATGACCGCACCTTCCATCACCCTTACCCGACTGGACGTGCAACGTCTGGAACGCCTGATCGACAGCCTGGACGACACGCTGCCGGGCGTTATCGCGCTGCAAACCGAACTGGATCGCGCCGATACTCTGGTCGGTCACGATGAAGTGCCCGCCGATGTCGTGACGATGAATTCCCGTGTGCATTGCCGTGAAGAGAGCAGTGGCAAGGATTATCACCTGACCCTGGTTTACCCCAAGGATGCCAACGCCGACGAAGGCAGGGTTTCGATTCTTGCACCGGTGGGCAGTGCGTTGCTCGGCCTGAAAGTCGGACAACACATCGATTGGCCCGCACCGGGCGGCAAAACCCTCAAGCTGACCCTGCTTGAAGTCGAGTCGCAGCCCGCCCATGGCGGCGACTTCCCGGAATAACCCTCCCTCAGACCAACTCGAGCGCGTCATTCAATGCGCGCTCCAGATCAGCCTTGTACCGCAGGTACAAATTGCTTGAACTCTGACCATCACCGAGCAGGCCCGACAGGTCCAGGTCGGTGATGTAGCAGCGATAGCGTTCGGTCTCGCGGCGCTGCTCGACGATTTCCCGGGCGACCACGCTGAACAGTTGCTCGCCATGTTCCAGCTCTGAAAATTCCCGCTGATTGCAATACAACGTGACCTGCACCTGACCTGGTGCGGCTTTGCCGACGATCGCCTGCACGTCGTAGAACGGTTTGTTGAGCGGGGTTTGTGGCGCGCTCCGGGTTTCGACCCGACGAGCTCGTCCGGGACCGGATGGCATCAGTTGGTAATACAACGTGTTCAGGCTCAATGGTGGCTGCGCGGCGTCCATCGGCAGCAAGGCATCGCGCCGGTACTGGATCGATTGCAGGAATCGCTGCAACGGCACCAGCAGGCTTTGCTCGTCGTGGAAGGTCAAACGCTGCTGCCACAAGGCATTGAATTCATCCAGCACGTACAGATCGGCCTGGTCGTCGTGAATCCGGTAGAACACCTGAATGCAGTCTGGCTGGCCCATGGGCAGAATCAGCGCCAGGTCCTGATCTTCCAGTGCCATCGGGTCCAGGTGCAGCGGGCTGTAGCTCGCCAGCTCTTCGCCCAGGTAATCGAACAGCGCCGACAGGGTAGCGAGGGCAACGTGATTGACCTGGCCCGGCACCAATTCCAGTACGTGGTAATGCTGCTGAACCTGAATCAGGTAGCGATGATTGAGTTTGCTCAGCAGCAGGTTCTGCGCGGTGTCGATCACTTCTTCGACCCGCTGGGCGATGAACTGCGCGCGGTTATGGCAGAAGCAACGCACGTGCAACGTGGGCTGTTGTGGGCTGTTCGGCAGGTTGTTGAGGTAGTCGCGCAGGCAGTCGAGCAGGGCGTGAGGACCGTCGAAGCGATTGACCAGCACTTCGTTCCAGCTGTTGAGCGTGACCTGATCAAGGGTCAGCACCAGGTTTTCCCGGACCCCGGCGTAACTCAAGGAGTCGGTGCGCTCGGTGGTCATCAGGATGTTCAGGTCGCGATGATGCTTGAGCGGATCGACACCGACGTTCACCAGAATCAGCACCTCGCTCGGGACGCTGGCGCGCAGCAGCGGATCTTCGGCGACGGTGGGCAGCGGCAGGGCGATACTCTGTTGCAGGCTGCCCAGCAGGTTGAAGAGTTCGAACTCGCTCAGGTCACTCTCGCCGGGATGCAAGGCCAGACGGGTACTGCTGTCGATCACGCCGTTGCGGTGACACCAGGTCAGCAGCTCCAGCAATTGGCGGCTGCGCTTGATCGGCGCGAAATGCTCCCATTCGAGGGCGGTCAGGCTGCCGTTGTATATGCCCCACTGGGTTTGCCCCGATTCTTTCTTGTCGGGCGCGTGCACCAGGGTCAGGGTGTCTTCGGCCAGATCCGGGGAAATGCCCGGGTTGATGAACTCGACCTTGTCCGCCTTGCGCTCGAACGTCGCGTACAGGCGTCGTCCCAGTACATTGAGGTCGCGCTTGTTGATCAGGCTGACGGTCTGTTCGCCACGGGCGAATTCGGTCAGAAAGCGGTAGCTGTAATTCAGTTCTTTAACCAACGCCCGACGCTCAGAGCTGACCTGACGGACTTTCCACTGACTGCGGCTGTCGAGCAGGGCCAGTTGACGATGATCCCAATGCCATTCGTGGGCCAGTCGCTCAAGTAACGAACGTTGCCAGCTCTGGGTGCGACTGCTGCCGGTGAGTTTGCGGTTGACCTTCAGGTACAGCGCGCGGCGCACCAGCTCCAGCCGTTCCGGCTCGCCGCGGGCGGTGAGGTATTCCTCGATGCGCCGATAGACCACGATGTACGGGTCCAACTCATCGAGGTCGAGCCGATTGGCAAACACTGCTTGCTTGAAGCGCAGGCTCAGGCATTGAACCCTGGGGTGTTCGCTGGCGTAGACCTCGGTCAGCAACAGCTTGAGCACCGACTTGTACGGTGACTCGATGCCCTTGAACAGCTGCCACAGCCCGGCACCGATGAACTCGCCGGGCGGGATGTACGCCAGATGTCCCAGGTCCAGGGTTTCGTCGGCACGGATAAAGCGCTTGGACAGCAACGTGTGGGTGTAGCGGTCGTAGGCGCTCTCTTCGTAGACCGGCACCAGCCACCAGATCGGCGTGCGTCCGGCCAGCCAGAGGGCGGTGCGGTAGAACTCGTCCAGCAACAGATAATGCTGGGTGGTGCCGCAGTCTTCCGAGCTCAGTTGATTGTCCCGCTCGCCGAGCACGAAGCGGGCCGGGTCGATCAGGAAGAAATGCGCCTCGGCACCCTGGCTCGCGGCCCAGGTTTCAAGCAACTGGCACTTTCTACGCAGCTCGTTGAGTTCGCTTTCGCTCAAGTCCGGCGCGTGGCAGACCCAGACGTCCATGTCGCTCTGCTCGGCTTGGGCGAGGGTGCCGAGGCTGCCCATCAGGAACAGGCCGTGAATCGGTCGCGGCGGATTGTTGCCGTGGCGCGGCTTATAGGAAAACGATCGGGTCAGGCGTTGGGCCTCGGCGAGGGCATTGGCGTCGGGCTCGAAGTTCGATAGCCCGGCGGGCGTGCTGCCCGAAACGTAACCCGGCAACAACGGATGATTGACGTGGAAAAACAGCGGCAGCAGGGTCAACACCCCTTGCTGGCGGCTCGACAGCCCTTCCATGGCGCGGGCCATGCGGCGCTCGTTGAGTTTTAAAAAGCGTGCGCGCAGCTGGCTGAGAACCTTGCGGTCGATCCCCTCGTCCAGATCAGGGCGGATTTCATGGGTGCGGGTCATGTCAGCTCAAACCGGCTTGCAGGGCTCGGACGTCGGAGGTCTCAGAATGGAGGGCAGTTTAGCGCCTCGGTCTCGGGACTTTTTGTTTTTTGACGTCAGATTTCTATCGCTGGGCGACAGTTCGTATCAGAGACTGCCCGCGGAAATCCCGTAGCAGGGGTTTCCGTGGGCGATGCGGTGATGCTTATGCGGTTTCTTCGACGCTGAGAATGGTAAGAACGGTTTGTACGCTTTGCGCGGCATCACGACCCAGGCTGGTCAGATAACCGCCATCGGGCTGGTCGATCAGTTCTTTTTCGTACAGGCGTCGAGCGGCAGCAATGGCTTTCGGGGCAGCGGTCTGATGAATTTTCAAACCTTCCTGGGAACTGTCCAGGTTGAAGAGTGCGAGGATTTCCAGTTCGGCAACCAACTCAGGGGTAAGCGACATAAGGACTCCAGACTTTCTAGGAATTGGACGACAGCGCCCCTAAGGTGATCCCACTCGTGCGGCATGTCCAGTGCTCGCGACAGGGTTTTTTCACCTTGGGAAGCATTCCCCGGCGGGTGGTGCGGCAGCGGGGTGCGTACCAGTGTAGTCAGGCTCTCGGGGAAGGCAGGAATGATGGGTGACAAATTGTGTTGGGAGTGCGACTGGCTGATGAGGGGGCTTCCTGTGGCGAGGGGATTTATCCCCGTTGGGTCGCGAAGCGGCCCTGAAACCTGTGATCCGATGTTTCAGATATACCGCGCTCACAGGGTTTACGCCTGCTTCGCAGCCGGACGGGGATAAATCCCCTCGCCACAGAAGCCCTTGCCACAGGTGTTGGGTTATTTCTTTTCCGGCGGCAGCTCTGGCAGCGCACGCAACGCCGCTTCGTACCATTCGGTGTTGAACGCGCGGTCTTCTTCGAGGATCGCGTCGATTTCCACCGCCAAAACGTGAGCCATCAGGTTGAGGATCTCATCACGCTCGTAACCCACCAGGGTCAGCTTGTTGAAGGTCGCCTTGGCGGCAGGCGGGTTGTCGCTTTCGATCTGGTTTTCGATGGCTTCGATCAGGGTGTTTTCGGCGAACTCTTCTTCGTCGATTTCGATATCTGTTGGCTCGCTCATGGCAGGCTCCTCAAGGAAAGGCGGCCAGTTTACCTGCATTCATTGCCATGATGCTGCTGGCGAGAATCGCCTTGGCGTTCTATAAAGCAGGCACTGCCAACCCCGCACGGCCTGGAGGCTATGTGATGCTCAAGCTTTATGGATTTTCCGTCAGCAACTACTACAACATGGTGAAACTGGCGCTGCTGGAGAAAGGGCTGCCGTTCGAAGAAGTGCCGTTTTACCCCGACACAAGCCCCGAAGCATTGGCGATCAGTCCACGTGGCAAGGTGCCGGTGCTGGGTGTCGAGCAAGGTTTCATCAACGAAACCGCGGTGATTCTCGAATACATCGAGCAGAGCCAGAAAGGCACGCCGCTGCTGCCAAGCGACCCCTTCGAGCGGGCGCAGGTCCTGGCGCTGGCCAAGGAAATCGAGCTGTACATCGAACTGCCGGCGCGCGCCTGTTACGGCGAAGCGTTTTTCGGCATGCCGGTGCCGGACGCGATCAGGGACAAGACCAAAGCCGAGTTGCTGCAGGGCTTTGCCTCGCTTGGACGGCACGGCAAATTTTCCCCTTATGTAGCGGGCGAAAGCCTGAGCCTTGCGGATTTGTATTTCCTGTACAGCGTGCCGCTGGCCCGTGCGGTGGGGCAGAAGGTGTTTGACCTGGATTTGCTGGCGGAGATGCCGGCGGCCAAGGCGCTGTTGGAACGTTTGGAGCAGAACCCGAACGTGCAGCGAATTGCGGCGGACAAGGAAGCGGCGATGCCGGCGTTTATGGCGATGGTCGCGTCCAAGAAGTGAAATCTGTAGTGTTCTGAAGTCAGCCTTCGCGAGCAAGCCCGCTCCCACATTAGATCGGTGGTGAACACACATTTTGTGAACACCATAGGCCCAATGTGGGAGCGGGCTTGCTCGCGAAGCTTTTGACGGTTTAGCGGCTGGCGAGTAGCGCCTGACCGCGAACCACAGCCTTCTTGACCTGCGCCGGCGCAGTCCCGCCGATGTGGTCACGGGCGTTCACCGAACCCTCCAGCGTCAGCACCGCGAACACGTCCTGATCGATCTGGTCGCTGAATTTGCGCAGCTCTTCCAGGCTCATTTCCGCCAGGTCCTTGCCGCTTTCCACGCCGTACTTCACGGCATGACCAACGATTTCGTGGCAATCACGGAACGGCAGGCCACGACGCACCAGATAGTCAGCGAGGTCGGTGGCGGTGGAGAAACCGCGCAGTGCCGCTTCGCGCATCATCGCGTGCTTGGGTTTGATCGCCGGGATCATGTCGGCAAAGGCCCGCAGCGAATCGCGCAGTGTGTCGGCGGCATCGAACAGCGGTTCTTTATCTTCCTGGTTGTCCTTGTTGTAGGCCAGTGGCTGGCCTTTCATCAGGGTCAGCAGGCCCATCAGCGCGCCGAAGACGCGGCCGGTCTTGCCACGCACCAGCTCCGGCACGTCCGGGTTTTTCTTTTGCGGCATGATCGAGCTGCCGGTGCAGAAACGGTCCGGCAGATCGATGAACTGGAACTGCGCGCTAGTCCACAGCACCAGCTCTTCGGAGAAGCGCGACAAGTGCATCATCGCGATGCTCGCGGCGGAGCAGAACTCGATAGCGAAGTCACGATCGGACACGTTGTCCAGCGAGTTACCGCCCACGGCGTCGAAGCCCAGCAGTTGCGCGGTGTATTCGCGGTCGATCGGGTAGGTCGTGCCCGCCAGCGCGGCACTGCCCAACGGCATGCGGTTGGTGCGCTTGCGGCAGTCGACCAGACGCTCGTAGTCGCGGCTGAGCATTTCGAACCACGCCAGCATGTGGTGACCGAATGTCACCGGCTGCGCGGTTTGCAGGTGAGTGAAGCCGGGCATGATGCTGCCGGCTTCGCGCTCGGCCTGCTCCAGCAAGCCTTTCTGCAGACGGGTGATTTCCGCCAGGATCAGGTCGATCTCGTCACGCAGCCACAGACGGATGTCGGTGGCGACCTGATCGTTACGGCTGCGGCCGGTGTGCAGCTTTTTACCGGTCACGCCGATGCGGTCGGTCAGGCGCGCTTCGATGTTCATGTGCACGTCTTCGAGGTCGATGCGCCAGTCGAACTGGCCGGCCTCGATTTCACCCTGGATGGTCTTCAGGCCATCGGTGATGCTGTCACGTTCGGCATCGGTCAGCACGCCGACCTTGGCCAGCATGGTGGCGTGGGCGATCGAGCCCATGATGTCGTGGCGATACAGGCGCTGGTCGAAGGTGACGGAGGCGGTGAAGCGGGCGACGAAGGCGTCGACGGGTTCACTGAAGCGGCCGCCCCAGGACTGATTGGTCTTGTCAGTGCTCATGAATTCGCTCGTATCGGCTGAAGAAAGATGGCGTTGAAAGCTGCCGCGGATAATAACAGGGTTGCCAATCCTGTCGCTGACACTGGTCGACACGTTTTTTTCCCCGGTCGCGGCCTATGCCCGAAGCCCGCGTGACCTGAAATGCGCAACGATATTTTTCAATTGAGCAATAACGTCCCGGCAACCGTCTACAGTTGGACAGTAGGATCAGCGCACTTCCCGGCGCTGCAGCCGACTATAAGAAGAGGGGGTGTTCGTATTGTGTATCAGCAAACCCTACGGCGATGCCTCGCCAACCGACAATCGCCCGGCAAATAAAAAATTAGCGGTCGGACGGGCGGCACTTTTTGGCCCTCGCGCTAGTCTTAGCGTGGATCGCGGTGACGGACGTCACTTCACTTGTCTACGCTATCCTTGTGCGAGACTCACGCAGGAATCCAGCGCAATATGAATGTCCTGATCGTTGATGACGAACCCCTTGCCCGCGAGCGCCTGAGCCGAATGGTCGGCGAACTTGAGGGATACAGTGTCCTGGAGCCCAGCGCCACGAACGGCGAAGAAGCGTTGGCACTGATCGACAGCCACAAGCCGGATATCGTGTTGCTCGATATCCGCATGCCGGGCCTCGATGGCCTGCAAGTGGCTGCACGGTTATGCGAACGCGAAACTCCGCCTGCCGTGGTGTTTTGCACAGGGCCCGATGAATTTGCCGTGGAAGCCTTACAGGCCAGCGCCGTAGGCTATCTGGTGAAACCTGTGCGTACAGAACAATTGCATGAAGCGTTGAAAAAAGCCGAGCGGCCCAATCGTGTCCAGCTTGCGGCTTTGACCCGTCCTGCCGCCGAAACCGGCAGCGGCCCGCGCAGCCATATCAGCGCGCGTACCCGTAAAGGTATTGAGCTGATCCCGTTGGGTCAGGTGGTCTACTTTATCGCCGATCATAAATACGTGACCTTGCGCCACGAAGGCGGCGAAGTGCTGCTGGACGAACCGCTCAAGGCCCTCGAGGATGAATTCGGTGACCGCTTCGTGCGCATCCACCGCAACGCCCTGGTCGCCCGCGAACGCATCGAGCGCCTGCAACGCACGCCTCTGGGACATTTTCAGCTGTTCCTCAAAGGCTTGAATGGCGATGCCCTGATCGTCAGCCGGCGTCATGTGGCCGGTGTGCGCAAAATGATGCAACAGCTTTAATTCGCCATCCACAGGCGAATTTCTCACCCGATTGCCGGACATCCGGGGCCAGGGAGGCCAGGCAATACCTGATACAAGTCAAAGTGGATTTGACTGAGCTGTTATTATCCGCCGTATCTATTCAGTACGGATTGATCCATGTCCTCTCGCGAAATCCGCATCGCCACCCGCAAAAGTGCTCTCGCCCTGTGGCAGGCCGAATACGTCAAAGCCCGTCTTGAAGCGGCCCATCCGGGTCTGCTTGTGACGCTGGTACCCATGGTCAGTCGCGGCGACAAGCTGCTGGACTCACCGCTGTCGAAAATCGGCGGCAAGGGGCTGTTCGTCAAGGAGCTGGAAACCGCGCTGCTGGAAAACGAAGCCGACATCGCCGTGCACTCGATGAAAGACGTGCCGATGGATTTCCCCGAAGGCCTCGGCCTGTTCTGCATCTGCGAGCGAGAAGACCCGCGTGATGCATTCGTCTCCAATACCTACGCCAGCCTGGATGAGTTGCCGCAAGGCAGCATCGTCGGCACTTCCAGCCTGCGCCGTCAGGCCCAGTTGCTGACCCGCCGCCCGGACCTGGAAATCCGCTTCTTGCGCGGCAACGTCAACACGCGCCTGGCCAAGCTTGATGCTGGCGAATACGACGCCATCATCCTCGCGGCTGCCGGCCTGATTCGCCTGGGCTTCGAAGATCGCATCACCTCGGCCATCAGCGTCGACGACAGCCTGCCGGCCGGTGGCCAGGGTGCCGTCGGTATCGAATGCCGCACCGCCGACGGTGAAATCCACGCCTTGCTCGCACCTCTGCACCATCAGGACACCGCCACCCGCGTGACGGCCGAACGTGCGCTTAACAAACATCTGAATGGCGGCTGCCAGGTGCCGATCGCCTGCTACGCCGTGCTGGAAGGCGAGCAGATCTGGTTGCGCGGTCTGGTGGGCGATCCGAGCGGCGGCCTGCTGCTCAGCGCCGAGGCCCGCGCGCCGCGCAGCGATGCCGAAGCCTTGGGTGTGCAAGTGGCCGAAGACCTTCTCAATCAGGGCGCCAATGACATTCTGAAAGCGGTCTACGGCGAGGCAGGTCACGAGTGACGGGCTGGCGCCTGTTGCTGACGCGTCCCGCGGATGAGTCGGCGGCGCTGAGCGTTGTTTTGGCACAAGAGGGGATTTTCAGCAGCAGTTTGCCGCTTTTGGAAATTGAACCGATTCCTGCCTCTGACACAATGCGCGAGGTGATTCAGCATCTGGATCGTTACTGCGCGGTGATCGTGGTCAGCAAGCCGGCCGCCAGACTGGCTGTGGATCTGGTCAGTCAGTATTGGCCGACGCCACCGCCTCTGAAGTGGTTCAGCGTGGGCGCGGCGACGGCGCAGATTCTCGATGATCACGGGTTGGACGTGAGTTTCCCCGACGAGGGTGATGACAGCGAAGCCTTGCTGGAACTTGCGCCGTTGCGCGAAGCTGTCGCACGGCCCGATCCACGGGTGTTGATCATGCGGGGAGAGGGCGGGCGCGAGTTGCTCGCTGAGCGTTTGCGCGAGCTTGGTGCTAGTGTCGAGTATCTGGAGCTGTACCGCCGCGACCTGCCGCAGTACCCGCCAGCAGCACTGCCTGAGCGGATCAAGGCGGAACGCTTGAACGGGCTGGTGGTCAGCAGTGGACAGGGTTTTGAGCACCTGCATCAATTGGCCGGCGATGCCTGGCCACAGTTGGCGCAGTTGCCGTTGTTTGTTCCAAGCCCGAGGGTCGCCGAGCTGGCACGTGCCGCCGGGGCCCAAACAGTTGTGGATTGTCGTGGCGCCAGTGCCGCGGCTTTGCTGACGGCGTTACGGGAGCATCCCGAACCCGTTCTCTAATGCAAAGGATGGATACGTGAACGAAACAGCCTTGCCTAAAGATGACGTGCAGCCAGTGCTTGATGCGCCGGTTGAAGCTCCGGTTGAAACGGCGCCACCCGCTACTGTGCAGGGCCGAGGCAATGGACTGGCAATAGTCGCGTTGCTGTTGGGCGCCGCCGGTGTGGCGGTGGGCGGTTGGGGCGTCTGGCAGGTGCGTCACCTGCAAGCCAATACGCAACAGCAGTTGAGTCAGGTGCAGGCGTTGAACGATCAGGCGCAAAACCTGAAGCTGAACGAACAGCGCCTGAGCGCGCGCCTTGAACAAATGCCTGCCGCCGAAGAGCTGGACGCTCGCAGTCGTCTGGTGATTCAACTGCAAGGCGATCAGCAGCGCTTGAATCAACGTCTGGAAACCGTCCTCGGCGCGAGCCGCAAGGATTGGCGTCTGGCCGAGGCGGAGCACTTGCTGCGCCTGGCCAGCCTGCGGCTTTCGGCGTTGCAGGACATCAGCAGCGCTCAGGCCCTGGTGCTGGGCGCCGACGAAATTCTTCGTGAGCAGAACGATCCGGGTTCCTTCGCCGCTCGCGAGCAAGTGGCGAAAACCCTGGTCGCCTTGCGTAGCACTGAACAGCCGGATCGCACCGGTCTTTTCCTGCGACTGGGGGCGTTGCGCGATCAGGTAGTCAGCCTCACCGAGCTGGCACCCGAGTACAAGGATCGCGGCGAATCCCTGCTGGGTTTGACCGCCGATGGCGACGGCGCCAGTCGTTGGGCGCAATGGTGGGATCAGATCTCGCGTTACATCCGCATCGATTTCAATGCCGATAAAAATGTGCGTCCACTGCTGGCAGGGCAGAGCCTGAGCCAGGTGCGTCTGGCCCTGAGCCTGGCGCTGGAACAGGCGCAATGGGCGGCACTCAACGGTCAGGCCGCGGTTTACACCCAGGCGCTGACCGAGGCGCGGGACGTGCTCAAAGGCAACTTCAATCCGGACAACCCGCAGAGCAAAGTGATGCTTGAGCAGGTGGGCGAGCTGAGCAAGCAGCCGGTCACTGTCGTCACGCCGGATCTGACCGGCACGCTGAGCGCGGTTCAGGGCTATCTCGAGCGACGTAATGTCAATGCCGAAGACTCGATCAAACCCATGGCCAAGCCTGCCGCAAGCACCCTGCAGGAGGCCACGCCATGAAGCGTCTCTATGTATTCGTGTTTCTGGTCATTGCCGCTGCCGCTGCTTTGGGGTTGGCGATTGCCGAGCATTCCGGCTACGTGCTGATCGCTTACAAGAGCTTCCGTTTCGAATCGAGCCTGTGGGCGACCCTGGCCTTGGTGGCGGTGTTGTGGCTGGTGTTCTGGGGCATCAAGGCGTTGGTCGAATTGGTCACGACCTCCAGTGGTGTGGTCAATCCCTGGTCGCGACGCAATCGCAGTCGTCGGGTGAGCGTGGCGATCGAACACGGTCAGCTGGATCTGGCCGAAGGCCGCTGGGCCAGCGCGCAGCGTCACCTGCATCGCGCCGCCGAAGCCGAGCGCCAGCCATTGCTTTACTACCTCGGTGCCGCCCGCGCCGCGAACGAGCAAGGCCACTACGAGGAAAGCGACAACTTGCTGGAGCGTGCGCTGGAACGCCAGCCCCAGGCCGAGTTGGCGATCGCTTTGAGCCACGCTCAATTGCAGACCGACCGTGGCGACACCGACGGCGCCCTGGTGACCTTGCAAGCCATGCATGAGCGTCACCCTCATAACGTCCAGACCTTGCGCCAGTTGCAGCGTTTGTACCAACAGCGCGGTGACTGGTCGGCCGTGATTCGCCTGCTGCCGGAGCTGCGCAAGGACAAGGTCCTGCCACCGGCCGAGCTGGCCGAACTGGAGCGCCGGGCCTGGGGGGAGAACCTGTCCCTGGCAGCGCGTCAGGAAGAGGACGGCACGGTCGGCTTGCAATCGCTCAACCACGCCTGGCAGCAACTCACCTCGGCGCAGCGCCAGGAACCGCAACTGGTGTTGGCGTATGCCGAGCAACTTCGGCAAATCGGCGCCCAGGTCGAGGCCGAAGAGGTTCTGCGAACGGCGCTCAAGCGCAACTACGACAGCCATCTGGCGCGCCTCTACGGATTGGTTCGCGGCAGTGATCCGGCACGTCAGCTGCACGCCGCCGAGGGCTGGCTGAAAAATCATCCGGCCGACCCTGGCCTGTTGCTGACCCTGGGTCGCCTGTGTTTGCAAAACAGTCTGTGGGGCAAGGCCCGGGACTATCTGGAAAGCAGCCTGCGCGTGCAGCGCAACCCGGAAGCCTGCGCGGAGCTGGCGCGATTGCTGGCGCAACTGGGCGATACCGCGCGCAGCAATCAGCTGTTTCAGGAAGGCCTCGGCTTGCTCGACGAACGCCTGTTGGCAGCGCCGTTGCCGGCGCCAGCAACCGTCTAAAAGTTAACGGCTGGTGAAACCTGTGGCGAGGGAGCTTGCTCCCGCCGGGTTGCGAAGCAACCCCTTGATTTACGATTGCTGCGCAATCGAACGGGAGCAAGCTCCCTCGCCACAAAGACGTTAATTCTTACAGTCCTGGTCTGTTGGTGACAAATTCCTACAGAGTGCTACATCTGATCCTCTCGATTCTGTCGGGAATTCCCTACACTTCTGTTGAAGTGTCCCTGCTGACCCGTCTTGTAAGGCTGGCGCGATTTCCTCTACCGTAACCACTTGTCTCTACTGGTACGGAAAAGCCATGTCGTTGGCCTGCTCACGCTCCTTGTTTTTCCTGGTTTTCGTTGCCGGCGCCCTGGCCTTGGGCATTTCCTATTACCTGGAATATGCGGTCGGCCTCCAGCCGTGCGGCATGTGCCTGTTGCAGCGGATTTGTCTGGCGTTGCTCACGGGGGCCTGCCTGACGGCTTCGGTGCATGGGCCCGGCCGTTTCGGCTCTTTCCTGTATTGGCTGCTGGGTTTGCTGTGCAGTCTGGCGGGAACAACGACAGCGTGGCGCCAGGTGTTATTGCAGGGCGATCCACAGCGACAGCTGTTTCCTTGTTCGCCCGATATGACCGACCTGCTCGCCAGCAACCCTTGGGTTTATGTGGTGCAGCACATGTTCAACGGCTCGGCGGACTGTGCACGGATTTCCTGGACGCTGTTCGACCTGAGCCTCCCTGAATGGAGTTTGCTGTTCTTTGTCGCCATGACGATCCTGAGTGTTTATCAGCTCCTGCGCCTGCTCCGGATTGCCTGTCAGCGACCGCTCAGCGGCGAGTCGTCGCACCCGGCGCTGGCGGGCGATTAAACACTTGTATGAACTTTATCTCCTGCGTACCTTGAAGCCACCGTCGCGCGGGCATAATCTGGCCCGCACGTGTCATTGGAATTATGTTGCTCGAATGACGCTCTGCCTGGCCGATGCTTGACCTTCAAGGGTGCGGCAGGTGAAGGGCAGCATGACCCACAAGGGAAGAGAGATCACCATGCTCGAAAGTTGTCAGAATGCTCAGGAACGCTGGGGTGGAGTGCATCTGCTGATCGATCGCTGGTTGCAGGAGCGTCACGAACTGGTTCGGGCCTATGATGCTCTCGGCGCCAAGCCTGAGGCTCTGGGCGAGAACCGCAAGCCATTGCAGGAATTCTGCGGCGTGCTGGTCGATTACGTGTCTGCCGGGCACTTCGAGATCTACGAACAGCTGACGGGCGAAGCCAAGGCGTTTGGCGACACTCGTGGCCTCGAGTTGGCCGAGACGATCTACCCGCGTATTGACGTCATCACCGAGAAGCTGCTCGCGTTCAATGACCTGTGCGATGAGGGCAAGTGCGTGGCAGAGAAATTCAAGGAGCTTGGCGGCCTGTTGCACGAACGCTTCGAACTGGAAGACTGCCTGATCGAAGTGCTGCACACCGCTCACAAGGAAGAGGATTCGGTTCAAGCCTGAACCGCTTCTGGTAACACTCTCAAAAACGGTGCGCTATGCGCGCCGTTTTTCGTTTCCGCTGTTCAGCTGGTGGCGCCACGCAATTCGACTTCGAATACCAGCGGCGTGAACGGCTCGATCAAGTCGCCGGCACCGTCGGCGCCATAGGCTTGGGCCGATGGAATCACCAACCGCCACTTCGCACCGACCGGCATGTTTTGCAGGGCGCTGCGCCACCCGCTGATCACACTGTCAAGACTGAACCACTGCGGCTGGCTGTTCTGATCGAACACGGTGCCGTCGGGGAGGCGACCGATGTACAGCACCTGGACTTTGCCATTCGGACCGGCTTTCGCACCGGTGCCTGGCACCAGCTCAGTCATCAAGACGCCATCGGCCAATTCACGAACGCCGGGTTTGGCTTTTTCCACGGCGAGAAAACGCTGCTCTTTTTCGAGAACGACTTCGCTCTGTGGCGCGCTTTGTTGCAACGACACCTGCGCTTCATGCTCGGTCAGAATCTGTTCGATCTGCTCATCTTTCAGAGCCAGGGGTTTGCCTCGATAGGCTTGCTGCAAACCTTCGACCAGTGCCTGAAGTTGCAGATCGGGAACCTCCTGACGCAAACGCTCGCCGAGGCTTGCGCCCAGGCTGTAAGCGAGATCGTGAGCTTCGTTTTCCTTGGTTTTTTCGGCGGCCTGGGCCATAGAAAAAAACACGCACAGCGATAAAAATAGGTAGCGCGACATCGGCACTCTCCGACCTGAGATGCGGCAGATTATGCCAGTGTGAATGCGTGCGACAGTGAACTTGTTTTGCGCAAGCCCGGAAGATTTTCGATCCGTTGCAACGCAGCGCTTTCGATACTGTCAACATGCGCTAGCGGCGGTAGCAGCAGAGGTCTAACATGAGCCGCACCCACGTCAGCCAGGAGGTAAACCATGTCGGCCACCAAGAAGCCTGTAAATACCCCGTTGCACTTACTCCAACAACTCTCGGGCAGCCTGCTCGAGCATTTGGAAACCGCTTGTTCCCAAGCCTTGGCTGATGCTGAAAAACTGCTCGCCAAACTGGAAAAGCAGCGCGGAAAAGCACAGGAGAAATTGCACAAATCCCGCACCAAATTGCAGGACGCTGCGGCGGCCGGCAAGGCCAAGGCACAAGCCAAGGCGAAGGACGGAGTGACGCAACTTGAAGACGTGCTCGATGCCCTCAAGGATCGTCAGTCCGACACCCGTGCCTACATTCTGCAACTCAAGCGCGATGCTCAAGAAAGCCTGAAACTGGCCCAGGGCGTCGGTCGTGTACAAGAGGCTGTCGGCAAGGCGTTGTCCCTGCGTTCGGCCAAGCCTGCTGCGGCTCCTGCGAGGAAAGCCGCTGCCAAACCGGCTGCGAAACCGGCCGCTAAAACCGCTGTTGCGAAACCTGCTGCTAAAACTGCGGTGAAAAAACCAGTCGCTGCCAGCGCTGCAAAACCGGCTGCGAAAACTGTAGCTGCCAAGCCTGCCGCCAAGCCGGCCGCTGCGAAAACTACGGCCGCGAAACCGGCTGCAAGAACCGCCGCTGCGAAACCTGCTGCGGCGAAAACTGCGGCTGCCAAACCCGCTGCAAGAACCGCTGCTGCGAAACCAGCTGCAAAACCTGCCGCGGCTAAAACCGCTGCCAAGCCAGCTGCAAAACCAGCGGCAAAAGCTGCAGCCAGACCGGCCGCTAAACCGGCTGCCAAAACTGCTGCTGCCAAGCCAGCCACTGCAGCCAAACCGGCCGCAGCAAAACCAGCAGCCAGACCTGCCGCTGCCAAACCGGCTGCAAAACCAGCCGCCAGGCCAGCAGCAAAACCAGCCGTGAAAAAACCGGCCACTGTTGCCAGGCCGACCTCGGCTCCTGCTGCCAAACCAGCGACGCCAGCGCCCTCCGCTTCGGCCGCTCCTGCACCAGCAGCCTCCATCTCGACAACCACCACTGCGCCAACGCCAGTAGCACCGTCGAGCACCAGCACTACCCCAACCAGCGCTTCCTAAGTGCCGGTTGCCGCGACGCGCAGCTGATGCAGCGCGTCGCGGTGCAGGTGGGCGGCCCCCGCCGTCACACCGTCCAGCCAGGCCGTTGAATCGGTCGCTCCATCCTGCGGCCAACGCTGTGCCGATCGTTCCAGTCGCAACAACAGATGCCGCTCGGCTTCCAGCTCCAGCGTTTTCACTTGTTCGCGTAACGCATTCAGTTCGGCATCCTCGGTCGCGATGACTTTCCATTGCACGCGCAAGGCGCGCAGCGGTCGAACGACCTCTGCGTCCCATGGCTCGACCACACTGCGAAGCTCCTGCAATCGTTGTTCGTTGCAGGCGACTCCCCGCTGCCCCAGCCACAATCCACACAACAACAGGCACACATTCACCCCCGCCGACTGCAACGTCAGGCACGCGGCCTCAACGCCGGGACGGGCGTAAGTGCCAAGGGAAAAGCTCCACAGGTCAGAGGACATAGTGCTACTCGCGCCAGTTGCGAGCGAAGCTGGTAGACTCCGCCGCCATTATGATTCGACTTCAGAACCTGACTTTACAGCGTGGCCCGCAACGTCTGCTAGAAGACGCCGAGCTGACCCTGCACGCCGGCCACAAAGCCGGCCTCATCGGTGCCAACGGCGCCGGCAAATCGAGCCTGTTCGCCTTGATCCGGGGCGAGCTGCACCCGGACTCGGGTGACTGCTTCCTGCCGGCCGACTGGCGCATCGCTCACATGCGCCAGGAAATCGAGACGCTCGAACGCCTGGCGGTCGACTACGTGCTCGATGGCGACCTGCGCCTGCGCGAGGTGCAACGTGACCTCGCCGCAGCCGAAGCGGCCCATGACGGCGCCGCTCAGGCCCGCCTGCACTCGGAACTCGACAGCGCCGACGGTTACACCGCCGATGCCCGCGCCCGCAAGCTGCTTGCCGGCCTCGGGTTCACCAACGAGCAGATGGATCGGCAAGTAGGCGATTTCTCCGGTGGCTGGCGGATGCGTCTGAACCTGGCGCAGGCGTTGATGTGTCCTTCGGACCTGTTGCTGCTCGACGAGCCGACCAACCACTTGGACCTCGACGCCATCATCTGGCTCGAAGAATGGCTCAAAAGCTACCCCGGCACCTTGTTGCTGATTTCCCACGACCGGGACTTCCTCGATGCCGTGGTCGATCATGTGGCCCATGTCGATCAGCGCAAGATCACCCTGTATCGCGGTGGTTACAGCGCTTTCGAACGCGCCCGCGCCGAACGTCTGGCCCAGCAGCAGCAAGCCTACGAGAAGCAGCAGGCGCAACGTGCGCACATGGAAAGCTACATCGCCCGTTTCAAGGCCCAGGCGACCAAGGCCCGTCAGGCCCAGAGCCGGATCAAGGCGCTGGAGCGGATGGAAGAGTTGTCCGCCGCTCACGTCGATTCGCCGTTCGACTTCGTCTTCCGCGAGTCGACGAAGATTTCCAGCCCGCTGATCGACCTGTCCGACGCCCGTCTGGGCTACGGCGACAAAGCCGTGCTGGAGAAGGTCAAACTGCAACTGACGCCTGGCGCGCGGATCGGTTTGCTCGGCCCCAACGGTGCCGGTAAATCGACCCTGATCAAAAACCTCGCCGGTGAACTTGAGCCGCTGGCCGGTCGACTGACCCGTGGCGAGAACACCGTCGTCGGCTACTTCGCCCAGCATCAGCTTGATTCCCTGGACTCGAAGGCCAGCCCGTTGCTGCACTTGCAGCGGCTGGCGCCGACCGAGCGCGAGCAGACCCTGCGCGATTTTCTCGGTGGCTTCGACTTCCGCGGTGCGCGTATCGACGAGCCGGTGCTGAATTTCTCCGGTGGTGAGAAGGCTCGCCTGGCCCTGGCGTTGATCGCCTGGGAACGACCGAACCTGCTGCTGCTCGACGAACCGACCAACCACCTCGACCTGGAAATGCGCCTGGCGCTGACCATGGCCCTGCAGGAATTCAGTGGTGCGGTGCTGGTGGTCTCCCACGATCGTCATTTGCTCAAAAGCACCACCGACAATTTCTATCTGGTGGCGGACGGCAAGGTCGAGGAGTTTGACGGTGACCTGGAAGACTACGCCCGTTGGCTGGTCGACTACCGTCAGCGCAATGCTCCGGTCAGCAACACGCCGGTCAATCCGGACAAGACTGACAAGAAGGCCCAGCGTCAGGCCGCCGCCGCGTTGCGTCAGCAACTGGCGCCGCACAAGCGCGAGGCTGACAAGCTCGAAGCCGAGCTGGGCAAGCTGCACGAGAAACTGGCGAAGATCGATACCAGCCTTGGCGACAGTGACATTTACGAACCGGCGCGCAAGAACGACCTGCGTGATTTGCTGGCCGAACAAGCCAGGCTGAAGGTGCGTGAAGCCGAGCTGGAAGAAGCCTGGATGGAAGCCCTGGAACTGCTCGAAAGCATGCAGGCGGAGCTGGAGACGCTGTCTTGATGGAAGCGTTCAAGCTGCCGCTGCCGGCTGTCTGGATCGAGCCGATCTGGCTCGTCGTGCAGATCCTGCTGATCTTGTTGGCGGGTTACTTCACGCAACGCTTCGTCGCCAAATGCCTCACTCGTCTGGGCGAGCGCTACCCGTTTCCACCGCAGTTGCTGATGCCGCTGCGGGGCGGTTTGCGCTGGCTGATCATGGGCAGTGCGCTGATTTTCGTACTGGAACGCATGGGCGTGTCGGCCACTGTGCTCTGGACTGCGTTGTCCGGTTTCGTTGCAGTGGCCGCGGTGGCGTTTTTTGCCATGTGGAGCGTGCTCTCAAATCTGCTCTGCGCGATTCTGATCTTTACCGTCGGGCCGTTCCGTATCGGTGACGTGGTCGAGTTGGTGGATACCACTGACAAGCCTGGCGTCAAAGGTCGGGTGGTGGCGATCAATCTGCTTTTCACCACGTTGATCGAAGCGGAAGAGCTTGGCACCGGCAGTGCGATGGTGCAGGTGCCTAATAGCTTGTTCTTTCAGCGCTCGGTTCGGCGCTGGCGCGGTAGCGATGTATTCCCTTCGAGCGGGTTCGAAAAGTAAGCCCTCTGGTGCCTGACACATCGCCTTCGCGAGCAAGCCCGCTCCCACATTGGATCTTCAGCGGACACAGAATTTGTGAACAAAGCCAATCCAGTGTGGGAGCGGGCATGCTCGCGAAGGGGCCCTCAAGGTGCAATATCCTGCAAAAAAATCGGTAGTCATCAGCTCAACGCCGCATTAGCTTAGACGTCTGTCACGAGTCTGAGTCGAGGTGTGCGATGGAGCTTCAAACATGGCTGGCGTTTTTTGCCGCCTGCTGGGTGATTAGTCTGTCTCCCGGTGCCGGCGCCATTGCGTCGATGTCCAGTGGTCTGCAATACGGTTTCTGGCGCGGTTACTGGAACGCCCTGGGCCTGCAATTGGGCCTGGCGGTGCAGATCGCGATTGTCGGCGCCGGTGTTGGCGCGATCCTCACGGCGTCGGCCAGCGCTTTTTATGCGATCAAATGGTTCGGCGTGGCGTACCTGGTTTACCTTGCGATCAAGCAATGGCGCGCGCTGCCCAGCGACATGAGCGACGACGCCGCCGTGCGTCAGATCGGCAAGCCGATGGCCCTGGTGTTCCGCGGTTTCCTGGTCAACATCAGCAACCCCAAGGCGCTGGTGTTCATGCTCGCGGTGTTGCCGCAGTTTATTGACCCGCATGCTCCGCTGCTGGCTCAGTACCTGATCATTGGCGCGACCATGGTCTGTGTTGATCTGGTTGTCATGGCCGGTTACACCGGATTGGCGTCCAAGGTGCTGCGTTTGTTGCGCACGCCCCAGCAGCAAAAACGCATGAACCGAACCTTTGCCGGGCTGTTCATTGGCGCCGCGGCGTTCATGGCGACGTTGCGTAAAGCCGGGGTGTAAACCGATCAGGCACAAAAAAGGCGACCCTTGAGGTCGCCTTTTTCATTTATGCGGATGACCTTGTGGTGAGAACCTTTGTGGCGAGGGGATTTATCCCCGTTGGGTCGCGAAGCGGCCCCAGAAGATGGGACTGCTACGCAGTCCAACGGGGATAAATCCCCTCACCACAAAAGCAGTTCACCACAGGGTTAGAGCAAGCTCTTGGATCAGTGCAGAATCACCGGCGCCGTATCCCGTGGCAGGTTGTTGCGCAACGGAGCTTGCCCCGGCTGCTCGTAACCAGCGCCACCCAGTTGTTGGCTCAACTGCGCAGCCACATCTTCACCCAGCGCCTTGGACACGTCACGAACCACCCGTGGCCGGTTCAGCGAAACCTTGATGTCCCGGCCATTCACCAGTTTGGTGTCCTGACCTTCGCCCATCGCCGTGAACGCCGAGGTGATTTCGTAAGTCCGGGTGTTGATCAGGCTGAAGTCCGCCACCAGGGTCAGGCCCAACACGGCCGAATGGCTGTCGGTGTTGGCCAGCTCGGTCACGTCGCGCGTGAAATCAATGTCCGACACGGTGCCGAACAACACGTAGTCAGCGCCTTTGAAGTTACCGGCCTTGATCCGCTTGATCACGTCATAGACGTCACCCTTGGACGCGGCGGTGTACGGCGTGCCTTGCACCAGCTGAAACATTCCGGTGCGCAGTATCTCGCCCTTGATGTCGCCGGTGAATTTACGCAATTCACCTTGCTCGATGTAGCTGTAGGTAGCCTCGATTTCGTTGTAGCTCGAAGAACCGCTGGCGCTGTAGTAACCCTCGCGATAATTGTTCTTGGCGGAAACGATGTGGATGTATTGCTCCACGCGCTCCTGGAACGCCAGGTCCGTCACCGCGACTTTCGGGGCCCCGTGCACGCTGAACGCGCAAGCCAGGGCCATCATGCCAATCCATGCGCGCATTGATTAACGCTCCGTGGTCTTGCGGATCTCTTTCTCGTCCATCCACTCGGCCAGACCGCTTTCAACGTCGATCAATTGCAGGCTGAATTTGTAGAAGACGTCCTTGTAGTCGCTGCTGCGCTTGACGATCGAGCTGATGGAACCCTCGATACGGTACTTGGCGGCGATCATGTTGCCGGTCTTGGCCACAGTGGCTTTCTTGTACAGGCCGCTCTGGTTTTGCAGTTTGAGCTGATCAACCTGGCTCTGCATTTCGGTGTTATCGCTGGCGAAGCGGGCAGTGCCGGTCTTCATCAGCTGGGTCTTGATGCTGGTGGTGATTTCGCGGGTGTCGATGTATTCGCTGGTCTTGTTCTTCACGTCGTAGACCTGAACCACCGGACGGCCCTGCAGAATGCCGGACTGGGCGAGGGAGCGGGTCATGGATTCGGCGATCATCTGCAGGTCGGTGGAGCCGAACTCGTTGGTCACGGTTTCCACTGCCTTGGTGTCGCCGTAACTGATGTTTTTGCTACCCAAAGTAGGCGAGGTATTGGCGCAACCGCTGGCCAGCAGGGCGATAACGGCGATGAACGAAAAGCGTGCAAACATGGGAATGCTCTCTAAAACTGAACGAATAGGGTGTTAAGGCGTTTTGATTTCGAGGCGGAAATCCACGGCTTTGGCGGTGGGCGCGATGGCCTGAATGAAACGGGTCTGCTCGCCGTACATCATCTGGCTTTTCCAGGTTTCTTCTTCGGCAATCGGGAAGCCTTCAGGGCCTAGCCAGGCAAAGCGGTAGTAGAAAGTCTTGTTGTTGAAGCTGGTGTTGCTCAGCTGCACATTGACCGTCATGAAGCCGTTTTCCCGGGCGACACGCATGGCGCCCACCACGATGTTCTTCAGCTTGCCCATGGCCACGACTTTGCTGGCGGCGCTGCCTGGCTCCGGTGGAGGCGGTGTGGCGCAACCGGCCAACAAAGCCAGGGCGACGACAGCGATGAGTTTGAAACGCATGTAAAGACTCCGTTCTTAAGGTTGTTTGAGGCTGGCCACGGCCGTCGGGTTGGTGCTCGGGACGACGTGGGCCGCCAGGCCGCTGGCGAACACCTGGTTGCCCACGGCACGCAGGCTGATGACCTGATAGCGTTGATCCACGGCGATCTTGACCACCGAACCACCGACCGCACTTGGCAGCGTGACCTGGTGCTCGCCTTTCTTCAGGCGCAGGCGCACCACTTGGGTGTTGTCCGGCAGGGTGCGCCACGTACGGGTATCGGCACCTTCGAGCACGGCTGAAGTGATACCGACCGCCAGGCCCGCCAGCGGATTGGTTTCGTTGATCTTCTTCTGCGCGATGCCACGGGTCACTGCGCGAACGGTGGTGCGCACAATGATGCCCGGCATGTCGTCACGCAGCGCGCGGCGGGACATGGCGGTGATGCTGTTGAGTTGCGTCAGGTTGAGCTGCTGACCGTCCACGCCGATCTGGGCGAGCGTGGCGGTGGAGGTATCAGGCTTGATGACCGGGAACGACAACGGGGTGATCACCACATTGCCGCTGATCGGCAGAGGCAGGGGCACGCGGATCGAATCCCGGGCAGGTGCCAGACCGCTTTGCACGACGATCAGGATATCGCTGTCCTCATCCTTTGCACTTTTCTTGTCGAGGTCCTTCAGCGCCTGTTCCAGCAGCGGGGTGTTCGGGCGCAGTTCGGCTGCTTTGCGATAACCCGGCGCGGCCAGGTCTTTTTCACCCAGGGCTTCGTAGACGAAACCGGCCAGGTAATGGCTGAACGCACTCTGGTAGCTGTTTTTCAGGCCGACCACTTCCGGCGCATCGAGGCTGGCGACCGGGTAACCCTGCAGGTCTTTGTATTCGGTCTTGACGCCTTCCTTTTCGGCTTCCTCTTCGCTCTTGAGGTATTCCTTGTCGCGCAGGTCGGCGATCACCGCTTCACGTTCGTGGGTTTTCTTGATCGCGGTGCGCGCGCCGTCGAAGTCGTTCACGGCCAGCAGGTTCAGGGCCATCTGCGTGGTCAGCATGACTTTTTCGTAGTCGTAGCCTTCGTAGCGACGGACCTTGTCGTTCACCAGGAAGCTGCCGAACTGAGCGAGGTACTTGCCGGTATCCAGCTTGACCGCGTCTTCCCACTTGCCGACCACCGCATCGGCGCTGCTCCAGGCGTTCTGGCTGCCGGACAAATCGCCTTTGGCGCGCAGCAGTTCACCCTTCTCGAAGTAATAGAGCAGGTCCTTGTCTTCGCCGGTGTTGTTCTTTTCCAGCAGGGTCAGCGCGGCGTCGACATTGCCCGAAGCCAGTTGCTGGTTGGTTTGAGCGAGTTCCGAATCGTAGTTGCGAAATGCCGAACAGCCGGAGAGCAAAGTGACAGCGCTGAGCGCGATCAACGTTAGGGCGCGGGAGGCCATAGATACTTCTTCCCTGAGTGTAAGCAGCCGCGCTTGCTGGTCGGGCTGTTAAGACCTATCGGCGCAGACGGGCGTCCAGCCAATTCCTCCTGAACAGGAGGAGCTTGAATGCCATGTCGCTCAATTGAAGGCGGGGCATTATAAACAGGGATAGTGGCTACGTAATGGCTTTTTAATTGCGTTTTTTTGAAAGTGCCATCATCCGGCGAAAACGCAAATTGGAGCGCTATGTCGCGTTTCATACAACAAAGCTTGAGTGAAACTCATTCGAAGTGAACAATGTGTTACTTCGTATTTCCATTTGAGATTCATTCATGACTGCCCCGTCCCGTTTTCTGGCCTGGCTGGTGTTGCCGTTGTTTGCCTTGTGCAGTTCCAATCTGCTGGCCGACACCGTGGAAGGCGCGCCACAAGCACTGCATTTACTCGATTACATTGGCGCGGACTACCCGCAGACGGTGCAAGGGGGTAAGGTCGTCGACGAGTCTGAATACCGTGAACAGCTGGAATTCATCAAGGTGCTGCAGGGCTTGATCGCGGCGATGCCGGCGAAACCGGAAAAAGGCGGGCTGGAGCAAGGCGTCAGCACGTTGCGTAACGCTATCGCAACGCGTCAGGACGGTTCGGATGTCGCCCGTCAGGCACGCCAACTCGGCGCGAAGCTGGCCGTGGCCTATGAAGTTAGCCAGGCTCCGATCATTACGCCGGATCCGACCCGGGGTGCGCCGCTGTACGCCCAGCATTGTTCGGTCTGCCATGGCGACGCGGGTGCCGGCGACGGCCCGGCGGGTGTCGGCCTGACGCCGCCGCCAGCCAACCTGCGCGATGCCGCGCGCCTCGATCACTTGAGCCTTTACGCGATCTACAGCACGCTGGGGCTGGGGGTCGAAGGCACTGACATGCCGGCCTTCGCCGATCAGCTGGATGATCGTCAGCGCTGGGACCTGGCGACCTACATCGCCAGTTTCAGTGCCGATCCGGCCGAGGCAAAATCCGAGAAAACCTACAACATCGCTGACCTCGCCCGGCAGACCCCGTCCGAAGTGCTGGCCGCCGAAGGCCCGCAAGCGGCAGCGACCTTCCGCGCCCAGCGTTCGCAACCGCCGCAGGTCAAGCGTGGCCCGGCGCAACTGCTCGACTACACCGCTGCAACCCTGGACAAGAGCGTCGCGGCCTATCGCGCCGGCGATCACGATCAGGCTTATGATCTGTCGGTGGCGGCGTACCTGGAAGGTTTCGAACTGGTCGAAAGCTCCCTGGACAACGTCGACGCCAACGTGCGCAAAGACACTGAAAAATCCTTGATGGCTTACCGTCAGTCGTTGCAGGACGGTCTGCCGGTGGCCGAAGTCCAGCAGCGTCTGGATGCAGCCAAAGTCAGGTTGAAGGAATCTGCCGGCCTGCTCGGCAGTGATGGTCTGAGCTGGTCGCTGAGCTACATCTCCGGTCTGCTGATTCTGCTGCGCGAAGGTCTGGAAGCGATCCTGGTGCTGGCGGCGATCCTCGCGTTCCTGCGTAACACCGGCCAGCAATCGGCAGTGCGCAGCGTCAACGTCGGTTGGGGCCTGGCGCTGGTGGCCGGTCTGGCGACCTGGGCACTGGCGGCGTATGTGATCGACGTCAGCGGTTCGCAACGTGAATTGCTGGAAGGCGCGACGGCGTTGTTTGCTGCGGTCATGGTGCTGTGGCTCGGCGTGTGGATGCACGACCGTCGCCACGCAGCGGCCTGGCAGGATTACATCAAGAGCAGCCTGTTGGGCGGCGGTGGGCGTTTCGGCTTTGCGACGCTGGCATTCTTCTCTGTGTATCGCGAGCTGTTTGAAGTGATTTTGTTCTACGAGACCCTGTGGCTGCAGGCCGGTCCAGCGGGGCATAACGCGGTATTGGCTGGCGGTACCACGGCGCTGGTGCTGCTGGTGGGTCTCGCGTGGGTGATCCTGCGTGGCTCGGCGAAACTGCCGCTGTCGTTGTTCTTCAGCATCAACGCCGCGCTGTTGTGCGCGCTGTCGGTGGTGTTTGCCGGTCACGGCGTGAAGGCGTTGCAGGAAGCCGGGATCTTCGGCACGCGGCCGGTGCCGTTTTTTGAGTTCGACTGGCTGGGTATCCATGCTGATGCGTATTCGCTGAGTGCTCAGGCGGTGGCGATCATTGCGATTATTGTGTTGTATGGGCGTAGCTGGATGGCGGAGAAGCGGCGGGTGCAGGTTTCTTAAAAGCATTCGCTGCGCTCACATTCGCGGGCAAGCCTCGCTCCTACAGGATTCGCGCGCCGTTTTCGGTCGTGTATAACCCGTAGGAGCGAGGCTTGCCCGCGAAGCTTTTAAAGGAGGAAAACCCAATGCGTGTCTGGATCGATGCCGACGCATGCCCTCGGGCGGCGAAGGATCTGGTGGTGAAGTTCGCCCTCAAGCGCCAGTTCGAAGTGGTGCTGGTGGCGGGGCAGCCGCAGATCAAGCCGGGGCTGGCGCTGGTGAAGTTGATCGTGGTACCGAGTGGCCCGGATGCGGCTGACGACTACCTGGTGGAGCACGCAATGCCCGGTGAGCTGGTGATCTGCAGCGACGTGCCGCTGGCCGATCGGCTGGTGAAGAAAGGCGTTTCGGCCCTCGACCCGCGAGGCAAGGAGTTCGACGCGCAGAACATGGGCGATCGGCTGGCGGTGCGCAACCTGTTCACCGATCTGCGTGAACAGGGACAGATGAGCGGTGGACCGGCGCCGTTCGGCGATCGCGAGAAGCAGGCGTTTGCCAATGCGCTGGACCGGATTCTTACGCGGCTGACGCGCAAGTCTTGAGCCTGGCAACGTGCGAAATGTGGGAGCGGGCTTGCTCGCGAAGGCGGAGTGTCATTCAGCATTGATGTTGACTGACACACCGCCTTCGCGAGCAAGCCCGCTCCCACATTTTGAACTGTGTCAGGCGTCGTTTTCGTGGGTCAGTTCGAGGACACGGTCGACCAGTTTGTTGATGCCTGACGCGGCTTCGCTGATCGATTGTGCAAGCATGTACGCCGGAGTGCTCACCAGTTTGCGCGCCCTGTCTTCGACAATGTCTGTCACCGCGCAGTCCGCGTGGGTCGCGCCCATCTTGTTCATCGCAGCGGCAGTGTCGGCATCATTGCCGATGGTGCAGGTCACACCCGGCCCATAAATCTTCGCGGCCAGCGCCGGGGAGATGCAGATCAGCCCGACCGGTTTGCCCGCTTCGGCAAAGGCTTCGGTCAGGGCCAGGACATCCGGTTGAATCGTGCAGCCGGCACCTTCGATGGCAAAGTTCGACAGGTTCTTCGCCGCGCCAAAACCGCCCGGCACGATCAGCGCGTCGAAATCCTCGACGTCGGCCTCACGGATATCCTTGATGTTGCCCCGGGCGATCCGCGCCGATTCCACCAGCACATTGCGTGACTCGGGCATCTCTTCGCCGGTCAGGTGGTTGATCACATGCAACTGCGCGATGTTGGGGGCAAAGCACTGCACCTGAGCGCCACGCTGGTCCAGGCGCAGCAGGGTGATCACACTTTCGTGGATCTCGGCGCCGTCGTAGACGCCACAGCCGGAAAGGATCACTGCAATTTTTTTGCTCATGGGTTTTTCTCCAGATTCATGGCGTTAAATGTCCACTAATTTGTCACTCGTTGCCATAGGGTTAATTCGCGGCTACACCTAGCATCTGTCCTCAAGATTCCGATCAGGGCGCGTCATGGACTTCATTCTGTATGCGGTGCCGTTCTTCTTTGTGCTGATTGCCGTCGAACTGCTGGCCGACCGTTGGCGCGGGGTGAGCAATTATCGGGTGGCTGACGCGATCAACAGCATCAGCACCGGCGTGCTGTCGACCACCACGGGCCTGCTGACCAAGGGCGTGGGGCTGGTCACCTATGCGTTTGCCCTCAAGCATCTGGCGCTGTTCGAACTCTCGGCCGATAGCGTTTGGGTCTGGGTATTCGCCTTCGTCCTCTATGACTTCTGCTACTACTGGCTGCATCGCATGGGCCACGAACGCAACATCCTCTGGGCGGCGCACTCGGTGCATCACCAGAGCGAGGACTACAACCTCTCCACGGCGTTGCGCCAGACCAGTACCGGGTTTCTGCTGAGCTGGATTTTCTACCTGCCGATGGCTGTGCTCGGCGTACCGCTGCTGGTGTTCATCAGCGTCGCGGCGCTCAACCTGCTGTATCAATTCTGGGTGCATACCCGGCACATTCCCAAGCTGGGATGGGTCGAGTGGTTCTTCGTCACGCCATCCAACCATCGGGCCCACCATGCACAGAACGCTCTCTACATGGATCGCAACTACGGCGGGGTGTTCATTATTTGGGACCGTCTGTTTGGCTCGTTCCAGGAAGAAGACGACAACGAGCCGGTGATTTTCGGCGTGACCACGCCGCTGGCGAGCTGGAATCCGTTGTGGGCAAACGTGCAGTTTTACGCGCAGCTCTGGGATGACGCGCGACGGGCTGAAAGCACGTGGGACAAGCTGCGGATCTGGTTCATGCGCACCGGTTGGCGGCCAGCGGACGTGGCGGCGAAGTACCCGATGAACAAGCCGGACCTGAGTCAGTTCCGCAAATTCGAAGTAGCGCTGGACGGGCGTCAGCAGATTTACGTCGTGTTGCAGTTCTGCGTCTACATCGCGCTGGGCAGCTACTTGATGAACTTCGAGCAGCATCTGCCGACCGCCGCGTTGGTGCTCGGCTGGAGTGCGGTGGCATTGGGTTTGTTTACGTTGGGCGTGGCCCTGGAGAATCGCCCGTGGGCGTTGAAGCTGGAGCTGCTGCGGCTGGTGTCGAATGTGCCGCTGGTATGGCTCGCGCCGATGGTCGGGCTGTGGCCGGCCAGCGCGGTGGGTTGGGTCGGCCTGCTGAGTTACAGCCTGCTCAGCGGAATCGGTCTCTACTGTTGCAGAAACCGCTTCACTCGCCTGGCGTCTTGACCTCGGCGGCCTTGGCCTGTTCGGCTTTCAAGGCCTGCTCGTCGGCGTAGACCTGCTTCGCCAGACGCGCATTCTTGAAACGCCGGCGCAGCCACAGCACCACGCCCAACACGAGCAGGGCGCCAAGCACCCATAGCTCGTACTTCTTGATGCTACCCATCATGCCTTCGAGCACCGCGCCGAAGTGATAGGCGGCGGCGGCCAGTGCGGTCGCCCAGATCGCCGCACCAATCCCGTTGAGCAACAAATAACGTCCTGGCGGATAACCTGAAAGGCCTATCGCCACCGGCATCACCGTGCGCAAGCCGTAGACAAAACGGAAGCTCAGCACCCAGATGTCCGGGTGCCTGCGGATGTGTTCAAGTGCCCGGTCGCCCATCATCTGCCAGCGGGGTTTGCGCGCCAGCAACTTGCGGCCGTGCTTGCGTCCCAGGAAGTACCACAGCTGATCGCCGGCATAACTGCCGAAAAACGCCACGACCACCACCATGTTGATGTCCATGTATCCACGGAACGCGAGGAAACCCGCGAGCACCAGAATGGTTTCGCCTTCGAAGAACGTGCCGAGAAAAAGGGCAAAGTAGCCGAAGTCATGCAGAAATTGTTGGAGCATTGTCTGGGTGCTGGCGAAATGAACGCGCAGCCTAACCCTTCGTGCACATTCATGAAAGTGTCCAAATGTGTCTCGACGTGAACATTTCCTACAAGGACAATGGAATGCGACTACCTGTCACAGGGGTGCACATAACTGTAATACGTTGGTCATAATGGCCGCTTATAACTGTCACGCTCGCCCGTTAGCGCGGGCTCAGGAGTCTGCCGTGAGCTTTACCCCCGCCAACCGTTTGTTTCCTGGAACCCGCCTGCGTCGTAACCGACGTGATGATTTCTCGCGGCGACTGGTGCGTGAACACGTCCTGACCGTCAATGACCTGATCCTGCCGGTGTTCGTGCTGGACGGTGAAAACCGTCGTGAGGAGGTTGCCTCGATGCCCGGCGTTGAGCGCCTGACCATCGACCTGTTGCTGGAAGAAGCCGCCAAGTGGGTCGAGCTGGGAATTCCAGCGGTGGCGCTGTTCCCGGTCACGCCGCCCGAACTCAAGTCGCTGGACGCCGCCGAAGCGTGGAACCCGAACGGCATTGCCCAGCGCGCCACCCGCGCCCTGCGTGCGCAGTTCCCTGAATTGGGTGTGATCACCGACGTCGCGCTGGACCCGTTCACTACCCACGGCCAGGACGGTATCCTCGACGAAGCAGGCTACGTGCAGAACGACATCACCGTCGATGCGCTGGTCAAGCAGGCCCTGTCGCACGCCGAAGCCGGCGCTCAGGTGGTGGCCCCGTCGGACATGATGGACGGTCGCATTCAGGCCATCCGCGAAGCCCTTGAACTGGCCGAGCACGTCAACGTGCGGATCATGGCCTATTCGGCGAAGTACGCCAGCGCCTATTACGGCCCGTTCCGCGATGCGGTAGGTTCGGCGCTGAACCTGGGCAAGGCCAACAAGGCCTCCTATCAGATGGACCCGGCCAACAGCAACGAAGCCCTGCACGAAGTGGCGGCGGACTTGTCAGAAGGCGCGGACATGGTCATGGTCAAGCCAGGCATGCCGTATCTGGACATCCTTTACCGGGTCAAAGAAGAATTCAAAGTGCCGACTTTTGTTTATCAGGTCAGCGGTGAATACGCCATGCACATGGCGGCGATCCAGAATGGCTGGTTGAGCGAAGGGGTTATCCTCGAATCCCTGACCGCTTTTAAACGTGCAGGCGCTGATGGCATCCTGACTTACTTTGCCGTTCGTGCTGCTCAATTGTTACGAGAGCAACAATAGCCCTCCCAGGAACATTCCATGAATACCGAAGGACTCACTGAAGTTGCCGTACAAGAGGCTAAACCCGTGGTGGAGCCGATCGCCGAAACCCCGCCGGAGCTCGAACCTGCTCCGCCCGCGGTAGTGGTCGAAACCGCACCGGCGGCGCCAGCGATTGTCGTTCCAGGCCTGGATGACAGCAGCCTGTACATCCATCGCGAGCTCTCGCAACTGCAGTTCAACATCCGCGTGCTGGAGCAGGCGCTGGATGAGTCCTACCCGTTGCTGGAACGGCTGAAGTTCCTGCTGATTTTCTCCAGCAACCTGGATGAGTTCTTCGAGATTCGTGTGGCCGGCCTCAAGAAGCAGATCACCTTCGCCCGTGAACAGGCCGGCGCTGATGGTTTGCAACCGCATCAGGCCCTGGCCCGGATCAGCGAGCTGGTGCACGGTTACGTCGACCGCCAGTACGCGATCCTCAACGACATTCTGTTGCCGGAACTGGAGAAACATCAGGTCCGCTTCATCCGTCGCCGTTACTGGACCACCAAGCTCAAGACCTGGGTCCGCCGTTATTTCCGCGACGAGATCGCGCCGATCATCACCCCGATCGGCCTCGACCCGACGCACCCGTTCCCGTTGCTGGTGAACAAGAGTCTGAACTTCATCGTCGAGCTCGAAGGCATCGACGCCTTCGGTCGCGATTCCGGTCTGGCGATCATCCCGGCACCGCGTCTGTTGCCGCGAGTCATCAAGGTCCCGGAAGAAGTCGGCGGCCCTGGCGACAACTACGTATTCCTGTCGTCGATGATCCACGCGCACGCCGATGACTTGTTCCAGGGCATGAAGGTCAAGGGCTGCTACCAGTTCCGCCTGACCCGAAACGCCGACCTTTCCGTCGACACCGAAGATGTAGAAGACCTGGCCCGCGCCCTGCGCGGCGAACTGTTCTCCCGTCGCTACGGTGACGCGGTGCGTCTGGAAGTGGCCGATACCTGCCCGAAACAGCTGTCCGACTACCTGCTCAAGCAGTTCAACCTGCACGAGACCGAGCTGTATCAGGTCAACGGTCCGGTCAACCTGACCCGCCTGTTCAGCATCACCGGCCTCGACAGTCAGCGCGAGCTGCAATACCTGCCGTTCACGCCGCAGATCCCGAAACTGCTGCAGAACAGCGAAAACATTTTCAGCGTGATCAGCAAGCAGGACATCCTGCTGCTGCACCCGTTCGAGTCGTTCACTCCGGTGGTCGATCTGCTGCGCCAGGCGGCGAAAGATCCGCACGTGTTGGCGGTCCGTCAGACGCTGTACCGCTCCGGCGCCAACTCGGAAATCGTTGATGCGCTGGTCGATGCGGCGCGTAACGGCAAGGAAGTCACTGCGGTGATCGAGTTGCGCGCGCGGTTCGACGAAGAGTCCAACCTGCAACTGGCCAGCCGTCTGCAAGCGGCCGGTGCGGTGGTGATTTACGGCGTGGTCGGCTTCAAGACCCACGCCAAGATGATGCTGATCCTGCGTCGCGAGGCTGGCGAGATTGTGCGTTACGCCCACTTGGGTACGGGTAACTACCACGCGGCCAACGCCCGTCTGTACACCGACTACAGCCTGCTGACCTCGGACGACGCCCTGTGCGAAGACGTCGGCAAACTGTTCAGCCAGCTGATCGGCATGGGTAAAACCCTGCGCATGAAGAAGCTGCTGCACGCGCCGTTCACCTTGAAGAAGGGCATGCTCGACATGATTGCCCGCGAGACTCAGTTCGCCCTCGACGGCAAACCGGCGCACATCATCGCCAAGTTTAACTCGCTGACCGATCCGAAGATCATCCGCGCGCTGTACAAGGCCAGCCAGTCCGGCGTCCGCATTGATCTGGTGGTGCGCGGCATGTGCTGCCTGCGTCCGGGCATCGCCGGGGTTTCGCACAACATCCACGTGCGCTCGATCATTGGTCGCTTCCTGGAACACACCCGGGTCTTCTACTTCCTCAATGGCGGTGACGAGCAGATGTTCCTGTCCAGTGCCGACTGGATGGAGCGTAACCTCGACAAGCGCGTCGAGACTTGCTTCCCGGTGGAAGGTAAAAAGCTGATCATGCGGGTCAAGAAAGAGCTGGAGCTGTACCTGACCGACAATACTCACAGCTGGAGCCTGCAGGCGGACGGTCGTTACATCCGCAACACGCCGACCGGCAACCAGAACCCGCGCAGTGCGCAGGCAACGTTGCTGGAGCGTTTGGGCAGTCCGATTCTGGCCGTGCGTTAACCCCTGCGTGGCATAAAAAATGGCGATCCCTGCGGATCGCCATTTTTTTAGCTACTTACCTGTGGCGAGGGGACTTCTGTGGCGAGGGGATTTATCCCCGTTCGGCTGCGAAGCAGTCGTGAAGTCAGCGCATGTGGTCTGCCTGATGCACCACGGTGGCAGTTTCAGGGCCGCTGCGCAGCCCAACGGGGATAAATCCCCTCGCCACAGTGTTAACGCACGTTCAGGGTGAAACCCACGCGAGTCAGCCATTCCGCTTCCAGCGCGAAATCAGCCTGGGTCAGCTGGTTTTCGTCCAGCCAGTTTTCCGGGAACAACACATCCAGGCTGTCGCCATTGGCGTGCAGCACCACCTGAGGCATTTCCTGAGTGCCGCGGATGTGATGGAACAGGATCGCAAAGCGCAGCAGCACGCACAGGCGAATCAGCTTGATGCCATCGTCGCCAAAATCGGCAAATCGGTCCCGGGGAATATTGCGGCGGTGGCCACGCACCAGCAGCGCGAGCATCAGTTGGTCTTCGCGGGAGAACCCGGCCAGGTCCGAGTGCTCGATCAGGTAGGAGCCATGCTTGTGGAACTGATAGTGAGCGATGTCCAGGCCCACTTCATGGACCTTGGCGGCCCAGCCCAGCAGTTCGCGCCAGACGCCGTCATCCAGCTCCCAATCCTCGGCCACCTGATCGAACGCATGCAGCGCTTTGCGCTCAACGCGCGCCGCTTGTTCCAGATCGACGTGGTAACGCTCCATCAGCGAGCTGAGGGTGCGCTCACGGACGTCTTCGTGATGATGACGGCCCAACAGGTCATAGAGCACGCCTTCGCGCAGGGCGCCTTCACAGTGGTCCATGCGTTGCAGTTCGAGGGCATCGAAGATCGCTTCAAGGATTGCCAGGCCGGCCGGGAAAATCGCCCGGCGGTCAGGCTTGATGCCCTCGAAGTCGATTTTCTCGACGTCGCCGAGTTTGATCAGTTTGCGCTTGAGCCAGGCCAGGCCTTGGGCATTGACCTCGCCCGTGCCATGGCCGCCAGCCTTCAGCGCCAGGCCGATGGCGCGGATGGTGCCCGAGGAGCCGATGGCTTCATCCCAAGTCAGGCGGTGCAGGGCGTGTTCGATGCTCATGATCTCCAGCCGCGCCGCTGTGTACGCCTGGGCGTAGCGGGCCGGGGTGATCTTGCCGTCCTTGAAATAGCGCTGGGTGAAACTGACGCAGCCCATTTGCAGGCTTTCGCGCAGCAGCGGTTCAAAGCGCTGGCCAATGATGAATTCGGTACTGCCGCCGCCGATGTCGGCCACCAGGCGTTTGCCCGGGGTGTCGGCGAGGGTGTGGGACACGCCGAGGTAGATCAGGCGCGCTTCTTCACGACCGGAGATGACTTCCACCGGGTGGCCGAGAATTTCTTCGGCGCGGTGGATGAATTCGGCGCGGTTTCGAGCTTCGCGCAGGGCGTTGGTGCCCACGATTCGCACGGCGCCGGGCGGCATACCGTTGATCAGTTGGGCAAAGCGCTTCAGGCAATCGAGCCCGCGCTGCATGGATTCTTCGTTGAGGTGGCGCTCATCGTCGATGCCAGCGGCGAGCTGAACCTTCTCCCCGAGACGCTCGAGAATACGGATTTCGCCGTTCTGGGCCTTGGCCACGACCATGTGAAAGCTGTTGGAGCCCAGGTCGATTGCGGCGATCAGGGACAGATTCTTGGCTTGGGATTGCGGCATGGTCAGGGAGTCTCGGTCGATAACCTCGACATCGTGCCACGATCAAACGCTGACGCCAACGCGTAGGAGCTGCCGAAGGCTGCGATCTTTTACCACGGGGGTATTTGCGGTGCAGCGGCTGGCCTCTTCGCGAGCAAGCCCGCTCCCACATTTGACCGCGTTCGTCGGGACAACTCGGTCAACTGTGGGAGCGGGCTTGCTCGCGAAGGCGGCATTCCAGGCGCTGAAAGTCTCTTAGGCTGTCGCTGCGGCCATGGAAACCTGGCAGGAGCAACCGCAAAAGGCCATATACGAACATGTGCGCAACGCCGCCCTGCGCACCGGGATGGCCTTCGTCGCTCCCGCCACGTCCTGACTTGAGCTATACCCAAACTCATGCACCACCATAGCGAGACTCAATCATCTGCACCTTCCTGAACGAAGGAAGGGCGGCTATGATGGGCCACGTTTTTTTGCTTACAACCTGGAGACTTCCATGAGCAGCGATCTTATCAAACACGTTAGCGACGCTAGCTTCGAGGCCGATGTACTCAAGGCCGAAGGCGCTGTGCTGGTCGACTACTGGGCTGAATGGTGCGGCCCTTGCAAAATGATCGCTCCTGTTCTGGACGAGATTGCCGAGACTTACAAAGGCAAGCTGACCGTTGCCAAACTGAACATCGACGAAAACCAGGAAACCCCGGCCAAGCATGGCGTGCGTGGTATCCCGACCCTGATGCTGTTCAAGAACGGCAACGTTGAAGCGACCAAGGTCGGCGCACTGTCGAAGTCGCAACTGGCGGCTTTCCTCGACGCCAACATCTAAGCGTCGCTGTAAAGTGTCCGAAAAATGGCCCCGCATATTGCGGGGCTTTTTCGTTATTGAGGGCTAGACGCTCCGAAACTCAGGTGGTACATTCGGCCCCGCACTGGTTTCTCCACTGCCCCCTGCTAGCCGTCGCCGACGCACTCCTTTTCGAATAAGTACGCGATCCTGTCGCCTTCTCTGCGGCGCGGCCTCATTAAGCCAAAAGCTTAATTTCCCCCCCTCCATAAATGATTACGTCATTCCTATATGAATCTGACTGAACTCAAGCAAAAGCCGATTACCGAACTGCTCGAATTGGCCGAACAGATGGGCATAGAAAATATGGCCCGTTCGCGCAAGCAGGACGTGATTTTCTCCCTGCTCAAAAAGCACGCTAAAAGCGGCGAGGAAATCTCCGGTGATGGCGTGCTGGAGATTCTCCAGGACGGCTTCGGCTTCCTGCGCTCCGCTGACGCTTCCTATCTCGCCGGCCCGGACGATATCTACGTCTCGCCGAGCCAGATCCGCCGTTTCAACTTGCGCACCGGTGACACCATCGTCGGCAAGATCCGCCCTCCGAAGGAAGGCGAGCGTTATTTCGCGCTGCTCAAGGTCGACACGATCAACTACGATCGTCCCGAGAACGCGAAAAACAAGATTCTCTTCGAGAACCTGACCCCGCTGTTCCCGACTGTGCGCATGAAGATGGAAGCCGGCAACGGTTCCACCGAAGACTTGACCGGTCGAGTCATCGACCTGTGCGCCCCGATCGGTAAAGGCCAGCGCGGTCTGATCGTTGCACCGCCGAAAGCCGGCAAGACGATCATGCTGCAGAACATCGCTGCCAACATCGCGCGTAACAACCCTGAAGTTCACCTGATCGTATTGCTGATCGACGAACGTCCGGAAGAAGTGACCGAAATGCAGCGCACCGTGCGCGGCGAAGTGGTTGCCTCGACGTTCGACGAGCCGCCAACCCGCCACGTGCAGGTTGCCGAAATGGTGATCGAGAAGGCCAAGCGCCTGGTCGAACACAAGAAAGACGTGGTGATCCTGCTCGACTCCATCACCCGTCTGGCTCGCGCCTACAACACCGTGATCCCGAGCTCCGGCAAAGTGCTCACCGGTGGTGTCGATGCCCACGCCCTGGAGAAACCGAAACGTTTCTTCGGCGCCGCACGGAACATCGAAGAAGGCGGCTCGCTGACCATCATCGCCACCGCGCTGGTTGAAACCGGCTCGAAGATGGACGAAGTGATCTACGAAGAATTCAAAGGCACGGGCAACATGGAACTGCCGCTGGATCGTCGTATCGCTGAAAAACGCGTGTTCCCGGCGATCAACATCAACCGTTCCGGCACTCGCCGCGAAGAGTTGCTGACCGCCGACGACGAGTTGCAGCGCATGTGGATCCTGCGCAAGCTGCTGCACCCGATGGACGAAATCGCCGCCATCGAGTTCCTGGTCGACAAGCTGAAAACGACCAAGACCAACGACGAGTTCTTCCTGTCGATGAAACGCAAGTAACACGCAGTCCGCTGCAAAAAAGAGCGCCCCGAACAGGGCGCTTTTTTTGTGCATGAGATTTGAGTCTTGATTGATAACTTTCATGCACCCACGATGTCCCTTTCGCATTGGTTTTGTATCTGACACGACAAGGAACGTTATGCACACATTTGGTAATCGGCGTGACATAGATGGGCTGCGGGCTCTGGCCGTCATTCCGGTCGTGCTCTTTCACTTTGGTTTCAGCACGTTCAGCGGCGGCTTCGTCGGTGTCGATGTTTTCTTTGTCATTTCCGGATTTTTGATTACCAGCATCCTGTTCCGCGAGATCAGCGCGCAGCGATTCAGCTTCGTCGATTTCTGGGCTCGGCGTGCACGACGCATCATTCCGGCGCTGAGCGTGGTGCTGCTGGCAACGTTGGTGCTGGGCTGGTTGCTGCTGACGGCCAAGGACTTCTCCGAGCTGGGAAGGACGGTTCGTTATCAGTCGCTGTTCATTTCAAACATTCTGTTCATGCGCGAAGACGGCTATTTTCAGCCTGCGTCGGATCTGAAACCGCTACTTCATACCTGGTCCCTGGCCGTTGAAGAGCAGTACTACATCTTCTTTCCGCTGTTGATGGTGTTGTTGATGCGCCATGTTCGCCATTGGCGCTGGATGCTGTTTGCCGTGCTGCTGGTGTCCTTCGGGCTGAATATCGCCTATATCGAGCGCAAACCTGACGTGGCGTTCTTCTCGCTGCCGACGCGTGCCTGGGAATTGTTGTGCGGGGCCATGCTCGCGGTCTTGCCCGCGTCGAAAAAAGCGGTGCAACCGTGGCTTTATCAGTTGGTAGGCGTGGCCGGGTTGGCGGCCGTCCTGGTGGCGGTTTTCACTTTTGACAGAACTACGGTATTCCCGGGCTGGGCCGCTTTGCTACCGGTACTCGGTGCCACCGCGCTGATCTGGTCGGGTGGGCACGGTTCGACATGGGCCGGTCAGTTGTTGAGTGCCCGCGTATTCGTGTGGATCGGCTTGCTCTCCTATTCCCTGTATTTGTGGCACTGGCCGGTCTACGTCTATGCCAACGCCATTTCAATCGACGGCATTCAGCCTTGGGAGGCTGCGGGCTGGATGCTGCTGGCGCTGGGCCTGGCCTGGTTGAGCTGGCGCTTCGTCGAGCTTCCGTTTCGTGAAAAACGCCTGCTGGCCGGACGCAAGCCGGTGTTGGCGGGAGGCTTGCTGGCCATGGCTGCCTTGGCGGTGACCGGTTCAGTGGTGCGCTCGGCGGATGGTTTCCCCCAGCGGCTGACCGGCAAGGCGCTGGAGTATGCGCAGGCTCGGGAATGGCGGGCCGGGCAGATGAAATGCATGCTGGTGACCAAGGACAAGAAACTGGACAAGGCGTGTCTGCTGGGCGGGAACGAAGAGGTTCCGGCGACCCGAATGATTTGGGGCGACAGTCACGCCGCAGCGCTGTTGCCGGCCATCAAAAGTGGCGCCATCCGCGAAGGGCGTCCGGTGTGGCTTTACAGCATGAGCGCCTGTCCGCCGATCCTCAGCGATGACCCGCGCCAGCGCTGCAAGGATTTCAACGAACAGACGATGGAGCAGGTCCGCCGCCTGCAAATCAAGGATGTGGTGCTGGCTTCCAACTGGAGTCTGTACGTTTACGGCCGTGAAGACGGCGATAAAAAGGTGTTGCTCAATGAGCACGACAATATCGCCCAGGCCGAGGCGCGCATGGCCGCAGCGCTCAAGGCTCGGGTGGCGGCGATAAGGGAAGCGGGCGCGCAGGTCTGGCTGTTCAAGGAAGTGCCGCTGCAGCGCAAGGGCGCGGTTAGTCGACTGACGAGCCTGGCCCGGGTCGGGCGCTCGGCCGAGGGGCTGGGGCGTCCGCTCGAAGAGCACTTGGTGCGCCAGCATTTTCTCAGTGCCTTGTTCGACTCGATGAGCGCCGCCGACCCCGGCGTGCATGTGATCGATCCTGCGCCGCTGATGTGTGCGGACCGGGTCTGCAGCATCGAGGTCAATGGTCATTCACAGTACAAGGATGAGGATCATCTGTCGGACACCGGCAGCGCCCGGCTGAGTCCGTTGTTTGCTCCGGTGTTGCTGGGCGCAAATCACAATTGATCGCTGCTGCGCACTGACGGACTGCTGTTTGGCCGTCAGAGCAGGTAGGATGTACGCCTATTTTCGGGGTGGCATCTTCAATGAAATTCAAGGACCTTCGGGATTTCGTGCAGCAACTTGAGCAGCGCGGAGAGTTGAAACGCATCCAGATTCCCGTCTCTCCAGTGCTGGAGATGACGGAAGTCTGCGACCGCACGCTACGGGCCAAAGGCCCGGCGTTGCTGTTCGAAAAGCCGACTGGCTACGATATTCCGGTGCTTGGCAACCTGTTCGGCACCCCGGAGCGGGTGGCCATGGGCATGGGCGCCGAAGCGGTCAGCGAACTGCGCGAGATCGGCAAGCTGCTGGCGTTCCTCAAGGAGCCCGAGCCACCGAAAGGTCTGAAGGACGCCTGGTCGAAGCTGCCGATCTTCCGCAAGATCATCGCCATGGCGCCCAAGGTCGTCAAAGACGCGGTCTGCCAGGAAGTGGTCATCGAAGGCGACGACGTCGACCTCGCGATGCTGCCGGTGCAGACCTGCTGGCCCGGCGACGTCGCCCCGCTGATCACCTGGGGCCTGACCGTCACCAAAGGTCCGAACAAGGACCGCCAGAACCTCGGCATCTACCGCCAGCAAGTGATCGGCCGCAACAAGGTCATCATGCGTTGGCTGAGCCACCGTGGCGGCGCGCTGGATTACCGCGAGTGGTGCGAGAAGCATCCGGGCCAGCCGTTCCCGGTATCCGTAGCGCTGGGCGCCGACCCGGCGACCATTCTCGGCGCCGTGACGCCGGTGCCGGACAGCCTCTCCGAATACGCTTTCGCCGGTCTGCTGCGCGGTAACCGCACCGAACTGGTGAAGTGTCGCGGCAACGACCTGCAAGTGCCAGCCACCGCCGAAATCATCCTCGAAGGCGTGATCCACCCGGGCGAAATGGCCGACGAAGGTCCGTACGGCGACCACACCGGTTACTACAACGAAGTCGACAGCTTCCCGGTGTTCACTGTCGAGCGCATTACCCATCGGATCAAACCGATCTACCACAGTACCTACACCGGCCGTCCGCCGGATGAACCGGCGATTCTTGGCGTGGCGCTGAACGAAGTGTTCGTGCCGATCCTGCAGAAGCAGTTCCCGGAGATCACCGACTTCTACCTGCCGCCCGAAGGCTGCTCGTATCGCATGGCCATCGTGACCATGAAGAAGTCGTATCCTGGCCATGCCAAGCGGGTAATGCTCGGTGTCTGGTCGTTTTTGCGACAGTTCATGTACACCAAGTTCGTTATCGTCACTGACGACGATATCAACGCACGGGACTGGAACGACGTGATCTGGGCCATCACCACGCGCATGGACCCCAAGCGCGACACGGTGATGATCGACAACACGCCGATCGACTACCTCGACTTCGCCTCGCCGGTCTCCGGCCTGGGTTCGAAAATGGGGCTCGATGCCACGCATAAATGGCCGGGCGAAACCACGCGCGAGTGGGGCCGGGTCATCGTCAAGGATGATGCCGTGACCCAACGGATCGATGCCATCTGGAATCAGTTAGGAATAGATTGATGCGTGTAACCTTGCAGCCCTCCGGAGCAGTGCTTGAGATTCTGCCCGGCGAGCGGATTCTCGATGGCGCGCGGCGTCTGGGCTATGAATGCCCGCAAAGCTGCCGCAACGGCAATTGCCACGTGTGCGCCGCGCTGCTGGTGGAAGGGCGGGTCGAACAGGCCGGCCATGTGCGTGACCATGGCGAGTTCTACACTTGCATAGCAGAGCCGCTGGAAGACTGCATCGTGCTGTGGGATGGCGTGCTCGCGCTGGGAGAATTGCCGGTGCGCAGCTTGTCGTGTCAGGTCACCAGTTGCACCGAGGTCGGTGGCGATACCTGGCGGGTACGACTGCGGGCACCGGCTGGCAAGCTACCGCGTTATCACGCGGGTCAGTACCTGATGATTCATCGGGACAATGGCGAAAAGTCATCTTTCTCCCTGGCGTCGGCACCTTCTGCCGGGCGAGATCTGGAAATCCACGTGCTGGTGCGCGAGGCCAGTGCACAAAATCTGATCAAACAACTGCAGCGCGACACGATGGTGCAAATCGACATGCCATTTGGCGATGCGCATCTGGCCGAGTTGCCGGACGCTCCGTTGGTGCTGATCGCTGCGGGTACCGGCATGGGCCAGATCCATGGCCTGATCGAACATTGCCGGGCCTCGGGCTTCAAACATCCGGTGCATCTGTATTGGGGCGTGCGTCGTCCCGAAGACTTTTATGAGATCGAACATTGGGATGAATGGCTGAAACTGCCCAATCTGTTCCTGCATAAAGTCGTCAGCGATCAATGTGGCTGGCAGGGGCGTGGCGGCATGCTGCATGAGGCGGTGTGCGAAGACTTCCCGGATCTGAAATCCTTGCACGTCTATGCCAGCGGCTCTCCGGCGATGGTCTACGGCACGCTGGATGCGTTGGTCGAAGCCGGGATGGATGCTCATCAGATGCGCGCGGATGTGTTTGCGTACGCGCCTAGATGATGACGCTGCCCCCCTGTAGGAGCGAGCTTGCTCGCGATGGAGGTCAACGATAACGCGTGCAGTTGGATGCACGCGTTGTCCTTGCCTCCATCGCGAGCAAGCTCGCTCCTACAGGTCCTCTGGTTATAACCCCATATATAGCCGATTGGTATTTATAATTTTTTATAAATGCCGGTAGGTTATATGTATTCAGGCAATTATTTAAAACTGTGCCATGGCACTTAAATTGCCTTAAAACATATGTGCCTTATTGTTACAGCGGTGCGTTCTATTAAGTAATTCATCACCCGCGGGGAGCTGAACGCTATTCGCCATGACCGCCATTGAATCTGCTTTTTTGAATCTGGCTTACCCTCCGCGGCTCGATCTGGGGCCGCAGCTTACGCACGAACAATTGCTCAGCTCGATGCAATCGACCATGGCGCGCCACAAGGGCGGACCGGTCTGGCTGTTTGCCTATGGTTCGCTGATCTGGCGTCCTGAATGCGCGGCGGTTGAGCGCGTTCGTGGCCGGGTGCATGGCTACCATCGCGGTTTGTATCTATGGTCCCACGAACATCGCGGCACGCCGGAAGTGCCTGGGCTGGTGTTTGGTCTGGATCGCGGCGGCTCTTGCAGCGGCTTCGCTTACCGTTTGCCCGAAGAACAACTCGAAGCTTCGCTGTATGCCTTGTGGCAGCGCGAAATGCCATTTCCGTCCTATCGCCCACACTGGCTTAACTGCCGTCTTGAAGACGGAAGCCAGGTTCAGGCATTGGGTTTCGTGTTGGAGCGACACTTGCCCAGCTATGCCGGCAACTTGCCGGATCATGTGCTGAGCCATGTGTTCGAAAACGCTAGCGGGCGCTACGGCACCACCCGCGATTATGTCGAGCAGACCGCCCACGCCCTGCGTAGCCACGCCATGCCAGACCGGAATCTGGAGGCGCGGCTAAAGCGCTGCAAATCAAAAGCCGATCAGGTGATTGCTTCGCGGGTCTGACTGTGTGGGAATTGTTACCTCGCGACCATTTTTGACGCGGTTATGCCCGGAGTAGGGCGGGGTTTTGGGAAATGTCCTGCGCCTGAACAGGAAGCCATGGCGTTACGTAAACAATCATCGAGCCTTAACCTTTGTACTGGTGCCAGATCTGGTTTTTCAGTGGTGAAGGGGAGGGTTTATGCGGTGGTTCGTGTGTGTGCTTTTGCTGGTTTTATCTATTGAAGTTCGGGCTGGGGAGGTGTTCCTGATTCCGGAGAACAATCCCAAACCGGTTTACCCTGTGGCACTTTACCGAGACGGTATAACCGGCATGCTGCGTGTCAGTTTCATCGCCCACGCCGATGGATCGGTCAGCAAGGTAGAGGCCTCAAAGGACGCGCATCCCGAACTTGTCGAAGCCTCCCTAACGGCGGTGAGCCAATGGCGATACAAACCCTGGTCCATTTCCCGCGAGCGACCTGCGGAAATCCAGGTGGTCGCGCCGATGGTTTTCAGGTTGGACGACAAGCTGCCGATTCACGCCAATGAGGAGTTGAAAAAGTTGAGTTGTGGAGACGTCGCCAAAGTTGCGCTGCAGGTCGCAGATTTCTCCTGGGTGGATTTACCTGTGTTCAATTGGACCCGCAGTTATCTGACCCATTCCCTCTCGCCTATGCAGTTGCCCGAGGAGAAGCGTCTGGCGCTCATCGCCGAACTCAACAAGAGCGTGCCTTCGATTGTTCGGCGTTGTAATACGCATCAGGCGACGCGTTATGTGCGTTTTCTTCCTAAGGACATTCGCGAGTTGCTTTGATTGCGAGCGTGGAGCGCGGCCCGCCTTTATAGTCATGTAAACAATCAGGCCAGAACAACCTCAGGAGTTGTTCTGGCCTTGTTTGTGTCCTGCGGCGATTCAGCGAACCTGAACCACCACCTTCCCAACTGCCTTGCGCTGGCCAAGATCATTGATCGCCTGTGCCGCGTTGCTGAGCGGATACACCTGTGACACCAGCGGCTTCAGCTTGCCCTCGGCAAACCAGCCAAACAGCTGCTGGAAGTTCGCCGCGTTGTCCTGAGGCTGGCGCTGGGCAAACGATCCCCAGAACACGCCAACCACCGCTGCGCCCTTGAGCAGTGCGAGGTTTACAGGAAACTCCGGAATGCGTCCGCTGGCAAAACCGACCACCAGCAACCGGCCATTCCAGGCAATGGCGCGGATGGCCTGGTCAAACAGGTCGCCGCCGACCGGGTCGTAGATCACGTCCGCGCCCTGGCCATCGGTCAGGCGTTTGATTTCGTCCTTGAGACTGGTTTCGGTGTAGTTGATCAGTTCGTCGGCGCCGGCCGCCTTGGCTACGGCGAGTTTTTCGGCGCTGCTGGCGGCGGCGATCACGCGGGCACCCATGGCTTTGCCGATTTCCACGGCGGCGAGGCCGACACCACCGGAAGCGCCAAGCACCAGCAGGGTTTCACCCGGTTGCAGGTTGCCGCGTTGCTTGAGCGCGTGCATCGAGGTGCCGTAAGTCATGCTGAAAGCAGCGGCGGTGTTGAAGTCCATGGAGGGCGGGATCGGCAGCACGTTGTAGCCTGGAACGGCGACCTGCTCGGCAAAACTACCCCAGCCGGTCAGCGCCATGACCCGGTCGCCGACTTTCAAGTGGCTGACCTTCTCGCCCACGGCGCTGATGACGCCGGCCGCTTCGCCACCCGGGGAAAACGGGAAGGGCGGTTTGAACTGGTATTTGCCCTCGATGATCAGCGTGTCCGGGAAATTCACCCCGGCGGCGTGCACGTCCAGCAGGATTTCATTCTTCTTCGCGACAGGGCTGGCGACGTCTTCCAGCACCAGCGATTCGGCAGGGCCGAAGGCTTTGCACAGCACGGCTTTCATCAGGGCTATTCCTTTGGGAGTGATGGCCGATAAGTGTAGGTGTGTGAGTCGACGGGTCAACGAGCATGCCCCGCCCTGATAGTCAGCCATAAGCTTGTGCTTGCGCGGCGGGTCGTTATGCTAGGCCGCAAACCGGATAAGGAGCGAATTGTGAAAGCGTGGATCATGTTGTTGCTGGCCCTGTCTCTGCCTGTGGCAGCAGTGGCTGAAGAAGCCAAAGAAGGTGGAGCCCAGAAGGTCAATTACATCACCCTGAGCCCGCCGTTCGTGGGTAACTATGGGCTGGACGGCACGCCGAAGCTCAAAGTCTACAAGGCTGATGTGGCATTGCGGGTGACCGGTGACGAGGCGACCAAACTGGTGAAGGCCAACGAGCCGTTGATTCGTAATCAGCTGGTGGCGCTGTTTGCCCAGCAGACTACCGAGGCGATGAACAACGTCGAGGCCAAGGAAAAGCTGCGTCAGGAAGCGTTGAAGCAGACCCAGCAGATCATGAATGATGAGACTGGCAAGCCAGTGGTTGAGGATTTGTTGTTTAACAACCTCATTATCCAGTAAGAGTTTTGCTGTCCGGGCCGGCCTCTTCGCGAGCAAGCCCGCGAAGGCATTCTTTCAGGCAATAAATTGATCAAGGCCTTAACGTAATCACCGCCGCCCATTGCTCAGCCGTCACCGGCATCACCGACAGCCGCGAGCCTTTCTGCACCAGCGGCATCTCCGCCAGCGCCGTCTGCTGCTTTAAATAATCCAGCTTCAACACCCTGGAAAACGTCTCGACATGCGCGACATCAATCGCGCTCCAGGCGTTTTTCTCAGTGGTGGCCTTCGGATCGTAGTAATGACTTTCCGGCTCCAGTGCAGTCGGGTCCGGATAGGCCGCTTCGACAATCTTGCCGATCCCGGCAATCCCCGGCTCAGGGCAGCTGGAGTGATAGAAGAAGAACTCGTCACCGACCGCCATCGCCCTTAGAAAATTCCGCGCCTGGTAGTTGCGAACCCCGTCCCAGCGCGCTTTGCCAAGCTTCTCCAGACCTTTGATCGAGAGTTCGTCGGGCTCGGATTTCATCAGCCAGTAGGCCATGGTTTTTGCTCCTTGCGAGTCAGGTGGGCAAGTTGTCGGGCAATTTTATGACAAACCGACAGTCGGTTGACGCCAGCGTTTGCGTGTCGGTTCACGTTGTCGCAGAATGCCGGCCTTCTAAAGCTTGACGCTGCTGCACGGCCTACACCTACAACGGAAACCGCTGCTGTCATCGTATTGATGTGCCTTTGGGGGGCAATCGATGAAACGCAAACCGGATTTACTATGGATTTTGGTTATTTTGTTCGGCCTTGGCGTCGTGACCACTGGCTATGCCCAAAGCCTGTGGAACAACAAGACCGATGCGCCAATTGAAATCGCGCAGCAACAACAGCCGTCGGCCTTCAAGCGCTGATCCTGTCTTTTCGACGCCGCTGATTCCAGTGGCGTCTAGCCTGAGAAGTAGCAGGCCCTGTCCGTAACCGTTCCTTGCAACGGTACATCCCAGCTCGCTTGCGCCAAGCGCTCGACCTTCTGACATTCATGGGCCAGGCCCAATAGCGTCGGTTTGCGCCAGTTTTTGCGTCGCGCCAGGTAGGCCAGGCTTCGATCGTAGAAGCCGCCGCCCATACCGAGTCGTCCGCCGACATCGTCGAATCCCACCAAGGGCAACAGCACCAGATCGAGCGCCCAGACTTTGCGTTGCCGGGCGAGGTTGTGCCTGGGTTCGAGAATGCGAAAACGGTTGGGTTTCAGTTTTTCACCAGGACGAATCCGCTGGAACACCATTTTGGTCCGTGGCCAGGCGCTGAGCACCGGCAGATAAGTCGCCTTGCCCCGACGTTGCGCGGCGCGCAGCAACACGCGCGGGTCGATTTCACCATCGGTCGGCAGGTACAGGGAGATATGTTTTGCGCGGCGAAACAACGGCTGCTGGGCCAATTGTTTGTACAGCCCGCGAGCGGCCTGGCGTTGCTGACTGGGTGTGAGTGCGCGGCGGGCCTTGCGCAGCATGCGTCGAAGTTGCGGGCGGGGCAGCAGCGCAGGTTCGGTCATGGATTCGGGCTTCAGAAGGGTCGGGTACATAAAGCGTACCCGTAAAAAAGCCGATGCCGGTATTTAAACCGGCATCGGACTGGAATCAGGCTCCCCGGATGAACCGCTGCTGACTTAGCCCTTGAACCCGAAAGTTCAAGGTGGAAGATGCAGTAGGCTTTAAGGCTTTCCGTCTAGCGGACATGCACACCAGCCCAACGTGCAGCCTCCAGGGTAGTGCGAATCGGCTCAGGGACGTGGTCAACTGGCAAGCACCCCAGGGAGTGCAGCGAGTATAACCCAAGCGGTCCGACGAATCAGCCCTTGGTGACGTCCGGATCGGTGGCGAGCACCAGATCGACGCGGTCCAGCAGGTCACGAACCTGCTCGCGGGTCGAGCCGCTGGCCTGCACATCCGGGCGTTCTTCCTTGTGCAGAAGATCGTGCGTGATGTTCAGCGCGGCCATCACGGCGATGCGATCGGCGCCGATGACTTTGCCGCTGCTGCGGATTTCGCGCATCTTGCCGTCCAGGTAACGGGCAGCGCTCACCAGATTGCTGCGCTCTTCCTGAGGGCAGATGATCGAATATTCTTTGTCGAGGATCTGCACGGTAACGCTATTGCTTGAACTCATGAGTCTTGCTCCAGGGCCTTGAGGCGCGAAATCATCGATTCGACCTTACGCCGGGCGATTTCGTTTTTTTCAATGAGGTGAGCGCGTTCCTCGCGCCAGGTCTTTTCCTGAGCTAATAGGAGTCCGTTTTGACTCTTAAGTTGCTCGACCCGCTTAATCAGCAGTTCGAGTCTGGCCATCAGCGCTTGCAGGTCGGTGTCTTCCATTATGTCCACTGAGTCATATCTGATGGGTGGTTGCGTGCGGACTACTGTAGGAGCGAGCTTGCTCGGGATGGACGTCAACGATAACACTGGGAGCCTGTTACCCCGTTGCGTTCTCGGGTTCATCGCGAGCAAGCTCGCTCCTACAGGGGTAGTCGATGTAGGATACAAGGCCTTCATTCTAGACATAGCGCCGTCTGGCGCCTAGCTGCCCATGCCCATTCAGAATTCCCCGTACCAAGCCTTCGCCACCCTGCTGACTTCCAGCGGTCACCCCGTCTCGCCTGCCGAACTGCACGGCCTGCTCCTCGGTCGCAGTTGCGCCGGTGCCGGCTTCGATGCCGAAGGCTGGCTGGTTGATGCCGCCGAGCTGCTCGAAGGCGAACCGCAAGACAACGTTCGCAACGCCTTGATCGGCCTGCAAGAGATGGTCAAGGGCGAGCTCACCGGCGACGACGTGACCGTCGTTCTGCTGCTGCCGACGGATGACGAGCCGCTGGCTGACCGTGCCGCCGCACTGGGCCAATGGTGCCAGGGCTTCCTCAGCGGTTTCGGCTTGAACTGCCGTGACAGTAGCATGCTGAGCACCGAGGCCACCGAAGTGTTGCAGGATCTGGCGGCCATCGCCCAGGTGCAAGACGCGCTGGAAGAATCCGACGACGGCGAAAGCGACTACATGGAAGTGATGGAATACCTGCGTGTCGCGCCGCTGCTGCTGTTCTCCGAAACCAGGAAGCCGGACGCACCGGCTGCCGCCAAACCGTCGTTGCATTAATCGCGAGCCAGGAAAAGCCATCTGCCCATGATTCATATCCCGAAATCGGAATACAGCCGTCGCCGCAAGGCCTTGATGGCGCAGATGGAACCCAACAGCATTGCCATTTTACCCGCCGCCGCGGTAGCCATCCGCAATCGCGATGTCGAGCACGTTTACCGCCAGGACAGCGACTTCCAGTACCTCAGCGGTTTCCCCGAGCCTCAAGCCGTTATCGTGCTGATGCCGGGTCGTGAGCATGGCGAATACCTGTTGTTCTGCCGTGAACGCAACGCCGAGCGAGAACTCTGGGACGGCCTGCGTGCCGGCCAGGAAGGCGCGATCCGTGACTTTGGCGCCGACGACGCGTTTCCCATTACCGACATCGACGACATCCTGCCGGGCCTGATTGAAGGCCGCGACCGAGTGTATTCGGCCATGGGCAGCAACCCGGAGTTCGATCGACACCTGATGGACTGGATCAATGTGATCCGCTCCAAGGCGCACCTCGGCGCCCGGCCGCCGAACGAATTCGTTGCGCTGGATCATCTGCTGCACGACATGCGCCTGTATAAATCGGCGGCAGAAGTTAAGGTGATGCGCGAAGCCGCACGGATTTCCGCTCAGGCGCATATCCGTGCGATGAAGGCCAGCCGGGCCGGGTTGCATGAGTTCAGCCTTGAAGCCGAGCTCGATTACGAGTTCCGCAAGGGCGGGGCGAAGATGCCGGCTTACGGCTCGATCGTCGCGGCGGGGCGCAACAGCTGCATCCTGCATTACCAGCAGAACGACGCGGTGCTCAAGGAGGGTGATCTGGTGCTGATCGACGCCGGTTGTGAAATCGACTGTTACGCTAGCGACATCACGCGCACCTGGCCGGTCAATGGCAAGTATTCAGCGGAGCAGAAAGCGATCTACGAGCTGGTGCTGGCTTCGCAAGAAGCGGCATTCGCCGAAATCGCCCCGAACAAACACTGGAATCAGGCGCATGAAGCCACGGTTCGGGTGATTACTGCCGGGCTGGTGAAGCTGGGCCTGTTGCAGGGCGATGTCGACGAGCTGATCGCCAGCGAAGCCTATAAAGCGTTTTACATGCACCGCGCCGGCCACTGGCTCGGCATGGATGTGCATGACGTCGGCGAGTACAAGGTTGGCGGCGAATGGCGTGTGCTGGAAGTCGGCATGGCGCTGACCGTGGAACCGGGCATCTACATTGCCCCGGGCAACCAGAACGTAGCGAAGAAATGGCGCGGCATTGGCGTGCGCATCGAGGACGACGTCGTGGTGACCAAAACCGGCTGTGAAATCCTGACCAACGGCGTGCCGAAAACGGTCGCCGAGATCGAGGCCTTGATGGCTGACGCGCGGACGGAAGCGGCATGAGTCGAGTCAATCTGGCAATCATCGGTGGCGGTCTGGTCGGTGCCAGCCTGGCATTGGCGCTACAGGCCGGGGCCAAGGCGCGCGGCTGGAAGATCGTGCTGATCGAGCCGTTTGCCCCCGGCGACACCTATCAACCGAGCTACGACGCCCGTTCTTCGGCGCTGTCCTACGGCGCCAAGCAGATTTATCAACGGTTGGGCGTATGGCAGGAAATCTCCCGCCGCGCCGAGCCGATCAAGCAGATTCACGTCTCGGACCGTGGCCGTTTCTCCACCGCACGATTGTCGGCGATGGAAGAGGGCGTGCCGGCGCTGGGCTATGTGGTGGAAAACGCATGGCTCGGCCAATGCCTCTGGCAAGGTCTGGACAAGGACGTGGTCACCTGGCGCTGCCCGGCGGAAGTCACGCGCCTGGAACCGGTGACCGATGGCTATCGCCTGACGCTCAATGATGAAACCACCCTGGAATGCGACCTTGCGGTGCTCGCTGATGGCGGCCGTTCCGGTCTGCGCGAGCAACTGGGGATCGGCATCAAGAAACGCCCGTACAACCAGAGTGCGCTGATCGCCAACATCACCCCGAGCGAAGCGCATAACGGCATGGCGTTCGAACGTTTCACCGACGACGGCCCGATGGCGTTGTTGCCGCTGCCGGAAAACCGCTGCGCCCTGGTCTGGACCCGTCTGGGCATGGACGCGCAACGGCTGGCGGCCCTTGATGAGCGCAGTTTTCTCAGCGAATTGCAGGGCGTGTTCGGTTATCGCCTTGGCACCTTGAAACAGGTCGGCGTGCGGCATCTTTATCCGCTGACACTGATTGAAGCCGAAGAGCAGGTGCGTCCGCATCTGGCGATTCTCGGCAACGCCGCTCACAGCCTGCATCCGATTGCCGGCCAGGGTTTCAACCTGTCCCTGCGTGATGCGCAGGCGTTGGCGGATGCGCTGCTGGCGAGCGAGAAAGCGCCCGGCGACTTTGCGACCTTGCAGGCTTACCGCGAGGGCCAGCGGATGGATCAAAACCTGACCGTGGGGTTTTCCGATCAGGTCACGCGATTGTTCGGCAGCACTCAACCGCTGGTTTCGCTGGGCCGAAACATTGGCTTGCTCGGCCTCGATCTGCTGCCGCCGGCCAAGCGCTGGTTCGCCCGACAGGCCATGGGTCTGGGTACGCGTTCCGATGGTTAAGTGGCTGACGAGCACGTTCGGCAAAGCACGATTGCTGCGTTGGTTCATGTCCTTCTACCCGCCGTACCTTGGCGCCGGGGTTCGTGTGCGACACATCAGCGATGATTTTCGCAACGTCAGGGTGTCCATGGGATTGAGCTGGTACAACCGTAATTACGTCGGCACGCAGTTCGGTGGCAGCCTGTATTCGATGGTTGATCCGTTCTATATGTTGATGCTGATGGAAAACCTCGGACGCCACTACATCGTCTGGGACAAAGCGGCGGACATCGATTTCATCTCGCCGGGCAAAGGCCCGGTGTTCGCCAGCTTCAGGATCGACGAAACCTTGCTCGACGAGATCCGCCAACAAACGGTTAACGGCGAAAAATACCTGCCGCAATTGCAGGTCGATATCCACGACGGCGCCGGCACCCTGGTGGCGCGGGTCCAGAAAACCCTTTACGTGCGGCTCAAGCCGCAAGCGAGACAGGCTTAAAGCATGGAAATGCGCGCAGATCTGTTGATTGTCGGGGCCGGAATGGTCGGCAGCACCCTGGCGCTGGCGTTACAGGACAGCGGGCTGGAAGTCCTGCTGCTGGACGGTAGCCCGATGAGCGTCAAACCCTTCGACGGGCAGGCGTCGTTCGAGCCGCGAGTGAGCGCCTTGTCGGCTGCCAGCCAACGGATTCTTGAGCGATTGGGTGTCTGGGACGGCATCGCCGAGCGGCGCTGCAGTCCATACACCGATATGCACGTGTGGGATGGCAGCGGCACCGGGCAGATCCACTTTTCGGCCACCAGTGTGCATGCCGAGGTGCTCGGGCATATCGTCGAGAACCGTGTGGTTCAGGACGCCTTGCTCGACCGCTTGCACGACTGCGACCTGGGAATGCTGGCCAATGCGCGTCTGGAGCAGATGCGCCGCTCCGGTGATGACTGGCTGCTGACCCTGGCCGATGGCCGTACGTTGCGGGCGCCGTTGGTGATCGCGGCGGACGGTGCCAACTCGGCGGTGCGGCGCCTGACCGGTGTGGCCACGCGCGAGTGGGATTATCTGCATCATGCGATCGTCACCAGCGTGCGCAGCTCACAACCTCACCAAATGACGGCCTGGCAGCGGTTTACCGATCAGGGTCCATTGGCGTTTCTGCCGCTGGAGCGGGACGGTCGGCAGGATTGGTGCTCGATCGTCTGGTCGACCACGCCGAGTGAGGCCGAACGCTTGATGGCGCTGGATGACGATAGGTTCTGTCGTGAACTGGAGCGCGCCTTCGAGGGCCGACTCGGAACGGTGGAGAGCGCCGACCCGCGTCTGTGCGTGCCGCTGCGTCAGCGCCATGCAAAGCGTTACGTGGCTGAAGGCCTGGCACTGATAGGTGATGCCGCGCACACCATTCACCCGTTGGCCGGGCAGGGCGTGAACCTCGGTTTCCTCGATGCCGCCGTGCTTGCCGAAGTGCTATTGCAAGCGGCTGAACGTGGCGAGCGGTTGGCGGACGTGAAAGTGCTGAGCCGCTTCGAGCGCCGGCGCATGCCGCATAACCTCGCGTTGATGGCGGCGATGGAGGGCTTTGAGCGTTTGTTCCAGGCGGATCCATTGCCGGTACGCTGGTTGCGTAATACCGGGTTGAAGATGGTTGATCAGATGCCGGAGGCCAAGGCGTTGTTTGTGCGAGAGGCGCTGGGGTTGATCGGGGATTTGCCGGCGCTCGCCAAGGCCTGACATCTTCGCTGGGGCTGATGGCCCTTTCGCGAGCAAGCCCGCTCCCACATGGGAATGCATTTCAAAATGTGGGAGCGGGCTTGCTCGCGAAGACGTCGGCACATCCACCACACATTTCAAACCGTGCAACATCTGGTAACTCCTCCGCAAACTGTTCGATTGAGAAGCTAAATGTGAGTCCTTATCATTTGCCCTCACTTTTCCATATCGAGAGATCGCTCCCATGTTGGCACCGAAGCGTCTACTGACCGCACTCGCCCTGACCCTGATCGGCAGCACTGCCGCCCAGGCCGCTGACGAGGTGGTGGTTTACTCCTCGCGTATCGACGAGCTGATCAAACCGGTATTCGATGCCTACACCGCGAAAACCGGTGTGCAGGTGAAATTCATCACCGACAAGGAAGCCCCGTTGATGCAGCGCATCAAGGCCGAGGGCGAGAACGCCACCGCCGACCTGCTGCTGACAGTCGATGCCGGCAACCTCTGGCAAGCCGAGCAAATGGGCATCCTGCAACCCTTCACCTCGAAAACCATCGACGCCAACATTCCGCTGCAATACCGCGCGGCTTCTCATGCCTGGACCGGCCTGAGCCTGCGGGCGCGAACCATCGCTTACTCCACCGACCGGGTGAAACCGGGCGAGCTGACCACTTACGAAGGTCTGGCCGACAAGAATTGGGAAGGCCGCCTGTGCCTGCGCACGGCGAAGAAGGTCTACAACCAGTCGCTGACCGCCACCATGATCGAAGTGCATGGCGCCGACAAAACCGAGAAGATCCTCAAGGGCTGGGTCAACAACCTGTCCACCGATGTGTTCTCCGACGACATCGCGGTGCTGGAAGCCATCAATGCCGGCCAGTGCGACGTCGGCATCGTCAACACTTACTACTACGGTCGTTTGCACAAGCAGAAGCCTGACCTGGCGGTGAAACTGTTCTGGCCGAACCAGGCTGATCGTGGTGTGCATGTGAACCTGTCGGGCATCGGCCTCACCAAGCACGCGCCGCACCCGGAAGCGGCCAAGGCGTTGGTTGAGTGGATGACCACCCCTGAAGCGCAAAAGATTTTCGCTGATGTGAACCAGGAATTCCCGGCCAACCCTGCCGTTCAGCCGTCCGAGGAAGTCGCCGCCTGGGGCAAGTTCGTCGCTGATAATTTGCCTGTGGAAGTCGCCGGCAAACGTCAGGCTGAAGCAATTCGCATGATGGATCGGGCTGGCTGGAACTGAATCCTCAATGGCGAGAGAGCTTGTTGTGGCGAGGGAGCTTGCTCCCGCTGGGCTGCGAAGCGGCCCCAACTGCGCCAGACAGGTCATGAGCGTGGTGATCTGATAACCTTTTGCGGCTGCTTCGCACCCGAGCGGGAGCAAGCTCCCTCGCCACAAAATGCGACTCACTGCAGACCTGCATCCGCTTCACATTTTCTAGAGAACTTCCTTGGCCCACCCCGCCCAACGCCGCTGGTATCCCCTGGTCTTCGCCATCGCTGCGCTGGTCCTGCTGCCCCTCAGCGTTTTGCTGTTGTCCTGGCAAACCATCGATCATCAAATCTGGTCCCACCTCTGGGACACCCAGATGCCGCGCCTGCTGGGCAACACGCTGACCCTGGTACTCGGCGTCGGTGTCGGCGTCACGCTGTTGGGCGTCAGCCTCGCCTGGCTCACCAGTCTCTGTGAGTTTCCCGGGCGGCGCTGGCTGGATTGGGCGCTGATGCTGCCTTTCGCCATTCCCGCCTATGTGCTGGCTTTCGTTTTCGTCGGTCTGCTGGATTTCGCCGGCCCCGTGCAAACCCTGATGCGCGAATGGTTCGGCACTGGCCTGCGGTTACCGCGAGTGCGCTCCACGGGCGGTGTCATCCTCGTTCTGGTGCTGGTCTTTTATCCCTACGTTTACCTGTTGGCACGCACCGCGTTCCTGGCGCAAGGCAAAGGCCTGATGGAAGCGGCGCGAGTCCTGGGGCAGTCGCCGTGGCAGGCGTTCTGGCGGGTTGCCTTGCCGATGGCGCGGCCGGCCATCGGCGCGGGTGTGGCGTTGGCGCTGATGGAAACCCTGGCGGATTTCGGTGCCGTGTCGGTGTTCAATTTCGACACGTTCACGACGGCGATCTACAAAACCTGGTACGGCTTCTTCAGCCTTTCGACTGCCGCACAACTGGCCAGCCTGTTGCTGCTGGTGGTGATGGTCGTGCTGTACGGCGAGCGTCGCGCGCGCGGGGCCAACCGGACGAGCAACGAGCGACCGCGAGTGAAGGCGCTGTATCACCTTCGTGGCTTCAAAGCGCTGGCGGCGATGAGTTGGTGCGGCCTGGTGTTTGCCTGCGCCTTCGTCATTCCGGTGCTGCAACTGGTGGTGTGGTTCTGGCAGCGCGGGCGTTTCGATCTGGATGAGCGGTACACCGGGCTCATTGTTCATACACTGTATCTGGGCGGCATGGCGGCGTTGATCACCGTCAGCGTTGCGCTGGTGCTGGCGTTTGCCCGGCGCCTGGCGCCGACCCGGGCGATTCGTTCCGGTGTCAGCCTGGCCAATCTCGGCTACGCGCTGCCGGGGTCGGTGCTGGCGGTGTCGATCATGCTGGCGTTCAGTTATCTGGATCGCGAGGTGGTGATCCCCGTTTCGGGTTGGCTCGGCGGGGCGAGCAAACCTTTGCTATTGGGCAGCTTGTCGGCGTTGCTACTGGCCTATCTGGTGCGTTTCATCGCGGTGGCTTATGGACCGCTGGAAAGCAGCCTGGCGCGAATACGGCCATCTTTGCCCGAAGCGGCACGTAGCCTTGGAATCAGTGGGCCACGACTGTTTTTCAAAGTGTATCTGCCGCTATTGCTGCCCGGCACATTGAGTGCTGCGCTGCTGGTGTTCGTCGATGTGCTCAAGGAAATGCCCGCGACCCTTCTGATGCGGCCGTTTGGCTGGGACACGCTGGCCGTGCGCATCTTTGAAATGACCAGCGAAGGCGAGTGGGCGAGGGCGTCGTTGCCGGCGTTGACTCTGGTTCTGGTCGGGTTGTTACCGGTCATCGGATTGATTCGACGTTCAGCGCATCGAAACACCTAGGTGTCAGTCCTACACCTTGAGGCTACAATGCGCGGCATTCGGTGCGGTCCGTCTTACAGACCCGGTAGCTGAAATCGGCTGAAAGCCTTCTATTTCAAGGCTTTCACCCCGTGCAGCGCCTGCCCGCACCCTCGCCACGCCCGGAAGGAGAAACCCATGGGACAGCGTACGCCTCTGTATGACCTTCATCTCGCCCTCGGCGCGAAGATGGTCGATTTTGGCGGTTGGGATATGCCTCTGCATTACGGCTCGCAGGTCGAGGAACACCATCAGGTGCGCCGCGATTGCGGGGTTTTCGATGTATCCCACATGACCGTGATCGATGTCAGCGGCGGGCAGGCCAAGGCCTGGCTTCAGCATTTGCTGGCCAATGACGTCGAGCGCCTGCACAGCCCCGGCCGTGCCTTGTACAGCAGCATGCTCAACGAGCGCGGCGGTATCGTCGACGACATGATCGTCTACCGCCTCGACGAGGGTTATCGCCTGGTGGTCAACGCCTCCACCCGCGATCAGGACCTGGCGTGGATGCAGGCTCATCTTGTCGGCTTCGATGTGCAGCTCATCGAGCGCTCGGAGCTGGCGATGCTGGCCATTCAAGGCCCGCATGCCCGACACAAAATCTCCGAACTGGTCACCCAGTCTCGCGGCAACCTGATCCAGCTACTCAAGCCGTTCGAAGGTCAGCCAGACGGTGACTGGTTCATCGCGCGCACCGGTTACACCGGTGAAGACGGTCTGGAAATCATTCTGCCGGCCGATCAGGCGCCTGGCTTCTTCAATGACCTGGTGGGCGCGGGCATTTCGCCGATCGGGCTCGGCGCACGGGATACCTTGCGTGTCGAAGCCGGCATGAACCTCTACGGGCAAGACATTCATCAAGACGTTTCGCCGCTGGCCTCGAACATGGCCTGGAGCATTGCCTGGGAACCGGCCACTCGTCAGTTCATCGGCCGTGCTGCCCTGGAAGCCGAGCGGGCGGGTGGCGTTCAGCACAAACTGGTCGGTCTGGTCCTTGAGGAGCGCGGGGTTTTGCGCGCTCATCAAGTGGTCCGCATCGCCAATGTTGGCGAAGGGGAGATCACCAGTGGTAGTTTCTCTCCTACGCTTAGCAAGTCGATTGCACTGGCGCGCGTGCCGATGGCGACTGCCGACCGCGCAGAAGTGGAAATCCGTGGCAAATGGTACCCGGTCCGAGTGGTCAAACCGACCTTCGTACGCCACGGCAAAACCTTGATCTAACCTTTTCTGGCGGGCAACGACCGCTGACAATTTTCTTGAGGACACAGAACATGAGCGATATCCCTGCCGACCTGCGTTTTGCCGAAAGTCACGAATGGGCCCGTCTGGAAGCCGATGGCACCGTCACCGTGGGCATCAGCGATCACGCTCAGGAAGCCTTGGGCGATGTGGTGTTCGTCGAGCTGACCGAAGTCGGAACCGTCTTCGCTGCCGGTGATCAATCCGGTGTGGTTGAGTCGGTCAAAGCCGCTTCCGACATCTACTCCCCGGTTGCCGGTGAAGTGACTGCGATCAACGAAGAACTGAGCGCCAATCCGGAACTGCTCAACTCCGACCCGTACGGTGCCTGGATCTTCAAGCTCAAACCAAGCAACACCGCTGACCTGGACAAGCTGCTCGATGCAGCGGGCTACAAAGCCGCCATCGGCGAGTAAGCCTTCAGCGTCACCCAAAGCCCCGACTTGTCGGGGCTTTTTTGTGGGCGATAAAAATCCATCAATGTGGGAGCGGGCTTGCTCGCGAAAGCGGTGTATCAGCCACCATCAATGTTGCTGTTATACCGCTTTCGCGAGCAAGCCCGCTCCCACAGGGTTCGCTTTGGCAGTGGCTGCTATGCTGGTTTGACCGTGTTGCATCGACGTTGAGCGCCAGTCAAGAGAGAGCCCGTCATGTCCCAGTTGCCGTCCTTGAGCCAGTTACGCGATCCCAATGCCTTCCTTCGCCGCCACCTCGGGCCCGATGCCGCCGAGCAGCAGGCGATGCTCGACAGCCTCGGCGTCGGTAGCCGCGTTGAGTTGATCGAGCAGACGGTGCCGCCGGGGATTCGCCTGAACCGGGCGCTCGACTTGCCGCCCGCCCTCGACGAAGAAGCCGCGCTGGCCAAACTGCGCGGTTACGCCGAGCAGAACCAGGTCTGGACCAGCCTGATCGGCATGGGTTACCACGGCACGATCACGCCGGCCGTTATCCTGCGCAACGTGCTGGAAAATCCCGGTTGGTACACCGCTTACACGCCGTATCAACCAGAAATTGCCCAAGGCCGACTCGAAGCCTTGCTGAATTTCCAGCAATTGACCATCGACCTGACCGGGCTGGAACTGGCCAACGCCTCGCTTCTGGATGAAGCTACGGCAGCGGCGGAAGCCATGGCCCTGGCCAAGCGCGTCGCCAAGTCCAGAAGCAATCTGTTTTTTGTGGATGAGGATTGTCATCCGCAGACGATTTCCGTGGTGCAGACCCGAGCCGAAGGTTTCGGCTTCGATTTAATCATCGACACTGTGGATAACTTGAAACAGCACCAGGTGTTCGGCGCGCTGCTGCAATATCCCGACACCCACGGCGAGATCCGCGATCTGCGTCCGCTTATTGATCACCTGCATGCGCAGCAAGCCCTGGCCTGCGTCGCGACCGATCTGCTGAGCCTGCTGTTGCTGACGCCGCCGGGAGAGTTGGGGGCCGATGTGGTGTTCGGCTCATCCCAGCGATTCGGCGTGCCCATGGGTTATGGCGGCCCGCATGCCGCGTTTTTTGCCAGCCGTGATGAGTACAAACGGGCGATTCCCGGGCGGATCATCGGCGTCTCCAAAGATGCTCGCGGCAACACCGCTTTGCGTATGGCGCTGCAAACCCGCGAGCAACACATTCGCCGGGAGAAGGCCAATTCGAACATCTGCACGGCTCAAGTGCTGTTGGCCAATATCGCCAGTTTCTATGCGGTCTACCACGGTCCGGAAGGGCTGAAACGAATTGCCCAGCGCGTTCATCGACTGACCTGCATCCTCGCTGCGGGCCTGGAACGCCACGGCATCACCCGTCTCAACAGTCACTTTTTCGACACCCTGACGCTGGAGGTTGGCGGCACTCAAACGGCGATCATCGAAAGCGCCCAGGCTGCGCAAATCAATTTGCGCATTCTCGGGCGCGGGCAGTTGGGCCTGAGCCTCGACGAAACCTCCGACGAATCCACCGTTGCCAAGCTGTTCGATGTATTCCTCGGTGCCGATCATGGGCTCAACGTAGACGAACTGGACGCAGAAACCCTGCCTTCCGGCATTCCCGGCGGGCTGCTGCGTACCTCACCTTATTTGCGTCACCCGGTATTCAGCACGCATCACAGCGAAACCGAGATGCTGCGTTACCTCAAGCAACTCGAGAACAAGGACCTGGCCCTCAACCAGTCCATGATCCCGCTGGGCTCCTGCACCATGAAGCTTAATGCCACCAGCGAGATGATCCCCATCACCTGGCCGCAGTTCGCCAACCTGCATCCGTTCGTGCCGAAAGAGCAGGCGGTCGGCTATGCATTGATGATCGAAGAGCTGGAGCGCTGGCTCTGCGCGATCACCGGTTTCGATGCGATCTGCATGCAGCCCAACTCCGGCGCCCAAGGCGAATACGCCGGGTTGCTGGCGATCCGCAAATACCACGAGAGTCGTCATCAGGGCGCGCGGGATATCTGCCTGATCCCGTCCTCGGCCCACGGCACCAACCCCGCTTCAGCGCAGATGGCCGGAATGCGGGTGGTGATCGTCGAATGTGACGAAGCGGGCAACGTCGATCTGGAGGACTTAAAAGGCAAGGCTGCCGAGGCCGGCGACAAACTCGCCTGTCTGATGGCGACGTATCCATCGACTCACGGCGTGTATGAGGAAGGCATCACCGAAATCTGTGAAGTTATCCACAGCCATGGCGGCCAGGTGTACATGGATGGCGCCAACCTCAATGCGCAAGTCGGGTTGGCGCGGCCGGCGGACATTGGTGCCGACGTCTCCCACATGAACCTGCACAAGACTTTTTGCATTCCTCACGGTGGCGGCGGGCCGGGCATGGGGCCGATTGGCGTGCGCGCGCATCTGGCGCCATTTGTGGCCAATCATCCGGTGGTGGCCATTGAAGGCCCGCTTCCGCAGAACGGTGCGGTCAGCGCGGCGCCTTGGGGCAGCGCGAGCATTCTGCCGATCAGTTGGATGTACATCGCCATGATGGGCCCGCAACTGGCAGACGCCAGCGAGGTGGCGATCCTCGCTGCGAACTACCTGGCGCAGCATTTGTCCGGTGCATTCCCGGTGCTCTACACCGGGCGCAACAAGCGAGTGGCTCACGAATGCATTCTCGATCTGCGGCCACTCAAGGCACTGACCGGCATCAGCGAAGAGGACGTGGCCAAGCGCCTGATGGATTACGGCTTCCATGCGCCGACCATGTCGTTTCCGGTGCCGGGGACTTTGATGGTCGAGCCGACGGAAAGTGAATCGAAGGCGGAACTGGACCGCTTTATCGGGGCGATGCTGAGCATTCGCGCAGAAATCACCGAGGTGCAGAACGGCAACTGGCCGGCGGAAGACAACCCGCTGAAACGCTCGCCGCACACGCTGGCCGACATCACCGGGGTTTGGGAGCGGCCGTACAGCATCGAGCAAGCGGTGACGCCGGATGCGCATACCAAGGCTCATAAGTACTGGCCGGTGGTGAATCGGGTGGATAACGTCTACGGCGACCGGAATCTGTTCTGCGCCTGTGTCCCGGTGGACGATTACCGCTGAAGGCAACGCCGACCAAATGTGGGAGCGGGCTTGCTCGCGAAAGCGGTTTGACATTCGAAAATGATGTCGACTGGCACACCGCTTTCGCGAGCAAGCCCGCTCCCACAGGGGTTTTTGTCGAGCATAAAAAATGCCGCTCCTGTGAGCGGCATTTTTGTTCAGCCGTAAAGCTTATTCCGATGCGATGGCATTCTTCGCCAGGATCGCATTCGCCAGTTCCATGTCCGTGGCCTGCAGGCCAGGGTTGTCGGCGCGGACTTTCTGCATCGCGGCTTCCAGATACGGGCCGCGAATGCCGCCGTCACTGGCAACAAAACTGCCGGCATCGTCCTGCGCGGCAATGATCAGCTTGTGATCCTTGAACGTCAGGTAGGTCGAGCCGGTGGTTGCACCGGACGAAATGACGTTACGCCAAAAGCTGTCGGCCATCACCGAACCAACTGGAAGGGACAACAGGGCGATGGTAGCGACAGCAAGTTTGAGACGCATAGAGGTGACTCCACTGGGTTATCTTCGGGGTTGGATTGCCAATGGCCCTGTCGAGTTCCCTCACGGTCGCAGCTACTTCTGCTCACTCTGCGGCGTCACCCGCAACACCTCCTCAATCGTCGTCAAACCCGCAGCGACTTTCTGTGCGCCCGACAATCGCAGACTGCGCATGCCTTCCTTGAACGCCTGGCGCCGGATCGACAGCAGATCGGTGTCAGGGTTGATCAGCGCTTTGAGGCCGTCGGTCAGTTGCATGATTTCGTAAACCCCGGCGCGGCCGCGATAGCCGGTGTCGCGGCATTCCAGACAACCGATGGCGCGCTGGGCATTGCCCGGCAGCGGCGCTTGCCAGGGTTTGGTCAGGGTTTGCCAGTCTTCTTCACTCAGTGTCAGTGGTGCCTTGCAGTGCGGGCACAACGTACGGACCAGTCGCTGCGCCATGACGCCGAGCACCGTGGCTTTGATCAGGTAATGCGGCACACCGAGTTCCAGCAGACGGCTGATGGCGCTGGGTGCATCGTTGGTGTGCAACGTCGATAGCACCAGGTGGCCGGTGAGCGCGGCCTGGATCGCCATTTCAGCGGTTTCGAGATCGCGGATCTCGCCGATCATGATGATGTCCGGGTCTTGGCGCATCAGTGCGCGCACGCCAGCGGCAAAGGTCAGGTCGATGTTGTGCTGGACCTGCATCTGGTTGAAGGCCGGCTCGACCATTTCGATCGGGTCTTCGATGGTGCAGAGGTTGACCTCCGGCGTCGCCAGTTTTTTCAGCGTGGTGTAGAGCGTGGTGGTCTTGCCCGAACCGGTCGGACCGGTCACCAGAATGATGCCGTTGGGCTGGCTCGTCATGTCCTGCCAGCGGCGCAGGTCTTCGGCGGAGAAGCCCAACTGATCGAAGTTCTTGAGCAGCACTTCCGGGTCGAAGATCCGCATGACCATTTTTTCGCCAAACGCCGTCGGTAACGTCGACAGCCGCAACTCGACTTCGCCACCGTCGGGCGTCTTGGTTTTCACCCGGCCGTCCTGGGGTTTGCGTTTTTCCGCGACGTTCATCCGCCCCAGACTCTTCAGGCGACTGACGATTGCCATGCTCACCTGCGGCGGGAATTGATAGACGTTGTGCAACACACCGTCGATGCGAAAGCGCACCGTGCCTTGCTCGCGCCGGGGTTCGATGTGGATATCACTGGCGCGCTGCTGGAAGGCGTACTGGAACAACCAGTCGACGATGTTGACGATGTGCGCGTCGTTGGCGTCCGGCTCCTGATCGCTGGCGCCGAGGTTGAGCAGTTGTTCGAAGTTGCCCAGGGTGCTGGTCTGATGATCGTTGTTAGTCGCGCCACTGACCGATTTGGCCAGGCGGAAAAACTCCACGCTGAAACGCTGGATGTCCACCGGGTTGGCCACCACACGCCTGATCGGCAGTTTCAGAACGTGGGTCAGGTCGGCTTCCCAGCCTTTGACGTAAGGCTGGGCGCTGGCCACGGTCACGGCGTCGCGATCAATGGACACCGCGAGAATCTTGTGGCGCTGGGCGAAGGCGTAGGACATCAGCGGGGTAATGGCTGCGACGTTGATCTTCAGTGGGTCGATGCGTAAGTAGGGCTGGCCGGCCTGCTGCGACAACCACAGGGTCAGGCTTTCCAGGTCAAGGTGTTTGCCGGAACGACTGAGGTCGTCCAGCTGCTGGCTGGCGATGAACTCCAGCGGGTGCGTCTGGCCATTGGCAGCGTTACGGCGGCGGGCGTTGAGCGCGTTCTCGGCCGAGTCCTGGCTGATAAAACCCTGGGCGACCAGTTCGCGCAGCAAATCATTGAGATCCAGCCAGCGGTCCTGAATGGCAAGTTGAACGGACATGCGGGCTCCTCGTGAACAACAGTTCGCAAAGGATAGTCGCGGACCGGTCGACCGTTGGGCCACTACCCGACGAAGCCGTATCGAATTTTTTCAACCTGCCGCCTGAGCCGCTTCAATCCAGACAGAATCAGCCGCTTGCAGCTCAACCGAACAGACGCTGATCAGGTTACGTAATTTTTCCGCGATCACTTGCGCACGGTGCCAGCTCAGCCCGTCGATGACGATGTCGATCGACAGCAAATCGTCCATGCGCTGCACGTGGACCTGTTGCGGCGTCAGGCACTGCAGTGCGAACAGGTTGAGCGCACGGCAGAGCAGATCCGGCTCGGCCTCGGCCACCAGTTGATAGTGAGCGCGACAGTGGGCATTGCTGACGTTCCAGACATCGGCGCGAGTGGGCGGGGTGTTCACGGCTTCGAGGTTCGGCATGATCGGTCTCCAAAATCACTGGAGGAATTTTTACATTCGATGCCGGGCATTTCTTATCTATGATTGAGCTTATTGGCGATTTATCGAATCGTGTAATTCAATAAGGCATCAGTTATAGGTTTTTTAATGCAGAGCGAACTGGATGGCTACGACCGCAAGATTCTCGCGTTGCTGCAAGAGGACGCTTCGCTTTCCAGCGCGCAGATCGCCGAGCAGGTCGGGCTCTCGCAGTCGCCGTGCTGGCGACGGATTCAGAGGATGAAGGAGGAGGGGATCATTCGTGGGCAGGTGACGCTGCTGGATCGAAAGAAGATCGGGCTTAACACGCAGATTTTTGCCGAAATCAAACTCAACGCCCATGGGCGCTCCAACTTCACTGAGTTCACCGAGGCGATTCGCGGCTTTCCCGAAGTGCTGGAGTGTTATGTGCTGATGGGGTCGGTGGATTTTTTGCTGCGGATTGTGACGGCGGACATCGAGGCGTATGAGCGGTTTTTCTTTGAGAAGCTGTCGATGGTGCCGGGGATTCAGGAGGTGAACTCGATTGTGGCGTTGTCGGAGATCAAGTCGACGACGAGCTTGCCGGTCTGAAGGTATTGCGGTGAATGTGCTGGCCTCTTCGCGAGCAAGCCCGCTCCCACATTAGACCGCGTCCGTTCAGACAACTCGGTCACTGTGGGAGCGGCGGTGCGACGATTCGACTTGCTCGCGAAGGCGGTATTACATGCGCAGCAGCATCTTCCAGGCACGATTCTGATAAACCGCAATCGCCTGCTGCTTGCGCGCATCCAGCGATTCATCAGTAATCGGCTCGTTAGCCAGTTGCGCCAGTAGTTTCAGCTCACCGTACAGGCGATCCATTTCTGGGATGTCCAGCACGTGGCGGGCATGGTGCAACCAGGCCTGGATACGCTCGATGCGCGGCAGTTGCTCGGCCAGATCTTCCGGCTGTTGCTGGTAACGCTGCAATTGCAACGACGTGGCTTCTTCACCCAGCAAGCGCGGTAACCAGCTACCCAGTTGCGCAGCGCCCTGGCGATTGCCGCGGACGTTACGATCGGCCGCCCAGGTGCGGGCCAGCAACCAGCGCGAAGTGCTCAGCGAGAACAGGCCCCAGCGCGGGTCTTCGAGTTCTTCGAGGAACTGCTCCGGCGCGGCTTTGCGCACGTCTTCGTCGTCCAGACCGGCTTGCACCAGTGGGCGCCAGTCTTCGAGCAACGCATCCAGCGCGAGGCGCAGATCGTGTGTCGACTGACGCGGGGCAGCTTGGCCCAGGCTGCTCAGCAGCGCGCGTAATTCGGCGAGGTTTTCGACCCAGTCCTGCAACAGGCGCCAGTGGCCATTGAAGCGATACTGCTCGGCCAGACGCTGGCTGCTGCCCAACAAGTGCCAGCTCAGGGCGGCGAACGCGTCGTCCAGCGGCGTTTCGGCGGTGATCTGCGGCGCCGGCAGGCTCAACGAATAGCTGTTGGCGTCGTACAAGCGATAACCGCGCTCGGCCTTGCTGATGTCACACGGCATCAGGGCCAGGGTCGCGGCCAGTTCGGCGGCCAGTTCCAGCAGCGCGGCCGGTTCGCCTTCACGCAATTCCAGTTCGAGCTCGCAGATTTCTTCTTTTTGCTTGCCGACTATCACGTGTCCCAGGTCCAGCGCGGCTTCGATAACCACTTTGGTCTTGCCACGGCCCCAGGCGATTTCAGCGCGTTCGCGAACGAAATCGGTGGTGAAGATCGGCTTCAGGGTTTTCTTGTCCAGCTCGGCCAACTCTTCAGGCCAGCATTCGCCGTCGAGCTTCTTCACGTCGAGCTTGGATTTGGGCAAGTTCCAGTCGTATTCGTTACGCTCGGACAAACCGGCGACACTCTGGCCACGGGTCTTGAGCGTCTGAATCACTTCTTCGCCATCGCGGCGCAGGCGCAGGGCCACCTTGGCGCGGGCCAGGTCGCGCTCAGGCGTGTCGAAGTACTGGTTCATCAGTTCACGGCGTTCCCAGCCATTTTTGTTGCGTTTTTTCAGTAGCGGGTGCTCGCGCAGTGCGGCGAGGGTTTCGCGGCTGACGCGGAGTTTGATTTCGGTTTCTTTCTGCATGGCCGGAAAATCCAGGATCGGGAGCGCAGCCGGGGGAATGTGTGGCTGCCAAGGTCGTGCAGTGTACAGCACTGGTCCGGGATAGGGTCCGCGACGGTTTATTCCTGTCACCGGATGGCTCTATGATGGACTTCAATTCGCGAGTTGGAGTCAGCGATGCCTTTGCCGTCCATGAAAGATCAATTCGCTGCGCTGATTGCCGCACCGTCGGTCAGTTGTACCCAGGCCAGCCTCGATCAATCCAACCGTCCAGTGATCGATTTGCTGGCGACGTGGCTCGGCGACCTGGGTTTTGCCTGCGATATCCAGCAGGTCAGCCCGGGTAAATTCAACCTGCTGGCCAGTTTTGGTTCAGGCCCCGGCGGCCTGGTACTGGCGGGGCATAGCGATACCGTTCCGTTCGATGGCGCGTTGTGGCAGACCGATCCGCTGAAACTGACCGAAGTCGATGGCCGCTGGGTGGGTTTGGGCAGTTGCGACATGAAAGGCTTTTTTGCCCTGGCCATCGAAGCCGTCATTCCTTTGCTCGACCAGCCGTTCAAGCAGCCGCTGTTGATTCTCGCCACGTGCGATGAGGAAAGCTCGATGTCCGGCGCGCGTGCCTTGGCCGAAGCCGGACGCCCGTTGGGCCGGGCGGCGGTGATTGGCGAGCCGACCGGGCTCAAGCCGATCCGCATGCACAAAGGCATCATGATGGAGCGCATCGACATCCTCGGTCAGAGCGGCCATTCTTCGGACCCGCGCCTCGGCCATAGCGCCCTCGAAGCCATGCACGATGCCATCGGCGAATTGCGTGGTTTGCGTCTGCTGTGGCAGCGCGAATACCGTAATCCGCAGTTCGGCGTGCCGACGCCGACCATGAACTTCGGCTGCATCCATGGCGGCGATAACCCCAACCGGATTTGCGGGCAGTGCTCGCTGGAGTTCGACCTGCGTCCGTTGCCGGGCATGGACCCCAAAGTGTTGCGCGCGGAGATTCTGAAGAAGCTCAACCCGATTGCCGAACGCCATCAGGTAAAGATTGATTACGCGCCGCTGTTCCCCGAAGTGCCGCCCTTCGAGCAGGCCGAAGACGCCGAGTTGGTCCGCATTGCCGAAAAGCTCACCGGTCATCGCGCCGAAGCAGTGGCGTTCGGCACCGAAGCGCCTTATCTTCAGCGTCTTGGCTGCGAAACACTGGTGCTCGGCCCGGGTGACATTGCTTGCGCGCATCAACCGGGGGAATTCCTCGAAATGTCACGTTTGCAGCCTACCGTGCATCTATTACGGCAACTGATTGAACATTACTGCCTGACACCGGCTCAAGGTTAGGTGCCAATCATCTGTCGAGCGCAATCCATGTAGGAGCGGGCTTGCTCGCGAAAGCGGTGTGTTAGACACGTCAGGTGCGACTGACACCCCACCTTCGCGAGCAAGCCCGCTCCCACAGGGTCTGTGCTATGACAGACATGTCGGTTAAATTGCCAATGCCCCAACCCGTATTCATGAGGAGAGCGCGCGTGTCGCCAAGCCTGTTCCGACGATAACCATCAGCCCGCTGTGCATTTTCTGTTTCGCCCATTTTTTGGCTGCTATTTATTACAGGCCCAGGTTCATGCCCGAATACGTTAATTGGCTTCGTCACGCTTCGCCTTACATCAACGCCCACCGCGATTGCACCTTCGTCGTCATGTTGCCCGGCGACGGTGTGGAGCATCCGAACTTCGGCAATATCGTCCACGACCTGGTGCTGTTGCACAGCCTCGGCGTGCGACTGGTGCTGGTTCACGGTTCCCGTCCGCAGATCGAAACCCGCCTCGCCGCGCGTGGCCTGACCCCGCATTACCATCACGGGATGCGCATCACCGATGCGGCGACCCTCGAATGTGTGATCGATGCGGTCGGCCAGTTGCGCATTGCCATCGAAGCGCGTCTGTCCATGGACATGGCTTCGTCGCCGATGCAAGGCTCGCGCCTGCGGGTGGCCAGCGGCAATCTGGTGACCGCACGGCCGATCGGCGTGCTCGAAGGCGTCGACTATCACCACACGGGCGAAGTGCGCCGGGTTGACCGCAAAGGCATCAATCGTCTGCTGGACGAGCGCTCCATCGTGTTGCTGTCGCCGTTGGGCTACTCGCCGACGGGTGAGATTTTCAACCTCGCGTGTGAAGACGTGGCGACCCGCGCGGCCATTGATCTGGGGGCCGATAAACTGTTGCTGTTCGGTGCCGACCCGGGTTTGATCGATGAAAACGGGCGTCTGGTTCGTGAACTGCGCCCGCAACAAGTGCCGGCACATTTGCAGCGTCTGGGCAGTAACTATCAGGCTGAACTGTTGGACGCCGCGGCTGAAGCTTGCCGTGGCGGCGTGGCGCGCAGTCATATCGTCAGTTACGCCGAAGACGGCGCACTGCTGACCGAACTGTTCACCCGTGACGGTGGCGGTACGCTGGTGGCGCAGGAGCAGTTCGAGGTCGTGCGTGAAGCCGCGATTGAAGACGTTGGCGGTCTGCTGGATCTGATCAGCCCGCTGGAAGAACAGGGGATTCTGGTGCGACGTTCGCGCGAAGTGCTGGAGCGCGAGATCGAGCAGTTCAGCGTGGTCGAGCGCGAAGGCATGATCATCGCGTGCGCGGCGCTGTATCAGATTGCCGATTCGGATGCGGGGGAGTTGGCGTGTCTGGCGGTGAACCCGGAGTACCGGCATGGCGGTCGTGGGGATGAGTTGTTAGAGCGGATTGAAACCCGCGCTCGGGCTCAGGGGTTGAAAACCTTGTTCGTCCTCACCACGCGGACTGCCCACTGGTTCCGTGAGCGCGGGTTTGTGCCAAGCAGCGTTGAGCGCCTGCCGTCGGCGCGGGCGTCGCTGTACAACTACCAGCGCAACTCGAAGATCTTCGAAAAAACCCTGTAAGTGAGGGCTGACGTGGCGAGGGGATTTATCCCCGTTGGACTGCGCAGCAGTCCCATCTTCTGGGGCCGCTTCGCAGCCCAACGGGGATAAATCCCCTCGCCACAGTGGTTTGCGTTTATTCCTGTACGAACTTCGCGCTGACATACGGCGAATAATCCGGCAGTACCGTCTCTACCTTGCCTTGCTCCTTCAAAAATTTCGCCGTCTCACCAATTGCCTTCGCCGTGCCGCCGTCCAGCAGCGCGGTGGTCTGTTGTGCCTTGGCGTCCGGGAAGGCCGAACCGGCCAGCAGCTCCGGCACATCGGCGGCATTGGCACCGGTCAGTTTGGCGATTTTCTGCACCGGTACCGAGTCAGCGGTCCAGCTGTCTTTATGCGCGGCGTAATCGGCAAAGGAGTCCAGGGTGACCTTGGCGAATTTGGCCACGACCTCTGGATGCTTCTCCGCATAATCCTTGCGCGCGACCCACACTTCGAAAGTCGGTGCGCCCCATTGGCCGACCTCTGCGGCGTCGGTCAATGTCTTGCCGGTCTTGCGAATTTCCCCCAGAGCCGGTGACCAGACGAACGCCCCATCAATGTCGCCGCGCTTCCACGCAGCGGCGATCTCCGCCGGTTGCAGGTTCACCACTTTGACTTTCGAAGCGTCCAGGCCCCAGTGCTTCAAGGCGCCGAGCAAGCTGTAGTGAGAGGTTGAAACGAACGGCGTGGCGATGGTCTTGCCGATCAGATCTTCCGGTTTATCGATGCCGCTGCCGTTGCGCACCACCAAGGCTTCGGCAGCGTTGATCTGGGCGGAAACGATGAACGCGACAATCGGCAAATTGCGCGAGGCGGCCGCGGCCAGCGGGCTTGATCCGAGGTTGCCGATCTGCACGTCGCCGGAGGCAATGGCGGTCACCACTTCCGGGCCGCTATTGAACCGACGCCAGTCGATTTTCTGGCCGATGGTCTTCTCGTAGAGGCCATCCGCTTGCGGGACTTTGCTGGGGTCGATACCGGTTTGATAACCGACGGTGAGGTTCGCGGCGTGGGCGGAAAAAGAAAATGCGAGTGACACACAAACTGTAACAATTTGACTAGATAGTGCGCGTTTGGCCATGATGGCGTCGCCTTTTCGATGGGAAATTGACGTTTCTAGAACACGTCAAAGCTAATCGATCTAAAAAAAGGCTAACAAATACCATTTAGTAATTAGCTTATGTGCCGATACCCAGTGTCCCGGTTCGGATGCAGAGCGCTTAGCCTTATTCCCGAATGGTATGAAAAAGAATGAAATAATTCTTTTTGGCTTTATGAAGAAGTCATTACCCTAGCTGGGACCAAATCGGTGCGGTTAGACCTTGGTCGTAGACACACATGGTTACGATTGACTGTCAGTCACGGGCCGGCGCTAATCGCGCGTCTTAGGATCCTGGGCATACGACCCAGGGCCTGGAACACAAGAATTAGAAATGAGAGGAGCGTAACAATGAATAAGTCCACCTTGGCCCTGGCTATGGCCGTAGGGGTTTTGGCGCAGCAGGCAGGCGCCGCCGGTTTCATCGAAGACAGCAAGGCTACATTGGGGCTGCGTAACTTCTACATCAACAACGATAACCGTGACCACGCTGCTGCCACTGCTGCTAACGTGCAGAGCAAAAACGAAGAGTGGGGCCAGGGCTTCGACCTGCGCTTTACCTCCGGCTACACCCAAGGCACCGTTGGTTTCGGTATCGATGCGATCGGCCTGCTGGGTATCAAACTGGATTCGGGCGGCGGTACTAACGGCGCCACTTCGAGCTCTTACGGCGGTACTGTTTTTCCAAGCAAATCCAACGGCGAAGCGGTGGATAACTTCTCCAGCCTGGGCCTGACTGCCAAAGCCAAGATCTCCCAGACCGAGCTGAAGCTGGGCACCCTGCAGCCAAAACTGCCGGTGATCGTGACCAACGACGGTCGTCTGCTGCCACAAACCTTCCAGGGTGGCCAGATCACTACGAACGAGATCAAAGACCTGACACTGGTTGGTGGTCAGATCGAGCACGCCAAAGGTCGTAACTCCAGCAACAATGAAGAGCTGAGCATCGCCGGTGCGAACTCCCGTGGCGCGTCCTTCCGCGACAGCAATAAGTTCATCTACGGCGGTGGTGACTACAAACTCACCAAAGACCTGACTGCCCAGTACTACTACGGCAACCTGGAAGACTTCTACAAGCAACACTTCCTGGGTCTGGTCCACAACTGGGCAATCGGTCCTGGTGTGTTGAAGTCTGACTTGCGTTACTTCAACAGCTCCGATGACGGCCTGAATGGCAACACCCCGGCCTATTACAGCAACGGTAACTATCAGGGCTTCAAAGCGGGTAAAGGCAAGGTCGACAACAACTTGTACAGCGGCCTGTTCCTGTACTCCGTTGCCGGTCACACCTTCGGTGGCGGTTATCAGGTCAGCAACGGCAGCAGCGACTTCCCTTACCTGAACCAGGGTGACGGCGCGTCGGCTTACATCATTACCGACTCGCAGATTTCCAAGTTCGCTCGCGCCGGCGAACGTACCTGGCAAGCTCGCTACTCGTATGATTTCGCCAAGGTTGGCTTGCCAGGCGCTACTGCCGGCATCGTTTACCTGCGTGGTGACAACATCGACACCATTAGCAGCAGCAGCACCGCAGTGGCCGGCTCCGGCCGTTCCGAGTGGGAACGCGACCTGACTCTGGCGTACGTAGTCCAGTCCGGCCCACTGAAAAACCTGGGCGTCATGTGGAAAAACGCCATGTGGCGCAACGACGTCCCAAGTCAACGCGACCAGGACGAAAACCGCCTGATCGTCAGCTACTCGATCCCGCTGTTGTAATAGCGCTCGCGTAACCGCTGAAAAAAAGCCCCGCCCGGCATCACGCCGGGCGGGGCTTTTGCGTTTTCAGGGCGGGGTCACCCCCGTAATCACGCCCTGAAATTCCCTCTTTTGCAGCAACTCAAGGCCTTCTCGAACCTTGGAGGCGATAGTCGTCGCACTGGCTTTGCAGGTCCAGTGAACAGATCTTTAATATTCATTTTAGATCTAATAATCTAGGTATTTATTCTTTTTAATAAATCCCAAACACGAGCTACAGTTGAGGTCTCCAACACACTCATCAGGAGCCCACCATGAGCATCAGACTCGGCGACATCGCCCCCGATTTCGAGCAGGATTCCAGCGTCGGCACCATCCGTTTCCATGAATGGCTGGGCGATAGTTGGGGCGTGCTGTTCTCCCACCCCGCAGACTTCACCCCGGTGTGCACCACCGAGCTGGGCTTCACCGCCAAGCTCAAGGATGAATTCGCCCAGCGCGGGGTCAAGGCCATCGCGCTGTCGGTGGACCCGGTGGACTCGCACCACAAGTGGATCGAAGACATCAACGAAACCCAGAACACGATCGTCAACTTCCCGATCCTGGCCGACGCTGATCGCAAGGTCTCGGACCTGTACGACCTGATCCACCCCAACGCCAACGACACCCTGACGGTGCGTTCGCTGTTCGTGATCGACCCGAACAAAAAGGTTCGGCTGACCATTACTTACCCGGCGAGCACCGGCCGTAACTTCCATGAAATCCTGCGGGTGATCGACTCGCTGCAACTCACCGACAACTACAAGGTGGCTACTCCGGCCAATTGGCAGGACGGTGAAGAAGTGGTGATCGTGCCGTCGCTGCAAGATCCAGACGAAATCAAGAAACGCTTTCCCAAGGGCTATCGCGCGGTGAAGCCGTACCTGCGTTTGACGCCACAGCCCAACAAATAAACCACCAACAATTGCGGTGTGGCTGATGCCGCCTTCGCGAGCAAGCCCGCTCCCACAGGTTTTGTGAGCGCCACGGACCTTGTGGGAGCGGGCTTGCTCGCGAAGACGGCCTATCAGGCACCACAAGATTCAGATTCAACAGCATCCACAAAACAGGGGATTTCAGGCCGTTTTTACGGCCTTTTTTTTGCCCGGAAGAAAGGTTTTTGCATATCTCCTAAATGCATAACCAAATGAATAAATATGATTTATGGATATATAAATCACCTGTTAAGGTCTCTCCATCGAAGCGAGATCGCACACGGCGAATCGCCAACACCGTTCAAGGAATCGCCTGAATGCTGGTCGTCTCACTCGGTGGCAGTCCCAGCCAACGCTCCCGTTCCGGGGTGCTGCTGGAGCGCTCTCAACGCTGGTTGCAGGAGCAAGGTGTGGAAGTGGTGAGTTACCAGGTTCGGGACTTCCCGGCCGAAGACTTGCTGCATGCACGTTTCGACAGCCCGAAGGTGATCGACCTGCTGCAACAGATTGAAAACGCCGACGGCCTGCTGATCGCCACCCCGGTGTACAAAGCGTCGTTCTCCGGCGCGCTGAAGACGGTGCTGGATTTGCTGCCCGAACGCGCCCTGGCCCACAAAGTGGTTTTGCCGATGGCCACCGGCGGCAGCATTGCACACATGCTGGCGGTGGATTACGCGCTCAAGCCAGTGTTGTCGGCGTTGAAAGCCCAGGAAATGCTCCACGGGATTTTCGCTGTCGACAGCCAGATCGCTTACGGCGAAGGCAGCGCCCAGGCGCAGCTGGCGCCAGAGTTGGAAGAACGACTGAACGAATCGCTGGAGTTGTTTTTCAGTGCCATGGCCCGACGGCCGAAGCCGCTCGATCCGAACCTGTTGAACGAACGTTTGTTGAGTGCTCGCTGGAGCATTTAAGCCAGCATTTAAGCCAGCACTTAAGCCACACCTGAATTCTGAAGTACTCACCTTACTCAGCCGTCAACGGTCAAGCAGGTGCAGCCAAAACCCAACTGCAAAAAGGAGAGCGCTATGCGCACTGTCATTTTGCGTCGTGGTCTGGTCGCTCTGTTTGCTGCGGCTGTGTCCTTCGGCGCCATTACTCAAGCTCAAGCCGAGACTCTTCGGATCGGTTATCAGAAGTACGGCACTCTGGTGTTGCTAAAAGCCAAAGGCACCCTGGAAAAACGCCTCGCCGCCCAAGGCGTGGACGTGCAATGGACGGAATTCCCCGGCGGTCCGCAACTGCTTGAAGGCCTGAACGTCGGCTCCATCGACTTCGGTGTCACCGGCGAAACGCCTCCGGTATTCGCTCAAGCAGCGGGTGCCGATCTGCTCTACGTCGCCTACGAACCGCCAGCGCCGCACAGCGAAGCGATCCTGGTGCCGAAGGACTCGCCGATCAAGTCGGTGAAGGACCTCAAGGGCAAGAAAGTCGTCCTGAACAAAGGCTCCAACGTTCACTACCTGCTGGTCCGCGCCCTTGAAGACGCCGGTCTCCAATACACCGACATCCAGACTGTTTTCCTGCCGCCCGCCGATGCCCGCGCCGCGTTCGAACGTGGCAGCGTCGACGCCTGGGTGATCTGGGACCCGTACCTGGCCGCTGCCGAGAAACAGCTGCAAGCGCACACCCTGCGCGATGGCCAGGGCATCGTCGACAACCATCAGTTCTACCTGGCGACCAAGCCTTACGCACAGAAAAATCCTGAGGTGATCAAGGCCCTGGTGGAAGAAGTGCGTGCCGTCGGCAAGTGGTCCAAAGCCAATCCTGAAGACGTGACCCAACAGGTCTCGCCACTGCTTGGCCTGCCGGCGGACATCACCCTGACCTCGGTGAAACGCCAGGGTTACGGTGCGTTGCTCCTGACCCCTGAAGTGGTCGCCGCGCAACAGAAAATCGCCGACGCCTTCTACCAGCTCAAGCTGATTCCGAAACAGCTGAGCATCAAAGACGTGATCTGGACGCCACCGGCAGCCGTTGCCAAAGCGCAGTAATTCGATTCCCCAAGGAGACCACTCCATGAGCCTCAATATCTTCTGGTTCCTGCCTACCCACGGCGACGGCCATTACCTTGGCACCGCCGAAGGCGCTCGTGCCGTCGACCACGGTTACCTGCAACAAGTCGCGCAAGCGGCGGATCGTCTGGGTTTCGGCGGGGTGCTGATTCCTACGGGCCGTTCATGCGAAGACTCGTGGCTGGTGGCGGCGTCGCTGATCCCGGTGACCCAGCGTTTGAAGTTCCTTGTCGCGTTGCGCCCCGGGATCATTTCCCCGACGGTGGCGGCGCGTCAGGCGGCGACGCTGGATCGTCTGTCCGGCGGTCGTGCGTTGTTCAACCTGGTGACTGGCGGTGATCCGGAAGAATTGGCCGGTGACGGTCTGTTCCTCAGCCATGCAGAACGCTATCAGGCCTCGGTGGAATTTACCCGTATCTGGCGTCGCGTGCTGGAAGGTGAAACCGTTGATTACGATGGTCAGCACATCAGCGTGAAGGGCGCCAAACTGCTCTATCCGCCGATCCAGCAACCGCGTCCGCCGCTGTACTTCGGCGGCTCTTCGGAAGCAGCGCAAGATCTCGCGGCAGAGCAAGTGGAAATGGTCCTGACCTGGGGCGAGCCACCGGCCGCTGTCGCTGAAAAAATCGAACAGGTCCGAGCCAAAGCCGCGAAGCTCGGACGCACGGTGCGCTTCGGTATTCGCCTGCATGTGATCGTTCGTGAAACCAACGCCGAAGCCTGGCAAGCGGCGGATCGGCTGATCTCACACCTGGACGACGAGACCATTGCCCGCGCTCAGGCATCCCTGGCGCGCTTCGATTCGGTCGGCCAACAACGCATGGCCGCGTTGCACGGCGGCAGTCGTGACAACCTGGAAGTCAGCCCCAATCTCTGGGCCGGTGTCGGTCTGGTGCGTGGCGGTGCCGGCACCGCACTGGTCGGCGATGGTCCGACCGTGGCCGCTCGCGTGAAGGAATACGCGGACCTGGGCATCGACACCTTCATCTTCTCCGGTTATCCACACCTGGAAGAATCCTATCGCGTCGCCGAGTTGCTGTTCCCGCACCTCGACATCGAGCGGCCGGAACTGCCCAAGGGTGCCAACTACGTCAGCCCGTTCGGCGAGATGGTCGCCAACGACATTCTTCCCAAAGCCGCGTCCCAGAGCTGAGGCGCGCCATGAAAAAAATCATCCACAACTTCGCGCCTTGGGCGTTGCCGATTTTGCTGCTGGCGGTGTGGCAGTTGTCGGTGTCGGCAGGCTGGTTGTCGACCCGGATTCTGCCGGCACCCATCGCGGTGATCGAAGCCGGCGTGAGCCTGGTGCGCAGCGGTGAAATCTGGACGCATCTGGCGATCAGCGGCTGGCGCGCAGCGCTGGGCTTCACCATCGGTGGCGGTATCGGTCTGGCACTGGGTTTCATCACCGGCCTGTCGAAATGGGGTGAACGCCTGCTCGACAGTTCGGTGCAAATGATCCGCAACGTGCCGCACCTGGCGCTGATCCCGCTGGTGATCCTGTGGTTCGGCATCGACGAGTCGGCGAAGATTTTTCTGGTGGCGCTGGGCACGTTGTTCCCGATCTACCTCAACACCTATCACGGCATCCGCAATGTCGACCCGGCGCTGGTGGAGATGGCGCGCAGTTATGGCCTGTCCGGTTTCAGCCTGTTCCGTCAGGTGATTCTGCCGGGTGCGCTGCCTTCGATTCTGGTCGGCGTGCGCTTCGCACTGGGCTTCATGTGGTTGACCTTGATCGTCGCCGAAACCATCTCCGCGAGCTCCGGCATCGGCTACCTGGCGATGAATGCCCGGGAGTTTTTGCAGACCGACGTGGTGGTGCTGGCGATCCTGATGTACGCGGTGCTCGGCAAACTCGCCGACCTCGCGGCCCGTGGACTTGAACGTGTGTGGCTGCGCTGGCATCCGGCGTATCAGGTTGCCAAAGGAGGTGCGGCATGACGGCTCAACAACTGCCACGCCTGCTGCGCGGAATTCCGCTGGTGGTGCGCAATCTGCAAAAAACCTTCGGGACGCGGCGGGTGCTGCGCGAGATCGATCTGCGCATTCCGGCCGGTCAGTTCGTCGCCGTGGTGGGGCGCAGCGGTTGCGGCAAAAGTACCTTGCTGCGGTTGCTCGCCGGTCTCGATAAACCCACGGGCGGTGAATTGCTCGCAGGTTCCGCGCCGCTGAGCGATGCGCGGGAAGACACTCGATTGATGTTTCAGGAAGCGCGTTTGCTGCCATGGAAAAAGGTCATCGACAACGTCGGCCTCGGGCTCAAGGGCAATTGGCGTCCGCAAGCATTGGAAGCGCTGGAGGCGGTCGGCCTGGCGGACCGCGCCAATGAATGGCCGGCGGCGTTGTCCGGTGGACAAAAGCAACGCGTGGCCCTGGCCCGCGCGCTGATCCATCAACCGCGCTTGCTGTTGCTCGACGAACCGCTGGGTGCACTGGATGCCCTGACCCGAATTGAAATGCAGCAGTTGATCGAACGGCTCTGGCAAAAGCACGGCTTCACTGTGTTGCTGGTGACCCACGATGTCAGCGAAGCGGTGGCGATTGCCGATCGGGTGATCCTGATCGAAGAAGGTGAAGTCGGCCTCGACCTGCAGGTTGAGCTGCCGCGCCCTCGGGTTCGTGGCTCCCATCGGCTGGCGGCGCTGGAAACCGAAGTCCTCAATCGCGTCCTCGCACTGCCCGGCGAACCACCGGAACCGGAACCTGTTTCACCATTGCCTACGCAATTGCGCTGGGCTCATTAACTCAAGCTTCATCCCACGACAGGAATCAACATCATGACAATCAAAGCCATCAACGTTCGTAACCAGTTCAAAGGCTCGATCAAGGAAATCGTCCTGGGTGACGTGCTGTCGGAAATCGACGTTCAGACCGCATCCGGCATCGTCACTTCGGTGATCACCACTCGCTCGGTGAAAGAGCTGGAACTGGTGGTCGGCAGCGAAGTGATCGCGTTTGTGAAATCCACCGAGGTGTCGATCGCGAAGTTGTGAGGGCGTGCGCTGTACACAACCCCGAAGGGTTTGAGCCCTTCGGGGTTTTTTGTGCGCGTGAGTCAGTGAGTCCGGCGGTGTGGCCTTCGCGAGCAAGTCGAATCGTCGCACCGCCGCTCCCACAGGAGTACGCGTTCCAATGTGGGAGCGGGCTTGCTCGCGAAGAGGCCAGTGCAGCCAATAAGAATCAGGCAGGAGTAGCACGCTTGTGCAGATACGGCGGCAAATACAGCCCCAGATACGCATCAAACACCCGCATCCCTTCCTCAGCCATGCGCGGCGTAATCTGCCCATGCTGTTGCACCGAGCGCGCATACACCCGATCGCCCAGCTCCATGGCCAGGGCAAACACATCGACATCCCCCGGCAGCTTCGGCAATTCGAAATGATGATCGAACAGCTTGTGCATCAGGTCGCCCAGTTCAATGTCGTGCTGACGGTCAGCCTGGGTGACTTCGGTCAATCCGTGTTGGGCGAGGATCAATTGGCGGGCGGCGGCGTCTTCGTCGTAGATGTCGAGCATCCGTTGTTCCACCAGCCGCGACAGGTCGCGCCAGCCGCTGAGCGCGTCGTGGTCGATGGGCGCTTGCAGGCAGGCGCGGAAAGCGGCGTGGACGTCGGCGGTCAAGGCTTCGAGCAGGGCCGGGACGCTGGCAAAAAAATGGTAGACGGAGGAGGGCGGAATCTCCGCGCGTTCGGCGACGCTGTAAATCGACAGACTGGCCACACCTTCGGCAGCCAGCAGCGTGCGGGCGGCATCGAGTATCGAATCGATCCGGGCCTGGCTGCGGGCGCGGGGTTTGCGTGGGGTGGCGAGTCGGGTCATTGAAGTCTCCTGCGGGGCAGGGGGCATTGTACGAGCAGGGTCGTGTGTTGTCTTCTCGGCCGCCTTCGCGAGCAAGCCCGCTCCCACATTTGATCGGTGGAGTGACACAAATCCAATGTGGGAGCGGGCTTGCTCGCGAAGCAGGCGCCTCGGTCCAACTGAATGAAACCCATAAAAAACGCCGTTGGCCTTATCAGCCGACGGCGTTCTTTTTTACTGCCACCGATTAAACGGTATGCAGATACCAGTTGTACTCAAGGTCGGAGATGGAGTGTTCAAACTCCTCCAGCTCACTTTCCTTGCAGGCCACGAAGATATCGATGTATTTCGGATCGATGTACTTGGCCATGACTTCGCTGTCGTCCAGCTCACGCAATGCATCGCGCAGGTTGTTCGGCAAGCTTTGCTCGTTCTGCTCGTAGGAGTTGCCTTCCACGGGGGCGCCCGGCTCGATCTTGTTGGTCAGGCCGTGGTGCACGCCCGCCAGAACCGAAGCCATCAACAGATACGGGTTGGCATCGGCGCCGGCGACGCGATGCTCGATGCGCACGGCATCCGAAGAGCCGGTCGGTACGCGGATCGCTACGGTACGGTTGTCCAGACCCCAGCACGGCGAGTTCGGCACGTAGAACTGTGCGCCGAAACGACGGTAGGAGTTGACGTTCGGGCAGAGGAAAGCCATCTGCGCGGGTAGGGTCTCGAGCACACCGCCGATCGCGTGACGCAGCGCGGCGTTCTGCTCGGGATCCTCGCTGGCAAAAATGTTTTTGCCGTCTTTATCCAGAATCGAAATGTGTACGTGCAAACCGTTGCCTGCCTGGCCCGGATAAGGCTTGGCCATGAAGGTGGTGTCCATCTCATGGTCGTAGGCGATGTTCTTGATCAGGCGCTTGAGCAGGACCGCGTAGTCGCAGGCCTTGATCGGGTCGGCCACGTGGTGCAGGTTCACTTCGAACTGCGCCGGGGCACTTTCCTTGACGATCGCGTCGGCCGGGATGCCTTGCTCTTTCGCACCTTCCAGAATGTCCTGGAGGCAGTCGACGTATTCGTCGAGGTCGTCGATCAGGTAAACCTGTGTCGAGTGCGGGCGTTTGCCGGACACTGGCGAGCGTGGCGGTTGCGGACGACCGTTCACGTTCTCCTGGTCAATCAGGTAGAACTCCAGTTCGAACGCGGCGCAGATGGTCAGGCCCATGTCGTCGAACTTGCGCACCACATTGGCCAGCACTTCTCGCGGGTCGGCAAAGAACGGCTGGCCTTCCAGCTCGTGCATGGTCATCAACAGTTGCGCGGTCGGGCGCTTCTGCCAGGGCTCATTGCACAGGGTATCGGGGATTGGATAGCAGATTCGGTCAGCATCGCCGATGTCCAGGCCCAGGCCGGTGCTTTCCACCGTCGAGCCGTTGATATCCAGAGCAAATAGGGAGGCCGGCAGGTTGATGCCTTTCTCGTAAACCTTGTGGAGACTGGTGCGTTCAATGCGCTTGCCGCGCACCACACCATTCATATCCGCAATCAGAAGGTCAACGTACAGAACCTCAGGATGTTCCTTAAGGAACGCGTTCGCTTCGTTAAGCTGAACGGCACGCGGGGGTACCGACATGATGCAACACCTTTGTTGTTAAAAATATCAATCATTGATCTCTTCGGGTTTCAGTCAACCCGAACGGCCTGCCGAAGTCAAGCGAGGCCTTATATGCCCTGAAAAAGCGCCGCAAGGGCATTTATGGGGCACTTTTGGGCACTTTTTTATCCTTGAGAGACTTGCCGCCCGCACACTTGAGCGGGCCGTGTTGTATTTTTTACGGGGGTGTTGTGTAAAAAAATGAACAAGGCTAAGCTCAAATCAAACCCATAACAGCAATAATACCGGGGTGCTTCATGTCTCGCCTGCCGTTAATCGGCGTCACCGACTGCTCAAGGCAGATCGGTCTGCATGCTTATCACATCAGTGGCGACAATTACGTCCACGCCATGGCCCCGGTTGCCAAAGGCGTGCCGTCGACTCTTTCTTCCCCGGCACATGGGCTGGCCCCGTCCGATATTCTGGACGGTCCGGACGACATTCTCTTTACCGGTCCTCCTACCAATATAGAACCGTTTTACCTCGGCGGCCCGGTCAATGCGTCGGGCCTCGCTCATGATTCTGCACGCGATGCCACCCTTCTTTCGTTGATCCGCGCCACTGGCAAGGCGGGCATGGTTGTGCCCGGCGTTTGCAGTGGCAATCTGTACCAAGCGACGCCCATGCGTCAAACAACGCCTGGCTTATATAGAGTCAGGAAACTCAGCCTAAGAGGCATTTATGAGTAACAACCTCGACCAGCTCACCGATTGGTTGAAAGACCACAAGATCACAGAAGTCGAATGCATGATCGCCGACTTGACCGGGATCACCCGGGGCAAGATTTCGCCGACCAACAAGTTCATTGCTGAAAAAGGCATGCGCCTGCCCGAGAGCGTTCTGTTGCAGACCGTGACCGGCGACTATGTCGAAGACGACATCTATTACGAACTGCTCGACCCGGCGGACATCGACATGATCTGCCGCCCCGACCAGAACGCGGTGTTCCTGGTGCCCTGGTCCGTCGAACCGACCGCTCAGGTGATCCACGACGCCTATGACAAACAAGGTAACCCGATCGAGCTGTCGCCGCGCAACGTGCTCAAAAAGGTCCTGAAACTCTATGCCGACAGGGGCTGGCAACCGATCGTGGCGCCGGAAATGGAGTTCTACCTGACCAAGCGCAGTGACGACCCGGATTACCCGCTGCAACCGCCGATCGGCCGCTCCGGTCGCCCGGAAATCGGTCGTCAGTCGTTCTCGATCGAGGCGGCAAACGAATTCGATCCGCTGTTCGAAGACGTCTACGACTGGTGCGAACTGCAGGAGCTGGACCTCGACACGTTGATCCACGAGGACGGCACGGCGCAGATGGAAATCAATTTCCGTCACGGCGATGCCCTGTCCCTGGCCGACCAGATCCTGGTGTTCAAACGCACCATGCGCGAAGCCGCGCTCAAGCATGACGTGGCGGCCACGTTCATGGCCAAGCCCATGACCGGCGAGCCGGGCAGTGCGATGCACTTGCACCAGAGCATCATCGACATCGAAACCGGCAAGAACGTCTTCTCCAATGAAGACGGGACCATGAGCCAGTTGTTCCTGTACCACATCGGTGGCTTGCAGAAACTGATCCCCGAGTTGTTGCCGCTGTTCGCGCCCAATGTGAACTCGTTCCGCCGCTTCCTGCCGGACACCTCGGCGCCGGTGAACGTGGAGTGGGGCGAAGAGAACCGCACCGTGGGCCTGCGGGTTCCGGATGCCGGGCCACAAAACCGTCGGGTGGAAAACCGCCTGCCGGGCGCCGACGCCAACCCGTACCTGGCGATTGCCGCGAGCCTGCTCTGCGGTTACATCGGCATGGTCGAAGGCCTGGACCCGAGTGCGCCGGTGGTAGGGCGTGGCTATGAACGCCGCAACCTGCGCCTGCCACTGACCATCGAAGACGCGCTGGAACGCATGGAAAACAGCGCGACCATCGAGAAATACCTGGGCAAGAAATTCATCACTGGCTACGTCGCGGTCAAGCGGGCCGAGCATGAAAACTTCAAGCGCGTGATCAGTTCGTGGGAGCGGGAATTCCTGCTCTTCGCCGTCTGATGCGCCGGGCGCCGCCGATGCTGGCGGCGCTCTCACCGAAATCTTAGGAGAATTCGCATGACCAGCAACAACCCGCAAACCCGTGAATGGCAAACCCTGAGCAACGATCACCACCTGGCCCCGTTCAGCGATTTCAAACAGCTGAAAGAGAAAGGCCCGCGGATTATCACCAACGCCAAGGGCGTTTACCTGTGGGACAGCGAAGGCAACAAGATCCTCGACGGCATGGCCGGCCTGTGGTGCGTAGCGATCGGCTACGGTCGCGATGAACTGGCCGATGCCGCCAGCAAGCAGATGCGCGAACTGCCTTACTACAACCTGTTCTTCCAGACCGCTCACCCGCCGGTGCTCGAGCTGGCCAAGGCCATCGCCGACATCGCACCGCAAGGCATGAACCACGTGTTCTTCACCGGTTCCGGTTCCGAAGGCAACGACACCATGCTGCGCATGGTCCGCCACTATTGGGCGATCAAGGGCCAGCCGAAGAAGAAAGTCATCATCAGCCGCAAGAACGGTTATCACGGTTCCACCGTGGCCGGCGCGAGCCTGGGTGGCATGACCTATATGCACGAACAGGGCGACTTGCCGATCCCGGGCATCGTCCACATTGCCCAGCCGTACTGGTTCAGTGAAGGCGGCGACATGACACCGGAAGAGTTCGGTGTGTGGGCGGCCAATCAGTTGGAAGAGAAGATTCTGGAAATCGGCGTGGACAACGTCGGTGCCTTTATTGCCGAGCCGATCCAGGGCGCCGGCGGCGTGATCATTCCGCCAGACACCTACTGGCCGCGCATCAAGGAAATCCTCGCCAAGTACGACATCCTGTTCGTGGCGGACGAAGTGATCTGTGGTTTCGGCCGCACCGGCGAGTGGTTCGGTACTGATTTCTACGACCTCAAACCCGACATGATGACCATCGCCAAAGGCCTGACGTCCGGCTACATCCCGATGGGTGGCCTGATCGTGCGTGACGAAGTGGTGGCGGTGCTCAACGAAGGCGGTGACTTCAACCACGGTTTCACCTACTCCGGTCACCCGGTGGCGGCTGCGGTGGCACTGGAAAACATCCGCATTTTGCGCGAAGAAAAAATTATCGAGCACGTTCACGCCGAAACGGCACCCTATTTGCAAAAGCGTCTACGGGAACTGAACGATCACCCGTTGGTGGGGGAGGTGCGTGGGGTCGGTCTGTTGGGTGCTATCGAACTGGTTCAGGACAAGGCCACGCGCAAGCGTTACGAAGGCAAGGGCGTCGGCATGATCTGCCGCACGTTCTGCTTCGACAACGGCCTGATCATGCGCGCCGTCGGCGACACCATGATCATTGCTCCGCCGCTGGTGATTACCAAGGCTGAAATCGATGAGCTGGTAACCAAGGCACGCAAGTGTCTGGACCTGACCCTGAGTGCGTTGCAGGGCTAAGTGCTAGGCTCTGAGCGGAAGTCATGAAACTTTCGCTCGGAGCCGTCAGAAAGGTTGGCCTTTCCTTGAAAGACCGCCTCGGATCTTGCCAGACTAGCCGCGGTTCCAGTTGTCCGGGTTCGGCCGCTGAACAAAGTGGTTCAAAAAAGAAAAATTTGGAGCATTACGCATGAAGGCATTAGGAAAAAAGCTTGCTGGCAAGACACTCCTCGCCATGTCCCTGATGGGCATAATGGCGGGTGCGGTTCAGGCGGACGACAAGGTGTTGCACGTCTATAACTGGTCCGATTACATCGCTCCGGATACCATCAAGAAGTTCGAAACCGAGTCCGGCATCAAAGTCGTGTACGACGTTTTCGACAGTAACGAAACCCTGGAAGCCAAGTTGCTGGCAGGCAAGTCCGGCTACGACATCGTCGTGCCGTCGAACAACTTCCTGGCCAAGCAGATCAAGGCCGGCGTTTACCAGAAGCTGGACAAGTCCAAGCTGCCAAACTGGAAGAACCTGAACACTGACCTGCTCAAAGCGGTGTCGGTGAGCGACCCGGGCAACGAACACGCCTTCCCGTACATGTGGGGTTCGATCGGTATCGGCTTCAACGCCGAGAAGGTCAAGGCTGCACTGGGCGCCGATGCACCAACCAATTCCTGGGATCTGCTGTTCAAACCCGAGAACGCCGCGAAGTTGAAATCGTGCGGTATCAGTTTCCTCGATTCGCCAACCGAGATGATTCCGGTGGCGTTGCACTACCTGGGCTATCCAACCGACAGCCAGGACAAAAAACAACTGGCCGAAGCCGAAGCGCTGTTCCTGAAGATTCGTCCTTCGGTGGGCTACTTCCACTCGTCCAAGTACATCTCCGACCTGGCCAACGGCAACATCTGCGTGGCCGTGGGTTACTCGGGTGACATCTACCAGGCCAAGTCCCGCGCGGCTGAAGCCGGTGACAAGGTGAAAGTCAGCTACAACATTCCGAAAGAAGGTGCCGGCAGCTTCTACGACATGGTCGCCATCCCTAAAGATGCCGAAAACGTCGAAGGCGCCTACAAGTTCATGACCTTCCTGCAGAAGCCGGAAATCATGGCTGAAATCACCAACGCCGTGCGTTTCCCGAACGGTAACGCGGCCGCCACCTCATTGGTCGAAAAAGAAATCACCGACGATCCAGGCATCTACCCGCCAGCGGACGTGCTGGCCAAGCTGTACGCGATTGCCGACTTGCCGGCCGCGACCCAGCGGATCATGACTCGCAGCTGGACCAAGATCAAATCCGGTAAGTAAGAAGTTATCCCTGTAGGAGCGAGCTCGCTCGCGAAAAAAACCGCAACGCCGCGGGGTGTCAGGCACAACGCGTTATCGTTGACGACCATCGCGAGCAAGCTTGCTCCTACAGTTGTATGTGCATAAAAGTTTTGCTGGAACGGTTTTTCGAGGGTAAGTTGCGCGCCGGTTCTGTTGCTGGGCAGCTACGACTGTCATGTAACGCGGGGCAACTTGGGCCCAACTAATTTTAGAGGACCTCCACTTGCCTATTTCTTCTTTGCTGCGCAATGCCCTGCTGGTCGGCGCCGGACTGACATTCGCTGTCAGTGTCCAGGCCGCCGGCACTGTGCATATTTATAACTGGTCGGATTACATCGGTGAGACCACCCTGGCCGACTTCCAGAAAGAGACCGGGATCAAGCCGGTTTATGACGTGTTCGATTCCAACGAAACCCTGGAAGGCAAGTTGTTGGCCGGGCGTACCGGGTACGATGTGGTCGTGCCGTCGAACCACTTCCTCGGGAAGCAGATCAAGGCGGGCGCGTTCCAGAAGCTCGACAAGTCCAAGCTGCCAAATTATTCCAACCTCGATCCGGTACTGCTCAAGCGTCTGGAGCAAAACGATCCGGGTAACCTGTACGCCGTGCCGTACCTGTGGGGCACCAATGGCATCGGTTACAACGTCGACAAGATCAAGGCTGTGCTGGGCGTCGACAAGATCGACTCCTGGGCTGCGGTATTCGAACCGGAGAACATCAAGAAGCTGCACAGTTGCGGCGTGGCGTTCCTCGATTCCGCCGATGAAATGATGCCGACGGTCCTTAACTACATGGGCCTGAACGCCAACAGCACCAACCCCGAAGATTACAAAAAGGCTGAAGCCAAGTTGCTGGCGGTGCGCCCTTACGTGACCTACTTCCACTCCTCCAAATACATCGCCGATCTGGCGAACGGCGACATCTGTATCGCCATCGGTTTCTCCGGCGACATGTTCCAGGCCAGAAACCGTGCGGCTGAAGCGAAGAAAGGCGTAAACATCGCCTACTCGATTCCACAGGAAGGCGGTGCACTGTGGTTCGACATGCTGGCGATTCCAAAGGACTCGGCCAACGTCAAAGAAGCCCACGCCTTCATCAACTATTTGCTGAAACCTGAGGTGATCGCCCAAGTCAGTGATTACGTCGGCTACGCCAACCCTAACCCGGGGTCGGACACACTGATGGAACAGTCCATTCGCACCGACGAAGCGGTTTATCCACCGCAAGCAGTCCTCGACAAGACCTACGTGTCGATCGAGTTACCACCAAACATCCAACGTTTGATGACCCGCAGCTGGACCAAGGTCAAGTCGGGCAAATAGCTTCAAGGCTCAAACTATCCAAGGTTGGCTCACCTTGAGCGAACTGCACTCTTTTTTTTGGGAGTTTCGTAAATGGCAGTTGCCTCCGGCGCCTATAAGAAAGCCCTCGAGGGCGACCAGTCACCTAAACAGGTGCTGGTCAAAATCGACCGGGTCACGAAGAAGTTCGACGAGACGATTGCCGTGGACGATGTGTCCCTGGAAATCAAGAAAGGCGAGATCTTCGCCCTGCTCGGCGGTTCGGGATCGGGCAAATCCACGTTGCTGCGCATGCTCGCAGGCTTCGAACGGCCCACGGAGGGGCGCATTTTCCTCGATGGCGTAGACATCACCGACATGCCGCCGTACGAGCGGCCGATCAACATGATGTTCCAGTCGTACGCCTTGTTCCCGCACATGACCGTAGCGCAGAACATCGCCTTCGGCCTCAAGCAGGACAAACTGCCGGCTGCCGAAGTCGATGCCCGCGTGGCCGACATGCTCAAGCTGGTGCAGATGACGCAGTACGCCAAGCGTAAGCCGCATCAGTTGTCCGGTGGTCAGCGTCAACGTGTGGCCCTGGCGCGCTCGCTGGCCAAGCGACCGAAGCTGCTGCTGCTCGACGAACCGATGGGGGCACTCGACAAGAAGCTGCGCTCGCAAATGCAGCTGGAGCTGGTCGAGATCATCGAGCGCGTCGGCGTAACCTGCGTCATGGTGACCCACGACCAGGAAGAGGCCATGACCATGGCCGAGCGCATCGCGATCATGCACCTGGGCTGGATCGCCCAGATCGGCAGCCCGATCGACATCTACGAAACCCCGACCAGCCGTCTGGTCTGCGAGTTCATCGGCAACGTCAACATCTTCGACGGTGAAGTGATCGACGACGCCGAAGGCCACGCCATCATCACCTGCAAGGACCTGGACCGCCAGATCTACGTGGGTCACGGCATCAGCACCTCGGTGCAGGACAAATCCGTGACCTATGCGATCCGTCCGGAAAAACTGCTGGTGACCCCGACCATGCCGACCTGCGAATACAACTGGTCCAGCGGCAAGGTGCATGACATCGCCTACCTCGGCGGTCACTCGGTGTTCTACGTCGAGCTGCCGAGCGGCAAGATCGTCCAGTCGTTTGTCGCCAACGCCGAGCGCCGCGGTCAGCGTCCAACCTGGGGTGACCAGGTATACGTGTACTGGGAAGACGACAGCGGCGTGGTACTTCGCTCATGAACATGCGCAAATTCAAACGCCGCCTCAAACGAATAATTCCCGGTGGCCGTCAGCTGGTCATCGGGGTTCCGTTCATCTGGCTGTTCCTGTTCTTCATGCTGCCGTTCTTCATCGTCCTGAAGATCAGCTTCGCCGAAGCCGACGTGGCCATTCCGCCGTACACCGAGATCTATACCTTCGCCGAACAGAAATTGCAGTTGCTGCTTAACCTCGGCAACTACGCGATGCTGGCCGGTGACGAACTGTACATCGCCGCTTACCTCGGCTCGTTGAAGATGGCGCTGATCAGCACCGTCCTTTGTTTGTTGATCGGTTACCCGATGGCCTACGCCATCGCCAGCGCCCGCAAAGAAATGCAAACGGTGCTGGTGCTGCTGATCATGATGCCGACCTGGACCGCGATCCTGATCCGCGTTTACGCGTGGATGGGCATTCTCAGCAACAACGGCCTGCTCAACGGTTTCCTGATGACCATGGGCTGGATCGACGAGCCGCTGCAGATCCTCAACACCAACCTGGCGGTGTATATCGGCGTGGTTTATTCGTACCTGCCGTTCATGATCCTGCCGCTCTACGCCAACCTGGTGAAGCACGATAACAGCCTGCTGGAAGCCGCATCGGACCTGGGTTCGAGCACCTTCAACAGTTTCTGGAAGATCACCATTCCGCTGTCCAAGAACGGCATCGTCGCTGGTTGCATGCTGGTGTTCATTCCGGTGGTGGGTGAGTTCGTGATTCCGGAACTGCTGGGCGGTCCGGAAACCCTGATGATCGGTAAAGTGCTGTGGCAAGAATTCTTCAATAACCGTGACTGGCCGGTGGCGTCCGCTCTCGCAGTGGTGATGCTGCTGATCCTGATCGTGCCGATCATCCTGTTCAACCGTAGTCAGGCCAAAGAAATGGAGGGCAAAGAATGAAGCGCTTCCGTTTCTCGAGTTTCATGCTGATCGCCGGTTTGCTGTTCATCTACGCGCCGATGCTGATCCTGGTGATCTACTCGTTCAACGCCTCGAAACTGGTGACGGTGTGGGGCGGCTGGTCGATCAAGTGGTACGTCGGGTTGATGGACAACACCCAACTGATGGGCTCGGTGGTGCGCTCGCTGGAAATCGCCTGCTACACGGCGGTGGCAGCGGTGGCGCTGGGCACATTGGCCGCGTTCGTCCTGACCCGTATCACCCACTTCAAGGGCCGCACGCTGTTTGGTGGCCTGGTCACCGCGCCGCTGGTGATGCCCGAAGTGATCACCGGTTTGTCGCTGTTGCTGCTGTTCGTGGCCATGGCGCAGATGATCGGCTGGCCACAGGAACGCGGCATCGTCACCATCTGGATCGCCCACACCACGTTCTGTGCGGCGTATGTGGCGGTGGTGGTGTCGGCGCGCTTGCGTGAGCTGGACCTGTCCATCGAAGAGGCGGCCATGGACCTCGGTGCGAAGCCGTGGAAGGTGTTCTTCCTGATCACTATCCCGATGATCGCGCCATCGCTCGGAGCGGGCGGCATGATGTCCTTCGCCCTGTCGCTGGATGACCTGGTGTTGGCGAGCTTCGTGTCGGGGCCGGGGTCGACGACCTTGCCGATGGAAGTGTTCTCGGCGGTGCGTCTGGGCGTGAAGCCCGAGATCAACGCCGTGGCCAGTCTGATTCTGCTGGCGGTGTCGCTGATGACCTTCCTGGTCTGGTTCTTCAGCCGTCGCGCTGAAGAAGCGCGCAAGCGTGCGATTCAACAGGCTATCGAAGAAAGCGCTGCCGATTCGTGGAAGCAACCGGACGTGCGTCGCGCACAGCAGGCGCCGGAAGCGGCTTGAGTGTTGGCCACAAATGTGTGGCCAGTGCAGATCCCATGTGGGAGCGGGCTTGCTCGCGAAAGCGGTGTATCAGTCGACATCTCTATCGACTGACACAGCCTCTTCGCGAGCAAGCCCGCTCCCACATTTGCTTTATGCAATCCAAGGGGATTTGCGGATGATCTCGACAAAGTTCATCGGTTTGAACCCCGGCTCGCTGTCCACCAGCACATCCGCATTCACCGTACCAAACGTGGTATCCGGCTTGTGTGTGAAGCCGTTGGCGAATGCACACAGGATGCACTCCTTGAACCCTTCACCCCGTGGATGCGCATGCACCACCGCTTCGCGCTGCACAGTGGGGAACGCGGCGTAGTCGATACCCAGCACATCCATTTCAACGCCCGCGGTTACCAGCGCCACGTTTGGGCGCAGGTGTTGCGGCACGCCCGGTGTGGTGTGCAGGGCAATCGACAACCACACTTGCTCGATGTCGTCATCGCTCAACCCGTAAGGCTTGAGGAACGCTTTGGCGGCGTTGGCGCTATCGACTTCGAAGCGTTCGTCGTCCGTGCGATGACCTTCCACCAGACCCAAATCATGGAACATCGCGCCGACATACAACAGCTCCGGGTTGTAGGCCAGTTGCTGGCGTTCACCGCTCAACGCGCCGAACAGAAACACCCGGCGCGAGTGGTGGTAAAGCAGGTCGGATTCAACGTCGCGAATGTATTCCGTGGTGGCCCGGGCCAACGTGCTGTCGGGGATTTTGATGCCGGCGATGGTGCTGCTCATGGTGCTGTCCTCGTGGGGAACGCCGTGGCGGCGCTGATGGAACAAGTCTGTTCCGGCAGCCAAAACCGGACAATCGATCCATGGCTGCGATCCTTGCCAATGAGCATGCATATCGCGCCAGCCTCGCTTGTTGGGCGCGGATTGGCTACGGTTGGTCGCGGTGAATGAGCTTTTGTGGCGAGGGGATTTATCCCCGTTGGGGTGCGAAGCGCCCCTGAATACCAGGCGCATATTGTTTACAGGTTTTACGACTGCTTCGCAGCCGAACGGGGATAAATCCCCTCGCCACAAAAGCTCCCTCGCCACAGGTAAGCGTGATCCACAGAGGCGTTTCATTCCATGAGTAAAACCGTTGCCATCGTGGTCTTCGCCGGCGTCCAGTCCCTGGACGTGACCGGCCCCATGGATGTGTTTTCCGAGGCCAATCGTTTCCTGGCGCCGGAGGATCACTATCGGCTGGAGGTGATCGGTGTCGAGCGTGGGATGATGCCGTGTTCCAACGGTTTGGCGCTCAATGCCCATCGGCATTTCAGCGAGGCGCTGGAGGCGTACGACTTGTTGCTGGTGGCTGGAGGGCCGCAGTTGCCGTTCATGGATTTCGGCGCAGCCTTCGATGCCTGGCTGCGGGACGCCAGCGCACTGGCGCAACGTTTCGGCTCGATCTGTAACGGCGCGTTCATGCTCGCCCGCGCCGGACTGCTCGAGGGGCGAACGGTGACGACTCATTGGGGCGATGCTGCGGCGCTCGCGGCGTTGTGTCCTTCGACTCAGGTCGAGGCTGATCGCCTGTACGTGCAGGATGGCGAGCTGTACACCTCGGCCGGCGTCACGGCCGGGATTGATTTGTCGCTGTACTTGCTGGCCCGGGATCACGGGCCGGAAGTCGCGCTGAGTGTGGCCAAGCGGCTGGTGGTGTTCACGCAGCGCTCGGGCGGGCAGTCACAGTTCAGCCCATTCCTGACACCCCACGCCGAGCCGACGTCGGCGGTGGCGATGGTTCAGCATTATGTACTGGCCAACTTGACGGGCGACCTGACCATTGCCGACCTGGCCAACGCGGCCAACATGAGCGCGCGTAACTTTTCCCGGGTGTTTGCCAAGGAAGCGAAAATCACCCCAGCAGAATTTGTCGAGCGGGCGAGGGTGGACGCCGCGCGGGTGATGCTGGAAAGCACCGTGGCGCCGCTGAAAACCGTGGCGTACCAGTGCGGGTTTCGCGATGCCCAGCATATGCGCAGCGTGTTCAACCGCCGGTTGGGGGTGACGCCGCAGCAGTTCAGGTTGAATTTTGCGGCGATGGTTTGAGCCGATATTTGTGTTGTCTGTCAGGGCCTCTTCGCGAGCAAGCCCGCTCCCACATTGGATCGCGGTCTAATGTGGGAGCGGGCTTGCTCGCGAAGGCGTCAGCCCTGCCAACAGAGATTTATTGCCTTGAACGCGCCGGCATCAACTTCAACGTACTCCGCGTATTCGCCGTCACTTCCTCATCATTGAGATGCGCCTGGAAATACACCCCTTCGACATACGCCTCAGCCTGATCCTCATAATGTCTGTCAAACGGCACGCCACTTTGGCCAACCGGGTTAACGGTCAGGCTGTGGGCCGGGTCGGCGAAGTCGATCAGGCGTCGGGTCGACGGTCCATAAGTGACCGGCCATGGCGCCGGTCCGATCCTGGCCGAGAGGTTGTTCGGCACTTCATGGGTGCCCGGCGCTGCGAACGGTCCGACATTGAAAATCCGCTCCAGCGGCTTTTGCTGCCCCAGCGGATGACCATGGGTCAGCGTGTGCGCCTTGCCCCACTGCCATTGCGCGAAATCCGCGCCCAGTGTGGTTTTGAGGTGAGCAATGCTCGCTTGCCACGCCACCTTCACAGTATCGGCGCGGGTTTCCTTGCCGAGGGTGTTGCGGTTGTCCCACCACGGCGAGTCGACGTTCGCCGCCAGACGCGGCAGCGCAGCGTCGATCACCCGGGTCGACAGCAATGTTTCGAAAAAGTCGTTGCCCAGCTCATCGTGCATCGTCGCGTCCGCGAGGTTGAACAGGAACTGGTTGAACAGCGTGGCGCTGGTGGAATCCAGCGGGTAGTCACCTTTCCACTGAGCCAGTTGCTCCACCAGTTTGAGTTCGGCGGGATCACTCACCCCTTCACGTAGCACTGGCAACAACGGCGCCAGCAAGCGCGGGCCGTAAGCAGTGGTGGTGCCCAACTGCAACGCCTGGCTGGCCTCCAGATCCCACTTGACGGTTTTGTCGCTGAGCTGGCGATAGAGCTGCTGACCCCGATCAGCGAGGTTGTAGTAACCGGGAATCTCCATTCCTGTCGGCGACACGGGCTGGAAGTTGGCCGAGACGATGTAGCCCCGTGCCGGGTTCTCTTCCTGCGGGTTGGCGCTGAACGGGTAGAAGCCGTCCTTGTCCGCTTCCGCGCTGCTGCCGTCGAGAATGAACCACGGCCGCACACCCGCCGGGCGTTTAGGCAACTGCGCCGCCGCCCACCAGCCGATGTCGCCCTTGGCATTGGCCCACACGATGTTCAGACCCGGTGCCTGGACCTTGGCGGAGGCACTGCGCGCCTTGGCCAGGGTGTCGGCGCGGTTGAGCTGGTAGAAGCCCTCGAGTATCGGGTTCTGGCTTTCGAGAAAACCCCACCACATGGCGATCGGCGTTTTGCCGACGCTGTTGCCCAACGCATCGTTGACGATCGGACCGTGGGGCGACTGGCGCAGCACCAATGTCACGGGTGCCTGGCCCTTGACCGCGATCTGCTGTTCGCTGGTGACCATGTCCACCCACTTGCCGCGATACCAGACCTGATTGGGGTTGTCCGGGTTGACCTTCTCGGCGATCAGGTCGAGGTCGTCGTTCTGGAACATGGTGATGCTCCAGCCGAAGTCGCGGTTCATTCCGAGTGAGGCGAACGGCATCAAGGCCTGATAGTGACCGTAGAGTTCGAAGCCCGGCGCCGAGAGGTGGGCTTCGTACCACACCGACGGCGCGGAGAAGCGGATATGCGGATCACCCGCCAGCAGCGGCTTGCCGCTTTTGGTGCGGTTGCCGGAGACCACCCAGGCGTTGCTGCCCTCGAACTGCGGCAAACCGTTGTCGGCCAGTGCCTGCTCGCTCAAGCGGGCGAGGGCGTTAAGGTCTTTCCAGTCGGCGCTGGCGAGGCGCGGCACGCTGCCGCTGCGGTTCTTCGCAAGCACGCCTTTGGGCTGCCAGTCGAGATCGAAGACGTTCAGGTAGTCGGCGCCCAACTGATCGCGCACGTAAGTCAGCAAGGGTTCGGTGCGAAACGCCGCGGCAAAACTGTAGGCCATGTAACCGGCGATGCTGATGGTGTCTTGCGCGGTGAACGGGCGTTTTGGAATGCCCAGTGCATCGAACTCGGCGGGTTTTGCATGGCTGTCCTGATACTGGTTGATGCCGTCCAGATAGGCCTGCATGGCGATGAACGCTGGCGACTGTTTGTCCATATTCGCCAGGTAGGTTTCGGCGCGTTCGCGAATGCGCAGGCTGCGCATCAGTTTATCGGTGTCGAGCAGTTTCGGGCCCAGCACTTCGGCCAGTTCACCGCGGGCGAGGCGGCGCAGGACTTCCATCTGAAACAGCCGGTCCTGGGCGTGCACATAGCCGAGGGCGCGGTACAGGTCGGTTTCGTTTTCGGCGCGGATGTGCGGGATGCCTCGCTCGTCGTAACGGACGGTGACGGAGCCTTGCAGGTGTTGCAGTTCAACCATGCCCTGGCGTGTCGGCTGCTTGCTGTAGACGTACCAGCCGGCGCCGGCGGCGAGTACGACAATCAGCAGGACGAGCGCAGTCAGGAGACGTTTCATGAAGATTCCTTGTTCTTGTTATGAGTGGCAGCAGTTCCCTGTCGCCACTGTTTAACATGCCGTGCCGAATTGGCCCATCGCCCTTAGGAGGGATTCGCGTCTGCGCACGGTCCTACTGCTTTGTGTCGACAGGCCACGGGCAGTAACACCCGACCGCCAGTGTGTGCGTGGCACTCACCGCGCGGCCTTCGTTTAACGCTTGCAGGATCGGCTCGATAAAGCTGTTACTCGAATTGCAAGTCAGGCCTTCGCTGTAAGGTCCGAAGTATGCGAGCTTGCCGCTGCGGTCCCAGATCGCTACGGCCGGGCTGGCCGGGATCTGATCCGAACCTGGGAGGACGGTGATGGTTTTCAGGCTGCTCAGCGTGCTGGGCAACTGACCGTGGCTGCCGGGTTTTTGTACCGCATAAAACTCGACGCCTTGCGGTACGTAGTGCTCGACCAGTTCGCTCAGGTGTTGCTGATTGCCGACGTTGCACGGGCAGGCCGGGTCCCAGAAGTGCACGAGCCGGATGGCGCCGGGGCCGGCCAGGTTGTCGGGCAGGCGCAACGGGTCGCCGGAAAATACCGCGGTGTGCTCGCTGAATGCGCGCAGATAGCGTCCCTGAAACCAGTCGTAAGCCGCCCACAAAACACCGGCACACACGAGGGCGAGCAGACTGGCAAGCAGTGGGGTGCGGTAGGGCGAACGCATGGGGGTTAATCCTCGAAGGTCGCCCAGCTTGCCATGCTTGCCGCGACAGATGAATATCGCAGGCTTATAAAGTCCGCTTCGTGCTCTGGAATCGCCCATGTCCGCCACTTTCGACCCTGATCATCTGCGTGCCGGCCTGAGGCCTTTGGCCGAGTGGCAGCCTCTGTCCGTGGAGGCGCTGGCGTACCAGCGGTTCTACGGCCTGGATTTTCCGGGGCGTCAGCTGCGCAGTGGCCTGGGACGTTTCGAGGTGGACGGTTATGAACTGGTCAGCCAGCTCTGGTGGCCGGAGCGGGCGAAGGCGACGCTGTTTGTGTTTCACGGTTTCTACGATCACACCGGGCTCTACCGGCATGTGATCGAGTGGGCACTGGATCAGGGGTTTGCGGTGATCGCCTGCGACTTGCCGGGGCACGGTCTGTCCAGCGGCGAGCGCGCGAGCATCAAGGATTTCGCCGAGTATCAGGACACGCTGCAAGGGCTGTTCGCCGAGGCGCAATCTCTCGAGCTGCCGCAGCCGTGGCACCTGTGCGGGCAGAGTACCGGTGGCGCCATCGTGATCGACCATGTGCTGAATGAAGGCGCGAGCAGTCCGGCCCAGGGCCAGGTGATCCTGTTGTCGCCGCTGGTGAGGCCGCGCGCCTGGGGATGGTCGCAGCTCAGTTATTACCTGCTCAAGCCTTTCGTCAAAGCCATCGCCCGGCGCTTCAGCGAGAACTCCAACGACCCGGATTTCCTGCCATTCCTGCAAGCCGACCCGTTGCAGCCGCTGCGTCTGCCGACGGCCTGGGTCGGCGCGCTGGCGCGCTGGATCAAACGCATCGAGGCCGCACCGGGCAGCACGCGCCAGCCGCTGATCGTGCAAGGGCAGGCGGACATGACGGTGGATTGGGAGCACAACCTTGAGGTATTGAAGGCCAAGTTCGATCGGCCGCAGGTGTTGATGTTGCCTGAGGCGCGGCATCATTTGGCGAATGAGACAGTGGCGTTGCGCGGGGAGTATTTCGGGTTTTTGAGCACGCGGATCAAGGGGCGGAATTTGTAGCGATCGTTATGGCCTCTTCGCGAGCAAGCCCGCTCCCACATGGGGAATGCATTTCAAAATGTGGGAGCGGGCTTGCTCGCGAAGGGGCCCGTGTCGGCGCCGAAATTACTGGCTGAGGTTCGAAGGACTCTGCCCCACCGCCAACCCCGCCCGAATCGCCGCCAGCGCCGCCTGGTAATAAGCCTTGCCTTCAGCCGACTCGGCAAACGTAGCAAACTCCTCAAGCTCGTCATCCGACAGGTCGCGATAGACATACAGCAGCGTGTTGTTCAGGTCGCTGCCGATCTGATCCATCAAGCGCTGACGCTGACCGTTCAACAAACCTTGCGCCTGACTGCCACCCAGCAGACCGGGGATCATCGAACTCAGGCTGTCGGCCGCGACGCCGGCAATCGCCAGGCTGACTTCCGCACCGGCCTCCCGCGCGGGCAAGGCCTGGGCGAGGTGGCCGATGATCAGCGCGCGACTGTCGCTGGCCTCAATCTTCGGCAGGCCTTTGGCGTTCTTCGCCAACTGATCACGACGGGTCGCCAGCAACTCGGCGGCCACGATCTTCTTGCCCAGCGGCGATTGGAAGAAGGTCAGTGCAGGTTTCGGATCAGCGAGGGTTTTGCGCAATTGCGCTTCGGCGCGCTGGTCGACGGCCTGCGGGGCAAAGCGCTGATTGCTGTTATTCACCAGCGCCTGAAACACGGCGGGCGGCAGGCTGTTCTGGTAACGCTGCTGAGCGGCTGAGAGGGCATCGCTGAAATGCGCGCGTTGTTCTGGCCAGCCGGCGACCTTGTACAACTGGTCGTGGCCGTCTGCCCAGGCGGGCAAAACGCAGAACATCAGCAATGAGAAAAGCAAACGGCGCATAGGGACTCCTGTCAGCAGGCGACTATTCTCCGTGCGGCATACAGACTTGTCGAGAATTCGTATCAAGCCGCTGCACGGCTCTGTCGGATTTCCGGGCACAGGCATACTATGCGCGCCATGCAAATATCCTCTGATCACCCGCTGCTGTTACGTATCGTCGACGACCTGGCTGAACGCGGCTGGTCGCAGCAGAATATTTTCCTGCCTTTGGGTCTGACCCAAGAACTGGCGGCTGAGTGCCGTAAACGTGCGGCCGAGGGTGAACTGGCCCCGGCCGCCGTGGGCCGTGGGCCGACATCGGAAATTCGCGAGGGGATTCGCGGCGACAAAATCCAGTGGATCGAGCCCGGCCAGGCCTTGGCTTGCGACAGCTATCTGCAGTTGATGGACAGCCTGCGCGAGGCCATGAATCGCGGCTTGTATCTGGGCCTGGAAGATTTCGAAAGCCACTTTGCGATGTACCCGCCCGGTGCTTTCTACCTCAAGCATGTCGACCGCTTCCGCGACGACGACCGACGCATGGTCTCGGCGGTGGTCTACCTCAACGACGGCTGGTTGCCGCAGCACGGCGGTCAGTTGCGCATGTACCTGAAGGATGGCGTCGAATACGATGTGGTGCCTACCGGCGGATGCCTGGTGGTGTTCCTGTCGGGCGAGGTCCCCCACGAAGTCCTGCCCGCGACCCGCGATCGCCTGTCATTGACCGGCTGGTTCCGGCGCCGTGGCAACGAGCCGTTCTGATCATGCAGAAGATCCTGGTAAGTCGCTGTCTGCTTGGCCACCGCGTGCGATACGACGGTGGGGGCAGCGGGCCGTTCGATCAGCTTCAGCAGTGGCTCGACGAAGGTCGCGTCGTGCCGCTGTGCCCGGAGGTCGCCGGCGGGTTGCCGACGCCACGTGCGGCGGCTGAGATTCCAGGCGGGCAGGGTGGTGACGTGCTGGAGGGTCGGGCGGCGGTGATCACCACCGAAGGCGAGGATGTCAGTGCGCAGTTTCTGAGCGGCGCCTGGCAGGCGCTGGAGCTGGTGCAGAAACACGACATCCGCATCGCCGTGCTCAAGGCCAACAGCCCGTCTTGCGGGAATCTGCTGACTTATGACGGGACGTTCAGCGGGGTGAAGGTCAGCGGTGAAGGCGTTACTGCTGCGTTGCTCAAACGCCATGGTGTGCAAGTTTTCAGTGAGCTGGAGTTGGCTGAAGCGGCAATAGCGGTGGCTGCGCAGGACTAACTTCCAACACAAAACCAATGTGAGAGCGGGCTTGCTCGCGAAAGCGGTGTGCCAGTCAAAGTTGATGTCGACTGACACACCGCTTTCGCGAGCAAGCCCGCTCCCACATTGGATCTCCAGTGTCCTAGGGTTTCGGCGCCACGCTCGTCTCCGTCGCGAACCATTTTTTCTCCAGCGCCTCCATCCGCCCATCCGCCTTGATCCGCTGCAACGCCTTTTCCAGGCTGGCATGGAACGCCGGATTACCCTTCTGAAACGGAATCGCCAGGCTCACAGCCGGGGCGTCTTTCGGCTTTTCTTCCGTCAGCGATTGCACCAGCAGGATTGAGCGCGGCTGTTCTTCTTTCTGCGCGATCAATTGCGCATCGGCCTGAATGTAAGGTTCGCTGAAGTCGAAACGATCCTTGAGTTCCGGGGTCACTGCTATGTGGTTGATGGCGACGTCGTACTTGCCGCTTTCGACGCCGGTCAACAGATCGCCGGAATCGGTGACGACGAAGTCGGCCCGCACATCCAGCTCATTGGCCAGCAGTTGACCCAACTCGACTTCGAAGCCACTGAGTTGGCCGTCGTTCTTGAAATTGAAGGGCGGTGTATTAGCCTCAAGGGCAATGCGCAATTCGCCACGGTCGTTCACATCGTCAATCAGTTCGGCATGAGCCAAAGGGCTCAAAAGGGGTAGCAGGCAGATCAGGCCAGGCAAAAAGCGCATGGTCACTCCTTTGAATACATTTATCGCGATGCGCTGGTTCAGGCTCGCTTTGCTATGGTTGTCGTGAGCCTTCGACAACGAATGGCCGTGAAGTTGTCATGGCCGCGCGGATTTTATGAAAAAACTGGAGAAGAGAATGAATACCTTTATGTCTCGTGCTGCGTTGGCTGGCCTGCTGATGGGCGTTTCGGTGCTGGCCAGTGCGGCTACGCCGGCACCCAAAGGTGCTGAAGTGTCCATCGTTTCTCCAAAAGACGGTGCGACGGTCCCGCAGACTGTCGTCGTCAAGTTCGCTGTCGAGAACATTGCGCTGGCGCCTGCGGGCGATCTCACCAAGAACACGGGCCACCATCACCTGCTGATTGATGTCGACGAACTGCCGGCGGCCGGTACGACGATTCCGAACGATGCCAACCACCTGCACTTCGGCAAGGCGCAGACCCAGGCTGAAGTAAAGCTGACGCCCGGCAAGCACACGTTGCAGTTGGAGCTTGGCGACAAGAGCCACATGCCATTCGATCCGCCGATCGTGTCGAAGAAGATCACCGTCAACGTCAAGTAACGTTAGTAGCGCCCATGAAAAAGGAGACCCGAAGGTCTCCTTTTTTGTCGTTCAAGTCGCTATCAGAACAACACGCGGCAACGAATGGTGCCGTTGATGTGCTGCAGCTTCTCTTGCGCCAGGTCCGAGTACTCGGCGTCGACGTCGATCACCACGTAGCCGACTTTCTCGTTGGTCTGCAGGAACTGACCGGAGATGTTGATGCCGTTTTCGGCGAAGACCTTGTTGATCTCGCTCATCACACCCGGAATGTTCTCGTGGATGTGCAGCAGGCGGTGCTTGCCAGGGTGAGCCGGCAGGGCCACTTCCGGGAAGTTCACGGACGATACCGAAGTACCGTTGTCGCTGTACTTGACCAGTTTTTCCGCCACTTCCAGACCGATGTTGGCTTGCGCCTCGGCGGTGGAACCACCGATGTGCGGGGTCAGGATCACGTTGTCCAGGCCACGCAGCGGGCTTTCGAACTCTTCGTCGTTGGAGCGTGGCTCCACCGGGAATACGTCGATGGCCGCGCCGATCAGGTGCTTGTCCTTGATCGCGTCCGCCAGGGCGTCCAGTTCGACCACGGTGCCGCGAGCGGCGTTGATCAGGATGCCGCCCTTCTTGATGGCGCGGATTTCCTTCTCGCCGATCATCCACTGGGTGGCAGCGGTTTCCGGAACGTGCAGGGTGACGATGTCGGACATGCCCAGCAGCTCGTGCAGGTTGCCGACCTGGGTCGCGTTGCCCAGTGGCAGCTTGGTCACGGTGTCGTAGAAGTACACCTGCATGCCCAGGCCTTCAGCCAGAACCGACAGTTGCGTACCGATCGAGCCGTAACCGACGATACCCAGCTTCTTGCCACGGATTTCGAAGGAGTTGGCTGCGCTCTTGATCCAGCCGCCACGGTGGCAGGAAGCGTTCTTCTCAGGGATGCCGCGCAGCAACAGGATCGCTTCGGCCAGCACCAGCTCGGCAACGGAGCGAGTGTTGGAGTACGGAGCGTTGAACACCGCGATGCCGCGTTCGCGGGCAGCGTTCAGGTCAACCTGGTTGGTGCCGATGCAGAAACACCCTACAGCCACGAGCTTCTTCGCGTGATCGAAGATCTCTTCGGTCAGTTGAGTGCGGGAGCGAATGCCGATGAAGTGAGCATCAGCGATCTTTTCCTTCAGCTGGGCTTCCGGCAGAGAACCGGTGAGGTACTCGATGCTGGTGTAGCCCGCCGACTTGAGGACGTCGACAGCCGATTGGTGGACGCCTTCGAGAAGAAGGAACTTGATCTTGCTCTTATCGAGAGAAGTCTTGCTCATCTGCGTAAACCTGTATCCCGGAGAAAAATGGCAGGAGATAGCCAGCAGACGCTGACCCGGACGGCAGGAAAGCCGTCACCGCAGAATAGCCTTTCGGCACTACCCTGCGGGGTCGGTATGCTAGCATAGGCGCCCCGCTAAACACTCATTCCTGCGACGTGAAGCGTTCTCAGGATGACCATGAATTGTTCGAGAGTTCTGTCGATGACCAATCCTGCCCTGATTGATGAGCTGAAGACCCTGGTTGAGCCTGGCAAGGTGCTGACCGATGCCGACTCCCTGAATGCTTACGGTAAGGATTGGACCAAGCATTTCGCCCCGGCCCCGACGGCCATCGTGTTCCCGAAGACCACCGAACAGGTCCAGGCCATCGTCCTTTGGGCCAATAAACACAAGGTGGCGCTGGTGCCGTCCGGCGGGCGTACCGGGTTGTCCGCCGCTGCGGTGGCCGCCAATGGCGAAGTCGTTGTGTCCTTCGACTACATGAACCAGATCCTCGATGTGAACCTCACCGACCGCACTGCCGTTTGTCAGCCGGGCGTCGTGACCGAGCATTTGCAGAACGTCGCCGAAGAAAAAGGCCTGTACTACCCGGTGGACTTCGCTTCCGCAGGTTCAAGCCAGATTGGCGGCAATATCGGCACCAATGCCGGCGGGATCAAGGTGATTCGCTACGGCATGACCCGTAACTGGGTCGCCGGCATGAAAGTGGTCACCGGCAAGGGCGACGTGCTGGAACTGAACCGTGACCTGATCAAGAACGCCACCGGCTACGACATGCGTCAGCTGTTCATCGGCGCTGAAGGCACCCTCGGTTTTGTGGTTGAAGCGACCATGCGTCTGGACCGTGCCCCGAAGAACCTCACCGCGATGGTCCTCGGCACCACCGATTTCGACTCGATCATGCCGGTGTTGCACGCGTTCCAGAGCAAACTTGACCTGACCGCGTTCGAATTCTTCTCCGATAAAGCCCTGGCCAAGGTCATGGGTCGAGGTGACGTGCCGGCGCCGTTTGAAACCGACTGCCCGTTCTACGCGCTGCTGGAATTCGAAGCGACCACCGAAGAAGTGGCCAACCATGCCCTGGAAACCTTCGAGCACTGCGTCGAGCAGGGCTGGGTGCTGGACGGCGTAATGAGCCAGAGCGAAACCCAGCTGCAGAACCTGTGGAAGCTGCGCGAGTACATCTCCGAAACCATCTCCCACTGGACGCCGTACAAGAACGACATTTCGGTCACCGTGTCGAAAGTCCCGGCGTTCCTGAAGGAAATCGACGCGATCGTCGGCGAACACTACCCGGATTTCGAAATCGTCTGGTTCGGCCACATTGGCGATGGCAACCTGCACTTGAACATTCTCAAGCCGGATAACCTGAGCAAGGATGAATTCTTCGCCAAGTGCGCGACCGTGAACAAGTGGGTGTTCGAAACCGTCGAGAAGTACAACGGTTCGATTTCCGCCGAGCACGGCGTGGGCATGACCAAGCGTGATTATTTGACCTACAGCCGTTCGCCGGTTGAGATCGAATACATGAAAGCCGTCAAAGCGGTGTTCGACCCGAACGGCATCATGAACCCGGGCAAGATTTTCGCTGTTTGACTTTTGAATTAAGAGCTACGAACCAGGAGTCGGTAATGAGCTATCAGCACCAGTATGTCGACGGCACGCGTATCCACTTCCCGTTGGGGAAAGTGGTGTGCATCGGCCGTAACTACGCCGAACACGCCAAGGAACTGGACAACCCGGTGCCAACGGAGCCCCTGCTGTTCATCAAGCCCGGCAGTTGCGTCGTGCCGCTGGAAGGCGGTTTCAGCATTCCGACCGAGCGCGGTTCGGTGCATTACGAGGCGGAAATCGCGGTGCTGATTGGCAAGCCTTTGTCGACCCGGCCGAGCCGTGAAGAAGTGCTCGATGCCATTTCCGGTTTTGCTCCGGCCCTGGACCTGACCTTGCGTGACAAGCAGGCCGAGCTGAAGTCCAAAGGCCTGCCATGGGAAATCGCCAAGTCCTTCGACGGTGCGGCGGTGATTGCTCCGTTCGTCTCCGGCAGCACCTTTGCTGACCTGACCGACATCGGCATTCGCCTGACCATCAACGGCGAAGTGCGCCAGGATGGCAACAGCAGCGCGATGCTCAACCCGATCGTGCCGATGATCCAGCACATGGCCGGCTGCTTCTCGCTGCAAGCCGGTGATGTGATCCTCACGGGCACGCCGGTTGGCGTTGGTCCGTTGAATGTCGGTGATGAACTGGTCATTGAATTGCCGGGCGCGAGCAGCTTCACCAGCAGCGTCCGCTAACCGAAACACCGCAAAACCCTGTGGGAGCGGGCTTGCTCGCGAATGCGGTGTGTCAGACAACATTAATGTCGACTGACACACCGCATTCGCGAGCAAGCCCGCTCCCACATTGGGTTTTGCGATCGGCCGAAGAAGGGCAATCCCGCCATTTCCCGTTTTTTTCACATCTTGTCTGGATAATTCCGGGGTTTCTGGCGTCTGAGCCGGTCCCAATTGTGCTATTACCCTTAGCCTGAATTTCTGGAATACATCCCTCGATGGCCATCCAACCGCTGCCCACGCTTAAAACTGCCCGTCGCCCACGCTTTTTCATGCGTTGGTATGCCTGGCTGTTACTGGCCGTGGGCGCCGCGTATGGCCTCGCGTTCGCGATGCATTGGGATGACCGCGGTGTGCTCTGGGTGCTCGAGCGCTTCGAAAGCCCGGCCGAACGCCAGGAAAGTATCTGGCTCCCGGACTACCGCGCGGTGATCGATGCCAAGCCATTGCCGGGGATGGAAAAGGACGAAGCGTCCGACCTGGCCTACAACCCTCAAACCAAAACCCTGTTCTCGGTCATGGGCAAGAACCCGTTCCTGGTCGAGCTGACCCTGCAGGGCGATGTGCTGCGCAAAATGCCGCTGGTGGGCTGGAGCAACCCGGAAGCCGTGACGGTCATGGGCAACGGTCTGCTGGCCATCGTCGATGAGCGCGAGCACTCGCTGACCATCGTCAAGGTCGACGCAGATACCCGCGAGCTGAACATCGCCAATTTCCCGAAGTACGACCTCGGTCCGTCGAAAGACCAGAACAAAGCGTTCGAAGCGGTCGTCTGGGATGCGCGCAACCAGCAAATGCTGCTGGGAGAAGAACGTCCACCGGCGCTGTTCACCTGGAAAAGCGCCGACGGTCAGACGCTCTCCGGCGACAAGCAGAAGCTCGCCAATGACGAACTGGACATCCGCAACCTGTCGGCCCTGGCCATTGACCCGCGCACCCGGCACACGCTGGCATTGTCCGCCGACTCCCATTTGTTGCTGGAGCTGGACGAGAAGGGCGAGCAGGTCAGTTTCATGACCTTGCTGGGCGGCTTCAATGGTTTGAAAAAGACCATTCCCCGTGCCGAAGGCGTGACCATGGACGATGCGGGCACGCTCTATATGGTGAGCGAACCTAACCTGTTCTATCGTTTCGAAAAGCAGCACTGATTCGCGACCTTGATCCGCGATTTTGATCCGCGATTTTGTAGGAAGCGTGACGCTCAGTTGTAGGACCAGCCCAACGGCCTTTAAGCTTCAATTCAGACTGCCGTGGTATTCCATCCGCCCGTCCTGATTCCGAGCTTGCCTGAATGCGCCGACTTGCCCGCCCAAAAACCCTGATGCTGATTCTTTTGGTGATTGTGCTGATCGTGGTGGTTGCGGTCGGGCAATACCTGCGGCTGTTCGAGCGCGCCTGGTTCAATCTGCATACGCTTTGGCAGCCGGAGAGCGAACAGTCTATCGGCCTGGGTCACTATCAGGTCACGGTCGAGGGCCGGGTCATTGAAGGGCTGGATGACGATGTATCGGCGCTGACCTTCGATCCGGTGCGCAAGAGCCTGTTCACCGTCACCAACAAAAACTCCGAACTGATCGAGCTGTCGCTGGAAGGCCGGATCATTCGGCGTGTCGCGCTGGTCGGCTTCGGTGATCCAGAGGCGGTGGAGTTCATCAGTGCCGACACATACGTGATCACTGACGAGCGCCAGCAACGGCTGATCAAGATTCATCTGGAAAAGGACACCACATTCCTGGACGCGGCGGAAGCCGAGCAGATGACGCTGGGCGTGCACATGAGCGGCAACAAGGGCTTTGAAGGCCTGGCCTACGACTCAGTGGGCAAGCGCCTGTTTGTCGCCAAGGAGCGCGACCCGATGCTGATCTACGAAGTGCGGGGTTTTCCTCATTACAACTCCGAGAAATCCTACTCGGTGCACGTGGTCAACAACCCCAAGCGCGATGCCGGGCTGTTTGTTCGAGACCTGTCGAGCCTGCTATACGACGAGCGCAGCGGCCATTTGCTGGCGCTGTCCGACGAGTCGCGACTGATTCTGGAGCTGGAGGTGGACGGGCGACCGATGAGCACCATGTCTCTGAGTCAGGGGCGTCAGGGGTTGCAGAAGACGGTGCCGCAAGCGGAAGGGATCGCCATGGATGACGACGGTACGATGTACCTGGTGAGCGAGCCGAACTTGTTCTACGTCTTCAAAAAACCAGCGCAACCCTGACCAACACCGCAAAACAAATGTGGGAGCGGGCTTGCTCGCGAAGGCGGTGTGTCAGTTGATGACGTATCTGCTGACACACCGCCTTCGCGAGCAAGCCCGCTCCCACAGGTTTTGCAGTGTTCCTGGGCTTATTGGGCGCGCAGGGTTTTCACGCCTTCGCTGGTCCCCAGCAACAGCAAATCCGCAGGACGCGCTGCGAACAAACCGTTGGTCACGACGCCGACGATCGCATTGATCTGCGTCTCCAGCTCCACCGGGTTGGTGATCTGCATGTTGAACACATCCAGAATGATGTTGCCGTTGTCGGTCAGCACGCCTTCACGGTAAACCGGGTCGCCGCCGAGCTTCACCAGTTCGCGGGCCACGTGGCTGCGGGCCATCGGGATCACTTCCACCGGCAGCGGGAATGCGCCGAGGACCGGCACCAGTTTGCTGGCGTCGGCGATGCAGATGAAGGTCTTGGCCACGGCCGCGACGATCTTCTCGCGGGTCAGGGCTGCGCCGCCACCCTTGATCAGGTTCAGGTGTTCGTCGCTTTCGTCGGCGCCGTCGACGTAGAACTCCAGATCGCTGACGGTGTTCAGCTCATACACCGGAATGCCATGGCCCTTGAGGCGCGCGGCGGTGGCTTCGGAGCTGGCGACGGCGCCGTCGAATGCGCCTTTATGCTGGGCCAAAGCGTCGATGAAGCAGTTGGCGGTGGAGCCGGTGCCGACCCCGACAATGCTCTTGTCGTCGAGTTTCGGGAGGATGAAGTCGACGGCGGCCTGGGCCACTGCCTGTTTGAGTTGATCCTGGGTCATGCGGGCTCCGAAAGCGGGCAAGGGGAGAACGGAAGGCCGGCATTATAGGCCCCGGGGCAGGGAAGGTCATTGCCCGATTGGCGGGCCACGACCGATACCTGTAGGAGCGAGGCTTGCCCGCGAAAGCGTTCTTACTGCCAACATTTATTCTGGATGTACCGGCCTCTTCGCGGGCAAGCCTCGCTCCTACAGGTCCATGATCCTTCCGGAGAGGGTAAAACCACCTGTTTAGTGTGGTCGCTCAGGCGAAAGCCGGGTTAGACTCCATGGCCCTGCCCAACCCGCTCAGTGATGCTTTCCGATGCTCGAACAGTACGTCAAAAAGATCCTCACCTCGCGCGTTTATGACGTTGCCGTAGAAACCCCGTTGCAGACTGCCCGCCAGCTCTCCGAGCGGCTGGGCAACAGTATTTTGCTCAAGCGTGAAGACTTGCAACCGGTGTTCTCGTTCAAGATTCGCGGTGCCTACAACAAGCTCACGCAACTGAGCGATGAAGAACGCGCTCGCGGCGTGGTGACGGCTTCGGCGGGCAATCATGCGCAGGGCCTGGCTCTGGCGGCGAAAGTGCTGGGCGTGAAAGCCACCATCGTCATGCCCAAGACCACTCCCGAGATCAAAGTCGAAGGCGTGCGTTCACGCGGCGGCAAAGTGGTGCTGCACGGGGATTCGTTCCCGGAAGCCCTGGCCTATTCGCTGAAACTGGTCGACGAAAAAGGCTACGTCTACATTCACCCGTACGACGATCCCCACACCATTGCCGGGCAGGGCACGGTGGCCATGGAGATTCTGCGCCAGCACCCTGGGCGCCTGGATGCGATCTTCGTTCCGGTGGGCGGTGGCGGGCTGATCGCCGGTATCGCGGCGTACGTGAAATACCTGCGCCCGGAAATCAAGATCATCGGCGTCGAGCCGGACGATTCCAATTGCCTGCAAGCGGCCATGGCCGCCGGCGAGCGCGTGGTGCTGCCGACCGTGGGCCTCTTCGCCGACGGCGTCGCGGTCGCTCAGATCGGTCAGCACACCTTCGACATCTGCAAAGACTATGTCGATGAGGTGATCACGGTCAGCACCGACGAGATTTGCGCGGCCATCAAGGATATCTACGACGATACCCGCTCGATCACTGAACCTGCCGGCGCCTTGGGCGTGGCCGGGATCAAGAAGTACGTCGAGCAGCACGCCGTTACTGGCCATACCTTCGTCGCTATCGATTCCGGCGCCAACGTCAACTTCGACCGCCTGCGCCACGTCGCCGAACGCGCCGAGCTGGGCGAGGGCCGCGAAGCCATCATCGCCGTGACCATCCCCGAGAAACCGGGCAGCTTCAAGGCGTTCTGCGAAGCCATCGGCAAGCGCCAGATCACCGAATTCAATTACCGCTACAACACCGGCAGCGAAGCACACATCTTCGTTGGCGTGCAGACGCATCCGGAAACCGACCCGCGCAGTGCTCTGATCGCCAGCCTGACCGAGCAGGGTTTTCCGGTGCTGGACCTGACCGACAACGAACTGGCCAAGCTGCACATCCGCCATATGGTCGGTGGTCGCGCGGCCCACGTGGTCGATGAAGTAGTGCTGCGCTTTGAATTTCCGGAGCGGCCGGGCGCGCTGTTCAACTTCCTCAGCAAGCTCGGCGGGCGCTGGAACATTTCGATGTTCCACTACCGCAACCACGGCGCGGCGGATGGCCGTGTGGTCGCGGGGCTGCAAGTGCCTCACGAGGAACGTCATCTGGTGCCGGCGGCGCTGGAAGAAATCGGCTACCCGTACTGGGATGAAAGCGACAACCCGGCCTATAAACTGTTTCTTGGCTGAGCGGCTACGCTGATGGGCAAGTCATAAGGAAATCGAACAATGGAAACGTTAACCGCCCTGAAAGTGGCGCACATGGTGGCGACGGTGGTGCTGCTGGTGTGTGCGCTGGGCCTGGGGATCTGGGTCTGGCGGACGCGGCGTAACGGCGACGCAACGGCGGGCAGCCGAACGTTGCAACGGCCTCGCGTGTTCATTTGGCTGTTGATGGGCCTGGCGTTACTGAGCATGCCGTTCACCGGCTGGTGGATGGTGCATCTGGTGGGTTGGCCTTTGGGGCAGACGTGGTTGCTGGCATCCAGCGTGCTTTACACCGTGGCGGCGTTGGCGTGGTTCTGGTTGTTGGTGCGGCTTAACAAGTTGCGCAAAGCGCCGGGAGGGAGCGGCAAGTTCACCTTCGCCCTCGCATTGTTCAGCTTCGTCTGTTTTGTCGCGATTGCGGGGTTGATGGGCGCGAAGCCAGTGTAGGAGCGAGCTTGCTCGCGATGGTCGTTAACGAAAACGCGGGGCACCTGACTCCCCGCAGCGACCTTGAGTTTTTCGCGAGCAAGCTCGCTCCTACAGAACGGCGATTTCAATCGCGCAACGAAATCACCGGCCACCCACGCTTCTCAGCTTCGGCGCGCAAGTTAGGATCCGGATCAACCGCGACCGGATTCGCCACCTGCTCCAGCAATGGGAAATCATTCATCGAGTCGCTGTAGAAGTAACTGTCTTCCAGCGAATGCCCGGTCTCTTCCAGCCAGCGATTCAGCCGCGTCACCTTGCCTTCACGGAAGCACGGGATGTCGGTGCTGCGCCCGGTGTAACGGCCATCAACCATCTCGCACTCGGTGGCGATCAGGGTTTCGACGCCCAGGCGCTGGGCAATCGGCCCGGTCACAAAACGGTTCGTCGCGGTAATGATGACCAGCTTGTCACCCGCTTCACGGTGCTTGGCCAACAGTGCCATGGCCTTGGGCAGCACGATCGGCTCGATGCAGTCGCGCATGTAGTCCAGATGCCATTGATCCAGCGTGGCCATTTCGGTGCGGCCGAGGACTTCCAGGCAAAAGTTCAGGTAGGCGGCGTTATCCAGCTTGCCGGCCAGGTAATCCTGATAGAACTCATCGTTGCGTGTTTTGTAGGCGACGGCGTCGAGGAAGCCGCGTTCGCACAGGTAATCGCCCCAGGCGTGGTCACTGTCGCCGCCCAGAAGGGTGTTGTCCAAGTCGAATAAAGCCAGGCGCATTGCAGTTACTCGCTGAAAAGTCTGTAGAAAGGCGTCCAGAATACGGACTTTTCACAAGAGTGCACATAAGGTAGGCCGGCTCGTTGCTGCCTTCACAACCTTTGTGGAACAATGCGGCGACATGCGTTTGCGAGGTTGTTGCCGTGATCGACCCCGATGGTTTCCGCCCCAATGTCGGGATCATTCTCACGAATGATGCCGGACAGGTGCTATGGGCTCGCCGTATCAATCAAGATGCCTGGCAGTTTCCACAGGGTGGTATCAACCCCCAGGAGACGCCGGAAGACGCCTTGTACCGCGAGTTGAATGAAGAAGTGGGTCTTGAGCGCGAAGATGTTGAAATTCTCGCCTGCACCCGGGGCTGGTTGCGCTATCGTTTGCCGCAACGTCTGGTCCGTACCCACAGCCAACCGCTGTGCATCGGCCAGAAACAGAAATGGTTTCTCCTGCGCCTGATCTCCAACGAGCAGCGGGTGCGGATGGATTTGACCGGTAAACCGGAATTCGATGGCTGGCGCTGGGTCAGTTATTGGTATCCGTTGGGCCAGGTGGTGACATTCAAGCGCGAGGTGTATCGACGCGCTCTCAAAGAGCTTGCCCCGCGCCTTTTAGCGCGCGACTGACGACGGAGTTCGACCCCGAGCCATGCTCAATACGCTGCGCAAGATCGTCCAGGAAGTAAACTCCGCCAAGGATCTCAAGGCGGCGTTGGGGATTATTGTGTTGCGCGTCAAAGAGGCCATGGGCAGCCAGGTCTGCTCGGTCTACCTGCTTGACCCCGAGACCAACCGCTTCGTGCTGATGGCGACCGAGGGCTTGAACAAGCGCTCGATCGGCAAGGTCAGCATGGCGCCCAACGAAGGTCTGGTCGGCCTGGTCGGCACGCGTGAAGAACCCCTGAACCTCGAAAACGCCGCGGATCACCCGCGCTACCGCTACTTCGCCGAGACCGGTGAAGAACGCTACGCCTCCTTCCTCGGCGCACCGATCATTCACCACCGCCGCGTCGTCGGCGTGTTGGTCATTCAGCAAAAAGAACGTCGTCAGTTCGATGAGGGCGAAGAAGCCTTCCTCGTGACCATGAGCGCGCAGCTCGCCGGCGTTATCGCCCACGCCGAGGCCACCGGTTCGATCCGCGGTCTGGGCCGTCAGGGCAAAGGGATTCAGGAAGCCAAGTTCGTTGGCGTGCCGGGCTCGCCGGGTGCGGCGGTCGGTACGGCGGTGGTCATGTTGCCACCGGCCGATCTGGACGTGGTGCCGGACAAGACCATCGCCGACATCGAGGCCGAACTCGGGCTGTTCAAGACTGCCATCGAAGGCGTGCGCGCCGACATGCGTGCGTTGTCGGCCAAGCTGGCCACGCAGTTGCGTCCCGAAGAGCGGGCCTTGTTCGACGTCTACCTGATGATGCTCGCCGACGAGGCGCTGGGCAGCGAAGTAACCACCGTGATCAAGACCGGTCAGTGGGCCCAGGGCGCGCTGCGTCAGGTGGTCACCGATCACGTCAACCGTTTCGAATTGATGGACGACGCCTACCTGCGTGAGCGCGCCTCGGACGTCAAAGACCTCGGTCGGCGCTTGCTGGCTTATCTGCAGGAGGAGCGTCAACAGACCCTGGTTTATCCCGACAACACCATTCTGATCAGCGAAGAACTGACGCCGGCGATGCTCGGCGAAGTGCCGGAAGGCAAGCTGGCCGGTCTGGTGTCGGTACTCGGTTCCGGCAACTCCCACGTGGCGATCCTCGCGCGGGCCATGGGCATCCCGACGGTGATGGGCCTGGTCGACCTGCCGTATTCCAAGGTCGACGGCATCCAGATGATCGTCGACGGCTACCACGGTGAGGTCTACACCAACCCGAGTGACGTGCTGCGCAAGCAGTTCGCCGAAGTGGTCGAGGAAGAGAAACAACTGGCCCTCGGGCTGGATGCGCTGCGCGACTTGCCGTGCGTGACCCTCGATGGCCACCGCATGCCGCTGTGGGTCAACACCGGCCTGCTGGCGGACGTGGCGCGGGCACAGAAGCGCGGCGCCGAGGGCGTCGGTCTGTACCGCACCGAAGTGCCGTTCATGATCAACCAGAGGTTCCCGAGCGAAAAGGAGCAGTTGGCGATCTACCGCGAGCAACTCGCCGCGTTCCACCCGCAACCGGTCACCATGCGCAGCCTGGACATCGGCGGTGACAAGTCGCTGTCGTACTTCCCGATCAAGGAAGACAACCCGTTCCTCGGCTGGCGCGGCATTCGCGTCACCCTCGACCACCCGGAAATCTTCCTGGTGCAGACCCGCGCGATGCTCAAGGCCAGCGAAGGCCTGAACAACCTGCGGATTCTGCTGCCGATGATCTCCGGCACCCATGAACTGGAAGAAGCCCTGCACCTGATTCACCGGGCCTGGGGCGAAGTCCGCGACGAAGGCACCGACGTGCCGATGCCGCCGATTGGCGTGATGATCGAGATTCCGGCAGCGGTGTATCAGACCAAGGAGCTGGCGCGGCAAGTGGACTTCCTGTCGGTCGGCTCCAACGACCTGACCCAGTACCTGTTGGCCGTGGACCGGAACAACCCGCGAGTGGCCGACCTCTACGACTACCTGCACCCGGCGGTATTGCAAGCGTTGCAGAACGTCGTGCGTGACGCCCATGCCGAAGGCAAGCCGGTGAGTATCTGCGGCGAAATGGCCGGTGACCCGGCGGCGGCGGTGCTGTTGATGGCGATGGGTTTCGACAGCCTGTCGATGAACGCCACCAACCTGCCGAAGGTGAAGTGGATGTTGCGGCAGATCAACCTGAGCAAGGCCAAGGATTTGCTCGCCGAACTGATGACCATCGACAACCCGCAAGTTATCCACAGCTCGCTGCAATTGGCGCTGAAGAACCTTGGGTTGGCGCGGATGATTAATCCGGCGGCGATCAAACCCCACTAAATCTGCGGCGCCCTCTTCGCGAGCAAGCCCGCTCCCACACTGGATCTTCAGTGAACACAGAATTTGTGTACGACGCAGATCAAATGTGGGAGCGGGCTTGCTCGCGAAGACGTCCGCCCGAACGACAACGATCTACACCTTGATCTCCACTTCCCCAAGATGCCCGCCATACGGCCCAAAACTCCGCTCAACCAGATGCCGCGTCCCATCCGCATGAACAATCAACGCCGTACTCGCCCGGGTCCCGTAACTCTGGCTGGCAATAAACACACTCGATAACAACGTCTCGGTCGCCAAACCCACCCCGGTGTCCGGCAACTCCGCAAACGGAGCTGTCTGCGCATCACTCAGCAACGTCAACAACACCTCAGGCTGCGGATCCTCCAGAACGGCCTCCAACGCCGCCCGCGCCTTGAGCAACTTCGGCCACGGTGTATCCAGTCCCGCATTCGATAACCCGTAAACCCCCGGCTGCAACATCACCGCCTCCGACGCCCGTGCGCTGTAATGCCACAACTCATTAGGATTGCCGATCAGCAGGTTAAACCCGGCATATTCCAGCGAACGTCCGACAACATCGCCCAAGTAATCATCAATCGGCATTTCGCCATTGAGAAATCGCGCGACCAGCTCACCCCGGGATTTTCGGGCGGGCGGTTGGTGGGGATCGCGGATATTGGTCAGCGCCGCGAACCGCCCGTTGGCACCGACACCGAGCCAGGTGCCGCCGGCCTCCAGGTCGCGACCGGCGTAGACCTGCGGTGCTTCGGGCCACTGCGCCAGGGGCAGGCTGGGCCGGGCATAGAATTCGTCGCGGTTGGCCGCCACGATCAACGGTTGGGCGTGACCCGGTCGCCAGGCAAAAACAATCAGGCACATAAGGTAGTCCTTGTGTGTTTTTTGCCCACTCTACGCAGTCATCGTACGGGTATCCATCGCCATCCAGTGGAGCCCGAGGCCATGCATCCGTTACCATGCCGCTCGTTTTTGGGGTTGGGTGGGGGAACAGCGTGGAATTTCTGCTCTATCTGGCGCTCGGCGCCTGTGCCGGAACGCTGGCCGGGCTGTTCGGCGTGGGCGGCGGGCTCATCATCGTCCCGGTGCTGGTGTTCAGTTTCTCCCTGCAGGGCTTCGATGCGTCGATCCTGACTCACCTGGCGGTCGGCACTTCTCTGGCGACGATCATTTTCACCTCGGTCAACGCGGTGCGCGAGCACCATCGCCGCGGCGCCGTGCGTTGGCCGGTTTTTGCCTGGATGACCGGCGGCATTCTGCTCGGTGCCGGTTTCGGTGCGCTGACCGCCGAAGCGATCTCCGGTCCCAATCTGCAGAAGATCATCGGCGTATTTGCCCTGGTCATCGCCGGGCAGCTTATGCTGGACGTGAAACCCAAGGCCAGCCGAACGGTGCCGGGGAAAGTCGGTCTGACCCTGGCCGGCAGTGTGATTGGCTGGGCCTCGGCGATTTTCGGGATTGGCGGCGGTTCGCTGACCGTGCCGTTCCTGACGTGGCGCAGCGTGCCGATGCAGCAAGCCGTGGCGACCTCGTCGGCCTGCGGTTTGCCGATCGCTTTGGCCAGTGCATTAAGTTTCATGATTCTGGGCTGGCACGATCCGTTGCTGCCGGCCCATAGTCTCGGTTTTATTTATTTGCCGGCGCTGCTGGGGATCGCCCTGACCAGCATGGTTTTCGCCCGCCTCGGTGCGCGACTGGCCCACAGGCTGTCGCCGAAGTTGCTGAAAAGACTGTTCGCCGCTTTGCTGTTCTGCGTGGGTTTGAATTTTCTGATCTGATGCACAGCACAATCCTGGCTTAATCCTGAGGTGGCAGCGTCGCCCGGGAATTTTGAAAGTTTCAACTCTAACGAGGAGTCGCAATGCTGCCTTACCCGCAGATTGACCCGGTGGCCCTGGCCATCGGTCCGCTGAAAATCCACTGGTACGGTCTGATGTACCTGATCGGTATCGGCGGTGCGTGGCTGCTGGCGTCGCGCCGGCTCAACCGTTTCGACCCGACCTGGAGCAAAGAGAAACTCTCCGACATGGTCTTCTGGATGTCGATGGGCGTTATCGTCGGCGGTCGTCTGGGCTATGTGCTGTTCTACGATCTGCACGCTTACTTGGCCAACCCGACGCTGATTTTCGAGGTGTGGAAGGGTGGCATGTCGTTCCACGGCGGCTTCATCGGCGTGATGCTGGCGGCGTTGTGGTTCGGTAAAAAGAACAACAAGTCGTTTTTCCAGCTGATGGACTTCGTCGCGCCGATGGTGCCGATCGGCCTGGGTGCCGGGCGTATCGGCAACTTCATCAACGCCGAATTGTGGGGCAAAGCGACTGACGTGCCATGGGCGATGGTCTTCCCGACCGATCCGGCGCAACTGGCGCGTCACCCGTCGCAGCTGTATCAGTTCGCGCTGGAAGGCGTGGCGCTGTTCCTGATCTTGTGGCTGTTCTCGCGCAAGCCGCGGCCAACCATGGCGGTGTCCGGGATGTTCGCGCTGTTCTATGGCATCTTCCGTTTCATCGTCGAATTCGTCCGCGTACCGGACGCGCAACTGGGCTATCTGGCCTGGAACTGGCTGACCATGGGCCAAGTGCTCTGCGTGCCGATGATCGTCGGCGGTCTGTTCCTGATCTGGCTGGCGTATCACCGCGCCCCGGCAACTCCAGCGGCAGCCGTATAAATTCGAACCCCGGGGCTTTGGTCCCGGGTTCAAGGACACAGGTAACTCATGAAGCAATATCTCGAACTGGTCGCCCACGTCATCAAGAACGGCACCAAACAGGCCAATCGCACTGGCGTGAACACCATCAGTTTTCCCGGCGCGATGCTGCGTTATGACCTGCAGGAAGGTTTCCCGGCGATCACCACCCGCAAGATGGCCTTCAAATCGGCCATCGGCGAGATGTGCGGTTTCCTGCGTGGGGTGAACAACGCCGCCGAATTCCGTGCGCTGGGCTGCAAGGTCTGGGACCAGAACGCCAACGAAAACGCGCAATGGCTGGCCAACCCGTTCCGTCAGGGCGAAGACGACCTCGGCGAGATCTACGGCGTGCAATGGCGCAAATGGCCGGCGTACAAGCAGATCCCGGTCAGCAACACCGCCGCCATCGAGCAGACCCTGAAGCAAGGCTACCGCCAGATCGCCGAAGGCGAAGAAGACGGTCAGGCCTACGTGGTTCTGTACAAGGCGATCGACCAAATTCGCCAGTGTGTCGACACCATCATCAAGGACCCGGGCAGCCGCCGCATCCTGTTCCACGGCTGGAACGTCGCCCAGCTCGATGAAATGGCCCTGCCGCCGTGCCACTTGCTGTACCAGTTCCACCCGAATGTCGAGACCAAAGAGATTTCCCTGACCCTCTACATCCGCTCCAACGACCTGGGCCTGGGCACGCCGTTCAACCTCACCGAAGGCGCCGCGCTGCTGAGCCTGATCGGTCGCCTGACCGGTTATACGCCGCGCTGGTTCACCTATTTCATCGGTGATGCGCACGTCTACGAAAACCACCTGGACATGCTGAATGAACAGCTCAAGCGCGAGCCGTTCCCGATGCCGAAACTGGTGATCAGCGATCGTGTGCCGGAGTTTGCCAAGACCGGTGTTTATCAGCCGGAATGGCTGGAGTTGATTGAACCGGGTGATTTTTCGCTTGAGGGTTATCAGCACCACGCGCCGATGACCGCGCCGATGGCGGTTTAAGCCTCAGCACCCAACCCCTGTGGGAGCGGGCTTGCTCGCGAAAGCGGTGTGTCAGTCGACAGAAATGTTGTCTGACACACCGCTTTCGCGAGCAAGCCCGCTCCCACATTAGGTTATGCGGTGTTCTTAGTGGCCGTGACTACGGCCCACATGAGAATGCTCAACCTCCGTCGCCACAACGCCGCCGCTCACTTCCAACCGCTGCAAAATCCCGCACTGATCAATATCCGGTCCTTCGCCACAGCGTTGGCGCAGGTCGAGCAGTTGCGCCTGTAACGCCAGCAACCCGTCGATCCGCGCTTTCACATGATGGATGTGTTCATCGATCAGCGCATTCACGCTTTCACACTGATCCTGCGGACTATCACGCAGAGCCAGCAGGCTGCGGATTTCCTCGAGCGTCATATCGAGGGTGCGGCAGTTGCGGATGAAGGTCAGGCGTTCGGCGTGGGCTTGGGTATAGACGCGGTAGTTGCCGTCGCTGCGGGCTGGTTCCGGCAGCAGATTTTCTCGTTCGTAATAGCGGATGGTTTCCACGGCGCAGTCGGTGAGTTTCGCCAGTTCTCCGATCTTCATGACGGCCATCTCCTGAATGGGTGCTTGACCCTATAGTGGCTACAGGGTCTTTACTTGGCAACAGGCACCTTCATGGACGCAACCAATGAGCGATTCCGAACACACCCACACACCCGAGGCGGGTCACGATCACAGTCATAAGCTGCTGCCAGTGCCCCCGCATAACCATGACAGCCATGAGCATGGCGGTCACGGGGATTCCTGCTGTTCTTCCAAAGCGGCGGCGCCGTCGCTGATCAAGCTCAGCGAAGCACCAACCGCCAATGCGCGGTTGAGCAGTTTCCGTATCGACGCGATGGACTGCCCGACCGAGCAGACGCTGATCCAGAACAAACTCGGCAAGCTCGCGGGTGTGCAGCAGCTGGAATTCAACCTGATCAACCGCGTGTTGGGCGTGACCCACGACCTGCCGGGCACCGCGCCGATCATCGACGCGATCAAGTCCCTCGGCATGCAGGCCGAGCCGCTGGAGCAGGGCGTCGAAGCGCCAGCTCCCGCGCCAGAGAAAAAGCCGTGGTGGCCATTGGCGCTGTCCGGCGTGGGCGCGCTGGCCGCCGAAGTTATTCACTTCACCAACGCTGCGCCTAATTGGGTCATAGCGGTTATCGCGCTGATCTCGATCCTCAGCGGCGGCCTCAGCACTTATAAGAAGGGCTGGATCGCCCTGAAAAACCTCAACCTGAACATCAACGCGCTGATGAGCATCGCGGTGACCGGTGCGATCCTGATCGGGCAGTGGCCGGAAGCGGCGATGGTGATGTTCCTGTTCACCGTGGCCGAGTTGATCGAAGCCAAGTCCCTGGACCGCGCACGCCACGCCATCAGCGGCTTGATGCAGATGACCCCGGAGCAGGCCACGGTGTTGCAGGCCGACGGCAGCTGGATCTTGCAGGACGTGAAATCCATCGAGCTGGGCGAGCGAGTGCGCGTCCGCCCCGGCGAGCGTATCGGCCTGGACGGTGAAGTCGTGTCGGGCAGTTCGACCATCGATCAGGCGCCGATCACTGGCGAAAGCCTGCCGGTGGAGAAAACTGTCGGTGATAAGGTTTTCGCCGGGACCATCAATCAGGCCGGTTCTCTTGAATACACGGTAACCGCCGCCGCCAACCATTCGACCTTGGCGCGGATCATCCACGCCGTCGAACAGGCGCAAGGCGCACGGGCGCCGACCCAGCGCTTCGTTGACCAGTTTTCGAAAATCTACACCCCCGCCGTGTTTATCTTCGCCCTCGCGGTAGCGGTGATTCCGCCGTTGTTCATGGGCGCGCTTTGGTTCGACTGGATCTATCGCGCACTGGTGTTGTTGGTGGTCGCGTGCCCCTGCGCACTGGTGATTTCCACCCCGGTGACCATCGTCAGCGGCCTCGCGGCGGCCGCGCGCAAAGGGATTCTGGTCAAGGGCGGCGTTTATCTGGAAGGTGGTTACAAACTCGACTACGTGGCGTTGGACAAGACCGGCACGATCACCCACGGCAAGCCGGTGCAGACTGATTATCTGTCGCTTGATCCCACGGCCGATGCCTCAGCGCCGGCGATTGCGGCAGCGCTGGCCGGACGTTCGGACCACCCGGTGTCGTTGGCCATCGCCAACGCCGCTGTGGATAAACCCTTTGCGCCGCTCGTTGTGGATAACTTCGAAGCCCTCGCCGGTCGCGGTGTGCGCGGTGAGATCGACGGTCAGACCTACCACTTGGGCAACCACCGCTTGGTGGAAGAGCTGAACCTGTGTTCGCCGGCGCTGGAAGAAAAGCTGTTTGCGCTGGAGAAACAGGGCAAGTCCGTGGTGCTGTTGCTCGACAAATCCGGCCCATTGGCGCTGTTCGCCGTGGCCGATACGGTCAAGGAATCCAGCCGCGAGGCAATCCAGCAACTGCACGATCTGGGGATCAAAACCCTGATGCTCACCGGCGACAACGTCCACACCGCCCAGGCGATCGCCGCGCAGGTCGGCATCGACGAGGCCAAAGGCGATCTGCTGCCGACCGACAAACTGCAAGCCATCGAAGCGCTTTATGCGCGGGGCCATAGCGTCGGCATGGTCGGTGACGGGATAAACGATGCGCCGGCACTGGCGCGGGCAGAAATCGGTTTTGCGATGGCCGCCGCCGGCACCGATACCGCCATCGAGACCGCGGATGTCGCCCTGATGGACGACGATCTGCGCAAGATCCCCGCGTTCATTCGCCTGTCGCGGCAAACGTCGAGCATCCTCAAGCAGAACATCGCGCTCGCTTTGGTCATCAAGGCTATCTTTCTTGGGGTAACCTTCGCCGGAATCGCCACCATGTGGATGGCGGTGTTCGCCGACATGGGTGTGAGCCTGTTGGTGGTGTTCAACGGGTTGCGCCTGTTACGCAAATAATTGATGAGGAACGGGTGTGCTGAGTGCCGAGCTGAAGGCGTTTTACATGGTGGCCCGCCTGGGCAGCATTACCCTGGCGGCGAAAAAGCTTGGCCTGAGCCAGCCCACCGTGACCACGCAAATCCGCAATCTGGAAAACCAGTACTCGGTTGAACTGTTCTACCGTGGCGGCCGCCGCCTCAGCGTCAGCGACGAAGGCGCGCGGTTGCTGCCGATGGTCAAGGCGCTGCTGCAGCAGGAAGCCGACATCGAGTTTTTCCTGCGCAACAGCGGCCAGGTCCACGGCACGCTGCGAATCGCCGCTACAGCGCCGTATTACATCCTCGATCTGGTGAAGACCTTTCGCGAGCGTTTGCCGCAGGTAGAAGTGTCGGTGGAAATCGGCAACTCGCAGCAGGTGCTGGAAGCCTTGGAGGATTACCGGGTCGATGTCGCCGCTTCCTCGCAACTGCTCGACGACGCGCGACTGATTCGCCGGGTGCTCGGCAGCGATCCGCTGGTGTTGGCGGTGCATCGTCATCATCCGTTGGCGGCGCACGATCATGTGCCGCTCAGCGCGTTGGCCGGGCATACGTTGTTGATGCGCGAGTCAGGCTCGACCACTCGGCGTCTGACCGAGGAATTGCTGGTCAGCGCCGGGGTGAGTTTCGGACCGTTGCTGGAGATTGGCAGCCGGGAATCGATTCGCGAGGCGGTGCTGCGCAACATCGGGATCAGCATCATTGCCCGGCAGGAAGTGCCGCATGATCCGCAACTTCGGGTGCTGACCATCGAGAATGCACCGCAGATTCCCGAGTATCTGTATTGCCTGAAAGAGAGAAAGAACGCTCGGTTGCCGGCGGCTTTTCTTGGGTTGGCGCAGGAAATGGCGCCGGCTTAAGAGTTGGGGTGACTGGTCTGGCCCCTTCGCGAGCAAGCCCGCTCCCACAGTTGACCGCATTCCCCCTGTGGGAGCGGGCTTGCTCGCGAAGGCGCCAGACCAGACAACCAATAACTCCAACCAAAATCCCCGAATACCACTATCAGCCGTTTTGGCCTTACTGCCACATGACGGACGCATTACATCCCTAGGATGGCCCCATCTGCTTGATGAGGCCCGTCCATGAACAACTCGATCGCAACTGCCATGACCAACCCCGGCGCTCCGATGAAGGTGCGCGGCGTGCAGAAACGCTTCGGCGCCTTCACCGCGCTGGATAACGTTTCCCTCGACGTGGCGGCCGGTGAACTGGTGTGCCTGCTGGGTCCGTCGGGTTGTGGCAAAACCACCTTGCTGCGCTGCATCGCCGGTCTGGAAAAACAGGACAGCGGCGAGTTGTACCTCGGCAATCGCGACGTTTCCCACCTGGCACCGCAGGCCCGTGACTACGGCATTCTGTTTCAGTCCTACGCGTTGTTCCCCAATCTTACCGTCGAAGCGAACATTGCCTACGGCCTCACCGGCAGCGGTCGCGATGAAGTGCGCAAGCGCGTCGGTCAGATGCTGGAACTGGTCGGCCTGACCGGCAGTGAGAAAAAGTACCCTGGCCAATTGTCCGGCGGCCAGCAGCAACGTGTCGCCCTGGCCCGCGCCCTGGCGCCGGCGCCGTCCTTGTTGCTGCTGGACGAACCGATGTCGGCCCTCGACGCTCGGGTCCGCGAGCACCTGTGCACCGAACTGCGCCAACTTCAACGCAGCCTCGGCATCACCACCCTGATGGTCACCCACAATCAGGACGAAGCCATGCTGATGGCCGACCGCATCGCCGTGATGAACAACGGCAAGGTCGAGCAGTACGCTACGCCGCAGGAAATCTACGACCGCCCGGCCACGCCGTTTGTGGCGGAGTTTGTCGGTCAGGGCAACTGGCTGCCGTTCCACCGCAACAGCGACAGCCACGCCCAGGTCGGCGGGATGAACATGCGCCTGGCGGACGGCAGTGTAAAAACCGCGTCTGGCCGGTTGTTCTGCCGGCCCGAGGCGATCAACGTCAACCCGCTGGTGCATGAGGAAAACCTGTTCCCGGCCAAGGTTCGCGAAATCACCTTCCTCGGCAACCGTTGCCGCATGAGTTTCGAACTCGATCAACTGCCGGGCCACGCGTTGCTGGCAGAACTCTCGCCGGAAGCCATGCCGCGCCTCGGCGCCCGGCAGATCATGGTGGCCTTGCCGCCGCGCAGCCTGCAGGTGTTTGCCTGATGAGCGCGAACATCGCGCTGCCGATACCGCACAAGCAGGTTCGGCAGACCTCCCGTGCCGAGATTGGCGACCGGGTGTTCGTGGTCGGCGGCAAAGTCCTGTTGCTGGTGTTGCTCGGTATCGCGGTGTTGATGCCGTTGCTGGCGATCTTCTGGCGTGGCTTCAGTTCGGAGGCCGGGCAGGGCGGTGGTCTGGTGGCTGCACGTGAACTGGTCACCAGTGAGAATTTCCACTGGTTGCTCGGCAACAGCCTGAAGGTTTCCCTCAGCGTGGCGGCGATTGTCGTACCGCTGGCTTACCTGTTTGCCTACGCCCTGCAACGCACGTTGATTCCGGGCAAAGGTATCTGGCGTGGCATGTCGCTGTTGCCGTTGATGGCGCCGTCGATGCTGCCGGGTATTGCGTTGGTATACCTGTTTGGTAACCAAGGCATGTTGCGCGGTTTGCTCTCGGACAACATCTACGGCTTCTGGGGCATTGTGCTGGGTGAGGTCATCTACACCTTCCCACACGCCTTGATGATTTTGCTGTCGGCGCTGTCTCTGGCGGATGCGCGCCTGTTCGATGCCGCCTCCAGCATGGGCGCCAGTCCGGCCAAAGCCTTCCGCAGCATCACCTGGCCGGCAACCCGTCAGGCGGTGTTCGCAGCGTTCTGCCTCGTCTTCACCCTGACCATCACCGACTTCGGCGTGCCCGTGGTGGTCGGCGGCGACTATCAAGTGCTGGCGCTGGAAGCTTACAAAGCCGTGGTCGGGCAGCAACAGTTCGGTCGTGGTGCGTTGATCGGCATGGTCCTGCTGCTGCCGGCACTGTTCAGCTTCGGTGTCGATGCCTGGTTGCGTCGGCGTCATGGCGACTCCATGAGCGGTCGGGCGCAGGTCTTTCAACCGGCGCCGTCGAAGCTGCGCGACGGCTGCTACCTCGCCATTGTGCTGCTGATCTGCGCGGTGTTGCTGCTGGTGTTCGGCATGGCGGTGTTCTCCTCGCTGGTGAAGTTCTGGCCGTACAACCTGTCGTTGTCGCTCAACCATTACCAGTTCAACGACACGGCGGGCGGCGGCTGGCTGGCCTACGGCAACAGCGTGAAGATGGCTTTGTGCACGGCGCTGATCGGCAGCGTGCTGATCTTCACCGGCGCGTACCTGATGGAAAAAACCAAGGGCCAGCGCGGGCTGAATCTGACTTTGCGCATGCTCAGTTTCGTACCGATGGCGGTGCCGGGTCTGGTGTTGGGGTTGGGTTACGTTTTCTTCTTCAACCTCACCGGCAACCCGCTGCATGTGCTCTACGGGACCATGACCCTGTTGGTGGTCTGCACCATTGCTCACTATCTGACCACCGCGCAAATGACCGCGACCACCGCGCTGCGTCAACTCGACGCCGAGTTCGAAGCGGCCGCGCTGTCGCTCAAGGCGCCGCTGTACCGGCATTACCTGCGGGTCACCGTGCCGATCTGCCTGCCGGCGCTGCTGGACATCGTGCGCTACCTGTTCGTCTCGGCCATGACCACCGTCTCGGCGGCAATCTTCCTCTACAGCCCCGACACCCTCCTCGCGGCGGTGGCGGTGCTGAACATGGACGACGCCGGCAACGTCGGCGGCGCGGCGGCCATGTCGACCCTGATTCTGTTCACCTCAGCCGGCGTGTCCCTGCTGCTGGCCTGGGCCTCGCGCGGTTTGCTGCGCCGTTCCCAGGCCTGGCGGCAGACCGCGCCCGGTCATTGATTCGCTGCTCCTCAAACCGAAAGCCTCTCAACTCAAAACAGGAAAAGATCATGTTCAAGCCCCTGGCCCTGGCCGCTGCTGTCCTCACTGCTTTCAGCCTGAACGCCTTCGCGGCGCCAACCGAGTTGACGGTGTACACCGCCCTCGAAGCCGAACAACTGAAGACCTACAAAGAAGCGTTCGAAAAAGCCAACCCGGACGTCGAGATCAAGTGGGTACGCGATTCCACCGGCATCATCACCGCCAAACTGCTGGCTGAAAAAGCCCGTCCACAGGCTGATGCTGTCTGGGGCCTGGCCGCTTCGAGCCTGGCGATTCTCGATCAGCAAGGCATGCTGCAAAGCTACGCGCCGAAGGACCTGGGCAAGATCGGTGGCAACTACCGCGACGCCGCCAACCCGCCAGCCTGGGTCGGCATGGACGTCTGGGCTGCGACCATTTGCTTCAACACCGTGGAAGCCGAGAAGCAGGGTTTGACCAAACCCGTGAGCTGGCAGGACCTGACCAAGCCTGAGTACAAAGGCAAAATCGTGATGCCTAACCCGGCCTCGTCCGGCACCGGTTTCCTCGACGTCAGCGCCTGGCTGCAAACCTTCGGCGAGAAGCAGGGCTGGCAGTACATGGACGACCTGCACCAGAACATCGGCCAGTACGTTCACTCCGGTTCCAAGCCTTGCAAACTGGCGGCTGCGGGTGAATTCCCGATCGGCATTTCCTTTGAATACCCGGCCGTTCAGTTGAAACGCCAGGGCGCGCCGCTGGACATCATCCTGCCGAAAGAAGGTTTGGGCTGGGAGATCGAAGCGACTGCCGTGATCAAAGGCACGCCGCACGAAGAGGCCGCGAAGAAACTGGCTGACTTCTCGGCGAGTCCGGCGGCGATGGAGCTTTATAAAGAGAACTTCGCGGTGCTTGCTCAACCGGGGATTGCCAAGCCGCAGACCGAATTGCCGGCGGATTACGAGCAGCGTTTGATCAAGAACGACTTTGCCTGGGCGTCGAAGAATCGCGACGAGATCCTGACCGAGTGGCGTAAGCGTTATGACGGCAAGTCCGAGAAAGTGGTTGCCAAGTAAGATCTCTATTGGCTGACAGGGCCTCTTCGCGAGCAAGCCCGCTCCCACAGGTTCTGTGGTGATCACAGAACCTGTGTCCACCCTAAATCCCTGTGGGAGCGGGCTTGCTCGCGAAGGCGGCTTCGAATTCAGGACATCTCTTAATGACACAACACAACGACATGCTGATCGTAGGCGCCGGCATCCTCGGCCTGTCCCACGCCTACGCCGCCGCCAGACGCGGTCTCAAAGTCACCGTCTTCGAACGCAGCGAAACCCCGCTAGGCGCCTCGGTGCGCAACTTCGGCCAGGCCCTCGTCACCGGCCAGCCGCCAGGCCCGATGCTGGAACTGGCCAAGGCCAGCCGCGACATCTGGGGACAATGGGCGCAACTCGCCGGCCTGCAACTCAAGCGCAACGGCTCATACCTGTTCGCCCGCACCGAAGCCGAAGAGCATCTGCTGGAAGCTTTTTGCGCCGGACGAGCCGTGGAACACGGTTACCGCGTCGACCTGCTGCGCGGCGCTGCATTACGCGATGTGTACGGTGGCCAGTTCAGCCATCACCGTGCCGCGCTGCACGGCATGGACGATCAACAACTGTATTCCCGCGAAGCAATCCCGGCGTTGATCGATTTCCTGCGCCGTGAAATGAACGTCGAGTTTCACTTCTCCACCCTCGTGCGCGACATCGAGCCCGGCCGCTTGCACAGCACCGCCGGCACCTTCAGCGCCGAGCAGATCATCGTCTGTTCCGGCCACGATTATCAGACCTTGCTGGCCGAGCCGATCGCCGCGCTTGACCCGCAAATCTGCCGCCTGCAAATGCTTCGCGCCCGACCGCAGATCAACCTCAACCTGCAACACGCGCTGCTCACTGGTTTGAGTTGCGTGCATTACGGCGCGTTTGCCGATCTGCCGGAAGCGGCGGCGGTGCAGGCGCACATCCTGCGTGAAGAACCGCACCTGCACGAAAACGGCATTCACCTGCTGATCAGTCCGACGCCGTACGGCGAACTGATCATCGGCGACTCCCATCACTATGGCAGCGACCCCTCGCCATTCAATGCCGAGCAAGTGGACGACTGGATGATCGAACTGGCCGAGCAGACGTTGGGCTGCAAGGTGCAAGTGGTCGAGCGCTGGCAGGGAGTCTATGGTTCCCGGGGGCCAGGACCGTTTTCATTCCTGCGGCCGATGCCGGGCGTGAGCGTGGCACTGATGCACACCGGCGTCGGCATGAGTGTCGGGCCGGCCATGGCCGAACGTAATGTCGCGACGGTATTGGGAGAGCTTTGATGGACCGCACTGCGCAAGTGATCGACGAGGTATTCGCGCTGTACGAACGTTTTGGCGACAGTGATTACATCGGCGAGCCGGTGTCGCAAATCGAGCACATGTCCCAGGCCGCACAACTGGCCATGGCGGAAGGCTTCGATGACGAAGTGGTGCTTGCCGCGTTCTTCCACGACATCGGGCACATCTGCGCCGAGAGCGCCGAGAACATGGGCGGTTTCGGCGTGGTCAGTCACGAACGCCTGGGTGCCGATTATCTGCGCCGCGCAGGCTTCAGCGAACGCATGGCGCGGCTGGTGGAATACCACGTGCAAGCCAAGCGTTATCTGACACTCAAAGAGTCCGGGTACTACGAGCGTTTGAGCGAAGCCAGCCGCCGGACCCTGGAATATCAGGGCGGCGTGATGACCGCTGACGAGGCAGAAGCCTTCGAGCAGGATCCGTTGTGCGCCGTCAGTCTGCGCATGCGGCAGTGGGATGAGTTGGCCAAGGAGATGCGGGTGCCGGTGATTGATCTCGACGTGTTGAAGCGCAAGGCTGCGAACGTCTTGTCCGGCGAGGCGCGTTGAGTTGTCTCACAGGCAATAGCGAAACGGTGGATGGTTTAACTGGCGGCGACGGGTCAGTCTGGGCTTTTCCCAGGGAAGCGCACGGATGCGTTATTTGAAAGTGATTGCACAGGATCGAAGCGGGAAGGGTGCGGCGGATACGCTTCATTTTGAGTTTTATGAAAGTGACCAGTTGCAGCGCAAGGCGACGGAGGCGGATCGGCAGCGGCTCAAATCTTTCGGCAACACCTATTTGAAATGCGCATGGTTCAACCCTGGTGAGGGTGAGGAGCGGCACTTACGTATCTTCTCGCAGAATCCCTCGGCTGACGGTACGGCGGAAACGGTGCGGCTGCATTTTCATGAAGGGTCGGTTATTGCCTATAAAGCAGCGGCTCACGATCTTGATAATGATGGTGGGCTGGAAGTGATTTTGAGTTCGGATGTGGACAATGACGGGCGGGCGGATCGTACGGATCGAAGTCGTGTTGCGGCGTTGGTGAAGCAATTTTTGAAGCTGGGTTGGTAGCGATCACCTAAGAGACCGAGGCGCTGCCTTCGCGAGCAAGCCCGCTCCCACACTGGATCTGTGCTCGCCGCGAATCCAATGTGGGAGCGGGCTTGCTCGCGAAGGGGCCAGAACTGATACCGCAAATTCAAAGCTGCCGCGCCAACACCTCAACCTGCTCCTGCCGTTCCGCCTGACTCAACTTCGCCTGCGGATTCAGCGACGACCACTGCGGATGCGCCCGAGCCTTGTTCAGCGCCTCGGGCAGTTTGCCTTCGCGCCAGGTCTTGTCCTGCGGCGTGGCGACCTGGATGCTGTCCATCGCCGCATGCCCGCGCGCATTCAGCGCTTGCAGCAACTGCCGCTGACGCAACGCCAACAACCGCAACACGCTGTCATCGACCGTCAGTTCGCGCTGACCCTTGATCTTGCCCAGCAACCGGCTGCCATAACTGCGCGCGGTTTGCAGGGCGCCGCCGGCAATCGCGCCGGCCAGTGCCGCCGCGCCGAGGGTCAGGCCGCCGACCAGCAGATCCACGCCAGCCCCGGCCGCCGCGCCGGCCGCGATGCCACCGCCGACCCGCACGCCCAGTTGCTTGAGGGTTTCCGGGTTGAACAGATCGTCGTCCCAACGGCCATCGAGCAGCGGCAGATCACTGGCCGCCGCGTCCTGTGGGCGGAAGGCGTAGAGCTTGAGCAGGGCTTCGACGCAGCGTTGTTCACGCTGTCGAACCGCTTGGCGCAGTTCGCTGATGGCTTGCTGTTCTTGCTCGGCGTCGCTGACCACGCTGCGCCGGCACGCCGCGCAATCGATCAACAATTCAGCAATCAAGCGCGCCGCACTTTGCTGTCGGGCCAGACGTTGGGCTTGCTGATCGGCGATCAGACGCTCCAGTTGTTCGCGGGAGTTTTCCAGCAGCAACGCGAGGCTTTCATAGAGCCGACGCTCGCCATCCTCTGGCGGTGCCACGCTGTCGAAACGCACCAGGGCGTGCAAGCCCAACCGTGCCAGCGCTTCGCGCCAGTCCGGCTCGCGGTGGTTGGCGCTGCTGACGAAATTCAGCACCGGCAGCAGCGGTTTGCCGCAGCTGGCCAGCACTTCCAGTTCGTCGCGATACTTGGCCAACACCGGTTCGCGGGCGTCGATCACATAGAGGCCGGCATCGCAGGTGAGCAGTTGCCGCAGCACTTTGGCTTCTTGCTCGAAACGCTGCCGGGCTTCGCTGCCTTCAAGAAAACGTGCGAGCCGCGCCGGGCCGTCGAGGCGTTCGCCGGGACGCTCCAGGCGTTCGAGGTAGTCGAGCAGGGCGATGGCGTCTTCCAGGCCGGGGGTGTCGAACAGGTCGAGCAACGGTTCGCCGTCCACCGACAACCGCGCGCCTTCGACGTGCCGTGTGGTGCTGGGGCGATGGGAGACTTCGCCGAAACCGACATCACGGGTCAACGTGCGCAGCAGCGAGGTTTTGCCGACGTTGGTGTGGCCGACCACGGCGAGCTTCAACGGCGCTTTCCACGGATTAGTCATGACCGGTCTCCAGCCAGTTCAGCGGCGCGCAGTCGGCGAAGGGCAGCTCCAACTGTTGCAGCGCCACGTGCCAGTCGCCGAGGCGCTCGGCGTCCAGTGCTTCGCCGGGCGGCGCTTGCAGCAACCAGACGCGGGTGGCGCTGGCGCTGCGTGCCAGTTCGGCGATCAACGCAAGGCTGCCGCGATCCGGTGAACGTCGTGGATCGCAGGCGATGGCCAGGCGGGCCGGAGGGAAACGGCTGAGCTGTTCCAGGAGTTTGTGGCGCGATTCGCGACTGTCGAGGACGCCCGCGTCGCTCACGGTTTTCGGCAGTGGCGGCGGCCATGGCCGTTGATCGTCCAGCTCGATGGCCACCAGCAGTGCGCCGTCACTTTGCAATTCACTGACGGCACTTTCCACCCGATGCAGATGTTCGGGCGCGGCATCGCTGATGCCCAGGCGTTCGCTGGTGGGCATCAGGCGTTCGCGCAGTTGCGCGTAGCCGGGCAGATTCAGGTCCAGGTGCAAATTTGCGCGGCCGCGCTTCCAGCGCCACAGGCAGCACAGCGCCAGGAGCAGGCGCGGCACAACGCCGTAAACCACCAACACGCCGACCAGCCACGTGGCCCAGGCCTGACGGGCGCTTTCGATGTTCAGCGCGGCATCGCCACTGGCCCGGATCATGTCCACCGTCGGCACGTTGAACCCCAGCAAGGCGGGCAGGGCACCCAGCGCCTGCGTCATGGCGACAAAGGTGTCGGCGCTGAGCAGGGTGGTTTCCCAGACGAAGCCATAACGGCGGGTTGCCATCAGCATCAGCAGGATGACCAATGCGCTGAGCATCGCCAGCAACCACAAGCCATTGACCAACACACCGAGCGCCCAGCGATTGAGTTTCTGTCGTTGCAGCAACAGCAGCAGGGCGGGCGCCAGTTGCACAGCTTTGGCGTCGCGGGCGAGTTTTTCGCTGAGCCACAACCACAAGCGTCCCAGCGTTGCGCCGTGCTCGCCAGCGAACACCAGGCCCAGGGCCCAGCTCAGCAATAGAATCAGGTTCAGCCCGAGCAGACTGCCCAGGGCCCAGAACACATTCACCGGTGTCTGCCCGTCACCCAGCGCGGCGAATGCCAGACCGGCGCCACTGACCACGGCCAGCACTGCCATCACGATCAGCGCCAGTCGCGCGCCTTGCAACCAATGTCTCAGGGCTTCGGCCAGCCCATCGCGCTCGGCAAGCCACACGGCGCGGCGCGAAATGCGTGTCGGCAGATCGCCACCCGCTGTGCGGGCCAGTCGGTTGGCTTCCAGATCATCCAGAGGGCCGGCGTGTTCTTCACGCAGGCGGATGGTTTCCGTCAGCCAGAGGTTATTCAGTTCAGTCACGCGGCATCCCGTCGCTTAATTGAGCTGTGAGCATAACCGCTGTGGCGCTTGTCGGGGGGGCTACGTTGCGAGAAGCGGAGGCTCTGGTATCCTCGCCGGCATGACTAAATCACTCCCACTCAGCCTGATCGCAGCCCTCGGTGAAAACCGCGTGATCGGCGTCGACAACAGCATGCCCTGGCACTTGCCGGGGGACTTCAAATACTTCAAGGCCACCACCCTTGGCAAACCGATCATCATGGGGCGCAAGACCTGGGATTCCCTCGGTCGTCCGCTGCCGGGCCGGTTGAACATCGTGGTTAGCCGTCAGGCGGATCTGGTGCTGGAAGGCGCGGAAGTTTATCCGTCGCTGGAGGCTGCGGTGGTTCGCGCGGAGGCGTGGGCGAAGGAGCAAGGCGTCGATGAGTTGATGCTGATTGGTGGGGCGCAGTTGTATGCGCAAGGGCTGGCGCAGGCGGACCGGTTGTATCTGACGCGCGTGGCGTTGAGCCCGGAAGGGGATGCGTGGTTTCCGGAGTTTGATTTGGGCCAGTGGAAGTTGGTTTCCAACACCGAGAATCCGGCGGTGGAAGACAAACCGGCTTACAACTTCGAAGTCTGGGAAAAAGCCTAAAAGCTTCGCGAGCAAGCCCGCTCCCACATTGGATCTCCAGCGGATACAGGATCTATGTACGCCGCAGGGCTAATGTGGGAGCGGGCTTGCTCGCGAAGAGGCCCGCTCAGTCGCTGAAAGTCTTAAGCGTGAGCCAACTCCGAATGCTCATCCGCATCCAGCAGTTCTTTATCCGTCTGCTGCATCATCTGGCTGGTAATCGCCCCGGCCGTGATCGAACCACTCACGTTCAACGCCGTACGCCCCATATCAATCAGCGGCTCAACCGAAATCAACAACGCCACCAGTGACACCGGCAAGCCCATCGCCGGCAACACGATCAGCGCCGCGAACGTTGCGCCACCGCCCACGCCCGCCACACCGGCCGAACTCAGCGTCACAATCGCCACCAGCGTCGCGATCCACAGTGGGTCCAGCGGGTTGATGCCCACGGTCGGCGCCACCATCACCGCCAACATCGCCGGGTACAGGCCGGCACAGCCGTTCTGGCCAATGGTCGCGCCGAACGAAGCGGCGAAACTGGCGATGGACTGCGGAATGCCCAAACGGCTGGTCTGCGCTTGGATGCTCAACGGAATCGTCGCCGCGCTGGAGCGGCTGGTGAAGGCAAACGTCAGCACCGGCCAGATCTTGCGGAAGAAGCGCAGTGGGTTGATCCCGGCCGCCGACACGAGTACGCCGTGGACCACGAACATCAAGCCCAGGCCGATGTAGGACACCACGACAAAACTGCCGAGCTTGATGATGTCTTGCAGGTTGGAACCGGCGACCACTTTGGTCATTAGCGCCAATACGCCGTACGGGGTCAGCTTCATCACCAGGCGCACCAGACGCATCACCCAGGCTTGCAGGGTGTCGATGGCGTTGATTACTTTCTGACCTTTCTCGACATCATCCTTCAGCAATTGCAGGGCGGCGACGCCGAGGAAGGCCGCGAAAATCACCACGCTGATGATCGACGTCGGCTTGGCGCGGGCCAGGTCGGCGAACGGGTTTTGCGGGATGAACGACAGCAGCAACTGCGGCACATTCAGGTCAGCGACCTTGCCTGCGTAGTCGGTCTGGATGGTTTGCAGACGGGCCATTTCCTGCGTGCCGGCAACCAGCCCTTCAGCCGTCAGGCCGAACAGGTTGGTCAGACCGATACCGATCAACGCGGCGATGGCCGTGGTGAACAGCAGCGTGCCGATGGTCAGGAAGCTGATCTTGCCCAGCGACGAAGCGTTGTGCAGACGCGCCACGGCACTGAGGATCGAGGCGAACACCAGCGGGATCACGATCATTTGCAGCAACTGCACGTAACCGTTGCCCACCAGATCGAACCAGCCGATCGAGGCTTTCAGCACCGGATTGCCGGCACCGTAAATCGTGTGCAAAGCGACGCCGAACGCGACGCCCAACACCAGAGCGAGCAGGACTTTTTTCGCCAGGCTCCAGGTGGTGTGACGGGTTTGTGCCAGGCCAAACAGTAACGCGAGGAACACCAGCAAATTGAGAATCAGCGGCAGATTCATAAAGGCTCCGAGAGTGACTTATGCCAGCCACCTTCCGGGGCAGCTGCGAACCGGCAAGCCTAACAGCTTGATTTCCAATGAATTAATATCAATAAAGTCTGATAACTGTCGTTTTTGGAATAAGCAGGTGTCGCTCACAGGGATGCAGCTGGCGCGATGGGTGCGTTGGCCGTCGCTGACAGACGGGCACTGTCACACGTATTTGTTAGCGTCGATATCTTTGATATCAGGGAGAACTGTCGATGAAACTCGCACCGAAATTTCTGCTCGCAGCACTTTGCATAGGCCTCGCCGGCCAGGTCCTCGCCACGGATTTGAAGCATTGGCCAGCCGATCAGGCCAAGGCGCTGGACGCGATGATCGCGGCCAACGCCAACAAGAGTAACTACGCGGTGTTCGACATGGACAACACCAGTTACCGCTACGACCTCGAAGAGTCGTTGCTGCCGTTCATGGAGAACAAGGGCCTGATCACCCGCGAGAAACTCGATCCCTCCCTGAAACTGATGCCGTTCAAGGACACCGCCGACCACAAGGAAAGCCTGTTCAGCTACTACTACCGCCTCTGCGAAGTCGACGACATGGTTTGCTACCCATGGGTCGCCCAGGTGTTCTCCGGTTTCACGCTCCAGGAGCTCAAGGGCTATGTCGACGAGTTGATGGCTTCCGGAAAACCGGTGCCGGCCACGTATTACGAAGGCGACGTGGTCAAGAACCTCGACGTCAACCCGCCGAAAATCTTCACCGGCCAGAAAGAGCTCTACAACAAGCTGATGGAGAACGGCATCGAGGTCTACGTGATGACCGCCGCCTCCGAAGAGCTGGTGCGCATGGTCGCTGCCGATCCCAAGTACGGCTACAACGTCAAACCGCAGAACGTGATCGGCGTGAGCCTGCTGCTCAAGGATCAGAAGTCCGGTGAGCTGACCACGGCGCGCAAGCAGATCACCGCTGGCAAGTATGACGAGAAGGCCAACCTCGGCCTCGAACTGACCCCGTACCTCTGGACCCCGGCGACCTGGATGGCCGGTAAACACGCGGCGATTCTGACCTATATCGATGAGTGGAAAAAACCGGTACTGGTCGGCGGCGACACCCCAAGCAGCGATGGCTACATGCTGTTCCACGATGTTGACGTGGCCAAGGGCGGCATCCACTTGTGGGTCAACCGCAAGGACAAATACATGACCCAAATTAACGGCATGATGGCCAAGCAAGCAGCGGCTCAGGCCAAGGAAGGGTTGCCGGTGACGGCGGACAAGAACTGGGTGATCGTGACGCCGGCTGAGATTCAGTAAGACCGAGTCGCTCCATTCGCGGGCAAGCCTCGCTCGTACAGGCGGCAAAGATCAAATGTGGGAGCGGGCTTGCTCGCGAAAGCGGAGTGTCATTCAGCTTTGATGTCGACTGACACACCGCTTTCGCGAGCAAGCCCGCTCCCACACTTGACCGAGTTGACTGCAAAAAAATGCCCCGCACTTGGCGGGGCATTTTTTGTTCAACGGTTAAGCATTACAACCCGTCAAGCATCGCCTTGTTACGCACAGCACCCTTGTCGGCGCTGGTCGCCAGCAGGGCGTAAGCCTTCAACGCGGTGGTCACTTTACGTGGACGTTTTTCCACAGGCTTCCAGCCTTTCTGGTCTTGCTCGGCACGGCGGCCGGCCAATTCTTCGTCGCTGACCAACAGATTGATCGAGCGGTTCGGAATGTCGATCAGCACTTTGTCGCCGTCCTGCACCAGACCGATCGCGCCACCCGCCGCGGCTTCTGGCGAAGCGTGGCCGATGGACAGGCCCGAGGTGCCGCCAGAGAAACGACCGTCAGTGAGCAGGGCGCAGGCTTTGCCCAGGCCTTTGGATTTCAGGTACGACGTCGGGTACAGCATTTCCTGCATGCCCGGGCCGCCTTTCGGGCCTTCGTAACGGATGATCACGATGTCGCCGGCCTTCACTTCGTCCGCGAGGATGCCGCGTACGGCGCTGTCCTGGCTTTCGAAGATCTTCGCGTTGCCTTCGAAGACATGGATCGACTCGTCGACGCCAGCGGTTTTCACCACGCAGCCGTCCAGCGCGATGTTGCCGTAGAGAACGGCCAGGCCGCCTTCTTTCGAATAAGCGTGTTCGACACTGCGGATGCAGCCGTTTTCACGGTCGTCGTCCAGGGTTTCATAGCGGGTCGACTGGCTGAACGCGGTTTGCGTCGGGATGCCCGCAGGGCCGGCCTTGAAGAAGTGATGCACGGCTTCGTCGTCGGTCTGGGTGATGTCCCACTTGGCGATGCCTTCGGCCAGGGTCTTGCTGTGGACGGTCGGCAGGTCGGTGTGCAGCAGGCCGCCACGGGCCAGCGAACCGAGGATGCTGAAGATCCCGCCGGCACGGTGCACGTCTTCCATGTGGTACTTCTGGATGTTCGGCGCGACTTTGCACAGCTGTGGCACGTGGCGGGAGAGACGGTCGATGTCGCGCAGGTCGAAATCGATCTCGGCTTCCTGGGCGGCGGCCAGCAAGTGCAGGATGGTGTTGGTGGAACCGCCCATGGCGATGTCCAGCGTCATGGCGTTTTCGAACGCCTTGAAGTTGGCGATGTTGCGCGGCAATACCGATTCGTCGTTGTCGTGGTAGTAACGCTTGCACAGCTCGACGATGGTGCGGCCGGCCTGCAGGAACAGCTGCTCGCGGTCGCTGTGGGTAGCGAGCGTCGAACCGTTGCCGGGCAATGCCAGGCCCAGGGCTTCAACCAGGCAGTTCATCGAGTTGGCGGTGAACATGCCGGAGCACGAACCGCACGTCGGGCAGGCGCTGCGCTCGTACTCGGCGACTTTCTCGTCAGAAGCGCTGGAGTCGGCGGCGATCACCATGGCGTCAACGAGGTCGAGACCGTGGCTGGCGAGTTTGGTCTTGCCGGCTTCCATCGGACCGCCGGACACGAAGATCACCGGGATGTTCAGGCGCAGGGACGCCATCAGCATGCCGGGGGTGATCTTGTCGCAGTTGGAGATGCAGACGATGGCGTCGGCGCAGTGGGCGTTGACCATGTATTCGACGGAGTCGGCAATGATCTCGCGGCTCGGCAGCGAATAGAGCATGCCGTCGTGGCCCATGGCGATGCCGTCGTCCACGGCGATGGTGTTGAATTCTTTGGCGACACCGCCAGCACGTTCGATTTCACGGGCGACCAGTTGGCCCAGGTCCTTGAGGTGGACGTGGCCCGGTACGAACTGGGTGAAGGAGTTGGCAATGGCGATGATCGGCTTTTTGAAGTCGTCATCTTTCATCCCCGTGGCGCGCCACAGTGCGCGGGCGCCGGCCATGTTGCGGCCGTGGGTGGATGTTTTCGAGCGGTAATCAGGCATGAAGCACTCCGGGCGGCTAATCAGGTATCAAAAGGGAAGTGAGCTTCTATTGACGTCTGGAACACTCAGAAATGGCCGTGTGTCCGGAAGTTGCCGATAACTTTGCGGGATCGCCGCGCGCTTCAGCTTGAGCTCATAAACCCGCCGGGGGATGACTGGCGATGAATGTCGCGATTCTACACGGCTGGTGGCGGGAGGGAATGGTCGCGATCATGGAGGCAGCAACCAAGAGACGTGTGGATGGCGGCACTGTAGGAGCGAGCTTGCTCGCGAAAAACCTGAGAGCGCCGCGGGGTGTCAGGCTGCCCGCGTTATCGTTGACGTTTTTCGCGAGCGAGCTCGCTCCTACAATGGTGCGTGTGTCAGATCCAGACTGCGTCCCACAGCGGATATTCGCCGATGTGCTCGACCAATCCTGCTCGCAATGGATTGGCAACGAGGTATCGAGCCATCGCTTTCAGATCGTCCTCGCGACGCAACGCCCTGTCGAAGTAGCCCTTTTGCCATACAGGCCCTGAAAAGCCTCGCTCCTGATTGATGAGTCGTGCACAGCGGGATTTGGTGACTTGCATCAGTTTCGGCAAATCACCGCTATGCAGCTCAACCAACCAGTGGAAGTGATCAGGCATTACAACCCAGGCCAAAGAAGTGGCATGACTATCTTCCTGAGCTTTTCTGAACTCGTTCACCACTAACCGACCAATGCGCCAATCTTTGAAGGCCGGTTGTCGTTGATGAGTAACAGCAGTGAGCAGGTAGATACGGCCGTGTTCAGAGTAACGGCCGGTTCGTAAGCAATGGGCTTTTGGCGTGCTGGACATTCCGTTGTCCTCTTCCGAGATGTGAAGAGAAACGGTAGATGCGGGATTGGCGGTTGTCGCTGTGACAGTAGTTCTGGATATGTCATGGACATGTAGGAGCGAGCTCGCTCGCGAAAAACCTGAGAGCGCCGCGGGGTGTCAGGCTGCCAGCGTTATCGTTGACGACCATCGCGAGCAAGCTCGCTCCTACAGGTGTATCGCCAGATTGCGCTGCGTGATCAGCGCGTTCACAGTCAGACCCGCTGCGCTCAAGATAAGGAAACACAAGGCCAGCGCCGTGGTCAGGTCTTCGGACGCGAAATTGATCACCACGCTGATCACGCCGCCGCACAGGAAGATCATCACGCCGCCGACCGAGGAGGACGTGCCGGCATCCTGTGGATAGAGGGTCATGGCTTTGGAATTGGCGATAGGCCGGGCAATGGTGGTGCCGGCCGTGCAAATGAGCATGGGGATCAGCACCGCCGCAGCCGTGAGCCCGAACTGATTCGCCAGCCACAGCATGACCAGCCCCGACAATGCGATCAGTCCCAGGCCGATCACTATCTGCGAATTGGCCGGCAGACGCCGATGCAGCGCGCTGGCAACGATCCCGCCGAACACATAAGCCACGCCATACAGCAACAATGTCCAGGCGAATTCGTAGGGCGAGAGGGCCAGGCGCTCCATGAAAATGATCGGCGACATGACGATGAATGAAAAATGGCAGGCGAAGGCCAGGGCCGAAATCAGCCAGTAGCCCATGAAACGTAGATCGGAACACAGTCGCCAGTAGGCACTGAAAAAGCGACCGGGCGAGGCATTACGACTGCACGGGGTTTTCTTGAGGAGTACGGCAGCACTTATCCAGACGAAGACCGCCAGCGCGATAAAGACATAGAAGCTGCCCTGCCAGCCCAGATGCATTTGCAGCCAGGTACCGAGCAGCGGCGATATGGAAATGAACACGCCGCTGCAGGTCGTCATCCAGATCCTGATTCGCTCCTGTTCCTTGCCGACGAACAGATCCTGAATCAGCGCCTGCGACAGCACAAAGGAACCGCAACCCACTGCCTGAACGACGCGAAACACCAGAAACCAGCTGTATTCGCTGGAAACCAGGCAACCCGTTGCTCCGACTATCGAGATGGCGATACCGGTCATCAAAAGGTGCTTGCGTCCCCACAAATCCGACAGCGGCCCGACCAGCACCACGGATAGCCCAAGGCCAATGGCGAACAGGCTGACAGAAAGGGCAATGTCGGACGCCGAGGTCCGGAAGTAGTCGGAGAGCGCTGGAAAGGACGGGAGTACGACGTCCAGCGGGAAAACACCCAGTAGCGTCATCGTCATCAATAGCAGGATGAGCGACGACTTTTTCGCGGTGTGCGTGGAAGGGTTCATCAACAACGCTCTCGATCCGTGAGGGGTGGCCGAGAGTCGACTTGATGAACAGGGAAGTCAATGCAGAAGGTGTGGGACTGTTCTGAACCTGTTGTAGGAGCGAGCTTGCTCGCGAAAAACGAACAGACTACGCGGGGTGTCAGGCATCCAGCGTTATCGTTGGAGACCATCGCGAGCGAGCTCGCTCCTACAGTGGTTCTGTGTTGTTAGCTGTTTGGCAGCAACCGGCAAGTAACGCTCTTGATGTAACGGGTTTCAGCAATCGCCGGGTGCACCGGATGATCCGGACCCTGACCGCCACGTTCCAGCATCTGGATGTTGCGGTCCAGGTGGCGGGCGCTGGTCAGCAGGATGTTCTGCAGATCGTCTTCCGGCAGGTGCATCGAGCACGAGGCGCTGACCAGGATGCCGTCCTTGCTGAGCAGGCGCATGGCTTGCTCGTTCAGGCGACGGTAGGCGCCTTCACCGTTTTTCATGTCTTTCTTGCGTTTGATGAACGCTGGCGGGTCGGCCACGATCACGTCGAAACGTTCTTCGCTGGCTTTCAGTTCTTTCAGGGCTTCGAAGACGTCGCCTTCGATGCAGGTCATTTTTTCGGCAAAGCCGTTCAGCGCGGCGTTGCGCTCGACGCCGTCGAGGGCGAAGGCCGAAGCGTCGACGCAGAACACTTCACTGGCACCGAATGCGGCCGCTTGCACGCCCCAACCGCCAATGTAGCTGTACAGATCCAGTACGCGTTTGCCTTTGGCGTAAGGGGCCAGGCGTGCGCGGTTCATGCGGTGGTCGTAGAACCAGCCGGTTTTCTGACCCTGGATGACCGGCGCTTCGAATTTCACGCCGTTCTCTTCCAGGGCAACCCACTCCGGCACCAGGCCGAACACGGTTTCGACGTAGCGGTTGAGGCCTTCGGCATCGCGGGCGGCGGAGTCGTTCTTGAACAGAATGCCGCTTGGCTTGAGCACTTGGGTCAGCGCCGCGATCACGTCGTCTTTATGGGCTTCCATGGTCGCCGAAGCGATCTGCACCACCAGAATGTCGCCGAAACGGTCGACCACCAGACCTGGCAGCAGGTCGGAGTCGCCGTAGACCAGGCGATAGAACGGCTTGTCGAACAGGCGATCGCGCAGGGACAGGGCGACGTTCAGGCGATGCACCAGCAGCGATTTGTCCAGCGGCAGCTTGATGTCGCGCGACAGCAGGCGGGCGCAGATCAGGTTGTTCGGGCTCATGGCGACGATGCCCAGCGGCTTGCCGCCGGCGGCTTCGAGAATCGCCTGGTCGCCAGCCTTGAAGCCGTGCAACGGGGTGGCGGCTACATCGATTTCGTTGCTGTAGACCCACAAGTGGCCGTTTCGCAGGCGACGGTCGGCGTTGGCTTTGAGGCGCAGGCTAGGCAGGGACATGACGTCGCTCCGGAAAAAAGAGCGGGAGTATAGCGTGTTGAGGGTGGCGGCGGGCCGGGCGGGCGATGAAACGCTTATGACCTCTTCGCGGGCAAGCCTCGCTCCTACAAGGACCGCGTAAATCCTGTAGGAGCGAGGCTTGCCCGCGAAGGCGATTTTGAATGCAACGCCGACAATGAAACTTTGGCCTAGTATGCCGGCCACTGTGTCGGATCCAACTTTATAAAGGTTAGAATCGCCACCTGTCCCAGAGTGTGTACCTATGTCCCAAGAGCTGACCACCGAACAGATCCAACAGTCCTTGCAAGGCATCAGCGTGCCGGCCCAACCGCAAATCATGGTGGATCTGCAGATGGAGCAGTACATGCCCGATCCGGATCTGGAAGTGATCGCCAAGCTGATTTCCCAGGACCCGGGCCTCTCTGGTGCATTGCTGAAGATCGTCAACTCGCCTTATTACGGCTTGAGCAACAAGATCGCCTCGATCCAGCGTGCGGTGAATCTGCTGGGCAGCCGTTCGATCATCAACCTGATCAACGCGCAGTCGATCAAGGGTGAAATGAACGATGACACCATCGTCACCCTGAACCGTTTCTGGGACACCGCTCAGGACGTGGCGATGACGTGCCTGACCCTGGCCAAGCGCATCGGTATCGAGGCCGGCGATGAAGCGTATGCCTTGGGTCTGTTCCACGACTGCGGCGTGCCGCTGATGCTTCAACGCTTCCCCAACTACATGACTGTTCTGGAAGAGGCCTACGCCAACGCCAGTGCTGAATGCAGGGTGGTGGACACCGAAAATCGGGTGTTCAATACCAACCACGCGGTAGTCGGTTACTACACGGCCAAATCCTGGCGCCTGCCGGAGCACGTGAGTACCGCAATCGCCAATCACCACAATGCGCTGGCGATTTTCAGCGATGAGTCTTCGCGCAACAGCCAGTTGAAAAACCTGCTGGCGATCCTGAAGATGGCCGAGCACATTTGTGCGTCCTACCGGGTACTGGGCAACCAGAACGAGGACCATGAATGGAACAGCATTGCGGCGTTGGTGCTCGATTATGTCGGGCTTTCGGACTACGACTTCGAAACCCTCAAACAAACGATTCGCGACCTCGGCACTCACCGCTGAGTGTGGTGAGAGCCTGATTCGAGAGCACCATGCCTGAACTGCCGGAAGTCGAAACCACCCGCCGCGGTATTGCACCGCACCTGGAAGGCCAGCGCGTCAGCCGGGTGATCGTGCGTGATCGTCGCCTGCGCTGGCCGATCCCTGAAGACCTGGATGTGCGGCTCTCCGGCCAGCGCATCGTGCTGGTGGAACGACGCGCCAAGTACCTGCTGATCAATGCCGAAGTGGGCACGTTGATCAGCCATTTGGGGATGTCAGGCAATCTGCGTCTGGTAGAAGTCGGCATGCCAGCCGCCAAGCATGAGCATGTGGATATCGAACTGGAGTCGGGCCTGGCCCTGCGTTATACCGACCCGCGACGTTTCGGCGCGATGCTCTGGAGCCTCGATCCGCTCAACCACGAACTGTTGATTCGCCTGGGGCCGGAGCCGTTGACCGACCTGTTTGATGGCGAGCGCTTGTTCCAGCAGTCCCGCGGGCGTTCGATGGCGGTCAAGCCGTTCATCATGGACAACGCGGTGGTGGTCGGCGTCGGCAATATCTACGCGACTGAAGCGTTGTTTGCGGCCGGTATCGACCCGCGTCGTGAGGCCAAAAGTATTTCCCGGGCGCGCTATCTGAAGCTGGCCATCGAGATCAAACGCATTCTGGCCGCCGCCATCGAGCGCGGCGGCACGACGTTGCGCGACTTTATCGGCGGCGACGGTCAGCCCGGTTATTTTCAGCAGGAATTGTTCGTGTATGGCCGTGGTAGTCAACCGTGCAAGGTGTGCGGAACAGAGCTGCGAGAGGTCAAACTCGGGCAGCGCGCCAGCGTCTTTTGCCCTCGCTGCCAGAGCTGATATCTCCTACGGTCTATAGTCAGTATTCTCACTGCCTAGTCGAAGGACCGCGCCATGAACCTGTTTCGAACCCTTGCCGTCGTTATGCTTCTGAGCGTCGGTACGCCAGTGCTGGCGGCAGACACCGGCAGCGGTGATCCGCGCTACACCATCCAGAACCCCCCGGCCTACGCCATGCTCGGCGACTTGCTGATTGCCCGACCCTTGCTGGTTGTGGCAACGGTGATTGGCGTGGGGGCGTTTGTGGTGTCGTTGCCGTTTACCGCGTTGGGCGGCAATGTTGGCGACGCAGGGCAGGCGTTGGTGGTCGACCCGGCGAAAGCGGCGTTTGTGCGGTGTCTGGGGTGTATCGGGGAGGGGTTTGAGCAGCGGGAGTGAAGTCAGTCAGGTCTTCGGTGTGGCTGATGGCCTCTTCGCGAGCAAGCCCGCTCCCACATTAAGACCGTATTCTTCTGAACTAACTCGGTCGAATGTGGGGGCGGGCTTGCTCGCGAAGAGGCCCTTAAGATCGCTACAAAAATATCTGAATCAAGCCTTACCGGTAATCACCCGATACTTCGCCATCAGTTGCTCTTCAGTCTCCGGATGCGCTTCATCCAGTGGAATGCAATCCACCGGGCAGACCTGCTGGCACTGAGGTTCGTCGTAGTGGCCGACACACTGTGTGCACAGGTTCGGGTCGATCACGTAGATCTCTTCGCCTTGGGAAATGGCGGCGTTTGGGCACTCGGGTTCGCAGACGTCGCAATTGATGCAATCGTCGGTGATGATCAGGGACATGCTAACTCCAGCCGGGGCGCAAGGCCCGGGCGCAATAAACCAATGCGCACAATTGTGCCGCATTGGCGCTGTAGGAGCCAGCTTGCTGGCGATGGACGGGAGAGCGCTGCGTTTATCCAGGCAGCCCTAGTCATCGTTAGCGTCTTTCGCGAGCAAGCTCGCTCCTACAGGTTTACTTCTTGAAGCGTTCGGTGAGGGCGTCTGCCACCGCAGGGTGGACGAACTTGGTGATATCGCCGCCCAGGGCCGCGATTTCACGGACCAGCGTCGAGGAGATGAACGAATAGCGCTCGGACGGCGTAAGAAACAGGCTTTCCACGTCCGGCGCCAACTGACGGTTCATGTTGGCCAGCTGGAATTCGTATTCGAAGTCCGAAACCGCGCGTAAACCACGCAGGAACACGTTGGCATTCTTCTCTTTGGCGAAATGCGCCAACAGCGTCGAGAAGCCGACGACTTCAACGTTCGGCAGATGTTTAGTGACCTCGCGGGCCAGCGCCACACGCTGTTCCAGGGGAAACAACGGGTTTTTCTTCGGGCTGGCAGCGACGGCGATGATCACATGATCGAACAGGCGCGCGGCGCGTTCGACCAAGTCGCCATGGCCCTTGGTAATAGGGTCGAAGGTTCCTGGGTACAACACTCGGTTCATCGCGTCGTCCTGGCGGGAGTTCGTTGGGGAGTCGGATGGTATCGCAGCCTTCCCGGTCGGCCAAGTCGCCTGTTGGGTAAGAAAGCACTATAGACGATAGGAATATTCGCTCTTTTCACGGGTTTTTCAAACGTTCGGCGAGCAAAGTCGCCAATTGCGCCGTCAGCCCGTACACCGACAATTGTGGGTTTGCGCCAATGCTGGTGGGGAACAGCGAGCCGTCGTGGATCGACAGGTTGCTGAGTTGATGATGCCGGCCAAGGCTGTCGGTCACGGCGTTTTTCGGGTCTTCGCCCATGGCACAACCGCCCATCACATGGGCACTGCCCAGGCGTGTGCGATACAGCTCGAGGCTCAAACCGTCGATCAGCGTGCGCGCTTCGGCCAGGTTTTTCACGTAACGCGCGTCGGCGTGCATCGGCATGACCGCGTTGGCGCCACCGGCGAACTGGATCTCGGCCATGCTGTGGAACGCGCGGCGCAAACCGTCCCAAGCGTAGGCTGAAACCTGATAGTCGAGCACCGGCGTGTTGTCAGCGCGCAGTTCGACACTGCCGCCGGGGCTGTCCGGGTGAAAACCGTCCCGCAGTAACGCCAGCATGGCGTGTGTATGGGGCAGGTTTTCCATGTGCTGCGCGTTTTCCTTGCCGTAACCACCGAGCAGGGTGGCCGCCAGCGCCGGGTGCAGCGGTGGCACTTCGAGTTTGTAAGCCATCTTGCCGGTTGCGCCGTCCTGCCATTGGAAATGGTCGGAGTAGATCGACTGCGGCGCGCCGTAGAACGGGTTGATCACCTCGTCGAACAGCCCCGCGGACATGTTTACCAGATGCAGAAAGGTCCGTTTGCCCAGACGCTTGTGCGGGTCTGGCGCATCCGAGCGCAACAGCAGCGCGGGGCTGTTGATCCCGCCGCCGGCCAGCACGTAATGCCGCGCCTTGACCGTGATCGTCCTGCCCGTGGGGGCGACGCAACGGTCGTCCATCGCCACGCACTGCAGGCCCGTGACCTTGCCGTCCTTGATCACTAATGTTTCCGCGCGGGCCAGGTAAAGCAGTTCGCCACCCTTTTCCAGAGTCGCCGGAATCGTCGTCACCATCATCGATTGCTTGGCGTTGGTCGGGCAGCCCATGCCGCAATAACCGAGATTCCAGCAACCGCGCACGTTGCGCGGGATGACGTGCCAGGTGTAGCCGAGCTTCTCGCAGCCCTTGCGGATCACGTCGTTGTTGGCGTTCGGCGGGACCCTCCAGGGTGCGACGCCCAGACGTTGCTCCATTTTCTCGAACCACGGTGCCATTTCGGCCGGGCTGTGGCCTTTGACGTCGTGCTCATTGGCCCAGTGTTCGAGCGTCGGGTCCGGGGTACGAAAGCTCGACGTCCAATTGATCAGCGTAGTGCCGCCCACCGCCCGGCCCTGGAGGATGGTGATCGCGCCGTCCTTGCTCATGCGGCCAATGCCTTCCTGATAAAGGCTGGTGTAGGCCTGGTCTTCGAGCAGCTTGAAGTCGCTGCTGGTCTTGAGCGGGCCTTCTTCGATCAGCAACACCTTGTAGCCGGCGGCGCTGAGGATTTCAGCGGTGGTGCCACCCCCCGCGCCGCTGCCGATGATCGCTACGTCCGCTTCAAGGGTCAGGTTTTCGGTCAGTTGCGAGCCGTTGTAGGTTTTCCAGCCGCGGGCCATGCCTTCGCGGAACGGGTCGGGTACGGGCATGTTCGGGTTCTCTTGTTATTTTTGGATTCTGTGTTGATGCGGCTGACGCCTTCGCGAGCAAGCCCGCTCCCACATGGATCGCGAAAACCCTGTGGGAGCGGGCTTGCTCGCGAAGGGGGCGACTCGGTCTCAAACCGCAGGCGGCCCGGGATACCCGCAATGCGCCCACGATTCCCGACGGCTGTACCACGCCATCATCACCAGTTGCTGCAACGAACTGTGCCCCATGCGCAACAGGCTCAACGAGCTGTTTTCCCAGCGATCAAGAAAGTGCCGGATCTCGACGGCGCTGGCGTTTTCCCAACTGCCCCAGATTCCGGTCAATGGCCCACGAGTCACGGCCATCCCCAGCACGTCGAACAGTTGCCGAGTCAGCTTGAGCATTTCCGGCGACAGATGATCGAGCCCGTTATCCAGGGTTTTCAGGGTGCCATCCACCGCCATTGGCAGGTTCTCGACCGCCACGGCACCGTCGAGCATCACCGGGATCAGCGCCCGCAAAAACAGCAGATCGCCGCTACGCAACATCGCGAAACCGCTGGCCGGAATACTCGAAGAGCAGCCGCTGAGGCTCGCACCCAGTCCGGCGGTGGCCAGAAAAGCACTCGCGCCGAGGCTGAATTTAAGCAAGCCGCGCCGTGACAGCGCGGGTGTATCGGACAGGCCTGGGCTCATTATTGTTATTACCCGAAGGATTTTGATCGTCAGCGGATAAACAGCTTCTGGATCAGTTTCTGAATGGATTTGCCGTACGGCGGGTAAATCAGCTTCGCCGCGTTGAAACGCTGTTTGATCAGCACACCTTTGGCTTTGCTGAAGGTCAGGAAGCCTTCGTGGCCGTGGTAATGACCCATGCCCGAGGGGCCGATGCCGCCGAACGGCATGTCGTCCTGGGCAACATGCAGCAACGTGTCGTTCAGGCACACGCCACCGGAATGGGTCTGGTGCAGGACGCGGTTTTGTTCGCGCTTGTCGTAGCCGAAGTAATACAGCGCCAGCGGACGAGGTCGCTGGTTGATGTAGGCAAACGCTTCATCCAGATCCTTGTACGGAACGATCGGCAGCAGTGGACCAAAGATTTCGTCCTGCATCACCATCATGTCGTCGGTGACGTTGAGCAGCAGGCTGTGGCTCATGCGGCGCCCTTGGCCCTGGTCGAACAACGGGATCAGCAGCGCGCCTTTGCTGGTGGCATCGCTGATGTAGCCGTTGAGTCGGGCCAGTTGTCGGTCATTGATGATCGCGGTGTAGTCCGGGTTGTCAGCCAGTGTCGGATAAAATCCGCGAACCGCCTGACGATAGGCTTCGATGAAAGAGCCTACGCGGTCTTCCGGCACCAGCACGTAGTCCGGGGCCACGCAGGTTTGTCCGGCGTTGAGCGTCTTGCCGAACGCGATGCGTTCGGCGGCATCTTTCAATGGCACATCGCGGGAAACGATGGCCGGGGATTTGCCGCCCAGTTCCAGCGTCACCGGGGTCAGGTTTTCCGCCGCCGCGCGCATCACATGTTTGCCGATGCTGGTGGCGCCGGTGAACAGCAGATGATCGAAACGCAGGCGGGAAAACGCCACGCCGATATCGGCCTCGCCGAGCACTACGCACACCAGGTCTTCGGGAAAGATCCGGCCCAGCAATTCCTTGAGCAGCAAGCCAGTGGTGGGGGTCGACTCGCTGAGTTTGAGCATCACCCGGTTGCCCGCCGACAAGGCGCCCACCAAAGGGCCGATGGCCAGATACAGCGGGTAGTTCCAGGGAACGATCACTCCGACCACGCCCAGCGGCTGATAAATGACTTTGGCCGAGGCGGGCTGGAAGGCAACGCCGACTTTGCGCCGTGAAGGCTTCATCCAGCCTTTGAGGTGCTGACTGGCGTAGTGAATGCCGTGCAGGCTCGGCATCAGTTCGGCGAGCAGGGTTTCATCGGCGCTGCGGTGGCTGAAGTCCTGACTGATGGCATCGATCAGCGCCTGGCGTTCAGTGCTCAACAAATCCCGCAGGGCTTTGAGCCATTGCTGGCGCTGCGCCGCGGGAGGCATCGGGTTGGCGGCATAGGCTGCGCGCTGGGCGTTGAACAGGGTTTGGAGCTCTTCCAGTGGCTGCTGCAGGTTCTGAAGGTAGGCAATTTCAGCAGTCATGGTCATCTCCGGACTTATTGTTGTGAAGAACTTTTTAGAGTCTGTGCTCTATAAAGTCAAATGACATCCCGGCGCAGCTTTGTTTTATCCACGGGCGGATAGGTCGTAAGATGCCCGTCAACGCACTCTGAATTAAAGCTCAAGCCATGGCCCCAAGGATCAAAACCAGCGAGCGCATCGTGCAGAACAGCCTGGAGCTGTTCAATCAGCAGGGCGAGCGCAGCATCAGCACCAACCACATTGCTGCCCACATGGAAATTTCCCCGGGCAACCTGTACTACCACTTCCCCAACAAGCAGGCGATCATCGCCGTATTGTTCAGTGAGTACGAAAGCCTGGTGGACAGCTTCCTGCGCCCGCCCCAGGGGCGCGCCGCCACGGTTGAGGACAAGCGTTACTACCTCCAGGAGTTGCTGGCGGCCATGTGGCGCTACCGGTTTTTGCACCGTGACCTTGAGCACTTGCTCGACAGCGATCCGGAACTCGCTGCCCGTTACCGGCGTTTTTCCCAACGCTGCGTGATCCAGGGCACGGCGATCTACAGAGGGTTCGTCGAGGCCGGCATCCTGGAGATGGACCGGGTGCAAATAGAATCCCTGACGCTCAACGCCTGGATCATCCTGACGTCCTGGGTGCGTTTCCTGTGCACCACGCGGGAAAACTCCAAGCACCTGAGCGAACAGGCGATCAAACGCGGTGTTTACCAGGTGCTGGTACTGGAGGCCGGGTTCGTCACGGATCAGTCTCGCGATGCGGTCAACGCACTGTTTGAAGAGTTTTACGTGCCGCTGGCCCAGGCTCTGGAAGAAGTGCAGTAGGATTCAGAATCGACACCCTCACAGGAGCCTGTTATGCCCATTGCGCAACTGATCAGCCCGCAAGCACTGGACCTGAAAAAGGAGCAGCCGGGGTTGGTGATTCTGGATTGTCGTTTTGCCCTCGAAGACCCGGATTACGGCCAGCGCAGCTATGCCGAAGGGCATATCGCCGGGTCGAGTTTTGCCGATCTTGAGCGCGACCTGAGCGGGACAATGGTCAAAGGCGTGACCGGGCGCCATCCGTTGCCCGAACCTGAAGAGTTGATCGAGCGTTTGCAGGCTTGGGGCATCAATGCCGACAGCGAAGTGGTTTTGTATGACGACGGTCCCGGCGCCTACGCGGCGCGGGCCTGGTGGTTGCTGGCCTGGCTGGGCAAGCGCGACGGCGTGTTCATCCTCGATGGCGGGCTCAAGGCGTGGCACGCGGCGGGTTTGCCCCTGAGTCTCGATGCTCCCGGCGTTGAACGTGGCACCTTTTCCGGGACGCCGGACAATGCGCTGATCCTGAGCGCTGAACAACTTCAGCAACGTCTCGGCCAACCCGCGCTGACCTTGCTCGATGCCCGCGCCTTGCCGCGTTTCAAGGGCGAAGTGGAGCCGATCGACCCGATTGCCGGGCACATTCCCGGCGCGCAATGCGCGGCATTCACCGATAACCTGGGCAGTGACGGACATTTTCTGCCGGCCGATCAGCTCAAGCAGCGGTTTGCGGCGAAACTCGGCAATCGCTCGCCGACTGATCTGGTGGCGTACTGCGGTTCCGGCGTGACGGCTTGTCATAACCTGTTCGCGTTGTGCCTCGCGGGATATCCGTTGGGATCGTTGTATGCCGGCTCGTGGAGTGAGTGGATCAACGATCCTGCGCGTGGCATCGCTGTCGGCGAATAACACAAATCCAATGTGGGAGCGGGCTTGCTCGCGAATGCGGTCGGTCAGTCACATAAGTTTCGACTGAAACACCGCATTCGCGAGCAAGCCCGCTCCCACATTAGAGCTGTGTCGTCAGCAGTTGTCGCGCACTGCGATACGCCCCCGGCCCAACCCCATAAACCTGCTTGAACTGCCGATTCAGGTGACTCTGGTCGGCAAAGCCCAGCTGCATGGCCACCTCCAGCGGCAAACAGCCGCCTTGCAACAATGCCCGCGCACGAGCGATGCGCTGCTGCATCAGCCAGGTGTGCGGTGGCATGCCAGTGGCGCGGCGAAATACCCGAGCGAAGTGGAACGGCGACAGGTTCACCGCTGCCGCCAGTTCTTCCAGCGACGGCGGTGCTGCCAATTGTGCCCGCAGCAGTTCCTTGCCCAGCGTCACCGCGCGGTGCTCTTTGCCGGGCTTGCCTGCGTCGGGAACAGCGGCGTGACGTTGCAGCAACGACAGCATCATTTCCCGCCAGGCGGTCTGCTGTTGCAGGGCGGTGGAAGGCGTTTCAAGCAAGCGATGAAGCTGGCAGAAACCCTTCACCAGATCCGGGTCCCGATACAACGTGGCGCCAAACGCCGGCAAGGTGTGGGTCGGCAGTTCCAGCTCGGCCAGCAGCGAGAGAATCTGCCCACTGTCGGGATAAAACGCCCGGTACAGCCAACCGTCTTCCGTGCCCTTGTGGCCGGTGTGCAATTCATCCGGGTTGATCAGCACCAGCGTGCCGCTGCCCGCCAGGTGTTCGGCGCCGCGATAACGGTAACGCTGAGCGCCGGCCATGATCATGCCGATCACGTAACCGTCATGCACGTGGGGGGCGAAACGGTGTTCGATGTAGCGCGCGGACAACAACTCGACCCCGACCAACGGCGCCGTTTGCCAGAAACGGATCGACTCGCCCTGATCGGTATCCATCGGTTTACTCGCGACCCACGGCAGCCAGCCACTGCGGGATGCGCCGTTCCAGGTAGTAACCCGGTTGCCGGAACGTGCCATCGACGAAGCCGACATGCCCGCCCTGGGCTTGCAGCTCGAATTGAGTGCAGGCGGACAATTCCTCGGCTGCCGGCAGGCTGTGAGGAAACACAAACGGGTCGTCTGCGGCCTGAATGATCAGCGTCGGCGTGCGAATCTCGCCAAGGAAATAGCGGCTCGAGGCACGGCGATAGTAATCCTGTGCATCGGTGAAGCCATGCAGCGGCGCGGTGACCCGGCCATCGAAATCCCAGAAGGTGCGCATGTTCTCCAGCGAGCCGAGGGCGGCCAGTTTCGCCAGGCCATCCTCGCGCCCGTCATGCTGGAACTGCCGTTGCTTGTTCTTGATGTAGGCGACCATCTCGCGCATGAAATGCGCCTGATACACCTTCGAAAAACCCCGGCCGATACGGTCGGCGCAGTGATCGAGCCGGAACGGCACCGACACTGCCACCGCGCCGAGCACGCCACTGTCGCTGCCGGTCTCGCCCAAGTGTTTGAGCAAAACGTTGCCGCCGAGGGAATAACCGACCGCGTACAACGGCGCGAGCGGCCGTTTGGCCCGCAGGTGTTTGATGGCTTCGGCGAGGTCTTCACTGGCGCCGGAGTGATAGCTGCGCGGCAACAGATTCGGTTCGCCCGAACAGCCGCGCCAATTCAGCGCGACGCTGGCCCAGCCTTGGGCGCCCAGCGCTTTTTGCACGCCGGCCACGTAAGGCGAATTGGAAGAGCCGGTCAGGCCGTGCAACACCAGCACCAGCGGCGTATCGGCGCTGTGCGGACCGTGCCAGTCCAGGTCAAGAAAGTCGCCATCCTCGAGCCACAAGCGTTCGCGCTCGCGCTCGATGTGGGTGGTTTTGCGCCACAGCGGACCCCACAAGGTTTGCAGGTGCGGGTTGCCCAGGCCGAAGGCGGGAGTGAAGCGAACGTCGGGTCCGGTGGGAGGCAAAAATGCGCGCACGGCAAATCTCAAAAGAGTGATGCATGAAGCGGCAGGCACGAAGGTGCGGCTGCCGCTTTCAACAAAAACCTAACTTGCCACAAAGCTCGCGTCAGCGCGACACGTGTGCCGGGACGGATCGTCGGCTGGCGCAATGACGGGTTGCGGAATTGGCAGTTGCTCCACCTTGGGGCCCACGGTGACCACTCGCCACTGATCGTCAGTCAGGTGCTTGCCCAATGTGGTTTTGATTTCCTTGAGCGTCAGTCGCTGCACTTGCTGTACGAAGAAGTCCAGATCGAGAGGCAGCTGATGGCGGTTGATCTCGACCAGACGTTCGAGGATCTGCTCGTTACTGGCGCTGTCAATAACGCTCATGTTGGCCAATCGGCGCTTGAGATGATCGAGCTCCTCCTGTGTAGGGCCGTCACGCAGATAATCGCCGAGCATTGATTTCACCAGTGCCACCGTGCCGTCAGCAAATTGCGGACGGGTTTGCAGCGCGATCGTTGTCAGTCCGCCTTCCGCCCAGTCTCTGGTCCGAATGCTGGCTTCGTACACCAGTCCGCGCTTGTGCCGCAGTTCAGTGATCAGACGGGAATTCGTCCCCCGGCCAAAAATCACCGTTGCTGCGTACAGCGCAACGAAGTCCTCATGCTGGCGCGACACGCTCGGCTGTCCGAGCAGCACGTGGATTTGTTCCTGCGGACGCTCGATATGGCTGGTCATCTCCGTGCCGGTCGGCTTGAAAGGTTCGGCCGAGGTCATGCTGACGGGCGTGTCGGGCAGCGCGTTGGCGATTTGCAGGCTGATGGTCTGAGCCTGTTCCACCGTCAAGTCACCCACCACTGTGATTTGTGCCTGGCGCGCCGAGTAGGCTTGCCGGTGAAAGTCCTGAACGACTTGTCGGGTGATGGACGCCAGACCTGTCTCGGTTCCATAGATCGAACGCGCGTACGCGGTATCGGGGGCCAGAAGCTCTTGGAGACGCAAAGAGGCAATCTCCTCTGGCTGTTGCTGTCGTGATTGAAGCAATCCGCGAAGCTCGCTCTTGACCCTGACCAACGCTTCATCTGACAGGGACGGCTGGCCAAGGATTTGTGCAAACAGTTGCAGTGCCGGCGCGCTTTTCTCCGGGTCGCTCAGACTGCGCAGGGAAAAGTTGGCACGCTCTTGATCTAGCGTTATCCCGAGCTTCGCACCCAGGCCATCGAAGGTTTCGCTGATGGCGGCGTGGTCAGTTTTGCCCTCTACACCTTCATTCAGCAGGCTGAATGTCATCCCGGCGAGGCCGGGCTTATCCGTGTCGCGTGCACTGCCGGCGGCGAAGCTGACATGAATATCGAACATCGGCAGTCCTGATGCGCGTATGAACAGCGTTTTGGTGTCTGCTCTGGTTTTCCAGCCCTTGATGGTCAATGGGCGTGGCGTTGATTGGCTCGTGTCGATGTCCAACAGCGATTGCAGGCGTGGCGCAGGAAAACCGGCTGGCGCGGCGGGTGGGGTATCGGCTGCCATCACACTGGCAGGCAGGCAACCGATCAGCGCGAGGTAGAGTATTGCGGCCCGAGGGCCGTGCGCAGATTCATTCATCATTTTTCTTCTCCACAAGAACATGGGCCGTGCTCAGGCGTTCACGGATCAGGTAGGTCTCGGCGGCCCGGCGGATGTCCTCGGGTGTCACTTTCTTTAATTCGGCGACGTCTTGATCCATCAATTGCCAGGACAGACCGATGCTCTCCAGTCCGGCCAGTTGGCTAGCGGTGTAATCAATAGAGTCCCGTGCATAAATTTGCCGGGCGATCAGTTGAGTTCGAGCGCGCTCCAGCTCATCGGCGGAGGGTGGTGTGGTTCGCAGTTCGTCGAGCAATTGCCAGATTCGCGTTTGCGCCTCGTCGAGGCTCGCGGAGTGCGTATCGTCAAGTCGGGCACTCAATACCAGAAGCGTGTCGCCACGGGTGAAGGCGTCATAGGTGGAGCCGACACGGGTGAACAGCTGTTCTTGATGCCTCAGGCGCTTTTGCAGGCGGGCGCTTTCAGAGCCCGCCAGCAGCATCTCGATCAAGCGCAGGGCGTGTACGGTTTTACGTGCCTCTGCCGTTGCCAGACCGGGCACATTGAACGCCATGATCAGCTCTGGGGCGTGGACAGGTTGATGGAGGGTGAGTTTCCGTTCGCCTGGCTTCGGCAGCTCCAGCGGCTTCAGTACAGGGGGGAAGGGACGGCTGGCGAGCGCGCCGAAATAGCGTTGCGCCAGAGGCTTGACCTGATCAAGCGTGACGTCACCGACGATCACCAGCGTGGCATTGCCGGGTGCGTAGCGCGACTCATACCAGTCGCGCAGTCCGGCGGCGTTCAAGCGTTGCAGGTCGTCCATCCAGCCGATGACGGGAGTCCGGTAGCTGCTGGAGGGAGAGGCCAGCGTCATGAGGCGTTCGAGCGCAGTCTCTGTAGGGCTGTCGTCTACTATCAGGCGACGCTCTTCCCGAATCACCGCCATCTCGGGAGTCAGGTCCTCGGCCCGCAAGAGCGCTGTCGACATGAGATCGGCCATCAACTCGAACGCGACGCCCAGGTAGGGGGTGGCCAACGTCTGGTAGTAACCGGTCACATGTTTGCTGGTAAATGCATTTTCCGAAGCGCCCAACGATTCAAGAATGGCCGCTGCTTCACCTGGACAGGTCTTGCTGCTGCCTTTGTAGAGCATGTGTTCCAGAGCATGCGACAGGCCGGTCTGCCCCGGGGCTTCGTCGATGGAGCCGACCTTGAACCAGAGATGAGAGGTCACTATGGGGGCGCGGTGATCCTCTTGCACGATGACCTTCAGGCCATTGTCCAGTACAAATTCGTGTGTGGGTGATGGGGCGGCGAGTGCCGCCAGCGGGGCCAGGCATAGAAAAAGCAGCATCCTGCTGCGGTATTTGTCCATGGGAGAGTTGTCCTCAGTGGTTTACGGAGATTACGTAATCCACTGTGAGGATTTTGATGCGCCGCTGTGCGGTAGATAGTTACCGCACAGCGGGCATTCATCTGGACAGATCGTGTCCCGGCGGAGTTACAGGCTGCGCTGCCACAGCGCGTAGTAAACCCGCCCGGATTTCTGCTCGCGGTGCAGGCGCCAGTTCGCCGGCAAACCGAGCGTTGACGGTGCGTTTTCGCTTTCGGTGTAGACCCAGGCGTCGTCCGCCAGCCATTGGCGCTCTTCCAGCAGGGTGCACACGGCGGGCAACAGGTTCTGGTTGAACGGCGGGTCGAGGAAGACCAGGTCGTAGGCGACCGCTGGCTGGGTTTCCAGATAGCGTAAGGCGTCGGCGGTCTGAACCTGGCCGGTGGTGCAACGCAGCGTGCCCAGATGTTCTTTCAGGCTGGACACCGCGATGTTGCTCGCATCCAGCGCCTGACCCATGGCCGCGCCACGGGACAAGGCTTCGAGAAACAGCGCGCCGCTGCCGGCGAACGGGTCGAGCACCTTGGCCCCGGCCACATACGGCGCGAGCCAGTTGAACAGGGTTTCACGCACCCGGTCCGGGGTCGGGCGCAAGCCCGGCGCGTCAGGGAAGCTCAGTTTACGGCTGCGCCATTCGCCGCCGATGATGCGCAGTTGGTTCACGCCGTTATGCACGTTGTGAACAGGTTTTTTTGGACGGGAAGTGGCCATTAATGCTCCGGAACCCCGAGCGGTTGCTCGGCAGGTTTATCAGTAGGGGCCGGTAACGGCTTTTGCGGCACGGTCGGGCCAGCGCTGACGATGACCATTTTGTCCGCGCTCAAGTGTTTGTTCAGTGCGGTTTTGACTTGCTCGACCGTCAGGCTCTGGGACTGCTGCATGAAGTCCTCCAGGTAACTCAACGGCAAGTTGTAGAAACCCATCGCGCCGAGCTGACCGACGATGTCGGCGTTGCTGGCGGTGGACAGGGGGAAGCTGCCGGCCAATTCTCGCTTGGCGTCGTCGAGTTCTTTCTCGGTCGGCCCGGTTTTAAGGTAGTCGGCGAGCACATCTTGCACCAGTTTCAGCGTGCCTTCGCTCATCTCGGCGCGGGTTTGCAGATTGATCATGAACGGGCCGCGCGCCTGCATCGGGGTAAAGCCCGAATACACGCCATACGTCAGGCCCCGCTTCTCGCGCACTTCGCTCATCAAACGGGTGCCGAAGCCACCGCCGCCGAGGATCTGGTTGCCCATGGACAGGGCGGCGTAATCCGGGTCGTCGCGGTCGATGCCCAGTTGCGCCAGCATCAGGTTGGTCTGCTTGGACGGAAACTCGATGTGGCCGATGCTGGCTTTCGGCTCGACCGGTTGCGGCAGTTTCGCCAGCGCAGGGCCTTTTGGCAGCGCGCTGGAAACTTGCGTAGCAATCGCCTCGGCCTCGGCACGAGAAAGATCGCCCACCAGCGCAATCACCACGTTGCTGGCGGCGTAGGCTTTCTCATGGAAAGCCTTCAGTTGAGCCACGGTAATCGCTGGAACGGTTTTCGCCGTGCCGTCGCTGGAATGCGCGTACGGGTGATCGCCGTACAAGCGATTCATCAGCTCGATGCTGGCCAGTTTGCCGGGGTTCTGTTTCTGGTATTCGAAGCCGGCAAGCATCTGGTTCTTGATGCGCGCAAACGAATCGGCGGGGAAGGTCGGTTTGCCGACGACTTCAGAGAACAGTTTCAGCGCGGGCTCGCGTTTGTCGGCGGCACTGAGGCTGCGCAGCGACGCCAGCGCCATGTCCTTGAACGCACCGTTGCCGAAGTCGGCGCCCAGGCCTTCGAAACCCTGAGCGATGGCGCCGACATCTTTGCCGGCCACACCTTCATTGAGCATCGCGTTGGTCAGTACCGCCAAACCTGGCGCATCACCGTCCTGGCTGCTGCCGGCGGCGAAAATCAGGCGCATGTCGAACATCGGCAACTCGCGGGCTTCGACGAACAGCACCTTGGCGCCTTCGACGGTGTTCCAGGTCTGCACGTTGAGCGAGCGGCGACTCGGTGCCTTGCCGTCGAGCTCGGCCAGCGATTGCAGCTTCTGGCTGGATTTGGCCTTGTCGAGGGCTTCGCTGGCGTTGGACTCGCCGGTCTTCAGGAAATAGAAGGCCGCGGATCCGATCAATGCGACAGCAATCAGGCCAATCAAGGCCCAACGGGATTTTTTACACTCACTCATGAGTCGTCTCCAGTGGCAGGACATGGGCGACGCTGAGACGTTCGCGGGTGAAATACAGCTTGGCGGCTTTCTGGATGTCTTCCGGCGTTACGCTTTCCAGTTCGGCCAGTTCGGTGTCCATCAGTTTCCACGACAGGCCGACGGTTTCCAGTTGGCCGATGGCGGTCGCCTGGCTGGTGATCGAGTCACGCTCGTAAACCAGACCGGCGATGACTTGTGCGCGGACGCGTTCAAGTTCTTCGGTCGACGGGGCAGTGGTTTTTAGCTGATCGAGCAGCTTCCACAGACCGGCTTCGGCCTGGGCCATGGTTTTGTTTTTCTGGGTGTTCGGCGTTGCCGACAGGGTGAACAGGCTGTCGCCACGGGTGTAGGCGTCGTAGCTCGACGAGCCGCCGGACACCAGTTCTTCACCGCGTTCCAGTTGTGTCGGGATGCGTCCGCTGTAGCCGCCGTCGAGCAGGGCCGAGATCAGGCGCAAAGCGTGGACCGACCGCTTGTCTTCGGCGGTGGCGATGCTCGGTACGTTGAAGCCCAGCATCAGGCTCGGCAATTGCGTCTGAACGTGCAGCGTGATCTGGCGCTCGCCGGGTTCGGCCAGTTCCATCGGGATTTTCGCCGGCGGCACGTCACGCTTGGCGATCGGGCCGAAGTAGCGCTGGGCCAGGGTTTTGACCTCGTCCGGTGTTACGTCGCCGACGACCACCAGCGTGGCGTTGTTCGGTACGTACCAGGATTGGTACCAGTGGCGCAGTTCTTCGACTTTCATGCGGTCCAGGTCAGCCATCCAGCCGATGGTCGGCGTGTGGTAACCGCTGGCCGGGTAGGCCATGGCCTTGTAGCGCTCGTAGGCCTTGGACATCGGCTTGTCGTCAGTGCGCAGACGACGTTCTTCCTTAATGACTTCGATCTCGCGGGCGAACTCGTCGGCCGGCAGGCGCAGGCTGGCCATGCGGTCTGCTTCCAGTTCGAAGGCCACGCCCAGACGGTCGCGGGCCAGCACTTGGTAGTAAGCGGTGAAGTCGTCGCTGGTGAAGGCGTTCTCTTCGGCGCCGAGGTCGCGCAGGATCAGCGAGGCTTCGCCGGGGCCGACTTTCTCGCTACCCTTGAACATCATGTGTTCCAGGGCGTGGGACAAGCCGGTCTGTCCCGGCGTCTCGTAGCTGGAGCCGACCTTGTACCAGACCTGGGAAACCACCACCGGCGCACGATGGTCTTCGCGCACGACGACCTTCAGGCCGTTGTCGAGGGTGAATTCATGGGTGGGTTGCGGGTCGGCAGCGAGGGCTGAAAGTGGCAGACAAACTGTGCTGAGCAGCAGGCCTGCAGCGCGGCGGGCTAGAGCATTCATTCGTTTTTTAAACCTGTTGAGCTGCCCGCTTGGTCTTAGCGTCGGCGGGCGAGAGGGTGCTAGGATACTGATCCGTTTTACTGGCGGCCACGCCTATCAGGCCTTTGCGTCTGATCAGGTTGAATGGGTTTGCGGCAGAAGGCTGTGGTTTATCAACTAAACTCTGCTTTTTCGCCGATTTTGCCGCTTCAGTCCTTCGTGAAATCGTTTTTGTAAGGTGCCGTTTGCACCTCCAGAAAATGTTGCGCGTGAACAAGCTGGGTCAATCGCAGTCTGTTCTGCATCGAATATTTATTTGCCGGGGCGCCCTTGGCGCGTCGCTACTGTGAGATAGCCGTCCTCCATGTTTGGTTCCAACGACGACAAGAAAGCCCCAGCTGCGGCTGGCGAGAAGAAAAGCCTGTTCGGATGGCTGCGCAAAAAGCCGCAGGAAACCGTCGTCGAACAGCCACAGCCACTTCCTGAGCCAACCCCGGCGCCTGTAATAGAAGAAGCGCTGGCGCCGATTGTCTTGCCGATTGCCGAACCGGTGCTGCAACCCGTGGTTGAGGCTGAACCCGAAGTCGTGGTTGAACAGCCACTGACGCCAGCCGTTGAGCCGTGGCTGACCTTGCCGGTGGCGGAAGAGCCGGTGGCGCTGGTCGAAGACGAGCTGGTGCCGCACGTTACACCGCCGATTCCGGCGCCGACTGCGTTTGCGCCTGAGCCGATTCCGGCTCCGGTGGTTGAGCCGGTTGTTATGGCCGAGCCTGCGCCGGTTGTTCCCGAACCTGTGATTCCTGTATTCGTTGCTCCGGTTGCTCCGGTTGCTCCGGTTGCTCCGGTTGTTCATGCGCCAGAGCCTGCGCCGGTCGTCGCTCCTGTTGCTGCCGCGCCGGTCGTGCCGGTCGTCGCTCCTGTTGCTGCCGCGCCGGTCGTGCCGGTCGTCGCTCCTGTTGCTGCCGCGCCGGTCGTGCCGGTCGTCGCTCCTGTTGCTGCCGCGCCGGTCGTGCCGGTCGTCGCTCCTGTTGCTGCCGCGCCGGTCGTGCCGGTCGTCGCTCCTGTTGCTGCCGCGCCGGTCGTGCCGGTCGTCGCTCCTGTTGCTGCCGCGCCGGTCGTGCCGGTCGTCGCTCCCGTTGCCACCGCGCCGGTCGCGCCGGTCGAAACTCCCGCAGAACCGGCGCGCACTGAAGAATCCAAAGCCGGTTTCTTCGCCCGCCTCAAGCAAGGCCTGTCCAAGACCAGCGCCAGCATCGGCGAAGGCATGGCCAGCCTGTTTCTCGGCAAGAAAATCATTGATGACGAGCTGCTTGAAGACATCGAAACCCGTTTGCTGACGGCCGACGTCGGTGTCGAAGCGACTTCGGTGATCGTCCAGCGCCTGACCCAAAAGGTCGCCCGCAAGGAACTGGCCGACGCCGACGCGCTGTACAAGTCCTTGCAGGCTGAACTGGCTGCAATGCTCAAACCCGTCGAGCAGCCGCTCAAAATCACCTCGCAGAACAAGCCGTTCGTGATTCTGGTCGTCGGCGTCAATGGCGCCGGCAAGACCACCACCATCGGTAAACTGGCGAAGAAACTGCAACTCGAAGGCAAGAAAGTCATGCTCGCGGCGGGAGACACCTTCCGTGCCGCGGCGGTCGAGCAATTGCAGGTCTGGGGCGAGCGCAACAAGATTCCGGTGATCGCCCAGCACACCGGCGCCGACTCGGCTTCGGTGATCTTCGACGCCGTGCAGGCCGCCAAGGCGCGCGGCATTGACGTGTTGATCGCTGACACCGCCGGTCGTCTGCACACCAAAGACAATCTGATGGAAGAGTTGAAGAAGGTTCGCCGGGTGATCGGCAAACTCGACGCCGACGCACCGCATGAAGTGCTGTTGGTGCTCGATGCCGGCACCGGTCAGAACGCGATCAACCAGGCCAAGCAATTCAACCAGACCGTCGAACTGACCGGTCTGGCGCTGACCAAGCTCGACGGCACCGCCAAGGGCGGGGTAATTTTCGCCCTGGCCAAGCAGTTTGGCCTGCCGATTCGCTACATCGGCGTCGGTGAAGGCATCGATGACTTGCGTACTTTTGAGGCAGAACCCTTTGTCCAGGCATTGTTTGCCGAGCGGGAGCGTTCATGATTCGTTTCGAACAGGTCGGTAAACGCTACCCGAACGGTCACGTCGGCTTGCATGAGCTGAGCTTTCGAGTCCGTCGGGGCGAATTCTTGTTTGTCACCGGCCACTCTGGCGCCGGTAAAAGCACCTTGTTGCGGCTGCTGCTGGCGATGGAGCGTCCGACCACCGGCAAATTGCTGCTGGCCGGCCAGGACCTGGCCACCATCAGCAATGCGCAGATTCCTTACCTGCGCCGGCAGATCGGTGTGGTGTTCCAGAATCACCAGTTGCTGTTCGATCGCACGGTGTTCAACAACGTCGCGCTGCCGTTGCAGATCCTTGGCCTGTCGAAGGCCGAGATCGTCAAGCGCGTGGATTCTGCGCTTGAGCGCGTGGCGCTGTCGGATAAAACCGATCTGTACCCCGGCGACCTGTCCACCGGCCAGCAACAGCGCGTCGGCATCGCTCGCGCCATTGTTCACCGCCCGGCCTTGCTGCTGGCGGATGAGCCGACCGGTAACCTCGACCCGCGTCTGGCCGCCGAGATCATGGGCGTTTTCGAAGACATCAACCGTCTGGGCACCAGCGTGCTGATCGCCAGTCACGACCTGGCCCTGATCGCTCGCATGCGCCATCGCATGCTGACCCTGCAACGCGGCCGACTGATCGGCGACGGGGAGGCGGGCGTATGAGTGCGACACGCAGCCCTAAAGTCTCCGAGCGCGTGGCGCCGAAAGCCGCCGATCCGCAACCGCAGAAGAAAAAGCACGACGATGACGACGGTCCGGACTTCGCCACGCTGTTTCGCGCCTGGGTCGAAAGCCATCGCGCCAGTCTGCTGGACAGTTTGCGTCGCTTGGGCAAGCAGCCCATCGGCAGTTTCTTCACCTGCATGGTGATGGCGGTGGCCCTGAGTTTGCCGATGGGCCTGTCACTTTTGCTAAGTAACGTCGAGCGTCTTGGCGGTTCCTGGCAGCGTGCGGCGCAGATTTCCCTGTACCTGCAACTCGAGGCCAGCCCGACTGAAGGCGAGTCGTTGCGCGACCAGATCAAAGGCATTCCGGGCGTGGCCGATGCTGAATATGTCGGCCGCGATCAGGCGCTGGAAGAGTTTCAGCAGCAGTCCGGTCTGGGCGAGGCGCTGAAGGAGCTGCCGGAAAACCCGCTGCCAGGCGTGGTACTGGTGACCCCGAACGAAGTCGACAAGCCCGCGCTTGAAGCATTACGACAAAAACTTTCCGAGCTGCCGAAGGTACAACAGGCACAACTTGATCTAGTCTGGGTCGAGCGTCTGGCAGCCATCCTCAAGCTGGGCGACCGTTTTGTCTTCGGTCTGACCGTGCTTCTGGTTTCTGCATTACTTTTGGTGATAGGCAATACCATTCGTCTTCATATTGAAAACCGCCGCACAGAGATAGAAGTGATTAAACTCGTCGGCGGCACTGACAGCTATGTGCGCAGGCCCTTTCTGTATATGGGCGCGTTGTATGGCTTCGGTGCGGGGATGCTTTCCTGGGGTGTATTGGCGTTCGGCCTGGACTGGCTGAACGACGCAGTAGTCGGGCTGGCCGGTTTGTACGGCAGTGATTTTGCGCTGGCCGGAGTGCCGGTTGCCGACGGTCTGTCGCTCTTGCTTGGCGCGGTGCTGTTGGGGTATATCGGTGCATGGATTGCAGTCGCACGCCACCTGAGGGAGCTTGCGCCTAAGTAGTATCATTTTGCTCGTATTGACCTTTCAGCGTTTTTGGGAACTTGTCTTTCGGTTTCCGGTCAATTTTCGCAGTGCTGAACTGCACGAGTTTGTAAGTGGGAGGTTTTTTCGTATGACCAATTCTTTGCAACCTGCATATGCTCTGGTCCCGGGTGCGAACCTGGAGGCCTATGTGCACACCGTGAACAGCATTCCTTTGCTGACGCCGGAGCAGGAGCGTGAACTGGCCGAGAGTCTCTATTATGAGCAGGATTTGGGGGCGGCTCGGCAGATGGTGCTCGCCCACCTGCGTTTTGTCGTACATATCGCCCGTAGCTATTCCGGCTACGGTCTGGCTCAGGCTGACCTGATCCAGGAAGGCAACGTCGGCCTGATGAAGGCCGTGAAGCGCTTCAACCCGGAAATGGGCGTGCGTCTGGTTTCGTTCGCTGTGCACTGGATCAAGGCGGAAATCCACGAATTCATCCTGCGCAACTGGCGCATCGTGAAAGTCGCGACCACCAAGGCCCAGCGCAAGCTGTTCTTCAACCTGCGCAGCCAGAAGAAGCGTCTGGCGTGGCTGAACAACGAGGAAGTCCACCGTGTGGCGGAAAGCCTCGGCGTAGAGCCGCGGGAAGTGCGCGAGATGGAAAGTCGCCTGACCGGCCATGACATGGCCTTCGACCCGGCCGCAGAAGCGGACGACGACAGCGCTTTCCAGTCGCCGGCCAACTATCTGGAAGACCACCGGTACGACCCGGCCCGTCAACTGGAAGACGCCGACTGGAGCGACAACTCCAATCACAACCTGCACGAAGCGCTGGAAGTGCTGGACGACCGCAGCCGTGACATCCTTTATCAGCGCTGGTTGGCTGAAGAGAAAGCCACGCTGCACGACCTGGCGCAGAAGTACAACGTGTCGGCCGAGCGTATTCGTCAGCTCGAGAAGAGTGCGATGAACAAGCTCAAGTTGTCGATCGCCGCTTAAACTGCGCGAAGGCAATAAAAAAACGCCCCGATCATTGATCGGGGCGTTTTTGTGTGTGCGAGCTATTCCCGCATCACATCGACCCCCTGTAGGAGCGAGGCTTGCCCGCGAAGGCGGTGTGTCAGCCGATGAAGATGGTGGCTGATACATCGCCTTCGCGGGCAAGCCTCGCTCCTACAGGGATCGCTTCAATTCATTGAGCCCACGGCGCCCGGCGTGAGTCATTAAGCCCCAGCAGATAGCTGTCGCCACCCAATTGGCTCATCTGCTGCCGAATCCACCCGGCTCGTCGCGCAACGTAGTTGGTCGGATGGCTAGCACTCCACACTCGCGGGTTTGGCAACACGGCGGCAAGCAGGCTCGATTGCTGACGACTAAGGCCTTTAGCGCTTACCCCAAAGTGATGCCGGGCCGCCGCTTCCGCGCCAAACACCCCGTCATCCCACTCGACGCTGTTCAGGTAAACCTCAAGAATCCGCTGCTTGGGCCAAAGCACCTCGATCAGCCCGGTAAACCAGGCTTCAAGCCCTTTGCGCAACCAGCTGCGCCCCGACCACAAAAACAGGTTCTTCGAGACTTGCTGGCTCAATGTACTGGCGCCGCGAACCGAACCACCCAGCTCGTTGTGGGCCAGTGCGGCGCGGATCGCACCCAGGTCAAAACCCCAATGCTCCGGAAATTTCTGATCCTCGCCGGCAATCACTGCGACTTTCAGGTCATCGGAGATTTCATCCCAGGGTTTCCAGGTGCGTTGCAGGTCAATCGGCTTACCGTCGAACCAGGATTCGACCTTGCGCTCGACCATCAGCGTCGTGCCCGGTGGCGGCACCACGCGAAAAATCAGCACCAGCAATACGCTGCCACCCGCGAACCAGAGCAGGGCCTTCGTGAATCGTCGCAAAAATAAACGCAGCATAGAGATGGCTTGGCCGAACCCGTTGAGCGGGCCATTATACAGACCCTGTTGATCGAGTCTGACTGGAGTTCTTCATGCTGCGTGGCTTTCTGATGCTGGCCGCTTTCTTCGGTTTCACCGGCGTTGCCCTTGGCGCGTTCGCCGCCCATGGCCTGAAAAACCGGCTGACGCCTGAATACCTGGCGATCTTCCACACCGGTGTCACCTACCAATTGGTTCACACCTTGGCATTGCTGGGTGTTGCGCTGCTGGCCACACAGATTCCGGGTCGGCTGATCACTTGGGCCGGCGCCTCGTTTGTCATCGGCATCCTGCTGTTTTCCGGCAGTCTGTATGTGTTGAGCCTGACCGGCGTCAGCAAGCTCGGGATCATCACGCCATTCGGTGGCTTGGCATTCCTGGTCGGTTGGCTCTGCCTGGGCCTTGCTGCCTGGCGACTGAACTGACCTTGTAGGAGCGAGGCTTGCCCGCGAAGGCGTAGTGTCAGTCACCATCATCATCGACTGACACTACGCTTTCGCGGGCAAGCCTCGCTCCTACAGGGATTGTGTTTCAAGACGAATGGCTTGGGTCAGCCTGACTGATCGGGCTAGAATGCCTGCCCCTAAAAATGATGGCGGCATTCGGCATGCGCATTCAGTTGAACGGCGAATCCCTTGAACTGCCCGACGGTGAAACCGTTGCGGCCCTGCTGACCCGTCTGGAACTGACCGGACGCCGGGTGGCGGTCGAACTCAATCTGGATATCGTCCCGCGCAGTCAGCATGCGGAAACCACATTGAACGACGGCGATTCCGTCGAAGTGGTTCACGCCATCGGCGGCGGCTAGTCGCCGGGCCCATAAGGGCACAGAATTCTGCAAGAACCTCACCCCAACAGAGGATTTCCCATGAGCATCGTTCGTAGCGACAAGCCCTTCGTCCTGGCCGGTCGTACTTACCAGTCGCGTTTGCTGGTAGGCACCGGCAAATACCGCGACATGGAAGAAACCCGCCTGGCCATCGAAGCATCGGGCGCCGAGATCGTCACTGTCGCCGTGCGCCGGACCAACATCGGCCAGAACCCGGGCGAACCGAACCTGCTCGATATCCTGCCGCCGGATCGCTACACCATCCTGCCGAACACCGCCGGTTGCTACGACGCCATCGAAGCCGTGCGCACCTGCCGCCTGGCCCGTGAGCTGCTCGATGGCCACAACCTGGTGAAGCTGGAAGTGCTGGCGGACCAGAAAACCCTGTTCCCCAACGTCATCGAAACCCTCAAGGCCGCCGAAGTGCTGGTCAAGGAAGGCTTCGACGTGATGGTTTACACCAGCGATGACCCGATCATTGCCCGTCAACTGGCGGAAATCGGCTGCATCGCGGTCATGCCGCTGGCCGGTCTGATCGGCACGGGCCTGGGGATCTGCAACCCGTACAACCTGCAGATCATCCTCGAAGAAGCCAAGATTCCCGTGCTGGTGGATGCCGGGGTTGGTACGGCTTCCGATGCCACCATCGCCATGGAGCTGGGTTGCGAAGCGGTGCTGATGAACTCGGCCATCGCCAATGCCCAGCGGCCGATCATGATGGCTGAAGCCATGAAACACGCCATCGTTGCGGGCCGCCTGGCCTACCTCGCCGGCCGCATGCCGAAAAAACTCTATGCCAGCGCCTCTTCGCCGCTGGATGGTCTGATCAAGTAAGAGCCATTGATGACTGAATCAAACGACACGCCAATCCAGACGGAAGAAGGCGACGAGCGCCAACACCGCCGCATCAAGAGTTTCGTGATGCGCGCCGGTCGCATGACCGAAGGTCAGCAACGCGGCCTGGACCAGGGCACGCCGCTGTTCGTGCTGCCATTGGCCGATGCGCCGGTGGATTACGACCAGGTGTTCGGTCGCTCGGCACCGCGCTCGCTGGAAATCGGTTTCGGCATGGGCCATTCGCTGCTGGAAATGGCAGCGGCCTCGCCGGAACAGGATTTCATTGGCGTGGAAGTTCACCGTCCGGGTGTTGGCGCGCTGCTTAACGGCGTGCTGACTCAGGGCCTGACCAACCTGCGGGTCTACGATTGCGACGCGATCGAAGTGCTCAACCGTTGCGTGGCCGACAACAGCCTCGATCGCCTGATGCTGTTTTTCCCGGACCCGTGGCACAAGAGCCGTCATCACAAGCGCCGTATCGTTCAGGCGTCGTTCGCTGAGCTGGTGCGCAGCAAGTTGAAGGTCGGCGGTGTGCTGCACATGGCCACCGACTGGGAACCGTACGCCGAGTACATGCTGGAAGTGATGAACGTTGCGCCGGGCTATCGCAACCTGGCCGAAGACGGCAAGTGCGTTCCGCGCCCGGCCGAGCGCCCGATCACCAAGTTCGAACGCCGTGGCGAACGTCTTGGGCATGGCGTTTGGGACCTGAAGTTCGAGAAACAGTCCTAAACCCTACGCAATACAAAAATGTGGGAGCGGGCTTGCTCGCGAAGAGGGAGTGTCAGTCGACGTTAATGTTGCCTGACACACCGCCTTCGCGAGCAAGCCCGCTCCCACATTTGTTTTGGGGTGTTTTCGAGATTTAACGGCGGTCGGCGACGACGCCAATCAACACCAACACCACCAACAACACCGGCGCCAAACTGTAGTTGTTGAACTGGCTCAAACCACGAACGATCCACGGTGTGGCGTAGATCAGCGCGACGCCGCTGCCGACCATGCACAGCAGGGCCATCAGCGGGACGCGCAACGCGCCGGCGATGCTGCCCAGGCGTTGGTCGACCCAGCCTTTGATGTCCGCGCCGAACAGCACCAGCAGGCAGCCCACCAGTGCCAGTGAGATTTCCGACAGGTTGCTGCGGCTCCAGCGGGAGGCGGTGGCGAGCAGGTCGAATATCAAATCCATTGGTTTTCCCTTAAGGCTGAAAATCAGCTCAGAAATTTTTGCAGCAAGTCATTGAGGAACAGTTGCCCGCGCTCGGTGGCCGCCAGACGTGACGGTTCGACCTGCAACAGGCCGCTTTGTTCGGCGTCGAGGCGGCCTTCGGCGAGGCTTTCCAGGCTCAGCCCGGTGCGCTCCGGGTACAGCCGCGATTCGACGCCATCAGTCAGGCGCAAAGCGTTCATCAGGAATTCGAACGGCAATTCTTCATTGGTCAGTGCCTTCTCGCCAGCCTTGAAGCTTTTCGCCGGGTTGAGGTAGTCCTTCGGCAGGCGTGTCTTCCAGGTGCGCACGATGCGCCCGTCCGGGTGACTGAGCTTGCCGTGGGCGCCGGCGCCGATGCCGATGAAGTCGCCAAAACTCCAGTAGTTGAGGTTATGCCGCGCCGGGCGACCGGGCCGGGCATAGGCCGAGACTTCGTATTGCGCGTAACCGTGTTCGGCGAGCAGCGCCTGACCGGCTTCCTGAATGTCCCACAGCGTGTCGTCTTCCGGCAGCGTCGGCGGCTGGTTCCAGAACACCGTGTTCGGCTCCAGCGTCAGCTGATACCAGGACAAGTGGGTCGGTTTCAGGGCGATGGCCTGGCGCAGGTCGCTCAACGCATCGTCCAGCGACTGATCGGGCAAACCATGCATCAAGTCGAGGTTGAAGTTATCGAACCCGGCCTGACGCGCCATGCCGGCGGCTCGCACCGCTTCATCGCCATTGTGAATCCGCCCCAGCGCCTTGAGTTTCTCTTCCTGAAAGCTCTGGATGCCGATCGACAGTCGATTGATGCCCAATGCGCGGTAAGCGACGAACTTCTCTTGCTCGAACGTCCCCGGATTGGCTTCCAGGGTGATTTCGATGTCACTGGCAAACGGAATGCGCTGCTCAACGCCTTTGAGCAAGCGGCCCAAGGCCTCGGCGCTGAACAGGCTCGGCGTGCCGCCACCAAAGAAGATCGAGCTCAGCTCGCGACCGTAGACCGTGTGCAGGTCCTGATCGAGATCGGCCAGCAAGGCGTCGACGTATTCCTGCTCCGGCAGCACCGGGCTGGCCGTGTGGGAGTTGAAGTCGCAATAAGGGCATTTGCGCACACACCACGGGATGTGGATGTACAGCGCCAGGGGCGGCAGCGTTGGCAGTGCGGCCCGAGGCGATTGTGCGGCACCGCCGAAGATCAGCGGTGACGCGGATGATTCATGGGTCATATCAGGCCTAGACGCTGGCGCAGCAGATCCATTGCACGGGCGCGGTGGCTGATGAGGTTCTTTTCGTTCGGGCTTAGCTCGGCGCTGGAGCAATCGCGCGACGGCACCCAGAACAGCGGGTCGTAGCCAAACCCGTGTTCACCGCTGGCCTGGGTCAGGATGCGCCCGTGCCAAAGACCTTCGCAGAGGATCGGCAATGGATCGTCGGCGTGACGCACCAGCGCCAGAACGCAGACGAACTGCGCACCGCGCTCGGCTTCCGGCACGTCTTTCAAGGCGTCGAGCAGCTTGGCGTTGTTCGCCGCATCGCCCTGGCCATCGGCATAACGTGCCGAGTAGATCCCCGGCGCACCACCGAGGAAATCAACCGCTAGCCCGGAATCGTCGGCCAGCGCCGGCAGGCCGGAAATGCGCGCGGCATTGCGGGCCTTGAGGATGGCGTTCTCGACGAATGACAGGCCGGTTTCTTCAGGCTCGACGCTGCTGAACTCGCCGATCGAGCGCAGTTGCACCGAGCCGCCGAGCATGGCCTGGAGTTCCTTGAGTTTGCCGGCGTTGTGGCTGGCCAGTACGAGTTGCGTGAAGTTCATCATTCGCCGGGGAAAAGCTCTTGGTTGAAATTGATGGTGTTGGTTTTATCGCCGTTCTGCACCGTGATCTCGAAGGTGCGGACTTCCTGTTGATCGACCGGGAACTGGGCGATGTAGTAGATCGCGCCTTGTTCGGTGATCTGTTTGAATTTCAGTGGCACGGTCTGGCTGGTCAGGTCTTTGACCGAGCCGCTCACTTGAGCCATCTGCGGCTTGCCGTCCTTGAGCACCGAAATGTTGATCACGCCTTTATTCTTGCTGCGGGTGAGTTCCGCGGCTTTGGCGATGTCGGGTGTCAGGAACGTGGAGTTGAAGGTGTTGTAATGCACCGTCACATCGCCGAATTTTTCCTGACGGTCACCTTTGATGGCATCGGCGGCCATGGCGGTGACGCTCAGGCAGGCAGTGAGTAAAAACAGCGCTAGACGACCCATGATCGTTCTCCTTGGAATATCGTGGTTCAGACCGCGACCTTGTGGTCTTGCAGCCCCGGGCTGCTGACGCGGTAGATACCGATCTCACCTAACAGATTAGGCCAAAGCTTACTGGCCCACCCGTGCCGATGCTGTTGATCCACGGCAAGCCGATCAATGACCTTGGCTTCACGTTCGCGGCAAAGTGCTTCAAAGTCTTCGAAGGTGCAGAAGTGGATGTTCGGCGTGTTGTACCAGGTGTACGGCAGAAACTCGGACACCGGCATCCGGCCCTTGCTCGCCAGGTACCAGCGGCAGCGCCAGTGACCGAAGTTGGGGAAGGTGATGATGCATTGGCGACCGACCCGCAGCATTTCGTCGAGGATCTTGTCCGGGTAATGCACGGCTTGCAGCGCCTGAGTCATGACCACGATGTCGAAACTGTTGCTGGCAAAGTTGCCGAGGCCCTTGTCCAGATCCTGCTCGATCACGTTGATGCCCTTGGCCACACACTCGGCGATGTTGTCCGGGTCGTTTTCCAGGCCGTAACCGGTGACTTGCTTGTTGTCCCGCAGCCACGTCAGCAGCTCGCCGTCACCGCAACCGAGGTCGAGCACGCGGCTGCCGGCGGGGATCCATTCCTGGATGATTTCCAGATCAGCTCTCATGGCTTTCTCACAACGTAATGCGGTTCATGTAATTGCTGAACGCCTGCAAATAGCGCGGGATCGGAATCAGGAAGGCGTCGTGGCCTTGCGGAGCGTCGATCTCGAGGTAGCAGACGTCTTTCTTGGCCGCCATCAGCGCGTCCACCAGTTCCCGCGAGCGGGCAGGGGAGAAGCGCCAGTCGGTGGTGAAGGACATCACGCAGAACTTGGCCGAGGCGCCGGCGAAGGTTTTCGCCAGGTCATCGTCGAAATTCGCCGCCGGGTCGAAGTAATCCAGTGCCTTGGTCATCAGCAGATAGGTGTTGGCGTCGAAACGACCGGAGAACTCTTCGCCCTGATAACGCAGGTAGCTTTCAACCTGGAACTCGACGCTGTGGAAGTCGTAATTGAGCTTTTCGCTCTTGAGGCCACGGCCAAATTTCTCACCCATGGAATCGTCGGACAGGTAAGTGATGTGCCCGACCATCCGCGCCAGCATCAAGCCGCGCTTGGGGATCACGCCCGCTTCCTGGAACGAACCGCCGTGGAACTCGGGGTCGGTGAGGATCGCCTGACGCGCCACTTCGTTGAAAGCGATGTTCTGTGCCGACAGTTTCGGTGCCGAGGCGATGGCCAGGCAGTGACGAATGCGATCGGGGTAGGTGATGCTCCACTGCATCGCCTGCATGCCGCCGAGGCTGCCGCCAATGACCGCTGCCCATTGGCTGATGCCGATCCGGTCGGCCAGACGTGCCTGGCTGTGCACCCAGTCTTCCACGGTCAGCACCGGGAAATCGGCGCCGAACGGTTTACCGGTCTCCGGGTTGACGCTGCTCGGGCCGGTGGAGCCGTTGCAACCGCCGAGGTTGTTCAGGCTGACCACGAAGAACTTGCTGGTGTCGATCGGCTTGCCGGGACCGATGCAGCTGTCCCACCAACCGGGCTTGCGGTCGTCGGGGCTGTGGAAACCGGCAGCGTGGTGGTGACCGGACAAGGCGTGGCAGATCAGCACGGCGTTGCTCGCCGTGGCGTTCAGCGTGCCGTAGGTTTCGTAAATCAGGTCATAGGCCGGGAGCGAGCGGCCGCAGGCCAGAGCCAGGGGTTCGCTGAAGTGCGCCACTTGCGGCGTCACCAGACCAACAGAATCGGGGGGAAAGGCAGTTGGCATCGACCCTGCTCTCGTTGAAATGAGGCGTAAGTCTAAAGACCGGTGGGGTTAGCGGCAAGCAAAGGCCGGGCCTGATTTCATTCAGTCAGACCGAGGTGCGGCATTCGCGAGCAAGCCCGCTCCCACAGGGGGATGCATTTCAAAATGTGGGAGCGGGCTTGCTCGCGAAAAACGATGACACGGTGAGCCTGCCGATCAGATCAGCAGGCGCAGGATTTCCGGCATCATCGTCATCGCGGCGAGGTTGTTGATCACCAGCATGTCGATCAGCTTCAGCGCCATGAACGCGAGGATCGGCGAGATATCCAGGCCGCCGAGGTTCGGCACGATCTTGCGGAACGGCGCCAGGGCCGGCTCGCAGATCTGGTTCACCAGCTCGGCGCCAGGGTTATGGCTGCCCGGTGCGACCCAGGACAGGATCACGCTGATGATCAGGGCAAAGAAGAAAATCTTCATGAACAGCGCGGTCACGCCAATCAGCGACCAGATCAGCAATTGCAGCGGGTTGCCGGTGGTGCCGTAGGTCAGCAGCAGGGTGAGGGCCATCAGCGCCAGTTGCACGAGAATCGCCAGCACCAGCGAGGACATGTCCAGGCCGAACATGCTCGGGATGACCCGGCGCAGCGGCTTGAGCAGCGGCTGAGTGGCCTTGACAGCGAACTGGCACAACGGGTTGTAGAAGTTCGCGCGCACCAGTTGCAGAACGAAGCGCAGCAGCACGATCAGCAGGTACAGGCTGCCGAGGGTTTGCAGCACGTAGACCGCTGCAGTGTTCAATCCAATCATGTAAGGCTCCTTATTGACCCAGTTGTTCGGCCATCTCGGCCGAGCGGTGCGCAGCGGCGCCAAGTGCTTTTTCTACCAGGGCTTCGAAGCCACCAGCCTGGAACGATTTGATTGCAGCTTCTGTGGTGCCCGCAGGCGAGGTCACGCGGCGACGCAGTTCAGCGGCGTCGACATCGCTGGAAACCGCCATGTGCGCGGCGCCCAATGCGGTTTGCAGGGTCAGCTGGGCAGCAATGTCTGCCGGCAGGCCGAGCTTCACGCCCGCGGCGGTCATGGCTTCGATCAGCAGGAAGAAGTACGCAGGGCCCGAGCCGGAAACGGCGGTGACCGCGTCCAGTTGCTGTTCTTCGTTCAACCATAGGGCGATGCCGACGGCCGACAGCAGTTCTTCAGCCTGTTGGCGTTGCTCTGCGGTCACCTCGGCGGTGGCGAACAAACCGCTCACGCCCTGACGCAGCAGCGCCGGGGTGTTGGGCATGCAGCGCACGATCGGTTGGGCGCCGAGCCAGTTGTTCATGCTGGCGCAGGTGATGCCGGCAGCGATGGACACCACCAGTTGATTTGGCTTCAAGCTTGGGCGAATCGCTTCGCACACGGCTTTCATCGCCTGGGGTTTGACCGCCAGCACGACGACGTCCGCGCCTTGAATGGCCTCAGCGTTGTCGGCGAATACTTCGATGCCGTGTTCAGCGTTCACTTTGGCGCGGGTTTCAACGCCCGGATCGCTGGCGCGGATCTGCGCGGCGTCCAGACCATTGGCGCGCAGGCCGCCGATCAGGCTGGCGGCCATGTTGCCGGCACCGATAAAGGCAATACGAGTCTTGCTCATGTCAGGTCCTTATAAAGAGTGTTGTCAGCCATTGTTCATGGCTGACCGTAGTCGCGGGCACCAAACAGGGCCGTACCGATGCGGACCCAGGTGGCGCCCATGGCGATGGCCGACTCAAGGTCATGGCTCATGCCCATGGAAAGTGTGTCGAGCGGCAGGTTCAGGCTGGCTTGCAGGCTTTGCACGGCAGCAAAAGCAGCGTCCTGGGCGGCGCGATCTTCAGTCGGCTCGGGAATCGCCATCAGCCCGCGCAGCTTGAGGCGCGGCAGTTCGTTGATGGCGTGGGCCAGGGCGGGCAAATCGGCCGGGGTGCAGCCGGATTTGCTGGCTTCCCCGCTGACATTGACCTGGATGCAGATGTTCAGTGGCGGCAGATCGGCAGGACGTTGTTCGGACAGGCGTTGTGCGATTTTCAAACGATCCACGGAATGCACCCAAGCGAAGTGCTCGGCGATAGCGCGAGTCTTGTTCGATTGAATGGGGCCGATGAAGTGCCAGATCAAGGGCAGGTCGGCCAATTCGAGCTGTTTGCCCAGGGCTTCCTGCAAGTAATTCTCGCCAAAGTCGCGCAGGCCGGCGGCGTGGGCCTCACGCACGGCGTCGGCGGGCTTGGTTTTGCTCACGGCCAATAGCTGGACGCTGTGTTCGTCACGGTGGACGGCAAGGGCGGCAGCCCGGATGCGTGAACTAACCAGTGCAAAGTTGTCTGCTATCGTGGACATTCAAGAGGCGCCAGCGGGTCTGAGGTTGGCGGCATTCTACTGGAATTGAGGAGTGCTATGGATATCACTGAACTCTTGGCGTTCAGCGCCAAACAAGGAGCGTCCGACCTGCACCTGTCGGCAGGCCTGCCACCGATGATTCGCGTCGATGGCGATGTGCGGCGCATCAACCTGCCGGCTCTGGACCACAAGGAGGTGCATGAGCTGATCTACGACATCATGAACGACCTCCAGCGGGTGGACTTCGAGAAGCATCTTGAAACCGACTTTTCCTTCGAAGTACCCGGCGTGGCGCGTTTTCGGGTTAACGCCTTCAACCAGAATCGTGGTGCAGGCGCCGTATTCCGGACCATTCCGTCCAAGGTCCTGAGCATGGACGACCTGGGCATGGGGGAAGTGTTTCGCAAGATTACCGAGTCGCCCCGAGGCCTGGTGCTGGTGACCGGCCCGACCGGTTCCGGCAAGTCCACCACCCTGGCGGCGATGATCGATCACCTGAACAGCAATCGCCATCACCACATTCTTACCATCGAAGACCCGATCGAGTTCGTCCACGAATCACGCAAATGCCTGATTAATCAGCGCGAAGTCCATCGCGATACCCGCAGCTTCGCCACGGCCCTGCGCTCGGCCCTGCGGGAGGACCCGGATGTGATTCTGGTGGGGGAGTTGCGGGATCTGGAGACCATTCGTCTGGCGCTGACCGCTGCCGAGACCGGTCACCTGGTGTTCGGCACGCTGCACACCACGTCGGCGGCGAAAACCATCGACCGGGTGGTGGATGTGTTTCCGGGGGATGAGAAGTCGATGGTGCGTTCGATGCTGTCCGAATCATTGCTGGCGGTAGTGTCGCAGACGCTGGTGAAGAAGATCGGCGGTGGGCGCATTGCAGCGCACGAGATCATGTTGGGGACATCGGCGATCCGTAACCTGATCCGCGAAGACAAGGTCGCGCAGATGTACTCGTCGATTCAGACCGGCGGGAGTCTGGGGATGCAGACGCTGGATATGTGCTTGAAGGATTTGGTGACCAAAGGCTTGATCACCCGCGAGCATGCGCGGGAGAAGGCGCGGTCGCCGGATAACTTCTGAGGGTTGGAAATGCTGGACTGTGGCGAGGGAGCTTGCTCCCGCTGGGCTGCGAAGCGGCCCTAAAAAATCGGGAGCGCTGCGCACTCCAGCGGGAGCAAGCTCCCTCGCCACAAGTGCCCGCCTTCTGGAGGGTCGTGTCGGATCAGCGCTGAACGACCTGCAAGGTGTTCTTCTCTTTCGGCATAACCCGCTTGGCAACCACGTAGTGGCTTTCCCAGTACGGTTTCTTCAAGGTGTCGATGGTCACCGACTTGCCACGGCGTGGGGCGTGGATGAAGCGGTCGTTGCCCAGGTAGATGGCGACGTGATTGACCCGGCGGCTCTTGATGTTGAAGAAAATCAGGTCGCCGGGCTTCAGATCCTTGCGATCGACTTTCTCGCCATGACCGCTGGCCATGGCATTCGAGGTGCGCGGCAGGTCGAACGTGGCGTCGTTGAACGCGTATTTCACCAGGCCACTGCAATCAAACCCTTTACTTGGGCTGCTGCCGCCCCAACGGTAAGGTGTACCGAGGACGTTGACGGCGCGGCTCAGCACGTTGCTGCTTTCCTTGGTCGCCATCGGCGGGACAAGCTTGCTGTTGGCTTTGCTCAGCGAAGTCGATTGCTTGATTTGCTTGTTTTTGCTCGAGGGAGCAGAAACATGGGATTTCGGGGTGTAACCATTAACGTTAGGAAGACGTTGCTCACGATTGGTGGCGTGGGCGGCCAGTGGCATCAAAAGGCAAATGGTTAGCCATGTCTTGAAAAATGGACGCATTAGGCAAGGCTCATATAGGTTAGCGCGAAACTTTATAACAGCTTTTTTGTCCCTTCCGAGGCCGTTGGTCGATTCAAACGGAGGGCAACGGAACCAAATAAGCGTTAAATGGACGCGATTGTCTGACAGAAGTCAGTTGCTACAAGGGTTTGACGGGACACAAGGTAGCATTTGCCATACGTCGGCCACCTGTAAAAAAGTCACAAAGAATTCAAGAATATTTATCTATCGTGTGATTCGAGGTCCTTCATGAACACCTATCAACACCCCGTTCCACATCAAGATACCCACAGCAAAGTGATCGGTTACCTGCTGTGGATTTTCGGTTTTACCGGGGCTCACCGCTTTTATTACGGCAAACCGGTGACCGGGACGATCTGGTTTTTCACCTTCGGTTTGTTGGGCATCGGCTGGCTGATCGACCTGTTTCTGATCCCGGCCATGGACCGTGAAGCGGACCTGCGTTTTACCGCCGGGGCTATCGAATACAACGTTGCGTGGATTCTGCTGACGTTTCTCGGGGTGTTCGGCGTACACCGGATGTATCAGGGGAAGTGGATCAGCGGCTTGCTGTACCTGGTGACGGGTGGGTTGTTCTTTCTGGGGGTTTTGTATGACTTCTGGACGCTGAATGACCAGGTTTCGGTGCGTAATGCCCAGAACAGAGGCACCTTTCAGTAAGTTGTGGCGAGGGAGCTTGCTCCCGCTGGGTCGCGAAGCGACCCCAAAACAGGTCTGCTGCGCAGCCCAGCGGGAGCAAGCTCCCTCGCCACAGTGTTACGCCTGGTGGCTGATCCGCCCATCCACCAGGGTGTAACGCACCACACCCGGCAGGCTATGCCCAATGAACGGGCAATTCTCACCCTTGGACAGCCACGTCTCACCGGCCACAGTCGAAGCCGCCGGGTCGAACAGCACGATATCCGCCGCCCCACCCACTGCCAGTTTCCCCGCCGGCAAGCGCAAGGCTTCAGCAGGTCCGGCACTCAAACGGGCCAGCAACGTCGGCAGATCCAGCAAACCATCTTCGACCAACGTCATCGCCAACGGCAGCAGCAGTTCGACACTGCTGATCCCCGGCTCAGTCGCACCGAACGGTGCGAGTTTGGCGTCCCGTTCGTGTGGCTGGTGATGGCTGGAGATGGCCGACACCACACCCGACTTCACCGCCTCACGCAGGCCGTCGCGGTCGGCGCGGGTGCGCAGCGGTGGCTGCACGTGATAAAGGCTGCTGAAATCGATCAGCGCTTCATCGGTCAGGATCAGCTGATACAACGCGACATCAGCCGTCACCGGCAATCCACGGGCCTGAGCCTGAGCAATCAGGGCCACGCCGCGCGCGCTGGTCAGCTGGCTGAAGTGTGCGCGCACACCGCTTTGCTCGACCAGCAGCAGATCCCGCGCCAGAGCCACGGTTTCAGCGGTTTCCGGGATGCCCGGCAAACCGAGGAAACTGGCGGTCGGGCCTTCATGGGCCAAACCACCTTCGGCCAAATCATGGTCCTGGGAGTTGAAAATCACCGTCAGGTCGAACGTCGCCGCGTACTCCAGCGCACGGCACAGCGTGCGGGTGTTGCGGAAGTTTTCCAGACCGTTGCCGAAGGCCACGCAACCGGCATCGCGCAAGGCAACGAGCTCTGCCAGTTGCTCACCGTCCAGACCTTTGCTCAGCGCGCCGATCGGGAAAACCTTGGTGTTGCCGGCCTCGCGGGCGCGGTCGAGGATCAGTTCGGCCACGGCCGAGGTGTCCAGCACCGGTTTGGTTTTTGGCGGGCAGCACAGGCTGGTCACGCCACCGGCAGCGGCAGCGCGGGTTTCGCTGACGATCGAGCCTTTGCGGCTGTAACCCGGCTCGCGCAGGGCGACGTTCAGGTCAACCAGGCCAGGGGCGGCCACCAGGCCTTGGGCTTCAATGGTGTCGACGGCGACGAAACCGGCCGGTGCGGCGCCAAGGGCGATGATTTTGCAGGCTTCGATGTGGATGTCAGTCACTTGATCCAGGCCGCTGGCTGGATCGATCACGCGGGCGCCGAGAATGCTGAGCTTCACTGGGCGTTCTCCTGCTCGAATTGGCGCTGGGCAGTTTGCCCGCTCATGGCCATGGACAACACAGCCATACGAATGGCGATGCCGTAGGTCACTTGGTTGAGGATCACCGAGTGCGGGCCGTCGGCCACCGCCGACTCGATTTCCACGCCACGGTTGATCGGCCCAGGGTGCATGACGATGCAATCCGGTTTGGCGCCGGCCAGGCGCGCGGTGGTCAGGCCGAACAGGCGGTAGAACTCGCCTTCGCTTGGCAGCAGGCCGCCGGTCATGCGTTCACGTTGCAGGCGCAGCATGATCACCACATCGACGTCTTTCAGGCCTTCGGTCATGTTGGTGTAGACCTTCACGCCGTATTGCTCGATGCCGATCGGCAGCAGGGTCTTCGGCGCGATCACGCGAATGTCCGGGCAGCCAAGGGTTTTCAGCGCGAGCATGTTCGAGCGCGCAACCCGCGAGTGCAGGATGTCGCCGACGATGGCCACGGAAAGGTTTTCGAAACCGCCCTTGTGCCGACGGATCGTCAGCATGTCGAGCATGCCCTGGGTCGGGTGGGCGTGACGGCCGTCGCCGCCGTTGATGATCGCCACTTGCGGGCACACGTGTTCGGCGATGAAGTGCGCGGCGCCGGAATCACCGTGACGCACGACGAACATGTCGGCGGCCATCGCTTCCAGATTGCGCAGGGTGTCGAGCAGGGTTTCGCCCTTGCTCGCCGACGAGGTGGACACGTTCAAAGTAATCACGTCCGCCGACAGCCGCTGGGCCGCCAGTTCGAAGGTGGTGCGGGTGCGGGTGGAGTTCTCGAAGAACACGTTGCACACGGTCTTGCCGCGCAGCAACGGGACTTTCTTCACCGCCCGGGCGCCGACTTCGAGGAACGAGTCAGCGGTGTCGAGGATTTCCGTCAGCAGCTCGCGGCGCAAACCGTCGAGCGAGAGGAAGTGGCGCAGCTGGCCCTGATCATTGAGCTGCAGCGGGCGCTTGGTTTCTAGAGGCGTCATCGCGAGGGGGACTCTCAATAGGGCGAATTAAAGGGCGAGGTCTTGCAGTTCGAGCTTGAGTTCCGGGCCGGACAGCTTCACGCGCTCATGGGCCGCCAGCGACAGGGTCGCGCCAACCACATTCGGGCGGATCGGCAGTTCGCCGGCGTCCAGGTCCAGCAGGCACACCAGCGTTACGCTGGCCGGACGGCCGTAGTCGAAGAGTTCGTTCATGGCGGCGCGGATGGTGCGGCCGCTCATCAGCACGTCGTCGATCAACACCAGGTCCTGGCCTTCGATCTCGAACGGCAGCGCCGAGGGGCGCACTTGCGGGTGCAGGCCGTTCTGGCTGAAATCGTCGCGGTAGAAGGACACGTCCAGCGTGCCGAGCGGCGCATCGCTGCCCAGTTCCTCGAGCAACGCCTGGGCGACCCAGACGCCACCGGTACGAATACCGATGTAACGCGGTTCGCTGATGCCACGGTGTTCCAGATGTGCCTTGAGACGGATCGCCATCTGGCTGATCAGTTCGGCGGGATTGGGCAGGCTCATGGTTGCTCCTTCTTGGGCCCGAGCCGGGTGGTGCTGGAGTGGCTCGGGTTGTCGCTATAGAGAGTCGCTTGTTACGGCTCTTCAGGATTCGAACAGTGCGGTGTTTTCGTCGAGCCAGCCTTGCAGCAGCAGGGCGGCGGCGATGGCGTCGACCGGGTTGTCGCGGTAACTGCCTTTCTGCCCGCCACGATCACGCCGCTCGCCCTTGGCTTCGAAGGTGGTCAGGCGTTCATCGTGGGTATAGAAGGGCAGGTTGTAGCGGCCGTTGAGGCGGCGGGCGAACTTCTCGGCCCGCAGGCACATGTCGCTCGGCGTGCCGTCCATATTCAGCGGCAGGCCGACGACGACAGCGTCAGGTTTCCACTCTTTAATGAGGGCTTCGACCTGATTCCAGTCGGGAACTCCGTTTTGAGCCTTCAAGGTGCACAGCTCGCGGGCCTGGCCGGTAATCACCTGGCCGACCGCCACGCCGATCTGTTTGGTGCCGTAGTCAAACCCCAGGATCAGGCGCAGAGCCATCAGGCGTGCCCCGCCTGGCTGGTGAGCAGGCTGAGGTTGACGCCGAGGTGTTTGGCCGCCGCTTCGAGACGCAGTTCGCTGCTGGTGTTGAACAGGATGTCGGCGTCGAACGGGCAGGTGAGCCAGGCATTCTGCGCCAGCTCGGCCTCAAGTTGCCCGGCTTCCCAGCCGGCATAACCCAGGGTGATCACACTCTTGGCGGGGCCGACGCCATCGGCGATGGCAAACAGCACATCCTGGGACGTGGACAGGGACAGGTTATCTTCCAGATCAACGGTCGCCTGAAACGTCTTGCCCGACGGGTGTAAAACAAAGCCACGATCGGTTTGCACCGGGCCGCCGATGAAAATCGGCACATGCTGGCAGAGGATCGGCGGTTCGATATCGGGGCGCAGTTGCTCGAGGATATCGGCCAGGTTCAGGTCTTGCGGACGGTTGACCACCAGCCCCATGGCACCATTGGCCGTGTGCTCGATGATGTAGGTCAAGGTGTGCGCAAAGTTCGGGTCGGCCATGTGAGGCATGGCGATCAGGAAGTGATGCTTGAGGTAGCTGGGGCTGACGTTCTTCATGAGCGCTAGTGTGGCGTTGGAGGGGCGAACTGACAAGCTGGGGATGTATAGGAAATGCCGCAAATCTCGGCAACGACATAGATTAAATGTGGGAGCGGGCTTGCTCGCGAAAGCAATGTGTCATTCAACGGAGGTGTCTACTGAAAGACCGCTTTCGCGAGCAAGCCCGCTCCCACAGGGGATTTGTGGTGGTCAGTTGCTGGAGAGTCTGTCCCCGCGCGCAAATTTCCACGTCCGAATAATTTCCAGTCGGTCGATATCCGACAGATCCCCGGTAAACGGTGCAAACGGTGCCGCCAGCCTGACGATCCGCTGGGCGGCCTGATCGAGCAGCGGTTGCCCGGACGACTCCAGTACCAACACTTCATACAGTGAACCATCGCGGTTGATCGAGACCATCAACCGCAAGTTGCCGTAAATCTGTTGACGCCGCGCTTCGTCGGGGTAATTGAGGTTGCCGATGCGCTCGACCTTCTTGCGCCATTCGTCCTTATACCAGGCGCCTTTGTCACGCATGGTCGAGGCGGCGCTCAGGCGGTGGATGCGCGGGCGCTTGGCGTACAGCTGTTGTTCGTTGGCCAGTTCCGCTTCCAGGCTGGCGATGTCGCTGGACAGCTGTTCACTGTCGAACGTCGGCGCGGCGACAGCGGGTTTGGTGACGGGTTTGGGTTCTTCGGTCTTGGCCGCGGCTTTCTTAGGCTTAGGTGCGACGGTGGTCACGGCAGTCTTGGGCGGCGCTTCCTGCACTTCAGGCTTGGCGGCCGGCGGTGGCGTGACTTTCTGCACCTTGTTGTCCTGGAACGGCGCGACCTCGGTGGTCTTGGGGATCGCCTTTTTATCCAGGGTGCCGCTGCCTTCCTGATTTTCCTGGGCGAGGAAATCGGCCTTCGCCGGCTTCTTTTCGCTTTTGAAGGTGGCGAGGGTAATTTCCAGGGTTTTGCTGATTTGCTTGGGTTCAACCATCGTGAACCCAACGCCCAGCAGCAAGGCCAGGTGAATCAACGCCGCGAGAAACAGGGTAAATCCGAGGCGATCGGCCGGGCGCACGCCACGGTGGGCGAGTTCTGCGGGCAGATCGGACGGGAGGGTCATGACGAGAAAACCAACATCGCGTTTTTCACAGGCCGCGCATGATAACGCAATGTTGGTTTCATCTTGGGTGTTCTATATCAACGGGCCTTGAGCTTCTGATCGATGGCATCCATCAGCATCCCGCCGATGTCCGTGCCGAACGCATTATCAATCTCGCGAATGCAGGTCGGGCTGGTGACGTTGATTTCCGTCAGGTGCTCGCCAATCACGTCCAGGCCAACGAACAGCAGGCCTTTCTCGCGCAGGGTCGGGCCGACTTGCGCGGCGATCCAGCGGTCTTTCTCGGTCAGCGGACGGGCTTCGCCACGACCACCGGCCGCGAGGTTGCCACGGGTTTCGCCCGCGGCGGGAATACGCGCCAGGCAGTAATCCACCGGCTCGCCGTCGATCATCAGGATGCGTTTGTCGCCATCGACGATGGCCGGCAGGTAACCCTGGATCATGATCTGCTGCTTGCCGTGCAAGGTCAGGGTTTCGAGAATCACCGACAGGTTCGGGTGGCCGGCGGTGTGACGAAAGATCGAAGAACCGCCCATGCCGTCCAGCGGCTTGAGGATCACGTCGCCGTGATGATCGGCGAACTCGCGCAGCACGTCCGGGCGACGGCTGACGATGGTCGGCGGCGTGCACTGCGGGAACAGCGTGGCGAACAGTTTCTCGTTGCAGTCACGCAGGCTTTGCGGCTTGTTGACCACCAGTACGCCAGCGCGCTCGGCTTGTTCGAGCAGGTAAGTGGAGTAAACGAACTCCATGTCGAACGGCGGATCCTTGCGCATCAGGATCACGTCCAGATCACTCAGCAGCGCGTCGGTCTCGGCTTCCAGTTCGAACCATTTTTCCGGGTTGGCGAAGACTTTCAGCGGCCGCATCCGCGCCCGCGCTTCACCTTCGGCCTGGTACAGATCGCCCTGTTCCATATAGAACAGTTCCCAGCCGCGCTTCTGTGCGGCCAGCAGCATGGCCAGCGAGCTATCCTTTTTATAGGAGATGCTGGCGATAGGGTCCATGACAATCCCGACGCGAACGCTCATGGGTTTTTCCTCGAATTTGGGGGCGATTTCGATTCTCCGTAGGAGCAAGCTTGCTCGCGATGGACTTCAGAACACCGCGCTTATCCAGCCAGCACGCGTCATCGTTGACGTTCATCGCGAGCAAGCTCGCTCCTACAAAGAGCCGTAAAAAAGTGGCGTCAGAGTGGCGCCGTGTGTGTTCCCGGTCAAGGAAAAACCACCGCGCCAGTCCCCCGATAGATTGCATTTGGAGACTGTGCTAAAAAGGCTGCCATGTCATGCTGGCCCTTGAACATCAAGGGTTTCGAGCCTCCGGTTATCGGAAACGGACAATTTGATTCGCAAAGGCGACGGTGGAGCATTTATGGACCAGCATTCCAGCGCCTTGAAGGTCATGGTGATCGACGATTCGAAGACGATTCGCCGCACCGCCGAAACGCTGTTGAAAAACGTGGGGTGTGAGGTCATCACGGCCATCGACGGCTTCGATGCCCTGGCCAAGATTGCCGACAATCATCCCGGCATCATCTTTGTCGACATCATGATGCCGCGTCTGGATGGCTATCAGACCTGCGCCTTGATCAAGAACAACAGTGCGTTCAAGTCCACGCCAGTGATCATGCTGTCGTCCAAGGACGGGTTGTTCGACAAGGCCAAGGGGCGCATCGTCGGCTCCGACCAGTTTTTGACCAAGCCTTTCAGCAAGGAAGAACTGCTGAACGCGATCCAGGCCCACGTACCGGGCTTCGCCGCTGTTTTGCCGCAGTAGGACACGCACAGAGACGCTCGGCCAGCGGGCCCGGCGTCGACAAGAAGAATGGGGAAAACCATGGCACGTATTCTGATCGTCGATGATTCGCCGACTGAAATGTACAAACTGACCGGCATGCTGGAAAAGCACGGTCATGAAGTATTGAAAGCCGAAAACGGCGCCGACGGCGTGGCGCTCGCCCGTCAGGAAAAACCCGACGCGGTGCTGATGGACATCGTCATGCCCGGCCTCAACGGTTTCCAGGCAACCCGTCAGCTGACCAAAGATCCGGAAACCGGACATATCCCGGTGATCATCATCACCACCAAGGATCAGGAAACCGACAAGGTCTGGGGCACGCGCCAGGGCGCCAAGGATTACCTGACCAAACCGGTCGACGAAGACACCCTGATCAAGACCCTGAACAACGTGCTGGCCGGTTGATCGTGCGGCCATGACCGAGTCGCTGACGGCTTTCGAACTGCTGCTGCAGATTGACCAGCGCTGTCGTCTGCTGGCGGCGGATCTGCCATCGCAGCCGACCCGGCAGGACAGCTGGAGCGGTATCGGTTTTCGCCTGGGCGAGCACTGGTATGTCGCGCCCATGGGCGAAGTCAGCGAAGTCCTGCACGAACCACGGTTCACGCAACTGCCGGGGGTCAAACCCTGGGTCAAGGGCGTGGCCAACCTGCGCGGGCGCTTGCTGCCGATGATGGATTTGTGTGCCTTCTTTTCGGATAAAGAGCTTGGCCACGAGTTGTCGGCGGTGCGCAAACAGCGGCGGGTGCTGGTGGTGGAGCACAAGGACGTGTTTGCCGGGTTGATGGTCGATGAAGTTTTCGGCCTTCAGCACTTTGCTCAGGACAGTCTGGAGCCGGTAGATGCGTTGAATGACCCGATTGCACCGTTCATCAAGGGCCGGTTTCAGCGCGAGCAGAATTGGCAGGTGTTCAGCCCGTTCGCGTTGGCGCAGTCACAAAGCTTTATGCACGTAGCGCTGTAACTGGTTCGACACCAACCCAATGTGGGAGCGGGCTTGCTCGCGAATGCGGTGTATCAGTCGACAGTCATGCTGAATGACACACCGCATTCGCGAGCAAGCCCGCTCCCACAGGGGGTTATGGTGGGTTCTGAAGGTTGGTTAACAGGCGAGGACCGATGATAAAAGCAAAAACAGGCAAGCCAGAAGGGTCGCGCAGCCGGTCGCAGATCATCGCGCTGTTCATCGCGCTGATTGTTTTCATCATGCTGCTGTTCGCCAACTTCGCTCGCCTCAACACTCAAGCCACGTACGATAAACAATACATCGGCCACGCCGGCGAGCTGCGCGTGCTGTCCCAGCGCATTGCCAAAAACGCCACCGAAGCCGCCGCCGGCAAGGCTGCCGCGTTCAAGTTGCTCAGCGATGCACGCAACGATTTTGCCCAGCGCTGGGGGTATCTGAAGAAAGGCGACCCTTCCACCGGCCTGCCGCCAGCCCCGTCCACCGTGCGTCCGGAAATGCGCGCGGTGCAATTGGACTGGGAACGCCTGCTGAAAAACACCGACGCCATTCTGTCCAGCGAACAGACGGTTTTGTCGCTGCATCAAGTCGCCGCCACCCTCGCTGAAACCGTGCCGCAATTGCAGGTCGAGTACGAAAAAGTCGTCGAAATCCTCCTGCAACGGGGTGCGCCGGCCGCTCAGGTCGCGATGGCCCAGCGTCAGTCGCTGTTGGCCGAGCGGATTCTCGGTGCAGTCAACACCGTGCTGTCCGGCGACGAAAGTTCGCAACAGGCCGCCGACGCTTTTGGTCGCGACGCCGCGCGTTTCGGCCAGGTGCTCACGGGCATGCTGCAGGGCAATCCGGCGCTGAAGGTCAGCCAGGTCGAAGACCACGATGCCCGCGCCCGGTTGATCGAGATCTCCGAACTGTTTGAATTCGTCTCGGGTTCGGTGGATGAAATCCTCGAAACCTCACCGGAACTGTTCAAGGTCCGCGAATCGGCAAGCAACATTTTCACCCTCTCGCAAACCCTGCTCGACGAAGCCTCGCACCTGGCAATCGGGTTCGAAAACCTCGCCGGCGGGCGCGATATAGACACCATTGGCGGCTACGTGCTGGGCCTGCTGGCGCTGATGTCGATCATTCTCATTGGCCTGGTGATGGTTCGCGAAACCAATCGCCAGTTGCGCGAAACCGCTGAAAAGAACGAACGCAACCAGAACGCGATCATGCGCCTGCTCGACGAAATCGAAGACCTGGCCGACGGCGACCTGACCGTGACGGCGTCGGTGACCGAAGACTTCACCGGGACCATCGCCGATTCGATCAACTATTCCGTGGATCAGCTGCGTGATCTGGTGGCAACGATCAACCTCACCGCCGGCCAGGTCGCTGCCGCCGTGCAGGAAACCCAGGCCACCGCCATGCACCTGGCGCAAGCCTCGGAACATCAGGCGCAACAGATCAGCGAAGCCTCCACTGCGATCAACGACATGGCGCAGTCCATCGATCAGGTCTCGGCCAATGCCGCCGAGTCCTCGGCGGTGGCCGAGCGCTCGGTGGAAATTGCCAACAAGGGCAACGAGGTGGTGCACAACACCATCCACGGCATGGACAACATTCGCGAACAGATTCAGGACACCGCCAAGCGCATCAAGCGCCTCGGCGAGTCCTCTCAGGAGATTGGTGATATTGTCAGCCTGATTGATGACATTGCCGACCAGACCAACATCCTTGCGCTTAACGCTGCGATTCAGGCCTCCATGGCCGGTGACGCCGGGCGCGGTTTTGCGGTGGTGGCCGACGAAGTCCAACGGCTGGCCGAACGCTCTTCCGCCGCGACCCGGCAGATCGAAACCCTGGTGCGGGCGATTCAAGCCGATACCAACGAAGCGGTCATTTCCATGGAACAGACCACCACCGAAGTGGTGCGCGGCGCACGTCTGGCGCAGGATGCCGGTGTGGCCCTGGAAGAAATCGAAGGCGTGTCGAAGACGCTCGCGGCGCTGATCCAGAGCATCTCCAACGCCGCCCAGCAACAGACGTCTTCGGCCGGGCAGATTTCCCTGACGATGAACGTGATCCAGCAGATCACCTCGCAGACGTCGTCCGGCTCCACGGCCACTGCCGAGAGCATCGGTAACCTGGCGAAAATGGCCAGCCAGTTGCGGCGCTCGGTGTCCGGTTTCACCTTGCCGGCCGCCAAGGCGCAGACTGTGGATAAAGTGTGAAGCGTCCACGGGCGTTCGAACGATGAACGGAGCAGTTATGGGTGATCGGCACGACTATGTGGCCCTCGAGTGGGTCAAAGGCGAGATTGCCGAAACGCTGAAAGTGGCTCACCAGGCGATTGAAACATTGCTTGATGACCCCCAGGCGACGCACGCCCTCAGTGAATGCCTGGCGTGCATCCATCAGGTTCACGGCAGTTTGCAGATGGTCGAGTTCTACGGCGCGGCGCTGCTCGCCGAAGAGATGGAGCAACTGATCGCTGCCTTGCAGCAGAACCGCGTCAGCCATCGCGACGAGGCCATTCATCTGTTGCTGCAAGCGATCGGTCAGTTGCCTGTCTACCTCGACCGCGTACAAGGCGCACGCCGCGACCTGCCGCTGGTGGTGCTACCGCTGATCAACGATCTGCGCAGCGCCCGTGGCGAAAGCCTGTTGTCGGAAACCAGCCTGTTCACCCCGCAATTGCCGGACCTGCCAGCGCTGAATGAAGAATCACTGGCGCTGCTGGAGCCGGCGGACCTGCCGAACGTGCTGCGCAAATTGCGCCAGATGTTGCAGATGGCCCTGGTCGGGTTGATGCGCGAGCAGGATGACGACACCCACCTCGGTTACCTGACCAAGGTGTTTTCACGTCTTGAAGGGCTGTGTGGCAATGCGCCCCTGAGCCCGTTGTGGCAAGTCGCTTCAGCGCTGGTCGAAGGCATGCGTGGCGGTTCGATCGCCAACAGCCCGGCCCTGCGCAGCCTGTTCAAGGACGCCGACACAGAGCTCAAACGCCTGCTCGAACAGGGCATGCCCGCGATCAATCAGCCGGCACCGCCGGAGTTGCTCAAGAGTTTGCTGTTCTACATTGCCAAGGCCGAACACCCCACCGGGCAGATGCTGACCATGAAAGATCGCTACGGATTGGACGACGCGCTGCCTGACAGCGCGATGGTCGACGAAGAACGGGCGCGGCTGGCCGGCCCTGATCGCGATGCCATGCGCTCGGTGCTGGCGGCGCTGTGCGAAGAGCTGGTACGGGTCAAAGAACGCCTGGACCTGTTCGTGCGCAGCGACCGCCAGCACACCTCGGACCTCGAAAGCCTGCTCGCACCGTTGCGACAGATCGCCGACACCCTGGCGGTGCTCGGTTTCGGCCAGCCGCGCAAGGTCATCATCGATCAACTGGCGGTGGTGCTGAGTCTCGCCCAGGGTCAGCGCGAACCCAACGATGCGATCCTCATGGACGTCGCCGGGGCCTTGCTCTACGTCGAGGCGACGCTGGCCGGGATGGTCGGCACCGTCGAACCGGAAAGCCAGGAAGACAGCCGCCCGCCGACCACCGACCTGACGCAGATCCACCAGATCGTGATCAAGGAAGCGCGCATCTGCCTGCAACAGGCCAAGGACATGATCGTCGATTACATCGACGCCGACTGGGACCGCCAGCATTTGCAACCGTTGCCGGCCTTGCTGACCCAGGTGCGCGGTGCGCTGGCGATGATTCCGCTGAGCCGTGCAGCGAGCCTGATCGACGCCTGCAACCACTTCATCCGCGAGCATTTGCTGCTGGACCCGGACCAGCCTGGCTGGAAAGAACTGGACAGCCTGGCCGACGTCATCACCAGCATCGAGTATTACCTTGAGCGCCTCAGCGACGATCCCGAGGCTGCCGGTGAACAGTTGCTCGATGTTGCGGAAAAAAGCCTGGCGTCACTCGGCTTTTTTCCCAGCGAGCACTCTGTACCGATGCTGGAGGATGTGCTCAGCCCGAGCGAAGCCCAGGTCATGCAGGACCAGCAGGAACTGGACGATCCAGAGGTCGTCCAGACCCTGGCCGATGTACTGGCCAACCCGGTATCTGCCGTTAACCCGCCCGCGCTGAATACGCCGGGCAGCCTGTTACCCCCGCCGCTGGGCGAGGCGCCGGTGGATGACGAACTGCGCGAAGTCTTCCTCGAAGAAACCGATGAAGTCGTGGACATCCTTCGCGAATACCTGCCGCGCTGGTCGGCCTCTCCCGACAATACGTCGGTATTAAGCGAATTGCGCCGGGCCTTCCACACGCTCAAAGGCAGTGGCCGGATGGTTCGCGCGCTGGTGCTGGGTGAGCTGGCGTGGGCCGTGGAAAACCTGCTCAATCGCGTGCTGGAGCACAGCGTTGAACCGGGCCAGGCCGTACAGCAACTGCTCGACGATGTACTGAACCTGCTGCCGGAACTGGTGGCTGAATTTGCCGACAATGCCCAGCGTCAGCGCAACGATGTCGACCAATTGGCCGCCCGCGCCCATGCCCTCGCCAAGGGTGACGAACCTCTGTCCGATGAGGACGTGCAGGACGTTGCGGCCCTCGATCCGTTGTTGCTGGAGATTTTCCGCAACGAGGCGGAAACCCATCTGGCCAGCCTCAACCGCTTCCTTGAGCAGGCCGCCGAACATGTGCCGTTGCAGGCCAGCGACGAGTTGCAACGGGCGCTGCACACCCTCAAAGGCAGCGCTTCGATGGCCGGCGTCTTGCCGATTGCCGAGCTGGCGACACCGCTGGATCACCTGGCCCGTGAGTACAAGGCGCACCTGATGGCCCTGGACCTGGACGAAATCGAACTGCTGCTGGAAGCCGAAGGCGTGTTCCGTCTCGGGTTGCGTCAGCTCAAGGTCGATCCGCTGGCCGAGATTCCCGGCGCCCGTTCATTGATCGAAAGAACACAGGCGCTGCTGGCCGAGCGGCTGGAAGCGCTGTTGAGCACACCGAGCACGGCGCTCAGAACCAAGCGCGATCCGCAGTTGATCAACAACTTTCTGGCTCAGGGCATGGACATCCTGCTGGATGCCGAAAGCCTGTTGCAGCGCTGGCAGCAGCATCCCGGCGAACGTCAGGAACTCAGTGCACTGCTGGACGAATTGACCACCCTCGGCGAAGGTGCGCACCTGGCCGATCTGCATCCGGTGGACGAGCTCTGCGAAGCCTTGCTGGATCTTTATGGCGCGGTGGAAGAAAGCAGTCTCGCCGTCAGCGACCGGTTTTTCCACGAGGCGCAAAGTGCTCACGAAGCACTGATCAACATGCTCGACGAACTGGCTGCCGGCCAGGAAGTCAGCCCGCAGCCGGAGCGCATCCGGGCCTTGCGCGGCTTGCTCGACGAGAGCCTCGACCCGACGGCCATGGGCCTGATTCGCAGTGACGGCAGCCGCACCCTGAGCATCCGTGACCTCAGCGAAGCCACGGCCGAACTGGAGCGCACGCTACCCCCTGTAGGAGCGAGCTCGCTCGCGATGGACGTTAACGATGACGCGTTGTCATTGGATAAACGCGGCGCCTGTGAGCCCATCGTCGGAACGCCGCCCGGAGACGAGCTCGCTCCTACAGGGGACCGCGTGGCAGAGCTCGACGATGAGATCGTGTCGATCTTCCTCGAAGAGGCGGTGGACATCCTCGAAAGCGCCGGCCAGGCCTTGCAGCGCTGGCTGAATGACCCGGAAAACGCCGCGCCGCTGCTGTCGTTGCAGCGGGATTTGCATACGCTCAAGGGCGGTGCGCGGATGGCCGAGGTCGAGCCGGTCGGTGACCTCGCCCATGAGCTGGAAAGCCTTTACGAAGGTCTTGTCGATCGCCGTTACAGCCACAGCGAAGCGTTGGCGCACCTGCTGCAACAGAGTCATGACCGGCTGGCTCAACTGCTTGAGCAGTTGCAGAACCAGAAACCGCTGGGTGATCCGGGTGAGCTGATCGAAGCCATTCGCGAGTTCCGCCAAGGCAACGCCAACGCGCCTGAAACAGTCGAATCTGTGGAGGCCGAGGATTCGCCGGGGCATGATCCCGAGCTGCTGGAAATCTTCCTCGAGGAAGGTTTCGACATCATCGAAAACTCCGGCGCGGCGCTGGTGCGCTGGCAGGCCGAACCTTCCAATCGTCAGGAAATGGAAACCCTGCTGCGTGACCTGCACACCCTCAAGGGTGGTGCGCGGATGGTGGAAATCGGCCCGATCGGCGACCTCGCCCATGAACTGGAATTTCTTTACGAAGGCTTGTCCGCCGGTGTGCTGAAACCGACGGCCGCGCTGTTCGGGCTGTTGCAAAGCAGCCATGACCGACTGGCGCAAATGCTCGACGCCACCCGCGCCGGTCAACCGTTGCCACCGGCCGATCGACTCATCGACACGATCCGCAATTTCAGCCATCCGGAGGTGCAGGAAGCACCGGTTGCCGTTCCGGTTGCACCCAAGGTCGAGCCGCTTGCGCCTCAAGTCGATGTCGGTGCCGACATGGTCAAGGTCTCGGCGGAACTGCTCGACGACCTGGTCAACCTGGCCGGGGAAACCTCGATCTTCCGTGGCCGCATCGAACAGCAGGTCAACGACGCGCGCGTGGCGTTGAACGAGATGGAAACCACCATCGAGCGCATGCGCGATCAATTGCGCCGGCTCGATACCGAAACCCAGGGACGGATTCTCAGCCGCCAGCAAATCGACGCAGAGCGCTCGGGTTACGAAGACTTTGACCCGCTGGAGATGGATCGCCACTCGCAGTTGCAGCAATTGTCACGGGCGCTGTTCGAGTCCGCCTCCGACCTGCTCGACCTCAAGGAAACCCTCGACCGGCGCAACCAGGACGCGGAGAACCTGCTGCAGCAACAGGGCCGCATCAACACCGAATTGCAGGAAGGCCTGATGCGTACGCGCATGGTGCCGTTCGAGCGAATGCTGCCGCGCCTGAAACGCATCGTCCGCCAGATCTCCAGTGAACTGGGCAAGGACGTGGAATTCGTGGTCGGCAACGCGGAAGGCGAGATGGACCGCAATGTCCTTGAACGCATGGCGGCACCGCTGGAACACATGCTGCGCAACGCCGTCGACCATGGTCTGGAACCCACAGACGTGCGCATCGCAGCCGGAAAGCCGGCGCAGGGCCGGATCACCCTCGACCTGTCCCGCGAAGGCGGCGACATCATTTTCGACCTCCGCGACGACGGTGCAGGCGTGCCGCTGGAAGCGGTGCGGCGCAAGGCAATCAAGCGCGGACTGCTCGCGCCGGACAGCGACATCAGCGACCGCGACGTGCTGCAATTCATCCTGCAACCGGGGTTCTCCACGGCCGAGAAAATCACCCAGATTTCCGGGCGTGGCGTCGGCATGGATGTGGTCCACGAAGAGGTTCGGCAACTGGGCGGCAGCATGAGCATCGACTCTGTGCCGGGGCAGGGCGTGCATTTCCGCATTCGCCTGCCGTTCACCGTGTCGGTCAATCAGGCGCTGATGGTGCAGTGCTTTGATGATCAATATGCGATTCCGCTCAACACCATCGACGGCATCGTGCGTGTGCTGCCCAACGAACTTGAAGGGCATTACCGGCTCGATCCGCCGACCTACAAATACGCCGGGCAGCACTATGAACTGTGCTACCTCGGCGAACTGCTGAAAACCAGCACCCGCCCGAAATTGCTGGGTCAGAGCCTGCCGCTGCCGGTGTTGCTGGTGCAATGCAATGACCGCCACATCGCGGTGCAGGTCGATTCGATGGCCGGCAACCGGGAGATCGTGGTGAAAAGCCTCGGTCCGCAATTTGCGGCGGTGCAGGGTTTGTCCGGGGCGACGATACTGGGCGATGGCCGGGTGGTGCTGATTCTCGATTTGCTGGCGCCAATCCGTGCGATGCAGGCGCCGCAACGACCGCTGGTTCAAGACGCCGAGCCCGAGCCGCACAAGCCCTTGCTGGTGATGGTGGTCGACGACTCGGTCACCGTGCGCAAGGTCACCAGCCGTTTGCTCGAACGCCACGGCATGAACGTGCTGACGGCCAAGGATGGCGTCGATGCCATGTTGCTGCTGGAAGAACACATGCCGGACCTGATGCTGCTGGACATCGAAATGCCGCGCATGGACGGTTTCGAAGTGGCGACCCAAGTGCGCGCGGATGAGCGTTTGCAGCATCTGCCGATCATCATGATCACCTCGCGCACCGGCCAGAAACACCGCGATCGCGCCATGGCCATCGGCGTCAACGACTACCTCGGCAAGCCGTACCAGGAATCGGTGCTGCTTGAAAGCATCGCGCTGTGGAGCAAAACCCATGCTTGAACACCGCACCAGCAACCTCACCGGGCTGCTGCTGCCCCTGGCCGACCGCAACCTGATTTTGCCCAACGTGGCGGTGGCGGAGCTGATCGACTATCAGCCGGGGGCGTTCGATCTGGATACGCCGCCGTGGTATCTGGGGCGGGTAACGTGGCGGAACCGGCAGATTCCATTGCTCAGTTTTGAGTCGGCGTGTGGCAACAAGATCGTGATTGGCGAGCGAGCCCGCATCGTTATCCTCAACGCCATCGGTGGACGACCTGAACTGAAATTCATCGCGTTGCTGGTGCAGGGGATTCCTCGGTCGTACAAGCTCGACAGCCAGTTGAGTTATATGGATGTGCCGTTGTGTCCGCTGGAAAAGGCAGCGGTGCAGGTGGGGGAGCAAGTGGCCAAAGTGCCTGACTTGATGGCGCTGGAGGAGTTGCTGGTGAGTGCCGGACTCACCTGAAGACTTCCCAGGGTTGAAGATTCCCAAAAAGGGACCTATCGTTCCTTTTTTGGGACTTGTCGGTCGTTGCCGTGAAAAACCTGTCATTGAGTGAAGCCTTGTTCACCACTACCCAGCAAAAAGTGCTGGGCTTATTGTTCGGCAAGCCCGATCAAAGTTTTTACGCCAACGAGATCGCCCGCTGGGCTCAAGTGGGTAAAGGCAGCCTCATGCGCGAGTTGGACCGGTTGCAGCGGGCAGGCGTGCTGACTCTGATCCGTCAGGGCAACCAGACCCACTATCAAGCCAATCCCGAATGCCCGATCTATGCCGAACTGTTGGGCATCGCCCGTAAAACCTTTGGTATTGCCGAGCCTCTGCGCCAGGCGCTCCACCCCTTTGCCGAACAGATCACTTGGGCATTTGTGTATGGCTCTATCGCCAAGGATCAGGCGAACGCATCCAGTGACATTGATCTCATGCTGATCGGCGAAGGCCTGCACTACAGTGAAGTGATGGAGCGGCTTATGCCTCTGGAGGAACAGATGGGCCGCGTTCTCAACCCGACGCTCTACACCCCTGACGACTGGGCAGCAAAACTGGAGGCTGAAAACAGCTTTGTCGTGCGGGTAGCGCAGCAGGAAAAGATCAATCTGATGGGGGGAAACCCTTTGGAGTCCAAGGATGGGCAGCAACGAGAATCTGGAAAATCTGTTACGTAGCGGTGGACTGAAAGCCGAGCCGCCGGATCGCAAGGAGTGTGAAGGGTTGCTGCGTTCGGCTGTGGATCGCTTGAAGGATGCACAAGCCACTTCACTTTCGTTCGCAAGCCGGTTCGATCTGGCTTACAACGCTGCCCACGCCCTTGCGCTGACGGCTCTTCGCTTGTGTGGCTACCGTTCAGACAAGCGATATCTGGTGTTTCAGTGCCTGGTACATACCGCTGATATTGGCAAAGTGCAGGTTCGACTATTCGCCCTGTGTCATGAGCGACGGAACCTGGCGGAGTATGAAGGCTATATGGATGAGGATCAGGCGTTGTTGGCGCAGCTGTTGGAAAGCACTGCGCAGCTTCAGGGTCGCGTGCAGCAGCAGATGACCGGACTGTAGTGTTTCTACACTGAAGAATACGGGGATTGTTCTGGCCCCTTCGCGAGCAAGCCCGCTCCCACATTAGATCTCTGGCGCACTCAGGTTTTGGGTACGACACAGATCCAGTGTGGGAGCGGGCTTGCTCGCGAAAGGGGCCTGAACAGCCAGCACACTTCTCCAACCATTACCCTGACCGTAACGATCCGTCTCTGTGCTTGATTGATGCCCCGCCTCCACACTCCTAAGGTGACCCTCACGACAGCGAACCCGTGGAGTGGTCATGACAACAACAATATCCCCCGACTCGCGATGGACGCGGCGGCGCAGCGAAAAGCAGCGGCGTCTCGAACTGGTCAAGGGCCTGGCCGACGGTGTGGTCCTGCCCACCGACAACATCATTGCGGCGCTCGAAGCGTTGATCCTGCCCGGCGACCGTGTGGTGCTGGAGGGCAACAATCAGAAGCAGGCGGACTTCCTTTCCCGCTCACTGGCAAAAGCCGATCCCGCCAGGCTCCACGACCTGCACATGATCATGCCCAGCGTCGGCCGCTCCGAGCACCTGGACCTGTTTGAACGCGGCATTGCCCGCAAGCTCGATTTCTCCTTCGCCGGCACCCAGAGCCTGCGCATCAGCCAGTTGCTGGAAGACGGCCTGCTGGAAATCGGCGCGATCCACACCTACATCGAGCTCTACGCGCGACTGGTGGTGGACCTGATTCCCAACGTCGTGCTTTCGGCCGGTTTCATGGCCGACCGCGCCGGCAACATCTACACCGGCCCCAGCACTGAAGACACGCCAGCGCTGATCGAACCGGCGGCCTTCAGCGACGGCATCGTCATCGTTCAGGTCAATCAATTGGTCGACGACGTCACAGACCTGCCACGCGTCGACATCCCGGCCTCCTGGGTCGATTTCGTGGTGGTGGCCGACAAGCCGTTCTACATCGAGCCGCTGTTCACCCGCGACCCGCGCCACATCAAGCCTGTGCACGTGCTGATGGCGATGATGGCGATCCGCGGGATCTACGAAAAACACAACGTCCAGTCCCTGAACCACGGCATCGGTTTCAACACCGCCGCCATCGAACTGATCCTGCCGACCTACGGCGAATCCCTCGGCCTCAAAGGCAAGATCTGCCGCAACTGGACGCTCAATCCGCACCCGACCTTGATTCCTGCCATCGAAAGCGGCTGGGTCGAAAGCGTGCATTGCTTCGGCACGGAACTGGGCATGGAAAACTACATCGCCGCGCGGCCGGACGTGTTCTTCACCGGGCGCGACGGCTCGCTGCGTTCCAACCGAATGTTCAGCCAACTGGCCGGGCAATACGCGGTAGACCTGTTCATCGGTGCGACCCTGCAAGTCGATGGCGACGGCCATTCCTCCACCGTGACCCGCGGTCGTCTGGCCGGTTTCGGTGGCGCGCCGAACATGGGCCACGATCCGCGCGGTCGGCGCCACGGCACGCCAGCCTGGCTCGACATGCGCCACGGTGACGCGCCGGAACCCTTGCTTGAACGCGGCAAAAAACTTGTGGTGCAAATGGTCGAGACCTTCCAGGAGGGTGGCAAACCGACCTTCGTCGAAACCCTCGATGCGATTGAAGTGGCGAAGAACAGCGGCATGCCGCTGGCGCCGATCATGATCTACGGCGACGACGTCACCCACCTGCTGACCGAAGAAGGCATCGCCTATCTGTACAAGGCGCGTTCGCTGGAAGAACGCCAGGCGATGATCGCTGCCGTCGCCGGCGTGACTGTCATCGGCTTGCGCCACAACCCGAAAGACACCGCACGCATGCGCCGCGAAGGCTTGATCGCGTTGCCCGAAGACCTCGGCATCCGTCGCACCGACGCCACCCGTGAATGGCTCGCCGCCAAAAGCGTGGCTGATCTGGTCGAGTGGTCCGGTGGCCTCTACAACCCGCCCGCCAAATTCAGGAGCTGGTGATGCACGCATTCATCCTGCAACCGAAAACGTTATCCCTGGCCGAACGGCTGGCGGACCTGGCGGTGGACGCGCTGATCGACGAAGCGGATTTGTCGCCGAAACCGGCGCTGGTCGATCGTCGTGGCAATGGCGCGCATACCGATTTGCACCTTGGGCTGATGCACGCTTCGGCGATGTCGTTGTGGCCGGCGTTCACGGAAATGGCGCAAGCCGCTATCGAATTTGGCGAAGTGGGTTTGCCGCTGCGTGAAGCCCTTGGGCGGATTGGCCGGGAAGGGGAGCAAACGATGCTCGCCACCACGAACGGTGTGAATACTCACCGTGGGGCGATCTGGGCTTTGGGTCTTTTGGTCACTGCCGCCGCGCTGGAGTGCACGAATACCCAAGCAAGCGCTGTGACGATGCGGGCAGCCCGATTGGCGATACTCGACGACCGTTACGCCCCACGTCCTCTGAGCCACGGCGCGCAAGTCGCCCTGCGCTACGGCGCGCGCGGTGCCCGTGAAGAAGCGCAGCTTGGCTTTCCTTCGGTGATCCAGCGCGCCTTGCCGCAACTCCAGCGCAGTCGCGCGACCGGGCATGGCGAGCAGAACGCCCGGCTCGATGCACTGCTGGCAATCATGACAAATCTGGCCGACACCTGCGTGCTCTACCGCGCCGGCGAACAAGGCCTGCAAACGATGCAACTCGGCGCCCAAGCGGTACTCGACGCCGGCGGCAGCGCCAGCCTCGCCGGTCGCCGCCGTTTGCATGAGCTGGACGAACAATTAATCGGTTTGAATGCCTCGCCCGGCGGCGCTGCGGATTTGCTAGCAGCCTGTCTGTTCATCGACCGCATCGAGTCGGCTGACGGCATCAACCAGGGAGCGTTTTGATGGAAACCTTATCCTTTGAATTCCCCGCCGGGCAGCCGCCACGCGGTCGCACGCTGGTCGGCTGTGTCGGCTCGGGCGATCTGGAAGTGCTGATCGAACCAGGTCAGGCCGGCAGGCTGACCATCAAGGTGCAGACCTCGGTCAATGGCGCCGAACAACGCTGGCAGCATCTTTTTGCGCGGATGTTCGACGGCCAGACCCCGCCGGCGATGGCCATCGATATCCACGACTTCGGCGCCACGCCCGGCGTGGTTCGCTTGCGTCTGGAACAAGGCTTTGAGGAGATCGGCCATGACTGACAGCGCAGCGCTCCTCCACAAACACAGCTTCGTCGAACTGGGTGCGCGGCAACGGGCGAAAGCCTTGCTCGACGCTGGCACCTTCCGCGAACTGCTCGACCCCTTTCAACGGATCATGTCGCCGTGGTTGTCGCGCCAGGGCGTGGTCCCGCAAGCCGATGACGGCGTGGTGATTGCCAAGGGCAGTATTGGCGGTCTGCCGGTGGTCATCGCTGCCATCGAAGGCGCGTTTCAGGGCGGCAGCCTCGGTGAAGTCGGCGGGGCGAAGATCGCTGGCGCACTGGAACTGGCCGCCGAAGACAACCGCAACGGCACTCCCACCCGCGCCGTGTTGCTGTTGGAGACCGGCGGTGTGCGGCTTCAGGAAGCCAACCTTGGGCTGGCGGCGATTGCCGATATTCATGCGGCGATTGTCGATCTGCGCCAGCACCAACCCGTGGTCGGCGTCGTCGCCGGCAGCGTTGGTTGCTTTGGCGGGATGTCGATTGCCGCCGGGTTATGTAGCTATCTGTTGGTGACCCAGGAAGCGCGACTCGGTTTGAACGGTCCGCAGGTGATCGAACAGGAAGCGGGGCTTGAGGAATACGACTCCCGTGACCGTCCCTTCATCTGGAGCCTGACCGGTGGCGAGCAACGTTTTGCCAGTGGCCTGGTGGATCGTTATGTCGCCGATGATGTAGCGCAAATTCAGCAGCAGGTCAGTGAATTGCTCAAGCAAGGTTTGCCGGAAAAACAGCGCAGCCGTCAGGCCGACCTGTTTCTGCAACGGCTGGCCCGCCTGGACGCCGAACCGCAAATCGAGCCAGCGACGGTTCGCGATCTGTATCGAGGAGAGCGCTCATGAGTTCGTATTCCCTGAGAGGTTTGAGCTGGTTCAACGCCTTGAGTGCGGGCGCGAAACCGGTGGAGGGTTTGCCGGCTTCGTTGAAGGTGGCCGACGGTGTGTTGGGCGATCAGCCTGTGCGGTTTATCGCCGTGGTGGCTGATCCCGACAACCGCTTTGTCCGCGCTCGCAATGGCGAAGTGGGTTTGCTGGAAGGTTGGGGGTTGGCCAAAGCGGTGGATGAGGTCATCGCGGCGGACGCTGATAAACCGCACAAGCGCGCCTTGATCGCCATCGTCGACGTGCCGAGCCAGGCCTATGGTCGACGCGAAGAAGCACTCGGCATTCATCAGGCCTTGGCGGGCGCTGCGGACAGTTACGCCCGCGCGCGACTGGCCGGGCATGCGGTGATCGGTTTGCTGGTGGGCAAGGCGATGTCCGGGGCGTTTCTGGCTCACGGGTATCAGGCCAATCGGTTGATCGCACTGCGTGATCCGGGCGTGATGGTGCATGCGATGGGCAAGGCTTCAGCGGCGCGAGTGACCTTGCGCAGCGTCGAAGAGCTGGAAGCGCTGGCCGCCAGCGTGCCGCCGATGGCGTATGACATCGACAGCTACGCCAGTCTGGGTTTGCTTTGGGAAACCTTGTCGGTGGAGCGGATCGAGCAGCCGACGGCAGCGGATCTGGCGCGGGTAACTGAATGCCTGAACCTGGCGATTGGCGATGTCGCCGCGACAGGGCGCGACCTGAGCAGCCGACTGGGCGCAAGCAACCGTGCCGCCTCGAAGAACGTTCGCCAACTGCTGAGAGAACAGTGGTGAACACGTATCTGGCCCACGACCTGCTCTGGGGCATGACCCCGGCGCACTTGCCTGCGGATGCGCCCGCGTGGGTGATCGAGTCGATCAGCGTGGGGCAGCCAGTGGTGGTTCGGCGTGCGCTGAGTGCGCCGGATCTCATCGCGGTCGGCGTGCGTGGACGCTTGCGTGAGCAGCGTTTCGCAACGGTGATGCCGGTCGATGCCGTTCAGCGTTGCGTTACACCGGAAGCACTTTGTCATGTCTCGATCAATCGGGATCTGCCGGCAGTGCATGCCCTCAACCAACTGCGGCCGCTGCTTGATGGCTGCGGTCGGGTGTGGGGCGTCAGCGGCAGTGCCGGGTTTGAATTGGCCAGTGGCTTTGTTGCCTTGCACGAGGGCAGCGATCTGGATTTGATCCTGCGCACGCCGCAACCGCTGGAACGTGCTCAGGCGCAGGAACTGCTGAAGATTCTGGACAGCGCCGCGTGCCAGGTGGACATGCAGTTGCAGACACCTTTTGGCGCCGTCGCCCTGCGTGAATGGGCCAGCCCTGCACGCCTGGTTTTGCTCAAAAGTGCCAGCGAAGCCTGTCTGGTGGCTGATCCGTGGAACCCGCTGGAGCAAGCCGCGTGAGCAGTTTGCTGGTGTTCCCCGGCCAGGGCGCGCAGCAGCCGGGCATGCTCCATCGTTTGCCGCGCGAAACGCTGATCGAGGCGAGTGACGTGCTTGGCGAAGAGGTGTTGCTGCTGGATTCTGCCGAAGCGCTCAAGTCGACGAGAGCTGTTCAACTCTGCCTGCTGATCGCCGGTGTGGCGGCTTCACGCCAGTTATTCATGACACCGGATTACGTGGCTGGATTGTCCATCGGTGCTTACCCGGCGGCGGTGGTTGCGGGCGCCTTGAGCTTCGGCGATGCGCTGCATCTGGTCAGCCTGCGCGGTGAACTGATGCAGCAGGCTTATCCACAGGGCTACGGCATGACCGCGATCATCGGTCTCGATTTATCCACAGTGGAAGGCTTGCTGGCGCAGGTTCACAGCGTCGACACGCCGGTTTACCTGGCCAACATCAACGCCGAAAACCAGGTGGTGATTGCCGGCAGCGACGGCGCGATGCAAGCCGTCGCCGAGTTGGCGAAAGCTCGCGGTGCAGGCCTGGCCAAGCGACTTGCCGTCAGTGTGCCGTCGCATTGCCCGCTGCTGAATGCGCCCGCGAAAACGCTGGCCGATGCATTCGCCAAGGTGCCGCTGAAAACGCCGACATTGGGTTACCTCAGCGGCAGTCGCGCCCGGCCAGTTATCAACACCGAAGCCTTGCGCGACGACCTGGCCTTCAATATGTGCCGCATCGTCGATTGGCGCGGCACGGTGCAAAGCGCCTACGAGCGCGGCGTACGTCTACAGATCGAACTGCCGCCCGGTGCGGTGCTGACCGGGCTGGCGCGCCGGGTGTTCGAGCAGGGCACCGTGATTGCCTTCGACGGTGCCCGGCTCGATACCCTGCAAGCGCTGTTGCGTGAGGAGGGAAGCCGCCAACTCTAAATCACCGACTCAGGCCTTCGAACAACAAAAACAACATTCGACGATGCACTTTGAGGACGACAACAATGATTATTTACGGTGTGGCGCTGTTGGCGATCTGTACGCTGGCAGGGGTGATCCTGGGCGATGCACTTGGCGTATTGCTGGGCGTTAAATCCAATGTGGGCGGGGTCGGGATCGCGATGATCCTGTTGATCTGCGCGCGGCTGTGGATGCAAAAGCGCGGCGGCATGACCAAGGATTGCGAGATGGGCGTCGGCTTCTGGGGCGCCATGTACATTCCGGTGGTGGTGGCGATGGCGGCGCAACAGAACGTCGTCACCGCCTTGCACGGCGGCCCGGTGGCGGTGCTCGCAGCGATCGGTTCGGTGGTGATCTGCGGTTGCACCATTGCCCTGATCAGCCGGACCCACAAAGGTGAACCGTTGCCCGATGAACCGGCGGAAATCTCCCCCGTCGGCACTCCAGTAGGAGGCCGCTGATATGTTGGAAGTCATTGAGAAGGGTTTGGCAAATAACGGTCTGGTCACGGCGTTCGCGTTTGTCGGCGTGATCATGTGGGTGTCGGTGGTGTTGTCCAAACGACTGACGTTCGGACGGATTCATGGCTCGGCAATTGCCATCGTCATCGGCCTGGTACTGGCCTGGGTCGGCGGCACCATTACCGGAGGGCAAAAAGGCCTGGCGGACCTGACGCTGTTTTCCGGTATCGGATTGATGGGCGGCGCGATGTTGCGGGACTTCGCCATCGTCGCCACGGCGTTCGAAGTGCAGGCCACTGAAGCGAAGAAGGCCGGGTTGATCGGCGTGATCGCGCTGCTGCTGGGCACGGTGCTGCCGTTCATTGTCGGGGCGAGCATTGCCTGGGCGTTTGGTTATCGCGATGCGGTGAGCATGACCACCATTGGCGCGGGTGCGGTGACGTACATCGTCGGACCGGTGACCGGCGCGGCGATTGGTGCCACGTCCGATGTCATGGCGTTGTCGATTGCCACCGGGTTGATCAAGGCGATTCTGGTCATGGTCGGCACGCCGATGGCGGCGCGCTGGATGGGGCTGGATAACCCGCGTTCGGCGATGGTGTTTGGCGGCTTGGCCGGGACGGTGAGCGGTGTGACGGCGGGGTTGGCGGCGACGGATCGGCGGTTGGTGCCTTATGGGGCGTTGACGGCGACGTTTCATACCGGGCTTGGGTGCTTGCTCGGGCCTTCGTTGCTGTACTTCATTGTTCGCGGGATAGTTGGCTAGACCGATGATTCATCGCTGACTGTTCCGACGCCTTCGCGGGCAAGCCTCGCTCCTACAGGGACCGCATACCCCTGTAGGAGCGAGGCTTGCCCGCGAAGGGCTCGATGCGGTTTCAAGCCTGGCGATTGGCATACATCCGACACTCTGCCAGCAACGCCAGCAAATTCGGATCCCGCTCCTTGGCCTTCAGGAACACCACGCCAATGTGCTGCTGCAACCGATACTTTTCCTGCAACGGAATCAGCTTCACCCGGTTCTCATACACCGCCGCAATTCTCCCCGGCAGCAACGCATAACCCACCCCCGAACTGACCATGCTCAGCAGGGTGAAGATGTCGTTGACCTGCATCGCCACCTTCGGCTCGAACCCCGCCTGCCTGAACACCCGATTGCCGTCCTGATGCGTGGCGAAGCCTTGGGTCAGGGTGATGAACGTCTCGTCGCGCACTTCGGCCAGATCAACTTCCGTCCGTTGGGCGAACTTCGAATCCGCCGGGGTGGCCAGGAATATGTCATCGGAAAACAGTTGAATATGCTCGCAATCCGGGTCGTTCACGCTGTCGTCCAGAGACACCAGGATCGCATCGACTTCCATGTTCTTGAGCTTGTAGAACAGGTCGAAATTCGAACCGAGGATCAGGTCGATGTTGAGCTCGCTGCGGCGGATCTTCAGGCCCATGATCAGTTGCGGCACGGTCTTCACCGTCAGCGAATACAACGAGCCGAGCTTGAAGCGCTCAGCGGAGAAACCGGCGGCCTCGCGGGTCAGGCGCACGGTTTCGACCACGTCCTGAATCAGTTTCTGCGCCCGTTCCTCCAGCACATACGCGCTTTCCAGCGGCGTCAGGTTGCGACCTTCATGTTTGAACAACGGACAGCGCAGGGCGCTTTCCAGGGAGTGGATCGCCCGGTGCACGCTGACGTTGCTGGTCTCCAACTCGGCGGCGGCCCGGGCCAGGTTGCCGGAACGCATGAAGGCGAGGAACACCTCGAGTTTTTTCAGGGTCAACTCTTCGTCGATCAGCATGGGCGTGACTCTTATTCGAATGGCTTGATTGTGCACGTATGTGGGTTCTTGTAGGCGCTGCCGAGTGAAACGAGGCTGCGATCTTTTGATCTTCGGCATTATCAAGGGCAGCGAAAATCAAGATCAAAAGATCGCAGCCTCATTTCACTTGGCAGCTCCTACACAGCTCCAGGGGAATTTGTGATCTGAAACATTGCGCTTTTACGCTTGAGGCCTGAGCCTTGCGCGATGTTGTATGGGATTTCGAGGTGAGCAATACATGTATCACGGGGAAAGATTGAACGCCTGGACGCATTTGATCGGGGCGGTGGCGGCGACGGTCGGGGTGGTGTGGATGCTGGTGATCGCCGGCATGGACGGCAGCCCGTGGAAGATCGTCAGCGTGGCGATTTACGGTTTTACGTTGATGGTGCTCTACAGCGCATCGACCGTTTATCACAGTGTGCAGGGGCGCAAAAAAGCGATCATGCAGAAGGTCGATCACTTTTCGATCTACCTGTTGATCGCTGGCAGTTACACGCCGTTTTGTCTGGTGACCCTGCGCGGGCCGTGGGGGTGGACGTTGTTCGGGATTGTCTGGGGGCTGGCGTTGATCGGCATCCTTCAGGAGATCAAACCGCGTTCGGAAGCGCGGATTCTGTCGATCGTGATTTACGCGGTGATGGGCTGGATCGTGCTGGTCGCGGTCAAGCCGTTGCTGGCGGCGCTGGGCACGGCCGGGTTTGCCTGGCTGGCGTCGGGCGGGATTTTGTACACCGTGGGGATTATTTTCTTTGCCCTGGATCATCGGTTGCGGCATGCGCACGGGATCTGGCATTTGTTCGTGATTGCGGGGAGTTTGCTGCACTTTGTGGCGATTCTGGTTTATGTCTTGTAGACCGCGTCGCGGCCATTCGCGAGCAAGCCCGCTCCCACATTGGATCGGCATGTTGCTGGAGATTTGTTAACAACACAAATCCCCTGTGGGAGCGGGCTTGCTCGCGAAGGCGTACTAGAAGTCACCCCAAAGCTGTTGGGCAACCGCAAGCGCAACAACCGGCGCGGTCTCAGTCCGCAGCACCCGCGGTCCAAGGCGAGCAGCATGGAAACCAGCGCCCTTGGCCTGATCAACCTCAGCCTCCGACAACCCACCCTCCGGCCCGATCAGAAACGCCAACGTTGCCGGCTTCGCATGACTCACCAACGGCTCCGCTACTGGATGCAGCACCAGCTTCAACTCCGCCTCGGTCTGCTTCAACCAGTCCGCCAACAACACCGGCGGATGAATCACCGGCACCCGCGACCGCCCGCATTGCTCGCACGCGCTGATCGCCACTTGGCGCCAATGCAGCAGGCGTTTGTCGGCGCGCTCGTCCTTCAGCCGGACTTCGCAGCGGTCGCTGAAGATCGGGGTGATTTCAGTCACGCCCAATTCTGTGGCTTTCTGAATCGCCCAATCCATCCGCTCGCCACGGGACAAGCCCTGGCCGAGATGAATCTGCAGCGGCGATTCAACCTGACCGGCGAAACTTTCATCGATCTGCACCACGACGCGTTTCTTGCCGACCTCCACCAGCGTTGCGCGAAACTCATGTCCCGAGCCGTCGAACAGTTGCAACGCATCACCCTCGGCCATGCGCAGTACGCGGCTGATGTAATGGGCCTGGGCCTCGGGCAACTCGTGCTCGCCGGTGCTCAGGGGGGCGTCGATAAAGAAGCGGGACAGTCTCATGCGGGTTCTCTGGAAAGTGTTAATCATCTGAATCGGTGGCGACTTCATTCGCGAGCAAGCCCGCTCCCACCTTGGAATGCATTCCCCTGTGGGAGCGGGCTTGCTCGCGAAGGCGGCGGTACAGGCTCCGCAGAAGCTCCGGTGAACTCAATCAACCAGGATCGCGGAAACCGGGGTGGAAGTCTTTCGGCACTGAGACGCTGACGCTATTGCGGGTCGCAATGTCGATCCCTTCACTGGCCACTTCCGCCAGAAAATCGATCTGCTCCGGCGTGATCACGTAAGGCGGCAGGAAATACACCACGTTGCCCAACGGTCGAAGTAAAGCACCTCGCTCCAACGCATGCTGGAACACCTTCAAGCCACGACGTTCCTGCCACGGCCAGGCTTCCTTGGTCGCCTTGTCCTTGACCATCTCAATGGCCAGCACCATGCCGGTCTGACGCACTTCCGAGACGTTCGGGTGATCGGCCAAATGTGCGGTAGACGAAGCCATGCGCTGCGCCAAAGTCTTGTTGTTCTCGATCACGTTGTCTTCTTCGAAGATGTCCAGCGTCGCCAATGCCGCCGCGCACGCCAGCGGATTGCCGGTGTAGCTGTGCGAATGCAGGAACGCGCGCAGGGTCGGGTAGTCATCGTAGAACGCGCTGTAGACGTCTTCAGTGGTGATGCATGCCGCCAACGGCAAGTATCCGCCGGTCAGGGCCTTGGACAGGCAAAGGAAGTCCGGGCGGATGCCGGCCTGTTCACAGGCGAACATGGTCCCGGTGCGGCCGAAGCCGACGGCGATTTCGTCGTGGATCAAGTGCACGCCATAGCGGTCGCAAGCTTCACGCAGCAGCTTCAAATAAACCGGGTGATACATGCGCATGCCGCCGGCGCCCTGAATCAGCGGCTCGACGATCACCGCCGCGACGGTGTCGTGGTTCTCCGCGAGCGTCTGCTCCATCGCGGCAAACATATTCCGTGAATGCTCTTCCCAGCTCATGCCGTCGGGGCGCAGGTAGCAATCGGGGCTCGGCACCTTGATGGTGTCGAGCAGCAGCGCCTTGTAGGTCTCGGTGAACAGCGGCACGTCGCCCACCGACATCGCCGCCATGGTTTCGCCGTGGTAGCTGTTGGTCAGGGTGACGAAGCGCTTTTTGTTCGGCTGGCCACGGTTGAGCCAGTAGTGAAAGCTCATTTTCAGCGCGACTTCGATGCAGGACGAACCGTTATCGGCGTAGAAGCATCGGGTCAGGCCTTCCGGCGTCATCTTCACCAGACGCTCGGACAGCTCGATCACCGGCTGATGACTGAAACCGGCCAGAATCACGTGCTCCAGCTGATCGACCTGATCCTTGATGCGCTGGTTGATGCGCGGGTTGGCGTGGCCAAACACGTTGACCCACCAGGAGCTGACCGCATCGAGGTAACGTTTGCCTTCGAAGTCTTCCAGCCACACGCCTTCACCGCGCTTGATCGGGATCAGCGGCAGCTGTTCGTGGTCTTTCATCTGGGTGCAGGGATGCCACAACACCGCGAGATCGCGCTGCATCCACTGATTATTCAGGCCCATGTTCAGTCTCCTCGAGGCGGTCCGGGACAGGCGCGGACATACAATCGCGCAAGCCTATGCAATGCGTCGCGCGGGAACAACCTATTGTGTCGTTTGAGCTACTTTGTATGGGGTGGTAGACGTCGCTGGCGGCCTATTGATGGCTAACGTATTCTTCGCGGTTCTTTGAGTCGTCTGACTCGTAAAACTGCTGTTTTCTCGTGTATTTCCGGAGTTCGCTGAATGTCTGCTGGTTGGCTGCGCGCCTGTGCGCTGGTGATGTTGGGGCTGTTCAGCGTGTCTGCGCTGGCCAAGGATAAAACGGCGATCGTGATTGGCGGCGGGCTTTCGGGCCTGACGGCGGCGTACGAACTGCAGAACAAAGGCTGGCAGGTCACCCTGCTGGAAGCCAAACCGAGCCTGGGCGGCCGATCCGGCATGGCCACCAGTGAGTGGATCGGCAACGACAAGACTCAGCCGGTGCTGAACAAGTACGTCTCGAACTTCAAGCTGAGCACCACGCCGGCGCCGGAATTCGTGCGTACGCCGAGCTACCTGATCGACGGCGTGTATTACACCGCCGCTGACCTGGCCACAAAAGAGCCTGCCACCGCTGACGCGCTCAAGCGCTACGAAAAGACCCTGGACGACCTCGCGCGTTCGATCGAAGACCCGCAGAATCCGGCGGCGACCAGCACGCTGCATGCTCTCGATCAGATCAACGTCTCCAACTGGCTTGATCGCCTGTCGCTGCCAGCCACGGCCCGTCAATTGATCAATCAGCAAATTCGTACCCGTTATGACGAGCCTTCGCGCCTGTCGCTGCTGTACTACGCACAACAGAGTCGGGTTTACCGCGGCGTGTCCGATCGAGACCTGCGTGCTTCACGCCTGCTCGGCGGCAGCCCGGTGCTGGCACAAGCCTTCGTCAAACAACTGAAAACCATCAAGACCAGCTCCCCGGTCTCGTCCATCACCCAGGACAAGGACGGCGTGACCGTCAAAGTCGGCAGCGTTGGCTATCAGGCTGACTACGTTGTGGTCGCCGTGCCATTGCGCGCCCTGAACAAGATCCAGATGACCCCGGCGCTGGATGCCCAGCATATGGGCGCGATCAAAGGCACCAACTACGGTTGGCGCGACCAGATCATGCTCAAGTTCAAGACGCCGGTATGGGAAAGCAAGGCGCGCATGTCCGGCGAAATCTACAGCAACACCGGGCTGGGCATGATGTGGGTCGAGCCAGCCCTGAAGGGCGGTGCCAACGTGGTGATCAACCTGTCCGGCGACAACGCACGGGTGATGCAGGCCTTCGGCGACAAGCAGATGGTCGATCAGGTACTGATTCGTCTGCATGCGTTTTATCCACAGGCACGCGGTTCGTTCACCGGTTATGAAATCCGCCGCTACAGCACCGACCCATCGATGGGCGGCGCTTACCTGGCCTTCGGCCCGGGCCAGATCAGCAAGTACTGGCGTCTGTGGGAGCGTCCGCTGCAGCGCGTAGCGTTCGCTGGCGAACACACTGACACGTTGTACCCGGGCACGCTGGAAGGCGCGTTGCGCACTGGCCAGCGGGCGGCCAGTCAGGTTGAAGACCTGGCGGCAGGCAAGTCGTTTGAACCGGCGAAGGTTGTTCCGGTAGCAGCCGCTGCGGCGGCCGGCGCGGTGGCGGCGAAGAAAGGCAACTTCTTCAGCAATCTGTTTGGGGGTTCCTCGGATGAGGACAAGAAGCCGGAGCCGGTCAAGGCACCAGAGCCTGTCGCTCCGCCTGCACCGACGCCGGCTCCAGTGCCAACCCCGGCCCCTGCGCCTGCTGCGGTTGTAGCACCAAAACCAGCTGCACCAGTGAAAGCAGAACCGGCCAAAAAGGCTCCGGCCAAGGCACCGGTGAAGAAGCCAGCAGCGAAAACCGAGGCTAAAAAAGCTCCGGCAAAAGCCCCGGCGAAGAAAGCTGAAACGGCGAAAAAGCCAGCGGCCAAGTCTGCTGCGACGACTGATACCAAAGCGCTGTAAGGTTTTGTGGTGAACGAAAGCGCGGCTTCCATGCCGCGCTTTTTTATTGCCTGCACTATCGCTTTCGCGGGCAAGCCCGCTCCCACAAGGTTCTGCGTCGACCATGAATTTTGTGAGCACCTCCGCCCCCTGTGGGAGCGGGCTTGCTCGCGAAGAGGCCGTGATAGTCACTACAAATCTCCCTCCCTGCCACTAACATCCCGCCACAAATTCTTCTTTAATCTTTCCTTAACTCACCTATTTCAGACTCTTGATCGTATTTCTCGATATTTCAAAGCGAAATTTTCCGCTTTAATTCGATAGATAACTCGATAGTCTTGGTCGCAATTCTCACAGGATTTGGGCATGCAGCTATGTAACTCTTCTTCCCGCTACGGTTGGGTCAGCATCTTCATGCACTGGGGCGTGGCGCTTGCGGTCTTCGGTCTGTTCGCGTTGGGCTTGTGGATGGTCGGTCTCGACTACTACAGCGTCTGGCGCAAAGACGCGCCGGAATTGCACAAGAGCATTGGCCTGGTGTTATTGGCCGTCATGGTCCTGCGGGTGTTGTGGCGCTATGTCAGCCCGCCACCGCCGACACTGGAAACGTATAGCCGCATGACGCGTCTTGGCGCGAAGTTCGGCCATTCGTTCCTGTACCTGGGCCTGTTTGCTGTGATGATTGCCGGTTACCTGATTTCCACCGCAGACGGTGTCGGGATTCCGGTGTTTGGCCTGTTTGAAGTTCCTGCACTGGTGTCCGGACTACCGGATCAGGCAGACACCGCCGGTGTGATTCATCTGTATCTGGCGTGGGCACTGGTAATTTTTTCCGGTCTCCATGCGTTGGCAGCATTGAAGCACCACTTTATCGATCGTGATGCGACCCTGAAGCGAATGCTGGGCCGCAAAGCCTGAAGTTCAACCTCGACTCGAAAGGAATAGAAAGCATGTTGAAAAAGACCCTCGCCGCTCTGGCAATCGGTTCCGCTCTGCTGTCCGCCGGTAACGTAATGGCCGCTGACTATGTCGTCGACAAGGAAGGCCAGCACGCCTTCGTTGACTTCAAGATCAGCCACCTGGGCTACAGCTACATCACCGGTACGTTCAAGGACATCGACGGCAAGTTCAGCTTCGACGCTGCCAAGCCTGAAGACAGCAAGATCGAGTTCAATGTGAACACCGCCAGCGTGTTCACCAACAACGCCGAGCGCGACAAGCACATCGCCAGCGGTGATTTCCTGAACGCGGGCAAGTTCGCTAAAGCCACCTTCGTGTCCACCAGCGTCAAACCAACCGGTAAAAACGCCGCTGGCAAAGACACTGCCGACGTGGCGGGCGATCTGACCATCGCAGGCGTGACCAAGCCAATCGTGGTCAAGGCGACCTTCCTGGGTGAAGGCAAGGATCCATGGGGCGGTTACCGTGCCGGCTTCGAAGGGACCACCAACCTCAAACGTTCCGATTTCGGCAAGCAGAAAGACCTGGGCCCAGCGTCCGACGCGGTCGAACTGTACGTGACGTTTGAAGGTGTCAAAGCGAAGTAACTTTCGCCGCTTCAACAAAAACGCCCCCGATCTCGCGATCGGGGGCGTTTTTTATGGCCTGCCAAAACTCGCACCGCCACTGCGAATCCCCTGTGGGAGCGGGCTTGCTCGCGAATGCGGTCTGTCAGTCAACATTGATGTCGACTGACACACCGCATTCGCGAGCAAGCCCGCTCCCACAATAAAAAATGCCCCGGATCGTGAGATTCGGGGCATTTTTTATTGCGGCTTCAAATCAGCGATTGCGAGTCAGCAATGCTGGCTTCTCACCACGCGGACGGCCTGGCAGTTGATCAAGTTGCTCGGGAGTCGGGAAACGATCTGTTTTCGACTCCTTGTGAATGATCTTCGGTGCCGGACCGCGCGGGTTTTGCACGGCGGGTTCGGAGCGCGGCTGGTCGTCACGCGCCGGGCGACGGTTGCGGCCTTCTTCGCGACGGGCCTGACCGTCACGTGGCGCACCATTGCGTGGGCCGCTGCGCTTGGCCGGCGGCGTGCCGGTGGTGGCGCCATCGCTGCTACGCGGGCCGCTTTGACGACCCTGAGGCTTGCCGCCAGTGCGCGGAGCACCAGCGCCAGCGCCAGCTGCCGTGCCTTGTGCCGGAGCACCCGGACGGCGGCCACGGCCCTGAGCCGGTTTGGCTTGAGGTACGTAGTCGACGCGGTTACCGAAGTTATCGATATCGTCGTCGAGGAACTCGTCCGGAGCGCGATCAGCGGAAGCGCGTGGCGCCGGACGCTGTTGCTCACGCGCCGGGGTGCCTTCGCGTGGTTTCTGCTCACGTGCCGGGCGCTCGCCACGGCCGCTGGCCGCCGGTTTTTCCTTGCCGCCCTTGTCCTTGCCCTTGTCTTTACGACCGCCGCCACCGCCGCTGCCGTTCGGACCGTCGCCGCGCGGGCCACGTGGGTTGCGCGGGTTACGCACATCCGGACGCTCGCGGACTTCAGGTTTCTCGGCTTCTACAGCGCTGGAATCGAAGCCCATCAGGTTGCCGTCGGCAATCTTCTGCTTGGTCATGCGCTCGATGCTTTTCAGCAGCTTTTCTTCGTCCGGAGCGACCAGCGAGATCGCCTCGCCCGAACGACCGGCACGGCCGGTACGGCCGATACGGTGAACGTAATCTTCGTCGACGTTCGGCAGTTCGAAGTTGACCACGTGCGGCAACTGGTCGATGTCGAGGCCGCGAGCGGCGATGTCGGTGGCAACCAGGATGCGCACTTCACCGGCCTTGAAGTCGGCCAAGGCTTTGGTGCGCGCGTTCTGGCTCTTGTTGCCGTGGATCGCGACGGCGCTCAGGCCGTGTTTGTCCAGGTACTCGGCCAGACGGTTGGCGCCGTGCTTGGTGCGGGTGAACACCAGCACCTGTTCCCAGGCGCCCGCGGTGATCAGGTGCGCCAACAGCGAACGCTTGTGGCTGGCGGCCAGACGGAACACACGCTGTTCGATGCGCTCGACCGTGGTGTTCGGCGGCGTGACTTCGATGCGTTCCGGGTTGTGCAGCAGCTTGCCGGCGAGGTCGGTGATGTCCTTGGAGAACGTCGCCGAGAACAGCAGGTTCTGACGCTTGGCCGGGAGGCGGGCCAGGACCTTCTTCACGTCATGGACAAAGCCCATGTCGAGCATGCGGTCGGCTTCGTCCAGCACGAGGATTTCCACGTGGGACAAGTCGACGCTGCCTTGACCGGCGAGGTCGAGCAGGCGGCCAGGGCAGGCCACCAGCACGTCAACACCGCGGGACATGGCCTGAACCTGAGGGTTCATGCCGACGCCGCCGAAGATGCAGGCGCTGACGAACTTCAGGTCACGGGCATAGACCTTGAAGCTCTCGTGGACCTGAGCCGCGAGTTCGCGGGTTGGGGTCAGGACCAGCACGCGTGGTTGACGCGGGCCGTGACGCTGGGATTTGTCCGGGTGACCGTTGGGGAACAACCGCTCCAGAATCGGAAGGGCGAAGCCGCCGGTTTTACCAGTACCTGTCTGAGCCGCAACCATCAGGTCGCGACCTTGCAACACGGCGGGAATGGCCCGCTGTTGCACCGGAGTAGGCTCGGTATAGCCCGCTGCCTCGATGGCGCGGACTAAAGCCTCGGAGAGACCGAGGGAAGCAAAGGACATGAGTAATCCTGTTTTAGTTAGGGCTTGGCCCAATGGGAGTCTTGCCTGGCGCGAATGGCGTTTAAGAGGAACGCAATCCCGTCCGGTCCTGCTGGGCCTTGAAAGCTCGTCTGGAGCGCTCGCGCGGGCTGAAAAGCTGCGCTGTAGCGGGATCGAGATGCCTTGAACAAGTCCGAGCGTCCGGGCGTGAGCCTGGCGGGAAGGCCGGAGTATAACAGAGCAATCACTGCGCGCCGCTTTCCTGCTGCTCAACGGTTTTTCCGCGGGCGGCGGTGGCCCCGGCGTCTTTCGTGCTGGCCGTCGGAGCCGCGCCATAACGGGCACTCAGTTCGGCGTAGGCGGGTTCGCGCTTGAAGCGTTTGAGTTCGGCACCGAAGCGTTGCACCAGCAAGTCCATGCCCGCATTGCGACGCACCGCCAGAAACTGGCTCTGTTGGCTGATGACGGTCGGGTTTTCGCTGATCTGGTCGCGGATGTTCAACTCGTTGAGCAAATGCTGGCCGACACGGCGATCGGTGATCAGCAGATCGATCCGCCCACGCACCAGTTTGCCGAAGTTGGCTTCATGGGTAGGCGCCGGTTCGCGAGTGAACAGGTTCGATTCACGGAAGTCCGGGCTGTACAGATAGCCCGGCGAGGTGCCGATCGTCAGGCCTTTCAGCTCGTCCAGAGTGCGAAACGGAAAGGGGCGCTCATTGGCGTAGAACATCACGAACTCGACTTCCGAGAGCGGTTCGCTGGGGTAGAGCAGGGTGGCGTCACGCTCTTCGCTGTGAAAAATGTCCAGCACGCCATCGGCCTGACCGGTTTCGAGCATCGACAGACAGCGTTTCCACGGCAGGAACTGCCACTCGACTTCGATCCCCAGGCGTTTGAAGACGATGGCCGTGGTTTCGTAGTCCAGGCCCAGGGATTTGCCGTTTTCCTCGTAGACGTAGGGCGCCCATGGTTCAGTGACAATGCGCAGCTTCTCGCCCCGAGCGGCGAAGCTCAGGCAAGTGAAAAGAACCACGGTCAGTAACTGGGTGATTAAAGGCATGGGCTTGAGATTACGACGAGAAACGGGAAAGAGCCAGAAACTGGCTGCAGATGCTCTATCTCCGTGAGTTACATCACAATAAAAGCGCGTTGAAAGCAAAAGATCGCAGCCTTCGGCAGCGCCCACAGGCGCGTAGGAGCTGCCGAAGGCTGCGATCTTTTGATCTTGCCTTTGTATTTGTTTCTGCTTTTTTCTTAACGCGGAAGCTTCAGGTTGTTCCACACCGCCAGACTCGCTTCAGCCTGATTCAGTGTGTAGAAGTGCAGCCCCGGAGCTCCACCTTGGAGCAGGCGTTCGCACATCTCGGTGATGACGTGCTCACCAAAGCCTTGAATGCTCTGGGTGTCATCGCCGTAGGCTTCCAGTTGCTTGCGGATCCAGCGCGGGATTTCCGCACCGCAGGCATCGGAGAAGCGCGCCAGCTTGCTGTAGTTGGTGATCGGCATGATCCCCGGCACGATCGGGATGTCCACGCCCATCGCCCGTACACGCTCGACGAAGTAGAAATAGCTGTCGGCGTTGAAGAAGTACTGGGTGATCGCACTGTCGGCGCCGGCGTTTGCCTTGCGCACGAAGTTGTTCAAATCGTCTTCGAAATTGCGCGCTTGCGGATGCATTTCCGGGTAAGCGGCGACTTCGATGTGGAAATGATCGCCGGTCTCTTCACGAATGAATTCAACCAGATCATTGGCGTGGCGCATTTCACCGCTGGCCATGCCCATGCCCGAAGGCAGGTCACCGCGCAGGGCAACGATACGTTTGATACCAGCAGCCTTGTATTGCGCCAGCAGGCCGCGCAAGTCGTCCTTGCTGTCGCCCACGCAGGACAGATGCGGTGCGGCAGGGACTTTGACTTCGCTTTCGAGCTGCAACACGGTGTTGAGGGTTCGATCACGGGTCGAACCGCCAGCGCCATAGGTGCAGGAGAAGAAATCGGGGTTGTACGTGGCCAGCTGACGAGCAGTGGCGAGCAGCTTTTCATGCCCAGCGTCGGTCTTCGTAGGGAAGAACTCGAAGCTGTAGCGACGGTCTTGGGACATGGGAATACCCTTGAAAACGCGTAAGCCAGAGACTTGCACATCCCAATGTGGGAGCGGGCTTGCTCGCGAAGGCGGTGGGTCAGACAACATTAATGTTGAATGATAAACCGCTTTCGCGAGCAAGCCCGCTCCCACAAGGGGAGCGGACGGCAGGTCGAATCAGTAACGGTAAGCGTGCGGCTTGAACGGACCTTCGACGGTCACGCCGATGTAGTCGGCCTGGGTCTTGGTCAGTTGAGTCACGACGCCGCCGAAACCGCGAACCATTTCCAGGGCCACTTCTTCGTCGAGTTTCTTCGGCAGTACTTCAACGGTCAGGCGCTCGGCTTTCTGGGCTGGCGACAGGTCGGCGTACTTCTGGCCGAACAGGAAGATCTGCGCCAGAACCTGGTTGGCGAACGAACCGTCCATGATGCGGCTTGGGTGGCCAGTGGCGTTGCCCAGGTTAACCAGACGGCCTTCGGCCAGCAGGATCAGGTAGTCGTCGTTCTGGGCATCGAATGCGCCAGGACCGGTGCGGTGGATCTTGTGAACCTGTGGCTTCACTTCTTCCCACGCCCAGTTTTTGCGCATGAAAGCGGTGTCGATTTCGTTGTCGAAGTGACCGATGTTGCAGACAACAGCGCGCTTCTTCAGGGCTTTGAGCATGTTCGCGTCGCAAACATTGACGTTGCCGGTGGTGGTCACGATCAGGTCGATCTTGCCCAGCAGAGCCTTGTCGATGCTTTCTTCGGTGCCGGTGTTGATACCGTCGATGAACGGCGAAACCAGTTCGAAACCGTCCATGCAGGCTTGCATGGCGCAGATCGGGTCGACTTCGGAAACTTTAACGATCATGCCTTCCTGACGCAGGGACTGAGCGGAGCCCTTGCCCACGTCACCGTAACCGATGACCAGCGCTTGCTTGCCGGACAGCAGGTGGTCAGTACCGCGCTTGATCGCGTCGTTCAGGCTGTGACGGCAGCCGTACTTGTTGTCGTTCTTGCTCTTGGTCACCGAGTCGTTGACGTTGATGGCCGGGATTTTCAGCTCGCCCTTGGCCAGCATGTCCAGCAGGCGGTGAACGCCGGTGGTGGTTTCTTCGGTCACGCCGTGGACGCGGTCGAGGATCGCCGGGTATTTCTTGTGCAGCAGCTCGGTCAGGTCGCCGCCGTCGTCGAGGATCATGTTGGCATCCCAAGGCGCGCCATCTTTCAGGATGGTTTGCTCCAGGCACCACTCGTACTCTTCTTCAGTCTCGCCTTTCCAGGCGAAAACCGGGATACCGGCAGCAGCGATAGCGGCAGCGGCCTGGTCCTGAGTCGAGAAAATGTTGCAGGACGACCAACGCACTTCGGCACCCAGGGCAACCAGGGTTTCGATCAGCACGGCAGTCTGAATGGTCATGTGGATGCAGCCGAGGATTTTCGCGCCTTTGAGCGGTTGCTCGGCGGAGTACTTGCGGCGCAGACCCATCAGGGCTGGCATTTCGGATTCAGCGATGATGGTCTCGCGACGGCCCCAGGCAGCCAGGGACATGTCGGCGACTTTGTAATCGTTAAAATCTGCAGGCGTGATAACAGCGCTCATGATGAGCCTCCATTCGTAATGTATGCGAATGGGCGCCGTTGTGCGTTTAGTGTCTGGCCGTGGCCAGACAACGCCCCATCCGAGCCTGACAGGTCGAACCTGCTGCAGCGCCCCTCGGACAGGTGGCGGGAAAACGGTATCAATCGGAGATGACCGTTTTGAAACGGTGGCGATTATAGCGGGCTATGCTGATCTTCCAAAGCCTTTCTGCAGGTCAATGTCCGAACGGTAATCGAGACCATAGGCGATGCTCAATAGAGCTCTAGTCCGGGCTCTGCCAAGATGGCGCCCATCATTCGGCAAGACGCTCAGGAGTGAATATGAATTTCCACACCCGCAAATGGGTAAAACCCGAAGACCTCAACCCCAACGGCACGCTGTTCGGCGGCAGCCTGTTGCGCTGGATCGACGAAGAAGCGGCGATCTACGCCATCGTCCAGTTGGGCAATCAGCGCGTGGTGACCAAGTACATTTCCGAAATCAACTTCGTCAGCGCCTCGCGCCAGGGCGACATCATCGAACTGGGCATCACCGCCACCGGGTTTGGCCGTACGTCGATCACCCTGACCTGCGAAGTGCGCAACAAGATCACCCGCAAAAGCATCCTGACGGTGGAGAAGATGGTCTTCGTCAACCTCGGTGAAGACGGCCTGCCTGCGCCGCATGGCCGGACCGAGATCAAGTACGTGAAGGACCAGTTTCAGGATGACGTCATCACCGAGTGAAATCGGCGGCGCGCCCTTCGCGAGCAAGCCCGCTCCCACACTTGATCTGTGTCGTTCACAAATTTTGTGGCCGCTGAAGATCAAATGTGGGAGCGGGCTTGCTCGCGAAAGCGGTTTACCCGCCAACGATGATTCAGCGGACCACTGAACAGCCCCGAACCCCACGTGTCGTACCTACATGACACGCCACAGGTTCAGGAGCTTCAATGGACACGCACAAAGAAGGCAAGACCCCCGACCTCTCGGCGAAAGAACAGCACGAGGTCGAAAAGAACCAGCCTCCACGCGCGGCGGTGCTGCACGAAATCATCCGTACCCAGGGCGATCAGGAGCTTGAACGCAGCGTCGCCGCATTGTGGTGGTCGGCGTTGGCCGCTGGCCTGACCATGGGCCTTTCGCTGATGGCCATGGGGTTGCTCAATTCCCGTCTGCCGGATGCCGAAGGCTTCAAGGTCATCGCCAGCTTCGGCTACTGCGCGGGTTTTCTCGCCGTGATCCTCGCCCGCCAGCAATTGTTCACCGAAAACACCCTGACGGCCGTGCTGCCGATCATGAGCAAGCCCACACTGGGTAACTTCGGCCGCTTATTGCGATTGTGGTCGGTGGTGTTGGTGGGCAACCTCTGCGGCACCTTGCTGGTGGCGTATGTGATGCTGCATCTGCCGATTTTCGACAGCAAGACCGACCTGGCCTTCCTCGACATCGGCCGCAAGGTCATGGAAAACGATGCCAGCCAGATGTTCGCCAAGGGTATTGTTTCCGGTTGGATGATCGCCACCATGGTCTGGATGATCCCGTCCATGGAAAGCGCCAAGATGTGGATCATCATCCTCATCACCTACTTCATGGCGCTGGGGGATTTCACCCACATCGTGGTCGGCTCGGCCGAGGTTTCGTATCTGGTGTTTGCCGGGGAACTGCCGTGGAAGGATTTCTGGCTGGTGTTCGCTGGTCCGACGCTGGTGGGCAACATCATCGGTGGCAGCTTTATTTTTGCGCTGATCAGCCATGCGCAGATTCGCAGTGAGTCGGGCGCGCCTAAAGACAAGGGAAGCGAAACCAGGCCGACCGCTGACGAGGACGCCAGGTAATAGGCCGGGCGAGGCATCAGCTCGCTCGGCCTGCTTGACTCCGCGCGGTTATCGGTCAGGGATCATCCAATCCTGGGCATCTTTGACTGTCGTCGCGCTGACATAGCTTGAGAGTGGAGAGTTGCGCGCGACGTACTTTTCGACAATTCGCTTGAGTGTATTGTTGTAATCCTCGGGGGTCCTGGCTTCCCGCAGATCACTGATCGCCTCTGAGAGCAGCTTGACGTTCGAGTCAGGCTGGCCAAGACGATACAGGGACGGATAAATCACCTCACGAATGAAGTTTTCGCTTTTGGTCATGATGTCACGGACGTGCATTTCCTGAATCGCCGCGGTCAAGACCACAGATTTTTGTTCTGTTGTCCCGGCATCCAAGCGTTCAACAGTTAGAAGCAATTCCATGTAAACCCGATCGTTTCCGTGATTGAGTTTTTTCGCCAGCCAATCGGTTTTCGCTGGAGTGTTGGCGAACTCATCCAGTTTGCGGATCGCGTTGTAGATTGTTTCGGTCAGCTCTAGGGGGGTGTTCCTTGTTGTGGTTTCGTTTGCTGGCAGCATTTTGTCGCTGGAGATGGCCTCCAGTTCTCTCTTCAAGGCTGTCAGCGTCTTTTGGGAGTCCGTCCGGAATTCGATGACCTCTTTACATGATGGATCGCTGTCCAGTTCACCCGCCGCCTCGTCGAACAATGAATCATCAAGAGCCAGTAATGCTCCACCCATGGAATTGAAGGTGTACGTTTCGCTGCTGTTACGGCTGCTCAGGTGTTCTTTAACTTCAGAACGCAGTTTTTCCTGCAGAAGGTTTCTGTGCTCTTTCGACATGCTGAAGTTGACCGTGCCTCCCAGCATGGTAGTGAAGTCACCCTGATCGGTCTTCAGAGGAACGATGACCGTTTGTTCTTTAAACGCTTCGAGGCCTTTGTCTTCTTGTGCGTCTCGGGCCGCGTGGCCCACATGGATGACCCTGTCTACCAAGTTCGAGATAAATGTGCCTTTCTCGTTTTTATTACCTTGATTCTCGCTCTCGAATTTTAGAATCAACTTATTTTCGTAGGAAATTGCGCTCGTGGGGATTTGAACTTCGTATAGATCCAGGACCGGAGTGTTGAGCATGATCCCGCCATCTTGAAAGGAAGTTCGCTCTCCCTCAACCTGAAACTCCTCACCTTGTACCGAAGGTGATTGGAAAACGACGGGCAATGAACCTGAAATAAGGGCTGCGCGAGCCACATCCCGCTCGGGGGTCAGGCTGGCATTGAACACCACCATCTGCGGTCGTCCGTTGAACATGGCGGTGCCGGTGATGTGCAGTTGCTTGATTTCAGGGATGTCCTTGCTCAGCGTCGCCAACTCCCCAAAGGTCACGCAACGTTTTGTTTTCTTTTCTATTTCTTCTAAGCATTCTTTACTCTCTTTTGAAACCTGTCGCCCTGGATCGTTGATTGCGTGTTTGACGCACGACACGACTGACTCAACCATTAGCTTCTGGATCAGTGCCTCCAGCGGCATGGCTTTGGTTTGAAGGCGAGGCAGCAGATCGAACAGCAACCGTCCGATGTCGCCGGTCTTGCCCGGAATCTTCCCGACGCCTTTACCAATGAAGGAGCTGACGTGCTGTATCGCTCCAAGCACCTTGTTGGGACTGTCGAGCTGCGCCACAAGGTTGATATCGTCCAACAGCTTGTCGATTTCCGCGCATGGCATACCGCTGGCGATCACAGCCGCAGTAATGGCGCCTGCCGAGGCGCCGTAGATATTCTGGATCTTGGCCAGAGAACCACTTTCTTCCAGCGCTTTCACAGCTCCGGAGTAGGCGACGCCCTTAGCTCCACCGCCGCTTAGCACGAGGTCTGTGATATCAGGGCGCTTGAGTTTTATTTCCACCACGCCGTTTTCATAACGGCTGATCGAAAGTTCTCGCTTGGTCAGCGAGCTTGCCAGCATTTCGCACGGGCCTTGACCTACGCAGTTGGTGCCTTGCATGAAGTCGCCCCAATCTTCGTCTGAGGGACTAGTCGGTGAAGCGTGAGCTGCGTTGTTAGGGCTGGTCGACGGAAGTATTGAGGAGGTACGACCTTGGCTGATATTCATCATGAGTTTCTCTTCCTTTGAGAGCAGTTGCGGAAGCTGCACTTTAGGAGAGTCGAGTGCTTGCGAGAGCACTGTGTATCAATTGGGAATACAAACGCGAAGTCGATTGCCGCAGGCTGCGATCTTGACCTGAAAAGCTCTGGTTCGGGCCTTTCAGGTTTGCTTTAGACGGTCGGTCAAGTGGCCTGAAGAAAATTCGTACGGAGTGCGTCCTGAATGCCTCGAAGTTCACGGTCGATGTTCTGACGGACATCATGAAGTCTGTCCGATGATTTCATGACCTGCCTTGTTAGCCCGACACATTGACCGTAGCGGTACTGCGCCGTTGCAGATAGATGAAAAACAGCGCTGTCAGCACCGTCAGGCCGCTGACCAATGCGCCGGTCCACGGCAAGTCCGCCAAGTCTGCGCCACTGGCAACCACCAGTCCGCCAATCCACGCGCCCGCCGCGTTACCGAGATTGAATGCGCTTTGATTCAACGTTGAACCAAGGTTCGGCGCTTCATGGGCCTGATCGATAATCAGCAGTTGCAGAATCGGGCACAGCGCGAAGGCAAAAATCCCCCACAGCACCAGCGTGATCGCCGCCGGAATCACCGAGTGACTGGTTTGGCTGAAAGCGGCCAGCACCACCACCACCGCCAGCGCCATGCCCACCAGCGAAGGCAGCAAGCGACTGTCCGCCAATCGACCACCGAGCATGCTGCCCGCTGTCAGACCCACGCCGAACAACAGCAACATGATGGTCACGCCATGGGGGCTGACGCCGGTGATGTCCTGCAGGATCGGCGCGATGTAGGTGAACACGCTGAACAGACTGGTCGATGCCAGCACGCTCATGCCCAGGGCCAGCAGCACATTGACCTTGCCCAGCACTTTGAACTCGCTGGCCAGGTTGGCTTTGTCCATGGCGATGTCCTTTGGCAGCCAGACCCACTGCGCGATCGCGGCAATCACACCGATCACCGACACCGCCCAGAACGTCGAGCGCCAGCCGGCGTATTGTCCGAGCGCGGTGCCCAATGGCACGCCGAGCACGTTGGCCAGCGTGAGACCGGTGAACATCATGGCAATCGCCTGCGCCCGTTTGTTTGGTGCCACCAAGCCGGCGGCAACCACCGAACCAATGCCGAAAAATGCACCGTGGCACAGCGCAGTAATCACTCGCGCGGCCATCAGCGTGGCGTAGTTCGGCGCCAGGGCGCAGAGGATGTTGCCGAGGATAAACATCAGCGTCATGCCCAACAGTGTGGCTTTGCGCGGCATGTTGGCGGTGCCGACCGCGAGGATCGGCGCGCCGAACACTACGCCCAGGGCGTAGCCGGTGATCAGCAGGCCAGCGTGGGGAATGCTCACGGCGAGGTCGCGAGCGACGTCGGGCAGCAAGCCCATGATGACGAATTCAGTGGTGCCGATGCCGAACGCGGCAACAGCGAGGGCAAGCAAAGCGAGTGGCATGCGCAAGGTCTCTGTCGGTAGTCTTGACGCTGTGATCAGGCATACGCATGCCGAAGACCGTTCTCGACGAGAGCGGGCCGGGGCAGAAATTATTGGAATTAGTCTGAGCGCAACTGAGTGCGGCGTGGTCGCTTGCAGTATAAACAGCTGCTGACCTATGGCGAATCAATTCTCCCCCCGGATCCTGTAGGAGCGAGCTTGCTCGCGAAAAACGTCAGGGCAACGCGATCAAGCAGCAGACACGCGTTATCGTTGACGTCCATCGCGAGCAAGCTCGCTCCTACAAGGGATCGCGGCGATTACAAAAGGAGTGTGCCGTGCTTGCGACTGCTTTGGTGTTGGCGGCGGCGCTGTTGCATGCGGCGTGGAATACGCTGATTAAATTCAGTGCGGAACGGTTGTTGGTCGTGGCCTGCATGGACAGCGTGGCGATGTTGTTCGTCGCCCTGATGCTGCCTTTCGTGGCGTTGCCGCCGATTGAAATCTGGCCGTGGATCCTGGCGTCGGCGGCGTTCGAGTTGCTCTATCGCTATTTGCTGATTCAGGCCTATCGGGTCGGTGATCTGGGGCTGGTCTATCCATTGATGCGCGGACTGTCGCCGCTGGTGGTGCTGGCTCTGACGCTGGTTTTTGCCGGGGAAGTGCTGACCCATCAGCAGATCTTCGGAATCCTGCTGATCCCGTTCGGCATGCTGTGCTTGCTGTGGCAGGGCGGTGGCGGCGCACGTTTGCCGTGGTCGATGCTGCCGGTGGTAGCGCTGATCGGTCTGTGCATTGGCTGCTACACCTTTATCGACGGCCAGGCGTTGCGGCGCTGGTCGCATCCGCTGGATTACCTGGTCTGGGTGACGTTGCTCAGCGCCTGGCCGTTTCCCTTACTGGCGCTGGTGCGCAAGCGACCGGCGTTCATGCTGTTCTGGCGTGAACAGTGGCGGCTTGGATTGGCGGTCGGGTTTTGCGTGTTGTTCAGCTACGCTCTGGTGCTGTGGGCGATGCAGTTGGGTTCGATTGCCGAAGCGGCGGCCTTGCGCGAGATCAGCGTGATTCTGGTGGTGCTGTTTGGCATGCGCTACCTGAAAGAACCTTTCGGCCGGCCACGGCTCCTGGCCTGTGGGCTGGTGTTGATCGGTATGTTGGTGATGAAGTTTTGACGGGCTCACTGTCGACGAAAGCTCGACGCATGAAACTTGAAGAAGGGATGACTTTATGACGGTTGCTCTGTGGTGCATTTTGATCGCGATTTTCCTGCCTTACCTGTGCACGGGCGTGGCCAAGATCAGTGGCGGTTACAGGCTGAAAGACAACCATGATCCCCGGGACTTTCTCGATTCGCTGGAAGGTTTGGGCAGGCGCGCGCATGCGGCGCAACTGAACAGTTTTGAAATCACCCCGGCGTTCGCTGCGGCGGTGATCGTGGCGCATCTGGCTGGCAATGCCGAGCTGGTGACGATCAATGTGCTGTCGGTTCTGTTTATCACCAGCCGGTTGCTGTACATCATTTGCTACCTGGCGGACTGGCATATTTTGCGGTCGTTGGTGTGGTTTGTGGGGCTGGGGTTGATTGTCAGTTTCTTTGTGGTTTCTGTCTGACGGATCTGCGGTGTTTGTATTGACCCCTTCGCCAGCAAGCCCGCTCCCACATGGAATTTGTGAACGACGCAAATCCAATGTGGGAGCGGGCTTGCTCGCGAAAGCTATCTATCAGCCGCTGCAGATTTCAAGGATTGCCTTTATCTGCATCAGCCACCTGCGGCACTTGCGGCAGCGCCGCGCCTTTGGGCCATAACATCCAGATCTGACCCTGCTGTTTCATGTCTCCGGCCAATTGCCCGGCCGCTTCCCCGGTGCCCCAGAACAGATCCGCCCGAACCTCACCGGCAATCGCGCCGCCGGTGTCCTGGGCTGCCACCGGGCGAACCAGCGCCGTGCCGTCGGGCCGTGTTGTGGATAACCACATCAGACTGCCCAGCGGAATCACTTTGCGGTCCACTGCGGCGCTATAACCTGCGGTCAACGGAACATTCAGCGAGCCGCGAGGGCCTTCGTTGCTGTCCGGGTTGCGGGTGAAGAACACATAGCTGGGGTTGCTGCCGAGCAGCTCCGGAATGCGCGTCGGATTGGCCTTGGCCCAGTTGCTGATCGCACCCATGGTCACGTCTTCTTTCTTCAGCTCGCCTTGTTCCACCAACCAGCGGCCGATCGGTCGATAGGGATGGCCATTCTGGTCGGCATAAGCGATGCGCAATTGGCGGCCGTCATTGAGCTGGATGCGACCGGAGCCCTGGATTTGCAGGAATTGCAGATTCATGGGGTCGGTCAGCCACGCCACCACCGGCGCCTTGACCCCTTTGGTTTCAATCGTTGCCGCATCGTCGTAAGGCTTGAGCACGCGACCTTCAAGTCGTCCGCGCAGGCGTTTGCCTTTGAGCTCCGGGTAAATGCTGTCCAGGGAGACGATGATCATGTCCTCGGGCACGCCATACACCGGGATGTTCGCGACCGCAGTCTGGGTCAGGCTGCCGGGGTAGACCGGTTCGTAGTAACCGGTGATCAAGCCGTTGGGATTGTCGTTGGCGGCGCGCAGGCCGTAGACGTCGAGGTTCTTTTTGAGGAAGCCGCGAATGTCGTTGGCGGTTTGCGGCACATTGGCGGCAGCGGCGCAGGTCGAGCCCCAGACCGGATCGGCCTTGAGTCGGGTGCAGGCGCTGCGCCACGAACCGAAACCGGCGACCAGATCGTTATCGGACACTGCCGGCAGTGCTTCCCAGGTGGCGCTGGAATATGTCGCCAGTGCGTGGGTTTTCGGTTTGTTGTTGTCACCACCGGTGCAGCCTGCGAGCACGGCCACTAGCGGAAGGGTCCAGGCGAGGCGATGACGCCATGCCTTGAAACGGCTGTTCATGGAGTAATTCCTTTGCCGGTTGCGCGAGTGCTCCCAGCGCTCGAACAACCCGTATTGATAATAGGGCTATTGGTCTTTGTCGGTGACGCGAGGATACTGGCCGCCGTTTCCCGTGACCTGAAGCCACCATGACATTTAAAAGACTTTCCGTTGTATTGCTGGCCTGCCTGACCTTGTCCGCATGCGGCGGTGTCGATCCGAATTCGCCGCTGGGTCAGCGCAAGGCGATCTTCAAGCAAATGCTCAAGACCGGCGAAGACCTGGGCGGCATGTTGCGCGGCCGCATTCCATTCGACGGTCCGAAGTTCGCTGACGGCGCGGTGAAGCTCGATGCACTGTCCCATGAGCCGTGGAAACATTTCCCGCAAGTGCGCGAAGAAGAACACACCAGCGCCAAAAGTGATGTCTGGCAGAAACAGGCACGCTTTCAGGAAATGGCCCGCACCCTTGAAGCCACCACCGGTGAATTGGTGATTGCCAGCAAGGTTCAGCCTTACAAGGCCAGTAACCTCGGGCCGGCGGTGCAGAAAGTCGAAGATGCCTGCAGTGCGTGCCATAAAGAGTTTCGGGATCATTAAATTGCGGTGCTTTTGCTGACGTCTTCGCGGGCAAGCCCGCTCCCACAGGTGCGGCGCAATCCTTGTGGGAGCGGGCTTGCTCGCGAAGGCCGCCTGAAGATCGCCACAGTCCTCTTCTTACTTATCCAACTCGTCCAGCGCGTCCTGCAATTCCTTGCGGGACTCGGCGAGTTTGTCTTTGCGCTTGTTGATCCTCTCGGGGTCGCCTTTCTTCATGGCTTTGTCCAGGTCGGCCTGACGCTGACTGACTTCATGCTTGGCGTCGAGGACCTTGTTTTCCCGCTCCTTCTTCAACGAAGCATCGGTGCAATGAGCGGTGACTTCGCTCAGGGCTGTTTCCAGGCCCGCCTGCTGATCGGCGTTGCCGTGGGATTTGGCCAGTTCGATCTGGTTGATGATGCCCTGTTTCTTGGCGGCGCAACCGGTCAGGCCCGGGGCCTCTTCGGCGGCCATCACACCGCAAAAAGCCAGCAGGGCGAGTGGTGAAAGAAGTTTCATAAAAGCTCCATGTGCAAGTGCAATCGTGGCGATGGGCGTTTGAGCCCGTCGGCACCTTTGGGTTCCCAGGCGGGCGAGCAATCGCGGTCGCTAGAACCCGTCGATTCCCGCCGCGCGTAATGTGTCACTCAAGGCCAGGACCTGCGGGTCGCGGAAGAATGCACTCAATTGCGCCGCGCGTCCCGGGCCGATGCCGGCTTCGGCCTGCCATTGTTCGGTGTTTCGTTGTGCCAGTGCCTGCCATGAATCGGCAAGCTGCGCCTGGCCGGTCGGCGGTAATCCCAGGGCTTTGAGCCAGTGAGCAAAAGGACGTTGGCGGGCGCTGTTGAAACTGTTTAAAAGACGAGTCGTGCTGCGCTCGCCGAAGCCGTCAATGTTAGCAAGCTCTTGAGCATCGAGGGTCAACCAATCCAGCAGGCCGTTCAGGCGGCCTGTTTCGAGAAGTTTCTCCCAGGTGCCGGGACCGACATGAGGTAAGGCCAGCCCCTGCTTGCCACTGAGCCAGGCCAGCCGTGCGAGGAATTGGCTTTCGCAACCTGGCGTCGGCTGCCAGCAACTCAACGGATGAAAGTCGGCTGCCAACGGTATGTTTAATTCGGCGCGTTCAGCGGCTCGAAGGACGATGCCGTCAAGCCTGGGAATGGTCAGCCCCGCCAGGCTGATGGACACCTGATCTCCGGGGCGAATATCCAGTGTCTCCCAGCGTCGCAGGGAGCTGACGCTCACGCGTTTTATCTGCCGGTCATCGAGCGTCACCGGTTTCAGCTCCAGCACCGGTGTGATCCGTCCGGTCCGACCGACCTTGAACTCGACTTTTCGCACCTCGGCCAGCGCTTGGGCGAAAGGGTATTTCCAGGCGACGGTCCAGTAAGGTGTTTTTGCCTGCCAGCGCTCGGCCGAGGGGCGCTGGCTCTGGCGCAGGACTACACCGTCGCTGGCAAAGGGTAATGACGAGCGGTACCAGTGATCGCGCCAGCGTTCGGCATCGGCAAATGTCTGGACCGGCTGACTGTAAGGCGCCGTGCCCGGCAAACCCAGTTCATTCAGAACGGCGATGCGAGCGGGCAAGCTAACCGGGCCTTGTGGCCAATCCCAGATAAACAGCCCGATGCCAGCGGCTTGCCCGGGGGTGAGTTCCTTGCGGGCCATCAGACCCGCCACGATGGATCGGGCATTGAGACTGCCGGCTGTGGCTTGTACATGATCGGTCAGGCGCCAATAGAGTTCGCCTTGAACCAGCAAGTCTCGCGGTTGTGACAATTGCCGCGGGATGGCGGGGATAAGTTGTGCCGAGGCAGTCCAGTCCTGCCCATGTAAACCGTCACCGCGACTGATTGCCTGGTGCAGCACGCCGTTGCGATAGATCAGCGTCACGGCCACGCCGTCGACTTTCGGTTGTATCCAGATGTCTTCGCGATCGCGCAGCCAGGTTTCGACTGCACGGCCATCACGCAGTTTTTCCAGGCCCGTGTGGGCGATGGGGTGGGCGATCTTGCCGCCAGCGGTGCGCAAGGGCTCGGGCGTCGGGCCCAAGTCAAAACACTTACGCCAATCGGTCAGTCGCGAACGGGATTGATCGTAGAGTTCGTCGGCGACCAATGAGCGGCCATGGCGGTGATAACTGTCGTCCCAAATGTCGATTTGTTTTTGCAGGGCTGTGATTTCGTCAAGAGCCCGGGCGGGTGGCCAGTCGGGACAATCGGCAGCGTTTGAGATTGAGTAGATCAAGGTCAGGAAGAAAACAGAAAACAGGCGCAGAAGCATGGTGAGCGTCCTTGCTCAAGGGGATGCTTGAAGGCTAGTCAGTATTTTCGGGCAAGAAGGGTGGGTGTTTTTCCTGGTGTTTCTGGCGGTGACTGGGCTGGCCTCTTCGCGAGCAAGCCCGCTCCCACATTTGACCGAGTTGCCTGGACGAACGCGGTTTATTGTGGGAGCGGGCTTGCTCGCGAAAGAGGCGACACGGTCCCAGGCGAAAGACAATAAAAAACCCCGCACGGCGAACCGTGCAGGGCTTTTGGTACCGCCAGGGAGATCTTACAGACCGGCAGCCAGACGCAGATCGTCAGCGCGGTCGGTTTTTTCCCAGGTGAACGTGGTGAAGGTGTCTTCGCCCACGGTCTTGGTGCCCGGGGTGCGACCGAAGTGGCCGTACGCAGCGGTTTCCTGGTACATCGGGTGCAGCAGGTCGAGCATGGTGGTGATTGCGTATGGACGCAGGTCGAACACTTCGCGAACCAGTTTGACGATTTTGTCGTCGCTGATTTTGCCGGTGCCGAAGGTGTTCAACGAGATCGAAGTCGGTTGAGCAACACCGATCGCGTAGGAAACCTGAATCTCGCAACGCTCGGCCAGGCCGGCAGCGACGATGTTCTTGGCCACATAACGACCGGCGTAGGCAGCCGAACGGTCAACCTTCGATGGATCCTTACCGGAGAACGCGCCGCCGCCGTGACGGGCCATGCCGCCGTAGCTGTCGACGATGATCTTGCGACCGGTCAGACCGCAGTCACCCACCGGGCCACCGATGATGAACTGGCCAGTCGGGTTGATGTGGAACTGGGTGTCTTTGGTCAGCAGGTCGGCAGGCAGTACGTGCTTGACGATCAGCTCCATCACGCCTTCGCGCAGGTCTTTGTACGACACGTCAGGGTTGTGCTGGGTCGACAGTACAACGGCGTCGATACCGACAACCTTGCCGCCTTCGTAACGGCAGGTCACTTGCGACTTGGCGTCAGGGCGCAACCAAGGCAGCAGGCCGGATTTACGGGCTTCGGCCTGGCGCTGCACCAGTTGGTGCGAGAAAGTGATCGGTGCTGGCATCAGCACGTCGGTTTCGTTGCTGGCGTAGCCGAACATCAAGCCCTGGTCGCCGGCGCCCTGATCTTCAGGCTTGGCGCGGTCAACACCCTGGTTGATGTCAGGGGACTGCTTGCCGATGATGTTCATCACGCCGCAAGTCGCGCCGTCGAAGCCGACATTGGAACTGTTGTAGCCGATGTCGAGAATCACGTTACGGACGATGTCTTCCAGGTCGACCCAGGCCGACGTGGTGACTTCACCTGCAATGATTGCCACGCCGGTTTTTACCAGCGTCTCGCACGCCACACGGGCGAACTTGTCTTCAGCAATGATGGCGTCCAGCACCGCATCGGAAATCTGGTCGGCGATTTTGTCCGGATGCCCTTCGGACACGGACTCGGAGGTGAAGAGGGAGTATTCGCTCATCTCGATTTTTTCCTGAATTTACCGATGGTGAGTGTCGCCAGCCGGTCGCTGAAAATGGCGGACCTGGATCTGGAAACCATTACGTAAGCCTACATAGAGGCTTTCCCCGGGCACGAGTCCCGCAGCGGTGGCCCAACGGGCCAAATCGTCCTGTTCAAACCCCAACCAGAGATCACCGCAGGCCTCCCTGGCCCAACTCTGGTTGTGGCTACATAACTCTGTCACGAGCAGGCTACCGCCCGGTTGCAGCAAATCGGCCATGTGCTTGAGCGCATCGGCCGGCGCGGCAAAGTGGTGCAGCACCATGTTCAGTACAACGCAATCGGCCTTGAGCTTCACACCATTCAATGCATCGGCCAGTTGCAGGCTGACGTTAGCCAGCGTTTCACGTTCGCAGACCTGGCGCGCCAGTTCGAGCATCGCCGTGCTGTTGTCCAGCGCCGTGACGTGGGTGAAGCGGCGCGCCAGTTCCGGCAGAAAAGCGCCGTCGCCAGGGCCGACTTCAATGGCCGTGGCCCCTTCACTGAAGCTCAGTTTGTCGAGCAAGGCCACCACGCTTTCGCGGTACTGCGGCAGGCCGGCAATCAAGTCTTGCTGGGCGCGAAACTTCTCCGCCACCCGTGAGAAAAAGTCTTGGCTGGCCGCCGCCCGTTGCCCGTGGACCTGACCGATCCGCGACCGCACATCGGCCGGCAGGGTCAGGTTGTCCACTTCTTCGAGCAGCGCGGCGTGCAACTTGCCGCCCAGCAGATCAGTGTGGGGCAGGGCGCGACGGTAAAAAATCGCATTGCCTTCGCGACGCGTCGCCACCAGGTCGGCCTGGGCCAGCACCTTGAGGTGATGACTCATGCCCGACTGGCCGATGCCAAAGATCTGCGCCAGTTCCAGTACGCCGAACGAATCGTTGGCCAGCGCGCGCAATACATTCAGCCGCAGAGGATCGCCGCCGGCCTTGCACAGGGCCGCCAGCTCATCGCACTCGTCATGTTGAATGGAAGGCACGCGTAAATTCATAGGGCCAGCAGTCTAGTGATGGTCAGAAATCCCCGCAAGAGCAATATCAAAAAGTTTTGATATTGCTCGATAGATGGCACTTCTCGGGGAAAGGGTCACTCTACAAATCGTCAGCGGAAAGGTTTCACCAGGCGAATGCGACTTTATCCACCGGAAAAACGCCTTCAGATGACTATCTGTCATTGCCCCGAGGCAGGTCGGTGAGGGAAAATGCTCGCCTTTTTTCCGTTTCGTTTTATTCACTCTCGATTCAATATCCGCAGGAGAACAGCGATGCCCAGCCGTCGTGAGCGTGCCAACGCCATTCGTGCCCTCAGCATGGATGCCGTGCAAAAAGCCAACAGCGGCCATCCCGGTGCCCCTATGGGTATGGCGGATATCGCCGAAGTACTTTGGCGTGACTACCTGAAGCACAACCCGAGCAATCCATCGTTCGCCGACCGTGACCGCTTCGTGCTGTCCAACGGTCACGGCTCGATGCTGATCTACTCGCTGCTGCACCTGACCGGCTACGACCTGTCGATCGATGACCTGAAAAACTTCCGCCAGCTGCACAGCCGCACCCCGGGTCACCCGGAACTCGGCTACACCCCTGGCGTTGAAACCACCACCGGTCCACTGGGTCAGGGCCTGGCCAACGCCGTGGGTTTCGCCCTGGCAGAAAAAGTCCTGGCGGCGCAGTTCAACCGTCCGGGCCATAACGTTGTCGATCACCACACCTACGTGTTCCTGGGTGATGGCTGCATGATGGAAGGCATTTCCCACGAAGTCGGCTCGCTCGCCGGTACTTTGGGTCTGGGCAAACTGATCGCCTTCTACGATGACAACGGCATCTCCATCGACGGCGAAGTCGAAGGCTGGTTCACCGATGACACGCCAAAGCGTTTCGAAGCCTACAACTGGCAGGTCATTCGCAACGTCGACGGTCATGACCCTGAAGAGATCAAGATCGCCATCGAGACTGCTCGCAAAAGCGCGCAGCCAACCCTGATCTGCTGCAAGACCACCATCGGTTTCGGTTCGCCGAACAAGCAAGGTAAAGAAGACTGCCACGGTGCCCCATTGGGCGACGCGGAAATCGCTCTGACCCGTGCGGCGCTGAAATGGAACCACGGTCCATTTGAAATCCCGGCCAACATCTATGCCGAGTGGGACGCCAAGGAAGCCGGCCGCGCAGTTGAAGCCGAGTGGGATCAGCGTTTCGCTGCCTACTCCGCGGCTTTCCCTGAGCTGGCCAACGAGCTGATCCGTCGTCTGAGCGGCGAACTGCCGGCTGACTTCGCTGAAAAAGCTTCTGCTTATATTGCTGAAGTCGCGGCCAAGGGCGAAACCATCGCCAGCCGTAAAGCCAGCCAGAACGCACTGAACGCCTACGGCCCGATGCTGCCGGAATTCCTCGGCGGCTCCGCTGACCTGGCCGGTTCCAACCTGACCCTGTGGAAAGGTTGCAAAGGCGTCACTGCCGACGACGCCAGCGGCAACTACGTGTACTACGGCGTTCGCGAGTTCGGCATGAGCGCGATCATGAACGGCGTGGCTTTGCACGGCGGTCTGGTGCCTTACGGCGCGACCTTCCTGATGTTCATGGAATACGCGCGCAACGCCGTGCGCATGGCTTCGCTGATGAAGCAGCGCGTGCTGTTCGTTTACACCCACGACTCTATCGGTCTGGGCGAAGACGGCCCGACTCACCAGCCAATCGAGCAACTGACCAGCCTGCGCAGCACGCCGAACCTCGACACCTGGCGTCCAGCCGATGCCGTTGAATCGGCAGTGGCCTGGAAGTTCGCCCTGGAGCGCAACGACGGTCCTTCGGCCTTGATCTTCTCGCGTCAGAACCTGCAGCACCAAACCCGCAACGCGATCCAGATCGAAGAGATCTCCCGTGGCGGTTACGTGCTGAAGGACTGCGCAGGCGAGCCTGAGCTGATCCTGATCTCCACCGGTTCGGAAGTGGGCCTGGCGGTTCAGGCTTACGACAAACTGACCGAGCAGGGTCGCAAAGTGCGCGTTGTTTCGATGCCTTGCACCAGCGTGTTCGATGCCCAGGACGCCGGCTACAAGCAATCGGTTCTGCCGTTGCAGGTCAGCGCCCGTATCGCCATCGAAGCCGCTCACGCGGACTACTGGTACAAGTACGTGGGCCTGGAAGGCCGCGTCATCGGCATGACCACCTACGGCGAGTCGGCGCCTGCGCCAGCCTTGTTCGAAGAGTTCGGCTTCACCCTGGAAAACATCCTGGGTCAGGCTGAAGAGCTGCTGGAAGACTGATCCAGAAGTTGCGTCGTCCGGACTGCCGCCTTCGCGAGCAAGCCCGCTCCCACAGGGATGTACCCCGTCCATGTGGGAGCGGGCTTGCTCGCGAAGGCGCCGGTCCGGCCAACGCTGCAATGACGGATTCACCACGGTAATCGAGAACCCCATGCCTCAACCGCGTCCCTACAAAGTTGCACTCAACGGCTACGGCCGGATTGGTCGTTGCGTCTTGCGTGCGTTGTTCGAGCGAGGCTCGACGGCTGGGTTTGAGATTGTCGCGATCAACGATCTGGCGGACATGGCCAGCATCGAATACCTGACACGCTTCGACTCCACGCACGGGCGTTTTCCCGGCGAGGTGAAGGTCGACGGCGATTGTCTGCATATTAATGGCGACTGCGTGAAGGTCCTGCGCAGTGCCACCCCCGAAGGCATCGATTGGGCGTCGCTCGGCGTCGATCTGGTGCTGGAGTGCTCCGGCGCTTACCACACCCGTGAAGATGGCCAGCGCTTCCTCGACGCCGGTGCACCGCGCGTACTGTTTTCCCAGCCGATGGCCAGCGAGGCGGATGTCGACGCCACCATCGTCTATGGCGTGAACCAGGATTGCCTGACCGGCGAAGAACTGCTGGTGTCCAACGCTTCCTGCACCACCAACTGCGGCGTGCCGTTGTTGCGCTTGCTGGATCAGGCCATTGGTCTGGAATACGTGTCGATCACCACCATCCACTCGGCGATGAACGATCAGCCCGTCATTGACGCCTATCATCACGAAGACCTGCGCCGCACCCGTTCGGCGTTCCAGTCGGTGATTCCGGTGTCCACTGGTCTGGCGCGCGGCATTGAACGCCTGATGCCGGAACTTGCCGGGCGAATTCAGGCCAAAGCCGTGCGGGTGCCGACGGTGAACGTGTCTTGCCTCGACATTACGATGCAGACCGTGAGCGATACCGACGCCACCGAGGTCAACCGGATTCTGCGCGAGGCTGCCACCAGCGGCCCGCTCAAAGGCCTTCTGGCTTACACCGAGCTACCCCATGCAAGCTGTGATTTCAACCATGACCCACATTCGGCGATCGTCGATGCCAGTCAGACCCGAGTTTCCGGCCCGCGGCTGGTGAACATTCTGGCCTGGTTCGATAACGAATGGGGTTTTGCCAACCGAATGCTGGACGTTGCGGATCACTATCTGCAATCAGCTACTTCAAAAAAACCTGCTCTCTAAGAACAGCTATTCAGGAATTGCGACCCATGACCGTGTTGAAGATGACCGACCTCGATCTGCAAGGTAAGCGCGTACTGATCCGCGAAGACCTCAACGTCCCAGTCAAGGACGGTGTTGTCACCAGCGATGCGCGTATCCTGGCCTCGCTGCCGACCATCAAGCTGGCCCTGGAAAAAGGCGCGGCCGTGATGGTCTGCTCGCACCTTGGCCGTCCGACTGAAGGCGAGTTCTCGGCCGAAAACAGCCTCAAACCTGTCGCCGACTACCTGAGCAAGGCCCTGGGCCGTGAAGTGCCGCTGGTCGCCGATTACCTGGGCGGCGTTGACGTGAAGGCTGGCGACATCGTCCTGTTCGAAAACGTGCGCTTCAACAAAGGCGAGAAAAAGAACGCTGACGAACTGGCCCAGCAGTACGCCGCCCTGTGCGACGTGTTCGTGATGGACGCCTTCGGCACCGCTCACCGTGCCGAGGGTTCGACCCATGGCGTGGCCAAGTTCGCCAAAGTCGCTGCCGCTGGCCCGCTGCTGGCCGCTGAACTGGACGCACTGGGCAAAGCCCTGGGCGCCCCGGCTCAACCAATGGCCGCCATCGTTGCCGGCTCCAAGGTCTCGACCAAGCTCGACGTACTGAACAGCCTGAGCCAGATCTGCAACCAGCTGATCGTCGGCGGCGGCATTGCCAACACCTTCCTGGCCGCTGCCGGTCATCCGGTCGGCAAGTCCCTGTACGAACCGGACCTGCTGGACACCGCTCGCGAAATCGCCGCGAAAGTCAGCGTGCCGCTGCCGGTCGACGTTGTCGTCGCCAAGGAATTCGCTGAAAGCGCCACCGCGACCGTCAAGCTGATCGCCGACGTGGCGGCAGACGACATGATTCTGGACATCGGCCCACAGACCGCGGCGAATTTCGCCGAGCTGCTGAAGTCGTCCAAGACCATCCTGTGGAACGGCCCGGTCGGCGTGTTCGAATTCGACCAGTTCGGTAACGGCACCAAAGTGCTGGCCCAGGCCATCGCGGAAAGCTCGGCGTTCTCCATCGCGGGCGGCGGCGACACCCTGGCGGCCATCGACAAATATGGCGTCGCCGAGCAGATTTCCTACATTTCTACCGGCGGCGGCGCGTTCCTTGAATTCGTCGAAGGCAAAGTGTTGCCGGCGGTGGAAGTCCTGGAAAGCCGGGCCAAGGCCTGAGGTCGCTGATTTGACCGGGAAAGGGAGTGTTCAGATGGTCAAGACGCTGGCGCTGTTGATCGTTGCGGGTTCGCTGGCGGCTTGCGGGAGTAACCCGAAAGCCAAGCCGGAACCTGCGCCGCAATCGGTTGAAAAAGGCTGCTACCAGGCTGACTGGCAAGCGGAAACCAACCCGGTGATCAACAAGCGTTCCGGGCCTGATGGCCTGGACAAATACGAAACACAGACACCTGCCAAGGAACATGGTTGCCCTTGACGGGTCTGACTCCTTACTCAGGGCTGGTGGCGTGCGCTGTCAGCCGAGGAACACGGATGAAAGGTTTTATCGCCATTACGGCGCTGGCACTGCTGGCAGGTTGCTCGAATTTCAACCTGTTCAAGCCGGCCGAATCGACGGACAACTGGACCGCCTGGACCTGCGACAGCCGGGCCAAAGTGCTCTGGCGCTACACTGACGACAGCCACAAGGCCGTCGACGTGCGCCTCGGCGGGGCCGATCAGGTCTACCGCCTGAAGCTTGAGCCGGGCGCGGAAGGTTCGCTGTACAGCAACGACATGTTGGCGTTTCACGTAAAAGGTGAGGAAGGCCTGGTGTACTGGGTCGCCACCAACGATTTGATCGGCCGCGGTTGTAAAGCGCAGTAAGGCCACAGAATTTTTGCAACACCACAGACCTAATGTGGAAGCAGATCCAAATGTGGGAGCGGGCTTGCTCGCGAAAGCGTTGGTCAGCCGGCATCAATGTTGAATGTGAAACCGCATTCGCGAGCAAGCCCGCTCCCACAGTGGTTCTGTGCAGTTCTGAAGATTTTTGTAGTACCGAATGAGCGGACAGGGCCCAACCCCCGATCTGCAAAAACTTGAATAGCCGCCGCCGCTCCGGCAGGCTGGCACGATTAACGACCCAAACCGGGAGAGACACACACAATGGCACTTATCAGCATGCGCCAGATGCTGGACCACGCAGCCGAGTTCGGCTACGGCGTTCCAGCTTTCAACGTCAACAACCTTGAGCAGATGCGCGCCATCATGGAAGCCGCTGACAAGACTGACTCCCCGGTGATCGTCCAGGCCTCGGCCGGTGCTCGCAAATACGCCGGCGCGCCGTTCCTGCGTCACCTGATCCTGGCGGCAATCGAAGAATTCCCGCACATCCCGGTGTGCATGCACCAGGACCACGGCACCAGCCCTGACGTCTGCCAGCGCTCCATCCAACTGGGCTTCAGCTCGGTGATGATGGACGGTTCCCTGGGCGAAGACGGCAAGACCCCGACCGACTACGACTACAACGTGCGCGTCACCCAACAAACCGTAGCCCTGGCTCACGCCTGCGGCGTTTCGGTAGAAGGCGAGCTGGGCTGCCTGGGTTCGCTGGAAACCGGCATGGCCGGTGAAGAAGACGGCATCGGCGCCGAAGGCGTTCTGGATCACAGCCAGATGCTGACCGACCCGGAAGAAGCCGCTGACTTCGTCAAGCGCACCCAGGTCGACGCCCTGGCCATCGCCATCGGCACCAGCCACGGCGCGTACAAGTTCACCAAGCCGCCTACCGGCGACGTGCTGGCCATCGACCGCATCAAAGAGATCCACAAACGCATCCCGAACACCCACCTGGTGATGCACGGTTCGTCTTCGGTTCCGCAAGAATGGCTGGCGATCATCAACCAGTACGGCGGCGACATCAAAGAAACCTACGGCGTACCGGTTGAAGAAATCGTCGAAGGCATCAAGCACGGCGTGCGCAAGGTCAACATCGACACCGACCTGCGCCTGGCATCCACCGGCGCAATGCGTCGCCTGATGGCCACCAATCCGAGCGAGTTTGATCCGCGTAAGTTCTTCGGCGCGACTGTGACTGCGATGCGTGATGTGTGTATCGCTCGCTACGAAGCTTTCGGTACTGCCGGCAATGCTTCGAAGATCAAGGCGATTTCGTTGGAAGGGATGTATCAGCGTTATCTGAAAGGTGAGTTGAACGCTAAGGTTAATTGATAGCCGAGCGTGTAAGTAATACAAAAAACCCGCAGAGATGCGGGTTTTTTTTGTCCCAAAAAACGATGTTACCACCTCCGGTTTCGTTCTGAAGATGAGGTCGCGAAACGTGTTCCCGTTACTGCTGTTATAGCTATTTTTTATAAAAAACTGTCATTTGTGACAGGCGACTTTGATCGACAAACCACCTATTTTGACGCAGTCCGATTAAAAAGTTGGCAGAGTGATTGAAAATGCCCTGTCGCTTTGCTCGGTTTTCTGTTTTTACATAGGGATATTGAAAAATGACAGCCAATACAAATGACGAGACTGGGCTTGGTGCTAACGATGAATCTTCCCCGTTAGAAACCAGCTGGATTTACGACAGCGACCAGAAGACCCTTACCAAAGGTTTCACTTCACTTGGGCCTGCCTCGGTACAGGTCCAATTTAACATTACGAACAAAGGGGTGTCGCAATCATACGTTTATGTTCAAGCGCCACAACAAAAGATGAGTGTTTTTCCAATCGGTCCTGGAGAAACGAAGATGGTCAATCACGTGCTTGGTTTTCGTAATGCAAGTGCCATAGCCATGAAGTACACGGTGGAGTCTCCGACCAATGTAAAACAAGCCTTTTTATTCACTCCACCTACTGTCAAATTTCTGTAAAAAAAACAAAGGACCTGGCTTCCAAGTTTGCGCAGTGACCAAGAAACTTGGGGCGTGCGCCCCAAGTTCTGCGATAAAAACGCAACGATAGGTATAAGAGGCACTACTTATCGTGATCAATATCCAGCTTGCTGAACGTCACTTTCCCGCCTTCACTGGTGTACCCGGTATTGTCCTGCACATAAACCCCGGCCTTGAAGTACAGCGGCTTGACGCGCCATGTAGCGCTGATGTTGCTGTCCCACTGATAACCCGCCGCACTGATACCCAGCGCACCACCAGGACTGAGGTGGATGAGGTAGGAAAACTCCTGATCCAGTTTCACGCCGGTAGCGATGGTGATCACCCGCCCTTCGCCATCATCAGGGTGCATGCGCACTTTGGCGACGATGTTGCCGGTCTTGGTGTCGGTCTTGTACTGATACTCGACCTTGACCATGGGCTTCTGGCTTTCATAGGCGTGGATCTGGCCGATGACGATTTTGCCTGAGCTCGGCACCTGGTTCACCGCCAGGGTGGCGCGCAGGGAGTTGTCGGCGTCCGGGTAGTACCAGTTTTTCAGGGTGCCGTTGCTGTAGGTTTCCCGCAGTTCGGTGCGTGGATATTTCGCGTTTTCGGTTTTCGTGCCGGTCACCGGGGACCAGAAAAACAGCGTGCCGGTGTCGGAATGGAAGTATTGATCCTTGAAGCCTTTCACCAGTTTGGCTGTTTCAACGGTGTACGGCGGGTTGCCGACGGGAACACTGAGGTTCCAGGATGCGAGATCGATCATAAGGCAAAAGCTTCCACGGATTTTTGCAGCACGGACGTACCAAAAGCTCTAGCACGCGCCTTGGAGGCGGTCTTTATAAGCGTAGAAGGCTATTTTGTTAACGCCTGTCTGACAAATGGATGACGTCAAAATCCTGTTAAAAGGCCATCTCTCCCGTTTTTAGAGGGCTGTAGAGGTGACCGTTAGTCGGCAAATGAACTCATTAGTTAAATGATGGCGTACTGATATCTTCTGCTTTCCCGAATCCCGGTCTAGAGTGAAGGCTTGTTATTTGTCCGGTTTTCACGAGAAGCCGGCCTGACGCCCCGAAAAGAGAAGCAGCATGGAATGCGCTCAAGCCACGCCAAGCGAAGACAGCTCAACCCTATTAATCGTTGATGATTACCCTGAAAACCTGATCAGCATGCGCGCGTTGCTGCAGCGTCAGGATTGGCGGGTCATGACGGCTGCGTCCGGTTTTGAAGCCCTGAGTCTTCTACTCGAACACGATATCGACCTGGTACTGCTGGATGTGCAGATGCCGGGCATGGACGGTTTTGAAGTGGCGCGCCTGATGCGCGGCAGCCAGCGCACCCGCCTGACGCCGATCATTTTCCTGACCGCCAATGAACAGTCCCAGGACGCCGTGATCAAGGGCTACGCCAGCGGTGCGGTGGATTACCTGTTCAAGCCGTTCGATCCGCAAATCCTCAAGCCCAAAGTCCAGGCATTGCTTGAGCATCAGCGCAATCGCCGGACGTTGCAGCGCCTGAGCCACGATCTGGAGGTCGCGCGCGCCTTTAATGCCTCGGTGCTGGACAACGCCGCCGAAGGCATTCTGGTGGTCGGCGAGGACGGTTTGATTCGCTTTGCCAACCCGGCGATGTCGCGACTGCTCAGTGCCACGGTGCAAGACCTGCAAGGCAAAGAGTTTCTGGATTACCTGCAAAAGCCGCATATCCCGGTCTGGGCCGATTCCGAGTTGCTCGCCGGTTACAAGTGCGGCGAAACCTTGCGCCTGCATGACGCGATGCTGCGTACGGCCCCCGGCCAGCAGGTGCCTGTGGCGCTGTCTTGCGCGCCACTGCCCACCGAACAACATGCGATGGTAGTGACGGTGCTGGACATGTCGGTGGTGCGCCACCTGCATCAGCAACTGGAATTCCAGGCGGTGACCGACCCGTTGACCGGGCTGCTCAATCGCCGGGGCTTTTATCAGACGGTGGAAAACCTGCTGCTGCGCGGCGAGCGCTCTGACAGCGCGTGGGTGTTGCTGTACCTCGACCTCGACGGTTTCAAACGGGTCAACGATTCTCTTGGCCATGATGCCGGCGACCGCGTGCTGCGCTGGGTCTCCGAACAGTTGAAGGCGTGCTTGCGGCCGTTCGACATTCTGGCGCGCATGGGCGGCGATGAGTTCACGGCGCTGCTCGACCTGGAGTTCCCCGAGCAAGCGGCGAAAATTGCCGAGAAGCTCATCGAGCGGGTGTCGATCTGTCAGCAGATCGATGGTCTGGATATCGCCCTGGGCGCCAGCATCGGCATTGCCACGTACCCGGATTGTGGGGCCAATCTCGATGGATTGATGCGCGCGTCCGACATCGCCATGTACGAGGCCAAGCGCGCCGGCCGTCAGCAATATCGCTTCTATGACCATGACATGAATGGCCGGGCGCGCTCGCGGCTGATGCTCGAAGAAAGTGTGCGCAGCGCCATCGAAAACCGTGATTTCAATCTGGTGTATCAGCCGCAGGTGGCCATCGACGGCGGGCAGATTCGCGGGTTCGAAGCGCTCTTGCGCTGGCAGCACCCGAGTGTCGGCGACGTACCGCCCGGGCTGTTTTTACCGTTGTTGGAAGAAGCGCGGTTGATCAGCCGACTGAGCAGCTGGATTTACCACCAAGGCGCCGGGCAACGCAAAGCCTGGGAAACCCTGTTTGCCGAAGATCTGGTGCTGGGCGTCAGTTTGAGCAGCACGCAATTCGGCATGCCCAACCTGGTCACCGAGTTGCGCCAGGTGCTGGAACGTCATGGCTTGCAGGCGCGTCATCTGGAAGTCGAGGTCACTGAAGAGGCCTTGATGCACAACCCCGAGGAAACTCGTAAGCAGCTGCGTCTGCTGCACAACCTGGGCGTGCGCGTGGCGCTGGATGACTTCGGTTCCGGGCCGTGCTCGCTGTCCCATCTGCGCGACCTGGAGCTGGACACGCTCAAGTTCGACCGCCAAATGATCTCCCGGTTACCTGAATCCTCACGGGACGCTGCGCTGGTGCGCAATGTGATCGACCTGTGCAAACAATACGGAATGCTGGTGATTGCCGAAGGGGTGGAAACCGTCGCGCAATATGAGTGGCTGCAAGCCAATGGTTGCGAGTACGTGCAAGGTTTCCTGGTTGCGCACCCGATGGAGGCCGAAGAAGTCCCAACCTTTGTGCAGCCGTTCGACTGGAGCGCGCTGACGGACTGAATTCGCTACACTGGCGACCTTTTCATCATTGATGTTGCCGCCCCGATGATTGCCTTGAAATTCCTCCAGGCCTATCCCGCTGCATTGCAGGACCAGGTGCGCCGGCTGATCACCGAAGGTCGGCTGGGCGATTACCTGAGCCAGCGTTACCCGCAAAAGCACGACGTGCAGAGCGACAAGGCGTTGTACACCTATGCGCTGGACCTGAAACAGGAATACCTGCGTAACGCCCCGGCCATCGACAAGGTGTTGTTCGACAACCGTCTGGACCTGACCCACCGCGCCCTCGGCCTACATACCACGATCTCTCGGGTGCAGGGCGGCAAGCTCAAGGCCAAGAAAGAAATCCGGGTGGCTTCGTTGTTCAAGGAAGCCCCCGCTGAATTTTTGAAAATGATCGTGGTGCACGAACTGGCGCACTTCAAGGAGTCGGATCACAACAAGGCGTTCTACAAGCTGTGCGAACACATGTTGCCGGGGTATCACCAGGTCGAGTTCGATTTGCGGGTGTACCTGACGTGGCGGGAAATGCAATAAAAGATCGCAGCCTGCGGACACCCGTAGGAGCTGCCGAAGGCTGCGATCTTTTGATCTTCAAATTAATACGGAACGCGCAGATGGACGTGAGCAAGACCAAGAGCAGCTTCTATCGCCGCTTGTACGTGGCGTACCTGATCGACAGCGGGCTGGCCATCAGCGTCCCGGCACTGACCGATGTGACCGGCATGCCCCGGCGCACGGCCCAGGACACCATTGCGGCGTTGGCGGATCTGGACATCATTTGCGAGTTCGAGCAGGAAGAGGGTGCGCGCAATCACGCCGGGCGTTATCGGATTCGCCAGTGGGGAGCGATTGATCGGGGGTGGATCGAGCGTAATCTGCGGCAGATTAAAGCGGTGTTGGAGTATCCCTAGCTTCTGCGGTGTTTGACTTGCTCGCGAAAGGGCCTTAAGAACGACGCATCCCGATATGCGGAATACCATCTTCCAGGTATTCCTCACCCGCCACGACAAACCCGTACCGCCCGTAATACCCCTGCAAATGCGCCTGCGCCGACAGATAAACCGGCACTTCCGGCCAGCGCTTTTCCGCCTGCTTCAACGCCTGGGCGATCAGCTCATGACCCAACCCTTTGCCGCGATGATCCGGCGCGGTAATCACCCGCCCGATCACCACATCGCCGCCCTGTAATTCAGGATCGAGCAACCGCAGGTACGCCACCAGTCGATCCCCGTCCCAGGCCATCAGATGGCAGGTGTCACCTTCCAGATCCTGGCCATCAACGTCTTGATACACGCATTTCTGCTCCACAACGAACACCTCTGCGCGCAGCTGCAGAACGGCGTACAGCTGCTCTTTGCCCAGATCGCTGTGGTGTTTGCAGATCCAATCGATTGCCATCTTCACATTCCTTTGACTCAGTCGCTCCGATACTAAGCGCCCGGACGAAAGTTGTCTGTATGGCAGAGGAATCTGTGACAAAGGCCAAAATGCCATCATTCATTTCGTGCGGCGTTGTCTTCTTTGTGTAATCTGAGATGAGGCGCTGTGCAGTGGCTTCGATGAGCTAATGTCAGTACCTGGGTTTCGCCGGTACGGGGCCTTGGAGTTATGGCAGAAAACGTCGGGCAGTCGCCCGCTAAGGATTTTCGAGCATGCCGCGATTGCATCGAGCTTTGGCTTTGATTGGATTGCTGTTGCTGACTCAGAGCGCGGCAGCGGAAAAGCTGCGGCTGGTCGCCGATTTATGGCCACCCTTTACCGACGCCACGCTGATCAACGGCGGGTTGGCCACCGATATCGTCAGCACCGCGCTGGCCCGGGCCGGCTATGCCAGCGATTTCGAACAGGTGCCCTGGGCGCGTGCGCTGCTTGGATTGGGGGAAGGGCGTTACGACGTGTTGGTGAACGCTTGGTACGCCGATGAGCGCACCAGGCTCGGCCAGTTTTCCGGCGAGTACCTGCTCAACCGCGTGCGCTTTCTCAAGCGCAAGGACGCGCCGATCGAATTCAACAACTTGCAGCAACTGCACACTTATCCGATGGCGGTGGTGCGCGGTTATGCCTATTCACCCGCGTTCGATGAAGACGCCTCGCTGCAGAAAATCCCGGTGCACAGCTTCGCCATGGCCGTGCGCATGGTCGCCGCCGACCGCGTCAAACTGACCCTGGAGGATGAATACGTCGCGCGTTACTACCTTGCGCGGGAATCAGCCAAAGTGCGCAATGCCGTGGAGTTTTTGCCCAAGCCGTTGAGCGAGAACAGCCTGCATATTCTGGTCAGCCTGAAAAATCCGCAGCATGAAGAGATCGTGGCGGGTTTTGATCGGGAGATTGCCGGGATGAAGGCGGATGGGAGTTATGAGCGGTTGATGAAGGCGCATGGCATGTAGTTTTTGTGGTGTTGCTGATGGCCCCTTCGCGAGCAAGCCCGCTCCCACACTTGATCTGTGTCATACACATTATTTGTATCCGCCGGAGATCCAGTGTGGGAGCGGGCTTGCTCGCGAAGAGGCCGGCCCAGTCACCACACCTCTCAATCCTCGCCTGTATCCTTGATGAGATGCGCCGCCAGCGTCCGCAACGGCCCCAACTGCCGGCATATCAACGCCAACTGCGTCTGCACCAACCGCTGGCCTTCGTCGATTTCATCGGGCATCTGTTCCAGCGCATTGGCCAGCGCCTCTTCCTCATCGCTCTGAATCGCAATCGGCAGTTTGCTCGCCAGGCCTTGAGCGATCTCATCAATGCTCGCCGCCAGTTTCACCCCGGCACCTTCGATCAAGTGTTCGCGCACCTCCGCCGGCAGCTGGGTTTCACGGTGTGCGCCCAATCCTGACAAATAGCTGAGCAAGGTGTGCGACAACACCAGGAAGCGGAACCCGACATCCGCTTCCTTACGGAAATGCCCCGGCTCCATCAGCATGTTGGCCAGCGTCGTCGACAGCGCCGCATCGGCGTTGTGCGCGTTGCGCCGCGCCAGGCGATAAGCCAGGTCGTCGCTCTTGCCGGCGGCGTATTGCTGCATGATCTGGCGCAGGTAAATGCTGTTGCAGGTCAGGGTATTGGCCAGCACTTTGTTCAAGCGTCGGCCCTGCCAGTCGGGCAGGAACAGGAACACCGCGAGCCCGGCGATCAGGCTACCCAGCAAGGTATCCAACAGTCGCGGCAGGAACAGCCCGTAACCATCCCCGACCTGATTGAAGCAGAACAGCACCATCAAGGTGATCGCCGCCGTCGCCAGGGTGTAGCGCGTGGTGCGGTTGGTAAAGAACACCACCCCGGCGGCAATCGCGAAGCACGACTGGATCAGTGGATTCGGGAACAGATCAAACAGCGCCCAGGCCAGGGTCAGGCCGATGGCGGTGCCGATGATCCGCTGGCCGAGCTTGCGCCGGGTCGCGCCGTAGTTCGGTTGGCAGACGAACAGCGTGGTGAGGATGATCCAGTAACCCTGGGACGGGTGAATCAGATGCACCATGCCGTAGCCGATGCTCAACGCCAGCGGCAAACGCAGGGCGTGGCGGAACAGCAGCGAGGTCGGCGTCAGCTGTGTGCGCAAGCGCATCCACACATCCTTGAGGCTGCGTGGCGAGCGGTCGAGCAGGCTGCTGTCAGTGGCGTCGGCAAGGGCGTCGGGGTTGCTCGCGTCACTGAGCAAACGGTCGAGGGTGCCGAGGTTAGCCGCCAGTGCGCGCAAGGATCGCAGCAGTCCGCGCCAGGCCGGGTTGCTTTGGATGCGCAGGTGTTCGAGGGAGGCGTGCAGGTCGCTGAGGGCTTCGGCAAAACTGGCGTCGTAGATGAACGGCTGGCGCATCTGGATCGATTCCGCCAGCGCCCGGCAGGCTTTGCCTTGCTGGCGCAGCAGGCGCTGACAGCGGAACAGCACGTCGCTGTGAAAGAACGCATCGGCCAGCGCGTTATACGGATAGTGCGAGGAACTGGCGCGCTCGTGGATGTCCTGGGCGAGGAAGTAGAGTTTCAGGTAGCGGCTGACTTTCGAGCCCGGTCGGCCATTGCCGACCCGGTGCAGAATGATTTCCTTGGCGGCGTTCAGTGCCGCGACGACCCGGCCGTTCTGCTGGGCCAGTTCCAGCCGGCGTGCTTCCACGTCCATCTGCCGGATCGGCTCGAACAGCGACGATTTCAGCTTCAGGTAAAAGCCCAATTCGCGGAACAACCGCGCCAGGCTCTGCTGCACCGGCTGATTGGAAAACATCGCCTGCCACAACACCGAGAGCAAGCCGTACCACGCCGCACCGGCCACCAGCAGCACCGGCTCGTGCCAGAAATCTGTCACCGCGCCGCCGCGCTGGTCCACGCCGATCATGGTGTAGACCGACAGAATCAATGTCGCCGAGGCAATCGCCCCATAGCGTTCGCCCAGGGCGCCGAGCATGGTCAGGCAGAAGCTTGCCAGCGCGAAGGCGATGATGAAGAGGATGGGGTAGGGGAAGAGCAGTTCGACGGACAGGGCCGCGACGATGAAGCACACCAGCGTCACGGCCAGCGAATTGAGGCGGCCCTGCCAACTGTCGTCGGTCTCGGCCAGGGCGCTGGCGATGATCCCCAGGAACAGCGGGATCAGCAGCCCCATTTCATCCTGATACCAACACAGCGCCATGCTGCCGGTCAGGGCGATGAACACCCGCACGCTGTAACTGAATTTATCCAGCGCCCAGAGGCGACGCAGAGACTGACGAAAAGGGGTCGATGGCATGAAGTGCGAAGGCCTTCCGAGGCAATGACGCTAAATTGAGCCAGTAATGACGCCGACGCAATGCCGCCGATCACATCTGGCGGCAAAATCTGTTCATTCAAGTCCAACACTTAACCAATGTGGGAGCGGGCTTGCTCGCGAAGGCGTCGGTACATTCAACATTTACGTTGACTGATATACCGCCTTCGCGAGCAAGCCCGCTCCCACATTTGATTTGTGTACATCCTTCAATCAGACGAATTGTGCGGCGGCGTAACCGGAGGCCCAGGCCCACTGGAAATTGAAGCCGCCCAGGTGCCCGGTGACATCAAGCACTTCACCGATGAAATACAAACCAGGGCTTTTCAGTGACTCCATGGTCTTGGACGACACCTCGTGGGTATCGACGCCACCCAGCGTCACTTCGGCCGTGCGATAACCTTCAGTGCCGGCCGGCACGACTTTCCAGCTCGCCAGTTTCTCGGCGATGTCGGCAATTTCCGCGTGGGTGTACTGCTTCATCGGTTTGGAGACGAACCAGTTGTCCGCCAGCAAATTGGCCATCTTCTTGGTGAAGATTTCCCCCAACAGGGTTTTCAGTTCGCTGTTCGGACGTTCGGCTTGCTGCTGTTGCAGCCAGGTCGGCACGTCGTGGTCCGGCATCAGGTTGATTTCAACCGTGTCGCCGGATTCCCAGAACGAAGAAATCTGCAAAATCGCCGGGCCACTGAGACCACGGTGAGTGAACAGGATGTTCTCGCGGAAACTCTGGTCGTTGCAGCTCACCAGACAGTCCACAGAAGTACCGGACAGCTCGGTGCAAAGCTCCTTGAGCTGATCGGTGATGGTGAATGGCACAAGCCCGGCGCGGGTCGGCAGCAAGTCGTGGCCGAACTGTTTAGCGACCTGATAGCCGAAACCGGTGGCGCCCAAGGTCGGAATCGACAGGCCGCCCGTGGCGATCACCAACGATTCGCAGGTGATCTGGTCCAGCGTTGTGTCCAACAAGTAACCGCTTTCAAGCTTCTCGATGGTCTGGATCGAGGTGTCCAGGTGCAGGCTGACGCCGACCTGATCGCACTCGTTGAGCAGCATCTCGAGGATGTCGCTGGATTTGTTATCGCAGAACAGCTGGCCGAGTTTTTTCTCGTGGTACGGCACGCCGTGTTTGGCGACCATCCCGATGAAATCCCACTGGGTGTAGCGCGCCAGTGCGGATTTGCAGAAGTGTTCGTTTTGCGAAAGGAAATTGCCAGGTTCGGAGTACATATTGGTGAAGTTGCAGCGTCCACCGCCCGACATCAGGATTTTCTTGCCGGCCTTGTTCGCGTGGTCGAGCAACATCACCTTGCGCCCGCGCCCGGCGGCGGTCAGTGCACACATCAACCCTGCGGCGCCAGCGCCAATGATCACGACTTCGGTAGAGCGCAAAACGGTGTCCTCACACAAATATTAAATTCACCGGGAAACCAATGTGGGAGCGGGCTTGCTCGCGAAAGCGGTGTGTCAGTCAGCCTATATGCCAACTGACAGATTGCATTCGCGAGCAAGCCCGCTCCCACAGGGGATCTCCGTTGGGGCGAAGATCTCTTACAAAATGCGAACGCGCAACGAACGGCCTTTGATCTTGCCGTCATTCAGGCGCTGCAAGGCTTGCTTGGCGATTCCGCGTTCCACGGCCACGTAGGCCTGGAAGTCGAAAATTGCAATCTTGCCGACCTGGGCGCCCGGAATGCCGGCATCGCCGGTCAATGCACCCAGGATGTCACCCGGACGAACCTTGTCTTTACGGCCCGCGCCGATGACCAGCGTGCTCATTTGCGGCAGCAACGGTCCGCCGCCCTGGGACTTGAGGCTGTCCAGTTGATCCCAGCTCAACGGCGACTTCTGCAGTTGCTCGATGGCCTGGGCGCGGTGCGCTTCGGACGGGGCGACCAGGCTGATCGCAATGCCTTTCTCGCCAGCACGACCGGTACGGCCAACGCGGTGAATGTGGATTTCCGAATCACGGGCCAGTTCGACGTTGATCACCATGTCCAGCGCATCGATGTCCAGACCGCGCGCGGCGACGTCGGTGGCAACCAGTACCGAAGTACTGCGGTTGGCGAACATCGCCAGCACCTGGTCACGATCACGTTGTTCCAGATCGCCGTGCAGGCCGACGGCGGAGATGCCTTTGGCAGTCAGGTGATCAACGGTTTCCTGAACCTGCTGCTTGGTGAAGCAGAAGGCCACGCAAGAGGCCGGACGGTGATGCGCGAGGACCTTGACCACGGCGTCCATGCGCTCTTCCGGGGAAATCTCGTAGAAACGCTGCTCGATCTGCGTGTCGTCGTGGAACGCCTCGGCCTTCACGATCTGAGGGGTGCGCATGAATTTCGCCGCCAGTTGCTTGATACCCGTCGGGTACGTGGCGGAGAACAGCAGGGTCTGGCGGCGTTCCGGGGTCTGGGCAATGATTTCTTCGATGGAATCGTAGAAACCCATGTCGAGCATGCGGTCGGCTTCGTCGAGGATCAGCGTGTTCAGGCCATGGAGCACCAGCGAACCTTTGCGCAAATGTTGCTGAAGGCGGCCCGGGGTTCCGACGATGATGTGCGCGCCATGCTCCAGCGAACCGATCTGCGGGCCGAAGGACACGCCGCCACACAGGGTCAGGACCTTGATGTTGTCTTCGGAGCGGGCCAGGCGACGGATTTCCTTGGCAACCTGGTCAGCCAGCTCGCGCGTCGGGCAAATGACCAGCGCCTGGCAACCGAAGAAGCGCGGATTGATCGGGTTCAGCAGGCCGATACCGAAGGCGGCGGTCTTGCCGCTGCCGGTCTTGGCCTGGGCGATCAGGTCCATCCCCTTGAGGATCACCGGCAAGCTTTGCGCCTGGATCGGCGTCATCTGGGCATAACCGAGGGAGTCGAGGTTAGCCAGCATGGCGGCGGACAGCGGCAAAGTGTTAAAAGCGGTGGCGATGGTGGTCACGGGACTGGCCTGCAAAACAAAATGTCGCGCAGTGTACCAGCCCCGCGCGCTCCACCTGCAAATTCTGGACGAACGCAATCCCCTCGCCACAAGTGCTCTGTTCAATGTTCGATGTGTTGTTCCGGACTTCTGACGCGCCGTCCGTCTTCCTTTGAAAGCTGCGAAAAGATTGTTGCAGCCAGCATCGCCATGATTCCGACCGTCACAAAGGTCAGTTGAAACGCGCCCAGAACCGTGTCCACGCCGTCGTTGCCGATTTCTGCCGTAAAACCGCCGAGCAGGGCGCCGGCGCAGGCAACGCCGAGGCTCAGGGACAATTGCGCGACCACCGACAGCAGACTGTTGCCGCTGCTGGCGTTGGCGTCGTCGAGGTCGATCAGGGTCACGGTGTTCATCGCGGTGAACTGCAAAGAGTTGATCGCGCCGAGGATCGCCAGCATGCCCAGCAGCAACCAGTACGGTGTCTGCTCGCTGACCAGACCCATGCTCGCCAGCATCAGCCCCAGCGCCAACGTGTTGCCGGTGAGCACGATGCGATAGCCCAGGCGTTCGATCAGCGTCCGAGCCACCGACTTGGCGACCATCGCCGCCAGAGCCAGCGGCAACATGCTCATCCCGGCCTGAGACGGTGAGTATCCCAGCGCCACTTGCAGCAATAACGGTACAAGGAACGGCAGCGCGCCACTGCCCAAGCGGGCGAACAGGTTGCCGAGAATACCCACGGCAAACGTCCGGGTCTTGAACAGCGACGGCGCGAACAGCGGATTTTCGATGTGTCCGGCCCGCAACCAGTACGCCGCCAGACACGCCATGCCGCCGAACAGCAGCAACATCACGCGCAAATGCGGCAGGTGCAGTTCGCCAAGGCCTTCCATGGCGATGGTGATCAGGATCATCGCCGCGCCAAACAGCAAGAAGCCGAGGCTGTCGAAACGCGTGCGCTCAGTGCCGCGCAGGTCGGGGATGAATTTCCACACCGCGTAGCAACCGACGGCGCCGACCGGCAGGTTGATCAGGAAGATCCAGTGCCAAGTCAGGTATTCGACCATCCAGCCACCCATGGTCGGGCCGATCAACGGGCCAAGAAGGCCGGGAATGGTGATGAAACCCATGATCCGCACCAGTTCCGAGCGCGGGTAAGCGCGCAGTACTACAAGCCGCCCGACCGGCAACATCAGCGCACCGCCCAGGCCCTGAATCACCCGGGCACCGATCAGCATGCTCAGGCTGCTCGACAGAGCGCAGAGCAAAGAGCCGAGGCTGAACAACAGGATCGCGCCGAAGAAAATTTTCTTGGTGCCGAAGCGGTCGGCGATCCAGCCCGAGGCAGGGATCAGCAAGGCGACGGTGAGCATGTAGGCAATGATCACGCCTTGCATGCGCAATGGATCTTCCGCGAGGTCGCGGGCCATGGCGGGCAGGGCGGTGTTGAGGATGGTCCCGTCGAGGGACTGCATGAAGAAGGCAATGGCGACGACCCACGGCACCCAACGGGCGGTGACAGCGTCGAGAGGCAGGCGGTTGAGCATGGGACCTCTTGCGGGAGAAGTGCTAAAGCAATGTCATGGTGGGTCGCAGTCTATGTGGGAGCGGGCTTGCTCGCGAAGAGGCCATCACATTCAACATCAATGTTGACTGACCCACCGCTTTCGCGAGCAAGCCCGCTCCCACAGGGTCCCCTGTGTGCTGGGGTTTTGTGTTTACAACGTAAGAGTTAGTCGGGTGATCAGCGCCCCCGGCAACAACGCCGAAGCCGTCGCGCGCTGACTGTAGGTGCTCGCCGACAGCAACAACTCGCGCTCTTCGGTCAACGCCTCCAGCTGTGAACCGAGCAAACTGTAAGCACTGTCATCAAAGCGCATGGTGCTGACCGGCGCCTGGATCTCGCCATTCTCGACCCAGAAAGTCGCAAACCGCGTCATGCCCGTCATGCGTGCCATCGGTTGGTCCGAGTAGTTCAGGTACCAAAGATTGCTGATGTACAAACCTGTGCCCAGTTGCTTGAGGATCTCTGCATCCGGCAGCGCGCCGGGCGCCATGTTCAGCGCTGTCGGCGATTCACCACCGCTGGCGCCGTTGGCCGTCAGGCCGTATTCGGCGGCACTGCGTGAGCCGACCAGTTGCGCGCCGGCCTTGCCCTCGACGATCAGTTTCAGATCACTGCGCGGATAACCTTCGCCGGAAAACGCCGGGCTCAACGAACCGCTGACTTTTTCATCGAGGGACACCAGCGGACTGAACGAATGGTCGCCCGCGTAGAGTTTCTGCAACGGACTGCTCTTGCTGGCCACCGACTGCGCCGAAAAGCCGCCCCAGGACAACATGCCCATGATTTCTTCCAGCGCTGCCGGCGCCAGGTAAGCGCGGTACTGACCCGGTGGCAAAGTACGCAACGGCCGACCCAGGAACTCAAGCTGCTCACGAGCCTGCTGGAAGCGTCGGGCAAACCCTTCGCTGTTCCAGTCGTGCCCGGCGTAACTGGCTTTCACCGCCTGCCCGTTGTCATGAAACAGGCTGAAGTCGAAGTTAAAGCTGTTGGCCTGATGCCAGCCGAACGCGCCCGAGGAACTGGCGAAACCGCGACTGATCGGGCCGGCCGCATAAAAGCCCACCAGGTCCAGACCCTCGGCAGCCTGAGTGATTTCGGCAACCACCTGCTCGGTGTCCGGCAGCGGATGCTCTTGCACGTGCTTGCTCTGCCAGCCGTTGTGGTTAAGCAGCAGGTACGGATCCTGCGGCAGCAGCGGCAAGGTTTCGCGCAGCTGTTGCAGCCCTTCCGCCAGGCGCTGGGTGTCGACTTCCACATCGCCCGACAGCGTGATGTCGAGGTCGGCATGCCGGCCCTCGTTGATCAGTTTGAAGCCGACGCTCGCCTGTTGCACCTGACCGGCCTGACGCACCTTGGCATGGTTGAAACGCACGAAGGCCGATGACTCGGCGGCGTAGCTGAGGGTGAATTGCTCCGGTTCGCGAATCGCGTCGCGCAGCCAGTTGACCAAGGCCTTGAACCCACTGGCCTGATTGTTTGACGTACTCATCAGGCGTCTCCCCCAAACACATCCACATTGCTGAATACACAGGCCGGGGACGCATGGCCGACACGGATCACCTGATTCGGCTCGCCCTTGCCGCAGTTCGGTGTGCCAAGGACCTTGAAGGTGCTGGCGTCGCCGACGGCGCTGAGGCTTTTCCAGAACTGTGCGGAAATCGCCCGGTAGTTCGGGTTTTTCACCACGCCTTTGAGCTCGCCGTTTTCAATCAACTGCGCCCATTCGCAACCGAACTGGAATTTGTTGCGCGCATCGTCGATCGACCAGGAACGGTTGGTGCTCATCAGAATGCCGTGCTCGATGTTGCCGATCAGTTGCTCAAGCGGCTGATCGCCGGGCTCGATATTGAGGTTGGCCATGCGGTCGATCGGCGGGCGATTCCAGCCACAGGCGCGGCTGTTGGCGACGCCGTCCATGCCGGCACGGAATTGCGACAGCGCACCGCCCAATGGACGCAGCAGCAAACCTTCCTTGATCAGAAACTGTTTGCTGGCGGCGGTACCGTCGTCGTCATGGCCGTAGCTGGCGAGCTGCTCGGGGATGTCCGGGTCGAAGGTCACGTTGAGCAGTTTCGAACCGTATTGCAGATGGCCGAAGTCTTCTGCCTTGACGAAACTGGTGCCGGCGTAATTGCGCTCGTCACCGAGGATGCGGTCCAGTTCCAGCGGGTGACCGATGGATTCGTGGATTTGCAGCATCATCTGGTCGGGCATCAACAGCAGATCGCGCGGGCCTTGCGGGGTGTTGGGTGCCAGCAGCAATTGCAGCGCCTGATCGGCGACTTTCGGGCCTGCGCCCACCAGGCCGCAGCGACTGATCACATCAAAGCCGCCCTGTTGGCCGAAGTTTTCGCGGCCGAGGGTGCGGGTCTGGCTGTCGCTGCCGTCGTAGGCGGTGACTTCCAGGCTCGGGTAGACAAAGCGCTGGGCCTGGCGCAGTTCAGCGCCGGCGCTGCTGAGGTAGATCTGTTCGACGTTGGTGATGCCGATGCTCACCTGCCAGTTCACCAGGCGCTCGTCCTTGGGCACGGCGGCAGATTCGGCGCCGAGCAGTTGGTAGCAATCGCTCAGGGACGGGAAGGGCTGGTCGAAGTTCGGCGAAAAATAATCGGCGCGGTCGCTGGAGACAGCTTGCTCGCGTAGGTCGAGCAGGGCGTGGGGCTTGAGCCGCCGGGCTTGTTGCTCGGCTTTTTCCAGCGCGGCTTGCAGGCCGGATTGCGACAGGTCGTTGGTCGCGGCGTAGGCTTCAACGCCGTTGACGCGAACGGTCAACATCGCGCCTTCGTCACGGCTCAGGCTTGGAGGTTCGGCGACGTTCTTGCGCACCGACAGGTACTGGCCGGACTCGCGCACATAACGCAGCGAAAAGAATTCAGCGCCCGTGCGCAAGGCAGCGAAGCGCTGCTTGAGCTGGGGGTGGAAATCGAACATTCGGGAACCTCCCTGGTGGGGTTGCGATGCATCGGTGTTGCGAGGGGGGTGAAACGTTTGCGTGGCGCTAGATTAGGCCTGGGCGGGGGGTAGATCAAGAGTGGGGCGGTGTGGGAAAGGATTGCCGGGGTGCGTCTGGAGTTTGTTTGTTGTTTAGTCGGGCTCCTTCGCGAGCAAGCCCGCTCCCACATTGGATTTGGGAACGACACAGATCCAATGTGGGAGCGGGCTTGCTCGCGAAGGCAGCACCGCGGTGTTATGCCTTACTGAGCAGTCAGGCTCACATCCCGCAACGGCTTGCCACGCACTGGCGCATCGCCCGCTACGAAGTAATCCGCTGTGCTACGCGGCAACGGCTGACGACCACGGATCTTGTCGGCGATTTTCTCGGCGATCATGATCGTTGGCGCGTTCAGGTTGCCGGTGGTGATGATCGGCATGATCGAGGCATCGACCACGCGCAGGCCATGCAGGCCATGCACGCGACCTTCGGCATCGACCACGGCCATTTCGTCGGTGCCCATCTTGCACGAGCAGGACGGGTGGAACGCGGTTTCGGCGTGTTCGCGGATGAACTTGTCGAGTTGCTCATCGGTTTGCACGTCGATGCCCGGGCTGATTTCGCGGCCGCGGAAAGCGTCCAGTGCCGGCTGCTGCATGATTTCGCGGGTCAGGCGGATGCCATCGCGGAACTCCTGCCAGTCCTGCTCGGTGGCCATGTAGTTGAACAGGATGCTCGGGTACTCGCGCGGATCCTTCGACTTGGCCTGGATGCGACCGCGGCTCGGCGAACGCATGGAACCCATGTGCGCCTGGAAGCCGTGCTCTTTCACACCGTTGCTGCCGTTGTAGTTAATCGCCACCGGCAAGAAGTGGTACTGGATGTTCGGCCAATCGAATTCTGGACGGGTACGAATGAAACCGCCGGCTTCGAACTGGTTGCTGGCGCCGATGCCGGTGCCGTTGAACAGCCATTCGGCACCGATGGCCGGCTGGTTGTACCAGAGCAGCGACGGGTACAGCGAGACCGGTTGGGTGCAGGCGTATTGCAGGTACAACTCGAGGTGATCCTGCAGGTTTTCGCCGACGCCTGGCAGGTCGTGGACCACCGGGATGTCGAGCTTGTTCAGCAGTTCGGCCGGGCCGACGCCGGAGCGTTGCAGAATCTGCGGCGAAGCGATGGCGCCGGAGCACAACAACACTTCTTTGCGGGCGCGGACTTCAACGCGCTCTTCAGCGGCGCCGATCAGGTAACGCACGCCGACGGCACGCTTGCCTTCGAACAGGATCTTGTCGGTCAGCGCGTGAGTGACGATGGTCAGGGTCGAACGCTTCTTGGCGACGTCCAGGTAACCGCGCGCGGTGCTGGCGCGACGGCCGTTCGACGTCACGGTACGGTCCATCGGGCCGAAACCTTCTTGCTGGTAACCGTTCAAGTCTTCGGTGCGCGGGTAACCGGCTTGCACGCCGGCTTCGACCATGGCGTGGAACAGCGGGTTGTTGCCGGCTTTCGGCGTGGTCACGCTGACCGGGCCGTCGCCACCGTGGTAGTCGTTCGGGCCGATGTCGCGGGTTTCAGCCTTGCGGAAATACGGCAGGCAGTTCAGGTAATCCCAGTCTTCAAGACCTGGCAGCTTGGCCCAGTTGTCGTAGTCCATGGCGTTGCCGCGGATGTAGCACATGCCGTTGATCAGCGAAGAACCGCCCAGGCCCTTGCCGCGACCGCATTCCATCCGGCGACCGTCCATGTGTGGTTCCGGATCGGTTTCGTAGGCCCAGTTGTAGCGACGGCCTTGCAGCGGGAACGCCAAAGCGGCTGGCATTTGCGTGCGGAAATCCAGGCGGTAATCCGGGCCGCCGGCTTCGAGCAGCAGGACGGTGACGCCTGCGTCTTCAGTCAGACGGGTCGCCAGGGTGTTACCGGCCGAGCCGGCACCGATGATGATGTAATCGAATTCTTGGGACATTGAATGCACCCTCTTTGAAAGTGGTCAGGTCGGGCCAAGGTGAGTGCTGCGCACTCATTCGCGAGCAAGCCCGCTCCCACATTGGAATGGGAACTCCTGTGGGAGCGGGCTTGCCCGCGAAGGCGTCCTCGCGGGCAATACAAGACTCGGGGCTTAGAACACCGAGGCGTAATCGCCCAGTTCGACCTGTACCGATTTGATGCGGGTGAAGTTGTTCAGCGAGCTGATGCCGTTCTCACGACCCACACCCGACTGCTTGTAGCCGCCGACCGGCATCTTGGCGTCGGACTCGCCCCAGGCGTTGATCCAGCAGATACCGGCTTCCAGTTGATGAATCACGCGGTGAGCGCGGTTCAAGTCCTTGGTGACGACGCCAGCGGCCAGGCCGAAGTCGGTGTCGTTGGCGCGACGGATCACTTCTTCTTCGGTTTCGTAGGTGAGGATCGCCATGACCGGGCCGAAAATTTCTTCGCGGACGATGGTCATGTCGTCGGTGCAATCGGTGAACACGGTCGGTGCCACGAATGCGCCTTTGGCGAACTCGCCTTCGGTCAGACGGCTACCGCCGCACAGCACGCGAGCGCCTTCTTCCTTACCTTTGGCGATGTAACCCAGCACGCTTTCCATGTGGGCAAAGCTGACCAGCGGGCCGAAGTTGGTGTTTTCGTCTTCCGGGTTGCCGATGCGGATGCGCGCAACGCGCTCAGCGATCTTGGCTTCGAAAGCGGCTTTCAGATGAGTCGGTACGAACACGCGAGTGCCGTTGGTGCAGACCTGGCCGGAGCTGTAGAAGTTGGCCATCATCGCGGTGTCGGCGGCGCGATCGAGGTCGGCGTCGTCGAAAATGATCAGCGGGGACTTGCCGCCCAGTTCCATGGTCACGTCTTTCAAGGACGAGCCGGAAGCGCTGGCCATGACCTTCTTGCCGGTGTCGGTGCCGCCGGTGAAGGAGATTTTTTCGATGCGCGGGTGCTCGGTCAGCCAGGTGCCGACTTCACGGCCGCTGCCAGTCAATACGTTGAACACGCCAGCCGGAACGCCAGCTTCGGTGTAGATCTCGGCCAGTTTCAGCGTGGTCAGGGAAGTGACTTCGCTTGGCTTGAAGATCATCGCGTTGCCGGCCGCCAAGGCAGGGGCGGATTTCCACAGGGCGATCTGGATCGGGTAGTTCCACGCGCCGATACCGGCCACGACGCCCAGCGGCTCGCGACGGGTGTAGACGAACGACGTGGTGCGCAGAGGGATCTGCTCGCCTTCGATGGCCGGCACCAGGCCTGCGTAGTATTCCAGTACGTCAGCACCGGTGACGATGTCGACATACTTGGTTTCGGAGTACGACTTGCCGGTGTCCAGGGTTTCCAGGGCGGCCAGTTCATCGTTGCGCTCGCGCAGGATGTCGACGGCACGACGCAGGATGCGCGAACGCTCCATGGCGGTCATCGCGGCCCAGATTTTCTGGCCCTTTTCGGCGCTGACCACGGCGCGCTCGACGTCTTCCTTGGTAGCACGCTGTACGTTTGCGAGGACTTCACCGTTAGCCGGGTTGATGGCTTCGAAAGTGGCGTCGCTGCTGGCGTCACTGTAGCCGCCATCGATGTAGAGTTTTTGCAGTTCGAAACGGGCCATAAAGTCCTCGCAAGTGCATAAGTGGTTGGCGTTAACCACCGGGCGTGCCGTGAAGCAGTTGGCATCGCCGTCGGTAGCGTTCAGGGGTTGAGCGTTTTATGTGTGCTCTAACTCACCTGCTTGGCCAGTTGGAAATCCATGTATTCGTAAGCGATCCGGTGCGCCTGCTCGGTGTCGAAAGCATCTCCCGACAGCGCGCCGCGCAACCACAAACCGTCAATGAGGGCTGCCAGGCCCCGGGCTGCACTGCGCGCATCATCGCGCGGCAATACGCGGCGGAACTGGCAGCACAGGTTGGAATACAGACGGTGATCGTTGATCCGCTGCAACCTGTGCAAAGACGGGTGGTGCATGCTGGTGGCCCAGAAGGCCAGCCAGGTTTTCATTGCCGGGCCATTGACCTGGCTGGCGTCGAAGTTGCCTTCGATGATCACCTGCAGATGCGCCCGCGGGCTGTCATCTGTCAGCGCCTGACGGCGCGCGGTGACGTTCTCGCTGAGGACAGTCATCAGATACTGCGCCGTGGCAGCGATCAGGCCGTTCTTGTCCTGAAAGTAATGACTGATGATGCCATTCGAGACACCGGCCAAACGGGCGATCAGCGCAATGCTGGCGTCCCCCATCCCGACCTGATCGACGGCCTGCAATGTGGCTTCGATCAATTGCTGGCGGCGGATGGGTTGCATACCGACCTTGGGCATCTTGCACATCTCCTTAGGCCTTCCGGCAGACGCAAAACGTCTATCGGATTGAAGGCCAGTCTATTTTGTTTTGATTGAACGTTCAATCAACAAAGAATAAGATCTGCGACAAATCGTCGCTGCTTACAGATTTTTCCTACGTGTAAACGACGATAAACCGACATCCGAAATGGCTCGAAACCTATACGCGACAGCGTCTACAGGCTTCGGGCTTTTTTCGGGGTGTCTTTATATCACCCGTCGGTCGGCTGCCAACTAACCGATTGGTCGGGTATCGCGTTGCCTTGTGTTCTTCTCTCGCACTGCCGGAGCCTCTGTGCCATGAGTTCTGCCTCTCTAATAAAGACCCCGCCCGAGAAGGTGACGGTCAACGGTTGGGTGTTCTACACCTCTACCGCGCTGATCCTGCTGTTGACCGCCATTCTGATCATTGCCCCGCAAGAGGCCGGCAGAATGCTCGGAGTGGCTCAGGCCTGGTTGTCCCGCAGCTTCGGCTGGTACTACATGGTGGTGATCGCCGCTTACCTGGTTTTCGTGATCGGCCTGGCGTTTTCGTCCTACGGCAAGCTCAAACTGGGCAGCAAGGACGACACCCCGGACTTCAGTTATGGCGCCTGGGCGGGGATGCTGTTCTCCTCGGGTATCGGCATCTCGCTGTTGTATTTCGGTGCTTCCGAGCCGCTGGACCACTACTTCAACCCGCCGGAAGGCGTTTCGGCCAGCAACATGGCCGCACGTCAGGCGGTGCAGTTGACCTTCCTGCACTGGGGCCTGCATGGCTGGGCGATCTACGCTCTGGTCGGCCTGGCCGTGGCGTACTTTGCCTACCGCCACAATCAGCCGCTGGCGTTGCGTTCGGCGCTGTATCCGCTGGTCGGTGAGCGTTGGGTCAAAGGCGCGGCCGGTCATGCGGTGGACGGCTTCGGCATGTTCGTGACCCTGCTGGGGCTGGTGACGAACCTGGGGATTGGTTCGCTGCAAGTGTCGTCGGGCCTTGAAAACCTGTTCGGCATGGAACACAGCAACACCAACCTGCTGATCGTGATCATCGTGATGAGCACCGTGGCGACCATTGCGGCCGTGTCGGGTGTGGAAAACGGCATTCGTCGTCTGTCCAACCTGAACATCGTGCTGTTCAGCGGTCTGCTGATTTTCGTGCTGCTGTTCGGCCCGACGTTGCACCTGCTCAACGGTTTCGTGCAAAACGTCGGTGACTACCTGAACGGCGTGGTGATGAAGACCTTCGACCTTTATGTGTACGAAGCCGACAGTGAGAAGTCCGGCCGCTGGTTGGGCCTGTGGACCCTGTTCTACTGGGCCTGGTGGATTTCCTGGGCGCCATTCGTAGGCATGTTCATTGCGCGTATTTCCCGTGGTCGCACGGTGCGTGAACTGGTGGCCGGCGTGCTGCTGATCCCGCTGGGCTTCACCCTGGCGTGGCTGTCGATCTTCGGTAACTCGGCCCTGGACCTGGTGATGAACCATGGGGCGGTGGAGCTCGGGAAGACGGCGCTGGAGCAGCCGTCCATGGCGATTTACCAGTTGCTGGAGCATTACCCGGCGTCGAAAGTGGTGATCGGCGTGTCGATCTTCGTTGGTTTCGTGCTGTTCCTGACCCCGGCGGACTCTGGCGCGGTAATGATGGCCAATCTTTCGTGCAAGGGTGGCAACGTCGACGAAGATGCGCCGCACTGGCTGCGGATCTTCTGGTCGCTGGTGATCACGCTGGTGACCATCGGCCTGCTGTTCGCCGGTAACTTCGAAGCCATGCAAACCATGGTGGTGCTGGCCGGTCTGCCGTTCTCGGTGGTGCTGGTGTTCTTCATGTTCGGCTTGCACAAGGCCATGCGCCAGGACGTGCAGATCGAACAGGAGCAAGCGGAGCTGGCTGCACGCGGTCGTCGTGGTTTCAGCGAGCGTCTGACCCAACTGGACCTGCAACCGAATCAGTCGATCGTTCAGCGTTTCATGGACAAGCAAGTCAGCCCTGCGCTGGAAGAGGCCGTGGTGCAATTGCGTGGTAAAGGTCTGGACGTGCAAACGTTGCTGGGCAAAGCCAAGCGCTGCATGGGCCTGCGGATCGAGATGGAAGAGGGCAACCCTTTTGTCTACGAAGTGAGCCTGGATGGCTATCTGGCTGCGGCGAGCGACACGGTGTCGGCTGAAAGCGCTGACGAGCCGCGCGCACGCTACTACCGCGCCGAGGTATACCTGCACAACGGCAGCCAGGATTATGACCTGATGGGCTTCACTCAGGATCAGATCACCCGTGACGTGCTCGATCAGTTTGAAAGCCATCGGCAGCTCCTTGGCCGGGTTTATAGCTGAGTTGTAAGTGACGCGGTGGTTCTGTCTGAAGCACCGCGTCGTGTTCTTCGCGAGCAAGCCCGCTCCCACAGGTGACCGCGTTCCAATGTGGGAGCGGGCTTGCTCGCGAAGGGGCCATCAGCAGCAAAGCTCCTTTACCTGATACCCCAATAAACAAAAACGCCGCGATCCTCTCGCGGCGTTTTTGTGTCTGCGGTCTTAGCCCAGGTTCTTGCCGAGCAGTGCGTGATAGAGCTCGCTGTCGCCGAGAATCCCGACCACATGGTTGTTGTCGTGCAGCACCAGTTTGTTGCCGGTCTGATAACGAATCTGCAGCGCATCGCGCATGCCGATGTTCGAATCCACCAGGGTAGGTCGACGACCCAGGCCTTCTACGGCCTGACCTGGCACCCAGTTCTGCAGATCCAGGGCCGAACCATTCTGGCGTGCACCTTTGATGGTGTTGCCTTCGGCCAGGTCCAGCCACGAATCGCCGCCCGGATCGAGGCAAACCGAACCGTTGATGCGTTTGCAGTTGTCGAGGGTGCGCATCAGGCTGCGACCGCACAACACATTCAGCGGGTTGGTGTGCGCGACGAAGGTCCGCACGTAGTCGTCCGCCGGGTTGAGAACGATTTCTTCCGGCTTGCTGTACTGGACGATGCGACCGTCTTTCATGATCGCGATACGGCTGCCGAGCTTCAGTGCTTCATCGAGGTCGTGACTCACGAAGACGATGGTTTTGTTCAGCTTGCTTTGCAGCTCCAGCAGTTCGTCCTGCAGGCCCTGGCGGATCAGCGGGTCGAGGGCCGAAAACGGTTCGTCCATCAGCAGAATGTCGGCGTCCATCGCCAGGGCGCGGGCCAGGCCGACACGCTGCTGCATGCCGCCGGAGAGTTCGTCGGGCTTCTTGTTGCGCCACTGGGTCAGGCCCACCAGCTCAAGCTTTTCGTCCACCAGTTTTTTCCGTTCCTTCTCCGGCCGACCCTGCATTTCCAGGCCGAAACTGATGTTCTCGCGCACCGTCAGCCAAGGCATCAGGGCGAACTTCTGGAACACCATCGCGATGCGCTTGGTGCGCATCATTTTCAGTTCTGCCGGGGTACAGGACGCGATGTCGATTTGCTTGCCTTCGTGCTCGACAAACAACTTGCCGCGGCTGACGGTGTTGAGGCCGTTGATGCAGCGCAGCAGGCTGGATTTGCCGGAGCCGGACAGGCCCATCAGCACACAGATTTCACCTTTCTCGACATCCAGGCTGGCCTTTTCAACGCCGACAATCTGCCCGGTTTTTTTCAGGATCTGGTCGCGGGTCATGCCCTGATCGAGGAGTTTGAGCGCCTCGCGCGGGTCTTTGGAGAAGATTACGTCGACGTCTTCGAAGCGAATAATGCTCATGCGTCACCCCCTACTTTAGCGTCGGGTTGTTTGCAGATACGGTCGAGCATGATCGCCAGCAATACGATCGCCAGGCCGGCTTCGAAGCCCAGGGCGATATCAGCAGTGTTCAGTGCGTTGACCACGGGTTTGCCCAGGCCGTCGGCGCCCACCAGTGCCGCGATCACCACCATCGACAATGACAGCATGATGCACTGGGTAATACCGGCCGCGATGCTTGGCATGGCGTAGGGCAGTTCGATGCGTGCGAGCAGTTGACGGCGCGAGCAGCCGAAGGCTTTGCCGGCGTCCATCAATTCTGCGGGAACGTCACGGATACCCAGGTAGGTCAGGCGGATGGGCGCGGCAATCGCAAACACCACCGTGGAGATCAGACCCGGGACCACACCCAGACCGAAGAGGGTCAGGGTAGGAATGAGGTAAACGAAGGTCGGTACGGTCTGCATCAGATCGAGCACCGGACGCATCAGTGTGTAGAACATCGGTTTGTGTGCAGCGACGATGCCCAGCGGCACGCCGATGACCACGCAGACCAGGGTGGCGAACAACACCTGGGCGAGGGTTTCCATGGTTTCCTGCCAGTACCCCAGGTTGAGGATCAGCAGGAAGGAGGCGATAACGAAAACGGTCAGCCCCCACTTTCGTTGAATGAAGTGAGCCAGTAGCGCGATGAGGCCGATCAATGCCAGCGGGTTGAACCAGGTCAGCGCAAAAGTCACGCCGTGGATCATCGTTTCCAGTGTCACGGCGATCGCGTCGAAGGTGTTGGCGCCGTGTTGCGTCAACCATTCAACGAAGCCCGCAATGTACTGGCCTAAAGGGATTTTCTGATCAATCAGCATGGTAGTGAACGTCCGCATGCAAGGAATAAACAGCCCGGGCGAGCGAGCTCGCCCGGCGTAAGCGACGCTTCCTTAATTCAAGGCTGCGCGAGCTTGGCTTTCACGGCCTCCAGGCCTGGTTTACCGTCAATGGTGGTCACGCCAGCGAGCCAGGTATCAAGGACCTGTGGATTCTTTTTGAGCCAGGCCTTGGCGGCCGCGTCAGGCTTCATCTTGTCGTCCAGGATGTTGCCCATCAGTGCGCTTTCCATGTCGACGGTGAATTCCAGGTTTTTCAGCAAGGTGCCGACGTTGCTGCATTCCTGGACGTACCCCTTGCGGGTATTGGTTGCCACGGTGGCGGCACCGAAGTCCGGGCCGAAGAAGTCGTCACCACCGGTCAGGTACTGAATCTTGAAACGCTTGTTCATCGGATGCGGCGCCCAGCCGAGGAATACGACGGCGGTGTCGCGTTTCTGGGCGCGGTCGACCTGCGACAGCATGCCGGCTTCACTGGATTCGACCATCTTGAAACCGGCGTCCTTCAAGCCGAAGGCGTTCTTGTCGATCATACTCTGGATCAGACGGTTGCCGTCGTTACCCGGTTCGATGCCGTAGATCTTGCCGTCGAGTTCTTTCTTGAATTTGGCGATGTCGGCGAAGTCATGCAGCCCTTTGTCGTACAGCGCCTGCGGTACGGCGAGGGTGTACTTGGCGCCGGTGAGGTTGGTGCGCACGACATCCACGGTACCGGCATCGCGGTAGGCCTTGATGTCGTTTTCCATGGTCGGCATCCAGTTACCGAGGAAAATGTCCATGTTCTTGCCGTCGGCCAGGGACTTGTAGGTCACCGGCACGGAAATCATGGTGGTTTTGGTCTTGTAGCCCAAGGCATCGAGAACGACGCTGGTGGTGGCGGTTGTCGCGGTAATGTCGGTCCAGCCGACATCTGAGAAGTTTACGGTACTGCACTGAGCGGGTTCTGCGGCTTGAGCCAGTAACGGCAGACTCAGCATGGCGGCCAACAACAACGACGGGGAACCTTTCATGGATGGACTCCTTGGTGTTTTTTTTGGCAGTGTTCCGACTGGACCACCGCACTTATAGGTTGCGGTTGGATGGCGTTTTGGAGACAGCTCTACCACGGCGCCTTGCAATCGAGTCGATACGATCATGTACCAGTGAAAATCTGACGCCTACAGGGTGCGTCGTAACCAGTACAGGGATGGTCGCATCCAGTGTCGGTGACGTCGTTTACAGATTTTTTCAGCCCCGTTTGCCCACCTGAACCGCAAAAAAACGGCGAAAACGCTACGTAAAAGACCTGAGGCGTTGGTGGGCATGAGTGCGTCGGTGTGAGACGTCGAACGACACGGCAAAAGCCTGATGATGCGGCCATCCCGGCGGATTGCAGCTTGAGCGTAGCAGCTCCGTCACCGGGCGCTTCTGTGCCTGGAGTTGGCACATCCAGGAGTTCGGCAGTAATGGCTATCAGCGTTTTCGACCTGTTCAAAATCGGCATCGGCCCTTCCAGTTCGCACACCGTGGGGCCAATGCGCGCCGCCGCGCTGTTCGTGCAAGGTTTGCGTGAGCAGGATCTTTTGGAGCAAGTGCGGCGCGTTGAAGTTCAGCTTTATGGTTCGTTGTCGGCCACCGGCATCGGTCACGGCAGCGACAACGCGGTGATCATGGGCCTGATGGGTGAATGGCCGGACGCGATCGATCCGTCGCAAATCGGCATCCGCATTGAAACCCTGCGCGAAACCCATACGCTGCTGCTCGACGGCCGTTTTCCAGTGCCGTTCATCTGGGCCCGGGACATGCGCCTGATCGACGAAAACCTGCCGTTCCATCCCAATGCCATGACCCTGATTGCATCAGGTGATGACGGCGAGCTGCATCGCGACACCTACTATTCCATCGGCGGCGGATTTGTCGTCGATGAAGCGCAAGCCTCCAGCGGCGTTGTGGATCTGGATCGCACCGAGTTGCCGTACGATTTCTCCAGTGCCGTCGAGCTGCTTAGCCTCTGCAAACACCACAACCTGCGCGTCGCCGAGCTGATGATGGCCAACGAGAAGGTCTGGCGCAGCGAAGACGAAATCCGCGCCGGCCTGATGAAACTCTGGCGGGCCATGCAGGATTGCGTCGAGCAAGGCCTCAAGCACGAAGGCATCCTGCCCGGTGGCCTGAACGTGCGTCGTCGTGCGGCTAAATTGCACCGTAGCCTGCAGGAATTGAACAAACCCAACGTGATCGGCTCAACGCTGAGCGCGATGGAATGGGTCAACCTGTTCGCCCTGGCGGTCAATGAAGAAAACGCCGCTGGCGGGCGCATGGTCACGGCGCCGACCAACGGCGCGGCGGGGATCATTCCGGCGGTATTGCACTACTTCATGAAGTTCAGCGAAGTGGTGACTGACGCCAACGTGGTCGACTATTTCCTCAGTGCCGCAGCGGTGGGGATTCTGTGCAAGAAGAACGCGTCGATTTCCGGCGCGGAAGTCGGTTGCCAGGGCGAAGTCGGTTCGGCGTGCGCCATGGCGGCGGCGGGGTTGGCGGAGATTCTCGGCGCCACGCCGGAGCAACTGTGCAATGCGGCGGAAATTGGTCTGGAACACAACCTCGGTCTGACCTGTGACCCGGTCGGCGGGCTGGTTCAGGTGCCGTGCATCGAGCGTAATGCGATTGCCGCGGTGAAGGCGATCAACGCCGCGCAGATGGCATTGCGCGGGGATGGTCAGCACTTTATTTCCCTGGACCGGGTGATCCGCACCATGCGTGATACCGGGGCGGATATGCATGACAAATATAAAGAGACATCGCGGGGTGGGTTGGCGGTGAGTGCGGTTGAGTGTTGAGTGGCTAGCACTTGTGGTGGGCTGTTGTGGCGAGGGGATTTATCCCCGTTGGGTCGCGAAGCGGCCCCAGAGTCTCGGCGACTGCTTCGCAGCCGAACGGGGATAAATCCCCTCGCCACAACAGACCTCGCTAAGCCCGACCAGACCAGTCAAAACTGCGCGCTAAGTGAACACCCGATTCAAAACGCGCCACGTTTTGGCGCGTCGCTTACAGATAAGCCACTTGCAGCAAGTCAGGGATCCAACCCGACCCTGACCGTCCATCCCCTGTGCCAGCGGTGACACTCTTTTCAGGGGCGCCGCAGCCCTGTTCCCACAAGTGCTACCGATTTGCTCACACGCTTCGGACCACAGCGCTTGCTGCCCTTCCTGCCACTTATAACCCCCACTCGCGACGCGGCTTATATAGACGCACCGCGACGTCGTTTTCAGGAGTTATTGAACGCGCATTCAATTTTAGGCATGGCAATTGCTCTGTCATTACAAAGCCCGTCTCCCACGCGAGAACGATGGCAATAACAAGAGCCTCCGCCTGAGGCCATCACCCGCTTTGTGTGAGGAGATACCGCGATGACGACGTTCAACTCCGGGGCTCAACCCCAGAACCGTGCGCCTCAATCCATTGGCTTTCTGCTGCTGGACAATTTCACGCTTATTTCTCTGGCCTCCGCCGTAGAACCCCTGCGCATGGCCAACCAATTGTCCGGTCGCGAGCTGTATCGCTGGACCACACTCACCGTCGATGGCGGTCAGGTCTGGGCAAGTGACGGTCTGCAGATCACCCCCGACGCCTCCATGCACAAAGCACCCTCCATGGACACCATCATTGTCTGCGGCGGTATCGGCATTCAGCGCACTGTTACCCGTGAGCACGTGTCGTGGCTGCAAAGCCAGGCGCGTCAATCCAAGCGCCTCGGTGCGGTCTGCACCGGTAGCTGGGCCCTGGCCTGCGCCGGCCTGCTGGACGGTTTCGATTGCAGCGTGCACTGGGAATGTCTGGCCTCGATGCAGGAAGCCTTCCCGCGCGTGGCCATGAGCACCCGTTTGTTCACCCTCGACCGTAACCGTTTCACCAGCTCCGGCGGCACCGCGCCGCTGGACATGATGCTGCACCTGATCAGCCGCGATCACGGTCGTGAACTGTCGGCCGCGATCTCGGAAATGTTCGTCTACGAGCGCATCCGTAACGAACAGGATCACCAGCGCGTGCCACTCAAGCACATGCTGGGCACCAATCAGCCGAAGTTGCAGGAAATCGTCGCGCTGATGGAAGCCAATCTTGAGGAGCCGATCGACCTCGACGAACTCGCGGTGTACGTCGCCGTGTCCCGTCGTCAGCTCGAGCGGCTGTTCCAGAAATACCTGCACTGCTCGCCATCGCGTTACTACCTGAAACTGCGCCTGATCCGTGCCCGGCAGTTGCTCAAGCAAACGCCGATGTCGATCATCGAAGTGGCGTCGGTGTGCGGCTTTGTGTCCACGCCGCACTTCTCCAAGTGCTATCGCGAATACTTCGGTATTCCACCGCGTGACGAGCGCGTCGGTTCCAATACCACGCAGCAAGTGGCGATGATGCCGCTGCCGCAAGCGCTGGTGCTGTCACCGTTGTCCGGGCCGTTGTCGGCGTTGAGTCAGGCGCGTAATGAGTCGACTTTCGCCAGCGTAAGGCTCTAGACCGAGGCGCCTACATTCGCGAGCAAGCCCGCTCCCACATTGGATCTGTGTCGCTCACAGATCCAATGTGGGAGCGGGCTTGCCCGCGAAGGCGTTTTATCAGGCGCTACGGCTCTGCTGATACTCCGCCAATGCCGGCAACAATTGCTTATCAATCGCCTGGCGCACAGCCGGCAAAATGGTCGCACTGCTGGTGTACATCTGCTTGACCATGGTCCGCAGCGTCATCGCCCGTTCATCATTCAAACCTCGCACCGCACACTCGCACGCCTGCTCGGCGGTGGAGCCGCTCGGGACTTGAAAACCCAACGACTTCAGTTGGCCCAACAGGTCTTCCTGGTCAATCAAATCGGCGTGCATCATGACGCAATCCTTCTTCAGGGAACGGTGTCGTGGTTCGATTCTCGTAGGGGGACGGGGTGGCGGCAAGGACGATTTGTCGCAATGGCCGCCATACCTATGAACAGGTCGTTTTCGGCTAACTTGCGAGAGGAGAGAGTAGGCACACTGGATTCAGCTGGCTTCACGAAGGTTTGGTCACCCTCGCGCAACGGCTCCTCAACAGTACCTTCTGCCCCGATCCTGTCACGGCTTGATCGGGGTTTTTTTTGGGCCTGTGAATCCGATGATTTTGGGTTGATTGATAGACCGCCTTCGCGAGCAAGCCCGCTCCCACAGGGGGCATGCGATCCCCTGTGGGAGCGGGCTTGCTCGCGAAGAACGATGACGCGGTCTAGCGTTGCAACACGAGAATCCGCGACAACAACTCATCCCGATCGACATAGCACCCCTGAAAATGCCGGGCACCGCTGGCGGGATCAAACGCATTGCGCGCATGAAGGGTGCGGCGATTATCGAAGCACCACAATTCGCCGGGATTAAGCCGCGTCATCACCCGAAACCGCGCCTCGCGAGTCATGGCGATAAACCGCCGATAAGCGCGGTATAGCTTGGGCATGTCCTCGATCGAGGCATCAAACGGCCCACGCAGAAAGTTCGCCATGCGGATTTCCGAGACCTGCCCCAACGCATCCAGCGCGATGATCGGCGCGAGGCAGCGATAGTCGCTATGACGGTCTTTATTGCGAAACTCCACAGGGATTTCACACAAAGCTTTGAACGACTCGGCATCTTCCTCGCGCAACGCTTGGGCGATCGCAAAACCGTCGACGAAAATGCTCTCGCCACCGTCCGCGTCATTGACCAGGCAATGCAGGAATTGCAGGCCCGGTTGCAACTCCCGGGTCGGCAGGTCGCTGTGCAACGGCAGGTTGAAAGCGGTGTAGGCATTGCTGTCGGCATCGGCCTTGGATTGCACGTTGAACAGCACGCCGAAATTGCTCTCGCGGATGAAGGAAATCCGTTGGGCAATCAACTTCAGCGAACCGGGCTCGGTGGGCACGCCGCGGACCTGGGTGAGGCCGATATCACGCACGGCCAGCAGCCACTGCAGCAAGGCGTCGTTGTCGTTCATCAGCGCCTGATAGTCGAACACCGGCAGCTGCAAATCGCTTTTCCACAGCCTGGATTTCGGCTTGCCGGCCCGGCGTTCGGCGCGGGACGCGTCGTCATAGGCGTGGGCCCGCAACCAGCCCGGATCAAAGCGACTCTGGTGGCCATCCCGCCAATCGACACACAGGCAACCTTCAGCATCGACACCCGCATTTGCCGCCGTAAGGTTGTCTGCGACATCGACGATTTCCAGCACCTGCTCACGGGTCACGGTGTAGACGCATTGCGGGCACGGACAGTTGTCCCGCAGCCATTGATGATGAAAGGGGCTGACACGGGTATCAGCCCATGTCACGAGAACACGATCCGCCAGGGCCTGCACGCCACTCAGCGCGCTGATCAACGGATAAGTACGAAAGTCGGCAAACGCAGCGGCGGTGTTCATGGCGATCTCCTTGTTATTTTTTTGCCGGTAGAGCGATCACTCGGCCAATGCAGGCGGGGACAGGCAGGTCGGTTTGCTCGGCAACGATGGCTTGCAGCTTGCCCAGCGTCGTCTCGCTGAACGGCGCGGAACGCGGTCCGGCGAGGTCGACGTGGAGCAACATTTGCTCGTTGCCCGCCAGTTCTTTGTCATCGCCGACCAGGTGCAGGCTGTGATAGAGGTGCAGGCGTTTGCTGTCGTGGGCGATGATTTGGGTGTGCACTTCAACGTCGGCGTCGAGCTTCACTTCGTGCAGGTAATTGAGGTGCAATTCGAGGGTGAACAGCGAGTTGCCGCTGGCTTCGCGGTTGTTGCTGTCCATGCCCAGACGGTCCATCAGTGCGTCGGTGGCGTAGCTGAAAATCAGCAGGTAGAAGGCGTCGCGCAGGTGGCCGTTGTAGTCGACCCAGTCGGGGATGATGCGGGTTTGGTAGGTGGTGAGGGTGGGCATGGTTAGTTCCTGTATTGGTGGTGACTGGTCTGCCGCTTTCGCGAGCAAGCCCGCTCCCACAGGTGACCGAGTTCCAATGTGGGAGCGGGCTTGCTCGCGAAAGCGGCAGACCTGCCGGCCTATAAGCTTGAAGGCTATTCGCTGAACGCCATCCCATGCTTCTCTTTGGTGGTTTTCACCGCCTCCAGCACCGCCAGCAGGCAATCATCACGATAGCGTTCCAGCGCCGAAATGCTGTGTTTGCCCAGCTGATCACTGGTCCCGTCCACCACATCATCAATCAGTTTGTCGGTCAGCTCCGGTGCCGGCAGATAGGTCCACGGCAACTGCAACGCCGGCCCGAATTGCGCCATGAAGTGCCGCATGCCCGCATCGCCACCGGCCAGGGTGTAGGTCAAAAAGGTGCCCATGAACGACCAGCGCAGACCGGCGCCAAAACGGATCGCGTCGTCGATTTCACCGGTCGTCGCCACACCGTCGTTCACCAGGTGCAGCGCCTCGCGCCACAGTGCCTCAAGCAAACGGTCGGCGATGAACCCCGGCACTTCCTTGCGCACATGCAGTGGACGCATGCCCAGGGACTCATAGACTTTCATGGCGGCTTGAACGGCTTCCGGGGCGGTATTTTTACCGCCGACCACTTCCACCAGGGGCAGCAGATAAACCGGGTTGAACGGGTGGCCGACCACGCAGCGTTCCGGGTGGGTCGAGCTCTCGTAGAACTCGCTCGGCAACAGGCCTGAAGTGCTGGAGCCGATCAGTGCATCGGGCTTGGCCGCCGCGCTGATTTTGCTGTGCAGTTCCAGTTTCAGATCAAGGCGTTCCGGGGCGCTTTCCTGAATGAAATCAGCGTCGCGAACACACTCTTCGATGGTTGCGACAAAGCGCAGCCGATCCTGCGAAGCGCCGGGTGCCAAACCTTGTTTTTCCAGCGCGCCCCAGGCATTGGCGACGCGCTTGCGCAGGGCTGCTTCGGCGCCGGGCGCCGGGTCCCAGGCCACTACATCGAGGCCGTGGGCGAGGGCGCGGGACACCCAGCCGCTGCCGATGACACCGCTGCCCAGGGCGGCGAAGGTTTTGATATCAGTGATAAAGCTCATGGCGACGTCCTGAAAGAATTCGGTGATCCCCGTGTGGGAGCGGGCTTGCTCGCGAAAGCCGTGTGTCAGTCGACAGATAGGCCGGATGTGACGGCCTCTTCGCGAGCAAGCCCGCTCCCACAGGTGAAGTGTGATTAGTGGTTAGCCGCGCTTGGTCAGGCCCATTTTTGCCCGGCCTTCGGCCGGCGTCAGAACACGGGCGCCGAGGCGGCTGAGGATTTCCGAGGCGCGTTCAACCAGTTGGCCGTTGGTCGCCAGTACGCCCTTGTCCAGCCAGATGTTGTCTTCCAGACCCACCCGCACGTTGCCGCCGAGCAGCACCGCTTGCGCCGCCATCGGCATCTGCATGCGACCGATGCCAAAACCTGCCCACACGGCGTTAGCCGGAAGGTTGTCGACCATGGCTTTCATGGTGGTGGTATCAGCCGGCGCGCCCCACGGGATGCCCAGGCAGAGCTGGAACAGCGGGTCGTCGAGCAGGCCTTCCTTGATCATCTGTTTGGCGAACCACAGGTGACCGGTGTCGAAAATTTCCAGCTCGGCCTTCACGCCCAGCTCTTGAATGCGTTTGGCGCCAGCACGCAGCTGCGCCGGGGTGGACACGTAAATGGTGTCGCCGTCGCCGAAATTCAGGGTGCCGCAATCGAGGGTGCAGATTTCCGGCAGCAGTTCTTCGACGTGGGCCAGGCGGGTCAGCGGGCCGACCAGATCGGTGTTCGGGCCGAACTCCATCGGGTTCTCGCCCGCGCCGATTTCCAGATCGCCGCCCATACCGGCGGTGAGATTGACGATGATGTCGACGTCGGCCTCGCGGATGCGCTCCATCACTTCGCGGTATAGCGCGACGTCACGGCTGAACTTGCCGGTGTCGGGGTTGCGCACGTGGCAGTGGACCACGGTGGCGCCGGCCCTGGCGGCTTCCACGGCGGCAGCGGCGATTTGTTTCGGGGTGACCGGCACGTGTGGGCTTTTGCTGGTCGTGTCGCCAGCACCGGTGAGTGCGCAGGTGATGATGACGTCGTGGTTCATGAAGGGGTTCCTTGCAGGCGTGGTGGTGCCGTTCGCAGCCCGGTCGGGCTGCGAATCGGTGGTTCGGTTCGAGTCTGTTTGCTGAAGAGTTATTTGCTGGTGAGTTTCAGATTGTCAGCCGCCGGTTTGCCATCGAAGGTGGTGACGCCTTCGAGCCAGCGTTGTTTGTCTTGCGGGTGATCTTTCAGCCACTGCCTGGCCGATTCGAAGGCGTCCTTGTGATCCAGCAGCGGCTGCATCATCCGGCTCTCGTCTTCGGCGGTGTAGGTCAGGTTGCTCAGCAAACGACCGATGTTCGGGCATTGCTCGGCGTATGTCGGGGCGGTGACGGTCCAGACGGTGGCCATGCCTTCGTTCGGGCCCAATGCGTCTTCGCTGCCGGTCAGGTACGTCATCTGCACGTTGACGTTCATCGGGTGCGGCGCCCAGCCGAAGAACACCACGGCTTCCTTGCGGCGCACGGCGCGATCCACCGCCGCGAGCATGCCGGCCTCACTGGACTCGACGAGCTGGAATTTACCAAGGCCAAACTGGTTCTTGGCGATCATCGCCTTGATCTGGGTATTGGCGCCCGAGCCTGGTTCGATGCCGTAAATCTTGCCGCCCAGTTCTTTTTCGAACCTGGCGATGTCAGCGAAGGTTTTCAGGCCCTTGTCGGCGAGATAAGTCGGTACGGCGAGGGTGGCGCGGGCGTCTTTCAGGCTTGGCGCTTCAAGGACCTTGACCTGATTGCCATCGACGAACGGCGTGATGGTCTGGGTCATCAGCGGGTTCCAGTAGCCCAGAAACAGGTCCAGGCGCTGGTCGCGGATCCCGGCGAAGATGATTTGCTGGGACGCGCTGGTTTGTTTGGTGTTGTAGCCGAGGCCGTCGAGCAGGACCTGGGTCATGGCGCTGGTGGCGATCACGTCGGTCCAGTTCACGACGCCCATGCGCACGTTCTGGCAGGACGCGGGTTCGGCGGCCATGACACTGGCGCTCAGCAAAGCGGTACCGCTGAGTGCAAGAACACAGCTGCTGATCAGTCGTTTCATCTCAGGTTTCCTCGGCAGTTCGTTATTGTGGATCCCGGTGTCTGTGCGCCGGTGATGTCAAGTTACGCAGCTAGGCGCCCATGAAAGCGCACTGCGGCGACCAGCTCTTGCACTGCAGCGACCTGTCCTCTTGAATGCCGCTCGCAAGTGGCGTATCAACATCACACGCTACCCGCCCACCGAGTGCGCTCCATGTCCCAGGATTTCTACTTCATGTTGATGCCGGGTTTCTCGGCCATCGGTTTCATCTCGGCGATCGAGCCGTTGCGGGTCGCCAATCGCTTTCGCGGCGAGCTGTATCGCTGGCATGTGCTCAGCGCTGACGGCGGCGCGGTGCTGGCCAGCAACGGCATGTCGGTCAACGCCGACGCGGCGCTGGAACCCTTGAAGAAAGGCGCGACCTTATTGGTGGTCGCCGGCTTTGAACCGTTGAAATTCGCCACCCCGGCGCTGGAACACTGGTTGCGCCGACTGGACAACGAAGGCGTGACCCTCGGCGCTATCGACACCGGCAGCTTCATCCTCGCCGAAGCCGGCCTGCTCGACGGCCATCGGCTGACCTTGCACTGGGAAGCCATCGACGCGTTCAAGGAGTCCTTTCCACAGCTCAGCGTCACCCAGGAACTGTTCGAGATCGACCGTCGGCGCATCACCTCCGCTGGCGGCACCGCTTCCATCGACCTGATGCTCGATCTCATCGCCCAGGCCCACGGCCCTGAACTGGCGATCCAGGTCAGCGAACAATTCGTGCTCGGCCGCATCCGCCCGCGCAAAGACCACCAGCGCATGGAAGTCGCCACGCGGTATGGCATCAGCAACAAGAAGCTCGTTCACGTTATTGGTGAGATGGAACAACACAGCGAACCGCCGCTGACCACGCTGGAGTTGGCGGAATCGATCAAGGTGACGCGACGGCAGCTGGAGCGTTTGTTTCGGCTGCATTTGAACGACACGCCGAGCAATTTCTACCTGCGGTTAAGACTAGAGAAGGCGCGGCAGTTGCTGCGGCAGACGGACATGAGTGTGCTGGAGGTGAGTATCGCGTGCGGGTTTGAATCGCCGTCGTATTTCACCCGGAGTTATCGGGCGAAGTTTGAGCGGTGTCCGCGGGAAGATCGGCGGCGGTTGGGGGATGGGCGCGAACTGGTTTGAGCTAAACACACACCGCCTTCGCGAGCAAGCCCGCTCCCACATTGTGTTTTGCGTTAGCATTTACTTCTTCATCAGCGCCGAACATGCTGCTTTGTAAGCCTCATGCTGATACTTGTTCAGCGTCGCCGGCAGCTCAAAATCAAACTTCTTGTTCTGCGCATTGATCGTCTGCGGCGACAGCAATGTCACCTCGCAACTCTCCAGCAACTGAAAAACGCCCTCGATCTTGAACGTCGTCGGCCCACCGGCGAACTCGCCTTTCTTGCTGCGCTTCTTGATCGCGATCCGGTCGATGGAGTTCTCACGCACGAACGACGCCACCTGAGCGGCAAAGACTTTGACGTTCGCGGCTTCGTCATCATCGTCGAGGGCGATTTTCTTGGTGTTCAGCGCGACGTGGCTCAAGGCCTGACCGTCGAGAGAGGCCACGGCGATGATCGCTTCGCTGCCTTTGATTTCGATGCCGCAGATTTTCATGCTGAATCCCTTTGCTGGCTGAAGCCTGCATCTTACAGCTCCAGTTGATCGGTAATTTGCATCACTCCTGCCCAATCGACTCCAAAAACTCCGACCGCTCATCACTCATCCGCGCTACGCAATCATTCTGCGCAATGGTGAATGCCTTGCTGCCACTGGTCGCCGGAAATGCTTCAACCGCGCAATCCGCGTCCCGGGTCTTTAGCCATTGCTGTTGGGCAGCCTTGATTTTGGCGGTGATGTCGGCCAGTTGCGTCGGGTTCTTGCCGTGGGCCGTTTGCATGCGTTCGGTCAGGCTTTGATAGTTGTCCTTGAGCAGGTCTTCGGCGGTGGTTCGGCTGTAGACCGAGCATTCCAGGGTCTGGACGTCGTTTTCGACCGCATCGCAGGGGTTGTTGTCGGACTCTTCAGCCGCCTGTACGCCGGTCGCTATCAGTGCCAAAGCCAGGAATATCGATTTCATTGCCTCACCCCAAATTCCGTAATGCCGCGAATTCTGGCCCATGCGGAAGCCCTTGAACAGGTGGCCCATGACGTCCGGCGACGACCCTTTGTCGCGGATTGACGCTTTCGGCAAACCCTCTGTCGTTTTTGCACCCGGTTGTACCGGTCCTCAGGCATATGCTGGCCCCAAAGCGTCGGCACACGATTCGGCGCATGAATCGCTAATAGGGGACAGCCTGATGAGCCCAGCCGAATTGCACGCCGACAGCATCGTTATCGACGGGCTGATTATCGCCAAGTGGAACCGCGAGCTGTTTGAAGACATGCGCAAGGGCGGTCTGACCGCGGCCAACTGCACCGTGTCGGTGTGGGAGGGCTTTCAGGCCACTGTCAACAACATCGCCGCCAGCCAGAAGCTGATCCGCGAGAACAGCGACCTGGTGATTCCGGTGCGCACCACCGCCGATATCCGCAAGGCCAAGGAACAGGGCAAGACCGGCATCCTCTTCGGCTTCCAGAATGCTCATGCCTTTGAAGACCAGATCGGCTACGTCGAGGTGTTCAAGCAGCTCGGGGTCGGTATCGTGCAGATGTGCTACAACACCCAGAACCTGGTGGGCACCGGCTGCTACGAGCGCGATGGCGGCCTGTCGGGCTTCGGTCGCGAAATCGTCGCCGAGATGAACCGCGTTGGCGTCATGTGTGACCTGTCCCACGTCGGCTCGAAAACGTCCGAAGAAGTCATTCTCGAATCCAAGAAGCCGGTCTGCTACTCCCACTGTCTGCCGTCGGGTCTGAAAATTCACCCGCGCAACAAGTCCGATGAAGAACTGAAGTTCATCGCCGATCACGGCGGTTTCGTCGGCGTGACCATGTTCGCGCCGTTCCTGGCCAAGGGCATCGATTCGACCATCGACGACTACGCCGAAGCCATCGAATACACCATGAACATCGTCGGCGAAGACGCCATCGGCATCGGCACCGACTTCACCCAGGGCCATGGCCAGGACTTCTTCGAATACCTGACCCATGACAAGGGCTACGCCCGCCGTCTGACCAGCTTCGGCAAGATCATCAACCCGCTGGGCATCCGCACCGTCGGCGAGTTCCCGAACCTGACCGAAACCCTGCTCAAGCGCGGCCATTCCGAGCGCGTGGTCCGCAAGATCATGGGCGAGAACTGGGTCAACGTCTTGAAAGACGTTTGGGGCGAGTAAGCCGCAGCAACCTCTGAATCCTTTCCCCCGGCCGTCCGTGCCGGGGGCAACACCAAAATTTTTCTGGAGTTAAGTTTCCATGGCCAAGATCGCCCCGCAATTGCCAATCGAAGTCGACAGCGAAACCGGTGTCTGGACCTCCGACGCCCTGCCGATGCTGTACGTGCCGCGTCATTTCTTCGTCAACAACCACATGGGCATCGAAGAGGTTCTGGGCGCCGAAGCCTACGCCGAGATCCTCTACAAGGCCGGCTACAAATCCGCCTGGCACTGGTGTGAAAAAGAAGCCGAATGCCACGGCCTGGAAGGCGTCGCGGTGTTCGAACATTACATGAAGCGCCTGTCGCAACGCGGCTGGGGTCTGTTCAAGATCCAGGACATCGACCTCGACAAAGGCACCGCCAGCGTCAAGCTCGAACACTCGGCGTTCGTCTATGTGTACGGCAAGGTCGGGCGCAAGGTCGACTACATGTTCACCGGCTGGTTTGCCGGCGCCATGGACCAGATTCTGCAGGCCCGCGGCAGCAACATTCGCACCGTTGCCGAACAGGTTTACGGTGGCTCCGAAGAAGGCCACGACGACGGTTTGTTCACCGTCAAGCCGTTGTAAGTCGAGGAACCCGCCATGGCTTTCGAAGCAATGTTCCAGCCGATCCAGATCGGCAAACTGACCATCCGCAACCGCGTGCTCAGCACCGCGCACGCCGAGGTCTACGCGACCGACGGCGGCATGACCACCGACCGGTACGTCAAGTATTACGAAGAGAAAGCCAAGGGCGGGATCGGCCTGGCGATTTGCGGCGGTTCCTCCAGCGTGGCCATCGACAGCCCGCAAGGCTGGTGGAAATCGGTCAACCTGGCCGACGACCGGATCATTCCGCACTTCCAGAACCTGGCCGATGCCATGCACAAGCATGGCGCCAAGATCATGATCCAGATTACCCACATGGGCCGTCGTTCCCGTTGGGACGGCGAGCATTGGCCGACCCTGCTGTCGCCGTCGGGCATCCGTGAACCGGTGCACCGTGCGACCTGCAAAACCATCGAGCCGGAAGAAATCTGGCGGGTGATCGGCAACTACGCCAGCGCCGCCGCGCGGGCCAAGGCCGGTGGCCTCGACGGCGTCGAACTGTCCGCCGTGCACCAGCACATGATCGACCAGTTCTGGAGCCCACGAGTCAACAAGCGTACCGACGAATGGGGCGGCAGCTTCGAAAACCGCATGCGCTTCGGCCTGGAAGTGATCAAGGCTGTGCGGGCCGAGGTCGGCCCGGATTTCTGCGTCGGCATCCGTCTGTGCGGTGACGAGTTCCACCCGGATGGCTTGTCACACGAGGACATGAAGCAGATCGCCAAGTATTACGACGACACCGGCATGATCGACTTCATCGGCGTGGTCGGTTCGGGTTGCGACACCCACAACACCCTGGCCAACGTTATCCCCAACATGAGTTATCCACCGGAGCCGTTCCTGCATTTGGCCGCCGGTATCAAGGAAGTGGTCAAGGCCCCGGTGCTGCACGCGCAGAACATCAAGGACCCGAACCAGGCGACCCGTATTCTGGAAGGCGGCTACGTGGACATGGTCGGCATGACCCGCGCCCACATCGCCGACCCGCACCTGATCGCCAAGATCAAGATGGGCCAGGTTGACCAGATCAAGCAATGCGTCGGCGCCAACTACTGCATCGACCGTCAGTACCAGGGTCTGGACGTGTTGTGCATCCAGAACGCTGCCACCTCCCGTGAATACATGGGCGTGCCGCACATCATCGAGAAATCGACCGGTGTGAAACGCAAAGTCGTGGTGGTCGGTGCCGGTCCTGCCGGGATGGAAGCGGCTCGCGTGTCCGCCGAACGTGGCCACGACGTGACCCTGTTCGAGAAGAAAGAATTCATCGGCGGGCAGATCACTACCGCTTCGAAAGCCCCGCAACGGGACCAGATCGCCGGTATCACGCGCTGGTTCCAACTGGAACTGGCGCGTCTGAAAGTCGACCTGCGCCTGGGCGTGGCAGCCGATGCGGCGACCATTCTCGACCTGCGTCCGGACGTAGTAGTGCTCGCCGTTGGCGGTCATCCATTCCTGGAGCAGAACGAACATTGGGGCGCTGCGGAAGGCCTGGTGGTCAGCAGCTGGGACATCCTTGATGGCAAGGTTGCACCGGGCAAGAACGTGCTGGTCTACGACACCATTTGCGAGTTCACCGGGATGTCGACCGCCGACTTCCTTGCCGACAAGGGCAGCCAGGTCGAGATCGTCACCGACGACATCAAGCCGGGCGTGGCGATTGGCGGTACATCGTTCCCGACGTACTACCGCAGCATGTACCCGAAAGAAGTGATCATGACCGGCGACATGATGCTGGAGAAGGTCTACCGCGAAGGCGACAAGCTGGTGGCGGTGCTGGAAAACGAATACACCGGCGCCAAAGAGGAGCGGGTGGTGGACCAGGTCGTCGTCGAAAACGGCGTGCGTCCGGACGAAGAAATCTACTACGCCATGAAGGAAGGCTCGCGCAACAAAGGCCAGATGGACATCGAAGCCCTGTTCGCGATCAAGCCGCAACCTTCGTTGAGTCAGGCGGGCGACGGCTACTTGCTGTTCCGCATCGGTGACTGCGTGGCGCAACGCAACACCCACGCGGCGATCTATGACGCGCTGCGGTTGTGCAAGGATTTCTAAGAGCTTGTGGATCACCCTGTGGGAGCGGGCTTGCTCGCGAAGGCGGACTGACATTCAACATTGATGTCGACTGACCCACCGCTTTCGCGAGCAAGCCCGCTCCCACAGGAATCGGGCAAGGCATCCAGGTAGTTTGGCCTGCAAGACCCTGCGGTCTTTGGGAGCTCCACATGTTGAACACCCTTCTTCCAATCCTGTTGTTCGCTGCCCTGGGCCTTGCGGTTCTGGGCGCGTTGCGGCGGGTGGCTATGTGGCGTCGAGGTCGAGCTTCGAAAGTCGACCTGATCGGCGGCCTGTTCGCCATGCCCAAGCGCTACATGGTCGACTTGCACCACGTCGTCGCGCGGGACAAATACATCGCCAACACCCACGTCGCCACGGCCGGTGGTGCGGTGGCGTCTGCGGTGCTGGCGATCCTGGTTCACGGTTTCGGCCTGCATAACCGCTTTCTCGGCTATGCACTGTTGCTGATGACGGCGGTGATGTTCGTCGGGGCGATCTTTGTGTACCTGCGTCGGCGTAACCCACCGGCCCGTTTGTCCAAAGGCCCGTGGATGCGTTTGCCGAAAAGCCTGTTGGCGTTCTCGGCGTCGTTCTTCCTGGTCACCCTGCCGGTGGCAGGCATCCTTCCGGAAAACTTCGGCGGTTGGCTGGTGGCAGCGATTCTCGGGGTTGGCGTGCTGTGGGGCGTCTCGGAATTGTTCTTCGGCATGACCTGGGGCGGGCCGATGAAGCACGCCTTCGCCGGTGCGTTGCACCTGGCCTGGCACCGTCGCGCCGAACGTTTTGGCGGTGGTCGTTCCACCGGTTTGAAACCGCTGGACCTCAACGATCCAACCGCACCGCTGGGCGTGGAAAAACCCAAGGATTTCACCTGGAACCAGCTGCTCGGTTTCGACGCCTGCGTGCAGTGCGGTAAATGTGAAGCAGCCTGCCCGGCATTCGCCGCCGGCCAACCACTGAACCCGAAAAAACTGATTCAGGACATGGTCGTTGGCCTGGCTGGCGGCACCGATGCCAAATTCGCTGGCAGTCCGTACCCTGGCAAAGAAGTCGGTTTACACGCCGGCAATCCGCATCAACCGATCGTCAACGGTCTGGTGGACGCGGAAACCCTGTGGTCCTGCACCACCTGCCGTGCCTGCGTCGAGGAATGCCCGATGATGATCGAGCACGTCGATGCCATCGTCGACATGCGCCGCCATCTGACCCTGGAAAAAGGCGCGACCCCGAACAAGGGCGCCGAAGTCCTCGAAAACCTGATCGCCACCGACAACCCGGGCGGTTTCGCGCCGGGCGGGCGGATGAACTGGGCGGCGGATTTGAGCCTCACTCTGCTCAGCGAGAAGAAGTCGGTCGACGTGCTGTTCTGGGTGGGTGACGGTGCTTTTGACATGCGCAACCAGCGCACCCTGCGTGCCTTCGTCAAAGTGCTGAAAGCGGCCAAGGTCGACTTCGCGGTACTCGGTCTCGAAGAACGCGACAGCGGCGACGTGGCCCGACGTCTGGGCGACGAAGCGACCTTCCAACTCTTGGCCAAACGCAACATCCAGACCCTGGCCAAATACAGCTTCAACCGCATCGTCACCTGCGATCCGCACAGCTTTCATGTGCTGAAAAACGAGTACGGCGCTTTCGACGGCAATTACCTGGTGCAGCACCACAGCACTTACATGGCCGAAATCATCAGCGCTGGCGCGCTCAATCTCGGCCAGCACAAAGGCAGCAGCGTGACCTATCACGACCCGTGCTACCTCGGTCGCTACAACGGCGAATACGAGGCGCCGCGGGAAGTGCTGCGCGCCCTCGGGATTGAAGTGAAAGAGATGCAACGCTCCGGTTTCCGTTCCCGCTGCTGCGGCGGCGGTGGCGGCGCGCCGATCACCGACATTCCGGGCAAACAACGGATTCCCGACATGCGCATGGAAGACATCCGCGAAACCGGCGCCGAACTGGTGGCCGTGGGTTGTCCACAGTGCACCGCGATGCTCGAAGGCGTGGTCGAACCCCGGCCGCTGATCAAGGACATCGCCGAACTGGTGGCGGACGCATTGCTTGAAGACGCAGCCCCGAGCAAACCAACCACGCCGGCCCAACGTGAACCTGCGGAGGCCCACTGATGAGCGACATTATCCGCCGCGACCCCCGCGCCGAATGGATTGCCCGTAACCGCTTGCACCCGCTGCACGCGGCGATGCAACCGGCGCAGCACAGCTGGATGGGGCCGAACGGCGTCATCCGCAAAAATCTCCATGGCATCGGTTTCATCGGCCCGAACGGCATCAAACGGATTGACCGCAGCGGCGCGCAACAGGGCGGGGCGAGCAAACGTTCGGCCGCCGTTGAAGTGCAATTGCCGCTACATCAAGTGCCGCAACCGGCGTTCTACATCAGCGTCGTGCCGGACATGGTCGGTGGCCGCTTGAGCAGCCACGACCGCGACTTGCTCGGCCTGGCGCATCAGTTGGCCGGCAAGGACGGCGCGGTACTGGCCGTGGTCTTCGGCGAACACAAGGAAAACGCCTTCGCCACTGCTGGCGTCGATCGCTTGCTGGTACTCGAAGGCGACGAATTCAGCGGTTATGCACCGGAGCAACGGGTCCAGGGCCTGCGGGCTGTGGATAACCAGTTCAGCCCGCGTCACTGGCTGCTGCCGGACAGCCGCAGCGGTGGCGGCGAACTCGGTCGACGCTTTGCCGCTGCACTGGGCGAACGCCCGGCCACACGGGTCTGGCAGGTCAAGGATCAGGAATGCATCGGCCGCGCCGGTGCGGGGTTGCAAGACCTTGCGCGTCCAGTTGCACGCCTGATTCTGGCCGCTGCCGAATGCGCCGAACCGGTCAGCGAAACCCGTCACGAAGCCATGCAAGTGGAGTTATCCACAGCGGTCGCGCGCAGCCTCTCGCGCATCGAAGATCTGGGTGCCGTGGCAGTGGACCCGGCAGCGATTCCGATGGCCGAAGCCGAGTTCATCTTCTCCGGCGGCAACGGGGTCAAGGACTGGGGACTTTTCCACAGGACTGCCGAAGCACTCGGCGCCACCGAAGGCGCCTCTCGTGTGGCGGTGGACGATGGCTTCATGGCCCGCGACCGTCAGGTCGGCGCGTCCGGCACCTGGGTCACCGCGCGCGTTTACGTAGCGGTGGGGATCTCCGGGGCGATCCAGCACCTGCAAGGCATCGGTGCCTGCGACAAGGTGGTGGCGATCAACCTCGACCCTGGCTGCGACATGATCAAACGGGCCGACCTGGCGGTGATCGGCGAGAGCGCCGAGATTCTTCAAGCCTTGATCGCGGCGGTAGAGGAATACCGCAACGAAGCCAAGCGCGATGCGGCTTAAGGGAAGGAAAGGGTTATGAGCACGAAAATCATCAGCCTGGTGTCCATCGGCGCCCACCCGACCTCCGGCCGGCCACGTCGCGCGGAGCAGGATGCGCGGGCGGTGGAACTGGGTCTGCAACTGGCGGGGGACAACCTGCAAGTGCTGCATGCCGGCGATGTCGCGGAGCCGGCGCTGCGCGCCTATCTGGGCATGGGCCTGGAGCAACTACATGTACTGGAACAACCCCAGGGCGCCGATGCATTGCCGGCGTTGACCGCCTATCTGCGCGATGCCGGTGCGCAAGTCGTGCTGACCGGCAGCCAGGCAGAAACTGGTGAAGGCTCAGGCATGCTGCCGTTTCTGCTGGCCGAAAGCCTCGGCTGGCCGCTGGTGGTCGGGCTGGCTCAGGTGGAATCCATCGACGGCAGTACGGCGCTGGTGCTGCAAGCCTTGCCCCGTGGTCAGCGTCGTCGTTTGAAGGTGCGGCTGCCATTTCTCGCGACGGTGGATAACGCCGCGCCGAAGCCTCGGCAGAGCGCCTACGGCCCGGCGCGGCGCGGGGTATTGCAGGCGGATGAAGTCGAAGTGATCGACGATGAATTGCTGACGGTCGCCACCTTGCAACCCGCCAAACCCCGGCCTAAACGCTTGAAAGTGATCAAGGCGAAAAGCGGCGCGGACCGGATGAAAGCCGCGACGGCCAAAGCCAGTGGCGGCGGCGGACAAGTGCTTAAAGGCGTGACCGCGCAAGCGGGTGCCGAGGTGATTCTCAAGTTGCTGATCGAAGAAGGCGTCGTCCGCTAACAGACAATCAGCACAGATCTAAATGTGGGAGCGGGCTTGCTCGCGAAGGCGGTGTGTCAGTCGACATTAATATTGCCTGACACACCGCTTTCGCGAGCAAGCCCGCTCCCACAAGGGAAAAATAATGACCGTTAAGTTTCGTTCGGCCCTGCGCGCGGATGCGCGGGATATTGCTCGTCTGTTCCAGATTTCCTCAGAAGGCGCTTCGGATTACATCTGGAGCCAACTGGCAGAGCACGGTCAGGATCTGCTGGACGTGGGGGCTGCCCGCTACGCCCGTGACGACGTGGATTTCTCCTACCAGAACTGCCTGATTGCCGAAGCCGATGGTCACGTCATTGGCATGATGCACAGTTACACAATGCGCTACGATCCGTTGGCCGAACCCACGACCGACCCGGTGCTGGCACCCTATGCCGACATGGAAATCCCCGACACGCTCTACATCTCCAGCCTGGCGCTGCACGATGGCTGGCGCAATCAGGGCCTCGGCAAACAGTTCCTGGCGCACGCTCACGAGCGCGCCAACCAGTTGGGCCTCAAGGGTTTGAGCCTGATCGACTACGCCGTCAACACCGGCGCCCGTCGGTTCTACGAACGCCATGGCTTTCGAATCGTCGATACCTGCCAGATCACGCCCCACCCGATGATTCGGGTGACCGGTGATGCCTACCTCATGCAGTGGCCCTAGTGAGCTACATTTCTCTATGAGCTGCCCGAGAGGGCAGCAGCGCTGATTCATAAAACTCGTTTTCAGGAATGGGTTGCAGATGAACGCGGTCAGCCGGCGAGAGACATGTCTGATCTGCGGCGTGATGCTTGTTGTACTCGGCTCGGCCGCTGATATCCGCAAGGGGGATCCGGATTTTTATCAATGGATCGACTCTGAGCAGGGTCAGCAAGCGACCTTGGCGCAAATGAAGCAACACTGTGATCAGGTGTTGGCTGCTGATAAAAACCTCAGTTGTTCCGTGACCGTTCTCGCCAGAATGTTCGAGGCCAAAGCCGCCAACCAGCTTCCCGATTACTACCTGGCAATCAAGCGCCGTCATGCTCTGGCCATCGCCAATGACCCTGAACTGAATGCGCTGTTCTCCACGTTCGGCAGCGAATCAATCGCGACCTTGCGCCAGGTCGCCGATTTTTCGGTGAGAAGAACGACGCGCCACGAAGTACTGCCGATCCATCCTTACCCCAGTGGCGGCAACGTGACGGACGAAGCGCTGCCCTACATCGATGTCAAAGCGGCCAATGGTGTTTCGGCGCGGTTCATTCTTGACACGGGATCCCCTCAAACCCGGGTCAACACCGAAACCGCGAAGCTGATGGGCATCACCTTGTTAGCCGACTCTCATTATGGCTACAACACTTTTTACGGTGAGCGAGACCTGGCTGCCAAACTCGGAATCCTGAAATCCCTGAAGATAGGCGCAAGCGAATTCAGGAATGTCCTGGTATTTGTCAGTGACCGGGATAACTTGTTGGGGCTTGATCTGATTGGTAAAACAGGGCGCTTGAAGGTCACGAAAAAGACGCTGGAAGTTAACGCTGCACCGCCCACACGATGTGATTCGCCAATCACCTACGTGAGTATGGACATCAATCAAAGACTGACCATCGCCGCGCGCCTGGATCGTCGGGCGACGCTGGCGATTATCGACACCGGCAATGTGGATTACCTGACATCGTCCTCGCCGGGTCATTCACCCGACAACGTCACCGTCACGCCGAGCCACTGGACCTACAGGGGCGAGTTGAGCCTGTCCGGACGCATCCGATCGATCACCTATAAATACTACCCGGACTATACGATTCCGCCGTCCATGCTGCTCGGGCAGTACGTGCCTTCGATCCTGCTCGGGTGGGGCGCGTTCAATGACTATGAGTTGAATCTGGACATCGCCTCGGGCCTGTCCTGTTTCAACAGGATTTGATGACGGTTACCCACAATCCCTGTTAGCGCTTCTGTGGATAACGTGTTCGCCCCTCGCTACACACCATACAAATCAAGCCCTGCCAGCCTTCGTACAAAAAACAACCAGCCTAAGTCGCGGTTTTTTTTAGCTTTTTCCCCAGCATAACGTTGCTGGCGCACCCGTACTTGCCCCCAATCTCTGTTGGCGCTTCTGTGGATAAGATGTTCGCTGTCCGCTACAGGCCATATAACCCGGGCCTGTCAGCTACATGATTAAAAAATGATCAACTTGCCGATTTAGAGGGATAAACCTCGTGCAAACCCTGATTTATCGCAGCTTTCGGCGGTTTTCCACAGAGGCGCCGAAGTTGCCCCCAAAGTCTGTTGGCGCTTCTGTGGATAAGGTGTTCGCCATCCGCTACAGGTCACGTATTGCGTGGCTTTCAGGCGTTAGGTCAAAAAACAACCAATCGCTGTTCAAAACATTGCTTCTGGATAAGTCACGGATTTTCTTCGGTTTATGTGGAGAAAGTTATTGGGCATCGCACACTTGTCCCCATTAGCTGTGGGTGGAAGTGTGGATAACTTGTTTGCTGAAGGCTGGAAGCCACGAACGGCATAGCGCTGAACGAAATAGATCATATTTCGTACAGTTCTAAAGAGCGGAGTGTATTGGAGGAAGAAGTGCGGTGATCAAGAGGGCGCCTTCGCGAGCAAGCCCGCTCCCACACTTGACCGTGTTGTTCACAAAAATTTGTGCACGACTTGGATCCAATGTGGGAGCGGGCTTGCTCCGGGCGGCGTTCCGACGAAGCTTTTGCTTTGTGCTCTTAGCCCTGAACTGGAACCCCTTTGAGGTAAGGAGCCGGTTCAGCCCCAAGATTGTTCAACAACCGCTCGCTGTACCAGTCCACAAAATTCACCACACCAAACTCATAGGTCTTGGAATAAGGCCCCGGCTGGTACGCGCTGGAGTTGATCCCGCGCTGGTTCTCTTCCGCCAGGCGACGGTCCTGGTCGTTGGTCGCGTCCCAGACCTGGCGCATGCGCTCCACGTCGTAGTCCACGCCTTCCACCGCGTCCTTGTGCACGATCCACTTGGTGGTGACCATCGTCTCCTGCGCACTGATCGGCCACACGGTGAAGACGATGATGTGGTCGCCCATGCAGTGGTTCCACGAGTGCGGCAGGTGCAGGATGCGCATCGAACCCAGATCCGGGTTCTTGATGCGGCCCATGAGTTTGGCGCAACCCTGTTTGCCGTCGATGGTCATCGACACGGTGCCCTTGAGCAGCGGCATGCGCACGATACGGTTACGCAGGCCGAAACTGGCGTGGGCGTAAGGAATCTTTTCGGCTTCCCAGGAGGCGGCGGAAGCGGCGACGTGATCCTTGAAGGCCTGGTCGGCGCGCGGGTCGGTGACGTCGTCCCATTCCAGCAGGGTTTTCAGCAGTTCCGGGTGCGACGCGTTGCAGTGGTAGCACTCGCGGTTGTTTTCCAGCACCAGCTTCCAGTTGGCCTTTTCCATCAAGGTGGTGGTAATCGCCACCTTGGTGTTCTCCATGTCGTACGGTTCCATGTAATGGTTCAGCGTCGACAGGAAGTCATCAATGGCCGGCGGGTTCTCCGACAGGCTGATGAAGATGTAGCCGCCGGCGGTCTTCACGTTCACCGGTTTGAGGCCGTATTCCTTCATGTCGAAGTCGGCGCCCATTTCGGTGCCGGCGAACAGCAGGCGACCGTCCAGCTCATACGTCCACTGGTGGTAGTGGCAGACCAGCTTGGCGACCTTGCCTTTTTCACTGGTGCACAGCCGCGAACCGCGGTGACGGCAGACGTTGTGGAACGCATGCACCACGCCCTCGGCGCCGCGAATCACGATGATCGGGTTCTTGCCGACTTGCAGGGTCAGGTAGTTGCCCTTGGTCGGGATCTCGCAGGTCATGCCGGCGATCAACCACTCTTTCTGGAAGATTTCCTGCATGTCGATATCAAACAGCCGCTCGTCAGAGTAAAACGGCTGCGGCAGCGAGAACGTACGCTCGCGCTCTTGCAGCATCTGCGCGGTGGCCTTGCGTGCGGGTTCCAGCGGATCGCCCAGGCTGATTTTTGCGGTGACGTCCATCATGTGTTTCCTCAAGGCCATCTGCATGGCCGCGAAAGTGGCTGATCAGGTTTGCAACGCAAGGTGTAAAGAATTCGTCTTTGTGTGGAGCGAGTGTGGGGCCGGCGCACGCCAGAACCTTATCCACGAGCGACATGGCCCACTCTGTTCCCGACGCGCAACCCCCGGTAGTTGGGGGCTGGTCGCGATAAGTATGTGAATGTCGCAGATAGGTAAATGGGTGGTTCGCGCTATACGCAAAATCGTCAACATAAGGCCGACCATCGGCGGTGGAGAACAGCATGTCCAACAGCTTCCTGAATCCGGTAACCACCCAGACCTGGGCCAATGGTCGACACATCGTCCGTTGCGTCAAAGTCATCCAGGAAACCTGGGACGTGCGCACCTTCTGCTTCATGGCCGACCAGCCGATCCTGTTCTTCTTCAAACCGGGGCAGTTTGTCACCCTGGAGCTGGAGATCGAAGGCCAGCCGATCATGCGTTCATACACCATTTCCAGCTCGCCGTCGGTGCCGTACAGCTTTTCGGTAACGATCAAGCGGGTGCCGGGCGGCAAGGTGTCGAACTGGCTGCACGACACCCTGCATGAAGGTCAGGAGCTGGCGGTGCACGGGCCGGTCGGGCTGTTCAACGCCATGGACTTCACCGCGCCGAAGGTGCTCTACCTCAGCGGTGGCGTCGGCATTACGCCGGTGATGTCGATGACGCGCTGGTTCTACGACACCAACGGCAACGTCGACATGGTGTTTATCCACAGCGCCCGTTCGCCCAAGGACATCATTTACCACCGCGAGCTGGAACACATGGCGTCGCGGATCGACAACTTCAGCCTGCACCTGATCTGCGAGAAACATGGTCTGGGCGAGCCGTGGGCCGGTTATCGCGGCTATCTGAATCACAAGATGCTGGAGCTGATGGCGCCGGACTTCCTTGAGCGCGAAGTGTTCTGCTGCGGGCCGACGCCTTACATGAACGCGGTCAAACGCATGCTCGAAGCCGCTGGTTTTGACATGTCGCGTTATCACGAGGAATCCTTCGGGGCCACGCCTGCGGAAGCCCGTGCCGATGCGGTGGAGCAAGCCGAAATTGCAGCAGATGCACCGGACATCGACGTGGCGGATCTGCATCAAGTGGAATTCACCGCGTCCGGCAAGAGCATTCGCGTTGCACCGGGGGAAACGGTCCACGCCGCTGCTGCCAAGCTGGGTCTGTTGATTCCTAAGGCTTGCGGGATGGGGATCTGCGGGACGTGCAAGGTGATGAAGCTGGGTGGCGAAGTCGAAATGGAACACAACGGCGGGATCACCGAAGAAGACGAAGCCGAAGGGTTCATCCTGTCGTGCTGCAGCGTGCCCAAGGGCGACGTGCGCATCGAGTTTTGATACACACTATGGAACCGGGTGGGAGCGGGCTTGCTCGCGAATGCGGTGTGTCATTCAAATCAATATTGACTGATCCGACGCTTTCGCGAGCAAGCCCGCTCCCACAATGGTTCGTGTTTCAATCCACAAACAGGTCCGGCATCAGCTTGTCGCTGCTGTCGGGGTCGAACCGATAGTGTTCGAACCCGGTTATGCCGTTCTCCCGAAGTATTTCCTCATCAATCAGCAACCGACCGGTGATGCTGCGACCGCTGCTGTCCAGAATCACGTGGGCGGCGTCCGCCATGATCGCGGGCGTGCGCGCATGTTTGAAGGACTCGCGAGAGCCCAGCTGAAACTCGATGGCGGCGGTGGCGATCATGGTCTGCGGCCACAGCGAGTTGACGCTGATGCCGTAGTTCTTGAATTCCTCGCTCATGCCCAAAGTGAGCATGCTCATGCCGTATTTGGTCACGGTGTACGGGCTGTATTGGGCGAACCACTTGGTCGCCAGGTTCAGCGGCGGCGACAGGTTGAGGATATGGCCCCTGCTCTTCTTCAGGTAGGGCAGGGCGGCCTGGCTGCACAGCAACACGGCGCGGGTGTTGATCTGGTGCATCAGGTCAAAGCGCTTGAGCTCGATGTGTTGAACGCCGGTCAGCTTGATTGCGCCGGCGTTGTTGATCAGCGCATCGATGCCACCGAAATGCTCGTTGGCCCGGGCCAGTGCTTCACGCACCGCGACCTCATCGCGTACATCAACCTGCAAGGCCAGCGCCTTGCCGCCTACGGCCTCAACTTCCCTCGCCACGCTGAAAATCGTACCCGGCAGCTTCGGATGCGGCTCGGCACTTTTGGCCGCAATCACAATGTTGGCCCCATCCCGTGCGGCGCGCAGCGCGATCTCACGACCAATCCCGCGGCTGGCGCCGGTAATGAACAGGGTTTTGCCTTGTAATGACATGCGTAGGCTCCTGATTGTTATTGTCTGAGTGCTGGAACGGCTCGCAGGACAATGTAGACCAAGACGCTGTGGTAAGTGGTAAGTGGTAAGTGGTGAGTGGCTAATGAGCTTTTGTGGCGAGGGAGCTTGCTCCCGCTGGGCTGCAAAGCGGCCCCAAATACTGAGGATGCAGTCTGTCAGGCAGACCGCGTTGGCTGGTTTGCGACGATCCTGTGGGAGCGGGCTTGCTCGCGAATGCGGTTTGTCATCCGCCATTGATGCTGACTGATATGACGCATTCGCGAGCAAGCCCGCTCCCACAGGGTTTCATTTCATGTCGGTGATCAGCGGGACATGACTTCGCGAATATCCGCCGCCAATTCCCGCACACGCTCTTCTTCGGTGTCCCATGAGCACATGAAACGTGCGCCACCGTTGCCGATGAAGGTGTAGAAGCGCCAGCCCTTGGCGGTCAGCGCGGCGATGGCCGGTTCCGAGAGTTGCAGGAACACGCCGTTGGCCTGCACCGGGAACATCAGTTCCACGCCCTGAATGTCGCTGACCAGTTCAGCCAGCAACTGCGCGCAGTGGTTGGCGTGGCGGGCGTATTTGAGCCAGGCGTCGTTTTCCAGAATCCCGACCCACGGCGCCGAGAGGAAGCGCATCTTGGACGCCAGTTGCCCGGCCTGTTTGCAGCGATAGTCGAAATCTTCGGCCAGTTTGTGGTTGAAGAACAGAATCGCCTCACCCACCGCCATGCCGTTTTTCGTGCCGCCGAAGCACAACACGTCGACGCCGGCCTTCCAGGTCAGGTCCGCTGGCGAGCAGCCGAGGTACGCGCAGGCGTTGGAGAAGCGCGCGCCGTCCATGTGCAGGTTCAGGCCCAGCTCTTTGCAGGTGGCGCTGATGGCGCGGATTTCTTCCGGGGTGTAGATGCTGCCGACTTCGGTGGCCTGGGTCAGGGTCACGACGCGCGGTTTCGGGTAGTGGATGTCCTGGCGCTTGAGGGCCACTTCGCGGATCGATTCCGGGGTCAGCTTGCCGTTTTCGGTGCGGGCGACCAGCAGTTTGGAGCCGTTGGAAAAGAACTCCGGCGCGCCGCATTCGTCGGTTTCGACGTGGGCGGTTTCCGAGCAGATCACGCTGTGGTAACTCTGGCACAACGACGAAAGGGCCAGCGAGTTGGCCGCAGTGCCGTTGAACGCGAAGAACACTTCGCAGTCGGTTTCGAACAATTTGCGGAATTGATCGGACGCGCGGGCGGTCCATTCATCATCGCCGTAAGCGCGCTGGTGGCCGTGGTTGGCCTGTTCCATCGCCGCCCAGGCTTCAGGGCAGATACCGGAATAGTTGTCGCTGGCGAATTGTTGGCTCTTATCGGTCATGGCCCTGCTTTCCGTGATCGAGACGCTTATGGTGAAGCGCCTCGTGGTCAATGATGGTGCGCACTGTACCGAAGATCATCCGGGAAGCGCACGGGATGCGTCTGACAAAAAATTACAAAGACGACGGGCAATTATGCACATGAGGCAAAGGGATGGGGCACTGGATCTGCTGAAGTGGCTGGCGCTGCTGAGCATGGTGCTCGATCACCTGCGATATGTCGGTTATTCCGTCGATATCCTCTATGTTCCAGGCCGACTGGCGTTTCCCTGGTTCTGTCTGGCGATGGCGGCGAATGTTTCGCGGGCACGGGAAATAACGCATCAATGGCGGTATTTGGGTTGGTTGTTGCTGTTCAGTGCGTTAAGTGAAATCCCTTACCGGATGTTCATTCCTGATCCCGACACGTTGAACGTGTTGCCCACGCTGGCGCTTGGTCTGTTGGTCGCGCGGGGCTGGCAGCTCAAGACGCTGCAATCGCGAGTGCTCGCGGTCAGCGCCCTGACGCTGGCGGCGCTGTTCCCGGAGTGGCTGATGTTTGGTTTCTTCGGCGTCCTGCTGCCGCTGGCGATGTTGCTGGTGATCAAGCGGCGCTGGTATTTCAGCCTGTTGCCGGGGCTGGTGTGCCTGGCGTCCAATCAATGGGAGGTGCTGTTTTACTCTGCTCGGCTCGGTAACAGTGCAGCCATCCTTGGCATCGCCACTTGTCTGATTGCGCCATTGCTGGGGCTGGTCTTGTTGCGACATGCCAGCCGTTTCAAGCCGCCGCCAATGCGGCGTTGGGCGTATGCCTTGTATCCGCTGCATTTTCTACTTCTGCTACTCGTCCGCGAAATCGCCGCATAACCCCTGTGGGAGCGGGCTTGCTCGCGAATGCGGTGTGTCATTCAGCATTGTTGTCGACTGGCACACTGCCTTCGCGAGCAAGCCCGCTCCCACAGGGGTTCTTTGCTGATTTGAGGAGTGTGTTCGGCATGCCATTTCCCGCCATGTCGTAAACGCACCTTTGCGTGGCGTCCGTAGGCATTTGACCTGTCTGCGCCGGTCATACCATCACGTCAAAGGGCACTGCCGACAGGTACGTGCCTCACCGAGACGAATGGCGCACCGCCGCCGCTGGGAGAGACGCGATGTTCAGCAAGCAAGACCAGATCAAAGGCTACGACGATGCACTGCTGGCGGCGATGAATGCCGAGGAGCAACGCCAGGAAGATCACATCGAGCTGATCGCGTCCGAAAACTACACCAGCAAACGCGTCATGGAAGCGCAAGGCAGTGGCCTGACCAACAAATACGCCGAAGGCTATCCGGGCAAGCGCTACTACGGTGGCTGCGAGCACGTCGACAAGGTGGAAGCCCTGGCCATCGAACGCGCCAAGCAACTGTTCGGCGCCGATTTCGCCAACGTGCAGCCGCACTCCGGCTCCTCGGCCAACAGCGCGGTGTACCTGGCCCTGCTGCAAGCCGGCGACACCATTCTTGGCATGAGCCTGGCCCATGGCGGTCACCTGACCCACGGCGCCAAGGTGTCGTCCTCGGGCAAGCTGTACAACGCCGTGCAGTACGGTATCGACACCAAAACCGGGCTGATCGACTACGACGAAGTCGAGCGCCTGGCCGTCGAATGCAAGCCGAAGATGATCGTCGCCGGTTTCTCGGCCTACTCCAAGACCCTCGACTTCCCGCGCTTCCGCCAGATCGCCGACAAGGTCGGTGCGCTGTTGTTCGTCGACATGGCTCACGTCGCCGGTCTGGTCGCTGCCGGTCTGTACCCGAACCCGCTGCCGTACGCCGACGTGGTCACCACCACCACCCACAAGACCCTGCGCGGTCCGCGTGGCGGCCTGATCCTGGCCAAGTCCAACGAAGAGATCGAGAAAAAGCTCAACGCGGCAGTGTTCCCGGGTGCCCAGGGCGGCCCGCTGATGCATGTCATCGCCGGTAAAGCAGTGTGCTTCAAGGAAGCGCTGGAGCCTGGTTTCAAGGCTTACCAACAACAAGTGATCGACAACGCCCAGGCCATGGCCGGCGTATTTATCAAACGCGGCTACGATGTAGTGTCCGGCGGCACCGACAACCACCTGTTCCTGGTCAGCCTGATCCGCCAGGGCCTCACAGGCAAAGAGGCGGACGCAGCACTCGGTCGCGCCCACATCACCGTGAACAAGAACGCCGTCCCGAACGATCCACAGTCGCCGTTCGTCACTTCCGGCCTGCGCATCGGCACCCCGGCGGTGACCACGCGCGGCTTCAAGGTGACCCAGTGCGTCACGCTGGCCGGCTGGATTTGCGACATCCTCGACAACCTCGGCGACGCCGATGTCGAGGCCAATGTCGCGCAGCAAGTGTCGGCCCTGTGCGCGGATTTCCCGGTTTATCGCTGAGCGCGGTTTTGGAGTAAATGACTATGCAACGCTACTCGGGCTTCGGCCTCTTCAAACACTCCCTCAGCCATCACGAAAACTGGCAGAAAATGTGGCGCACGCCGACCCCTAAAAAGGTCTATGACGTGGTCATCGTCGGCGGTGGCGGGCATGGTCTCGCCACGGCCTACTACCTGGCCAAGGAACACGGCATCACCAACGTGGCCGTGGTCGAGAAAGGCTGGCTGGGCGGCGGTAACACCGCGCGCAACACCACCATCGTTCGCTCCAACTACCTGTGGGACGAATCGGCGCACCTGTACGAACACGCGATGAAATTGTGGGAAGGCCTGTCCCAGGACCTGAACTACAACGTGATGTTCTCTCAGCGCGGCGTCTACAACCTGTGCCACACCCTGCAAGACATTCGTGATTCCGAGCGTCGGGTCAGCGCCAACCGCCTTAACGGCGTGGACGGCGAACTGCTCGATGCCAAACAGGTTGCCGACGAGATTCCGTACCTCGACTGCTCAAAAAACACCCGCTACCCAGTCATGGGCGCCACCGTTCAGCGTCGCGGCGGCGTGGCCCGTCACGATGCCGTGGCGTGGGGCTTTGCCCGTGCTGCTGACGCACTCGGTGTCGACCTGATCCAGCAAACCGAAGTGATCGGTTTCCGCAAGGAAAACGGCGTGTGCATCGGTGTTGAAACCAACAAGGGCTTCATCGGCGCCAAGCGCGTCGGCGTAGTGACCGCCGGTAACTCCGGGCACATGGCCAAACTCGCCGGTTTCCGTCTGCCGATCGAATCCCACCCGCTGCAAGCGCTGGTGTCCGAGCCGATCAAGCCGATTATCGACAGCGTGATCATGTCCAACGCCGTGCACGGTTACATCAGCCAGTCCGACAAGGGCGACCTGGTGATCGGCGCCGGTATCGACGGCTACAACGGCTACGGCCAGCGCGGTTCGTACCCGGTGATCGAACACACCATCCAGGCCATCGTCGAGATGTTCCCGGTACTGTCCCGCGTACGCATGAACCGGCAGTGGGGCGGCATCGTCGACACCACCCCGGATGCCTGCCCGATCATCTCCAAAACCCCGGTGCCGAACATGTTCTTCAACTGCGGTTGGGGCACCGGTGGCTTCAAGGCCACACCTGGCTCGGGCAACGTGTTTGCCGCGAGCCTGGCCAAGGGTGAAATGCACCCATTGGCCGCACCATTCTCCATCGACCGTTTCCACAACGGTGCGTTGATCGACGAACACGGCGCTGCTGCGGTTGCCCACTAACAGGAGAAATCCCCATGTTGCATATCTTCTGTCCTCACTGCGGCGAGCTGCGCTCCGAAGAGGAATTCCACGCATCCGGCCAGGCGCACATCCCGCGCCCACTGGACCCGAACACCTGCACCGACGAGGAGTGGGGCGACTACATGTTCTTCCGCGATAACCCTCGCGGACTGCACCACGAACTGTGGATTCACGCTGCCGGTTGCCGCCAGTACTTCAACGCCACCCGCGACACCGTGACCTACGAGATTCTCGAGACCTACAAGATCGGCACCAAGCCACAATTCACCGACAAGACCGATAGCCCGAAAGCGGCCACCACGGCTCTGGGAGAGAAGGTATGAGCCAGATCAATCGCCTGTCCAACGGCGGACGGATCGACCGCAACAAAGTGCTGAGCTTTACCTTCAACGGCCAGGTCTACAAAGGCTTTGAAGGCGATTCGCTGGCCGCTGCACTGCTGGCCAACGGTGTCGACATCATTGGTCGCAGCTTCAAGTATTCCCGTCCGCGCGGCATCTTCGCTGCTGGCGCTGAAGAGCCGAACGCGGTGCTGCAGATCGGCGCGACCGAAGCCACGCAGATCCCGAACGTACGCGCCACGCAACAAGCGCTGTATCAAGGTTTGGTCGCAACCAGCACCAACGGCTGGCCGAGCGTGAACAACGACATGATGGGAATTCTCGGCAAGGTCGGCGGCAAGCTGATGCCGCCGGGCTTCTACTACAAAACCTTCATGTACCCGCAATCGTTCTGGATGACTTACGAGAAGTACATCCGTAAGGCTGCCGGTCTTGGCCGTTCGCCGACCGAGAACGATCCGGACACCTACGACTACATGAACCAGCACTGCGACGTGCTGATCGTCGGCGGTGGCCCTGCTGGCCTGGCCGCTGCCTTGGCCGCTGCGCGCAGTGGTGCCCGCGTGATCCTCGCCGATGAACAGGAAGAGTTTGGCGGCAGCCTGCTCGATTCCCGCGAAAGCCTCGACGGCAAGCCTGCCAGCGAGTGGGTCGCCAATGTCATCGCCGAACTGAAAGACACCCCGGACGTGCTGCTGTTGCCGCGCGCCACGGTCAACGGTTACCACGACCATAACTTCCTGACCATTCACGAGCGCCTGACCGATCACCTCGGCGACCGCGCACCGATTGGCCAGGTGCGTCAGCGCATTCACCGGGTTCGCGCCAAGCGCGTGGTGCTGGCGACTGGCGCTCACGAACGTCCACTGGTTTACGGCAACAACGACGTACCGGGCAACATGCTCGCCGGCGCTGTATCGACTTACGTACGTCGTTACGGCGTGGCACCGGGCAAAAAACTGGTGCTGTCGACCAACAACGATCACGCCTACCGCGTTGCGCTGGATTGGCTCGACGCCAGCCTGCAAGTGGTGGCCATCGCCGATGCTCGCAGCAATCCGCGTGGTGCGCTGGTGGAAGAAGCCCGCGCCAAAGGCATTCGCATCCTGACCGGCAGCGCCGTGATCGAGGCCCGTGGCAGCAAGCACGTGACCGCCGCTCGCGTTGCCGCGATCGATGTCAAAGCACACACCGTGACCAGTCCTGGTGAGTGGCTCGATTGCGATTTGATCGCCAGTTCCGGCGGTTACAGCCCGGTGGTTCACCTGGCTTCGCACTTGGGCGGCAAGCCGATCTGGCGTGAAGACATCCTCGGTTTCGTACCGGGCGAAGCACCGCAGAAACGCGTGTGCGTCGGTGGCATCAACGGCGTCTATGGTCTCGGTGATTCCTTGGCCGATGGTTTTGAAGGCGGCGCTCGCGCAGCCAGCGAAGCCGGTTTCAGCGTGGTCGAAGGCACCTTGCCGAAGGCCTTGAGCCGTCTGGAAGAGCCAACACTGGCGCTGTTCCAGGTGCCGCACGAAAAGAACACCGCACGGGCGCCGAAGCAATTCGTCGACCTGCAAAACGACGTCACCGCCGCCGCCATCGAGCTGGCAACCCGCGAAGGCTTCGAGTCGGTCGAGCACGTCAAACGCTACACCGCACTGGGCTTCGGCACCGATCAGGGCAAGCTCGGCAACGTCAACGGTCTGGCCATCGCCGCCCGTTCGCTGAACGTGACCATCCCGCAGATGGGCACCACCATGTTCCGTCCGAACTACACGCCGGTGACCTTCGGCGCCGTGGCCGGCCGTCACTGTGGGCATATCTTCGAACCCGTCCGCTTCACTGCGCTGCATCACTGGCACGTGAAGAATGGTGCCGAGTTCGAAGACGTCGGTCAGTGGAAACGTCCGTGGTACTTCCCGAAAAACGGTGAAGACATTCACGCCGCCGTGAAACGCGAATGCAAAGCCGTGCGCGACAGCGTCGGCCTGCTGGACGCTTCGACCCTCGGCAAGATCGACATTCAGGGCCCGGATGCGCGTGAGTTCCTCAACCGCATCTACACCAACGCCTGGACCAAGCTCGATGTGGGCAAGGCCCGTTACGGCCTGATGTGCAAAGAAGACGGCATGGTGTTCGACGACGGCGTCACCGCCTGTCTCGCCGACAACCATTTTGTGATGACCACCACCACTGGCGGCGCCGCACGCGTGCTGCAATGGCTGGAAATCTACCAACAGACCGAATGGCCAGACCTGAAGGTGTACTTCACCTCTGTGACGGATCACTGGGCAACCATGACCCTGTCCGGGCCGAACAGCCGCAAGCTGCTCAGCGAAGTCACCGACATCGACCTGAGCAACGAAGCGTTCCCGTTCATGACCTGGAAAGAAGGCCTGGTCGGCGGTGTGCCGGCGCGGGTGTTCCGGATCTCGTTTACCGGTGAGCTGTCGTACGAAGTCAACGTGCAAGCCGACTATGCGATGGGCGTGCTCGAGAAAATCGTCGAGGCCGGCAAGCAGTACAACCTGACGCCGTACGGCACCGAAACCATGCACATCCTGCGGGCCGAGAAGGGCTTCATCATCGTCGGTCAGGATACCGACGGCTCGATGACCCCGGACGACCTGAACATGGGCTGGTGTGTCGGTCGCACCAAACCGTTCTCGTGGATCGGCTGGCGTGGCATGAACCGCGAAGACTGCGTACGTGATCAGCGCAAACAACTGGTCGGCCTGAAACCGATCGATCCGACCAAATGGCTGCCGGAAGGGGCGCAACTGGTGTTCAACACCAAGCAGACGATCCCGATGACCATGGTCGGTCACGTCACCTCCAGCTACCTGCACAACTCCCTCGGCTATTCGTTTGCCATGGGCGTGGTGAAAGGCGGTTTGAAGCGCATCGGTGAGCGGGTGTTCGCACCGTTGGCGGATGGCAGCGTGATCGAGGCGGAAATCGTTTCTTCGGTGTTCTTCGATCCGAAAGGTGATCGCCAGAACGTTTAAGTGGCCTCGGGTCCTGTGGGCGGGCAGTTGCACCGAGTCGTCTGAGCGATTCGCGAGCAAGCCCGCTCCCACAATGGGTACGCGGTCGAATGTGGGAGCGGGCTTGCTCGCGAAGGCGGCAGAACAGCCTCCACAGGAACCAACAGAATTCAGGAAAGGTGCTTTATGACCGCAGCCAATGTTTACCAACAACGCCCAACCACCGGGGCCAAGGCCGAGTCGTCGCTGCATCATGCCGACCTCGCCAGCCTGGTGGGCAAGGGCCGTAAAAGCGCCGGCGTGATCGTGCGTGAGAAAAAACTCCTCGGCCATCTGACCATTCGTGGTGATGGCCACGATGCCGCGTTTGCCGCTGGCGTACACAAGGCTCTGGGCATTGAATTGCCCGGCGCGTTGGCCGTCATCGTCAAAGGCGAAACCAGCCTGCAATGGATGGGGCCGGATGAATGGCTGCTGATCGTGCCAAGCGGCGAAGAGTTCGCCGCCGAGCAAAAACTGCGTGAAGCACTGGGCGACCTGCACATCCAGATCGTCAACGTCAGCGGTGGCCAGCAGATCCTCGAACTGAGCGGCCCGAACGTGCGTCAGGTGCTGATGAAATCCACCAGCTACGACGTGCACCCGAACAGCTTCCCGGTGGGCAAGGCAGTGGGAACCGTGTTTGCCAAATCGCAACTGGTGATCCGCCACACCGCCGAAGACACCTGGGAACTGCTGATCCGCCGCAGCTTCTCGGATTACTGGTGGTTGTGGTTGCAGGATGCGGCGGCTGAGTACGGCCTTAGCGTTCAGGCCTGATTTGCAAGTGAGAGGGCTCTTGTGGCGAGGGGATTTATCCCCGTTGGGCGGCGTAGCCGCCCCAAAGCCATTGCCTGCGGTGTGCCTGATACACCTTAGTTGCAAATTTTGGGGCTGCTTCGCAACCCAACGGGGATAAATCCCCTCGCCACAAGATCCTGCGCAGCCTTGAAGTTGTGCAGGTATTTTCGAACAGGAGTCACCGCACTATGAGCCGCGCCCCAGACACATGGATTCTGACCGCCGACTGCCCAAGCGTTCTCGGCACCGTGGACGCGGTGACCCGCTTTCTGTTCGAGCAGGGCTGCTACGTCACCGAGCACCATTCCTTCGATGACCGGCTTTCGGGCCGTTTCTTCATTCGCGTGGAATTCCGTCAGCCCGACGGCTTTGACGAACAAGCCTTCCGAGCAGGCCTTGAAGAACGTGGCCAGGCCTTCGGCATGATCTTCGAACTGACCCCGCCGCACCATCGGCCAAAAGTGGTGATCATGGTTTCCAAGGCCGATCACTGCCTCAACGATTTGCTCTACCGCCAACGCATCGGTCAGTTGTCGATGGACGTCGCCGCCGTGGTCTCCAACCACCCGGACCTCAAGCCGCTGGCCGACTGGCACCAGATTCCGTATTACCACTTCCCGCTCGACCCGAACGACAAGCCATCGCAGGAGCGTCAGGTGTTGCAGGTCATCGAGGCGTCTGGCGCTGAACTGGTGATCCTTGCGCGCTACATGCAGGTTCTGTCGCCGGAGCTGTGCCGCAAACTTGATGGCAAGGCGATCAATATCCATCACTCCCTGCTGCCCGGTTTCAAAGGCGCCAAGCCGTATCACCAGGCCTATAACAAAGGCGTGAAGCTGGTCGGCGCCACGGCGCATTACATCAACAACGACCTGGACGAAGGCCCGATCATCGCTCAGGGCGTGGAGGTGGTGGATCACAGCCATTATCCGGAAGACCTGATCGCCAAGGGGCGGGATATCGAGGGGCTGACCCTGGCGCGGGCCGTGGGTTATCACATTGAGCGACGGGTGTTTCTCAACGCCAATCGCACCGTCGTTCTTTAGATCGCCTTCGCGAGCAAGCCCGCTCCCACAGGGTTTCGTGTTGTTCACGAAACGTGGGCTAACCCGATCCACTGTGGGAGCGGGCTTGCTCGCGAAGAGGCCCGAACAAACAACACAAGACACACAGGCAATAACCCGAGCAATCAACGCGCCGCCGATCCATGGCGACGCGACCGCTACATAAAAACAACAACGAGGTGAAAGCATGTCTGGCAATCGTGGTGTGGTGTATCTCGGCAATGGCAAAGTCGAAATACAGAAAATCGACTATCCGAAAATGCAGGACCCGCGCGGCAGGAAGATTAACCACGCTGTTATCCTGCGTGTGGTTTCCACCAACATCTGTGGTTCGGACCAGCACATGGTGCGCGGTCGTACCACCGCTCAGACCGGCCTGGTACTAGGCCACGAAATCACCGGTGAAGTGATCGAGAAGGGCAGCGACGTCGAGAACCTGCAGATCGGCGACCTGGTGTCCGTACCGTTCAACGTGGCTTGCGGGCGCTGCCGTTCCTGCAAGGAAATGCACACCGGCGTTTGCCTCAGCGTTAACCCGGCGCGTCCGGGCGGTGCTTACGGTTACGTCGACATGGGCGACTGGACCGGCGGCCAGGCTGAGTACGCGATGGTGCCGTACGCCGACTTCAACCTGCTGAAACTGCCAGATCGCGATCGCGCGATGGAAAAGATTCGCGACCTGACCTGCCTCTCCGACATCCTGCCAACCGGTTACCACGGCGCAGTGACCGCTGGCGTGGGTCCGGGCAGCACGGTGTACATCGCCGGTGCCGGTCCGGTCGGTCTGGCGGCTGCCGCTTCCGCTCGCCTGCTGGGCGCGGCGGTGGTGATCATCGGTGACGTAAACACCGTCCGCCTGGCACACGCCAAGGCCCAGGGTTTCGAAATCGCCGACCTGTCTTTGGACACCCCGCTGCACGAACAAATCGCTGCCCTGCTGGGCGAGCCAGAAGTGGATTGCGCCGTCGATGCCGTGGGCTTCGAAGCGCGCGGTCACGGCCATGACGGTGTGAAACACGAGGCCCCGGCCACCGTGCTCAACTCGCTGATGGGCGTGGTTCGGGTCGCCGGCAAAATCGGTATCCCTGGCCTGTACGTGACCGAAGATCCGGGTGCCGTGGACGCCGCCGCGAAAATGGGCAGCCTGAGCATTCGCTTCGGTCTGGGCTGGGCCAAATCCCACAGCTTCCACACTGGCCAGACCCCGGTGATGAAATACAACCGCCAGCTGATGCAGGCGATCATGTGGGACCGCATCCATATTGCTGACATCGTCGGTGTGGAAGTCATCAGTCTGGATGACGCGCCACGTGGTTATGGCGAGTTCGATGCGGGCGTGCCGAAGAAGTTTGTGATTGATCCGCACAAGCTGTTCAGCGCGGCATAAGGCTCCACGCAATACCAAACGGCGACCCTCGGGTCGCCGTTTTTGTTGGAGTCATACATCAATCCGCTGACGAGCGGGTTAAAAATGGGCGCAGCGCTGAGGAACATGCCGACGGAAGCCCGGTCAAAACGGCAGCTTTTCCGCCCGTTACCGAGCGGTTTTCATGGCACAAGAGGATGTCTGGATGAAGATTTCACGTGGTTTTGCACTGGCATCGCTCATGACTCTGGCGGCCAGCCCGGTCTTTGCTCAGTTCAGCCTGAGCGATGCAGCCAATGCCATTTCCGGCATGAAAGGCGATAACGCCGCCACAGAGGCAGCGCCGACGTCTGAAACAGCCGGTCTGCTCGGCGCGCTCAGCCAATTGAACGTGACACCGCAACAAGCCGTCGGTGGCACCGGGGCAATGTTGGGGTTGGCGAAGAACCAGTTGAGTTCGACCGACTATTCGGAACTGGCCAAAAGCGTACCGGGCATCGACAAGCTGTCCGGCGGCGGTGAACTGGGTGCGCTCGCCGGTTTGCTGGGTTCGAATGGCAAGGCGGCCGGTCTGGACAATGCCTTGGGTGCCGTCAAGGACACCAACGACCTGAACAATGCGTTCAGCGCATTGGGCATGGACAGCGGCATGATCGGTCAGTTTGCCCCGGTGATTCTGCAATACCTCGGTCAGCAGGGCGTCGCCGGTTCGCTGTTGCAGAACCTGGGCGGGATCTGGGGCACTGGCAGCTGATTAGCGGCGCTCGGCGCGCAAGGCGTCGATGCGCCGGTCCTTCTCGATCCAGAGCTGGTTGACCCAGTTCTGGACCGTCTCGCGAAACGCCGCATCATTCTCGTAATCGCCCTGCCACAGCGCGGGGTCTAGTTCGCGGGTGTTGATGTCGATGATGACCCTCGGCACGTTACCGCTGATCAAATCCCAGAACCCCGGAATCTTATGCTGCGGATACACCACCGTCACATCGAGAATCGCGTCCAGCTGTTCACCCATCGCCGCCAGTACAAACGCCACGCCGCCAGCCTTCGGTTTAAGCAGATGAGCGAACGGTGACTGCTGCTGAGTGCTTTTCGCCGAGGTGTAGCGGGTGCCTTCCAGATAATTGACCACCGTCACCGGCTGGCGCTTGAACAGCTCGCACGCCGCTTTGGTGATGTCCAGATCCTTGCCCGCCAGCTCAGGGTTTTTCGCCAGAAAGGCCTTGGTGTAGCGCTTCATGAACGGGTAATCCAGCGCCCACCACGCCAGGCCCAGGAACGGCACCCAGATCAGTTCTTTCTTGAGGAAGAACTTGAAAAACGGCGTGCGCCGGTTGAGCGTCTGGATCAGCGCCGGGATATCGACCCAGGATTGATGGTTGCTGATCACCAGATAAGACGTGTCGCTGCGCAGGTCATCGCCGCCGCGAATGTCCCATTGCGTGGGGATGCACAGGCGGAAGATCAGCTTGTCGATCTCGGCCCAGGTCTCGGCGATCCACATCACCGCCTTTGATGCGTAATCACGCAAGCGGCCAGGCAGGACCAGTTTGAGCAGGGCAAACACCATCAGCGGTCCGAACAGGACCAGGGTGTTGAGCAACAGCAGCAGGGTAACGAAACAGCCGGTGAGCAGGCGGCGCATAAATAACTCTTGAAAGCGTTTGGGCGCGCCATGATAAGCAGCTTCGGGCGACAGGCCAAATCGGTGGTGACGAATGTTTCACCTCGGCGGCGATATGCTTGAGCCAACTCGAAGACTCAGGCTTTTATGGTAATTGATCTGGCCTCTTCGCGGGCAAGTCGGGATGCCGCACCACTCGCTCCTACGGGTTTGTCGCTATCCCTGTAGGAGCGAGGCTTGCCCGCGAATCGGTCTCGGGAACGAACGAATTGCTCACTGACGGTCTAAAATTCCGCTGCCCACTTTCCAAGGATGCCCATCACGTGAAATCCCTCCTCGCACTGCTTACTCTCGTGGCCCTGCCGGTCCTGGCCGCCGAGCCGACCCTGTACGGGCGCTACGAATACATCGCGCTGCCGGAAATCGGCGGCGAAGTCCTCAAGGCCAAAATGGACACCGGCGCCCTGACCGCGTCGTTGTCGGCCAAGGATATTGAAACCTTCACCCGCGACGGCGATGAGTGGGTGCGTTTCCGCCTCGCCACCAAAGACGCCAGCAACAAGGTCTACGAGCACAAGGTCGCGCGGATCAGCAAGATCAAGACCCGCTCCGAAGAAGACGAGGATGAAAAGGAGTCGATCGAGCCCACCAAGCGCCCGGTGGTCGATCTGGAACTGTGCCTGGGCAACGTCAAACGCACGGTCGAGGTCAACCTCACCGACCGCAGCAGCTTCAACTACCCGCTGCTGATAGGCGCCAAAGCCCTGCGTGAATTCGGCGCGGCGGTGAACCCGGCGCGGCGTTTTACGGCTGACAAGCCCGACTGCTGATTTCAAGTGGTCTCATTGACGTGAGGTGAGGCTTGGGTCACCGTTCGCCCACTCAACTGCCGGGCTCGGACGCCATGCCTCATATCCTGATTGTCGAAGACGAAGCGGCGATTGCCGACACCCTGATTTTCGCCTTGCAGGGCGAAGGGTTCACCACGACGTGGCTGAGCCTCGGCGCCGCCGCGCTGGACCATCAGCGGCAGACACCGGCCGATCTGATCATTCTCGACATCGGCCTGCCGGACATCAGCGGCTTCGAAACTTGCAAGCAACTGCGGCGTTTCAGCGACGTGCCGGTGATTTTCCTCAGTGCCCGCGATGCGGAAATCGACCGCGTTGTGGGCCTGGAGATCGGCGCCGACGATTACGTGGTCAAGCCGTTCAGCCCACGGGAAGTGGCCGCGCGGGTCCGGGCCATTCTCAAACGCATGGTGCCGCGCGCAGCGGTCGAGACGGGTTCGGCGCTGTTTCGCATCGACAGCGAGCGAGTGCAGATCAGCTATCGTGGCCAGTTGCTGACCCTGACGCGCCACGAATTCCGTTTGCTGCAATGCTTGCTCGAACAACCTGAACGCGTGTTCAGCCGCGAGCAATTGCTCGATGCGCTGGGCGTCGCCGCCGACGCCGGTTACGAGCGCAGTATCGACAGCCACATCAAGAGCGTGCGCGCCAAGTTGCGTCTGGTAAAGGCCGACGCCGAGCCGATCCAGACCCATCGCGGCCTCGGTTACAGCTACAGTCCGGGGCACAGCTGATGCCATTGGGGATTCGGATTTTCCTGGTCTATGTGCTGTTCATCGGCCTGACGGGCTACTTCGTGCTCAGCACCGTAATGGAAGAAATCCGCCCCGGCGTGCGTCAGTCCACCGAAGAAACCCTGGTCGACACCGCCAACCTGATGGCCGAAATCCTGCGCGACGACTTCAAGGCCGGCACCCTCAACCAGAACCGCTGGCCGGAATTGCTCAGGGCTTATGGCGAACGGCAACCGAAGGCGAACATCTGGGGTCTGCCAAAGAATCAGGTCAATCACCGTATCTACGTCACCGACGCGAAAGGCATCGTGGTGCTGGATTCCAGCGGTGTGGCGGTGGGGCAGGATTACTCGCGCTGGAACGACGTTCTGCTGACCCTGCGTGGCGAATACGGTGCCCGCTCCAGTCGCAGCGATCCGAACGATGCCAACTCTTCGGTGATGCACGTTGGCGCGCCGATTCGCGATAACGGCCGGATCATTGGCGTGGTCACAGTGGCCAAACCCAACAGCTCGTTGCAGCCTTACGTCGATCGCACCGAGCGTCGATTGCTCGCGTATGGCGCCGGGCTGATCGGCCTCGGTTTGCTGTTCGGCGCGCTGCTGTCGTGGTGGCTGAGCGCGGCGCTGCGGCGCTTGACCGCGTATGCGAAAGCCGTGAGTGAAGGCCGGCGCGTCGAGGTTCCGCATTATCGCGGCGGCGAACTGGAGCAACTGGCGACCGCCGTGGAGCAGATGCGCACGCAGCTCGAAGGCAAAGCCTACGTCGAGCGTTATGTGCACACGCTGACCCATGAACTGAAAAGCCCGCTGGCGGCGATTCGCGGCGCGGCGGAGTTGCTGCAGGGGGAGATGCCGTTGGCTCAACAGCAGCGTTTCGTCAGCAACATCGACAGCGAAAGCGTGCGGATGCAGCAGTTGATCGAGCGACTGCTGAATCTGGCTCAGGTTGAACAGCGTCAGGGGCTGGAAGAGCGGGTGTCTGTGCCATTGGCGGGTTTGGTGGATGAACTGCTGAACGCTCAAGCCGCGCGAATCGAAGGCAAACAGTTACGCGTGGATCAGGCGATTCCAGCGGATCTGGCGATCACTGGCGAGCCGTTTCTGTTGCGTCAGGCGCTGGGTAATTTGCTGGAAAATGCGCTGGATTTCACCCCGTCCAAAGGCGCCCTGCGATTCAGCGCCAAGAAGGTCGGAGAGCAGATTGAATTCAAACTGTTCAACCAGGCCGAGGCCATTCCCGACTATGCGTTGCCACGATTGAGTGAGCGCTTCTATTCCTTGCCGCGTCCGGACAGTGGGCGCAAGAGCACGGGGTTGGGGCTTAACTTTGTTGAGGAAGTGGTGAAGTTGCATGGTGGGACATTGAGCATTGGCAATGTCGAGGGCGGGGTTGAAGTGACGTTGCGCCTGGCTTAGGACCGAGTCGCGGCCTTCGCGAGCAAGCCCGCTCCCACATTGGAATGCATACCCCTGTGGGAGCGGGCTTGAACTGGTCAAGTAATTTTGGACACCAGTTAAGGTTTTCACGCCGCCAGTTTCTCCATAGCTACCGGCGACCGGTAGTCGTTGTAGCTATGGAGTCTGACGTTGTTGTAACGCATCACATAACGCTGCACATCCACGCGGGCTTCATGCTCTGAACGGTAGCCGTCTTCTGGCACCCACTCTGATTTCAGGCTCCCAAAGAAACGCTCCATCGGGGCGTTGTCCCAGCACTCACCTTTGCGACTCATGCTTTGCAGGAGTCCATGCTTGCGCATCTCATTCCTGAATTTATGGCTGGTGTATTGGCAGCCTTGATCAGAGTGAAACAGCACTTCTTTGGGACGGCCTCGCAACTCGACTGCCATTCGCAATGCTTCGCAGGTCAGCGTGGCATCGGAAATCATTGAAAACGACCAACCCACGATCCGGCGAGCGAACAGATCCAGCACCGCCGCAAAATACATCCAGCGCTTGCCGACCTTGATGTACGTCACATCGCCACACCACACCTGGTTGATCGCCGTGACATCAAACTTGCGCTTGAGCACATGTGGCGCCACCAGCGCTTCCACGCCGGAAGATTTGTACTTATGTCGCCTGCGCTGATGACTGGCGACACCGGCTTCGCGCATCAAGCTGCGAGCCATATGTCGCCCGACACGATGCCCCTTGGCTTGCAGCTCCCTGGAAAGGGTGCGAGACCCTGCGGACGCTCTGGATTCCTTGTGATGCTCGACCAGCACGGCTTTAAGTTTCTCCCGCTCAGGCTTCACCTTGCCTTGGCGCTGACGCCAGGCGTAAAAGCTGCTGCGGTTGACTCCAAACGCCCGACAGCAATTGTTAACGCCGTACTGCTCGTCCAGCTCATTGATCAACGAGAATGATCTTTGGAGTCCAAAAGCAGGAGAGCACTGGCCTTTTTTAGGATTTCAATGTCCAGGTCTTTTTGCCTGAGCAACGCTTTGAGCTGCTGAATCTCTCGCTGATCGGCGGTAATCGCCTTGGCCCCCTCAGGGGGAGAACCCAAGCGCTCCTTGCGAACCTGATCGACCCAACGGCGCAAGGCGGTAGGGCCAATATCCAGACTGGTACAGACTTCTGGAACTGACCGGCCCTCGTCCAGCACCATGCTGGCAGCCTTGAGCTTGAACTCACTGGAATAAGATTTACGCATATCCAAACACCTCAGATTTGGGCGCCATCATAGCGCCCGATTGAAGTGTCCAAAATCATTAGGCCAGTTCAGCTTGCTCGCGAAGGGGCCGCCCCAGTCTCCACACACTCTCCATATTCCCTCCATAAACCCCACACACTCCGATCCCAGACTCTCCCCATCCAAACAGGGAGAGTCCCATGAACCGAAATCTGACCCTAAAACTCGGGGCCATTGCCCTTCTGATCCTGTTATTGCTGATCCCGCTGTTGATGATCAACGGCGTGATCGAGGACCGCCAGCAACTGCGCGACGGTGTGCTCGAAGACATCGCGCGCAGTTCCAGCTACAGCCAGCGACTGAGCGGACCCTTGATGGTGGTGCCCTATCGCAAAGTGGTGCGCACCTGGAAACTCAACGAAAAAACCAATGAGCGTTACCAGGAAGTCGGGGAAGAACGCGGCCGTTTGTATTTCCTGCCAGAACGTTTCGAGCTCGACGGCGAGGTCAAGACGGAACTGCGTTCCCGGGGCATTTACGAAGCGCGGTTGTTCCACGCGGATAACCGCATCAGCGGACACTTCTCGGTGCCGGCGCAACTGGGCATCAAGGAAGACTTCGCCGATTACCAGTTCGATCAGCCGTTCCTCGCGGTCGGGATCAGCGACATTCGCGGCATCGAGAATGCGTTGAAACTGGAGCTCCATGACCTGCGCCTGGACTTCGTGCCGGGCAGCCAGGTGGGCTGGTTGGGCGAGGGCGTGCATGTGACGTTGCCGGCGCTCAACCCCAATCAAGCCACGGAACTGGCTTTCGGTTTCGATCTGCGGCTGCAGGGCACAGGGCAGTTACAGGTTCTTCCGGTGGGCAAGGCCAGCAAAGTCTCGCTGGTCGCCAACTGGCCGCATCCGAGCTTCATCGGCAACTACCTGCCGGCCCAGCGCGAAGTCTCCGATCAGGGTTTCACGGCCAACTGGCAGACGACGTTTTTCTCCACCAACCTGCAAGAAGCCCTGAGCCGTTGCGTAACCGGCAACGACTGTGAAGCGTTCAATGGCCGCAGCTTCGGCGTGAGCTTCATCGATCCCGTGGACCAGTATTTGAAAAGCGACCGGGCAATCAAATACGCGTTGTTGTTCATCGTTCTGACCTTCGCCGGTTTCTTCCTCTTCGAAGTGCTGAAAAGCCTGGCGGTGCACCCGGTGCAATACGCACTGGTGGGCGTGGCCCTGGCGTTTTTCTACTTGCTGTTGTTGTCGTTGTCCGAGCACATCGGTTTCGCCCTGGCGTATCTGTTGTCGGCGAGCGGTTGTGTGTTGTTGATCGGTTTCTATGTCTGCCACGTGCTGCGCAGCGTGCGCCACGGCTTGAGTTTTTCGGCGGGATTGGCGGCGTTGTATGGCCTGCTTTATGGCTTGTTGAGTGCTGAGGATTACGCGCTATTGATGGGATCGTTGCTGCTGTTCGGCTTGCTCGGGGTATTCATGGTGCTGACCCGCAAACTGGATTGGTACGGGATTGGGCAGAAGGCAGCCAAGCCGCTGGAGTTTGATATCGGGGTGGTTGAATGAGTCGGTCGTTGGGGTTGCGCGAGGATCAGCGGGAAGGGGAGGTGTTGGCGACGCTGATTTTTGGGTTGTTTCCGTTAGATCCGGTGTGGTGCATTCGCGAGCAAGCCCGCTCCCACAAGGGATCTTCAGTGAACACAAAATATGTGAAAACCACAGATCAAAATGTGGGAGCGGGCTTGCTCCGGGCGGCGTTCCGACGAAGAGGCCAGCCCAGTCAGCGAAAATCTAGACCTTAGGCATCGTCGCCACCATCGAAGGCCGCTGACTCACCTCGAAATACCACGCGGCCAACTGCGGATTCACCTCGCGCCATTCCAGATCCGGATGGCGCAAATCCAGGTAACCCAACGCACACGCGACACTGATCGCCGCCACATCGAAATGGCTGGTCAGCTCGGCAATCGCGTCTTTTTCCAGCAGCGCCAAGGCGCGGCGAATCTTGTCGCGCTGGCCATCGAGCCATTCGTCCCAGTGTTTTTCCGGAGCGCGCAGGGCGACTTCATAACGAACCAGCACCGCCGCGTCCATGATCCCGTCGGCCATCGAGGCCAGGGTCAATCGACGCCAGCGGGCCGAGCCTTCGCGGGGGATCAACGGGTTGCCGACGTGCTGGTGGTCGAGGTACTCGAGGATCACCCGACTGTCATGGATGACATTGCCGTCGGCCAGACGCAGGGCCGGGATCTTGCTCAGCGGGTTGTCGTCGATAAGGGGCAAGTCCGGGGCGAGCGGGGTCAGCACGCAGTTTTGCAGGGCGACGCGGTCTTGCTGACCGGTTTCGTGCAGCAGCACCATGACTTTGCGAACGAAGGGCGACAACGGGTTGTGGTAGAGGGTCATGCTCGGGGCGGACATGGCAGCGTCTCGGTCGGTGGACAGTGTCGGGAGCATAGCGCGTTGGTCCGCCTTCTGTAGGAGCGAGCTTGCTCGCGATGGAGGTGAACGATAACGCGTAAAACCAGATGCCCAGCGGCGTCCTCGGGTTTTTCGCGAGCAAGCTCGCTCCTACAAGGTGAGGTGTCAGCGGCGTTGCAGGAGGCCGCGCAGGGCGAGGACGGCGGGAACGCCCAAGCCCAGCCAGCTCAAGGCATCCCACACGCCATCGCCCAATAGCGCAGCGAACAACCCGGCGGCACTGAACAGGGCGATAACGGTTGGCGTGGAGAAGACCTTCCAGAAGTTTGACTGTCGGGGTTTCATGCCACGCTCTCCGCTTTCTCCAGTACGGGTTTTGCCGCTTTGCGCCGAACCACCCACAGGTAAACCCCGCTGCCGAGCACGATGATGGTCAGTACATCCAGCGTCGCCCAGAGAATTTTCATCGGCATGCCGCCGTAATCGCCGAAGTGCAGCGGCTGCGACATGCCCATGGCGTCCATGTACCACGGCCTTTCAGCCACGGCGGTAACTTGCAGGGTGCTGGCGTCGATCAGCACCGGGGTCAGCAAGTGCGAGGTCAGGTGCGTGCTGCCCTTCATGAACACCGCGTAATGGTGTTCGCTGGAAAACCGCGTGCCGGGGAAGGCGATGAAGTCCGGCTGCATGTCGGGCGCAACGTCTTTGGCGATGTCGAGCAAACGGGTGGCCGGTGCCAGTTGCGTCAGCGGTGGCGCATCGCGATACGGCTCGACCATCGCACTCAGGCTGTCGTTGCGCCACGCGGCGATCAGCAGGTCGGCGCAAGCACTGATGACGCCGGTGACGCCGACCACCAGCGCCCAGGTCAGGGTGACCACACCGATCAGGTTGTGCAAATCGAGCCAGCGCAGACGAGTGGATTTGTCCTGACGCACGGTGGCGAATTTCAGCCTGCGCATGAACGGCAGGTACAGCACTGTTCCGGAAATAATGGCCACGACAAACATCAGCCCCATGAACGCCAGCAACAACTTGCCCGGCAGACCGGCAAACATGTCCACGTGCAGGCGCAGCATGACCATCATGAAGCCGCCGTTGGCCGACGGCATCTCCAGCGCTTCGCCGGTGCGAGCGTCGAGCATGAAGGTGTGGGACGAATTCGGTTCGGTGCCGGCCGTGGCCGCCATGATCGCGATCGCGGCGTTGGGTTGGTCTTCGTCGAAGCCGAAGTACTGCATGACTTCGCCGGGACGATGCTTTTCCGCCGCCTGCACCAACTGCTGCAAATTCAGCTGCGGGGTATCGGCCTGCATCTGCTGCAACTCGGCGGCATCGCCCAGCAGGTGGTCGATCTCGTGATGGAAGATCAGCGGCAAGCCGGTCAGCGCCAGCATCAGCAGGAAGACCGTGCAGATCAGGCTGGTCCAGGTGTGGACGAAGGACCAGCGGCGAATTGTTTTGCTTTTCATTTCATAGCCTTCAGAAATACCAAAGCCGTCCATGAAGGACGGCCTGGTTGCAGCGCGTATCAGATCAAGCGTTTACCACTTGTACGTGGCACTGGCGACGACGCTGCGCAGGTCGCCGTAGTAGCAGTAAAAGCCGTCACAGGTAGAGATGTAATCCTTGTTCAGCAGGTTGGTCGCGTTCACGGCCAGCGAGGCACCTTTCAAGCTGTTGTCCAGACGGCCCAGGTCGTAATGAACCGCCGCGTCGAACACGGTGTAGGCGTCAGCCTTGCCCAGCGTGGTGTTGCCCTGGTCGCCGTAGGTATTGCCGGTGTAACGCGCGCCGGCGCCGATGCCGAAGCCATCCAGCACGCCGTTGTGCCAGGTGTAATCGGTCCACAGCGAAGCCTGCTGGTTGGGCATCAGTTGCAGGCGGTTGCCTTTGAAGTCGCCTTTCTGCACTTCGGATTTCGCCAGGGTGTAGGCGGCGATGATCTTCAGGTTGTCGGTGACGTCGGAGACCGCTTCCAGCTCCAGGCCTTTGACCTTCACTTCACCGGTCTGGCTGGTGATCGTCACGTTACCCACGGTGTCGGTGACGTTGACGTTTTTCTGGGTCAGCTCATATACCGCGGCGCTCAGCAATGTATTGCTGCCCGGTGGCTGGTACTTGATGCCCAACTCCCATTGTTTGCCTTCGGTCGGCTTGAAGGACTGAGTCGCGGAGGCGACGGCGTTGCTGGTGGGCTGGAACGACTCGGCGTAAGACAGGTAAGGCACGATGCCGTTGTCGAACACATAGCTGATCGCCGCGTTGCCGCTGAATTTCTTGTCGCGCTCGGTGTTGGTGGCATCGTCTTCATTGAAGAATTTGGTGCCGGTGTGGACCCAATCCTCGCGGCCGCCCAGGGTCAGGCGCCATTGGTCGAGGGCCATCTGGTCCTGAACGTACAGACCGGTCTGATAGGTCTTCTGGTCGTAGTCATAGAAGGCATCGGAGCGTGGCGGGCGAGTGATCGGCAAGCCGTATTGGGGTGTATTGACGTTGATGCCCGGTGCGAAACCGAAGATCGAGAGGTAGTTGGTGTTACTGCGCTGATGGTCCAGCCCGATCAGCAGGGTGTGGCGGACATCGCCGGTGGAAAAGTCGCCCTGGAAGTTGTTGTCCACCGCGAACTGGCTGATGTCTTCTTCCACATTGGTGGTACCGCGCCCGGTATTGCCCTGATCATCGACGACGAATCCGAACGCTGCAAACGCCGGGTTGTAGGCGTTGACGGTAATGGCCTGGAACGACAGGTCGGACTTGGTGTAGCGCAGGTTTTGCCGGAACTGCCAGACATCGTTCAGGCGATGTTCGAAGGCGTAGCCCAGAGCGTAGTAAGTGCGGTCGTAGTACTCGTAGTTCGGATCTCCCAGATTCTTGTGGTGGGAAATATCGCCGAACGGCATGTCGATCCTGGTGCCTTGAATCGAGTGGAACTGGCTGGTGATGCCGGTATCGTCACGGGTGAACTGAGTAAGCAGGGTGAACCTGGTGTCATCGTCGATGTTCCACGTCAGGCTCGGCGCAATGTTGTAGCGCTTGTTGTCGATGTGGTCGATCTGCGTGCCGCTGTCGCGTACCACGCCGCTCACGCCGTAGAGGAACTGGCCTTCATCGTCGATCTTGCCGGTGCTGGCGAAGTTGATCTGACGGTGATTGTCACTGCCGTACTGCACCTGGATTTCATTGCTCGACTCGGCGCTGGGACGACGGCTGACCATGTCCAGCAAACCGCCCGGCGGGGTCTGGCCGTACACCGACGAAGCCGGGCCGCGCAGCAGGGCGAGGCGGTCGAGGTTCCAGGTTTCCGGTTTCGGGTTGGCGTACACGCCTTTGGGCAGCGGCAAGCCGTCGAGGAACTGGGTGGGCTCAAAACCACGTACTCGCAGCCAGTCGGTGCGGGTGTCGCTGCCGAAACTGCTGGCGGTGATGCCGGGCATGTAGCGCACGGCGTCATCGAGGCTGTGCACGCTGCGGTCGTCCATTTGTTCGCGGGTGGCGATCGAAATCGAACGCGGTGCTTCGACCAGCGCGGTGTCGGTCTTGGTGCCGGCGGCGGTGCGCTTGGCCAGGTAGCCTTCCACCGGGCCCCAGGCACTTTCAGTGTTTTCAACGCCGATGATGGCGGTTTCCGGCAGAGCCATCACACCTTCAGGCGCGGCGACCAGGCTGTAGGTGCCGGTGCTGCTTTGTTCCAGTTGCAGACCGGTGCCGAGTAACGCGGCCCGCAAGGCGCCTGCTGCATCGTATTGGCCGTTGACCGGTGCCGACGTCTTGCCCGCCGCCAGTGCCGGGTTCAGCGACAACGCCAGGCCGGACTGGCTGGCGATCTGGTTCAACGTGCTGGCCAATGGCGCGGCCGGCAGGTTGTAGGCGCGAACGCTGGATGCCTGTTCTGCAGCGATCAGTTGGCTGCTGGCCAGCGGGGTGCAAAGGGCAATGGCGACCGCCAGCAAACCGGGGCGCAACAAGGTGTCTAGCGAACGGGACATACAGCGGCTCCTGAAAGGGAATACTTCTCAATTACCCAAGTGCCGAACGAAAAACCAAAAGTGATAGGGCTGGATGAAAATAATTTCGATTCAGCAATTGTGGTGAGGCTGAGGGCCTCTTCGCGAGCAAGCCCGCTCCCACAGGTTCTGTGATCGACACAAAACCTTGTGGGAGCGGGCTTGCTCGCGAAAGCGTCGGGTCAGTCACAGAAAATATCAGGGCTTGGCTTCAGCCTTCGCCACCGTCACCCACCACGCCGTGTGCCGCTCGATCTGCACCGGCAGGGTCGGCAACAGGGCACTCAACGCCAGGTCGATATCGTGCAACGGAAAACTGCCGGTGATCCGCAGGTCGGCGATCTCTGGCGCAACGCCCAGATGCCCGCGGCGATAACGACCGAGTTCGTGGATCAGGTCTTCCAGCCGCGTGTTGTCCACCACAAGCATGCCGCGGGTCCAGGCATCGGCGCCGAGGTGGGTCGCAACGATTGGCCCGAGGCCATTGTTGCGCATCAGCACTTGCTGGCCTTCGCGCAGAATCTGTTCTTCAGCGCTCGACTCGGGATGAGCAGCCACGGCGGACTGCAGCACGCTCAGGCGCGTGCCGTCTTCCTCGCGCTTGACCAGGAATCGCGTGCCCAGTGCACGCAGGCTGCCTTCGCGGGTTTCGACGATAAACGGCCTGGCATCGCCATGACCGGTCTCGACGAGGATTTCCCCGTCCTGAAGAATCACCCGGCGCTGCTTCTCATCAAAGCGCACGTCCACGGCACTGTGGGTGTTGAGGTTGATCACGGTGCCGTCGCTCAGACGCAAGGTGCGTTGCTCGCCGGTGGCGGTGCGCTGATCGGCCAGCCAATAGTCGACTGGCAGATAGCGGTCACCGGCGAACAGCGCCAGGCCGATCACCGCCACGATGCTCGCCACGCCGCTGCCCAGTTTGCGCACGCGCCGGCGAATGCTTTCGCGCGATTGCAGCAATGCGGTGCGGGCCGGACCGCTGGCCACGCTGAAACGCTGGTCGAGCATGCCCAACTGGCGCCAGGCGCGGGCGTGCTCTTCGTGGGCGGCGTGCCATTTGGCGAACTCTTCGCGCTCAACCGAGCTGCCGGAATCCAGCGACAATTGCCAGGCAATCGCCGCGTCCAGCACCCGTGCCGAGACCGGTTTGGAACTGATCGGGCTCATACCGGCTCACCGTACAACGCGATGTAGCACTGACGAATACCCTGCGCCAGGTATTGACGCACCCGCGGCACCGACACGCCCAGGCGCTGGGCGATTTCCGCGTGGCCGAGGCCGTCGAGACGGTTGTAGAGAAACGCCGCGCGAGCCTTGCTCGACAGTTTGCCGAGCAGGCGATCGATGTTTTTCAGGTCTTCGAGGATCATTTGCTGTTCTTCCACCGACGGTTGTTCGCCTTCGGGGATCAGCATCAGTTCGGTGAGGTAAGCCTGTTCCAGCGCGGCGCGGCGGAAATAGTCGAACAACAGGCCCTTGGCGATCGCCACCAGAAACGCCCGCGGTTCGCGCGGTTCGTTGAGTTGATCACGGCCCAGCAACCGCACGAAGGTGTCCTGACTCAGGTCTTCGGCCCGTTGCGGACAGGCGACATTGCGTCGAAGCCAGGCCAATAGCCAACTGCGGTGGTCGCGATATAACGCACCGACGAGCTCACTGTGGGGGCTTTGGACTGACGACACGCAGCATCACCGATTGGGAAGTGTTAAGTAACGAGAATTGTTCGCGATTGTGGCAGAGGCGGGGGAGGTAAGCAATTGGCCACTGGTCAGGTGGTTTTGACGGGGGGGGTCAGTTGGACCGCGTTATCGTTCTTCGCGAGCAAGCCCGCTCCCACAGGGTTTTGTGTCGAACACAAAATGGGTGAACGACACCAAACCCTGTGGGAGCGGGCTTGCTCGCGAAGGCGTCCGAACAGACACCGTAAATTCAGAAGGAAGGCGCGCGCTGTCTGCGTTTCCACTGACTCACCCGCTGCTGCAGATTCAACGGACTATGAATCTGCTGCTGCCGCGCCCGGCTGAACAGGATCAACGCCAGTTCCGCGGTCGCCAGCGCATCGGCACTGGCGTTATGACGTTCGAACACTTCGAGCTTGAACCAGTCAATCCACTCATCCAGCCCCGCCTCGCGGATATGCGCCTGCGGGCACAACAGTGGCGCAATGTCCGCCACATCCAGAAACAGATGCTGCAGCTTGTAGCCCAGATGATCTTTCAACGCGCGCCCGAGCATGTGCTGATCGAACGGCGCATGAAACGCCAGCACCGGGCTGTCGCCCAGAAACTCCATGAATTCGACCAGGGCCTGCGCAGGATCACTGCCGGCAGCAATCGCGCTCGGGCCCAAGCCATGAATCAGGACGCTGGGACCGAGCTTGAGTTCGCTGCATTGCAGGGTGCGTTCGAACTGCTGACTGAAGTCGATCGCACCGTCTTCTATGACCACCGCGCCGATGGACAGCACCCGATCCTTGTTCAGATTCAACCCGGTGGTTTCCAGGTCCAGCACCACCCAGCGCTGTTCGCGCAGGCTGCATTCGTTCAGCTCGGCTGTCGCGGGCAAGGCTTTCAGACGTTGCTGCAATTCGCCGGACAGCATCGGACCTGCCGGGCGCAGCCATGAAAACAGGCTCATAGCTGATACCGCAGCGTCAGGCTGCTCTGCAGGCGTTGGGCCTGGCGCAGGGATTCACGCAGGATGCGTCGATCCAAATGATTGAGGCTGTCAGGATCGACCCGGTTGGAGTAGGGCAAGTTCTCCCGGGTCTGTAGCTGATGTTGCTGCATGCGGGTTTGCTGAATGAAGTGATACGCCTCTTCATACGCCGCACCGTCCAGCCGTTCGATGACCTCTTTTTCGACCAGTTGGCGAAAGCGCTCCAGCGTATTGTTGGCCTCAATGCCGTGGGCCAGCGCGAGCAATCGGGCGCCGTCGACAAACGGGGTCAGGCCCTGGACTTTCAGGTCCAGGGTAGCTTTTTCGCCATTCTTGCGCGCCAGCACAAACTCTCGGAAACGTCCTACGGGAGGGCGGTTGCGCAGGGCGTTGTCGGCCATCATTCGCTGGAACAGTCGGTTATCAGCGACCTGATCGAGAATCCCCCGACGCAGTTGATCGCAGCTTTGCTCATCGCCCCAGACCACGCGCAGGTCGAAATAAATGCTCGAACTCAGCAGGTTTTCTGGCGTTGCCTCGCGGATAAACGTCGCAAAACGCCGCGCCCATTCGGCCCGGGACAAACACAGCTCGGGGTTGCCGGCCATGATGTTGCCCTTGCACAGGGTGAAGCCGCAGAGCGCCAGGCTCTGGTTGATGTGTTGCGCGATGGGCAGCAACTTGCCGCGAATCTCGGCGGCGTGCGCCGCGTCCCGCGCTTCGAACAGAATGCCGTTGTCCTGATCGGTGTGCAGCGTCTGCTCGCGGCGGCCCTCGCTGCCGAAACACAGCCAACTGAATGGCACACCGGGATCCCCTTTCTCGGCGAGAGTCAGTTCGATCACCCGGCACACGGTGTGGTCGTTGAGCAGGGTGATGATGTGGGTGATCTGGGTCGATGACGCGCCGTGGGCCAACATGCGCTCAACCAGTTGACCGATTTCGCCGCGCATCGCCACCAGGTTTTCCACGCGCTGGGCGCTGCGGATGGTACGCGCCAGATGCACCAGATCGACCCGTTGCAGGGAAAACAGGTCACGCTCCGAGACCACGCCGCAAAGGCGCTGATCCTTGACCAGACAAACGTGGGCGATATGGCGCTCGGTCATGGCAATCGCTGCATCGAAGGCGCTGTGGTCCGGCGTCAGGAAAAATGGCGCCTGGGTCATGTGCCGTTCGATGGCTTCGTTGAAGTCGTTGGTGCCTTCGGCCACCACGTGGCGCAGGTCGCGCAGGGTGAAAATCCCCAGTGGCGCCTTGTGTTCATCGACCACCACAATGCTGCCGACCTGCTGCTCGTGCATCAGGGTCACGGCTTCTCGCAGCGGCGTGATCGGGCTGCACGTCACCGGATGGCGCATGGCCAACTCGCCCAACCGGGTGTTGAGTGAATACTGGGTGCCAAGCGTTTCCACGGCTTTTTGCTGGACTTGCTGATTGACCTGATCCAGCAAACTGCTGACGCCGCGTAGGGCAAAGTCGCGAAACGCGTTGGAAAGTGCGAACAATTTGATGAACGCCAGCTTGTTCAGCTGTAGGCAAAAGGTGTCTTCGGCGGCCAGATGTTCGGTGCGCGTCGCGCGTTCACCCAGCAACGCGGCGAGGGGAAAGCACTCGCCGGTGGTGATTTCGAAGGTGGTTTCGGTGCCACCCTTGGCCGTGTGGGGGCGTTCACCCACGACGCGGCCCTGTTTGACGATGTAGAAATGCTCAACCGGGCCATCGGCGGGCTTGATGATGCTTTCGCCGGGCGCATAAAAACGCAGCTGACACTGTTCCACCAGGTACGCCAGGTGAGCGTGTTCCATTTGATTGAAGGGCGGGAAACGCTGAAGGAATCGCAAAGTGCCCTGGATGTTCTGCAACACCGCGGTTTTCCCTGCCTGTGTGAAGGCGTCCGCTTTACTCATAACCATTACCGCAGTCTTTTTTTCGAGTTGTTGTTGTCGGATGACTCAGCCATGGTCGGCCCCGGAACGCAGGTTTCCCATTGGACGTAAGTCTAGGTCGGGCCTTTCGGTGATGAAATTTCGGAAATACCTTACGCAATCTTGGGAAGAACCTATCCTTTGTCCTATAGGAAATAAATTCGATGAAGTGCACATTCAAGGTCTGCTTAGCGATGTCTCCACTGTGCTAGGGAATGAAATTGAACACTTAGAGAACGCTATGTCCGACCACGATATTTTAAGTGACGCCGAGCGCGAGGCGCTCAGTGCCGTCATGCTGAAACCCGATCTGCCGCCGCAACGGGTGCTGATCGTCGATGACGATAAAGATGCGCGTGAGCTGCTGTCGGAAATTCTGGGTCTGGATGGCATTCGTTGCATGACCGCGGCCAGCGGTGAAACAGCCCTCAAGATGCTGGACGAGAGGCCGTCGATCGGCTTGGTGATCACCGATCTGCGGATGGGACACATTGACGGCCTGGATTTGATCCGCAAAGTCCGTGAATCCGTTCGGGCCGCCATGCCGATCATCATCGTTTCGGGCGATGCCGACGTGAAGGACGCGATTGCCGCCATGCATTTGAGCGTGGTGGATTTCCTGCTGAAGCCAATCGATACCGACAAGCTGCTGGAGTTGGTCAAGCATGAGCTGGGGATGGAGCCGTAGCGCTGAGGGCTGCTGAGGGCTTTTGTGGTGAGGGGATTTAGCGAAACGTCGCACCGCCCCGTTCGGCTGCGAAGCAGTCGTGAATTGGCGGATGCGATTGGTCTGGAGAAGGGGGCCGCTTCGCGACCCAACGGGGATAAATCCCCTCGCCACAAATGACCGCATTCGCAAACAAAAAAGGCCCTGATCCGAAGAACAGGGCCTTTTTTTGTCCAGCGTAACCGCTCAGTTACAGGCCATTCGCAGCCTTGAACTCGCGACGACGACGGTGCAGGACCGGCTCGGTGTAGCCGTTCGGCTGTTTGGTGCCTTCAACCACCAGTTCGACCGCCGCCTGGAAGGCGATGTTGCTGTCGAAGTTCGGTGCCAGTGGGCGGTACAGTGCGTCATTGGCGTTCTGACGGTCAACCACCGGCGCCATGCGCTTGAGGGCTTCCATCACTTGCTCTTGGGTGACGATGCCGTGGCGCAGCCAGTTGGCGATGTGCTGGCTGGAAATCCGCAGCGTGGCACGGTCTTCCATCAGGCCGACGTCGTTGATGTCCGGCACTTTCGAACAGCCAACGCCCTGGTCGATCCAGCGCACTACATAACCGAGAATGCCCTGGGCGTTGTTATCCAGTTCGTTCTTGATCTGTTCCGTGGTCCAGCTCGGGTTAACGGCCAGCGGGATGGTCAGGATGTCGTCCACCGAAGCGCGTGCACGGTTGGCCAGTTCGGCTTGACGGGCAAACACATCGACCTTGTGGTAGTGCAACGCGTGCAGCGCAGCAGCCGTCGGCGATGGAACCCAGGCGGTGTTGGCGCCGGCCAGCGGGTGCGCGATTTTCTGTTCCAGCATCGCCGCCATCAGGTCGGGCATGGCCCACATGCCTTTACCGATCTGCGCGCGACCTTGCAGGCCGGTGCTCAAACCGATATCGACGTTCCAGTTCTCGTAAGCGCCGATCCACTTTTCAGCCTTCATGTCCGCCTTGCGCACCATCGGGCCGGCTTCCATGGAGGTGTGGATTTCATCGCCCGTGCGGTCGAGGAAACCGGTGTTGATGAACACCACACGCTCACTGGCCGCCTTGATGCAGGCCTTGAGGTTGACCGTGGTGCGGCGCTCCTCGTCCATGATCCCGACTTTCAGCGTGTTGCGCGGCAGGTCGAGCACGTCTTCGATACGGCCGAACAGCTCGTTGGTGAACGCGGCTTCTTCCGGGCCGTGCATCTTCGGTTTCACGATGTAGACCGAACCGGTGCGGCTGTTCTTGCGCGAGCTGTTGCCGTTGAGGCTGTGGATCGCCGCCAGGCAAGTCACCAGACCGTCGAGAATGCCTTCCGGCACTTCGTTGCCGTCTTTATCGAGGATCGCGTCGATGGTCATCAGGTGACCGACGTTGCGCACGAACAACAGCGAGCGACCGTGCAGGCTCAATTCCTTGCCGTCGACGCCGGTGTAGGTGCGGTCGGCGTTCATGGTGCGGGTAAAGGTCTGACCGCCCTTGGAGACTTCTTCCGACAGATCGCCCTTCATCAGGCCGAGCCAGTTGCGGTAGATCACCACTTTGTCATCGGCATCGACAGCGGCGACGGAGTCTTCGCAGTCCATGATGGTGGTCAGCGCAGCTTCCATCAGGATGTCTTTGACGCCGGCAGCGTCGGTCTGGCCGACCGGGGTGCTGGCGTCGATCTGGATTTCGAAGTGCAGGCCATTGTTTTTCAAAAGGATCGCGGTCGGTGCCGCTGCATCGCCGTGGAAACCGATCAGTTGCGCGTCGTTGCGCAGGCCGCTGTTGCTGCCGCCTTTCAGGGCGATCACCAGTTTGCCGTCAACGATCTTGTAGCCGGTGGAATCGACGTGGGAGCCGGCGGCCAATGGCGCGGCTTCGTCGAGGAAGGCGCGGGCGAAGGCGATGACCTTGTCGCCGCGAACCTTGTTGTAGCCTTTGCCTTTTTCCGCGCCGTCAGCTTCGCTGATGGCGTCGGTGCCGTAGAGCGCGTCGTACAGCGAGCCCCAGCGGGCATTCGAGGCGTTCAGCGCGAAGCGGGCGTTCATCACCGGCACCACGAGCTGCGGGCCGGCCATGCGGGCGATTTCGTCATCGACGTTTTGCGTCGTTGCCTGGAAATCGGCCGCTTCTGGCAGCAGATAACCGATGTCTTGCAGGAAGGCTTTATAAGCCACGGCGTCGTGCGCCTGACCGGCACGGGACTGGTGCCAGCCGTCGATACGAGCCTGGAAATCATCGCGTTTGGCGAGTAGGGCTTTGTTCTTCGGTGCCAGGTCGTGAATGACCTTGTCGGCACCGGCCCAGAATTTGTCGGCGGTGAGGCCGGTTCCGGGAATGGCTTCGTTGTTCACGAAGTCGAACAGGACTTTGGCGACCTGCAGGCCACCGACTTGAACGTGTTCAGTCATTGCTTGCCTCACTCTGCTCAGCTATTTCGCTTTTCAGCTCTTCAAATTAACAATGAAGCCTCTGGCTATTTAAACCACAAACCCCTTCCACCAGTACATGCCATTTCGGGCGGCTGGGATGGAACCGATCAACGGCGTTGAGGCCTTGCTGATAGGGCTTACAGGGCTGCGACCGCGCCTGTGGCAGACATCGATCCAACGTTATGTAGTGCGCGCTGCGGCATACTACATGATGAATTGCGGTTGTGAAAATCAGACTAATTACGTCGTTCTGCGACCCCATGACGCATTGCAGTCACGTCGGGGATGGGGATGTTCTCAAAAAAGCATGAGATTGTTCCAGTTAAATATAAGAAGTTGTACACGATTTGTTTTTTCAGTTAGATCGGCGGTGTCCCCATTCGCGAGCAAGCCCGCTCCCACAGGGTTATGCGCAATCCCTGTGGGAGCGGGCTTGCTCGCGAAGAGGCCAGTCAAAACACCATCGATTCCGGATCCGCCCAAAGCACCAGTCAACCCTTGCCTATACTTGCCTTTCTATAACAAAAGTCATGACCAGAGGGCTGCGCCATGGACCACCTCGTACTCACTGTTTTCGCGCCGGACAAACCTGGGCAGGTCGAGCGCATCGCCCAGTGCATTGCCGAGCACGGCGGCAACTGGCTGGAAAGCCGCATGTCACGCATGGCCGGGCAGTTCGCCGGGATTCTTCGAGTGGGTGTGCCGGCCGAGGCCTACGACGAACTGGTCGATGCCCTACAGGCGTTGTCGGCCCATGGCATTCGTGTGCTGATCGCCGAAAGCGGCATCGAACAATCTTGCACCTGGAAACCGATTGCCATGGAACTGGTGGGCAACGATCGCCCCGGGATCGTGCGCGACATCACGCGTCTATTGAGTGAGCAGGGGGTCAATCTGGAACGACTGGTCACCGAAGTGCGCCCGGCGCCGATGAGCAGCGAGCCGCTGTTCCACGCCGAAGCGATTCTCGCCGTGCCGCTGACCCTGTCTCTGGATGTGTTGCAATCTCGCCTGGAGACCCTGGCGGACGATTTGATGGTGGAATTGGTCCTGCGCAGCGATCCCTGACAGGGTTATCCAGTTTATACGTGCACCTGCCTGTGGATAACCTGTAGAGACAGCCCGCCAGCCCACGCCGGCCGGGCTTCTTCAGTAACTGGTCAAAAAACCATCAGATTCAACAAGTTGCGCACAAACGCCGGGGATCACGCTGTGGATAACCTTGGGAAGGATGCTTGCAGGCCACGAGGGACGTGGCCTGCAGAAGTTCGTACGATTTTTGATCAGCTGCGACGGCGCAAACTTATCCACGCATCGACGCTGTAAACCGCCAGTCCTGCCCAGATAAAGATAAACGCCACCAGTGTGCTGGACGACAAGTGTTCGCCAAATAGCAGCACGGCTTGCAGTAAAACCAATGTCGGTGCCAGGTACTGGAGAAATCCCAGGGTCGTGTAGGGCAAATGCCGTGCTGCAGCGTTGAAACACACCAGTGGCACCAACGTCACGGGCCCCGCAGCGACCAGCCACCAGGCTTCGGAGGTCGTCCAGAACTCGGGCTGAGCACTTGTGGCCGTCTGATTGAAGAGCAGCCAGGCAATGGCGATCGGCACCAGCATCCAGGTTTCCACCACCAGACCGGGCAGGGCTTTGACCGGCGCCTGCTTGCGGATCAAACCGTAGAAACCAAACGTCAGCGCCAGCACCAGCGACACCCACGGCAGACTGCCGACCTGCCACACCTGTTGCGCAACGCCGACCGCGGCCAGACCTACCGCGATCCATTGCATGCGTCGCAATCGTTCGCCGAGGATCAGCATGCCCAGCAGCACATTCACCAGCGGATTGATGTAGTAACCGAGACTGGCTTCGAGCATCCGCCAATTGTTTACCGACCAGACATACGTCAGCCAGTTGGCCGCGATCAGCGTGCCGCTCAGCGCGAGGATCGCCAGCCGTTTCGGGTTGTCACGCAGCTCGCGCCACCAGCCCGGATGCTTCCACACCATCAGCAACAAGGCGCCGAACAGTGCCGACCAGAGCACGCGGTGGATGATGATCTCCACGGCGGGCACGCTGGCGATGGCTTTGAAGTAGAGCGGGAACAGGCCCCAGATGATGTAGGCACTCAGACCCAGGATGTACCCGCGACGCGGGTTGGCAGCTTGCATGCAGAATCCTTGCTTAGGCAGCTAACAAAGAGGGGATTGTAAGGAGATTCCTCGGAGTCTGTCGCGGACCTTGTGGGAGCGGGCTTGCTCGCGAAGGCGGTGTGACAGTCAACATCATTGTTGAATGATCTACCGCCTTCGCGAGCAAGCCCGCTCCCACATGGGATCTGCCGTGTTCAAAAGAGCTTCAGAGGCTCTTCGTTGAGCGCAGCCAATTGCTCACGCAACGCCAACACCTGATCCCCCCAATACCGCTCGGTTCCGAACCACGGAAAGCTGTGCGGGAACGCCGGGTCGTCCCAGCGACGTGCCAGCCAGGCGCTGTAGTGCATCAGGCGCAACGCGCGCAGCGGCTCGATCAGCGCCAGTTCCCGCGGGTCGAAGTCGTGAAATTCGTTGTAGCCGTCCATCAATTCCGATAACTGGCCCAGGCATTCCTGACGGTCGCCGGCGAGCATCATCCAGATGTCCTGCACCGCCGGGCCCATGCGGCAGTCGTCGAGGTCGACGATGTGGAACATCTCGTCACGGCACATCATGTTGCCGGGGTGGCAATCACCGTGCATGCGGATGTTCTGGTGCGGCGTGACGTTGTAGACGTCTTCCACACGCTTGAGCAGGTCGCGGGCCACGGACTCGTAGGCCGGCAGCAGGCTTTTAGGGATGAAGTTGCCTTCGAGCAAGGTCGTCAGCGAATCGTGACCGAAGTTCTTCACGCCCAGCGCTTCACGGTGATCGAAGGGTTTTGTCGAGCCCACGGCATGCAGACGCCCGAGCAACTGGCCGAGGCGATACAACTGATCGAGATTGCCCGGCTCTGGTGCGCGTCCGCCACGGCGGGGAAACAGGGTGAAACGGAAACCGTTGTGTTCGTGCAGGCTCGCACCGTTGTGAATCATCGGCGCCACCACCGGCACGTCGCACTCGGCGAGTTCGAAGGTGAACTGGTGCTCTTCGAGAATCGCTTCGTTGGTCCAGCGTTGCGGGCGGTAGAACTTGGCGATCAGCGGCTCGGAGTCTTCGATGCCGACCTGATAGACGCGGTTTTCGTAGCTGTTGAGCGCCAGAATGCGCGCGTCGCTGAGAAAGCCGATGCTTTCGACGGCATCGAGCACGAGGTCTGGGGTGAGGGTTGCAAACGGGTGGGCCATGCTGACTCCTGCGCGCAGCAGGCTGCCGCGTCCGGCCAAGCATGGTAGCGCAGACGGGCTGTCTTTAGTGGTTGGGGTTGAGATGAGTGTTGTTTGGGCTGACGCCTTCGCGAGCAAGCCCGCTCCCACAAGGGAATGCATTCCAAATGTGGGAGCGGGCTTGCTCGCGAAGGCGGTTAATCAGGCGCCGACGATCCCGCCATCCTCACGCGAGATGGCCATCACCGAAGACCGCGGCTTGCCATTCGGCAAATGCTCAGGGAACGTCGACCCACCGTTTTCCCCCGGATGCTGAATCCCGACAAACAAGGTCTTCTGATCCGGCGAAAAACTGATCCCCGTTACCTCACAACCAACCGGCCCGACCATGAAGCGGCGGATTTCCCCGGTCACCGGGTCGGCGCACAGCATCTGGTTATTGCCCATGCCGGCAAAATCACCGGCATTGCTCGAGTCGCCATCGGTTTGTATCCACAACCGACCGGCGTCATCGAACGCCAGGCCATCGGGGCTGGTGAACATGTTCTGTGGCGTGATGTTCGACGAACCGCCCTTCGGCGTGCCGGCGTAGACACCCGGGTTGCCGGCGACCACAAACAGATCCCAGGCAAAGTTTTTCGAGCCGTGATCATCACGGTCGGTGCGCCAGCGCAGAATCTGCCCGTAGACGTTTTTCTCCCGAGGGTTCGGCCCGCCCACCGGTTGACCGTCTTCACCGCGCTTGGCGTTGTTGGTCAGCGTGCAATAGACCTGGCCGTCCTTGGGGCTGACGACGATCCACTCCGGACGGTCCATGCGCGTGGCTTTCACCACGGTTGCCGCGAGTCGCGCGTGAATCAGCACTTCGGCCTGACTGGCGAAACCGCTGCTGGCGTCGATGCCGTTTTTGCCGTGGGTCAGTTCGATCCACTCGCCCTGGCCTTTCGGGTGATCGGCGTTGCCATCACCCGCGTCGAAGCGCGCCACGTACAAGGTGCCGTGGTCCAGCAGGTCGCGGTTGGCTTTCGGGTTTTTGTGGTTGATCTTGTCGCGGCTGACGAACTTGTAGATGAATTCACCGCGCTCATCGTCGCCCATGTACACCACAGCGTGGCCGTCATGGGTTTCGGCCAGGGCCGCGTTTTCATGTTTGAAACGGCCCAGTGCGGTGCGCTTGACGGGTGTCGATTGCGGATCGAACGGGTCGATTTCCACCACCCAGCCGTGACGGTTGAGTTCGTTGGGGTTTTTTGCCAGGTCGAAACGCTCGTCGTGTTGATGCCAGTTGATCTCTTTACTGGCTGCCACCGCGCCGTAGCGTTTCTGCGCGGCGTCGAATTTTTGCTCGGCATTGCTGCTGCCGAAGCAGTCGGTGAAGTTCTCTTCGCAGGTCAGGTACGTGCCCCACGGCGTCTTGCCGTTGGCGCAGTTCTGGAAGGTACCGAGGACGTTCTTGCCGTGCGGGTCGGCGCTGGTTTTCAACAGGTCATGGCCGGCAGCGGGCCCGCTGAGGCTGATCGGCGCGTTACCGTGAATGCGCCGGTTGTAGCGCGAACCCTCAACGAATTGCCATTGGCCGCTCTTGCGCTGCACCTCGATCACCGACACACCTTCGCAGGCCAGCGCCTTACGCACTTCTTCCTTCGATTGCGGCATGCCGCCGTGCGGGTAGAGGTAGCGGTAGTTGGTGTATTCGTTGTTGATCGCCATCAGCGCCCGGTCTTTCTCACCCGGAAATTCAAACAGGCTCATGCCGTCGTTGTTGTCGCCGAACTGGATTTCCTGATGCTCGGCGCTGCCGTTACCGCTCGGGTCGAACGCCGGACCGTTCTTTTGCAGCGGCTGGCCCCAGCTGATCAGCACCGAAGACTTGTAGCCCGGCGGCAGGGTAATGGCGTCGCTGGTGGCGGCGGGAATGCTGTCAAAACCCAACAGGTTGCTGGTGCCTGCGCTGACACTGGCCGCGAGCACGCTGCGGCTCAGCAGGTTGCCGCCGAGGAACATCGCGGCACCGCACAGGGCGCCCGCGCTGATGAAACCACGACGGCTGAGGCCGACCATTTGCTCGAGGTCGGTGGATTGGTTGTCTTCTAATAGGCTCACGTCAGGCTCCCTGCAGGTTTTTGAGTCACCTTAAAGAGCGTTAGTGAAGCTTATGTGTCAGAGCGGTGTACCCAGCAAAACGTTGGATGGCGCAAATTGCACCCGCACCGGTTTAGCGGTGGCGAGGCCAAGGCTTTTCAGGTGCAGCGGGTCGGCCAGCGCGCAAAGCGTCTGGCCATTGGGCAGGCCGATGCGCACTTCGCAGGGGCCGTCTTCGGCGTCGAGGATTTCTTCGATGGTGCCGGTCATATCATTGTGTCCTGGTGTTGCAGTGTCTTCGATGGCCAGCAGGTCAAGCCAGCCGGCTTTGATCAGGGCGACGACTTCGGTGCCGGGCACCAGCTCCAGGCGCATGGTGCTGTCGTGGGTGATCTGCGCATCGAGGGCCAGGCCTTTGGCCAGTTCAAGACGAATCAGGTCGTTGCGCCCCTGAGCTTCAATCGCCACGACCTTGCCGTGCAATTGATTGCGCGCGCTGGTTCTGAGCATCAGGCGGCCAAGCAGGTCCAGGTCGCGGGCGTCTTCGGCGGCTTCCAGCACCTGAGCCTGCAGCGTTTGCAACTTTTGATACAGGCGCAATACGCGTTCGCCTTCGCTCGACAGTTTGGCGCCGCCACCGCCCTTGCCGCCGACACTGCGCTCCACCAGCGGTTTCTGCGCGAGGTTGTTCAGCTCGTCGATGGCGTCCCACGCGGCTTTGTAACTCAGGCCCGCACTTTTCGCGGCGCGGGTGATCGAGCCCTGTTCGGCGATGTGTTGCAGCAACGCGATGCGCTGCGGGCGACGAACAATGTGCTGGGACAACAATGTAGGCAGGGTCATGGCGAGAGGCTTTGGCGGGTGACGATGGTGAAGACGTTGGCGGCTTGGCGCGTGGGAGTCAAGTCAGGCCACATTCCTTGTGGGAGCGGGCTTGCTCGCGAAAGCGGTGTGTCAGTCACACAAATGCTGAATGACATACCGCATTCGCGAGCAAGCCCGCTCCCACAGGTTTTGTGTTTGGCTTAAGTCAGGCGATGTCACCGGGTTTGGGCGTGCGGGCCAGGCAGTAGACGTCAACCTGCGCGGCACCGGCGTCCATTAATAGACGAGTCAGGGCTTGGGCCGTGGCGCCGGTGGTCAGCACGTCGTCCACCAATGCCAGATGACGACCCTTGATCGCTGCATCGGGCATCAGGGCGAACGCATTGCGCAGGTTCTTTCTACGAGCCTCGGCCTTCAGTTCTTGCTGCGCGCTGGTGTCCTGAATCCGCTTGAGCAACTGTTCCTCACAAGGGATATCCAGGCTCGCGCTCAACCAGCGGGCCAGCATCGCGGCCTGGTTGAACCCCCGTTGACGCAGACGCTTGGTCGCCAGCGGAACCGGGACCAGCGCGTCCGGCCGCTTCAGCCCTTCATCGAAGCGATGTTGCAGGGATTGAGCGAGAAGTTCTGCAAGCAGGCGGCCAAAGGGCCACTTCGCGTTGTACTTGAAACGGGTGATCAGACTGTCGACCGGAAAACCGTAGGTCCACGGGGCAATCACCTGTTCAAAGTGCGGAGGCTGTTTCAAACATTGGCCGCACGTCATGCCCGCCGCAGGCAAGGGCAGGGCGCAGGTCTGACAGTGATCGCCGAGCCAGGGCAGATCGGTTTCACAAGCCATGCAGATGGGCAGAGCCTCATCCGCCGTCTCGCCGCAAAGCAAACAGGATTGTTTGTTTTTTAACCAGATGTAAACCGGTCCTTTGTATCGTGGTTGACAGCGCATCGCTCTTCCTTAAATATGCCGAACATCCGTGTCGCGTCTGTGGGTATTCCGTTCCCCAGTCGCTTGCCAAGCATAATCAAGGAAACGCCCATGAGCGCCAGCACCTCTGCAACCCTGCGTCATGACTGGTCTTTGGCCGAAGTCAAAGCACTCTTCGTTCAGCCATTCAACGACCTGCTGTTCCAGGCGCAAACGGTGCATCGCGCGCATTTCGACGCCAACCGCGTCCAGGTTTCCACGCTGCTTTCGATCAAGACCGGCGCCTGCCCGGAAGATTGCAAATATTGTCCGCAGTCCGGTCACTACAACACCGGCCTGGAAAAAGAAAAGCTGATGGAAGTGCAGAAGGTCCTCGAAGAGGCCGCTCGCGCCAAGGCCATTGGTTCGACCCGTTTCTGCATGGGCGCGGCGTGGAAACACCCGTCGGCCAAAGACATGCCGTACGTGCTGGAAATGGTCAAGGGCGTGAAAGCCATGGGCCTGGAAACCTGCATGACCCTCGGCCGTCTCGATCAGGACCAGACCGAAGCGCTGGCCAAGGCCGGCCTCGATTACTACAACCATAACCTTGATACCTCGCCGGATTTCTACACCAGCATCATCACCACCCGCACGTACAGCGAGCGCCTGCAAACCCTGGCCTATGTACGTGATTCGGGGATGAAGATCTGCTCCGGTGGCATTCTCGGCATGGGCGAGTCCCTCGATGACCGTGCCAACCTGCTGATCCAGCTGGCCAACCTGCCGGAGCATCCGGAATCGGTGCCGATCAACATGCTGGTGAAAGTCGCCGGTACACCGCTGGAAAACGCTGAGGAAATCGACCCGTTCGACTTCATCCGCATGCTCGCCGTCGCGCGCATCCTGATGCCGCAATCCCACGTGCGCCTGTCCGCCGGCCGCGAAGCGATGAACGAGCAAATGCAGGCCCTGGCGTTCTTCGCCGGCGCGAACTCGATTTTCTACGGCGACAAACTGCTGACCACCGCCAACCCGCAGGCTGACAAGGACATGCAGCTGTTCGGGCGCTTGGGGATTCTGCCGGAAGCGCGTGAAGAGCACGCCGATGAAGTGCATCAGGCGGCCATCGAACAGGCGCTGGTGGAGCAGAAGAGCAGCGAGATGTTCTACAACGCCGCTATCTGATCCGACACAAATCCACTGTGGGAGCGGGCTTGCTCGCGAAAGCGTCAGTACAGTCGATATCAATGTTGAATGTCAGTCCGTCTTCGCGAGCAAGCCCGCTCCCACATTGACAGTGCCCACTTTGACTTTGTGATCTGATCCACGAGGCCTGCATGTCTTTCGATCTCGCCGCACGCCTTGCTGCCCGTCGTGCCGAAAATCTCTACCGCCAACGCCCATTGCTCGAAAGCCCCCAAGGCCCGGAAGTGGTGGTCGATGGCCAGCCATTGCTGGCGTTCTGCAACAACGACTACCTGGGCCTGGCCAATCACCCGCAAGTAATCGAAGCCTGGCGCGCCGGGGCGTCCCGTTGGGGTGTCGGCGGCGGGGCGTCACACTTGGTCATTGGCCACAGCACGCCACATCATGAGCTGGAAGAAGCATTGGCTGACTTGACTGGCCGCCCGCGTGCATTGCTGTTCACCACCGGTTACATGGCCAACCTCGGCGCCGTGACCGCGTTGGTGGGGCAGGGCGATACGGTGCTGGAAGACCGCCTCAATCACGCCTCGTTGCTCGATGCCGGCCTGTTGTCCGGCGCGCGTTTCAATCGTTACCTGCACAACGACGCGGCGAGTCTGGCCAATCGTCTCGAGAAAGCCACCGGCAATACGTTGGTGGTCACTGACGGCGTGTTCAGCATGGACGGCGATATCGCCGACCTGCCAGCGCTGGCCCGGGAAGCCAAGGCCAAAGGCGCGTGGCTGATGGTCGATGACGCGCACGGTTTTGGTCCGCTGGGCGCCAACGGTGGCGGGATCGTCGAGCATTTCGGCCTGAGTCAGGAAGACGTGCCGGTGCTGGTCGGCACCCTCGGCAAAGCGTTTGGCACTGCTGGCGCCTTTGTTGCCGGCAGCGAGGAGCTGATCGAGAGCCTGATCCAGTTCGCCCGCCCCTACATTTACACCACCAGCCAACCGCCCGCGCTGGCCTGCGCGACGCTGAAAAGCCTGGAACTGCTGCGCACCGAGCATTGGCGGCGTGAACATCTGAAGACCCTGATTCGTCAGTTCCGACAAGGCGCCGAGCAGATCGGCCTGGCGCTGATGGACAGCTTCACGCCGATCCAGCCGATCATGATCGGCGATGCCGGGCGTGCAGTTCGACTGTCGCAAATGCTGCGTGAGCGTGGATTGATGGTGACCGCGATCCGCCCGCCGACCGTTCCCGCCGGCAGCGCCCGTCTGCGCGTGACCCTGACCGCCGCGCATAGCGAGGCACAGGTGCAGCTATTGTTAAATGGACTGGCCGATTGTTTTCAACAACTGGGACCGGAGCCAAGCCATGCGTGATCGCCTGATTTTGCTACCCGGCTGGGGCCTCGGGATTTCACCCCTGGAGCCATTGGCGGCGGCGCTGCAGGGGCTGGATGAACACCTGCGCGTCGAGATCGAGCCGCTGCCGGAAATGGCGTCCAGCGACCTTGAAGAGTGGCTCGACGAACTCGACTCGACCGTGCCCCAGGACGCCTGGCTCGGCGGCTGGTCCCTGGGCGGCATGCTTGCTTCCGAGTTGGCGGCCCGGCGCGGTGATCGCTGCTGTGGCTTGCTGACCCTGGCGAGCAACCCTTCTTTTGTCGCCCATGAACAGTGGCCGAGCGCGATGCCCGGCGAGACCTTCGACGCGTTTCTGGCCGGATGCAATGCCGATCCGCGCATGACGTTGAAACGCTTTTCGCTGCTCTGCGCTCAAGGCGCCGAAGACCCGCGCGGATTGTCGCGGTTATTGCTCGGTGGCGCGCCCCACACCTCTGCTTCGGTATTGATGAAAGGCCTGGAGCTGCTTGCACAACTGGATACCCGTCAGGCGTTGCAAGCGTTCCGCGGCCCGCAACTGCATTTGTTCGCGGGTCTCGACGGGCTGGTGCCGGCCGAAGCGGCGGGGGATTTGCTGGCGTTGCTGCCGGACGTCGAAATCGGTCTGATTGAACAGGCCAGCCACACGTTTCTTCTGGAAGACCCTCACGGTGTGGCGGGGGCGATTCAGGCCTTTTTGCATGAGTGCGGTGATGACTGATTTATCCCTTCCGCTTCCCCTTCCAAAGCAGCCCGGCGGCTTGCCGGACAAGCGCCAGGTGGCGGCGTCCTTTTCCCGCGCGGCGGCCAGCTATGACAGCGTCGCCGAATTGCAGCGTGACGTCGGCAGTCAGTTGTTAAGCCGTTTGCCGGGCGATTTCGTGCCGGGTCGATGGCTCGATCTTGGGTGTGGCACCGGGCATTTCAGTCGTGTGCTGGGTGAGCGTTTTCCCGCTGGTCACGGCGTGGCGCTGGACATCGCTGAGGGCATGCTCAATCACGCGCGCCCGCTGGGTGGGGCCACGCACTTCATCGCCGGGGATGCGGAGCGGCTGCCATTGCAGGAATCGACCTGTGATCTGATCTTCTCCAGCCTGGCGGTGCAGTGGTGCGCGGACTTCGCTTCGGTGCTCAGCGAAGCCAATCGCGTGCTGAAACCTGGCGGAATCTTCGCATTTGCTAGTCTGTGCGTGGGCACACTGTCAGAGCTGCGAGACAGTTGGCGTGAGGTGGATGGCATGGTACACGTCAACCGCTTCCGCGAGTTCGGGGTTTATCAACAGCTGTGCGCGGCCAGCGGCTTGAAGGTCGTGAGTCTGCAAACCCGTCCTCATGTGCTGCATTACCCGGATGTGCGCAGCCTGACCCACGAACTCAAGGCACTGGGTGCGCACAACCTGAACCCCGGGCGACCGGGTGGTTTGACTGGTAGGGCGAGGATTCTCGGCCTGGTCGAGGCGTATGAGCAGTTTCGTCAGGCGGAAGGCCTGCCGGCGACTTATCAAGTGGTGTATGCCGTTTTGGAGAAACCCTTATGAGCGCAGCGTATTTCATCACCGGTACTGACACCGATGTCGGCAAGACCACCGTGGCTGCGGGTTTGCTGCATGCCGCACGGTCGGCGGGCCTGAGTACGGCGGCGGGGAAACCGGTTGCTTCGGGTTGCGACGTGACGCCCAAGGGCTTGCGCAACGCCGATGCGTTGGCGTTGCTGGCGGAATGCTCGGTGCCGCTGACGTATGCACAGGTCAATCCGGTCGCCTTTGAGCCAGCCATCGCTCCGCATCTGGCGGCGCGGGAGGCTGGCGTGGCGTTGACGGTGCAATCCTTGTTGACGCCGATGCGGCAGATTCTGGAGATGCAGGCGGATTTCACCCTGATCGAAGGTGCTGGCGGTTGGCGCGTGCCGTTGGCGGATCAGGACAATCTGTCGGACCTGGCCATGGCGCTGGATCTGCCGGTGATTCTGGTGGTCGGCGTGCGGTTGGGTTGCATTAACCATGCGTTGCTGACAGCCGAGGCGATTGCGCAGGACGGTTTGCAGCTGGCGGGTTGGGTGGCCAACATCATCGATGCCAAGACTGCTCGTCTTGAAGAGAATCTTGCCACGCTGGCCGAGCGCATCCCCGCGCCGTGTCTGGGGCGAGTGCCGAAACTCAAGGTGGTGACGGCGGAGGCGGTCGCAGAACATCTTCAACTGGATTTGCTGGACTGAAGTGTTCAGGCAGTGGTTTTAACTATGACAAGGCATTGTGCCATTAGTGTTTTTGTCGGGTGTTTTGCCCGTGCGTCTGCTTCAATGGCCGCTGTTGATCCTTCGTAGGACGAGTTCCCCAATGGAAATCTCAGGAAGCACCGCTTTTTACGCCGGTCTGAGCACTATTCAGACAGGGCAGAACCGTGTCGATCAGGCTTCTGGCCAGATCGCCAACACTACAATCGAACGCTCGGTTACCAGCCAGTCTTCCGAGGCTCAGGTTGATCGCCTGCGTTCGGTCGATCGCAGTCAGCAGTCGGACCTGAGCAGCAACATGGTCGAGATGGCGCAGGGCAAGTTTCAGGTCGAGGCGGGCGTAGCAGTCGCCAAGGCTTCCGATAAAATGCTCGGTACGCTGATCGATACTTTCGCCTGATCATCCGCTGAATCAGCACTTCCAACGCCGCGACCTTTCGCGGCGTTTTTGTGTGTAAGTCCTTCTTCCCCAACTAAACTTTTTTATACGGCGTGTTGCCTGGGCAACGGCGTAGTGTTGCCGTGTGTCTGCCATTTTTGCGCAGCGATGACGGACCGCAAAAGATCGACGCTTGACAAGGTTTGGTCGTAAACGTATGTTTCAAACAACTGTTTGACCGTCACAACAAATCAATGCGGTCGTTCATTCCCGGTTACATCAGCAGAGGTTTATCGCTATGCCTGACTACAAGGCCCCCTTGCGTGATATTCGCTTCGTTCGTGACGAACTGCTCGGCTACGAAGCGCATTATCAGAGCCTTCCGGCTTGCTCCGACGCAACTCCGGACATGGTTGACGCCATTCTCGAAGAAGGCGCCAAGTTTTGTGAGCAGGTGCTGGCTCCGCTGAACCGCGTGGGTGACATCGAAGGCTGCACCTGGAGCGAGTCCGGCGTTAAAACCCCGACCGGTTTCAAAGAAGCCTACAAGCAATTCGTTGAAGGCGGCTGGCCAAGCCTGGCCCACGACGTGGAACACGGCGGCCAGGGCCTGCCAGAGTCTCTGGGTCTGGCGGTCAGCGAAATGGTCGGCGAAGCCAACTGGTCGTGGGGCATGTACCCGGGCCTGTCCCATGGTGCGATGAACACCATCTCCGAGCACGGTACGCCGGAGCAGCAACACGCCTACCTGACCAAACTGGTCTCCGGCGAATGGACCGGCACCATGTGCCTGACCGAACCGCACTGCGGCACCGACCTGGGCATGCTGCGCACCAAGGCCGAACCTCAGGCTGACGGTTCCTACAAAGTCTCCGGCACCAAGATCTTCATCTCGGCCGGCGAACACGACATGGCCGACAACATCGTCCACATCGTGCTGGCCCGCCTGCCGGATGCACCGGCTGGCACCAAAGGCATCTCGCTGTTCATCGTTCCGAAATTCATGCCGAACGAAGATGGTTCGATCGGTGCACGTAACGCCGTGTCCTGTGGTTCCCTGGAACACAAAATGGGCATCCACGGTAACGCCACCTGCGTGATGAACTTCGACGCGGCCACTGGTTTCCTGATCGGCCAGGCGAACAAAGGCCTGAACTGTATGTTCACCTTCATGAACACCGCACGCCTGGGCACCGCGCTGCAAGGTCTGGCTCACGCCGAGATCGGCTTCCAGGGCGGCCTGAAATACGCTCGCGATCGTCTGCAAATGCGTTCCCTGACTGGCCCGAAAGCGCCGGAAAAAGCCGCTGACCCGATCATCGTGCACCCTGACGTTCGTCGCATGCTGTTGACCATGAAAGCGTTCGCCGAAGGCAACCGCGCGATGGTTTACTTCACCGCCAAGCAAGTCGACATCGTCAAGTACGGCGTGGACGAAGAAGAGAAGAAGAAAGCCGACGCGCTGCTGGCGTTCATGACGCCAATCGCCAAAGCCTTCATGACCGAAGTCGGTTTCGAATCCGCTAACCACGGCGTGCAAATCTACGGCGGCCACGGCTTCATCGCCGAGTGGGGCATGGAGCAGAACGTTCGCGACAGCCGCATTTCGATGCTGTACGAAGGCACCACCGGCATCCAGGCACTCGACCTGCTGGGCCGTAAAGTGCTGATGACTCAAGGCGAGGCCCTGAAAGGCTTCACCAAGATCGTCCACAAGTTCTGCCAGACCAACGAAGGCAACGAAGCCGTTCAGGAATTCGTCGCACCGCTGGCTGCACTGAACAAAGAGTGGGGCGAGCTGACCATGAAGGTCGGTATGGCCGCCATGAAAGACCGCGAAGAAGTCGGCGCGGCCTCCGTGGATTACCTGATGTATTCCGGTTACGCCTGCCTGGCCTACTTCTGGGCTGACATGGCGCGTCTGGCTGCCGAGAAACTGGCTGCCGGCACTACCGAAACGGCGTTCTACACCGCCAAGCTGCAGACGGCGCGCTTCTACTTCCAGCGCATCCTGCCGCGTACCCGCACTCACGTTGCAACCATGCTGTCGGGCGCCAACAACCTGATGGACATGAAAGAAGAAGACTTCGCACTGGGCTACTAAGTCCCGAGCTGTCGCTTCATGAAGCCGCTGTTCCCTTCAGGAACAGCGGCTTTTTTGTGCGCGATTTCCGCGCATAAATATTCCTGACTAAAACGCTAAGAAGAACGACTTTGCTGCCGTTAAAGAAGATGGCGATGTGACATGCCGCTCAATGAGCGGGCACAATGCCATCTCAGTTTGCCGGGTCGGAGTTTTACCCTTGCCGCGTTCTTCCGCTGTGCGTTTCAGTCATTTCCTACCGTCACTTCTGCTGTTGATTGCGGGGCTGTCGGCTGCCTACGTCAAGGATCTGAACGTCTTCTTCACGTCGCTGTTCAATGTGTTGCCGACCCTCGTTTTGTTGCTCGGCGGCGCTTACTGCGCGGTTTACCGACGTCAGCGCGAGCTGTTTCTGATGGTCACGGTATATATCGCCTACTACCTGCTCGACACCCAGACCGATTATTACCGCGATAACGGCAAAGTGCGCGAAGACGCTGCCGTGGTCTTTCACCTGTGCTGTCTGTTGCTGCCGCTGCTGTTCGGGGTGTTCGCGGCATGGCAGGAACGCACCCATCTGTTCCAGGACATGGTCGCGCGCTTCGCGGTGTTGCTGGCTGTCGGCAGTGTGGCGTTGGGGTTGGAACAAAGTTACCCACAGGCGTTGCTGATGTGGCTGTCGCAAATCCGCTGGCCCGCCCTGCATGGCGCCTGGATGAGTCTGATCCAGCTGTCCTATCCGGTGTTCATCTCTTCGTTCCTGCTGCTGAGCTGGCAATACTGGCGTAACCCGAGACCGTTGCACGCCGCCCAACTGGTGGGTTTGCTTGGTTTGTTTTGGGCGTTGCCGAAGACTTTCATCCTGCCGTTTACCCTCAACATCATGTGCAGTCAGGTGATGTTGATGATCGCCGCGGCGGTTGCCCATGAAGCCTATCAAATGGCCTTCCGTGATGAACTCACCGGTCTGCCGGGACGCCGCGCCTTGAACGAGCGCATGCAGCGCCTGGGGCGCAATTACGTGTTGGCCATGAGCGACGTCGACCACTTCAAGAAATTCAACGACACACACGGTCACGATGTCGGCGATCAGGTGCTGCGACTGGTCGCCAGCAAACTGTCGAAAATCGGCGGTGGCGGTAGGGCTTATCGTTATGGCGGTGAGGAATTTGCACTGGTGTTCGCGGGCAAGACTCTCGAAGAGTGCATGCCGCACCTGGAAGTGATCCGTGAATCCATTGCGACCTACAACATTCATCTGCGTAATCAGGACAACCGTCCTCAGGACGATCAGCAGGGTCGTCAGCGTCGTTCCGGTTCCGCGGCCTCGAGTGTATCGGTCACCGTCAGCATCGGCGTCGCCGAACGGGTGGAGCAACGCAACCCCGAGAAAGTGCTCAAGTCCGCCGACGAAGCCCTCTACGCCGCCAAGGGCGCCGGACGAAACTGCGTGGTGGCTTACGGTCAGAACCGTCGTGGTGCGGTGCGCAGGGAAGCCGCTGCGGGTTGAGTGATGATGGCGCATTCAGCGTCTGGACTGTGATTGTGAGGCGTGGACGACGGCAGTAGGTTTAAGGCATCTGCTGCCGGAGAAATGACCATGCCCGAGTACAAAGCTCCCCTGCGCGACATGCGCTTTCTGATCGACCACGTCTTCGATTTTCACAGCAACTACGCGGCGCTGGGTGCCGCCGAAGCCAGCCCGGACATGGTCAATGCGATCCTCGAAGAAGGTGCGAAATTCTGCGAGAACGTTCTCGCACCGCTCAATCGCAGCGGCGACGAAGAAGGCTGCCATTTCGACAATGGCGTGGTGACGACACCTGCAGGCTTCAAGCAGGCTTTCGCACAATACGTTGAAGGCGGCTGGCATGGTCTGGCGGCCGATCCGGCCTATGGCGGCCAGGGTTTGCCCAGTTCGCTGGGGCTGGTCATCAGCGAAATGGTCGGTTCCAGCAACACCTCCTGGGGCATGTACCCCGGCCTGACCCACGGCGCGATGTCGGCGATCCACGCTCACGGCACCGAAGAACAGAAAAACACCTACCTGAGCAAACTCACCGCGGGCCAATGGACCGGCACCATGTGCCTGACCGAAGCCCATTGCGGCACCGATCTGGGCATCATCAAGACCCGCGCCGTGCCTGCAGCGGACAGCAGTTACGCGATCTCCGGCAGCAAGATTTTCATCTCCGCCGGCGAACACGACATGAGTGACAACATCATTCACCTCGTGCTGGCGAAACTGCCGGATGCGCCTGCAGGAACCCGGGGCATTTCGCTGTTTATCGTTCCCAAATTCCTGCCGGATGCCGACGGTGAAGCGGGAGAGCGCAACGGCGTTTCCTGCGGCTCGATCGAACACAAAATGGGCATCAAGGCTTCGGCCACCTGCGTGCTGAACTTCGACGAGGCCAAGGGCTTTCTGATCGGTGAGCCGAACAAGGGCCTGAACTGCATGTTCACCATGATGAACCATGCTCGTCTTGGCACCGGGATGCAGGGTTTGTGTCTGGGAGAAGCGAGCTTTCAGGGTGCGATCAAATACGCCAACGACCGTTTGCAGATGCGCTCGCTGACCGGCCCGAAAGCGCCGGAAAAAGCCGCCGACCCGATCATCGTTCACCCTGATGTGCGCCGGATGTTGCTGACCATGAAAGCCTTCAACGAAGGCAACCGCGCGCTGACGTACTTCACCGCGCAATTGCTGGACGTTGCGCACCTGAGCCCGGATGAAACCGCGCGGCAGGACGCCGAAGACCTGTTGGCCTTCCTGACGCCGATCTGCAAAGCCTTCATGACCGACACCGGACTGGAAGTGACCAACCACGGCATGCAGGTGTTTGGTGGCCACGGTTTCATTCGTGAGTGGGGCATGGAGCAACTGGTTCGCGATTGCCGGATCGCACCGATCTACGAAGGCACCAACGGCATTCAGGCGCTGGATTTGCTGGGACGCAAAGTGCTCGGCAGTCAGGGCAAGCTGCTGCGCGGCTTCACCAAAATCGTTCACAAGTTTTGCGCGGCGAACGCCGGGCATCCGCAACTCGCCAGTTATGTGGCGCAACTCAATGGGTTGAATCAGCAGTGGGGCGAATTGACCACTCAGGTCGGCATGGCCGCGATGAAGAATCCGGACGAAGTCGGCGCCGCGTCGGTGGACTACCTGATGTATAGCGGTTACATCATTCTGGGCTATCTGTGGCTGCGCATGGCTTTGGTGGCTCAGGCGCAGCTGGATGCAGGCAGCGGCGATGCTGATTACTGCCGGGGTAAACTGGCGACCAGCGAGTTTTACTTCAAGCGCTTGCTGCCGCGCACCGCCGCTCATCGTGCGGCCATCGAAGCGGGTAGCGATTGCCTGATGAAGCTGCCGGCGGAGTTGTTTGCCCTCTGACCAATAGCGGAAAAGCTTCGCGGGCAAGCCTCGCTCCTACTGGGCCGTCGTCGTATACACGTTGTGTGACGACACAAACCCTGTAGGAGCGAGGCTTGCCCGCGAAGGCGTTCCCACCGATATAAAAACTCAATGACCAAAAATTACAAAACGGTCACGGCCTGACCCTATGTGTCACAAAAGTTCTTGGGTTACACTCGGCCCCTACGAAACTTTCTTCCTACGATTCACCTGTAAAGATCCTGCGAGGTTTGCCATGGCTGACTACAAAGCGCCCCTGCGCGATATGCGCTTCGTCCTTAATGAAGTGTTCGAAGTCGCTAAACTCTGGGCCGAGTTGCCTGCACTGGCCGAGACTGTCGATGCGGAAACCGTTGAAGCCATTCTCGAAGAAGCCGGCAAGGTCACCGGCAAAAGCATCGCACCCCTGAACCGTGCAGCTGACGAAGAAGGTTGCCATTGGGCGGACGGTGCTGTCACCACGCCGGCAGGTTTCCCACAGGCTTATCAGACTTATGCCGAAGGCGGTTGGGTCGGCGTCGGTGGCGATCCGACCTACGGCGGCATGGGCATGCCCAAGGCAGTTTCGGCCCAGGTCGAAGAAATGGTCAACTCCGCGAACCTGTCGTTCGGCCTGTACCCGATGCTCACCGCCGGTGCTTGCCTGTCGATCAACGCCCACGCCAGCGACGAGCTGAAAGCGGCCTACCTGCCAAACATGTACGCAGGCGTCTGGGCCGGTTCGATGTGCCTGACCGAGCCGCACGCCGGCACCGACCTGGGGATCATCCGCACCAAGGCCGAACCACAGGCCGACGGTTCCTACAAAGTCAGCGGCACCAAGATTTTCATCACCGGCGGTGAACACGACCTGACCGAGAACATCATCCACCTGGTGCTGGCAAAACTGCCGGACGCGCCGGCGGGGCCGAAAGGCATTTCGTTGTTCCTGGTGCCGAAGTTCATGGTCAATGCCGATGGCAGCCTGGGCGCGCGCAACCCGGCAACCTGCGGTTCGATCGAGCACAAGATGGGCATCAAGGCGTCCGCGACCTGCGTGATGAACTTCGACGAAGCCGTGGGTTACCTGGTCGGCGAGCCGAACAAAGGCCTGGCGGCGATGTTCACGATGATGAACTACGAACGTCTGGGCGTCGGCATCCAGGGCCTGGCCTCCGGCGAGCGCTCCTACCAGAACGCCGTCGAGTACGCCCGCGACCGTCTGCAAAGCCGTTCGCCGACTGGCGCGCAGAACAAGGACAAAGTGGCTGACCCGATCATTGTCCACCCGGACGTGCGTCGCATGCTGCTGACCATGAAAGCCTCGAACGAAGGCGGTCGTGCGTTCTCGACGTACGTGGCCATGCAACTGGATACCGCCAAGTTCAGCGAAGACGCGGCTACCCGCAAGCGTGCGGAAGACCTGGTGGCGCTGCTGACCCCGGTAGCCAAGGCATTCCTCACCGACCTCGGTCTGGAAACCACCATTCATGGCCAGCAGGTTTTCGGCGGCCACGGTTACATCCGTGAATGGGGCCAGGAACAACTGGTTCGCGACGTGCGCATCACCCAGATCTACGAAGGCACCAACGGCATTCAGGCGCTGGACCTTGTAGGACGCAAGATCGTCGGCAGCGGCGGGGCGTTCTACAACCTGTTCGCCGACGAGATTCGTCACTTCACCGCAACTGCCAGCGCTGACCTGGCCGAGTTCACCAAGCCGCTGAATGATGCCGTGACCACCCTCGACGAATTGACCGCATGGTTGCTGGACCGGGCGAAAAACAACCCGAGCGAAATCGGCGCGGCCTCGGTCGAGTACCTGCAAACCTTCGGTTATGTGGCTTACGCTTATATGTGGGCATTGATGGCCAAGGCGGCATTGGGCAAAGAAGCGCAGGACGATTTCTACGCAAGCAAGCTGGGTACCGCGCGTTTCTATTTCGCACGCCTGCTGCCGCGTATTCATTCGTTGAGCGCGTCGGTGAAGGCCGGTAGCGAATCGCTGTTCCTGCTGGACGCAGCGCAGTTCTGACAATGTAACGTCATGTAAGCATTCTCCTACATGACGTGCTGCATTTCTCCCATAGATGAAGATTGGATCCACAGCTAATCTACTTCTCATGGACGTCGCGCAGGAAGCGCAAAGCAACAACACGGACACGTAGGATTCTGCCAGGACGGCGGAGTGAAATGGATGTCAGGGAAACAGTCTGCAAAGCCCCGCTTCGGCGGGGTTTTCTTTGTCCGCAGAAAAGTAATCAGCTCAGCCCATTCAGGGGCGTCGAGCGCTCCTCCGGTCCGTTCATCACTTCTTCCAGCAAGGTTCGCAATAAGGCCAGCGAGGCTTGTTGCCGCTGCACATCCCGACACACCAACCCGACTTTCAGCGGCACCCGCGGTTCGGTCAGCGGTTTCCAGAGCAGTTCACGGTTGCCGAGCGCTTTTTGCGAGCGGCCCGGAAGCACGGTCGCCAGCCGGGTGTGGGGCAGACTGTCGAGAATCCCCGCCATATTGTTCAGTTCCGCCTGCACCTGCGGTCGCCGCCCCAGGTTGGCCAGATGCGTCTGCCAGATCTGCCGCACCTGAAATTCCTCACCCAGCAGCAACATTGGCAACTCGGCAGCCTGACTCATGGAGACTTTCTTGAATTCGCGCAACGGGTGATCCGCCGGGATGACGAGCGTCAGTTCATCTTCGTACAGCATCACGCCGTGCAACCCCGGCTGGCGGGGCGGCAGGTAACTGATGCCGATGTCCAGAGAGCCGTTGAGCAGCCGCCGCTCGATCTCCAACCCGGTCAGCTCATAGATCTGCACCACCAAGTGCGGCTGCGCCTTGCGCACGCGTTCGAGCATTTGTGGCACGAGGCTGGTGTGGACGGTTTGCAACACGCCAATGGCCAGGGTGCGCAGCGCTTGCCCCTTGAAATTACCCAGTGCTTCACGCGCCCGTTGCAGGCCATCGAGCAAGGGCAGGGCGTGGTTGTACAGCGTATGGGCAGCCAGGGTGGGCAGCAGGCGTTTGCTGCTGCGCTCGAACAGGCTGACATCGAGGTTTTGTTCGAGCTGGCGGATCTGTTGGGACAATGCCGGCTGAGAGATCGACAGTCGCTCGGCAGCCCGGCCCACATGGCCCTCTTCGTAGACCGCGACGAAATAACGCAGTTGTTTGAAATCCATAAGATTTGCTTATCGAAAATGCTGGGAAATCGAAATGGCCCGAGGCCCTGTCTGGGCCTAGTCTAACTGCATTCACAAGGCTTACAGGGCCATAGAGCGCGATGAATACTGTTTATGCTGAGGTTGCTTACATAGGTAAGCCAAAAAACCTCAAGCGAGGTTTTTTCGGATGAATCTGTTCAATTTACGGCGTAGCGCTCCCAGCCTTGATGACTTGGCCGCGGACAATTTCCTGCCGTCCAGAAGTGACAATCTTTCCAGCGAGTGCCTGATGCCCAGTGTCGAGCGGCCGAAACAGATTTTTGTGCGCGGCCAAGGCTCCTGGTTGTGGGACAGCGACGACCGTGCCTATCTGGATTTTTCCCAAGGTGGCGGGGCCAATAGCCTCGGACATAGCCCTTCTGTACTGGTCAATGCGATTACGGCGCAGGCTCAATCGCTGATCAACCCCGGTTTCGGCCTGCATAACCGTGGCCTGCTCAACCTCGCCGAGCGGCTCTGCGTCAGCACCGGCAGCGATCAGGCGTACCTGCTGAACAGTGGCAGCGAAGCCTGTGAGGCGGCGATCAAACTGGCGCGCAAGTGGGGTCAGCGGCATCGCGGCGGTGCTTCGCGGATCATCGTGGCCAAGAAGGGTTGTCATGGTCGTAGTCTCGGGACGATTTCGGCGTCGGACAGTTCCACGCTGACCAACCGCTTCGAACCTCAACTTCCGGGCTTCAGTCACGTGCCGTTTAATGATCTGGCAGCATTACACGCCGCCGTTGATGCCCGGACCGTGGCAATCATGCTCGAACCGATCCAGAACGAAGCCGGGGTGATCCCCGCCACCGAGCATTACCTCAAGGGCGTTGAACACCTGTGTCGAGAGCTCGGCATTTTGTTGATCTTCGACGAAGTGCAGACCGGTGTCGGTCGCCTCGGGACATTGCTCGCGGAACAATCCTACGGCGTGCGAGCCGATATCGTCGTCCTCGGCAAAGGGCTGGGCGGTGGTGTGCCATTGGCGGCGTTACTGGCGCGGGGCAAGGCCTGCTGTTTCGACCTCGGTGAACTGACGGGCACCCACCATGGCAATGCGCTGATGACCGCTGCCGGCCTTGCGGTGTTCGATAGCGTGCAGGACAAGGGTTTCCTTGAGCATGTCCGGGAAACCGGTCAGCATCTTCGCGAAGGCTTGGCGCGTCTGGCTCATCGCTATGCTCATGGCGAATTGCGCGGGAAGGGGCTGCTCTGGGGTCTTACCCTGTCCGACGATTCGGCTGACGCCGTCGTCAAAGAGGCGATGTACGAAGGGCTGCTGCTCGACGCCCCGCAAGCCGATTGCCTGCGTTTCACCCCGGCGCTCACCGTCAGCAAGGCCAACATCGACGAAATGCTCCTGCGCCTCGCCCGCGCCTTTTCCCGCGTACGCACCGCACAGCTGCAATGCCGCAAAGGGATTGCCGTCTGATCAGACCCGCCCTGCACGAATTCCCGAACCGTCTCGCGGTATAACGCATCGCCCCACGTTTGATTCTTTTGGCGTGGGGTGTTTTTTTGTCTCTGCGTTTTGCCAGATGCCAATCGGAGCTTGAGCGTTTGCAGAATCAGTGGTTTTTTGAGGTCGTCGGCAAGGAGTGCCGATGCCAGCGAAACCAGATTTGGTCGTGGAGCTGGTTTTGATTTCTATACCACTGAGTGGTATTTTTTTTGGAAGGGATGCCGATGCCTCCGAGGTTGTTCAAGACAAAGCGCTTTGCGGTGCAGGCTGGCAAGGCCTGGATTTGTGATGATGAGCTTCGTGAGGCGTTCAGCGAAATGCTCAATGGCCAGGCTGAAAGTCTGGGCGGCGGGGTCTGGAAGAAGCGTCTGAATGCCAATCGACACCGCTCGATTGTCGTAGCCAAAGGCGGTCGATACTGGGTTTATCAGTTTCTGTACGCCAAGAAAGATCAAAGCAATATCAGTCCGGCAGATCTGATCGGTTTTCGGAAAGTGGCGAAGACCTACGAAAGGCTGACAGATTTGGAAGTCCAGCACCTACTGGATACGGGGGAGTTTTTGGAGATATTCATGAGCAAGAAATTTAAAAGTGAAGCCTTGGAATCGGTACACGAATCCGCCAGTGCTTTGTATGCCATCGGTGCCATCAGCAAGGCAACCATGCGCGAGTTCGATGAATCATGTCTTGCGACGGTGCCGGACGCGATCCCCGCAGAGCAAATCAAAGCGCTGCGCGAGCGCAATAACGTGAGTCAGCCGGTATTTGCACGTTATCTGAACACCAGCGCGTCAACGGTCAAACAGTGGGAAGCAGGGGACAAGCATCCCAGTGGCATGGCGCTGAAGTTGCTGAGCATCGTGCAGAAACACGGTCTAGAGATACTGGCCTGAAAAACCGCACTGAACCCTGACGAACGGTGTTGGTCGATTAGCAGTAAGGCTCACACGAGCCCACTTCACATCAGGAGCTGACCCATGGACTTCATTCGCATCATCATCGCCATTCTGTTGCCGCCACTGGGTGTGTTTCTGCAAGTCGGTTTCGCCGGCGCGTTCTGGCTGAATATTCTGCTGACGCTGTGCGGCTACATCCCGGGGATCGTGCATGCGGTGTACATCATTGCCAAGCGCTGAGTTTCGCGTCGCAAGATAGATCGCCTTCGCGAGCAAGCCCGCTCCCACAGGGGTGCGTGCGCTGTAGATCCTGTGGGAGCGGGCTTGCTCGCGAAGGCCGCGCCGCAATCTCTGTTCAGTCCACCTGATCCATCACCCGCCGATAAAACAACCACTCCTGCTCCAGCGCATGAGCCTGATTCCCGGCCTTGCGAAAGCCGTGGCGTTCGTCCGCGTAATAATGCGCTTCAACCAGAATGCCGTTTTTGTGCAGCGCTTCGACCATGTCGCGGGTCTGCTGCGGCACGACCACGGCGTCGAGTTCACCCTGAAAGAAAATCACCGGCACACTGATGTTGCTCGCATGCAGCAGTGGAGTACGTGCGGCGTAGCGCTCGGCGTCTTTGACAGGATCGCCAATCAGCCAATCCAGATAATCGCCTTCGAACTTGTGTGTCGCGCGGCCCAGGGCAACGGGATCGCTGACGCCGTAAAGGCTGGCGCCGGCGCGGAAAACCTTCTTGAACGCCAACGCGCACAGCGTGGTGTAGCCGCCGGCGCTGCCACCGCGAATAAACGCCTTGTCGCCATCGATCAACCCGCGTTCGGCGAGGTGGGTGACCACCGCGCAGGCATCTTCCACATCCACTTCCCCCCAGCTCAAATGCAGCGCCTGGCGATAGGCCCGACCGTAGCCGCTGCTGCCACGGTAGTTGAGGTCGGCCACGGCAAAGCCGCGCTGCGCCCAGTACTGGATGCGCGGATCGAGCATCGGGTAGCACGCAGATGTCGGGCCGCCGTGGATGAATACCACCAGTGGCGGTTTCGCGTCTCCAGTCATCGCCGGATAGAAGAAACCGTGAGCCTCGCCTGCACCGCTCGGGTAGCGCAGGGTTTGCGGGACGCTGATTTGCTCGGCGGGCAACGGTGCCATTCCCCCGGCCAACACCTTGACCTGTCGGGTTTTGCGGTCGATGGCGATCACGGCGGACGAACTGACCGGCGAAGCGGCGATGCAGTAGATGAATCGTTCATCCAGTGCGAGATGTCGGAAGCGGCTGTAGTCCCCGGTGAAATCTTCAGGGGTGTCACCGCAAAGTCCCAGTCGGCCGAATCCGCGTTCCGTCCAACTCGCCAGGCAGGTGTTCTCACTGAGGGGTAGCCAGGTGCAACCACCCAACTGCCAGGGTGCTGGCCCATGGTCCGCCGCGGCGCTGGGTAAAGGACTCAGCCCTTCTGATGATTCCACCCACGGCTGCCAGTAGCCGCCACGATCCGTCAGACAATACAGGCGACCACTGTCATCGAATCGCGGCTGCTGCAGCGATTCCTGAACACCATCACCGGCCACACAGCGTGCTTGAGCGCCCTGGCGGTTTGCGACCATCAGGCGAGTCGCGGTCCATGGCTGGTCCGGGCGGCTCCACTCGATCCAGGCTAACCGTTGAGCGTCAGGGCTCAACGTCGGCGCGGCATAAAAGTCCGCTCCTTCGGCCAGAAGATGACGCGCGCCGTCCGCCAGATCGATGGCCACCAGACGATGCCGGTCTCGATGCTCTTCAACCGCCAGAATCTGCCCGTTGGCAAATTGCAGGTCGCCATAGCGGCATTCGCCGGATGTCAGCACTTCTGGCGTTTCGCCCTTCAGCGATTGGCGATACAGCTGCTGATCCGCCTCGTTGACGAAAACCACCCCGTCATCTGTCAGACAAAACGCTCCACCGCCATATTCGTACACCCGACTGCGCACGCTGAAACCCATCGGCGTCAGGCAACGGGCTTGGCCGTCACGCCAATGCCAGATGCGGCAAGCGGCGTCCTCGGGGCGGTATTCGTTCCAGAACAAGCCATGCTGGCAGACCTGCAATTCGGCGAAGTCGACACCGGCAGCGACGGCCTTGGCGGCGCTGAAGAGGTCAGCTTTTGGCGATGAGTCGTGAGTTTCGTTCATTGCGAAAGGCCAGTTGTTGGATGGTCTGGGTCGCGTGCCCGGCTTCTTCGCGGGCCTTCAGAATCACGCCGTGATGTTCCGATTTACTGCACACCGGGTCGGCGTTGCTGGCGTCACCCGTGAGCATGAACGCCTGGCAGCGGCAACCGCCGAAGTCCTTTTCTTTCTCGTCGCAGGAGCGGCACGGCTCGGGCATCCAGTCGTAACCGCGAAAGCGGTTGAAGCCAAATGAGTCGTACCAGATGTGCTGCATGCTGTGGTCACGCACATTGGGAAACTGCACTGGCAGCTGTCGGGCGCCGTGACAGGGCAGGGCGGTTCCGTCCGGGGTCACTGTAAGAAAAATACTGCCCCAGCCATTCATGCAGGCTTTCGGGCGTTCTTCGTAGTAGTCCGGGGTGACGAAAATCAGCTTGCACGGATGCCCTTCGGCGGCAAGTTTGGCGCGGTATTCATTGGTGATGCGTTCGGCGCGGACCAGTTGTTCCCTGGTCGGCAACAGACCGACCCGATTGAACTGCGCCCAGCCGTAAAACTGGCAGGTGGCGAGCTCGACGAAGTCCGCCTCAAGGGCAATGCACAACTCGATGATCCGGTCGATCTTGTCGATGTTGTGCCGGTGGGTGACGAAATTCAGCACCATCGGATAGCCATGAGCCTTTACCGCGCGAGCCATTTCCAGCTTCTGCGCGAAGGCCTTTTTCGAGCCGGCCAACAAGTTATTCACCTGCTCGTCGCTGGCCTGGAAGCTGATCTGGATGTGGTCCAGACCGGCCTTCTTGAAATCACTGATTTTCTGCTCGGTGAGGCCGATGCCAGAGGTGATCAGGTTGGTGTAGAAACCCAACTTGCGCGCCTCGGCAATCAGTTCGACGAGGTCTTGGCGCACCAGCGGTTCACCGCCGGAAAAACCCAATTGCGCCGCGCCCATTTCCCGCGCTTCGCGGAACACCTTGATCCACTGCTCGGTGCTCAGCTCTTTGCCCTGCTCGGCGAAGTCCAGCGGATTGGAACAGTAGGGGCATTGCAGCGGGCAACGGTAGGTCAGCTCGGCCAGCAGCCACAGTGGCAGGCCGATTTCCGGTTTGGGCGGTAACGTGTCTGACACGGAATCAGGCAAGTTCGATCCAGTGCTGAGCACGGGCGACCTCCATGAATTGCTCGATGTCATCACCGAGCTCCGGCACGCCGGGGAACTGCGCGTCCAGTTCGGCGATGATTGCCGCGACATCCCGCTCACCGTCGATCAAACCGCCGATCAGCGCGGCGCTTTCGTTGAGTTTGATCATGCCTTCCGGGTAGAGCAGCACATGGCCTTTCTGCGCCGGTTCGTACTGAAAGCGGTAGCCGGGACGCCAGGTCGGGGTCTTGCTGCGATCGAAAATCATAAGGTGATTCCTTTGTGCCAGACCCGTTGTTCGGTCACGCTGTGATACGGCGGGCGTTTCAGTTCGTAGGCCATGCTCATGGCATCGAGCATGCTCCAAAGAATGTCCAGTTTGAACTGGAGAATTTCCAGCATGCGCTCCTGGCCTTCTCGCGTCGTGTAGTGCTGCAACGTGATCGCCAGACCGTGCTCGACATCGCGGCGCGCCTGGCCCAGACGGGTGCGGAAATACCCATAACCGGCCGGGTCGATCCACGGGTAATGCTGCGGCCAGCTGTCGAGGCGCGATTGATGGATCTGCGGCGCGAACAGCTCGGTCAGCGAGCTGCTGGCGGCTTCCTGCCAACTGGCCCGGCGGGCGAAGTTGACGTAGGCGTCCACGGCGAATCGTACGCCGGGCAGCACCAGTTCCTGTGAGCGCAGTTGGTCCGGGTCGAGGCCGACGGCTTGACCGAGACGCAGCCAGGCTTCGATGCCGCCGTCTTCACCGGGGGCGCCGTCATGGTCCAACAGACGTTGAATCCACTCGCGACGGATCTCGCGGTCCGGGCAATTGGCCAGGATTGCAGCGTCCTTCAGGGGGATGTTCACCTGGTAGTAGAAACGGTTGGCGACCCAGCCCTGGATCTGCTCGCGGGTCGCCCGGCCTTCATACATCGCCACGTGGTACGGGTGATGGATGTGGTAGTAGGCGCCCTTGGCGCGCAGGGCGGCTTCGAATTCGGCGGGGGACAGCGGTGTGTCAGTCATTTCGGTTCTCCGGGGAAAAACCGGTGGATTCGTTGCTGTCTGTTCGGACGCCTTCGCGAGCAAGCCCGCTCCCACAGTTGACGGTGGCGTACAGGAAATCCGACACGACTCGGTCCCTGTGGGAGCGGGCTTGCTCGCGAAAGGGCCATCCGCTACAGCACAATACTCATGCCGTCATACGCCACTTCAACATCACGCCGAACCAGCTCGGCACGCTCCGGCGAATCTTCATCAAGAATCGGGTTGGTGTTGTTGATATGGATAAGCACCTTGCGCTGTTTTGGCAGTTGCTCCAGCACTTCCAGCATGCCGCCGGGGCCGTTTTGCGCCAGGTGACCCATTTCCCGGCCGGTGCGGGTGCCGACGCCACGGCGCTGCATTTCGTCGTCGTCCCACATCGTGCCGTCCACCAGCAGGCAGTCGCTGCTGGCCATGATTTCCAGCAACGGCGCGTCGACCTTGCCCAGGCCCGGCGCGTAGAACAGCTTGCCGCCGGTGTTCAGGTCTTCGACGATCAGCCCGATATTGTCGCCCGGATGCGGGTCGAAGCGGTGCGGCGAGTAAGGCGGCGCCGCGCTGCGCAGCGGCAACGGGGTGAAACGCAGACTCGGACATGCCGGGATGGTGAAGCTGCGGTCAAGTTCGATGCGGTTCCAGTTCAGCCCGTCGTTCCAGTGGGACAGCATGCTGAACAACGGGAAACCGGTGCTCAGGTCTTCATGGACCATGTCGGTGCACCAGACATTGTGCGGGCAACCTTCGCGCAGGCTGAGCAGGCCGGTGGTGTGGTCGATCTGGCTGTCCATCAGGATGATCGCGCTGATGCCGGTATCACGCAGGGCGCGGCCCGGTTGCATCGGGGTAAAACTCTGGAGCTGGGCACGGATGTCCGGCGAGGCGTTGCACAGCACCCAGTTCACGCCGTCATCGGAAATCGCGATGGATGACTGGGTACGGGCCTCGGCATTCAGGCTCCCGTCGCGAAAACCTGCGCAGTTCACGCAGTTGCAGTTCCACTGGGGGAAACCGCCGCCGGCGGCGGAACCTAAAATCTGGACAAACATGGGTGCTCCATCATTTCAACGCTGAAAATAAAAACGCCTCGGCAAACCGAGGCGCTGAACGGCAGGACGAACTTAGCGGCTCGCGAAGTACATGGTGACTTCAAAGCCGATACGCAGGTCGGTGTAAGCAGGTTTGGACCAGGACATGGGAGCGCTCCTTCGGGTGATGAGATAGTTGAGACCTATACATATAGTCCACCTCCAGCCGGAGATGTTCAGATAGTTAGGTGGCTATGTTACTCAAAATTACAGAGCGAGAGGCCTGCATTCTCGAAAAAAGCTAATTGCACCATCGGTAATGATCATTTTGTCACTTGCCAAGGCGCTTCCGGTACTGAACTGCTGACCAGGCAGCGCCAGCCACCGTCGGCGTTGTTCAGTCGATGGGCGGCGGCGATCAGGGCGGAGCGGTCGATGGCCAGAATCGACAAGGTCAGCTGCGTCAGATAATCCGACGAGCGGCCAGTCAATTTGCCCTGCCAGAGCAGTTCGGCAGCCTGAGCGAAAGGTAATGCAGCCATTTCGAATTGATCCGCCAACGCTTGGCGCTGGGCGATAAACGTCGTTTCGTCGATACCGTCGATCATCTCGGGCAGGTCGCTCAGGAAGCGTTCGATGTGCTCCAGCAAACTCAAGGGGGCGGTGCTTGGAGATTGCACGCCGAATAACATCCCGGTCTGCCCATGGCTCTGGCGCAGCGCGCTGAACACCGCATAGCCCAGTTGCAGCTCAACCCGCAGGCGTTGATAGAACGGCGTCTGACAGACGTGTGCCAGCAGGCGCCAGGCGGCTTCGTCGGAGATGTCTTGGGTGGCTGTCGGACAGAACAGCAACAACGCATGTTCGCTGGATTCGGTGTCGAGCGTTGTCCACAGGCGCTGTGAGTTGATCGGGGACGGCGGGGACAGTTGGGTGTCCGCCACGCCGGGCACGCGGCTCAGGGCCAAACCCATCGCCGCTTGAGTCTGTGCCGACAGGCCGGTGGCCAGGCCTTCCCAGCGCGCACTCGACCATAGCTGCTGCAGGTCTTCAGAGGCACCGGTGTGCTCAAGGCAATGATCGGGCAGCGCCTTGAGCAGTTGTTTAATCGGGATCAGCGCAGTGCTTTTCGGTTCTTCCTGTGAGAAACCGCCGTCAGGTTTTGTCAGTTCTTTCAGTGCATGCTCAAGGACGGTCGGCATCGGTTCTTGCAGCCCCGTCATTTTCAGCAACCATTCATTGCCCGATGCGCTGAAGGAAAAGTCGACGCCCGCCTGACGCGCATCCTCGCGCAGTGGCTGCAGGCTGTTTTCCAGGCGCTGTTGAAGGCGGGGATGAGGTTCGGCCTCGAGCCGCCAGCGCAAATAAATTGCGCCTTCAGCGGTGTTATCCGGCAAGGCCTGGCTGAATTGCATTGGAGAATTTTCGCGACGGCTGCGCGAACGATCCTGGGCAAATGTTCGCAGACCGCGGTGTTTGCTGGTTTGCCCGCGTATCAGCCCGGCATTTTGGAGCGGCGCTTCGTCGCGCAAGAACGGATTCGGTGCCGGCAGTTGCCATTCACCGCTGAAGTTATCCACAGCGCCGATTTTCTTCAGGATGTCTTTGAGCGCTACAACGCCTTGCTCGGATAAGCCGGTTTCAAGCTGTTCGCTGTCGAGTCGGGCCAGTTTCAGCGCACTGCTGACTTGTTGCTGGCGCTGAAGCAGGGCAGCGTATTCGTCACGCAGACTGGCCCAGTCTTGCTGGGCGTTAAAAAAGCCCAGCCAATCCAGCAGCTTCTCGCGCAGGACGCTCGCCGGTGCGGTCGTTGTGAATTCGATGTGCAGCATCGCTTGTCCGGCAAACTGATACTGCGTTTCGGCTTTCAAATGCTTAGTCAAAGCGCACGCGCGCAAATCAGCCAACAGCCCGCCGGGTTTCGCGACGTTCAACCAATGGCACAGAAACGTCAATGCTTCGGTCGACGAAGGGGGCAGCGATTCGAAGGTAAACAGCAGATCAAGCCGACGCTCGCTCACCTGTTGATAATTGGCGTCCGAAGATTCCATCAGCGGCACAGACGCCTGTTGCGGGACGTTTTCTCCCATGGGAATCACCGCGCCGAAACTCAGCGCCATTTGCTTCAGCTCTTCGATGCTTTGCGGGCCGGCCAGGCTCAGCGTCATCTGCCCGGTCTGATAAAACCGCTGATGGAAATCCTTCAGCGCTTGCTGAAAGTCCGGCTGCGGCACCGGCAGGCTGTCACGGTTGCCGGCATGAAACCCGCGCAGCGGATGAGTCGGCGAAAGTCCATCGAACAGCGCCAGTTGCTGTTGCGCTGTCGCGTCCTGCGACCAGGCGACAAACTCCGCCTGCAACACTTCCCGTTCCCGCTGCTGTTCGTCCGGATTCATACGCGGATGAGCGAGCATGTCTGACAGACGCTCCAGCCCACCGCTGAACGCCTGAGGTGGCAGTTCGAAAAAGAAGTCCGTGGTGCGTTCGCTGGTCTGCGCATTCACCTGCCCGCCATGACCTTGAACGTACGCCATCAACCCTTGTTCCGCGGGAAAGCGCTCCGTACCCAGAAACAAAAGGTGCTCAAGAAAATGCGCCAGGCCGGGCCATGCCAGCGGCACATCGTGACTGCCCGCAGCAACCCGCAACGCCGCCGCGCAGCGCTTCAGATTCGGGGCATGACGCAGCGTCACCCGCAGGCCGTTGGCCAGGGTTTCAGTGTGGGGGCGAGGGTGATTCAACGCAGGCATGAGCACTTCCAGTACAGAGAAGCGCTAATGCTAGCGGATAACGATGGATCAGCGCTTGTTCAGCTCGCCGTAAAGCTCCGGGCGGCGATCGAGGAAATAGCGATTGGCGGCGCGGGAGTTGACCATCAACTGACGATCCAGCTCACCGACAATCAATGCTTCATCCAGGCCTGCCTGGGCGATGCGGCTGCCATCCGGCGCGGCGATGCTGCTCTGGCCACAGTAGTGGATTTCACCTTCGCTGCCGCAATAGTTGGCGTACGCCACATAACACTGGTTTTCGAATGCGCGGGCGCGAACGGTGACATCGGCGACGAAGTCGTAAGGAATCATGTTCGCCGTCGGTACCAGAATCAGCTCGGCGCCGGCCAACGCCAGACGCCGCGCGTTTTCCGGAAACTCAACGTCGTAGCAGATCAGGAACCCGAGCTTCCAGCCGTTAAGCTCCACCAGCGGAAAATCACCCTGCCCGGCGCTGAACATCGAGTGATCGAGGTCGCCGTACAGGTGAGTCTTGCGGTAGTTGCACAGGCGCTCGCCATTGGCGTCGATCAGTTGCACGGCGTTGTAAATCTGCCCGTCTTCCGTGCGCTCGGGGTAGCCATACAAAATGGCGATCCCCGCAGTCTTGGCAATGCGCGCGATCTGCTGCGCCGATTCACCGTTGTGCACCTCCGCCAGTACGCTGACGGCATCGACGCCGATGTTGTAGCCGGTCAGGAACATCTCCGGCAGCACCAGCAAATCGGCGCCTTTCGCTTCCAGCGCCAGTTGATGCAGGCGTTGCAGATTGCCGGCGACGTCCAGCGGCAGCGGCGGACATTGGTAAAGGGCTACGCGCATTTAGAATTCCTCTTACTCGGGCAGGGCGATCGGACCGATCTCGTTGAACACATCTCCTGGACCCGGGTTTTCGGCGTGAGTTTCACCGCCGAAGTGTTTCATGATGCCCCACACCGCATTGAGCGAGGTCTGTACTGCGCCTTCGACCCACGCCGGCGTCCACGAAACATCGTCGCCCGCGATGAAAATCCCGCGTTGTTCGGCCGGCATGTCGTCCTGCATGAAATGCGCGTACATGCGTTGGTTGTAGCGATAGTGACCGGGCAGGGCGCCTTTGAACGCACCGAGGAAATGCGGGTCGGCTTCCCAGGACACGGTGATCGGGTCGCCGATGATCCGTGCGGCAATGTCGACTTTCGGGTAGATCTTTTTCAGCGCGTTCAACGCGAGTTCCACGCGTTTTTCTACCGGGTGCGGAAGCATTTTCAGCGCATCGCTCATCCACGAGTACGACAGGCAAATCACACCGGGTTTGTCGTCACCGTTGTCGAACAGATACGTGCCACGGGTCAGGCGATCAGTGAGGGTCATGCTCATCAGGTCGCGACCGGTTTCCGGGTCCTTGTCCTTCCAGAACGGCCGGTCGACCATCACGAAGGTTTTCGACGATTGCATGTAGCGGGTGCGGTCGAGGGCCATCCACATCTTTTGCGAGAACAGGGTTTCGTCGCATTCGATCTGGGTGGTCAGCAGCCAGCTCTGGCAGGTGGTCAGTACTGCCGCGTATTCGCGGGTGTCGCCGTTGTTATCGGTGACCGCAAAACGGCCGTCCGGGGCGTGAGCGATTTTTTTGACCCCGGAACGTGGCGCGCCTCTGTGCAGCGACTTGAGGCTGGTGCCTTCGGGCCAGTGCACGCAACGTTCCGGCACATGGCGCCAGATGCCTTGTGGCACTTGTTCGACGCCGCCGACGACCAGATGTTGGTGATCGTCGCAGTTGGTCATCACTACGCGGAAGATTTCCAGCATCGAGTTCGGGAAGTCCGAGTCCCAGCCGCCGGTGCCGAAACCGACCTGGCCGAACACTTCGCGGTGATGGAACGAGAGCTTGGCGAATGCTTTGGAGGTGGCGACAAAGTCGTAGAAGGTGCGGTCGTCCCACAGCGGAACCAGAGTGTTCCAGAGCTCTTTGAGGCGCGGTACGTCACGGTCGCGGATCGCTTGCTGGATATCGGAGAACTGCGAGCCGGCCTCCAGTGCGTCGGCCCAGGCGTCAGCCACTTCCTGGAACAGTGCTGGGAGATCGGCCAGCTTCTGCGCGTAGTGGGTTTTGCCTTCCAGGTCGATCACGGTGCTGCCAGAGGCAGGCGTCAGCGGATTGGGAAAGGGTTTGGTCTCGAGACCGAGCTTGTCGACATAGTGGTAAAACGCCGTGGACGACACCGGAAAGCGCATGCCGCCCAGTTCGGCGACAATGCCATCGGTCCCGTTGAAAGCCTGGGAGCGCAGACGGCCGCCCATTTTCGAGGCTTCGTAGACGACGGGCTTGAGGCCCAGTTTCATCAACTCATACGCGGCCACCAAACCGGCAATCCCCGCGCCGACGATCGCCACTTCGGCGCCATGGTTATGCGCAGGAATACTGCCCAGGCCGGCCGGGTGCTCGATCCAGTCGTCAAAGCCGAATGGAAAGTCCGGGCCGAAAATGGTGACTGGTTTTTTACCGTCTGCAGGATGGCGATTGTTCTTGTTCATGGCTGACCTTGCTGGCGACCGGACGCGGGATGCGCGTCTGAGTATAGGAAAAGATGGCAGCCATTCTAGAGAGCGTAGAACACGTTAATAAGACGCAATGTGTCGTCGTTTTGCTAATTAATTGATCAGAGTGACGATCTATCGATACACACTGTTCACTGTGGGAGCGGGCTTGCTCGCGAAAGCGGTGTGTCAGTTACTTCAGTTTTCAATGGCACACCGCTTTCGCGAGCAAGCCCGCTCCCACATGAAAATTGTGTTTAAACCGGTTGGCCGCGATCGATCTTGCTGCTGAGAATGATCGACGTGGTCGTCTTCTCCACCCCATCCACACTCCCGATCTGATCCAGCAACTGATCCAGCTGCTCCGGCGATTCAGTTCTTAACCACGCCACATAATCAAATTCGCCACTCACCGCACACAACTGCTGCACCTGTGCCATCGCACTTAACCGCCGTAACACTTCCTTGCCGGAACGCGGCTGGACAGTAATCCCCACATACGCCTGCAACCCGCCATCCACCACCCGTTGCCCCAAACGCACGCCATAACCGGTGATGACCTTGGCCTTTTCCAGTCGCGCCAACCGCGAAGTCACAGTGGTGCGAGCGATGCCCAGTTGCCGGGCGAGCATGGCCACGCTTTCGCGGGCATTGATCTGCAGGGCCGCGATCAATTGGCGGTCGATTTCGTCAAGAACGGGCGGGCGGGTGTCAGGCAAGGGTTGGCTCCAGCGGGACAGATCAATGGTTCAATATGTTACAGGCACATCCTGCACAGTGGATGCTTGATCTAGGCTCAGTACCGTTAATGTGGGGCTGGGAACTGGCAGGCAAAGTCGAGGAATCGGGGGGGCGATGAAATGACGACGAACATGCCGACCCTTGTGCGCGATCGTGCGGTGCAGATTGCCCATCACGAAATGGGTCACTACGTAACGGCTCGCGCGTTGGGGTTCGAAACCGGTGGCGTCACCTTGTCCGTGACCATGGACTTGCGGCATCAAGGAGGGGCTTCCATCACATTGGCGCGGCCCATTCATACGTTGGAAGCGATGAAGACACACCTGGAGAATCGGATGATAGTCCTCCTGGCTGGCGCTATGGCGCAGACATTACCTCCAACACTTTCCTCCGGCAAACGCGTCGATAGGTCGAAAGCCATTGCCATCTTGAAAGGCGCCTTAGGGGCCGAGCAGGATTACGCGAAAGTCAAAGAGTTACAGAACCTGCTGCGCAACATCACTTATCCCGCTACGGACCCCGCGTCGTCCGAGCGTATTACTGCTGAGCTGAAAGCGATTACCGACCCTTTGTGGGCTCGGACTCAAACCATCGTCGAGGATCTGGCGGTTACGATCACCGAACTGGCATTGCTGCTGGTCGACCGCATGTTCATCGTGGAGCAGTGGGGGCAGGCGGCGGATACGTATGAGGTGGTTTTTACGCGTGAGATGCTAGAGCGGTTGCCGCTAGTGCGGGGTATTCCCGCGTTGGGTGTGTAGGCGTAAGACAGCGCATCACCGGTCATCCTGTGAAAGCCCCGAAATTTCGGGGCTCATTCCACGGGCAATCTGCCGCTATTTTGTGGACTTCGACTCGGCTCGATCAGGTCCGCGCTCCAGCACCTTCATTACATCATCGACCACGGCTTTGCTCATCGACGTCAGGTAATGCGCCGCCCAGGCGTGGCGGTCGGTGTCTTTGGCGTAAGCAGCGTCCATGGTCAGTTCCTTGGCGAGAAACAATAGATTGGAGGCTTGGGCCAGAGCATCGGCAAGGGGGACGCCGCGACCGACACGGAACAGCGCCTGGTTTGAGCAGTAGATGAAGGGGGTGAGGCCGATGGTTTGTAGTTCTGAGGGGTGGAGCGGGTTTGTTTTTGTCATGTTGAAACTCCTAATTTGAAGTGCCGTCGCATTCGTTTCCAAGCGAATGGGTGACGGCTATGCGCAGGTTGGAAAACCGGGAAATTAGGAAACCGGCACGTCCGAAGACGTCCCGCGCACAGCCGCCATAAATCAAGAGCGCAAGCTTTAAAGTTGTCATTCCTGAAGCGGTGCTGTTGCGATGAATTTCGACAGGTTTCCAAGCCCGATCGCTGAATGGTCAGCGACGTCTGGAGCCTATCCCGTCGAAGAAAGGCGCAACAAGGCATCAAAGTGCCCACAAAACACGATTCGGAGTTTGCCTACAAGGTCTGCGGGCGTCATCCGATATTCCGACACTTTAAGTAAACACCGCTAAACGCCACGCGCCGAACACCCAGATCCAAACAGAAACCACCGTTAACAATTTCATTGGCAACCAAGGTGGTCGCATGGCCGCTAAAGCCTAGAGTTATTCCCTTGAGATCATATTCCTTGGGTGGCATATTGGTATGGGCTGGGAGATTGAATACACCGATGAGTTTGAAGGGTGGTGGGAAGGGTTGGATGCGAAGGAGCAAGCCTCGGTGTCGGCCTGCGTTGATTTACTGGGGTTCTTCGGGCCGGGTTTGGGTTATCCCCATAGCAGCGACATTAAGGGCTCGCGATTGGGGCATCTCCGAGAGCTGCGGGTCCAGCATGCGGGTCGACCCTACCGCGTGCTCTATGCGTTTGATCCACGGCGATGCGCGTTGCTTTTAATCGGAGGCAACAAAACCGGTCAGAACCGTTGGTATGAAGTGCATGTCCCGCTTGCGGAAAAATTGTATGACGAACATTTGGAAATATTGAGTAAAGAGGGCCGTAACGATGGCTAAAAAATTTGCTGAACTTCAAGCTCGTATGACGCCAGAGTCCCGCGCTAACGCAGAGCGGCTGTTCCACCAGCACCTGAAAGAAATGCCCCTGCATGAGCTGCGTAAGGCCCAAGAGCTGAGCCAGGAAACGCTGGCCAAGACACTGCATGTCAATCAGGCGGCGATTTCCAGGATGGAGCGACGCACTGACATGTACATCAGCACTTTGCGCAACTACATACGCGCGATGGGTGGTGAGCTGGAAATCATCGCGACCTTTCCTGAGGGACAGGTAAAGATCGAAAACTTTGCGAACTGAGCGACTCAAAAATCAGTGCTACAAAAAACCAGCCACTCAGACACGAAAAAGCCGCGCATTGAGCGCGGCTTTTTTGTTTGGTGGGCCCACACGGACTTGAACCGTGGACCAAAGGATTATGAGTCCTCTGCTCTAACCAACTGAGCTATAGGCCCTCAGTAGGCCGCGGATTATAGCGACGGTTTCTCGGCTGTGCTATCCGAAAAATCCGATACGGCTATACGAAGAAACGTCGCGGCGAATTCGTCCGGCGGCAAGGGCAGGCTGACGATGTAACCCTGGATCTGTTCGCAGCCTTCCTGCGCGAGGAATTGCTGCTGCGCGAAGGTCTCGACACCCTCGGCAATGACAGTAAATTGCATGCTGCGGCCCAGCGCGATGATCGCGCGAACAATCGCCGCGTCATGGGGATCATCCGGCAGGCCGCGGACGAACGACTGGTCGATCTTGAGGATGTCCAGCGGCAGGCGCTTGAGGTAACTCAGGGATGAATAACCAGTGCCGAAGTCATCGATGGCCAGTTGCACGCCCAGGTGTTTGAGTTGATGCAGTACCGCCAGCGCTTCCTCGGCCTGGCTCATGATGAAGTTTTCGGTAATTTCCAGTTGCAATAATCCGGGCTGAAGAGCGTTGTCCTTGAGCAGTTGCTCGATCCGGCCGAGCAGGTTGGGCTGGCGCAGTTGCGCGCCGGCGAGGTTGACCGACAACGGGCCGAGGCATTCGTAAGTCAGGTTCCATTCGTACATCTGTCGGCAAGCAGTCTCGAGCACCCAGTCGCCGATTTGCAGAATCATCCCGTTCTCTTCGGCCAAGGGAATGAAATGCTCTGGCGGCACGGCACCGAAGGTCGGGTGGTGCCAGCGGATGAGGGCTTCAGCACCCACCAGGCGATTGTCTTCCAGGCTGATTTTCGGCTGGTAGTGGAGCAACAGTTCATTGCGCTCGATGGCGCGGCGCAGTTCATGTTCCAGTGCGACCCGCTCGCTGGCCTGAGCGGTCAGATCGCGGGTATAGCTTTCGACCCGGTTGCGGCCCTTGGCCTTGGAGCGGTACATCGCCGCGTCGGCGTTCTTGACCAGTGTGGCGACGTCACAGCCGTCCTTGGGATACAGGCTGGTGCCAATGCTGGCACTGATGAAGAACTCATGCTCGCCGGCCTGGAACGGTGCAGAGAAGCAGTTGAGCAGTTTGGTGGCAATGTTGTCGGCATCGCTGGACTGTTGCAGGCCGGGCAACAGGATGATGAATTCGTCGCCACCGAGGCGTGCCACGGTGTCGATGTCGCGCAACTGGTCCTTGAGGCGCACGGCGATGCCCTTGAGCAGCAGGTCGCCGACCGGGTGGCCGAGGCTGTCGTTGATGTGTTTGAAGCGGTCCAGATCGAGGAATAGCACGGCGCCCTGGCCACCGTTTTCCTGCTGGTTGTTGAGTGCGGTCAGCAATCGGCTCTCGAACAGCGTGCGGTTCGGCAAGCCCGTCAGCGGGTCGTGGTGCGCCTGGTAATCGAGTTTGGCCTGCGCGTGCTTGAGGCTGGAAATGTCCGCGAACACGGCGACAAAGTGGGTGATGAACTTTTCGCGGTTGCGCACGGCGCTGATGGTCAGCCAGCTCGGGTACAACTCGCCGTTTTTGCGTCGGTTGGAAATCTCGCCTTGCCAATGACCTTCGGCCGTCAGTTGATGCCACATGGCCGCATAGAAAGCACTGTCATGCAGGCCCGAGGCGAGCAGGCGAGGGGTGTGGCCCAGTGCCTCACTTTCGCTGTAGCCGGTGATTTCGGTAAAGGCGCGATTGACCGCGCTGATGTGTTGCTGGGTGTCAGTGATCAACACGCCCTCGGCAGTGCTCTCGAACACAGTCGCCGCCTGTTGCAGTTTTTCCTGCATCAAGTGCCGCTCGGTGATGTCCCGGGCGATGGTCAGCATGCAATCTTCATCGCCGATCGGCAGCGGACGGCTGGACACCTCACAAAGGCGGATCTGCCCGTCGCTGCGGCGAATATGGCAACTGAAGTCGCGGACGAAACCGTCCCGATGCAGCAGGTCGAGCATCTGTTTGCGTTCGTTGAGATTGACCCAGATCCCCAGCTCCAATGCCGAGCGGTCCACGGACATCGCGCTGTTGAAACCGGTAATGCGGCTGAAACCCTCGTTGACCTCCAGCAGCAAACCGTCGCTCTGCCGGGATATCAGCAACCCGTCGGGGGAGGCGTGGAAGGCCTTGGCGAATTTTTCTTCGGAGGTTTGCAGCTGTTGCTGGGTTTCCTTGAGCTGGCTGATATCCCGCACAACCACTACCAGCGCGGGCGTCGTGTCGAGGTCGAAAGGCTCGGCGGAGATCAGGCCGGTAAACACCTGGCCATTATTGCGGCGAAAGGGCATCTCCAGGTTACGGATGCTGCCGGCCTGCAAGCGCTGTAGCAAACCCGGCCCGACGCCAGGAATGCCCCAGATGTTCAGGTCGGTGGCCGTCTGGCCTAAGACGTCTTCTGCCTTGAGCCCGATCTGTTCTTCGAATGCTTCGTTGACCTCCAGCAGGCAACCGTCAGAGAGTCGCGCGATGACCAGGATGTCCGGGCATTGCTGGAATACCGAGGCAAACTTCTGTTCCGACAGGCGCAACGCCTCTTCGGTGCGCTTGGCCTCGCTGATGTCGATCATCAGGCCACGCATCACCGGTTCATGGCCGTGCTCGATCAGGCTGACGATGTCGCGCACCCATATGCAGCGGCCATCGGCAGTGATGACCCGGTAATCGAGGCTGTGATCGCGTCCCGCCAAAACTTCGTGATCGCAGAAGGTCTGGGCACGGGTCAGGTCGGCGGGGTGGATGATGTTGCGCCAGAAGCCTGGAATCAGCCAATGGGCCAGGGGGTAGCCGAGCAATTCTTCGGCGTGGGGCGACACATAGCTGTAGGTGAAATCGGTGATCCGCGCTTCCCAGGCAATGGCCGAAAGGCTCTCCACCAGCCCGCGATAATGGTACTCGCTGCTGCGCAGTTCCTGTTCCAGATCGACGCGGCGAGCGATTTCCGAACTCAGGCGGCGGTTGATCCGAATGACCACCGCCAGCACTGTGACGAGTATCAGCAAACCCGGCAGGCCATACACCAGCAGATCGGACCAGAATGTTCGATGATCGAGAACGTTGCCGACCCAGTGCTCCTGGATGGTGTTGATTTCGTCCGGGGTCATGTCCGCCAGGACTTTGTCCAGAATGCCGACCAGGATCTTGTTGTCCCGGGGCACGCCCATGGCCAGTTGATAGCGATAGGGCGTCTCGCCGCTGACATAGAGCCCGTCGAGCTTGAGCTGACGCAGACTCCAGACGCTGGAGGCGAGATCGCCGACCACCGCGTCCACTTCATCGGTCGCCAGTGCCTGCAAGGCTGAGCTGACGTTGGGCATGCCCACCAGGTTCAGATCGGGATGGTGGGTGCGCAGCAATTCATGGGGCGCGTAGTTTTCCACCACGGCGATTTTCAGGCCGTACAGCTCTTCGAGTTTGCGCGGCTGAGGGCCACCGACGTGGGCAAGGATGACAATCGGAAAGTCCAGGTAAGGACGAGTAAAAGACAGGTATGTCTGGCGTTCCGGGGTCGACATGATGCCCGGTAACAAGTCTAGTTTGGCCTGTTTGGCCTGTTCGAGAACAGCCGTCCAGCTCACGGGTTCGATGGGCGTGAGCTTGATGGCCAGGCGTTGGCGGATCAGGTCGATGTAGTCTGCCGCCAGGCCTTGGTAGCGGCCCTGCTCATCGCGAAACTCAAAGGGGGGCCATGACGCATCGACACCCAGGCGCAAGTCCGGGTGGGCCGCCAGCCAGCTACGTTCTTCGTCGGTCAGAGTCAGCGCGCCAGCCGTTGCGGTCCAGGTCATCAGCGACAGCAAAAAAAGCACGGTCGGCAGTCTGGGCATAACGGTCTCGTTATGGCTCGGGGAATGCTTCGAGTGTAGACGGGCTATTCGGCGGGAGGGAAGTGCGGGGGATTTTATCTGTACAAAGCAAAACCCCCGGCCTGGGCCGGGGGTTTTGTGATCACTCGTCGAGGAAGGAGCGCAAATGCTCGCTTCTCGTCGGGTGGCGCAGCTTGCGCAACGCCTTGGCTTCGATCTGACGAATCCGTTCACGGGTCACGTCGAACTGCTTACCAACCTCCTCGAGGGTGTGGTCGGTATTCATGTCGATACCGAAGCGCATGCGCAGAACCTTGGCTTCACGGGCAGTGAGGCCGGACAGGACTTCGCGAGTCGCTTCTTTAAGGCTCTCAACGGTAGCAACATCGATTGGCGACTGCATGGTCGAGTCTTCGATGAAGTCACCCAGATGGGAGTCTTCGTCATCACCGATCGGGGTTTCCATGGAGATCGGCTCTTTAGCGATCTTCAATACCTTGCGGATCTTGTCCTCAGGCATTTCCATGCGTTCGCCCAGCTCTTCCGGGGTCGGTTCGCGACCCATTTCCTGCAACATCTGCCGGGAAATACGGTTGAGCTTGTTGATCGTCTCGATCATGTGCACCGGAATACGGATGGTGCGGGCCTGGTCGGCGATCGAGCGAGTGATCGCCTGACGGATCCACCAGGTGGCATAAGTCGAGAATTTGTAGCCGCGGCGGTATTCGAACTTGTCTACCGCTTTCATCAGACCGATGTTGCCTTCCTGGATCAGATCGAGGAATTGCAGGCCACGGTTGGTGTACTTCTTGGCGATGGAGATCACCAGACGCAAGTTCGCTTCAACCATCTCTTTCTTCGCGCGGCGGGCCTTGGCCTCACCGATCGACATGCGACGGTTGATGTCCTTGATCTCGGCGATCGTCAAACCGGTTTCGGTTTCCAGCGCGGTCAGCTTCTGCTGGCAACGAATGATGTCCGGCTGCAGGCGACCAATGGCTTCAGCGTATTTGCTTTTGCCTTTGGCCAGCGCATCGGTCCAGCTTTCGTCGACTTCATTGCCCGGGAACTGGCGCAGGAAATCGGCACGCGGCATGCGGGCATCACGAACGCACAGTTGCATGATCGCGCGCTCTTGCTGACGCAGACGATCCAGGGCACTGCGAACACGCTCGACCAGGCCTTCGAATTGCTTCGGCACCAGTTTGATCGGCATGAACAGCTCGGCCAGCGCCAACAGTTCGGCGATAGCAGCCTTGTTGTTGCGACCGTGCTTTTTCAGCGCCTTGCGGGTGATTTCCATCTGATCGGAGACAGCGCCAAAGCGCTGTGCCGCGATGATCGGATCCGGACCGCTTTCGGCTTCTTCTTCGTCATCCGTTGCTTCGGCGTCATCGTCGTCGGTGTCGTCGGCAGCTGGAGCGGCTTTCGGATCGACTGGCGGCGGCACTTCTGCAGCAGGCGGCGCAATGCCGTCGTCCGGGTCGATATAACCGCTCAGGACGTCGGACAGGCGGCCACCTTCGGTGGTGACGCGAGTGTACTCGGAGAGAATATGGTCAACCGTGCCAGGGAAGTGCGCGATTGCGCCCATCACTTCGCGGATGCCCTCTTCAATACGTTTGGCGATTTCGATTTCGCCTTCACGTGTGAGGAGCTCTACCGTACCCATTTCGCGCATGTACATGCGCACCGGGTCGGTGGTGCGACCAATGTCGGTCTCGACCGCTGCCAACGCTGCTGCTGCCTCTTCGGCCGCGGCTTCGTCGGTATCGGCGTCGGCCAGCATAAGGGAATCCTTATCTGGCGCAACCTCGAATACGTTGATCCCCATGTCATTGATCATGCGGATGATGTCTTCCACCTGTTCCGGATCTGAAATATCCTCCGGCAGGTGGTCGTTGACCTCCGCGTAAGTCAGGTAGCCCTGCTCACGACCAAGTGTGATCAACTCTTTGATACGAGACTGCTGTTGCGCTTTTCCGGACATAACACCCTATCCACTGAAGGTCTTGGCGGGCAAAAAACAAGCCGAGGATTATACCTGAGCTATGACCTCACGCGCCAGTTGAGGTCGGGTTTGGTTCAGCCTTATTGCGTTTTAATAGGTCGCGCATCTGATTTGCTATCTGATTTGCTTCCTCTGCGGTCAATCCCGGTTGCCTTGCTTTTCTGATAAGTGCTTCAAGGCTATCCGTGTGTTGACCTGCTGATAGCCTAGTAATGGTGTCTAAAAACTGTTGTTCAAGGTTGTCGCCTTCAATCAGCCACTCCTTTTCCGCCAAAGCTTTGAGAAGACGTCCCTGCTCGGTCCCGTGCCAGCGGGCCATTAACTGAATTGAGTTTAGCTTAGGATTTTTTTGCACGGCCTCGATCAGGGCCACCAGCAGTTGCGCGTAGGTGTTGCTCTCATTCGCGAAGTGATCGGCGGTTTCCACCTTGCCAGCCAGTTCCGGGTGATGAATGAGCGTGCGAAGCGCGATCAGAGTCGGGGCTTCCACGGCAATCGGTGTGCGGGGGGCGCTCTGTTTATCACGATCACCGCCGCGTTTGCCGTTCTTGTCCCAGGGTTTCTTGTCCCATTTCTTGCCGCCGGCGCCGGATTTCTTCGGCGTCCATTCCTGCTGCGGCACATACATCTCTTGTGCCTGGGGCTGATGGTAGTCGCTGTAGTCCGGCATGGCGTCGTAATCGATGCCCGGATCGTAGGCCGGTGGCGCTTCCTGCGGTGCGCTTTGCACCAGTTGGCTCACGGCTTCACCGCTCAGTCCGGTGATTTCGGTCAGGCGCTGGCGCATCAGAATGCGCAGGTTCGCACCCGGAACCTTGTCGATCAGTGGTGCGGCGAGGGTGGCCATGTGGGCCTTACCTTCGAGCGAGCGCGGATCGGATTCCTCGGTCAGTTGCTGGAAGAAATAATCCGCCAGTGGCTGTGCGTGCTGATTGATTCGCGCGCGGAACGCGTCGGTGCCCTCGGAGCGGACCAGCGTATCCGGGTCTTCGCCCTCGGGCAGAAACAGGAAGCGCGCCCGTCGCCCGTCTTGCAGGCAGGGCAGTGTGGCTTCCAGCGCCCGCCACGCGGCGTTACGGCCAGCCTGGTCGCCGTCGAAGCAGAACAGTACGTTGGGCACGACACGAAACAGTCGCTTCAAGTGCTCTTCGCTGGTGGCGGTGCCTAGCGTGGCGACGGCGTTGCGCAGACCTTGCTGGGCGAGGGCGATGACGTCCATGTAGCCTTCGACGACGATGATTTCGTCGAGGTTGCGGTTATTTTTACGCGCTTCATAAAGACCGTAGAGTTCCTGGCCCTTATGGAATACCGGAGTTTCCGGTGAGTTCAGGTATTTCGGTTTGTCATCACCCAAAACGCGGCCACCGAAAGCAATGATTCGCCCGCGGCTGTCTCGGATCGGAAACATCACGCGATCGCGGAAGCGGTCATAGCGTTTGCCGGTTTCGGCGTTCTCGATCAGCAGGCCGGCATCGACCATGGCTTTTTGTTGCAGGGTGTCGCTGCTCAAATGCTTGAACAGATTGTCCCAGCCGGGCGGAGCGAAGCCGAGGCCGAAGTCCCGGGCGATTTCGCCGGTCAACCCGCGACCCTTCAAATAATCCACAGCGGCTTTGCGCGATGGATGGCTTTTCAGTGCCTGGCGGTAGAAATCGGCGGCGGCGGTAAGTAGCGGGTACAGCGGCGAATCAGTCGGCTGCCGCGGTTTGTGCGGCCGGCCGCTTTCTTCGCGGGGGATTTCCATGCCGGCGGCTTTGGCGAGTTCTTCGACAGCCTGGATGAAGTCCAGGTTGTCGTGGTCCATCATGAAGCCGAGAGCGTTACCGCCAGCGCCGCAGCCGAAGCAGTAATAGAACTGCTTGTCGGGGCTGACGCTGAAGGAGGGGGTTTTCTCTTTGTGAAACGGGCAGCAGGCGGTGTGATTCTTGCCGGCCTTTTTCAGTTGCAGGCGCGAGCTGACCACATCGACGATGTCGGTGCGGTTCAGAAGGTCGTCAATGAAGCTCTGGGGAATTAGCCCGGCCATGGCGTTCTCGTCATCTGCGCTGAAATGGACCCGAAACGAAGGGCGGCCGAATACGGGTCGTAATTTGAGGCACGCAAAATGTGCGGCTCGACCAGTGTCGTCTGCGTAATCGCTGTCGGGAAGTGTATCTGCCGAAAATCAACTGACGTTAATACCAATCAGTATTCGACTATTTGAAAGTGTTTCGCTGAATCCGCTGCGGCCAGTCGATGGCCCCGGATAGCTCATAAGCGGGCACGCAAGAAGGTGCCTTGGGCTGATCGTCGTGAGAGGAATCAGTGGGTGTGCTCGTCAGTAGCCTTGGAAGGCTCGTCAGAAAAGACGTGCACCGCTGGCAAAAGAGCCAGGTCTGACGCTGTGAAGCAGGTTTGTCTCGGTCGCGTGTGCGGCTTTGACGGTGAAGCATCAAGCGTTTTCCGCAAATGCCATTAGCCCGGCTGAGGGCCGGGCTTGGCAGAAGCTTGCTACGATCGTCTGTGTATTAGTACAGACGAACGGCGCGGCGCTGTTCGCGCTGAACTTTCTTGGCGTGACGCTTAACAGCGGCTGCTGCTTTGCGCTTACGCTCAGAAGTTGGCTTCTCGTAAAATTCGCGGCTACGAACTTCAGCCAGTACACCGGCTTTTTCGCAGGAGCGCTTGAAACGACGCAGAGCTACGTCGAAGGGTTCGTTCTCTTTTACTTTGACGGCTGGCATCCAGAGCTACCTTCATTCATTACCGGGGTCAACATCCTCGCGGCAAAAGAGCACTTGAAGACGTCGGTTTTTAAGGGTTGCGGATGTTAACCCCTCATCGCTCGGAATGCAAAGCCTCTGATCGAAAACCGCTAGTCGGGGCATCCCATGGCGACTATTATGCGCGCCTTCGAATTCAGCCTAAACAAGGCGCAAACCCATGCTAGTACTGGGATTAGAAACTTCCTGCGACGAAACCGGCGTCGCATTATATGACAGTGAACGCGGCCTGCTGGCCGACGCGCTGTTCAGTCAGATCGACCTGCACCGCGCCTATGGCGGTGTGGTGCCGGAGCTGGCCTCGCGCGATCACGTGAAACGCATGCTGCCCTTGATTCGTCAGGTGCTGGCCGAGGCCGGCTGCGTGCCGACCGAGATCGATGCGATCGCCTACACCGCGGGTCCCGGGCTGGTCGGTGCTTTGCTGGTAGGGGCTTCCTGTGCTCAGGCGCTGGCCTTTGCCTGGGGTATTCCGGCCCTTGGCGTGCATCACATGGAAGGTCATTTGCTGGCGCCGATGCTGGAGTCGAAACCGCCAGAATTCCCGTTCGTCGCTTTGTTGGTGTCCGGCGGTCATACGCAGCTGGTTCAGGTCGACGGGATCGGTCAATACACGCTCTTGGGCGAGACCCTTGATGATGCCGCCGGTGAAGCGTTCGACAAGACGGCGAAGATGATGGGGCTGAATTATCCGGGCGGTCCGGAAATCGCTCGTCTGGCGGAGCAGGGCGTTGCAGGACGTTTCACCTTCCCGCGTCCGATGTGCGACCGCCCGGGCCTGGCTTTCAGTTTCAGCGGCCTGAAGACATTTGCCTTGAACACCTGGCAGCAGAGCGTCAGCGCCGGGGACGACAGCGAGCAAGCCCGTTGCGACATCGCGCTGGCGTTCCAGCAGGCCGTGGTGGAGACTTTGACCATCAAGTGCAAGCGTGCCCTGAAACAGGCGGGCATGAAGCGTCTGGTGATCGCTGGCGGCGTCAGCGCGAACAAGGCGTTGCGATCTTCTTTGGAGAAAATGCTCGGCGACCTGAAGGGCGATGTGTTTTACGCCCGTCCGGAGTTCTGCACCGACAATGGCGCGATGATCGCGTTCGCCGGCTGCCAGCGCTTGCAGGCCGGTCAGCACGAAAGCCTGGCGATCAGCGTGCAGGCGCGCTGGCCGATGGAGCAATTGTCGGGCCTGTGATGAGCGGCGTTCACGTCCGGCAGTTAAAAATGCCGTTCGCGCCCGGCAAACAGGTCGCGTAGATTGCCACGATGGCGCCAGACGATCAGGCCCGTGAGCGCGCTCATGGGCAGCAATGCCGCCGGTTCTTGCCAAGCCAGCAACGGCAGGGTCAGCGGTGTGGCGATCAGGGCGGCGAGTGAGCTGGTGCGGGTCAGGGAGAACGTCAGCAGCCACGCACAGACCGCCAGCAGGGCCGCAGGCGGGTAAAGGCCCAGTAACATTCCCGCGGCGGTGGCGACACCCTTGCCGCCGCGAAAGCGAAAGTACAGCGGGAACAGGTGACCGATGACGGCGCAAACGCCGATCCAGGCCTGTTCTTGCAGCGAAAGGCCCGCAACGCCTGCGATCAATACCGGCAGCAGGCCTTTGCAGAGGTCGCCGACCAAGGTCAGGATGGCGAGCTTCCTGCCGGCCAGGCGTAACATGTTGGTGGCACCGGCATTGCCCGAGCCACTCATTCGCGGATCGGGGTTACCGGTCAGGCGGCTGAGCAAAATGGCGAAGGACAGAGAGCCGAGCAGGTAGGCGAAGGTCGCCAGTAACCAAAACATGCTAACTATTCCGGGCGAGGACGCCCTGATTCTAACGGCGCATTGCGCCCTTGTCGTGCAGCGGAGAAGAGTGCTTGGACAGAGTGTTTATCGAGGGCCTGGAAGTCGACACTGTTATCGGTGCCTACGACTGGGAGCGAGGCATCCGACAGTGCCTGCGGCTTGATCTGAGCTTCGCCTGGGATAATCGCCCGGCCGCCGCCGGTGACGACCTGACCCTGGCGCTCGATTATGCGAGCGTTTCGTCACGCATCCAGGCCTTTGCCGAGCAGGCGCAGTTCCAGCTGGTCGAAACCTTTGCAGAGCGTCTTGTGGAAGTGCTGATGAGCGAATTCAACATCACCTGGATGCGCCTCAAACTGACCAAGCCAGGTGCCGTCCCGGCGGCCACCGGTGGTGTGGGCGTGGAGATCGAGCGCGGATGTCGCTGACTCAGGTGTATCTCGGGCTCGGTAGCAATATCGAGCGCGAAACCCATTTGCAGGCCGGCCTGGAAGCCCTGGCGGGTTTTCTCGTGGATATTCACTGCTCGGCGGTGTTCGAAAGTCAGCCTGTGGGGATCAAGAGCGGGCCGTTCTTCAATTTCGTGGTGTCGGCTTACACCGATCTGCCACTGATGGAGTTGGACCGCCGGTTGAAATTCATTGAGGCGGACAATGGCCGCTATGCGCCGGACCGAAAGGGTTTGCCGCTGGATATCGACGTTTTGCTGTTCGGCGACCTCGTGGGCAACTTCGATGGCCTGATTTTGCCGAGGGCAGAGATTCTGAAAAATGCCTTTGTGTTGTGGCCGTTGGCGCTGATTGCGCCGGATCGCGTGCATCCGGGTGTGGGCAAAAGCTTCGCAACGTTGTGGGGTGAAGCGCAGATTGATCAGGTGTTGGCGCCGGTGGCATTTGAGTGGCGCGGGGAGCCGCTGACTCCCTCGTATTTGCTGTGAGGCGGATGACGCCTTCGCGAGCAAGCCCGCTCCCACATTTTGATCCGCGTCGTACACAAATCAAACTGTGGGAGCGGGCTTGCTCGCGAAGCTTTTAGGCCGGCGCCGCCTCTTTGTAGGCCTTCAACGCTTTTAGCCGCTCACGCTTGATCGCCTCACCCAACTCCGGCCCCTTGAATCCCTTCTCCAGCAACGGCTGAACCGCCACCCCCCGCGCCGCATTCGCCGCCCCGCGCAAATAATCCGCCTGTGGATAACTTCTCTGCTCCAGCCCTTTACGCCCCCGAGCATCCATTTCACACGCCGCAATAAACTCCTCGAATCGCTGCGGTCGACGGTAAACATCGAAACTCTGCAGCAACTCCAGCAAGGTCGAAGGCTTGAGCTCCAGGGCGCGATGACCATGGGTGTGATACTGGCCCACCAACAGCGCCAATTCCTGGCAGTCCTTCGGCGCCTTGAAGCGTTCATTGACCGCTTTGATCAGCTTGAGACCCTTGTGTTCGTGGGCAATGTGCCGCGGCCATTCTTCTTCTGGCGTCAGTCCTTTGCCCAAGTCGTGCAGCAGGCAGGCCCAGCGCACAGTCAGCGGTTGTTTGTGCAGTGCGGCTTGTTCGAGCACGCTCAAGGTGTGCACGCCCGTGTCGATTTCCGGATGGTGAGCTTCAGGTTGCGGGACACCGAACAGTGCGTCGACCTCCGGCATCAACACCTTCAGCGCGGCGCAGTCGCGCAGCACCTGGATGAACACTTGTGGTTGATCTTCCATCAGTGCGCGGGAAATTTCCTTCCAGCTGCGTTCTGCCGTCAACGCTTCGAGTTCTCCTGACTCGCTGAGCTCGCGCATCAGTTCCAGGGTTTCCGGTGCGACGGTAAAACCCAGTTCCGCATAACGCGCTGCAAAGCGCGCAACACGCAGAACACGGAGAGGATCTTCGGCGAACGCAGGGGAAACGTGACGAAGCAAACGTGCCTCAAGATCACGTTGGCCATGGTAGGGGTCGGTCAGATTTTGCTGATCGTCTTCGGCCATGGCGTTGATTGTCAGGTCGCGCCGGATCAAGTCTTCTTCAAGGGTGACTTCAGGGCTTGCGTGAAAGGTGAAGCCGCCATAGCCACGTCCACTTTTGCGTTCGGTCCGGGCAAGTGCGTATTCCTCACCGCTTTTGGGATGAAGAAACACCGGGAAGTCCGCACCCACCGGGCGAAAGCCCTTGGCGAGCATTTCTTCGGTGGTGGCCCCGACAACCACCCAGTCGATATCGGTGACAGGTTTGCCCAGCAGGCGATCACGAATCGCGCCGCCAACTTTATAAATCTGCATAAAAAACCTCCGTTAGCTCGACAGAATAACCGTTGCGTCGAACTTCCGGAGGCCGAAACAGGATCAAAGATGGATGACAGCCAGGTCCAGCCGGCCGTAATCGCCTTCGCTGTGCTCGCTTCTGGGCGGAACATGGTGGGTTTTCATCACCTGATCCCCTTGCAGGGTTTCCAGGTGAATGTCGAAGCCCCAGAGACGGTGCAGGTGTTTGAGCACTTCCTCGGTGGATTCTCCCAGTGGCTTGCGGTCGTGTTGCTGGTGACGAAGGGTCAGGGAGCGGTCGCCCCGGCGATCGATGCTGTAGATCTGGATGTTGGGTTCACGATTGCCCAGGTTGTACTGCGCTGCCAGGGTTTCACGGATGGTGCGGTAGCCATCTTCATCATGAATGGCCGGCACCAGCAGGTCGTCCTTCTGGTCGTCATCGAGGATGCTGAACAGTTTCAGGTCGCGGATCACCTTCGGTGACAGGTACTGCAGAATGAAACTCTCATCCTTGAAGCTGCTCATGGCGAACTTGATGGTCGACAGCCAGTCAGTACCCGCGATTTCCGGGAACCAGCGGTAATCCTCCTCGGTGGGTGCTTCACACATGCGCCGGATGTCCCGGTACATCGCAAACCCCAAGGTGTAGGGGTTGATTCCGTTGTAGTACGGGCTGTCGAAGCCTGGCTGAAAGACCACGCTGGTGTGGGACGTCAGGAATTCAATCATGAAGCCGTCGGTGACCAGGCCTTCGTCGTACAGGTCGTTCATCAGGGTGTAATGCCAGAACGTCGCCCAGCCTTCGTTCATCACCTGGGTCTGGCGTTGTGGATAGAAGTACTGCGCGATCTTGCGCACGATGCGCACGATCTCGCGCTGCCAAGGTTCCAACAGAGGCGCATGTTTTTCGATGAAGTACAGGATGTTTTCCTGAGGTTCGGCGGGGAAGCGCGCATTGTCCTTGTCGCTGTATTTGTCAGCGCCTTTGGGAATGGTGCGCCACAGATCGTTGATCTGCTTCTGCAGATGCTCTTCCCGATCCTTTTGCCGACGACGTTCCTCTTCGGCGGAAATCGGATAAGGGCGTTTGTAGCGGTCAACTCCGTAGTTCATCAGCGCATGGCAGGAATCCAGCAGGTCCTCGACCGCATCGATGCCGTGGCGTTCTTCGCACTGCATGATGTACTGCTTGGCGAACACCAGATAATCGATGATCGAACTCGCGTCGGTCCAGGTGCGGAACAGGTAATTGCCTTTGAAGAAGCTGTTGTGCCCGTAGCAGGCGTGAGCCACCACCAGGGCCTGCATGCAGATGGTGTTTTCTTCCATCAGATAGGCGATGCAGGGGTCCGAATTGATCACGATCTCGTAGGCCAGTCCCATCTGGCCGCGAGAGTAGGATTTCTCGGTGCTGAGGAAGTGTTTGCCGTAGGACCAATGGTGATACCCCAGCGGCATGCCGACGGAGGCGTAGGCGTCCATCATCTGCTCTGCGGTGATCACTTCGATCTGGTTGGGGTAGGTATCGAGTGCATAGCGAGCCGCGATACGGCTGATTTCGCGGTCGTAGGCCTGGATCAGCTCGAACGTCCATTCGGAGCCGGTGGAAATGGGTTGGCGCTTCTGCTCTTTGGCGGTCATGTTACTAACCTGCGCTGGAAGAGTTCACGGAAGACCGGATAGATATCCCCGGCCGAGACCAGTTGTTGCTGGGCAAAAGTGTCAGAAAAGGCTTCGGCAATGCGTTCGTATTCGAACCATAAGGCCTGGTGTTCGCGCGGGGTGATCTCAACGTAAGTGTAGTACTGCACGAACGGCATGATCTGGTTGATCAGGATATCGCGGCAGATCGGCGAGTCATCATTCCAGTTGTCGCCGTCGGAGGCCTGGGCGGCATAGATGTTCCACTCGTTGCTCGGATAGCGTTCGGCCATGATCTCCTGCATCAGTTTCAAGGCGCTGGAAACGATGGTGCCGCCGGTTTCGCGGGAGTAGAAAAACTCTTCCTCATCCACTTCCCGGGCGCTGGTGTGGTGGCGGATGAACACGACATCGATCTTTTCGTAGTTACGCTTGAGGAACAGGTACAGCAGGATAAAGAAGCGCTTGGCGATGTCCTTGGTCGCCTGGGTCATGGAGCCGGACACGTCCATCAGGCAGAACATCACGGCCTTGGAGCTGGGGTTGGGTTGCTTGATCAGCAGGTTGTACTTGAGGTCGAAGGTGTCGAGGAACGGAACGCGGTGGATGCGCGCGCTGAGTTTTTCGATTTCGGCCTCGATTTCCTGAATATCGCCGAAGTTGTCCGGTTCATCCCGCTTGAGTCGCAGCAGTTCTTCTTTGGCTTCGCGCAATTTCGCCCGGCTGCTGCCGGACAGGGCGATGCGCCGCGCATGGGCCGAACGCAAGGTGCGGATGATGTTGATCCGCGACGGATTGCCCTCGTTGCTGATGCCCGCACGAACGGTCTTGAAGGTGTCGGTGCCGGTCAGGTTACGCTTGACCAGGTTCGGCAGCTCAAGGTCCTCGAACATGAACTCGAGGAATTCTTCCTGGGTGATCTGGAAGACGAACTCGTCCATCCCTTCGCCTGAGTTGCCGGCCTTGCCCGGGCCTCTGCCACCACCACCTCCTGGCGGACGGGCAATGTGCTCGCCGCTGGTAAATTCCTTGTTGCCGGGGTGCACGACGGTCTGCTTGCCACCGCGACCGTGGTGAAGCACCGGCTCGTCGATGTCGCGGCCGGGAATACTGATCTGTTCGCCGTGTTCCATGTCGGTAATGGAGCGTCGGCTGACCGCCTCTTCTACCGCCTTTTTGATGTGATCACGGTAACGCCGCAGAAACCGCTGACGGTTTACCGTGCTCTTGTTCTTGCCATTGAGACGTCGGTCGATCACATAGCTCATGACTGCTCCTTAGAAGCTGTCCTGAAAGGGGCGAGCGGTGATGCAGCATCGGACCGGGGGCCAAGGGATGTTCAACGCTCCCCCAAGCGCTTTGGATGCTGCCTGAACTCGCTACCGACTTTCGAACACCTTCCAGAGGCCTGTGTAACAGAAAATGCGCACACAGGTCTCTGGCTGACGACAACCGGTCTGACCGGCAGCGGGTTATTGTGATTTTCTGACCCGCAGGTACCACTCGGACAGCAGTCGTACCTGTTTGTCGGTGTAACCCCGCTCGACCATCCGTGTGACGAAGTCGTTGTGCTTCTGCTGGTCCTCTTTGCTGGCCTTGGCGTTGAAGCTGATGACCGGCAGGAGGTCCTCGGTGTTGGAGAACATTTTCTTCTCGATGACCACCCGCAGTTTTTCGTAGCTGAGCCAGGTCGGGTTCTTGCCGTTGTTGTTGGCTCGGGCGCGCAGCACGAAGTTGACGATTTCGTTGCGGAAATCCTTCGGATTGCTGATGCCGGCCGGTTTTTCGATTTTTTCCAATTCCTCGTTCAACGCTACGCGGTTGAGAATCTCGCCGGTTTCGGGGTCGCGGTATTCCTGGTCCTGGATCCAGAAGTCGGCGTACAGCACGTAGCGATCGAAGATGTTCTGGCCGTACTCGCTGTAGGACTCGAGGTAGGCCGTCTGGATTTCCTTGCCGATGAACTCGATATAACGCGGCGCCAGGTACTCCTTCAGGAAGCGCAGATAGCGTTCACGGGTTTCGGCCTGGAATTGTTCCTGCTCGATCTGTTGTTCCAGCACGTACAGCAAGTGCACCGGGTTGGCGGCGATTTCGTGCGGATCGAAGTTGAAGACCTTCGACAGAATCTTGAACGCGAAGCGGGTCGAGAGGCCGTTCATGCCTTCGTCGACACCGGCGTTGTCGCGGTATTCCTGGATCGACTTGGCTTTCGGATCGGTGTCCTTGAGGTTCTCGCCGTCATACACGCGCATCTTGGAGTAGATGTTGGAGTTTTCCGGCTCCTTGAGGCGTGAAAGCACGGTGAACTGGGCGAGCATCTTCAGGGTGTCGGGCGCGCAATGGGCCTTGGCCAGCGAACTGTTGAACAAGAGCTTGTCGTAGATCTTCACTTCATCGCTGACCCGCAAGCAGTACGGGACTTTGACGATGTAGATCCGGTCGATGAAGGCTTCGTTGTTCTTGTTGTTGCGGAAGGTGTGCCATTCCGATTCGTTGGAGTGGGCCAGCAGGATCCCGGTAAACGGAATCGCCCCCAGACCTTCGGTACTGTTGTAGTTGCCTTCCTGAGTGGCGGTCAGCAATGGGTGCAGCACCTTGATCGGCGCCTTGAACATTTCGACGAATTCCATCAGGCCCTGGTTGGACCGGCACAGTGCGCCCGAATAGCTGTAGGCGTCGGCGTCGTTTTGCGGGAACTCTTCCAGTTTGCGGATATCGACCTTGCCCACCAGTGCCGAGATGTCCTGGTTGTTTTCATCTCCCGGCTCGGTTTTGGCCACGGCGATCTGATTGAGAATCGACGGGTAGAGTTTCACCACGCGGAACTGGCTGATGTCGCCGCCGAATTCGGCCAGGCGTTTGGTGGCCCATGGCGACATGATGGTATTGAGATAGCGCCGCGGAATGCCGAAGTCTTCCTCGAGGATCGCGCCATCTTCAGTGGCGTTGAACAGACCCAGGGGCGATTCGAAAACCGGCGAGCCTTTGATCGCGTAGAAAGGCACCTTCTCGATAAGCTGTTTCAGCTTTTCGGCCAGGGACGATTTACCGCCACCGACAGGGCCGAGCAGGTAGAGGATCTGTTTCTTTTCTTCCAGGCCCTGAGCGGCATGGCGGAAATACGACACGATCTGGTCGATGCATTCTTCCATCCCGTGGAAGTCTTCAAAGGCCGGATAGCGGCGGATCACCTTGTTGGAAAAGATTCGCGAAAGCCTCGAGTTGGTCGAGGTGTCGAGCAGCTCCGGTTCTCCGATGGCCAGCAAGAGACGCTCGGCGGCGGAAACGTAGGCGCTGCGGTCCTTTTTGCACAGCTCCAGGTACTCTTGTAGCGAGAGTTCTTCCTGGCGTGTGGACTCGAAGCGTTGTTGGAAGTGGCTAAAGATACTCATGACGTCACCTCGCTCGATACGTGGAGCCGACGCCGGATCACTCAGTCGATGCTGGCAGCAACCGAACAGGCAGTCGCTGTTTACCCCCCAGAACTCTTTCGGAGCTGACGACTCCGAAAGCTACTCCCGATGATCCGCGCGCCGGTGTACCGGCTCTCCCCTGTTTTGGATGGCCTGCGCTTAAGGATAGTTGCTAATTCGGGAGTTAAAGGCGAGATACGTAATTATGTGTGGCAGACCGTTCGTCTGCCACCGCGCTAGCCCGCGGGAGCCGGGGCTTGTGCGTTACAAAAAAATTATTCGGAAGTGCCTTGCGCCGTTTCCGAAGGATAAGTCGTACGCCACAGCTCAAAACCGCCATCCATGCTGTAGACGTCGGAAAAGCCCTGGCTGATCAGGTAGGCCGCCGCGCCCTGGCTGGAATTGCCGTGATAGCAGACCACGACTGTCGGTGCGTCCAGATCAGCGCCCTGAATGAAAGCATGCAGGGAATGATTGTCCAGATGCTTCGAGCCACTGATGTGCAGCGCGGCGAACGTTGCAGGGTCTCGAACATCGACGACCACCGCGCCTTGCTCGCGCAGGGCCTGGGCCTGTTCTGGGGGGATGCGTTTGAATTCGCTCATGGCGGGCTCCTGTGGCTCGGCTGAAAGCGCAGTCTAGCGCTGGGCGCCGGCTGACGTTTGTTCGGAAATAGAAGGGGCGACTGGCGGCAAGGTGCGGCCATGGTCGTCGCATTTGCACTGCAGTCGTTCAAGGGTATCGACGTTCATCAGGGTCATCGCTCCGCCCCAGACGCAACCGGTGTCGAGGGCGAAAATGCCTGGCTCGTCGCACTGGCCTTCGAGCGCAGCCCAGTGGCCGAAGATGATCTTCACGCCCTTGGTCTTGCGCTCCTTGTGGGTGAACCACGGCGCATAACCTGGCGGTGCGGTGTCGACGCCTTCCTTGCCCTTGAGGTCGAGTTTGCCTTCGCTGGTGCAGAAACGCATGCGGGTGAAATAGTTGGTGATCACGCGCAGGCGGGTCACGCCTTTGAGGTCATTGTCCCACTTCAACGGTTCGTTGCCGTACATCCCGTCGAGGTAGGGCGCGAAACGGTTGTCGTCGCGCAGGGCTTCTTCGACTTCGGCGGCGCACTTCAAGGCTTTGCGCAGCGACCATTGGGGCGGTATGCCGGCGTGGACCAGGGCGATGTTGCGCTGCTCGTCGTAATGCATGAGCTTTTGCTGACGCACCCACTCCAGCAGTTCCGCGCGGTCCGGTGCTTCGAGAATCTCGCGCAGGGTGTCGGCTTTCTTCAGGCGTTCGATGTCACGCCCGGCGGCCAGCAGGTGCAGGTCGTGGTTGCCGAGTACGCACACCAGTGATTCGCGGAGGCTATAGAGGAAGCGCAAGGTTTCCAGCGACTGAGGGCCACGGTTGACCAGATCGCCGACCAGCCACAATTTGTCCCGGGCAGGGTCGAAGGCGACTTGCTCGAGCAGGCATTTCAGCGGTTCCAGGCAACCTTGCAGGTCACCGACGGCGTACGTCGCCATCAGTGCAGGGCTCCGGGCACCGCCAGGCGGAATGGGGCGATGATGGCGTCGAAGTGCTTACCGTCATCGGCAATCATTTGATAGGTGCCTTGCATGGTGCCGACCTTGGTCGTCATCACCGTGCCACTGCTGTAGGTGTGGATGTCGCCGGCCTGGATCAACGGCTGCAAACCCACGACGCCGGCACCGCGCACCTCTTCGACATGCCCGTCACCGTCGGTGATCACCCAGTGCCGCGACAACAACTTGGCCGGTAATTCGCCATTGTTGTGCACGGTGATGGTGTAAGCAAAGGCAAAGCGGTTTTGCTCGGGTTGCGATTGTTCTGCCAGATAGCGGGTGACGACGCTGACGTCGACCTGATAACGAGGATCGGACATGCAAGAGGCCTTAAAAACGAAGCGGGACGCGGGGCGTAGCTGATGGAGCTCAGTCTAGGCCAAGTATCGGGTAGTAAACCAGACATGGGGGCTGGTGTCCTACCCGATAACGCTTGTTGCCTGTCAGTCGGCGGCGGGTTTCTGTAGGACTTGTTCGCTGAGCTTGTCGGCCAGGCGCACAAAGGCGGCCAGATCGAGCTGCTCTGGACGCAGGCTACCGTCAACACCGGCGGCGGTGATTTCGTCGTTGCTCAGCAGCAGTTTGAGGGTGTTGCGCAGGGTCTTGCGACGCTGGTTGAAGGCTTCGCGCACGACGCGCTCCAGCAAGCGGTGATCCTTGGCCGGGTGTGGCAGTACGGCGTGTGGCACCAGGCGCACGATGGCCGAGTCGACTTTCGGCGGCGGGTTGAACGCGCCCGGGCCAACGTTGAACAGGTGCTCTACACGACAGTGGTACTGAACCATGATCGACAGGCGACCCCAGTCACCACCGCCAGGCCCTGCCGCCAGACGCTCGACCACTTCCTTCTGCAGCATGAAGTGCATGTCGCGAATGATGCCGGCGTTATGCAGCAGGTGGAAAATCAGCGGCGTAGAGATGTTGTACGGCAGGTTGCCGACCACTCGCAGGCTGTTCGGCGCGGCGTTCAGGCTGTTGAAGTCGAACTTCAGCGCATCACCCTGATGCAGGTTGAAGTTGCTCTTGCCGGCGAACTGCTGATTGAGGATCGGGATCAGGTCCTTGTCCAGCTCCACCACATCCAGCTGGGCACCGCTGTTCAGCAGGCCTTGGGTCAACGCACCCTGGCCCGGACCGATTTCCAGCAGGCGGTCTTCGGGTTTGGCATGGATGGAGCGCAGGATGCGGTCGATAACGCCGGCATCGTGCAGGAAGTTCTGGCCAAAGCGTTTGCGCGCCTTGTGTTGGTAATGCTCGGTCATAAACGGGTCTCGGCCATCTGGTAGGCGGTTTCCAGGGCGACTTGCAGGCTGCCGGTGTCGATTTTGCCGCTGCCGGCCAGGTCCAGGGCAGTGCCGTGGTCGACCGAAGTGCGGATGATCGGCAAGCCGAGGGTCACGTTGACTGCCGCGCCGAAGCCTTTGTACTTCAGCACGGGCAGGCCCTGGTCGTGGTACATCGCCAGCACCGCGTCGCAGTGCTCCAGATATTTAGGGGTAAACAGAGTGTCGGCGGGCAGGGGACCGCGAAGGTCCATGCCCTCGTCGCGCAGGCGCTCTAATGTAGGTTCGATAACGTCGATTTCTTCATGGCCCAGGTGTCCGCCTTCACCGGCATGGGGGTTGAGCCCGCAAACCAGGATGCGTGGCCGGGCGATGCCGAATTTTTGTTGCAGGTCCGCGTGCAGAATCCGTGTGACTCGCTCCAGACGCTCCGGTGTGATTGCATCGGCAATCTCGCGAAGGGGCAGGTGAGTGGTGACCAGCGCCACGCGCAACCCGCGGGTGGCGAGCATCATCACGACTTGCGCGGTGTTCGTCAGGTCGGCGAGAAATTCGGTATGCCCGGAAAAGGCGATGCCCGATTCATTGATCACACCCTTGTGCACAGGGGCCGTAATCATCCCGGCGAAGTGCCCGTCGAGGCAGCCCTGACCCGCTCGGGTCAAGGTCTCCAGAACGAAAGCGGCATTGGCTTTGTCGAGTTGACCGGCAATCACCGGCGCACTGAGTGGCGTATCCCAGACGTACAGGCTGTTGGCGGGCGCGGGTACGTCCGGCCAGGCATCAGGCGTGACGGGTAGTAAATTGACCACCACACCCAGCTGCACGGCCCGCTCAATGAGCAGGTCGTGGCTGGTAATGGCAATCAGGGGGTGTGGCTGGACTTGCGAGGCAAGCAGCAGGCACAGGTCAGGACCTATGCCGGCCGGTTCGCCGGGTGTCAGCGCGAATCGCTTGGGTTTCACTGCGCTGCCTGGTCTGCACCAGGGAGTTTGATCTCTACGTACGCTTCATCACGGATCTGACGCAGCCAGGTTTGCAACTCTTCGTCGTATTTGCGGTTACGCAGTACGGTCATCGCTTGCTGCTCACGGGCCTGGGTGGTGCTGTCAGTGGCGCGACGGCCAAGGACTTCCAGAACGTGCCAGCCATACTGGGTCTGGAACGGCTTGGACAGCTGACCTTGCGGGGTCTTGGCCATCACTTCGCGGAATTCAGGCACCAATGCATTCGGGTCGATCCAGTTCAGATCGCCGCCGTTGAGGGCGGAACCCGGGTCTTCCGAGAAGCTTTTCGCCAGCTCGCCGAAATCTTCGCCCGATTCGATTCGGGTGTAGAGCGACTCAGCCAGGGCTTTGGTTTTCGCTTCGTCGCGGATCGGGCTAGGCTTGACCAGGATATGACGCACGTGCACTTCGTCACGCGTCTGTGTCTCGCCGCCACGCTTGTCGAGGATCTTCAGGATGATGAAGCCGCCCGGCGTGCGCATTGGCTGGGTAACGTCGCCGACAGCCATGGTGCTCAGCATGCGATCGAACGGAGGTGGCAGCTGACCGGCTTTACGCCAGCCCATGTCGCCACCTTCCAGTGCGGTTTCGCTGGCGGATTTGGCGATTGCCAGTTGACCGAAGTCAGCGCCTTGCTTGAGTTGCTGGTAAACCGCGTCTGCCTGTTTGGCTGCATTCTGAATGGCGTCGGAGTTAGCGCTTTCCGGCGTAGGGATCAGGATGTTGGCCAGACGGAATTCTTCGGACAACTGCATTTTGCCAAGGTCGGAGGCGAGGAAGTTCTTCACTTCCTGTTCGGACACCTGAATGCGCTCGGCCACACGACGCTGGCGCACACGGCTGATGATCATTTCGCGGCGAATCTGTTCACGGGCGTCGTCGTAAGACAGACCATCGCGAGTCAGTGCGGCGCGGAATTGTTCAATCGACATGTTATTGCGCTGGGCAATGGTGCCGACAGCCTGATTCAACTCTTCATCGGTAATGCGGATGCCGGAACGTTCGCCGATCTGCAGTTGCAGGTTCTCGACGATCAGGCGCTCGAGCACCTGCTGATCAAGCACGCCGGCCGGCGGCACGGCGGCACCGCGTTTGGCGATGGTTTGCTGAACTTCATGAACACGCTGGTCCAGTTGGCTCTGCATGACCACATCGTTATCGACAATGGCCACCACTTTATCGATGGACTGTACCGCGGCATTCGCCGCAGTACCCAGAAACAGCGCGCCCAGCACTAGCGGGCGCAGACAATCAGAAAGCTTGGTCTTCACGTTCACGATAACCTTGGATGCCTTTGTCGAGGAAGCTCTCTACTTTGGCGCCGGTGAGGCCGCCGAGACCTTTCAGAACGATTTGTAGGAAGATGCCATGGTCGCCTTTTTCGTTTTCCGGGGCGTTCTGACTGAATTCGTCATACGACACCCAGTACCGATTGATCAGGCGCAGTTTCCAGCAGCAGTTGTCGTACTCGAAACCACCGAAGGCTTCCAGGGTACGGTTACGGTTGTAGTCATACTGCCAGCGGCTGATGGCGTTCCATTGCGGCACGATCGGCCAGATCACCGAGAAGTCGTGCTGCTGGATCTTGTAGTAGTCCTTCACGTAGCCCGGGGTGCCCGGAGTGCCGTAGTCACCACCGCCCACCGCCCATTGACCGGTGTTCTGGTCGTAACGGATCTGGTCATTCCGATAGCGATAGCCGGCGTTGATGACCTTGTTCGGGTTGTCTTCAGGCTGGTAGTGGAACATCGCGCTGCCCGAGCGAGGGCTGCGACTTTCCGGGTCCCAGTTGTAATCGGCGGTCGTGCGCCAATCGCGGTTCCAGCGGTATTCGTATTCCAGCGCGTACGGCGAAACGTCGGTCTGTGCGTCTTCGCGGGTTCTGGCATCGATACCCGGCAACTGGACTTTGCGGTCCTTGAAGTACAAGGCCTGGCCGACGCTGATGCGTTGACGCTCGAAACCGTCGTCTTCGATCCAGCGATTGGTCACGCCCAGCGACAGTTTGTTCTCGTCGCCAACACGATCGGAACCGGAGAAGCGATTTTCGCGGAACAGTGAAGCGTAGTTGAAGGTGTATTCGCCGGTGTCGAAGACCGGGATGTCCTTCTGGTCTTCTTCCGGGACATACAGGTAGAAGAGGCGTGGTTCCAGGGTTTGACGATAGTTTTTGCCAAACCATGTGGTGTTGCGGTCGAAATACAGACCGCTGTCGATGCTTGCAATCGGCACACCACGGTTCTGGTTGCTGCTGAACGTACCGTTGAGCCGGTCACCTTCAGCGCCTTGACTCGCAATGTCGGCTTTGCCCTCACCATCGAGATCCAGCTGGTACTGAGTGTACTGATACTTGAGCGATGGCTTCAGGAAACCATACGTCCAGTTCAGCGGCAGACTGACGCCTGGCTTGACGTTCAGGCGGTCGCCGTTCGCGCGAGCAAGACCGAACACGTTAGTGTCCAGACGAGGCGAGAGGGTACCGTCTTCATCGGAGAACTGACCCGTTTGGAGGTCCCGATCAAACCGTACGATTTCTGTTTCGTAGTCGAAATCCAGTCCGCTCGGATGCACTGGCAGCTGGCCATCGAACGTGATCTGCGGCAGGCGATCGTACGGCGTGATGTCCGAAACGGTTGCGAGCTGATACGCCTGGGCGTTCACGCGGGCGGTGTAGCTGTCGCCACGGTAGGTGACGGAACCCTGCTGATTGACGTAATCGGTGCTTTTCACGCCGATCTGATCGGTCTGCAGATCCTGGAAGTAATACGGATCGCTGATCTTGGTGTAATCGACTTGAGTGAGAACGCGCGAGTCAAGACCACCCTTGTGTTGCCAGTTGTACATGTAGCGGGTTTTTTCGTAGTCGCTCTGCTGGCTGCGGTCTGTATTGTCATCGTTGAGGTACGCGGCGCCGAACTGACCTTCGCTGGACTTGGTCAGGTAACGGAATTCGCCTTCCATCAACAGGCCACGCTTGCTCATGTAGCGTGGGTACAACGTGGCATCGTAGTTCGGCGCCAGGTTGAAGTAGTACGGAGTCACCAGCAGGAAGCCGGTATCGCTGCCGGTGCCGATGGTCGGCGGCAGGAAGCCGGACTGACGACGGTCGTCGATCGGGAAATAGATGTAAGGCGTGTACAGAACCGGAATGTCCTTGACCCGCAGCGTCACGTTGGTCGCGGTACCGAAACCGGTGGCCGGGTTCAAGGTGATGTTGTTGCCCTTGAGCTGCCAGGCGTTGCTGTTCGGTTCGCACGTAGTGTACGTACCATCCTTGAGGCGGATGATCGCGTTCTCGGCGCGTTTGGCGTACAGCGCGTTACCGCGGATACGGGATTTGTGCATCACGTATTCGGCGTTGTCGACTTTGGCTTCACCGGTGTCGAGCTGCACTTCGGCGTGGTCGCCGACGATCAGCGCGCCGTTGTCGCGAATGCGCACGTTGCCGTCCAGTTCGCCACGGCTCTCGGCCTGGTAGAGGTTCGCTTCGTCGGCTTCAGCCTGCATGCTGCCCTGACGCAAGACCACGTCGCCCGCCAAGGTCGCAATCTGTTCGTCCTGCTTATAGCGGGAGGCCTTGGCGCCGACAAAGGTCGGGGCGTCACTTTTATTCGTCTTGTCATTCATGCCAGGACGAATCGGTTCGATATAGGAACCAGAGCAATAAGGACCGGTTTCGGCCAATTGCGCTGCAGTGAGCTTCTCGCGCGGAACCCAGTCGAGGTGACTGTAGTCTTCGCTACGTGACTTGAGGCCGCGGCCTTTGGACTCGGTGACCAACACAGTCTTGGCGCCGGCGTCTTCGCTTGTGGCACTCTCGGCCGGTGTTTCGCCGGTTGCGGAGACTGCGCTGCCGTCATGGACGGGACGCGGAGGCAATGCAGCCGCCGGCGACTTTGGCGCACAGTTCCAGGCACCCGAAGCAGAGACTGAGCAGTCATACTGTTCCGCGGCGACCACGAACGAAGTGGCTAGAGGTTGCAGGGCCAGCAGACTGCCGGTGACCAACAACGGAAATTTTTTACGAAACGCGGGGGATTTCAATGCCATCTTATTAGTCCGGGCTTCCTGCGTGCCATCTGCCCGCGGTGTGGGCCGCACGCCTCTCGATGGTCTGAAAAAGATGCTGGATAATAAAGCATGACCCGCTTGACGGCTAGCGCCGTCGGAGACCCTTGCAATGCCTGACCAAGATGTACGTTTGCAACACCTGAAAGTTTGGCTCGATGAGCAGTTGGCCGTCCTCTTTACAGAGCAAGGTTGGGGCGCCGTACCCCCGGCCACGTTGACCGCGGCCAGTAGTGATGCGAGTTTTCGGCGCTATTTCCGCTGGGAAGGCGCAGGCAGAAGTTTCGTGGTAATGGACGCGCCACCGCCCCAGGAAAACTGCAAACCCTTCGTGGACATCGCTTTTTTGCTGGCGAAATCCGGAATAAATGTGCCGAAAATTTATGCCGAAGATCTCGAACGTGGTTTTCTTTTGCTGAATGACCTGGGCAACAAGACGTATCTGGACGTCATCGACAGCGAAAATGCCGACGATTTGTTCAAGGATGCCCTGCAGGCACTGCTCGCTTTTCAGCAATTGCCGATGGTTGCGCCGCTGCCGAGTTACGACGTGGCGCTGTTGCGTCGCGAGCTGGAATTGTTCCCTGAGTGGTACGTGAAGCGTGAGTTGGGCATCGAGTTCGACGCTGCGCAGCAAATGCTCTGGCAGAACGTGACGGAGCTGTTGATCGACAGCGCGCTGGCGCAGCCGAAAGTGCTGGTGCATCGCGACTACATGCCGCGCAACCTGATGCTCAGCGAACCGAATCCCGGTGTGCTGGATTTCCAGGACGCGGTCTACGGCCCGGTGACCTACGACGTGACCTGTCTGTTCAAGGATGCTTTCCTGAGCTGGCCCGAGGAGCGTGTGCGCGGCTGGCTGGAAGATTACTGGCAGCAAGCGGGCGCCCTGGATATTCCGGTTCAGCCGGACTTCGAAGACTTCCTGCGCGCCAGCGACCTGATGGGCGTGCAGCGTCACCTGAAAGTCATCGGCATCTTCGCGCGCATCTGTCACCGCGACGGCAAGCCGCGTTACCTGGCCGACGTGCCGCGCTTCTTTGCCTATATAGACGCCGTGATCGCCCGCCGCCCTGAACTGGCCGAGCTGGATGTGTTGCTCCTCAGTCTGCGTGCTGGAGCGACGGCATGAAGGCAATGATTCTGGCGGCGGGCAAGGGCGAGCGCATGCGCCCGCTGACCCTGACGACGCCCAAACCGCTGGTTCGTGCCGGCGGCGTGCCGTTGATCGAGTATCACCTGCGGGCGCTGGCCGCCGCCGGGTTTACCGACATCGTGATCAACCATGCGTGGCTGGGCCAGCAGATCGAAGACTATCTGGGTGATGGCTCGCAGTATGGCGTGAGCATTCGGTACTCGCCGGAAGGTGAGCCGCTGGAGACCGGTGGCGGGATTTTCCGCGCATTGCCATTGTTGGGTGATGAGACGTTTGTGGTGGTCAACGGTGATATCTGGACCGACTACGACTTCAGCGTCTTGCATCAGCCCATCAACGGTCTGGCTCATCTGGTGCTGGCGGATAACCCGAATCACCATCCGGCGGGCGATTTCACGCTGGCCGACGGGCAAGTGCACGATGGCCAGCCTGATACACCGACCCTGACTTACAGCGGCATCGCAGTGTTGCATCCACAGTTGTTCGACGGTTGCTCGGCCGGAGCTTTCAAGCTGGCACCGCTGCTGCGCAAAGCCATGGCTGACGGACAGGTGACGGGTGAGCAGTTGCACGGTCGTTGGGTGGATGTCGGCACTCACGAGCGTCTGGCTGAAGTCGAAGCGCTGATTGAAGCGAGTCGCTGACATGCTGTGGCCAGGGACTCTGATTGGAGCCGGAGCGGGTTTTGCCATCGCCAGCATTCCGGGGGCCATGCTCGGCGCGTTGTTGGGGCAGGCGCTGGATCGGCGCTTGCAACTGCAGAGCTGGGGGCATTTGCGTGAAGCGCTCGGTGGTCGTCCAATGTTGCGCAACGATGAACTGCTGTTCGTGTTGCTGGGGCGGCTGGCCAAGTGTAACGGGCAAGTGGTGGATGGCCACATCCAGCAGGCGCGTCAGGAAATGCAGGCGCTGGAAATGACTGATGCGGCAAAACGCCGGGCGATCGCGGCGTTCAACCGCGGGAAGTCGGGGCACGTCCGGTTGCGCGGTTATCTGCGACGCTTGAGTGCTCAACCCTATGCGGCGGAGGGCGTGTTGCGCGCCTGCTGGCGAATGATCTGGGCCGATGGTCGCGCCGGTCATGCCGAGCGCGAGCTGATTGCTCAATGGGGCAAGTGGTTGGGCTGGAGGTCGTATCAGGTGCAGGCATTGGCCGCTGACTATGAGCCACACAAGCAAACGTCTGTCAGCAGTGTCATCACTTATCAGGAGGCATTGCTGCTTTTGGGGGTGAATGCCACCACCGAGCCGGCGCAGATCAAGCGTGCCTATCGGCGCCTGTTGAGCCGTCATCATCCGGACAAGGTTGCCGGTAGTGGGGCGACGGCGTTGCAGGTTCGTGAAGCGACTGAGAAGACGCGCGAATTGCATAGCGCCTATACGTTGATTCGTCAGCGGAGGGATTTCAGGTAGCAGGGAAGGATTGTTTCGCCAGTGATGCCCCCTTCGCGAGCAAGCCGCTCCCACATTAGATCTTCAGTGGACACAGAATTTGTATACGACCGAGATCACATGTGGGAGCGGGCTTGCTCGCGAAGGGCGCGCTTCGGTCTATCAGTTCGCTGCAGGCTGCGGGTTCAACCAACCGCGCACCCGGCGCACCAACTGCTCCTGCTCAGCCTTGCTATCCCCCGGCAATGCCTTGAGCGATACCTGACTGAACACCGAAGCCTTCAAACGCTTGCTGGCCTGCAAGCGTTCCAGCGCCGCTTTGCGGTCCAGCGGCTTGTCCATGTAGAAGATATCGGCCGTCGGCAGTATCAATGTCGGTGTCAGTTCGGCCAGTTCAGGTGTCGTCGCGGCGGGCGAACGGGCGGCGACCATCGCGAATTTCTCGACTTGCGAGGGCTGCTTCTCACTCAGATAACGCGCGGCCCAGTACGCACCGGTGCCATGACCGAGTACCACGATGCGGCGTGCGCTCTGTTGTTCGGCGTAGGCAATGGCCGCATCGATGCGTGCGAAAATTCGCTCGGCATCGGCTTTGGCCTGCTCGTCGCTGGTTTCGGCGATGATCTTGTCGGCGACTTCCGCTTCACCGCCAGCTGCTTGCTCGATGGGCGCGGCAGTGGTCGAGTCCTTGCTGCCGGCGTCAGGGGCTTTGGGCATTGGCGCTACTTCGACGGTACGTGGCGCAATGGCATCGCTTTGCAGGTCGGGCAAGGTGATACTCAGGCTGCTCCACTTGGCGTCCGGCAGTTTGCGGCGCAGTGGGCCGATTGCTTGCGGCCAGTCAACGGTTTCACCGGCGCCCGGGATGATAATCACCGCACCTTTAGGGTCCGCGGTATTGGCCGGTTTCCACAAGGCCAGAAACGTATCGCTGCCCGCTTGCAGTTGTTGCTGTTCCTGAGCAGGAATTTTTCGCTCAAGTGCTGTCGCTTCTTCCTGACTACGCTCAAGCAGCGGCTGACGTTCGACCGGTTTTTCGTCTGCGGATTTTTCCGCGGCAGCGGGTGCCGGGTCAGCGGCCTGGACGGAAAAAGCGCAAGGCAGGATCAGCGACAGGCACAATGCTGGCAGTGCCAGGCGGTAGACAGGGGGCATCGGATATTCCAGGCCAGAAGTTATTCCGGCAGCCTAATGGGTTGGTCAGTATTTGTCAGTGTGTGAGACTTCGATGAAGCGTTTTCGCTGCCTGTGGGTTATCGGCTGTTTGTGGTTTCCCTTGATGGGCTGGGCGGCGTCTGCGCCACCGGCGCACGTCGCACAATTGTCCGCCAGTCAGCAGGAATGGCTGGCGCGGCATGATGAATTGCGCGTCGGACTGGTGTTGCAAGTGCCCTATGCGCAATACGATCGCCGCTTGCAACGGCTGTCCGGGGTCAACGTCGAGCTGATGAAATGGCTGGCGAAGTCGCTCAAGGTCGAGCTGAGCTGGCGCAACTTTCCCGACCTCGAACAACTGGAAGCCGCCGTGCGCGAAGGTGAAATCGACCTCGCGCCGGGGCTGGCGCAAACCCCCGGTGGCCTGCGCCTGTGGCAGTTTTCCGATCCGTACATGCGGGTGCCGCAACTGGTGGTCAGCGACCAGAAGACTGCCGGCGTGGTGGAGCTGGAAAAACTCGACAGCCAGACCCGCGTTGCCGTGCGCATGCCCAGCGCCACCGCGGATTACCTGCGCAGTAATTATCCGCACCTGAACCTCCAGGGCGTACCCATCGAACGTCAGGCCTTGCAACTGTTGTTGAGTCAGCAGGCCAGTTACGCCGTGGTCGACGAAGCGCAGTTGGGGCGTCTGTCTGTCGAGCCGGAGTTTGCCGGGTTGGTGGTGGTCGGTGACATCGGTCTGCCGCAACTGCTGCGTGTGGCCACACGGCGGGACTGGCCGGAACTCGCCGGCATTGTCGAAAACGCGCTGCGAGCGATCCCGGCCAAGGACCTGGAGCAACTGCACAATCAATGGCTGCAACCCAAGTACCCGCGACTGACGGAGTCCCCGGGTTTCTGGCAAAACCTCAGTCTGCTGTTGGCGATGTTAATGCTGAGCAGCATGGCGATCGTGTTCTGGCAGCGTCGCCAGCAACACAGTCTGGAGCATCGTCTGTTAGCGGCACGGGAAGACATTGCCTTGCGAGCCGCCAGTGAAGAAGCGTTGCGCCTCACGCAGTTTTCCATCGACCAGAGCACCGTCGGCATTCTCTGGGTCAACTGGGACAGCCATGTGCGCTACGCCAACCGCGCCGCCGAAACCATGCTCGGTTATCCGGCGGGCGCCATCATCGACCGGCCGCTGATCGACTTCGAGCCCGGTCTGCACATGGACCGCTGGCTGAACCTGTGGAAACGCGCCCGCGCCAGCGAAGAAGGGCCGCAAAGTTTCGAAGCCAATTGCCTGCGGGCCGATGGCAGCATTTTGCCAGCGGATGTTTCGTTGAGCTTCCTGCGGTTCCGTGATGGCGAGTACCTGGTGGTCTACCTCAATGACGTCACCGAACGCCGTCGCGCGCTGGCCGCGTTGCAGGAAAGCGAGGCGCGCCTGCAAGGGATTGCCGCCAACGTGCCGGGATTGGTCTTTCGCCTGGAACGGGCGCCGGTGACGGGGCAGATCGACTTTGCCTACATCAGTGAGGGCAGTGAGAGCCTGGTGGGTTACGCGCCGGCGACCCTGGCCCATCGCGACAAAGGTCTGCGCAGTCTGGTGCACCCGGACGACAAGGCCAGTTATCACCGGACGCAGGATCATGCGCTGGACACCGACAGTGACTGGTCATGGCAGGGGCGGATTCTCACGCGTCAGGGCGAGCAGCGCTGGGCCGAGATCAAAGCCATCACTCGACGTCTCGAAGACGGCGCCTATGTCTGGGACGGCATTGTCTGGGACATCAGCGAGAGCAAGCGCATCGAGCTGGAACTGGCCAGCTCCCGTGAGCAGTTGCGTGAGTTGTCCGCGCACCTGGAGAGCGTGCGGGAAGAGGAAAAGGCCCGTATCGCCCGGGAAGTTCACGACGAGCTGGGGCAGATGCTGACTGTGTTGAAGCTGGAAACGTCGATGTGCGAATTGGCCTACGCCCAGCTCGATCCTGGTCTGAATGAACGTTTGAACAGCATGAAGCGCTTGATCGCTCAGCTGTTCCAGCTGGTTCGCGATGTTGCTACGGCTCTGCGCCCACCGATTCTCGATGCCGGTATCGCTTCGGCCATTGAATGGCAGGCCCGGCGTTTCGAGGCGCGCACGCAGATTCCATGCCTTGTGCAGGTGCCGGACAACTTGCCGGTGCTCAGTGATGCCAAGGCAATTGGCTTGTTCCGGATCCTTCAGGAGGCGCTGACCAATGTCATGCGGCATGCCCAGGCGCATACTGTCGAACTGACGTTGGTGCGGGAAGGCGACGAGTTGTGTCTGACGGTCAGCGATGATGGCGTAGGATTTGTCGCCGCTACAGGTAGGCCGACATCCTTCGGGGTCGTGGGCATGCGCGAGCGGGTGTTGATCATGGGCGGGCAGTTGTCGCTGGAGAGTGAGCCGGGGGAGGGGACGACCTTGAGTGTGCGCGTGCCGTTGGATGAGGCCTGAAGAATTTTGTTGTTTGTACTGACGCCTTTGCGAGCAAGCCCGCTCCCACAGGGATTTTGTGAGCGCCGCATATCCACTGTGGGAGCGGGCTTGCTCCGGGCGGCGTTCCGACGAATGATCTTGAATCTGGAGAAAAACGTGATCCGTGTACTGGTAGCCGAAGACCACACCATCGTTCGCGAAGGCATTAAACAATTGATCGGCCTGGCCAAGGATCTGCTGGTGGTGGGGGAGGCGAGCAATGGCGAGCAGTTGCTCGAGACCTTGCGTCACATTCCCTGCGAAGTGGTGTTGCTGGACATCTCCATGCCAGGGGTCAATGGTCTGGAGGCGATACCGCGGATTCGTGCACTCAACAATCCGCCGGCCATTCTGGTGTTGTCGATGCACGACGAAGCGCAAATGGCCGCCCGAGCGTTGAAGGTTGGCGCGGCGGGATACGCGACCAAGGACAGCGACCCCGCGCTGCTGCTGACGGCGATCCGCAAAGTCGCGGCGGGCGGGCGTTACATCGACCCGGAGCTGGCCGACCGCATGGTCTTCGAAGTCGGCCTGACCGATTCGCGGCCGCTGCATTCATTGTTGTCAGAGCGTGAATTCTCGGTGTTCGAACGCCTGGCTCAGGGCGCCAATGTCAACGACATCGCCCAGCAACTGGCCCTGAGCAGCAAGACCATCAGCACCCACAAGGCGCGGCTGATGCAGAAACTCAACATCACCTCCCTGGCCGAACTGGTGAAGTACGCCATGGAGCACAAACTCCTCTAAGGTCCACCGCAGGCCCAATGTGGGAGCGGGCTTGCTCGCGAAAGCTGACTGCCAGTCGATAAATGTGTCGAATGACACCCCGCTTTCGCGAGCAAGCCCGCTCCCACAGTAGATAGTGGACATATCCAATTACGACACGCATTTCCAGCCGTGTTCGCCCATTCCTGCGGTGCATAGCTCACCGCCCGTCGCTATCCCCCATCAACATACCCATCCCCGCCATCCTTGTAGGGCAATCCCTACCCCCAACCTTCCATCCGGCTGAGGCGATTCTCTCCTGCGCCCCGATTTGCGTGCTCCCCAGCGTCCACTAGGCTTAGTCCACAGCAGTCATCAACAACAAAGGTGCGGGTATGAGCCAGGTCGATTCAAACGCAGGGGCCAGCGACATTCTGGTCAGCTTTCGTGGAGTGCAAAAGAGCTACGACGGCGAGAACCTGATCGTCAAAGACCTCAACCTGGACATTCGCAAAGGCGAGTTCCTCACCTTGCTCGGGCCGTCCGGCTCGGGCAAGACCACCAGCCTGATGATGCTCGCCGGTTTCGAAACGCCGACCGCCGGCGAAATCCTCCTGGCCGGGCGTTCCATCAACAACGTGCCGCCGCACAAGCGCGACATCGGCATGGTGTTCCAGAACTACGCACTGTTCCCGCACATGACCGTCGCCGAGAACCTCGCGTTTCCGCTGACCGTGCGCGGCTTGAACAAGAGCGATGTCAGTGACCGGGTCAAACGCGTGCTGAGCATGGTTCAGCTCGACGCCTTCGCCCAGCGCTATCCGGCGCAGCTGTCCGGCGGTCAGCAGCAGCGTGTAGCGCTGGCCCGCGCGTTGGTGTTCGAACCGCAACTGGTGTTGATGGACGAGCCTCTTGGTGCACTCGACAAACAACTGCGCGAACACATGCAGATGGAAATCAAACACCTGCACCAGCGCCTCGGCGTGACCGTGGTCTACGTGACCCATGACCAGGGTGAAGCCCTGACCATGTCCGACCGCGTGGCCGTGTTCCATCAGGGCGAAATCCAGCAGATCGCCCCGCCGCGCAGCCTCTACGAAGAACCGAAGAACACCTTCGTCGCCAACTTCATCGGCGAGAACAACCGTCTCAACGGCCGTTTGCACAGCCACACCGGCGACCGTTGCATCGTGGAACTCAGTCGCGGTGAAAAGGTTGAAGCCCTGGCGGTCAACGTCGGCAAGACCGGCGAGCCCGTCACGCTGTCGATTCGACCGGAACGCGTGAGCCTCAATGGTTCGAGCGAGTCCTGCGTCAACCGCTTCTCCGGGAGGGTGGCGGAATTCATCTATCTGGGCGACCACGTCCGGGTTCGCCTGGAAGTCTGCGGCAAGACCGACTTCTTTGTGAAACAACCGATTGCCGAGCTCGATCCTGCGCTCGCCGTCGGCGACGTGGTACCGCTTGGCTGGGAGGTCGAACACGTTCGTGCGCTCGACCCACTTCTAGAGGCGAACTGATCGCCCCCTGCTTCAACCAACCCTGCACGTGGAGAGAACAATAAATGTTGAGATCCCTGAAATTCACCGCCCTGGTCCTGGGCATGATGGGTGCGGCGCACGCGATGGCGGCGGGCCCGGACCTGACCGTGGTGTCCTTTGGCGGGGCGAACAAGGCTGCGCAGGTCAAAGCCTTCTACGCACCGTGGGAAGCGGCGGGCAACGGCAAGATCGTCGCCGGCGAGTACAACGGCGAGATGGCCAAGGTCAAAGCCATGGTCGATACCAAGAGCGTGTCCTGGGACCTGGTGGAAGTTGAATCGCCAGAACTGTCCCGTGGTTGCGACGAAGACATGTTCGAGCAACTCGACCCGGCACTGTTCGGCAAGACCGAAGACTACGTCAAAGGCGCCATCCAGCCTTGCGGCGTAGGCTTCTTCGTATGGTCGACCGTGTTGGCCTACAACGCTGACAAACTGGCATCCGCACCGACCAGTTGGGTGGATTTCTGGGACACCAAGAAATTCCCGGGCAAGCGCGGCCTGCGCAAAGGCGCCAAGTACACCCTGGAATTCGCACTGATGGCCGACGGCGTTGCGCCGAAAGACGTCTACAAAGTGCTGGCCGGCAAAGACGGTCAGGACCGCGCGTTCAAGAAGCTCGATGAGCTGAAACCAAGCATTCAGTGGTGGGAAGCCGGCGCACAACCGCCGCAATACCTCGCTTCGGGTGACGTGGTCATGAGCTCCGCCTACAACGGCCGGATCGCTGCCGTGCAGAAAGAAAGCAACCTGAAAGTCGTGTGGAACGGCGGCATCTACGACTTCGACGCCTGGGCGATTCCAAAAGGTCTGGACAAGGCCCGTGCCGAAGCGGCGAAGAAATTCATCGCTTTCTCGGTGATGCCGCAGCAGCAGAAGACCTACTCGGAAAACATCGCCTACGGCCCGGCCAACACCCAAGCCGTACCGCTGTTGTCCAAGGATGTCCTGAAAGACATGCCGACCACCCCGGAAAACATCGCCAACCAGGTGCAGATCGACGTCAGCTTCTGGGCTGACAACGGCGAGCAACTGGAACAGCGTTTCAATTCCTGGGCTGCCAAGTAGGAGCTGCCGAAGGCTGCGATCTTTTGATCTTGATCTTCAGCGGTCTTGAAGCCGCCAAAAGATCGCAGGCTGCGCCAGCTCCTACGGGGGCCGGTGTCTGGTTCAAGAATATCGATGCAATGCGGCATCACTTGGGTGATGCCGCCCATCCAAAGATTTCCGGAGTACGCCATGGCCACCGCCATTCCCCTGAACGCGGGCACTGACCCCACCTTGAAGCAGCGGCTCAAGCACGCCGAGCGGATCAATCGCTGGAAGGCCCAGGCCTTGATCGCGCCGCTGGTGCTGTTTCTGTTGCTGGTGTTCCTGGTGCCGATCGTGGCGCTGCTCTACAAAAGCGTAGGTAACCCGGAAGTGGTCGGCGGCATGCCGCGCACCGTGGCAGCCATCGCCAGTTGGGACGGCCGCGGCCTGCCCGCTGAGCCCGTGTACAAAGCGGCCAGCGAAGACCTCGCTGAAGCGCGCAAGAATCAGACCTTGGGCGACCTGTCCAAGCGCTTGAACATGGAGTTGGCCGGCTACCGCAGCCTGCTGACCAAAACCGCCCGCGCCTTGCCGTTCGCCACTGAACCGGCTTCTTATAAAGAAGCGCTGGAAGGGCTCGACGAACGCTGGGGTGATCCGGCCTATTGGCAAGCGGTACGCCGCAACACCAGCAGCATTACCCCGTACTACCTGCTGGCCGCCGTCGATCACCGCATCGACGACCTCGGCGAAATCGCCCCGGCCACGCCCGATCAGGCGATCTACCTCGACATCTTCGCCCGCACCTTCTGGATGGGCCTGATCATCACCGCCATTTGCCTGGTGCTGGCGTATCCGTTGGCTTACCTGCTGGCGAACCTGCCATCGCGCCAAAGCAACCTGCTGATGATTCTGGTGCTGCTGCCGTTCTGGACGTCGATCCTGGTGCGAGTCGCGGCGTGGATCGTGTTGCTGCAATCAGGCGGTTTGATCAACAGCGGCCTGATGGCCATGGGCATCATCGATAAGCCGCTGGAACTGGTGTTCAACCGCACCGGGGTCTACATCTCGATGGTGCACATCCTGCTGCCGTTCATGATTCTGCCGATCTACAGCGTGATGAAAGGCATCTCGCCGACCTACATGCGCGCAGCGATTTCCCTCGGCTGCCACCCGTTCGCCAGCTTCTGGCGGGTGTACTTCCCGCAGACCTACGCCGGTGTCGGCGCCGGTTGCCTGTTGGTGTTCATCCTCGCCATCGGCTACTACATCACCCCGGCGTTGCTGGGCAGCCCGAACGATCAGATGGTCAGCTATTTCGTCGCCTTCTACACCAACACCAGCATCAACTGGGGCATGGCGACCGCACTCGGTGGGCTGCTGCTGTTGGCGACCGTGGTGCTTTATCTGATTTACAGCTGGCTGGTAGGCGCCAGTCGCCTGCGCCTGAGCTAAGGGGAGAATGAAATGCTGAGTCCTTATATGTCGCCCGTTGAGCGGGTGTGGTTCTACAGCTTGCGGATTCTCTGCGGCTTGATTCTGTTGTTCCTGATCCTGCCGGTGCTGGTGATCATTCCGCTGTCGTTCAACTCGGGCAGTTTCCTGGTGTATCCGCTGCAAGGCTTCTCGCTGCACTGGTATCAGGACTTCTTCGCCTCGGCGGAATGGATGCGCTCACTGAAGAACAGCATCATTGTGGCCCCGGCGGCGACCGTGCTGGCCATGATCTTCGGTACGCTGGCGGCGATTGGCCTGACCCGCGGCGATTTCCCCGGCAAGGCGCTGGTGATGGCGCTGGTGATTTCGCCGATGGTGGTGCCGGTGGTGATCATTGGTGTGGCGAGTTATCTGTTCTTCGCGCCGCTGGGCTTGGGCAACAGCTTCTTCTCGTTGATCGTGGTGCACGCGGTGTTGGGCGTGCCGTTCGTCATCATCACGGTGTCGGCGACGTTGCAGGGGTTTAACCAGAATCTGGTGCGTGCGGCTGCCAGCCTCGGTGCTTCGCCGCTGACCGCGTTCCGTCGCGTGACCTTGCCGCTGATTGCTCCCGGCGTGATCTCCGGTGCGCTGTTTGCCTTCGCGACGTCGTTTGACGAAGTGGTGGTGACGCTGTTCCTCGCCGGTCCCGAGCAAGCGACTTTGCCACGGCAGATGTTCAGCGGGATTCGTGAAAACCTCAGTCCGACCATTGCCGCTGCGGCAACGCTGCTGATCGCCTTCTCGGTGATCCTGCTGCTGACCCTGGAATGGCTACGCGGCCGCAGCGAAAAACTGCGCACCGCCCAAGTCTGACACGATCTCCCGTAGGAGCTGCCGAAGGCTGCGATCTTTTGACTTTGCTTTTTTGAGATCAAAAGATCGCAGCCTTCGGCAGCTCCTACAGGTGTCTTGTGGTGGCGCAGTCATTCACCTCCTGAATAGCAGACAACCCCCAATCCCCAGCTACTCTTGTGCCCAGCTCCCCTATCTATAAGAGGCTGCGCACGATGAGTCTTTCCTCTTTCAAAATCGCTCACAAACTGATCACCGGCGCAGGGGCCATCGAGCAACTGGCTGACGAACTCACGCGCCTGGACATCGACAACCCGCTGATCGTCACCGACGCCGCGCTGGTCAAATCCGGTACGGTCGAGCTGGCACTCGCGCAGTTGGGCGAACGGCGTTACGAGATTTTCGACCGTGTGCTGCCAGACCCGGAAATCGCCATCGTCGAAGACTGCATGCGCGTTTACCGCGAAGGCGGGCACGACGGGCTGATCGGTCTGGGCGGCGGCAGCGCAATCGACATCGCCAAAAGCGTGGCGGCCTACGCCGGTTACCACGGAGAGCTGGAAGATCTGTTCGGCATCGACCAGGTGCCGCGCAAAGGCCCGCCGCTGATCGCGATCCCGACCACCGCTGGCACCGGCTCGGAAGTGACCAACGTCGCGATCCTGTCCGACAAGGTTGCGCAGCTCAAAAAGGGCATCGTCAGCGACTATCTGTTGCCGGACGTGGCGCTGGTTAGCCCGCAAATGACCCTGACGTGCCCGCGCAGTGTCACCGCCGCCAGTGGCGTCGATGCGCTGGTGCACGCCATAGAGTCGTATTTGTCCCTCAATGCTTCAGCGATTACCGACGCGCTGGCTATCGGCGCGATCAAGTTGATCGCCAAAGCGTTACCCAAGGCCTACGCGAATCCCTCCGATCTGCAGGCACGCGAAGACATGGCCACCGCCAGCCTGATGGCGGGCATGGCATTCGGCAATGCCGGTGTCGGCGCGGTGCATGCGCTGGCGTACCCGCTGGGCGGGCGTTTCAACATCGCCCATGGCGTCAGCAACGCCTTGTTGCTGCCGTATGTCATGACCTGGAACAAGATGGCCTGCGTCGAGCGCATGCAGGATATTGCCGAAGCCATGGGGGTAAAGACCGCTCATCTGAGTGCCAATGACGCCGCGGACAAAGCCGTCGAGGCGATGAGCGCGTTGTGTGCAGCCGTGGAGATCCCGCCGGGCCTGCGCAGTTTCGGCGTTCCAGAGGATGCGATCCCGGCCATGGCCGTGGAAGCTGCGGGGATCGAGCGCCTGATGCGCAACAATCCACGCAAATTGAGCGCGATTGATATCGAGAAGATCTACCGCGCGGCTTACTGATCATCGCCGCCACGGTGCGCGTGTCAAAGCATGAGGTATACAATGCGCGCCATCGTGATTTTGCTCAGAAAAGGTGCGTCATGCAGCCCTTCGTAATTGCTCCGTCGATTCTCTCCGCCGACTTCGCCCGCCTGGGTGAAGAAGTGGACAACGTTCTGGCCGCTGGCGCCGACTTCGTGCACTTCGATGTCATGGACAACCACTACGTGCCGAACCTGACCATCGGCCCGATGGTCTGCGCCGCACTGCGCAAGTACGGCGTGACCGCGCCGATCGACGCGCACCTGATGGTCAGCCCGGTGGACCGCATCGTCGGTGACTTCATCGAGGCCGGCGCGACCTACATCACCTTCCACCCGGAAGCCTCGCAGCACGTCGACCGTTCCCTGCAACTGATCCGCGAAGGTGGCTGCAAGTCGGGCCTGGTGTTTAACCCGGCGACTCCGCTGGACGTGCTCAAGTACGTGATGGACAAGGTCGACATGATCCTGCTGATGAGCGTCAACCCTGGCTTCGGCGGGCAGAAGTTCATCCCCGGCACCCTCGACAAGCTGCGTGAAGCGCGCGCGTTGATCGATGCGTCCGGGCGTGACATCCGCCTGGAAATCGACGGTGGCGTGAACGTGAACAACATTCGTGAAATCGCAGCGGCTGGCGCCGACACCTTCGTGGCCGGCTCGGCGATCTTCAATGCGCCGAACTACCAGGAAGTCATCGAGAAGATGCGTTCCGAACTGGCCCTGGCCCGCCCATGAGTGGCTTTGAGCAGCTGTTCCCGGGCCGCCTGCCGCGTCTGGTGATGTTCGATCTGGATGGCACGCTGGTCGATTCGGTCCCAGACCTCGCCGCGGCGGTGGATAACATGCTGCTCAAACTCGGGCGCCAGCCTGTCGGCATCGAATCGGTGCGTGACTGGGTCGGCAACGGCGTGCACACGCTGGTGTGCCGGGCCCTGGCCAACCACATCGACGCCGAAGGTGTCGATGAGGTCGAAGCCGGGCATGCCCTGGAATTGTTCAACGGCTTCTATGCGGACGGTCACGACTTGACGGTGGTTTACCCCGGCGTGCGTGACACCCTCAAGTGGCTGAACAAACAAGGCGTGGAAATGGCGCTGATCACCAACAAGCCGGAGCGTTTCGTCGCGCCGTTGCTGGATCAGATGAAGATCGGCCGCTATTTCAAATGGATCATCGGTGGCGACACCCTGCCGCAGAAGAAACCCGACCCTGCCGCGCTGTTTTTCGTGATGAAAATGGCCAACATTCCGGCGTCGCAGTCGTTGTTCGTCGGCGATTCGCGCAGCGATGTGCTGGCGGCGAAAGCGGCCGGGGTCAAATGTGTGGCCCTCAGTTATGGCTACAACCATGGTCGGCCGATTGCCGAAGAGTCGCCGGCGCTGGTCATCGACGACCTGCGCAAGCTAATTCCCGGTTGCCTGGATCCGGCCGCTGAGATAACGTTGGCCGACGCTGTTCAACCCCCTTCTGGAAACGCCATCGTGGTGGTCACTCGCAAACTCTGGATGAAAGTCATCAAGGCCCTGGCCCGCTGGCGTTGGCGCGCCTGACTTGTTCCTGGCCGGTATCCCGGCGCGTTTGCATACCTGACTGTTAGCACCTCAAGCCACGAGGCTACTCCATGATCCGCGAAGAATTCCTGCGTTTGGCCGCTGCCGGCTACAACCGCATCCCGCTTGCCTGCGAAACCCTGGCCGACTTCGACACGCCGCTGTCGATCTACCTGAAACTGGCCGACGAGCCCAATTCCTACCTGCTCGAATCGGTGCAGGGCGGGGAGAAGTGGGGCCGTTACTCGATCATCGGCCTGCCGTGCCGCACGGTACTGCGGGTTCACGATCACCACATCAGCGTGACGCACGACGGCGTCGAGATCGAAAGCCACGAGGCCGAAGACCCGCTAGCGTTCGTTGAAGAATTCAAAGCCCGTTACAACGTACCGACTATTCCTGGCCTGCCGCGTTTCAACGGCGGCCTGGTGGGTTACTTCGGCTACGATTGTGTGCGTTATGTGGAGAAGCGTCTGGGCAAGTGCCCGAACCCGGATCCGCTGGGCGTGCCGGACATTCTGCTGATGGTGTCCGATGCGGTGGTGGTGTTCGACAACCTCGCCGGCAAAATGCACGCAATCGTCCTGGCCGACCCGTCGCAGGACGATGCATTCGAGCAAGGTCAGGCGCGTCTGGAAGAGCTGCTGGAAAAACTCCGCCAGCCCATCACCCCGCGCCGTGGCCTGGATTTCAGCAAACAGCAATCGGCTGATCCGGTGTTCCGTTCCAGTTTCACCCAGGACGATTACGAAAAAGCCGTCGACACCATCAAGGAATACATCCTGGCCGGTGACTGCATGCAGGTCGTGCCGTCGCAGCGCATGTCGATCGACTTCAAGGCGGCGCCGATTGATTTGTATCGCGCGTTGCGTTGTTTCAACCCGACGCCTTACATGTACTTCTTCAACTTCGGCGACTTCCACGTCGTCGGCAGTTCGCCGGAAGTGCTGGTGCGGGTCGAAGACAACCTGATCACCGTGCGCCCGATCGCCGGCACTCGCCCGCGCGGCGCGAACGAAGAAGCGGATCTGGCGTTGGAAAAAGACCTGCTGTCCGACGACAAGGAAATCGCCGAGCACTTGATGCTGATCGACCTGGGTCGTAACGACACCGGTCGCGTCTCGGAAATCGGTTCGGTGAAACTCACCGAGAAAATGGTCATCGAGCGTTATTCCAACGTGATGCACATCGTGTCCAACGTCACCGGGCAATTGAAGGCCGGGCTGACGGCGATGGACGCGCTGCGGGCGATCCTGCCGGCGGGCACCTTGTCCGGCGCACCGAAGATTCGCGCGATGGAAATCATCGACGAACTGGAGCCGGTCAAGCGTGGCGTCTACGGCGGCGCGGTCGGTTACTTCGCCTGGAACGGCAACATGGACACCGCGATTGCCATTCGCACCGCGGTGATCAAGAACGGCGAACTGCACGTGCAGGCCGGTGGCGGCATCGTTGCCGACTCGGTGCCGGCGCTGGAATGGGAAGAAACCCTGAACAAGCGTCGCGCAATGTTCCGTGCAGTCGCCCTGGCTGAACAAACCCCGGAAAGCTGACCGAAGAACGTGACCCGTATGCCATGTCGCTTTGCCTGACAAAGCGCTGGACGCTGCGGGTCACTCACTCGAAGGCAGTCTTTATAGTCAGTGAATTCAAGAGGTTCTCAAGCCATGTTGCTGATGATCGATAACTACGACTCTTTTACTTACAACGTTGTGCAATACCTTGGTGAGCTCGGCTCCCAGGTCAAAGTCGTGCGCAACGATGAACTGACCGTTGCCGAAATCGAAGCGCTCAACCCTGAGCGGATCGTCGTGTCTCCCGGTCCTTGCACCCCGACCGAAGCGGGCGTCTCGATTGACGTCATCAAGCATTTTGCCGGCAAGCTGCCGATTCTTGGCGTGTGCCTGGGCCATCAATCCATCGGCCAGGCGTTTGGCGGCGATGTGGTTCGTGCCCGCCAAGTGATGCACGGCAAGACCAGCCCGGTGTTCCACGAGGACAAAGGCGTATTCGAAGGCCTGAATCATCCGCTGACGGTTACGCGCTATCACTCGTTGATCGTCAAGCGCGAAACTCTGCCCGACTGTCTGGAGCTGACCGCCTGGACCCAGCTTGAAGACGGCTCGGTCGACGAGATCATGGGCCTGCGCCACAAGACGCTGAACATCGAAGGTGTGCAATTCCACCCTGAGTCTATCCTGACCGAACAGGGTCACGAGTTGTTTGCCAACTTCCTCAAACAAACCGGCGGCACGCGCTAAGGACTTTCCATGAATATCAAGACAGCCCTGAGCCGTATCGTCGATCACCTCGACCTCAGCACCGAAGAAATGCGCGATGTGATGCGCGAGATCATGACCGGGCAATGCACGGACGCGCAGATCGGCGCGTTCATGATGGCCATGCGCATGAAGAGCGAAAGCATCGACGAGATCGTCGGCGCCGTGTCGGTCATGCGCGAGCTGGCGGACAAGGTCGAACTCAAAACCCTCGACGGCGTGGTCGATGTGGTCGGCACCGGCGGCGATGGTGCGAACATCTTCAACGTCTCGACGGCGTCTTCCTTCGTGGTGGCAGCGGCCGGTTGCACCGTGGCCAAGCACGGTAACCGTGCGGTGTCGGGTAAAAGCGGCAGCGCCGATCTGCTGGAAGCGGCGGGTATCTACCTGAACCTGACCCCTGTTCAAGTGGCGCGCTGCATCGACAACGTCGGCATCGGTTTCATGTTTGCCCAGACCCATCACCGTGCCATGAAGTACGCCGCCGGTCCGCGCAAGGATCTTGGCTTGCGTACCCTGTTCAACATGCTCGGCCCGCTTACGAATCCGGCCGGCGTGAAACATCAGGTGGTGGGCGTGTTCAGCCAGGCGTTGTGCCGGCCATTGGCCGAAGTCTTGCAGCGTTTGGGCAGCAAGCACGTGCTGGTGGTGCATTCGAAGGATGGTCTGGACGAGTTCAGTCTGGCAGCGCCTACCTTCGTGGCGGAATTGAAGAATGACCAGATCACCGAGTATTGGGTCGAACCGGAAGACCTGGGCATGAAGAGCCAGAGCCTGCACGGCCTGGCGGTGGAAAGCCCGGCCGCTTCGCTCGAGCTGATTCGTGATGCCCTCGGCAAGCGCAAGACTGAGAGCGGTCAGAAAGCCGCCGAAATGATCGTGCTCAATGCCGGTGCTGCACTTTACGCCGCCGACCTGGCGACCAGTTTGAAAGAAGGCGTTGCCCTGGCGCACGATGCGCTGCACACAGGCCTCGCTCGGGAAAAACTTGAGGAGCTGGGTGCATTTACCGCGGTATTCAAAGTGGAGAATGAGGGATGAGTGTACCGACGGTTCTGGAAAACATTCTGGCGCGCAAAGTCCAGGAAGTCGCCGAGCGTAGCGCTCGTGTGAGTCTGGCGGAGCTGGAAAGTCTGGCCAAGGCGGCCGATGCACCCCGTGGTTTTGCCAAGGCATTGTTGGCTCAGGCCAAGCTCAAGCAGCCGGCGGTCATTGCTGAAATCAAGAAAGCTTCGCCAAGCAAAGGCGTGATTCGCGAGAACTTCGTTCCGGCGGACATTGCCAGGAGTTACGAGAAGGGCGGCGCGACCTGCCTGTCGGTGCTCACCGATATCGATTACTTCCAGGGCGCCGATGCGTATCTGCAACAGGCCCGCGCGGCGTGCAATCTGCCGGTGATCCGCAAGGATTTCATGATCGATCCGTACCAGATCGTCGAAGCCCGTGCTTTGGGCGCTGACTGCGTGCTGTTGATCGTCTCCGCACTGGATGACGTGAAAATGGCCGAGCTGGCGGCAGTGGCCAAAAGCGTTGGCCTCGATGTGCTGGTGGAAGTCCACGATGGCGACGAGCTGGATCGGGCCTTGAAAACCCTCGACACGCCGCTGGTGGGCGTGAACAACCGCAATCTGCACACCTTCGACGTCAGTCTGGAAACTACCCTTGACCTGTTACCGCGTATTCCGCGCGATCGTCTGGTGATTACAGAAAGCGGCATTCTCAATCGGGCCGATGTCGAGCTGATGGAAATCAGCGACGTGTATGCGTTCCTGGTTGGCGAAGCGTTCATGCGCGCCGAAAGCCCGGGTACCGAATTGCAGCGTCTGTTTTTCCCGGAGCGTGGTACTGCTGTGAGTGGTTCTACACTCGACTGAACACAAACCGCGGTGCGGCCTTCGCGAGCAAGCCCGCTCCCACATTGGATCGCCGTTGTCTGGACGGATGCGAACTAATGTGGGAGCGGGCTTGCTCGCGAAGAGGCCCTCAAATTCCCCAAAAATTTCACGCCTTGCGGAACAGTCCATGACCCAGCCGACCAACCTGACCGTCGAAGCCGGCCTGCAAGCCGAACAGGATTTGCTGGCCTCAATCTGCAGTGGCGATTCAGAATTCGGTCTTCTGTTCTGGCAACCCAGCGATCAAGCATTGGTCATGCCGCGCCGCTTGAATCGACTGCCCGGTTTCGATGCCGCTTGCGAAGTATCGGCTGCAGCAGGTTGGCCAGTCCTCTTGCGTGAAACCGGCGGTGAACCCGTGCCGCAATCGGCATCAACCATCAACATCGCGCTGGTCTACGCGCCACCCCGCAGCGAGGGCGACCAGAACCGCATCGAAACCGCCTATCGGCGTCTCTGCGATCCGATTTGTCAGCTACTGGATGAGCAGGGTGGCGTCTCATCGTTGGGCGAAGTGGACGGCGCATTTTGCGATGGCCGATTCAACGTCAATCTCGACGGTCGCAAGATGGTCGGCACCGCTCAGCGCTGGCGCCAGAGCAAGGGCGGTTCGCGCCCGGTCGGTTTGGTGCACGGTGCTTTGTTGCTGGATAACGAGCGCGAATCGATGGTCGCGGCGGTCAATCGCTTCAACGAGGCATGCGGTCTGGAACAGCGGGTTCGTGCCGAGAGCCACATCGCCTTGCATGAAAAATTTGCGGCGCCCGAGGCGCTGGAGCGGCTCGACGCGCTCTATCGTCAGTTGCTGGCGGACATGTTCAGGGCTTAGCGTGTACCGAAGACCACCATGGTCTTGCCTTTGACGTCCACCAGGTTGCGTTCCTCCAGGTCCTTGAGGACGCGGCCAACCATCTCCCGGGAACACCCGACAATCCGCCCGATTTCCTGACGGGTCACCTTGATCTGCATGCCATCGGGGTGGGTCATGGCGTCTGGCTGTTTGCACAGTTCCAGCAAGCAACGCGCAACGCGACCGGTGACGTCGAAGAACGCCAGGTCACCGACCTTGCGGGTGGTGTTGCGCAGGCGCTGTGCGATTTGTCCGCTGAGTACGTAAAGAATGTCTGGATCTTGCTGGGACAACTCGCGGAATTTCGCGTAGCTGATTTCCGCGACTTCGCACTCGATCTTCGCGCGCACCCAGGCGCTGCGTTCCTGTTCCCGGCCGGCCTGTTCAAACAGACCCAGCTCACCGAAAAAGTCCCCGGCGTTCAGGTAGGCAATGATCATTTCACGGCCGTCGTCATCCTCGATCAGGATGGTGACCGAGCCTTTGATGATGAAGAACAGCGTCTCCGAGCGGTCGCCGGCACAAATGATGTTGCTTTTAGCGGCATAACGACGGCGCTGACAATGCATCAACAACTTGTCGACGTTTTTGATTTTGGGTGTAGGGGCAATACCAACCATGGTTGTATCCCGAAAAGACTGCAGGGTGTGTTTGGTTTTTTTATGAGGCACTGAGGTTGCTGCGAAGCTGGCTATGCGCCAGCGAATTGGCGCCAGCTTAACAGACACTTCCTGCAATATTCGAGCATTTACCTACGCAGCAGATGGCTATGTCCTAGGACGGCGAGCGCTGTCAATCAAGGGCCCTGTGCTAAGCTGGCGACCCTTTTTTAGACAGTGGAGTCTTGGCGATGAAGGCACGCATCCAATGGGCTGGCGAAGCCATGTTCCTCGGCGAATCCGGCAGCGGTCATGTCGTGGTCATGGACGGTCCACCCGATGCCGGTGGTCGTAACCTGGGTGTCCGGCCGATGGAAATGCTCCTGCTGGGTGTCGGCGGTTGCAGCAATTTCGATGTGGTCAGCATCCTCAAGAAGTCCCGTCAGGCCGTTGAAAGCTGCGAAGCCTTCCTCGAAGCCGAGCGCGCGACCGAGGACCCGAAGGTCTTCACCAAGATCCACATGCATTTCGTGGTCAAGGGGCGCGGGCTCAAAGAAGCCCAGGTCAAACGCGCCATCGAGCTGTCTGCCGAGAAGTATTGCTCGGCGTCGATCATGCTCGGCGCGGCCGGTGTTGCGATTACCCACGACTACGAAATCATCGAACTCGGTTGAATCGACATTCAACTATCATAAAAGCAGTGCAGACTCTGGCGATCCCAAGCTGACGTCTGCATAATGCGCCACTTTTTTCAGGGTAGTGGTCCGTCAGTCGACAGACCGCTTGCCCGAACAGACAACCAAAATCGCCATCGCGAAGAGGTGTTAACCGTCCTACGCAGGTGCGTCGTCCGCATTTGACGGGCATGCTTGATCACGCGGCCCGGGCCGCAATACATAGAGAGTTTTTAACGGTGAAAAGCAAACTCAAGCTCCACGGGTTCAATAACCTGACCAAGACCTTGAGCTTCAACATCTATGACATCTGCTACGCGGAAACCCCGCAAGACCAGCAGGCTTACGTCGAGTACATCAATGAAGAGTACAACGCGAAGCGCCTGACGCAGATCCTCACAGAAGTTGTCGATATCATTGGTGCCAACATCCTGAACATCGCCAGTCAGGACTACGACCCACAGGGCGCCAGCGTCACGATTCTGATCTCGGAAGAGCCGGTGACCCCGACCGACAGCCAGATCGAAGAATCCCCGGGCCCGTTGCCCGAGATTATCCTGGCCCACCTCGACAAGAGCCACATCACGGTGCACACCTACCCGGAAATCCATCCGGACGACGGCATTGCAACCTTCCGTGTGGACATTGACGTTTCGACCTGTGGCGTCATTTCACCGCTTAAAGCGCTCAACTTCCTCATTCACCAGTTCGATTCGGACATCGTGACCGTGGATTATCGTGTGCGCGGTTTCACCCGTGACGTCGAAGGCAATAAGCACTTCATCGATCACGAGATCAACTCGATTCAGAACTACCTCTCCGACGACACCCGCGACGCGTACCAGATGACCGACGTGAACGTGTACCAGGAAAACCTGTTCCACACCAAAATGCTGTTGAAGAACTTCGAACTGGATAACTACCTGTTCGGTGATGCGACCAACAACCTGTCCCCTGAGCAACGTGCTCAAGTGACTGATCGTGTGAAACACGAAATGCTCGAAATCTTCTACGCGCGCAACATGCCGACCTAAGCTTTTCGAACACAAAAAAAGGCGACTCCCTCACGGCAGTCGCCTTTTTTATGTCTTGCCCTTGTAGGAGCAAGCTTGCTCGCGATGGACGTTAACGATAACGCGTGTTTGCTGGATAAACGCGTTGCCCTCAGGTTTATCGCGAGCGAGCTCGCTCCTACAGGTCAGATCCGATAAGTACTCTTGGTCATCACCTTGGCCATCAAGCTCATTCCAAACTTCACCGGCGCCGGAAAACGAAAGCCCCCGGCTTCCAATGCACTTTCAGCATGGTGCTCTTCATCAATACGCATCTGCTCAAGAATCGCCCGAGACTTTTCGTCCTTGGCCGGCAATTGCTCAAGGTGTTCATTCAAATGCTTGCACACCTGATGCTCCGTAGCGGCGACGAACCCCAAGCTGACTTTGTCGCTGATCAATCCGGCCACTGCGCCAATCCCGAACGACATGCCGTAGAACAGCGGGTTGAGAATGCTGGTGTGGCTGCCCAACTGTTTGATGCGTTGTTCGCACCAGACCAGATGGTCGACTTCTTCTTCGGCGGCATGTTCCATGGCGGCGCGCACCTGCGGCAGCTTGGCGGTCAGGGCCTGGCCCTGATACAGCGCCTGGGCGCAGACTTCGCCGGTATGGTTGATGCGCATCAGACCGGCAACGTGCCGGGTGTCTTCGTCGCTCATTTGTGCTTCCGGCTGCACAATAGCGGGGGATGGACGGTACGGCTGGCCGCTGAAGGGCAGCAGGGTACGCATCGCGGCATCGGCTTGCAGCAGAAGACGGTCGATCGGCGAGTAGTGACGTTGGGTAGTCATGCTGAACTCCGGGAAGAATCTCGGTGAGCAGTTTAACCCAATCGGCCGGGGAAGGTTTGCGCTGGGTCATTTCCAGAGGGTATTACCCTGGAGGAGCGAGCTTGCTCGCGATGGTCGTTAACGATAACGCGTGTTTACTGATTAAACGCGGCGCTCTTGAATCCATCGCGAGCAAGCTCGCTCCTACAGGGACGCGGGGTGAATCAACCCGGCGGCCAGTGCATCTGGCGCTGACCCAGCACGTGCATGTGAATGTGATAGACGGTCTGCCCACCCAAATCATTGCAGTTCATGACGACACGAAAACCTTCTTCGCAACCCAGTTCCAGCGCCAGGCGCTGGGCGGTGAACAGAATATGCCCGGCCAAAGCCTTGTCGTCCTCGGTGAGGTCGTTGAGGGTGCGCACCGGCTTCTTCGGGATCACCAGAAAATGCACTGGCGCCTGTGGGGCGATGTCGTGGAAGGCCAGTACCTGGTCGTCCTCGTAAATGATCTTGGCCGGGATTTCCCGGTTGATGATCTTGGTGAACAGAGTATCCACAGCTGTTTCTCCGTTATTTGGCTGGCCTGAGTGTACTCATCGGGTATCGCCGAGCCCAGCCTTTTGCCTTGAAGGTTGATCAGCGCGGGCAGTAGGCCTTGTTGACCATGCCCACGATTGTCCGGGTCAACCAGCGTGAGCCAAGCCGTGGCAGGAAGGCGAACCAGCGGTTCAGGCGACCCGGAATGATAATGGCGCGATTTTTATCCAGCGCCCGCACGGTATAAAGCGCGACTTCCTCGGGACTCATCAGCAGTTTGCTGTCGACCAGTTTGTCGGTGTCCAGTTGTGCGGTGCGGAAAAACGCCGTGCGGGTCGGGCCGGGGCAGAGCACCGACACCTTGACCGCGCATTTCTTCAACTCGACGCGCAAGCCTTCGGAAAAGTGCAGCACATACGCCTTGCTGGCGTAGTAAGTGCTCATCCACGGGCCGGGATGGAAGGCCGCGACCGAGGCGACATTCAAGATCTGCCCGCCACCCTGCAACGCCATGCTGTTACCGATGGCGTGGCACAGGCGAGTGAGTGCGAGGATGTTCACTTCGATCAGGTCTTGTTCAGTCATCCAGTCCTGCGCCAGGAAGGGGCCGCAGGTACCGATGCCGGCGCAGTTCACCAGCAGGTCGATCTGCCGGTCGCCTTCTTCCAGCTCCAGCAGAAATCCGGACAGCCGCAGCGGTTCGCCGAGGTCGCAGGCGCGGAACAACACTTCCACGCCAAACCGTTGGGTCAGTTCAATCGCAATAGTTTCCAGCTGATCACGCTGTCGGGCCACCAGAATCAGGCTGCGGCCACGCCGGGCCAGCGCTTCGGCCATCGCCAGGCCGATGCCGCTGGAAGCGCCAGTGATCAGAGCGTAACGGGTCATGCAGTTCTCCATCGCAACAGCTCCGCGCCGGCGACGCAGGTGTCACGGGCGGGGAGCGCTGTTCATTCTTTCGCAGAGTCTACAGGGGCCGGGGGTTCTTCGGCTTCCTCGTCTGCGGAATCGGGTACTTGTTCAGCCTCTGAGGCTGTCTCGACTTCGACTTCATCGGTCGTGACTGAGCCACTTTCGTAGCTGCTCTCGGTGGTGCTTTCGTATTCATTTTGCAGGGCACCGATACCGCCGGTGATTGCGCCAATGAAGACAACAGTGACGAATACCAGCCAAAGCGCGCAAAGCACTTTTACTGCGGTGGTGTTGGCTGGTGGTGGTGCGCCGTATTGGTTGGCTGCGGCATTGCCCGGCAGTACCGCGAGTAAAATCGGGAAAAGCCCGCCCACGAATGGCACCAGAGTCAGCAGATACAACCAGCCAGACCAGCCTAGGTCATGCAGGCGTTGAACGCTGATTTGAATGCTGACAACAATGAACGCGATGCACACCGCGGTGCCGACCAGCCCGCCGATCACCAGACCGACCGTCGAGGTCAGGGCGATCAGCGACAAACCGATGGAAATGAACACCCCGGCAACACCCATCAGCACCAGCATCAAGGCCATCGTCCACGCCAGATAGCGCAAACGGCCGATGCGTCCTGCGAAGGTGAACGCCTTGAGTGTGCCGAACGCGGGTAGCACCTCACCGACTGTCGCGCGCGGTGGCGCATAAGGTGATTCGGCGTCTGGCGATGCCCATTGGTTGGGCGCAGGGGATGGCTCGTGAACGTCGGACATGTTCAGTTCAATGGACGGTTCGCTTTCGATACGGGCATCGATGCCGGTTTTCGTCAGCGCCTGAAGGTAGGTTTGTGCGTCTGTCTGCGACAGGCCTTGCTTGAGCGCAACCTTTTGCCCGGTAAACAGCCGTTCGATGGCCGCTACTTCGCTTTTGTACAACGCCGCCAGATTGAGTTTGGCAGTGGTGATATCGATCCCCGGCAGCAGAGCGCCGTCGAATACGATCTTGAAACGGTTGTCGTTCATTGCGAGGCATCCTTGTCGCGAGTGTTCGGATAGTTAGGGTGTTGCGAGCCGGAGTGTAAGGCCAGCCGGGGATGGCTGGCCAAGTTTTCCTGTCAGCGCGGCCAGCGTTTCGGTAGCTGTGCTGCCAGTTCCAGTGCCTTGCGGTATTCAGCGTCCAGCCGGGCGACCAATTGATCCACGCTCGGCAAATCATCGATCTCCCCGACGCCCTGGCCGGCGGACCACACGGTTTTCCACGCCTTGGCTTCATCGCTCAACGGTTTGAGCTTGGAGCCGAAGTTGACTTCACCCTTGCCTTGCAATGCCGCCATGTCGAAACCGGCAGCTTCCAGGCTCTGGCGCATAAAGCTCGCCGGCACGCCCGACACCGCTGGAGTATGGATGATGTCTGCCGCTCTGGAGGTCAGCAGCATCTCTTTATAGGCGTCAGGGGCGTGACTTTCAGCGGTGCCGATAAATCGCGTACCGAAGTAGGCCAGATCCGCACCGAGCAATTGCGCAGCCAGAATCTCGTGGCCGTGGTTCAGACAGCCGGCCAGCAGCAGCGTCTTGTCGAAAAACTGGCGGATTTCGGCAATCAACGAGAACGGGCTCCAGGTGCCGGCGTGTCCACCGGCCCCCGCGGCCACGGCAATCAAGCCATCGACGCCAGCTTCGGCGGCTTTCTCTGCATGGCGACGGGTCGTCACGTCATGGAAGACCAGGCCGCCATAGCTGTGAACGGCATCGACCAGCTCTTTCACGGCGCCGAGGCTGGTAATCACGATCGGCACCTTGTGCTCGATGCAGATGTCCAGGTCCGCCTGCAGCCGCGGGTTACTGTTGTGGACGATCAGGTTCACGGCATAAGGCGCGGGGTTATCCAGTGTCGCCAGGCCAGCTTCGATTTCTTCCAGCCAGGCCTTGAAGCCGCTGCTCTCACGCTGGTTCAGCGCGGGAAAGCTGCCCACCACGCCATTACGGCAGCAGGCGAGCACCAATTGCGGATTGGAAATCAGAAACATCGGCGCCGCCACGACGGGCAAACGCAAACGTTGTTCGAGCAAAGCGGGCAGCGACATTGGAAGTACCCCGGTAAGTGGTGCCGATTGAAGTTAGAACGGTCGAACGACGACCAGAATTACGATAGCCAGCAATATCAGAACCGGCACTTCATTGAACCAGCGATAAAAGACATGGCTGCGGGTGTTCTCGCCACGGGCAAAACGTTTTACCTGCGCGCCGCACATGTGGTGGTAGCCGATCAGGATCACCACCAGCGTCAATTTGGCGTGAATCCACGCACCCTGACTGAAGATGCCTGGGTTCAGGCCGATCAGCGCGATGCCGAAAATCAGGGTGGCGATCATCGCCGGCCCCATGATGCCGCGGTACAGCTTGCGCTCCATCAGGCTGAAGCGTTCTTTGCTGACAGCGTCTTCGCTTTGGGCGTGATAGACGAACAGGCGCGGCAAGTAGAACAGGCCGGCAAACCAGCAGACCATACTGATGATGTGAAGCGCTTTGAGCCACAGATAAAGCATTTTTGGTTATTCCCAAGTTCACGGTAGCGAAGATAGTAGAGGGTAGAGCGTCCGCACGTCACCTTGACGGTTGTCGCAGGACGATGCGGGCCCTATTATCGACGGCTTTCCAGTGGGTTCGTTGAGGGCAGGTTTATGGTCAAGGTCGGTATCGTCGGCGGCACGGGTTACACCGGTGTCGAACTGCTGCGTCTGTTGGCACAGCATCCGCAGGCAGAAGTGGTCGTGATCACTTCCCGATCCGAGGCCGGTCTGGCCGTGGCTGATATGTACCCGAACCTGCGCGGTCATTACGATGGCCTGGCGTTCAGCGTTCCGGACGTCAAGACCCTGGGTGCCTGCGACGTGGTGTTCTTCGCCACGCCTCACGGTGTTGCCCATGCGTTGGCGGGTGAACTGCTGGCGGCGGGGACCAAGGTCATCGACCTGTCGGCGGACTTCCGTCTGCAAGACGCAGATGAGTGGGCAAAGTGGTACGGCCAGCCTCACGGTGCGCCGCAGCTGCTGGAAGAAGCCGTCTACGGTTTGCCGGAAGTCAATCGCGAGCAGATCAAACAGGCTCGCCTGATCGCCGTGCCGGGTTGCTACCCGACCGCCACGCAATTGGGTTTCCTGCCATTGCTCGAAGCGGGTCTGGCCGATACCACTCGCTTGATCGCTGACTGCAAATCCGGCGTCAGCGGTGCTGGCCGTGGCGCTTCCGTAGGTTCGCTGTACTCCGAGACGTCGGAAAGCATGAAGGCCTACGCCGTCAAAGGTCACCGTCACTTGCCGGAAATTCGCCAGGGGCTGCGTCGCGCAGCAGGCAAGGACGTCGGTCTGACCTTCGTTCCGCACCTGACCCCGATGATTCGCGGCATTCACTCGACGCTCTACGCGACGGTCGTGGATCGCTCGGTGGATCTGCAGGCGCTATTTGAAAAGCGCTATGCCAACGAACCGTTCGTTGATGTGATGCCAGCAGGCAGCCACCCGGAAACCCGCAGCGTGCGCGGTGCCAACGTCTGCCGTATCGCCGTGCATCGTCCGCAGGACGGTGATCTGGTGGTGGTGTTGTCGGTGATCGATAACCTGGTCAAAGGCGCGTCGGGTCAGGCAGTGCAGAACCTGAACATCCTGTTTGGGCTGGATGAGCGTCTGGGCCTGTCCCACGCCGGCATGTTGCCGTAAGGTTTTATCCCGCTCAGCAAAAAGGCCCGTCGAACGGGCCTTTTTGCATTTCCAGCCGGTAATCGGGTTTATTGATATACCGTAACAATAGTTGACCGCTTTTCTAGGAGAAGCGGATAATGCGCGTCATCACGCATTATGGCGGCGTAACGCCGGGAGATAGTCAGCATGAGCGTCGAATCCTTCACCCCCACCGCTTTGCAATTCACCCAAGGTGCCGCGCACAAGGTGAAGAGCCTGGTCGATGAAGAGGGGAATGATCGCTTGAAGCTGCGCGTATTCGTTACGGGCGGCGGTTGTTCAGGTTTTCAATACGGCTTCACCTTCGATGAAGAAGTGGCCGATGACGACACCATCGTCGAGCGCGAAGGTGTGAGCCTGGTCGTCGATCCGATGAGCTTCCAGTACCTGGCAGGCGCCGAGGTGGATTATCAGGAAGGTCTGGAAGGTTCGCGTTTCGTGATCAAGAACCCGAACGCCAGCACCACGTGTGGCTGCGGTTCTTCGTTCTCGATCTGATCGCGCTTTACCGCATTATCAAACGCCGCATGGCCTCAGGGCTCTGCGGCGTTTTGCTGTCCGGGTGCTGTTGGGATAGTCAGGCGGGGTAGATGGCGCCGAGTACGCGCAAGCCGCGGGCGCCGGTGACGCTTGGGCGGTTGGCGGCGATGCCTTGGAGGCAGCAGTGGGCCAGCCAGGCGAAAGCCATGGCTTCAACCCAGTCCGGGTCAACACCGTGAGTGGCTGTGCTGCTGACTTTCGCGTTCGGCACCAGGCTGGCCAGGCGGTTCATCAGTGTGGCGTTGTGCGCGCCGCCACCGCAGACCAGCAACTCCCGGGTATCCGATTGAGCGCTTTGCAGCGATTCGATGATGGTCAGTGCGGTCAGTTCCAGCAGCGTTGCCTGTACGTTTTCGGCGGCGAAGGTCGGCAGTTTTGATAGATGCTGAGTCAGCCATGGCAGGTTGAACACTTCGCGGCCGGTGCTTTTTGGGCCTTTGGTCACGAAGAATGGATCGCTGAGCAGTGCTTTCAACAGAGCAGGTTCGACCTTGCCGCTGGCAGCCCATTGGCCGTCGCGATCAAAGTTCTCGCCCCGTTGTTGATGAATCCAGGCGTCCAGCAATACGTTCCCCGGGCCGCAGTCGAAGCCCGCAACGGGTTTGCCGGGCTCGATCAGGCTGAGGTTGCTGAAGCCGCCAACATTCAGTACCGCACGGTTGCCGGCCTGTTCTTCAAACAAGGCTTCGTGAAAGGCGGGAACCAGTGGAGCGCCTTGACCGCCTGCGGCCACATCGCGGCTGCGGAAGTCGCTGACCACGGTGATGCCGGTCAATTCGGTCAGCAGGGCAGGGTTGCCGATCTGCACCGTGAAGCCGCGCGCAGGTTCGTGGCGAATGGTCTGGCCGTGGCTGCCAATCGCGCGAATGTCTTCGGGTTCCAGCTTTTGTCGATCAAGAAGGGTGTGAATGCCTTGTGCCGCCAGCTTCACCCAGTTCTGCTGGGCGATGGCGGAGCGGGCAATCTCGTCCGGGCCGCTGGCGCACAAGCCAAGCAGCTCGGCGCGCATTGAATCAGGCATGGGAATGTAGTGCGTGGCGATCAGCTTGATCGCCGGGGTCAGTTCGACCAGTGCGATGTCCAGGCCGTCGAGGCTGGTTCCGGACATCACACCTATATAGAGCGTCATGGCTTAGCGCTTGCTCGAAGCCAGTTGGGTGGATTTCTCTTGGTCCATGCGCGCCATCAGCGGCTGACTCTGCGCGAGGAAGCGAGCGCGTTCTGCTTTGGAAATCGGATCGGCCATCGCGACTTTTTGACCCAGCGGATCGACGTGAACGCCATTGACCTGGAACTCGTAGTGCAAATGCGGGCCAGTAGACAGGCCGGTGGTGCCGATGTAGCCAATCACTTGACCCTGCTTGACAGAGCTACCGGTCTGGACACCTTTGGCGAAGCCCTGCATGTGGCCATACAGCGTACGGTAAGTGTTGCCATGCTGAATGATCACGGTGTTGCCATAACCGCCGCGACGGCCGGCCAACAACACTTTGCCGTCACCGGCCGCCTTGATTGGCGTGCCGCGCGGAGCAGCGTAGTCGACACCTTTGTGGGCACGGATCTTGTTCAGGATCGGGTGCTTGCGGCCCATCGAGAACTTCGAGCTGATGCGGGCGAAGTCTACCGGCGTCCGGATAAACGCCTTGCGCATGCTGTTGCCGTCAGCGGTGTAGTAGCTGCTGTTACCTTGTTTGTTCGTGTAACGCACGGCAGTGTAGGTCTTGCCGCGGTTGGTGAAGCGCGCTGAGAGGATCGGCCCGTTGCCGACGGCCTTGCCGTTGACAACCTTCTGCTCATAGATCACGTCGAACTCGTCACCTTGGCGAATATCCTGAGCGAAGTCGACGTCGTAGCCAAACACACTGGCCATGTCCATGGTCAGGCTATGGGACAGACCGGCGCGAGCGGCAGATTGCGACAGCGAGCTGTTGATCACGCCATGAACGTAAGCAGAACGCACGGTAGGCTTCGCGGTGATGCGGTTGAACACATAACCCTTGTCATTCTTGGTCAGGGTGATGCTTTCAAGGTCGCTGACCTTGCTGTGCAGATTGGTCAGTTGGCCTTCAGGGCTCAGTTCGAATTCGAGTTTCTGGCCATGCTTGAGCTGGCTGAATTGCTTGGCTTGCTTGTCGCTGGCCAGTATTTCATGCACCGAAGCGGCCGGGAGACCGACTTTCTCGAACAGGGTGGAGAGCGTGTCACCTTTGGCGACGATCACTTCCCTGTGGTTGGGCGCCTTCTGTTCTTCGACAACCGGCTCGGGTGCGGCCTGGGCGGTTTCCTGGGGCTCTTCGGCGCTGTTTTCGATCTGCGCGAAAGGGGAAGTTGCCGGCTCATTTGTGGCTTGGACCGCTTCGGCGGCGTCTTGATCTTGTGTCAGTTGTTCAGCAGGGCTTTCCAGTTCAAGACTCAGGGTCGTCTTTTTGGCTTCTACATCACTGGAAGGAAATACCAGAAGCGCCAGGCTCAGAAGAGCGGCGATGCCACTTGCTGCGAGCAGGTGGGTCTTCGGGTAAAGCGGTGGCGCTTTAGACGATTCTTTGGTCATAGGTAATTTTGACTTTGAAAAAAGATGAATTGGAAAAGATGAATGACATGATGAAGATGAAATAACTGTATAAAATATAACCAAATCATCTCTGAAGCAAGTCCGTGGTCACTCTGCCAGCGGATTGGCGTCATTGCGCCGGCCAAACTTTGTATTTGACGCGTGATCTTGTATGGTTGGTTCCCTTTGAATTCGAGCCTTGCGGGTCTGTTATGAAGTCGGTTGAAGAGCAGCTAGCGCTGATCAAACGTGGTGCGGAAGAACTGTTGGTCGAGTCCGAGCTGATCGAAAAGCTCAAGCGTGGCCAGCCGCTACGTATTAAGGCAGGCTTCGATCCGACTGCGCCGGATTTGCACCTGGGTCACACCGTGCTTATTAATAAGCTGCGTCAGTTTCAGGAACTGGGGCATCAGGTGATCTTCCTTATAGGTGACTTCACCGGGATGATCGGTGATCCGAGCGGCAAGAGCGCAACACGTCCACCGCTTACCCGTGAGCAGGTTCTCGAGAATGCCGAGACCTACAAGACTCAAGTCTTCAAGATTCTTGATCCGGCGAAAACCGAAGTGGCGTTCAACTCCACCTGGATGGATCAGATGTCGCCGGCCGACTTCATTCGCCTGACATCGCAGTACACCGTTGCTCGCATGCTCGAGCGCGACGACTTCGACAAGCGCTACACGACCAACCAGCCAATTGCCATTCACGAGTTCCTCTATCCGCTGGTTCAGGGTTACGACTCGGTCGCCTTGCGCGCGGATGTCGAGTTGGGTGGCACCGACCAGAAGTTCAACCTGCTGATGGGGCGTGAGCTGCAGCGTGGTTATGGTCAGGAGCCTCAGTGCATTCTGACCATGCCGTTGCTCGAAGGTCTGGATGGCGTGAAGAAGATGTCCAAATCCCTGGGCAACTATGTCGGCATCCAGGAAGCGCCGGGTGTGATGTACAGCAAGCTGGTTTCCATTCCGGACGTGCTGATGTGGCGTTACTTCGAATTGCTCAGCTTCCGCTCCATGGATGAGATCGATGCGTTCCGCGCTGATGTCGAGGCGGGCGCCAATCCGCGTGACATCAAGATCAAGCTGGCCGAAGAGATTGTGGCGCGCTTCCATGGTGAAGAGGCGGCGGCCAATGCCCATCGTGGGGCGGGCAACCGTATGAAGGATGGCGAGTTGCCGGATGATCTACCGGAAATCGAGTTGACCGCTACTGAAGACATGCCGATTGCTGCCGTCCTTAATAAGGCAGGCCTGGTGAAGAACTCGGCGGTGGCGCGTGATCTCCTGAATTCTGGCGGTGTGCGTATAGATGGTGAGGTTGTCGATCGCACCTTTATATACGTACTGGGCGCGACCCATGTTTGCCAGGCTGGAAAGAAGGCATTTGCACGTATTTCGCTTAAACCCGAGTAAAGCTGGAAATAGGGGTTGACGGCAGATTCTGGAAGTCTATAATTCGCCCCACTTCCGGCGCAGTCGAAACGGAAAACTCCTTGGTAAACAAAGAGTTACGCAGTTTTCGGCAGTGAGTTGCTTCAGATCATCGAAGCCCAGAAGGAGTTGGTAAGGCAGTATGTTTTCGCCTTATTGACGGTTCGATCGTCTCGGTCGAAAGCGGAGAAAAAGAGGTGTTGACAGCAGCGAGTAACGCTGTAGAATTCGCCTCCCGCTAACGAGAGATCGGAAGCGCAAGTGGTTGAAGTTGCAAAGGAAACTTTGAAAACTTCGCAAAATAACCGCTTGACAGATACAGAGGACGCTGTAGAATGCGCGCCTCGGTTGAGACGAAAGATCTTAACCAACCGCTCTTTAACAACTGAATCAAGCAATTCGTGTGGGTGCTTGTGGAGTCAGACTGATAGTCAACAAGATTATCAGCATCACAAGTTGCTCCGCGAGAAATCAAAGATGTAACCAACGATTGCTGAGCCAAGTTTAGGGTTTCTTAAAAACCCAAAGATGTTTGAACTGAAGAGTTTGATCATGGCTCAGATTGAACGCTGGCGGCAGGCCTAACACATGCAAGTCGAGCGGTAGAGAGAAGCTTGCTTCTCTTGAGAGCGGCGGACGGGTGAGTAATGCCTAGGAATCTGCCTGGTAGTGGGGGATAACGCTCGGAAACGGACGCTAATACCGCATACGTCCTACGGGAGAAAGCAGGGGACCTTCGGGCCTTGCGCTATCAGATGAGCCTAGGTCGGATTAGCTAGTTGGTGAGGTAATGGCTCACCAAGGCGACGATCCGTAACTGGTCTGAGAGGATGATCAGTCACACTGGAACTGAGACACGGTCCAGACTCCTACGGGAGGCAGCAGTGGGGAATATTGGACAATGGGCGAAAGCCTGATCCAGCCATGCCGCGTGTGTGAAGAAGGTCTTCGGATTGTAAAGCACTTTAAGTTGGGAGGAAGGGCAGTAAATTAATACTTTGCTGTTTTGACGTTACCGACAGAATAAGCACCGGCTAACTCTGTGCCAGCAGCCGCGGTAATACAGAGGGTGCAAGCGTTAATCGGAATTACTGGGCGTAAAGCGCGCGTAGGTGGTTTGTTAAGTTGGATGTGAAAGCCCCGGGCTCAACCTGGGAACTGCATTCAAAACTGACAAGCTAGAGTATGGTAGAGGGTGGTGGAATTTCCTGTGTAGCGGTGAAATGCGTAGATATAGGAAGGAACACCAGTGGCGAAGGCGACCACCTGGACTGATACTGACACTGAGGTGCGAAAGCGTGGGGAGCAAACAGGATTAGATACCCTGGTAGTCCACGCCGTAAACGATGTCAACTAGCCGTTGGGAGCCTTGAGCTCTTAGTGGCGCAGCTAACGCATTAAGTTGACCGCCTGGGGAGTACGGCCGCAAGGTTAAAACTCAAATGAATTGACGGGGGCCCGCACAAGCGGTGGAGCATGTGGTTTAATTCGAAGCAACGCGAAGAACCTTACCAGGCCTTGACATCCAATGAACTTTCCAGAGATGGATTGGTGCCTTCGGGAACATTGAGACAGGTGCTGCATGGCTGTCGTCAGCTCGTGTCGTGAGATGTTGGGTTAAGTCCCGTAACGAGCGCAACCCTTGTCCTTAGTTACCAGCACGTAATGGTGGGCACTCTAAGGAGACTGCCGGTGACAAACCGGAGGAAGGTGGGGATGACGTCAAGTCATCATGGCCCTTACGGCCTGGGCTACACACGTGCTACAATGGTCGGTACAGAGGGTTGCCAAGCCGCGAGGTGGAGCTAATCCCACAAAACCGATCGTAGTCCGGATCGCAGTCTGCAACTCGACTGCGTGAAGTCGGAATCGCTAGTAATCGCGAATCAGAATGTCGCGGTGAATACGTTCCCGGGCCTTGTACACACCGCCCGTCACACCATGGGAGTGGGTTGCACCAGAAGTAGCTAGTCTAACCTTCGGGAGGACGGTTACCACGGTGTGATTCATGACTGGGGTGAAGTCGTAACAAGGTAGCCGTAGGGGAACCTGCGGCTGGATCACCTCCTTAATCGACGACATCAGCTGCTCCATAAGTTCCCACACGAATTGCTTGATTCATTGAAGAAGACGATAGAAGCAGCTTTAAGCTCCAAGCTGATAGCTCAACGCTAACAGTTACGCGCTCGAAATTGGGTCTGTAGCTCAGTTGGTTAGAGCGCACCCCTGATAAGGGTGAGGTCGGCAGTTCGAATCTGCCCAGACCCACCAATTTTGTATGGGGCCATAGCTCAGCTGGGAGAGCGCCTGCCTTGCACGCAGGAGGTCAACGGTTCGATCCCGTTTGGCTCCACCATTAACTGCTTCTACTTGTTAGAGTTTAGAAATGAATATTCGGGAATGAATATTGATTTCTAGTCTTTGATTAGATCGTTCTTTAAAAATTTGGGTATGTGATAGAAAGATAGACTGAACGTTACTTTCACTGGTAACGGATCAGGCTAAGGTAAAATTTGTGAGTTTAATCGCGAATTTTCGGCGAATGTCGTCTTCACAGTATAACCAGATTGCTTGGGGTTATATGGTCAAGTGAAGAAGCGCATACGGTGGATGCCTTGGCAGTCAGAGGCGATGAAAGACGTGGTAGCCTGCGAAAAGCTTCGGGGAGTCGGCAAACAGACTGTGATCCGGAGATGTCTGAATGGGGGAACCCACCTAACATAAGTTAGGTATCTTAAGCTGAATACATAGGCTTAAGAAGCGAACCAGGGGAACTGAAACATCTAAGTACCCTGAGGAAAAGAAATCAACCGAGATTCCCTTAGTAGTGGCGAGCGAACGGGGACCAGCCCTTAAGTGGCTTTGAGATTAGCGGAACGCTCTGGAAAGTGCGGCCATAGTGGGTGATAGCCCTGTACGCGAAAATCTCTTGGTCATGAAATCGAGTAGGACGGAGCACGAGAAACTTTGTCTGAATATGGGGGGACCATCCTCCAAGGCTAAATACTACTGACTGACCGATAGTGAACTAGTACCGTGAGGGAAAGGCGAAAAGAACCCCGGAGAGGGGAGTGAAATAGATCCTGAAACCGTATGCGTACAAGCAGTGGGAGCCCACTTTGTTGGGTGACTGCGTACCTTTTGTATAATGGGTCAGCGACTTATTTTCAGTGGCGAGCTTAACCGAATAGGGGAGGCGTAGCGAAAGCGAGTCTTAATAGGGCGTCTAGTCGCTGGGAATAGACCCGAAACCGGGCGATCTATCCATGGGCAGGTTGAAGGTTGGGTAACACTAACTGGAGGACCGAACCGACTACCGTTGAAAAGTTAGCGGATGACCTGTGGATCGGAGTGAAAGGCTAATCAAGCTCGGAGATAGCTGGTTCTCCTCGAAAGCTATTTAGGTAGCGCCTCATGTATCACTGTAGGGGGTAGAGCACTGTTTCGGCTAGGGGGTCATCCCGACTTACCAAACCGATGCAAACTCCGAATACCTACAAGTGCCGAGCATGGGAGACACACGGCGGGTGCTAACGTCCGTCGTGAAAAGGGAAACAACCCAGACCGTCAGCTAAGGTCCCAAAGTTATGGTTAAGTGGGAAACGATGTGGGAAGGCTTAGACAGCTAGGAGGTTGGCTTAGAAGCAGCCACCCTTTAAAGAAAGCGTAATAGCTCACTAGTCGAGTCGGCCTGCGCGGAAGATGTAACGGGGCTCAAACCATACACCGAAGCTACGGGTATCACTTAGGTGATGCGGTAGAGGAGCGTTCTGTAAGCCTGTGAAGGTGAGTTGAGAAGCTTGCTGGAGGTATCAGAAGTGCGAATGCTGACATGAGTAACGACAATGGGTGTGAAAAACACCCACGCCGAAAGACCAAGGTTTCCTGCGCAACGTTAATCGACGCAGGGTTAGTCGGTCCCTAAGGCGAGGCTGAAAAGCGTAGTCGATGGAAAACAGGTTAATATTCCTGTACTTCTGGTTATTGCGATGGAGGGACGGAGAAGGCTAGGCCAGCTTGGCGTTGGTTGTCCAAGTTTAAGGTGGTAGGCTGGAATCTTAGGTAAATCCGGGATTCCAAGGCCGAGAGCTGATGACGAGTGTTCTTTTAGAACACGAAGTGGTTGATGCCATGCTTCCAAGAAAAGCTTCTAAGCTTCAGGTAACCAGGAACCGTACCCCAAACCGACACAGGTGGTTGGGTAGAGAATACCAAGGCGCTTGAGAGAACTCGGGTGAAGGAACTAGGCAAAATGGCACCGTAACTTCGGGAGAAGGTGCGCCGGTGAGGGTGAAGGACTTGCTCCGTAAGCCCATGCCGGTCGAAGATACCAGGCCGCTGCGACTGTTTATTAAAAACACAGCACTCTGCAAACACGAAAGTGGACGTATAGGGTGTGACGCCTGCCCGGTGCCGGAAGGTTAATTGATGGGGTTAGCTAACGCGAAGCTCTTGATCGAAGCCCCGGTAAACGGCGGCCGTAACTATAACGGTCCTAAGGTAGCGAAATTCCTTGTCGGGTAAGTTCCGACCTGCACGAATGGCGTAACGATGGCGGCGCTGTCTCCACCCGAGACTCAGTGAAATTGAAATCGCTGTGAAGATGCAGTGTATCCGCGGCTAGACGGAAAGACCCCGTGAACCTTTACTATAGCTTTGCACTGGACTTTGAATTTGCTTGTGTAGGATAGGTGGGAGGCTTTGAAGCGTGGACGCCAGTTCGCGTGGAGCCAACCTTGAAATACCACCCTGGCAACTTTGAGGTTCTAACTCAGGTCCGTTATCCGGATCGAGGACAGTGTATGGTGGGTAGTTTGACTGGGGCGGTCTCCTCCTAAAGAGTAACGGAGGAGTACGAAGGTGCGCTCAGACCGGTCGGAAATCGGTCGTAGAGTATAAAGGCAAAAGCGCGCTTGACTGCGAGACAGACACGTCGAGCAGGTACGAAAGTAGGTCTTAGTGATCCGGTGGTTCTGTATGGAAGGGCCATCGCTCAACGGATAAAAGGTACTCCGGGGATAACAGGCTGATACCGCCCAAGAGTTCATATCGACGGCGGTGTTTGGCACCTCGATGTCGGCTCATCACATCCTGGGGCTGAAGCCGGTCCCAAGGGTATGGCTGTTCGCCATTTAAAGTGGTACGCGAGCTGGGTTTAGAACGTCGTGAGACAGTTCGGTCCCTATCTGCCGTGGACGTTTGAGATTTGAGAGGGGCTGCTCCTAGTACGAGAGGACCGGAGTGGACGAACCTCTGGTGTTCCGGTTGTCACGCCAGTGGCATTGCCGGGTAGCTATGTTCGGAATAGATAACCGCTGAAAGCATCTAAGCGGGAAACTAGCCTCAAGATGAGATCTCACTGGGACCTTGAGTCCCCTGAAGGGCCGTCGAAGACTACGACGTTGATAGGTTGGGTGTGTAAGCGCTGTGAGGCGTTGAGCTAACCAATACTAATTGCCCGTGAGGCTTGACCATATAACACCCAAGCAATTTGACTACTCGAGAGAGCATCAGATTGCGGTGTGTGAAGACGCAATGAACCGAAAGTTCGAGAGCAACACACAAATCTATTGCATACCCAATTTGCTGAAGCGTCGAAAGACGGTTCGGTACCCGAATTTCTTGACGACCATAGAGCATTGGAACCACCTGATCCCATCCCGAACTCAGCAGTGAAACGATGCATCGCCGATGGTAGTGTGGGGTTTCCCCATGTGAGAGTAGGTCATCGTCAAGATTAAATTCCGAAACCCCTATCTGCGTATGCAGGTAGGGGTTTTGTTTTGCCCGCAGGAAAATCTGCCCAGTACGGTTTCTATGCAACAGCTCAAGGCGTGGCTATCATGCGGGCCTCATTGTGAGGCGAGACTTGAATGCTGACATTGTTAAAGCTTCTTAAGGATGGCCGATTCCATTCAGGTCAGGCCCTGGGCGCCGCTTTGGGTGTCAGTCGTAGTGCTGTATGGAAACAGCTTCAGCTTTTAGAAGCTGAACTTGGCTTGTCCATCCACAAAGTGCGAGGGCGCGGTTATCAACTGGCTTCGCCGTTGACTCTGCTTGATTCTGCCGCGATAGCAGAGCAGGCGCCTTCTTGTGATTGGCCCATTCTGATTTTCGATTCAATTGACTCCACGAATGCTGAAGCGCTGCGTGCAATTGATCGTGGCCAAGCATCGCCATTCCTTGTGCTCGCCGAGCGGCAGACGTCTGGTCGTGGGCGCCGTGGGCGTAAGTGGGCGAGTCCTTTTGCGGAAAATATCTATTACAGTCTGGTGCTGCGTATTGATGGTGGCATGCGCCAACTGGAAGGCCTGAGCCTTGTTGTCGGGCTTGCTGTCATGCAAACCCTGAGAGGACTGGGTGTTTCAGATGCGGGATTGAAGTGGCCGAACGATGTTCTGGTTGGTCAGAAAAAAATCGCGGGAATATTGCTCGAGTTGGTCGGAGATCCTGCTGATGTGTGTCACGTGGTGCTGGGTGTTGGAATAAATGTGAATATGCAGATGACCGATGAGGTTGATCAGCAGTGGACATCCATGCGGCTAGAGTCGGGGCGGGCATTCGATCGCAATCAACTGGTCGCGCGGTTGGGTCAGATGCTCCAGGTATATTTGGGTCGGCATCAGGTTGACGGATTTCCTGCTATCCAGGCTGAGTGGGAGCAAAATCATCTATGGCAGGGACGGGCGGTCTCGTTGATCGCTGGTGTTAACCAAATAGATGGCGAAGTGCTGGGTATTGATAGTCAGGGTGCTCTGCGCTTGAAGGTGGGTGGTGTGGAAAAAGTCTTTAGTGGTGGTGAGCTCAGCTTGAGGTTGCGTGATGATTCTTGAGCTCGACTGCGGAAACAGTTTCATCAAGTGGCGAGTACTTGGCGTGGATGCGCGCCAGACGGTCGGTGAAGGCGTCGTCGATTCGAATCTCGCATTGCTGGAGAGTTTGAATGCGCTCAAGGGGAAGGGGCTTGCTCTCAAGTTCTGTCGGTTGGTCAGTGTCAGAACGGTCGAGGAAACCGGTGCGTTGGTTTCTCTGCTGACAGAGACTTTTGAAGTGTCGGTAGCTTGCGCGGCCCCTGCTCGCGAAATGTCTGGCGTTCGCAATGGTTACGAGGAGTTCGAGCGCCTGGGGCTAGATCGCTGGCTGGCGATGCTAGGAGGATTCCACTTGGCCTCGCGTGCTTGCCTGGTGCTGGATTTCGGCACTGCTGTCACTGCGGATTACGTCGCCAGTGATGGAGAGCATCTCGGAGGATTCATTTGTCCGGGTATGCCGTTGATGCGGAATCAGTTGCGTACCCATACCCGTAAAATTCGTTATGGAGATCTCGCTGCTGAGCGCGCTATGGAAAGTCTCGTCCCGGGTCGGACAACCGTCGAAGCGGTTGAGCGGGGTTGCTCGCTGATGCTCAGGGGGTTTGTTCTGACTCAGCTAGAGCTCGCGCGTAGCTACTGGGGGGCAGATTTTTCCGTTTTCCTTACTGGTGGAGATGCAGGGCTGGTTTCCGAGATCGTGCCTGAGGCCAGAGTGGTTCCAGATCTGGTATTTGTAGGTTTGGCTATGGCATGTCCTTTGTCCTGAGGTTCATATGCGTTGGTTGTTCCTGCTACTGCTTGTTCTCAACGTGTTCTATTACATCTGGCACCAACAAGAGGCTCCTCTGCGCGCGAAGGATGTCACTCCTTTGAGTTTGTATCGGGGGGCTCAGCAGGATATTCGCTTGTTGAGCGAGACGACTGATGCATCCCGGGATAAAGGGAAAGCTGCTCAGGCGGACAATAGCTGTCTGTACTTGGGTGGTTTTGTTCGTCCAGAAGCTGCTCAGGCTGTTGAGCGGCGCTTGAATGGCATGGAGATCAAATATCAGTCCCTGCCAAAGGATCTTCCCGATTTTGCGGGTTACTGGGTGCGCGTGGCCCCAGAAAGCCGGCGCTGGCTGGATGATGTACAGCTGCAAAACCTTTCCAGAGAATTCAATGAGTTAAAACATAAAATAATGCCGTGCGAGGGGGTTGCGCCCGCTGAATAGTTTGCATAGAATGGCGCCCGCTTCGCAGTGAAGACCTTTAAAGGTCAACGGTGCAAAGCGAGGTCAACGCAGCTAACCTCAGGTTTTTAATGAGAAAATGCTTGACAGAAGGCTGGCATGATATAGAATGCCGGCTCGCTTAGGAGGGGTTCCCGAGCGGCCAAAGGGATCAGACTGTAAATCTGACGTCTACGACTTCGAAGGTTCGAATCCTTCCCCCTCCACCATTTTTAGCGAGAGCTGCAAGCCTCGCGGGTATAGTTTAGTGGTAGAACCTCAGCCTTCCAAGCTGATGATGCGGGTTCGATTCCCGCTACCCGCTCCAAGTTTGCAGGTTTTGCACAGTGTTGCGCTCTTGTAGCTCAGTTGGTAGAGCACACCCTTGGTAAGGGTGAGGTCAGCGGTTCAAATCCGCTCAAGAGCTCCATATAACAAGGCAGATATGAAAATATCTGCCTTTGTTTTAATGGTCTGGTTGTGTTTCGTTGTTCCAGGGGTGGTTTGAATCCCGGTGCTGGTGAGGCGCAAAGGCTGTTGAGTAAATTGTTGTAATGTCTTTTTTGGGCCGGCATAATGGTCGGCCTGATTTTGTTTTAGGTCAGTAGCTCAATTGGCAGAGCGACGGTCTCCAAAACCGTAGGTTGGGGGTTCGATTCCCTCCTGACCTGCCAGATTCACTTGGTGTGTCTGGCTTTCTTTTCACAGGATCTTCATAGATGACTCCTAAAGCTGAAGCTCAAGGCTCTCGCTTCGATCTGCTCAAGTGGCTAGTAGTAGTCGCTTTGGTGGTCGTTGGCGTTGTTGGTAATCAGTATTACTCTGCTTCGCCGATCCTGTACCGTGTGCTTGCATTGCTTGTCATTGCTGCTGTAGCTGCCTTTGTAGGCCTGCAGACAGTCAAGGGCAAGTCTTTCTTTGTACTGGTGAAGGAAGCTCGCACCGAGATTCGTAAAGTCGTATGGCCAACTCGCCAAGAAACCACGCAGACCACGTTGATCGTTGTGGCTGTTGTTCTGGTTATGGCGTTGCTGTTGTGGGGGCTTGATTCCCTGCTCGGCTGGCTTGTTTCCTTGATTGTCGGCTAAGGGTGTCCCGTGGCTAAGCGTTGGTACGTTGTGCATGCTTACTCCGGTTACGAGAAGCATGTCATGCGCTCGTTGGTCGAGCGCGTAAAGCTGGCTGGCATGGAAGATGGCTTTGGCGAGATTCTGGTTCCCACTGAAGAAGTGGTTGAAATGCGTAATGGCCAGAAACGCAAAAGCGAGCGCAAGTTCTTCCCAGGTTATGTGCTGGTTCAGATGGACATGAATGAGGGTACTTGGCACTTGGTCAAGGATACTCCTCGGGTGATGGGTTTCATCGGCGGTACCGCTGATAAGCCTGCGCCAATCACTGATAAAGAGGCAGAAGCGATTCTGCGTCGTGTTGCTGACGGTAGCGACAAGCCGAAGCCGAAGACGTTGTTCGAGCCTGGCGAGTCGGTACGTGTCAACGACGGGCCGTTTGCCGATTTTACCGGTACGGTTGAAGAAGTTAACTACGAAAAGAGCCGAATCCAAGTGGCAGTGCTCATTTTCGGTCGCTCTACTCCGGTAGAGCTCGAGTTCAGTCAGGTCGAAAAGGTCTAGCTGGACAAGCATCCCAACCCCGCAGCCTAGGCTGTGGGGTTTTGTCGTCACTGGGATAAACGCGCAAGTAACCGGGGAGCCTTTCGAGGCGTTCGAACCCGTAATTGGAGTGCCTCATGGCCAAGAAGATTACCGCTTACATCAAGCTGCAAGTGAAGGCCGCTCAGGCTAACCCAAGCCCACCTGTTGGTCCTGCTCTGGGTCAGCACGGCGTGAACATCATGGAGTTCTGCAAGGCTTTCAACGCCCGTACTCAGGGTATTGAGCCAGGTCTGCCGACTCCAGTGATCATCACTGTCTACAGCGACCGTAGCTTCACTTTCGAAACCAAATCCACCCCTGCTTCGGTTCTGCTGAAGAAGGCGGCCGGTCTGACTAGCGGCTCCGCTCGTCCGAACACCGTTAAGGTTGGCACCGTGACTCGTGCTCAGCTGGAAGATATCGCGAAAGTTAAAAACGCGGATCTGACTGCAGCTGATATGGAAGCGGCCGTGCGTACCATCGCCGGTTCTGCTCGTAGCATGGGCCTTAACGTGGAGGGTGTGTAATGGCTAAGTTGACCAAGCGTCAAAAGGCTATCGCCGGCAAAATCGAAGCAGGCAAGTCCTACAACTTTGTAGACGCTGCTGCTCTGCTGGCTGAGCTGTCGACTGTAAAGTTCAGCGAGTCGTTCGACGTTGCTGTGAACCTGGGTGTTGACCCGCGTAAATCCGACCAGGTCGTTCGTAGCGCTACCGTGCTGCCACACGGCACTGGCAAGACTGTTCGCGTTGCTGTGTTCACCCAGGGTCCAGCTGCTGAGGCCGCTCTGGCTGCCGGCGCTGACCGTGTAGGTATGGACGACCTGGCTGCCGAAATGAAAGGCGGCGACCTGAACTATGACGTAGTTATCGCATCCCCGGATGCAATGCGCGTTGTTGGTCAGTTGGGTCAGATCCTCGGTCCACGTGGCCTGATGCCTAACCCTAAAGTCGGCACCGTAACCCCAGACGTAGCTACCGCGGTTAAAAACGCCAAGGCTGGTCAGGTTCGTTATCGCACCGACAAGAACGGCATCATCCACACTTCCGTTGGCAAGATCGGCTTCGACGCCGTCAAGCTGAAGGAAAACGTTGAAGCCCTGATCGCTGATCTGAAGCGTATCAAGCCAGCTTCCTCGAAAGGCATTTACGTCAAGCGCGTTACCCTGAGCACCACTATGGGCCCAGGTCTGGTCATCGACCAAAGCTCGCTCGACGCGTAAGACACAGATTGGCGCAAGCGATTGCGCCAATTGAAAGATTGGGGTCCCTGCCTGGCGGGGGCTATCCAAGACCGTAGGCGACGCAAGTCTTAAACCTCAAGCCTACGCAGATGGTGCTCCCGGTTCCTTACCGAATCAGACACCAAAACGACATCCGGCTCCGGTTGGATGAAACGGTAACAAGCAGGAGTTAAACCCGTGGCAATTAAACTCGAAGACAAGAAGGCCATCGTCGCTGAAGTCAACGAGGCTGCCAATGTTGCCCTGTCTGCTGTTGTGGCTGATGCCCGCGGTGTGACAGTAGGCGCTATGACCGGACTCCGTAAAGAGGCTCGTGAAGCTGGCGTTTACGTACGTGTTGTACGTAACACCCTGCTCAAGCGCGCCGTTGCTGGCACTCAATATGACGTGCTCAACGACGTGTTCACTGGCCCGACCTTGATTGCATTCTCTAAAGAACATCCGGGCGCTGCTGCTCGTATCTTCAAAGAATTCGCAAAAGGTCAGGATAAGTTCGAGATCAAGGCAGCTGCGTTCGAGGGCAAGTTCCTCGCAGCTAATCAGATCGACGTACTGGCAAGTCTGCCGACCCGTGACGAAGCAATTTCTCAGCTGATGAGCGTGATTCAAGGCGCAACCAGCAAATTGGCTCGTACTCTGGCGGCCCTTCGCGACCAGAAAGAAGCTGCCGCAGCCTAAGGCTGAGCGACTCCTTTCAGCGTTTATTGTTTATTTCGATGGCCGCGTAGGCTGTCACCCCAATACAGGAATTTATAGTCATGTCTCTGACTAACGACCAAATCATCGAAGCAATCGGCGAAAAATCCGTTCTGGAAATCGTTGAGCTGATCAAGGCCATGGAAGAGAAGTTCGGCGTTTCCGCTGCCGCTGCTTCCGCTGGTCCAGCTGTTGCTGCTGCCGTTGTTGAAGAACAAACTGAATTCAACGTCATGCTGACCGAAGCTGGCGAGAAGAAAGTTAACGTGATCAAGGCTGTACGTGAACTGACCGGTCTGGGCCTGAAAGAAGCCAAGGCAGTAGTTGACGGCGCTCCTGGCATCGTTCTGGAAGCTGTTTCGAAAGACGCAGCTGACAAAGCAAAAGCCACTCTGGAAGAAGCAGGCGCTAAAGTCGAGCTGAAGTAAGCATCGACTTTGCACCTCCAGCCCAAGCGTAAAGCGAAAGGCTGATGGCTGGTGGCTCTTGCCACCGGCCTTTTTCCGTTATTGGCAACCGACTGGGTCGGTGCTGGTAACGAGCTGTAACCACCCGATGCGGTGGCGCAAACCATGGGGTTTGCACGATTTTCTGGCTGCTCCCGTCGGGAGGGGCCAAACAAGCAGGTGACCAAGCTGGGGAACGCTGATGGCTTACTCATATACTGAGAAAAAACGTATCCGCAAGGACTTTAGCAAGTTGCCGGACGTCATGGATGTGCCGTACCTCCTGGCCATCCAGCTGGATTCGTATCGTGAATTCTTGCAAGCGGGAGCGACTAAAGATCAGTTCCGCGACGTGGGCCTGCATGCGGCCTTCAAATCCGTTTTCCCGATCATCAGCTACTCCGGCAATGCTGCGCTGGAGTACGTCGGTTATCGCCTGGGCGAACCGGCATTTGATGTCAAAGAATGCGTATTGCGCGGTGTAACTTACGCCGTACCTTTGCGGGTAAAAGTGCGCCTGATCATTTTCGACAAAGAATCGTCGAACAAAGCGATCAAGGACATCAAAGAGCAAGAAGTCTACATGGGTGAAATCCCCCTGATGACTGAGAACGGTACCTTCGTAATCAACGGTACCGAGCGTGTAATCGTTTCCCAGCTGCACCGTTCCCCGGGCGTGTTCTTCGACCACGACCGTGGCAAGACGCACAGCTCCGGCAAACTGCTGTACTCCGCGCGCATCATTCCTTACCGCGGTTCGTGGCTGGACTTCGAGTTCGACCCGAAAGACTGCGTGTTCGTGCGTATCGACCGTCGTCGCAAGCTGCCTGCATCGGTACTGCTGCGCGCGCTGGGCTATACCACTGAAGAAGTGCTGGATGCGTTCTACACCACCAACGTCTTCCACGTGCAGGGTGAAAACCTCAGCCTGGAACTGGTGCCTCAGCGCCTGCGTGGTGAAATTGCTGTCCTGGATATCCTGGATGACAAAGGCAAGGTTATTGTCGAGCAAGGTCGTCGTATTACTGCTCGCCACATCAACCAGCTGGAAAAAGCAGGGATCAAAGAGCTGCAAGTGCCTCTGGACTACGTCCTGGGTCGCACTACCGCCAAGGTCATCGTGCATCCGGCAACCGGCGAAATCCTGGCAGAGTGCAACACCGAGCTGAACACCGAGATCCTGGCAAAAATCGCCAAGGCTCAGGTTGTCCGCATCGAAACTCTGTACACCAACGACATCGACTGCGGTCCGTTCGTCTCCGACACACTGAAGATCGACTCCACCAGCAACCAATTGGAAGCGCTGGTCGAGATCTATCGCATGATGCGTCCAGGCGAGCCGCCAACCAAAGACGCTGCCGAGACTCTGTTCAACAACCTGTTCTTCAGCCCTGAGCGCTATGACCTGTCTGCGGTCGGCCGGATGAAGTTCAACCGTCGTATCGGTCGTACCGAGATCGAAGGTTCAGGCGTGTTGTGCAAAGAAGACATCGTCGCGGTACTGAAGACTCTGGTCGACATCCGCAACGGTAAAGGCATCGTCGATGACATCGACCACTTGGGTAACCGTCGTGTTCGCTGCGTAGGCGAAATGGCCGAGAACCAGTTCCGCGTTGGCCTGGTACGTGTTGAGCGTGCGGTCAAAGAGCGTCTGTCGATGGCTGAAAGCGAAGGCCTGATGCCGCAAGACCTGATCAACGCCAAGCCAGTGGCTGCGGCGGTGAAAGAGTTCTTCGGTTCCAGCCAGCTGTCCCAGTTCATGGACCAGAACAACCCGCTGTCCGAGATCACCCACAAGCGTCGTGTGTCTGCACTCGGCCCTGGCGGTTTGACTCGTGAGCGTGCTGGCTTTGAAGTTCGTGACGTACACCCGACTCACTACGGTCGTGTATGCCCGATTGAAACGCCGGAAGGCCCGAACATCGGTCTGATCAACTCCTTGGCCGCCTATGCGCGCACCAACCAGTACGGCTTCCTCGAGAGCCCGTACCGTGTGGTGAAAGACGCTCTGGTCACCGACGAGATCGTGTTCCTGTCCGCCATCGAAGAAGCTGATCACGTGATCGCTCAGGCTTCGGCCACGATGAACGACAAGAAAGTCCTGATCGACGAACTGGTAGCTGTTCGTCACCTGAACGAGTTCACCGTCAAGGCGCCGGAAGACGTCACCTTGATGGACGTATCGCCGAAGCAGGTAGTTTCGGTTGCAGCGTCGCTGATCCCGTTCCTCGAGCACGATGACGCCAACCGTGCGTTGATGGGTTCGAACATGCAGCGTCAAGCTGTACCAACCCTGCGTGCTGACAAGCCGCTGGTCGGTACCGGCATGGAGCGTAACGTAGCTCGTGACTCCGGCGTTTGCGTCGTGGCTCGTCGTGGCGGCGTTATCGATTCCGTCGACGCAAGCCGTATCGTGGTTCGTGTTGCTGATGACGAAGTTGAAACCGGCGAAGCTGGTGTCGACATCTACAACCTGACCAAATACACCCGCTCCAACCAGAACACCTGCATCAACCAGCGTCCGCTGGTGCGTAAGGGTGATCGGGTTCAGCGCAGCGACATCATGGCTGACGGTCCGTCCACCGACATGGGTGAACTGGCTCTCGGTCAGAACATGCGCATCGCGTTCATGGCATGGAACGGCTTCAACTTCGAAGACTCCATCTGCCTGTCCGAGCGTGTGGTTCAGGAAGATCGCTTCACCACGATCCACATCCAGGAACTGACCTGTGTGGCACGTGACACCAAGCTTGGGCCAGAGGAAATCACTGCAGACATCCCGAACGTGGGTGAAGCTGCACTGAACAAACTGGACGAAGCCGGTATCGTTTACGTAGGTGCTGAAGTAGGCGCAGGCGACATCCTGGTTGGTAAGGTCACTCCGAAAGGCGAGACCCAACTGACGCCGGAAGAAAAACTGCTGCGTGCCATCTTCGGTGAAAAAGCCAGCGACGTTAAAGACACCTCCCTGCGTGTGCCTACCGGCACCAAAGGTACTGTCATCGACGTACAGGTCTTCACCCGCGACGGCGTTGAGCGTGATGCTCGTGCACTGTCGATCGAGAAGACTCAACTCGACGAGATCCGCAAGGACCTGAACGAAGAGTTCCGTATCGTTGAAGGCGCCACTTTCGAACGTCTGCGTTCCGCTCTGGTCGGCCACAAAGCCGAAGGCGGCGCCGGTCTGAAGAAAGGTCAGGAAATCACCGACGAAGTTCTCGACGGTCTTGAGCATGGTCAGTGGTTCAAACTGCGCATGGCTGAAGATGCTCTGAACGAGCAACTCGAGAAGGCTCAGGCCTACATCGTTGATCGCCGCCGTCTGCTGGACGACAAGTTCGAAGACAAGAAGCGCAAACTGCAGCAGGGCGATGACCTGGCTCCAGGCGTGCTGAAAATCGTCAAGGTTTACCTGGCAATCCGTCGCCGCATCCAGCCGGGCGACAAGATGGCCGGTCGTCACGGTAACAAAGGTGTGGTCTCCGTGATCATGCCGGTTGAAGACATGCCGCACGATGCCAATGGCACCCCGGTCGACGTCGTCCTCAACCCGTTGGGCGTACCTTCGCGTATGAACGTTGGTCAGATCCTTGAAACCCACCTCGGCCTCGCGGCTAAAGGTCTGGGTGAGAAGATCAACCGGATGATCGAAGAGCAGCGCAAAGTCGCCGAGCTTCGCAAGTTCCTGCACGAGATCTACAACGAGATCGGCGGTCGTAACGAAGATCTGGATAGCTTCTCCGACCAGGAAATCCTGGATCTGGCGAAGAACCTGCGTGGCGGCGTTCCAATGGCCACTCCAGTGTTCGACGGTGCCAAGGAAAGCGAAATCAAGGCCATGCTGAAACTGGCAGACCTGCCAGAAAGCGGCCAGATGCAGCTGACCGACGGCCGTACCGGCAACAAGTTCGAGCGCCCGGTTACTGTTGGCTACATGTACATGCTGAAGCTGAACCACTTGGTAGACGACAAGATGCACGCTCGTTCTACCGGTTCGTACAGCCTGGTTACCCAGCAGCCGCTGGGTGGTAAGGCGCAGTTCGGTGGTCAGCGTTTCGGGGAGATGGAGGTCTGGGCACTGGAAGCATACGGTGCTGCTTACACTCTGCAAGAAATGCTCACAGTGAAGTCGGACGATGTGAACGGCCGTACCAAGATGTACAAAAACATCGTGGATGGCGATCACCGTATGGAGCCGGGCATGCCCGAGTCCTTCAACGTGTTGATCAAGGAAATTCGTTCCCTCGGCATCGATATCGATCTGGAAACCGAATAACACGTGACGCGAATCGAGAGCGGGGCAGGATTGCCCGCTCTCTGCTCCGCCAGGAGGAAAGGCCTTGAAAGACCTACTGAATTTGCTGAAAAACCAGGGTCAAGTCGAAGAGTTCGACGCCATCCGTATCGGATTGGCATCGCCTGAGATGATCCGTTCGTGGTCGTTCGGTGAAGTTAAAAAGCCGGAAACCATCAACTACCGTACGTTCAAACCTGAGCGTGACGGCCTGTTCTGCGCCAAGATCTTTGGCCCGGTAAAGGATTACGAGTGCCTGTGCGGTAAGTACAAGCGCTTGAAGCACCGTGGTGTGATCTGCGAGAAGTGCGGCGTTGAAGTCGCGCTGGCTAAAGTTCGTCGTGAGCGCATGGCGCACATCGAACTGGCCTCGCCAGTTGCCCACATCTGGTTCCTGAAATCGCTGCCGTCGCGTATCGGCTTGCTGATGGACATGACCCTGCGTGATATCGAACGCGTTCTCTACTTCGAGAGCTATGTCGTTATCGATCCAGGCATGACCACCCTTGAAAAAGGTCAGCTGCTGAACGACGAGCAGTACTTCGAAGCGCTGGAAGAGTTCGGCGACGATTTCGATGCCCGCATGGGTGCCGAAGCTGTCCGCGAACTGCTGCACGCTATCGACCTGGAACACGAGATTGGCCGTCTGCGTGAAGAAATTCCGCAAACCAACTCCGAAACCAAAATCAAGAAGCTGTCCAAGCGTCTGAAGTTGATGGAAGCCTTCCAGGGTTCCGGCAACCTTCCAGAATGGATGGTGCTGACCGTTCTGCCGGTTCTGCCGCCAGATCTGCGTCCACTGGTCCCGCTGGATGGCGGTCGCTTCGCGACTTCCGACCTCAACGATCTGTATCGTCGAGTGATCAACCGTAACAACCGCTTGAAGCGTCTGCTCGATCTGTCCGCTCCGGACATCATCGTGCGCAACGAAAAGCGTATGTTGCAGGAAGCTGTCGACGCACTGCTCGACAACGGTCGTCGTGGCCGCGCTATCACCGGTTCCAACAAGCGTCCTCTGAAATCCCTGGCTGACATGATCAAGGGTAAGCAGGGTCGTTTCCGTCAGAACTTGCTCGGTAAGCGTGTTGACTACTCCGGTCGTTCGGTAATTACCGTAGGTCCGACCCTGCGTCTGCACCAGTGCGGCCTGCCGAAGAAAATGGCTCTCGAGCTGTTCAAGCCGTTCATTTTCGGCAAGCTGGAAATGCGTGGTCTCGCTACCACCATCAAAGCTGCCAAGAAGATGGTCGAGCGCGAACTGCCGGAAGTTTGGGACGTTCTCGCTGAAGTCATTCGCGAACACCCGGTTCTCCTCAACCGTGCACCGACCCTTCACCGTCTGGGTATCCAGGCGTTTGAACCGGTACTGATCGAAGGCAAGGCTATCCAGCTGCACCCTCTGGTCTGTGCTGCGTACAACGCCGACTTCGACGGCGACCAAATGGCCGTGCACGTACCGCTGACACTGGAAGCCCAGTTGGAAGCGCGTGCGTTGATGATGTCGACCAACAACATTCTGTCGCCAGCCAACGGTGAGCCAATCATCGTTCCGTCGCAGGACGTTGTATTGGGTCTGTACTACATGACTCGTGAAGCGATCAACGCCAAGGGCGAAGGTCGTGTGTTCGCGGATCTGCAGGAAGTTGACCGTGTGTTCCGTGCCGGCGAAGCCGCACTGCACGCCAAAGTCAAAGTGCGGATCAACGAAACCGTAAACGATCGTGACGGTGGCAGCGTCAAGAACACTCGTATCGTCGACACCACTGTCGGCCGTGCGCTGTTGTTCCAGGTTGTTCCACCTGGCCTGTCGTACGACGTCGTCAACCAGCCGATGAAGAAAAAGGCGATCTCCAAGCTGATCAACCAGTGCTACCGCGTGGTTGGTTTGAAAGAGACCGTTATCTTCGCTGACCAGTTGATGTACACCGGTTTTGCTTACTCGACCATCTCCGGCGTTTCCATCGGTGTTAACGACTTCGTTATCCCGGATGAAAAAGCCCGCATCATCAATGCTGCTACTGATGAAGTGAAAGAGATCGAAAGTCAGTACGCTTCCGGCCTGGTAACCCAGGGCGAGAAGTACAACAAAGTGATCGACCTTTGGTCCAAGGCGAACGACGAAGTTTCCAAGGCAATGATGGCCAACCTCTCGAAAGAGAAAGTCATCGACCGTCATGGCGTCGAAGTCGACCAGGAATCCTTCAACTCGATGTACATGATGGCCGACTCGGGCGCACGGGGTTCTGCAGCGCAGATCCGTCAGCTCGCCGGTATGCGTGGCCTGATGGCCAAGCCGGACGGTTCCATCATCGAAACGCCGATTACTGCGAACTTCCGTGAAGGTTTGAGCGTACTTCAGTACTTCATCTCGACTCACGGTGCTCGTAAAGGTCTGGCGGATACCGCGTTGAAAACTGCGAACTCCGGTTACCTGACTCGTCGTCTGGTAGACGTGGCGCAGGATCTGGTTGTGACCGAGATCGATTGCGGCACCGAGCACGGCCTGGTAATGACTCCGCACATTGAGGGCGGTGACGTTGTTGAGCCGCTGGGTGAGCGCGTATTGGGTCGTGTCATCGCCCGTGACGTGTTCAAGCCAGGTACCGAAGAAGTTATCGTTCCTGCCGGCACGCTGGTAGACGAGAAGTGGGTCGAGTTCATCGAGCTGAACAGCATCGACGAAGTGATCGTGCGTTCGCCGATCAGCTGCGAAACCCGCTATGGCATTTGCGCCAAGTGCTACGGCCGTGACCTGGCTCGTGGTCACCAGGTGAACATCGGTGAAGCGGTCGGCGTTATCGCTGCCCAGTCCATCGGTGAGCCGGGTACCCAGCTGACCATGCGTACGTTCCACATCGGTGGTGCGGCAAGCCGGACCTCCGCAGCCGACAGCGTTCAGGTGAAGAATGGCGGTACCGTCCGTCTGCATAACCTGAAGCACGTTGAGCGAGTGGATGGTTGCCTGGTTGCTGTGTCCCGTTCCGGTGAGCTGGCAATCGCTGATGACTTCGGTCGTGAGCGCGAGCGCTACAAGCTGCCGTACGGTGCTGTGATTTCGGTTAAAGAAGGTGACAAGGTCGACGCTGGCGCAATCGTGGCCAAGTGGGATCCGCACACTCACCCGATCGTTACCGAAATGAAAGGTACCGTGACCTACGTGGGCATGGAAGAAGGCATCACGATCAAGCGTCAGACTGACGAATTGACCGGTATGACCAACATTGAAGTACTCGACGCCAAAGACCGTCCAGCTGCCGGTAAAGATATCCGTCCTGCTGTGAAGATGGTTGATGACAACGGCAAGGATCTGTTGCTGCCAGGCACTGACGTTATCGCTCAGTACTTCCTGCCAGCCAACGCCCTGGTCGGTGTTGCGGACGGTGCGAAAATCGCGATCGGTGATGTTATCGCTCGTATTCCGCAAGAGACTTCGAAGACCCGTGACATCACCGGTGGTCTGCCGCGTGTTGCCGACTTGTTCGAAGCCCGTCGTCCGAAAGAAGCCTCGATTCTGGCTGAAGTCAGCGGCACCATCGCATTCGGTAAAGAGACCAAAGGCAAGCGCCGTCTGGTTATCACTCCGAACGACGGTACTGATCCGTACGAAGAGCTGATTCCGAAGTGGCGCCACCTGAACGTCTTCGAAGGCGAACAGGTAAACCGCGGCGAAGTTATCTCCGACGGTCCGAGCGATCCACACGACATCCTGCGTCTGCTGGGTGTAAGTGCGCTGGCCAAGTACATCGTGAACGAGATCCAGGACGTTTATCGTCTGCAAGGCGTGAAGATCAACGACAAGCACATCGAGACCATCCTGCGTCAGATGCTGCGTAAAGTTGAAATCGCTGAATCCGGCGACTCGACTTTCATCAAGGGCGACCAGATGGAGTTGACTCACGTTCTGGTAGAGAACGAGCGTCTGGCTGGCGACGAGAAATTCGTTTCCAAGTTCACTCGCGTGCTGTTGGGTATCACCAAGGCGTCGTTGTCTACCGAATCGTTCATCTCGGCGGCTTCCTTCCAGGAAACCACTCGCGTACTGACCGAAGCGGCGGTAACCGGCAAGCGCGATTATCTGCGCGGCCTGAAAGAAAACGTTGTCGTGGGTCGTCTGATCCCGGCGGGTACCGGTCTGGCTTATCACAGCGAGCGTAAACGCCGTCGTGATGCTGACAAACCGTTGCGCGTAAGCGCCAGTGAAGTGGAAGCTGCACTGACCGAAGCGCTGAACTCGAGCGGTAACTGAGTTCTGCGATAAATGAGCGTAAGGCCCCGGTCGTTCCGTTCATCGAATCAAGACAATTTGTCGAGGTTGGATGAGCGGGAAGGTCGGGGCCTTGCCTTGACTGGGGACAAGATCCTCTTTAGACTCTTGTACCCCTAAATTTGGCGGGAATTCGTTCCTGCCATTTTGCTTTTCTTGCAAGACAATAGCGTCGCAAGACAACAGTGGAGCTAGTAGATGGCAACTATCAACCAGCTGGTACGTCAGCCGCGTAAGCGTATCGTCGAGAAATCCGACGTGCCTGCGCTGCAGAACTGCCCGCAACGTCGTGGCGTATGCACCCGTGTGTATACCACCACGCCGAAAAAACCTAACTCGGCACTGCGTAAAGTATGCCGTGTGCGTCTGACCAACGGTTTCGAGGTTTCCTCGTACATCGGCGGTGAAGGCCACAACCTGCAAGAGCACAGCGTCGTACTGATCCGTGGCGGCCGTGTAAAAGACTTGCCAGGTGTTCGTTACCACACCGTTCGCGGTTCTTTGGATACTTCCGGCGTTAAAGGTCGTAACCAGGGTCGTTCGAAGTACGGTACCAAGAAGCCTAAGTAGTAGTGGCTTTTTGTAAAAACAGATTTTCTATTTTTCTGAGTCGATAAGAGTAAGGTCGGAGGCGTCCCGAAAGGGCACTGATTCCGAGCGAACCTGAAGACCGTTTGAGGGCTTATCCATGCCAAGAAGACGCGTAGCAGCCAAGCGCGAAGTGCTTGACGATCCAAAATACGGCAGCCAGATCCTGGCCAAGTTCATGAACCACGTAATGGAAAGCGGCAAGAAAGCCGTTGCCGAGCGTATCGTTTATGGCGCGCTGGAAAAAGTTAAAGAACGCAAGAACAGCGACCCCCTGGAAATCTTCGAGAAAGCTCTCGACGCCATCGCTCCGCTGGTCGAAGTAAAGTCGCGCCGTGTAGGCGGTGCTACTTACCAGGTTCCGGTTGAAGTTCGTCCGTCCCGTCGTAACGCTCTGGCAATGCGCTGGTTGGTAGACTTCGCCCGTAAGCGCGGCGAGAAGTCTATGGCTCTGCGTTTGGCTGGCGAACTGTTGGACGCTGCCGAAGGTAAAGGTGCTGCAGTTAAGAAGCGTGAAGACGTGCACCGTATGGCTGAAGCCAACAAGGCTTTCTCGCACTACCGCTTCTAATTTTAGCGTCACTAATTTTGCGAGGGCTTTATGGCTCGTACAACACCGATTAATCGCTACCGTAACATTGGTATCGTTGCTCACGTGGATGCTGGTAAAACCACCACCACCGAGCGCGTCCTTTTTTACACTGGCAAAAGTCACAAAATGGGCGAGGTGCATGACGGCGCCGCGACCACAGACTGGATGGTTCAGGAGCAGGAGCGTGGTATTACCATTACTTCTGCTGCCATTACCGCCTTCTGGCAGGGTTCCGAGAAGCAGCACAAAGACCAATACCGCTTCAACGTCATCGACACCCCGGGCCACGTTGACTTCACTATTGAAGTTGAGCGTTCCCTGCGTGTTCTCGACGGCGCGGTCGTTGTGTTCTGCGGTACCTCGGGTGTTGAGCCTCAGTCGGAAACCGTATGGCGTCAAGCCAACAAATACGGCGTTCCACGTCTTGTTTACGTAAACAAGATGGACCGTGCTGGTGCGAACTTCCTGCGCGTGATCGGTCAGATCAAGCAGCGTCTGGGTCACACCCCGGTGCCAATCCAGTTGGCTATCGGTTCCGAAGACAACTTCCAGGGTCAGATCGATCTGATGGCCATGGAAGCTGTTTACTGGAATGACTCCGACAAAGGCATGGTTCCAGTTCGCAAGCCTATCCCTGCTGAACTGCAGGAACTGGCTGACGAATGGCGCGGCAACATGGTTGAGGCTGCGGCCGAAGCCAGCGAAGAGCTGATGAACAAGTACCTCGAAGGTGAAGAACTCACCAACGCGGAAATCAAGGCCGCTCTGCGTCAGCGTACTATCGCTGGTGAGATCGTTCTGGCTGTTTGCGGTTCTTCCTTCAAGAACAAGGGTGTTCCCCTGGTTCTCGACGCCGTTATCGATTACCTGCCTGCTCCAACCGACATTCCTGCCATCAAGGGTACTGACCCGGATGACGAGGAAAAGCAAATGGAGCGTCACGCAGATGACAGCGAGCCGTTCTCGGCTCTGGCTTTCAAAATTGCTACCGACCCATTCGTGGGTACCTTGACCTTCGTCCGCGTTTACTCGGGCGTGTTGGCCTCCGGCGACGGCGTGATCAACTCGGTTAAGGGCAAGAAAGAGCGCGTGGGTCGTATGGTGCAAATGCACGCAAACGCCCGTGAAGAAATCAAGGAAGTACGCGCTGGTGACATCGCGGCCTTGATCGGCATGAAGGACGTCACCACTGGTGAAACCTTGTGCAGCGCTGACAAGCCAATCATCCTGGTTCGCATGGACTTCCCGGAGCCGGTTATTTCGGTTGCCGTAGAGCCTAAGACCAAGGATGACCAGGAAAAAATGGGTATCGCTCTGGGCAAACTTGCTCAGGAAGATCCATCTTTCCGCGTCAAGACTGATGAAGAGACTGGTCAAACGATCATCTCCGGCATGGGCGAGTTGCACCTGGACATCCTGGTTGACCGGATGCGCCGTGAGTTCAACGTCGAAGCCAACATCGGTAAGCCTCAGGTTTCCTATCGTGAGCGCATCACGAAGAACTGTGAAATCGAAGGCAAGTTCGTTCGTCAATCCGGCGGTCGTGGTCAGTTCGGCCATTGCTGGATCCGTTTTGCTCCTGCTGACGAAGGTCAGGAAGGTCTGCAATTCGTGAACGAAGTAGTGGGTGGTGTGGTTCCTAAGGAATACATCCCGGCTATCCAGAAAGGTATCGAAGAGCAGATGAAGAACGGCGTAGTTGCCGGCTATCCGCTGATCGGCCTGAAGGCTACCGTGTTTGATGGTTCCTACCACGACGTCGACTCGAACGAGATGGCGTTTAAGGTGGCTGCTTCCATGGCGACCAAGCAACTGGCCCAGAAGGGCGGTGGTGAGTTGCTCGAGCCGATCATGGCAGTAGAGGTTGTTACACCTGAAGACTATATGGGTGACGTGATGGGCGACCTTAACCGTCGTCGCGGCATGATCCTGGGTATGGAAGATACGGTTTCCGGTAAAGTAATTCGTGCCGAGGTTCCGTTGGGCGAGATGTTCGGTTATGCGACCGACGTTCGTTCCATGTCCCAAGGTCGCGCAAGCTACTCTATGGAATTCAAAAAATACAATACGGCTCCGTCGCACATCGTCGAAACCGTTACCAAAAAACAAGGCTGATTCAGTCCTTTAGGCTAGGAGTTAATTGTCGTGGCTAAAGAAAAATTTGACCGTACCCTCCCGCACGTCAACGTTGGCACCATTGGTCACGTTGACCACGGTAAAACCACGCTGACCGCTGCTCTGACTCGCGTTTGCTCCGAAGTTTTCGGTTCGGCCGTTGTTGCTTTCGACAAGATCGACAGCGCTCCGGAAGAGAAGGCTCGTGGTATCACCATCAACACCGCGCACGTTGAATACAACTCGCTGATCCGTCACTACGCTCACGTTGACTGCCCAGGTCACGCTGACTATGTGAAGAACATGATCACCGGTGCTGCTCAGATGGACGGCGCTATCCTGGTTTGCTCGGCCGCTGATGGTCCGATGCCACAAACCCGTGAGCACATCCTGCTGTCCCGTCAGGTTGGCGTTCCGTACATCGTTGTCTTCCTGAACAAGGCTGACATGGTTGACGACGCTGAGCTGCTGGAACTGGTTGAGATGGAAGTGCGCGATCTGCTGAGCACTTACGACTTCCCAGGTGACGACACTCCGATCATCATCGGTTCGGCTCTGATGGCTCTGAACGGCCAAGACGACAACGAAATGGGCACCACTGCCGTTCGTAAACTGGTTGAGACTCTGGACAGCTACATCCCGGATCCAGTTCGTGTTATCGACAAGCCGTTCCTGATGCCAATCGAAGACGTATTCTCGATCTCCGGTCGCGGTACTGTTGTAACTGGCCGTATCGAGCGCGGTATCGTCAAGGTTCAGGATCCACTGGAAATCGTTGGTCTGCGTGACACCACCGTCACCACCTGCACCGGTGTTGAAATGTTCCGTAAGCTGCTCGACGAAGGTCGTGCTGGCGAGAACTGCGGCGTTCTGCTGCGTGGTACCAAGCGTGACGACGTTGAGCGTGGCCAGGTTCTGGTTAAGCCAGGTTCGGTTAAGCCGCACACCAAGTTCGAAGCTGAAGTCTACGTTCTGAGCAAAGAAGAAGGCGGCCGTCACACTCCGTTCTTCAAAGGCTACCGTCCACAGTTCTACTTCCGTACGACTGACGTGACTGGTAACTGCGAACTGCCGGAAGGCGTTGAAATGGTAATGCCGGGCGACAACATCAAAATGGTTGTCACCCTGATCAAGACCATCGCAATGGAAGACGGTCTGCGTTTCGCTATCCGTGAAGGCGGTCGTACCGTCGGCGCTGGCGTCGTAGCCAAAATCATCGAGTAAGCTCTTTTTGAGTAAGCTTTGATGAGTTGAAAAAGCCCCCGCTTAGCGGGGGCTTTTTTATTGGGTTGACACCTATCTGGGGCGTCTATAGAATTGCGCCTCCTTTTAACGGGCGTATTGCGCCCGGTGGGAATAGCAGCCGGAGTCTGAAATCCAATGCAAAATCAGCAAATCCGTATCAGGTTGAAGGCTTTTGACCATCGCCTGATCGACCAATCCACCCAGGAAATCGTGGAAACCGCGAAACGTACTGGTGCTCAAGTGCGTGGTCCAATTCCACTGCCTACCCGTAAAGAGCGGTTCACCGTTCTGGTCTCCCCGCACGTCAACAAAGACGCGCGTGACCAGTACGAGATCCGTACTCATAAGCGCGTTCTGGACATCGTCCAGCCAACGGATAAAACCGTTGATGCTCTTATGAAGCTTGATCTTGCGGCCGGTGTGGAAGTGCAGATCAGCCTCGGCTAAGACTCGGTCTTAGTCGTGTAACGCTCTGAAATGGGCGGCCATAGCGGGTGAAAGCCCCGTACACTCATGAGGTTTACAACATGACTATTGGTGTAGTCGGTCGTAAATGCGGTATGACCCGTATTTTCACCGAAGAAGGTGTCTCCATTCCGGTCACGGTCATTGAGATCGAGCCGAATCGCGTCACCCAGTTCAAAACTGAAGAAACCGATGGCTATCGTGCAGTGCAAGTCACTGTAGGCGAGCGTCGTGCTTCGCGTGTTACAGCTGCTCAGGCTGGCCACTTCGCTAAAGCGAACGTTGCCGCTGGTCGTACCGTAATGGAATTCCGCCTTGAAGAAGGCGAGTACCAGGCCGGCGATCTGATCAACGCTGAAATCTTCGCCGCTGGTCAACTGGTTGATGTAACCGGTCAGTCCAAAGGTAAAGGCTTCCAGGGTACGATCAAGCGTTGGAACTTCCGCGGGCAAGATAATACCCACGGTAACTCCGTGTCCCACCGCGTTCCAGGCTCTATCGGCCAGTGCCAGACTCCTGGTCGTGTATTCAAGGGCAAAAAAATGTCCGGTCATATGGGCGCTGAGCGCGTGACCGTGCAGTCCCTCGAAGTAGTGCGCGTGGACGCTGAACGCAATCTGTTGTTGGTCAAGGGCGCTGTTCCTGGCGCTACTGGCGGCAACTTGGTTGTACGTCCAGCAGCCAAGGCTCGCGGTTAAGGGGAAGCTGACATGCAATTAAATGTAAATGACGCTCAAGCGATCGAAGTTTCCGAACTGACATTTGGCGGCGAATTCAACGAGACGCTGGTTCACCAAGCAGTCGTGGCCTACATGGCCGGCGGCCGTCAAGGTAGCAAGCAGCAAAAGACCCGTTCCGACGTTCGTGGTGGTGGTAAGCGCCCATGGCGTCAGAAAGGTACTGGCCGTGCTCGTGCCGGTACTATCCGTAGCCCAATCTGGCGTGGCGGCGGTACCACTTTCGCAGCTCGTCCTCAGGATCACACCCAGAAGCTGAACAAGAAGATGTATCGCGCAGCAATGCGTTCCATCCTTGCTGAGCTGGTGCGTACTGATCGTCTGGTTGTGGTTCAGGACTTCGCTGTTGATGCACCGAAGACCAAAGATCTGCTGAACAAACTGACCGGCATGGGCCTGACTGACGTCTTGATCGTGTCTGAAGTAGTTGATCAGAACCTGTACCTGGCTGCTCGCAACCTGCCACACGTTGATGTACGTGACGTGCAAGGTTCCGATCCAGTTAGTCTGATCGCATACGACAAGGTGTTGATCACCGTGTCGGCCGTGAAGAAATTCGAGGAGCTGCTGGGATGAACCAGGAACGCGTATTTAAAGTTCTGCTTGGCCCGCACGTTTCCGAGAAGGCTACGGTTCTGGCTGACAAGAAAGGCCAGTTCGTTTTCAAGGTTGCAACTGACGCAACCAAGCTGGAAATCAAGAAGGCCGTCGAAAGCCTGTTCAGCGTGAAAGTAGAGCGTGTTACTACCCTGAATGTTCTGGGTAAGAGCAAGCGCACTGCTCGCGGTCTGGGCAAGCGTAATGACTGGAAGAAGGCAGTTATCTCCCTTCAGCCAGGCCAAGATCTCGATTTCAGCAGCAGTGCTGAGTAAGGAAGGGGTGCATCATGGCAATCGTTAAATGCAAACCGACTTCCCCTGGCCGCCGTTTTGTGGTCAAGGTGGTCAACCAGGAGCTGCATAAAGGCGCTCCTCACGCACCGCTGCTCGAGAAAAAATCGAAGACTGGTGGTCGTAACAACAATGGTCGTATTACCACTCGTCACATTGGTGGTGGCCATAAGCAGCATTATCGTCTGGTCGATTTCCGTCGCAACGACAAAGATGGCATCGCTGCCACTGTCGAGCGTATTGAATACGATCCAAACCGTACTGCTCACATCGCTCTGCTGCTGTACGCAGATGGCGAGCGTCGCTACATCATCGCCCCTAAAGGCGTGAGTGCTGGCGACCAGCTGATCGCAGGTGCTTTGGCGCCGATCAAGCCGGGCAACGCTCTGCAACTGCGTAACATTCCAGTTGGTAGCACCGTACACGGCATCGAATTGAAGCCAGGTAAAGGCGCACAAATCGCTCGTTCCGCTGGTGCTTCGGCTCAGCTGATCGCTCGTGAAGGTGTCTACGTGACCCTGCGTCTGCGTTCTGGTGAGATGCGTAAAGTGCTGGCTGAATGCCGCGCGACCCTGGGTGAAGTCTCGAACTCCGAGCACAGCCTGCGTTCGCTGGGTAAAGCTGGTGCCAAACGCTGGCGTGGCGTTCGCCCAACCGTTCGTGGTGTTGCCATGAACCCGGTTGACCACCCACATGGTGGTGGTGAAGGTCGTACCTCTGGTGGTCGTCATCCGGTATCGCCATGGGGCTTCCCGACTAAGGGCGCGAAGACTCGTGGTAATAAGCGTACCGACAAAATGATCGTCCGTCGTCGCAAGTAAATAGAGGGATACGACAGTGCCACGTTCTCTGAAAAAAGGTCCTTTTATCGATCTTCACCTACTGAAGAAGATCGAAGTGGCGGCGGAAAAGAACGATCGCAAACCAGTTAAAACCTGGTCGCGCCGTTCGATGATCCTGCCACAAATGGTCGGTCTGACCATCGCAGTACACAACGGTCGTCAACATGTGCCAGTTCTCGTGAACGAAGACATGGTCGGCCACAAACTGGGCGAGTTCGCCGGTACCCGCACATATCGTGGGCACGTGGCTGACAAGAAAGCCAAGCGTTAAGGGGTTAGGAAATGGAAGTAGCCGCTAAGTTGTCGGGCGCTCGAATCTCCGCCCAGAAAGCCCGCTTGGTCGCCGACCAGATCCGCGGGAAGAAGGTGGGCGAAGCGCTCAACTTGTTGGCTTTCAGCAGTAAGAAAGCCGCCGAGATCATGAAGAAAGTGCTGGAGTCGGCCGTAGCCAACGCCGAGCATAACGAAGGCGCAGACGTTGATGACCTTAAAGTCAGCACCGTTTTCGTCAACGAAGGGCGTTCGCTGAAGCGAATCATGCCACGTGCCAAAGGCCGTGCTGATCGCATCGTCAAGCGGTCTTGCCATATCACTGTCAAGGTTGCTGACAAGTAACGGAGTCGAAGAGATGGGTCAGAAAGTACATCCCATTGGCATTCGCCTGGGAATCGTCAAGGAGCACACCTCCGTCTGGTACGCAGACGGTCGGACTTATGCGGACTATTTGTTCGCTGATCTGAAGGTGCGTGAGTATCTCCAAGACAAACTAAAAAGCGCGTCCGTAAGCCGTATCGATATCCATCGTCCGGCCCAAACTGCACGTATCACCATCCACACCGCTCGTCCAGGTATCGTTATCGGGAAGAAAGGTGAAGATGTTGAGAAACTGCGTCAGGACCTGACCAAGCAAATGGGTGTGCCTGTGCACATCAATATCGAAGAAATCCGCAAGCCGGAACTCGACGGTATGTTGGTTGCGCAGAGCGTAGCTCAGCAGCTGGAGCGTCGCGTAATGTTCCGTCGCGCTATGAAGCGCGCTGTACAGAACGCCATGCGCATTGGTGCCAAAGGCATCAAAATCCAAGTGAGCGGTCGTCTCGGCGGTGCTGAAATCGCACGTACTGAATGGTATCGCGAAGGTCGTGTGCCACTGCACACCCTGCGTGCCGACATCGACTATGCCAACTACGAAGCTCACACCACTTATGGTGTGATCGGTGTAAAGGTTTGGATCTTCAAAGGCGAAGTAATTGGTGGTCGCCAAGAAGAGCTGAAACCACAAGCACCAGCGCCTCGTAAAAAAGCTGCTAAGTAAGGGGTACGCCAAATGTTGCAACCAAAGCGTACGAAGTTCCGCAAGCAAATGACTGGTCACAACCGTGGCCTGGCATTGCGCGGTAGCAAAGTCAGCTTCGGCGAGTATGCGCTGAAGTCTGTAGCTCGTGGTCGTCTCACCGCTCGTCAGATCGAGTCAGCGCGTCGTGCACTGACCCGTCACGTTAAACGTGGCGGCAAGATCTGGATCCGTGTATTCCCGGACAAGCCTATTTCCAAAAAGCCACTCGAAGTTCGGATGGGTAAAGGTAAGGGTAACGTGGAGTACTGGGTTGCCCAGATTCAGCCAGGCAAAGTCCTGTATGAAATCGAGGGCGTTACTGAAGAGCTGGCGCGTGAGGCTTTTGCCCTGGCTGCTGCAAAGCTGCCGCTCGCCACCGCCTTTGTTAAACGGACGGTGATGTGATGAAAGCGAATGAACTTCGTGAAAAAGACGCGCCGCAGCTTAACGAGCAACTGCTCGGCCTGCTGCGCGACCAGTTCAATCTGCGCATGCAGAAAGCAACTGGCCAGTTGGGGCAGTCTCACCTGCTCCGGCAAGTTAAGCGTGACATCGCTCGCGTGAAGACTGTGCTCAAACAGCAGGCAGGTAAGTAATCATGGCTGAAGCCGAAAAAACCGTCCGTACGCTGACTGGCCGTGTTGTCAGCGACAAAATGGACAAGACCATCACCGTTCTGATCGAGCGTCGCGTAAAGCACCCGATCTACGGTAAATACGTTAAGCGTTCGACTAAGCTGCACGCGCACGACGAAACCAATCAGTGCCACATCGGCGACAAAGTCACTATTCGTGAAACTCGTCCTTTGGCCAAGACCAAGTCTTGGGCGCTGGTTGATGTTCTCGAACGCGCTGTGGAAGTCTAAGGACTAGGGGTCGGAGAAATTATATGATTCAGACTCAATCCATGCTCGATGTGGCCGATAACAGCGGCGCTCGCCGCGTTATGTGCATCAAGGTGCTGGGTGGCTCCCATCGTCGTTACGCTGGTATCGGTGACATCATCAAAGTTACCGTGAAGGAAGCAATTCCTCGCGGTAAGGTGAAAAAAGGCCAAGTGATGACTGCTGTTGTAGTCCGCACTCGTCACGGCGTACGCCGTGCAGATGGCTCCATTATCCGCTTTGATGGCAACGCTGCTGTTCTTCTGAACAACAAGCAAGAGCCGATCGGCACCCGTATCTTTGGGCCAGTGACCCGTGAACTTCGTACTGAGAAGTTCATGAAGATCGTCTCGCTCGCCCCAGAAGTGCTGTAAGGAGATCCGACATGCAAAAGATTCGTCGTGACGACGAGATCATCGTGATCGCCGGCAAAGACAAAGGTAAGCGCGGTAAGGTGCTTAAGGTTCTCGCTAATAACCGTTTGGTTATTGGTGGTCTGAACCTGGTTAAGCGTCATACCAAGCCTAACCCGATGTCGGGCGTGCAGGGCGGTATCGTCGAAAAAGAAGCTCCACTGGATGCTTCTAACGTCGCCATTTTCAACGGCGAAACCAACAAGGCTGACCGCGTTGGTTTCAAAGTAGAAGACGGCAAGAAAATTCGTGTCTTCAAGTCGACCCAAAAAGCGGTTGATGCTTGAACACTGCTAGGTAGATGAGACCATGGCACGACTAAAAGAGATTTACCGGAAGGAAATCGCTCCGAAACTTAAGGAAGAACTTAAGCTTTCGAACGTGATGGAAGTTCCGCGCGTTACCAAAATCACCCTGAACATGGGTCTGGGCGAAGCGATCGGCGACAAAAAAGTCATCGAACACGCTGTTGCTGACCTGGAAAAGATCACCGGCCAGAAAGTCGTTGTGACTTACGCTCGGAAATCCATCGCTGGCTTTAAAGTCCGTGAAGGTTGGCCGATCGGCGTCAAAGTGACCCTGCGCCGTGAGCGTATGTACGAATTCCTGGATCGTCTGCTGTCGATCTCCCTGCCTCGGGTCCGCGACTTCCGCGGCCTGAATGCCAAGTCCTTCGATGGTCGTGGTAACTACAGCATGGGCGTTAAAGAGCAGATCATCTTCCCGGAAATCGACTACGACAAGATCGATGCTCTCCGCGGTCTGGACATTACCCTGACCACCACTGCCAAGAACGATGATGAAGGTCGCGCCCTGTTGCGTGCTTTCAAATTCCCGTTCCGCAACTGATTGGAGTAGGAAAATGGCCAAGATGAGCATGAAAAACCGCGAGCTGAAGCGTCAGCTCACGGTTGCCAAGTACGCCAAAAAGCGTGCAGCACTGAAAGCTATCATCGTTGATCTGAACGCAAGTCCAGAAGCGCGTTGGGAAGCTACAGTAGCTCTGCAGAAGCAGCCACGTGACGCAAGCGCTTCGCGCATGCGTAACCGCTGCCGCCTGACCGGTCGTCCACACGGCGTTTACCGCAAGTTCGGCCTTGGCCGTAACAAGCTGCGTGAAGCTGCAATGCGTGGTGACGTACCTGGTCTGGTTAAAGCCAGCTGGTAAGCACTATCAAAGTCTCGGCGTTCGGGATCGCGAGATCCTGACCGCCGGTGACCTTGAACTTGAATCAAGCCCCTTTTGGGGCTTGATTCATTTGTGGGGTGTGTCTAGAATACCCGGCTCGCCTGAGCCCGTGCTTTTTCCGCATGGATGAGCTCGGCGACAAGTAGTAGCCGCAAGGCTAATTTTTTTGTATTAGGAGCGTCTAGCCCATGAGTATGCAGGACCCGTTAGCGGACATGCTAACTCGAATCCGTAATGCCCAGATGGCTGAAAAGTCCGTCGTAAGCATGCCATCTTCTACTTTGAAGGTAGCTGTTGCCAAAGTCCTGAAGGACGAAGGTTACATTGCGGGTTATCAGATCAGCAGCGAAATCAAGCCACTGCTGTCCATCGAGCTGAAGTACTTCGAAGGCCGTCCGGTCATCGAGGAAGTGAAGCGCGTTAGCCGTCCAGGCCTGCGTCAGTACAAGTCCGTCGATGATCTGCCAAAAGTTCGTGGCGGTCTCGGTGTGTCTATCGTCTCCACCAACAAAGGTGTGATGACGGATCGTGCTGCGCGCGCTGCCGGTGTCGGCGGCGAAGTTCTTTGCACTGTGTTCTAAGGGGGGATAAGCATGTCACGCGTCGCTAAGAACCCCGTTAAGCTGCCAGCCGGTGTCGAAGTCAAATTCGCAGGCCAACAGCTTTCGGTGAAGGGTGCCAAGGGCACTCTCGAACTGAACATCCATTCGTCCGTTGAGATCGTTGAAGAAGCTGGTGAGCTGCGTTTCGCTGCTCGCAATGGCGATCAACAAACTCGCGCAATGGCTGGTACCACTCGTGCGTTGGTAAACAACATGGTCCAAGGCGTAAGCCAAGGCTTCGAGCGCAAGCTCCAGCTGGTCGGTGTTGGTTACAAAGCGCAAGCAAAAGGCACAGTGCTGAACCTGGCTCTTGGCTTCTCGCACCCAGTGGATTATGAACTGCCGGAAGGCATCACCGCTGAGACTCCTAGCCAGACCGATATCCTGATCAAGGGCATCGACAAGCAGCTGGTAGGTCAAGTGGCCGCCGAGATCCGCGACTTCCGTCCACCAGAGCCGTACAAAGGCAAAGGTGTGCGCTACGCGGACGAAGTCGTCCGTCGTAAAGAAGCCAAGAAGAAGTAGGGCATAGCAAATGACCGACAAAAAAGTTACTCGACTGCGTCGCGCTCGCAAAGCACGCCTGAAAATGCACGAACTCGAAGTCGTGCGTCTCTGCGTGTTCCGCTCGTCGCAGCACATCTACGCCCAGGTCATTTCGGCCGACGGCAACAAAGTCCTGGCATCTGCCTCGACTTTGGATAAAGAACTGCGTGATGGCGCCACTGGCAACATCGACGCGGCCACTAAGGTTGGCCAGCTGGTCGCTACGCGTGCTAAAGCCGCTGGCGTCTCGCAGGTGGCTTTCGACCGCTCTGGCTTCAAGTACCACGGCCGCGTCAAGGCGCTGGCTGATGCTGCTCGTGAAGCTGGGCTGGAGTTCTAAGTTATGTCAAATAACGACCAAAAGCGCGACGAAGGCTACATCGAGAAGCTGGTTCAAGTTAACCGCGTAGCCAAAACCGTTAAAGGCGGCCGTATCTTCACTTTCACCGCGTTGACCGTGGTTGGTGATGGTAAAGGGCGCGTTGGCTTCGGCCGTGGCAAGTCGCGTGAAGTGCCTGCTGCGATCCAGAAGGCAATGGAAGCTGCTCGCCGCAACATGATCCAAGTTGATCTGAACGGCACCACTCTGCAGTACGCAATGAAGTCCGCCCATGGCGCTTCGAAGGTGTACATGCAGCCTGCTTCTGAAGGTACCGGTATCATCGCTGGCGGCGCTATGCGTGCTGTCCTCGAAGTTGCTGGCGTTCAGAACGTTCTGGCCAAGTGCTACGGCTCGACTAACCCGGTAAACGTGGTTCACGCCACTTTCAAAGGTTTGAAAGCTATGCAGTCTCCTGAATCCATTGCCGCCAAGCGTGGCAAAAGCGTCAAGGAGATCTTCTGATCATGGCTACCGTTAAAGTTACGCTGATCAAAAGCATGACCGGCCGCATCCCTAACCACAAACTGTGCGTTAAGGGTCTGGGTCTGCGTCGCATCGGTCACACTGTAGAAGTACTTGATACTCCCGAGAATCGCGGGATGATCAACAAGGCTTACTACATGCTGCGTGTCGAGGGTTAATCGATGAAACTCAATGATCTGAGTCCAGCGCCGGGTTCCCGTCGCGAAAAGCATCGTCCGGGCCGTGGTATCGGTAGTGGTTTGGGCAAGACCGGTGGCCGTGGCCACAAAGGTCAGTCCTCCCGCTCCGGTGGCACTATTGCTCCAGGCTTTGAAGGCGGTCAACAGCCGCTGCATCGTCGCCTGCCGAAGTTCGGTTTCGTTTCCCTGAAAGCCATGGACCGCGCAGAAGTGCGTCTGTCCGAGCTGGCTAAAGTGGAAGGCGACATCGTCACCGTGCAGTCCTTGAAAGATGCCAACGTGATCAACGTCAACGTACAGCGTGTGAAAATCATGCTGTCCGGCGAAGTGACTCGCGCTGTTACCATCGGAAAGGGAATCGGCGCCACCAAAGGTGCGCGTGCGGCTATCGAAGCAGCTGGCGGCAAGTTCGAGGAATAAATGGCTAAGCAAGGTGCTCTCTCTGCGCTCGGCAAAGGCGGTATGTCTGAACTCTGGGCTCGTCTGCGTTTTCTGTTCCTGGCGATTATCGTCTACCGAATAGGCGCACACATCCCGGTTCCAGGTATCAACCCGGACCGACTCGCGGACCTGTTTCGACAGAATGAGGGGACCATTCTTAGCTTGTTCAACATGTTTTCCGGCGGCGCGCTGGAGCGGATGAGCATCTTTGCACTGGGGATCATGCCGTACATCTCGGCATCGATCATCATGCAACTGATGAGCGCCGTCAGCCCGCAGCTGGAGCAGTTGAAGAAGGAAGGTGAAGCTGGCCGTCGCAAGATCAGCCAGTACACCCGCTACGGCACTGTCGTCCTCGCTCTTGTTCAGGCAATTGGCATGTCCATTGGTCTGGCAGGGCAGGGCGTTGCGTTCACTGGTGACTTTGGCTTCCATTTCGTCGCGGTATCCACTTTTGTGGCTGGTGCGATGTTCATGATGTGGCTGGGTGAGCAGATTACTGAGCGTGGTGTTGGCAACGGTATCTCGATGTTGATTTTTTCGGGTATCGTCGCCGGTCTTCCGAGAGCGATCGGGCAGTCTTTCGAGTCTGCACGTCAGGGTGATATCAACATCTTCGCCCTGGTTGCCATCGGTTTGCTGGCAGTAGCGATTATCGGTTTCGTGGTGTTCATTGAGCGTGGTCAGCGTCGTATTGCTGTTCACTACGCCAAGCGTCAGCAGGGCCGTAAGGTCTTCGCTGCGCAGACTAGCCACTTGCCGCTGAAGGTGAACATGGCCGGTGTTATTCCGGCCATTTTCGCGAGCAGCATTTTGCTGTTCCCGGCTTCGTTGGGTGCCTGGTTCGGCCAGTCTGAAGGTATGGGCTGGTTGCAGGACATCTCGCAGTCGATCGCTCCTGGTCAGCCGTTGAATATTCTGCTGTTTAGTGCAGGGATTATTTTCTTCTGCTTCTTCTATACGGCGTTGATGTTCAATCCGAAAGACGTAGCGGAAAACCTGAAGAAGTCCGGTGCCTTTATTCCGGGCATCCGTCCAGGTGAGCAGTCTGCGCGCTACATTGATGGCGTTCTGACTCGCTTGACCATGTTCGGTGCTCTTTACATGACGGCCGTGTGCCTGTTGCCCCAATTCCTGGTGGTTGCAGCAAACGTACCGTTCTACCTTGGCGGGACCTCGTTGCTGATCGTCGTCGTGGTTGTGATGGACTTCATGTCCCAAGTACAATCGCACCTCGTTTCGCACCAGTACGAATCCCTGATGAAGAAAGCCAACCTGAAGGGTTACGGCAGCGGCATGTTGCGCTGAGTACCCATAAGGTTCGAGGAGTTGGTGATGAAAGTTCGTGCATCGGTGAAAAAGCTGTGCCGTAACTGCAAGATTATTCGCCGCGAAGGTGTTGTTCGAGTAATTTGCAGCGCGGAACCGCGTCACAAACAGCGCCAAGGCTGAGTGTGATTGTGCTTCAAGCCCGGTAGCTAGTGCGCTACCGGGTTGATTATTTGTTATTACAGCGATATTATCTCGCGCCCTATTTCTTGGCTTCCGGGGCGTAGGTAGCTGTCAATTGGAGTCCCACTGAATGGCCCGTATTGCAGGCGTTAACATTCCAGATAACAAGCATACTGTTATCTCGCTGACCTACATCTATGGTGTTGGTCGCACTACTGCACAGAAGATCTGTGCAGTGACTGGGGTAAACCCAGCCGCAAAGATCAAAGATCTGAGCGACGAGCAGATTGAACAGCTGCGTGGCGAAGTGGCGAAGTTCACCACTGAAGGTGACCTGCGTCGCGAAATCAACATGAAAATCAAGCGTTTGATGGACCTCGGTTGCTATCGCGGTCTGCGTCATCGTCGTGGTCTTCCAGTGCGCGGTCAGCGTACCAAGACTAACGCGCGTACCCGTAAAGGTCCGCGTAAGCCGATCCGCAAGTAATCGCCCCAGCGAATCGACAGGAAATTAATCATGGCTAAACCTGCTGCTCGTCCTCGTAAAAAAGTTAAAAAGACAGTGGTTGATGGCATTGCCCACATCCATGCTTCTTTTAACAACACAATCGTGACCATCACCGACCGTCAAGGCAACGCTCTTTCCTGGGCTACCTCCGGTGGTTCGGGTTTCCGCGGTTCCCGCAAGTCCACCCCGTTTGCTGCTCAAGTAGCTGCTGAACGTGCTGGTCAAGCTGCGCTGGAATACGGTCTGAAAAACCTCGACGTTAACGTCAAAGGTCCAGGCCCAGGTCGTGAATCTGCAGTCCGCGCTTTGAACGGCTGTGGCTACAAGATCGCCAGCATCACCGACGTGACGCCAATCCCGCACAACGGGTGCCGTCCGCCGAAGAAGCGCCGCGTGTAATCCAGGAGATTGTAAAGAATGGCTCGTTACATTGGTCCAAAATGCAAACTCGCTCGTCGCGAAGGCACCGATCTCTTTCTGAAGAGCGGCGTGCGCGCGATCGAATCGAAGTGCAACATTGAAGCAGCACCTGGTATCCACGGCCAACGCCGCGGTCGCCAGTCCGATTACGGCACCCAACTGCGTGAAAAGCAGAAGGTCCGTCGTATCTACGGCGTTCTCGAGCGTCAATTCAGCGGCTACTACAAAGAAGCTGCTGGCAAGAAAGGTGCAACTGGTGAAAACCTGCTGCAACTGCTCGAATGCCGTCTGGACAACGTTGTATACCGTATGGGTTTTGGCTCTACTCGTGCCGAATCCCGTCAGCTGGTATCGCACAAATCCGTCAGCGTTAACGGTCAGACCGTAAACGTGCCGTCGTACCAGGTTCGTGCTGGTGACGTGGTCGCGATTCGCGAGAAAGCAAAGAACCAACTTCGCATTGTCCAAGCTCTCGATCTGTGTGCCCAACGTGGCCGCGTAGAATGGGTAGAAGTAGACACTGAGAAGAAGTCGGGCGTTTTCAAGAACGTTCCAGCTCGCAGTGATCTGTCCGCCGACATCAACGAAAGCCTGATTGTCGAGCTCTACTCCAAGTAAGGGCTAGAAAATAGGTGCATCCATGCAGATTTCGGTAAATGAGTTCCTGACACCCCGCCATATTGATGTGCAGGTTGTCAGTCCAACCCGCGCCAAGATCACTCTCGAGCCTCTCGAGCGTGGTTTCGGCCACACCCTGGGCAACGCGCTGCGCCGCATCCTGTTGTCCTCAATGCCCGGCTGTGCAGTAGTCGAGGCCGAGATTGACGGTGTACTCCATGAGTACAGCGCCATCGAAGGCGTACAGGAAGACGTAATTGAAATCCTGTTGAACCTTAAAGGTCTGGCTATCAAGCTGCACGGTCGTGACGAAGTTACGCTGACCTTGTCGAAGAAGGGTTCGGGGGTGGTTACCGCTGCCGATATTCAGCTGGATCATGATGTCGAGATCGTTAACCCCGATCACGTAATCGCTAACCTGGCGTCTAACGGCGCCCTGAACATGAAGCTCACCGTAGCTCGTGGTCGTGGTTATGAACCGGCAGACTCGCGTCAGAGCGATGAAGACGAAAGCCGCAGCATCGGTCGCTTGCAGCTTGACTCTTCGTTCAGCCCGGTTCGCCGTATCGCATACGTGGTGGAAAACGCCCGTGTCGAGCAGCGTACTAACCTGGACAAGCTGGTTATTGATCTGGAAACCAACGGTACTCTGGATCCTGAAGAGGCTATCCGCCGCGCTGCAACCATTCTGCAACAGCAGTTGGCTGCGTTCGTCGACCTCAAAGGTGACAGTGAGCCAGTGGTTGTCGAGCAGGAAGACGAGATCGATCCGATCCTGCTTCGCCCGGTTGACGATCTGGAACTGACTGTACGTTCGGCTAACTGCCTTAAGGCGGAAAACATCTACTACATCGGTGACCTGATTCAGCGTACCGAAGTAGAGCTGTTGAAGACTCCGAACCTTGGCAAGAAATCCTTGACTGAAATCAAGGACGTTCTGGCCTCCCGCGGTCTGTCCCTCGGCATGCGCCTCGACAACTGGCCGCCTGCAAGTCTTAAGAAGGACGACAAGGCGACTGCCTGATCGTCGTAATCACCGAACGTCGTGTTTGGTAAGGAATGAACCATGCGTCATCGTAAAAGTGGTCGTCACCTGAGCCGCACTAGCTCGCACCGCAAGGCCATGTTTCAAAACATGGCAGTGTCGCTGTTCGAGCACGAGCTGATCAAAACTACACTGCCGAAAGCTAAAGAACTGCGTCGCGTTGCTGAGCCGCTGATCACTTTGGCCAAGACAGACAGCCTGGCTAACCGCCGTCTGGCTTTCGACCGTACTCGTTCGAAAGCTATCGTTGGTAAGCTCTTCAACGACCTGGGCAAGCGTTACGCTACCCGTGAGGGTGGCTACCTGCGCATCCTCAAGTGCGGCTTCCGCACTGGCGACAACGCGCCTATGGCGTACGTCGAGTTGGTTGATCGTGCTACCGGCGGTGAAGCTGTATCCGCTGAGTAAGACGTCAGTCTGAAACGAAAAACCGGGCCTAGTGCCCGGTTTTTTGTGCGCGTATGAAAAGCGTACCTACGTTAGTTTTTTTCTATCGATACTTGCAGGTTAATGAATTAGCAGGTGTAACGTTCGTGAACAATACTTCCTCTCAGCCGATTAGTCGGCAGTTCAAGACTGACAGAGGAAGAGATCGCATGAGCCAAAATAAAACACTTACCACCGCGAGTGGCGCTCCTGTCGCCGACAACCAGAATTCCCGCTCCGCCGGCCCTCGCGGCCCATTGCTCCTCGACGACTTCCACCTGATCGAGAAGCTTGCCCACTTCAACCGTGAAAACATCCCGGAGCGCCGTGTACACGCGAAAGGCTCGGGTGCTTACGGTACGTTCACCGTCACCCGCGACATCACCGACTACACCAGCGCAAAATTGTTCGAATCCGTCGGCAAGCAAACCCCAACGTTCCTGCGGTTTTCCACCGTGGGTGGTGAGCGCGGCTCGGCCGACACAGAGCGCGATCCACGTGGCTTCGCCCTGAAGTTCTACACCGAGGAAGGCAACTGGGACATCGTCGGCAACAACACGCCGGTGTTCTTCATTCGCGACCCGCTTAAATTTCCGGACTTTATCCACACTCAAAAACGCCTGCCGCAGAGCAACCTGAAAAGCGCGCAGATGATGTGGGACTTCTGGTCACACTCGCCTGAGGCGCTGCACCAGGTCACCATCCTGTTTTCGGACCGTGGCATCCCTGACGGCTACCGTCACATGCACGGCTTTGGCAGCCACACCTACAGCCTGATCAACGCCAGCGGCGAGCGTCACTGGGTGAAATGGCACTACAAGACCCAACAAGGGATCAAGAACCTGGCGCCGGCAGAGGCTGCGCGCCTGGCGGGTACGGATCCGGATTACGCACAACGCGACTTGTTCGGTGCAATTGAGCGCGGTGATTTCCCGAAATGGCGAGTGTGCATTCAGATCATGACCGAGGCCCAGGCTGCGGCGCACTACGAGAACCCTTTCGACGTGACCAAGACCTGGTCGCAGAAAGAGTTTCCACTGATCGAAGTAGGCGAACTGGAGCTCAACCGCAATCCGCTGAACTACTTCGCTGAAGTCGAGCAGGCGGCGTTCGGTCCGAGCAACATGGTTCCGGGCGTCGGTCTGTCACCGGACCGCATGCTGCAAGGTCGCGTATTCGCTTACGCAGATGCGCACCGCTACCGTGTAGGCACCAACCACCAGCAACTGCCGGTGAATGCGCCTCGCAACCCGGTCAACAGCTACCAGCGTGATGGCTCCATGGCGTTTGGCAATAATGGCGGTGCAGCGCCGAACTACGAGCCAAACAGCTACGTCGAATCGCCGAAACAAGCGCCTCGCTACGCTGAGCCAGCTCTGGCGCTGATCGGCGCGGCTGATCGTTATGATCATCGTGAAGACACCGACTACTACAGCCATGCCGGTGCGCTGTTCCGACTCATGAGTGATGAGCAGAAGGCACTGTTGGTCAACAACATTGCCGGGGCGATGGCTGGCGTTTCAAGCGATGTGGTTGATCGCCAATTGCAGCATTTTTTCAAGGCCGACCCGGCGTATGGAGAAACAATCGCAAGGGCACTCAACGTACAGATTAACGAAGTCTAAACGAGAAGCAGAACCGCCCTCATCTGGGCGGTTTTTGCGCTATTTAAACCACTTTTCTCAGAATATCTTCGCTTTTATCGCGCAAACAAAGTGACCAAACAGTCGTCGTGGTTCAAACTACAGACTTTCAAGCAGGGAGATGTAGGGCGATGCAAGGCCACCCAGACGTAATCGATTACCTCAACACGTTGCTGACCGGCGAACTGGCGGCGCGTGATCAATATTTCATCCATTCGCGGATGTACGAGGACTGGGGTTTCACCGAGCTCTACGAACGTATCAACCACGAAATGGAAGAAGAGGCGCAGCACGCTGACGCCCTGATGCGCCGTATCCTGATGCTCGAAGGCACGCCGCGCATGCGTCCGGATGACCTGGATGTCGGCACCACCGTGCCGGATATGCTCGCCGCCGACCTGCGTCTGGAATACAAAGTCCGCGCCGCACTCTGCAAGGGCATCGAGCTCTGTGAGTTGCACAAGGACTATGTCAGCCGCGAGATCCTGCGCATTCAGCTGAACGACACCGAAGAAGATCACACCTACTGGCTGGAGAAGCAGTTGGGTCTGATCAAGTTGATCGGTCTGGAGAATTACCTGCAATCGCAGTTCTGAATTTCAAAACCTGAAGATCTCGTGTAGGAGCGAGCTTGCTCGCGATGGACTACAGAACACCGCGTATATTCACGGATCAGCGTTATCGTTAACGACCATCGCGAGCAAGCTCGCTCCTACAGGTGGCGATACAAAAAAGCCCCTGTCACTATTGAAGTGACAGGGGCTTTTTCATGGGCCTGATTCAGGCCTTGTCGCGAGCCAGCAGCGGTTTGAGGTAGAAACCGGTGTGAGACTGCTTCATCTCGCAGACTTCTTCAGGCGTACCGACCGCAATGATCTGCCCGCCTTTGGAGCCACCTTCCGGCCCAAGATCCACCAACCAGTCAGCCGTCTTGATCACGTCCAGATTGTGCTCGATCACCACCACGGTGTTGCCGTGGTCACGCAGACGATGCAACACGTCGAGCAGTTGCTGGATATCCGCGAAGTGCAAACCAGTAGTCGGCTCATCGAGGATATAAAGCGTCTTGCCGGTATCGCGCTTCGACAGTTCGCGGGACAGTTTCACCCGCTGCGCTTCACCACCGGACAGCGTGGTCGCCGATTGTCCCAGCTTGATGTACGACAGGCCGACATCCATCAACGTCTGAAGCTTGCGCGCCAGAGCAGGAACCGCATCGAAGAACACCCGAGCCTCCTCGATGGTCATTTCGAGTGTCTCGTGGATGCTCTTGCCCTTGTACTTGATCTCCAGGGTTTCGCGGTTGTAGCGCTTGCTCTTGCAGACATCGCACGGAACATAGATGTCGGGCAGGAAGTGCATTTCAACCTTGATCAAACCGTCGCCCTGGCAGGCCTCGCAGCGTCCGCCCTTCACGTTGAAGGAGAAGCGCCCCGGACCGTAACCGCGCGAACGGGATTCCGGCACACCGGCGAACAGCTCGCGAATCGGCGTGAACAGCCCGGTGTAAGTCGCCGGGTTGGAACGCGGGGTACGGCCGATCGGGCTCTGGTCGATGTCGACGACCTTGTCCAGATGCTCCAGCCCTTTGATGCTGTCGTGAGCCGCCGCTTCCAGCGTCGTTGCGCCGTTGAGTGCCGTCGCGCTCAAAGGAAACAGTGTGTTGTTGATCAGCGTCGATTTGCCCGAGCCGGACACGCCGGTGACACAGGTCAGCAGACCGATCGGAATGTCCAGGTCGACATTGCGCAAGTTGTTGCCTCGAGCTCCCTTGAGGGACAGCGACAACTTCTTGTTACGCGGCGTGCGTTCGGCCGGTACAGCGATCTTCACCCGGCCCGACAAATACTTGCCGGTGAGCGAATCAGGGTGAGCCATGACCTCGGCCGGTGTACCTTCGGCGACGATATGCCCGCCATGCACGCCAGCACCCGGGCCGATATCCACCACATAGTCTGCAAGGCGAATCGCATCTTCATCGTGCTCGACCACGATCACCGTGTTGCCGATATCACGCAGGTGCTTGAGCGTGCCAAGCAACCGATCGTTGTCGCGCTGGTGCAGGCCAATCGACGGTTCATCAAGAATGTACAAAACGCCAACCAGACCGGCACCGATCTGACTGGCCAGACGAATCCGCTGAGCCTCACCACCAGACAAGGTGTCCGCACTGCGATCCAGCGACAGATAGTCGAGGCCAACGTTGACCAGGAATTGCAGTCGCTCACGGATTTCCTTGAGGATCTTGTCGGCAATTTCGCCGCGACGCCCAGTCAGCTTCAGCACACCGAAGTATTCGCATGCATCGCCAATCGGCAGATTGGTGACGGCCGGCAAAGTCTTCTCGCCCACCCAGACATGCCGCGCCTCGCGACGCAGGCGTGTGCCACGGCAATCCGGGCAAGGCTGGGTGCTGAGGAACTTGGCCAGCTCTTCGCGCACGGAGGCCGACTCGGTTTCGCGGTAGCGACGTTCCAGGTTCGGCACGATGCCTTCGAACGGGTGCGAGCGTTTGACGATGTCGCCACGGTCGTTCAGGTATTTGAAGTCGACGTTCTGCGAGCCGCTGCCGTGCAGGATGAATTTCTGCTGATCGGCCGGCAGTTCGTTAAACGGTACTTCGAGGCTGAACTTGTAGTGCGACGCCAGCGACCCGAGCATCTGGAAATAATAGACGTTGCGCCTGTCCCAGCCGCGAATCGCGCCCTCGGCCAGGGTCAGTTCGCCATTGACCAGTCGCTTGATGTCGAAGAACTGCTTCACGCCCAGACCATCGCACGTCGGGCAGGCACCGGCCGGGTTGTTGAAGGAGAACAGCTTGGGTTCCAGCTCGCTGATGGCATGGCCGCAGATCGGGCAGGCAAAGCGCGCGGAGAAGATGATCTCTTCGCCAGGCTCGTCATCCATCGGTGCTACCAGCGCAATGCCATCGGCCAGTTTCAGCGCGGTCTCGAACGACTCGGCCAGACGCTGCTGCAGATCGGCGCGGACCTTGAATCGGTCGACTATGACGTCAATCGAATGCTTCTTTTGCTTGTCCAGCTTCGGCAGTTCATCCAGTTCGCAGATCCTGCCGTTGACCCGGGCCCGCACGAAGCCCTGGGCTCGCAGTTCTTCGAAGACCGAAAGGTGTTCACCTTTGCGTTCGCGAATCACCGGTGCCAGCAGCATAAGCTTGCTGCCCTCCGGTTGCGCGAGGACCAGGTCGACCATCTGGCTGACAGTTTGCGCTTCCAGCGGAATGTCGTGATCCGGGCAGCGCGGAATGCCCACTCGAGCGTAAAGCAGGCGCAGGTAGTCGTAGATTTCGGTGATGGTGCCGACGGTCGAGCGCGGGTTGTGCGAGGTCGACTTCTGTTCGATGGAGATGGCTGGCGACAGACCTTCAATGGTGTCGACGTCAGGTTTTTCCATCATCGACAAGAACTGCCGGGCATAGGCCGACAGCGATTCGACGTAACGGCGCTGGCCTTCGGCGTACAGCGTGTCAAATGCCAGGGACGATTTGCCGGATCCGGACAGGCCGGTGATGACGATCAGTTTGTCCCGTGGCAGGGTCAGGTCGATGTTCTTCAGGTTGTGGGTTCGGGCCCCACGAATCAGGATCTTGTCCAAAGTGGCCTCGCTCGGCGGGCGTCGAAAACGTAGGAGTATACGGCCAAATACTGGATGGATGCACACTATCAAACGAGTGGGTGACTCTCCTGCATGAAGAGTCTGTCAGCGGAGCGCGTCAAAGCGTCGCGATATACCCTGTCAAACGATGGGACTGGTAGAATCGCCGCCGGTTCACATGAGGTTTTTCCATGCACGATCCCCACAGCGAACGCATGAGTGGCAGTGAGACCCGCGCAGCAAGCGGTCTGGCCCTGGTGTTCGCCTTCCGTATGCTTGGCATGTTCATGGTGTTGCCGGTATTGGCGACCTATGGGATGGATCTGGCAGGAGCGACCCCGGCCCTCATCGGGCTGGCGATTGGCGCTTATGGCCTGACCCAGGCGATTTTTCAGATTCCTTTCGGTTTCGTTTCCGACCGCATCGGGCGCCGCCCGGTGATTTACCTGGGGCTGATCGTCTTCGCCCTCGGCAGCGTGCTGGCGGCCAATGCCGATTCGATCTGGGGCGTTATTGCCGGACGAATCCTGCAAGGCGCCGGAGCAATTTCCGCAGCGGTCATGGCATTGCTGTCAGACCTGACCCGCGAACAGCATCGGACGAAAGCCATGGCCATGATCGGCATGACGATCGGTCTGTCGTTCGCTGTCGCCATGGTGGTAGGACCGTTGCTGACCCGCGCTTTCGGTCTGTCCGGATTGTTTCTCGCCACGGGTGGCATGGCGCTGTTTGGCATCGTGATTGTGATGTTCATGGTGCCGCGCTCCACCGGGCCGTTGCAGCATCGCGAGTCCGGCGTCGCGCGTCAGGCGCTGATGCCGACGCTCAAGCACCCGGACCTGCTGCGCCTGGACCTGGGCATTTTTGTGTTGCACGCGATGTTGATGTCGAGCTTCGTTGCATTGCCGCTGGCCCTGGTCGAAAAAGCCGGTCTACCCAAAGAGCAGCACTGGTGGGTCTACCTGACCGCGCTGCTGATTTCCTTCTTCGCCATGATCCCGTTCATTATCTACGGCGAGAAGAAACGCAAAATGAAACGAGTTTTATTGGGCGCGGTGCTGACGCTGATGCTCACTGAGCTATTCTTCTGGCAGTTCGGCGATAGCTTGCGGGCTCTGGTGATTGGTACGGTGGTGTTTTTTACCGCATTCAATTTGCTGGAAGCTTCGTTGCCATCGCTGATCAGCAAGGTTTCACCGGCCGGCGGCAAGGGCACGGCGATGGGGGTTTATTCCACCAGTCAGTTCCTCGGTTCGGCGCTGGGCGGGATACTCGGTGGTTGGCTTTTCCAGCATGGCGGTTTGTCGGTTGTGTTCTTGGGATGTGCCGGGCTGGCTGCACTTTGGCTAGTCTTTGCTGTTACCATGCGGGAACCTCCGTATGTGACGAGCCTGCGCTTGCCGTTGTCGCCCGAAGCGATTCGTGAAGCTGGCCTGATCGAGCGCCTCAAGGCCGTCGTTGGAGTAACCGATGCAATCGTGGTTGCCGATGAAGCGGCGATTTACATCAAACTGGACACCGAATTATTGGATCGCACTACCCTCGAGCGTCTGGTGAACAACCCGGCCGCTACAGCGTGCGAAGCCTAGGAGAACGTTATGGCCCGTGGGGTTAACAAAGTCATATTGGTCGGCACTTGCGGCCAGGATCCCGAAGTTCGCTACTTGCCTAACGGTAACGCCGTGACCAACCTGAGTCTGGCGACCAGCGAACAGTGGACCGACAAGCAAACCGGTCAGAAAGTCGAAAAGACTGAATGGCACCGTGTGTCGATGTTCGGCAAAGTTGCGGAAATCGCCGGCGAATACCTGCGTAAAGGTTCGCAGGTCTACATCGAAGGCAAGCTGCAGACCCGTGAGTGGGAAAAAGACGGTATCAAGCGTTACACCACTGAAATCGTGGTCGACATGCAAGGCACCATGCAATTGCTGGGCGGCCGTCCACAGCAAGGCGACCAACAAGGCGGGGGCAATAACTACCAGCAGTCCGCCCCGGCTCCACGCCAACAGGCTCCGCGTCCGCAGCAGTCAGCAGCACCGCAACAGTCGCGCCCGGCGCCACAACAGCAGGCCGCTCCGCAGCCAGCTCCGGATTTCGACAGCTTTGATGACGATATTCCGTTCTAGGATGTAGCCAAGACTTTTTTGTAAGGTCTAGCCTCGAAACCCCCGATCGGTCCTCTGGACTGGTCGGGGGTTTTCTTTTGCGCGTTATTTGTAGGAGCGGCCGGGCGGCGTTCCGTTTGCTGGCGATGAACGATTACGCGGTTTACCTGATTAACCGCGCTGCCTGGATCGCCAGCAACCCGGCTCCTACTGAATCGCGGTTAGCTCCGGGCCTGGTGCAGTTTTTTGTAGCTGTCGATCAGGCGCTGGTGTCGATCGAGCCCCTCCAGTTTCATGCTGGTCGGCGTCAAGCCATGGAAGCGCACGCTGCCGTCCACCGATCCGATCGCTGCATCCGTTCGCTCGCTGCCAAACATCCGGCGGAAATTGGCCTCGTAGTCTTCCAGTTCCAGGTCTTCGTCCAGCTTCATCTCCAGCACCACATTGACGGCCTGGTAGAACAAGCCACGCTCAACTGTGTTGTCGTTGTACTGCAGGAACATTTCCACCGCCTCTTTCGCCTCTTCAAATTGTTGCAAGGCGAGATAAATCAGCAGCTTCAACTCCAGGATCGTCAGCTGACCCCAGGCGGTATTGTCGTCGAACTCGATGCCGATCAAGGTGGTGATGTCGGTGTAGTCGTCCAGCTCACTTTCCACCAGACGCTCAACCAGCGCTTGCAGTTCGTCTTCGTCCAGGCGATGCAGGTTCAGGATGTCGGCGCGGAAGAACAGCGCTTTGTTGGTGTTATCCCAGATCAGATCGTCTACCGGATAAATTTCCGAATAGTCCGGCACCAGAATGCGGCAGGCTTTCGCGCCGATATGCTCGTAGACCGCCATGTACACTTCCTTGCCCATGCCTTCGAGAATGCCGAACAAGGTTGCGGCTTCCTCGGTATTCGAGTTTTCACCCTGGCCGGAGAAGTCCCACTCGACGAATTCGTAATCCGATTTGGCACTGAAGAAGCGCCACGACACCACGCCGCTGGAGTCGATGAAATGCTCGACGAAGTTATTCGGCTCGGTCACCGCATGACCTTCAAACGTCGGCTGGGGCAAGTCGTTGAGGCCTTCGAAGCTGCGGCCTTGCAGCAGCTCCGTCAGGCTGCGTTCCAGCGCCACTTCCAGGCTCGGGTGCGCGCCGAACGAGGCGAACACACCGCCGGTACGCGGGTTCATCAACGTGACGCACATCACGGGGAATTCACCCCCCAGAGACGCATCCTTCACCAACACCGGGAACCCTTGCTCTTCCAGCGCCTGAATACCGGCGAGGATCCCGGGGTACTTCGCCAGCACGTGGGCCGGCACATCCGGCAGTGCAAATTCACCTTCGATGATTTCGCGTTTGACCGCGCGCTCGAAGATCTCCGACAGGCACTGCACCTGGGCTTCGGCCAACGTGTTACCGGCACTCATGCCGTTGCTCAGGAACAGGTTTTCAATCAGGTTGGACGGGAAATACACCACCTCGCCGTCGGACTGGCGCACGTACGGCAGCGAGCAGATGCCGCGTTCTTCATTGCCCGAGTTGGTATCGATCAGATGGGAACCACGCAGCTCGCCGTCGCGGTTGTAAATCTTCAGGCAGTACTCGTCGAGAATTTCGGCCGGCAACTCATCTTTACGGCCAGGCTTGAACCAGCGCTCGTTCGGGTAATGCACAAATTCCGCGTTGGCGATGTCTTCGCCCCAGAACTGGTCGTTGTAGAAGAAGTTGCAGTTGAGCCGCTCGATAAACTCGCCCAACGCCGACGCCAACGCGCCTTCCTTGGTCGCACCCTTGCCGTTGGTGAAGCACATCGGCGAATGCGCATCGCGGATATGCAGCGACCATACATTGGGCACGATATTGCGCCACGAGGCGATTTCAATCTTCATGCCCAGGTCCGCCAGAATCCCCGACATATTGGCGATGGTTTGCTCCAGCGGCAGATCCTTGCCCGCAATGTAAGTGCCCGCCTCTGAACTGGAAGCAGGCATCAACAACGCCTGGGCATCGGCGTCGAGGTTTTCCACCTCTTCGATCACGAACTCAGGCCCGGCTTGCACCACTTTTTTCACGGTACAACGGTCGATGGAACGCAGGATGCCCTGGCGGTCCTTGTCGGAGATGTCCGCTGGCAATTCGACCTGGATCTTGAAAATCTGGTTGTAACGGTTTTCCGGGTCAACGATGTTGTTCTGCGACAGGCGGATGTTATCCGTGGGGATATTGCGCGTGCTGCAGTACAACTTCACAAAGTACGCCGCACACAACGCCGACGAAGCCAGGAAGTAGTCGAACGGACCCGGTGCCGAGCCATCGCCCTTGTAGCGGATTGGTTGATCGGCCACCACCGTGAAGTCATCGAACTTGGCTTCAAGCCGAAGGTTGTCGAGAAAGTTGACCTTGATTTCCATGGGGGAGTACCAGAATAACGGGCTAGACGATTTGGCCGCCATTATCCGGCTTTTCGGCCGTAAGTCTCGTGGTTGTCTAGCCCTGGAACAGGTTTACACCTGTTTCACCCTGACGCCCGATGCACGGTCTGCGTATTGATCCATGTCGTTGCCGTCCTACGGCTGGCTGGTAGCCAGGAACTCGTCGGTGGACACCACGCGGGCATAGGCAAAACCCAGGGCCGACATGAAGGCGGCGTGAACGTGGGCGGCCGGAACGGTGAGGCCGTTGAACTCCAGGTCACGGGAGGCACAGGCGTCGTGAATGACGGTGACGGCGTAACCCATGTCGGCGGCCGCACGGGTAATGCCGTCGACGCACATGTGGCTCATGCTGCCGACCACCACCAGTTCCTTGATGCCTTGTTCGTCGAGGATCGACTTCAGGTCGGTTTCGCGGAACGAGTTGACGAAGTGCTTGAGCACTACCGGCTCGTCGGCGCGGTTGAGGACTTTGGGGTGCAGCTTCGCGCCTTCGGAGCCTGGGGTGAAAAACGGCGCTTCGTCGGAGGTGAATTCGTGGCGAATGTGCACCACCGAATCGCCGGCCTCGCGGAAGGCCTCGATCAGGCGTACGGCATTGTCCGCAGCAGCATCCGCGCCGACCAGCGGCCACTTGCCTTGGGGGAAGTAGTCGTTTTGGATATCGACTACGATGAGTGCTTGCTTGGCCATGACTGTTTCCTCGAAGTGTGTGTTGGTGTGGAATGAAGTATTGGGCCTGGCGGACTGTCCGAGGATTGGCCGCACCGACAATAGAAGGGGGAAAACTGACAATGGACGCACAAAGGGCAATCGCCGAGCTGGGCGTGCTGATTTATCCGGGCGCGCAGATGGCGGCGGTGCATGGACTGACGGACTTGTTCGGGGTGGCGAACCGGATTGCCGCCGACTATCAGGCGGCGCAGTTGCCGCTGCTGCGGGTCAGCCATTGGCAGGTCGATGGCGATCAAGTGCCCAAGCGTGTCTACGACAGCCATCCCGCGCCGGACGGTGCATTGGTGGCGGTGTTGATCCCGCCGTCGATTGGCGGTTTTTCCGAAGGTCAGGCGCCGCAAGGCTTGATGAGCTGGATTCGTCAGCAACATGCACAAGGCGCGACCCTCGGCGGTGTTTGCGTGGGCTCGATTCTATTGGCCGAAAGCGGCCTGCTCGACGGCCGCAGCGCCACCACCCACTGGACCTCGGCCAAGACCTTCGCCGAGCGTTACCCGGCGATCAAACTCAAGGCCGATACACCGATCGTCGACGACGGCGACCTGATTACTACCGCCGGGTTGATGGCCTGGTCCGAGCTGGGTCTGCGTCTGGTGGACCGACTGCTGGGGCCGAGCATCGCCACCGGCACGGCGCGTTTTCTGGTGGTGGAACACAGCGACAGCGCGAGCGAGTGCGGCAGTAATTTTTCCCCGATTCTCAGCCATGGCGACGCCTCGATTCTCAAGGTTCAGCATTGGCTGCAAAGCACCGGGGCGACTGATGTGTCGCTGACGGCGATGGCCGAACGGGCAGGGCTGGAGGAGCGCACGTTCCTGCGTCGATTCCGCGCGGCGACCGGGTTGAAACCCACCGAATACTGCCAGCACCTGCGGGTCGGCAAGGCTCGGGAAATGCTTGAATTCACCAACGGCACCATCGATCACATTGCCTGGACCGTGGGCTATCAGGACCCGAGCGCCTTTCGCGCGACGTTCAAGAAGATAACGGGGCTGGCGCCGAGTGATTATCGGACGCGGTTTGGGGTGACACCGTCCGCCGCCGTGGCCCGTCAATAAGCAACACCCCAAATCCACTGTGGGAGCGGGCTTGCTCGCGAAAGCGGTGTATCAATGGGCATTAATGATAAATGACACACCGCTTTCGCGAGCAAGCCCGCTCCCACAGTGAATCTATGCAAGGCTTGGGTCGTGCAAATTGCCGGAAGTGAAACAGGTGTCGTGCAGAATAAGACAGGCTTAGTGCTATCACCGATTCGGCAACTTCTTGAATTGTCGTTCATTTCACCCCGGGCGCCGTTGGCCTGATCTCTGCACCCCTACAACTACATTCATCTAGCGCCGATTGAAGGGGGACGCATGACCCCAACAAACCGCAAGAAACTGGTAGTCGCCCATTCGGTGCGACCCGACGCGCCACAACATGAAGTTGAAACCAATCGCGCGCTGGCCCGTTGGCTGGCGCAGGTCCTCGGGCTCAAATTCGGTGGCAGTTACGACTCTCAAAAGCACAGCGGTCGTGACCTTTATCTGTTGCCCACCCAAACACTGGTCGGTGCCGCCGCCGCGCGGCAGTTGGGCGTCAGCGGACCGGAGGATTTGTGGGGTGGCTACGTCGAGCATGATTTCATCTGCACCAAAGCCATCAGCCACGGCCTGCGCAACAAAAACGCTCATGCTCCGCAGGGTTGGTCGCCGTTGTTTTCCGAACGGGTGCGCAGCGTGGTGCTTGATGGCCTCAGCGTGTTTTCCCTCGACGATGCGCGTCCTGCGGCGGAACACTTGCTCTACAGCGGCCCCATTCGTTTGAAACCGATTCATGCCTGTGCCGGGCGGGGTCAGGAGGTGATCAACAGCCTTGATCAGTTCGACGCAGTCCTTGCGCGGCCCGATGCCCAAATGCTGTTCGCCGAAGGCGTGGTACTGGAACAGGACCTGACCGACGTGGTGACCCATAGCGTCGGCCAAAGCTTCATCGGCGACAAAGTGCTGAGCTACTGCGGTGATCAATACTTGACCAAAGACGGTCAGGGCGAGCAGGTTTATGGAGGGTCCAACTTGCTCGTGGTGCAGGGTGACTACGACGATTTGCTCGGACTGGATCTGCCCGATGAGGTGCGATTGGCGATCCGGCAAGCGCAGGTGTTCGACAACGCGGCGGACGAGGCCTATCCCGGTTTCTACGCGTCGCGACGCAACTACGACATTGCGCAAGGCCTGGACACTAACGGCCTGCAGCGCAGCGGCGTACTCGAGCAGTCCTGGCGCATGGGCGGCGCGAGCAGCGCGGAAGTGGCGGCGTTGCAGAGTTTCGTCAACGATCCGGGCATGCGCGCAATCCGCGTGTCTTCGGTGGAAACCTACAACGATCAGGCGCTGCCGGCGGACGCCATCGAGGTGTACCGCGGGCCGGCACAAAACAGTGAATTTCTTCTCAAGTACGTAACGGTCCAATCCTATGACGGCTAGAAGCGAAACCATTCAGATCGACATCGACGATGAACAGATGAGCGGGACTTTTCTCAGCCCCAAATCGAAAGTCCCCGGCGTGCTGTTCGTGCACGGCTGGGGCGGCAGCCAGGAACGCGACCTCGAGCGGGCCAAAGGCATCGCCGGTCTTGGCTGCGTGTGCCTGACGTTCGATTTGCGCGGGCACACCGGCGGCACCGGCATTCCGCTGACGCGGGTCACGCGAGAAGACAACCTGCGCGACCTGCTGGCGGCTTACGACCGATTGCTCGCGCATCCGGCGCTCGATACCTCGGCGATTGCCGTGGTCGGCACCAGTTATGGCGGTTACCTGGCGGCGATCCTGACTTCATTGCGCCCGGTACGCTGGCTGGCGTTGCGGGTGCCGGCGCTGTATCGCGACGAGCAATGGCATACGCCAAAGCGCGATCTGGACAAGATGATTTTGCGTGATTACCGCAGTACGCTGGTGCGCGCCGACAGCAATCGTGCGTTGCATGCTTGTGCGCAATTTACCGGGGATGTGTTGTTGGTGGAGTCTGAGTCCGACGACTACGTGCCACACGCGACGATCATGAGCTACCGCGCCGCGTGCCAGCAAACCCATTCGCTGACACACCGAATTATCGACGGCGCGGATCACGCGTTGAGCGAGCCGGTTTCGCAGCAGGCGTACACCTCGATTCTGGTGGACTGGATTACCGAGATGGTGGTGGGTGAGCGGTTGAGCATTATTCAATCCAAGTAAGTGCTGATCTGACTGACGCCTTCGCGAGCAAGCCCGCTCCCACATTAGACCGCGATCAAATGTGGGAGCGGGCTTGCTCGCGAAGACGCCTGTCGTTTCGCCGCCATTCTCAAGAAGGTTTCTTCGCAATCCGCAGCGACTTGGCCTTGGCCTCGACGATCAAATACATCACCAAGGTAATCAGCAACGGCAGGATGAAATAAATCGCCCGATACGCCAGCAACCCCGCCACCAGGCTTCCTCGCGACACCTCATGCTGCAGCAGCGCCACAAACACCGCTTCCAGCACACCCAGCCCTGCCGGAATGTGCGTGATGACCCCGGCGATGGCGCTGATCAGCAACACCCCGAGCACCAGCGGATAATCCAGTTTGCTCGGCAGCAAAGTGAAAATCACCGCCGCCATCAACGACCAGTTCAGCGCACCCAGTGCCAATTGCAGCACCGCCATGCGCAAGGAAGGCAGGTTGATTTCCACGCCACGAATTGCCCACTCGCGTCGCTTGGCAAACCGGCAGGCCGCCAGGTATCCGGCGCTCACCAGCAGCAACAAAATCCCGACACCTTGCAACGCACCACTGCTGAGTTTCCAGCCGGGTGGCATCCGTACCAGTCCGCTGCTGAACACCGCGCCGGCAATCACCATGTAGCCGAACCAGTTCGTCGCCAGGCTCAGGCCGAGGATCTTCGCGATATTGCTTTTGCTCACGCCGAGCCGCGAATACAGGCGATATCGCATGGCGATGCCGCCGACCCAGGCGCTGAGATTGAGGTTGAACGCATAGCTGATGATGCCCACCGGCAGGATCTGCTTCCAGGTCAGGTCCTGTCGAATGTAGGTGCGGCCGATCAGGTCGAAGCAGGCGTACACCAGAAAACTCACCAGTGTCAGCCCGGACGCAATGATCAGCGTGCGCACCTTGAAGTCGGCGAGGGTGTCGAACACCTCGTTCCATTCGATGCGCTGGGCCAGCATCGTGAATAGCACGATCAGCGCCAGGAAAAACAGCATCGTCAGCGGTTTCTTCCAGCGACTCCAGCGCGACTTTTGCAGGCTGTCGGCGTGAGGCGCCGAGTGTGTTTCAGCGCGGTTCATGAGGGTCGCCCCCGGCGAGGTGGGTGAAGGGCTTCAAGCGCGGCTGGTGTGCCGGCAGCCAGCCGGCCCACGCCGGGAAGTGCCGCAGGCAGTGAAACACCAGAAAACCGACGGTCATGTGCCAGACCCGACCACGGGGGGATTTTTCCGCACACATGGCTTTGCAGTGGTTGTTGCTCAGCACCTCAAGGCGTTCGAACAGGTCGCGGTTGAAGGCGCGATCGCGGATCAGCACATTGGCTTCCAGGTTCAGCGACAGGCTCAGCGGGTCGAGGTTGCTCGAACCGACGGTGCTCCAGTCTTCGTCCACCAGCGCGACCTTGCCATGCAACGGGCGCTCGCAATATTCGTGAATCTGCACGCCGGCTTTGAGCAGGTAGTCATAGGTCATGCGCGCCGCCAGTTTGGCCACCATCATGTCCGGCTGACCTTGCAGAATCAGGCGGACATCGACCCCTCGGCGAGCGGCGTTGCGAATCTCGCGCAGCAGGCGATAGCCCGGGAAGAAGTAGGCGTTGGCGATGACCACGCGGCGCTGGGCACTGCGCAGCACTTGTCGATAAACCTCTTCGATGTCGGTCTGGTGATCACCGTTGTCGCGGTAGACCAGACGAACCTGGCCATCGTGGTCGCTTAAGGCCAGTTCCGAACGCCGCTGCCGGCGCCGTTGCCACCAGTATTTGGCACGCGCCGGGCGACCACTTTGCAGCAGCGTGAAGTGATGAATGTCGGCCACCGCCGGGCCTTGTACTTCAACCGAGTAATCCTGTTTGGCCTCGGGGCCGAAGTCGGCCAGATGGTCGGCGGAAAAGTTGATCCCGCCGATGAACGCGATCGTGCCGTCGACCACCACGATCTTGCGGTGCAGGCGCCGGAACCAGTTGGTGCGAACGCCAAGATGCTTCGGCGCCGGATCAAATATCTGAATGCTCACGCCGGCCTCGCTCAACGCAGCGAGATAGCTGGTGGTCAGCTCACCGCAGCCAAAGCCGTCGAGGTTGGCGGTGACCCGTACGCCGCGTTGCGCCGCGTCGATCAGCACTTGCTGCAGCTCGTTGCCGACCTTGTCCTCGAACACGATGAAAGTTTCCAGGAGGATTTCCGTCTTGGCCTGGCGCATGGCCTCGAACACCCGCGGAAAATAGGCTTCGCCGTTTTCCAGGAGTTCCACCAGATTGTTGCCCTGCCAACCGTAGTGGACGTCGATCACGCCGGGCGCACGGACCGACGGGTGGGTGGCCAGGTGTTCCACGGTGGTTTTTTCCATTGGAGCGCTGCTCATAGCTCGATCTCCACCGATAGCGGTGCGTGGTCGGAAAGGTGTGACCAGGGCCGCGCCGCCAGGACTTTCGGGCGGCTGGTCTTGAGGTTGCGCACGTAAATGCGGTCCAGGCGCAAGGCCGGTAAACGCGCCGGGAAACTGCGCGCCGGTTTGCCGTGGTGTTCGGCGAACACCTCGCGCAGGCCACAGGGCTTGAGCAGCGCATCGGCGCGCTGGCGCCAGTCGTTGAAGTCGCCGGCGACAATCACCGGAGCGTCGGTCGGCAATTCTTCGAGGCGCTGGACCAGCAGCTTCAGCTGTTCATTGCGATGGGTTTCGCGCAGCCCCAAATGGACGCAAATTGCGTGCACTTCCGGGCCGTCGCCGGGCAGACGCAATACGCAATGCAGGATGCCGCGGTTCTCGTGTCCGCTGATAGACACGTCGAGGTTGTCGTGACGAATGATCTGGAATTTCGACAGCAGCGCATTGCCGTGATCGCCCGCCGGGTAGACCGCGTTGCGTCCGTAGGCGAACTGCGGCCACAGCGTATCGGCGAGGAATTCGTACTGCGGCATCGTCGGCCAGTTGCTGTAGCGCTGGGGATGGTGCTCGTGGGTGCCGTGGACTTCCTGCAAAAACACCACGTCGGCGGACACGCTGCGCACCGCTTCACGCAGTTCCGGCAGGATGAAACGCCGGTTGAGCGCGGTAAAACCCTTGTGCGTGTTGACCGTCAGCACGGTGAAGCGGCGCACGGCGGCCATGGTTTGCTGTTGATCATCGGCGGCGCTGAACGGCTCGGGCCCATTCATGGCAGCACCCCTTCGGCAGCAGGTTCGCCGGGAGTGGTGGCGAGGCTCTTGTCGAGATGAAAGTGCTCGAGCAAACGGCGGGCATCGAAGGGCGCGCGGACTTTGATGTCATTGTCGAAATAGCAAAACACTTCGCGGGATTTGCGCGCCTTGGGCTTTTGCCGCGGTGCGATCAATTGCGGGTCTGACGGTTGCCGGCCGTGGTTCCAGGCTTCGATCCGCTCGCCCCAGCGATCCAACGCCTCGGGGGTGTAGCCGCTGGCATAGAGTTCTTCGGCGCCATGCAGACGCAGGTAGACGAAGTCGCTGGTGATGTCTTCGCGGTACGGCCATTTGCCGGCGGTGTCGGCGATCACCAGCGCAGCGTTATGGCGTTTGAGCAACCGCACGAACGCCGGGTCGACGAAGCTCTCGTGGCGAATTTCCACGGCATGGCGCAAAGGCTTTTTCTTGTACGCCTTCATGCTGGCGTGACCGTTCACGTGCGAATCATGCTGACGGGCGAGGGTAGCGGCCTGTTCGGTGTCGTGGGGTAATTGCTCAAGAAAGTGTTCGAACAGCTCGGCGTCGAATTTGAAATTGGGCGGAAATTGCCAGAGGACCGGGCCGAGTTTTTCCTTGAGCTCCAGCACGCCGGAGGCAAAGAAATTCGCCAGGGGTTTGTGGATATCCCGCAGGCGTTTGATGTGGGTGATGAAACGTGGGGCTTTGATGCTGAAGACGAAGTCTGCCGGGGTTTCGTCGTACCACTCAGCGTAACGTTCGGGCCGTTGCAGGGCGTAAAACGATCCATTGATTTCGATGCTGTTGACCGCCCGTGACGCGAACTGCAATTCGCGCTTCTGGGTCAGCCCCTTCGGGTAGAAATCACCCCGCCAGGGTGTGTAGCGCCAGCCTGAAATACCAATGTGAATCGCCGCCATGTCGCCTCCCGTCGGATGGTCCCCGGATTACCCCGTCTTTTGATGACTGCGGGGCAAGCGAGAAAGTTTCGACAGGGCTACGGACGGTAACTGTCTAAAGAACACCACGGATCCATTGTGGGAGCGGGCTTGCTCGCGAAGGCGGTGACACATCCAGCATTTATGTGGACTGACACACCGCCTTCGCGAGCAAGCCCGCTGCCACAGGGGAAAACGACGGTGTGGGGTTATCTCTCGGCCAAAACCGAACTTGCCGGGCGTTTATCAATCAGTTCCTTACAGACCCTTTGCGAGGAGCTCCCCGTTTTGCTCAAGTTCAAGACCGCGATGTTACTGGGGGCGTTGCTGTTTCTGGGCAGCAACGAGCTGGAAGCCGCCACGCTGCCGGGCCTTCCCGCCGCAGCCGAGGAGCCGGCGAAACCTGAACCACTGGTCCAGGGCGGCCTGCTCGGGGCGATCAGTTCCAGCATTGACGACGTTCAGGACAAGCTCGACCTCAACGAAAACCTGGTCGACGCCTGGCGCCTGCGGGCGGATCGGGCGGCGGATGAAGTCGACAAACTGGTCAATCAGCCCTCGTCTCGCTCACCGATGAGCGTGGTCGGCGATTTCCTGTTGTTGTCCGGCGTCTGGCTCGGCGTGTTCGCCTTGCTCACGGTGCTCGGCGGACTGCTGGACAAACGCTTGAGCGAAGGGCGGTTCTTTCGAAAATACCAGCGCAGCCAGGACCTGCTCGGCTACCTGCTGCCGTACACGATTCCCGCATTGATCTGCCTGCCGCTGACGCTATACGTCAGCCATTTTCTGCCGAACTCGGTGGGCCGGGCGCTGGCCCTGTGTTTTGCCTACGCCACCAGCAGCGGCATTTTTTCCACCTCGATGCTTTTGTGCGTGATCGTCATGTTCAACACCGGCCACAAACGCCGGGCGGTGCAGATCATTCGTGATTACTGCCCCAAACCGCTGTTCCTTATCGGCTTCCTCGCGGCGCTCAGCGATGCCTTGACCAGCCCGCAGATCGCCCGACAACTGGGCGGCAACATCACTAGCAGCATCGCAGTGTTTACCGGCCTGTTTGCCTCGATCATCTTCGGATTACTGGTGATTCGCCTGAGGCGTCCGGTGGCGCATTTGATCCGCAATCGGCCGCTGGCGCAGCGCTTGAAACAGCCTTCGTTGCAGGAATCCCTGCGGATCTTTTCCGGGCTTTGGTACTGGCCGATTCTGCTGATGGTGATGGTCTCGGCGATCAACCTGATCGGCGTCGGCGAGGACAATCAGAAAGCCCTGCGCTGTGCGTTGTTCACCACCATTCTGCTGATCGCCACGGTGTTCCTCAGCACGATTTTCCAGCACCTGTTCAAATCCCGAAAAGCCGCAGCGCTCCAGCGCAGCAGCGCCTACAAGGAGCGCTTTCTTAGTCTGCTTCACGCGTTACTGCGGATTGTCACGGCCGTGGCTTTCATCGAAATCCTTGGGCGGATCTGGGGCGTGTCGCTGTTCGAGTTCGCCGAGCGCAACTCGGTGGGCCGGGCGATCAGTGAGTCGCTGAGCAGCATGGGCCTGATCTTTCTGGTGACCTGGTTACTGTGGGTGGTGCTCGATACCGCGATTCAGGAAGCTTTGAAACCGCCGATCAATAAACGCACGACACAGCCCAGTACGCGGATCAAAACCATCCTGCCGTTGCTGCGCAACGCGATCAAAATCATCCTGGTGGTGATCTGCGCAATCACCACCATGGCCAACCTCGGGATCAACGTCGCGCCGCTGCTGGCCGGTGCCGGGGTGGTCGGTCTGGCCATCGGTTTTGGCTCGCAGCAACTGGTGCAGGACGTGATCACCGGCCTGTTCATCATCATTGAAGACACGCTGTCTATCGGTGACTGGGTGGTGCTCGACTCCGGGCATGCCGGCACCGTCGAAGGCCTGACCATCCGCACCTTACGCCTGCGCGACGGCAAGGGGTTTGTGCACTCGGTGCCGTTCGGGCAGATCAAGGCCGTGACAAACCAGTCGCGGCAATTCGCCTATGCGTTTTTCTCGGTGCAGTTCACCTATGACACCGACGTCGAAAAGGCCATCGAGCTGATTCGCGAGGCGGGGGATTCGATTCGTGACGACGCGTTTCTCAAGTACAACCTGCAAGGGCCGCTGGATGTATTTGGTGTCGACAAAATGGACCTCAACGGGGTGGTGTTGACGGCGCAGTTCCGTACGGTGTCGGGTGGGCAGTATGCGGTGAGCCGGGCCTTTAACCAGCGTCTGAAAAAGCTTGTGGATAACAGCCCTTGGGTACATTTTGCGCAGACTTATCCACAGCAGGTTTTGATGCCGAAGCGGCGGGTAGATGAGCTGGTGGATGACGGGGCGCCGCAGGAGCATTCATCGGTGTTGCTGCCGGATCAGTCGAGTGTTCGATGATTTTTATCGGCAGTGATGGCCTCTTCGCGAGCAAGCCCGCTCCCACAGTAGATCTTCAGCGAACACAGCATTTGTGAACGACTGAGATCCACTGTGGGAGCGGGCTTGCTCGCGAAGAGGCCGGCCCAGATAACATCAATACCGGATCAGTTTGTTATGCAGTTCGGTACTGCCTCGCTGATCCAGCTCCACCCAGAAAACCGGCTTGCCGGCAATCACCGCAGCCACCGGAAGACCATCCCGATACACCAGCCGATTACTCGCCAACGCCGGCACTTTCGCGCCGGGTAACAGCGTGCCGGCCAGGTTCAGCGGATCAACTCCGCACACCGCGATCAAACTCCCGTCATGTGCCCGTCGCCGGACTTCCCGCAGCAACGGAATCGCCTCGGGCAAAGCAAACTGCTCACCGGCCAAACCACTGACGAACCGCCCACCGCGAATCTCGCCTCGCGCCTCCAGCCGATGGAACGTGCGCAGCAATTCGCGCCAGCTCGGTAACCAGTCCGCTTCGCGTTCCAGCAGACGCCAGAACACCACGCCGTAGCGCCGCAGCAAGGTCATCGCGATGTGCTCCAACGTATCGCTCGGCGTTGGACGTTTGTTATCCAGCACCGGCGCTGGCGCCCCGCGTCGAAGCAAAGCCCAGCGACCGGCATCGTCCATGCCGCCGATAAATGCCCCGCGTCCGCGTCGGCTGCTGCGGGCCTGGCGTTTACTCGCCGGGGTAATCAGCGCGCGCAAACCGGCAAAGCTGTCGGCGTTCACCAACCCCGCGCCGACCAGTTCCTGCAAGGCAATTTCCAACTCCGAGCGCAGCAGATGAGCCTCGTGAATCAGCTCATCGAAAAACAGTGCGCCGTGCTGGCTGAGGGCTTCGTAAACCTTTTGGGTTTTGGGTGACAGTTCGCTGACCGGTGTCTGCTCGGTCAGACTGCTCCACAACCCGACCTGACTGCGCGGCAACAACACGATTGGCGTGCTGCGCAACGCGGTGCTGGCGTTTTTATTGTGCGCAGTCAGGCGCGTCCAGACCAGTTTGCCGCTGCGGCACAGGTCATCCAGCCAACTTGCCGAATAACCTTTGATCCGCGCCGGCAGAATGTCGCTGTCCCAGGCGGAAGCGGCGGCGGGGTAGCCTTCGAATTGACCGACAATCGCTGGCAACACGGCGCTGCCCTGACCCTGAGTCGCCGCAGAAAGGTGCTGCCAGTCGAACAGAAAACGCATGAAATCCTGCAACGCCACCGGCTCGATTTCCCGCCGCAAACGCTTGACCGTGTAGCGATGAATCCGCGCCAGTAGATGCCGCTCGCACCATTCTTCCAGATCCGCGCCGGGAGTGAATTGTCCGCGCAGCACATAACCTTCTCGTTCCAGTTGCGCCAGCGCCTGGGTGACTTGTATCGCAGGTAATCCCAGAGGTTCAGCAATCGCGCTCAGCGGCAACGGACCAAACGCGCTGAGCCGCGCGCGGATGACTTCCAGCACCGCCTCGTCCGTCTCCCAGACTTCATCGAACCCCGGCAGCGCCTCCAGCGGTGGCAGCCAAATCGCCTGTGGATAAATCGCCCGCAGGCACGTCAGTCGTTCAAGCGCCAGCCACAGTGATCGCTCGGCATCGACCTGCAAACGACTGGCGCGACCGCCCTCGGCAAGTACGTTCAGCCAATCGAGCCACTGCAAATTGGCCTGCGCCTCGGTATCGCTGATGCACGCCAGACTCATCAGTGCCTCGTGCATTTCATCAATGCCGGTCGGCGTCGGCCAGGCCTCATCGCGCACCGCTTGAATCGCCTCGGCATCCAGCGCGCCGAGGTCGTCGGTGGACTGCGGATCGGTCCAGCGCCGGTTGAGCACGGCTTGGGTGCGGCGCTCTTCCAGCGGCGCATCGTCAAGAAAGGTGTAAGGCCGGGCGCTGAGAATTTCTGCGGCCAGTGGCGAGGGCGCCGGCAGGTCGCGGCTGATCAGGCGAACGTCGCCGTTTTCCATGCGCCGCAGCAAGGTCAGCCAGCCTTCGCAGTCCATGGCTTCGTGGAGGCAATCGTCGAGGGTTTGTTCTACCAGTGGATGTTCTGGAATCTCCCGTTCCCCAGCGAGGTTTTCCACGCAGGCAATCTGCTCGGGAAACACGCTGGCGATCAGGTCTTCGCTTTTCATCCGCTGGATCTGCGGAGCGACTTTGCGTCCGCCGCTGTAACGCGGCAACGCCAGCGCGACCCCGGCATTCCAGCGCCAGCGCACGCCGAACAGCGGCGCATCGAGTACCGCTTGAATCAGCAGGTGCTCGGCGCTGTTGCTGTGCAGGTAGCGCCAGACATCGTCGAGCTCGAAACTGTGGCTGGTGGACAGCGACAGGACGATCGCGTCTTCACTGGCGGCGGCCTGCAATTCGAAATTGAAGGTGCGGCAGAATCGCTTGCGCAAGGCCAGGCCCCACGCGCGGTTGATACGGCTGCCGAACGGCGTGTGGATGATCAGTTGCGTGCCGCCGGATTCGTCGAAAAAACGCTCCATCAGCAGCGTGTCCTGCGACGGCAGGGCGCCCAATGTCAGGCGCGCGCGGGCGAGGTAATCCACCAGTTGTTCGGCGCTGGCGAGGTTCAGATCGAGGGTGTCGGTCAGCCAGTCGAGGGCGGGCTGCAAGTTGCCGGGCGTGGCGCCGAGCAGCTCATCGAGTTGCGCTTGCAGGCGCGCCACGGCGAAGGACAGTTCGGCACTGCGCCCCGGCGCTTCACCGAGCCAGAACGGAATGGTCGGCGGCTGGCCCTGGGCATCTTCGACCCGGACCTTGCCGGTGTCGACCCGCAGGATTCGGTACGACGTATTGCCCAGTTGAAAGATATCGCCGGCGATGCTTTCTACAGCGAAGTCTTCGTTGACGCTGCCGATGTTCAGCCCTTGCGGTTCCAGCAGCACGCTGTAGTCGGCGTTGTCCGGAATGGTGCCGCCGCTGGTGACGGCGGTCAGCTTGCTGCCACGCCGACCGCGCAACGTGCGGGTCACGGCGTCGCGGTGCAGGTAAGCGCTGCGGATGCCCTGGCGACCGTTGTAGCCTTCGGCGAGCATCTGTAGCAGCGCCTGGAAATGTTTTTCGTCGAGTTCGGTGTAGGGCGAGGCTTTGCGGAACATCTCCAGCAGCGCTTGCTCCTGCCATTCCTGGCAACTGACCTCGGCAATGATCTGTTGGGCCAACACGTCCAGCGGCGCTTCAGGGATCTGCAAGGTGTCGAGTTCGCCCCGGCGCACGCAGTCGAGCAGGGCGGTGCATTCGATCAGATCGTCGCGGGTGGTGGCGAATAACCGGCCCTTCGGCGTACCGCCGACCTGGTGGCCGGAACGACCGACCCGTTGCAGAAACCCGGCAATCGAGCGCGGCGAGGCGATCTGGCAGACCAGATCGACATCGCCGATGTCGATCCCCAGTTCCAGCGACGCCGTGGCGATCAGCACTTGCAGGTCGCCGCGCTTGAGCCGCTGTTCGGCGTCCAGGCGAAACTCCTTGGCCAGGCTGCCGTGGTGGGCGGCGACCGCTTCCTTGCCGAGACGCTCGCTCAAATGCCGGCTCAAGCGTTCGGCCAAGCGTCGGGTGTTGACGAAAATCAGCGTGGTGCGGTGTTCGCGGGCGAGGGCCGCGAGCCGGTCGTAGACCAATTCCCAGACATCATTGGCCATCACCGCCGACAACGGTACCGGTGGTACTTCGATGCCCAGATCCCGTGGACGGGCGTGGCCGATGTCGATGATTTCGCACTCGCGATCACGTCCCACCAAAAAACGCGAGACGGCTTCGATCGGTTTTTGCGTGGCGGACAGGCCGATGCGCATCAACGGTACGGCGCACAACGCCTGCAATCGTTCAAGGCTCAGGGCCAGGTGGCTGCCGCGTTTGCTGGCGGCGATGGCGTGGATTTCGTCGACGATGACCGTGCGCGTGGTGCTGAGCATTTGCCGGCCGGAGTCGGAGCCGAGCAGCACGTAAAGGGATTCCGGGGTGGTGACCAGAATGTGCGGCGCGGTTTTGCGCATCGCCGAGCGGTCTTTTTGTGGCGTGTCGCCGGTGCGCACGGCGGTATTGATCTGCAGCTCGGGCAAGCCCATCGCACGTAACTGTTCAGTGATCCCGGCCAGCGGGTTTTGCAGGTTGATCTGGATGTCGTTGGACAAGGCCTTGAGCGGCGAGACGTAGACCACCAGCGTTTCGTCAGGCAAACCGCCTGCGGTTTCCAGCCCACGGTGAACCAGATCGTCGATGACGGCGAGAAACGCGGTGAGGGTTTTGCCGGAACCGGTGGGCGCAGCGATCAGGGTCGAACGGTGCTGGCGGATCAGCGGCCACGCCCGGGCCTGGGCGGCGGTGACCGTCGGGAAGGTGCTGCTGAACCAGGCGCTGACGGCGGGGTGGAAGCCTGCCAGTGCAGCGTCCGTGGGAATGGGCAGATTCATGCAACAATTTATGCGGGTGGGGATGGGAAGATGCAAGTACCGCTGGGGATCTGCGGTGATCCTTATGGCCTCTTCGCGAGCAAGCCCGCTCCCACATTGCATCTCCAGTAGATACAAAATTTGTGTACGACAGAGATCAAATGTGGGAGCGGGCTTGCTCGCGAAGAGGCCGGCACAGGCAGCGCACATCCAAGGTATCTACACTTTACGGATGACGGTTGCGCACTAAACCCGCAAAATGCAACGATTCCTGCATCTATCGACGGCATCGCCCGCGAGCGGTGTCGATAAAGCCATTGTTTCAATCAGACTGGGCCTGCTGACTCTATGCGAATGCGCCTTATGTTACTGGGCGGCGGAAATGCCCTTGGGCAGGCGCTGATTCGCCTCGGTGCGGAGGAAGACATCGGTTTCCTCGCCCCCCGCCCACCGCAAGACGGCTGGGATGCCGCGAGCCTGACGCAACTGCTCGACGACACCCGCCCGGACGCGTTGATCAACCTCGCCTACTACTTCGACTGGTTCCAGGCGGAGACGGTCAGCGATCAACGTCTGGCCGGGCAGGAGCGCGCGGTCGAGCGTCTGGCCGAGTTGTGCCAGCACCACAACATCGTGCTGCTGCAACCCTCGAGCTATCGCGTGTTCGACGGCTCCCGGGCGACGGCCTACAGCGAAAAAGACGAGCCGGTGCCTTTGGGCCTGCGCGGTCAGGCCTTGTGGCGGATCGAGCAAAGCGTTCGCGCGACCTGCCCGCAACACGTGTTGCTGCGGTTCGGCTGGCTGCTCGATGACAGTCCTGACGGCACCCTCGGGCGTTTCCTGTCCCGCGCCGAAAAACCGGAAGAACTGTTGATGGCCGACGACCGTCGGGGCAATCCGACACCGGTGGACGATGCGGCTCGGGTGATCATTTCCGTGCTCAAGCAACTCGATTGCGCGGCGCCGCTGTGGGGCACCTACCATTACGCCGGGCACGAGGCGACTACGCCGCTGGCGCTGGGGCAGGCGATTCTCGCCGAAGCCCGCGCGCTGCATCCGCTGGCCATCGAAGCGCCGACCGCCCAGGCTCACGCCGCGCGACCGGACGCTGCTGAAGAGCCGCAACACGCGGTGCTGGCCTGCAAGAAAATCCTCCACACCTTCGGGATCAAGCCCCGCGCCTGGCGTGCGGCACTCCCGGCCTTGCTGGAAAGGTTCTATCGCCATGGCTGACGGCCCTGTTTTAATCACCGGCGGCGCCGGTTTCATCGGCTCGCACCTGACCGACGCCTTGCTTGCCAAGGGTCACTCGGTGCGGATTCTCGATGACCTCTCCACCGGCAAGCGCAGCAACCTGCCGCTGGATAACCCTGGCGTTGAGCTGATTGTCGGCGACGTTGCCGATGCGGCACTGGTCGCCAAGGCGATGGCCGGTTGCAGTGCAGTCGCGCATCTGGCGGCGGTGGCTTCGGTGCAGGCCTCGGTGGATGAGCCGGTGAAGACGCACCAGAGCAATTTCATTGGCTCGCTGAATGTCTGCGAAGCCATGCGCGAGACGGGCGTCAAGCGTGTGCTGTTTGCGTCCAGCGCGGCGGTTTACGGCAACAATGGCGAAGGCGAGTCGATCAACGAAGACACGCCCAAGGCGCCGTTGACACCGTACGCGTCGGACAAGCTGGCCAGCGAACATTACTTCGATTTCTACCGTCGCCAGCATGGGCTGGAACCGGTGATTTTCCGCTTCTTCAACATTTTTGGCCCACGCCAGGATCCGTCCTCGCCGTACTCCGGGGTGATCAGCATTTTCAGCGAGCGCGCGCAGAAGGGCCTGCCGATCATGGTGTTTGGCGACGGCGAGCAGACGCGGGATTTTGTGTACGTCGAGGACCTGGTCGAGGTGCTGGTGCAAGCCATCGAAAAACCGCAGGTTGATGCAGGCGCGGTCAATGTCGGCTGGAACCAGGCCACCAGTCTCAAGCAAATGCTTGAAGCGCTGAAAGTGGTGGTCGGTGAGCTGCCGCCCGTGAGCTACGGCCCGGCACGTTCCGGTGATATCCGCCATTCGCGGGCGAACAACCAGCGGTTGCTGGAGCGCTTTACGCCTCCACAGCAGACGCCGATGAGTGTCGGCCTGGCACGGTTGTTGGAAGTTCTGTAGGAGCGAGCTTGCTCGCGATGGACTCAACAGCAACGCGTTTATTCAGAAAATACGCGTTATCGTTAATGTCCATCGCGAGCAAGCTCGCTCCTACAGGGTTTACGGTCGTTCCCACCACGTGAACGATTTAGAACTTGTAACCCAGACCCACCATGTAGATGAACGGATCAACATCCACATCGACCTTGGCCCGAGTGCCCGGTGCTACGGCGTTGTTCTCAACGGTCGCGGTGGTATCGATATCGATATAGCGCACTTGGGCGTTGAGCATGATGTTGTCGGTGAACATGTAGTCGGCACCGACCTGGAACGCCATGCCCCACGAGTTATCGGCCTTGAAGTTGCTGAAGCCGTTGGTCTGGGCATCGCTGCTGACGTGCTCGTCGTAGATCCAGGTGTAGTTGATACCGGCGCCGACATACGGCTGGAACGCGGATTTCGCATCCAGTGGGTAATACACGACGCTCAGGGTTGGCGGCAGGTGTTTCAGGGTGCCGAGTTTGCCGTTGGCCGCGCCCAGGGCGGTGCCTTTGAGCTTCACGTCGTGCTCGAATGGCGTCGCTGCCAGGAGCTCGATGCCCCAGTGGCTGTTGAGCATGTAGGCAAAGTTCAGGCCCAGTTGCGTGTCGCTGCTCATGGTGGCCTTGCCACCCAGATCAGTGCCTTTCAGCGGGCCTTGATCGACCTTGACGCTGGAGCTGTCGGCTTTCGGGTTGACGGTGATTGCGCCGGCACGAACGAGGATGTCGCCGGCTTCGTGGGCGTAGGCGAGCGGGGCTGCGAGCGCGAGGGCAAACAGCGAAGCGCTGAGCATGGACTTGTGCATGGGGGCTCCAAAGGACGTTGAAAATGTTCGATGTCCAATGGTACGGAGCCGCCTGATCCGGTCTTTTGATTCAGCTCAATGAAACGGTGATGGCCCGGGTTTTTGCGGAACCTCTGCCGGCCCCTTCGCGAGCAAGCCCGCTCCCACATTGTTCTCCGTTGTTCACAAATGTTGCATTCACAGAAGATCTCTGTGGGAGCGGGCTTGCTCGCGAAGGCTATCTATCAAACACCACATGACTGCCAGGACTCACTCCGGCAGTTCATACACATAAATCTTGTCCGCCTCCATCTGATACCCCGCATCCGCCAACTCGCTGGTCGACGCCTTGACCTGCAACGCCCCCTCTATCCAGTACGGCTGATACAGCTCGTCCAGCTTCACGCCGACTTCGCTTTTCACATGCACGATCTGGTTCGACGGCGGTGGCGGTACATGGATGCAGGCGCCGAAATATGGCACCAGCAGAAACTCCGTGGTGCGGCCTTCTTCACTCACCTCCAGCGGCACGATGTAGCCCGGCAGGCGAATGTTCTTGCCGTCGAGGCTCTTCACCACCGGGGCATTGGGCATGTCTTGCTTGGCCGCTGGCGCCGATTCCGCAGACAGCGCGTTGCCCATCTGCGACAAGTCATGCAAGGGCGTCATGTTCGGCACCTCCGGCATGGCGTTCGGTGGGATCATTTCCGACCAGGTCAGCTCTTTCGGCTCGGCCGCCCACAGCGGCAGGGCAACCAGCATCAACAGCGCAAGCAGAGCGCGGGGCATCGTTAACGTCCTCATAGTCGGATCGACAGGCCATCGGCCAGGGATTGGCGATACGCGCGCCAGGCCGGCACGCTGCCCATCAGCAGCGCGGCGATCAGGATGCCACCGAGCAGCGTCCATTCATATTCACTGGGCCAGGCCAGCGGCAGATACAAACCGTAATTGGCTTGCACATAACCCTGAGCAGCGGCGATGCACACGTAAAGCAGCGCCACGCCGGCGATTACGCCGGACAGCGCCAGGGCAAATGCTTCCAGCACCAGCAAGGTTGCGATGTGCCACGGACGAGCGCCCACCGAACGCAGAATCGCCATCTCGCGCCGACGTTCATTCAGGCTGGTGAGAATCGCCGTGAGCATGCCGATCAACCCGGTCAGTACCACGAACAGCGAGACCACGAACAAGGCTTTTTCCGCCGTACTCATCAAACTCCACAACTCTTGCAGCGCCACACCCGGCAGGATCGCCTGCATCGGTTCGCCGCGGAATTCGTTGATTTCGCGCTGCATGGCAAAAGTCGAAATCTTGCTGTTGAGGCCGAGCATGAACGCGGTGATCGCTTGCGGCGTCAGGTCCATGTTGCGCGCCTGATCGGCACTGATCCGGCCTTTGCCCTGGGCGGGCACGCCGTTGTGCCAGTCGATGTGAATCGCTTCCATGCCGCCGAGGCTGATGTGCAACGTGCGGTCCACCGGGGTGCCGGTGCGTTTCAGAATGCCGACCACGGTGAACGGTTTGTCGTCGTGTTTGACCAGGCTGATCGCCGCCACGCCGTGGGCCAGCACCAGTTTGTCGCCGAGTTTGTAGTGCAGGGCATCGGCCACTTCGGCGCCGAGCACCACTTCAAATGGATCGGTAGCGAAGGCGCGGCCATCGGCCAATTCCAGGTGTTGTTGATGGCCGTACTGGTAGTGCTCGAAGTACGCCTGGGTGGTGCCCATCACCCGATAGCCGCGATGGGAATCGCCGAGGGACATCGGGATCGCCCACTTCACTTTCGGGTTGTTGGCGAAGTGTTCGAAACTGTCCCAGCGAATGTTGTTGGTGGCGTTGCCGATGCGGAACACCGAGTACAGCAGCAGGTTCACCGAACCGGAGCGGGCGCCGACGATCAGGTCGGTGCCGCTGATCGTGCTGGCGAAACTGGCCTTGGCTTCGGTGCGCACCCGTTCCACGGCCAACAGCAGACAGACCGACAGGGCGATGGCGAACGCGGTGAGGATCGCGGTGAAGCGGCGGTTAGCCAGGCTGGCCATGGCTAGACGAAACAAATACATCTCAGACCTCGGACGGGGTGGCGGCGCGATTGAGATCGGCCAGCGACAGGTGGCGATCGAACAGTGGCGCGAGGCTTTGGTCGTGGCTGACAAACAACAGGCTCGACCCGGCTTCGCGGCATTCGGCGAACAGCAGGCGAATGAAGTTTTCGCGAGCGTCGTAATCCAGCGCGGAAGTCGGTTCGTCGGCGATGACCAGTTCCGGCTGACCGATCAAGGCGCGCGCGGCAGCAACGCGTTGTTGCTGGCCGATGGACAGTGAATCGGCGCGGCGGCTTAGGATGCTTTCATCCTTCAGGCCCAAGTGAGCGAGGAGGGTGGCGGCGGCTTGATCGACGCTGCCGTGGCGCTGGATCGCCCTTTCGGCACGCAGTCTGGAGAAGTGACAGGGCAACTCGACGTTCTCGCGTACCGAGAGAAACGGCAGCAGGTTGAACTGCTGGAAGATGTAACCGGTGTGATCGACCCGGAAACGATCACGCGCGCCGGCACCGAGTTCGGTCAGTTCCTGGCCGAGCAGGCGAATGCTGCCGCGATCGGGCTTCTGCACGCCACCGAGCAGGCCGAGCAGGGTGGTCTTGCCGCTGCCGCTCGGGCCTTTGAGGAACAGGGTTTCACCCGGCTCCAGACGAAACGCCGGGATGTCCAGCAGCGGTGGGTGACCGGGCCAGCTGAAGCCCAGGTCGGACAGTTCGATGAGTGCTTGGGTCATGTGAAACCGGTCAGGTGATAGGTGAACCCTGTGGGAGCGGGCTTGCTCGCGAAAGCGGTGTGTCAGGCAACATCTCTGTTGAATGTGACGGCCCCTTCGCGAGCAAGCCCGCTCCCACAGTGGTTTTGTGGTGGGTCAGAATTTCAGGGCGGCAGCCTTGGCCGTCACTTCGACCCCTTGCTGCCCGCTCGGGCTGATCAGTTGTACCTGAATTTTCTGGGTCGCCGGGAAGGTGATGAAGATATTCGCCAGGTCCAGGGTTTTCAGTGCCCCCGGGGCCGCGCAGGTCAGTTGGTAGTGAGCGTGGATTTCGCTGTGATCGTGGTGATGTTCGTCTTTGGCATCGTCGTCGTGATCGTCATCCGGTTTGTCACCAAACAGCGGGCTTTCCAGTTCCTGGGCCGCCACCACACAACCAGAGGCTTTCGGCAGGTTGAACAGGGCCAGCGGTTTTTCCAGCTGTGCACGGACGGCAGCGACTTTGGCTTTGTCGGCGTCGGTCGTGGCGGCGTGTTCGAAACCCACCAGGTTCATCGCGGGGCTTTCCAGCTCCAGCTCCAGGGTCTGACCGTCCAGCGCCGCGTTCAGGCGACCGACGCCATGTTCGTGAGCGCCAAGGCTGCCGTGCTCATGGTCATGTTCTTCAGCGGCGTGGGCGACAACCAGCGGCAACAGGGCAAACGGTAAAGCGAGAAGCAAACGGCGCATGGCGGGTCTCCGTAAGTAAAGTGAATAAATTGTTATGTAATCTTATAACGTAAGTGCCGAGAGTTTGACCGTCCGCTTGGCGTTGCACAAGTCCCATGGGAGCATGTGGGTCAGAAATGTGCAGGAGCAGACTTATGTTGCGGATACGCGGAAGCATCGGCGACTGGCCGGTGGATTTGACTCTGGAGATGGACGAAGGTGACTGGGCGCGGCTCGGCGCGCAGTTGCAGGTGGTCAAGCCCGAAGCCAGTGCGGCGCCGGCGAAACCGGTGAATCAGGACGATGCGCAGTGGCAGATCGCAAAGGATTTGCTGCGCAAGGCCGGGCAATTGAGCGGGCCGGATTTACTGGAGCAGCTGGAAGGATTGACCGGCAGCGCGGCGTCGGGCAAGCGCCTGTTGGTGCGGCTGCGACATAGCGCAGATGTGAAGGTCGAGAGCGGCGGAGATACGCCGCTGTACCGCTGGTTGTAGGAGCGAGCTTGCTCGCGAAGGCGTCAGGGCACCGCGGTCATATAGGCGGCCCTCGTCTTCGTTGACGCCCATCGCGAGCAAGCTCGCTCCTACAAGGGCTGTTTAATACAGCGCGGCGAACAGTTTGCGGCGATACGTGGTCACGAGCGGATGATCATTGCCCAGCAGTTCGAACACTTGCAGCAACGTCTTGTGCGGCAAGCCTTCGCTGTAACTGCGGTTGCGGATGAACAACTTGAGCAACGCATCCAGCGCCGCGTCGTACTGCTGACGGGCCAGTTGCTGGATCGCCAGTTGATACACCGCTTCATCGTCCTGCGGATTCTTCGCCAGACGCGCCTTCAGGTCTGCGGCATCCGGCAGGTCTTTGGCCTGACCGAGAAACTGGATCTGCGCCTTTGCACCGGCCAATGCAGCCTTGTGTTCGTCGCTTTTCACCGCGTCGAGCACGGTTTGCGCTTCACCCAACTCGCCGCGCTCAGTCAGGCAACGGGCATAAAGAATCAGCGCCTTGGCGTTGGTGTTGTCTTCGCCCAGCAGCATAGTGAGAACGGCTTCGGCGTCAGCAAAACGACTCTCGTCGAACAGCGCCTGAGCCTGTTCGAACGGATCAGCCGCCGCCGGTGGCGGCATTTGCACATGAGGCTCCAGCATCGTCCGCACGGCTGATTCCGGTTGTGCACCGGCAAAACCGTCCACCGGCTGGCCATCCTTGAACAACACCACGGTCGGCAGGCTGCGAATGCCGAAGCGGGCAACGATGTCCTGTTCGAGATCGCAGTTGACCTTGGCCAGCAGCAACTCGCCCTGATAGCTCTCGGCAATGGTCTGCAGCATCGGCATCAGCACTTTGCAGGGCGCACACCATTCGGCCCAGAAATCCACCAGCACCGGTTTGTGGAAAGAGTTCTCGATCACCGACTGGTCGAAATCGGCAGTCGTGGCGTCGAAGATGTACGGCGTTTCCTGACTCATGGGGGATCTCTTGGAAGCGTGAATGGGGCAACTATACGGCTTGGTGGGGTGTGGCTGAAAGCGGGGTGGCCGTTGAGAGGTGTGTTGCCTGACAGGACGCCTTCGCGAGCAAGCCCGCTCCCACAGTAGATTTGTGGGTGTCCGGATGTTGTGAGCGACATCGATCAAATGTGGGAGCGGGCTTGCTCGCGAAGCTTTTAGCCACGCCGCGCGTGATACAGGCTCACATGCCGAAACTCTTCCGGCTCAGCCAGATCCGGCAAAGTCATCGCTTCCAGCATTTCAATCCGCTGATACAACGGATGACGAAAATCCCGCACCCGCGAATCGGCCACCAGCGCCTCCCGGCCACGACTCAAAAACTCATCGAGCAACGGCAGATTCGCCCGGTCATACAACACGTCGGCCACCAGAATCAGATCAAACCGATCCGCCTCCGCGAAAAAGTCCGTCGAGTAGCTCAGTTCCACTTCATTGAGTTCAGCATTCGCCCGACACGCGGCAATCGCCAGTGGATCCAGGTCGCAGGCCACCACTTCCAGCGCCCCGGCTTTCACGGCGGCAATTCCCGCCACCCCGGAACCGGCGCCGAAATCCAGCACCCGTTTGCCCTTGACCCACTCAGGGAATTCGGCGAGATAACGGGCCACTGCCAGCCCGCTGGCCCAGCAAAAGCTCCAGTACGGCGGCTCATGCAGAATCCGTCGCGTTTCTTCCGGGCTGAACGCGCGATCCATGTTGTCGCCGTCGATCAGCCAGAGTTTCACCTCGGTATCGGGCAATGCGACAGGGACAAGCTGCGCATCACCGAGCAATTCACCCAACGCCTGTTGCAAGTCGAGCGGTGCAATCATGGCGCTTTGACGAATTGCAGCTGACCCAATACCTGCGTGGTTGGCTGCGTGATGGTCTGTGATGGCAGGTGCAAAATCAGCTGGCCGGACTGGCTGGCACGGCCCCGCAGTTCCACGCGGGCGCCGGCCGGGAAAGATTCCGGGTTGAAACGCAGATGAAACGGCAACACTTGATTGGTGCCAATCAGGCTGGAACTGGCGAGCAATTGCTGTGGGCGATCCTTGTCGTCGATCACCAGCAGGGCCAGTTCGACTTCGGCACCAGCCGGCACGCCTTGCAGGGTGCCGCTCAGTTCACGTTGATAAGCCGGCAGCGGGCCGAGGTTGGCGGACTCTTTGGCTTTCTTCTGCGCAGCCTGTGGGGCAGGCCCTGGTGTCGGCGGCTGGGGCTTGGGTGCATCGCTGCTGCAGGCCACCAACAGGCTGAAAAGACTGAGCAATACGAGCGGTCTGAGTGACATTAGCGGCTCCAGCAAGGTGAAATCCATGGATCGTTCTATATAACCAGTCTGTATACCGCAAACCCTATGGCTTGTCTTGCCACCGGGATGCGCTACCATGGCCCTCCCTTTTTTTGTTGCCTGCCACCATGCACTGTCCATTCTGCGGTGCCAACGACACCAAGGTCATCGACTCACGTCTGGTCGCCGAGGGCGAACAGGTGCGCCGCCGGCGCGAATGCCTGGCCTGCGGCGAGCGTTTCACGACGTTCGAAACCGCTGAACTGGTGTTGCCGCGCCTGATCAAAACCGACGGCAGCCGCCAGCCGTTCGACGAAGAAAAACTCCGCGCCGGCATGCAGCGTGCGCTGGAGAAGCGCCCGGTGAGTGTCGAGCGCCTCGAATCGTCGCTGGTGCACATCAAACACAAACTGCGCGCCACCGGCGAACGCGAGGTCAAGTCCCTCGTGGTCGGTGAGCTGGTGATGGCCGAGCTGCAAAAGCTCGACGAAGTCGCCTACATTCGCTTCGCTTCGGTGTATCGGCGCTTCCAGGACCTCAACGAGTTCCGCGAAGAGATCGATCGCCTGGCCCGTGAGCCGGTGAAAGAATGACCACCTCCCCAGAACTTGCCATCCTCGACGCCCATTACATGGCCCGCGCGCTGGAACTGGCGCGCAAAGGTCATTACACGACACACCCCAACCCGCGTGTTGGCTGTGTGATCGTGCGTGACGGGCAGATTGTCGGCGAAGGCTGGCATGTGCGCACCGGCGAACCCCACGCCGAAGTCCACGCCCTGCGCGCCGCCGGCGACAAGGCCCGTGGCGCCACCGCTTACGTGACCCTCGAACCGTGCAGCCACCACGGCCGCACGCCGCCCTGTGCCGATGCGCTGGTGAACGCCGGCGTCGCTCGGGTAGTCGCGGCGATGCAGGACCCGAACCCGTCGGTGGCCGGTCGCGGCATGCAGCGTCTGGCCCAGGCCGGCATCGCTATCGAAAGCGGTGTGCTGGAAGGCGAGGCGCGCAAGCTCAATCAAGGCTTCCTTAAACGCATGGAACACGGTTTACCGTTCGTGCGGGTCAAGTTGGCCATGAGCCTCGACGGTCGCACCGCGATGGAAAGCGGAGAAAGCCAATGGATCACCGGCCCGGCCGCGCGTTCGGCGGTGCAACGCCTGCGCGCCCAGGCCAGCGTGGTGCTGACCGGCGCCGACACGGTGCTGGCGGACAACGCCCGTTTGACCGTGCGTGCCGATGAGTTGGGGTTGGACGCCGAGCAAACCGCTTTGGCGATGAGCCGTCCGCCGCTGCGCGTATTGATCGATGGCCGTTTGCGCGTGCCGCTGGACGCGCCGTTCTTCAAGGCCGGCCCGGCGCTGGTCGCCACCTGCATGGCGATCGAAGAGCAATACGCCAACGGCCCGGAATGCCTGATCGTGGCCGGCGACGATGGTTTGGTTGACCTGCGCAAGTTGCTGGTCGAACTGGCCCATCGCGGGGTCAATGAAGTGCTGGTCGAGGCGGGTCCACGTTTGGCGGGGGCCTTTGCCCAGCAGGGCCTGGTGGATGAATTCCAGATTTTCATCGCCGGCAAGTTCCTCGGCTCTTCGGCCCGACCATTACTGGACTGGCCGCTGGCGCAGATGAAAGACGCGCCCGAGCTCAAAATCACCGAAATTCGCGCGGTTGGCGATGACTGGCGAATCATCGCCGTTCCTGCACCGACGGCGAGCGTATAATTCCCGGCCTGCGCCAAGCGACGACCCTGTTCTCGAGGAGGACTCCATGTTTACCGGCATCATCGAATCCATCGGCAGTATTCGTGCATTGACCCCAAAAGGCGGAGATGTGCGGGTACACGTAGAAACCGGCAAGCTCGATTTGAGCGACGTCAAACTGGGCGACAGCATCGCGGTCAACGGCGTGTGCCTGACGGCTGTTGAGTTGCCAGGCAATGGTTTTGCCGCGGACGTCAGTCGCGAAACCCTCGACTGCACCGCCATGAACGACTTGAAAAGCGGCAGCCCGGTCAACCTGGAAAAAGCCCTGACCCCGACCACTCGCCTCGGCGGGCATCTGGTCAGCGGCCACGTCGATGGCGTGGGCGAAGTGGTTGCCCGCACCGAGAACGCGCGCGCCGTGGAATTCCGCATTCGCGCGCCGAAAGAACTGGCCAAGTACATCGCCCACAAAGGCTCGATCACCGTCGACGGCACCAGCCTGACCGTGAACGCGGTCGATGGCGCCGAGTTCCTGCTGACGATCATTCCGCACACCCTGAGCGAAACCATCATGGCGTCGTACCAGCCAGGTCGCCGGGTGAATCTGGAAGTCGACTTGCTTGCCCGTTATCTGGAGCGCCTGCTGTTGGGCGACAAAGCCGCAGAGCCAACCTCCAGTAACATCACTGAAAGCTTTCTGGCCGCCAACGGCTACCTCAAATCCTGACCCAAGGGGGTGCCTTGTGGCGCTCAATAGCATCGAAGAACTGGTTGAAGACATCCGCCAAGGCAAGATGGTCATCCTCATGGATGACGAAGACCGCGAGAACGAAGGCGACCTGATCATGGCCGCCGAGTGCTGCCAGGCCGAACACATCAACTTCATGGCCAAGCACGCCCGTGGCTTGATCTGCATGCCGATGAGCCGCGAGCGCTGCGAACTGCTGAAGCTGCCGCTGATGGCACCGCGCAACGGTTCCGGTTTCGGCACCAAGTTCACCGTGTCCATCGAAGCCGCCACCGGCGTGACCACCGGTATCTCTGCCGCCGACCGCGCACGCACCGTGCAGGCCGCTGCCGCGAAAGACGCCAAGGCTGAAGACATCGTCAGCCCGGGCCACATCTTCCCGCTGATGGCCCAGGCCGGTGGCACTCTGGCTCGCGCTGGCCACACTGAAGCCGCCTGCGACCTCGCGCGCATGGCCGGTTTCGAGCCGAGCGGCGTGATCTGCGAAGTGATGAACGACGACGGCACCATGTCCCGTCGCGCCGAACTGGAAGCCTTCGCCGCTGAGCACAACATCAAGATCGGCACCATCGCCGACCTGATTCACTACCGGATGATCCACGAACGTACCGTTCAGCGGATTGCCGAGCAGCCTCTGGACAGCGAACTGGGCCAATTCAACCTGGTGACCTATCGTGATTCCGTGGAAGGCGACGTGCACATGGCCCTGACCCTGGGCACCGTGTGCGCCGAAGAACCGACACTGGTTCGCGTGCACAACATGGACCCGCTACGTGACCTGTTGATGGTCAAGCAGCCGGGCCGCTGGAGCCTGCGTGCCGCCATGGCCGCGGTTGCCGAGGCCGGCAGCGGCGTGGTGCTGTTGCTCGGTCACCCGCTCGATGGCGACGTGTTGCTGGCGCACATCCGCGAAACCGCCGATCACGCACCGGCGAAAAAACCGACCACCTACAGCATTGTCGGGGCGGGTTCGCAGATCCTTCGGGACCTGGGCGTGCGCAAAATGCGCCTGATGTCTGCGCCAATGAAATTTAATGCGATATCCGGTTTCGATCTGGAAGTTGTAGAATACGTGCCCTCCGAATAATGACCCGGGGTTTGGCATCGTTGTTCACTTAAGGCTTGTTTGATTTACTGTGGCGAGGGAGCTTGCTCCCGCTGGGCTGCGTAGCGGCCCCTCTTGTGGGCGCTGCGCACCCAAGCGGGAGCAAGCTCCCTCGCCACAGAAGTGAACGTCGTTGCGGAATTTCCGGTGCTGTATTCGCGGTTCAAATATCACTGAGGGATGCGTAGAAGACGCGTCCCGGCTCTTTAAGAGAATTAACGAATGACCCTGAAGACCATCGAAGGTACCTTCATCGCCCCTAAAGGCCGCTACGCTCTGGTAGTGGGCCGTTTCAACAGCTTCGTCGTTGAAAGCCTGGTCAGCGGTGCAGTTGATGCCCTGGTTCGCCACGGCGTGAGCGAAAGCGACATCACCATCATCCGTGCGCCTGGCGCCTTCGAAATCCCGCTGGTTGCGCAGAAAGTCGCTCAGAAGGGCGAGTTCGCAGCCATCATCGCCCTGGGCGCGGTCATTCGTGGCGGTACTCCGCACTTCGAATACGTGGCGGGCGAATGCACCAAGGGTCTGGCCCAGGTGTCCATGGAATTCGGCGTACCGGTTGCCTTCGGCGTGCTGACCGTTGACTCCATCGAGCAAGCCATCGAACGTTCCGGCACCAAGGCCGGTAACAAAGGTGCCGAAGCTGCCCTGTCCGCTCTGGAAATGGTCAGCCTGCTGGCGCAGTTGGAGGCCAAGTGATTAACGACGATAGCGATCGTTTCAACCCGCGCGATCCAAAGCCTGCGGATGCCGGCAAGCCATCGAAAAGCGTCAAGCGTCGCGAAGCCCGTCAGCTCGCGACTCAGGCGCTGTACCAGTGGCACATGGCCAAGCAATCGCTGAACGAGATCGAAGCACAGTTTCGGGTCGATAACGATTTCAGCGATGTCGACGGCGCCTACTTCCGTGAAATCCTGCATGGGGTTCCCGCGCAGAAGGACAAGATCGACGCCGCTCTCAAGCCTTGCCTGGACCTGACCATCGAAGAGCTGGACCCGGTTGAACTGGCGGTATTGCGCCTGTCCACCTGGGAACTGCTTGAGCGCGTCGACGTGCCATACCGCGTTGTGATCAACGAAGGTATCGAGCTGGCGAAAGTCTTCGGTTCAACCGACGGCCACAAATTCGTCAACGGTGTACTCGACAAGCTGGCCCCGCGTTTGCGTGAAGCTGAAGTGAAGGCGTTCAAGCGCTGATTGGCGCTTGAACTCTTTGTCTCAGCCATGGGCGAGTTTGAGCTGATCCGCAATTTCTTCGCCGCCGCGCCTTGTGCGCAGGGCGGCGAAGGCGTTGCCCTCGGGATCGGCGATGACTGCGCCTTGCTCGCTGTTCCCCCCGGGGAACAGTTGGCGATCTCCACCGACACGCTGGTGGCCGGCGTGCATTTCGCCGATCCTTGCGACCCGTTTCTGCTCGGTCAGCGCTCGCTGGCCGTGGCCGTCAGTGACCTGGCTGCCATGGGCGCCACTCCTGTTGCCTTTACCCTTGCCCTGACCTTGCCTTCGGCGACCGCCGATTGGTTGCAAGCGTATGCCCGTGGATTGAGCCTCATGGCGCAGAACTGTGGCGTGGCGCTGGTGGGCGGCGATACCACCCGTGGGCCATTGAGCGTGACCATGACAGTGTTCGGGCGTGTGCCAAGCGGTTTGGCGCTGACCCGCAGCGGCGCGCAGCCAGGCGATCTGCTGTGTGTCGGGGGTGAGCTGGGCAACGCCGCCGGTGCCTTGCCGCTGGTACTTGGTCAGCGAACCGCCGAGGCCGCCATCGCCGATCCGCTGCTGGCGCATTACTGGTCGCCGCAACCGCAACTCGCATTGGGTCAGGCCTTGCGCGGCAAGGCGACTTCGGCGCTGGACATCTCCGACGGCCTGCTCGCCGACTGCGGGCACATCGCCCTCGCGTCGAAGGTCGGCATTCAAGTTGAACGGGACCGGTTGCCGCTGTCGAAGGCTTTAGTGGCCTTCCTCGGTCAAGCGGGCGCCGAGAACGCCGCCTTGAGCGGCGGAGACGATTACGTGCTGGCCTTCACCTTACCGTCCGTCGAGTTGCCGCAGATGGTGGCAGATGGCTGGCCGATCCATGTGGTCGGGCGTGTGGTGGCGGGGCAGGGCGTCGTGTTGCTGGATGCTGACGGACAAGACATCACCCCGCAAACACGGGGCTATCAACATTTTCGGGAGACACCGTGACAGATCATCCCAAACAGGTTCCGGCGGAATTCGTACCGCCGTCGGTCTGGCGCAATCCTTGGCATTTCCTGGCGTTCGGCTTCGGTTCGGGCACCTTGCCAAAGGCGCCGGGCACTTGGGGTTCGTTAGTTGCGCTACCCTTTATTCCGTTGTGGCAGATGCTGCCCGACTGGGGTTATTGGCTGATGCTGGGCATCACCATGCTGTTCGGCTTCTGGCTGTGCGGCAAAGTGGCCGACGATTTGCGGGTGCACGACCACGAAGGCATCGTCTGGGACGAAATGGTCGGGATGTGGATCACCCTGTGGCTGGTGCCGGAAGGCTGGTACTGGCTGCTCGCGGGTTTTGTGGTGTTCCGCTTCTTCGACATTCTCAAGCCGTGGCCGATTCACTGGATCGACCGGCATGTGCACGGCGGTGTCGGGATCATGCTCGACGACGTATTGGCCGGGGTGTTCGCGTGGTTGGCAATGCAGGGGCTGGTATGGATTTTCGCCTGATGAGTGGCGGAGCGGGAGACTAGGATGGCTCGACGCTGGTTGGCTGTGATGGGGTTCGCACTATTTGCTTCGCTCGCCCAGGCGGGGGAGGCAGTGACAACGCCATCGGTGATTCATCTGGCCAGCGAAGACTGGGAAGACTACACCGCCGCCGATGGCCATGGCCTGGGTTGGGACGTGCTGCGTGAAGTCTTCGAGCCGGCCGGCGTCAAACTGGACATCCGGACCGAACCTTACATTCGCTCCATCGGCCTGGCCCAGCGTGGCGAAGTGGACGCCTGTGTCGGCGCCTATCACGATGAAGTCAGCGATCTGCTGTATCCGCGCTGGAATTACGACACCGATCACATCTATGCCCTGGGGCTGGCCAGCAATCCGGCGCCGACGCCGGAGACGCTGGGCAACTATCGGCTGGCCTGGGTCCGGGGTTACGACTTCCAGGATTACCTGCCTAACGTGCGTCGCTATAACGAAGTGATGCGGCGCACCGGCATTCTGTCGATGCTGACCCACAACCGTGCCGACTACTACATCGACGCGCTGACCGAGGTGGATTACGTGGTCCGCCGGGCCAAGGATCCGTCCCAGTTCCGGCGCACGCATATTGCAGAACTGCCGCTGTACCTGTGCTTTGCCAATACGCCCAAGGCGCGGAAGTTGATGGCGCTGTTCGACCAGCGAATGGAGGTGCTGGTGAAAAGCGGTGAGCTGAAACCGATCTTCGAGCGCTGGAAGCAGCCTTATCCGTTCGACCCGAACTGAACACGACCCCTGTGGGAGCGGGCTTGCTCGCGAAGGCGGTCTAACATTCAACGATGATATTGACTGACAGACCGTCTTCGCGAGCAAGCCCGCTCCCACAGGGATGGTGGCCAACCAGAGATCAAACTATTAGATCGTTATGCCCCATAATTCAGCCTAAGCGTCTGTAGGAACGTGCTGTTACAATGCCGCGTCTGCGAATCTCCAGTACCTATAGATCAGGAGCACACCGGTGCCTGTCGTTTTTGTCGCCGCTTCCAAGCTGCCAACACCTTTTGCGCAATTCACCATGCACGGCTTTCTGGATGAAGAAAGCGGGCGCGAACACGTCGTGCTGAGCCTGGGTGAGTTCGACGACGGTGCCCCGGTACTCGGCCGGTTGCACTCCGAATGCCTGACCGGCGATGCCTTGTTCAGCCAGCGTTGCGACTGCGGCTCGCAACTTGAAGCCGCGTTGCAGGCCATCGCCCGAGAAGGCCGTGGCGTGTTGCTGTACCTGCGTCAGGAAGGCCGCGGCATTGGCCTGCTGAACAAGATCCGCGCCTATGAATTGCAGGATGGCGGCGCCGATACCGTTGAAGCCAACGAGCGTCTGGGCTTCGCCGCCGACCAGCGCGACTACGCCATGTGCCTGCCGATGCTTGAGCACCTGGGCGTGAAATCCCTGCGTCTGATGACCAACAACCCGCGCAAGGTCAAAGCCTTGACCGACATGGGTATCGTGGTTGCCGAGCGCGTGCCGCTGCACACCGGCCACAATCCGCACAACAAACTCTACCTGGCCACCAAGGCCAGCAAGCTCGACCACATGATGGGCAACGAGCATCAGGGCGAGGTAGACCGGGCGTGACCCGCGGTCAGGTTCGGCGGCGACTGTCCGTCAGTTGGTGGCAATACCTGGCGTTGGCCCTGCTGCCGCTGCTCGTCATCAACGGCATATTCGGCCAGAGCGAGGCGATCCTGCCGGTGTTGGCGATGCCGTTGTTCATTGCTGGCGTGGCGTCGATGTTTGTCAGTCTGAAGTTTTTCGGTGGCTACAAGCACGCGCTGATCGCCACCCAGAAAGCCCTCGATACCCCTGAAGAGCCTGCCGCGTGGATTGTCCTGGCTGCCAAGCGCCGTGCTGCGTTTCTGGCCGCTGGTTTGCCGGCCTGGATCGGTGCTTTGGCCGTCTTCGTTGGTCTTGAAGCGGTGCCGCTGGTGCTGCTGGCGCTGTCGACCACGGTGCTGTTCTACCTCTACCGTATCCCGCGTCAACTCGGCTGATGCGCCGCGTCGGGCTGGCGGTTTTGCTGTTGGCCGTCAGCGGCTCGGCTGTTGCGGTCGAGCGCGTCGTCAGCCTCGCGCCGTCTCTCTCTGAAATCGTGGTTGAACTGGGCTCGGCTGATTTGCTGGTCGGTGTGCTCGATGCTGGCGATCGTCCTGCTGAGCTCAAAGACCTGCCTTCCGTTGGCCGCTACGGTCAGTTGGACATGGAACGCTTGCTCAGCCTGAAACCTGATTTGTTGCTGCTCTGGCCCGGCAGCGTCGGACCGGCGCAGCGTGAACAACTCAAGCGTTTGAACATCCCCACGTACGTCGCCGACCCTCACAACCTTGAACAATTGACCGCGCAAATCGAAGCGATCGCCGCGCAACTCGGGCGGCCCGAGCGTGGCGTTTCATTGGCCAGCGATCTGCGTCAGCGCCTCGATGCACTGCGCCAGCGCTATCGACGGGACGAACCGTTGCGAGTGTTTTACCAGGTCTGGGATCGTCCGCTGTATACCGTCGGCGGCGGGCAGATCATCAGCGATGCGCTGGAAGTGTGCGGCGCGCGCAATGTGTTTGCCGACCTGACACTGCCCGCGCCGCAGGTCAGTGTGGAGGCGGTGTTGCAGCGTAATCCCGAGGTGATTCTGGCCAGCGATCAGGCGCAGCTGGATGCGTGGAAGGCCTGGCCGCAGGTGACGGCCGTGGTGCAGGGGCAATTGCGGTTGGTGACGGACAAGGGGCTGGAACGACCGAGTGGGCAGATGATCGAGGCGACGGCCAAACTTTGCCGGGTGATTGCGCCTGACCGTTGAGACCGAGGCGCCTGCTTCGCGAGCAAGCCCGCTCCCACATTGGATCTTTGGTCGGCACAAAACCCCTGTGGGAGCGGGCTTGCTCGCGAAGAGGCCCACCCGAACACTTCAAATTCCAGATCAGAACCCCGGCGTCCAGGTCACCCCGAACATCCACGCCCGACCTTCCTCGCGATACCCAAACTGACTGCCGTCATGGCTGTACAACGCCCGGCTGTAACCCTTGTCCAGCAAGTTATCGACCTTCAACCCAAGCTTGATCTCACGATTCAACGCCCAGCTACTGCGCAATCCCAGCAGCGCATACCCGCCTAACGGCTGCTGATTGTTCTCATCGTCATAACTGCTGCTCACCGCTTGCCAACTGGCGCCGAAACCCAGTCGATAGAACTGCCGATCGAGATCCAGGCTCAACGTGCGCCGTGAACGACGCGCCAGGGTATGGCCACTGTCGCGATCCCGCGGGTCGATGATCGCCACGCCGAGATTGCTCTGCCAGCCGAACAGTTCCTGCTTCAACGCCGCTTCAAATCCGTTGATCCGCGCCGAAGCGACGTTCTGCGGTCGGTCGTTGCTGCCGAAGATGATCGCGTCTTTGAGGTCGGTGCGATACAGCGAGGCTTCGAGGCGACTGGTATCGGTCAGCTGACTACGCCATTGCAGCTCATAGCTTTTTGATGTTTCAGGCTTCAGGTCCGGATTGCTGTACTTCGGGTAGTACAAGTCGTTGAAGGTCGGCGCGCGAAAGCCTTCGCTGTAGGTCAGCAGCACATCGTTGTCCGGGTTCAACGGCAGGGTGAACGTGCCGCTCCAGCTGTTCTGACTGCCGAACTGTTGGTTCTGGTCGCGACGCAGGCCCAGTTCCGTGGAAAAGCTGTCCGCCTGATAGCGATGCTGAACAAACGCCGCGCGGTTCCAGCGGCTGTCCTCGTCGAACGCTGTGCTGCTGTTGATGCGGTCTTCGTACCAGTCGCCGCCAAGGATCAGGCTGTTGCGCGCGTCGAGCGTCAGGTCGTTCTGCCAGTTCAGCGAATCGCGGTAAGTGTTGAACACACCGCGTTCATCGCTGAGCTTGTCGGAGGTCTGCTCGCGGTTTTCGCTGTGGCCGAATTCGACCCGGGTTTTCCACAGGTCGTTGACGCGCGCATCGACGTAACTGCTGAGGCTGCTCACCGTGAACTCGTTGTAAGGCTGCTGCTGGACCGATTCGAAGGTGGTGGTGTCGAAGCGGCCGAACGGGTTGTCGAATGCACTTTTGCCCCGGTTATCCAGCAGGTTCGCGCCGATTTCGATGTCATCGGTGAGCGCGTGGCTCAGGCTCAGACTCAACGACTTGTTGCGATACTCATCGTGATCGCCGTCGCTCGGGTACGACTCGTGGGTGCGATTGATCCCGGCGGTTTCATCGAGGCTGGCGCCGAGGTTGAAGCGGGTTTGCTCATCGCCACCAGACAAGCCAAGGCTGCGCTCCCAGGTCTGATTGCTGCCGAAGCCTGCGTGCAGGCGCGGTTGCAGGCCTTGTTCGGCGCCACGGCGGGTGAAGATCTGGATCACCCCGCCAATCGCATCGCTGCCATAAATCACCGAGCGGGAGCCGCGCAGAACTTCCACGCGCTCGACCTGTTCGATGTTGATGTGTTGCAGGTCGCTGTCGCCGGAAGTCGAGTTGCCGATGCGTTGACCGTCCACCAGCACCAGGCTCTGCGCCGACTTGGTGCCGCGAATGTAAATCCCCGGTAGGCTACCGCGCCCGCCGGTTTGCCCGACTTGCACGCCCGGCACTCGACGCAGCAAGTCAGTGACGCTGCTCGGTTGCAGACGGTCGATGTCGTCGCGGGTGAACACGGTGTTGGCGGCGCTGCTGTCGTTGCGCGCTTCGACCTGGCGGTTGGCGCTGATCAGCACGTCGGGCAGCTTCAGGGCCTGATCGCGTTCGAAGGTGTCGGCCAGGAGTAGGCCGGACGGCAGAAGGGTCAGCGTCAAAGCGAATCGTGAGAGTTTCATGGGCAGTTAGTTGGCACTTTAAAGCGAACACATTTTTAAAGGTTGCACAAAACAATGTGGGAGCGGGCTTGCTCGCGAATGCGGTGGATCAGTCAATATTGATGCCGACTGATCCACCGCATTCGCGAGCAAGCCCGCTCCCACAGGGTGATGCGCTTAAATATTGAGCAGTTGCAGCCGCTGACGAACCGATGCTTCGATCCCTGCTTCATCCAACCCGCACTCGGCCAGCATTTGCGCAGGCTTGGCGTGCTCGACGTAGCTGTCCGGCAAGCCCAGGTGCAGCATCGACTTGAGGATGTTTTCGCGAGCGAGGAACTCGCTGACGGCGCCACCGGCACCACCCATGATCGCGTTCTCTTCGATGGTCACCAGCAACTCATGGCTGCCGGCAATCTCGCGAACCAGGTCTTCATCCAGTGGTTTGACGAACCGCATGTCGACCACGGTCGCATCCAGCGTCTCGGCGACTTTCAGCGCTTCGGCCAGTTGCACGCCGAACACCAACAGGGCGACTTTGCTGCCCTGACGGCGAATCACACCTTTGCCGATTTCGATCGGTTGCAGGTCTTTCTCGATCGTCGCGTTCGGGCCAGTGCCTCGCGGGTAACGCACCGCCGCCGGGCCGTTGTACAGATGGCCGGTGGTGAGCATTTTGCGCAGTTCGTTTTCGTCGCTCGGAGTCATCACCAGCATGCCGGGGATGCAGCGCAGGAACGACAGATCGAAGCTGCCCGCGTGTGTCGGGCCGTCTTCGCCCACCAGACCGGCACGGTCGATGGCGAACAATACGTCGAGGTTTTGCACCGCGACGTCATGTACAAGCTGGTCGTAACCCCGTTGCAGGAACGTCGAATAAATCGCCACAACAGGTTTCGCGCCTTCGCAGGCCATACCGGCCGCGAGGGTCACGGCATGTTGCTCGGCAATCGCCACGTCGAAATAGCGCAGCGGGAAACGCTCGCTGAACGCCACCAGGTCGGAGCCTTCCTTCATTGCCGGAGTAATACCGACAAGGCGTGGATCAGAAGCGGCCATGTCGCACAGCCATTCGCCAAACACGCCGGAATACTTCGGCCCGCCAGCCTTTTTCGGCGCAGCGGCCGGTGCATCGACGGGTTCGAGTTTGGTGATCGCGTGGTAACCGATCGGGTCGACTTCCGCCGGGGCGAAGCCTTTGCCTTTCTTGGTGACGACGTGCAGGAATTGCGGGCCTTTCAGATCGCGCATGTTGCGCAGGGTGGCGATCAGGGTCGGCAGGTCGTGGCCATCGATCGGGCCGATGTAGTTCCAGCCCAACTCTTCGAACAGCGTGCCGGGGACCAGCATGCCTTTGGCGTATTCTTCTGTGCGACGGGCGATTTCCCAGGCGCCGGGCAGGCGCGACAGGACCTTTTTGCTGCCTTCGCGCATGCTCGCGTAGGTGCGGCTGGAAAGGATTTTCGCCAGATAATTCGACAAGCCACCGACGTTGCGCGAGATCGACATGTCGTTGTCGTTCAAGATCACCAGCATGTTGGCGTTCACTTCCGGCGCATGGTTCAGCGCCTCGAACGCCATACCGGCGGTCAACGCGCCGTCGCCGATCACTGCAATGGCCTTGCGATCACTGTTCTGCAGGCGGGCGGCAATGGCCATGCCCAGCGCTGCGCTGATCGAGGTGCTGGAGTGGCCGACGCCAAAGGTGTCGTACTCGCTCTCGGATCGACGCGGGAAAGCGGCGACGCCGTCCTTCTGGCGCAGGGTGCCCATGCGCTCGCGACGGCCGGTGAGGATTTTGTGCGGATAGGCCTGATGACCCACGTCCCACACCAGCCGGTCGTCCGGGGTGTCAAAGACGTAATGCAACGCGATGGTCAGCTCGATGACGCCCAGGCCTGCACCGAAATGCCCGCCGGTCTGACCGACCGTGTAGAGCAATTCCAGGCGCAACTCATCGGCCAGGGTTTCCAGCTCGGCTTCGCCTAACCGGCGCAGGCCGTCCGGCGTGTTGGCACGGTCGAGCAGGGGCGTGGTCGGGCGTTTGCGGGGAATCTCATGAAACGTCGTGGGCATCAGGCGAATCGTTATAGGTATAAAAGATGCGGCAGTTTACCTGATGCATCGCCCCCTGCCCACGCGTTGGTCTTTTTTGGCGGATACGCCGTCAGCTACGGCGGTCGACGATATAACGGGCCAGATCGCGCAACGGCTCGGCGGCCGCGTCAAACGGTCGCAGCGCGTGCAGGGCCTGGTCGCGCAGTTCCAGCGCGTAGGCCTTGGCCGCGTCGAGGCCGAGCAGGGCCGGGTAGGTCGGCTTGTCGCGGGCGATGTCGGCGCCCTGGCGTTTGCCGAGGGTTTCGGTGTCACTTTCGACGTCGAGAATGTCGTCCTGCACCTGAAACGCCAGGCCGATGGCCTGTGCATAGGTCTGCAAGGACTTCAGTTCGTCCTTTTCAGCGCGGCCACTGGCGAGGGCACCGAGTTTGACGCTGACCTCGATCAGCGCGCCGGTCTTGTGCCGGTGCATGGTTTCGAGGGCCTTTTGATCGAGTTTCAAGCCAACCGAGCCGAGGTCGATGGCTTGGCCGCCGACCATGCCCGCCGGGCCGGCCGCCAACGCCAATGCGCTGACCATTTGCAGGCGAATCTCTGCATCCGATGAGCTCAGGCGCGGGTCGAGCAGGGCGCTGAAGGCCAAGCTCTGCAAGCCATCGCCGGCGAGGATCGCGCAGGCTTCATCGAATTTCTTGTGGGTGGTCGGCTGGCCGCGACGCAAATCGTCGTCGTCCATGGCCGGCAGATCGTCGTGCACCAGCGAATAAGCGTGAATCAGCTCCACCGCGCAGGCTGCACCGTTGGCTTGCTCAGCCTTGCCGCCCAGCGCTTCGCACGCCGCGTAAGCCAGAAGAGGGCGCACGCGTTTGCCGCCGTTCATCACGCTGTAGCGCATGGCTTCGTACAGCCGCGCGAGTTCAGGGTTTGGCGCGTTGAACAAGGTTTCCAGTGCCGCATTGACACGGGCCTGGCTGGTCGCCGAATACGCTGCGATCATTCTGGCTGATCCGCGTCAAAGGGTTCCTCGGCCAGCTCGCCATCACGCTCGAGCAGCACTTGAACCTTCTGCTCGGCCTGGGCTAGCGCTGCCTGGCAATCGCGGGTCAGACCGATGCCTTGCTCGAAAGCCGTCAGCGAGTCTTCCAGCGACAATTCGCCGTTCTCCAGTCGCTCCACCAGCGTTTGCAGGTCGGCGAGGGATTGTTCGAAATCCAGTGCAGCTTTTTTGCGGGCCATGGCGGCTATTTCCGGTTGACGTTAAACCGGCGCGACACTAGCAGACATGGGGGTTATGGGCAAATGAGCGGGGTCATCCCTGTGGGAGCGGGCTTGCTCGCGAAGAGGGAATATCAGACACCAACAATGGTGACTGATACTCCCTCTTCGCGAGCAAGCCCACTCCCACAGGCCTGTGTTTCAACAGGTTATTGTGTTGAGTCATCTGGATAATTGATTTGATAACGAGTGCTGCGCCCGCCACCGGGCAGCCTTTGCAGGCAGCCTTTCTCCAGCAATTCAGCCAGATGACGGGTCGCGGTGGCTTTGGATACTTTCGCCACAGCCTGATACTGAGCTGCGCTGATCCCGTCTGCGAAACCTCGCTCCCCACCATCAAGCAAACGGTTAAGGACCTTCATCTGTTCGGTCGACAGTCCGGACTCCCGATGCGCCTGCCAGAAACGCGCCTTGCCGAGCACTGATTCAATCCGCGCCATGGCCTGCTGCAAGCTGCGCAGTAAGGTTTGCAGAAACCATTCCAGCCATCCTGTGATATCCGACGTAGCTTTCTGACTGTGTTCCAGTACCCGGTAATAGCCTGAGCGATCCTCAAGGATGCTCGCTGACATGGCATAGAATCGGATCGCCTGCGCTTCACCCTGAGCCAATGCCAGGTCGGTGATCGTTCGCGTAAGGCGACCGTTGCCATCGTCGAAAGGGTGCAGCGTCACGAACCAGAAGTGCGCGATGCCGGCTCGTAGCAATGGATCGAGATCTACATGGCTTCGGCTGGTTTCAAACCAGGTGAGGAAGGTGTCGAGCTGTCGCTCCAGGCCAAGGCGAGGTGGGGCTTCGAAGTGAACGGTCGGTCTGTCGAGGCGGCCGGATACCACTTGCATCGGATCATCACCGCGCAGTGCGCCGATACGGATCGCTCGGGCCGCGAGGGCCGCGTCCTGCTCGGGAAACAACCATTCATGCCAATCCAGCAGTCGCTCCAATGTCAGCGGCTCGGCGAAATGCTGAGTGGCATCTAGCATCAGCTGCGCCAAGCCTTCGCTACGCTGGCTCACTTGATCGCCATCAACCAGTTCCAGACCCAATCGCCGTGCCAGCGACGACCGCACAGAACCGACGTTCAGTTGCTCACCCTCAATGGCGGAGGAAGTGACGATGTTCTGCAGCAAAGCATCCAGTTCGCTTTGCGCGCTCAACGAACTGCCCACCGAACTGGCCATGCCCATCAACCGCCCTTGCGCCTGAACGCACTCGCGCAGCATGGGCGCCAGGCGCTCGGCTTGCCAGTTGAAGTTCGGCCAATCAGGTTGCTGCCAGATCCAGTGAGGTGCCATGAACTAGGTGCTCTTGTGTGTGAGCCGATTAAAAACGCTATTCGGCTCATTCGGTGAGCCGAATATGACGCCTATTCGGCTCACCGTCCAGCAACCTCCGTGACCTCTACCGCAATTCAAGATGGATCCGATTGTTAAAAACCCGCCAAATGGCTAACCTTCGCGCCTTAAACGACCCATTAGTCACGGGTCTTTCTGACGAAACGCAGTTTTTGGATCTGTAACGCGCCGAGGATCAGGCGCAAGGTTTCGTTATGCATGGCAGGAGGCCTCACATGCGTTCATTTTTTCTATTCCTGATGGGGTGGGGCTGCGCGACCGCTGCGTGGGCCGAGCCGACGGCCGAGCTGTCGGAACCGGTGGGTGGCTGGCGTTACAACGGCCTGCTGGACCGCAGCGAAAATCCGCAAGTCGCCTATCCCACACCGCCCATCGACCGCGGTGTGCAACGCAATCGCACGATGATCGAAGGCCAGCTCAAGGCCATCGGCACTCAACGCGGGCCGCACACGCTGGCGGTCAACGGCAATCCACTGAATCTGTACACCGACGACCAGGGGCGTTTCGCCCGGCCGTACGCATTCGGCGCGGGCTCCAACAGCGTCGAAGTGCGCAGTATCGAAGGCCAGTCGCTCAAGCGCGTTCAATTCTATGAAGCCAACAACCTGCGCACCCCGGCGCGGATTCGCGTGGTGCTGGGTTGGGACGATCCGAAAGCTGAACTCGACTTGCACATCATTACCCCCGACGGTCAACACGCGTTCTGGGCTCGCCCGGCGATGAGCAACGGCGGTGGCCTGGACCCGGACGGCGTCGACGGCCCCGGCCCGGAAATGTTCACCATGACCGCGCCGTTGCATGGCACCTATCTGGTTTACGTGAACTATTGGGGCAACTTCGGCAGCGGCGGCTATAACTTCGATGAGACCAGCAACCAGAACGAGGTGATCACCTCGCAGATCAACCTGGTGCTCAACGAAAACACCGTCGACGAAAAACGCGAGACCTTCATCGTGCCCCTGCGCGCGATCGGTGACCTGCTGCTGGTCAAGACTTTCAACTATTAAGCATCCCGCACCACGGATGAATTGGGCGTTGTGAACATGAGCGATAACACTGTTACCCCGGCCGCCGACGCACCTGCTGCCAAACCTTCCCGGCGCTGGCCAGTGCTGCTGGCCGGACTGCTTCTGGTGGCCGGCGTGGCGGGCGGGTTGGGCTGGTTCATGCACAAACCCAAGGCGCCGCCGGCTACACTTGCCAGCGACAAACTGGGCATGAGCCGCCCGGACGGTCTGCTCGAAACCCATTCCCTGAGCCAGTTGCCCAAGGACTTGCTGGCGGTGCCGTTCCTCAAGGAAACCCTGACCGAAGATTTCGTCTTCTATTACGAAACCCATGCCGATCGCCTCGGCTTGATCGGCAGTCTGCGGCGGATCATCTACGAACATGACCTGAAGTTGCAGGACAGCCTGATCGAACAGCTTTTCGATCAACCGGCAGACGTGGCGTTGTGGCGCGGGGCGGATGGTCGGCTCAAGGATTTCCTGCTGGTGATGGATCGCGGTGGTCTGGCCAAGGTGCTGGAGCCACTCGCCAAAGTGGCACTGGATGATTCGCAACTGACCCGGCTCAGTGAAATGAAAGTGGCCGGCGATGTGGTGCCGCTGTATCAGCTCACCTACAACAACAGCAAAGCGCTGGTGTTCGCGTCCCATGGCGACAAGCTGGTGGTGCTGTCGAATCCTTCGAAACTGTATGACACCGCCAGCGGCCTGACCGATGAGCGCGGCATGGTTTCGACCCAATCCCTGGAAGCACTGCTCGGTGGCCAGAAACTGTTCCCCGAAGCCTTCGGCCTGCCACCCCGGGCGCCTGAAGTGAAACAACGCCTCTCGGTCAACTCCAGCGTATTGGCCATGGGTTACCAGCGTTTCATCCCGAACTTCGCCGGCCTGCGTTTCGACATGGACGACAAAGGCTGGCACAGCTTTCTCGCCATGGACGAACTGGAAAACCAGCCGGACTTCGATTTCAAACCGATCTGGCAAGCCATGCCGATGGGCGCGAGTGCTTGCGTGGCTCTGCCGCTCGCCGCCGAACAACAGAAACCGTTGCTGGTAAAACTCGGCGCCGAAGAGACCGTGGCCCAGGCATTGACCGAACACATGGCCGGTGCCGCCGGCCTGTGCTGGTACGCCGATTCGCGGCTGTACACACCGCTGCTGGTGGCCAGTCTGAATGACGACGACAGCGCCAGACTCGACGGTGACCTGGGCAACTTGTTCAGCTCGATGGTCGGCGCCTACGAAGGTAACGTCGAAGAGCACGCGTTCCCGGTGGTCGAGAAAAAGGAAGGCGAAAGTCACCATTGGCAGCGTCAGGTCAGTTCCAGTTTCGGCCCTTACAAAGCCAAGGACGCCGAGGACCCGGACGCGATCACCGGCAAGGCGTTCATGCGCGTGAGCCTGGCGCGTCACGGTTCGACGCTGCTGTTTTCCCTCGACGACAAACTCGTGGACAAGGCCCTCGGCACCCTCGACAAACGCTTCCCGCCGATGGCCGACGTGGTGCCGAAAGACCTGCTGATGCCGGTCTACTTCGGCCCGGATTCCATGGCGCAACTGATGCAGCAGGAAACCCTCGACAGCCTGCCGCAGGACATGGAGCCGGTGTTTTACAACGCCGCGCAAACCTACCTGATTCCGAAACTGCGCCAGCTCGGCGACTACGGAAAATATGCCCTGACCTTGCCCGAAGGCAGCGAACCCGACGGCCACTGGCAATGGCTGCCGCTGGAATGGAAAGCCCTGTGACCGCACTCATCCGAGGCCTCGGCCTGCTGGCGATGTTGCTGGGCAGCCGCGCATTCGCCAGCGAAACCGCGCCGCTCGACGTGCAGCAATCCCAGGTGTTCCGTGCCTGGTTCGTGCGCATCGCCCAGGAACAATTGACCCAGGGCCCGAGCCCGCGCTGGTATCAGCAGGACTGCGCCGGGCTGGTCCGTTTCGCCGCCAACGAAGCGCTGAAAGACCATGACGACAAATGGCTGCGCAGCAATGGCCTGTCCAACCGCTACCTGCCGCCGGAGCTGCAACTGAGCGAGGCGCAACGCGGTCTCGCTCAGCAATGGCAGCAGGGCGGCGGCAAGGTCGGGCCGTACGTCAACGCAATCAAACTGATTCAGTTCAACAGTCATCTGGTTGGCCGCGACCTGGCGCAAGCCCGGCCCGGCGACCTAATGTTTTTCGATCAGGGCGACGACCAGCACCTGATGATCTGGATGGGCCGCTTCATCGCCTATCACACCGGCACAACGACTCCCACTGACAACGGCATGCGTTCCGCGAGCCTGCAGCAACTCATGACATGGAAGGACACCCGATGGATACCCGACGCAGCCAACCCCAACTTCATCGGCGTCTATCGACTGAACTTTCTCACGCAATGACCGGTGCCCGCATGCTGCGCTTTCTGTCTCTACTGTTGGTATTGGTACTGCCTTTTTCGGCAGTGAATGCCGAAGACACCGTCGAGCCGAGCGGCTACACGCCGGTGGCCGGTGAAAGCTTTTTCCTGCTGGCCGACAGTAGTTTCGCCAGTGACGAGCAGGCGATGGTCCGTCTCGAAGCGCCGGGCCGCGACTATCGCCGCTTCCGCATGGAGCCTTACGGCGGCGCCGACATTCGCGTGTACCGCATCGACAAACCGCTGGATTTCCTCAAGCGCCAGAAGAACCTGCACCGCGTGGTCAGCGACGGCCAGTTCAAGGGCGAAGGCCTGTCGAATACCCTCGCGTACCTGTGGGATAACTGGTATCGCAAATCCCGTCGCGTGATGCAGCGGGCGTTTTCCTACGAGTCGCGTAAACAAGTCACCGAGGAAGTGCCTGAGCTGAAGATGGGCACCGCGATTGCCGCGCCAACGCCTTACGATGCCCAGCCGCAATTCGCGTTGATTCCGGGCCTGCCGGTGGTCAGCCAGTTCCGTTATCCGCTGTGGCAAGCCAAACCGATCCAGCCGCCTACCGGTGTGAACCTGGCCGGTTCTTCCAGCGAGTTCGGCACGGTCGCGCCCGGCAACGTGTACATCCCGTTGGGCAATTTGAAGCCGGGCCTGTATCTGGTGGAAGCGCTGATCGGCAAGTACCGCGCAACGACCATGGTCTTCGTCTCCAACACTGTGGCCGTGAGCAAGATTGCCGGTGATGAACTGGTGGTCTGGGCTGCGCGCAAACACGAAGGCAGTTCGGTGCCGAAGGTCAATGTGCTGTGGACCGATGGCCTCGGCGTGATGAGCAGCGGTGTCACCGATGCCGATGGTTTGTTGCGTCTGAAACACGTCAGCCCGGAGCGTTCGTTCGTGATCGGCGAGGACGAAGAGGGCGGGGTGTTCGTCTCCGAGAACTTCTATTACGACAGCGAAATCTACGACACCAAACTCTATGCGTTCACCGACCGGCCGCTGTATCGGCCGGGGGATTGGGTGTCGCTGAAAATCGTTGGTCGCGAGTTCAAGAACGCGCGCGATTCGGTGTTGCCGACCGCTGCCGACGTCAACGTGACGGTGCTCGACGCAACGGGCACGGCGCTGCAATCGCTGGCGCTGAAACTCGATTCCAAGGCCGGCACTCAAGGTCGTTTCCAGTTGCCGGACAACGCGGTGGCGGGCGGTTATGAACTGCGTTTCAGCTACAAGGATCAGGCCTACAGCAGCGCCTTCCGCGTCGCCGAATACATCAAACCGCACTTCGAAATATCCCTGAACCTGTCCAAGCAGGATTACCGCACCGGCGAACCGGTGAAAGGCAGTTTGGTGCTGCTGTACCCCGACGGCAAACCGGTGGCCGACGCCAAGTTGACCCTGAGCCTGCGCGCCCAGCAACTGTCGATGGTCGATAACGAGCTGCAATACCTCGGGCAATTCCCGGTGGAGCTGACCAGTACCGAACTGACCACCGATTCCAAAGGCAACGCGACCCTCGACCTGCCGGCCGCCGAGAAACCGAGCCGTTACATGCTCACCGTTTTTGCCAGCGATGGTGCGGCGTATCGGGTCAGGACCACCAAGGAAATCCTCATCGACCGTGGCGCGGCGAGTTTCAGTCTGCGTGCGCCGCAGCGGTTCAGTGCGGTGGGCGACAAGGTTGCTTTCAGTTATCTGAATGAAGGTGGCAGCGAGCAAAGTAAAACCGTCACGCCGAGCAGCTACAGCTGGGTGCGTCTGGAAGACCAGAGCACTGGCGAAGGCAAACTCGCCGCCAGTGATAAAAGCTTCACGTTGGCCTTCGACCGTCCCGGCACTTACAACCTGACATTGAAGGATGAGCATGGTCGAGTGGTCGGTGCGACCGGCCATTCGGTCACTGGCGACGGCGTCAAAGCCGTGCCCGGCACTGTGGAAATCGTCCTCGATAAACCCGAGTACAAGGCGGGCGACGAAGCACTTGCGTTGATCACTTTTCCAGAGCCCGTCAGCGATGCCTTGCTATCGCTGGAGCGCGACAAGGTCGAGGCCACGGCGCTGCTGTCCAAGGGCAGCGACTGGCTGAAGATGGAAAAACTCAGCGAGACCCAATACCGCGCACGCATCCCGGTGAAGGATAATTTCGCGCCGAACCTGACCTTCTCCGTTCTCTACACCAAGGGCGGTCAATACAGCTTCCAGAACGCCGGGATCAAGGTGATTGCGCCGCAGATCGATGTGACCATCGCCACCGACAAAGAGGCATACCAACCGGGTGATACCGTGTCCGTCGACCTCACCACCCAGTTCGCCGGCAAGCCGATGCCGGCGCACCTGACGGTCAGCGTGGTCGATGAAATGGTCTACGCGCTGCAACCGGAAGTCGCGCCGACCATCGACCAGTTCTTCTATCACCCGCGCCGCAACAACGTGCGCACCAGCGCCAGTTTGTCGTTCATCAGCTACGACGTCGCATTGCCGGGCAGCCCTGGTGCACCGGGCAAAGCCAACCGCAGCGAACGTGGCGTGAAAGTGCTGGAGCGGCCGCGTCGCGAAGACGTCGACACCGCCGCGTGGCAACCGGAATTGATCACCGACGCCAATGGCAAAACTCGCTTCACCTTCAAAATGCCGGATTCGCTGACCCGCTGGCGCATTACCGCGCGAGCCATTGCCGATGACGGTCAGGTCGGGCAGAAGAAGCAATTCGTGCGCTCGGAAAAACCGCTGTACCTGAAGTGGAGCGGCCCGACCAAATTCCGTACCGGCGACAAACCGGATCTCGGTGTGTTCGCCTTCAGTCAGGCGGAAAAACCGGTCAAGGCTGAGCTGGTGATTCATTACGCAGGCGCCGAACAGCGCGTGCCCGTCACCCTGAACAACGGCATCAACTACATCGCACTGCCGGCGTTTGCGTTGGCCACTGGTGAGTGGACGGCCGAGTTGGTGCAGGACGGCAAAATCGCCGACGCCCTGGCCGTGCGCCTGACCGCGACCGGCGAAGGTTGGCAGGTCACGCAAAGCCAAAGTCTGGACGTGGCCAGCGGCGATACACCGCTGAGCTTGCCGGCGGACGCAACGGACATTCGCCTGCGTCTGGATGACAGTCCGCAAGCGCTGTTCCGTTCAGCACTCGATGATCTGTTGAGCTATCCGTACGGCGGCGTCGAGCAGACGGCCAGTCGATTGCTGCCGTTGAGCATTGCGTATCCGACCTTGTCGTCGAATCCGCAGATCCGTGATCGCCTGCGTCTGATCATGCAAAACAGCCGTCTGCGACTGGTGCAAATGGCCGGACCGTCAGCGAGCTTCACCTGGTGGGGCATGGACGGTGAACCGGATGCGTTCCTCACCGCGTACGCCTACTACGCCGACTGGCACGCCAGCCAAGCACTGGAGCTGAGCCTTCCGCCGGAGCATTGGTGGCGGGTGCTGGAGGTGTATTCGAAGCAGGCCCAAAACACGCCGCTGTTGCAGCGAGCGTTGATCCTGTCGTTCGCCAAACAGATGCATTTGCCGGTGAATACCTTGCTCAGCGGATTGATGGATGACCTGGCGAAAGCGGGCGAGGGCAATGCCGCGAATCTGCTGGAAGATGGCGAAGACAGCCTTGTCATGAGCGATCCGGATTCGGCGTTGGGTCTGGCGGCGGCGCGTGCGTTGACCGCTTCTTTGGCGAATCAATCGAAGGTCACTCTGCCGGATGTTTTCAATCGGCAAGTGGCCGATGCACAACAGCGTCTGGCCGCCAGCTCTCAACCGTTTGCCGAAGCGTTGAACCTGTCGCTGCAAGCCTTCGACCAGGCTCACGCGCAAGCGTTGTTGCAACGGTTGCTGCCACAGCAATCGACCCTGGAACGCGCGTTGGCGCTGACCTGGTTGCAACGCAGCATCGAGCAGGCTTCGCCCACTATCGCATTGGCACCGGGTGAGGGCTGGAGGAAAAACTACGGTGATACCGGTGAGATGTATTGGACGTGGCAGGGCGCTTCGCCCGTGCCTGCGGTGTTGTCGCTGACCGGGGTGCAAGAGCGTCCGTTGCGTGCAGCGTTGAGCTTTCAGACTAGACAGCCGTCGGTGGATCCGATGGCGGTGACCATCACCCGTCGCTTGTCGCGTCTGGTGCCGGGTGACGAAGCCTTCACCTTCAAGCTGGAAGCGGTCGGCACCAAGCCGTTGTCCAGCGACAGCCTGTACCTGGACGAAGTGATCATCACCAGCAAAGCCGCGAAGCCGCTGCGCTACGGGATGATCGAAGTGCCACTGCCGCCGGGTGCGGATGTCGAGCGCACCACGTGGGGCATCAAGTTGATGGGCAAGTCCGGCACTGAACCGACTGCGCTGGAGAAGGCGCGCTTCGAACCGGGTCAGATGGCTTACGCGATTCCGGTGGATGCTCTGAGCGGCGAATTGCGTTTGCGTCACCTGGTGCGCTTCTCGCAGAAGGGCCAGTTCAACCTGCCGCCGGTGCGCTTCACTCAGGTCTACGCGCCGCAACATCAGGCCCAGGAGCAGAAACCGGCGCTTGGTCAGGTCACGGTCAACTGACATGACCCGGCATTTGCTCTGGTGGTGGTTGTGCTTGATCCCTGTGCTGGCGACAGCGCAGGACGAGCCGCTGCGTCTGGCCTTTAAAGGTGAGCTGCTTTCGTTGAGCCGGACTCAGGTGATTTCTCGCGAGCCGTTGCCTGCTGATTTGCAGGCGCCGTTGGGCAGCCTGTGGAAGTTGTTTGTCTACGGCTGGCTGGTGGATACCGGCGCTCATGAGTCGCCTTACGAATGTCGCGGACAATCGAAAGAAGAAGTTTATTGCTGCACGGCTGGCGGCAGGATTGAACGGGATCAGGCGTTGGTGAAGTCGTGCGGGTTGTATTTTGAGCCTGCGCGGTTAGGCATTACTGGCGCAGATTGGCGCACGTATTGGCAAACGCGGCAGGCGCCGGAGTGGCTGCTGGATTTGCCTTCGTTGCAGCCATCCACGCGGGTTTCGGTGGCTGAATTGCTTAAGGAGTTGGCCGTGTTGCCGGCACAGGATCAGGCACGACGGGTGTTGCTGGACGTGGTGTTGAACGCCGCTGACGGCAATGTCGTGGGCGAACTCGGTAGCCGATTGCGGGTGAAGACCTGGAGCTGGTTGGGGGATCAGGGTCCGTCGTCGCGTCAGGGCGGTTTTGCGGGTTGGCTGGCGGATGGCACGCCGATCTGGGCCGGTGGGCGGGGGACCAGTCAGATGGTTCTGCGCAATTACGGTGGGGTGTTGGCTTCTGTGTTGCCGGTTGATTGGCCTTTGGATGCAGGGCGCTGCGTTGTGGTCGGATTGTTTTCTCGCTATCCGATCGGGCGCGTTCTGGCGGGGGATCGTGTTGTTTCTTCCGGACCCATGCAGGGCGACTTTCGCGTCGAATTTACCAACGGCAACCAGCTCGGTATCCACAGCGACGGCGAACTGTTTTTGTTGAAGGACAAGCTCGTCGCCCGCCTGGACCGCGAAGAGTACGTCGCCCGCGTCCTGCAACGGGAAGCCAAACCCGAACCTGCCGAAGCCGCCAAAGCCCTCGCCATCGCCATCCGCACTTACCTTCTGCAAAACGCCACCCGCAACGGCGACTGCCTGAGCATCGACGACAGCAGCAGCCGCCAACGCGTTGCCCCACGCCCAGCCACGACCGAATCGCGCAACATCGCCGCATGGACCAGCGACCTCGTTCTCGCCGGCAGCGCCGTCACCTACCACTCCGACCAACCCGGCCCGGACAAACTCTCCTGGCAACATGCCGTCGAACAAGCCAACGCCGGCCAACGCTACGACGCCATCCTGCTGCACGCCTACCCGCGCGCGAGCCTCAGCCGCTGGGACAACCCCGTCGCTTCCTGCGAAGCGCTTCCCGCCGCGCAAAACTGGCTGCAAACCCAACGTCGCGGCTGGCGCCAACGCCTCGAAAGCGAAACCGGCTACAACGAAGTCAGCACTTTCGCTGTCTGCCGCCTGGCCTTCGGCCGCCCGTACGTCGACCGCGAACGCCAGCGCATTTATGTGCGCGGCGTCCTGTCCCTGCAAGATCGCCTCGACCTGACCCACGAATACCTGCACCTGGCCTTCGAAGCACACCCCAACGGCCAGGATGAAACCTACATCGAAGGGCTCGCCCGCCACCTCTTGCTGGAATAGGCCATGAAACTCCGTTATCCACAGGTCTTCCTGTTCCTTTGTTCTTTTTGCGTGTTGCCGACGCTTGTTGCGGCTGAAAGCACCGTCAAACTCGACACCCCCGTCGGTGGCTGGCGCACGGGTGCGGTCGAGGGCGAAGGTGAAAACTTCCGCCAAACCGTCAACTACCCGGCTTCCTCGGTGAATACGCCGGTGGGACAGGCGAATACCGCACGCATTACCGGCCAGATCAAAGCCACGCCCAAGTCCGCAGAGCCGGGCCGGTTGATCGTCAACGGCGTCAGCATGCCACTGAAGATCGATCCCGCTGGCCGCTTCGACCGACCGTTCTCGTTCCCCAACGGCAGCAACAGCGTCGAAGTCCGCAGCCCCGATGGCCAACAACGCCATCGCACACAGTTCCTCAACGCCAGTGGCGGCGCCACCCCGGCGAAATTGCGGGTGTTGCTGGCCTGGGACAGCGACGGTACGGATCTGGACTTGCACCTCATCACCCCCGATGGCGCGCACATCTGGTACGGCGATCGTGTTGTGCCGAATGGCGCGGCGCTGGATGTGGACGTGACGACGGGGTATGGCCCGGAAATCTTCGCCATGCCTGCGCCGATCAAAGGGCAGTATTTGGTGTATGTGAATTACTTTGGGGGCGGGTATCGGAGTGATGAAGAGGGGCAGGAGGACGCGGTTCAGCCGCTGACCACGGCGCAGGTGACGGTGATTACCGAGGAAGGGACGCCGAACGAGAAGATGGAGACTTTTCTGGTGCCGATGCGGGCGGTGGGGGAGTTGACGTTGGTTAAGGGGTTTAGTTATCCGTGAGGGAGTGATTGTGACAGCGGTGCTGACACTATCCGTTTCACATTTGTCGCAGGAGTGCTGCGACAAATCTATTTAGTCAGCAGGCTGCTGACCGATTCGGTCCTGCGCATCCTGGTAAGCGGCTTCACGTTCGCGCTTTCCAATTGCGATCACAAACACCACAACCTCTTCATCAAGTACCTGATAGATCAAGCGATAGCCGGCGCTGCGTAGCTTCAGCTTGTAGCAATCTGGCAAATTACGAAGCCGATTAGCTTCGATGCGAGGGTTTTCCAACACCTCGGCGAGCTTCTTTTTGAACTGCTGGCGCAACGTGTCGCCCAGTTTGTTCCACTCTTTCAGCGCGCGACGATCAAATTCGAGGCTATAGATCATCCAGGCTTACCTTGACTCGCTGAGGGGAGGCAAGGCGTTCGGTGACGACGGCGATGAGTGCTTCATCCTCTTCGCTGAGTAGTGCAGCTTTGAAAGGCAGCTTGCCGCGCTCGGCAACGTACTGAAGGGTTTGGCGTAGAAGCTCGGAGGGCGTTACCCCGAGTTTTTCCAGCTCGGCAAATGAACGCCGCTTCAGGTCATCGTCGATGCGGATGTTGATGGAAGCCATGGGTAGATACCTGTAATGACGTTTGTCGTTACGGTAGCAATAGTTACCTAGGCCGACAACCCCTGACTCAGTGTTTTCAGACGACAGGTGTGCTTTCTTCCAGACATTAAAAAGCCGGCTTGTGGCCGGCTTCTCGGGGACTGGCTTGGTTCATTTTTGGTAAACCGCGCCAGCCTTCAAAACGTACACCCGGATCTTGCGTCCGGCTGTGGGACTCGGCGAGAAAATCATCTGCCTTGTCGGTGCGATCAGAGCCGCGGGGCGGGTGATGCGCAAATGTGGGGCGCATCATACTGATTTTTTTGGGGAATTCCCAGCTTGGTGCGGGGGTAGAGCTGTCAGGTTGCTCTGGAGCGAGTAGCCGATCCGGGTTTTGAAGGTGAATGTTCCACCGCCTTCGCGAGCAAGCCCGCTCCCACAAGGTTTGTGTGATATCTGTAGAAATGGGCGTGTCGATAAATAAGCTACAAGAACGGCACCGGCGGTCTGCGTTTGTTAAGGGTCGACCACCAGAACACCCATCCCAGCACCCTGATGTTTTCTTCTTCGATTTGCGGAGGTCTGAATACCTCATCCGGGTAATCGGCGCTGTTGTGGCTGCGCATGCGAATCGCGTTGCCCGGTACCCGGCTCAGGTATTTGATGCGCAACATGCCGTCGTGTTCGATGGCGTAAATTTCTCCGTCGACGATTTGCGTGAGCCCGCGGTCGATGGCGACGATGGAGCCGTCTTCAATTTTTTCGGCCATGCTGTTGCCCACCATGCGGGCGCAGATGGCATCGGCGTGAATGATTTCCAGGGAGTCGAGATCGCTGCGCGGCAGGCGGATCGATTCGCTGGGGTCTTTGATGACGTGGGTTTTGTCGGAGCCAGGCGTGATGGCCGTTTCTTTGTAAAAGGGCAGTTCGATATCGATTGGCTCGATCACCCGATAGGTGCCCCGGATCGACTGGGCGTCGAAGGTGTTGCCGGATGCATCGATCAGATGCAATTCCCTGGCGTCTTTCGGTCCTTCGCCGGTTTTCAGCCATTCGGTGTTCACGGACAGTCTTCTGGCGACATCCTCCATGCGGTAGTCGGGCACTCCGCGGGCATACCAGTTATGGACAGTTTGAGGGTCGGGAATGCCCAGGAATTCGGCAAATCTCGTTGTCGTGATTTGGAACTCTTTCAGGAGCATTCTGAATCGTGGGCCGCAGGTTTTGTTCTTTTTCATAAACACGAGTCTAGCCGTGCGGCATAAGGCTTTGATTCAACAAAACGATCAAATCTGGCGTGAAATTTAAGTCCTGATGTAAGACGTCTTTTGTAAAAATTAAACAAGAAAAAACCGGTTTGCCCGCCAGTTAAACCTACCGTTGAATGTGATATTCAAACGCCCACAAAAAACCCCGGATCAACCGGGGTTCTTTGTTATAGCCGTTCGTGAGAAGCGGCGATCAGCCTTTATAGGCAGCAACCGACTTGGTGATCGCGTCGCGGGCGGCATCTGCACCGGCCCAGCCTTCGATCTTCACCCATTTGCCTTTTTCGAGATCTTTGTAGTTCGCGAAGAAGTGCTCGATCTGCTGAATCAGCAGCGGTGGCAGGTCGGTGTATTCCTTCACGTCGACGTACAGCTGGGACAGCTTGTCGTGTGGGACTGCGATGACTTTGGCATCGCCGCCGCCGTCGTCGGTCATGTTCAGGATGCCGACCGGACGGGCGCGGATCACGGAGCCTGGAGCAACCGGGTAAGGGGTCACGACCAGCACGTCGAGGGGATCACCGTCGTCAGCCAGGGTGTTCGGGATGTAACCGTAGTTGGCCGGGTAGAACATCGGGGTGGCCATGAAACGGTCAACGAACAGGCAATCGCTGTCTTTGTCGATTTCGTATTTGATCGGCGCGTGGTTGGCCGGAATCTCGATCGCGACGTAGATGTCGTTCGGCAGGTCTTTGCCAGCCGGAATCTTGCTGTAGCTCATTGGGCGGTGCCCCCGTTAGTTGACCAAAAACACTTGGCCGGATTGACCAAAAAGTGGCGGCGATTATAGGCATATTCCGCCGATGACGCCACGTACCAGAGGTCGTGTAGACCTTAGTCGTGTGCCTGATAGACCGGGTTATGGGCCTGAAGTTGCTTCAGCCGCGTCAACGGGTCCTGCCGGTAAAACAGCTTCAGCTGTTCATACACCTGAGGATACGCCTCGTGCAGCAAATCCGGGGCGCTGAAGAAGTATTCGCTGGTGACAGCGAAAAACTCGGCGGGATTTTCCGCGGCGTAGGGGTCGATGGCGGTTTCGGCGTCCGGATTGCGCTCCAGTTGCCGGTCGAGGTCGTCGTAGGCTTCTTGCATGACCCTGGCCCAATCGCTGACGCGCATGTCGGCGTGCAGCGGTGGCAGGCCGTTGGCATCGCCGTTGAGCATGTCGAGTTTGTGCGCGAGTTCGTGGATCACCAGGTTGTAGCCTTCCCAGCCGCCGCTGGCCATCACGCCGGGCCAGGCGAGGATGATCGGGCCTTGCTGCCAGGCTTCACCGCTGTGTTCGCCGTCCCATTCGTGCTCGACGCCACTGGCGTCGCGATGGCGCTGCGGGCTGAGGAAGTCGTCGGGGTAAAGGACGATTTCGTGAAAACCCTGATACCAGTTCAGATCGCCCAGGTTCAGCAAGGGCAATTGCGCCTGGGCGGCGAGCAGCAAACGTTGCTCCTGATGGAGTTCGACGCCGGGCAGGGCGGTCAGGTGTTTGTCTTCGAGGAACAGCACACTGGCTTCGCGCAGCCACTGGTCTTCAGTTGCGCTGATGCCGTCGAGAAAACTCAGGTGATGACGGACCCGCTGCCACATGTCGTCGGCAATCGGGTGTCTGGCCAGGATGCGCCGGCGCCGCCAGGCGCTGAGCGACCACATCGCTCAGCGTGGTTCGGCTTTGGACGCGTTGCTGCCGAAGCGGCTGCGGACCACACCGATGATCATCGGCACCAGCGACAGCAGAATGATTCCGACCACCAGCAGCGACAGGTTTTGCTTGATGAACGGGACGTTGCCGAAGAAGTAACCGAGGGTCACCAGGCCGCCCACCCAAAGGAGGGTGCCAAGGACGCTGAAGGCAAAGAAACGCGGATAAGGCATCTTCCCTACACCTGCGACGAACGGTGCAAAGGTGCGGATGATCGGCAGGAAACGCGCCAGGGTCACGGTTTTACCACCGTGCTTATCATAGAAGTCGTGGGTTTGTTGCAGGTAGTCGCGACGAAAGATTTTCGAGTTCGGGTTGCTGAACAGACGTTCGCCCGCCGTTCGTCCGATGATGTAGTTGGTGCTGTCACCGAGAATTGCCGCGAGCATCAGCAAGCCGCCCAGCAGTACAGGGTCCATGCCGCCACCGGCCGCCACAGCGCCAGCGATAAAGAGCAGGGAGTCGCCCGGCAGGAAGGGCATCACCACCAGGCCGGTTTCGCAGAAGATCACCAGAAACAGAATGGCGTAGATCCATGGCCCGTAGTTGTTTACCAGCAAGTCGAGGTAGACATCGAGATGCAGGATAAGGTCGAGCGGGTTGAAATCCATGGAGGGCACCTGTGGTGACGGCGAGACTCAGCAGGCCTGTGCGGATGAATTCGCTTAAGGCTACTGACGAGTGTAGTTTTTCTTGCAAGCGGAAAGGTCGGCATTATACGGGCTGAAAAGTGAAAAGCGCGTCGAGTTTGTAGCGGGGGATGTCGCGCAAGACCGGCGGCGCGGTGTGCTTTTTTTGTAGGAGCGAAGCTTGCTCGCGAAAGCTTCGCTCCTACAAAAGTTTAGCGAGGTCAGAGCTCGTCGCTGATCGGCAACACGTAGTTCTTGAACTCGGTGTCTTCCTTGAATCCGATGGACTCGTAGGTTTTCTGTGCGATTTTGTTGTCGCTGCTGGTGGATACGCGCATGCGCACGGCATTGGTTTCCTTGGCCATTTTTTTCGCGGTACGCATCAGGTTGTCTGCGACTAACTGACGGCGGGCGTCTTCAGCGACATAGATGTCATTGAGGATCCACACGCGTTTAAGCGAAAGCGACGAAAAGCTCGGGTACAGCTGACAGAAACCCATCAGTCTGTTGTCGTCGTCATCGGGCAGGGCCAGGTAGATCACCGATTCCTTGCGACGCAGACGTTTTTCGAGGAACGCCCGGGACGAGTCCGGATACGGCAGGGAGCCATAAAACTCGCGATATTTGACGAACAACGGGGTCAGCAGGTCCAGATGTTCGAGGGTCGCTTGAATAATCCGCATCGATAGGTCTCGTCTTCAAGTGGCTGTCTTCACGTGCTCTGACGGCGAACGGTTCTTCACTCGGGCAGCCGTGTTTGGATCCTGCCTGAAATCGAATCAGAAACGCAATGCGGAAACGGTTCAGGCATTCGGCGGAATCAGTAGGAAATTACCTTTCATGTCCGCACCTGCGTCCGACTCCAGCGTCTGAAGCTGCGCTTCGTCCTTCAGGTTAACCCCCGACAGCTGCCGCCGACAGGCTTCACGCATCAGATAAAGCAAACGGTGTGCCGCCATGCCATAACTCAAGCCTTCCAGTCGCACATTGGAGATGCAGTTGCGATAAGCATCCGTCAGGCCGACCTTTGGATTGTAGGTGAAATAGAGTCCCAGGCTGTCTGGCGAGCTGAGGCCAGGGCGTTCGCCGATCAGGATCACCACCATTTTTGCGCCCAGCAGCTCACCGATTTCATCGGCCACCGCGACCCGGCCTTGCTCTACCAGAATCACCGGCGAAACCGTCCAGCCATCGACTTCGATCTGCTCTCGCATGCGCGCAAGGAAGGGCACGGTGTGACGGTGCACAGCCAGTGCCGACAAACCATCGGCCACGACAATCACCAGATCAACGCCGCCGGGATGGGCTGAAGCATGGTTGCGCAAGATTTGCGCCGACTCATCGCTCAATTTCCGCCCCAGGTCAGGGCGCTGCAAATAACTGTCCCGGTTTGTGGCGGCGCTGTGCAGGAGCACACTTTCGTATCCGCATTCGGCCAATTGCGAGCTGAGCCCAGCATGATCGAAGGGCAGATGCACCGCGTCCCGGGCCTGGGCGTGGGCGTACTGGAAATCCAGCTGCGCGCGGGTGGGCATGCTGATCCCGGTGCGGCCCAGTGCAATTCGCGCCGGGGTCAGGCGCCGCAGTTCCAGCAATGGATTTTCTGAATCAACAGGCGGTTTATCCATCTCGACACTCATCCCAGTTGCCCCATCGCTTGGCGGAAGGCGGGCGGCAGGCTGTCGCCGAAGTGAATTTTGCCGTCTGCCTGGGTGAAGATGCCCATTTTTGCCAGCCACTGTTCGAATTCCGGTGCCGGCTTCAGGCCCAACGTTTGTCGGGCATAGAGCGCGTCGTGGAACGAGGTGGTCTGGTAATTGAGCATGATGTCGTCGGAGCCGGGGATGCCCATGATGAAGTTGATCCCGGCCACGCCCAGCAGGGTCAACAGGGTGTCCATGTCGTCCTGATCGGCTTCGGCGTGGTTGGTGTAACAGATGTCGCAGCCCATCGGCACGCCCAGCAATTTGCCGCAGAAGTGGTCTTCCAGACCGGCACGGATGATCTGTTTACCGTTGTAGAGGTACTCCGGGCCGATAAATCCTACGACGGTGTTCACCAAAAACGGTTTGAAATGTCGCGCCACGGCGTAGGCGCGGGTTTCGCAGGTCTGTTGATCGAGGCCGTGATGGGCGTTGGCCGACAGGGCACTGCCCTGGCCGGTCTCGAAATACATCAGATTCTGCCCGAGCGTGCCGCGATTCAGGCTCAAACCGGCGTCGTAGCCTTCCTGCAAAATGTTGAGGTTGATGCCGAAACTGGCATTGGCCGCTTCGGTGCCGGCGATCGACTGGAACACCAGGTCCAGCGGAACGCCGCGATTGATCGCTTCGATGGACGTGGTGACGTGGGTTAACACGCAGGCCTGTGTAGGAATTTCGTAGCGTTGGATGATTGCGTCGAGCATTTCCAGCATCGCGCAAATCGAGGCAATGCTGTCGGTGGCCGGGTTGATGCCGATCATCGCGTCGCCGTTGCCGTACAGCAGCCCGTCGAGAATGCTCGCCGCGATGCCCGCCGGTTCGTCGGTGGGATGGTTGGGTTGCAGGCGTGTGGACAAGCGTCCACGCAGGCCCATGGTGCCGCGAAATTGCGTGACGACGCAGATTTTCTGCGCAACCAGCACCAGGTCCTGCACGCGCATGATTTTCGACACGGCCGCGGCCATTTCCGGCGTCAGTCCGGGGGCGAGGGCGCGCAGGCTCTGTTCGTCGGCGGCATCGCTGAGCAGCCAGTCGCGGAATCCGCCCACCGTGAGATGGCTGACCACGGCGAAGGCTTGTTTGTCGTGAGTGTCGATGATCAGTCGGGTGACTTCATCGGCCTCATAGGGAATCAGCACTTCCTGCAGGAAATGCGTCAGCGGGATATCAGCCAGGGCCATTTGCGCGGCCACACGCTCGCCATCGTTGAGGGCGGCGACGCCGGCCAGGAAGTCGCCGGAGCGCGCCGGGCTGGCCTTGGCCATGACCTCTTTGAGGCTGGCGAAGCGATAGGTCTGGGCGCCGACGGAATGGGCAAATGTGGCCACGGTGTCCTCCTGGTCTCTACAAGTCTTGATAACACTGAACAAACCTGTGGGAGCGGGCTTGCTCGCGAATGCGGTCTGACATCCAGCAGATGTGGTGACTGATACTCCGCATTCGCGAGCAAGCCCGCTCCCACAATGGGATCTGTGTGCACTTCAATAAAGCAGGCGCCGGGCAATCAGCCCGGCGCCGGTGCAATTCAGACGCCTTCGAGCATCGCATCCGCAGGCGCATCGAAGCGCTGTTTGGCGGTCAGTTGGAAATACAAATAACCGGCCGCCATGAACCCGAGGAACACGCAGCCGATCAGTGGGTTGAACCACGCCATCGCCACCAGGCACACCACCGCCAGGAACAGCGCGATGCCCGGTACGATCGGGTAGCCCGGCGCGCGGAAGCTGCGTTCCAGGTTCGGCTCGGTTTTACGCAGCTTGAACAGGCTCAGCATACTGATGATGTACATCACGATGGCGCCGAATACCGACATGGTGATCATTGCAGCCGTCAGGGTCATGCCTTGCAGATTGACCAGGCCGTCGCTGTAGATCGCCGCGATGCCGATCACGCCGCCGGCCAGAATGGCGCGGTGCGGGGTCTGGAAGCGCGACAGTTTTGCCAGCGAGCGAGGCAGGTAACCGGCACGGGCCAGGGCGAAGAACTGGCGCGAGTAGCCGAGAATGATCCCGTGGAAGCTCGCCACCAGCCCGAACAGGCCGATCCAGACCAGCATGTGCATCCAGGTCGAATTGTTGCCGACCACGGCTTTCATCGCCTGCGGCAGCGGGTCGTTGATGTTCGACAGCTCGCGCCAGTCGCCCACGCCGCCGGCCATCACCATCACACCGATCGCGAGGAACACCAGCGTCAGAATGCCGCTGACGTACGCCTTGGGAATCGTGCGTTTCGGGTCCTTGGCTTCTTCAGCCGCCATCGCCGCGCCTTCAATGGCGAGGAAAAACCAGATCGCGAACGGGATTGCCGCAAAGATGCCGGGTATTGACGCCATCGTGAAGTCGTTGGAGCCCGACCAGCCGTTAAGCACGAAGTTACTGAAGCTGAAGCCCGGCGCGACCACGCCCATGAACACCAGCAACTCGGCGACGGCCAGTACGGTGACCACCAGTTCGAAGGTCGCAGCGATGCTGACGCCAAGGATATTCAGGGTCATGAAGAGGAAATAGGCGCCAACGGCTGCGATCTTGGGGTCAAGTTCCGGGTATTGCACGTTTAGATAAGCACCGATGGCCATCGCAATGGCGGGTGGCGCAAAGACGAATTCGATCAGGGTGGCGATGCCGGCGATCAACCCGCCTTTCTCGCCAAAGGCCCGCCGGCTGTAGGCAAACGGCCCGCCAGCGTGGGGAATGGCGGTCGTCAATTCGGTGAAACTGAAGATGAAACAGGTGTACATCGTCGCCACCATCAACGCGGTGACGAGGAAACCCAGGGTGCCTGCGGTGCCCCAGCCGTAACTCCAGCCAAAGTATTCGCCGGAGATCACCAGGCCGACGGCAATGCCCCATAAATGCAGGGTGCCGAGTGTGGGTTTGAGCTGTGTGGAAGAAGTCATAAGTCCTCGCTGTCTTTTTTATTGTTTGATCTGTTGGACTTTCGGGAACTGCATTTACTGTAAAACGGGCACGCAAAGCCCGTGCCAGAGCGGCAGGGCGATGTTTTGATGTTGTCTTTAAGGAAGCCTTCGCGAGCAAGCCCGCTCCCACAGTGGACTTGTGTCGGCCCATCCTTGTGGATTCACCACAAAACCCCTGTGGGAGCGGGCTTGCTCGCGAAAGCTATTTGAAGGGCGACACAGAACTACCTGTATCGCCTCCGGTTTTTAGAAGAAGCCCAGCGGATTGATGTCGTAGCTCACCAGCAGGTTTTTGGTCTGCTGATAATGATCGAGCATCATTTTGTGGGTTTCACGACCGACGCCGGACTTTTTGTAACCGCCGAACGCGGCATGCGCCGGGTACAGGTGGTAGCAGTTGGTCCACACGCGACCGGCCTTGATGGCGCGGCCCATGCGGTAGGCGCGGTTGATGTCGCGGGTCCAGAGACCGGCACCGAGGCCGAACTCGGTGTCGTTGGCGATGGCCAGGGCTTCGGCTTCGTCCTTGAACGTGGTGATGCTCACCACCGGGCCAAAGATTTCTTCCTGGAACACGCGCATTTTGTTGGTGCCCTTGAGCAGGGTCGGCTGGATGTAATAACCGGTCGCCAGGCTGCCCTCGAGTTTTTCGATCTTGCCGCCGGTCAGCAGTTCGGCGCCTTCGCCCTTGGCGATTTCCAGGTACGAAAGAATTTTGTCGAACTGTTGCTCGGACGCCTGGGCGCCGACCATGGTGTCGGTGTCCAGCGGGTCGCCACGTTTGATTTGCAGGACTTTCTTCATCACCACTTTCATGAAATCGTCGTAGATCGACTCTTGCACCAGTGCGCGAGACGGGCAGGTGCAGACTTCGCCTTGGTTGAAGAACGCCAGCACCAGGCCTTCGGCAGCTTTCTCGATGAAGGTTTCTTCAGCTTGCATGATGTCGGCGAAGAAGATGTTTGGCGACTTGCCACCCAGCTCCACGGTGGACGGAATGATGTTTTCGGCGGCGCATTTCATGATGTGCGAGCCGACCGGGGTCGAGCCGGTAAAGGCGATCTTGGCGATGCGTTTGCTGGTGGCCAGGGCTTCGCCGGCTTCTTTGCCGTAGCCTTGCACGATGTTCAGCACGCCTGGCGGCAGCAGATCGCCAATCAGTTCCATCAGCACGGTGATGCCCAGCGGGGTTTGCTCGGCAGGCTTGAGCACCACGCAGTTACCGGCCGCCAGGGCCGGGGCGAGTTTCCACGCAGCCATCAGGATGGGGAAGTTCCACGGGATGATCTGCCCGACCACGCCCAGAGGTTCGTGAATGTGATAGGCCACGGTGTTGCCGTCGATCTCGGCAGCGCTGCCTTCCTGCGCGCGGATGCAACCGGCGAAGTAGCGGAAGTGGTCAGCGGCCAGCGGGATGTCGGCGTTGAGGGTTTCGCGAACGGCTTTGCCGTTGTCCCAGGATTCGGTGATTGCCAGCAGTTCCAGGTTCTGCTCGATGCGATCGGCGATTTTCAGCAGCACCAGCGAGCGAGCCTGGGCGGACGTGGCGCCCCAGGCATCGGCAGCGGCGTGGGCAGCGTCCAGGGCCTTGTCGATGTCTTCGGCCGTGGAGCGCGGGAATTCGGCAATCGGTTGGCCATTCACTGGCGAGGTATTGGTGAAGTACTGACCTTTGACAGGCGCGACGAACTCGCCGCCGATGTAGTTACCGTATTTGCTCTTGAACGAAACGATAGCGCCTTCAGTACCGGGGTGAGCGTAACGCATGATGTTTTCTCCTTGGCTTTTGTATTTATTAGAGAGGCGCATGTGCGCTTGCTATAAGCGTAGAGCAAAGGTCGGGCCACTGCCTTGCAGGTCAGTAGAATCAAGGCCTTGCGAGATTTTTGTCGGACGGGCGGGCGGCGTCTGTGACGCTTTCGGTACGGTGACAGTGACACTTTGTACCGCTTGTGGCACAGCGTGTGACTGGTCGGTCTTGCCAGCATTGCAATGCGCCGATGGCTGGAGGATGCTGGGCCAACATTGCCATCAGGTATTCCTCTGTGGCGAGGGAGCTTGCTCCCGCTGGGTTGCGAAGCGACCCCAAAATGTTTGCCGATACATGATTGGCGAGCGCTTCGCACTCGAGCGGGAGCAAGCTCCCTCGCCACAAGGTATGTGTCAGCCTCTTTCAGGGGCAGCACAGCTCTCGGGGAGAATAATAAGAAATGCACGACAACCATTTGAGTCGCCATGCCCAGCAAGTGCTGACCGTGACCCAGGGAAAATCCCACTTGCACGGTCCCGGCAGCGATCCGTCCATCGCCCGTTCCTGGCTGCGCTGTCTTGAGGACTATCACCTCGACCCCGCCCTGACCATGGCCCCGACGGTGCTGGAACATGGCCGCGTCCTCGAAAGCCGTGAACGCCTGCAACAAGTGCTGCACATCGCTGGCAACGAAATGAGCAGCCTGCATCAGCAACTCTCCGGCGCTGGCCATGCGGTGCTGCTGACCGATGCGCGCGGGGTGATCCTCAACTGCGTGACCGCGCCCGCCGAGCGGAAGATTTTCGAGCGCGCCGGTCTCTGGCTCGGTGCCGACTGGAGCGAAGCCTGCGAAGGCACCAATGGCATCGGCACCTGCCTGGTGGAACGCCAATCGCTGACCATTCACCAGGACGAACACTTTCGCGGCCGCCACACCGGCCTGACCTGCTCGGCGAGCCCGGTGTTCGACCCGCATGGCGAACTGCTGGCGGTGCTCGACGTGTCCTCGGCACGGCATGAGGTGTCGCGGCAAAGTCAGTTTCACACCATGGCGCTGGTCAATTTGTCGGCGAAGATGATCGAGAGCTGCTATTTCCTGCGTTACTTCGACAATCAGTGGTTGCTGCGTTTTCACCTGCAGGCCGAATCCGTCGGGCTGTTCAGCGAAGGGTTGCTGGCGTTCGACGGGGAAGGGCGGATCTGTGCGGTCAACCAGAGTGCGCTCAACCTGCTGGGGCATGTTCGCGGCGGACTGCTGGGCAAACCGGTCGAGACGTTTTTCGACTGCTCGCTGGATGAGTTGCTGGGCCGCGCGAGTGTGAATGCCAGCGCCAGTTGGCCGTTGCGCACCCGTGACGGACGAAGTCTGTTTGCCGTGTTGCGCGGTCAGCCGCGCAGCATTCCTGTGCCGGTGGTGCAAAGCCCGGTGGTGGCGGAACCTTCGCGTTTGTCGGGCATTTGCCTTGGCGACAAAGGGTTGCAGGAGGACTTCCGCAAATCCCTGCGCGTCTTCGAACGGGACGTACCGCTGCTGATCAACGGCGAAACCGGATCTGGCAAGGAAGCCTTCGCCAAAGCCGTGCATCAGGCCAGTCAGCGGGCGGAAAAGGCCTTCGTCGCGCTCAATTGCGCGGCTATTCCCGAAAGCCTGATCGAGAGCGAACTGTTTGGCTATCGCGGCGGCAGCTTTACCGGTGCGCGCAAGGAAGGCATGCGTGGCAAGTTGCAGCAGGCCGATGGCGGGACGTTGTTTCTGGATGAAATTGGCGACATGCCCCTGGCGTTGCAGACCCGGCTATTAAGAGTGCTTGAGGATCGGCAAGTGGTGCCGATTGGCGGCGAGCCGGAATCGGTCAATGTGCGGATCATCAGCGCCACTCACCGTAATTTGCTGGAGCGGGTGCAGGACGGCAGCTTCCGCGAGGATTTGTACTATCGGCTCAATGGGTTGGAAATCGCATTGCCGGCGTTGCGCGACCGCAGTGATAAATCGCAGTTGCTCGATTTTCTGCTGGCGCAAGAGGCGGGCGGGGAGACGGTGCTGATTGATGAGCCGGCACGCCAGGCGTTGCTGGGTTTTGCCTGGCCCGGAAATGTGCGGCAGTTGCGCAATGTGTTGCGTACGCTGGCGGCGTTGTGTGACGGCGGGCGGATCGGGCTGGAGGATTTGCCGGCGATGATTCGTCAGATGCGACCGATGCCGATTGTTGCCGTTGAACAGCCTTCCGAACATCCCCTGAATGATGTCGAGCGGCTGGCATTGCTGAATGCGCTGGAGCAAACCCGTTGGCATATGACCCATACCGCCGAGCAACTTGGCGTCAGCCGTAACACCCTTTATCGAAAACTGCGTAAACACGGGATCGCCCGGTAAACCGCGCCGCCGCCATTCGCGAGCAAGCCCGCTCCCACAGGGGCGCGCGGTCCTTGTGGGAGCGGGCTTGCTCGCGAAGGGGGCCTCAAGTCCGAAACACAAGGTGCGATTTTCGCCTCCCTACGCTAACCTGCGGCCATGTTTTACGAGGTCGACTATGCACATTCATATTCTTGGTATCTGCGGCACTTTCATGGGTTCGATGGCGGTTCTGGCCAAAGAGCTGGGCCATCACGTGACCGGCTCCGATGCCAACGTCTATCCACCGATGAGCACTCAGCTTGAGGCTCAGGGCATTGAGTTGACCCAAGGCTATGATCCGGCGCAACTCGATCCGGCCCCGGATCTGGTGGTGATCGGCAACGCCATGTCCCGTGGTAACCCGGCAGTCGAATACGTGCTGAACAAAGGCTTGCCGTATGTCTCCGGCCCGCAGTGGCTGGCCGATCATGTGTTGCAGGATCGCTGGGTCCTGGCCGTCGCCGGCACGCACGGCAAAACCACCACCAGCAGCATGCTCGCCTGGGTGCTGGAGCACGCGGGCATGAGCCCCGGCTTCCTGATCGGCGGTGTGCCACAGAATTTCTCGGTGTCGGCGCGTCTGGGCGGCACGCCGTTCTTCGTGATCGAAGCCGACGAGTACGACAGTGCGTTCTTCGACAAGCGCTCCAAATTCGTTCACTACCGCCCGCGCACGGCGATCCTGAACAACCTGGAATTCGATCACGCCGACATCTTCCCCGATCTGCCCGCCATCGAGCGGCAGTTCCACCATTTGGTGCGGACCATTCCAAGCGAAGGCCTGGTGATCCATCCGACCACCGAACCGGCGTTGCAGCGTGTGATCGAGATGGGCTGCTGGACCCCGGTGCAAACCACCGGCGCTGGCGGTCAGTGGCAGGTCAAGTTGCTGAGCGAAGACGGTTCGAAATTCGAAGTGATGTTCGAAGGCGTCGCTCAAGGCGTGGTCGAGTGGGACATGACCGGTCAACACAACGTTGCCAACGCCTTGGCCACCCTGGCGGCGGCGCGGCATGTCGGTGTCGTTCCGTCCATGGGCATCGCCGCGTTGAGTGCGTTCAAAAGCGTGAAGCGCCGGATGGAAAAAGTCGCGGACGTGCGTGGTATCACCATCTACGACGACTTCGCTCACCACCCGACGGCCATCGCCACGACCCTCGACGGTCTGCGTAAACGCATTGGCGACGCACCGTTGATCGCCATCATCGAGCCGCGCTCCAATTCCATGAAGCTCGGCGCTCACCGCGATGGTTTGCCGGAAAGCGTGGTCGATGCCGATCAGGTGATCTGGTACGCACCGGCCAACCTTGGCTGGGACCTGGGCGCTACTGCGGCGCTGTGCACGGTGCCGTCGATTGTCAGCGATTCCCTGGAAGGCATTATCGAGCGCGTGAAAAGCCAGGCTCAGCCCGGCACTCACGTGGTGATCATGAGCAACGGCGGCTTCGGCGGCCTGCACGGCAAACTCGCCGAGGCGCTGCAATGAACAACGGCCCGGAACGCATCACGCTGGCGATGACCGGCGCTTCCGGCGCCCAGTACGGTTTGCGCCTGCTGGACTGCCTGATCCGCGAAGACCGCGAGGTGCACTTCCTGATCTCCAAGGCTGCGCAACTGGTGATGGCCACCGAGACGGACGTAACGTTGCCGCCGAAAACCCAGATGATGCAGGCCTTCCTCACCGAATACACCGGCGCTGCCGCCGGGCAGATTCGGGTGTACGGCAAGGAAGACTGGATGTCGCCGGTGGCCTCGGGCTCCGGCGCGCCGGCAGCGATGGTGGTGGTGCCGTGTTCCACCGGAACGCTGTCGGCTATCGCGACCGGTGCCTGCAACAACCTGATCGAACGAGCCGCCGACGTCACGTTGAAGGAGCGTCGCCAGCTGATTCTGGTCCCGCGCGAAGCGCCGTATTCGAGCATTCATCTGGAGCACATGCTCAAGTTGTCGAACATGGGCGTGACGATCCTGCCAGCATCGCCGGGCTTCTATCATCAACCGCAAACCATCGATGACCTGATCGACTTCGTCGTGGCGCGGATTCTCAACCTGCTGAACATTCCGCAAGACATGCTGCCGCGTTGGGGCGAACACCATCTGACCAGCGATGAATAAGTTGCTGATGATCGTGCTGGCGCTGCAACTGGCGGGTTGCGCCACGGTGCGCACGCTGGATGCCGCGAAACCTGGGGCGCCGGTGGTGTATGCGGGGACGCGGCTGGATTTGTATGCCATGAATGGCGGTTGTTGCGCGATGGACCGTTTCGGTGCGGAGGCGCCGAGTTATCCTGGCGTTGATCTGCCGGCCAGCGCGTTGCTGGATACGCTGTTGTTGCCGTTGTCGGTGCTGACAGTGATCGGGGTGAGTTTTCAGGCGACCGGCGGGTTGTAGTTTTCGGCTTTAAATCGGTGTTGCGCCATTCGCGAGCAAGCCCGCTCCCACATTAGACCGAATTGTCCAGACGAACTCGGTCTAATGTGGGAGCGGGCTTGCTCGCGAAGGCGTCCGTTCAGGCACCAGAGATTTATTTACCTAACTTCCTCAACTCATCCGACTCAACAATCCGCAGCCCATCCTGCTCTTCCAGCGCCAGTCGCCACATCGCGCGGGCCAGTTGGCAGGCTTCGATGCCGCGATATTTGCCAGGGATCAAGCGGGACAACGGCCCGACGAATTGCTCGGCCGTACGCGGTTCAATTCGCTCGCCCAGCAGGAACGAAGGCCGACAAATGGTCAGTTGCGGCCAGTTTTGTGCACGCAATGCGTATTCCATCTCGCCTTTAACCCGGTTGTAGAAAATCGAGGATCGGCGATCGGCCCCCAGGGCGCTGATCACGATCAAGTGCCGCGCGCCCATTTCCCGCGCGCGTTTGGCGAAGGCCACCACCATGTCGAGATCGACCGCGCGAAACGCCTGTTCCGAGCCCGCCTGTTTGATCGTGGTGCCGAGACAGCAGTAGGCGATGTCGACGCGACCGTTCAGTTGCGGCAGGAACGCCGCCGGCTCGCCGACCGGGTTTTCCAGATGGGGGTGCTCAGCCAACGGCCGGCGTGAGGGGGCCAATACGCGTGTGATCGTAGGCTCGTTGAGCAGGCGATCGAGCAGGTGTTCACCGGTCAGGCCGGTAGCTCCGGCCAGCAATACATGCTGAGGCGTCAAGTACATAGTGTTTCCCCCTTGATACTGTTCAGCTTAGTTGCTCTTTGCATCCTTGCTGCCGGTAGAGACACTTTGTAGCGCTTTTCGTGCCTGCTGTTTGCGTAACAGCTGCCAGTGGGAGAGAACGGTTTTCGGTGCCCAGATCTGCGGTTCAGAGGCTTCGAAGCTGTCTGCCAGTTCCCGCTCGGCCACGGTGGCCTTGGCCAGCTTGAAAGCTTGTTCCAGGTCGTCGGTCTGATTCAGGGCCTGGGCGAACAGCGCATCGCCAAAGTAGGTGAAGTTGGCTTCTTCCGAGCACCCGAACGACACGCGGTCGGCGCGCGAGGCGGTCATGATCAGGGTGCGTTCGTCCTTGAGGGCGGGAATGAAACCACCGGAGTAGCAAGACGAAATCACAACGATCTTGTCGCGGTTTTTCAGCGGCGCGAGCACGGCAGCGAGTTCGTCGGCCGGCAGATCGGACAGTTCCATGCGCGGCTGGTCGAGCACGAGTTCGTGTTCGCTGGTGCCGTGGCTGGTCAGGTAGATGAAGATCAAGTCTTCCGGACCGCTGCGTTCGGCCAGCGTCAGTGCGGCGCGGCGCAGGTTTTCCCGGGTCGCCATCGGCCGGTCGACAAGGTGATCGCGATGGTTCACCAGGCGAATCTGGCCAAACGCACCGAAGCGGCTACTGAGCATGTTGCTGACGTAATCGGATTCGCGCAGGAACACGCTCTGCTTGCCGTCACCGCCGAGGGTCAGGGTGTACAGCTCGATCGCCGGGGTCGAGGCGGGCACGTTGGCCAGTGCGTCATCGATCAAGCGCCCCTGGGCGAGCAAGCCGAGTTCGAGGCTGTCGGGCAGCAGTTTGCCGTCGGCATCGCGCACTCGCTGGCCATTGACCCAGGTGCCGCTCTGCACCGTGCCATCGGTCAACACCAGCGTGCCGCGACCTTGATAACTGTCACCGTCGAATTTGCCGATGTAGAAGCTGCCGTCGGGCAGGTTCAGCCGGCCTTGACCGGTGAAACGCCAGTCGCTGAACTGACCGGTGTAGTGGCTGCCGTCGGCACCGATCAACTCGCCCTTGCCGTTCAGCGAGCCTTCCTTGAATTGGCCCAGCCAGACATCGCCGTCGGCATTCTCGTAGCGGCCCTTGCCGTGCAGTTGGTTGTTCTTGAAGCCGCCGACGTAGATGTCGCCGTCAGCGCTATTGAAGGTCCCGTTGCCTTCCAGCTGGCTGTCCTTGAAGTGCCCGGTGAACTGGTTGCCGCTGGCGTCGCTGCGCTGGCCTTCGCCGTTGGGTTTGCCATGGGCGAACTGACCTTGATACGAACTGCCGTCCTCGAGTTCCAGACGGCCGAGCCCTGAATACTGATCGGCCTTGAATTCGCCGCGGTAGGTCATGCCGTTTTCTTTGAGAGTGCCTTCGCCTTCGCGCCGACCCGCCTTGAAGCCGCCGGTGTAGCTGCTGCCGCTGGTGGTCAGTGTGCCCTGGCCGTCGAACAGACCCAGGTTGAAATTCCCGCGATACACTTCGCCGTTGCTGCCGTGCCATTCGCCCTGACCATGCCATTGGCCCTTGTCGAAACTGCCGGCGTACCAGCTGCCGTTCGGGTAATCGACGCGGCCCTGGCCTTGCAGCAATCCGTTGACCAGGTCACCGCGATAGCGTCCGCCGTCCGGCAGGCGGGCGTCGGGAGGCAACAGCGATTCGCCGTCACCGCACGCGGTGAGCAATAGGGTCAGTGCGAGAAGTGCAAGTGGGCGCATAGCGGGATCCGGGCAATTAGGCGACCGAGTATGCCGCAGCTCTATGACCTTATACAGAGAGGGAAATAGAGAGAGGTCGCGAAACAGCATGAGCTGCTTCGCATCCGGGAGGGTTTACACGAAGCAGAGTGACAACGGCTCGGCGATATAGGCCGGTTTTTCCGAGCCTTCGATCTCAAGCGTGGCGGTGACCTTGAGCAGCCATTGGCCGGGTTTCTTCTCGGTGACTTCGGTCAGATCGACCTTGAGTCGCACTTTTGAGTTGACCTTGACCGGCTGAATGAACCGCACGCTGTCGAGGCCGTAATTGACCACCATCTTCAAGCCTTCAGGCAGGATGAGGATGCCTTCCATCAGTTTGGGGATCAGCGACAGCGACAGGAAGCCGTGCGCAATGGTGCTGCCAAATGGCGTTTGCGCGGCTTTGACCGGATCAACGTGGATGAACTGATAGTCCCCCGTGGCTTCAGCGAACAGGTTGATGCGGTCCTGATCGATGGTAAGCCATTCGGAACGTCCAAGTTCCTTGCCGACGTAATCTATGAGCTCTGCAGCGGGAACATAGGGCATTGAGACTCTCCTTCGGTTCATCATTTTATAGTTTTGAGGTGGGGGGATTTGACCTCCCGGATTACCACTTTAGATCAACATGGCAAATTGCTCCGGTCAACTGTTCATGCTTTTGGCGAATGCCGATCCATAGCTTCGGCATGCTTATAATGCCGGGCGCGAATTTGCAGGGGAGAGGACGGATGCTGTTACGGGGCCTGACCTGGCTGGTGTTGTTCCAATTGCTGGGCACAGCCATCAACCATTTGTTTTTGCCGGTGCTGCCGGGGCCGATCATTGGCCTGCTGCTTCTGCTGGTGTACCTGATCTGCCGTGGCCAGGTGGGCGAACCGTTGAACCTGGCGGCCAGCAGCCTGCTGCGTTACCTGCCGTTGCTGCTGGTGCCGCCGGCTGTGGGCGTGATGGTTTACGCCAGGGACATTGCCGCGGACTTCTGGGCCATCGTCGGTGCGCTGGTGTTGTCGCTGTTGTTGTCCATGGCCTTCGCCGGTGTGCTGATGCAGCGCATGGTCAAGCGCCACGCGCACCGCGAGGACCCGCAATGATCTTCGACTGGCAAGGCGCCTGGACGTCGGTAATTCATCATCCGTTGTTCGGCATCGGCATCACCCTCGGCGCTTATCAGCTGGTGCTGGCGGCGTTCGAGAAAACCCGCTGGATCTTTCTGCAGCCGGTGCTGGTTTCCATGCTGTTGGTCATTGGCGTATTGGTGGGCTGCGGGCTGACATACGCCGAGTACCGCAAGAGCACCGAGATCCTCAGTATTTTGCTCGGCCCCGCCACGGTCGCGCTGGCCGTGCCGCTTTACCTCAATCTGCGGCGGATCCGGCAGTTGTTCTGGCCGATATTTACTACGCTGGTGATAGGCGGTGTGGTCGCCACCGGCATGGGCGTGTTGCTGGGCTGGTCGTTCGGTGCCGAACACATGATCCTGATGACCATGGCACCGAAGTCGGTGACGTCGCCGATTGCCATGCTGGTGGCCGAGCAGATTGGTGGTGTAGCGGCGCTGGCGGCGGTGTTTGTGTTGATTACCGGCGTGATCGGGGCGATCTTTGGGCCGAGCCTGCTGAACCGGCTCGGCGTCCACAGCCCCGAGGCGCGCGGCATGGCGCTGGGCATGACCGCCCATGCGGTCGGCACGGCGGTAGCCATGCAGGAAAGTGAAGAATGCGGCGCCTTCGCGGCGCTGGCAATGAGTCTGATGGGCGTGGCCACGGCGGTGTTCCTGCCGTTGGCGGTGTCGATGGTGGTGTAAGGAAATGTCTATGAGCTTGCCGCTTTTCCCGCTGAACACGGTGCTGTTTCCTGGCTGCATCCTCGACTTGCAGATCTTCGAGGCGCGCTACCTGGACATGATCAGCCGCTGCATGAAACAGGGCGGCGGCTTCGGCGTGGTGTGCATTCTCGATGGCGAAGAAGTCGGCATTGCTCCGGCGGGTTATGCGCTGGTCGGTTGTGAAGCGCTGATTACCGACTTCAAGCAGCAGGACAACGGTCTGCTGGGCATTCGGGTGCAGGGCGGACGGCGTTTTCATGTGTTGCGCACCGAGGTTCAGCGCGATCAGTTGACCGTCGCCGAGGTCGAGTGGCTGGAAGACGAGCCTGAGCAACCGTTGCAGGACGAGGATGCCGACCTCGTCGCACTGCTCAAGGCCCTGGCCGAACACCCGATGGTTGAAGCGTTGAACATGGGCACTGAAGCGACCGGGCAACAATCGCTGGCCAATCAGTTGGCCTACCTGCTGCCGTTCGCCGAAGTGGACAAGATCGACCTGCTGCAACTCGATGATCCGCAGCAACGACTGGATGCGATCCAGGCGCTGCTGGATGAATTGCAGGGTGAATTGTTCGCCTGACGAACGCTAAAAGATCGCAACCTTCGGCAGCTCCTACACAGGTAAGGCGTACACCTGTAGGAGCTGCCGAAGGCTGCGATCTTTTGATCTTCAATAGGCATACCGCAACATCGCATGCGGCAAATGCCGCAACGCAAAGAACCCGAACATCGCAACCATTGCCGGCAGAACCAGCCACCAAACCCTGGGTGGCATGGCGTTGAGTGGCGTCTGGCGCTGACTCAGTCCAAGGCTCGCCGCACAGAAGCATGCCGCCAGCATTGCGCCGGCCAGCACGTCCGTTGGCCAGTGCGCACCGAGGTAGACGCGCGACGAGGCAATCGCCAGCGCCGGCAGGCAACCCACCAACAACCAGGTCAGACGCATCCGCGGCGGTTGTCCGCGGCCGGCCAGAACGGCGAGGGTCAGAAACAGCGCGAAGGAGCCCGACGCGTGACCGCTGGGCATGCTGTAGCTCACCAGCGGATCACTTAACACTTCCGGGCGCACGCGGGCGAAAAACTGTTTGGTGAATGTATTGCCGAGCGCGGTGCAGAGCAGGGTGCTACCCGCGAAAATCGCCTGTCGCCATTGCCGGGTCAGCAGCAGCAAAGCGGTCAGCAGGGCACTGAGCAGCAGCATGTTGCGGAACTCGCCAATCAGCGTGAAGGTGACGGCGACTTCGTCGAGCGTCGGGCTGCGGTGTTCCTGCACCAGTGTCATCACGCCCTGATCGAGGGCGGTCAGGTGCGGGTAGCCGATAAACAGGCCAGCCAGGATCAGAAAACTCATGACGGCAATCACGATCGTCGCTTTGCGATGACGGCGCAGGCTGCTGGTCACGCTCAAGCCCAGCATCACCGCGATGCTGCCGGCAACGACCCCGGCCTCAGGCCAGAAGCCTTCCGGCAATGGCAAGCGAATTGCGGCACCCGTGGCCCAGCCGGGCAACAGATAGGCGACGCTCCAACCGGCCGTAGCCAGCAGACTGACAGCGACGAAGCGCGGGAAGGGCATGTCGAACATCCCGGCAACCATCGGCAGCATCGGCCGCAACGGCCCGATGAAACGCCCGACCAAAAGACTGGCAATGCCATAGCGCTGGAAGTAAGCCTCGGCGCCGGCGATCCATTCCGGGTGATGGCGCAGGCCGGGCAGGCGCCGGATGTTCTGATGGAAATGTCGCCCTACGAAGTAGGACACGATATCGCCCAGCACGCCGGCGACGAATCCCAGCAGCAATGTTTCGCTCAACGACAGCGCGCCGCTGCCGGCCAGCACCGCGACGGCAAACAGCAACACCGTGCCGGGCACGATCAGTCCGGCAATCGCCAGGCATTCCACGAAGGCCACAATGAATACTGCCGCGGCCAGCCATTGCGGGTTGACCGTCAACCATCCAGTCACGCTATCGAGCCATGGGCCCATAAAAACAACTCCATTGAATAATCAATTGGCCCCAAGGGCCGAACGCAATCTTCAAAACACCACCGAACCCCTGTGGGAGCGGGCTTGCTCGCGAAAGCGGTGTGCCAGTCGACATCAACTTCGACTGACACACCGCTTTCGCGAGCAAGCCCGCTCCCACAAGGAATATGTTCCGTCATCAAGTCAGCAAAAAATAATCGCGCCCTTCGACCTGCCCCCGCCGCAGCGGGTTCCGCGTGCAATACGGTGCGTAGGCGGCGTCGACAAAGCGGTACATCAAATGCTCATCGCGCCCATGAGGAATGCCCAGGCGCGTGGTTTGAATGATGTGGCCAGGGGCCGGGCCGACATCTTCCACCCGCAGCACTTCATGATCGAAGCGCTTGGCGTCCCAGACCGGCACCTTCAAACCCAACGCCTTGCACAACAGCGTTTGCCCGGCGCAAAGCTTTTGCGAAGGGCGAGGGCGGCCTTGGGTATCAGGATTGTTCAACAGCATCTGCGCCAGGCTCGCCGGCCCGCTCAACTCATCGACCCACGGATAAGCGGATTTGATCAATACCGCATTGCCCGGGCCTTGAGCGCTGAAATTCAGCGAATCGCCGCCCCGGGCGTAATACATATAGATGTGACCGCCATCCAGAAACAAAGCCTTACGCTTTTCCGTGTAGCCGAGAGAGGCATGGCTGCCTTTTTCTTCGAAGTAATAGGCTTCGGTCTCGATGATCCGGGCACTGAGCCACAAGTCGCCTACCCGATGACGGATGACTTTGCCCAGTAAATTCCGGGCCAGCGTTTGCGCATCCCGGTCGAAAAACGCGTCCGGGAGCCCGGTGGGCAGGCTCGCAGCAGGCGCACGAACAGTCAGATTGGACATGATGAACGGCATTTATCAAAGCTGATTGAGTCGTGATGATAACAATTTGCAGCTTAATCACGGCTGAACGTCGGCAAATTGCCCTCCATTTCGACCATCCGCCCGTCACCGCTGTTAGTCGGGAGACGCGACAGCTATAATCTGCCGCTTTCCTCTTTACCAAGACCACAGTAGACAATGACTGAGTCCGTTCCCGACTACATGACCCGCCTGGGTCGCGCCGCTCGCGAAGCGTCGCGCATCATCGGCCGTGCCAGCACCGCGCAGAAAAACCGCGCCTTGCAGGCGGCTGCCAATGCGCTGGACGCTTCGCGTGCCGAGCTGACGGCAGCCAACGACCTGGATCTGGCCGCGGGTCGCGCCAATGGTCTGGAACCTGCGCTGCTGGAGCGTCTGGCGCTGACCCCGGAACGCATCGACGGCATGATCGTCGGTTTGCGTCAGGTGGCAGCGTTGCCGGACCCGGTCGGCGCCATTCGCGACATGAGCTTCCGTCCGTCGGGGATTCAGGTCGGCAAGATGCGCGTGCCGTTGGGCGTGATCGGAATCATCTACGAATCCCGGCCCAACGTGACCATCGATGCCGCCAGTCTGTGCCTGAAGTCCGGCAACGCGACCATCCTGCGCGGCGGCTCCGAGGCGATTCATTCCAACCGTGCCATTGCTGCCTGCATCCAGCGCGGTCTGGCCGAGGCCGATCTGCCGGCCGCTGTGGTTCAAGTGGTCGAAACTACCGACCGTGCGGCTGTTGGCGCGCTGATCACCATGCCTGAATACGTCGACGTCATCGTGCCCCGTGGTGGCCGTGGGCTGATCGAGCGCATCAGTCGTGACGCGCGCGTTCCGGTCATCAAGCATCTGGACGGCATCTGCCACGTTTACGTCAGCGCCCACGCCGATTTGCCGAAAGCCCAGCGCATCGCCTTCAATGCCAAGACCTACCGTTATGGCATCTGCGGTGCGATGGAGACGCTGTTGGTGGATCAAACCGTTGCAAAGGATTTCCTGCCGTCGATGGCTGCACAGTTCCGCGAAAAAGGCGTCGAGCTGCGTGGTTGCGAGCGCACGCGGGCGATCATCGATGCTGCGGTGGCCACCGAAGAAGACTGGAACACCGAGTACCTGGCGCCGATTCTCTCGATCCGTGTGGTCGACGGGCTGGACCAGGCCATCGAGCACATTAATCAGTACGGCTCCCGTCACACCGATTCGATCGTCAGCGAAAACCTCGCAGACACCCGGCGTTTCGTCGCGGAAGTCGATTCGTCGTCGGTGATGATCAATACGCCGACCTGTTTCGCCGATGGCTTCGAATACGGATTGGGTGCCGAGATTGGCATTTCTACTGATAAGCTGCACGCCCGTGGCCCGGTGGGTCTCGAAGGCCTGACCTGCGAGAAGTACATCGTGGTCGGTGATGGCCAGTTGCGCGGCCAGGCGTCGGTCTGACTTGGGCGACCTTAATCCGTCGGCTCCGGTCACCGCCAGCGAACCTGCGCCTCGACGTATCGGCATGTTGGGTGGGACGTTCGACCCGGTGCACGTCGGCCATTTGCGCGGTGCGCTGGAAGTCGCCGAATCGCTGGCGCTCGATGAGTTGCGACTGACACCCAGTGCCAGGCCGCCTCATCGCGGCACGCCGCAGGTGTCGGCGAAGGACCGTCTGGCGATGGTCAAGTGCGCGGTGGCCGGTGTGGCACCGTTGGTGGTGGACGCCCGCGAATTGCAGCGGGACATGCCGTCCTACACCATCGATACCCTGAAACTGATGCGTGCCGAACTGGCCGCTGAAGACCAGGTTTTTCTACTTTTGGGCTGGGACGCATTTTGCGGCCTGCCCACTTGGCACCGCTGGGAAGAGTTGCTCCAGCATTGCCACATCCTGGTGCTGCAACGCCCGGATGCCGACAGCGAACCGCCGGATGCCTTGCGCAACCTGCTGGCAGCGCGCTCGGTGAGCGACCCGCTGGCCCTCAAAGGGCCGAGCGGACAGATTGCATTCGTCTGGCAGACACCGCTCGCGGTATCCGCCACCCAGATCCGTCAACTGCTGGCCAGCGGTAAGTCGGTACGTTTCCTGGTGCCCGACGCGGTCCTGGCCTACATCGATGCGCACGGACTCTACCGTGCGTCGAACTGAAAAAGGGTGCGCTTCAAGGCACGTGAATGCGTGTAGCGAAGCGCCCGAACATACGAGCAAAACGAGTTTTATATGACTGACAAAGACGTAGCTAAAGTAAAGCGCAAAGGCACATTCAAGAGCGCCCCCCTGCCAGTAGAAGCTCCAACCGGCCCTGAGCTGGCTGGCGAAGAGCTGGTCAAGGTTGCCGTAGCAGCCCTGGAAGACGTCAAGGCCCAGGACATTCAGGTCATCGACGTTCGTGAAAAGCAGAGCATCACTGACTTCATGATCATCGCCACCGGTACGTCCAACCGCCAGATCGGCGCGATGCTGGACAAGGTTCGCGAAGCCGTCAAAGCCCAGGGCGTCAAGCCGCTGGGTGAAGAAGGCAAGGGCGACAGCGACTGGGTGTTGCTGGATATGGACGACGTCATCGTGCACATGATGACCGCCTCGGCTCGCCAGTTCTATGACCTGGAACGCCTGTGGGCCGGTGCAGAGCAGAGCCGTTCGGCCAGCGCTGCGCATCACAGCCCGGAAAACACCCATGAGCATTTCACCAAGCTCAACAAAGACCAGCAATAAGGGAACGCTGTGCGACTGCGACTGATCGCCGTCGGTTCACGCATGCCCAAGTGGGTGGAAGAAGGCTGGCATGAATATGCCAAGCGTCTTCCGTCCGAGCTGGCGCTGGAACTGGTGGAAATACCGCTCAACACCCGTGGCAAGAACGCCGACGTGGCACGCTTCATCCGTCAGGAAGGCGAAGCCATGCTGGCCAAGGTCGGGCCGAACGAGCGCGTTGTCACCCTCGAAGTCCACGGCAAGCCCTGGAGCACCGAGCAGTTGGCGGTCGAACTCGATCGCTGGCGGCTCGACTCGCGCACGGTGAATTTCATGGTCGGCGGCCCCGAAGGGCTGGCGCCGGAAGTCTGTGCGCGGGCCGATCAGCGCTGGTCGTTGTCGCCGTTGACGTTGCCGCACCCGCTGGTGCGGATTCTGATCGGCGAACAGCTGTACCGTGCCTGGACAGTTCTGTCCGGCCACCCTTACCACAAGTAGTTCTGCCTCATGTCCCAGCCGATCCGCATCAAGGACCACGAAAAAGACGCCCGTCTGGTGCGTGGCCGCGTCGTGTTCGGGGCAATTGCGGTGGTGGCGCTGTTCGGCGTGCTGATCGCACGGCTGTATTTCCTGCAGGTGATCCAGTACGAGTACCACTCGACCCTGTCGGAAAACAACCGCGTCCACGTGCAGCCGATTCCGCCAACGCGTGGGCTGATCTTCGACCGTAATGGCGTGGTGGTGGCCGACAACCGGCCGAGCTTCAGCCTGAGCATGACCCGCGAGCGTTCCGGCGACTGGCAGCAAGTGCTCGACGTGATCGTCGAAGTGCTGGAGATGACGCCCGAGGATCGGGTGATTTTCGAGAAGCGCATGCGGCAGGGGCGTCGGCCATTCGAGCCGGTGCCGATCCTGTTCGAGCTGACCGAAGAGCAGATCGCCCGCATCGCCGTGAACCAGTTCCGCCTCCCGGGTGTGGAAGTGGTTGCGCAACTGGTGCGGCATTACCCGCAGGGCGCGCACTTTGCGCACTCGGTGGGTTACATGGGGCGGATCAACGAGAAAGAACTGAAGTCCCTCGATCCGGTCAATTACAGCGGCACGCACCACATCGGCAAGACCGGCATCGAGCGGTTCTACGAACCCGAGTTGCACGGTCAGGTGGGTTACGAAGAAGTCGAGACCAACGCGCGAGGCCGCGTCTTGCGCGTGCTCAAGCGCACCGATCCGATTCCCGGCAAGGACATCGTCCTGAGCCTGGACATCAAGTTGCAGGAAGCGGCCGAAGCGGCACTCGGCGGTCGCCGTGGTGCGGTGGTGGCGCTGGACCCGGCGACTGGTGAAGTACTGGCGATGGTCAGTCAGCCGAGTTTCGACCCGAATCTGTTCGTCACCGGCATCAGCTTCAAGGCTTACTCCGAGCTGCGCGATTCCATTGACCGCCCGTTGTTCAACCGCGTGTTGCGCGGTCTGTACCCGCCGGGTTCGACCATCAAACCGGCGGTGGCGGTTGCCGGTCTGGACGCGGGTGTCGTGACGGCGTCGAGCCGGGTGTACGACCCCGGCTATTACCAGTTGCCCAATTACGACCACAAATACCGGAACTGGAACCGCACCGGTGACGGCTATGTCGATCTGGATACGGCGATCATGCGGTCCAACGACACCTACTTCTACGACCTGGCGCACAAACTGGGGATTGATCGGCTGTCGGCCTACATGAGCAAGTTCGGCATCGGCCAGAAGGTGTCGCTGGACATGTTCGAAGAGTCGCCGGGGTTGATGCCTACGCGGGAATGGAAGCGCGCGACACGCCGTCAGGCCTGGTTCCCGGGCGAAACGCTGATTCTCGGAATTGGCCAGGGCTACATGCAATCCACGCCGCTGCAACTGGCCCAGGCCACGGCGCTGGTGGCCAACAAGGGTGTGTGGAACCGTCCGCACCTGGCCAAGACCGTCGAAGGCGAGCGGCCGAAGGATGACAATCCGATGCCGGACATCATCCTGCGCGACCCGTCCGACTGGACCAGGGTCAACCACGGCATGCAGCAAGTGATGCACGGTGCTCGCGGTACGGCGCGCAAGGCATCGATCGGCGCGCAATACCGGATCGCCGGCAAAAGTGGTACGGCCCAGGTGGTCGCGATCAAGCAGGGCGAGAAGTACGACCGCTCCAAGGTTCAGGAGCGTCATCGCGACCACGCCTTGTTCGTCGGTTTCGCGCCGGCCGACAACCCGAAAATCGTGGTGTCGGTGATGGTCGAGAACGGCGAATCCGGTTCCGGCGTCGCCGCGCCGGTGGTGCGCCAGGTCATGGACGCCTGGCTTCTGGACCAGGACGGCCGACTGAAAGCCGAATACGCCAGCCCAATCAGTGCGGAGGCTACGGCCCGTGAAGAGTAATTTCGATCGCATCCTCTCCAGCGAGGATGTGATGCGTCGTCGTGCGACGCTGTTGCAACGCATGCACATCGACGGCCCGTTGCTGATCCTGCTGCTGACCCTCGCCGCCGGCAGCCTGTTCGTCCTGTATTCGGCCAGCGGCAAGAGCTGGGATCTGCTGGCCAAACAAGCCACGTCGTTCGGCATCGGCCTGGTGTCGATGATCGTCATCGCCCAGTTCGAACCGCGCTTCATGGCTCGCTGGGTGCCGGTCGGTTATGTGCTCGGCGTGCTGTTGCTGGTGGTGGTGGACGTCATGGGCCACAACGCCATGGGCGCCACGCGCTGGATCAACATTCCGGGGGTGATCCGCTTCCAGCCTTCGGAGTTCATGAAGATCCTGATGCCGGCGACCATTGCCTGGTACTTGTCCAAACGCACTTTGCCGCCGCAGCTCAAGCACGTGGGCGTCAGTCTGTTTCTGATCGGTTTGCCGTTCATTCTGATCGTGCGCCAGCCCGACCTGGGCACTTCGTTGCTGATTCTCGCGGGCGGCGCATTTGTTTTGTTCATGGGTGGCCTGCGCTGGCGCTGGATTCTCAGCGTGCTGGCCGCGGCCGTGCCAGTGGCCGTGGCGATGTGGTTCTTCATCATGCACGACTACCAGAAGCAGCGAATCCTGACGTTCCTCGACCCGGAAAGCGATCCGCTGGGGACCGGCTGGAACATCATTCAGTCGAAAGCGGCCATCGGCTCCGGCGGCGTATTTGGCAAAGGCTGGCTGCTGGGCACCCAGTCCCACCTGGACTTCCTGCCGGAAAGCCACACTGACTTCATTATTGCGGTCATGGGCGAGGAGTTCGGTCTGGTCGGCATCTGCGCACTGCTGCTGATTTACCTGCTATTGATCGGCCGTGGGCTGGTGATTACCGCCCAGGCCCAGACATTGTTCGGCAAATTGCTCGCGGGCAGCCTGACCATGACGTTTTTTGTTTACGTTTTCGTCAACATCGGTATGGTCAGTGGCCTGTTGCCGGTTGTGGGGGTGCCGTTGCCGTTCATTAGCTACGGAGGAACTTCGCTGGTAACGCTGCTGTCAGCGTTTGGGGTTTTGATGTCGATCCATACCCATCGTAAGTGGATCGCACAAGTTTGAATAAGGTGAAGATTTCAATGCAAGTAATGCGTGGCTGGGCGACTCGAAATGCGCCATGGGTCAGCCTGGTAAGCATCCTTGGCATCGCGCAGGACGCGTTGGCCGGCGATTACGAAGGCACCCCCCAGGTGGCCGAATTCGTCGGTGAAATGACCCGCGACTACGGCTTTGCCGGTGAACAGCTGATGGGCGTGTTCCGCGAAGCCGAGCGCAAACAGGCGATTCTGGACGCGATCTCGAAACCCGCGGAGCGGGTGAAGCAGTGGAACGAGTATCGCCCGATGTTTATCACCGACGCCCGCATCGCCCGCGGCGTGGATTTCTGGCGGCAGCACGAGGCGGTACTGGCCCGTGCAGAGCAGGAATACGGTGTGCCGGCCCAGGTGATTGTCTCGATCATCGGCGTTGAGACCTTTTTTGGCCGCAATACCGGCAATTACCGGGTAATCGACGCCTTGTCGACCCTGGGTTTCGACTATCCTCCCCGTGCCGAATTCTTCCGCAAGGAATTACGTGAATTCCTGCTGCTGGCCCGAGAAGAACAGGTCGATCCACTGACCCTCAAAGGTTCCTACGCCGGGGCGATGGGCTTGCCGCAGTTCATGCCGAGCAGTTTCCGCGCCTATGCGGTGGATTTCGACGGTGACGGCCACATTAATATCTGGACCAATCCCGACGATGCCATCGGCAGCGTCGCCAGTTATTTCAAGCGTCACGGCTGGGTGTCCGGCGAGCCTGTGGTCAGCCGCGCCGATGTGCGTGGCAGTCAGATCGACCAAGGTTTGACCACCGGCATTGAACCGACTAAAACCGTCGGGGAGTTGCGGGCGCTGGGGTGGTCAAGTCATGATGCGCTGCGCGATGATATGCCGGTCACGGCATTCCGCCTGGAAGGTGACAATGGCCCTGAATACTGGATGGGCCTGACGAATTTTTACGCGATCACGCGTTATAACCGCAGCGTGATGTACGCCATGGCCGTGCATCAACTGTCTGAACAGCTGGTCCAAGCACGGGGCGTCAAGTAATGCGGGCATTGCCTATGAATAAACCCCTGAAGCTGCTGGCATTCGCCGCGTTGGCGGTGCTGGTCGCCAGTTGTTCGACCAGCCGCTCGCCGACACAGAAGTCTTCTTCCACCGCCGTGCGCCCGGCGCCGGGGCTGGACATCAACCGCGCCCACAAAGATGGCGCACCGTGGTGGGACGTCGACGTATCGCGCATCCCGGATGCCACGCCGACCCTGCACACCGGTCCTTACAAGGCCAACCCGTACACCGTGCTGGGCAAGACTTACTTTCCGCTGCAAGAGTCCAAGACCTACGTCGCCTCGGGCACGGCGTCCTGGTATGGCACCAAGTTCCACGGCCAGAACACCGCCAATGGCGAGGTGTATGACCTGTATGGCATGAGTGCCGCTCACAAGACCTTGCCACTGCCAAGTTACGTTCGGGTGACCAACCTGGACAACAACAAGACCGTGATCCTGCGGGTCAACGACCGTGGCCCGTTCTACTCGGACCGCATCATCGACTTGTCCTACGCCGCCGCGAAGAAACTCGGTTATGCCGAAACCGGCACTGCGCGGGTCAAGGTTGAAGGTATCGATCCTCAGCAGTGGTGGGCGGCCAAAGGCCGTCCGGCACCTTTAATGCTCAACGAGCCGCAAGTCGCGCAGAATACCGCGCCGACGATTACCGCTTCGGCCGGCACGGTCGAACAATGGACACCGCCGCCGCAGCAACACGCCGCGGCCGTCGTGCCCGTGCAGATCGATGCAAAAAAAAACGCTTCTGTACCAGCCTCTGGCCAGTATCTGCAGGTGGGCGCGTTCGCCAACCCGGACGCTGCAGAACTCCTGAGATCGAAGCTCAGCGGGATGGTGAGCGCTCCGGTGTTCATCAGTTCGATCGTGCGCAATCAACAGACACTGCATCGGGTGCGCCTGGGGCCGATCGGCTCGCCGGGTGAAATCCAGCAAGTGCAGAACAGCGTGCGGACGGCCAATCTCGGTTCACCGAGCGTGGTCACCGCCGAGTAATACGTAGTACTTGATTGAGGGTTCACTTGCGGTTTGGGGGGTGAACCTGGTTGTTGGCTCGTTGAAGAACAAAAGCCCGGCAAGGGTTGAGAGTGAACGACTGAACACGTGACAGCTCGTTATTAAGCTGTCTGATTAGTTTTGCCCTCGGGCAGTTTCCATTAGCGATTTCGAGAGACGGATGAACATCACCACCTTTGCCAAACGCCTGTGCCTTCTAGTCCCGCTGCTCCTCTCGCCTGCCGCTTTCGCGGTCGAGATGATGCCGTCGCCGCCACAACTGGCCGCCAAAGCCTATGTGCTCATGGATGCCAGCAGCGGCAACGTGCTGGTCGAGAACAACGGTGACCAGCGTCTGCCGCCTGCCAGCCTGACCAAGCTGATGACCGCTTACATCGCGACCCTGGAAATCCGTCGTGGCCAGATCGGCGAAAACGATCCGGTGACCGTCAGCGAAAACGCCTGGCGTACCGGTGGTTCGCGGATGTTCATCAAGGTCGGCACGCAGGTGACCGTCAGCGACTTGCTGCACGGCATCATCATTCAGTCGGGCAACGACGCCAGTGTTGCGCTCTCCGAGCACATCGCCGGCAGCGAAGACGCCTTCGCCGACATGATGAACAAAACCGTGGCCGACCTGGGCATGACCAACAGCCACTTCATGAACCCGACCGGTCTGCCGAACCCTGAGCACTACTCGTCGGCTCACGACATGGCCGTGCTGGCTCGCGCAATCATCCACGAAGACCCGGCTCACTACGCGATCTACTCGCAGAAAGAGTTCTTCTGGAACGGCATCAAGCAGCCTAACCGCAACCTGCTGCTGTGGCGCGACAAGACCGTCGACGGTCTGAAAACCGGCCACACCGACGAAGCCGGCTACTGCATGGTGTCTTCGGCCGTACGTGATGGCATGCGCCTGATCGCCGTGGTGTTCGGCACCAACAGCGAAGTGGCTCGTGCATCGGAAACCCAGAAGCTGCTGACCTACGGTTTCCGCTTCTTCGAAACCCAGACCTTCTATCAGAAAGGCGCCGAGCTGGCTCAGGCCCCTGTCTGGAAAGGCAGCACCAACCAAGTCAAGGCCGGCCTGGCTGAAGACCTGACCATGACCCTGCCAAAAGGCCAGCTGAAAAAGCTCGCTGCCAGCATGACCATGAACCCGCAACTGGTTGCGCCAATCGCCAAGGGCGACGTGATCGGTAAAGTCGAAGTGAAGCTGGACGACAAGGTGGTGCACAGCGCTGACCTGATCGCCCTGGACGCGGTCGACGAGGGTGGTATCTTCCGTCGCATGTGGGATAGCATCCGTCTATTCTTCTACGGCTTGTTCAACTGAATTAGTGTGGACTCTCATGGCCCCGCTCCAATCCGGAGCGGGGCCATGTCCGTTGCCACGGCTTACGAGGCCGTTACGCCATGACAGACACCGAAGTAAAGGCGCCAAAGATCGAATTCCCCTGCGCGGATTACCCGATCAAGGTGATCGGCGACACCGGCGTGGGTTTCAAGGACAAGATCATCGCGATCCTTGAGAAACACGCGACCGTTGACCACAAGACCCTGGCCGAGCGCCAGAGTACCAACGGCAAGTACACAACCATCCAGCTGCACATCATCGCCACCGGTCAAGAACAGCTGTACGACATCAACAGCGAGTTGCGGGCTACCGGTTTCGTGCACATGGTGCTGTGATGTCTGGCACGCTGGGCTTTCGCGAGCTTGGCCAGATGGCTTACGAGCCGGTCTGGCATGCGATGCAGCGCTTCACCAACGAACGCGGCAGCGATGCCGCTGACGAGATCTGGCTGGTGGAGCACCCGCCGGTGTTCACCCAGGGCCAGGCCGGCAAGGCCGAGCACCTGCTGCTGCCGGGCGATATTCCGGTGGTGCAGGTCGATCGCGGTGGCCAGGTGACCTATCACGGTCCCGGCCAGTTGGTGGCCTACCTGTTGCTCGATGTACGCAAGCTCGGTTTCGGCGTGCGTGACCTCGTCACGCGCATGGAACATTGCCTGATCGAGTTGCTGGCCAGTTACGGCGTCACTGCCGCGGCCAAGCCGGATGCGCCGGGTGTCTACGTCGACGGAGCGAAAATCGCTTCCCTGGGTTTGCGGATTCGCCACGGTTGCTCCTTTCATGGCCTGGCCCTGAACGTGGACATGGACCTGGAACCGTTTCGACGGATAAATCCCTGCGGTTACGCCGGGCTGGCGATGACCCAGCTGAGCGATCACGCAGGAACGATTGAATTTGCCGAGGTAAGTGCCCGGCTGCGCGCGCAGCTCGTCAAACACCTCGACTATGCTGAGCAGACGACCCTAACGGGCGGAATCGACTGATATGACTACTGATGCAGTGCAAACCATGATCCCGACGCTGGATGTTACCGAGCGTCCGGCCCCGCGTGCCAAGGTTGAAGCCGGCGTCAAGCTGCGCGGCGCCGAGAAGGTTGCACGCATCCCGGTGAAGATCATCCCGACCACCGAACTGCCGAAGAAGCCCGACTGGATCCGCGTGCGCATCCCGGTTTCCCCGGAAGTCGACCGCATCAAGGCCCTGCTGCGCAAACACAAGCTGCACAGCGTGTGCGAAGAAGCGTCCTGCCCGAACCTGGGCGAGTGCTTCTCCGGCGGCACCGCGACGTTCATGATCATGGGCGACATCTGTACCCGTCGCTGCCCGTTCTGCGACGTTGGCCACGGCCGTCCGAAACCACTGGACGTCAATGAGCCGGAAAGCCTGGCCATCGCCATCGCTGACCTGAAACTGAAATACGTTGTGATCACCTCGGTGGATCGCGACGACTTGCGTGACGGTGGTGCCCAGCACTTTGCCGACTGCATCCGCGAAATCCGCAAACTGTCGCCGAACGTGCAGCTCGAAACGCTGGTGCCGGACTACCGTGGCCGTATGGACGTCGCGCTGGAAATCACCGCTGCCGAGCCGCCGGATGTGTTCAACCACAACCTGGAAACCGTGCCGCGCCTGTACAAGGCTGCGCGTCCGGGTTCGGACTACCAGTGGTCGCTGACCCTGCTGCAACGCTTCAAGCAGATGATGCCGCACATTCCGACCAAGTCCGGTCTGATGCTGGGTCTGGGCGAGACCGACGAAGAAGTCATCGAAGTCATGAAGCGCATGCGCGAACACGACATCGACATGCTGACTTTGGGCCAGTACCTGCAACCGTCCCGCAGCCACTTGCCGGTGCAGCGTTTCGTGCACCCGGACACCTTCGCTTGGTTCGCCGAGGAAGGTTACAAAATGGGCTTCAAGAACGTCGCTTCCGGCCCGCTGGTGCGTTCTTCGTACCACGCTGACGAGCAGGCGAAGCTGGTTAAAGCTGAATTGATGTCGTCCTTGTAACAAAACGCCCGCAAGGTTTTTCAACCTTGCGGGCTTTTTTTTATTAGTCGTGCCTACGGCAACTACAGTCTTTTCCTGCAACCTGCGGGGCGATTGACCCTCTTCTGTTTGTCCCCGTTCCTGACTACTGTGTGCTGAAGATTTCGCGCAGGGAGATTCATGGATGACCGTTCGACCGACCCACACACTGTTTCCACATACGCCGGTTCCGGCCTTGCCCCGGGAAGGGCTGATCGGCGTGATCGCGCCCGCCGGCCCCGCTGCGCTGGACACCGACAAAGCCATTGCCTGGATGCGGGCTCGCGGTTACGCACTGCGAATCTTTCCCGGTGTCTACAAGCAGGACGGCTACCTGGCCGGCAGCGACGATGTACGCCTCAATGACCTGCACGCGGCGTTCGCCGACTGTGAAGTCGATGCAATCATTTGCCTGCGCGGCGGTTATGGCACACCGCGTTTTCTCGATCGCATCGATTTCGAGTTGCTGCAAAACAACGTCAAGCCGTTCATCGGCTACAGCGACATCACTGCGTTGCACCTGGCGATCAGCCGTTACGCGGGGTTCGTGACCTTTCATGGTCCGTTGCTCAATGCTGACCTGTTGGGGGACAAGCAAAAGCCTACCGAGGCCTCGTTTTTCAACATGCTCAGAGGACAGGTGAAGGCGGGCAGTGTGTTGACGCACCCGGTGGCCTATCCGTTGACCACCATCGAGCCTGGCATCGCGCACGGCCGCTTGCTGGGCGGCAATCTGGCGATGATTGCCGCAACCATGGGCACGCCTTATGAGATTGATGCCGAGGGCGTCATCCTGTTCATTGAGGACATCAACGAGCCGTTGTATCGCATTGATCGGCTGCTGACTCAGCTTCGTCTCGCGGGGACGCTGGGCAAGTTGCGCGGGGTGCTGGTGGGGGATGTGGCCGGTGTTGATGCGGTTGCGCTGGAGCGATTGCTCAAGCAGACCTTTGAACCGTTTCGGATACCGGTGCTGTCGGGGTGGCGGAGCGGGCATTGCGATCCGAACCTGACGTTGCCGATGGGGGCGTTGGTGAGGCTGGATGCGGGGAACAAGGAGTTGGTGTTGGAGCAGGATGTTGTAACCAGGCGATAGAGTTTCATCGACTGGTAGTCAGTCTTCGCGAGCAAGCCCGCTCCCACCTTCGACCGTGTTTCCATGCAAGAACGCGGTTAAGTGTGGGAGCGGGCTTGCTCCGGGCGGCGTTCCGACGAAGGCGGTATCAGCCGTTCAACTGACTATCGGTTACGCAGACCTTCAAGCAACTTGTGCGTCGGATACCCGTCCGCCGGCCAGCCAAACGACTGCTGCGCACTGCGGATCGCTTTGCGGGTGTTGGCGCCGATAATGCCATCGGCCGTGCCCGCGTCGTATTTCTGCGCGCTCAGCAGATTTTGCAGCTCGATCCGCTCGGTACGGCTCAGCGGCAGATCATCCTTCGGCCAGGCGCCGTTGATCAGGCCCGCGCCGTTGAAGCGCTCGGACAGCAAACTGACGGCCAACGCGTAGGACGAGGAGTTGTTGTACTTGAGAATCGCACGGAAGTTGTCGAGCACCAGGAACGCCGGGCCGCGATAACCCGCCGGCAGCAACAGCGCCGCGGACAGGTGTTCGGAGCCCGCTGGAACCTGTCCGCCGTTAGGCAGCGTCACGCCCAGTTGCTGCCATTCGGCGACACTCTTGCGGATCGTGCCATCGGCCAGCACGTAGTTGAAGCTGCCCGGTAGCTGAACTTCAAAGCCCCATGGCTGACCTCTCTGCCAGCCAGAGCTTTGCAGGTAGTGAGCGGTCGAGGCCAGGGCGTCGGCGGAGCTGCCCCAGATGTCGCGGCGACCGTCGCCATCGAAGTCCACCGCATGGGTGTTGTAGGTGGTCGGGATGAACTGGGTCTGGCCCATGGCGCCAGCCCAGGAACCGAGCATCTGCTCCGGCTCGATATCGCCCTGTTGCAGGATCTGCAGGGCTGCGATCAATTGCGCGTGGGCGAAGCCTGGGCGTCGGCCTTCATAGGCCAGGGTCGCCAGGGAGTTGATCACCGACTTGCTACCTTGGAACTGACCGAAGTTACTCTCCATGCCCCACACCGCGACCAGTGCCTGACGATCGACGCCGTAGCGCTGCTCGATGCTTTGCAGGATGTCCGCGTACTGGCTGACCAGCGCCTGACCTTTGCGCACCCGCAGCGGCGACAGGGCGCCGTCGAGGTACTCCCACACCGGGCGGGAAAATTCCGGTTGGCTGCGGTCGGCACGGATCACGCTGGTGTCCAGGCTGACATTGGCGAAGGCGCGATCAAACAGGTCGGCGCGGATGCCGGCGGCCAGCGCATCCTTGCGGAAACCCGCCTGCCATTCGGCGAAGGTCTGGGTGGGCTGGATGTCGAGGTTCTCACCGGTCGGCACCACGGGCGGAATCACCGCAGGGGCTGACGCGACGGGGAGGGTCTGAAGCGGTTGGGCGTCGGCGGCGGTCGGTTTTTCCGCGCAGGCGACAAGCAGAACGAGGCTGGAGGCAGCTATCAATTGGCGCAGGTGCCAACGACGGGAAATACAAAAGGGCATGCACGGGTCCAGGGAATACGAATCAGGTGCAGACCTTAACATGTTGAGCGATGGCTTGCCTTTCAGGCCGCCAGAAAGTAAGAAGCCTCCCAGTTGTCAGACTGGAAGGCTTCGCGGCGGTAGCTGCCTTTGCCCTTGCCGGCTCGTTCCTGACGGCTGCGGAACAGTGGCTGGGCGATGATGGATTTGGCCTTGTTATGGCCATTCCTGGATGGCTTTTTGCTCATGATCAGATCTCTCGATTGAGTGGGTTTTGCGGGGGGAAATGATCTGCCGAAGTTTAGGTTCTGTCTAGACCCCACATTGCGTAGGACCTTTCGGACGCCTTCGCTGTAGGAGCGAGCTCGCTCGCGAAGAACCCGAGGGCACTGCGGTCTGTCAGGATGCCCGCATCATCGTTGACGTCCTTCGCGAGCAAGCTCGCTCCTACAGCGAATTGCCGTTATGCGATCGAACGCCTTACTCGGCAGGCAATGTCAGCCGCTGCCCAGCCATCAACAACGACAACCGGCTCAAGCTCATCCACGGCGAACCCGCAGCCTGGCCCTTGATCTGTGCGTCGATACGCTGGGCTTCCAGCAACAGCTGCGCCCAGCGTTGCGCCGAGTAGCGTTGCAGGGCTTTGCTCATCAGCGGTTTGCGCTTGTCCCAGACCGGCGGTCGGGCAGAGCTGAAGGCTTTGTCCAGCGGCACGCCCTGACTGTATTGCAGGGAAATATTGGCCAGCAGACGCAGTTCACGGGCCAAAGCCCAAAGAATCACCGGCGGCTCGACACCTTCACCGCGCAGCCCTTCAAGCATGCGCAGGGCATGCGCTGCTTCACCGTTGAGAATCGCGTCGGTCAGCCCGAAGACATCGAAACGCGCGCTGTCGGCCACCGCCGCTTGCACGGTCTCGACGGTGATCTGCCCACCTTCGGCCATCAGTTTGAGTTTTTCGATTTCCTGGGCGGCGGCCAGCAGGTTGCCTTCGACGCGCGCGGCGATCAGTTCGACGGCGTCCTGGCTGGCGGAGAGCCCGGCCTGGGACAAGCGCTGGCGGATCCAGCTCGGCAACTGGTTGGCGTCCACCGGCCAGATTTGCACGAACTGGGTGTGCTGGCCTTCGACCAGCGCCTTGCCCCACTTGGTTTTCTGCGCGCTGCCGTCGAGTTTCGGCAGGCTGATCAGCAACACGGTGTCTTCAGCCGGTCGCGAGCAGTACTCGATGAACGCGGCCGCCCCTTTGTCACCGGGTTTGCCAGATGGCAAACGCAGTTCCAGGAGGCGTTTTTCCGCGAACAACGACATGCTCGCGCCGGCTTGCAGCAACGTCCCCCAGTCAAAACTGGCGTCGGCGGCGAACACCTGACGTTCGTCGAAACCTTGTTGCCGAGCGGCTGCACGAATCGCGTCGGCGGCTTCCTGGCACAGCAACGGGTCGTCGCCACTGATGACGTAGACCGGCGCGAGAGTGCCTTGCAGGTGCTTGGCGAGTTGGGCGGGGGCGAGTTTCATAAGAGAGGGCGAACGGGGCGCCTGAGCGCCCCGTAAGTCTTACTGCTGCTGCGGGATTTCGATGGGCGACTGACGCGGCGTTTCCGCTTCAGCCTTTTGCGCGGCTTCCAGTGCCGCAGCGTCAGCCTTGGCCTTGGCCTCGGCGGTCTGTTGCATGTGATCCAGCTGAGCCGGGGACAACTGCTGCAAGCGCAGCATCAGGCGTTGAACCAGTTCGCGACGGATCTCCTTGCGAGCATCCTTGGCTTCCTGGTCGGAACCCACCAGGTTGTTGCCGTCGTGGATAAAGACTTTCTGTACTTCGAGCTTGTCGCTCAGCAACGGCAGGTCGTGCTCACCACGGATGTCGTAGTTGAGTACTGTGGTCACCTGGTACTCGCCAGTACGGCCGGCGCCCGCATAGCTGAGAATGCGCTGGCTTTCCTGCTCATCGGACAGCACCAGTTTGTAAGGCGCGCCCGTGTGGATATTGACACCGCTGCTTTCCAGCAACTGACGCATCATGGTCACGGTTTCGCCGTAGGAGTTGCGTGCACTCAGGTCGAGTTCCTTGAAGGCGAGTTCATAGGTGCCAGTGCCGCGCAGCTGGAAACCGCAGGCGCTCAACAGGACCGCAAGGCCCATCACCAGCAAATTGCGTTTGATCATCTTGTTGCTCCCCTTGAAACCATGTGGGCCGACCGTGCGGCCCGAAAGGTTTTACTCGGCGCCAGGCTCACCTGGCGCCTGATCCAATTAGCTGGCGACGATATTGACCAGTTTCCCGGGCACTACGATCACTTTACGAATAGTCAGGCCGTCGACGAAACGCAGCACGTTTTCGTTGATACGGGCAGCGGCTTCGATCTCTTCACGCGTCGCGCTGGCCGGCATTTCGATCTGGCCACGCAGCTTGCCGTTGACCTGGATAACCAGTGTCAGGCTGTCCTGCACCAGTGCGCTGTCGTCCAGCACCGGCCAACCGGCGTCGATCACAGGCTCAGCGTGACCCAGTTGATTCCACAGCTCGTGGCTGATGTGCGGGGTGATCGGAGCCAGCAGCAGCGTCACGCTTTCCAGACCTTCGTGAATCAGCGCGCGATCCTGTTCGGTAGCCTGTGCGGCTTTTTCCAGCACGTTCATCAGCGTCATCACCTGAGCGATGGCGGTGTTGAATTTGTGGTTCTGGCCGACGTCGTGGCTGGCCTGCTTGATAGCCAGGTGGATCGAACGGCGAATGGCTTTCTGCTCGTCGTTCAGGCTGGCGACGTCCAGTTTGCCCGGCAGGCCCTGAGTCACGTGCGCTTGAGCCAGACGCCAGACGCGCTTGAGGAAGCGGTGCGAACCTTCTACTCCGGAGTCGGACCATTCCGCGCTCATGTCAGGTGGCGAGGCGAACATCATGAACAGGCGGCAGGTGTCTGCGCCGAACTGGTCAATCATCGACTGTGGGTCGACGCCGTTGTTCTTTGACTTGGCCATCTTCTCGGTGCCGCCGATTTCCACCGGCAGGCCGTCGGCGATCAGCTTCGCGCTGATGACCTTGGCCTTGCTGTCGCGTTCGAGTTCGACGTCCGCCGGGTTGAACCAGGTGTAAGCACCGTTGGCTTCGCGACGATAGTAAGTCTCGGCGATCACCATGCCCTGGGTCAGCAGGTTCTTGAACGGTTCGTTGGAGCTCACCAGGCCTTCGTCGCGCATCAGCTTGTGGAAGAAGCGCGCGTAGAGCAGGTGAAGAATCGCGTGTTCGATACCGCCGATGTACTGATCAACCGGCAACCAATGGTCGGCCGCGGCTTTTTCCACCAAGCCACCTTGATAGTGCGGCGAGGCGTAACGGGCGTAGTACCACGAGGACTCGACGAACGTGTCCATGGTGTCGGTTTCACGCTTGGCCGGTGCGCCGCATTTCGGGCAAGTGCACTCGTAGAACTCCGGCATGCGCGCCAGCGGCGAACCCGCGCCGTCCGGTACAACGTCTTCCGGCAACACAACGGGCAACTGATCTTCCGGGACCGGCACATCACCGCAGGTATCGCAGTGGATGATCGGAATCGGGCAGCCCCAGTAACGCTGGCGGCTGATGCCCCAGTCGCGCAGGCGGAACTGGGTGCGAGAGGCACCGAGGTTTTTCTTGATCAGCGCGACTTCCATGGCATCGAAGGCGCCTTCGAAGTCGAGGCCGTCGAACTCGCCGGAATTGATCAGCGTGCCGTGCTCGCCGTAGGCGTCTTGCCACGGGGACGGGTTGGTGTCACCGGAACTGGTGCGCACCACGGATTTGATCGGCAGGTTGTACTTGTGGGCGAACTCGAAATCACGTTCGTCGTGCGCCGGGACCGCCATGACCGCGCCATCGCCGTAGTGCATCAGCACGTAGTTGGCGACCCACACCGGGAGCTTCTCACCGGTCAGCGGGTGCTCGACGAACAGCGAAGTCGGCAAGCCTTTTTTCTCTTGAGTGGCGACGTCGGCTTCGGCGACGCTGCCGCCCTTGCATTCAGCGATGAACGCTTGCAGCTCAGGGTTGTTCTGCGCGGCCAGGGTCGCCAGATGGTGTTCGGCGGCCACAGCAACGTAGGTCGCGCCCATCAGGGTGTCCGGACGGGTGGTGAAGACTTTCAGTGCACCGGTTTCGCCGATGGAGTCGACGTTGTACGGGAACTGCACTTCCATGCCGCGGGATTTGCCGATCCAGTTGCGCTGCATGGTCTTGACCTGTTCAGGCCAGCCGGTCAGCTCGTCGAGACTCTCCAGAAGCTCATCCGCGTAAGCGGTGATCTTGAAGTAGTACATCGGGATTTCGCGCTTTTCGATCAGCGCGCCGGAACGCCAGCCGCGGCCGTCGATCACCTGCTCGTTGGCCAGAACGGTCTGGTCGACCGGGTCCCAGTTCACGGTGCCGCTTTTCTTGTAAATCACACCTTTTTCGAACAGGCGAGTGAACAGCCATTGTTCCCAACGGTAATAATCCGGCTTGCAGGTGGTCACCTCGCGGGACCAGTCCACCGCCAGGCCCAGGCTGCGCAGCTGGGTTTTCATGTAGGCGATGTTTTCGTAGGTCCACTTGGCGGGCGCTACGTTGTTCTTCATCGCGGCGTTTTCCGCCGGCATGCCGAAGGCGTCCCAACCCATGGGTTGCAGAACGTTTTTGCCTTGCATGCGCTGATAGCGGGAGATCACGTCGCCGATGGTGTAGTTGCGCACGTGCCCCATGTGTAGCTTGCCGCTGGGGTAAGGGAACATCGACAGGCAATAGAAAGTCTCCTTGCCTGGCTGTTCACTGACTTCAAAGGACTTTTGCTCGTCCCAGAACGACTGGGCGGCGGCTTCGATTTCACGGGGCTGATATTGTTCGTGCATGGCTACTTTTGAACTGAATAGGGGTGGCCTAATCCTCTTCAATGCGACGCTGGACGGTGATCACGCCAAATCGGCGTTGCGGTGCCCAAGCGAGCTGGAAGTGGAGTTACAGGAAGCGCCGTAGCATACATGACCGCACTCTACCGAGGGAAACCCTGATTACTGCCGCGCGTCTTGCAGAAATGGCTGCGAGGGCCGTTGGTCGCGGCGTTCAGCCGGTTTGTTCATGGAAGCTAAGCTCTAAATGGGGAGCGAGTCTTATCTTCAATGAGGTGAGGGATGGTTGATTCACAGCAAGAAGTTACAAAACCGGAGCTGTACGAAAGACTGATCGATCGTCTGGGAATGGCCCTGGACGCGGCAAAAACTGCTGACCGGTTGCGCGATGAACGTCCCCTTGAGCTGGAGTTGCGTGGCCTGAGCCCCGCAGAATTTGCACTGGTCAAGGCGTATCTGGACCGCAGTGAACGTGAAACACACGGATGCTTGTCAGAAGCAGTGAAGCAACTCGACGCACCACGTTCGGCCAAGATCATCTGGCTCAAGGACAAGACACCCGGCAGGGATGCGGTAAAGATCCGGTCTCTGCAATTCAAGTAAGGGCGCTTGAACCCCTGACGTATGGCTTTTTTGAAGCATAGTCCTTTCGCATTTGTTGTCGCATTGCATCAATCCACTTAGGCTTCGGGCATCTTCAGGAGATGCTCGATGCCTTTTCGTTACTTCGTAAAACAACTTCTGCTACCGCCCGGCATTTTATTGCTGTTACTGGTGCTTGCCTGGTGGTTTCGCCGCTCAAGACCGCGGCTTGCGGGTGTGTGCTTTGTATTGGGCGTGGGCGGCTTCTGGTTGATGAGTTTGCCGGTGGTGGTGCAGTGGAGCGCGGCGGCCCTTGAGCGTGAACCGCCGCTGGCGCGCGAGGAATGGGCAATGCTGGGGCAGCGCGCCGACGCGATTATCGTGCTCGGTGCGGGACGGGAGCGTGGTGATCCGGCCTGGGGGGCAGACCAGCCGACCGGTGTTGCGCTGGAGCGCGAGCGTTATGCGGCGCGACTGGCCAAGGCGTCCGGCCTGCCGGTGTTGACCAGTGGCGGCCTGCATTACGGCACACCACCGACAGAAGCCAAATTGATGGCGGACTCGTTGCTCGATGATTTCGGCGTCACCGTGCGTTGGCAGGAAGGGCGCAGCCGTACGACTTGGGAAAACGCGCAGTTCAGTGCCGAAGTGTTGCTGCCACAAGGGATCAAGCGCGTTGTGGTCGTGACTCAGGCCTGGCACATGCCACGGGCGGTCTCGAGTTTCCAGAAGGCAGGATTTGAGGTGGTGGCGGCGCCTGTAGGGTTCTTGGGCGTAGACAATGCGCGACCGCTGGGCGGCTGGATGCCGGAATTCAAGTCGATCTGGCAGAGCGGGCAATTGTTGAATGAGGCGGTGGGGCAGGTGGGGTATCGGTTGTTCTATCGAGGGGATGTCGCGGCTGATTGATTCGGTGCCGGTGATGCCGCCTTCGCGAGCAAGCCCGCTCCCACAGGTAACCGCGTTCTCTCAGAGAAATGCGGTCGAATGTGGGAGCGGGCTTGCTCGCGAAGCTTTTAAACGGTTTTCGCCATCCGGTTGGCGATCAATGCCCAGCCAAACAACAACACGCAAACAATGATCAGCGGCCACGAGCGCCATTGCAGGTATGGCGTCAGGTTGTGCATCGGCACCACTTCGCCGTACAGGATGCCGCGTTCGAACTGCGGGATCTGCGTGGTGATCTGGCCGAAGGGGTTGATCAGGCCGGTCACGCCGTTGTTGGTGGCGCGGATCATCCAGCGACCGGCCTCAAGCGCGCGCATCTGCGCCATCTGCAAGTGTTGCAGCGGGCCGATGGATTTGCCGAACCAGGTGTCGTTGCTGATGGTCAGCAACAGATCGCTGCGAGCCGCGAGGCTGGCGGCAAATTCCGGATAAACCACTTCGTAGCAGATGAACGGCGCGATCTGAAAGCCCTTGGCTTGCAGCATCGCCTGATCGGCGGGGCCGCGGGCGAAGTCAGACATCGGCAGGTCAAAGAAGGCAATCAGTCCGCGAAGTACGTCCTGCAATGGCACGTATTCGCCGAACGGCACCAGCTTCTGCTTGAGGTAAGTACCATCGCCTTCGCCGATCACGGTGATGCCGTTGAAAAAGCGCTTCTCGTGACGCACGACTTCGCGAATGGGGACGCCGGTAATCATTGCCGAGTCCCGCTCGGAAGCGAATTTCCCCATCATGTCCAGGTAGCCTGCGGCGGATTCCTTGAGCACCGGGATCGCGGTTTCCGGCCAGATCAGCAGGTCGACACGCTTGGAGCTGAAACTCATATCGCGGTACAGCGCCAGTTGCGCGTTGAGCTGCGCCGGGTCCCATTTCATGCTTTGTTCGATATTGCCTTGAATCGCCGCGACACTCAGCGGTGCGCCGGCCGGGCTGGTCCAGGCATGGCCTTTGAGCGCGATGCCGGCGCCCCAAGGGCCGACCAGCAACAGCACACCCGCCGCAATAAAGCCTTTGCGACCCGTCTTGATCAGGCGTGAAGCGTTGTAGATCAGTGCGGCCGTCAAGGCCAGGGTGAAGGACACCAGCCACATTCCGCCCACGGGTGCGAGCCCGGCCAGCGGGCCGTCGAGCTGGCTGTAACCGGAGTAAAGCCACGGGAAACCGGTGAGGAACCAGCCACGAAAGGCTTCCTGGCCTACCCACAGCGCTGCGAACGCCATGGCATCGGCCAGCGGTGCTTCGTTGCGACGCAACCAGCGCGCCCAGATCCAGGCGGGCAGGGCGAAGAACCAGGCAATCGCCGCGGTGAAGAGCAGCATCAGGAACCCGGCCAGCAGCACCGATGCGCCGCCAAAGTTGTGGATGCTGTAATAGATCCAGCTGGTGCCGGCGCCAAACAGGCCGAAGCCAAAGCACCAGCCACGGCCCAGGGCCTGGCGGGGGTTCAGTTCGCGTAAACCGGCGTAAAAGAAGCCGACCGCCAGCAACGCCAACGGCCAGATATCGAACGGCGCCAGGGCCAGGGTGGTGAGTGCACCGGCCGCCACGGCCAGCAGGTTACCGGGCCAGCCGGGGCGGGTTACGCGGAGCATGTCAATCCTTAACGGGCAATGGGTGTCAGGCGCAGCAAGTGAATCCGGCGGCTGTCCGCATTGAGGATACGGAAGCGATAAGGGCCGATTTCAGTGATTTCGTTGCGTTTCGGCAAGTGTCCGAACGCGCTCATCACCAGGCCGCCAACGGTGTCGAATTCATCGTTGGAGAATTCGCTGTCGAAAAACTCGTTGAAGTTCTCGATCGGCGTCAGGGCCTTGACCAGGAAATCACCGCTGGGCAGCGGCTTGATGTAGCTGTCTTCCTCGACGTCATGCTCGTCTTCGATGTCGCCGACGATCTGTTCCAGCACGTCTTCGATGGTCACCAGACCCGCCACGCCGCCGTACTCATCGATGACGATGGCCATGTGGTTGTGGTTGGCGCGGAACTCGCGCAGCAGCACATTCAGGCGCTTGGACTCGGGCACGAAGGTGGCCGGGCGCAGCAGGTCCTTGATGTTGAAGCTGTCGCCGTTCTCCCTGAGGATCAACGGCAGCAAGTCCTTGGCCAGCAACACGCCCATCACGTCATCGTGGCTTTCGCCGATGACCGGGTAACGGGAGTGAGCCGAGTCGACCACGGCAGGCAAAAACTCGCGGGGTGTCTGGGTCGCCTTGATGCTGATCATCTGCGAGCGTGGGACCATGATGTCCCGTACTTGCAGATCCGCAACCTGAATGGCGCCTTCGACGATGGCCAGCGCTTCGCTGTCCAGCAACTTGTTTTGATGTGCGTCGCGCAGAAGCTCCAGCAGCTCCTTACGGTTCTTCGGCTCGTGGGCAAAAGCCTGGGTGAGTTTACCCAGCCATGACTTCTGCCCGTTGCTCGATCGATCTTCGCTCATAGCGATTACTCTGAATCCTTTGTTGTCACGATAGGGGATGTTTCAATTTCGTCGTCCGCGTACGGATCGGGATAGCCCAACTCTGCAAGCAACGTTCGTTCCAGAGCTTCCATTTCTTCGGCTTCATCGTCATCTATATGGTCGTAACCGAGCAGATGCAAGCAGCCGTGAATGACCAGATGTGCCCAGTGGGCCTTCAGTTCCTTGCCTTGTTCAGCGGCTTCGCGCTCGACCACCGCCACGCAGATCACCAGATCGCCCAGCAGCGGGATATCGAGAAACTCGTCCGGCACATCGGCGGGAAACGACAGCACGTTGGTGGCGTAATCCTTCTGCCGCCAGGTGTGGTTCAGTTCGCGGCCTTCGGCTTCGTCGACCAGGCGAATGGTCATCTCGGAGTCGGCGGTGCGCTGGCGCAGGGCCAGTTCGCACCATAGGCGGAACTCGGCTTCGCTGGGGGCGGGCGCTTCGGTAGCGAGTTGCAGATCAAGCTCAAGCATCGCGGCGACTGTCCTTTTGCGTTTCGTCTACGCGATTCTCGAAGCGCTCGTAGGCTTCGACGATCCGCTGGACCAATGGGTGGCGTACAACGTCTTTTGGCTTGAAATGGGTGAAGCTGATGCCCGGCACGTCTTTCAGCACTTCGATCACGTGGTGCAGCCCGGATTTGGTGCCTTTCGGCAGGTCGACCTGAGTAATGTCACCGGTGATGACCGCAGTGGAGCCGAAGCCGATACGGGTCAGGAACATCTTCATCTGCTCGACGGTGGTGTTCTGGCTTTCGTCGAGGATGATGAAGCTGTTGTTCAGTGTGCGACCGCGCATGTAGGCCAGCGGCGCGACTTCAATCACTTGGCGCTCGATCAGCTTGGCGACGTATTCGAAGCCGAGCATCTCGTAGAGTGCGTCGTAGAGCGGACGCAGGTACGGGTCGATTTTTTGCGAGAGGTCGCCGGGCAGAAAGCCGAGCTTTTCGCCCGCTTCAACCGCCGGGCGCACCAGCAGGATGCGTCGAATCTGCTCGCGCTCCAGCGCGTCTACCGCGCAGGCAACGGCCAGATAGGTCTTGCCGGTGCCGGCCGGGCCGATGCCGAAGTTGATGTCGTTACCGAGGATTTCCTTCACGTAGCGCAGCTGATTCAAGCCGCGAGGGCGAATCATGCCTTTCTTGGTGCGCAGGGCTACGGAGGGTTCGGACGGGGAAACGTTGTCCAGCTCTTCGACGGCCGATTCCTGCAGGAACAGGTGAACCATGTCTGGCGACAGCTCGGTACCCTTGGTTTCCCGGTACAGGCGGCGCAGGAGGTTTTCCGCGGAGGTGGTGTGTTTGGGGTCGCCGATCAGCTCGAACTGGTTTCCGCGGTTGCGGATCTCGATGGTCAGGCGTTGCTCGATCAAGCGCAGGTGCTCGTCGAACATCCCGCACAGATTGGCGAAGCGGCGAGCCTCAAAGGGCTCGAGGATGAAACGATGTGGTTCTATGGGTGCGTTCAAGGTCGTATTTAGCCGCCCTGGGGCAATTAAGATGAAATCAAGGATAACGCCAGTGGCGCGGGTGCGAAAGCTCTTAAATATCGCAAGGACAAACACCGTCTCTGTGGGAGCGGGCTTGCTCGCGAAGGCGGTGTGTCAGTCGACATTGATGTATCTGACACACCGCCTTCGCGAGCAAGCCCGCTCCCACAGGGGGGGAATGTGGTGTTACGGGATCAGCGAACCCCGCAGCGAGTGCGGCTGCGCTGCATCGATGTGCACGTCAGCGAATTGGCCGATCAGGGTTGGATTGTCGCAGCGGAAGTTGACGATCCGGTTATTCTCGGTCCGGCCTTGCAACTCGCCGGGGTCTTTTTTCGAATAATCGGTGACCAGAATCCGCTGGATCGAACCGACCATTTGTCGGCTGATCTCGAAACCTTGCTGGTTCAGGCGATGTTGCAGGGCGTTCAGGCGTTCTTTTTTCAGCTCTTCCGGCGTTTCGTCGGCCAGATCGGCCGCCGGCGTGCCTGGGCGCTGACTGTAGACAAACGAATAGGAGAAGTCGAAACCAACGTCTTCGATCAGCTTCATGGTCTGTTCGAAGTCTTTTTCGGTCTCACCGGGGAAGCCGACGATAAAGTCCGAGCTGATGCAGATCCCTGGCACGGCGGCGCGCAACTTGCGCAGTTTGGATTTGTATTCCAGCGCCGTGTGGTTGCGCTTCATCGCCGAAAGAATGCGGTCCGAACCGGATTGCACCGGCAAGTGCAGGTGTTTCACCAACTCCGGCACTTCGGCGTGAGCCTGGATCAGGCTGTCGGAGAATTCGAGCGGATGGGACGTGGTGTAGCGAATCCGGTCGATGCCATCGACAGCCGCGACGACACGAATCAACTCGGCCAGATCCGCCAGACGACCGTCGTGGGTGGTGCCGCGATAGCCGTTGACGTTCTGGCCCAACAGCGTCACTTCACGCACGCCGTTTTCCGCGAGGTGGATGATTTCGGCAATCACGTCATCGAACGGTCGGCTGACTTCTTCGCCACGGGTGTAGGGCACCACGCAGAACGTGCAGTACTTGCTGCAACCTTCCATGACTGACACGTAAGCGCTCGGGCCGTCGATGCGCGGCTCCGGCAAGTGGTCGAATTTTTCGATTTCCGGGAACGAGACGTCGACTTGCGGCAATTTGGTGGCGCGGGCGGCATCGATCATTTCCGGCAGGCGGTGCAGGGTTTGCGGACCGAACACCACGTCGACATACGGGGCGCGATCGCGGATGGCGGCGCCTTCCTGGCTGGCCACGCAACCGCCGACGGCAATCACCATTTCCGGGTTCGCCAGTTTCAGTTCGCGCCAGCGACCAAGCTGGGAATACACCCGGTCCTGGGCGCGTTCGCGGATCGAACAGGTGTTGAGGAGGATCACGTCGGCGTCTTCAGCGCGAGCGGTGACTTCCAGGGCCTGATGTTCACCCAGCAGATCGACCATGCGCGAGCTGTCGTACTCGTTCATCTGGCAACCGTGGGTTTCGATGTAAAGCTTCTTGGCCATGGATACAGTCATCACGTGATTCAAAGAACCGCGCATTATAGGGAACATGTACCCAGGTTCCTACCGCTGCGCGTCCGGTGGCTATGCTATAGTTCGCGCCCTCATTTTTATCCCCCGATGTGTTGCTCGCCCACCATGACCAAACGTGAAGCTCCAATCTACAAGGTGATTTTCCTCAACCAGGGCCAGGTGTACGAAATGTATGCCAAGCAGATCTATCAAAGTGATCTGTGGGGCTTCCTGGAAGTGGAAGAGTTCGTCTTTGGCGAGCGCACGCAAGTGGTCGTCGACCCGAGCGAAGAGAAGCTCAAGGCTCAGTTCGAAGGTGTTGTGCGCAGTTTTGTGCCGATGCATTCGATCGTGCGCATCGACGAAGTCGAGCGTCTTGGCACACCGAAAATCAGCGAAGCCCGCGGCGCGGTCGGCAATGTCATGCCGTTTCCGATGCCGATGCCTGAGAAGTAAGCCTCAAGACCGAGTCGCCCCTTTCGCGAGCAAGCCCGCTCCCACAGTTAATCTATGGCGCTCACAAATATTGTGTTCACTGAAGATCCAATGTGGGAGCGGGCTTGCTCGCGAATGGGCCAGTCAGAACAACGCAGAAATCAGGGAAGTGGTGAGAAAGGCGTACGCCCGTCGGCGCTTTGCAATTCCATCAGGTATTTACGAAATATTTGCCCAAGCACTTGAGTCGCTACCTCAAGTTCTTCGCGAGGCATTTTCTCGGCGACTTCATCCGCCGTATCCAGCGCCTCTTCAGCGCCATTGACCGCCGCCATTTTCAGCACGATATACGCCTGAACGTTATTGGCCGGTACGCCTTCGCCGTGGAAGAACATGGTGCCGAGTTTGAATTGCGCCTGGGCGTGGCCTTGCAGCGAGGCCTTTTCGAAGTAGGCCAGGGCCAATTTGAGGTCGCGCGGGTTGTTTTTGCCGTCGTAGTAAAACTCACCCAACTCGTATTGCGCTTGCGCATCCCCCTCATCCGACGCTTTCTCGCAGGCGGCGAGCGCCTGTGCCAGGTCTTGCGGCTGGGTATTGAGGGTGCAACGACCCATCGCTGGGATTAACAACGAGTTGCCGCCTGCTTGTGCGAGCGCGAGCAGGGGCTGAAGGAGCAACAGGCAGCCCAGTGCAAGGGCGCGGCCGGTGCGGTTCATGGGAATCGACTTACCTCTGGAGGGCGCGCGGACCCATCGAGGGATCCAATAAGCGCGCATTATGAAATAAGCAGGGCCAACCTTACAAAGTCTTTACTCGTTTTTCTGCTGCGCGGGGAATATATCGCCCGGTTTGCGCGGGATTATCGGCAGATGAGTAGGAAAAGACCCGGGGATGTAGGTGAAAGCTGACGCTGGCAATCGCCAACGTCAGCGGCGCAGCATTACTTCAGTGCGGCAAATGCGCGTTCGGCGGCATCCAATGTCAGTTTCAACTCGGCTTCGCCGTGGGCGATCGAGGTGAAGCCGGCTTCGAATGCGCTCGGCGCCAGGTACACGCCGCCTTCGAGCATCAGGTGGAAGAAGCGGCCGAACAGCTTCGCGTCGCTAGCCATCACATCATCGAACGTGACGATGTCGTCGGCGCCGCTGAAGTACAGGCCGAACATGCCGCCTGCCTGCGTGGTCACGAACGGAATGCCGGCGGCATCGGCGCGCTGTTGCAGGCCATCGAGCAGGCGGCTGGTGTAGTCGCTCAGCTCGGCGTGGAAGCCCGGGCGGCTGATCAGGCGCAAGGTCGTGAGGCCGGCCGCCATCGCCAGCGGGTTACCCGACAAGGTGCCCGCTTGATAAACCGGACCCAGTGGCGCGATGTGCGACATGATTTCGCGTTTGCCGCCGAAGCAGCCAACCGGCATGCCGCCACCGATGATCTTGCCGAACGTGGTCAGGTCTGGCGTGACGCCGTAATGCGCTTGAGCACCGCCGAGGGCGACGCGGAAACCGGTCATCACTTCATCGAAAATCAGCACCACGCCGTGCTTGTCGCACAAGGTCCGCAGGCCTTCGAGGAAGCCCGGTGCCGGCGGTACGCAGTTCATGTTGCCGGCCACCGGCTCGACGATGATGCAGGCCACGTCCTGGCCGACTTCAGCGAGCATGGTTTCCACGGCCTCGATGTCGTTGAACGGCAGGGTCAGGGTGTGTTTGGCGAAGGATGCCGGTACGCCGGCCGAGCTCGGCACGCCTTGGGTCAACGCGCCGGAACCGGCTTTGACCAGCAGGCTGTCGGAGTGACCGTGGTAGCAGCCTTCGAACTTGATGATGCTGTCGCGGCCGGTGAAACCACGGGCCAGGCGAATCGCGCTCATGGTCGCCTCGGTGCCGGAGCTGACCATGCGCACCATTTCCATCGACGGTACGATCGAGCAGACCAGGTCGGCCATCTCGGTTTCCATCGCGGTCGGAGCGCCATACGACAAACCGTGTACCAACTGTTTACGCACCGCGTCCAGCACGTCCGGATGGCTGTGGCCGAGGATCATCGGGCCCCAGGAACCGACGTAATCCACATAACGCTTGTCGTCTTCGTCGGTGACGTAGGCGCCTTCAGCGTGCTTGAAGAACAGCGGCGTACCGCCAACGCTCTTGAACGCGCGAACAGGCGAGTTCACGCCACCGGGAATGTGTTTCTGGGCATTGGCAAACAGGGTTTCGGAACGAGACATGATCGGGCTCTCAAATCAGACTTTCAGGCTACTTAAATAGAAAGCAGGGCGTTGAATGCGCGGGCGCGGCGGGTGACTTCAGCCGTGCTCTCGGCGCCAAACAGGCCGTGGACCACCGCCAGCAGATCGACCCCGTGGGCCACCAGTGGCGCGGCGTTTTCCAGGGTGATGCCGCCGATCGCGCAAATCGGCAGGTGCAGTTTGCTGCGGGCCTGATCGAGCAACTCAAGGCTGCAAGTCGGTGCGCCGGGTTTGGTGTTGGAGTTGAAGAAGCGGCCGAAGGCGACGTAACTGGCGCCTTCTTTGGCGGCTTGCTCAGCGAGTTCGAGTTGCGCGTGGCAAGTCGAACCGATGAGCGCCTGACGACCGAGCAGTGCCCGAACCGGCATCAGTGGGCCATCGGTCTGGCCCAGGTGCAAACCGACACCAAGGCGTGCAGCCAGTTCGTAGTCATCGTTGATGATCAGTTGGGTCTTGTAGAGTTCGCACAAACTGCGCAGGGATTCGGCTTCGCGCAGACGCCGGGCATCGTCACTACTTTTGTCGCGGTATTGCAGCAGAGTAACGCCGCCGTCCAGCGCCGCTTTTACATACGGTAGAAATCTACCGGCCAGCAGCTGGCTATCGGTAATGGCATAAAGGCCACGTAGTTTCATCGGACAAGCCTCATGGCGTTACGAACAGAAATCCAGCGGCAGGCGGCGTGGCACGAACTGACCTTTGCCCAGTTGCTCTGCATCGCGCAGGGTGCGCCAAGTGTAGTCAAGCGCGGTTTGCACGGCACTGGCGAGGTTTTCACCCAAGGCCAGACGACCGGCCAAGGCGCTTGCCAATGTGCAACCGGAACCATGATAGCTGCCGGGCAGGCGCTGGCAGGTAAAGGTTTCCCGGCGACCGTCGCGGCTGTACAGGCGATTGTGGATTTCGTTTTCATCGCCGTGGCCGCCGGTGATCAGCAGGTGTTTGACGAATGGCAGGAGTTTTTCAGCGCACTCGTCCGCGGTGCCTTCGGGCAGTTCGGCGAGGATGCGGGCTTCGGGAAGGTTAGGGGTGGCGATGATGGCCAGGGGCAGCAGGCGTTCGCGCATGGCGTAGCCGACTTCATCCTTGCCCAGTCGTCCGCCACCGCCGGCGCGCAGCACCGGGTCGCAGACCATCGGCAAGTGCGGGTGCGCCTGAAGCAGTTCGACGACGGTGTCGACCATTTCCAGGGAACCGAGCATGCCCAGTTTGACGGCAGCGACTTCGGAGTCGTTGAGCACGGCATTGGCCTGGGCCAGCACCCACTCGCGGTCGAGCACGCGAAAGTCAGTGACGTTGACCGTGTCTTGCACGGTCAGGGCGGTGACGGCCGGGGCCGCATGACAACCCTGGGCGAGCAGGGCTTCGATATCTGCCTGCAAGCCGGCGCCACCACTTGGGTCGTGGCCGGAGAGACAGAGGACAACGGGGCGAGAGCTGTAGATATTCATGGTGCGCGAGCTTACCACCAAACATCGATTTTCGGGTGCAGTGCCCGCCAGGTCTGCCGATAGAGAGGCATGGGGTGGCAGTGCAATCTGCAGGGATTGTCATAATGTGACCGAGCAAAAGCTCTAACTCAATGATCTTCGCTGGAGCGCCCGTACTAGAGCCTTTACAGGAAATGTTGCAATGGTGTTCAATGGCCATCAACGGCTATGCTAGAGTGGATCCAAGCCAATGACAGGCAACACCGGTTTTACGTCTACTCAAAAGGAATGAGGGACTTCCTGAGATAACCGGACAGGCCACGCTGGGGCTTAAATGCGCTATTTGCTGATGTTGCTGTTTTGCTTGCCCCTTATGGCGAGCGCAGTCGGATTCGATGAATTCACTCAAAGCCTGCCCCTGGGTCGAACCCTGCAAGTGTTCGAAGATGCGGATGGTCAGGCGACCATTGATGATGTCCGCGCACAAGCCGCTGCCGGAAACTTCAGACCCCACGATAAGGCCACCCTTAACGCCGGTTATTCGCGTTCGGTGTTCTGGCTGAAAATCGACCTGCATTACCGCCCGACCAATCCCGCTACGCAACGGACCTGGCTGCTGGAACTGGCCTATCCACCCCTCGATCACCTTGATCTGTACGTGCCCGATGCCGGCGGAGCCTATCGATTGGCCCGACAGACCGGCGATGCCTTGCCGTTCGATAGCCGCGAGATTCGCCAGAACAACTATTTGTTCAATCTGAATTTCACACCGGATCAAACGCAAACCCTGTACCTGCGCCTGCAAAGCCAAGGGTCTATCCAGGCACCGGTCACGTTGTGGTCGAGCACTGCGTTTCTTGAAGAACAGCCGGTCCGGCTTTACGTGCTGGGCCTGATTTACGGCGTGTTGCTGGGGATGCTGGTCTACAACCTGTTCATCTACCTCAGCGTGCGCGACACCAGTTACCTCTATTACATCTTCTACATTGCCTCGTTCGGTCTGTATCAACTGTCGGTGAACGGCGCGGCTGTGCAGTATTTCTGGCCGGACAATCCCTGGTGGGCCAACGCCGCGACGCCGTTCTTCATTGGCTGCGCAGGGTTGTTCGGCAGTCAGTTCGCCCGCAGTTTCCTGCAAACGGCGACCCTCAGTCGCTGGCTCGATCGCTTGCTGCTGGTGTTGATTGCGTTCGGCGCGGTGGTGGTCGGCTTGTCGCTGTTGACCAGTTACGCCCTGGCCCTGCGTCTGGCGACGGCCCTGGCGCTGACGTTCACCGTGGTGATTTTCGCCGCGGGGATCTTCGCCTGGTTGCGCGGCCTGCGGGTGGCGCGTTATTTCATCATCGCCTGGTCGGCGTTTTTGCTCGGCGGCGTCATCAACACGCTCATGGTGCTGGGTTACCTGCCGAACGTGTTCCTGACCATGTATTCCAGCCAGATCGGCTCCGCCATCGAAGTGGCGCTGTTGTCCCTGGCCCTGGCCGACCGCATCAACGCCATGCGTGAGCAGCAGGCGCAGACCTTGTTCGATGCCGGTCAGAAGCTCGAAGTGCTCAACCAGCAACTGGCGCGCAGTAACAAGCTCAAGGATGAATTCCTCGCCACGCTGACCCACGAATTGCGCACACCCATGAATGGTGTGATCGGTTCGCTGGAGTTGATGCAAACCGTCGAGATGGACCCGGAGCTGGAGCAATACCAGCAAACGGCCGCCGGTTCGGCGCGGGACATGATGCGCATGGTCAATGGCATCCTCACGTTGACCGAATTGCAGGCCGGCAAGCTCAAGGCCAATGCGTCGACCTTCAGTTTGCGCAGCGTGGTCGATGCCTTGCGCGTGCAGTTTGAGGGCAATGCCTCGGGCAAGTCACTGGACTTCAAGGTTGACGTCACGCCCGGCCTGCCGGACCGTTTGCACGGCGACAACATCAAGTTGGCGCAATGCCTGGAATGCCTGCTGGAGAACGCGATCAAGTTCACTCGTGTGGGCGGCGTGGCGCTGCGGGTCACGGGGAAATCCGTGGGCCCCGACCGGCTGGCACTGTCCTTTGCGGTGATCGACACCGGCATCGGCTTCACGGATTTGGGCGAGGCGACGCTGTACCAGCGCTTCTTCCAGCTCGACGGCTCGATGACCCGTGAATATGGCGGCTTGGGCGTCGGCCTGGCGATCTGTCGGCAACTGGTCGACTTGCTTGGCGGGCATCTGACTCACCGCTCCGAGCCCGGTCGCGGCAGTCGTTTCCAGCTCGACGTCGAGTTTGAGTTGGCCGTGGTAGAGCAAGTGACTCGGGAATTCCCGCGTCTGCGCTTGCCGCAGGACTGCACCGTGCTGTTGGTGGATGAAAACAGCATCAATCAGTTGGTGATGCGCGGCATGTTGCTCAAGCTCGGGTTCCGGGTGCGAACGGCCGACAATGGCGTGACCGCGCTGGATCTCTTGCAGCGTGAAACATTCGACGCCGTGCTGCTCGATGGTCAGTTGCCGTCGTTGGATGGCGTCTCACTTTGTTGCCAGATCCGTGCCTTGCCGGGCTGCGCGCAATTGCCGGTGTTCAAGGTTGCCCTGAGCGCTGATCGGGAACGTTGCCTGAGCGGGGCGTTGATCGACTACCTGAGCAAACCGGTGAAGTTCGAAGACTTGCAGGCTGCGCTGTATCGTCGGGTGCTCTGTCCAGAACAAGGCGAAAGCGCCGACAGTTAGGCGGATATGCCACTTTGTTCAGCCTCGGGGCAGTGATTAACTGAATTCCTTGGCTGACCAAAGGAGCCCCGTCATGAACCTGCATCCGTTCGCCGAAACCCACGAAGTCACCAACCAGCCACCGTCGCTGGACGGCACCAACCTGTATCGCATCGACTTGCCTTTGCAGGAGTGGTCGCGGCGTTTCGGGGCCGGTTGGGCCGAATCGCGGATCGACGCATACGGCGCACTGGCCGGCGGGCCGCTGATGGAAGCGGGGTTTCTGGCCAACCAGAACAAGCCGGTGTTCAGCAGTCACGACCGTTATGGTCATCGCATCGATCTGGTGGAATTTCACCCGGCTTATCACGAACTGATGCGCACGGCGGTCGAGCATGGTCTGACTTCCTTGCCTTGGGCTCATCCGCAGTCCGGCGCCCACGTCGCCCGCGCTTCCATGACCTATCTGCACAGCCAGGCCGAAGCCGGCAGCGGTTGCCCGTTGACCATGACTTTCGCCAGCGTCCCGGCGATGCGCCTGCAACCGGATCTGGCCGAGCAGTGGCTGCCGAAGATTCTTGCCACCGAATACGACCCGCGCAACGTCGGCATGGCCCACAAGGCCGGCGTCACCATCGGCATGGCGATGACCGAGAAACAGGGCGGCACCGATGTGCGGGCCAACACCACCAAAGCGTATCCGGTGGGGGCCAGCGGTCCGGGGCAAGCCTACGAACTGGTGGGTCACAAGTGGTTCTGTTCCGCGCCGATGTGCGATGCCTTCCTGACCCTGGCGCAGACCGACAAGGGTTTGACCTGTTTCCTGTTGCCGCGTCATCGCCCGGACGACACGCGCAATCAGTTCTACATCCAGCGCCTGAAGAACAAACTCGGCAATTGCTCCAACGCCTCCAGCGAAGTGGAGTTCCGTGGTGCGCTGGCGTGGATGGTCGGCGAAGAAGGGCGCGGCGTTCCGACCATCATCGAAATGGTTGCCATGACCCGCTTCGATTGCATGGTCGGGTCCAGCTCGCTGATGCGCCAGGCACTGACTCAGGCCAGCCATCACTGCGCCCATCGCCGCGTCGGTGGCAAGCTGCTCAGCCAGCAACCGTTGATGCAGAACGTGCTTGCCGACCTCGCGCTGGAAAGTGAAGCGGCCCTGGCGTTGAGCCTGCGCATGGGCAAGGCGCTGGATGATCTGGAGGATGAACACGAAGCGAAATTCGCCCGACTGGTGACAGCGGTAGGCAAATACTGGATCTGCAAGCGCGCCCCCGCGATGATCAACGAGGCCGCCGAGTGCATGGGCGGCGCGGGTTATGTCGAAGACAGCATCCTGCCGCGTTTGTACCGTGAAGCACCGGTCAATTCGACGTGGGAAGGTTCTGGCAATGTGCAGTGCCTGGATGTGTTGAGGGCGCTGTCGAAAGAACCGGGTGTGCTGGATGTGCTGTTCAGCGAATTGGGCGATGGTCATGGCGACAAACGGCTGGCCGCGCACATCAGCCAGTTGCAGACAGCCTTCAAGGACACCAGCGACATTCAGTATCGTGCGCGGCAGCTCACGGAAGATATCGCGCTGGGGCTGCAGGCCAGACTATTGCTTGAAGCGGGCAATTCAGCGGTCAGTGATGCCTTCATCGCCAGCCGCCTCGGCTCCGCCGGTCGGGTGTATGGCGCGTTGCCACGGGGGCTGGAGGTGGAAGCGATCGTCGCCCGGTCGACCCCGCTTCTGTAAACACCACCGAACCCCTGTGGGAGCGGGCTTGCTCGCGAATGCGGTGTGTCAGTCGATAGAGATGTTGACTGATAGACCGCATTCGCGAGCAAGCCCGCTCCCACCATTGATCTGCGTAAGACTTAGTATTTGGGCGACACGCCACTGTTCCCGTCGGACGACGATGCAGGCAAGATGAAGACCTGCAAGTCAGAACACAGGATGCTGATCGTGACCGAAGCTTTTATTGTCGTTCAAACCGCCGAGGAAGCCGTGGACCGGCTTGCTCTCTTGCACAATCGTGCAACCACCGCGCTGCATCAGGCGCTCAAGCGTTACCTCAAGGATCGTATTGACCCGGACGCCGAACAGCGTGCGATGTTTCGATACCCTGAACTGCGTCTGACCTACCACTGCCAGGGCGAAGTCCCGCAGACCACGCGCGCGTACGCCAAGGTGCAGTTGCCGGGGACCTACAGCGTCACCGTCACCCATCCGGCGGCTTTCCGTAAATACTTGCTGGAACAACTTGTGCCGTTGATGCATGACTTCACCGTGACCGTGGAAGTCGGCATCAGCCAGCAGAATATTCCGTATCCCTACGTGGTCGAGCAGGGCGATGAACTGGCCGGCTCCGGCGTGACCGCTGCCGTGCTGGCGCGGGTGTTCCCGAGTACCGACCTGTCCGCCGCCACCGATGGCATCGCTGACGGTTTGTATGATTGGGAAAACACCGATCCGCTGCCGCTGGCCCTGTTCGATGCCGCGCGGGTGGATTTCTCCCTGCGCCGTCTGGTGCATTACACCGGCAGCGACTGGCGCCATGTGCAGCCATGGATTCTGCTGACCAACTACCACCGTTACGTCGACCAGTTCATCGTCCATGGTCTGGAGCAGTTGCGCAGCGATCCGCGTTTCGTGCGCATGGTGTTGCCGGGCAACGTCATCATCGAAAAGAGCATGGATCACGGTGAAGCCTCGGCGATTGCGGCCGGTGTGGTTTGGCACCGCTATCAGATGCCGGCCTATCACCTGATCGCCAGCGACGGTCATGGCGTGACCCTGGTGAACATCGGTGTCGGCCCGTCCAACGCCAAGAACATCACCGACCATTTGGCGGTGCTGCGTCCGCATTGCTGGTTGATGATCGGTCACTGCGGCGGTTTGCGTCAGTCGCAGACCATTGGCGATTACGTGCTGGCTCACGCCTACATGCGCCGCGACGGGATTCTCGACCGGGTCGTGCCGCCGAACATTCCGATTCCGGCCCTGGCCGAAGTGCAGATGGCGTTGCAGCAAGCGGCGGCCAACATCACCGGCGAGAAGGGCGACGAACTGAAAAAACGCCTGCGCACCGGCACCGTGCTGACCTACGACGACCGTAACTGGGAGTTGCGTTGGGCCCAGGAACGTCCGCTGATCAACCTGTCCCGCGCCGTGGCGGTGGACATGGAAAGCGGCACCATCGCCGCGCAAGGTTATCGCTTGCGGGTGCCGTACGGCACGTTGCTCTGTGTCTCGGACAAACCGCTGCACAGCGAAATCAAGCTGCCGGGTTCGGCCAACGCGTTTTACGAGCGCGCGGTCAGCCAGCACTTGAAGATCGGTATCGAGGCGGTGGATCTGTTGCGCACCGAACTCAACTCGCTGCACTCGCGCAAACTGCGCAGCTTCGACGAGCCGCCGTTCCGCTGACAGTCATGGTCATTTGGCGGTCAGGGCACTAGCATTAGCAGCCCTGACCGTTAGATGTTCCTTTCCCATGTCACGTCCTCAACGTCCCGTGTCTCGCCGTCCTGGCGCGAATAACCCGCCCTCAGCCCCGCGCCGTGTCGCCAAAGCGCCACCGGCCGAGCCGAAGCTGATTCTGTTCAACAAGCCCTTCGATGTGCTGACGCAATTCAGCGATGGCGAAGGGCGGGCGACGCTCAAGGACTACATCGAAATTCCCGGGATTTACCCCGCAGGACGCCTGGATCGCGACAGTGAAGGCTTGCTGCTGCTGACCAACGACGGCCAGCTTCAGGCGCGGATTGCCGATCCCAAACACAAACTGGCCAAGACCTACTGGGTGCAAGTGGAGGGCGAACCGAGCGCTGAGCAGTTGCAGCGTTTGCGCGAGGGTGTCGAACTGAACGACGGCATGACCTTGCCCGCTGAAGCGCGGCAGCTTGAAGAGCCAGAATTGTGGCCACGCAATCCGCCGGTACGCTTTCGCAAAAGCGTGCCGACCCGTTGGCTGGAGCTGGTGATTCGCGAGGGGCGTAACCGTCAGGTCCGGCGCATGACCGCGGCGGTCGGCTTGCCGACGTTGCGTCTGGTGCGGGTCAGAATCGGCGACTGGACGATCGAAGGGCTCGATCAGGGCCAGTGGAAGGAAGTGCCGGCGCGCTTATAGCGAGCCGGATTCGATCATCCCGATAACCACGCTTTTGACCACGAAGGCGGCCACGCCGAGGCCGAGTACGAAGAACAGGATGAACGAGCCAAAGCGCCCGGCCTTGGATTTTTTCGCCAGATCCCAGACGATGAAACCCATGAAAATGATCAGAATGCTGACCAGTCCGGTCATCATCCACTCTTCGAAAACTGCAGGATCCATCGGACATCTCCAGCGCGGGCGGGGCTAAAAGGCGCTGGAGTATACGGCATGGGGGAGGGGCGGAGCATTGGGCTGCGGCGGTGTGTCGCAGCTATTCGTCGCCCGGCTTTAAACTGTAGGAGCGAGCTTGCTCGCGATGGACGTTAACGATAACGCGTTCCTCCTTGTTAAACGCGCCGCCCTTAAGCCCATCGCGAGCAAGCTCGCTCCTACAGGTAAGCGTGTCAGCTGCGCAGATGAGTTAAGGGCAACTCAGTGCTATTCAACACCTGATTCAGCACAAAACTCGACCGCACACTCGTCACCCCTTCAATCCGCGTCAGATGCCCCAGCAGCAATTTCTGGTAGTGATCCATGTCCGGCACCACCACCTTGAGCTGATAGTCCGCATCCATCCCCGTCACCAGACTGCATTCCAGCACTTGCGGCAAGGTGCGAATGGCGGCTTCGAAGTTCTCGAAGCGCTCCGGCGTATGCCGGTCCATGCCGATCAGCACGTAAGCGGTCAGGCTCAAACCGAGCATCTTGCGGTCCAGCAGCGCCACCTGGCGGGAGATGTAGCCGTCATCTTCCAGTTGCTTGACCCGGCGCGAGCACGGTGAAGGCGACAGGCCGATGCGTTCGGCCAGCTCCTGGTTGGAGATGCGCGCGTCGCGCTGCAATTCCGCCAAAATGCTCAGGTCGTATCGGTCGAGTTTGCTCATCAATCAGGCCTTTGTCATATCAATTGCGGCAGATTATCTATCCAGGGTTAAAAATTGCGCAAGTCATGTTTATTTGAGCAATCTTCGCAATCCTCTGTCGGCGTCGCAGGCCTATTCTTATCACCAGAATCACTGCTCGGACAAACAGTCCACAGCGGCTCGCCCAATCAGGCCAGTCGCGGCCGCCACCCCCACCGGGGATGCGCTGGCCCCCGAGCTGCACACTGTCCAGAAGACGGCGTGAGGTGAGCCGACGTCAAAAGCGTCGAGCACGGACGAAGTTCTCAAAGGGAGGCCGACGGGTCTCCCTTTTCTTTTGCCCGCCATTTGACGCCGGCCCCTCAATAAATAAGTTTTGCGACTGATAACCTGTTGCAGAACCGGCCTGTGCTTTCCCAGTCTTACGTACAAGCCCTAACCCGCAGTGAGGAAAAGCATGAAGTCGCGCATCTGGCGTTTGGCCGGTGTTGGTTTGCTGTGTATCAGTGTCACTGCGCAATCGCTGGCCGATGAGCCGCAGAACCGTGGTCCTGACAACGGACAACGTGGAGATGGGCATCAGGGTAACAATCAGGGGCATGGCGGCAACAATCAGCCGCCCTCGCAGAATAACGACATCATTCGCGGGGACAACAGTCGCCAGTTCGAGCACAACGGGCAACCGCACAATGGCGGTCAGGGGCAAAGCAATCAGCCACGAGACAATCAGCCTCGCGACTTCAACAGTCCCGTTCGGCCACCACCGCCGTCACCACAATTGCCGGCCAACGACCTGCCGATTCAGGGTCGGTCCGATACCGTGCGCCAGACCCAGCAGCCACAGCGTGGTTACTACCAGGATGTGCCGCGGCGCAATGACAACAATCAGCACTGGCAGAACAACGGCCCGCGTCCCGATGACCATCGCTGGGCCGGTCGCCCGGATGGGCACGGTAATGGTTGGGGACCAGGGCCGCAGTATCGTCCCGGTCATGTGATCGACCGCTTCCCGGACCGCGACTACCGCGTGCCCTATCGGGGGCAGGATTATTTCTACTCCGCAGGCTACTGGTATCGGCCACTGGGCCCGCGTTATGTGGTGGTGCAGCCGCCGCGCGGGATTCGCGTCGGCTATCTGCCGGATTACGCCCGGGAAGTTTGGGTCGGTGGCGCGCTGTTGTTCCTCGCGGCCGGTTCGTATTACGCCTACCAGGAAAGTACTCAGGATTACATCGTGGTCGAACCGCCCGTGCAACCGCAGCCGCAACCGGTCAGCAATGGTTATGACGTGGTGGCGTATCCGGCCAACGGGCAGTCGCCGGAACAGGTCAATCAGGACGGGTACGAGTGCTATCAATACGCGGTGCAGCAGAGCGGCTTCGATCCGCGCACGGCCACTTATCAACCGGACCCGTCGGTGGTGCAAGCCTACCGTCAGGCCCAAGGCAACTGCCTGAGCAGTCGCGGGTATCAGGTGAGTTTCTGATTCGCGCTGTCGGTCTTCACCACTTCCTGCGGGTCGGCGTGCACCAGCACTTCGGCTCGCGGGTAAGCGGCGTGAATCGCATCCGCCGCTTGATCGCTGATGCCATGGGCGACTGACAGGGTCAGCTCACCCGGCAATTCCAGGTGCAATTGCACGAACCATTGATTGCCGGAAACCCGCGTGCGCAGGTCGTGCGCCCCCAAAACCCCTGGCACGCTGCAGGCCAGTTCGAGCATGTGCTGACTGACATTCGGCGGCAGCTCTTCATCCATCAACACCGTAAAACTTTCCCGGGCGATCTGAATGGCGCTCCAGAGAATGTACGCGGCGATCCCCAATCCGAACCACGCATCCACCTGATGCCAGCCGAAGCCGGCCAGCACCAGCGCAACCAGAATGCTGCCATTGAGCAGCATGTCCGAACGGTAATGCAGGGCGTCGGCGCGCACCGCGTTGGAACCGGTGGCCTTGACCACCCGATGCTGCAACATCAGCAGGGCCAATGTCAGCGCCAGAGAGAACACAATCACCCCGATGCTGATCCACGGCGCACCCACCGGTTCCGGATGCTTGAGCCGATCAAACGCCTGCAACGCAATCAACACCGCACTGCCGCCAATGAACAATGCCTGCGCCATGCCCGCCAGAGACTCAGCCTTGCCGTGCCCGTAACGGTGATCCTCGTCGGCAGGGCGCAAGGCGTAATGCACCGCCAGCAGGTTGAGCAGCGACGTGACGCCGTCGAGGGCCGAGTCGGTCAGCCCGGCGAGCATGCTGACCGAACCGCTCAACCACCAGGCGATGGCCTTGGCGACGATCAACGTGCACGCCACCGCCACCGAGGCACGGGTCGCCAGCCGCAGCAGGCGGGCGTGTTCGGAGCTGGAGGTCATAGGGGCGGCTATTCCTTTATGTGCACGGATTACGCGGCAGGTTGCAGGCCGAGCATCGCCAGTTGCTGAGTGCTGCCCTTGTGTTGAATCAAACGTGGGTCGTCCAGCGGGAAGCTGCGGCCCAGTTCGGTTTCAAGAATAGTCTGCAACTTGTGGTTATCGACCTTGCCGTCGGCGCCAATGGCTTCCTTGAGTTTTTCCGGTGCCACGTGCGCGGTCTCGCCGGGTGCGTAGTAGATCGCGCCGGTAGCGAAGTCGACAGCAAAAGCGATCAGGCCCGGGATGATGTAGAACAGCAGGCCCACGGCATCCAGCACGGCGATGGCCGGGTCAATCTTGCCGTCGATCTGCCCACGGCGATCGGGGTAGAAAATCGATCCGCAAGCAGTGACCTGGGTCAGCAGGGTCGCGACCAGCACACCGCCAATCAGGCGAAAGGGAACACGCATATGAACTCTCCTGAGTTATCTGGAAAACGAAGCGTCGTCGTTATGAATTAGGACCGCGACGAACGCCAGGCAGTTCGCCGTTATACTCGGCCCTCTGTTTGGGAGCCAGCATGATTTCTTTGCCGATTGATGAAGTTTTACCCACCCTGCGTGAAGCCTTGGCTACACGCCACGAAGCCGTGCTCGAAGCACCGCCCGGCGCCGGTAAAACCACCCGTGTTCCACTGGCGTTGCTCAACGAGCCGTGGCTGGCCGGGCAGACCATTCTGATGCTTGAACCGCGCCGGTTGGCAGCACGTGCGGCGGCGGAACGTCTGGCCAGTGAGCTGGGCGAAAAAGTCGGTGAAACCGTTGGCTATCGCATTCGTCTCGACAGCAAAGTCGGTCCCAAGACCCGTATCGAAGTGGTCACCGAAGGCATCCTCACTCGCCGCTTGCAGGATGATCCGGCGCTGGAAGGGGTGGGTTTGCTGATCTTCGACGAATTTCACGAACGCAGTCTCGACGCCGATCTGGCATTGGCCCTGAGCCTGAATGGACGGGAGCTGTTCCGCGACGATCAGCCGCTGAAAATCCTGTTGATGTCGGCAACGCTGGAAGGTGAACGCCTGGCCGGGTTGCTCGATGACGCGCCGATCCTGCGCAGTGAAGGGCGCATGTACCCGGTGGCGATGCGCTGGGGGCGGCCGTTCCAGCCCGGTGAATTTATCGAGCCGCGTCTGGTGCAGACGATTCTCGAAGCCTTGAATGACGAAACCGGCAGCCTTCTGGTGTTCCTGCCGGGGCAAGCGGAAATCCGCCGGGTGCATCAACAATTGGCCGATGCGTTGGGTGAGAGCACGCAGGTGTTGCTCTGCCCGTTGCACGGCGAACTGGACCTCGCCGCGCAACGTGCCGCGATTGATCCGGCACCGGCAGGTTTTCGCAAAGTCGTGTTGGCGACCAACATCGCCGAGACCAGCCTGACCATCGACGGCGTGCGCGTGGTGATCGATGCCGGGCTGGCGCGAGTGCCGCGTTTCGATCCGGGCAGCGGCATGACCCGCCTCGACACGCAACGCATCTCCCGCGCCAGCGCCACCCAGCGCGCCGGTCGGGCAGGGCGCCTGGAACCGGGCGTGTGTTATCGCTTGTGGTCGCAGGATCAGCACGAGCAATTGGCGGCGTATGCGAGTGCGGAAATTCTTTCGGCAGACCTTGCCGGATTGGCGTTGCAACTGGGTCGCTGGGGCGTGTCGCCGGGGCAGTTGGTGTGGCTCGACGTGCCACCGACAGCAGCCTACGCACAGGCTCAGGACTTGCTTGATCGTTTGGGGGCATTGGACGGTGAAGCGCTGACCCGTCACGGTCAGGCTATGGCCGAGCTGCCGGCGCATCCGCGCATCGCACATTTGCTGCTGCGCGGGCAGGCGCTTGGCTTGGCGGAGATGGCGTGTGATGTCGCGGCATTGCTCGGTGAGCGGGATATCTTGCGTGGTGCCGGCGCCGATTTGCACAGTCGATTGGTGCTGCTGTCCGGTGAAGAGCGTGCTGCGCGCGGGGCTCAGGGCGGCGTTCAGCGAGCCCGGCAACTGGCGCGGCAGTATCGCGGTTATCTGCGTGGCAAGGCGTCGGAGCCGGTCGGCGATCCGGATCATCCACGCTGGCTCGGCGCACTGTTGGCGCTGGCCTATCCCGACCGTGTTGCCCAGCAGCGACGTGCCGGTGGCGCGGAATATCGCCTGGCCAACGGTCGTGCGGCGTTGTTCGCCGAAGCCGACAGTTTGATGAAGGAGTCGTGGCTGGTGATCGCCGATCTCGGCAGCCGTCAGGGCCAACGTGAAGAGCGAATTTATCTGGCGGCGGATTTTGATCCGGCGTTGTTCGATTCGGTGTTGGCCGAGCAGGTGCGTGTGGTCGATCAGCTGGATTGGGATGAGCGCGAAGGTGTGTTGCGCGCCGAGCGTCAACGCAAGGTCGGGGAGTTGATCCTCAGTCGTGAACCATTGACCGGGCTTGATGAAACCGCTCGCAGTCAGGCGCTGGTGAATCTGGTGCGGCGCAAAGGTCTGGAGCTGTTGCCGTGGACGCCGGAGTTGCGTCAGTGGCAGGCGCGAGTGGCGTTGTTGCGGCAGCTGGATCTGGGGAGCAAGGATCAGAGTGAGTGGCCGGATGTCAGTGATGCTGCGCTGCTCAAAAGCCTTGAACACTGGTTGATGCCGTATCTGGGGAAGGTCTCGCGGCTCAGTCACTTTGCCAATCTGGACCTGTCGAGCATCGTTCACAACTTGCTGCCGTGGCCGTTGCCGCAGCGGCTGGACGAGTGGGCGCCGCATCATTTGAGCGTGCCGTCGGGTTCGTCGATTCGTCTGGATTACAGCGAGCAGCCGCCGATTCTGGCGGTGCGTTTGCAGGAGCTGTTCGGGTTGGCCGAAACGCCGCGCATCGCCGGTGGACGGCAGGTGGTGAAATTGCATTTGTTGTCGCCGGCGCGGCGGCCGGTGCAGGTGACGCAGGATCTGGCGAACTTCTGGCGCAGTACGTATGCCGAGGTGAAGAAGGATTTGAAGGGGCGGTATCCGAAGCATTATTGGCCGGATGATCCGTTGGTGGCGGAGGCTACGGCGCGGATCAAGCCGCGTAAGTGATTTGTGTGTATATCCGTTGTTGCGGTAACGGCGGCTATTGGTTCCGCCCTTATGGCGGGTCACTTGGAAGAGCCCCAAGTAACCAAGGGCTTTTGCCCCTTTCGTTCGGTGCCTCGCTCCGGTCCTGCTCCGGGGGCGGCTAACCCGGCATCCATGCCGGGTTGCCCACTGCGCAGAACCTCCACTCGGCCTCTCCAGGGGGCGTGCACCGCAAAAGCACTGCGAGGCGGCCTACCGGCCGGCCTGATTTTCAGGTGTACGCATTCCTCTGTAGGAGCGAAGCTCGCGATGGTCGTCAACGAAGACGCGTGCTGTCTGAATGAACGCGTTGTCTGGACGTCCTTCGCGAGCAAGCTTCGCTCCTACAGGGGTGGGTGTGATCTTTCGGCTTTGGCGGTGAGCTGCTCCCGGCAGTAATCCGCAAACAACTGCGCTGGTTTGGTGAGTTGCCCGCGCTTCAGCCACGCAGCCACCAGCCCTGAGCCGGTAACGTCTTCGACGATGTCCACGCACACCACTTTCTGGCCGTCGTAGGTGCATTCCGAGTGCGGGCGGGTGACCAGGATCGAGAAGCCGAACCCTTGGCCGACCATGCCCCGGACCATCTCGATCGACGGTGAGCTGAAGGCAATGTGTGGCGTAAGACCCAGCTCTTCGAACAGGCTGACGAAGTAGGTCCGGCTCGGTTGCACGTCCAGCAGGATCATCGGTTCCAGGCACAGATCACGCAGCGACACCTGTTTGAGCTGGGCAAAGCGATGATCTGCCGGCAGCAGCGCGTAAGGTCGCTGCGCCGGCATCAGTGGTTCGGTCTGGATGGTGGCGTCGAGGTCGTGTTCATAGAGGATCGCCAGGTCGAAAGTGCCCGAGGTCAGGCCCTGCACCAGTTCCTGCTGCTCGCCGTCGCGGATGCGGATTTTCACCCCCGGGTACAGCGCCGAGAACCCGGCAATCAATTGCGGCAGGTACAGCGGGGCGACGGTTTCGAAGCAGCCGATGTCGATTTGCCCGGCCACCACGTCGTTGTCAGCCAAAGCGTTCTGTTCGAACTCCTTGGCCATGCGCAACAGTTCCTGGGCCTTGCGGTAAAAGCGCGCACCGCTGGGGGTCAGGGACACGCCTTGGGCGTGATGACGGATCAGCAGTTGCACGCCGAAGCTGTCTTCCAGGCCTTTGATCGCCGTGGAGATCGCCGGTTGGGCGATGTACAGCTTGCGCGAGGCCTCGGCGACGCTGCCGCATTCGACGGTGGTGATGAAGTACTTCAATTGACGCAGGTTGTAGGCAGCCACGGCAAACCTCGGGGTGGATGGACTCGACATCCAGGCCATTTTTGCGCCGACTGCATCCGTTCTGACGACGGTGTTGTTGTGCCTGAACAATAACCACATACCGCGCGACCGTGGAGATGGGCTGCCCAGTTTTTTCATGGTCTGCGAAGACATTTTTACTATTTTTCCTCGACACGGGCCTGGGCCACCATCCAGACACAAGAAAAGCCCATGGAGCATCTGAACGTGTTCGAGCTTGCATACTGGCAAAAAAAAGCCGCTGCGCTGCAGTTCCCCGACCGGGCCCTGATCGACGGTAAACCCCGTTCGGCGCAGTCCGGGCAAACCTTCGCCGCGATCAACCCGGCCACCGGCCAGTGCTTGGCCAACGTGACCGCGTGCGGCGCTGAAGACGTCGACGTCGCGGTCAAAAATGCGCGGCAAGTGTTCGAGGCTGGCACCTGGGCGGCGCGTTCGCCGGGTGAGCGCAAGCAAGTGCTGCTGCGTCTGGCCGATCTGATCATGACCCACCGCGAAGAACTGGCACTGCTCGATTCGCTGAACATGGGCAAACCGGTGATGGACGCCTACAACATCGACGTGCCCGGCGCCGCCGGGGTGTTCCGCTGGTACGCCGAAAGCCTCGACAAACTCTACGACCAGATCGCGCCCAGTGCGCAGAACGTATTGGCGACCATCACTCGCGAAGCACTGGGCGTGATCGCCGCCGTGGTGCCGTGGAATTTTCCGCTGGACATGGCCGCGTGGAAACTCGCACCAGCGCTGGCGGCAGGCAATTCGGTGATCCTTAAACCCGCCGAGCAATCACCGTTTTCCGCCCTGCGCCTGGCCGAGCTGGCGCTGGAAGCCGGGCTGCCAGCAGGCGTGCTCAACGTGCTGCCGGGCCTCGGCGAACAAACCGGCAAGGCCCTCGGTTTGCACCCGGACGTCGATTGCCTGGTGTTCACCGGCTCCACCGAAGTCGGCAAATATTTCATGCAGTATTCCGCGCAATCGAACCTGAAACAGGTGTGGCTGGAGTGCGGCGGCAAGAGTGCCAACCTGGTGTTCGCCGATTGTCAGGATCTGGATCTCGCCGCCGAGAAAGCCGCGTTCGGGATCTTCTTCAATCAGGGCGAAGTCTGTTCGGCCAACTCGCGGTTGCTGGTGGAACGCTCGATTCATGATGAGTTCGTCCAGCGCCTCAAAGCGCAGGCCGAGCGCTGGTTGCCGGGCGATCCGTTGGACCCGTCGAGCAGTGCCGGGGCGATCGTCGACAGCCGCCAGACCGCGCGCATCATGAAGTTCATCCAAAACGCCGAACGTCAGGGCGCGACGCGGATATGCGGCGGCCGACAGTCGATCTTCAACGGTTCGGACAACTTCATTCAGCCGACGATTTTTACCGGCGTGAGCCCGGACATGCCGCTGTTTCGCGACGAAGTGTTCGGCCCGGTGCTGGCGGTCACGGCGTTCGATGACGAGGCACATGCCGTGCAACTGGCCAACGACAGCGTCTACGGTCTGGCCGCGTCGCTGTGGACCGATGACCTCAATCGCGCGCACCGCGTGGCGCGGCAATTGCGGGCGGGCACGGTGTCGGTGAACAGCGTCGATGCGCTCGATGTGACCGTGCCGTTCGGCGGCGGCAAGCAGTCCGGTTTTGGCCGTGATCTGTCGCTGCACTCATTCGATAAATACACCCAGTTGAAGACCACCTGGTTTCAGCTGCGCTCATAACAGCCGCTAACAACAAAACGGAGAACTGGCGATGACCACACCACGTGAAACCCGCGACTACCAGGCCGCCGACGCTGCGCACCACATCCACGCCTTCGTCGATCAGAAGGCGCTCAATGACGAAGGACCGCGGGTGATGGTCCGTGGCGAGCGTCTGCACCTGTGGGACAACGATGGTCGGCGGTACCTCGACGGCATGTCCGGGCTGTGGTGCACCAACCTCGGTTATGGCCGCAAGGATCTGGCCGCTGCGGCGACACAGCAGCTTGAGCAACTGCCGTACTACAACATGTTTTTCCACACCACTCACCCACAGGTGATCGAGCTGTCGGAGCTGCTGTTCAGTCTGTTGCCGGGGCACTACAGCCACGCGATCTACACCAACTCCGGGTCCGAGGCCAACGAGGTGCTGATCCGTACCGTGCGCCGTTACTGGACGATCCTCGGCAAGCCCGAGAAGAAAGTCATGATCGGTCGCTGGAACGGTTATCACGGTTCGACCCTGGCAGCGACGGCGCTCGGTGGCATGAAGTTCATGCACGAAATGGGCGGCATGCTGCCGGACATCGAGCACATCGACGAGCCGTATTTCTTCGCTCATGAAGGCAACCTCACCCCGGCTGAATTTGGCCTGCGAGCGGCGCAGCAACTCGAAGCGAAGATTCTCGAACTGGGCGCGGACAAGGTTGCCGGGTTCATCGCCGAACCGTTCCAGGGCGCGGGCGGGATGATCTTCCCGCCAGAAAGTTACTGGCCGGAGATTCAGCGGATCTGCCGCAAATACGACGTGCTGCTGTGTGCCGACGAAGTGATCGGCGGCTTCGGTCGCACCGGCGAATGGTTCGCCCATGAACACTTCGGTTTCGAGCCGGACACGCTGTCGATCGCCAAGGGTTTGACCTCCGGTTACATCCCCATGGGCGGGCTGATCCTGTCGAAGAAAATGGCGCAGGTATTGGTGGAGCAGGGCGGCGTGTTTGCCCACGGCCTGACCTATTCCGGGCACCCGGTGGCGGCAGCGGTGGCCATCGCCAACCTCAAGGCGTTGCGCGATGAGGGCGTGGTGGCGCGGGTCAAGGACGACATCGGGCCATACCTGCAACAGTGCTTGCGCGAGGTGTTCGGCAATCACCCGTTGGTGGGGGATATTCAGGGTGTCGGGATGGTCGCGGCGTTGCAGTTGGCCGAAGACAAAACCAGCCGCAAGCGCTTTGCCAACGAAAACGACATTGCCTGGCGCTGCCGCACGATTGGCTTTGAGGAAGGGGTGATCATTCGCTCGACGCTGGGGCGAATGATCATGGCGCCGGCGTTGATTGCCAGTCGGGAAGAGGTTGATGAGCTTGTCGGCAAAACCCTGAAAGCGATCGATCGTACCGCTCAGGAATACGGCCGGCTTTGATTTTTTAGCGCTCTTTCAGGCCTCTTCGCGAGCAAGCCCGCTCCCACACTTGATCGGTGTCGTACACAAATTTTGTGACCGACATAGATCCAATGTGGGAGCGGGCTTGCTCGCGAAGGCGATAGCCGACTCACCACAGCTTTCACCTTGTGCACCCCCCATGCACCCCCGCCAACCCCGCCCTTTTACAGCCCAAGCTACCCAGTTTTTTCATCACTCCCAACGACATATTTCCTGATTTTCCTGATCCCCACCTTGGTCCAACATCGACCTCGCCAGTCAGCCGAACGCTGCCCACAACAAGGTCCATCAGAGACCACAAGTGGCAGCGCTTCTCCAAGGCCACTGGCCGTACTGCCCATGACAAAACTAAATCAACAGCTTTGGGAGTGCTCCATGATCAAGTCCTTACTTACCCGCGTCGCTCATCCACTGGCGGTCACCGCCATCGCCGCCACGGTCGCCACCAGCGCCCAGGCCGGCACCCTCTCTATCGGCCACACCACGTGGGTCGGTTACGGCACGCTTTACCTCGCCCAGGATCTGGGCTACTTCAAGGAAAACGGTTTGACCGTCGAATTGCCCGTCGTCGAAGAAGCCTCGATGTACATGGCCGCGCAGGCCTCGGGCGAATTATCTGGCTCGGCCTCGACCATCGACGAAGTGCTCAAGTACCGCCCGCAATTCTGCTTCAAAGCCGTAGCTGCACTGGACGACAGCCATGGTGGCGACGGTGTTCTGGTGGGCAAGGACGTCAAGAGTCTGCAGGAGCTGAAAGGCAAAGCCGTGGCGGTGAACGAAGGTTCCACCTCGCAGTTCTGGCTGTCTTATCTGCTGAAAAAACACGGCATGACCATGAGCGACATCACCGTGCAAAACATGACGGCCGACGACGCCGCCACCGCGTTCATCGCCGGTCGCGTACCGGCCGCCGTGACCTGGGAACCGCACCTGTCGATGGTGCGCAACAAACAACAAGGCAAAGTATTGATCGACAGCAGCAGCACGCCGGGCGTCATTGTCGATGTGGTCGCGCTCAACTGCACCGTCATCGAGAAGCAACCGGAAGATGTCAAGGCATTGGTTGCCGGTCTGTACAAAGCGGTGCAGTACACCAAGGACCATCCGCAGGAGGCCTACAAAATCATGGCCAAAGGCGTCGGTGGTTACCTCGCCGATCCGAAGGAACTGGAAGCCGCCGCGCAAGGCGTGCGCTTCTACGATCAGGCCATGAGCGAAAAACTCCTGGGCTCGCCGGGCAAGCCGGGCGACAGCGAACCGCTGATCAAACTGGCCAATGAAACCGCCAGTGAACTGCAGGGCAAACCCTACAACGTCAGCAATGACGACCTGATCGACAACCGCTTCGTCACCCCGCTGTAGGAGGTTCGCATGTTCAAGCGCAATTCATGGCTGAGCCGCTGCATCACGCCCAAGACCGGCCTGCCGGGGTCGGTGATCTGGAGCGCCAGCGGTCTGGCCTGGGTGTTGTTGGTCGGCCTGTGGGCCGGGTTGTCGTACGGCGGCGTGGTGCCGGGCATGTTCCTGCCGACACCCGGCGCGGTGGTCGAGGCCGCCGTGCGCCTGAGCCGCGACGGCACGCTCGGCCAACATGTGTGGGCCAGTGTCGAAGTGGTGATGGTCGGTTTCATTGTGTCGTCGCTGGTGGCGGTGCCGCTGGGATTGCTGATGGGCAGCTTTCGCATCGTTCAGGCGTTCCTTGAACCGATGGTGAATTTCATTCGCTACCTGCCGGTGACCTCGTTCGTACCGCTGTTCATTCTGTGGATCGGCATCGGTCTGGAACAGCGGGTTTCGGTGATTATCTTCGGTGTGTTTTTCCAGCAACTGGTGATGATTGCGGACGTGTCCAAGGGCATCTCCAAAGACCTGATCAATGCTTCCTACACCTTGGGTTCAAACCGCCGCGACGCGGTGCTGCATGTGATCGCCCCGGCGTCGTTGCCGGGCGTGCTTGATACCTTGCGCGTGACCATGGGCTGGGCCTGGACTTACCTGGTGGTCGCCGAACTGGTCGCGGCTTCGAGCGGTTTGGGTTACTTGAGCCTTAAAGCCATGCGCGGCTTTCAGGTGGATGTGATTTTTCTGGCCATCGCGATCATCGGCCTGTTGGGCCTGGTCACCGATCAACTGTTCCGTTTCCTTCGTCTGAGGATTGCCGCATGGGCTCAGTAACCGCCGTCAACCCGCGTTTCGTCACCCCGATGGCCGCCCCGGCGCACGCCGCGCCACGCCTGCAAGTGGACAAGGTCAGCCTGCGTTACCAGAAGCCCGATGGCGGAATGTTCACCGCACTGGATCAGGTTTCATTCGAGGTTCCGGATCAGCAGTTCGCCGTGCTGGTCGGGCCGTCGGGCTGCGGCAAGTCGAGTTTGCTGTACCTCACCGCCGGCCTGAATGAACCCACGGAAGGCGAGATCTACGTCGGCGGCCAGCAAGTGCAGGGCCCCGGCGCGGATCGCGGCATGGTGTTCCAGAGCTACACGCTATTTCCGTGGCTGACCGTGCGGCAGAACGTCGAGTTCGGCCTCAAGCGTCGCGGCATGGCGGCGGCGCAGCGCAAGGAAATCGTCGATTACTACGTCAATGAAGTCGGCCTGACGGGGTTCGCCGACAACTACGCCAAGCAGCTGTCCGGCGGCATGATGCAGCGTGTGGCGATTGCGCGGGCGTTGGCCAACGACCCGCAAATCCTGCTGATGGACGAACCCTTCGGCGCACTCGACAGCCAGACGCGCCTGCAAATGCAGCAGCTGTTGTTGCGGGTCTGGGGCAACAGCAAGAAGACCGTGCTGTTCGTGACCCACGATATCGACGAGGCGATTCTGCTGGGTGACCGGGTTTACGTGATGGGCGCCAGACCTGGACGGATCAAGCAGATTCTGGACGTGCCGATCGAACGCCCACGGACCCTGGACATGGTCATGGAGCGCTCGTTTATCGAGATGAAACGCAATATTTTCGGGTTATTGCATGATGACTTGGAGGAGGTGCATTGACCTTGCACCGTCTATCCCTGTGGGAGCGGGCTTGCTCGCGAAGGCGATTGACCATTCAACATTGATGTTGACTGACACACCGCCTTCGCGAGCAAGCCCGCTCCCACAGGTTCTGCATCTTCAGTTGGCCGGTAAAAGAAACCGCGCAATCACCGGCAAATGATCGGAGATCCGCAAGGTATCGTCCTGCCTCACCATCGCCTCGACCCGCTTGATCCGCGGACTGTAAAACAGGTAGTCGACAGTCCGGTCCGGGCCGTTCAAGCCCGGATCATTCGGGTAATGCGTCAACCACCGCGCCCGATCGATTCCACTGGCTTCATTGTTGGTCGGGATCATCGGGTACTTGTCCCACAACAGGTGCAACGCACTATCGGCGGAGTAGGGCGTGCGTTGTTCGGTGGGCAGGCGTCGATACTGACCCAGCGGTAACAGGTTGAAGTCGCCACCGATCAGCCATGGCGTGCCCCGACTTTCGTATTTGTCGAGCACCTTGGCGACAGCGCTCACTTGGGCTTGCAACGTGTCGTCAGGCTGGAGGACGCGGTCCAGATGGGTGTTGAGCACCGCCATCTGACCGCCGTCGCTCAACGGCAGGTAAGTCACCAGCAGCGCGTTTCTCGGTTTGAACTGGCGGCTGATGAAGTTGGCTGGCGCGACCGGCAGTTGCAGGCGTTCGGCGTGTTCGATCTGGAAACGGCTGAGGGTCACCAGTTGCCGGCCGACGCTGCCGAAAATGTGTGGTTCCGGCACGAAATCAGCTTTCCAGTCGAAGGCGTGAGCGCTGCACGGATACCGGTCGGCGAGCCGTTCCTGAAGCAGTTTGAACTGGCTCAGGTAATCACTGGCCTTGGCGCCGTCATCAAGCTCCTGCAGCAGCACAACATCCGGTTGCTCGTCGCGAATCACCCGTGCTACTTCATCGAGGCTGAAAGCCATGTCTTCGGCGGTCGGGTTTTCGTCGTTGCCGGCCGCCAGGTCATTCCAGAACACATAGCGTTTACCCGCCAGGTACTGAACGTTCCAGGTCATCACTTTCAGCGCCTGACCGGGCACCAGTGTCGGTGCCTGAGCGTTGCAACTGACGGGCAGCGTTTCCCTGGCCTCGGGGCGCCAGGTCAGGCTGTAGATCAGCAAGGCAATCAGACCGGCAGCGATCAGCAGGCCTAGCAGGGTGTAGCGCAGTAGACGGGTCATGGCTCGGCTTATAGCGTTACAAAAGATGGCCCCGAGCATAACCGAGCGCCGCGCCGAAGCCCACGGTCAGAGCGGCCGGTCGATTTTCTCCGGTACCTCGCTGATCAGCATGAACAAACGGAACAGCACCACGCTGGTGAACAGCTGCAAAAAGCTCTGGGCGCTGTCGATCAGCAGGGAAATCATCGGGTTCTGCGGCTCCGGGTAAACCTGGAGGGTCAACCCCTTGAGCACCCACAACGGCCCCATCACACACAGAATGCACACCAGGATGCGCATGAAATGGCCGCGGGTCAGACGCAGGCTTTCCTTCATCGCCGCCAGTGGCGCCAGGCCGCGCAGTACCAGCAGGTACTCGCCGAACGCGAGGGTCACCATCAGCCAGATGCCCGGCAGGAAATACAGCGACAGACCGAGCAGAATCAGCACGGTATTGAGCGCGGTCAGCAGGGCGAAACGCGGCCACAGCCAGGCGGACCTCGCCAGCAGGTCACGGTTGCGCGGCGATTCGCCACGGCTGCGCGCATCGAGAAACAGGATCAGCGCGGCGGTGTACAGCGGATACACCAGCAAACCGACAATCACGCTGATGCCGGGAAAACTGTCAGGTGGGGTGGAATGGTCGACCACTTGTTGCAGCAGCGCTTCGAAGATCACCAACGGCAGGCACAGCCGCACGATCTGGCGCAGATTGCGCTTGAAGAAATACAAAGAGTCACGCAGTACATCGAACGGATTCATCAGTCGGTATCGCAGGTTCACATTTAGTAACTCACTGTAACCGATGATGTACCGCCTGAAGCAAACGTAAACGTTCGGTAAAGGTCATTGAAACAACTTGTTTCAGCCTCCATTAAGGTCGAGCACCTTATCCTCAGTGGAGAAGGACAACGATTTCCCCGGCAATCTACGAGGTCGCCATGAACAGCGAAGAACAAACCCTGATCGATGGACTGTTTTCCCGGCTGCAACAGGCCGAAACGGATTCAGCCCCGCGCGACGCCCAGGCCGAGGCGCGGATCAAGGAACACCTGACTCGCCAACCCGCGGCGGGCTACTTCATGACCCAGGCCATTCTGGTGCAAGAGGCAGCAATCAAAAGCCTCGACCAACAGAACAAGCAACTTACTCAGCAAATCCAGCAATTGCAGGCCGAACTGCAATCGGCCAAGGCACAGACGGCTGCTCCGGCACCGAGCGGCGGTGGCTTCTTGTCGAGTATTTTCGGCGGCAGTTCCCGTGAAACGCCTGCGCAAAGTGCGCCGCCCTCCAGTGGCGGTTGGCGTGAACCTGGGCGACAGTCGTTCAATTCGCCACCGCCCCAGCAAAATTTTGGTGCACCGCCACCGCAGCAGAACTACGTGCCGCAGCAGCCGGTCGGGGGCGGTTTTCTCGGTGGCGCGCTGAAAACCGCGGCCGGTGTGGCGGGTGGCGTGATGCTGGCACAGGGCATCAGCAGCCTGTTCCACGACAACCAGCAGCCGGAAGTGGTTGAAGTGATCAAGGAAGAGCCGGCTCAGGTCAACGATCAGGGCGGTGACAACGGTTGGGGCGACGATCAGCGTGTGGCTGACAACTCTGGTGATTACAGCGATGACAGTTCATCGTTCTTCGGCGGCGGCGGCGGCGGCGGCGACGACGACGATTCCTTCGTCTGATTCAACGTTACAGGTGTAACACCGAACCCGTGGCGAGGGAGCTTGCTCCCGCTGGGCTGCGCAGCAGTCCTTTTTTGGGGGCCGCTTCGCGACCCAGCGGGAGCAAGCTCCCTCGCCACAGGTTGCCATTCGTCCGAGGCTCCAAGAGGCTTCGGGCCGATTATTCGCGGAACAATCCTTCAGGCTGGCATACTGGGCAACTTTTCGGGCCCGGTGCCTGATTCAGCCTGTGCGCTTAAGCGCCGAGAGGATGTGCGGTGAAAAAAATTGCAGTGTTCGCCGATGTGCAAAACCTCTATTACACCGTGCGTCAGGCCTATGGTTGCCACTTCAACTACGCCGCGTTGTGGGCTGACATCAGCAAGCAGGGCGAGATCGTCGAGGCCTATGCCTACGCGATTGACCGTGGCGACAGCAAACAGCAGCAGTTCCAGCAGATCCTGCGCAATCTCGGGTTCACCGTGAAGCTCAAGCCCTATATCCAGCGCAGCGACGGCTCGGCCAAGGGCGACTGGGACGTGGGCATCACCCTCGACATCATGGACGCGGCAGACCACGTCGACGAAGTGGTGCTGGCCTCCGGTGACGGCGATTTCGACATGCTGCTGGAACGCATCATCGCCAAGCACGGTGTGCAAGCGGTGGCCTACGGCGTGCCGGGCCTGACGGCCAACTCGCTGATCCGCGCCGCCAGCCGCTACGTGCCGATCGAAGGCGCGTTGCTGCTCAAGAATTGATTTTTACGGAGTTGAAACAGGTTTGGAACGCATAGCAGTCATCGACTTTGAAACCACCGGGATCTCCCCGAGCAGTAGCTGCCGGGCCACGGAAATTGCCGTGGTGATCCTTGAACAGGGGCGCATCGTTGAGCGTTACCAGAGCCTGATGAACGCCGGCGTACGCGTCCCGGCCTTCATCGAACAACTCACCGGCATCAGCAACGCCATGCTGCGCACCGCGCCGTCGGCCGAACAGGTGATGAACGAAGTCAACGAATTCGTCGGCACCACGCCGCTGCTGGCGCACAACGCCGCGTTCGACCAGAAGTTCTGGGACTTTGAACTGGGGCGGATCAAACGCACTCGGTTGCAGAACTTTGCCTGCTCGCTGTTACTCGCCAGACGATTGATGCCCGCTGCGCCGAATCACAAACTCGGTACGCTCACTACTTTCGCCAAACTGCCTCATACCGGCCAGGCTCACCGGGCCATGGCCGATGCCGAAATGGCCGCCAATCTCACGGCACACCTCGCGCAGGAACTTCGGCAGAAGCACGGGTTGCGCGAGCTGTCCCATGATTTGCTGGTCAGCCTGCAGAAAGTGCCAGCGGCAAAGATCAATGAACACCTGAAGCGCCATCGCGGGTTCTGACAGACACCCCGCAAATCCCCTGTGGGAGCGGGCTTGCTCGCGAAAGCGGTGTGTCATTCAACATTGATGTCGACTGACACACCGCTTTCGCGAGCAAGCCCGCTCCCACAGTTGTTCACCTGCAACTTTAGATCGGCTTACCTTCCAGCTGCCCCAGTGGCACGCGCTTTTCGATCGCGCTCGACAACACAATCGACGTCTTGCTGAACCCGAACGTGGCAATCCGGTTAATCAACTCTTCCAGCTCCGGCATCGAGCCCACCGCCGCCTGCATGATCACGCACGGATCACCCGTCACCCGGTGGCATTCGGTCAGTTGCGGGATTTTGATCAGGTCGTCGTAGGCTTTCTGATTGCCATGCTGATTCAGGCGCAGTTCGATCACGCACTGAATCGGCAGCCCTAGCTTGGCCATGTCGACTTTCGCCTGATAACCGGTAATCACCCCGCTGGCCTCAAGTTTGGCCACTCGCTCGGCCACGGCCGGGGCGGACAGGTTGACCTTGCGCGCGAGGTCGGCGTAGGACGCACGACCGTTTTCCAGCAGGGCGCTGAGGAGCATGCGGTCGTATTTGTCCATGGGCGGATTCCTGAAAAAAGACTGACTTTCGAAAACACGGTTTATAGCGCTGATCTCCGTGATTTGAAAAGTGTACCGGCGCGATAAACAGGTTTTGTAACTTATTTTCCGCCGTTGGCCTTTCTAGAATAGCTGTTCATTTGTCCTTGCCTGCGAGCTGCCCCCATGCCTGGCCTGCGCCGTTTTCCCTTGCCGTTGATCGCTGCCTTTTTCGCCTTGTACGTGATTTGGGGCTCGACTTACCTGGTGATTCGTATCGGCGTGGAGTATTGGCCGCCCTTGCTGCTCGCCGGTATTCGCTTCGTCATCGCCGGGACCTTGATGTATGGGTTCCTGCGCTGGCGCGGGGCGCCGGCGCCGACCTGGGCGCAGTGGAAAGCGGCGGGGATCATCGGGATTTTGCTGCTGGCGTGCGGTAACGGCGGGGTGAGTGTGGCGGAGCACATGGGCGTCGCTTCTGGCGTCGCTGCGCTGGCGGTGGCGACGGTGCCGCTGTTTACCTTGCTCTGTGGATATTTCTGGGGCGCGCGTAATACCCGTCTCGAATGGGCCGGGATTGTGCTCGGGCTGATCGGCATCGCCATGCTCAACCTCGGTTCCAACCTGCAATCGAGCCCGCTGGGCGCGCTGTTGCTGATATTCGCGGCGGCGGCCTGGGCGTTCGGTTCGGTGTGGAGCAAGCATTTGCCGCTGCCTCAGGGGGCGATGGCCAGTGCCGTGGAAATGCTGGTGGGTGGCGTGGTGCTGCTGATTGGCAGTGCCTTGAGCGGTGAGCACCTGGAAGCCATGCCGCCGATTGAAGGGTGGGCGGCGCTGGCCTATCTGACCTTCTTCGGTTCGATCATCGCCTTCAACGCCTACATGTACCTGTTGAAAAACGTACGTCCGGCGGCGGCCACCAGTTATGCCTACGTCAACCCGGCAGTGGCGGTGTTGTTGGGGATCGTGTTCGTTGGCGAAACGATTGGTATCGAAGAAGCGTTGGCTATGTTGGTGATCATCAGTGCTGTGGTGTTGATCGGTTTGCCGCAGTGGCGGCGGGCGCCGGTTCGACCTGCTGCCGTGGTGCAGACAGAATCGAGCGTGAATTAGGGTAAACTGCGCGCCATTGCACACTCGTTTTGCACAACCGCGCTGAATTTTCCTACGGTAATCCCATGACTTTCGCCACCCTTGGCCTGATCGAACCCTTGCTGCGCTCTCTCGAGACGCTCGGCTACCAGACCCCTACGCCGGTTCAGGCGCAAGCCATTCCGGCGGTGCTGGCCGGTCGTGACCTGATGGCCGCCGCCCAGACCGGCACCGGCAAGACCGCCGGTTTCGCGCTGCCGCTGCTGCAATTGCTGGCCATGGAAGGGCCGAAAGTCACCGCCAACTCGGTGCGCGCGCTGATCCTGGTGCCGACCCGCGAACTGGCCGAACAGGTTCACGAAGCCGTGCGTCAGTACGCCGAGAACCTGCCGTTGAGCACTTATGCGGTGTACGGCGGCGTCAGCATCAACCCGCAAATGATGAAGCTGCGCAAAGGCGTCGACCTGCTGGTGGCGACGCCGGGCCGCTTGCTCGACCTGTTCCGCCAGAACGCGCTGAAGTTCAACCAGCTGCAAACCCTGGTGCTGGACGAAGCCGATCGCATGCTCGACCTGGGCTTTTCCGAGGAGCTGGGGAACATTTACCGGGTACTGCCGAAGAAACGTCAGACGCTGCTGTTCTCCGCGACCTTCTCCGATGCGATTCGCCTGCTGGCCGGGCAAATGCTCAACGATCCGCTGAGCATCGAAGTCAGCCCGCGCAACGTTGCCGCCAACACCGTTAAACAGTGGGTGGTGACGGTGGACAAGAAGCGCAAGCCGGAGCTGTTCATCCATCTGCTGCGCAAAGGCAAGTGGAAGCAGGTGCTGGTGTTCGCCAAGACCCGCAACGGCGTGGACGCGCTGGTGGAAAAACTCCAGGGCCTGGGCATCAATGCCGACGGCATCCACGGCGACAAACCGCAAGCCACCCGTCAGCGCGCGCTGGACCGTTTCAAGGCCAGCGAAGTGCAGATCCTTGTCGCTACCGACGTCGCGGCCCGTGGTCTGGATATCGAAGATTTGCCGTTGGTGGTGAATTTCGACCTGCCGATCGTGGCAGAGGACTACATCCACCGGATCGGTCGTACCGGCCGTGCGGGTGCCACTGGGCAGGCTATTTCGCTGGTGTGCGCGGATGAAGTGAATTTGCTGTCGGCCATTGAGACGTTGACGCGTCAGACGTTGCCTCGGCAGATGGAACATGACTTTGAACCAGAGCACCGGGTGCCGGATACCGATGCCAGCGGTCAGGTGGTGAAGAAGCCGAAAAAACCGAAGAAGCCGAAGACGTCCAGTGGCGGTAAGCGCAATTTGGGTAAATGGGTTGAGAGCGGGGATGCTTCGGCGCCGGAGCCTTCGATCAAGCCTGTGCGCAAAGTGCCGGTGTTTAACACTGGGCCGCGTAAGCGTAAGCCTTGATTAGCTGCGGCGTCTGTTAAGCCGCCTTCGCGAGCAAGCCCGCTCCCACACTGGATCTGTGTCGGTCGCAAATCCTCTGTGGGAGCGGGCTTGCTCGCGAAGGGCGCGCCTCGGTCTCAATCCTTGTGCTTCAACCACTCCACCATTCCCAACCCCGCCGCTCGCCCACTGGCGAAACACGCGGTCAGCAAATAGCCCCCCGTCGGCGCTTCCCAATCCAGCATTTCCCCCGCGCAGAACACACCAGGCAGTTGCTTGAGCATCAAACGTTCATCCATCGACTCGAACATCACGCCACCGGCGCTGCTGATGGCTTCGTCCAGTGGACGGGTTTTAACCAAGGGCAGTGGCAGCGCCTTGATCGCGTTGGCCAGCAACGCCGGATCGGCGAAGCATTCTGCCGGCGTCAGTTCGCGCAGCAGCGCCGCTTTCACGCCGTCTATCCCGAGCTGACTGTGCAGATGTTTGGACATTGAGCGCGAACCACGGGGTTTGCTCAGCGCGGCCGCAACTTTATCCACAGGCCGGCCCGGCAACAGATCGAGGTGAATGGTCGCCGAGCCATGTTGATTGATTGCTTCGCGGATTGGAGCTGACAGCGCATAAATCAAACTGCCTTCAATCCCGGTCGCCGTAATCACACATTCCCCTAGCCGTGGCACGTCGTCATTCAGACCGATGGCGATGTTTTTCAGCGGCGCGCCAGCGAATTTGCTGACCATCAACTCGCTCCAGGCCTGCACCTCAAAGCCGCAATTACTCGGTTGCAGCGGTGCCAGTCCTACGCCGCGCTGCTCGAGTGGCAACATCCATGCGCCATCCGAACCGAGACGTGACCAACTGCCGCCGCCGAGGGCCAGCAGGGTTGCGTCGGGCTGGAGGGTTTTTTCGCCATCAGGACTTTCGACGCGCAATCCACCTTTGTCATCCCAACCAAGCCAACGGTGCCGGGTGTGGATAACTACGCCGGCATCCCGCAACCGTTTGAGCCAGGCGCGCAACAGCGGCGCGGCTTTCATGTCGGTCGGAAACACCCGGCCGGAGCTGCCGACAAAGGTTTCGATACCCAGATCATGAATCCACTGGCACAACGCATCAGCGCCAAAGGAACGCAGCAGCGGCGCAATCTGCGGTGCGCGCTCGGCGTAGCGTGAGAGAAATGCCGGGTAGGCTTCGGAATGGGTGATGTTCATGCCGCCGACACCGGCCAGCAGGAATTTTCGCCCCACTGACGGCATGCCGTCGTACAGATCGACCTTGATTCCGGCCTGGCTCAGCACTTCGGCGGCCATCAGGCCGGCGGGGCCGCCGCCGATGATGGCGACTTGAGGAGGGAGGGCGGCGGAAGATTGGGTCATGGAATGCGCTGCGGTTCGGCGGAATAAGCCGGGCATTCTACCGCACAGATCAGGGTGGGAGCGGGCTTGCTCGCGAAAGCGTTGGGCCAGTCGACATCTATGTTGAGTGTTAAATCGCTTTCGCGAGCAAGCCCGCTCCCACAGGGTGTTGTTGGTGTGTTCAAGAGCTGATCAAAAAACAACCACCCCTTTGCAGGCTATATGCAACATGCCCTGCAGGCCCTTTCACTCAGGTTATCCACAGGCAGTTCCACAGGCATTGTGGGTAAAGACTCACACCTCAATGACAACCTGATGACGTCCACACCCGCTGCGCGCTGTGATGGAGGATTCCATGACGTCGCGCCAAGGCCTTACGGTCCTTGCTGTAGCCGCCGCCAATCACCCCGACCACCGGAATATCCCGCCCGAGGCAGTGGCGCATTACGCTTTCATCACGAGCGGCCACGCCTTCATCTGTCAGCTTCAGATAACCGAGCGCGTCATCCTTATGCACATCGACACCGGCGTCGTACAACACCAGGTCCGGTTGATAGAGCGGCAGTAAATAATTCAGCGCGTCGTCCACCACTTTCAGGTAATCGGCATCGCCCATGCCTTTGGGCAACGGGATGTCCCAGTCACTTTCGGCCTTGCGTGCAGGAAAGTTCTTCTCGCAGTGCAGGGAAACGGTCACCGCGTCCGGGGTGTTGTGCAGGATCCGTGCAGTCCCGTCGCCCTGATGCACGTCGCAATCGAAGATCAGTACCCGATTCACACGACCGCTTTCCAGCAGGTAATGGCTGATCACCGCCAGGTCATTGAAGATGCAGAACCCCGCCGGGTAGTCGTAATGCGCATGGTGCGTGCCGCCAGCCAGGTGGCAGGCTAATCCATGTTCCAGCGCCTGTTCCGCCGCCAGCAGGGAACCGCCGACCGCGCGCACCGTGCGCCGGGCCAGCGCTTCGCTCCACGGCAGGCCGAGGCGGCGTTGGTCTTCGCGGGACAGCTCGCCGCTCATGTAGCGTTCGATATAAGCAGCGTCATGCGCGAGGGCGAGAATCTCCGGTGGGCAGAGTTCCGGGCGCAGCAGGTCGGCGTCCCGGGTCAGCCCGCTGTCCACCAGGTGATCGTGCAGCAGGCGAAACTTGTCCATCGGGAAGCGGTGATCCGCCGGGAACTCGGGGCTGTAGTCTTCGTGGTAGATCAGCGGCAGCGACATGGCGGGCCTTTATTACTGTAGGAGCGAGCTTGCTCGCGATGGTCGTGAACGATAATGCGAAAACCCAGATGCTCCGTCGCGACCTTGAGTTTTTCGTCGGAACGCCGCCCGGAGCAAGCTCGCTCCTACAATATGAAATGCGGTGTAAACCTGGTTCAGGATTAGACAGCGTCAAGCAGGAATGAGTGAACGATCCTACCAGCGATGTAGACTCGCAGCATGGAAACGGAGGGGCACGATGGAGCCGATACTGGAACTCGAGAGCGCGCGACTGCTGTTGCGACAGTGGCGGGATGAGGATTTGCCGGCGTTTGCGGCGATGTGCTCCGATCCGCAAGTGATGCGCTATTTTCCGGCGCCCCTGAGTCGGCTGGACAGCGCTTCGCTGATCGGGCGTGTTCGCGGGCATTTTGCCGAGCATGGTTTCGGCTTGTGGGCGTTGGAGCGCAAGGACACGGGTGCCTTCATCGGTTTTACCGGGTTGGGCGTGGTCGGTTTCGATGCGCCGTTTACTCCGGCCATCGAAATCGGTTGGCGTCTGGCCCGGGAACACTGGGGCCTGGGGTACGCCAGTGAGGCGGCGTGGACCGCTCTGCGCTGCGGGTTTGACCGGCTGGCGCTGAAAGAAGTCGTGTCCTTTACCACTGAAACCAACATGCCTTCGCAGAAAGTCATGCAGGCGATCGGCATGCAGCATGATTCAGCCGCTGATTTCGAGCACCCGACGCTCGCGGCCGATCATCCCCTGCGTCACCATGTGTTGTACCGCATCACCCGTGAACAATGGCTGCAAACCTTGCATGGATAAGACGGCCCGGACGTTTACAATGGCGCCAATGATGGCCCTGGCCGAAAACTGAACCGACCGCCGCAGCCAAGACTGCGCGGCATTGCGTTGTGTGAGGAGAGTCTGAATGAGCCAAGTGTTGGATGATCTGGTCGATTTGCTGACCCTGGAACCGATCGAAGAAAACCTGTTCCGTGGCCGTAGTCAGGACCTCGGTTTTCGTCAGTTGTTCGGTGGCCAGGTACTGGGTCAGTCCCTGTCGGCAGCCAGTCAGACGGTCGAAGAAGCGCGGCATGTGCATTCGATGCACGGTTATTTCCTGCGTCCGGGCGATGCCGGGTTGCCGGTGGTTTATCAGGTTGACCGGGTGCGCGACGGCGGCAGTTTCAGCACGCGCCGGGTGACGGCGATCCAGAAGGGCAACCCGATTTTCACCTGCAGCGCCTCGTTCCAGTACGACGAAGAAGGCTTCCAGCACCAGACCGAAATGCCGGTTGTGGTCGGCCCGGAAAACCTGCCGTCGGAGTTGGAGCTGACGCAGCAGCGCGCGCACCTGATTCCCGAACACATGCGAGAAAAACTGCTGTGCCCGAAACCGATCGAATTCCGACCGGTCACCGAGAAAGATCCCTACAACCCGCAGCCCTCCGATCCGATCAAATACGTCTGGTTTCGCGCCGACGGTGCCTTGGCCGATACCCCGGCGTTGCATAAGTACCTTCTGGCCTACGCCTCGGATTTCGGTCTGCTGACCACGTCGATGCTGCCTCACGGCAAATCGGTCTGGCAGAAAGACATGCAGGTCGCCAGCCTCGATCACGCGCTGTGGTTCCACGCGGACCTGCGGGCCGATGATTGGTTGTTGTACGCGATGGACAGCCCATGGGCCGGCAATTCCCGTGGGTTCAGCCGTGGCAGCGTGTTCAATCGCGCCGGGCAACTGGTGGCATCGGTCACTCAGGAAGGCCTGATCCGTCATCGCAAGGATTGGGCATGAGCCTGGCCGAGGTGCGGAACTGGGTGTTCGATATGGATGGCACCCTGACGGTGGCCGTGCATGATTTCGCGGCGATTCGCGTGGCATTGGCGATCCCGGCCGAAGACGACATTCTGACCCACCTCGCGGCGCTGCCGGCTGATGAAGCCGCGGCCAAACACGCGTGGCTACTGGAGCATGAACGGGATCTGGCGCTGGGTTCGAAACCGGCGCCGGGCGCGGTGGAGCTGGTGCGTGAGTTGGCCGGGCGTGGTTATCGGCTGGGCATTCTGACGCGCAACGCTCGGGAGTTGGCGCATGTGACACTGGAGGCCATCGGCCTGGCGGACTGCTTCGCGGTGGAGGATGTGCTGGGGCGTGATGAAGCGCCGCCCAAGCCGCATCCCGGTGGTTTGTTGAAACTGGCCGAGGCCTGGAAGGTGCCGGCGAGCGAGATGGTGATGGTCGGTGATTACCGGTTTGATCTGGATTGCGGTCGGGCGGCGGGAACGCGAACGGTGTTGGTCAATCTGCCGGATAATCCTTGGCCGGAATTGACCGATTGGCATGCGGCGGATTGTGTTGAGCTAAGGCAGATGCTTTCGGCTTGAGGGATTGGTTGTCTGACTAGACGCATTCGCGAGCAAGCCCGCTCCCACATTCGACCGCATTCTTGCTGGAAGAACTCGATCGAATGTGGGAGCGGGCTTGCTCGCGAAGGGGCACTGACAGGCACTACAAGGCTCACTGCCCGAACAACGCCTTCTGCCCCTCCGGCGACATAAACATCCCATCCCCGTTATGCCCGACCCCGGGCACTTCGATCAGTTGCTGATTCAACCCTTGCGGATGGCTGCGCTTTAAAAAATCAAAATAATGACGCCCGCGAATCAATCGATAAGCGCCCTGGGCTTTCGCTTCACAGCTTTTATCCAGCGCCGGATGATTCGGGTCGATGTCCTGCTGCCCCAGTAGATAAACGATGTCACGCTGAACGTAATTGTCCTCCAGCTGCGCGGGCGTTTGTCCTTCGGCATAAGCAGGCAAATCTGTCAGACCGTACTTCCAGCGATTGAAATTTGGGCAACCGGCGTGACTGAAAGCCACCGGCCGCCGCTCATCGAAATACGCGTATGAAGACGGGTTGGCGATGACATAACGCACGTGCACGCCGGCGGCCTTGAGCTCTGGTTGATCGTGACTCAACAGCGCATAACGCTGAACCACCTGAGCACCGCCAGAGTGTCCCGCGATGACGACGTCCTTCACATCCGGAAACTGTCGGCGATCGCCGAGCCGGGCGATGATCTGGTCGAGTGCCGCGTAGGAACTCAGAGCAAACGGAGCGGTGGATAAACCGCCGGCCATCCAGTCATTGCCCTGCCAACGCAACACGGTGTCGGCCACTGGATGGAGTGCCACGTCGGTTTCATTGAGAAATTGCGGAGCAATCACCAGCGTGTTCGCGCTTTTCCCGGCCTGCTCCGATGCACGCTCGGCGCTCTGGCGGTAAGTTTCAGCATTGCGCAACCGTCCATGGATGATGATCAGCACGCGTTCGATTTTCGCTGGCGCCGGGCTGATGCCCACGGCCATCTCACCTTCTTTCAACAACAGCCGTCCGGGGCTGATCTCCTTGACCCCAGGCTCGGCAGCCTGGGTACTTGCACAGGTGAACAACAGAACCAACAGCCACTTTTTCATTTATAGGGTTTTCGCCGCAAAGGTATCGCACTGGCCCACCTGGCCCTGCGCAAATCCGGTTTTGAACCAGCGCACCCTTTGCGCCGACGTACCATGGGTAAACGAGTCCGGCACCACGCGACCCTGACCTTGCTGTTGCAAGCGGTCATCGCCGATGGCGTTGGCGGCATTCAAGGCTTCTTCAATATCGCCAGGTTCCAGCCAGTTCAGGCGCTGCTGCGCGTTGTTGGCCCAGACACCGGCCAGGCAATCCGCTTGCAGTTCCTGGCGCACCAGCAAACCACCGTCACCTTCCATTTGCTGGCCTTGCTGGCGGGCGGTCTGAATTTTCGCCGAGACACCAAGCAACGTCTGAACATGGTGTCCGACTTCGTGAGCGATCACGTAGGCCTGAGCGAAGTCACCCGCGGCGGCAAAGCGTTGTGACATTTCCTGGAAGAAACTCGTGTCCAGATAGACTTTTTGGTCCGCCGGGCAATAGAACGGACCGGTTGCCGAAGTTGCCAGGCCGCAGGCCGAATTCACCCGGTTGCTGAACAGCACCAGGGTCGGGTTCTTGTACTGCCGACCGGCCTGCTGAAAAATCTGGCCCCAGGTGTCTTCGGTGTCACCGAGGATCGAGCGTACGAACTCCGCTCCTTCATCATTGGCCGGTGGTGCCTTGCGGGTTTGCGTTGGGGCCGGTGCCGATTGCTCGGTCATCTGCCCGGTCAGCTCGCCGAGGATCTGCATCGGGTCCTGGCCGGTGAGCCAGCCGATCCCGACAATCAGAATGATCGCCGTCAGGCTCAGGCCCTTGCCGCCACCGAAGCGCATCCCGCCGCCGCCACCATCACCACGGGCATCGACCACGTTGTCACTGCGTCGGCCTTTTTTCCAAAGCATGTGGGAATCCTCTGATTGTCCGTGGGGATGAGTGTTGCTGGTGAGTGAGAGCGGCGCCAGTCCGGTCGTCCGTCTTTCGCTCGCTGGCCGGTAGCCTTGCAGGCTGTAGGAACATGGATAACCCATCGAATTCCCTCAGGAGACGGGTTTTTATCAAACAGTCGAATGTCTGCGTCTCTCGAGCTTCGGGTTCCAGATTTCGCATTCCTCGGTTCGTCTTCTAGAATCAGGGCAAATCGAATTCGGAACCTCTCATGGCCGGCAGTCAGATCGAACGTGTCTTCAATGTGCTCGAAAGCCTCACCCGTGATCCTCGCGGTTTGCCAATGCAGATGCTCGCGGAGCAGCTGGACATCCCTAAAAGCGCAACCCACCGTTTGCTCGCGGAGCTGATTCGGCTGGGTTATGTGCGGCAGAATCCGGAGAACCAGCGGTATCACTTGTCAACCAAACTGGTAGCGATGGGTTTTCGTTACCTGGCGGGTAGCGGTGCCGATATCGTTCAGCCAGTGCTGGATCGTCTGGCCCGGGAAACCGGGGAACTGGTGCGCCTTGGTGTCATCGAAGGTGAGCGGCAGATCTGGATCGCCAAATCCCAGGGCGCCCGTTCGGGGTTGCGTTACGACCCGGACATGGGCCGCGACGCACCGCTGTTTTATACGGCATCGGGCCATGCATGGCTGGCGTGCATGAGCGACGCCGAGGCATTGTCGCTAGTGGAGCGACAGGCTGGCGACCGGCCGAAAGATTTGGGGCCGAACGCACCACGCTCCAACATTGAGTTACTGGAACGGCTGCGGCTGGCGCGGGAGCAAGGTTACGCCTGGGTCGAGGAAAGTTCGGCGGTGGGCACGTCAGCGATTGCGGCAGTGGTACGGCACCCCACCGATGGGCGAGTGATTGGCGTACTGAGCATTGCCGGTCCAAGCGCACGGATGCCGGGGGCGCGACTTCATGAGTTGGCTCCGCTGTTGCTGCAATTTACCGAGGAGTTGTCTGCCGCTAGCCTGGCGTCCGAGTTCTTTAATTAACGACCATTGCGATGAGGCATCGCGGCAACAAATTGTGTGCGCTGTTCGCCCACATTTAGGGTGCGGGTGTATGAGAATCTGGAACCTGGTTCTAAATTAGTCGAATTCGCGAGGCACAAAGGGAAACCCAATGACCGTCAGCACCCCGCTCTCCGGCGTAAACCAACCCTTCAAAGGGATTTTGCTGATCGTTGTCGCAACCTTCCTCTTCTCCAGCCACGATGCCTTGTCGAAATACCTCTCGGGGATCTACCCGATCGTCATGGTGGTCTGGGCTCGCTATGTGGTTCACACCTTGTTGATGGCCGGGATTTTTCTGCCGCAGTCCGGAATGCGTGTCCTACGCACCAAACGGCCGTTGCTGCAGTTACTGAGGGCGTTGTGCCTGCTGGGCACCAGTCTGTTTTTCACCACGGGTTTACAGTACATCCCGCTGGCCGAAGCCACGGCGGTCAACTTTCTTGCACCGGTTCTGGTGACTGCACTGTCGGTGCCGCTGCTGCGTGAGCGCGTCACCCGTGGCCAATGGATCGCGGTGATTTGCGGATTTATTGGCGTGTTGATCATCGTCCACCCCGGCGGCGATCTATTCACGCCAGCGGTTTTATTGCCGCTCTGCTCGGCGCTGTTTTTCTGCTTTTATCAGTTGCTCACCCGCAAGCTCAGTGAGATCGACAGCCCCACCACCAGCAACTTCTTTGCCGGCCTGTGCAACACCCTGGTGATGAGCGCGTTGGTGCCGTTCTTCTGGCAAGTGCCGAGTGTCGGGCATGGATTGATGATGGTGGCGCTGGGGGCCTGCGGGATGACGGCGCATCTGTTTCTGACCCAAGCGTTCCGTCACGCCGCCCCTGCGTTGCTGGCGCCGTTCGGCTATTGCCAGATTGTCTTTGCCGGTTTGCTGGGCTGGTTGCTGTTTTCTCACACACCGACGCTGACCACGGTGGTCGGGATTGCGGTGATTTGCTGCAGTGGGTTGGCGGCGGCGTGGCAGCAAAGCCGTCGATAAAAACGCTGAACGAACTGTGGGAGCGGGCTTGCTCGCGAAGGCGATGTATCAGTCAACATCAATGTTGAATGACAGTCCGCATTCGCGAGCAAGCCCGCTCCCACATGGACGGTGTTTACTCGGTAACGGTCGGAATCTTGCGTGGCGCCATGAAGTACATCCAGGTCAGCGCGATGAAGTACATCGCCGGAATCATGGTGAACAGCACGGTGTAGTTGTTGTTGGTGATGGTCAGGATGTGGCCGACCAACTGGGTCATGAACATCCCGCCGATTGCGGCGCACATGCCGCCGAAACCGAACACCGTACTCATCATGTGTTTAGGCGTGTAGTCCATCACCAGGCTCCAGATGTTCGCGGTCCAGGCCTGGTGTGCACCGATGGCCAGTGAGATGGCAAACACCGCGACCCACAGACTGCTCGAACCAGCCGCCATGATCACACCGACAATGCAGCAGGCGAACAGGAACATGGACATCAGCCGCGCCTTGATCGGGTTGACCCCGCGGCCGATCAGGAACGAGGACAGGATCCCGCCGCCGACGCTGCCGAAGTCGGCAGTCAGGTAAATGATGATCAGCGGGATACCCATCTGGGTCACGTTGATCCCCAGGTTGTATTGCTGATTGAGGAACGGCGGCAGCCAGTACAGGTAGAACCAGAACACCGGCGCCGTTATCGAGTAGGCGAGGGCGAACGCCCAGGTGCCACGCATGCGCAGGATTTTCGAGAACGGTACGCGGGATTGTTCCGGTTCGACTTCCTTCTGGATGTAGTCCAGTTCCGATTGTTTGACGCTCGGGTGATCTTCCGGGTTGAAGTATTTCAGACCCCAGAACACCAACCAGATGCCGCCCAGTGAAGCCATGCACAGGAATGCCGCCTGCCAGCCCCACACGTGCAGGATCAGCGGCAACAGCATCGGCGTGAACATCGCCCCGACGTTGGTGCCGGCGTTGAAGATGCCGGTGGCCACCGCGCGCTCGCCGGCCGGGAACCACAGCCGCGTGGTTTTCACGCAGGCCGGGTAGTTGGCGGCTTCGGTCAGTCCGAGGATAAAGCGGCAGACCATGAAACCGACCGCCGAGGTGGCCAGGCCATGGGCGCCGGTCGCCAGGCTCCAGAGCAGCACTGCGCAGAAAAATACGCGCTTCACGCCGACCCGGTCGATCAACCGGCCTTGCAGCACGAAACCGATGGCGTAACCCACCTGGAACCAGAAGTTGATGTTGGCGTAATCCATCGCCGTCCAGCTCATTTCCTTGGCGAGGATCGGCTGCATCACGCCCAGTGCGGCGCGGTCGATGTAGTTCAGGGTGGTGGCGAAAAATACCAGCGCCAGCATGCCCCAGCGGGTTTTGCCGACGGCCATGGCGCCGCGGATCTTGTCGCCGATGCCGCCAGTGGCAGGAGTCATGGAGGAACGCTCCACGGGTGAGCTTTGGGAAGGAGTCATTTAGGCCACCGATTATTTTTATGTGGTGTTCTGGGTCTTGGGTCACCGAGACCGATGTTTGTGACCGGACTCAATGTGTAGTCGATGGTGGGCAGTGGACGAAAAATCGTCAATTCGCCAAAGGCCATTGTGTTCGATAATCGCACGCAAAACTAACCGGATAGTACACTTTGAATTGCTGTGCAGGATCTTGCAGCCAATAATTCACGTCAAGAAAAACGCGGTCCATGGGACGAGCGCTGTTCCTTGTAGGAGCGAGCTTGCTCGCGATGGTCTTAAGGATTACGCGTGTTTTCTGGCTAAAACGCGGCGCTCTTGGGTCCATCGCGAGCAAGCTCGCTCCTACATAAGCGAAAGCGTAGCTATGCCCACAACAAGACAGCCTCCACCACCGGGAGTCGAAATATGCAGCGTTCCATTGCCACCGTGTCCTTGAGCGGTACCCTGCCGGAAAAACTCGAAGCCATTGCCGCCGCAGGGTTCGACGGGGTGGAGATTTTCGAAAATGACCTTCTCTACTACGACGGTAGCCCACGGGAAGTCAGACAGATGTGCGCCGATCTCGGGATCGCCATCACGCTGTTCCAGCCGTTCCGGGATTTCGAAGGCTGCCGCCGCGACCGCCTGCCGCGCAATCTGGAACGCGCCGAGCGCAAATTCGACCTGATGCAGGAACTGGGCACCGACCTGGTGCTGGTCTGCAGCAATGCCTCGGCCGACGCCATCGGTGATGAACGGATCCTCGTCGACGATTTGCGCCTGCTGGCCGAACACGCCGCTGCGCGGGGCCTGCGAATCGGTTACGAAGCCTTGGCCTGGGGCCGGCATGTGAACACGTATCAACAGGTGTGGAACATCGTTCGACAGGCTGACCACCCGAGTCTGGGCGTGTTGCTCGATAGTTTCCACACGCTGTCGCTCAAGGGCGATCCGAGTGCCATCGCCGAGATTCCCGGCGACAAAATCTTCTTCGTGCAAATGGCCGACGCGCCGATCCTGGCCATGGACGTGCTGGAGTGGAGCCGGCATTTCCGCTGCTTCCCGGGCCAGGGCGAATTCGATTTGCCGGGGTTCCTCGCACCGATCATCAAGAGTGGCTACACCGGACCGTTGTCGCTGGAAATTTTCAACGATGGTTTCCGCGCCGCGCCGCCACGGGCCAACGCCGCCGACGGTTTGCGTTCGCTGCTGTACCTGGAAGAGAAAACCCGCGAGCGGCTGGCGCAGGAAACCCAACCCGTGGCCACCCCGGACATTCTGTTCGAGACGCCGAAGGCCAGCGAATACAACGGCATCGAGTTTCTCGAGTTCGCCGTGGATGAAAGTCTCGGCGCCAAACTCTCTCATTGGCTGGAGCGGCTGGGTTTCGTCAAGGCCGGGCAGCATCGCTCTAAAAGTGTGAGCCTGATGCGTCAAGGCGACATCAACCTGATCCTCAACTCCGAGCCTTACTCGTTTGCCCACAGCTTTTTCGAAGCGCATGGACCGTCGCTGTGCGCCACAGCGGTGCGGGTCAACGACAGCGCCAGCGCGCTGGCCCGGGCTGTGGCTTACAAAGGTCAGCCGTATCGCGGACTGGTCGGCCCCAATGAACTGGAGTTGGCGGCGGTACGTGCGCCGGATGGCAGCCTGATTTATCTGGTGGACCAGGACGCCGACGTCTATGGCACCGACTTCAATCTGCAACCGGCCGCCGTGGCCAGCGGTGGCCTCAAGCGAATCGACCACATGGCCATTGCGTTACCGGCCGACAGCCTCGACAGTTGGGTGCTGTTCTACAAGAGCCTGCTGGATTTCGAAGCCGACGACGAAGTGGTTCTGCCGGACCCCTACGGTCTGGTGAAGAGTCGGGCGCTGCGCAGTCGCGACAGTTCTATCCGCTTGCCGCTGAACATTTCCGAGAACCGCAACACCGCGATCTCACACGCACTGTCGAGTTATCGCGGCTCTGGTGTGCATCACATTGCGTTTGACTGCGACGATATCTTTGCCGAAGTCAGCCGTGCCAAGGAGGCGGGCGTTCCGCTGCTGGATATCCCGCTCAACTATTACGATGACCTGGCTGCGCGGTTCGATTTCGATGACGAATTCCTCAGTGAACTCGCCTATTACAACGTGCTCTACGACCGTGATGCCCAGGGTGGCGAGCTGTTTCACGTTTACACCGAGCCGTTCGAAGGGCGGTTTTTCTTTGAAATCATCCAGCGCAAGAATGGCTACGCCGGTTATGGCGCGGCCAACGTGGCGGTGCGATTGGCGGCCATGGCCAAATCCCGCAGCGGCGCTCTTCGTCAGGCCAAGTTGTAGGAATTTGGTAAGCGCGAGGTTAAACCGCTGCCGCGCGGCTTCCTTCACTGTGCGGTGCGGCTCATAATCGCCAGCCTGTGCAGTGATGGCCGTGAGCCCGCAATGACAATAATTTCAGAACTCTCCGTAGCGCCCGACGAACCCATGGCCGAGCCTCGCAAGAGTCGCAAGAACAACCCGGAAAAGACCCGCGAGAACATTCTTCAAGAAGCCATTGTCGAGTTCGTCCAGCAGGGGCTTTCCGGAGCTCGCGTCGACGCGATCGCCGAGCGCATTCACACCTCCAAACGCATGATCTATTACTACTTCGGCAGTAAGGAACAGCTCTACATTGAGGTGCTGGAGAAACTCTACGGCGATATTCGCAGCACCGAAAACCGCTTGCACCTGGCCGAACTGGCGCCGGTGGAAGCGATTCGGCGGCTGGTGGAATTTACCTTCGATCACCATGATCGCAATGTCGAATTCGTGCGCATCGTCAGCATCGAGAACATTCACAACGCCGAATACGTGAAGCGTTCCGATGCGATCAAGGCAATGAACAACACCATTCTTGATTCACTGGGTGTGATTTTGCGTCGCGGGTCTGAAGAGGGTGTGTTCCGGTCGGGGCTTGAGCCGCTGGATGTGCATCTGCTGATCAGTTCGTTCTGCTTCTATCGCGTGTCGAACCGCCACACCTTTGGCGAGATTTTTCAGATCGACTTGCCGGATGAAAGCATCAAGCAGCGTCATCGGGAGATGATTTGCGAGTCGGTTTTGCGGTACCTGCAGGCCTGAAAAGATCGCAGCCTGCGGCAGCTCCTACAGGGTTTTGTGTGCATCCTGTAGGAGCTGCCGCAGGCTGCGATCTTTTGATCTTCAGCCATTCATGCTCTGAAAATGCGCCAGCATCCGCTGCGCATCCGGCACCACGCCGCTGAACAATTCAAACGCCTTCACCGCCTGAAACACCGCCATGTTGCCGCCATCCAGCGTCCGGCAACCCAAGGCGCGGGCGTTGCGCAGCAGTTCGGTTTCCAGCGGGAAGTACACGATCTCCGCCACCCACAACTGTGCCCGAAGCAACTCCACCGGTACCGGCATGCCGGGCAGTTTTTTCATGCCCATGGGCGTGGTGTTGACCAGTCCGTCGGCCTGAGCCAGCGTGCTCGGCAGATCATGACCCGCCACCGCGCGGCCAGCACCAAAATGCTGATTCAGGTTGTTCGCCAGCGACTGAGCCCGACTGTCGTCCACATCGAAAATGCTCAGCAGTCGTACGCCTTCGCTCAACAGCGCGTGGGCCACCGCCGCACCGGCACCCCCGGCGCCCATTTGTACGACACGCTCAACGGCAACGCCCTGCAACCCACGTCGAAAACCTTCGGCAAAGCCCAGGCAATCGGTGTTGTGGCCAATGCGTTTGCCGTCCTTCAACACCACCGTATTCACCGCACCGATGCCGCGGGCTTCCGGGGATAATTCGTCGAGCAACGGGATGATCGTCTGCTTGCACGGAAAGGTGATGTTCAGCCCGGTGAAATTCATCTGTTCGGCCGCCATCAAAAGGTCGGGCAGGGCGCTGCTGTCGAGTTTCAATTGGTCGAGGTCGATCAGGCGATAGAGGTAACGCAAACCCTGGGCATCGCCTTCATGCTCGTGCAGCGCGGGCGTACGGGACGCCTGGATGCCGGCGCCGATCAGTCCGGCCAGTACCGCGTTGTTCTGATTCACGGCGTTCACCCCTTCAAGCGCAGGCTGAAATGCTCCAGCGCCAAACGATAGCCGTGGCTGCCGAATCCGGCCATTACTGCGGTCGCAATGCCTGAAACAAAGGAGTGGTGGCGGAAGGGTTCGCGAGCGTGGACGTTGGACAGGTGGACTTCGATCACCGGCAGTTCGCTGGCGACCAGGGCGTCACGAATGGCGACCGAGGTGTGGGTCCAGGCCGCGGGGTTGATGACGATCCCGGCGCAACGGCCGCGGGCGGCGTGAATCCAGTCGAGCAATTCGCCTTCATGGTTGGTCTGGCGAAATTCCACCGCCAGGCCAAACTCTTCGGCGGCACGTCCGCACAATGCTGAAATGTCTGCCAGGGTTTCGTGGCCGTAGGTCGCCGGCTCACGGGTGCCAAGCAGGTTCAGGTTCGGGCCGTTGAGCACCAGAACGATAGGGGGCATCGGGGTCTCTCCACTTATTATTTTTGGCATTGACTGATGGTCAGCCTGTGGAGATAAATTGTACTAGATGGTTAATTTGGTCAATTGAAGAGGCCCCGAACCGGACTTTTGTGTGCGGTGATCGGACAATTGCAAAGATCGCAGCCTTCGGCAGCGCCTACAGAAAAACGCCTTCCAACTGTAGGAGTTGCCGAAGGCTGCGATCTTTTAGCGTGGTAAATGCTCAACCAGAAAATCGATAAACGCCCGTAACCGAAGCGGCACATGTCGACTTTGCGGATAGAGCAGGGTGAACGGCCGCGAGCGTCCACCATAAGGTTTGAGAATTTCCACCAGCGAGCCATCGGCCAACTCCTTCTCGACAATGAACCGATAGGTCTGGAACAGCCCCGCCCCGTGCCTGGCCAAGGTCACACCACCCAGAACATCGTCGGAACAACTGAAATTGCCCTCGGCCAGAATCTCGCGTTGCTCGCCATGGTCGTTGAACAACCAGGCAATCCGTCGACCGCTGCTGGGTAGTTCGTACTGGATGCACTCGTGCTGCTTGAGGTCGCCCAGGGTTTGCGGAGTGCCCGCGCGCTTGAGGTAATCGGGACTGGCGATCATCACCAGTTCCGCGTCCTCAAGCTGTCGGGCAATCAGTCCGGAATCCGGAATCGCCCGCACGCGAATGGCCATGTCATAGCCTTCGCCGACGAAATCAATGTTGCGATTGCTGATGTGCGACTCGACTTTCACCTGTGGAAATCGCTCCCGAAACGCCGGTAGCAACGGCAGGATCCGGTGATGGGCGTACGTCGTGGGAATACTGATGCGCAAGGTGCCGGAAGGCTCCTGCTGCTGGCCCATCACTTCGCGTTGGGCCTCGACCAGCTGCGCCAGCGCCTGACGACATTCTTCGTAATACCGGCGCCCGCTATCGGTCAATTTGACGCTGCGAGTGGTGCGGGCGAACAACCGTACACCCAGACGTTCCTCCATGCGCGACACCGAACGGCTCACCGCTGCGGGCGTTACCCCGGCCACCAACGCCGCTGCGGTAAAGCTGCCAGCTTCGGCGGCGAGGCAAAACAGCTCGATGCTGCCGAGCTGAAGATCGTCGAATGTTCGCTGCATGATTGATTACACCGGGGATCAAATGAAGGGCCTGACGCAGTGTTTATCAAATTGGTGAAAGGATTGCTTACCATTTTTGTCCCTGATCGCCGCACCCTGGACGGCTTCGACCGCTAGCCTCAAGTTCGGGTGGCTGAATGCACGTCAGCACCGGTTATCGGATTTTTCAAGGAATGACGAGTCGTCGGGCTCATTAACCTAACGGATGGGTTAGCATGAAATTGTTCTGCTACAAAGGGCTTTCAATGGTGATCATGCTGCGCGATGAACACTGCCCACCGCACGCGCATGTGGACGCCGGGGCCTGGAGCGCACGGTTCAAATTCAGCTTTTGGCACAACAGTGTCGAGCTGTGGGACGTGGTTCCTCATTCAAACCGGCCGCCTGCACCCGTGCTGGAAGGATTGCGTCACGCACTCAGACAACCCGCCCACTTGCGTCGCGCTCGTACGATCTGGTGGGAAAAGCTGCACACGGTCTGCCTCGATCATCAGATATGGGACTGGCGGACCAGCGAAGTCCTGGTCGTGAAAAGGATTGCGAGTACGACCGACATGATTTGCTCGGCTTGCTATGAGCCCGAGACGAACAAGACCCTGCTGGCGCTATTTGGCGTTTCGGAGGGCGTGGAGATCAAGTTATGAAAACGATAGAGGCGAACACACTGGCTGATCGGCCTGTGACCGAAGCCGTGCTGGACGACGCCATCCAGCGTGGGCAAGTGCGCCACAAAAGCGGTTTGCAGGTGACTGCCGTGTCCTTTGTGGAACCGTGTCTGGCAGTCAGTTTCATTGATGGCAGTGGCGTGCTGCTGCCCGTGCAGCACTACCCGGAATTCGATGATTTCGACGTCGCGGATTTCGCCGACCTGAAAGTCGGCTTTTCCGGGACCGCCCTCTGCCATGAGGGCAAGGGTTTGCATGTGTCCATCGCCGGAATGATTTCCGCGAGCAAGCCGCTGATGGACATGGCTGCTTCGGTCATCGCTTCGCGCAATGGTCGCCAAAGCAGCGCTGCCAAGGCCGAGGCGGCGCGGGCCAATGGTCGCAAGGGTGGGCGCCCGCGCAAGCCGGATGTCACCGTTTGAGCGCGCACAAAAAAGCCGTCGTACTGACGGCTGATTTGTATCAGGCGGCTGCGATCAACGCCGGGTCAACAACACCCCGGATTCCATGTGATGGGTCCACGGGAACTGGTCGAACATTGCGCATTGGGTAATGCGGTGCGTGTCGTTCAGTTGGGCGATGTTGGCCGCAAGGGTTTCCGGGTTGCAGGAAATGTACAGGATGTTGTCGAAGCGCCGGGTCAGCTCGCAGGTGTCCGGGTCCATGCCGGCGCGAGGCGGGTCGACGAAGACGCTACCGAATTCGTAGCTCTTGAGATCGATGCCATGCAGGCGACGGAAAGGGCGGACTTCGTTCAGGGCTTCGGTCAGTTCTTCGGCGGACAGGCGCACCAGTGTGACGTTATCCACCGCGTTTTCGCTGAGGTTGCTCAGTGCCGCATTGACCGAGGTTTTGCTGATCTCGGTGGCCAACACTTTGCGTACGCGGGTCGCGAGCGGCAGCGTGAAGTTGCCGTTGCCGCAATACAGTTCCAGCAGATCGTGCGGGCGATCGCCGAGGGCGTCGTAAGCCCAGTTGAGCATCTTCTGGTTCACGGTGCCATTGGGCTGGGTGAACGCGCCTTCCGGCTGGCGGTAGCTGAAGGTGCGGCCGCCGACTTCCAGTTTTTCGACCACGTAATCATGGCCAATCACTTCGCGTTTGCCTTTCGAGCGGCCGATCACGCTGACGTTCAGGTCTGCCGCCAGTTTCGACGCCGCCGCGTGCCAGTGTTCATCCAGCGGGCGGTGATAGCACAGGGTAATCATCGCATCGCCGGCCAGGGTGGTCAGGAACTCCACCTGAAACAGCTTGTGGCTCAGGGCTGCACTCGCTTGCCACGCTACTTTCAGCTGTGGCATCAACTCATTGATACGCAGGCTGGCAATCGGAAACGCTTCGATCAGGATCGGCGTGCGTTTGTCTTCCTGGGAAAACATCGCGTAGTGACGCTCGCCGGCTTCGCGCCACAGGCGGAATTCGGCACGCAGGCGGAAGTTCTTCAACGGCGAATCGAATACGGCCGGTTCCGGCGCATCGAACGGGGCCAGCAGGTCACGCAAGCGCGTGACCTTTTCTTCGAGCTGAACGGTGTAGGCCTGGGAATCAAAAGTCATGCGTTGAACCAACCCAACTTGATCACGAACAGAATCGACAGAATCACCAGCGCCGAGTTCAGCTCACGGCCGCGACCGGACAGCAACTTGATCGCGGTCCAGGAAATGAAACCGAAGGCGATGCCGTTGGCGATGGAATACGTGAACGGCATGGCCAGGGCGGTAATCACGACCGGTGCGGCAACGGTGATGTCGTCCCAGTCTATTTCGGCCAGGCCGGAAGTCATCAGTACCGCGACGAACAGCAGTGCAGGAGCCGTGGCGAACGCCGGAACGCTGGCGGCCAGTGGCGAGAAGAACAGCGCCAACAGGAACAGGATCGCCACCACAATGGCCGTCAGGCCGGTACGGCCACCGGCACTCACGCCGGCTGCGGATTCGATGTAGCTGGTGGTCGTCGATGTGCCCAGCAACGAACCGGCCATCGCCGCGGTACTGTCCGCGATCAGGGCACGGCCCATTTTCGGCATGTGCCCGTCCTTGCCCATCAGCCCGGCGCGCTTGGCAACGCCAATCAGGGTGCCGGAGTTGTCGAACAGGTCGACGAACAGGAAAGCGAAGATCACGCTGACCAGACCGATGTCCAGTGCACCCTTGATGTCCAGTTGCAGGAAGGTTGGCGCCAGCGATGGCGGCATCGACGTCACACCGCCGAACGGGGTGAAGCCCATCAGGATCGAAACGATGGTCACCGCCAGAATGCCGATCAGCACGGCACCGCGCACGGCGAGGGCTTCGAGGGCGACGATCAGGACAAAACCAAGGGTGGCGAGGATCGGCGCCGGTTGTTTCAGGTCACCGAGGCCGACCATGGTCGCCGGATTGCTGACCACGATGCCGGCGTTGTGCAGGGCAATCAGCGCCAGGAACAGGCCGATACCGGCGGCAATCGCCGAACGCAGCGGCAGCGGGATGCTGTTGATGATCCATTCCCGAATGCGGAAGATCGACAGCAGGAAGAACAGCACCGCCGAGATGAATACCGCCCCCAGCGCCACCTGCCAGGTGTGGCCCATGTGCAGGACAACGGTGTAGGTGAAGAAGGCGTTCAGGCCCATGCCCGGTGCGAGGGCAATCGGGTAGTTGGCGATCAGGCCCATCACCGTGGAGCCGAAGGCGGCTGCCAGGCATGTGGCGACGAACACCGCGCCCTTGTCCATGCCGGTCTCGCCGAGGATGCTCGGGTTGACGAACAGAATGTAGGCCATAGCCAAAAAGGTCGTGACGCCCGCCAGAATCTCGGTGCGTACGTTGGTGTTGTGTGCCTTCAGTTGAAACAGCCTTTCCAGCATGTCTGCTCCCCGTGGCGCGCCCGGCGCCGTGAATGTATCGACCTCAACAGCAAAGCACAGACCACTGCAGGCGCCTGGTAATTTTCTGTGGGTCGGAAAAAGCCGCGCATCATACCAGCAGCGTGGGCTTGTGGCTGCTTATGGCTGCGATCGTCGTCGATGTTTTGCGTTAAAGCCAAGTGCGCCATACTGCGCGCTGGTTTTGGGGGACATGGGGATTGCATGAAAAAGCGTCTGCTTACCGTATTCGGAACATTGTTTGCCTTGTCGTTGGGGGCGCAGACCGCCTCGGCTGCTTCGGCGGCGCCGTTGAGCCAGGTCAAGGTGCTCAAGGTCGAGTCGCCAGCCTGTGGTTTTGAAGACATTGGCGAGGGGCAGGAGAAAACACGCTGCGATCACAGCGGGCCGAACATCAAGATCTACGTGCTGGAAGTCGGCTACGGCCGCGCGGCGCATGTCGGGCTGGAAGGTTTTGAGGTGAACGGCACCCGGACCCCGGTCTGTGCGTTTGATAATGGCAATCTGACCGAGTGCACCGTCGGCAGAAAAACAGTCGGCTATTTGTATGTCTTCGATCTGGCCGGCAAGCAGGAAGGCACGTTCACCTTCAGCAACACGTCCATCAACGCGCCGGGCAACACGATGTCGACGCAGCTTTACATCAAGTAACGGCCGGCTCGAACAAGGGTCAGGAAAGCTGACTACGCTTTAAAGATCATCCTGCGGACCGCGCCCATGACCTTTAGAGCTCTGATTACCCTCGCCGAGGGCATCGATGACCTGCAAACAGTGACGCTGATCGATGTGCTGCGCCGCGCCAAGGTTGAAGTGGTGGTGGCGAGCATCGAGGGGCGGCGCATGCTCACCTGTGCTCGCGGCACCCGAGTGACGGCCGATGCGATGCTGGTGGATTTGCTGGCCCAGCCGTTTGATTTGATTGCACTGCCCGGCGGCGCAGTCGGCGCGCAGCATCTGGCGGCCCATCAACCCTTGCAGCAATTGGTCAAGGATCAGGCGGCGGCAGGTCGTCTGTTCGCCGGCATCGCCGAAGCCCCGGCCCTGGCACTGCAAGCCTTTGGTGTCCTGCGTCAGCGGCGGATGACCTGCCTGCCTTCGGCCAGTCATCAGCTGTTGGGCTGCAACTTCGTCGATCAACCGGTGGTGGTCGACGGCAATTGCGTTACTGCGCAAGGTTCGGGGGACGCACTGGAGTTTGCTCTGACGCTGGTTGAACAGCTCTGCGGCAAGGCCACTCGGGCGACGGTGGTGAGGGAGTTGGTAGTTTAAAGAACGTCAAACCTTCGCTTCTTCTGCCGGCACATGCATGCGATCACGGTTGGCCAACGTCGGGAATAGCTTGATCCACACCCCCGTCACCACCAGCGTGCCGATGCCGCCCATGACCACCGCCGGTACGGTGCCAAACCAATGGGCGGTGAGGCCGGATTCGAACTCGCCCAACTGGTTCGAAGCGCCGATGAACAGGCCGTTCACTGCGCTGACCCGGCCGCGCATTTCGTCCGGTGTTTCCAGTTGCACGAAGGACGCGCGGATCACCATGCTGATCATGTCTGCCGCGCCCAGGACCACCAGCACGGCCAGCGAGAACCAGAACGACGTCGACAGGCCGAACGCGATGGTCGCGACGCCGAACACGCCGACAGCGGTAAACATCACCCGACCGACCTTGCGATCCACCGAAAAACGCGCCAGCCAGAGCGACATCAGCAACGCACCGACTGCCGGAGCCGAACGCAGCAGGCCCAGCCCCCACGGCCCGGTCAGCAGAATATCCTTGGCGAACACCGGCAGCAGTGCCGTAGCGCCACCCAACAGCACGGCAAACAGGTCGAGGGAAATGGCCCCGAGAATGTCCGGACGGCTGCGAATGAAACGGATACCTGCCAGCAGTGAATCCAGGGTCGCCTTGCCTTTGTTCAGCGGCGTTTGCCGGGCGGGGAGATTGAGCATCAACAGGCAGGCGATCACATAAAGGACCACGGTCGGCCCGTAGACCCAGACGCTGCCGAAGGCATACAGCAAACCACCGAGGGCCGGGGCGACGATGGTGGCCGATTGTTGCGCCGACTGTGCAGCGGCGACGGCGCGGGGGAACAGCGCGGGGGGAACGATGCTCGGCAGCAGCGCCTGGGTGGTCGGCATCTCGAAGGAGCGCGCGGCGCCGAGCAGAAACGCGAGGATGAAGATCATTTCCCGGGTGACGTGGCCGGTGGCGCCGCCAATCGCCAACGTCAGTGCAATCAATGCTTGCAGTGACTGACAGATGGCCGCGACTTTTCGGCGGTCATACCGATCGGCGACATGCCCGGTGTGCAACATGAACAGTACCCGGGGGGCAAATTCCACCAGGCCGACCAGGCCCAGATCCAGCACATTGCCGGTCAACTGATACAGGTTCCAGCCGATGGCGACGGTGAGCATCTGAAAGCCGCTGGCGGTAAACACCCGAGCCAGCCAGAACGCAATGAAAGGTCGATGATGACGTAACAGCAAGGGCGCTTGGCTGGGCATCTGAGGCAGATCTTGAGCGAGGGAAGGCCCGAGATTATCACCAACCTGTAACCAGAAGTTGCGGAGACGGGAATTTAGTTAGCTAGACACCGATCTCAAGGATTACCGCAATATCCTGTGGGAGCGGGCTTGCTCGCGAAGGCGGCGTATCTGTCGATATCCATGTCGCCTGACACTCCGCCTTCGCGAGCAAGCCCGTTCCCACAGGGAATGTGTTGCTGCTGATTTCCAAGCCCGTGAGGCAACCTGTCACGCGGCAAAAGACCACACCGTCCATCGCCAAAAACCGGACTACTCTTTCAGCCATGCTTGATCCAGATCAAAACCTTTCTGGAATTGATCCGGCGGCCAGATGGCCAGATTCCCTACGTGTGATGTTTGTAAAAAAAGAACGAATGCAAATTCGCCACACTCCATATCCGTGGGGGCAGTGGGTGCAGGCCGCAAGCCTTCAGCCGGTTTTACCTGACAGAGGAAGACTTATGTTCGGTTTGGAGGCGCTTGATCTCGCCCGAATTCAGTTCGCGTTCACCATCTCGTTCCACATCCTGTTCCCGGCCATCACCATTGGTCTGGCGAGTTACCTGGCGGTACTCGAAGGCCTGTGGCTGAAAACCCACAACGATACCTACCGCGACCTGTACCACTTCTGGTCGAAGATCTTTGCCGTCAACTTCGGCATGGGCGTGGTCTCCGGACTGGTCATGGCCTATCAGTTCGGCACCAACTGGAGCCGCTTCTCGGACTTCGCCGGTTCCGTGACCGGGCCGTTGCTGACGTACGAAGTACTGACGGCCTTCTTCCTTGAAGCGGGGTTCCTTGGGGTCATGCTGTTCGGCTGGAACAAGGTCGGGCGTAACCTGCACTTTTTCGCCACGGTCATGGTCGCCATCGGCACGCTGATCTCGACCTTCTGGATTCTCGCCTCCAACAGCTGGATGCAAACCCCGCAGGGCTACGAAATCATCAACGGCCAGGTCATTCCAACCGACTGGCTGGCAGTGATTTTCAACCCGTCGTTTCCGTACCGCCTGATGCACATGGCGACGGCCGCATTCGTGGCGACGGCGTTCTTTGTCGGTTCCTCGGCAGCCTGGCATTTACTGCGCGGCAAGGACAACCCGGCGATCCGCACCATGCTCTCGATGGCCATGTGGATGGCTCTGATCGTGGCGCCGATCCAGGCGGTCATCGGTGACTTCCACGGCCTCAACACGTTGAAGCACCAACCGGCGAAAATCGCGGCGATCGAAGGCCACTGGGAAAACCACGGCGATGAACCGACTCCGCTGATCCTCTTCGGCTGGCCGGACATGAAAGAAGAGAGGACCAAATTCGCGGTAGAAATTCCGTACCTGGGCAGCCTGATTCTCACGCACTCGCTGGACAAACAGGTGCCGGCACTCAAGGAGTTCCCGCCAGAAGACCGACCGAATTCGACCATTGTGTTCTGGTCGTTCCGGATCATGGTCGGCCTGGGCATGCTGATGATCTTTACCGGTCTGTGGAGCCTGTGGCTACGCAAAAGCGACAAGTTGTATACCTCGCGACCGTTCCTGTACCTGGCGTTGTGGATGGGCCCGTCCGGCCTGATCGCGATCCTCGCCGGCTGGTTTACCACTGAAATCGGCCGCCAGCCGTGGGTGATCTACGGGTTGATGCGCACGGCAGATGCGTCGTCCAATCACAGCTTCATGCAGATGAGCATCACGCTGATCCTGTTCGTCGTGGTCTATTTCGCGCTGTTCGGGGCCGGCCTTGGGTACATGATGCGTCTGGTGCGCAAAGGGCCGAAGATCGACGAAGGCGAGGAAACGCCCGAGGGTGGTCCTGGCAAAAAACGCACGCCGGCCCGTCCGCTGTCCGCAGCCGACGATTCCGCTGATGCCGACCACGACCCCAGCCTGCAAAAGGAGATTTGAATCATGGGTATTGATCTTCCGCTGATCTGGGCCGTGATCATCATCTTCGGCATCATGATGTACGTGGTCATGGACGGTTTCGACCTGGGGATCGGGATTCTCTTTCCGTTTATCCCGGGCAAGACCGACCGTGACGTGATGATGAACACCGTCGCACCGGTGTGGGACGGCAATGAAACCTGGCTGGTTCTGGGGGGCGCGGCGTTATTCGGTGCCTTTCCGCTGGCGTATTCAGTGGTGCTCTCGGCGCTGTACCTGCCGCTGATTTTCATGTTGATCGGGCTGATCTTCCGCGGCGTGGCGTTCGAGTTCCGCTTCAAGGCCAAGGACGACAAACGACACCTCTGGGACAAGGCCTTCATCGGTGGTTCCATTGCTGCGACGTTCTTTCAGGGCGTGGCCCTGGGGGCGTTCATTGATGGATTGCCAGTGGTCAACCGTCAGTTCGCCGGGGGTTCACTGGACTGGTTGACGCCATTCACGATGTTCTGCGGCGTCGCACTGGTGGTGGCTTATGCGCTGCTTGGTTGCACCTGGCTGATCATGAAAACCGAAGGCAAATTGCAGGAGCAGATGCATGACCTGGCGCGGCCGCTGGCCTTCGTGGTGTTGGCAGTGATCGGCATCGTCAGCATCTGGACGCCGCTGGCTCATGCTGAAATCGCCGCTCGCTGGTTCACGTTGCCGAATCTGTTCTGGTTCCTGCCGGTGCCTATTCTGGTGCTGGTGACCATGTACGGTCTGATCCGCGCCGTGGCCCGCAATGCGCATTACACGCCATTCCTGCTGACGCTGGTGCTGATCTTCCTCGGCTACAGCGGTCTGGGCATCAGCCTGTGGCCGAACATCGTGCCGCCGTCGATCTCGATCTGGGACGCCGCCGCACCGCCGCAGAGTCAGGGTTTCATGCTGGTGGGGACGCTGTTCATCATCCCGTTTATCCTGGGTTACACCTTCTGGAGCTACTACGTGTTCCGCGGCAAGGTCACCCACGAAGATGGTTACCACTAGCCCACTGAACCTGTAGGAGCCGAGCTTGCTCGCGATGGCGTCATCACAGACGCCATTAATCTTAACGAGAGGGTAGAAAGCAATGACCACCAAACACACTTTGCAGGAAATCGAAGCCGCAGAAAAAAAACCGCTTTGGCAGCGACTCGGCTGGTTGGCAATGATCTGGACCGGCAGCGTGGTGGCGCTGTTCATCGTTGCAAGCCTGATGCGCATGTTCATGAATGCAGCAGGCCTGTCGACGCACTGATGCTTCGCACCTGATCCCATTCCGATGCCTTGCGGCACGGATTTACAACCCTCCTGCGCTGGAGGGTTTTTTTTGCCTGGAATTATTTTCGGGCTTTAAGGATCACGAATTTCGGTGTGGCCGCCACCTGCTCAACACCGCGGAACAACCGCGCCAGCTTGCTGTGGTAACCCAGATGACGATTGCCGACGATATACAGCGCGCCGCCCACCACCAGCGCCTCCCGGGCTTGCTGGAACATCCGCCAGGCCAGAAAGTCACCCACCACTTGCTGCTGATGAAACGGCGGGTTGCACAGCACTACGTCCAATGATTGTGGTTCCTGCCCGGCCAAACCGTCACCGGCACGCACAATCACGTCCCGATCACCCAGCGCTGCGCGCCAGTTTTCGGCGGCCGATTGCACGGCCATAAAGGACTCGTCCACCAGCGTGTAGTGCGCCTCGGGATTTTGCAGGGCACTGGCGATGGCCAGTACGCCGTTGCCGCAGCCGAGGTCGGCGACGCGCGCCGTGCCGAGGTTCGTCGGCAAGTGCGGCAGAAACGCCCGCGTGCCGATGTCCAGGTCTTCCCGGCAAAACACGTTGGCGTGGTTGAGCAGTTCGATGGGCGGCGTGTCGAGTCGATAGCGGGTGGGGTAGGGGGACGTCGCGGGAGCTTTGGCTTCAGCCGTGGCGATCAACAGTCGAGCCTTTTTCACCGCCAATGATGCTTGCACCGGACCGATGTAGCGTTCAAGCAAATCCCCGGCGGCCCGTGGCAGATGCTTGATCATGGCGCCGGCTATCACTTGGGCACCGGGTGCCAGCTGGTTTTGCAGGCGGATCAGTTGCTCCTCCAGCAGGGCCAGGGTTTTTGGTACCCGGATCAGTACCCGGTCGAACGGCCCGGTGACTGCTTCGCTGGCAGGCACACTCGGCACGGCATCAAAGGCTTGGCCGTTGCGGATCAGATTCTTTTCCAGCCCCTGGAAGGCCAGGAACGAATCGCCGCTGGTGCTCACCTGAACCTTGCCAGCCAGGCTGGCGGCCAATGCGCCGAAGCTGTCATTGAGCACCAGCACTCGGGTGTTTGCGGCCGGTTGCTGTTCGGCCAGATGATTGAGCAGGTATTCGTCGGCGGCATCAAACGCTTGCAGCGGTTCGTTCTGCTGTTCGGGCTGGCGGATCAGGTCGAGTCGGGCGAAGGGTGTTTCGAGCAAAGGCATGGGGCGGGGCTCTGGGTAATCAACGGGTTTCCCGCGGCCCAGGGGCGTTGTAGCGGGCGAGACCGTCCGAGTGTACTGCGTCGTGTCGGTTCACACGTCAACACTCTGGAGGTGTCGCAGATGGTACGTTTTTTTCTTTTGGATTACTCGCAGGTTTTAATGATCAACGTATCGCGGTGCTGTCCAGGTAGCCTTTCTTGATGGCGGTGATGATTGCCGAAATCTTGTTGTTGACGCCGAGCTTCTCGATGGCGCTTTGAATGTGGAAATGGATGGTGCGCGCACTGAGATTGAGAATTCTGGCACTCTCATCCGCCGTCTTACCGCCTGCCGCCAGTTCCAGTACTTTGATTTCGCGAGGGGACAGAGGGGGGGGGACGGTATCGTCAGGCGCTTGGGCAGCGATTGTGCAACCAACGCATGCAGATGACGGCACATGAACACTGAGAAACCGAGGTTTTCATACAGCTCCAACGCCGTGATCGCACAATGGCTCCTGGCCAGACTCAGAATGCTGCACGAGCCGTTCTCTTCGTCGTTCAACGATTGCGACCAGCCATGCTGAAAACCTTGCGCTTCAAGGGCTTCCCACAGCCAAGGAACATTGGAGAAAAGGTTTGCGCTCCACAGAATGGGCAGCATGGAGTGATTGCAATGGGCTACTACCGGGTCTACTGATCTCAGATTCTTTCGTTCATATTCGTCGTTCCAGCCGGCAGGATAATTGTTCCGTCCGACAGTATTATATTGGTTGTTTTTTGTTTGATAAGTAGTTGAAAAAGCGAAAAATTTAAACCCGATATTTTTAGCGAATCCAAGTGCTATCTGGTACGCGTTATCTAAATCCGTCGTATCCGCCAGTCGGTTAAGCTGTGACTCCTTCCACTGATCCATAATGTATCTCCATTATCCAAATCTTCTCGGGGTGCTAATTGGATCCGAGATCCAGCACGCATCGAGTGTAGGATGAATCCTACATACAGAGTGAGAATTTTTAGTTTTGTCAGGCTATTAAAAACTAAATATCCAGTTCTAATAGAAAGTTCGAAGCATAAAAATAGAATGTCGAGCTTAATGTTATTGATCGGGCTTCAGTGTTTTAACTGGATAGTGTGTGAAAAAATGTGGAAGGCCTAGTGTGAGTTTTGCCGTTTGATAGTCCTTGTGAAAGGCATTACAAACCGTCGGTGTTTAATGCACATGTTTTGCGGGACACTGGAGCCATCTGTTCAATGGAACGCCCCATGACCGCCAGTGCAGAAAAATTCACACGTCAGACCCTGCTCGACGTCCAGCCGCTGACCCCGAGCCTGTTCACTCTGCGTACGACTCGGGATCCGGGCTTTCGCTTTCGTGCCGGTCAGTTCGCCCGGCTGGGGGTCACCAAGGCCGATGGCAGCACGGTGTGGCGTGCCTATTCCATGGTCTCTTCGCCTTATGACGAGTTCCTCGAGTTCTTTTCCATTGTGGTGCCGGGGGGCGAGTTCACCAGTGAGCTGAGTCGGCTGGGCGTGGACGATACCCTGCTGGTCGACCGCCAGGCCTTCGGTTACCTGACGCTTGACCGTTTTGTTGACGGGCGCGATCTCTGGTTGTTATCCACAGGTACGGGCGTGGCGCCGTTCTTGTCGATCCTGCAGGACTTCGAAGTCTGGGAGAAATTCGAAAGAATCATCCTGGTCTACAGCGTGCGCGAAGCCCGGGAGTTGGCTTATCAGGAGCTGATCTCGGGGTTGGCGCAACGTGACTATCTGACCGAGTATGCGCACAAGCTGCAGTCCATCGTCACCGTCACTCGCGAGGAGCATCCGGGCGCCTTGAGTGGCCGGATCACGACGCTGATAGAGAATGGCGAACTTGAGCGGGTGGCGGGTGTGGCACTGACGGCCGAGCATTCGCGGGTCATGCTCTGTGGTAATCCGCAGATGATCGATGACACGCGCCAACTGCTAAAACAGCGCGGCATGCACTTGAGCCTCAGCCGACGCCCCGGGCATATAGCGGTGGAAAACTACTGGTAAAAAAAAACGGCGCCCCGAAGGCGCCGTTCTTGAATGCATCACGTCACTCAGGCTGATTGTTCTGGGCTTTCAGCAGGTCGCGAATCTCGCTCAGCAGCTCTTCTTCCTTGGTCGGAACAGGCGGCAGTGTTGGCGCAACGGCCTCTTCGCGCTTCAAGCGGTTGATGGCTTTGACGCCCATGAAGATCGCAAACGCGACGATGATGAAGTCGATCAAGCTCTGGATGAATTTGCCGTACGCCAGTACCACCGCGGGGATATCCCCGTTGGCTGCCTTGAGCGTAATGGCCAGGTCACTGAAATCCACCCCACCGATCAGCAGGCCGATTGGTGGCATCACCACGTCGCCGACAAACGACGAAACGATCTTGCCGAAGGCGGCACCGATGATGATGCCGACGGCCATGTCGACCACATTGCCCTTGACCGCGAAGGCCTTGAACTCACTTATCACGCCCATAGGTTATTTCCTTGTTACAGATGAGGTTGGTAACGCAGTGTAAATCAGCCAAAGGCTTCTCGCCCGACACAACTGCTTACAGAGCTTGCCTGCTATCGACCGGGTCATCGGATAAAAGTTTACAAAACGCCATCATCCCTGCGCGATTTGTCCGTAATGATCCATCGTTCTGGGGGGGAGTGCTCTATCAGCGCAGCGCATTCTGTCCGTCACTCCGGGGCGCTTGAAAGTTTGAAGGGGGAGCAGTTGAATGTAATGTTGGCTTGTTGCATGGAATGATATTGGCTCAGAACTTTTACATAGTTAATTTTAATGTACAGGTTGTCGGCTCCGGATAGTTATGGGTGCCACTGAATTGCCAGTAAGTTGATGTGGCGTGTTGAACTATAACTTGTGAAAATTATGCTGTACGCCCTCTTGTCGAGATATAAAAGGTTTGTACAGCTTTTGTTGTTTATAGGTTATTCCGATCCGGATCTGGATTGGGCTATCGATGGGAAAAGTTGTACAAATCCTGTGAGCTGTTACTCGACGATTACGTTTCGGGCAATTGCACAAGTTACGGATGAAGTTTCATTGGGCAACTGCTTCGCGCCGATCCAGTCCAGCTGAGCTATCATCGCGTTTTTTGCCGGGAGTTCAGATGGCCAAGGCCAAGCGCATGTACGGCTGCACCGAGTGCGGCTCAACGTTCCCCAAGTGGGCCGGCCAGTGCGGCGAGTGCGGGGCCTGGAATACCCTGACCGAAACCATGGTCGAGAGCGGCGGTGCTGCGGCCCCCAGCGGTCGCACCGGCTGGACCGGCCAGCAGGCGCAGATCAAGACCCTGGCCGAAGTCAGCGTCGAAGAAATACCGCGCTTTTCCACCGCCTCCAGTGAGCTGGATCGCGTTTTGGGCGGCGGCCTGGTGGATGGCTCGGTGGTGCTGATCGGCGGTGATCCCGGCATTGGCAAATCAACCATCCTGTTGCAAACCTTGTGCAACCTCGCCAAAAGCATGCCGGCACTGTATGTCACTGGCGAAGAGTCCCAGCAACAAGTGGCCATGCGCGCCCGGCGTCTGGGGTTGCCGCAGGATCAACTGCGCGTCATGACCGAAACCTGTATCGAAACCATCATCGCCACCGCCCGGGTCGAAAAACCCAAGGTCATGGTGATCGACTCGATTCAGACGATTTTCACCGAACAACTGCAATCGGCACCGGGCGGCGTGTCCCAGGTTCGTGAGAGCGCGGCCTTGCTGGTGCGCTACGCCAAGCAGAGCGGCACGGCGATTTTCCTGGTCGGCCACGTGACGAAAGAGGGCGCATTGGCCGGTCCGCGAGTGCTTGAGCACATGGTCGACACCGTGCTGTATTTCGAGGGCGAATCCGATGGTCGCTTGCGCTTGCTGCGGGCGGTGAAAAACCGTTTCGGCGCGGTCAACGAACTGGGCGTGTTCGGCATGACCGACAAGGGACTGAAGGAAGTCTCCAACCCGTCGGCGATTTTCCTGACGCGTGCTCAGGAAGAAGTACCGGGCAGTGTGGTCATGGCGACGTGGGAGGGAACCCGGCCGATGCTGGTGGAAGTCCAGGCGCTGGTGGATGACAGCCATCTGGCCAACCCGCGTCGGGTCACGTTGGGTCTGGATCAGAACCGGTTGGCGATGTTGTTGGCGGTACTGCACCGACACGGTGGCATTCCGACCCACGATCAGGACGTGTTCCTCAACGTGGTGGGTGGCGTGAAGGTGTTGGAAACCGCTTCCGACCTGGCGCTGATGGCCGCGGTCATGTCCAGTTTGCGCAACCGGCCATTGCCCCATGATCTGCTGGTGTTCGGCGAAGTCGGTTTGTCTGGCGAGGTGCGCCCGGTGCCCAGCGGTCAGGAGCGTTTGAAAGAGGCCGCCAAGCATGGCTTCAAACGGGCCATCGTGCCCAAGGGTAACGCGCCGAAGGAGGCGCCGCCGGGGTTGCAGATTATTGCAGTGACCCGCCTCGAACAGGCATTGGATGCATTGTTCGAATAATTTTGTGGGACGGGCGCAGCCACTGTGGGAGCGGGCTTGCTCGCGAAAGCGGTCTGACATTCAGTTATTAAGGTGACTGACACACCGCCTTCGCGAGCAAGCCCGCTCCCACATTTGAATGGTGAGGGCTGTCAGATTTCGATGAGCGCACCCAACTCGCGTTCCAGCTCCTTCGGATCACCCAGATTGAGCTCGATCAACCGCCGCAGGCGCGCTATGGATTCCAGGCTGATGTATCGGCAAACGAAACCCAACTGGCCGTGATCGTCGTGCGTCAGTTGCACGTCCATCTTGATCTCGATGTCCTTGCTCAAATGTATGTCGACGGAAAAAATCTTTTCCCGGTCGCCCAGCCACGGTTCGGGGCGCTCGATCAGCAATCCCTTGAGCGACAAGTCGATCAGCTTCACTGGCCAGATGAATTCCCCTTGGCTCAGCTCGGTTCGGGCATCGAACGCAATACGTTTGAAACGGCGGCGCTCGGCAGGGTGTTCGCTCATGGCGCAATCCTCGAAATGTTTGCTGACTATAGACCCGCATCGTTAAAGCCTGCCAGCCAGTAAGGGCGGCTAGACCAATGTCAGGGTATGGCCTTTGCCGTCAGGAGAGCTAAACTCGGGGTGGCTGTCTTTCTTGTCCACCCTGGCTGGAATAAAAAAATGAAAAATAATAATAGCCTGCTACGCCACTTACCCTGGCTGCTGCTGGCAATCGTAGGAGCGTGCGCCCTTGGTGTAGTGGCATTGCGCCGAGGCGAGGCGATCAACGCCTTGTGGATTGTGGTCGCTGCCGTGGCCATCTACCTGGTTGCTTATCGTTACTACAGCCTGTTCATCGCTAACAATGTGATGCAACTCGACTCACGACGGGCCACCCCCGCCGTGCTCAACAATGATGGTCTGGACTACGTTCCCACCAACAAACACATCCTCTTCGGTCACCACTTCGCGGCCATCGCTGGCGCGGGGCCGCTGGTCGGTCCGGTTCTGGCGGCGCAGATGGGCTATCTGCCCGGCACGCTGTGGCTGATTGCCGGTGTGGTGCTGGCCGGTGCGGTTCAGGACTTCATGGTCCTGTTCATGTCCACTCGCCGCAACGGTCGCTCGCTGGGCGACATGGTCCGTGAAGAAATGGGCCGCATCCCCGGCACCATCGCGCTGTTTGGCTGCTTCCTGATCATGATCATCATCCTCGCGGTGCTGGCGCTGATCGTGGTCAAAGCCCTGGCCGAAAGCCCGTGGGGCATTTTCACGGTAATGGCGACCATCCCGATCGCGATGTTCATGGGCATCTACATGCGCTACATCCGTCCGGGCCGCATCGGCGAAATCTCGGTGGTCGGCGTATTGCTGCTGCTGGGTTCGATCTGGCTCGGTGGGCAAATTGCCGCTGATCCGTTGTGGGCCAAGGCGTTCAGCTTCACTGGCGTGCAGATTACCTGGATGCTGGTCGGTTACGGTTTCGTGGCCGCCTCGTTACCGGTCTGGCTGATCCTGGCACCGCGTGACTACCTCTCCACGTTCCTGAAAATCGGCACCATCGTCGCATTGGCGATCGGCATCCTGATCACCATGCCAGAGCTGAAAATGCCGGCATTGACCCAGTTCGTCGATGGCACCGGCCCGGTGTGGAAGGGCGGTCTGTTCCCGTTCCTGTTCATCACCATCGCCTGTGGCGCGGTCTCGGGTTTCCACGCGCTGATCTCGTCCGGCACCACGCCGAAACTGCTGGATAACGAGGTCAACGCTCGTTACATCGGTTACGGCGCCATGCTGATGGAATCGTTCGTGGCCATCATGGCGATGGTTGCCGCCTCGGTGATCGAGCCAGGCGTGTATTTCGCCATGAACAGTCCGGCCGCCGTTGTCGGCGGTGACGTGGTGGCAGTGGCACAAACCGTCAGCAGCTGGGGTTTTGCAATTACCCCGGAAGCGCTGCAAGCGGTGGCCAAGGACATCGGTGAAACCACCATCCTGGCTCGCGCCGGCGGTGCACCGACCCTGGCGGTCGGTATCGCGCAGATCCTCCACAGTGTCCTGCCGGGTGAAAACACCATGGCGTTCTGGTACCACTTCGCGATCCTGTTCGAAGCGCTGTTCATCCTGACCGCGGTCGATGCCGGCACCCGTGCCGGACGCTTCATGCTCCAGGATTTGCTCGGCTCCTTCGTACCGGCGCTGAAACGTACCGAATCCTGGACCGCCAACCTGATCGCCACCGCCGGTTGTGTGGCGATGTGGGGCTGGTTGCTGTACCAGGGCGTGATCGATCCGCTGGGCGGCATCAACACCTTGTGGCCGCTGTTCGGTATCTCCAACCAGATGCTGGCCGGTATCGCGCTGATGCTCGGCACCGTCGTGCTGATCAAAATGAAACGCCAGCGCTACGTCTGGGTCACGATGCTGCCAGCGGTTTGGCTGCTGATCTGCACCACCACGGCCGGCTTCATCAAGCTGTTCGACGCCAACCCGGCGATCGGCTTCCTGTCGCTGGCGAAGAAATACAGCGATGCGCTGGCCAACGGTCAGATCCTCGCCCCGGCCAAGGACATCACTCAGATGCAACACGTGATCTTCAACGCCTACACCAACGCAACGCTGACGGCGCTGTTCCTGTTTGTGGTCTTCAGTATCCTGTTCTATGCGCTCAAGGTCGGTATTGCCGCCTGGGGTCAAAAAGAGCGTACGGATAAAGAAGCGCCATTCCAGGCCCTGCCGGACGCGTAATCGAGGAGTGCAGCATGTTCAATGACCTGAGTCGCCTCGGTAAATACCTCGGTCAGGCCGCGCGCCTGATGGTCGGCATGCCCGACTACGACAACTACGTCGAGCACATGCAAAGCAAACACCCGGACAAACCGGTGATGAGTTATGAGATGTTCTTCCGGGAGCGTCAGGAAGCTCGTTACGGTGGCAAGGGTGGGCCGAAGTGCTGTTGATGCAACAGCCGGCTTGATGCAATCCCTGTGGGAGCGGGCTTGCTCGCGAAAGCGGTGTGTCAGTCGACATTAGTGTTGAATGACACCCCGCCTTCGCGAGCAAGTCGAATCGTCGCACCGCCGCTCCCACATTTGTTTTTGTGTTGATTTCTCATTTTGTGAAACAGGAGACTCCAGTTGTCCTCTCCCATTCCCGTCACGATCCTCAGCGGCTTCCTCGGCGCCGGCAAGACCACGCTGCTGCGCCACCTGCTCAAAGCCGAGCACGGCCTGAAAATCGCCGTGATCGAAAACGAATTCAGCGACGCCGGCGTCGACACCCAACTGCTGGGTGATGAGCCGGTGCAAGTGATGACGCTGTCCAACGGCTGCGTCTGCTGCACCATCCACACCGACCTGACCAAGGCGCTTTATCTGTTGCTCGAACGCCTGGACAGCGGTGAAATCGCCTTCGACCGTCTGGTGATCGAGTGCACCGGCCTGGCCGATCCGGCACCCGTGGCGCAAACCTTTTTCATCGACGAAGAACTGCGCGAGCGTTACATCCTCGATGGCATCATCACCCTGGTCGACGCGGCGCACGCCGACACTCATCTGACCCAAACCATCGCCCAGGCGCAGATCGGTTTCGCCGACCGCTTGCTGGTGAGCAAGCGCGATCTGGTGGACGAGCCGACCTTCACCGCATTGAGCGAACGCCTGACCCGCATCAACCGTCGCGCGCCGATTCGCGTGGTCGACAATGGCAAGATCGACCTGGCCGAATTGCTTGATGTGCGCGGCTTCAACCTGAATGCCGACCTCGGTGGCGGCGTGAATTTGCGCCCGGTGAGCAAAGCGCCTTCCATCGACCGCATTTCCAGCCTGGTGCTGCGCACTGACAAGCCGCTGGATATCGACAAGCTCAGCGAGTTCATGAACGAACTGCTGGAAGATCATGGCAAGCAACTGCTGCGCTACAAAGGCGTGCTGAACATCGGTGGCGAGCCGCGGCGCATGGTTTTTCAAGGCGTCCTGAAGCTGTACGGATTCGATTGGGATACGGAATGGGTGGAGGGCGAGGTGCGTGAAAGCGTGATCGTTTTTATTGCCGATGAGTTGCCGGAAGAGAAGATTCGGGAAGGATTTGAGCGGGTGGCGGCGGAGTAAATACTGACATCTTCAGTGAGTTTGATGCCGCCTTCGCGAGCAAGCCCGCTCCCACAGGTTTTGGGTGGGCACAAAACCTGTGAACACCAAAGATCACTGTGGGAGCGGGCTTGCTCGCGAAGACGGTCTAACCGGCAACACGATTCTGGCTCAGAACCGTACCCGCATTCAGTAACGGTTTTTCGAGATAATCCAGGTGTCGGTTCAGGATGTTGAGTGCGCAGCACGACGACCTGCTGATGGGACAGTTGCGTCAACACCCCGCGAATCTGCATTCAGGGGTAACAGGTTGTAAATGGATATTAAGTTGTAGGTTCACAAGTTTTGATTAAGCCTGGTGCAATGACGCCAAGTGATGGCGAATCCAAGTTTTTGTAATATTAGGAAAGTAATCCAGATTCAGGTTTTACTGACTTGGCCTGATGGCGGAGTGCCTGAGTTTTACAAGGTATTTAGATGGTCAGGATCTGCGCTATTTAATGTGGTTGTGGTGGGGTGTTTGTACGCAAGGAAGTTGCTCGCATTTGGTTTCATTTAAAGAGAGATGAAGGTCGTCGGTAGATGGTAATTTTGATTCTCGTCACTTAAGGCGACTAATAGTTTAATCAGGAGTAATTCCATGCAAGAGCTGATTTTGGATCTGTCCGGTGAGTTGGGTGCGGATTTCCAGGCGTATGTGAACTCTGGTAACGCCATTGTTGCAGCGGAAGTGGGTTGTGAAACCACTCTTAGTTGCTCCACCTTGGGATGCACCTTTACCTGCTGCCTCCCATAATATTACAAGGCGGGCCCAGGCCCGCCTTGCTTCGCGCGGGTGTCCGGTATTTTCCAATCTTCTGAATGTCGAGTGAACATCATGAGCGCAGCAGAGGCGCAAGAATATGACGCACTGAGCAAAATGATCGAACTTTTACACAAGGATGACAAAGCTGTTTGCCGTTATTTTGGTGTCGGCCGTCAGGCGTTGCTGGAAGAATATCGAGATACTTTGTCCTCCGGTAGAGTTAAAGATGATCCGGTGGCTCGCGCGTTTGAAACGAAAGTTGAAAAAATCGTTTCATTGCCGCTGGAGGCGGGGGCTGAGAAAGTTGTATTCGGTAAGTTTTACGCTCGTTGGTATGGTTTTCTGAAACATGTTTTTGAAAGTGATCTTAAATACAGTTCCGTATGTAAATTGATTGATGTGGATGCATTTCTACCTGGATTTCGCTCTCACGTGACTTCACTGGTTAAAAGTCTGGCAGAGAAATCGCTGGTTCATCATCTAAATAACCGGATAGCCGACGGCGCTGATCTGGACCCGGAAACTTTTGATCAGGAACTGGCAGGCGTAAGGCTGGCGCACTTCCTGAAATCGTATCCGGTACTGACACGTTTGCTGGTAGAGCGGATCGAAGATACGGCGGCGTACCTGTACAGAATCCTCCATTGTTTTGCCGAGGATTTTCAACAGCTCAAGCGCACTTTTGCCTTGTCCGACAAGCGCGTCGGTGCGATTTCCCTGGGGCTCGGCGATGCTCATGCCAACGGCGAAACCGTCTGCTGCGTGCGGATCGGCAGTCAGGAACTGATTTTCAAGCCAAGAAACAATCGTGAAGCGTTGTTTTACAGTGCTTTGCTTGAGCAATTGCGGGTGCAGACTGGAAACAGCTGCTTCGCCGTCTACGCACCCCTGATGGTTTCTGTGGATGATCACTGCTGGATTGAAAAAATCGACAACGTGCCCTGCGAAACGGAAAGTGAGTTATTGCTTTTCTTTCAACGCCTGGGGGCACAGGTTGCAGTGATCCATGCCTTGAACGGCATCGACTTCCATTATGAAAATATCATTGCCTGTGGCAGCAGCCCGGTGATGATCGATCTGGAGTGCCTGTTCACTCCGGCCATGGTCGACTTAAAGGTTGATGTGCCTCATGGCCGGGCGCTTTTCAAGATCATCAAGCTCAACAGCCAGTCGGTGTTTACAACCGGTTTTGTGCCTAATTCAGCAGGCTCCGATAATGACCAAAGCGGCCTGAGTCGGCAGCAGCAGTTCGTCGCCATCAGAAAACTACTGGTGCTTGAGAATGGTTTTTATCGCTTGAAGCCGCATGAAGTCGACAATCGTCCGCTGATGCGACACCTACCCATTTTTGCAGGCGAGAAGCGTTCGGTCACTGATTACAAGGAGGTATTTTTTTGCGGTTTCGAGCTTGGTTACGATGAAATCGTTCACCGACGAGCTGCATTACTCGAGTTGCTCGAGAAGCATGCCGAAGGGTTGAAGTCCCGGGTCCTGATCAAAAATACCCGACGCTACGCTGACTTCATCGGAATGATGACTCACCCGCGCTTCACTCAATGCCAGCTGAAACATGACTTGCTGTTGGCAACCTTGTGGTCCGATATCGGCGATACGCTTAATGAATACGACATTCCAAGGCACGAGATCAACGATCTAAAGAAGGCCAATTTTCCATGCTTCACTCAATCCTTGCTGTCTGACCATTTGCTCAACGCACAGGGTCAAACCGTTGCTTTGTTGCCTATTGAACGTCCATTTGAGACTTGCCGGCGCAAGTTGGAAATACTGTCGCCCAAAGACAAGGCGTTTCAGATCCGGATATTGCAGGCGTGTCTGGTGACTGGCGCCATCGAATCACTTGATCGAAGTCATCATCTTGTTGCCGTACCTGATCCTGGTCGCGCGCACTATCTCGATGGCGCCATTCACATTGCCGGACTCATTGAAAAGAGCCGCATAGAGGGCGAGGAAGGCGATGTCGGCTGGACGTTCATGGATACGCATCCACGCACCAGACGCAACTTCATAACGCACATGGGCAATAGCTTGTACAACGGAATGGGAGGACTGGCGATTTTCTACCTGAGCCTGTTCCGGGTCAGTGGCGCGACACGCCACCGGGATGAGGCCGAGCGAATCCTGTGTGCGATCAGTCAATCCCAAGAGCATTTTCCAAACAAACTGGCGGTCAGTGCGTATTTCGGTCTGACATCCTACCTGTACGTATTGGTCAATTATGAGCTGATGACTGGCCGCCAGACCTATCAGGCGACCGTCGAAGATCTGTTGGTGAAACTGACGGATTTTCCACGCGAAGGCGATGAATTCGATTTCGTTCAAGGCTGGTGTGGCGCTCTGACCGTTCTGGTGAATCTCTATCAGCTCGGAAAGCGCGAGACATTGCGTCCGCTGATCGAAAAGCTCTCACAAGCCATTCAATCGGCCCTGACGCTGGACAACGGAACACTGCGGCACAAGGCAACGGGGGAACCGCTGTGGACCGGTTTTTCTCATGGCATTTCCGGAGTGTTGCGGGCAATCGGCAAGGCTTGGGAGGTCACGAAAGATCCCTTGCTCGCCGAGTTGATTGCACAGTGGTTGCAGGCAGAAAACCGCCACACGGTCGATGGTTTCTGGCTAGATCTGCGGGAAAACGCGCAGTCTGCGTCCCTTGTAAAATGGTGCCACGGCGATGGCGGTATTCTCCTTTCCCGACGTTGGCTGACTCAAACGATGGGAGACGCGCTGGACGCCGAAACCAGAACGGTACTTGAGCAAGACGCCGAACGCTGCGAGCGTCATCTCTGGGAACAGGGTCTCGGGTCGGGTTACAGCCTGTGCCATGGTGATTTTGGCAACCTGATGTGCCTGCTCAAACTCTATCGAGAGACAAACAATGAGCAGGGCATTGCGAAGGTCAATCGGGCGCTTTCCCAAGTGGCCCATAATTTCTTCAATGAAGACTTTCTGGATGAGCGCAACATCCCTGATCTGGGCATGATGCTAGGCATCACGGGTGTCGGTCAGGCCCTGCTGCATGCCGTGGACGCCGGTTTGCCTGATGTGTTGTCGCTGGAGTTCGCGAGACCGGTTGCTGCCTGATCCACTCAAAACCCGGACGAAAAAAAACCGGCCATCACTGGCCGGTTTTTTTATTGCCGCAGTTCAGCGGTGCAATCAGGCGCCGTACACCGGCAGCTTCTTGCAGATGGCCTTGACCTTCTCGCGAACGGCGTCGATCACCGCTTCGTTGTTCAGGTCCGCCAGGATGTCGCAGATCCAGCCGGCCAGTTCTTTGCACTCTGCTTCTTTGAAGCCGCGAGTGGTCACAGCTGGAGTGCCGAAGCGCAGGCCGGAAGTCACGAACGGGGAGCGTGGATCGTTTGGCACGGAGTTCTTGTTCACGGTGATGAACGCTTTGCCCAGAGCGGCGTCAGCGTCTTTACCGGAGATTTCCTGCTTGATCAGCGACAGCAGGAACAGGTGGTTTTCAGTACCGCCGGAGACCACGTCGAAACCGCGCTCGATGAACACGCTGGCCATGGTCTGGGCGTTTTTCACCACTTGTTGCTGGTAGGCCTTGAACTCAGGCTGCAGCGCTTCCTTGAAGCAGATCGCTTTGGCGGCGATCACGTGCTCCAGCGGGCCACCCTGGGCGCCCGGGAATACTGCGGAGTTCAGCTTCTTCTCGATGTCGGCGTTGGCGCGAGCCAGGATCAAACCGCCACGTGGACCGCGCAGGGTCTTGTGCGTGGTGGTGGTCACGACGTCTGCGAACGGAACCGGGTTCGGGTAGACGCCAGCGGCGACCAGACCGGCCACGTGGGCCATGTCGACGAACAGGTAGGCGCCAACCTTGTCAGCGATTTCGCGGAAGCGCGGGAAGTCGAGGATCTGCGAGTAGGCAGAGAAACCGGCCACGATCATTTTCGGCTTGTGCTCAACCGCCAGACGCTCGACTTCGTCGTAGTCGATCAGGCCGTTGGCGTCGATGCCGTATTGAACGGCGTTGTACAGCTTGCCGGAGGAGGAAACGCTGGCACCGTGGGTCAAGTGACCACCGTGAGCCAGGCTCATGCCCAGGATGGTGTCGCCTGCTTGCAGCAGAGCCAGGTAAACGGCGCTGTTGGCTTGCGAACCGGCGTGCGGCTGAACGTTGGCGTAATCGGCGCCGAACAGCTCCTTGGCACGATCAATTGCAAGCTGCTCAACGATGTCGACGAACTCGCAACCACCGTAGTAACGCTTGCCCGGGTAGCCTTCGGCGTACTTGTTGGTCAGTACCGAGCCTTGAGCTTCCATCACCGCAGGGCTGGTGTAGTTTTCCGAAGCGATCAGCTCAATGTGCTCTTCCTGGCGCTGAGCTTCTTGCTCCATGGCGGCAAAGAGATCGGCGTCGTACTTGGCAATAGTCAAATCACGGCTGAACATGGCGGTCCTCAAGGATCGGGGGCAGAAAAGGGGGGCATTCTAACCCAATGGGTTTTAGATGGCATATGAAAGGACGTCATGTCGCAGACAAGTGGGCTTCATGACGGGATCAGCGGTGATCATGCGGACCTCTTCGCGAGCAAGCCCGCTCCCACATTGGATCTTCGATGTTCACAAATTGTGTGTACACCCTAAAACCATGTGGGAGCGGGCTTGCTCGCGAAGGGGCCTTCAGCTACAGCACAGAGCTTCAGTCAAACACGAACAACGCATCATTACTGAACTGCGCTTCAAACCGGGTCGCCGGCATCGGACGCCCGAACAGGTAACCCTGAACCTCATCGCAGCCGTGTTCACGCAGGAAGTCCAGCTGCTCATGGGTTTCCACGCCCTCGGCGATCACGGCCAGATTCAGGCTGTGGGCCATGGCGATAATCGCCCGGGCAATCTGCGCATCCTGTTCACCAGACGGCAATCCGTCGACAAAGGTGCGGTCGATTTTCAGCACGTCGATCGGGAATTGCTTGAGGTAGTTGAGCGATGAATAACCGGTGCCGAAGTCATCGACTGCAATGCTCAGCCCGAGGTTTTTCAGCCCGGCAAGAATCTGCATAGCCTCACTGACTTCGCGCATCAGGATACTTTCGGTCAGTTCCAGCTCCAGGCACGCCGGCGGCAGGCCGGTTTCCTTGAGGATGGTGGCGATCCGCGTGCCGAGCTGGCCATCGGAGAACTGCCGCGCGGAGATGTTCACCGACACCTTCGGCACCCGCACCTTGGCCTGATGCCAGGTCTTGAGCTGACGGCAGGCCTCGCTGATCACCCAGTCGCCAACATCCACCACCAGCCCGAGTTCTTCGAGCACCGGGATGAAATCCCCCGGCGGCACCAGTCCGCGGCGCGGATGACGCCAGCGCAATAAAGCTTCGGCACCGGTCAGGCGTTTGCCGTCGCCACTGAATTGAGGCTGGTAGTACAGCACGAATTCGTTTTGCTCCAGGGCATGGCGCAGGTCGCTTTCCAGTTCCAGGCGCTCGAGGGCGCTGGCGTTCATGTCGGCCTGATAAAACTGGAAGTTGTTCTTGCCGCGCTCCTTGGCGTGGTACATCGCGGTGTCGGCGTTCTTCATCAACTGACTGAGTTCGTTACCGTCCTGCGGACTCAGGGCGATGCCAATACTGGCGGTGACGAAGAACTCGCGGCCTTCGAGCACGAACGGCGTCACCAGGCTGGCGAGGATCTGCTCCGCCACGTGAATCGCCCGGTTCAAAGCGATTTCCCGGTTGATGCGCGGTTGCAGCAGCAAGGTGAATTCGTCGCCGCCCATGCGCGCCACGGTGTCGTCATCGTCGACGCAACCGAGCAGGCGCGTGGCCATTTCCTGGAGCATGCGATCGCCGGCGGCGTGGCCCAGGGAGTCGTTGATCGGTTTGAAACGGTCCAGGTCGAGGAACATCAGCACCACCCAGGACTTCTGCCGTTCCGCCGATTGCAACGCGGTGTGCAGGCGATCCTGGAACAGCGTGCGATTGGGCAGGTGGGTCAGGGCGTCGTAATAGGCGAGGCGGTGAATCCGTTGTTCACTGGCCTTGCGCTCGCTGATGTCGCTGAAGAAACACACGTAACTGGCCAGATCGCCTTCGTCGTCGAGCACCGCCGTGATGCCGACCCACGCCGGGTAATGCTCGCCATTGCGCCGCTTGAGCCAGACTTCGCCTTCCCAGGTGCTGTGCTGATTCAATTGCTTGAGCACATACCGAAGATGCGCTTCCTGCTGCTCGTCGGCGGTCAGCATGTTTGGCAATTGGTCGAGCACTTGCTCCACCGCATAGCCGCTCACGCGACTGAACGCTTCGTTGGCCTGGACGATGTAGCCCGCCGGGTCGGTGATCAGGATCGCCGAGGTCGAGTGTTCGAATACCGTGGCCGCCATGCGCAGGTCTTTTTCGGCGCGGCGCTGCTGGCTGATGTCGCGACCGACGCCGAGCACGCCTTCGAAAGCGCCGTGTTCATCCCAGACGAGTACCAGACGCAACTCGATCGGAATCTTGCGCCCGTCTGCCCGCAGACAGTCGAACAGGAACAGTTGGGTCTGCACCTGGCTGCGCAGCAGCGCCAGTTGGTCGGGTTTATCCAGCGCTTTGCTGACGCGGTCCATCAGACCGTAGATGCCGGACAATTGCTGAGGGTTGGCAATGGTCGTCTGCCAGCCGTTCTGGAAGATCCAGTCGGCGTCGTAGCCCAGCACCGCTTGCACCGACGGGCTGACGTAGTTGAGCGAAAGCTTGCTGTCGGTGGAGAAGATCACGTCGCTGATGCTTTCGGCGAGCATCCGGTAACGCTGCTCGCTGTCGCGCAGGGACTCGCTGGCCTCGATCTGCTCGGTGATGTCCTTGGCCACACCGATGATCCGCGTGACCTGGTCATGCTTGTCACGCGCCAGCGCCTGCTCACGAATGTCGAAACACCGCCATCTGCCGTCCTGGTGACGGAAGCGCAGCTGACAGTGCAGCAATTGGGTGTAGCCCGCGTGACGCTGGGCCTGGCGCGAACGGTGGTAGTAGTCGGCATCTTCGGGGTGCAGGAGGATTTCCCAGAAGTACTCGCCCATCTGGTGCAGCTCGGTGCGGTTGTAGCCGAGCGTCTGGCCCAGGTGATGGTTGCTGAAGATCATGCGCTGGCTGATCACGTCCTGCACGTACAGATGATCCGGCACCGTGCGCACCACATCGGACCAGAACCCTTCACGCTCGAGCAGCGACAGTTCGACGAGCTTGCGACTGGTGATGTCGTTGATGCTCAGGATCACCGCTTTATAGTCATCCTGGTTTTCCGGCAGGCGCAGCACCAGCCACAAGTGCTGGTCGCGCCCATTGGCGTCCGGGAGTTTTATCTCCAGCTCAAGCTGTTTCTGCTGGTTGAGCACCGCTTCGAGCATTTGATTGCCGATGGCGGTGCCGTCCAGCGGATTGCCGTCGATCAGCAGTTTCCAGGCTTGTTCGCAGGTGTTGACGTTGAGCAGTTGCAGGGCAACCTGGTTGACCTCGGTGATGCGCAGTTCCTGCAGCAATTGCTGCCGCTGTTCCGCAGACTCCAGCCAGCCACGCAGTTGTTCGCTGTTGTGCAGCCGGGCTTTGTCGAAAGCACTCTTGAGTCCCGACACGTCAAGTACACACAGCGCAACGCCGGTGCCTTCGAAAATATCCTGATAGCGTCGACGACCTTCAGTCACCTGGCGCTGACGGCGGCGCATGCCCAGCAGGGCAAAGAGCGGCAGCAGGGAGAACGCCAGCCCCAACAGGCATTTGCCGATGAACGCGGGCAGCAGTTCTTCAATCACGCGTTTGCGGTCGAACAAGCCGCGCAATTGCCAGTCGCTGTTGCTCAGGGGAACCGTCAGCACGCTGTTGGCCACATCGTCTTCGGTCAGTTCGCTCGGCTTGGTCAAGGGCTGCGATTCATCGCGGCTGATGACCTGGTGATTGAAGCGGTTTTCCACCAACCACAGCGGGCGGATACCGGTCTCGTTCTGTTTGGTCAGTGACGAGAAAAAGGTCGGCTTCAGACGCAGGGCCCAGTAGCCACGAGTGCTGCCGCTGGCTTGATGCAGCAGCAAGTGCACAATCGAACCGTTATCGGAGTTGCTGAAAAAGTGGCCCTGGGCACGGCTGCGACGAACCAGCTCGACGAGGTAGTCGGCGTCGTCACTGTCGGCGGCGCTGTCACTGAGGACTTTGCCGGAGGGACTCAACAGCACGAGGCTGCGCAGATCGGGCAAGGATTTTTGCAGCTTGCGAAGCAGCTCCTGCAGTTCGTCGGCGCTTTGCGGCTGTTCGACGATCGGTAGCAGGTTGAGGGCGATCTGCGCATTGAGCGACATGTTCAGGCTGACTTGCGCGGCCAGATCGGCGGTGTAGTCGATGGTGTACTGACGTTGGCTTTTCTGGGTTTCGCGAAGCTGATCCAGCAGTTGCCAGAACAGCAGGGCGAGCAGCAACAGCACGAGTGTCGCCAGCGCACCTTTCAGGGTTCCGCGCAGGGGGGAGCCGAGTGCAACAGTCGGTGCACGGTTGGTCAAGGGCGGAGTGACATTAGACAAACTGTAATCCTGCGGTTTGGCTGGACTGGCGCGACGTGCACTATAAGCCGGACGCCCATAGAGCGGCTAGCATGCCTTGAGTCGTGTCAAAGTGCCAGTCCCTCCCGGCTGGACTGCCTCTCGTCATTAAGGTAGCTTTGCCGGTTACGCGGGAGCGTTCCAGCTCCTAGAATCAGGTTTTTTCAGCGCGCAGCATTGATACCCGTCAATCGTCGACGCGCACGGCCTGGCCGGGCATCGCCCGCGCTTCAATCATTCATCTGTCACTGACCCAAGGTTCTCCATGGCTCAATACGTCTTCACCATGCATCGGCTGGGCAAAGTTGTTCCGCCGAAGCGGGAAATCCTGAAAAACATTTCACTGTCCTTCTTCCCTGGCGCCAAGATCGGCGTGCTCGGCCTCAACGGTTCGGGTAAATCCACGCTGCTGAAAATCATGGCCGGCGTCGACACCGAGTTCGAGGGCGAAGCCCGTCCGATGCCGGAGCTGAACATCGGCTACCTGCCGCAAGAGCCGATCCTGGACCCGACCAAGACCGTGCGTGAAGTGGTCGAGGAAGCGGTCAGCGTGATCAAGAACGCTCAGGCACGCCTGGACGAGGTCTACGCGGCTTACGCTGATGAAGATGCCGACTTCGACAAACTGGCAGCCGAACAGGCCAAGCTCGAAGCCATCCTGCAAGCCAGCGACGGTCACAACCTGGATCGCCAGCTGGAAGTCGCCGCCGATGCGCTGCGCCTGCCGGCCTGGGACGCCAAGGTCGAATTCCTCTCCGGTGGTGAAAAGCGTCGTGTGGCCCTGTGCCGCCTGCTGCTGTCCGCCCCCGACATGCTGCTGCTCGACGAACCGACCAACCACCTGGACGCCGATTCCGTTGCCTGGCTGGAGCACTTCCTGCACGACTTCCCGGGCACCGTCGTTGCGATCACGCACGACCGGTACTTCCTGGATAACGTCGCTGGCTGGATTCTGGAACTCGACCGCGGCGCGGGCATTCCTTACGAGGGCAACTATTCGGGTTGGCTTGAAGCCAAGTCCGATCGTCTCGCTGCCGAATCCAAGCAGCAGTCGGCTCACGAAAAAGCCATGAAGGAAGAACTGGAGTGGGTGCGCAAAGGCGCCAAGGCCCGCCAGTCGAAATCCAAGGCTCGTCTGCAACGCTTCGAAGAAATGCAGTCGCAGGAATTCCAGAAGCGTTCGGAAACCAACGAGATCTACATCCCGGCCGGTCCGCGCCTGGGTGACAAGGTCATCGAGTTCAAGAACGTATCCAAGGGCTACGGCGATCGCGTGTTGATCGATAACCTGTCGTTCTCCATGCCAAAAGGCGCCATCGTTGGTGTGATCGGCGGTAACGGTGCCGGTAAATCGACCCTGTTCCGCATGCTGATGGGCAAGGAAACTCCGGATTCGGGCAGCATCGAAGTCGGCGAAACCGTGCAACTGGCGTGTGTCGATCAGAGCCGCGAAGACCTGGACGGCAGCAAGACGGTGTTCCAGCAAATCTCCGACGGTTCGGATCAGATCCGCATCGGCAACTACGAGATTCCGTCGCGCACTTACGTCGGTCGCTTCAACTTCAAGGGCGGCGATCAGCAGAAGTTCGTCAAGGACCTGTCGGGTGGTGAGCGCGGTCGCTTGCACCTGGCCCTGACCCTGAAAGAGGGCGGCAACGTCCTGCTGCTCGACGAACCGTCCAACGACCTCGACGTCGAAACCCTGCGTTCCCTGGAAGAAGCGCTGCTGGACTTCCCGGGCGCCGCCATTGTGATCTCTCACGATCGGTGGTTCCTTGACCGCGTCGCGACTCACATCCTGGCGTACGAAGACGACTCGCAAGCGGTGTTCTTCGAAGGCAACTACACCGAGTACGAAGCCGATCGTCGCAAACGCCTCGGCGAAGCCGCTGCCCAGCCACACCGGGTACGCCACAAGAAACTGGCCTGATTTCAGGTTGGTTGCATGAAAAACGGAGCCTTTGGGGCTCCGTTTTTTTTTGTGATTTCAGTATCACCGCGGCGCGGCCTTCGCGAGCAAGCCCGCTCCTACATTTGATCACGGTGATCCGCAGAATCCCTTGTGGGAGCGTGCTTGCTCGCGAAGGCGTCATTCAGGTCACCCGATCTCTATCGCCAGAACCTCAATCACCAAATCCCCCACCGGCCGCTTCCACACCACCTCATCCCCCACCTTCGCGCCAAGCAAGGCCCGGCCCAGCGGCGAGCCCCAATTGACCAACCCGCTGGCGGCATCCGCCTGATCCTCGCCCACCAACTGCACGCGTTGTTCGTTGCCCTGATCATCGGCAAAGGTCACCCAACTGCCTATCTGCACTTTATCGGTGGAGGAGGCGGGTGTGACCAATTGAGCGCTTTGCACGCGTTGGTTGAAATACCGCCAATCACGCTCAAGGTCGGCCTGGCGTTGTTTGTCGGCCAGATCACCTTTTGCGCTTTGATCATTGAGCAAGTTTTGCACCTCGACGAGTCTCGCTTGAAGCTGCGCGAGACCCGCGGGCGTGACGTAATTAAGCTGCGCGCTGACCTGCCGTTCGACTGGCTGATCGGCTTGCGCGGCAGCGTTATCTTCATTGACGAAGGCGCGACTCATGGTTTTTTCTCCCGTTATAGGGTTTGGGCCATGGTCACTGTCTTTTAGTTTCGACGGATGTCTGGAAGCGACTCATTGCGAGCGAAACGCACGGGCGGCGTCCTGGTCTTTCTGTTGCTGCCAGGCTTTTTCACGCTCGTCCCAATGGTGGCTGCGATAGTCCTCGCGGTCTTCGCTTTCGCGCATGGCCTGGCATTGGCGGAAACCGTCGCTCCAGCCTTCGGCGTATTGCTTGTCCTTGAGGTAGCGGGGGACGTTCTTGCGAAACTCGCCGGTGATCGCCCCGGCAGCTTGCCGGCCACTGCTGCAACCGTCATCGAAGCCATCGGCGAACGCCGGCGGATAACCCTTGGCAATCAGGTCTTCGTGGGTCGTCTGGCAGCCCATGATCAACATCAATAAACCCACCACACCCACGCAACGCCACATCTCGGACTCCCGGCCGTTTAACGGCCTATAAGTGAAGTCTAGGAGTGGATTCGTGAGGTGATTGTGAAAGGTCTGTGATTATTCTGTTGGCCAACACTTATCCCCTGTGAGAGCGGGCTTGCTCGCGAAAGCGGTGTGTCAGTCACCATTAATGTTGAATGACACACCGCTTTCGCGAGCAAGCCCGCTCCCACAGGGGGATTTGCGTTAATAGTGATACCACTTCACCTCAAGCATCACTTCGTTTTCAGGCGAAGCCAAATGGCTGAATTCACGCTGGGCGCTCAGGCGCAGACCGAGGTTGCGCGACAATTCCCATTGCTGGTTCAGACTCACGCTACGACGCACTTCGCCATTGGTGAAGAAATCCCCTTTGGCCTCCAGGCTGAAATTGCCCAGCGGGTTTTTCCACAGCACGCCGCTGTTGAAACCTGCCGCCGGGGCGATGAAACCGGCGAAGTCATTGTTGTGCTCAACGCGCACGGTGCCCAAGGCAAAACCGAGCATGTCCTCGCTCAGCTGCCAGGTGCCACCGCCACCGCCGTTGACGTGACTGACAAGGGTTTCATCGTCATGTTTGCCCGGCACACGCTCCAGGCCACCGGTGACTTGCCACGACAGCGGTTGCAACAGCTCGTTACGCGGGGTCAGGGAGCGAATGGTCGCCAGATCCAGTTGCTGCAACTGCCAGTCATTGCCTTCGTACTGGCGCAGTTTCATCTGCAGGATTTCAATCTGTGCGCCGAGGGGGAAGCTTTCCGAGTTGTCGTTGAGGTCGTGATAGGCCATGCGCAGGCCATATTCCCCAAACGCCTTGTCGCCCCGGGTGCCGATGCCGGCCTGCCAGGTACGGGATTCATGGCCGTCCTCGGGCAGGCCGGGTTGCGGAATCTCCAGCTCGGGTGCCGGGTTCTGGTTGATCGCCCGTAGCAATTCGAAACTGCGCTGAGCCCGTTGCGGATCGCGCTCCTGGCCGTTGGCGCGGTAGCGTTCGAGTCGGTAAGCCGCATCGATGATCAGCGCCTGACGCTCGCGTGGTTGCGTCTTGAACGCCGGTTCCTGCAATAGTTTCTGATCGGCGCTGACTTTCAGCACCCACTGCTGTTCTTCATTGGTCAGCGGCTCGGCGCGGCTCAGCAGCTCACGCTCGCGGGACGGCCGATACTGGATGGATTCCACCAGGCCTGCTTCTTTCACGGCTTTGACGGTATCGGTTGGAATCGCGGTCAGCGGGAATTGTTCGGTCAGGCGCAGGCTCGGGCGCGCTACCTGCAGCAGTTCCAGCAGGCGATAGGAGCAGTTTTCGTCGAAGAAGAAATAGTCGAACTGGATCTGTTTCAGTTCCCAGACATGCTCGACCATGCGCTCGGTTTCTTGTTGCGTCAGGTTCAGCCGGTATTCCCACAGGTCACGGTTCTCGAGACTGCGGTATTCCGAGAGTTTTTCCTGATACGGCACCAGCGCAAACAGGCCCGGATAGCCGCCCATCAAGCCCTTCCAGGCATACAGGATGCTGTTGTCCGAACCTTCGATATAGGCGCCGAAGTTGATCGCGTAGCTGAGCAAAGATGTTTTGTCGCTCTGCACATTCGCCTGATCGATGCGCAGCAGGGTGTGGCCGAACATCGAGGACGGGCTGTTCAGATAGGCCGCCGGGAAGATCATCACCGCGCTGTGGGGCGAGACATCCTTGAACCATTGCTTGAAATCGGCGCAGTCCAGTGTCGGCAGACCGGTCAGATTGAGTTGTGCCTTGAGCCAGCGAGTACGCGCCGGGTAGACGCATTGCGCGTGCTTTTCGCCCGCACTGGCCGGGGCGTACAGCGCTTGCACGGTGGCCGCCAGTTCGCGGTCAGGATGTTCGTTGCCGTCGGGCGCCAGAAAGAACTTCCTGTCGCTGACATAGCTGCGCCAGCCGCCGAGCTTGGCGGTTTCGTAATGACCGAGGGAAATCCAGAAGGGATCGTTGGCCAGTTGCTGCAAACGTTGATTGTCGATGTGTGGCGCGGCGGACAGCGGGGCGCAGACACAGAGCGCCAGCCAGGCAAGGCGTTTGAGCATAGTGGGCAACTTAGAAATTCGAGAATAAAGACCCAAAGAGGGCAGGTCAAAAAAATAAAGCCCGCTCCCGAAAAGGAGCGGGCGGGTCGAGCTTATGCTTGAGTTGCGTACTTGGCCAGACGGGGATCGGCCTTCAAAACGGCCAGGGTGTTGGTATGCACGTCATCAGCGGTCACGTCAGCCTTGCTGAAGATCTGCTGGAAGTGCTCGTGAGTCACGGCGGCGAAGTGCGCACGGTCTTCCGGCGCCACGCCCAGTACCACGGCGTAGGTAGTCAGCGCTTCGCCGTTACCTTTGGCCATGTCTTCGGACAGCTCGTTCATCATGCCATTCATGGCAATCCAGGATTTGCCGCCATAGGTCAGCGACGCATTAGTCGAGCAACCGTTGGTACCGGAGGTCATACCGAAGGTTGCGTTGCCGGAAGTGCCGTTGGTGGTGGAGGCCAGAAAGTGAGCCGGGGTGCCACGCTGACCTTCGAACAGCATGTTGCCCCAACCGCAATCCGGACCGCCTGGCGCTTGTGCCATAGCGTTGAGGGATACAACGGTGAAGAGAGTACCGAGAAGAATCCGTTTCATAGCTTTGTTCTCTTTATGTGCATACCAATGGACGAGGGGTCTGGCCCGATCTGGCGCCAGTGGGCCGGTTATTGTTCCAGCCGCGCAGTTTGGAGTTTAGGCACGTTCCAGGGGTTCCGTGATTTTTTGCGAAATATTCGTGGGAAACGCTGATTTAGACCCGGCCCGCCTGGGGATGCCGGTTTGGCTATGCTTTGGCTAAAGGCGCACCTTGCAAGTGAGGTATAGGCAGCGCCAGAATGCCGCTATCTGCCCCGCCTGATGTAAGGAAGCCCGATGCCTGATCCTGTTGCTGCCAGCTTGCGTCTAGCGCCCGAAGCGCTGACCCGTCCGTTTTCCGCTGAACAGTTCAGCTTCTCTACCACCAATGATCTGGAGCCCTTCCGCGGTGTGCTTGGCCAGGAACGTGCGGTCGAAGCCTTGCAGTTCGGTGTGGCCATGCCACGCCCCGGTTACAACGTATTTGTCATGGGCGAACCTGGCACCGGCCGGTTTTCGTTCGTCAAACGCTACCTGAAAGCCGAAGGCAAACGCCTGCAAACCCCGGCGGACTGGGTCTACGTCAACAATTTCGATGAGCCGCGCGAGCCCCGCGCCCTGGAATTGCCTTCGGGAACGGCCAGTGCGTTCATCGGTGATATCAACACGTTGATCGACAACCTGGTGGCGACGTTCCCCGCGGTATTCGAACACCCGTCCTACCAGCAGAAGAAAAGCGCCATCGACCGCGCTTTCAACCAGCGCTACGACAAGGCGCTGGACATCATCGAGCGCCTGGCGCTGGAAAAGGAAGTTGCGCTTTACCGCGACGCCAGCAACATCGCGTTCACCCCGATGAGTGAAGGCAAGGCCTTGGACGAAGCGGAATTCGCCCAGTTGCCGGAAGCCGATCGCGAGCGTTTTCACGAAGACATTTCCGGTCTGGAAGAGCGACTGAACGAAGAACTCGCCAGCCTGCCGCAATGGAAACGTGAGTCGAGCAATCAACTGCGCCACCTCAACGAAGAAACCATCACGTTGGCCTTGCAGCCGTTGCTGTCGCCGTTGTCGGAGAAATACGCCGAGAACGCGGCGGTGTGCGGTTACCTGCAGGCGATGCAGGTTTATCTGTTGAAAACCGTGGTCGAGCAACTGGTGGACGACAGCAAGGTCGATGCCGTTGCCCGCAAGATGCTGGAAGAGCAATACGCGCCAAGCCTGGTGGTCGGTCATTCGGCCAGCGGCGGTGCGCCGGTGGTGTTCGAACCGCACCCGACCTACGAAAACCTGTTTGGTCGCATCGAATACAGCACCGATCAGGGCGCGCTCTTCACGACTTATCGTCAATTGCGACCGGGCGCGCTGCACCGTGCCAACGGCGGTTTCCTGATTCTCGAAGCGGAAAAAATGCTCAGCGAGCCGTTTGTGTGGGATGCGCTCAAGCGCGCCCTGCAATCGCGCAAGCTGAAAATGGAATCGCCACTCGGCGAGATGGGCCGTTTCGCCACCGTTACCCTGACACCGCAGCACCTCCCGTTGCAGGTCAAAGTCGTCATCATCGGCGCACGTCAGCTGTATTACACGCTGCAAGACCTCGATCCGGACTTCCAGGAGATGTTCCGCGTTCTGGTGGATTTCGACGAAGACATCCCGATGGTCGATGAAAGCCTGGAACAGTTCGCCCAGTTACTGAAAACCCGCACATCCGAAGAGGGTATGGCGCCTCTGACCGCCGATGCTGTGGCGCGTGTGGCGACGTACAGTGCGCGTCTGGCTGAGCATCAGGGACGTTTGTCGGCGCGGATCGGTGACCTGTTCCAACTGGTCAGCGAGGCGGATTTCATTCGTCACCTGGCGGGCGACGAAATGACCGACGCCGGGCACATCGAGCGTGCGCTCAAGGCCAAGGCCACCCGCACCGGGCGCGTTTCGGCGCGGATTCTCGATGACATGCTGGCCGGGATCATCCTGATCGACACCGATGGCGCGGCGGTCGGCAAGTGCAACGGGCTGACAGTGCTGGAGGTCGGCGACTCAGCGTTCGGTGTGCCGGCGCGGATTTCCGCCACGGTGTATCCGGGCGGCAGCGGCATCGTCGACATCGAGCGCGAAGTTAACCTCGGCCAGCCGATACACTCCAAAGGCGTGATGATCCTCACCGGGTATCTGGGCAGCCGTTACGCCCAGGAGTTCCCGCTGGCGATTTCCGCGAGCATCGCGCTGGAGCAGTCCTACGGTTACGTCGATGGCGACAGTGCGTCGCTGGGTGAGGCGTGTACGTTGATTTCGGCCTTGTCGAAAACGCCGCTCAAGCAGTGCTTTGCGATCACCGGTTCGATCAACCAGTTCGGTGAAGTGCAGGCGGTGGGCGGGGTCAACGAGAAGATCGAAGGCTTCTTCCGCCTCTGCGAAGCCCGCGGGCTGACCGGTGAGCAAGGGGCGATCATTCCTCACGCCAACGTGGCCACGCTGATGCTGGACGAGAAGGTGTTGGCGGCGGTACGCGCGGGGCAATTCCATGTCTACGCGGTGCGTCAGGCCGATGAGGCGTTGAGCCTGTTGGTCGGCGAGCCTGCCGGTGCGCCGGATGAGAATGGCGAGTTCCCAGAAGGCAGCGTGAATGCGCGGGTGGTCGAACGCTTGCGGGTGATCGCGGAAATGATCAGCGAAGAAGACCTCAAGGAAGCCGAGAAAGAAGCGGCGCAGGAAGCGTTGGTGGAAACCAAACCGGCCTGACACAACTCTGAGGATCACACCGATCTACTGTGGGAGCGGGCTTGCTCGCGAAGGCGTCGTGTCAGTCACCATCAATGTTGAATGACACGACGCCTTCGCGAGCAAGCCCGCTCCCACATTGGTATCCGGTTAAACCTGAGAGCGTGCCATTACCCTGACTTCAAGCCTCACGCAGTGACCATTCGGCGCATTCTGGTCTCAGTTGACGTGCTGGTCAGACTTTTCTTCTATTCTGAGCTCTAGGATATCGACAGTTATCACTGGATCGAGACAGCTCTCCCGTGGGGGCTGAATACCGGATCTAACGAGGGTCGCTGCCATGTCGCGCAACCTCTGCCTCACCCGTCAATGCCTGGGTCTTGTGACCCGTATCGAGTGTGCCATCAAGCCATTGGCTGGCGATACGGGCATGTGGACCTTACTCTTCGCCGCCGGAATGGCCGGCGAACAACCGTCAGCCATCAAAGCCCAGGGCCCGTTTCATGGCCCCTTCGTGGCTGAATCAATCCTCGACACCATTGTTGAAAGCCTGACCCTGCACGGCTACGAGCTGGCGGACGATCCGCAAATCTGGTGCCTGCACCTGCAAGCCCAACTGCGGGAAATCAATGGCGGACGTTGCCGCAACCTGGGCGGTTTCGAGTTTCGCCCCGACCATTGAGAGGGCTATTGGGCAAGGCTGGACGTGTCAGCCTTGTCCAGCTTGACCTCGAAACCATATTGCACGGTGGTGAGGTCGGTTCGCTGATAGGTTTCCAGGCGTGTGGGCAGGCCATAGAAGTAATGCACGCCGAATAGCGCCGGGCCTTCTGCGCTCGCGTCGTGAATGACCGAAAGAATCTCCTTGAGGTAGTGACCGCTGTCGTCCCTGGCGAAAAAGCGCCAGTCCTGGGCGGGAAACATCTTGAGATCAACCACCAGCGCATTGCCTTTCAATTCCAGGCCTTTGGGTAGTTGATGGGCGTCGAGTGTTTGCTTGTCGACCGTCGCCAGGAACAGCGGCATGGAGCCCACCGCGTAGGCCGGCGTTTGCGCAAACAGGTTCAGATCGTAAGTGATGATGCCGCGCAGGGGATCGATCTGATACGCCTCCGGCGGCAGCTCGATCGGCTCATCGCGTTTACCGCTGCTGTCCTCGGTAAAGAAACTGACCGGGCTATCGCCGGGGTTGAAGGAAGTGCCCAGCAGTTCATCGTTGAAACTTCGGGTGTGATCGAATTCGATGCGCGCGGCGCTCGGGTCATCGACCGATTGCCGGATGCTGACGCTTTTTTTCAATTGCTCCTCGCTCAGCGTCGCGCCTTTGAGCCAGGTCGGGGCCTGATCGTCGTATACCACCACGGGCAAGGTCAGTGGCTGGATGGTTTTTTCGGTGGTGTGCTGGTCGAAGCGACGGACTGGCAGGTCCAGATCCTTGCGTGTGACCGTGGCCGCCGAGAAGTCGAGCAGGCTGACTTCAAGGGTATCGATCGGCCCGTTGAAATAGACCTTGGAGTAATGGTTTTTTTGTTGCTTCTCAAAGGCGCGCTGCTCTTCGTCGAGCTGTTTTTCGAACGTCTCGCTCCAGGCCTTTTGCTGCTGCATTTTTGCGAGCTGTTTTTGATAGAAGGCAATTTGCGCGGCGGTTTCGTTAATCGAGCCCGAGCGCAAAAGAAACTGCCCGGTGGCGTCCTTCGCCTGGACGATCAGCGGGTTGAGTGGCGTTTCGCCGACCTCGGGTGCCAGCGGTGCGCTGTTGTTGAATTCGATTTCGGCGTAGTTGTTTGCCAGCTTCAGCAGAGTGACGCTGAGGTTATCGTTGGTGCGGGTCTGGCCAACGTCCTTTTTCGTCAGGTCGAAGCTATAAAGCCTGCGCGGCGCGATGACTTCCACCTTGCCTTGCAGGCTGACGGGCTGCGGCTGGTTCTTGTTTTCGACGTCCAGGCCATCGATGAACGGATAGGTTACTGTCAGGTCATCAGGGTTGGTCAGACTGGAGCTCGACGGACTGAGCTGGATGCCCGGATCGGTTTCCGACCATTCCGGCTGAAACGGAATCACGCGTTTGTTGCTCAGGGTCACCGACTGCCATTCCAGCCCATGGGGAAAGAGAAATGTGGCCGGAATGTCGAAGTTGAAGGGGAACACCGGTTGCAGGTCGGTCAGGTAATCGGAGCTGGAATCCTTGTGCAACACCATCAGGCCGTTGATGTACGTGTCGACCAGGGCCTGGGGCGTGGGATAGTGCTTGAGCACGGCGAGGACGTCTTCGCCGTACTCGGTTGCCACGGTTTTGCTGTCGAGTTTGAGTTGTGCACGCTCGAGCAACAGCAGCGAGCCACCCAGTTCGGCCACGGCAACCTTGAGTTTCGGGTCCTGAATGGCGTCCAGGGACTTCTCGAACTGCGCGGTCTTTTCCTCGAGGCTGACCTGGCGTTTGTCATCGCCGGGTGAGCAGCCGCTCATCAGCAGAACCAAGCCCATTGCGGCGCTCGTTAAAGGCAATCGCACATCCATTTCCAGTCTTCCTGTCCGATGTCGCGGAGCTGTCAATGGTTTGGACACTAGCAGAAAAACCTTGTCACACACGCGCAGGTGGCGGATTTTCCGATGGTTTCTGGGTGCAACAGGCGGCTGGTATACTCGCGGCCATTTACAGCCCAATGTGTGAGATTCAATGGCTGGGCACCATGGATTCGTCTTCATTGAAGATGAAGGTCGCGGCGTCCATCGTGGCGATTTCGTCCATTCACCTGCTGCGGGTTTTCATGGACGCCAGGAACGTCGATCCCGAGCATTTGAAGTGGTACGTGATCATTCACATGACCTTCGTGGTGTCGGCCTTTGCCATGGGTTACCTGGACAAACTCACCAAGCACTGATTCGCACTGACCATGTGGGAGCGGGCTTGCTCGCGAAGGCAGCACCGCGGTTTACCGTCAGACCGAGTTGATGCCTTCGCGAGCAAGTCGAATCGTCGCACCGCCGCTCCCACAGGGAGAGTTGTGAAACAGACGGGCGGTGGCGTTTATGGCTTGTACTTTGAAGCGCTGAGGCCTATGCCTGTAAGGATGTTGTCTCGCCACTGTATGGGGTGCGTTCCATGAACTTCGATGAGTTACGTGCTTATGCCATCGCCGGGAAAATCGATGAGCTGAACCTGATCTCCATGGAAGGCGGGATCTACTTGCTGGAGGCGCGCATGCATGGTTCTGCGTACCCCCTGAGCGATGCCCGCGGCCAGGCCGTTCACCTGCGTTCGGTCGAGCATGCGCGTGAAGTGCTTCATGCCTTTCCTACCTTGCCGTTCAACCTTGTGCACACCTCGGTTCATGATGAAATGTGCGGGTTGGGTGCGAATGCGGAGGAAAGCCTGAAGGTGCCGATCAACATCGGTTCTGCCTGGCGGCACTGACACCCTCATCAGCGCAACGACATCTGTGCTAGTCTGCTGGCCCTTTTGGTTCCGGGCGCTCCGGGACGCGCTGTGCACGCACGGCAAGTTCCAGGGCCGTCCGCACAGCGGAGCAGTGTCATGTCCGAAGTAAATCTGTCCACCGACGAAACCCGCGTCAGCTACGGTATTGGCCGTCAGCTGGGCGACCAGCTGCGCGACAACCCGCCGCCGGGCGTTAGCCTGGACGCGATCCTGGCAGGTCTGACCGACGCATTCGCCGGCAAGGAAAGCCGTGTGGGTCAGGAAGAAATGTCCGCGAGCTTCAAAGTCATTCGCGAAATCATGCAAGCTGAAGCGGCCGCCAAAGCTGAAGCGGCTGCTGGCGAAGGCCTGGCCTTCCTGGCTGAAAACGCCAAGCGCGATGGCATCACCACCCTGGCTTCCGGTCTGCAATTCGAAGTGCTGACCGCCGGTGAAGGCGCCAAGCCGACCCGTGAAGACCAAGTGCGTACTCACTACCACGGCACTCTGATCGATGGCACTGTGTTCGACAGCTCCTACGATCGTGGTCAGCCTGCTGAATTTCCGGTGGGCGGCGTGATCGCTGGCTGGACCGAAGCCCTGCAACTGATGAACGCCGGTAGCAAATGGCGTCTGTACGTGCCGAGCGAACTGGCTTACGGCGCTCAAGGCGTTGGCAGCATTCCGCCGCACAGCGTACTGGTCTTCGACGTCGAGCTGCTCGACGTTCTGTAAGCCCTGCGTGTGGGAGTGGCCCGGTAAATGTGGGAGCGGGCTTGCTCGCGAAGACGGAGTGTCAGGCAACATTAGTGTTGAATGTCAGATCGCTTTCGCGAGCAAGCCCGCTCCCACAGGGCCTGCTCCGACACCTTGCTTGTACGCTTCATACTTCGATCTTGTGGTGCAGCTCACTTGACGGGCGCAACGCCCGGGCATAGCAGAACAGAAACAGATTGCGCACCAGTTCCTTGAGTACCACCGGCTCGCTGGAACTCAAGCCGTTGACGTCCAGATCACCCTGATCCTGCAGCTCGTTCAAGGCTTCTTCCTCAAGCACCGCACAGACTTCCCCGGTTTCCCGATGCAGGATTCTGAGGTAGGGGTGTGGGCGGTCCAGCCAGGCATCGATCAAATAAGTCATGGGTCTCATCTCCATTGATGGATTTCAATGAGAATAATTCCTATTCATCAAATAGCAAGGACCTATTGGCGGTTTGTGATTTTTTCCGGGTAAGGATTGCCTAAGGTCAAAACGGCTGGCGTTTGGCTACTGCGAGGAAAATGCCGGGTGAAGCGGGGGAGGGAGAAGCGCCATCCCACGGCGGGCGCGGGATGGAGTACAGCAGGTTCAGACTTTTCTGACGAACTCGGATTTGAGCTTCATCGGGCCGATGCCGTCGATCTTGCAGTCGATGTCGTGGTCGCCATCGCACAGACGGATGTTCTTGACCTTGGTGCCAACCTTGACCACCAGCGACGTGCCTTTGACCTTGAGGTCCTTGATCACGGTGATGGTGTCGCCGTCCTGCAGGACGTTGCCTACCGAATCCTTTTTCACGGTGTCATCGGACGCTGCTTCAGCTTCGCCGCTGGCGGACCACTCGTGGGCGCACTCTGGGCAGATCAGCTGAGCGCCGTCTTCGTAAGTGTATTCGGATTTGCATTTCGGGCAGGGTGGCAACGTGCTCACTAAAGCTCCTTGGATTCAGGATCGCTAAAAAGCGCACATTGTATAGGGTTTTAGACGGGAGAGGGCATGGCGGTGACGAACCTGTGGGAGCGGGCTTGCTCGCGAATGCGGTGTCTCAGTCACTGACGATGTCGACTGACGGATTGCATTCGCGAGCAAGCCCGCTCCCACAGTTTTAGTGCGTGCGGGCTACCGCAAACTCGCTCAATTCCACCAACGCATCGCGGTATTCGCTGGCAGGCAGCGCGTCGAGGCATTTGATCGCACGGGCCACATAGTCGCGGGCCAGTTGCGCGGTGTACTCAAGGGAGCCGGAAGCCTCAACGGCCTCGCGAATGCTTTCCAGGTCCTCAATGCCGCCTTTCTGGATCGCCTTGCGCACCAGTGCCGCCTGTTCCGGCGTGCCTTCGCGCATGGTATAGATCAGCGGCAGGGTCGGTTTGCCTTCGGCCAGATCGTCGCCGACGTTCTTGCCCAGGGTTTCCGCGTCGCCCTTGTAGTCCAGCAGGTCGTCGACCAGTTGGAAGGCCACGCCCAGGTGATCGCCAAAGGTGCGCAGGGCTTCGGCCTGTTCTGGAGTGGCTTCGCAGAGGGCTGCGGCGCTGTGGGTCGAAGCTTCGAAGAGCATCGCGGTCTTGCCACGGATGACTTCCATGTAGGTTTCTTCGGTGGTGCTGGCGTCGCGGACCTTAGACAGCTGCAACACTTCGCCTTCGGCGATGATGCGCGTGGCTTGCGAAAGGATCTTCATGACCGGCATGGAACCCAGTTCGACCATCATTTCGAAGGAGCGCGAATACAGGAAGTCGCCTACCAGCACGCTCGGCGCGTTGCCCCACATGGCGTTGGCGGTCGAGCGGCCACGGCGCATGCCGGACATGTCGACCACGTCGTCGTGCAGCAGGGTGGCGGTGTGCAGGAACTCGATGGTCGCGGCCAGCAGACGCAGGTCGTCGCCTTCGCGGCCAAGGGCCTTGCCACACAGCAGCACCAATAAAGGACGCAGGCGTTTACCGCCAGCCGAGGTAATGTAGTCGCCGATTTTCGATACCAGCGGCACTCGGGAAGTCAGCTGCTTCTTGATGATGCCGTCGACGGCGCTAAAATCGTCCGCCACCGCGCGGTAGAAAGCTTGGGGTTGCATCAGCGACAGTCGCTCCAGAAGGGTTGCGCGGCATGCTAGGACCCACGTCGGCGGGTGTCAAGGCGCGATGGACGGCCTCTTGCATCGCTCCGGCAGCTTGCGTACAATCGCGCACCCTGAACTTCCTGGGCAGCACCTGCCTTACGCAATTGCAAACAGGCCTTCCAGCCTTATGCAGCCATGCCAGCCAATACCTCTTCTTATAAAGAGCTGGGTGAGCAGGATTATCGGAGAAATACCATGTCGTACGCAGTAATTGTTACTGGTGGCAAGCAATACAAGGTCGCCCCAGGTGAATACCTGAAGATCGAAAAACTGGAAATCGCTACTGGCGAATCCGTTACTTTTGATCGCGTTCTGTTGGTCGCCAATGGCGATGACGTGAACATCGGCGCTCCAGTTGTTGCCGGCGCTACCGTTGTGGCTGAAGTGATCTCCCAAGGTCGTCACGATAAAGTCCGCATCATCAAGTTCCGTCGTCGTAAGCACCACATGAAGCGTATGGGCCACCGCCAGTGGTACACCGAGATCAAAATCACCGGTATTCAGGCTTAATTTCAGCCTAATTCCTCACTAGGAGAATTGACTCATGGCACACAAAAAAGCTGGTGGTAGTACCCGTAACGGTCGCGACTCAGAAGCCAAACGCCTTGGCGTGAAGATGTATGGCGGCCAGGTTATCATTCCGGGCAACATCATCGTGCGTCAGCGCGGCACCCAATTCCACGCCGGTTACGGTGTTGGCATGGGTAAAGATCACACTCTGTTCGCTAAAATCGACGGCGTGATCAAGTTCGAAGTAAAAGGCGCTTTCAATCGCCGTTACGTGAGCATTGTCCCGAAGACTGAAGTCGTCGCGGCATAATTACGTAGATGCTGGAAAAGCCCTGTCTCGCGACGGGGCTTTTTCGTTTGTGGGGTGAGTCTCTTGCAAAGCTGTTTGTAATGGGCTCCAGCGCTGGATTTGCGGTCGTTGATTGAGGTCGCTGCGCTCATTTTTGCAAGAGTCTTATGTCTGGATTTTTTCGGCTCGTCCGTATGGCGAGAGGCGTTTTGTTATGAAGTTTGTTGATGAAGTATCGATTCGAGTAAAGGCCGGTGACGGCGGCAACGGTTGCATGAGCTTCCGTCGCGAGAAATTCATCGAGAACGGTGGCCCGAACGGCGGTGATGGTGGTGATGGCGGCTCGGTCTACATGATCGCCGACGAAAACCTCAACACCCTGGTCGACTACCGCTATACCCGGCATTTCGATGCCGAGCGCGGTTCCAACGGCGGAAGCACCGACTGCACCGGCAAGAAAGGTGAAGAGCTGGTGCTGCGTGTTCCGGTTGGCACCACGGTCATCGACGCCGCCACTCAAGAAGTGATCGGCGACCTGACCAAGGCTGGCCAGAAATTGCTGGTGGCTCACGGTGGCTGGCACGGTCTGGGCAACACCCGTTTCAAATCCAGTACCAACCGCGCTCCGCGTCAGACGACTCCGGGTAAACCGGGTGAGGCGCGTGACCTGAAGCTGGAAATGAAGGTGTTGGCGGACGTCGGTCTGCTGGGCTTGCCGAATGCGGGCAAAAGTACCTTCATTCGTTCGGTATCGGCCGCCAAGCCGAAAGTCGCCGACTACCCGTTCACCACGCTGGTGCCGAACCTGGGTGTGGTCAGCGTCGATCGCTGGAAGAGCTTCGTGGTCGCGGACATCCCGGGTCTGATCGAAGGCGCTTCCGATGGCGCAGGCCTGGGGATTCGCTTCCTCAAGCACTTGTCGCGTACCCGCTTGTTGCTGCACCTCGTGGACATGGCGCCGCTCGACGACACCAGTGCCCCGGATGCGGCTGAAGTGATCGTCAGCGAACTGACCAAGTTCAGTCCGTCTCTGGCTGAGCGTGATCGTTGGCTGGTGCTGAACAAGTGCGACCAGATCCTCGAAGAAGAGCACGATGCTCGCGTCAAGGAAATCGTTGAGCGCTTGGAGTGGACGGGTCCGGTTTACGTGATCTCCGCGATCTCCAAGCTCGGCACCGAGCGTCTGTGTCACGACATCATGCGTTACATGGAAGATCGTGCCGATCGCCTGGCGAACGACCCTGCTTACAAGGAAGAGCTGGCCGAACTCGATCAGCGCATCGAAGACGAAGCCCGTGCTCAGCTGCAGGCTCTGGATGACCAGCGTGCCCTGCGTCGCAGCGGCGTGAAGTCGGTCCATGACATCGGCGACGATGATTGGGACGAAGAAGACGTGGATGATGAAGACGGTCCGGAAATCATTTACGTGCGCGACTGATTCGTTGCGATAAACTAAAACGCCGCTCACTAGAGCGGCGTTTTAGTATCTGGAAATCGGTAGTCACGAATAACGTTACGGACAGCGCTGGGTCGCGCTGTCCTCAAGCTAAGGTTGAAGATGATGCGGAGCAAGGTGACAGGTGCGCAGCGTTGGGTCGTGAAAATCGGCAGCGCTTTGCTGACGGCGGACGGCAAGGGCCTGGATCGCGCGGCAATGGGTGTCTGGGTCGAGCAGATGGTGGCCCTGCATGAAGCGGGCATCGAGCTGGTGTTGGTGTCCTCCGGGGCGGTGGCAGCGGGCATGAGCCGTCTAGGCTGGACCGTACGACCCAGTGCGATGCACGAACTGCAGGCGGCTGCCGCCATCGGTCAGATGGGCCTGGTGCAGGCTTGGGAGTCGAGCTTTGCCGAGTATGGTCGGCACACTGCGCAGGTTCTCCTGACGCACGACGACTTGTCCGACCGCAAGCGCTACCTGAACGCCCGCAGCACCTTGCGTGCCTTGGTCGAGTTGAAAGTGATCCCGGTGATCAACGAAAACGACACCGTGGTTACGGATGAAATCCGTTTCGGCGACAACGACACGCTGGCGGCGCTGGTGGCCAACCTGGTCGAAGCTGATTTGCTGGTGATCCTTACCGATCGCGACGGCATGTTCGACGCCGACCCGCGCAACAACCCCGACGCCCAGCTGATCTACGAAGCGCGTGCCGATGATCCGGCGCTGGATGCGGTGGCGGGTGGTACTGGCGGTGCGCTGGGGCGCGGCGGCATGCAGACCAAGTTGCGCGCGGCACGACTGGCGGCGCGTTCTGGTGCGCACACCATCATCGTTGGCGGGCGCCTTGAGCGTGTGCTGGATCGCCTGAAGGCGGGCGAGCGCATCGGCACCTTGCTGTCGCCGGAGCGCGGCATGTTGGCAGCGCGCAAGCAATGGCTGGCGGGCCATCTGCAAACCCGCGGCACGCTGGTGCTGGATGCGGGTGCGGTGACGGCGTTGTCCCAAGGCAACAAAAGCCTGTTGCCGGTCGGCGTCAAACTGGTCCAGGGCAGTTTCCGTCGCGGCGAAATGGTGGTTTGCGTGGCGCCGGACGGTCGTGAGATTGCCCGTGGCCTGGCCAACTACAGCGCGCTGGAAGCGCAGAAAATCATCGGTCAGTCGTCTGAGGCGATTGTCGGTCTGTTGGGTTACATGGCGGAGCCGGAACTGGTCCATCGCGATAACCTGATCCTGGTCTGAAGGAATACCTGAATGCGTGGGGCAAAAGGATTGTTGGGTCTGCTGTTGGCGATGCCGCTGCTGGCCTCGGCCGAGGAAATCGGTCAGGTGTCGACGGTGTTCAAGTTCGTCGGCCCGAATGACCGCATTGTGGTCGAGGCGTTTGACGATCCTAAGGTCGAGGGTGTGACCTGCTACCTGTCGCGCGCCAAAACCGGTGGCGTAAAAGGTGGGCTGGGGTTGGCGGAAGATCGTGCCGAAGCGTCTATTGCGTGCCGCCAGGTCGGTCCCATCAACTTCAAAGGCGAGTTGAAGGATGGCGAAGAGGTGTTCAAGGAGCGTACATCGCTGGTATTCAAGACCATGCAGGTGGTGCGCTTCCTCGACAAGAAACGCAATACGCTGGTGTATCTGGTGTACAGCGATCGCTTGATCGAAGGCAGCCCGCAGAATGCGGTGACAGCGATTCCGATTTTGCCGTGGACACACAATCAATAAGCTAACGAAGATCTAAATGTGGGAGCGGGCTTGCTCGCGAAGAGGGAGTGTCAGTCGGCATTAATGTTGGCTGATACACCGCCTTCGCGAGCAAGCCCGTTCCCACATTTTTTTTGCGTTGCGTTTGTTAAATCGCAGGCAATAAAAAACCGACCCTGAGGTCGGTTTTTCAACAAGCTTATCGCTTATGCGGCAACAGCAAGGTTCAGAGCCTTGACGTGACCGTTCAGGCGGCTCTTATGGCGAGCAGCCTTGTTCTTGTGGATGATGCCTTTATCGGCCATACGGTCGATAACTGGCACGGCCAGAACGTAAGCAGCTTGAGCTTTTTCAGCGTCTTTTGCGTCGATGGCTTTAACTACATTCTTGATGTAGGTACGAACCATGGAACGCAGGCTGGCGTTGTGGCTGCGACGCTTCTCAGCCTGTTTTGCACGTTTTTTGGCGGAAGGTGTGTTGGCCACCGTCGAGCTCCTCGAAAGACTTTTTAGGAAATAGCAAACAAAATAGGCCGCGAATCATGCCGATGAGTTGATGTCTTGTCAAGGGCGGTTGAGACGTTCCGCTAAGTGGTAGGTATAAAGAGGCGGGATATTTATTTCCGGCGCTTGACCTGTAAACTCGCGAGCTTTGGCTCTGTGCTGCTGCGGCGCGGAGTATCGCATAAGTGGGCGCGTTGTTCGCCTGCTGTTTATCGACAGGCACAAACTCTTTCAATGAATCTGCTCAAATCGTTGGCCGCCGTCAGCTCTATCACGATGCTTTCCCGGATTCTGGGGTTTGTTCGTGACACCCTCATTGCGCGGACATTTGGCGCGGGAATGGCGACGGACGCCTTCTTCATCGCCTTCAAACTGCCCAATCTGCTGCGCCGGATCTTCGCCGAAGGGGCCTTTTCCCAAGCGTTCGTGCCGATTCTTGCCGAATATAAAAGCCAGAAGGGCGAGGAGGCGACGCGCACCTTTATTGCCTACGTTTCCGGTTTGCTGACACTGGTGCTGGCGCTGGTCACCGCGTTGGGCATGCTCGCGGCGCCATGGGTGATCTGGGCGACAGCGCCAGGCTTTACCAACACCCCGGAAAAATTCGAGCTGACGTCCAGCCTGTTGCGGGTGACCTTTCCTTACATACTACTGATCTCCCTGTCTTCACTGGCCGGGGCGATCCTCAACACCTATAACCGCTTCTCGGTGCCAGCCTTCGTGCCGACCTTGCTCAACGTTAGCATGATCATCTTTGCGCTGTTCCTGACGCCTTATTTCGATCCGCCGGTCATGGCTCTGGGCTGGGCGGTGCTGGCTGGCGGTCTGGCGCAATTGCTTTATCAGCTGCCGCACCTGAAAAAAATCGGCATGCTGGTGCTGCCGCGCCTGAACCTGCGCGACAGCGGGGTCTGGCGGGTCATGAAACAGATGCTGCCGGCAATTCTCGGCGTTTCGGTGAGCCAGATTTCGCTGATCATCAACACCATTTTTGCGTCGTTCCTGGTCGCCGGTTCCGTGTCGTGGATGTATTACGCCGACCGTTTGATGGAATTGCCATCCGGGGTGCTGGGCGTGGCGTTGGGCACGATTCTGCTGCCGACGCTGGCCAAGACCTACGCCAGCAAAGACCGCGCCGAGTATTCGCGGATTCTCGATTGGGGACTGCGCCTGTGCTTCATGCTGGTGTTGCCGTGCTCGCTGGCGCTGGGGATTCTGGCTGAGCCGCTGACGGTTTCGCTGTTTCAGTACGGCCAGTTCAGCGCCTTCGATGCGGCCATGACCCAGCGGGCGTTGATTGCCTATTCCGTTGGGTTGCTCGGGATTATCGTGATCAAAGTGCTGGCGCCGGGCTTTTATGCGCAACAAAACATCCGCACGCCGGTAAAAATCGCAATTTTCACGTTGATCGTTACGCAGTTGTTCAACCTGGTGCTGATCGGTCCGCTGGCCCACGCCGGGCTGGCGCTGGCGATCAGCGCCGGTGCCTGCCTCAACGCGGGGCTACTGTTCTATCAACTGCGCAAGCAGCAGATGTACCAGCCACAACCGGGCTGGGCGAAGTTTGGCGCCAAGCTGGTGATCGCGGTGTTGGTAATGTCCGCAGTGTTGCTGGTCGGGATGCACTTTATGCCGGCCTGGGATCAGGGGCACATGCTGGAGCGGTTCCTGCGTCTGGGGGCTCTGGTGGGCGCTGGGGTGGTCTCGTATTTCGGGATGTTGCTGTTGATGGGCTTCCGTTTGCGCGACTTCAATCGCAAGGCGCTGAGCTGAGGCTTTTGCCTCGATAAACACGGGCGGGCGAGCAGTTTTGTCGGCTCGATCACTTTGGGTTACGGTGTTGCCTGTCGTCGGCCGCCGGGTGTGGTTATAATCGACCACTTTATGAGCAAGAAGCGCGTTATGCAGCTGGTTCGAGGCCTCCACAACCTGCGCCCCCAGCATCGGGGCTGTGTCGCCACTATTGGCAACTTTGACGGTGTTCACCGTGGCCACCAGGCTATCCTGGCGAGGCTGCGTGAGCGAGCGCTCGAGTTGAGCGTACCCAGCTGCGTGGTGATTTTCGAGCCGCAGCCCCGGGAGTTTTTCGCCCCGGAGACCGCGCCGGCGCGCCTCGCACGTCTGCGCGACAAGCTACAGCTACTGGCTGACGAAGGTGTCGACCGGGTCCTGTGCCTGGCTTTCAACCAGCGCCTTAGCAAACTCAGCGCCAGTGAATTCGTCGATACCATTCTGGTGGATGGCCTCGGCGTGCAGCACCTGGAGGTCGGTGACGACTTCCGCTTCGGTTGCGACCGGGTAGGGGATTTCGATTTCCTGCAACAGGCCGGCGTCATGCAAGGCTTCACCGTCGAAGCGGCGCAAACCGTTGAGCTGGATGGCATTCGCGTCAGCAGCACCCAGGTGCGAAATGCCTTGGCCGCTGCCGATTTTGCCTTGGCCGAACGCCTGCTCGGTCGTCCGTTCCAGATTACCGGGCGTGTGTTGCACGGCCAAAAGCTGGCGCGCCAACTGGGTACGCCAACCGCCAACATTCAACTCAAGCGTCGTCGCGTGCCGCTGTCCGGGGTTTACCTGGTCGACGTCGACATCGATGGCAAGACCTGGCCTGGCGTCGCCAATATCGGCGTGCGGCCAACGGTCCAAGGGGATGGCAAAGCCCATCTCGAAGTGCATCTTTTAGATTTTGCCGGCGATCTGTATGACCGGCGTTTGACGGTGGTTTTCCACCACAAGCTGCGTGAAGAGCAGCGTTTCGCCTCTCTGGAGGCGCTTAAGACGGCGATCAATGCGGATGTCGCCGCCGCCCGTGCCCTGTCGCACCTAGCGCCAATCGCTAATGAAGAGCCATAAATGACCGACTATAAAGCCACGCTAAACCTTCCGGACACCGCCTTCCCAATGAAGGCCGGCCTGCCTCAGCGCGAACCGCAGATTCTGCAGCGCTGGGACAGCATTGGCCTGTACGGTAAGTTGCGCGAAATTGGCAAGGATCGTCCGAAGTTCGTACTTCACGACGGTCCTCCGTACGCCAACGGCACGATTCACATCGGTCATGCGCTGAACAAGATTCTCAAGGACATGATCATCCGCTCGAAAACCCTGTCGGGTTTCGATGCGCCTTATGTTCCGGGCTGGGACTGCCACGGTCTGCCGATCGAGCACAAAGTCGAAGTGACCCACGGCAAGAACCTGGGCGCGGACAAGACCCGCGAACTGTGCCGTGCGTATGCCACCGAGCAGATCGAAGGCCAGAAGTCCGAATTCATCCGTCTGGGCGTGTTGGGCGACTTCGCCAACCCGTACAAGACCATGGACTTCAAGAACGAGGCCGGTGAAATCCGCGCGCTCGCCGAAATCGTCAAGGGCGGTTTCGTGTTCAAGGGCCTGAAGCCCGTGAACTGGTGCTTCGACTGTGGTTCGGCCCTGGCTGAAGCGGAAGTCGAGTACGAGAACAAAAAGTCTTCGACCATTGACGTGGCGTTCCCGATCGCCGATGAAGCCAAACTGGCTGCCGCTTTCGGTCTGCCATCGCTGGGCAAAACAGCTTCGATCGTGATCTGGACCACCACCCCGTGGACCATCCCGGCCAACCAGGCGCTGAACGTTCACCCGGAATTCAACTACGCCCTGGTCGACGTCGGCGACAAACTGCTGGTCCTGGCTGAAGAGCTGGTCGAATCCTGCCTGGCCCGTTACAGCCTGGAAGGCTCGGTCATCGCGACCACCACCGGTAAAGCGCTGGAACTGATCAACTTCCGTCACCCGTTCTACGATCGCCTGTCGCCGGTTTACCTGGCCGACTACGTTGAACTGGGCGCTGGCACCGGTGTGGTTCACTCCTCGCCGGCCTACGGCGTAGACGACTTCGTGACCTGCAAAAAATACGGCATGGTCAACGATGACATCATTAATCCGGTACAAAGCAACGGCGTTTACGTACCGTCGCTGGAGTTCTTCGGCGGCCAGTTCATCTGGAAAGCCAACCCGGCCATCGTCGACAAACTGACCGAAGTCGGTGCGCTGCTGCACACCACCGTCATCGAACACAGCTACATGCACTGCTGGCGTCACAAGACCCCGCTGATCTATCGCGCCACCGCGCAGTGGTTCATCGGCATGGACAAAGAGCCGGTCACTGGCGACACCCTGCGCAAGCGGGCGATCAAAGCCATCGAAGACACCAAGTTCGTTCCAGCCTGGGGCCAGGCGCGTCTGCACTCGATGATCGCCAACCGTCCGGACTGGTGCATCTCCCGTCAGCGCAACTGGGGCGTGCCGATCCCGTTCTTCCTGAACAAGGAAAGCGGCGAACTGCACCCACGTACCGCCGAGCTGATGGAAGAAGTCGCCAAGCGCGTCGAAGTCGAAGGCATTGAAGCCTGGTTCAAGATGGACGCTGCCGAGTTGCTCGGTGACGAAGCGCCGCAGTACGACAAGATCAGCGACACCCTGGACGTCTGGTTCGATTCGGGCACCACGCATTGGCACGTCCTGCGCGGTTCGCACGCGATGGGCCACGAGGCCGGCCCGCGCGCCGACCTGTACCTGGAAGGTTCGGACCAACACCGTGGCTGGTTCCACTCGTCGCTGCTGACCGGTTGCGCCATCGACAACCACGCGCCGTACCGCGAGCTACTGACTCACGGCTTCACCGTCGATGAGTCCGGTCGCAAGATGTCCAAGTCCCTGGGCAACGTGATCGCGCCGCAGAAAGTCAACGACACCCTGGGCGCCGACATCATGCGTCTGTGGGTAGCCTCGACCGATTATTCGGGTGAAATGGCGGTGTCCGAGCAGATCCTGCAACGCAGTGCGGACGCCTACCGGCGCATCCGTAACACCGCGCGCTTCCTGCTCTCCAACCTGACCGGTTTCAACCCGGCCACCGACATCCTGCCGGCCGAAGAAATGCTGGCGCTGGACCGTTGGGCCGTGGACCGTACGCTGCTGCTGCAACGCGAGTTGCAAGAGCACTACGGCGAATACCGCTTCTGGAACGTCTACTCCAAGATCCACAACTTCTGCGTGCAGGAGTTGGGCGGTTTCTACCTCGACATCATCAAGGACCGTCAGTACACCACTGGCGCCAACAGCAAGGCCCGCCGTTCGGCGCAAACCGCGCTGTACCACATCTCCGAAGCGCTGGTGCGCTGGATCGCACCGATCCTCGCGTTCACCGCTGACGAATTGTGGGAATACCTGCCGGGCGAGCGTAACGAATCGGTGATGCTCAACACCTGGTACGAAGGCCTCACCGAACTGCCGGAAAACGTTGAACTGGGCCGCGCCTACTGGGAGCGGATCATGGCGGTGAAGGTCGCTGTGAACAAGGAAATGGAAATCCAGCGCGCGGCCAAAGCCGTCGGTGGCAACCTGCAAGCCGAAGTGACGCTGTTTGCCGAAGACGCGCTGAGCGCCGACCTGGCCAAGCTGAGCAACGAACTGCGTTTCGTGCTGATCACCTCGACCGCCAGCGTTGCGCCTTTTGTTCAGGCACCCGAGGACGCGGTGGTCACCGAAGTCAGCGGTCTGAAGCTGAAAATCGTCAAGTCGGCCTTCGCCAAGTGCGCCCGTTGCTGGCACTGCCGTGAAGACGTTGGCGTGAACCCGGAGCATCCGGAAATCTGCGGCCGTTGTGTCGACAACATCAGCGGCGCTGGCGAGGTTCGTCACTATGCCTAATGCCATTGGCCGTTTCGGACGGCTGGGCTGGCTCTGGTTGAGTTTGCTGGTCCTGGTCATCGACCAGGCCAGCAAGTTCTACTTTGAAGGCAAGCTTGCGATGTACCAGCAGATCGTGGTGATCCCCGATTACTTCAGCTGGACCCTGGCCTACAACACCGGCGCGGCGTTCAGCTTCCTGGCCGACAGCTCGGGCTGGCAGCGCTGGTTGTTTGCCCTGATCGCGGTGGTGGTCAGTGCGGTGCTGGTGGTGTGGCTCAAGCGTCTGGGGCGCAACGAAACCTGGCTGGCCATTGCGCTGGCCCTGGTACTCGGTGGCGCGCTGGGCAATCTGTATGACCGGATTGCCCTGGGCCATGTGATCGATTTCATTCTGGTGCATTGGCAGAACCGCTGGTATTTCCCGGCGTTCAACTTTGCCGACAGTGCAATTACTGTCGGTGCCGTGATGCTGGCGCTGGACATGTTCAAAAGTAAAAAGACCGGAGAAGCCGTTCATGACTGAACAGGTATTGGCTGAGCAACGCATCCGCCAGAACACGGAAGTCACCTTGCACTTTGCACTGCGCCTGGAGAACGGCGACACCATCGACAGCACCTTCGACAAAGCCCCGGCGACCTTCAAGGTCGGCGACGGCAATCTGTTGCCAGGTTTCGAAGCGGCACTGTTCGGCTTCAAGGCGGGCGACAAGCGTACGCTGACGATTCAGCCGGAAAACGCTTTCGGCCAGCCTAACCCGCAAAACGTACAGATCATCCCGCGCTCACAGTTCAAGGACATGGAATTGTCACCGGGTTTGCTGGTGATCTTCAACGATGCGGCCAATACTGAGTTGCCTGGCGTGGTGAAAGAGTTCGATGACGAGCAAGTGACCATCGACTTCAACCATCCGCTGGCTGGCAAGACATTGACCTTTGACGTAGAAATCATCAGCGTCAAATCGCTGTAACTGACCGGATGCGGTCAAAATTGTGGGAGCGGGCTTGCTCGCGAAAGCGGTCTATCAGTCGACATAAATGTTGAATGTGCCAACGCTTTCGCGAGCAAGCCCGCTCCCACAGTGGTTATTCATTGTTTCCGCGCGCAAGACACGAGGCACAGCATGCAAATCAAACTCGCCAATCCCCGTGGCTTCTGCGCCGGTGTGGACCGGGCGATCGAAATCGTCAACCGCGCCCTGGAAGTCTTCGGGCCGCCGATCTATGTGCGCCACGAAGTGGTCCACAACAAATTCGTCGTTGAAGACCTGCGTGCTCGCGGCGCGATCTTCGTTGAGGAACTGGATCAGGTGCCGGATGACGTCATCGTGATCTTCAGTGCCCACGGCGTTTCCCAGGCTGTACGCACCGAAGCCGCCGGCCGTGGCCTTAAAGTGTTCGACGCGACGTGCCCGCTGGTGACCAAGGTGCACATCGAAGTCGCGCGTTACAGCCGCGACGGTCGTGAATGCATCCTGATCGGCCACGCCGGTCACCCGGAAGTCGAAGGCACCATGGGCCAGTACGATGGCAGCAATGGTGGCGCGATCTATCTGGTCGAGGACGAGAAAGACGTTGCCGCGTTGCAAGTACACAATCCTGAAAAACTGGCGTTCGTCACCCAGACCACCCTGTCCATGGACGATACCAGCCGCGTCATCGACGCCCTGCGTACGCGCTTTCCGGCGATCGGTGGTCCGCGCAAGGACGACATCTGCTACGCGACGCAAAACCGTCAGGACGCAGTCAAGACACTAGCCGACGAATGCGATGTGGTATTGGTGGTCGGCAGCCCGAACAGCTCCAACTCCAATCGCTTGCGTGAGCTGGCCGAACGCATGGCCACTCCGGCCTACCTGATCGACGGCGCCGAAGACCTGCAAAAGAGCTGGTTCGATGGTGTCGAGCGCATCGGTATTACCGCTGGCGCCTCCGCTCCGGAAGTACTGGTGCGTGGTGTGATCCAGCAGTTGCAGGCCTGGGGCGCTACCGGTGCCGATGAGCTGGCCGGTCGCGAGGAGAACATCACGTTTTCCATGCCTAAAGAGTTACGCGTTCGTTCGCTGCTTTGATTTTTCTCCTTTCTCGCACAACGCCTGTGCAGCCTTATCGCTGCGCAGGCTGACGCGACCGGTGGCTGCCAGCACTACTTGAAGCTGGCTCACGGGCTCACGGGCATCGCAAAGGTGCAACGTTCCGGCTTGAAAAGCTTTTTTTGGCATCAGCGGTTCGCCGAGACTGCTGAAACGTATGTATCGCTTGACCCACCAATTGCCGACAATCGGCAGCCGCGTTCCGCTGGTGTGCTCCACCACAATCGGATTGCTGGTGTCCTCCGGGCCTTTGCCACTGATGTCGAAAATGATTCGCCAGCCCTGACCCCAATCGCCATTGATGCCATGAATCACAACGCTCTGATTGCGCGAGATCGCGAGGGTTCTGGCGTTGCGTATACCGCTGATTAACGACTCCGCTGCTACTTCTCGATGGTTCGATTCCGTAAGCGCTGCGAACGCTGGACTGACCAAATGCAGAACAATCCCGATAATCATCAGTCCCATAAGCAGTTCAACCAGACTGAAACCCTGCTGACGCATGAAATCACCTCCCTGGAATGCGGTAGCTCGCACAATCCTTGCGCGACTAATGGCAAAACAACCGTACATCTGTCCGTCGAATGTTCTAGCGTGTAACAGCAGGTATAGCCGACGGCAACGGAGGGCACCGATGGATCATCGTACAAAAGGTTTCACGCTGATCGAGTTGCTGGTAGCGCTCGCGGTCTTTCTGATTCTGATTACCCTGGTGGTGCCGGCGTTTACCCGTTCTGTGCAAGGCACCAAAGCTGATACTGAAATCAGCGACCTGCAGCGCGGCCTGAATTTCGCCAGGCTTGAAGCCATTGACCGGGGCATTACCACCCGGGTGCGACCAACGGCGGGCGGCACAGCCTGGACCGGGGAACTGACGGTCTATGACAGTACTGGCACTTCGGCCAATGTATTGCGGGTTGTTCCAGCGATGAGCAGCGGCGCGACTCTGACGCTAACCTCAGGAGTGACCGCCATTGATTTCAACAATCTGGGTGGTCTGTCGGCACCGTCCACGGAGGTGGTTATCAGCTACGTACTGGGGGCGCAAAACAGGACGCTGACGGTGTGTTTGAACGGACGAATTCTATTGGGTGGAAGTTGCGGATGAGGGAATGGAGCAAGCGTGCACAGGAAGGCATGACGCTGATCGAGGTTCTGGTGGCGTTGTTGATTCTGAGCGTGGGCCTGTTGGGGGCAGCGGCGTTTCAGCTCAATGCGCTGAAGTACACTGACAGCTCGCGAATGACCAGCCAGGCGAGTTTCATTGCCTACGACATGATGGACCGCATCCGCGCCAACTCCGGTGCCGATTACACCGTCACGCCACCGACGTCGGGCAACCTGAATGTCGCGCGAGATCAGGACCTGTACGACTTCACGTCCAGCATCGTCGGTATCCTCGGCAGCACCGCCACCGGCAGCGTCACCCTCAATCAGCGGGTGTACACCATCACCATCACCTGGGACGACTCGCGGGCTGCCAACACCGCCAACTCCCGTCGCAGCTTTGTGCTGACCAGTCGCGCCGCCATTGATCCGGTGGCGACGCCATGAACCGTCTCAATCGAGGTTTCGGCCTGATCGAAATGATGATCGCCCTGGCGTTGAGCCTGGTTGTGGTACTCGGCGTGGCGCAGATTTTTATCGCGGCCAAGAACACCTACGTCAGCCAGAACGCGGCGGCGAACATGCAGGAAGATGCGCGTTTCGTGTTGAGCAAGATGATTCAGGAAATCCGCATGGTGGGGATGTTTGGTTGTCTGGGGACGATTACCGATTCCAGTACGGCGGGGGACTTCAATGCGAGTCAGGTCACACCGATCAGTTGGGACAATGCCAACCTCAAACTGACCCTGGTGACCGCCGATGTCGGAGGCAGTGGCGGGACCCCGGTGTGGACGGTGGTGTCTGACTGCAGGAACACCGCGACGGCGTACACCGGCGTGCGAACCCCCGCAACGGGGCAATTGGCGTTTCCGATTCGGCGCCTGATTTACAGCCTCAGGAGTAATCAGCTGACAATGGGTGTCGGCAACGGGACGCCGACTCAGGCGGTGCTGGTCGACAACGTCAGGACTTTCAATGTGAGCTACGGGCTCGCTGCATCGGCCAACGATACGGCTGCTTCCAGTTACAGCACCAACCCGTCCGACCCTGCGCGAATCCGCAGTGTGCGTCTGACGTTAACCCTCTTCGATCCGAACAATAGCGTTCGCGATCAAACCTTCAACGTGGTTGCCGCATTGCGCAACCGCTTGCCATGAGGGGAGGACCGATGAATTTTTCTTCCGTGACCTCTCATGTCCAGCGCGGCATGGCATTGCTGGTCAGCCTGGTGTTTCTGCTGTTGCTGACACTGATCGGCATTTCATCGATGCAGAACGCCACTCTGCAGGAAAAAATGGCCAGCAGCGTGACCCTGCGCAATCAGTCGTTCCAGATCGCCGAAGCCGCGTTGCGCATCGGCGAAAGTGCAGTGCAGCTGGGTACTTATGCATTGCCGGTTTGCAGCGGCACCACTAAATGCGCACCACCGGCCGAGTCTTCGTCGATCATCGCCGCGGGGCTCAACTCCACTTCGGGTGTCACCTGGATCGCCGCCGCCAACGGTTTCTACGGAGTGCAGAACATCGGCACCACGTTGAACGCTGTGAATGTACCGAGCAACACCTCTGCGACGCTTTATCGGGTCACGGCAGTGGCCATCGTGGGGAATAACGTTCGCAGTGTGGTGGAGAGCATCTATGCCAAGTACTGACAGGTGCTCCGGGATCTGGCGGTTGCTGACTGGCGTTGCATTGGGCCTGTACCTGTCAGCCCCTGCTTACGCGTTCACGCCCTCGGATTCGCCCCTGCTGAGCGCTGCGGCGGTGCCGCCAAACGTGATGCTGTTGATCGATGATTCGGGGAGCATGAACAACATCATTTGGGCGCCGGGTTTCGATCCGACGGTCAGCCGCGCGCAAATTGCGAACTGCCATTCAAACGGCACATGTTCGAACGGACAGAATCTGAACATGGAAGATACCAACATCGCCTTGTCGAGCCTTAACCGCGGCGACTGCTCCAACAACGGCAACTGGTACGGTTTTTATCGGGGATCCGGGATGTCGTCGATATGCCTGAAGTTGCCCGATCCGGTGGGCCACGAAAACACGCGTTATACGGCTGACTATCTGTCTTATCTGGTGAGTCTGGCGAATGGATCGAACAGGGACTTCACCACTGGCACTGGTGCCATCCCCAACGATTACCGAATGAACGTAGCGAAGGATGTTTCTACGAGTCTGGTTACAGGCAATCGCGCGCTGCGTATCGGGCTTGCGACATTCAACCCGCCCAAGGGCAGTAATTCCGACCAAGGTGGGTTTATCGCCCGCGCTGTCAGTGATCTAACTGCTGTTGGGAGCATCACCCAGGGGCAGGCGCAAACCAACTTCGACAACCTGATTTCATCGATCAATGATTTGAGTGCAATCGCCAATACCCCGTTGGCAGAAACCTATTACGAGATCACGCGGTACATGCGCGGCATGGCGCCGTACTACAACTCGACACCCACCACTTACACCAGCCCGATCCAGTATCGTTGCCAGAAAAACTACGGCGTGGTGATCACCGATGGACTGCCTACGTTCGACCGGACCTTCCCGACCGACGATCCGCTCGGTGGCAGCCGTTTGCCGAACTGGGACGGCAACAGTGCGAACGATGGCGACAACCTCTCCGGTGATGGCGAGGGTGACACGTTGTACCTGGACGACATTGCCAAATTCGCCTTCGACATCGACATGCGCATCACCGGTACCGACGCCGGTGGCAAAAGCTGGAACGCCGCAGATTTCCCCACGCAGAACATGAACACCTACACCGTAGGCTTCACTGCCGCGAATCAGATGTTGTCGGACGCCGCCAGGTACGGGGAGGGCAGGTATTATCAGGCAACTGACAGCGCCGGCCTCAACACCGCGCTGTCATCCGCCCTGAGCGACATCACCTCGAAAGCCGGTTCAGGGGGGGGCGGCACCACCAGCAGTGCAATCGTCGGTGTCGGTTCCGCTTACTACCAGACCAGCTACGACCCCAAGGACTGGCGCGGCACCATAAAATCCTATGGGTTCACCGCCGCTGGCACGGTCAATACCGCCTCAGTGCTCTGGACCACTGACACGGCCATCGTACCCGGCGCCACGGCACCGATTTACCAGTCCTGGAACAGCGTGAGCAATGCTCCCGTCACCCTTGCTTATACCAATTTCGCCCCGGCGCAGCAGACGGTGTTGAGTCAGGGGCTGCCCACCGGCATCACCGGCAGCGATCTGGTGGAGTGGAGCAAGGGCACCAACAAGACCGGGTTGAAAGTGCGCAGTGTGTTGCTCGGCGACATCATCAACTCGCCTTTGGTGCTAGCCTCGCCTACGGACAAAACCGCGTCCGATCTGGTGAGTGACACCAGCTACAGTACCTATCTGGCCACTAAAGCAACCAACATGAACTCCAGTCTGGTGGTCAACGCCAACGATGGTTTTGTCAGCGTCATCAACTCGGGTAACGGCGCGAGACGCTATGCCTACATGCCGTCCAGCGTACTGCCATCTTTGCGCTATATCGCCGATACCGCCTACATCAACGGCGTCAGCCACAAGTTTCTGGTCGACGGGCAAGTGGGCGTATTCGATGCACAACTCAACAGTGCCTGGAAAACCCTGGCGATCGGCGGGACAGGGGCGGGTGGCAAGACGTTTTACGCGCTGCAGCTATTTGATGCTTCGGCCGGTAACGTGACCAAGGCGTTGTGGGAGTTCAGTGCACCCGCCACGGCCAATACGGCGAACGTTTTCAATGATCTGGGTTATGCCTACGCCCGCCCGGAAGTGGCACGCTTGGCCGACGGTCGTTGGGCGGCGTTCATTTCCAACGGCTATGGCAGCAATTCCGGTGTGGCGGCGTTGTATGTGGTCGATATTCGTGACGGGTCACTGATCAAGAAAATCGTCATCGACAGCACGGAGACCACTAATGGACTGTCTTCGGTGGAGCTCAAAGTCAACTCACAGAATGTGGTGCAGGCCGCCTATGGCGGAGATCTGAAAGGGCGGTTGTGGAAGTTTGATCTGAGCGGTGCCACCACCAACACCTGGGGCGTGGCGTTTTCCGGCAAGCCGTTGTTCACAACGGCTGGCGGCGCCACCCAGCCGATCACCGCGCAGCCGTTACTGGCGGACAATTCACTGGGCGGTAAGGTGGTGTTTTTCGGCACCGGCAAGTTCAACGAGACCGTCGACAAGACCAACAAGGATCTGCAGGCGTTCTATGCGGTATGGGACGCTGACGGCGGTTCCGGACAGATCACCACATCCAGTTTGCAGGCCCAGTCGGTGACGGGCGTGTTCTCGGGAAGTTCGGGGCAATTCATTACTACCAGCCAGAACGAAACGACTTATCCGGCGGAGAAGGGCTGGTACTTGCCACTGGTCTACAACAGCGTATTGACCGGTGAACGAGTGATCAACCAGGCATCCCTGGTGCTGGGGCGAATCGTATTTACTACCGCCGTAGTCGACACTACGGACCCTTGTGCCAGTTTCGGCACCGGCAAATTGGTCGAACTGGATGCGTTCAGCGGTAAGATGCTCAACTACGCGGTGCTCGACACCAACGGCGACGGGGTGGTCGACAGCGCGGACACGATATCCAGTGGAGTGATATTTACTGGCGGGATGCCGTTCTTGAACGCCATCGTCAACGGCGGAGCCCGCAAGATTGTGAACGATTCCAGCGGAACGCCCACTTCGCTGGTGGAAAAAGCCGGCGGCGGTAGCCGTCGCATCATGTGGCGACAAATTCAGTAAGTGAGAGTTGATGAATGCGCAGATCCAATCGAGGTTTTACCCTGATCGAAATCATGATCGTGATTGCGATCATCGGGATCGTCATCACCATTGGCTACCCGAGCCTCACTGAATACGTGAAAAAGGGGCGTCGGACTGAAGTGGCCGGGCTGCTTTCCGAGCAGGCGCAAATTCTCGAACGGTTTTACTCGAAGAATAATGTTTACACCGGTGCCACCGGCCTGAGCACCGGCAATGACTTCTACACCATCACCCCGACCCTGACCGACCAGACCTTCCTGCTGACCGCTGCACGCAAGGCCGGCAGCATGGAAACTGACAAGTGTGGCGATTTCACCATCACCAACACCGGTGTCAGAAGCATGGTCAGTGCTGCGTCCGGCCTGACTACCAAGGATTGCTGGGGGCGCTGAGTTGCTTTTTCGGGTGCCTTTTGCGCCCTCTGTCTATTTAACGGTTGGATCGGAACATGACCATGCAACAGCAAGTGGTGATTGTCGGCGGCGGTGTGATTGGCCTGCTGACGGCGTTCAATCTCGCGTCCGAAGTACAGAGCGTTGTGCTGCTGGACCGGTCGAATGTCGGTCAGGAATCGTCCTGGGCCGGTGGCGGCATCGTCTCCCCACTCTACCCATGGCGCTACAGCCCGGCGGTCACCGCACTGGCCCACTGGTCGCAGGATTTTTATCCACAGCTGGGCGAGCGGCTATTTGCCGCGACCGGTGTTGATCCCGAGGTGCACACCACCGGTCTGTATTGGCTGGATCTGGACGATGAGGCCGAGGCGCTGGCCTGGGCCAAGCGCGAAAACCGTCCGTTGCGGGCTGTGGATATCTCGGCGGCACGCGATGCCGTGCCGGTATTGGGCTCCGGTTTCTCCCGGGCGATCTACATGGCCGACGTGGCCAATGTGCGCAATCCGCGGCTGGTGAAATCCCTCAAGGCGGCTTTGCTGGCGCTGCCGAACGTGACGATTCACGAGCAATGCGAAGTCAGCGGGTTTATCCATGAGGGCGATAATGTCGTCGGCGTGCAGACGTCGGCGGGCGCTATCCACGGTGATCAGGTGGTGCTGACGGCTGGCGCCTGGAGCGGTGATTTGCTCAAAAGCCTGGGGCTGGAACTGCCGGTCGAGCCTGTGAAAGGGCAAATGATTCTCTACAAGTGCGCGGCAGACTTCTTGCCGAGCATGGTGTTGGCCAAGGGGCGCTATGCGATTCCCCGGCGCGATGGCCACATTCTGATTGGCAGTACGCTGGAGCACGAAGGGTTCGACAAGACACCGACCGTGTCTGCGCTGGAGAGTCTGAAGGCCTCTGCGGTGGAGTTGATTCCGGCGCTGGCGGATGCCCAAGTGGTCGGGCATTGGGCCGGGCTGCGGCCGGGTTCGCCGGAAGGGATTCCCTACATTGGGCGGGTGCCGGGTTTTGACGGACTGTGGCTCAACTGCGGGCATTACCGTAACGGGTTGGTGCTGGCGCCGGCGTCGTGTCAGTTGTTTGCGGATGTGATGCTGGGCCGGGCGCCGATTATTGATCCGGCGCCGTATGCACCGATCGGGCGTATTTGACCGTTAGATATTCGGTGTCTCTCAGAACGCCTTCGCGGGCAAGCCTCGCTCCTACAGGGTATGAGTCGATTTACACATTGTGATCGACTCAAATCCTGTAGGAGCGAGGCTTGCCCGCGAAGAGGACCTCAATCCAAACCGAATTTTTTCAGCCTGTAACGCATCGACCGAAACGACAAATTCAGCCGCTGAGCCGCCGCCGTGCGGTTCCAGCGGGTTTCTTCCAGGGCCTGGAGGATGAGTTTGCGTTCAACGTTGTCCAGATAGTCTTCCAGATTGTCGATCTGCGTCAGGTCCGGCACTCCACTGTCTGCGGTGCAGTTGCCTTCGGTCAGTCGCAGATCGCTGGCTTCGATCTGTTTGTTTTCGCACAAGGTGTGAGCCCGTTCGAGCATGTTCTCCAATTCCCGCACGTTGCCCGGAAAGCGATAGCTCTTCAGCGATTCAAGGGCTTGCGGGTGGAGTTTCGTGGCGGGCTGACCGGTGCCTGCTGCCAGACGCTTGAGGACATGACTGGCCAACGATTCGATGTCGTCGCGGCGTTCGCGCAAGGGCGGAACCCGTAGTTCGATGACGTTGAGTCGGTAGTACAAATCCTGGCGAAAGCGTTCGGCGGCGACTTCGGCGGCGAGGTCTTTGTGGGTGGCGCAGAGGATGCGCACATCGACCACGGTTTCCTGTTGCCCGCCCACGCTGCGAACGGCTTTCTCCTGAATCGCCCGCAACAGTTTGACCTGCATCGCCAGCGGTAAATCAGCCACTTCGTCGAGGAACAGCGTGCCGCCATGGGCTGCCTGGAACAGCCCGGGTTTGTCTTCGATGGCGCCGCTGAAGCTGCCTTTACGATGCCCGAAAAATTCGCTCTCCATCAGTTCCGACGGAATCGCCCCGCAGTTCACCGGGATAAACGGCTGGTTGGCGCGCGACCCTTGTTCATGGATCAGTCGAGCGACCAATTCCTTGCCGCTGCCGGATTCGCCGCTGATGTACACCGGCGCCTGACTGCGGGCCAGTTTGTCGATTTGTTTACGCAAATTGCGCATGGGCAACGAGTCGCCCAGCAAACGACGATCGACGGTGGCGCCCGGTGCGGGCATGCGCAGTGCGCTGGTGACCAGTTCGCGCAGGCGGGTGAGGTCCACCGGTTTGGTCAGAAAGTCGAAAGCACCGGCCTTGAGCGCGTTGATTGCCGTTTCGAGGCTGCCATAAGCGGTGATCATGGCCACCGGCAGTTGGGGGTAGCGTTGCTGAATGTGTTGCACCAGCTCAAGGCCGGTGCCGTCCGGCAGGCGCATGTCGGTCAGGCACAGATCGAATGTTTCGCGCTTCAACAACGCCTGGGCTTCGCCAAGGTTGCGGGCGCTGAAGGTGTCGAGTTTCATTCGTCCCAGGGTAATTTCCAGGAGTTCGCGGATATCCGGTTCGTCGTCGACTATCAGGACTTTTTGCTGTGGGCTTATGTTCAACTTTGTTTCCGTCCGTGAGCAAAAGTGATGCGAAAGCAGCCGCCTTGGCGTGGTTTGAAGTCTAGGCGGGCCTGGTTGCTTTCGCACAGTTCACGGGACAGATAAAGCCCCAGGCCTGTGCCTTGGGCGCTGGTGGTAAAGAACGGTTCGAACAGATGCACTTGCTGGTCCGGCGCCACGCCGGGGCCATCGTCCAGCACCTCGATGATCGGCAGCTGGGTGTCGGAGTCGATGAACAGATCAAGCCAGACCTGCGCCTGATCGTGGTTTTGAGCGCTGTGGCGCCAGGCGTTGTGCATCAGATTGTCGAGAATCTGGCTCAGCTGGTTCGGGTCCATCAGGGTTCTAAAGTCGCCTGAATCGATACGCAGGTGAATCTGCTGGTGGTCGATCGCCCTTTCACGGGCATCGGCGACGAACCGTTCCAGCCACGGCTTCAGATCGAGCCGTTGCGGCACGGTTTTCTGGCGGCGGGACAGTTGCAGGACGTTTTCGATAACCCGATTCATGCGCTGAGAGTGATCTTGAATAATCTGGGTCAGACGTCGGTCCGCGCTGTTCAGTTCCTCTGATTCCTGCAATAGCTGAGCGGCATGACTAACGGCGCCCAGTGGATTGCGTATTTCGTGGGCGATGCCCGCGGTCAGGCGGCCAAGGGCGGCGAGTTTCAGTTGTTGCGCCTGCTGGGCGATTTGCGCGAGGTCTTCGAGAAAGACCAGGGTTTGGTGGTGTGGGTTTTGGTCCAGGGTAATGAAGCTCGGTTGCAGTTCCAGGCCACTGCTGGTGACTTTCAGGCTTTTGGGGCGCAGCGTCGGATTGTTCAACCACAGTTGCAGGCGTTCGACGAGAGTGGGTGAGCAGTCGTCGATTCGTTGGCCTTCGAGGTTGTCCCGGCCCAGCAGGGTCCGGGCACTGTGATTGGCCAGTCGCACTCGCCGTTGGTCGTCGAGCACGAGGATGCCGGTGCGCATGCGCTGCAGGATCAACGCATTAAGGGCTTCAAGGCCCACGACTTCACTGGCCCGTTGTTCGGCGAGGGTTTCGCTGACCTCCACACGCTCGATCAGCCCTTGCACCAGCAGGGCCGCGGCAAAACACAGCGCGCCGAGCGTGCCGGCTTGCAGGTAATCGTTAGGGCTGGCGTGATGGCTGAAGCTCAGGAGAAAGCTCAACCCTACGATGCCGAGCGCGCCGACGGCGGCAATCAACAGGCCGATACGGCTTCGCAACAAGGCATTGCTGATGGCCACCGAGACGATCAGCAGGTTACCGATGGCGCTGGCGACACCGCCGGCGGCATAGAACAGGCCGCACAGGAGCAGGACATCGATCAGAGCCAGGCTGAACAACTGCGCCGGACGGCGGATGTTCTGAAGGAAGACCACCAGCAGAATGTTCAGCACCAGGTACAACCAGCTGCAATTGCGCAGCAGATCGTCATTGGAAAATGTCAGCAGCTGGTTGTCCAGGTCGCTGGAGATCAACAGCACCAGGGTGATGCCGACTGTTAAACGGTAGAGATGATAAAGGCGCAGCAGTCGCTGAGCCTGTTTGCTGCCGGGACTGGACGTCTCAGCGATCACTGGTGCCCGGGCCTTGCTCGAGGTGAGCCTGGCTGCAATACCACTGTTGTTGAAGGCTCAGCGCGCGGTCGCGGGGCAGGTGAACGCCACAATGGGCGCAACGGACCATGGGGGCGGCTTCCAGTTCGGCGGAGGGTTTGGGGGCGGAAGCCTGGCCCTTGAACTTGCGCCAGAACCATACCGCAGCGGCAATCAGGGCGATCCAGAACAATAAACGAAGCATGGTGAGCTGCTTTATGACGAGTGATTCTGCAGTTTAGCCAAGGACATCGTCAGCGCACAGCGTAATTGTAGGAGCGAGCTTGCTCGCGATGAACGTCAACGATAACGCATGCTGTCTGGATGAACGCGTTGTCTTGACGTTTTTCGCGAGCAAGCTCGCTCCTACACCTACAGGTCAGTCGAACACGCCGAAGGTCATGTAGCTGAACCACGAGCGGTCGCTGTTGTTGGCTTCGGACTCGTGTTCCTCTTCTTCGATCACGTCGCCATTTTCGTCTTTAGGCTTGAGATCGTTCGGAATCGCGTCTTTGGCGTCCCGGAATTGTCTCTGCACGTCCTGGTTGGCGCGGGTTTCGCCCGGCGGCAGCGGAGGACGGGATTCGATCAGGCCCAAGGTGGCCTTGCTCAGCCACGAACGGTTGTCGGCTTCGGCCACCGACGGCACGAACTGACCGTCCACCAGGGTTGGGTGGTTCGGGTAGTTGAGCTTCAGGGTTTCGAGGCTGGTGGCCGCCAGGTCGTCCAGGTGCAGACGCTGGTAGGCTTCGGTCATTATCGCCAGGCCGTCACCGACCGATGGTGTTTCCTGGAAGTTTTCCACCACGTAACGACCACGGTTCGCGGCAGCGACGTAGGCCTGACGGGTCAGGTAGTAGTCGGCAACGTGAATCTCGTAGGCCGCCAGCAGGTTGCGCAGGTAAATCATGCGCTGCTTGGCGTCCGGCGAGTAGCGGCTGTTCGGGAAGCGGCTGGTCAGCTGGGCGAACTCGTTGTAGGAGTCGCGGGCAGCGCCCGGGTCACGCTTGGTCATGTCCAGCGGCAGGAAACGCGACAGCAGGCCGACGTCCTGGTCGAAAGACGTCAGACCCTTGAGGTAGTAGGCGTAATCCACGTTCGGATGCTGTGGGTGCAAACGAATGAAACGCTCGGCGGCAGACTTTGCAGCCTCTGGCTCGGTGTTCTTGTAGTTGGCGTAGATGAGCTCGAGTTGAGCCTGATCGGCGTAGCGACCGAACGGATAACGCGACTCCAGCGCCTTCAGCTTGGCTGTGGCGGCGGTGTAGCTATTGTTGTCCAGATCGTGCTGAGCCTGCTGGTACAGCTCGACTTCGCTCAGGTTTTCGTCTACGACTTCCTTCGATGAGCAAGCAGCGGTCAATGCGAGGATGGCGATCAGCAGCAGGTGTTTCACTTGCATGGCGGCTTGCGTCCCTATGACGGCCGCTGTCTTGGGCGGGGCCGTCCTGTTATGATGAGCGCCCCGTTGAATAGCCTCGGGGCAAAAGACGCCGTATTTAACCACAAGCGCGCAGCCGAAACCAAAGGCTGTGCCGACGCCTAGTCCGAGCATGTCCGATAAAATTGAACTTCGCGCAGAGGTGCCGTCCGAATTGGGCGGCCAACGCCTCGATCAAGTCGCCGCACAATTATTCGCTGAGCACTCGCGCTCGCGCCTTTCCGCCTGGATCAAAGACGGCCGCCTGACTGTGGATGGGGCGGTAATCCGCCCGCGAGACATCGTTCACGGTGGCGCCATTCTTGAGCTGACTGCCGAGCAGGAAGCTCAGGGCGAATGGATCGCTCAGGACATCGAGCTGGACATCGTCTATGAAGACGACGACATCCTCGTGATCAACAAGCCTGCGGGCCTGGTGGTGCACCCGGCTGCCGGTCACGCTGATGGCACCTTGCTCAACGCCTTGCTGCACCACGTGCCGGACATCATCAATGTGCCCCGCGCCGGTATCGTGCATCGCCTGGACAAGGACACCACCGGTCTGATGGTGGTGGCCAAGACCATTCAGGCGCAGACGCAGCTGGTTACACAGTTGCAGAGCCGCAGCGTCAGCCGCATCTACGAATGCATCGTGATCGGCGTGGTGACCGCCGGCGGCAAGATCAACGCGCCGATCGGTCGTCACGGTCAGCAACGCCAGCGCATGGCCGTGATGGAAGGTGGCAAGCAAGCCGTCAGTCATTACCGCGTGCTCGAGCGTTTCCGCTCCCACACTCACGTGCGGGTGAAGCTGGAAACCGGTCGTACCCACCAGATTCGCGTGCACATGGCGCACATCAACTACCCGTTGGTCGGAGATCCTGCCTACGGCGGTCGTTTCCGTATCCCGCCAGCCGCCAGCCAGACCATGGTCGATTCCTTGAAGACGTTCCCGCGTCAGGCCCTGCATGCGCGGTTCCTGGAGTTGGATCACCCGACCACCGGTAAACGCATGAGCTGGGAATCGCCACTGCCGGACGATTTCGTGTGGTTGTTGACGTTACTCAAACAAGACCGCGAGGCGTTCATCGGATGAGTGACTGGCTGATTCCCGACTGGCCAGCGCCTGCCGGGGTGAAAGCTTGCGTGACCACCCGTGCGGGCGGCGTCAGTCTGGCGCCGTTCGACAGCCTCAACCTCGGCGATCATGTCGACGACAGCCCCGACGCTGTTGCCGAAAACCGCCGTCGCCTTACCGATCATTTCTCCATTCAACCGGCCTGGTTAAAGCAGGTGCACGGCATTGTCGTGGCTCACGCAGACCCGGGTCTGGTCGCTACCGCCGACGCCAGTTGGACGGCAACGCCCGGCATTGCCTGCGCGGCGATGACGGCGGATTGCCTGCCAGCATTGTTCTGCGACCGTGCCGGCTCTCGCGTCGCAGCGGCGCATGCCGGTTGGCGCGGGCTGGCGGCAGGTGTGCTCGAAGCGACGCTCGACACGTTGGCCGTGCCACCCGAAGACGTGCTGGTCTGGCTCGGTCCGGCGATTGGCCCGCAAGCCTTTGAAGTCGGCCCGGAAGTGCGCGAAACCTTTGTCCAGCAATTGCCTGAAGCCGCTAAAGCCTTCACACCGAGTCAGAACGCTGGCAAGTTCATGGCCGACATTTATGAGCTGGCGCGTTTGCGTCTGGCTGCTCGCGGTGTCACCGCTATTTACGGGGGCGGTTTCTGCACCGTGACCGATCCACGCTTCTTTTCTTACCGCCGCAGCCCACGCACCGGTCGGTTTGCCTCCCTCGTCTGGTTAGAACGCTAGACTTCCCTGATCTGCATCATCGTCACGACGCTTGAAACTCCCAGAATCGACCGCATCTATAGCGGTATCTGGCAGGTTTCTTCATTCAGGATGTTTTATAGGTCCGGCCTGCTCAAAAGGAAGGTGACCCATGCGTATAGACCGTTTAACCAGCAAATTGCAGTTAGCTCTATCCGACGCCCAATCGCTGGCCGTCGGCCTTGACCATCCCGGTATTGAACCGGCGCACTTGATGCAAGCGATGCTTGAGCAGCAGGGTGGTTCGATCAAACCCCTGCTGATGCAGGTCGGTTTCGACGTCAACAGCCTGCGTAAAGAGCTGACCAAAGAGCTCGACCAGCTGCCAAAAATTCAGAACCCGACCGGCGACGTCAACATGTCGCAGGATCTGGCGCGTCTGCTCAATCAGGCGGATCGTCTGGCTCAGCAAAAGGGTGATCAGTTCATCTCCAGTGAATTGGTGCTGCTCGCCGCCATGGACGAGAACAGCAAACTCGGCAAATTGTTGCTCGGCCAAGGCGTGAGCAAGAAAGCCCTGGAAAACGCGATCAACAACCTGCGTGGTGGCGAGGCGGTCAATGACGCCAACCACGAAGAATCGCGTCAGGCGCTGGATAAATACACCGTCGACCTGACCAAGCGCGCCGAAGACGGCAAGCTCGATCCGGTGATTGGCCGTGACGACGAAATTCGCCGGACCATTCAGGTGCTGCAACGCCGTACCAAGAACAACCCGGTGCTGATCGGTGAGCCTGGCGTGGGTAAAACCGCCATCGCCGAAGGCCTGGCCCAGCGCATCATCAACGGCGAAGTGCCGGATGGCCTGAAAGGCAAACGCCTGTTGTCTCTGGACATGGGCGCGCTGATTGCGGGTGCCAAGTACCGCGGCGAGTTCGAAGAGCGCCTGAAATCCCTGCTCAATGAACTGTCGAAGCAGGAAGGGCAGATCATTCTGTTCATCGACGAACTGCACACCATGGTCGGCGCCGGTAAGGGCGAAGGCTCGATGGATGCCGGCAACATGCTCAAGCCTGCGTTGGCTCGCGGCGAGCTGCACTGTGTCGGCGCGACCACGCTCAACGAGTACCGCCAATATATAGAGAAGGATGCGGCGCTCGAACGGCGCTTCCAGAAAGTGTTGGTGGATGAGCCGAGCGAAGAAGACACCATCGCGATCCTGCGCGGCCTGAAAGAGCGTTATGAAGTTCACCACAAAGTGGCGATCACCGACGGCGCGATCATTGCCGCGGCCAAGCTCAGTCATCGCTACATTACGGATCGCCAGTTGCCGGACAAGGCCATCGACCTGATCGACGAAGCGGCCAGCCGCATCCGCATGGAGATCGACTCCAAGCCGGAAGTGCTGGATCGTCTTGAGCGTCGTCTGATCCAGCTCAAGGTGGAATCCCAGGCGCTGAAGAAAGAAAGCGACGAAGCGGCGATCAAACGTCTGGAAAAACTCCAGGAAGAAATCGTCCGTCTTGAGCGCGAGTATTCAGACCTCGAAGAAATCTGGAACTCGGAAAAAGCCGAAGTTCAGGGCTCTGCGCAGATCCAGCAGAAAATCGAACAGTCCCGTCAGGAGCTGGAAGCTGCGCGCCGTAAAGGCGACTTGAATCGCATGGCCGAGCTGCAATACGGGGTGATCCCCGACCTGGAGCGCAGCCTGCAAATGGTCGACCAGCACGGCAAAAGCGAAAACCAGTTGCTGCGCAGCAAGGTGACGGAAGAAGAAATCGCTGAAGTCGTGTCGAAGTGGACCGGCATCCCCGTGTCGAAAATGCTCGAAGGCGAGCGCGACAAGCTGATGAAGATGGAAAGCCTGTTGCACCAGCGTGTGATCGGCCAGGACGAAGCGGTGATCGCCGTTTCCAACGCGGTGCGGCGTTCGCGGGCCGGGTTGTCGGACCCGAATCGTCCAAGCGGTTCCTTCATGTTCCTCGGCCCGACCGGTGTCGGTAAAACCGAGCTGTGCAAGGCGTTGGCCGAGTTCCTCTTTGATACTGAAGAGGCGATGGTGCGGATCGACATGTCCGAGTTCATGGAGAAACATTCCGTGGCTCGACTGATCGGCGCGCCACCAGGCTACGTAGGTTATGAGGAGGGCGGTTACCTGACCGAGGCGGTGCGACGCAAGCCTTACTCGGTGATCCTGCTGGATGAGGTCGAGAAGGCCCACCCGGACGTCTTCAACATCTTGCTGCAAGTGCTGGAAGATGGCCGCCTGACTGACAGCCATGGCCGTACGGTGGATTTCAAAAATACCGTGATCGTCATGACGTCCAACCTGGGCTCGGTACAGATCCAGGAACTGGTCGGTGATCGTGAGGCTCAACGCGCGGCGGTGATGGATGCGATTTCCACGCACTTCCGCCCGGAGTTCATCAACCGGGTCGACGAAGTGGTGATCTTCGAGCCATTGGCTCGGGATCAGATCGCGGGTATTACCGAGATCCAGTTGGGGCGTCTGCGCAGTCGCCTGACCGAACGGGAACTGAAGCTGGAACTCAGTCCTGAGGCCATGGATAAGCTGATTGCGGTGGGTTACGACCCGGTGTACGGCGCACGGCCGCTCAAACGAGCGATCCAGCGCTGGATCGAAAACCCGCTGGCGCAGCTGATTCTGTCGGGTCGCTTCATGCCCGGCGATACCGCCAAGGGTGTCGTGGAAAACGACGAAATCGTCTTCGTCTGATCCACTTTAACTACTGTAGGAGCGAGCTCGCTCGCGATGGACGTCAACGATAACGCACGCTGTCTGGATGAACGCGTTGTTCTGGCTTTTTTCGCGAGCAAGCTCGCTCCTACAAGAGGCCTCGCATTGCGAGGCCTTTTTTTCGTCAGGTTGTTGAACTGAAAGGAAAAGGCTTGTAAAGTGCGCCCCGCAGTAAGTCACCCGGAAGGGTTTCTGCTCCCCAAGCAGAAATCTGAAATAAGTTGCAAATCATTAACTTGAATGCAATTTAGGGGGTTGACAGAGGTGCTTAAGATTGTAGAATAGCGCGCCTCAGACACACGAACGCAGCGATGCGAACGGGTCGAAGAGGTGAAGCAAGCTTCACAGTTGTAAATTGAAATATGTAGTTCCGTGATAGCTCAGTCGGTAGAGCAAATGACTGTTAATCATTGGGTCCCAGGTTCGAGTCCTGGTCACGGAGCCAATTTCAAACCGGGGTATAGCGCAGTCCGGTAGCGCGCCTGCTTTGGGAGCAGGATGTCAGGAGTTCGAATCCCCTTACCCCGACCATTTTTGGGTCGTTAGCTCAGTTGGTAGAGCAGTTGGCTTTTAACCAATTGGTCGTAGGTTCGAATCCCACACGACCCACCATTTTTGAAACCAGTTAACGCTGGGATCAGATCTTAAGATCAGAGGCCAAAAGCACTGATCGAAGAAGGCGACTTGTAAAGGTCGCCTTTTTTTTACCGGGGTATAGCGCAGTCCGGTAGCGCGCCTGCTTTGGGAGCAGGATGTCAGGAGTTCGAATCCCCTTACCCCGACCATATTAAAAATCCTCGTATCGAAAGATACGGGGATTTTTTTTGCCTTTGAAAAAAGCCGTGTCGGGGCTGGCCAACGCTCAGCAGGGCATGGTGCAGCGCTTTCGGGTGTATATCAGCCAGACGTAAAAAAGCCGCGCTTTTCGATGGAAAAGCGCGGCTTTGTTTTTGCAGGCTTAGGCGCCGTCTTGGTCTTTCAGGTGCTCGAACAAGCCTTTTGGCATTTTCTTGCCGTTGGCTTCGAAGTTGGCTTTCACGTTGTCGTAAGCCTCTTGCTCGTCGATGAAGCCATCGTGGTTGGTGTCGATCTTGTCGAAGTTGGACTTCGGCGCAACTTTCTGGAATTCAGAGCGGGACACCTTGCCGTCACCGTCGGTGTCGGTTTTTGCCATCGACGCATCGCCACACTTGCCTTCGCCGCATTTGCCTTCAGGGGTTTTCACCACCTGTTCGGCCGAGGCCAGCAGGTAGCCTTGGGTCAGAGGCTGCGAAGCGAAAACCGAGCCGGTCAACATCATGCCGCCAGCGAGTACAGCGCCGAGCAAACCGATAGTGTTTTTGGTGGTACGGGACATTTCAAATCTCCTGGGTTGCACGACACAACCGTTCGATAAAGGACGCCACGCAAGTGCGGCGATAACCGTAGCTGGCGGGGTGCCTTGCTCGGATGTGGCCATTTAACGGGCGGGGTGTATCGCTACTGTGTCGCGCAAGGGGGGAGTTTGTAAGCGAAGGGATGAAATCGCGGGGGGAGATACAGTGAGACACAGATCTCCAAATCAGTGGAGATCAAATGTGGGAGCGGGCTTGCTCGCGAAGAGGCCATCACATTCAACATTGATGTTGGATGATATGGCCTCTTCGCGAGCAAGCCCGCTCCCACACTAGACCGCGTTAATGCAGCTTCAGTCGCGGCTCGGTCCCGCGTCCAATCTTGCTGCCCAACATCAACATCGCCGTGCGGAACGCGCCATACAGCGCCATTTGGTGCATGCGGTACAGCGACACATAGAACATCCGCGCCAGCCAACCCTCAAGCATCACGCTGCCGGTCAGGTTGCCCATCAAGTTACCCACAGCCGAAAAACGTGACAGCGAAATCAGCGAGCCGTAGTCGGTGTACTTGTACACAGGCAACGGCTTGCCTTCGATCCGCAGCTTCAGCGATTTGGCCAGCAACGACGCCTGTTGATGCGCAGCCTGGGCGCGCGGCGGCACATTGCGATCGGTGCCCGGCTGCGGGCAGGCTGCACAATCACCGAAGGCGAAGATGTTTTCGTCGCGGGTGGTTTGCAGGGTCGGCAGCACTTGCAGCTGATTAATCCGATTGGTTTCCAGACCGTCGATGTCCTTGAGGAAACCCGGCGCACGAATGCCGGCGGCCCAGACCTTGAGGCTGGCGTTGATCACTTTGCCGTCGGCGGTGATCAGGCTGTCGGCGGTCACTTCACTGACCGCCGCATTGGTCATGACGTTGACCCCGAGTTTCTCCAGGGTTTTATGCACAGGGCCGCCGATCCGTTCCGGCAACGCTGGCAGCACCCGTGGACCGGCTTCGATCAGGGTGATGTGCATGTTCTCCGGTTTGATCCGGTCCAGACCATAAGCCGCCAGTTCATGCGCGGCATTGTGCAGTTCGGCGGCCAGCTCGACGCCCGTGGCACCGGCGCCGACGATCGCCACGCTGATCTGTTGCACGTCGTCGGTTTGTCCGGCGTGAGCACGCAAATAATGGTTGAGCAGTTGCTGGTGGAAACGCTCGGCCTGTTTGCGGGTGTCGAGAAACAGGCAATGCTGCGCCGCGCCCTGGGTGCCGAAATCGTTGGTGGTGCTGCCGACGGCGATCACCAGCGAGTCGTAAGGCACTTCACGCGCCGGCACCAATTCAAGGCCGGCTTCATCGTAAGTGGCCGCCAGCTGGATTTTCTTCTGCGCGCGATCAAGCCCGCTCATGCGCCCCAGCTGGAACTCGAAGTGGTTCCATTTCGCCTGGGCGACATAGTTGAGTTCGTCTTCGGAAGAGTTCAAAGACCCGGCCGCCACCTCGTGCAACAGCGGTTTCCAGATGTGGGTCAGGTTCGCGTCGACCAGCATCACACTGGCCGTGCCGCGCTTGCCCAGAGTCTTACCCAGACGGGTAGCCAACTCCAGACCGCCGGCGCCGCCGCCAACGATGACAATACGATGAGTCATGGGGATATCTCGCAAGGCTAAAAGAAATCGGTGCAATTACCCGAGCGAGCGCGAAGCAGCTCATAGCGTCAGGTAACTGATAAGTCGGCTCAACAGGCCCAGGCCAATGGTCACTGCCAGCACCACCACCAGGAGCATCCACGGACGGAAAGGCCGGCGCTCGACTCGGTGCTGGGACAGGTGCAGGTACTCTTCGACATGCTTCTGGTCGTCGGGGTTCAGGCGGCTGGTCATATCGGGCCTCGTCAGGGGTAGACGTTGCTGAATGTGTAGGAGCTACAAGCGGGCTGTTGTGTAACACGTTAGCTCGCGTTGAACGGAGCATAGCCGCTGGCTGGAATCGGCTCGACGCTGACCGTATCGTCCAGGCGAATGATCCCACTTTGTAACACTCGGGCGGTGATTCCACCATGTCCGCGAACGGCCTGAAAAGTCCCCGGGCCGAGGTTGCGTTGCAGGCGCGCGCAGGGCTGGCACCAACCCGTGGTTTCGAAAATGGCCTGGCCGATCCTGAAGCGTCGGCCCTTGAGGCTGAACAGATTGATACCGCTGATAACGAGGTTGCGTCGCAAATCATCAGGCAAGACCGGCTTGTCTTCCGCACGCCCCATCAGCGAACTGATCACCGCCAGATGCTCCCATTGAATCAACGTCACTTGCCGCGCATTGCGTACGCCGGGGCGGGCGCGATCACCGGTCAGGCCGGCCTCAAGCCGTGCTTCCACCGCTTCCAGTTCGATCATTGGCACGTGTGGCTCTGGCCGCACGCCGATCCAGCGGACGCGACCCTGTTGCGGCACTTCGGCAATCAATTCCTGCAATGGGCTCACAGACTGATTCCGACGTCGAAGAGGATGCTGCGCCCCAGATTACTGCGCAGAAAATCCGGCGCATCCGGATGGGCGAACAGCACGCGAGCGAATGTCGGACCGACCAGCGACAGCGAGCGCCAGCCCTGACGCAAGTATTCGGTGGGCGGCGGGAAATGGCTGTTGAGGTCGAGCACTTCGCGCTTGAGGCTGGCGAAGGCGATGATGTCCAGCTCTCCCAGATCCATGCCGCGTTCTTTGTAGTTGTGCGCTTTTTTGCGCAAGGTCGGCGCCAGTCTCAGCAGGAATTCATTGGCCGGAATGCGTCTGGGTTTAGCCTCACGGCGCACCAGTGAACTCAGAGAAAAGGCACTGCGTCGCCGCTGCAGCTCATCGCGCCACTCATCATTGAGACGCCGGCCCTCGTCGAGCACGAAAAACACTTCGAAATTCGCGTCGCGAAACAGCACGTCCGGCGGCTCCCCGGCGGGGGCGAATTCGTCGACGCGGTAAGGAATGTTCAGGCCCTGCAACAGGCGCTGGCACACCCAACGCTCACGCTCCCATTTGCGGGCATTGGAGAGGAACGCGTTGGCCTGCTCGGCGGCAATGGTCAGCAGGCGTAAATAATCTGAGTCATCCATAGGCCCAAGCTTAGCGTTCAAATGCGATCGCAAAGAAGACAGTTTGTCGGAGAAGGGCAAAAGCCTGTCACGCCATTTCCTCATCCCACGCTCGTTCCAGGGCATTGCACAAAACGGATAGCGGTCTGCGCAAAGCGGATATTGCCCCGCGCCTGGCAACTTTACCCTCGGCTTTACGGGACGTTAGCCGCTTTACCGACGCTCTACAAACAACAACAAGAGATAGATGCCATGCGCAAGATTGACGTACATGAGGTGATCGACAACGCACGATTCAACCGCTTCCACTGGATGGTGCTGTTCTGGTGTGCCCTGATCATCATCTTTGATGGTTACGATCTGGTGATCTACGGGGTCGTACTGCCGATGCTGATGAAAGAGTGGGGGCTCAGTCCCTTGCAGGCCGGCGCGCTGGGAAGTTACGCATTGTTTGGAATGATGTTCGGCGCGCTGTTTTTCGGCCCGCTCTCGGACAGGATCGGCCGCAAGAAAGCCATCACGATCTGCGTGATGCTCTTCAGCGGCTTTACCGTCCTCAACGGTTTTGCCCGTAACCCCACCGAGTTTGGAATCTGCCGGTTCATCGCCGGGCTCGGCATCGGCGGGGTGATGCCCAATGTCGTTGCGCTGATGAACGAGTACGCGCCGAAGAAAATCCGCAGCACGCTGGTGGCGATCATGTTCAGCGGCTACTCCGTGGGCGGCATGCTCTCGGCGGGGCTGGGCATCGTGCTGATCCCGAGCTTCGGCTGGCAGTCGGTGTTTTACGTCGCGGTGCTGCCGTTGCTGTTGTTGCCGCTGATCATGTACTTCCTGCCCGAATCGGTGGGTTTCATGCTGCGTCAGGGACGCCATTCAGAAGCGCGCACCATTCTTCAGCGGGTCGATCCGGCGTACGTCGCGCAAAGCGGCGATCAGTTGCACATGAGCGAAGTGAAGGGCACCGGCACCCCGGTTTTGCAGCTGTTTCGCGAGGGCCGGGCGTTGCGCACGCTGATGCTGTGGCTGGCGTTTTTTTGCTGCCTGCTGATGGTCTACGCCTTGAGTTCGTGGCTGCCGAAACTGATGGCCAACGCCGGTTACAGCCTGGGCTCGAGCCTGTCGTTTTTGCTGGTGCTCAACTTCGGCGCCATCTTCGGTGCGATTGGCGGCGGCGTTCTGGGCGACAAACTGAACCTGCCCCGGGTGTTGGCGGTGTTCTTTGCCATGGCGGCGGTGTCGATCACGTTGCTTGGCTTCAACAGCCCGATGCCGGTGTTGTACCTGCTGATCGCCCTGGCCGGCGCCACCACCATCGGCTCGCAGATTCTGCTGTACGCCTGCGCTGCGCAGTTCTACTCCATGGCCATTCGTTCGACCGGTTTGGGCTGGGCCTCGGGTATCGGGCGCAATGGCGCGATTGTCGGCCCGCTGCTGGGCGGTGCCTTGCTCGGGATCAGCCTGCCACTGCAACTGAACTTCATGGCGTTTGCCTTGCCCGGTGCGGTGGCCGCGATCGCCATGACCGTGTTCGCCTTAAACGCCAGTCGTGAAGGCGCTGCGGCTGAAGCACTTCAACCTGTTGAACAATAAAAATAAGAGATAAAACGATGAAGCAGATTTTTCCAGCACCCGGTTCCGTGTTGTCCATGGCGGTCGTCTCGGGTTTCTCCACGGGGACGATGGCGGCGGAGGGCGGCTTCATCGAAGACACCACCGCCACCTTGCAGGCCCGCAATTACTACTTCAGCCGGGACTTCTCCGACATCGTCGGGGCCAACAAACAGTCGAAGGCCGAGGAGTGGGCGCAGGGTTTCATTCTCAACGTCAAATCCGGTTACACCCAAGGCCCCGTTGGGTTGGGTGTGGACGTGATCGGCCTGCTCGGCCTCAAACTCGATAGCAGTCCGGACCGGGTCAATACCGGTTTGCTGCCGGTGCACGATGATGGGCGCGCGGCGAATGATTACAGCCGTCTGGAAGGCGCGTTGAAGATGCGCTACTCCAAAACCGAGCTGAAAGTGGGTGAGTTGCAACCCAATCTGCCGGTGCTGGCTTTCAGCGATATCCGGCTGCTGCCGCCCAGCTATCAGGGGGCAAGCATCAGTTCGAATGAGATCAATGGTCTGACATTGCAAGGGGGTCACTTGAGTTCAACCAGCCTGCGCAATGAGGCCGGCGATGAAAAGATGCAGGCCATGCTGGGTCACGTTCCGCAGCGTCAGGTCAGTAGCGATGGTTTCAATTTTGCCGGTGCCGATTACGCCTTCAACGATAAACGCAGTTCGGTCAGCACCTGGTTTGGGCAGTTGGAAGATATCTACAACCAGCGCTTTCTCGGTCTCAAGCACAGCGAACCGATGGGGGACTGGATTCTGGGCGCGAACCTCGGCTATTTCGATTCGCGTGAAGATGGCAAGAAGCTGCTGGGCAATATCGATAACCAGGCGTTCTTCTCGCTGCTGTCGGCCAAGCGCGGAGGCCACACGTTTTATGTCGGTTATCAGGGGATGTTCGGTGACAGCGCTTTCCCGCGGGTCTTCGCCAACATCACGCCGCTGGGTAATGAGGTGCCGACCTACGAGTTTGCCTACACCGACGAGCGTTCATGGCAGGCGCGTTACGACTACGACTTCGCCGCGTTCGGTGTGCCGGGGCTGACCAGCACTGTGCGCTACATCTCTGGCACCAACGTCGACACCGGGCAGGGGTTCGAAGGGAAGGATCGCGAGCGTGATCTTGATCTTGGCTACGTGCTGCAGAGCGGTAGCCTCAAGGGCCTCGGGATTCGTGTGCGTAATGTGATGGCGCGTTCGAACTACCGCAGTGATATCGACGAGAATCGTTTGATCCTCAGCTATACGTGGACGCTGTTATGACGTGGTGATTACAGATTGCTCGCGCAGTTGCCCATGACTTGATACGTCACGCGATGGGTCTGGCCTTGATGATCGAGGTAGACCATAGTCGCGGGTACGACGTCGCAGGGGGTTGCGGTGTCTGTGACTGAAACCACTTTGGCGATGTCCAGCGGTTGTGCCTGGTTGTATGGGGTGGCGGCTGGCTCGTGGGTGGCGGCCATGGTGGAGGTGGCGATCAGGGTCAGAAGCAGGGTGGTCAGGGTTTTCATTTTGTGGCTCGGGGTTGGTTCTGATGCTTTGGAGTTTAGTCTTTGGTGGTGAGTGATAAAGGGGGGTTGGGCTGATTCAGCGTTGCAGGAAACGTAACAATCGCTGGGGCTGTTGGTGTGTATATCCGTTGCTGCGGTAACGGCTGCTGTTGGTTTCGCCCTTACGGCGAGTCACTTTCGAAAATCCGGAATGCCGGCCCAGGCGAAAGTAACCAAAGCGCTCTTGCCCCTTTCGTTCGGTGCCTCGCTCCGGTCCTGCTCCGTGGGCCCGCCGCGATCGGCCATCCATGGCCGTGCGCGGCTAACCCGGCATCCATGCCGGGTTGCCCACTGCGCAGAACCTGCACTCGGCCTCTCGAGGGGGCGACCACCGCAACAGCAAAACTCGGCGGTCTCTGGGCCGACCCGGGCTTCAAGCGGGCGCGCTTCGCTGACTTGATCGTTCACATAATCTGAATGTGCAATGAGTACCTGTGGGAGCGGGCTTGCTCGCGAAGAGGCCGTGTCAGTCGACATCAATGTTGAATGCCGGTCCGCCTTCGCGAGCAAGCCCGCTCCCACAGTGGATTTTTGTTGGGCATGGCAGTGGTGTTCACCGTTCACCGGCAATGACAGGGAAGGACTAGACGTCAGGTCGGCTATCAGGCCGCCTCGCCTTGGCTTTTGATTTGGCTTTGAGGTATACGCCCCCTCGAGGGCATGCCGAGCCTTAGCGAGGCACCGAACGAAAGGGGCAAGAGCGTTTGGTTACTTTGCGCTTTTCAAAGTGACCCGCTGTAAGAGCGGAACCATAAGCGGCCGTTACCGCAGAAACGGATATACCCCCAAGAGAGCAAAATCGCAGCGCATCCAAAGCCCGGTGTAGACTGAAAACCTACCCCCTCCCAGCAAAAAAAACGGAGCCCACCCAACCATGATCGGCGCCGAGTTGCTGTCCCCCGAAACCCTCACCGTCGGCTGGCTGATCTACGTCCCGGCACTGATCTGGGCCATCGCACGAGCCCCGTGGGTCGAACTGTTCAGCGACAGACGCCGCCAGCACCTGTTATTCGGCACAGTCTTCGCGCTATTCATGCTCTGGCTGGTACGCCGGGATTTCGACACGGGCGTGTCTTATCACTTCCTCGGCATGACCGCAGTCACCCTGCTCCTGGACTGGCCGCTGGCAATCGTCGGCGGACTGGTCGCACAAACCGGCCTGGTACTGCTCGGCCGTCAGGACATGGTCGCAATGGGGGTGAATGGCACGCTGTTTATTCTGCTGCCCGTGCTGGTCACCGAATGCTGCGCAATCCTGGTAGAGCGAGCACAACCGCGAAATCCCTTCGTGTATATCTTCGTTTCCGGTTTCTTTGCAGCGGCGCTATCGGCACTGCTGTGCCTGCTGCTGGCGCTCTGGTTGCTATGGTTCGACGAACTGTTCGCCATGCCCTATTGGCTGGAAGATTTTGTCGGTTACCTGTGGCTGATCATTTTTCCAGAGGCGTTCATCAACGGCATGGTGGTTAGCGCGCTGGTGGTGTTCTCCCCGGAATGGCTGGAAACCTTCAACCGCACGCGCTATCTGTCGGCGCCCTGGAAGGACGACGATCCCAAGTCTTGATCCCTTTCAGATCCGCCAAATGCTGACGATCCCATACTCCGTTTTTCAGCGTTTCCCTAAATCTGCTGATCAATCAAAACCGCGTTGCTATAGATCAAGCAACCGTCGCTCGCTCGGTGCCCGACCAAATGGTACTGACCACGCTCGTGGTGCAAATAGACGCGCATTTGGCAGTCGGACAAGGGGGCGTATCCCTCTGGCAGGATCAAATCCAAGGTGCTCATGTCGACATCAACCATGGCTTCACGCTCATGGGACTTCTGCAGGTGTTCTTCAGCCTGCTCCAGGCGCAGATGAAGGGGGCCATCGACGTAAAAATGGATTTCACCTATTGGGGTGGATTTTTGGTCGGCGCTGGTTTTGCACCAGCCTTCGATCGTCAGGGCACTCATAACGAAACCTCCGTCGTGGCTGCTGGATTCTGTAGCTCTCGTTTCTACTCAATGCCATCACTTTTCTGACTATTACGCATAGGCAGGGTTCGTCTTTTGGGGTCGCTTCTGGCCGATCTTTGCCGTCCGTAATCAGAAGTTCAGTATAGCTGGCTACCGGATCTCGCTTGCCAGCCTCACGGCACAACCCGATGGCACTATACTTTTTACTGACTTTGCCACCACGGTGGCACTTGTCTGCCCTGCTTGGACGTCAGTGGCGATGCTTGCGCATAACCAATGAGCAACAGGAATAGGATGAAGAGAAAATGGCAATAGCAATTGTCTTGATACTCATCGTTATTGCATCAGTGCTCTTCCATATACTTGCGCCTTGGCATGCAACACCGGCAGCGTCCAACTGGGGATCAATAGACACCACGCTGTTCATCACCCTGATCATTAGCGGAATATTTTTCATCGCCATCACGGTATTCATGGCAGTCGCCGTGATGCGTTATCGTCACAAGGAGGGTGCCAGGGCGCACTACCAGCCAGAAAGTAAAAAGTTGGAGTTTTGGTTGATTGTCGTTACCTCGATAGGTATTGCCGCAATGCTGGCGCCCGGTCTGGTTGTTTACAGTGATTTCATCCGGGTGCCGAAAAATGCTTATGAACTTGAAGTGGTCGCCCAGCAGTGGCAGTGGGCCTTTCGTTTTCCGGGCAAAGACGGGAAGCTGGGCAAGTCGGAAATCAAGTTGGTTGATTCCGCCAACCCCTTCGGCGTTGATCCCAAGGATCCTGCCGGACAGGACGATGTGCTTATAAAAAACAATGAAGTCAGACTTCCGCTGGATCAGCCGGTGAAAGTTTTACTGCGTTCTAAAGACGTGTTGCACAACTTCTATATTCCGCAAATTCGCAGCAAGATGGATATGGTGCCTGGGATGGTGTCGTACTTCTGGTTTACACCGACTAAAACCGGGAAGTATGAAATCCTTTGCGCTGAGTATTGTGGCTTGGGTCATTACAATATGCGCGGCCAGATGATCGTGGAAGAGCAGGGCGCCTTCGATCAATGGCTCAGCAGCCAACCGACCTTCGCACAGACATTAACGACAGCTGCCAGGCCCAGCTCAGGCAGCGTCGTGGAAAAAGGCCGCCAGTTGGCGGAAAAATATGGCTGCGGTGCCTGCCATAGCCAGGATGGCAGTTCCAGTCTCGGCCCGGGATGGAAGGGGCTGTTCGGCCGCACTGAACAACTTGCCGATGGCACCAGCGTGCAGGTCGATGAAGCCTACCTGAAAGAGTCGATCCTCGATCCGCAGGCCCGACTGGTGCAGAACTACCCGCCGGTCATGGTGGCCTATACTCTCAATGACGATGAACTGGGTGCACTCGTCGCCTTGATCAAATCACTGAGCGGTACACCGCAAGACAATGAAGTTCCTGCCGGCGGAGCGTCGGCTCCAGGTGAGGACTTGGTGGCGCAGGGACAACAGTTGGCTCAGTCGCTCGGTTGTCTGGCCTGCCACAGTGTCGATGGCAACAAGGGCGTCGGCCCCACTTGGCAGGGCCTGTATGGCACGACAGTCACCCTTGCCGACGGTACGAGCATAAAGGCCGATGAAGGCTATCTAAAGGAATCGGTTCTTAATCCCGGTGCCAAAATCGTCAAGGGCTATGCAGCCCTCATGCCGGCCTTGACGCCGAGCGATAAGGAATTGGACGCGCTGATCGCGTTCATCAAATCCAAAGCGAATGCCGACGCTGACGCGAGCAAGGCGGAGACAGGGAAGCAGCCGTAAAGCAGCCAGAAATACACCGAAACTTCGACAGGAGGATGACGTGATGGCCTATGCGGAGCAAGCCGAAACAGAAGCACTGCACGAGCCTAAAAGTTTCCTGACCAAATACATCTGGAGTCAGGACCACAAGGTCATAGCCGTTCAATACTCCCTGACGGCTTTGTTCGTGGGTGTTATCGCCGTGGTGTTGTCCGGCTTGATGCGCATGCAGATAGGTTTCCCCGGCAGTTTAGCGTTCATGGACGCCAGTGCTTACTATCAGGCGATGACCATGCACGGCATGATCATGGTCATTTACTTGCTGACGGCCTTGTTTCTGGGGGGCTTCGGCAACTATCTGATACCACTGATGGTGGGCGCACGCGACATGGTCTTCCCCTATGTCAACATGCTGAGTTATTGGTTCTACCTGCTAGCGGTACTGGTGTTGCTCGCCGGTTTCTTTGTCCCTGGCGGCCCCACCGGTTCGGGCTGGACGCTTTATCCGCCACAATCCATTACTCAGGGGACACCGGGGACTGAGTGGGGCATCGTATTGATGCTCGTCTCTCTGGCGATTTTTATTGTCGCAACCACCATGGGCGGGTTGAACTACGTCACCACGGTGTTGCAGGCGCGTACGCACGGCATGACATTGTTTCGCATGCCGCTCTCCGTATGGGGAATCTTCATGGCCTCGATCATGGCCTTGCTGGCTTTCCCGGCGTTGTTTGTCAGTGCGGTCATGATGCTGTTCGACAAACTGCTGGGCACCAGTTTCTTTATGCCAGCGATGATCTCGTTGGGGCAGCAGCTCGATCACCAAGGTGGCAGCCCGATATTGTTCCAGCATCTGTTCTGGTTCTTCGGCCACCCGGAAGTCTATATCGTTGCTCTCCCCGCGTTTGGTCTGGTCTCCGACCTGATCAGCACGCATGCACGTAAAAACATCTTCGGCTACCGAATGATGGTGTGGGCCATTATTGCGATTGGCGTACTCAGCTTTGTGGTCTGGGCGCACCATATGTATGTCAGCGGAATGAACCCGTACTTCGGCTTTTTCTTCGCCGTCACCACCTTGATCATCGCGGTGCCGACCGCTCTGAAAGTCTACAACTGGGTCCTGACCCTGTGGCGGGGCGACATCCATCTGACCGTGCCGATGCTGTTTGCCCTGGCCTTTATCGTCACCTTCCTGGTGGGCGGTCTGACCGGGTTGTTTCTCGGCAATGTGATTGTCGATATTCCGCTCTCGGACACCTACTTTGTCGTAGCCCATTTCCATATGGTCATGGGTGTCGCACCGGTACTGGTGGTGTTCGGCGGCATTTATCATTGGTTCCCGAAAGTGTCCGGTCGCATGTTGAACGACACCCTCGGCAAGTTGCATTTCTGGATTACCTTTCTGGGCACCTACGCCATCTTCTTCCCCATGCACTATCTGGGTTTTCAGGGCATGCCACGCCGCTACTACGCCTATGAAAACTACGCGTTCATTCCGCAGTCGGCGCAGGAGTTGAATGCCTTCATTACGGTGGTCGCATTGATCGTCGGCGTTTCCCAGTTGCTGTTCCTGTTCAACCTGGCCTGGAGTGTATTTAAAGGCAAGCCCGCAGGCAGTAATCCCTGGGGCGCGGCCAGTCTGGAATGGCAAACGCCAAACACCCCGCCGATACACGGCAACTGGGGAGAGAAGCTGCCGGTCGTGCATCGCTGGGCCTATGACTACAGTGTGCCGGGGATAGAACAGGATTTCGTTCCACAAACGGTCTCCGCCGAGGAGTTGGAGCAACTGCGGCAACTCAGTGCCGGAACCAGGATAGCGGACGTTAAAACATGAACAGATTGTTCTTGAGAAACGCCGACGGCGCGGACCCCGGTGGCAGTTGGAGTCGCGATCCTGAAGGTAGTCAGGCCGCCGAGGGTGCCAATAGAAGCCAAATCGCAAAAACAGGTCTGCGCTTGTTTCTGGCGGTGGTGAGCTCGTTATTCTTTCTCTTCCTGATCGCCTTTATCGCCCGCTCACAAATGGCCGACTGGCTACCCCTGACAGAGCCCTTGGCGCCGCTGGCCAATCCATGGCAACTCTGGCTGAATTCGGCTTTTCTAGTGTTCAGTTGCATCGCACTGCAGTGGTCGCGCATGGCCGCCCGACAGGCTCGACCGGGTGCAACGGTCATTGGTTTTGCATTGGGGGGCGTATTTGCCATTGCCTTTCTGGTGGGGCAACTCTGGGTCTGGCAGCAGTTTGTCGCCTGGGGCTACTTTGTCGCCAGCAATCCGGCCAACAGTTTCTTCTACCTGTTGACCGGCATGCATGGGCTCCACCTGCTGGGCGGGCTGATCGCCTGGAGCATAATCTTCGCTAAATTCCTGCAGCGCGTGCCGTTACCGCAACTCAGCGCCAGCGTAGAACTCTGTGCCATCTATTGGCATTACTTACTGGGTCTTTGGTTCGTGCTATTCGCGCTGCTGACCAGCACGCCGCAAACCTTTGAAGCCATCGCCAGATTCTGCGGCCTGAGGTGAAAAGCCATGGCATCGCATCCACAAGCCCCCAGCGAGTCCGGCTCATCCAACCCACCAGGCTCGCCGCCTGCACCGGGATGGGAGGGCATTGCCAGCGACTGGTCCTCGGATAGGGAGGCTTTCAAACAGGTCCCCTGGGGCAAGGCGATGATGTGGATATTCCTGCTCAGCGATACTTTTATATTCACCTGTTTTTTAACCGGCTACATGTCGGTACGCATGACCATCACTGACCTCTGGCCGAACCCCAGTGAAGTGTTTGCCTTGACGATCGGCGGTCGAGAAATCCCGCTTATTCTGATCGCCATCATGACCTTTGTGCTGATCAGTAGCAGCGGCACGATGGCCATGGCAGTCAATTTCGCCTATCGCCGTGATCGCGCGAAAACCACAGCGCTGATGCTGGCGACCGCTGCCTTGGGGGTGGCCTTCGTCGGCATGCAGGCATTTGAATGGAGCAAGCTCATCGCCGAAGGGGTGCGTCCCTGGGGGAACCCCATGGGGGCGGCGCAATTTGGTGCCAGCTTTTTCATGATTACCGGTTTCCACGGACTGCATGTGTCAATCGGCGCCCTCTACCTCAGCATTGTGGCGATGAAAGTAATGCGCGGAGATTATGAGCGCTCCGGAAACTATCAGAACGTCGAGATAGCCGGGCTTTACTGGCACTTCGTGGATTTGGTGTGGGTGTTTATTTTTGCTTTCTTCTATTTGTGGTAGAGGAGCACTGATGATGGCGCATGCTCAAGGTCAGCAACATCCAATCAGTTTGTACCTTAAAATCTGGGGGCTGTTATTCGTTCTCAGCACGCTGTCGTATCTTGTCGACTATTTCCACTTCCACGGCTATCTCAGGTGGACCCTGATTATCACTTTCATGTTGCTGAAGGCAGGTTTGATTGTCTCCATCTTCATGCATATGGCCTGGGAACGGTTGGCTTTGGTCTACGCCATATTGATGCCACCTTTGTGTTTACTGGTGCTCATCGGACTGATGGCCACCGAGGCGGACTATGTGTTCCTCAGCCGGGTCATTTTCTTCGGCCAATAAGCAACTCCCGGATGGCCTCAAGCCTCCGGGGGCTACCCCGCAATATATGGTTTTATATCGTTCGTTTGAACTGATGCCATCTGTGCAGCCAGGCTACTGTCCAGTGGGGAGCTGCTGTTCCCGTGCCGGCGATCGTCAACGTTGGATGATGTTCGATGACCCGTTCCAATACTGATTCCTGGTTCGGCTCAACGTCCACGAAGAAGACATGTTTGCCCATATCTACCATCTGTTTGAAATTGCGGAAGTGAGCGTTCGGTACCTGGATACCAAAAAAACCGCCTTCCCAGATGCAGAAGCCCAATACAACGACGGCAAGGAAGATAAAAGGCACCCAGCCTGCGGCTGATTCGGTCCAACCCAGCCAATAGGCACCGGCAAGGATCAATGCCGCGAGCGGCACACCGATCACTGCACCAATCTCGCCGGAGTGAACGACATCTTGTTTCATCAACGAGTTAACTTCGTGAAGGTGATGTTCTTCCACGTCAGCAACTTTTTCACTGAGCACATGAATTTGTTCGGTATCGATGCCGTTGGCTTCCAGTTCATTTTCAACGGCTTCAAGATCGTCGAGATTGTCACTGATGTAATAGTGTCGGTTCATGCCACACCTCTCATCTCGTGTTTGCTGCAGACCTCCTCTGTCTAGCAGCGATTAACTGAGATTAACCATCGGTATTGTTGCCGTGGGCAACGTTGCACACTTCATGCAATTCGAAGGAAGTATAGCACTCGCTAGCATGCTTGTAGATTGGTGTCAAGATCAGGAAGGAGGCGTCAGGGTCTGGCCACCTCGTCGATGTCTGGTACAAGTCACGCCCCTGACGATCGGGATCAGTGACGCGGGTCGAAATCGCCGCTGAACAACTCGTCCTCGGCATCCGGGGCCACTGGAATCTTGTGCTCTTCCGATGCCCATGCGCCCAGGTCGATCAGTTTGCAACGATCCGAACAGAACGGCCGGTTGACGTTGCTGGCAACCCATTCGACAGGGGCGCCGCAAGTTGGGCAATTGACGGTTGGGGTCTGGCTCATGACTGGCCTCCACGCAAAGTTAGGTAATAGTGATGCAGGCGTTCGACCTCGCTGTGCAGCCAGGCGAGGTCGCGGTCGTTGACCACCACTTCGTCGGCATGGCTCACGCGATCCTGGCGACTGGACTGGGCCTTGAGGATCGCCTGGACCTGTTGTTCGCTGGTCTGGTCACGCTGCAGGGTGCGTTCGATCTGTAACTGTTCGGGCGCATCGATCACCAGCACGCGCTGGGTCATGGCGTACTGGCCGGACTCGATCAGCAACGGCGAAACCAGAATCGCATAAGGTGATTTTGCCAGCGCCAAATGATGGGCGATTTCTTCGGCGATCAGCGGATGCAGCAAGGCTTCCAGCCAGCGGCGTTCCTCCGGCACTTCGAAGATCAGTTTGCGCAACGCCGCACGATCCAGTTGACCGTCGGCTTGCAACACGCCGGGGCCGAAATGTTCGGCGATCTGCGCCAGCGCCGGGCGGCCCGGTTCGACCACCCAGCGCGCCGCATGATCGGCATCGACCACGTGCACGCCCAGGTCGATGAAGTGCTGGGCAGCCGCACTTTTGCCGCTGCCGATGCCGCCGGTCAGGCCGAGAATCCAGGGTTTTTCCACAGGGGTATTCATTCCAAACCGACAAACTGCCAATAGAAGCCGGTTATTTGACCACCCCAGAGCAACGCAATCCAGCCGGCAATCGCCAGATAGGGACCGAAGGGGATCGGTGTCGAGGTTTTCGCGTTGCGCAGGCTCAGCAAAATCACGCCGATAACGGCACCGACCAGGGACGACAACAGAAGGGTCAGCGGCAAAATCTGCCAGCCACCCCAGGCGCCCAGCATGGCCAACAGCTTGAAATCGCCGTGACCCATGCCGTCCTTGCCGGTGATCAGCTTGAACAGCCAGAATACCGACCACAGCGCCATGTAGCCAGCAATTGCGCCCCACAGTGCCTCAGTCAACGGCACGAACAACTCGAAACTGTTGACGATCAGTCCCAGCCACAGCAGCGGCAGCACCAGTACATCCGGCAACAGTTGATGCTCGGCGTCGATCAGGCTCATGGCCAACAGGCCCCAACTGAGTACCAACGCCATCACGGACTGCCACCCGAATCCGAAATGCCAGGCGATGAACGCCGACAGCAGGCCGCAGGCCAGTTCGGTCAACGGGTAGCGTTTGCTGATGGGCGTTGCGCAGCTTGAGCATCGTCCACGTAAAAACACATAACTGAGCACCGGGATATTTTCCCAGGCGCGAATCCGGTGCCCACAGTGCGGGCACTGGGAGTGGGGCAGCATCAGGTTGTAGGTCGGAAGCGGTGTTTCGCCAGGCAAACCGAGAATTTCATAGGCCTGCAGTCGCCACTCGCGTGCGAGCATTTTCGGCAGGCGCCAGATCACCACGTTGAGGAAGCTGCCGACCAGCAAGCCGATCACCAGCGCAATGACGACAAACACCAGCGGGTACAGGATCAGGATTTCGTTCAAGAGCATGTCAGATCGCTGAGCCGAGTTGGAAAATGGGCAGGTACATCGCAACCACCAGGCCGCCGACGATAACCCCCAGCACCACCATGATGAACGGCTCCATCAGGCTGGTGAGGTTGTCGACCATGTTGTCGACCTCGGCCTCATAGAAATTGGCGACCTTGTCGAGCATGTCGTCCAGTGCGCCGGACTCTTCGCCAATGGCCGTCATCTGAATCGCCATGTTCGGAAAGACGCCTGAGGTGCGCATGGAGAAGTTCAGTTGCATCCCTGTCGACACATCCTGCTTGATGCGCAGCACCGCACGCTTGAACACGATGTTGCCGGTCGCGCCCGCCACTGACTCCAGCGCCTCCACCAGCGGGACGCCGGCGGCGAAGGTGGTCGACAGTGTACGGGCGTAACGGGCCACGGCGGACTTGTGCATCAACGAGCCAATCAACGGCAGTTTCAGCAGCCAGGTGTCTGTCCAGTCCCGAAAGCCTTGCGATGTCTTGAAGGCGTGACGCACACCGAATATCACTGCGATCAGCACGCCAAGCATCAACCACCACCAATCCTGCATGAACTGCGAAAGGCCGATGACCATCACCGTGAACGCTGGCAGTTGGGCACCAAACCCTTCAAACACCGACTTGAACTGCGGCACCACCTTGATCAGCAGAATCCCGGTGACGATGATCGCGACGAACACCACGGCCAGCGGATAAGTCATGGCTTTCTTGATTTTGGCCTTGAGGCTTTCGCTCTTTTCCTTGTAGGTCGCGACGCGCTCCAGCAGGGTGTCCAGCGCGCCGGCCTGCTCGCCGGCATCCACCAGGTTGCAATAGAGCTCGTCGAAATACTGGGGCTTTTTGCGCAGGGCCGCGGCGAAGCTGTTACCCGCCGCGACCTCCTGTTTCACTTCGTCCACCAGTTTACGCATGGCCGGGTTATCGAAGCCTTCGCCAATGATGTCGAACGACTGCAACAGCGGCACACCGGCTTTCATCATGGTCGCCATCTGCCGGGTGAACAGGGCAATGTCATGAGCCTTGATGCGTTGGCCGAGGTTGAGAATCGAGGCGGACTTCTTGCGCACCTTGCCGGGGTTGATGCCTTGCTTGCGCAATTGCGCCTTGATCAACGCCGGGTTCTGACCGGTGAGTTCGCCGGTCATTTTCGTGCCTTTTTTATCGGTGCCTTCCCAAGCGTACACACTGATTTTCGCTGCTTTGACCGCCATGTTCAGTCCTTGGTGACCCGGTTGATTTCTTCAAGGCTGGTGATGCCCTGCATGGCCTTGATCAGCCCGGAAGTACGCAGGTCGTTGAAGCCGTCCTTGCGCATCTGGATATCGATTTCCAGCGAATTGCCTTCGGCCATGATCAGCCGTTGCAGGTCTGGTGTGTTCTTCACCACTTCATAAATCCCCACGCGCCCCTTGTAGCCACCGTTGCACTGATCGCAACCGACCGGCTCATAGATCGTGAACGAGCCAATGCGTTCCTCGGGGAAGCCTTCCTTGATCAACGCCTCACGGGGAATATCGATGGGCTTCTTGCACTGGTTGCACAGTTTGCGCGCCAGGCGCTGGGCGATGATCAGGCTGACCGACGTCGCGATGTTGAACCCCTGAATGCCCATGTTGTGCAGGCGGGTCAGGGTTTCCGCCGCGCTGTTGGTGTGCAGGGTCGACAGCACCAGGTGCCCGGTCTGGGCGGCCTTGATGGCGATCTCGGCGGTTTCCAGGTCACGGATTTCGCCGACCATGATCACGTCCGGGTCCTGGCGCAAAAACGAGCGCAGTGCCTGGGCAAAACCCAGTCCCTGCTTGGGATTGACGTTGACCTGGTTGATGCCTTCCATGTTGATCTCCACCGGGTCTTCGGCGGTGGAGATATTGATGTCCACAGTGTTGAGAATATTCAGCCCGGTGTAGAGCGACACGGTCTTGCCCGAACCGGTGGGGCCGGTCACCAGGATCATCCCTTGCGGCTGCTTCAGCGCGGCCATGTACAGGTCTTTCTGTTCCGGCTCGTAGCCGAGAGCGTCGATGCCCATTTGTGCGCTGGACGGGTCGAGAATCCGGATCACCACTTTCTCGCCCCACAGGGTCGGCAGGGTATTGACCCGGAAGTCGATGGACTTGCTCTTGGACAGGCGCATCTTGAGCCGCCCGTCCTGTGGTTTGCGCCGCTCGGAGATGTCGAGGCTGGCCATGACTTTCAGGCGTGCGGCGATGCGGCCGGAGAGCTGAATCGGTGGCCTGGCGACTTCCCGCAGCATGCCGTCGGTGCGCACCCGCACGCGGTAGGTTTTTTCGTAGGGTTCGAAATGCAGGTCGGATGAGCCGCTCTTGATCGCGTCGAGCAGCATCTTGTTGACAAAGCGCACCACCGGCGCGTCGTCGGCATCCTGCCCGGCGATGGCGTCTTGGTTGTTGTCATTGATCGACTCGATGTCGACGCTATCGAGGTCGACATCGGCCATGTCTTCCAGGCCGGTGCTGTGGCTGTCGAAGAATCGCTCGATGGCGTCGCTGAGCTTGTCGTCCTCCACCAGAATGGCTTCGGTGTTCAGCCCGGTACTGAACTGGATATCGCTGGTGACCTGCTGATTGGTCGGGTCGGAAACCCCGACGAACAACTTGTTGCCGCGCCGCCAGAGGGGCAGGGCGTGGTGCTGGCGAATCAGTTTTTCGCTGACCAGTTCTTTGGGTTGGGACTCTTTGTCCAGGCAGTGGAGGTCCAGCAGCGCCATGCCGAAATGTTCCGAGGCGATCTCCGCAACCTGACGGCTATTCACCAGTTTGTTCTGCACCAGATAATTGACCAGTGTGAGTTTTTGGCGTTGGGCCTGCTGATACGCCTGTTGCGCGCTTTGATCAGTGAGCAGTTCGGCCAGGACCAATTGCTTGGCCAGACCGCTAAGGGCGATGTCATTCATTGGGATACCGGATCCAGACAGTTCATGACTTATAGCCTAGTCAACCGGTGGAACCAAACCAGCGCTGTTCAGGTGACAAAAAGTGTCAGATAGTGCGGATCCTGGGGGTAGAAAAGGGCGGTGCGTTGCTTTTGTCCCCTGAAAACACGGGGGCGAGGGTTTGGCACGGGCTATGCTGCGGCTAGTTCAGATCATGAGATTTCGACTCATGCATGGAGCTCGTCTATGAATACTCAGAAAGGTTTTACCCTTATCGAACTGCTGATCGTGGTGGCGATCATCGGGATTCTGGCGTCGGTTGCGCTGCCGCAGTATTCGAAGTATCAGTCGCGGGCGAAGGTCACCGCCGGTCTTGCTGAAATATCCGCATTGAAGGCCCCCTACGAAGACATTATGAATCAAGGCACCGCCCCCACCCTCCCTCTGCTCGGCGTTAGCGCGACCACAGGCAATTGTACGATTGCGGTGGCGGGCGCCACCACTACTGGTGTTGGCAGTATTGGCTGCACGCTCCTCAATGCAAACGGTCTGGTGGCCGGCAAGACCATCACGCTTTCGCGCACGCTCGCCGGTGGCTGGACTTGCGCCACGACGGTACTTAAAGAGTACGCGCCTACTGGTTGCCCCGGCGTCTGATCCATTTCCAGGTCTGCCCGTTGCCCCGCCTTCACAACGCGGGGCATTTTTTTATCCGTTATTTGAGGCGCAATGTAAATAATCAAGAATATCCCGACAATTCATGGCCTTAGGCCCACGTCAAAACCCGCAACTTGCATGTACATATATTCAAAGTCATGCAATTTGCATGATTCCGAAAATTTACCGTTTCTGTAACATGCTGATTTTCATAGACTTTTTCCTTGTCTCAACGTTGGCACAGCGTTCGCAATATACCGAGTAACCCTGCTGACAAGACACGCAGCAGACTTTATGAAAAAACAGGAGTTACTCGTATGAAGAAGTTCGCTATCGCTGCCGCTACTGCTACCGCGCTGACCCTGACCATGGCCAACGCTGCATTTGCACAAACCACCCAGGCTACCCAGTCGCCAATGGTGCTGGCCGCCGGTGAAGTGACCGAAGCTACAGATGCCACTAAGGACACCTGGATCACCACTAAAGTAAAAACTGACCTGGTTACCGAAAAAGGCATTCCTGGTACCGATATCAAGGTTGAAACCAACAAAGGCGTTGTTTCCCTGTCGTCTACCGTCGCGGTGACTGACGCTCAGAAAGCCACTGCTGTGGCCATCACCAAGAAAATCAAAGGCGTCAAAGCGGTCTCCGCTGACGGCCTGAAAGCCGAGTAAGGCAAGACTTCTCGCCTGAACCGGGAGAAGACGCGGCAGACGAGCCGAGTCATACGTCTGCCGCCACTTGAGAGTTCATGCGACGGCCATAAGGATGTGGCCATTACAGGCCCCGACATTCGTGTCGGGGCCTGTTCTATTTGGAAGACAATAAAGATCAAATGTGGGAGCGGGCTTGCTCGCGAAAGCGGAGTGTCAGGCAACATTGATGGTGACTGATACACCGCTTTCGCGAGCAAGCCCGCTCCCACATTGGTTTTGTGACGGGTTCAGTTACCGCGCTTGCTGGTGATCTGTCTCAGGCGATTCCCTTCAAACCGCAGGTACTGATACATCCCGCTGTTAGGCCCGTAGGTCCATTCCTCGACCTGGAACTCTTCCCGCCGATTGGCGCTGCGCTTGTAGCCCAACAGATCGCGGCTGACCGGTTCGCCGCATTTCTGCAGCACTTCGCTGGACCTGTCCCCGACGCTGACCAACTGACTGCCGCAGCGCAGGGTATCGGCGGCAGAGGCCTGATTGGCCGCCATGGCCAGTGTCAGGCCGAACAGCAATTGTCTGATCATCATTCGGCGTCCAGATGCAGTGGTGTCACCACCTTACCGTTACTTTCCGCTTGGCCGAGGCTGGCGTCGATGAAATACACCCGGTCATCGGCCAATTGACCCTTGTCGACCAGATAGTCCTTGATGCTGCTGGCGCGGTCCTGGCCCAGTTGGCGCAACAGCACGTCGCTGGAACTCCAGAACTTGATCACGTCCGCGCGCATTTTCGCGGTGCGTTCTTCTTTGCCCAGGTCTTTCCATTCGGCGGGCGGCTGGGTTTTCAGGCGGATGCGGTAGATGCCTTCCAGCAGCGGACCTTTCTCGCCGTCCGGCACTTGCAGCAACGAGGCCTGCGCCGGCACCTTGTCGCCGCGACGCTGGAGCATTTTGTAGTAGTTGTACTGGTATTCCCGTTCCAGGCGTTGCTCGGCGATCAGCGGGCCATCACTGCTGGCGGCAGCGGTGCCTTCGATTTCCAGGCGCAGGGCCGGACGTTCCTTGAGGGCCTGGGACAGCTTGACCAACGAACCTTCGGCCTCTTTGCTCAGGTCGCTGGAACCCGGCGCAAACGACACCGTGCCCAAGTCTTCCGAGCCTCCGCCACTGACCAGCCCGCCGATCATTTTGAACGGCGCGGCGGCGGCCTTGACGATCAGGTTGCGCAGGGTCTGCCAGACAATCGGCATGACGCTGAACTGTGGATTATTCAGGTCGCCGGTCACGGGCAGTTCAATGGAAATCTTGCCATCGACGTCCTTCAGCAGGGCGATGGCCAGCTTCAGAGGCAGGCTGGTGGCGTCGGGGCTGTCGACTTTTTCACCGAGCTGCAATTGCTCGACCACCACTTTGTTTTCAGCCTTGAGCTGACCTTTGGTGATCAGGTAATGCAGGTCAAGATTGAGCCGGCCCTTACGGATGCGATAGCCGGCGAACTTGCCGGAGTAGGGCGTCAGCGTGGTCAGTTCCACCCGCTTGAAGCTGGTGGTGATATCAAGGCTGGCCATCGGGTCGAACGGGTTGACCGAGCCCTTGATGGTCACCGGCGCATAACGATCGACCTTGCCCTTGACGTCTACGATCGCCGGTTTCGCCTGGCCACTGTCGATGGGGCCGATCTGGCCGTTGAGCTGTTGCACGACGGTGGCGAAGTTCGGGGTCAAACTGAAGTCGGCAAAGTTGGCCGAACCGTCACTGATGACTATCCCGCCAATGTGGATACCCAGCGGTTTGTCCTTGCTGGCGGGTTTGGCTGCAATGGTTTTGGCACCGGAATCGGGCGGTTGCGGGATCAGCAGGTCATCGACGTTGGTGGTGCGGTCATCGTTGATCATGAAGCGCACATAGGGCTTGAACAGGTTGACCTTGTCGATCGACAGGCTGTCGCCGTGCTGATAATTCAGACCCTCGGCCACCACCTGTTGCCCCTTGAGGAAGTCACGTGTTTTCAGGGTGTCGAGGGTGTGAAGCTGATCGATCTGCGCGCGTCCTGTCACGCTGAGTGCCAACGGCTCGGTGCTTTTCAGGTTGACCGCCAGGTCGCTGCCGAGCATGCCGCTGCGCAGTTCGAGGCGAATGAACGGGTTGATGTAGGACTGGGCAACCCGCAGGTCGATGTCCTTGCTTTGCACGTTGAGTCTGGCGCTGACCGGGGCCAGATTGACCTCGCCATCGGCGCTGATCTTGCCTTGCTTGCCTACGCCGGTATCGAGCTTGAGGGTAAAAGGCGAGCCATTGAGGCTGTCGAAATTCTGCAGGTCCAGGTTCAGCGGGCTCAGGTCCAGCGTCACGGCGGGTTGCGCTTTTCGATCAGCCAGGTGCACTTTGTAATCGCGCAACTGCACATCTTTCAACAGCACTTGCCAAGGCTTGTTTGGCGGCGCCGGTTCAGGCTTGGGTGAGTCGGCTGCCGCTGGCGTGCTGACGGGTTCGGCTTTGGCCTTGGCCGCTGCTTTGGACGGTTGACTGGCGAACAGTTTCTGCCAGTCGAGTTGGCCGTCAGCTTCAAGCCCCGCCCAGGTTTCCAGTTTATTGCTGCGGATCTTGCCCACTACCACTTGCTGTTTGGCCAGATCCACCGTGGTGTCGGTGACATCCAGTCGCGCGAGTTTCGCCAGTGGGCGACCGTCCGGGGCGTTGATGGCGAAGGGCGCGACACTGATCGCGACGTTGCTCAGCAGCAGTTCGGTTTCCTTGGACAGGTTGAGTTTGTAGTCGGTGCTCAGGTTCAGGACGCCGTTTTCCAGCACCAGCGGCAGCGCGTCACGCACGTACGGCCACCAGACTTTCATCTGGCCGTCGGTGACTTTCAGCTTACCTTCGGAGGCGATCGGGATCAGGCTGAAGTTACCGGTCCAGTCGATTTGCCCACCCCCCGGGCCGACCGCGACCAGCGTCATGTCGGCGTTGTCTTCTGGCAACGTGCTGAGGTTTTTCAGCTCGAAATCGAGCTTGTCATAGAGAAATTCGATGGGCTCGCTCGGGCGAGCGTCCTGGAAGTGCACATAACCGTCGGCCAGTTTGATCCGCTCTACGCGAAGCGGAAACGCTTTGGCGTTCGGGTCCGCCGGCGTCGGCTCGCTCGCCGGCAATTTGAACAGGCCAAGCAAGTTGAGTTTGCCGTCCTTGCCGAAGAGGATTTCGGTCTTGGGTTTGTCCAGCTCGATATCAGACACGTGCAGCGCTTTGGTCCACAGACTGTCGATCTGCAGGTTGGCGTACAGACGTTCGAAGCCGACCTGTTCCTTGCCCGGCTCGCCGATGATCAGGCCCCACAGGGTGACTTCAAGGCTGAAGGGGTTGAGTTCGATTCGCTGAATGGTGGCGGGCGTCGTGGCGTAGTTGGCCAACTGTTGGTTGACCACCCGCAACGTGATGCCCGGCAAAATCAGAAACCCCAGCAGGCTGTAGAGGGCCAGAGCAGTCAACAAGGCGCCGATAGCGCGGATCAATCCTTTGGGCATGTGCGGCTTCATCTGTTTGAATCGGAGTGCGTTGGAGTATGGCACGCGAATCCGGTTCAGAAGTCACCCAGCGTTATAGGATTTATCTGATTTTTCCGTTGATTTTCAGAGCTGCAGGATCAGGGTTTTCAGCGGTGGCTGTTGATCCATGGACGGGAAATCGCCGCCCGGTTTCATCACTGTCCATTCGCGCACCGGCCGCCCGGCCTTTTCCGCACAGCGCAAAACCTGCTCGCGCCAGTCGTCCATGCTGACTTTTGCCAGGTTGTTGCAGCAGATCAGCACGCCATTGTCGGCGGTGGTCAGCAGCGCGGGTTTGAGCAGGCTCTGGTAGTCGCGCAGCAGGTCGACGGTGCCGAAAGCGCTCTTGGCCCAGGCCGGGGGGTCCAGCAAAACCAGGTCGTATTGACGTTGTTCCAGGCGTTGATAGCTCGGCAATTTCTGCCCGCGGCGCTGACTGATGGGCAGACCGGCGAGTTGGCGAATGGCCGGGAAGTAATCGGACTGGATGAACTGCATGGTCGGCAACTGCGGATTGAGCAGACCGTTTTCGCGGCCGACCGCCAGATTGCCCTCGGCGAAATCCAGATTGCATACCTCGCTCGCGCCACCGGCCGCAGCGCTCAGGCCGACGCCGCAGGTGTAGGCAAACAGGTTCAGCACGCTTTTGTTCTGGCTGTGTTCCTTGACCCAGCCGCGGGTGTTGCGCAGGTCGAGGAACAGCAGCGGGTCCTGACCGGCGTGTCGACCGCGAACCCGGTAATTCAGGCCCCATTCGTGGCCGACAAGATCTTGCAGGGCGGCTTCGTCGGCGCGGTAGACAGTGTCTTCGCGGTCGATGCGCGAGTTGCCCCGGGAGCGGTCGTTGTAGACCAGCAGAGTCTCGAAGCCCAGGTGTTGATTGATCGCCTCGTGCAGTTGCAACAGGGCATCGCGCTCCAGCGACTGGTGAAAGCTCTGCACCAACAGTTGCGGGCCGTAGCGGTCGATGGTCAGGCCACCGGCGCCTTCCTGGCTGCCATGGAACAAGCGATAGCAATCGGTGCCTTGCTGATGCAGTTCGGCAAGCAGGTCCTGGCGATGTTCGAGGGCGGCGCGCAGCGCCTGATTCAAGGAAGACATGCTGGGCGCCTTGCAGGGGAGGGAATTTGGCGCGGGAGTTTAACAGCTTGGCGGCAGACCGAGGTGCTGCCTTCGCGAGCAAGCCCGCTCCCACATTGGATTTGTGAACACATAACCCTGTGGGAGCGGGCTTGCTCGCGAAGCTTTTAAGCTTTTTTTCAGGTCAGCAATCCCATGCGTCGTTTGGCCCTATGCACCGAGCCATTGCGCACGGCCCAGCGCAGCATCGGTGCACTGCGGTTGACGCTGGCACGGATCAGCGTGCGTTGCAGCGGACTTTGGCGCACGCCGAGCATGTCGCTGGCCCAGTCCGGCAGCAGATCGACGCCGGCCTGCATCATCAATCCACCGAACGGCTTGGCCAAACGGCTGGGGGAGGGCGCGTTCAACAACAGGCGCAGGACTTCGCGGCTGCGTTCGTCACACAGCAGTTGCGGGCGGACTCGTTCAAGATAATCGGCCATTTCCTGCCGCGAACGGGGCACCTCACGGGCACCGAGGCGTTCAGCGACCACGGCGATTTCATCGTAATAACGGTCTTGGTCGGCCGCCGACAAGTGCGGATTGCGGTAACGCAAATGCGCCGCGAGGAAGTTGCTGACCTCGGCCACGTGCACCCAGGTCAGCAGGTCGGGGTCACTGGCAGCGTAAGGCCGGCCATCCGGCGCGGTGCCGGTCACTTGCAGATGGATGGTGCGGACTTTCTCGATCAGCCAGTCGGCATCTTTGCGCGAGCCAAAGGTGGTGCCGGAAATGAACTGCCCGGTGCAGCGCAAGCGACCGAGCATGTCCTCGCGGAAATTCGAATGGTCCCAGACCCCGGCCAGCGCCAAGGGGTGCAGGGCTTGCAGCATCAGCGCGCTGATACCGCCGATGAGCATGCTGCTGAAGTCGCCGTGCACCTGCCAACTCACCGAATCGGGTCCGAACAGGCCGGGATCGCCCTTGGGGTTTTCCAGGTCGAGCTTGCCGAGGGACAGACCGGAGAGGCTCATGACTTGGGTTTCGATACGGCTGCGGATGAATTCCATGGCGACTCTGTAGGTTTCTGTAGGAGCGAGCTTGCTCGCGATGGACGTTAACGATAACGCGTATTTCCTGAATAAACGCGGCGCGCTTGAGTTCATCGCGAGCAAGCTCACTCCTACAAGGGCAAGGCGTTACTGGTTGAGGCGTTTATCGACCAGGTCCTGAACCACGCCTGGATCGGCCAGGGTCGACGTGTCGCCCAGACTGTCGAGTTCGTTGCAGGCGATCTTGCGCAAAATCCGCCGCATGATCTTGCCCGAACGGGTTTTCGGCAAGGCCGGTGCCCACTGGATCAGGTCCGGTTTGGCGAAGCTGCCGATGTCCTTGCTGACGTGGGCCAGCAGTTCCTTCTTCAATTCGTCGGTGGGTTCGGTGCCGTTCATGGGCGTGACGAAGGCATAGATGCCCTGACCTTTGACGTCGTGAGGGTAACCGACCACGGCGGCCTCGGCGATGCTGTCGTGCAGCACCAGGGCGCTTTCGACTTCGGCGGTGCCGATGCGGTGGCCGGAAACGTTGATCACGTCGTCGATGCGCCCGGTGATCCAGTAATCGCCGTCCTCGTCGCGGCGCGCGCCGTCGCCGGTGAAGTAGTAACCGGGGTAGGGTTTGAAGTAGGTATCGACCATCCGCTGCGGGTCGCCATAGACACTGCGGATTTGCGCCGGCCAGCTGGATTTGATCGCCAGCACGCCGCTGCCGGCGCCTTTGATTTCCTTGCCCACTTCGTCGAGCAGCACCGGTTGCACCCCGAACATCGGTTGCGTGGCGCAGCCGGGTTTGATCCGTTGCGCGCTGACCAGCGGGCTGAGCATGATGCCGCCGGTTTCGGTCTGCCACCAGGTATCGACGATCGGGCAACGCTGTTCGCCGACGGCGTTGAAGTACCAGTCCCACGCTTCCGGGTTGATTGGCTCACCGACACTGCCGAGTAATCTGAGGCTTGCCCGGGACGTTTCCTTCAACGGTTCGGGGCCTTCGCGCATTAGCGAGCGCAGGGCGGTGGGGGCGGTGTAGAAGATGTTCACGTGGTGTTTGTCGATGACCTGCCAGAAGCGTGCGCTGCTCGGGTAGCTCGGCACGCCTTCGAAGATCAGCGTGGTCGCGCCGTTGGCCAGCGGCCCATAGACGATGTAACTGTGGCCGGTGACCCAGCCGACATCGGCGGTGCACCAGAAGACTTCTTCGTCGCGGTAGTCGAGCACGTACTTGAAGGTCATCGCCGCTTGCAGCAGATAACCGCCGGTGGTGTGCAGCACGCCTTTGGGTTTGCCCGTGCTGCCGGAGGTGTAGAGGATGAACAACGGGTCTTCGGCGTCCATCGGTTCGGCCGGGCAATCGTCGCTGACGTCGCGCAAGGCCTGGTGATACCAGAGGTCGCGACCTTCGACCCAGTTGACTTCGCCCTGAGTGCGCTCGACCACGATCACGGTGCTGACATTCGGGCAACTTTGCAGCGCCTTGTCGACCTTCTCTTTGAGTGGCACGAATTTGCCGCCGCGCACGCCTTCATCGGCGGTGATCACGGTGCGGCAGTCGGCGTCGAGAATCCGGTCACGTACAGAATCGGGGGAGAACCCGCCAAACACCACCGAATGCACCGCACCGATCCGCGTGCAGGCGAGCATCGCGTAGGCGGCTTCGGGGATCATCGGCATGTAGATGCACACGCGGTCGCCTTTCTTCACGCCACGGCTTTTGAGCACGTTGGCCAGGCGGCAGACGTAGTGATGCAGTTTTTTGTAGGTGATCTGGGTGGACTCGGCAGGGTCATCGCCTTCCCAGATGATTGCGATCTGATCGCCACGTTTTTCCAGGTGACGGTCGATGCAGTTGTAACTGACATTCAACTTTCCGCCGGCAAACCAGCTCGCTTCACCGGTTTTCAGGTTATAGCGCTGGACGGTATCCCACGGTGCACTCCAGTCGAGGAAGCGTGTGGCCTGCTCAGCCCAGAACGTGCTGGGGTGTTCGATGGATTGGCGATACAGGCGCTTGTAGTCGTCCTGACTGAGTTGTGCGGCCCGGCGGACGGCATCGGCTTTGGGGAACGTGCTGATATCGAACATGACGGTTCCTTATTCTTGTTTTGCGACAAAGATAAAGATGCGCCGAGTGATCAACGGGTTCAAGTCATACACCAAACAACTGTGGGAGCGGGCTTGCTCGCGAAAGCGGTGTGCCAGTCAACATCATCGTTGAATGACACACCGCATTCGCGAGCAAGCCCGCTCCCACAGGGTAAAGCAGTGAACCGTCAGATCACCCGCGGTGACGACCGCGGAAGTAGTTGATCAGCCCTTGGGTCGACGCATCGTCAGCCGGGGTTTCTTCGCTGCCGACCAGGCGGTTGTAGACGCCTTTGCCCAGCTCTTTACCCAACTCCACGCCCCACTGGTCGAAGGCGTTGATGCCCCAGACCACGCTTTGCACGAAGACTTTGTGTTCGTACATCGCCACCAGTGCGCCGAGACGGCGCGGGCTGATGCGTTCGACCACCAACGTGTTGCTCGGACGGTTGCCCGGGATCACCTTGTGCGGCGCGAGTTTCTGTACGTCCGCTTCGGCCATGCCCTTGTCCCGCAGCTCGGCTTCAGCCTCGGCGCGGGTCTTGCCGAGCATCAGCGCCTGGCTTTGCGACAGGCAGTTGGCGTACAGCCACTGGTGGTGATCGGAGACCGGATTGAAGCTGACGATCGGCACAATGAAGTCGGCCGGGATCAGTTGGGTGCCCTGGTGCAGCAACTGGTGATACGCGTGCTGACCGTTGCAACCGACGCCACCCCAGATCACCGGACCGGTGTCGGTGGACACCGGCGTGCCGTCCTGACGCACGCTCTTGCCGTTGGATTCCATGTCCAACTGTTGCAAATGCTTGGTGATGTTACGCAGGTAGTGGTCGTACGGCAGGATCGCGTGGCTTTGCGCGCCCCAGAAGTTGCCGTACCAGACGCCGAGCAAGGCCAGCAGCACCGGCATGTTCTGTTCGAACGGCGCGCTCTGGAAATGCTGGTCCATGGTGTAGGCACCGGACAGCAGTTCCTTGAAGTTGGACATGCCGATGGCCAGGGCAATCGGCAAACCGATGGCCGACCACAGCGAGTAACGACCGCCGACCCAGTCCCACATCGGGAAGATGTTTTCTTCGCGGATACCGAACGCCACAGCGGCGGCGTTGTTGCTCGAGACCGCGATGAAGTGACGGTACAGCTCGGCTTCCGAACCGCCCTGAGCCAGGTACCAGGCGCGAGCGGCCTGGGCGTTCTTCAGGGTTTCGAGGGTGTTGAAGGATTTCGACGAGACGATGAACAGCGTGGTCTCGGCGCGCAGCTTCATGGTCAGCTCGTGGAACTCACTGCCGTCGATGTTTGCCAGGTAGTGGCAACGCACGCCTTTCTGGGCGTAGGACAGCAGCGCTTCGGACACCAGCTCGGGGCCGAGGAACGAGCCACCGATGCCGATGTTCACCACGTCGGTGATCGGCTTCTCGGTGTAGCCGCGCCACAGACCGTCGTGGATGCGGCCCACGAGGTCGGTGATCTGGTTCAAAACCTTGTGTACTTCCGGCATCACGTTGACGCCATTCACCGACAGCTTTTCGCCCACAGGGCGGCGCAGTGCAGTGTGCAGGGCCGGACGTCCTTCGGAAGAGTTGACGATTTCGCCGTCGAACAGCGCTTTGATCGCGCCCTGAAGGTCGACTTCGTTGGCCAGGCCCACCAGCAGATCGCGGGTCTCGGCGTTGATCAGGTTCTTCGAGTAGTCGAGAAACAGGCCGCAACTGCTCAGGGTGAATTGAGTAAAGCGCTGCGGGTCGGCATTAAAAGCTTCGCGCATGCTGAAATCCTGCATGGCTTGGCGGTGGTCATTCAGCGCTTGCCAGGCGGGCAGAGCGGTCACGTCGTGAGGAGTGCGGTAGTACGCCATCGCTGCGGGTTTCCTTTTTACTTGAACGGCCTTTTGAACACTAAAAATCCCGGAGCGCTGTGGGTGGGCGTCCGGTCAACTGCGTCGACACGATTTCATGGCACAGGGCGAATACAGTAAACCTCGCGCTGCGATCTGTCTTGACTTTGTCTGACCCGTTCCCGGTACTTTTTTGTACATGAAGCAGGGAACGGTCCGACAAACGGAAGAGAAGGTTCGGTCAGGCAACCTGAACCGGAATGGCATTGCTGGTGTGGCTCAACTCGTTACCCGGCGCCATGTAGAGCATGCGCGGCTTGAAGTTGAGCAGCTCGGCTTCGCTGTAGTGAGCGTAAGCGCAGATGATCACACGGTCGCCGACCTTGGCCTTGTGCGCCGCGGCGCCGTTGACCGAGATCATGCGCGAACCTTCTTCGCCACGAATCGCGTAGGTGGTGAAGCGTTCGCCGTTGTCGACGTTGTAGATCTGGATCTGTTCGTATTCACGGATGCCGGACAAGTCCAGCCATTCGCCGTCGATGGCGCAGGAACCTTCGTAATCGAGAACTGCGTGGGTGACTTCGGCGCGATGCAGCTTGGCCTTGAGCATGATGGCGTGCATGAGTGTTTCCCAGGTCGGAATCGAACGGCGGGCAGTTTGCCCGAAGCGATTGTGGGCAGCAATATCTGGAGGCAGACACAAAAAACAATGTGGGAGCGGGCTTGCTCGCGAATGCGGTAGGTCAGTCAGCAATGATGCTGAATGACCTACCGCATTCGCGAGCAAGCCCGCTCCCACACTGGTTCTGTAGTGTTTATGCGGTCGTGTCGAGGTTCAGGTGCAGGTTGTCGATCAACCGGGTGGTGCCGAGGAACGCCGCCACCAGAATTACCAGGTCCCGATCTTCCGCAGTGGCAGGACGCAACGTCAGCGCATGGCGGATTTCCAGGTAATCGGTACGCAAGCCTGCGGCTTCGAGTTGCTGCTGTTGTGCCGCGATCAATGTCGGGTAATCGCGATCACCTTGTTTGATCGACTCGGCAATCGACAACAGCGTGCGATAAACAACCGGCGCAACCGCCCGCTGTTCTTCGCTGAGAAACCCATTGCGCGACGACAGCGCCAAACCATCGGCCGCACGCACAGTCGGCTCGCCAATGATCTGGATCGGCATGTTCAGGTCATGCACCAGCGCGCGAATCACCGCCAGTTGCTGGAAGTCTTTCTGGCCAAAGATCGCCAGATCCGGCTGAACCATGTTGAAGAGTTTGCTGACCACCGTCGCCACACCTTCGAAATGCCCCGGACGGCTGGCACCGCACAGGCCTTCGGACAGTTGCGGAACGCTGACGCGGGTCTGGCCGGCCATGCCGTCGGGGTACATTTCTTCAACGGTCGGCGCGAACAGCAAATGGCAACCGCCCTGGAGCAGTTTTTCCTGATCGGCCGCGAGGGTGCGCGGGTACTTGTCGAGGTCTTCACCGGCGCCGAATTGCAGCGGATTGACGAAAATGCTCGCGACCACGAAATCCGCCCGTTGGCTGGCTTTGGCAATCAGTGCAATGTGACCGCTGTGCAGGTTGCCCATGGTCGGCACGAAGGCAATGCGCTTGCCTTCGTTGCGGGCGCGGGCCACGGCGGCCCGCAGTTCGCGTACTGTTTTTACGGTGTTCATGCAGAGAATCCGTGTTCGATACCAGGGAAAGTGACTGCTTTGACTTCGGCGACATAAGCGCCAAGTGCCGCTTGAATGTTTTGTTGTCCGGTCATGAAGTTCTTCACGAACTTCGGTACCCGGCCTGTGATCGACAGGCCCAGCATGTCGTGCAGCACCAGCACCTGGCCGTCGGTGCCGCTGCCGGCGCCGATACCGATCACCGGGATCTTCACGGCCTGGGTGATTTCTTCGGCCAGCTCACTCGGCACGCACTCGAGCAGCAACATCGCCGCGCCCGCCTGTTCGAGGGAGATCGCATCGGCACGCATCTGCCGTGCCTGGTTTTCATTGCGACCCTGGACTTTATAACCGCCGAGTATATTCACCGATTGCGGCGTCAACCCCATGTGCGCACACACCGGGATGCCGCGCTCGGCCAGCAGACGGATCGAGTCCGCCAGCCACAGTGCGCCTTCGACCTTGACCATGTGCGCGCCGGCCTGCATCAACAGGGCGCTGTTGCTCATGGTTTGTTCGATGGTGGCGTAGGCCATGAAAGGCAGGTCAGCGAGGATCAACGCGTCGCTGTTACCGCGTTTGACGGACGCGACGTGGTAAGCCATTTCGGCGGTGGTCACCGGCAGGGTGCTGTCGTGACCTTGCAGAACCATGCCGAGGGAGTCGCCCACCAGCAGCACTTCGACGCCAGCCTCATTGCAGGCGTGGGCGAAGGTCGCGTCATAGCAGGTCAGCATGGTGATTTTTTCACCTTTTTGCTTGAGACCTTGCAGAGTGGTCAGGGTGATGGCTGGCATGAAAAGATCCTCATTCAGGCGCTGTGGAAACTACTGCGAGTAACGCGCGTGATTCTTCGTTAAATACAGGCGCACGGTCTGTTGTCGTGCTTTTAAGGCCTGGATTGCGCCCTTCAACGCCGTGTTGGCGGCAGCGGGACGCCTATAGTCGTGAGGAGAACTCGGGAAGTCAATTGCGTGTGTTACCGCGTTGTTACGGAGGGGGTGTTACCGGAGTTACTGATGCGATTCAGCAGCCGCAGATCTTGTGTTCGCCACAAAAACCAGTGTGGGAGCGGGCTTGCTCGCGGAGGCGGTGTGTCAGTCCACAATGATGCTGAATGACACACCGCCTTCGCGAGCAAGCCCGCTCCCACAGGGATTTTTTTAATTCAGGGAGAGGCGTTCCAGCCCGACGAACGGGCAGTCTGCGAGCAATTCCTTCAGGCTGCGGCCATCCGCCAAACGCAATTCCGCCGGCGCCAGTTCGGCCAGCGGATACAGAACGAACGCGCGTTCCTGCATCTGGTAGTGGGGAACCTTGAGGCGGGGTTCATCGATCAGTCGATCGCCGAACAGCAGAATATCGAGATCCAGCGTGCGCGGCCCCCAGCGCTCAAGACGCTCGCGACCCTGTCCGTTCTCGATAGCTTGCAGCGCATCAAGCAGCTCCAATGGCGGGAGCGTGCTGTCGAGGGCGGCCACTGCGTTGGTGTAGCGCGGCTGGCCGGGCAGCAGAGAATCGCTCTGATAAAACGCGGAAACCCCGACCAGTCCGGTCTGCGGCAACCGCGCCAGCGCATCGACGGCGCTGCGCAGTTGTTCGGCGGGGTCAGCCAGATTGCTGCCCATGCCGATGTAGATGCGTTCCATGCTTACTCGCCCGTGGTGCTCGGTGCGCCGGCCGCGCGTTTGCGCTTGGCGCCACCGCTGCGGCGACGTTTGCGTGGCGCACCGGCGCCGTCGTCCTTGCCGCTGAGGTCGCGGATCATGTCACGACGTTCGCTTTCGTTGGCGTCCTGATAGTCCGTCCACCATTCGCCCAGGCCATCGGTCTGCTCGCCGGCGCTTTCGCGCAGCAGCAGGAAGTCGTAACCGGCGCGGAACCGCGGGTTGTCCAGCAACAGGTCGGCGCGTTTGCCGCTGCGGCGCGGCAGACGTTCCTGCATGTCCCAGATTTCACGGATCGGCATGGTGAAGCGTTTTGGAATCGCGATCCGCTGGCACTGTTCGGCAATCAGCTCGTGCGCCGCTTCCTGCATCGCCGGAATCGGCGGCATGCCACGATCCTGCAAGCGCAGCACGCGGGCAGGCAGGGCAGGCCACAGCAGGGCGGCAAACAGGAATGCCGGGGTCACCGGTTTGTTCTGTTTGATCCGCAGGTCAGTGTTGATCAGCGCTTCGCTGATCAGGGTGTGGGTGTACGTCGGGTTGTATTCCAGCGCCTCGGCACTGGCCGGGAACAGCGGATCGAACAACTGCAAGTCGACCAGCATCTCGAACGTGTCCGCGGCATGGCCGGAAAGGAACAGCTTGAGCACTTCTTCGAACAGCCGGGCCGACGGGATCTCGCGCAGCATCGGTGCCAGGTCGCGGATCGGCAGGGCGCTGTGTTTTTCGATGCCGAAATTCAGCTTGGCGGCGAAACGCACGGCCCGCAGCATCCGCACCGGGTCTTCCTGGTAGCGTTGCTTCGGATCGCCAATCAGGCGGATCAGGTGATTGCGAATGTCGTGTACGCCGTTGGCGTAATCGAGAATGCGTTCGCTGACCGGATCGTAATACAAGGCATTGATGGTGAAGTCGCGACGTTGCGCGTCTTCTTCCAGCGTGCCGTAGACGTTATCGCGCAGGATACGCCCGCTCTCGTTGCGGGAAGACTGGTTGCTGTCTTCCTCTTCGTCGTTTTGCGGGTGATTGGCGCGGAACGTCGCGACTTCGATGATTTCGCGGCCAAAGTGGATATGCACCAGTTTGAATCGACGACCGATAATCCGCGCATTGCGGAATTCGGCGCGAACCTGTTCAGGCGTGGCGCTGGTGGCGACGTCGAAATCTTTTGGCGTGATGCCGAGCATCATGTCACGCACACAACCGCCGACCAGATAAGCCTGGTAGCCGGCGTTCTGCAGGCGTTCGACGATATTCACCGCGTAACGGCTGAATTGCGCCTTTTGCAGCGAATGTTGGCCGCTGTTAAGCACTTCAGGCGTGCTGCGGATGTGTTGCGTATGACGCTTGGGAGAACGGAATGACTGGAACAGCTTCTTCAGCATGGGATGCACTGTTTGAAGGAATGTTCGGCCATAACGAAGAATGACCGCATGATGGGCGGGGATTCTAGCATTTAGTCGGGGGATGGTGTAGGACGCAGCAAATATGACTTGTAGGAGCGAGCTTGCTCGCGAAAGACGTGAACGATTACGCGTAGAACCAGATACCCCACGGTGTCCTTACGGTTTTCGCGAGCAAGCTCGCTCCTACAGTGAGGCGGGGTTTTCAAAAGGCAGAAACTACAAGGGGAGCCGAAGCTCCCCAAGAAGTAGTTGCAGGTTCTATTTTTGTTATTGGTTTCGGGCTTCTTGTTTTTGTTGCGTGCCCGCGTCATGAAGATTTCCTTCATGACCCTCCCAATCGGGAGCCAAGAGCAAACGGATTGCTTTGGTCGCTGTGCTGCAGTGATCTTGCGATCCAACCAGTTCAGGCTCTGTCTCAGGACAGTTTTTGTTGTTCTCGGCCTGGTCGTGGGGCGAACCCCAAATACAACGCCTCTCCAAAAGAATCAGTTAGCTGCGCCTCTCGCCGTCTTGTTTTTATTGTGCGTGAGTCGATTCGTCTTATTTTTATTGTCTTGTGCATTGCTTGTTATTGTTCTTGTACCAAACATATAGCAGGGTGCGTGCCAACTTTTGCGATCCCCAGCAAAACAAGGGGTTGCACCGTCTGATGGGGGTGTTCGAGGCCAAAAAAAACCGGGGCTTCGTTACCGTAAGCCCCGGCTTCTGTTACGTGCAAAAAATCAGGTAACAGTTTTTTCACAAAGTCATGTGTTACCCGCGCACCGTACAGGTGACGTTCAGCTTTCGCTGGCCACCCCGGTCTTGCGTCGCGGGATACCCAGGCGCTGCCGGCGCTCCCACAGGCATTTACGGCTGACCCCGAGTTTGCGCGCCAGCTCGGTTTCGGTCATGTGGTCCTGATGCTCGAGGACGAAGTGCTGGAAGTAGTCTTCCAGGGACAGGTCTTCGGTCGGCTCATGATTGCTGTTGCCGGCGCCGTTGCCCTGTTGCGGAGGCAGGCCGATGAACTCGTCGTCTTGCAGGTCGCTCAGCTCGATGTCGATGCCCAGCAGCTCGGCGGAGATCTCCGGGCTTTCGCACAGGATGACCGCACGCTCGACCGCGTTTTCCAGCTCGCGCACGTTGCCCGGCCAGGAGTAGTGACGAATCGCTTGCTCGGCGTCCGGGGCAAACTTCAGGTCGGTGCGGTTGACCCGCGCGCTCTGCCGCGCCAGGAAGGCATTGGCGATTTCGTTGACGTCTGCCCCGCGTTCGCGCAGGGCCGGCAATTTCAGGGCGATGACGTGGAGGCGGTAATACAAGTCTTCACGGAACTGGCCAATTTTCGCCAGGCTCTTGAGGTCCCGGTGAGTCGCGGCGATCAAACGCACATCGACTTTCTGCGACTGGACCGAACCGACCCGGCGAATTTCGCCTTCCTGCAACACGCGCAGCAAGCGAGCCTGGGCTTCCAGCGGCAGTTCGCCGATCTCGTCGAGGAACAAGGTGCCGCCGTCCGCCGCTTCCACCAGACCGGCGCGGCCAGCGCTGGCGCCAGTGAACGCGCCTTTTTCGTGGCCGAACAGTTCGGACTCGATCAGGCTTTCCGGAATGGCTGCGCAGTTCACCGAAATCATCGGTGCCTTGGCGCGTCTGGACAGGTTGTGCAGCGCGCGCGCCACCAGTTCCTTACCGGTGCCGGATTCGCCCTGGATCAGGACATTGGAGTCGGTCGGCGCGACTTTGCGGATCTTGCTGTACAGATCCTGCATCGGCGGGCAGGAGCCGATGATGCCGATTTCGCCGTTGCTGTTGTCGATACCTGGTTTCGCCGCGCCATTGGCGGCTTTGCCGACGGCAGGTTCACCGCTGGCCTGCACCGATTGCCGGTCACGCAGGATGCGCGCGACGGCCTGGAGCATTTCGTCGTGGTCGAAAGGTTTGGCGATGTAATCCACCGCGCCCATCTTCATCGAGTCGACCGCCGAACGCAGGCTGGCGTAGCTGGTCATGATCAGCACCGGCGTGCCCTGGCCGAGTTTGATCAACTCGGTGCCCGGCGCGCCAGGCAGGCGCAGGTCACTGACGATCAGGTCGAACGTGGGAATGGTGAAGCGTTCTTGTGCTTCCTGCACTGAACCGGCTTCGCTGACTTGGTACTGGTTGCGTTCCAGCAGGCGGCGCAAAGCGGAGCGGATAATTGTTTCGTCTTCGACGATCAAAATGTGCGGCATTGATTCGATACTCTCGACGGTCTCAGTTCACAGCGGACGTCGCTTCGACATGACGCGGCAAGGTCACCCGGATACGGGTGCCGCGTTGGCTTTGAACATCAGCCGGGCTGTCGATGGTGATTTGTCCATAATGCTCTTCAACGATGGAATAGACCAGTGCAAGGCCCAGACCGGTGCCTTCGCCAGGATCCTTGGTGGTGAAGAAAGGTTCGAACAATCTGTCCATGATGTTCTTCGGAATACCACTGCCTTCGTCTTCCACGATCAGGTCGACCGTGTGTTCGCCGGCTTCGCTTTTGACCCGCACCGCGCTGCCGGGAGGCGAGGCGTCACGGGCGTTTGAGAGCAGATTGATCAGTACCTGGGCGAGGCGCTGCGGATCGCCTTCGACCCAGTGTTCGGGGTCGCACAGGTTGTAGAACTGCACTTCGAAATTGCGTCGGTTCAGGGCCAGCAAACCGATGGCATCCTGGGCCACTTCGGCCAGACAGACGGGCTCGTCACTGTGCTGATGGCTGCCGGCATGGGCAAAACTCATCAGCGATTGAACGATGCGCGACACGCGTTTGGTCTGCTCCAGGATCTGCCCGCTGATCTCCTTTAGCTCGCCATCGTCTTCACGTTCTTCGCGCAGGTTCTGCGCCAGACATGCGATGCCGGTGATCGGGTTGCCGATTTCATGGGCCACGCCGGCCGCCAGTCGACCAATGCTGGCCAGGCGTTCGGAGTGCACCAGCTTGTCTTCGAGCATCTGGGTTTCGGTCAGGTCCTCCACCAGCAATACCAGGCCACTGTTACCCGGTGCGAGCGGTTCATCGATCGCCGCTTTGTGCAGGTTCAGCCAGCGAGTCTGACCATCGAGGGCCAGATGCTGCTTGTGCAAATGCTCGTCGGGCAGATTGATGAAGCCTCGCAGCAATTCTTTCCACGGATCGGCGATGGTGCTCAGGCGCGAACCGACCACGCGTTGCGCGGCAATCCCGGTCAGCTCCTCCATGGCTTTGTTCCACATGAGGATTTCCTGATCCTTGGCCAGCGAGCAGACGCCCATCGGCAATTCCTGCAGGGTCTGGCGGTGATAGCGGCGCAGGGCATCGAGTTCAGCGGCCAGGCCGGTCAGGCGCGAGTGGTAATCCTCGAGGCGGCTTTCGATGAAGTGAATGTCCTCGGTCACGTAGTTTTCGCCGCCGGCCTTGTAAGGCAGGAAGGTTTCAACCATGTCCTGCGCCACGCTAGGCCCCATCAGGCCGGAGAGGTTGGCTTCGATCCGGTCGCGCAAGCGGCGCAAGGCATAAGGCCGGCGCTCGTCGAATGGCAGATAGAGATCGCGTAGCGCTTGTTCGACTTCTTTCTGCGCGGCTTTGGCGCCCAATGGTTTTGCAAGCTGCGTGGCGAATTCCTGCGGCGAGGCGGCGTGCAGTTCGCGGCGTTGCGGGCGACGCACGTTGTCCACGGCGCAGGCTTCGGCGGCGCTGGCCTCTTCGGGGCTGGCGTTGGTGAACAGCGAAATCAGGGTGAACATCAGCACGTTGGCGGCCAGCGAAGCGATCGCGGCCATGTGCCAACTGGTGTCGTCCAGCACGTAAATCATGTTCAGCAGCGGAATGTAGAACCCCTGCAGGTTGCCGACCAGCGGCAACAGCATCGTCACCAGCCACACCAGAATCCCCGCCAGCAAACCGGCGATGAAGCCGCGACGGTTGGCGGTCGGCCAATACAGAACGGACAGCACGCCTGGCAGGAACTGCAATGTCGCCACAAACGCGACGATGCCGAGGTTGGCCAGATCCTGTTCGGTGCCCAGCAGCAAGTAGAAACCGTAACCGGCCATGATGATCGCGACAATCAATGCCCGGCGAGTCCATTTCAGCCAGCGATAGATGTTGCCTTCAGCCGGTGGCTGATAAAGCGGCAGCACCAGGTGGTTCAGCGCCATCCCGGACAGTGCGAGGGTGGTGACGATAATCAGCCCGCTGGCGGCCGACAATCCACCGACATAGGCCAGTAGCGCCAACGCCTTGCTGTTGGCGGCAATGCCGATGCCCAGCGTGAAGTATTCCGGGTTGGTGGTGGCGCCGAGTTTCAGCCCGGCCCAGAGAATCAGCGGTACGGCCAGACTCATCAGCAGCAGAAACAGCGGCAAGCCCCAGCTCGCACTGACCAGCGAGCGCGGGTTGAGGTTTTCGGTAAACGTCATGTGATACATGTGCGGCATCACGATCGCCGAGGCGAAGAACACCAGCAACAGCGTACGCCACGGGCCTTCCTGCAATGGCGTGTGCAAAGCGGCGAGGGCGGTCTGGTTTTGCAGCAGCCACAGTTCCAGCTGTTGCGGACCGTCGAACACGCCATACAACGCATAGAGGCCAACGCCGCCAAGCGCGATCAGCTTGATCACCGACTCAAACGCAATCGCGAACACCAGGCCTTCATGTTTCTCGCGGGTGGCGATGTGGCGCGAGCCGAAGAAAATGGTGAACAGCGTAATCAGTGCGCAGAAGCTCAGGGCTACACGATGTTGCACGGGCTCGCGGGTGAGAATGCCGATGGAGTCGGCCACCGCCTGAATCTGCAACGCCAGTAATGGCAGCACGCCAATCAGCATGAAAATCGTGGTCAGTGCGCCGGCCCAGGTGCTGCGGAAACGGAACGCGAACAGGTCAGCCAGCGACGACAGTTGATAGGTGCGGGTGATCTTCAGGATCGGATACAGCAACACCGGCGCCAGCAGAAATGCCCCGGAAACCCCGAGGTAGCTGGACAGAAAACCGTAGCCGTACTGATAAGCCAGGCCCACGGTGCCGTAAAACGCCCAGGCACTGGCGTAAACACCCAGCGACAGGGTGTACGTCAGCGGGTGGCGAATGATCGCCCGGGGGATCATGCCCCGTTCGCTGATCCAGGCTACGCCGAACAGCACCGCCAGATAGGCGGCGCTGATCAGGATCATCTGGGTCAGGCTAAAGCTCATCGGCATCTTTTTGGCTCTGCAGGATGAAGGTCACGACGATCAGAATCAGCCAGAGCAGATAAGGGCGATACCAGGCGCCAGTGGCGTCGATCCACCAATCCATGATGGCCGGGGAGAACAGATAAATCCCCACTACCAGGAGCAGGACCAAGCGATAGATGTACATCCCGGCCTCTCTTTTTTATGCGCGTGCCCGAAAACGTGCGGCGATGGTAACGGATGGGCGCGCCACTGCAAGTGTGATCACTGTAGTTGCGCTTCGGGCAGGTTGAGTGTGCGCGGGATCTTCAGTGCATCCCAGTGGACGATGCCCCAGTTCAGCACTTCACGTGGGGTGGCATATGCCAGTTCGGCGCCCGGATTCTGCCCGAGTGCGCGCAATGCACGCAGCAATAGCGGCGTGGCTTGGTCTTCGGTCAGCGGCGGTGAACGGTAGGACTTGCCGAGCTTGTGGCCATCGGGCTGAGTAATCAGCGGGATGTGCAGATAGCGCGGTTGCGGGAAGCCCAGCAGTTCTTGCAGGTAGAGCTGACGTGGCGTGGAGTCGAGCAAGTCGGCGCCACGGACGATGTCGGTGATGCCTTGCCAGGCGTCATCGAGCACCACCGCCAGCTGATAGGCGTAGAGCCCGTCGCGGCGACGGATGACGAAATCGCCAACATCACGCCCCAGGTGTTGCCGGTACTCACCTTGCACCCGGTCGATGAAATGGTATTCCAGCTCGGGGACGCGCAGGCGAATCGCGGCGTCTTCAGTGCCATGGCCGGCATTGCGGCACAGGCCCGGATAAATGCCGTGCCAGGGCTCAAGCTGTTTTCGCGAGCAGGTGCAGGCGTAGGCCAGGCCATGATTGAACAGGCGATTGAGCACTTCGGCGTAGGCGTCGTGCCGGTCGCTCTGTCGGACCATTTCGCCGTCCCACTCGAAACCGTAGCTTTCAAGGGCCTTGAGAATGGCCGCCTGCGCGCCGGGTACTTCCCGTGGCGGATCGAGGTCTTCCATGCGCATCAGCCAGCGACCGCCCACCGCACGCGCGTCGAGGTACGAGGCCAGCGCTGCGACCAGCGAACCGAAATGCAGATGGCCGCTTGGCGTGGGGGCGAAGCGTCCGATGTAGGCGGGGGAGGCGATGGCGGTCATAAGGGCAATTTACGTTGTCCGGGCGTGCACAAGTCACTTGTGGGAGCGGGCTTGCTCGCGAAAGCGGTGTGTCAAACACCATCAATTTTGAATGTCAGACCGCATTCGCGAGCAAGCCCGCTCCCACAGGTTTTGTGTCGGGGCGAATTGCGGAAACAAAAACGGAGCGTTCGCACGCTCCGTTCTTCGTTCAAGTCGCAATTACTTGCCGACTTGCTTTTCCTTGATTTCCGCCAGGGTCTTGCAGTCAACGCACATGTCGGCGGTAGGGCGGGCTTCCAGTCGCTTGACGCCGATTTCGACGCCGCAGGACTCGCACCAGCCATATTCTTCGTCTTCGATCAGTTGCAGCGTCTTGTCGATCTTCTTGATCAACTTGCGCTCACGGTCGCGGGCGCGCAATTCAAGACTGAATTCTTCTTCCTGGCTGGCACGGTCTGCCGGGTCAGGGAAGTTGGCCGCTTCGTCCTTCATGTGATCAACCGTGCGGTCGACTTCCTGCATCAAGTCCTGTTTCCACTTGTTCAGGATCTTGGTGAAGTGAGCGCGCATGGGTTTGCCCATGTACTCCTCGCCCTTTACTTCTTTGTAGGGTTCGAAGCCGCTGATCGACTGATTTTGCTGCTTTGCTTGGGTGGACATGAAATAGACCGCCTCTACTCTTGTAATCCATTGCGCAGGATTGCTCCATCACCGACACCTGCCGGCCCTGCGGCTGCAAGCGGGCGAACTTACCAGATCAAATCGGACCGCGCTACTCCCGGATGTCGAGGTAGTGGCCCGAGGCGAGTGCAAATGATTGCAAAGCCTTGTCTGGTGGTGCTGGAGACCTGATCAATTAATGATTTTAGTCAAACCTTGCGCACTCGCATGAGTCGTTTGTGGCCAGGGTCATAACGCGTCTGACCGCTTTAGGTTCTCGCTCGTTCCTGCCCTTGGGTAGAATCGGTTTTTTTACCCTGTTGAAGGAAGGCTAATGGCTCAGTCCTACAGTGCCCGCAGTCGCGCGATCGAACCGTTCCATGTCATGGCGCTACTGGCGCGGGCCAACGAACTGCAAGCCGCTGGCCACGACGTGATCCACCTGGAAATCGGCGAACCGGACTTCACCACCGCCGAGCCGATCATCCGGGCCGGCCAAGCCGCATTGACGGCGGGGAAGACCCGTTACACCGCCGCCCGCGGCATCCCCGAGCTGCGCGAGGCGATTTCAAACTTCTATCAACAACGTTACGGTTTGAACATCGACCCACAGCGAATCCTCATCACGCCCGGCGGTTCCGGCGCGTTGCTGCTGGCCAGCGCCTTGCTGGTGGATCCGGGCAAACACTGGCTGCTGGCGGACCCGGGTTACCCGTGCAACCGGCATTTCCTGCGGTTGGTGGAAGGTGCGGCGCAGCTTGTTCCTGTGGGGCCGGACGTGCGTTATCAACTGACACCGGACTTGATCGAGCGTCATTGGGATCACGACAGCGTTGGCGCGCTGGTCGCGTCGCCGGCCAACCCGACCGGGACGATCCTGACCCGCGACGAACTGGCGGGGCTGTCGACCGCGATCAAGGCACGCCACGGCCATCTGGTGGTGGACGAGATCTATCACGGCCTGACTTACGGCACCGATGCCGCCAGTGTGCTGGAAGTCGACGACAGCGCCTTCGTGCTGAATAGTTTTTCAAAGTATTTCGGCATGACCGGCTGGCGACTCGGTTGGCTGGTAGCGCCGGAAGCGGCAGTCGGTGAGCTGGAAAAGCTGGCGCAGAACCTTTACATCAGCGCCCCGAGCATGGCACAGCATGCGGCGCTGGCCTGCTTCGAACCCGCGACCATTGCCATTCTGGAAGAGCGTCGAGCCGAATTCGGCCGTCGCCGCGATTTCCTCTTGCCCGCCTTGCGGGAGTTGGGCTTCGGCATCGCCGTGGAGCCGGAAGGCGCGTTCTACTTGTACGCTGATATCAGCCAGTTCGGCGGCGATGCCTTCGCGTTCTGCCGACACTTCCTCGAAACCGAGCACGTGGCGATCACGCCGGGCCTCGACTTCGGGCGTTATCAGGCCGGCCATCACGTTCGGTTTGCCTATACCCAAAGTCTTCCGCGCCTGCAGGAAGCGGTTGAGCGCATTGCTCGCGGCTTGAAGAGCTGGCAAGGCTGATGCGCTTTCATCCTCCCCTTGAAGAAGGTCGCCTGATCCGACGTTACAAGCGTTTTCTCGCCGATATCGAAACCGTTCGCGGCGAGTTGTTGACCATTCACTGCCCGAACACCGGCTCGATGCTCAACTGCCAGGTCGAAGGCGGGCAGGTCTGGTTCAGTCGCTCCAATGATCCGAAACGCAAGTTGCCGGGCACCTGGGAAATCGGTGAAACCCCTCAAGGGCGGCTGTTTTGCGTGAACACCGGCCGAGCCAACGGTTTGATCGAAGAAGCGCTCAGGGCTGGCGTCATCAGCGAACTCAACGGCTTTACCGAGCTGAAGCGTGAAGTGGCCTACGGACAGGAAAGCAGCCGTATCGACTTTCGTCTCGATTACCCGAGCGGGCCGGCGTATGTAGAAGTCAAAAGCGTCACGCTGGGATTCGATGGCTCATCAGTCGCGGCGTTTCCCGATGCGGTCACCCAGCGTGGCGCCAAGCATTTACGGGAATTGGCTCATTTGGCCCGGGACGGGATTCGTGCGGTGCAGTTGTATTGCGTGAATCTCACCGGCATCGATGCCGTGCGTCCTGCAGAGGAAATCGATTCGGCTTACGCGGCCGCTTTGCGAGAAGCGGTGGCGTGCGGGGTCGAGGTGTTGGCTTACGGCGTGCGGTTGACCCATGAGGAAATGGTGATCGACCGGCGTCTGGAGGTGGTGCTCGGCGGTTAAAGGCTGATCCAGATTCCTTGATCGTCTTCGCGACTTTCAACGGTGGTCAGGGATTTGCCGGCGCAGGGGCCGGCGACGCACTCGCCGTCTTCGATCAAGAACAGTGCGCCGTGAGTGGCGCACTGGATCAGGCTGTTGCTGGGGTCAAGAAACTGGTCGGGTGTCCATTCCAGCCCGACGCCACGGTGCGGGCAACGGTTGATGTAGACGTAGACCTGACCGGCCCGGCGCACGGCAAAGAGCTTCTGACCGTCGAGTTCGAAACCGCGGCTGCCGGATTCGGCCAGCTCAGCGCCTGCGCAAAGAAACTTCATGTCTATCCTCAATCCGGTAGCTCGTGACCGGACATGTCCGAGCTTGACGTGCAAATGCAAACAATTATCAAATGGCCGCCTTGCCCGTCGGGTGCAGGTGCCGGACGCCGAGGATACTTGGCCTGTCACTTCAATGCCTGGGAAAACTTTAAAGGAAGCTGTTTATGCGCCTGAGTACCCGCGTTGCCGCGCTGTGTGTCGGACTCTTCGTCAGCCACCACGCCGCGGCGACCGAGTTGCCACAACGCTGGGTCAGCGCCGGTGGCGCCCTGTCGGAGTGGGTCAGTGCGCTGGGCGGTGAATCGAAACTGGTGGGTGTCGATACCACCAGCCAGCATTCGGAATCCCTCAAGGCGTTGCCCAGCATCGGCTATCAACGGCAACTGTCGGCAGAAGGCATTCTGAGCTTACGTCCGCAAATTCTGGTCGGCACCGAAGAAATGGGCCCGCCGCCAGTTCTGTCGCAGATTCGCACGGCTGGCGTGCAAGTCGAACTGTTCTCGGCTCAGCCGGATGTGCCGACGTTGCAGGGAAACTTGCAGCGGTTGGGCAAGTTGCTCGGCGCTGAGGACCGGGCGGCGCAATTGTTCCAGGTTTATCGACAGCAACTCGATCTGCAAAAAATCCGCGTCACCAAAGCGCAACTGACACAACCTTCACCGGGCGTACTGGTGCTGCTCGGTCACGCTGGCGGCAAACCGCTGATAGCCGGCAAAGACACCACCGCCGATTGGCTGATCCAGAAGGCTGGCGGGCACAATCTCGCGACGCATACCGGTTACAAACCTTTCTCCAATGAATCCTTGATCAGTCTTGATCCTGAAGTGCTGGTGTTTGCCGATCGCGCACTGACCGGCGAAACGGCGCGTGCAGCGTTGTTCAAGGAAAACCCGATTCTGTCCTCGACCCGCGCCGCCAGGGACGGGCGCGTCATGGAGCTTGATCCGACGCTGCTGGTGGGTGGGCTCGGTCCGCGGTTGCCCGATGCGTTGAAAAAAATCAGCGACGGTTTCTACCCCGGCACTGTCGCCCAATGACAATCCTGGTAAAACCCCGCGCATTGTTCATGGGTCTGAGCCTCCTGTGTTTGTTGGCGATCTGGCTGTCATTGGCGCTGGGGCCGGTGAGCCTGCCGTTGCTCGATACCTTGCGGGTGGCGTTGCGCATGATCGGCTTGCCCATTGCGCCTGACGGGCTGGAGCAGGCCGAACTGATCCTCGGACAAATTCGCCTGCCGCGTACCTTGCTGGGGTTGGCGGTGGGCGGTGTGCTGGCGCTGTCGGGCGTGGCGATGCAGGGGTTGTTTCGCAACCCGCTGGCCGATCCGGGCCTAGTGGGTGTTTCCAGTGGCGCGGCATTAGGGGCGGCGATTGCGATTGTCGGCGGTTCCGTATTTGGCGGTTTGCCGGAATCCTTCGGGCCTTATCTGTTATCGCTGTGCGCGTTTCTGGGTGGCCTTGGCGTGACCGCGCTGGTGTATCGACTGGGCCGGCGAAGCGGGCAAACCAATGTCGCGACCATGCTCCTGGCGGGTATCGCATTGACGGCGCTGGCAGGCTCGGCCGTGGGACTGTTCACCTATCTGGCGGACGACGCGACACTGCGCACGCTGACCTTCTGGAACCTGGGCAGTCTCAATGGCGCCAGCTATTCGCGACTCTGGCCGTTGCTGCTGATCAGTGTCGGCGTGGCGCTGTGGTTGCCGCGTCGGGCCAAGGCCCTGAATGCCTTGCTGCTGGGAGAGTCGGAGGCCGGTCACCTGGGCATCGACGTCGAAAAGCTCAAGCGCGAGTTGGTGTTTTGCACGGCGTTGGGTGTCGGCGCGGCAGTGGCGGCGGCGGGGATGATCGGATTTGTCGGGTTGGTGGTGCCGCATCTGGTGCGTCTGCTGGCAGGTCCCGATCATCGGGTGTTGTTGCCGGCCTCGGTGCTGGCGGGCGCCAGTCTCCTGTTGTTCGCCGATCTGGTGGCGCGACTGGCGCTGGCACCCGCCGAACTGCCGATCGGAATCGTCACCGCGTTCATCGGTGCACCGTTCTTCCTCTATTTACTGCTCCGAGGGCGTGCCTGATGTTGCGAACGCAAAATCTGCAAATCCGCCGGGGCCGCAAGATCGTCCTGACGGACATCACGCTTGAACTCAATCCGGGGGAAGTCCTCGGCGTACTGGGGCCTAACGGTGCCGGCAAAAGTACGTTGCTGGGTGCCTTGTGTGGTGAGTTGCCGGCGAATCATGGCAGCGTGTGGCTCGATGACCGCGAGTTGCGTGACTGGACTGGTGCACAGCGAGCCCAGCGTCTGGCGGTATTGCCGCAAGTCTCGACCCTGGACTTCGCCTTTCGCGTCGAGGAAGTCGTCGGTATGGGGCGCTTGCCGCATCAGACTGGCCGGATCCGCGATGACGAAATCGTCGCCGCCGCGTTACAGGCCGCCGATGCCGGGCATCTGAGTGGTCGCAGTTATCTGGCGTTGTCCGGCGGCGAACGGCAGCGGGTGCATCTGGCGCGGGTGCTGGCGCAGCTCTGGCCGGGCGAAGCGGGGCAAACGCTGTTGCTCGATGAGCCGACGTCGATGCTCGACCCGCTGCACCAGCACACCACCCTGCAAGCGGTGCGCGAGTTCGCTGATCGCGGCGCGGCGGTGCTGGTGATCCTGCATGATCTGAACCTGGCGGCGCGTTATTGTGATCGCCTGTTACTGCTTGAAGGCGGGCGCCCGGTAGCGCTCGACACACCCGAGCAGGTGTTGCGTCCGGAGCCGCTCAAGGCAGTATTCGGGCTGGAAGTGCTGGTGCAACAGCACCCGGAGCGCGGGCATCCGCTGATTATCGCCCGCTGAGTTTTGAGGGGAGTGAGTGCATGCGCGTCATGGTGATTCTGGCTGTGCTGATGCTCAGTGCTTGCCAGCATGTTTCGACGCCGCCACCGGTCGTCGGCGAGATTCGCGACGTGCGCAGCGGTCAGACGTTGACGGCGCAGGAACTGGTGCTGCGACTGGCCAAGCCTTCGCGGTTGATCGTGGGTGAGCAGCATGACAATCGCGATCACCATGAACTGCAACGCTGGTTATTGCAGGTGCTGGGAGAGCAGCGCCCGCAAGGCAGTCTGCTGCTGGAAATGCTCACCCCGGATCAGCAACTGCGCGTAGATGACGTTCGCCACACCTCGACGCTGCCCGCCGATCTGCCCGGTGCATTGGCCTGGGAGCCTGGCTGGGACTGGAATCTCTACGGCCCGGTCGTCCGTTTCGCCCTGACCCAACCGTATCCACTGCTGGCCGCCAATCTGGATACCGTCGAAGTGCGTGCTTTCTACACCAGACCGCCGGCATTGAACGGCGCTCGCGCCAATGCCGCACCGGTCAAGGCTGAATTGCTGGCCCAGATCAGCGATTCCCATTGCGGCCTGCTGCCCGCCTCGCAAATGCCGGCGATGCTCGCGGTGCAGCAACAACGTGATCGACGCATGGCCGAGCGGCTGCTGGCAGCACCCACTCCGTCGCTGCTGTTTGCCGGCGCTTATCACGCGCGCAAGGATGTGGGTGTGCCGATTCATGTACTTGACCTGGGAGCGCCGGAACCCACGGTGTTGATGCTGGCGCAGCAGGGCAGTGAGGTCACGGCGGCGATGGCCGATTACGTCTGGTACACACCGGCCACACCGGCGCCGGATTACTGTGCCGAGATGCGCCAAGATCAAACCCTGAAAGGCAATCAGTGAGTATGTAGTTGGGCACTACACCGATCTCCTGTAGGAGCCGGCTTGCTGGCGAAGGCAGTGGGTCTGTCAATAAATGCAGTGACTGAGCGAACGCATTCGCCAGCAAGCCGGCTCCTACAGACAGGCAAAAAAAGACCCGGCAAGAGCCGGGTCAAATAACCGTGATTAGCCTGATGAGGAGATATCTGAGAGTCCGAACCAAGGGCTTTTCAAATATCGACCAGTCTCGCGACCAGTTGTGCTAATCATATCGATTCTCATTACCAAGTCAACCGTGGATTCTTCATTTATTTGAAAATCACCTGCCGGTTGCCGGGAAGCCCCGTAATCATTGGGTTTCAGTGTGTTCGCTTGAGCGAACTCAGCTGCGTGATCTGCTTGTTCAGCAGGTCAATGCGTTGGGCCATGCTCTCGATCAGGCCGTGGGCGATCTTCGGATTGCTTCGGGTCAGCGTGAGAAACTGGTCTTTCGGAATCAGCATGACGGTGCTCGGTTCGCTGGCGATCACACTGGCGTTTCGCTTTTCACCAGTGAACACCGCCAGGGCGCCGAAGATCTCGTTTCTTGGGACATCGCCGACTTTATGTCCGTCGACAAAGGCTTCGGCGTGCCCTTCGATGATGACGAACACATGATCGGCCTCATCGCCCTGATGGACCAGCAGGTCGCCTCGCGCCACACGCTGAAAGCCGTTGGTGCTGCGAAACTCGGGTTGTTTAAGGCGCGCGACTGCGTCGGTCAACAGCGCGGTCTGGCCGGCCAGGTATTGCAGGAACAGCTCCGAGCGTTCCGGGTCGGCGTAGATGTGCTGGAAAACGTCGGATCGCAGATACGGCGTCAGTGCCAGTGGGCTATCCGAGCACAAGCGACAGCGTGGCAAATCGGCGTCCTGGCGCAAGCCGACCAGATCGCCTTCATGCAGATAAAACAGTGGGCGTTCGTCGATACAGCCATGCAGCAGGCCGCTTTTCAGCGCAAACAGTTGATTGCCAGGCAATAAGGCGGCCAGGTTGTCGACCGCTGCCAATTCCAGCGCCGGGCCGCAAGGCGACAAATGCTCCAGCAGTCGGGCGGGAATATTCTGCAATCGGTTGATCAATGCGTCGGCGTAGGCCGGTTGTTCCCCAAGTAAGTACATGACGGCTACACCCGTTCAGTTCTTGTGGCGTGACGAGATAGCTTCCAGCTGTTTATTCAACGCTTCCTTGCGCTCGGCAGGAATGTCGTTCCAGTGCACGTCCATCAAAGCGCCTTCGATCGCATACAACAACACCTTGGATGCCCGGAACCCGCGTGTTCGCACGGCCCGATAAGCATCCACCGCACCCAGGCGACGCAAGTCCGAGGCGCTGTGGATGCCCACGGCATGCAGCCATTGCGCCGACGTCTTGCCAAGATTCTTCAGGTGCTGCAGTTCATCATTCATCAAGCCTCCTTGCGACGGCCGAACGGTGCGTGGGCAAGCTTCTGAGGAGTGTAGCCATCAGTAGGAAAAGCGTGATTGTTTGGTCGGTTTCGGAGCAAATGCTTCTAAGAGGCAATGCAGTAGAGGAGGGCAACGCAAATAACTAATGGGGGCGCGGGCTTGCTCGCGAAAGTTTAACCTTCAACATTCATGTCGACTGACACTACGTCTTCGCGAGCAAGCCCGCTCCCACAGGGGGGCGCGTCGTGTCAGGGAGGCGATGCGATGTTAGCGGGTGCGATAGCGCAGGCGTGTGCCGAAATTCATCGACATCAGTATTTCGTCTGCACTCAGTTCTGGCGGAAAGTAGGCGCCGGAGATCTGTGCGTGGGCCAGGCTTGCCCCTTCAAGTTTGGAGCGAGTGAAGTCGATACCGCGCAAGTCGGCGGAACGGAAATAGGCATTGGTAAAGTCGACGCCATCAGCATTCAGCTCACGCAGGTCCAGGCCTCGGAAGTCACCACCGACCATGTCGATAGGTCCGTCTTTTGGACGTTCGTTGTTGAAACCTGTGATGTCGTCTTTGTGCAGCAAGGCATAAAGCGGGGTGTCGAGAAGTTTGGGCTGGCTCATGTCACATCACCTGTTGGTTTTATGACGCCAGTATAGTGCCACTATTTGACAGCCGTGAAGCCGGCGAAGGCTCCACGGCTGAAATATTGCTTACAGGCCCGGCAGGCGTTGGCGAATTTGCGCAACAACGGTGTCGAGGGTTCCGCTTTCATTGGTCTGAACGCGCTTGCTGCACAGAATTTCCTCTGGCGTCAGGGCTTCACGATTCGCTTGCTGGGCCGCGATAACGGCCAGGTTGGCGTCGGACGGATCCTTTTTGTCTGCCTGACGCAGGGCCAGCCAACTTTCGATCACGGCTTGTGGTGCGTCGCAATCAAGGATCAGGAACGGCGCGCCGGTGGCTTCGGCAATTTTTGCCGCGCCGTCGCGCTGTTCGCGCTTGAGGTAAGTGGCATCGACCACCACCGGGAAGCCGGCACGCAGGATCACGTCCGCGATTTCATGCAGGCGGGTGTAGGTTGCGGCGCTGGCGTCGGCGCTATAAATGCCGGCCTGCGGATCGTTCGCAACGGTTTGCTCGCCGAACAGGCGTTTGCGTTCTACATCGGAGCGCAGGCGAATCGCGCCCAACGCTTCCACCAGACGCATGGCCACATGACTTTTGCCGACAGCGGAAACGCCGTGGGTGATGGCCATGAAACGCGAAGGAATGGTGCTGTAGCTTTCCGCCAGGTTGGCGTAGTTGCGGTACTGGCGCAGGGTGGTGGCGCGCTGCACCGGGTCGGCTTCGGCCGGCATGCTGAACAGGCTGACCTTGGCGCGAACCAGCGCACGGTAGGCTTTATAGAAGTTCAGCAGTTCCAGGCCCTGGTAATCGCCGGTCAACTCCAGGTATTGGCTGATGAAGCGACGTGCCAGGCTTTTCAGGCCGCGGTCTTCAAGGTCCATCGCCAGGAAGCCGGTGTCTGCATAGACGTCGGTGAAGCGGAACGGTTCGTTGAACTCGATGCAGTCGAAGATCACGACCTTGCCATCGATCACGGTGGCGTTGCCCAGGTGGATATCACCGTGGCATTCGCGGATAAAGCCTTCAGCCTTGCGCTGGGCAAACAGCGGCTTGAGGCGTTCGAAGCTGCTTTCGGCCCAGGCTTCCAAAGCCTCAAGTTGCAGCAGATCGGCCTTGTCGCTGAGGAACGGACGGATCTGTTCGAAGTTCTGGCGTACCGGCGCCATCACGCTGTCCGGGGTGCCGGCTTCATGTTCGGCAGGCACTTTTGGCGCGGTGAGGTGGAATTGAGCAATCTGTTCGGCCATCTCGTCGATGTGCACGGTGGTCAATTCGCCGTTGGCCTGCAGCGTGCTGAGCAACTGGCTTTGTGGGAATTGACGCATTTTCAGCGCGTAATCGACGACCGGGCCGGCGCCACCCAGTTGCGGGGCTTCAGCGCTGCCGGTGATTGGCAACACTTCAAGATACAAATCATTAGTCAGACGCTGGTTCAGGCGCAGCTCTTCGCCACAGAAATGCTCGCGTGCATCAAGACTGGTGAAGTCGAGGAAGCCGAAATTAACCGGTTTCTTCACTTTATAAGCAAACGGGCCTGTGAGGATGACCCAGGAAATGTGGGTTTCGATGACCTGAAACCCGTCTACCGGATGCGGGTAAAGGGCCGGGTTTTGCAGGGCGGCGATCAGGGACTGGCTCACAGGCATTCCTTCAGAGTCTGGGAAAATTCACGGCCGCCATTATGGCCGCAAGTCCGCCTGACGCAAACCTCGGAGGGCTCCTGTTGAGTATGAATAAAGTGCGTATAATCCGGCGCCATGACTCGTACTCGATCCCCCCGCACCCCCAAAAAACCACCTTCCAGAGGCCTGAGCCCCTGGCTGGGCTGGGCCCTTAAACTCAGCCTGGTCGGCCTCGTGGTGCTCGCCGGATTCGCGGTGTACCTCGACGCCATCGTCCAGGAGAAGTTCTCCGGCAAGCGCTGGACCATTCCAGCCAAGGTGTATGCGCGCCCTCTGGAGCTGTTCACCGGCCAGAAGCTGAGCAAGGATGACTTCCTCACCGAGCTCGATGCCTTGGGCTATCGTCGCGAAAGCGTGAGCAACGGCCCCGGCGCGGCGACGGTCAATGGCAACACCGTTGACTTGAACACCCGTGGCTTCCAGTTTTATGAAGGCCTGGAGAAGGCCCAGCCCGTGCGCGTACGGTTTTCCGGCGATTACGTGGCCGAGCTTTCGGCGACCAACGGTTCGAAGCTGTCGGTGGTGCGGTTGGAGCCGCTGATGATCGGCGGGATTTACCCGAAAAATCTCGAAGACCGCATTCTGATCAAGCTTGATCAAGTCCCGCCGTATCTGCTGGAAACCCTGGTCGCTGTGGAAGACCGGGACTTCTATAGCCACTGGGGCGTGTCGCCGAAGTCGATTGTCCGCGCCATCTGGGTCAACACCTCTGGCGGCAAGATGACCCAGGGCGGTAGTACGCTGACGCAACAGTTGGTGAAGAATTTCTACCTGACCAGCGAACGCAGCCTGACCCGCAAACTCACCGAAGCCATGATGGCGATGTTGCTGGAGTTGCATTACGACAAACGGGAAATTCTTGAGGCTTACCTCAATGAAGTGTTCGTCGGTCAGGATGGCCAGCGTGCGGTCCACGGTTTCGGTCTGGCCAGTCAGTTCTTCTTCGGGCAGCCGTTGTCCGAGTTGAAACTGCATCAAGTCGCCATGCTGGTGGGCATGGTCAAGGGCCCGTCCTATTACAACCCGCGTCGCAACCCGGAGCGGGCGCTCGAGCGGCGCAACCTGGTGCTCGATGTGCTTGAGCAACAAGGCGTCGCCACCGCCGAGCAGGTCGCGGCTGCGAAGAAAATGCCGCTGGGCGTGACGACGCGCGGCAAGTTGGCCGACAGTTCGTTCCCTGGTTTTATCGACCTGGTTAAACGTCAGTTGCGCGAAGACTATCGCGATGAAGACTTGACCGAAGAAGGTCTGCGGATCTTCACCAGCTTCGACCCGATTCTGCAGATGAAAGCCGAAGCGTCGGTCAACGATACGTTCAAGCGTTTGTCCGGACGCAAAGGTTCCGATGATGTTGAAGCCGCGATGGTCGTCACCAACCCGGAAACCGGTGAAGTCCAGGCCATGATCGGCAGTCGTCAGGCGAGCTTCGCCGGCTTCAACCGGGCGCTGGATGCTGTGCGACCGATCGGCTCGTTGATCAAACCGGCGGTTTATCTGACAGCCCTTGAGAAGCCGAGCCAGTACACATTGACCAGTTGGCTGTCGGACGAATCTTTCTCGGTGAAAGGCGCTGATGGTCAGGTCTGGAAACCGCAGAACTATGATCGCCGTTCCCATGGCACGGTTTTCCTGTATCAAGGCCTGGCGCATTCCTACAACCTGTCGACTGCGCGTCTCGGGTTGGCGGTGGGCGTGCCGAATGTCTTGAAGACCGTGGCTCGCCTGGGTGTGAGTCGCGAATTCCCGGCATTCCCGTCGATGCTGCTGGGTGCCGGCGGTATGACCCCGATCGAAGTGGCGACCATGTACCAGACCCTCGCCAACGGTGGGTTCAATACGCCGATGCGCGGGATTCGCAGCGTACTGACGGCCGAAGGCGAGCCGCTCAAACGGTATCCGTTCCAGATTCAGCAGCGTTTCGATCCGGCTTCTATTTACCTGGTCCAGAGCGCCATGCAGCGAGTCATGCGTGAAGGCACCGGCAGTTCGGTCTACAACGTGTTGCCGAAAACCCTGACGCTGGCCGGCAAGACCGGTACCAGTAACGATTCGCGAGACAGCTGGTTCGCCGGTTTCAGTCAGGATTTGCTGGCGGTGGTGTGGCTGGGTCGCGACGATAACGGCAAGACACCGTTCACCGGCGCCACCGGCGCGTTGCAGGTCTGGACCAGTTTCATGCGCAAGGCCGATCCGTTGCCACTGGACATGCCGCAGCCAGACAACGTGGTTCAGGCCTGGGTCGATTCACATACGGGACAAGGCTCTGATGCCAGCTGCCCAGGCGCCGTGCAGATGCCGTATATTCGTGGCAGCGAACCGCCTCCCGGCGCCGCTTGCGGTGGCGAAAGCCCTGTTTCCGGCGAAACGGTGATGGATTGGGTCAAGGGCTGGATGAATTAAGCAAAGAGGGTTTCAAGTGAACAAATGGTTGATTCCAGCGGTTGCCGCCGTGGCTTTGCTCAGCGGTTGCTCCAGCGTACAGCGCGGTTCGATCCCGGTTGTGGATTCCGGCAGTGCCGTGTCCAACAGTGAACGGGTGTCGGCGAATGGCGGTTATCGTCAGACGACGGTTAAACGTCCTGTGCAATCCCAGACCCAGGCGATTCCGCAAGGTGATACCGGCGTCGTGGTGATGGTACCGGGTGGCGGTGCAGTGTCGGCGCCGATCAGTACTTCGCCGATCACCCCTGGCCCGATTACTCCGGGGCCGATCGACACCTCGCCGGTCCAGTCGGCGCCGATCAATCAGGGCAGCTACAGCATGCCGTCGACGCCGAGCGGGATTCCTTCCTCAAGCGCCGGTGGCCTGTCCGCCGATGAGCAACTGGACGGTCCGGTGTTGGCATTGCTGACCACCGCACAGCAGCAACAGGCCGGTGGAGACCTTAACGGTGCCTCTTCCAGTCTCGAACGCGCCCAGCGTGTTGCGCCCCGCGAGCCGCAAGTGCTTTATCGTCTGGCTCAGGTGCGCATGGCTCAAGGCGATGCAGCCCAAGCCGAACAGTTCGCTCGTCGGGGTCTGACGTTAGCCAATGGTCGTCCTGCGCTTCAGGCCAGCCTGTGGGAATTGATCGCGCAAGCACGTGAGAAACAGGGTGATTCCACAGGTGCATCACTGGCCCGTCAGAAGGCCAAGGTTACGTCGTGATGGACATACGCTTTCCGAAAATTGCCGAGCAGTTGCTGTTGATCGAGCGTGAGCTGCGCGTTCAGGGATGGTGGGACGATGTCTCGCCCTCCGCCGAAGCGCTGTCCAGTGTCGAGCCCTTTTCGGTCGATACGCTGGATTTCGAGCAGTGGCTGCAATGGATTTTCCTGCCGCGCATGAAAGTAATCCTGGAGCAGGATTTACCGTTGCCCAATGCCTCGGGCATTCAGGAGATGGCCGAAATGGTCTTCGCCGCCCGCAATGTTCAGGGCAAGGATCGGCAGTTGCAGGTACTGCTCAAAGAGTTCGACCTGCTGATCACCGCCTCCCGCTGACCTCGGTCCTTTGTAGGAGCTGTCGAGTGAAACGAGGCTGCGATCTTTTGATTTTGTTTTTTGATAGCAACGTCAAAAGATCGCAGCCTCGTTTCACTCGACAGCTCCTACAGGCCCCGACAAATGATTACTGACAGTTCTCGGCGATCTGTCGCTGTGCTTCGGCGGTGCGGTCCTGACGTTGCTCGTCGGTCAGGCGGCGCATCTCACCCTCGACATCCTCCCGTAATCGCGGATTGTTCTGCAGTTGAGCCAGGTTCGTCCGCGCCTGCTCGCAGAACACCTTCAGTTGGGCTTGCTGCTCGGCGACCTGTTTTTTCACTGTCTTATCGATGGCCTGTTGATCGCCGATGGCGCTGCTGCGTGGCAGCGTAGACGGCTTGCTCGCAGAGGGGGAGGGCGTGACCACGGTCGTGGCTTCCCGGCCCTGGGGTGGTTGCGCATCGAAGTGGGTAACACCCCGCTCATCGACCCATGTGTAAATCTGTGCAGCCATGGACACAGGGCTGATGCCCATCAGCAGGCTGGCGGTCAGGAAAAACGTTCGCATGCCATTTCCTTGTAGTGGGTTGCGCAATTGAAGCTAACACAGTTGCTGTTTCGCGGTTTTTTCTTGCTTTCTCATGTGCTTACTTCAATAAAGCACATTGACGACTTGACTTGCAGGGGACGAAACAGAAGAATCCAAAGTCCGCTGTAGAGGGACTGCCAGAAGCAGACCCACTCGGTAGATCATGAGGCGCACATCCGCGCCGACCTGTTACACCCGCAACGCGTTACCTCGCGCTGGGTGGGAAAGGCCCGCAACACTTGGGACGATCCCAATACTTGCTCAGTCAGTGCTGACGTAGTCGGCGACCACCGTCGCTCATGCTCTGCCGAGAAGTAAACCTATTAAGACCCGTCCTCTTTCATGTGGGCGGTATTCTGGCGTTTTAGAGGTGAACAACGTGGAGCTTTTATCTGGCGGTGAGATGCTCGTCCGCTTTTTGCGTGACGAAGGCGTCAAATATATCTACGGGTACCCGGGTGGTGCTCTTCTTCATGTCTACGATGCCCTGTTCAAAGAACCGGAAGTGACCCACATCCTGGTTCGTCACGAGCAGGCTGCGACCCATATGGCTGACGGCTATGCCCGTGCCACCGGTAAAGCCGGCGTGGTACTGGTGACTTCCGGCCCGGGCGCAACCAACGCCATCACCGGTATTGCCACGGCCTACATGGACTCCATTCCGATGGTGGTCATTTCCGGCCAGGTGCCTAGCACCATGGTTGGCACCGATGCGTTCCAGGAAACCGACATGATCGGTATCTCCCGGCCGATCGTGAAGCACAGCTTCATGATCAAGCACGCCTCGGAAATCCCGGAAGTCATGAAGAAGGCGTTCTACCTGGCGCAATCCGGTCGTCCTGGTCCAGTCGTTGTCGATATCCCGAAAGACATGACCAACCCGGCCGAGAAGTTCGAATACATCTTCCCGAAAAAAGCCAAGCTGCGTTCCTACAGCCCGGCCGTTCGCGGTCACTCCGGGCAAATCCGCAAGGCAGCCGAAATGCTGTTGGCGGCCAAGCGTCCTGTGATGTACGCAGGCGGCGGTGTGATCCTCGGTGGTGGCTCCGCGCCGCTGACCGAATTGGCGAAGATGCTCAACCTGCCAGTGACCAATACCTTGATGGGCTTGGGTGCCTACCCTGGCACCGACCGTCAGTTCATCGGCATGCTCGGCATGCACGGCAGCTACACCGCTAACCTGGCGATGCACCATGCTGACGTGATCCTCGCAGTCGGCGCGCGTTTCGACGATCGCGTGATCAACGGCCCGGCGAAGTTCTGCCCGAATGCCAAGATCATTCACATCGACATCGACCCGGCTTCGATCTCCAAGACCATCAAGGCCGACGTGCCTATCGTCGGTCCGGTCGAGAGCGTCCTGACCGAAATGGTCGCGATCCTCAAGGAAATCGGCGAGACCCCGAACAAGGAGTCCGTTGCCAGCTGGTGGAAGCAGGTTGATGAATGGCGCGGTGATCGCGGCTTGTTCCCTTACGACAAGGGCGACGGCAGCGTCATCAAGCCGCAGACCGTCGTTGAAACCCTGTGCGAAGTGACCAAGGGCGATGCTTTCGTTGCCTCCGACGTGGGCCAGCACCAGATGTTCGCGGCGCAGTACTACAAGTTCAACAAGCCTAATCGCTGGATCAACTCCGGTGGCCTGGGCACCATGGGCTTCGGTTTTCCAGCGGCCATGGGCATCAAGTTGAGCTTTCCGGATGCTGATGTCGTCTGCGTAACGGGCGAGGGCAGTATCCAGATGAACATTCAGGAATTGTCGACCTGCCTGCAGTACGGTTTGCCGGTAAAAATCGTCATCCTGAACAACGGTGTTCTGGGTATGGTTCGCCAATGGCAGGACATGAGTTACGGCAGCCGTCACTCGCATTCCTACATGGAATCGCTGCCGGACTTCGTCAAACTCGCAGAAGCTTACGGTCACATCGGCGTGCGCATCACCGATTCGAAAGATTTGAAGTCGAAGATGGAAGAAGCGTTCGCCATGAAAGATCGTCTGGTGATCATCGATGTTTCGGTTGATACCAGCGAGCACGTCTATCCGATGCAGATCAAAGACGGCTCCATGCGCGATATGTGGCTGAGCAAGACGGAGCGTACTTAATCATGCGGCACATTATTTCCTTGCTTCTGGAAAACGAACCCGGCGCTCTGTCTCGCGTAGTCGGCCTGTTCTCGCAGCGCAACTACAACATCGAAAGCCTGACCGTGGCGCCGACGGAAGACCCGACCCTGTCGCGTCTGACGCTGACCACAGTGGGCCACGATGAGATCATCGAGCAGATCACCAAGAACCTGAACAAGCTGATTGAAGTGGTCAAACTGGTCGACCTGTCGGAAAGTGCTCACATCGAGCGCGAACTGATGCTGGTCAAGGTCAAGGCCACCGGCGCCCAGCGCGCCGAGATCAAGCGCACCACCGATATTTACCGTGGGCAGATCGTCGATGTCAGCGCTAGCGTGTATACCGTTCAATTGACCGGTACCAGCGACAAGCTCGACAGCTTCATTCAGTCCATTGGCACCGCGTCGATTCTGGAAACCGTCCGTAGCGGCGTAACCGGTATCGCCCGCGGCGACAAAGTACTCAGCATCTAAACCAAATTAGCGAATGGCCTGAACGGCCTGGATATATAGGGGAATTTCATGAAAGTTTATTACGAAAAAGACTGCGACCTGTCGATCATCCAGGGCAAGAAAGTTGCCATCATCGGTTACGGCTCCCAGGGTCACGCTCAAGCGTGCAACCTGAAAGACTCCGGCGTTGATGTCACTGTTGGCCTGCGTAAAGGTTCGGCGACTGTTGCCAAAGCAGAAGCTCACGGCCTGAAAGTGACTGACGTTGCTTCCGCTGTTGCTGCTGCCGACCTGGTCATGATCCTGACCCCGGACGAGTTCCAGTCCGCCCTGTACAAAAACGAAATCGAGCCGAACATCAAGAAAGGCGCCACCCTGGCCTTCTCCCACGGTTTCGCGATCCACTACAACCAGGTTGTTCCGCGCGCTGACCTCGACGTGATCATGATCGCGCCGAAAGCACCGGGTCACACCGTGCGTTCCGAGTTCGTCAAAGGCGGCGGTATCCCTGACCTGATCGCTATCTATCAGGATGCTTCCGGCAACGCCAAAAACGTTGCGTTGTCCTACGCTGCTGGCGTTGGCGGTGGTCGTACCGGCATCATCGAAACCACCTTCAAGGACGAGACCGAAACCGACCTGTTCGGCGAACAAGCCGTTCTGTGCGGCGGTACCGTTGAACTGGTAAAAGCCGGTTTCGAAACCCTGGTTGAAGCTGGCTACGCGCCAGAAATGGCCTACTTCGAGTGCCTGCACGAACTGAAGTTGATCGTTGACCTCATGTACGAAGGCGGTATCGCCAACATGAACTACTCGATCTCCAACAACGCCGAGTACGGCGAGTACGTGACCGGTCCGGAAGTGATCAACGCCGAATCCCGTCAGGCCATGCGCAACGCTCTGAAACGTATTCAGGACGGCGAATACGCCAAGATGTTCATCAGCGAAGGCGCAACCGGCTATCCTTCGATGACCGCCAAGCGTCGTAACAACGCCGCTCACGGTATCGAAATCATCGGCGAGCAACTGCGCTCCATGATGCCGTGGATCGGTGCCAACAAGATCGTCGACAAAGCCAAAAACTAAGTCGCGCACTTGTACGAAAAACGCGGCCTAGGCCGCGTTTTTTCGTTTGGGAGGCCGCTTCTGGTATAAAGCTGCATCGTTTGCGGCCGAACCGTCGTCCTCAGACACCTGTCGAAACTTTCCACCCCGTTGCAAGGTAATGTCCATGAGCGAACGTCCCGAAGAGCCAAACCAGGCTTCTGACGCCGAAAGCCTGCTGCCCATCGATGAACACATCGAAGAAGGGCATGACGCTGAAGGTCGTAAAGTCCGGCATCGTGGTATCTATCTTCTGCCGAATCTTTTCACCACTGCGAACCTGTTCGCAGGGTTTTACTCCATCATCAATTCGATGAGTGCCCAGAGCGCCTTGAGTGCCGGTGATGCGATTGGCGCGAGCAAGTATTTTGCGTTTGCCGCGATTGCGATTTTCGTTGCCATGGTGCTCGACGGTCTTGACGGTCGTGTTGCCCGGATGACCAACACGCAAAGTGCCTTCGGTGCCGAGTACGACTCGCTGTCCGATATGGTCGCCTTTGGTGTCGCACCGGCATTGCTGGCATTTGGCTGGGCCTTGGGCGACATGGGCAAGGTCGGCTGGATGGTCGCCTTCATTTATGTCGCTGGCGCTGCGCTGCGTCTGGCTCGCTTCAACACCCAGGTGGGCACCGCTGACAAGCGTTATTTCATTGGCTTGGCCAGTCCGGCAGCAGCGGGTGTGGTTGCAGGCATTGTCTGGGCATTCAGTGATTACGGCATCCAGGGCTCCAAGATGTCTTTCCTGGTAGCACTATTGGTCGCGGCCGCCGGCATGCTGATGGTCAGCAACATCAAGTACAACAGCTTCAAGGAGCTGGACCTGAAAGGGCGTGTACCTTTCGTGGCGATCCTTGCTGTCGTATTGGTGTTCGCCGTTGTGTTCAGCGATCCGCCGCGCATCCTGCTGCTGGTTTTCCTCGCCTATGCAGCATCGGGTCCGGTTCAATATCTGTTACGTCTTCGCCGGCACAAAAACACGTAATTTCCCTCATACTCCGCAGTCTATTGGTACATCTGTCCTCCAATGCTGCGGAGTTGCCATGCTGATCAAAGTCCCCAAGACGTCTGACTGCCGTGAGTCGGACGTTACGCCTGAATCCCTCTATCTATCTCGTCGAAATGTACTGGGTGCTGCCGTTGCCGGTTTGGCTGTGAGCAGCTTGCCGAGCTGGGTCAGCGCGGACGATGCCGCGCGCTATCCGGATGTCGAGCCCGGCAAGGCGCCTTCCTGGTTTGCCGGGAAACTTCCTTCTACCAAGTGGGGAGCGATCAACGTCAAGGATGAAGCGATCACGCCCTTCAACGATGCGACCCACTACAACAACTTCTATGAGTTCGGTACCGACAAAGGTGATCCGGCGGCCAACGCTGGTGCGCTGAAAACTGAACCCTGGAGCGTGGTGGTGGACGGGGAGGTGGGCAAGCCGGGTCGCTATGCGCTGGAAGACTTCATGAAGCCCTACCAGTTGGAAGAGCGTATTTATCGTCTTCGCTGCGTGGAGGCCTGGTCGATGGTCATCCCGTGGATCGGTTTTCCCCTATCGGCCTTGCTCAAGGAAGTAGAGCCGACCTCCAGGGCCAGGTTCATTCGCTTCGAAACCCTGCAGGATCCGAAGACCATGCCGGGGCAGCGCTCCGGTTTTGCCTTGATCGACTGGCCTTATGTAGAAGGGCTAAGGCTGGATGAGGCGATGAACCCGTTGGCCATTCTTGCGGTGGGCATGTATGGGCGCGAGTTGCCTAACCAGAACGGCGCGCCTCTGCGTTTGGTGGTGCCGTGGAAGTACGGCTTCAAGAGCATCAAGTCCATCGTGCGGATCAGCCTGGTCAGCGAACAGCCGAAAACTACCTGGCAGAGCATTGCTGCGGACGAGTACGGCTTCTATGCCAACGTGAACCCGACAGTCGATCATCCGCGCTGGACGCAGGCTCGGGAGCGGCGATTGCCGAGCGGTCTGTTCAAGCCCAATGTCCGCGACACTCAGATGTTCAACGGCTACTCGGATGAAGTCGCTTCTTTATATACAGGGCTCGATCTGCGGAAGAATTACTGATGCGATATCCGTTGTGGCGAGTGGGTGTCTTTATCGCAGCGGCGGTTTGGCCGTTGCTTTGGCTCTATCAGGCTTGGGCGGATGTGCTGGGGCCGGATCCGGGCAAGGTACTGGTTGATCGGTTGGGGCTGGGGACACTTGTGCTGTTGCTTATTGGTTTGAGCATGGCGCCTTTGCAGAAACTCACCGGGTGGGCGGGGTGGATTGCTGTCCGTCGGCAACTGGGGTTGTGGTGCTTCGCTTACGTGGTTCTGCATTTGAGCGGCTATACGGCGTTCATTCTTGGTTTCGATTGGTCCCAGCTGGGTGTCGAGTTGCGCAAGCGGCCGTACATTATTGTAGGGACGCTTGGCTTCCTTTGTTTGTTGGCGTTGGCGTTGACCTCCAATCGCTACAGTCAGCGACGTTTGGGGGCTCGCTGGAAAAAGTTGCACCGGTTGGTCTATATCGTTCTCGGGCTCGGATTGCTGCATATGTTGTGGATTGTGCGTGCTGATCTAAAGGAGTGGGCGGTCTATGCCTCTATTGGGGTGTTGCTATTAGTGCTGCGCTTGCCACCTGTAACCCGCCGAATTCCACGTTTAACCGCTAAAAAGTCATCTGCTGAAAGAAAAGCGTAATAAAGGGTTGACGGCAGATTCTGGAAGTCTATAATTCGCCCCACTTCCGGCGCAGTCGAAACGGAAAACTCCTTGGTAAACAAAGAGTTACGCAGTTTTCGGCAGCGAGTTGCTTCAGATCATCGAAGCCCAGAAGGAGTTGAAAGAGCGGTGTTGTTGGGCTCTTTTGACGATTCGATCGTCTCGGTCGAAAGCGGAGAAAAAGAGGTGTTGACAGCAGCGAGTAACGCTGTAGAATTCGCCTCCCGCTAACGAGAGATCGGAAGCGCAAGTGGTTGAAGTTGCAAAGGAAACTTTGAAAACTTCGGAAAATAACCGCTTGACAGATACAGAGGGCGCTGTAGAATGCGCGCCTCGGTTGAGACGAAAGATCTTAACCACCGCTCTTTAACAACTGAATCAAGCAATTCGTGTGGGTGCTTGTGGAGTCAGACTGATAGTCAACAAGATTATCAGCATCACAAGTTACTCCGCGAGAAATCAAAGATGTAACCAACGATTGCTGAGCCAAGTTTAGGGTTTCTTAAAAACCCAAAGATGTTTGAACTGAAGAGTTTGATCATGGCTCAGATTGAACGCTGGCGGCAGGCCTAACACATGCAAGTCGAGCGGTAGAGAGAAGCTTGCTTCTCTTGAGAGCGGCGGACGGGTGAGTAATGCCTAGGAATCTGCCTGGTAGTGGGGGATAACGCTCGGAAACGGACGCTAATACCGCATACGTCCTACGGGAGAAAGCAGGGGACCTTCGGGCCTTGCGCTATCAGATGAGCCTAGGTCGGATTAGCTAGTTGGTGAGGTAATGGCTCACCAAGGCGACGATCCGTAACTGGTCTGAGAGGATGATCAGTCACACTGGAACTGAGACACGGTCCAGACTCCTACGGGAGGCAGCAGTGGGGAATATTGGACAATGGGCGAAAGCCTGATCCAGCCATGCCGCGTGTGTGAAGAAGGTCTTCGGATTGTAAAGCACTTTAAGTTGGGAGGAAGGGCAGTAAATTAATACTTTGCTGTTTTGACGTTACCGACAGAATAAGCACCGGCTAACTCTGTGCCAGCAGCCGCGGTAATACAGAGGGTGCAAGCGTTAATCGGAATTACTGGGCGTAAAGCGCGCGTAGGTGGTTTGTTAAGTTGGATGTGAAAGCCCCGGGCTCAACCTGGGAACTGCATTCAAAACTGACAAGCTAGAGTATGGTAGAGGGTGGTGGAATTTCCTGTGTAGCGGTGAAATGCGTAGATATAGGAAGGAACACCAGTGGCGAAGGCGACCACCTGGACTGATACTGACACTGAGGTGCGAAAGCGTGGGGAGCAAACAGGATTAGATACCCTGGTAGTCCACGCCGTAAACGATGTCAACTAGCCGTTGGGAGCCTTGAGCTCTTAGTGGCGCAGCTAACGCATTAAGTTGACCGCCTGGGGAGTACGGCCGCAAGGTTAAAACTCAAATGAATTGACGGGGGCCCGCACAAGCGGTGGAGCATGTGGTTTAATTCGAAGCAACGCGAAGAACCTTACCAGGCCTTGACATCCAATGAACTTTCCAGAGATGGATTGGTGCCTTCGGGAACATTGAGACAGGTGCTGCATGGCTGTCGTCAGCTCGTGTCGTGAGATGTTGGGTTAAGTCCCGTAACGAGCGCAACCCTTGTCCTTAGTTACCAGCACGTAATGGTGGGCACTCTAAGGAGACTGCCGGTGACAAACCGGAGGAAGGTGGGGATGACGTCAAGTCATCATGGCCCTTACGGCCTGGGCTACACACGTGCTACAATGGTCGGTACAGAGGGTTGCCAAGCCGCGAGGTGGAGCTAATCCCACAAAACCGATCGTAGTCCGGATCGCAGTCTGCAACTCGACTGCGTGAAGTCGGAATCGCTAGTAATCGCGAATCAGAATGTCGCGGTGAATACGTTCCCGGGCCTTGTACACACCGCCCGTCACACCATGGGAGTGGGTTGCACCAGAAGTAGCTAGTCTAACCTTCGGGAGGACGGTTACCACGGTGTGATTCATGACTGGGGTGAAGTCGTAACAAGGTAGCCGTAGGGGAACCTGCGGCTGGATCACCTCCTTAATCGACGACATCAGCTGCTCCATAAGTTCCCACACGAATTGCTTGATTCATTGAAGAAGACGATAAGAAGCAGCCCGAAATTGGGTCTGTAGCTCAGTTGGTTAGAGCGCACCCCTGATAAGGGTGAGGTCGGCAGTTCGAATCTGCCCAGACCCACCAATTTTTGTGTGGGAACCTGTAGCAATACGGGGCCATAGCTCAGCTGGGAGAGCGCCTGCCTTGCACGCAGGAGGTCAACGGTTCGATCCCGTTTGGCTCCACCACTACTGCTTCTGTTTGTTGAAAGCTTAGAAATGAGCATTCCATGGTGATCATGGTGAATGTTGATTTCTAGTCTTTGGCTAGATCGTTCTTTAAAAATTTGGGTATGTGATAGAAAGATAGACTGAACGTTACTTTCACTGGTAACGGATCAGGCTAAGGTAAAATTTGTGAGTTTAATCGCGAATTTTCGGCGAATGTCGTCTTCACAGTATAACCAGATTGCTTGGGGTTATATGGTCAAGTGAAGAAGCGCATACGGTGGATGCCTTGGCAGTCAGAGGCGATGAAAGACGTGGTAGCCTGCGAAAAGCTTCGGGGAGTCGGCAAACAGACTGTGATCCGGAGATGTCTGAATGGGGGAACCCACCTAACATAAGTTAGGTATCTTAAGCTGAATACATAGGCTTAAGAAGCGAACCAGGGGAACTGAAACATCTAAGTACCCTGAGGAAAAGAAATCAACCGAGATTCCCTTAGTAGTGGCGAGCGAACGGGGACTAGCCCTTAAGTGGCTTTGAGATTAGCGGAACGCTCTGGAAAGTGCGGCCATAGTGGGTGATAGCCCTGTACGCGAAAATCTCTTGGTCATGAAATCGAGTAGGACGGAGCACGAGAAACTTTGTCTGAATATGGGGGGACCATCCTCCAAGGCTAAATACTACTGACTGACCGATAGTGAACTAGTACCGTGAGGGAAAGGCGAAAAGAACCCCGGAGAGGGGAGTGAAATAGATCCTGAAACCGTATGCGTACAAGCAGTGGGAGCCCACTTTGTTGGGTGACTGCGTACCTTTTGTATAATGGGTCAGCGACTTATTTTCAGTGGCGAGCTTAACCGAATAGGGGAGGCGTAGCGAAAGCGAGTCTTAATAGGGCGTCTAGTCGCTGGGAATAGACCCGAAACCGGGCGATCTATCCATGGGCAGGTTGAAGGTTGGGTAACACTAACTGGAGGACCGAACCGACTACCGTTGAAAAGTTAGCGGATGACCTGTGGATCGGAGTGAAAGGCTAATCAAGCTCGGAGATAGCTGGTTCTCCTCGAAAGCTATTTAGGTAGCGCCTCATGTATCACTGTAGGGGGTAGAGCACTGTTTCGGCTAGGGGGTCATCCCGACTTACCAAACCGATGCAAACTCCGAATACCTACAAGTGCCGAGCATGGGAGACACACGGCGGGTGCTAACGTCCGTCGTGAAAAGGGAAACAACCCAGACCGTCAGCTAAGGTCCCAAAGTTATGGTTAAGTGGGAAACGATGTGGGAAGGCTTAGACAGCTAGGAGGTTGGCTTAGAAGCAGCCACCCTTTAAAGAAAGCGTAATAGCTCACTAGTCGAGTCGGCCTGCGCGGAAGATGTAACGGGGCTCAAACCATACACCGAAGCTACGGGTATCACTTAGGTGATGCGGTAGAGGAGCGTTCTGTAAGCCTGTGAAGGTGAGTTGAGAAGCTTGCTGGAGGTATCAGAAGTGCGAATGCTGACATGAGTAACGACAATGGGTGTGAAAAACACCCACGCCGAAAGACCAAGGTTTCCTGCGCAACGTTAATCGACGCAGGGTTAGTCGGTCCCTAAGGCGAGGCTGAAAAGCGTAGTCGATGGAAAACAGGTTAATATTCCTGTACTTCTGGTTATTGCGATGGAGGGACGGAGAAGGCTAGGCCAGCTTGGCGTTGGTTGTCCAAGTTTAAGGTGGTAGGCTGGAATCTTAGGTAAATCCGGGATTCCAAGGCCGAGAGCTGATGACGAGTGTTCTTTTAGAACACGAAGTGGTTGATGCCATGCTTCCAAGAAAAGCTTCTAAGCTTCAGGTAACCAGGAACCGTACCCCAAACCGACACAGGTGGTTGGGTAGAGAATACCAAGGCGCTTGAGAGAACTCGGGTGAAGGAACTAGGCAAAATGGCACCGTAACTTCGGGAGAAGGTGCGCCGGTGAGGGTGAAGGACTTGCTCCGTAAGCCCATGCCGGTCGAAGATACCAGGCCGCTGCGACTGTTTATTAAAAACACAGCACTCTGCAAACACGAAAGTGGACGTATAGGGTGTGACGCCTGCCCGGTGCCGGAAGGTTAATTGATGGGGTTAGCTAACGCGAAGCTCTTGATCGAAGCCCCGGTAAACGGCGGCCGTAACTATAACGGTCCTAAGGTAGCGAAATTCCTTGTCGGGTAAGTTCCGACCTGCACGAATGGCGTAACGATGGCGGCGCTGTCTCCACCCGAGACTCAGTGAAATTGAAATCGCTGTGAAGATGCAGTGTATCCGCGGCTAGACGGAAAGACCCCGTGAACCTTTACTATAGCTTTGCACTGGACTTTGAATTTGCTTGTGTAGGATAGGTGGGAGGCTTTGAAGCGTGGACGCCAGTTCGCGTGGAGCCAACCTTGAAATACCACCCTGGCAACTTTGAGGTTCTAACTCAGGTCCGTTATCCGGATCGAGGACAGTGTATGGTGGGTAGTTTGACTGGGGCGGTCTCCTCCTAAAGAGTAACGGAGGAGTACGAAGGTGCGCTCAGACCGGTCGGAAATCGGTCGTAGAGTATAAAGGCAAAAGCGCGCTTGACTGCGAGACAGACACGTCGAGCAGGTACGAAAGTAGGTCTTAGTGATCCGGTGGTTCTGTATGGAAGGGCCATCGCTCAACGGATAAAAGGTACTCCGGGGATAACAGGCTGATACCGCCCAAGAGTTCATATCGACGGCGGTGTTTGGCACCTCGATGTCGGCTCATCACATCCTGGGGCTGAAGCCGGTCCCAAGGGTATGGCTGTTCGCCATTTAAAGTGGTACGCGAGCTGGGTTTAGAACGTCGTGAGACAGTTCGGTCCCTATCTGCCGTGGACGTTTGAGATTTGAGAGGGGCTGCTCCTAGTACGAGAGGACCGGAGTGGACGAACCTCTGGTGTTCCGGTTGTCACGCCAGTGGCATTGCCGGGTAGCTATGTTCGGAATAGATAACCGCTGAAAGCATCTAAGCGGGAAACTAGCCTCAAGATGAGATCTCACTGGGACCTTGAGTCCCCTGAAGGGCCGTCGAAGACTACGACGTTGATAGGTTGGGTGTGTAAGCGCTGTGAGGCGTTGAGCTAACCAATACTAATTGCCCGTGAGGCTTGACCATATAACACCCAAGCAATTTGACTACTCGAGAGAGCATCAGATTGCGGTGTGTGAAGACGCAATGAACCGAAAGTTCGAGAGCAACACACAAACTATCGCATACCCATTCGCTGGAGCGTGAACCTGCAAAGGCCCACGACCTGGCTCCCGAATTTCTTGACGACCATAGAGCATTGGAACCACCTGATCCCATCCCGAACTCAGCAGTGAAACGATGCATCGCCGATGGTAGTGTGGGGTTTCCCCATGTGAGAGTAGGTCATCGTCAAGATTAAATTCCGAAACCCCTATCTGCGTATGCAGGTAGGGGTTTTGTTTTGTCAGGAATAAAAGCCAGATCCTGTCCAGCACAAATTTGCACAGTTATTTTCGACTCATGACACTAGAATAGGTCGAACTTTTTCGGAGTCAGAGCCTTTATGCCAGATCCGGTTGACGCCTCCGGGCTGTCAGAATTACCGCTGGACGACTTGGTGGCGTGCCACGAGTGCGACTTGCTGATGCGTAAGCCCAAGCTCGCCCATGGCGAGAAAGCCCTGTGTCCGCGCTGCGGCTACGAGCTCTATGCTCATCGGCACAATGTTGTGCAACGCAGTCTCGCCTTGGTCATCGCCGCGCTGTTGTTGTACATCCCGGCGAACTTTTTACCCATCATGCAGCTCAATCTACTCGGACAGTCGTCACAAGACACTGTCTGGAGCGGCGTTGTCGGCCTGTTCGATACCGGGATGCAAGGTGTTTCGGTCGTCGTGTTTCTGTGCAGCATGGGAATCCCGCTACTCAAGCTGCTCTGCCAACTGGCCGTGCTGCTGAGTATTCGTTTTGATATTGGCCGAAGTTACGGGTTACTGCTCTATCGGATTTATCACCATCTACGAGATTGGGGGATGCTAGAGGTTTACCTCATGGGCGTTCTGGTGGCGATCGTCAAACTGGCAGATATGGCAGCAATGACTATCGGTCTCGGCTTGGCGTGCTTTATCGGTTTGTTGTTGGTCCAGGTTTGGCTGGAGGTTGTGATGTCACCTCATCAGATCTGGCAGGCTTTATCAGGAGAAGATGCCCATGCGGGCGATTGATGCAGGCATTCTGATTTGTACCGAATGCCATGAGTTGAACAAGCAGGACGCTGACGCCGACGAGCAGGTCTGTACCCGCTGTGGTGCGCTGGTTCATGCCCGCCGACCGAATAGCCTCGTTCGTACTTGGGCGTTGCTGATCACGGCGGCGATTCTCTACATTCCGGCCAACGTGCTGCCGATCATGACTGTCCGCTCTCTCGGTCACGGTGATCCAAGCACCATCATGTCCGGTGTGATCCAACTGGTGCAACACGGCATGATTCCAATCGCCGCCGTGGTTTTTATCGCCAGTATCCTGGTACCAACGTTCAAGCTCGTGGGCATCGCCTTGCTACTGTTTTCAGTGCAGCGCCGTCAGCCGCTTTCGGCACGCCAACGTATCTGGATGTACCGCTTTATCGAGTTCATCGGCCGCTGGTCGATGCTCGATATTTTTGTGATCGCCATCCTCGTGGCGGTCGTGAATTTTGGACGGCTTGCCAGTGTCGAAGCCAATCTTGGCGCCATCGCTTTCGCCACTGTGGTGATTCTGACGATGCTTGCCGCAGTAACTTTCGATCCCCGACTGATTTGGGATAACACGGAGTCGGACGACGACCATGACTGATTTGCCTACAGCGAAAACCCGACCGGCCTCGAACTGGTCCGCCATTTGGGTGTTGCCCCTGATCGCCCTGATCATTGGTGGCTGGCTCGGCTGGCGTGCCTACACCGAAACCGGCATCGAGATTCAGGTGCGTTTCGAAAGTGGTGAGGGCATTCAGGCCAACAAGACTGAAGTCGTTTACAAAGGCATGTCGGTCGGCAAGGTGAAAACCCTCACGCTCGACGACGAAGGCGCCTCCAAAGGAGTGATTGCCACCGTCGAGATGAACAAGGACGTGGAGCCATACCTGCGCACTAGCACGCGCTTCTGGCTCGTCAAACCGAGCGTGACCCTGGCCGGTATCACCGGGCTGGAAACCCTGGTCTCCGGTAACTATGTCGCGATCAGTCCGGGCGAAGGTGAGCCCACGCGCAAGTTCAAGGCGCTGGCCGAAGAGCCGCCGCTGTCCGACGCCCAGCCCGGTCTGCACCTGACCATCAAGGCTGATCGCCTCGGTTCGCTGAACCGCGGCAGTCCGGTGTTCTACAAGCAGATCAGGGTCGGCCAGATCAAAAGCTACCTGTTGTCCGAAGACCAAAGCACCGTTGAGCTCAAAGTGTTCATCGAGCCCACCTACGCCAAGCTGGTACGCAAACACACCCGTTTCTGGAATGCCAGCGGCATCAGCATCGACGCTAACCTGTCCGGCGTGAAAGTGCGCAGCGAATCCCTGGCCAGCATCGTCGCCGGCGGTATCGCGTTCGCCACGCCGGAAAACCGCAAGGATAGCCCGCCCACCGATCCGAGCCTGCCGTTCCGCCTCTACGAAGACTTTGATGCGGCCGCGGCCGGCATTCGAGTCAAGGTCAAACTCAGCGATTTCGAAGGTCTGCAGGCCGGTCGCACGCCGGTGATGTACAAAGGGATTCAGGTTGGCAATCTGAAAGCGCTGAAGGTCGATCCTGATTTGTCTAGTGCGACTGCCGAATTGACCCTTGATCCACTGGCTGAAGATTATCTGGTCGAGGGCACTCAGTTCTGGGTGGTCAAACCGTCGATCTCCCTCGCGGGTATCACGGGGCTCGAGGCGCTGGTCAAAGGTAACTACATCGCCGTGCGTCCCGGCGATAAAGGCGCAGCGCCGCAACGCGAATTTGTGGCACGGGCCAAGGCGCCGCCGCTGGACTTGCGATCGCCGGGCTTGCACCTGGTGTTGTTCACCGAGAACCTGGGTTCACTGGAGGTCGGCAGCCCGATCCTCTACAAGCAGGTCAAGGTCGGTTCGGTACAGAGCTATCAGTTCTCGCGCACCAAGAAACAATTGGTGATCGGCGTGCACATCGAGAAGGAATACGAAGGGCTTGTTAACGCCTCGACCCGTTTCTGGAACGCCAGTGGTATTACGCTCACGGGTGGGCTGACCGGTGGAATCCAGGTCAAAAGTGAGTCGCTGCAAAGCCTGATGGCCGGCGGTATTGCCTTCGAAACCCCGCAAGCCAAAGCGCCATTGCAAAAACGCATTCCGCGTTTCCGTCTGTTCGCCAGCCATGACGAGGCTAACCAGAAAGGTGCCGTGGTCACGATCAAGGTCGATCGCGCTGATGGCTTGCGCAGCGGCACTCCTGTGAGATTCAAAGGCCTGGATGTCGGCAAGGTTGAAGACGTCGACCTCAGCGATGACCTGCAATCGGTGTTGCTCACCGCGCGGATCACCGAAGTGCCGGAGCGCATTGCCCGGGAAGGCAGTCAGTTCTGGGTGGTCAAACCCGAGCTGGGTCTGATCAAAACCTCGAACCTCGAAACCCTGGTGACTGGTCAGTACATCGAAGTGCAGCCAGCAGCGAAGAACCTTGGTCCGCAGAAAAACTTCGTGGCTCTGGCCAATCCGCCGGAGGCCTTCAAACAGGAAGCCGGTTTAAGCCTGGTCCTGAGCGCCGCTCGCCGTGGATCGTTGAAAACCGGTGTGCCGGTGACGTATCGCGAGGTCACCGTGGGTAAGGTGACGGGTTATGAACTCGGCCAGACCGCTGACCGTGTTCTGGTGCACATTCTGATCGAACCGAAGTACGCGCCATTGGTGCGCAGCGGTTCACGTTTCTGGAACACCAGCGGTTTTGGTTTCGACTACGGTTTGTTCAAAGGTGCGACGGTGCGCACTGAATCGCTTGAGACGCTGATTCAGGGTGGCATCGCTTTCGCCACCCCGGATGGTGATCGCATGGGCAGCCCGGCACGGTCTGAGCAGACGTTCCCGTTGTTCGACAAGTTTGAAGATGAATGGCTGACCTGGGCGCCGAAGATTTCGCTCGGTAAATAGTTTATTGGCGTCAGGGATGACGCTTTCGCGAGCAAGCCCGCTCCCACAGTGATTTGATGTGAACACAAAATTTGTGATCAACACCGAACCTTGTGGGAGCGGGCTTGCCCGCGAAGAGGCCCTAAAGTCCACAACAAATCCCACGCCATAAAAAAGGCCGCAATCCATTTGGATCGCGGCCTTTTTTATTGCTCAGGATTAAGTCAAATCAAACCGCATCCAGCTCCGGTTCATCCGCCTCTACGCTAACCACAGCCTTCACCTCATCGTGACGACGGATGTACTTCCAGTCCGCTTCATCAATGTAGATCCCGTTCGGCCCGCTGCCACCTTCCAGGTCAATAGCAACACTGGCGCAAACCTGCGGCTTCACACTGGCCAGAATCGGCACGAAGCCCAGTTGCAAACTGGTTTCCAGCAGTGCTGCCTGGTTCTTCTCGTCAATGTCCGCGGCCTCGTCGAGGTAGTACGGCAGACGTACGCGGCCGGCCTGGTCGCGGTCCATCAAGTGCAGCAACAAGTACATGTTGGTCAGCGCCTTGATGGTCATCGTCGTGCCGTTGGACGCGGCGCCGTCGATGTCGGTGTGGATAACCGGCTGGCCGTTGACCTTGGTGATCTCGAACGCCAGTTCGAACAAGTCCTTGAGACCAAGCTGGTTGTGGTTCGCCGCCACCAGCCGTGCCAGGTATTCCTTGGCTTCTTCGTTTTTGTTGTCCTGATCGGCGCTTTGGCTCAGGTCGAACACGGAAAGGGTTTCGCCTTCTTCGTACTGACCGGCGCTATGGATGATCTGGTCGATGTGCTTCAACGCTTCCTTGTTCGGCGCGAGCACGATACGGAAGCTCTGCAGGTTGGAGACCTGACGCTTGTTGATCTCGCGGTTGAACAGCGCCAGTTGGTGTTCGAGGCTGTCGTAGTCGCTGCGGATGTTGCGCAGGGTCCGGGCGATGTCGGTGACCGCCGCACGGCGCGCCTTGCCGAGGGTCAGTGCTTCGTCGGTGCGGTGCGCATACGCATTGATCAGCAGTTGCAGGCGACGCTCCATATCGTCTTCGCTGTCGAACTTGGCTACGCCTTTGAGGCGCACCTGAGCGTACAGCGCGTCGATCTGACCGTCGCTGCGCAACAAGCCCTGCCAACTGTCCTGATAGTCATTGAGCAGCGGCAGCAGGTTGTCCATGGAATCGTCGATCGGGTCCATGAACGGCGTGCCGAACGGCATGTCTGCCGGCAACAACTGACGGCGGCGCAGGGCGTCGTCGAGGGTGCGTTGCTTGGCTTCCATGTCGCCGATCTGCCGGCCGACCAGTTGCAGCTTGGCCGACAGTTGCTGGACGCGCTCGGTGAAGGCATCGCTGGAGCGCTTCAATTCGTCCTGCGCCGCTTCCATCTGCGCCAGTTGCTCAAGTTTGTCGCCTTCTTCCGCACTCAGCGTTTGCGAGCGACGGAAATCTTCCAGGGCTTTCTGCGCATCCAGCACTTGCTGGTACAGCGCTTCGGTCTGGGTCTTGCTCGCGGCGCGGTCGGCTGCAACGGCCTGCTGGGTTTTCAGTTGCTTGAGTTCTTTTTCCAGCCGCTCTTTCTGGTCGCGCAATGCCGCGCGGTCAGCCAGGGCCTGCAACGCTGGAGGCTCGATGTGCGAGAGGTCGATGGACAGGCCCGGCACTTCAAAGCGCTCGCCTTTGAAACCGTCGAGGATCAGCTCCATGGATTTGACCCACTGACCGTCCTCGTCCAGCGCAATCCCGTGTTCGCCCAACGGCAGGCTGAACAGCGCGCTGTTGAACAGGCGCATCAGGCGCTCGACATCCTGTTGCGAAAACTCTTCGCGCAGGCGGGCGTAGCTGTTGTTGTCGGCATGATCGAGTTGTTGCTTGACCGACTTCAGGCGTTTTTCCAGATCCCGCAGACGTTCTTCCAGATCTTCGGCAGAGAACTGCCGCGACTGCGCCAACGCACCGGCCAGTTCATCGTGAGCATCCTTGGCCGCGAGCAGTTGCTGCTCAAGCACCTTGACGTCATCGACCAGCGCGAAGCGATTCTTCAGCGCCGACAGTTCACCGAGCCAGCGCTGGATGCCGGTGATTTCCCGCTCCAGACGCATCAGTTCCTGAGTGCCGCCGCGCTGATCGTTTTGCAGCGCGTCCTGTTCGTTGCGGTAATGCTCAGCCTGAATCGTCAGCTCTTCCTTGCGTGCACTGGCGTAGTCCGACCAGGTGCCGAGCAGGGAGTCGAGCAACGGCGAGATCCGGTGTAGCTTGCCACGCAAGATATTGCGCTGGGTCACGCCTGCTGCGAGCGCTTCAACCAACGGGCCGGCGGTGACCAGCGAGTTGTAGTCCTGCTCCATGCGTCGTACATCGCGGAACGCTTCTTCGCACGCGGCGATGTAATCGACGCTGCCGGAACGCAGGCTGTGTTCGAACGCATCGAGGAACAGTTGCTTGAGCTTGGCCGCGGTGATTTCGCGCATGTGCAGCAGGTTGATGAACAGGGCGCGGAAGGTCTTCAGGCTCTGTTCGCTGGTAGAACGCAGCGGAATCAGGGTCAGGTCCAGCGGGATCGACGTGTGGCCGCCGACCAGCAAGCGACGCAGTTCATCCGGCTTGAGCTCGTAGGCTTTCAGGCCTTCGCGTTCAAGGTTGTTGAACAGCTCTTTCTGGCGTAGGCAGGTATCGTTTTTCTGGTAATGAGCCAGATCCAGTTTGCCAGCGTAGGCAAAGAACTGGTGACCGAATCCACCGCCCGGGCCGCGACCGACCACGCCGATCACGTGCGGGCCGTGGGGCAACGAGACTTCGACCAGAATGTAACTGGTATCCGAGGCGAAGTAGAAACGACGGGATTGTTCCAGGCTGTACTTGCCAAAACTCATGTCCGACATGCGCGCCAGAATCGGGAACTGCAAGGCGTTGATCGAGGCGGATTTACCGAGGTTGTTCGCGCCGTAGACCGACAGCGGTTCTTCCAGAGGAAACAGGCCGAGGCTGTAACCGGCGGTGTTCAAAAGGGCAAAGCGGCGAATGCCGTAGCGTTCCTTGCTCATGCGTCGGTCTCCTGTTCTTCGGCAATGGCGCGGGCCATGGCGTCTTCTTCGCTTTCTTCTTCGAAGTCACTGAGGTCCAGCGGGTCATCGGTTTGCAGCAGATTTTCGTCGCTGTCGTCGTCGATCAGCACGGGAGCCGGCAGTGGCAGCACGCTGTGCAGGCTGGCGGCCAGGTCACGGTCCTGCTGAACCGACAGGCAAACATCGAGGAAGCGGTGCATCGGTGGCAGGAAACGATAGATGCCGTTTTCTTCACCGGCGAAACCGAGCTGAGTCATGCGGCGCATGATTTTTTCTTCGAGTTCTTCGACCGTCTGCACTTCCGCCTGGATGAACAGGTCGCGGTACTTTTCCAGCAATGAGGGCAATTCGTCGCGACCGAGGCTGCCACCGTCGAGCACGGCAATCGGGTCACGGCCCTGATCCGCCAGATGCTCGACGAGGATGAAGGTGAACAGCGCCAGACGCTGCGCGGTCTTGTTCACCGCCGCCGCAGCGAGGTCCGGTACGAAGTAGTAAAAGCCCCGGGTGTCGCAGACCAGTTCAAAGCCCAGCGCCTTGAACAGCGTGCGGTACTGGTCCTGGAAGTTCGACAGTTGCGCGTACAGCTCCGGATCGCGGCGGCTGACGTGGTAGCCCTTGAACAGCTCGCGAAAGATCGGTGCCAATTGGGACAGTTCGGATAGATCAAGATGCATGTGGAGTGCTCGCAGAATCCTCGGCGGCGGTGTCGCGGGCCGAGAGCAGGGCGAAGGAGCGCAGGCTGACCTGATGCTCATGAGTGTGGTAATCGCGGCGTTCCAGACGCTCGCGCTTGAAGCGTTTCTCACGCGACAGGCGCGAGAACCAGTAGAGCAATTCGTCGGTGGCGCCGTCCGGTTCCTGCTCCAGCAACCAGGTCATCAGGTCCGGCATCGGCAGGGCGTCTTCGCAGCGTTCGAGCATTTCGCGAACGGTGCGTGGCGCGCGCGGGGCTTCGCCTTTCTGGGCCTTGTGCGCTTTCGGAAAACGCGCCGGTTTAGGCTCGAATCGGGCCAGTGCGTACACATAGGCTTCGACCTGACTGGCGCTGCCGAGGAAGGTGCTTTGCGGCCGGGTGAACATCGGCATCGCCGCCTGCGGCACCGCATCGAGGCCTTTGCGGCGGATAGCCGCGAGGGCCAGCGCGGCGCCACGGGTCACGGCGTTATGCCGGCGCGCTTCTTCACGCAGTGGCAACAGCAATTCGCGGGCATGACGCAGGGTCAGCTGGGCGCTGGTCTGCATTTCGAGGATGCGCGCGTGGGTGCGCAGCAGCATGTCGTCGTCGACCAGATGGCCGAGGCGTTGCTGCTCGGTGAGCATTTTCAGCAGTACATTCTCGACTTTGCGTACGCCTTGCTCGAAAGCGCCATCGGCGTTCACCAACTGAATCATCGGTTCGACGTATTCGTCCCAGGTCGCCAGCACTTCGGCGTAACGCTGACGCAGCGGAATCTGCCGGTCGCTGGTCTTGGCGCGTTCGGCGACGGCCACCAGGGCCTGTTCGTCGTTGGCGAGCTTCTTCAGCACATCGCGCACGCGCATGTCGAGCAGACGCAACTGGCGCGCCAGGTCATTGCCGTCGCGAATGTCGAAGGCGTCCTGGATGTAACCGGCCAGGCGTTCGAGGTGGCGCAGATAGGCTTCGATTTCCAGGCAAAGGCCAAGACGGTGCTCACGGCGCAGGTAAGCGAGAAAGTCGTGGATCTGTGCGTTGAGCTCGAAACGGTTCGGGCTTTTCGCCACGGGAACCAGAATGTCGAGGCGAATCCACACGTCCAGCAGGCTGGTGATGTCCTGCGGCGTACTGTCGAGTTGCTGGGCGGCCAGTTGCGTGCGCAGTTCGTTGAGGCTCAGTGTGCCTTGGTCGAAATGCTCGCACAGTGGCTCCAGAAGTGCCCAGTGTTCAGCGAGGGCGCGCAAGACGCGCTTGGGTTCGATCATCGGAATGGCCGGCTGGTTGGCGATTAAAAGCCGCGATTGTACTGCATCGGGGCCGATGCGATTCACTCTCGGGACGGGCTGTCGCCATTTTTCATAGGTGGAAAGACTATCGGTGAAGTCTATCGATCAACAGCGCGGGCGATCTTGAGCGAAGGGCGGTAGAATCACCGCACTTTAGTTATCCACAAGTGGCCGACCTTTGCTAATCGAGTCCCGTCGTCGTGCCTATTTGACCGCCATGCAGGTGGTCAACTGGCTGCCGCGCACAGAATTGCCCTTCGCTGCACCTTCGCGGCCCGAGCTGCTGGAGATGCCCAAGCCATCGGTCGTCGCTCCGGTTGCGCTGGCTCCAGTGGTCGATGCGCCGGTGGAACCTGTGGTCAGACCGGCCGAACGGGTGAAGATCGAAGTGCCTCGGCCATCGTTGGCCAGTACGCGCACAAACGCCAAGGTTGAAGAAGAGGTCGCGACGGTCGCGGTCAAGGCGCCGATCGTGCCGCCACCGCGTTTCGCCCTGCAATTGCTGCGCGCCGGTCGCTGCCTGCTGCTGGTGGAGTTACCCACAGGCGAAACCTTCCAGACTCGCGATCCCGCGTATCTGCTGCTCAAGGACATACTGCGCGCCGCCGGTCTGCCGGACAGCCCGCAGATTATCGGCGAACCGGTGCGCTGGCCGCTGTTGACCCGGGGCACGATGGATCAAGGCCCGGAAGCGGCTCGCGACTTCGTGCAAGGCTTTCTCTCGGCCCGACTCGAAGACGCACCGTGCGTCTGCGTGTGGCTGATCGGCCTGCCGGCGGTGCGTTTTGCCGGCGAGGCGAATGCTGAATCCTTCAACCGTGAACTCCAGGTCGAAGGCCTGGGCTCGGTCTGGGCCCTGCCGGGTCTGGAATTATTAATGGAAGAGCCACAGCGTAAGGCTGATGTCTGGCAAGCCATGCGTCGGCTGATGGCGCGCTGGAAAGAATCGAATGAGTGACGCTGTATCGTTTCGCCCGATGACCGAGGCGGACCTGGACGCTGTACTGAAAATTGAATTCGCGGCTTACAGCCATCCCTGGACCCGCGGGATATTTCTCGATGGGCTGGGCAAGTACCAGATCTGGCTGATGTTTGAAGGGCAGCAGCAGGTCGGGCACGGCGTGGTGCAGATCATTCTTGATGAGGCGCACCTGCTGAACATCACCGTCAAACCGGAAAATCAGGGCCGTGGACTTGGGTTGACGCTACTGGAGCATCTGATGTCGATTGCCTACAAGGCTGAGGCGCGGGAATGTTTTCTGGAAGTGCGCGACAGCAATCGCTCGGCGTTCCGGTTGTATGAGCGGTATGGGTTTAACGAGATTGGACGGCGCCGGGATTATTATCCGGCGGTGGGCGGCAGGGAAGATGCCGTGGTCATGGCCTGCACCTTGGTGGATTGAGCTTTAAAAGCTTCGCGAGCAAGCCCGCTCCCACATTTGATTGGGGCTATATACCGATACTGTGAGCGACATAGGTCCAATGTGGGAGCGGGCTTGCTCGCGAAGGCGGTTTATCAGACGCTCAAGATCACCGATTCCCATCCATCGGATCCCGCCGCGCCATTTCCTCTTCATCCAGCCCATTGCCCCCGCCGATGTCATCTTCATCGACAATGCTCAAAACCCAATCGGCCTGGCCACCTTCACCCGCCTCATGGGCGTCCCGCGCACCGTCTTCACGGATCAATGTTTCCGGGCTCATGTCGTCGTCAGTGGATTCATGGTCAGCGGTCGAGGCGCCGGTCATGCCTGCTTCACGCACTCGCCCCCGAGGCATTAGTCGCTCGCGCTCGTTTTGCGTCAGTTCATCGCCGATTCTGGCGCTGGAATCATCATCATCAAAATCCAGCTCATGCATCGAACCCATGCGGTCTTCGTTGTCGTCGATGGGCTCGGGTTGCACCGCATCGTACGAACGTCGTGAATCAGTCATGGCTATTCCTCATACTGTGGTCCTTACTACGGTGGACCCACTGGGCTCCTCAGAATTCCACCGGCATGGAGTGCAGGTAATATGCATCAGCGGCAATCTGCATCTCGCGCGTGACCCCGACGGACGGTTGTCTGTCAAAGCAGCGCATCATTCTCGAGGCTTCATTGCATGAACGACTTACAAGATCTGATTGATAACAACGAGCGCTGGGCTGACGCGATCACCAAAGAAGATCCTGACTTCTTCGCCAAGCTGGCCCGTCAGCAAACGCCGGAATTCCTGTGGATCGGCTGTTCCGACGCCCGCGTGCCGGCGAACGAGATTGTTGGCATGTTGCCCGGCGACCTGTTCGTCCACCGCAACGTGGCCAACGTGGTGCTGCACACCGACCTCAACTGCCTGTCGGTGATTCAGTACGCAGTTGACGTGCTCAAGGTCAAACACATCCTCGTCACCGGCCACTATGGCTGCGGTGGTGTGCGTGCGTCGATGCAGGACCGTCAGCTGGGCCTGATCGACGGCTGGCTGCGCTCGATTCGTGATCTCTATTATGAAAAGCGCGAAGAGCTGGCCAAGTTGCCGACCGAAGAAGAGCGGGTCGACCGTCTCTGCGAGCTCAACGTCATCCAGCAAGTGGCCAACGTCGGGCACACCAGCATTGTGCAAAACGCCTGGCACCGCGGACAGAAACTGTCGATTCACGGCTGCATCTACGGCATCAAGGACGGTCGCTGGAAAAGCCTGAACGCCACCATCAGCGGTTTCGAGCAGTTGCCGGCGCAATACCGTTTGCGTCCGGTCGAGACGTTGTAAAAGCTGTCAGCTCAGGCTTCGTCGACGCCAGTGTTGAAAAAACAGCTGGCCATTGGCATTGGGCGGTTCGTCGTAGCCGTAGATCCAGCCACGGCAGCAGGGACAACCACAGCGGCAGGCAAACTGCCGCTGCAACTTATCCTCCGTCGCGGCGAAATCCATCGTCAGTCGATCGCCTTTTTTGATGTCTTTCAGTGCCCATAACCACAGATCTTTCATGTCGAGGTATTGGGGTCGCAGGCATGGTTGAGCAGGCCGCATAAGCGCGGATCATGGACATGGATGCCGGGCGCCAGTTGTCGGGTATGTCGGCAGCGATAGGGCAGCAGATGTCCGGAAAACCGGCACATCCGGCTGAGGCGAGGGAATTCGCACAGAGCTGCGACAGCGATTGCCTTCCCTTGAGCGTTGTAGAGGGTTTGAAAGTGGTCCGTGGACGGGAATCCAAGACGAAGGGGCAATTCTGCAAAGGGATAGATGCCTTTGGATGGCGGTGGGATTCCTTGATCGGCGTGGGCTCTCATAACAATCCTTGTCAGCAGGGTGCTGCGACCTCCGTCAGCTGACATCCTGTCAGCCCTGCAGCACATGGGTAAGCCTCAAGACTCTCGCAAAAAAAACAACGGGTCTACTGTCATAACTGACAGAGGAAAAACGCGCGTTCCCACGTCAGCCACGGCTCACGCAGGAACGCTGTTCAGTTTTTTACAAATGTGCAGCAGGCGCCGCGGTCACAGGCGCCGGGACTTTGAGCTGTTTGAGTTGAGACTTGATTGGTGTCGTCGCGCACTTGGCCGTGGCTTGCCCGGGCGTCAGGTTGCGGATCGAGGTGTAGAACAGTTCGCAGGTTTTTTCTGCCTGGGCCACTTGCCAGGTTTGGGTGCAACTTCTCAGTTCAATGTCTGGATTGCTGTCGAGGTCGCGGCCCATGGCGGCCTGCCAGCATGCGGCACTCAAGTCCTGGCCCATGACTTTCAGGCCCGCTGCGTCGGCCTGTGCCTGGGCATCTTTACCGGTATAGCTGGCCGGGTCGGCGGCGTACCAGATGTAGCTCGGGTGGTTGGAACCCAACACCGGCACTTTCACCCCGTCCTTCGGACTGATGGTTGCCAGGCCCAGCACGTTCACGGTCGGCCCGTATTGTTGCTTGATCCAGTTCCGCACCGGCGCGCCGAAAGCGACCATCGGCAGCGCGGCACCGCTGGCGTTCTGGCTGACTTCCTTGACCATGGTGGTCTGGTAGTCCTTGAAGTAGTCGTAAACCCCTTCCAGATCCTTGCCGGCACTGGCTGGCGCGGCAATCGGCGCGATGTCGATGATGGTCTGGAAAGCTGGCGTCTGCTCGGCGGGGATGCCGTTGACTGTCAGCAGCGTGGCCCAACGATCGGTGGTCTTGGACTCCAGGTAGTCCTGGGCCTGAGTCAGCGAGTAATCCGGCGGGAAATGCAGCAACTCGACACTTCTACGGTTTTCCAGTGCCATGCCCAGTGGCAGGAACAAGTACCAGCTATAAGCCCACTTGCCGTCGGCATTCAGCTTGCTGGCGCCGGTGTAGGCCAGATCGCCCGCATCGAGCAGCGCTGCCAGCGGTTTTTCATAACCTTTGGGAACGCCGGTGATTTCGGCGTAGAGCTGATCGTTATCGGTTTTGACCAGCACCTTTGCGTCGCTGTAGCCATCGCGTTGCACGCTCTGAGTCAGGTAATGCTCGACGGTTTGCTCCAGCGTCCAGTTGCGAAAGCAGATCACGTTGCAGTTGTTGGGGTAGGCGAACAGCCGGGTAACGCGCTCGGTGCTGCCCAGCTTCAGATCGGCACTGGCGTGGGCGACGGTGCTCAGGGTGAGAGCAGCGAGGGTGAATCCTGCGAGTTTGAACATGCTCAGATCCTTTTCAGCGTGGCCCCTATAAAGGGAATACGCATCATAGTGGATCAGCGGCCTTACACAGGAAAGTGGATGCACGCACTTTTTTCATCGAGCCTGCACGTTGTTTTAGAAGGACTTGGGAAATAGAAGCCGGCTCTCGACTGACTGTCTGCGAGCCGGACGAGAATTGCGGATTACAACAGTTTCAACGCCAGATGGGTGCCAGCGCGCAAGTACTCGACTTGTGCAATGACTGCATCCTTCACGATGGCCTCTCCGGTATCGGTCAACTTGGCTTTTTTTGCATCGATGATGGACGTCTGCGTCAATTGCATCACGACATCCATCGCTTTTTGAAGAGCGGTCAGATTGTTGTGCAGGCCAAACTCACGTACGACAGCGTCCATGCGGCGGTCTGCCTCATCACGCAGATTTTTGTATTCAACGACTGAAACGCTACCGTCCTGGTAAGTTTCGTTAATCATGTTTTCCAGCGTTTTTGATAAAAAAGACATTTGCGTGTTCATCCTTGGTCAGTGCTGTTTTGACTTTAAAAGTGTGTGCGCCGTTAGAGTCTACGCAGCGAGTCAAGGCTTGGAGATAGGAACCGACCGGGATTTATGTCAGGCGCAATCGAGCCTGTCCGTAGGACAAATCACGGGGAGTAGTGACGATCAGCTTCAAAACGGCAAGTCATCGAAGCCTGTCGGGTATGAGCGAATCGCACCTGCCTCACAGCAGGTGCAATCACGTGTGTTACGGCATCACCGGCGCCGTATACGTCAGCGTCGTCCCCAACGCCCACAGCAGAAACAGCACCAGCGGCGTGTGCACCAGCAGTTGCACAAACGAAAACCCGATCAAGTCCCGAGCCTTCAACCCCAGCACGCCCAGCAATGGCAGCATGTAGAACGGGTTGATCAGGTTCGGCAAGGCTTCGGCGGCGTTGTAGATCTGCACGGCCCAGCCCAGGTGATAGTTCAGGTCGGTGGCCACTTGCATCACATACGGCGCTTCGATGATCCACTTGCCGCCGCCCGACGGAATGAAGAAACCGAGGATCGCCGAGTACACGCCCATCAGCAGCGCGTAGGTGTCGTGGGAGGCGATTTGTACGAAAAAGGTCGAGATGTGGTGAGCCAGAGTCTGCGCGTCAGTGCCTTTGACCGTGGTCATCAGCGCGGCGATCGAGCCGTACAACGGAAACTGGATCAGTACGCCGGTGGTGGTCGGCACCGCGCGGGATACGGCATCGAGGAAGCTGCGTGGGCGCCAGTGCAGCAGGGCGCCGAGCATGATGAACAGGAAGTTGTAGGTGTTCAGCCCGGAAATCGCACTGATCGCCGGTTTGGTCGAGAACTCGTGGAACAGCCATCCGGCCGCCAGCAGCACCAGCAAAATCGTCAACAGCGGGCTATGTTCAAGCCATTCGCCGGGACGAGTGCGCGGTTGCAGCGGTGGCAGATTGAAACTCGGATCGATGCCGCAGGCTTTGGCATCACGGGCCGAGTTCGGGCCGGGTGCGGTGGCGTAGGCAATGATCAGCGAGATCACGATCAGCGCCAGCAACATCACGCCGGACTGCCAGAGAAAAATCGTTTGTGTGAAAGGAATCACCCCGGTGATCGACAGAATCGACGGCGGCAGGCTGGCCGGGTTGGCCTGCAATTGCGCAGCGGACGACGACAGGCCCAAGGCCCACACGGCGCCGAGGCCCAGGTACGCGGCGGCGCCGGCCGCGCGGTAATCCATTTTCAGATCGGTGCGGCGGGCGAGGGCGCGCACCAGCAAGCCGCCGAACACCAGCGACAGGCCCCAGTTCAACAACGACGCGACCATGGAAATCAGCGCCACCCACGCCACGGCGGAACGACCGTTCTTCGGGATTCGCGCCAGGCGGTCGATCAGCTTCACGGCGGGGGGCGAGCTGGCGACCACATAACCGCCGATCACCACGAACGCCATCTGCATGGTGAACGGGATCAGGCTCCAGAACCCGTCACCGAACGCCATGGCCGCGTCGGTGGGTTTGGCGCCCATGAACAGGGTGGCCACGGCGACGATAATCACCGCCAGCGCGGCGAACACCCAGGAATCGGGAAACCAGCGTTCGGCAAAACTAGAACAGCGCAGGGCAAAGCGGGCAGAGCGGGTATCTTCGATATCAGCAGCCACGGGAGAACCTCGATTTTTATGTTTGTTGTGGTCTTCAAGGCCGCAGAGGCCTAATGCCGTTGTTACTGTAGGAGCGAGCTTGCTCGCGATGGACTTAAGAGCGCCGCGTTTAGCCAGTAAACACGCGTAATCGTTATCGACCATCGCGAGCAAGCTCGCTCCTACGATGTTTGATCGGCATTGGCTCCAAAGGCCCGTCTGGACAGCTGCCAACAGTAAATCAATCGGTCACGTTTTGTGACGAAGTTTTGCCAAGCCGAGACTATGGTCTAACGGGTTGTCCGCTGGCGCGTTTGCGTAGACCATGGGCGCCTTGGTTTTTTTGCCTACGCCAGAGTTCTTTTGATGACTGCCCATAACGATTCGCGCCCGGCACCGTTCAGCCGCTCGGACTACAAGACCCTTGGCCTCGCGGCCCTCGGCGGTGCGCTGGAAATCTACGATTTCATCATTTTCGTGTTTTTCGCCCTGACCCTCAGCCAGCTGTTCTTTCCGCCGGAAATGCCCGAATGGCTGCGCCTGCTGCAAAGCTTCGGGATTTTTGTCACCGGTTATCTGGCGAGGCCGTTGGGCGGGATCCTGATGGCGCATTTCGCCGACCGGCTGGGGCGCAAGAAAGTCTTCAGCCTGAGCATTTTGATGATGGCGCTGCCGTGCCTGCTGATCGGCATCATGCCGACCTACGCCCAGATCGGCTATTTCGCACCACTGCTGCTGTTGGCCCTGCGGATTCTGCAAGGCGCGGCGGTGGGCGGTGAAGTGCCGAGCGCCTGGGTCTTCGTTGCCGAGCACGCACCGGTCGCGCACCGAGGTTACGCGCTCGGTTTCCTGCAAGCGGGACTGACCTTTGGTTACTTGATCGGCGCCCTGACGGCGACCTTTCTGGCGCAGGCGTTCACCCCGGCGGAAATCCTCGATTACGCGTGGCGTTACCCGTTTCTGCTGGGTGGCGTATTTGGCGTGATAGGTGTCTGGCTACGCCGCTGGCTCAGCGAAACCCCTGTGTTCATGGCGATGCAGGCGAAGCGTGATGCCGCAGTCGAACTGCCCCTAAGAACGGTCTTGCGTGAACATCGTCTGGCGATTCTGCCTGCGATGATTCTCACCTGCGTGCTGACATCGGCGGTGGTGGTGTTCGTGGTCATCACCCCGACCATGATGCAGAAAACCTTCGGCATGACCGCCAGCCACACCTTCGCCCTGAGTGCGTTGGGCATCGTGTTCCTGAACATCGGTTGCGTGCTCGCCGGGTTGCTGGTCGACCGCATCGGCGCCTGGCGCACGGTGATGCTGTATAGCCTGCTGCTGCCGCTGGGCATCGCCGTGCTCTATGCCAGCCTGATCATCGGCGGCAACTGGATCGGTCTGGCGTACGCAATTGCCGGCCTCGGTTGCGGCGTGGTCGGCGCGGTGCCCTCGGTCATGGTCAGCCTGTTCCCGGCGCGGATTCGCGTTTCGGGGATTTCCTTCACGTACAACATTGCCTACGCCGCGTGGGCGAGTACCACACCGCTGTTGCTGATCGCTCTGATGCCGTGGAGTCCGTGGATCTGCGTGATTTTCTGCGCGGTGATGGGGGTGGTGGGGGTGAGCAGCGCACTGTATTTCGGCGCGCGCATGCCGAGAGCAGGCAATTGTCCGGCGGCTGGCGCCATCTGATTGAAGGTGGCGCGGCGCACATGACAACTATTTTTGTAGGGCAACCCTGAAACACTCTTCAGAAAAAATCCCCAAGGCCGATGGCTAGGCTGTATGCCGCTTTCTATCCCTGCCCATCGGTGCTTTCCCATGTTCAACAAACGCTTGAAGCAAGAGTTGTCGGCTCTTCGCGAAGAACTCTCCAGCCTTCAGCAAGTGAAGGAAAGTCTGGAAGGCGAGATGCTGGTCCTGACCCTTGATCCCGATGGGCGGATTCAGTCGGCCAACCAGAATTTCATTAGTGAGATGCGCTACAAGAGCCACGACCTGATCGATCGCCCGATCGAAGACATTGTGCCGCTTCACGTGAAGTCCGATGAATTTCACCACCGTTTCAGGGCAGCGCTGACCCGTGGAGAGCACTTCGCCGGTACGGTGCGCCTGCTGCGCGGTGATGGCCAGGAAGCCTGGTTGCGTTCGATCGTGCAGCCGGTGCGTTCCGCGGACGGGCGGATCAAGCATTTTTCGATTATTTCCAGCGACCTGACCCGCACAATCGAGGCCTCCCGTGAGCACGAGAACCTGATCGGTGCGTTGGTGCGCTCGACGGCGGTGATCGAGTTCGACCTCGCTGGCAACGTGCTCACAGCCAATGAGCGGTTCCTCAACGGCATGGGTTGCAGCCTGGCGCAGATCAAGGGCAAACATCACCGCACCTTCTGCGAAGCGCAGGATTACAACAGCGCCGAGTATCAGGACTTCTGGCGTCGTCTGAATGCCGGTGAATTCGTGGCCGGCCGCTTCAAGCGCGTCGACAACCACGGGCGTACGGTCTGGCTGGAGGCGTCCTACAACCCGGTGGTCGACGCCAATAACAAGCTCTACAAAGTGGTGAAGTTCGCCACGGTGATCACCGATCAGGTCAATCAGGAACAGGCTGTCGCCGAAGCGGCCAACATTGCCTACGGCACCTCGCAGCAAACCGATCAAAGCGCCCAGCGCGGCAACGCAGTGGTGACTCAGGCGGTGAACGTGATGCGCGATCTGGCCAAACACATGCAAACCGCCGGCGACGGCATCGAAGCGCTGAACGAGCAGTCGCTGGTGATCGGCACCATTGTCAAAACCATCAGTGGCATTGCCGAACAGACCAACCTGCTGGCGCTCAACGCGGCCATCGAAGCGGCCCGGGCCGGTGAACAGGGACGCGGTTTTGCCGTGGTGGCGGACGAGGTGCGGCAACTGGCTTCGCGCACCAGCCAAGCCACCGACGAAATTGTCCTGGTGGTGCGCAAGAACCAGGAGATGGCGCGAAACGCAGTGTCCCTGATGACTGACGGCAAACTTCAGGCCGAACAAGGCCTGGCGCTGGCGGCGGAAGCGGGCACGGTGATTGTCGAGATTCAGGACGGCGCGCAGAAAGTGGTGAATGCGGTGGGGCAGTTTGCCAATCAGCTGTCGAGTTGATGGCTAGCCTTTAAAAGATCGCAGCCTGCGGCAGCTCCTACAGGGTGTACGCCATTCCAATGTAGGAGCTGCCGCAGGCTGCGATCTTTTCGTCCGTTCAAACTCCCTATCGCGGGATATCGCTACAATCGGCTCTTTTCCCAGGAGCAGATGCCCATGAGCGCTTCCCACCGCCGCCCGGTTCCCTTGTCCAAGGCTTATCGTCTGCTCAATCATGGGCCGACCGTGCTGGTCAGCGCGGCCCATGACGGGCAACGCAACATCATGGCGGCGGCCTGGGCCATGCCGCTGGATTTCGAACCGCCTAAAATTGCCGTGGTGCTGGACAAGTCCACCTGGACCCGGCGACTGCTGGAAGCGTCGGGCACATTCGTGCTGAACGTGCCCTGCGCCACCCAGGCCGATATCGTGCAGACCGTCGGCTCGACGTCGGGCCTGGAACTGTCTCAGGACCAGGGTCGGGACAAGTTCCAGACCTATGACTTGCCTACCTTCAGCGGCGAATTGATCGACGCTCCAATGCTCGAGGGATGCGTGGCCTGGCTGGAATGCCGATTGTTGCCGGAACCCAACAACCACCAACAGTACGATCTGTTTCTGGCCGAAGTGATCGCGGCCCAGGCGGACGAGCGCGTATTCAGCGACGGTCGCTGGCACTTCGAGGGACACGATGCATTGCGCACCTTGCACCACGTGGCGGGCGGGCATTTCCTGAAAATCGGTGATCCGGTGGCGGGTAAAGTCTTGCAGCCGTAAACGTTCACACTCACGTTACCCCAGCGCCCGGTCGTCTGCCTTCTGGCCGATGGAAGGCCGCGTGCGAGTAGAAAATCGAAGGCAAATGTTGCACTGTGTGGCCATCCTCTGAAGCCAAGAAGGCGACCCGCATCATGGAACAATCCCACCTGAGCTACGCCGCTCCGTTGTTGTCGCTGGCGCTGTTGTGGACGGTTGCGGTGGTGACGCCGGGGCCGAATTTTTTCAACATCGCGCAACTGGCCGCCAGTCAATCCAAGCGCCACGGCGTAGTGGCCGCACTGGGCGTGGCCACTGGCACAGTGCTCTGGGGGCTGGCGGGCGGGTTGGGCATCAAGTCGTTGTTCAGCGCGGCGCCGACGCTCTACCTGAGCTTCAAGATTGCCGGTGGCTGTTACCTGATCTATCTGGGCTTGAAACAGTTCAGGCGTAAACCGTCCATTGTTGCGGACAATTCCGGATCGATTGGCGGAGCGGGGCGCACGTTATTGTCGGTGTACGGCCAGGGGTTTCTGGGCAACATGACCAATCCAAAATCCGCCTTGTTCGTCGCGACCATCTTCGCGACGGCCATGCCCGCGTCCGTGCCGCCGATGTTGCTGGCGCTGGCCGTGCTGACCATGGCGACCTTGTCCTTCAGTTGGTACAGCGGCGTTGCGCTGCTGTTTTCGAGTCGCCGGATGGCGGGCGCTTATGAGCGTTCGCGTAAATGGCTGGATCGCTTTGCCGGCAGTTGCTACCTGCTGTTCGGTGCGCATCTGGTGGCCAATCGTTGAGGAGTTCTGAATGAGCAAACTGCGGGTAGGGATTATTTTTGGTGGCCGTTCGGCTGAACATGAAGTGTCGCTGCAATCGGCGAAAAATATCGTCGATGCGCTGGATCGGTCGCGCTTCGAACCGGTGCTGATCGGCATCGACAAGCAGGGTCACTGGCACCTCAACGACCCGTCGGACTTCCTGCTCAACCAGGAAAACCCGGCGCTGATCGCCCTCAACCAGTCCAACCGCGAACTCGCCGTGGTGCCGGGCAAGGCCAGTCAGCAACTGGTGGAAACCTCGAGTCAGGAACTGCTGGGCCACGTCGATGTGATCTTTCCGATCGTCCACGGCACCCTGGGTGAGGACGGTTGCCTGCAAGGGTTGCTGCGCATGGCTGATCTGCCGTTTGTCGGCTCCGACGTGCTGGGGTCGGCGGTTTGCATGGACAAGGACATCAGCAAACGCCTGCTGCGTGACGCCGGGTTGGCAGTCACGCCATTCGTGACCCTGACCCGCGCCACCGCAGCGCGCACCGAATTCGCCGAGGTCCAGGGGAAGCTCGGTCTGCCGCTGTTCGTCAAACCGGCGAACCAGGGCTCTTCGGTGGGCGTGAGCAAGGTCAACGATGAGGCCGAATACCGGGTTGCGGTTGAACTGGCTTTGGGTTTCGATGAGAAAGTGCTGGTCGAGTCCGCCGTCCGCGGCCGCGAGATCGAATGCGCGGTGCTCGGCAACGAAGACGCCATCGCGAGCGGCTGTGGCGAAATCGTCATCCGCAGCGGGTTCTATTCCTACGACAGCAAGTACATTGACGCACAGGCCGCTGAAGTGGTGGTTCCGGCTCACATCAGCAGCGAAGCCAGCGAGCGCATTCGTGCCCTGGCCGTCGAGGCATTTCAGGTGTTGGGCTGTTCCGGTCTGGCGCGGGTCGATGTGTTCCTGACCGACAGCGGCGAAGTGCTGATCAACGAGATCAACTCGCTGCCCGGTTTCACCCGCATCAGCATGTACCCCAAACTGTGGCAGGCCACCGGCATGACCTACAGCGAGCTGGTCAGCCGTTTGATCGAGCTGGCGCTGGAGAAGCACCAGGCGCGGCAGGCGTTGAAGATTTCTCGCTAGCTGCGCGCGACCATTCAAGCTGGGCCGGGCGCCGGTTGTGATTGCTCAGCCTCTCAAACAAACGTATTTCCCCTGTAGGAGCTGGCTTGCCAGCGATGATCGCCAACGATAACGAGTGCTGTCTGAATGACCGCGATCTCCAGACGTTTTTCGCGAGCAAGCTCGCTCCTACAGATGCGGACCGGTGGATTTCGCGAGCAGGCTCGCTCCCACAACCGTTTCGGGACCATCCGGTTTCGGTAAGCCCTTTCCATGCCGTGTAGGGCTCAATCCCCCAACGCTTCCCCCTCGCGCCGCGGATCCGCTCCACCCACCAACGATGCATTCCCCTGCGCATCCTTGACCCGGACAATCGCCTGAGTACCGCTGGTCATGTCGATTTCGGTCACGCTGTGCCCGTTGTCCTTCAACGCTTGAATCGTCTCCGCACTGAATTGCCCCTGTTCCAGTTCGGTCGGGCCGTTGCGGCTGCCGAAGTTGGGCAGGTTGATGGCGGTTTGCGGGTCGAGGTTCCAGTCGAGCAGGCCGATGGTGGATTTGGCGACGTATTCAATGATTTGCGAGCCGCCGGGTGAGCCGAGGGTGGCGAGGAATTCGCCGCTCTGGCGGTCGAAGATCAGCGTGGGCGCCATGGACGAGCGCGGGCGTTTGCCGGGTTCGACGCGGTTGGCGACTTTCTGTCCGTTTTCTTCGGGGATGAACGAGAAGTCGGTCATCTGGTTGTTGAGCAGAAAGCCCTGAACCATCAGGTGCGAGCCGAACGCGGATTCGACCGTGGTAGTCATCGACACTGCACCGCCCAAGTCATCGACCGCCACCACTTGCGAGGTGGAAATGCGTAGCGGCGAACGGTCCGGCGCGTAGGCGACCTGAATGCCCGGCGGCGTGCCGGGTTTTGCCACGCCCATGCTGCGATCGCCAATCAGGGCGGCGCGGCTGGCCAGATAAGTCGGGTCCACCAGGCCTTTGACGGGGACCGGCACGAAGTCGCTATCGGCGACGTACAGCGCGCGGTCGGCATACGCGAGACGCTCCGCTTCGGAGATCAGGTGCACGGCTTCAGGGGCCGGTTCGATGCCTGCGGGTCGGGTGCTCTCGACCGGTTTCAAGGGTGCCAGCGCGAAACGCGGGTCGCGGGTTTCCAGTGCCTGCAAGGTGCCGAGGATCTGCGCCACAGCGATTCCGCCCGATGACGGTGGTGGCATGCCGCAGACCTGCCAACGTTTGTAATCAGTGCACAGCGGCGCACGTTCCTTGGCGGAGTAGCCGTTGAGGTCGTTCAGCGACAGGCTGCCGGGGTTGGCGTGGCCCTGAACCCTGGCGACGATTTCCTGGGCGATGGGGCCCTTGTACAGCGCGTTGGGACCTTCCTTGGCGATGCGTTTGAACACCGCGGCCAGCGCCGGGTTTTTCAGTTGAGTGCCGACGGCTTTCGGGCTGCCGTCGGCGTTCCGAAAGTACGCCATCATGTCTGGCGAGCGCTGCATGGACGAGTCCGAAGCAATCAACAGATGCAGGCGCGGCGAGATGGGAAAACCTTGCTCCGCGAGTTTGATCGCCGGCTCGAACAACTGCGCCCATGGCAGGCGCCCGTGTTTCTGATGGGCCAGTTCCAGCGCCCGCAATACGCCCGGCGTGCCCACGGAACGACCGCCAATCTGCGCCTGAGTGAACGGCATCGGTTGGCCGTCGGCTTGCAGGAATAGCTTCTCGGTGGCACCGGCCGGCGCGGTTTCGCGACCGTCGTAAGTGCGCACGGTCTTGCCGTCCCAGAGCACGATCAACGCACCACCGCCGATACCCGAGGATTGCGGCTCGACCAGCGTCAGCACCGCTTGCATGGCGATGGCGGCATCGATCGCCGAACCGCCCTGACGCAGCATCGCGCGTCCGGCTTCGGCTGCGAGTGGATTGGCTGCTGCCGCCATGTGTTTCGAGGCATGCCGGGATTGCAGCTCGGTGCGAAAGCCCGAGGCAGTTTCCGGTGCGAGCGGCAACGTTGAAGCGGGCGGAGCGTTGCACGCAGCGAGGGTTAATGCGCTGGCAATCAGCGAAAGGGCTGACAGGCGATAGCGAATCCAGTGAAAGACTGAAATCACGCGGGGCACTCCGTCCGTGGGAAAGATCAGGGGACTTTATCGGCCGACAGCCAGTGACGCAAATCACGGGACGTTTTTGTCCTTCATCCATTGACGGATTTTCTGTAGGGTCAAGGGCAGCAGACGAGTCAGAAAATCAACAAGAGGCAGACATGCAGACCGACTTCCCCTCACAGCCAAGCTATGGCGCCCAGCGTGAACAATTTCTGGCGGCGGCGATCGCGGCCGGCGCGACGCTGACCGAGTATCCGCACCCGCTCAAAGGGCCGTTCGGTGAGCCGTTGAGCACCGATGTGGCGGTACTCGGTGATCCGGGCGCCAAGCGCTTGCTGATCGCGCTGAGTGGCACTCACGGGGTCGAAGGCTTCTATGGCTCGGGCTGTCAGATCAAGTGGATGCAGGAGTTGGGCAAGCGTTCACTGCCGGCCGATGTCGCCATGGTGTTTGTCCATCTGATCAATCCCTGGGGTACGGCGTGGTTGCGCCGGGTCAACGAAGACAACATCGACCTCAACCGCAATCACCTGAACTTCGAACGTCCGCTGCCGGACAATCAGGCTTACGCCGCGTTGCATGAAATCTATGCTTGCACTGAGTTGACTGGCCCCGAGCGTGATCGCGCCGATGCGTTGCTCGACCAGCAGATCCGCGAACACGGCTGGCCGGCGGTGATGTCAATTGTCGAGGGCGGCCAGCACAGTCATCCCGACGGCTTGTTTTACGGTGGGTGGGCGCCGAGCTGGTCGAGCCGTACGTTGCACCAGATTCTTCAAAAGCATGTTGCTCACGCCGATGTCGCGATGTGCTTCGACTTGCACACCGGTGCCGGGGAGTACGGCCATCCGATGTTGCTGACCATCACAGAGTCCGCTTATCCAGCGTTGCAGGATGCGCAGGCGATCTACGGACCGTGGCTCTACACGCTGCTGACCGGCGCTGACACGCTGAGCGAAACCGGCGTGGCGGCGACGGCGACCGGCTACACCTCGCAGGCGCTGATCGATGCGCTGCCGCAGGTGCGACTGATGCCCTTCGTGATCGAGTGCGGGACGTATCCGGGGGCAGAGGTTCATCGTCATTTGCGCGACGACCATTGGCTGCATCTGCACGGCAATCCGAGTGAGGCGGTAGGGCGTGAAATCAAACTGAATTTGCTGGAGCAGTTCTATCCCGCCGACAGCGACTGGCAGGCGATGGTCTGGCTGCGTACGTGGCAGATTTGGGAGCGGGCATTGTCCGCGTTGGCGGTGATGCGTTCCTGAAGCGTGCGTTCGTTGCCCGAAACCGGCTCGTGGTTCGGGCCAATTTTCTCGAGGCATAAAAAAACGGCCTACCTTTCGGTAAGCCGTTTTTAGTACTTGGTGGCTACACAGGGACTTGAACCCCGGACCCCAGCATTATGAATGCTATGCTCTAACCAACTGAGCTATGTAGCCAAGTGGCGCGCATTATTCACCGGTAATGCAGATGCGTCAAGCATAAATCTAAAATATTTCTCTACGCTTTCAACCGCTTATCCACCTGAGCCGAAAAACGGGACCAGGGGAGGGCGTCAACCGAGCTGGAATCTCCCGGTATTGGCACTCAGCGCCTTGCTGCCCTGGCTCAAGGTGTCTGCAGCCTGATTCACCGCCCGCGCCCCTTCGAGCAAGCGCACCGCGGCCTGATCGACTTGCTGAATGTTGCCGCTGACTTCGTCGGCAGTGGTCGCTTGCTCATCGACTGCCGTGGCGATCTGCGCCAGGGTGTCGGTGACGCTTTGCACGGCGCTGGCAATTTCCCCCAGTCGCTCGCCGAGGCCGGTGACCGCTTGCGCATCGGATTGCGCCTGGCCGCAGGCGGCTTCCATCAGGCTCACGGCCTCATTTACCGTATTACGCAAACTGTCGACGGTGCCGGCGATCTGCGCGGTGGACGATTGGGTGCGTTGCGACAGGCTGCGCACTTCGTCGGCCACCACCGCAAAGCCGCGACCCTGTTCACCCGCACGAGCGGCTTCGATGGCCGCGTTGAGCGCCAACAGGTTGGTCTGCTCGGCGACCCCGCGAATGGTGTCGACCACCAACTGAATCTGCTGACCTTGTTCGCTGACCCGCCCGAGTGCCGCCGCCGTGTCGTTCAAACGCTGGTTGAGCTGCTGAATGCTCGCGGTGGTGCGTTGGCTGTCACGGCTGCTGTCGGCTGCAATGCGCCGGGTGTGCTGTGCGCTGCCGGAAGCCTGTTCGCAACTCTGGGCGACCCCTAGGGAAGTGGCGGCCAATTGCGTTGCCGCCGCCGCGATCTGACTGATCTGCAATTGCTGGGCTTCGACCTCGCCCAAGGCGCCGCTGGAATGGTGATTGAGCGTGCGCACCGCGTTACTCAGCTGCAAGGTTTCGTGATCGACCCCCAACAGACTATTGCGCAGTTGCACCACCGCGACGTTGAGCGCGGTGCTGATCGCCGCCAGTTCGTCGCGGCCTTCAACCGGCACTTGCAGGCTCAGATTGCCGTCGCGCAACGCTTCGGCCAACAGCGTAATGCCGCTGGCGCTACGGCGAATAGAGGCCTGCAAACAGATGAACAGGTACAGCGCGGCCAGTAGCAGACAACCAAAGATCGCCGCCACCACAATGAACTGGCGAATCGCCGAACCGTGGTAGTAATCCAGACGCTGATCCAGCGAGACCAACGATTGCTGACGCAACGAAGCGAGGTCGGTGAGCAGGCTGTCCAGATTGCGTTCGAACTCTTCGGGTTTGAGTTTGATACTGCCGCCAAACACGCCGTCATCGAGAACTTTCAGCTCGGCGTCGAGGTGCTTGAGGCTGTCATGGTATTGACCGGCCCAGGTCTGCAAGGCGCTGGGCAGACGCGCTTCCAGCAAGCTAGCCGTTTTAACAAGCTGCTCGCGGGCGTCGCCGATGCGGCTGCGCAGGTCGCGCAATTGCAGACGGCTTTGCAGGGTGAACTGACCCGACACCACCGACGCCTGGCCGACGCTGGCGAGACGGCCGACCCGTTCGATCAGGTCCGGCGCGTGTTGCGTGGAGATCTGCGTCAGCAAGTAGGTTTCCAGCCACGGTGCCAGTGTCAGGCGATTGTCCATGGCGATCTGTTCGCGCAAGGCTTGCAGAGCGCTCAGGGCATTGGTGAAACGATCGTAACCGTCCGGCCACCAGCCGACGCTGCTCAGGCTTTTCGAGTCGAGGCCGTTGAGCGCGGTTTGCAGGGCTTGATAGCGGGCCAGGGTTTCGCCCTCTGCGCCTTCGGTTTGCAACGTGTTGCCGAGGTCCGTGGTGGCCTGGGTGACCGCCGGCTGAACGGCATCGAACGCAGCCATCGCCGCGAGAGTGGCCGGTGTCGGCTGGCGGGTGGTCTCGGTGGCACGCCAGCGTGCAGCGCGGTCACGCTGGGCGGCGAGCAGGTTATTCAGCGCATCCAGCGCGAGCAGTTGCCGGACCCCGGCACGCTCACCGGAGATCAGGTTCAGTTTGGCGCGATAGTCCTGGCCGATCATCAGCAGGCTGCCCGCGAGCGGCAGAATAAACAGCAGAAACAACAGCTGAAACTTTCGGGCGAAGCCGAAACGTCCCAGCAACCCGATCCCCGGAGATAAAAAAGCCTGCATGCCCCATGACTCCTCTGGACACCACGCACCAATTGCGTGCGTCGAAGTCGTTGCGACCGCGACTCGTGCCCTTTTTTAAGGCCTCGAAAGTCCACCCTCGTCAACTCTGTAGGCCGACTCTGTAGCGAAACTTCCCATTCTCGGTCCCCTTTGTAAGGGGCCGCGTTGAAGGGGAATAGCAAGGCAAGATTCAGACCATGGCGTTGCGCTATTAGGTTAATTTTTGAAGTCGTTAGCAGGCTAAGGGGATGGCGCTTCTGCACTAAAAAATGGCACATTGATGCACCTGCCCGCGTGCACCCATCTGCTGTACGGAAACTCCCATGGCTATCAGCAATGCCCAGACCGGCACACCGCCGGCATCCGCGACTTCACAAAGCAGCCCTCTGGTCATGCGCATCATCGGCGCCGTGGCGCTGGCGCATTTGATCAACGACCTGATTCAGTCAGTACTGCCGTCGATCTACCCGATGCTCAAGGCCAACTATGGGCTGACCTTCACCCAGGTCGGCCTGATCACTCTGACCTTTCAGTTGACGGCTTCGCTGTTGCAGCCGTGGGTCGGTTATCACACGGATCGCCATCCCAAGCCCTGGCTGCTTCCGGCCGGGACAGTGTGCACATTGATTGGCATTTTGATGATGTCGGTGGTCGGCACCTTTCCATTGATTCTGCTGGCGGCGGGGTTGATCGGCATCGGCTCGTCGACCTTTCACCCGGAAGCGTCTCGCGTGGCGCGACTGGCCTCGGGCGGGCGATTTGGCCTGGCGCAATCGACTTTCCAGGTCGGCGGTAACGCGGGCTCCGCCTTCGGTCCATTACTGGCGGCGGCGATCATCATTCCGTTCGGTCAGGGTCATGTGGCGTGGTTCGGATTGTTCGCGGTGTTTGCGCTGTTCGTGCTCTACCGGATCAGCCGCTGGTATGCCAACCACCTGAGCCTGTTCAAGCTCAAGCAAGGTCAGGCGGCGACGCATGGTTTATCGAAGGGCCGCGTCATCAGTGCGCTGGTGGTGCTCGGGTTGCTGGTGTTCTCCAAGTATTTCTACATGGCCAGTTTCACCAGCTACTTCACCTTCTACCTGATCGAGAAATTCGACCTGTCGGTCGCCAGTTCGCAGCTGCATTTGTTCCTGTTTCTGGGGGCGGTAGCGGCAGGGACATTCTTCGGCGGACCGATCGGCGACAAGATCGGGCGTAAGGCGGTGATCTGGTTTTCGATCCTGGGCGTGGCGCCGTTCACCTTGATTTTGCCGCACGTTGATTTGTTCTGGACCCGCATCTTGAGCGTGGTGATCGGTTTCATCCTGGCGTCCGCGTTCTCGGCCATCGTGGTGTATGCGCAGGAGCTGGTGCCGGGCAATGTCGGGATGATTGCCGGGGTGTTTTTCGGGCTGATGTTCGGCTTCGGCGGGATTGGCGCGGCACTACTCGGCCATTTGGCGGACATTCACGGCATCGAATACGTGTACTTCCTGTGTTCGTTCCTGCCGTTGTTGGGTGTGTTGGCGATCTTCCTGCCAAGAACCAAAAAGCCCTGACTCCACACAAATCGAATGTGGGAGCGGGCTTGCTCGCGAAAGCGGAGTGTCAGTCGAAATATATGCAACTGACACACCGCTTTCGCGAGCAAGCCCGCTCCCACATTGGTTCGGTGGTGTAGCGGGTAAATATCTCAGGCACAAAAAAGCCGCGTATCAAACGCGGCTTTTTCTTGGTCGGGTGCTTCGTTCTGAAAAACTTAGACGTTGAAACGGAAGTGCATCACGTCGCCGTCTTTCACGATGTAGTCCTTGCCTTCCAGACGCCATTTACCGGCTTCTTTGGTGCCGGCTTCGCCCTTGTACTGGATGAAGTCGTCGTAGGCGATGACTTCGGCGCGGATGAAGCCTTTTTCGAAGTCGGTGTGGATCACGCCAGCGGCTTGTGGTGCTGTGGCACCGACGCGGACGGTCCAGGCGCGGACTTCTTCGACACCGGCGGTGAAGTAGGTCTGCAGGTGCAGCATTTCGTAGCCGGCGCGGATCACGCGGTTCAGGCCAGGCTCTTCGAGGCCCAGGGCTTCGAGGAACATGTCTTTCTCTTCGCCATCTTCCAGTTCGGCGATTTCGGCTTCGATCTTGTTGCAGACCGGAACCACCATGGCGCCTTCTTCTTCGGCGATGGCTTTGACGATGTCCAGCAGCGGGTTGTTCTCGAAACCGTCTTCAGCGACGTTGGCGATGTACATGACCGGCTTGGTGGTCAGCAGGTGGAAGCCACGAATCACCGCTTTGTCGTCGGCCCCCATGTTCTTCATCAGGGTACGCGCAGGCTTGCCGAGGGTGAAGTGAGCGATCAATTGCTCCAGCAGACCCTTCTGGACAACGGCATCCTTGTCACCACCCTTGGCGTTGCGGGCGACTTTCTGCAGTTGCTTTTCGCAGCTGTCGAGGTCAGCGAAGATCAGTTCCAGGTCGATGATTTCGATGTCGCGTTTCGGGTCGACGCTGTTGGAGACGTGGATCACGTTCTCGTCTTCGAAGCAGCGGACCACGTGGGCGATGGCATCGGTCTCGCGGATGTTGGCGAGGAATTTGTTGCCCAGGCCTTCACCTTTCGAGGCGCCGGCAACGAGGCCCGCGATGTCGACGAATTCCATGGTGGTCGGCAGGATGCGCTTTGGATTGACGATGGCTGCCAGGGCTTCCAGACGCGAATCCGGCATCGGCACGATACCGGTGTTCGGCTCGATGGTGCAGAAGGGGAAGTTCTCGGCCGCGATCCCGGATTTGGTCAGCGCGTTGAACAGGGTGGACTTGCCGACGTTAGGCAGGCCGACGATGCCGCAATTGAATCCCATGGTGTTTCCCCTCGGATAAGAGTCAGGCCTTCTGGCTGTGCAGGTTTTTCATCGCGCGGTTCCATTCCCCGGCGAGGATATCCGGCAGCACGCCGAGGGCAAAGTCGATGCTGGCATCGAGTTTTTCCTGTTCGGCGCGTGGCGCACGACCCAGGACGAAATTTGAAACCATACTGGCTACGCCCGGGTGGCCAATGCCAAGCCGCAAGCGGTAGAAGGTATTCTGATTGCCCAGTTGCGCGATGATGTCGCGCAACCCGTTGTGACCGCCATGGCCGCCGCCCTGTTTGAGTTTGGCAACGCCCGGAGGCAGGTCGAGTTCGTCATGCGCCACCAGGATTTCTTCGGGCTTGATGCGGAAGAAACCGGCAAGAGCCGCTACGGCCTGGCCGCTGCGGTTCATGTACGTGGTGGGAATCAGCAGACGAACATCCTGACCCTGATGCGAATAGCGCCCGGTCAGGCCGAAATATTTGCGATCCGCCACAAGGTTCACGCCTTGTGCGTTCGCGATGCGCTCAACAAAAAGGGCCCCTGCGTTATGCCGGGTCTGTTCGTATTCAGCGCCTGGATTTCCCAGGCCAACGATCAGTTTGATGGCAGTCACGATAGGGGCCCTTCCTTGGAGTGGTGGATAACATCGCCGCAATCTGGGTGTGCGGCGAAAGTGGACGACAAGTGCTCATTTACCATTATGTAAACTCCGCGTTCTCGCCCGCTTTCTCGCTACGTTCCAGTCCGCGATGTTACCTGGTCACTCCGGCATTACAGAGTAAATTACTCTGCTGCGCCTTCTTCAGTAGCTTCTGGAGCAACACGTGGAGCGTGGACGTTGGCAACAGCCTTGTCATCGCCGTGTGCCAGAGCAACAAACTCAACGCCTTTAGGGGCTTTGAGGTCGGACAGGTGAATGATCGAGCCGATTTCGGCGTTAGCCAGGTCGACTTCGATGAATTCAGGCAGGTCTTTTGGCAGGCAGGTCACTTCGATTTCCGAAACGACGTGCGAAATTTCGCCGCCTTTCTTGGTCGGAGCTTCTTCACCAACAAAGTGTACAGGCACGATAGCGGTCAGTTTCTGGCCAGCTACAACGCGTACGAAGTCAGCGTGCATCACGTGGCCTTTGGCCGGGTGACGTTGCAGAGCTTTGATGATTACGTTTTGCTTGGTGCCGCCAACGTTCAGCTCGATGATGTGGCTGTAAGCCGCTTCGTTTTCGAGCAGTTTGGCAACTTCTTTAGCCAGCATGCTGATGGATTCAGGGGCTTTTTCGCCACCGTAAACTACAGCTGGTACCAGGCTTGCGAGACGACGCAGGCGGCGGCTCGCACCTTTCCCCAGGTCGGAACGCACTTCAGCATTCAGAGTAAAATCGTTCATGTTGTATCTCCAAAATAACCACATTCGCCCCAGCGTTTGCGACCAGCGCTAAAGGCGATATGGGCAAAAAAGCCCCGCCCCGACAGGAATGCCGGGGCGGGGCGCTTTTCGTCAACGAGATGTTCGAGAAGGGCAGGGCCCTTAGCGGAACATCGCGCTGATCGATTCTTCATTGCTGATGCGGCGGACCGCTTCGGCAACAACCGGCGCGATATCCAGTTGACGGATACGCGAGCAGGCTTGAGCAGCAGCGGACAACGGGATGGTGTTGGTCACCACCAGTTCGTCCAGCATGGAATTTTCAATGTTTTCGATCGCCCGACCGGACAGCACAGGGTGTGTGCAGTAGGCGAAAACCTTGGCGGCGCCATGCTCTTTCAGGGCCTTGGCCGCGTGGCACAGTGTGCCGGCGGTATCGACCATGTCATCAACCAGAATACAGGTACGCCCTTCGACATCACCGATGATATGCATCACTTCAGAGTGATTGGCTTTCTCACGGCGTTTGTCGATGATCCCGAGATCCACGCCCAGGGATTTGGCAACAGCACGTGCACGCACGACGCCGCCAATGTCCGGGGACACGATCATCAGGTTTTCGAAGCGCTGATCTTCAATGTCATCCACCAGAACCGGGGAGCCGTAGATGTTATCTACCGGAATATCGAAGAAACCCTGGATCTGGTCAGCATGCAGATCAACCGTGAGAACACGGTCGATGCCGACTACGGTAAGCATGTCAGCCACGACTTTCGCGCTGATAGCCACACGTGCGGAACGCGGACGGCGATCCTGACGGGCATAACCAAAGTAAGGAATAACAGCAGTGATACGAGTAGCCGAGGAGCGGCGGAAGGCATCAGCCATCACTACCAGTTCCATCAGGTTATCGTTGGTCGGAGCGCAAGTCGGCTGAATAATGAAGACATCTTTACCGCGGACGTTTTCATTGATCTCGGCAGTAATTTCGCCGTCGGAGAACTTACCGACAGAAATGTCACCGAGAGGGATATGCAGCTGACGTACGACACGCCGAGCCAGATCGGGGTTAGCGTTCCCCGTAAAGACCATCATCTTGGACACGCGCAGTACCTGAAGGCTGAGGGTAACCTGGATGAGTATTAGAAAATGGCAGGGGCGGCTGGATTCGAACCAACGCATGGCAGGATCAAAACCTGCTGCCTTACCGCTTGGCGACGCCCCTGTATCTGTTGCAACGATTACCCAGTAATCGGTTCCTTTAGAGCAGACTTTGCAGCTTGCGATGCAACATCGAAACGTTGCTTCCTTTTGCTACAAACCCTGTAAGGGTCTCTGTAAGAAGGGCCGAGACTTTATCAGCTTCAGCTTTGCTTGGGAAGCCCCCAAACACACAACTTCCAGTTCCGGTGAGTTTTGCTTCGGTAAATTTACCTAGCAAATTCAATGCGTTACGTACATCTGGATAACGCCTTGCTACCACCGGTAAGCAGTCATTTCGACTGTTTCCCTTGGGAACGGGGCGCACTTTAATGGGAGAAGAGTTACGTGTCAACAACGGATCTGAAAAAATTTCTGCTGTACTTACAGATACTTGCGGCACAAGCACGAGATACCACGGTTCTTCGGGGTCTACAGGGGTGAGTTTCTCCCCCACGCCCTCGGCGAAAGCCGCGTGGCCACGCACGAAAACCGGGACATCGGCCCCCAGCGTCAGGCCCAGTGCGGCCAGTCGATCCTCATTCCAGCCCAGTTGCCAGAGATGATTCAGGCCGAGCAAAGTCGTCGCGGCATTTGAACTGCCGCCACCGATGCCACCGCCCATGGGTAGAATTTTTTCGATCCAGATGTCGATGCCGAGCGAACAACCGGATTGCTCCTGAAGTTTTTTCGCGGCTCGAACAATCAGATTGCTGTCGTGGGGAACGCCGTCGAATTCGGTGTGCAGTTGAATCACGCCGTCGTCACGCACGGCAAAAGTAATTTCATCGCCGTAGTCGAGAAACTGAAAAATCGTCTGCAACTCGTGATAACCGTCTTCGCGGCGGCCGAGGATGTGCAGCATCAGATTGAGTTTGGCCGGGGAGGGCAGCGTCAAGCGTGGGGTCGTCATATTCATTGCCCCAGTTTGCGAGGTTGCCATTCCTTGATCACCAGCGTGACGTCAAGGTCGGCGCCATGCAGTTTGATCCGCTCGGGCAGCCAATAGCCGTTTTGCTCGGCATAACTCAGGTATTCGACCTGCCAGCCATCCTGATCCAGATTGGCCAGGCGGCTGTCGGCATCCAGTGTCAGACGACTTTTGCTGTCCGGCGCCGGGAGCCCGCGGACCCACCAGGCCAGATGCGACACCGGCAGTTTCCAGCCGAGCTGTTCTTCAAGCAGCACTTCCGGCGTCGGCGCTTCATAGCGCCCCTGATTGGCGACTTCCAGCGAGACCTTTCCGGGGTGTCCGGTCAGGCGTGCGGCGCCGCGACCCAGAGGGCCCGAAAGGCGAATGTCGTAATACGACTGGCGCTGCAACCAGAACAGCGTGCCGCTGCCTGAGTCTTTTGGCGCGCGAATACCGATCTTGCCGTTGATCTGCCAGCCGTCGAGGCTGGTCAGTTGTTCTTTGTGGACGCGCCACAGACCGGCGTCGCCCTGACCCTGTACCGATTCGCGGGCGCCGAAGCCCGCGCAACCGGCGAGCAGGGCGATAAAACTGAAAACGATGAAGTGGCGCAAAAACATGATTTTAAAGAGTCTCTGATCCGGTCAGGCGCTTGATGGTGCCGCGCAGGATTGGGCTGTCGGGTTGTGCCTTGAGGAACTTGCCCCAGATTTGCTTGGCTTCCCGTTGTTTGCCATTGGCCCACAGGACTTCACCCAGGTGAGCCGCGACTTCCTGATCGGGGAAGCGATCCAGTGCCTGGCGCAGATATCGCTCGGCTTCATCGAGATTGCCCAGACGGAAATTCACCCAGCCGAGGCTGTCGAGTACCGCCGGGTCTTCCGGGGTGATCTGGTGCGCCTGTTCGATCAGGGCCTTGGCTTCAGCGTAACGCGTCGTGCGGTCGGACAGGGTGTAACCGAGGGCGTTCAGCGCCATCGCGTTGTCCGGGTCGCGCTTTATGATCAGGCGCAGGTCTTTTTCCATCTGTGCCAGGTCATTGCGTTTTTCCGCCTGCATGGCGCGGGTGTACAGCAGATTCAGATCGTCCGGGTATTGCTGCAAGGCTTTGTGCAGAACATTCCAGGCCTTGTCCCCCTGTTTATTGGCGGACAGGGTTTCGGCTTCGATCAGGTACAACTGAATCGCGTAGTCGGGCTGCTCACCGCGCTCGGCCGCCAGGCGGCTTTGCGCTTCGGCGGTCTTGCCGTTGTTCATCAGGATGTCGGCCTGACGCAATTGCGCCGGCAGATAGTCGTTACCCGGGCCGACCTGGGCGTATTCGATCAGTGCACCCTGGGGATCGTTGCGCTCTTCAGCGATGCGCCCGAGATTCAGATGGGCCGAGTCGACATGGCTTTCCCGGGCGATCAGGTCTTCGAGGTAACCCTTGGCCTCGTCCCAAGCCTTGCCTTCCAGGCACACCAGCGCCAGGGAATATCGCAGTTCGTCATCTTCCGGGTACTGCTGAACCAGGCTCGAGAACTCGGCCTTGGCGTCGTCCATGCGGTTTTGTTCAACCAGCATGCGCGCGTAAGTCAGGCGCAGGCGTTTGTCGTCCGGGTACTTCTTGATGCTTTTTTGCAGCAGCGGCAACGCTTCATCGCCGCGATCGAGGGTTTGCAGCAAGCGTGCACGCAGCAGAATCGGGGCGATTTCACCGTCGTCCGGTGGATTGTCTTCCAGCAAGGCCAGCGCGCCTTTGCTGTCGCCGTCCTGTTGCATCAACAAGGCCTTGCCGAAAAGCAGCTGGCTGTTTTGCGGATGGCGCTGCAGCAAACGGTCAAAACTTTTCATCAGGCCGTTGCGGGTTTCCTGATCGGTGTCGGCCGCGGACAAGGCGAGGAAGTCGAAATGCGTGTCGCCCTTGCCTTGCAGGACTTTCTCCATATAAACCATGGAGTCGTCATAGCGCCCGGCTCGCGCCAGTTGCACGGCGGCGGCCCGTTGCGCCTCGAGGTCGTCCGGGGCGTTTTTCGCCCAGATCAGCGCGGTGTCCAGGGCCGCCTGGTCGGCGCCCAGGTACTCGGCGATGCGGAACGCCCGCTCGGAGATGCCCGGATCCTGGGTGTTGATGGCCTGGGTCACGTAGTTGTCCAGGGCAATGTCGAAACGATTGCGCTGGCCAGCCAGTTCGGCGCTCAACAGGCTGAAGACGGTTTCTTCACTGAATGAACTGTAGACCTTGGGCTTTTCAGGGGCCGGAGTGCTGTCTTCGATCGGCGGCGTACCGTCCGGCGAAACGGGCGCCATAGCCTGGCAGCCGCTGAGGAAGACAAAAGCGAGGAGCAACGCGGAAGATCTATTCATATAGGAAGAGGACGACTAACCTGCGGTCGGATCATCATGACACAAGCCTTCGGCCAAACATAACCGGCCGGCCATTTTCCGCGCGCACCGGCTCTGTATAGGAGCGAAGCTTGCTCGCGATGGACGTGAACGATAACGCGTGCTGCCTGAATAAACGCATTACCCTCACGTTTTTCGCGAGCAAGCTCGCTCCTACAGAAAGCCTTTATAAGCGCAAGCTACCAGGACAATAGTCAGCGGTAGTTGTTCTGGCTCTGTCGAAGTAGGACAATTGCCGGCTTCACGTCACCATCAGCGACCTTGAATGGCCTTCCTTGCACTCGGTATCAACCACAAGACTGCTTCAGTAGACGTCCGCGAGCGCGTGGCCTTTACCCCAGAGCAGCTGGTGGAGGCTTTGCAGCAGCTCTGCCGACTCACCGACAGCCGCGAAGCTGCGATTCTCTCCACCTGCAATCGCAGTGAACTCTATATAGAGCAGGATCACCTTTCGGCTGACATCGTGCTGCGCTGGCTGGCCGATTATCACCATTTGAGCCTCGACGAGCTGCGCGCGTGCGCTTATGTGCACGAAGATGATGCGGCAGTTCGTCACATGATGCGGGTCGCCTCCGGGCTCGATTCGCTGGTGTTGGGCGAACCGCAGATTCTCGGCCAGATGAAATCGTGCTACGCCGTGGCCCGCGAGGCTGGCACCATCGGTCCGCTGCTCGGGCGTCTGTTTCAGGCGACGTTCAACGCGGCCAAGCAAGTGCGCACTGACACCGCCATCGGCGAGAACCCGGTGTCCGTGGCATTTGCTGCGGTCAGCCTGGCGAAACAGATTTTCAGCGACCTGCAACGCAGCCAGGCCTTGCTGATCGGCGCCGGCGAGACCATCACCCTGGTCGCCCGTCATCTGCACGAGCTGGGTGTAAAGCGCATCGTCGTCGCCAACCGCACCCTGGAGCGCGCGAGCACTCTGGCCGAGCAGTTTGGCGCCCATGCCGTTTTGCTCTCGGACATTCCGGCCGAACTGGTGCGCAGTGACATCGTCATCAGTTCCACCGCCAGCCAGTTGCCGATCCTCGGTAAAGGCGCGGTGGAAAGTGCACTGAAGCTGCGCAAGCACAAGCCGATCTTCATGGTGGACATCGCCGTACCGCGCGATATCGAGCCTGAAGTCGGCGAGTTGGACGACGTTTACCTTTATAGCGTCGACGATCTCCACGAAGTGGTCGCCGAAAACCTCAAGAGCCGTCAGGGCGCTGCGCAAGCGGCGGAAGAGATGGTTTCGGTGGGCGCCGAAGATTTCATGATCCGCCTGCGCGAACTGGCGGCGGTGGATGTGCTCAAGGCCTATCGTCAACAAAGCGAGCGCCTGCGTGACGAAGAATTGCAGAAGGCCCAACGGATGCTGGCCAACGGCAGCAGTGCCGAAGACGTGCTGGTGCAATTGGCGCGTGGTTTGACCAATAAACTCTTGCACGCACCCAGCGTGCAATTGAAAAAGCTCTCTGCCGAAGGTCGCCTCGATGCACTGGCCATGGCCCAGGAGCTCTTTGCCCTCGGAGAGGGCTCATCGGATAGCTTTTCGGATAAAAAACCGCAATGAAAGCGTCACTGCTCAACAAGCTGGACATCCTCCAGGACCGTTTCGAAGAATTGACCGCCTTGCTTGGCGACGGCGAGGTCATTTCCGATCAGACCAAATTCCGCGCCTACTCCAAGGAATACGCGGAAGTCGAGCCGATCGTCGACACCTATAAACAGTTGCTCAAAGTGCAAAGCGACCTCGAAGGCGCTCAGGCCCTGCTCAAGGACAGCGACCCGGACATGCGCGAAATGGCCGTGGAAGAAGTTCGCGAAGCCAAAGAGCAACTGATCGAGATCGAAGCCAGCCTGCAACGCCTGCTGCTGCCCAAGGACCCGAACGACGGGCGCAACGTGTTCCTCGAAATTCGCGCCGGCACCGGCGGTGACGAGGCGGCGATTTTCTCCGGCGACCTGTTCCGCATGTATTCGCGTTACGCCGAGCGTCGCGGCTGGCGGGTGGAAATCCTTTCGGAGAACATCGGCGAACACGGTGGCTATAAAGAAGTCATCGCGCGGGTTGAAGGCGACAACGTCTACGGCAAGCTGAAATTCGAATCCGGCGCGCACCGCGTGCAGCGGGTTCCGGCCACTGAATCCCAGGGGCGCATCCACACCTCGGCCTGCACCGTGGCAGTGTTGCCCGAGCCGGACGAGCAGGAAGCGATCGAGATCAACCCGGCGGATTTGCGGGTCGATACCTATCGCTCCTCCGGTGCCGGTGGTCAGCACGTCAACAAGACCGACTCGGCGATCCGCATCACGCACTTGCCGTCCGGTATCGTCGTCGAGTGCCAGGAGGAACGTTCCCAGCACAAGAACCGCGCCCGGGCGATGTCCTGGCTGTCGGCCAAGCTCAACGATCAGCAGACCAGCGCCGCCGCCAATGCCATCGCCAGCGAGCGTAAATTGCTGGTGGGTTCGGGGGATCGTTCGGAGCGCATTCGCACCTACAACTTTGCCCAGGGCCGGGTCACCGATCACCGGGTCAACCTGACGCTGTATTCCCTCGATGAAATCCTCGCAGGCGGTGTCGATGCGGTGATCGAGCCATTGCTGGCTGAATATCAAGCTGACCAACTGGCGGCCATCGAATGACGATCATTGCCAGTCTGTTGCGCGCCGCTGATTTGCCCGACTCGCCGACGGCGCGTCTGGACGCCGAATTACTGCTGGCCGCGGCGTTGGGCAAGTCCCGCAGTTTTCTGCACACCTGGCCGGAGCGCATCGTTCCGAGCGACGCCGCGCTGAAGTTTGCCGACTACCTGCAACGCCGTCGTGGCGGTGAGCCGGTGGCGTACATTCTCGGCCTGCAAGGTTTCTGGAAACTCGATCTGGAAGTCGCGCCGCACACGCTGATCCCGCGTCCGGACACCGAATTGCTGGTGGAGGCCGCGCTGGAACTGTTGCCGGCCACGCCTGCCAAAGTCCTCGATCTCGGCACCGGCAGTGGCGCCATCGCCTTGGCTCTGGCCAGTGAACGTCCGGCGTGGACCGTCACTGCCGTGGATCGCGTGCTCGAAGCCGTGGCCCTGGCCGAACGCAATCGTCAGCGTCTGCACCTGAACAATGCCACCGTGCTGAGTAGCCACTGGTTCAGCGCGCTGGAAGGTCAGCGTTTTCAGCTGATCATCAGCAATCCGCCTTACATCGCATCGGCCGATCCGCATCTTGTGGAAGGCGATGTGCGTTTCGAACCGGCGAGCGCTTTGGTCGCCGGTATCGACGGGCTCGACGACTTGCGTCTGATCGTCGCCCAGGCGCCGGATTACCTTGAAGCGGGCGGCTGGCTGATGCTCGAACACGGTTACGATCAAGCCGGGGCCGTGCGCGATTTGCTGCTGATTCGCGGCTTTGAAGAGGTTCACAGCCGCACCGATCTGGGCGGCCATCAACGGATCAGCCTGGGGCGCCTGCCGTGCTGAATGATCAGGAATTGTTGCGCTACAGTCGGCAGATTCTGTTGCAGCACGTCGACATCGACGGTCAGTTGCGACTGAAAGAAAGCCGCGTGTTGATTGTCGGTCTTGGCGGTCTCGGTTCACCGGTTGCGCTGTATCTCGCCGCCGCCGGCGTCGGTGAGTTGCATCTGGCGGACTTCGACACCGTCGACCTGACCAACCTGCAACGCCAGATCGTTCACGACACTGACAGCGTTGGCCTGACCAAGGTCGATTCGGCGATTCGCCGACTGAGCGCGATCAACCCCGAGATCAAACTGATCGCCCATCGCGCGGCACTGGACGAAGATTCCCTGGCCGCTGCGGTGGCTGCGGTGGATCTGGTCCTCGACTGCTCCGACAATTTTTCCACCCGCGAAGCGGTCAACGCCGCGTGCGTGGCCGGCGGCAAGCCACTGGTCAGCGGCGCGGCGATTCGTCTCGAAGGGCAATTGTCGGTGTTCGACCCGCGACGTCCGGAAAGTCCGTGCTACCACTGTTTATATGGGCACGGCAGCGAAGCTGAATTGACGTGCAGTGAAGCCGGCGTCGTCGGTCCATTGGTTGGGCTGGTCGGCAGCCTCCAGGCGCTGGAGGCGATGAAACTGCTGGTGGGTTTCGGCGAGCCGCTAGTGGGACGGTTGTTGTTGATCGATGCCCTGGGTTCGCGCTTCCGTGAGTTGCGGGTCAAGCGTGATCCGGGCTGCAGCGTCTGTGGGCCGAAACATGCGTGAAGCGCCGATTGGCGTGTTCGACTCCGGTGTCGGTGGGCTGTCGGTGCTGGCCGAGATCCAGCGAACGTTGCCCAACGAAACGCTGCTGTACGTCGCCGATTGCGGAAATATTCCCTACGGCGAGAAAACCCCGGAATTCATTCGTCATCGTTGCAGCGTGATGGCCGGTTTTTTTCAGCAGCAGGGCGCCAAGGCCCTGGTGCTGGCCTGCAACACGGCGACGGTCGCCGGCGTTGCCGACTTGCGTCGCGACTATCCCGAGTGGCCCATCGTCGGCATGGAGCCTGCGGTCAAGCCGGCTGCAGCCGCGACCCGCAGCGGGGTGGTCGGTGTGCTCGCCACCACCGGCACCTTGCAGAGTGCCAAATTCGCCGCGCTACTCGACCGCTTCGCCACCGATGTGCAGGTGATCACTCAACCGTGCCCTGGCCTGGTGGAGCTGATTGAAAACGGCGATCTGCACAGTCCGACTCTGCGTCAGTTGCTCGCCAGGTATGTCGAACCGTTGCTCGGCGCCGGGTGCGACACGATAATTCTAGGCTGCACGCATTATCCCTTCCTAAAGCCGTTGCTTAAGCAGATGATCCCGGATGACATCAGTTTGATTGACACCGGCGCCGCTGTAGCGCGGCAACTTCAGCGCCTGTTGGCCGAGCGTGAATTGCTCGCCGAGGGGCCTGCACGTGCTGCGCAATTCTGGACGAGTGCCGATCCGGAGCATTTCAGAAATATCTTGCCGATCCTGTGGAATACCGCTGGCGTTGTGCAAAGCTTCAAGGGGTAAGTACAAACGAATAATTGGGGTGAACTTCTGATCAAGCGTCGACTTCTATAGCGGTGAGCAACAACAAAAACCATACGAAATCGTTCGAAAAGGATGTTTCTATGAAGCGACTATTCTGCTTGGCCGCGATTGCGGCCGCACTGCTGGGGCAAAGTTTTACCGCACAGGCGGCAGGCGTGGAGTTCGCGGTCGGCGAGACCAGCGAGTCGACCATGACCTATCGACTGGGCATGCAATTCGATTGGGACAAGAGCTGGTTGCAGAGTGATGTCGGTCGTTTGACTGGTTACTGGAGCGGTGCCTACACCTATTGGGAAGGCGACAAGACCTCCAGCAACCACAGCCTGTCGTTCTCGCCGGTGTTTGTTTACGAGTTTGCCGGGCAGACCGTCAAACCCTACCTGGAGTTGGGAGTTGGCGTAGCGTTGTTTGCCAATACCGAAGTCGAAAACAACAACCTCGGCAATGCCTTTCAGTTCGAAGACCGGTTCGGCTTTGGTCTGCGCTTTGCCGGCGGGCATGAAGTCGGGGTTCGCGCGACGCACTATTCCAATGCCGGGATCAGCAGCCCTAACGATGGTGTAGAGAGTTACGCGCTGCACTACACGATGCCGTTGTAAGGACACTGCAAAACAATGTGGGAGCGGCGGTGCGGCGGTCCGACTTGCTCGCGAAAGCGGTTTAACATTCAACATTGATGTTGATTGAAAGTCCGCTTTCGCGAGCAAGCCCGCTCCCACCCTGGATTTTCGGTGATCTGATTCTCAGCGATACGCCGTGGTAATCCCCTGGCGTTCATCGATGCACTCCGGTGCACCCATCTCGAATTCCCGGCAGATCAGCGGGCGTTTCTCGTAGATCGTGCACATCATGCTGTTGCGATCCAGCGCGGCGCACCAGCCGTCGTCCAGACGCAGCATGACTTCCCCGCCCCAATCATCGGTATCGATAAAACGTTCGGGCACACCGGTGTCGGTGATCAGCATGACTTCGAGCTGGCAGCAGCAGGCTGCGCAGGTCGAGCAGGTGACCGCCGGTTCGGCGATTTGCGTGTGGGGAATGGTCTTCATGTCGCGCAGTGTAAGTCAGTCGGTCGGCGCTGTGTGAAAGGCCTGACGGACGCTCAGCGGTGAGTGTCGGAGGCCGCCAGCCGCTGGACCATGAAATGTAGCGTGGGAAACAGCAGTGCCCAGAGTAGTCCGATGCCAATCAGCGTCGGCAATTGCCCGTAGGGAAATTGCACTCCGGCCAGTTGTCCTCCAGCGTAATAGGACAAGGGGCCACCCACGGCGCCTAGCAAGCTACCGAGCCACCAGGGCTTTGCGGTCCATTGCAGGCAATGTCGCAACGTCGTTGCCAGAAGCGCCCACAACAGCATCAGCCACAGGGGAATCAGTGGCGCGACATCGTTGAACTCGAACACACCCAGCCAGCGCAATGAACTGTCGACGGTCGTGCCCAGCAGTACAACGCTGAGGATCAGTCGTCCCTCGTCCGCCCAACGACTTATCCACAGCAGATGAATCGCCAAAGCGCTCAGTGCCACCAACAACCACCGACTGTTGCCGCCGATCACGCAGGCAAACCAGCCGAGTTGGAACAACACTGCATTGACCAGTCGCTCAAGCATCGAAACGGCCGAGCAGAGGCGCGGTGATCGCCGCAGGTTTGGCCAGCAGCAACTGCGCAGTGCCGATGGTGCGCTCCAGGAAGCCGCCTTCGCAGTAGCACAAGTAAAATTCCCACAGCCGCAAGAAATAATCGTCGTAGCCCAATTCACTCAAACGACCGTGGGCGCGGCGAAAGTTCTCATGCCAGAGGCGCAAGGTTCGCGCGTAGTGCAGGCCGAAATCCTCCATGTGCAGCAGGTTCATGTCGGTATCGCGGCTGATGATTTCCAGCATCTTTTGCACACAGGGCAGGGCGCCACCGGGGAAGATGTAGCGCTGGATGAAATCGACATTGGTCTTGGCCTGTTCATAGCGCTGTTCGCGAATAGTGATGGCCTGCAACAGCATCAAGCCGTTGCTCTTGAGCAGGTGCGCACACTGCTTGAAGTAAGTCGGCAGAAAGCGGTGGCCAACGGCTTCGATCATTTCGATCGACACCAGTTTGTCGTACTCCCCGGTGAGGTCGCGGTAATCCTTGAGCAACAGCGTGACCTGATGTTGCAGACCGAGGGCTTCGATCCGTTGCGCGGTAAAAGCGTACTGCTCCTTGGAGAGCGTGGTGGTGGTGACTTTGCAGCCATAATTCTGCGCGGCGTACAGTGCCATGCTGCCCCAGCCGGTGCCGATTTCCAGCAGGTGATCGCTCGGTTTCAGGTCGAGCTTCTGGCAGATTCGCGTCAGTTTGTTCAACTGCGCCTGCTCCAGGCTGTCTTCGGGGCTCAAAAATTGTGCGGCCGAATACATCATCGTCGGGTCGAGAAACTGCTCGAACAGATCATTGCCCAGGTCGTAGTGGGCCGCGATGTTTTTCTGTGATCCCTTGCGCGTGTTGCGGTTGAGCCAATGCAGCCCTTGAACGAACGGCCGGCCGAGTTTCGCCAGGCCACCTTCCAGCGCATCCAGCACCTCGAGATTGCTGACGAACACCCGGACAACCGCGGTCAGATCCGGAGAACTCCAGTAACCATGGATGAAGGCTTCACCCGCGCCGATTGAACCGTTACTCGCAACCATTCCCCAGGCTGCGGTGTCGAGAATTTGGATTTCTGCCAGAAGATGGCCGCCAGCGGCGCCAAAGACATGCCGCTCGCCGTCTTCGACGATCACCAATTGCCCGTGCTTGAGGTGCGCCATTTGCCGCAACACGCCTCGGCGCAGCAGCAATCCGGTCAGGCCGTTGGTGCTGAGCCGATTGGCTTTGGCCGATACACTAGAGGATTTCATGGCGGCGATCCTTGGGCTGAACGGTGGCGGTTTGAACGCTGCCATCGGCAGCCTGATGAGCAAAAATGGGTACGCGTTTGAGCAGCAGACGCAGGGCTTGCCAATAAATCGCCAGGCAGGTTTTCGCCGTCATCCACGGAAAGCGCCGCAAGTAACGGTGCAGGCTGGCGCGATCCAGGGCTTCGCGTTTCAGGTTGAGCGTGGCGTCGAACAGTTTCAGTTCGCCCTGCCAGTCAGCCATGTGCACGCCGAGCTTTTTCGCGACGGGACTGAAACTCATTCGGTGTTCGAGATCACGCGGCAGAAACGGTGACACGTGAAAGGCCTTGGCCACGGCAAAATGTTGATGGAAATCGCGCAGATCCTCCGGCGTCCTGGCCGGCAACACGTAGTGATAACGCTCGCGCCACGGGGTGTTGGTCACTTCGGCGAGAATCGCCGCCAGTTGCCCGTCGGCTTCGTAGCAGTAGAAAAAACTCACCGGATTAAACGCTAGCCCCCAGCTGCGAGGCTGGGTCAGCAGGCAGATCGAGCCTTGCGGTGCATGGCCAATGGCTTGGCGGATCTGCTCGCGCACGGCGTCTTTCAGGCGCATGCCGTTGCCGGTGAAGGTTTTGAGGTAATCGCTTTCGCGGAACGAAAAGGGCGAAAAACGATGGGCCCCCGACAGTGGTGATAACCCGAGTACGGCGTCCTGTTCGTCGAGATCGAGGTACAGCAGACCGATCCGATAACGGAATTCATGGTGCCTTGGGGCGAACCGCCGATGGGCGATCCAGCCACTGTAGAGGGCGCTGTTCACAGCACTTCCCCGAACGAGCGGGCAACACGCAGCGCGCTCACCACGCCATCTTCATGGAAACCGTTGGCCCAATACGCGCCGCAATAAAAGGTGTGCTGCGCGCCGTTCAATTCTTCCCAGCGTTCTTGCGCAGCCACTGCCGCCAGGCTGTATTGCGGATGGGCGTAAGTGAAGCGACCGAGCACCATGGACGGGCTGATGCCGGCGCTCTGGTTGAGGCTGACACAGAACGTGGTGTCGCTCTGGATGCCTTGCAGAATGTTCATGTCGTAGGTGACCGCAGCCAGCGTATGGCCTGCACCGCCCAGACGGTAATTCCAGCTGGCCCGGGCGAGTGGTCGCGAAGGCAGCAGGCGCGTGTCGGTGTGCAGCACCACTTCGTTGTCGGCATAGGGCAGGGCGCCGAGGATCGATTGTTCGGTGGCGCTCGGCTCGGCCAGCAGCTTCAGGGCCTGATCGCTGTGGCAGGCGAACACCACTTTGTCGAAGCGCTCGTTGCCGACGGCGCTATGGATAACTACGCCATCCCCATCGCGATCGACCCGTGTCACCGGGCAGTCAAGGCGGATTTTCTCTCTAAAGGTCGCCGTCAGCGGCGTGATGTAAGCACTTGAGCCACCCTCGACCACGCACCATTGCGGGCGATTGTTGACAGACAGCAAACCGTGGTTCTTGAAAAACCGGACGAAAAACTCCAGCGGAAAGTTCAGCATCTGCGCCATGGACATCGACCAGATCGCCGCGCCCATCGGCACGATGTAATGCAGGATGAACCGCTCGCCGTAACCGCCGGCCTGCAGGTATTCATCCAGCGTGGTGTCGGCCGCGATTTGGCCCTCAGCCAGGTCCCGCTGGGCTTGTTTGTTGAAGCGCAAAATGTCCCGCAGCATGCCCCAGAACCCGGGCGATAGCAGGTTGCGGCGCTGGGCAAACAGGCTGTTGAGGTTGTTGCCGTTGTACTCGAGACCGCTGTCCGGGTCGGTGACGGAGAAACTCATTTGCGTCGGTTTGAAACCCACGCCAATCTGACCCAGCAGGCGAATGAAGTTCGGGTATGTCCAGTCGTTGAACACGATGAAACCGGTGTCCACGGCGTAGCGCCGACCATCCACACTCACGTCCACCGTGTGGGTATGGCCACCGATCCTGTCGCCGGCCTCAAACAGGGTGATTTCGTGGATGCGATTCAGCAGGTAAGCGCTGGTCAGCCCCGAGATCCCGCTGCCGATGATGGCGATGTTCACGGCACGTCCTTGATCGGCGGACTGCTGCGCACCATGCGTTTGCCGATGGCGAGTTTCACGCGGTTGGGCATTTTCGACAGCGGCCAGAGCGCGGCCATGAACAGCGCCGGAAAGGCGATCTCCAGAGGACGGTTCTTCAGTTTGGCGAAAATGTGCCGTGCGGCTTTGCCCACTGGCCAACTCAGCGGCATCGGGAAATCGTTTTTTGCTGTCAGCGGTGTCTCGACAAACCCCGGACTGACCACGGTGATTTCGATCCCTTCGGGCGCCAGGTCAATGCGCAACGATTCGAACAGATATCGCAGCCCGGCTTTCGACGCACCATAGGCTTCGGCCCGAGGCAGCGGGATGTACGTCACCGAACTGGCGACTCCCACCAGATGCGGTGCGGTGCCTTTGCGTAACAGGGGCAGGGCCGCTTCGATGCAATAACTGCTGGCCAGCAGATTGGTGCGCACGACGTGCTCAATGATCGACGCATCGAATTGCTGGGCGTCGACGTATTCGCAGGTGCCGGCATTGAGAATCACCGTATCCAGCGAGCCCCAGTCTTCAGCAATCTGCTCGCCGATTTCGCGCACGGTCTGGCTGTTGGTCAGGTCGCCGGCGACCACCAGTACTTGCCCGGGATAGCGTTGCGACAAGACTTTCAGCGGCGTAACCGAGCGCGCACTGACGGCCAGGTGAGCGCCGGTTTTCAGGATTTCTTCGGCCAGCGCGGCGCCAATGCCGCTGCTGGCGCCGGTCAACCAGAATCGTCGTGGAGGTGTAAGGCTCATCCCATTCTCCTTTTCAGCCAGGCAATCGCGCGACCCAATACGGGTAAGTGTTCGTAAAGCAAGGCCCCGGCATCGAAGTAATCCCGGTGGCGATAAACCTTGTCACGCCAGCGCAGGTGCGAGCAGCCGTCGACCCGAATCAAACGGCCTTTGGCCAGGCGTGGATGGCGGTAACTCATGACCCAGCGCAGGTAACCTTCGCCTTCAGCAACCTGGTCGAAGCCGTGAAAATCGAAACGCAGTTCGCTGACGTTGGCGTAGAGCTCGCCGAAGTAGCAGCGTAAATGGCTGATGCCCTTCAGGTCGTGCAGCGGATCGGTGAAGTACACGTCGTCGGTATACAGCTCATTCAGGCGCTGAAGATTGTCTTTGTTCAGCTCGGCAAACTGCCGGGCGAAGTGCCGCAGGAAATCACTCATAGCCGCCTCCGGCATTTTGTCGCGATGCCAGATTCTTGAACGCGGCCAACGCGCGCGCGCGACTCGTACTTAGATTGACGATTGGCGACGGATAACCTGCCACCCCGAACAAGCCGCCAAGGTTCGCCGGGTTGTGCACGTCCTTTTTATTCAGCAGGGCCAGCTCTGGCAGCCAGTGCTTGATGAACAGGCCTTCGCTATCGAATTTTTCCGATTGGCTCAGCGGGTTGAAAATGCGGAAGTAGGGCGCCGAATCGGTGCCGGTAGACGAACTCCACTGCCAGCCGCCGTTGTTCGCCGCGAGGTCGCCGTCAATCAGGTGCCGCATGAAAAACCGTTCGCCTTCGCGCCAGTCGATCAGCAGGTTCTTGGTCAGGAACATCGCCACCACCATGCGCAGGCGGTTGTGCATCCAGCCGGTTTCGAGCAGTTGGCGCATGGCCGCGTCGATGATCGGTAAACCCGTGCGCGCTTCTTGCCACGCCAGCAGTTCCTGCGGAGCGTCGCGCCAGGCCAGCGCTTCGGTTTCCGGGCGAAAGGCGCGGTGGCGCGAGACGCGCGGATAACCCACCAGAATGTGTTTGTAGAACTCGCGCCACAGTAATTCGTTGATCCAGGTGACGGCGCCGACCTTGCCGCTTTCGAACTCGCCCTGATTGCTTTGCAGCGCGGCGTGCAAGCACTGGCGCGGGGAAATGACGCCGGCAGCGAGGTAGGCCGAGAGCTGGCTGGTGCCAGGTTTGGCCGGGAAGTCGCGCTCGTTTTTGTAGTAGTCGATCTGGGTGTCGGCGAAGGTGTTGAGGCGGCGTCGGGCCTCGGCTTCGCCGGCGGGCCAGAGAGCGCGCAAGGTTTCGCTGGGCGCTTCGAAACCCTCGACGCTGGAAGGGATTTCATCGCTATCGAAGTTCAGCCGCGATTGAGCCATTGGCGCGTTCACCAGACTCGGCAATGAGCTGTACAGACGGTCGTAGCAGACCTTGCGGAACTGGCTGAAGACCTGGAAGTAAGTACCGGTTTTGGTCAGCACGGTGCCAGGTTTGAACAGCAACTGGTCAAGGTAGCTGTGGAAGGTGATGCCGTTACTGTTCAGCAGGTCGGCCGCCGCCGCGTCACGACGACTTTCGTGAATGCCGTATTCCTCGTTGACGTGCACCGCGTCGATGTTCAATTGCTGGCAAAGATCGAGCAGCAATGTCGGTGCTTGATCCCAGCGAGAGGCGGTGCGGATCAGCAGGGGAATGTTCAGTTCGCCCAGCGCTTGGCTCAATGCGCTCAAGTTGCGCAGCCAGAAATCGACTTTGCACGGCGCGTCGTCATGCGCCTGCCATTGCTCCGGGCTCAGCAGATACACCGCCACGCTCGGGCCACGGGCTGCGGCGGCCGATAGGGCTGTATTGTCATGTAGGCGCAAGTCGCTGCGCAGCCAGATCAATTGCATGTTTTTGTCCGCACCCATCATTAAACAAGCCCGCGCTGAACCAGATCCTGGTGAGCCGATAACGGGTCTTCAGCCAGGAACAGATCAGCGATTTCTGAAGTTCTTGCGGACAACTCGCCGTGGTGAATGCACACCGTTGGTCCGGCGATCATTTTTGGGCAACTGACGCCATTCAAAAGTTTCGGCAGCTGCGACAGATTCATGGCTTTGCTGGAATACAGTAATACGCCACGGGCTTGCAGGTGATCGACAGCCAGCGCAAGTTCGCCCGCCGGCAGTGGCCAATCGAATACTTCCACCGGGCAATCGGCGCTGCTGATCAGCCACGCGGTGAGCCACAGATGCGGTTCCAGTGGCAGGTCCGATTGATTGATCAACAGCAGCGGCGCGGTGCGCAACTGACGGTTGTTATGGTAGATGCGCGCGCCGAATTTGCTGCGTAACCAGGAGTAAAAAAATACGCGCTCCATCTGCGCACCAAACTGGCCTTGCCAGTGTTGTTCCAGTTCGGCCAGCAACGGCATCAGCAAGTGTTCGCACAAGGTCCGCGGCGGATACAAGGCCATCGCCTGGTTGACCGTGTCATCAAGGGTGCGTTCGTTCAGATTCATGACCGCTTGCAGCAATGTAGTGCACAGAATCTGCCAGTCGTTTTCGACCGGTCCGGTAAAGGCCTGGGGCGTGTCGAGCAGTTGTTTGACCTGGCTGACGGCCACGCCGCGATTGAGCCAGGTGAGGATCGTCAAAATGCGTTGCACGTGTTCGGCGCTGAACAGCCGATGCCCTTTAGGTGTGCGTTGCGGCACGATCAGGCCATAGCGCCGTTCCCAGGCACGCAAGGTGACGGCGTTGACGCCGGTCTGCCGTGCCACTTCGCGAATCGGCAGCCAGCCCTCGTCGAGGGCTTTTTTGAAGTCGGTGCCGGAGTCTTCGCTGGCACTGGTGTCGATCAGGGTTTTCATTAGATCGCGTTTCGCAGGCTGAGGTTTTCCGGGTGCGGTTGCAGGTAGACCTGTTGCGCAATGTACGGATCCGGGTGTTGGCGAAAGTAGTGCTTGAGCAGCGTCAACGGCACCACCAGCGGCACGATGCCGTGCCGGTACTGGCCAATCACGTGCTGCACTTCCTGTTTGTCTTCAGCGCTGATGACTTGTTTGAGGTAACCACTGAGGTGTTGCAGAACGTTGGTGTGGGTGCGGCGCGTGGCGCATTTTTTCAAGGCCGCCATCAGTTCGCTGAAATAGCGTGGGCCGAGTTCATCGGGATCGGTCTGGCCCATGTTGCCCAACAGATTGCCCAGGGCTTTGTATTGCACCGGGTGGTGGGCCATCAGCAGGTATTTGTAGCGCGAGTGAAATTCGGTGAGTCCTCGACGGGTCAAGCCTTTGCGTAGCAACTGCTGCCAGGCGCTGAAGGCGAACACGCGGGTGAGGAAATTTTCCCGCAGCACCGGGTCGCTGAGCCGACCGTCTTCTTCCACCGGCAGATCCGGGTGCCGGGCACAGAAAGCCCGGGCAAAGATGCCGCGGCCACCGCCGTCCACGGGGGCGCCGTTGGCGTGGTAGACCTTGACTCGATCCAGGCCGCACGACGGTGATTTCTGCATGAAGATGTAGCCGCAGATGTCGCTCAGCTCGACGGCCATTTTTTCGCCGTAGTCGGTCAGCGGCCGGGTCACATTGAGCTCGGGGTCAACGGTGCCGACGGCTTGGGGATGTCCAACATCGCCAATCAGCCGGATGGGTTGTCGAGGGATGCCGAGACCGATCGCGACCTCCGGACATACCGGGACGAAATCGAAATATTCAGTGAGGGTGCGGCTGCACAGCCGCGATTCCTTGTGACCGCCGTTGAAGCGCACCTCGGCGCCCATCAGGCAGGCGCTGATGGCGATTTTCGGTTTCGCGCTGGCAGGGAGCATCGGAGCACCTCGAATCTGAACCTGTACAGAATGTTAATTCTGTACAACATAACTTCATCATAGATTCAAAGGTGTACAAGTCAAATTGTTTGTATAGGTTTTGTTGGGGGTACGATTTCATGGTGGGAGCGGGCTTGCTCGCGAAGGCATTGTGTCAGTCGACAATGATGTAGCTGACACACCGCCTTCGCGAGCAAGCCCGCTCCCACAGGGTCAATTTCTAGCGTGAGTGCCGGGAGTTGTTGTCTTTGAAAATATTGTTCGTGGTTTTGCGGGTGGGCTGCTGTCCATTTCGACAGCAGCAATTTGCTCGGATTGATGCGGTTCACTGCAGATGTTCGTGCAAGCGGCGGGCGGCTTCCTGGCCGCTGAGCCATGCACCTTCGACGCGGCCGGACAGGCACCAGTCGCCACACGCGTAAAGGCCCAGATCGGCATCGGCCAGGGTGCCCCATTCGTGACTGCTGGCGGGGCGGGCGTAGAGCCAGCGGTGGGCGAGGCTGAACGTGGGTGCCGGCATCGCGCTGTGGAGCAGTTCGGCGAACGCGCCATGCAGTTGCTCGATCACGGCCTCCTTGGGCAGGTCGATATGTTGCCGGCTCCAGGCACTCGTGGCGTGCAGCACCCACGTGTCCAGCGTGTTGTCACGCCCCGGTTTGCTGCGGTTGCGGGCCAGCCAGTCGAGCGGGCTGTCCTGCACGAAGCAGCCTTCCATGGGGGTATCCAGCGGTGTATCGAAGGCCAGTGCGACCGCCCACGTCGGGTCCATTTTTACCCCGGCGGCGGCACCGGCGAGCTTCGGCGCGGAGGCCAGCAATGCGGTCGCCTGTGGCGCCGGCGTGGCGACGATGACATGACTGAACGGGCCATGGGTGAACCCCTCGGCGTCCTGCAGATGCCAGTGCTCTTCACCCCGATAGACCTCGGTGATGCGGCAGGCGAAATGCACTTCAGAATCGCCAAGCAGGCCACGGGTAATGGCGCTCATGCGCGGCGTGCCGACCCAGCGCGTCTGCTCGTCCGGCGACAGATTGAGCTGGCCACCGTGAAAGGTGTAGAGCTGCGGCGTCCACTCGGCGACCCAGCCCTTGGCTTGCCAGCGCTGGACTTCCGTGACGAAGCGGCGATCGCGGGCAGTGAAATATTGCGCGCCCATGTCCAGAGCACCCGCGTCGCTGCGCTTGCTCGACATGCGTCCGCCACTGCCGCGGCTTTTATCGAAAAGCTGAACGACATGCCCGGTGTCCGCAAGGGCTTGGGCGGCTGAGAGACCGGCGATGCCGGTGCCGATGATTGCGATAGGTACAGTCATAGGGGCCTCGTTTACCTTTCTGTACAGACTACGCCGTGGTTGAAACCTGTACAATATTGTTTTTTGGTATAACTTTTATCGTTCTCCTTCTGACGGCTTGGCCTATTGTTAACAACAGAGCCTGCCCGATATCAAAGATCCCTGCTTATAAAAATAGACTAGTGATCAGGGTAAAACGCCACGCGAGGAAGAAGTCATGCACATATTGCTGACCGGCGGTACTGGTTTGATAGGACGTCAACTCTGCCGACACTGGTTGAGCCAGGGACATCGCTTGACAGTATTGAGTCGGACGCCTGAAAAAGTCGCAAAAATCTGTGGTGCAGAGGTTCGCGGCATCGTGCGGTTGGAAGACCTCGGACAAGAACCGGTGGACGCGATCATCAACCTGGCGGGTGCACCGATTGCCGACCGGCCATGGACGTCCCGGCGCAAAGCTTTGCTCTGGAGCAGTCGCATCACCCTGACCGAAACCCTGCTGGCCTGGCTCGAAACCCGCGAACAGAAACCGCAGGTGTTGATCTCTGGCTCCGCTATCGGCTGGTACGGCGATGGTGGCGAGCGGGAATTGACTGAAGAGTCTCCACCCGTCATCGACGATTTCGCCAGTCAGTTGTGCATTGCCTGGGAGGAAACCGCGCAGCGCGCCGAGGCCTTGGGCATTCGAGTGATCCTGATTCGCACGGGGTTGGTGTTGTCCGCCGAGGGCGGCTTTTTGTCGCGGCTGCTGTTGCCGTTCAAACTGGGGCTGGGCGGGCCTCTTGGCGATGGTCGGCAGTGGATGCCGTGGATCCATATCAACGATCAAATTGCTGTGATTGATTTTCTTCTGCATCAGAAAGACGTCAGCGGTCCTTATAATGCCTGCGCGCCCAAACCGGTGCGCAATCGTGAGTTTGCCACGACGCTGGGCAGCGTACTGCATCGCCCGGCATTCATGCCCATGCCGGCCCTGGTATTGAAGGTGTGTCTGGGCGAGTTGTCGTTGCTGTTGCTGGGCGGCCAGAAGGCCGTACCGGCGCGCTTGCTGAAAGCGGGTTTCACATTCCAGTTCACAGATTTGCGCGCGGCCCTGGACGACCTGTCCAGCCGCCTTTGAAATAGGACGTTGCATGACCGATCACGCGTTGCTTCTGGTCAACCTGGGTTCACCTGCCTCCACCTCGGTGGCGGATGTGCGCAGCTACCTCAATCAATTTCTGATGGACCCGTACGTGATCGACCTGCCATGGCCGGTGCGGCGTTTGCTGGTCTCGCTGATCCTGATCAAACGCCCGGAGCAATCGGCCCACGCCTACGCCTCGATCTGGTGGGAAGAGGGCTCTCCGCTGGTGGTGCTCAGCCGTCGCTTGCAACAGGCCATGACCACACAGTGGACCCACGGGCCGGTAGAGCTGGCAATGCGTTACGGCGAGCCGTCGATTGAATCGAAACTGGTGCAGCTCGCTGCTCAGGGCCACAAGAAGATTACCCTCGCGCCGCTTTATCCACAGTTCGCTGACAGCACCGTGACCACGGTGATCGAGGAAGCCAGGCGGGTTGTGCGGGACAAAAGGCTCGATGTGCAGTTGTCGATTCTCCACCCGTTCTACGATCAGCCGGAGTACCTCGACGCTTTGGTGGCCAGTGCCAAGCCCTATCTGGAGCAGGATCATGATCACCTGCTGCTGAGCTTCCACGGTTTGCCGGAGCGGCACCTGACCAAAATCGATCCGACGGGGCATCATTGTTTCAAAAGCGAAAATTGCTGCCAAAACGCCTCACAGGAAGTATTGGCGACGTGCTACCGCGCCCAATGCCTGCGCACGGCGTCCGAGTTTGCCAAACGCATGGGCTTGCAGGATGGCAAGTGGTCGGTGTCGTTTCAGTCGCGATTGGGCCGGGCAAAATGGATCGAGCCCTACACCGAAGCGCGCCTCGATGAGCTGGCGGGAATGGGCGTGAAGAAGGTGCTGGTGATGTGCCCGGCGTTCGTTGCCGATTGCATCGAGACGCTTGAGGAGATCGGTGATCGTGGGAAGGAACTGTTCCGCGAAGCGGGGGGAGAGGAATTGGTGCTGGTGCCGTGTCTCAACGATGATCCGCAGTGGGCGCGGGCGTTGAGCATCTTGTGCGAGCGAGCGCCGTTGGCGCTCTAAAAGCTTCGCGAGCAAGCCCACTCCCACATTGGATATTCGGTGTGCACAGATTTTGTGTTCGACACCGATCAAATGTGGGAGCGGGCTTGCTCGCGAAAGCTATTTAACTAGCGACATAGGTCTCAAGCCGTTACAACAGCGGCTCATTCGCCTTCTTGTGCTTCCAGCTGTCATTCCCCGGCAGCAACAGGTTCAGCGCAATCGCCACCACCGCGCACAGCGCGATGCCTTTGAGGCCAAAGTCGTCCGGACCGGTGCCGGTGCCGACCAGCACACCGCCAATCCCGAACACCAGCGTCACCGACACAATCACCAGATTGCGCGCTTCGCCCAGGTCGATCTTGTGGCGAATCAGCGTGTTCATCCCCACCGCCGCAATCGAACCGAACAACAGGCACAGAATCCCGCCCATCACCGGCACCGGAATGCTTTGCAGCAGCGCGCCGAATTTGCCGATGAACGCCAGGCTGATGGCGAAGATCGCCGCCCAGGTCATGATTTTCGGGTTGTAGTTTTTGGTCAGCATCACCGCGCCCGTCACTTCGGCGTACGTGGTGTTGGGCGGACCGCCGAACAGACCGGCTGCGGTGGTGGCAATGCCATCGCCGAGCAGGGTGCGGTGCAGGCCGGGCTTTTTCAGGTAATCGCGACCGGTCACGCTACCGACGGCGATTACGCCGCCGATGTGTTCGATGGCTGGAGCCAGGGCTACCGGAACGATGAACAGAATCGCCTGCCAGTTGAATTCCGGCGCGGTGAAGTTCGGGATCGCGAACCACGGTGCAGCGGCAATCTTCGCCGTATCAACCACGCCGAAATAGAACGCCATTCCAAAGCCCACCAGCACGCCGGAGATGATCGGCACCAGGCGGAAAATGCCTTTGCCGAACACCGCGACGATCAGGGTGGTCAGCAGCGCTGGCATCGAGATCAGCATGGCTGTCTGGTAATGGATCAGTTCAGTACCGTCGCCGGCCTTGCCCATCGCCATGTTGGCGGCGATCGGCGCCATGGCCAGGCCGATCGAAATGATCACCGGACCAATCACCACCGGTGGCAGCAAACGGTCGATGAACCCGGTGCCTTTGATCTTCACGGCCAGGCCGAGGAAGGTGTAGACGAAACCGGCCGCCATCACACCGCCCATGGTCGCCGCGAGGCCGAACTGGCCTTTGGCGAGAATGATCGGGGTGATGAAGGCGAAGCTCGACGCCAGGAACACCGGCACCTGACGCCCGGTGACGATCTGGAACAGAATCGTTCCCAAACCTGCGGTAAACAGTGCCACGTTCGGGTCGAGGCCAGTAATCAGCGGCATCAGCACCAGCGCGCCGAACGCCACGAACAGCATCTGTGCGCCGGACAGCACTGTGCGCCAGAGCGGATCGTTAAACTCTTGTTGCATGGTCACGCGTCCTTCTGCTTGGTGCCGAAAATCTTGTCACCGGCATCGCCCAGGCCCGGGATGATGTAACCGTGTTCGTTCAGTTTTTCGTCAATGGAAGCGGTGTAGATGGTCACGTCCGGGTGAGCCTTCTCCACAGCGGCGATGCCTTCTGGCGCGGCGACCAGCACCATGGCGCGGATGTCGCGGCAACCGGCTTTTTTCAGCAGGTCGATGGTGGCGACCATGGAATTGCCGGTGGCGAGCATCGGGTCGATGATCATCGCCAGGCGTTCGTTGATTTCCGGAACCAGTTTTTCCAGGTAGGTGTGGGCCTGCAGTGTTTCTTCGTTGCGGGCCACGCCCACGGCGCTGACTTTGGCGCCCGGGATCAGGCTGAGCACGCCTTCGAGCATGCCGATACCGGCGCGCAGGATCGGCACCACGGTAATTTTCTTGCCGGCGATTTTCTCGACCGACACGGTGCCGCACCAACCTTCGATGTCGTAGGATTCGAGCGGCAGGTCTTTGGTGGCTTCATAGGTCAAAAGGGCGCCGACTTCCTGAGCGAGCTCACGGAAATTCTTGGTGCTGATGTCTGCGCGGCGCATTAGGCCAAGTTTGTGACGGATCAGCGGATGGCGGATCTCGAGGATGGGCATGGGAGGGGCTCCGGCGGCGGGCAAAAAAACCGGCGTAGATTAATCTATCCGAGGGTGTTGTCCTATAGACATAGAGTACGTTAGTCCACAAACGCTTGATCTGGCCGTGCGGGATGCGTACCTTTGCCCGCTTTTCCTGAATCCGCCACCCCCAAACCCCCTGGAGAGCGCCATGTCCGCTGATCTCGAGCATATCCGTCAAATCATGCGAGAGGCTGACTGCCTGTACACCGAAGCTGAAGTCGAGGCGGCCATCGCCCGCGTCGGTGCACACATCAACGAACAACTGGCGGACAGCAATCCGGTGGTGTTCTGTGTGATGAACGGCGGCCTGATTTTCGCCGGCAAGCTGCTCACCCATCTGCATTTCCCGCTGGAGGCGTCCTACCTGCACGCCACCCGCTATCGCAACGAAACCAGCGGCGGCGAGCTGTTCTGGAAAGCCAAGCCGGAAGTGTCGTTCATCGACCGTGACGTGCTGATTATCGACGACATCCTCGACGAAGGTCACACCCTGGGCGCGATCATCGACTTCTGCAAACACGCTGGCGCGCGCAAAGTGCACACCGCCGTGCTGATCGACAAGGACCACGACCGCAAGGCTCGCCCGGACCTGAAAGCCGATTTCGTCGGTTTGCCGTGCATTGACCGTTACATCTTCGGTTACGGCATGGACTACAAAGGCTACTGGCGTAATGCCAACGGGATTTTTGCTGTTAAAGGGATGTAAGCACATGGCCGCCCCGAGCTTTCTTGATCAAACATTGTTCACTGAGCTTGCCGAGAAAGCGGCGGCCAACCCGCGGGGTCGCCAGCACCACAATTTCCACCAGATGGAAGAGGCTTGCCACCGCATGGCGGTGGGTTTGCAGCCGTCCACGTACATCCCGCCTCATCGGCATCTGGGGGACAACAAGGCGGAAACCTTGCTGGTCCTCAAAGGGCGGCTTGGCGTGTTGATCTTCGATGAGGCCGGCGTGGTGGTGCGCAAGCAAATCCTGCAGGCCGGTGGCGACTGTGTGGGTGTTGACCTGCCAACCGGTGTGTTTCATGGCCTGGTGGTGCTGGAAGCCGACAGTCTGATGTTCGAGTGCAAGGCTGGCCCTTATCGCCCGGTGGGCGAAGGTGAGCTTGCTCATTGGGCACCGCGTGAAGGTGAGCCGGGTGTGGCCGAGTATCAGGCCTGGATGCGCGCTCAGTTCGATTGATATCCGCCGCCCCTGTGGGAGCGGGCTTGCTCGCGAACGGTGTGTCAGTCAATGTTGTGTTGCCTGACACACCGCTTTCGCGAGCAAGCCCGCTCCCACATTGATTTGTGTCTCCTCATGCTAGAGTGCTCGGCCCCGCCCTCCGGAGCCTGTCATGAGCCTTTTGATCCGCAGCTGCGCCGCCCTCTTGCTGACCCTCAGCCTGCCTCTGGCCGCCGCGCCGGCGCCGATGCACGCACAGTTTCTGCCGCCGGACGACCTGACTCTGCGTGACGCCGAACCCGAGCAGCAACAACTGCTGCAGGTCACCGAATATTCGGTAGTGGTCGGCAGTCAGCGCCAGTCCACCCAACAGCCGATCCCGGTGACGTCTCCGCTGCTGATCCGCCTCAAGGGCAAATCCTTGAACAAGGGTGCGACCATCAATCAGGTGCTGGTCAACTTCGATGGCGAAAGCAAAAGCCTGAAAAAGCCGATCTACGACGACAAGAGCAAAACCCTGACGCTGTTTTATCCGATGGCGCAGTACCGCGTGGTGATCGACTTGTTGCGCAATGACACGGTGTATTGCCAGTTCCTCAGCTACGCCAATGGCCATGTCTGGGCTGATCTGCACACCGGAGCCGTTCGTCCGCGTTGAGCCCGGCGGCCAGTGAGGGGTAAACTGCCCGCCCCGTGAAATGTCTGCGAGCTGGAGTCGGCAATGCGTAAAGATAAGAAGCAAGTGATTGGTGACGAGATCGGCGATGAGCAGATCAAGTTGTTTCTCGATTTCGAACCGGTCGACGCCACTTCGCCGTCCCTGCACAAACTGATCAAGGCTTATCGTGGCCTGCGCATCGACGACTTCGAGCGTTTTCTGACGTTCTTTGTTGAAGCCGGTCTGGATTTGAACGGCAAGGATGAGCACGGCAATGACTTTGTGACCCTGATCAAGGATCAGCGCAATGCGGCCGAGTACATCGAGTTGATCGACAAGGCTCGCGGTTAATTTCAGGTGCATCGGTTGTTGCCCTGACTTGGTTGGTGTTTGTGCTGGCCCCTTCGCGAGCAAGCCCGCTCCCACATTTGAACTGTGTCGATCACAAAAAATGATGATTCAACTCGATCAAATGTGGGAGCGGGCTTGCTCGCGAAGGCGGTGCAACTAACACCAAACATCTTAGGGCTAACTGTTTCACCGGCAAAAAAAAAACGCCCCGCTCTCAATGAGAACGGGGCGTTTTTTATGCGCGACGATCAAGCGTAGCTTGGGGTCTCGCTGCTTTCTTCAACCAGTTCCAGCGCGATGTTGTTCTGCGTGTTGATCTTGCGATACAGCGCAGCATCGGCTTCCAGAACCTTTTCCCGGGCCGGGAAGATTTCCGCCAGTTTGGCAGCCCACTCGCCGGACGCTTTGGTCGGGAAGCATTTTTCGATCAGCTCCAGCATGATCGAAACGGTCACCGACGCGCCTGGCGAAGCGCCAAGCAGTGCAGCAAGGGAACCGTCCTTGGCCGCGACCAGTTCGGTGCCGAACTGCAGGACGCCGCCCTTTTTCGGGTCTTTCTTGATGATCTGCACCCGTTGGCCGGCCACTTCCAGGCGCCAGTCTTCGGCTTTCGCTTCAGGGTAGAAACGACGCAGGGACTCCAGGCGTTGCTCCATCGACTGCATCACTTCGCTGACCAGGTACTTGGTCAGGTCCATGTTGTTTTTCGCCACGGCCAGCATCGGGCCGATGTTGCCGGCGCGAACCGACATTGGCAGGTCCATGAAGGAGCCGTGCTTGAGGAACTTGGTGGTGAAGCCGGCGTATGGTCCGAACAGCAGGGACTTCTTGCCATCGACCACGCGGGTGTCCAGGTGCGGCACGGACATCGGTGGCGAACCCACGGCGGCCTGGCTGTACACCTTGGCCTGGTGGTGTTTGACCACTTCCGGGTTGTCGCAACGCAGCCACTGGCCGCTGATCGGGAAGCCGCCGAAGCCTTTGCTTTCTTCGATGCCCGACGCTTGCAGCAACGGCAATGCCGCACCGCCCGCGCCGAGGAAAACGAACTTCGCGTCGACTTCACGGGAGTTGCCGCTGTTGACGTCCTTGATGCTGACCGTCCAGCCACCGTTGTTGCGCTTCAGGCCGGTCACGCGCTTGCAGTACTTGACCTGGGCATCGGGTGCGCTGGTCAGGTGCTTGAGCAACTGGTTGGTCAGGGCGCCGAAGTTGACATCGGTGCCGTTCATCACGCGGGTGGCGGCGATGACTTCGTCAGCCGGACGACCAGGCATCATCAATGGCATCCAGTCGGCCATTTTTGCCTTGTCTTCGGTGTATTCCATGTCCGAGAAGGCGTGGTGCTTGCTCAGCACGTTGAAGCGTTCCTTGAGGAAGGACACGCCGCTGTCGCCCTGCACGAAGCTCAGGTGTGGCACCGGGCTGATGAAGGTTTTGCACGAGCCGAAGGAGCTTTTTTTGGTCAGGTAGGACCAGAACTGCTTCGACACTTCGAACTGGGTGTTGATGTGCACGGCTTTCTTGATGTCGACGGTGCCGTCGGCGGCCTGCGGCGTGTAATTGAGCTCACACAGCCCGGCGTGACCGGTACCGGCGTTGTTCCACGGGTTCGAACTCTCCGCGGCACCGGAATCCATCAGCTCGACGACTTCCAGCTTGATCGCGGGGTCGAGCTCTTTGAGCAGTACAGCCAGGGTGGCACTCATGATGCCGGCCCCAACCAGTACTACGTCGACTGCTTCGTTATGCGCCATTTAACGCGTCTCCAAAATCTGCAGCACCAAATTGTCGGCATGGCTGCCAGGCGTTCCGGGGCGTGTCAGTGATGCCCCTCGTACCCATGGCAGTGTCGCCATGTCCGAATCTTCGCAATTTATCGCAACTTCGACGGACGCTACCGGTCGGGTCAATGAGGTCTATGAACTCATTTCAACGCACGACTGGCAATTCGACTTATGGTCGAGACATCCGTTTGTGCAACCAAATCCGTAGCGGACAGGCTTCAGGCCCCGGTGTTCAAGGAATACTCGGTCCTGTGTCGTTGGGCTGTTCCAGACGCTAATGGTGCATATTCAGACGCAAAACTATTCATTTGCTCGCCACACTCTTGTGAAGTTGTGAAAACCCGTTTTTTTCACGCTCTTTTGAAGACGTGAACCTCAAAAAAGGGCTGCCCCAGCCTGGCACCGTGCCCGGAGGGATTGCCGCCATGGGATACATGACCGGCAAAACGGGCAAACAACTCAGTGACCGAGCGTAATGACAGCTCTGCAGATTCGCGAAAAGTGGGGGTTTTGCTCAAGGAACAGCAAGCGCGCCAGCTTCACTCGATCTGTGTGGGCGGCTCTCTGTGGGCGGTGCGGGGTGCCAATACCGAAGCATTGACGATGCTGCGAGGCCCGATCAGGAGACGTCCTTATAATCGGGGGGAGATTGTATCTAAGAAACGCAGGGAAATGGGCGTGTTTAATGACTTTTATTAGGCGTCTGGTCAGATGGCCGACAGCTGTTGCGCCCGCGCGCGCGGTTGGCGCTGGCTGACACGGGCACTGGCGGGTAGGGGATGGTGCAGCCAGTTGAGGCGGATTTCTTCGATTTCGACCCAGCCATCGCCCATTGGCTGCAGGCTGCACTGCTTGAACGCCTGGCAATGACCGTTGCGGTCGAGCAGGGCGAAGCAGCGATGCAACGGGCGTGGAGCGAACAGCGAGATCAGGTGGCGCATGGCAAAGTACCTTGAAGGGGTGACTGCCGTGAAGGTTGTCAGAGCGCCGTGACATGCAAGTGTATGGGCGGTGACATCTGTGTGACAGGAACCGGTTTTCCAAGGGTTTGTCAGACATTTCAGTATTCACTGCGAGGCGCTGGTTAGCGACGATGGCGCACCGCTATACTGCCGGCCTGTTTGTGCCTGATTCTGGAGAGAAGCGCATGTTGCAACGCCTGTTGTTCGGTTTGATCACTGTGACCAGTTTGACCCTGGTTGGCTGCGCCCACAGCCCGCAACAACTGAACCCGGAGCCAAAGCTGACGACTCAGCTGGCACCGGTCGGCCATGGTCAGCCAGTGGTGGTGCGTGTGGTGGACGGTCGTCGTTCGCCAACCCTGGGCACCCGTGGCGGTCTGTATCCGGAGACCAGTGCGATCACGGTGCAGGGCGCGCAGATCCTGCCGAAGTTGCAGGCCCAGGCCGAAGCGGCCGTGCGTCTGCTGGGCTTTACCCCAACGTCCAATGCGTTGAATGCACCGCAATTGACCGTGACCCTGGACGAGCTGAAGTACCAGTCGCCGAAGGAAGGCATGTACGTGACCGAGGCGACCATTGGCGCGACCTTCCGCTCCGACGTACAGAACGCCAACCGCCGCTACAGCGGTCGTTACGGTGCGTCGCTGGATCAGCGTTTCGGTATGGCGCCGAATCAGGAAACCAACACCAAGCTGGTCAGCGATGTGTTGAGCGACGCGTTGACGCGTCTGTTCAAGGACCCGACGATTGGTCAGATCCTGAGCGAGTAATGCGAGCCCCTGTAGGAGCGAGCTTGCTCGCGATGGACGAGAACGATGACGCGGGTTGTCTGAATGAACGCGTTGTCCTGAGGTTTTTCGCGAGCAAGCTCGCTCCTACAGAAGGGCGTTGGTGTCAGGCGGCTTGCGAATAAAAATCCAGCACACTCACACCCGTCAGCAAATCCGCCTCCGGCAAATCCGCATGTTGATGCCCGCCCAGTGCGCAATACACCAGCCAATGGCGATCCTGAACATTGAAGGCAAGGCTGCCGACCAAAGCTTGTTGTTCGTCGCTTTGAGCGATGAGGTAGAGGCGATCCTGGTTTTCGGCGTGCAGCATGACGGTTTCCTTGTCGTTTTTGATGGGCCGAGAGACTGGCGCATTCAGATGACGAAGCCGTGACGCAGGACAGGAATCTGCCAAATGGTGAGTTATTTATCGTAAAGCGGCGGGCAGGAGGAGTGGCTTTCGGTAGAATCCGCGCCGCGGTCGTCGGTCTGGCGTCTGCCACACCTGTTTTGTCTGAGGTTTGTGATGTCGCTGCATTTGATGACGCTGTTTACTGCCCATCCCGCCAAATTGATCAACCTGCTCGCCTTGCTGTTTGCCTTCCCGGGCAGCTGGTTGCTGCACGCTACGCGTCGCCGCGAACAGCGCGCGCTGGCCAGTCTGGCAGCGCAGCGTCAGAGCTGTCCCAGTGAAGAGCCCATGCTGGATTGGGCGACCTTGCGCATGAACCGGTTTTTCTATTGTTTCGGTTTTGCCTGCCTGGGATTGGCGTTGCTGGTGTCGTGGATCAGCACGCGGATCTGAACACACTGTAACCCCCTGTGGGAGCGGGCTTGCTCGCGAAGGCGGTGTGTCAGGTTCCGATGATGTCAATTGACACACCGCCTTCGCGAGCAAGCCCGCTCCCACAAGTTTTGCACTTGGGTAAGCGGACTTACAGCGGCAATCCCGCTTTCACCCGGTACTGATTGCGAACCGGCGTGGCGTATTGCAACACCAAAAACGGGCGATGCTCTTCAGGGCAGGCGTCCAGACGCTGTTGCCATTCTTCCCGGGCCTTGGCCAGCTCATCGGCTGCAAACACTTGCGTGGCGCTCGGCACCTGCAATTGCGGATCGGCGTCTTTCCACTGTGCGTACGCCAGGTAGTGCACCGGGAACAAGCGGTAACCGCCGAGGATCTGCTTGTCCATTTCGATTGCCAATTGCTTGGTGTCTTCGAACCGCTCGGTGATCGGCGCGGCAAAGTTCACGTGGACGCGACCCTTGTAGCCGGTGATGCCCTTGGCGATGCTCACATCGTCCTCGCCCGGCACTTTGGTGTAGCTGCCGGTGGTGGCGCGAATGTAGAGCTCGCGCGCCTTGGCCTGATCGCACGGGTCGTATTCGTAGCTGATCGACACCGGGGTGACGTTCAGCGAGCGGATGACTTCGCCGAACGGCTCATCCTTGCGGCTCATGTGGAACATCTTGAGGATCGCTGACTCGGTGCGGTCGTCGCCGTCCTTCGCCCGGCCTTCGGCCTGAGCGATCCAGATCGAGGCGCAATCGTTGCGGATCGAGTGGTTAATGTAGGCTGACAGCAGTTGATAAGCCGCCATTTTTTCCCGGCGACCGGTGATCGAGCGGTGCACGATGAAGCTCTTGTTCAGGCGCATCAGGTCGCTGACGAAGGGTTTCTGCAGCAGGTTGTCGCCAATCGCGATGCGCGGTGTCGGCAGGCCGGCGTGGTACACGGCATAGTTGACGAAGGCCGGGTCCATCACGATGTCGCGGTGGTTGGCGATGAACAGGTAGGCGCTGCCGGATTTGAACTGCTCGACGCCGGTGTACGTCACACCGTCCGTGGCGCGTTCGATGGTGTGGTCGACGTAATACTCGACTTTGTCCTGCAGCGTGGCCACCGAATTGATGCCGGCGAACTCACGGCGCAACCGATGAGCTATAAGAGGTTTGAGCATCCAGCCGAAGGCACCGGCGAAACGCGGGAAGCGGAAGTGGGTGAGGATATCTAGAAACGCCTTGTCGCCAAGCAACCGTGCCAGCACCGCTGGGACTTCGCTGTCGTCGTAAGGTCGGATGGCATCGAATTCGCCCATCATGCTCTCTTGTTAGAAACGGCTAGGGTAAGTAAAGGTTTTGATCGAAAACCGACGGGGCACGGTCTGAAAAGTCAGCCAGACAAAAATAGCCCTGCAAATAGACCGGCGATTATACGCACAAGTCACCCTGGAGACCGCGATGCTGGAAACCGAGCGCTACGAATGTCCGTATTGTGGTGAAGAGGCCGAGGCCGTGCTGGATTTGTCTGGTGGCGATCAGACCTATATCGAAGACTGTCCGGTGTGTTGCCGCCCCATCACGTTTGTCCTGCAGACCGATGGTCAGGAATGGTTGCTTGAAGTTCACAGCGAAAACGAATGAAAGGGGCGCTCCATGCAGCGAATCTATGAACCGGAAAACCTGATGGAAGGCGAGTTGCTGCAAGGCATGCTGGCCAGCGAGGGCGTCGAGGCGCATCTGGTCGGGCGTGATTTGCTCGGTGGCAGCGGGGAGTTGCCCATCTTCGGTCTGTTGGGGTTGTCGGTCGATAATGACCAGGCCGAATACGCCCGTGAGTTGATCGCCGCGTACAATGCCGCGCTGCCGCTGCCCGGCGATGAACCGGAAAGCTTTCCCGGCACGCTGGTCTGTTAGGCTGGCGTTCGTTTTATCAAGAGTCGTGTTGCCCCATGTGTGGACGTTATGCCCTGTTTCGCTGGAACCCCGCGTTCGCGGCCCTGCCTGGCTTTCCCGCCGATCAGCAGGCCCAGTGGAATATTTCCCCAAACGATTCGGTATTGATGCTGCGTGCCGTCGCTGACGGCCAGCGTGAACTGGCCCGCGCACGCTGGGGTTTGACGCCGCCGTGGCTGACCGATCTGTCCCGCACGCCGGCCCATGCCCGGGCCGAAACCGTGGCCGAGCAACCGATGTTCCGTCAGGCCTTGCGTGAGCGCCGGTGCCTGCTGCCGGCCAACGGTTTTTACGAATGGCGCGGCACGACGCGCAAGCGGCCTTACTGGCTGACGCCGGGGGAGGGCTCGACGCTGTTTTTTGCGGCGATCTGGGAAGCCTATCCGGTGCAGGAGCAGGTGTGGTTGAGCACGGCAGTGATTACGCAGCCGGCCGCGAGTCAGCGTCGGCCGTTGATACTGGATGCGGCGGGGCAGGAAGCCTGGCTTGATCCCGAGACGCCGTTGCATGTGCTGCAAGGGTTGCTGGCCAGTGAGCCTGCGGCGTTGCGCGAGCGGGTGTTGGCGAATCTGGTGAATGATCCGAAGTTGAATGGGCCGGAGTGTTTGACTCCTGGCTGATTCGGTAGCTGTGCTGGCCTCTTCGCGAGCAAGCCCGCTCCCACAGGATTTGTGAACGCCACAGATTCAATGTGGGAGCGGGCTTGCTCGCGAAGGGGCCTTCGGCTCAAACCTTGAACTGATTGATCAACCGCCGCTGCTGTTCCGCCAGCTTGGTCAAATCCGCGCTCGACTCATTTTTCTTGACCAGGCTGATCAATTGCTCACGGCTCAGTTGCAGGTTGCAGGTTGCAGGTTGCAGGTTGCAGGTTGCTGGCCGTGGCGGGGGAGGTGATGAGAATTTTTTTCTACGGCGATGAGAGCTTTATCCGAAATATGCGTCTGAATGTCTGTTGTATCTGGCGTCGATACATTTCCCCGCCTAGGATACCCGGCATGTTTCAAGGAGTTTTTTGATGAACAAGCGATTGGTTTTGTGTGCTCTGAGCGCGGGTCTGATGCTCGCCGGCTGTCAGTCGGTCAACACCACCAGCGGCGGTGCCGTGGGCGTGGAGCGCAAGCAGTACATGTTCAGCATGTTGTCCACGGACGAGGTCAACCAGATGTACGCCCAGTCTTATCAAAAGGCCGTTGGCGAGGCGAGCAGCAAGGGTGTGCTGGACAAGACCAGTAACGATGCCAAGCGCATCCAGACGATCGCCAATCGACTGATTGCCCAGGCGCCGATTTTCCGTCCGGATTCGGCCCAGTGGAAATGGGAAGTCAACCTGATCAAGAGTGACGAGCTCAACGCCAACTGCGGGCCTGGCGGCAAGATCATTTTCTACACCGGGCTGATCGACAGCCTGAAACTCACCGACGATGAAATCGCCGCGATCATGGGCCATGAAATTGCCCACGCCCTGCGCGAGCACGGTCGTGAAGCGATGTCCAAGGCGTACGGCATCGAAATGGCCAAGCAGGGTGCCGGTGCCTTGTTGGGTCTGGGCCAGGACAGCCTCGCGCTGGCAGACACCGTGGCCAACTATGGCATGACGTTGCCCAACAGCCGCTCCAACGAAAACGAGGCAGACCTGATCGGCCTGGAGCTGGCGGCCCGCGCCGGTTACAACCCGAACGCCGCGATCACCTTGTGGAACAAGATGAGCAAGGCCTCGGAAGGTTCGCCGCCGGAGTTCATGAGCACTCACCCGGCGTCGGCCAGTCGGATTGCTTCGTTGCAGGCGGCGATTCCGAAGGTGATGCCGTTGTACGAGAAAGCGCCGAAATCCTGATGGTCATGCGGCGTCTTTGAAGACGCCTTCGCGAGCAAGCCCGCTCCCACATTGGTTTTGTGATCGACACTGACCCTTGTGGGAGCGGGCTTGCTCGCGAAGAACGATTACGCGGTCTACTGACCTACCGCATCAAACCCACCCACTGCTCTGCATCGCTTTGTACACCGCGACAATCGCCAGGACGAAGAACGCCGAAGCCGCCAGGCGACGAATCAGCGTCAAAGGCAGTTTGTCCGCCGCAAAGTTGCCCGCCAGCACCACCGGCACGTTGGCAATCAACATACCGGCGGTGGTGCCGATGATCACCAGCCACAGTTCCGGGTATTGCGCGGCGAGCATCACGGTCGCGATCTGGGTCTTGTCGCCGATTTCCGCGAGGAAAAACGCGATCAGCGTGGTCAGGAACGGCCCGAACTTGCGGGCGGTGCTGGCTTCGTCGTCATCCATCTTGTCTGGCACCAGGGTCCACAACGCCGTCGCGGTGAAGCTCGCGGCGAGGATCCAGTGCAACATCGCATCCGAGAAGAAACTGCCAACCCAGGCACCTACCGCACCGGCTGCCGCGTGGTTGGCCAGGGTCGCGGCGACGATGCCGGCGATGATCGGCCACGGTTTGCGAAAGCGGGCAGCGAGAATGAGCGCGAGCAGTTGCGTCTTGTCGCCGATTTCGGCCAAGGCAACGATTGCGGTGGGAACGAGCAGTGAATCCAGCATCAGGGTTTTCCTAAGGGGCGGGTCGACACGGCTATGACACGTACAGCCTTCCCGCCCCGGGTAAGGTGTTCGTGTCATAGGTCTTGTCAAACCCTGGCGATCCGTCTGATACGGACGCTTGGGTCGCATACGCCATGGTCTGAGGACCAAGTATGTTGACGTATGCCGGACGAGCATGGCGCTCGTGGGAGACTACTCCCCTAGGACGGAGCGGATTCTGCCTAGGCAAATCCGATTGGGCAAGTACAAATTTCTAACCGCGTTTGGCCCGGTAGATTCTGAAACCCTGACCTTCGGCCTTGATCGCGCACACGCCGAGGTGCTCTTCGATCAGCGGCTGATACTTGAGGAAGCTGTTCGCAACCAGACGCAGTTCGCCGCCGTTTTTCAGATGTTTCGCCGCTTTTCGCAGCAAGTTCTCGGTGGCGAAATAGTCGGTGTGCACGCCGACATGGAACGGCGGGTTGCTCAGAATCGCGCTCAAACCCATCGGTGCTGCATCGATGCCGTCACCGGTAATCACTTCAGCTTCCAGACTATTGGCGGCCAGCGTCAGCCGACTACTGGCAGCGGCAAAAGCATCCACGTCGAGCAACGTGACCTGATTGTGCGGATAGCGACGCTTGACCGCCGCGCCCAAAACACCGGCGCCGCAGCCGAAATCCAGCAAATGACCGCTCGGCAATTTATCCAGGTGCTCCAGCAACAACGCACTGCCGCGATCCAGGCGACCGTGGCTGAACACGCCCGGCAGGCTGATGACTTTCAACGGACCTTCGGCCAGCGGCAGCTCATAGGTTTGAGCCAGACTTTCCAGCGATTTGGCTTCTGGTGCATTGGCCACGGTGACCAGCCAGAGCTGGCAATGACGCGCACTGTCGAGCTTGCGCGGTTTGCCGAACGGGTTGAGCTGCTTGGCCGCGCCTTCGATGCCGCTGCGTTTTTCACCCACCAGATACAGTTCACGACCGGCCAGGCGCGAGGCGAGGGCGTTGAGGATGTAGTCGGTGAGGTCTTTGGATTTGGGCAGAAACACCACTGCGGTGTCGAACTCGCGCTCGGGTACGGTCACGCCGAAATGGCTGCGCTCAACGAAGCGAGCGTCCAGCGCGGCCTGGTCGCCGGCGTGCCAGCACCAGCCATGGGCGTCGGGCAGGCGCCCCAGCAAATCATCGGCGGGCAAACCGGCCAGCAACACCGAACCCTGGAATAACTCGGCCTGACGAAGCAGTACTTCACTGCGCGGATCCATACTCTGCTCCTGTGAAAAAAAGTGCCGCAGTCTATCAACTGACGACCCGCAGCGCTGTACCGCTGAAGTATCCCTGAGCATTTTCGGTCAACTGGCCAACGATCCGCTGCCGCGCCTCGCGACTGCCCCAGGCGTTGTGCGGCGTGACGATCAAGCGTGGAATGTCGGCGGCGAGTAACGGATTTCCGGTGGTCGGCGGTTCGACGCTCAGCACGTCGGTGGCGGCGCCGCCCAGGTGGCCGTTGCGCAAGGCATCGGCCAGCGCCTGTTCGTCGATCAAGCCACCACGGGCGGTGTTGACCACGAAGGCGCCCGGTTTCATCGAGGCCAGTTCGCGGGCGCCGATGAAGTGACGGGTGTATTCGTTGAGCGGGCAGTGCAGGGTCAGCGCATCGATCTGCGGCAGCAGTTCATCCAGTGGTAAACGGTCCGCCCGGGCCGGGCGCCCCGGAATCTGCCCGAGCAGCACGCGCATGCCGAAGGCTTCGGCCAGTCGTGCGACCGCGCCACCCAGCTCGCCGTGACCTAGCAGGCCGAGGGTTTTGCCTTCCAGCTCGACGATCGGGTAATCCAGCAGGCAGAACTGTTTCGCGTGTTGCCAGCGACCTTCGCCGACCGCTTTCTGATAGTCGGCGAGGCGTGTTGCCAGGTTGAGCAGCAACATGATCGTGTGCTGCGCCACCGATGGCGTGCCATAGCCCTGGCAGTTGCACACAGTAATGCCATGGGCGCGGGCGGCGGCGAGGTCGACGTTGTTGGTGCCGGTGGCGGTGATCAGGATCAGCTTCAGATCGGGGCTGGCGGCAATGGCCGCGGCATCGATCAGGATTTTGTTGCTGATGGCGACGGTGGCGCCCTTGAGACGGTCGATGACCTGTTCGGACGTGGTCTGCGCGAACAACTGCAAATCGTCAAAACAATCACGCAAGGGGTTGAGGTCGAGATCGCCGAGGTCCAGCGATGGATGGTCGAGGAAAACGGCGCGGCGAGGGTTCGTCATCAACTGTACCTTTTGTGCATTGAACTGAAGGCGTAATCTGCCGAGCCTACCAGATGAAACAATTGGTTACTCACTGCCAGGCTAGACGCCGAACCTGTGGGAGCGGGCTTGCTCGCGAAGGCGGTGTGTCAGGCAAAAATGATGACTGACGCACCCTCTTCGCGAGCAAGCCCGCTCCCACAGGGGAAGATTTCAGCCTTTAAGTTTCAATTCGACTGATCTGCCCCAGAGGAGCCCCCATGTACTGGACAGAGTTCTTGACCGTTGCCCTCATCCATTTGCTGGCCGTGGCCAGCCCCGGCCCGGACTTTGCCGTGGTGGTGCGTGAGAGCGTGACCCACGGTCGCCGCGCCGGCACCTGGACCGCGCTGGGCGTCGGCACGGCGATTTTCCTGCACGTCGGCTATTCGCTGCTCGGCATCGGCTTGATCGTGTCCCAGTCGATTGTGCTGTTCAACGCCTTGAAATGGGCCGCCGCCGCTTACCTACTGTACATCGGCTTCAAGGCCCTGCGTGCGCAACCGGCCCCACCTGCGGCTGACGATCTGCACAAGGAAGCGGGTGAGCGCACCGCTCGCGGCGCCTTCACCTCGGGTTTCGTGACCAACGGTCTGAACCCGAAAGCCACGCTGTTCTTCCTGTCGTTGTTCACCGTGGTGATCAATCCGCACACGCCGCTGGCCGTGCAGGCGGGTTACGGGGTTTACCTCGCAGCGGCGACCGCCGTCTGGTTCTGCCTGGTGGCGATGCTGTTCAGTCAGCAGCGCGTGCGCGCCGGTTTCGCCCGAATGGGCCACTGGTTCGACCGGACCATGGGCGCGGTGCTGATTGCCATCGGCGTAAAACTCGCGTTTACCGAGATGCATTGATCAACTGCGGAATCCGGTAGGAGCTGCCGAAGGCTGCGATCTTTTGATCCTTGGCTGTATCGAAATCGCGAAGATCAAAAGATCGCAGCCTGCGGCAGCTCCTACGAATGCTGGCGCAACGCTAGCATTTGCTGAATGTTGCAAATCATTCCTTCGGCTGATTTGGTTGTCATGGAAGGGCACTAGAGTGCTTACTTTCAGCCACGACCGTGCAGTCAGAAAAGGGATTCTTATGTTGCAGACTCGCGTTATCCCCCCAGCCGAAGGCGCTTACCAGTATCCGTTGCTGATCAAACGATTGCTGATGTCTGGCGCGCGCTATGAGAAAACCCGCGAGATCATTTACCGCGACCAGTTGCGCTATAGCTACCCGACCCTGATCGAACGGGTCGCACGCCTGGCCAACGTACTGACGGCGGCCGGCGTCAAGGCCGGCGATACCGTGGCGGTGATGGACTGGGACAGCCATCGTTATCTGGAGTGCATGTTCGCCATCCCGATGATCGGCGCGGTGATCCACACCATCAACGTGCGCCTGTCGCCGGAACAGATCCTGTACACCATGAACCACGCCGAGGACCGCTTCGTGCTGGTCAACAGCGAGTTCGTCGGGCTGTACAACGCGATTGCCGGTCATCTGACCACGGTGGAAAAAACACTGCTGTTGACCGACCTGCCGGAGAAAACCGCTGATTTGCCGAACCTCGTCGGCGAGTACGAGCAGTTGCTGGCGGCCGCGAGCGCGCAGTACGACTTCCAGGACTTCGACGAGAACTCGGTCGCGACCACGTTCTATACCACCGGCACCACCGGCAATCCCAAAGGTGTGTACTTCACCCATCGGCAACTGGTGCTGCACACCATGGGCGTGTCGACCATCATGGGCGCCATCGACAGTGTGCGGTTGCTGGGCACCAACGACGTGTACATGCCGATCACCCCGATGTTCCACGTGCACGCCTGGGGGTTGCCCTATGTGGCGACCATGCTCGGGCTCAAGCAGGTTTATCCGGGGCGCTACGATCCGGAATATCTGGTGGAGCTGTGGCGCAAGGAAAAGGTCACCTTCTCGCACTGCGTACCGACCATCCTGCAAATGGTCCTCAACGCCAAGGCTGCGCAAATCACGGATTTCGGTGGCTGGAAAATCGTGATCGGCGGCAGTGCGTTGAATCGTGCGTTGTACGAAGCCGCCAAGGCCAAGGGCATTCAGCTGACCGCCGCTTACGGCATGTCGGAAACCGGGCCACTGATCTCGTGTGCGCACCTCAACGATGAGCTGATGGCCGGCACCGAAGACGAGCGCACTACGTATCGAATCAAGGCCGGCGTGCCGGGGCCTTTGGTAGAGGCGGCGATTGTCGACACTGACGGCAACTTCCTGCCCGCCGATGGCGAGACCCAGGGCGAACTGGTGTTGCGTGCGCCGTGGCTCACCGAAGGCTATTTCAATGAACCGCAGAAGGGCGCCGAGCTCTGGGCCGGCGGCTGGCTGCACACCGGTGACGTGGCGACGCTGGACAGCATGGGCGTGATCGACATTCGCGACCGGATCAAGGATGTGATCAAGACCGGCGGCGAATGGATTTCCTCCCTGGACCTCGAAGACCTGATCAGTCGCCATCCAGCGGTACGCGAAGTAGCAGTGGTGGGCATTGCCGATCCACAGTGGGGCGAGCGCCCGTTTGCCTTGCTGGTGATCCGCGAGGGCCATGCCATTGGGGCCAAAGAGCTCAAGGAACACCTCAAGCCATTTGTCGAGCTGGGGCACCTGAGCAAGTGGGCCATCCCGAGCCAGATCGCCCTTGTTACTGAAATTCCCAAGACCAGCGTCGGCAAGCTCGACAAGAAGCGGATTCGCGTCGACATCACCGAATGGCAAGCCAACAACAGCACCTTCCTCTCGACGCTTTAAGCGTCCTCCGGCGTGCCCGAAAAGGCACGCCAGCCCCACCAAGCAAGCGCTTGGCTTGTGAAATCCGAATTTTGAGCCATCCTTCCCGTGCCGACAGGTGTCGGTATGGCGAAAGGACTGTTCCAGAGTGGCCGGCAGCTGCAAATCACACTTTAGAGGGATCAAGCAGTACTACCTGCTGGCTATAGTCCGCTCAAGGATTTTTAAGAACGGAGCAAACGCACAAAACGGGGCGATGCAACTTTGGAGTGACTTCGGGAAGCCCTGGCTCCCGGTCAACCACAGCGTTTTTAAAAGTACTCACTGCCATAACAATAATGCACATGGAGTAGCGTCGATGACATCAGTAAACCAGTTCTGGCGCCGGGCAAAACTGCCTCTGGCCGTCAGTCTTGCCTCTACGCTCGCCGGGCCCGCATTCGGCGTCAGTTTCAACGTTGGTGAAATCGAAGGTCAGTTCGACTCATCCCTGTCGATCGGTGCCAGTTGGTCTACCGAGAGTGCCAACAAGAACCTCATCGGCGTCAACAACGGCGGTCGCGGCCTGTCCCAGACCTCTGATGACGGTCACTTGAACTTCAAGAGCGGGGAAACCTTCTCGAAGATCTTCAAAGGCATCCATGATCTTGAATTGAAATATGGCGACACCGGCGTCTTCGTCCGGGGCAAATACTGGTATGACTTCGAACTCAAGGACGAAGACCGTCTGTTCAAGGACATCAGCGACAGCAACCGCAAGGAAGGCGCCAAGTCTTCCGGCGGGCAGATCCTCGACGCCTTCGTCTACCACAACTACGCGATTGCCGATCAGCCGGGTTCCGTGCGTCTGGGCAAGCAGGTAGTGAGCTGGGGTGAAAGTACCTTCATTGGTGGCGGCATCAACTCGATCAACCCGATCGACGTTTCCGCGTTTCGCCGTCCAGGTGCCGAGATCAAGGAAGGCCTGATCCCGGTCAACATGTTCTACGTGTCCCAGAGCCTGACCGAGAACCTTTCCACGGAAGCGTTCTATCAGCTGGAATGGGACCAGACCGTTACCGACAACTGCGGCACGTTCTTCTCGCAACCTGACGTGATCTCGGATGGCTGCGACCAAAACCTGGCCGTGCTGCGTACCCGTAACGGGCTCAACGGCGCACTGGGGGCCGCGGGACTGCCGGCCGGGTTGCGTAATGCCGCCATCAACACCCTGGCTGCCAGGGGCGTGAGCTGGGGTAACCCGGATGAAGGTGTCATCGTTCGTCGCGGCGCGGATCGTGATGCACGGGACAGCGGCCAGTTCGGCGTGTCCTTCAAGTACATGTTCGAGCCGCTGGACACCGAATTCGGTGCCTATTTCATGAACTACCACAGCCGTGCGCCTATTTTCAGCGGCAAGGGTGCTCCGGCGAGCGCTTACAGCGCGGCGGGCCTGGTGGGCTCACTGATTGGCGCAGGTGTTCCGGGTGGTGTCGCGGTTGGCCTGGCTCCGACCTTGCTACCGCTGGTAGTAGCGGGTAACTCCAGCTACTTCGTCGAATACCCGGAAGATATTCGGCTGTATGGCCTGAGCTTCTCCACTACGTTGCCAACCGGTACCGCGTGGAGTGGTGAATTCAGCTACCGTCCGAACGCACCGGTACAGCTCAACACCACCGACATCCTCTTTTCCGGCCTGACGCCACTGAACCCTAACGTTTCCGTACTTCAAGGACGTCCGGGGGAGGATCAACATGGCTATCGCCGCAAGGAAGTGAGCCAGTTGCAGACAACCTTCACGCACTTCTTCGACCAAGTGATGGGCGCCGAGCGGCTGACCCTGGTTGGCGAGGTTGGCTGGACCCACGTCGGCGGCCTGGAAAGCACGTCGAAAGCGCGTTACGGTCGCGACCCGAGCTACGGCCCTGGTCCACTGCCAGGTGGTCAGTGCCAGACATTGAACGCCGGCACCCTGGGAGCAACCGGACCACAAAACAACGTCAATCGCTACTGTGAAAACGATGGCTTCACCACCACAGACTCCTGGGGTTATCGAGCTCGTGCCATCTGGGAATACAACGACGTAATCGCCGGTGTGAACTTCAAGCCGAACATCGCCTGGTCCCATGACGTGGACGGTTACTCGCCAGGCCCTGGCGGCAACTTCGAGGAAGGTCGCAAAGCGGTCAGCCTGGGTCTCGATGCCGAGTACCAGAACACCTACACCGCATCCCTGGCCTACACCAACTTCTTTGACGGTAAGTACACCACCGTGGATGACCGCGACTTCGTTGCGCTCAGCTTCGGCGTGAACTTCTAAGCACTGCATTTTCAGGACGAACATACCTATGAAAACAACAAAGAGTCTGTTCCACGCCGGATTTCTGGGGCTTACGCTGTTGGCGACCAGCGTGATGGCTGCGGTCCCTGCGGCCGAAGCGGACAAGCTGGGCAAGAGCCTGACGCCGATGGGCGCCGAGATGGCGGGCAATGCCGACGGTTCGATTCCAGCCTGGAAGCCAATGGCGAAAAACGCCGGCACCATCGACGGCAAAGGTTTCCTGGCCGACCCGTACGCCAGTGAAAAACCACTGTTCACCATCACGGCGCAGAACGTCGATCAGTACAAGGACAAGCTCGCTCCGGGCCAGTACGCGATGTTCAAGCGCTACCCGGAATCTTTCAAGATGCCGGTCTACCCGTCCCATCGCGGCGCGACCGTGCCGGATGACGTGTTCGCTGCCATTAAGAAAAACGCCACTGCCACGGAGCTGGTGTCCGGCGGCAACGGGCTGAAAAACTTCGAGACAGCCGTACCGTTCCCGATTCCAAAGAGCGGCGTCGAGGTTATCTGGAACCACATCACCCGCTATCGCGGTGGCAGCGTGACCCGTCTGATCACCCAGGCCACGCCGCAGCCGAACGGCTCGTACAGCCTGGTGTACTTCCAGGACCAGTTCGTATTCCGCGACAAGATGAAGGATTGGGATCCGGCGAACCCAGGCAACATCCTGTTCTACTTCAAGCAGGAAGTGACCGCGCCGGCACGCCTGGCCGGTGGTGTGCTGCTGGTGCACGAAACCCTCGATCAGGTGGCAGAACCGCGTTCGGCGTGGGTCTACAACGCCGGTCAGCGTCGTGTGCGTCGCGCACCGCAAGTGTCCTATGACGGGCCGGGTACTGCGGCGGACGGCCTGCGTACCTCCGACAACCTGGACATGTACAACGGAGCACCGGATCGTTACGACTGGAAGCTCGAAGGCAAGAAAGAGATGTACATCGCCTCCGACAGCTACAAACTTGACGATCCGAAGCTGAAGTACGACGACATCATCAAGGCCGGTCACATCAACCAGGACCTGGCTCGCTATGAACTGCGTCGGGTCTGGCATGTGGTCGCCACCCTGAAGGAAGGTCAGCGTCACATCTACGCCAAGCGTGACTTCTACATCGATGAAGACACCTGGCAAGCAGCGGTCATCGATCACTACGATGGTCGCAATCAACTCTGGCGTGTGGCGGAAGCTCACTCCCAGAATTACTACAACGTTCAAGTGCCGTGGTACACCCTGGAAGCCCTGTACGACTTGCAGTCCGGCCGTTACCTGGCACTGGGTATGAAGAACGAAGAGAAATCGGCATATAACTTCGGTTTCACTGCCACCACCAGCGACTTCACACCGGCGGCATTGCGTCAGACCGGGGTTCGTTAACCTGCCCTGAACAGAGGCCGCATCCTCGAAAGAAGCCCCGACTGGTTCGGGGCTTTTTTTTTGTTCGTAGACTTTTTGTAGCCATTTGTAGCAACAACCTTCAATACCTCTTCGTTTACCGCTAGTCTGCGGACATCTGCGACGCCGCCAACAGCAATTCAAACAAGAGCCGGCCATGACTGATCTGTCCCCACCCCCGGGCCCTGCAAGCGTTGCCGTCGCGACACTGGACGGTCGTTTCTTTCGGCCACCGCTGCCTGACGGGCACGTGCTGCGGCCTCGTTTATGCGAGCGCCTGAGTGCCGGCCTCGGTGGCAGGCTGTTGCTGGTCAGCGCACCGGCGGGGTTTGGCAAGAGTTCGCTGGCAGTAGAGTTCTGTCAGGGGCTGCCAGCACACTGGCAAAGTCTGTGGCTGGGGTTGAGTCCGCGAGACAACGACCCCGGCCGTTTCCTTGAGCGGTTGCTCGAAGGCCTTCAGGACTTTTTTCCGCACTTGGGCCGGCAGTCCCTGGGCCTGTTGAAAATGCGTCAGCGGCATCAGCCGTTTGCCTTCGAAGAATGGCTGGACGGTTTGCTCGACGAGTTGGCCGTGCATTTGTTGCCGACGGCACCACTGCTGCTGGTACTCGATGACTACCATCTGGCCCAGGGCCCGGTGCTCGATCGTTGCCTGCAATTTTTCCTCAATCATCTTCCCGACGGCTTGCTGGTGATGGTCACCAGTCGCCAGCGTCCGGACTGGCATCTGGCACGTCTGCGCCTGTCACGGCAATTGCTCGAGTTGCATGAGCAGGATTTGCGCCTGACCCACGACGAAGCCGTGACCCTGCTCGATCGACATAGCACGTCCTTGCGCGGCGAAGCGCTGGAGAGTCTGATCCAGCGCAGCGAGGGCTGGGTCGCAGGCTTGCGTTTCTGGTTGCTGGCGGCCTCCGAAGCCGGCTCCGAAGGCGCATTGCCCCAGTCCTTGCATGGCGGGGAAGGGCTGATTCGCGATTACCTGCTTGAAGAAGTCATCGATTGCCTGCCGGCCGAGGTGCAGTCATTTCTGTATGACACAGCGTCTCAGGAGCGTTTCTGCAGCGAGCTGTGCGACGCCGTTCGCGAGGCGCATGACAGTGCTGAGATCCTGGGGTTTCTGCTCGCGCATCAAGTGTTCCTGGTGCCGCTGGATGAACACGGTCACTGGTATCGATATCACCACCTGTTTTCCGACCTGCTGCGTACCCGGCCGACTTCTCAGGCGATGGTGCCGGCAGCCAGCCTGCACCTGCGCGCCTGTCGCTGGTTCAACGCCAAGGGCCTTCTGGATGAAGCGGTGGAGCAGGCGTTGCGCGCCGGGCACTTGGACGTGGCGGCAAACCTGGTGCAGAACCTTTCCGAAGAACAGCTGCTGGCCGAACAGAATGTCGGCATGTTGCTGCGCTGGAAAATGGACTTGCCCGACAGCCTGCTGATCAGCACGCCACGTTTGATCGTGCTCTACAGCTGGGCGTTGGGGCTGGCCTGTCAGCTGGATGCCGCCGAGGAGCTGGCCAGTCACCTGAGCCGCTTCCTGCCGGCGCCGTCGGCCACTGCGCAGAAGTCCATGCTGGCGCAATGGCTGGCCTTGAGCGGGATCATCGCCCGCGGTCGTGGCAATCGCGAGTTGACGCTGCTGTATTGCACCGAAGCGCTGGCGAGTCTTCCGCCCAAGCGATATGGCCAGCGCCTGATGTGCCTTTCAACCCTGTCCAACCTGGCGATTGCCGACGGCGACTTATGGCGGGCACGCGGCCTGAACCGTGATTCACTGGAGCTGGCGCAACGGGTCGGCAATCCATTGTTCGAAGCGTTGGCCCATTACGATCGCGCCCGGGTATTGCAGGCGCGAGGGGAAATCCTGCGTTCACTGGATGAAGTCCGCCAGGGGCTGCAACGTCTGCAAGGATTGTCGCCGCAACGGCTCTATGCCGTACGCGCCCGGCTGACCTTGTACGAGGGGTTTCTGCTGGCCCTGCGTCTGCAGCCGCAGACGGCGCGGCTGCGCTTGCAGGCGGGGTTGACTGAAGCCCGCGCCTGTCGCGACATCAGCGTACTGATCGGCCATTGCGTGATCGCCAGGCTCGAAGGCAGCAGCGGCGAATTCGCCAAGGCCTTCGCCGAACTCGCCGAAGCCGAACGACTGATGCACATCTGGGACGTACCGCCGATCTACTATCTGGCGATGATCACCCTGGTCAAATGCGAACTCTGGCTGGCTCAGGGGCGTACCGATCTGGCGGAAGCCTGGCTCGCGCGACTGGGCCAGACCTACAACGGCGAACAACCGGCGGCGCCCCCGGAATTCCATCCGCAACTGCCGCTGTATATCGAGTTCCAGCAGGCCTTGCTGGAGGTCATTCAGGCGCAGCCGATGCTGGCCGAGGGGCGATTGAATGCGTTGCTTGAGCATGGTCAGCAAACCGGCCGGCAGTTGCTCAGTGTGATGGCCCTGACGCAGAAAACCGAACTGCTCCTTGCGCACAACCGTGAGCCTGAAGCCCGACAAGCCTTCGCTCAGTCCCTGGAAGTGGCCAGCGGCGGCGCGCTGCTGCCTTTTGATCGCTTGTTGAGCAAATACCCCGACTGGCTTCGCGAGCAACTCCAGTGCTGCGTGAAATTTGCGGTTTCGCAAAGCCTTTCAGAACGGCTCCCCATTGTCGCTGCGCGCATTGCCCCGGAGCCCTCACAAGCCTGCGAACAGCTCAGCTCCCGCGAACTGTCGGTTCTGAAACTCATTGCCCAAGGCTGCTCGAATCAGGAAATCAGCGATCAGCTGTTCATTTCCCTGCACACGGTTAAAACCCATGCCAGTCACATCAACAGCAAGCTCGGGGTTGAGCGGCGCACTCAGGCGGTGGCGCGGGCGAAGGCGTTGGGGGTAATCGGGTGATGTGACGCAAGTGCAGTGGAATTATGGTTAAAATGTGTATTTTTGAGAGTGATTATGTCTTCGTCCAAGATAGTGCTTGAAGATTTTAAAGTTAACGGTGCTTTCCATACATATGCTATTGGCTTGAATGATCAGCTTGTAACAATTCATAGTCAGCAAGCACGGGCGATTTGTTTGGCCAGATTGCTTTCGGAAGGTACGCCGGAAGTTGATAGAAGTAGTATTTGCATCGTTGGTGGTGGTGTGTCTGGGTTAACTTTCTCGCTTGAGTTACTGCGGGCAGGTTGGACAGATATTACAATACTGGAGCGTCTCCCGGATCTTATGGCGGTGCAAAACGGATGTGATACCCGATGGGTTCATCCTCATATTATTGATTGGCCTGATGTAGGTAGCGATGTAGATGAGTCTCACCTTGGTACGCTCGATTGGATCGCATCTACAGCCTCCAACGTGACTTACAAAATGGAAAAGGATTGGCTGCAAGAGGTGTCATCAATTGTTGGGTCGAAAACTTCACAGGAAACAATTTCTCATAAAGGAAGACCTGAGCGAGTCATTTCTGTACACGTGGGGGTGACTTATATAAATGTTTCACCGTACATAGGTGGAGTCGAAGTCGAGTGGATTAGAGATTCACGTGTTAGGCCGGTAGGATTTGCCGGGTCAAAAGGGGGGAATAGTGGCTTGGAGCGTTTTTCTCGCCTCGTACTGGCAACGGGCTTTGGAATCGAGTCAGATGTTTCTTCCTCATACTGGCGGAATGAAAACTATGGCCAACTTCATATAGATGGTATTCAACGTATTTCTATTGTTTCTGGGCTAGGGGATGGAGCGATCAGTGACTTGCTTCGATTGACCACTAAGCACTTTCGGCCGGATCGCGCAATTAAAGAAATTACTCAGCTCAACGATATTCATGAAAAACTTCAAGAAATAAAACTGAAGGTGCGTAGCGAAGATAATTTTGATTTGCTAGGCGCGCTTAATAAGTTTAGTGCTAGGCGAAAAGGGGTTACTGATAGTTGGAAAGGGATTCTTAAGTATTTTAATGATAATCGAAGAGAGGATACTAGGGTTATTTTGTATAGTTATAAGGGGGAAGGGTTTTGCAGTATGTTTAATGGTTCTCCGGCATCTTTTCTTAATAAGTTTTTTCTTTTTGTTTTGTATAAGTCAGGTGCGTTTCAATATATTGATTCTAATTCCGGAGAGCTTGAGTCGGTTGCAAGAATATACTCTATTAGTCAAGAAGGTGTGATAAGGCGTCATGGCGTTAACAAGGTTGAAATGGTCAGAAAGTTTCTGAAAACTACAGGTGATATTTCATTTAATCCTCAGCCTTATGACAGGTGTATGGCGTATCTTTTAGACGCAAGAAAGCGTGAGGAAGAGCGATTGTTAATTGAAGGCGCAGGGGGTGGAGTAATGTCAGAGGTAATGCAAGCGCTGTTTGATGATGTTAACTCATAAACGAGATATTTTTGTGAACGCGGGGTTTCATTACGCTCATTATTTGGACTTTTGGTTATGAAAATAGCATCGACCCTCATCCGCGAAACCTTCCCCGTCGGCCCGTTGCAGTGCAACTGCACGATCATCGGCGATCCGGTCACGAAAAAGGCCATCGTGGTCGATCCGGGCGGCAATCACGAGCTGATCCTGGCTCGGCTCGACGCTCTGGGCCTGAAGGTGGTCAGCATCATTCACACCCACGCGCACCTGGATCATTTCCTGGCCTCCGGTCAGTTGAAGGAAAAAACCGGCGCGACTTTGCACCTGCACAAGGAAGATCAGTTCCTTTGGGACAATCTGGAGATGCAATGCCAGATGTTCGGTGTGCCTTATACCCCGGTTCCATCCCCCGATCGGTGGTTGGCCGATGATGAAGAACTGGCTTGCGGCTGCGGCGTGGCATTGCACACGCCAGGTCATACGCCGGGTTCCATGAGCTTCTGGTTTTCAGAGGCCAAGTTGCTGATTGCCGGTGACACGCTGTTTCGTCGCGGGGTAGGGCGCACCGATTTGTGGGGTGGCGATCAGGCGACCATCGTGCGTTCGATCAAGCAGCGCCTGTATACCCTTGATGAAGACGCGACAGTGGTGACCGGGCATGGTCCGGACACGCGTCTGGGCGATGAGATGCGCGAAAACCCTTTTGTGCGGGCTTGACGGTAATCGATGGAATTTTTGTCGCCTGAAGTGATCCAACGCCCGCAAAGGCAGATGCCTTGGTCCGTTGCACCACAGAATGCAAAAAGTAGGAGCTCTTCATGTTCACCAAGCAGCGTTTGATTATTGTCGCTACGGCTGTGGCCTTGCTGTCTGGCTGCGCCTCGCCTAACCCTTACGATAACCAGGGACAGGTCGACAGTGGTTCCGAGGGCATGAGCAAAACCGCGAAGTACGGTGGCCTAGGCGCACTGGCCGGCGCGCTCGCAGGTGCCGCTATCGGCCACGATAACCGGGGCAAGGGTGCGCTGATTGGCGCCGCCGTGGTGGGCGCTTCCGCTGCCGGTTACGGTTATTACGCGGACCAGCAAGAGAAAAAATTGCGCGCCAGCATGGCCAACACAGGTGTTGAAGTGCAGCGCCAAGGCGATCAGATCAAGCTGATCATGCCGGGCAATATCACGTTCGCTACCGATTCAGCGAACATCGCCTCAAGTTTCTATCAGCCGCTGAACAACCTGGCAGGTTCGCTCAAGGAGTTCAGCCAGAACCAGATCGAGATCGTCGGCTACACCGACAGCACCGGCAGCCGTCAGCACAACATGGACCTGTCCCAGCGTCGCGCCCAGAGCGTGGCAACCTACCTGACCTCCCAGGGTGTGAGCGGTGCCAACCTGTCGGCGCGCGGTGCCGGCCCGGATAACCCGGTTGCCAGCAACGGTGACGTCAATGGCCGGGCGCAGAACCGCCGGGTCGAGGTCAACCTCAAGGCAATTCCGGGCCAGCAGTATGGTGGCCAGCAGCCGGGTACGGTTCAGCAGTACCCGTAATCGCCTGACTGAACCCCAGGCGTAAAAAAGCCCGTCCGATCCTAAACAGATCGGGCGGGTTTTTTTGTCGCCAGTTCTGGCCCCTTCGCGAGCAAGCCCGCTCCCACAGGAAGTTGTGTATTGCCACTATCTTGTGATCGACATAGAACACTGTGGGAGCGGGCTTGCCCGCGAAGAGGTCCGGCTGGGCGCCCGAGATACTGGATCAGAAACAAAAAAGCCCCCGGACAATCACTTGTCCGGAGGCTTTTTGTGTCGCGCGAAACCTGATTACTTCTTCAGGCCGTAATGCTCATCGAGCATGCCCGGCGCGTTCGGGGCTTTTGGGGCGTAGTCGCGAGGCGGTTCCTGATTGCGCGGTGGCGTCAGGCGTTCCCGTGGGGCCGCTGCCGTGTCGGCGTGCAGCGAGGCCAGCAGGCGTTGGCGGGTTTGCTCGTCCAAGGCCAGGCGGTTGGCACCCTCGGCGAGATGATCCTGCACTTCCTGATAGCTCTGAGTCAGTTTCTTGACCAGGGTTGCAGTGCTGTTGAAGTGAGTAACCACCTCGTTCTGATAACTGTCGAAACGTTCCTGAATGTCATCCAGCTGACGTTGTGTGCTGCTCGGCGCGGCGCTTGGCACCAGGCGAGCGATCAGGAATCCGACGGCGACACCCACAACCAGGGCAAGAGTCGGCAACAACCAAACTAAGAGCGAGTGTTCCACGAGTCCTTCCTCTATAAACGGCTTTGCTTTACGTTAACGGCTCGAACCTGCGCTGTATACCGCGATTCACTCGCAATACACTCGCACAGACAATTTGCTAGACGAGTCGACCCGATTCGAGGTCACGGAGTTCCTTCCTTGCTTATGCGCGAAACCCCTGTAGTGATTGATGGTCCGGTCGGTCAACTGGAAGCACTGTATCTGGATAACGAAGCGCCTCGCGGTATCGCGCTGATCTGCCACCCGAACCCGGTGCAGGGCGGCACCATGCTCAACAAAGTGGTCTCGACCCTGCAGCGCACCGCGCGCGATGCCGGTTTGATTACCTTGCGTTTTAATTACCGTGGCGTCGGTGCCAGCGAAGGCACACACGACATGGGTACCGGCGAAGTCGACGATGCTCAAGCGGCGGCCGAATGGCTGCGGGCGAAACATCCTGATTTGCCGCTGACCCTGTTCGGTTTTTCCTTCGGCGGTTTTGTTGCAGCAAGTCTCGGTGGACGCCTGGAAGCGAAGGGCGAACAGCTTGAGCATGTGTTCATGGTCGCGCCTGCGGTCATGCGCCTTGGCGATCAGGATCAACTGCCACACCACGGCGAGTTGACCCTGATCCAGCCGGAAACCGACGAAGTCATCGACCCGCAAGCCGTCTACGACTGGTCCTCGAAACTCGAGCGCCCCCATGAGCTGCTGAAAGTGGCAGAATGCGGACACTTTTTTCATGGCAAGCTGACCGATCTCAAGGATCTGATCCTGCCGCGTCTTTCGAATTGATTGCAGTCTGACAAGCGATTACCCATGACGACTCGTACCCGTATCCTCACCGGCATCACCACTACCGGCACGCCGCACCTGGGCAACTACGCCGGCGCCATCCGCCCGGCGATCCTTGCCAGCCGCGACAGCAATGCCGATTCGTTTTACTTCCTGGCCGACTACCACGCCCTGATCAAATGCGATGACCCGCTGCGCATCCAGCGCTCGCGTCTGGAAATCGCCGCGACCTGGCTGGCCGGTGGCCTCGATGTGGACCGCGTGACGTTCTATCGCCAGTCCGACATCCCGGAAATCCCCGAGCTGACCTGGCTGCTGACCTGCGTTGCCGCCAAGGGCCTGCTCAACCGCGCACACGCTTACAAGGCCTCGGTGGACAAGAACGTCGAAACCGGCGAAGACCCGGATGCCGGCATCACCATGGGTTTGTACAGCTACCCGGTGCTGATGGCCGCGGACATTCTGATGTTCAACGCGCACAAGGTCCCGGTCGGTCGTGACCAGATCCAGCACGTGGAAATGGCCCGCGACATCGGCCAGCGCTTCAACCACCTGTTTGGCCAGGGCAAAGAATTCTTCACCATGCCCGAGGCGCTGATCGAAGAAAGCGTCGCCACGCTGCCAGGCCTCGACGGTCGCAAGATGTCGAAAAGCTACGACAACACCATCCCGTTGTTCAGCAGCGCCAAGGAAATGAAAGACGCGATTTCGCGGATCGTCACCGACTCCCGTACTCCGGGCGAAGCGAAAGATCCGGACAATTCGCACCTGTTCACCCTGTTCCAGGCCTTCGCCACCCCGGCGCAGTCCGACGAGTTCCGCAGCGAACTGTTGCAGGGCCTGGGTTGGGGCGAGGCGAAGAATCGTCTGTTCCAGCTACTCGACAGCGAGCTGGGCGAGTCCCGCGAGCGTTATTACCAACTGATTGAACGCCCGGCTGATCTGGAAGACATCCTGCAAATCGGCGCCAAAAAGGCTCGTGCCGTGGCGACGCCGTTCCTCAACGAACTGCGTGAAGCGGTCGGCCTGCGTTCTTTTGTGGCCCAGACCCAAGTTGCGGCGACCACAAAAAAGAAAGCCGCGAAAGCTGCGCGTTTTGTCAGCTTCCGCGAAGACGACGGCAGTTTCCGTTTCCGTCTGCTGGCGGCCGATGGCGAGCAATTGCTGCTGTCGCGCAACTTCGCCGACGGCAAAACCGCCGGTCAGGTGACCAAGCAACTGCAAGCGGGCCAGCCATTGGACGTGCGCAGCGAAGACTTGAGCTTCAGCGTCTGGCTGGAAGGCGAGTGCGTTGCCGATAGCCCGGCCTTCGCCGACAGTGCTGCTCGCGACGTCGCCATCGACGCCCTGCGGATTGCGCTGACGCCGGTTCAGGAATAATCAACGGCGCGGCCCGACCAAGGGCCGATTGCCATTCCCACGGGCCGTCGCTACAGTGACGGCCCGTTTTTGTTGCCTTGCTAACGAATTATGACGCCCCTAGAACGATATCAAGCTGATCTGAAACGCCCGGAATTCTTTCATGACGCCGCGCAGGAAACCGCCGTGCGCCATTTGCAGCGCCTGTACGACGATCTGGTCGCAGCCTCGCAGAACAAACCGGGCCTGCTGGGCAAACTGTTTGGCAAGAAAGAACAGGCGCCGGTCAAGGGCCTGTACTTCTGGGGCGGCGTGGGGCGCGGCAAGACTTACCTGGTCGACACCTTCTTCGAAGCGCTGCCGTTCAAGGAAAAGACCCGCACTCACTTCCACCGCTTCATGAAGCGCGTGCACGAAGAAATGAAAACCCTCGGTGGGGAGAAAAACCCGCTGACCATCATCGCCAAGCGTTTCTCCGACGAATCGCGAGTGATCTGTTTCGATGAGTTCTTCGTCTCCGACATCACCGACGCCATGATTCTCGGCACGTTGATGGAAGAGCTGTTCAAGAACGGCGTGACCCTGGTCGCCACTTCGAACATCGTCCCGGACGGCCTGTACAAGGACGGCCTGCAACGTGCGCGTTTCCTGCCGGCCATTGCGCTGATCAAGCAGAACACCGAGATCGTCAACGTCGACAGCGGCGTCGATTATCGCCTGCGTCACCTCGAGCAAGCGGAGCTGTTCCACTTCCCGCTCGATGAAGCGTCCCACGAAAGCCTGCGCAAGAGCTTCCGCGCCCTGACGCCGGAATGCACTGCAGCGGTCGAAAACGACGTGCTGATGATCGAAAACCGCGCAATCCGTGCGTTGCGCACCTGCGATGATGTGGCCTGGTTCGACTTTCGCGAACTGTGCGACGGCCCGCGCAGCCAGAACGATTACATCGAACTGGGCAAGATCTTCCACGCCGTGCTGCTCAGCGGTGTCGAGCAGATGAGCGTCACCACTGACGACATCGCCCGACGCTTTATCAACATGGTCGATGAGTTCTACGACCGTAACGTGAAGCTGATCATTTCCGCTGAAGTCGAGCTCAAGGATCTCTACACCGGCGGTCGCCTGAACTTCGAGTTCCAGCGCACTCTCAGCCGTCTGCTGGAAATGCAATCGCACGAATTCCTGTCACGGGCGCATAAGCCTTAGGCGAATTCGGAAAACCAAAAGGGCCTGCAAAATACGCAGGCCCTTTTTTGTGCACCGTAGATCCCCTGTGGGAGCGGGCTTGCTCGCGAAAGCGGTGTATCAGTCGACATAAATATTGCCTGTTAGACAGCTTTCGCGAGCAAGCCCGCTCCCACAGGGTTGTGCGTCAACTTTCAAAAAGATAGTTCGCCAATTCCTCCTGTCGCTGGCAACCCACCAGCAGCCACAACAGGATTCTGGCTTTGCGCGGACAGAGAAACCCCGCCATCAAAGCGCCTCTGCGCCTCAGGTCTATCTCGCCACCCTTGAAACCATACGTTGAGCGAGCGGTGGAGCCCGAACCCGTCCGGGTGGCAACGATCACCGGAATCTTCTGAGCGATTGTTTCGATCCCGTCAGCCCAGCTCTCGGAAACATGCCCCGCACCGAAACCCGCGATTACCAGTCCGTCATAGCCCAGCGCGAGGATACTTTCCAATAACAGGCTGTCGGCAGATAGCGATGCCTCCAGAAGCGCAATCCTCTGTGTGGTTTGAAAAGGCAATGACAGGACTTTGCGCAGAGGCGCCGGGCGTAGATAGCGAACAGTGTCCTCCACCAACAGACCCGCTGGACCCACGATGGGAGAAGAAAACGCCTGCAACGCCAATGAATCGGTTTTGCGCACGGCGCTTGCCGAGTGAATCTGCCCGCTCATGACCACTTGGACACCGCGCGAACGGCTACTACACGCCAGCGCCACCCGACAGGCATCCAGCAAATTTGCCGGACCATCAGCCCCGGCCTGGCCTGCCGAACGCATTGCGCCCGTCAGGACCAGCGGAGCGTCGTGGTCCCACAGATAGTCAAAAAATGTGGCGGTTTCTTCCAGTGTGTCAGTGCCCTGAATGATGACGACACCCGCGGCGCCTTGCTTGATCTGGAAATTCGCCCAGGAAAGCACGCTTAGCAGAAACTCGAAATCCAGTGAGGCACTGGGCAGCAGTCCGAGCGTTTCAATGGTCACCTCGGCCAGCAACGTCAATTCCGGAACGGATGCCAGCAGCGTTTCGCCACTGACTGTCGGGATAACGCCTTCATCGGCGTTTCTGGCTTGCATGCTCACAGTACCGCCAAGTGCGGCTATGGCCAGTTTGGGCAAGTCCATGTGATACCTCGCTTGAGTGTGAAGAAGTCGGCTGTACCCCGTTCGAGGCACAGCCGATGGCGACGTGGGTCAGTTGGCGATCAGGAAACCGATAAACGGAATGATCAGCAGCGTGCTGATGGCCATCGACAGCACATTGCCGATGAAGCCATGCATGTCGGGCGGTAATCGCTTGGCAATCGCGCACGCCAGAGGCGGTGCAATCAAGGCGCCGAGCAGTGCGCTCATGACGATGACCTGCCAGCTGCCGCCGTACGTCAGAACCGCCGCCGGCACCACGGACACCAACGGAACGTAGGTGGGATACCAGCCAAGCGACATCCATTGTCGACGCCAGATCACCACGCCCAATGCTGAAGTCAGCGCCTGCGCAGCGATCAGTTGTGGCAGCAAGGCCGAGCCGTAAACCGGACTCAACGGATTCAGCGTGAACGCCAGCAGAGCACCGAGTATCAGACCAAGGCTGGCCCATTCGTTGCCATAGAACGGCGCTTCCGAAAAGTCAGCCAACACCCGGCGCAGGCTCCAGACGACACCATAGTCCGGCGCTTTGGTGATGGCGGTTTCGGGCGCTGGACTGGACGGTTTCTCACAGGCGTCGGATTTCACCAGGCTCGGCAGGTAACGACACAACAGAAAGGCAAACACGCTGGCGACCGCCATGCCCGAGACATTGCCAATCACCACGGGCAATTCCAGTGGGTTGCACACGTAATTGACCATCAGCAAACACATCGGCGTAACGAGTACCGCCCCCAGGATTGCGCCGTTGATCGTGACCTTCCAGCCTCTGCCGAACATCAACACCATGGCCGCCGGCAATGAAACGAATGCGGCAAACGTCGGTTGCCAACTGTCGGCAGCCACCGTCCAGCCCCAAAGCAGATTGCTTAGCATCAGCCCAAGCAACGAACTGGTCACCAGCCACGGCCACAATCCGCTGCCGTAGGAGATGGCAAAGCCTTGCCAGGCTTTCCCGGTGCGGTTCGCCCGGTAGGCCAGATACGCGCCCGCCAACAACCCGATGGAGGCGAACTCGTGTTTGTAGAACGCCACCTCGCTGATGTCCCCCAGCACCCAGCGCAGCCACGCGCTCGGTTCGGGGAGGTTCAAAAGCAGATGACGATAGTCGGGCCAATGGGCGGCCCAGGCAGAACGGTGAGTGAATGACAGCCAGATGATCAGCAATGCCGTGCCGAGCATCAGCAAGAGGATGGCGATGTCCAGTGATGATCTCGCGGCGAGACGATCAGGCAGGTTCTTTTCAGTGGTGGATTCCATCGGTCATGGCCCCTTATCAACGCGGCAGACAAGGGTGCTGGGTGTAACCGAGCATCTGATCGTAGAGATCGGCTCGACGATCGCGATGCAGATCGTTCAAGTCGTTCCAGATCGGCGCACTGCGGGAACTGGTCAGGTCGATGTCAGCGAACAGGATCTCCTGTTTGTCTGCCGAAGCCACCGCGCCAATCGGCCAGCCGTTGGTGCCGGCAATCAGTGAGCAACCCAGGTAACGCGCGCCTCGCTCTTCGCCGATCCGGCTGGCCGCCGCGATAAACACATTGTTTACGTGCGCCGCTGTCATCGTCAGGTAGGACGCCATGCACTTGCCGGCGTCGTCGAAGAGCGGCGGCGGCGTCCAGACCCAGTTGTTCAGGCTGCAAATGATGTCGGCGCCTTGCTGACTGAGAATTCGCGGCACTTCCGGAAACCAGATGTCCCAGCAGATCAACAAACCGATGCGGCCGATCGGTGTATCGAAAACCGGAAAGCCCAGATCGCCGGGGGTAAACCAGAGTTTCTCCAGGTTCCACAAATGAGCTTTTCGATACTTGCCGATAAAGCCGTCAGGCCCGACCAGAACGCCGGTGTTGAAGAGGCGCATGCCGTCGCGCTCGGTCAGGCCGGCTACAAGATAAACCTTGTGTTGTCGTGCAAAGTCCATCCAGAGCTGCACGCTTGGCCCGTCGGGAACGGACTCCGCATGGGCAAAGGCATCCTGGCGATTGCTGAAGAAATAGCCGGTATTGGAAAGCTCGGGCAGGACGATGAGATTCGCTCCACCGTTGACCGCTTCCAGGGCTAATTCCAGGCTGCAACGCAGGTTATCTGCACATTTCTCGGTGCCCACTTGCGGGTCGAATTGCACGACTGCTACACGAACAGGGCTTGTTGGATCGCTCATTCTTCGGTTTTCATGAACAACAGGCATTCGTCCAAAGCGGCGAGCCCGATGTAGCGGGGTCTGTCGAAACTGAGCCCGGCGCAATCATGAACAGCTTCGGCGTGCAGGTAGGGTGAGGGCAGCGGATTGCCCTTTGCATCCACTCGACCGTGGATCAGTTGCAACCGGCTACTGAATCCGAAGATGGCTGTGCGCAGCGGGTAAAGGCAGCAGACGTCGTAGAACGCACCCCAGCTGCCGTCACCGATGCCGATCGCGTAGAAAATCGCGGACTCTTCTGCAGACATTCCCAAACCGCCAAAGTCCCCGGGCGAGCGTTCATCCAAGGCTTCCAGTGTCGGCATGCGGACCAGGTCACGGAACGAAATGCTCTCGTATTTTTCGACGATGGCGCCCCATATGGCTTCCCATTCCTGGCTGGCGTACACCTGTGCAACGTGCAGGGTCATGCGATCGGAAAAGGCTTTCCACTTGGCGTAGACCTTTTGCAGATCTTCGCCCGGAGGTGGAGTCATGCCATCGACGTTGGTCCATATCAACATGTGCGGCGTCGGCCCGCCGTCCAGGCGGCCCTCTCGAAGATAAATGCCGGTCGAACGGACCCATTGGCTACCGGGGTTGGGGAAATCCGAAAACGCCAGATCAAATGCCTTGGTGTAGTAGGTCATCAGCGATCGGCCTTCTGTCGGCGACTCGTCCGCCCGGTTGAAGAAGGGCATGCGCATGGCACCCATTTCAAACGGGGTATGGCTTTGTGTGGAGTGTGGATTTGCGGCAACGGTCAGGTGCCTGCCGCCGATGCGCGTGGATTGTTCGATGAGGGAGATATGGGTGAAGCCGCAGCGATACAGTTCTCTGGCCGCAGTCAGTCCGGTGACTCCGGCGCCGATGATACAAATCCTGTGCTGCGGATCAGTTGCCCTGGCGATGCCGCTTTCCTGTTCAACCAGTGCTCGATAGTCGAAGCACAAATCGGGTGGGTTGGGGAAACGGGCGGCCCACTTGTTTTTCTCCGAGTGCTTTTTGGGGGCATTTTCCTGGGGCAGGTATGGCGGGTAGTCGTAGCTTGATCCGATAGTCACTGATGATCTTCCCTGATGGTGTTTGCAGGGAAGATGTTGCGGTTCCGGGCGATCAGCGCCTAGCCGTCAAACTGGGCTCGCGGGTACTCTTCATTCGTTTTTTATCGTGGGAAAAAAGCTGACTCCTGTAGGAGCGAGCTTGCTCGCGATGGACGCCAGCGATAACGCGTAGTCTCTGGATACACGCGTCGTCCTGAAGTCCATCGCGAGCAAGCTCGCTCCTACAATAGGCATTATGTATGGCAGGTCTTTTTGTTCGGCAGGAATCCCCTTCCGGATCCAGGGTTACGCCGCTTGTTGAAACTGCTGCCGATACTGGTTCGGTGACAACTCCGTGTGCTGGCGGAACAGCCGCGCAAAGAAGCTCGCATCGTCGTAACCGACCTCATAACTGATGGTCTTGATGCTTTTGCGGCTGCCAGACAGCAGACCCTTGGCGGTTTCGATACGCAGGCGTTGCAGGTAATGCAGCGGCTTGTCGCCGGTGGCGGTCTGGAAGCGGCGCATGAAGTTGCGGATGCTCATGCCGTGCTCGCGGGCGACGTCTTCGAAGCGAAACTTGTCGGCGAAGTGTTCTTCGAGCCAGTGCTGGATCTGCAGGATTATCACGTCCTGGTGCAGCTTCTGGCCACCGAAACCGATGCGCCCCGGCGAGTAGCTGCGCTGCACTTCATAGAGTATGTCGCGGGCCACGGCCTGGGCCACGTTGGCGCCGCAGAAGCGTTCGATCAGGTAGATGTAGAGGTCGCACGCCGAGGTCGTGCCGCCGGCGCAATACAGGTTGTCGGCGTCGGTCAGGTGCTTGTCCTGATTGAGGTGCACCCTCGGAAAACGCTCGGTAAACGCGTTGAAGAAACGCCAGTAGGTGGTCGCTTCCTTGCCATCGAGCAGCCCGGCTTCGGCGAGCCAGAACACCCCCGTGGCCTCGCCGCAGAGTACCGCGCCGCGAGCATGTTGCTGGCGCAACCACGGCAGGACCTGTGGATAACGTTGGCAAAGGGTTTCGAAATCGTCCCAGAACGCCGGGAGGATGATGACATCAGTGTTTTCCAGGCCGCCGTCCACCGGCATGATCACATCGCTGAAGCTGTTCACCGGTTTGCCGTCGGGGCTGACCAGCCGCGTTTCGAACGCCGGTGTCAGGCCCTGGCCCAGTTGTTTGCCGTAACGCAGGCTGGCCAGGTGGAAGAAATCCTTGGCTTGCATGAGGGTGGAAGCGAAAACCCGGTCGATAGCCAGGATGCTGACGCGCCGCAAGGGCGTGGAGACTTGGTTAGACATAATTCAACTTTATTCTTATAGGGGAAAGTGGTCACCAGACGGCTGGATCGTCTTATTTTTTGTCTGATGTGTCCAGTGTCCTGTATCGGATGTGCGGCTTAGTCTCTGAAGGTCAATTCCTTCTAACAATAACGACAGGTGCCGCATGATCCCCAGAACCTTGTTCAGTCCCGAGCACGAACTTTTTCGCGACAGCGTACGAACCTTCCTCGAAAAAGAGGCTGTGCCGTTTCATGGGCAATGGGAAAAACAAGGCTATATCGACCGCCAACTCTGGAACAAGGCGGGGGAGGCGGGAATGCTCTGTTCGCACCTGCCGGAAGAGTACGGTGGGTTGGGGGCGGACTTTCTCTACAGTGCGGTGGTGATCGAAGAAGTGGGTCGTCTGGGGCTGACCGGGATCGGTTTTTCCCTGCATTCCGACATCGTTGCGCCGTACATCCTGCATTACGGCAGTGAAACGCTGAAACAAAAATACCTGCCAAAACTGGTGTCCGGCGAGATGGTCACTGCGATTGCCATGACCGAGCCGGGCGCCGGCTCCGACTTGCAAGGGGTGAAAACCACTGCGGTGCTCGATGGCGACGAATACGTGATCAATGGTTCGAAAACCTTTATCACCAACGGCTATCTCGCGGATCTGGTGATTGTCGTGGCCAAGACCGATCCGAAGGCGGGCGCGAAGGGCACCAGTCTGTTTCTGGTCGAGGCCAACACGCCTGGCTTCGCCAAGGGCAAGCGTCTGGAAAAAGTCGGCATGAAGGCGCAGGACACCTCGGAGCTGTTCTTCCAGGATGTTCGTGTGCCGAAAGAGAACCTGCTGGGGCAGGCCGGGATGGGTTTTGCCTATCTGATGCAGGAATTGCCGCAGGAACGCCTTACGGTCGCTGTTGGCGGGCTGGCCTCGGCTGAGGCTGCGCTGCAATGGACGTTGGAGTACACCCGCGAACGCAAGGCGTTCGGCAAGGCGATTGCCGACTTCCAGAACACACGATTCAAATTGGCGGAAATGGCGACTGAAATTCAGATTGGCCGGGTCTTCGTCGATCGCTGTCTGGAGTTGCACCTGCAAGGCAAACTCGATGTGCCAACGGCGGCGATGGCCAAGTATTGGGGCACGGACCTGCAGTGCAAGGTGCTCGACGAGTGCGTGCAGTTGCATGGCGGCTACGGGTTCATGTGGGAATACCCGATCGCCCGGGCGTGGGCGGATGCGCGGGTGCAGCGGATTTATGCTGGCACCAACGAGATCATGAAGGAGATTATTGCCAGATCGCTTTGATTTGCGGTGGCTGGACTGACGCCTTCGCGAGCAAGCCCACTCCCACCCGTGCTCTGTGTTGATCACAAATGTGTGCATCAACACGGAACCCATGTGGGAGCGGGCTTGCTCGCGAAGCTTTTTACCTATCGATCAAGGTGCAGGATTCGGGTGATCCTTGTGAATCGCCTCAATCCCCTCCAACACTTCATCGGAAAGTTTCAGCTCGAAGCTGGCAATGTTGCTGTCCAGCTGTTCCAGCGTCGTTGCGCCAATGATGTTACTGGTCACGAACGGCTGCTGCGTCACGAACGCCAACGCCATTTGCGCCGGGTCCAGGCCGTGCTCACGGGCCAGTGCCACATAACGGCTGCACGCCGCTTCCGACTGTGGATTGAAATAGCGGCTGAAGCGGCTGTAGAGACTCAGGCGACCCTTCGGTGGACGCGCGCCACCTTCGTACTTGCCTGACAGGAAACCGAACGCCAGCGGCGAATAGGCCAGCAGGCCGCACTGTTCGCGGATGGCGATTTCCGCCAGGCCGACTTCGAAGCTGCGGTTGAGCAGGTTGTACGGGTTCTGGATCGACACCGCGCGCGGCCAGCCACGCGCTTCGGCCAGCGCCAGGAAACGCATGGTGCCCCACGGCGTTTCATTGGACAGGCCGATGTGGCGGATCTTGCCGGCCTTGACCTGTTCGTCCAGTGCTTCGAGGGTGTCCTCCAGCGGCGTCAGGTTGGCTTCGATCTTGTGTTTGTAACCCAGTTGGCCAAAGAAGTTGGTACTGCGCTCAGGCCAGTGCAACTGATAGAGGTCGATGTAATCGGTTTGCAGGCGCTTGAGACTCGCATCCACCGCTTCGGTGATGTGCTGGCGGTTGTGACGCAGGTTTTTGTCGCGGATGTAGTCGATGGTGTTGCCGGGGCCGGCGATTTTGCTGGCCAGGATCCAGTCGGCACGATCACCGCGGCTTTTGAAGTAATTGCCGATGTAGCGCTCGGTGGTGGCGTAGGTGTCGGCCTTCGGCGGCACCGGGTACATCTCGGCGGTGTCGATGAAATTGATCCCGGCGCTTTTGGCCCGTTCAATCTGTGCGAAGGCTTCAGCCTCGCTGTTTTGCTCGCCCCAGGTCATGGTTCCGAGGCAGATGGCGCTCACGTTCAGATTGGTTCGGCCTAGCTGGCGATAGTCCATCGGGTGCTCCTTGGGCAAAACAATCATAAAAGCAGGTTGAAATATTTTTCGCAATCTGCATAATTGCGCACCTCTTTCTGCAGTGGAAGTGATGCGCCGCCGCCGAAGAATCTTGCCGTTGAACGGACGCGCCGACCCGAGCCCCCGAAAGCGTCTGTATCCGGCTGCCTTTGACTTGTCAAAGTACGCACTATTCAGTAAGATCCGCCGTCTAATTTACAGGGCGGCCCCTGAGGCTATAAAGAATGAAAACTTTTACTGCTAAACCGGAAACAGTACAGCGCGACTGGTTTGTCGTCGACGCTGCAGGTCAGACCCTGGGTCGTCTGGCCACCGAAATCGCGAGCCGTCTGCGTGGCAAGCATAAAGCTGAGTACACTCCTCACGTTGACACCGGCGATTACATCGTCGTTATCAATGCCGAGCAGATTCGTGTAACCGGTGCTAAAACCACCGACAAAATCTACTACTCCCACTCCGGTTTCCCGGGCGGCATCAAGTCGATCAACTTCGAAAAGCTGATCGCTAAAGCCCCTGAGCGCGTGATCGAGACCGCGGTCAAAGGCATGCTGCCTAAGAACCCGCTGGGTCGCGACATGTATCGTAAGCTGAAAGTCTATGCGGGCGCTGTACACCCTCATACTGCTCAGCAGCCCCAAGAACTGAAGTTTTAACGGAATAGTTCATTATGTCGGCGACTCAAAATTACGGCACTGGCCGTCGCAAGACCGCAACCGCACGCGTTTTCCTGCGTCCGGGCACTGGTAACATCTCCATCAACAACCGTTCGCTGGATAATTTCTTCGGCCGCGAAACTGCCCGCATGGTAGTTCGTCAGCCGCTGGAATTGACTGAGACTGTCGAGAAGTTCGACATCTACGTCACCGTGATTGGCGGTGGTGTAAGTGGTCAAGCTGGCGCAATCCGCCACGGTATCACTCGCGCTCTGATGGACTACGACGAAACCCTGCGTGGCGCTCTGCGCAAAGCTGGCTTCGTTACCCGCGACGCTCGTGAAGTTGAACGTAAGAAAGTCGGTCTGCGTAAAGCGCGTAAGCGTCCGCAGTACTCGAAGCGTTAATTCGCTTTCTCGTTCAAAAAGAACGCCCAGTTTCCTCACGGAGCTGGGCGTTTTTTTATGGGCGCGATTTATCAAAGAATTGCTCTGTGACAACTTGCCACAGCCGTAGAGCCCCTATACTGCAAGGCTTGGCAGTGGAGCCCTTCGGTAATTACCTTGTCAGAATTGGGGCTTTTCATTACCATTCGGCAAAATTTTTATAAGTACAAAGTTTTATTTAGTAGATGCCTGATTTAACAGGCCACAAAGCTGATGGGAGAGGACTGAATGAGCAATGACGGCGTGAATGCAGGCCGGCGTCGCTTCTTGGTAGCAGCCACATCCGTGGTGGGTGCTGCAGGAGCGGTGGGGGCTGCGGTCCCGTTCGTGGGGTCATGGTTTCCCAGTGCCAAGGCGAAAGCCGCAGGTGCACCGGTGAAAGTGAATGTCAGCAAAATCGAGCCAGGCCAGCAGATGATTGCTGAGTGGCGCGGTCAGCCGGTGTTCATCGTCCGCCGTACCGAGGAAATCCTGGGGAATCTGAAAAAGATCGAGGGCCAGCTGTCTGACCCGACCTCCAAGAACTCGACACAACCGACCTATGTCGACCCGGAAACGCGTTCGATCAAGCCAGAGGTTCTGCTGCTGATCGGTATCTGCACGCACCTCGGTTGCTCGCCGACCTTCCGTCCAGAAGTGGCACCTGCGGATCTGGGCAAGGATTGGGTAGGTGGTTATTTCTGCCCTTGCCACGGTTCCCACTACGATCTGGCTGGCCGCGTCTACAAGTCGCAACCCGCGCCTTTGAACCTGCCAGTTCCCCCGCATTCCTATGAGACCGATGAGATCATTGTCATTGGCGTCGATACGGAGAAAGCGTGATGAGCAAGTTCATGGATTGGGTTGATGCGCGCTTTCCTGCAACCAAAATGTGGGAAGACCATCTCAGCAAGTACTACGCCCCGAAGAACTTCAACTTCTTCTATTTCTTTGGTTCCCTGGCACTGCTCGTTCTGGTCAACCAGATCGTCACCGGTGTCTGGCTGACCATGAGCTACACCCCGTCGGCGGAAGAAGCATTTGCCTCCGTCGAATACATCATGCGCGACGTCGAGTACGGCTCGATCCTGCGTCTGCTGCACTCCACCGGCGCTTCGGCGTTCTTCATCGTGGTCTATCTGCACATGTTCCGTGGCTTGCTCTACGGTTCGTACCAGAAACCGCGTGAGCTGGTGTGGGTCTTCGGCATGCTGATCTACCTGGCACTGATGGCGGAAGCCTTCATGGGTTACCTGCTGCCGTGGGGCCAGATGTCCTACTGGGGTGCCCAGGTGATCATCTCGCTGTTCGGTGCGATCCCGGTCATCGGCAACGACCTGACCCAGTGGATCCGTGGTGACTACCTGATTTCCGGTATTACCCTGAACCGCTTCTTCGCCTTGCACGTTGTTGCCCTGCCGATCGTGATTCTCGGTCTGGTGGTGCTGCACGTTCTGGCGCTGCACGAAGTCGGCTCGAACAACCCGGACGGCGTGGACATCAAGAAGTACAAAGACGAAAACGGCGTACCGCTGGACGGCATTGCCTTCCACCCGTACTACACCGTGAAAGATATCGTCGGCGTGGTGGTGTTCCTGTTCATCTTCTGCTCGATCGTGTTCTTCTTCCCGGAAATGGGCGGCTACTTCCTCGAGAAGCCGAACTTTGAAGTGGCGAACGCGTTCAAGACGCCAGAGCACATCGCTCCGGTTTGGTACTTCACCCCGTTCTACGCGATTCTGCGGGCGATTCCGGACAAGCTCCTGGGCGTTATCGCCATGGGCGCGGCCATCGCTGTGCTGTTCGTCCTGCCATGGCTGGACCGTAGCCCGGTCAAGTCGATGCGCTACAAGGGCTGGTTGAGCAAGATCTGGCTTTGGGTGTTCTGCATCTCGTTCGTGATCCTGGGTGTGCTGGGCGTACTGGCCCCAACCCCTGAGCGTACGTTGCTGTCGCAGGTCTGTACGTTCCTGTACTTCGCCTACTTCATTCTGATGCCGTTCTACACCAGGCTCGAGAAGACCAAACCGGTTCCGGAAAGGGTGACTGGCTGATGAAAAAGCTATTTGCTGTACTGATTCTTGCTGCTTTGCCTGTACTGTCCTTCGCGGCTGAACACGGTGGTCCTGAACTGGAAAAGGTCGACATCGACGTTTCCGACAAGGCCGCCATGCAGGACGGCGCACGTACGTTCGCCAACTATTGCATGGGCTGCCACAGCGCCAAGTTCCAGCGCTACGAGCGTGTTGCCGATGATCTGGGCATTCCTCACGATCTGATGTTGTCGAAACTGGTGTTCACTGGCGCCAAGATCGGCGACCACATGAGCATCGGCATGCAGCCGGCTGACGCCAAGACCTGGTTCGGTGCTGCACCGCCCGACCTGACCCTGGTGGCTCGTGTTCGTGGTACTGACTGGCTTTACGGTTACCTGAAGTCGTTCTATGAAGATCCGTCGCGTCCTTGGGGCGTGAACAACAAGGTCTTCCCGAACGTGGGCATGCCTAACGTACTGGTTGGCCTGCAGGGTCGTCAGGTCGTCGGTTGCAAACAGGTCCAGATCGTCGAAGACGGCAAGAAGCAATATGATCCGCTGACCGGTACCGCGCTGACTCATGAAGCGTGCGATCAGCTGACCATCGTGCCGAAGAGTGGTGCTCTGACCGAAGAGCAGTTCGATGAGAAGGTCAAGAATCTGGTAACCTTCCTCGCTTACTCGGCTAACCCGGTTAAGCTGCAGCATCAGCGCATCGGTACCTACGTCTTGCTGTACCTGGCGTTCTTCTTCGTATTCGCGTACTTGCTCAAGCGCGAATACTGGAAAGATGTGCACTGATAAAGTTTCAAGCAATTGCTGTCAATCGCGCGCGCCCAAGGGCGTCTCTGAAGGTGTAACGAGCCTGGTGATCCAGGCGTTACGGGAGGCGCCCTCTGGGCGCGCTCGTTTTTCCGCTTCCGATAATTTCAACAAGCGAGGAGGACCGCCATGGGCGTGACCAATCGGTTGGCCTGTTACTCCGACCCCGCCGACCACTATTCCCACCGAGTGCGCATCGTACTTGCAGAGAAGGGTGTCAGCGCCGAGATCATTTACGTGGAAGCTGGCCGCCAGCCGCCTAAACTGATTGAGGTGAACCCTTACGGAAGCCTGCCCACCCTGGTCGATCGTGACCTGGCGTTGTGGGAGTCGACCGTGGTGATGGAATATCTGGATGAGCGTTACCCGCATCCGCCTCTGCTGCCGGTTTATCCAGTGGCGCGTGCCAACAGCCGTTTGCTGATTCATCGTATTCAGCGTGACTGGTGTGGTCTGGTGGATCTGATCCTGGATTCGCGGACCAAGGAAGCAGCCCGCGTGGTGGCTCGTAAAGAGCTGCGCGAAAGCCTGACGGGCGTGTCGCCGTTGTTCGCCGACAAGCCGTTTTTCCTCAGCGAGGAACAAAGTCTGGTGGATTGCTGCCTACTGCCAATACTCTGGCGCTTGCCGATTCTGGGTATTGAACTGCCGCGGCCTGCCAAGCCGCTGCTTGATTATATGGAGCGCTCGTTTGCGCGTGAGGCTTTCCAGGCGAGTCTGTCTGGTGTCGAACGCGATATGCGCTAAGGCTTAAGGAGCCGCTATGAACTCCAGTCGACCTTATCTGGTCCGCGCGCTCTACGAGTGGATTGTGGACAACGATTGCACCCCGCACATGCTGGTCAATTCCGAGTATCCGTCGGTGCAGGTGCCGCAAGGTTTTGCCAGTGACGGACAGATTGTCCTGAACGTATCGCCGGCCGCCGTGCGTCATTTGCACATGGACAACGAAGCCGTCAGCTTCGAAGGGCGCTTCGGTGGCGTGCCGCACACCCTGTACGTGCCTATCGCATCGATCCTGGGCATTTACGCCCGGGAGAACGGTCAGGGCATGGTGTTTGATCTGGAATCGCCTATGGAAGACGAGGAAGAGATCGAGCCGGATGATGAACTGCCGCCACCGGACAGTGAGCCGCCGCGTCCAAGCGGTCGACCCAGTTTGAAAGTGGTGAAGTAATAAAAAAGGCGATCCGAAAGGATCGCCTTTTTTGTGCGCGTAATTCGTGTGGGAGCGGGCTTGCTCGCGAAAGCGGAGTGTCAGTCAACATCATTGTTGAAAGTTAAGCCGTCTTCGCGAGCAAGCCCGCTCCCACAAGGGGGGGATCAGTCGATGTATTCGAACAACTTCACAATCTTCTGCACGCCGGAAACACCCTGCACCAGGTTAGTCGCCTGAGCCGCTTCCTGTTTGGTCAGCAAACCCAGCAAATAGACGATGCCATTCTCGGTGACAACCTTGATGCGTGAACCCGGGATGTTCTTATCGGTGAGCATCTGGGTCTTGATCTTGGAGGTCAGCCAGGTGTCGTTCTGACGGGCAAGGAAGCCGGAGGGTGGCAGCACTTGCAGTTCGTTGTGCACCGTCTTCACACGCTGGACGGCAGCGGCAGCCTGTTCGGCCTTGGCCTTAAGATCTGCGCGTGGCGTTTGGCCGGCGAGCAGCACGACACCGTTGAAGCTGGTGACGACGATATGCGAATCGTTGTCCAGGGCCGGATCGGCCTTGGCGATGTTCACACCCACCTTGGTGTCGATCAGAGAGTCGTCGATCTTGCTGCCTAAGGTGCGCGTGCCGCGGTCATCATCGATCGGCGCTTCACGGCTGGCGTTAACCACCGAGGTGCAGCCGCTGATGCCAAGGCACAGGGTCAAGGCCAGAAGGCCTAGGCGATTAGGGGTCATTCTTCACTCCCGAACAGTTGGCTGTCGATCAAGTCGCAAAGGCAATGGATCGCCAGCAGGTGGACTTCCTGGATACGTGCAGTGACGTTTGCCGGTACGCGAATCTCGACGTCCTCGGGCAATAGCAGCGACGCCATGCCGCCGCCATCGCGACCGGTCAATGCTACGACAATCATTTCGCGATCATGTGCGGCCTGGATCGCTTGAATTATGTTTGCCGAATTGCCGCTGGTGGAAATCGCCAGCAATACGTCGCCCGGCTGACCGAGCGCGCGGATTTGCTTGGAGAAGATTTCGTTGTAGCTGTAGTCGTTGGCGATCGAGGTGATCGTCGAACTGTCGGTGGTCAGCGCGATGGCCGGCAGGCTCGGGCGCTCGCGTTCGAAGCGGTTGAGCAGCTCGGACGAGAAGTGCTGAGCGTCGCCAGCGGAACCGCCGTTGCCACAGGAAAGCATTTTGCCCTCATTGAGCAGGGCGTTGACCATCACCTGGCTGGCTTGCTCGATGTGCGGTGCAAGTACGTCCATCGCCATTTGCTTGGTGTCGATACTGGCCTGAAAAAGCTGGCGAATTCGGGATTGCATGTCCATCTGTGTGACCTTAATTAGCGCGGCTACTCGGCACATGAATGTGCAGCCCGCAAAGCAAAGAGCAAAATTGTTGGGTGAAAGTGTCCGTTTCGGGGCGCTCGCGATCAGCTGTCGAAGGCATTCTGCAGCCAGTTCAACTGATCGTGGCTGCTGTCGATGGCAACCACGTCGAAACGGCAAGGGGAATTGGCCCAACGTGACTCGCGCTGAAGAAAATACTGCGCGGCAAAAATCAGTTTCTGCCGTTTGCGCCCATCGATGCTATCGAGCGCGCCACCCCATTGAGTGTTTTTTCTGTAGCGAACTTCAACGAATACTACTGTATCGCCATCAAGCATGACCAGATCAAGCTCGCCGCGTTTACACAACCAGTTCTGCGCCAGCAGGCGCAGACCTTGTTGCTGAAGATGCTCGAGCGCATGGCGCTCGGCATCTTTACCGCTTTGCTGGCGTGACCTGTCAGGCATCAGCGCGGGGTGTCCGGCAGGCGTTGAACCTGGCCGTTGACGAACTGTGCCCACGGCAACTGACGTACGACGCGCTGGTTCTGAGTCATGCCCAGGCTGCCCGATTGACCTTCGATGCGGCTGTCCGGCAACGCCTTGAGTTGCCCCAGGCGTGGAGCCAGACGATAGGCATCGACGCCCATCGCATACAGGCGACCCAGGCTGCCGCCGGCTTGTGGCCATTGCGCGGTCACTTGCTTGCGCAGTGGGTCGTTGGCATCCAGCAACCATGGGGTTTCGCAGAAGCGAATGCCGTTCATGTCGTTGTACTGGTTGACGTCGCCGCTGGCACTGAACACGTGGGAGGTGGCGTAAACCGGTACGTCACCCGCGTATTGGAAGTTCAGGGTCGGTTTGATTTGCTGGGCTTGCTGAGGCGTGGCGGCCAGGAAGATGAACTCGATGTCCTGGCGGCGCGACGGCTGGGCGGCTACCTGCGAGCCAACAGTGCTTTGCAGGCTCTTGGCGCGGCCTTCGCTCTGGCGCAGCTGGAACATGTCGGCAATCTGCTGGGCCAATTGCACCGGCTGGTCGACACGTTCGGTGGCAACGATACTGCCGCCGTTGGCTTGCCAATCCTGGCTGAACGCTCTCAGTACGCGATCGCCCCATTCGCCTTTTGGCACCATGATGGCGGCGCGATGCAGGCCGTCGGCGCGAGCGCGGCGGGACACTTCGCGAGCTTCGTCTTCAGCGGCAAGACCGAACTGGAACAACTGCGCCGGGCCTTGTTCGCCTTCGCTGTAATTCAGCGCCAGGGTTGTGATCGGCAGTTGCGGACGAGCGCTGAGCTGTTTGACCAGCGGTTTCTCCAGCGGGCCGACGACCAGTTGCACGCCATCGGCCTGAGCCTTGCGATAGAACTCGTCGAGGGAAGTCAGGCGCGAGCTGTCGTAGAACTCGATGGCTGGCGGCTTCTGACCGGCTTGTTGAGCCTGGTAGTGAGCGGCCATGAAACCTTCGCGAAGCGCTTTGCCAACCGATGCCAGCGGGCCGTCTTGCGGCAGCAGCAGGGCGATCTTGCCCAGGGGCTGACTGGCCAGTTCCTTGAGTTTGGTCAATGGCAGCGGCAGCTGGACGGCGGCCGGGTGTTTGGGATTTTGGGCGCGCCAGTTGTCGATCGCGGCTTGCTGCTGCTCCACAGTGCCGGCAGTTTTCACGGCCAGCGCCAAGCCCATCCAGCCACCGAGGTCGTCGTTGGTGGTCGGCTGCAGTTGATCGGTTGGCAGTGAGGCGATCAGGGTCCAGATCGCTTCGTGGTTTTTGCTTGCCGCTTCATCGCTCAGCATCGGCGCAATGAAAATACGCTGCCGTGCGGCGGCGAGGGTCTGGCCATCGGCCTCAAGGGCACGGGCATGCACGGTGCCGGTGCGAACCTGTTGCTCGACGGGCAATTCGCCCAGACGTTGCAGGCTCGGGTGGCTCAAGGCAGTCAGCGCTGCTTTTGGCTGGTTGCGCACCATGGCCAGTTCAGCCGCCAGGGTGCTGGCGAACACCTGTTGGCCAGGCTTGAGTTGTTCGACCGGCACTTGTTGCAGGATTTGCGCGGACTGGCCGGCATTGCCCTGGCGATAAGCCAGGTCTGCCGCACTCAGGCGAAGCAGCGCCGCTTGCTCCGGCGTTTTGCTTTTGGCGGCCTGATCGAGCAGTTGCTCGATGCTGGCATCCGGGGTCCGTGGAAGTTCGCCAAGGCTGGAAGAGGGCGAGCTGGCGCAAGCCGCCAGCAAGGCAGCGAGGCAGAGGGCAGTGAACAGCCGCAGGCAAGCGATCATGTAGTGTTCCTGTTACTCGATCAAATTAGCGTGGAATTGTACCCAAGCACTGGCCGGGGCGCGATGTTACTGGCGTGAATCGATCAATTTAGCTCGTGCAAATGTTGCAGCACCGCACAAAAGGTTGAAAAAACCGGGCTTGCTTGCGCGTATCGAAAACATCGCTACGCGCTACAATGGCGGCTTTTACCGATCATGAGGTGTGCGCTTTGACTGCTCCAGGTGCTTTGAATTCCGCTGCTGGCTCGCTTTATGTGGTGGCGACGCCCATCGGCAACCTGGACGACATCAGTGCGCGCGCGCTGAAGATCCTGCGCGAAGTGGCATTGATCGCCGCCGAAGACACGCGTCACTCCCAGCGGTTGATGCAGCACTTCGGCATCCCCACGCCGCTGGCGGCCTGCCATGAACACAACGAACGGGATGAAGGTAGCCGCTTCATTACCCGCCTGCTCGCCGGCGATGATGTGGCGCTGATCTCCGATGCCGGCACGCCGCTGATTTCCGATCCGGGTTATCACTTGGTGCGTCAGGCCCGCGCGGCGGGAATCAACGTGGTGCCGGTTCCGGGCGCCTGTGCATTGATTGCGGCGCTGTCGGCGGCGGGCCTGCCGTCGGATCGTTTTATCTTCGAAGGCTTCCTGCCGGCCAAGGCCGTCGGGCGGCGTGCTCGTCTGGAGCTGGTAAAAGAAGAGCCGCGCACGCTGATTTTCTATGAAGCGCCGCACCGCATCCTTGAATGCCTGCAAGACATGGAGCTGGTCTTTGGTCCGGATCGTCCGGCGTTGCTGGCGCGGGAACTGACCAAAACCTTCGAAACCCTCAAAGGCCTGCCCTTGGCCGAGCTGCGCGAGTTCGTCGAGTCGGACAGCAATCAGCAGCGCGGTGAGTGCGTGGTGTTGGTGGCGGGCTGGTCAGCCCCTGAAACCGAAGATGCCGTCAGCAGTGAAGCCATGCGCATCCTCAACCTGTTGCTCGAAGAGATGCCGCTCAAGCGTGCCGCGGCATTGGCGGCGCAAATTACCGGCGAGCGCAAGAATGTTCTGTATCAGGTCGCGCTGGATAAACAGAAGGGCGAGTAAAACCCGACGTGCTGGAGTGGCTTCAGGCGTTTAGCGCTTGTTCTTCGGGCGCTCTGCCGTTAACCTTCGCGGCGGAGAGTCGATCGGACAGTCGCTGCCCTCTATGAAAATTAGGGGGGGGAGGAAAGTCCGGGCTCCATAGGGCGAAGTGCCAGGTAATGCCTGGGAGGCGTGAGCCTACGGAAAGTGCCACAGAAAATAACCGCCTAAGCGCTTCGGCGCCGGTAAGGGTGAAAAGGTGCGGTAAGAGCGCACCGCACGTCTGGCAACAGTTCGTGGCTAGGTAAACCCCACTTGGAGCAAGACCAAATAGGGTCCCAAGGCGTGGCCCGCGCTGGGACCGGGTAGGTTGCTAAAGATGTCCAGTGATGGCCATCGTAGACGAATGACTGTTCAAGACAGAACCCGGCTTACAGATCGACTCTCCACCTTTTTTTCTCCCTGTTTGAATGATTGAGCAGGGCGCTCGTAATGGCAGTTTCCCTCCTTGCACAATCCATCGCATATCCTCTTTTGTAATACCGAAAAAATCTTACTCTTAACAAACTACTTTAACTTCTGAACGCAGCCTTCAGTGCTGATTCAAGTTATTGGACAGATTCATTCCCCGGATTCTCGTTACCCCTCCTGATACGCTCCTAAATCTCAGTTCTGTAAGGGTTTTCCTTTTATCCGCGCCTTGACGGTGCGGTGGCCGCATTCCTATAGTGTGCGCAAGTGGCGGAAAGTGGCATGAAGTGGGTTTTTTAAACGCAAAACGCTAATATTTGGAGAAACGCTGACGTGTTTCGCGGAGCTAACGCTATCAGTCTCGACGCAAAGGGCCGTCTCGCTATGCCGAGCCGGTACCGTGACGAGCTCGTTTCGCGTAGTTCCGGTCAGTTGATCGTGACAATTGATGCCGTTGATCCGTGTTTGTGTGTTTACCCCCTCGATGAGTGGGAAATTATTGAAACCAAACTGCGCGCACTGCCTTCGCTTCGCGAAGAGAACCGCCGCCTGCAACGTTTACTGATTGGTAATGCCGTCGACCTCGAGCTCGATGGCAGTGGTCGTTTTCTGGTTCCACCGCGTCTTCGTGAATATGCCCGGCTGGATAAGCGCGCGATGCTGGTAGGCCAACTGAACAAGTTCCAATTGTGGGACGAGGATGCCTGGGATGCGGTTTCTGCCGCTGACCTGGCTGCTATTCAACAACCGGGCGCCATGCCTGATGAACTGCGTGATTTGATCCTGTGACTATTGATAGCGGCTTTAACCACATCACCGTACTGCTTGACGAAGCCGTCGAGGCTCTCGCCGTACGCCCTGATGGCTGCTATCTGGACGGCACGTTCGGGCGCGGCGGGCACAGCCGGCTGATCCTCAGCCAGCTCGGTCCAGAGGGTCGGTTGCTCGGATTCGACAAGGATCCTCAAGCGATTGCTACCGGGCAGACGCTAGCGGCCGAAGACGGCCGCTTTGTCGTTGTGCAGCGCAGCTTTGCCGAGCTCGGTTCGGAAGTGGCCGAGCGCGGTCTGGCCGGCAAGGTCAGCGGCGTTTTGCTCGACCTGGGCGTTTCTTCGCCGCAGCTCGACGACCCTGAGCGCGGCTTCAGTTTCCTCAACGATGGTCCGCTGGACATGCGCATGGACCCGTCCCGCGGGATCAGCGCGGCCGAATTTGTCAACACCGCGCCGGTGGAAGAAATCGCCCGGGTGTTCAAGGAATACGGCGAAGAACGTTTCTCCGGTCGCATGGCGCGTGCCGTGGCCGAGCGTCGCGACATCAAGCCGTTCGAGCGCACCGGCGACCTGGCTGAAGTCCTGAAAGTCGCCAACCCCGCGTGGGAAAAAGGCAAGAACCCGGCGACCCGCGCGTTCCAGGGCCTGCGTATCCACGTCAACAACGAACTGGGCGATCTGGAAGCCGGTCTCGAAGCCGCGCTGGAATGCCTGGAAATCGGCGGCCGTCTGGTGGTCATCAGTTTCCATTCGCTGGAAGACCGCATCGTCAAACTGTTCATGCGCAAGCTGGTGAAAGGCGAAGCCGACAACCTGCCGCGCAACCTGCCGGTCCGTCACGTCGCTTTCGAACCGAAAGTCAAAGTCCATGGCAAAGCGCAGTCCGCCTCCGAGGCCGAACTCAAAGCCAACCCACGTTCCCGTAGCGCCGTCATGCGCGTGGCGGAGAAGCTGCGGTGAGCAAGCTTTTCGCCAAGCCACTGCCCGGCGGAAGCTTTTTCATGCTGCTGCTGTTTGTTGGCGTGCTCGTGTCGGCGATCGGCGTGTCGTACAGCGCTCACTGGAACCGCCAGCTGTTGAATTCGCTGTACAACGAGTTGAGCGTGCGCGACAAGGCGCAGGCGGAATGGGGCCGGTTGATTCTCGAGCAGAGCACCTGGACCGCCCATAGCCGTATCGAAGTCCTGGCCACCGAGCAACTGAAGATGCACATCCCCGGCGCGGCTGACGTGCAGATGGTGGCGCCATGATGAAACTCGAAGGCGCACTGTTTCCATGGCGTTTTCGTCTGGTGCTGGGTTTGCTCGGCGTCATGGTCGCGGCGATTTGCTGGCGCATCATCGATCTGCAAGTAGTCGACCGTGCCTTCCTGAAAGGCCAGGGTGACGCGCGCAGCGTTCGTCACATTCCGATTCCGGCTCACCGTGGTCTGATCACCGACCGTAACGGCGAGCCTTTGGCCGTCAGTACACCGGTCACCACCCTGTGGGCCAATGCCAAGGAAATGCAGCTGGCCAAAGAGAAGTGGCCTGCATTGGCGGTCGCGCTGGGTCAGGATCAAAAAGCCCTGGCCGAACGTCTCGAAGCCCAGGCCAACAAAGAATTCATTTATCTGGTGCGCGGGCTGACGCCTGAGCAAGGCCAGTCCGTGCTCGACCTGAAAGTGCCGGGCGTCTACGGCATTGAAGAATTCCGTCGTTTCTACCCGGCCGGTGAAGTGACTGCTCATATGGTTGGTTTTACCGACATCGATGACCACGGTCGTGAAGGTGTCGAGCTGGCTTATGACGAATGGCTGGCCGGGGTCCCCGGCAAGCGGCAGGTCATCAAGGACCGGCGCGGTCGACTTATCAAAGATGTTCAGGTGACCAAAAACGCCAAGGCCGGCAAGCCCTTGGCGTTGTCCATTGACCTGCGTCTGCAATACCTGGCCAACCGCGAGCTGCGCAACGCGATCATCGAGAACGGCGCCAAGGCCGGCAGCCTGGTGATCATGGACGTGAAGACCGGCGAGATCCTCGCCATGGTCAACCAGCCGACCTACAACCCGAACAACCGTCGCAACCTGCAACCGGCGATGATGCGTAACCGCGCGATGATCGACGTGTTCGAACCGGGTTCGACCATGAAAGCGATCTCGATGAGTGCCGCGATCGAAACCGGCCGCTGGAAACCGACCGATACCGTCGAGGTGTACCCGGGCAGCTTGCAGATTGGCAAGTACACCATCAAGGACGTATCCAAGACCGAAGGTCCGGTACTCGACCTGACCGGCATCCTGATCAACTCCAGTAACGTCGGCATGAGCAAGGTCGCGTTCGATATCGGCGGCGAAACCATTTTCCGTCTGGCACAGAAAGTCGGCCTCGGCCAGGACACAGGCCTCGGCTTCCCGGGCGAGCGCGTGGGCAACCTGCCGAACTACCGCGAATGGCGCAAGGCTGAAACCGCCACGCTGTCCTACGGCTACGGTATTTCCGTGACCGCGATCCAGTTGGTCCACGCCTTCTCGGCCCTGGCCAACAACGGTCGCCTCGCACCGCTGACCCTGATCAAGACCGACAAGGCGCCGCAAACCACGCAAGTGCTGCCGGAAGCCGTGGCGAAAACCATGCAGACCATGTTGCAACAAGTGATCGAAGCCCCGCGCGGTGTATTCCGTGCGCAGGTGCCGGCGTATCACGTCGGCGGCAAGTCCGGTACGGCGCGTAAAACGTCGGTCGGCACCAAAGGCTATGCCGAGAATTCCTACCGTTCGCTGTTCGCCGGCTTCGGCCCGATGAGCGATCCGCGATACGCCATTGTGGTGGTGATCGATGAACCGACCAAAGCCGGCTATTTCGGTGGCCTGGTATCGGCGCCGGTGTTCAGCAAAGTGATGTCCGGGACCTTGCGCCTGATGAACGTCACGCCGGACAACCTGCCGCCGGTGCAACAGGCCAACGCAACACCGGTTGTTCCGCTGAAAGCCAATGGAGGGCGCGGCTGATGTCTCTGAGTCTGAACAAGATTTTCGCCCACGCTGGCCGCGATCTGTTGATCCGTGAATTGGCACTGGATAGCCGTAACGTACGGGCAGGCGATCTGTTTCTCGCTGTCCCCGGCGGCAAGTTCGACGGTCGCGCGCACATCACCGACGCCTTGCAGCGCGGTGCGGCGGCCGTGGCTTATGAAGTCGAAGGCGCGACCGTGCTGCCGATCACTGACGTGCCGCTGATTCCGGTCAAAGGCCTGGCGGCGCAGCTGTCGGACATTGCCGGGCGTTTTTACGGTGAACCGAGCCGCCACGTGAATCTGGTCGGCGTGACCGGCACCAACGGCAAAACCAGCGTGACCCAGCTGGTTGCGCAAGCGCTGGATTTGCTCGGCCAACACTGTGGCATCGTCGGCACATTGGGCTCCGGTTTCTACGGCGCGCTGGAAAGCGGCCTGCACACCACGCCGAACCCGATCGCCGTGCAAGCGACCCTGGCTGACCTGAAAAAGGCCGGCGCCAAAGCCGTGGCCATGGAAGTGTCGTCCCACGGTCTGGATCAGGGGCGCGTTACCGCGTTGGCGTTCGATGTGGCGGTGATGACCAACCTGTCCCGCGATCACCTGGATTACCACGGCACCATGCAGGCCTACGGCGAAGCCAAGGCCAAGCTGTTTGCCTGGGACAATCTGAAATGCCGGGTGGTGAACCTCGACGACGATTTCGGTCGGCAACTGGCCGCCGAAAAACGCGAATCGCGCTTGATCACCTATAGCCTGCTCGACAGCCGCGCCTATCTGTTTTGCCGCGAAGCGCAGTTCAACGACGAAGGCGTGCGCGCCACGCTGGTCACGCCGCAGGGCGAGCACCATCTGCGCAGCGCCTTGCTCGGTCGCTTCAACCTGAGCAACGTGTTGGCCGCGGTCGGCGCCTTGCTCGGTCTTGACTACGCGCTGGATGAAATCCTCAAGGTCCTGCCGAAACTCGAAGGCCCCGCCGGACGCATGCAGCGTCTTGGCGGTGGTACTCAGCCGTTGGTGGTGGTCGATTACGCCCACACCCCGGATGCGCTGGAAAAAGTATTGATGGCCCTGCGTCCGCACGCCAAGGGCCGGTTGCTGTGCCTGTTCGGTTGCGGTGGTGATCGCGATCGCGGCAAGCGTCCGCTGATGGCGGAAGTGGTCGAGCGCCTGGCCGATGGCGTTGTGGTCACCGATGACAACCCGCGTACCGAAGACCCGTCCGTGATCTTCGACGACATCCGCGCCGGTTTCACCGATGTGGACAAGGTCACCTTCGTCGCTGGCCGTGGTCAGGCGATTGCGCAGTTGATCGCTGGCGCTTCGATGGATGACGTGATTGTCCTGGCCGGTAAAGGTCACGAGGACTATCAGGAAATCAACGGCCAGCGCCATGACTTTTCTGATCTGGTCGAAGCCGATCACGCCTTGACCGCGTGGGAGGTGGCCCATGCTTAAGAACCTGAAACTGAGCGAACTGACCGGCGCACTGAATGGCCGATTGATCGCCGCCGATGCCACGTTCGATGGCGTCAGCATCGACAGCCGTGCGATCAAACCGGGCCAGCTGTTTATTGCCCTGACCGGTCCGCGCTTCGACGGCCATGACTATCTGAACGACGTGGCGAACAAAGGCGCCGTGGGTGCCCTCGTCGAACGCGAAGTCGCCGACAGCACGCTGCCGCAATTGCTGGTCAAGGACACCCGTCAGGCACTGGGTCAACTGGGCGCGATGAATCGCGCAGCGTTTACCCATCCGGTGGCGGCCATCACCGGTTCCAGCGGCAAGACCACGGTCAAGGAAATGCTCGCGAGCATCCTGCGCACGCGCGGTCCGGTGCTGGCGACCCGTGGCAACCTGAACAATGACCTCGGCGTGCCGCTGACCTTGCTGGAACTTGCGCCGGAACACACCGCCGCAGTGATCGAGCTCGGCGCTTCACGTCTTGGCGAAATTGCCTACACCGTCGGCATGACCAAGCCCCACGTGGCCGTGCTCAACAATGCCGGAACCGCCCACGTCGGCGAGTTCGGCGGGCCGGAAAAAATCGTTGAAGCCAAAGGCGAGATTATTGAAGGGCTGGCGGCCGATGGCGTCGCTGTGCTCAACCTTGACGACAAGGCCTTCGAGATCTGGAAGACCCGCGCCGCCGGTCGCAAAGTCCTGACCTTCGCCCTGAGCAACGTCAGCGCCGACTTCTACGCCAGCGATCTGGATCGCGACGCTCGCGGTTGCCCAGCCTTCAACCTGCACAGCCCGGACGGTGTGGAGCGCGTTCAACTGAACCTGCTCGGCACCCATAACGTTGCCAATGCCATGGCCGCCGCCGCTGCCGCGCATGCCTTGGGCGTGTCGTTGTTCGGCATCGCCACCGGCCTTGGCGCGGTGCAGCCGGTCAAGGGTCGCACCGTTGCGCAACTGGCCAGCAATGGCATGCGCGTGATTGATGACACATACAACGCGAACCCCACCTCCATGTGCGCCGCCGTTGATATACTCGCCGGCTTTTCCGGTCGCACCGTTTTGGTGCTCGGGGATATCGGCGAGTTGGGCGATTGGGCGGAGCAGGGGCACCGTGACGTGGGCGAGTATGCCCGTGGCAAGGTTTCCGCGCTTTACGCGGTCGGGCCAATGATGACCCACGCCGTGAAGGCTTTCGGCGAGCAGGCTTTTCACTTTGGCACCCAAGCTGAATTGATCAAGGCCCTAGGCGCCGAGCAAGACACAAACACCACCATTTTGATCAAGGGCTCGCGCAGCGCAGCGATGGAAAACATCGTCGCCGCTTTGTGCGGGTCCAGTCTGGAGAAACATTGATGCTGCTGCTGTTAGCGGAGTACCTGCAACAGTTCTACAAAGGCTTCGCGGTCTTCCAGTACCTGACCCTGCGCGGGATTCTCGGTGTGCTGACCGCGCTGGTCCTGTCGCTGTGCTTCGGCCCGTGGATGATCCGCACGTTGCAGAACCGTCAGATCGGTCAGTCCGTTCGTAACGACGGTCCACAATCGCACCTGTCCAAATCCGGCACGCCAACGATGGGTGGCGCGCTGATCCTGTCGTCCATCGGTGTCAGCACCTTGCTCTGGGCTGACCTGAGCAACCGCTATGTGTGGACCGTGTTGCTGGTGACGTTGCTGTTCGGTGCCATCGGCTGGGTCGATGACTATCGCAAGGTCATCGAGAAAAACTCTAAAGGCCTGCCTAGCCGCTGGAAGTACTTCTGGCAGTCGGTGTTCGGCCTGGGCGCGGCGATCTTCCTCTACATGACCGCCGCGACGCCGGTCGAAACCACCCTGATCCTGCCGATGCTCAAGGACTACAGCATTCCGCTGGGCGTCGGCTTCATCGTCCTGACCTATTTCGTGATCGTCGGCTCGAGCAACGCGGTCAACCTGACCGACGGCCTCGACGGCCTGGCGATCATGCCGACCGTGATGGTCGGCGGCGGCCTGGGGATTTTCTGCTACCTGTCGGGTAACGTGAAATTCGCCGAATACCTGCTGATCCCTTATGTACCGGGCGCAGGCGAACTGATCGTGTTCTGCGGTGCACTGATCGGTGCGGGCCTTGGTTTCCTCTGGTTCAACACCTATCCGGCACAAGTCTTCATGGGCGACGTCGGCGCACTGGCGCTGGGCGCGGCCCTGGGCACCATCGCGGTGATCGTCCGTCAGGAAATCGTCCTGTTCATCATGGGCGGCGTGTTCGTGATGGAAACCCTGTCGGTCGTCATTCAGGTGGCTTCCTTCAAACTGACCGGTCGCCGTGTGTTCCGCATGGCGCCGATTCACCACCACTTTGAACTCAAGGGCTGGCCCGAGCCGCGCGTGATCGTCCGTTTCTGGATCATCACCGTGATTCTCGTGCTGATTGGCCTTGCCACCCTGAAGCTGAGGTAGAAAGAGTGTCTCTGATCGCTTCTGACCACTTCCGCATCGTTGTCGGCCTCGGCAAGAGCGGCATGTCTCTGGTTCGCTTCCTGGCGAACCGGGGCACGTCGTTTGCCGTCGCCGATACGCGGGACAATCCACCGGAACTGGCCACGCTCAAGCGTGACTATCCGCACGTGGAAGTGCGTTGTGGCGAGCTGGACGTCGAATTCCTGTGCCGTGCCGACGAGCTCTACGTGAGCCCCGGCCTGGCGCTGGCGACCCCGGCCCTGCAGGCCGCTGCTGCCCGTGGCGTGAAATTGTCCGGTGACATCGAGCTGTTCGCGCGTAACGCGAAGGCGCCGATTGTGGCCATCAGCGGTTCCAACGCGAAAAGCACCGTGACCACCCTGGTAGGCGAGATGGCGGCTGCGGCGGGCAAGCGTGTCGCCGTCGGCGGCAACCTTGGCACCCCGGCGCTGGACCTGCTCAGCGATGACGTCGAGCTGTACGTCATGGAACTGTCGAGCTTCCAGCTCGAAACCACCGACCAACTCAACGCCGAAGTGGCGACCGTGCTCAACGTCAGCGAAGACCACATGGACCGCTACAGCGGTCTGCCGGCCTATCACCTGGCCAAGCACCGGATCTTCCGCGGTGCCAGACAGTTTGTGGTCAACCGTCAGGATGCGCTGAGCCGTCCGTTGATGGGCGAAGGCCAGCCCTGCTGGACTTTCGGTTTGAGCAAACCCGATTTCAAGGCGTTTGGTATCCGGGAAGAGGACGGCGAGAAATACCTGGCCTTCGAGTTCCAGAACCTGATGCCGGTGCGCGAGTTGAAAATTCGCGGCGCCCACAACCAGTCCAACGCCCTCGCGGCGCTGGCCCTGGGCCACGCGGTCGGCCTGCCGTTCGACGCCATGCTGTCGAGCCTGCGCACGTTCGCCGGTCTCGAACATCGTTGCCAGTGGGTCCGTGACCTGGACGGCGTGAGCTACTACAACGATTCCAAAGCCACCAACGTCGGTGCCGCCCTGGCGGCCATCGAAGGTCTGGGCGCGGACATCGACGGCAAGGTCGTGCTGATCGCCGGTGGCGACGGCAAGGGCGCCGAGTTCAATGATCTGCGTGATCCGGTGGCGGCCAACTGCCGCGCCGTGATCCTGATGGGCCGCGACTCCGACAAGATCGGTGAGGCCATTGGCGATGCCGTGCCGCTGATCCGCGCCGGTTCTCTGATCGAAGCGGTGGAACAATGCCGCGCCGCTGCGCAACCGGGCGACGTGGTGCTGTTGTCTCCGGCTTGCGCCAGTTTCGACATGTTCAAGAATTACGAAGACCGTGGTCACCAGTTCGTCCGCGCCGTGGAGGATCTGGCATGAGCCTGCTTAACATCATCAAGCCGTTTCCTTCGCCGCTCATTACCGGACGCGGTATCGACCTCGATTTCCCCATGCTCGCCGGTTGCCTGGCCTTGCTCGGCCTCGGGTTGGTCATGATTGCATCGGCCTCGACCGAAGTGGCGGCCGTGCAGTCGGGCAGTGCCCTGTACTACATGATTCGCCACCTGATCTACGTGGTGCTGGGCCTGGGTGCCTGCATCGTCACCATGATGATTCCGATCGCTACCTGGCAACGCCTGGGCTGGCTGATGCTAATTGGTGCGTTCGGTTTGCTGGTGATGGTGATCATTCCGGGGATCGGTCGTGAAGTGAACGGTTCGATGCGCTGGATCGGTTTCAGCTTCTTCAACGTTCAGCCTTCCGAGATCGCCAAGGTGTTCGTGGTGATCTACCTAGCCGGGTATCTGGTGCGTCGCCAGAAAGAAGTGCGTGAAAGCTGGATGGGCTTCTTCAAGCCGTTCATCGTGCTGCTGCCGATGGCGGGCCTGTTGCTGATGGAGCCGGACTTCGGTGCCACCGTCGTGATGATGGGGGCGGCTGCGGCGATGCTGTTCCTTGGCGGGGTCGGGCTGTTCCGTTTTTCCTTGATGGTGGTTCTGGCGTTCGCGGCGGTGGTGTTGCTGATTCAAGTGCAGCCGTATCGAATGGCCCGTCTGACCAACTTCGCCGATCCGTGGGCTGACCAGTTCGGCGCCGGTTATCAGTTGTCGCAGGCATTGATCGCGTTTGGTCGCGGTGAATGGCTGGGCGTGGGCCTGGGCAACAGCGTGCAGAAACAGTTCTACCTGCCGGAAGCCCACACCGACTTCGTGTTTTCGGTCCTGGCCGAAGAACTGGGCGCCGTAGGTTCCTTGTGCACGGTCGCGCTGTTCGTCTTTGTCTGTGTGCGCGGCATGTACATCGGTTATTGGGCCGAGAAAGCCAAGCAGTTCTTTGCTGCGTACATCGCGTACGGCCTGTCATTCCTGTGGATCGGTCAGTTCCTGATCAACATCGGGGTGAACGTCGGCCTGCTGCCGACCAAGGGTTTGACCCTGCCGTTCCTCAGTTACGGCGGCAGTTCGTTGGTGATCTGCTGTGCCTGTCTCGGCTTGTTGCTGCGCATTGAGTGGGAGAGTCGAACCCACCTCGGCAGCGAAGAGATGGAGTTTCATGAGAGCGACTTCGCCGAGGAGTCGACCCATGGGCGCTAACGTTTTGATCATGGCGGGCGGCACCGGTGGCCACGTGTTCCCGGCGCTGGCCTGTGCTCGCGAATTCCAGGCGCGCGGTTACACCGTGCATTGGCTCGGGACACCGCGTGGCATCGAGAACGATCTGGTGCCGATGGCCGGTATCGAGCTGCACCGGATCAACGCCAGCGGTCTGCGCGGCAAGGGCAAATTGTCCTTGCTCAAGGCGCCGTTGATGTTGCTCAAATCCGTCTGGCAGGCGCGGGCGATCATTCGCCAGCTGCGGCCGGTGTGTGTGGTCGGCTTCGGTGGTTATGTGACCGGCCCTGGCGGCGTTGCAGCCAAACTGGCCGGCGTGCCGGTGATCGTTCACGAACAGAACGCCGTTGCCGGTACCGCCAATCGGTTGCTGGTGCCGTTGGCCGCCCGAGTCTGTGAAGCGTTCCCCGACACCTTTACCCTGTCGGACAGCCGCCGGACCACCGGTAACCCGGTGCGCACCGAGCTGTTCCTCGACACACCGCGACCAGCCCTGGCTGGCCGCAAGGCGCGTTTGCTGATCCTGGGCGGAAGCCTGGGCGCAGAACCGTTGAACAAGTTGCTGCCTGAAGCCCTGTCGCACGTCGCCCCCGACCTGCGCCCGGAAGTGTTCCATCAGGCCGGCAAAAACCACGATGAAGTGACTGCAGAGCGCTATCGCGCGGCTGGCGTCGAGGCGCAAGTGCAGCCTTTCATCAAAGACATGGCTCACGCCTATGGCTGGGCCGACCTGGTGGTATGCCGCGCAGGTGCGCTGACCATCAGTGAACTGGCCGCCGCCGGTCTGCCCTCGATGCTGGTGCCTTTGCCCCACGCGATCGACGATCACCAGACCCGCAACGCCGATTATTTGGCCCGTGAAGGCGCTGCCTTCCTGATGCCGCAAAGAACGACTGGCGCAGCGGATCTAGCCGCACGCCTGACAGAGGTCCTGATGCAACCACAACGACTCACCGACATGGCCACTGCGGCACGCCGCCTGGCCAAACCCGATGCGACCCGTAACGTGGTCGATACCTGCCTGGAGGTGGCCCATGGTTGAGAATCAGAAAGCCATGCCGCAACCGGAAATGCGCCGCATCCGTCGCATCCACTTCGTCGGTATCGGCGGCGTGGGCATGTGCGGGATCGCCGAAGTGTTGCTGAACCTGGGCTATGAAGTGTCCGGTTCCGACCTGAAAGCTTCGCCGGTGACCGAGCGCCTGGAAACCTTTGGCGCGCAGATTTTCATCGGCCACCGCGCCGAGAACGCTGCCGCCGCCGACGTGCTGGTGGTGTCGAGTGCCGTGAACACTTCCAACCCGGAAGTCGCCACTGCGCTGGAACGCCGTATTCCAGTGGTGCCGCGCGCCGAGATGCTGGCCGAGCTGATGCGCTATCGCCACGGCATCGCCGTCGCCGGTACGCACGGCAAAACCACCACCACCAGCCTGATCGCTTCGGTGTTCGCGGCCGGTGGCCTCGATCCGACATTCGTCATCGGTGGCCGTCTGAATGCCGCAGGCACCAATGCCCAGCTCGGCACCAGCCGTTACCTGATCGCCGAGGCCGATGAAAGCGACGCCAGTTTCCTGCACTTGCAGCCACTGGTGGCCGTGGTCACCAACATCGACGCCGACCACATGGCGACCTACGACGGTGACTTCAACAAACTGAAAAAAACCTTCGTCGAGTTCCTGCACAACCTGCCGTTCTACGGTCTGGCCGTGGTGTGCCTGGACGACCCGGTGGTGCGTGAAATTCTTCCGCAGGTCAAACGTCCGGCCGTCACTTACGGCTTCGGCGATGACTGCGACGTACGCGCGATCAACGTGCGTCAGCAGGGCATGCAAACCTTCTTCACCGTGCTGCGTCCTGACCGCGAGCCGCTGGATGTCTCGGTGAATATGCCGGGCAACCACAACGTGCTGAACGCGCTGGCCACCATCTGCATCGCCACCGACGAAGGCGTCAGCGACGAAGCCATTGTCCAGGGCCTGTCCGGGTTCCAGGGTGTCGGCCGACGCTTCCAGGTTTACGGCGAACTGCCGGTAGACGGTGGCAGCGTGATGCTGGTCGATGACTACGGTCACCACCCGACCGAAGTTGCCGCCGTGATCAAAGCCGTGCGCGGTGGCTGGCCGGAGCGCCGTCTGGTGATGGTCTACCAGCCGCACCGTTACAGCCGCACCCGCGACCTGTACGACGATTTCGTCAATGTACTGGCCGACGCCAACGTCTTGCTGTTGATGGAAGTTTATCCAGCGGGCGAAGAGCCGATCCCGGGCGCTGACAGCCGCAAGCTGTGCAACAGCATCCGTCAGCGCGGTCAGCTTGATCCGATCTACATCGAGCGCGGTGTCGACCTCGCGCCGGTGGTCAAGCCGCTGCTGCGTGCCGGCGACATCCTGCTGTGCCAGGGCGCCGGTGATATCGGCGGTCTCGCACCGAAACTGTTGAAAAGTCCGTTGTTCGCTGGCGCCGTTGCCGCGCCAAGCGTGGGGAAGTTGAAATGACTGCTGCTTACGCCAACCTCGTCTCCACAATCGCGCCGAAAGACTTCGGCCGCGTCGCCGTGCTGTTCGGCGGCAAGAGTGCCGAGCGCGCGGTGTCCCTGAAGTCGGGTAACGCGGTTCTCGACGCGCTGCAAAGCGCCGGCGTGGACGCGTTCGGTCTCGACGTGGGCGATGACCTGTTGCAGCGTTTGCTCAACGAAAAAATCGACCGCGCCTTCGTCATTCTCCACGGTCGTGGCGGTGAAGACGGCAGCATGCAAGGCCTGCTGGAGTGCCTGGGCATTCCGTACACCGGCAGCGGCATTCTGGCCTCGGCACTGGCCATGGACAAACTGCGCACCAAACAGGTCTGGCACAGCCTCGGTATTCCGACGCCACGCCACGCGGTACTGAGTTCCGAGGCCGATTGTATTTCGGCGGCGACGGAACTGGGCTTCCCTTTGATCGTCAAACCGGCCCATGAAGGTTCAAGTATCGGGATGGCCAAAGTGACGTCCGCGTCGGAGTTGATCGACGCCTGGAAAGCGGCCAGTACCTACGATTCGCAAGTGTTGGTCGAGCAATGGATTCAAGGTCCGGAGTTCACCATCGCCACCCTGCGTGACCAGGTGTTGCCACCGATTGCCCTGGGCACGACGCACAGTTTCTACGACTACGACGCCAAGTACGTGGCCTCCGATACCCAGTACCGGATTCCGTGCGGCCTCGACAGCACCAAGGAAAAAGAACTGATGGACCTCACGGCGAAAGCCTGTGAGGCGCTGGGTATCGCCGGTTGGGGCAGGGCAGACGTGATGCAGGACGCCGACGGGCAGTTCTGGTTCCTCGAAGTCAACACCGCACCGGGCATGACCGATCACAGCCTGGTGCCGATGGCGGCCCGTGCTGCCGGTCTGGATTTCCAGCAGTTGGTCCTGGCGATTCTGGCGGCCAGTGTTGCCGGCAACGAAGAGCTGCGAGGTTAAGACCATGCAAGGCGCACAGCTAAGACATCAGCCCCCACCAGCAACCGGCCGCAAGCCGGTGCCACGGGGTGCCAGCCGAATGGTGGCCAAAGAGCCGATGTCCGCGCGCCTGCCGAAAGCCAATTTTGGTTTTCTCAAAGCCTTGTTCTGGCCAGTGATGCTGGTGGCGTTGGGGTTTGGCACTTACGAAGGCGCACAGCGATTGCTGCCGTACGCCGACCGGCCGATCACCAAGGTCGCGGTGCAGGGCGACCTGAGTTACATCAGCCAGCAAGCGGTGCAGCAGCGGATCGCCCCGTACGTGGCGTCGAGTTTCTTCACCATCGACCTGGCGAGCATGCGCACCGAGCTGGAACAGATGCCATGGATTGCCCACGCCGAAGTGCGTCGGGTGTGGCCGGATCAAGTGGTGATCCGCCTGGAAGAACAACTACCGGTGGCCCGTTGGGGCGATGAATCGCTGTTGAACAACCAGGGTCAGGCGTTCACCCCGCGTGAGCTGGCGAACTACGAACACTTGCCACAGCTGTTCGGCCCACAACGGGCTCAGCAGCAAGTGATGCAGCAATACCAGGTGCTGAGCCAGATGCTCCGGCCGCTGGGCTTCTCGATTGCACGCCTGGAGTTGCGTGAACGGGGCAGCTGGTTCCTGACCACCGGCGCCGGTAGTTCAGGCCCGGGAATCGAACTGCTACTGGGCCGCGGCAAGCTGGTGGAAAGGATGCGCCGCTTCATAGCCATCTACGACAAGACGCTTAAAGAACAGATTACGAACATTGCGCGCATCGATCTGCGCTACGCCAACGGCCTCGCTGTTGGCTGGCGGGAACCTGTAGCGCCCACGATAGCCCAACCCGCTGTCGCGAAGAATTAAGAAGAGGCAGGACCCATGGCAAACGTGCAAAGCGGCAAAATGATCGTCGGTCTCGATATCGGCACCTCCAAGGTGGTGGCGCTGGTAGGCGAGGTCGCGGACGACGGCACGCTGGAAATCGTCGGGATCGGCACTCATCCGTCCCGCGGCCTGAAGAAAGGCGTGGTGGTGAACATCGAGTCCACCGTGCAGTCGATCCAGCGCGCGATCGAAGAAGCGCAGTTGATGGCCGGTTGCCGGATCCACTCGGCGTTCGTTGGCGTCGCGGGCAATCACATCCGCAGCCTGAACTCCCACGGCATCGTGGCGATTCGTGATCGCGAAGTCAGCTCCGCCGACCTTGAGCGCGTCCTTGACGCCGCCCAGGCCGTGGCGATCCCGGCGGACCAGCGCGTGCTGCACACCCTGCCGCAGGATTACGTGATCGATAACCAGGAAGGCGTCCGTGAGCCCCTGGGCATGTCCGGCGTACGTCTGGAAGCCAAGGTTCACGTGGTCACCTGCGCCGTCAACGCCGCACAGAACATTGAAAAATGCGTGCGTCGCTGCGGTCTGGAAATCGACGACATCATTCTCGAGCAACTGGCGTCCGCGTACTCGGTACTGACCGACGACGAGAAAGAGCTGGGCGTGTGCCTGGTGGACATCGGCGGCGGCACCACCGACATCGCGATCTTCACCGAAGGCGCGATCCGTCACACCGCAGTGATCCCGATTGCGGGCGATCAGGTGACCAACGACATCGCCATGGCGTTGCGCACCCCGACCCAGTACGCCGAAGAAATCAAGATTCGCTACGCCTGCGCCCTGGCCAAACTGGCCGGTGCCGGCGAAACCATCAAGGTGCCAAGCGTTGGCGACCGTCCACCGCGCGAGCTGTCCCGCCAGGCCCTGGCCGAAGTGGTCGAGCCGCGTTACGACGAGCTGTTCACGCTGATCCAGGCCGAACTGCGTCGCAGCGGCTACGAAGACCTGATTCCGGCCGGCATCGTGCTGACCGGTGGTACTTCGAAGATGGAAGGCGCTGTCGAACTGGCCGAAGAGATCTTCCACATGCCGGTCCGCCTGGGCGTGCCCCATGGCGTCAAGGGCCTCGACGACGTGGTGCGCAACCCGATTTATTCCACCGGCGTCGGCCTGTTGATGTACGGCCTGCAAAAGCAGTCCGACGGGATTTCGTTCTCGGGCATCAGCAGCCGCGACAGCTACAGCAATGAAGAACCGAAAGCCGCCTTGATCGATCGCATCAAGAGCTGGGTACAAGGCAACTTCTAAAGAGTTACCGCAGCACCGTTGTAGATACAGGCAGTAGGCGAAAAAACTAGAGAATCAAAGGAGAGGGAAAATGTTCGAACTCGTAGACAACATCCCCGCAAGCCCGGTCATTAAAGTTATCGGTGTTGGCGGAGGCGGCGGCAACGCTGTCAATCACATGGTCAAGAGCAACATTGAAGGCGTGGAATTCATCTGCGCCAACACTGATGCCCAGGCGCTGAAGAGCATTGGCGCGCGGACCATCCTGCAACTGGGCACCGGCGTGACCAAAGGTCTCGGCGCTGGCGCCAACCCTGAAGTAGGTCGTCAGGCCGCTCTCGAAGATCGTGAGCGCATTGCCGAAGTCCTGCAGGGCACCAACATGGTGTTCATCACCACCGGCATGGGCGGTGGCACCGGTACCGGTGCTGCGCCGATCATTGCCGAAGTGGCCAAGGAAATGGGGATCCTCACCGTTGCGGTGGTGACCCGTCCGTTCCCGTTCGAAGGTCGCAAGCGCATGCAGATCGCCGACGAAGGTATTCGTCTGCTGTCCGAAAGCGTCGACTCGTTGATCACCATTCCCAACGAGAAGCTGCTGACCATCCTCGGCAAAGACGCCAGCCTGCTGTCGGCTTTCGCCAAGGCTGACGATGTACTGGCCGGTGCCGTTCGCGGTATCTCCGACATCATCAAGCGTCCGGGCATGATCAACGTCGACTTTGCCGACGTACGTACCGTGATGAGCGAAATGGGCATGGCGATGATGGGCACTGGCTGCGCCAGCGGTCCGAACCGTGCACGCGAGGCCACCGAAGCGGCCATTCGCAACCCGTTGCTGGAAGACGTGAACCTGCAAGGTGCACGCGGCATCCTGGTGAACATCACCGCCGGTCCTGACCTGTCCCTGGGTGAGTACTCCGACGTGGGTAGCATCATCGAAGCCTTCGCTTCCGAGCACGCGATGGTCAAGGTCGGTACTGTTATCGATCCGGACATGCGCGACGAGCTGCACGTGACTGTCGTTGCCACAGGTCTGGGCGCGAAAATCGAGAAGCCTGTGAAGGTCATCGACAACACCGTTCACACCTCCATGGCGTCGCAGCCGCAACAATCGGCTCCCGCTCGTCAGGAAGCGCCAGCGGTGAACTACCGTGATCTGGACCGTCCGACCGTCATGCGCAACCAGGCTCAGGCCGGTGCTGCGACTGCTGCGAAGATGAATCCGCAAGATGATCTGGACTACCTGGACATCCCGGCTTTCCTGCGTCGTCAGGCCGATTAATGGAATGTATCAGGGCTATGAAGGTGATTGGTGTTCAGCAAAGGTCTGGTCTGCTATCATCGCCAGCCTTTGTTGATACCAGTTCGCAATTTGCGCTGAAGCGGCCCAAGCCATGATTAAACAACGCACACTGAAAAATATTATCCGTGCCACAGGTGTAGGCCTGCACTCCGGGGAGAAGGTATACCTGACCCTCAAGCCAGCACCTATCGACACCGGCATTGTGTTTTGTCGTGCCGATCTCGACCCTGTGGTGCAGATTCCTGCCCGCGCGGAAAACGTTGGTGAAACCACGATGTCGACCACGCTGGTCAGTGGTGACACCAAAGTGGATACGGTGGAGCACTTGCTCTCGGCCATGGCTGGCCTGGGCATCGATAACGCCTACGTCGAGCTCTCCGCGTCCGAAGTCCCGATCATGGATGGTAGCGCTGGACCTTTCGTATTCCTGATTCAATCGGCCGGCCTGGAAGAACAGGACGCACCGAAGAAGTTCATCCGGATCCTGCGGGAAGTGACAGTGGAAGACGGCGACAAGCGCGCCACTTTCGTCCCTTTCGAAGGCTTCAAGGTGAGTTTCGAGATCGATTTCGATCACCCGGTTTTCCGTAACCGCACACAAAGTGCAAGCGTGGATTTTTCCAGCACTTCGTTCGTAAAAGAAGTCAGCCGCGCCCGTACCTTTGGTTTCATGAGTGACATCGAGTACCTGCGCAAGCACAACCTCGCACTCGGCGGCAGCGTTGAAAACGCTATTGTGGTCGACGCGGATGGTGTACTGAACGAAGACGGCCTTCGCTATGAAGACGAATTCGTGAAGCACAAGATCCTCGATGCAATTGGTGACCTCTACCTGCTGGGCAATAGCCTGATTGGTGAGTTCAAGGGCTTCAAGTCCGGACATGCATTGAACAACCAGCTGCTGCGCAAGTTGATTGAGCAGACAGATGCTTGGGAAGTCGTGACTTTCGAAGACGCCAGCACTGCACCGATCTCTTACATGCGTCCGGTTGCGGCGGTGTAAGTAAAAAACCTCTCTAGTTTTTAAAGGCTGCCTTCGGGTGGCCTTTTTTTATGTCTGCGGGAAAGTAATGCGGTGTTTGTTCTGGCCCCTTCGCGAGCAAGCCCGCTCCCACAGTCAAATGTGGGAGCGGGCTTGCCCGCGAAGAGGCCGGCCGCTACAGCGAAAATCTCACTGTGTGGCGACCACCCGATTCCGCCCGCTTTCCTTCGCCTGATACAGCGCCTTGTCCGCTGCAAACAGCAACTGCTCAAGGCCGCCATCGGTGGTCGTGGTCCAGGTGCTGATGCCGATACTGACAGTCATCGGCGATTCAACGCCCGCCGCAATCCGCAGTTGCTCCACTGCAACGCGGATGTGTTCGGCAATCTGCTGCGCCCCCGCGCTGTCCGTTTCCGCCAGGACCACCGAAAATTCTTCTCCACCGTACCGGGCGACCAGATCCGCCGGTCGCCGCACGTTCTCGGCGATCACCTTGGCCAGTGCGCGTAGCGCATCGTCGCCGGCCTGGTGGCCATGTTGATCATTGAAGGCCTTGAAGTGATCGGCATCGATCATCAGCACCGACAGCGGTTTGCCCGACCGTTGGGCGCGAAACCACTCATGGCGCAGGGTCTGATCCAGCGTTCGGCGATTGGCCACGCCGGTCAAGGCATCGGTGGCGGCCAGTTGCGCCAGTTCCTGCTCGGCGGTGTGGCGCAGGCGCAGTTCCCGGCTGAACAACCAGGTCAGCCAGAGCAGGCTGACGCACAGCGCGATGGTCGCAAGGCTGACCACCACCGCTGTGCGCTTCCACGACGCAAACACCTCATCACTGGACAGGGCAACGATGACGATCAACGGTAAATTGCCCACTCTTGAGAACGTGTACAGGCGTTCCTGGTTGCGGCTCGAAACACCGGTGAAACTACCGTTGCCTTCTTTGACGATGCGCTGGAAGTTGGGGCGGCTGCTGAAGTCCTTGCCGATCAGCTCTTCGGCCAGGCGAGGTTCCTGGGCCAGAAGAATTCCGTCCGTGCTGATCAGGTTGACCGAGCTGTCACGACCGACATTCAAACTATTGAACAACTGATCGAAGTAACTCAAACGCATGGCCGCTTCGGCCACCCCGAGGAATTCGCCCTGCGTGCCGCTGACCCGGCGACTGAAACTGATGCGCCACTCATGCTCGGCCAGCTTGGAGCGGAAGGGGCGGCTGATGAACATGCTCGGGTCGCGATTGTTTACATGGGACTGGAAGTACTCGCGGTCGGCAAAGTTGCCTTTTCTGGGTTCCACCGAGGCCGAGTCGGCGATCACATAGCCCTGTTTGTCGAGCAACAAAATGTCGCCCTTGTACGGCGCTGCGGTGGCGCGGTCGAACAAGGCCAAATGGCGGATGGTCGGGGACACGGCCTTCAGGTCTTCACGTTGCGAGGCGGCGATCAGACCGAGCAAGGACAGATCATAGAGTTCGACATTGCGTAGCACGTCGGCGTCGATCAATTGCACGACATTGGAAGCTGAGCGAGTAGCCGACAGTTCGGCATTGGCGCGTTCACGGATCAGCAAGAAGGCTACGATGCTCAGTATTGCAATCACCAACAGCAAACTGCTGAGAACCAGAAGCCGTTCCGATCGCGTCGAACGGACCGGAAGGAGGGATATCGCACTGCTCACACTCATGGTTCTGACTTCTGCTAATGAGGCGTTATAAAGTTCATCTTGCAAGAATCGGGCAGAGTCCCAGAAACCGGTGCGTTCACCGCGCCTGCATAAATCCTGTACAAAAAAACGGCCAGCAAGACGTGCTGGCCTTTTACTGATCGAAGCTTAGAAGACATTGAACGGGTAGTCGACGATCACCGGGTATTCATCCGTGGCCTGGTTCGCCAGGCATCTACCCACGATCAGGTTAATCGTTGCAGCTGCTGCAATGAACAGTCGACGCAGTGACGAAAAAAAGCCGCTGACAGCAGCGGCTTTGAAAACAACTTTTCACAAGGAAGAGCCCATGAAAAGTGTCGAGGGAACAGAGTGATGGGGTGCTCAGCTGTCTTTCTCGACCCGTGGCTGGGCCAGAGTGGTCGACGCTTGAGGGGGTTGCGCAGCGTCCTGAGCCTTGGCCGTCTTTTCGTTCTGATACGCTTCGAACGCTGCGGCCCGCGCTGCATTGTGCGTGACGAAGGTCTGCGACTCTTCAGCGACGGCGAACGGGGAGAGGAACAAAGAGGACAAAACGAAAACGCTGGCAATACCCATAGTGTTGGACATCTTTAGAACCTTCTTGCTTGGCAAGTGCTGTTTGGTGGCGCAAAGATAAGGATCCTGGCCGATGGGAAACAGAGCCAATTCAAGAAAGGACTGTTGCGGTTAAGGCAACAGTAGCTGAGCCGAGGTGAACGAGCTCCTGTGGCGAGGGGACTCTGTGGCGAGGGGACTTGTCCCCGTTGGGCTGCGAAGCGGCCCCAAAAATCTAGAGCGTTACCGAGATCTTGCCAGTGCTGCGCACTGGAACGGGGACAAGTCCCCTCGCCACAGAGTCCCCTCACCACAGAGTCCCCTCACCACAGAGAGCCGGGTTGGGTCACACGGGGAGGTGGATGCCGAAGGTATTCATGCCGTGATCACTGCGCACAAACACATCGCCGCCGTGCATCAGCGCAATTGCCTTGACGATCGCCAGCCCCAAACCGTGGTTGTTGCCGCTGTTGCTACGCGACGCATCGACCCGGTAGAAGCGTTCGAACAGCCGCGACAAATGCTCGCTGGCAATCGGCGATCCTGGATTGGCGACGCCGATGCTGACCTGATGCTCCTCGACTTCGATCCGCACCTGAATCACTTGCCCAGGCTCGGTGTGTTGCACCGCGTTGCTGAGCAAATTGATCAGCGCCCGACGCAAATGCGCGATCTCGATCCGCACCTGCGCATCACCACTGACCTGCACCTGAACCTGCGCATCTTCAAGAATGAAATCCAGATACTCCAGGGTCGTCGCCACTTCATCCGCCAGCGAAGTGGACGTCAGTTTGGTGGCCTTGCTGCCCTGATCCGCGCTGGCAAGAAACAGCATGTCGTTGATGATCGAACGTAGCCGCTCCAGCTCTTCAAGGTTCGATTGCAGCACTTCGAAGTAGTGCTCGGCCGAACGTCCGCGCGTCAGCGCCACCTGCGTCTGGCCGATCAAATTGGTCAGCGGTGAACGCAGTTCATGAGCGACGTCGGCATTGAACGACACAAGCCGCGAGTACGCCTGTTCGACCCGCTCCAGCGTGGAGTTGAACGAGTTGACGAACTGATTGAGTTCCGGTGGCAGCGACGACAGGCGCAAGCGCCCGGAACGCAACGGCGGCGCCAGTCGCTGGGCCTCCTGAGACAGCTTGATCAGCGGCTTGAGGCCGATCCGCGCCACCCAGTAACCCAGTGCCGAGGCCAGCAGCACGCCGATAATTGCCAGGCTAATCAGCGCGATCAACAGATGATGCTGGGTCTGGAAAAACGTCTCGGTGTCGATGCCGATCATGAAGCGCAATGGCGGTCGTTGATCCTTGGCCGGGAACTGGCTGACCAGCACTTTCAGCGGATAAGGCTGATCCGGCAACTGCAAATCCCGCATGCCCAGCGGCCCTTCGGCGAAGGCGCGGATTTGCGGCGTCAGGTTGCCGTATTCGTAGTGCGGATCGCCGCTGATGATCCAGAAACTGATGCGTTTGTCTTCTTCACCCAGCAGCTTGAGCTTGTTGTTGATCTTCACCCAATGCTCCGGCGTACCGTAACGGCCGACGGTGGATTCGAGCACGCTGTAACGCGCTTCCAGCTCGGCTTCGGGCAGCAAGCCCAAGCCCTTGTCGACCTGTTGATACAGCGCCCAGCCAATCAACAGAAACACCAGAAGCGCCACCAGCGTGAACATTCCACTGAGGCGCAGCGCAATCGAATTACTGGACACCACGGCTCTCCAGCACATAACCCATGCCACGGATCGTGTGCAGCAGTTTCTCGTCGAACGGCCCGTCGAGCTTGGCGCGCAGGCGTTTGATCGCGACTTCAACGACGTTGGCATCGCTGTCGAAATTGATGTCCCAGACCATTTCGGCAATCGCCGTTTTCGAGAGGATTTCACCTTGCCGGCGGGCCAGCACGCTGAGCAGCGAGAACTCCTTGGCGGTCAGGTCCAGACGTGTGCCGGCGCGGGTGGCCTTGCGGCTGATCAGATCGATCCACAGGTCGGCGATGCTCACTTGCACCGGTTCATGCCCGCCGCTGCGCCGGGTCAGCGCTTGCAGGCGTGCCACCAGTTCAAGGAAGGAAAACGGTTTGCCGAGGTAATCGTCGGCGCCATCGCGCAGGCCTTTGATCCGGTCTTCGACACGTTCGCGGGCAGTGAGCATGATCACCGGGGTTTGCTTGCGCGCACGCAACGCGCGCAGTACGCCGAAGCCGTCGAGGCCCGGCAGCATGACGTCGAGGACGATCACCGCGTAGTCACTTTCCAGCGCCAGGTGCAGGCCTTCAACGCCGTCCCGCGCCAGGTCCACGGTGTAACCCTGTTCCGTCAGGCCGCGGTGCAAATAGTCCGTGGTTTTTTCCTCGTCTTCGATAATCAGAACGCGCATGACCCCGCCTCAGTCTGTGGTCGCCAGCGCCAGTACGGGCGCGGGTTTGGGCCGATGGAAAAGCCGCTCGAGCCACAAGTATATGACCGGAGTGGTGAACAGCGTCAGCGCCTGGCTGACCAGCAGGCCGCCGACGACCGCAATCCCCAATGGCTGGCGCAACTCGGCGCCGGTGCCGTAGCCGAGCATCAGCGGCAGCGCGCCGAGCAGGGCGGCGAGGGTGGTCATGATGATCGGCCGGAACCGGGTGATACAGGCCTGGTAAATCGCTTCTTCCGGTGGCAGGCCACCCTTGCGCTGTGCTTCCAGGGCAAAGTCGATCATCAAGATGCCGTTTTTCTTCACGATGCCGATCAACAGCACCAGCCCGATCAGCGCCATGATCGAAAAATCCTGGCCGCAAATCCACAGCATGATCACCGCACCGAGCCCTGCCGATGGCAGTGTCGAGATGATGGTCAGCGGATGCACGAAGCTCTCGTAGAGCACGCCGAGAATGATGTACACCGCCACCAGCGCCGCCAGAATCAGCCACGGCTGGCTGGCCAATGAACTCTGGAACGCCTGGGCCGCGCCCTGGAAGTTGCCGCTCATGGCCGCCGGCATGCCGATGTCGGCCTTGGCCTGATTGAGCATGATGACGGCATCGCCCAGTGCCACGCCGGGTGCCAGGTTGAACGACAGGTTGGCGGCCGGGAACATGCCGTCGTGGGCAATCGACAATGGACCCACCGTCGGCGCATCGAACTTCGCCAGCGCCGACAGCGGCACCATTTCCCCGCTGAGGGGCGAGCGCAGGTAGAAATAGTTGAGGCTTTCGGCCTTGCCGCGTTGCTGAGTGTCCAGTTCCAGAATCACGTTGTACTGGTTGATCTGGGTCTGGAATTCGTTGATCTGGCGCTGACCGAACGCGTCGTACAGCGCTTCGTCGACATCACTGGCGGTCAGGCCGAAACGCGCGGCGGCGCTGCGGTCGATGTTGATGTGCGTGATGCTGCCGCCCAGTTGCAGGTCGTTGGAAATGTCGCGGAACGCCGGGTTGGCGCGCAGTTTTTCCGTCAGGCGCTGGGTCCAGGTGCTGAGGGTCGCGCCGTCGTTGCTCTTGAGCACGTATTGGTACTGCGCGCGGCTCGGGCCGGAGCTGAGGTTGATGTCCTGGCCAGCGCGTAAGTACAGCACGATGCCGGGTACTTTCATCAGTTGCGGACGGATCCGGTCGATGAACTGGCTGGCCGAGACGTCGCGGTCGCCGCGTTTTTTCAAGGAGATCCAGAAGCGGCCGTTGGCGATGGTCTGGTTACTGCCGGACACACCCACGGAGTGGGAAAACGCCGCGACCGCCGGATCTGCGGCGACGATTTCGGCCATCGCCAGGTGTTTTTTCACCATGTCGCCGTAGGAAATATCGGCGGCGGCTTCGGTGGTGCCGAGGACGAAACCGGTGTCCTGGACCGGGAAGAAACCTTTCGGAATGAAGATGTAACCGGCGATGGCCAGAACGAGAGACAACCCAAACACACCGATCATCAATTTCTGATGGGCGAGGGCGCGACGCAGGCCTTTCTCGTACCACGCCAGCAAGCGTTCGCCAAACGTGGGTTTGCTGTGGGCGTGATGCACCGGCGCACGCATGAACAGCGCCGCGAGGGTCGGCGCCAACGTCAGCGACACCACCACCGAAATCATGATCGTAGACGTGGCCGTCAGAGCGAACTCCTTGAACAGTCGCCCGACCACGCCGCCCATGAACAGCAGCGGAATGAACGCCGCCACCAGCGAAAAACTGATCGAGACCACGGTGAAACCAATCTCGCCGGCGCCCTTGATCGCCGCTTCGCGCATGCCGTCACCGGCCTCCAGGTGACGGTGAATGTTCTCCACCACCACAATCGCATCGTCGACCACAAACCCCACGGCCACCACGATGGCCACCAGCGTCAGGTTGTTCAGGCTGAAACCCATGATGTACATCAGGGCGAAACTGGCGACCAGCGAAACGCCCAATACGGCGGACACGATCAGCGTCGCCGACCATTGGCGCAGAAACAGCGCCATCACCGCCACCACCAGCATGATCGCGATCAACAGGGTGATTTCCACTTCATGCAACGAAGCGCGGATGGTCTGGGTCCGATCGACCAGCACCTTAACTTGTACCGAGGCTGGCAACATCGCTTCGAGGCCGGGCAGGGCAGCCTGAATGCGGTCGACGGTCTCGACGATATTGGCCCCCGGTTGCCGGGAAATCACCAGGTTCACCCCGGGCTTGTCACCGGCCCAGGCTTGCACGTAGGCATCTTCCGAACCGTTGACGACTTTCGCCACATCCTTCAGGTGAACCGGCGCTCCGTCCTTGTAGGAAACGATGAGTTGGCTGTATTCCTCGGGATGGAACAACTGATCGTTGGTGGACAGCGTCGAGATGCTCGACTCGCCATACAACGCACCTTTGGCTAGGTTGAGGCTGGTCTGCTGAATGGCCAGACGGATGTCCGCCAGCGTCAGGCCGATGGCCGCGAGTTTGTCCGCCGAGGCCTGAACGCGAATCGCCGGACGTTGCTGACCGGTGATGTTGATCTGGCCTACGCCGTCGATCTGACTGATCTGACGGGACAGCAGGGTTTCCACCAGATCGCTGAGTTCGGGGCCGGGCATCAGCGTTGAGTTGATGCTGAGAATCAGCACCGGGCTATCGGCCGGGTTGACCTTGCGCCACGTCGGCAGGTTCGGCATGTCCTTGGGCAGTTTGCCGGCGGCGGTGTTGATCGCGGCCTGCACTTCCTGCGCGGCGGTGTCGATGCTTTTGTCGAGGGTGAATTGCAGGGTCAGGTTGGTCGAGCCGAGGGCGCTGCTCGAGGTCATCTGGGTCACGCCGGGGATGGCGCTGAATTGCACTTCAAGCGGCGTGGCCACGGACGACGCCATGGTTTCCGGGCTGGCGCCGGGGAGTTGCGCGGCCACTTGAATCGTCGGGAATTCGGCTTCCGGCAGCGGTGCAATCGGCAACCGTGGGAAAGCGATGACGCCGAGCAGTACCAGGGCAAACGTCAGCAGGATCGTCGCCACCGGATGATCGATGCACCACGCAGAAACCGAACCGTGGCCCTTCATGGCTTCGACTCCGACTGGACCACATGCGGTGGCTCGGTCAGTACCTGCACGGTCGAGCCGGGTTTGAGTCTTGATTGGCCGTCGCTGACCAGCACGTCGCCCGGTTTCACGCCTTTGATGATGTCCTGACCGCTACCTTGATAGACCATCTGCACCTGAACGGTCTCGACTTTGTCACCCTTGACCCGGTACACGAAGTGTTGATCGAGGCCACGTTGTACGACGGTGGGCGGCACCACCAGTGCATCTTTATCCAGTGCTGTCTGAATCTTTACCGTCACCAGCAAGCCCGGCCAGAGTTTCTGCCCGGGGTTGTTGAATTCGGCCTTGGCGCGGATGGTCCCGGTGTTGGCATTGATCTGGTTGTCGATCAGGGTCAGGTGACCCTCGCCCAGCAGGTTGCCGGTTTCGCCGTCGGTGTCGGCGCCAATGTAGGCCTTCACCTGAGCGCGCTCCGGATCGTTGATCAGGCCTTGCAGGGTCGGCAGCATCTGCTGCGGCAGGGAAAACTCCACGGCGATCGGGTCGATCTGGGTCACCGTGAACAAGCCTTGAGTGTCGGTCATGCGCAGGAAGTTGCCTTCGTCCACCGTGCGAATACCGACGCGACCGGTGACCGGGGAGCGAATCTGCGTGTAGGAAAGCTGCACTTGTGCGGCATCAATCGAAGCTTGATTGCCTTGAGCGGTGGCTTTGAGCTGGTTGACCAGCGCTTGTTGCTGGTCGTAGGTCTGCTTGGACACGCCATCGTCGACGCTCAGCAGTTTGTAGCGCTTGAGGTTCACCAGCGCCACTTGCAACTGTGCCTGGCTTTCGCCGAGTTGCGCGCGGGCCTGGTCGAGGCTGGCGCGGATCGAACGGTCATCGATGGTGGCGAGCAAGTCACCTCTGCTGACCAGTTGGCCTTCCTTGACCAGTATTTTGGTGAGGATGCCGTCGATCTGCGGGCGTACCACCACGCTGTGCAGGGACAACACCGAGCCGATGCCGCTGACGTAGCGAGGGACGTCTTTTTCGGCGACGTTCACCACCCGAACCGGAATCGCCGTGGGCGCGGCGAGTTTGGCCGTCACGGGTTTGGTGGCGTACCACACGCCCAGCGCTGCCAGGACAATCAGAAGGGCGGCGATCAAGGCGGGTTTTTTCTGAATTCGCATGCGAGTGGGGCGCCGGGGCTGGATGGACGGAGTTTTGTCAGGGTTATACCTCCCTTTATAAACCTGTTCGCCGGTCAGGAAGGTGACTGCTAACTGACGGCGCTGTCAGTTTGTGTGGGGGATGATACAAGTCTCAAGATGTGTGCTGACTTTGCTGGCCCCTTCGCGAGCAAGCCCGCTCCCACATTTGACCGAGTTGTGCCGACGGACGCGATCAAATGTGGGAGCGGGCTTGCTCGCGAAGAGGCCAGCCCGACCAACACAAAACCCGACAGACTCACTCGCCGCGTGAAGCTTGCCGCCCCCGACACAGGTATACTGCCGCCTTTCGCGGCTCGCTGACCGGGCCCGACTCTATTGCATCACCCGGAGCTTTCATGACTTCCCCGACACAACCGCCGGTTGCCGACGCCTTGAGCGACGACCAGGCTGACCTGCCAGACAGCGTCGACTCCAGCGCAGACAGCGAAACCAAAGCCGCGATCCCGGCGTTCAAGTTCCCGTTCAAGCCGGGTGAACTGGCGGCCGCGAAAGCCGCCAGCCAGCCGTGGTACAAGAACGGCGCCAAGAACGGCCACACCAAGACCCCCGGCGCAGCGCCTCCGGGCACCCGTCGTTCGATGGGCAAACGCTGAGTTTCCACCCCTCGCCATTGGCCATCGACTGCGGTTTTCAATCGCGGTGATGGCTAAGTGCTCATACCCTGAGCCAGATCAACGTTTGTGGAATCAGTGCGCTTAGAGTCAGCAGCCCTGCCGACTCTTTCCCTACAACGAGCGCGCTTTCCATGAAGATCAACCTCCCGGTGACCGGCCGTCATGTCGACGTTGCGGCTGATGCGAACATCCTCTCGACCACTGATCTGACCAGCGCGATTACTTACGCCAACGACGATTTCATCAACATCTGCGGTTACAGCCGTGAGGAGTTGCTGGGCTCGACGCACAACTTGCTGCGTCACCCGGACATGCCGGCAGCGGCTTTCGCGCACATGTGGCAGACCCTTAAAAGCGGCCGTTCGTGGATGGGGCTGGTGAAGAATCGCTGCAAGAATGGCGATCACTATTGGGTGAGCGCCTATGCCACGCCGGTGACGCAGAACGGTCAGGCCGTGGAATATCAGTCGATCCGGACCCGTCCCTCGGCGCGGCAGATCGAAGCCGCGGAAACAGCCTACACACACCTTCGCGACGGTCGCGTGCCATTGTTGCAGCGCCTGCCTGTGCTCGCACCGGGTTTGAAAGTGGTGGCGCTGTTCAGCGCGATGTTGGCCTGTGTGGTGGGCGTCGAGGCGTGGCTGAACCCTTCGTCAGCGATTTTCGGCGTACTGGCGTTTGTCGTGGGCAGTGGTTTGGCGGCGCTCGGAACCGGAGTGATGTTGCGCCCACTGAAGGCATTGACCGAACGCGCACGGAAGATTGCCGATAACCCGCTGAGCCAGGGTATTTACACCGGCCGCCGGGATCAGTTCGGTCAGATCGAGTTTGCCCTGCAGATGCTCGAAGCTCAGGTCGGTGCGGTGGTGGGGCGCATCGGCGATGCCTCGCAGCGCCTGGCCGGGCATGCGGCGGAACTGGTCGAGCACTTGCAAAGCAGCCACAACAGCACGCTGGGCCAGCAGGCTGAAACCGATCAGGTGGCGGCGGCGATTCATCAGATGTCCGCCAGCGTCGCTCAGGTTGCCAGTCATGCGCAGCAAGCCTCCCTAACGGCCGATCTGGCCGGCAGCGAAACCCGCGAAGGTCATCAATTGGTGAGTGAGAGTCGCCATGCGGTGCTGCGTCTGGCCGAGGAACTGGCGCATGCCACCGAGGTAATTCATCAGCTGGAAGGGCACAGCAGCGAGATTACCGGGGTGTTGGAAGTGATCCGCAGCATCGCCGAGCAAACCAATCTGCTGGCCCTCAACGCGGCCATCGAGGCCGCACGCGCCGGGGATGCCGGGCGCGGTTTTGCGGTGGTGGCCGACGAAGTGCGGGGCCTGGCCCAGCGCACCCAGCAATCGACCAACGAGATTCAGCGCATGATCAGCACCCTGCAAAACGGCACGCGGGATGCGGTGGCGGTGATGCAGCAAAGCAGTGAGCAGGTGGCAAACAGCGTCGACCAGGCCCAACGCGCCGCCGATGCGTTGGACGCGATCAGTCGACGGGTCAATCAGATCACCGAAATGAGCCTGCAAATCGCCTCGGCGGTGGAGGAGCAGAGCACGGTCAGCGAAGACATCAACCGCAACATCAGCAGCATTCGCTCCGCCTGCGAAGTCACGGTGAGCGAGGGCCGGCAAAGCCAGGCCCACTCTGAAGACGTAGCGGAGCTGGCGGGGGATTTGCGGCAGTTGGCGCAGGAGTTCTGGCGAGAGCGCCGTTAAGCCGCGCGCAACGAAATGAACGCGTAGTTGAGCGGTGTTTCGGTGGTCACTTGTGCGCCGGCCGCCAGTACTTGCCCGGCGATGTCGTCGCCGGACACGTGGAACTGCCAGTCACTGCCCGAACCCGTCTGCGGTTGTTGCGTCACCTGATCAATGACCGTGGCAAACGCGGTCATGTCCGGTAGGTACGCGGTGAATCCATCGCCCTTGAGCGCTGTAGTCCGAATCCCCAGCAACGCGCAAATCGCATCCTTGGTGCGGATGTCATCGCGATCCGCCTGACGGGAGCGCTGGATAAGTCCCGCCAGTTCCTGATCGACCAGTTCACCACCAACGATCAGGTCCGGGCCTTTTTCCCACGACTCGGGCGGACAGTCCTTGATCGCCGTGTTGAGTGGAATGTGCGGATTGATTTCCATCGGATAGATACGGCACACCAGCGGCCGGCGTTCGTAGATGCGGCAGAGGTTGTCTTCGTCAAGATTCCGGCAGGGACCGACGTTGTACGCCGCAAACGTGATGGCCACGCAGGCATCGGTGGCGCCGCTTTGAACCACCACCGAACGGCGTTCGGCATGTTCGCGTTGCTGCACCGGCAGACCCAGGCCATTGCCCAGGAAACCTTCCACCAGCACGATCACCTGGCCGCCGTCGGCCGCCCACATTTGAGCTTCTGTCAGGGTCAGGGGCACGTGATGGTCATTGCAGCATTTGCCACAACCTACGCAGGAAAACGTCGTATTCATTGAAGGATCAGTCGCCTATCAGGGCTCGAAACGGCGACAGAATGCCACCGCGAAGGTGTGCGTCGAAGCAAGTTATGCGCCATTCATTGAGATTTGGCGGGTAGGCGGATGGAGTCCCATTCGGTCACGTAGGCGGTTTTGCTTTTCTTGTTGTAGAGGCACAGCTCGGTGCCTTGCTGGCCTTTCATGTGTTTTTGCGGGTACCGGCCTTGCAGGAGCACGGCGGTGTAGTCGACACGGTCGTCGAACTGTGCGGCTTTGCCAACGGGGAAGGCGTCCGTCAGGCCGCTGGCCTTGATGCAACTGGCGAGCATGGCTTTGTCGAAGGCGGCCCAGGCTTCCGGGCTGGAGGCTTGGGTCTGGGTGGCGAGGGTGGTGAGGCAGAGGAAAGTGAGGGTTACAGCTTTCATGGTTCAAGCATCCTTGGGCATTGGGTTGGCCAAGGTTTGGAGTATGCCTGAGGGTTTTAGTTTGAATGTGTCGGCCTCTTCGCGGGCAAGCCTCGCTCCTACAGGAACGGTGATCACCTGTAGGAGCGAAGCTTGCTCGCGAAGGCGGTGGATCAGGCTGGAACCAATTCCCGACGGACCACATACATCCCGCAACTTTCATACAACCGCAGCGCCCGAACGTTGTCCTCCAGCACCTTCAGATCCACAAATCCTTCACGACGCTGCTGAAACACATTGAACGCATTCAGCAGCAATGCCCGACCCAAACCCCGTCTCTGAGCACGCGGGTGCACCACCAGATTCTTGATGTAGGCACTGGTCCAACACTGGCACACGCCAACGATACCGTCGGCATCCAGCGCGATGAAGCACAGTGAAGGATCGTACTCGGGATCGGTTTCGAATCGCTGTTGCCAGGTAGCCAGCGTCGGCACGCGACCGCCACCTTCCTGGTAACCCAGTTCCATCAGGCGATGAACGGCTTCTGCGAATTCGGGGCGATATTCGCTGAGGACGATTCCCTGTGGCCAGTTGATTGCGGGCGCAACCTCAGCCAGATTGCGCCGCATCAGAAAACAAAAGGCCTCGGCCAAACTCAATGACCTTGTTCGGCGACCGCCTTGGCCGCTTCGATCAGGCACTTGGTCAGCTCCGGCGAGGAGAATTTGGTCAGCACCGCGTTGGCCCCGGCAAGCCGCGCTTTTTCGCTGTTCATCGCGCTGTCCAGCGAGGTGTGCAGCAGCACGTACAGGTGCGAGAAGTCCGGGGTTTCGCGCAACGTGCGGGTGAAGGCGTAGCCGTCCATCTCCGACATCTCGATGTCCGAGACAATCAGGTTGATCTGCTGCGCCGTGCCTTGCAGGTCCAGCAGGCAGTCGATGGCTTCCTTGGCGCTGCGCGCGGTGTGGCATTGCAGGCCGAGGTTGCGCAGGGTGTGCACCGATTGTTGCAACGCGACCTGACTGTCGTCGACCACCAGGATGCGCGCGAGGCCCAGCACTTCCGCGTCTTCCATGCTCAGTTCGGTCGGGGCCATGTCGATCTGCACCGGAGCGATACCGTGGATGACTTTTTCGATGTCCAGCACCTGCACCAGCGTGCCGTCGACCGAGGTCACACCGGTAATGTACGAACGCCCGCCGCCAGAGCCGAAGGGCGGCGGACGAATGTCGGTGGTCAGGCAATGGACGATCTTGCTCACGGCCTGAACGTGCAGGCCCTGCTTGGAGCGGCTGACGTCAGTGACGATCAGGCAGCCACCGTTAGGGTCTTCCAGCGGCCGCTCGCCAATGGCACGGCTGAGGTCGATCACCGACAACGACGCGCCACGCAGGGTGGCGATGCCTTTGACGTGGGGGTGCGACTCCGGCAGCCTGGTCAGCGGCGGGCAGGGGATGATTTCACTGACTTTGAGCAGGTTGATTGCCATCAGCTTGCCACTGCGCAAGGTAAACAGCAGAAGCGAAAGTGAGTCTGCGCGGGCTTTGGTGGAGGACATAAAAACCTTCTGTGGAAAAAGGTGATGGGCGATCACGAGGATCGCCGAAAGCTATCGATGCCGGGTTATCGACTTGTTGGGGGAAGGCTTTAGAAAATCGGGTGAATGGTAGGGCGCTTTCGCGAGCAAGCCCGCTCCCACAGTGATTTTCGTCGAGCACACTATCTGTGTCTCATGCAGATCCAGTGTGGGAGCGGGCTTGCTCGCGAAGGGGCCGTCACTTCATACCCAGTCGTTTGGCCATCCGCCCAAGATTCGCCCGATCCAGGCCTAGCTCACGCGCCGCGCTCGCCCAGTTGTTGTGGTGCCGTTCCAGGCATGCGCCGATCAACTGGCGCTGATAATTTTCAGTCGCCTCGCGCAAATCCCCTGACACCAACGCCACCGGAGTCGCAGCCGGTTGCTCGACCGCCACTTCTACGCTGCCGCTGGGCAAGTCCAGATCCGCTGCACTCAAGCTTAGAATCTTCGGCCGTTCCTTGCAGTTACCCAAGGCTTTCAACGCGCTACGACCAATCAAGTGCTCCAGCTCTCGCACGTTACCCGGCCAGTCATACGCGAGTAACGCGGCCTGGGCATCGCTGTTCAGGCGCAGGCTGTTGAGGCCCATGCGCGAGCGGTTCTGCTCCAGGAAGAAACCGCTGAGCAGCAGCACATCCCGCCCGCGATCCCGCAGGGCCGGCACCAGCAGCGGGTAAACGCTCAAACGGTGATAGAAATCGGCTCGGTAACGGCTGCTGCGCACTTCTTCGGCGAGGTCGCGATTGGTCGCGGCGATGAGTCGCACGTCGACCTGATGTTCCTTGTCCGACCCCAGCCGCTGCAACTGACCGCTTTGCAGCACGCGCAGCAGTTTGGCCTGCACGGTCAGCGACAGCTCGCCGACTTCATCGAGAAACAGCGTGCCGCCATTGGCCAGTTCGAACTTGCCACGGCGGTCGCTGGTCGCCCCGGTAAAGGCGCCGCGCACATGGCCGAACAGTTCGCTTTCCACCAGCGTGTCCGGCAGCGCGGCGCAGTTGAGGCTGATGATCGGTTTGTCGGCCCGGGGCGAGGCGGCGTGAATCGCCTGGGCCACCAGCTCCTTGCCGACCCCGGTTTCCCCGGTGATCAACACGGTCAGGTCGCTGCCGCCCACCAGGCTGATTTCTTCCACCAGCCGTTTGTGGGCCTTGCTCTGGCCGATCATCTCGCGGTTCTGCTGACCGCTGGCCTGACGGTAAACCTCGGCGCGCTGATGTTCGTCTTCGACACGATTGGCCAGCCGTTCGATGCGCTCGGCGGCATTGACCGTGGCGGCGGCGAGGCTGGCGAAGGCTTGCAGGGCGTCCAGTTCGATCGGTTCAAAGCGCTCCGGGTCGAGCGCATCGAGGGTCAGCAAGCCCCACGGGCGCTCGTCGATAAACAGCGGACAGCCCATGCAGTCGTGGACTTCCAGATGTTCATGGAGACCATCGACCAACCCGTCGTAAGGGTCGGGCAGGTCGCTGTCGGCGGCGAAGCGGGTCGGGCCGGGACTGCTGAGCAGCGCTTCGAAACGCGGATGTTCGCTGACCTTGAAGCGTCGGCCGAGGGTGTCAGTGCTCAAGCCGTCGACGGCCAGCGGCACCAGCCATTCACCATCGAGGCGCAACAGTGCGGCGGCGTCGCAGGGGAGCAGGGCGCGCATGGCTTCGAGCAGGCGCCGATAGCGCTCGCCTTCAGGGAGTTCGCGGGACAGGTCCGAGACCAGCGGCAATAGGGCAGTCAGCAGGGATTTTGCAGTCATAGTGACTCCATGTAGTCGATATGACTATAAGCCAGGCTGTGTCGTTATGACTAGAATGTTTATAACATATTGATTTTTAACGATTAAATAACTGGCACGGAAACTGATAAGGATAGAGCAATCAGTTAGAAACCCAAGTCGCTCAGGAGTCACCTTATGCTTAGCGTTCAAGATCGTGCAATCGTCAAATCCACCGTGCCGTTGCTGGAAAGCGGTGGCGAAGCATTGATCACGCATTTCTACCGCATGATGCTCTCCGAATATCCGGAAGTCCGCCCGCTGTTCAACCAGGCTCACCAGGCCAGCGGTGATCAGCCCCGCGCCCTGGCCAATGGCGTGTTGATGTATGCGCGCCACATCGATCAGCTCGACCAGTTGGGCGACCTGGTGGCCAAGATCATCAACAAACACGTGGCCCTGCAAATCCTCCCCGAACACTATCCGATTGTCGGCACCTGCCTGCTGCGGGCGATTTCCGAAGTGCTGGGTGACGAGATTGCCACGCCGGAAGTCATGAGCGCCTGGGGCGCGGCCTACGGTCAATTGGCCGAGATCCTGATCGGTGCCGAAACCAGCATCTACGACCAGAAAGAGCAGGCACCCGGCGGCTGGCGCGGTGCGCGGGAATTCATTGTCGCGGCCAAGGTCGAGGAAAGCGCGGAAATCATTTCGTTCTACTTCGAGCCGGCTGACAAAGGCCCGATCCTTGCCGCTGAACCCGGCCAGTACATCGGTATGAAACTGATCCTCGATGGTGAAGAGATTCGTCGTAACTATTCGCTGTCGGCCCTGGCGAACAAAGGCCAGTACCGTATCAGTGTCAAACGTGAGGCGGGCGGTCGTGCCTCAAATCATCTGCACGATCAACTGCATGTCGGCGCCAGCCTTCAGCTGTTCCCGCCATCGGGTGAGTTCACCCTGACCGATAGCGACAAACCGTTGGTGCTGATCAGCGGCGGCGTCGGCATCACCCCGACCCTGGCCATGCTCGAAGCAGCGCTGAAAACCGAACGGCCGGTGCACTTTATCCACTGCGCACGCAACGGCAGCGTTCACGCCTTCCGCGACTGGATTGATGGATTGGCCGAGCGTCACCCGCAACTCAAGCGCTTCTATTGCTACAACGAAGATGACGGCGTGAGCCCGGCGGCGCACAAGGTCGGGTTGTTGAGTCAGGAGCAACTGGGCGAGTGGTTGCCGCAGGAACGCGATCTGGATGCGTACTTCCTGGGGCCAAAAGGCTTCATGGCGGCGGTGAAGCGTCACCTGAAAGCGTTGGGTGTGCCGGAGAAGCAAAGCCGCTACGAGTTCTTCGGCCCGGCTTCGGCTTTGGAATAACCGCCGAATATCCCCTGTAGGAGCGAGCTTGCTCGCGATGGACGTTAACGATAACGCTGGAAGCCTGACACCCCGTGGCGTTCTCAGGTTTTTCGCGAGCAAGCTCGCTCCTACAGAGTGGTTGCCGCAGGAACGCGATCTGGATGCGTACTTCCTGGGGCCAAAAGGCTTCATGGCGGCGGTGAAGCGTCACCTGAAAGCGTTGGGTGTGCCGGAGACGCAAAGCCGTTACGAGTTCTTCGGCCCGGCTTCGGCGTTGGAATAACCGCCAAATATCCCCTGTAGGAGCGAGCTTGAACTGGCCTAATGATTTTGGACACTTCAATCGGGCGCTATGATGGCGCCCAAATCTGAGGTGTTTGGATATGCGTAAATCTTATTCCAGTGAGTTCAAGCTCAAGGCTGCCGGCATGGTGCTGGACGAGGGCCGGTCAGTTCCAGAAGTCTGTACCAGTCTGGATATTGGCCCTACCGCCTTGCGCCGTTGGGTCGATCAGGTTCGCAAGGAGCGCTTGGGTTCGACCCCTGAGGGCGCCAAGGCGATTACCGCCGATCAGCGAGAGATTCAGCAGCTCAAAGCGTTGCTCAGGCAAAAAGACCTGGACATTGAAATCCTAAAAAAGGCCAGTGCTCTCCTGCTTTTGGACTCCAAAGATCATTCTCGTTGATCAATGAGCTGGACGAGCAGTACGGCGTTAACAATTGCTGTCGGGCGTTTGGAGTCAACCGCAGCAGCTTTTACGCCTGGCGTCAGCGCCAAGGCAAGGTGAAGCCTGAGCGGGAGAAACTTAAAGCCGTGCTGGTCGAGCATCACAAGGAATCCAGAGCGTCCGCAGGGTCTCGCACCCTTTCCAGGGAGCTGCAAGCCAAGGGGCATCGTGTCGGGCGCCATATGGCTCGCAGCTTGATGCGCGAAGCCGGTGTCGCCAGTCATCAGCGCAGGCGGCATAAGTACAAATCTTCCGGCGTGGAAGCACTGGTGGCGCCACATGTGCTCAAGCGCAAGTTTGATGTCACGGCGATCAACCAGGTGTGGTGTGGCGATGTGACGTACATCAAGGTCGGCAAGCGCTGGATGTATTTTGCGGCGGTGCTGGATCTGTTCGCTCGCCGGATCGTGGGTTGGTCGTTTTCAATGATTTCCGATGCCACGCTGACCTGCGAAGCATTGCGAATGGCAGTCGAGTTGCGAGGCCGTCCCAAAGAAGTGCTGTTTCACTCTGATCAAGGCTGCCAATACACCAGCCATAAATTCAGGAATGAGATGCGCAAGCATGGACTCCTGCAAAGCATGAGTCGCAAAGGTGAGTGCTGGGACAACGCCCCGATGGAGCGTTTCTTTGGGAGCCTGAAATCAGAGTGGGTGCCAGAAGACGGCTACCGCTCAGAGCATGAAGCCCGCGTGGATGTGCAGCGTTATGTGATGCGTTACAACAACGTCAGACTCCATAGCTACAACGACTACCGGTCGCCGGTAGCTATGGAGAAACTGGCGGCGTGAAAACCTTAACTGGTGTCCAAAATTACTTGACCAGTTCAGCTTGCTCGCGATGGACGTTAACGATAACGCTGGAAGCCTGACACCCCGAGGCGTTCTCAGGTTTTTCGCGAGCAAGCTCGCTCCTACAGTGAACGTTGGCGTTTCAGCCCTTCAATTCCTTCAAATGCTTGTACACCGTCGCCCGTCCCATGTTCAGCACGTTCGCCACATAGTTGGAGGCGCTTTTGCCCTTGAAGGCGCCTTCGGCGTGCAGGGCCAGCACCAGTTCGCGTTTGTGGTCGCGGGTCAGCAGGTTCAGGCTCAGTTGACGTTCGCGCAGCCAGCCGTGGAGGAAGGTGTTGATCCTCTCCTGCCAGTCATCGCGAAACAGTGAATCCGGTTGCGGAATCAGCTTGCTCGGCGACAGGAACAGATCCAGCGCTGCCTTGGCATTTTCGAACAGCGAAATATTCAGATTGATGCACAGCACGGCCAGTGGATGACCGTTGCTGTCGCGCAGGACGCTGCTCAGGCTGCGAATCTTCTGACCATCCCAGTTGAGCTTTTCGTACGGACCGATGTTTCGTTCGCTGATGTCATCGCTGAGCATGTCTTCCAGCGCGGAGTCGTCACCGACTTCCCGTTTCGACAGGTTATTGGCGATGTAATCGACTTTCTGTGTGCGCAGATCGTGCAGCACCACCTCGGCGTGGGGAAAGAACAACGTGGCGATGGCATCGGCAATCGCTCGGAAGTTGTCCAGGGCCGGGTCTTTTACAGGTGCGTTCATACAGTGGAGCTCCAGGCAGCGTCAGCGCCCTGCAAAAAGGGCGCTGGAAGTTTGCCGCAATCGTGGCGACACGTCACCTGAGGACGCGGATCAGCCCAGGCGAGCGGGGGAGAGCATCCCGGCATCCAGACCGAAACGCGTGAGCTGCTCGGGCAAGGGTTCGCCGCGTACCAGTGCGGCGCTGGCCTGGCCCATGGCGGGCGAGGTCTGGATGCCATAACCGCCTTGCGCTGCCACCCAGAACAAGCCTGGCACCTGCAGATCGAAACCGGACAGCAAGTCGCCGTCGGACACGAAGCTGCGCAGGCCGGCCCAGGTACGGGTCGGACGGCGGATGGTCAGGGTGGTGGCTTCTTCGATCTGGTAGATGCCCATGGCGATGTCCAGTTCTTCGGGCTGCACGTCGTGCGGTTCCACCGGGTCGGCGTTGGCCGGCGAGCCGAGGAACATGCCGGCGTCGGGCTTCATGTAGAACGATTCGTCGAGGCTGACCAGCATCGGCCAATGGTGGATGTCCACGCCTTCCGGCCCGGCGAAGATGAACGCGGCGCGGCGCTTCGGTTGCAGGCCCAGCGGTCGGGCGCCGGCCAGTTCGCCGATCTTGTCGGCCCAGGCACCGGCGGCGTTGATGATGACCGGGGCGCTGAAGGTCTGGCCGTTGGTTTGAACGTGCCACAGGCCTTCGGCATCGCGGGTCAGGCTCAGGACTTCGCTGTCGGTGTGCACTTCACCTTTATTGCGCCGGATGCCGCGCAGGTAACCCTGATGCAAGGCGTCGGTGTCGATGTCGCTGGCGGTCGGATCGTAGATCGCTCCGTGGACTTTTTCCCGGCGCAGGATCGGCAGGCGCGTGCAGGCGTCGTCGGCGCTGAGCAATTGCATTTCGGGCACCGTGGCTTTGGCGCTGAGGTATTGATTGTTCAGCTCGACCGGGTCGCCGGTGAAATCCACGGTCATCTCGCCGCGCGGGGTCAGCAGCGGGTGTTCGCAGAAACCGGCGGGCGGGGCGTCGAAGAAATCGCGGCTGGCCTGGGTCAGTGCCCGGACTTGCGGTGTTCCATAAGCAGCGGTGAATAGCGCGGCCGAACGTCCGGTGGAGTGATAGGCCGGATGGGATTCGCGTTCGAGCACAATCACGCGGGCGTGCTGCGACAGCCAGAAACCGGTGGAAGCGCCGGCAATCCCGCCGCCGATGATGATGAAATCTGCCTGGCTCATGAACGTCTCCTGATGGGGCGAAAATGCCGAAATTGTAGAGAACCCCTTGTGGGAGCGGGCTTGCTCGCGAATGCGGTTTGTCAGTTACCAATGATGTTGACTGACACACCGCTTTCGCGAGCAAGCCCGCTCCCACAGGGATTTAAGTGTTAGGGCTGTAGGCGGTAAATGGCATTGGCCAGCGCGATGTCTTCCAGGCCCAGGCCGATGGAGCGGAAGAACACGTGACGGTCATAACCGGGGCGCTGGACTTTTTCGCTCAGCAGATCGGGCAGGTCGCCGACAATCAAGCGCTTGTCCCAGCCATGTTGCTCGCCGGCAATCAGCATTTCGCCCGCCGACCCCGGGGTGGTCAGACGATAGTCGCAGAACACCTGCATATCATTGAGGCTCTGCGGCGGCACTTCGTGGGCGCGTGGGGCGTTGGTGCTGATGGAGGTGATCAGCGCCGGTTTGCCCAGACTGGCCGGGTCGATCACAGGTCCTGCGGACGAAGTGCAGAGCATGATCACGTCGGCGCCCTGAACGGCTGCGTCGCGACTGTCGACAAAGGTCAGGCGTGGATCGAGGCTTTTGATCTGTGCCAGCGTTTCAGGACTGAGGTCGCTCAGGTTCGGCGAGTAAAGGTTGATGCCTTTCCAGTCGCGCAGGCCTTTGACGTAATGCAGATGCGCCAGCGCAACCTTGCCACTGCCGATGATCGCCAGACGTTTTGCATTCAGCGGGGCGAGGGCATCGACGGCGACCGCGGTGGTCGCGGCGGTGCGCGCGGTGGTCAGTTCGCCGGCATCGCACAACAGCAGCGGTTCGCCGGTCTGCATCGACATCAGCAAGGTCCACGCGGTCACCAGCGGGCCTTGTTCGCGCACGATATACGGCGACGTCTTGACCCCGTACACCCCGTCTTCGGCCAGCACGCCCAGGTAGTTGATGAAGTCGCCGGCAGCCTTGGGAAATTCCACCAGTTGCTGCGCCGGTTGCACAGCCTGCCCGACGGCCAGGTCGCGGAACAGCTTGCGCAGGATCTGCGGAACGTCGACCTGCGCCAGCAGTTCGCGAGCCTGGGGTTGGGTGATCACATAAGGCGTGCTGGACATGAGCGGCTCCGGGAGCTGGAAATAAACTAATTTGTCCATTATGGACTTTTTGTTATGTGAGGCAAGCTCCTTGTTTACTGCTGAAATAGGTTTACACCGCATTCCATCCTGTAGGAGCGAGCTCGCTCGCGAAAAACTCTAGGGCGCCACGGGGCGTCTGATTTTAGGCGTTATCGTTCACGACCATCGCGAGCGAGCTCGCTCCTACAGTATGTTTTCGACACTCCTGACGAAAAAATCCGGGCGAAAAAAAAGCGCAGTCCGTTGCCGGCTGCGCCTCTTTTGTTGCGACCCGCGTTACGGGCGCTTGCGCTCAACCGCCCGCAACAGATGCGTCGGTGGCGTTTCACAGCTGATCTTGCGACCCAGCAGCGCCTCGATGGACGGTAGCTGGTAGGAGTCGTCTTCCCCGGCAAAACTGATGGACACACCATCGGCGCCAGCACGACCGGTTCGGCCGATACGGTGCACGTAGTCGTCCGGGACTTCCGGCAGGGTGAAGTTGATCACGTGGCTGATGCCGTCGATGTGAATACCGCGACCGGCCACGTCGGTCGCCACCAGCACGCGGATCTTGCCTTCGCGGAAGCCTTCGAGGGTTTTGATGCGCTTGTGTTGCGGCACATCGCCGGACAGTTGCGCGGCGTTGACGCCATCGCGCACCAGGCGTTCTTCGATGCGACGCACTTCATCCTTGCGGTTGGCGAAGACCATCACCCGTTCCCAACCGTTGTCGTTGACCAGGTTGTAGAGCAGTTTGTATTTGTCGGCACCGGCCACCGCGTAGATGTGCTGCTCGACGTTTTCGCTGGCCACGTTCTGCGACTCGATCTCGACGATCGACGGGTCGGTGGTCCATTGCTTGGCGAGGTTCATCACGTCTTCGGTGAAGGTCGCGGAGAACAGCAGCGTCTGACGTTCATTCTTCGGCGGTGTCTGGCGAATGATCTGTCGCACTTGCGGGATGAAGCCCATGTCGAGCATACGGTCGGCTTCGTCCAGCACCATCACTTCGACCATGTCCAGGTGCACGTCTCCGCGCTGGTTGAAGTCGAGCAGGCGGCCCGGGGTCGCGACGAGGATGTCGCAGTGACGGGCTTCGAGGTGCTTGAGCTGCTTGTCGAAGTCCATGCCGCCGACAAACGTCATGACGTTGAGGCCGGTGTACTTGGTCAGGTCGGCGGCGTCCTTGGCGATCTGCACCACCAGTTCACGGGTCGGCGCGATGATCAGCGCCCGTGGCTCACCCATGTAGCGCTCTTTCGGCGGCGGGGTTTGCAGTAACTGGGTGATGATCGAAATCAGGAATGCAGCGGTTTTGCCGGTGCCGGTCTGGGCGCGACCGATGGCATCTTTGCCGGCGAGGGTGAAACCCAGCACCTGGGCCTGGATCGGCGTGCAATACGGGAAGCCGAGGTCCTGGATGGCGTGCATCAGTTCCGGGGCGAGTTTGAAATCGTGGAAACGGGTTTTGCCTTCCTGGGGTTCGACGACGAAATCTTCGAGCTTCCAGGGAATGACCGGCGCCTTTGGCTTGGGCTCGCGACGCGGTTTTGCCGGTTTCGGGGCTTCGGTTTGCGGCGCTTCAGCGGCAATGGGCGGGGCGGCGGGAGTAACCGATGGGGCCTTCGGCGCGTGTTTCGGTGCCGCTACGGGGGCGGTCCGGCCAGGCTGATTACCGTCGGTGCGGTGGCTGGGGGTGTGAGACGGAGCGCTGGAGGCTGGCGCGAGCTGCTCAGTCTCGCTTTTACCGAACATTTTCTTGAGTGCTTTGAGCACGGTCATCTCATCAATTGGTTAAGTGCCGGCCAGTGTAATGCAAGAATCGGGCGCGGCGTAGTGGGAGGGATCAATGGGCGGTTTTTCGCTTGAGCCGTTAACGCAAGCGCTCGGCGAGCCAGACGCCGATGTCGCGAATTTCCTCGGGTAACACTTCGTGGCCCATTGGGTATTCCTGCCATGTCACGGTGACACCATGCTGCTTTAAATACTCGTAAGCGGTGCGACCCATGGCGTTTTGCACCACGTCATCGTACTGACCGTGCAACGACAGCACCGGAATGCGTTGCTGGCTGGCGGAAAGCTCCAGTTCGTCACTGAAAGTCGGTGCATAAGTAGAGAGGGCAAGTACGCCACCCAATGGCCCCTGCCATTTCAGAAACGCGGCGTGTAACACCACGGCGCCGCCTTGGGAAAAACCGGCCAGGAAAATCCGCGAGGCGTCTATTCCGCTGGCGCGCTGCACTTCGATCAATTCAATGACTCTGTCTGCCGACGCCTCAAGCTGCTCGCGGCTGATCGCGCGCGCCGGGCTCATGGCCAATATGTCGTACCAGCTCGGCATCTCGTAACCGCCATTAATGGTCACCGCGCGGGTCGGTGCTTGCGGCAGCACGAAGCGGGTGCTCAACAGGGTTTCCTGCAGGGCTTCGGCCACTGGCAGGAAGTCATAGCGGTCGGCGCCCAAGCCGTGCAGCCAGATAACGCAGGCGTCTGCGGGCTTGACGGGTTGAAGAATCAAGGGCTCGGTCATGGCTGCTCCAAATGTGTGCGTGCGCTCTCATTGAGTGCGTGATGTGAGTGCGCGTCAGGTTGATCAGTTACGAAGATGTCGCAAGGCTACAAGTTTTGCTATTGACCTGTCCCGTAAGTGCTTTGGCGGGCGGTCTGGTACGGGCTTTGCTATAGGAAAGCCTGTACGAAAATCCCACGCCTGTCGGTAACACTATCAGGCCATTGTTCGTGGTGGGATAGCAAAAAATCCGGTGATGGATGTTCGCCAGCGGCCGCTACGGGCTTCGCGAACGTGAAAGGGCTACAGCCCGTTCGGCCGATTGGTGAGAAGTGAGTGGTCCATGATGTGGATTTTCTCCTACTAGACTCATAGCGCAGGTCCTACGTCGGTTGACCCCAAAAAAAGCCAACACGGGTCGACTACGCCTCATAAGGGTGCGACTGGACTCAAGCTCCGACACAACAAGAGCAAAACTGGAGGTTTGAATGAAGATGTTGAAATCCACCCTGGCCATCGTGACTGCAGCCGCAGTGCTCGGTGTCAGCGGGTTCGCTCAGGCGGGTGCAACCCTGGATGCAGTACAGAAGAAAGGTTTTGTACAGTGCGGCGTCAGTGATGGCCTGCCGGGTTTCTCGGTTCCGGACTCCACCGGCAAGATCGTTGGTATCGATGCTGATTACTGCCGCGCTGTGGCCGCTGCCGTATTCGGCGATGCGACCAAGGTCAAGTTCAGTCAGTTGAACGCCAAAGAGCGCTTCACCGCGCTGCAGTCGGGCGAAATTGACATCCTGTCGCGGAACACCACCATGACCAGCTCCCGTGATTCGGGCATGGGTCTGAAATTCCCTGGCTTCATCACTTACTACGATGGCATCGGCTTCCTGGTAAACAACAAGCTGGGCGTGAAAAGTGCCAAAGAGCTGGACGGTGCAACCATCTGCATCCAGGCCGGTACCACTACCGAGCTGAACGTTTCCGACTACTTCCGCGGCAACAACCTGAAGTACACCCCGATCACCTTCGACACCTCCGACGAAAGCGCCAAGTCGCTGGAATCCGGTCGTTGCGACGTACTGACTTCCGACAAATCCCAGCTGTTCGCCCAGCGCAGCAAGCTGGCTTCGCCGAAGGACTACGTCGTTCTGCCGGAAACCATTTCCAAGGAGCCACTGGGCCCTGTCGTGCGTAACGGCGACGACGAGTGGCTGGCCATCGTGCGCTGGGTTGGCTACGCCATGCTCAACGCTGAAGAGGCAGGCGTCACTTCGAAAAACGTCGAAGCTGAAGCCAAGGGCACCAAGAACCCGGACGTCGCTCGTCTGCTGGGCACCGACGGTGAATACGGCAAAGACCTGAAAGTGAAGAAAGACTGGGTCGTACAGATCGTCAAGCAGGTCGGCAACTACGGCGAAGTGTTCGAGAAAAACCTCGGCAAGAGCACTCCGCTGGAAATCGACCGCGGGCTGAACGCCTTGTGGAACGCTGGCGGCATTCAATACGCACCACCAGTGCGCTGATGGTTCTATCACCCGGTGGGCCAACCGCCGGGTGATGTTCTGTTCCATTACATCCGGGGCACTTCATGCAAAATTCAATCGGCGCACCAAAGCAGAGGCTCAGCCTCAGCGATCCCAAAGTGCGTGCGTGGCTATTTCAGATCATCACCATTGTGGCGGTGGTCTCGATGGGCTGGTACCTGTTCGACAACACGCAGACCAACCTTCAGCACCGGGGCATTACTTCCGGTTTCGACTTTCTGGAGCGCAGTGCCGGTTTCGGCATCGCTCAACACCTGATTGACTACACCGAATCGGACAGCTATGCCCGGGTGTTTGTCATCGGCCTGCTCAACACGTTGCTGGTGACCTTCATCGGCGTGATCCTGGCGACGATCCTCGGGTTCATCGTCGGCGTGTCACGGCTGTCGAAGAACTGGATCATCGCCAAGCTGGCGACTGTTTATGTGGAAGTCTTCCGCAACATTCCGCCGCTGCTGCAAATCCTGTTCTGGTACTTCGCAGTGTTCCTGACCATGCCGGGGCCGCGCAACAGCCATAACTTCGGCGACACCTTCTTCGTCAGCAGCCGCGGCCTGAACATGCCCGCAGCGCTGGCGGCCGACGGTTTCTGGCCGTTTGTGGTCAGCATCGTCGTGGCCATTGTCGCCATCGTGCTGATGACTCGCTGGGCCAACAAGCGCTTCGAAGCAACCGGCGTACCGTTTCACAAATTCTGGACCGGCCTGGCGCTGTTCCTGGTGATCCCGGCACTGTGCGCGCTGATCTTCGGCGCACCTGTGCACTGGGAAATGCCTGAACTCAAGGGCTTCAACTTCGTCGGTGGCTGGGTGCTGATCCCGGAACTGCTGGCGCTGACCCTGGCCCTGACCGTGTACACCGCGGCGTTCATCGCCGAGATCGTGCGTTCGGGCATCAAGTCGGTCAGCCACGGCCAGACCGAAGCGGCGCACTCGCTGGGTCTGCGCAACGGTCCGACCCTGCGCAAGGTGATCATCCCGCAAGCCCTTCGCGTGATCATTCCACCGCTCACCAGCCAATACCTGAACCTGGCGAAGAACTCTTCGCTGGCGGCCGGTATCGGTTACCCGGAAATGGTTTCGTTGTTCGCCGGTACGGTGCTGAACCAGACCGGGCAGGCGATCGAGGTGATTGCGATCACCATGAGCGTGTACCTGGCGATCAGTATCAGCATTTCCCTGCTGATGAACTGGTACAACAAGCGCATTGCGCTGATCGAGCGGTAAGGAAAAGCGCATGAGTACTCATACTTTCAAACCTGACATGCCGCCACCGAGCAAAGTCTTCGGGCCGATGGCGTGGATGCGTGCGAACATGTTCTCCAGCTGGCTCAATACCCTGCTGACCCTGTTTGCGTTCTACCTGATTTACCTGGTGGTTCCGCCGATCCTGGAATGGGCAATCATCGACGCCAACTGGGTCGGCACCACCCGCGCCGACTGCACCAAGGAAGGCGCCTGCTGGGTGTTCATCCAGCAGCGTATCGGCCAGTTCATGTACGGCTACTATCCGCCGGAACTGCGCTGGCGTGTGGACCTGACCGTGTGGCTGGCGGTCATCGGCGTGGCACCATTATTCATCTCGCGCTTTCACCGTAAAGCCGTGTATGGCCTGAGCTTTCTGGTGCTGTACCCGATCATTGCCTGGTGCCTGTTGCATGGCGGCGTTTTCGGCCTGACCCAAGTAGCGACCAGCCAGTGGGGCGGCCTGATGCTGACCCTGGTGATCGCCACTGTCGGTATTGCCGGCGCACTGCCGCTGGGTATCGTCCTGGCTCTGGGCCGTCGTTCGAACATGCCGGCGATTCGGGTGGTCTGCGTGACCTTCATCGAATTCTGGCGCGGCGTGCCGTTGATCACGGTGCTGTTCATGTCCTCGGTGATGCTGCCGTTGTTCCTGCCAGAAGGCATGAACTTCGACAAGCTGCTGCGGGCACTGATCGGCGTGATCCTGTTCCAGTCGGCCTACGTCGCCGAAGTGGTGCGCGGCGGTTTGCAAGCGATTCCCAAAGGTCAGTACGAAGCGGCCGCCGCGATGGGCCTCGGTTACTGGCGCAGCATGGGCCTGGTGATTCTGCCGCAAGCCCTGAAGCTGGTGATCCCGGGCATCGTCAACACCTTCATTGCGCTGTTCAAAGACACGAGCCTGGTGATCATCATCGGTCTTTTCGACTTGCTCAACAGCGTCAAACAAGCCGCCGCCGACCCGAAATGGTTGGGCATGGCCACTGAAGGCTATGTGTTCGCAGCCCTGGTGTTCTGGATTTTCTGTTTTGGTATGTCCCGCTATTCCATGCATTTGGAACGTAAGCTGGACACAGGCCACAAGCGTTAGGAGTTTTGTCATGAGCGAAGCAATCAAAAAGCCTGTGAGCCCTGAAGGCATTATTCAGATGCAGGGCGTGAACAAGTGGTATGGCCAGTTTCACGTGTTGAAAGACATCAACCTGAATGTCAAACAGGGCGAGCGTATCGTCCTGTGTGGCCCGTCGGGTTCCGGTAAATCCACCACCATCCGCTGCCTCAACCGTCTGGAAGAACACCAGCAGGGCCGTATCGTGGTCGATGGCGTGGAACTGACCAACGACCTCAAGCAGATCGAATCGGTCCGCCGTGAAGTCGGCATGGTGTTCCAGCACTTCAACCTGTTCCCGCACCTGACCATCCTGCAGAACTGCACGCTGGCGCCGATGTGGGTGCGCAAGATGCCCAAGCGTCAGGCCGAAGAAATCGCCATGCATTACCTGGAGCGCGTCCGCATTCCGGAGCAGGCGCATAAATTCCCGGGGCAACTGTCCGGCGGTCAGCAGCAGCGCGTGGCGATTGCCCGCGCCCTGTGCATGAAACCGAAAATCATGTTGTTCGATGAGCCGACTTCCGCACTCGACCCAGAGATGGTGAAGGAGGTTCTGGACACCATGATCGGCCTCGCCGAAGACGGCATGACCATGCTCTGCGTGACCCACGAAATGGGCTTCGCCCGCACCGTGGCCAACCGCGTGATCTTCATGGACAAGGGTGAAATCGTTGAGCAGGCTGCACCGAACGACTTCTTCGATAATCCGCAGAATGAGCGGACCAAGTTGTTCCTGAGCCAGATTCTGCATTGATGCCAGACTGACTCAAAAAAATAAACCCGGCCTCGTGCCGTAATGCTGATCAGTTAAGCGAAAGCTGACTCTTGTAGGAGCGAGCTTGCTCGCGATGGACGCCAACGATAACGCGTATTTTCTGGATACACGCGTCGTCCTGAAGTCCATCGTCGGAACGCCGCCCGGAGCAAGCTCGCTCCTACAAACTCTCTTAACTGACAGGCATTAGCCTCGCGCCGGGTTTTTTTGCGCTCAGGAAACGGTGAGGGTTTCGTGCTCTTTGTGCTCTGTATGCTTGAACCCCCTTAAATCCGCCCCCTCACCCAAGGCTTTCGCATCGGCGAGTAAATGCGGATAGCGATCAAGCAGTCGCATCAACAGCATCAACGCCTTAGGTGGCAATACTTCGCCGCGCTCGTACCGGGAAAACGCGTTGTGGCCTCCACCGGACAACAATTGGACTGCTTCTTTTTGTGATAAGTGTAGTTTGCGACGGATTCGCTTCATCTCGTCGCCGATCATCTGCCTTGCTGCAATAACCAGTTCGTCGCCCGCGTCTGAATGACGCTCTGAACAACTGTCGTCTAACTCGACCTCCCCACACATCTGGCATTCCCAGCCAGATAAGTCGTCGACGCGGCGCTCCATTCCTTTGACGCTCATGGTTTCACTGCGACCCTCGAAATGTCGCATTCCTTCCCGGGCTCCGCAGCTAAAACACTGCTGGGTTTTCATTGGGATTTCTCCTTGAAGGAGATCACTGGTGGTCCACCGCCGGGGCGGTACGTCACCTTTATGTAGATCTCCATACCGTGTGAGTTGATGTGATAGACGTCTTGCCATACTCGATGATCGTCATAGGTGGTCATCGACTTGAACAGCATCTTTCCTTGAAGCTCGAAAATGACCTCTTGCATCTCCAAGAGGTTCAAGCCGAGAACCCTGCCGCTGTTTTTAGCGGTGCTGGTGAATCCTTTGCTTCCAAGCCGCCTGACATCCGCCTTGATCACTGCCAGGTCGTAATGGGGTTTGTTCTTGTCCATAAGAAACCCTGAACCCTGTCCCTGAAATTACCCTTAAAGGGTAATTTTGACTAATCGAAAATCCCGCTCCTTTTGCCTCTCCATTACCGTAGGCGGTTGCCGTCCTACTCGGAGCTGACTAACATGTCAGAAAATTCATCCTATGATTGGATGAAAAGGCGAGCCTTATGTCAGACATTTCTCCATTAGTTAAACGCTCCCTGGTCGATCAGGCTCTGGATCAGCTACGCCTGCGCATCACCGAAGGCGTCTGGACCGTTGGTCAACGCTTGCCCACCGAACCGGAACTGTCCGCAGAGCTGGGCATCAGCCGCAATACCGTCCGCGAAGCCATGCGTGTGCTCGCGTTTTCCGGGTTGATCGAAATCCGTCAGGGCGACGGCAGCTATTTGCGAGCGGTGATTGATCCGCTCGACACCCTGAAAGCGTTGTCCCGCTGCTCTCTTGAGCAAGCCAGGGAAACCCGGCACATCCTGGAAGTCGAAGCCATCGGCCTGGCGGCGCTGCGTCGTACCGATGAGGATTTGAAAGAGCTGCGCGAGGCGCTGGGCGTCAGCGGCAGCCATTACCACGGTGATCTCGACACCTACATCGCCTGCGATCTGGTGTTCCACCGCCGTCTGGTGGACGCCGCGCACAACCCGACCCTCAGCGAGTTGTATCGCTATTTCTCCAGCGTCATCGGCGCGCAATTGCGCCAGACCTTGAACATCACCCCGCGCCGCCAGGAAGTGTTCGACCTGCACATCGAACTGCTCGATGCCGTCGAACAACGCGACCCGGAACGGGCCAAAGCCTTGTCGAGACAATTGATCAATGAACCTTGAAAGCGAAAACGCCATGTCCAGTCCCAAGCGCACAGCAGAACTCGAAGAACTGCTGATTGACGCCGAGGCCGATGACGAACAAGTCCAGCAAAGTCACCCGATCCTGCGCCGTCCATGGCTGCTGTTGCTCGGTTTGATTCTGGTCGCACTGAACCTGCGGCCGGCGTTGTCGAGCATGGCGCCCATGCTGAGTGAGGTGTCGAAAAGCCTCGGGTTGTCTGCGGCGCAGGCCGGTTTACTGACCACGTTGCCAGTGCTTTGCCTGGGTCTGTTTGCGCCACTGGCGCCGATTCTGGCGCGGCGTTTCGGCGCGGAACGGGTGGTGTTGGGCATCCTTCTGACTCTGGCCGGCGGCATCATTCTGCGCAGTTCGTTCGGTGAAATCGGCCTGTTTTCCGGCAGCGTGCTGGCCGGCGCAAGCATCGGTGTCATCGGCGTGTTGTTGCCGGGCATCGTCAAGCGCGACTTCGCGAAACACGCGGGCACCATGACCGGCGTCTACACCATGGCCCTGTGTCTGGGCGCCGCGATGGCGGCGGGCGCGACCGTGCCGTTGAGCGAACACTTCGACAAGAGCTGGGCGTTGGGCCTCGGCTTCTGGGTGATTCCGGCGCTGGTCGCGGCGATGTTCTGGTTGCCGCAAGTCGGTCAGAAACACGGCGCGCATCACGTTGCCTACCGGGTTCGCGGTCTGTTGCGTGACCCGTTGGCCTGGCAAGTGACCTTGTACATGGGACTGCAATCATCCCTGGCGTACATCGTGTTCGGCTGGTTGCCGTCGATCCTGATCGGCCGCGGGCTGACACCGACCCAGGCTGGCCTGGTGCTCTCGGGTTCTGTCATTGTCCAGCTGGCCAGTTCACTGGCCGCGCCGTGGCTGGCGACTCGCGGCAAGGATCAGCGTCTGGCGATCGTGATCGTCATGGTGTTGACGCTCGGCGGTCTGTTCGGTTGCCTCTACGCGCCGATCGAAGGCCTGTGGGGCTGGGCGATTCTGCTCGGTCTGGGGCAGGGCGGGACGTTCAGTCTGGCGTTGACCCTGATTGTCTTGCGCTCGCGGGACGCGCACGTCGCGGCCAACCTGTCGAGCATGGCTCAGGGCTTCGGTTACACCCTGGCGTCGATGGGGCCGTTCGCGGTCGGCATCGTGCACGACTGGACCGGCGGCTGGAACGCCGTGGGCTGGATCTTCGGCGTGATCGGCCTCGGCGCGATCATCGCCGGCCTTGGCGCCGGGCGTTCGCTGTACGTCCAGGTCGAAAGCGAAAAGGTCTGACACCCGCACTGTCGGTATTCGGCCCAAGAATGCCAATAGTGTTCCGCGCGTTTGTTGACTATCGTGCAGGCAATCTTTCGAAGTGACTTTGCAAGCCCAAGGAGCCTGCCCATGAGTGATGTCCACAGCGCATTGATCACCCGGTTCTACCAAGCCTTCCAGCGGTTGGATGCCGAGGCCATGGCCGCCTGCTACACCGACGATGTGGTGTTCAGCGATCCGGCGTTCGGCGAACTGCGCGGTCGTGATGCCGGCGACATGTGGCGCATGCTCACCACCCGGGCCAAGGATTTTTCCCTGACCTTCGACAACGTGCGCAGCGATGAGCGTACCGGCGGCGCGCATTGGGTGGCGACGTACCTGTTCAGCCAGACCGGCAACACCGTGGTCAACGACATTCAGGCCCGTTTCGTTTTTCGCGACGGCAAGATCTGCGAGCATCACGACCGCTTCGATCTGTGGACCTGGTCGCGTCAGGCGCTGGGTTTCAAGGGGCTGCTGCTGGGCTGGACGCCGCTGGTGAGAAACGCCGTTCGCGCTCAGGCCTTGAAGGGGCTGAAGGCATTCCAGGCCAGTCGCTGATAAGATCGCGGCTTGTTTCCTACAAGCCTTGATCGTCACGTGAACACCCAGAGCGAATCTTCCCTCATTGCCGCCGAATCGGTGCCGGTCAGCAAACCCTGGTTTGTCTACCTCGTTCGCGCGGCCAATGGCTCGCTTTACTGCGGGATCAGCGACGATCCCGTACGCCGCTTCGCCAAACACCAAAGCGGCAAAGGCGCACGCTTCTTTCTCTCCAGCCCGGCCATGGCACTGGTTTACACCGAAATCTGCCGCGACAAAAGCGAAGCGCTGCGCCAGGAACGGCTGATCAAAAAACTCAAGAAAAGCGCCAAGGAATGCCTGGTGGCGACCTTTGCTGCGGGCTTATCAATCTGAGTGATCATTTCCCATCAGGCAGATCTGTAGGCTGCCTGCGGATTGCGCGCTAAGCTGCGAATTCCTTTTCCGTGCGGCGGTGCCGAGCATGTCCGAGTTGATTCTGCATCATTACCCGACGTCCCCTTTCGCCGAAAAGGCTCGCCTGCTGCTGGGCTTCAAGGGGTTGTCCTGGCGCTCGGTGAAGATCTCGCCGGTGATGCCAAAACCCGATTTGACGGCCTTGACCGGCGGTTACCGCAAGACCCCGGTGTTGCAGATTGGCGCGGACATCTACTGCGACACTTCGTTGATCGCCCGTCGCCTGGAGCAGGAAAAAGCCTTGCCAGCGTTCTTCCCGGAAGGTCAGGAAATGATCGCCGCGACCTTCGCTGCGTGGGCCGATTCGGTAGTGTTCCAGCATGCTGTGAGTCTGGTGTTTCAGCCAGAATCGATAGCAGTGCGTTTCGGCCATCTGCCGCCGGAAGCGATCAAGGCATTCCTCGCTGATCGCGCCGGGCTGTTCAGTGGTGGCAGCGCTACAAAGTTGTCGGCCGGGCAAGCGCGGCATCAATGGCCGACGATCATGGCGCGCTTGGAGCAGCAGCTTCAGCGTGAGCAGGGCGATTTCCTGTTCGGCAAACCGTCGATTGCCGACTTCTCCCTGGCTCATTGTCTTTGGTTCCTCAAGGCGACGCCGGTGACTGCACCGTTGGTTGATGCTTATCCGGCGGTATCAGCATGGTTCGGGCGGGTGATGGGTTTCGGTCACGGCGCGTCCAGCGAGATGTCTGCCGAAGAGGCGCTGGAAGTGGCGCGCAACGCGACGCCGGCGGCTTTGCCGGATGAGCAGTTTGATGAACCGAATGGTTTTGAGGCGGGTCAGCAGGTGGTCATCGCCGCGACCGATTACGGTGTTGATCCGGTGGTCGGGGAGTTGCTGTTTGCCGGGCGTGAAGAATTGATTCTGCGTCGAGAAGACGAGCGTGGCGGCGTGGTGCATGTGCACTTTCCGCGGTTCGGGTTTCGCATCGAAAAACGCGGATAAACACACACTTGTGGCGAGGGGATTTATCCCCGTTGGACTGCGTAGCAGTCCCTTTTCTTTGGGGCCGCTTCGCAGCCCAACGGGGATAAATCCCCTCGCCACAGGTATTGATAATCCCGAGAGAATTATTTCAGGGCGGCGAGAATCTGGTCCGGGTCAAACCCGCGAATCAACGTCCCGTTCACATCGATGATCGGAATGCCGCCGCCACCCAACGCCTCATACGCCTTGCGCGCCTCGGCATCTTTCTCGATATCGAATTCCTTGTACGGAATGCCTTTCTGATCGAGAAAGCGCCGCGTCAGTTTGCAGTAACCACACCACTCGGTGGCGTAGAGCACGACATTGGCCTTGGCCTGGGTCTGCTCGGACACTACCTGCGAGGGGTTGAACACCCGCTCGATCTTGCCCCAGTTCTGATAGACCACGACCACCAGCAGGATCAGCAGGCATTTCTTCAGTACGCTGCCGAGCATCAGTTGCGTCGCTTGAGCTGGTCAGTCAGCTGAGTCGGCAGGCCTTTGATGATCAGCGTCCCGGCCTCTTCGTCGTATTCGATCTTCGAGCCCAGCAGGTGCGCTTCGAAGCTGATCGACAAGCCTTCAGCGCGGCCGGTAAAGCGACGGAACTGGTTCAGGGTGCGTTTGTCCGCCGGAATCTCGGGCGACAAGCCGTAGTCCTTGTTGCGGATGTGATCGTAGAAGGCTTTCGGGCGCTCCTCATCGATCAGCCCCGAGAGTTCTTCCAGGCCCATGGGTTCGCCCATTTTTGCCTGGCTGCTGGCGTAATCCACCAGGGTCTTGGTTTTCTCGCGAGCGGACTCTTCCGGCAGGTCTTCGCTTTCGACGAAGTCGCTGAAGGCCTTGAGCAGGGTCCGGGTTTCGCCCGGGCCGTCGACACCTTCCTGGCAGCCGATGAAGTCGCGGAAATACTCCGAAACCTTTTTGCCGTTCTTGCCTTTGATGAACGAAATGTACTGCTTGGACTGCTTGTTGTTCTGCCATTCGGAGACGTTGATCCGCGCCGCCAGGTGCAATTGGCCCAGGTCGAGGTGGCGGGACGGGGTCACGTCCAGCTGATCGGTCACTGCAACGCCTTCACTGTGGTGCAGCAGGGCGATCGCCAGGTAATCGGTCATGCCCTGCTGATAATGCGCAAACAGCACGTGGCCGCCCACAGAGAGGTTCGACTCTTCCATCAGCTTCTGCAGGTGTTCCACCGCCACACGGCTGAACGCCGTGAAATCCTTGCCGCCCTCGAGGTATTCCTTCAGCCAGCCGCTGAACGGATGCGCCCCGGACTCGGCATGAAAGAACCCCCACGCCTTGCCTTGTTTGGCGTTGTAGCTCTCGTTGAGGTCGGCAAGCATGTTCTCGATGGCGCTGGACTCGGCCAGTTCCGAGTCGCGAGCGTGGAGAACTGCGGGCGTGCCGTCGGGTTTTTTGTCGATCAGGTGGACGATGCAATGACGGATCGGCATGGGCTTCTCGGCTGATTGAAGAGAGGAGGGCGTGCTCCCCCAAAAAGTGCCAAGTGTACCGCAACCATTGGTTTCGGCGCGGTACGAAGGGCAATTCGCAGTCGCCCGGCAGCGCTTATGCGGTTTTTTCCTGTTTTAGAGCAATAAAGCTGACCAAATGGGTAGCTAGAGGCGGATATTTCCCCGTCTCTGTGCTAGTTTTGCCCGGTCTTACGCAAAGTCACTGCGTTAAGCGTGCATTCAGCATTTGTCAGGTCGAACCAAACCCTGATTTCGGTATCTATAACCCCGATCCCGTAGTTATTGGCCGAGGGTGCCAGATCCAGAAGATCGGGCTCGATGGCTGACACTGCACTCTGCAATCCATATGAATTTGATAGGGAAGGAACACTACATGGCTCTTACTAAAGACCAACTGATCGCCGACATCGCTGAAGCTATCGACGCGCCAAAAACCACCGCGCGTAACGCTCTGGACCAACTGGGCCAAATCGTTGCCGATCAGCTGGAAAACGGCGGCGAAATCACTCTGCCAGGTATCGGCAAACTGAAAGTGACTGAGCGTCCTGCCCGTACCGGCCGTAACCCTTCGACTGGCGCTGCCATCGAAATCGCTGCCAAGAAAGTTATCAAGCTGGTTGTGGCCAAAGGCCTGACCGACGCTGTTAACAAGTAAGACGCAGTAAAAAAAGCCGTGCTCCGGAGTGATCCGGGCACGGCTTTTTTGTGCCTGCGATTTCTCAAAACACCGCGAAGCCACTGTGGGAGCGGGCTTGCCCGCGAAAGCGGTGTGTCAGTCGACTTCAACAGTGGCTGACACACCGCTTTCGCGAGCAAGCCCGCTCCCACATTAGATTTTCGCAGCTTGGAAATAAACCTTACTCAGCTTTTACGCGCCCAACGCTCGCGCCAGACCTGTTGTTCGGATTTGGTCTGGAAGGTCCAGGCGACGAAGCGGCTTTGCTTCTGTCCCTGGGACATTTCCACCACCTGGCTTTCCAGTACGCCAGCCTTTTTCAGCGCCGTCTGAATCGCCGGCAGGTTCGAGGCTTTCGAGACCAGGGTGCTGAACCACAGCACTTTGTGCTGGAAGTGCGCGCTCTCGGCGATCAGTTGCGTCACGAAACGGGCTTCGCCGCCTTCACACCACAGCTCAGCCGACTGACCGCCGAAGTTCAGCACTGGCAGTTTGCGTTTCGGGTCGGCGCGGCCCAGTGCGCGCCATTTGCGCTCGCTGCCCTTGGTCGCTTCGTCCATCGACGCGTGGAACGGCGGGTTGCACATGGTCAGGTCAAAGCGCTCGCCCGGCTCGAGCAGACCCAGCAGGATGTGCTTGGGATTGCTTTGCTGGCGCAACTGGATGGCTTTGTTCAATCCATTGGACTGCACGATGGCTTTGGCGGCAGCCACGGCTGTCGGGTCGATTTCCGAGCCGAGGAAGTGCCAGCGGTAGTCGCTGTAACCGATCAACGGATAGACGCAGTTGGCGCCCATGCCGATATCGAGCACCTTGACCGGCGCACCGCGCGGGATTTCGCCGTCGTTGACGCTGGCCAGCAGGTCGGCCAGGAAGTGCACATAATCGGCACGGCCAGGCACCGGCGGGCAGAGGTAATCGGCCGGAATGTCCCAATGGGCGATGCCATAGAACGACTTGAGCAGCGCCCGGTTGAACACCCGCACCGCGTCCGGGCTGGCGAAGTCGATGCTTTCCTTGCCGTACGGGTTGATGATCACGAACTTCGCCAGTTCCGGCGTGGTTTTGATCAGCGCCGGGAAGTCGTAACGACCCTGATGGCGATTGCGCGGGTGCAGGCTGGCCTTTTCACGCGGTTCCACGGCTTTGGCCGGGGTGGCGGAGTCAGGCTTCTTGCGCGCAGGGCGGGGTGTGCGGGGGGCGGTCATGGGCGTGGTCGATTCGGGTATGGCTGAAAGTGGCGGGTATTGTCCCACATCCAAGCCTTGTGAACGCAATACCTGTGGGGGCGGGCTTGCTCGCGAAAGCGGTGTGTCAGTCAACTTCAATGCTGGCTGACACACCGCTTTCGCGAGCAAGCCCGCTCCCACAGGGATTTGTGGGGTTTGGCCGAGTGTGGCAGGCACAAAAAAGGGAGGCCGTTGCGGGCCTCCCTTTTTCATCACGCAGTGCCGTTACAAACTGGCAATCCGCGCATGCTGCTCGGCCAACTTGCCCAAAGCCTGTTCGGCTTCAGCCAGTTTGGCGCGTTCCTTCTCGATGACTTCGGCCGGAGCCTTGTCGACGAAACCGGCGTTGGACAGTTTGCCGCCCACGCGCTGGACTTCACCCTGCAGACGCAGGATTTCCTTGTCCAGACGCGCCAGTTCGGCGTCCTTGTCGATCAAACCAGCCATCGGCACCAGCACTTCCATCTCACCCACCAGCGCGGTGGCGGACAGCGGAGCTTCTTCGCCGGCAGCCAGAACGGTAATGGATTCGAGGCGAGCCAGTTTCTTCAACAGGGCTTCGTTCTCGGTGAGACGACGCTGATCTTCGGCACTGACGTTTTTCAGGAACAGGTTCAGCGGCTTGCCTGGACCGATGTTCATTTCGCCACGGATGTTGCGCGTGCCGAGCATCAGTTCCTTGAGCCACTCGATATCGTTTTCGGCCGCCGGATCAATGCGCTCTTCATTGGCCACTGGCCAAGGCTGCAGCATGATCGTCTTGCCTTCGATACCGGCCAGCGGTGCGATGCGCTGCCAGATTTCTTCGGTGATGAACGGCATGAACGGATGCGCCAGACGCAGCGCGACTTCCAATACACGAACCAGCGTACGGCGAGTGCCGCGCTGACGTTCAACTGGCGCGTTTTCGTCCCACAGCACTGGCTTGGACAGTTCCAGGTACCAGTCGCAATACTGGTTCCAGATGAACTCGTACAAGGCTTGTGCGGCCAGGTCAAAACGGAACTGATCGAGCTGACGGGTCACTTCGGCTTCGGTGCGTTGCAGCTGCGAGATGATCCAGCGATCCGCCAGCGACAGTTCGTAGGCTTCGCCGTTCTGGCCGCAGTCTTCGCCCTTGTCCAGCACGTAGCGCGCGGCGTTCCAGATCTTGTTGCAGAAGTTGCGATAGCCTTCGACGCGGCCCATGTCGAACTTGATGTCGCGACCAGTGGACGCCAGCGAGCAGAAGGTGAAACGCAGGGCGTCGGTGCCGTAGCTGGCGATGCCGTCGGCGAACTCGTCGCGGGTCTGCTTCTCGATCTTCTTCGCCAGTTTCGGCTGCATCATGCCGGAGGTGCGCTTCTGCACCAGGTCTTCCAGTTCGATACCGTCGATGATGTCCAGCGGGTCCAGGACGTTGCCCTTGGACTTGGACATCTTCTGGCCCAGGCCATCGCGCACCAGACCGTGAACGTAAACGGTCTTGAACGGAACCTGCGGCGTGCCGTCTTCGTTTTTCACCAAATGCATGGTGAGCATAATCATCCGGGCAACCCAGAAGAAAATGATGTCGAAACCGGTGACCAGCACGTCGGTGGAGTGGAATTTCTTCAGGAATTCGGTCTGCTCAGGCCAGCCAAGCGTGGAGAACGTCCACAGGCCCGAACTGAACCAGGTATCGAGAACGTCGTTGTCCTGTTGCAGCGCAACGTCCGGGCCGAGGTTGTGCTTGGCACGTACTTCGGCTTCGTCGCGACCGACGTAGACTTTGCCAGACTCGTCGTACCAGGCCGGAATCCGGTGGCCCCACCACAGCTGACGGCTGATGCACCAATCCTGGATGTCGCGCATCCACGAGAAGTACATGTTTTCGTATTGCTTGGGCACGAACTGGATACGACCGTCTTCAACGGCGGCAATCGCAGGCTCGGCCAACGGCTTGGTGGACACGTACCACTGGTCGGTCAGCCACGGCTCGATGATCGTGCCGGAACGGTCGCCTTTCGGCACTTTCAGCGCGTGATCGTTGATGCTGACCAAGAGGCCGGCAGCCTCGAACGCAGCAACGATCTGCTTGCGCGCTTCGAAGCGGTCGAGGCCGACGTATTCAGCCGGGATCTTGCCGTCGATGCTTTCGTTCAGCGTGCCGTCAAGGTTGAACACCTGACAGGCTGGCAGGACGTTGGCGTTCTTGTCGAAGATGTTCAGCAGCGGCAGGTTGTGGCGCTTGCCGACTTCGTAGTCGTTGAAATCGTGGGCTGGTGTGATTTTCACGCAGCCGGTGCCGAATTCTGGATCACAGTAATCGTCGGCGATGATCGGAATGCGGCGGCCGACCAGCGGCAGCTCGACAAATTTGCCGATCAGGGCCTGGTAGCGTTCATCGTTCGGGTTAACGGCCACGGCAGCGTCGCCGAGCATGGTTTCCGGGCGAGTGGTCGCGACGATCAGGTAATCATTGCCTTCAGCGGTCTTGGCGCCGTCGGCCAGCGGGTACTTCAGGTTCCACAGGAAACCTTTCTCGTCGTGGTTTTCCACTTCGAGGTCGGAAATCGCCGTGTGCAACTTGGTGTCCCAGTTGACCAGGCGCTTGCCGCGATAGATCAGGCCGTCTTCGTGCAGGCGCACAAAGGCTTCTTTCACCGATTCCGAAAGGCCATCGTCCATGGTGAAGCGCTCGCGGCTCCAGTCGACGGACGAACCTAGGCGACGGATCTGACGGCTGATGTTGCCGCCGGATTCATCTTTCCATTCCCAGATTTTCTCCAGGAATTTCTCGCGGCCGAGGTCGTGGCGGCTCTGGCCTTTGGCTTCGAGTTGGCGTTCCACCAGCATTTGCGTGGCGATACCAGCGTGGTCGGTGCCCGGCTGCCACAGGGTGTTGCGACCCTGCATGCGGCGGAAACGGATCAGGGCGTCCATGATCGCGTTATTGAAGCCGTGACCCATGTGCAGGCTGCCGGTGACGTTCGGCGGCGGGATCATGATGGTGTAGGACTCGCCCGCGCCTTGCGGGGCGAAGTAATTCTCTGACTCCCAAGTGTTGTACCAGGAAGTTTCAATGGCGTGCGGCTGGTAGGTCTTATCCATGCGCGGCGGGACCCTATTGGCATTAATTCAGGAAAAGCCGACGAGTATAGCGGGGCATGGGGCGCAGGGCGAGCGAGGGCGGACAGGCGCGGAGCGAATGTGCAAACCAGCTTTTGTGGCGAGGGGATTTGTCGGAACATCCTTTTGACATCAATCACTGGAAAGGAGGCAGATAGCTCCGGGCGTCAGATGGGTCTGTAGAGTATCGCCATCAGGCTTGATCGAGACGGCAGACAATCCCTCAAGAAATAGAAAAAGTAGGTAATTACATCGGGCATAAGTAAGTCTGTTTGTTAATGTGCATTGCTAATGCGTACATCATCAATCATGTCGGCGAATTTATTTCTGTATTTCCTCGATTGCGGTAAATAATCCAAAAAAAAAGCCACCCCTCAGGGTGGCTTTAAATCGATCATCACTTCTGATGATCTGGCGGTCACCTCTCCAGGTGACTTGTTTTGCTGCCAATGACGTTTTGTCAGCAAACTGGTGAAGTACTTACTTCATTTGGTGGAGCCGGGGGGATTTGAACCCCCGTCCGCCAGTACTCCGCTGTCGGTTCTACATGCTTAGCCCGTTCAATTAAGTTAACCCGTCGCGACCCGAGGGGCAGGGTGCTTGGGGCGAGCTGTGTAATATTTAGCCGTTACGTCCACAGCACACTACGCGGCGATTCTGTTCTGTATGACAATCAGGTCGGGTTTACAGAAATCCCCTACTGATTGCTGGCGCCGAGGCAGCCAGAAGTGCTTAAGCGTAGATCTTTTCCTCAAAGGAGGAAGCGTTCATTTCAGGAGCACCGTAGTTGGCGAATTTGGCAACTATTAAGTATGCAGCAGTGGATTTACGAGTGCTGTTACCCACTCGGCATGCCCCTAAAGTTTTGTTACCGACGTCGAATCCTAATCGGCCCCAAGTGCGCTAAGGCAGGGCAAATATAAGAAGGCCTGGATAAATAATCAACAGGTTTATTTGTGGGTGGTTGAGCGTTTTTTGAAAGTATTTAGTTGGTGTGTGCGGTAATTGCTCGGAGAAATAAACTATTAATTAGAATTGTTGTGTAGGGGGTTTATTTTCCAAAGTGAACTCTGAAAAAGACTTTCAGGTTTGGTGGAATACCCACCTCAATACGGGTTACAGCGACCCGGCGGTGGAAGATGCACGTTATGAGAACATCCTTCAGCGCAAGTTTTCGGGGGGGCTGGATCGGGATTCCCGATGAAGCGGCGAACTCAACTTCTGCCGCCTATTGGAAAAAGGCAAATTGGCGAGCGTAATTTTGCAGGTTCCCCAATCGTGCGCGATCAGGAATGCCAATACCGATAGCCAGATTCCATATTTGGGGGGGGCAAATATGGAATCTCTCACAGGTGGTTCAGTCGTTGTACTGGCTCAACAACCGTTCCAGCCGCGCGCTGAGGCGGCGTTTGATTTCGGTTTCGATGTGCGGGGCGAAATCGTCGATCACGTCTTGCATGATCAATTGCGCAGCGGCGCGCAGTTCGCGGTCCAGGTGCAGCAGGTCGTCGGGGTTCTTGCCGGGGGTAGCTGCTGACGGGGTGGCAGCGGCGGGTGGTGTCGGTTCGACGGTTGGCTGAGACGCGCTGACCGTGTCGAACAACATCGGAATCTGTTCCTGGTCTCCGTCCTCGACCGTGTGGGTCAGCAGGGGCGGTTGCAGGTTGTCATCGCCGAGCAACTGGCGGATCGACTCGAGGTCGTCCAGCAGGAGCGCGGACTTTTGCAGCGGTTTTGGAGTGTCCATCGGAATGCTCAGAGTCGCTGTAAACGGTGATCTTGCAGAGGATAGCCCTGTTCGCGGTAGAAACGGAAACTCTCCCGCGCCGCCGTGCGTATCGCCGGATCCTCGACCACCACTTCCGCCACGCGGGCGAACTTGTTGGCAAACGCCGGGACTTTCAGGTCAAGGTTGACCAGCAGATCCTGATGTTGACCGCAGTCATCGCCGAGACCCAGCACGATCAAACCGTCAGGTTCGCTTTCAGCGGGACCGTGGGGCACGAAGCTTTCGCCTTTGAAGGCCCACAGACGCGCATCGAGATCGTCACGCTGAGCGGCATCGCTGCAATGCAAGTAGATGCGATGGCCCATGCGCCAGGCTTTTTCGGTGAGCTTGCAGGCGAAATCCAGCCGTGCCGAAGGATCGGCGCTGGGCAGGATATAGAAGTCGACTTTGGTCATTGCGGTTCCTGGAATCCGGAGCGGATATACAACGTCTCCGGAATCTGTAGGAGCGAGCTGGCTCGCGAAGGTCGTCAACGATGACGCGGGAAACCTGGTTAATCGCGGCGATCTTGAGTTTTTCGCGAGCAAGCTCGCTCCTACAGTAGGCAGTGAGTTGATGTTTAGGCTTTGGCGCGGTCCAGCAGGTATTGGGTCAGCAGGGGAACCGGACGGCCAGTGGCGCCCTTGTCCTTGCCGCCGCTGGTCCATGCCGTGCCGGCGATGTCCAGGTGCGCCCAGTTCAGGTTCTTGGTGAAGCGCGACAGGAAGCAGGCGGCGGTGATGGTGCCGGCTTTCGGGCCACCGATGTTGGCGATGTCGGCGAACGGGCTGTCCAGCTGTTCTTGATATTCATCGAACAGCGGCAGTTGCCAGGCGCGGTCGTCGGCAGCCTTGCCGGCGCTCAGCAGTTGGCCGATCAGTTCGTCGTTGTTGCCCAGCAGGCCCGACGTGTGGGAGCCCAGTGCAACCACGCAGGCGCCGGTCAGGGTCGCGATGTCGATCACGGCTTGTGGCTTGAAACGCTCGGAGTAGGTCAGGGCGTCGCACAGCACCAGACGGCCTTCGGCGTCGGTGTTGAGGATTTCCACGGTCTGGCCGCTCATGGTGGTGACGATGTCGCCAGGACGCGAAGCGTTGCCGCTCGGCATGTTCTCGGCGCAGGCGAGGATGCACACCAGGTTGATCGGCAGTTTCAGTTCGAGCACGGCGCGCAGGGTACCGAAGACGCTGGCGGCGCCGCCCATGTCGTACTTCATTTCATCCATGCCGGCGCCCGGCTTCAGGCTGATGCCGCCGGTGTCGAAGGTGATGCCTTTGCCGACCAGAGCGTACGGCTTTTCGGATTTCTTGCCACCGTTGTATTGCATGACGATCAGACGCGGCGGCTGGGCGCTGCCCTGGCCAACGGCGTAGAACGAGCCCATGCCCAGTTCCTTGATCTTCTTCTCATCAAGGACTTCGACTTTCAGGGTTTTGAATTCTTTACCGAGGTTCTTCGCTTGTTCGCCGAGGAACGTCGGGTGGCAGATGTTCGGCGGCAGGTTGCCCAGATCGCGGGTAAACGCCATGCCGTTGGCGATAGCAGTAGCGTGTGCCACGGCGCGCTCGACTTCAGCCTGGGCGGCCTTGATGGTCACCAGCGTGACTTTCTTCAGGGCGCGAGGATCGGCTTTCTGGCTCTTGAACTGCTCGAAAGAGTATTCGCCGTCCACCAGGGTTTCCGCCAGCAGACGGGTTTTGCCGTAGCTGTCGCGACCCTTGACCACGACTTCGTCCAGCGCCAGCACGGCATCGCTGCCGCCCAGGCCTTTAAGGGTGTTGACGACGCCGGCGATGATTTTGCGGAACGGGCGGTCGCCCAGCTCTTCGTCCTTGCCCACGCCCACGAGCAGCACGCGTTCGGCTTTCAGGTTCGGCAGGCTGTGCAGCAACAGGCTCTGGCCAACCTTGCCAGCCAGGTCGCCGCGCTTGAGTACAGCGCTGATTGCGCCGCCGCTCAGTTCGTCGAGTTGTTTGGCAACGGCACCGAGCTTGCGGCCTTCGCCGACGGCGACCACCAGCGTGGCGGTTTTCAACGTTTCTGGGTTAACGCTTTTTACAACCAGTTCCATGTCCGGGTACCTGAATTGATGGTCAACACGCAAGGGCTCGATGGCATTCGATCGAGCCTGCTTATAAATAAGTAGTAAGACGCAAGTCACGGCCTGCGACAAAGGCCGCAGTTTGAACCTCGCTACCGGCGCCTGACAACCCTCGGCTCTACAATGTCGTGCCGACGGACTCTGTAGGAGCGAGCTCGCTCGCGAGGAACCCGAGAACACCGTGGGGTGTCAGGCTTCCCGCGTGATCGTTGACGACCATCGCGAGCAAGCTCGCTCCTACAAAGGGTACGCCGCAACATTGTTCGTTATCGTTGAGGGCGAGGGTGCGCACCGCATTGCGCAGTGACAGGCGCACCCAATCACAGGATAATGCGCCAACTTTTTTCGGCGGCTCTGTCTTGCGGGCTGCCTGATACGTTTGCTTGTTTGGCCGCCTTAGCCTGACAACCCTGGAGTGTCTGGTTTGATTGTCTTCCGTTATCTGTCCCGCGAAGTCCTGTTGACCTTGAGCGCCGTCAGCGCCGTGCTGCTGGTCATCATCATGAGCGGGCGCTTCATCAAGTACCTCGCCCAGGCGGCAGCAGGCCTTCTGGACCCGGGCTCGCTGTTCCTGATCATGGGCTTTCGTCTGCCGGGCTTCCTGCAGCTGATCCTGCCGCTGGGCCTGTTCCTCGGGATTTTGCTGGCTTACGGTCGCCTGTACCTTGAAAGCGAAATGACAGTGCTGTCGGCCACCGGCATGAGCCAGCAGCGTCTGTTCACCATGACGCTGTTTCCGGCCACGCTGGTTGCGCTGATTGTGGCCTGGCTGAGCCTGAGCCTGGCGCCACAAGGCGCCAATCAGTTCCAGTTGCTGCTGAACAAGCAGGACGCCCTGACCGAGTTCGATACCCTTGAGCCGGGTCGCTTCCAGGCCCTGCGTGACGGAACCCGGGTGACCTACACCGAGACGCTGTCGGATGACCGCATCCACCTCGGCGGCGTGTTCATTTCGCAAAAGAACGTCTCGTCCGACAAGAAGGATCGCGGGATTTCCGTGCTGGTGGCCGAGAAGGGCCGTCAGGAAATCCGCCCCGACGGTAACCGCTACCTGATTCTCGACAATGGCTATCGCTACGACGGCAACCCGGGACAGGCCGACTACCGTGCAATCAAGTACGAAGAGTACGGCGTATTGCTGCCGAAGCCGGATGTCAGCGACGAAGTCACCGACCGCGACGCGATGCCTACCAGCTCCTTGCTCGGCAGCGACGACCTCCGTTCCCGCACCGAACTGCAATGGCGTCTGTCGTTGCCGTTGCTGGTCTTCATCGTGACCTTGATGGCGGTGCCGCTGTCGCGGGTCAATCCGCGCCAGGGCCGTTTCCTCAAGCTGCTGCCGGCGATTCTTCTTTATATGGCTTACCTGAGCATCCTGATTGCCGCTCGCGGCGCCCTCGAAAAGGGCAAGATCCCGCCCGCGCTGGGCCTGTGGTGGGTGCATGGGGTTTTCCTGGTCATCGGTCTGGGCCTGCTCTACTGGGAACCCTTGCAGTTGAAGCGGGCAAGTCGCCGCAGCGCGCTGGAGGTGGCCCGTGGTTAAGCTCGATCGCTACATCGGCAGCAGCGTTTTCATCGCGATCCTGGCGGTACTGGGGATCATTCTCGGTCTGGCCACACTGTTTGCCTTCATCGACGAGATGGGGGAGGTCAGTGACACCTACACCTTGGTCGATGTGTTGAGTTACGTGCTGCTGACGGCGCCGCGCCGTCTCTACGACATGTTGCCGATGGCGGCGCTGATCGGTTGCCTGATCGGCCTCGGCAGTCTGGCCAGCCACAGCGAACTGACCATCATGCGCGCAGCAGGCGTGTCGGTCGGGCGGATCGTCTGGGCGGTGATGAAGCCGATGTTGGTGCTGATGCTGGTCGGTCTGTTGATCGGCGAGTACATCGCGCCGGCGACTGAAAGCACGGCGCAGGCCAATCGCTCGCTGGCTCAGGGCAGTGGCGATGCGCAAAGTGCCAAGCATGGCCTGTGGCACCGTCAGGGTGACGAGTTCATCCACGTCAACTCGGTGCAGCCCAACGGTCTGCTGTACGGCGTGACCCGTTATCGCTTCGACGATCAGCGTCACATGCTGTCCTCGAGCTTCGCCAAGCGTGCGGAGTTCGATAAGGATCACTGGCAGTTGAGCGATGTCACGACCACGCTGTTCCATGACAAGAGCACCGAAGTGGTGACGGCGCCGGTCGAGCGCTGGAACGTGGCGCTGAGCCCGCAGTTGCTCAGCACCGTGGTGATGTCGCCGGATTCGTTGTCGATCACCGGTCTGTGGGGTTATATCCACTACCTGGCGGATCAGGGGCTGAACAATGGCCGTTACTGGCTGGCATTTTGGGTCAAGGTGTTGCAACCGCTGGTCACTGCCGCGCTGGTACTGATGGCAATCTCCTTCATCTTCGGTCCGCTGCGTTCGGTCACCCTCGGTCAGCGGGTTTTCACTGGCGTGCTGGTGGGTTTCACCTTCCGCATCGTCCAGGATCTGCTGGGACCTTCAAGCCTGGTGTTCGGTTTCTCGCCGCTGTTTGCGGTGCTGGTGCCGGCGGGTGTGTGCGCTCTGGCCGGGGTCTGGTTACTGCGCCGGGCCGGTTGATATCGGGTATTTCCCGACCTCGTCGCTGATAAAAAACGCCCCTGTCGCAAGACCGGGGCGTTTTTTGTAGGTGCCGTCTGACCTGCGAACGTGACGCTTGCGCCGTGGATCAGGTACAATTCCCGGCTATTTTTCGGCGGGCTATGCCTGCAGCCTTTTTGAGTGTTGATCCGTGAGTGATTTGAGTCATATCCGCAATTTCTCCATCATCGCCCACATTGACCATGGCAAGTCGACGCTGGCCGATCGCTTCATCCAGATGTGCGGCGGCCTGGCCGAGCGCGAAATGGAAGCCCAGGTGCTGGACTCCATGGACCTGGAACGTGAGCGCGGGATCACCATCAAGGCCCACAGCGTCACCCTGTATTACACCGCTCGCGATGGCATCAAGTACCAGCTCAACTTCATTGACACCCCGGGCCACGTTGACTTCACCTACGAAGTCAGCCGGTCGCTGGCGGCCTGTGAAGGTGCGTTGCTGGTGGTCGATGCCGGTCAGGGCGTAGAAGCACAATCGGTTGCCAACTGCTACACGGCCATCGAGCAGGGCCTGGAAGTGATGCCGGTCCTGAACAAGATCGACCTGCCACAGGCCGATCCGGACCGTGTCAAAGAAGAAATCGAAAAAATCATCGGCATTGACGCTACCGACGCTGTCGAGTGCAGTGCCAAGACCGGTCTGGGCGTCGACGAAGTGCTCGAGCGCCTGGTGCAGACCATTCCTGCGCCAACCGGCAACTATGAAGATCCGCTGCAAGCATTGATCATCGACTCCTGGTTCGACAACTACCTGGGCGTCGTTTCCCTGGTACGCGTGCGCCACGGTCGTGTGAAGAAGGGCGACAAGATTCTGGTCAAGTCCACCGGCAAGATCCACCTGGTGGACAGCGTCGGCGTTTTCAACCCGAAACACACCGCCACCGTTGACCTGAAGGCCGGCGAAGTAGGCTTCATCATTGCCGGTATCAAGGACATTCACGGTGCACCGGTCGGTGACACCCTGACCTTGAGCTCCACACCGGACGTTGACGTGCTACCCGGCTTCAAGCGCATTCAGCCGCAGGTCTACGCCGGTCTGTTCCCGGTCAGCTCCGACGACTTCGAAGATTTCCGCGAAGCCCTGCAAAAGCTCACGCTCAACGACTCGTCCCTGCAGTACACACCGGAAAGCTCCGACGCCCTGGGCTTCGGCTTCCGTTGCGGGTTCCTCGGCATGCTGCACATGGAAATCATCCAGGAGCGCCTGGAGCGCGAGTACGACCTGGACCTGATCACCACGGCACCGACGGTAATTTTCGAGCTGTTGCTGAAAACCGGCGAAACGATTTACGTCGATAACCCGTCGAAGCTTCCAGACCTGTCTTCGATCGAAGACATGCGTGAACCGATCGTGCGGGCCAATATCCTTGTGCCGCAAGAGCACCTGGGCAACGTTATTACCCTGTGCATCGAGAAGCGTGGCGTGCAGCACGACATGCTGTTCCTCGGTACTCAGGTCCAGGTGACCTACGATTTGCCGATGAACGAAGTGGTCCTGGACTTCTTCGATCGACTGAAATCCACCAGCCGCGGCTACGCTTCGCTGGATTACCATTTCGATCGTTATCAATCGGCTAATCTGGTGAAACTGGATGTGCTGATCAACGGTGACAAGGTCGACGCCCTGGCGCTGATCGTGCACCGCGATAATGCGCACTACAAAGGTCGCCAGTTGACCGAGAAGATGAAAGAACTGATTCCACGGCAGATGTTCGACGTTGCGATCCAGGCCGCCATCGGCGGGCAGATCATTGCGCGGACTTCGGTCAAGGCACTCAGAAAGAACGTATTGGCCAAATGCTACGGCGGTGACGTTAGCCGTAAGCGCAAGCTGTTGGAAAAGCAGAAGGCCGGTAAGAAACGCATGAAGCAAGTCGGCAACGTGGAAATTCCACAAGAAGCCTTCCTTGCAGTGCTCAGGTTGGATAGTTAGGTCCTATGTCACTAAATTTCCCGCTGTTGCTGGTCATCGCCGTGTTCGTCTGCGGCCTGTTGGCGTTGCTCGATCTGGTTTTCCTGGCGCCGCGTCGGCGTGCCGCCATTGCCTCCTATCAGGGCAGCGTCAGCCAGCCTGATGGGGTGGTGGTCGAAAAACTGAACAAAGAGCCGTTGCTGGTCGAATACGGCAAGTCGTTCTTCCCGGTGTTGTTCATCGTGCTGGTGCTGCGTTCGTTCCTGTTGGAGCCGTTCCAGATCCCTTCCGGCTCGATGAAACCGACCCTGGATGTTGGCGACTTCATTCTGGTGAACAAGTTTTCTTACGGGATCCGCCTGCCGGTGATCGACAAGAAAGTCATCGAAGTCGGTGATCCGCAACGCGGCGACGTGATGGTGTTCCGCTACCCAAGCGATCCGAACGTCAACTACATCAAGCGTGTGGTCGGCTTGCCGGGCGACCAGATTCGCTACACCGCCGACAAGCGTCTGTTCGTCAACGGTCAGTCGATTGCCGAGCAACTGATCGGTTCCGAGCCGGGTACGCTGGGCAGCGCCGAGCTCTACAAGGAAAAACTCGGCGTCGCCGAGCACCTGATCCGCAAGGAAATGACCCGCTATCGCGCCTCGCCGGACCATACGTGGACCGTGCCTGCCGGGCACTACTTCATGATGGGCGACAACCGCGACAATTCGAACGACAGTCGCTACTGGGATGATCCGAGCATTCCCAAGGATCTGCTGGGCATGGTTCCCGACAAGAATATCGTCGGCAAGGCCTTCGCAGTCTGGATGAGCTGGCCGGAACCCAAACTCAGTCACCTGCCGAATTTCTCGCGGGTTGGCCTGATCAAGTAATCACACACGGCGCTGTTGAACACAGCGCCGAATGCATTTCTGGAACCGGCACAATCGGCGCCAGACGCATGAAAACAATGATATTCAGGACGTAATTTTTGAACACAGCGTTAATTGTCCCAAGCCTGCGCCGCACCACGGCGATGGCGGTGGAATTCAGCCACGAACTCAGCGTGGGTAAACCGTGAGCGTCTCCTTAAGCCGTCTAGAGCGTCAGCTCGGCTACACCTTCAAGGATCAGGAACTGATGGTCCTGGCCCTGACTCACCGCAGCTTTGCCGGGCGCAACAACGAACGCCTGGAATTCCTGGGTGATGCCATTCTCAACTTCGTCGCTGGCGAGGCCTTGTTCGATCGCTTCCCGCTGGCCCGCGAAGGCCAGTTGTCGCGATTGCGCGCACGCCTGGTGAAAGGTGAGACCCTGGCTGTACTGGCTCGCGGTTTCGATCTGGGCGAATACTTGCGTCTGGGTTCCGGCGAGTTGAAAAGCGGCGGTTTCCGTCGCGAGTCGATTCTGGCCGATGCCCTGGAAGCGCTGATCGGTGCGATCTACCTGGACGCCGGCATGGACGTGGCGCGCGAGCGCGTGCTGGCCTGGCTGGCCGGAGAGTTCGAAGGCCTGACGCTGGTCGACACCAACAAAGATCCAAAAACCCGCTTGCAGGAATTTCTGCAATCGCGTGGTTGTGAGCTGCCGCGTTACGAAGTGGTGGATATCCAGGGTGAGCCGCATTGCCGGACGTTCTTCGTCGAATGTGAAATCACCTTACTGAACGAAAAAAGCCGAGGTCAGGGTGTGAGTCGTCGTATTGCCGAACAGGTAGCGGCCGCCGCAGCACTGATTGCCCTGGGTGTGGAGAATGGCAATGACTGATTCAACCGCAACACGCTGTGGCTATGTTGCCATCGTTGGCCGTCCCAACGTGGGCAAGTCCACGCTGCTGAACCACATCCTCGGCCAGAAGCTGGCGATCACCTCGCGCAAGCCGCAAACCACCCGCCACAACATGCTGGGCATCAAGACCGAAGGCGCCGTTCAGGCGATCTACGTCGACACCCCGGGCATGCACAAGGGCGGCGAAAAGGCCTTGAACCGCTACATGAACAAGACCGCTTCGGCGGCGTTGAAAGACGTCGACGTGGTGATCTTCGTGGTGGATCGCACCAAGTGGACCGACGAAGACCAAATGGTTCTCGAGCGCGTCCAGTACGTGACCGGCCCGCTGATCGTGGCGCTGAACAAGACCGACCGCATCGAAGACAAAGCCGAGCTGATGCCGCACCTGACCTGGTTGCAGGAACAGCTGCCGAACGCGCAGATCATGCCGATCTCGGCTCAGCACGGGCACAACCTCGACACGCTGGAGCGTGTGATCGCCGAGCACCTGCCGGAAAACGATCACTTCTTCCCGGAAGACCAGATCACCGACCGCAGCAGCCGCTTCCTCGCCGCCGAACTGGTGCGCGAGAAAATCATGCGCCAGCTGGGCGCCGAGCTGCCGTACCAGATCACCGTGGAAATCGAAGAGTTCAAGCAGCAGGGCAAAACCCTGCACATCCATGCCTTGATCCTCGTCGAGCGCGATGGCCAGAAGAAAATCATCATTGGCGACAAGGGCGAGCGCATCAAGCGCATCGGCACCGAGGCGCGCAAGGATATGGAGCTGCTGTTCGACTCCAAGATCATGCTCAACCTTTGGGTCAAGGTTAAGGGCGGCTGGTCCGACGACGAGCGCGCCTTGCGTTCGCTGGGTTACGGCGACCTGTAAATCATCCAGCAGCACATCGATCCACTGTGGGAGCGGGCTTGCTCGCGAATGCAATGTGTCAGTCGACATCAACTTTGACTGATACACCGCCTTCGCGAGCAAGCCCGCTCCCACATTGGATAGCTCTGTTTTCACTGGCTGTATTCTCCCTATAGAGATACTCGACGCCCATGTCCTCAACCCCACCCATCGGCCAACCCGCGTACGTCCTCCACTCCCGCGCCTACCGCGAAAACAGCGCTTTGGTGGATTTCCTCACGCCGCAAGGTCGGCTGCGGGCGGTGTTGCGCAGTGCGCGGGGCAAGGCGGGGACGCTCGCGCGGCCGTTCGTACCGCTGGAAGTCGAGTTCCGGGGGCGTGGGGAGTTGAAGAATGTCGGCCGCATGGAAAGTGCCGGCGTTTCCACCTGGCTCAACGGCGAAGCGCTGTTCAGCGGTCTTTACCTCAATGAGCTACTGATTCGCCTGTTGCCATCAGAAGACCCCCATCCCGCAGTCTTCGATCACTACGCCGCGACGTTGCTTGCGCTGGCCGAAGGCCGTCCGCTGGAGCCGTTGTTGCGTTCCTTCGAATGGCGCTTGCTCGACGATCTCGGTTACGGTTTCGCCCTGACTACCGACATCCACGGCGAACCCATCGCCCCGAACGGTCTCTATCGTTTGCAAGTGGACGCCGGTCTGGAACAGGTTTACCTGCTGCAACCCGGTTTGTTCAACGGCACCGAGTTGCTGGCCATGGCCGACGCCGACTGGTCAGCCCCCGGCGCGTTGTCCGCCGCCAAGCGTTTGATGCGCCAGGCATTGGCCGTTCACTTGGGCGGTCGTCCCTTGGTCAGTCGCGAGTTGTTTCGCAAGCCCTGATCACCCCGTATGCTGTGCACCGAACTTTCTCTTCTTCTGGAGCGCTTCCGTGACCACCAGCAATCGCATTCTTCTTGGCGTGAACATCGACCACGTTGCCACCCTGCGTCAGGCCCGGGGCACTCGCTATCCCGATCCGGTCAAGGCCGCACTGGACGCGGAAGAGGCGGGCGCTGACGGTATCACCGTGCACCTTCGCGAAGACCGTCGACACATCCAGGAACGCGATGTTCTGGTGCTCAAGGATGTGCTGCAAACCCGCATGAACTTCGAAATGGGCGTCACCGAAGAAATGATGGCGTTCGCCGAACACATCCATCCGGCGCACATTTGCCTGGTCCCGGAAACCCGTCAGGAGCTGACCACCGAAGGCGGCCTGGACGTGGCGGGGCAGGAGGCGCGGATCAAGGCAGCGGTGGATCGCCTGGCGAAGATCGGTTGCGAAGTCTCGCTTTTCATCGATGCAGACGAGCGGCAGATCGAAGCGTCCCGCCGCGTCGGCGCCCCGGCGATTGAATTGCACACCGGTCGTTATGCGGACGCCGAGACGCCAACGGACGTGGCTGAAGAGCTGAAGCGTGTGGCGGATGGCGTGGCGTTTGGCCTGGCCCAGGGGCTGATCGTCAATGCCGGCCATGGTTTGCACTATCACAACGTAGAGGCGGTTGCGGCGATCAAGGGCATCAACGAACTGAACATCGGCCATGCGCTGGTGGCGCATGCGTTGTTTGTCGGGTTCAAGTCGGCGGTGTCGGAGATGAAAGCTTTGATCCTGGCCGCAGCAAAACCCTAAGTCGAACAAAACCAAAATGTGGGAGCGGGCTTGCTCGCGAATGCGTTGTGTCAGTCAAAGTTGATGTCGACTGATACACCGCATTCGCGAGCAAGCCCGCTCCCACAATTGATTTGGGGGTGACATTAAAGCTGCGGGGTTTCCTGGCTCGGTTTGGTCTTGTCGACCCCCGGCACATGCAGATTGCCCTCGGCGACCTGATTACCCTCAAGCTGCGGCTGCGTTACCCACGTCAGGATGTCGTAGTAGCGACGGATGTTCGCCACGAAATGCACCGGCTCGCCGCCGCGGGCGTAGCCGTAGCGGGTTTTGCTGTACCACTTCTTCTCGGACAGGCGCGGCAGGATCTTCTTCACGTCCAGCCACTTGTCCGGGTTCAGCCCTTCCTTGGCCGCCAGTTTGCGCGCGTCGTCCAGGTGACCGCTGCCGACGTTGTAGGCCGCCAGTGCAAACCAGGTGCGGTCCGGTTCCTGGATCGATTCGTCCAGCTGTTCCTTCATGTAGGCCAGGTACTTGGCGCCGCCCATGATGCTTTGTTTGGGGTCCAGGCGATTGGACACGCCCATGGCCTGCGCGGTGTTCTGGGTCAGCATCATCAGGCCGCGGACGCCGGTCTTCGACGTGACAGCCGGTTGCCAGAGGGATTCCTGATAACCGACCGCCGCCAGCAGGCGCCAGTCGACTTTCTCTTGCTTGGCATAGGCCTTGAAGTGCGGCTCGTACTTGGGCAGCCGTTGCTGCAAGTGCTGGGCGAAGGTGGTGGCACCCATGTAGCCGAGCACATCGACGTGCCCGTAATAGCGGTCTTTCAGGCGTTGCAAGGTGCCATTTTTCTTGACCTTGTCGAGATAGTCGTTGATCTCGTTAAGCAAGCTGTTGTCGTCGCCGGCCGCCACCGCCCAGCTCTGGTTGCTGGCGTCACCCAGGTCAAAGGCGACCCGAATGTTGGTGAAGTAGACCTGGTTCATCGCCACTTCGTTGGAGTCGACCAACGTCAGATCGATCTGGCCTTCATCCACCATGCGCAGCAGGTCGACGACTTCAACCGCGTCGGACTCTTCGTATTCGATGCCGGGAAATTTCCGTTTCAGCTGCGCCAATTGCTCGGCGTGGGTGCTGCCCTTGAGCACCATGATCTTTTTGCCGACCAGATCTTTTGCATCGGTCGGCCGCGATTGGCCGTTGCGATAGATGATCTGCGGGGTGACTTCCAGGTAGGCGTGGGAAAACCGCACCTGCTTCTTGCGCGCTTCGCTGCTGACCAGGCCGGCCGCAGCGATCACCGGCCCGTTGGGCTTGCCCACCTGATTGAACAGGTCGTCGAGGTTGTCGGCGGTTTCAATCTTGAGTTCGACCCCCAGATCGTCGGCGAAGCGCTTCACCAGCTCGTATTCGAAGCCGGTTTCACCGTTGCGATCCTGAAAGTAGGTGGCGGGGCTGTTTCGGGTAACCACCCGCAGCACGCCATCCTCCTTTACGCGCTCCAGCGTGTTGGGTTTATCAACACAGCCACTGAGCACCAGGAAGAGTCCGGTTGCGATCAGCCATTTGGCGTACCGCGGACGCAAAGCCGTTGGGGAAAACATTTGCGCAGTATACGCAAAGGACCACGAGCGCCATATCTCGACAGCGAAGGCCTTGTCTGCTAGGGAGTTGGAAACCGCTCTGGAGCCCGCAGGAATGGGCCCGAACGACAATTTATGACAGTAAAAATAACCCCCTGCGAAGCGCTGTTTCAGGCGCAAATACCCGGCCCGACGTTCGGGTACGGCCATGCGTACCGTTTCGGGTGATGTCGCGGGCTGTTTAGGCTAGAATGCACGGCCTCAAAGCACACCCCTTCCCGAGGCTGTCCCGAAGATGTTGATCCTGCGCGGCGCTCCTGCCCTTTCTGCCTTTCGCCACAGCAAACTCCTTGAGCAACTGAGCCAGAAGGTCCCGGCTGTCAGCGGCCTGTATGCTGAATTCGCTCACTTCGCCGAAGTGACCGGCGTCCTGACCGGCGACGAACAGCAGGTGCTCGCGCGCCTTCTGAAGTACGGTCCAAGCGTTCCGGTACAAGAGCCGACCGGTCGCCTGTTCCTGGTGTTGCCGCGTTTCGGCACCATCTCGCCGTGGTCCAGTAAAGCCAGCGACATCGCTCGCAATTGCGGCCTGAGCAAGATCCAGCGCCTGGAGCGCGGTATCGCGTTCTACGTGGCCGGCCAGTTCAGCGACGCCGACGCGCAGCTGATCTCCGATGCGCTGCACGACCGCATGACCCAGATCGTATTGGGCAACCTCGAACAGGCCGCCGGCCTGTTCAGCCACGCCGAGCCGAAGCCGCTGACCGCGATCGACGTGCTGGGTGGCGGCCGCGCCGCGCTGGAAAAAGCCAACACCGAGCTGGGCCTGGCCCTGGCCGAAGACGAGATCGACTACCTGGTCAACGCCTTCGTTGGTTTGAAGCGCAATCCCCACGACATCGAACTGATGATGTTCGCCCAGGCGAACTCCGAGCACTGCCGTCACAAGATCTTCAACGCCAGTTGGGACATCGACGGTCAGAGCCAGGAAAAAAGCCTGTTCGGCATGATCAAGAACACTTACCAGATGCACAGCGAAGGCGTTCTGTCCGCTTATAAGGACAACGCTTCGGTGATCGTCGGTAACGTCGCCGGCCGTTTCTTCCCGGACCCTGAAACCCGCCAGTACGGCGCGGTGCAGGAACCGGTGCACATCCTGATGAAAGTCGAGACCCACAACCACCCGACCGCGATTGCCCCGTTCCCGGGCGCATCCACCGGTTCCGGTGGCGAGATTCGCGACGAAGGCGCTACCGGTCGCGGCGCCAAGCCAAAGGCTGGCCTGACCGGTTTCACCGTATCGAACCTGCAGATCCCTGGCTTCGAACAGCCGTGGGAAGTGCCGTACGGCAAGCCTGAGCGCATCGTCACGGCGCTGGACATCATGATCGAAGGCCCACTGGGTGGCGCCGCGTTCAACAACGAATTCGGCCGTCCGGCCCTGACCGGTTACTTCCGTACCTTCGAACAGTCGATCACCACCCCGCGTGGCGACGAAGTTCGTGGTTACCACAAGCCGATCATGCTGGCCGGCGGCATGGGTAACATCCGTGCCGAACACGTACAGAAAGGCGAAATCACCGTCGGCTCCAAGCTGATCGTGCTCGGCGGCCCGGCGATGTTGATCGGTCTGGGCGGCGGCGCGGCTTCCTCCATGGCCACCGGCACCAGCTCGGCTGACCTGGACTTCGCTTCCGTACAGCGCGAAAACCCTGAGATGGAACGTCGCTGCCAGGAAGTGATCGACCGTTGCTGGCAACTGGGCGACAAAAACCCGATCAGCTTCATCCACGACGTCGGCGCGGGCGGTCTGTCCAACGCCTTCCCGGAACTGGTGAACGACGGCAACCGTGGCGGTCGCTTCGAACTGCGCAACATTCCAAACGACGAGCCGGGCATGGCCCCGCACGAAATCTGGAGTAACGAATCCCAGGAACGTTACGTTCTGGCGGTTGGCCCGGCGGACTTCGAACGCTTCCAGGCGATCTGCGAACGTGAGCGTTGCCCGTTTGCCGTGGTCGGCGAAGCCACTGCCGAGCCGCAGCTGACTGTTACCGACAGCCACTTCGGCAACAGCCCGGTCGACATGCCGCTGGAAGTGCTGCTGGGCAAAGCCCCGCGCATGCACCGTTCGGCCGTTCGCGAAAACGAACTGGGCGACGATTTCGATCCGAGCACGCTGGAAATTGCCGACTGCGTCGAACGCGTTCTGCATCACCCGGCCGTGGCGAGCAAAAGCTTCCTGATCACCATCGGCGACCGCACCATCACCGGCCTCGTGGCCCGTGATCAAATGGTCGGTCCGTGGCAGGTTCCGGTGGCCGACGTTGCCGTCACCGCCACCAGCTTCGACGTCTACACCGGTGAAGCCATGGCCATGGGCGAGCGTACTCCGCTGGCTCTGCTGGACGCTCCGGCGTCGGGCCGCATGGCCATCGGCGAAACCCTGACCAACATCGCCGCTTCGCGCATCAACAAGATCTCCGACATCAAACTGTCGGCGAACTGGATGTCCGCCGCCGGCCACCCGGGTGAAGACGCGCGTCTGTACGACACCGTGAAAGCGGTCGGCATGGAACTGTGCCCTGAGCTGGGCATCACCATTCCGGTGGGCAAGGACTCAATGTCCATGGCCACGCGCTGGAACGACAACGGCGAAGACAAGACTGTCACCTCGCCGATGTCCCTGATCGTGACCGGTTTCGCGCCAGTGGCTGACATCCGTCAGACCCTGACCCCGGAACTGCGCATGGACAAGGGCACCACCGACCTGATCCTGATCGATCTGGGCCGTGGCCAGAACCGCATGGGCGCTTCGATCCTCGCTCAGGTTCACGGCAAGCTCGGTTCGCAAGCGCCGGACGTTGACGATTCCGAAGACCTCAAGGCCTTCTTCGCCGTGATCCAGGGCCTCAACGCCGACGGTCACCTGCTGGCTTACCACGACCGTTCCGACGGTGGTCTGTTGACCAGCGTTGTGGAAATGGCCTTCGCCGGCCACTGCGGTCTGAGCCTGAACCTCGACGGCCTGGCGGAAACCTCCGCCGACATCGCCGCGATCCTGTTCAACGAAGAACTGGGCGCCGTGATTCAGGTTCGTCAGGACGCCACCCCGGACATCCTCGCGCAGTTCAGCGCTGCTGGCCTGGGCGACTGCGTGTCGGTGATCGGTCAGCCGATGAACAACGGCGAGATCAACATCACCTTTAACGGTGACACTGTTTTCGAAGGTCAGCGTCGTCTGTTGCAACGTCAGTGGGCTGAAACCAGCTACCAGATCCAGCGTCTGCGCGATAACGCCGACTGCGCCGAACAAGAGTTCGACGTGCTGCTGGAAGAAGACAACCCGGGCCTGAGCGTCAAGCTGAGCTACGACGTCAACCAGGACGTCGCCGCGCCTTACATCAAGAAAGGCATCCGCCCACAGGTTGCCGTGCTGCGCGAGCAGGGCGTCAACGGCCAGGTGGAAATGGCGGCCGCGTTCGACCGCGCCGGTTTCAACGCGATCGACGTGCACATGAGCGACATTCTGGCCGGCCGTGTCGACCTGAACGAGTTCAAAGGCCTGGTGGCCTGCGGCGGTTTCTCCTACGGCGACGTGTTGGGTGCCGGTGAAGGCTGGGCCAAGTCCGCGCTGTTCAACAGCCGTGCTCGCGATGCCTTCCAGGGCTTCTTCGAACGCAACGACAGCTTCACCCTCGGCGTGTGCAACGGTTGCCAGATGATGTCCAACCTGCACGAGCTGATCCCGGGCAGCGAGTTCTGGCCGCACTTCGTGCGTAACCGTTCCGAGCAGTTCGAAGCCCGCGTGGCAATGGTTCAGGTCCAGGAGTCGAACTCGATCTTCCTGCAGGGCATGGCCGGTTCGCGCATGCCGATCGCCATCGCACACGGTGAAGGTCATGCCGAGTTCGAAAGCGAAGAGGCGCTGCTGGAAGCCGATCTGTCGGGTTGCGTGGCAATGCGTTTCGTCGACAACCACGGCAAGGTCACCGAAAGCTACCCGGCCAACCCGAACGGCTCGCCGCGCGGGATCACCGGTTTGACCAGCCGCGACGGTCGCGTAACGATCATGATGCCGCACCCGGAACGTGTGTTCCGCGCCGTGCAGAACTCGTGGCGTTCGGAAGACTGGAACGAAGACGCACCTTGGATGCGTATGTTCCGTAACGCTCGCGTGTGGGTTAACTAAGCGTCGTGTACAAGCTCAGCTTTTTTGTTCCGACCAGCCATGTCGAGGTGGTCAAGAGCGCTGTGTTCGCTGCCGGTGGTGGGCGGATCGGGGCTTACGATCATTGCGCGTGGCAGGTGTTGGGCCGGGGCCAGTTTCGTCCACTGGACGGCAGTCAGCCGTTCATTGGCGAAGCGGGGCAGGTCGAACAGGTTGAGGAATGGAAGGTTGAGCTGGTGGTGGCGGATGAGTTAATCGTGGCCGTGGTGGCCGCGTTGAAACTCAGCCATCCCTATGAGACGCCGGCTTATGAGGTGTGGCGGTTGGAGGATTTTTGATCTTTCCAGGCTGCTGAAATGAAAAAACCCGCTGATTTCGTCAGCGGGTTTTTTATTGCCTGGGCGGGCCTCTTCGCGAGCAAGCCCGCTCCCACACTGGTTCTGTATCGTACACGGATCCAATGTGGGAGCGGGCTTGCTCGCGAAGGCGGACTATCCGACGCCAACGTTCCAAACCTTTGCGGGCTACGGGCGGATTTCGATCATCGTGCCGTCCGGCACCAGGTTCCAGATTTCACGCATGTCCATATTGCGCATGGCGATGCAGCCGTCGGTCCAGTCCAGGGTATGGAACAGGTCCTCAGGGGTGTCTTCGGTGTCCGGCGTGCCGTGGATCATGATCATGCTGCCAGGCGCGACGCCTTCACGGCGGGCGCGGGCGGAGTCGCTGATGTTCGGGTAGGAAATGTGCATCGCCAGGTTGAAACGGTCGCTGGTCTTGCGCCAGTCAATCCAGTAGAAACCTTCCGGCGTGCGTTTGTCGCCCTCCATCAGTTTCGGCCCCTTGGGGCGTTTGCCCAGGGAAATGCGATAGGTCTTGAGCGGCTTGCCGTCGTTGATCAATTGCAATTGATGGGTGGACTTGAGAACCAGGACTTTTTCGATGACTTTGCCGTCCAGGGTTTCCGCAACGGAAGCCTGTGACAGGGCAACGAACGACAAGCAAAACACGGCAAGCAACCAGCGCATTGAAACGATATCCCTGAAAGGTGTCGCGGCTATTTTATGGGTAGGAGCTGCCGCAGGCTGCGATCTTTTAACGTCTGCGCAGGTTCCGATTGAAATCAGATAATGACAGGCTGAGCAAGCGGCGGGATCGACTCGGACCGCACAGGGTAGACCTCGGTCCGCCGGTCAGCGAAGAAGCATTCTAAGGTACGGCCCACCGTGCGGAAAGCCAGGTCGGACCACGGGATGTCGGCTTCGTCGAAAAGTGCCACTTCCAGGCTCTCGGGGCCGGCGGAAAAATCCAGGTCCACCAGCTCGGCGCGAAAGAACACATGCACCTGACTGATGTGCGGCACGTCGATCAACGTATAGATGCTCAGGTTGCGCACCCGCGCACAGGCTTCTTCAGCTGTTTCGCGAATGGCCGCCTGCTCGATGGTTTCGCCGTTCTCCATGAAACCGGCGGGCAGGGTCCAGTAACCGAGCCGTGGCTCGATGGCGCGTCGGCACAGCAACACTTTCGAGCCCCAGGTCGCCACGCAGCCGGCGACGATATTGGGGTTCTGGTAGTGGATCGCGTGACAGCTGTCACAGACGAAACGCAGACGCGAATCACCTTCCGGAATGCGTTGTGTCACCGGGTTGCCGCACTGACTGCAAAATTTCATGCTTGGGTTCCTGAATGCTGCGCCTATCTTGGCGTGCGGCGGTGTCTGTCGGCAAGTTGTCGTTTCGCGACACGCGGCAGTTCGGGGGTTGGGCGGTGGGTGTGATTGGTGCATGATGCGAAGTAGAGAATAAATCGAGAAGACTCATGCTGGACGAGCTACTGCATCGAGTAAGTAACCACACCCCACGCACACTGGAAACCGACACGCGTTTCCCTGAGGCCGCGGTACTGGTGCCCATCACTCGCAGTGATGAACCGGAACTGGTTCTCACCCTGCGCGCCAGCGGGCTCTCGACCCATGGCGGCGAAGTTGCCTTCCCCGGCGGACGCCGCGACCCGGAAGACCCGGACCTGATTTTCACCGCGCTGCGCGAAGCCGAAGAAGAAATCGGCCTGCCACCGGGACTGGTCGAAGTGATCGGACCGCTGAGCCCGCTGATCTCCCTGCACGGCATCAAGGTCACGCCTTATGTCGGCGTGATTCCGGATTTCGTCGAGTACCGGGCCAACGATGCCGAGATCGCCGCCGTGTTCAGCGTGCCCCTGGAGTTCTTCCGCAAGGACCCGCGCGAACATACCCATCGCATCGATTACCAAGGGCATAGCTGGTACGTGCCGAGTTATCGTTATGGCGAATACAAGATCTGGGGCCTGACGGCGATCATGATCGTCGAGTTGATCAACCTGCTCTATGACGCCAGGATCAGCCTTCATCAGCCTCCCAAGAGTTTTATCAACACCTGAAGCCATCGTTCGTATGGCGTGAAACCGCGGCTGCCTGAGCCTGAGGACAACACGATGAAATACCGCCTGGGCGACGCCCGTGTCGAGACCCATCCGCAGAGCTGGGTCGCCCCCAACGCCGTGCTGGTGGGCAAGGTCAAACTGGAAGAGGGCGCCAACGTCTGGTTCAACGCGGTGCTGCGTGGCGACAACGAATTGATCCTGATCGGCAAGAACAGCAACGTCCAGGACGGCACCGTGATGCACACCGACATGGGCTACCCGCTGACCATCGGCACTGGCGTGACCATCGGCCACAACGCCATGCTTCACGGCTGCACCGTCGGCGATTACAGCCTGATCGGCATTAACGCGGTGATTCTCAACGGTGCGAAGATTGGCAAGAACTGCATCATCGGCGCCAACTCGCTGATCGGCGAAGGCAAGGAAATTCCGGATGGTTCGCTGGTCATGGGCTCGCCGGGCAAGGTTGTTCGTGAGTTGACCGAGGCACAAAAGAAGATGCTGGAGGCCAGCGCTGCGCACTATGTGCATAACTCGCAGCGTTATGCCCGCGATCTGGTCGAGCAGGAAGAATGAACACGCCCGAACGCCCGGTGCGATCGCCCTGCGTGAATATCTGTGCGCTGGACGACGATGACATTTGCACCGGGTGCCAGCGCACGGTGGAAGAAATCACGCGCTGGAGCCGGATGGACAATGAAGAGCGGCGCAAGGTGTTGGGGTTGTGTCATGAGCGGGCCAAATCGAGTGGGTTGATCTGGATGATCGGTAGCAAGTCCGACAGTTGATTGCTTTCCCTGTAGGAGCGAGCTTGCTCGCGAAAAACCCAAGGACGCCGCTATATTCCTGGTTTTACGCGTTATCGTTAACGATCTTCGCGAGCAAGATCGCTCCTGCATAAGCGGCTGAAGCCAAACCCTCAGGTTCATGTAAAATGCCGCGCTTTCTCCCCATGGGAAGCGCGCAGGCTTTTATAGGTCAATCACGGCGCGACCCTCGATGATCCGCTCCATAGAGGACCTGAGATGACCCGTATCGGAACTCCATTGTCGCCCACCGCGACCCGCGTATTGATGTGTGGCTGTGGCGAGTTGGGCAAGGAAGTGGTGATCGAGCTGCAACGCCTGGGCGTTGAAGTGATTGCCGTGGATCGCTACGCCAACGCGCCGGCCATGCAAGTCGCCCATCGCAGCCACGTGATCAACATGCTCGACGGCGCCGCCCTGCGTGCGGTAATCGAAGCCGAGAAGCCGCATTTCATCGTGCCGGAAATCGAAGCCATCGCCACCGCAACCCTGGTCGAACTGGAAGCCGAAGGCTTCACCGTGATCCCGACTGCACGCGCCGCGCAACTGACCATGAACCGTGAAGGCATCCGTCGACTGGCCGCTGAAGAGCTGGATCTGCCGACCTCGCCGTACTACTTCGCCGATACCTTCGAGGACTACAGCAAGGCCGTTCAGGACCTGGGTTTCCCGTGCGTGGTCAAGCCGGTCATGAGTTCGTCGGGCAAAGGCCAGAGCCTGCTGCGCAGCGCCGATGACGTGAAAACCGCGTGGGATTACGCCCAGGAAGGCGGCCGCGCCGGTAAAGGTCGCGTGATCATCGAAGGTTTCATCGACTTCGACTACGAAATCACCCTGCTGACCGTGCGTCACGTCGGCGGCACCACCTTCTGCGCGCCGGTCGGTCACCGTCAGGAGAAGGGCGACTACCAGGAATCCTGGCAGCCGCAAGCCATGAGCCCGGTTGCGCTGGCGGAATCCGAGCGCGTGGCCAAGGCGGTCACTGAAGCCTTGGGCGGTCGTGGTCTGTTTGGTGTCGAGCTGTTCATCAAAGGCGATCAGGTGTGGTTCAGCGAAGTGTCGCCGCGCCCGCATGACACGGGTCTGGTGACTCTGATTTCTCAGGACCTGTCGCAATTCGCGCTGCACGCGCGGGCCATTCTGGGCCTGCCGATTCCGTTGATTCGTCAGTTCGGGCCTTCGGCTTCGGCGGTGATTCTGGTGGAAGGGCAATCGACCCAGACCGCCTTCGCCAACCTGGGTGCTGCGTTGAGCGAGCCGGATACGGCCTTGCGTCTGTTCGGCAAGCCTGAGGTGAATGGTCAGCGGCGGATGGGTGTGGCGTTGGCGCGGGATGAGTCGATCGAGGCTGCTCGGGCTAAAGCGACCCGTGCTTCTCAGGCTGTTGTTGTAGAGCTGTAAACCGAGGCGCGGCCTTCGCGGGCAAGCCTCGCTCCTACAGGTCCAGTGTGATCCCTTGTAGGAGCGAGGCTTGCCCGCGAAGCTTTTCCTATCAGGCAACCCGATTCAAATCGTTATGCCGCGTCTCCTTCAGGCACAGCACCGCAATCAAACTCAGCACCGCCGCCCCCGACACATACCCGCCGACATAACTCAAACCGCCCATCGCCACCAGCTTCTGTGCGAAGAACGGCGCCGCCGAGGCTCCGACAATACCGCCCAGGTTGTAAGCCGCTGAGGCTCCGGTATAGCGCACATGCGTCGGAAACAGTTCCGGCAGCAGCGCCCCCATCGGCGCGAACGTCACGCCCATCAGAAACAGCTCGATGCACAGAAACAGCGCCACGCCCCAGGTCGAACCCTGGGTCAGCAGTGGCTCCATCAGGAACCCGGACAGAATCGCCAGCACGCCACCGATGATCAGCACCGGTTTGCGCCCGTAACGGTCACTGGCCCAGGCCGACAACGGCGTAGCGGCGGCCATGAACAGCACGGCGAAGCACAGCAGGGCGAGGAAGGTTTCGCGGGTGTAGCCGAGCGTCGACACACCATAACTCAACGAAAACACCGTCGAGATGTAAAACAGCGCGTAGCACACCACCATCGAACCGGCGCCCAACAGCATCGGTGCCCAGTATTGGCTGAACAGCTCGACCAGCGGGATCTTCACCCGCTCCTGACGCGCCATGGCATTGGCGAACACCGGCGTTTCGTGCAGCTTGAGGCGCACGTACAAGCCCACCATCACCAGCGCGGCGCTGAGCAGGAACGGAATCCGCCAGCCCCACGAACGGAACTGTTCGTCGTTCAGCGTCATTGCCAGCGTCAGAAACAGGCCATTGGCGGCGAGAAAGCCAATCGAAGGGCCGAGCTGCGGAAACATGCCGAACCAGGCGCGTTTGCCTTTGGGCGCATTCTCCGTCGCCAGCAATGCCGCGCCGCCCCATTCGCCGCCCAATCCCAAACCCTGGCCGAAGCGCAGCACGCAGAGCAGGATCGGCGCCCAGGCGCCGATGCTGTCGTAACCCGGCAGCACGCCGATCAGCGTGGTGCACACGCCCATCAGCAGCAGCGAGGCAACCAGGGTTGATTTGCGCCCGATGCGGTCACCGAAGTGGCCGAACAGCGCCGAGCCCAGCGGCCGAGCGAGGAAGGCGATACCGAAGGTGAGAAATGCCGACAGCATCTGCGCGGTGCCGGAGGTCTGCGGAAAGAACACCGGGCCGATCACCAGCGCCGCGGCAGTGGCATACACGTAGAAGTCGTAGAACTCGATGGCGGTGCCGATGAAACTCGCGGTCGCCACACGGGTGGCGGAGTTCGTCGGTTGCGCAGGCGTGGTTTCGGTATAAGTCGTGCTGGTCGTCATGCGGTTATCCCTGACAGTCATGTGCCCCAGTGGAGCGAATTATTATGGTCGAACACCCAGGGATGTGGGTTTAAAGCGGAGTGCGGGTAGCACGGGGGTGGGGCGGGGCTTGGGTAAGCGGATTCGATTATAGGAAGGCGGCTAACGATCGAACAAGTGGCCGAGCGCTGGCGATGGCAACAAGTGATTAAAGGCTGGCAATGCAATTGTGGTGGGGGATTTATCTGTGGCGAGGGGATTTATCCCCGTCCGGCTGCGAAGCAGTCGTCAAATCGGTATGCGCGGTGTATCAGGTAGAGCACGGTCGCAGGTTTTGGCGCTGCTTCGCAACGCAACGGGGCGGTGCGGCGGTCCGATAAATCCCCTCGCCACAGATAAATCCCCTTACCACAGGGAATTTGTCCGGCTTTAGATAACGGCTGGAATAGAGCTGGTGTGCCAGATCAAAACCCGCGTCACGCGATTGTCCTCGGTTTCCAGAATCTCCAGCCGATAACGCCCGATCTTCAGGCACACCGCACTCTCCGGAATGGTCTCCAGCGCCTCGGTTACCAGCCCGTTAAGGGTTTTCGGGCCGTCGCTGGGCAGGTGCCAGCCGAGACTTTTGTTCAGGTCGCGAATCGACGCCGCGCCATCAATCACCAGGCGTCCATCGGCCTGCGGATGAATGTGCGGGTTGTCCAGGCTGTGCTGGCTTTCGAATTCGCCGACGATTTCTTCGAGAATGTCTTCCAGGGTGACGATGCCCAGCACTTCGCCGTACTCGTCGACCACCATGCCCAGGCGCCGCTGCTGCTTGTGGAAATTCAGCAGTTGCAGCTGCAACGGGGTGCTTTCCGGCACGAAGTAGGGATCGTGACACGCTGCCTCCAGCGCTTCGCGAGTCAGACGGCCATCGGGCAACAGATGGCGGATCTGCCGGGTGTTGAGCACCGCCTCGATTTGATTGATGTCGCTGTGGAAAACCGGCAGGCGCGTGCGCCGATTGGCACGAAGCTGTTCGAGGATTTCTTCGATCGAGTCGTCCAGGTTGATCCCGTCGACGTCACTGCGCGGCACCAGAATGTCGTTGACCGTGATGTTGTCCAGCGCGTGGATGCCCGACACCGGGTGCGGGCGAGAGACAGGGTGTTCCAGGTCGTCGCGCCGATCATTCGGCGTCTCGTCCTCGCTCTGCTGCACCACGTTGGTTTTGCGGGCAAACGGTCGCATCAGCAACTGGCTGACGCCGTTAAGCAGCCAGGCGGCCGGGTAGATGATTTTCAACGGCACGCCGAGCAAGGTGTTGCCCAGGGCCAGGATTGCGTCGGGGTAGCGGGCGGCGAGGGTGCGCGGCAGGTAGTCGGCGAATACCAGCAGAATCACGCCAGCGCCGAGGCAAGCCGCCCATGGTCCATTTTCGGCCCAGGTGAAAATCGCCAGCAAGGTGCTGATGACCACCACCAGCGCGCGGCACAGGGTGTTACAGAAAATCAGGCTGTTGAGCGGAAAACTCAGCTTTGCCACCGGCTTGTCGCTGGCGCGCGAGGCAGTGCGATGGGCCAGCAAGTGCTGCTGCGCCGCCTCGATGGCGGTAAACAGCCCCGACCATAAAATCAACAGGGCCACTACTGCGAGCATCGGCCCTATGGGCAAGTCGTCCATTAATGCCGCCCGTCAGATGTGCAGGATGTATTCACGAACCAGCTTGCTGCCGAAATACGCCAGCATCAGCAGGCAGAAACCGGCGAGGGTCCAGCGAATGGCCTTGTGTCCGCGCCAGCCGAGGCGGTTACGACCCCAGAGCAGCACACTAAAGACGATCCAGGCCAGGCACGCCAGCAGAGTTTTGTGCACCAGGTGCTGGGCGAACAGGTTGTCGACGAACAGCCAGCCAGAGATCAGCGACAGTGACAGCAAGGTCCAGCCGGCCCAGAGGAAACCGAACAGCAGGCTTTCCATGGTTTGCAGCGGCGGGAAGTTCTTGATCAGCCCGGACGGATGCTTGTGCTTGAGCTGATGGTCTTGAACCAGCAACAGCAAGGCCTGGAACACCGCGATGGTGAACATGCCATACGCGAGGATCGACAGCAGGATGTGCGCGAGGATGCCCGGCTCTTCGTCGATGATCTGCACCGTCCCGGCCGGGGCGAACTGCGCCAGCAACACGGTCGCGGCGCCCAGCGGGAACAGTAATATAAGCAGGTTTTCCACCGGGATCCGCGAGCAGGCCAGCAGGGTCAGGGCGATGACTGCGGCGGCAATCAGGCTGGCGGCGCTGAAGAAGTCCAGGCCCAGGCCGATCGGTGTCAATAGATGGGTGAACAGGCTGGCGCTATGGGCCAGGACGGCCAGCACGCCGAGCGTAACCAGCAGGCGCTTGTTCGCCTTGGCGCCGGAGGCCAGACGAGTGCCCTGATAGATTGTCGCAGCGGCATATAAGCAGGCGGCGGCGAGGGTGGTCAGCAAACTGGGTGACAAGGGGAGCATAAATCCTGTTAGGCAAGCCCGAAAGGCGCTGAGTTTGGCATAGAACCCACATGTCACGAAAGTGCGAGGTGTCCGCCAGTCGCAGTCTTCGCTATAATCCGCGACCTGCCCACGCCGCAGGCTCGCCGAGCACATGTTAATTCCGGTCTGGGCCGCCATTATCCCGGTCTACACAGGGCCTGAAAGGATCGCGCAATGTTTGAAAACTTAACCGACCGTCTCTCGCAGACGCTGCGCCATGTCACCGGCAAGGCCAAGCTGACCGAGGACAACATCAAAGACACCCTGCGCGAAGTGCGCATGGCGTTGCTCGAAGCCGACGTCGCCTTGCCGGTGGTGAAGGACTTCGTCAATTCGGTCAAGGAACGCGCCGTCGGCACCGAGGTGTCGCGCAGCCTGACGCCGGGCCAGGCCTTCGTGAAGATCGTCCAGGCCGAACTCGAAAGCCTGATGGGCGCGGCCAACGAAGACCTGAACCTGAGCGCCGTTCCGCCAGCCGTCGTGCTGATGGCCGGTTTGCAGGGCGCGGGTAAAACCACCACCGCCGGCAAACTTGCGCGCTTCCTTAAAGAGCGTAAGAAAAAGTCTGTCATGGTCGTGTCCGCGGACATTTACCGTCCGGCGGCGATCAAGCAGCTGGAAATGCTCGCGGGTGAGGTCGGTGTTACCTTCTTCCCGTCCGACCTGAGCCAGAAGCCGGTCGAGATCGCGCAAGCGGCTATTAAAGAAGCAAGACTGAAATTCATCGACGTGGTCATCGTCGATACCGCCGGTCGTCTGCACATCGACGAAGAGATGATGGGCGAGATCAAGGCGTTGCACGCCGCGATCAACCCGGTCGAAACGCTGTTTGTGGTTGACGCCATGACCGGTCAGGACGCCGCCAACACCGCCAAGGCCTTCGGCGATGCACTGCCGCTGACCGGTGTGATCCTGACCAAGGTCGACGGCGATGCCCGTGGCGGTGCCGCGCTGTCGGTGCGCGCCATCACCGGCAAGCCGATCAAGTTCATCGGTATGGGCGAGAAGAGTGAAGCGCTCGAACCGTTCCACCCTGAGCGTATCGCGTCGCGCATCCTCGGCATGGGTGACGTGCTCAGCCTGATCGAACAGGCCGAAGCGACCCTCGACAAGGACAAGGCCGACAAGCTGGCCAAGAAGCTGAAGAAGGGCAAGGGCTTCGACCTCGAAGACTTCCGCGATCAGTTGCAACAGATGAAGAACATGGGCGGCCTTGGCGGCCTCATGGACAAACTGCCGAACATCGGCGGCGTGAACCTGGCGCAGATGGGCAACGCCCAGGGCGCGGCAGAGAAACAATTCAAGCAGATGGAAGCCATCATCAATTCCATGACCCCGGCCGAGCGCCGCGACCCTGAGATGATCAGCGGTTCGCGCAAGCGCCGGATTGCCATGGGTTCCGGCACCCAGGTGCAGGACATCGGTCGCTTGATCAAGCAGCACAAGCAGATGCAGAAGATGATGAAGAAGTTCTCCGCGAAAGGCGGAATGGCCAAAATGATGCGCGGCATGGGCGGTATGTTGCCCGGCGGCGGCATGCCGAAAATGTAAAGAATTCGCGCAAGGGCTTGCTCTTGCGCAGCCCCACAAGGAAGTGGGATCTCCAGCAAACCCGCACTTGGCGGGAGCTGACTGGCCGTTTTCAACGACGGCTCTATAGCAAATCTGGATGGCGTCCGATAGGCCGCCGGAAAAAGTCATTTGCAAAAGTCCGGATATTCCTTAGAATATGCGGCCTTTCGGGCACCTATGCCCGCTGTGCCTTTAGATTTGCAGCACCGACTACAGGAACGATGTTCACATGCTAACAATCCGTCTTGCCCTTGGCGGCTCCAAAAAGCGCCCGTTTTACCACTTGACCGTAACCGACAGCCGCAACCCGCGCGACGGTTCGCACAAGGAACAGGTTGGTTTCTTCAACCCTGTTGCTCGTGGTCAAGAAGTCCGTCTGTCCGTGAACCAAGAGCGCGTAGCCTACTGGCTGAGCGTTGGTGCACAACCTTCTGAGCGTGTTGCTCAGTTGTTGAAGGACGCTGCTAAGGCTGCGGCCTGAGCAATATGAGCGCGACGCCAGCTGTTGCTGATGATTTGATCGTTATCGGCAAGATTTATTCTGTTCATGGCGTTCGCGGCGAAGTGAAGGTTTATTCCTTTACTGATCCGACTGAAAACCTGTTGCAGTACAAAACCTGGACGCTCAAGCGCGAAGGCAATGTGAAACAGGTCGAGCTGGTCAGCGGACGTGGGAACGACAAGTTCCTGGTCGCAAAGCTCAAGGGTCTCGATGATCGTGAAGAAGCGCGTCTTCTGGCCGGTTATGAGATCTGCGTGCCGCGCAACCTGTTCCCTGAATTGACCGACGGCGAGTACTACTGGTACCAGCTGGAAGGTCTGAAGGTTATTGATCAACTTGGGCAATTGCTCGGGAAAATCGATCATCTTCTGGAAACCGGCGCCAATGATGTAATGGTGGTCAAGCCTTGCGCTGGCAGCCTGGATGATCGCGAACGCCTGTTGCCCTATACGGAGCAATGCGTGTTGGCCGTCGACCTGGTCGCAGGCGAGATGAAGGTGGATTGGGACGCGGACTTCTAAGCGTGGCTAACTTGCGCGTAGAAGTGATCAGTTTGTTTCCCGAGATGTTCTCCGCCATCAGCGAGTACGGCATCACCAGTCGGGCGGTGAAACAGGGGCTCTTGCAGCTCACCTGTTGGAACCCGCGAGACTACACGACGGATCGACATCACACTGTGGATGATCGCCCATTTGGCGGTGGTCCGGGCATGGTGATGAAGATCAAGCCCCTGGAAGATGCTCTGGTTCAGGCCAAGGCAGCAGCCGGGGAGGCGGCGAAGGTGATTTACCTGTCCCCCCAAGGCCGTCAACTGACTCAGGCGGCGGTACGCGAGTTGGCGAATCTGGATGCATTGATCCTGATTGCCGGCCGCTATGAAGGCATTGACGAGCGTTTTATTGATGCTCATGTCGATGAAGAGTGGTCGATTGGCGACTATGTACTGTCTGGCGGCGAGCTGCCGGCGATGGTCCTGATCGATGCGGTTACACGACTGCTGCCTGGAGCTTTAGGGCATGCGGACTCCGCCGAGGAAGATTCCTTTACGGATGGTTTGCTGGATTGCCCGCACTATACCCGACCGGAGGTGTATGCGGATCAGCGTGTTCCCGACGTATTGCTAAGTGGCAATCACGCGCACATCCGGCGTTGGCGTTTACAGCAGTCCCTTGGTAGGACCTTTGAACGACGCGCCGATCTTCTGGAAAGCCGCTCGCTTTCTGGAGAAGAGAAGAAGCTGCTCGAGGAATACATCCGCGAGCGGGACGATAGTTAACAACGTATCGATGGTAAGTCCGTTGATTTACCTTAGGAGCACAGCATGACTAACAAAATCATCCTTGCACTCGAAGCAGAGCAGATGACCAAAGAAATCCCTACCTTTGCCCCGGGCGACACCATTGTCGTTCAGGTGAAAGTGAAGGAAGGCGACCGTTCGCGTCTGCAAGCGTTCGAAGGTGTTGTTATCGCCAAGCGTAACCGCGGCGTAAACAGTGCTTTCACCGTTCGTAAAATCTCCAACGGTGTTGGCGTAGAGCGTACTTTCCAGACCTACAGCCCGCAAATCGACAGCATGGCCGTTAAACGTCGCGGTGACGTACGTAAAGCCAAGCTGTACTACCTGCGTGACCTGTCCGGTAAAGCAGCTCGCATCAAGGAAAAACTGGCTTAAGTCCAGCTTCCGATGCAGAAAAAAGCAGCCTACGGGCTGCTTTTTTGTTGCCTGCGATTTATCTTCCTTGGCCGTACTGTCGGTCCTGCCTGAGCCTTTATGCCCGCCATCGATCATCCTTTGATAGACCAGTTTCTCGATGCGCTATGGCTGGAGAAAGGTCTTTCCGATAACACCCGCGATGCCTATCGCAGCGACCTGGCCTTGTTCAACGGCTGGTTGCAGGAGAAGGGGCTGGAGTTGATCAACGCCGGCCGCGAATTGATCCTCGATCACTTGGCCTGGCGTCTGGAGCAAAACTACAAACCTCGCTCAACCGCACGGTTTCTCTCCGGCGTGCGTGGTTTCTATCGCTATTTGCTGCGGGAAAAGTTGATCGCGGTCGATCCGACGTTACGCGTCGATATGCCTCAACTCGGCAGGCCGTTGCCCAAATCCTTGTCAGAAGCCGATGTGGAGGCGCTGCTGAAGGCGCCCGACTTGAGCGAAGCCATCGGCCAGCGGGACCGCGCCATGCTCGAAGTGCTTTACGCCTGCGGCCTGCGGGTGACGGAACTGATCAGCCTGACACTGGAGCAGGTCAACCTGCGCCAGGGCGTACTGCGAGTGATGGGCAAGGGCAGCAAGGAGCGCCTGGTGCCGATGGGTGAGGAGGCGATTGTCTGGGTCGAGCGTTACATGCGCGACGCCCGTGGCGAGCTGCTCGGCGGGCGTCCCAGCGATGTGCTGTTTCCCAGCCAGCGCGGCGAGCAGATGACCCGCCAGACCTTCTGGCACCGGATCAAGCATCAGGCCAAAGTCGCCGGGATCGGCAAGTCGCTGTCGCCGCACACCTTGCGCCATGCCTTCGCCACACATTTGCTCAACCACGGTGCCGATTTGCGGGTGGTGCAAATGCTGCTCGGCCACAGCGACCTGTCGACCACCCAGATCTACACTCACGTCGCCCGCGCCCGTTTGCAAGACCTGCACGCCAAACACCACCCGCGTGGCTGATCACAATTCCCTGTGGGAGCGGGCTTGCTCGCGAATGCGGTGTGTCAGTCAAATATAATGTCGACTGACACACCGCATTCGCGAGCAAGCCCGCTCCCACAGAAAAGCATTCGCCAACCCCTTGTATCACCCGCATTCGGCCCCGCTGGCCTTATGTGGTAGGCTTTGCCGGTTTGCACGATGGGCGGTTATGACCCGGTGTTTCGGCACGGGCGTTCTGATCGTCCCATTTGTCCGCCTTCAGGAGTTCACATGCGTCTGACCCAGATTTTCGCCGCCGCCGCCATTGCGTTGGTCAGCACCTTTGCCGTCGCCGATGACGCGGCTGACAAAGCCATCCGTAAAAGCCTGGAAAACCTCCAGCTCGAAGTGCCGGTAGAAAGCATTTCCGCCAGTCCGCTGCCCGGTCTGTATGAAGTCAAACTCAAGGGCAGCCGCGTGCTCTACGCCAGCGCAGACGGCCAGTACGTGGTTCAGGGCTACATGTTCCAGCTCAAGGACGGCAAACCGGTCAACCTGACCGAGAAGACCGAACGCCTGGGCATTTCCAAGCTGGTCAACGAGATTCCGGTCGCGGAGACCGTGGTTTACCCGGCCATCGGCGAAACCAAATCGCACATCACCGTGTTCACCGACACCACCTGCCCGTACTGCCACAAACTGCACGCCGAAGTGCCTGAGCTGAACAAGCGCGGCATCGAAGTGCGTTACGTGGCGTTCCCGCGCCAGGGCCTGGGCTCGCCGGGTGACGAACAGCTGCAAGCGGTCTGGTGCTCGAAAGACAAGAAAGCCGCCATGGACAAAATGGTCGATGGCAAGGAAATCAAGGCCGCCAAGTGCGATAACCCGGTTTCCAAGCAATTCGCCCTCGGTCAGTCGATCGGCGTGAATGGCACACCGGCTATCGTTTTGGCCGACGGTCAGGTCATTCCGGGCTACCAGCCTGCGCCACAAGTCGCCAAACTGGCGCTGGGCGCGAAGTAAATTCGCATCGTCACGGCCAGCCTTTGACGATCATGGTCCGGCGGCAATATTTGCCGGGCCATTAATAGAGAGCCGCGAGCACGCGGCTGTTTTTACGGCCGGCCTTGAGTCGGCCGTTTCATGGGGAGTTCACAGTGAAACCGGTCAAAGTAGGCATCTGTGGGTTAGGGACCGTCGGTGGCGGAACCTTCAACGTACTTCAGCGCAACGCCGAGGAAATTGCTCGTCGCGCCGGGCGTGGTATCGAAGTGGCACAAATTGCCATGCGCACGCCAAAGCCTCAGTTCCAAACGACCGGTATTGCGATTACCAACGATGTCTTCGAAGTGGCCACGAACCCTGAGATCGACATCGTTATAGAGCTGATGGGCGGCTACACCGTTGCCCGCGAGCTGGTACTCAAGGCCATCGAGAATGGCAAGCATGTGGTCACCGCGAACAAGGCACTGATCGCCGTTCACGGTAATGAAATTTTTGCCAAGGCGCGCGAGAAAGGCGTGATCGTGGCATTCGAAGCGGCTGTGGCCGGTGGCATTCCGGTAATCAAGGCGATCCGTGAAGGCCTGTCGGCCAACCGCATCAACTGGGTCGCCGGCATCATCAACGGCACCGGCAACTTCATCCTCACCGAGATGCGCGAGAAGGGTCGCACCTTCGAAGACGTACTCGCCGAGGCGCAAGCCCTGGGTTACGCCGAAGCCGATCCGACTTTCGACGTTGAAGGCATCGACGCAGCCCACAAGCTGACGATCCTGGCCTCCATCGCGTTCGGCATCCCGCTGCAATTCGACAAGGCTTACACCGAAGGCATCACCAAGCTGACCACCGCTGACGTGAATTACGCCGAAGCGCTGGGCTATCGCATCAAGCACCTGGGTGTCGCTCGCAGCACCGCGGCTGGCATCGAGTTGCGTGTTCACCCGACGCTGATCCCGGCCGATCGTCTGATCGCCAACGTCAACGGCGTGATGAACGCGGTGATGGTCAACGGTGACGCTGCCGGTTCGACCCTGTTCTACGGCGCCGGCGCTGGCATGGAGCCGACCGCTTCGTCGGTGATCGCCGACCTGGTGGACGTGGTTCGCGCCATGACCTCCGACCCGGAAAACCGCGTGCCGCATCTGGCCTTCCAGCCGGATTCGCTGTCGGCGCATCCGATCCTGCCGATCGAAGCCTGCGAAAGCGCTTACTACCTGCGCATTCAGGCCAAGGACCATCCGGGCGTGCTGGCTCAGGTCGCGAGCATCCTGTCGGAGCGCGGCATCAACATCGAATCGATCATGCAGAAAGAAGTCGAAGAGCATGACGGTCTGGTACCGATGATCCTGCTGACTCACCGTGTGCTGGAACAGCACATGAACGACGCGATCGCCGCTCTCGAAGCCCTGACAGGCGTGGTCGGTCCGGTCGTACGGATCCGCGTCGAGCACCTGAACTAAGCCGTTATCGTTCACCGGGCCTGCGTGCGGGCCCGGGTTTGCGAACACTGTCTATTGGAGCCAGTCATGCGTTATATCAGTACCCGCGGCCAGGCACCGGCCCTGAATTTCGAAGACGTCCTGCTGGCCGGTCTCGCCACCGACGGCGGTCTGTACGTCCCGGAAAACCTGCCACGTTTCACCCAGGAAGAAATCGCTTCCTGGGCCGGTCTGCCGTACCACGAGCTGGCATTCCGGGTGATGCGCCCGTTCGTCACCGGCAGCATTCCTGATGCCGATTTCAAAAAGATTCTGGAAGAGACTTACGGCGTGTTCTCGCACAACGCCGTCGCGCCGCTGCGTCAGTTGAACGGTAACGAATGGGTGCTGGAGCTGTTCCACGGCCCGACCCTGGCGTTCAAGGATTTCGCCCTGCAACTGCTCGGTCGTTTGCTCGACTACGTGCTGGAAAAGCGCGGTGAGCGCGTGGTGATTGTCGGCGCCACCTCCGGTGATACCGGTTCGGCCGCCATCGAAGGCTGCAAGCACTGCGAAAACGTCGACATCTTTATCCTGCACCCGCACAACCGTGTGTCCGAAGTGCAGCGTCGCCAGATGACCACCATCTTCGGCGAGAACATTCACAACATCGCCATCGAAGGCAACTTCGATGACTGCCAGGAAATGGTCAAGGCGAGCTTCGCCGACCAGAGTTTCCTCAAGGGCACGCGTCTGGTGGCGGTGAACTCGATCAACTGGGCGCGGATCATGGCCCAGATCGTTTACTACTTCCACGCAGCCCTGCAGTTGGGCGGCCCGGCGCGTTCGGTGTCGTTCTCGGTGCCGACCGGCAACTTCGGCGACATCTTCGCCGGCTACCTGGCACGCAACATGGGCCTGCCGATCAACCAGTTGATCGTCGCCACCAACCGCAACGACATCCTGCACCGCTTCATGAGCGGCAATCAGTACGTCAAGGAAACCCTGCACGCTACGTTGTCGCCGTCGATGGACATCATGGTGTCGTCGAACTTCGAACGTCTGCTGTTTGATTTGCACGGTCGTAACGGTGTGGCAATTGCCGGGTTGATGGATTCGTTCAAGCAGGGTGGTGGTTTCAGCGTTGAACAGGAGCGTTGGACAGAAGCTCGCAAGCTGTTCGATTCGCTGGCGGTGGATGATGCGCAAACCTGCGAAACCATCGCTGAAGTCTATGAGCAGACGGGTGAGTTGCTGGATCCGCACACTGCTATCGGCGTGAAGGCTGCGCGGGAATGCCGTCGTAGTCTGGATATTCCGATGGTGATTCTTGGCACTGCGCACCCGGTCAAATTCCCGGATGCGGTGGAGAAGGCTGGTGTGGGCAAGGCGCTGGAATTGCCGGTGCATTTGGCTGATCTGTTTGAGCGGGATGAGCGGTGCACTGTGTTGCCTAATGATCTGAAGGCTGTGCAGGCTTTTGTCAGTCAGCATGGGAATCGTGGTAAGCCGCTGTAACGGATTGGCTTTGTACATATCCGTTTCTGCGGTAACGGCGGCTATTGGTTTCGCCCTTACGGCGAGTCACTTTCGAAAAGCGCGAAAGTAACCAAAGCGCTTTTTGCCCCTTTCGTTCGGTGCCTCGCTAAGGCTCGGCATGCCCTCGCTCCGGTCCTGCTCCGTGGGCCCGCCGCCATCGGCCATCCATGGCCGGGGGCGGCTAACCCGGCATCCATGCCGGGTTGCCCACTGCGCAGAACCTGCACTCGGCCTCTCGAGGGGGCGCCTACCGCAACAGCACCGCGAGGCGGCCTGATAGCCGACCTGACACCTAGTCCGATCGGGTCATCGGTGGTGGGCGGATGCAAACACCAATGCCATGCCCAACAAAATTCCAACTGTGGGAGCGGGCTTGCTCGCGAATGCGGACTGGCATTCAACATTGATGTCGACTGACACGGCCTCTTCGCGAGCAAGCCCGCTCCCACAGGTACTCATTGAAAATTCAGATTATGTGAACGATCAAGTCAGCGAAGCGCGCCCGCGTGATGCCCAGGTCGGCTGTCAGGCCGCCTCGCTTTTTGCTATTGCGGTGCACGCCCCCTCGAGAGGCCGAGCGCAGGTTCTGCGCAGTGGGCAACCCGGCATGGATGCCGGGTTAGCCGCGCACGGCCATGGATGGCCGATGGCGGCGGGCCTACGGAGCAGGACCGGAGCGAGGGCATGCCGAGCCTTAGCGAGGCACCGAACGAAAGGGGCAAGAGCCTGGGCAAGAGCCCTTGGTTACTTGGGGCTCTTCCAAGTGACTCGCCGTAAGGGCGAAACCAATAGCCGCCGTTACCGAAGAAACGGATATTCACCCAATCCCAATCCCAATCCCAATCCCAATCCCAATCCCATCTCCAATCCAAATCCCCACTGACGCATAAGCCCATACACAAACCTGTCATCTGCGCCATGCATGCTCCATCAACCAGAGACGCCAATGCGCCTGCAACTGGAATCCAGAACTTTCCCCCCAGGCCGGTGGTCATTTACAGTGAGCCCGCCCCAGGCACTTCGTTTTCGGACTATTGAGTGGTGATCGAGATGGAAAGTATCAGTCTATTGCTCGGTGAGGCTCTGAGCCCTTACCAGGTGACGTTGACCCCGTCGGGCGCCCATGGCGAATGCCTGGTGACATTAAAGAGCGCGACTGGCGCGATCGTAGTCGAACGGGAATTCAATCAGGCTCAGTTGACCGACAAACGTCTGCTCACGGATGTGGTCGACGGTTTGCACCGCGATCTGATGATTGCCGAAGGACGCCTGGAACCCTGCGTTATCGCGGCGTTGCGCAATGCGGCACAGGACAAGGTCCTGGGCCTGCCGTAATTGAATTGAATTTTGTGGGAACCTTCCTTGGCCAAGGTCAGTCAGAGCATGTAACAGCAGGATCAAGCATTGTGCTCCGGTGCTTGTAGTCGTGCTGTTACTGGTCTTTATGTAGGCCACGTTTAACCCCGAGTCGTCTCCCCACTTCTCGGGGTTTCTTTTTGCCCGCGATTTGTTATTGCCCGGCCTGATTCTCAAAAAACGCCTTGGTTTCCTTCAAGTAGTCGCTACGGCGCACCGGATCCAGCCAGTCTGCGTACAGCGAATCCAGGTGATCGCGGGACAGGTTGCGCAGCAGTTGGTTGATCTCGCTGATCGCCTGCCGACCCTGAGGCGTGTTCGAACAACCGATGTGCCCGGACAGGTACTTGCCGTTGCCCTTGATCGGATAAAACTCCAGCTGGTCGTCAGTGATGAATTTTTGACTGGCCTGATAGCGGATCTCTGGCCAGTAACCCAAGACCACCTGCAATCGGCCCAGGCGCTGCATCTGCAGCAGGCTGCCAAGGGCATCGTTGCCGTAATGAGGCGTCAGGGCGCCTTCCGGTGCCTGCCGCAGAAGGGCGTCGACCACTTCACCATAACTGCGCTCGGCAACCACGCCGACTTTATTACTACCGCTTTTCAGCAGCGCCTCCAGATCGACTTCTCCTTCAATCAGAAAAGGTTCCAGCACCGGTCGATCTCCCTGCCGGACGACGAGTCCATTGCTGACAGCGCGGAACGCTGGAACAGAAAATGAAATCCACTGTTCGCGCTCCTTGGTCTTGACCAACGAGGGGTCGCATGTAAACGGTTCTTCATGGAGCATTTGCAGGGCGCGTGCCCGGTTCACCCGCATCAGCGCGTGCTGGTATTGCGGCATACTGGCGATCAGCTGGGGCAACATTTGATCGATGATCCCCTGACCTTTTTTTGGCCCCTCGAAGATAATCGTGGGTGGTAGATCTCGCAGCAACCAGATCAGCGTTTCCTTCGGTTGCGCCCAGACTGGCGAAACCGGCCCTGCCAATAGCGCGCAAGCCGCCGCCGCCCGCCAGACGCGGGAGTGGTGGAGTGCTGTTGAAAGCAGGCGCTTCAGCTTATATAGCCCCGTCTTCACGCAGCTTTGCGATCTGTTCCTTGTCATAGCCAAGATCGTTGAGTACCTGCGCATTATGTTCGCCCAACTGCGGCCCGACCCATTGCGAACTGCCGGGTGTCTCTGAGAGTTTCGGCACGATTCCCGGCATCTTGAAATCTTTACCGTCCGGCAGCTTCGCCTTGAGGAACATTTCCCGCGCCAGGTACTGCGGATCATTGAACATGTCTTCGGCACTGAAGATCCGGCTGGCGGGAACGTCGGCCCGATTCAACTGCTCGATGATGGCGTCCAGCGGCAGCGAATTGACCCAGCGATCAATCACCCCATAAATCTCGTCGCGACGGCCGTCACGCCCGTCGTTGCTGGCCAGCGCCGGGTCGTTGGCCAGGTCTTCGCGGCCGATGATCAGCATGAAACGTTTGAAAATCGCATCGCCGTTGGCGCCGATCTGCACATGTTTGCCATCAGCGCTGGTATGGATCGAGGAGGGCGTGATGCCCGGCATGATGTTGCCGGTGCGTTCGCGGATGAAGCCGAACACGTCGAACTCCGGGACCATGCTTTCCATCATGGCGAAGATCGCTTCGTACAGCGCCACATCCACCACTTGACCCTGGCCACCGTTGACCTCGCGATGACGCAAGGCCATCAGCGCGCCGATCACGCCCCAGAGCGCGGCAATCGAGTCGCCGATGGAAATCCCGGTACGCACCGGTGGCCGATCCTCGAAACCGGTGATGTAGCGCAGGCCGCCCATGGATTCGCCGACGGCGCCAAAGCCCGGCTGATCCTTCATCGGCCCGGTCTGGCCGAACCCCGAGAGACGCACCATCACCAGTTTCGGGTTTAGTGCGTGCAAGACTTCCCAGCCCAGGCCGAGCTTTTCCAGCACGCCGGGGCGAAAATTCTCGATCAGGATATCCGCTTCACCGAGCAGCTTTTTCAGGATCGCCAGGCCGTCCGGGTGTTTCAGGTTCAGGGTCAGGGACTTCTTGTTACGCGCCTGAACGAACCACCACAACGAAGTGCCTTCGTACAACTTGCGCCATTTGCGCAACGGGTCGCCGCCGTCGGGGGATTCGATCTTGATCACTTCGGCACCGAATTCGCCGCAGATGCGCGAGGCAAACGGCCCGGCGATCAAGGTGCCCAATTCAATGACTTTCAGACCTGAGAGTGGCTTGGCGGTGAACGGCATGCTGGATCCTGTAGGACAAAAGCTTGGCTGATAGAGCGTTTTAGCACAGCCCGCCGTCAGTCGCTCAAGGTTGATGGTCGGCAATTCGTTGATTGCCTGCCGCATCGGTTAGACTTGCCGCCTTTCCACGTATCAAGAAGCCCGTTCATGGCCCAGCCGTCCACGACCTACAAGTTTGAACTGAACCTCACCGACCTCGACCGCAGCGTTTACGAGACGGTGAAGCAGACCATCGCCCGTCACCCTTCGGAAACCGAAGAGCGCATGACTGTGCGATTGCTGGCCTACGCCTTCTGGTACAACGAGCAGCTGTCGTTTGGCCGTGGTCTGTCAGACGTGGATGAACCCGCCCTGTGGGAAAAGAGCCTGGACGACCGTGTCCTGCACTGGATCGAAGTCGGTCAACCAGACGCCGATCGGCTGACCTGGTGCTCGCGTCGCACCGAGCGCACCAGCCTGCTGGCCTACGGCAGCCTGCGCGTCTGGGAAACCAAAGTGATCCCGGCGATCAAGAACCTGAAAAACGTGCACATCGCAGCCGTGCCGCAGGAAGTCCTGGAAACTTTGGCCAAAGACATGCCGCGCGTTATCAAGTGGGACGTGATGATCAGCGAAGGGACGATATTCGTCACCGACGACCGTGGTCAGCACGAAGTCCAGTTGCAGTGGCTGAGCGGCGAACGCGGCTGATTTTTCACCGCGTAATCCGGTTTTATCCTACGTATCCAAGAGAAGCACCTGTCACCCCATGCGCATCGAACCTCGCCTGTTGCCCGACACCCTGCCATTCCTCGGTGATCTGCCGCCGCTGCTGACCCGCCTGTATGCGGCGCGGGGCGTGCAGTCCGAGGCTGAACTGGACAAGAGCCTGGCGCGGCTGATTCCGTTCCAGCAGCTCAAAGGCATTGATGCCGCGGTGGATTTGCTGGTGACGGCGCTGGAACAGCGCCAGCGGATTCTGATCGTCGGCGACTTCGACGCTGACGGCGCGACGGCCAGTACCGTGGGCATGCTGGGCTTGCGCCTGTTGGGCGCGGCGCATGTCGACTATCTGGTGCCGAACCGTTTCGAGTACGGCTACGGCCTGACACCGGAAATCGTCGAAGTGGCGCTGACCCGTACGCCGCAGCTGCTGATCACCGTGGACAACGGCATCTCCAGCGTCGAAGGCGTGGCGGCGGCGAAAAAGGCGGGCCTTCAGGTGCTGGTCACCGACCACCACTTGCCCGGCGATGAACTGCCGTTGGCCGATGCCATCGTCAATCCCAATCAGCCGGGTTGCGGGTTTCCGAGCAAGGCATTGGCCGGTGTCGGGGTGATTTTCTACGTGCTGATGGCATTGCGCGCGCGTTTGCGCAGCCTCGGCTGGTACGAGAGCAAGCCGCAGCCGAACATCGGTGAGTTGCTGGATCTGGTGGCACTGGGCAGCGTCGCCGACGTGGCGCCGCTGGACGCCAACAACCGGATTCTGGTGCACCAGGGCCTGGAGCGGATTCGCGCGGGACGCGCGCGGCCGGGGGTCAAGGCGATCCTCGAAGTCGCCAAGCGCGACCACACGCGCATTACCTCAACGGATCTGGGGTTCATTGTCGGCCCGCGCCTCAACGCGGCAGGGCGGCTGGATGACATGAGCCTGGGCATCGAATGCCTGCTTACCGACGATGCCGGACTCGCCCGGGAAATGGCCGTTCAGCTCGACGGCATGAACCAGGACCGCAAATCCATCGAGCAGGGCATGCAGCGCGAGGCGCTGGCTCAGCTCAAAGACTTGCCGGTGGAATCGATGCCGTTCGGTTTGTGCCTGTTCGATCCCGAGTGGCACCAGGGTGTCATCGGCATCCTCGCTTCGCGAATGAAAGATCGTTATTTCCGTCCGACCATCGCCTTTGCCGACGCGGGCGATGGCATGCTCAAGGGCTCGGGGCGTTCAGTCCAGGGTTTTCATATTCGCGACGCCTTGAGCGTGGTGGCGGCGCAGCATCCAAACCTGATCAGCAAGTACGGCGGCCACGCCATGGCGGCCGGTTTGACCTTGCCGGAAGCGAATTTTCCGTTGTTCGCCGAAGCCTTTGACGCTGAAGTGCGCAGGCAATTACGCGAGGAAGACCTGACCGGGCGTCTGCTGTCGGACGGGACGCTGGCGGTCGAGGAGTTTCACCTCGAACTCGCGCGTGCACTGCGTCACGCCGGGCCGTGGGGGCAGCACTTTCCGGAGCCTTTGTTCCATGGCGTGTTCCAGTTGGTCGAACAGCGGGTTGTCGGCGAGCGGCACCTCAAGGTGGTGCTGAGAAGCGAATGTGGTTCGGTGAAGCTGGACGGCATCGCTTTTGGCATCGACCGCGATATCTGGCCGAACCCGACGATCAAATGGGTCGAATTGGCCTACAAACTTGACCTTAACGAGTTTCGTGGGAATGAGACGGTTCAGTTGATGATTGCCCACATCGAACCGCGTTGACCCCTTCGCGAGCAAGCCCGCTCCCACAGGTTCTGCGCAGATCCTGTGGGAGCGGGCTTGCTCGCGAAGGCGATCTCCCTGACGCCAAATACCCCCGGAACCCTCCACCATCCTTCATTGTCGACTAGGCTCTAAGCACTGCTTGATTGGCCTTGTGACGTCTTGTCGAATTTTTTGCCCGCGGGGGCGGGTGCTGCACCTTTGTTTCCTGTCACTCGTCGACTTTTCAAACAGAACCCTGGAGCCTGCCCACTGATTCGAGAGGTGCCCCATGAGTCTGCTGCTTGAACCCTATACCCTTCGCCAATTGACCCTGCTCAACCGCATCGCGGTGTCCCCGATGTGCCAGTATTCCAGCGTCGATGGCCTGGCCAATGACTGGCACCTGGTCCACCTTGGTAGCCGTGCCGTTGGCGGGGCCGGTTTGATTTTTACTGAAGCCACGGCCGTCACTGCGGATGGGCGCATCACCGCTGAAGACCTCGGTTTGTGGAATGACGAACAGATCGAGCCCCTGCAACGCATCACGCGCTTCATCGCCGCCCAAGGGGCTGTCGCCGGCATTCAGTTGGCCCATGCCGGGCGCAAGGCCAGCACCCATCGGCCGTGGATTGGCAAGCACGGTAGCCTCAAACCGGAAGACGGCGGCTGGACACCCGTCGGTCCTTCGCCGATTGCGTTCGACCCGCAGCACACACCACCGAAGCAGCTCGATGAGGGGCAGATCGCCGAGGTCATTCAAGCGTTCGTCGACTCGGCGAAACGTGCACTGACCGCCGGTTTCAAAGTCGTCGAAATCCACGCTGCTCACGGTTATCTGTTGCACCAGTTTCTTTCGCCGTTGAGTAATCAGCGGCGCGATCAGTATGGTGGCTCGTTCGAAAACCGGATTCGGCTGGTGTTGCAAGTCACTGAAGCGGTGCGGGCGGTGTGGCCTGAGGAGTTGCCGGTGTTTGTGCGTGTGTCGGCTACCGATTGGGTGGAGGACGGCTGGAATCCGGATGAAACCGTTGAACTGGCGCGACGGCTCAAGGGGTTGGGCGTTGATCTGATTGATGTCTCTTCGGGCGGTACGGCGGCCAATGCCGAAATTCCTACCGGGCCCGGTTATCAGACGCGTTTTGCCGAGCGTGTGCGTAAGGAGTCAGGCATGGCGACTGGCACGGTGGGCATGATTACCGAGCCGGCTCAGGCCGAGCACATTTTGCGTACCTGTCAGGCAGATATCATTTTTCTTGCCCGTGAGTTGCTGCGTGATCCGTATTGGCCGTTGCATGCTGATGATGATTTGGGTGGGCACAAGGCGATCTGGCCGGCGCAGTATCAGCGGGCGACGCATCGGGATCAGCCGATTCATGAGTCGGATTTGCGTGATTGAGTTTTTGGAGTTGGAGTACATATCCGTTGCTGCGGTAACGGCTGCTGGCGGTTCCGCTCTTACAGCGGGTCACTTGGAAGAGCCCCAAGTAACCAAGGGCTCTTGCCCGAATGGCACTTACTTAACGTGTTTCGGATGACCATTCGCCCGAACCTCTGCCCTTGCCAGCGAACGTGGCTTGGTCAGCAAAGGGTAGGCTTGGGGTCGTCGTTTAACAGCACGCGGCTCGATGCGGCCCGGGCGATTTCCAACGCGTCGTTGGGCGATCAATTCCAGCAATGTTAAAAAATTGTCTCTTCCGGGATCGCCGTATTGCCTCAGTGCCAGCCAAAGCTGGAGGCTGTGCTTGAAGCTCAGCTCTCGTGGCAAACAGTCTGCCAGTGCGGCCGACTGCGCCATGATCATTCGAATCAGGTTGTGCGCCAGTAAATAAACCCACAGCTCCTTGATAGCCATATCCGGCGTCTTGCAGCTCAGCTTCCCCAAGCCCAGCGTCGCTTTGAGATTGCGTAAGTCCAGCTCCACATGCCAGCGGTTCTTGTACAGCGACTTGAGCGCCGTCTTCGGTACCTGCCTGGGGCACCTCAGGGTGGTAACCAAGGTTTTGCCATCCACTCTAAGTTCCCGAACCTGCAATCGCTCCGGGGCCTGTTCAAAATACCGCTGGCTCATCCACACAGGTCGTCGCGCAGGTTTTTGATATTCGATCAGGTGATCTTCTGTGCCCAAACTTTGGCCCAGTCGAAAGTCAGTACTGCGCCGACGTATACCGTATTGTTCAAACACACCGTCCACGCCTCTGCGCTGTAATTCGCAAAGCAGAAAATAAGTGGCGTAATAGGCATCGCCCAAAAGGATATCGCCTGTTTTCAGCGTATCCAGCATCGACCTGAGGAGCGTCTGCTCATCCCCGCCCTTGCCTTGGAAACGGCCCACGGCAGCATTTAAGACAGCGCCACTGGACAAACAAACGATACCGACCATTCGAGACAGTGGAAAACCAAGACCGACTTTCTGACCACGAGATTGAGGGTAGGCGGCCTGGTTTGCCGCCGTGTCGGGCATGCTGATCGTAGTGCCATCCACCAGTCGTACCGGCCTGTCCAGCCAGCGCCAGGATGTCGGGGCATGATCGCTGATCAACGCGCCCGTGTGATGGAGCAATGTAGAGACCATTTCGACAGGCAGTCGTTTTCTGGCTTTGCAATAGGCCCCGGTCCTGGTACTGCTAGGGCTCAAGCCTCCACAGACGCGTTTTATTGAAAAATCATTGACGACATTCTGACAGGAGCGGTCAGCCCCCATCGCCTGGGCGAGAAACATGGAAAGCGTTTCGGTCGGCGGAAACAACCGCTCCCGATGCTCGGGCAGTGAGGACTCTACAACGGGCAATAGCTGCGGGGCCGTGAGCAAATCGAAGAATGCGTAGGCGTCGGCGTTGGAGGCGTGCTGACGCAGGCGATGTTGTTGATGCTGAACAATTTGGCGTCTACGATTCATCTGGGCTGTGTCCTTGGTTTTCGGCGTGTGTTCGCAACTATCACCGTAGACCAAGGCCAGCCTTCTCCAATTTCACAGCGTAAATGACGTTGCCGGCAGCTAAGTAAGTGCCATTCGGCTCTTGCCCCTTTCGTTCGGTGCCTCGCTAAGGCTCGGCATACCCTCGCTCCGGTCCTGCTCCGTGGGCCCGCCGCCATCGGCCATCCATGGCCGGGGGCGGCTAACCCGGCATCCATGCCGGGTTGCCCACTGCGCAGAACCTGCGCTCGGCCTCTCGAGGGGGCAAGAAGATCAAAAGCCAGATCAAAAGCGCGCGAGGCGGCCTGAGAGCCGACCTGACGTTTAGTCCGACCATTGCCTCGGCAGTGGGGGTGAACACGAATGCCATGTCCAACAAATTTCCAACTGTGGGAGCGGGCTTGCTCGCGAAGGCGGTGTGCCATTCAACATTGATGCGACTGACACGGCCTCTTCGCGAGCAAGCCCGCTCCCACAGGGAATCAGCGTCAGCCCAGAATATGTGCACGGCCAAATCAGCGAAGCGCGCCCGCTTGGTGCCCCGGTCGGCCCAGAGGCCGCCTCGATTTGCTTTTGCGGTGCATGCCGAGCCTTAGCGAGGCACCGAACGAAAGGGGCAAAAGCGCTTTGGTTACTTTCGCGCTTTTCGAAAGTGACTCGCCGTAAGGGCGAAACCAATAGCCGCCGTTACCGCAGCAACGGATATACACCCAAACGCGTTAACACCAAACCGAACCCCACGACCGAAGGCTATTGGGTTTCACGCCGTAACAACCTGCTGAAGTCGATTCAATCGCTTGTTGAAATCCAGCCAAACCCCCAGCAACCCCATCAACCCGGCCCCCACCAGCGCAGTAAATACCTGCATGGCAAATGCATCATCGGTCAACGCGTTAACCATGTCCGCCAGAGGCGCCAACAACACGCCAAGGCAGAAAATCTCCAACGAATAACGCCCCATGCGACAGCACTGCCGCGCCAGCCAGTTCTGCGTCCAGCCAGTGTCCGGCAACAGCTTCGCCGTCACATACGCCAGCGCCAGAAAGTGCAGCAATCGCACCGGCGACAGGTCGGTCTTGCTGATCGGGTACAACAGGTTACTCAGCCAACCCGGCATCACCGCATCATGAATCTCCGGCCATCGCCACGAGACCGTAATCACACCGGTGATGACCACATACATCAACGCACTGATAAACAATGGCTGACACCGCAGCAGACGAGTCTCGGGCAAGCGTGGCCGCTGCCCGTGAGTCGCAGCGGCACCGCCGAGTACAAACAACAATTGCCAGACAACCGGGTTGAAGTACCACACGCCGTCCTTGATGGCCGCCAGGTTCCAGCCGAACCACGGCGCCAGCAAGTACACCGTCAGCGACACTGCCACCACCGCCCAGGCCTTGCGCACCAGCATCGGCAACACCAGCGGTAAACCGGCCAGCAACACGATGTACAGCGGCAGCGGATCCATGAGGTTCGGTTTGAAGCGCAGCAGCAGTTCATCCACCAAGGCTTGCTGAGGGTTGGTGATGAAATGGTGCATGCCCATTTCCTCCACCAGATCCCGGGTTTCCACATGGCTGTTGGCGAAGAACACGATGCCCATCAGCATCGCCAGCAGGAAAATATGCACCACGTAGAGCACCCAGGCGCGGCGCAGGATCTTCACGCAGGCGATCAGATAACCATCGCGCTGAAGGATTTTGCCGTAAGCCAGGACCGCCGCATAACCGGCCAGAAACACGAAGATTTCGGCGGCGTCGCTGAAACCGAAGTTACGCGGGGTGATTTGACCGAGGGGGTTGTGAGGCACGTGATCCCAGAAGATGAAGATCAGCGCCAGGCCTCGAAAAAAGTCGATTCGGTGATCGCGTTCAAACGTCATGACAGCAGGCTCGTGAACGGGTGTTGAATTAAGAAGTGAACGGAGGCGCCACAGGTTGCGCGCCGCACATCGGCGGCGCGCAGGGTGGCGTGATTCGTCGGCAATTGCAAAATCCCGATATTACTGAATGTCTCAAATGCCTACCTTGACCTAAGCTGGCTGTACGAATCCGCCCACCGGTCTGGCGGGGCGATGGCGCGCAAGAATGACGGCAGACGGCCTCTGTCGAACGGTTACATGGCATTGTTCAGGAGCGTGAGACGTGAAGGTGTCGCTGATCGTTCCGGTATTCAACGAAGAGCAGGCGATCGGCTTGTTTTATAAGGCGGTGCGCCGCGAGTTGAGGCTTGGCGGCAGCGAGGTCGAGATCGTGTTCATCAACGATGGCAGTTCCGATGGCACGGCAGAGCAGGCCAAAGCACTGGCGCAGGCCGACGAGCTGGTGCTGCTGATCAACTTTTCGCGCAACTTCGGCAAGGAGCCGGCACTGTTCGCCGGCCTGGAATATGCGACCGGCGACGCGGTGATTCCCATGGATGTCGATCTGCAGGACCCGATCAGTGTCATTCCGCTGTTGATTGACGAATGGCAGAAAGGCGCGGATGTGGTGCTCGCCAAACGCCGCAATCGTGGCGCCGATAGTTACCTGAAACGCCACACTGCATCGCTGTTCTACCATGTGCTGAACCGTATCTCGTACACCCGGATAGAGGAGAACGTTGGCGATTTCCGGCTGATGGATCGCAAGGTGGTCAACGTGATCCGCGCACTGCCCGAGCACCAGTTGTTCATGAAGGGCGTGCTGTCGTGGGCCGGGTTCAACACGGTAGTGATCGAATACGAGCGAGCCGGGCGGGTGGCCGGTGCCAGCAAGTTCAATGGCTGGAAACTCTGGAACCTGGCCCTCGAAGGCGTGACGTCGTTCAGCACCGTTCCGTTGCGCTTGTGGACGTACATCGGCGGCGGCATTTCGATTTTCGCGGTGCTTTACGCGGTGTACATGGTCCTGGACAAGATATTCTTCGGCAACAGCGTCCCCGGTTACCCGTCGTTGATGACGGCCATTCTGTTTCTCGGCGGCGTGCAGCTGATCGGCATCGGCATTCTCGGCGAGTACGTCGGGCGGATCTACATCGAGTCCAAGCATCGGCCGCGCTATGTGGTGAGAGACATCGTCGGCGGTAAAGACCGGCTCGGGCTTTAGCATGGGCCGGTTCAGCGATTTCCTCGGTAAAGAACCCGGGCCGCGCCAGGTCTGGCTGTTTTTTCTGCTCGCGACGTTGCTGTATGTCGTGCCGCTGATCCTCGCGGACTACCCGTACATCGATGACAACTGGCGTTCGCTGTCGGCCGGCACGGCCTGGGCGGAACAGGGACGCTTGTTTACCCAGCTGTTCTACAACCTGCTGACGTTCAGCAACGCCGCGCCGAACATCTTTCCGTTGCCACTGTTGATCGCCACGCTGGCCATGGCCTCGGCATTGACCCGGCTGACGTTTCATTACTATCCACAGCCGACGATTGCCTGTTGCCTGGTGCCATTGCCACTTTGGTACAACCCGTTTTTTCTGCAAAACCTGTCCTATCAATATGACGGTCCCGCCATGGCTTTGAGCCTGGTGGCGGTGATTTATGCGATCACCTTTCGTCACCCTTCGCGCAGTCGACAATGGCTGGTGCCGGCGTTGCTGATTGCACTGGCGCTGGGGCTGTATCAGATCAGCCTGAATGTGTTTCTGGGGCTCTGTTGCCTGGAACTGCTCAGAGGCGCGAATGACCGATTGGCCTGGCCGCAGCTGTGCGGGTTGATCGGCTGGAAACTGGCGCAGGTCACCATGGGCTGGTTGATGTATTGCGTCAGTGCCGTGGCGTTCATGAGTCAGGATCGTGCGTTGTTGTTGAACTGGGCCGCCGCGCCGCTGCTGCAATTGCACGTCAACATCGGCAGAGTGCTGGAAAAAGTCGTGCTGCTGTTTCACGGCGGATTCGCCTGGGTGTTCATCGCGCTGTTGCTGTGCGCCATTGCCGGTGTTGTCCAGGTGGGGCTGAAGGTGCTGGAGCGTCAGGACAACGGACTGAAGAAAGGCCTGATCGGCCTGCTGTGTTTGCTGACCTTGCCGATCGTGACGCTGCTGGTGTCGGGCGTCGCGCTGTTTTTCCGCGACTTCAATGAGGGCGCCCGGACCTTGATGGGTTTCGCCGTGCTGCTGGTGCTGTTGTTCTACTTGAGCCACCTGGCGCTGGCGCAGATCCATGAACGGCTGCCGCTGTTGCTGGTGGTGCCATTGCTGGCGATGCTGTCGTTGTCGTACGCCTACGGCCGGGTGCTAACGGTGCAGAAAGCCTTCACGACCAGTGCGCTGTTCAAGCTTGAGCAGGACATTGCAACTCATCGACAACTGCGCGAGGCCAAGCGGATTTATATGTCGGTGACGTACTCCGATCACTGGTTGTTGGGGGCCGCGGGTTCGTTCAAGCAGATGCCGGTGCTGCACTATTTGCTGAACATCGACTTTTTCATGCTGGCCGAGAATCTGCCGAAAGTGGGCATCACCAACGTCGTCGCGGAGAGGGAGCGCCGCAATGCGACGTGGGTGGGGTATCAGGGGTATCCGCCGCTGCTGGAGCGCCCGTTTTACCGGATTTATCTGCTGGGTGATTACGGTTTCATCGTCATGAAAGAACCGGCCCCGATCAAGGCGCTTCGTTGGTGAAGCGCCTGTTTGCCCTCAGGCTGCGACCGGCTCATCAGGCTCAAAGCTATCCGCCCGTGCCATCTGCCACATGCGCGAGTAGAACTCGCCGTTCACCTCGCCGGTGAGCAATTCCCCCGGTTTCAAGAACACATGCAACTGCGAGAACAGCTTGATCTCGGTCGCCGACATGCGCCGCACCAGGTGCTTGGCCGACAACTGCGACGGATGTTCGAGGCCGGCGGCGGCGAGCATTTCCGCCAGGGCCTTGAGGGTGTTGCGGTGGAAGTTGAACACGCGCTGGGCCTTGTCCGGGACGACGAGTGCGCGCTGGCGCAAGGTGTCCTGGGTGGCGACGCCGGTCGGGCATTTGTTGGTGTGGCACGACTGCGACTGGATGCAACCGATGGCGAACATGAAGCCGCGCGCCGAGTTGGCCCAGTCGGCACCGATGGCCAGCACGCTGGCGATGTCGAAGGCGCTGACGATCTTGCCGCTGGCGCCAAGTTTGATCTTGTCCCGCAGGTTCAGGCCCACCAGCGTGTTGTGCACGAACAGCAGTCCTTCGCGCATCGGTACGCCGATGTGGTCGGTGAACTCCACAGGCGCCGCACCGGTGCCACCTTCCTTGCCATCGACGACGATGAAGTCCGGGAGGATGCCGGTTTCCAGCATGGCCTTGGCGATGCCCATGAATTCCCACGGATGGCCGAGGCAGAACTTGAAGCCCACCGGTTTGCCGCCGGACAGTTCACGCAGTTGCTGGATGAAGTGCATCAGTTCGATCGGTGTGGAAAACGCACTGTGCCGCGACGGCGAGATGCAGTCTTCGCCCATCAGGATGCCGCGGGTTTCGGCGATTTCCCTGGTGACTTTGTGCTTGGGCAGAATCCCGCCGTGGCCGGGCTTGGCACCCTGGGACATCTTGATTTCGATCATCCGCACCTGCGGCGTCTGCGCTTGTGCAGCGAAGCGTTCCGGGTCGAAGCGCCCGTCTGCGGTGCGGCAACCGAAGTAGCCGCTGCCGAGTTCCCAGGTCAGGTCGCCGCCGTTTTCCCGGTGATAGGCGCTGATGCTGCCTTCACCGGTGTCGTGGGCGAAGTTGCCGAGCTTGGCGCCCTGATTCAACGCGCGAATGGCGTTGGCGCTGAGGGAACCGAAACTCATGGCCGAGATGTTGAACACCGATGCCGAGTACGGCTGAGTGCACTGCGGGCCGCCGACGAGGGTGCGGAAACTGCTCGGATCGCTCAACGGTGCCGGGCGCATCGAGTGGCCGATGAATTCGAAACCCGACTGATACACGTCGATCAACGTGCCGAAGGGTTTGTCGGCACTTTCATTCTTGGCGCGGGAATAGACCAGCGAACGCTGGGCCCGGGAGAAGGGCAGGGCGTCGCTGTCGGATTCGAGCAGGTACTGGCGGATTTCCGGACGAATGCCCTCCACCAGATAGCGAATGTTGCCGAGGATCGGGTAATTGCGTCGCACCGCGTGGGGGCTTTGCAGGAGATCGAACAGGCCGATCAGGCTGAGCACGCCCGTGACGGCGGTGATCGGCCAGAGCCAGTCGTGTTCCAGGAAGGGCAGGCTGGCGAGGGTGAAGATCACGCAAGCGGCAAAGAAGGCGTAGCGGCTCAGGAGTGACAGGCTCATACGGTTTCCTTGGGTTCGGACTCAATAAAGTGGCTAAACACAAAACACTGTAGGAGCGGGCTTGCTCGCGAAGACGGTTTCACATTCAGCAATTGTGTTGGCTGACATACCGCTTTCGCGAGCAAGCCCGCTCCCACAAAAAAGCAGTCAGGCATTCTGTGCCTGGAGAAAAATCGAAAACAGCTCGGACTGGGACTTGATCCCCAGCTTGCTGTACATGTGTTTCTTATGGACTTTCACGGTTTCAACAGAGATTTCCAGCTTACGGGCGATTTCTTTACTGGAGCAACCGCTGAGCATCAAACGCCCGACATCCAGCTCGCGCGCGGTCAGTTGCGCACCTTTGAGTTGCTGCACCGAGGCTTCCAGCTGCACCCGCCAGTCACCCTGGACCGGCGCCGGCGCGAGAGCGACGACTTCGTTGATTTCGTAAGGCAGACGCTGGCGCAACAGACCGAGCACCCACGGCTGGATCAACGACAGCAAGGCTACCTGCTGACCGCTGAAACGCTGTTTGCTGCCCAGCGACAGGCACAGCGTACGGTCACCTTCGAGCTGACAATTGAACTGGATTTCGTCGGCCACCACATTCAGACGAAAGTAGCGCTGGTAATACTCGGTCAGCTCGAAATGCTCCGGCGCCACTTCCGACAGGCGATAGAGCCCGGTACGCGACTGCTCGCGGCAGGCGATGTAGAACGGGTCGAGCAGGTACAAACCGCGCAGATAATCCTGGAACAACTGATCGGGGCTGCCATCTTCGCCCGGGCATTCGGCGAACACTTGCGGGTGCTGATCGGCACTGAAAAGCAGCGCCACCCAGCTGTCGAAGGGTACGTACTGATCCAGCAGGCGCACCAGTTGCGTCCAGAAATTGGGCTTGTCGAGGGCGTCGATCAGTTGCCCGACCGAACGGTGCCAGGCGATGTCGTCTAACGAGAGTGTCATGGGTCTACCCCTATCGGGTTACCCCGGCCGCGTGATTCCCTGGCCGGTTGCTTGCTGCGCATACTGGCGCACAGACACCGGCCGGGCAATCTTTCTGCCGCCCGGCCACTAGAACAAGGACTACCCATGAAGGTCGAACTCGCCCAATTGGCGGGCCGTGACAACGACACGGCTTACAACCTCGAACGCGCGCTGGCGGCGATTGCTGCCTGCGCGGCCGACACGCAGTTGATCATGTTTCCGGAAAGCCATTTGATGGGCTTCCCGTCGGCTGAAACCGTGGCCGCCGTTGCCGAACCGCTGAACGGCCCCACCGTCAGCGTGATCGTCGCCGCTGCCCGTGAGCGCAACATCGCCGTGGTGATCGGGACGGCCGAAAACGACAACGGTCGCTTTTTCAACACCACGCTGCTGATTACCCCGGAAGGCATCGCGCTGAAATACCGCAAGACGCACCTGTGGGCGTCGGACCGCGGTGTGTACGAGCCGGGCGACCGCTACGCCACGTGCCTGTGGAACGGCGTGCGGGTTGGCCTGCTGATTTGCTACGACATCGAGTTCCCGGAAACCGCCCGCGCCCTGGCACAACTGGGCGCCGAACTGCTGATCGTCACCAACGGCAACATGGACCCTTACGGCCCGACACACCGCACCGCGATCATGGCCCGCGCCCAGGAAAACCAGGCGTTTGCGCTGATGGTCAACCGGGTGGAAGAGGGCGATGGCGGGTTGTTGTTTGCCGGTGGCAGTGCGCTGGTGAATCCGCTGGGCACGCTGTTGTTTGAGGCTGGACGAGATGAAGGGCAGTTTGCGGTTGAGCTGGATCTGAATCAGCTGACGGCGGCGCGGCAGGATTATCGGTATCTGGATGATCAGCGGCTGAAGTTGCCGGGGGAGATGGTTGAGCATGCTTCTGGATTGAGGGAGTTGCTGATTCCTAAGGGCTGATCCTGATTCTGTGTCGCCCGGGCTGACGCCTTCGCGAGCAAGCCCGCTCCCACATTGGTTTTGTGAACACTCGAGATCAAATGTGGGAGCGGGCTTGCTCGCGAAGAGGCCCTGACAGGCGACTCACCTGTTTGACCTTTCACCTAAAACAACAAACGCAACACCCGTAATTTGCGCCGAACTCGGCTCTGCCATAAATCCAATAAAATTCGGAGTAGTCGCTCATGGCTCGTTTGCAACGAACCCTTTCACTGGGGGCGGTGGTGCTGTTTGGCATCGCCTATATGACGCCGATCATTGTGCTCGGCACCTTTGGCATCCTCGCTCAATCCACCGCCGGCATGGTGCCGGCCGCGTACCTCGCGGCGCTGGTGGCGATGTTCTTCACCGCCATGAGCTACGGCCGAATGGCTTCGGTGTTTCCCGTGGCCGGTTCGGCTTACAGCTATGTGCGCAAGGCGATCAGCCCGAAACTCGGTTTCATCGCCGGTTGGGCGGTGCTGCTCGATTACCTGTTCCTGCCGATGGCGATCTGGCTGATCGGCGCGGCGTACCTCAACTCCGCGTTCCCGGCGGTGCCGCAATGGATCTGGGTGCTGGCCTTCATCGGCATCACCAGCGCGATCAATATCGTCGGCCTGAAACTGGCCAACGGCATCAACGCCTTGCTGATGCTGGTGCAGTTTCTGGTGCTGATCGCCTTCGTTGCGCTGTGCGTGCATTACGTCGGCGGTGATGCCAGCACGCCGTTGTGGTCAGTGAAACCGTTCTTCAACGGCGACATGCAGATGCCGCTGATCATGAGCGGTGCGGCCATCGCCTGTTACTCCTTCCTCGGTTTCGACGCGGTCAGCACCCTGACCGAAGAAACCCGCGACCCGCGCCGCACCATCCCGCGGGCGATCATGCTGATTACCCTGATCGGCGGGCTGATTTTCGTCAGCGTGTCGTACTTCGTGCAGATCGCTCACCCGTCGTTCCAGTTCGACAGCGTCGATTCGGCGGCCTATGAAATTGCCCGCAACATCGGGGGCGACCTGTTCGTGTCGATCTTCCTGATCGGTCTGATCGTCGGTCAATTCGCTTCGGGTCTGTCGGCTCAGGCCAGCGGCTCGCGGCTGCTGTATGCCATGGGCCGTGACGGTGTGCTGCCGAAATCGTTTTTCGGCACCTTGCACGAACGCTTTGGCACGCCGATCAACAGCATCCTGCTGTGCGCAGTCGTGGCGTTGCTGGCGCTGAAACTGGACGTCACCACCTCGACCTCGTTCATCAACTTCGGCGCGTTCCTGGCGTTCAGTCTGGTGAACCTGTCGGTGATCTTTCACTACTGGATCGGCGGCGAGAAGAAGGGGCTGCGTGAGTTCGTGCTGTTCCTGTTGTTTCCGTTCATCGGTCTGGCGGCGGACTTGTGGCTGATGGTCAGCCTCGATCACCTGGCGATTTATCTGGGGCTGAGCTGGCTGGCGATTGGCGTGGTGTACCTGGCGGTGCTGACGGGCGGATTCCGTCGTCAGCCACCGGAGATGGATTTCCAGGAAGCTGCATAATCACCGGACAGATGATCAACCTTGTGGGAGCGGGCTTGCTCGCGAAGGCGGTGTATCAGTCACTAATATGTTTACTGACACACCGCTTTCGCGAGCAAGCCCGCTCCCACATTGAGACGGTGTTCAGGTGGCGGGTTTTGATTGGTGAACAGGTAGTTCGACGCGGAATGTGCTTCCTTTGCCGACTTCACTCACCACCGAAATATCCCCCCCATGTTTCTTCACGATGCCATAGGACAAGGACAACCCCAGCCCTGTCCCCTGGCCTACCGGTTTGGTGGTGAAAAACGGGTCGAAAATTTTCTGCAGGATGTCCGGCGGGATGCCGGTGCCGGTGTCGGCGACTTCGATCCATACGGTTTCCCCTTCAGACCCGGTGCGCAGGGTGAGGGTGCCGCGCTCCGGGCCGATGGCCTGCGACGCGTTGACGATCAGGTTCATGAACACCTGGTTGATTTGCGAGGGCAGGCATTCGATCTCGGGCAGGACCTGATAGTCCTTCACCACATCGGCCTTGTACTTCAGCTCATTGGCCACGATGTTCAGCGTCGATTCGATGCCTAGCTGCAGGTTTGCCCACTGCCATTCCTGGTTGGAGTCCGCCCGCGAGAAGTCCTTCAGGTCTTTGACGATCTTCCCGACGCGGCTGATGCCGTCCTTGGATTCCTTGATCAGCAGCGGTATGTCGTCACGCAGGAATTCCAGCTCGATCCGGTCACGAAGCTGTTTCAAACGCTCGACCAGCTCGCTGGAACCCATCGCCTCTTCCGCTTCTCGATAGGCATCGAGCATTTCCTGCAGCTGTTTGAAATAACCGTCCAGGGTGCCGAGGTTGGAGGAAATAAAGCCAATGGGGTTGTTGATTTCATGGGCGACGCCGGCCGCCAGTTGCCCCAGTGAAGCGAGTTTTTCCGATTGCACCAGTTGCGATTCAAGCTGCTTGCGCTCGTCGATTTCCCGTTGCAACGCCTCGCTGGCCTGTTTGAACTGGGTCGTGCGTTGATCCACCAGATGCTCCAGGTGGCTCATTTGCACAAAGGCCCGTTCGGTCATGTCCCATTTGGTCAGCAGGGTGTTGGCCATCTGCTGGACTTCAATGTTGTCGAACGGTTTTTTCAGAATCAGCAGCCGATCATGGGCCTGCAACCGGTCCAGCAATTCATCCCAGGAATAGTCGGAGTAGGCGGTACACACCACCACTTGCAGGCGCGGGGCTTCCTGCCATAAATGCTCGATCGTCTTTGCGCCGTCCCAACCGTCCGGCATGCGCATGTCAACGAAGGCCAGCGCGTAGGGGCGGTTTTCCTGCAAGGCTTTCTTGAGCTTACCCAGGCCCTCTTGCCCGCCATACGCCGAATCCAGTTCGAACTGGGTTTGGGTGTTTTTCACTTCACTGCCAAACAGCGCCGCTTCCATCGCGTCCAGTTCGACGGTGGGCGCCGGCGTCGGTGTAAGGATCTTGCGGAAATCCTCATGAATGGACGGTGTGTCGTCGATGAGCAGAATGCGCCGGTTTGACCGTTCGCTCATGCCTCCTCCATGACGGTTTTCAGCGGGATATGCAGGGTGAACTGCGCGCCTTTGCCCGGCCCGTCGCTGTGGGCGCTGAGGTGGCCGTTCATTTCGATGGCGGCCAGGGCGCAGCTGTGCAGGCCGAAGCCATGACCTTCCTTGCGGGTGGTAAAACCGTGGGCAAAGATGCGCGTCATGTTTTCCGCAGCGATGCCTTCGCCGTCATCCTTGACGCTGACTTGCAGCGTCGTGTCGTCGACGATTTTGACCCCGAGGGTCATTTGCCGTGGGCGGTCGCTGAGGGCGGACATGGCGTATTTGGCGTTGCTGATCAGGTTGATCAGGATCAGCAGCAAGCGGTGCTTGTCACCCATGACCTGCGGCACCTCGCCGTACTCCTTGACCACCGTGACGTGATGCCGGGTCAGCGCGCCGGCGTTCATGCGCAGGGCATCCTCGAGCAACTCGCTGATGTGCAGCGGCTCCATCAGGCTGTTGGCGCCCGCGTAGGATTGCTGGGTGGCGACGATGTCCTTGATGTGGTCGACACTTTTGCTCAGCTGCGCGAGTTCGTCGGTCATGCCTTGTTGTTCGAGGGCGATGGCCTCCACCAGTTGATTGAGGTAACCGGGCAGCAGCTTGCCTTTCTCGTCCAGGGTCAGGAAGGTGCCGAGGTCACCGGGGTGTTGGTTGATCAGTTGCATGGCCTTGCCCAGCCCTTGGGCCTTGCTGGCGCGCAGTTTGCGCGACACCAGATCGGCCGAGATGTTGACGCTGTTGAGCACGTTGCCGACGTTGTGCAACACATTGGTGGCGATCTCGGCCATGCCGGCCTGGCGTGCGGTGTCCAGCAGTTCGCTCTGGGTGTCCTTGAGTTCACGGGTGCGTTCTTCCACCCGCAGCTCCAGGTCGTCATTGGCGGTTTTCAGGGCTTTGTTAACGTGGTTGATGACGGTGAAACTGCGCATGAGATGGATCGCCAGGTACACCAGCAACAGGACCAGCAACACTGAGAACACCAACATATAGAGGTGATAGCGCCGCTTGATCGCATCGGCCTGTTGCTGGTCCGTGTTCAACAGGCTGGTGATGTCGTCCAGGCGTTCGGCCAAGGGAATCGCTTCGATGTTTTCCAACAAGCGGTTGACCACCGGTTGTTCCCGCAGAATCAGTGAGATGTGGTTGCTCAGAATGTCGATCGGGCTGTGAAACTGCTCGGGCAGTCGCCACTTGTTCACCCCCAGTTTGTTCAGTCCGACCAGAATGTCGGCAGCCTTATCGTCGGAAGTGACCTGGGCGAATTCAAGGCTGCTGAGCAGCAAGTCGTAGGTGTCGGTAGCGATGTTCTGCAGTTGCAGTTTGTCACCATCAACCACCTGAGCCATTAGCTCCTGAATGTCGTCCTCGGCGGTGGGCAGGAACGCCAGTGAGTTGCGCAGAACGGCGTTGTGGGACTTGAACTGCTCCACCAGCCGGGTCTTTTCCAGGATGGCGGTCAGGTACGCATCGTGGCTGGCGCGCCAGATCGGCGAGTCGTTGCGACCGTGGTTCGATTCCATGGTGTCGAACCGTTCCCACAACTGGGACATCTCGATCAGCGGCGTGACCAGCGGATCATAGTTGTGGTTGGTGGAGATCCTGGCTTTGAGGATCTCTGTTTCCCATTGCGCGTTCAGCTGTTTGATCCGCCCGATCAGGTCCCGTGATTCGGCGTAGGTCGACGTATGGTTCGAATTCGATTTGAGATACAGGAACAGTAGCGTCGAGGCCAGCAACAAAGTGGCGACGCCCAGCAGTGCAAGGCTGCGACGGCGGGACATTTTCATAAGGGTTTACCTCCCCATTCACCGGTCAGGGTCTTGAGGAAACCGATGATCAGGGTTTTATCCTCGGTGGAAGGAATGCGGCCGAGCTGGAACTTGAACATCACGTCCACCGCCTCTTCGAGGGTGTTGGCCGAACCGTCGTGAAAATACGGTGCGGTCACCGCAACATTGCGCAGGCTCGGCACCTTGAACACGTTGCGGTCCTCTTCATCCTTGGTCACCAGATACCGCCCCAGGTCGGTGTCGATCGGGTTGCCGCGAAACTTGAAGTAATCGCCCAGGACGCCGAACTTCTGGAACATGTTGCCGCCGATGTTCACGCCTTGATGGCAGGCGATGCAGCCATAGTCCTTGAAACGTTGGTATCCGTACTTTTCCTCGGTCGTGAGGATGTCGGTGTCACCCAGCAGGTATTGATCAAACCGTGAATTGCTACTGAGCAAAGTACGTTCGTAGGTGGCCAGGGCGTTTTGCACATTGTTCATGGTCACGCCGTTCGGGTAGGCGTTGCCAAATGCCCTGCGGTAAACCGGATCGGCCGACAGCACCTCCACCACATGGTCCCAGTTGCTGCCCATTTCGCTGAGGCTCTTCACCACTTCATGGATCTGGGTTTCCAGGGTGTCGGCGCGGCCGTTCCAGAACTGCCTGAAATTCAGGGTGGCGTTGAACACGCTGGGGGTGTTGATCGTCACTGGCACACCGTTGAAACCGATGGAAAACGCCCGGGTATCGGCCCCCCCTTTTTCCAGCTGATGACAACTGGCGCAGGACAGCGTTGTGTTGACCGACAGGCGCCGTTCATTGAACAACTGGCGACCGAGTTCGACCCGCAACGGGTTTTGCTGTGGCACCGGGGGCAGCGGCTTGAGCGGTTCATCCAGCGGCACGGCGCCCGCGCTCAGACAAAATCCGAGCAGCGGCACCAGGAGCAGGCGGTGAAGGGATGGCGACATCTGATGATTCCCTGGCGGATGGCCTGTGTGTCGTTGCGCATCGTTCACTCGGCGGTAAATGGAGCAGGTCTCACAGACTCAAGATAGCGGGCGAAGGCGTCCGGTTCGACAGCTTTGCTGAAGTAGTAACCCTGGCCTTCTTCGCATTGATGAGCCTTGAGGAAATTCAGTTGTTCAAGGGTTTCCACCCCTTCGGCGATGATGGTCAGCTTGAGGCTGCGGCCCAGGCTGATAATGGCACTGACCAGGGCGGCGTCATTGCTGTCGGTGCTTAAACCGCGAACGAACGACTGGTCGATTTTCAGCACGTCGATGGGAAAGCGCCGCAAGTAACTCAGGCTGGAATAGCCGGTGCCGAAGTCATCGATTGCCAGCCGAATGCCCATGACCTTGAGTCGGTTCAGGGCGGTGACGGTGCTCTCGATGTTTTGCATCAACACACCTTCGGTGATTTCCAGCTCCAGCAACGCCGGCTCCAGCCCGGTTTCTTTGAGTGTCAGTTCGATGCTGTCGACAAAGTCGCGCTGACGGAAATCAATCGCCGACATGTTCACCGACATACAGATCTTCGGCAGCCCGGCGGCCTGCCAGGCGCAGGCTTGCCGGCAGGCCTCGGCCAGCACCCATTTACTCAACGGTACGATCAGGCCGCTGTCTTCGGCAACGCTGATGAACTCCGATGGGTAGACCAACCCGTGTCCCGGTTTTTGCCAGCGAATCAACGCCTCGGCGCCGACCACCTGGCCGCTGCCCAGATCCAGTTTGGGTTGGTAATACAGGACAAACTCATTGCGCTCCAGCGCCAGGCGAATGCCGGTCTCGATGCTCTGCTGATCCCGGGCGCGCTGGTTCATTTCGTCGATGAAAAAACTGAAATCGTTCGGGCCGCTTTCCTTGATGTTGCGCATCGCGGTTTCGGCTTTCTTGATCAATTCCACGGCGTCGAAACCATCATCAGGGTAAATGCTGATGCCCAGGCTCGCGGTCACGCTCAGGTCGTGCCCGGCGATGTGCAGGGGGGCGCGAATGGCGTTCAAGAGTTTTTCGGCGATGCCCTTGGTCTGCTGGGGGTGGCGGATATCGGCGAGGATCACCACGAATTCGTCGGAGCCATAGCGAAACACCGAATCTGACTCGCGCACGGTTTCCACCAGGTTGCGGCTGACCTGTTTGAGCATCTCGTCACCGGCCGGATGGCCGAGGGCATTGTTGATGCGTTTGAAGCGATCAAGTCCCAGAAACATCACCGCCAATTGTTTGTCATGGCGTCGCGACAACGCCAGCGACTGGTTCAACCGGTCACCCAGCAACGTGCTGTTGGGCAACTCGGTCAACACGTCGTACTGCAACAGATGAGACACCTTGAGCAATTCGTGAACCCGCGCTTCGATGGTTTGCTCCAGGCTCAGCACCTTCATCGCCGCATCCTGCGCCATCTGCCACTTCCAGGTCAGGGCGCTGGCCATTTGGCGGATTTCCAGGCTGTCGAAAGGTTTTTTCAGCACCAGCATCTGGTCGCCGAATTCCAGCCGCTCGGCCATGGCTTCCCAGGTGTAATCCGAATACGCAGAGCACAAAGCAATTTGCAGGTGCGGATCTGCCTGCCACAGTTGTTCGATGGTCTCCAGCCCGTCCCAGCCGGGGGGCATGCGCATGTCGGTGAACGCCATGGCATAGGGGCGACCTTCGGCCAGTGCGCGTTTGACCAGATCGAGGGCTTCCTGACCCTGGTAGGCCGAGTCGAGCTGAAACGTCAGCCGATCAATCTGCGGCGTGCCAAACAGTGCCGCTTCCGTGTCGGCCAGGCTCTGTTCGTCCGTTTCGGCCCCGAGGATCTTGCGAAAATCATCATGGATCGAAGGCGTATCGTCGATGATCAGGATGCGTCGGTTGGTCCGCACGAAAGGCACTTTCATCCTTTGTCCTCCGTGGACGGCATGATTCTCCCGGCTTTCAGCAACTCGGCGGCCTGTTGGCTGCTGACGGCCTTGCTGAAGTAATAACCCTGGGCGTTCATCGGTGACCCGGTGGCCATCAGTGAGCTGCGCTGCTCCTGGGTTTCGACACCTTCGGCGATGATGCCGATGCCAACGTCCCGAGCGAAATTGATAATTGCGCGCAAGGTATTGGCACTGGACGGATCGCGAGCGGCTGTGTCGATGAAGGCTTGGGCGAGTTTCAGGTGATTGACCTGGTAGGTCTTGAGGTAGTCGAACGAGGAATACTCGGTGCCGAAGTCGTCGATGGCGATCTTCACCCCCAGATCACGCAAGCGTGGCAACACGTCGTTGTGGGTCCATTTGGTCTGGGCCAGCGTCGCTTCGGTGACGTCGAATCGCAGATCCCCGGCGCAGAGTTCCCAGCGCGCGGTGGTGCGTAGCACGTCATAGATCAGTTCGGGGCCACTCTTGAGCTGCGCCAGGGACAGCTTGATCGCAATCACCGGCGGCGCGACACCTTCATCACGCCACTGGCGCATCTGCCGGCAGGCTTGATCCAGCACCCAATGACCGAGGGCGATGATCGTGCCGGTCTTTTCGGCGGCGGGCAGAAACGCGGCGGCGTCCAGCAAACCGCGGTCGGGGTGATTCCAGGTGACCTGCGCTTCCATTCCGAGGATCTTGCCGCTGCTCAGGTCCACTTCCGGCCAGTAATGCAGTTCGAGTTCATTGTGTGCGATGGCCGCTCTCAACTCGCTGGCGATGGTCATGCGCTCGACCACCTCCTGATTGATCTCGTCGGAGTGGAAGTGATACTGGTTGCGGCCCTTTTCCTTCGAGCGATAGAGCGCCATGTCAGCCTGGATCAACAGGCCGTCGGCGCTGGTGGTGATCGGGCTGTAGCTGCTGATGCCGATGCTGACCGACACGCGGACATCGTTGCCGGCCAGGGAGTAGGGCAGCACCAGCGTATCGCGGACTTTGGTGGCGAGGGACGCGGAGTGGGTCGGGTCGCCGACGTCCAGCTGCAGGATCGCGAACTCGTCGCCGCCGAGGCGGGCGACCACATCGTTTTCCCGCACGCAGGCCTTGATGCGCCGGGCAACTTCTTGCAGCAACAAGTCGCCCACCGGGTGGCCGAGGGTGTCGTTGATGCGTTTGAAGTGGTCCAGGTCCAGGTAAAACATGGCGAACGGGGTCGCGCCGCGACGTGCGGCCGCGAAGGCCTGGTGCAGCCGCTCGATCAGCGTCGCGCGGTTGGCCAGTCCGGTCAGTCCGTCGGTGCGTGCCAGCAGGGAGATTTTCTCCTCGGCCAGCTTGCGTTCGGTGACGTCGATGATGATGCCTTCGACTTCCAGCAGACGGCCTTCATCGTCGCGTACCGGGATATAGCGGTTTTCCACCCAGCGCCAGTCACCCGCGCCGGTGCGCATCCGGAATTCGATGGAGGCGCCTGCGGCATGGCGGTCCAGCACTTGGGCCATGGCGGTGTCGACCTTCGTTTGATCGTCGGGATGAATCAACTCCCGGGCCCAATTGGCCGAGGCCACCAGTTTCGCCGCGACATGACCGTACTTGGTGATGTTGTGGGAGATGTACATCAACGGAAACGACGGCTCGCCCCGCAGTCGATACAGAATGGTCGGGCTGTTCTGCACAATGATGTTGGCATCGGACAGTTCCCGGGTGCGCTCCTCGACGGCTTGTTCCAGCAGCGACATCTTCAGCTCGGCATCTTCGGTCATTTGCCACTTGGCGGTCAGTGCGCTGGCCATCTGGCGGATTTCGATGGCATCGAACGGTTTCTTGAGAATCAGCAGACGGTCGCCGAGTTCCAGGCGTTCGTCGATGTCTTCCCAGGAATAGTCGGAGTAGGCCGTGCACAGCGCCACTTGCAGTTTGGGGTCGACTTGCCACAGCCGTTCGATGGTTTCCAGGCCGTCCCAGCCCGGAGGCATGCGCATGTCGATGAACGCCATCGCGTAGGGCAGGTCGTTGGCCAATGCGGTTTCGACCTTGTTCAGCGCTTCGAGGCCCTGGAATGCCGAATCGAGTACGAAACTCAGCAGTGTGGCCGTCGTCGTGCCGAACAGGGCGAGTTCAGCACGGGTCAGGTTGTCGTCATCGGACGATGGCGGGCTGAGGATCTTGTGGAAGTCCTCATGGATCGAAGCGGTGTCGTCGACAATAAGAATCCGCCGGTTGGTTCGCGCCAATAGCGTATTCATCGCCATGTCCCTGGGCCGACAGCGGTTTGGTGCGCAGTGTTCATAAGGGGCATCCTTTTCCCTGACCACTTGGCCGAACGTACAGATTATGGATCCGAGTAAAGTGAGCATAGTCGCCCGGATCAGACTTCGCGCAACTGGAAACGAATCATTACAGCGACGGGGCGAAAATCATCTAGCCTGTAGGTCAGGACCCGGCAATAGGGGATGTTTGCCGGGTCCCGACATGACGCTGTACCAGTTTTCGCCTGAGGTAATGCCATGGAAGAGCCAATCCCCGCGACGTCCCCCCATAAACCCAAGGTGTTGCTGGTCGATGATGAGGAGTCCATCCTCAATAGCCTGGGTCGCCTGTTACGCGGCCAGCCCTACGACGTGCTGCTGGCCACCAGTGGCGCCGAAGCCCTGAATATCATGGCGAAAGTGCCCATCAACCTGGTAATGAGCGATATACGCATGCCCAACATGGACGGTGCCACGCTGTTGGCCCGTATCCACGAGCGTTATCCCGATACCGTCCGGATCATGCTGACCGGTTATGCCGATCCGTCAGCCATTATCAAAGCCATCAATGACGGGCAGATTCACCGTTACATCAGCAAGCCCTGGCACGATGGGGAATTGCTGCTGACATTGCGACAATCACTCGCGTATCAGCATTCCGAGCGTGAACGGTTGCGTCTGGTGCAGGAGACGTGGGATCAGAACGAGGAATTGAAGCTCCTCAACATCGACCTGGACAAACGCGTCGCCTCCCGCACCGCTGAACTGCAGCAGACCGCCGACATGCTCGACCTGGCCTACGAAGAGCTCAAGCACAGCTACGTCACTGGCACCGAGATGTTCTCGCTGCTGGCCAACCTGCGCATGCCGCCGGCCAAACAGACCAACCGCCAGATCATCGAGCTGGTGCGGGTGTACTGCAAGCGCCATGGGCTGGATGAAGTCATCAGTCGTGACCTGAGCATGGCGGCGGCGCTCTACAACATCAGCAAGCTGAGCTGGACCGACAGCATGACGACCACCCCCGCGGACCTGTTGCATCACGATGATCGTGAGCGTTATCGCAATTACCCGAAGCAGAGCGAATCGCTGCTGATGACGCTCGACCCGATGAAGGATGCCGCCCGTCTGATTCTTCATCATCAGGAGCGTTGGGATGGCACCGGTTTCCCTGACCGGCTCAAGGGCAAGGCGATACCGTTCGGTTCCCGGCTGTTGAAAATGGCGGTGGATTTCATCGAGTTGCAGCGCGGGTTGATCCTGGAACGGCAGATGAACAGTGATGAGGCCCTGGTGTATATCCGCAGCTATGCCGGAAAACGCTACGACCCCGGGATGGTGGAGGATTTCATTCAGGTGTGTGGCGCCTACCTGAGCGAAGTTTCTCTGGCCGATCCGACGGTCAAGGTCATGACCACCCGGGAGTTGGCAGCGGGGATGATCCTGGCGCGCAACCTCAATGCCGACAACGGCATGCTGCTGCTCAATGCCGGCAAGGTGTTGAACGGGCCGCTGGTGGAGAAATTGATCGCTTTCGAAGGCATGGAGGGGGCGAAATACAGCATTTTTGTGAAGGTGCCGGAAGAAGCGACTCTAGACGCCGGTCAAATTTCCCGATCCTCGCGCTGATCTTTGTGGGAGCGGGCTTGCTCGCGAAAGCGGTGGATCAGCCAACATCAATGCTGAAGGTCAGACCGCATTCGCGAGCAAGCCCGCTCCCACAGGGGGTCGGTGCTCCGCAAAGATTTTTATCGGAGTGACGACGCACCGATACACATGTGATCCTTGCGCCTTTTAACCAAGGCTAATCCTCATCCATGACGCTTTCAGCCACCGCTTCACCCCACCTCATCCGCATCGCCGCCGCCCTGTTGATCGGTCCCGACGGTCGCACCCTGCTGGTTCGCAAGCGCGGCACCGAGGCCTTTATGCAACCGGGCGGCAAGATCGAGGCCCATGAACAACCGGCCATCGCGCTGGCCCGTGAACTGGATGAAGAGCTGGGATTGGTCATTGATCCGGCGCACGCCCTCTATCTGGGGCAATTCTCGGCACAGGCCGCTAATGAGCCGGGATTTATCGTACAGGCCGATCTCTTTCAGCTGACGATCGATGCAGACGTGTCCCCGGCAGCGGAGATCGAAGAGGTGCGTTGGATTGACCCGACGACCGACGGTGATGTCCCGCTGGCGCCATTGACACGGGACCTGATCCTGCCGTTTTATCGAGCCTCGCTGACCGCGATCGCCTGATTATTCACGGACCAAGGATTGCCCATGATTCCGCTTCAAGACTTGCTGATCTTCGCTGCTGCCGCGTTGCTGATGGTACTGACGCCTGGGCCGAACATGATCTACCTGATCTCCCGTTCGATCTGCCAGGGCCGCAAGGCCGGAGTGACCTCGTTGCTCGGTGTGGTCGCCGGATTCTTCGTGCACCTGTTCGCCGCGGCGGCGGGTTTGACGGCGGTGTTCCTGGCGGTGCCAATGGCCTATGAAATGTTGAAGTGGGCCGGTGCGCTGTACCTGATATGGCTGGCCTGGCAGGCGGTAAAACCGGGGGCGCGGTCGCCGTTCGAGGCGCAGCAGTTGCCGCCAGACTCGTCGCGCAAACTGATCACCATGGGTTTTTTGACCAGTGCCCTGAACCCGAAAATCGCCGTGTTTTACCTGTCGGTGTTTCCGCAGTTCATCACGCCTGAGCATGGCTCGGTGTTCACCCAGAGCGTCGTTCTCGGTTTGACCCAGATCAGCGTCAGTTTCTGCGTCAACCTGTTGATCGCGGTGTTTGCGGCAGGCATCGCGTCCTGGTTCGTGAACAACCCGATCTGGCTGGCGGTGCAACGCTATTTCATGGGGTTCGTGCTGTCGGCGCTGGCGGTGCGGCTGATGCTTGAGCAACGAAGGGCGGCGTGAACATGTGGATTGAGCGGCTTGATGCCAGTCATGCCCTGGACTATCGGGCGTTGATGCTCGAAGCCTATGACTTGCACCCCCAGGCGTTTACCTCAAGTGTGCGCGAGCGCGCCACGATGCCGCTGGGCTGGTGGGAGGCGCGCCTGACCAGCAAGCAGGATGTGGTGTTCGGCGCATTTGAGGAAGGGCAATTGGCAGGCATCGTCGGCCTTGCCTTCGAACCTCGTGAAAAGGCCCGGCACAAGGCGACGCTGTTTGGCATGTACGTGTCCGGCCAGGTCCGCCAGCGCGGGCTCGGTTATCAACTGGTGCAGGCGGCGTTGGCCGAGGCGCAAACCCGCCCGGGACTGAGGCTGATTCAACTGACCGTCACCGCCGGCAACGAAGCGGCGTTCAACCTTTATCAGCGATGCGGCTTCATCCAGTTCGGCCTCGAACCGCTGGCGGTGCGGGTGGGCGAAGACTACTTCGACAAAATCCACATGTGGCGCGAGATCTAAAACCACCACGGCCTAATGTGGGAGCGGGCTTGCTCGCGAAAGCGGTAGTTCAGCCAACATCAATGCTGAATGTCAGACCGCATTCGCGAGCAAGCCCGCTCCCACAGGGTTTGTGTCTTCCTATTTAACCGCGCTGACACCGTCGAGTGTCGAAAACGACGTGTCCTTCGCCGTCAGCAGAAAATCGCGCATGTACGGCGCATCCAGCATGTCTGCGCGAATTCCCGCGTACAACGTTGCAAACAGCCCTTTCTCACCCAGCCGCTTGGCCTTCACATACCCCCGCGAGCTGTATTCATGCAGCGCCCAGTGTGGCATGCCGCACACGCCGCGGCCGCTGGCCACGAGTTGCATCATCATCACCGTCAGTTCCGAGGTTCGGACCTGGGCCGGTTCGATATCGGCCGGCTCAAGGAAGCGGGTGAAGATGTCCAGCCGATCACGCTCCACCGGGTAAGTGATCAAGGTCTCGGTCAGCAAGTCTTCCGGCACGATATACGCCTTGCTCGCCAAACGATGCTGGTTGGCCACCGCGAGCATCGCTTCATAAGTGAACAGCGGCACATACGTGATGCCGGCGATTTCCAGCGGATCGGAGGTCACCACCAGGTCCAGATCGCCACGGGCCAGGGCCGGTAACGGAGCGAAAGAGAAGCCTGACGCCAGGTCCAGTTCGACTTCCGGCCAGGCATCGCGGAACTGGTCGATGGTCGGCATCAGCCACTGGAAGCAACTATGGCACTCGATCGCCATGTGCAAACGCCCCGCGGTGCCACCGGCCAGCCGCGCGATATCGCGCTCGGCGCCGCGCAGCAACGGCAGGGTGGCGTCGGCCAGTTGCAGCAGGCGCAAACCGGCGCTGGTGAATCGCACCGGTTTGGTCTTGCGCACGAACAGCGGCATCCCCAGTCGTTCCTCAAGCTCCTTGAACTGGTGGGACAGGGCCGATTGCGTCAGGTGCAGACGGTCGGCGGCATCGACCAGGCTGTCGGCTTCGCGCAGGGCGTGCAGGGTCTTCAGGTGACGGATTTCAAGCACCGGCGGGGCTCCATGAGGAAAACTTGTGATCAACACGAAAAGGTTGAGTTTGTCTCATGTTGGGTTGGCTGTCGACAATAGCGCCATCTTTTACAGGGAGAAATTCACCATGGCGCTGGCCCACACACTCGGTTTTCCACGCATCGGCGCGGACCGCGAACTGAAAAAAGCCCTCGAATCCTACTGGAAGGGCGATCTCGATCAGGACGCGCTGAAAAACGTCGGCCGCCAACTGCGCGCCACCCACTGGCAATTGCAGAAAGACGCCGGCATCGATCTGTTGCCGGTCGGTGACTTCGCCTGGTACGACCAGGTGCTGACCCATTCCCTGACCTTCGGTGTGATCCCCGAGCGTTTCGACAGCGCCAAAAATGCCAAAGGCTTGCCGACTCTGGACACGCTGTTCGCCATGGCCCGTGGCGCCACGGCAACCTGCTGCGGCGGCGATCACGACAAGGCGCAATACGCTCAGGAACTGACCAAGTGGTTCGACACCAACTACCACTACCTGGTCCCGGAACTCAGCGCTGACCAGCAGTTCAAGCTGAGCTGGGAGCAGCTGTTCGACGAAGTTGAAGAAGCCAAGGCCCTCGGCCACAACGTCAAACCCGTCATCATCGGCCCGCTGACGTACTTGTGGCTGGGCAAGGCCAAAGGCAACGACTTCGACAAGCTCGACCTGCTGGAACGCCTGCTGCCGATCTACGGCGAAATCCTCGGTCGCCTCGCCGCGCAAGGCGTTGAATGGGTGCAAATCGACGAGCCGATCCTGACCCTCGACCTGCCACAAGCCTGGAAAAATGCGTTCGAACGCGCTTACCACATCCTTCAATACTCGCCGCTGAAAAAACTGGTGGCGACCTACTTCAGCGGTCTGGAAGACAACCTCGGTCTGGCGGTCAGCCTGCCGGTACAAGGCCTGCACATCGACGCGGTGCGGGCGCCGGATCAACTCGGCCAGGTGCTCGATCGTTTGCCGACCTACAAGATTCTGTCAGTGGGCCTGGTCAACGGCCGCAACGTCTGGCGCTGCGAACTTGAGCAAGCCCTTGCGCAACTGCAACCTGCTCAGGAACGCTTTGGCGACAACCTGTGGGTCAGCAGTTCCTGTTCGCTGTTGCACAGCCCGGTGGACCTGGAGCGTGAAGACAAGCTCGACCCGGAACTGAAAAGCTGGCTGGCGTTTGCCGTGCAGAAGTGTGGCGAAATTGCGGTGCTGCGGGATGCGCTTAACGATCCGCAATCACCCAAGGTGCAAGCCGCGCTGGTCCAAAGCCGCGCGATTCAGGCCGGCCGCGCCGAGTCGCCGCGTATCCATAAAGCTGAAGTCCAAGCACGCATCGACGCCATCGGTGCAGCCGACAGCCAACGCCATTCGCCGTTTGCCAAACGCATCGAGCAACAACGTGCGCGGTTGAAACTGCCGGCGTTCCCGACCACCACCATCGGCTCGTTCCCGCAGACCGGTTCGATCCGTCTGGCGCGTCAGGCGTTCAAGCAAGGCAAGCTGTCGGCCAACGATTACACCGACGCCATGCACAGCGAAATCCGCCACGCCGTGCAAGTCCAGGAACGCCTGGGACTGGACGTCCTGGTACACGGGGAGGCCGAACGCAACGACATGGTCGAGTACTTCGCCGAGCAGATTGAGGGTTATCTCTTCACCCGCTTCGGCTGGGTGCAGAGCTACGGTTCGCGCTGCGTCAAACCGGCGATCATCTACGGTGACCTCAGCCGTCCGAACGCCATGACCGTCGACTGGATCACCTATGCGCAGAGCCTGACCGACAAGGTCATGAAAGGCATGCTCACCGGTCCCGTGACCATGCTGATGTGGTCGTTCCCGCGTGAAGACGTTTCGCGCAAAATCCAGGCCCAGCAGTTGGCGTTGGCCCTGCGTGACGAGGTGGTGGACCTGGAAAATGCCGGCATCAAGATCGTGCAGATCGACGAAGCGGCGTTTCGCGAAGGTTTGCCGCTGCGTCGGGCGCAATGGCAGGAATACCTGGACTGGGCGGTGGAAGCGTTCCGCTTGAGTGCTTCCGGTGTGCGGGATGAAACCCAGATCCATACCCACATGTGCTACAGCGAGTTCAATGACGTGATCGAGTCCATTGCGGCGATGGATGCTGATGTGATCACCATCGAAACCTCGCGTTCGGACATGGAATTGCTGGAGGCCTTCGAAGCGTTCGACTACCCGAACGACATCGGCCCGGGTGTGTATGACATTCACTCGCCACGGGTGCCGGACACGGCGGAGATGGTCAAGTTGATGAGCAAAGCGGTGAAGCGGATTCCGGCGGAGCGGTTGTGGGTGAACCCGGATTGCGGTTTGAAAACCCGCGCGTGGCCGGAGACGGAGGCCGCGTTGGTGAATATGGTGGCGGCGGCGCGGCAGTTGCGTTGGCTTAAATCAGCGGCGTCCATTCCGGCGCCTTCGCGAGCAAGCCCGCTCCCACATTCGACCGAGTTTTTTCAGTAGAAATACGGTCGAATGTGGGAGCGGGCTTGCTCGCGAAGCAGGCAACTCGGTCTCAAATATGACCGTTCAGCACTCTTCATCAAACTGTCATGGAACTGTGGCAGCGCGCTTGAACAAACTTCATCAGACTCGCGCTCTACTGGGGTTCTGCGTTTTGGTGTTTTTTCATGCGTGCTTTGTTTTTATCAGTGGCCATTTTTCTGGGCGCATTGTTCAGCCTGCCATCCCTGGCGGCCTCTCGTTGTGATGTGAATGTTCCGACCGAACACGTCGATCTGGCGCAGGTGAGCCTGGCGTACCAGAGCATCGGCCGTGCCTCGGATCCGGCGCTGCTGCTGGTGATGGGGCTGGGCGGGCAGTTGATTCACTGGCCGGACGAGGTGGTGGTCGCGCTGTGCCAGCAAGGCTTTCGGGTGATTCGATATGACAATCGCGATGTCGGCCTGTCCACCTGGCGACAGGCGCCAGTCGACGCCAACCTGACCTTCGAAGTGCTGCGCTACAAACTCGGATTGCCGGTGGCGGCGCCGTATTCACTGACGGACATGGCCGACGATGCGCTGGGTTTGATGGATGCGTTGCACGTCAATCAATTCCACGTGCTGGGCGCGAGCATGGGCGGGATGATCGCCCAGCACATGGCGGCCATGGCGCCGCAGCGGATCGAGAGCCTTACGCTGATCATGACCAGTTCCGGCGCCGAAGGCTTGCCGGCACCGAGTGCGGCACTGGTGCAGTTGCTGTCGCGCCGGGGTGCACCGAATCGTGAAGTGGCGCTGGAGCAGCAGGCTGATTTGCTCGCGGCGTTGGGTAGCCCGACAGTGAGCGATGATCGGCAGGCACTGTTGCATCAGGCGGCGCAGTCCTATGACCGCGCATTCAACCCCGAGGGCGTGAAGCGCCAGATCATGGCGATCCTCGCGGAGCCGAGTCGGGTGGCGTTGCTCAATCAGTTGCGCGTGCCGACGCTGGTGGTGCACGGCACCGCCGATCCGCTGTTGCCGGTGATGCACGGGGTGCATTTGGCGGCGCATATTCACGGTAGTCAGTTGAAGCTGATTCCCGGGTTGGCCCATCGTTTTCAGGAGGCTTTCAAAGCACCGTTGCTCGGCGCCGTGTTGCCTTATTTGCAGGCTCATCGCGAGGACACTTCGCATTGGGCGCAAATCGATCCCGTGGTGGAACACAACCTTCTGTAACACCTCAATCCACTGTGGGAGCGGGCTTGCCCGCGAAGGCGGCCTGACAGCCGACCATTTTCTTTCGGGTGTACATATCCATTTCTGCGGTAACGGCTACTTAGGGTTTCGCCCTGACGGCGAGTCCCTTTTGTCAAACGCCACAAAAGGAACCAAAAAGTCTTGCCCCAGCGTCCGGCCCCTCGCTTAGGCTCGGCGTTCCCTCGCTCCGGTCCTGCTCCGTGGGCCCGCCGCCATCGGCCATCCATGGCCGGGGGCGGCTAGCCCGGCATCCATGCCGGGCTGCCCACTGCGCAGAACCTCCACTCGGCCTCCCGAAGGGGCGGGCAGATCAAAAGCAAGATCAAAAGCGCAAGGCGAGCTAACGCTCGATCTCGTGGTTTGGTTGGTGTACGCCGATCTGCTTTTGCAGGAGTTGAGCTTGCTCGCGAAGGCGGCCTGACGGCCGACCAATTTCCCGCCGATGTACTCGCTGTCTCCCGCACAAATTCGCTTCCACAGGTGTATCGTTCATCCTTTTCCGGCCTGTGTTCAGCCTGCGAGGTGTGTGATGAGTGCCCCCCTGAAAATCGATTTCGTCAGCGACGTTTCCTGCCCCTGGTGCGTCATTGGCCTGTACGGCCTGACCAAGGCCCTGGATGTGTTGGGCGATGAGGTCCGGGCCGAAATCCGTTTCCAGCCGTTCGAGCTGAACCCGAAGATGGGCCCCGAAGGGCAGAACATCACCGAACACATCACCGAGAAATACGGTTCGACCCCGGAGCAATCGCAACAGAACCGCGAAATGATTCGCGCACGCGGCGCCGAAGTCGGTTTTGCCTTTCGCATTGATGGCAACAGCCGCATCTACAACACCTTCGATGCTCACCGCTTGCTGTACTGGGCGGGGCTGGAAGGGTTGCAGTTCAATTTGAAGGAGGCGCTGTTCAAGGCGTTTTTCACAGATGGCGGCAATCCTTCCGACCACGGTCAGTTGGCGCAGATCGCGCAAAGCGTTGGCCTGGACCGGCAGCGGGCCGAGGCGATCCTTGGGTCGGACGAGTTCGCCAGCGAAGTGCGCGAGGAAGAGCAGGTGTGGCTGTCCCGTGGCGTCAGTTCGGTGCCGACCGTTGTCTTCAACGGGCAGTACGCGGTCAGCGGCGGGCAACCGGTGGAAACCTTTGTCGGGGCGATTCGGCAGATCATGAGCGAAACGAAAGGCGGTACGGTCAGCTGATTTCTGTCACTTTCCTCCGTGTCACCTGGGCTGGCTGTGCGCAGAAAACGGCGCCGGTGCCTTTGAAGACGCGCTGACGCAGGCGCAGGGCAGTAAACGAAAATCCCCTGTGGGAGCGGGCTTGCTCGCGAAGGCGGTGTATCAGTCAATATTGATACTGACTGATACACCGCCTTCGCGAGCAAGCCCGCTCCCACAGGGAATTGTGGTCAGGCTTGAAAGCGCACCCACACGCTGACCAACACCGTCGCCGCCATCAACCACGCCAACGCCGCGACGGCGAGTGAAGCCTCCAGCCGCATACGATCCACCATCACATACAACGTCGCCAGGTAGATGAAGTACGGAATGATCGACCACATGCCAAACACGATGGTGGTCTTCAAATCGTCCAGCGAGCGCCCTTTGCCGACGATGTAATGCGCAATCAGCGCAAAGGTCGGAAACAGCGGCACCAGGCCGGCGATGTAATAGTTTCTGGTCTTGGCCAGCGCAGCGAGGATCAACACCACCGCCGCGCCCAGGGTTGCTTTGAGCATCAGGTCCATCAGTGGCTCAGCCCGTACTTCTTCACTTTGTCGAACAGGGTGGTCTTGGCCATCCCCAATTCCAGGCTGGCCTGGGTCAGGTTGCCGCCGCTACGTTGCAAGGCATCGACGAGCAGGTTGCGTTCGAAGGCTTCCACCGCTTCGGCGAAGGCCAGGCCCTGATTGCTGCCGCTGGCGCCGGATTTCTTGAAGGCCGGCAGTCCCAGGGCAAAACGCTCGGCGACGTTGCGCAATTCGCGCACATTACCCGGCCAGTCATGGCTCATCAGGTTCGACAGGGTCTGGTTGTCCAGATCCGGCACCGCACGGTCGAAGCGCAGTGATGACTGCTGCAGGAAATGTTCGAACAGTTGCAGGATGTCTTCGCGCCGTTCGCGCAGCGGCGGCAATTCCAGGGTCACCACGTTAAGGCGGTAGTACAAGTCGCTGCGAAACTCACCCGCCTTGCTCGACTCGTCGAGGTCGGACTTGGTCGCCGCGATCACCCGGCAATCCACCGCCACGCTCTGGTTGGAGCCGAGGCGTTCGAGGGTGCGCTCCTGCAACACCCGCAGCAGTTTGATCTGCAACGGCAGCGGCATGCTTTCTACTTCGTCGAGGAACAGCGTACCGCCGTCGGCGTGTTCGATCTTGCCGATCCGCCGCTTGCCGGCGCCGGTGAAGGCGTTGGCTTCGTGGCCGAAGATTTCGCTTTCGAACAGGTTTTCCGGGAGACCGCCACAGTTCAGCGCAACGAACTGCTTGGTGTGTCGCCGACTGAAATCGTGCAGGCAACGCGCAACCAGTTCTTTACCGGTGCCGGTCTCGCCTTCGATCAGCACATTGGCCGAGGTGTCGGCGACATTGGCGATCAGTTCCCGCAGGTTCTGCATCGCTGGCGAGCGACCGATGATCCGGCCTTCCAGAGAATCCCGCTCCGCCAGTTGCCGGCGCAACGAAGAGACTTCCCGCGCCAGGCTGCGTTGCTCCAGCGCGCGCCGCGCCACATCCACCAGACGTTCCGGGGAGAAGGGTTTCTCCATGAAGTCATAAGCGCCTTTCTGCATCGCGCCGACGGCCATGGAGATGTCACCGTGACCGGTAATCAACACCACCGGCAGGCTGCGATCGCGAGCCTTGAGCCGGGTCAGCAGTTCGAGGCCATCGATGCCCGGCAGGCGGATGTCGCTGATGACGATGCCGGCAAAATTGTCGCCGACCCGCTCCAGCGCTTCTTCGGCGCTGCCCACGCCGACGCAGGGAATGTCTTCCAGGGTCAGCGCCTGTTGGCAGCCGAGCAGCACATGGGGGTCGTCTTCGACGATCAGCACACTAAGGTCGTTGTTCATATTGGCTCGGCAGGAGTAGGGCTTACCAACGGTAAACTGAGGACGAAGGTGGTACCACCGCTGGCCGGGTGTTCGACACCCAAATGTCCGCCCGTCGCGGCGGCCAGGCTGGCGGATAAGGTCAGGCCGAGGCCCAGGCCCTGCTCGCCGGGTTTGGTGGTGAAGAACGGTTCGAACAGATGCTTGCGCGCTTCGGCGTCGATGCCGTGACCGTTGTCGCGTACCCGCAGGCGATATTTGCCGTCGAATTCCTCGCCTTCCAGCCACAGCTCCGGCAAGGGTTGGGCGTGCATGGCGTCGAGGGCATTGCCAATCAGGTTGACCAGAATCTGCTCCAGGCGTGTCTGGTCGATCTGCACCTGCACATCGGCGAATTCGCGATGCACTTGCAGATGAACACTTTCGACTCGTCCGCCAAGCAGTTGCAGTGCAGCGTCTACCGCTTTGCCGAGGCAGGCTTGCCCCTTGTCGTCACCCCGTCGGGCGAAGGAACGCAAGCTGGCGGTGATCCGGCCCATGCGGTCGATCAATTCGTTGATGGTCTTGAGGTTGGTGCTGGCCACGTCCAACTGGCCACGTTCCAGAAAGCGCACGGTATTGCCGGACAAGGTGCGCAGCGCGGCCAGTGGCTGGTTCAATTCGTGGGCGATGCTGGTGGACATCTGGCCGATGGCCGCGAGTTTTCCGGCCTGCACCAGTTCATCCTGAGCACGGCGCAGCGTCTCTTCAGCGTGCCGCCGTTCACGGATCTGGCCCTTGAGCCGTTCGTTGCTGGCGCGCAGGTCGGTGGTGCGTTCGGTAATCCGACGCTCCAGTTGATTGTTGGCTTCCTGCAGGGCTTCCCGGGCGGCGAGGCGAGTGGCGATCACCTTGCGGCGCTCGTTCCAGGCGATCAGCAGGAACGCCACGAGGGCAAACGCCACGGCGACCAGAATCCCCTGATTGATCGCTTCGCGGCGCAAATCCTGCAACGGCGTGAGCAGGGTGAAATTCCACGGGGTGTCGCTCAAGGGCCGGGTTTGCGAGAGGTAGCTGATGTCCTCCTGGTCGGACTCCACTTCGCTGTTGGCCGGGAAAGTCAGCTTTTCCTCGCCTTCGGCCAGTTTTTCACGGGCCAGCGGTTGCAGTTCGTTCAGCGGGAACCAGTAGTACTGAAGGCTGCGGGCGAGTTTTTCTTTGGTTTCGTCGCTTAACGGAACGACTGATTTGAGCCGTCGCGCCGGATCGCTGGACAGAATGATGATGCCGTTTTCATCACTGACGAAGGCTTCCAGGCGCGCTCGTTGCCAGCGTTCTTCCATCGCTTCGAGGCGCACTTTGACCACCGCGACGCCGATGATCTTGCCGTGTTCTTCCAGGCCATGCGCCAGGTAGTAACCGGGTTCGCCGCTGGTGCTGCCGATCCCATAGAAGCGCCCCGGCTGGCCGCGAACGGCGTTCTGGAAGTAGGCGCGGAAGGACAGGTCTTCACCGAGGTAACTGTCGACGTCGCGCCAGTTGCTGGTGGCCATGACACGGCCGGTAGTGTCCATCACGTAGATGGCCCGACTGCGGCTGCGCCGGTTCAGGCCTTCGAGGTATTCATTGACCGTTTGCCGGTGTTCCGGCGACGGATCGGCCATCAGCCTGGACACACTGGATTCAAGTTCCAGCAGGCTGGGCAGGTAGGTGTATTTGCTGATCTCGCTTTCGACGGCGCGGGCGTGCAGTTCGAGCTGACGCTGACCGTTCTCGCTGAGGCTGCGGATCCCGTAGTGTTCACTGACCCAGAAGCCGAGGTAACCCAATCCGATCATCAGGGCGATGATCAGCGGCGGCAGGAACAGATGACGAATCAGACGGGGTTTCACGGCGAGTGATGGCGGCGCAGCGCGATAGAGAGTGGGGTCGCATTTCATCACAGATGCCTTGGGTCAACCACAACACAAATCTCCAAGCCACCACCGATCCAGTGTGGGAGCGGCCTTGCTCGCGAAGGTGTCGTGTCAGGCGACATCAATGTTGACTGATCAACCGCCTTCGCGAGCAAGCCCGCTCCCACATTTGGGGAGCGGTGTCTTTCTTAGTGCTGCAGAATCTTCTCGAGGAAATGCTGCGCACGTTCGGAGCGAGCGCTGATGTCGCCGAAAAACTCTTCTTTCGGACAGTCTTCGATGATCTTGCCCGCGTCCATGAAGATCACCCGATCCGCCACTTTACGGGCGAAGCCCATTTCGTGGGTTACGCACATCATGGTCATGCCTTCGTGGGCCAGTTGCACCATCACGTCGAGCACTTCGTTGACCATCTCAGGGTCGAGCGCCGAGGTCGGTTCGTCGAACAGCATGACGATCGGGTCCATCGCCAGCGCACGGGCAATCGCCACGCGCTGTTGCTGACCACCGGAGAGCTGGCCCGGATGCTTGTGGGCGTGCGCCGAAAGGCCGACACGCTCAAGCAGCTGCAGGCCTTTCTTGGTGGCTTCTTCCTTGCTGCGGCCCAACACCTTGATCTGCGCGATGGTCAGGTTTTCGGTGATGGTCAGGTGCGGGAACAGTTCGAAATGCTGGAACACCATGCCGACGCGCGAACGCAGTTTCGGCAGGTTGGTCTTCGGGTCGGCGATGGACGTGCCATCGACCACCACGTCGCCTTTCTGGAACGGTTCCAGCGCGTTGACGCATTTGATCAGGGTGGATTTGCCAGAGCCGGACGGCCCGCACACCACAATCACTTCGCCTTTTTTGACCTCGGTGCTGCAATCAGTCAGTACCTGGAAGTCGCCATACCACTTGTTGACATTCTTGATAGAGATCATACGGCAAACCTTTTTTGCAGACGCTTGACCAGCAGCGAGGCGGCAAAGCTGATTGTGAAGTACGTGAGACCTGCGAAGATCAGGAACTCATTGGAGCGACCGATGATGTCGCCACTGGCACGCGAGGCGTTGAGGAAGTCCACCAGACCGACCGCGTAGACCAGCGAGGTGTCCTGGAACAGGATGATGCTCTGTTGCAGCAGCAGCGGGGTCATCTTGCGGAACGCTTGCGGCAGGATGATCAAACGCATCATCTGGCCGTAATTCATGCCCAGGGCCTGGGCAGCGCCCATCTGACCCTTGGGAATGGACTGAACGCCGGCGCGGACGATTTCGCAGAAGTACGCCGCTTCAAACATCATGAACGCCACGATGCACGAAGCGAACGCGCCGATCGGGGTGTCTTCGCCGGTGATCCAGCGCAGCACGAACGGCACCGCCAGGTAGAACCAGGTGATGACCAGCAGCAGCGGGATCGAACGGAAGTAGTTGACGTAGGCGCCGGCAATGTTCGACAGCAGTTTGCTGTGGGACAGGCGCATCAGCGCGAGGATCGTGCCGAGGATGATCCCGCCGACGACGCCCAGCGCCATCAGTTGCAGGGTCATGACCATGCCGTTCCACAAGCCCGGCAGGGACGGGATGATGCCCGAGAAGTCGAATTCCATCATTTACCCCCTACGGAGATCAGGCCCGGTACGGCGACTTTCTTCTCGACCATACGCATCAGCAGCATCAGGCTCATGTTCAGGGTGAAGTAGATCAGCGTCGCCAGGGTAAAGGCTTCGAACAGGTTCGCGGAGAACTCGGCGGTTTGCTTGGTCTGTGCGAGTAGCTCCATCAAACCAATCAGCGAGGCGACGGAGGTGTTCTTGAACACGTTCAAGAATTCCGAGGTGAGCGGCGGAATGATGATCCGATAGGCCTGGGGCAGCAGCACGTTCCAGTAGATCTGGGGCAGCTTGAAGCCCATGGCGCGAGCGGCGGATTCCTGACCGCGCGGCAACGCCTGAATGCCCGTGCGCACCTGTTCGCAAACGCGAGCAGTGGTGAACAAGCCCAGGCAGACAACAACGCTGAGGAAAGCCGAGGTGGTCGGGTTCAGGTCCTGCTTGTACCAGTCCTGCAGGTTTTGCGGCAGCAGGTCGGGCACCAGGAAGTACCAGATGAACAGCTGAACCAGCAGCGGCACGTTACGAAAGAGTTCGACGTAGCAGGTCGCGATGCCCGATACGATGCGATTCGGTACGGTGCGCATGACGCCCAGAATCGAGCCCAGCGTCAGGGCGATGATCCAGGCCACGATGGCGATGGCGATGGTCCAGCCCAAACCGGAGAGGTACCAGTCGAAATAAATCTCGCTGCCCACGCCGGTGGACTTGAAGAACACGCCCCAGTCCCAGTTGTAATTCATTAGGGTCTCCCCTCGGATTCGATCGATGTACAAGTGCCCGTCTGGGGAAGCTCCGTTCCCGCCCGATCAGGTGGCCTGTGTGGTCAGTTCTGTCAGCTCAACTCCGGCGCCGGAAGTCCATCTCCTGCGTTGCTGTTCCTCGCCATAGCGGGCTATGACTCGTCACAGCGCCTTGGATATGAACATCCGGCACCGAATTTGAGCTAACGAACTGACCGTACAGGCCACTTCGATCAGGCACACACGAGCGGCTCGACAGCAACCGATTCGAGTGTTTCCAAAAATGCCAGCAGGGAGTGACAACCTCCTGGAAGGGCAACGGCCCTCTCAGGAGGTAAGGTTAGTCAGAAATCAGGATTTCTTGTCGTCAGCCGCTTTATCGGTCGGATTGGCGATCAAGGCCTTGAGCTCGTCGCTCATCGGGAAGTTCAGATTCAGGCCTTTTGGCGGGATTGGCTGCATGAACCATTTTTCGTAGATCTTGTTGATCTCGCCGGACTTGTAGGTGGCGACGATCGCGTCATCCACAGCCTTCTTGAACGGCTCGTCGCCCTTGCGGACCATGCAGCCGTAGATTTCGTACGACTGTGGATCGCCGGTCACTTCCCAGTCACTCGCCTTCTTGGCTTTTGCCGCTTCACCGGCCAGCAACGCGTCGTCCATCATGAAAGCGACAGCACGGCCCGATTCCAGCATCTGGAAGGATTCGCCATGGTCTTTGGCGGAGATGACGTTCATGCCCATCTGCTTGTCGGCGTTCATCGACTTCAGGAGGCGCTCAGACGTGGTGCCCGCGGTGGTCACGACGTTCTTGCCTTTCAGGTCGTCGAAGTTCTTGTACGTGGAATCTTTCTTGGACAGCAGACGGGTGCCGATTTCGAAGATGCCAACGGAGAAGTCAACTTGCTGCTGACGCTCGACGTTGTTGGTGGTGGAGCCGCACTCGACGTCCACGGTGCCGTTCTGCACCAGCGGGATACGGGTTTGCGAGGTCACCAGGTTGTATTTGACCTGGAGGTTCGGCATGTCCAGGTCTTTCTTGATGGCTTCAACGATTTTCAGCTGGATATCGTGGGAGTAGCCAACCGGTTTGCCGGAAGCGTCCGCGATGTAGGAAAACGGAATGGAAGCGTCACGATGCCCGAGGGTGATGACACCGGACTCTTTGATCTTCTTCAGTGTGCCGGTGAGTTCGGCAGCGAAAACTGGAGTGGTAATCAGAGCGGCAGCAATGGCTGCGCCCAGGATATGGGGAACGATGCGCATCAAATTTTCCTCGACATTGTTTTTATATGGAGCCAGTTCACCGGCCCTTTTGTGCTTCGAATGTCTGTTGGCTTCTGAAAGTCCGCGCAACAAAGCATTCGTCCAAGAGTGTAGAGCATGACTCATGCCAGGCCAGGCGCAACTGATCAAGCTATTGATTTATAACGATATTTATTATTTTTTATGTGATTTTTTTCAATCAGGAATCCGGTTAACCGAATCGACCGGCAGGTCGCGTTCGGAAAACCGAATATTGTGCCTGGCACTTCCCCTGTGGGAGCGGGTTTGCTCGCGAAGGCGGTGTGTCAGTCACGGTGATGTTGGCTGACACACCGCCTTCGCGAGCAAGCCCGCTCCCACATTGGATCTGTGGTGTCTGGCAGAATGCAAAAAGCCCCTGAATCTCTCAATTCAAGGGCTTTGTTTTAACCGGATTCCCGATCAGGCCGCTTCGATCTTGCTGCGGTTGTGCTCGACCTTACTCAGGTAGTCCGCGAGTTTCTGCTGCTCGGCCGCCGTGGTGAACAAGCCGAGCTTGCTGCGGCGCCACAGAATGTCGTGCGCCGTGGTCGCCCATTCTTCGCTGCACAGGTAATCGACTTCGCGGCTGTAGAGACCGCCGCCAATGTGTTCACCCAAATCGCTGAGGTTCTGCACGCCTTCGAGCATGCGCCAGGTGCGGCTACCGTAGGTGGTGGCCCAGCGGCGGGCGATTTCAGTCGGCACCCAGTCGAACTGGTCACGAATCCGCGAGCTCAGCGCTTGCGGGGTGGTCATGTCTTCGCCACCCGGCAGGGTCGCCGTGGCGGTCCAGCTCGGCTTGATGTGCGTGAAGTACGGCGCCAGTTGTGCCAGCGCGGACTCGGCCAGTTTGCGGTAGGTGGTCAGCTTGCCACCGAATACCGACAGCAATGGCGCTTCTTCTCCAGTGCCCGACAAGGCCAGGGTGTAGTCGCGGGTGACGGCCGACGGATTGTCGGATTCGTCATTGCACAGCGGACGAACACCGGAATAGCTGTGCAGGATGTCGTCGCGGCTGATCTGCTTTTTGAAGTGGGCGTTGACCACTTTCAACAGGTAATCGGTTTCACCTTCGGTGATTGCCACCTTCGCCGGATCGCCGGTGTATTCGCGGTCGGTGGTGCCGATCAGGGTGAAGTGGTTCAGGTACGGGATGGTGAACACGATGCGCTGATCTTCGTTTTGCAGAATGTGCGCGTGTTCGCCTTCATACAGTTTCGGCACGATCAGGTGACTGCCCTGGATCAGGCGGATGCCGTAGGGCGATTCCATCTTCAGGTCGTCACGAATGAACTTGGCGACCCACGGACCGGCCGCATTCACCAATGCCTTGGCGCGAATCGAAAACAGGCTGCCGTCGGCGCGTTCCAGGTTCAGATGCCACTGGCCTTTGGAGCGACGAGCGCTGACGCAACGGGTCTGGGTGTGAACGTGGGCGCCTTTCTCGCGGGCGGCCATGGCGTTCAGTACCACCAGGCGAGCATCGTCGACCCAGCAATCGGAGTATTCGAAGCCTTTGGTGATTTCGCTTTTCAGCGGACTGTCCGCGCCGAACTTCAGGCTTTTCGAACCTTCCAGTTTTTCTCGTTTGCCCAGGTTGTCATACAGAAACAGGCCGGCGCGGATCATCCACGCGGGACGCAGGTGCGGGCGGTGCGGAAGCACGAAACGCATCTGCTTGACGATGTGCGGAGCCTTGGCCAACAGCACTTCGCGCTCGGCGAGGGCTTCACGCACCAGACGGAATTCGTAATGTTCGAGGTAGCGCAGGCCGCCGTGGATCAGCTTGCTGCTGGCCGACGAGGTATGGCTGGCCAGATCGTCCTTTTCACAAAGGAACACCGAGAGACCGCGGCCGGCGGCATCCGCTGCGATCCCCACACCATTGATCCCGCCACCGATGACGGCAATGTCGTAGACCTCAGCGAGAGGGGGCGTAGGCAAGGTAGAAGTGGGCATCGGCTGGCCTCGGGCTCTTTTGATTTTCGGTATTGGAATTCGAACATGAATGTTCATTTGCGAAAATGGTAGCCCATATAGGCGCGCACGGCCAGTCAACTTCGATTGAAAAAACTCATCGAAGGGCGGGTAAAGGAAAATTTACGAACATTTAGGTCGTTGCGAAGAACAACTGTGGCGAGGGGATTTATCCCCGTTCGGCTGCGAAGCAGTCGTCAGATTGGGGCCGCTGCGCAGCCCAACGGGGATAAATCCCCTCGCCACAGGAGAGTGCTCTTACCACAGGGGAGGGGGTTAAACCACTTCGAGTCGAATCTTGTGCTGACTCAACAACTGCGCCAACGCCGGCACAGGCTGCTGATCCGTCACCAGGCAATCAATCAAACTGATCGGTCCCAGACGAATCATGGCATTGCGCCCGAACTTGCTGGAGTCCGCCGCCAGAATCACTTGTCGTGCATTGGCAATGATCGCTTGCGATACCCGCACTTCCTGATAATCGAAGTCCAGCAGGCTGCCGTCTTCATCGATACCGCTGATGCCGACCAGCGCAAAATCGACCTTGAACTGGTTAATGAAGTCGACACTCGCCTGACCGACCACACCCCCGTCACGCCGCACATTGCCGCCGGTCAACAGAACGTCGAAGTCGTCCTTGGCGCTGAGCATCGAAGCCACGTGCAGGTTGTTGGTGATGATCTTCAGGTGGTTGTGGTTGAGCAGTGCCCGGGCAATCGATTCCGTTGTCGTGCCGATGTTGATAAACAACGAGGCATGATCGGGAATCTGCGCAGCAATGGCTTCGCCAATACGCTGCTTTTCATCGCGCATCTGATCGGCGCGCATGGCGTAGGCGGTGTTTTCGACACTGGAATCGTAGGCTGCGCCACCATGGTAGCGACGCAACAAATTGGCTTCCGCGAGCTGATTGATGTCGCGGCGGATGGTCTGCGGTGTAACGACGAACAGCGTGGCCATTTCCTCGATGCTGACATAGCCGCGTTCGCGGACCAGTTCGAGGATTTGCTGCTGACGGGGAGGCAGATTCATGGGGCTTCCTTTGGGCTGCCGTGCAAAATTTGCCCATGATGCCGCAGGAATCTGCTCCCTACCAGTTACATGCAGATACGAGTACTTACGTTGGCTTATTCAGCGCCTTCATGAGGTTCCCAATCACGAGTGCGGCTGACCGCTTTTTTCCAGCCGGCGTAGAGTTTTTCCTTCGCGGTTTCGTCCAGCGTCGGTTCGAATTCGCGTTCGATAACGGCCTTGCCGCGCAACTCGTCCAGGCTGCCCCAGAAGCCACATGCCAGGCCGGCGAGGTAAGCCGCGCCGAGTGCTGTGGTTTCGCGCATTTGCGGACGCTCGACCTGAGTACCGAGAATGTCGGCCTGGAACTGCATCAGGAAATTGTTCGCCACTGCACCGCCATCCACGCGCAAGGCTTTCAGGCGTTCGCCGGAATCCTGTTGCATGGCGTCGAGCACGTCGCGCGTCTGGTAGGCAATCGACTCCAGCGCTGCACGAATAATGTGATCCACGCGTACGCCGCGGGTCAGGCCGAACAGGGCGCCACGGGCATACGGATCCCAGTACGGAGCGCCCAGGCCGGTGAAGGCCGGCACCAGATAGACGCCATTGCTGTCCTTGACCTTGTTGGCGAAGTATTCGGTGTCGTGGGCGTCGTTGATGATCTTCAGTTCGTCACGCAGCCACTGAACGGTTGAGCCGCCGTTGAACACCGCGCCTTCCAGCGCGTAGGCCACTTCGCCACGCGGGCCGCACGCGATGGTGGTGAGCATGCCGTGCTTGGATTTCACGGCTTTGTCGCCAGTGTTCATCAGCAGGAAGCAGCCGGTGCCGTAGGTGTTTTTCGCCTGGCCTGGCTCCACGCACATCTGGCCGAACAGGGCGGCTTGCTGGTCGCCGGCGATACCGCCAATGGCGATGCCGCTTTTGGTATGGCCGTAGATTTCCGACGAGGACTTAACTTCCGGCAGCATCTCGCGCGGAATATCCAACACCTCCAGCATCTTCGCGTCCCACTCCAGGGTGTGGATGTTGAAGAGCATGGTGCGCGAGGCGTTGGTGTAGTCGGTGACGTGCACCTTGCCGCCGGTAAATTTCCAGATCAGCCAGCTGTCGACGGTGCCGAACAGCAGCTCGCCTTTGCGCGCACGCTCACGGCTGCCTTCGACGTTGTCGAGGATCCACTTGAGTTTGGTGCCGGAGAAGTACGGGTCGGTGACCAGGCCGGTGGTGTCGCTGATGTATTGCTCGTGGCCGTCGCGTTTGAGTTGCTGGCAGATCTCGGTGCTGCGGCGGCACTGCCAGACGATCGCGTTGTAGATCGGGCGGCCGGTGGTCTTGTCCCAGACCACGGTGGTTTCACGCTGGTTGGTGATGCCGATGGCGGCCACCTGGTCGTGATGCAGGCCGGCTTGCGCCAGGGCCTCGACCATCACGGCGCTTTGGGTGGCGAAGATTTCCATCGGGTCATGTTCGACCCAGCCGGCTTGCGGGTAATGCTGGGCGAATTCGCGCTGGGCGGTGCAAACCACGTTCGCGTCGCGGTCGAAAATGATCGCGCGGGAGCTGGTCGTACCCTGATCGAGGGCAATGATGTAGTTCTTATTCTGAATGTCGGTCATGTCGATTGCCTTGGACGAAATAAGGGAGTGAGGTCAGGCGCGGGATCAAATGGGCAGGATCACGCGCCTACGGTATCAAGAAGTTCTTGGTTTGCCGTCAATGGCCGGTGTTGCGTCCTTTGTAGCAGGTATGGCGCTGGGCAGATGGCGGGCAATCAGCCCGCGATACGCTGCAGCACCGAGGCAGGCACCGACAATCGGTGCAAAAACCGGAATCAGGAAGTACGGGATATCGCGCCCGCCAGTGAGGGAAATTTCACCCCAGCCGGCGAAGAAAGTCATCAGTTTCGGTCCGAAGTCCCGCGCCGGGTTCATCGCAAAGCCGGTCAGCGGACCCATCGAGCTGCCAATCACCGCGATCAACAGGCCGATCAGCAACGGCGCCATTGGCCCGTTCGGCAAACCGTTGTTGTCGTCGGTCAGGGACATGATCACGCTCATCAGGATCGCGGTGATGATCACTTCAACCAGGAAAGCCTGGGCGGTGGACAAGACCGGATTGGGGAACGTGGAGAACACCGACGCCAGTTCGAGGCTGGCTTGAGTGCCACGAACCATATGGTGAGTTTGTTCGTAATCGAAGAAGAGGTTGCTGTACAGCGTATAAACCAACAAGGCGCCGCAGAACGCGCCAGCCACTTGGGCAAGGATGTAGAACGGCAGTTTGCGCTTCTCGAAGTCGGCGAAAATGCTCAGGGCGATGCTGACGGCAGGGTTGAGATGAGCCCCGGAAACCCCGGCGGTCAAGTAGATCGCCATGCTCACGCCGACGCCCCAGATGATGCTGATCTCCCACAAGCCAAAGCTGGCCCCCGCGACCTTGAGCGCAGCTACGCAACCGGTGCCAAAAAAGATCAGCAGTGCAGTACCCAGAAACTCGGCCATGCATTGGCTGGAGAGCGACGGTTGTTGTAAAGCAGTTGTCATTGAAACCTCTTTGTTTTTGTTGTCTGGCGCTTTTTTCGTCATGGCCAAAGCGCGATTTTCACCAGGGCAGGATCCCCATCCTGTTCCTGGCTTGCTGCCGGGTGCTGCGTTGTCACCTTGGTACGGTATTCAGATTCGAAAAAATATAGACAAGAAACACTGCTGTCAAAGGTCGAAAGTGAACTAACAGTCACATTGAAACTATTAGTCACATGAATGATCGTTTTGTTTTGCCCGCGAGGCGAACTCAGACGAACGGTAATGACCCGCACAGAGCGGTGGAAACGTGGGCGGGATAGAGCCTTTTGGCAGTCAATGACCTAGAATCGAGTGCAGTATTTTTCTCTGCCGCCCAGTCTGGAGCTGTCATGACCCCCGCATTGGATTTGTTGAAAAAAGTTCGTGCCGAACATCGCGTGCACAGTTACGAACATGATCCGAAGGCAGCGTCCTATGGGCTGGAAGCCGCGGAAAAATTGGGTCTGGACCCGGCGCAGGTGTTCAAGACGTTGCTGGCGGCCAGCGAGAAAGGGGAACTGCTGGTGGCTGTGGTGCCGGTCGTCGGAAGTCTGGACTTGAAGGGCCTGGCCCATGCGGCCGGCGTGAAGAAAGTTGAAATGGCCGACCCGGCGGCCGCGCAACGTTCGACGGGTTATCTATTGGGTGGCATCAGCCCGCTGGGGCAGAAAAAGCGCCTGCGCACTTTTATCGACAATTCGGCTCAGCCCTTCGCCAGCATTTTTGTCAGTGCCGGTCGACGGGGTCTCGAAGTGGAACTGGCTCCCGCTGTACTGGCCGAACACACCCAGGCCAAGTTCGCCGATATCGGCCGCGCCTGAATCAGGGAGAAGGTTATGCAGCTCGAATTTCATCAGGTCGATGCGTTCAGTGATCGGCCCTTCAGTGGCAACCCGGCGATGGTCTATCGCCTCGATGCCTGGCTCGCCGATGAGTTGATGCAGAAGATTGCCGCCGAGCACAACCTTGCCGAAACCGCTTTTGTGGTGCGTGAAGGGCAGGGCTGGCACATCCGCTGGTTTACGACGACCACCGAGGTGCCTTTATGTGGGCACGCCACTCTGGCCAGCGCTTATGTCTTGTTTGAAATCTATAAAGAGCCCGCCGAGCGACTGGATTTCATCTGCAAATCCGGCCCGTTGAGCGTGAGTCGCGAAGGTGAGCGGCTATGGCTGGATTTCCCGGCAATCGTACCGTCTGAAGTGGGCGTGACACTGGATGTCGAACGCGCCTTGGGTGTCGAAGTGGTCGATGTGCTGGGTTCGAATGAATTGTTCGTAGTGCTGGAGTCGGAGCAGGCCGTGCTCGATTGCCAGCCCGACATGGTTGCCTTGGCCAAACTGCCGTGGCCCGGCGCTATCGTTACCGCCAAGGGCAGCAAGCATGATTTTGTGTCGCGGTACTTCGCGCCGGCGATTGGTATCAATGAAGATCCGGTGACCGGATCGACCCATTGCAGCCTGATTCCGTACTGGTCGAAACGTTTGGGAAAGTCGAGGCTGACGGCGTATCAGTGTTCGAAACGCGGCGGGGAGTTGTTCTGCCGGCTGGAAGGGGATCGGGTGAAGATTGGCGGGAATGCGACGCTCGTTGCGAGCGGAACGCTGATGCTGGGTTAACGAAAACCTAATGTGGGAGCGGGCTTGCTCGCGAAAGCGGTGTGTCAGTCAATGATGATGTCGACTGAAACTACGCCTTCGCGAGCAAGCCCGCTCCCACATTGGGTTCGTGTTTGTCAGTTAGCGGCGCTGTACCGCCGGACACCGGAGTCAACCGCCGGAATCTGTGCGGCAGTGCTGCCGGATGCCTGGAACAAGACCAAATGTTCAGCGGCAACCCGAATGCCAACCTCTGCACCGACCAGATGATCAGCGTGGCTCGGGAAAATCGATTCCAGCTGCGCCCCGGTGGGCAACTGCAAGCGATACAGCGTCGACGCACCCTGGAAGGATTTACCGACAATCCGCGCCTTCAAATCGCTGTCCGGTGCATAAACGATATCGTCCGGGCGCAACAATACGTCCACGGCACCGCCAACCGGCCAGGTGTAAGCACGATTGCCGCGCAATTGACCCAGCTCGGTCTGCACCGATTCCGGGCTGCTCAACTGACCGCGAATGAAGTAACCCTGGCCAATGAAACTGGCCACATACGGCGTCAGCGGTTCGTGATACAGGTTGTAGGGCGTGTCCCACTGTTCCAGGCGACCTTCCTTGAAAACCCCCACATGATCGCTGACCGCAAAGGCTTCTTCCTGGTCGTGGGTCACCAGAATCGCGCTGGTGCCACGGGCCTTGAGGATGTCGCGCACTTCGTGGCTGAGCTTGCGCCGCAGTTCGCCGTCGAGGTTGGAAAACGGTTCATCCAGCAGCAGCAATTGCGGTTCCGGTGCGAGGGCGCGGGCCAATGCGACACGCTGTTGCTGACCACCGGAAAGCTCGTGCGGAAAGCGTTTTCCGAGGTTTTTCAGGTTGACGAGTTCCAGCAGTTCTTCGGTAACGCGGTCTTTTTGCGGGTGCTTGCGAATCCCGAACGCGATGTTCTCGGCCACGCTCAAATGCGGAAACAACGCGTAATCCTGGAACACCATGCCGATCCGGCGTTTCTCCGGGGCGAGGGTGAAACCGGCGCTGGAGATCGTTTCGCCCGCCAGGGTGATTTCACCTTCGTGCACCGGTTCAAAACCGGCAATCGCCCGCAGGGTCGTGGTTTTGCCGCAGCCTGAAGAGCCAAGCAGGCAACCGATGTCGCCGGCATTCAAATGCAGGTTCAGGTTCTGCACAACGCGCTGGTCTTGATAGCCGCAAGCGAGGTTGCGCAGGTTTAGCAGGAGTGGCTGACTCATGCGTGGTGATACGAAGGCGGGACGAGAAACTCGAGCAGGGCCTTTTGTGCGTGAAGACGATTTTCCGCTTGATCCCAGGCGACGGAGCGCGGGTCATCGAGCAGGTCGAGGCTGATTTCCTCGCCACGGTGGGCGGGCAGGCAATGCATGAACAGCACGTCCTCGGCGGCCAGATCCAGCAGCGCGCGATTGACCTGGAAGGGCGAGAACAGCTTCAGGCGCTTGGCGGTTTCTTCTTCCTGGCCCATGGAGGTCCAGACGTCGGTGCTCACCAGATGCGCGCCGCGCACGGCATCCTTCGGATCGCGGACGATGGTCACCCGATCACCGGCCTTGGCCACGAATTCAGGGTTGGGTTCATAGCCTTCGGGGCAAGCGATGCGCAGCTGGAAGTCGAACTGGATCGCCGCTTCTATATAGCTGTTGCACATGTTGTTGCCATCGCCGATCCAGGCCACGGTTTTGCCCTGGATCGAGCCGCGATGTTCGAGGAAGGTTTGCATGTCGGCCAGCAACTGACACGGGTGCAGGTCATCGGACAGGCCGTTGATCACCGGCACGCGGGAGTTGGCGGCGAATTCGGTCAGGGTGCTTTGGGCAAAGGTACGGATCATCACCGCGTCGAGCATGCTCGACATGACGATCGCGCAGTCGCCGATCGGCTCGCCACGGCCCAGTTGCGTGTCGCGCGGCGAGAGGAAGATCGCCTGGCCTCCGAGCTGGATCATGCCGGCCTCGAACGAGATACGGGTGCGGGTCGAGGACTTCTCGAAAATCATCCCGAGCACGCGGTTTTTCAGAGGCTCGAACAGTACGCCGCGGTTACGCAGGTCTTTGAGCTCAACGCCTCGACGGATCACGCTGACCAGCTCTTCGGGCGTGCAATCCATCAGGGAGAGAAAGTGCCTTGCGCTCATCATTGACTACCTTTTTGCAACAGACCGCAGATACTCAAAGCCTTGTTTAATTGAAAAACGGGCGAGACCTGCGGCGTAAGCCGCACGGGGCGACGAAATAGGGAAGGCGCGATCTTGACATTAAATGTCGCGTTTTTCCAATAGGCTACGGTGTTTAGGGGATTTCAGAAGGGCTACGGGGTGATTGCAGTAGCGCGTATGAAGCCGGTTTCCTGACAGCAGCCCGTCATTTGTACACTGGGCTCGCGGGGCTTTGCAATCAAGCGGGGCGGGGATGGCGCTGCTGCGGTCGGTTTCTGATCCGTTATTCGAAGTCGCTGATGGCAATGTGCCTCAACTGAAACACTTGCTAATGCAATGTGCTGGGTTATAACTAAGTCACGAACGACGCAGGAAGCCTTCGGAATGGAATCGAAAGAACAGCAACTCATGGAACTGCTCGGCCTCACGGCCCGCTCATTGACGCATCTCACGGCTTCCATGACCTCGATGTCCTTCGAGCTTATGCGAAGCAACGACGAGATCACCAAGGCCGCTGGCCGGCGAATGATCGATCGCATGGCTACCGTCAGCGCAGGGCTCGACGAGCACTGGCGACTGATCGGCGAGCTCACCGGCGTGCATGTCGGCCACGAGCAGATCGAAACCATTGAGGAGATCCAGTTGCAGGCGCCGCCAAACTGATCCCGGGCGCCCATCGGCTGGCCTGATGGTCGCCGATTCACAAGACGAACGTCGCTGGCGCAGCGGCGGGGCACGGGCCATAGTTTTGATCCCGCGGCCGATATTGCCCGCACAGAACAAAACAGAGACTGGCCATGACCAAGACTCTCCATCACCGTGCCTGCCACCTGTGTGAAGCCATCTGCGGCCTGACCATCGAGACCACCGAGACCGATGGCAACGTGCAGATCACCTCGATCAAGGGCGACGCCCAGGATACGTTCAGTCGCGGGCACATCTGCCCCAAGGCTGTCGCCCTGCAAGACATACAAAACGATCCGGACCGCCTGCATCAACCGATGCTGCGGGTCGGCAGCGAATGGCAGCCTATCGAATGGGACGACGCCTTCAACCTGGTCGCCGAACGTCTGGCCGGGATTCAGGCGCGGCACGGGCAGAACGCGGTGGCGGTTTATCAAGGCAACCCCAGCGTGCACAACTACGGGCTGATGACCCACAGCAATTACTTCCTCGGCCTGCTGAAAACCCGCAACCGCTTTTCCGCGACGTCGGTCGATCAGTTACCCCATCACCTGACCAGCCATTTGATGTACGGCCACGGTTTGTTGTTGCCGATCCCGGACATCGATCACACCGATTTCATGCTGATTCTCGGTGGCAATCCGCTGGCCTCCAACGGCAGCATCATGACCGTGCCGGATGTGGAAAAGCGCCTGAAGGCGATTCAGGCCCGGGGCGGCAAAGTGGTGGTGGTCGACCCGCGCCGCAGCGAAACGGCGGCGATGGCCGATCAGCATCTGTTCGTGCGTCCTGGTGGCGATGCGGCGCTGTTGTTCGGGCTGCTCAATACCTTGTTCGCCGAAGGCCTGACCCGCGACAGCCATCTGCCGGTGGACGGTCTGGATGAGGTGCGCGAGGCGGTCGCGAGTTTCACTGCCGAGGTCATGAGCCCGCTGTGCGCCGTGCCAGCCGGGCAGATTCGCCAACTGGCCCGGGACTTCGCGGCGGCACCGACAGCGGTCTGCTACGGCCGCATGGGTGTCTCGACCCAGGTGTTCGGTACGTTGTGCCATTGGGTGGTGCAACTGATCAACCTGGTCACCGGCAACCTCGACCGTGTGGGCGGCGCGTTATGCACCGAACCGGCGGTGGACCTGGTGGCGTCTACCTCGGGCGGGCATTTCAACCTGTGGCAGAGCCGCGTGTCCGGGCGTCCGGAATACGGCGGCGAGTTGCCGGTGTCGGCGTTGGCCGAAGAGATGCTCACCGAAGGGGAAGGGCAGGTCCGCGCACTGATCACCGTGGCGGGCAATCCGGTGCTGTCGACGCCCAATGGCCGACAACTCGAACAGGCGCTGGACGGGTTGGAGTTCATGGTCAGTGTCGACCTGTACATCAACGAAACCACGCGCTATGCCGATCTGATTCTGCCCTCGACATCGGCCCTGGAAAACGATCATTACGACACCACCTTCAACATGTTCGCGGTGCGTAACGTCACCCGGTTCAACCGCGCGATCCTGGCCAAACCGGAAGGCGCGCTGCACGACTGGGAAATTTTCGTCGGGCTGGCCAAGGCCTTTGCCGCGAAGACCGGCAAAGAGCTGAAACCGACGATTCCACCCGCACAGATGATTGATCGTGGTTTGCGGATGGGCTCGTATGGCGATGCCTCGGAGCACCAGTTGTCGCTGGCGACGTTGTTCGATCATCCACATGGTGTTGATCTTGGTGCGCTGAAACCCAACCTTGCTCCGCGCCTTAAAACCGCTGACCAACGCGTCCAGGCTGCCCCCGCGGCCATTCTTGCCGACCTGGCTCGCTTCGCCGCGCTGCAGGCGCCGGCCGCCGATGAGCTGCTGATGATTGGCCGTCGTCACGTGCGCAGCAATAACTCGTGGATGCACAACTATCACCGACTGGTGAAGGGCAAGCCGCGTCATCAATTGCTGATGCATCCGGACGACCTGGCTAGCCGCGGGCTCAGCGATGGGCAGCGGGTGCGGGTCAGTTCCCGGGTCGGCATGATCGAAGTGGAAGTGCAGGGCAGTCTGGATATGATGAAAGGCGTGGTCAGCCTGCCGCACGGCTGGGGTCATGCGAGGCCCGGCGTGCAGATGACGATTGCCAGCGGCCAGCCGGGTTCCAGCGCCAATGACCTGACCGACGAGTGTCAGCTCGATGAGTTGTCGGGGAATGCGGCGTTGAACGGTGTGCCGGTGACCGTGGCGGCAGCGTGACTGAGTCTGTCGGGGAGACCGAGCATGGCGCTCGGGTTTCCGTTACAATGCGCCACCGTGCCGACCCTTGAGTCGGAAAGTTCAGCCGAGGTGCTCCATGGATATCATCGAAACGATTAAAGAGCAGATTGCTAACAACACCATTCTGCTTTACATGAAAGGCTCGCCAAATGCCCCGCAGTGTGGCTTCTCCGCGAAAGCCGCGCAGGCCGTGATGGCATGTGGTGAAAAGTTTGCGTACGTGGACATCCTGCAGAACCCGGAAATCCGCGCCAACCTGCCAAAATACGCCAACTGGCCAACTTTCCCGCAACTGTGGGTCGGTGGTGAGCTGGTCGGCGGTAGCGACATCATGACCGAAATGGCTGCAGACGGTTCGCTGCAAAGCACCATCAAAGCGGCTGTTGAAGCGGCTGCTGCCAACAAGTCCGAAGCCTGATCCGCCTTGTGTGGGAGCGGGCTTGCTCGCGAAAGCGGTACAACTTTCAACAGATACGTTGACTGACCTACCGCTTTCGCGAGCAAGCCCGCTCCCACATTTGTTTCAGGGTGAACCTGAAACCGGGCATAAAAAAGCCCCGCCTCTTGAAAAGAGCGCGGGGCTTTTTATTGTCTCGAGTTTAGCGGGCGCTAATTATTCTTCGCCCATCTGCGATTGCAGATAGTTCTCAAGACCGACTTTATCGATCAGGCCCAGTTGGGTTTCCAGCCAGTCGATATGTTCTTCTTCGGATTCTAGAATGTCTTCGAGCAGTTCACGGCTACCGAAATCGCCAACAGTCTCGCAATGAGCAATCGCGACTTTCAGGTCGGCGTGGCCGGTACGTTCGATACGCAGGTCACACTCGAGCATTTCCTGGGTGTGTTCGCCGATCTGCAGCTTACCCAGGTCTTGCACGTTCGGCAGGCCTTCCAGGAACAGGATGCGCTTGATCAGCTTGTCCGCGTGTTTCATCTCGTCGATGGACTCGTGGTATTCGTGCTTGCCGAGCTTGTTCAGGCCCCAATCTTCATACATGCGCGCATGCAGAAAATATTGATTGATCGCGACCAGCTCATTGGCAAGGATCTTGTTGAGATGCTGGATGACTGTAACGTCGCCTTTCATGATGGGGGGCCTGCCCTGTAATAGCTGTCTATAAACCAGAGTTTGAGCCGCACAACTAAGAGTGTCAAACCTAAGTTATTGAAACTTAAATGAAAATTAATCGGAATAAGAATGTTTGTGTTCCGCGTCTAGAGCGTAACCAATTGATTTTCAGGCATAAAAAAACCGGACATGAAGTCCGGTTCTTTGAAATGGGATACTTACGCGGCAGTAAATTCTACAGGGAAAGGAATTGCAGCCTGGGCTGTTTGCAATTTGGTCAGGGTTTCACGCACCACTTCCTTGGCAAGGCAGGCACATTTGCCGCATTGGCTGGCTACGCCGGTAGCCTGACGCACTTCCTTGTAACTGCAGCATCCTTCATAGATTGCTTCGCGGATTTGTCCGTCGGTGACGCCAGTGCAGAGGCAGACATACATAAGTGAAAACCGTCGCTGGTTGTGACTCAATTGCGATGGATCTTAATGTTAACGAGAATGATTGTCAAAGTGGTTTCTGAAAGCTTTGCGTTATAAGGCGGCGTGACTGACGAACGGTTTTCTTCGGGGCAATCTGCCAGTAATCACGACGACGGCAATTTCAGGTGTTGGCGAAAAAACCGTTGAGGACAGCTCAAAAACGCAGTGTATGATGGCCGGTCCTTATGAAGCGGGTGGGTGTCACAGGGCTGTCGCCTGAGAGTGGCAGGCTGGCGCAAACCCGGAACTTCACGTTTTTACACCAGGAGATATTCAATGAGCGTACTCGTAGGCAAGCAAGCCCCTGACTTCACCGTACCCGCCGTACTCGGCAATGGCGAAATCGTCGACAGCTTCACCCTGTCGTCGGCCATCAAAGGCAAATACGGCCTGGTGTTCTTCTACCCACTGGACTTCACTTTCGTTTGCCCATCCGAGCTGATCGCTCTGGACAACCGCATGTCCGACTTCAAGGCACGCAACGTTGAAGTGATCGCCGTTTCGATCGACTCGCACTTCACTCACAACGCATGGCGCAACACCCCGGTGAACAATGGCGGTATCGGCCAGGTTCGCTACACCATGGCTGCCGACATGAAGCACGAAATCGCCAAGGCCTACGACGTTGAGTCCGAAGGCGGCGTGGCTTTCCGTGGCGCGTTCCTGATCGACGACAAAGGCGTTGTCCGTTCGCAGATCATCAACGACCTGCCGCTGGGCCGTAACATGGAAGAGCTGATCCGTCTGGTCGACGCTCTGCAATTCCACGAAGAGCACGGCGAAGTCTGCCCTGCCAACTGGAAAAAAGGCGACAAAGGCATGACCGCTTCGACCGAAGGCGTCGCGGCTTACCTGACCGAGAACGCTGCTGCCCTGTAAGGCGCGTTCGAGGCATAAAAAAACCGGCCGTTGAGGCCGGTTTTTTTATGGGCGGGATAAACGCAGGTCCCTTGTAGGAGCGAGCTTGCTCGCGATGAACCTGAGAGCGCTACGCAGTGTCAGGCCGCCAGCGTTATCGTTGACGACCATCGCGAGCAAGCTCGCTCCTACAACAAGCGCAATCCCGTAATCGAATCGCATCCGCGACCGCAATCAATCGTTATAGTCTTCCCAGCCGCCCATCTGCTTCCAGCGATTGACGATGCCGCAGAACAGCTCTGCCGTCTTCTCGGTGTCGTAGCGAGCCGAGTGGGCCTCGCGACCGTCGAAGTCGATGTCGGCGGCCTGACAGGCTTTCGCCAGCACGGTTTGACCGTAGGCCAGACCGGCGAGGGTTGCCGTGTCGAAGCTGGAGAACGGATGGAACGGGTTGCGCTTCATGTCCAGGCGCGCAACTGCCGCGTTCAGGAAGCCCAGATCGAAACTGCTGTTGTGCCCGACCAGAATCGCCCGCTTGCAGCCGTTGGCTTTCAACGCCTTGCGGATGCCACGGAAGATATCGGTCAGCGCCGCTTCTTCACTCACCGCCATGCGCAGCGGGTGATCGAGTTTGATTCCGGTGAACTCCAGCGCAGCCGCTTCGATGTTCGCGCCTTCAAAAGGCTCGACGCGGAAGAAGTAGGTGTGATCAGGGTATACAAAACCCTTCTCATCCATGGCGATGGTGGTAGCGGCTATTTCCAGCAAGGCGTCAGTGGCAGAGTTGAAACCACCGGTTTCAACGTCGACAACGACTGGCAGGTATCCACGGAATCGAGCTGCCATCGGGTGGCGTGGACCACCTCCGCCGCCTTGACCGTCCTGTTCGTCGTCGAAATGGTCTTCACTCACGCGTGTTCCTCCAGCAGGCGCCAGCGCAGTTTTTCACCGGCGCGCAGCGGGATAACGGTCAGCTCGCCAAATGGCAGGCTGGTTGGGGCGGTCCACTCTTCGCGGACCAGGGTGATGCGATCGGTGTTCACCGGCAGGCCATAGAAGCGCGGGCCGTTAAGGCTGGCGAAGGCTTCGAGCTTGTCCAGCGCATTGCGCTGTTCGAACGCTTCGGCGTACATCTCGATCGCCGCATAAGCGGTGTAGCAACCGGCGCAACCGCAAGCGGCTTCCTTGGCGTGCTGGGCGTGCGGCGCCGAGTCGGTGCCGAGGAAGAACTTCTCGCTGCCGCTGGTGGCGGCGTCGAGCAAGGCTTCCTGGTGCGTATTGCGCTTGAGAATCGGCAGGCAATAGAAGTGCGGCCGAATCCCGCCAACCAGCATGTGGTTGCGGTTGTACAGCAAGTGATGCGCAGTGATGGTCGCGCCAACGTTGGCCGAAGCCTCGTTGACGAACTGCACGGCGTCCGCGGTGGTGATGTGTTCGAACACCACTTTGAGCGTCGGGAAACGCTCGACCACACGACGCATGTGCTCATCGATGAAGAGTTTTTCGCGGTCGAACACGTCGACATCGCCACGGGTGACTTCACCGTGAACCAACAAAGGCATCCCGACTTCGGCCATGGCCTCGAGTGCAGGGAAGATCTTGTCGATGCTGGTGACGCCAGAGTCCGAGTTGGTGGTCGCACCGGCCGGGTACAACTTGGCGGCGTGAATGAAGCCGCTGGCCTTGGCCTCACGAATTTCTTCGGGCTGGGTGCGGTCGGTCAGGTAAAGCACCATCAACGGTTCGAAACGGCTGCCGGCCGGACGTGCAGCGAGAATCCGCTGGCGATAGCCGTCGGCTTCAGCGGCGTTACGCACCGGAGGTACCAGGTTGGGCATGATGATGGCGCGACCAAAGGTGCGCGCGACATCCGCAACGGTATTGGTCAACACGGCACCATCGCGAAGATGAATGTGCCAGTCGTCGGGACGCAGCAGGGTCAGGCGGTCGGACATGAGGGGATTCCAGGCGGGTCAAACTGAGGGGAATGCTACCGGAAAAGACTCTCTCAGGCACTCGCTATCAAGTTTTGCTGGAAGCTTCCGATATCCAACAGGTATGCCGTAAACATGTGTGTGTCGGTCTTTTTGTTGTAGAAGCCAGTGGAGCCTCCCGTGCGCCAGCGTTATTTAGCCTTGCTCAGTGTGTTTGCCAGCCTTCCCGCGATGGCGCTCACTTTCCAGACCCGTCTGGAGAGCATCGAGTGGACGGTCGAAGGGGACAAGTTCGAGTGCCGCCTGACTCAACCGATCACCGATTTCGGTTCGGGTGAGTTCGTGCGTCGCGCCGGCGAGCAGGCGACGTTTCGTCTGAAAGCCTACAACTCGATGGTCGGCGGCGGCTCGGCGACCTTGCTGGCGGCCGCTGCACCCTGGCAGCCGGGGCGTGGCGACATCAATCTCGGTTCCGTGCAGATCGGCAGCGGCAATGTGCTGTTCAACAGCTCGCAGGTTCAGGCCGGGCGCTTGATCAGTGGTCTGATGGATGGGCGCAGCCCGGTCGTCCGACATTATTCGGGCGATGGCCGGGTGTCGGAAGTGCGCCTGTTGCCGGTCAAGTTCAGCAAGGCGTTTAACGATTATCAGGGCTGTGTGGCGAAACTGCTGCCGAAGAATTTCGAGCAGGTCAAACAAACGCAGATCGGCTTTCCCGGCGACGGCCTGGATCTCGACGCGCAGGCCAAGGCTCAGCTGCAGGTGATGCTGGAGTTCATGAAGGCCGATCCGACGGTCAATCACATCGAACTCGACGGCCACTCCGACAACAGTGGCAACCGCCTGACCAATCGAGACCTGTCGCGGCGTCGGGCTCTGGCGGTCATGGAGTTCTTCAAGGCCAACGGTTTTCAGGAATCGCAGATTACCGTGCGCTTTCACGGCGAGCGTTATCCGATGGCTCCCAACACCAATGCGGCCAATCGGGCGAAGAACCGTCGGGTCAACGTGCACCTCGCCCGGGTCGCGCCCACCGAGCAGCCGGCACCCCAGATAACAGCGTCGGCGAGTGCCGCGAAGACTTCCTGACCAAGCGGTCATCGTCGCTGCCTCGACATAATCTGTCGCTTCGTCGTCATAAGCTGTCGCGCCTCTGTAAATTATCCTGCATGCCCGGTAGACTTGACGGCTTTCCGTAGAACCCCGTGGAGTGATGGCATGGCGGACGTAAACAAGGTCGTTCTGGCGTATTCCGGCGGCCTGGACACTTCGGTGATCCTCAAGTGGCTGCAGGATACTTATAACTGTGAAGTCGTGACCTTCACCGCTGACCTGGGTCAGGGCGAAGAGGTCGAACCTGCACGCGCCAAGGCTCAGGCCATGGGCGTGAAAGAGATCTACATCGACGATCTGCGCGAAGAATTCGTACGCGATTTCGTTTTCCCGATGTTCCGCGCCAACACCGTTTACGAAGGCGAGTACCTGCTGGGTACTTCCATCGCTCGTCCGTTGATCGCCAAGCGCCTGATCGAAATCGCCAACGAAACCGGCGCTGACGCCATTTCCCACGGCGCCACCGGCAAAGGCAACGACCAGGTTCGTTTTGAACTGGGTGCCTACGCCCTGAAGCCAGGTGTAAAAGTGATTGCGCCGTGGCGCGAATGGGACCTGCTGTCCCGTGAAAAGCTGATGGATTACGCTGAAAAGCACAACATCCCGATCGAGCGTCACGGCAAGAAAAAATCCCCGTACTCGATGGATGCCAACCTGCTGCACATCTCCTATGAAGGCGGCGTGCTGGAAGACACCTGGACCGAGCACGAAGAAGACATGTGGAAATGGACCGTCTCCCCGGAGAACGCTCCTGACAAGGCCCAGTACCTGGAACTGACCTACCGCAACGGCGACATCGTTGCGCTGGACGGCGTCGAAATGACCCCGGCCACCGTGCTGGCGACCCTGAACCGTATCGGTGGCGAACACGGTATCGGCCGCCTCGACATCGTCGAGAACCGTTATGTGGGCATGAAGTCCCGTGGTTGCTACGAAACCCCTGGCGGCACCATCATGCTGCGCGCTCACCGTGCGATCGAGTCGATCACCCTGGACCGCGAAGTGGCTCACCTCAAAGACGAGTTGATGCCTAAATACGCCAGCCTGATCTACACCGGTTACTGGTGGAGCCCTGAGCGTCTGATGCTGCAACAGATGATCGATGCTTCCCAGGCTCACGTGAACGGCGTTGTGCGCCTGAAACTGTACAAGGGCAACGTGATCGTCACTGGCCGCAAGTCCGACGAGTCGTTGTTCGACGCCAACATCGCGACATTTGAAGAAGACGGCGGCGCCTACAACCAGGCGGATGCGGCCGGCTTCATCAAGCTGAACGCCCTGCGCATGCGTATCGCGGCGAACAAGGGTCGGAAGCTTTTCTGAGGTTTCTAGCGCCTTGATGGAATTTGTGGCCTTGTTTTCGACAGGGCCACAAATTTGAAAATAGGGGTTTTCTTTCTGACATTGCGATTCATCTTTCTTGTTTTTGTAACGCCATTCCCGCCTGCTTCCCTCCCTTGATCCTGAAAAGCTACTGACCGTTGTGAATCAGTTGGCGAGTTGATCGACGACCGTCACGTCGTGTGAGCTCACATTGTAAGCAATGCAAAACGGTGCGCCGCTGCGTTTCTTTACGTGTCTGAAAAATTTGAGCGCGCTTTCTTTCAGTAAATTCTCTGATTCGGCACTGGTGAGAAACACGACGACTTGCGTCGAATCTCCCTTGGGTAACCGAATCCTTTCCAGTAGCTCGCGGAACTCCATTTTTCTGTTCATCCATCGCGCATCAATGATGTGCAAATCCTTCAGTCGCTCGGGCAACTCGATGTGGTGCTGGACCGAGAGGTTTTCCCGTACGCCGTTCTCGCCATGCATGCCTTGAGCAACATCCGGACGCTCGGCATTGTCCATGACTTTTATGAAATGCTTTCCTTTCTCAAAATCGGACGGTGCATAGAGCGATCGATAGTTGAAGTTGAGAGTGGCGAAGAACAGGAGAAGCAAATAAAAAGGAAAGCTGATCAAAAACCAGATATAGATCTCGCGCTCCTTGTTGTCGAGGAACGGCAGAGAAACCGCTGCCGATGCTTCAGACAGTGTTGCGAATATTGCGATGACTGTCATGGGGTTGGTGATTCGTTGTTTTAGTTTGATCATGTTTTGTACTCATATAAGTTTATCTTTTCTCATTTGGTTAATGGGTAATGGTTTGGTTGTGCAGTATTGATGTTAGCTGTTGATTTATAGTTAGCCTATATCTGTTTTATGCTGGTTGGATTGTTGGGGTCCTTTTGCTGTAAGGTTTTGTGTGTATTGTTTTCAAGGAGTCGTGCGAGCCCTGAAGTTCCGCTTTTCGTGAAGGGTAGCTCAACTGTAGGCTCACGTCGGGTCACAGTTATCAATTTATTGTTTTGGTTTTCTTTTTGTAAATTGATACAAAAAATTGTTGATGAGTGGGATGTCATAAAGTAAATAAAGTTTTCAACGGGCTGATCTCGAAGATTTCTTGTAAGAATATTCCGCGTTGTTTGTAGGGAATGTCTCTCGGTGCAGGTGGCCGGGGGGGGCGGCATGCCATGGGTGAAACGACTAGGCTATTGTGCGGGCTCTAAAAATTCGAACAGCGAAAATTGGACTTGCCCATGAATAAAGTGCTGATCGTGGATGATCACCCCGTCATTCGTCTTGCGGTACGTATGCTGATGGAACGTCATGGCTACGAAGTCATTGCAGAAACAGATAATGGCGTGGATGCATTACAACTGGCTCGTGAACATATGCCGGATATTGTCATTCTGGATATAGGAATACCGAAGCTGGATGGACTGGAAGTCATTGCGCGCCTCGTCTCGGCAGCAATGCCCATGAAAGTGCTGATATTGACTTCTCAGGCGCCTGGACATTTTTCGATGCGTTGCATGCAGTCTGGTGCTGCCGGATATGTTTGCAAGCAACAGGATCTCACTGAGTTGCTCAGTGCAATAAAGGCTGTATTGTCAGGCTATAGTTATTTTCCCAATCAAGCCCTTCATACAGTGCGTTCCAGTCTGGGGAACGCCAGTGAAGCCGATATGGTGGATCGTCTGTCGGGGCGAGAAATGATGGTTTTGCAACAGTTGGCCCGAGGCAAGACCAATAAGGAAATTGCCGATGGAATGTTCCTCAGCAATAAAACCGTCAGTACTTACAAGACTCGCCTGTTATTGAAACTCAATGCGCGATCCCTGGTGGATTTGATCGAGCTGGCTCAACGCAATGGGCTGGTGTGACTGCACCCGCGCTTCACGGGGCTTGGTAAATGGGCGTTTTCGAGGTTTCGCACTTAAAAAAAGCCTCCGTTTCGGGAGGCTTTCAGGTGTCATAGGTCAAAATCGTAATCGGCCAACTGTTTTTGCAGTCGGCGCTCCTCCAGCAGGTTGTCGATCGTGCGGCGTTTGTTCAGGTTGGTTTTTGCCACTTCAACCACCGGTTCCGCGTCATCGGCCTCAACGGGTGTGAAGTCGTCTTCTACGTCCAATTGCTCTTTGCCAGTGCTCATAAGGTTAACTCCAGGCGAAGACTGCCTTTGGCGCCCCTTATAGCGACAATCGCTCTGCGGGTAAAAAAGATTTTTTCAATCGATAAATCAAAAAACCTAATAGTGCCTCAATCGTCCGAAGTCTTGTGTTTGTATTCGCACAGGTCTTCGATCCGGCAACTGCCGCAGCGGGGCTTGCGGGCCAGGCAGACGTAACGTCCGTGAAGAATCAGCCAGTGGTGGGAATCGAGCAGGTATTCCCTGGGCACAAACTTCATCAGTTTTTTCTCGACCTCGACCACGTTTTTACCCGGCGCAATGCCGGTACGATTACTGACCCGAAAAATGTGGGTATCCACGGCCATCGTCAGTTGGCGGAAGGCTGTGTTGAGCACCACGTTGGCGGTTTTACGGCCAACGCCGGGTAGCGCTTCCAGCTCCTCGCGGGTCTGTGGTACTTCGCCTCCATGGCGTTCCACCAGCAAGCGACAGGTCTCGATTACGTTTTTTGCCTTGCTGTTGAACAAGCCGATGGTCTTGATGTACTCCGATAATCCTTCGACACCCAAGGCATAGATGGAGGCCGGCGTATTCGCCACCGGATAGAGCCTGGCAGTGGCCTTGTTTACGCCGACATCGGTCGATTGCGCTGAGAGAATTACGGAGATCAGCAATTCGAAGGGCGAGGAGTAGGCCAGTTCGGTCTTCGGTTCCGGGTTGTCTTCATGCAGCCTGCGGAAAATTTCCAGACGTTTTGCAGCATTCATGGGCAGTGCGTTTCCTCGAAAAGCGGTCAGTGTGAGGGATTCGGGCGAGGCCATGCCTGCCACGCAGCGATCACCAGCCCCAACAGAATGAATCCTCCGGGGGCGAGAGTGGCCAGGTGCAGGCCTCCATTGCCGATGAGTTCGCGCAGCAGGGCCAAGCCCACCATCAGCGCGCCGAACAGGCCACACAGGCGAAGACGGTCACGCAATGCGCTCTGAAAGAAGCCCGTGTGGTCAAGAACGACACATTGCAAGGCGATCAGCCCGGCATAGATTCCCACCTGCTGGTGCCATTTGAGTGACCAGAGTTGTGCGGCTATTTCCGCACAACTGGTCAGCGTGGCAGCCAGCAAAATGCCGGCAAACAATCGGGCGGACGGGACAAGTCGTGGTCGCAGGGCCGCCATGCCGACGCCGTAAGCACTGATCACCACCATAAACATCAACCACAGGCCCAGCGCGGTCATCCATGAGTCGGTGGCGCCGATCAGCGGTGCGAGCATCAGCGAGTTCTGCAGCGTCGATGACTTATTCATGGGGACTGTTCCCGATCAACTGGTGCCGATGTTCATCGAAGTAGCGCAAGGCGTCGTGGATGGCGTTGATTACGGCTCTTGAAGTGATGGTCGCCCCTGCGATCTGGTCGAACTGGCCCTGATCCTTTTTCAACGCCCAGCCGTTGTCGGCCGGTTCGCTTCGCGACTTGCCGGCAAAGTCATTGAGCCAGGCGTTCGGCCAGTCGGCGATTCGCGCACCCAGCCCCGGAGTTTCCGATTGCTTGAGGGTTTTGATTCCCACCAACTTGCCGTTTGCGCCGATGGCGATCAACAAGTCGATGCTGCCCGCATAACCCAATCCCTGACTGCGCAACAAAACGATACTGGGTTGGCCGGCCTTGGTTGCCAGGTAGCCGCCTTGCAATGTGCTGTTGGTCAACACGGTATCGTCGAGGCGCAACGGTTGTTCCAGCGGTTGATTGTCGTAACTGTCAGCGGGCAGCAGGTCCAGCAGATTGCGGCTGTCGATCAGCCGCTGTTCGGTCGCAATGCGTGGCGCGCTGCTCTGCTGCACAAGGTAAGTCGCGCCAGTCCCCAGGCCAGCCAGCAGCACCAGAATCACAACGCTCGACGCTCGGCTCATGGCGCAGCACGCTCCTGTCTCGACGCGACAAACCGGTCCAGCGCCGGCACGCAGAGGTTCATCAGCAGCACCGCAAACGCCACGCCGTCCGGATAACCGCCCCACGTACGAATCAGGTAAGTCAGCAGCCCCACACCCGCGCCAAACATCAGTCGGGCGCCAGGGCTTTTTGCGCCGGACACCGGTTCTGTGACGATAAAGAATGCACCCAGCATGCTCGCGCCCGTGAGCAGATGAAACAGTGGCGAGCCATGGGAATCGGAACCCGAGCCGTTCCAGCACAGCAAGCTGATGACGAACAGGCTGGCAAGCATGCCGACCGGCGCATGCCAGCTGAACACCCGCCGTTGCAGCAGAAACACGCCGCCCGCCAGAAAGGCCAGGTTGACCCATTCCACACCGCGCGCGCCAAAGTGGCCGAAGGCCGGATTGCCAGCGAAGAGTTCGTCCATGGTCAGGCTTTTGTTGATTCGCAAGCTGTCCAGCGCCGTGGCCTGGACCCAGGCATCCGGCGTCTGGCTGAGGCTGAAACCGAACACTTGCTGCAAACCGCCGAGCAGGTCCATGCCGTGGGACGACGGCCAATGGGTCATCTGCTGGGGAAACGTCACCAGCACCAGGGCAAAACCGAGCATCGCCGGGTTGAACGGATTTTTCCCGACTCCGCCATACAGCTGTTTGCCGAACAGCGCGAACGCCGCGGCACTGACCGTCAGCCACCACGGGCAATACGGCGGCAAGGCAAGGGCCAGCAGCGTCGCACTGACCAGCGCGCTGCCGTCGCTCAAGGTGGGTTTGAGCTCTCGCTTGCGCAGTTGCAACACCGCCGCTTCAACGGCCAACGCGGTCAAGCCGGCTAGAATCAGGTTGATCAACACGCCCCAGCCATACAACCAGAACAACGCCAGCATCCCCGGCACAGTGGCCAGCAACACCAGCTTCATGGCCTGCTGCAGGCGCTCGTCGACCGATTCAAGGGGCGACATAGGCATCCACCTGACGCTCGGCTTCCTGCAGACGGGCGCGCGCCTTGTTCATCAGATCGGCGGGTGTGTCGCTGCGCCGTTCAAGTTTGCTGACGTCGGCGCGAGCGTAGGCCAATTCCGTTTTCAACTGGCGAAGCTGGCTGTCGATGGGGCGTTTTTCAACGCGCGCCAGGTCAGGTAAAGGTTGTTCGCTCGAAGCCTCGGCGGCGTGGAGGGCTTTTTCGGCGTCGCCGAGTGCGCGTTCCAGGGCTTCGATCTGCTCGGCTGGCGCTTCGCTGGTTTGGGCTTTCTTGAGTTCGGCGCGGCGCATGGCTAACTGGATTTTCGCCCGTTTCAACTCGGCGTCCTTCACTGGAGCAGTGGGCGCAGCGGCGGGCGGTGCGCTGCTTTCCAACTGCGTCAGGGCGTGTTCGGCCACTTCGAACTGCTGTTGCAGGACAATCAGTTGCGATTGCTGTTCGAAAGTCGGAGGATGCCCGAACGCCTTGAGCGACTTGTTCAGTTGCGCCCGGCTCATTGCCAGATCGACTTTGGCTTTCTTCAGTGCGGCATCGGCATTCGCTGCTTTTTGCGCACGGACCCTTTCCAGCGCAGCCTGAACCGGGTGGAGCGTCGTCACTTCAGTCTGTTGCACCGCGCGATGTGCCCGGGCCTGACGCTCGGCGAGTTTTTGTTCTTCCTCACGGCGCAAGCGCGCATTGCGCTGTTCAAAACGGCGCCGTGCGTGATCGCGTTTGGCGGCACGCGCCTGTTGTTCTTCAGGGCTGAACGCCAGTCCACCGACAATCGGTAACACGGTGGCCAGCGGCAACGGCCGCATCTCGATGCAATCCACCGGGCACGGCGCCACACAGAGGTCGCAACCGGTGCATTCGTCGATGATCACCGTGTGCATCAATTTCGCCGCGCCGACGATGGCGTCTACCGGACAGGCCTGAATGCATTTGGTGCAGCCGATGCACTCGGCCTCGCGGATGTAGGCAAGTTGCGCCGGGGCCGAACCGCGGCTGACATCCAGTTCCAGCACCGGCACTTTCAGCAAATCGGCCAGTGCCGAGATGGTTTCGCTGCCACCGGGCGGGCACTTGTTGATCGGTTCGCCGCTGGCAATGCCCTCGGCGTACGGCTTGCATCCGGGGTGCCCACACTTGCCGCACTGGGTCTGCGGCAAAAGGGCGTCGATGCGTTGAATCAGACTCATGTTTTGATCAGTCCGCTGAATCCGAGAAAAGCCACTGCAATCAATCCGGCGCCGATCAGGTCGATCGGCAAGCCGCGAAAGGGCAGGGGAACATCGTTATCGAGGGTGCGCTGGCGCAAGTCGCTGAACAGACTCAGCACCAGCCAGAAACCCAACCCCGCGCCGAGGCTCAGGGCTGTGGCGTGGAAAAATCCCTTGTCGTCCCGCACGTTGATCAGCGCCAGCCCCAGGACGCCGGCATTGCCGAGAAGCAATGGCCAGAGACCTTCGAACGAAAACGTTGAAAACAGCTTCGGCAGCAGTGTCAGCAGCGGCGCGATCAGCAAAACGCTCAGTGGTAAAAACACGAACAGACCCAGCGAACTCAACCCTAGCGGCACCAGCAGCCAGTGGTAGAGGGCATGACCGAGTATGCCGACGATCAGCATCAGGCACGTCGTCGCAATGCCCAGCGCATGCCCCTGACGGCGCTCGGCGCTCAGCAGCGGATCGACGCCCAGCGGCCAGTGCAACACGAAGTTGTTGATCAGGGCAGCGCTGATAAGCGTAAGAAGCAGTTCGGTCATGATCGTGCCGACAGGAACAGTAGTTTTTTGTAGGAGCGAGCTTGCCCGCGATGGACTCAAGGGCGCTGCGTTCAACCTGTGGACACGCAGTATCGTTAACGGCCATCGCGAGCGAGCTCGCTCCTACAGGAGGTGGTCTAAAAAGCTTAGGCATTATCCGGCAAGGAAGGAGGGTGGGCCAGACATGAAAATCCCACAGGCGCGCCGGGCACGACTGTGGGATCGGTTTACCGCAGAACCTTACTTGATGCGCTGACCCGGCTTGGCACCGCTGTCGGGGCTGAGCAGGTAGATTTCTTCACCGCCAGGGCCGGCCGCCATCACCATGCCTTCGGAGATACCGAACTTCATTTTCCGTGGCTTGAGGTTGGCGATCATCATGGTCAGGCGACCATCGAGCTTGGACGGGTCCGGATACGCGCTCTTGATCCCGGAGAACACGTTGCGTTGCTCGTCACCGATGTCGAGGGTCAGACGCAGCAGCTTGTCGGCGCCTTCCACGTGTTCGGCCTTGACGATCAGCGCGACGCGCAGATCGACGGCGGCAAACGTATCGAACTCGATCTCCGGCGACAGTGGATCCTTGGCCAGTTCGCCGTTGCCGGCAGGTGACGCTTCGCCAGTGTCGGTCTGGCTGGCGGTCAGGTCTTCTTTCGAAGCGTCGGTCATGGCTTGCACTTTCACCGGGTCGATACGGGTCATCAACGGTTTGAACTCGTTCAGCTGATGGTTGCTGAGCAAGGTCGCGTGGTCGTTCCAGGTCAGCGGCGCGACGTTCAGGAACGCCTCGGCATCGGCGGCCAGCAACGGAAGTACAGGCTTGAGGAAAATCACCAACTGGCGGAACAGGTTGATGCCCAGGGCGCAGATGGCCTGGACTTCGTCGTGCTTGCCTTCCTGTTTGTTCAGCGACCACGGCGCCTTGTCGGCGATCCAGGCGTTGGCGCGGTCGGCCAGGCCCATGATCTCGCGCATGGCACGGGCAAAGTCGCGAGCCTCGTAGGCCTCGGCGATGCTTGGTGCTGCGGCGAGGAAGGCTTCGGTCAGTTCCGGCGCGGCGTTACCCGCCACCAGCACACCGGCATTGCCTTTCTGGATGAAACCGGCGCAACGGCTGGCGATGTTGACGACTTTGCCCACCAGGTCAGAGTTGACCTTCTGCACGAAGTCTTCGAGGTTCAGGTCGAGGTCGTCGACGCCACGGCCCAGCTTGGCCGCGTAGTAGTAGCGCAGGTATTCCGGCGACAGGTGGTCCAGGTAGGTCCGGGCCTTGATGAAGGTGCCACGGGACTTGGACATTTTCTGGCCGTTGACGGTCAGGTAGCCGTGCACGTTGATGCCGGTCGGTTTACGGAAACCGGCGCCTTCGAGCATCGCTGGCCAGAACAGGGCGTGGAAGTTGACGATGTCCTTGCCGATGAAGTGGTACAGCTCGGCGGTGGAATCCTTGCCCCAGAACGCATCGAAATCCAGCTCAGGCGTACGGTTGCACAGGTTCTTGAAGCTGGCCATGTAGCCGATCGGCGCGTCCAGCCAGACGTAGAAGTATTTGCCGGGCTCGCCTGGAATTTCGAAACCGAAGTATGGCGCATCGCGGGAGATGTCCCACTGTTGCAGGCCGGCGTCCAGCCATTCGGCGATCTTGTTGGCGACGGCGTCTTGCAGGGTGCCGCTGCGGGTCCAGGTTTGCAGCATCTCCTGGAAGTCCGGCAGTTTGAAGAAGAAGTGCTGGGAATCCTTGAGCACCGGGGTGGCGCCAGAGATCGCCGACTTCGGATCCTTCAGGTCGGTTGGTGCATAAGTTGCACCGCATTTTTCGCAGTTGTCGCCGTACTGGTCTTCGGTGCCGCATTTCGGGCAGGTGCCCTTGATGAAGCGGTCGGCCAGGAACATTTTCTTTTCCGGGTCGAAATACTGAGTGATCGAGCGCTGGGCGATGTGCCCGGCATCGCGCAACTTCAGGTAGATCTGGCTCGACAGCTCACGGTTTTCTTCGGCGTGAGTGGAGTGGAAGTTGTCGAAGTCCACCAGGAACTCGGCAAAGTCGGCGCTGTGTTCAGCCTGGACGTTGGCGATCAGTTGTTCCGGGGTGATGCCTTCCTTTTCCGCGCGCAGCATGATGGCCGAACCGTGGGCGTCGTCGGCGCAGACATAGATGCATTGATTGCCGCGGTGCTTCTGGAAGCGCACCCACATATCGGTCTGGATGTATTCCAGCATGTGGCCAAGATGGATCGAACCATTGGCATAGGGCAGGGCGCTGGTGACGAGGATCTTGCGTGGCTCGGACATGGGGCTCGGCTACTTGATGAAACGGAGGTCGGCCACTATAAAGCGCCGGCGCATATTTTTCACCCTTCGGGCCTGTTTCCGGATGCATCGATGACGAAACCTGTGGCGAGGGAGCTTGCTCCCGCTGGGTGGCGAAGCCGCCCCAAACCCTGCGACCCGGTTCTGTCAGAAGGATCGCGTCAACTTGATTACGACTGCTGCGCAGCCGAGCGGGAGCAAGCTCCCTCGCCACAGTTAAGCTCTCCCGCCACAGTAATCTGTTCGCCACAAATGTGTGTCCGGCGTAGGATACCCGCCTGATTTTCCAGTCTTGCTATCGGAGTTGCCCATGAGCGCCGTCAATCGCGCAGCGGTGGAAGCCGTCCTTCGCCAGTACACCGACCCTTACCTGAACCAGGACCCGGTCAGCGCCGGGTGCGTGCGCAACATCGACATCCAGGGTGATCGCGTCAGCGTCCAGCTGGAGTTGGGTTACGCCGCCGGCCTGTTCAAAAGTGGCTGGGCGCAGATGCTGCAAATGGCCATCGAAGGTCTCGACGGCGTTACCAGCGCCCGCGTTGATATCACCAGTGTGATCGCCGCGCACAAGGCGCAGGCACAGATTCCGGGGCTGGCCAACGTCAAGAACGTCGTGGCCGTGGCGTCCGGCAAGGGGGGCGTGGGCAAATCCACCACCGCCGCCAATCTGGCGTTGGCCCTGGCCCGAGAAGGCGCCAAGGTCGGGATCCTCGACGCGGACATCTACGGTCCGAGCCAGGGCATCATGTTCGGCATTCCCGAAGGCACCCGACCAAAGGTCAAGGATCAGAAGTGGTTCGTGCCAATCGAGTCCCATGGCGTCGAAGTGATGTCCATGGCATTCCTGACCGACGACAACACGCCGATGGTCTGGCGCGGGCCAATGGTCTCCGGCGCGTTGTTGCAACTGGTGACACAAACGGCGTGGGGCGATCTGGATTACCTGGTCATCGACATGCCGCCAGGCACCGGCGACATCCAGTTGACCCTCGCGCAGAAAGTCCCGGTGGCCGGCGCGGTTATCGTCACCACCCCGCAAGACCTGGCGTTACTGGACGCGCGCAAAGGCGTGGAGATGTTCCGCAAGGTCAACATCCCGGTGCTGGGCGTGGTGGAAAACATGGCCGTGCACATCTGCTCGAACTGCGGGCATGCCGAGCATCTGTTCGGTGAGGGCGGTGGCGTGAAGCTGGCCAACCAATACGGCGTCGAATTGCTGGCCTCGTTGCCACTGTCGATGGTCATTCGCGAGCAGGCCGATGGCGGCAAGCCAACGGTGATCGCCGAGCCGGACAGCCAGATTGCGATGGTGTATCAGGAACTCGCCCGCCATGTCGGAGCGCGGATCGTGTTGCAGGAAGCGGTATCGCCGGCGATGCCAAACATCACCATCAGCGACGATTAAACCGCGGAAGAAACGCGGTCCAATTGTGGGAGCGGGCTTGCTCCGGGCGGCGTTCCGACGAAGGCGGTGTGTCAAACAACATCAACGTTGACTGACACGGCCTCTTCGCGAGCAAGCCCGCTCCCACATTGGTTATATGTAGGCCTTAGATCCGCAACCCGCCATCCATTTCCAGAATCCGACCGGTGTAGTAGTCATTCTCGAAAATGTACGCCGCCGACAGGGCGATCTCTTCCGGCTTGCCCATGCGCTTGAGCGGAATCACGGACGTGATCTTATCCAGCGCTTCAGGCTTCATGCCCAACGTCATCTCGGTTTCGATAAAGCCCGGCGCAATACCCGCCACGCGAATGCCGTAGCGCGCCAGTTCCTTTGCCCAGGTCACGGTCGCCGCTGCGACACCGGCCTTGGCGGCGGAGTAGTTGGTCTGACCGATGTTGCCGGCACGGGAGATCGACGAGATATTGATGATCGCGCCGCTGTTGTTCAGCTCGACCATTTTCGCCGAAACTTCGCGGGTGCACAGGAACACGCCGGTCAGGTTGACGTCGATCACCGCCTGCCATTGAGCCAGGCTCATCTTGGTGATTTCACCGTCCTTGACCTTGAGCAGCAGGCCGTCGCGCAGAATCCCGGCGTTGTTGATCAGGCCATGAATCGCGCCGAAATCCTCAGCCACCTGGGCGACCATGTGCGTCACTTGCTCTTCATCGGCGACGTTGCACAGATAGGAACGGGCCTCGACACCCTTGGCTTTGCACGCGGCAACAGCGTCGTCGAGTTTTTCCTGGTTCAGGTCAACCAACGCCAGCTTCGCGCCCTTGTCGGCGAAATACTCGGCCATCGAACGGCCTAGACCCTGGCAACCGCCGGTGATAATGATTACTTTGTCAGTGATTTTCATTCGTATGCCCCGGTATTAAGGTTGGTGTGGTCTTCCTTCAAGAGAGTCTCGATCTGCACCGGATGTGGCCTGGTTGCACATGAGAACTTCCCCAATGGCGGGCTGGAACTTTCACCAGTCGCCTGTCCGTTTTTTAGACGAATTCTACAAAAGGAGTCATAAATTGAGCGCTGAAGCGGCCAAGAATGCACGAGAATTGCTTCTCAAGGAATACCGTGGCGTGCTTTCGACGCACTCCAAGGCGATGCCCGGTTTCCCGTTTGGCTCCGTGGTCCCGTATTGCCTGGACGGGCAGGGCCGGCCGCTGATCCTGATCAGCCGCATCGCCCAGCACACCCATAACCTGCAAAAAGACCCGAAATGCTCATTGTTTGTGGGTGAGCGCGAGGCTGAAGACGTGCAAGCCGTTGGTCGCCTGACCTACCTCGCCGAAGCAGAAAAGCTCGAGGACGAGGCCGCTATCGAAGCGGCAGCCGAGCGTTATTACCGCTATTTCCCGGACTCGCAGAGCTACCACAAGGCCCACGATTTCGATTTCTGGGTGCTCAAGCCAGTGCGTCACCGTTACATCGGTGGCTTCGGCGCGATTCACTGGGTCGATCAACTGACACTGGCCAATCCCTTCGCGGGCAAGGCAGAAGTGAGCATGGTCGAGCACATGAATGCCGACCACGGCAAAGCCATCGCCCACTATGTCGAACTCGCCGGCCTGCCAAAAACCGAGCCGGCACAATTGGCCGGGATCGACACAGAAGGCATGCACCTGCGCATCGGGCAGGGACTCTACTGGCTACCGTTTCAAGCGCCATGTAATACGCCGACACAAGTCCGCGAAGCCTTGGTTTTCCTGGCTCACGCCGAGCATTGGCCGAAAAATGAAGTGGCTGACGCTTGAATTCACGCAATGGCGACGTCATCTAGGGAAGACTGGCAAGGCATTCTTGCGTTGAGGAACCTTTTGATGCGCCCTTTTTTATTGCTCTTTGTGCTGTTTCCGGTGTTGGAGCTGTTCGTATTCGTCAAAGTGACCGGGGCGATCGGGTTTTTCCCGGCCCTGCTGCTGGTCATTCTCGGCTCGATGCTCGGCGTGTTCGTGCTGCGTATCGCCGGCCTGGCCACTGCGCTGCGTGCACGTGAAAGCCTGAACCGCGGCGAACAGCCAGCCCAGACCATGCTTGAAGGCCTGATGCTGGCTCTGGCCGGTGGCCTGTTGATCCTTCCGGGCTTCGTCTCTGACGTGCTGGGTCTGATCATGTTGCTGCCGATCTCCCGCCGGTTGCTGGCCAATAAAATGCGCCAGCGCGCCGAAGAGGCGGCGATCCGTCAGCGTGCGTTCGCCGATGACCTTCAGCCACGTGGCGGTCCTGTTCCCCGCGAGCCGCTGGGCCGTGAGCCCGACGTGATCGAAGGCGAGTTCGAACACCGGGATACCAAGTAAATCGTTCCACCTGCACGGCACCTTCGGGTGCCGTGTTCGTTTTCGGGGCATTGATGTAAAAAATTTCGATCCCCGCCCTTGTAATAAGCTTATGCGCCCTTATGTAACGGTCACCGCAAGGTTTCTGGCGATCACGCCAGACAGACTTCCGCGGTTCGCTCGACGAACCGCACCCGGCACCGCCGGATTTGTTAAACCCGCCGGGACTACACCGGCCGATGAAAACCACAATTAGGAGAGATCGACAATGAAGCTTCGTCCTCTGCATGACCGCGTCGTCGTCCGTCGCAGCGAAGAAGAAAAGAAAACCGCTGGCGGTATCGTCCTGCCAGGTTCGGCTGCTGAAAAGCCAAACCAGGGTGAAGTCCTGGCTGTAGGCCCGGGCAAGGCACTGGAAAACGGTGAAGTGCGCGCGCTGGCCGTGAAAGTGGGTGACAAGGTTGTGTTCGGCCCTTACTCCGGCAGCAACACCGTGAAAGTTGACGGCGAAGACCTGCTGGTCATCGGCGAGAGCGAAATCCTCGCTGTTATCGAAGGCTGATTCCCCGCTCATTTTCCCGCTACTACAAAGTATTTAAGGAATATCGATCATGGCTGCTAAAGAAGTTAAATTCGGCGATTCCGCCCGCAAGAAAATGCTCGCCGGTGTCAACGTCCTGGCTGACGCGGTAAAAGCGACCCTGGGCCCTAAAGGCCGTAACGTGATCATCGAGAAGAGCTTCGGCGCTCCGACCATCACCAAGGACGGCGTTTCCGTAGCCAAAGAAATCGAACTGAAAGACCGTTTCGAAAACATGGGCGCGCAGCTGGTCAAAGACGTTGCCTCCCGTGCCAACGATGACGCAGGCGACGGCACCACCACCGCTACCGTTCTGGCTCAGTCGATCGTCAACGAAGGCCTGAAAGCCGTCGCTGCCGGCATGAACCCGATGGACCTCAAGCGCGGTATCGACAAAGCGACCATCGCGATCGTCAAAGAGCTGAAAGCCCTGTCCAAGCCTTGCGCTGACACCAAGGCCATCGCTCAGGTCGGCACCATCTCGGCCAACTCCGACAACTCCATCGGCGACATCATTGCCGAAGCCATGGAAAAAGTCGGTAAAGAAGGCGTGATCACCGTTGAAGAAGGCTCGGGCCTGGAAAACGAACTGTCGGTTGTTGAAGGCATGCAGTTCGACCGTGGCTACCTGTCCCCGTACTTCGTCAACAAGCCAGAGACCATGACTGCCGAGCTCGACGGTCCGCTGATCCTGCTGGTCGACAAAAAGATCTCGAACATCCGCGAAATGCTGCCAGTACTGGAAGCCGTTGCCAAAGCCGGCCGTCCACTGCTGATCGTGGCCGAAGACGTTGAAGGCGAAGCCCTGGCGACTCTGGTTGTGAACAACATGCGTGGCATCGTCAAAGTCGCAGCCGTCAAGGCTCCAGGCTTCGGCGACCGTCGCAAGGCCATGCTGCAGGACATCGCTGTCCTGACTGGCGGTACCGTTATCTCCGAAGAGATCGGTCTGAGCCTGGAAAGCACTACCCTGGAACACCTGGGTAATGCCAAGCGCGTGATCCTGTCCAAAGAAAACACCACCGTGATCGACGGTGCCGGCGTTGAGGCTGACATCCAGGCTCGCGTTCTGCAGATCCGTCAGCAAGTGGCCGACACTTCGTCCGACTACGACCGTGAAAAACTGCAAGAGCGTCTGGCCAAGCTGTCCGGCGGCGTTGCAGTGATCAAGGTTGGCGCTGGTTCCGAAGTTGAAATGAAAGAGAAGAAAGCCCGCGTTGAAGACGCCCTGCACGCTACCCGTGCAGCCGTTGAAGAAGGCGTGGTACCTGGCGGCGGCGTGGCACTGGTTCGCGCTCTGCAGGCAATCTCCGAGCTGAAAGGCGACAACGATGACCAGAACGTTGGCATCCAGTTGCTGCGTCGCGCTGTTGAAGCGCCACTGCGCCAGATCGTTGCCAACTCCGGCGACGAGCCAAGCGTAGTTGTAGACAAGGTCAAGCAGGGTTCGGGTAACTACGGTTACAACGCTGCCACCGGCGAATACGGCGACATGATCGAAATGGGTATCCTGGACCCGGCCAAAGTGACTCGTTCGGCTCTGCAAGCGGCTTCGTCGATTGCCAGCCTGATGATCACCACTGAAGCCATGATCGCTGAGATCAAGGACGACGCACCAGCTGGCGGCGGCATGCCAGACATGGGCGGTATGGGCGGCATGGGCGGCATGATGTAAGCCAGCCTTACCCCGTACGTGAAAACCCCGCCTGCGAAAGCAGGCGGGGTTTTTTATTGTCCGGAGTTTCGATGGTCACATCAGTCCAAATGTGGGAGCGGGCTTGCTCGCGAAAGCGGTGGAACAGTCAACTTATGTGTTGAATGACACACCGCTTTCGCGAGCAAGTCGAATCGTCGCACCGCCGCTCCCACATTTTGGATCTGTGTTTCAGGAGTTTACCGGTTGTGCTTCGGACTCCCGCTCAACCTTGGAAGCCGGTCGATACAGGATGTAGTAATACGACCCCAGACAAATCACCCAGCAGAAAATCGCCGTCCACACGTTGTGTGAGAAAAAGTGCGCGCCCTGCATCATCCGGCTCACGGAAAACACCGTGCCCAGTGCGAAGGCAAAGATAAAAGCTTTACGCGCCAGACGCGGACGCCGGTCCCGCAGCACAAAGAACAACGCAAACAGCGTGAAACCGGTCGCGGCATGCCCGCCGGGCCAGCAACGGCCGGGTTTGTCGGTAGGTGGGCGCGGACTGAGCAGTTCGCTATACGTCTCGTGGCCGCCGAATTGCTCCAGGCTCCACGGGCATTGAACCGCCGTCACCGCTTTAACCGGCGTGACAAAGGAGGTCGCCAGTCCCAGGGACAGCACCAGACAACCCAGTTCCCGTTTGAACGGTTTGAGCCTGTCGATGAAAAAAGCACCGATGAAACCGACGATTGCAAACACCGAGAAGGCGATGACGACTTGCTTGGCACGGTCATGCAGGATGTTTTCGAGGAAGTAACTGTGGCGCCCGATGAAGTCTCCGGCCGCCGGGTCATAGAACAACCTTGCCAGGTCCATGTCCAGGGACGTCAGTTCGAGCAGCACCAGAATGATCGCCGTAACGGCGGGAACACCCAGGCACACCCAGAAATTGAGCGGGCGAGAGGCGGGGCGGGCAAGGGTCGAAACCATGGCAGTTCCTTGGTCGGTTAAATGTTCTTGAGAGCGCAGCCGCGCGGAGTGTGAGCCCGGGTGTGTCGCCACTGTGTGAATCGATAGTGAAAAAGTCGTCAAGGACTCGACAGGTTTATGGCCAGGGTTTTCAACTGCACACAGCCCTAGCCCTGCGCCACGCCAGGCCTTAAGCTGCGCGGGCCAAGACGGCCGTTACTGTGTACGGAGGAGGTGCCTATGCGCATTCTGTTGGTTGAAGACAACCGCGATATCCTGGCCAATCTGGCCGATTACCTGGGGCTCAAGGGTTACACCGTGGATTGCGCGCAGGACGGTTTGTCAGGCCTGCACCTGGCGGCTACCGAGCACTACGATTTGATCGTGCTCGACATCATGTTGCCCGGCATCGACGGCTACACCCTGTGCAAACGCCTGCGCGAAGACGCCCGACGCGACACGCCGGTGATCATGCTCACGGCCCGCGATCAACTGGACGACCGCCTGCAAGGCTTCAAATCCGGCGCAGATGATTACCTGATCAAACCCTTTGCCCTGTCTGAACTGGCCGCGCGGATCGAAGCGGTGATGCGTCGGGCACAGGGCGGCGGCCGTCGCACCTTGCTGGTTGGCGATCTGAGCTACGACCTCGATACCCTGGAAGTCACCCGCGAAGGTCGCTTGCTGAAACTCAACCCGGTGGGCCTGAAGTTGCTGGCCGTGCTGATGCAGAAAAGCCCGCACGTCCTGCGCCGGGAAATTCTCGAAGAAGCACTGTGGGGCGATGATTGCCCGGACAGCGACAGCCTGCGCAGCCACGTCCACCAATTGCGGCAGGTGATCGACAAACCGTTCGCCAAGCCTTTGCTGCAAACCGTGCACGGTGTGGGATATCGCTTGGCCGAGGGCCGTGATGGAGTTTAAACAGAGCCTCGCTCAACGGATCATCATTGCCTTTGCATTGATGAGCGCACTGGTCGCCGGGGCTTTCGCCATGGGCATTGTCGCGACCGTGCACCTGGTGGAAGAAAAACTGATTTCGGCAGGCCTCGGCGGAGATTTGCAGCGCCTGCTGCTGATGGACAGTGTCACGGACTGGAGTCACCGCCCCGAGCCGGACCAGCTGTTCTATTTCAGCGGTGGGCCGGGCGACTTTGAGTTGCCCAAGGATCTGCGCCATCTCGAGCCGGGTTTTCATGAAGTGTTCCGGGAGCAGCTTTCCTATCACGCGATGGTCGAAGTCGTCGATGGCCGGCGTTATGTGCTGCTACAGGACCAGAGTGATTTCGAAGAACGTGAGCGGGTGTTGTTCGCCGTGGTGCTGGTGGGCTTCGTCCTGAGTCTGGCGTTGGCGGTATTCCTCGGCTGGATCCTGGCGCGCAAAGTGATGGCGCCCGTGGTGCGGCTGGCCCGTCAGGTACGCCACCGCGACCAGTTGCTGGGGCTGGCGCCACCGCTGGCACCGGACTATGCCGCCGATGAAGTGGGCGAGCTGGCCGTGGCCTTCGACGCCACCCTCGGACGCCTGCGCCAGGCACTGACCCGGGAGCGCTTGTTCACCAGTGACGTCAGTCACGAATTGCGCACCCCGTTGATGGTGCTGGCCAGTTCCTGTGAACTGCTGCTGGAAAATCCCGGTATCGACCAGCGCGGTCGGGCTCAGGTCGAGCGAATCGCCCGTGCCTGCGAAGAGATGCGTGAACTGGTGCAAACCTTTCTGATGCTGGCCCGGGCCCAGCGTGAAGACGTCGGCGTGGCGCCGCAACAATCGCTGGCCCAGGTCGCCGACGGGCTTCTCAGCCTGTGGCGCGACCCGATCGAGGCCAAAGGGTTGTCGCTGATGTTCGAACCGGGCAATCCGGCCAGCACCTGCTACAACGCCACCCTGCTGCAAGCGGTCATGGGCAATCTGTTGCGCAATGCGCTGCATTACACCGAACGGGGCTTCATCCGCTTGACCCTGACGAACTCGGGTTTCATGGTCGAAGACAGTGGTGTGGGTATTCCCGAAGAAAAACGCGAAGCGATGTTCGAGCCTTTCGTGCGGGGTAACGAGAAGCGCGGCGAAGGCCTGGGACTGGGGTTGTCGCTGGTGCAGCGGATTTGCGAAAACCAGGGATGGAGCGTCAACCTGACCAACATGGAACCCCATGGCTGTCGTTTTCAGGTGGAATTGAGTCAGCTGGATATTTGAAGGCTCAAAAGATCGCAGCCTTCGGCAGCTCCTACGGTGTACGCCATTTCATGCAGGCGCTGCGACCTTATCGTTGGTGGCCCTCAGCCATCGTTTTCGCCCTGTAAAACCTCGAAATAGTTCGGGGTTTTACATGACAACTTTTTCACGAAGGCATGACCTGACGCTGACACGGCGCTACCTATCGTGGTCGTCATCAAACGCTCAGGAGTCCCTGATGATGGCCGCCCCGACCAAACTCGATTTTTCCGAAAAGTACGACGATCAACACGCTCAGAGATACCTGCGAAAACATAAGGACGGCCTCGGCCGTCGACTGTCCCACTGGCGTGACGAGCAACTGGCACGCAAGGCACTGACGTTGGCGGGCGAGCCCGGCCTGATCCTCGATTTACCCTGTGGTGCGGGGCGTTTCTGGCCATTGCTGGCGGAAAAATCCAACCGCGTGATTATCGGTGCAGACAACTCCGAATCCATGCTCAAGATCGCTTTGCAAGCGCAGCCCGCCGAAGTCGTGAAAAAGGTACAACCCTTGCACACTTCTGCATTCGACATCGCCTTGCCTGATAACGCCGTCGACAGCATTTTCTGCATGCGTTTGCTGCACCACATTGGTGAAGCCGAGCATCGACTGGCCATTCTGCGTGAATTCGAGCGCGTCAGCCGTGACAGCGTGATCCTTTCGTTATGGGTCGACGGCAATTTCAAAGCCTGGAAACGTAAGCGGCTTGAAGAAAAACGTGGGCACACAGGTTACCAAAATCGTTTCGTGTTACCGGCTGCTACGGTCGAAAAGGAATTTGAGCAGGCGGGGTTCCGTATTCAGGAACGACTGGACTTTATCCCGCTCTATGCCATGTGGCGGATTTATGTATTACGCAAGAGGTAACAGGATGGCAGTGCAATGTGCAGCAGATACGGATATCGCTTCCAAGGATCGCTTCGACTATTTCTGGAACCAGCGCGGCGAGTGGGTTGAAGAGCCCAACGTTCGTCGCGGTGGTGAAAGTGGCGTGCAGCGCGTCAAGAATAATGATGGACAGCTGTTCTACGCCAAGCGACAGACCGGGCATGTCTACCGCAGCTGGCTGCACCCGTTCGGTCGGCCGACGGTGCTGCGTGAACGGGACGCGCTCATCGGGTTGAGTCTGATCGGCGTGGGTGTTCCGGAAATCGTTTTCTGTGGTGCGCAGCGCGATCCTGTTCACAAGTGGCGCGCATTGCTGGTGACCAAGGCACTGGACGGTTTCGAGGAAATCGAGCACTGGTACGCAGGCGGCGGGAGCGAGCGTCATGGTGAAGCGGTGCACGATCGCGTGCTGAAGGAGCTGGCCGATAACCTGGTGCGCATGCACAAGGGGCGGTGGCAGCACAGTTGTCTCTACATCAAGCACGTCTTCGTCCGGGTTACCGGTGAGGGCGAGGCGGCGAAAGTCGACGTTGCGTTGATCGATCTGGAGAAATGCCGCCGACGTTTGACCGCCCGTCGCGCCGCATCCCATGACCTGAAGCAATTGCGTCGCCACTCGTCGTTCAGCACGACGGACTGGAAGAAACTCGTCTACTTTTATGAGACGGCGTTTGGCAGCGCTATCAAAGGTTTAAAGCAATGAAACTCGAAATTGCACGAGGTTTGTTTTTGATAGGAGCCTTGGCAGTTGCTTCACTGGCGGTGGCGGCTTGGGAGCAGCCCCGCACGCAAGTCCTCAGTTCAGTGAACGGGGACGCGCGTTGTCCGATGCCGCGGGTTGCCAAAGCAGCCGTTGCAACCCAACCCGATCATGATTTACTGCTGTTCATGTTCGGACTTTCTCAAGGACTGAGGCCGCAGAGTTGACCAGATTGAAGCCCAAATAAAAGGCCTCGCAAATGCGAGGCCTTTTTTATGGAATTCAATTTCAACCACACCACCCCACCAATGTGGGAGCGGGCTTGCTCGCGAATGGGGTGTATCAGTCAACATTAATGCTGAATGACACACCGCATTCGCGAGCAAGCCCGCTCCCACAAGGGTTATGTGTGTTCTTTGATGGCGTCGGGTTTAGCCAATAGCGTGTACACGCACGGCAACACAAACAACGTAAACAACGTCCCGATCGACATCCCCGTGGCGATCACCGTGCCGATGTCGAACCGGCTGACAGCGCCTGCCCCCGTGGCAATGATCAACGGCACCATGCCGAACACCATCGCTGCGGTAGTCATCAACACCGGGCGCAGGCGTATGGCCGCGGCTTCCTCCACCGCCTCGCGCGGCGTCAGGCCCTTTTCCTTGCGCAGCTGGTTGGCGAATTCGACGATCAGGATCCCGTGCTTGCTGATCAGCCCGATCAGCGTCACCAGCCCGACCTGGGTGTAGATGTTCATGCTCGACCAGCCGAGGAACAGCGGGATCAACGCGCCACAGATCGACAGCGGCACCGTCACCAGAATGACCAGCGGGTCGCGGAAACTTTCGAACTGAGCCGCCAGCACCAGGAAAATGATCGCCAGTGCCAAGGCAAACGTCACCCACAGCGCGCTGCCTTCCTGAACGTACTGCCGCGATGCCCCGGCATAGTCGACGGCAAAACCCACCGGCGCCTCTTCCCGGGCAATCTGGCGCACAGCGTCGAGGGCTTCACCCATGCTCACCAACGGCACCCCGGACAGGATCGCCGAGTTGAGTTGCTGGAACTGATTCAACTGCCGCGGGCGCGCCCGGTCGGACACGGTGATCAGGGTCGACAGGGCCAGCAGTTCACCCTGGGTGTTTTTCACGTAATAGTTGTTCAGCCAGTCGGGGTTGTCCCGGAACGGCCGTTCGACCTGCGCGATCACTTTGTAGCTACGGCCTTCAATGGTGAAACGGTTGATTTCCGCCTCACCCAGCAACGTCGCCAGTGTGCCGCCCAGATCCTGCATCGACACACCCATCTGCGCGGCCTTGGCCCGGTCGATATCCACCACGACTTCGGGCTTGTCGAACGCCAGGTCGACGTCGACGAAGGCGAACTTGCCGGACGCCATCGCGCGTTTTTTCACCCGGTCCATCACTTGCAGCAGCGACTCGTAATCCTTGGCGGTATTGACGACGAATTGAAACGGCAGCCCCTCGCCAGTACCCGGCAGGGAAGGCAGGTTGAAGCCGAAAATCTGCAACCCGGGAATGCTTTCCAGTTTGCTCTGCACCTCAGGCAGGATCTGCATTTGCGTGCGGTCGCGGTCGTTCCATGGTTTCAACAGAAAGCCGCCGATCCCCGATTGCACGCCGTTGAAACCGTTGATCTGGAACGAGGAGTAGTACTCGGGAAACGCCTTGAAAATGGTGATGAACTCGTCGGTATAGGTGTTCAGGTAATCCAGGTTGGTCGGCTGCGGGGCGTTGGCCAGCATGAAAATGATGCCCTGATCCTCGTCCGGTGCCAGCTCCGATTTGGTGAAGGTGAGCAACACCGGAATCAGGCACAGCACGATCGCCGCGAACACCAGCACCACCGGGCGCGTGTTGAGCGTGCCGTGCAGCATGCGCTGGTAACGGCGCTTGAGGCCTTCGAAAATCAGGTCGAGGCGATGGGCCAGGCCGCTGGGATTTTCGTCGTGGCGCAGCAGAAAGGCGCACATCATCGGCGACAGGGTCAGGGCGACGATGCCGGAGATCACCACCGCCCCGGCCAGTGTCAGGGCGAACTCCTTGAACAGCGCCCCCGTGAGGCCGGTGAGGAAACCGATCGGCGCATAGACCGCCGCCAGAGTGATGGTCATCGAGACCACCGGCATGGCGATTTCCCGAGCACCCTCGATGGCTGCATCGAGCGGGGTCTTGCCTTCCTCGATGTGGCGGTGGATGTTTTCCACCACCACGATGGCGTCGTCCACCACCAGGCCGATGGCCAACACCATCGCCAACAGGGTCAGCAGGTTGATCGAGTAACCCATCATCTGCATGAAGAACATCACGCCGATCATCGACAGCGGAATTGTCACCACCGGGATCACTACCGAGCGCAGCGCCCCGAGGAACAGGAACACCACCACAATCACGATGAGCACCGCTTCAAACAGGGTTTTCACCACTTCGTCGATCGAGGCCTGAATGAACAACGTGGCGTCGTAGGCGATTTCACCCTTGAGGTTCGGCGGAAGCTGGGCTTCCAGGTCCGGCATGATCTTGCGCACTTCCTTGATCACGTCCAGCGGGTTGGCGCCGGGCGTGGCCTTGATGCCGATGTACACCGAGGGCGTGCCACCGAAGGAGCTGATGGTGTCGTAGTTCTCCGCGCCCATTTCAACCCGCGCGACATCGCTGAGCAGCACGCGGCTGTCGCCATCGACCTTGAGTGGAATCGCAGCGAAGGCTTCAGCGGATTTGAGCTCGGTGTTGGCGTTGATACTGGTGACCACGTACTCGCCTTTCACTTCGCCGGCGGCGGAGAGGAAGTTGTACTTGCGCACGGCATCGGTCACATCGCTGGCGCTCAGGCCGAAACCGGCGAGCTTCATCGGGTCCAGCCACAGGCGCATGGCGAACACCTGGTTGCCGAGAATCTCGGCCTCGGCCATGCCCGGCAGGGTCGCTAGTTTGGGCTGAATCACCCGCGAAAGGTAATCGGTGATCTGCGGGTTGCTCAGTTCCTTGCTGAAGAAGCTGATGTACATCAGCGCCGAGGCGTCGGCAGCTTCCTTGCTCAGCACCGGGTCTTCGGCATCCTGAGGCAACTGGTTTTTCACCTCGTTCGCCTTGGCCAGCAGCTCGGTGAACAAGCGGTCGCTGTTGGCACCGATGCGCGCGTAGATCGAGATCACCGAGAAGTTCTGGCGGCTGACCGAGGTCATGTAGTCGATGCCCTCGGCGCTCGCCAGGCTCTGTTGCATCGGTTGGGTGATATAGCCCTGGATGGTTTCGGCGTTGGCACCGGGGTAGGCGGTGGTCACCGTGATCAGGGCGTTTTCCATTTGCGGATACTGGCGCAGTGGCAGCTTGCTCCAGGCCTGAAAGCCCAGCAGTACAATCAACAGGCTGACCACGGAGGCGAGCACCGGGCGGCGGATGAACGGGTCGGTAAAAGCCATGGGGATTCCTTGATCAGTCCGCACGCGGCGGGCTGTTCTGCCCGGCTAAAGTCTTGTCGTCACTGATCGCGATGTGCGCGCCGTTGTCCAGTTTGATCTGGCCGGCGGTGACCACTTTTTCACCGTTCTGCACACCTTTGGTAATCATCACCACACCGTCGCGGCGCTCGCCGGTTTCGATGAAACGGCGTTCGGCGATCAAAATCGGCTCACCCTTGTCGTTTTTTTCCAGCTTGCCGTCTTCGGTTTTTTTCTGTGCGACGACGTACAGCGAGTTGCCGTACAGCGTGTACGTGACCGCGCTTTCCGGCACGACGATGCGCGGCTGCGGGTCTGGCAACATCACCTGCAGGCTGGCGAACATGCCCGGCAACAGTTTGCCGTCGGGGTTGGCCAGGGTCGCGCGGACCTGCATGTTGCGCGTGCTGTTCTCGAGTTTCGGATTGATCGCGCTGATGGTGCCGGGGAAGGTCTGCGCCGGGTAGGCCGAGACGATGATTTCAACCGGCTGGCCGATGGCGATCTTCGGCACCGACTGTTCGGGCACGAAAAAGTCGACGTAGAGACTGCTGAGGTCTTGCAGGGTGGCAATCATGGTGCCGCTGGCCACGTAGTCGCCGACGTCCACCTGACGAATGCCGATGGTGCCGCTAAAGGGAGCCAAAATGCTTTTTTTGCCGAGCGCAGCCTTGAGCTGATTGACCGTGGCTTTGCTCTTTTTCAGCACCGCCGAAAGTCGGTCGAATTCGCCTTTGGAAATGGCCTGGCTGCCTACCAGTTGGCTACCGCGACCGTAATCGAGCTGGGCCAGCCCGAGGTCGGCCTGGGCGGTTTCCAGCAAGGCACTTTCCACGGCGCTGTCGAGGCGCAGGAGGGGTTGACCGGCCTTGACCTTCTGCCCTGACTCGAACTGCAAATCGATGACGGTGCCGTCGGTCTCCAGGCTCAGGTCCACGCCTTGCAGTGCCTTGAGCGTGCCGACAGTCGGCAGACGCGCCTGCCATGGCTGCTCGGTGGCCGTGGCCACGGCAACGCTTATCGGCGGTTTCGGCGCGGAGAAGCCTTGCACCATCGTGTAGATGGAAAAGGCTTTGTAACCGGCCAGGACCAGCACGATCAGCAGAACAACACCCAACATGATCAGCATGCGGCGACGCAGCATATTTCCAGTTCCTTGGAGAAAATCAGGTGAGACAGGCGGGCACATTACTCTGAGTGGAAGGGGGATTCCAACTGGCACTTTTCTCAGGCATGCGCAAAACCTGTAGGAGCGAAGCTTGCTCGCGAAGGCGGTACGTCAAGACACATCAAATTTGAATGTGCCGCCGCCTTCGCGAGCAAGCTTCGCTCCTACAAGAGCGGGTCGTTCAGATGAGATGCAAGTGGTTATCCCAAAGCCCCGCCGGCAGCTCCAGCGGTTTTGCAACAAGATCTGTCTGGCGGCAATCGTAGTAACGGCAGCGCCCTTGACCCGACGTCACGACAAAGCCGTCAGCCACCGCACCCACCCCGGCGCAATCGGGAAGTGGCGCATCCAGGCGCACTTCACCGCTGTCCAGGTCCCAGATGAAAAAGCGGTTGCCTCGTGGCGCCGTCAAAGCGACCAGCCGCAAGTCACTGTGTACCGCGACGCTGGCGGTGTAATGCCCCATCGCCTGCAGCTGATGCTCGGGCACGGGGAATGCCACGAACGGTTGCCCGGGCCGCTTGATGGCCAACAGTTCCGAAGATTCGTGGGAGGGGCCCATGAATTGCTGACCGGCGACGATGGTGCCGTCGCTGGCGATCCCCAGATGCCGCACGCTATTCATCTGTTGAGCCAGGGTTTCCTTGCTCAACAAAGTACCGTCGCGTTGCATCAGCACCAAACTCGGTTCCATGGCGTTAAGGTTCATCTCGACCCGGCTTTCCGCCTCGGTGCGAATCCCGCCGTTGGCCACCACCAGGGTTTCGCCATCGGGCATCCACGACACCTGATGCGGGCCGATGCCGTGGGTGGAAATTTCGCCGCTGTGCACGAGGCGCTCGCCTTCAAACTTATACACACCGAGCAAACCGCGACCCGGATCGGACGTGTCGTTCTCGGTGGCGTACAGCCAGTCGCCGCTCTGGTGAATCACCGCGTGACCGTAGAAATGCCGGTTCGGCTGCGAGGCCACGGTTTGCAACAGCGTGCCGTCGCGCAGGTCGATCAGGTAGCTCTCGGTGCCTGGGCGACGGGCGACAAATAGCGCAATTGGCAGCGTCGGGTGATTGATGATGTCGTGGCACCGCTGGCCGACCCGGGTGGCGAACACCCGTGTACTGTCCAGCCGGTAACCGACGGCGTAATGCTTGCCGTCAGTATCGTCCCGCGCCGAGAGCAACAGCGGGCTCTTGTCCTTTTGCTTGAACAGCGTCCAGCCGCCCAGTGTCACTGCTCCCAGCAGCAAACTACCTAACGTCAGAGCCTGTCGTCGCAGCATGGCACTCGCCCTCATCAGTCACCGTCGTTGGCGTTGAAGCCCAGTTGGATGCCCAGCGCCTTGGCCAGTTCGCCTTCGTGCAGGCGATGGACGACGTTGAGGCTGTCGTAGAGGTCGTTGAGTTGCTGGCGACCGGCGTCGTCGTTGAGCATCTCGGTTAGCGAACGCTGGTTGCTGGCGAACAGTTTCAGGGACGCGGCGTAAGCGGCGTCGATCTTGTCGGCCAGCGGCTTCTGCTCGCTCGGCAACAGACCGCGCAAGCCTTTGTTGTCGACGCCTTCCCACACTGTTTTGGCGGCGGCGAGGCTGGCTTCGAGGCCGGTCAGGGACGACTGGCTGCGCCACGCATCGGCCTGGAACGGTTGCGGAACGCCCTTGGTCTGACGGCCCATCGGCGTGCCGAGTTTTTTCTTCAGGCTGTCCAGAGCGGTGACTTGCACGCGCAGCAGATCGGCGATGGCTTCGTGGGAATCGGCGTAGCGCTGGTTCGGAAACTTGCTCATCTGCGCGAGCATGCCGTCGGTGTTGTTCCAGCTTTTCAGGATCTCTTCGGCCAACAGTTTCTGGCGCTCGCCAATCGCTTTCAGCAGCGGGCAGTACTTGGCTTTTTGCGCGTCGTTGGCCACGTCCGGCTTGCTGTCGAACAGGATGTATTCGTAGGCGGAGAGGCCTTGAACCACAACGCTGGACTTGGCCAACTCTACGGCATCGATCTGCGGCTGGGCGGTGACCAGTTGCTCGACCTGACGACCGACAAGGTTTTTCTTGTCCGGCCAGAACTGCACCTGCCAGGCGCGATTACCCTCGGCCAGCGGCCCGATCAGCAGCGGTTGCAGCTCGGCCCAGGCTTTCTGCGCGTGCAGGAAGTCGGCGCGGGCGGTGTCGAGGTTTTCCTTGCCTTCGCAATAGGCCAGAGCGCTGACAGCCAACTGGCGGTCGGCTTCAACCCAGCGCGTGTAGGTCGGCAGGATCACCGACTTGGCGATAGCCGCCGACGTGACGGCCTGCGGATCCTGCGGTGAGCAGGCGCCGAGGGCCAGTGCGGCAAGGCTGGTGAACAACAACTTGGGACGGAACATGTGAGGCTCCCGCTGATTTAACGCGAATTAAAGGGAATTCAAAAACGCCAGCAATGCAGCGCGCTGCTCGGCGTTAAAAGACAAAACCTGTTGCTGCGCCGCTTGCGCCTCGCCGCCATGCCAGAGCACGGCTTCGAGCAGGTTGCGGGCGCGGCCATCATGCAAAAACTGAGTGTGGCCACTGACCGCCTGCGTCAGGCCGATGCCCCACAACGGCGGGGTGCGCCAGTCGCGGCCACTGGCCTGGAATTCGGTACGGTTGTCGGCCAGACCGTCGCCCATGTCGTGCAGCAGCAGATCGCTGTAGGGGCGAATCACTTGATTGGCCAGTTCAGGTTCTGCCGCGTTGGCGGCGGTGGTGTATTTCGGCGTGTGACAGGACTGGCAGCCGGCCTGGAAAAACAGATTCTTGCCGGCCAGCACTTGCGGCGTGCCGACATCGCGGCGGGCCGGTACGGCCAGGTTGCGGCTGTAGAACAGCACCAGGCGCAGGATGTTGTCGCTGACTTCCGGTTCGCCCTCCGGTCCGTTGCCGTTGGGCGCCTGCTTGCACCCGGTTTGCGCGTCGGTGCAGTCATCCATCGGTCGCAGGCGCGTGGTAAGGCCCATATCACCTGAAAACGCGTGCACGTTTTGTTGATTGAGGTTCGGCTGCCCGGCTTTCCAGCCAAATCGTCCGAGGACGGTTTTCTGTTGGGTGTCATCCCAGACCCGGTTCGGTCGCCCGGTGATGCCGTTTTTTTCTTTTGCCTGTGCGTCGGCGTTGGCCAGGATTGCTTCCTCGGGGATCGCTTCGAGCAAGCCGAGGCCAACCATCGGCGGAGCGATGCGGGCCGAGAAACGGGTGTCAGGGTGCATTGGACCGTAACCCAGCTGGGTGATGTTCAGGCTGGGTTTGCGCAACTCGATCTCGGTGCCGTCCTTGAAGCGGACCGGCACCGGCGAGTAATTGACCCGTACCTTGCCTTCCGGAATGACGCCGGGGATGGCCATGTCCTGGAATTGCCCACCGTAGACCGGCTCCGGGACGACACCGAGCTGTTCGATGACTTTCGCGTAGGCCGGCGCATCGGGTATCGACAGACGCACCAGCATCGACACGGCATTCGCCGCATCAGGCGTAGGCGGATGACCGCGGCCGTCCTTGATGTGGCAGTTCTGGCAGGCGTTGGTGTTGAACAACGGGCCGAGGCCGTCCCGCGCGGTGGTGGTCGACGGGGCGATCACCCAGGGGTTGCGGAAGAAACTGTTGCCGACGCTGAAGTCCACGCGCCGGGAGGGCGGCAGGTTGGCGGAGGGCAAGGAGAAGGCATTCTGATCGGTCTTGCGCACGGTCGCGCTGCCACCGGACCGGGCTTCACCGGGTTCGGCTTGGGTAAAACGCGGGGCGTCATCGCAGGCACTCAGGCCCAGGGCCAGAAACAGTGCGGACAAGCGAAGAAGCAGCGAGGGCATCAGACATCCTGCAAGACGAGCAAAACAAGGGCGCAAAGTCTAACAGGGCAGGGGGGATTGAATAAGAGGAATTATCGTTTGGTTGATGTGGGGCAGGGTTTGGCGATGATTATTACATCAGGGTAATCACAATCCCTGTGGGAGCGGGCTTGCCCGCGAAAGCGGTGTGTCAGTCCCAAATGATGTTGAATGTGACGGCGCCTTCGCGAGCAAGCCCGCTCCCACATTTTGATCTGCGTTCGGGCCAACAAAAAAGGCGACCCGGAGGTCGCCTCTTTAATCACTCAGCCAGCGTTGATCAGAACTCGTGATCAGCGTTGTCCGGGTTCAGGTCGCTGATGCCCAGTTTGCCAGCGGCCGCTTCGATCGAACCGGTCTGCTTGACCAGGGAAGCGATGGCGTCACGGACGATCTGGTTGCCGGCAGTGTTGCCGGCGGCGATCAGTTGGTCGTAGTGCTCACCCTTGTTGGCGTGATCGACGATGACCTGCATCCTGGCTTCGGTCGCAGCCAGGTCGGCCTTCAGCGCGGTGTCGGCAGCCGGGTCGGCCTTGGCTACCAGGGACGACAGGCTGGCGCCGGTCATTTTGCTGCCGTCGACGCGGGTGTATTCGCCCAGGTACACGTTACGAACGCCTTTGGCATCGTAGAACTGCGAGTTGTGGGTGTTGTCGCTGAAGCAGTCGTGTTCGTCTTCCGGGGAGTTGGCTTCCAGGGAAACCTTCATGCGCTCGCCCGCCAGTTCGCCCAGGGACAGGCTGCCCATGCCGAACAGCATTTTGCGCAGGCCGGATTCAGCCGGTTCCGCTTCCAGGGTGGCGCGGTAGTTGTCGGCCACGTTCGGCTTCCAGTTACCGACCATTTCTTCCAGGTCGCTGACCAGCAGCTGGGTCACGGATTTCAGGTAAGCGCGACGACGATCGTTGTGACCGCCGGTGGCGCCTTTGCCTTCCAGGTAGTCGGAAGCCGGACGCTTGCCGGCGCCAGGGCCGGTGCCGTTCAGGTCCTGGCCCCAGAGCAGAAATTCGATGGCGTGGTAGCCGGTGGCGACGTTAGCCTCGGAACCGCCCAGCTCATTCAGGCTGGCGAGTTTTTCCGGAGTGATGTCTTTCACATCGATCTTGTCTTCGCCGACCTGAACCTGGGTGTTGGCGATGATGTTGGCCGTGGCGCCCGGGTTACCCAGTGCGTGCTCGTAGGATTTGTCGACGTAGTCGATCAGGCCTTCGTCCAGTGGCCAGGCGTTCACCTGACCTTCCCAGTCGTCGATGATGGTGTTGCCGAAGCGGAACACTTCGCTCTGCAGGTAAGGAACGCGAGCAGCGATCCAGGCCGCCTTGGCGGCTTTCAGGGTGTCGGCGTTCGGCTTGGCGAGGAAGGCGTCGACGGCGGTTTGCAGGGTTTTCGCGGTGGATTCGGCATCGCTGTAAACGGCGAAGACGATGTCGGCGTAATGCGCGACAACGGCTTTGGCGGCGGCTTCGTCGACTTTAGCTTCAGCGGCAGGCGCAACAGCCGGGGCCGGCGCGGTGGTGGCGGCTGGAGTAGGCGCTGGTGCGGCAGCTTTGTCTTTGCCTTCGCCACAACCGGCGAGGGAAATAGCGATGGCCAACAGACTGGCGGTAGCCAGAGGCATACGAATCATGGCGAACATCCTGCTTCGAGAGGGGGTGGAATGGCGCAGCGGGCGCGCAAAACTGCGACATAATGCAAATCTTTCGCATTATGTGTAAAGGGTTGTGCTTGTAAATATTTCTCGTTCAGAAAAAGATCGCAGCCTCGTTTCACTTGGCAGCTCCTACATTGGACCGCGTGCTTCTGTAGGAGCTGTCGAGTGAAACGAGGCTGCGATCTTTGGATTTTTACAAAATCGCCGCATTGCTGCGCTGGGACTGCTTCAGGTAGGCACCCAATTCCCGCGCCGGCAGCGGTTTACTGTAGAAGTAACCCTGACCTTCATGGCAGCCTTCAGAAATGATGTAGGCCTCTTGCTCGGCGGTTTCCACACCCTCGGCAATGACCTGCATGCCCAGGCTCTTGCCCAACTGGATGATGGCCCGAACGATGGTCGCGTCGTCGTCGTCATCGAGCAGGTCCTGAACGAAGCTCTTGTCGATCTTGATCTTGTCCAGCGGCAGGCTTTTCAGATAACTGAGTGATGAGTATCCGGTGCCAAAGTCGTCGATGGCGATCAGCGCTCCGGAGCGACGCAGACTCAGCAGATGCTGGGCGGCGGTGCTGATGTCTTCCATCAGGCCGGTTTCGGTAACTTCCAGCTCCAGGCTGCGAGGTGGCAGGCGGTACATCTGCAGCAGGTTGTTGACCACTCGCGGCAGCTCGGCGTGGTGCAACTGTACGGTCGACAGGTTCACGGCCATGCGCAGGTCGGTGAAACCCTGGTCATGCCAGTCGCGCAATTGTTTGCAGGCCTGATCCAGCACCCACTCGCCGATGGCGATGATGGTGCCGTTCTGCTCGGCCAACGGGATGAACAGGTCCGGCGGCACCAGCCCATGTTCGGGATGCTGCCAGCGAATCAACGCTTCGACGCCCACCACCCGATGATCGCGGTAGCTGATCTGCGGTTGGTAGACAAGGTAGAACTGGTTACGGGTCAGGGCATCGCGCAGGTCTTTTTCCAGCTCGCGACGGCGGCGCATTTCCGTGTCGACGCTGGCGATATAGAACTGATAACGGTTGCGCGAGCGCGTCTTGGCCAGGGTCATGGTCTGCTCGGCCTTTTGCAGCAGCTTCTCGGTGCTGTCACCGTCCTCGGGGAACAGGGTGATGCCGATGGTGGCGCGCAGGCGAATCTCCTGATGATCGAGGGCGAACGCCGCTTCGAGGTCATCAAGAATGCTTTGGGCCAGTTCGGCCGCTTCATAAGGTTGTTCGATATCGGCCTGTACCAGGGCGAACTGGTCGCCGCCAAGACGGGCGAGAGTGCCGAGGCGACCACTGTGGGCTCGTAGGCGATCGGCCAGGGCCAGCAGCAACTGGTCGCCGGTCTGGTAGCTGAACTGCTCGTTGATGCCCTTGAAGTCATCGAGGCCGACACACAGCACCGCGACCCGCCGCTGCAACCTGCCAGCGTCGACGAGGATCTTGTCCAGTTGCTGTTGCAATTGCTGGCGGTTCGGCAGACCGGTGAGGAAGTCGTACTGGGCCATGCGCAGCAGGCTGTTTTCCGCTTCGTGGCGCAGGTGCGTGTTGCGTTCGATGGACTCGAGTAGCTGGTTGGCGGTGTTGATCCAGATGCCCAGTTCGTTTTTTTCGTGACCCCTGAGCTGCGGAATCTTGTGTTCGCTGGGGCGGTCCGGGTGGATTTCGGTCAGGTGCTCGATGATCCGCGACAGCGGTTTGGTCAGCAGCCAGTGATAAACCAGATACAGCACCAGCCCCATGGCCATGGCGCGCAACACGCCGGAAATGAAGATGATCACCGAACTGACGATGAATCCTTCACCGTAAGTGGCGGTGTCGAGGGTGATGCTCAGGTCGCCGTAGTACTCGCTGTACGGGCCACGCCCCACCAGTTGGGTGGTGAAGGTGCGTTCCTTGCCGAGGATGAGGTCGGTCAGCCAGCGACTGTTGGATTGCTGCAAGTCGCGGGATTTTTGCGCGAGCATGGCTTCATTGGGATGGCCGATGGAGGCCTGGCGCACAGCGTCGTCCTGAAACAGGCCTTCGATCACCTGCATGCCCATCTCCCGGTCCAGGCTGTAGACGGCCTGGGTCGAGGGGTCGCGGAACATGTCGAGGATGCGCTGGGCATCGCTGGCCACGGCCTGGCGTGTTTTATAGGCATCGAAAACAATCTGCGCGCAGCTCAAGACCACGCCGACGATCAATGCCGACAGGAGCACGACCCGGAGCAACTTTACCGACAAGCTGTTCTTGAGTTCCAGCTTCAAAGAGTCATTCCTTGTTCCGTGCAGGTAGCATCAAGTTGCCATGAGTATTGGCAATCCCGTGATGGCAGTCAAAGGGACAATCAAACACAGGGTGATTTGCCTGTGGGTTGGCCGAAATGCTGGTGCCTGGAGTATTTGCCCTATTAGTACTGTGTCGGTAGTCGAGTCCTTCAACTTGAGGGGGATTTGGACATATTTTCCATTTGGTTGATGTTAGACGGCTGTGGCGTTGGGGCAAGGGGGTGAAGGCTGGTTTCATTGTCGGAAATCGGCCTGTGTGTGGGAGCGGGCTTGCTCGCGAAGGCGGCCTGACAGCAAACTCGATTTTGTGAATGTCCCCTGACCCTGTGGGAGCTGGCTTGCCTGCGATGGCGGCCTGATAGCCGACCATTTTCTTTCGGGTGTACATATCCATTTCTGCGGTAACGGCTACTTATGGTTTCGCCCTTACGGCGACTCCCTTTGGCAAACGCCCCAAAGGAAGCAAAGGTCTTCGCCCCGGCGTCCGGCCCCTCGCTAAAGCTCGGCGTTCCCTCGCTCCGGTCCTGCTCCGTGGGCCCGCCGCCATCGGCCATCCATGGCCGGGGGCGGCTAGCCCGGCATCCATGCCGGGCTGCCCACTGCGCAGAACCTCCACTCGGCCTTCCGAAGGGGCGGGCAGATCAAAAGCAAGATCAAAAGCGCAAGGCGAGCTAACGCTCGACCTCGTGGTTTGGTTGGTTTGGCCGTATTCCCATTGTGGGAGCGAGACCGGCTTGCCGGCGAAGGCGGCCTGACGGCGGATCAGATTTTCGCGGATGTTCCCCGGACCTTGTGGGAGCTGGCTTGCCTGCGATGACGACCTGACAGCCGACCAATTTCTTGCGGGTGTACGCGAATTCTGTAGGGATTTTAAAAGGCAAAAAAAAACCCGGCAAAAGCCGGGCTTCTTGACTGGCGTCGAGATTAAGCGGTGAAGGTTTTGCCTTCGAATTGCTCAGCCACGAATTTCCAGTTGACCAGGTTCCAGAATGCTTCGACGTACTTCGGACGCAGGTTGCGGTAGTCGATGTAGTAAGCGTGTTCCCAGACGTCGCAGGTCAGCAGCGGGGTGTCGCCGCTGGTCAGCGGGTTGCCGGCGCCGATGGTGCTGGCCAGGGCCAGGGAACCGTCAGCCTTTTTCACCAGCCAGCCCCAACCGGAACCGAAGGTGCCGATGGAGGTTTTGCTGAATTCTTCTTTGAACTTGTCGAACGAACCGAAAGAAGCGTTGATGGCTTCAGCCAGTGCGCCGGTTGGTTGACCGCCGGCGTTTGGCGCCAGGCAGTTCCAGTAGAAAGTGTGGTTCCAGACCTGAGCGGCGTTGTTGAAGATACCGCCGGAGGAAGATTTGACGATTTCTTCCAGAGTCTTGCCTTCGAACTCGGTGCCTGGCACCAGGTTGTTCAGGTTCACGACGTAGGTGTTGTGGTGCTTGTCGTGGTGGTATTCCAGAGTTTCCTTGGAAATGTGCGGCTGCAGGGCATCGTGTGCGTAAGGCAGCGGCGGCAGTTCGAAAGCCATGATGATTCTCCTAATCAGGTCAGTTGCGGTGAGCGCAAGGCCGATCACGGGCGGCCAGACAAGCGCCGGGGGAGTTTGTACTCTTTGCGGCGCATCGGATCGGATCATAGCACCGGGGGTGCGGCATAACCACGCAACAACTGTGTGGAATAGAGGTTCCAGAGCCTTTTGGAATAAATCAGGCGCTGGTGATTAGTTGAGCCGCCACGGTGAACATCATCACGGCCACCAACAGATCCAGAATCCGCCATGTGCTTGGCCGAGCCAACCACGGCGCCAACCATGCGGCACCGAGGGCAAGGGTGAAAAACCACAGCAACGACGCACTGGCCGCGCCCACTACATAAGCGCCAGGCTCGGTTTGTTGCGCGCCAAGGGAGCCAATCAGCAATACGGTATCCAGATAAACGTGCGGGTTGAGCAGGGTGACCGCCAAGGCGCTGAGCAGCACGGCGCGCAGTGAACGTACCGTCTGGTTTTCACCCTGTTGCAGGCTTTGTTTCGAGAAGGCCCGGCGCAACGCGAGGCTGCCGTACCAGATCAGAAACACCGCGCCGCCCCAACGGGCCACCGCCAGTAGCATCGGGTTATGCGCCAGCACGGTCGCCAGACCGAAAACGCCGGCAGCCACCAGCAACGCATCGCACGTCACGCAAAGCGCCGCCACCGGCAGGTGATGTTCACGTCGCAGGCTCTGGGCCAGCACAAACGCGTTCTGAGTACCGATCGCCATGATCAGCCCCGCGGCCACCAACAGGCCGTTTACATAGCTTTGCCACATAAGGTCTTACTCCGCGTTCGCCGCCAGGTCCCGCAACACTTGCAGGGCACGTTCGGCATCGGCCTGGCCGACGAATAAATGGTCATGGTAATAACCGGCAATCACGTTGCAGCTGATGCCGGCCTGGCCCAGAGCCGTGGCGAATGCGGCGGTCAGACCGACGGCTTCCAGCGCCGAGTGCACGTTCAGGGTGATCCAGGCAGCGACGTAGTCGAAGCTGAAACCTGATCGTTCAGCGTGGGAACGTTCCAGAATCACCGTCAGACCTTCCTGCTCGCGAAAGCTGCCGACGATCTCAAGACCCGGCGGCAATTGGCCGTCGCGCAACGTGCAGAACACATACTCGCCGGCGTTGAGTTGCGGGCTCATGCTGCGTAGAAGCGTTGCCAATGAAGTTTCCCCAGCCATGTCGGTGATCCTTGTTCAAGAGTTCTTGCGGGCATTCTCCGCTGCTAACCTGTATAAGAAAAACCAATCATGCTGATCGCTCATTAGGAAAACTGATGTTCGACTATAAATTGCTTTCTGCGTTGGCCGCCGTGGTCGAGCAGGCCGGTTTTGAACGCGCCGCGCAGGTGCTCGGCTTGTCGCAATCGGCGATCTCCCAGCGCATCAAACTGCTGGAGGCGCGGGTCGGCCAACCAGTGCTGGTACGGATCACGCCGCCGGCCCCGACGGAAATCGGTCGACGCTTGCTCAACCATGTGCAGCAAGTGCGCTTGCTGGAGCGAGACTTGCAAACGCTGGTCCCGGCGCTGGATGAAGAAGGCCTGCCGGAACGTCTGCGCATCGCCCTGAATGCCGACAGTCTCGCCACGTGGTGGGCGGAAGCGGTGAGTGAGTTTTGTGCCGAGCAACACCTGCTGCTCGATCTGGTGGTCGAGGACCAGACCGTCGGCCTTAAACGCATGCGCGCAGGCGAAGTGGCGGCGTGTGTCTGCGCCAGCGAACGACCGGTGGCCGGTGCACGCAGCGTGCTGTTGGGCGCCATGCGTTATCGCGCGCTGGCCAGCCCGGCGTTCATCGCCCGGCATTTTCCGCAAGGAGTTCGCGCCGATCAGTTGTCGAAAACGCCGGCGCTGGTCTTTGGCCCCGACGATTTCCTACAGCATCGCTACCTCGCGTCCCTCGGCGTAGACGGCGGTTTCGAACACCATCTATGCCCTTCATCCGAAGGCTTCATTCGCCTGACCGAAGCCGGTCTCGGCTGGGGCCTGGTACCAGAATTGCAGGTGCGCGATCAACTGGAACGAGGGGTTTTGCGCGAGCTTTTGCCAGATAAGCCCATCGATGTGCCGCTGTACTGGCATCATTGGCGTAATGGCGGTCAGTTGCTGGGGTTGCTGACCGATCAATTGGTGCGCTCGTCGAAGCAATGGCTGGTGCCGTTGCACTGACCGGCAGCGTCAAGACCACACGCACTACGCAAAACGAAATATTCGGAGCTCTACATGAAGATTCTGGTCACCGGCGCAAGCGGCTTCATCGGCGGACGCTTTGCGCGTTTCGCCCTGGAGCAGGGCCTGGACGTGCGGGTCAACGGTCGCCGGGCCGAAGGCGTCGAACACTTGGTGCGCCGCGGCGCCGAGTTCATTCAGGGCGACCTGAGCGACCCGGAACTGGCGCGCGACCTGTGTTCCGACGTCGAAGCCGTGGTGCATTGCGCCGGGGCTGTCGGCGCGTGGGGACGTTATCAGGACTTTCATCAAGGCAATGTGCAGGTTACCGAAAACGTAGTCGAAGCCTGCCTGAAGCAGCGTGTCCGGCGGTTGGTGCATTTGTCCTCGCCGTCGATCTACTTCGATGGCCGCGATCACCTCGGGTTGACCGAAGAACAGGTCCCCAAGCGCTTCAAGCATCCCTATGCGGCGACCAAATACCTGGCCGAGCAAAAGGTCTTCGGTGCCCAGGAATTCGGCCTCGAAACCCTGGCCCTGCGCCCGCGCTTCGTGACCGGTGCCGGCGACATGAGCATCTTCCCGCGTCTGCTGAAGATGCAACGCAAGGGTCGGCTGGCCATCGTCGGCAACGGTCTGAACAAGGTCGATTTCACCAGCGTGCAAAACCTCAACGAAGCGTTGCTCAGCAGTTTGCTGGCCAGCGGATCGGCGTTGGGCAAGGTCTACAACATCAGCAACGGCACGCCGATTCCGTTGTGGGACGTGGTCAATTACGTCATGCGCAAGATGGATGTCCCACAAGTGACCCGCTACCGTTCCTACGGCCTGGCCTACACCGTGGCGGCGCTCAACGAGGGTGTGTGCAAGCTGTGGCCGGGTCGCCCCGAGCCAACCCTGTCGCGCCTGGGCATGCAGGTGATGAACAAAAATTTCACCCTGGACATCAGCCGCGCGCAGCATTATCTGGACTACGATCCGAAAGTCAGTCTCTGGACCGCCCTCGATGAATTCTGCGGCTGGTGGAAGGCTCAGGCTATTCACTGACAAATCCCGTTACTGAACGGAGAGTGAGGTTCAGGGTCAATCGGTGCGGCAGACGGGTTTATACTGCGCCACATCAAGCCATCACCGCGTTCCACAAAGGTTGACTCAATGTCCATGCGTAACGATGCCAACGACGACTTCGACGATGTACCGAGCCTGCGTGCCGACCTCCTCGACGACGATGATTTTCCGACCACCGCGCGCACCACGGTGCATTCGCGTACGCCGCCAGTGGTCAGGGTCAAGGCTGCCAGCACCGGCCCGTTGTGGGCACTGGTCGGTGCCTTGTTTTTTGCGTTCGCCGGCCTGGCCTGGTGGAGCTTTCAGCAGATCTCGCTGATGGAACAGCAACTGGTGGCGACCCAGGAAAGTTTCGCGCGTATCAGTGAGGACGCGGCGGGGCGCTTGCAGGATATTTCCGGCAAGGTCGTCGCCAGCCAGACCAACGTCACCAGCGACAGCGAAGCGCTGAAACTGCAAATCAAGCAACTGGAAAGCAAACTCCAGGATCAGAGCAAGCAGCAACAAGGCGTTGTCGGCCAGACCTCGGACCTGGACAAGCGTCTGGCGCAGATGACCGCGCAAACCGCTGATCTGGACAAGCGCCTGGCGCAAGCCACCGCCCAGAACACCGAGCACCAGACCGCCAACGCGCAATTGCAGGCCCAGGTCAAAGCCTTGAGCAGCGAACTGGCCGCGCTGAAAAGTGCCCCGGCGGACACTGACAAATTCGACGCACAGCTGAAAAGCCTCGGCGCCGACATCGTCGCGCTGAAGAAACAAGGCAACCCGAGCGCCGCGATCGAGCGTCTGGAACAGGATGTGATCGTGCTCAAAAGCGAGCAGGATAACCGCCCGGCCGCCGCGCCAGCCTCGTCCAACACCGCCGAGTTCGACGCCTTCCGTGGCCAGGTCACCCGCAACATCAACACCCTTCAGGCGCAGATTCAGAATTTGCAGCAGCAGTTGCGGGCCAAGCCGTAAGAACCTGTTTGCTCGACACGTGGCGAGGGAGCTTGTCGGAACGCCGCACCGTCCCGCTCGGCTGCGAAGCAGTCGTATAAGAAGGGCGTTGATGGCAGAACAGGATGATGGCGAATACGAATATCGGTGGAAAAATCCGGTGACCGGGAAGGTCGAGGACAAGCACGCGTACCTGAAAAAGGTTGGACATTTTTTGGTGGCTGTGGGGTATTACAGCCCTTGAGTGGTGGTGGCTGACAGACCGCATTCGCGAGCAAGCCCGCTCCCACATTGGACCGAGTTGTTCCAGAGTACGCGGTCAACTGTGGGAGCGGGCTTGCTCGCGAATGCAGACGACTCGGTCCGCCTACCGAACCTTGTCCTCCCGCCCCCGCAACACCCGGTTCGGCATCGCAATCGCCGCCGCCAACCCCAGCAACGACACCGCCGCACTCACCATCAACAAATGCCGGAAGGTCAGCTGCAATTCTGCGCGCAAGGCGTCTTGCGCATCCCCCGCTGCGGCGTTCAAACCGTCCAGCAAGACATTCCCCGAGCTGCCCTCGGCAATCAGCGTCGAGCCGGCCAGGTGGGCGAAACTCGAGTCTTGCAGCAATGCCAGCAACAGCGCCGACATCAACGCCACACCCACCGCGCCGCCCAAGGAGCGGAACAGGTTGGTGGTGCTGGTCGCCACGCCGATGTCCCGTTGTTCCACCGAGTTCTGCGTCCCGACCAATGACGTCGGGAACTGCATGCCAGAGGCAATCCCGCTGAGCACCATGAACAGACTGCTGAGCACCAGCGCCTGGGGCGGGCTGAACGCCATGCCGAGAATCGAGAGCGGCATCAGGATGGCGCCGGTGAGGATCATCGGCTTGTAGCGCCCGGTCACCGAGGTCCGGCGCCCGGCGAAATACGCACCGATCGGCAAACCTATAGCCAGTGGCAACAGGTGCAGCGCGGCACTGTCAGCTCCGGCGCCCGTCACACTCTGGAAGCGCAACGGCATCAGCACAATCAGCGAGATCGCCTGGAAACTGGTGAAGAAAATCGTGCACCAGCACAGGATCGCATTGCGGTTGGCGAACAGGTGCATGGGCAGCAACGGCTCCCGCGCACTGCGTTCATGCCGGACGAACAACGCCAGGACAACCACCGCACAACCCAGCAAACCCAACACCTGCGCGCTACGCCACGAATGGCCCTGGCCGACCTGGGTAATGCCGAGCAACAAGGCCGTCAGACCGATGATCATCAGCAGCGTGCCGAGGTAATCGATGATCGGCTTGCGCTGCGGCACGGGCAGCCCCACCAGCGTGCGATTGGCCACCAGCCACGCGCCCAGACCCAGTGGCAGGTTGATCAGGAACACCCAGCGCCACGACAGGTATTCGGTCATGTAACCGCCGAGCACCGGGCCGGCCACGCTGGCCACCGCGTACATGCTGCTGAAATAACCTTGATAGCGACCGCGTTCGCGAGGCGGCACGATGTCGCCGATGATCGCCTGGCTGACCGAAATCATCCCGCCGGCACCAATGCCCTGAACAATCCGCGCCAGCACCAGCTGCTCCATGCTTTGCGCCATGCCGCAGAAGAACGACGCCATCGTGAACAGCCCCATGCCGAACAGCATCAACTTGCGCCGACCGTACAGGTCGCCCAGTTTGCCGTAGATCGGCACCGCCACGGTCATCGCCACCATGTAGCCGGAAATCACCCAGGCCAGCAGGCTGACATCCTTGAACTGCGCGGAAATGGCCGGCATCGATACGGCGACGATGGTCTGGTCCAGCGCGCCGAGAAAAATCGCCAGCATCAGGGCGATCAGCACGCTGCGAATGGCCGGTTTGGGCGTTTCAGGCTGGTTGAGATTGGTCACGGGAGAACCTGCGGGCAGTGAGGGTCCCGCAAGAGCTGAGGGCGAGCGGGGATGCTCGCCAGTGTAAGTCGGTAGGAAGCTATTCGATAGCCTCATAAGGAAGCCCGACGTAATTTTCCGCAATGGTTTTTCGACCCGCTTCAGAGCGATGCTTCTTTCGATGGAAGGCCCGGTCACCGGCGACTCGGCCAGCGCAGTCGGCAGCCGGGATTTGAGCTCATCCCAGAAGCGATGATCGGACCAGACGAGGGTCGGTGATTATTTTATGGATCGAGTGCTTGCATTTTTCACTTGCGGGTCTGTCAATTGAAGGTGAAAACTGAGCCGATCGCTGTACATTCTGCCAATCGGTGCGATTATCGCCCGCTACCTCCCGAGGCCTGGATTGACGTTATGAACAAGCCTGACCTGCCTTCGATACCGGTATTCAAGCTCTACGGTGAAAGCCTGGACTGGCCGACTCCGGACTTGTTGCATTGCGAAACCATCTCCAAACGCAGCCGCGAGCACCAATGGGAAATCAAACCCCATCGCCACGCTGATTTGTGCCAGTTGCTGTTCGTATTCAAAGGTCAGGCAGAGCTTGAAATCGAAGGTAAACGTACGCAGCTGAGCGAACCGGCCATCCTGGTTTTACCGCCGTTATCGGTGCACGGTTATCGTTTTTCCGAGGATGTCGAAGGGTTTGTCGTGACCCTGGCCGCGCCGCTGATCGCCCATCTTCAGGCGCAACTGGGCAACTCGGTGAATGCTCTGGCCCAGGCCGACAGTTATCTGGCCGGCAATGACGGTGAGTACCTCAACAGTCTGTTTTCGGCTTTGCAAAACGAATACACCGGCCATCAACCGGCCCGGGAAATGCACATGCATTCGCTCGTCAGCGTGATCATGGTATGGGTCAGTCGTCAGGCGCTTCAGCGTCGCTCCGCCAGTCAGCGTCCGCAACGCGCCCGGGAGTACCTCAACGGCTTTATCCAGCTGGTGGAAGAGACTTATCGTCAGCACGTCAAGGTCGAGGACCTGGCGCATCGACTGGGGATTTCGGTGTCGCACCTCAACGGCACCTGCCGTGAGCTGGCGGGACAACCGGCGTTGCAGATCATGCACGAGCGGCAATTGCTGGAGGCCAAGCGCTTGCTGACCTACACCAGCATGACCATTTACGAAATGTCCGACGTGTTGGGGTTTTCCGATCCGACCAACTTCACGCGCCTGTTCCGACGCCGGGTGGGGATCTCGCCCAAGGCTTTTCGCGACCGCTTGAAGGCCGATCAGGACAACGAGGCCTGATCCCCTTCGTTACCGAAGGGCGTTGAGGGTCGCGTTGTGGGGGATGCAACGCTCGAAGTTACAGCTCGCGTATTCACGGGGCAGTTGCCGTAACTGCTCGACGCGCCAGGCCGCCGTGCCATACAACGCCAGCGAGGCCGCGCAGGTGATGAAAATCGCGAGGTATCTTCTTGTTTTGATGTTCATGGCGTTGACCTCTGAACGAATACCTTTCGGTACTACTTTCAGCATAGGTCAGCGGCGGTGAGTTGCCAGTCACGCGTCCTGCGCATGTAACCCGACATTCAGAACACTGATATCCCCCTGTGGGAGCGGGCTTGCTCGCGAAGGCGGTGGGTCAGTCGCTATCTGTGTTGAATGATCCACCGCCTTCGCGAGCAAGCCCGCTCCCACAAAGGGATCCGGTTACAGGCCGATATCCCATTCCGGCTCTTCCGGAAATCTCACCACCAGAAAGTCCAGCAGGGTACGCAGCGCCGCGGGCATGTGTTTGCGGGAGGCGTACACCGCGTAGATGTTCATCTGGCGCGGTTCGGCCTGGGGCAACAGGCGGATCAGTTCGCCGCTGTGGATATGCACACCCGCCTGATAACTCGGCAGCATCGCCACCCCGGCGCCGGCCATCGTCGCGCGCAGCAGCGTACTGGCTTCATTGGCGCTGATGTTGCCCTGCACCGGCACCGAGACCGGTTCGCCGTCCTGCTCGAAATGCCACAGGCTTTTGCCGAAATAGGAATGGGTCAGGCAGTTGTGCTGGCTCAGGTCTTCGACCTGCGTCGGTGCCGGATGCTCTTGCAGGTAAGCGGGGGCGGCGCAGACCACCGAGCGGCAGACCGTCAGCCGCCGCGCAATCAGGTTCGGGTCCAGGTCATTGCTGGTTCGAATCGCCAGATCAATGCGCTCATCCACCAGGTTTACCGTACGGTCGAGCATCTGCAGGTCGATGCTGACGTGGGGGTAACGTTTGACGTAGGCGGCCATGGCATCCGCCAATTGCGCCTGGCCGAACGAGGTGCTGACGCTGATCCGCAGCAGGCCGCGCGGTGCATCGTCGGGTTCGCTGACGGCGGCCTGCATGTCCGAAGACAGGTCGAGCATCTGCCGACACCGTGGCAGGATCTCGCTGCCGGCGGCAGTCAGGCTCAACTTGCGCGTGGTGCGGTGCATCAGGCGTGCGCCGACCCAGTCTTCCAACTCCGCCAGATACCGCGAAACCACCGGCCGTGACAGCTCCAGGTGATCGGCGGCGGCCGACTGGCTGCCGAGGTCGACCACCGTGACGAACACCCGCATTGCTTGTAGACGATCCATGATTTGCCCGCTTTCAGAAACAAACTATGTTCCAGCATCGCATTTTTTGTAATGAATAAGGCAACTAAGCTCTGTCCAACTGTAGGAGCGAGCTTGCTCGCGATGGACGTTAACGATTACGCGTGCTCACCGGTTAAACGCGGTGTGTTGAAGTCCATCGCGAGCAAGCTCGCTCCTACAAAAGGCGTCGACTACCAACGGAGCAACAGATGATCGGTTTCACTTCCCTCAAGCGCATTTTGCTGGCCACGGCCACCCTCGGTTTCGCGGCTCACGCGGCGGCCTCGACGTTGACGCTGGATGTCTACAACCCGGGCGACAAGGCAATCTTCCCGGTGACCTCGGTGTTGGTCAGCGGCGAGAAAGACGCGATTCTGGTGGACGCGCAGTTCGGCAAATCCCAGGCCGAGCAGGTGGTGGAAAAAATCCGCGCCAGTGGCAAGCAACTGACCACCATTTACATCAGCCACGGTGACCCGGATTACTACTTCGGCCTCGACACCCTGACCGCTGCATTCCCCAACGCCAAAGTGCTCGCCTCGCAACCGACGGTGGATCACATCAAGAAAACCGTCGACGGCAAACTGGCGTTCTGGGGCCCGAAAATGGGCGCCGATGTGCCGGCCAGAACCATCGTGCCGGGCGTGCTCAAGGGCGACAGCCTGATGCTCGAAGGGCAGAAGTTGCAGGTGGTGGGGCTTGAGGGCAAGCAACCGGATCGCACATTTGTGTGGATCCCGTCGATCAAGGCAGTGGTCGGTGGCGTGGTCGTCGCGGAAAACATTCACGTGTGGATGGCCGACACCCAAACCGCGCAATCCCACACCGACTGGCTGGCTACGCTGCACGCCATCGAAACCCTGAAACCGAACACCCTCGTGCCGGGTCATTACCTCGGCAAGAGCGCGCGCTCCCTCGCGGCTGTGCAGTTCACCGCCGAATACATCAAGGCTTTCGACCAGGAAACCGCCAAGGCCAAAGACGCTGCTGCGCTGATCGTCGCCATGAAAAAACGCTACCCGACACTGGGCGAAGAAAGCTCGCTGGAACTGAGCGCGAAAGTCGCGAAGGGCGAGATGAAGTGGGGTGAATGAGTTTATGTGACCGTGGGATTATCTGTGGCTATAGAGCTTGTCTGTGGTGAGGGGATTTATCCCCGTTCGGCTGCGAAGCAGTCGTCAGAGAACGCCACTGATGCAACCGAACTTTAAAAGCTCGGGACTGCTGCGCAGTCCAACGGGGATAAATCCCCTCGCCACAAGGAAACGTTTTCGCACTACTTTTTTTCACAGATACAGCCAACTGGAGAACGTCATGAGCAACATCGCAATCATCGGTGCCAGCGGTCGTGCCGGCAGCCAACTGTTGGAAGAAGCCCTGCGTCGCGGTCACAGCGTTACCGCCATCGCCCGCGATACATCGAAGATCGGCCAGCGTGCCGGGGTGGTCAGCAAGCGTGTCGATGCCCTCGATGCCCAAGCGTTGCAAGTGGCGATCGCGGGTCATGATGTGGTGATCAGCGCCGCGCACTTCGCGACCCTTCCTGCCAGCGCCGTCATCGGGCCGGTGAAACAGGCCGGCGTGAAACGCTTGTTGGTGGTGGGTGGTGCCGGTTCGCTGTTGTTGCCGGACGGTACTCGCGTTGTCGACAGCGAGGGCTTTCCGCAGGAGTACAAAACCGAAGCGGGCGCGGGTGCTTTGTTTCTGGAAAACCTGCGTCAGGAAAAGGATCTGGACTGGGCTTTTCTGTCACCGTCGGCGGAGTTTGTCGAAGGCGAGCGCACGGGAGCGTTTCGGATTGGCAAGGATGATTTGCTGGTGAGCAGTGCAGGGCGGAGCTGGATTACCTTCGCCGATTATGCGATTGCGCTGCTGGATGAAGTGGAGATGCCGAAGCACTCCCGCCAGCGGTTTACTGTCGGGTATTGATAGCGCGGCGTATACCATTCGCGAGCAAGCCCGCTCCCACAATTGATCTGAGGTGTTCACATTTCTGTGTCACAGCAGATCCAATGTGGGAGCGGGCTTGCTCGCGAAGCTTTTCAGCTTTTCAGCGGCTTTGAGCCTGCTCCACCAACCACCCCATCAACTCGCGCAATTTCGGCGAAGGCCCGGGTTTCTCCGGGGACACCAGGTAATACGCCAACCCCGTCTTCACCTTCAATTCAAACGGCATGACCAGCCGCCCGGCGCTGAGATCGTCGCCAATCAACGACCAGTCCCCAATCGCGATGCCCGTCCCTTGAGACGCCATCGACATCGCCAGGTCCAGCGTTTCGAAATGCTGGCCTTTGCTGACGTTGCTCAATTGAAGGTTTGCCGCTTTCAACCAGGCATTCCAGTCGCGCTCATCCCTTGTCGGGTGCAGCAGCAAGTGCTGTTGCAGATCCGCCGGTGTCTGCAGTGCCGTCGGGCCTTCCAGCATCGGTCGTGAACACACGGGCGTCAGTTGCTCATCGAACAGCAGATAAGACGTCAGCGTACTGTCCGGCGGCGCGCCATACATCACCGCCGCATCGAACTGCTCACGATGGAAATCCACGCCGTGCTTGACCGTGGTGGTCAGCTCCACCGGCACGTCCGGACGCTCCCGTTGCCACTGCAAAAGACGCGGCAACAACCAGCGCATCACACAGGTCGGCGCCTTGAGTTGCAGGGTTTCGCGCTTCTCGCCGATCTGTTCCACCGCCTCGTCGATCAAGCCGAAAATCTGCTGCACCCGTGGCAGCCACTCCCGTCCTTCGGCCGTCAGGTCCAGGCCTCGGGCCTGGCGAATGAACAGCTCATAACCGAGATGCTCTTCCAGCCCGGCGATCTGCCGACTCACCGCGCCCTGGGTGATGAACAGCTGTTCGGCCGCGCGGGTGAAGTTGCAGCACTGCGCGGTGATCAGAAAAGTGTGCAGCGCCGGCAGGGGAGGCAATCGTTTCATTGGGATCCAAGGTATGACGTGAGGACATGGCTAGTATGACTTTTTATCCATTGTTGCGGCTACGTGTCGCCCGTTCCAATGAGGCCATCCCTGGACCTGCCCACTCATCATAAACACTGCGCAGGCCCGGCGTCTCAAACGAACAAAAAGGGCAAAAGACATGGCGACGTGCGGCGAAGTATTGGTCAAGTTACTCGAAGATTACGGGGTTGAGCAGGTGTTCGGCATTCCCGGGGTTCACACCGTGGAGCTGTATCGCGGGTTGGCCCGTTCGAGCATCAACCACGTTACTCCGCGTCACGAACAGGGCGCCGGTTTCATGGCCGACGGTTATGCACGCACCAGCGGCAAACCGGGTGTGTGCTTCATCATCACCGGCCCGGGCATGACCAACATCACCACCGCCATGGGCCAGGCCTATGCCGATTCGATCCCGATGCTGGTGATCTCCAGCGTGCAATCGCGCAGCCAGTTGGGCGGCGGTCGCGGCAAGCTCCACGAACTGCCGAACCAGAGCGCATTGGTCGGCGGCGTGGCAGCGTTCTCCCACACCCTGATGTCGGCGTCCGAGTTGCCGGGCGTATTGGCTCGCGCCTTCGCCCTGTTCCAGGCCGGTCGTCCACGTCCGGTGCACATCGAAATTCCGCTGGACGTCCTCGTCGAAGAAGCCGATGACCTGCTCAGCAGCCTGCCGGTCAACATCGACCGCGCCGGTGCTTCGCCGAGCGCGATCAGCCGCATGACCGACCTGCTCGCCGGTGCCAAGCGCCCGCTGATTCTTGCCGGTGGCGGTGCCATCGATGCTGCCCCTGAATTGACTGAACTGGCCGAATTGCTCGACGCGCCGGTGGCCCTGACCATCAACGCCAAAGGCATGCTCGAATCCAACCATCCGCTGCTGATCGGCTCGACCCAAAGCCTGGTCGCGACCCGCGCGCTGGTAGCGGAGGCCGACGTAGTGCTGGCGATCGGCACCGAACTGGCCGAGACCGATTACGACGTCACTTTCGCCGGCGGTTTCGAGATTCCCGGCGTGCTGCTGCGCGTGGACATCGACCCGGACCAGACCGTGCGCAACTACCCGCCGAAAATTGCCCTGGTGGCCGACTCGCGCAACGCTGCCCAAGCCTTGCTCAGCGCGTTGTCGCACAAGTCGCTGGCCGAGCGCCGCAACGATTGGGGCCAGGTCCGCGCTGCGCGTCTGCGCGAAGACCTCGCCGCCACTTGGGACGCGCCGACACTGGCCCAGACCCGCTTCCTCGAAACCGTCCTGCACGAATTGCCGGATGCGGTATTCGTCGGCGATTCGACCCAACCGGTGTACACCGGCAACCTGACTTTCAACCCGGAGCGTCCGCGCCGCTGGTTCAACTCGTCCACGGGTTACGGCACCCTCGGCTACGCCTTGCCGGCAGCGATTGGCGCCTGGCTTGGCGGTAGCGTTGAAAGCGGCGCGCGTCCTCCGGTGGTGTGCCTGATCGGCGACGGCGGCCTGCAATTCACCCTGCCGGAACTGGCCAGCGCCGTTGAAGCGCGCACTCCGGTGATCGTCCTGCTGTGGAATAACCAGGGCTACGAAGAGATCAAGAAATACATGGTCAACCGCGCCATCGAACCGGTCGGCGTGGACATCTACACCCCGGACTTCATCGGTGTCGCCAAAGCGCTGGGCTGCGCGGCTGAAGCGGTCGACGGTGTTGATCAGTTGCGCAGTGCGCTGCGCGCCGCCACCGATCGCCAGGGTCCGACCCTGATTGAAATCGACCAGACCCAGTGGATGAAGGCGGTGTCGAAATGACTTTCCCCACCACGCTCGATGGTCTGTTCATTGACGGAAAATGGTCGGCTGGCAGCGAACATCTGCGCGTGATCAACCCGGCCACCGAAGCGCTGCTGACCACCGTGAATGGCGGTGATGCAAGCGCCGTCGAGCAAGCCGTGAATGCGGCGACCGCAGCCTTCAAGGCCTGGTCGCAAACCACCGGCGCCGAGCGTGGCGCGATCCTGCGCAACATCGCCGCAGGGGTGCAGGCCGGTCGCGAGCAGTTGATGCAGTTGCAGTCGAGCAACAACGGCAAGCCACTGTTCGAAGCCGCCATCGACGTCGATGACGTGATTGCTACCTTCGAGTACTACGCCGGTCTGGCCGAAGGCCTCGACGCGAAACAGGACAGCAACGTCGAACTGCCCACCGACGACTTCAGCGCCCGTGTGCGCCGTGAGCCGTGCGGTGTGGTCGGCCTGATCGTGCCGTGGAATTTCCCGATGGTCACCACCGCCTGGAAACTCGCCCCGGCCCTGGCCGCCGGTTGCTGCGTGGTACTCAAGCCTTCCGAAGTGACGCCACTGCCGGAGCTGGAACTGGCGGCGATCATCGCTGAGGCCGGGTTGCCGAAGGGCGTGTTCAACGTGGTCTGTGGCACCGGTCTGGCGGTAGGCGCGCCGCTCTCGGCGGACCCGCGAATCGCCAAGATTTCCTTCACCGGCAGCAACGCGGTCGGTGTGCAAGTGATGCAGCGTGCCGCCGAAACCGTGAAGGGCGTGAGCCTGGAACTCGGTGGTAAATCCTCGCTGCTGGTGCTGGCCGATGCCGACATCGAACTGGCCGTGGAAGTGGCCTGTGGCGGTGGTTTCTTCAACGCCGGGCAAATGTGTTCCGCCACCAGCCGCGTGCTGGTCGCCGATGAACTGGCCGACGAATTCCTCCTGCGCCTGAAGGCGCGCGCCGAAGCCATTCGCGTGGCCGACCCGTTCGACCCGAATGTGGAAATGGGCGCGCTGGTCAATCAGGCGCAATACCAGCGCGTGCTCGGCCACATCGATCGTGGTTTGAGTGCGGGCGCCAAGTTGATTTGCGGCGGCAATCGTCCTGCAGATTTGCCGCGCGGTTATTTTTTGCAGCCGACGATTTTCACCGAAGTGCCCCTCGACAGTGCGTTGTGGTGTGAAGAGATTTTCGGCCCGGTGATCTGCGTGCGCAGTTTTACCTCTGAAGCCGAGGCGATTGCCCTGGCCAACGACAGCCAGTTCGGTCTGGTAGCCAGCGTCGTCACGCGCGACGCCGAGGCGGCCGATCGGGTCGCCAACGCTTTGCAGGCGGGGCTTGTGTGGATCAACGCGCCGCAAGTGATCTTCCCCCAGACCGCCTGGGGTGGCTACAAGCAGAGCAGCTTCGGCCGCGAATTGGGGCCGTGGGGCTTGCAGGCTTTCCAGGAAATCAAACACGTGATTCGCGCCGTCTGACGGCACGAAAAAGGTGAGCGTGTGCCTCGCGATGAGGCATGCGCTGGCGTCATGGCTTCAATGAATATTTATCGATAGTCAGGTGTTTTGCACGACCTCAGGATGAACCGCCGGCTCAGCTCAAGCCCTTTGAATACGGGGGCTTACGCAGATCTGGCCGCGCGGATGCAACGGTTGCGACCAACCTCATACTTAAAAAAACAAAGGGAGTCCGTAATGGGCGAGCACGATCTGAACAGACGTCAATTCATAAAAACCGTGGGCGTAGCCTCGGTGGCAGCGGCGGCCATGAGCTTGCCCTTCGTCAAGGCCAATGCCAGCGACACCCGTTTCCAGGGTAAAACCCTGCGTTTGCTGACCTGGTCCGATGACACCGGGCTGGCAGCGCTGCGCAACATCGCGGCAACTTTCGAAGACAAGTACGGCTGCAAGGTCATCGCTGACCGAACCGGCAGTACCTCGGAAATGGTCGCCAAACTCAAGGCCGGCGGTGATCGTCCGCAATACGACATCATCACCCTGGCCGGCGTCGGCGCCGAAGGTCTGGCCGCCGCCAACCTGCTGGAAAAACCCGACCTCAACCGCATTCCCAACCTGGTCGATGTGCCGGAGAAATACCGCACCGGCGCCAATGGCCACGGGATCGGTTACCTGCTCTGGTGCAACAGCCTGGTCTACAGCACCCGCAGCATCAAGGAAGCGCCGAACAGTTACGCCGCCCTGTGGGACGCGGACCTGTCGCCGAACATCTTCCTGCCGCCGCCGAACTGGACCGAGGCCATGGACCTGATCATCATCGCCGCCAAACTGGCCGGTGGTGACGAGCACAACATCGAGCCTGGCTTCAAGAAACTCGCCGAGCTGAAGAGTCGTGTGGTGACCCTGGGTGAAAACCCGAACCAGATCGCCGAGCTGTTCCGCACCGGTTCCCTGGACATGGGCGGCCTGTACGCACCGGCGTTCTTCCCGAAACAGATCCGCGATCCAGCCTACGGTCTGGGCGCCACGTTTGGCATGAAGGAAGGTTTCTACACCGACCTGATGCTCTCGGTGATGCCGAAGAATCGCCCGGGCGATACCGACCTGACCTACGCGTTCATCAACCACTCTCTGGACCCGCTGGTGCAGGGCAAGATGGCTGAGGATATCTACAACGGCCCCGTCAACGCCAAGGCGATCATCTCCGCCGAAGCGCGCAAGAGCCCGTACATCCTCACGCCGGATCAGATCGCCGAGAAAGCAATCATGCACGACAACGCCTTCCTGGCCACCGTGCATGACCAATGGATTCGTCGTTACACGGAAATCTTTTCTTCCTGATCGAGTGGCGAACACAGTCCCGAGAACACCACAAATCAAATGTGGGAGCGGGCTTGCTCGCGAATGCGTAGGCACATCCAGCATTGATGTGACTGACACACCGCTTTCGCGAGCAAGCCCGCTCCCACAGGGTTTACGGTGATTTCGAAGGCTGTGTTTGCCAGCTGCTTTCCATTGACGAGACCCTTGCTATGGAACACCAACCTCTGACCCATCCGGTCGCCGCGGCTCCCGCGCGCGCCAACCGGGGTGTTTCGCCGACGACGCGCGCCTGGTTTTTCCTTTCGCCGTCGATGCTGTTTCTGGGCGTGCTGATCGCCGCCAGCCTGCTGGTGCTGCGCATGAGCGTGGGCACCAAAGGCGCGGAATGGACCGGGTTCAGCCTGGCCAGCTACGCCCAGCTGCTAGAACCGTATTACCTCAAATCTTTGCTGCTGACCCTGCGCCTGGCGCTGATCAGCGCGGTGATCGCCGTGGTGCTGGCGATCCCGGTGGCCTACACCATGTCGCGCCTGACTTCGCCGTTTGTGCGCCGGATCTTCCTCGCCGCGGTGCTGTTGCCATTGCTGGTCAACCTGCTGCTGCAAAGCTACGGCTGGCTGGTGATTCTCGGCCCGGGCGGAATGCTCAATCAGGCACTGATGGGCCTGGGCCTGATCAAGCGACCGATCATGCTGCTGTACAACCAGAACGGCGTGTTGATGGGCCTGGTGCAAACCGCGTTCCCGTTGGCCGTATTGCCGATTGCCAGCGCCATGCGCGGCGTCGCCCGTACGTACGAAGAGGCCGCCGCCACCCTCGGCGCCAGTCGCTTGCAGGTGTTTCGCCAAGTGGTGTTGCCGATGAGTTTTCCGGGGATCATTACCGGCGCGACGTTGGTTTTCGCCTACAACGCCAGCAGTTTCGTGGTGCCTTTGCTGCTCGGTGGCCGGCGCGTGCCGATGCTGGCGGTGATGGTCCATGACCAGATTGCCCCGCTGATGAACTGGCCCGCCGCATCCGCCGCCGGTGTGGTGCTGATCGTCACCACGCTCGCCATCATGACCTTGTCCGAATACGTCACCGGCCGTCGTCGGCGCATGCTGGAGGCTTCGCAATGAGCGCTGTGATCAAGAAGCGTCACTCACTGTTGCCGGGCGATACCGGCAAATTTGCCGGCATCCTCTCGGGCTTCATTCTGCTGCTGGCGGTACTGCCGATCCTGACCATGATCGTCATGTCGTTCAGCGGTGCGTCGAACCTCGACTTCCCGCCGAGCAGCTACAGCCTGCAATGGTACAAGGCCGCCTGGCACACCTTCGTGTCACCGGATTCCAGCGATGTGCTGAGCCTCGGCAAAGCCATGTCCACCAGCCTGATGGTCGCGTGCCTGACCATGGTCTTCGCCACGATCATCGCCGTGCCGGCGGCCTACGCGCTGACCCGTTGCGAGTTCCGCGGCAAAGCCGTGGCGTTGCAATTGATGTCGCTACCCTTGGTGTTTCCGATGGTGGTGTTGGGCCTGGCGTTGCTGCTGGTGTTCGACAGCCTGCCGTTCCAGATGACCACCTCGCGGTTGGTGATTGCCCACGTGATTCTGGCCTTGCCGTTCGTGGTGAAAAACTGCACGGCGGCCATGCTCTCCATCGGCAGCGAAGTCGAAGAGGCCGCGCAAATGCTCGGCGCCTCACCGTTGCGGGCGATTGTCGATGTGGTGGTGCCGCTGATGAAGTCGGGGATTCTGGCGGGAATGCTGCTCGCGTTCATCGTCTCGTTCAACGAATTCACCGTGACCTATTTCCTCTACACCATCGACGTGATGACCGTGCCGATCTGGATGTACAGCCGCACCGTGTCGTCGCTCGACCCCACCGTATTTTCGTTTGCCGTGCTGATCGTGCTGATCGACTTCGTCCTGATCTGGGCGCTGGAGAAGCTGGTCGGTGAAGGTGGCGTTTCGTTCTGATTTCTTGAGGTGATTCACATGTCTGGTCTGATTCTGGAAAACGTCGAGAAACATTACGGCTCGGCCTGCGCGGTAAAAGATGTAAACCTGCATTTGCCGGAAGGCAAGCTGGTGTGTTTCCTCGGCCCTTCGGGCTGTGGAAAAACCACGCTGCTGCGGATGATCGCCGGGCTCGAAACCCTGACCGGCGGCGAGATTCGCCTGGACGGTGAAGACATCGGCCACACGCCGGCGCATCAGCGCAATTTCGGCATGGTGTTTCAATCCCTGGCGCTGTTCCCGCACATGACCGTGGGGGAGAACATCGCCTATCCGCTGAAACTGCGCGGGGTCAGCAAGGCTGATCAGCAGGCGCGGGTGGTGGAGTTGCTGGAACTGATTCAGTTAAAGGAAATGATTGATCGCCCGGTGGCGAAACTGTCGGGCGGCCAACGTCAGCGCGTGGCGATTGCCCGAGCGATTGCCAACCACCCGAAAATCCTTCTGCTGGACGAACCGCTGTCGGCGCTGGATGCCAAGCTGCGCGAGTCGATGCAGGTGGAAATCCGTCAACTGCAACAGCGCTTGAACATCACCACCATCATGGTGACCCACGACCAGCGTGAAGCCATGACCATGGCCGATATCGTTGTCGTGCTGGGTGAGCATCGCGTGCAGCAGGTCGGCACGCCGATCGAGATTTATCGTCATCCGGCGAACGAATTCGTCGCGGATTTCATCGGCTCGGGCAACATCTTCCCGGCCACGGCGCTGGGTAACGGCAAGGTGGGCTTGCCCGGCGGCGATGCGCTGGAAGTGCCGATCTGCAGCAGCATCGTGGCCGGCGAGAAGGTGAAAATGCTGATCCGCCCTGAAGACCTGCAACTGTCGCACCCGCAGGCGACGGCGGGGAACCGGTTGCTGGGCAAGGTGACGTTCGTGCGTGATATCGGTGCGACGATCGAGACGACCGTGGAGTGTTCGGGCGTGTCGTTTACGGCGTTGAGCACGCCGTGTCAGGGGTTTGGGTTGAGCATTGGCAACCCGGTTTCCGTGACCCTTCCGGCTGAGGCATGCCGGGTTCTCGGCGCTTGATCCGGATTTGATGTTGGCCTGACTGGCCTCTTCGCGAGCAAGCCCGCTCCCACATTTTGAACTGTGTACACCGGACCATTGTGGGAGCGGGCTTGCTCGCGAAGAGGCCGGCACAAACACTATAAATCTCAGCTAGACCGTCAACCGCAACCGCGCCAAATCCCTTAACGGCGGCGCCCCGAACAACCGGCTGTACTCCCGGCTGAACTGCGACGGGCTTTCATACCCCACCCGATACCCCGCCGCCGACGCTTCCAGCCCTTCCGCCAGCATCAACCGCCGGGCTTCCTGCAAGCGCAACTGCTTCTGATACTGCAACGGACTCATCGCCGTCATCGCCTTGAACCGGTGATGCAACGTCGACACGCTTAAATTCACTTCCTTCGCCAAATCATCAATGCGCAACGGCTGCTCATAATTGCCGTTGAGCCATTTGATCGCCTGGCTGATGCGGTGGCTCTGGCTGTTGGCGATGGCAATTTCATACAGCCGATAGCCCTGCTGACTGCGCAGCAACCGATAGAGAATCTCCCGCCGAATCAACGGTGCGAGCATGGCGATGTCTTTCGGTGTGTCCAGTAATCGCGCCAGACGCAGCACTGCGTCGAGCATCGCCGTGTCGATCCGTTCGACATACAAGCCGCGACCGGTAGGGCGGGTCGGTACGCCGAGCGGGCCGGCGTCGGCGATCAGCGCGGTGATTTCCGCCGGGTCGATGTCCAGCCGTACCGCGAGGATCGGTTCTTCAGACGTGACGTTCACTATTCGCCCGCTCAGGGGCATGGAGACCGACACCACCAGGTAATTCAGCGGATCGTAATTGAAGTATTCGTCGGCCAGCCTGACCTCTTTGCGCCCCTGCGCCATGATGCACAACGCCGGTTGCGCCAGCACCGGGGCGAAGTCATGGGACTGGCTGTGTTTACCCAGGAACAGCGAGTCGACGGCGGTCGCATAATTGCCATCCTCCGTGGTGTTGCGGCGGATGATGGCCGCCAGTTCCGCGCGTTGTTTCTCCATGTCGGCGTCCAGCGGGGCTTGAAAGTGATCGAGCGACGACATGCAGGGCATCCTCGGTGAAGCAGTGGGAATGAGCTGAGCTTAAATTTGTGCAAGGCACAGCGGTAGACACATCCTGCGAAAAGCTTGCCTGATTCTGCACGGGGTTGCAGAGGCGGGTGGCTCTGGCTGTTTAGCGTAGGGAAAACTTGCTCGAACCTTGTGTTTCAGCCCCGTGACAAGTTTTACACATTGTTACAGGTGCGAAATGCAGCCTCGCAGGATTGTGCAACAAGCCGGCAGGAATCGACTAACGGGGCGGCGTGCGGGCGCTTAACCTTGGATCCTGTCGCAGCCCGTCCCACGGCTGCCACTCGAGTATCTGGGAGGGTTGAACATGTCTACGCAGATCCCCGTCAGTCATATGGCCTTTGTCCGCGCCCGCGCCGGGCGTTCGGCGGAACTCGGTGCGCGCCTGAGCGCCTTGATCGAACCGTCGCGCACCGCGCCTGGCTGCCTGAATTTTTCCCTGCAGCATTCGCAATGCGATCCCGAGCTGTGGCTGGTGTCCGGTTTCTGGACTCATCAGCAAGCCATGACTGCCTATTTCAGCACGCCAGCGATGGAGGTTTTCGCCGAGCTGGTGCAGGAGCTGGTGGTCAACAGCCTGGATTTTCATACCTTCAAGGAAGTGTCGGCAGCTCAGGCGACGGGGCAGTCCCAGTCCTGGGTACACAAAATGGCAGGTTGAGGGTTTAATGGCGCAATTCTCAATCAGCCAGGATCCGCGACATGGCACGCAAAGCCTTTGAACATTTCGAAGCTGTTTCCGCTGTAGTACCGGGCGAGGGCGGTTACCACGCCGCGATTGCCGTCAAAGCCCTGGGTGGTTCAGGGGCGCCACGCTTTCACAAAGTCCTTGCAGGGCAAATCTTCAAGACTGCCAATGAGGCCGATCTGGCTGCCGCCAAAGAGCTGACCCGCCTTAAAGACGTCAAAGAAGAAACCGACCTGCTCTGGTAATTACTTGACCGCTCCCGGGCGGAACATCTTGAACAATGCCTCCGGGCCCAGCTGAAAGTAGTCCGCTGGCCCGCCGCCGCGCAGAATCGGTTCTGCCGCGGCGGTGTCGTACACCCCGTCTTTCAACAGCCACTTGGCAATGTGCACGGCCACCACTTCGCCGAGAATCAGCCAGCTCGGCACCACGTTGCCGTCGGCCCGCTGCAACTGAATGATCTGCGTGACCTTGCACTCGAAGGACACCGGGCTTTCGGCGACGCGTGGCACCTGAATGATTTTCGACGCGACGGGCGTCAGCCCCGACAACTCGAACTCGTTGACCTCCGGCCCGACCATGGCGCAGCTCTGGTTCATCTGCTCGGCCAGCGGCCGGGTCGCCAGGTTCCAGGCGAACTCGCCGGTTTGTTCGATGTTGTTCAGGCTGTCTTTGCGTCCGACGCTGGAAAATCCAATGATCGGCGGAATGTAGTTGAACGCGTTGAAGAAGCTGTACGGCGCCAGGTTCAGGCGGCCGTTGGCATCCTGCGAAGAAATCCAGCCGATGGGGCGCGGGCCGACGATGGCGTTGAAGGGGTCATGCGGCAGGCCGTGGCCGTTGGCGGGTTCGTAGTAGTGGATGTCGTCGGGCATAGCGTAAATTCCTGGGATTTTCGGGACGCGGACATGGTGCAAGGACGAGCGGATAATTTCCAGCGATGCGGTTCAACTGTGGGAGCGGGCTTGCTCGCGAAGGCGGTGTGTCAGGCAACGCATTTATCGAATGTTAATCCGCTTTCGCGAGCAAGCCCGCTCCCACAGGATTTGTGTCCACAGAACGAAAAAGGGGCAGACCCGAATGGCACTTACTTAGCTGCCGGCAACGTCATTTACGCTGTGAAATTGGAGAAGGCTGGCCTTGGTCTACGGTGATAGTTGCGAACACACGCCGAAAACCAAGGACACAGCCCAGATGAATCGTAGACGCCAAATTGTTCAGCATCAACAACATCGCCTGCGTCAGCACGCCTCCAACGCCGACGCCTACGCATTCTTCGATTTGCTCACGGCCCCGCAGCTATTGCCCGTTGTAGAGTCCTCACTGCCCGAGCATCGGGAGCGGTTGTTTCCGCCGACCGAAACGCTTTCCATGTTTCTCGCCCAGGCGATGGGGGCTGACCGCTCCTGTCAGAATGTCGTCAATGATTTTTCAATAAAACGCGTCTGTGGAGGCTTGAGCCCTAGCAGTACCAGGACCGGGGCCTATTGCAAAGCCAGAAAACGACTGCCTGTCGAAATGGTCTCTACATTGCTCCATCACACGGGCGCGTTGATCAGCGATCATGCCCCGACATCCTGGCGCTGGCTGGACAGGCCGGTACGACTGGTGGATGGCACTACGATCAGCATGCCCGACACGGCGGCAAACCAGGCCGCCTACCCTCAATCTCGTGGTCAGAAAGTCGGTCTTGGTTTTCCACTGTCTCGAATGGTCGGTATCGTTTGTTTGTCCAGTGGCGCTGTCTTAAATGCTGCCGTGGGCCGTTTCCAAGGCAAGGGCGGGGATGAGCAGACGCTCCTCAGGTCGATGCTGGATACGCTGAAAACAGGCGATATCCTTTTGGGCGATGCCTATTACGCCACTTATTTTCTGCTTTGCGAATTACAGCGCAGAGGCGTGGACGGTGTGTTTGAACAATACGGTATACGTCGGCGCAGTACTGACTTTCGACTGGGCCAAAGTTTGGGCACAGAAGATCACCTGATCGAATATCAAAAACCTGCGCGACGACCTGTGTGGATGAGCCAGCGGTATTTTGAACAGGCCCCGGAGCGATTGCAGGTTCGGGAACTTAGAGTGGATGGCAAAACCTTGGTTACCACCCTGAGGTGCCCCAGGCAGGTACCGAAGACGGCGCTCAAGTCGCTGTACAAGAACCGCTGGCATGTGGAGCTGGACTTACGCAATCTCAAAGCGACGCTGGGCTTGGGGAAGCTGAGCTGCAAGACGCCGGATATGGCTATCAAGGAGCTGTGGGTTTATTTACTGGCGCACAACCTGATTCGAATGATCATGGCGCAGTCGGCCGCACTGGCAGACTGTTTGCCACGAGAGCTGAGCTTCAAGCACAGCCTCCAGCTTTGGCTGGCACTGAGGCAATACGGCGATCCCGGAAGAGACAATTTTTTAACATTGCTGGAATTGATCGCCCAACGACGCGTTGGAAATCGCCCGGGCCGCATCGAGCCGCGTGCTGTTAAACGACGACCCCAAGCCTACCCTTTGCTGACCAAGCCACGTTCGCTGGCAAGGGCAGAGGTTCGGGCGAATGGTCATCCGAAACACGTTAAGTAAGTGCCATTCGGGGCAGACCCGTTAAGGTCTGCCCCATTTTTTGTTGCGCTGGCGAACTCAGTCCGTCTCGATCCGCGAATGCTTGCGGGTGTCTTTCATGGTGATGTACACCAGCAACGACACCGCGATGCACGCGGTGACATACCAGTAGTAACCGGTTTCCATGCCGATGCTCTTGAACCACAGCGCGATGTATTCAGCAGTACCGCCGAAGATCGACACGGTCAGCGCGTACGGCAGACCAACGCCCAGCGCGCGAATCTCGGTCGGGAACAGTTCGGCTTTCACCACCGCGTTGATCGAGGTGTAGCCGCTGACGATGATCAGCGCCGCCATGATCAGGAAGAACGCGCCCCACCACGACTGGATGGTGTGCAGGGTGGTCAGGATCGGCACGGTGAACAGCGTGCCGAGGATGCCGAAGGCAATCAGGATCGGCCGACGACCGACCTTGTCCGACAGCCCGCCGATGATCGGTTGCAGGCACATGAACAGGAACAGCGTGGCCGCGGAAATGGTGGTGGAGTCGGAGATGCTCATGCCGACGGTGTTCACCAGGTATTTCTGCATGTACGTGGTGTAGGTGTAGAACGCCAGGGTGCCGCCCATGGTCAGGCCGACCACGGTCATCAGTTCCTTCGGATGGCGCATCAAGGTGCGCATCGCGCTTTCCTTGGCCTTCTCTTTCTTGGTGAACGACTCGGTTTCTTCCATGCCGCGACGCAGGTAGAGCGCGACCACGGCACACAGCGCGCCGATGGCGAACGGGATACGCCAGCCCCAGGCATACAGCTCTTCGGTGGTCAGCACTTGTTGCAACACGATCAACACCGCCAACGCGATGAGCTGGCCGGAGATCAGGGTCACGTACTGGAAGCTGGAGTAGAAACCGCGACGTTCCTTGGTCGCCATCTCGCTGAGGTAGGTCGCCGAGGTGCCGTACTCGCCGCCGACCGACAGGCCTTGCAGCAGGCGGGCGAAAATCAGCAGGATCGGTGCGCCAATGCCAATGGTTTCATAACCGGGGCTCAGGGCAATCAGCAGCGAGCCGAAACACATCAGGTACACCGAAGCCATTAGTGCTTTCTTGCGACCGGCCTTATCGGCGTACAGGCCCATCAGCCAGCCACCGATCGGGCGCATCAGGAAGCCCACGGCGAAGATCGCGGCGGTGTTCAGCAGTTGTGCGGTGGTGTCGCCTTTGGGGAAGAAGGCCTTGGCGAAGTACAGGGAGAAGGCGGCGTAGACGTACCAGTCGTACCACTCGACCATGTTGCCGACCGAGCCGCTGAAAATCGATTTGATGCGACTGGCGGTGGTTCTTTCTTTGGCCGGCACGGCAGCCGACCCAAGGGGCAGGGCGTTGGAGTTATCCATTGAAGGATCCTTCGTTTAATTGTTTTTGTGGAGCGCGTTAAAACGCAGCCTGCTGGGGCTATAGCAGGAGGTGTGCCAATCGAAGGAGGGCCGGTTTAGAGGGGGTGGCAGGATTTCATGAGCGGAAATCCGCTTATTGGAAAGTGGGTGTGAGCGGAAATTCGCTTATTTGGCTCATGGGTTTGTGTCGTCTGTGCCGGCCTCTTCGCGAGCAAGCCCGCTCCCACATTTGAACTGTGTACACCGAACCATTGTGGGAGCGGGCTTGCTCGCGAAGGGGCCCGATCAAACACTACAAAAATCAGCTTTCCTGCAAAAACATCTCCCACATTTGAACTGTGTACACCGAACCATTGTGGGAGCGGGCTTGCTCGCGAAGAGGCCCGATCAAACACTACAAAAATCAGCTTTCCTGCAAAAACATCTGCCACATTTGAACTGTGTACACCGATCCATTGTGGGAGCGGGCTTGCTCGCGAAGGGGCCGGATCAGACACACAAAAATCAGCTGTCTTGCAGAAACATCTCACGGGTCAACCCATGCCGCTGCATCTTTTCATTGAACGTGCGACGCGGCAGTTGCAGCTCTTCAAGCACCGCTTTCACATCGCCCTTGTGCCGGGTCAACGCCGCGCGCAGGCAATGCGCTTCAAACGCTTCCTGCTGCGCCGCCAGCGATTGCCCGGGATCGACGCCCTCGGGCGCAGGTTCGCCCAGCCCCAGCACCTGACGTTCGGCCACGTTTGCCAGTTCGCGCACATTGCCCGGCCAGTCGTGGCTCAGCAAATGGCTCAACTGCGGGCCGCTCAGTGGCGGGAATGTGCGCCCCAATCGTTCGGCAGCGTTTTGCGCAAACGACTCGAACAACAACGGAATATCTTCACGGCGCTCACGCAACGGCGGCAACCGCAACTCGGCGACGTTCAGCCGATAGGCCAGATCCTCGCGAAAACGCCCGGCCCGCGCCTCGTCCAGCAAGTCCGGTTTGGTCGCAGCGATGATCCGCAGATCCACGCGAATGCTCTGATTGGAACCCAACCGCTCAAGCTTCTGTTCCTGCAACACCCGCAGCAATTTCACTTGCTGGGCCAGCGGCATGCTTTCGATTTCATCGAGAAACAGCGTGCCGCCATCGGCGTATTCAAGCTTGCCGATGCGTTTGCCCTGAGCGCCGGTGAACGCACCGCTCTCGTGGCCGAACAGCTCGGCCTCGAACAATTGCTCGGGAATCGCCGCGCAGTTGAGCGCGACAAACGGCTTGTCGGCGCGCGGACCGAAGTCATGCAGGCAACGGGCAACCAGCTCCTTGCCGCTACCGGTTTCACCGCGGATCAATACGTTGACCGGCAACGCCGCCAGGTCCAGCACTTGCCGACGCAGTGTCTGCAAACCACGGGACACGCCGAGCAATGTCGCGTCGAGTTTGGCGCGGTTGTCGGCCTGCTCGTGCAAGGCGCGGTTTTCCAGCACCAGCCGGCGTTTGTCCAGCGCACGGCGCAAGCTGCCGAGCAGAGTTTCCGGGCTGAAGGGTTTTTCGAGGAAATCGTAAGCGCCATCGCGCATCGCATCGACGGCCATCGGCACGTCGCCGTGGCCGGTCAGCAGAATCACCGGCAAGTCGGCATCGCGGCGCTGAACTTCGGCCAGCAGTTCCAGCCCGGACATGCCGGGCATGCGCACGTCGCTGAGGATCACGCCGGGAAAATGCTTCGGCAACTGCGCCAGGCATTCATCGGCGCGGCTGAACAGTTGCACCTCGAAACCCGACAGGCTCAGCCATTGTTCGACGGCGCTGCGGATGCTGCTTTCGTCGTCGACCACCATCACTGAATTCAGCATGCGCCAGGCGCCTCCGGATCGATGGGCAGGGTGAATGTGAACACCGCGCCGTTGTCGTGATTATCGGCGCTCAGGCGTCCGCCCGATTCGTGAACGATGGCGAAGGATACGGCCAGACCGATGCCCAGGCCATCGCCCACCGGTTTGGTGGTGAAAAAGGGATCGAAGACCTTCGCCAGGTTTTCTTCGGCGATGCCACCGCCGTTGTCGATGACGCTCAGGCGCCAGAGCTGTCCTTCGGTTTGGAGGCGGATTTCCAGGCGTTTACAGGGTTTATCCTGCATCGCATCCAGCGCATTGCGCAGCAAATTGATCAGCACCTGTTCCAGCCGGATCGCATCGCCCCGCACCCACGCCGGACGGGTCAGGTGCAGCACGGTGCTGACCTGTTCATCGCGCAGGCGAGTGTCGAGCAGCTCCAGCGATTGGTCCACCACCGAAGCCAAATCCACGCGCTCGCGCAAGCCGCTGGGGCTTTTGCGGGCGAAGGTTTTAAGGTGGCCGGTGAGGGCGGCCATGCGCGTCAGAATGTCATCCACCGGTTTCAATGCCTTGTAGGCGTCGTCGACGCGGCCGTGATCGAGCAACAGTCGCAGTGTCGCCAGCTGCATGCGCTGCGCGGTCAGCGGTTGGTTGATTTCATGGGCCAGCGCTGCGGACATCTGGCCGAGGGCCGCGAGTTTGGCCGATTGCACCAGACCGTCCTGAGCCGTGCGCAGATCGCGGGTACGCTCTAGTACAAGCTGTTCGAGCTCTTCGCGACTGCGCTGACGCATTTTTGCCAGACGCCAGCGCTGGTTGAGGAACAGCAGCAGAAACACCAGCGTCAGCCACAGCCCGGCAGCGGCGAGCGCGGCGTTGCGACTGTCTTCGAACGCGACCTGTGGGCGGCGCAGCAGGTGCAGCGTCCAGCCTTCGGCGGTCAGCGGCAGGGATTCCCACAGGTAATCCGCTTTGCCGTCCGGGCCATCGACCCGCGCCAGCTCACTGTTGTCGTCGAAGCGGCGCAGCGATTGATAGTCCAGCAGCGTCAGCGGTTGCTTGTCGTATTGGCGGGTGGCCTTGAGCTCGGCGTGATCGCTGTCGCCCAGCGGTTTCAACAGGCGATAGCGCCAGCCCGGTTGATTGGCGATGAAGATGATCCCGCGTGCGTCGCTGACCAGCAGCGTGTCGCTGCCCTGACGCCATTCGCGTTCCAGTTCGGGAAACTCGAGCTTCACCACCATCGCGCCGAGAAACCGGCCAGCGTCATCGGTCACGGCGCTGGACAGGAAGTACCCCGGAATCCCGCTGGTCACGCCCACCGCATAAAAACGCCCGGTGCCGTGGGTGCGGGTTTGGCTGAAGTAAGGACGAAAACCGTAGTTGTGGCCGACGTAACTGCTGGGCAAACGCCAGTTGCTCGCCGCCACGGCGAGGCCGGTGTGATCGAGCAGTTCCAGGGTCGAGGACTGGGCGGCGCCGTTGATCTTTTCCAGTTTGCGGTTCAACGCGTCCTGCTGGTCGGGCGTGACCGGACCGTTGAGCGCTGAACGCAACTCGGGGTCAAGCGCCAGGACTGCGGGCAGGGCGCGGTAGCGTTCGATCAGGGTGTGCAACGACGTGGCGTAGAGCCCGAGTTGCTGATTGGCACGGGCGGCGTCTTCCACCAGGGCCTGACGCTCGGCTTGACGCATGGCCAGCGTGGCGGCGAGGGCTGCACCGGCGAGGATAAGAAAGGTGTACAGCGTCAGGCGCAGGGTGCGGGAAGACTCAGACATGCCGGGCATTACACAATGTTTGCGGAGGGGGCGCACCATACCATGCACACCGCGCCCCCTGTAGGAGCGAGCTTGCTCGCGATGGTCTCCAGAACGCCGCGTTTATTCAGATTACGCGCGTTATCGTTCACGACCATCGCGAGCAGGCTCGCTCCTACAGGGGGATGTGCGGGCAAAAAAAAAGGCGACAGGAGCATGACCCTGTCGCCTTTTCTTTGTCAGTCGAAGCGCTTACTGCACTTCTACCGCCAGGCTTTCACTGATCTTTTGCTGCCAGATGGCAGGACCGGTGATGTGTACCGATTCACCCTTGCTATCAACGGCAACGGTGACCGGCATGTCTTTCACGTCGAACTCGTAGATCGCTTCCATGCCCAGTTCAGCGAACGCAACGACACGGGATTTCTTGATCGCTTGCGCCACCAGGTAAGCCGCGCCGCCGACCGCCATCAGGTAAACGGCCTTGTGGTCCTTGATCGCGTCGATCGCGTTCGGGCCGCGTTCGGATTTGCCGATCATGCCCAGCAGGCCGGTTTGCTCGAGGATCTGACGGGTGAACTTGTCCATCCGCGTTGCAGTGGTCGGACCGGCAGGGCCAACGACTTCTTCGCGCACCGGATCAACCGGGCCGACGTAGTAGATGAAGCGACCTTTCAGGTCCACCGGCAGGGTTTCACCCTTGTTGAGCATCTCGACCATGCGCTTGTGCGCGGCGTCGCGACCGGTGAGCATCTTGCCGTTGAGCAGGACGGTTTCGCCCGGCTTCCAGCTCTGCACGTCTTCCGGGGTCAGGGTGTCGAGGTTGACGCGACGGGCCGACGGACCGGCTTCCCAGACGATTTCCGGGTAGGCGTCCAGCGGTGGCGCTTCCAGCGAGGCAGGGCCGGAACCGTCGAGCACGAAGTGCGCGTGACGGGTGGCGGCGCAGTTCGGGATCATGCACACCGGCAACGAAGCGGCGTGGGTCGGGTAATCCATGATCTTCACGTCGAGCACGGTGGTCAGGCCACCGAGGCCCTGAGCGCCGATGCCCAGTTGGTTGACCTTCTCGAACAGCTCCAGGCGCATCTCTTCGATACGGTTGGACGGGCCGCGTTTTTTCAGCTCGTGAATGTCGATGGATTCCATCAACACTTCCTTGGCCATCACCGCAGCTTTCTCGGCGGTGCCGCCGATGCCGATGCCGAGCATGCCCGGTGGGCACCAGCCGGCACCCATGGTCGGAACGGTCTTCAGCACCCAGTCGACGATCGAGTCGGACGGGTTGAGCATGGCCATTTTCGACTTGTTCTCGGAACCGCCGCCCTTGGCCGCCACGTCCACTTCCACGGTGTTACCCGGAACGATGGAGTAGTGGATAACGGCCGGGGTGTTGTCCTTGGTGTTTTTACGAGCGCCCGCCGGGTCGGCGAGGATCGAGGCACGCAGGACGTTTTCCGGCAGGTTGTAAGCCCGGCGCACGCCTTCGTTGATCATGTCGTCCAGGCCCATGGTGGCGCCATCCCAACGTACGTCCATTCCCACGCGGACAAACACGGTCACGATGCCGGTGTCCTGGCAGATCGGGCGGTGGCCGGTGGCGCACATGCGCGAGTTGATCAGGATCTGCGCCATCGAATCACGGGCCGCTGGCGATTCTTCGCGCAGGTAGGCTTCGTGCATCGCCTGGATGAAATCAACGGGGTGGTAATAGGAAATGAACTGCAGGGCGTCGGCAACGCTCTGAATCAGGTCGTCTTGCTTGATCACGGTCATGAGTCGCGCTCCTCTAAAAGACGGGAACATTCAATAAGGTGCTTGCAGCTTGGGTGCATCGGTCGGTTGCAAGCACCTTTCAAGGCACGCCGGGCATGCTGGCGCGACGCTAAAAAGGCGCGGCAGTATAACGCGCCTCGCTGGCGGGCACACGCGCCGGCAGTCAATCGTTGGTCGCATAAGCCGACGATGCAAATAAACCTGCGGATGGGCTTTTGGTGGGAGCGGGCTTGCTCGCGAAGACGGTGTGCCAGCCACATCAATGCTGGATGTGCCGACGCCTTAGCGAGCAAGCCCGCTCCCACAAAGAGCCGTGCGCAAATCAGCGGTCAGTCGGGCCATGGCATTGACGCCAGGCTATAGCTCTAAAAATTGAATGGTCATTTGTCAGGCACGCCACTAAAGTGGCGTTCGGTCTGTAGAGTAGGACACTCGGTCAGCCTCCTTTCGCACGGTGAGTCAACGATTGACCCATAACGCCATCCAGCGCCTTTTGCTCAGACGTTTTGCCCTCGCAGCCGGCACTTATGCCCTGGCCTTACTGCTGCTGTGGCTGGCGTTTTTCACCGACCATTACGATGAACCGCTGGCCAACGTCGCCGTCGGCAGCGCGCTGGTGGTCATCAGCCAGGCGACGTTGTTCGCGTTGTTTTACAGCGGCTGGAATCTGCGGTTTTCCGACCCCAGCCTGACCGAAGCGCAAGTGTTGCTGGGGCTGGGTTGGCAAACCTGGCTGGTCGCCAATCTGGATGAGGCACGCGGCGCGTTTCTGGTGTTCTACGTGCTGATTCTGCTGTTCGGGCTATTTCATCTGTCGCGTCGTGCCTTTGTGCGGTGCGCGTTGCTGGTGTTTTTCAGTTTCAGTGCGATCACGCTGTGGGAGGGCTACCACTTCCAGTTGGCCGACCCGGCGCTGGCAGCGTTGCAGGTGTGCGTGCTGTTTATCGTGCTGGTCTGGCTGGAGCTTTATGCACGTCACGTCCAGGCCTCCCGCCAACGGATGCGTCAGCGCCGGTTCGCCTTGCAGGCGCATCAGGACACCCTGCGCGGGATGATGCGTCAGCTCGAAGACCTGGTGGCGACAGACGAATTGACCGGGCTGTTCAACCGCCGCCATTTCCTGCGCCTGGCCTCACGCGAACTCAACGCCATGGAACTCGGCGTGGTGCATGGCCTGGCGCTGATCGACCTCGACCATTTCAAACGCATCAACGATGTGCACGGCCACGCGGCGGGCGATCAGGTGCTGCAAGCTTTTGCCGGTGTGGCCAGCGCCTGTTTGCGTGAGGGGGACGTGCTGGCCCGATATGGCGGCGAAGAGTTCGTGGTGCTGCTGCCCGATTGCGGCCCTGAACGCCTGACGTCTTGCTGCGAGCGGTTGCGGATTGCCTTCACCGACGTCGAGTTGATCGGCTTGAAAGTGGGCAACCTCAGCCTGTCGGCGGGCATGACGCTGCTGGAGCTGGGCGACGATCTCGACGATGCCTTGCAGCGTGCCGATCAGGCGCTCTATCGCGCCAAACGTGACGGCCGCAATCGTTGCGCGGCGGCGTGGGAGAACGTTGATGCCTGAGTTGCGGGTCGGCGATCGTCAATGGTCGGTGGCGCCTGGCAGCAACCTGCTGGACGCGTTGAATCAAAACGGTGTGTCCGTTCCTTACAGCTGTCGCGCCGGCAGTTGTCATGCGTGCCTGGTGCAATGTACGCAAGGATTGCCGAGCGACAGCCGGCCCGATGCCCTGAGCGCAGAGCAGCGTCAGCAAGGCTGGCGCCTGGCGTGCCAGTGTCAGGTGGTCGAGGATTTGCAGGTGCACACCTTCGACCCGCAACAGGACGGCCGCCCGGCCGAAGTCGCCGCCGTCGATTGGTTGAGCAGCAGCGTTTTGCGTCTGCGCCTGACACCACAACGCCCGATGCGCTACAGCGCCGGTCAGCATCTGGTCTTGTGGGCCGGCAACGTGGCGCGGCCTTATTCCTTGGCCAGCCTGCCGGAAGAAGACCGTTTTCTGGAGTTCCACCTCGATTGTCGCCACCCCGGTGAATTCAGTGACGCCGCGCGTCAGTTGAAGATCGGCGACCCGCTGCGTCTCGGTGAACTGCGGGGCGGCGCGCTGCATTACGACGCCGACTGGCACACCCGGCCGCTGTGGTTGGTGGCTGCCGGGACGGGGCTGGGCCCGTTGTTTGGCGTCTTGCGCGAAGCCTTGCGCCAGGATCACCAAGGCGCTATCCGCGTGATTCACCTCGCCCATGATGCCGATGAGCATTATCTGGCCAAGCCCCTGCAAGCCATGGCTGCCAGCCGCCCGAACCTCAGCATCGAACTGTGGACACCGACCGAGTTGCCCGCGGCTTTGGCGCAACTGCGGCTTGTTTCCCGGCAAACCCAAGCCTTACTCTGCGGGTCTCCCGACAGCGTCGACGCCTTTGCCCGGCGCCTGTACCTGGCGGGACTGCCGCGCAATCAACTGCTGGCCGACGTCTTCCTGCCCCGCGGTTGAGCGCTGACTTTTCAGACGCGAGACCTTCCATGACCGATGCCATCCAGATTGAACGCGAACGCGGCCTGCTGACCCTGCGCCTGAACCGCCCCGACAAGAAAAACGCCCTGACCCGCGCCATGTACAGCCATCTGGCCGAAGCGCTGAAACAGGCTGACACCGACCCCGAAATCAACGCCGTGCTGATCACCGGTTCCGCCGAGTGCTTCACCGCCGGCAACGACATCGCCGACTTCCTGCAACAACCACCGAGTAACCTGGACAGTCCGGTGTTCCAGTTCATGCTGACCCTGCTCAAATGCCGCAAACCGGTGATCGCCGCCGTGGCCGGTGCTGCCGTGGGAATCGGCACGACGATGCTGCTGCATTGCGATCTGGTGTATATCAGCCGGGATGCGCGATTGCGTATGCCCTTCGTCAATCTCGGGCTTTGCCCGGAGTTCGGTTCCAGCCTGCTCCTGCCTCGATTGCTTGGGCACGCCAAAGCGGCGGAGCTGTTGCTGCTCGGTGAAGGCTTCAGCGGTGAACAGGCTGCGGAGTGGGGCATCGCGACCGAAGCCCTGGACAGTGGCGAAGCCGCATTGGCCAAGGCGCGGCAGATGGCGCTGCGTTTCGAGTCGCTGCCACCGGAAGCGGTGCGCATCAGCAAGCAATTGATGAAAGCCCCGGACCGGGAGCCATTGCGCAAAGTGATAGAAGAAGAGGGCGCGTTGTTCACCCAACGGCTGCGTTCGCCGGAAGCGGTGGCGGCGTTGTCGGGGTTTATCAACAGGCATTGAGTTTGTGGTGACCGGGCTGGCCCCTTCGCGAGCAAGCCCGCTCCCACATTTGACTGCATTCTTTCTGGTAGAACTCGGTTAAATGTGGGAGCGGGCTTGCTCGCGAAGGCGTCAGCCCAGACAACAAATCTTCCGGATCAGAAACCAAAAAGCCCCGCCATTCACACGGCGGGGCTTTCTTTTTTCAGCAACCGGTCACTCAGACCATCGGATCGCCAACGTGCAGGATTTTCATCCCGTTGGTGCCGCCGATGGTGTGGTAGCTGTCGCCCTTGGTCAGGATGACCCAGTCGCCTTTTTCCACAACACCGCGTTTCAACAGCTCGTCGATCGCAGCCTGGCTGACTTGCTCAGGCGGCAAGGACGCCGGGTCGAACGGAATTGTGTAGACGCCACGGAACATGGCCGCGCGGGCCTGGGTTTCGCGGTGCGGGGAGAACGCGTAGATCGGCACCGAAGAACGGATGCGCGACATGATCAACGGCGTGTAGCCACTTTCGGTCAGGGCGATGATCGCCTTCACGCCCGGGAAGTGGTTGGCGGTGTACATGGCCGCCAGGGCGATGCTCTGGTCGCAGCTTTCGAACACTTTGCCGATGCGGTGGCTGGAAGTCTTGCTGGTCGGGTGCTTTTCAGCGCCGACGCAGATGCGCGCCATCGCTTGCACGGCTTCCAGCGGGTACAGACCGGCAGCACTTTCGGCCGAGAGCATCACGGCGTCGGTGTAGTCGAGCACGGCGTTGGCCACGTCGGACACTTCGGCGCGGGTCGGCATCGGGTTCTGGATCATCGACTCCATCATCTGGGTCGCGACGATCACCGCCTTGTTGTGGCGGCGTGCGTGCAGAATGATCTTCTTCTGAATGCCCACCAGCTCGGCGTCGCCGATTTCCACGCCGAGGTCACCACGGGCGACCATGACAGCGTCGGAGGCATTGATCAGTGCGTCGAGTGTGTCGTCGTCGGCCACGGCTTCGGCGCGTTCAATCTTCGCCACCAGCCAGGCAGTGCCGCCGGCTTCGTCGCGCAGTTGACGGGCGTATTCCATGTCGGCGGCATCACGCGGGAAGGACACGGCCAGGTAGTCGACCTGCATTTCTGCGGCGAGCTTGATGTCGGCCTTGTCTTTTTCAGTCAGGGCTGGAGCCGTCAGGCCGCCGCCGCGACGGTTGATGCCTTTATGGTCGGACAGCGGGCCGCCGATGATCACCGTGCAGTTGAGTTCGGTGGCAGTGGCGGTATCGACGCGCATCACCACGCGACCATCGTCGAGCAGCAGCTCGTCGCCCACGCCGCAGTCCTTGACCAGGTCCGGGTAGTCGATGCCGACCACTTGCTGGTTGCCTTCGGTCAGAGGATGGCTGGTGGAGAAGGTGAATTGATCACCGATCTTCAGCTCGATCTTCTTGTTGGCGAATTTGGCGATACGGATTTTCGGGCCTTGCAGGTCGCCCAGCAGGGCAACGAAGCGCCCGTGCTTGGCGGCCAGGTCACGCACCAGCTTCGCGCGAGCCTTGTGCTCGTCGGGAGTGCCGTGGGAAAAGTTCAGGCGGGCGACGTCCAGGCCAGCCAGAATCAGCTGTTCGAGAACTTCCGGCGAGTTACTGGCCGGGCCAAGGGTAGCGACGATTTTGGTACGACGGACGGACATGCAAAGACTCCTGAGTTCAAGCGCTGAGTGAGGCTACTATGCTCTCGGGGTGTAGTCATTGTTCATGTGCACTACTTTTTGTGAAGAGCTTTGTTATTCGCTTGTTTATTGAAACGAACATTCTTGAAGATTTTCGTCAACGGGTCGATAAAGAGTTCACGACAGGAGAACCCCCATGCGATTCGTGCTCATAGCCATTCTTGCCCTCAGTGTTGTGGGCTGCACCCGTTTTTCGATGAACCATCATTTGAATAATGCCTACAAGGCCTATGACCGTGGCAATTGCGAGCAGGTGACACTCGAACTGTCCAAAGTCGAACGCGCCAGCCGCGCGCGGTCTTATGTGTGGCCGGAAGTGTCGATGCTGCGCGGTTTGTGTCTGGAGCGGCAGAAACTGTTTGTCGATGCGGCGCAGACCTATCAGTTCATCATCGCTTCGTACCCGCAAAGCGAATACGCCTACCGCGCCCAGGCCCGTCTGGAAACCTTGCAGTCGCTGGGTCATTACCCGCTGCGCAGCTCGGCGGCGGTGCGTCCGACCCGGTTCTGATTGCAGTAGTCGTTCAACGGCTGGCTCACCGGCGGTGGTGAGCTATAGTCGAATAACCGGTTTAGAATCTTGTTTCTAAATCGACGTAACACCTGTGATCGGCGGGAGTAAGCGACAGCGGCTTTATGGACTGTTGCACCGGGATCGGGGAGAGCGCGCCCTTTGTCTGGCTCACGTTTTATACAGGCAGGCAGGCCCGTTCCGAAGCATTAGTGCGGCCCTGCTTAAGGGCCTTGCTGGGCGAATTGAGCATGTTTACTGACCGCCGGATCGAGCGGCATCAACTGCCGTATTTTCTGAAAGTGTTCAACAGTGTCACCGACAAACCGATTGGCTTCCTGGGCAATGTCTCTGAACACGGGCTGATGCTCATTAGTCAGTTGCCAATCATGATCGGCGCGGATTTCGATTTGCGCCTGAAGATCCCCATGGCCGATGGCTGCCAGCAGGTCATCGATATCAGGGCTTGCTGCTTGTGGTGCCATGAAGACGCAACCCCTCACCATTACGACGCCGGGTTCAGCCTGCAACGGGCACCGCCGGAGTATGAGCAATTGGTGGAGGCGTTGAAGCAGTACTTCAGTTTTCAGCCGTTGCCGGCGTCTGCCTGAAGGTTGCGGTGTTTGATCTGGCGCCTTCGCGAGCAAGCCCGCTCCCACATTGGATCTTCTTTGGGCACAGATTTGTGTACCTCGGAGGTCCAGTGTGGGAGCGGGCTTGCTCGCGAAGGCGTCAGATAAAACAACACAATTTGAACGGATAGATGCTAAACCGCGCCGCTTGCCTGCTCATCTGCCAATGACTTCTCCACCAGCATCAACCCCCACTCACTCAACTGATAAATGACCACGGCCGCACGCCGTGCCTTGTCGTCGAGGCTGTCGGCCAGATCGAGCAAGAGGTCGTTGACGGAGCAAAAGGTTTCGAAGGCCTGGATGGCGATGGATCTGGGGTCGGCGTCGGGGGCGACGGTGAACATCGACATGCCGCGTACGGGGAATTCGGTGTGGAGTTGGACATTTGCGTTTTATCCCTTCAATGAGCCGTATCCCACCCGGGCGACTAAACCCGATCGCTGGAAATCAGCGACGCGGATCAAGTTACGTGGCGAGCCCAAGGCGCACAAGCCGGCGGATTCTGGCTGATCTGTAGGCAACGGCGCAAGCCGATGTAGCCCCTTTACGTCCCGCACGCGGTCCCGTTCCGCACTCGCGTCACAGTCACTAAAACGCCCCGGCTTTCTTCCATTCCAGGTAGCGCGTCACCAGCGCGGCACCCAGTTCATGGGTGCTTGCATCCAGCACTGGCACGCCATGGGCATGCAGCCGTTCATGCAGTTCGGTCCGTGCATTCAAGAAGTCCACCGTCCCGCAATAGACCAATGCTTCCGACAGCGTTTGCACACTCGTCTGACGCAGGTTGTCGAGTACGTCTTCGCGCAGGCTCGCGACCAGTACCCGATGCTGCTTGCTCAGGCGTTTGACGGCAGTCAGCAGCTCCTCATCGTCTTCGTCCCGCAGGTTGGTCACCAGCACGACCAGCGAGCGGCGTTTTTGCCGGGCCAGCAGTTGCGTTGTAGCGGCTTGATAGTCGGCGCTGCGTTGGGTGCTGTTCAGGTCGTAGACCGTGTTGAGCAAAACGTTGAGTTGACCGGCACCTTTCACGGGGGCGAGATAGCGCGGTTGCTCGACCGCAAAGGTGCTGAGCCCCACCGCATCACCCTGGCGCAGGGCGATGTAGCTCAGTAACAGACAGGCATTGAGCGCGTGATCAAAATGCGCCAGTTCGCCGTCCTGGCTGCGCATGCGTCGTCCGCAATCAAGCATGAAAATGATCTGCTGATCGCGTTCATCCTGATACTCGCGGGCAATTGGCGTGCGCTGGCGGGCGGTGGCTTTCCAGTCGATCTGGCGCAGGCTGTCGCCTTCGCGGAATTCCCGCAGCTGATGAAACTCCAGGCCCAGGCCGCGTCGTTGCCGCTGGCGCACGCCGAGCTGGCTGAGCCAGTTATCCACCGCCAGCAGTTGGCCGCCGTAGAGGCGGGCGAAGTCGGGGTACACGCGGGTGTGGTCGGGCACGTTTAGCAGGCGTTTGTCGGACCACAGGCCCAAGGGGCTCGGCAGGTTGATTTCGCAGTGTTCGAAGGTGAAGTGGCCGCGCTTGAGCGGACGCAGGCGATAGCCGATCCGGCTGTGCTGGTCTGGTTGAAGCTCGACTGACAGGGGAAGGTTTTCGAAGTTTAGGTCGTCAGGTACGTGGTCGAAGATCTGAATCGTCAGTGGCTGGGGAAAGTCATGCTCAACCTCAAGACGCACTTCGCTCCAACGGCCGAGTGCCAGGCTGCCGGGCATTTGTCGTGTTATCCGGGGCGACGGCAGGCGTTTGAGGCGCACAGCATCGAGTATTGCCAGGGCCAGTAGCGCCAGCAATAAACCCCAGTTGATCGACAACAGCGTTGATGGAACGGCGATCTCCAATGCCCGCAATGCGCCCAGCACGATGCCAATGACCAGCAGCACGGCGAGCCAGATTAATAGCACGCGTGAGGGTTTCATGATTTGGCACCGTGCAGGCAGGTCAAAAGATCGCAGCCTTCGGCAGCGCCTACGTTGAACGCGCACCCCCGTAGGAGCTGCCGAAGGCTGCGATATTTTCCCCCGGCGACGATGTTCACAACCGCGGCGCCGGCACTTGATCGAGCAGTTGCTGCAACACCTGATCGACCTCCAACCCTTCGATATCCAGCTCCGGCGCAATGCGCACACGATGGCGCAGCACCGCCAGTGCGCAGCCTTTTATGTCATCCGGAATCACAAACTCGCCACCGCGCAACAAGGCCCGCGCCCGAGCGCAGCGTACCAGGGCAATGGAGGCCCGAGGCCCGGCGCCGAGCGTCAGGCCTGGCCAGCTACGGGTGGTGCGCGCCAGACGTACGGCGTAGTCGAGGACCTGATCGTCCAGCGGCAGATCGCTGGCGATGCGTTGCAGTGCCAGCACATCTTTGGCTTGCAACACAGTCCGTAGCGGCTGCACGTCGAGCATGTCGGCCCGGGTCGAGCGGCTGACCTGGCGCACCATGTCCAACTCCTGATCGGCGTCGGGGTAATCCATGCGCACCTTGAGCATGAAGCGATCCAGCTCGGCTTCCGGCAGGGGATACGTACCTTCCTGTTCGATGGGGTTTTGCGTCGCGAGCACCATGAACGGTTGCGCGATGGGCAGGGCGCGGCCTTCAAGGGTGACCTGGCGTTCCTGCATGGCTTCGAGCAGCGCCGCCTGGGTTTTCGCCGGGGCGCGGTTGATTTCATCGGCGAGCAGCAGGTTGGTGAACAACGGACCTTTGCGCAGTTTGAATTGCTCGGTGTGCAAGTCGTACACCGCGTGTCCGGTGACGTCGCTGGGCATCAGGTCCGGGGTGAACTGGATGCGCGCGAATTCGCCGCCGAAGCAGCGGGCGAGGGCGCGCACCAACAAGGTTTTGCCCAACCCCGGCACACCTTCGAGCAGCACATGGCCGCCGGCAATCAGCGCTGTGAGCACGTCGTCGATCACCGTGTGCTGGCCGATCACGGCTTTTTGCAATTCGCTGCGCACGGCCTGCGCCAACTGACTGGCGCGCTGGCGTTGCTGCGCGGCATGGCTCGGTGCGCCGGGCTCGATCTGTTCACTCATCATAAGGCGTTCCTCAAGGTTTGCAGGTGGGCGACCTGACGGCTGAATTCAACGCTGGACAGCCGTTGCTTCGGTCGCGGGCTCATGGCCTGGCTGATTGCGCGTGTGGGTTGGCCGGTCAGGCGTGCGAGCACCAGCCATTGTTCGGCGACGCCGAGTTGTTCAAAACCGGGATGACGGCGCCGGACCCGGTGCAGGATGTCTTGCTGCAAGGCTTGCAACAGGCTGGCTTGACCGGTGCGGCGCCACATGAAATCGGCGCTGGCACGCAGGTGCTCGTGGAGTTGCCGACGGGCTCTCGGGGCGGGTTCGATCAACGGGCCATGGCGCACGCCGACATGCCAGAGGCCAAGGCCGATCAGGGCGACGAGGGCGACCAGCGCCTGGGGGAAATAGCGCAGCAACAAGGTCAGCAGGCTGTCGTGGTCGGTGTTGAACAGCAGGGTCACGTTCGTGTCAGCGGTCAGGTACCAGAGCAGCCAGGCGTTGTCGTACCGGTCGATGGCCGGGGTTTTCCACAGCTCGGCGTCAGTGACCACGATGATCGACCCGAGCCCGTGGTTCAGCTGCATCATGTGCGTGGCCTTGCCGCTGTTGGCCCAGGCTTGCGCGAGATTTTTCGGGTCTTCGAGATGGAACGCGGTATCGAAGGTGGCGTAGGCCGGCGCGTCTTCGTCCTCAAGGTACAGCTTGGTCAGTTTGGGGTAGGGATCCTTGCCGGTGTCGGGCGGCGGGTCCTTGAGGTCTTTGCTCAGAGACTGGTGCACCTTCACCCGGTCGAGCAGCAGGTCGTTGCTCTGGCCCAGTTTTTCATCCCATAACGACTCGGCGATGAATAAAAGCCGCCCGCCGGCGCGGGTCCAGTTCAGCACTTGATCGATCTGGCGCGGGGTCATACTGGAGCGGTCGCCGAGCAACAACAGGCTGCGTTGTCGAGGTTCCAGCGTGGGCAGCATGTCGAGGCTGTTGGCATGGCTGACGGTCAGGCCTTGCTTGCGCAGGAAATGCTCGGCGGCCAGATAAGGGTTGGCCTGGGCTTCGGGCGACGGACCGTGATCGATTTCTGCCTGATAGGGCGTCGCCCTGGCGTACAGATAAAGACTCAACGCGCCCAACAGCACGGCGATGAACACGCCAGCGGCCAACCACAATCGCCGGTTCAATGCGCCGCTCCCGGACCGAACAAGGTCCGCCAGCCATCACACAGTTCCTGTCGCACATGCGCCGGTGGCAGGCGATGTCCGTAGGCCATGTTCTGCCAGTGCCCGGTCAGGTTTTTGCTGAAGGCCAACAGGGCGGGTTGTTGCAGTTGTTCGACGCGCTCCAGTACCTGGCCTTCGGTGTCGGCGGGTTTGAGCGCCATGTTGTAATCGTGCAGCAAGTGACTGAGCAGGGCGCGATAGAGCAACCCGAGCGCCTCGCGAGGGTTGGATTGCCAGAGGCTTTCGGCGCTGGCGGCGATGTCGTCGGGCAGGGTCTCACGGTTCAGGTCCAGGCCGAATGCCTGCTGCAGTAACGGTCGTGCGACTTTACCCTTCAACGCCGGTCGACGACTGACAAAGGCCCGCAACCACTCCCGGTAATGCCAGATCAACAAACCGATCGCGCCGATGACGGCGCCCCACAGCACGACTTCTATAAAGGTCGCCAATGTGCCGAAGCGCTGGGTATTCAGTAACTTGAGCAGGGCCTTCAGCCATTCGGGGGCTTTGCCGTCGCCAGGGGTTTCGGCGGATGGCTTGTCCTCGCCAAAGCGATAGCGCGTGACGGTTTCCTTGTTCTTGAACGGAGGCTGATCGAGGATTGCCTTGATGCTGTCACGGGACGCCTGGCTGCTCAGTGGCTGGTCCAGCAAACGCGGACTGTCGGGGGAAATGGCCGGCTCGGCGGCCCAGACGTTTTGCCCGGTTGGCATCAGCAGGAATGCCGCCAACAGCAAGGTGATGGCGGTCCCGCTCAAGCGTTGGCGCAGGCGGCGGAACACCAGCTCGATGTCCCAGGCCTCCAGCACCGTGCGCCGGTTCAGGTAAAGACTGAAGCCGCAGGCTACGTAGATCGGTTCCCACACCACCAGCACCAACACGTAAAACACATTGGTCAGGTGCTCCAGCCAGCGCCAGTCTTGTGAGGCGGCGGACAGCAATGTCTGCCAGCTCCAGTCGAGTTCGACCTGTGGCGGCAGGAGCAGGTAGAACAGCACCATCAGGCTGATCCACAACGCACTTTCCAGATGCACGCCGATGATCGTCAGCCAGCGCGCAGCCCCACCGTCGCGTTGCAACAACACCTGCAAGCGCTGTTGTCGTGCCAGACCACTCAGGCCTTCGAGTTGCACCACCGGCAACAGGAAGCTGCGACTCAGGCTCAAGCGTCGCCAGGTCAGGCTGGCCAGCAATTGTGGCTTGAGCAGGCGTGGCCATTGGCGCAGCGCCTGCTTCAGCGTGGGCGTTTCACCGAACATGGCTTTGGACAGGATGTACAGCGGCAGGCGTTCGAACGCGGGCTTCAGCCACCAGAAGATGAACGCTACGCGGGAGGGGGAATCCCACAGCAGCAAAGTGAGCAGGGCGAAAACCGGCAGGGTCACGAGGGCCCAACTGGTCATCAGCAGGCGTCGGTGCCGCTGGCTCAGCAGCACGCCCAGGTCCATGGCTTCCCAGGTTGTACGCGGGCGGATTACCACGGTCGCGTCACTCAGGCGCATGGCGGGTCCGTCCGGCAAACAGCAGATACATCGCGACCAAAAACCACAGCGTCGCACCGACCAGATACTTGGTCATCGGCGCAGGCCCGGTCATTGACGACCAGTAAGCTTCGATAAACGCTGCAATCAGCAGAAACAGCATGACCCCGCAAATCAGCAGTACACTTTTGCGCGCCGCCACTCGCAAGGCTTCGGCGCGCGGCAGTCGTCCCGGTGCGATCAAGGCCCAGCCCAGTTGCAGGCCGGCAGCGCCCGCCAGGGCAATGGCGCTGAGTTCGAAGGCGCCGTGGCCGATCACGAACGACCAGAAGGTTTGCCCGTAGCCGATCTGCGTCAGGTGCCCGGCCACCGCGCCGATCATCAACCCGTTGAAGAACAGGAAAAACGCGCTGCCCAGGCCAAACAGCAAACCGCTGGCAAAGGTCTGAAAGGCAATGCCGATGTTGTGCATGATGTAGAAACCGAACATCACCCAGTCTTCACTGGCCGCCCGTTCCGCCGAGCGCCCCAGGTGACCGGCGACAGGGTCGTACATGCCTTGCATTTCGCTGACCTGTTCGGCCGGGATCAGGTTGTAGACCAGATCCGGGAATAGGTACACCAGCAACGCAAAGCCGATCAGGCTGCCAAAAAACATCAGGCTGGCGGCGAGCACGAAACGCCATTGCTCGCGCACCAGTCGCGGGAAGTCCGCGAGGATGAAACCGAGCACATTGGCACCCAGTCGGCTGCGATGCCGATAGAGCTGTTGGTGCCCGCGCAGGACTTGTTGCTGCAAAGAGTCGATCAGAAAACTGCTGTAACCGCGCTCACGAGCCAGGGCCAGATGCTGGCAGAGCCTTCGATAATCTTTCGGGAAACTGGCAAGCCGTGAGGTGTCCTTGTTCCGCTCCAGCCTGTCGAGCATAAGGGAAAATTGCACCCATTCAGCCTTGTGGCGATTCTCGAAAAGACTTTGCTTCATGCGGGGCCCAACAAGCCGCGGGCGATGCCGTTGAGTTCCGCCACGGCGCGTGGCGGTGAAACCTTCAACGGTTGCGCGAGGATGGAGGCGAGTTCGGTGACCCGCGCTTCGGAGAGTTCGCCCTGGCGTTCGGCAAACCCGAGGATGGCGCGTTGCTCGGGCAGCGTCAGGGCAAACGACGGGCGCCGTGGCTCGGCGTCAGGCAGTTGTGGTCGGGTGAGCGGCTGTTCGCGGTAGATCACCAGCGTGCCGGCGGCCAGGTCGCCGAGACGTTTGAAATTGGGGTGTTGCAGGCAACTGATGACGCCGAGGAAATAACCGAACGGCAACAGGTCGACAAAGCGCAGCAGGTTGCGCAGCAGCGAAGCGGACCAGCCGATCGGCGTGCCGTCATCCTGCACCACCCGCAGGCCCATCCATTGCTTGCCCGGCGAGCGCCCTTGATTGAGCACCTCGAACAGCACCATGTACCACCAGCTCACCCCGAAGAGCAGGATCGAGCCCAGCCCGGCGCCGAGTTTTCCCAGAAACGCGAGGACGATAAACAGCAGACCCAGAATCAACCCGCGCAGTCCGAGGTCGATGGAGAACGCCAGCGCACGAACCATCAACCCGGCCGGGCGCAGTGGCAAGTCGATGCCTTCCGGCGTTTCAACCTGATACCGCGTATCCAGTGGCGGGGCCAGCGTCGCTTTCCTTGGCAGTGCTGTGGTCTCGAGCATGGGCAACCTGATGATGAGGCCTGATCGGGATTCTCTGTCCGGCCGATGCTAGCAGTCTCTTGGGGGAAAACGACATAACTATGTATTGCACGGTGCGTGGCCAGAGATGATTGAATGCAAGATCACTGGCCGGGGCGGGATGCAAACGCCTAGACTTCGCCGATCTTCAGTTCAGGAATAGCCCGTGACCTCGATCTTCTGGTACGACTATGAAACCACCGGCATCAACCCCCGTTGCGACCGTCCGCTGCAAGTGGCGGGGCTTCGCACGGATTTCGATCTCAATGTAATAGACGAGCCGGTCAACCTTTACTGCCAGCCCAGTGAAGACATCCTGCCGCATCCGGCGGCCTGCGCGATCACTGGCATCACGCCCGGCCAATTGACCGGGCACGGTTTGAGCGAAGCTGATTTCATGACCCGGGTGCATGCCCAGCTGGCGGCGCCCGGCACTTGTGGCGCGGGTTACAACACCTTGCGTTTCGACGACGAGATGACTCGTTACAGTCTGTACCGCAACTTTTTCGACCCGTACGCGCGCGAGTGGCAGGGCGGTAACAGCCGCTGGGACCTGATCGATGTGGTGCGCGCGGCGTATGCCTTGCGTCCGGATGGCATCGTCTGGCCGAAGGATGACGAGGGTCGGGTCACGCTCAAACTCGAACGCCTGACCGCAGCCAATGGCATTGATCACGGCAACGCCCACGAAGCGCTGTCGGACGTTCGCGCGACGATCGCGCTGGCCCGTTTGATTCGGGAAAAACAGCCGAAGCTGTACGACTGGCTGTTTCAGTTGCGCGGTAAACAAAAGGTGATGGATCAGATTCGGCTGTTGCAACCGATGGTGCACATTTCCGGGCGCTTTTCGGCGGCGCGCAGTTATGTCGGCGTGGTGCTGCCGCTGGCCTGGCACCCGCGCAACAAGAACGCGTTGATTGTGTGTGATCTGCACCTGGACCCGCAGGGCTTGCTTGATCTGGACGCCGACACCTTGCGCCAGCGCTTGTATACCCGTCGCGACGACTTGGCCGCGGGCGAGTTGCCGGTGCCACTGAAGCTTATCCATATCAACAAATGCCCGGTGGTGGCGCCGCTGTCGGTACTTCGTCCCGATGATCAGCAACGCCTCGGACTGGATATGGCGCTTTATCAGGAGCGCGCGCTGCGGCTAAGTGACGCACAACAAGTTTGGCGAGATAAAGTTCAGGCGATTTATGCCAGCGAAGATTTCACCCAGAGCCAGGACCCTGAGCAACAGTTATACGATGGATTTATTGGTGATCGGGATCGGCGCCTTTGTGAGCAAGTCCGAGCGGCTGACCCGGCGCAATTAGCAAAGGAACACTGGCCTTTCGATGATGAACGTTTGCCCGAATTATTGTTTCGATATCGAGCGCGTAACTTTCCCGATACGTTGAGTTTCGAGGAGCAAGATCGTTGGCGAATATTCTGTCAGCAACGTTTGTCAGATCCTGAGTGGGGAGCACCCAATACGCTGGAAACTTTTGTAGAGGCCGCGGCCCACTTGAATATTACTGCGACGCCATTCCAGCAAAACGTGCTCAACGAGTGGAGCAATTATGTCCAGGCATTGCGCAAACGTTTGAATCTTTGAAAATGAAAGTGCCCGGCTCTGAATACCGGGCATAAAAAAACGCCAGCGTTTGCTGGCGTTCTTTTTTGTCGCGGCGAAAAGCGTTGCGGCTTAGCCCAGCAGGGTAGCCCAGCCTTCAACCACGTCACCGCCCCACTTGGCTTTCCACTCTTTCAGAGTTTTGTGATTGCCACCTTTGGTTTCGATGACTTCGCCGTTGTGCGGGTTTTTGTATTGTTTAACTTTGCGAGCGCGTTTGGTGCCAGTAGTTTTTACTGCGCCGCCGCGTGGAGCTTTGGTTTTGGATTCTGGATCCAACAGCGCGATGATGTCACGCAGGGACTTGGAGTATTCGCCCATCAGGGTGCGCAGTTTGCCTTCGAATTCCAGCTCGGTTTGCAGTTTGTCGTCTTGGGACAGGTTCTTCAAACGGGCTTGCAGCTCTTTGATAGCTTCTTCGGTGGCACGATATTCGTTGATCAAGGACATGAGGACTACCTTATGTAGGGCGCTGGATGGCAGGGGACAGTGCGGCAATAATAGTCAGGGTGTTTCATCAAGTAAACATTAAACCGGAGTTTATTTAAATTAGTTGTGGTGAATAGGGCACAAACTGGATGTGCAGTTAAGTAGTGTGGCGCGGTATCACAGATATTCACAATTGAGCAGTTGAAGATTGACAACAAGAGCACCATTGCGCGGGTGAGCGGGTGCTTCAACGCTTGTGCCAGCCGCCCTGGCACAACGCAAGGTGTCATCTATACTGCAGTTTTTCCGCGCAATCGCTAGAATGGCGGCCTTTGCGAAGTTCTGGAGTTTCCCCCTCATGCGCACTTTTCGGCTGGTGATTGCTTGCCCGGACCGCGTCGGCATCGTTGCTAAAGTCAGTAACTTTCTGGCGTCACATAACGGTTGGATCACTGAAGCGAGCCACCACTCGGACAATCTCAGTGGCTGGTTCTTCATGCGTCACGAAATTCGTGCCGATTCGCTGCCTTTCGGTATCGAGGCCTTCCGCGAAGCGTTCGCGCCGATTGCCGAAGAGTTCTCGATGAACTGGCGCATCACCGATACCGCGCAGAAAAAGCGCGTGGTGTTGATGGCCAGCCGCGAGTCTCATTGCCTGGCTGACTTGCTGCACCGCTGGCACAGCGATGAACTGGACTGCGAAATCTCCTGCGTGATTTCCAACCATGACGATTTGCGCAGCATGGTCGAATGGCACGGTATTCCTTACTACCATGTGCCGGTCAATCCACAGGATAAAGAACCGGCGTTCGCCGAAGTCTCGCGCCTGGTCAAACAGCACGAAGCCGAAGTGGTGGTACTTGCCCGTTACATGCAAATCCTGCCGCCCGAGTTGTGCAGTGAATATGCCCACAAAGTCATCAACATTCACCACAGCTTCCTGCCGTCGTTCGTCGGTGCCAAACCCTATCACCAGGCTTCCCTGCGTGGGGTAAAGCTGATCGGTGCGACGTGCCACTACGTGACTGAAGAGCTGGACGCCGGCCCGATCATCGAGCAGGACGTTGTGCGTGTCAGCCACAGCGACAGCATCGAAGACATGGTGCGTTTCGGTCGTGACGTCGAGAAGATGGTGCTGGCCCGTGGTCTGCGTTATCACCTGGAAGACCGGGTGCTGGTGCATGGCAACAAAACCGTGGTGTTCTGATACCCGCACGATACGGTTGAAATTCGAAGGGCCTGGGCGTTCAATCGCTTCAGGCCCTTCGCCGTTTCTGCACTGAGGATTTGACTATGGCCGATCCGCTCGACAAAGCTGTTTCCAAGGCTCCCGCGACGTTGGGGGAGGGGTGTTTGAGCCGCTATGATCCGGATGACTTGAGTCCTGAAGATGGCACGGAGTTTCCGGGGGCGGTGGAGTTGTGGGAGGAGTTGAATCCGGATTCTGAGCCTGTTGGAGCTGGCTTGCCGGCGAAGCGACCTTGAGGTTTGGCGTGCGGGCGCTTTGATTGGGTACATATCCGGTTCTTCGGTGATGGCGGCTATTGGTTTCGCCCTTACGGCGAGTCACTTTCGAAAAGCGCGAAAGTAACCAAAGCGCTTTTGCCCCTTTCGTTCGGTGCCTCGCTAAGGCTCGGCATGCCCTCGCTCCGGTCCTGCTCCGTGGGCCCGCCGCGATCGGCCATCCATGGCCGTGCGCGGCTAACCCGGCATCCATGCCGGGTTGCCCACTGCGCAGAACCTCCACTCGGCCTCTCGAGGGGGCAAGAAGATCAAAAGCCAAAGCGAGGCGGCCTGAGAGCCGACCTGACGTCTAGTCCGGTCAGGTCATCGGCGGTGAACGGTGAACAGCAATGCCATGCCCCACAAAAATCTAACTGTGGGAGCGGGCTTGCTCGCGAAGAGGGAGTGTCAGTCGCCATAAATGTTGTCTGACCCACCGCTTTCGCGAGCAAGCCCGCTCCCACAGGTACTCATTGCAAGTCCAGATTATGTGAACGATGAAGTCAGCGAAGCGCGCCCGCTTGATGCCCAGGTCGGCCCACAGGCCGCCTCGTTTTGCTGTTGCGGTAGTCGCCCCCTCGAGAGGCCGCGCACGGCCATGGATGGCCGATCGCGGCGGGCCCACGGAGCAGGACCGGAGCGAGGGCATGCCGAGCCTTAGCGAGGCACCGAACGAAAGGGGCAAGAGCCGAATGGCACTTACTTAACGTGTTTCGGATGACCATTCGCCCGAACCTCTGCCCTTGCCAGCGAACGTGGCTTGGTCAGCAAAGGGTAGGCTTGGGGTCGTCGTTTAACAGCACGCGGCTCGATGCGGCCCGGGCGATTTCCAACGCGTCGTTGGGCGATCAATTCCAGCAATGTTAAAAAATTGTCTCTTCCGGGATCGCCGTATTGCCTCAGTGCCAGCCAAAGCTGGAGGCTGTGCTTGAAGCTCAGCTCTCGTGGCAAACAGTCTGCCAGTGCGGCCGACTGCGCCATGATCATTCGAATCAGGTTGTGCGCCAGTAAATAAACCCACAGCTCCTTGATAGCCATATCCGGCGTCTTGCAGCTCAGCTTCCCCAAGCCCAGCGTCGCTTTGAGATTGCGTAAGTCCAGCTCCACATGCCAGCGGTTCTTGTACAGCGACTTGAGCGCCGTCTTCGGTACCTGCCTGGGGCACCTCAGGGTGGTAACCAAGGTTTTGCCATCCACTCTAAGTTCCCGAACCTGCAATCGCTCCGGGGCCTGTTCAAAATACCGCTGGCTCATCCACACAGGTCGTCGCGCAGGTTTTTGATATTCGATCAGGTGATCTTCTGTGCCCAAACTTTGGCCCAGTCGAAAGTCAGTACTGCGCCGACGTATACCGTATTGTTCAAACACACCGTCCACGCCTCTGCGCTGTAATTCGCAAAGCAGAAAATAAGTGGCGTAATAGGCATCGCCCAAAAGGATATCGCCTGTTTTCAGCGTATCCAGCATCGACCTGAGGAGCGTCTGCTCATCCCCGCCCTTGCCTTGGAAACGGCCCACGGCAGCATTTAAGACAGCGCCACTGGACAAACAAACGATACCGACCATTCGAGACAGTGGAAAACCAATACCGACTTTCTGACCACGAGATTGAGGGTAGGCGGCCTGGTTTGCCGCCGTGTCGGGCATGCTGATCGTAGTGCCATCCACCAGTCGTACCGGCCTGTCCAGCCAGCGCCAGGATGTCGGGGCATGATCGCTGATCAACGCGCCCGTGTGATGGAGCAATGTAGAGACCATTTCGACAGGCAGTCGTTTTCTGGCTTTGCAATAGGCCCCGGTCCTGGTACTGCTAGGGCTCAAGCCTCCACAGACGCGTTTTATTGAAAAATCATTGACGACATTCTGACAGGAGCGGTCAGCCCCCATCGCCTGGGCGAGAAACATGGAAAGCGTTTCGGTCGGCGGAAACAACCGCTCCCGATGCTCGGGCAGTGAGGACTCTACAACGGGCAATAGCTGCGGGGCCGTGAGCAAATCGAAGAATGCGTAGGCGTCGGCGTTGGAGGCGTGCTGACGCAGGCGATGTTGTTGATGCTGAACAATTTGGCGTCTACGATTCATCTGGGCTGTGTCCTTGGTTTTCGGCGTGTGTTCGCAACTATCACCGTAGACCAAGGCCAGCCTTCTCCAATTTCACAGCGTAAATGACGTTGCCGGCAGCTAAGTAAGTGCCATTCGGGCAAGAGCCCTTGGTTACTTGGGGCTCTTCCAAGTGACTCGCCATAAGGGCGAAACCAATAGCCGCCATCACCGCAGAAACGGATATGTACACAATCAAAACCCACTAAACCTGCCTAAACCTCATCAACTTCTTCAAAAGCGGCCGCCCCAGCATCAACAAAAACACCGGCCCCCCCACCACCAGATAAAAGTAATAAGTCACCGCCCGCCAAATCAAAATCGCCGCCGCCGCCGTAGATTTCCCCACCATCGGCGCCAGCAGCGCCGCCGAAGTCAGCTCCGCCGCCCCAGCACCGCCCGGCAACAGGCTGAACTGCCCCGCACTCAGCGAAAGCATCTGAATCAAAAAACTCCAGGCCCACTGCAAATCCGCGCCAAGCCCGCGCAACGCCAGATACAACACACTGTACCGAAGCATCCAATGCACACAGGTCAGGGCAAACACCTTGATCAACGTCTGAAAGGGCAACTTCAGCGTGTCAGTAAACGCCGCCAGAAAATGCAGGAGTTTTCGCGCCCAACGCATTCGCGTGCTGCCTTTGACATTAAGACGAACGAGCAACCGCCCGCTCAAACGGATCAGCAGTCGGTGGTAACGCGCGATCACTACGCAACTGAGCAACCCGCCGAACATCGACCCGGCGCTGACAATCAGCAACCATTCCATCCGTTCGCTGAGGTGCTGGAACAGCGCATAAATCAAAATCCCGCTTAACGCGCAGAGAAAGAACAGCAGATCGCTCAGTTGATCCATGGCGAACACCGCGCTACTCCGGGCCGGGCGCACGCCGTTGCGTGCCAGCAGCGCCATGATCGTCAGCGGTCCGCCGCTGCCGCCCGGTGTGGCGCAGTAGGCGAACTCGGCCGCCATCACCACGCCAAGGCTTTTGACCGGGCTGACCTTATCGCGCTGATCACCCAGCAACAGACGCAAGCGCATCGTGTTCACCACCCAGCACAGCAGGATCATGCCGAACATGATCAACAGCCACGTCAATGGAAAACCCTGCAGTCGCGACCAGGTCTGGTTACCGCCGAGCAACAGAGGAATCAGCACGGCAGCGAGCAGCGCGACAAACAGTAGAATTGCGCGGTTCATGCGGCGCGACCGGCACGGTCGTTGTGCAGCGCCAGCCACCGCGCCTTGGTCATCGGCACGCGGCCCTCGTCGAGCAGGCGCTTGAGGGTTTGCAGCCAATAATTGCGTGAGAAGGGGTGACGCATGTCCACCGGGTGCAACCCCAGGCGAATCACCGGGGCCTGATGCCAGCGGTGTTCGCGTTGATCGCTGACCAGCTTTGACAAACCCCGACGCCAGGCACTGCGCGCACTCCAGACCAATCCCGGCGCATCTACCGGGGTGAAATCCGGCAGACGATACAGGTGCTGCGGATCGCTGGTGTAACTCAGGGGCAACTGGCGCAAGGCCTGGCGCGTCCCTTCGCTCATCAGCCAGGCCGGGGCGACAAAACCCTCGAGCGGCCAGTGGTAGCGATGGAACACTTCAATGCCGGCCCGCAGGCGGGCGAGGGCAGCTTCCCGAGACAGGCTGTAAAACTCGCCTTCGTGGGTATAGATGCGGCGCATGAACCAGTCTCGTGGGGTGTGAGGCGACGGGCTTTCATCGCAATGAAAATAGCCGTGCAACGCCAGTTCGTCGCCTCGGGCGACACGGTTGGTGAGCAAACGCCGAAATCCCGGATGCGCCTCCAGATCGTTGTACCTGTGGAAATCCGGCACCACCAGCCAGGTCATCGGCACTTCGCCCAAGGCGTCGACGTCTTCGACAAAGGGTTGGTAATCGGCCCAGGTGTGCGGCGCGACGTCGTGCAACACCAGTAACAGGCTGGGCGCGTTCATGGGCTTAGCCATTGGCGATCTGCGGCCAATGGCTGCCGAGGACGGCGTGATAATGGCCCAGCAGGCTGTTGACCACCGTGTCCCAGGAATACTGTCGCTCGACATGACTGCGGGCCTGTTGGCCCAAAACGGCACTGCCCGAACCGAACAGCTCCCGTACGGCGTTGGCCATCGCCATTGAGTTGTTCGGCGCGCAAAGCAGGCCGCATTCAGCGCTGATGATTTCCTGAAAAGCCCCGGCTGCCACGGCCACCACTGGAATGCCGCAAGCCATGGCTTCGAGGATCACCAGGCCGAAGGTTTCCTGATCGCCGGCGTGTACCAGCGCATCGGCGCTGGCCATCAGTCTTGCGACTTGCGCCGCCGGGCAGAACTCATCGACCACGGTCACGTTGTCCGGCACCGCCGCCGGCATCGACGAACCCACCAGCAGCAGGTGATAGCGGCGGCCCAGGCGTTTCATGCAGTCGAGCAACACCGGCAGGTTTTTTTCCTTGGAGCCGCGCCCGGCGAAAATCAGCAGATGGGTATTTTCATCGATGCCCAATTCTGCGCGCAGGCCCGGGTCTCGGGCATCGGGGTGGAAGGTGTGCAGGTCGACACCCAGCGGTTGGACGAAAACGTTCTTCACACCGAGGCTGATCAATTTGTCGGCCATGATCCGGCTCGGTGCCAGCACCCGGTCGAAATTGCCGTAGAGTTTGCTGACATAGGCCTCGACATTGGGGGTGACCCAGTTGCCCATGCGGTTGCTGACCAGCAGCGGCAGGTCGGAGTGATAAAAGCCGATCACCGGCACATCGAGTTGGCGGCGGGCATCGAGCGCCGCCCAGGCCGTGAGGTACGGATCGCCGACTTCAATCAGATCGGGCTGCAGATCCTGCAGGACATTGCGCCAGGGCGCGAGACGGAGAGGGAAACGATAGCCCTTGCCGAACGGCAGGGCGGGGGCCGGAACTGTGTAAACGCCATCCTGTTCACTCAGGTGTGACCCAGGGATCAGCAGACTGTGGCGAATGCCCGGCTTGATTCCCAGGCGACGGTGCTTTGCATCCAGATAAGTGCGCACGCCACCGCTGGCAGGGGCGTAGAACATGGTTATGTCAGCGATATGCACGATGAACATTCCTCCGGTCCGTTGTTCTCCCTTGGTTGACCTTTATGAAGGATAGATGTTCGGTTGGGGTTTTGTGGCGGGGATGTCGGCGAGGTTTTTGCGGTGTGTTGCAGACCGCCTTCGCGAGCAAGCCCGCTCCCACAGGTCTAGCGCAAGACCTTGTGGGAGCGGGCTTGCTCGCGAAGGGGTCGGTTCAGACACTAGATACGGAAACTACCCACCAATTGCTTCAGCCGCGCCGCCTGCTGCTCCAGGTCCGAACACGCCCGCAACGTCGATTGCAGGTTTTCCACCCCTTCCTGGTTCAGCGTATTGATCTCGGTAATGTCGACATTGATCGACTCGACCACCGCCGTCTGTTCCTCGGTCGCCGTGGCCACCGACTGGTTCATCCCGTCGATTTCGCCAATCCGCAAGGTCACGCTGTTCAGACGCTCGCCCGCCAGGTTGGCGATTTCCACGCTGTCCTGGCTATGACGCTGGCTGTCGCTCATGGTGCTGACGGATTCGCGGGCGCCGACTTGCAGCTCCTCGATCATGGTTTGCACCTGCTGCGCCGATTCCTGCGTGCGGTGTGCCAGGTTGCGTACCTCATCGGCCACCACGGCAAAACCACGCCCGGCTTCACCGGCGCGGGCGGCCTCGATAGCGGCATTGAGCGCCAGCAGATTGGTTTGCTGGGAAATGCTGGTGATCACTTCGAGAATCTGTCCGATGTTCACGGTTTTGCTGTTCAGCGATTCGATGTTGGTGCTGGAGGCGCTGAGCATGCTCGACAGTTGGTTCATCGCAACAATGCTGCGATCCACCACTTGTTGGCCGTCTTCGGCCAGGCTGCGGGCATCGCTGGCCTGACTCGACGCCTGGGCGGCGTTGCGTGCAATTTCCTGGGCGGCGGCGCCGAGCTGGTTGATCGCGGCGGCGACGCTGCTGGTGCGCGAAGCTTGCTGGTCGGAGTTGTACATCGACGAGTTGGAAGCCGCGACCACGCGCAGGGCAACTTCGTTAACTTGGCCGGTGGCCGAGGACACTTCACGGATCGAACCGTGAATGCGCTCCACGAAACGGTTGAATGCGGTGCCGAGCAGGCCGAACTCATCGTTGTTCTGGATAGTCAGGCGCTTGGTCAGATCACCTTCGCCGTCGGCGATGTCGGCCATGGCGCGGGTCATGACGTGCAGCGGCTGGATCAGGAGGCGGATCAACATGCCCAGCAAGGCAATGATGATCGCAACCGCAATGACGGTCGCAACGACCGCCGAGGCGCGGAATTCGCTGAGCATCGAGAAGGCTTTGTCTTTATCCACCGACAGGCCGATGTACCAGTTGACCGAGGGCAGGCCTTTGATCGGGCTGAACGTGACGATGCGGGTCTTGCCGTCGACCTCCACTTCACTGAAGTCGCGGCTGATGCGCGGGGTGTTTTTCGGGTACGCCTCGACCAGGGATTTCATCACCAGCGCTTTGTCCGGGTGCACCAGGATCTTGCCGTCGGCGCTGACCAGGAACGCATAACCCATGCCGTCGAAATCACGGGCGCTGAGGGTGTCGATCAGGGTTTGCAGGCTCAGGTCGCCGCCCACTACGCCGACGCTTTGGCCAGCCTTTTTCGAGGCGGTGGCCATGGAGATGATCAGTTGGCCGGTGGCTGCGTCGATGTACGGTTCGGTCAGGGTCGAGGTGCTGCTGCTTTCCGCGCCTTTGTACCAAGGGCGAACCCGTGGGTCGAAGCCGTCGGGCATTTTTGCATCCGGGCGGATGGTGAAGCTGCCGCTGGCGTCGCCCAGGTAGGACGCCATGAAGGTCGACGTCAGGGCTTTCTGCTCAAGCAGATTGGCGACATTGGCTTGTGCCGGATTGAGGGCGATGTTCTGAGCGAGGCTCTCGATCAGCAGGATGCGGCCCGCGAGCCAGGTCTGGATGTTATTCGCGGTGACATCGCCCGTCTCATTGAGATAGTTGTTCAGGTCCTCGCGAATGGCGTTGCGCTGCAAATAGTCGTTGTACAGCGTGAACGAGGCGAACGCGGCAATGACGATGAGGGCGGCGGCAAGCAGGATTTTATGGCTGAAGCGCAGATTTTTGTTCATGGCTTGGGGTTCCGCTAAGGTCTTATTATTAGGGCATGCTTTTATAAAGGCACGCAAAACGGGCGGTAATGAAAACAAGCTGATGTTTCCGTCCTCTCCTTAGGGATTACCGACACTGTTTTTGGATGAGTCTCACAACTATCGCTATCGGCCATGCTGGATCAAAGATTAACCAAAGGTGACCAAATGCCTGATTCATCGCAACTCGTTATCGGTGCCGATCTCGCGGGGCAACCGATCGCCCAGGCCATGCGCCTGGCGAACCGTCACGGTCTGGTCGCGGGCGCTACCGGGACCGGTAAGACCGTCACTTTGCAACGACTGGCCGAAGCGTTCAGCGATGCCGGCGTGGCCGTGTTTGCGGCGGATATCAAAGGTGACCTGTGCGGTCTCGGCGCGGCCGGCAACCCTCAAGGCAAAATTGCCGAGCGAATCGCCGGGATGCCCTGGCTGAATCACACGCCTCAGGCCTATCCGGTCACCCTGTGGGACATTCACGGTCAGTCCGGTCATCCATTGCGCACCACCTTGAGCGAAATGGGACCGCTATTGATTGGCGCCTTGCTGGAGTTGACCGACAGTCAGCAGTCGGCGTTGTACGCCGCGTTCAAGGTCGCGGACCGCGAAGGCTTGCTGCTGCTGGATCTGAAGGACCTGAAGGCGCTGCTCAATCACCTGCGTGACCACCCCGAATTGCTGGGGGACGACGCCGCGCTGATGACCACGGGGTCGAGTCAGGCGTTGTTGCGGCGGCTGGCGATTCTGGAACAACAGGGCGCCGAAGCGTTGTTTGGCGAGCCGGCACTGCAACTCGAAGACATTCTGCAGCCAACCGCCGAGGGTCGCGGGCGCATTCACTTGCTGGATGCCAGTCGTCTGGTGCACGAAGCGCCAAAGGTCTACGCGACTTTCCTTTTGTGGCTGCTGGCCGAACTGTTCGAGGAACTGCCGGAGCGCGGCGATGCCGACAAACCGCTGCTGGCACTGTTTTTCGATGAGGCGCATTTATTGTTTGCCGATACCCCCAAGGCGTTGCAGGAACGTCTGGAGCAGGTGGTGCGGCTGATTCGCTCGAAAGGCGTGGGCGTGTATTTCGTCACCCAGTCGCCGGGCGATTTGCCGGATGACGTGCTGGCGCAGCTCGGCCTGCGCGTCCAGCATGGCTTGCGCGCGTTCACTGCCAAGGAACAGAAATCCCTTCGGGCCGTGGCCGATGGCTTCCGGCCGAACCCGGCGTTCGACGCCTTGTCGGTGTTGACTGAACTGGGGATTGGCGAAGCGCTGGTCGGCACGTTGCAGGACAAGGGCACGCCGGAGATGGTTCAGCGCGTCCTGGTCGCACCGCCGCAATCGCGGATCGGGCCGTTGAGCGAAACCGAGCGCACGGTGCTGATCGCCGGTTCGCCGTTCAAGGGTCGGTATGACAAACCGGTTGATCGTGAGTCGGCCTATGAGGTGTTGATGGGCCGTAAAGGGCTGGCACCAGAAGCCGAAACAGCACCGGGCAAGTCTGCGCCGGAGGAGCCGAGCTTCACCGACAAGGCCGGGGAGTTTCTCGGCACGGCCGCAGGGCAGGCACTGAAATCGGCGATGCGACAGGCGGCCAATCAGTTGGGGCGGCAGTTGGTGCGCGGGCTGATGGGCTCGCTGCTCGGCGGCAACAAACGTCGCTAACAGGGCACCACGGTCAAAAAAACTGTGGGAGCGAGCCTTGTGGTGAGGGGATTTATCCCCGTAGGGCTGCGAAGCGGCCCCGTCATTCTTTCATCCACACCGAGTTGTTAGGATCTACGACTGCTTCGCAGCCGAACGGGGATAAATCCCCTCACCACAAAGCTCGCTCCCACATTTGATTTAAATCAATCCTTGGGTTTGGCGTGAGCCGCCAATCGCTCAAGCGCTGCTCGCAGGTTGGGGTCAGTAATCCCGTCAGCCGTAGCCTGAATGGTGGCACCAGCATCGGTGGACAAACTGATGGTATGCCCCGCCGCCCCTTGCTGAACGGTCGGTGGCTGCACCTTGAACAGAATCCGGGTCAGGCTGGCGAATTCATCAAACATCTGTAACTGCCGTTGCAGACGCTTCTGTTGATAACGCAGACGCGTTGCCCAATGACCATCGGTGACAATCAGCAACAAACTGCCTTCGCGCCACGACGCCACATGGCAATGCTCGCGGGCGGCGGGCTGCAATTGGCTTTCCAGCAGACGTTGTAAATGACCCAGGCGTTGAGCGTGGCCAAAGATGGCTTTGAGCGGCTTGGCTTCGCGAAGCAGAACGGCGGGTGCTCTGGCCGTGAGAGGGCGAAATGCCATGATCAGACACCTGAAGTAACAGAGCCGCCATGGTAGCAGAAAGCACTGGATGCACCCGACCCATTGCTTTGCGCGCGCTTTACCCATTAAATCAACAAGTAACTTCTGCCGTAAGCGGCTTGAAGTTCAGCAAAAAGCCCTTATTTTAAGTGAGCCCCGTTACAACGCAGTGCATGCATCGTGGAATAACGCCACTTTCCTCACCATCGTTTCCGGGTAGAATGCTCGTTCGCATGCGGCCATGAGGGCTGCACGGGCGACTCACGGGGCCGCCCTCCATCCCTTTAGTGTGGAAGATCCTGCCGATATGTTTGCGCCTTTGTTAAAGAAACTTTTTGGAAGCAAGAACGAGCGTGAAGTCAAACGCATGCTCAAGACGGTGCAACTCGTCAATGCCTTCGAAGAGCAAATGGTGGCCCTTTCGGACGATCAATTGCGTGCCAAGACAGATGAGTTCAAGGCCCGCATCGCCAAAGGGGAAACCCTCGACAAGCTGCTGCCAGAAGCCTTTGCGGTCGCCCGCGAAGCCGGCAAGCGCGTCATGGGTATGCGCCACTTCGATGTCCAGCTGATCGGCGGCATGACCTTGCATGAAGGCATGATCGCGGAAATGCGTACCGGTGAAGGCAAGACCCTGGTGGCTACACTGGGCGTTTACCTCAACGCGCTGTCCGGCAAAGGCGTGCACGTTGTCACCGTGAACGACTACCTGGCCCGCCGTGACGCCAACTGGATGCGTCCGCTCTACGAGTTCCTCGGCATGTCGGTCGGTGTGGTCACGCCATTCCAGCCGCCGGAAGAGAAACGTCTGGCCTACGCCGCCGACATTACCTACGGCACCAACAACGAATTCGGTTTCGACTACCTGCGCGACAACATGGCGTTCAGCATGGAAGAAAAATTCCAGCGTGAACTCAACTTTGCCGTGATCGACGAAGTCGACTCCATCCTCATCGACGAAGCGCGTACCCCGCTGATCATTTCCGGTCAGGCCGAGGACAGCTCGAAGCTGTACATCGAGATCAACAAACTGATCCCGCAGCTCGAATTGCACGTTGAAGAAGTCGAGGGCGAAGTCACCAAGGCCGGCCATTACACCGTCGACGAGAAGACCCGTCAGGTCGAACTCAACGAAGCCGGTCACCAGTTCATCGAAGACATGCTGACCCGCGTCGGCCTGCTGGCTGAAGGCGAGAGCCTGTATTCGGCGCACAACCTGGGCCTGCTGACCCACGTTTATGCCGGCCTGCGCGCGCACAAGCTGTTCAATCGCAACGTTGAATACATCGTGCAGGACGGTCAGGTCGTCCTGGTCGACGAACACACCGGTCGTACCATGCCGGGGCGCCGTTTGTCCGAAGGCCTGCACCAGGCCATCGAAGCCAAGGAAAACCTGAACATCCAGGCCGAAAGCCAGACACTGGCGTCGACCACGTTCCAGAACTACTTCCGTCTGTACAACAAGCTGTCCGGCATGACCGGTACCGCGGACACCGAAGCGTTCGAATTCCACCAGATCTACGGCCTGCAGGTCATGGTCATCCCGCCGAACAAGCCGTTGGCGCGTAAAGACTACAACGACCTGGTGTTCCTGACCGCCGAAGAGAAATACGCGGCGATCATCAACGACATCAAGGAATGCATGACTCACGGCCGTCCGGTGCTGGTGGGTACTGCAACCATCGAAACTTCCGAGCACATGTCTGCACTGCTGCAGAAGGAAGGCATCGAGCACAAGGTTCTGAACGCCAAGTTCCACGAAAAAGAAGCCGAGATCATTGCCCAGGCCGGTCGCCCGGGTGCACTGACCATCGCCACCAACATGGCCGGTCGTGGTACTGACATCCTGTTGGGCGGCAACTGGGAAGTGGAAGTCGCGTCCCTGGAAGATCCAACGCCAGAGCAGATTGCCCAGATCAAGGCTGACTGGCAGAAACGCCACCAGCAAGTGCTCGAGTCGGGTGGTTTGCAGGTGATCGCGTCCGAGCGTCACGAATCGCGCCGTATCGACAACCAGCTGCGTGGTCGTGCCGGTCGTCAGGGTGACGCCGGTTCCAGCCGTTTCTACCTGTCGCTGGAAGACAGCCTGATGCGCATCTTCGCCTCTGACCGGGTGAAGAACTTCATGAAAGCATTGGGCATGCAGTCCGGTGAAGCGATCGAGCACCGCATGGTGACCAACGCCATCGAGAAGGCCCAGCGCAAGGTTGAAGGTCGCAACTTCGACATCCGCAAGCAACTGCTCGAGTTCGACGACGTCAACAACGAACAGCGTAAAGTGATCTATCACATGCGTAACACGTTGCTGGCCGCCGACAACATCGGTGAAACCATCGCCGACTTCCGTCAGGACGTACTCAACGCGACCGTCAGCGCACACATTCCACCGCAGTCGCTGCCTGAGCAGTGGGACGTGGCCGGTCTGGAAGCGGCGTTGCAGAGCGACTTCGGTGTGGCACTGCCGATCCAGCAGTGGCTCGACGAAGACGATCACCTGTACGAAGAAACCCTGCGCGAGAAGCTGATGCAGGAGCTGATTGCAGCGTACAACGAGAAAGAAGACCAGGCGGGCGCCGATGCGCTGCGCACCTTCGAGAAGCAAATCGTTCTGCGCGTGCTGGACGACCTGTGGAAAGACCACCTGTCGACCATGGACCACCTGCGTCACGGCATCCACTTGCGTGGCTACGCCCAGAAGAACCCGAAGCAAGAGTACAAGCGCGAGTCGTTCACGCTGTTCTCCGAGCTGCTGGATTCGATCAAGCGCGACTCGATCCGTGTGCTGTCGCACGTTCAGGTTCGCCGCGAAGACCCGATCGAAGAAGAGCAGCGCCTGCGCCAGGAAGCCGAAGCTCTGGCGGCACGCATGCAGTTCCAGCACGACGAAGCACCTGGTCTCGAGCAACCGGAACTGCTCGGTGAAGAGGTCGATGTAGCCCTCGCCGTAGCGCCGGTACGCAACGAACAGAAGCTGGGCCGTAACGAACTGTGCTACTGCGGTTCGGGCAAGAAATTCAAGCATTGCCACGGGCAGATCCAGTAAAGCCCGTTTCATACGCTGAAATACCCGCGCCGCGACCGGCATCAGCCGTCGCGGCGTTTTGCCATTTACACCACCGTTCTTCCTGAAAGCGGTGCTGACATCATTTATTAAGGAGCGCATTCATGGCTGTTGGTCTTGGTCCTTTGCCAACGTTGCACCCGGTTGCCGGTTTTGAACTCGGTATCGCCTCGGCCGGCATCAAGCGCCCCGGGCGCAAGGATGTCGTGGTCATGCGCTGCGCCGAAGGTTCCACCGTCGCGGGCGTGTTCACCCTGAACGCTTTTTGCGCCGCGCCGGTGATTCTGGCCAAACAGCGCGTGCAAGGTCCGGTGCGTTACCTGCTGACCAACACCGGCAATGCCAACGCCGGCACCGGCGAACCTGGCCTGGCCGCCGCCGAACGCACCTGCGCGAAACTGGCTGAACTGACCGGCGTCGACGCCAGCCTGGTGCTGCCGTACTCCACTGGTGTGATCGGCGAACCGCTGCCGGTCGAGAAGATCGAAGGCGCGCTGCAAGCCGCTCTCGACGATCTGTCGGTCAACAACTGGGAAGCCGCCGCCACCGGCATCATGACCACCGATACGCTGCCGAAGGGCGCCAGCCGCCAGTTCCAGCATGAAGGCGTGACCATCACCGTCACCGGCATCAGCAAAGGCGCGGGCATGATCCGTCCGAACATGGCCACCATGCTCGGCTACATCGCTACTGACGCCAAAGTCTCCCGCGATGTTTTGCAAAACCTGTTGCTGGATGGCGCCAACAAGTCATTCAACCGCATCACCATCGACGGCGACACCTCGACCAACGACTGCTGCATGCTGATCGCCACCGGTCAGGCCGCGCTGCCGGAAATCACCTCCGCGAGCGGTGAATTGTTCGCCAAGCTCAAGCAGGCCGTATTCGAAGTGTGCATGGACGTGGCCCAGGCTATCGTTCGCGACGGCGAAGGCGCGACCAAGTTCGTCACCGTTGAAGTCAACGGCGGCGGCAATCACCAGGAATGCCTGGACGTCGGTTACACCGTGGCTCACTCGCCGTTGATCAAGACTGCATTGTTCGCGTCCGACCCGAACTGGGGCCGCATCCTCGCCGCCGTCGGCCGTGCCGGCGTGCCAAACCTGGATGTGAGCAAGATCGACGTATTCCTTGGCGACGTGTGCATTGCCAGCCATGGCGCCCGCGCATCGACCTACACCGAAGCCCAGGGCGCGGCGGTGATGCAGCAGGAAGAGATCACCATCCGTATCGAACTGGGTCGCGGCGATTGCAGCGAAACCATCTGGACCACCGACCTGTCCCACGAATACGTGAAGATCAACGCTGAGTACCGTACTTAACACCGAGTCGCCGCCATTCGCGAGCAAGCCCGCTCCCACAGGACCTGCGCTAACCCTGTGGGAGCGGGCTTGCTCGCGAAGGCGGACTACCAGACACTAAAAATTCTGGGCTGTTTCCCTAATCAAAAGGTCCCGAACATGAGCCTCCACCTGATCATCGGCGACAAACTGCTTTCCTCCTGGTCCCTGCGCGGCGCACTGGCCCTCGATCTGGCCGGCGCTCCATACACCGAAGAGCTCATCAAGCTGAACCAGCCGGACACCCGTGAACGTCTGCTCAAGCATTCGCCGACCGGTAAAGTCCCGCTGCTGAAAACCACACAAGGCACCATCGCCGATTCCCTGGCGATTGCCGAATACCTGGCCGAACAATTCCCTGACGCCGGCCTCTGGCCCAAAGATGTCGCCGCCCGCGCACAGGCGCGTTCGGCGTGCGCGCAGATGCACGCCGGGTTCTTCGCCATGCGTGGCAACATGCCGTTCGATCTGAGTCGCGACGCACCGCTGTCGCCGACGCCGGCTGACGTCCAGGCGGACATCGAACGCATGCTGGCGTTGTGGGCCGAGTGCCGAGAAACCGCGACCGAAACCGGTCCGTTTCTGTTTGGCGGTGCGACCCTGGCGGATGCCTTCTTCGCGCCAATTGCCGTTCGCCTGCGCACCTATCAGGTGAAGTTGCCGGCGGTGGATGAGGCCTACGTCGAAACGATCTACCAATGGCCAGCCTTCAAGGCATGGCAAAAGGCAGGTCTGGAGGAGATCGGGCAGTGAAACGAGTACACGTGGCTGCCGCTGTTATCCGTGACAGCGCTGGCAAAATTCTGATCGCGCGTCGTGCCGATACCCAGCATCAGGGCGGCCTGTGGGAGTTTCCCGGTGGCAAGGTCGAGGCCGATGAGTCAGTCGAAACCGCGCTGGCTCGCGAGCTTCACGAAGAGTTGGGGATTGTGGTCAACGCTGCACGACCATTGATCAAGGTCCGTCATGACTACCCGGACAAGCAAGTGTTGCTGGATGTCTGGGAAGTCTCGGCCTTTACCGGCGAACCACACGGTGCCGAAGGCCAGCCTTTGGAGTGGGTCGCGCCGCGTGATCTGCCGAGCTATGAATTTCCGGCAGCCAACCAGCCGATTGTTGCAGCCGCACGGTTGCCTGCGCAGTACCTGATTACCCCCGAAGACCTGGAAACCCCGGCCCTGCTGCGTGGAATTCAGAAAGCCATCGCGGGCGGTATCAAGCTGATCCAGCTGCGGGCACCCAACGGCTACGATCCGAAATACCGCGATCTGGCGGTGGATGCGGCGGGGCTGTGTGCCGGCAAGGCGCAGTTGATGATCAAGGGGCCGTTCGAGTGGCTGGGCGATTTCCCGTCGGCCGGTTGGCACATCACCTCGGCACAACTGCGCAAATACGCAGCTGCCGGCCGTCCGCTACCGGCGTCGCGCTGGTTGGCGGCGTCCTGCCATAACGCTGAAGAACTGGCGCTGGCGGAGCAGATGGGCGTGGATTTTGTGACCTTGTCGCCCGTGCAGCCGACCTTGACGCACCCGGGGGCTCAGCCGTTGGGTTGGGAGCAGGCTTCGGCGTTGATCGAGGGGTTCAGCAAACCGGTGTTTTTGCTGGGTGGCGTTGGGCCGACACAGGTTGATAAAGCTTGGGCGGCAGGCGCCCAAGGTGTGGCGGGGATTCGGGCGTTTTGGCCTGAGGCTTGATTCTGCTGTGAGGCTGCTGGCCCCTTCGCGAGCAAGCCCGCTCCCACAGGGATTGTGGCGTACACAAATCCACTGTGGGAGCGGGCTTGCTCGCGAAGGCGTCCTGACAGGCGCCGATCAATCCTGAGGCTTCACCGCCGGCTGCCACAAAATCTCCGCAATCCCCTGCCGTTTGGCAATCAACCGCGCCACCACAAACAACACATCCGACAACCGATTGATATACGCCAACCCAACCCCGGCCAACGGCTCAATCGCATTCAACTGCTGACACCGCCGCTCGGCACCGCGCGCCAGACTTCTGCACACATGAGCCTGGGCAATCAGCGCGGAACCTCCCGGCAGAATGAAGTTCTCCAGCGGCCCCAGTTCTTCATTCCACACGTCGATCGCCGCTTCCAGGCGTTCAATTTCTGCCGCGTTCAGCGCCTGATACACCGGCATCGCCAGCTCTCCGCCCAGATCGAACAGCCTATGCTGACAAGGTGCCAACACCTCGATCACTTCGTTCAAACCCGGATACTCACCACTTTCCGCCGCCAGCCCGGCCAACAGCACACCGACCTGACTGTTCAGCGTATCGACTTCACCAATGGCCTCGATCCGGGGATGGTCCTTGGTCACGCGGCGGCCGTCGCCCAGCCCGGTTTCGCCTTTGTCGCCGGTTCGGGTGTAAATCTTCGACAAGCGAAAGCCCATGGTTACCTCGATAGCTGATTGAGTTCTTGAGAGACGAGCGGGCTGCTCGCCAACGGCAGACGCAAAGTGAAACAGGTGCCCTGGCCCAGGGTTGATTGCACTTCCATCTGACCTTTGTGGTTATTGGTGACGATGAAATACGAGACCGACAGCCCAAGCCCGGTGCCCTGACCGATTTCCTTGGTGGTGAAAAACGGTTCGAAGGTGCGTTTGCGCACGCTCTCGCTCATGCCGATGCCGTTGTCCTCGACCTGGATTTCCGCCCACGGTGGATTCAGCTTCGTGCGAAGAATGATTCGCCCCGGCTCACGGTCGTCTTCGCGCTGGTGAATGGCTTGCGCGGCGTTTTTCAGCAGGTTGAGCAGCACTTGTTCGAGTTCGTTGGCGGTGCCGGGCACCGGGCCCAGCGCCGGATCGAACTGGCGAATGATCGCCTGGCCCTTGAAGTCGAAGCCGATCGCCAGGTCGAAATCGTTGCCGGCGATTTCCACGGCCTGATCGATCAGCGCCGGCAGATCGCACGGGGCCATTTGTCGGGTGCTGCGGCGGCTGAAACTGAGCATGTGGGTCACGATCTTCGCCGCCCGGGCACCGGCCTGCTGGATGCCGTCGAGTAACTGCGGCACTTCACGCGCTTTCAGGTACTCGTTGACCGTGTCCAGCTCGATGCCGATCTGTTCGGCCTGTTCGAGGTTTTTCGGCAGCTCGGGGGACAGGCGTCGGCGAATGTTCTGCACGTTGTGCAGGATCGCGCCCAGCGGGTTGTTGATCTCGTGGGCCATGCCGGCGGCGAGGCCACCGACCGAGAGCATTTTTTCCGACTGCACCATCATTTCTTCCAGGGACAGGCGCTGGGTAATGTCGTCGATCCGGATGACCACGCCACGCCCGGCGCCGCCCATCAACGGGTAAAACGTCAGGGCGTAATGCCTGGGCTCATCGTCTTTGAACCAGGTCACGCGCTCGATCTTCGCCACGGTGTGTTGCTCGACGGTTAGTTTGAGCTGCGGCAGAAACGGCTTGAGCGGTTCGAAGGCGAGGAAGATCGGCTGATTCAGCGCTTCGTCCAGCCGCGTGCCGGAGAGGGCGCTGGCTTCCTGATTCCATTGCGTCACGTAGAGCTGCTCGTCGAGGGCGATCAGCGCTGATGGCATGGAGTCGATGATGCTGTTGAGGTAATTCTGGAACCCGGTGAGTTTCTTCTCGATCTTGCTGCGCACCTGGACTTCGAGTTCCAGTTTGCGGTTGGTGTGACGGGTTTCTTCGGCCAGGCCCTGGGCCTGATCGTAAGCGGCCTGGGAATCGTCACGCGCGCGTTTGAGTTGCTGCTCCCGCGCCTCGATCCGCGAGAGCATGGTGTTGAAGGCTTCGGCCAGACTGCCGATTTCGTCGTGGTTGCCGCGGGAGGCGCGCAGGGCGTAGTTCTCTTCCCGGGTCACTTGCCGGGACAGCTCTTCCAGCTGATGGATCGGCCGGGTAATCAGGCGTTTGATCTGCCGGGCGATCACCAGCCACAACAGCACACTGAAGATCAGGATGCCGAGGCTGGCGGTCAAAGTCCCGGTGTAGAAAGCCATGGGCAACTCGCTGCTGGCGACCAGTAACAAGTGGCCGGGCGCAGTGCCGGGGCGGGGCAGGGTGATCAGCTGATTGCTGCGAAATTCGGTGGCTTGCCAGGATTCGATGTGGCGGAAGCGCTCCGGCAAGTTCAGATGATCGCCATGTTGCAACTGTGCCAGCCGTTCACCCTTGCCGTTATAAAGGGCGGCGGCACGTAGCGGCGAGTAGCTGTTGAGTTCATCGAGCAGGCGTTGCGCACTTTGGGGCGATGCCAGTGCTTCGGACACCAGGCTCGGGTTGGACACCAGCCGGCCGATGGTCTGCAAGGCCTGGGGCGCCATGCTTTCCTGGGAAATGTAGTACGCGGCGCTGATGAAGGTCAGGTTGGCGACCAGCAAAACGGTGGTCAACAGCACCAGCAGGGCGGCCAGCAGTTTCTGGCCGACCGGAAGGTTTTCAAGGCGCTGGCGCAATGGCATCAGTTTTATCGCTGAAAAGGAACAAGTGGCCAGCGTAGCCGCTGCTCAGTCGCTGGGCAATCCAAGGCTGTGCAGATGGGTGATCAGCCGCTGTTGCAACTGGTTGAGGTGCGGAAGGTTCAGCTGATGTCGCGAGGCAATTTTGCAGACGTAGCCCAACAGGTAGCTGATTTCGGTTCGGCGCCGATTCGCGACGTCCTGATACATCGAGGAGAAATTGGCTGCTGTGGCGTGAATCACCCGCTCGACTTCCTGCTGGAGGTCCTCGGCCGCTGCCGGCTGGCCGCAGCGTTCAAGCAACTCGATCAATTCACCGCAGAGGGTGGCGACTTCGCACTGATGATCCTGCAAGCCGCCGTTGCGGCAATCGTGCAGCACCGTCAGCGGATTGATCGCACAGTTGAGCGCCAGTTTGCGCCACAGCCTTGTGAGAATGTCGGTGCTCCATTCGTGGGGGATGCCAGCGGCACTCACGTCATCCAGCAAGATCGGCGCCACGGGATGTCCGGCATCCCCCAGCCAGGTGTAACCGTGACCGGCGAACACTACGCGCCAGTCGCCATCGCGAAACGCGCCTTCGGTGCTCGACGCAAAAATGCAGCGCGCCTGCGGAATCTGCGCGGCGACGGCGTCCTGACTGCCGAGACCGTTCTGCAACAGGATCAGCTCGGCGCCAGGTGCCAGTCGCGGTGCCAGTCGGGCCACGGCCTGCTCGGCATCGTAGGCTTTGCAGGCTACCAGCAGGCGATTGATCGGCTCGTCGCTGTCGGCCGTCTCGCCGGGTATGTCCCAGGTTTTTGCTTCGCCATGCTCCACCAGCGTCAGACCGCCCGCCGACTGATAAGACTGTAAACGCGCCGCATCCCGCACAATCAGCCTGACCGGCACCCCGGCCCGCGCCAGACGCGTGGCCCATAAGGTGCCGAGGCTGCCGGCGCCCAAAACATGCCAGGTCGTGGACATCAGCTTTTTGCTCTGTTTAAGGCGCTCATCGGAGGCTCGCAGTGAATGATGGGAAAGACCCGTTATAATCAGCGCGGATTTTAACCGCAAGCCAGGCGTGCTCCATCTTGATCGAGCGCGCCCTTTATTGGAGAGATTACATGCCGTCGTTCGACGTGGTATCCGAACTGGACAAACACGAAGTCACCAACGCGGTCGAGAACGCCGTCAAGGAACTCGATCGTCGTTATGACCTGAAAGGCAAAGGCACCTTCGAGTTCAAGGAAAAGGACCTGACCGTCAACCTGACCGCTGAAGCCGATTTCCAGCTCGAAGCGATGATTGAGATCCTCAAGCTGGCGCTGGTCAAGCGCAAAATCGACGTGCAGTGCCTTGAAGTCAAGGACGCCTACGCGTCGGGCAAGCTGATGAAGCAGGAAGCCGTCCTCAAGGAAGGCATCGACAAAGAGCTGGCGAAGAAAATCGTCGCTCACGTCAAGGACGCCAAGTTGAAGGTTCAGGCGGCCATTCAGGGCGAGCAAGTGCGCATCACCGGCAAGAAGCGGGACGATTTGCAGGAAGCCATCGCGGCCCTGCGCGCCAAGACGTTCGACATGCCGCTGCAGTTCAACAACTTCCGCGACTGATTGTTCGCGCTGGACCCTGTGGGAGCGGGCTTGCTCGCGAAAGCGGTGTATCAGTCACCCTTAATGTTGAATGACACACCGCCTTCGCGAGCAAGCCCGCTCCCACCTCGATTGTGCTCAATCCGGTGGGTTTTTTCTGCCGCATAATTTTTTCGCGGCCGGGTAGCCGGGAAATCAGGAGAACGTAGATGGACTTGAATGCTGAAGTGGACAACCTGGTAAAGGCGTCCCAAGCCTGGATTCCGATGATCATGGAATACGGCAGTCGTGTGCTGCTGGCGATCATCACACTGGCCATCGGTTGGTGGCTGATCAATAAAGTGACGCAGAAACTGGGCGGTCTGATCGCGCTGCGTAACGCCGACCTGGCGCTGCAAGGGTTCATCAGTAGCCTGGCAAACATTATTCTCAAGGTTTTGCTGATCGTCAGCGTGGCCTCGATGATCGGCGTGGAAACGACTTCCTTCGTCGCGGCGATCGGTGCGGCGGGTCTGGCCATTGGTCTGGCCTTGCAGGGCAGCCTGGCGAACTTCGCCGGTGGCGTGTTGATTCTGCTGTTCCGTCCGTTCCGTATTGGTGACTGGATTGAAGCTCAGGGTGTCGCCGGTACGGTCGACAGCATTCAGATCTTCCATACCGTGCTGCGTACGGGCGATAACAAAACCATCATCGTCCCTAACGGCAATTTGTCGAACGGCATCATCACCAATACCAACCGCCAGTCGACACGCAAAGTAGTGTTTGATGTAGGCGTGGATTGCCACGCGGATCTGCAACAGGCCCGTGAAGTATTGCTGGAACTGGCCAGGGATGAGCGGGTGTTGAATGAACCGGCACCGGAAGCGGTCATTTCTATGCTGGGCGAAAGCTCGATCACTGTTTCGCTACGGGTCTGGGTCAAGACCGCTGACTACTGGAATGTGATGTTCATGTTTAACGAACAAGCCCGTGATCGTTTGAAAGCAGCGGGTATCGATATTCCGTTTCCACAGCGAGTTATTCGAGTGGTTCAGGAATCGGCAACGGTGTAATGATCGGTTTTTCAATTAATGTCTGACCTTTCAGTCAGACATGTTCTTCAAGACGTAATGCAGAAGCCAACAAAAAAAGGCCCATCCGAAGATGGGCCTTTTTGTTTGTTACCGCAAACTAGCTGGATGCGATTACAAAATCGACAGCGGGTAGTCGACGATCACACGGAACTCTTTCACGTCGCCTTCACCTTCGTCGGCGTTAGCAAAGTGCCAAGCTTGACGGAAGCGGACGGACAGATCTTTTGCCGGGCCAGACTGAACAACGTACTTGGCTTCGAAGTTGGTTTCGTTGTGCTTGCCATCTTCACCGTACAGGCCAGCGTAAGCGCTGCCTGCTGGGGTGTTGGTGCCGTCGATGTCCCAACCTTTCACGTAACGGGTCATGAAGCTCAGACCTGGAACGCCGTACTCAGCCATTTTCAGGTCGTAACGAACCTGGGCAGACTTCTCACCAGGGGCGTTGAAGTCAGAGTACTGGATGGAGTTGGCGAGGAAGATCGAGTCGCCGCCACGGTTGTTCTTGCCGATACCGACGTAGTCGAACGGGGTATCGCCATTAACCTTTTGGAAGGCCAGGGTGATGGTGTGTGCTTTCAGGAACGAGAGAGCAGTGGCCAGCGAGTAGGCCGTGTTGCTGATGTCACCGGCTTTCGCGTCACCGGTGTCGGTGGTGCGATAGATGTTGAAGTCAGTGTTCAGCGACGTGTCACCACCAAATGGAGTGGTGAGGTTCACGTTGGCGTAGTACTGGTTCCAGATGTCTTCCAGCTTGGCGCCATACAGCGATGCGGAAAGGTTATCGGTAATGCCGTACTTGCCACCGAAATAGTCCATGCTGTTGGCTTTCTCGCCAGCATAGTTTGCCCACAGGTCGCCGTCACGGGCGTTTTTGTCCTGGCTGGAACCCGAGTAGAAGTGGCCGGCTTCGAGGTCAAGGTCTTTGACTTCGCTGCTCTGCAGTTGGAAACCGCTGGCAACTTGAGGAAGGATACGGGAACCGCCAACAGCAAACACTGGAGCAGTGCTTGGCGACATGTCGCCGAATTTCAGCTCGGTTTTGGAGACGCGGAATTTAACGGCTGCGCCGGCTTTACCCTGGCTGTCGTTGACGTCGCGGCCACCGTTGGCGTTGACGGTGTCGCTACGGCTCATGTTACCCGAACCGGAAGTGCCATCGCCGCCATCCAGTTTGATGGCCAGGTAACCGAATGCATCAACGCCGACGCCAACAAGACCCTGGGTGTAACCGGAGTTGAAGGTGCCCCAAATACCTTGGGTCCAGTCTTTGACGTCGCGGGCGCCGTCTTTGTTGTCACGGTTGAAGTAGTAGTTGCGAACCAGCAAGTTCAACGAGCTGTCTTCAACAAAACCCTTGGCTTCAGACTGGTCACTTACGAAAGGTGCGGCCGTAGCCATTTGAGTACTGGCTGCTGCTGCAACTGCCAGTGCGATCATGCTCCACTTCATCACGCGCATCGTGATTTGCTCCTTTGGTTTTAGAAGAGTACTGCCGTCCCACCTGATTTATTATCTGGGCGGCTCTTTCTTTTTGTGTCGGCGCAAACTTATATCACGCCGACCATGTTGGCGATACTTGCGCATCTAACCTTTCAGCTTCTTTACGACCCTGTCGCAAATGGCTTGGTAGATGTCGCAAATTTACAGCCCCAATGCAATAGGAAGGACAACTTTAACGCTGTTTTCCAGGGCTTGAGCATCGGTAAAAAGAGTCCTTGGTGAAACGTTTGAATCTCCATCGGGCAACCTTGCCACTGTTTTTATTGCCTTGAGGCTTCCACTTCCAGCGGACGCTCCGAAGGCGATGTGAGTGTGAATGCAACAAGCGTGCACAAATCAGGTTTTCGCAGGTTTTTTTTCTGAACGCCTGCCTGTTTCCGTAAAAATCGCATAAAACCGGGGGTTACAAGCACCTTTTAATGGGGCTTGACGCCATGGTTTGCATCGTGTTGCACCTACCTGGCCGACTGCACGACAACCCAAAACGTTACCGGTTCACCCCGTCAGTGAGTACTTGGCGGATGCCCGACGCACTCAGCGTAGACGTACTGTGCGGTTTTGGTGCAAAAAATCTTAATCGCTGTACTGAATTCATACAGCAGGGCCTGTCGTGGAACGTGAACAGACCTCGGTTTATCGGTCATTCAGTATTTTTTACGGGGTTTGCCGTTCTGTATTGGTGCGCTCTGGCGAAAAATGTCTCATCACGGAGCGCCTGCATTATGGTTTGTCGGGGATGGTGAGCCTTGGCGGCGGTTCGTCGTGAAGCCGGCGACGTTCGCAGGTATGCTGCCGTCCTGTCGCTTGGTGCGCCGTCTCTCGGGATGGGCGCTAAGCTGAAAATGATGAATAGCCGGGAGTGCGCGCAGTGTTCGCTTTAGATCCACGACTTCAACAAGACACGTTACCGATCGGGGATTTCCCGCTCAGCCGGTTGCTGTTGTCCAATGATTCGAACTACCCGTGGTTCATCCTGGTACCTCGTCGCGACGATATCAGTGAGATATTTCAGCTGGATGTCGCCGACCAGCGGCAGCTGTGGCAGGAAACGACCGCGCTGGCGGAAATGCTCAAGGATTCGTTCGACGCGGACAAGTTGAATGTCGCGGCCCTGGGGAACGTTGTCAGTCAGTTGCACATGCACGTGATTGTGCGCAAACGCGAGGACGCCGCCTGGCCCGCGCCGGTATGGGGCAAGCACCCGGCCAAACCGTACACGGCGGAGCAGATCGCGCTCATTCGCGAGCGGCTGCGTCTGGTATTGACCGAAGATTTCACGTTTCTGGAGGGTTGAATCATGAGCCTGGAAGAACGCGTTACCGATCTGGAGAGCCAGCTGGCGTTTCAGGATGACACCATCCAGGCGTTGAGTGATGTGCTGGCGACGCAGCAGCGCGCAGTGGAGCGTCTGCAACTGCAAATGGCCGCCCTGCTCAAGCGGCAGGAGGAAATGGCCGGTCAGTTCGAAACCTTTGAAGAAGAAGCGCCACCGCCGCATTACTGAGTTTTGTATTTCAAGGCTTTTTGTTTAAAAAAAGGCAATAAAAAACCGCGAACAGCCAGGCTGCTCGCGGTTTTTTTAGCGTTGAATCAGCGTCGCGGCAGCGCGGCGATCACGTCTTCGGCTTGCAGGCCCTTGTCACGATTCATGACGGAGAATTCCACGCGCTGGCCTTCGACCAGAACGCGATGGCCTTCGCCACGAATGGCCCGGAAATGCACGAAAATATCGTCGCCGGAATCACGGGAAATAAAGCCGAAGCCTTTGGAGGTGTTGAACCACTTGACGGTGCCGGTATCGCGGTTGCTCATGTCATAGCTTGGCGAGGCGGTGGCCGGTGAAGATTTGTAGAAGCTGATGGCCAGGTGCAGAAGAACGGCGATCAGGGCAGCCACCAGGCTGAACAGAACGGCAGGTTGACCGGCGATGACAGGCATCGGCGCGAGCAGCGTCAGCATTTGCAGAACAACAGTCAGAACCAGCAGGGCGCTGACCAGGTTTTGCAGTTGATGACGCGGACCTTTGTTCCAGTAGGGAATGACAGGTGCGAGGGTGAGGTTGAGCAGGCCGAAAAAGGCCAGGTACAGCGCATCGGGTTGTTGCAGGTAAGGAACAGCTTCGGATCGCAGGCTAGGGATGAAGGACAGCAGCAGGGCTGCTGCGCCCATTAGCAGGTGGACGATTTTCAACATTTTGATTAACTCACGTTAAGACGGATCACAAGGAAGAGCTGATGGGGTGCGGTTCGCTTCAGAACTATAAGAGGCGTTGGGCACGCACCCGGTATCAGCCTATGCGCAGCGCCCGAAAAAATAGGCACCAGCGACACACTGTCTATTTAACAGCAAAGCTTGCAGCTACTCAAATCAGGGAGTCCAGCGGTGCATCGGGGGCGATTTGTCGCAGGTCGCGGGGGCAATCCGGACTGCGGTTGCGCGACAGCCTTGCTAGAGTGGTCCTGCACCTGTCGGATGAAATTCATCACCTTTAGGGGAAACACATGGCAATCGATATCGGTATCAGTGAAGAGGACCGCAAGTCCATCGTCGACGGACTTTCACGTCTGCTGTCGGACACTTATGTACTTTATTTGAAAACCCATAACTTCCACTGGAATGTCACCGGTCCCATGTTTCGGACCCTGCACCTGATGTTCGAGGAGCAATATAACGAGTTGGCCCTGGCGGTCGATTTGATTGCCGAACGAATTCGTGCGCTTGGCTTTCCTGCTCCGGGCGCCTATTCGATTTATGCGCGCCTTTCTTCCATCAAGGAAGAAGCGGGTGTGCCCAGTGCAGAGGACATGATCAAGCAACTTGTCGAAGGGCAGGAAGCCGTCACACGGACTGCGCGCGGGATCTTTCCCTTGCTCGACAAAGTCAGCGACGAGCCAACGGCGGATTTGCTGACCCAGCGCATGCAGGTTCACGAGAAAACCGCGTGGATGTTGCGTTCGTTGCTGGACTGATAGTGTTTTCAGTGCGCGGATGACGCTGTCAGGCGTTGTTCGCGCTCTGTCGTTCGGAGCCTTTCCGTTGAGTGAATTTTCACCCGTTTGCGTAAGACATTGTCCTGACTAGGACGGTCTCCATGATCTGCCTTCAGTTGTTGGCTTATCCTACGTTGATGGTCATAAAGTCATCTGGATATAACTTTGCGCCTGCGCTTTTATAAGACCCGCAACACGGCTCTTATAGAAACCAGGGATGGCAAAGGAGTGTCAACGGATGGTTTATGAAAGCAGGTTAAACGAGGGGAGGGTGGGTCCGTTCAAGGATGTAAGGATCGATCCGTTTGTCAGTGAATTCGACATGGGCCTGGCTCGGCCATTATCCCGGTCGATACGTTTGAATGGCTTTGCCACCTGTTTGCGGCTTGAGCAGGTTTATTGGGATATTTTGGGGGAAATGGCCAGGATCAATTGCTGCTCGGTCAGTGCCCTGCTGTCCCACGTGGATCGCGAAGTGCATCTGCGGCACGGCGGGGTGAAGAATTTCAGCGGGCTGGTGCGGGTTGTCTGCGTTGTGCACAGCCTGAAGGAGGAGCGTTGCGGCGTCATGGCGTAGCCCCGTGGCAGCGGAAAGCGTCGAGTGTCGGTCTGTGCAGTCTTACGGCTGCACAGGCTGCATTTAATGGATATAATCCCGCTCTTTGCCGCAAAACCCAGCGTGTGCGGTAGCAATCTGATCGCCGAGACAACCCCCATGCCGATGTACGACTATCAATGTGCTTCCTGTGGTCATCAGTTGGAAGCCATTCAAAAGATCAGCGCAGCACCGCTGGTCGACTGCCCTGCCTGCCAGGCGCCAGAGCTTAAAAAGATGCTGTCCATGCCGGGCTTCCGCCTCAGCGGCACCGGCTGGTACGAAACCGATTTCAAGACCGGTTCCAAGAAGAACCTGGCCGGCGGCGACAAAGCCGACTAGGGTCTGGAACCTGAGTTGAACGACACGTGCGAGCTCTTGCATCATTCCGAGTGCAAGGCCTCCAACCGAATTTCGAATTACGAGAAGTGAAACCACTACCATGATGCGCAGCCATTATTGCGGCCAACTGAACGAAAGCCTGGAAGGCCAGGAAATTACCCTTTGCGGATGGGTTCACCGTCGCCGTGACCACGGTGGGGTGATTTTCCTCGATATCCGTGATCGTGACGGTCTGGCCCAGGTGGTGTTCGACCCGGATCGCGCTGAAACCTTCGCCGCCGCCGACCGCGTGCGCAGCGAATACGTGGTGAAAGTGACCGGCAAGGTCCGTCTGCGTCCGGCCGGTGCCGGCAACGCCAACATGGCGTCGGGCATGATCGAAGTGCTGGGCTATGAGCTGGAAGTCCTGAACGAAGCGGAAACCCCACCGTTCCCGCTCAACGAGTTCTCTGACGTCGGCGAAGAAACCCGCCTGCGCTATCGCTTCATCGACCTGCGTCGCCCGGAAATGCTCGAAAAATTGCGTCTGCGTTCGCGCATGACCACCAGCATCCGTCGCTACCTGGACGAGAACGGCTTCCTCGACGTCGAGACGCCGATCCTGACCCGCGCCACCCCTGAAGGTGCTCGCGACTACCTGGTGCCGAGCCGTACTCACGCCGGTTCCTTCTTCGCGTTGCCGCAATCGCCGCAGCTGTTCAAGCAACTGCTGATGGTGGCCGGCTTCGACCGTTACTACCAGATCGCCAAGTGCTTCCGCGACGAAGACCTGCGTGCCGACCGTCAGCCTGAATTCACCCAGATCGACATCGAAACCAGCTTCCTCGATGAAAAAGACATCATGGGCCTGACCGAAGGCATGATCCGCAACCTGTTCAAGGAAGTGCTGGATCTGGAGTTTGGTGAGTTCCCGCACATGACCTGGGACGAGGCCATGCGTCGCTACGGTTCCGACAAGCCAGACTTGCGCAACCCGCTGGAACTGGTGGACGTTGCCGACCAGCTGAAAGAAGTCGACTTCAAGGTCTTCAGCGGTCCTGCCAACGATCCGAAATGCCGTATCGCCGCCCTGCGCGTTCCTGGCGCGGCGAGCATGCCGCGCAAGCAGATCGACGACTACACCAAGTTCGTCAGCATCTATGGTGCCAAGGGCCTGGCGTACATCAAGGTCAACGAGCGCGCGAAGGGCGTCGAGGGGCTGCAATCGCCTATTGTCAAAAATATCCCGGAAGCCAACCTCAATGTGATCCTTGATCGCGTAGGCGCGGTTGACGGCGACATCGTGTTCTTCGGTGCCGACAAGGCCAAGATCGTCAGCGAAGCCCTGGGCGCGCTGCGGATCAAGGTCGGTAACGATCTGGACCTGCTGACCTGCAAGTGGGCGCCGATGTGGGTTGTCGACTTCCCGATGTTCGAAGAGAACGACGACGGCAGCTTCACCGCCTTGCACCACCCGTTCACCGCACCGAAATGCACCCCGGAAGAACTGGAAGCCAACCCGGCGACAGCTCTGTCCCGTGCCTACGACATGGTCCTGAACGGCACCGAGCTGGGTGGCGGTTCGATCCGTATCCACCGCAAGGAAATGCAACAGTCGGTATTCCGTCTGCTGGGCATCAGCGAAGCTGAACAGGAAGAGAAGTTCGGCTTCCTGCTCGACGCCCTGAAATACGGCGCGCCACCGCACGGTGGCCTGGCCTTCGGTCTGGACCGTCTGGTGATGCTGATGACCGGTGCCCAGTCGATCCGTGAAGTAATTGCCTTCCCGAAAACCCAGAGCGCGGCGTGCGTCATGACTCAGGCGCCGGGCGTTGTAGATGCCAAGGCATTGCGCGAACTGCACATTCGTCTGCGCGAAACGCCAAAGGCAGAGTAAGGCTGACCGCAAAGGCGCATCCTTTTGGGATGCGCTTTTTCTTTAGGTCAAGATTTTTGTATTGCTGGCTGTCGCATCGTGCACAGCGGGCAACGTTTCAAAGAGAATTCGGAGCGAGTTATGGCGGGTCATTCCAAGTGGGCGAACATCAAGCACCGCAAAGAACGTCAGGATGCCAAGAAGGGCAAGATTTTCACCAAGTGGATTCGTGAACTGACCGTTGCAGCCCGTCAGGGCGGCAGTGATCCGGGCTCCAACCCGCGTCTGCGTCTGGCCCTGGACAAGGCGCTGGGCGCGAACATGAGCCGCGATATCATCGATCGCGCGGTGGCCCGCGGCGCAGGTGCTGCCGACACCGACGACATGGTTGAGCTGACCTACGAAGGTTACGGTCCGGGTGGTGTGGCGGTGATGGTCGAGTGCATGACCGACAACCGTAACCGCACCGCAGCGGCTGTTCGCCATGCGTTCAGCAAGTGCGGCGGCAATCTGGGTACCGACGGTTCCGTGGCCTATCTGTTCGAGCGCAAGGGGCAGATTTCCTTCGCGCCGGGCGTTGATGAAGACGCCCTGATCGAAGCGGCCATGGAAGCCGACGCCGATGACGTGGTCACCAACGAAGACGGCTCCATCGACGTGTTCACCTCGTTCGCCGGTTTCTACTCCGTGCGTAACGCACTGGAAGCGGCCGGTTTCAAAGGCGATGATGCGGAAATCGTCATGCTGCCGACCACCAGTGCCGAACTGGATCTGGAAGGTGCCGAGAAGGTTCTCAAGCTGATCGACATGCTTGAAGACCTGGATGACGTGCAGAACGTCTATTCCAACGCGGATATCCCCGAGGCGGTGGCCGCACAGCTTTGACAGGCACGACTAAGATCTAATGTGGGAGCTGGCTTGCCTGCGATGGCGTCGTGTCAGGCTACATCATTGTTTGATGTGCCTACGCCATCGCAGGCAATCCAGCTCCCACATTTGTTATTCGCTGTATTGAAAATGGTGCTCTTACCTTAACCGCAGGCGTTATGACTTTAATTCTTGGTATCGACCCCGGTTCGCGCATTACCGGTTATGGCGTGGTACGCGATACCGGGCGTGGCTGCGTGTACGTGGCGTCGGGCTGCATTCGCACCGGTTCCGGCGAACTGCATGAGCGTTTGCAAATCGTCTATCGCAGCGTGCGGGAAGTCATCCAGACCTACGGCCCGGTCACCATGGGCATCGAAAAAGTCTTCATGGCTCGCAACGCCGACTCCGCGTTGAAACTCGGCCAGGCCCGCGGTGCGGCAATCGTTGCCGGCGCCGAGGAAAATCTGGAAATCGCTGAATACACCGCCACCCAGGTCAAGCAGGCCGTGACCGGGACCGGCGCCGCCAATAAAGAGCAGGTGCAGATGATGGTCATGCACATGCTGAAACTGACCAGCAAGCCGCAAATCGATGCCTCGGATGCCCTGGCGATTGCCATATGCCATGCCCACACCCGTTCCAGCCTGCTGCCACATGGCTTGGGCACGGCACGCAGTCGTGGCGGGCGCCTGCGTCTCTGATAGCATCAGCAGTCATTTTTTACGGAATGAGGGTTTTGCGCCTGTGTTGTCGGCGCAAAACCCTTGTTCTGTCAGTCGCCAGCACCGCGCTGGCCAACGCTCAAGGATCTGAAACGTGATTGGACGCTTGCGCGGCACACTGGCTGAGAAACAGCCGCCGCACCTGATTCTGGATGTAAACGGTCTGGGGTATGAACTTGAAGTGCCCATGACCACGCTGTATCGGTTGCCGTCGGTCGGTGAACCGCTGACGCTGCACACCCATTTGGTCGTACGCGAAGACGCGCAGTTACTCTATGGCTTCGCCAGCAAGCGTGAGCGAGACTTTTTTCGCGAATTGATTCGTCTCAATGGTGTGGGGCCGAAACTGGCGCTGGCCCTGATGTCGAGTCTGGAAGTCGATGAGCTGGTACGTTGCGTGCAATCCCAGGACACCTCGGCGCTGACCAAGGTGCCGGGCGTGGGCAAGAAGACGGCCGAGCGTTTGCTGGTGGAACTCAAGGATCGCTTCAAGGCCTGGGAAACCGCGCCGGCGATGTTTGCCCTGGTGCCAAACCAGCCGGGTGGGCCAGATGCGCCGCATCCGGTCGCTACCGCCGAAAACGACGCGGTCAGCGCGCTGATCTCCCTGGGCTACAAACCGCAGGAAGCCACCAAGGCGATTTCCGCGATCAAGGAGAAAGGTTTGAGCAGTGAAGACATGATTCGTCGTGCCCTGAAGGGAATGATCTAAGTGATTGAAGCTGATCGTCTGATAACCGCCACGCCTGGCCCGCGCGACCGCGAGGAAGTCCAGGACCGGGCGATTCGTCCTGTCAGTCTGGCCGAATACATTGGTCAGCCGACCGTTCGCGAGCAAATGGAGTTGTTCATCCAGGCGGCCCGTGGGCGTAACGAATCCCTGGACCACACGCTGATCTTCGGCCCGCCGGGCCTGGGTAAAACCACCCTGGCCAACATCATCGCCCAGGAAATGGGCGTGTCGATCAAAAGCACCTCCGGCCCGGTCCTTGAGCGTCCCGGTGACCTGGCTGCGCTGCTGACCAACCTCGAGCCGCACGACGTGCTGTTCATCGACGAAATTCATCGGCTGTCGCCGATTGTCGAAGAAGTGCTGTACCCGGCCATGGAAGATTTCCAGCTCGACATCATGATTGGTGAAGGGCCGGCCGCGCGTTCGATCAAACTGGATTTGCCGCCCTTCACGCTGGTGGGGGCGACGACTCGCGCCGGCATGCTGACCAATCCGTTGCGCGACCGTTTCGGGATCGTCCAGCGTCTTGAGTTCTATAGCACCGCTGATCTGGCAACGATTGTCAGCCGTTCGGCGACCATCCTCGGCTTGCCGCTGGATCCGGAAGGCGCTTTCGAAATTGCCCGCCGTGCCCGTGGCACCCCACGGATCGCCAACCGACTGCTGCGCCGGGTGCGCGATTTCGCCGAAGTTCGTGCCCAGGGCCACATCACCAAACCGATTGCCGATCTCGCGTTGAATCTGCTGGATGTCGACGAGCGTGGTTTCGACCATCAGGATCGACGTCTGCTGCTGACCATGATCGAGAAGTTCGACGGCGGGCCGGTCGGCGTGGACAGCCTGGCCGCCGCGATCAGCGAAGAGCGCCACACCATCGAAGACGTGCTGGAACCGTACCTGATCCAGCAGGGCTACATCATGCGCACACCGCGCGGGCGTGTTGTCACTCGTCACGCCTATCTGCACTTCGGTTTAAATATTCCGTCACGATTGGGCGAAATGCCCGTGGTAGACGAGTTCCTCGATGCCGTGGACGATTAATTAACATTTGCGGGCAGAATTTTCGGGCATTGTGCTGTCCTAGGACCGTGGTTTTGCCGGAAAGCCGTGAATCAATGAAAAACAGTTGCCTGGCCGGATTGGCAACCTGAGGAGTAAGCACTAGAGTATGCGCGCGCAAAACGGGCTTGAGCCGTTCGCACATCGTTGTCGCGTTTATTACGAGGACACCGATGCGGGCGGCATCGTGTATTACGTTAATTACCTCAAGTTTATGGAACGGGCTCGAACCGAGCGGCTCCGGGAGCTGGGCTTTGCCCAATCCCAGCTGGCAGGAGAGGACCTGTTGTTTGTCGTGCATTCCAGCGAAGCGCGTTATCACGCGCCGGCGCGACTGGACGACGAACTGCTGGTAAGCGCTGAAGTAATCGAATTGAACCGTGTCAGCCTGCGCTTCAAACAGCAGGTCAGGCGAGCCACGGATAATGCGCTGCTCTGCGAAGGGCAGTTTCTGGTGGCCTGTGTGCGCACTAACAGTTTGAAACCCCGGGCCATTCCCGAAGCTCTACGTGCGGCCTTTGCCGACGTGAGCGGCGCGGGTACACACTCAAAGCAGGAGATAAAGCGTGGAAGCTAACGTCGTCGACCATTCCTCCATGTGGAGCCTGGTCAGCAATGCCAGTATCGTGGTGCAACTGGTAATGCTGATCCTGGTAGCCGCATCGGTGACCTCATGGATCATGATCTTTCAGCGCAGCAACTTGCTGCGCGCCGGTCGACGTGCCCTGGAGAGCTTTGAAGAGCGCTTCTGGTCGGGTATCGATCTGTCCAAACTCTACCGTCAGGCCGGCAGCAACCCTGATCCGGATTCGGGCGTCGAGCAGATCTTCCGCGCCGGCTTCAAGGAATTCTCCCGTCTGCGCCAGCAGCCAGGCGTTGACCCGGAAGCGGTCATGGAAGGCGTGGCCCGCGCCATGCGCGTCGCCATTTCCCGCGAAGAAGAAAAGCTCGAGCAGAGCCTGCCATTCCTCGCCACCGTCGGTTCCGTCAGCCCGTACATCGGTCTGTTCGGTACGGTCTGGGGCATCATGAACTCCTTCCGTGGTCTGGCAACTGCCCAGCAAGCGACCCTGGCCACTGTGGCTCCAGGTATCGCCGAGGCACTGATTGCTACCGCGATCGGTCTGTTCGCCGCCATCCCGGCCGTTATCGCTTACAACCGTTTTGCCGCTCGCAGCGAAACGCTGACCAGTCGTTACTACACCTTCGCCGATGAATTCCAGGCGATCCTGCACCGCAAAGTGCACACCAGCGAAGAATAAGCAGGTAATTTCCAATGGCTTTAATCGCTCGAGCTCGCAAAAAGCGCAAGCCGGTCGCCGAGATGAACGTGGTGCCTTACATCGACGTGATGCTGGTACTGCTGGTGATCTTCATGGTGACCGCGCCGATGCTCAATCAGGGCGTGAAAGTTGATCTGCCCAAGGTTTCCAGCGAAGCCTTGCCGCAGGACAACAACACCCAGGTCCTGACCATTTCGATCAAGGCTGACAAGACCTACTACTGGAACCTTGGCAGCGAAGTCGACACACAAAAGCAGCAGGACAAGGCAATGACCTTGCCGCAGATGACTGACGCCGTGACCAAGATCGTTCGCGCCGGTACTGAAGGCGGCAAGCGTACCCAAGTGTTCATCCGCGGCGACAAGACCGTTGATTACGGTTCCGTCATGGGCGCCATGGGCGGGTTGCAGAAAGCCGGCGTCGGTAACGTTGGCCTGATTACCGAGGCGCCCTGATGCAGCAACAGCGAGAGCCAACAGCCTCGGAAAGCTACTTCTGGCCTAGTGTCTGGGCAATTGTCTTGCACGTGCTGGTGTTTGGCATGCTGTTCGTCAGTTTTGCCTTCACACCGGAGCTGCCGCCGGCCAGGCCGATTGTCCAGGCAACCCTGTACCAGCTGAAATCGAAAAGTCAGGCGACCACCCAGACCAATCAGAAGATTGCGGGTGAGGCGAAGAAATCCGCCGCGCGCCAGACCGAAGTCGAACAGATGGAACAGAAGTTGATCGAGCAGGAAGCGATCAAGGCTGCGGAACAAAAGAAGGAAGACGCGGCTCAAAAAGCCGAAGAATCCAAGAAGGCCGACGAGACGAAGAAAGCGGAAGAGGCTAAAAAGGCTGATGAAGCCAAGAAAGCCGATGAAGCGAAGAAGACCGCCGAAGCCAAAAAGGCTGAAGAGAAACAATTGGCTGATATAGCCAAGAAGAAGTCTGAAGAAGAAGCCAAGAAAGCGGCTGAAGAAGAGGCCAAGAAAGCGGCCGCTGAAGAAGCCAAGAAAAAGATCGTCGAAGACGCGAAGAAGAAAGCCGCGGAAGACGCCAAGAAGAAATCTGAAGCTGAAGAGGCGAAGAAGAAAGTCGCCGAAGACGCGAAGAAGAAAGCTGCTGCCGATGCTGCGAAGAAGAAATCGCAGGAAGCGGCACGTAAATCCGCCGAAGAGAAAAAGGCTCAGGCCCTGGCAGATTTGCTTTCCGACACGCCGCAGCGTCAGCAGGCCTTGGCGGATGAGCAGGGTGACGAAGTCGCCGGCAGTTTCGATGACCTGATTCGTGCGCGTGCAGCGGAAGGCTGGGCTCGTCCACCTTCGGCACGCAAAGGCATGACGGTCGTGTTGCAAATCGGCATGTTGCCGGACGGTACGGTGACTTCGGTCAGCGTGTCCAGGTCCAGTGGCGACGGTCCGTTTGACGCTTCGGCTGTAGCGGCGGTGAAGAATATTGGACGTTTGACAGAAATGCAGGGAATGAAGCCGGGCGATTTCGCCCCGTATCGTTCATTCAAGATGACATTCACACCTGAGGATCTAGCCTTGTGAGAAACCTTCTTCGAGGAATGCTGGTCGTGATCTGCTGCATGGCAGGGATAGCGGCGGCAGATGAAAAAAACATTCTGGTCACCAGCGGCAGCGATCGGGCTACTCCGATCGCCGTCGTACCGTTCGGCAACCAGGGCGGCAGCGTGCTGCCGGACGATATGGCGGAAATCATCGGGAACGACCTGCGTAACTCGGGTTACTACTCGCCGATTCCAAAGCAGAACATGATCAGCCAGCCGAGCCAGGCCAGCGAAATCATCTACCGTGACTTCAAGGCGCTGGGCGCCCAGTACGTCATGGTCGGCAGCATCGCTCCGGCGGGCGGTCGCCTGCAGGTTCAATACGCGTTGTTCAACGTCGCTACCGAACAGCAAGTGCTGACCGGTAGCGTGTCGGGCAGCGTTGATCAACTGCGCGACATGTCGCACTACATTGCGGACCAGTCGTTCGAAAAACTCACCGGTATCAAAGGTGCGTTCTCGACTCGTCTGCTGTACGTGACGGCAGAGCGTTTCTCCGAGAAGAACACGCGTTACACGCTGCAACGTTCGGACTATGACGGTGCCCGCGCCGTGACCCTGCTGCAATCGCGCGAGCCGATCCTGTCGCCGCGTTTCGCACCGGATGGCAAGCGCATCGCTTATGTGTCGTTCGAGCAGAAGCGTCCGCGTATTTTCATGCAGAACATCGACACCGGTCGCCGTGAGCAGATCACCAACTTCGAAGGCCTGAATGGAGCGCCTGCCTGGTCGCCGGATGGCAATCGCCTGGCGTTCGTGCTGTCGAAAGACGGTAACCCGGACATTTATGTGATGAACCTGGGTTCGCGTCAGATCACTCGCGTCACCAACGGTCCCGGCATCAACACCGAACCGTTCTGGGGTAAGGATGGTTCGACCATCTACTTCACGTCAGACCGTGGCGGCAAGCCACAGATCTACAAAACCAGCGTGGGCGGCGGCGGCGCGGAGCGTGTGACCTTTATCGGTAACTACAACGCCAACCCGAAGCTTTCGGCTGATGAAAAGACCCTGGTGATGATTCACCGCCAGGATGGCTTCACTAATTTCAAGGTGGCGGCCCAGGATTTGCAGCGCGGAAGCGTAAAAATCCTCACTGATAGCACTCTGGACGAGTCGCCTACTGTTGCGCCCAACGGCACCATGGTAATCTACGCCACCCGCCAGCAGGGCCGGGGAGTCTTGATGCTCGTGTCCATTAATGGACGCGTGAGGCTCCCGCTTCCTACCGCACAAGGCGAAGTCAGAGAACCGTCCTGGTCCCCTTACCTGAACTGACGCGGCGCTACACGTTTTACTTAACACACTGGGGTTCATTAGGAGTTTCACGATGGAAATGCTGAAGTTTGGTAAATTTGCTGCGCTGGCTCTGGCCATGGCTGTAGCTGTAGGTTGCTCGTCCAAAGGCGGCGACAATGCCGGTGAAGGCGCTGTCGATCCAAACGCTGGTTACGGCGCTAACACTGGTGCCGTTGATGGCTCCCTGAGCGAAGAAGCTGCTCTGCGCGCAATCACCACCTTCTACTTCGAATACGACAGCTCGGACCTGAAGCCAGAAGCCATGCGCTCCCTGGACGTTCACGCCAAAGACCTGAAAGCAAACGGCGCTCGCGTTGTTCTGGAAGGCAACACCGACGAACGTGGTACTCGTGAGTACAACATGGCACTGGGCGAGCGTCGTGCGAAAGCCGTTCAACGCTACCTGGTACTGCAAGGTGTTTCCCCAGCTCAGCTGGAACTGGTTTCCTACGGCGAAGAGCGTGCAGTTGCTACCGGCAACGACGAGCAGTCCTGGGCTCAAAACCGTCGCGTCGAACTGCGTAAGTAATTCGTCATGCGAACGTGCCGTCGTGCTGTAACTGTTTTGGCTCTCAGTCTCGCACCGCTTGCGGTGTGGGCTGCGGTTCCTGTGGTCGATAATGACTCCGGCTATAACAATAGCGGGAGCAGTTATCCGCCTGCGGGTTACGGTACGAACGGCGCCTATGCCGGGGGAGGGGTTTCGGCCCCTGTCTCGGCACAGGGCGAGCTGTTCAACCAACTGCAATCGATGCAGGAGCAGATCTCGCGCCAACAAGGCATCATCGAAGTTCTGCAAAACGATGTAGCGCGCATGAAGCAGGAAAACCTGGAGCGATATCAGGATCTTGATCGGCGCATAGGAACCGGCGTTGCACCAGCCGCGACTCCTGAGAATTCTTCTACCGGTGGCGATTTGAACGCCCCCGGTGCGGCAGCTGGCGCAGGTGCGGGGGCGGCAGCCGCTGCCACTTCCACTCAAGCGCCTGCCGCGGGTAGCGAACCGGCGGATCCGGCGAAGGAAAAACTGTATTACGATGCAGCCTTCGACCTGATCAAGGCCAAGGATTTCGACAAGGCCAGCCAGGCCTTCGCCGCTTTCCTGCGCAAATACCCGAACAGCCAGTACGCGGGCAATGCCCAATACTGGTTGGGCGAAGTGAACCTGGCCAAAGGCGATCTGCAGGGTGCAGGTCAGGCATTTGCCAAGGTTTCGCAGCTGTACCCAAAGCACAACAAAGTGCCTGACTCGCTGTACAAGCTAGCTGATGTAGAGCGCCGCCTCGGTCATCCCGACAAGGTCAAAGGCATTCTGCAGCAGGTCGTGTCCCAATATCCGGGCACTTCCGCCGCTCAGCTGGCCCAACGCGATCTGCAGCGCATGTAAGCCTGCCAGACCCGTTTCGAAGAAACCCGCGCTTGTCGCGGGTTTTTTCGTTAGAATTCACGCCCTTTTTATGAAACACGCTTTTTGGGATCTGCGCATTGGCGGGGTTCCTTGAAGTGCCTGACGGAGGCGGACAGCCTGTTTAGCTGTTATGCCCGTGGCGACTATGCAAGAAACATTGAGAATCACCGAAGTTTTCTACTCGTTGCAGGGTGAAACGCGGACCGCCGGGCTGCCCACTGTTTTTGTGCGCCTGACCGGTTGCCCATTGCGTTGCCAATACTGCGACAGCGCCTATGCGTTCTCTGGCGGCACTGTTCGCACGCTCGACGATATCCTCGAGCAAGTGGCCGGTTTCCGCCCGCGTTATGTCTGTGTCACCGGCGGCGAGCCGCTGGCACAACCCAACGCCATCCCATTGCTCAAGCAGTTGTGTGACGCCGGTTACGAAGTGTCACTGGAAACCAGTGGTGCACTGGATATCTCGGCGGTAGATTCACGGGTCAGTCGCGTTGTCGACCTGAAAACCCCGGGTTCGAAGGAAGCGCATCGCAACCTCTACGAGAACGTCGAACTGCTCACGCCCAACGATCAGGTGAAATTTGTCATCTGCTCGCGGGAAGACTACGACTGGGCCGTGTCGAAGCTGATTCAGTACGGTCTGGACCGGCGTGCCGGCGAAGTGCTGTTCTCGCCAAGCCACCATGACCTGAATGCTCGGGATCTGGCGGATTGGGTGGTGGCGGACAACCTGCCAGTACGACTGCAATTGCAGCTGCATAAATATCTTTGGAATGACGAGCCGGGGCGCTGATATGACGGAACCACTGAACACTGCTGAAAAACGTGCGGTCATTTTGCTGTCCGGTGGTCTGGACTCGGCAACCGTCGTGGCCATGGCTCGTGCTGAAGGCTACAGCTGCTACACCATGAGCTTCGACTACGGTCAGCGGTCCCATGCCGAATTGTACGCCGCCGAGCGTGTTGCCCGGGATTTGGGTGTAGTCGAACACAAGGTGATCGGTCTGAACCTGAACGGCATCGGTGGCTCGGCACTGACCGACAGCAGCATCGACGTGCCGGAAGAGGCTGGCGAAGGTATTCCGGTGACTTACGTGCCGGCGCGCAACACGGTGTTTCTGTCCCTCGCGCTGGGTTGGGCCGAAGTGCTGGGCGCGCGTGACATCTTCATTGGTGTGAACGCAGTGGACTATTCCGGTTACCCGGACTGCCGTCCCGAGTTCATCGAGTCTTTCGAACGCATGGCCAATCTGGCGACCAAGGCCGGTGTGGAAGGCAATGGCTTCCGTATCCAGGCCCCACTGCAAAACCTGAGCAAGGCGCAAATCGTCGAGGCGGGTGTGAAGCTGGGCGTTGATTATGGCCTGACCGTTTCCTGCTATCAGGCGGACGATAATGGTCGTGCATGCGGCAAATGCGACAGCTGCAGACTGCGTGCGGAAGGCTTCGCGACCGCCGGAATCAGCGATCCAACACCTTATTTCTGATTTATTTCAAATTAGGTGTTGAATAACCGTTAAAAATCAGTATTATACGCGCCACCACACAGCGGGTCGTTAGCTCAGTTGGTAGAGCAGTTGGCTTTTAACCAATTGGTCGTAGGTTCGAATCCCACACGACCCACCATTTTTGTAGCAGTTTTAAAAGTCTGGAAGGCCCACGCAAGTGAGGATTTCCGGATTTTTTTTTGCACGCGATTTAAGGTCGGCCCGGTTCGGGGCGGCACCGCATGACGCAGGTCAGAATCATCTTTTGCATCCACGGGATATTCTGTAGCCTTGCGCAGCTTCAACGCTCTCCGTGCCTGATGAATACTCACTTTCCCGGCGGTACCCTGAAGGGTCCGGAGCCGGGTGTATACTCGACTTTCGCGCGAATGCGCCTGCAGGTCTTGCGAACATGACGCAGATTTCCGAACGCCTTCTGGTTCAAGCCCACCTCGACGCCAAGCAGCCCAAGCCGCTGACGGTCGAGGAGGAGGCCTATTACCGTGCTGCCATCGCCGCCGAGCTTAAGGCTCAGGACGCGGTGCTGGTTGCCCACTTTTATTGTGATCCGGTCATTCAAGCCCTGGCTGAAGAAACCGGTGGCTGTGTCTCCGACTCGCTGGAGATGGCCCGCTTCGGCAATGCTCACCCGGCCAAGACCGTGGTGGTCGCCGGCGTGAAGTTCATGGGTGAAACCGCCAAAATCCTCAATCCTGAAAAACGCGTGCTGATGCCGACGCTGGAAGCGACCTGCTCGCTGGATCTGGGGTGCCCGGTGGATGAGTTCTCGGCGTTTTGCGATCAGCACCCGGAACGCACTGTCGTGGTGTACGCCAATACATCAGCAGCGGTCAAAGCCCGGGCGGACTGGGTCGTGACTTCAAGCTGTGCGCTGGAAATCGTCGAAAGCCTGATGGATAACGGCGAGACGATCATCTGGGGCCCGGACAAACACCTGGGCACCTACATCCAGCGCAAGACCGGCGCGGACATGTTGCTGTGGGACGGTGCCTGCATCGTTCACGAAGAGTTCAAATCCAAGCAGCTTGAAGACATGAAGGCGCTGTATCCGGATGCGGCAATTCTGGTGCATCCGGAATCGCCGACTTCGGTGATCGAACTGGCGGACGCCGTCGGTTCCACCAGTCAGCTGATCGCTGCGGCACAAAGCCTGCCGAACAAGACGCTGATTGTCGCCACTGACCGTGGCATCTTCTACAAGATGCAGCAGCTGTGCCCGGACAAGGTCTTCATCGAGGCGCCAACGGCGGGTAACGGCGCGGCGTGCCGCAGTTGCGCACATTGCCCGTGGATGGCGATGAATACGCTTGAGCGCGTGCTGAAGAGCTTGAAAGAAGGGACGAACGAGATCTTTGTTGATCCGGCGCTGATCCCGCAGGCAATTCGGCCGTTGAAGCGGATGCTCGACTTCACCCAGGCTGCGCGGATGAAGCTGGCCGGTAACGCCTGAGATTTATCAGTCAAGTCGCAAAAAAATTGTGGGAGCGGGCTTGCTCGCGAAAGCGGAGTATCAGACAGCATAGATGTTGTCTGACACAACGCTTTCGCGAGCAAGCCCGCTCCCACAGTGATTTTTGCTATCCGCAGTTACTTTGTTTTCTTCGGGATCCGCACCAGCTGGGTGTTGGAATACATGTCATGCCAGCTGCGTTTCTGTTTATCGAACAGCGACCAGATAAACCCCAGGCCCACACACAGCAAGGATGCGATCGACACGACGAACCGCAGCAGCGCCTGCCACAGGCTGATAGATGAGCCATCGGCATTCTGCACACGAATGCACCACACCTGCATGCCCAGCGTCTGGCCGGACCAAGTCCAGAATTTGGCGAAGAAGCCGAACAGCACGAACAACAACACCGTCGACAACAACGGATCACCGTCCAGCGCGCCGGCTTCGGTCAGCGTGCGCATTTTGTCTTCGCCGATGATCGCCATCTGGATCATCTTGTAAACGCCGCTGGTCACGATCAGCAGGGCGGTGCACAACAGGAAGTCATAAAACATCGCTGCCAGGCGGCGACCCAGGGTCGCGGCGGGAAAGTCGCCCTGTGGTTTGAGCAGGTGTTTCGACATGGCAGGGTTCTCTGCGAAAAAAAAGCCATTTTACGGATTTACGCGCACAAAAAAGCCCCTGATGTCAGCATCAGGGGCTTTTTCGTAACAGAAGGTTAGGCTTCTGCTTGAACTTCGTCAGCCTGCATGCCTTTCTGGCCTTGCACGGCGATGAAGGTCACTTTCTGGCCTTCTTTGAGGCTCTTGAAGCCGTTGCCCTGAATAGCGCGGAAATGCACGAACAGATCCGGACCGCTTTCTGGAGTGATAAAACCAAAACCTTTCTCGTCGTTAAACCACTTGACGGTACCGCTCTGACGTTGGGACATTTCTTATTTCCTTTGACGCAAAAATTAATGACAGTCTCCTTCTCATGAAAGAGTACTGGGGCTGGTTGCAGGAGAGTAAGAAGACGTCGAACGGGATGTAGCTAACTTGTAGGCTACTGCCCAGGTCACGATTCCAAGCGACCCATGCAAACACAGTGAATAAACTCTACGCCAACTACGGGAGAAAAAACAAGCCCTGTGAGAGGCCCGGTTTTGCTCGTGTTGGTGGCATCGCGCGCCAACTAGTGCTGGCTTATGCGATAGCGGTGTTCAATTGTTTTCGATCGTTATAAGCAAAGTTCATAAACGAAGCTTAGAGCCAGAGACATGCACTATTTTATGGCGATTGCGTTACACATTAGTGCACTGTTAACGCAACCGCGTTACTTATAGAAACAGTCAATCAGCCACGATAGTAGCGTTGTGGCACAAATGGCATTTTGCTTACAAGCATTGGCACCTTTTTCCCACGAACGATCGCGAACACCGGTGTGTCGATGGCGATGTAAGCGCTGTCGAGGTAACCCATGGCCAAGGGGCCGCCCAAGGTCGGGCCGAACCCGCCGCTGCAAACGGTGCCGATGATGTCGCCCGCTTCGTTGACGATTTCTGCACCCTCGCGCACCGGTGTGCGTTCCTGCGGCAACAGGCCTACGCGCTTGCGGCTGACACCGGCTTGTTGCTGGGCGAATACGGTTTCAGCGCCAGGGAAGCCGCCGGCCCGCGCACCATCGGCACGACGAGGCTTGGAGATGGCCCACAACAGGCTGGCTTCGATCGGGGTCGTTTTGGTGTTCATGTCGTGGCCGTAGAGGCACAGGCCGGCCTCCAGGCGCAGTGAATCGCGGGCGCCGAGGCCAATGGCCGCGACTTCCGGTTCGGCCAGGAGGGCACGAGCCAGGGCTTCGGCATCAGTGGCCGGCACGGAAATTTCGAAACCGTCTTCACCCGTGTAACCCGAGCGGCTGACAAAGCAGTCCACACCCAGCAGTTTCACGCGGGCGAACTGCATGAAAGTCATCTTCGCCACTTCAGGCGCCAGGCGCGCAAGCACGGTGACTGCCGCCGGACCTTGCAGGGCCAGTAATGCGCGTTCTTCGAACAACGGCTCGATCGTGCACTGATCAGCGATGTGCTGACGCAGGTGCGCCAGGTCCTGATCCTTGCAGGCCGCATTGACCACCAGGAACAGTTCGTCGTTACCGAGGTTGGCGACCATCAGGTCGTCGAGGATGCCACCGGTCGAGTGGGTGAACATCGCGTAACGCTGCATGCCCACCGGCAGGTCGATGATGTCCACCGGCACCAGGGTTTCCAGGGCCTTGGCGGCATTGGCGCCGGTCAGGCGGATCTGGCCCATGTGCGAGACATCGAACAGCCCGGCCTGATCACGGGTGTGCTGGTGCTCTTTCATCACGCCCAGCGGGTATTGCACCGGCATGTCGTAGCCGGCAAACGGCACCATACGGGCACCGAGTTCGATGTGCAGTGCGTGCAACGGGGTTTTCAACAGTTGTTCGGTGGACATATCCAGCTCCTGAAAAAAGTGTGCAGATGCAATGAGCGCGCATCAGCACTCGATAATGTTGACCGCCAAACCGCCACGGGCGGTTTCCTTGTATTTGCTTTTCATGTCGGCGCCGGTCTGGCGCATGGTGCGGATGACTTTGTCGAGGGAGACGAAGTGCTGACCGTCGCCGCGCAGGGCCATGCGCACCGCATTGATGGCTTTCACCGAACCCATGGCGTTGCGCTCGATACACGGCACTTGCACCAGCCCGCCGATCGGGTCGCAGGTCAGGCCGAGGTTGTGTTCCATGCCGATTTCGGCGGCGTTTTCCACTTGCTGCACGGTGCCGCCCAGTACTTCGCACAAGGCGCCCGCCGCCATGGAGCAGGCCACGCCGACTTCACCCTGACAGCCGACTTCGGCACCGGAGATCGAGGCGTTTTCTTTGTAGAGAATGCCGATGGCGGCGGCCGTCAGCAGAAAGCGTACGACGCCGTCTTCGTTGGCGCCGGGGATGAAGCGCATGTAGTAATGCAAAACCGCCGGGACGATGCCCGCTGCACCGTTGGTAGGCGCGGTGACCACGCGCCCGCCGTTGGCATTTTCTTCGTTGACCGCCAGGGCGTACAGGTTGACCCAGTCCAGCACCGACAGCGGATCGCGCAACGACGATTCCGGGTTCTGGCACAGTTGCCGATGCAGCGCTGCCGCTCGCCGTTTGACCTTCAACCCGCCGGGCAGGATGCCTTCGTTGCGGCAACCGGCGTCGACGCAGTCCTGCATCACTTGCCAGATCTTCAGCAGGCCGGCGCGGGTTTCCGCTTCCGGGCGCCAGGCACTTTCGTTGGTCAGCATCACCTGGCTGATGGACAGGCCGTAAGTGGCGCAATGACCGAGCAGGTCCTTGGCGCTTTTGAACGGGAAGGTCAGCGGTGTGGCGTCTTCGACGATACGGTCGGCGCCGGCGGCGTCTTCATCGACCACGAAACCGCCGCCGACCGAGTAGTACTCGCGGCTGCGGATCTGCAGGCCCGCGGCGTCGAACGCGCGAAAAATCATGCCGTTGGGGTGATAGGCCAACGGTTTGCGGATCATCGCCAGGTGTTCTTTCTCGTTGAACGCAATGCTGTGTTCGCCGAGCAGGTTCAAGCGACCGTTGCCACGAATGTCTTGCAGACGGGCGGCGACGGTTTCGGTGTTCACGGTGTCCGGGTGTTCGCCTTCCAGGCCGAGCAGCACAGCCTTGTCACTGCCGTGTCCTTTGCCGGTGGCGCCGAGTGAGCCGTAGAGCTCGACTTTGACGCAGGTGGTGGCGGCCAGCAGCCCTTCACGGCGCAAACCTTCGACGAAACGCGCAGCGGCGCGCATCGGGCCGACGGTGTGGGAGCTGGAGGGGCCGATGCCAATCTTGAACAGGTCGAACACGCTTAACGACATGGTTGTTCTCCGGTTTCTTGTTATAGGAATTGGCGGAAATTTGAGGCGTTACACGGACCCCTGTGGGAGCGGGCTTGCTCGCGAAAGCGGTGTGTCAGGCAACATTGATGGTGACTGTTCCAGCGCTTTCGCGAGCAAGCCCGCTCCCACAGGGGGGGATGCGGTGTTCTTGAGTGGGGCGAGCGAACCCGCCCCCACTTGTTTAAGCGTAGCTTTCGATCGACGGGCAGGCGCAAACCAGGTTGCGATCGCCGAAGACGTTGTCGACGCGACCGACCGGCGGCCAGTACTTGCCTTCGATCAGCGACGCGACCGGATACACCGCTTGTTCGCGGCTGTACGGATGCGTCCAATCGCCAACGATTTCCGCGGCGGTGTGCGGAGCGTTTTTCAGCGGGTTGTCGTCCTTGTCCAGGGTGCCGTTTTCCACTGCGCGGATTTCTTCGCGGATGCGGATCATGGCGTCGCAGAAGCGGTCCAGCTCTTCCTTGGATTCGCTTTCGGTCGGCTCGATCATCAACGTGCCGGCGACCGGGAACGACATGGTCGGGGCGTGGAAACCGAAGTCGATCAGGCGCTTGGCGACGTCATCGACGCTGATGCCGCTGCTGTCTTTCAACGGACGCAGGTCGAGGATGCATTCGTGCGCCACCAGACCGTTGCTGCCGGTGTACAGCACTGGATAGTGCTCTTCGAGGCGACGGGAAATGTAGTTGGCATTGAGGATCGCCAATTGCGAAGCACGCTTGAGACCCGCGCCGCCCATCATCCGAATGTACATCCAGGTGATCGGCAGAATGCTCGCGCTGCCGAACGGTGCCGCGCAGACCGCGCCTTCCTTGCGCTCCATCTGGGCATGGCCCGGCAGGAACGGGGTCAGGTGCGACTTGACGCCAATCGGGCCGACACCCGGGCCGCCGCCACCGTGAGGGATGCAGAAAGTTTTGTGCAGGTTCAGGTGCGACACGTCGCCGCCGAACTTGCCCGGCGCGCAGAGGCCGACCATCGCGTTCATGTTGGCGCCGTCGATGTACACCTGGCCGCCGTTGTCATGAATGATGCCGCAGATTTCGCGGATACCTTCTTCGAACACGCCGTGGGTCGACGGGTAAGTAATCATCAACGCAGCGAGGTGTTCGCGGTGCTCGATGGCCTTGGCGCGCAGGTCTTCGATGTCGACGTTGCCGCGGGCATCGCAAGCCGTTACGACCACACGCATGCCAGCCATGTTGGCGGTGGCCGGGTTGGTGCCGTGGGCGGAGGACGGGATCAGGCAGATGTCGCGACGGTCTTCGCCACGGCTCTGGTGATAAGCGCGAATCGCCAGCAGGCCGGCGTATTCACCTTGCGAACCGGCGTTCGGTTGCAGGGAGATCGAGTCGTAACCGGTGGCGGCGCAGAGCATCGCTTCCAGTTCATCGGTCAGTTGCTGGTAGCCGGCGCTTTGTTCGGCCGGAGCGAACGGGTGCAGGGCACCGAATTCAGCCCAGGTCACCGGGATCATTTCGCTGGCAGCGTTGAGTTTCATGGTGCAGGAACCCAGCGGGATCATGGTGCGATCCAGGGCCAGGTCCTTGTCGGCGAGCTTGCGCAGGTAGCGCATCAGCTCGGTTTCCGAGTGATAACGGTTGAACACCGGGTGGCTGAGGATCGGCGATTGACGCACCAGAGCGGCCGGGATTGCGCTAACAACCGAAGCGGCGATGGCGGCGAAGTCCGGTAGCGCTTTACCGTCGGCGAGCAAGGCCCACAGGGTTTCCACATCAGCTTGCGAAGTGGTTTCGTCGAGGGACAGGCCCAGACGCTCGCCATCAACTACGCGCAGGTTGATCTGCTGCGCACGCGCCTTGTCGTGCAGTTTGGCCGTGTTGGCGCCGGTGTTCAGGGTCAGGGTGTCGAAGAAGCTGGTTTGTTCGACGGTCAGGCCCAGTGCGCTCAAGCCTTTGGCGAGGATCGCGGTCAGGTGATGAATGCGGTTGGCAATCTGCGTCAGGCCTTTCGGGCCGTGATACACGGCGTACATGCTGGCGATGTTGGCCAACAGAACCTGCGCGGTGCAGATGTTGCTGGTGGCTTTCTCGCGGCGGATATGTTGCTCGCGGGTCTGCATGGCCAGGCGCAGGGCCGGCTTGCCGAAACGGTCCACGGAAACACCGACCAGACGGCCCGGCATGTCGCGCTTGAACGCGTCTTTGGTAGAGAAGTAAGCAGCGTGCGGGCCACCGAAGCCCAGCGGTACGCCGAAGCGTTGCGCGCTGCCGATGGCCACGTCGGCGCCGAATTCGCCTGGCGGGGTCAGCACGGTCAGGGCCAGCAGGTCTGCGGCGACGGCAACCAGTGCATTAGCGGCGTGGAAGCGTTCGGTCAGTGCGCGGTAGTCGAACAGGTCGCCGTTGCTCGCCGGGTATTGCAGCAGAGCGCCGAAGAACGGCGTCACGTCAGTCAGTTCAAGCTCGTCGCCGACGACGACGTCGATGCCCAATGGCTCGGCACGGGTGCGCAGCACGTCGAGGGTTTGCGGGTGGCAATGAACCGAGGCGAAGAACGCGTGGCTGCCTTTGTTTTTGCTCAGGCGTTTGCAGAAGGTCATGGCTTCGGCAGCGGCGGTGGCTTCATCCAGCAGCGAGGCGTTGGCGATCGGCAGGCCGGTCAGGTCGCTGATCAGCGTCTGGAAATTCAGCAGCGCTTCGAGACGGCCCTGGGAAATTTCTGGCTGGTACGGGGTGTACGCGGTGTACCAGGCCGGGTTTTCCAGCAGGTTGCGCAGGATTGGCGACGGCGTGTGAGTGCCGTAGTAGCCCTGGCCGATGTAAGTCTTGAACAGTTGGTTCTTGGCGGCGATGCCTTTGATCAACGCCAGGGCGTCGGCTTCGCTCAGGCCATCGTCCATGCCCAGCACGCTGGTGCCTTTGATGCTGTCCGGAATGACGCTGGCGCTCAGGGCTTCCAGCGAGTCGAAACCGAGGCTGTTGAGCATCGCTTGCTCGTCGCCGGCGCGCGGGCCGATGTGGCGGGCGATGAATTCGTTGGCGGTCGTAAGGTTTACTTGAGTCATGTTCGCGCTCCTCAGGCTTCGGCGTTGGCTTTGATCAGACGGTCGTAAGCGTCCTGATCCAGCAGTTTGGCGACAGCCGAGGCGTCGCTTGGCTGGAAGCGGAAGAACCAGCCTTCACCCAGCGGATCTTCGTTGACCAGCTCCGGGCTGCTGTCCAGCGCCGGGTTGACTTCAAGCACTTCGCCATCGAGTGGCATGAACACGCCGCTGGCGGCTTTTACCGATTCCACGGTGGCGGCTTCTGCGCCTTTGTCGTAGGACTGCAGCTCAGGCAGTTGTACGAAAACCACGTCGCCCAGGGCGTTCTGTGCGAAAGCGGTGATGCCGACGGTGACGCTGCCGTCAGCTTCGGTACGCAGCCATTCGTGATCTTCAGTAAAACGCAACTCGCTCATGGAAACTCCTAAGGGGCCAGACTCGTCTGGTGGACGCGATTGAATGCTTGGGCAAAAGCCCTGCTTTATGGGCGGTTACTAAGCAATTTTGCGGCCAATGTTATTTATTTCTTATAAATCAATAGATTATGGGGTTTTGTGCGAGATGGAGACGAGTTGTCTGTAGCGAAATCGCTACAGCTTGAAGGGAAGAAAAAAGTCTAGGTGGATCAAAGCCTTGCACAGCGGTGATCGGGAAGGGGTGTATCGATATCATTCCGCTGTAGCGCTTTCAGTACAGATGGAGGTCGTTTTTGAACTCGATTTGAAGGCGACGAAGTACATGGGGGAGCGGGCTTGCTCGCGAAGGCGGCTCAACATTCAACATCTATGTCGACTGACACTCCGCTTTCGCGAGCAAGCCCGCTCCCACATTTTTGACTGAGTAAGGCTTATGGTTTGTTGGGTATGCCGTACTTGCGCAACCGATGGGCGATCGCGGTGTGGGAGGTTTGCAGGCGGCTGGCCAGTTGCCGGGTCGAGGGGTAGCTGACGTAGAGTTTTTCCAGCAGGGTTTTTTCAAACTCTTCCATCGCCTGTTCCAGACTGTCGACTTCGCTGTCGCTCTGGCGCGCCACGGAGGTGCCGGCGATGTCGAGGTCGCCGATGTCCACCAGGCTGCTTTCGCAAATCGCGGCGGCGCGGAAGATCACGTTCTGCAGTTGCCGCACGTTGCCTGGCCAACGGTTGCCCAGCAGCGCCGGGTAAGTGCCCGGAGCCAGACGACACACCGGCCGCTGAATCTGCGTACAGGCCTGCTGCATGAAGTACCGGGCCAGCAGCAAAATGTCCTGACCACGTTCGCGCAGCGGCGGGACTTCGACGTTCAGGACGTTGAGGCGATAGAACAAGTCTTCGCGGAACGTGCCTTCGCTGACCATTTTTTCCAGATCGCGGTGCGTAGCGCTGAGGATCCGCACGTTGACCTTCACCTCGCGATCGCCGCCCACACGCCGGAAGCTGCCGTCGTTGAGGAAACGCAGCAGTTTCGCCTGCAAGTACGGCGACATTTCGCCGATTTCATCGAGAAATACCGTGCCCTGATTCGCCAGTTCCATCAACCCAGGTTTGCCGCCCCGTTGCGCGCCGGTGAAGGCGCCGGGTGCATAGCCGAACAGTTCGCTTTCGGCGAGGTTCTCCGGCAATGCCGCGCAGTTCAATGCCAGAAACGGTGAACTGTGCCGAGCGCTGATGGCGTGACAGGCGCGGGCCACCAGTTCTTTGCCGGTGCCGGTTTCACCCTGGATCAACAACGGCGCATCAAGTGTCGCTACACGTTGGGCGCGGGCCTTGAGGGTACGAATTGCCGGGGATTCGCCGAGCAACGCGTCGAACCCTTCGGCATGGTCGTGGTGCAGCGCCGAGAGGCGTTCGCCGATGCGGTTCGGTTGATACAGCGTCAGCAGCGCGCCGGCGTCGGTGATCGGCGTGGCGTCCAGCAACAGGGTCTGGCCGTTGACGGTGATCTCGCGCAACGGCAAGCGAAAGCCCTGTTCCAGCAGGGTGTCGAGCAGGGCGGGATCGGCAAACAGATCCGCCACACTTTCACCGGCAGGTTCACGCCCGTACAGGGCGATCAGTGCCGGGTTCGCCAGCAGCACCTTGCCGGCGCTGTCCAGTGCCAACACCGGATCGGTCATCGCCGCAAGCAATGCGTCGAGCTGCAAGTGCCGGCGCTGACCTGGAAGGATATCGACCACCGTCATCGCTTGCACACCCCGCACGCTGAGCAACGCATCGTGCAGCTCTTCGAGCACCTCGGGACTGAGGGTCGGGGCGTCGATGTAGACGTTGGGCGGAACCATTTCCACCGCATCCAGATTGAGATTGCGCCCACCGAGCAAGGCCAGGACTTCCTGGGTAATGCCGACGCGGTCGATGAAGCTGACGTGGATACGCATGGGGCGATTTTGGTTCTGGAGTGCGGAGGGTGGCAATTATGCCTTGGGGCGGGCGAATGGTGAAATCTGGCGCAGGACTTCAACGCAACGATGATCCCCTGTGGGAGCGGGCTTGCTCGCGAAGGCGGTGTGTCAGTAACCATAAATGTTGCCTGACACACCGCCTTCGCGAGCAAGCCCGCTCCCACAGGTACAGCGTTCATCCAGGGGAATAGGGCTATTCGAAGTTCTCAAGGTTTACCGGGTCGCCGGATTTCATATCCAACTGCTTCCGGATGTCTTCAAACATTAAATCGTAGTGCTTGTGAACCGAGCCGATCTGGCTGTGTGTTTTCGGGATTCCGTACTTCTCGGCGATTTTCGTCACGTTGTTGGCGAAGTTGTAAGCCTCCTCCTTGGCCAGAAAGAAGGTCTCCGTCATGTCCTTTCCCTGCAGGCTGCCGTGCATGGTGAACAGCATCCCTTTGCCTTTCTTGGGATCCTGCGTGACCTCATAGTCGAGGTGCACGTTGTAGTTGACATCATCAGGGGTCAGCGCGTGGCGCTCGATGTGCAAGTGACCGGGCTCGAACGTTGCCATTGACGTTTCTCCTTATAAATAAGTTATGCCAGGTTTCGCCGTGGTGATACGCGTACCGGCCTTGCCCTGGACGATCGCTTCGATGTCCGAGAGTGAACCGATCACCGCGACTTTTCCAGTATGGCGCGCGAACTCACAGGCAGCCTGGACCTTCGGACCCATGGAGCCGGCGGCGAAACCGAGTTTTTCCATGTCGTCCGGATGCGCCTGGGCGATGGCTTTCTGGGTCGGTTTGCCGAAATCAATGAAGGCGGCATTGACGTCGGTGGCGATCACCAGCAGATCGCTTTCCAGCTGTTCGGCCAGCAGCGCCGAGCACAGGTCCTTGTCGATCACCGCTTCCACGCCTTGCAGTTTGCCGTGGGCGCCATACATCGTCGGGATGCCGCCACCGCCGGCGCAGATCACGATGCTGCCTTTTTCCAGCAGCCATTTGATCGGGCGGATTTCGAAGATGCGTTTCGGTCTCGGGCTGGCCACCACACGACGGAATTTGTCGCCGTCCGGGGCAATCGCCCAGCCTTTTTCGGCGGCGAGTTTTTCCGCCTCGGCCTTGGCGTACACCGGGCCGATGGGTTTGGTGGGGTTCTGGAACGCCGGGTCGTTGGCGTCGACCTCGACCTGGGTCAGGAGGGTGGCGAAGGGCACTTCGAAGTCCAGCAGGTTGCCCAGTTCCTGTTCGATGATGTAGCCGATCATGCCTTCGGTTTCGGCGCCGAGCACGTCCAGCGGGTAAGGCGAAACCGAGGTGTAGGCCGCCGCTTGCAGCGACAGCAGGCCGACCTGCGGACCATTGCCGTGGGCGATGACCAGTTCATTGCCGGGGTAAATCTTGGCGATTTGCTCGGTGGCAATCCGGATGTTGGCGCGTTGATTGTCCGCGGTCATGGGTTCACCACGGCGGAGCAGGGCGTTACCGCCCAGAGCAACGACGATACGCATGATTTAGTCCTTCTAAACAAAGAAATTGCGAGCGATCCGGTCCTCCTGTCGAAACCGGATCAAGTGTGGGAGCGGGCTTGCTCGCGAAGGCGGCGTGTCAGAACCATAAATGTTGCCTGATACACCGTCTTCGCGAGCAAGCCCGCTCCCACATTGACCGTGTTTTGTCAGTGGGAGCCGGGTCAGCCGTTACAGGTCAGCCAGGGTCGATACCAGGATCGCCTTGATCGTGTGCATGCGGTTTTCCGCTTGCTCGAAGGCGATGCAGGCGGGCGACTCGAACACGTCGTCGGTGACCTCGATGCCGTTGGACAGGTTCGGATACTGCTCGGCAATCTGTTTACCGATCTTGGTGTCGCTGTTATGGAACGCGGGCAGGCAGTGCATGAACTTGGTGCGCGGGTTGCCGGTGGCTTTCATCAGTTCCGCGTTGACCTGGTAGGGCAGCAGTTGCTGGATGCGTTCGGCCCAGGCTTCGACCGGTTCACCCATCGACACCCAAACATCGGTGTGGATGAAGTCCACGCCCTTGACCGCTGCTTTTGGATCTTCGGTCAAGGTGATGCGGGCGCCGCTTTCTTCCGCGTATTGCTTGCAGCGCGAGACCAGATCGTCGAGGGGCCACAGGGCTTTCGGCGCGCAGATGCGCACGTCCATGCCCAGCTTGGCGCCGATCAGCAAAAGCGAGTTACCCATGTTGTTGCGCGCATCGCCGAGGTAGGCGTAGCTGATCTCGTGGATCGGTTTGTCGGCGTGCTCACGCATGGTCAGCACGTCAGCGATCATTTGCGTTGGGTGGTACTCGTCGGTCAGGCCGTTGAACACCGGCACACCGGCAAACTTGGCCAGCTCCTCGACGATTTCCTGCTTGAAGCCACGGTATTCGATGGCGTCGTACATGCGCCCGAGTACGCGGGCGGTGTCCTTCATGCTTTCCTTGTGGCCGATTTGCGAGGAATTCGGGTCGATGTAAGTGACGTTGGCGCCCTGGTCATAGGCCGCGACTTCGAAGGCGCAACGGGTGCGGGTCGAGGTCTTTTCGAAGATCAGCGCGATGTTGTTGCCCTTGAGGTGTTGCTGCTCGGTGCCGGTGTATTTGGCGCGCTTGAGGTCGCGGGACAGGTCGAGCAGGTAACGCAGCTCACGGGGCGTGTGGTGCTCCAGGCTGAGCAGGTTACGGTTGTGGATGTTGAACGCCATGATGATTCTCCTTGAGTTCGGTAATCGGCCCGGCCGCTACCGGGTCAGTGCGGCCGGGGGATGGTCGTTTAATAGTCGATAGGGTCGCGAATGATCGGGCAGGTCATGCAGTGGCCCCCGCCACGGCCGCGTCCCAATTCGCCGGCGCTGATGGTGATGACTTCGATACCGGCCTTGCGCAGCAGGGTGTTGGTGTAGGTGTTGCGGTCGTAACCGATCACCACGCCAGGCTCCACGGCCACCACGTTGTTGCCGTCGTCCCACTGTTCGCGTTCGGCGGCGAAGCTGTTGCCGCCGGTTTCCACTACGCGCAATGCTTTGAGATTGAGGGCCTTGGCCACGGTGTCGAGGAAGCTGGTTTCTTCGCGGCGAATGTCGATGCTGCCCGGTTTGCTTTCGTCAGGTCGCAGAGTGAAGGCGACGATTTGATTCACGACTTCCGGGAAGATCGTGACCAGGTCGCGGTCGCAGAAACTGAACACAGTGTCCAGGTGCATCGCTGCGCGGGACTTCGGCAGGCCGGCGACGATGATGCGTTCCACAGCCTTGTTCTTGAACAGGTTCACCGCCAGTTGACCGATGGCCTGGCGAGACGAACGTTCGCCCATGCCGATCAGCACCACGCCATTGCCGATCGGCATGACGTCGCCGCCTTCAAGGGTGGAACTGCCATGTTCCTTGTCCGGATCGCCGTACCAGATCTCGAAGTCGGCGTTGGTGAACTGCGGGTGGAACTTGTAGATCGCCGTGGTCAGCAAGGTTTCCTGACGACGCGCCGGCCAGTACATCGGGTTCAGCGTCACGCCACCGTAAATCCAGCAGGTGGTGTCGCGGGTGAACTGGGTGTTGGGCAGCGGCGGCAGAATGAAGCTGGAGTGGCCGAGGAAATCGCGGAACATCTGAATGGTCTTGCCGCCGAAGCTGTCCGGCAGGTCATCGGCGGACACGCCGCCAATCAGGAACTCGGCGATCTTGCGCGGCTCCAGACTGCGCAGCCACGAACCGACTTCATTGATAAGACCAAGGCCGACCGAATTGGCGGTGACCTTGCGTTCCAGAATCCAGTCCAGCGCTTCGGGAATCGCGACGATGTCGGTCAGCAGGTTGTGCATTTCCAGCACGTCGATGTTGCGTTCACGCATTTTGGTGACGAAGTCGAAATGGTCGCGCTTGGCCTGGGCGACCCACAGCACATCATCGAAAAGCAGTTCGTCGCAGTTGTTCGGGGTCAGCCGCTGGTGGGCCAGGCCGGGGGAGCAAACCATGACTTTGCGCAGTTTGCCGGCTTCGGAATGTACGCCGTACTTAACTTTTTCCGTGGTCATTACCGTGTTCCTCCAGATGACAAATGAGTCAGGTGTTACAGGGTCAGGAAACCGTCATACAGCCCGTAAGCCGCCACCAGGGCGCCCACGACGACTGCGGCGAAAATCAGCTTCTCGACGTTGGTGAAAACCGGTTTGTTGACTTCGAGCTTGGCCTTGGCAAACAGGATCGCGCCGGGGGCATAGAGCAGGGCAGAGAGCAGCAGGTATTTGACCCCGCCGGCATAGATCAGCCAGACCGCGTAAATCAACGCCACGGCGCCGATGAACAGGTCTTTGCTGCGTTCACCCGCCGCGTTTTCATAACTCTCGCCGCGCACCGCCAGCAGCAGCGCATACGCCGCGGACCACAGGTATGGCACCAGAATCATCGAGGTGGCGAGGTAGATCAGCGACAGGTAAGTGCTGGCCGAAAACAGGGTGACGATCAGGAACAGCTGCACCATCGCGTTGGTCAGCCACAAGGCATTGACCGGCACCTGGTTGGCGTTTTCCTTGCGCAGGAACGCCGGCATGGTGTGGTCCTTGGCGGCAGCGAACATGATCTCCGCACACAGCAGCACCCACGACAGCAACGCCCCGAGCAGGGAAATGATCAGGCCGACGCTGATCAACACCGCGCCCCATTGACCGACCACGTGTTCCAGCACCGCGGCCATCGACGGGTTTTGCAGTTTGGCCAGTTCCGGTTGGGTCATGATGCCCAGCGACAGCACATTCACCAGCACCAGAAACAGCAGCACGGTGATGAAGCCGATCACGGTGGCTTTACCGACGTCGCTGCGTTTTTCCGCTCGGGCCGAGAAAATGCTCGCGCCTTCGATGCCGATGAACACCCAGACGGTGACCAGCATCATCTTGCGCACTTGGTTCATTACGCTGCCCAGGTCCGGGTTTTTCACGCCCCAGATGTCGGCGGTGAAGATATCCAGCTTGAAGGCGAAAATCGCGATCAGGACAAACAGCAGCAGCGGCACGACCTTGGCGACGGTGGTCACCAGGTTGATGAACGCCGCTTCCTTGATCCCGCGCAGCACCAGGAAGTGCACGCCCCAGAGCAGCACTGAAGCGCCAATTACAGCGGCAACGGTGTTGCCTTCGCCGAATATCGGGAAAAAGTAGCCGAGGGTGCTGAACAGAAGAACGAAGTAACCGACGTTGCCCAGCCACGCACTGATCCAGTAACCCCAGGCGGACGAGAAACCCATGTAGTCGCCGAACCCGGCCTTGGCGTAGGCATAGACCCCGCCGTCCAGATCAGGCTTTCGATTGGCGAGGGTCTGGAAGACGAAGGCCAGGGTCAGCATGCCGACGGCGGTGATGGCCCAACCGATCAGCACGGCGCCGACGTCGGCACTGGCGGCCATGTTCTGGGGCAAAGAGAAGATCCCGCCACCAATCATAGAGCCGACAACCAACGCAACAAGTGCACCGAGTTTCAGTTTTCCGGGGGATTCAGACATTGCATGACTCCAATGCAGGAGAAAAGAGACAACAGATTAATTCTGTTAGCAGTTCAATCAGCTGACATAGATCAGTGCATGGGCACATTCCATTGTTAATGACAGACTTGTGAATCTTCGACGGGCATAGCGGTATCGCCGGAAAAGCCCTATCCAGAGGCCTCGGCCAGATCAAGCAGGAATAACTCCTATTGCTTGGAGTTTTTAAGCTAGTTTGTTTTTCGGTTTCCGCAAATTTTTGACACTTGTCTCATTATTGAATGGATGTATAAGGATCTGCATAAAAAATTGCTATTGCTGGCCTTGGCTATAGAAGCATCGGCTATAAATAAAAAGACGCGAATTGCCATCAATTAATAAACGTTATTACCGTTTATCTATTAAGTTAAAGTTATCCCTTTGTGACGAGGAAAAAGGAGACGCTGGAATGTCGCAACCGACGCAAAAGCTTCGCCTCAGCGCGCTGATCGCGCTGGTGGTGGGATCGATGATTGGCGGCGGGATTTTTTCCTTGCCGCAAAACATGGCGGCCCGAGCCGATGCCGGCGCGATATTGATCGGTTGGGCCATCACCGCCGTGGGCATGCTGACCCTGGCCTTCGTGTTCCAGACGCTGGCCAATCGCAAGCCCGAGCTGGATTCCGGGGTCTACGCCTATGCCAAGGCCGGTTTCGGCGATTACATGGGTTTCTCGTCCGCCTGGGGTTACTGGATCAGCGCCTGGCTGGGCAACGTCGGTTACTTCGTGTTGCTGTTCAGCACCCTCGGTTATTTCTTTCCGGTGTTTGGCGAGGGCAACACGCCCATCGCCATAGGCTGCGCGTCGGTGTTGCTGTGGGCCGTGCATTTTCTGGTGATGCGCGGGATCAAGGAGGCGGCGTTCATCAATCAAGTGACTACCGTGGCCAAGATCGTGCCGCTGATCATGTTCATCGTGATCGCCGCCGTGGCGTTCAAAGCCGACATTTTCACCCGCGACATCTGGGGCCGCAGCAACCCGACTTTCGGTGGCGTGATGGATCAGGTGCGCAACATGATGCTGGTGACCGTGTTCGTCTTCATCGGCATCGAGGGCGCCAGTGTGTATTCGGCGCGGGCGGAGAAACGTTCCGATGTCGGGCGGGCGACGGTCATTGGTTTTCTCGGCGTGCTGGCGCTGTTGGTGCTGGTGAATGTGTTGTCGCTGGGGATCATGAGCCAGCCGCAACTGGCCAACCTGCAGAACCCGTCGCTGGCGGCCGTGCTGGAACACATCGTCGGGCCGTGGGGCGCGTTGTTGATCAGCATTGGCCTGGCGATTTCGCTGCTCGGTGCGCTGTTGTCCTGGGCACTGCTCTGCGCCGAGATCCTCTTCGCCACGGCGAAAGACAAAACCATGCCGGCCTTCCTGAAAAAGGAAAACGCCAACCGTGTGCCGGTCAACGCGCTGTGGCTGACCAACGTGATGATCCAGATCTTCCTGCTGATCACGCTGTTTTCCGCCGGGACTTACACCAGCCTGATTTACCTCGCGTCCTCGATGATTCTGGTGCCGTATTTGTGGTCGGCGGCGTATGCGGTGCTGTTGAGCGGGCGGGGTGAAACCTACGAACACGCGTCGGCGGAACGGACCAAGGACCTGATGATCGGCGGCATTGCCCTGGGTTATGCGGTGTGGCTGCTGTATGCCGGCGGGGTCAAATATTTGCTGCTCTCGGCGCTGCTGTATGCGCCGGGGGTGATTCTGTTCGCCAAGGCCAAACACGAACAGGGCGAACCCTTGTTCACGACCCTCGAGAAAGGGATTTTTACCTGCGTGATCACCGGCGCCGGGCTGGCGGCCTATGGGTTGTATAGCGGCTTGCTGTCGCTGTGAGGTTGCTGCTGGAGTATCAGCCGCCCTATGACTGGCCGGCGATGCTGGGTTTTTTGTCGGCGCGGGCCGTGGTCGGCATGGAAACGGTGATTGATGGCGTTTACTCGCGCAGCATCGGTTTGAATGGCGTTCACGGCAGGTTTTCTATCGGGCCCGGATTTTCGAACTCACTTGAAGTGACGCTGGATTTTCCTGACCCGGCGGCGGTGCCGGAGATCGTTGCGCGGCTGCGGCGGATGTTTGATCTGGATTCGGACCTGCCGACGATCCATCGACAGTTGAAGACTGATCCGTTGATGGCGCGGTTGATTGCCGAGCGGCCGGGGTTGCGGGTTCCGGGGGCGTGGGACGGTCTGGAACTGGCGATCCGTGCGGTGTTGGGTCAGCAGATTACGGTGGGCGCGGCGATCCGGCTGGCGGGGAAACTGGTGGCGCAGTATGGGCAACCTCTGGCATCTGTTCTGCCCGGTGTCACTCATGTGTTTCCTGAGGCGAGCATTTTGGCGGAGACGGATCTGGCGACGTTGGGCATGCCGAAAAGTCGTGGCCGTACGTTGTCGGGTGTGGCTCAGGCGTTGCTTGATGATCCGTTGTTGTTTGAACCGGGGCGTGAGGGCGGTGTGGCGCGGTTGCTGGCGTTGCACGGGATTGGCGACTGGACGGCGCAGTACATTGCGTTGCGGCAGTTGCGGGAGATGGATGCGTTTCCGGGTGGGGATGTGGGGTTGATCAAGGCATTGGCGGCGGTTGAAGGTGCGCGGGTGACGGCTCGGGAGTTGTTGGCTCGGGCTGAGGTCTGGCGACCTTTTCGAGGGTATGCGGCGCAGGTGCTTTGGACATCATTGAGCCGGTCTGACTGAGCTGATCCGGAATTTGTACTGAATTTTCGTCCGCTTTCGCGAGCAAGCCCGCTCCCACAGGGACCGGTTTTGTTTGGGTGAACTCGGTCAAATGTGGGAGCGGGCTTGCTCGCGAAGGGGCCGGTACAGTCACTACCACTGTGGGCGATGGGAACCCAATTCCCCGGCCGGAATCGCCCACTGCAATGGCGTTCCGGTGATTTTCAGCGGCACTTGCAACCGATGCGCCGGCCCCCATGACGTCTGCTCAACCAACATGCCCTGATCGTTTTCGTCCTCTGCGCGCAACGGTTCATCCGTCCCTGCACCCTGTTCGATCAACAACTTCGCCGTCCGCGCCAACGATAATCGCGCCGATCCTCCCCGTCCCAACAAGGTGATCGCCGCAGCCGCCATCAAATACCCGGTCGCATGATCCAGCGCCTGCACCGGCAACGGCATCGGCTTGTCCGCTTTCTTCCACTGCATCCCCGCTTCGGCAATCCCGCTGCTCATCTGCACCAGGCTGTCGAAGCCTCGACGGTTCTGCCATCGCCCGCTCCAGCCGTAGGCGTTGAGGCACACATCAATCAGGCCTGGCGTCAGTTTTTGACGCTCGGCGACACCGTAACCCAGCCTTTCCAGTGCGTCGGCGCGGTAGCCGTGGAGCAAGATATCAGCGTCCTTGAGCAGGCTGTCGAACACCGCTCGATCGTCATGGTTGTGCAGGTCCAGCCTTGCGCAGCGTTTGCCCAGCGTGACTTCCGGCACCACGCCCGGTTCGTTCCAGGTCGGTGGATCGATACGCAAGACATCGGCACCGAGGCCTGCGAGAAAACGACTGGCGACGGGACCAGCGAGCACGCGCGTGAGGTCCAGCACCTTGATCCCGGCCAGGGGTTGCGCCACCCAACCTTTCCACGATTTCGGTTGTTGAGGGTTACCGGCGCAGAACTGAATCAACGGCTCGGCGTTCACGGCCAAACCCTGGGGGTGCGCTTGCCATTGCGCCCAGGTACGCATTTCAGCCGCGCAGCCACCGGCGTCGACCACGGCCTGTTCCAGGTCACTTTTCGCCCATTGCGCAACCTTGCTCGCCACGGCGGCGCGGTCGGCACAAGCGCCGAGTACGCTTTCGGCGGCTGCGCGGTGATGAGGTGCGTTGGTGTGCAGGCGGATCCAGCCGTCGTGGGTCGGGTAGTCGCCGGCAACCGGGTCCCACAGCGGCGGAACGCTCCAGCCCACCGGACGGATCGACATTGCGAACCAGAAAGACGCGAGGCGCCGATCGACTTCAAGGCTGGGCAAGCGACCGGTCTGCTGCTGCAGCCATTCGCTGGCAGCCTGGCCGGCGGCGGCGATGCTGGCGCAGGCCAGGTCGGTGACGGCAAACGCCGAGGGCAGGGCGCCGTTTGAGGTGAAAGGAATCGGGGTGCGGGGCAAGCCGAGTGCGGCTTGAATGGACGTGAGTAAATCAGTCATCGAAAGCCCTCCTGAGCGAGAGCCCGAGCATAGTCCAAAACACTACTCGATTAGATGAAAACGCCGATTGTCGGCCGAACACCTGACCCTGTGGGAGCTGGCTTGCCTGCGATAGCGGTGTGTCAGCCGACATCTAAGTTGGTTGACACACCGCTATCGCAGGCAAGCCAGCTCCCACAGGGATTTGTGGTGGTTCTCTACACCCGGAACTGATCCATCAGTTTCATCTGATGGTTGGTCAGGGAATTGAGCTGGCTGCTGATCTGCGCCGATTCGGTGGCTTGGCCGGTCAGGGTTTCGGTGACGGTGCGGATCGCCGAGACGTTGCGGTTGACCTCTTCGGCCACGGCGCTTTGCTGTTCGGCGGCGCTGGCGATTTGCAGGTTCATGTCGCTGATCACGGTGACCGCGTCGCTGATTTTGCTCAACGCCTGGACCGCTTGCTGGATCTGCCCGGCGTTGCTGTGGGCCTGGGTCTGGCTTGAGTGCATGGTGGCGACCACGCCGCGGGTGCCGGTCTGGATGCGTTCGATGACGTGGCGGATTTCTTCCACCGAATCCTGGGTGCGTTTGGCCAGGTTGCGCACTTCGTCGGCCACCACCGCAAAGCCACGACCGCTTTCCCCGGCCCGGGCCGCTTCGATGGCGGCGTTGAGTGCCAGCAAGTTGGTCTGTTCGGCGATGCTGCGGATCACTTCCAGTACCGAACCGATCTGCTCGCTGTTGACCGCCAATGCTTCGACTTCGGTCACAGCCTTGCTGACTTCGTCGGCCAGTTGATTGATGTCACGGGTGCTGCGTTCGATGATCGACATGCCATCGCGGGCCGATTGATCCGCACCTTTGGCCGCGTTTGCCGCGTTCGAGGCGCTGTTGGCGACGTCATGAGCGGTGGCGCTCATTTCGTTGGACGCAGTGGCCACCTGGTCGATTTCGCGGAACTGCACCTGCATGCCTTCGCTGGTCTGGCGGGCGATTTCAGAAGACTGGTCGGCGGTGCTGCGGGCGTCGGTGATGCTCTGTTTGATCTGCGCGATGGTCGGTTGCAGCTTGTCGAGGAAGCGGTTGAACCAGCTCACCAGTTCGCCCAGTTCATCTTTCTTGCCGTAGTGCAGACGCTGCGTCAGGTCGCCGTCGCCGCTGGCGATCGCCTTGAGCATCTCGGCCACGCTGTTGATTGGTCGGGTCACGCCCGACGCGGTGAGCCAGATCAGCAACAGACCCACGAGCCCAGCAGCGACGGCCACCAGCACCGCTTCGATCGTGCCGCTTTGCTGGGCGTCATCGAGTACCGTTTGCAGCTTCACCGAATCGGCCAGCAGCACTTGTTTCGGCAGGTCGATCACCACGCCCCAGGCTTTGGAATCGCTGATCGGGCTGACCGGGTACACCGCACGGATCAAGTCGCCTTGTTCGAGGATTTTCGGTGCGCCACCGCTGAGCAATTGCAGGACATCCTTGCCTTCCGCACCCAGAGTCTCACCGATGCTTTTGCCGACCTTGCTTGCGTCGACGCTGTAACCGGCGAGCACGCCGCTGCCGGAGACAATCAGCATGTGCCCGGCGCTGTTGAACAGATCACGCTGGGAATCGACAGCCGCTGCCTGCAGGGCGTCGAGGGCGATGTCCACGCCAACCACGCCGATGGATTTGCCGTCCACCAGCAGCGGTACGGAAATGGTCGTCATCAGCATTTCCTTGCCGCCGACGGTGTCGGCATACGGGTCCAGCAGGCAGGTGCGCTTGCTGTCGCGGGGGCAGGTGTACCAGCTGTTGTAAGGGGTGCCGCTGAGGCTCAAGGTGGTTTTGGTCATGTCGTCTTCGACCATGATCGTGTTGAGCCCGGCACCACCGGCGCGGCTCCAGTAACTGGCGAAGCGACCGGCTTCGTTGGACTGGCGAGCGGCGTCATTGGCGAACTCGCTGTCCTTGCCGTCGAGGCCGTTGGGTTCGAACGCCAGCCAGATTCCCAGCACTTTGCTGTTGCGCTCGAACGCGGTTTTCAGGCTCTGGTTCAACTCTTCACGCAGGGCACCGGCCTCAAGCGAGCGCTTCGCGGCCAGGGTGCGCATGTCCTTGATCTGGTCTGCCAGGGCAGTTACCACCAGCAGGCTTTCGCCGAACGTTTTCTGCACCCGCACGGCTTGTTCGGCAGCCTTGGCCTGAAGCAGGTTCTGCACGCTGTCGGTGAGCATTTTGCTGCTGGAGGCGCTGACCAGTTCATCGTTCTGGTTGGTCTGGTAGAAGTTCATGCTGACGATCAGGACGACCACGCCCAGCAGGCAGAGACCGGAGAGCAAAACGATTTTCAGGCGGATGGACAGAGAGTCGAACATAGGACGAACTCGCGAATGAATGAAGTGTTGGCTGTGAGTCGAGGTCGACCCGGTTCGCCAAATCCCTTCAGCGCCATTCACTGCCCATCGGCGTGGGAGGAGGATGCATGAAGGTGGCTCCGACGAGCGGTCATGGTTGAACGTTTGCGCGGAAAAATGTGCCGAAAAGCGCGGTAAAACAGGGAAAAATCGCGGTGTGTTTCAGGAGGATTGCGGCAATGATTCCGGTCGTGACCAGATCCACAGATTGCCCAGGCTCATGCCGGCGATGGCGAGATAAACCGGCCAGCCGTGATCAAGCATGAAAAGCATCAGTCCGGCGCACAGCAGCATGCTGACGGAGGCGCTGACTTTGGCCCGACGCGCGACGATCTTGCCGTTGCGCCAGTTAACGAGGATCGGGCCGAACAACCGATGGTTTTCCAGCCAGGCACTCAGGCGCGGCGAGCTCTTGGTCGCGGCCCAGGCGGCCAGGAGGATGAACTCGGTGGTCGGCAAGCCCGGTACGACGATGGCGATCAGGCCGATGGCGAGGCTGATGTAGGCGAGTGCGCCGAACAGCAGGCGGGATAGTTTTGAGGCAGCTGGGCGAGACATGGGGGCTTAGGGTGACCAGTACGGCGCACATCGGCAGGTTTTGATGGAGTCTTGAATGTACGCATTTCCTGTGGGAGCGGGCTTGCTCGCGAAGGCGGTGTGACAGTCAACATTGATGTCGGCTGACCCTACGCCTTCGCGAGCAAGCCCGCTCCCACAGGATCGCATTCAGTCAGGCGAGTTCGGGGGTGGTGGCGTAGGCCTGTTCCAGCAGAACAGTAAAGCGGTTGAACGCAGCGACGGCGCCTTTATCCAGCTCGGCTTCTTCCTGCTCGGTGAGCTCCAGACTATCCAGGGTTTTGACGAAACTTTTCCAGCCTTCAGCGCGGCCACCGGCCGGTTCGCCGAGATGACGGGCGCCGAAGGTTTCGCTAAGGCCCAAGCCAACTGCACGCTTGATCAGGAACGCCGCGCCAAGCTTCGAACCTTCGGAAACAAACAGCCAGCCTAGTGCTTCGGCTTTGCTCGGGTGACTCACGGCTCCGGCGACGGGCGCCGGCACTTCCGTTTCCAGATCAGCCAGGTCAGCCTTGGCCGCTTCGGCACGGCAGCGCGCCGGCAGGTCAGGAACGATGGCGATCAGTTCGGCATCGTTGTACAGCCCCACCAGTTCCGACTGAAACAAATACTGCGCAACCACGAAGCGGGCGAAATTGGCCCGGGTTTCGAACGGTGCGTGAGCTTTCACCAGTGCATCGAGTCTGGTGTGTGGCTCGTTGGTAACCTGATTCAAACGTTGCGAGCGCAAAGCCGGGCGTTGAGCAGTGTCCTGGGTAGTCATGAGAAATCCTTGAAGAAAAGAGGCGCTTGGTAACGAGACGAACAAGAAGACGCCTGAGCGTAAAAAAACCTCACTGTGCGGTTCTATTAAAACCGCGCAGCGAGGTGGGCAGGATCAGATGTCCCAGACCAGATTGACCGCAACGTTGCGACCCGGCTGAGTCAAGCGATCAAGATTGGCCGGGCTGATGACCGAAGCCTCGCCGACGCCGTCGTAACCGCGCACGTCATCCCACAACCAGTACTTCTTGTCGGTCAGGTTGTAGACCCCGGCGCTGACGGTCACGTCGTCGGTCACTTTGTAGAAACCGGTCAGGTCCAGCACGCCGAAGCCCGGCGTCTTGAACTGGCTGCTGACGCCGTCCGGCGACTTGAAGTTGCTGTCGTCGACGCGATTTTTCTTCTTCACCAGCGTCCAGCTGAGCAAGCCACCGTAGTTGTCCTGGTCGTATCCGAGGCCGAACACGCCGGTCAGCGGGTTGACGCTGTTGATCGGTTCGCCGTTGTCATTGTTGCGACCGTAGGCGTAGGCCACCGAACCCTGGGTATACAGACCTTGTGGCGCGCCGAAAGCGTCGAGGTTCAGACGGCCCTTGACCTCTGCGCCCTTGATGGTGGCGTGCTTGATGTTGGCACTCTGGAAGGTCTGCTCGCTGTAACCCGGGGTGATGGCATCTTCTTCGATGAAATCGCGGTACTTGTTATAGAACACGGCCACATCGAAGGAACCCGACTCGAAATTACCGCGTAGCCCGGTTTCGAAGCCTTGGCTGGTTTCCGGCTCGAGGTTCGGGTTCGGTTTCACGCGATAACCGGTGGTGGTGTTCTCGAAGCGCCCGTACAACGCCTTGGCCGTCGGCGTGCGGAAACCTTCGGCGTACTGGCCGTACCAGGTGTAGTGGTCGGTCAGGGCGTAGGTCAGGCCGAATTTCGGCGACACGCGGTGCCAGGTCTTGGTCTCGTTGCTGACGGTGCCACGGCCATCGGCCGCAACGGTGTTCATGAATTCCTGGGTGATGTGCGGCTGGAGCTCGGTGTAGTCGTAGCGCAGGCCCGGCAGGAAGGTCCATTTGTCCCAGCTGATCTGATCCTGGGCGAACAGGCTGTAGGTGTTGACGGTCGGGTCCGGGAAGTCGCTGGACTTTTTCAGTACGTCCAGTGGGCTGACGGCGCCAACGGTTCGGCAACTGCCAAAGACCGCTAGGCAGGTGCCGTTGCCGCTGCGCGAGCCGGTGACTTTCTGTTGCTTGAGCGTGGTGCCGTAGGTCAGCAGGTGCTCGGTGTCGGCAATGCTGAAAGCCTTGTCCAGTTGTGCGTCAAACACCCACTGCTTTTCTTCGTAAAGGGTTTCCCGGGTACGCAGCACTTTGCGTGAGAACGGGTAGTAGTACTCTTCGGTGCTCTGGTCGGTCTTGGCCACCTGATGGTTCAGGCTCCACTTGACGTTGTCCACCAGCAGGCTGTCGAGGGCGAAGCTGTGTTCCAGGCCGAAGCGCTCGCGGGTGATGGTGTCGTTACCGGTGCGCCACTGATACATGCCGCCGGGCAGGAAGCTTGGATTAATAGGCTTGCCTGCGTCGTACGGACCGCCGTAGGCACTTTTCTGATCGGTGTCACGATCATCCTTGTACTTTTCGTAAGTCAGGCCAAGGCGCGAATCTTCGTTGTAGTTCCAGCCAATCTTGGCCAGCACATTGGAAGTGCGCACGTCTTCCGGGTTGGCGGCGGTGCGCGCCAGGCCGGTACCGTTGTTGCTGCCATAGGATTCGGTTTCGTGACCGTCGCGCTGGCTGTAATGCAGCAAACCATCGAACTGATCGGCGCGGCCGGCCACGGTGGCGGACTTCAGCCAGCTGTCGTCGGCGGAGCTGTAGCCGGTTTTCAGGCGGGCGCCGACGTCTTTGCCGGGCTTGATGATGTCATCCGGATCGAGGGTGAAATAGCTGACCGCGCCGCCGATGGCGTTGCTGCCGTAGAGCACCGAGGCCGGGCCGCGGAGGATTTCGACGCGTTTGATGATTTCCGGGTCGACGTAGTTGCGCTGGGTCTTGGCGTAGGGGCCGTTGAAGAAGTCGTTGGGTACTTCGACGCCGTCGACCTGGGTCAGGATCCGGTCACCGTCGATACCGCGGATGTTATAGCCGCTGATCCCGCCGCGCTGACCGGCGCCGCCCACCGAAACACCCGGTTCGTAGCGCACCAGGTTCTTGATGGTGTTGACGTTGTTGCGGTCCAGCTCTTCGCGGGTGTGAACTGTGACGGTGCCCGGCACGCTTTCAATGCTTTGTTCCTGACGGGTGGCGCTGATGGTCACCTGTTGCAGGTTGAGGGCGCCGCTGCTCAGGCGCTTCTCCAGGACGATGTTGTGGTTGCCCAGTTTGCGATAGCTCAGGTTGGTCCCCACCAACAGGCGATCCAGGGCTTTCTCCGGCGACAAGGACCCTCGCGCACCCGGCGAGGCTACGCCTTGCGCCAGTTCGGCCGGCAAGCCGACCTGCCAGCCCGTCACCGCCGTGAAGGCGTTGAGTGCCGAGACCAGCGACTGTTGCGGGATGGCGAACGCGTAATCGCCCATGTTGCGCGCCGGCTGCTCGGCGGCGGTGGCGGCCATGAGCGGCGCGCTGCCGGCCATCAGGATGGCGGCGGTCAACAGCGAGAGCACGCGGGACGGTGAGGAAGAGTGGCGGGTAAGGCGAGAGGACATCGATAGCGCTCCGTGTCGCACGAATCTTTATAGGTGCTGATTGGCATCCAAAGATGCGAATCAATTGCATTGGCTATAACGAGACGTACGAGCTTCAGCTATCGAGTAAAAATAATTCTCATTTAGTTCAGGATCACCAGCGCCGGGAATTCCTGGAGCCGTGCCGAGGTGATGTGCGCCAGCGACCGGACCACGTCCAGCGGCTGATCGAGACGGTAATTGCCGGTCACGGCGACGTTCGCCAACTGGTCGTTGTTGTTGATGATCCAGCCCGGATAGTAACGCCGCAGCTCCGCCAGCACCTGGCTCAGCGGGCAGTTCTCGAACACCAGCCGGCCCTGGACCCAGGCCAGGTCGGTCGCGGCATCGAGCTTGGCGGGCCGGTCGAAACCGTTGGGGCCGATGCTGATGCTCTCGCCGGCGGACAAGCGGATCCGTGCGTTGTCACGGGTTGCCAGCAAATCGACATCGCCACGCTGCACCCGAACCTGCGCCACGCCGTCGAGATAACGCACCGCGAACGCCGTGTCGTGCACGCTGGCTTTCACCGGGCCGGCGTCGATTTCCAATGGCTGGCCGAGATGGGCCGGCACTTCGAAAAACGCCTCGCCCTGATACAAACGTGCGACACGCCTTTGATCATTGATGGTGCTGGAGAACGCCGAATTGGTATTGAGCAGGACCTTCGAACCGTCTTCCAGTTGCAGGCGTTGGCGTTCACCAACCACGGTCAAGTGATCGGCCTGAAGGCGCATCGGCAAATTGCTGAAGCTGAACACACCGAGGATCAGCACGGCGGCGGTGGCCAGCGGTTTCCAGTGCGGGCGCAGGCGCGACAGCACGGTCACTTTGGGTGGCAGGGCGGCCAGGTTTTGCGCACATTGCACGACTTGTGGGCCATCCCAGATCGCTTGGGCCTTGGCGAACGCTTGTGCATGCAAAGGATCGGTATCCAGCCATTCGTGGAACTGGCGAGTCTGTTCTTCGCTCGGACTGCCCATGACGATCAACCAGTCCAAAGCCTGGTCCATCGCGCTTGCGGCGTCCCGCACCGGGGAGGGCGGAGGGGAACGGTGGATGTCCGTCACGGTGTTTCCTCGGCAGTGTCTTTGCACGGCTGTTTTTTTAGTGAAGCTTGAAGATGGGCAAGGTTAGCAAAGCCTTGCGTGCTCAGTCGCCGTTTACCCGCTCGGCGACACCGATGCAGATGGCCATAATCAGCTTCAACTCCTTTTGCACAGTGCTCAACGACACACCGAGCTTTTCGGAAATCTCCAGATAACTGTGCCCGTGCAGACGACTGAGGATGAAGATCTGTTGCTGACGGGCACTGAGCTCACCGAGGCTCACGTTCAAACGCTCCAGCAATTGTTCGGCATGGGCGGCGTCCTCGGCACTGCTGGCGGGGGCGGCGATGCTTTCCAGCACGTCCGGCGGGACGTCGTCGAGCATCGTGCGCGACTGAATGCGCCGCGCACGCAGATGGTCCAGCGCCAGGTTGCGGGCGGTCTGGAAAACGAAGGGTTCAAGGTGTTCGATGGTCCGTTCGCTGAGCGCCCGGGTCACGCGAAGGTAGGTTTCCTGCAGGAGGTCTTCGGCGGTGCTGTGATTGTTGACCATTCGCTCCAACGTGCGCAGCAGAGAAACCCGCTGGGCGATGAAGACGTGATTGAAGCGTGATTGACTCACGGGAGGACCTGATCCATTTCGAGCGAATGATAATGCTTATCATCCGCTCGGGTGGTCAAGGATTGAATTGTGAAGGTTTATGCCCGGCCCAGCAGGTAAGTCGCGTAGTCCGGGATGCGCTGTGAGTGCGCCTGATCCATCAACGGGCTGCTGAGCAGGTAGTCGGCGCTGCATTCGTTGCACGCTACCGGAATGTTCCAGACTGCAGCGACCCGCAGCAACGCCTTGATATCCGGATCGTGAGGCTGCGGTTCGAACGGGTCCCAGAAGAACACCAGCATGTCGACGCGCTGCTCGGCGATTCGCGCGCCGAGTTGCTGGTCGCCGCCCAACGGGCCGCTGATCATGCTTTCCACCGGCAGGCCGAGGCGTTGTTGCAACAACAGCCCCGTCGTGCCGGTGGCGACCAGTTCATGTTGCGCGAGCTTGTCTTTGTGCCGCTCGGCCCAGTCCAGTAAAAACACCTTGCAGTGGTCATGGGCGACCAAGGCGATACGCTTGCGCGCCGCCACGGTCTTTTGCGTAAAGCTGATACCGATCATGGGCTGTTGCTCCAAGGCTTAATGCGTCCTGTAGGAGCAGCCTTCGGCAGCTCCTACTCGTCAGCTTCGCTTACTCGGCGTTGCACAGCGCCAGGCAGTTATCGAGCATGCGGTTGGAGAAGCCCCATTCGTTGTCGTACCAGGCCAGTACCTTGAGCAGCTTGCCGCTGGATTTGGTGTGGTTGGCGTCGAAAATCGACGACAGCGGGTTGTGGTTGAAGTCACTGGAAACCAGCGGCAGGGTGTTGTAACCGAGAATCTTCGAATGCTGGCTGGCTTCTTTGAGCAGCGCGTTCACTTCGTCAGCGCTCGCTTCTCGTTTCAGCTGCACGGTCAGGTCCACCAGCGAGACATTGATCACCGGAACGCGCACTGCCATACCGGTCAGTTTGCCCGCCAGTTCCGGCAGCACCAGGCCGACCGCTTCGGCGGCGCCGGTCTTGCTCGGGATCATGTTCTGGGTGGCCGAACGGGCGCGGTACGGGTCGGTGTGGTAGACGTCAGTCAGGTGCTGGTCGTTGGTGTAGGCGTGAATCGTGGTCATCAAACCGCTTTCGATGCCCAACTCGCGGTGCAGCACCTGGGCTACCGGAGCCAGGCAGTTAGTGGTGCACGACGCGTTGGAAATAATCTGGTGGGACTGGCGCAGAATGTCGTGGTTCACCCCATAAACCACAGTGGCGTCGGCGCCTTTGGCCGGGGCCGAGATAATCACTTTGCGAGCGCCGGCCGTAATATGCGCAGCGGCTTTGGCCCGGTCGGTGAACAGACCGGTGCATTCGAACACGACATCGATCTTTTCAGCGGCCCAGGGCAGGTCGGCCGGGTTACGAATGGCGCTGACGGAAATACGGTCGCCATTGACGGTCAGGCTTTCCTGATCGTGCTGGACATCGGCATCGAACGTGCCGTGAACGGTGTCGTACTTGAGCAGATGAGCGTTCATCGCGCTGTCGCCCAGATCGTTGATGGCAACGATCTGCAGATCCTGGCGATAACCTTGGGTATACAGTGCACGCAGGACGTTGCGGCCAATACGGCCAAAACCATTGATTGCGATTCGAAGAGTCATTTAACAGGGCCGCCGTCGTTTTGTTGTTGGAATTACAAGATTATTCGCATAAAAATAGAAAACAAGCCTTTTTAATGGCAATATTTTGTTCAATCTACAACGAGTGACCTGAATCAACTGGTCCGACCGATCAAGAAAACCGTCTGTCATCCCATCGACAACGGCGCTTGTTCAGCATAGACAATCAGGTCGCCACATCCGTTAGCCTGGAGTTCTACACATGCATCCCCGCGTCCTTGAGGTCACCGAACGGCTTATCGCCCGCAGCCGTGCAACACGCGAGGCTTACCTTGCGCTCATTCGCGGTGCGGCCAGCGACGGTCCGATGCGCGGCAAGCTGCAATGCGCCAACTTCGCCCATGGCGTGGCCGGTTGCGGCACCGAAGACAAGAACAGCCTGCGGATGATGAACTCCGCCAACATCGCGATTGTTTCGTCATATAACGACATGCTCTCGGCGCACCAGCCGTACGAAGTCTTCCCTGAACTGATCAAAAAAGCCTTGCGCGAGATTGGTTCCGTCGGCCAGTTCGCCGGCGGCACCCCGGCCATGTGCGATGGCGTGACCCAGGGCGAGCCGGGCATGGAACTGAGCCTGCCGAGCCGTGAAGTGATCGCGCTGTCCACCGCTGTTGCCCTTTCCCACAACATGTTCGACGGCGCGCTGATGCTTGGCATCTGCGACAAGATCGTGCCGGGCCTGATGATGGGCGCGTTGCGCTTCGGTCATCTGCCGACGATCTTCGTGCCGGGCGGGCCGATGGTCTCGGGCATTTCCAACAAGCAGAAAGCCGATGTGCGTCAGCGCTATGCCGAAGGCAAGGCCTCGCGCGAAGAGTTGCTGGAATCGGAAATGAAGTCCTACCACAGCCCCGGCACCTGCACCTTTTACGGCACCGCCAACACCAACCAGTTGCTGATGGAAGTCATGGGCTTGCACTTGCCGGGCGCCTCTTTCGTCAACCCGAACACACCCCTGCGCGATGCCCTGACTCGCGAGGCGGCTCACCAGGTCACGCGCCTGACCAAGCAGAACGGCGACTTCATGCCGATCGGCGAAATCGTCGACGAGCGCTCGCTGGTCAACTCGATCGTGGCGCTGCACGCCACCGGCGGTTCGACCAACCACACATTGCACATGCCGGCCATCGCGATGGCAGCGGGCATTCAACTGACCTGGCAGGACATGGCCGACCTCTCCGAAGTCGTGCCGACCCTGAGCCACGTCTACCCGAACGGCAAAGCGGATATCAACCACTTCCAGGCCGCGGGCGGCATGTCCTTCCTGATCCGCGAGCTGCTGGAAGCCGGGCTGCTCCACGAAAACGTCAACACCGTGCTCGGCCACGGCCTGAGCCGCTATACCAAAGAGCCGTTCCTCGATAACGGTGAACTGGTCTGGCGCGAAGGCCCGATTGAAAGCCTCGACGAAAACATCCTGCGTCCGGTGGCGCGCGCATTCTCGCCGGAAGGCGGTTTGCGCGTGATGGAAGGCAACCTCGGTCGTGGCGTGATGAAAGTTTCGGCGGTCGCGTTGGAAAACCAGGTCGTCGAAGCGCCAGCGATGGTGTTCCAGGATCAACAGGATCTGGCCGATGCGTTCAAGGCCGGTTTGCTGGAGAAGGATTTTGTCGCGGTGATGCGCTTCCAGGGCCCGCGCTCCAATGGCATGCCTGAACTGCACAAAATGACGCCGTTCCTCGGTGTGCTGCAGGATCGCGGCTTCAAAGTCGCGCTGGTCACCGACGGGCGCATGTCCGGCGCCTCGGGGAAAATCCCGGCGGCGATTCACGTCAGTCCTGAAGCGTACGTGGGCGGCGCTTTGGCGCGGGTGCAAGAGGGCGATATCATCCGCGTCGATGGCGTCAAAGGCATCCTGGAGCTTAAGGTGGACGCCGACGAATTCGCCGCGCGCGAACCTGCCAAGGGCCTGTTGGGCAACAACATTGGCAGCGGTCGCGAGCTGTTTGGTTTCATGCGCATGGCCTTCAGCTCCGCAGAGCAGGGCGCCAGCGCCTTTACTTCTGCCCTGGAGACGCTTAATTGAAACTGGCTTTGGTCGGTGACATCGGTGGGACCAACGCACGTTTCGCGTTGTGGAAAAACCAGCAGCTGGAATCGGTTCAGGTGCTGGCGACGGCGGATCATGCCAGCCCGGAGGAGGCGATTGCGCTCTACCTGAGCGGGCTCGGTCTGGCGTTGGGTTCGATCGGTTCGGTGTGCCTGTCGGTGGCCGGCCCGGTGAGTGGTGATGAATTCAAGTTCACCAACAATCACTGGCGCCTCAGTCGCAAGGCGTTCTGCCAGACCTTGCAGGTCGATCAACTGCTGCTGGTCAACGACTTCTCGGCGATGGCGCTGGGCATGACCCGTTTGCAACCGGGCGAATTCCGCGTGGTTTGCGAAGGCACGCCGGAGCCGTTGCGCCCGGCGGTAGTGATTGGTCCGGGCACCGGCCTGGGTGTTGGCACGTTGCTCGACTTGGGTGAAGGCCGTTTCGCTGCGTTGCCGGGCGAGGGCGGTCACGTCGATCTACCCCTGAGCAGCCCGCGGGAAACTCAGCTGTGGCAGCACATCTTCAACGAGATCGGCCATGTCAGCGCTGAAACGGCGTTGAGCGGCAGCGGTTTGCCGCGCGTCTATCGGGCGATCTGCGCGGTGGACGGTCACACGCCTGTGCTCGAAACGCCGGAAGCCATTACGGCAGCCGGTTTGGCAGGCGATCCGATTGCGCTGGAAGTGCTGGAACAGTTCTGCTGCTGGCTCGGCCGCGTGGCCGGCAACAACGTGCTGACCACAGGCGCGCGCGGTGGCGTGTTTATCGTCGGTGGAGTGATTCCGCGGTTTGCCGATTTCTTCCTTGAAAGCGGTTTTGCGCGGTGCTTTGCCGACAAGGGCTGCATGAGCGATTACTTCAAGGGGATACCGGTGTGGCTGGTGACGGCGCCGTATTCCGGGTTGGTTGGCGCGGGTGTGGCGCTCGACCAGACCTGAAATGCGATCAAAAATGTGGGAGCGGGCTTGCTCGCGAAGACGGTTTAACATTCAACACATTCGTTGACTGACACACCGCTTTCGCGAGCAAGCCCGCTCCCACACTGGTTTTGTGGTGTTTGTAAAATCGGTGCTTAAGGCATAATCCGCCCATTCAAACAACAAGGACGCCGCCCCGTGAGCTCAGTCAACAAGTCGATTTTGTTGGTCGATGACGATCAAGAGATACGCGAGTTGCTGGACACCTACCTGACCCGCGCGGGTTTTCAGGTGCGTACCACGCCCGACGGCGCCGGTTTCCGGCAAGCCATGAACGACGCGCCGAGCGATCTGGTGATCCTCGACGTGATGCTGCCCGACGAAGACGGCTTCAGCCTCTGCCGCTGGATTCGCCAGCACCCGCGTCAGGCGCAGGTGCCGATCATCATGCTCACCGCCAGCTCCGACGAAGCCGACCGCGTCATCGGTCTGGAACTGGGCGCCGACGATTACCTTGGCAAACCCTTCAGTCCCCGTGAATTGCAGGCGCGCATCAAAGCCTTGTTGCGTCGCGCGCAGTTCGGTCAGGAACGTTCCGGCAGCGAAGTGCTGGCCTTCGATGACTGGCGGCTGGACATGGTCAGCCATCGGCTGTTCCACATCGACGGCGAAGAAGTGATTCTCTCCGGCGCCGATTTCGCCCTGCTGAAACTGTTCCTCGATCACCCGCAGGAAATCCTCGACCGCGACACTATCGGCAACGCCACCCGTGGCCGCGATCTGATGCCGCTGGATCGCATCGTCGATATGGCGGTCAGCCGTTTGCGCCAACGCCTGCGCGATACCGAAAAACCGCCACGGCTGATCCGCACCGTGCGCGGCAGTGGCTACCAACTGGCAGCCAATGTGGTTGCCAGCAATGGTCACTGAGTTTTTCCGCAAGCTTGCGGCAAAGGTGCCAGTGCCACGTTCGCTGCTCGGGCGGATGTTGTTGCTGACCCTGCTGGCGGTGCTGTTCGCCCAGGCGTTGTCGAGCGTGATCTGGGTCTCGCAACTGCGCGCCACACAGCTGGAAGGCCTGGTCACCAGCGCCCGCAGCCTCGCCCATTCGATGACCGCCAGCGTCAGTTACTTTCGCTCGCTGCCGGTCGCGTTCAGGCCGCTGGTGCTCGACCAGTTGCGCAGCATGGGCGGCACCCGTTTTGTGGTGACCCTGAACGACAAGCCTTTGGGCATGGAAGTGCTGCCGATCACCCCGCGCAAAGAAGCGGTGCTCAAAGCGGTGGACGAAGTGCTGCGCCAGTCGCTCGGCCAGGACACGGATATTTCGGTGACCTTCGTGAGTCCCGAAGATCTGCGGATTTTCAACGGTGGCCTGAAACTCGATGAGTTGCCGCGCTCCTGGGCGCATTACGCGTTGACGCTCGAGCCGGTGAATCCGCCGGTGCTGGTCACGCAAATCCAGATGGCGCCGGGCGAGTGGTTGTACATCGCTTCGCTGTTGCCCGAGCCCTACACCAGCCTTGAAGAGCAAGGCCTGCCGGCGCAGCAAGTCTGGTTCATCGTCCTCACCAGCGGCTTTTTGCTGTTGTTTATCGGCCTGCTGGTGCACTGGCAGAGCCGGCCGCTCAAACGTCTGGCGCGGGCGGCGCGGGACATGTCCCTCGGTGCGGAAGTCGAGCCGGTGGCAGAGGGCGGTGGCAGTGAAGTGGTTGAAGTGGGCCGCGCGTTCAACGCCATGCGCGAACGCATCAGCCGATACCTGACTGAACGCAGCCAGTTGTTCAGCGCGATCTCCCATGATTTGCGTACGCCGATTACCCGCTTGCGACTGCGTGTCGAATTGCTCGAAGACGAAAAGCTGCAAGCCAAGTTCGGCCGCGATCTGGATGAGCTGGAGCTGCTGGTCAAGGGCGCCCTGCAATGCGTGAAAGACACCGACATCCACGAAAACATCGAGCCGGTGGACCTCAACCATGTGCTCGATTGCCTGGTGGAGCCGTATCTGGCGCCCACCGGTAATGGCCGTGTGACCCAGCAGGGCCGGGCGATGGCGGCGTACCCGGGCAAACCGCTGGCGCTCAAGCGCTGCATCGGCAACCTGATCGACAACGCCTTGAAGTACGGACAGAACGCGCATCTGCATATCGATGACGATGAGAACGCGTTTGTCCTGCATGTCGATGACGAAGGGCCGGGTGTGCCGGAGCAGCGGCTGGAGCAGGTGTTCGAGCCGCACTTCCGCTTGGCCGGGCAGCAGCAGGGGTATGGGTTGGGGTTGGGGATTGCGCGCAACATTGCGCATAGTCATGGCGGGGAGGTCAGTTTGCAAAACCTGCGTGAAGGCGGGTTGCGGGTGACGTTGCAGTTGCCTCGTAGTGTTGACTAATTAGACCGCGTTATCGTTCTTCGCGAGCAAGCCCGCTCCCACATTCAACCGAGTTTCTTCTGAAGGAATGCAGTTGAATGTGGGAGCGGGCTTGCTCGCGAAGGCGTCATTTGATTCAACATATTCCTCAAGGTAAATGTCACAGGTTGGTGACATAACTCGCCCCCTTCGTTACAAGCCCGCCACCGCCCGTTGTTTAGACTGCCCGCAGTCATAACAACAAAAAAGGCACCCCATGGACACCTTCCAACCCGCCTTCAGCAGCTGGCTGAACGCGCCGGCCCATCAGCAATGGCTCGCCGCCGAGGGCCTGCGCCTGCTGGCGTTTGCCAAGGCGTCGAAGCTTGCCGAAGGTTTCGGCAATCTCGATGAAAAGGGCCGTCTCCCGACCAACGCCCACGCCGAAACCATGAACACCGCGCGCATGACCCATAGCTTTGCCATGGCGCATATCCAGGGCATGCCGGGTTTCGCCGAGATGGTCGATCACGGCGTCCAGGCACTCAGCGGCCCATTGAAGGATGCCGAACACGGTGGCTGGTTCGCCGCCCCTGAACACCGCGACGGCAACACCGGCAAAGCGGCGTACCTGCACGCGTTCGTCGCCCTGGCCGCCAGTTCCGCCGTGGTCGCGCAACGACCCGGCGCACAAGCCTTGCTCGATGACGCGATCAACATCATCGACACGCATTTCTGGAGCGAGGAGGAGGGCTCGATGCGCGAATCCTTCAGTCGCGACTGGAGTGAAGAAGAGCGCTATCGCGGCGCCAACAGCAACATGCACGCCACCGAAGCCTTCCTCGCCTTGGCCGATGTCACTCGAGACAATCGCTGGTTGTGCCGCGCGCAACGCATTGTCGAGCGTGTGATCCACGGTCACGCTGCCGCCAACGACTACTTGGTGGTCGAGCATTTCGACCGCGACTGGCAGCCGTTGCGCGACTACAACCACGACAACCCGGCCGACGGTTTTCGTCCTTACGGCACCACGCCGGGCCACGGCTTCGAATGGGCGCGACTGTTGCTGCACCTTGAAGCGGCGCGGGTGCAGGCCGGAATGCTGACGCCGGGATGGCTCGTCACCGACGCGCAAAAACTCTTCGAGCACAACTGCCGTCACGGCTGGGATGTCGACGGGCTGCCCGGGATTGTCTACACCCTCGATTGGGACAACCGCGCGGTGGTTCGCCATCGTTTGCACTGGACCCACTGCGAAGCCAGCGCCGCCGCCAGCGCGCTGCTCAAACGCACGGGCGAGGCGCAATACGAAAGCTGGTACCGACTGTTCTGGGAGTTTTGTGACCGTCATTTCATCGATCGCTGCGATGGCAGTTGGCACCATGAACTCAATCCGCAGAACCAGCCGAGCGCCGATATCTGGGGCGGAAAACCCGATCTTTATCACGCCTGGCAAGCCGTGCTGATTCCGCGCCTGCCGCTGGCGCCGAGCATGGCCACTGCCTTGGCGAGGTTGTCCCAGAGCGGCTCTATGTAACCATGCGGTGACATTCACGCGTCCCTTCGTTACCTGCGAAGGGACGACTCCTGTTTAAAATCCTATGCAGCGCAAGCACCAGACTTGCATGCATAACAACAAGAAAGGTACTTCTCGATGAACGCGATTTCTCGCCTCGCTACTGTCATTTCTCTCGCTTCGCTGCTTCCCCTCAGTGCATTTCCCCTCAGCGCCCTTGCCGCCGATTCCAAAGGTTCAGTGGAAGTCGTTCATTGGTGGACGTCGGGTGGTGAAAAAGCAGCGGTCGATGTCCTCAAGGCTCAAGTCGAAAAAGACGGCTTCACCTGGAAGGACGGCGCAGTCGCCGGGGGTGGCGGTTCCACTGCCATGACCGTACTGAAAAGCCGCGCCGTCGCCGGTAACCCGCCGGGCGTAGCCCAGATCAAGGGCCCGGACATCCAGGAATGGGGCAGCACTGGCCTGCTCAGCACCGACACCCTGACCGACGTCGCCAAGTCGGAAAAGTGGGATGACCTGCTGTCGAAGAAAGTCTCCGACACCGTGAAATACGAAGGCGATTACGTCGCCGTGCCGGTGAACATTCACCGCGTCAACTGGCTGTGGATCAACCCGGAAGTGTTCAAGAAAGCCGGGATCGACAAAGCCCCGACCACCCTCGAAGAATTCTACGCCGCCGGCGACAAGCTCAAAGCCGCCGGCTTCATCGCGCTCGCCCACGGTGGCCAGCCTTGGCAGGACAGCACCGTGTTTGAAGACGTGGTGCTCTCGGTCATGGGCGCCGACGGTTACAAAAAAGCCCTGGTAGACCTGGATCAGAAAACCCTCTCCGGGCCTGAGATGACCCAGTCGTTCACCGAGCTGAAAAAACTCACCGGCTACATGGACCCGAACCGCGCCGGTCGTGACTGGAACATCGCTGCCGCCGAGGTCATCAACGGCAAGGCCGGCATGCAGATGATGGGCGACTGGGCGAAAAGCGAATGGACCGCAGCGAAGAAAGTTGCTGGTAAGGACTACCAGTGCGTGCCGTTCCCGGGCACCGAAAAAGCCTTCACCTACAACATCGACTCGATGGCTGTATTCAAGTTGAAAGCGGATCGCAAGGGCGACATCGCTGCTCAGCAGGACCTGGCCAAGGTTGCTCTGGGCACAGACTTCCAGAAAGTCTTCAGCATCAACAAGGGCTCGATCCCGGTCCGTACCGACATGCTGAACGAGATGGACAAGCTCGGCTTCGACGCCTGCGCTCAAACCTCCGCCAAGGACTTCCTGGCGGACGAGAAGACCGGCGGCCTGCAACCGAGCATGGCGCACAACATGGCCACTTCCCTGGCCGTGCAGGGCGCGATCTTCGACGTGGTCACCAACTTCATGAACGACAAGGACGCTGACCCGGCCAAGGCCAGCGCCCAACTGGCATCGGCTGTCAAAGCTGCCCAGTAATTCCTGACACAGCCTGACCCCCATGTGGGAGCGGGCTTGCTCGCGAATGCGGACTGACATTCAACATTGATGTCGACTGATACGCCTTCGCGAGCAAGCCCGCTCCCACCGGGGATCACCGTGCCGGTATCACTTCCTCTTCACCAGGATTATCCCGATGAGCTCTGTGGCGGTTTTCAGCAAAGCCTCACCGTTCGATGCGCTGCAACGCTGGTTACCCAAGTTGGTACTCGCGCCGAGCATGCTGATCGTGTTGGTTGGTTTCTACGGTTACATCATCTGGACATTCGTACTGTCCTTTACCAATTCCAGCTTCATGCCGAGCTACAAGTGGGTCGGCCTGCAGCAATACATCCGCCTGATGGACAACGATCGCTGGTGGGTCGCGAGCAAGAACCTCGCGGTGTTCGGCGGCATGTTCATCGGTATCAGCCTGGTATTGGGCGTGTTCCTCGCGGTGCTGCTGGATCAGCGCATTCGCAAGGAAGGCTTTATCCGTACCGTTTACCTGTACCCGATGGCGCTCTCGATGATCGTCACCGGTACGGCGTGGAAATGGCTGCTCAACCCGGGCCTGGGCCTGGACAAGATGCTGCGTGACTGGGGCTGGGAAGGCTTCCGTCTCGACTGGCTGGTGGATCAGGATCGCGTGGTTTACTGCCTGGTGATCGCTGCCGTGTGGCAAGCCTCCGGGTTTGTGATGGCGATGTTCCTGGCGGGCCTTCGTGGTGTCGATCAGTCGATCATCCGTGCCGCGCAAGTCGACGGCGCGAGCCTGCCGACCATCTACCTGAAGATCGTTCTGCCAAGCCTGCGCCCGGTGTTTTTCAGCGCCTTCATGATTCTCGCGCACATCGCGATCAAGAGTTTCGACCTGGTGGCCGCGATGACGGCTGGCGGACCCGGTTATTCGTCCGACCTGCCGGCGATGTTCATGTATTCCTTCACCTTCAGCCGTGGCCAGATGGGCATTGGTTCGGCCAGCGCCATGATGATGCTCGGCGCGATCCTGGCGATTCTGGTGCCGTACCTGTACTCCGAATTGCGAGGCAAACGCCATGAGTAATCAACTTGGCAAACCGGCGATCAGCTTCAGTCGCATCGCGATTTACGCAACGCTGTTGCTGGCCGCTGCGGTGTACCTGATCCCGCTGGTGGTGATGCTGCTGACCAGTTTCAAATCCCCGGAAGACATCCGCACCGGCAACCTGCTGAGCTGGCCGACCGTGATCGACGGCATCGGCTGGATCAAGGCCTGGGACGTGGTGGGCGGCTACTTCTGGAACTCGGTGAAAATCACCGTGCCGGCCGTTCTGATCTCCACCTTCATCGGTGCAATGAACGGCTACGTGCTGTCGATGTGGCGCTTCCGTGGCTCGCAGCTGTTCTTCGGCCTGCTGTTGTTCGGCTGCTTCCTGCCGTTCCAGACCGTGCTGCTGCCAGCCTCGTTCACCCTCGGCAAATTCGGCCTGGCGAACACCACCACCGGTCTGGTGCTGGTGCACGTGGTCTATGGCCTGGCGTTCACCACACTGTTCTTCCGCAACTACTACGTGAGCATTCCGGATGCGCTGGTCAAGGCGGCACGCCTGGATGGCGCGGGTTTCTTCACGATTTTCTGGAAGATCCTGCTGCCGATGTCGATCCCGATCGTGATGGTCTGCCTGATCTGGCAGTTCACCCAGATCTGGAATGACTTCCTGTTCGGCGTGGTCTTCGCCAGTGGCGATGCCCAGCCAATTACCGTGGCCCTGAACAACCTGGTCAACACCAGCACCGGGGCCAAGGAATACAACGTTGATATGGCCGCCGCGATGATCGCCGGGCTGCCGACACTGCTGGTCTACATATTCGCTGGCAAGTATTTCCTGCGTGGGCTGACGTCCGGCGCGGTCAAGGGGTAGAAACATGGCAACTCTCGAATTACGCAACGTCAACAAGACCTACGGCGCCGGTTTGCCGGACACCCTGAAAAACATCGAACTGAAGATCGATGACGGTGAGTTCCTGATCCTGGTCGGCCCGTCGGGCTGCGGCAAATCCACCTTGATGAACTGCATCGCCGGTCTGGAAAACATCAGCGGCGGCGCGATTCTGGTGGACGACGCCGACATCAGCGGCATGAGCCCGAAAGACCGGGACATCGCCATGGTGTTCCAGTCCTACGCGCTGTACCCGACCATGAGCGTGCGTGACAACATCGCGTTCGGCCTGAAGATTCGCAAAATGCCGACCGCGGAAATCGACGAAGAAGTCGCCCGTGTGGCCAAGCTGTTGCAGATCGAACACCTGCTCAGCCGCAAACCCGGCCAGCTCTCCGGTGGTCAGCAACAGCGTGTGGCGATGGGCCGTGCCCTGGCGCGGCGGCCGAAGATTTATCTGTTCGATGAGCCGCTGTCCAACCTCGACGCCAAGCTGCGCGTCGAGATGCGCACCGAAATGAAACTGATGCACCAGCGCCTGAAAACCACCACGGTCTACGTGACCCACGACCAGATCGAAGCAATGACACTGGGCGACAAAGTGGCGGTGATGAAGGACGGGATCATTCAGCAGTTCGGCACGCCGAAAGACATCTACAACAACCCGGCCAACCTGTTTGTCGCGAGCTTCATCGGTTCGCCGCCGATGAACTTCATTCCCCTGCGCTTGCAGCGCAAGGACGGTCGTCTGGTGGCGCTGCTCGACAGCGGCCAGGCGCGCTGTGAATTGCCGTTGGGCATGCAGGACGCCGGTTTGGAAGACCGCGAAGTGATCCTCGGCATGCGCCCTGAGCAGATCGTGCTGGCGGGCAGCGAACCGAACGGTTTGCCGACCATTCGCGCGGAAGTGCAGGTCACCGAGCCGACCGGTCCCGACACGCTGGTGTTCGTGAATCTGAATGACACCAAGGTCTGCTGCCGTCTGGCGCCGGACGTTGCACCGGCCGTGGGCGAGACCCTGACCCTGCAGTTCGATCCATCGAAAGTGCTGCTTTTTGATGCCAAGACCGGGGAGCGTTTGGGGGTGGCCGGTGTTCCGAAAACCGAGGCTCACAGTGCCAACGTAGCCCAGTTCAAAGGCCGCTGAAGATCAAAAAATGTGGGAGCGGGCTTGCTCGCGAAAGCGGTGTGTCATTTAACACAGATGTCGACTGACACACCGCTTTCGCGAGCAAGCCCGCTCCCACAGGGGATGTAAACCGCGTTAGATAAAAACAGTTAATAACAATAAAACGAGGATGTAGGGATGAAGAAGAACAACAACGCTCAGCTTATCTGCCAGTTGTCAGCGATTGCAGCAATGATGCTGGCCGGCAGTGTGCACGCGGCTGACGCGTTCAGCGCCGATTCCGAATGGATGACCGGCGATTGGGGTGGCGAGCGGACGCGGCTGATCGAGCAGGGCATCGACATCAAGATGGACTACGTCGGTGAAGTGGGCGGCAACCTCCACGGCGGCTACAACAACGACAAGACTGCGCGTTATGCCGACCAGTTTGGCCTGGGCGTGGCGCTGGACCTGCAAAAGTTGTGGGGCTGGGATAACACCCAAGCGAAGATCCAGCTGACCAACCGTAACGGCGAGAACATCTCCAATGACCGTGTCGGCGACCCGCGTGCCGGCACCTTGAGTTCTTCCCAGGAAGTCTACGGCCGTGGTCACATGGTCCGTCTGACCCAGTTGTGGATCAAGCACCAGTTCCTCGACGGTAAACTGGACGTCAAGGCCGGTTACTTCGGCGAAGGCGAAGACTTCAACACCTTCCCTTGCGAGTTCCAGAACCTGGCGTTCTGCGGTTCCCAAGTGGGTAACTGGGCGACCAACATCTGGTACAACTGGCCGGTCAGCCAGGCCGCGATCCGCGTGAAGTACAACATCTCGCCTGAGTTCTATGCGCAGATCGGCGCCTACAACCAGAACCCGTCGCAACTGGAGCACGGTAACGGCTTCAAGCTCAGCGGCAGTGGTACCAAAGGCACCGTGTTGCCGGTCGAACTGGTCTGGTTGCCTAACCCGAACAACCTGCCGGGCGAATACCGTGTCGGTTATTACAAAAGCACGGCCAACGCCGATGACGTTCGTGAAGACGCCAACGGTAATGACGCGGCCACCAGCGGCAATGCTTACCGCAGCCACGACAGTAAATCCGGCTACTGGTTTGTGGCACAGCAACAGCTGACCGACCACAACGGTGACAAGAGCCGCGGCCTGACCGTTTCAGCCAACGCCACGTTCCACGACAAGGACACCAACATCGTCGACAACTACCAGTCGCTGATGCTTGTGTACAAGGGCCCGTTCGATGCGCGTCCAAAAGATGACGTCGGTATCGGTTTCGCCCGTATCCATGTCAACGATGACGTGAAGAAAAACGCCGAGTTGGTCAACGCCTCCAATGGTGTCACCGAGTACGAAGATCCGTTGTTCTCGCCACTGCGTACCACCGAGTACAACTACGAGATCAACTACGGCTTCCACGTTACCAACTGGCTGACCGTGCGTCCTAACCTGCAATACATCACTCACCCGGGTGGTGTGGATGAAGTCGATAACGCGCTGGTCGCCGGCCTGAAAATTCAGTCGGTGTTCTAACGCTGTTGCGATAAGCTCCTCTCTATGTGCGCATTTTTGCGGACAGCCCAGGCTGTCCGCTTTTTTTTGGGAGTGAGCAATCGGGCATTTCCGGCGATTGCATTTGTGGCGAGGGAGCTCGCTCCCGCTCGGCTGCGAAGCAGTCGCAAGTCCGATGAGTGCGGTTTGTCTGGAGAATTTCGGTGGCTGTTTTAGGGCCGCTTCGCAGCCCAGCGGGAGCAAGCTCCCTCGCCACAAAAAGCACTGTGCGAGCTGTTTGGATAGACGAGTACACCCATGATTTTCAGGACCGTGGCACATGCATGAGCATCCGCTACAACGCTTCTTCAAATCCTTGCGCGAGCGTCCGGTGTTCGCGTGGGAGCGCTATCAGATGCGCGATGTGCTGGTGATCGATCATCCGCTGTGTCAGGCGGTGTTCAGTCGTCAGGGCGCGCAGTTGCTGCACTTCCAGCCCAAGGGCCAGAAACCCTGGCTCTGGTGCGCAGCGAAGTGGCCGCACGTTGGCGCGATTCGTGGCGGCGTTCCGGTGTGTTGGCCGTGGTACGGCCGGCATCCGAGTGAAAATGCGTGGCCATCCCATGGCTGGGCGCGGTTGCTGGACTGGAAACTGCTCGACAGCAGCCATGACGAAGAGGGTGTGCGCCTGCACTGGCAACTGCAGTTGTGCGACTGGCAAGTGGACTTGCATGCCCACCTTGGCGAACGCATGGATTTGCGCCTGAGCACCGAACATCAGGACAGCCTGCCGTGCCAGTTGAGCCAGGCGTTGCATGCCTATTGGCGTATTGGTGATGTCGGCGAGATAGCGCTGTCTGGGCTCGACGGTGTGCAAGGTTATGACCAGTTGAACCGTCAGGTTTGCCAGCAGGAAGGCGAGTTACGGGTGGAGGGTGGCTGTCAGCGCGTGTTCCAGCATGACGGTGAATTGCAGCTCAAGGACCACGCCTGGCAGCGGGAGTTGTGCATTGATACGGGTGACGATGCGGACACGGTGGTCTGGCACCCGGGGGCGCGGCCGCTATTGGGTGTCAGTTGGAACGAGATTTCCGAGTTTGTCTGTGTGGAAGCGGCGAGCGGCGGCACCGATAGCCTGAGTCTGGCGCCGGGGCAGAAGGCGCATTTGAGTTTGCAGGCGCGGGTGGGCGCGTAATTTGCGGTGTTACAACCGACGCCTTCGCGGGCAAGCCTCGCTCCTACAGGATTACGCCAGTCGCGAGAGCGCCGATAATCTGTAGGAGCGAGGCTTGCCCGCGAAGAGGCCCTGGCAGGCAATAGAGGAGCTAGTTGAACTCATCCCCCACCGGATACCGACTCGCATTCAGGCTCTCTTTGATCTTGCGCAAATGCGGCTGGAAATCCACCCCGCGACGCAACGTCATCCCGGTCGCCAACACATCCAGCACGGTCAACTGAATGATCCGCGACGTCATCGGCATATAGATGTCGGTGTCTTCCGGCAGCGGAATGTTCAGGCTCAGCGTACTGGCCTTGGCCAGCGGCGAACCTTCCGCTGTCAGACCAAGCACCGAAGCGCCGTTTTCCCGGGCGATACGCGCCACTTCCACCAGTTCGCGGGTGCGGCCGGTGTAGGAAATGATCACGAACAACTCGCCGGTGTGGGCCACTGACGCGATCATGCGCTGCATCAGCACGTCGGCATGGGCGGTGACGGCCAGGTTGAAGCGGAAGAATTTGTGCTGCGCATCCAGCGCCACCGGGGCCGAGGCGCCGAGGCCGAAGAAGTGGATCTGCCGGGCCTGAATCAACAGGTCGACAGCGCGGCTGATCAGGCTCGGGTCCAGGGCCTGCAAGGCACTGTCCAACGAGGCGATGGCGCTGCCGAAAATCTTCTTGGTATAGGCTTCCGGATTGTCGTCGGCCTCGACCGCACGGCTGACATACGCCGCGCCGCTGGCCAGGCTCTGGGCCAGTTGAAGCTTGAGCTCCGGGTAACCGCTGACGCCGAACGAACGGCAGAAACGGTTGACCGTCGGCTCGCTGACCTTGGAGGCCTGGGCGAGGGCGGCGATGCTGAACCGGGTGGCCTGCTGTGGGTTGAGCAGGATCACTTCGGCGACTTTGCGTTCCGCCTTGTTCAGGTCTTCAAGGCGATTCTGGATCTGTTCCAGTAAATTTCGCACGCGGTCCATATGGTTTCCTTGGTTCGCCTACAAGAGTGCTCTGCAATGCAAATAAGGGTGTTGCTATGCAAATTGGGCCTTTGATGCGGCCCCAAGCGGTGGCCTATCCTACTGATGGCTCCGACTGACCACCACTCGGAATCTATATTTTGCGAAAATGTTGTGGTTATTACTACATTTTCTCTTGAGCGATGCCTTGAAAAAAGGTATTTGTAGCTTAACTTGATAAAAGAACAAACATCATGCCTTCGATTACGGTTGAACCGTGCACCTTTGCCTTGTTCGGCGCCCTCGGCGATCTGGCCTTGCGCAAGCTGTTTCCTGCCCTCTATCAACTTGATGGCGCAGGCCTGTTGCACGAGGACACGCGAGTCATCGCGCTGGCCCGTGAGCCCGGCAGCGAGCAGGAGCATCTGGCATTCATCGCTTCCGAGCTGCGTCGCTACGTCGGGGCCAAAGAGCTGGACGAAGCGGTGCTCGAACGCTTTCTGGCCCGTTTGAGTTATCTGCACGTCGACTTCCTCAAGTCCGAAGACTATGTGGCCCTGGCCGAAATGGCCGGCAGCGCTCAACGAGTGATTGCCTATTTCGCCACGCCGGCCGCTGTTTACGGTGCGATCTGCGAGAACCTGGCGAAGGTCGGCCTGACGGAAAACACCCGCGTCGTGCTGGAAAAACCCATCGGTTCCGATCTGGAATCCTCGCGCAAGGTCAATGACGCCGTGGCGCAGTTCTTCCCGGAGAACCGCACGTACCGCATCGACCACTACCTGGGCAAAGAGACCGTTCAAAACCTCATCGCCCTGCGTTTCGCCAACAGCCTGTTCGAAACCCAGTGGAACCAGAATTACATCTCCCACGTGGAAATCACCGTGGCCGAGAAGGTCGGGATCGAAGGCCGCTGGGGCTACTTCGACAAGGCCGGTCAGCTGCGGGACATGATCCAGAATCACCTGCTGCAACTGCTTTGCCTGATCGCCATGGACCCACCGGCCGACCTGTCCGCCGACAGCATCCGCGACGAGAAAGTCAAAGTGCTCAAGGCGCTGGCGCCGATCAGTCCGGAAGGCCTGACCACTCAGGTGGTGCGCGGCCAGTACATTGCCGGTTACAGCGAAGGCAAACCGGTGCCGGGCTACCTGGAAGAACCGAATTCCAACACCCAGAGCGACACCGAAACCTTCGTCGCCCTGCGTGCCGACATCCGCAACTGGCGTTGGGCCGGCGTGCCGTTCTACCTGCGCACCGGCAAGCGCATGCCGCAGAAGCTGTCGCAAATCGTCATCCACTTCAAGGAACCGTCGCACTACATCTTCGCCCCGGAGCAGCGCCTGCAAATCAGCAACAAGCTGATTATCCGCCTGCAACCGGACGAAGGCATTTCCTTGCGCGTGATGACCAAAGAACAAGGCCTGGACAAGGGCATGCAGCTGCGCAGCGGTCCGTTGCAGCTGAATTTTTCCGACACCTGGCGCAGCGCACGGATTCCCGATGCCTACGAGCGGTTGTTGCTGGAAGTGATGCGCGGCAATCAGAACCTGTTTGTCCGTAAAGATGAAATCGAAGCCGCGTGGAAGTGGTGTGACCAGTTGATCGCCGGGTGGAAAAAATCCGGTGATGCGCCCAAGCCGTACGCGGCCGGGTCCTGGGGACCGATGAGCTCCATTGCTCTGATCACGCGGGATGGGAGGTCGTGGTATGGCGATATCTAATTTGCAATTGCCGCAGGGCGTCAGCGCCCATGCGTTCAAAAGTCCGGTGCTGCTGGCCGAAGGCCTGGCGCTGAAAGTGGCTAAACAACTGAGCGAAGCGATTGACGCCTCGGGCACCGCGACATTGGTGGTCTCGGGCGGTCGCAGTCCGGTGGCGTTTTTCCAGCACCTGGCCAAGCAGACGCTGGACTGGTCCAAGGTCGTGGTGACCCTGGCCGACGAGCGCTGGGTGCCGGTGGAACACGTCGACAGCAATGCCGGTCTGCTCAAGCGTTACCTGTTGCAAGGTCTGGCGGCCAAGGCTCAATTTCTGAGCCTCTATAGCGCCAGCGCCAACCTTGAACAAGCGGCCGAGCAAGCCGACCGCCTGTTAGCAGAGCTGCCACCGATCGACGTGCTGATCCTCGGTATGGGCGACGACGGTCACACCGCGTCGCTGTTCCCGAACAGCCCGAACCTGGTCGACGCCTTGAAAAGCGACGGCACGCGTCGTTGCTACCCGATGCTGGCGCCGACCGTGCCGCATCAACGCCTGACCATGAGTCGCGCGCTGCTGGCCTCGGCCAGACACACTGTTCTATCGATTTCCGGTCAGTCCAAGCTGACCACCTTGAGTGCCGCATTGGCCGGTGACGATGTCGCCGCCATGCCGATTCGCGCGTTTCTGCAACCTACGTTAGAGATTTACTGGTGCCCATGAGCCAAGGAACAGCCGCTATGACAAGCCCATCCCCGACCGTTTCCATGGCGGACAAAGTTGCCCTGATCGACAGCCTCTGTGCCAAGGCGCGGATTCTGCCGGTGATCACCATCGCTCGCGAACAGGACGTGCTGCCGCTGGCCGACGCCCTCGCGGCCGGTGGCCTGACCGCCCTGGAAGTGACCCTGCGTTCGCAATTCGGCCTCAAGGCCATCCAGATCCTGCGCGAGCAGCGTCCGGAACTGGTGACCGGTGCCGGCACCGTGCTCGATCGCCACATGCTGGCCGCCGCTGAAGCGGCGGGTTCGCAGTTCATCGTCACGCCGGGCATCACCCGTGACCTGCTCGAAGCCAGCGTCGACAGCCCGATCCCGCTGTTGCCGGGCATCAGCAACGCCTCGGGCATCATGGAAGGCTACGGTCTGGGCTATCGCCGCTTCAAGCTGTTCCCGGCGGAAGTCAGTGGCGGCGTCGCGGCAATCAAAGCCCTGGGCGGCCCGTTCGGCGAAGTGAAATTCTGCCCGACCGGCGGCGTCAGCCCTGCTAACATCAAAAGCTACATGGCGTTGAAAAACGTGATGTGCGTGGGCGGTAGCTGGATGCTTGATCCGGAGTGGATCAAGAACGGCGACTGGGCCCGCATTCAGGAATGCACCGCCGAGGCCTTGGCGCTGCTGGACTGATTGTTTTTACCTGACACTTCGTTGTGTGTTCTACGGCTTTACGGTGCGCTTGGTCGGTGCACCGTTTTTTTTTGCCCGCGAAAAAACCTGTGGGAGCGGGCTTGCTCGCGAAGGCGTCGTGTCAGTCGATATCAATATTGCCTGACACACCGCTTTCGCGAGCAAGCCCGCTCCCACAGGGGGACATCACGCGATACATAGTTACCGCCTCTCGCCGCTCGTCCGGCGTTAACCTGCGTTCATCTTATGGAAGAGAGAACGTCATGGACGACAACACTTCAGTTACCTCCGCACAACCGGCTCACGTGCTGTCACCCGAACAGATCGCCGGCCCGTATTTTCGAAACCCGAAACTGATCAGACGAAACATCAGCGAAGGCATGGATGGCATTCCCCTGGTGCTGCGGCTGACGATCGTCGATGCGATGACCGGTCAGCCGGTCCCCGGCACCATCGTCGATATCTGGCATTGCAATGCGCGTGGTGCGTATTCGGGTTGGAGCAAGATCGACCCGGACAAGGAAGTCGACGCCGACGATATCGGCGCGATCCCGCGCACCGATGACGATACGTACCTGCGCGGCGGCCAGTTCACGGACCGCAAAGGCATCGTGCGCTTTACCACGATCTACCCGGGTTTCTATGCCGGGCGCGCGCTGCACATCCACGTCGCTGTACGCGTGACGGCCGGCAACAACTATCTGGAAGAACGTCACGTCGCCTGGGTAGGTCAGCTTTACTTTCCCGAAGTGGCTTCACGTTCGGTGCTCAACACCCGGGAGTACAGCGGCCGTGGCGTTGCGCCACTGACCAACAACCAGGACGTTCTCTATGAAACCATGGGCGGCGAAGCCTCGACCCTGACCGTTCACAGCCTCAGCCGGGACTCGAAAGAAGACGGCTTTTTCGGCCACATGACCATCGGCATCGACACGTTTGCGGCTTCCTCGCAGATCAAACCCGAGGACTTTGACAAGTACACCGTATGAGGTCAGCGCAGCTCGTTCAGTGCTTCGCTCAGCGCATCCATGTCCGCTGCGGTGGTGGTCAGCCCCGGCGTAATGCGGATGCACGGGCCAGACGCTGCACCGCTGCGCATCACGGTAAACAGGTTGTAGTCCTTGAGCAGCCGCTCGACCATCGCTTGCTGGTCGACATGGCGGGTAAAACGCATCGACGTAATGCCGCAATACAGCCGAGGGTCATCCGGGGTCATGACGTCGATGCCCGGTAAGTCACGCACGGCGCTAACCCAATGGTTACGCAGGTAATTGAGCCGTGCACCCTTGGCGGCAGAACCGCCCATCGCCCGATGCTCCTCGAACACCAGCGGCAGTGTCAGTAGCGCCGGGATGTTGGGCGTGCTGTAAGGCGTGCGGGCGCGAATGTCGGTGACCGGGAAATGCATCTCGCCCATGTCCGGGTCGATGTCGGCCAGGCGCTCCGGAGCGATATGGATGAAGCCCAGGGTCAAGGGCGCACCGATCCACTTGTGCAGGTTGAAACCGGCGAATGCGACGCCGAGGTCATCGAGCTTGAATTCGATCTGACCCAGGGCATGGGCGCCGTCGAGGATCACGTCGATACCGTATTCCTTGGCGGCAGCGACAATTGCCTTCACTGGCATCACCAGCCCGGTGCGGTGAGTGACGTGGGTCAGCGCCATCAGCTTGAGTTTTGGATAACGCACGAAGGCGTCGTGATAGGTGGCCAGCAAACTGTCGAAACTGGCGGGGTGCGCATGTTCTATCTCGATCACTTCCACGCCACGATGACGCGCGAGCCAGCGCATGGCGCCTTTGACCGTGTCGTACTCCAGATCGCAGATCAGCACCTGATCGCCCGGCTGCAGGCGATTGTAATTGCGGATCAGCGATTGCAAGCCGTCCGAGGCGTTGCGGGTGAAGGCGACGGATTCTGCCGTCACGCCAATCAGGTCGGCAAGCTGGGCAAGGATCGCAAGGTTTTCGCCCTGTTCGAAACGCTGGCGTACATAGACCGAGTTACTGCGGTTGATCAGTTCGATGTTGCGTTGGTATTCCTCGACCACCGTGCGCGACATGCGCCCGAAGTAACCGTTTTCCAGATTCACCGGGCCGGCTTCGACGGCATAGCGGTCGGCAAAGGTCTGCCAAAACATTTCATCACGGGCGCGGCGGGTGTTGTCGGGCATGCGGACAGCTCAGTGGCGAGGGGCGGGTTTGCCATGTTTGGCGCGCAGCGGTTCAAGCAGCTCTGACAAACCGTTGTGATCGATTTCCTGCATCAGGGCCAGCAAGCCGCCCAGTTCGCCATGGGGGAAGCCTTCACGAGCGAACCAGTTAAGGTAAGGACCGGGCAGGTCGGCAATGATGCGTCCCTTGTATTTGCCGAAGGGCATTTCGCGGGTAATCAGCAGTTCGAGTTTTTCAGGGTTCATCAATCAGTCGTCTTGATTCAATCAGTCTGGAAAATACAGGCATTCTGCATGCAGGCCAAATGACAGATCATGCAAAAAAAGCGGATACAGATTTCCAATTAAAAGTTAAATCATTGAAATTTAAGAACTAAGTTATCAATTCAAAGCTGGCATGCAGGGTGCAATAGCTATTGCATCTTTCATCAACCCGTGAGGAATTGAAAATGACCGACATGAATAAAGAAGCGATCTCTGTACTCAACGACCTGATTGAAACCAGCAAAGACGGTCAGGAAGGGTTCAAGACCTGCGCTGAAGACATCAAACATCCAGAACTGAAAACGCTGTTCATCCAGCGTTCCGCCGACTGCGCCACTGCGGCTTCGGAACTGCAAACCGCCGTGCGTTCGATGGGTGGCGATCCGGAAACTTCCACCAGCGTCAGCGGCGACCTGCATCGTCGCTGGGTCGACGTGAAAGCCATGTTCACCGGCAAGGACGAAGAAGCCGTGCTGAACGAAGCCGAACGCGGTGAAGACCATGCGCTGAAGGCTTACAAAGAAGCCATCGAGAAAATCAACAAGCACAACCTGGTGGGCATTCGTGACCTGGTTGAACGTCAGTATCACGGCGTGCAACGCAATCACGATCAGGTGAAAGCCCTGCGTAACCAGGCACGCGCACGCTCGTAAGCGCGCAAAGCCTGTCAAAAACGCCAGCCAGTCTGGCGTTTTTTTTGTGCCCGGGAATTAACACGGTAATTGCCCTTGTAGGAGCTGCCGAAGGCTGCGATCTTTTGAATGTCGCCAAAAGCAAGATCAAAAGATCGCAGCCTTCGGCAGCTCCTACAATCGTTAAACCGTGAGAGCTTTACGTGCCCATCACTCTGCAGGCTTTATTTGCGCCTGACCGCCGCGCCTTGCAATTTGCGATCAAGACCCTGCTCGGCGGCGGCCTCGCGCTGTGGCTGGCATTGCGCTGGGGGCTGGAACAACCGGCCTGGGCGTTGATGACGGCGTTCATCGTTGCTCAGCCGTTGTCCGGGATGGTGGTGCAAAAAGGCTTGGCGCGCGTGTTGGGGACGCTGATCGGAACGATCATGTCGGTGGTGTTCATGAGCCTGTTCGCACAGACGCCGTGGTTGTTTCTTTTGGCATTGGCGTTGTGGCTCGGGCTGTGTACGGCGAGTTCGACCTTGCTGCGCAGTGCCTGGTCCTATTCGTTTGTGCTGGCCGGGTACACCGTGGCAATCATCGCGTTGCCGGCCATCACCCATCCGCTGACGGTGTTTGATCAAGCCGTGGCGCGCGGCACGGAAATCTGTCTGGGCATTCTCTGCGCCACCGCCGCCAGTGCGTTGCTGTGGCCGATGCGGGTTGAGCGGCAACTGGCGGATCAGGCGCGAGCCGCGTGGCAGAGCGGGATGAATGCCGCGCACGCAACATTGGCCGGCGATGGTCAGGCGCGCAAGGGCCTGCTGGAAATCCTCGGCCGGATCGTCGCGGTGGATGCTCAGCGCGAGCACGCCTGGTTCGAAGGCGGGCTCGGCCGTCAACGTGCGCGGGCCATCAGCGGACTCAGCCAGAAACTGTTGATGCTGCTGCGCATTGCCCGTTCGGTGCACCGTCAGTGGAAGCAGTTGGAACCACAGGAAGCCGAACAGTTGATGCCGTGGATGACAGAGGTTCAGGAAGCACTCGCCAGCCCGGATACCGCGACGTTGCAAGCCTTGCGACCACGCTTGCTCGATGCGTCCCATGATCCACAGATCAGTTCCGCGCAGAGTTATTGCCTGGTCCGTTTTACCCTGCTGATGGACACCGCGATGGCGGCGAACGCGGCATTGACCGCGGTGGAGGAGGGCAAGGAAACCGTCGACCCGCCGCGCACCCTCACCCCGCACCGCGACCTGTCATTGGCACTGGTCTTCGGGGCGCGCAGTGCCTTGGCGTTTCTGGTGGTGTCGTGTTTCTGGCTGGCGACTGCCTGGCCCGCCGCCTCAGGCGCATTGGTGCTGACCTGCGTGGTGTGCAGCCTGTTCGCCAGTCGCGAAAACGGCGCGCAAATCGGCATGAGTTTTATGCGCGGGATTTTTCTGGCGATACCGGCGGCGTTTATCGTCGGGCAGATTCTGCTGCCGCAATGGAGCGGTTTCGAGCTGCTCTGCATGGGCATGGGCGTGCCGTTGTTTCTGGGTGCGCTGGGCATGGCCAAGCCACAGATCGGCGCCACGGCCACTGCGTTCTGCATGGTCTTCATCGTTCTGGTCTCGCCGCTCAATGCGATGAAGTTCGACGTCGCGACGTTCCTCAACAGCGCTCAAGCCATGGTGATGGGCGTAGGTGCCGCCGTGTTGGCGTTTCACTTGCTGATCCTGCGCAACCCGGCCTGGCACGGTCGGCGTTTGCTGGCGGCAACCCTCGACGATCTGGTGCGCCTGACCCGGCGCAATCTGCCCGGTGCCGAAAGCTGGTTCGGCGGGCGCATGGCCGACCGTTTACTGCAACTGGCGCGGCACTATCCGGAACTGCCGGAGCCGGCGCGCAGTCGTTGGGATGACGGCTTGCTCGGTCTGGACATCGGCGACGAATTGCTGCATTTGCGCTTGAGCCTGGCGGCGGCGCAGGTGCCGGTCAGTGCGCCGCAGCGACGCTATCTTGAGGCGCTGGAAAAAGTCCTCGAACATGGCCCGAGCGGTCATTGTGCCGATGCCCTGGAACAGCCCAGCGAAGAATTCTTGAAAACCTTGTACGCGTTGCCGCCCAGCGACCCGGTGAAACTGGCCCAGGGCGCCGTGCTGCAATTGCAGAACAGCTGGCGCGCATGGTGTCGTCAACAGGAGCAAAGCCATGGGCTTGCGTGAATGGTCGGTGGGCGGCGTGCTGCTCAGCCCGTTTCTGATTTATGTGCTGCTGGCGCTGTTCGTCACCGCAGGCTTGCGCCTGCTGTTGCGCCTGACCCCGGCCGGCCGCTGGATCTGGCACGAAGCGTTATTCGATTGCGCCTTGTACGTCTGTGTATTGACCCTGATCACCGTCGTCCTCGGACCTTTATAAGGAGTTGAACATGCGTACATCCGTACGTGTCGCGGTCACCCTGTGCCTGGTGGCGCTGGCGATTTTTGCCGGTTTCCATTTGTGGCAGTACTACATGCTCACGCCCTGGACGCGGGATGCGCGGATTCGCGCCGATGTGGTGGTGATCGCCCCGGACGTATCGGGCTGGGTGCGTGAACTCAAGGCGTTCGATAACCAGCCAGTGAAAGCCGGCGATCTGTTGCTGAGCATTGACCGCGACCGGTTTGAAGCCGCGCTGGAAAAGGCGCAAGCGGTGGTACAAACCCGTCAGCAACAACTCAATCTGCGTGAGCGCGAAGCCAGTCGCCGCGCTGCCCTCGGCCCGCAGGCGATCAGTGCCGAGCTGCGTGAGAATGCGCAAATCAACGCCGGCATCGCCCTTGGCGAACTGCGCGAAGCCCAGGCCGAAGCCAAGGTGGCCGAACTCAACCTCGCCCGAAGCCAGGTTCATGCGCCACGCAGCGGACACATCACTAATTTGCGTCTGGCCCAAGGCAATTACGTGAATGCCGGGCAAGCGGTGATGGCACTGATCGACGATTCGACGTTCTATGTGCAGGCGTATTTCGAAGAAACCAAACTGCCGCGGATTCGTGTCGGCGATCCGGTAAAGGTCTGGTTGATGAGTGCGGGCGAGGCGCTGCAAGGGCATGTGGAAAGCGTCAGCCGCGGGATTACCGATCGCAACACCACGCCGGATGGGCAGTTGTTGGCGGAGGTGGAGCCGACGTTCAACTGGGTGAGGCTGGCGCAGCGGATCCCGGTGCGGATCAAACTGGAAAAGGTGCCCGAGGGGATCAACTTGAGTTCGGGAATGACGGCGAGTGTGCAGGTGCAGGAGCGCTAGAAGTCACTGTGGCGAGGGAGCTTGCTCCCGCTCGGCTGCGAAGCAGTCGTAAACCCTGCCACCACGGTTAGTCAGATTAACCGCGGTGTCGGATTTTGGGGGCGCTGCGCACCCCAGCGGGAGCAAGCTCCCTCGCCACAGGGGGACGGTCGATCAGCCGATGCTGATCGCCGGCAGTGTCGGCAACGTTACGGTCTGCTGCTTGCGCGGCGCCAGAATCTCCGCCTCGCCATCCACCACCAACTCATCACGCTGGTTGAACACGCGAGTGGCAATGCGCACGCGAAACTTCGGCAGCTTCTCGAGAATTTCCAGACGCACCGTCAACGTGTCGCCAATTTTCACCGGCTTCTGAAAGCTCATCTGCTGACCGATGTAAATGGTGCCCGGCCCAGGCAACTCGCAGGCAACGGCTGCGCTGATCAGTGCGCCGCTGAACATGCCGTGAGCGATACGCTCCTTGAACATGGTGCCCGCGGCGAACTCGGCGTCCAGGTGCACCGGGTTGTGGTCACCGGACATCGCGGCGAACAGTTGAATGTCGCGCTCTTCGACCGTCTTGCTGTAGCTGGCGGTCTGCCCGACTTCAAGGGCTTCGTAAGGGGTGTTGGTAACCTGGGTCATCGGTTTCAATTCCTGTGACAAATAAAAAAACCACAAAAAAACTATTCGGATCGGGGTGGGCGGCGGTGGCTCAGGGCTTGCGCGATCCAGCTCAGCACGTCGGCCGTCACTTCATCGCGATTGCTCTCGTTGAACAGTTCATGCCGTGCCTGCGGGTAAATCGTCAGTTGCAGGCTCTGGCTGCCAGCGGCGCGTAGCGCCTCGGCAAGATCTTTCAGACGCTTGCCTTCGCTCACCGGATCACATTCACCGCCAATCACCAGCAGCGGCAGGCCCGGATCAAGCTGAGCGAGATTGGACGCTTTGCTGATTTGCTGCAAGCCGCCGAGCAAATCGATCCACAGCTGATTGGTGCAACGAAAGCCGCAGAGCGGATCGTTGGCGTACAGGTCGACCTCCGCCGGGTCGCGGCTGAGCCAGTCGAATTGTGTGCGTGCCGGTTTAAAGGCCTTGTTGAACGAGCCGAACGACAGCCATTCGATCAGCGCGCTGCGACCCTTCGGTCCCTGGCGCAATCGTTCGAGGCGGGCGATCTGCCGGGCCGCGCGATAAAGCGCCACAGGTTGAAAATTCGAACCACTGAGCACCGCGCCGTGCAGGCTGGCGCTGTGATGCAGCAGATAAGCCTGAGCGATGTAACTGCCCATGCTGTGGCCGAGCAGCACGATCGGCACGCCGGGATGTTGCTGGCCGATGTGCTGATTGAGGCTGGCCAGGTCACCGACCACCTTGCACCAGCCATCGTCATCGGCGAAATGACCGAGTGTCCCGTTTTCGGCAGTTTTGCCATGTCCACGCAAGTCAGGCGCGTAAACGCCGTAGCCCTGTTCGCAGCACTTTTCGGCCAGACGGGCATAGCGATCACTGTGCTCGGCCATGCCGTGGGCCAGCAGGATCACCGCTTTCAACGGCGCGGCGGGCAGCCACTGGTTGACGAAGAGGCGGCTGCGGTCACTCGCGGTCAGCCAGAAGGTGTCGTGGATCATGGCGATTCCTTTGCATGGGCTCGGTGCATTGTATAGCGCATCCTTCGCTTGCCGTCTGATCAGGCCACGCCACGGCACCGAGATTCACAGGATCAATGTCGCCCATTGGCATATTTGCCTGTTTCGTCATAGCTGCTAGTGTCCGTGAAGCTCCGCATTTTGCTTTTTGTTTTCAAGACAGCAGAAAGCGGCCCCCGGATAGGTTCAGGTAAAGAGGACAAGAACAATGCAACCTGATTTCTGGAATGACAAACGCCCGGCCGGCGTGCCCCTGGACATCGATCAAGGGGCCTACAAGTCGGTGATCGAGGTGTTCGAGCGTTCCTGCAAGAAATTTGCTGACCGCCCGGCCTTCAGCAACATGGGCGTGACCCTGACCTACGCCGAGCTGGAACGCTACAGCGCCGCGTTCGCCGGTTACTTGCAAACCCACACCGACCTGGTGCCGGGGGATCGCATCGCGGTGCAGATGCCCAATGTCCTGCAATACCCGATTGCCGTGTTTGGTGCGTTGCGCGCCGGGCTGATCGTGGTCAACACCAACCCGCTGTACACCGCGCGGGAGATGCGTCATCAGTTCAAGGATTCCGGTGCCCGGGCGCTGGTCTACCTGAACATCTTCGGGCAGAAGGTCCAGGAAGTGCTGCCCGACACCGACCTGCAATACCTGATCGAAGCGAAGATGGGCGACATGATGCCCGCCGCCAAGGGCTGGCTGGTCAACACCCTGGTGCGCAAGGTCAAGAAAATGGTTCCGGACTATTCCTTGCCGCAGGCCATTTCCTTCAAGAGCGCGCTGCGCCTGGGCCGGGGCCTGGGCATCAAGCCACTCAACGCCGGTCTCAACGATATCGCCGTGCTGCAATACACCGGCGGCACCACCGGCCTGGCGAAGGGCGCGATGCTGACCCACGGCAACCTGGTGGCGAACATGCAGCAGGTGCGGGCGTGCCTGGGGCAGTTCGGCAACGATGGCCAGCCGCTGTTGCGCGAAGGCCAGGAGGTGATGATCGCGCCGCTGCCGCTGTACCACATCTATGCCTTCACCGCGAATTGCATGTGCATGATGGTGACCGGCAACCACAACGTGCTGATCACCAATCCACGGGACATTGGCGGTTTCATCAAGGAACTGAAGAACTGGCGGTTCTCGTGTTTGCTGGGGCTTAACACACTGTTCGTCGCGTTGATGGACCATCCGGATTTCAAGACCCTGGATTTCTCCAGCCTCAAACTGACCAACTCCGGCGGCACCGCGCTGGTCAAGGCCACCGCCGAGCGCTGGGAGCAACTGACCGGGTGCCGCATCACCGAAGGCTACGGCCTGACCGAAACCTCGCCGGTGGCGTGCACCAACCCGTACGGCAACAAGTCGCGAATCGGTACGGTCGGCCTGCCGGTGCCGGGCACCACGCTGAAAGTCATCAACGATGAAGGCGTCGAGCAGCCGATGGGCGAGCGCGGCGAACTGTGCATCAAGGGCCCGCAGATCATGAAGGGCTATTGGCAGAAACCCGAAGCCACCGCCGAAGTGCTGGATGCCGAAGGCTGGTTCAAGTCCGGCGACATCGCGGTGATCGACCCGGACGGTTTTGTGCGCATCGTCGATCGCAAGAAAGACATGATCATTGTCTCGGGTTTCAACGTGTACCCGAACGAGATCGAAGACGTGGTGATGGCTCACCCGAAAGTCGCCAACTGCGCAGTCATCGGTGTGCCGGACGAACGTTCGGGCGAGGCGGTGAAGTTGTTTGTGGTGGCGCGTGAGTCGGGGGTCAGCCTTGAAGAGCTGAAGGCCTACTGCAAGGAAAACTTCACGGCGTACAAAGTGCCCAAGCACATCGTGTTGCGTGAGTCGTTGCCGATGACGCCGGTGGGCAAGATTCTGCGGCGGGAGTTGCGGGATATTGCCTGATCGGTGAATGGCCGCGCTTCGCGCGTTCGCTGTAGGAGCGAGCTTGCTCGCGAAGGTCGTCAACGATAACGCGAGAAACCTGAAGTCACGCGGCGGCCTCTGGTTTTTCGCGAGCAAGCTCGCTCCTACACTGTCGCCTTAAGCCCCGGTTTCAGGGGGGTTCAGAGCTTTTATAGAATCTTTGCTCTAAAATGACCGCTTGTAATTCTTGAGTCACAAACGTGACTTTGTAGGACACTTTTGGCTCTAGTAGGCCCTATGCAAAGCTGCTACTCTCGGCGCGTTTTGTGACATCTAGGCCTTCTGTAAAAGCCAGACTCACCAACAATAAAACACCAATAATAATCGCATCAAATGCGATATTTGAATTCGCGTTGCTGAGGAGTGGGCTTCCATGATCGAAGACTTCTGGAAGGATAAATACCCTGCCGGGATTGCTGCCGACATCAATCCGGACGAGTATCCGAATATTCAGGCAGTGTTGAAACAGTCCTGCCAACGCTTCGCCGACAAACCGGCATTCAGTAACCTGGGCAAGACGATTACCTACGGTGAACTGTACGAATTGTCCGGTGCCTTTGCCGCTTACCTGCAACAGCATACCGACTTGCAGCCGGGCGATCGAATCGCCGTGCAGTTGCCCAACGTCTTGCAGTACCCGGTCGTGGTGTTCGGTGCCATTCGCGCCGGGCTGATCGTGGTCAATACCAACCCGCTGTACACCGCGCGGGAAATGGAACACCAGTTCAACGACTCCGGCGCCAAAGCCCTGGTGTGCCTGGCCAACATGGCGCATCTGGCCGAGACCGTCGTGCCGAAAACCGGCGTCAAGCATGTCATCGTCACCGAAGTGGCTGACCTCTTGCCGCCGCTCAAGCGTCTGCTGATCAACAGCGTCATCAAATACGTGAAGAAGATGGTCCCGGCGTATCACTTGCCCAAAGCCATCAAGTTCAACGACGTGTTGAGCAAGGGCCATGGCCAGCCAGTGGCTGAAGCCAACCCGGCCGGCAGCGACGTGGCGGTGCTGCAATACACCGGCGGCACCACCGGCGTGGCGAAGGGCGCAATGCTGACCCATCGCAACCTCGTCGCCAACATGCTGCAGTGCAAGGCGCTGATGGGGTCCAACCTCAACGAAGGCTGCGAGATCCTGATCACGCCGCTGCCGCTGTACCACATCTATGCGTTCACCTTTCATTGCATGGCGATGATGCTGATCGGCAACCACAACATCCTGATCAGCAACCCGCGCGACTTGCCGGCGATGGTCAAGGAACTGTCTAAGTGGAAGTTCAGCGGTTTCGTGGGCCTGAACACCCTGTTCGTTGCCCTGTGCAACAACGAAGGCTTCCGCAAGCTGGATTTCTCGGCGCTGAAAGTCACCCTGTCCGGCGGCATGGCCCTGCAACTGGCGGCGGCCGAGCGCTGGAAAGCGGTCACCGGTTGCGCCATCTGCGAAGGTTACGGCATGACCGAAACCAGCCCGGTGGCGACTGTGAACCCGATTCAGCACATCCAGATCGGCACCATCGGTATCCCGGTTCCGTCGACCCTGTGCAAAGTCATCGACGATGCCGGCGTGGAGCAGCCGTTGGGCGAGATCGGCGAGCTGTGTGTGAAAGGTCCGCAGGTGATGAAGGGCTACTGGCAGCGCCAGGAAGCCACCGATGAAATGCTCGACAGCGAAGGCTGGTTGAAGACCGGTGACATCGCGCTGATCCAGCCTGACGGCTACATGCGAATCGTCGATCGCAAGAAAGACATGATCCTGGTGTCCGGTTTCAACGTGTACCCGAATGAACTGGAAGACGTACTCGCGACCCTGCCAGGCGTATTGCAATGCGCGGCCATCGGCGTGCCGGACGAGAAGTCGGGCGAGGCGATCAAGATTTTCATCGTCGCCAAACCGGGTGTGACGCTGACCAAGGACCAGGTGATGGATCACATGCGTGCCAACGTCACCGGCTACAAGGTGCCGCGTTCGGTCGAGTTCCGCGATGCGCTGCCGACTACCAACGTTGGCAAGATCCTGCGTCGGGAATTGCGGGATGAAGAGCTGAAGAAGCTGAATGCGAAGAAAGTAGGCGCGTAATAAACAAAAAGCCCCGCAGATGCGGGGCTTCTTGTTTCTGATCAAGATTTCAGCGCCTGTCAGACCGCTTTCGCGAGCAAGCCCGCTCCCACATTTGACCGAGTTCCTGCAGAAAGAATGCAATCCAAAATGTGGGAGCGGGCTTGCTCGCGAAGCTTTTGCTTTTGCTTTGCTTTTGGCCTACTGGCGGAACGGCGCGAAATTGACGTTGGTGCCCGCCGGGCGCATGTCCTGCAAGTACGAATCCTTGTCCGCACTCAATTCCAGGCTCAACGCAGCCTTGCGCTTGCCCTGGTTGCGCACCACCAGCCCTTCGAGCTTCTCGCGCAGGAACACCGTCGGCACTTTCAGGTGCAGCAGTTCGTCGGTGTCCGGCGTGTGCATCAGCAGGTGAATCCATTCGTACTGACCAATGGCCAGACGCGCCACCGGGAGATCGAACCACCAGATGTTGCGGTTGCGGTTCAATTCGGCGAAATGGCAGTTGTTGACGCCAAGCACAGCACCGCCGAGTTCCTGGTTTCTGCGGGCAATGGCCTGCTTTTTATCGAGTTTCATAACATTCCTACGGGATTGGATCTTCAGCGCCACGGCCTGAATACGTTGCGCATTCTCGGGGGTTGGTCGGCAAACATAAAGCGCAACCTGCACTGAACGATGAAATGTCGCGGTGAAAATAAATGAAACTCCGCGCAAACGCCTCCGGTCAATCCTTGTGTAACGACTTTTCTCATTGATTTGTTCACAGGAGAAACACCATGAGCAGCACTGGCGATAAAGTAAAAGGCATGGCTAACGAAGCGGTCGGCAACGTCAAGCAAGGCGTCGGCAAGGCGACTGACAACACCAAACTGCAAGCCGAAGGCAAACTGCAGGAAAGGAAAGGCGAAGCTCAGCAAGCAGTAGGCAAAGCCAAGGACGCGATCAAAAAAGGTGTCGACAAGGCTTGATTCGACTTTTGATGTGTATCAGAAACGGCCATCCGCGGATGGCCGTTTTTGTGTCAGCCTGAACTTGCTCACGGAAATTGTTTCAAAGTCGCCAAGTAGGCTACTTTGATGTAGAAAACGGCCCCTGAGTCGCCACGACTTCAACCGATTTGCGGCGAAAAGGAGACGCTCATGATTTTCCCGGACATGAAAGGTTTGCCCATCCACCGTGTGATGGTGCGCACGGTCACCGAGTTCGTCGACGACGAGATGTCGACCTATGCCTCGGCGCTGGCCTATCAGATGCTGTTTTCGTTGTTTCCCTTCATTCTTTTTCTGATCGCCCTGATCGGTTTCCTGCACCTGCCGGACTTCTTCTCCTGGCTGCGCCTGCAATCGGAACTGGTCCTGCCGCCCCAGGCGCTGGAGCAGGTGAACCCGGTGATTGACCAACTCCAGCAAGCCAAGGGTGGCTTGTTGTCGGTCGGTATCGTGATCGCCCTGTGGACGGCGTCTGCCGGTGTGCGACTGATGATGAGCGCGATGAACGCTGCTTACGACGTGGTCGAAGGCCGTCCGGCGTGGAAGCGTTTTCCGCTGTCGATCATCTACACCGTCGGCATCGCCGGCATGTTGCTGATCGCCGCTGCACTGATGGTGCTCGGGCCGCAGGTGATGACCTGGTTCGCGGCGCAAGTCGGCCTCGAATACTTCATCGTCACGCTGTGGACCATCGCCCGCTGGCCGGCGGTGGTGATTCTGCTGATGGTGGCCGTGGCGCTGATTTATTACGTCATGCCCGACGTCAAACAGGAGTTCCGCTTTATCACGCCGGGTTCGGTGCTGGCCGTCGTGGTGTGGATCCTCGCGTCCGTGGGTTTCGGTCTGTACGTCAAGGAGTTCGCCAACTACAACGCCATGTATGGCAGTATCGGCGCGATCATCGTGTTGTTGCTGTACTTCTATATTTCCGCGGCGGTGCTGTTGCTTGGCGCGGAAATGAATGCGGTGATCGAACACATGTCGACCGAAGGCAAGGACCCCGGCGAAAAGGTCCCCGGCGAGCATGGTCCTGTCCATGAAGAGAAACACCACGTTTCCGGGCTGGGTCGGGATCACTCGATCAAGCCACCCACTGACGAAGTCATAAAATGATCCGTGAAATCCTGAAAATGGGCGACGAGCGCCTGCTGCGTGTTGCACCGCCGGTCCCGGCCGAAATGTTCGACAGCCCGGAGTTGTGGCAACTGATCGACGACATGTTCCAGACCATGGAAAGCGTCGGCGGGGTCGGCCTGGCTGCGCCGCAGATCGGGGTGGACCTGCAACTGGTGATCTTCGGTTTCGAGCACAGCGAGCGCTATCCGGATGCCGAAGCGGTGCCGCAGACCATTCTGATCAATCCGCTGATCACGCCGTTGAGCCCGGTGATGGAGGAGGGTTTCGAAGGCTGCCTGTCGGTGCCCGGCCTGCGCGGCGCGGTGGATCGTTACCAGCAGATTCGTTATGAAGGTTTCGACCCCAAGGGCGAGCCGGTCGTGCGCATTGCCGAGGGCTTTCATGCCCGTGTGGTGCAGCACGAATGCGATCACCTGATCGGCCGGTTGTACCCGTCGCGGATTACCGACTTCAGTAAGTTCGGGTTCACCGAAGTGATGTTCCCGGATCTCGATCCCAACGCCGACGATTGAAACCACCACAAAACCATTGTGGGAGCGGCGGTGCGACGATTCGACTTGCTCGCGAAGGCGGAGTGTCAGGCGACATCAATGCTGACTGACACTCCGCCTTCGCGAGCAAGCCCGCTCCCACAGTAATCTCTGCAGGCTACCCGACCGGTTCCAGGCCCATCGCAATCATCGGCTTGCTGCGCGCATAACGGCTCAACCGTTCGACCATGGCGTAAGGCATGGTCGGATCGCAGGTAAAGCCGCGTCGTTCATAAAAGTCGCGCAAGTCCGGATGACAGAACAGCCACACCGGTTGTTCGAGACCTTTCACCGCTTCGGCGATTAACGCCGCCGCAATCCCTTGTTCGCGGCACGCCGGATCGACGAACAAACCGGTCAGCCAATGCCCGCCCGAGACCGGGCGCAAGCACAGGGCGCCAATGATCTCGTCGCGTCTGGCGACCCACAATTGAGCGTCTCGCACCGCTTTCATCGACGATTGGTGAGCACGATAAAATTTGTTCATCAAGGGCCATAGCGGCTCGGCGAGCAAGGTGTACTGGGTGTCGGGCATGGGTGGGGTCTGTGTGTGCTCAAAGTGCGCGATTATAAAAGAACGCACGCCCGGCGATAGGTGTATACCTGATCTCACATCCCGTATGAGTGGAGTACGTATCATGGCCAAAGGCATGGATTCAAAAAAAGCGGCAAAGAAGAAACCGGCGAAAACCGCCGATGAGAAACGCGCGGACAAGAAGGCCAAGAAGGTGGATGTGTTCGGCCATTGATCCCCGCAGCAACCGAGCCTGACAGTGAACTTGTGGCGAGGGAGCTTGCTCCCGCTGGGGCGCGAAGCGGTCCTTCAAAGGGACTGCTACGCAGTCCAACGGGAGCAAGCTCCCTCGCCACACGCGTTTAGAAGAAATAACCAAATAATCTGCAAGATTTCCCGGCGCCATTGCACAGAAGGGGACTGGTCCCCGATCTGAGCAACGCCATGCCCCATTACTTCGATAGCGCCCACCGAGAAGAAATCGAAACCCTGCGCCAACGCCTGACCGCGCGCACCGAGTGGCCGACCTGGTTGCTGCTGATCGGCGTGTACGCCGGCTGGTTCAGCATCGTGCTGGGCAGTGCCCGACTGGGTGTGTGGTGGAGCACGCTGTGGTTGATTCCATTGGTGGTGCTCTGGTTGTCGGTGCAGCACGAATTGCTCCACGGGCATCCCACGCGCTGGACCACCCTGAACAAAATCCTCGGCTACGCACCGTTCGCCGTCTGGTATCCCTACACCTTGTATCGCGACAGCCACTTGCTGCATCACCGCGACGAAGACCTGACCCTGCCTGGTATCGATCCGGAAAGCCACTACCTGAGCGCCGAGCAGTGGCAGGGCCGTTCACTGTTCGAACAGAGCTTGCACTGGCTGAACAAAACCCTGCTCGGGCGCTTCCTCCTCGGTGCACCGCTGGCGTTGCTGGCGCTGGCGGGGGAAGAACTGCAACGTCTGAAAGCGGGTCAGCGGCAGGCCTGGTTGATGTGGCTGACCCACGGCGCGCTGACCCTGCTGATGTTGCTGTTCATCGCCCGTTACAGCGTGCTGCCGGTGTGGCATTACCTGTTGCTGATCAGTGTGCCGGCGCTGTCGATTGCGATGATCCGCTCTTACTACGAACACCGACCCCATGCGCAACCCGAGCAACGCACCGTGCTCAATGAAGCTGCCTGGCCGTGGCGCTGGCTGTTCCTGAACCTCAATTTTCATCTGGTGCATCACGACTTGCCGGGCCTGCCCTGGTACGACTTGCCCCGCGCCTATCACACGCGCCGCGAGCAGTGGCTGGCGCGCAGCGGCGGGTTTCTGGTGCAGGGTTATGGCCAGTTGTGGCGCGAGAATGGGATAAAGGCGATCGACAGCCCGAAACACCCGTTCCACTGAGTGCGAATGCATTCCCCCTTGTGGGAGCGGGCTTGCTCGCGAAGGCGGTTTAATTTCAACAATGATGTTGACTGACACACCGCTTTCGCGAGCAAGCCCGCTCCCACATTTGAATTTTGTTGTATGGGATATTTTGATGACTCAAGACATCGCTGAGCTACTCATGTACGTCGCCCCCGAACCGGTCCGCCAGGCCAACGAGCGCTGGTTGACGCGAATCCTCGAGCGTCTGGGCACCACTCGCCGCAATGCCGAAAAACTGTCGCTGATGGAGCTATGGCTGTCCCCGCACTTGCTGCTGACCCAAACCTGCGGCTATCCGCTGATGACCGCATTGCGCGGCCAGGTTCGGGTCATCGGCCGGCCTCGCTACGAACTGCCGGACAGTACGGGAGGCAACCATTGCAGCCTTTTGTTGAGCCGCGCCGATGATCCACGCCGGACCTTGCCTGCGTTTTTTGGCAGCCGTGGTGTGATCAACGGCGAAGACTCCAACAGCGGCATGAATTTGCTGCGTCAGCGACTGGCGCCGCTGCACCGCGACGGGCAGTTCTTCGCCAGTGTCGGTATCAGCGGCAGCCACCGCGAGAGCCTGCGCTGGCTGCGTGAAGACCAGGCCGATTTGGCGGCCATCGACAGCGTGACCTTCGCCTACCTCTCGCGCCACGCCGAAGAGGAAGTGGCGGGGCTGCGAGTGGTGGTGCGTAGCGCGTTCAGCCCGACCTTGCCGTACATCACCGCTGCGCCTGTTAGCGATGAACAGGTTGAGGCGCTGCGGCAGGTGATGAACGAGGCGTTGCGGGAGCTGCCCGATGTGGCTGAAGTCCTTGGTTTGCAGGAGGTGCTGCCGGCGAGCGAGAGCGACTATCAAATTGTTCTCGACTATCAACAGGAAGCCGAGGTGTTGGGGTTCCGGCGCCTGCGTTGACTGGAGACCATTCGCGGGCAAGCCTCGCTCCTACAAGTTCTGTGTCGATCTCTGGATTGATGATCGGCACAGAATCTGTAGGAGCGAGGCTTGCCCGCGAAGGCGATCACACGATCACCCTCAAACTTAAATTCCATAATCGAATATAAAAATGCATTTTAAGTATTATTAAAGAATAAGGCTCCTTGCTAGGATTCGCTTCACCGGACCACCGGACATTCAGCGACCTTAACCCTTGGAGCCTCTATGTCCGGCACCGACTTTTCCCATCGCAACGTCGTGGGCGGATTGTTCCGCGCCCATTACCCCTGGCTGTGCGCACGGTTGCGACGGCATCTGGGGGCCAGTCCCAACGCCGAAGACATCGCCGCCGAAACCTTCGCGCAACTGCTCGAATCCCCGGGCCTGACCCCGATTCGCGAACCTCGTGCCTTGCTCACCACCATCGCCCACCGGCTGATCTATCAGCTCTGGCGTCGCCGTGATCTGGAACGTCAGCACCTCGATCAACTGCAACACCTCGATCAGCCGCAAACGGGTTCACCCGAGGAACTGCTGCAACTGACCCAGGCATTGCACGGCCTCGACCGAACGCTGGAACGCTTGCCGGGCAAGGTCCGGGCGGCGTTCCTGTTATCGCGAATCGATGGCCTGACTTACCCGCAAATCGCCGCCGAGCTGGGCATTTCCCAACGCTCGGTCAGCGTCTACATGACCCGCTCCCAAGCGTTGTGCGCCCAGCACAGCGCCAATGAACCCTTGCACCAGAGGTCCGCATGAAATCGATCAAAACCCTGCTCGGCAGTTCGCTGCTCGCCCTGAGCCTTGTGGCCAGCCACGTTCCCGCCGCAGAAAAAACCGCACCGATCCACTTCGGTGACATCACCTGGGAAAGCGGCAGCCTGATCACCGAGATCCTGCGGTTGATCGTCGAAAAAGGTTACGGCTACCCGACCGACACCTTGCCAGGCAGCACCGTCAGCCTCGAAGCCGCGCTGGCCAAGAACGACATCCAGGTGATTGGCGAAGAGTGGGCCGGGCGCAGTCCGGCTTGGGTCAAAGCCGCCGCGGAAGGCAAAGTGTTTGGTCTGGGCGACACGGTCAAAGGCGCCACCGAAGGCTGGTGGGTGCCGGAATACGTGATCAAGGGCGACCCGGAGCGCGGCATCAAACCGCTGGCTCCCGAGCTGAAATCCGTCGCCGACCTGGCGCGCTACAAGGATGTGTTCCGCGACCCCGAAGACCCGAGCCGCGGACGCTTCCTCAACAGCCCGACCGGCTGGACCTCGGAAATCGTCAACAGTCAGAAACTCAAGGCCTATGACCTGACCGCCAGCTTCGTCAACTTCCGCACCGGCTCCGGCGCGGCGCTGGATGCCGAGGTCGCATCGTCGATCCGCCGAGGCAAACCGGTGTTGTTCTACTACTGGTCGCCGACGCCGCTGTTGGGTCGTTTCAAACTGGTGAAACTCGACGAGCCGCCGTTCGACGCCGAAGCCTGGAAGACCCTGGCCGATGCCAACAACCCGAACCCTAAAGGCACACGCTCGATGCCGGCGAGCCTGGCCATCGGCGTGTCCGCACCGTTCAAGACGCAGTATCCGGATTTGGTATCGTTCTTCGAGAAAGTCGATTTTCCGATCGGTCTGCTGAACGAGACCCTTGCCCAGATGAGCGAAAAGCGCCAGCAACCGCGTCAGGTGGCGGAAGCGTTTTTGCGGGATCAGCCGCAGGTGTGGAAGGGGTGGGTGCCGGGGGAAGTGGCTACCAAAGTGAGTTCGAGTCTGTAGTTTCTTCAGCGCCTGTTACACCGCTTTCGCGAGCAGGCTCGCTCCCACATTTAACCGGGTTCTTCCTGTAAGAATGCGATCAAACGTGGGAGCGGGCTTGCTCGCGAATGGTCTCAAGACCTACACCAACTCCGCGGCCAACGCTGCTTGCCCTGTCGGGCGCAAATCAACCCTCTCCTGAAACCGCACCAACGCCGGCCACTGATTCACCCTCGGCGGCGGTGCAGGCTCTGTTGGGCGTGCTGGCTAAAAAGTGAATCGGCCTGAGCTGAAACGATTTTGTCCTCGGTAGTGGCATAACAATGGCCTTGCAAGACTATTGCGGCTGTCTATGCTGTGTCGTAATTAACTATGTCGGTCACAATATGAGGGACCGAGGCTCAAGAGTGCGCAACCCAAGGCGCCGGCGCTGAGCAACAGGGAGCTTTTCGATAAAGGGAGTTACTTATGAATACATCAGGGTTGGCCCGGTCCCGGGCTATCAAGAGACGGATGTCTTGATAAGAGCGTTGCCACATGGACTCTCCGATTCAACATCATTGATCACCTGACCATCCCTCCTGTGGAGGAATGCGTGTGCCTGTTCCATGGAACGTTGAAAGACCAAAGAACTTTCATCAATCAAAAGACCGCGCTTAGGGTGATAGACCATGTTTAACCGACATCACAAGGCTGACCTGCTGGAAATCGAGCGCTACAGTGACGCGCTGACCGAGGCCAACGCCAAGTTGGCCGCCGTCAGCCGTTCGATGGCGATGATTGAGTTCACCCCTGAAGGCATCATCCTCGATGCCAACGAAAACTTTTGCGCCGCCATGGGTTACAGCGTCGAAGAAGTGCGTGGCAAACATCACCGGATCTTTTGCGAAGAAGCGTTTTATCGCAGCGAAGACTACGCCAGATTGTGGCGTGAGCTGGCCCGTGGCGAACCGGTCAGCGGCACCTTCCTGCGCTTGGACAAGCGGGGCAAGGAGATCTGGCTCGAAGCCAGTTACATGCCGGTTTTCGGCCCCGACCGCCAGGTAAAAAGCGTGATCAAAGTGGCCACCGACATCTCTGCCAGGGTTTACAAGGAACACGAAAGCGAAAGCATGCTCGCGGCGCTCGGTCGTTCCATGGCGGTAATCGAATTCACCCCCGAAGGTCATGTGATCACCGCCAATGAAAACTTCCTGAAGACCCACCCATTACTCGCTTAAAGAAGTCGTTGGCCAACACCACAGCCTGTTTTGCCACCGCGCCGAAGCCGAATCCCAGGCTTACAAAGCGTTCTGGGCCTCACTGAATCGCGGCGAATATCACTCGCAACGTTTTGAACGCAAAGATAAACACGGCCATACCCTTTTCCTTGAAGCGTCCTACAACCCGTTGTTCGACACCAAGGGCCGGCTGTACAAAGTGGTCAAGTTCGCCAGCGACATCACGAATCAGGTGACCACCCTGCAAACCGCTGCCGAATCGGCCCACAGCACCTCGGTCCAGAACGACGCCTGTGCGCAGAAGGGGTCGCAGGTGGTGCAGCAAACGGTGCAGATCATCCAGGACATTTCCAGGGATTTGAACGAGGCGGCGTTGAGCATCGACGCGGTCAGCAAGCAGTCCGACAGCATCGGCACCATCGTCCAGACCATCCGCGGCATTGCCGATCAGACCAACCTGCTGGCGCTCAACGCGGCGATCGAAGCGGCCCGGGCCGGGGAGCACGGGCGTGGCTTCGCAGTCGTCGCCGATGAGGTTCGCAGCCTCGCCGCACGGACCAGCCAGGCGACGCTGGAGATCGTCGACGTGGTGCGCAAGAACCACGATTTGTCATTGAGCGCGGTGTCGAGCATGCAGTCGAGTTTGAGCCGGACCGGTCTCGGGGTGGAACTGGCAAACGAGGCGGGGGAGGTGATCCTGGAAATTCAGCAGGGGTCGCGGCATGTCGTGGATGCGATCAGCCAGTTCAACTCAACGCTGCAGTTGAACTGAAACACCGATCTGTAGGAGCGAGCTTGCTCGCGATGGACTTCAGAACGCCACGTTTACTCAGGTAATACGCGTTTTCGTTCACGACCATCGCGAGCAAGCTCGCTCCTACAGTGCATCACCTTCGCTTGACTGACTGGCATTACGGCTTGCCGCCGGGCGGCAGCCGTCGACCACCGCGAAGCTGGCATGGCTTCAAGGCAGGCCGTTGCAGCCATGTTTCAGGAATCCCGGGCGTTGCGCCAACCGTTGGAAATACTCGTCGATGGCGGGGAAGTCAGGTCGATCCATCGGTGTCATCAGCCAGCGGTTGACTGACAGCCCGATGACAATGTCGGCCAGCGTGAACCGTGGTCCGGCGACATAGGCTTTGGTGGTCGCGAGTTGATGCTCAAGAATGCTCATCTTCTGATTCCAGTCGCGCACGCCGGTGGCAATGCGATGCGCGTCCTGGAACTCCGGATCTTTGCGCACCAGCGCCGTAAACGCGTAGCTCCAGGAAGTATTGAGATCGGTGGCTTGCCAGTCCATCCATTGCTCAACCCGAGCACGCGCCGCCGGTTCGTGTGGCAGCAGATCCGCATGCGGGTGTTTGCCGGCCAGATAGCGGCAGATGGTGTTGGACTCCCACAGCACGCCGGCCTCATCGACGATCACTGGCACCTGCGCGTTGGGGTTGAGCCGGGTAAATTCCGGGCTGTGGGTCGATGCGAACCCGCTGCCCCAGTCCTCGCGCTCGTAGGAAAGGCCCAATTCGTCGCAGGTCCAAAGGACTTTTCTGACGTTGATGGACGACGCTTTACCGAGAATCTTCAGTGCATGTTCCATTGAGCCACTCCTATAGCGATCAGACGCTTTTGGAATCTACTACCCGTACGGACAGAATACCCCTGTAGGAGTCGGCTTGCTGGCGATGGCATCACCTCGCTGTATCTGACGGACCGAGGTGATGCCATCGCCAGCAAGCCGGCTCCTACAGGGTTTACGTGCTTTCGCGCACCTTCAACTCAAACCCCATGTCCTGCACCGGCTTCGCCACCGTGTTGCCTGCCATCAAGGTCAGCATCTGCTCCGCCGCGCGTCGGCCAATCGCCTCGCGCGGGGTGCTGATGCTGCTCAGGCGCGGGACCATGTGGGCCGAGGCCGGCAGGTCGTTGAAACCGAGGATCGCCACCTGTTCGGGGATTTTGATTCCGCAGCGCATCGCTTCAAGCAGTGCGCCTTGCGCCAGGTCGTCATTGCCGAAGAAGATTGCATCGACATCAGGATGACTGGCGATCAGTTGCAGGAACAATTCGCCACCCAGACCGACGGAGGACGCGCGCGGGGTCAGCACTTCCAGATCCGGGTCATACCGACCGGCCTTTTGCAGGGCTTTGCGGAACCCTTCGCCGCGCAGCAACGTGCGTTGATCCAGTTGCGCGCCGATGTAAGACAGGCGTTTGCGACCGCGTGACAGCAAATGCTCCGCCGCCGTTTCACCGGCGGCGAGCTGCGAGAAACCGACACAATTGAGCCCGGCGGCACTGTCCAGTTCCATCATGTACACGCAGGGAATATTGCTCGCCTCGATCATCCGTCGCGAACTCTCGGTGCGATCAAACCCGGTCAACAGCAAGCCGCGCGGCTGATACGCCATGTAATTACGCAGCAGGTTTTCTTCTTCATCACGCGAGTAGTGAAAGTTGCCGATCAGCACTTCGAAGCCCTTGGGACGCAAAACCTGATGAATGGCTTCCAGCGTGTCGATGAACAGCAAGTTGGACAGCGACGGCACCAACACCACCACGGAATGGCTCTGGGCCGAGGCTAACGCGCGGGCGGCGGGGTTGACCACGTAGTTGAGTTCAAGCGCCGCTTTCTGGACTTTTTCCACCAGTTCAGTGGCCACCGTGCTGACGCCGCGCAAGGCGCGGGAGGCGGTAATCGGGCTGACGCCGGCCAGTCGGGCGACTTCATTCAGAGTAGGGCGGCCAGTGGTTCGAGTATTTTTATCGTTTTTAGGAGAGGTCATCGGGCGGCTTGCCAAACAAAATTCAAGGCACTAAGGTAGCGCTGTCCCGAAGCCGCTGCAAATGCGTAAGCGAGTTTTGCCTGAACCTCGCTTTTCGGCGTCGGGAACGAACATGCTGCAACCCACAAAAATGACAAGAAGGCGTCGGCAACTTCTACTTTTCGTCGAGTGTCATAACTGGCAAAGGTAGCGCTGTCTGCGCGCTGAGGTGTTACATGAATCATCCCATCACCGCCCTGGTCATCATGGGCGTTGCCGGTTGCGGCAAGACGTGCGTCAGCGAAGCCTTGTGCGAGCTCAGCGGCGCCACTGCCATTGAAGGCGACACTTTTCACCCTGCCGCCAATATCGAAAAGATGAGCGCAGGCATTCCCCTGAACGACGACGACCGCGCCGGCTGGCTCGACAGCCTGTGCGACGAACTGCGCCGCGTCGATGCCAAGGGCGAACGCCCGGTGCTGACCTGCTCGGCCCTCAAACACATCTATCGCGAACGTCTGCGCAGCGCCTTGCCGGGCCTGGGCTTCGTGTTCCTTGAACTCACGCCTGAAGTGGCTGCCGATCGTGTCTCCCATCGGCCGGGCCATTTCATGCCGTCGACCTTGATCGACAGCCAGTTCGCCACCCTTGAGTCCCCCGTTGGCGAGCCGCTGACCCTGGCCCTCGACGCCTCGAACCACAGCGTCGATGAGTTGGCCGTTCAAGCGCACCACTGGTGGCTGGAACACGGCTTGAAACGCGCCGGTTAATTTTTCTTGAAGAGATAGCGCTGTCCTTATGGCTTTCGAATTACCCGCTTTAATAACAACAACAACCAGGAGACACCCCTAATGTTTGGCATGTCCCACGAGACGTTCCTGTTGCTCGATGCAGTGGTCACGGTGATCGGGCTTATTGTCCTGATCACCAAGTTCAAGTTTCACCCGTTCATTGCCCTGATCATCGCCGCAGCCTTTCTCGGGCTGACTTCCGGCATGCCGATCGGCACCATCATCAAAGCGTTCCAGGACGGCTTCGGTGGGGTGCTCGGTTTCGTCGGGATCATCCTGGCGCTGGGCACCATGCTCGGCAAAATGATGGCCGAGTCGGGCGGGGCGGATCAGATTGCCCAGACCCTGATTCGTGCGTTCGGTAAGGACAAGGTGCAGTGGGCGATGATGTTCGCCGCGTTCCTGGTCGGCATTCCGCTGTTCTTCGAAATCGGTTTCGTGCTGCTGATCCCGCTGGTGTTCATCGTCGCCCGGCGTACCGGCGTGTCGATCATCAAGATCGGTATCCCGCTGCTGGCCGGTCTGTCTGCCGTACACGGTCTGGTGCCGCCGCACCCGGGCCCGTTGCTGGCCATCGGCGTGTTCGGTGCCGACATCGGTAAAACCATTCTCTACGGCCTGATCGTTGCGCTGCCGACGGCCATTATCGCCGGCCCGATCTACGGCACCTTCATTGCCAAGTACATTCCCGGTCATCCGAATCAGGAACTGGTGGATCAACTGGCGCGTGAGAACGATTCTGCCGATCTCCCGAGCTTCGCGATCACCTTGATCACCGTGCTATCGCCGGTGTTCCTGATGCTGCTCAAGACCTTTGCTGATGTGGTGCTGCCGGACGGCAATTTCTTCCGCACCTTCATGGACCTGATCGGTCACCCGATCTCGGCACTGCTGCTGGCATTGCTGCTGTCGCTGTACACCTTCGGTTACAAGCAGGGCATTGGTTCCAACCAGATGCTCAAGTGGCTGGACGCGAGCCTCGCGCCGACCGCCGCGATCATCCTGATCATCGGTGCTGGTGGTGGCTTCAAGCAGATGCTGGTGACCAGCGGCGTTGGTAATGTCATCGGCAACATGGCGGTGGCCGCGCAAATTTCGCCGATCCTGCTGGCTTGGCTGGTGGCGGCGGTGATCCGTATCGCGACCGGTTCCGCGACCGTGGCGACCATTACCGGCGCAGGCATTGTGGTGCCGGTGGTGGGGATGATGCCGGGTGTGAACCGTGAGTTGCTGGTGCTGGCCACCGGTGCCGGTTCGCTGATCCTGTCTCACGTCAACGACGCCGGTTTCTGGCTGGTGAAGCAGTACTTCAATATGACCGTGGCAGAAACCTTCAAGACCTGGACGGCGATGGAAACCATTCTGTCCGTCGTGGGCCTGGGCTTCATCCTGCTGCTGTCGTTGTTCGTTTAAGTAACACCGCAAAACCAAATGTGGGAGCGGGCTTGCTCGCGAAGGGGGCGTGTCAGTCAACGTTGATGTTGATTGACACACCGCATTCGCGAGCAAGCCCGCTCCCACAGTGTTATGTGTCAGGCGTTGGTTTTGCTGACTAACCCATCCGCCCGGAACATCCCGCGAATCCCGCGCACGGCCTGACGAATCCGGTCCTGGTTTTCGATCAGCGCGAAGCGCACATGATCATCCCCATACTCACCAAACCCCACGCCCGGTGACACGCACACCTTGGCTTCGGCCAGCAGTTTCTTGGCGAACTCCAGCGAACCCAGGTGCGCATACGCCTCGGGAATCTTCGCCCAGACATACATCGACGCTTTCGGGTTTTCCACCATCCAGCCCAATTCATGCAGGCCTTTGACCAGCACGTTGCGTCGCTGCCGGTACTGCTCGGCGATGTCTTTCACGCACTGCTGATCGCCTTCCAGCGCCGCAATCGCCGCAACTTGCAGCGGGGTGAAGGTGCCGTAGTCGTGGTAACTCTTGATCCGCGCCAGGGCGTTGACCAGTTCCGGGTTGCCGACCATGAAGCCGATCCGCCAGCCCGCCATGTTGTAGCTTTTGGACAGGGTGAAAAACTCCACCGCGATGTCCTTGGCGCCCGGAACCTGCATGATCGACGGGGCTTTCCAGCCGTCGTAAACGATGTCGGCGTAGGCCAGGTCATGCACCACCAGTACGTCGTACTGCTTGGCGAGGGCGATCACCCGCTCGAAGAAATCCAGCTCAACGCACTGCGCGGTCGGGTTGGACGGGAAGCCGAGGATCATCATTTTCGGTTTCGGAATCGAGCCGCGAATCGCCCGTTCCAGTTCAGCGAAGAAGTCCACGCCCGGAATCAGCGGCACCGAACGCACCTGGGCGCCGGCAATGACGGCACCGTAAATGTGAATCGGGTAGCTCGGGTTCGGCACCAGAACCGTGTCGCCCTGGTCCAGGGTGGCCAGCATCAAATGCGCCAGGCCTTCCTTGGAACCAATGGTCACGATGGCTTCGTTTTCAGGGTCGATATCGACCTCGTAGCGTTCCTTGTACCAGTTGGAAATCGCCCGGCGCAGACGCGGAATGCCCTTGGACGTGGAGTAACCGTGGGTGTCTTCGCGTTGGGCGACGGTGACGAGTTTTTCGACAATGTGCGGCGGCGTCGGGCCGTCGGGATTGCCCATGCTCAAGTCGATGATGTCTTCACCACGACGACGGGCGGCCATCTTCAGCTCGGCGGTGATGTTGAAAACGTAAGGGGGGAGTCGATCTATGCGCGCAAAGCGGCGCGGCGAACCTTGTTCGGCCATTGTTGCCTCGGATAACGTAAGCGCCCGGAACCGTCCGAGCGACGCTGGTCACTGCGGTGACCTGTGGCGGAATGTAAGGGCAGGTGTGGCAGACTGTCCAGCCTCAACGTAAACAATTTTTTCCGAAGGAAATCGGTCGATGGAATTTAGCAGTGGCTTCTTGCTGAGCCTTTCACTGTGCCTGGACATCGGCGTGGCCAATATCGCGATGATCACCCTGGCGATGCAGCGCGGCTATTTTCAAGGCTTTGCGCTGGGGTTGGGGACGTGCGTCGGTGACCTGGTTTACGCGGTGCTGGCGCTGGCCGGCATGACCGTTTTGCTGCAATACGAAACCGTGCGTTGGGTGCTGTGGATCGGCGGTTCGGCGTTGCTGGTGTACTTCGCGGCGAAGATGATTTATTCGGCGATTCACCACGAGGCGGTACTGGCCCAGGCCGCCGAAGTCGGTCAAAACTCCCACCGCAAAGAGTTTTTCCGTGGGATCTTTCTCGCCATGTCGTCACCCAGCGCCATTCTCTGGTTTGCCGCGGTGGGCGGCACACTGATCGCGCGTTCCGGTGGCGGTGGCACCCTCAGTTCGGCGCTGTTTCTCGGCGGTTTTCTCTGCGCCGGCGTGCTGTGGTGCGTAGGTCTGTGTTTCGCGGCGAGCCATGGCGGCAAGTTGCTGGGCGACAAACTGCTGCGTTACTCCTACATGGCATCGGCGGCGATCTTCTGCTATTTCGCGGTGTACGTGATTCTATCTGGCTATAACGAGTTTGTGGGCGCGGGCGCCGTCGAGGCGTTGCATGCACTGTAATTGGGCGAATCGGGTTTGAGTTCTATACTCCCAGCCGAACCCACTTTTTTCGTCTCAGGAGTTGAGTCATGGACGAGCAATCAGGCGTAAAACCGGCCGAGCCACGTTTCGAGCACGGGCACTTTCTGCTCATTGCAGGGCTTGGTGGTCGATTTACCCAGCAGACCACGCAAGGCATTCCCGAACTCTGGGAGAAATTCGTTCCCGAGATTGGCAAAATTCCCGGTCAAAAAAGCGAAGTAACCTACGGCATCTGCTGCAATCCGGATGGCAAGGGCGGCTTCGAATACATCGCCGGCGTCGAGATCGACAAACTCGACGACCTGCCCGAGAAGTACCGCTGGGTTGAGGTTCAACCCCAGCATTACGCGGTGTTCGAGCACAAAGGCTCGCTGGACCAGTTGCCCGCGACGTTTCAGTACATTTGGAAAACCTGGTTGCCGCAGTCCGGTAAAGAGGCGGCGGACGCCCCGGAATTCGAACGCTACAGCGAAGACTTCAACCCGAAGCTCAACACCGGCGTGCTGGAAATCTGGCTGCCGCTCAAGGCTTGATAACCCAGTCAGGAGGCGGACCCGTGCCCGCCTCTTGAATGTTATTTGCCTTGCTTCAACCGTCGTACCCGCAACAGGTCGATCGACAACGTGGCAAAGCCAAATGTGTTGATGCCCAACAGCATAAGAAGCCCGATCTGAACGCTGCTCATGGTGTGTTCCCTCGTTGACTGGAAGAGACAGGACACATCAATAATCTGAACCGAGGCGCAATGACAGCGCCTATACGCCGGCTTTACGGCGCCCGCGGTGATCGATATGAACTCCTTATTAATTTATGATCCCCAGCCTTTCCCTCGCTGATTCCTGACCCGCCATGAAAACCGTCATCCGCCACGTCCTCCCCATCGACCTGGACCGCTGTTTCGCCATCGAAACCGCTGCCTACGAAGGCGACGAAGCCGCCACCCGGGAAAAAATCGCCACCCGCATCGCCACCTGGCCTGAAGGTTTTATCGTCGCCGAAGTGGAAGGTGTTGTAGCCGGTTTCATCAACTCCGGGGCGGCGTTTCAGGTCGAGATGTCGGACGAAGCGTTCAAGGAACTGATCGGCCACGACCCGGCCGGCCCGCACGTGGTGATCATGTCGGTGGTGGTGCACCCGGAGTATCAGGGGCAGGGCCTGGCGAAACGTCTGATGGGCGAGTTCATCGAGCGGATGCGTGTATTGGGCAAGACCAGCATTAACCTGATGTGCAAGGAACGGCATATTCCGCTGTATGCCGGGTTCGGGTTTGTCTACGTCAAGCCTTCCGCGTCGGATCATGGCGGGATGGCTTGGCATGAGATGGTGTTGGCGTTGTAACCAAATTCCATCAAACACCGAAAACCTACGGTGGGAGCGGCGGTGCGGCGATCCGACTTGCTCGCGAATGCGGTGTATCAGTCACATGATGATATCGACTGACACACCGCATTCGCGAGCAAGCCCGCTCCCACATGTTATGTGGTCGACCTAAAAAACCAGTCCCATGCGCCGTTCGTAACCGATCCGGCCCTTATACGCTTCGCCGCTGTCGACCCAGCCGAACTTTGCATACAGCGCGATAGCCGCCTCGTTGTCCGCGTCCACCGACAACTCCAGCGCTTTTATTTCCGGAAACGCCTGACGCGCGACGTCGGGCAGGGCTTGCAAACAGGCCTTGCCATAACCTTTGCCCTGATGACGCTGGTCGACTTGCAACGCGTGCAGGGTGGCGCTGTGTTCATCGGCCCACGCGGGCAACGCCGGTGGGCGTTTGAGCAGCAGGAAGGCAACGGGCACCGCCTCGACCAGCAGGGCAAATCCTTTGACGCCGGGGCCGGGTTTGGACAACAAGGTGTGCAACGCACCGTGGATGTCGCCGGAGAACTTGATCTGTTCCTGGTGAACTTCGATGGCCTCGACCTGCTGGCGCTGGCGCGGGTTCAGGGTTTCGTAAGGCACGAGTCGGGTTGTCACTGGAGTGTCCTTTTTCCAACAGAAATGAGCGTCGGATTCTAGCGAGTTTGCGCCCATGGATTATTTTTAATTTGACTGTCGATCTGGCGTCTTGCCGGACGACTAAGGGTGTCTTCACAACAAAAACCACGGAGAACCACCATGACGGCGACACACGAAATCCAGACCCTGATCGACACCTATCGCCAGGCGGTCATCGCCAAGGATGTCGAAAAAATCATGGCCCTGTATGGCGATGACATCGTCTCCTACGACGCGGTCAAAGCCCTGCAAATCCGCGGCAAGGCCGCCTACCGCGCACATTGGCTGGAGTGCATGGAAATGTGCCAGGGCGCGCACACGTTTGACTTCGACCACATGAACATCGTGGCGGACGAGCACATCGCCTTCGCTCATTGGCTGGCTCACTGCGGCGGCACCAACGACAAGGGCGAAACCCAGGCCTGCTGGATGCGCGTGACCGCCTGCTACCGGCGCGAGGCCGGGCAATGGCGCATCGTTCACGAACACTGGTCGGCCCCGTTTGACATGCTGAGCGGCACCACGCTGTTCAACCTGGAACCCTGATCGTCGGGAAGCAGCGCCAAAACGCCAAACTGCGACCATAGTTGATCAGTTCGATCGGAGAGCCCCATGAAGTATTTATGCCTGGTCTATAGCAATGAACAGGAGTTGCACTCACTGCCCGAAAGCCCCCGGGACGCCGAGTGCATGGCCTACGCCGAATCGATCCAGGGCAGCGGCCGCATGCTCGCCGCCGAGGCGCTGGAATCGGTGCAGACCGCCACCACCGTGCGCATGCGCAACGGCAAGATGTCGATCACCGACGGCCCGTTCGCCGAAACCAAGGAGCAGTTGGCCGGCTTCTACCTGATCGACGCCAAAGACCTCAATGAAGCTCTCCAGGTCGCCGGAAACATTCCGGCGGCCCGGGTGGGTTGTGTCGAGGTGCGACCTGTTCGCGAGTTGAATCCCTGACGATCACAAGCAAGGAGATTCCATGGTAACGCTGGTGACCGTAGGCACGCAGGACTGATGCCCGGGGTGTCGGTCAAGGCTCGGGTCGAGCAGGTTTACCGCGAAGAGTCGCGGCGGATCCTGGCGACCCTGATCCGTTTGCTCGGCGATTTCGATCTCGCCGAAGAGGCCTTGCACGAGGCATTTTTTATCGCGGTCGAGCGCTGGCAGCGTGACGGTGTGCCGGACAACCCACGGGCGTGGCTGGTGTCCACCGGGCGCTTCAAGGCCATCGACGTGTTGCGTCGCCGTGCGCGGTTTGCCGCGTCCCGGCCGATGTTGATCGCTCAACTGGAGGCGCTGGAGCAGGCCGACTGGAGTGACGAAGACGTGGAAGACGATCGCTTGCGCCTGATCTTCACTTGCTGTCACCCGGCACTGGCGGCGGATGCTCAAGTGCCGCTGACATTGCGCGAAGTCTGCGACCTGACCACCGAAGAAATCGCCCGGGCGTTTCTCTCGGCACCGGCGACCATTGCCCAGCGCATCGTGCGGGCCAAAGCGAAAATCCGCGACGCGAAAATCCCCTATCAAGTACCGACCCTGGCGGAATTGCCCGAGCGACTCGACAGCGTGCTGCGGGTGATTTACCTGGTGTTCAACGAAGGTTACTCGGCGTCCGTCGGCACCGAGCTGACTCGGGAAGACTTGACCCGCGAGGCGATCCGTCTCGGGCGTTTGCTGATGGAATTACTGCCAGAGCCCGAAGTAATGGGCCTGCTGGCGTTGATGCTGCTGCACGAGTCACGGCGTCCGGCGCGTACGTCGCCAAGTGGTGAGCTGATCCTGCTGGATGAGCAGGACCGTTCACTGTGGGACGCCGGGTTGATGGCCGAAGGTTGCGCGCTGATCGAGCGGGCACTGAGTACGCGACGGTTCGGACCTTACTGCCTGCAAGCGGCGATTGCGGCGGTGCATGCCGAAGCGCCGACGGCGGGGGAGACCGACTGGCTGCAGATTGTGGGGCTGTATGACGTGCTGTTGGCGGCCGTGCCTTCGCCGGTGATCGAGTTGAACCGTGCGGCGGCGATCTCCAGACGGGATGGGCCGCTGGCGGGGTTGACGTTGATTGAAGGAATACTTGCACGCGGGGAATTGCTGGATTACCACTTGGCGCATTCGGCGCGGGCGGAGTTTTGTCGGCAGTTGGGACGGGTGGACGAGGCGCGGGCGGCGTTTGAGCGGGCGCTGGAATTGACGCAGCAGGTGCCGGAGCGGCGGTTTATCGAGGCTCGGATCAGGGCGTTAAAGTGATGTGATCTGGCGGGCCTCTTCGCGAGCAAGCCCGCTCCCACATTGACCGAGTCCTTCCTGGATGAACCGGATCAAACGTGGGAGCGGGCTTGCTCGCGAATGCCTCACCGCTATTCCAGCATCTTGCCCAACAACCAGCTCCCCGCCGGCCCCGGCGGATGCAGCCGCGACCACAGCGCATCGACGAACAACGGTTTCGGCCACCCGCGCACATTCAACTCCTGCAACGTCCCGGCGCCAAACCGCCCCACCAGCCATCGCGGCAACGGTGCCCAACCGAAGCCGCCCTGAGCCATTTCCAGCAGCATCAAATAACTCGGTGCCGACCAGACGCGCCCCTTGGCGCGGCTTTCATACGGATTGACGATCGTCGCCAGACGCAACTCCCGGTGCTGTTGCAAGATTTCCTGATCGACGCCCGCCAGTGCCGCCAACGGATGCTCGCGGGACACGAACAAGGCAATTTCCGTACGCTCTGCCACCGTCGAGCTGACCAGATCCGGCGGGTAGCTTTCTTGCTGCTCGGCGAACGCCACATGCGCGCGACCGCTTTGCACCAGCGCCACCAGGTCATCGCATTCGGCGATCAGGCATTCGAGTTCCAGGTCCGGGTATCGCTGTTCGAACGCACTGAGTGCTGCTTCGAAGCGGTCGGATTGATAGGTGTCGGAAATCGCCACGGTCAGCTTCGGTTCAACCCCCTGAGCCAACTGGCTGGCGGTCATTTCCAGACGGCTGGTCGCCGCGAGGATTTCCTCGGCCCGCTGCAACATCACATGTCCGGCCGGAGTGAGGGTCGGCTTGCGGCTGCTGCGATCGAACAGGATCAGATCCAGATCAATCTCCAGGCTCGCCACCGCCGCGCTGATGGTCGACTGACTGCGGCCGAGTTTGCGCGCCGCTGCGGAAAACGAGCCTTGGGTCGCCGCTTGCACAAATGCCTGCAACACTTCCTGGGAGGCCATGAACTATCGCCTTGGTCGATGGTTATTGGTTTTGAAGTATCGGTGTGAGGATGGATCATGGCAACCACAGTCACTCAGGAGTTCTGCTCATGAACATCCAAAAATCCATTACTGAACGTATTTTTCAGGCCATCGGCTTCGAGCTGCTGGCCATCGTGATCTGCACCCCGTTGCTGGCGTGGATCATGGACAAACCGATGCTCGACATGGGCGTCGTCACGGTGGTGATCGCGGCGTTGGCGCTGGCCTGGAACGTGGTGTTCAACGGGATTTTCGATCGCCTGCTTGAGCGTTTCGACCTGGAGCGCAACGCTTGGCTGCGAGTGGTCCATGCGCTGCTGTTTGAAGGCGGACTGGTGGCGGTTGGCGTACCGCTGATTGCCTGGTGGCTGAAGGTCAGCCTGTGGCAGGCGTTCCTGCTGGATATCGGTGTGTTGCTGTTTTTCCTGCCGTACACCTACGTTTACCACTGGGCGTATGACGTGGTGCGGGAGCGGGTCCTCATGCGCCAGGCTTGTGAAGGATAAAAGCCAAAGATCGCAGCATAACGCCCCCTGTAGGAGCGAGCTTGCTCGCGATGGATTTCAGGGCGACGCGTGCATCCAGAGAATACGCGTTATCGTTGGCGTCCATCGCGAGCAAGCTCGCTCCTACAGGGGGGCGGGCTGCGCGGGTTAGAAGATTTGGGTGAACAGCCAGTACAGACTGCCCGACAGCAAAATCGCCGCCGGCAAGGTCAACACCCAGGCCATCAGCAAATTGCGGATGGTCTTCATCTGCAAACCGCCGCCGTTGGCAACCATGGTCCCGGCCACACCCGAAGACAGCACATGAGTGGTCGACACCGGCAATCCGAACATGTCCGCCGCGCCGATGGTCAGCATGGCCACGGTTTCCGCCGAGGCACCCTGGGCGTAAGTCAGGTGGGTCTTGCCGATTTTCTCGCCGACCGTCACCACGATGCGTTTCCATCCGACCATGGTGCCCAGGCCCAGCGCAATCGCCACCGCGATTTTCACCCACAGCGGGATAAACCGCGTGGCGTTGTCGATTTGCTGCTTGAACAATTGCAACTTGCCGGTGGTGTCGGCGTCGAAGTTGCCGACCTTGTTCTTGTCCATCAGGCGAATGGTTTCGCTGGTCAGGTACATGTCGTTACGCACGTTGCCCATGGCCTCGGCCGGGACTTTCGCCAGCGAACCGTAGCCCTTCACTTCATTGCCGATGTTGCCGGCCAGCGCGGCGAGGGCGGGGATCAGTTGCGGCGTGGCTTCCTTGCTGCGCATGTATTCGGAGAGCACCGGACGCGGATCGGCCGGCGCCGGCAGCGAGGTTGTTTTCATCAGCGCCTGCTGGGTGACTTCGGCCACGGCGGCGAATTGCAGCGACTGATCCGCCGGCATGGTGCGGTTCAGCGCGTAGGCCATCGGCAGGGTGCCCACCAGGATCAGCATGATCAGGCCCATGCCTTTCTGCCCGTCGTTGGAGCCGTGGGCGAAAGACACGCCGGTGCAGGTCAGGATCAACATGCCGCGAATCCACCACGGTGGCGGGGTGTTGCCTTCGGGCTCTTTGTACAGCGCACGGTTCTTGACGAAGGCGCGCAGGGCCAGCAGCAACAACGCGGCGCAGCCGAAGCCGACCAGTGGCGAGAGCAGCAGCGCATAACCGACCTTGGTCGCTTGCGCCCAGTCCACGCCGCTGGTGCCGTCACGCCCGTGCATCAAGGCATTGGCGATGCCGACACCGATGATCGAACCGATCAGGGTGTGCGACGAAGACGCCGGCAAACCCAGCCACCACGTGCCGAGGTTCCACAGAATCGCCGCGATCAGCAGGGCGAAAATCATCGCGAAACCGGCGGACGACCCGACTTGCAAAATCAGCTCCACCGGCAGCAGGGCGATGATGCCGAACGCTACCGCGCCGCTCGACAGCAGCACGCCGAGGAAGTTGAAGAACCCGGACCAGACCACCGCAAAGTTCGGCGGCAGGGAGTTGGTGTAAATCACCGTGGCCACTGCGTTGGCGGTGTCATGGAAACCGTTGACGAACTCAAAGCCCAGCGCGATCAGCAGCGCCACGCCCAGCAGCAGAAACGGCGTCCAGGTGGTGACCACCGTGCCGAGTTCGTTCATGTCGTGCATCAGGCTGTATGCCGTGAACAACAGCCCGATGGCCAGCACGGCGAAGAAAATCACAATGGTCAGCAGGCCGGGTTTTTTATCGAACTGCGGCTTCGCGCTGCGGGCGGACGCCTGGGCGGCGGTGTAGGAAGGAGTAGCCATAACGGACAATCCTGAGGGGGGAGGGAGTGTCAGTCATGATCATTGCCAAATGTTACAGAGAGGCTGCGCTAAATCAGTGTTTGAGTTTTTTGAACCCAACACAGTCCCCTGTAGGAGCGAGCTTGCTCGCGATGGTCGTGAACGATAACGCGTAAAATCAGATATCCAGCGGCGCCCTCAGGTTTTTCGCGAGCAAGCTCGCTCCTACAGATCCTGGCGCTTACGAAACGCCCAACGCCCCGCAATCACGGTAAACGTCGCCACCAATGCCACCAGAATCCAGAACCCTTCCGGATCCTCGGATAGCGGCACCCCACCCACGTTCATACCAAAGAAACCGGCAATGATGTTGATCGGCAACGCCAGCACCGTCACCACCGTCAGGGTGAACAGCGTGCGGTTGCTCTGTTCGTTGAGGTTGGCGGCAATCTCTTCCTGCAACAGTTTGATCCGTTCACCCAGCGCCGTGAGGTCGTTGATGATCAGCGCAAACTCCTCGGTGGACTTGCGCAGCTCCTTCACGTCTTCCTTTTGCAACCACTGCGGCGGACGGTTGAGCAGGCGCAGCAACGAGCCCGGTTCCAGCGCCAGCAATCGTTGCAGGCGCACCAGCACCCGGCGATTGGCGCCCAGCTCCGCGCGGTTGGTCGAGAGCCGCGAGGACAGCAACTCATCTTCGATCTGATCGACACTGAGGCTGGTCTTGCGCACGATCTGCGTCAGCACTTCACCCTGGTCGCGCAGCAAATGCACCAGCAATTCCAGCGGCGAGCGAAAGCGTTCACCGGCCTTCACCGACGAACGCAACTTGTCCACCGAGTGCAGCGGTTGCAGGCGCGCGCTGATGATCAGCCGGCTGCGGGCGCACACCCACAGCGTCGACACATCCGAGGAGACCATGCTGCTGAGGTTGAATACCACGTCGTTGACCACCGCCAGCAACGCCGAATCGACATGCTCGATGCGCGTCGAACGCGAGCCTTCATGTAGGGCTTCGAAAAACTCGTCGGGCAATTCCAGATGACTTTTCATCCAGCGCTCGCACGCGGCGTGGGCGAGGTTCAAGTGCAGCCAGAGAAATTCGTCGCTGTCGTCCGATTGCTGCAGGCACCGCAATGCCATGGCCGAATCGATCTCGCGACCGCGTTCGCCGGGGCGAAAACTGAAACCGTACAGCAGACCGAACAGGTCCGGGTCGCGATGGCTTTGGTCGATGCTGTGGTTCATGAAGTCTCGCAAGGGGAGTGACTCTCGTAGGAGCGAGCTTGCTCGCGATGAACGCAAGGGCACCGCGTTCATCCTGCTACGCCCCGTTTTCGTTAACGACCATCGTCGGAACGCCGCCCGGAGCAAGCTCGCTCCTACAGGCCGCATCATCGCAAGGCGTGATGACATTTTTGTGACGATTTGGTAACGCAAACGTTTGCGTTGCTGTTGGTCGGATTATCTTCAAGAAGCGCTCTGGAACGCCGATCACGCTTAGGTTAAGTTGCGCGCCTTCGACCACCGGCCCACGCCGCAGACAGGGATGTCCGGATTACTTTCACGCCTCACACCGGGCGTGCCTCATTCCTGTCATGAGTACTTGCCGATGTTTTTGCAAAAGTCATTGAGAGCGCAAATTCTCGCTCTGCTGAGCGGCAGTCTGTTTGCGATGCTGTTGATCGCTTTGGCCTGTTTTCACTTTCTGTCCAGCGGCGTTCAGAGCTACGCGAATCTGATTGAAGGGCCGCTGCACACTTCACAATTGATCGATGAAGCCAACTTGCAATTCAAGGTGCAGGTCCAGGAATGGAAGAACGTCCTGCTGCGCGGCAAGCAACCGGCGGACCTGGACAAATACTGGAAGCAATTCGAAGACCGTCAGCGCGAAGTGCAGGGCATCCTCGGCGAACTGGCCGGGCAGAAGGGCATCGAGCCGCAACTCAAGACCCGCATCGAGCGTCTGCGTGACGAACACCGCGTGTTAGGCGCGGCCTACCAGAAGGGCCGTGATGCCTACGTGGCGGCCGGTGCCGATTCAACCGCGGGCGACACGGCGGTCAAGGGCGTGGACCGGGCGACCAGTGATCAACTGAGCGAACTGGTCAGTGAATTGCGCAAACAGGGTGCCGAACAGTCGAAGCTGATCAGCGCCAGCGCCGATCGCACTGTGTTGCTGGGGATCATCGTGATGCTCGCTTCAGGTCTGTTGATCGGCCTGTTCAGCTTGTGGCTGGTCAACCGCAATCTGGTCGAGCCGATTCGCAAACTGATCGACTACGTGGCGCAACTCAGCCAGGGCAAGTTTGCCGACCGCGTGGCCAGCACCCGCCAGGATGAGCTGGGCAAACTGGCGACCGCGGCCAACACGCTGCGCGATTTCCTCGCCGACACCTTCAGCCGCCTGCAGGTCAGTGCCAAGGATCTGGACGGCGCCAGCGGTGAGCTGAAAGCGATCGCCGGCCTCATGGCCAGCGGCACCAACGAGCAGTTCAACCGCACCGACCAGGTGGCCACGGCGATGAACGAAATGTCCGCCACCGCGCAGGAAGTCGCGCGCCACGCCGCCGATGCCGCGCGTGCGGCGGATGACGCCGACCAGTCCGCCCAGCAAGGCGAAAAAGTCATGCAGGGCACCATCCACACCATCACCCGTATGCGCGGCGAAATCGCCAACACCGCGACGGTCATTCGACAGCTGGAAACCGACAGCGGCCGCATCGGCAAAGTGCTGGAAGTGATTCGCGGCATCGCCGAGCAGACCAATTTGCTGGCGCTCAACGCGGCTATCGAAGCCGCCCGTGCCGGTGAAGCCGGGCGCGGTTTCGCGGTGGTGGCCGATGAAGTGCGCAGCCTGGCCCAGCGCACGGCGGCGTCGATCATCGAGATCAACCAGATCATCCAGACCGTGCAAACCGGTGCGGTGGACGCGGCCCAGGCGATAGAAAGCGGTCAGTCGCGCAGTGAAGAAAGCGTCGAGCAAGTGACTCAGGCCGGTGCCATGCTGGAGCGCATCACCCACGCGGTGGAAGCCATCCGCGACATGAACCGCCAGATCGCCACCGCTGCCGAAGAGCAGACCTCGGTCGCCGAAGACATCTCGCGCAACCTCACCGAAATCACCAGCATCGCCAGTACCAACCTGGACAACGTGCAGCGCACCGAAGCCGCCAGCCACAACCTGCACGGGTTGTCGGGGCAGTTGAATGAAGTGACGGCGCGTTTGAGCGCATAAGGCGTCACCGGAACGCAAAAAAGCCGCACGATCCGAAAATCGTGCGGCTTTGTTGTGTGTGTATCAGTCGTCTTGCTTGTTTTTCAGGACTTCGCCGGTGGCGGCGTTCAAGTCCACGTCCCATTCAACGCCTTTGGCGTCTTTGAGTTCAACTTCGTACTCGTAGATGGTGGAGTGTTTGTCGAGGTCGCTGTCGGTGATCGTGGCACCGGGGTGCAAGTCCAGCACGATTTTGTTCAGCGTTTCCAGCGACTTGATCTTGCCGTCTTTGACCAACTGCGGGATCTGATCGACGGGAACATCAGCCGCCTGGGCCAGGCCTGCGGTGAGGGTCAGGGCGGCAGCGGTGAACAGGGCAGTCAAAGTCATCATGAAGTTCTTTCCTTGGGTGAGCCGTTTAAGTGGGGCCAGATTAAATGTGGCAACTTAATTCAGGCTTAATTCCCGGGACCGCGTCGTTTGCAAAGGCTTCGCGAGCAAGCCCGCTCCCACATGTTCTGCATCAATCCTGTGGGAGCGGGCTTGCTCGCGAAGGGTGCGCCACGGTTTTGGATCAATAACCGTTGTTTGTCAGCAGCTGCGCCACACTCGCCGCCGCCGGGCGTTTGTAGAACTTGAGCAGCTCGCTGGCGCGGTTGGTGAAGATCCCATCGACCCCGGCGTCCATGACTTTCTGGTAATCCACCGCATCATCGACGGTGTAGACGTGCACCAACAAACCCTGATCGTGGGTGTACTGGTTCATCCACGGTTTCACCAGGTCCGAGTAGCTCTGATCGCCGCCCTTGGTCAGTGCTGCTGAAGGCCCGGTGCCGATCGCACCCTGAGCCTTGGCGTACTCGACCCATTGCTGGAATTCGGCCTTGTCCTTCGGTTCCTGTTTGGCGTAGTACGTGGCTTTATCCTTGTCGCCAGACTCGGCGAACGTCACTTTGGACTTCGGCTCGATGCTGCCTTCGCCGACCCACAGCAACAGAATCTTCGGCACCTGCGGCATTTCTTTTTCCAGCAGTTCGAGGCTGCTCTTCTCGAAGGTTTGCAGCACCACCTTGCCTTTGCCCTGGCCGACCGCCAGATTGCTTTTCGCCAGTTTGGAACCGGCCGGACTCAGCCAGCCGCGATCCTGCAATTTATCCTTGAGGTCGCGCTCGATGCCGGGAAATTGCTTGGGTTCTTTGGTTTCGATGTACAGGCCGGGCTTGTGCAGCGGAGTGCCTTGGGCGATGTCGATGATTTCGTCGAGGGTCAGGATTTTCAGACCCGCGTAGGAAGGACGCGCGCGATCCGGGTACGCGGTGTTGAACCAGCTGCCGGCATCGAGGGTTTTCAGCTCGGCGATCGTGAACGCGTTGGCCGGGCTGTCCTTGCGCTCAGGGAATTTGCTGGCGACGTCGGTGGTGCGTTGCAGGTTGTTGTCGTGCAGGGCAAACAGCACGCCGTCCTTGCTGCGTTGCAGGTCCAGTTCCAGGTAGTCGGCACCCAGATCGCGCGCCAGTTTGTAGGCCGCGGCGGTGGATTCCGGTGCATCGAAGGAGGCGCCACGGTGGGCAATCACCGCCGGGTGCGGGATGCCCGAGCGTGTTGCCAGTGAGGCCGGGCCTGGCTCGCTGGCGGCCTGCGCCTGGCCGAGGCCGAGCAGCACGCTCAGCAGCAGAGCGCTCTTGGTGAAAGTAACAGTCATGGTCGAGATCCTTTCGCAGAGTGTTTTCTAAGACGTCCACTTTTAACAACTGAGCGCCGCTTGCGCTATCGCGAGACCGACATAAACGTGTTTAAAGCAGATTTTTTCAGCGCTTTTGTGCGGCTCTTTGCAGTACTCTTGGCTCCGGCAATTTCCCCGGCAGAGGGAACGCCTTTCATCTTGCCCTGCGTGTAAACCATCGATCACTTGTGTGAGGTTTATCATGCGCATCACTTCCCAGCTCATCTGCCAGGCCGCCGACCAGCTCAAAGGTTTCGTCGGCCTCAATCGCAAAACCGGCCAGTACATCGTGCGTTTCAGCGAAGATTCCTTCGGCATGGACGTGGCGGATGACGGCATTATCCCTGCGAGTGAATTTGTCTGGGCGCCGGGGCCGGAGCAGGCCATGACGCTTAAGCGCGAGTTGATTCAGTTGTTGCTGGATCAGCACATTGATGACCGGATCAATATTACCGAGCCGTTGCGGGTGTATATGAATCGGCGGGAAGTGCCGGAGATTTCGGCGGTGCGCAGTCTTGTACAGAGTTGAGATTTGCAGTGTTTGTGCCGGCCTCTTCGCGAGCAAGCCCGCTCCCACAGGTTTTGTGAACGACACATATCCTCTGTGGGAGCGGGCTTGCTCGCGAAGGCGGCCTAAAGAACACCACACATCTACTGCTGAAACCCATAGGCCCGCTCAACCCTGCACACCCGCGTATGACACGCCGAATACCAGGTCGAACGCCCACGCTCACGAATCGCGCTGTGCTCGGGATGATGTTTCCACGCCAGAATCGCCGCCTCACTGGCCCAATAGGACACCGTCATCCCGAGCCCATCCTCGCCCCGCGCCGATTCGATCCCAAGAAACCCCGGTTGCTCACGCGCCAGTTCAACCATGCGCTCGGCGGCCTCGGCGTACCCCTGATCGCCCTCGGTGCGCAGGGAAGTGAAAATCACCGCGTAGTAAGGCGGTTCCGGTGTCTGGGCAATCATGATTTTTGCCTCACACACGCCTTGATCAATGCACTAACCAGCGGCGGCAACAGACCTTTGAGCGCCGCGCGTTCCGGTTGAAACAGCGTGGCGACAAAGAACGGATGCCCATGCAATTCCACCGCTCGCAAGTCCCCTGATGAATCGTGCCCGACAGCGCACAGCTGTTGGCTCAATAACGCCCGTTCAAACTCGGGATTCACACCGTAACGGCAGCGATAACCTTCACGAATCTCGGCGCTTTCATACGCCCTGGCGATCAACGAGCCTTCAACCAGATGAATGCTGTCGATGACTTCCACCCGCTCACAGGTCAGCGGCGTGAGCAGCGCTCGCGTCGCATCGGGTGATTTCTCGCCGTGCTCGGCATCTTGCCAACCCAGAACATTGCGGGCGTATTCGAGTACGGCGTGTTGAAACCCGCCGCAGGTGCCGAGGAAAGGTCGCCGTTGTTCGCGGGCAAAACGGATCGCTCGCAACGCGCCGTCCATGTCGCGGTAAGGGCTGGCCGGCACACACCAGAAACCGTCGAAGTCTTCCAGCGGCGTGTCGTCGTTGATGCGGTCGGTGGCCAGCCACTGGAACTGCACGTCCAGTCCGGTGTGTTCGGCAGCCATGCCGAGGGCGACGGGGATCGCCTGGTGGGCGGTGACTTGCGGGTCGTGATCGCCGATCAGGGCGATGCGGATGGCGGTGTTTTCCATGAGTGCTCTCGACGCTTGTTGATTCCTGGAGCCCACTATAGATTGGCGTTCACGCACTCAATATTGGCGTTATCCCAAGTGATCAATGCAGCGACGCACTATCGACTGGATTACCCCGACCTGGCCCTGATCCTCGCGCTGGTGCGCGGCGGCTCGCTGGCCCGGGCCTCGGCGTTGTTGAAAGTCGACGTCTCGACCGTGTTCCGCGCCGTGCGCCGGCTGGAAGCCGCACTCGGTCAGCAACTGTTCGAAAAGAGCCGCGCTGGCTACTTGCCGACCAGCCTGGCGCAGACGTTGGCCGAACAGGCCGAGCGCGCCGAACAAGCGCTGGAGGCGGCGCGCATCGGCGTGGAGCAGGGCGGTGAAGTCATCAGCGGCACCGTGCGCCTGACCTGCACCGATTCGGTCCTGCAAGGTTTGTTGGCGCCGGCGCTGGCGCAGTTCATGCCCGGCTATCCCGCGCTGACCCTCGAGTTAAGCACGTCCAACGACTTCGCCAACCTCAGCCGCCGGGACGCGGACATCGCCTTGCGCCTTACCCGAAACCCGCCCGAACACTTGGTGGGCCGATGTCTGGCACAGGTGTCCTATCGCGTCTGTGCCAGCCCGGCGTATCTGAAATCGGTTAATGCCGCAGACCTGGCGTCGCTCACCTGGGTCGCCCCGGACGACTTCCTCCCCGATCACCCCACCGTCGCGTGGCGCCGTCAGCAGTTGCCCGGCGTCACACCGGGTTATCGCTGCAACAGCATGTTGTCGGTCACCGAACTGGTGCGGGCCGGGTTGGGGGTTGCGGCGTTGCCGGACTTTCTGATGGGCGACGGACTGCAACCGTTGAGCGAACCGTTGCACGGTTACGACACCGCATTGTGGTTGCTGACCCGTCCGGACTGTCGTGCGTTGCGTTCGGTGGTGACGTTGTTTGATGAGTTGGGGCGGGCGTTGAAATTGCCGTTGTAGGAACGAGCTTGCTCGCGATGAACGTTAACGATAATGCGTGTTTGCTGGATTAACGCGGCGCATTTGTGTTCATCGCGAGCAAGCTCGCTCCTACGGAGCCGCGTTGGTTTTCGATAACATCTGCGCCAGATTCATTCTGAAACACATTGCCGTGTTTTTTCAGAGCTACTGTTCATCGGTTAAACGGCGGACATTGTCATTTATTCCAGTGGGAATAAGTGCTTGATCTAGAGCTGATAACACGCCAGGAACATGTCCAGCGCCGACTCTACGACGGTGCTCTGCATCTCGGGGGAAAGGCCGGGCAACCCCATGGAAATCTGCGGCCAGAAGGCAAAGGATTTGAGCATTCCCTGAAGCTGTTGGGCGGCAAACTCCGGATCGACCGGCTTCAATCGTCCATCGGCCTGAGCGGCGCGAATCCACACGGTCAAACCTTCTTCACGCTCGCCCATTCGCGCGACCATGTTCTGCGCACGTTCAGGAGAATGGATCGTCGCCGCAATGGCCACCCGCGCCAGGTCGAGAAAATTGTCATCGCCCATCACCTGCAATTTCGCCAGCAGCATCCGGCTCATCTGGTCCCGAAGAGGTAGATCAGGGCGGTAGGACATTTCCTGTTCGGCCGTCACCCGCGCCCATAACTGATTGAGGATTTCGGCGAACAACTCTTCCTTGCTGGGGAAGTGGTTGTACACCGTGCGCTTCGACACGCCAGCGGTGGCGGCGATCTTGTCCATGCTGGTGATGTCGAAACCGTTGGCACGGAATTCGGCAATCGCCGCTTGAATGATCGCTTCGCGTTTTCGGTCGGTCAGGCGCTGTGGAGCTGTCATAAGTACGCTTCGTCAGAAGAAGTCAGGAATTACACTCAGCAGTTTACTTGTCATCGGCTTTGATGCAACCTAGAAACTACACTGTGCAGTGTAATGTTTTGTTAATCCTGCCCAGTCAAAAATTGAGTGTTCGGCTGATGCGTGCGTGCCTTGGCCATTTATCGTCTTAAAGCAGAAACTGCGAATCGTGCGGTTTCCTGGAGTAATTCTGTCATGGCCAATTCCACTAACGCCTCTGCGCCTGAAGCTTCCCGTCAGGCAGAAGGGCATTTCCGAAACCATGCGCCCGTGCAACGAGAAGGCTTGCGCAAAATGCTGCGCATCATGTGGAACATGATCTTCCACAAACCGCGCAGCACCCGGCCGAGCGCTGCTGTTCCGGTGCAACGCCTGACCCGTGATGCGCTGATCGCCGCGCCCAACCACAGCGTCTATCGCCTCGGGCATTCCACCGTATTGCTGAAACTGCGGGACAAATTCTGGATCACCGACCCGGTCTTCGCCGAGCGCGCTTCGCCGGTGCAATGGGCCGGTCCGAAGCGCTTTCACCAGCCGCCGATCAGCCTTGAAGAATTGCCGCCGATTGAAGCGGTGATCCTGTCCCACGATCACTACGACCACCTCGATTACCAGGCTGTGCTCAAACTGGCGGACAAGGCCAAATACTTCCTCACCCCGCTGGGCGTCGGCGACACCCTGATCAAGTGGGGCATCGACGCCAGCAAAGTGCGGCAACTGGACTGGTGGCAAGGCACCGAAGTCGCCGGTATCCAGTTCGTCGCCACACCGTCGCAACACTTTTCCGGCCGTGGCCTGTTCGATGGCAACAGCACGTTGTGGGCTTCATGGGTGATGATCGACGGCGACACGCGGATCTTCTTCAGCGGTGACAGCGGCTACTTCGACGGCTTCAAATGCATCGGCGAACAATTCGGCCCCTTCGACCTGACATTGATGGAAACCGGCGCCTACAACGTTGAGTGGCCGCACGTTCACATGCAGCCGGAACAAACCCTGCAAGCGCACATCGACCTGAAAGGCCGCTGGTTACTGCCGATTCACAACGGCACCTTCGATCTGTCGATGCACGCCTGGTACGAACCGTTTGACCGGATTCTGGCATTGGCCTGGGAACGCAGTGTGTCGATTACCACGCCGCAAATGGGTGAGGCATTCAATGTGATCTACCCGCAGCGGGGCAGTGCGTGGTGGTATGAGGTGGAGCAGCGGGTGTATCAACAGAGTGTTGGCTGCACTGGCTACAGATGAACGCGAATATTCATACGTGATCCAGCGATAAGTGATGACCGACTTTTCCAGCCGCCTCTGTAGGCTGGAAGTGGGAGCGAGCTTGCTCGCGATGGACGTTAACGATAACGCGTAATTCCTGAATAAACGCGTCGCCTTTACGTACATCGTCGGAACGCCGCCCGGAGCAAGCTCGCTCCTACAGGAATCAGTCAAAAAGGATCTAATTCACATGGAAGTAACGTTAAGTGCCGCTTCGCCTGTACGCGAAACAAGGCTGGAATATCTAAGTGTCGATGAACTCAGTCAGCGGATGGATCGCAACCAGTTGAGCGCTGTAGGGCTCGTGCAGCACCTGCAACAGCGGATTGCAGCGCTGGATAAACAAGGGCCGATGGTCAACGCCATCATCGAACTCAACCCTGATGCATTGGCCATGGCCGAGTCCCTGGACCGGGAGCGGAAAGCAGGTTACATCCGCGGGCCCCTGCATGGCATTCCGGTATTGCTCAAGGACAACATCGATACCTCCGACCAGATGCAGACCAGCGCAGGGTCGCGGGCCATGGTCGGGCGACCCGCCGCGCAGGATGCCTTCGTCGTGCAACGTCTCCGGGCGGCTGGCGCGGTGATTCTCGGAAAAACCAATCTCAGTGAGTGGGCCAATTTTCGCGACCCGACCCTCCCCAGCGGATGGAGCGGGCGTGGCGGGCAAACCAAAAATCCGCACGTGTTGAGTGGTGATCCGTGCGGTTCCAGTTCCGGTTCAGGCGCTGCCGTCGCTGCAGGGTTTGCACCCTTGGCAGTCGGAACAGAAACCGCCGGCTCGATTAGCTGCCCTGCGTCCATGAATGGGGTAGTGGGCATCAAACCTACGGTAGGTCTGTTAAGCCGTAGTGGCATCATCCCCGTGACTCAAAAACTGGATACCCCCGGGCCCATGGCACGCACGGTTCGCGAGGCGGCACTCTTGTTGAATGCCATGACAGGTAGCGATCCCGCCGACCCGGTGAACAAACCCCATGGTCTGGATAAAACGGACTACACAGCTCTGTTGCGTCCGAACGCACTGGTAGGGCGGCGAATCGGATACCCCGCCAAATTCGATCGCAGCAATTTGCCGCTTCTCAGCGACCCTCAGTTTTCTCAAGCGTTGGAACTCATGCAGGCTGCAGGTGCAACGTTGATACCCGTGGAACTGAGTGATCCATTGTCGGAACGGGTAGACGAAGCGTTTCACATGGGTATCAAGCGAGACCTGCCTCGTTACCTGGCGACTCGCACTGGCATTCCTGCCTACACACTGGAAGACCTTCTATTGTTCAATGCTCCAAACGTTGAGGGTTTCAATCAAGACACGTTGATAGCGGCCAGCAAAGTTGTCTTCGACGAGCAAACCTACAATCACCTCTGGCAGAAAATTCAAAGTGAAAACGCCGCTGCCATCGACCAATGGCTGGTAACACATCAACTGGATGCCATCGTCTCGGATGTCGAATCGCCTGCCATGAACGTCGTACCGCTGGCGGGATACCCCGGCATCATGGTGCCTACCGGCATCGCCGATAACGGTGTGCCGACATCGATCTTCTTCTATGGACCGCGGTGGAGCGAGGCAAAGCTTCTGGCATTGGCCTATGGATATGAACAAGTTTCCCATGCGCGGCGGACGCCTGCGTTCAAGCCGTAGTTGATGAAGGTCGCAGCTCAAACGCTTATCGAGCATTAGAGCTGCGACCTTTCAAATCACTCAACCATCGCAAAATCCGCCCGCCCCACCGAATTCGACGCAGACCCTTTAACACTCATCCCCCGCCCCGGCGCAAACCCCGGGAAGAACACCAACCCCTCCGACTCAAACCGATACGCCAACGCCAAGCGGTTTTCATCCGACACATCTCGCCTGGCCTCAAATCGCTCAATCACGTCGACCGAAACGCCAGACTCCCGGGAAAGCTCATCAACGCTCCAACCCAACATCGCCCGGGCCTGGGCGCAATGGGCTGGGGTGAATTGGAAGAGGGCGATACGTTCCAGGGTGATTTTCATCGCATAAGAGGCCATGGTGTTCTCCGGGTTCGAGAGTGCTGATTCAAAATGTACTGTGTTTTTGTACAGTTGTTTTGCGCCCGGATCAAACTCATTTTTTGATTATTGCTATTTCGCCCCTTCCAACCAGACGGACGGCGCCTGACCCAACACACGGCGAAACATCGTCGAAAATGCCGCCGGGCTGTCATAGCCGAAATCCAGCGCAATCCGCGTCACCGGCTCACCCACCGCCAGCCGCGCGAGCGCCAAAACCACGCAAGCGCGCTGCCGCCACTGGCTGAAACTCAGGTCGGTCTGTTGGCGAAACAGGCGATTGAACGTGCGCAGACTGACGTGCAACTGATCCGCCCAGTGCTGCGGCGACTGATGCGCATCGGGCCGCTGCAAAAAGCCTTGGCACAACCCGAGCAGCCGCGCATCCACCGGCAGCGGAATATGCAACGGCAAGTGAGCACTGCGCGCCAGTTCGTGCAGCAGCAAGTCGATCAACGCCCCATCACGCCCGGCCTCGTCATACGCCAGTGGAATCTCCACCGCCTCCATCAGCAAATGCCGCATCAACGGCGAAACACTGATTACCTGACAACGACTCCCCAGATCAACCGCCGCCGGTTCGATGTACAAACTCCGCGTACTCACCCCCAGCATCAACACCTCATGCGCCACCCCCGCCGGAATCCACACCGCCCGCTGCGGCGGCACCACCCAATTGCCGTCATGCGTGCTGACCTGCATCACCCCGGTAGCGCCGTACAACAACTGCGCCCGCCTATGCGTATGACAGGGCAACACCTGACCGTAGGAATAATCCGTACCGACCGCCACCACCGACCGTGGCGTGTCATCCAGCAAATCAATCGAAACATTGCGCATCGAGCGGCTTCCAGCAGTTGGCGTAAACGCAAACATTATTGGCTGACTTGCTGAAGCAGGCCAAGCCGCATCGCTCTATCGTTGACCGCTCTCAACCAATGGACGACGCGCAATGTTCTATCTCTTGCTGACACTCTTCGGCTGCATGACCGGCGTCACCGCCGTGCTGTTCGGCTTCGGCGGCGGCTTCGTCGTCGTGCCACTGCTGTACCGCATGCTCATGGCCAGCCACGGTGCAGACGATCCGATTGGTCACTCGGCGATGCACATTGCCGTCGCCACCTCGACCTGCGTGATGATCGTCAACGCACTGGTCGCCACTGGAAAACATCACCGCGCGGGTAATCTGATTCGCCATTACCTGTGGCCGTTGGGTGGGTTTATCGGGCTGGGGGCGGTGGTCGGTGCAGTGGCGGCGATAAGGGTGAGTGGTGAGGTGATTCGGTATGCGTTTATTGCGTACCTGGGCGTGACCATTGTGGATTGTCTGTTCAGGCGCGGATTTCTCACGCAGTCCGAGAGCGGAGTCCTACGGCGATTGGGGAGGGCGGAAGTGTCCGGGGGCGGCGTAGGAATCGGCGCCATCGCGACATTTCTCGGCGTGGGCGGCAGCGTCATGACCGTGCCGCTACTTCGGCGCTGTGGGTTGAGCATGTCTCAGGCGACATCAATGGCCAATCCGCTGAGCCTGCCCGTGGCGCTGGCCGGGACGCTGACTTACATAGCGATGGCGGGGTTCACTGAGTTTGATCTGGGCCCGTGGTTTATCGGTTACGTGGATCTGCTGGCGTTTGCGATATTGACCACCGGATCAATGCTCGGCATCCGGCTGGCCACGCCATGGATCGGGCGGATACCGGACCGAATCCATGCGCGGGTGTACATTGGCTTATTAGGGCTGGTGATGGCGAGCATGGCATTACCGCATTTGGCATTTTGAAGCAGCCACCTGTCAGAGCTGACAGTAGACGCTGATTTTTGTTTGAGGGACGCTGAACACCCTGGCCCTTGGGACGGAAACGATGCGCAAAGCCGCCTGGTTGATCCTGATCACTCTCTTGAGCAGTGAGTGTAGTTGGGCGCAACTGCGGCCTGAATCTGCGCCAGACTTTACCAAGCTCCATTTCATCGACAATCTGATGCAGCAGATGACGGTCGAAGAAAAGATCGGCCAGCTCAGACTCAATTGCATCGGCGTGCAATCGCCCCGCGAGCAATTACTCGAGGAGGCTGCCGTATCGCGACTGGGCGGCGTCTTTTACGTGGTGGGCCGGGCGGAGCTGCGGCAGTTCCAGGACGCAGCCCTGCGCAGTCGCTTGAAAATCCCGCTGTTCTTCGCCTACGACGTGATTCACGGCCATCGCACGCTGTTTCCCATCGGCCTTGGCCTGGCTTCCACTTGGGATACCGACGCGATTGCGCTGTCCGGGCGCATCGCCGCGCAAGAGGCGAGCGCAGACGGGCTGGACATGGTGTTTTCGCCGATGGTCGATATCGCTCGGGATCCGCGTTGGGGCCGCGCGTCGGAAGGCTGGGGCGAGGATACCTACCTGTCTGCCCGCTACACCGAGGCGATGGTCAACGCGCTGCAAGGAACCACGCGCGACGCCGCCAGCAACGTCATGGCGAGCGCCAAGCATTTTGCCCTGTACGGTGCCGCGGAAGGCGGGCGCGACTACAACTCGGTGGACATGAGCCTGCCGCGAATGTATCAGGACTACCTGCCACCTTATCGGGCCGCGGTGAAGGCTGATGTCGGTGCGATGATGCTGACCTACGTCGCCATCAACGGCATACCCGCCACGTCCAATACCTGGTTGATACGCGATCTGCTGCGCCAGCAATGGCGCTTCAAAGGGTTGATCATCAGTGACTTCAATGCCGTGGCCGACCTGGTCAGTCATGGGGTGGCCAGCAATGGGCGTGAAGCGGCCATGCTGGCGATCAAGGCCGGGGTCAACATGAGCATGTCCGACACTTTGTTTCGTGATGAACTGCCCGGCCTGTTGCGATCAGGCGCGGTGCCGCAGGAAGACATCGATGATGCCGTACGAGAAGTACTGGGTGCCAAGTACGATTTGGGATTGTTTGCCGATCCCTACCTGCGCATCGGCGCCGCCAAGGATGATCCACCGGATATCAATGCCGAGCATCGCCTGCATCGCGAGCAGGCGCGGGACATCGCCCGCAAAAGCCTGGTGTTGCTGAAAAATGAACGGGCCGTGCTGCCGCTCGACAAGTCCGCCGTGGTCGCTGTCGTCGGACCTCTGGCCAAAAGTCGCCTCGACATACTGGGTAACTGGAGCTCCATCGCCTCACCCGCGCAGGCGATCTCGGTGTATGACGGCATTGCCCGGGCCATGGGGGCGCCGGACCGGTTGTTGTATGCCCGAGGAGCCGATGTCACGGATGACCCTCTGGTCCTCGACTACCTCAACGCTCCCGGTGCCAACCCAGCCGATGTGGAAGTCGACCCCCGTTCACCGACGCACATGTTGCAAGAAGCCGTGGATATCGCCCGACAGGCCGATGTAGTGGTGGCAGTAGTCGGTGAATCTCGGGGCATGTCCTACGAAGGCGCCAGTCGCGCCAGTCTTGCCTTGCCGGGGTATCAAGCGCAGCTCATCAGCGCACTTAAAAGCACCGGCAAACCCCTGGTGCTGGTGTTGATGAACGGGCGACCGCTGTCCATTGGCATGGAACACGAGCAGGCCGATGCGGTACTGGAAACCTGGTACAGCGGCACCGAAGGCGGCAACGCCATCGCCGATGTGCTGTTTGGGGACTACAACCCTTCAGGAAAACTACCGATCAGCTTCCCACGTTCCGTGGGCCAGGTGCCTACGTACTACAACCACCTGAACACCAGTCGCCCCTACAAAGCCGATGCGCCGCGAGCGGTGACTTCGCGCTACTTCGATGAAGCGTACGGGCCGCTTTATCCGTTCGGGTTCGGGTTGAGTTACACCCGGTTCAGCGTCTCGGACATCACCCTGACCCGCCAAAGCCTCAAGCGCGGCGAAGTCCTGGGCGCGAGCGTGGTGGTGAAAAACACCGGCCAGCGCGCGGGGGAAACCGTTGTACAGCTATACATCCGCGACATCAGCGCCTCGATCAGCCGCCCCGTCAAAGAATTGAAGGGCTATCAAAAAATCATGCTGCAAGTCGGGGAAGAAAAAGTCGTGCGCTTCAACCTGAGCGAAGAAGACCTCAAGTTCTACAACGCGCAACTGGAGTACGCAGCCGAGGCGGGGGAGTTCAGCGTACTGATCGGCCTGGATTCGCGGGATGTGAAGGAGCAGCGGTTTGAGTTGTTCTGAGGCCTGCGTGGGGCGCTTACTTACCCGCCAACCCCGGCACCTCACGAATAATAAAGTGATCCAGGTTCTCGATATTCGCACTGAACACCCCGAACGTCTGCTCGGGGTTTTTCTTGCTCGGCACCTGCTTCAGCTCCGGCGTCACGCCATAAAAGAAACAAAACAACTCCGCCTCACTGTCGATGGCATGCTTGATCTCTTCCAGAAACGCTTTGCGCTTGCGGTAGTTCTCGATCAACTTTTTGCTCAAGTAAACGTTGACTGAATAAGGCTTCTTCTTCGCCTCATCCGCCTGCTTGAACCAGACCTTCTGCTCGAAATCGATGCGAAAGCTCTGCGTGTAATCCTTGATCTCCTTGATCTTGCCCCAGTAAATCAACCCCTTGTTGTCTGTCAGATATTCGATCTTCTTGAAGAACGATCCATAAGGCGCCGTGTGCTCGCCAATCTTCAGCGGCATGCGCTTGAGCAGGTCCTTGTCCTCGAAGTTCGAGACAAAACACTCCACCGGGTGGGCGAAGATGCTGGTCTTGTCTGGTGCTGATTCGTGGCTCGGGTGCTCGGCATCACTGGCCGCCGAAGAGGGCTTCGGATCATCCCGCTCCACATCCGCCGCTACCGCCGGGTTCGACGGCTTACGCACATACTGACGCCGAGTCAGCAACAACTCCGACGGGAAATGCTCCTCGCGACTGTCATCCGTTTCCGCACCGTCCGCGTCTACACCTGATGCCAAAGCCTTGAGACTGACATAAGGACAATCCGCCACATGCCGGGTGCTGGGCGTGTTCTTGAAGTGCGGGGTGCGAACGTAGTTCACGTTTTTGGCGTTGAACGTCGTCAACACATTCGCCACATCGAACGCCGCCCTGCATGCGTCATTGGGACATTGGAAGTGTTCCTTCGCGGAATCGAATTCCATCGTCTCGTCAAAATTCAAATCGCGCACGTCATAGATCGACAACTTGTCGTCGAGGCTGAGGCAGTAGGCGAGATCGAATTTCATGGTTGGCTCGGGTCCTTGAGTGGGGAAGGGTATTAATAGCGGGAGGCGCGGCGGGTTGCACTGACTCTTTTCAAAACACCGCAAAACCAACGGCAATACACCGCCCCCTGTAGGAGCGAGCTTGCTCGCGAAAAACCCAAGGACGCCACTGGGCAACTGGATTTGTTATCGTTCACGACCTTCGCGAGCAAGCTCGCTCCTACAAAGGATGGGGCTTGATCAGTTGGACAGTCGGGTCAACAGCTTTCACTCCAGTCATCAGGCATTAATCGTCGGAGGGACTACCGCAGGCACAATCCAGTCCGACATTGTTAGTTCATGAATTTCTGAACTAACTATTTGCTGAACGCTATTCAATTATTTGCCTTCGTAGGCTTAGGATCCGTCGCACGGGACCGAAGCCATCAGAGCAGCAGCCCGCAGCATCCCCTTTTTGACTGCCCAGCAACGCCACCAGCCCAATCCGCTAGTGGCCCGACGCAGTCGAGAGGAATGCATGAAGTTAGACATTTTCCGTACCTTGTGGGGCTATACCGCCAGTCACGCATCCGCCCTGGATGAATTGCTCGCCGCCGGCTTCGATGGCATCGAAGCACGCCTGCCACTGCAGGCCGATGAGCGTGGCGAGTTCGGCGCTTTCCTGCGCAGTAATCACGTCCCCTACATCTGCACCCTATTCAGTGCTTACGATGTGTTGCCCGATCAGCGCGCCACGCCTGCCCAGCATTTGGCCGACATTGATCGCAAGCTGGGCTGGGCCTCGGAACTGACGCCTCGTTTCGTCAATCTGCTCGCGGGCAATGACCGCTGGCCATTGGCGCAGCAGGTCGAGTTCTTTGGCCAGGCCATGGAAATGGCCGCCACGCATGGTGTGTTCTGCAGTTTCGAGACTCACCGTGCCCGCTCCCTGTACAGCCCTTGGGTGACTCTGGAACTGATTCGCCAACTGCCGGAACTGCGTTTCACCAGTGACATCAGCCATTGGGTGGTGTGCTGTGAGCGGTTGCTGGACGACCCGGCCGACGATCTGTCGTCCTTCGTCGAGCGCGTGCATCACATTCAAGCCCGGGTCGGTTATGACCAAGGCCCGCAAGTTCCCCATCCCGCCGCCCCGGAATATGCCCGTGAACTGGCGTTTCACCAGCGCCACTGGGAGGCGGTCTGGGCTTCTCAGCTTCAGCGCGGCTATGCAGTCAGCACCCTGACCCCGGAGTTCGGTGCCGACGGGTATCTGCATCACTTGCCCTTCACCAACATGCCGATGGCCGATCTCTGGACCTTGAACCAATGGATGGCGCGAACCGAGCGCGAACACTTCGACCGTTTCACCCGTGAAGGAGCCCTCCATGAGTAAGACTTCGCCGACCCAGGCCAATTTCAACAGCATCCCGGTGGTGAACATCGCCGGTCTCTTCAGTATCGAACTGGAGCATCGCCTGGCGGTGGCCGAGCAACTGGGCCGTGCCGCCAGCGATGTGGGCTTTCTGTACATCACCGGGCACGGCATCGAACCGGCGCTGATCGAGGGCCTGCGCCAGGCGAGCAGGGATTATTTCGCGCAGCCCCTGGAGACCAAGATGCGCCATTACATCGGCGCCTCGGAAAGCCACAAGGGCTTCGTGCCCGAAGGTGAGGAGGTGTACTCCAAGGGCAAGCCGGACCACAAAGAGGCCTTCGACATTGGCTTCGAAGTGCCGGTGGATGATCCGCTGTTCCTGAGTCGTACGCCGCTGCTGGGCCCGAACCACTGGCCCGACGTGCCGGGTTTTCAGGCTGCAGTACAAAACTACTATCAGGCCGTGTTTGCCCTCGGCCGCCGACTGTTTGATGGCTTCGCCCTGGCCCTGGGCCTGGAGGAGGGCTACTTCGACGCACTGGTCACCCGTCCGCCTTCCAAGCTGCGGCTGATCCATTACCCCTTCGACGCCACCGCCGTGGACGCTCCGGGCATCGGCGCGCATACCGACTACGAGTGCTTCACCATCCTGCACGCCGACCAGCCAGGGCTGGAGGTGCTCAACGACCAGAATCAGTGGATCGACGCACCGCCAATGCCCGATGCGTTTGTGGTGAACATCGGCGACATGCTGGAAGTTATGACCGCTGGGACCTTTGTAGCCACGGCGCACCGAGTGCGCAAGGTGGCTCAGGAGCGCTATAGCTTCCCGCTGTTTTACGCCTGCGACTACCACACACTGATCAAGCCGTTGCCGGCATTCATCAACGACGCTCAGGACTACGAGGCGCTGGCGATTGGCGAACACATGTGGAGTCAAGCCCTGCAGACCTACCAGTACCTGCGCAAACGCGTCGAGAACGGCGAGCTTGAGCTGCCGCCCCGGGCCCGCAAGCCATCGAGCTTCGGCCGTCTTAAGAACACCGCCACTCATTCCTGATAAAACAACCACCGGAGCTTCCTATAATGAAAACCCCCTGCGTCTTGACCCGACTGAGCCTGCTCGCCGCTATTTTGTCCTGCGCCAGTACCGCCTTCGCCAGCACCACGACCCCCGGTGTGTTGAAGGTCGGAATGGAAATCACCTATCCGCCGTTCGAGTCCTATGACGCCAACAAGAACGTGGTCGGCTCCGATCCTGAGTTGGCCCATTCCCTGGCCAAGGCGATGGGGGTCAAGGCTAACTTCGTCGATACCAAGTTTCCCAATCTGCTCAACGGCCTCAACGCCGGGCATTACGACGCGATCATTTCCGGCATGTACATCACCCCTGAGCGTCAGGCCCAGGCGCGTACCATCGCTTATGCCAACACTGGTGCGGCGATCATGGTGCCGAAGGGCAGTGAGTTGACCCCGCAGGTTCCCGAAGACTTGTGCGGCCTGAAGGTCGGGCTGGAGCAGGGCACCACCTGGGTTGGCAAGTTCCGTCAGTTGTCCAGCGACTACTGCGTGCCGAACAACAAAGGCGCAATCACCGTCAGCGAGTTTCCCTCGGCACCCGAGGTGACGCAGGCGCTGCTGTCGAAGAACATCCAGGCCCAAGTGGAAATCGCTGGTGCCGCGCACATGATCGCCCAGCGTACCAACGGCCGTGTGATCGTCACTTCGCAGAAGCTGGTTTACCCGCAGACCTTGGGCATCTACGTCAAGAAAGACGCCGACGCGACCTATCAGGCGCTGGTCAAGGCCCTGGCCGACAGTAAGGCCAGCGGCGAGTACGCCGCCATTCTCAAGACCTATGACCTGGAACCGGTCTCCGAGTAATGCCTGAAACCACGCCCTCGATCGGGGGCGTGGCTTGTGCGAGGTATCTATGCAATTCGATTGGTCTTACTTTGTTTCGCTGTTCACCATGGCTGACTTCTGGGCGGCGAGCCTGACTGTCATCGAACTGAGCACCCTGGCCTGGTTCCTGGGCATGCTGCTGGGTTTCGTCCTGGCATCGGCCAAACTGTCGAGCGTGCGGTGGTTGAGCATCCCCGCATCACTCTACATTTGGTTCTTTCGCAGTATTCCGCTGCTGGTGCTGGTGGTCTTCGTCTACAACCTGCCACAGCTGCTGCCCAGTGCCGGGCCGGTGCTGTCGGTGCCGTTTTATTCCGGTCTGTTGGCACTGGTGGTTACTGAGGCCGCCTACATGGCCGAAATTCATCGTGGCGGGCTGATTTCGGTCGCCAAGGGCCAGAAGGAAGCGGGCCGTGCCCTGGGGATCGGGCTGCTTGGCCTGCAACGGCTTATCGTGATTCCTCAAGCGTTTCGTATCTCACTGCCGACGTTGATTAACGAATACATCACGGTGGTCAAACTGACCTCGTTGATCTCGGTGATTTCACTGACCGAACTGCTGACGGTCGGCCAGCGCCTGTATGCCCAGAACTTCCTGGTTATGGAGACCCTGGCAGCTGTGGGCGTGTACTACGTGCTGATCGTCACAGTGTTTGGCTTCGCCTTGCAGCGTCTGGAACGTTACCTGGATCTGAACCTGCGTACACCGCAAACCCTGGAGAGCGCCTCGACACAAGTGCTGCGTGACAGTCTGGCACCTAGGGTACCGAGCAAAGTCAGCCTCCCAGCCAAAGGTGCGGCCCCGGCCCTGCACCTGCGGGACGTGCACAAACGCTACGGCGATCATCATGTGCTCAAAGGCATCGACTTGAAGGTGCAAAGCGGCCAGGTGATTTCCATCATCGGCCCGTCCGGCTCCGGCAAGACCTCGTTGATCCGCACCATTAATGGCCTGGAACGCATCGATCAGGGCGAAATCCTGTTGTTCGGAGAGGGCTTCATCAATGCCGAGGACAAACCGGATGGCCGCCGGGTTCGTCAGGGCGTGCGGCGCATCGGCATGGTTTTCCAGAACTTCAACCTGTTCCCGCACCGGACACTGTTGGACAACATCTGCCTCGCCCCGCGTTATCACGGTGACAGCCGTGCACTGAGCGAACAACGCGCCTGCCAGCTACTCGACAAAGTCGGCCTGCTGGCCCACGTCCACAAATACCCGCATCAACTGTCCGGCGGCCAGCAACAACGCGTTGCGATTGCCCGAGCTATGGCTATGGACCCGGACATCCTGCTGTTCGACGAACCCACTTCAGCGCTCGACCCGGAACTGGTCGGCGAGGTGCTCACGGTCATCACCAGCCTGGCCCGTGAAGGCATGACCCTGCTGATTGTCACCCACGAAATGGACTTTGCCCTGTCGATTTCCAACCGGGTGATCTTCATGGAAAACGGTCGCGTGCAGTTGGATGCATCCCCCCAGACGATCCTCCAGGCGCCCGGGGCTCAAAGAGTACGGCGATTCATCGGGCTGGAGGAACCAGAGCAGGAGAGGTGCCTGGTTGGTACATCGCCTTGAATGCGTTTTACCAACTGGCAACTCCCAAGTCACGAATAGAGGGCGGCGTGCCTTGCGTAAAGTAATCATCCATCACTGTGAGGTTGCGGGCATCTAAAACCGATACTCCGCCGGAACCTCCCACCCTATGCGAAAAGCCACCCATGCCGTTGCGACTCAGGTGGCTTTCCACAGGTGCTGCTTTGAATTTGCGCCATCAGTCTGGCTCAACTGATAGCAGTCCAACCCTGGCTGATAAAAACAGCGTACACATGACCCTATCAAATACTCAAAATCCGCTGCCTAAGATTCAATCAGCGGATTTTTTATACGGCAATGAACAATCAGAACCCTCGCAACACTCGTGACACCTTACGCCACCAAGATCCCCGCTGATTGAATGGATCATCCGCCAACACACAAGGCATGTCCCGCAACCGAATGCGCATCAGCAGGGACATTGAGTATTCCATTTATAAACAGGCCGAGATTCGCTTTCGTGCAGCTCAAGTCGCTCGAATTCTCCTTCATGGAGGTGGTGATCCTGTTGGCAATCTTGTTCGGGCGTTCTCTGAGCTCGACTCAATATTCCTCAGTGCGGCTCAAACCAGGAAGAGCAGGGCTGGGCTTTCGTTTGAGCATCATGTAGCCAGGCTTTTTAGGGATGGCCGAATTCGTCACGAAGCGCAGGCCGTCTTCGGTGGCCGGCGCCCGGATTTTGTGTTGCCTAACGTTAAGGAGCTCAATATCAAGGGTGATGCAGTTATAGTTTCCTTAAAGACAACTCTGCGCGAGCGATGGAAGCAGTTGGCGTTAGAGAAGCCGTTTGGGGCAATCTTTCTCGCTACTGTTGATGATCGAGTGTCGGGTGAAGCCATTAAAGAGATGGATAGAAACTCGATTTCACTGATAGTGCCGGAGTCTTTGAAGAAAGCGAAAGAGTCAGCTTACGCTGGCCACAATAACGTAATTACGTTCAGAAATTTTTTCGATGATGAAGTGAAGTTGAAGCACCCTTCAATGATTCTTCCGCTGTAGCAATTGATTGGCTAAAGAATGAATCAGGGTTTTATTCCTGATTCCCAACTTCCACGCTTGGCATTGGGAGTGCGTAGCGGTTCGGTATTGGTGGCACTCTATCAAAAGATGATTTTTGAAAAACGAGCATCTGTTCTTAAGTCTATCGGCCATAACTTCGGTTTGTACATTGAAGATAAGTAAAAAAGCCAGGAAGCTTTCGCCCCTGGCTTTTTCATCACAACAGGTTCAATCCTCGAGCCATCAATCCCAGCTCAACGCCCCACCAGTCTGATACTCAATAACCCGAGTCTCAAAGAAATTCTTCTCTTTCTTCAAGTCCATAATCTCGCTCATCCAAGGGAACGGATTCGTAGTCCCCGGATACTCTTCTTTAAGACCGATCTGCGACAGACGACGGTTAGCGATGAACTTCAGATAGTCCTCCATCATCGCCGCGTTCATGCCGAGTACGCCGCGAGGCATAGTATCCCGAGCGTATTCAATCTCCAGCTGAGTGCCTTGCAAAATCATCTGCGAAGCCTCTTCCTTCATCTCAGCATCCCACAAATGCGGGTTTTCGATTTTGATCTGGTTGATCACGTCGATGCCGAAGTTCAGGTGCATGGATTCGTCGCGCAGGATGTATTGGAACTGCTCGGCGACGCCGGTCATTTTGTTGCGGCGGCCCATGGAGAGGATTTGGGTGAAGCCGCAGTAGAAGAAGATGCCTTCCAGAACGCAGTAGTAGGCGATCAGGTTGCGCAGCAATTCTTTGTCGGTTTCGACGGTGCCGGTTTCGAACTTCGGATCGGAGATCGAGCGGGTGTATTTGAGGCCCCAGGTGGCTTTTTTCGCGACCGATGGGATCTCGTGGTACATGTTGAAGATCTCGCCTTCATCCATGGCCAGCGATTCGATGCAGTACTGGTAGGCGTGTGTGTGGATCGCCTCTTCGAAGGCCTGGCGCAGGATGTACTGGCGGCATTCCGGGTTGGTGATCAGGCGGTACACGGCCAGGACCAGGTTGTTGGCAACCAGGGAGTCGGCGGTGGAGAAGAAGCCGAGGTTGCGCATGACGATGCGGCGCTCGTCGTCGGTCAGGCCTTCCGGGTCTTTCCAGAGGGCGATGTCGGCGGTCATGTTGACTTCTTGCGGCATCCAGTGGTTTGCGCAGCCGTCCAGGTATTTCTGCCAGGCCCAGTCGTACTTGAAGGGTACGAGTTGGTTGAGGTCGGCGCGGCAGTTGATCATGCGCTTTTCGTCGACGGCGACACGGGCGGAGGCGCCTTCGAGTTCGGCGAGGCCTTCGGCGATGTCGAGGTTGTCCAGGGCAGCCTTGGCGCGAGCGATGGCGGCGGAGTCAGACGCGGTCACAGCGCGAGCTTCTTGAGCAGCAACACCACCGGCGGTGTCGAGGCGGTCCATGTTGGCTTCAGTTGCGTGGCCGGCGTTGGCGCCTTTTACCACGGTCTCGCCGCTGTCTTCTTTGTCGAATTCGTCCCAGCTCAGCATGACGTGTCGTCTCCTGCGTGAGGGCCAGATGCCCGTGTGAAAACTGATTGGTTGGTTTTTCACACGACCGGTCTAGCCGCGTTGGATAGCGTTTTTTGCCGCGGTACACGCAGGCAAATAAACATAATTTTGTACGGGGTTCCGAGAGCCGCTGACGGCGCTGTAGTCGGTGAAGACTTCGGCCTGGGCTTCGGACTGGCTGTCATCCCTGTAAGGGAATATTGCAGGCCCGTTTAAGCCGGCATTATAGGGAAATTTTTGCGGCCGTGGTGGGGCGAATCCGCGCATGGAGCGGTCGAGAAGGAGGGTTTTTCGGTCGGAGCGAGGGTTTATAGGGCTTTGGCTGGGGATCGCGGGTGCAGATTTTTTTTCATAAATGTTAGTGGTGTTCAAAAAACAGCCAAAAAACTGCGTTTTTCACTACATGTTGTGTTTTGAGTCGGTTTTCGATGGCCCCAGACACAACTAAGCCCGACCGAAGTCGGGCTGTAAAGTCACGCTCGATGATCAGCTGAGGCGAGCGGCACCGACGCGATCTGCACCATCGGCAGCGACTTTGGCGGCACCGGTGTGATCGGAGCCATCGGCGGCGACTTTGGCGGCGCCGGTGTGATCAAAACCGTCGGAAGCGAGTTTGCCTGCACCGATGTGATCGGCGCCATCGGCGGCGAAGGAGGCCGAACCGGTGTGGTCGTATCCGTCAGACGCGACAGCCGCTTCGGTGGTGAAAGCTGCCGAACCCGTTTGGTCGTAACCATCGGCGGCGAAGGTGTTGGCGGCCAGGACAGACAGGGTCAGGGCGAGGATCAGTTGGGTTTTCATGGTAGTGGCTCCAGGTTCGTTGGCGTTGTGTGCCTTGGTGTGGAATTCATACTACGCCGATAAAATAGATTAAAAAGCGCAAATAAACGCTTAAATCTATCGTCTAATTCGATCTATACGGGTCAGCGCTTCATCTACCTTGAGCAGCGGGGCGGGTGGGTCGAACCGTTAAGTTGAGGTGCGGGTGATTAGCCGTTGGAGCAGCCGTTACCCATGACGCTGTAGCGCAGAATGTGGCGTTGGCCTTTGGAGTCGTCGTATTCCATTTTCATCGGGACAACTTCGCAAACATTGGGGATTTCACTCATGGAGACAACTTTGGCGATGTCCAGGTGAGTCGAGTAAGTGTATTCCTCGATGGCCGGTTGTTGCTGTGCGACATCAGCCGGGACCTCGTCTGCCATGGCGGTTGCGCACAGGCTGGAAAGGGCCAGAACTAATAAAGCTTTCATTTCGGTTTTACCTTTTAGAGGTCGAGTGGGGGCACGCAACCGTTTTGGGGTTGCGTGTGGAACTGGGTTACCGGTTTTTTTGATTAACTGCCTTCGTGGGGGCTGCAACTGGGTTAATCAGGGTTTGCCTGGTTGGCGAGGCTGATTTTAGGCGTGGGGGTTACGTTCATATAGGTGGGGTTTTGATAAACACCTTTGACAGATTTCGTAACAATCGGTGGATAACGTTGTAGGAGCGAGCTTGCTCGCGATGGTCGTGAACGATAACGCGCCATGTCTGGCACCCCGTGGGGTTCTCAGGTTTATCGCGAGCAAGCTCGCTCCTACAGGGGATTGCGTGGTGTTTGGGACGGCCGTTCCGGGCTTATTACGATAATTTGTAGGGGCTTGTTACTACCATCGTCGAATGGTTCTATAGGGCCGCCCGGGCTACAACGGGGTCATACAAAAACAACTATTTCACCGAGGTAAGAAAGATGAGTGCGGCTTCTCTGTATCCCGTTCGTCCCGAGGTGGCAGCCAATACGCTGACCGACGAGGCAACCTACAAAGCCATGTACCAGCAGTCGGTCGTCAACCCTGACGGCTTCTGGCGCGAGCAAGCCAAGCGCCTCGACTGGATCAAGCCTTTCACCACGGTGAAGCAGACGTCCTTCGACGATCACCATGTCGACATCAAATGGTTCGCCGACGGCACGCTGAACGTTTCCTACAACTGCCTCGACCGTCATCTGGCCGAGCGCGGCGATCAAATCGCGATCATTTGGGAAGGGGATGACCCTTCCGAGAGCCGCAACATCACCTACCGCGAGTTGCACGAACAAGTCTGCAAGTTCGCCAACGCCTTGCGCGGCCAGGATGTGCACCGCGGCGACGTGGTGACAATCTATATGCCGATGATTCCCGAAGCCGTGGTCGCCATGCTGGCCTGCACCCGGATCGGCGCGATTCACTCGGTGGTGTTCGGTGGTTTCTCGCCGGAAGCCCTGGCCGGCCGGATTATCGACTGCAAATCCAAAGTGGTGATCACCGCTGACGAAGGCATTCGTGCCGGCAAGAAGATCCCGCTGAAGACCAACGTCGACGACGCGCTGACGAACCCGGAAACCAGCAGCATCCAGAAAGTCATCGTGTGCAAGCGCACCGGTGGCAACATCAAGTGGAACCAGCATCGCGACATCTGGTACGAAGACCTGATGAAAGTGGCGGGCAGTGTCTGCGCGCCGAAAGAGATGGGCGCCGAAGAAGCGCTGTTCATCCTTTACACCTCCGGTTCCACCGGCAAGCCGAAGGGCGTGCAGCACACCACTGGCGGTTATCTGCTTTACGCCGCCATGACCCATGAGCGCGTGTTCGACTACCGCCCGGGCGAAATCTACTGGTGCACCGCCGACGTCGGCTGGGTCACCGGCCACACGTACATCGTCTACGGCCCGCTGGCCAACGGCGCGACCACCGTGCTGTTCGAGGGCGTGCCGAACTACCCGGACATCACCCGGGTGGCGAAGATCGTCGACAAGCACAAGGTCAACATCCTCTACACCGCGCCGACCGCGATCCGCGCGATGATGGCGTCGGGCAAAGCCGCTGTTGAAGGGGCTGACGGCAGCAGCCTGCGTCTGTTGGGTTCGGTCGGTGAGCCGATCAACCCGGAAGCGTGGGATTGGTACTACAAGAACGTCGGCCAATCCCGTTGCCCGATCGTCGATACCTGGTGGCAGACCGAAACCGGCGGCAACATGATGAGCCCGCTGCCGGGCGCTCACGGTCTCAAGCCGGGTTCGGCGGCACGTCCGTTCTTCGGCGTGGTGCCGGCGCTGGTGGACAACCTGGGCAACATCCTCGAAGGTGTTGCCGAGGGCAACCTGGTGATTCTCGATTCGTGGCCAGGCCAGGCGCGTACGCTGTATGGCGACCATGATCGCTTCGTCGACACCTACTTCAAGACCTTCCGCGGCATGTACTTCACCGGTGACGGTGCGCGTCGTGACGAGGACGGTTACTACTGGATCACCGGGCGCGTGGATGACGTGCTCAACGTGTCCGGCCACCGCATGGGCACCGCCGAGATCGAGAGCGCGATGGTTGCGCACCCGAAAGTCGCCGAGGCGGCCGTGGTCGGTGTGCCGCACGACATCAAGGGGCAGGGCATTTATGTCTACGTCACCCTGATCGCTGGCGAAGAGGCGAGTGAGCAGTTGCGCCTGGAACTGAAGAACTGGGTGCGCAAAGAGATCGGCCCGATTGCTTCGCCGGATGTGATTCAGTGGGCGCCGGGGCTGCCGAAGACCCGTTCGGGCAAGATCATGCGGCGGATTCTGCGCAAGATTGCTACGGCTGAGTACGATGGGTTGGGGGATATCTCGACCCTGGCGGATCCGGGTGTGGTGCAGCATTTGATTGATACGCATAAGACGATGAATGTTGCGTAAGTAGCGTTTGGAGTGATTGAAGCCCTGCCAGGTGTTGAGTCTGGTGGGGCTTTTTATTGCCTGATGGTTTTGAGTTGGCAGGTCGGGCCTCTTCGCGAGCAAGCCCGCTCCCACAGTGGCTCTCCAGCGAACACAAAATGGGTGCCCGACTCAAATCCACTGTGGGAGCGGGCTTGCTCGCGAAGAGGGCCGATCAGACACCACATAAACAACGATCAATAATTATCGACTTCATCCGTAGGTCATTTCCTACTGTTACCTACGACGATTCAAGTAACTGAATGTGTAACCGCTCGATCCGATACGGGGCGATGGGAAACGCAAAGCCCCGCATCAGCGCAGCCATGCGACCCGCCAGAAATAAGAAGCCACGCTACGCTTGCCGGATTAGAAGGCTTTGCCAATAATAGGCCCGCAATTTGCAACATAGGTCGGTTCACTGTCTTTTGCTCTTGCATGAATTTGCAAGGCTGTCAACGTGCCTAAACGGCTTTCTCGGTGCTTCTGTAATTTGTTGTCGCATTGAAGAAATATCGGCTTCCGGCCTGTCGTTAGAATGCCGATCACTCGCTCGTCGTTGCCTGTGTTGAAAACTCGCACATGCACTGTAGGACGCAGCAACGCTTTCCGGTTCCACTCACTCGCATATTGGGCTGTCGCTCACTCTGCCGTTTTAGCCCTTTACCGATGGAGTCCCAAGATGAAGAAACTCGTGCTGCTTGGCGCCCTGGCACTGTCCGTGCTGTCCCTGCCAACCTTCGCCGATGACAAGCCCGTAAAAATCGGTATCGAAGCGGCATACCCTCCGTTCGCTTCCAAAGCGCCGGACGGCAGCATCGTTGGTTTCGACTACGACATCGGCAACGCCCTCTGCGAAGAGATGAAGGTCAAGTGCGTGTGGGTCGAGCAAGAGTTCGACGGTCTGATCCCGGCACTCAAAGTGCGCAAGATCGACGCGATCCTGTCGTCCATGTCGATCACTGAAGACCGCAAGAAGTCCGTGGACTTCACCAACAAGTACTACAACACCCCGGCTCGCCTGGTCATGAAGGCCGGCACTCAAGTCAGCGAAGGCCTGACCGAGCTGAAAGGCAAGAACATCGGCGTGCAACGTGGTTCGATCCACGAGCGTTTCGCCCGCGAAGTCCTGGCCCCGCTGGGTGCAGAGGTCAAGCCGTACGGTTCGCAGAACGAAATCTACCTCGACGTGGCTGCCGGTCGCCTCGACGGCACCGTGGCAGACGCTACGCTGCTGGATGACGGTTTCCTGAAAACCGACGCCGGCAAAGGTTTCGCCTTCGTTGGCCCGGCCTTCACCGACGTCAAATACTTCGGCGACGGCGTGGGTATCGCGGTTCGCAAGGGTGACGCGCTGAAAGACAAGATCAACACCGCGATCGCCGCCATTCGCGAGAACGGCAAATACAAGCAAATCCAGGACAAATACTTCGCCTTCGATATCTACGGCCAGTAACACGTCCCGGCGACAAGTCCGAAATGGCGCAAGCAACAGGATCTCTGAGGTTTGCGCCATTTTTTCATCCCAACTTTCGAGGACCTGAATCATGTTGAAAGGCTACGGGGCTGTCATCCTCGATGGCGCATGGCTGACGCTTCAGCTCGCCTTGTCGTCCATGGCCCTGGCCATCCTGCTGGGTCTGATCGGCGTTGCGCTGCGTCTTTCCCCGGTGCGTTGGCTGGCCTGGCTGGGCGATCTGTATTCCACGGTCATTCGCGGGATTCCCGACCTGGTGCTGATCCTGCTGATTTTCTACGGTGGTCAGGACCTGCTCAACCGCGTCGCTCCGATGCTCGGTTATGACGATTACATCGACCTGAACCCGTTGGCCGCCGGTATCGGCACCCTGGGCTTCATCTTCGGTGCGTACCTGTCGGAAACCTTCCGTGGCGCGTTCATGGCGATCCCGAAAGGTCAGGCAGAAGCCGGCATGGCGTACGGCATGAGCAGTTTTCAGGTGTTCTTCCGGGTGTTGGTGCCGCAGATGATTCGCCTGGCGATTCCGGGCTTCACCAACAACTGGCTGGTATTGACCAAGGCCACCGCGCTGATTTCGGTGGTGGGTCTGCAAGACATGATGTTCAAGGCCAAGCAGGCGGCAGATGCCACCCGCGAGCCTTTCACCTTCTTCCTCGCAGTGGCGGCGATGTACCTGGTGATCACCAGTGTCTCGTTGCTGGCATTGCGTCACCTTGAGAAGCGCTACTCGGTAGGCGTAAGGGCGGCTGATCTATGATCTTCGACTACAACGTCATTTGGGAGGCCTTGCCGCTGTACTTCGGCGGCCTGGTGACCACCCTCAAATTGCTCGCGCTGTCGCTGTTTTTCGGTCTGCTGGCGGCCTTGCCGCTGGGCCTGATGCGCGTCTCGAAGAACGCCGCCGTCAACATGAGCGCCTGGCTCTTCACCTACGTGATCCGCGGCACGCCGATGCTGGTGCAGCTGTTTTTGATCTACTACGGTCTGGCGCAATTCGAAGCGGTGCGGGAAAGCTTCTTGTGGCCGTGGCTGTCCAGCGCAACGTTCTGTGCGTGCCTGGCGTTCGCCATCAACACCAGCGCCTACACCGCAGAAATCATCGCCGGCAGCCTGCGCGCCACGCCGAACGGTGAGATCGAAGCGGCCAAGGCGATGGGCATGTCGCGCTTCAAGATGTACAAGCGGATTCTGCTGCCATCGGCCCTGCGCCGGGCGCTGCCGCAGTACAGCAACGAAGTGATCATGATGCTGCAGACCACCAGTCTGGCGTCCATCGTGACCCTGATCGACATCACCGGTGCCGCGCGCACGGTCAACGCTCAGTTCTACTTGCCGTTCGAAGCCTACATCACCGCTGGCGTGTTCTACCTCTGCCTGACCTTCATGCTGGTGAAGCTGTTCAAACTGGCCGAGCGCCGCTGGCTGGGCTACCTGGCCCCGCGGAAGCACTAATATGGAACGCATCGATCATGTATTGCCGTGGAGTCACCTGGGCAGCGAACGCCAGGTTTCGGTGTTCCGCTTCGGCAGCGGCGAGCGCAAGGCTTACATTCAGGCCAGCCTTCACGCCGACGAATTGCCGGGCATGCGCACGGCCTGGGAGCTGAAAAAACGTCTGACCGAACTCGAAGCCCAAGGCTTGCTCAACGGTGTGATCGAACTGGTGCCGGTGGCCAATCCACTGGGTCTCGGTCAACTGCTGCAAGGCAGTCATCAAGGGCGTTTCGAAGCGGGCAGCGGCAAGAATTTCAACCGTGATTTCGTCGAGCTGAGTGAGCCTGTGGCCGCCCAACTCGAGGGACATCTGGGCGATGATCCGCACGCCAACATCCGCTTGATCCGCCAGGCCATGAGCGATGCGCTGGCCGCATTGCCACCCGCCGCGAGCCAGTTGCAAGGCATGCAGCGTGTTTTGCTCAGCCATGCCTGCACCGCCGATGTGGTGCTGGATCTGCACTGCGATTGCGAAGCCGCGTTGCACATGTACGCCTTGCCGCAACACTGGCCGCAATGGCGTTCGCTCGCCGCGCACCTGAATGTGAAAGTGGGCCTGCTGGCGGAAGATTCCGGCGGCAGTTCTTTCGACGAGGCGTGCTCGCTGCCGTGGCTGCGTCTGTCGCGTCAGTTCCCGGACGCGCAGATTCCACTGGCCTGCCTGGCGACTACCATCGAATTAGGTGGTCAGTCTGACACCGGTCGCGCTGACGCCGAGGCTTACGCCGAAGGCATTCTCGCGTTCCTCGCCGAGCAGGGTTTGATCAGCGGCGAATGGCCGAAACCTGCACAGGACGCCTGCGAAGGCATGCCGTTCGAAGGCACCGAAATGCTGTTCGCACCGCATCCTGGCGTGGTGAGTTTCCTGCGTAAACCCGGTGAGTGGATTGAAGCCGGCGACGAGATTTTCGAAGTGATCGATCCGTTATCGGATCGGGTCAGCACGGTGTGTGCTGGTACGTCCGGGGTGCTGTTTGCCATTGAACGGCTGCGTTATGCCCAACCCGGTTTCTGGCTGGCCAAGGTGGCGGGGCGCGAAGCGCTGCGTCACGGGCGCTTGCTCAACGACTGACTGACTGTTTTTGTGAGAACCGACCGCATGTACAAACTTGAAGTCCAAGACCTGCATAAACGCTATGGCAGTCACGAAGTGCTCAAGGGCGTGTCCCTGAAAGCGGCGGCTGGCGATGTGATCAGCATCATCGGCTCCAGTGGCTCCGGCAAAAGTACCTTCCTGCGCTGCATCAACCTGCTGGAACAGCCGCACGCGGGCAAGATTCTGCTCAACAACGAAGAGCTGAAACTGGTGGCCAGCAAGGACGGCGCGCTGAAGGCCGCCGACCCGAAACAGCTGCAACGCATGCGTTCGCGCCTGTCGATGGTGTTCCAGCATTTCAATCTGTGGTCACACATGACCGCGCTGGAAAACATCATGGAAGCGCCGGTCCACGTGCTCGGCATGTCCAAGGCCGAAGCCCGCGAGAAAGCCGAGCACTACCTGAACAAGGTCGGCGTGGCACATCGTAAAGACGCTTACCCGGGCCACATGTCCGGCGGCGAACAGCAGCGCGTGGCGATTGCCCGTGCGCTGGCGATGGAACCAGAGGTGATGCTGTTCGACGAACCGACCTCGGCCCTCGACCCGGAACTGGTCGGCGACGTGCTGAAGGTGATGCAGGCCCTGGCGCTGGAAGGCCGGACCATGGTGGTGGTGACCCACGAAATGGGCTTCGCCCGTGAAGTGTCGAACCAGCTGGTGTTCCTGCATAAAGGTGTCGTCGAAGAAAGCGGCAACCCGCGTGAGGTGCTGGTCAATCCACAGTCTGAGCGTCTGCAACAATTCCTCTCGGGCAGCCTGAAGTAATCAGGACTGCCGTTGTGCACCCGGATAGTGCATGCTTCGCAATTTAGAGGCTGACCCCGATCCCCTGTGGGAGCGGGCTTGCTCGCGAAAGCGGTGTGACATCCAGCGCTGATGTCGACTGATCCACCGCTTTCGCGAGCAAGCCCGCTCCCACATCTGATCTCCGTTGGTTTTGAGATTTGCGTTCATTTACGGGCTAGCATTGGCCCATGCCTTCATCACTGTTTTCGTTTCGGATTGCCCGCCATGACTGCCCATCGAATTGGTTTCCTGATTTGGCCCAGCACTAAAGCACTGACGCTTGCGCTGGCTGAGGAGGCCTTGCGTGTTGCCCAGCGTGTGCATCCGGACGTGGTCTACGAACTGTCGTTCTTGCAGGCCGAACCGTCGAGCGAAGGCGCCTGGCAATTGCCGGGTGAACCCTGGGCCGGCAAGCTCGAAAACTTCCAGAAACTGTTCCTGCTCGCCGATGAGCCGCCGACCACACTCGCGCCGGCGCTCAGCAGTGCGTTGAAACAACTGGTGCGAGCCGGATGCGTGATTGGTGGTTTGTCGGCCGGTGTTTATCCGTTGGCGCAGTTGGGTTTGCTCGACGGTTATCGCGCTGCCGTGCACTGGCGCTGGCAGGACGATTTCGCCGAACGTTTCCCGAAAGTCATCGCCACCAGTCACCTGTTCGACTGGGATCGCGATCGCCTGACCGCGTGCGGCGGCCTGTCGGTTCTCGACTTGCTGCTGGCCGTGCTGGCCCGTGACCACGGCGCCGAACTCGCTGGCGCCGTATCCGAAGAACTGGTGGTCGAGCGCATTCGTGAAGGTGGCGAACGCCAGCGCATCCCGCTGCAGAACCGCCTCGGCTCCAGCCATCCGAAGCTCACCCAAGCCGTGTTGCTGATGGAAGCCAACATCGAGGAACCGCTGACCACCGACGAAATCGCCCAGCATGTGTGCGTGTCCCGTCGGCAGCTGGAACGGATCTTCAAGCAATACCTCAACCGTGTGCCGAGCCAGTACTACCTGGAATTGCGCCTGAACAAGGCCCGGCAGATGTTGATGCAAACCAGCAAGTCGATCATCCAGATCGGCCTGTCGTGCGGCTTCTCTTCGGGGCCACATTTCTCCAGCGCCTACCGCAACTTCTTCGGCGCCACGCCGCGGGAAGATCGCAACCAGCGACGCAGCAGCAGCCCGTTCGAGTTGTCGTCGGTGCCGGCCGAGCGTGGGTAATCAAGTAACCCACGCCGCAAGACCGTCGCCGAATCAAGCCTCGATTTCGGACCCTTCGGACGTCGAAATGTCCATTTCACCCTGGTTGATCACCTCTTCCACCCCAAAGTCCACGCGGGTGCGTTCGAAATAGTTGATCAGCTGTCCCAGGCTTTCCTCGGAAAACGGATTGCCGCGCAAGGTGATGTTTTCCGCCGTTTCCACTGGCAGTTCCATCAGGTCGCTAGGGACTTCGGTGATGGCATTCATGCTGAGGTCGGCCCAGTCCAGTTCCTCCAGTTGAAGCAGTCCGGGCGGTATGTCGGTAATGCCGGTATCGTTGAGCAGAACGGTCGACAGGTCCGGCATCTGCGTCAAGTCAGGTGTATGTCCCAGCGGGTTGTTACCCAGGTCGAGGTAGTCCAGATGCTCCATGCCGGCCAGCGCGTTTGCCGATTCCGCTGACAAACTGATCCGACAATTGGCAAGTGACAGTGAGCGCAGCTGGCCCATCTTGAACACAGCATCGGGAATGTCACCCAGATAACATTCGCGCAAACGCAGCGTTTGCAGGTTGGGGAATGACTCCAGGAAACGCCCGATGCGCGTCACGCCATTCACACTTCGCAACTCCAGCGTGGACACATGGCCGAAGTCGGCATTGAGGGCAGGCAATTCGCCGTTGATCTGTTCAACGATAAGCAGTTCGAAGGTTGGCTCAAGCGAATCATTGAAATCATCCAGTTCAGATTCATGGCGCCAGCATTGTTCCAGCGCTTGCTTGAATTCGTCGCGGTTGGCGTGCTCTATAAACAATTGCTCGGCCGTGAACGGTTCGCCTGTCAGCGGGTGCCGAGCCGGCACGTCAGCCGTCCAGGCGGAGAGGTCGTCGCTCAATTGCGAGAGTTCAGCTTCGAGTTTTGTCAGTTCGACTCGGCCCTCGGCCAAGGTGCCGGGCAATTCGTAGACGAACTCGCTCGCCTGTTCGATTTCCAGGTTGGGGTACAGCGCGCTGACGCGTTGAACATCTGCATCGGGCGCCGACACATCAAGATCGTACGAAGTCTCGAAGTAATACTGCTTGATCAGGTCGCGTGCCTGGTCGTTGAGCGGGTTGTCAGCAAGATGCACGCCGCGCTTTTCATACACCGGGCTCTCGAACAGTTCGGCAGGCAACTCGCTGATGTTGTTGTTCATCAACAAGAGTGTTTGGAGACGAGTGCTTTGCAGGGCGCCGCCGGGGATGGCAGTCAACCCGGTATGGCTCAGGTCCAGGTGAACGAGTTCTGGCAGTGAATCGATCCGAGGCACCCCTTCGATCGGATTCCGGTAGAGATCCAGCATCATCAGTTTGTTCATCGATGACAGCTTTGACCACGCGACGGCATCGATATTGATTGCGCACTCGCTGAGTACCAATGCCTCAAGATTGGCCATTTGCCCGATGGCCTCGGGCAGCGAATTCAGCGAGAAACGGCGCAACTCCAGTCGATGCAGCCCGGTGAATTGCGATAAAAAGCCGGGTACTCCTTGCATCCCATGATGACCTTCAAGTGCCAGCAGCGAGACATGGCTGAAGTCCGCCGTCAGGTTTGGCAGATCTCCCGGAACAGGTTCCGCGAACCTCAGTACATAACGTTCGGCGCCCTCCGGCACATCGAAGTCGCGGTCGGACTGGCGTCGCCAGCTGCGCTGGATTTCCCGGGCCAGCAACCGACGATTGTTTCGGATTGCCTGCATTTCTGGATCGCTGAGCGGGAGTCGGGTTTCGTGGTGAATAACGGGAGCATCGCTGACCCAGCGTTCCAGATCGTCATGCAACTGTTCGAGTTCACGGCGCAGGCGTGAAAGCTCTGATCGCGCGCCACTGGGGTGGCGTTGCAGATCGGAGACGACGGAGCGCAGCTCCTCCTCGGACAAACCGGGATAAACCTCGCGAACCCGATCATTGAGTGTTGGCGTCTGGCCATGACTTCGGCGGTAACCTTCCGTGCCACCGGGCAAGCGCATGGTCGCCGGATCGTAGAAGGGTTTTCGAAGAGGATTTTTCGCGAACAGCGTGCGCAGTTCCGGTTGATTGATCGCGCGCTCGGCGATGCGCCGCTTAAGCGTTTCGGCGTCCTCCGCAGAAAGCCCCAGTGCCGTGCGCTCCGTCTCCGGCAGCGCCTGAAGCAAGGCGTGATAAAAATCGACGGCGGGCTCGCTGTCGCCGTGAACCTGATAAGTGCCGTCATCCGCGTGGACCAGGGTCTTGAGCAACGGCGCGTCACCCGGTCCAATGCTGTCGCGCAATGGCCCGGTCTCGGAAAACTCCCTGACTTCGATGCGCAGTCCGGCCGGCCAGCCGGGCAGCGATTCGAGGCTGTGCAAGGCCAGTCGGTGAGTGTCCGCCGTGTCCATGCCGTCGAGAAAGAAACCTTCATAAGCCCTGGCGACACGTACCGCTTCCATTGCTTTGACGGCCACGTCTTTCAGGCGTTGCGGAACGCGCCCGTCGTTCAGTTGCGTCAGCTCGGTGCCGGAGGCGTTGTCCACCAGTTCTTGCGCGATGTCTGTTGGCAGGCCCTGAACTTCACCCTGCAACAGCAGAACCTGACGATCATCGGTTTTTTCCAGTTCGCGGTAGCGGGACTCGAACAGTGACAGGCGTTGGTTCAGCGCTTGATAGTGGTCGGGGTGCGCGGGCTGCTCGGTCAGCGCCTGAATATCGCGATCGATTGTGTAGCGCTTGATGGTGTTGGTCAGCAACGAAGGCGGGCGCTGGTTCTCGACATGGGTCTCGCGCAATACATTGTCGTGGAAACCGCTGATGCGCAGGATTTGCTCGCGCTCGGCGCTGTTGAACGACTCGACACTGTGCCCGAGGCGGCGCATCACGGTGTCCCGGTCCCACGTCAAGGGTTGATCCAGTGTGGTCTGCCAGGCGCCATGCCGGTTGTGCCGCAACGGCGGTTGATAGGCGTCGGCGCGCTCGGGATGCTCGATCTGATAACGACCGGATTCGCCACTGGATTTGACGGCGTAGAGCCGGTCCTCGAGGCGCAGCAACGTTTTGCCGTCATGCTGATACAAGCCGAGCGGATCGGGTCGGGCGCTGTTCGGCAAATCGACAGACTGCGCGTAAGGCGCGAGATCCTGTTTCCAGTAGCGGGTTTTGCCGCCGACGGTTTCGACCGGTTTGAGCGAGGAGAACAGGGCCACGGCTTCGCTGGACATTAGGCGGCTGAACGCACCCGCCGCCAGGGCGCCGCCCACCGCGAATGTGCCGAGTTGCGCCACGGATTCAAGCAGCGTTATCAAGTGTCCGAGCGCCTCGGTCTTAAGGCCTTCGGCCCAGTCGACAATGCCTTCGAAGGTTTCGTCGAGTAACTGATAGGCCATGTAGGCCAACATCAGCTCACCCAGAAACGGAACAAAGGGCAGGGCCACGAACGCTGCGACTTCGAGAATCGTGGTCGCCACTTTACTGATTGCATCCCACAGCGCCCAGCGTGCAGCACGGTCGGCGCTGGCGGTGGAGACGGCCAGGGTGCGTGCGTCATTGAGGATCTTGTTCACTTGCCATTGGTAAAGGTGAGTCCACAGGCCGGTCTTGATCGGGGTCACCGAGAACTGCAGGTTGGGTTTGTCGATGGGGGTATCTCGCCAACTGGGCAGCGGATCGCCGTACGGGCGCTCATGCCAGGTCACGGTGCTCAGGCGCCGGGACAGGTCGGCAAAAAAATACCCGCGTTCCTGATGATCGACAAAACGACTGAAGAACGCCTGGTAAGCGGGAGAACGTAGCTTGCGGGTCAGGTCTTTGATGAACGTCAATGAGTCGGGATAGTGTTTGAGTGGATGCTCCGGATCATCGGGGATATAGACGACGATCGGCGTTGCCTGCCGCGAGCGTTCAAGGTCGGGCGCGAACACCACAATGCCGGTCAGCAATGAGGACATGATCTTCAAGTCATGACCGTGCAGTAGTTGATCATTGTGCTGCATGCCTTCGGGGCCTTCCCGAAAATCCAGCCGCAAGTCGATCGGCAGGTCTCCCCGCATATTCGCCTGTTCCAGCGCGACTCGAAAGGCGGCTTTGTGTGTACTGACAACGTTCGATTCCAGTACCGCGCCGGCCACCGACTGGCTCAACCCGAGAAATTCTTTCACGTAAGTCTCGTATTGGCCGCCGATATCCAGTTCCCGACACAGCCGGGTGAAGTCCTGAATAGAGAGGCGGCGCTTGATCGCGGGCAGCGTGTCGAACTGCCCGGTGGGGGAGGGCTGGGTGATAAATGTCGAGGCGGATTCATAAGCGTCTGCCTTGGTTTCCGACGCTTCGAAATTGTGCAGCGCGGCATCAAGCAGCGACACCGTCCAGGTGCGCGTGGCACCGGACTTGATCGGAAACCAGGGGATGTTCTGAGGAATGTACAGGCGCAGGAAGGTGGTCTTGACGTCCAGCTCAAGACCGAAGCGGGTTTTCAGTGCAGCAATGAGCAGTGATTCGGCAAAGTCCCGGGCGTTTTGCAGTCTCGATAACCGCGCTTCCAGACGATTGCGCTGTGTCCAGTGCTCCTCGTTGAGCCTTTTCACTGACTGGTGGTGTTGGCGGGTTGCACGGGTGTGCCAGTCCGGCATTTGCAGTCGCGCGCTTTTCAGCGCATTGCGCGTAGCGGGCGAGGCTTTTAACAGCCAGTCGGGCAGATTGTTGAACGCGTGATGGAAGTGAGCGTCCGGCGGAGCAGTCGTTTCGAGTTCTTGCTGATTCATTGCGCTAGTCCCTTAGCGATCGGAGAGACCTCCAGCAAAACAGGCAATGAAGGACGGCGTGCGGTACATATTTACCGCACCGCTCTACAACCCCGCCTGTAAACTGCGCCGCCGGTTTAAACTGCGCCTTTGCGACCCTATTTGTCGCATTGCCGTAAACCCGGGAAAAACCGGGGTTTGCGCTATAAGAAGTTGTCGCTTGGCGGCAAGGCCGGGCTGAAAACTGTCCTTACAATCCTCACCAAGCTCGCCAGTTTCCGGCGAGTGTTCCTTTTCAGGAGACTCCGATGTCCGTTGAGCACGCTGCGGTAGAACGCGCCGATTTCGACCAGGTAATGGTTCCCAACTACTCGCCTGCCGCTTTCATTCCTGTGCGTGGCGCCGGTTCCCGCGTCTGGGACCAGTCTGGCCGCGAGCTGATCGACTTCGCCGGCGGGATTGCCGTTAACGTATTGGGCCACGCACATCCTGCGCTGGTCGGTGCATTGACCGAGCAAGCGAACAAGCTGTGGCACGTGTCCAACGTGTTCACCAATGAGCCGGCCCTGCGCCTGGCCCATAAGCTGATCAATGCGACCTTTGCCGAGCGTGCGTTCTTCTGCAACTCCGGCGCCGAAGCCAACGAGGCCGCGTTCAAGCTGGCCCGTCGTGTCGGTTTCGATCGGTTCGGCAGCGAGAAGTACGAAATCATCGCCGCGCTCAACAGCTTCCACGGCCGTACCCTGTTCACCGTGAACGTTGGTGGCCAGTCGAAGTACTCCGATGGTTTCGGTCCGAAAATCACCGGCATCACCCACGTGCCGTACAACGATCTGGCCGCGCTGAAAGCCGCCATTTCCGACAAGACTTGCGCCGTGGTCCTGGAGCCGATCCAGGGCGAAAGCGGTGTCATCCCGGCCGAACTCGAATACCTGCAAGGCGCCCGTGACCTGTGCACCGCGCACAACGCGCTGCTGATCTTCGACGAAGTGCAGACCGGCATGGGCCGCACCGGCAAGCTGTTCGCCTACCAGCAATACGGCGTGATTCCGGACATCCTGACCAGCGCCAAGAGCCTGGGCGGCGGTTTCCCGATCGCGGCGATGCTGACCACCGAAGACTTGGCCAAACACCTGGTCGTCGGCACCCACGGCACCACGTACGGCGGCAACCCGCTGGCGTGCGCAGTCGCCGAAGCGGTGATCGACGTGATCAACACCCCTGAAGTGCTGGCCGGCGTCAATGCCAAGCACGACAAGTTCAAGGCTCGCCTGGAACAGATCGGCGAGAAATACGGCCTGTTCACCAAGGTCCGCGGCATGGGTCTGTTGATCGGTTGCGTGCTGAGCGATGCCTGGAAGGGCAAGGCCAAGGACATCTTCAACGCCGCCGAGCGTGAAGGCCTGATGGTGTTGCAAGCCGGCCCGGACGTGGTGCGTTTCGCCCCAAGCCTGGTGGTGGAAGACGCGGATATCGACGAAGGTCTGGACCGTTTCGAGCGCGCTGCGGCAAAACTGACGCAAGCCTGATAGAACCTTCGACGCCTGACCTTTCAGGCGTCGAACCCAATTTTTATGCCGGACCGGATCAAATGTGGGAGCGGGCTTGCTCGCGAAAGCGGTGGGTCAGACAGCAACAATGTCGACTGATACACCGCTTTCGCGAGCAAGCCCGCTCCCACATTGGTCCGAGTGTCAGCAATGACAGCCCGGCTTATTTTCCTCAAAGAGTATGAGAAAGGAGTGACACCATGCTGGTGATGCGCCCCGCGCAAATGGCTGATCTGGGCGAGGTACAGCGTCTGGCTGCGGACAGCCCGATTGGTGTCACTTCCTTGCCGGATGACGTTGAACGCCTGAGCGACAAGATCGCCGCGAGCGAAGCGTCGTTCGCCGCCGAAGTCAGCTTCAACGGTGAAGAGAGCTATTTTTTCGTTCTCGAAGACTCCGCCACCGGCAAACTGGTGGGCTGTTCTGCCATCGTTGCATCGGCCGGTTATTCGGAACCGTTCTACAGCTTCCGCAATGAAACCTTCGTGCACGCTTCCCGCGAGCTGAAGATTCATAACAAGATTCACGTGCTTTCCCAGTGCCACGACCTGACCGGCAACAGTTTGCTGACCAGTTTCTACGTGCAGCGCGAGCTGGTGGGTTCGCCTTGGGCCGAGCTCAATTCCCGTGGCCGCTTGCTGTTCGTGGCCAGCCATCCGGAGCGCTTTGCCGATTCCGTGGTGACCGAGATCGTCGGTTACAGCGACGAAAACGGCGACTCACCGTTCTGGGATGCCATCGGTCGCAACTTCTTCGACCTCAACTACGCCGAAGCCGAGCGTCTGTGCGGTTTGAAGAGCCGGACCTTCCTCGCCGAACTGATGCCGCATTACCCGATCTACGTGCCGCTGCTGCCGGACTCTGCGCAAGAAGCGATGGGCCAGGTGCATCCACGCGCACAGATCACCTTCGACATCCTGATGCGCGAAGGCTTCGAGACTGATCACTACATCGACATTTTCGACGGCGGCCCGACGTTGCATGCCCGCGTCTCGGGGATTCGTTCGATCGCCCAGAGCCGTGTGGTTCCGGTGAAAATCGGCGAGCCGGTCAAAGGCGCCGGTCGTCAGTACCTGGTGGCCAATGCCCAGTTGCAGGATTACCGCGCCGTATTGCTCGAGCTCGATTACGCGCCGGGCAAACCCGTGACTCTGGATCTGGAAACAGCCGAAGCCCTGGGCGTCGGTGAAGGTGCGAGCGTGCGCCTGGTGGCGGTTTAACGCCTGCTTGTCAACCTGGACAGCAGCAAGTGTTTCGCGGGTGGCGCAAGCGGCCCGTTTGAGGAGATAGCATGATCGTTCGTCCCGTACGCAGCAGCGATTTACCCGCTCTGATCGACCTGGCCCGCAGCACCGGCACCGGCCTGACCACCTTGCCGGCCAACGAAGAGCGTCTGGCCCATCGGGTCGGCTGGGCCGAGAAGACCTTCCGCGGCGAAGCCGGGCGGGGCGATGCGGACTACCTGTTCGTGCTCGAAGACGATGACGGCCGCGTGGTGGGCATTTCCGCCATTGCCGGCGCCGTCGGCCTGCGTGAGCCCTGGTACAACTTCCGCGTCGGCCTGACCGTCAGTGCCTCGCAAGAGCTGAACATCTATCGCGAAATCCCGACGCTGTTCCTGGCCAACGACCTGACCGGCAACTCTGAATTGTGCTCGCTGTTCCTGCACGCCGATTACCGCAACGGCCTCAACGGTCGCATGCTGGCCAAGGCGCGGATGCTGTTCATCGCCGAGTTCCCGCAGTTGTTCGGCAACAAGATCATCGCCGAGATGCGCGGCGTATCTGACGAAGCCGGGCGTTCGCCGTTCTGGGAAAGCCTGGGTCGACACTTCTTCAAGATGGAATTCAGCCAGGCCGATTACCTGACCGGCGTGGGCAACAAGGCGTTCATCGCCGAACTGATGCCAAAATTCCCGCTGTACACCTGCTTCCTGTCGCCGGATGCGCGCAACGTGATCGGTCAGGTTCACCCTGACACCGAGCCCGCGCTGTCGATGCTCAAGAGCGAAGGTTTCAGCTATCAGGGCTACGTCGACATCTTCGACGCGGGCCCGGCGGTGGAGTGCGAAACCGTCAAGATCCGTGCCGTGCGCGACAGCCAGGCGCTGGTGTTGGCCATTGGCACGCCGGGTGACGACGCCACGCCGTTCCTGATTCACAACCGCAAGCGCGAAGACTGCCGGATGACTGCCGCGCCAGCCCGCTTCGCCGCGGGCACTTTGGTCGTTGATCCGCTGACCGCCAAACGTCTTCAACTCAACGCCGGCGATCAAGTGCGCGCCGTTCCGTTGTCTGCTGCACGGGAGTCGAAATAATGAATTCGCTATACATCGCAGGTGAATGGCTGGCCGGTCAGGGTGAAGCCTTCCAGTCGCTGAATCCGGTGACCCAGCAGGTGCTGTGGGCCGGCGAGGGCGCTACCACCGCCCAAGTTGAATCGGCCGTACAAGCCGCGCGTCAGGCGTTTCCAGCCTGGGCCCGTCGTACGCTGGATGAGCGCATCATCGTGCTGGAGGCTTTTGCCGCGGCGCTGAAAAACAACGCTGACGAACTGGCACGCTGCATCGGTGAAGAAACCGGTAAACCGCTGTGGGAAGCAGCGACTGAAGTGACCAGCATGGTCAACAAGATTGCGATCTCGGTGCAAAGCTACCGCGAACGCACCGGCGAGAAGAGCGGCCCGCTGGGCGACGCCACCGCCGTGTTGCGCCACAAGCCACACGGTGTGGTCGCGGTGTTCGGGCCTTACAATTTCCCGGGCCACTTGCCGAACGGTCACATCGTACCGGCGCTGCTGGCTGGTAACAGTGTGCTGTTCAAGCCGAGCGAACTGACGCCGAAAGTCGCCGAGCTGACGGTCAAGTGCTGGATCGAAGCCGGTCTGCCGGCAGGCGTGTTGAACCTGCTGCAAGGCGCTCGCGAAACCGGTATCGCCCTGGCGGCGAACCCCGGCATCGACGGCCTGTTCTTCACCGGATCGAGCCGCACCGGCAATCATCTGCACCAACAATTTGCCGGTCGTCCGGACAAGATTCTCGCGCTGGAAATGGGCGGTAATAACCCGCTGGTGGTCGATGAAGTCGCGGATCTCGATGCGGCTGTTTACACCATCATCCAGTCGGCATTCATCTCTGCCGGTCAGCGTTGCACCTGCGCCCGACGCCTGCTGGTGCCGCAAGGCGCCTGGGGCGACACACTGTTGGCGCGTCTGGTGGCGGTCAGCGCGACGATTGACGTCGGTGCATTCGATCAGCAACCGGCGCCGTTCATGGGCTCGGTGATTTCTCTCGGTGCTGCGAAAGCGCTGATGGACGCGCAGGAGCATCTGCTGGCCAACGGCGCCGTGGCGCTGCTGGAAATGACTCAGCCTCAGGCGCAAGCCGCGCTGCTGACGCCGGGCATTCTGGACGTGACCGCAGTGGCCGATCGTCCTGACGAAGAGCTGTTCGGCCCGCTGCTGCAAGTGATCCGCTACGCTGATTTTGAAGCGGCGATCGCTGAAGCCAACGACACCGACTATGGCCTGGCGGCCGGTCTGCTGTCGGATTCCGAAGCGCGTTATCAGCAGTTCTGGCTGGAAAGCCGCGCCGGTATCGTCAACTGGAACAAACAGCTGACCGGTGCCGCGAGCAGCGCACCCTTCGGCGGCGTCGGCGCCTCGGGCAACCATCGCGCCAGCGCCTACTACGCGGCAGATTACTGCGCGTACCCGGTGGCGTCGCTGGAAACGCCGAGCCTGACCTTGCCGGCGGCCCTTACGCCAGGCGTGAAGATGGCGTAACGGCCAATCGCGGGCAAGCCCGCTCCCACAGGTTTAGCGGCGTTCACAGATGTTGTGTTCGACGCAGACACTGTGGGAGCGGGCTTGCCCGCGAAGGCCGCGACCCGGTCTCAAAGATAGTTACTGAAGCCTATAACAACAGATTCTCGTGGAGCCTCGCTGATGAAATCCTATGAAGTCAATTTTGACGGTCTAGTGGGGCCGACCCATAACTACGGCGGCCTGTCCTACGGCAACGTCGCGTCCCAGAGCAACAGCCAGCAGTCTTCGAACCCGAAGGAAGCCGCGCTGCAAGGCCTGGCGAAAATGAAAGCGCTGATGGAAATGGGCTTTCAGCAAGGCGTTCTCGCACCGCAGGAACGTCCTGATGTCGCCGCCCTGCGCCGCCTGGGTTTCAGCGGCACCGACGCGCAAGTGATCGAGCGTGCTGCCAAAGACGCGATGCCGCTGCTGGTTGCCAACTGCTCGGCGTCGAGCATGTGGGTGGCCAACGCCGCCACGGTCAGCCCGAGTGCCGACACGGCCGACGGTCGCGTGCATTTCACCGCCGCCAACCTCAACTGCAAATACCACCGCAGCATCGAACACCCGACCACCAGCCGCGTGCTGGGCGCCATGTTCGCTGACCAGAAGCACTTCGCTCACCACGCCGCGTTGCCCGCGGTGGCGCAGTTCGGTGACGAAGGCGCGGCCAACCACACCCGTTTCTGCCGTGAATACGGTGAAGCCGGCGTCGAGTTCTTTGTCTTCGGTCGCAGCGCGTTCGATACCCGCTACCCGGCGCCGCAGAAGTACCCGGCGCGCCAGACCCTCGAAGCCTCGCAAGCGGTTGCCCGCCTGCACGGCCTGAGCGATGACGGCGTGGTCTACGCCCAGCAGAATCCTTCGGTGATCGATCAGGGCGTGTTCCACAACGACGTGATCGCGGTGGGTAACGGCGAAGTGCTGTTCTATCACGAGGACGCGTTCCTCGACACCGACCAGATGCTGGCCGAGCTGCAAGGCAAACTCGCCAAGGTCGGCGGGAATTTTCAGTCGATCTGCGTACCGCGTTCTGCGGTCACCGTGGAAGACGCGGTGCGTTCCTACCTGTTCAACAGCCAACTGCTGTCGCGTCCTGACGGCTCGATGCTGTTGATCGTGCCGGAAGAATGCCGTGGCAACGAGCGCGTCTGGCAATACCTGCAAGGTTTGACCAGCTCTGGCGGCCTGATTCGCGAAGTCAAAGTTTTTGATTTGAAGCAAAGCATGCAGAACGGCGGTGGCCCGGCGTGCCTGCGCTTGCGCGTGGCGCTGAATGAAACCGAACTGGCGGCCGTCAACCCAGGGGTTATCATGACCGCACCGTTGTACGGCACGCTGACCGAATGGGTCGACAAGCACTACCGCGACCGCATGGCCGAAACCGATCTCGCGGACCCGCAATTGTTGCTTGAGTGCCGGACGGCACTGGATGAACTGACGCAAATCCTTAAACTGGGCGCGGTTTATCCATTCCAGATCAATTGAACGTCGAGAGCGTAAAACACATGAGCGATACCCTGCAGCTGATCCTTGAAGACACCGACGGCACGCAACTGGAAACTTCCTGCACCCGCGTCGCGGTCATTTGGCAAGGCAAAGAGCTGTGGATTCAGCACGACGGCCGCGGCCAACTGCTGATCGGCGTGGACGTCGAAGAAGGTGACGCTGAATACGCCAACCTGCTGCTGCGCCCATTGGCGACTAATCTGGTAAGTCTGCAACTGGAAATGGAACCGGCTGAAGTCGGCGACGAAGACCACGTGCACGGCCCGGATTGCGCACACGACCACTAAGGAAACCGCTCTATGCTCGCCCTCGGCAAACTGCTTGAACTGACCCTCGCCGGCCGCGAACCGGCGGAGAAGACTCAACTGACTGTCGAAGGCGTGCGGATGCGCTGGTTGAGCGAAGGTGCGCTGGAAGTCCGGCCACCTGAAGCTCGCGACAACGGCCTGGACCTGCTGCTGTCGGCCGGCATCCATGGCAACGAAACAGCGCCGATCGAGTTGCTTGATCGCCTGTTGCATGACATCGCCCGCGGCGACTTGAAGCCGCGCGCACGCATTCTGTTCCTGTTCGGCAACCCGGAAGCGATTCGCAAAGGCGAGCGCTTCATCGAGCAGGACGTCAATCGGCTGTTCAACGGCCGTCACGAACAAACCAGCGGCTCCGAAGCCCTGCGCGCCTGTGAACTGGAGCGGCTGGCGGCGAGTTTCTTCAGCCTGCCGGAGCGTGAGCGTCTGCACTACGACCTGCACACGGCGATTCGTGGCTCGAAGATCGAGCAGTTCGCTTTGTATCCGTGGAAAGAAGGTCGCCCGCATTCCCGTCAGGAGCTGGCCCGCCTGCGCGCCGCCGGCATGGAAGCGGTGCTGCTGCAAAACAAGCCGTCCATCGTTTTCAGTTCCTACACCTACGACAAGCTCGGCGCCGAGGCTTTCACCCTGGAGTTGGGCAAGGCGCGGCCGTTCGGGCAGAACGACGGCGTCAACGTCTCCCTGCTGGAAACCCGCCTCAAACAGATCATCGAAGGCACCGAGCCGGAACTGACCGAAGAGGCACTGGACGGTTTGCAGCTGTTCAGCGTGGCGCGGGAAATCATCAAGCACAGCGACAGCTTCCGCCTGAACCTGCCGGCGGACATCGAAAACTTTTCGGAACTGGAAGTGGGTTATCTGCTGGCCGAAGATATCGCCCAGACCCGCTGGATCATCGAGGAAGAGGGCGCCCGGATCATCTTCCCGAACCCCAAGGTCAAGAACGGCCTGCGCGCCGGCATCCTGATCGTGCCGACCACCGACGATAACCTCGCCTAACTTCACCGCATAACCAATGTGGGAGCGGGCTTGCTCGCGAAGACGGTGTATCAGTCAACATAATTGTCGACAGATACACCGCTTTCGCGAGCAAGCCCGCTCCCACATTTGAATCGAGTGAAGTCAAAGACCTCACTCGGGGTTTAGACAGCTACCGCGCGAGGCTCACTACGACGCAACGCCCGCATCTTCTGCAGCGTATCCGCACACGTCTTCGCCGCTTCCTGACCTTTATGCACAAAGTGCTCGAAGAAGAACTTCTGGTGCTCTTCGCCCGCGTGGAAGTGATGCGGGGTCAACACCACCGAGAACACCGGCACTTCGGTTTCCAGCTGTACCTGCATCAGGCCGCTAATCACCGACTGGGCAACGAATTCGTGACGGTAGATCCCGCCGTCAACCACCAGACCAGCAGCCACGATGCCGGCATAACGACCGGATTTGGCCAACAGCTTGGCGTGCAGCGGAATTTCAAAGGCGCCGCCGACTTCAAAGAAATCGATGTCCGACTCCTGATAACCCTGGGCAATCATTTCGGCGACGAAGCCCTGACGGCTCTGGTCGACGATTTCCTTGTGCCAGCAGGCCTGGATGAACGCGACGCGCTCGCCCTGATGGTGTTTGCTTTTGCTATCGATTGCGGTGGGTTGCATGTTCTGACTCCTGTTTATGTAAAAAACAGGGCATATGAATCGAATGGGATTTAAGGGTGCGCACGCTCGCACGAATGCCCGCGGACGGCCCTTTGGCGCCAATCCCGTTCTCTCTTCATCCGGACTATGACCGTCGGCCCCGGGATCACACCGGGTCTGCTGACCTTGTCGCCAGTCACCGCCGAAGCCGTGCTGTCGCCAAGCGCTCGCGGGCTATGCGCATTGCGCGCAATTACCGCCGGTGGGGAGTTGCACCCCGCCCTGAGAACGTTTGCCGTCAGATTGTCTGGCGGCGGAGCGTTTTTAACACATATTTTCTGCCTGTGCATGGCCAAAGTCGGCAAACAATACGCGGAACCTGTGGGAGCGGGCTTGCTCGCGAAAGCGGTGTGTCAGTCGACTAGGATGTTGAATGTGCCGGCCCCTTCGCGAGCAAGCCCGCTCCCACATGAATTGCGCTTTGTCGAAAGCGTAATACGTCTTTTCCTAAGCCCGGGGTTGATTATTCGTCGCCATGACCGCAGTAATTCCATCCTGAACGGGATTTTCCCCTGCTTACCGAGGCCAGATTCATGAGCGTTATCGATCTTCGCAGCGACACCGTCACTCAACCGACCTCAGGGATGCTCGACGCGATGGCCAGGGCGGCCACCGGTGACGACGTCTACGGCGAAGATCCGACGGTCAATCATCTGGAAGCCGAGCTTGCCAATCGGTTGGGTTTTGCGGCGGCGCTGTTCGTACCGACGGGCACCATGAGCAATTTGCTGGGATTGATGGCGCACTGTGAGCGCGGGGACGAATACATCGTCGGGCAACAGGCCCACACTTATAAGTACGAAGGAGGCGGTGCGGCAGTGCTCGGTTCGATCCAGCCTCAGCCGCTGGAAGTGCAGGCCGACGGTTCGCTGGATCTGGCCCAGGTAGCGGCGGCGATCAAGCCGGACGACTTCCATTTCGCCCGTACCCGTTTGCTGGCGCTGGAAAACACCATGCAGGGCAAAGTTTTGCCGCTTGAGTATCTGGCCCGGGCTCGCAGCTTCACCCGTGAACACGGTCTGGCCCTGCACCTGGACGGCGCGCGGCTGTACAACGCGGCGGTGAAGCTGGGCGTTGACGCCCGCGAGATCACCCGGCATTTCGATTCGGTGTCGGTCTGCTTGTCCAAAGGTCTGGGCGCGCCGATCGGCTCGGTGTTGTGCGGCTCGGTCGAGCTGATCGGCAAGGCGCGTCGACTGCGCAAAATGGTCGGTGGCGGCATGCGTCAGGCGGGTCTTCTGGCGGCGGCGGGTTTGTACGCGCTGGATAACAACGTCCAGCGTCTGGCCGATGACCATGCCAACGCTCAACTTCTGGCAGACGGACTTCGTAACGCCGTTTACGACGTCGAGCCAGTCCAGACCAACATGGTTTACGTGCAAATGGGCGACAAGGCCGAAGCGATCAAGGCCTTTGCCGCTGAGCGCGGGATCAAGCTCAGCGCCGCCGGGCGTCTTAGAATGGTCACGCACATGGACGTCAACCGCGCGCAAATCGAGCAAGTCATCGCGACATTCGTCGAGTTTTCGCGCAACTGACCGCGTTAGCCGTCCAATTGACCGTTTCTATCGTATAAACACGCTGTACCCCGCGCGCAGGGCCGATATAATGCGGCCCTTTGCCGTCGCTTCGTCTGTTGACGTTTCGCACAGGCCTTTGGCCGCAGCCTCCGTGGAAGAACCTAATGAAAAGCGCAGAAATCCGTGAAGCCTTCCTTCGCTTCTTCGAAGAGCAAGGCCACACCCGTGTAGCCTCCAGCTCTTTGATTCCGGGCAACGACCCAACCCTGCTGTTCACTAACGCGGGGATGAACCAGTTCAAGGACTGCTTCCTGGGCCAGGAAAAGCGCGCGTACACCCGCGCCGTCAGCAGCCAGAAATGCGTGCGCGCCGGCGGCAAGCACAACGACCTGGAAAACGTCGGTTATACCGCCCGTCACCACACCTTCTTCGAAATGCTGGGTAACTTCAGCTTCGGTGATTACTTCAAGCGCGACGCGATCACCTACGCCTGGAACTTCCTGACCTCCGACAAGTGGCTGAACCTGCCAAAAGAAAAGCTCTGGGTCACCGTCTACGCCAGCGATGACGAGGCGTACGACATCTGGACCAAGGAAATCGGGGTTCCGGCCGAGCGCATGGTTCGCATCGGCGACAACAAAGGCGCGCCATACGCGTCCGACAACTTCTGGACCATGGGCGATACCGGCCCGTGCGGTCCTTGCACCGAGATTTTCTACGATCACGGCGCTGACATCTGGGGTGGCCCACCGGGTTCGCCGGAAGAAGACGGCGATCGTTACATCGAAATCTGGAACAACGTGTTCATGCAGTTCAACCGCACCGCCGACGGCGTGTTGCACCCGCTGCCAGCACCGTCGGTCGACACCGGCATGGGCCTGGAGCGGATCAGTGCCGTACTGCAGCACGTACACTCGAACTATGAAATCGACCTGTTCCAGAGCCTGCTGAGCGCATCGGCCAAGGCCATCGGTTGCACCAACGACGCCCAGGCTTCCCTGAAAGTCGTGGCTGACCACATTCGTTCCTGCGGCTTCCTGATTGCCGACGGCGTGCTGCCGTCCAACGAAGGCCGCGGCTACGTGCTGCGCCGGATCATTCGTCGCGCCTGCCGTCACGGCAACAAACTGGGCGCCAAGGGCAGCTTCTTCTACCAGATCGTTGCGGCCCTGGTCGCCGAAATGGGCGAAGCGTTCCCTGAGCTGAAATCCCAGCAGGCGCACATCGAACGCGTGCTGAAAGCCGAAGAAGAGCAGTTCTCCAAGACCCTGGAGCACGGTCTGAAAATCCTCGAGCAGGATCTGGCCGAGCTCAAAGGCGACGTGGTGCCGGGCGACGTGGTGTTCAAACTCTACGACACCTACGGTTTCCCGATGGACCTGACCGGCGACATCGCTCGCGAGCGCAGCCTGACCATCGACGAAGAAGGCTTCGAGCGCGAAATGGAAGCCCAGCGCGTCCGTGCCCGTTCCGCCAGTTCCTTCGGCCTGGACTACAACAGCCTGGTCAAGGTTGACGTGGCCACCGAATTCACCGGTTACAAAGCCACCAGCGGTTCGGCGAAAGTCGTTGCCCTCTATAAAGACGGGCAATCGGTCGACGTATTGAGCGAAGGTGAAGAGGGCGTGGTCGTTCTTGATCAGACCCCGTTCTATGCTGAATCCGGTGGTCAGATCGGCGATTGCGGTTATCTGCAAGCCGGCGCTTCGCGTTTCGACGTGCGTGACACGACCAAAACCGGCGGCGCGTTCCTGCACCACGGCGTACTGGCTTCGGGCAGCCTGTTGATCGGTGCTCCGGTTGAAACCCATGTTGAAGCCGACGTACGTCACGCCACTTCGTTGAACCACTCGGCCACTCACTTGCTGCACGCCGCGCTGCGTAAAGTGCTGGGTGACCACGTTCAGCAGAAAGGCTCGTTGGTCGACAGCCAGCGCCTGCGCTTCGACTTCAGCCACTTCGAAGCCATCAAGCCTGAGCAGTTGAAGGCGCTGGAAGATATCGTTAACGCCGAGATTCGCAAGAACTCCGCCGTTGAGACCGAAGAAACCGACATCGACACCGCCAAGCAGAAGGGCGCCATGGCGCTGTTCGGCGAGAAGTACGGCGACAGCGTGCGCGTGCTGAGCATGGGCGGCGATTTCTCCGTCGAACTGTGTGGTGGCATCCACGCCAACCGTACCGGCGACATCGGCCTGCTGAAAATCATCAGCGAAGGCGGTGTGGCTTCGGGCGTGCGTCGTATCGAAGCGGTCACCGGCGCCGCAGCGCTGGCATACTTGAACGCTGCCGAAGAACAACTCAAGGAAGCGGCCAACCTGGTCAAGGGCAGCCGCGACAACCTGATCGACAAGCTGTCGGCTGTGCTGGAGCGCAACCGTCTGCTGGAGAAGCAACTCGAGCAGTTGCAAGCCAAGGCTGCCAGCGCGGCGGGCGACGATCTGTCGGCCTCTGCTCTGGACGTCAAAGGTGTGAAAGTGCTGGCCGTGCGTCTGGACGGTCAGGACGGCAAGGCACTGCTGGCGCTGGTCGATCAACTGAAAAACAAACTCGGCCGCGCAGTGATCCTGCTCGGCAGTGTCCATGAGGAAAAGGTCGTTCTGGTTGCAGGCGTAACCAAAGACCTGACTGGCCAACTCAAAGCCGGTGATTTGATGAAGCAAGCCGCTGCGGCAGTGGGCGGGAAGGGCGGTGGTCGTCCGGACATGGCGCAGGGCGGTGGTACTGACGCCGGCGCACTGGATGCGGCATTGGCCCTGACCGTTCCATTTGTAGAGCAGGGTTTATAAGGCAGTGTGTCCGGCCCGCAGTCTAGTGGCGGGCCGGAACGCTGTTTGAGTGATAATTTGGGCGCCCTTCATGGGCAGAGGCGGCTTTGAAATGGCTTTGATCGTACAGAAATTTGGAGGCACCTCGGTCGGCACTGTCGAGAGAATCGAGCAAGTCGCCGACAAGGTTAAGAAATTCCGCGATGCCGGCGATGACCTGGTGGTTGTGCTGTCTGCAATGAGCGGCGAAACCAACCGTCTGATCGATCTGGCCAAGCAAATCAGTGGTGACGGCCAACCGGTTCCGCGTGAGCTGGATGTGATCGTTTCCACCGGTGAGCAGGTGACGATTGCCTTGTTGGCCATGGCGCTGATCAAGCGCGGTGTGCCTGCGGTGTCCTACACCGGCAACCAGGTGCGGATTCTGACGGACAGCGCACACAATAAAGCGCGTATCTTGCAGATTGATGACCAGAAGATTCGCGGTGATCTGAAAGCAGGTCGCGTGGTGGTTGTCGCCGGTTTCCAGGGCGTCGACGAGCACGGCAACATCACCACCCTCGGTCGTGGCGGTTCCGACACCACCGGCGTGGCGCTGGCGGCAGCCTTGAAGGCTGACGAATGCCAGATATACACCGACGTCGACGGTGTCTACACCACCGACCCGCGTGTGGTGTCCGTGGCTCAGCGCCTGGACAAGATCACCTTCGAAGAGATGCTGGAAATGGCCAGCCTCGGTTCCAAGGTGTTGCAGATCCGTGCGGTCGAGTTCGCCGGCAAGTACAACGTTCCGCTGCGCGTACTGCACAGCTTCAAGGAGGGTCCGGGCACCCTCATTACTATTGATGAAGAGGAAACCATGGAACAGCCGATCATTTCCGGCATCGCTTTCAATCGCGATGAAGCCAAGCTGACCATCCGTGGCGTGCCAGACACCCCGGGCGTTGCATTCAAGATTCTCGGTCCGATCAGCGCCGCGAACATCGAAGTCGACATGATCGTGCAGAACGTTGCGCACGATAACACCACCGACTTCACCTTCACCGTGCACCGCAATGACTTCCAGGCCGCGCAAACCGTGCTGGAAAACACCGCTCGCGAGATCGGTGCCCGTGAAGTCGTTGGCGACATCAAGATCGCCAAGGTCTCGATCGTCGGTGTCGGCATGCGCTCCCACGCAGGCGTGGCCAGCCGCATGTTCGAATCCCTGGCGAAAGAAAGCATCAACATCCAGATGATCTCGACCTCGGAAATCAAAGTCTCCGTGGTGATCGAAGAGAAGTACCTGGAACTGGCTGTGCGCGCTCTGCACACGGCTTTCGAACTGGACGCGCCGGCCCGCACGGGCGAGTGATGCGTTTGCTGAAGGGCGCGGTCTGACCGCGCCCTTTTGTTTTTTTGAATGGTGCGGCCTGAAGCTGTTCTTTTGCCCGCGCTAGTCAATACTCAGGCATGTAGGGCTGCGATCGTTCAGGTTGTAGGTCGAGTGCCTTTTTTTTGCAGACTGTTGTCCCTGAAATGAAATGCGTGAGGAGAAAGGTATGCTGATTCTGACTCGTCGGTGCGCAGAAAGCCTGATTATTGGTGATGGCGAAATCACCGTGACCGTGCTCGGCGTTAAAGGAAATCAAGTGCGTATCGGTGTCAACGCCCCGAAAGAGGTTGCGGTCCACCGTGAGGAAATTTACCTGCGTATAAAGAAAGAGAAGGACGAAGAACCAAGCCATTAATTTTTATCGTTTTTTATGTTTGCAAACGGGGAAGAAGCTGGTTAATATACGCCCCGTGTTGCGGAGAGCTGGCCGAGTGGCCGAAGGCGCTCCCCTGCTAAGGGAGTACACCTCAAAAGGGTGTCGGGGGTTCGAATCCCCCGTTCTCCGCCATTATTTGCGTAGTACGTTGTAATCTGGCTTCTTCGGTAAGTTGTTGAAATTACTAGAAAAAAGCGCTTTACAAAAAGATTTGACGGCCTATAATGCGCGGCAACAAATGCACTCGTAGCTCAGCTGGATAGAGTACTCGGCTACGAACCGAGCGGTCACAGGTTCGAATCCTGTCGAGTGCACCATTTAAGAGTTGTTTGCAGTAATGTGAGCTACTCTGTTTCAACCAGTTGTGATCTGGTCTAAAAACACAAATTGCACTCGTAGCTCAGCTGGATAGAGTACTCGGCTACGAACCGAGCGGTCACAGGTTCGAATCCTGTCGAGTGCACCAAACACCAAAAAGCCCGCGTTTTACGCGGGCTTTTTGCCGTCCGGGATTTGGCTTTTCACTGGGTACATCCTTTCTCATCAAACTCGACTTGTGCGCTACGACCTCGCTTGAAATCGTAACGATAGCTCGTGGTCGAATTGCGAACAGTAACCTTGTCGGGTTTGCCTAGCGCGCTTTCGACATCCTGCTGGCTCATGCCGGCAACCACCCGTTGATTGATGATCGCTTCCCGTCGCTCCCGCGCGTTGATCACGTTCCCGCATTTGTCCTCGGTCTGGCCGACGACCGTTGGTTCTCTCCTTTTGATTTTCATACCTGATGTTTCGCGCGTGTCCGCTTCCGGCAAAAGGGCTAGCGCGTTGCCGGGTGTGAAGGTGCGCACTTCCTGGAGTGAAAGACTCTCACCGGTCCCACAGCTCAACGTGGTGAAGGTAATACGACCGTTAGCTGCCTCACATCGGTGAACGGTTGCAGCAAAGGCCTCGAGCGGCAGGCAGAGCAGGGTGATCAGCAAAAAACAATGTGCATTCAATCGCATCAAACGTCCTCCATGACGGTCTGACTCAAGGGTAGCCGCTACATTTTTCAGTGCTGGTGTGTTTTCTTTTCAGAATGAGTCGTCGCATTTTCATGGATCAGGATGGCGCTCAGGTTTGTCTCGCAAGCACTTGTTTCAGCCGAGATTTTTTAACGTTTAAAACCGTCGGGCGGTGTATCATTGCGCCCGTCAGCCCCGCCGGGGCTTGTGGAATACCTCCATGGACTTACCCAGTAGTAACTCAGTAAACCGTTTTTCCAATCATGAATTGACTGATTGATCCTTCCGGCGTGCCCCGCTGCTGGGAGTGGAGTTCGCCTATGTCCGAAGTTGAAGTAAAGAAAACGCAAGAAAGCCTGCAGGACCGCCTCGCTCAAGTTGTTGAGCTGTTGCAGCGTCAGCGGGTGGTCGAAGACCTGACTCATCGCCAGGAAGGTCCGCATCACGACCGGGTCGAGAACCTGGTTCACCGGCAAAACCTCGTCGAGCTGCAACGCAAGCTCGATGACCTGCACTCCGCCGACGTCGCCTACATTCTTGAAGCCTTGCCGCTGGACGATCGTCTGACGCTCTGGCAATTGGTCAAGGCTGATCGCGACGGCGACATCCTGCTCGAAGTCTCCGACTCGGTTCGTGAAACCCTGATCGCCGACATGGACGATCACGAGCTCCTGGCCGCGGCCAAGGACATGGATGCCGACGAACTGGCTGACCTGGCTTCCGAGCTGCCGCGCGACGTCGTCCACGAGCTGATGGAAACCCTCGATGGTCAACAGCGTGAGCGCGTTCGCTCCGCGTTGTCCTATGACGAGGAGCAGGTCGGTGCGCTGATGGACTTCGAGATGGTGACGATCCGTGAGGACGTCAGTCTCGAAGTGGTCTTGCGCTACCTGCGTCGGCTCAAGGAGCTGCCCGGCCACACGGACAAACTGTTTGTGGTCGATTACGACGGCGTGCTCAAGGGCGTATTGCCGATCAAGCGTCTGTTGGTCAACGACCCGGAAAAACAGGTTTCGGAAGTCATGGCCAGCGATCCGGTGAGTTTTCACCCGGACGAAGATGCCTACGATGCTGCCCAAGCGTTCGAGCGTTACGACTTGATCTCGGCGCCCGTGGTCGACAAGAATGGCAAGTTGATCGGCCGTCTGACCATCGATGAAATGGTCGACCTGATTCGTGAAGAGAGCGAAAACGAAGTTCTCAACATGGCGGGTCTGCGTGAAGAAGAAGACATTTTCGCGTCGGTCTGGAAATCCCTGCGTAACCGCTGGGCCTGGCTGGCGGTGAACCTTATCACCGCGTTCATTGCCTCCCGCGTGATCGGTTTGTTCGAAGGTTCGATCGAGAAGCTGGTGGCGCTGGCGGCGTTGATGCCGATCGTAGCGGGTATCGGTGGCAACTCGGGTAACCAGACCATCACCATGATCGTTCGCGCCATGGCGCTGGACCAGGTGAGCACCGGCAACACCTCGCGCCTGATGCGCAAGGAATTGGCCGTAGGCCTGATCAATGGCCTGGTATGGGGCGGCGTGATCGGTGTTGTTGCCTATTTGCTGTACGGCAGTTGGTCGCTTGGCGTGGTGATGACTGCCGCCATGACGCTCAACTTGTTGCTGGCGGCTTTGATGGGAGTCTTGATCCCCATGACCCTGGCGAAGATGGGGCGCGACCCGGCGATGGGTGCCAGCGTGATGATCACGGCGATGACCGACAGCGGCGGCTTCTTCATCTTCCTTGGGCTGGCGACGATCTTCCTGCTCTGATTTCCATCTGCCGGAAACCCGCGAATCGGTCGATAATATCGTCCTTGTAGGAGCCAGGCTTGCCGGGGAAGGCGATCTCAGGGTCGCCTTCCCCGGCAAGCCTGGCTCCTACAAGTGTAATTAACCCGCCAATCGGCGGGTTTTTTGTGCTCGAATTTCAGGCAAAAAAAAGCCAGCGATTATGCTGGCTTGAGCTTTCGGATGAATCAGGAGGCGTCTGCGGCCATTTCGGCGTCGTGGGCAATAAGCGAAACAAGTGCGTTTTGCTGGCGATGGGAAAGTTGGCGGAAGCGTTGCAGCAGTTCGCGTTCGTGCAGTGACAGCTCCGGGCTGTCCAGGCGCATGCTCAGCTCTTCGCCCAGTGCACCTTCCTGAATAAGACTCTGCTCAAGGCGCGCAATGATTTCGGAGTTCATGCTGCGATGATGATTGCGAGCCACCTCGGCAATGCGTTCACGCATTCCGTCTGGCAGACGTACGACGAACTTGTCAGCCGTACGGCTGGAATAAATTGCCTGTTTCAATGGGCGCATATATTTAACCGGTTAGTTCAGGGGAGCGGTTCTCGGGATTGGCCGCACGATGTCTGATAGGACAAGGACTCTGGCCAAATGTTCAACCTGAATTGATAGAGGCTCGCATCATGCCTCAAAGTAGCCAGTTCATTGGCGTCAATTCTGTGACAAATATTGAACTGGCTACCGGCGTTATGCCAGCACCAATTATCAGAAATGCGGACTGGTTTTGAAAAGTTTGCCCTATCCGTATCGCTGGCCGCGTCCTGTTGCCGACAGGTAGTGTCCGAAGACGCCTGAAGGTTCATGTTATGCGTGGTCGATCACGATTCCTTGCTTGTACAGGATAGTGGCAAATGGCCGATTTACTAGTGGCAACTACGTCATGGGCAGCTATTTCAGGATGGATGGCGGTGCGGAGCTCTCGGTCCGGCAGGGACAGTTTCATTGAGGTGGCTCGAAAGCGTATGCAGACGAAATGCTGCGACGTGGTGCGGCGGATATTACGAGGGCGACTTCGAGCTGAGCTGCCCATCTTTTTGAATCTGCTGCGAGTCAGCGCAAGACCGGGTCAAACTTGATCTTGCGGCCGGCGATCAGTGCCAGCACGAACAGCGCGCTGAAAACGCCGCAGGCAATCAGGGGTAGGGTGACAACCGAGTCCTGGGCCAGTGACAAATAAAGAATGCCGCTGAGTAGGGCCAGGATGAAAAATCCTGCGGCTGATTTGGACATACTGTGCTCCTGATGGGGTTGTTCAAAATACCATGCGTTCGGAAGACTGCGCCGGTAGCAGGACATGACTCATTTCTTGCCCGACAAAGCCATGCTGATCGCTCAGCACCGCCAATTGCGGCGCTCTCTGTACCTGAAGGTAATGGGGTATGCGTTGGGCGACTGGCTCTGCGCCGCTCTCGGGGGCAAAATGAAAACCCAGCAGAACCGCCAGAGCGATTGCGTTCGAGAGTAAAAGGGCGCTGTTCATGAGCTGGCCTCCGTTGTTCTTGAGAACAAAGAAGCAGCCGACGTGCCAGGAGTCTAGCGCCTATTAAATCCTTTAAAAACAACAAATTAGGACGTTTCAGGGAAATGCAGGCATTGCAATTTGCAATGATGGCTTTGTGCGGTGATGCAATTTGCACGGTAAACAAATCCCTCGCCGTCGATGGGCGCCTGCCTACACTTAAAAAACGCTAAGGACGACATGACAAAAGCAGGCCCGCCCGTTAACATGCACGCCGTCCATCGCACCGCGTTTTCTCGCGGGCGACATGTGTCTCAGTAGCTCAATTGGATAGAGCATCCCCCTCCTAAGGGGAAGGTTGGCAGTTCGAACCTGCCCTGGGACACCATATAATTCGGGCCTCTCAAGACTTTTTCCTGACAGATCGGTTCAGCTGTGACAGCAGGATGGCAGCAGCAGGCAAAAGAAAGCCCCGCCGGGCAATGCTCAGGCGGGGCTTTTTATTCCAAACACTTTCGGGGCGAAAATTACCCATCAACCAGTATGATGGGTATGAGCCTGCAACGAACCCGGAACTCCGGTGCGGATCAACTCGCCTCCTTCAATTCACGTATGGGCGATTGATAGGCGCGTTGCAGCAGATGATCGGTCTGGCTGAAGTCGAACACTGAAGCGTCCAGTGGACACTACGGTGCGACCGCTAGGCAATTGCACAGAATCGCCTACCCATTTGCATTCGATCTGACCAGCACGCTTCGTGGCCATGACCGGCAGAGATCGACCCTTTGCTGACACTCAGAACTGACTCTGAGAAAGCGCTCCAGGATACGGGGTGGGCGCCAGGGAGCGGAAAACGACCTCTGAGTCCAGCAGGTCAGGCAAAGCGCTCAGGTCGCCTTGCGCAATCATGGTTTGCCAGCACTGGGGGGACACGATGGCCTGCCTCTATAGCGGCTGCCTTTGAAGGGGGAAAGTAGTTGCGTGTTACTTGTGGGGATTGGGATATCTTGGAGTAAGTGTCAGTATCTGTTGTAGCAAGAAGGTAGCGGCCATCCTTAAACATTGCGAAGAAAGTTATTTCCCGTTGTTTATTACATAGCAACCAACCTGCAGCCAGCCCGACCGGCCCTAAAAGTAATACTCCAGCCAGGCCCCATCGAATAATGCCTGCGTGATTTTTTGCGACTTCTTCGGTTGCTGCTTCCAACTCCTTTATGTTTGATATGGGTATCGTTAATTTAAGAGACGGTTTTAATACGGATTTTAAGGTAAACAGCCCTGATTGAAACTCGGCGTCGCCTGCGAGAAAGTCACCGGATATCACATTTATTCTCGACATGGTTTTCCTCTGTTAACCGTAAGAGCAACCTACTAAAATCAAAAGTGGCCAGAAAAAACGGGATGCTGAGTGTGACTTCAATCATCCCGCAAACTCAGGTAATCGTATTGAGTTTGAATGCTGACCCTATTGAATTACCCCGAGAGTCCAGCATAAGAGCCTGGATAGGTGCTCCGATAGACTCATCACGTTTGATCTGCAATCACCATGTCCTCGAACCCATACCGAGGAAATAGGGTCGCTTCCTTCCCCTCAACGGAGCTGGGACCACCGTGGGTCAGCTCTTGCTGGCTGCCAGATAAGCGCCCAGGCGCCGCCCCATCTCCTCACCCAGAGCCTGCGCGCCGCTCAGAGGTCGGATCATCACCTCGAAATCGACGATTTTGCCTTGCTCGTTGAAGCGGATCATATCGATGCCCTTAACCTCCCGGCCGCCGACACGGGCGCTGAACTCCAGCACCACGCTGAGAGCGTCGGCAGTCGCTAGTTCACGGTGATAGGTGAAGTCCTCGAACACCTTAATCACGGTATTGAGGATCGTCGATACCACGGGCGCTCCAGAATATGGGGTGTGCGCCAGGGAGCGGAAAACGATCTGCGAGTCCAGCAGGTCAGGCAAAGCGCTCAGGTCGCCTTGCGCCATCATGGTGTGCCAGCGCTGGAGGGACACGGTGGCTTGGGGGTGTAGTTTGAGTTCAGACATTTTCACTTCCTATTGGTCACTGGGTTGGGGTTGGGGTTGGTGGTCTGGGGTGGCAGAACAGACCTTCGCGGCCAATCGCGAGCCGTGGTTGAGCCGACGCTTGGCGTCCGGTTCAGATGCAACATCGGCATCACCGATCCGATGCACGCTCTGCCCGGCGGCGGGGTGCTAAAGAGGATTCGAGGTCTTCGATCGGAAAACAGAGAGGAACATGGCTTCTCCTTAGACTTGTTGTGAACTGAGGCTAGGCTCTGATCTTATCGGTGTCAAGATACTTAGCCATGTTAGGATTCCATCATGAAGACGTTCGCCCGTAGGGCCTATCCACCACTTTCTGGAATCGAGTAGATGATGGCGAAAACGAACGTACGAACACGCGATACCTATCACGTGGGAAATCTTGCGCCGCTGCTGCTGAGTGCCGCCTGGGAAATGCTCGAAGAGGTGGGACCCACCAAGCTCTCGCTACGCGCCGTTTCCGAAAGGGTCGGGGTCAGCGCCACCGCCGCCTACCACCACTATGCAAACCGGGCCGACCTCCTCGGGCATCTTGCCGCCCAAGGTTTTCGAGAACTTGCCAAGGTGCTAGCTGCCAGGGATTTAGCCGCCACGCAGGAGCAGAAACTTCGAGAGGCATGGATGGCCTACTTCAGCTTCGCGCGGAGCAACCCGGCGCTTTACCAACTCATGTTCGGCCCTGAATTCGCCTCTGGAGAAATGATCCCGGAGCTTCGCGTGGCCCGCGAAGACGCATTTGGTGAAAACAAGCGCATCATCGCCGAGATTCTCAGGCTTGACGTTGAAAGCCGGGAGGTACGGGGAGCTGCCCTTGCTGGCTGGTCACATATGCACGGACTGGCGTCGCTGGTAATCCATGGCGTTATGCAGTTCCCCGCTGGCACTAGCAATGAGCGTTTCGTGGACACGGCACTGCTGGGTTTTGCGCATCTCTTTTGTGCAGGGCGCAGGGACCAGGGGGAGTAACCATCGTCGAGCAGCGACGTATCTTGTGGAACTGAATACAGATTGAATGGCGGTTTTTGGCCGATTCTGTTGAAAAAGTCGGCCATGGTTTACGCAGCAGAAAAGTACGCGTCCGAGATTGAAATCTTTACTTTTGGCAGAGGCTTCCGGGCTCAGATTTCAAGTAGCAGCGTGCAAAAAAGGCGTTTTCACCGAGCAATGCACGAGCGGCATGGCCGGATGGACTTTTTCAACAGAATCGGCCGATTTCTGCCGGTCACGACGAGCCGAAATCGACCCGCAGCAAGCGCTTGGCGCTACCTGCAAACCATGAATCTGGCATATGGAGGCGGCTTGATCCAGTGACGGTGTACGCGCATCTTCGTGATGCAAGTATTGGCGCCTTACCCGGGAACCGGCCAGAACTCACCATAACTTCCATGTGTAATCGACATTCACCCGCAGCTCATTGTCATCCCGATGGCTGGCCTGGGCGCTGAAGTCGTTGCGGTACCAGGCGTTGCGCACCCGCAGGGCCAGGCCTTTGAGAGGCGTGCCCTGAAGCACATAGTTCAGTTCGATGTCCTTTTCGCTTTCTTTCAGGTTGCTGCCGCCCAACTTGGGCAACTCGATATTATCGCCGCTGACGTAGCGCAGCACGCCATTGAGTCCGGGCAAACCTAGTGCGACAAAGTTGTAGTCATAGCGCACCTGCCAGCTGCGCTCCTTGGGATTCAGAAAGTCGGAGCTCAGGGAACCCTCGGTGATCACCAACGGCTCGGTGCCTAACAGGTACGGCATGCCTGTCTTGCCGCTCAGTTGCATGTAGCCGGCGCCGAATTTGTGGGCTCCCAGGCTGTACGTCAGCATCAGGGCGGCGTTGCGGTTGTCCACTGTGCCTGCTTTGGCCGCGCCGTCCTCACCCGTGACAAACAGGCGGAAGTCGCTTTTCAGGCTGCCGGGGCCCATCGGCCGATTGTCGACAAAGCCATAGAAGTCCTTGCGGTACAGGTCCGCGAGTTCTGCGTGGTAGTACTTCAGCGTCAGTTGCGGTGACCAGGCGTAGTCGCCTCCGAGGAAGGAAAAGCGGTCGGACTCAGCCGCACCGTTGAAGCGCCCGTTGGGCGAGGCCACCGACATTTTCTGGTAGTCGGTGGAGTCGCGTAGGTTGATGCGGTCGAGCCAGCCGACGTGCAGGGTCAGCTTGTCGATTTCCTGGGACTTGAGGTACGCGCCGCGAAACGTCTGTGGCAGCAGGCGAGTAGGGCTGGCGAAAGCGATCGGAAGGAACGTGCTGATGGTGCCCAATTGCAGCTCGCTTTTCGACGCCCTGACTTTGGCCGTCAGGCCCAGCTCCGAATATTCATCGGCCGGCTCACGGGTGGTGGCGCTAAACGGTAGCAGGCCGGTACCGGTGCGAGCGCGTGAGGAATCCAGGCGCACACCCAGCAAACCTTGAGCATCAAGGCCGAACCCCACCGGCCCTTCCGTAAAACCGGAACGCACATTGAGAATGAAGCCCTGCGCCCATTCGCGGGCGGCGGCCTGAGGCGTGGCATTCACGTAATTGCGGTCAAAGTAATAGTTGCGCATCACCAGATCGGCGTGGCTGTCGTCGACAAAACCGCTGGCGCAAGCCTGACCAAGGGATAAAACGCAGGCGCAGGCGCTGAGCGCCCCAAGAGAATTCCTGAGCATGGCAGTGTTCACTTTTATTGTTGTTGGAATAAGCCCGCGCCCATCGCGACGCGGGGTGTAACGGGTAGAAAGTCAGTCGGCTTGCGAGCCGTTGCGCCGCACTGACAGGTAAAACATCGCCAGCGCCGCTATGACAATCCCCGGTGCCGAGGCCAGCATCACCCCGGTGGTGCCGGTGCCCAAGGCGAGCATCTTGCCGGCCACCAACGGGCCGCTCATGGCGCCCAATCGGCCGATGGCGACCGCGCAGCCGACACCTGTCGCACGCACGGACGGACGATAGAAATGCGGTGCCAGGGCATACAGCACGCATTGCCCGCCCGTGGCGAAAAAGCCGGCAACGAACCCGGCCACCAGCATGCTCTGCAGCTGACTGGCCAGACCCAGGGCGGTCAGCGAAGCGAGAATGCCGAGATAGATCAGCGCCGACAGCGCCCAGGCCGGCAAGCGGTCCATGACCCAGCCCAGCAGCAAGGTGCCGGACGCTGCGCCAATTTGCAGCGCCAGCATCACCCAGCTGGCCTGGGTACCGCTGAAGCCCTGGCCGATCAACAGGCTGGGCAGCCAATTGATCAGGATGTAGACCACCATGAGCGTGAAGAAGTAGCTGACCCAGATCAACGCGGTCGGCATTGCCGCGCCCTCACGAAACAGGCCCCGGACCACGCCGACCGGAGCGACGTTCTGGCCGCGCTGGAGAAACTGTGCCGACTCGGGCAGATAAAGTGCCAACAGCGGCACAATCAACAGCGGCACCACTCCGCCGACATAGAACACCACTTGCCAGCCACCGGCCAGATCGGCGATGCCAATAGTAGCTGCGAGCGCAGCACCCAACGGCACGCCGCAATACATCAGGCTAACGGCTGTGCCACGCAGGCGCGGGCTCGCCACTTCACTGCTCAGGGCGATCAGGTTAGGCAACGCGGCGCCCAGGCCCACGCCCGTGAGGCAGCGGGCAACCAACAGGCTGTTGAAGTCCCAAGCCATGGCGGTGACCAGCGAGAACAGCCCGAACAGCGCCACCGACACCATCAGCACGCGTTTGCGACCGATGCGATCCGCGAGCATGCCGCCGAGGAAGGCGCCGGGCAGCAGGCCGAAAATCCCGGCGCTGAAGACCCAGCCCATGTGTAGCTTGTCCAGTTGGAAAGCTGCCGCCATACCTTGAGCTGCAATGCCCGAGGCTTGCAGATCCAGGCCTTCCATCAGGGCGACGAGGAAACACAGACCGATGGTCCGCGCCATGTGTAACGGTGTTATCACGTTTAGCGATGTCATATGGAATACCCGTTTTATTGTTGTAGTGGGCAAAGCAAACCCGTCCGGCCGCTGCGTGGGCGACCAGCCGGGGGTGATGCACGGTTCAGCGTTTGAGCAGATCCAGCGCCACGTCGACGATCATGTCTTCCTGACCACCGACCATCCGGCGCTTGCCCAGCTCGACGAGGATGTCGAGGGTCTTGAGGCCGTACTTGGTAGCGGCGATTTCGGCGTGGCGCAGGAAGCTTGAGTAAACCCCGGCATAACCCAGCGCCAGGGTTTCGCGGTCGACCCGCACCGGCCGGTCCTGCAACGGGCGCACGATGTCGTCAGCGGCGTCCATCAGCGTGTACAGGTCGGTGCCGTGGTTCCAGCCCAGGCGTTCGGCGGCGGCGATGAACACTTCCAGCGGGGCATTGCCGGCCCCGGCGCCCATGCCGGCAAGGCTGGCGTCGATGCGGTCGCAGCCTTCCTCGACCGCGGTGATCGAGTTGGCCACGCCCAGGCTCAGGTTGTGGTGCGCGTGCATGCCGGTTTCGGTTTCCGGCTTGAGCACGGCTTTGAACGCGCGGAAACGGTCGCGGATGTCCTGCATGTTCATCGCGCCACCGGAGTCGGCCATGTACACGCAGGTGGCGCCATAGCTTTCCATCAACTTCGCCTGAGCGGCCAACTGCTCGGCCGGGATCATGTGGCTCATCATCAGGAAACCGACGGTATCCATACCCAGCTCGCGGGCGTATTCGATGTGCTGTTTCGAGACGTCGGCTTCGGTGCAATGGGTGGCGATGCGCACCACCCGGGCCCCGGCGTTGTAGGCCGCTTTCAGGTCATGCACCGTGCCGATACCGGGCAGCAGCAACGTGGTGATTTTGGCGTGGCTGATGACATCGGCCGCCGCTTCGATCCATTCCAGATCGGTGTGCGCCGCGAAGCCGTAGTTGAAGCTCGAGCCTTGCAGGCCGTCACCATGGGCGACCTCAATCGAGTCGACCTTGGCCTTGTCCAGGGCGCGGGCGATGTCCTGCACATTCTGGATCGAATACTGGTGGCGAATTGCGTGGCTGCCATCGCGCAGGGTCACGTCGGAGATATAGAGTTTTTTGCCAGGATTAAAAGTCATGTCAGTCTCCTCAGGCGTTCAGCATCGACTGCGCCATGCGCTCGGCGGTGGCCAAGGCAGCGGAGGTCATGATGTCGAGATTGCCGGCGTAAGCCGGCAGGTAATGGGCGGCGCCTTCGACTTCGAGGAACACCGAGGTCTTGAGCCCGGAGAACGTGCCCAGGCCCGGAATGTGCAGCGGCGCCTCTTCGGGAATGACGTCGAACTGCACCCATTGCTTGAGACGATAGCCGGGCACGTAGGCCTGCACAGCGGTCGCCATCTCCAGGATGGACGCTTCGATTTGGGCCTGATCGGCCGCCTCGGACAGCACAAACACCGTATCGCGCATCATCAGTGGTGGCTCGGCCGGGTTCATCACAATGATCGCCTTACCCTTGGCTGCGCCGCCGATTACTTCGATGGCTTTGGAGGTGGTTTCGGTGAACTCGTCGATGTTGGCCCGAGTGCCAGGGCCAGCGGATTTGCTGGCAATCGAGGCGACGATTTCGGCGTAATGCACCTTGGCCACGCGCGACACGGCCGCGACCATCGGAATCGTCGCCTGGCCACCGCAGGTGACCATATTGACGTTGAGCTGGTCGAGGTTCTGCTCCAGATTGACCACCGGCACGCAGTACGGGCCGATGGCGGCGGGCGTCAAATCGATCAGACGGATGCCGGGGTTGATCGAGCGCAGGAAGGCGTCGTTCTTCACATGGGCGCCGGCCGAAGTAGCATCGAAGACGAAGTCGATGTTTTTGAACACGTCCATGCGGGTCAGGCCTTCAACGCCTTCGTGGGTGGTGGCCACGCCCATGCGCTGGGCGCGCGCCAGGCCGTCGGAGGCCGGGTCGATGCCGACCATGACCGCCATTTCCAAATGCTTGGCGTTACGCAGTATCTTGATCATCAGGTCGGTGCCGATGTTGCCGGAACCGATGATGGCGACTTTGAGTTTATTCATTGTTATTGCCTCATGTGCACGCAAGTCGCCGATCACTCGGCGCTACTGTCTACCGTGAAGTCCACACCGACTCGGCCGATGCCTTCAATTTCAGCTTCGAAACGATCACCACCGGCCACCGCCACCATCGGCCCGAGTGCGCCGGTCAGAATGATGTCGCCCGCCCGCAGCGGATCGCCGAGGCGAGCCATGGTCCGGGCCAGCCAGACGGCCGCGTTGAGCGGATGCCCGAGGCATTCGGCGCCACTGCCGCTGGACACTTCTTCGCCGTTGCGGGTCATGCGCATGTTGGCCTGACGCAGGTCGAGCCCGTCGATGCGCCGGGCCGGACCGCCCAGCACAAAGCAGCCGCTGGAGGCGTTGTCCGCCACGGTATCGACGAAGCGGATGTTCCAGTTCTGTACTCGGCTGCCAACGATCTCCAGCGCCGGGACCACCCAGCCGGTGGCCGCCATTACTTCAGCAAAGCTGGTGTCGGCGCGGGGCAGATCACGTTCGAGGATCAAGGCGATTTCAGCCTCGATCTTGGGCTGCAATACGCGACCTACGGGCACGGTTTCGTTGTCGCCGTAGCACATGTCGGCGAACAGCGTGCCGAAGTCTGGCTGGTCCACGCCCAACTGGGCTTGGACCTTGGGGTTGGTCAGGCCGATTTTGCGCCCAATCACGCGGCGCCCGTTGGCCACGCCGTGGTCGACGTTGAGGCGCTGGATGGTGTACGCGGCGGCTGCGTTGTCTTCACCGATCTGCTCGCGCAGCGGCCCGATGGCTTCGCCATGGGCTTCGGCCTGACGCAGGTCGGCGGCGAGCTGTTGCAGTGTGTCTTGAGTCAGATTCATGTCAGCCTCGGTGATCAGTGGTTCAGGAAGTCCAGGACCAAGCGGTTGAACTTCTCGGCGTGTTCCCACTGCGCCCAGTGGCCGCAACGGTTGAACACGTGCAGCTGCGCCTTGGGCAGGCCGGCCAGCAGGCGCAAGCCAGTGTCCATGGGCACGAAGCGGTCCTCGCGGCCCCAGACGAGCAAGGTGTCGGCGGTGATTTCGTGTAGGCGGTGGCTGAAATCCGGAAATTGCTTGGGGTTGAGAGTGCTGCTCTTGACGAAGTTTTCCAGGTGATCGCGGCGCGCCAGAATGTTGTCCAGGCGGGTCTGGAACAGTTCGTCGGTCAGGCCACTGGCATCGAAAACGAAGACGTTCATCATCTTCTTCAGGTTCTCGATGGTCGGCTCGCGGTACAGCGCGCCGATCAGCTTGATGCCTTCAGTGGGCTGGGGAACAAACGCGCTTGGGCCGCCGGTACCGCCGCCCATCAGGATCAGTTTGCCGATCCGCTCAGGATATTCCAGGGCGAAGGCGACGGTGCTGTGGGCACCCATCGAGTTGCCGATGATGTGTACGCGGTCCAGATCCAGCACATCGAGCAGGCCCTTGAGCGCTTGCGCATTGAGGTTCGAGCGCGAGCCTTCGCTGACGATCGTGTCGCTTTTGCTCCAGCCTGGGCAATCCATCAGGATCACGCGGTAACCGGCATTCAGCAGCGGCTCGATATTGCGATGGAAGTTGGCCCAGCCGCTGGCGCCCGGGCCGGAGCCGTGCAGCATGACCACGGTTTCGGCACCTTCGCCAACGTCGTTGTAGTGCAGTTGCAGGTCCAGGTCGCCTTCCTTGATACGGGCAAAGCGGCTGGTGGAAGCTTCGGTGAATGCAGTGGCTGTCATGGCAGTGTTCCTTGAATTCAATGATGGTTGCTCAGCGGCTGTGCGCCGAGGGTGCCGAAGCCTGCAATCCACTCGGGAATCGGACGGTAATAGCGACCTTCGGTTTGATACGGGCCGAAGGCACTAAGGGCGGCGAAGGCGGCGACCCAGGTTTTCACTTCATGTGTGGACTTGCCGGCCAATGCCGACAGCTCGTCATTACCCAGCGCATCGAGGTCGCTCAGGCGGCCCTGATCAAGGGTGTCGAGAAACTGCTGGTCCCAAACCGGATTAAGCGGGTGCAGACTGCGTTGGTCTTCAACGAAGTCCCGGGCAGCCTGGATGACTCGTTCCTGGCGCGCCTGTCGCTCATTAGCCGGCAATTGGCGACCGCTGCCCATCAGCCGATCGGCCATGCGCGCATCGACTTTGGCCAGTTCCGGCACCGGAGGTTGATGGGACAACCCTCCGGAAGCCAGGAACAGCACGCGTTTGTTCAGCGACTGCGCCCACTGGCCAATTGATTCACCGAGCAGACGGGCACGCTTGAAGCCCGGCAGGGGCACGGCGACAGAGTTGATGAACACCGGGATCACCGGGCAGCCTTGTAAGCCACCCAGCAATAGTTCCAGCGGTTGGGCGAACGCATGGTCGACCTGCATGCGATAAGACACAGCGGCGTCGACACCGGCATCCAACACAGCCTGGGCGCAGGATTCGGCCAGTGCTTTGGGCACGTCCAACGGGCCGGCGGCCGTATCGAAATCGCCGATGGCGTGGGCCGCCATGCCGATGCAGAAGGCCGGCATCACGTCGTAGAAAAAGCCGTTGTAGTGGTCGGGGCCGAACAGCACGATCAGCTCCGGCTCAAAGCGGGCGATGCGCTCACGGGCATCAGCGATTACCCCATCGACCTCGGCCAGCACGTCGGGCGTCGGATCGACGTAGCCCACTAGGGGGGTGTGCGACAAGCAGTGCAAATAAGCGCTCATGTCAAGCCACCTTGCTGACAACAGCTTTCGCAGCCGGTTGCGGCAGGACTTTGAGCGCCCGGGCCAATTCATCGCAGGCATGGTCAACGGTTTGGGGGATGGCCAGGCCGGCGAGGAAGCGGTCTGGACGCACCAGGGCGATGGACGAAGTGCCGCGAGCGAACCATTCCTTGAGACGACCGGTGCTGTCTCCGACGCGGATCACGTCGGGGCCGGCATCACTCGGTGCTCTGAGCTGGACATCCGGCAACACTTGAATAAAGCGTGTGCCCAGGGCTTTCCATTGCGTAATTTGCGCCGGCGTCAGGCCCCAGGTCGGATCGCAGCCCCAGGCGATAATCGCAAAGTTTTCGCCGATCACTTCATCCAGCAACACAGTGTTGCCGGCGTCAGTCAACACCTTCGGCTGAATGAACATCTTGCCTACCGGCGAGCCCCTTTCACTCGGCACGATCAAGGCGCCCCGGGTGTATTGCGGCATCGGTTTGAAGCGCATTTCCACGAAGTAGCGTTTGACCGGCGGCAGGTAGTTGAGCAGCCACGACACGCCATCGCGCAGGGTGCCTTGCCAGCGTTTCGGCGGTGCCAACACGTGGCCGGCGAGCACGGAAAGATTGATCATTGCCTTGGCGTGGTCGCGGCGCTCCTGTTCGTAGCTGTCGAGCAGGCTGTCGGCCGCCAGCCCCTTGATCACCAGCGACAGCTTCCACGCCAGGTTCGAGGCATCGCGCATGCCGCTGTTGTACCCCTGGCCTTGCCACACCGGCATGATATGCGCGGCATCGCCCGCCAGCAGCACCCGGCCCTGACGGAACCGACCGGCCAGACGAGCGTTATGGGTATAGACGCGGCTGCGGATCAACTCGATGTGGTCCGGGTTCGGCAACACCTTGGCCAGTAGCTTGCGCATGTTCTCGGGCTTGCTCAGCTCTGCCTCTGTTTCGCCGGGCATCACCATGAACTCGAATCGACGCACGCCATGGGGCAGGGCGGCGGACACGTAAGGACGCACGGGGTCACAGCATAGATAAACATGGGGCGTGGCCAGCGGGTCGTTGGCAATGTCGACCACGATCCACTGATTGGGTGCGGTCTTGCCTTCGAAACTGATGTCCAGGCTGCGCCGCACCAGGCTGTTGCCGCCGTCGCAGCCAATCAGGTACTTGGCCTGCAAGCGTTCGCCGCGACCCTCTGAATTTTTGAGGGTGAGCGCCACACCACTGTCGCTTTGTTCGAAGCCTTCGAGTTCGCGACTGAATAACACCTTGACGTTGGCAAAACGCGCCAGACCTTTGAACAAAACACGGTCGGCCAAGGGTTGAATGAACGCGTTGCGGCGTGACCAGCCGAACTCGTCGGTTTTCGGCTGAATATCGGCAAAGCAGCGACCCTTGGGAGTCAGGAAGCGCATGGCGTGCCACGGCGTGGTGTGCGGCAGCACGTTGTCGGCCAAGCCGACTGCTTGAAAAGTACGCAGGCTTTCGTCGTCCAGACCGATGGCGCGGGGATAGTCGATCAGGCTCTCGAGCTTTTCCACCAAGGTGACGTTCACGCCACATTGACCCAGATAGTTGGCGATCATCAGGCCAACCGGGCCGGCGCCGACAATCGCGACATCGGTGGTCAGGTCCAATGAGGAAGGAGTGGGTGCAGAACTCATGGTCATCTCCGTACAGCGCTTTTGGATTTCTTATTGGGCGTAGTATGGAAATCACAAGGCTGGTCGACAACGACAACTCTTGTTGGTGTGCGCTGAGTGCACATGATTGATTTACAACGATAAAGGATCCAGCCATGAGCGAGACCGAATACAAAGCCGTACGTGGCCTGATGCGAGGTTTGGCACTGATTAATGGCTTGAACCGCTTCGACGGCGGCGCCAGCACCGCGCAACTGGCTGAGCAGAGCGGGCTGCATCGCACCACCGTGCGCAGGCTGTTGGAGACCTTGCAGGCTGAAGGTTATGTGCGGCGTAGCGAGTCGGATGACAGTTATCGTCTGACGTTGAAAGTGCGCGAACTCAGTGAAGGTTTTCGCGATGAGCAATGGATTTCCTCCATCGCCGCGCCCTTGCTCGGAGAGTTGTTGCAGGAAGTCATCTGGCCCACCGACCTGTGCACGCTGGACGGCGATGCCATGGTCATTCGCGAGACCACTCATCGCTTCAGCCGCCTGTCGTTTCACCGCTCCATGGTTGGCCGGCGCCTGCCCTTGCTAATGACCGCGACCGGGCGTGCGTACTTTGCGTTCTGCCCACCCGCCGAGCGGGAAGAGCTGATCGAATTGATGATCAGCCGCGAAGATGAACAATCGGTGCTGGCCGCGGATCGTCGTTTTGTCGATCGGCTGGTGGAGCACACCCTGGCCAAGGGGTATGGCGAAAACAACTCGCACTGGGGCCTGGAACGCAAGATCGCCGCCATTGCCATCCCGGTCATGCACGAGGAACAGGTGATGGGCTGCCTGAATCTGGTGTACATCGCTAAAGCGATGCCCATTGAGGAAGCCGCTCGTCGCTACTTGCCGGCGATGCAGGGCGTAGTGAAACAGATCCAGGCTCAATTGGGCTGATGTTGCCTGCGTCTGAAAGCCAACTCTCTGGGTAAGGCTTACTGGTGTTGGGGTAGTAAAAGTCAGTTGCCTGCACGCTATGCCGACTAGGAGTACTTTTTCATCCAGGACCTGCGCCCGGTCATGATCATGAATCCGGTCACCCGATGGTCCGGGGGATTCTGCGTCACGTGTTTGGCTCAGTCGTTAATGACAGCAAATGGTCGGCTCGATGTATACGTCCGCTCTTGGCCGCTCTCTGCCGGTCCCTCTATTTGGGTGCATTCGTCAATCTGGGTGTAAACGATGGTCAGCACCAAACCAATTTTTTGGTAATAGGCCGGTCCGTCCAACTGGCTATGCCGTAGACGGGCCTCCTGGTGATGATCCACGCGCGTACTGTTTAAGAAACTATGAAATCTTCTCGCCCTTTAGGGGCTCCGAAATCATCGATTTCTTTGTAGCGACTGCTGAAAACAGCTGAATGGTTCTGGATTCGAACCATGTCATGCTCAAGCTTCTCTTGAAAGTGATCAGCACGGCGGCGCTTAGGCACTCCGGAGTGAGTGCCATGCGGGTTCCCCCATTGCGATGGTGTCTTATCGTCCCGCTGGGAAATTGTGATGATTCCCTCGTGGGGCGACTCCATCGGGTCTGTTGTCATATCGCCAACGCAGATCGGAGCTGCCAGCGCAGTGCTGGCTTTTAGGTCGCCACAGATGACCGCAAAGCCTTTTTACTAGTGTTTTCAGGCGCTGGCCAAGTCCCTGATCCTGAGGACTGTGGTGGTTGAGCAGTTGGCGTGCCTGGCTGTTGCGCGGATGCCAAGGCCTGCACCGAGCAGTTCCGTAACGCGCTTGTGCAGATCTTCATCGATCGGCCGGCCCTGATACTTACCGGCAACTTTGGCCTTCTCAATACCTTGGGCTTGGCGCTCGCGGCGTTGCTCGTAATCCTTGCGCGCAATGGCGGCCATCATCTCCACCAGCATCGAGTTGATCGCGCCCAGCATCCGCCCGGTGAACTCGTCGTCCTTCGTATCCTGCATTCCCTGGTGACTGGTCGGCAGATCGAGCGCGACGATGCGCAGGCCCTTGGAATCAATCGTGGCCTTGAGCTTCTGCCAGTCCTCCACTGGCAAGCGGGAGAGCCGGTCTATCGACTCCACCAGCAGCACGTCACCCTTGTGCGCATCTTTGAGAAGACGCAGCAACTCGGGCCGGTCTGCGGAGGCGCCGCTGGCATTCTCCAGATACACGCTCGCGATGACCTTTTTATGGTCGCTGGCGAACTGCTCAAGTGAGGTCTGGGCGCGGCTGGCGTCTTGTTCTTCGGTGGATGCTCGGAGGTATGCGCGGATGAACATGATGGGTGCCTGTATCAGTTAGGGTGTCCTACTAATACTGTTGCACTATGGGTGTTACTTATCAAGCGGAAAGCGCAAATAAATTCGCATTTGCGCGTATCAGCTCAGGCATACCTATAACTGCCGTAGTCGCATGATGGCGCCTGTGATGTCTTGAGCATTCCGGTCCAGCGTTTCCATGGCCGCAATTGCGTTAGCGGCAACGCTCCCCACTCCATTCTCAGAAAGCCACTTGGTCACCTCCTCAATGGCCGCACATATGGCGTGCTGGTTGTGCAGGACCAGTGTGAGTGCGTCTGCTGTGGCTATGTTGGCTTCAGAGTTATCTGACATGGGTATCGTCCTTGAGTAACTGGTGCGGGAAGACTAGCTGAACTCGCCGCTGGCTCGAGCCACTTCTCCAGATCCGCTGACGCCTGGGCAATTACACTGACTTGACCACCCATTTGCATTCGACCTAACCAGCCATCTGCGCCGGATTTGACCCGCCCCCTTTGCAAACATGACCGGCAGTGAACGACCCGTTTCGGACACTGACTCACGCCGTGATTGAGGGACTGGCCGGTATGTGGCAAAACAGCTTCCGTCCAGTCCCACTCGAAGTGTTTGTTCGGCAAGGCAAACTGTTTATTTACAGCTGAATTGAACTTCGGCACCAGCAAACGAAGAGTAGGGGTTATACGGTCTGGCAGTGGAGCTTTGTACAAAAAGTTGCTTGCCTTGATGTTTACAAAACGCAGCAGACTCTTTCAGTATTTCTACCTTCACTGAGCTACCGTTATAGGCCATCGCATCCTCCTTTTCATAAACGTAGTTGCCTCCGCCAAGGTCAACGATGCCTCGATCCAGGCAGTTCAGGACGTAGTCCCAACCACAATCGGCAACAAACTCCGCGACGGTGCGCGGCCCCATGCCACCCCAATAAGCATTCCAACTCTTGTCCCGGCAGTTGATCGTGATCTTGCCTTGGGCAGTCTGGTAGTTCGGATTGGACTCGGTCGGGCAGTCGCGTCTGCCGAAGTCCTCGAGGAACACGGTGATCGAGTCGAGCCGCGGCGCGCCGGTGATCACCAGCTTCGTCACCGTCGAGCGCACAACCTTCAGTGGCTCAGCGATTTTGTATTCTGTGGGCATGGAGGAACCTTGGCCGGTGTTCGGCTACAGTGAGTTGGTCATCGAAAAGGAGATCGAACATGCAATGTTTAATTTGCCAGGCAGCCTCTAAAACTGCCCACATCACTAGCAGCTGGTCAGAGGTCAGATGCTCGTCTGGGTGTGGACACTTTAGGGTCTCAGCGAACCTGGTTGCGAAGATGAAGTTCAAGAACGAATTCTTTGATGTTGAACGAACAAGACAATGGCTCGAGATGGCTCGGCACGAGGGACCCGCACCGTTGATATCGACCTACGACTACAACGTTTCTTTATTACATCGTGTCACTAAAGAGCGATCTGACCACTTGCCGAGTCGTTCTGGTAAACCGGTAACGTCGGAATAGATGGGTTTCTTATTTCGCCCCGCTGAAGTGCCAACTACATCGCAGCGATGGTTCGGCGCCACATGGGGCGTCCTATGCCGGGTCATGCCCTGCCGGCTGGCATGATTCGTTTAAGTGGGCTATTGGTTGATGATCCGTAATCAGTCCGGATCAAAGAGGGTTCATCTATGGCTATCGATAGGTCGCCGGGGTTCTTTCACTCACACGCCAGCGGCAACCAGGCACTTGTGCGCTTCAAATGGGGCGCTGATAACGATCCCGTACCCGTCGGCGTGCGGGTGGTGGCGCAACTAGACCCAAGGGGCGAATGCCTGATAGGTGAGTCTGACGGCCCATTCCAGAGCATTGACGATGCAAAAATGTGCGGGATTGAGCTGGCCAACAATTGGTATGACCGAGGTAATGGATAAGCTCTTAGCGCCATAGGTGAGGGTGGGTCAGGCGATTGGCGTCATCTGAATTTATGGGCTATTGCTTGATTGCCCAGATCCGGGCATCAGGGAGATAGATATGCGCTTGGTGACTGACCGGCCAGAACCGGTGGATTACGTCCATTCCAGCGGGGAGCAGGCGACGATCGATTTCTTTTGGGGTGAGACCTCAAACGCAGCCCCCATCGGGATCGTTATTTTGCTGAAGGGCAGGGATAAGCCGATAAAGCTCGGCGAGGAAATAGGCACCTGGAGCACATTTGGCGAAGCCAGGCAACGCGGTATCGAGCTGGCCTCCAGATGGATTCGGCGCGACAGCTAATTGCTGTCCGCCGACGCTCAGCGCAATAGGTGAGGGTGGGTCAGTCGTGCAGGTGCTCGAATTTTCCGGTTTGCTGGTATGCAGATCCTGAATCGCCAGCTGCTGGTCGACATTAAAGATCGGCATGCAGGTGTTGCAATGCCCTGCGACCTTAACCGCCTCAAAGTTGAGCGTGCCGATGCTGTGATCACGCAAGCATCGCGGGCAGGTGGCTGAGAATTAACGGCCAACAATTGATTTCAGGCGCCAGGAAAACGTGATTTTCGCACTCAGTACAACCATATTTGACTCCGCTTGCCTGCCATCCGGGAAGCATCAAGTCGGCGGTCATGCGATAGCTAGGAGCCAAGAGTCTGCATTTTTCAGTTACCATTGCATATCTTGGGATGGATAGCGACAACTCGCACGCGTTGCACACGGAAGGGAATCGATAACATGGATGGTGTGCATACTGTACAAGTCATCGCCGTGACCGGCGGAAAGGGTGGCGTCGGCAAGACGACTGTGGCTTTGAACCTTTCATTGGCGCTTGCGGAACTTGGAAGGCGCGTAGTATTGCTAGATGGCGATCTTGGCTTGGCGAATATCGATGACCTGTTGGGGCTTTCCCCGCAGTACACGCTTGCCGATTTAATTGAAGGTCGCTGTGAGCTATCTGATGTACTGATGCAGGGTCCGGGCGGGGTGCGAATCGTCCCCGCGGCTTCAGGCATCCAGAGCATGGTGCATTTATCTCTGGCTCAGCACGCAGGCCTGATCCAGGCCTTCAGTGAAATCGATAACAGTCTCGATGTGCTGGTGATCGACACCGCTTCGGGCATCGGCTCGTCGGTGGTCAGTCTTGTCCGGGCGGCCCACGAAGTCTTACTGGTGGTCTGTGACGAACCTGCCTCGATCAGTGATGCCTACGCACTGATCAAATTGCTTAATCGTGATTACGGAATGTACCGTTTCCGGGTGCTAGTCAACATGGCGCAGAGCCCGCAGGAAGGTCGCGCCTCGTTCGCTAAATTGACCAAGGTCACCGATCACTTCCTCGACGTAGCCCTGCGGTATGTGGGAGCGGTTCCGTACGATGAGTGCGTGCGTAGGGCCGTGCAGAAGCGGCGAGCCGTCTACGAACACTTTCCACGCTCCAAGTGCGCCCAAGCATTTCTGGCAATCGCCCGACAGGTCGATGCTTGGCCATTGCCGAGCAGCCCCAGAGGGCATGTGGAGTTCTTCGTTGAGCAGCGCGTAAAAAATCGAGAAGGTGACAGTCCTCTCTAGGCAGTTTGAGCGGCGCCTAGGGAGGGAATGAAGCTTGTACCAATTTTTGTACCACTGACCGTGTAAAGCAGGTTAAAACCGGGTATTCCAAAGTAAGGAAGTGCCCGGTTTCATTGGCCCTGAGTACGGTGCCTTACCCCTTTAGAATCGCGGTGTAATTCTGTTCCAGTGCAGAAATGCAAAGCCCCGAAGGTTGGCCCTCCGAGGCTTCTATTTTCGCCCCCATCCCTTAATGGCTGGCGAACGTGGCGTCGATGCGATGCTGGCCGACCGGCTGCTCGTGGCCGATTACTGCCCGTCGCGAAGGGCTGAAACCGACCGATTCCGTTGAAAAAGTCAGATTTTCAGTTGGCCTGAACTCAGGCACGACCACCTTCGGAGAACCTCCTCACCACATTGAGTGGTTTCTCGGCCCTTCGTTGACCTTTGCTGCTCTGTTATTGGGTTGATTTGAGGTTTTTCGCTTGGTGCAGGCGCACCTATCCCGTGACTGGTGGCCCTTGAGATGAAAATTTGGCCAGCCGTCGCAGGTTCTGCACCGCAGCGGCCAGCGTGAATTCATCCGTCGCGCCACTCATGCCACGTAGCCGCAGGCGATCCAATTTCAGGATGCGCTTGAGGTGGGCAAACAACATTTCGACCTTTTTACGTTCGTGGCGAGAGCGCTGATATGCCGGCGTTGCTGCAATGCGTCGAGCCACATCGCGAGCGGCTTCATGGACGCTGCGAGCGATCTTGCGGAACGCAGTGTTCGGGCAGCACTTGGCTTTCATCGGACACGTAGCGCAGTCGGTCTGCCGGGATCGGAAGATGATGGTGTGGGCTTTGGTGACGTGTGAACGCTCATTCTTGAAGGCTCGCCATTCGCTGCGCAATGGGTTGCCGGCCGGGCAGCGGTATTCCTCAGCCTCTTCATTCCAGTGGAAATCGTTGCTCGATAAACTGTCGTTCTTGCGCTCGGTTTTGTCCCACACCGGCACATGCGGTTCGATGTCTTTTTCCTCCACCATCCAGGCCAGCATCGGCGCTGTACCGTAAGCGGTGTCGCCGATGAGGCGCTCCGGCTTGATGTCGAACTGCGCTTCGACACGCTCGATCATGGTCTTGGTGCTCTCGACCTCGGCCGTTCGATGAGCCGGTGTGGGTTCCACATCCACGATGACGCCGTGCTCGGTATCGATCAGATAGTTTGTGGAATAGGCGAAGAACGCTGGACCTCCCGGAGCAGCGGTCCATCGGGCTTGAGGATCAGTCAGCGATAGGCGCTTCGGCAGTGTTTCAGCCAGGGCCTCCTCATCGAGCGCTTCAAGGTACTCACGCACGGCGCGGGTGCTCAGGGACGGATCGCTCCAGTTGACCTGTTCATCACCCGGTACGCCGCGCTGGCGACTGGCATCCGCTTTAATGATGCTGGCGTCCACGGCAAATCCTTCGCCCTTGACCAGACCGGCGTCCATGCAGCGACGCAGTACTTCATTGAACAACCAGCGAAACAGATCACTGTCCCGAAAACGGCCGTGTCGATTTTTGGAAAACGTCGAGTGATTGGGTACTTCATCTTCAAGGCTCAACCGGCAGAACCAGCGATACGCCAGGTTCAAATGGGCCTCTTCGCACAACCGCCGCTCTGAGCGAATGCCGTAGCAATAGCCCACGATCAGCATGCGAATCATCAGTTCGGGATCAATCGACGGACGCCCAATCGGGCTATAGAAATCGGCGAGATAATGGCGCAGGTCGCTCAGATCGAGACACCGATCAATGCTGCGCAGAAGGTGATTCGCTGGGATGTGATCTTCAAGGTTGAACGAGTAAAACAGTCGCTCCTGCCCACTCGATAACTGTCCCATCATGCTGTGTGATCCCCCTCCGGCCAATGAAGAGATTTTGCCGGAGGCCAGTCAGGGGAGCTACTTTTTCAACAGAATCGACCCATTGCAGACATTCGCCAACGACTACAAATGGCCGATTGTGTAGAAAAAAGTCGCCCCAGCCTGACGGTCTCTGTATTGATTGGTGAAAACTTCTATTTTGCACGCAGCTACGTCAAATCTTGTCGGTAGAGAATGGCACCCACCTACGTGTTTATTCAGCGGTTCTTTTCCCATTGCTCATTGTTCATCGCTAAGCGAAACCCGAGATGGGACATGGAATTCATAGGATCTGCACCCTGCCTGGCACTGGTTCGAAAGCTCGTACAGTAGCTGTCGCTACAAAGAAAAGAACCACCTCGGATCACACGCTGCGGTGCGTTGGCGGTAACCCCGAGTTCGGGATCATAGCTATCGGATGGCCCCACCGGGTTCACAGCCACCGCACTTGCCGGCTGATGCCCGACTCTAAACGCATCGGCACGATACCAATCGGCGACCCACTGCCAAACGTTCCCGGACATGTCGTATAGCCCGTAGGCGTTAGGTCTGTAACTGCCTACCGGTTTGGTGCCGATCTTGAATTTATTGCTGGACCCGGTCACGGGAAACGGTTGTACCTCATCCCAAGTGTTCGCCATTTTTTCCCCATTGGGTGCGAAATCATTCCCCCATGCATAGGTCGCTTGTTCCAGTCCGCCTCTTGCGGCGTACTCCCATTCAGCTTCAGTCAGCAGGCGCTTATTTGCCCACTTTGCATACGCCTGCGCATCTTCAAGTGAAACCTGCACTACGGGATGGGCTTCCTTGCCCTCAATTGAACTGTCGGGGCCCAATGGGTGGCGCCAGTCAGCTCCGGGGACAAATGCCCACCACTGACTGAAATCATTTAGGGCGACAGGCCTTTCGGTGCCCGCGAAAACCAATGCCCCGGGCACCATGACACTGTCGTCGGGCTCAGGTGTCCCTGGCGGCAGCTGGACTTTCAGATCGTCCCATTCGGGTTTGCGTTCGGCGGTGGTGACATAATGGGTTTCAGCAATGAAGCGGGCGAAATCGGCATTGGTGACGTCGTAGCGGTCGATCCAGTAGCCGTCGAGTCGAACCTTGTGGGCCGGCCCCTCGTTAGGTCGCGCCTGCTTATGGTCGCTGCCCATCAAAAATTCACCCGCAGGCAGCCAGACCATACCCACGGGGCCATTTTCCCCATCACCGAGGGTCAAAGGCGACGGACCGCGAATGTGCTGGTACGCCGCAAAAGCCAGGCCGGCAGACACCATCCCGACTGCGACTAAAGCGATGCCCAATCGCCGATTCCTGATAAGCATTTGCGCCCCCTTGGGTTCTGTAGGTTGTGACCATTTCTAACCCTTTGGCCACGGGTGAAATCCGCGCCCAGGCAGGTACGGTCTGGGCTCCTCACATCCGAAGCGGGCTCAATCTTGCTTTGCCTTCTCCTCCATTGCCGCCTGCAACTTCTTGATGTCCTCGGGTGACAACTGCGGGCGATCGACCTTGATCGTCAACTGGTTCAGTTTGGCCGTCAGAGGGAACGGCGGCTGGTAGTCCGCATCATTCACGCCGGTCAGTGTGTCGGAACCGATGTCGAACGCCTCGTCCCACTGCAGGATCATCGGCAGCGTGCGCTCCATACGTTGTGTGGCGACCACCTTGTCATCCACCTTGAGCGTGCCAGTGCCGGGCTGGGCGAGTCCACTGAAGTCGTTGAACTCGAGCGTGCCCACACCCACCCCGTCGTACTTGAAGTCAAACTCAATCGTGTGCCGGCCCGGCGGTAGCGCCTCAGTGCCTTCCCACTTCAGGCGTTGCAGATCAATCAGATTCCACAAGAACACTGGTTTACCCTTCAGCAGGTAGAAACCATACCCCGAGAACCGTCCTCCAGACGTTAGGATCATGCCCTCGGCACCACCCTGCGGCACTTCAATGTCGGCGCTGATCGTGTAGGAGGTGTTTAGCAACAGCGGCGAGTCACCCTGGGGCAATCCGGTCATCGGCTTCGTATAGACGAACTCCGTGCGTCCGGCGGTGATGTTTGGGCGCGGCGCAATGATGCGCGCAGCCACGGAGGCGTCCAGCGGCAAAACCTGGTACTTCTTGGCTTCGGCGATGAACATCTGCTTCATCTCTTTGACCTTCTCCTGGTTCCCGGCCGCGAGGTTATTGGTCTGGTTGAAGTCGGTGTTCAGGTTAAAGAGCTCAAGCTCCTGGTTGTTCAACGGATCCGCGTTGGCCGGGCCAAAGGCTTCCCACGGCGCACGATTGACCTTAGTGCTCAGAAACCAGCCATCCTTGTACAGGGCCCACTGGCCCATCATTTCGAAGTATTGCGTCGTGTGCTGCGACGGCACCTTGGCATTCTTCGCGTCGAAGGTGTAGGCAAAGCTCGTCCCTTCGATCGGTATCTGCTGGATGCCATCCACCGTGTCGGGCGCTCGGATCGCGGCTGCCTCAAGGATCGTTGGCACCACATCGATCACATGCACGAACTGCTCGCGCAGGCCTCCCTTGTCCTTGATCCGCGCGGGCCATGACACCACCATGTTCTGATTGATGCCGCCGAGCTGCGAGGCATTTTGCTTGAACCAGGAAAACGGTGTGTCGAAGGTCCAGGACCAACCGGCCGACATGTGGTTATAGGTTTTATCGGTGCCCCACACGTCGTAGTACTTCATTTGTTCCGCAACCGGCACACTGATGCCGTTGAAAAAGGCGACTTCGTTGGGTGTGCCAAGTGGTCCACCCTCGGCACTGGTGCCGTTGTCGCCATTGATATAGATGATCAACGTATTGTCGAGCTTGCCCAGATCCTCGACCGCCTGGACGACGCGGCCGATCTCACTGTCGCTGTAGGCGACATAGGCGGCGAAGACCTCAACCTGACGGATATAGAGCTTCTGCTCCTCGGCCGTCAGTTGGTCCCACTCCTTCAGCACCTCTTTCGGCCACGGTGGCAACTGGGCAATTTTTGGCACCACCCCCAGGCGCTTCTGGTTTTCGAAGATGCGCTCGCGCACTTTGTTCCACCCCTCGTCGAAGAGCTTCATCTGGCTGATTTTGTCTACCCACTCCTTGGTTGGGTGGTGCGGCGCGTGCGTGGCGCCGGGCGCGTACTTGATGAAAAACGGTTTGTTGGGGGCGATCTGATGGATACGCGTCATCCAGTCGATCGCATCATCGGCCATGGCCGTGACCAGGTTCCAGGTGCCGGGCGACTTGCCAAGAAACGGATAGATCTGGGTCGTATTGCGGAACAGGTTTGGCTCCCATTGATTGGCATCACCGCCGACGAAGCCGTAGAAGTACTCAAAGCCCATGCCAGTTGGCCATTGATCGAATGGTCCGGCCTGGCTGGCAGCGAAGACTGGCGTGTTGTGGTCCTTGCCGAACCAGGAAGTCGAGTAGCCGTTGTCAAGCAGGATGCGCCCGATCGTCGCCTTGTCCCGGTCGATGATGCTGTTGTAGCCCGGGAAGCCGGTCGACTGCTCCGAGATCACACCGAAGCCTGCCGAGTGGTGATTGCGCCCGGTGATCAGCGCGGCCCGAGTCGGCGAGCACAGCGCCGTGGAGAAGACCCGGTTGAAGCGCAGCCCTTGCTGCGCGATGCGATCCATTGTCGGCGTCGGAATGACGCCACCGAAGGTGCTGGGCACGCCAAAGCCGGCGTCGTCGGTGATGATCAACAGCACGTTGGGCGCCCCTTTCGGCGGAACCACGCGCGGCGCCCACCACGGTTTGGAATGCAGGGCGTCGTCCTGAATGACGCCGCCAAACTTGGGATCGGGTGGTGGCAGTTGCGCACCGCTGATACTGATGGTGGCACTGGGCGTACCCAGCGTGCTGGTAACTTGCTCGGCAAACACGGATGCCGATACCAGGAAGGCGCCGACAATCGCAATGGGAAGGAACGCGATCAACTTGAAGGGGCGCATAGCTCTTTGCTCCATTCGGAACTGCTTAAGTTCGATGGGCACGCTCAGAACTGCGGGGCGTAGGTAGCATTAGCAGTGAAGCGTAGCCGCGGAATCCGCGCCGGTAATTCGGGCTGGCCCTTATTCGACGGGCGGTAGCGCGCTCAACTGCTCGCCAACTCCGGAAATCCTTCCGGCAGGTTGAGCCAGGTACTGCGGGTGAAACCCGCAATGTTCACCCTGTGGGGATTATCCATCCGACAAAACTCCATTTTACTTAAACGTAGTTCCACTTCACGCTCTGAGGAAGTCAGTCAAGTCCGCTTCTGGCCGACTCCCGCCTGTCATGACCGGCAGAGAGCGGCCAAGAGCAGTCAGTCCGACTGGACGTTCGTCACGCTCGTTTCAGCCGTCGATGTCCAAATAAGAGCCACAGCCTGCGCACGGACTGGCAGCGCCGAGCCCAGCGCCAGGCGCGCTGGCTGGGCCTCGGCCGGCAAATACCTGGCCAGCTCGACTTCCACCCTGCGCCGCTCTCGGGGCCTAACCTATGGGCTCGACGCAAACAGCAGGCGCTGGGTTTGCTGCAATTACCGTTGTCTGCGGCATTGGCCAAACGCCTGCTAGGCTTCTTCAACATGCGTTATGGAACGACAGTCACTCAGGAGTCTGCGCTGCAACATTGCAAGCAGGTATTGTCGGCGCTGCGCAAGAGTGTTCGACAGGCTCAAATCCCGCGCCCGCCCGCGAATGGTTTACGCCCTCTCAACCCGGATTCCACGACAATCCGCAAGGACCGAACATGAAACGAGCACCTTCTGCCGGCCACTGGCTCTACGGCCTGACCATGGCCCTGCTTTTACCCGTACTCGCGCAAGCCGCAGAGCCTTTGGCGTCCTGGAAGGAAGGCCCGTCGAAAGCGGCCATCACCACCTTTGTCGAAGCCGTGACCAAGGATGGCAGCAAGGATTATCTGCCGCTGGCCGAACGGATCGCCGTCTTCGACAACGACGGCACGCTGTGGAGCGAGCAACCGATGTATTTTCAGGTCCTGTTCTCCTTCGAAGAAGTCAAGCGTATGGCCCCGCAGCACCCCGAGTGGAAGGAGCAACAGCCTTTCAAGGCCGTGCTCGAAAACGATCACCAGGCACTGGCCGCCAGCGGCATGGACGGCTTGCTGAAAATCATCGGCACCACCAACACCGGAATGACCACCGAAGCCTTCACCGCCAGCGTCAAGGCCTGGCTGGCCAAGGCGCGCCACCCCAAGTCCGACAAGCCATACACAGAGATGGTTTTCCAGCCGATGCTGGAACTGCTCGACTACCTGCGCGCCAATGGTTTCAAGACCTATATCGTCTCCGGCGGCGAAACAGTGTTCATGCGCGCCTTCGCCGAAGAGGTCTACGGCATCCCCCCAGAGCAGGTGATCGGCACCACATTTCTGACCCGGTTCCAGCCTGGTGACGGCAATCCCTCTATCCTGCGTACCCCCAAGCTTGCGCACAACGACGATGGCCCGGGCAAGCCGGAGAGCATCGACTCGATCATCGGCCGGCGTCCGGCGCTGGCCTTTGGCAACTCCGACGGCGACCTGCAGATGCTGCAATGGACCGCCGCCGGCAAGGGCAAGCGCTTCATGGGCCTGGTGCACCATACCGACAGCAAGCGTGAGTGGGCGTACGATCGCCAATCCAATATCGGCAGGCTCGATAAGGCGCTGGATGAAGCAAATTCCAAGGGCTGGACGGTGGTCGACATGGCCGGAGAGTGGAGTCACATCTATCCATTCGATGCTCAACCCTGATACTGCCAAAAACAGGCTCGGCGGTTAATAAGGCGCCGAAAACATTGATATTTGTCAATAAACTTCCGACTTCGGAACTCGGCAAAGTGTCGCGCCGACACGTGAAGGAAAAGTACTGGCAAGGTTTCGCACGAAAGATCAGTTGATATAAAAGTGCCCGGATAGATTGGATCAATCCGGCCACTCTGGCTTTTTAGCACCTTCCTCAAAGTTTCTTTTAGAAATAACCGCTGCAAATTCACATCAAAATTGTTGCTGGATTTTTCGCTGTTCATACCTACGCTTTCTGCGGGGGCATCCGGATTTCGGGAAGGAAGTTTAAGAGAACTTCTCGAACACTCACGCAGTGCGAAGGAGCTCAATATGAACCACAGCATTCGTACAACGATGTTTGCCGCGACGGCATTTGATCAACGGATGATCTCGGCCAGCGCTTGGCGCATCGGCTCACCGGAGACATGGACGAGGCCGGAGAAGGGCGAGTCCAGCTCCAGAATCATTGTGATGCCTCCCGAAACCGCAACCGAACAGAGGCAGAAAACGGCGATAGTCGTGGCATTGCGAGGTGCGAACAAACCGAAGCTGGCGAAAACCAGGCTAAGCCAAAAGATCAACAGGATCAGGAACGGCATCGGAATGTTGCTGGCACGCTGTTCCGCCAGCAGCCAGCGCGCCTGTAAAACATCGTCTGAGAGTGTGAGCGCCTGCGAGCGCAGCCAGCGCTGTCTCGGATCAGTCGGAACAAGCAATAGAATCGATTCTTGTGTCGCCTCCATCATCCCGACAGTCGCTTCGGTTGACTGTGACGGTTCACCCGCGGCCGGGAACAACTCCTGCATTTTCGCCCTCGCGTAGTTGCGCAGGTTAACGCGGGCATCCTCCGCCTCTGGTCCGTAACGCAGCATCATTCGGTTAATGCGGACGATGTCGACGGCGATCTTGGATACTTCACTCGACCGTGTCGAGAACGAACTGTTCGCCGTCGAGATCATCAGGCCGATCACCAAGGCCGAAATCGTGCCGACAATCGCCGCTGAAACGGAGATCGCATTGCGCGACTCATTGCTGAGGTGATGGTCGGGCAACGTCCGCGCAGCAAAGATGCCAATAAGAGCGCCGCCGAAGATAGCGACGAAGGCGATGAGTCCGATAGCGACATGGTTCATGAGAGAAAATTGCGCATCGAATCACCTTGGAATTCCTGCCGTCGTGAGGAAGGCTCGCGCCGCATGCGAGTAGCGAGTCGGCCTTGGTAAGCAGTCCGTTCGAACCGCGTTGCGAGCGGCGCCTATAAATCGTTTACTGCTCTGGTGGAGTGTAGTGCGATTTCAGCGCCAAACCTTCCATGCCCATCAGTTGTCGGCCTGTCGATCTCTTGTCTTCGGAGGTTGCTTGTCATGGTACTTATGCGGTGATTTCCAAGTGTAACTGTTGAAAGCATACTGTTCGGAGTAATACCAAACACCTAAGTGAAACTTAACCGCCTTGCGGTACCACTCGAGCGTCATTACCTGAGCCTTGGATATAAACATTCATGCCTTTACCCAGGGATGGATTGATCGGCTGGGTAACCGATACCAGCACGCCACTTTTGACCCGCACGATGATCTGTTGCGCCTCTATCGGTTGGTCGTACTTTTTCTTCTCTGCGTAATTCCCGCCAACAGCACCGGCGAGCGCGCCGGCAACCATGGCGACATCGCGCCCGGTGCCGCGACCGATCAGGCTACCGATACCGAGTCCGCCGAGGCCACCGAGTACGGCGCCGACGCCACTGTCGTGATTAGTCTGCATCTGGGACAGCGATATCTGCTCGATCTTCCCTGAGCGAATCTCGGTTTCACCGGCACCGCCATCGGTTGATCCCACGGCGGAGCAGGCACTGATCAGCACAGTCGCCAACGTGAGCGTCAGCCAGGACAGGATTGCTTTCATTGCTGTTCACCTCGTTATCGGTATTTGATGGCAATGCCTTTGAGCTTGCGTCCCTGGATCGTTTCAATGTCACGGCTCCACAGCGGGCCAGTCACGTAGGCGGCGACGGGCTGAATGTGGTCGTAAACGACGACCACCGCGTCTGCGCCAAGCTTGGCCGCTTCTTCACGCAGTTTCTGTTCGACCTGAGTGATGGGCGGCGCCGGGTCGACACTGGCATCGATCAGGATTTCGCCCAGTTGCACATTGGATCGCGTAGGTTCTACGCGCAGTACCTGGACTTCGCTGGGCAGGGTCGGCGCGGGATGCTCAACCCCGACGTACGCAGTCGTCTGGGCATCGACCGTCGCGCATGCACTCAGCATCAGCACGCTGGTGATGAGCGCTGCGGCGAGTAACGGCATTTGCAATCTTGAGAATAGAAGTGATGAACAGGTCCACATGTCAGTTGCCCTCTGCTTGAGGCTTGTTCAACCGCCAACGTGTGTCGGCGGTTGAAACAGGGCTCAGCTGCGGATGAACGCCCAGAGATCGGCATTCAATTTGTCGATGGCGGCCTTAAAGTCTTTCGTGGTGATTTTCTGGCTCTCGTTCGACAGCTGACTGCCAAATACCTTGCGTACGACTTTGGCCACGGTCTGATTGGTTTTCGCGTCGATGAACTCGGCTTCGATGAACAGGTTAGTGTCCTGATCCCGGTGACCGGTGGCTGCCTGCGTCGCCCCGACCACGGCCGCGACCGGCACCACTTCATACCACTTCATGCCTTCGTTGGAGGCACTCACTCCGGTGATTGCTGCGCGCAGGATCAGAGGTTTTGACCCGGCCGGTGCTGCGGACTGATTGGATACCACCCGGTATTTCTGGCCCAGCACGCCTTTGGCCTTGCTGGTCATGTAGTTCTGCAATTCGTCCAGCGTCTGCTGATTGACCCGCTCGTTGGGTTTGGGCGCCGGATAGAGTTCCAGCTTGTTGAACACCACCGTGTCGTACGCATTTGCGTTCCACGACGGACTCACCCAGCGCATGGCCTTCTCGCCGCTGGTGGTGGTCACTTCTTCCAGGTTGTTGTAGTTGGGTAGAAAGCCAGAGTATTGGTCTCGTTCCGTAACTTTCGAGGTGCAACCTCCAAGCAGAAGTCCGATCAATGCAGCGCCGATAAACAGTTTTCGGGACAGGTTCATGGTGGTGTGTGCTCCATGGATTAAGTCGTTTTTTCGGTAGTAAGGCATCAGAAACGCCAGGTCATGTTGCCGGTAACAGCTTGAATCCAGGCATTGTCGAACTGACCGGAAGTTCGCGTGCCTGAGGTGGATTTGGTCTGGTCCACCGGCATGTCGCCGAGCCAGACCATGGCCCAGCTGACGTTGATGTCGGTGACTTTGTTCAGCGCATAGGTGGCTCCCGTCGCAACGCGCCAGGATTCGCCCATGGGCACAGTAAACGTTCGGTTGCCATCCGAAACGGCGCTGCTGTCGTACGCCACACCGACGTTCCACAGCAGTTGCGGCGTGGCCTGATACTGCGCGCCGAGCGCCAGTTGCCAGGTGTCTTTGAAATGGGCGTCGATCGTAGTCGCTTGAGCGCCAAACGCTGTGGTGTCGACTTGCACCGCGATCTCGCCGAACGCTGACCAGTCCTGCCAGTTGACCGAGGCCAGCAAGGCCCATTGCGGGTCGAGTTGCTGGAACAGACTCAGCGTTGCAGTTTGCGGCACGGTCATGTCGAGTTGGGTGTTCAGGCCGTCCAGGCGTTCCAGCGCAGGCCCGTCGCCTTTGACGTCCAGCCCGTCCTCGAAGTCCAGATCAACTTTGCTGGTATAGGCCAGGCCGATACGGGTACCGGGTTGCGGGGCATAGATCAGCCCCACGTTCGCGCCAAAACCCCAATCGTTGTCTTTGTACTTGAACTGGCCGTCGCTGCGGTCGGCGAAGCCGAAAGGCTCGCGGTCTATCGCGGTTTGGGCTTGCAGCATGCCGTACATGGCTTTCACGCCGACGCCCACCGACCATTGCTCGTTGAAGCGGTAAGCCACGCTGGGCACAAACGACAAACCGGCGAGGCTGGCGTTTTGTGCGAAGTAGCGCCCGGACCAGTCGTTGTCGTAATTGGCCGCCAGGCCAAAGTCAGCGTACTGGCCGAAGCCAATGCTCCAGTGGTCGTCGAATTGATGGCTGATGAAGAAGCTGCCACCGGGAATCGGGTCGAGGGCGTTGCCAGTGCCGGTGCCGTTGGTGTTTGAGTCACGATCGAAGCTCAGGTCGCCGTAGAGAATCTGCAAACCACCGGTGATCTGTGTGTCGTGCAGATAACTCATGCCCGCCGGGTTACTGGCGATGGTCGAGGGACCTTGAGCACGGGCGGCGGCACCGGCGTTGGCCAGGCCGGCGTTATCGGTGCCGATTTCATAGAGCATGATGCCGCCGGCGTAAGCTTGCTGACTGCACAGGGCACACAGGGTAATGGCCGGCAGGGCGGATGTTTTTATCTGCATGGGGTCACCTCAGCAAATGTCCGTCATAAACACGGGTGGCGAGCGCTGGCCACCCGCGAATTCAACTGCTTATTTGCCCATGGCCGCCCGGGCCGCTTCGATCTTGGCTTTGACTGCTTCGAGGTTGAAGCTCGCGCCTTTTTGCATGGGCGGGAACTCAACCGCTGTTTCAGCCAGTTTGACCACCTGCTGCTGCACAAAAACAAATCGCCAGAACTGGAATTTGAACCACTCGAAATACTCCAGCGAGCCATTGGCCGCCATGTTCTGCGGCCATCCGGCGCGTTCGAACGGGTCGAGGCGCAGGTTGGTCAGGATCGGCATGTCCAGCGTGGTTTTTGCCCCTAGCCAGCCACCAGGCTGGTCAATGAAGCGGTACTTGAAGTCATCGATACGGATTGCGCCCAGCGTGCTCTCGCCGAAGTAGAAAATCTCATGGCGATTGGACGGACCTTTGCCGGTAATCATCGGTGTCTGGTCATAGCCGTCGAGGTGCACTTTGTAAGTGGTATCGCCCAGTTGTTTGCCCTTGAGCAATTCGGCGGTGATGTTCGGGTTGCCCGCCGCCGCGACCAGGGTCGGGAACCAGTCCATGCCTGACATGATGCCGTTGGCCACCTGGTTTGCAGGCACTTTGCCCGGCCAGCGAATGATCGCCGGAGCCCGGAAACCGCCTTCCATCACCGTGCCTTTACCCATGGCAAACGGCGTGGTGCCGCCATCCGGCCAGGTAAAGTTTTCAGCGCCGTTGTCGGTGGTGAAAATCACGATGGTGTTGTCATCCATGCCGTCTTTTTTCAGCTTGGCCATCACGTCGCCGACGATGTCGTCGAGCTGTGCCATGCCGGCTTCCTGTTCCGACCAGCCATTTTGCGCGTTGCGCATGGCTTGGTACTTGTCGGAGAGGTGCGTGACGATGTGCATGCGGGTCGGGTTGAGCCAGAGGAAGAACGGTTTGTTGTCCTGCTTGGCCTTGTCGATGAAGGTGAAGGCCTTGTCGCGAATCTCGTCGTCGACGGTTTTCATCCGGTCCGGATAGAGGGTGCCGGCGTCTTCGATTTTCTGTTTGCCGACCTTGCCCCAGCGCGGCATCACGGTCGTATCGTCAGTCGTCGTGGCCCAGCTGTGAACCATGTTCCGCGGGCCGACGGTGGGTAGAAGATCTTGCGGATAATTGGGGTGCGCCGGATCTTCCATGGCGTCGAGGTGATAGAGATAACCGAAGAACTCATCGAAACCATGCACGGTCGGCAGGAATTCGTTCAAGTCACCCAAGTGGTTCTTGCCGAACTGACCGGTGGCGTAACCCATGGACTTGAGTGTGGTGGCGATGGTGACCGCTTCGGCGGGAATACCAATGGGAGAACCGGCCTGCCCGACAGTGGTCATCCCGGTACGGATCGGCAGTTCGCCGGTAATGAAGTTGGCCCGCCCTGCGGTGCAACTGGCCTCGGCGTAATAGTCGGTGAAACGCATGCCTTCGGCCGCGAGCTGGTCGAGGTTGGGTGTTCGACCGGCCATCATGCCCTGGTTGTAGACACCGATGTTGGACCAGCCAATATCGTCACCCATGATGACCACAATGTTGGGGACTGTTTTGTCGGCTGCTTGAGAGAGGCCGGGGAAAACCATTGCAGACAACAGTACTGATACAGCGAACGCCGTTGATAACTTTGTCCGGTTCATGTCGAGCTCCTGCGTACTTGCGTGAGTACCCTGAGACGAGCCCCCGACCGTCCTTAAAAATTGGATCCCCCGCGAAGAGCGTAGGTACGATTTGCTAAATATCCAGTATTTAGTTTCTCGCCTGTAAGTTGTTGTTTCATGGGCTTTACAGCTGGAATGCTGGTCAGATGAATAGTGGCATCTCATCCACCCAAGGTCCGCGCGTGTCTAGATTATGAAATTCCTGGAATGGCATTGCATTTGAAGAGCTGTGGCGATGGCCGTCTCTAACTGATCCAGCGTGTAAGGCTTATGCAGACAAATCGTCGAGGGCGGGATCACCTGCTCATCGATGAGATAACCAGAGGTGAGAATCGAAGGAATTGATGGCCATTGTTCATTTGCTAGGCGGATGAATTCAGATCCCTGGATTCCTCTTGGAAGTCCCTGATCTGCGATGATCAGGGTGCAATCACCCTTGATACTTATAAGGTGGCTCAGAGCTGAGGCAGCATTGTCTAAAGTCGCTGATGAAAAACCAATCTCAGCCAACGTTTCCTCCAAAAGCATCCGGACCACCGGTTCGTCTTCAAAGACGATGGCGTGACCAGTGGTAGGTATTAGCTCAGCCCAATTTACGCTCATTTTCGATTGCTTCTCCGGGTTGCCCAGGGGGGAAAGGGCCAGTAAGAGCTTTTGAGAGTTTTTAGTATGACTGGCGATGGGGGACAATCTTGATCCTCGGTGAAGACCAAAATCGCTGGAGTCGACCGGCTGCTTTTGGCCGATAGCGACGGTTTAGTTGCGACCGTCGCTGGGGAATTACACCTCCGTCTGCTCTGCCATTTCTAAAGCATCGTAGACTTCAATCCCAAGTATCTGACGGTGCTTTCAAGCTTCATATGACCAAGCAGAAGTTGGACTGCTCTCAAGTTCTTCGTCCTGCGATAGATCAGCGATGCTTTGGTTTGCCGTAGAAAACAAACCGAAAACGAACCCAATAACAGAGCAGCAAAGGTCAACGAAGGACGAGAAACCTCTCAGGTGGTGAGTAGGATCTCCGGTGATGGTCGTACCGCTGAAAATCTGACTTATTCAACAGAGTCGGCCAAAATACGGACGCATGGTGCTGTCCAAAAGCGGGCAGCGATTCAGCCCCTCTTACATTAACGCCGTCAAGAAGAAGGAAGAACCATCAGGATGCCTGTTGCTCTTCGCCACGCAGTTGACCGCTCAATTTGTCGCAGCTCGCTGACCAGCTTGTCAGCCATGCTGGTAGTATCGGCGACTGCTCCGCCAGACCCAACTCTAAGGCGAACTCCGCGGGGGACACGTTGCCCTTAGGGCCACGGAACAGCCCACGCATAATGACCATGCCGAGCACTCGCCCCTCCTTGACGAAGGAGTGCTCGACGAAGCTCCATTTGTCGTCCCAGCCAAGCATGCGGGTATGAATTTCGAAGGCTTCAAACAGCTTTAGCTCACAGCGGAACTTACCCCATACATCGCCAACGATGGGGAACGCCCGGTGGCGTAGAGCAACCCTATAGGCTCCGCTACGCAACACGTACTCCATGCGCCCAACATCCGCCAGAGTGAAGTAGCGTCCATTGGTGACATGCCGATTGAAGTCGAGATCCAGCGGCCACACGCGTAACCGAATGATCGTGGTAGCAAGGCCAGGCATAGGATTGCGCCAGGGGCGGCGCAGCAGCATCCATAAAAGGCGAAACCAGAGATTCATGTAGCGACACCTGTTTGAGTGAGTGATGACGCACTCTAGTAAGCATCCTTGCGGTATAGTAGATGCAGAAATGACTTATTTCATGCGATAAGTGCATTGGAGCCGTATATGCATGTGACGCTTCTACTTGCCGACCAATGCTCGCTCGCCAGTGCCAGCCTTGCGCTTGAGATACTTGATGCCGCCAATCACTTTGCCGAAGGCGGCCAGCAACCATTCAGGGTAGTAGTTGCCTCTGCCGATGGTCTGCCCGTTGCGAGTCCGGTTGGGCAAATTTTGCAGGTTGATACATCACTTGCCGATATCGAGCGAAGCGATCTGGTGGTGATTCCAGGTTTTCTCTTCAGCCTTCGTGATGCCTTGCCCACGCTGAGTCAGTTCGCCCCTTGGCTGAGGCAGCAGCATGCCCAAGGCGCTTTTATCGCTGCGATGTGTACGGCCAGCTTCATGGTTGCAGAGGCCGGCTTGCTCGATGGTGTGCCGGCAACCACCCACTGGGCTTTCGCAGACTTTTTCCGACGCCGATACCCGCGGGTTCTGCTTGATGAGCGCCGTATCCTCTGCGAGAGCGAGCGCTTGATCAGCTGCGGTGGAGCCAGTGCAGCGATAGATCTTTTGCTGCACCTGGTCCGACGCTTCGCCTCCCTCGAATTGGCCCAGCAATGCCGTCGCTATCTGCTCATCGATAACGTGCGTAGTGAACAGTCAGTCTATGTGCTCTGGTCGATGCCCAAACACCATGGCGACGAGGCAATCCTGCGGGTACAGAGCTGGATGGAAGAATGTTTCGATCATCCCATTGTGATCGACGAGATTGCTAAGCGATTTGGTTTTGGTGTACGCAACTTTAAGCGGCGTTTCCGCGAGGCAACGGGATACACCCCGCTGGCCTATCTGCAAGCATTGCGCCTGGAAAGAGCCAAGCACCTGCTTGAAACGACTCAACTAAGCCTGGAAAGTATCACCGCCAAGGTTGGCTATGAAGACAGCAACTCGTTTCGCCGTTTATTCCAGCAGCGTATCGGCTCCTCGCCAGCGGCATTTCGCAAGATGTTCGCGCAGCAGGTGAATTGACCTAAATTCTCCGAGCGTTTTCAAGCGTTTCATCCCACATCAGCTTGGTTATCGTTGAATGGCTGCTTCTGGCCGATTCTGTTGAAAAAGTCCATCCGGCCATGCCGCTCGTGCATTGCTCGGTGAAAACGCCTTTTTTGCACGCTGCTACTTGAAATCTGAGCCCGGAAGCCTCTGCCAAAAGTAAAGATTTCAATCTCGGACGCGTACTTTTCTGCTGCGTAAACCATGGCCGACTTTTTCAACAGAATCGGCCGTTCTCTGCCGGTCGTCATTCCCACGTGCGCTGGTCCAGTCGGCTGCAAATGACTGGTTAGTTGTGATGCAGATGGGAGCAAGTCCGTGCAACTCCAAAAGCCCAGCCGCCCGCTGGGCTTTTTACTGCCCGCTCATCTGCTCAGTCGCACACTTTTCACCTGCCAAATTCAAACTATTACGGCCCAGAAAAGCTGGACCTCATTGGTGAGGTGGGTATGTCTACCGATTCGAGTTTTCAAAACCAAACACAAGGTTCTGTTCCATCCAAGCCTGAGCCAGGTTCAGATGAGCCGACGCTAGATCCAGATGATCCAAACAAATACGATCCGTTGAAAAATCCAAGCGATGATCGTCCAGAAGACTGGAAGGATCCTGGTGAGAGGACTACCCCAGAGGCGGATGAACAGACACCGCTTTCAGACGATAGGAGATAGGAGAGAAAGCCCGGCCAGTGAGCCCGGTTTTTCTTCTCCGTTCGTCCACTGCGCTGCACTTGTAACGCTTTGCCGTTTCTTATGTTCAAGCACGGACATCCCGCGCATCAGTACGGAGGTTCAGCATGGACATTGACGAGAACGCACCTGGCAACAAATCACAGCAACCTGAAACGCGCACGACGGACAACGAAACCGGCCATGACCCCAAGAGGGACGAGCCCGAAGTTCCGCTGCCTCCAGACGACGAGGCTCCTGTCGACGAAGACATGTCTGACGTGGATGCAAATAACTCGGTGTCGAGTGAGCATCCAGAAGCTGGACAGAGCGGTCGAGTCGATAACCCTGACGCCGACCCACAGATGGACGATCAGGACGAAAACGATAAGGAAGCTCGCGGTATGCCTGCGAGTGACCCTGAATCAGGTGCCTGAATTAGTTCGGATGATTTCCGATGCCCGTTCAATGCGGGCTTTTTTACGCCTCGAGTTTACTTGTAGGCAAGGCAGCCCTTGGGAAGGCCTGGACGTCGATAGCCGGATAGTGCGACGTACGGAATCAACACCGGCAGCCCCCGCACCCTGACCTCAGATGCTTTCGGGGTGGTGCGAGACGGGATCAGCGAGACCGATGCAATAGGGCGTCGGCGCCGTGAACGTCTTCGGCAGACAGCGGGATTTAGAGCAGTGAATAGCCGCTGGGTTCGTAGACGCGTCTAATGCCTGCTTTTGGCCGATTCTGTTGAAAAAGTCGGCCATGGTTTACGCAGCAGAAAAGTACGCGTCCGAGATTGAAATCTTTACTTTTGGCAGAGGCTTCCGGGCTCAGATTTCAAGTAGCAGCGTGTAAAAAAGGCGTTTTCACCGAGCAATGCACGAGCGGCATGGCCGGATGGACTTTTTCAACAGAATCGGCCGGTTGCTGCCTCTCACGAAGGGTTAAATCGGCAGTGCTTTATTCGACCCAAATAGGACGGCCACGGTTGGCTTTTCAGTGGACAAACTACCTGGTGGTGATCTACGCGCGCGCCGCGCGCGTACTGGTCCGAAAATCATCAAAACTCTTGCCTAAGGCTTTCAGAGGTCATCAATTTCCTTTTGGCGCGACTGCTGAATCACTTCATTGGTTCTGAAATCGAACCACTTCAAGTCCTGTTTCTCCTCGATGGAAGCGAGAAGTCATACAGGATGCTTAAGGGGAGTTCAGTGTGGTTGTACGTCTCGCACAAACTGCCCCGTATTGGTCAAGCCAGGTGTAAACGATGGTCAGTACCAAGCCAATTTTTGCTAATAGACTGGCCCGTTCACTTGGCCGCCTGGCGAAGGTCCACGCTCGTACTGGTTAAGAAAGTATGAGTGTTCACGTCCCTCAGGGGGGCGAGAAATCACCAATCGCTTTGTGACGATTGCTGAAACAGCTCAATGGTTCTGGATTGGGACCACGTTTGCTTTAGTTTCTTTTTGAAAGCGATCAGCACGGGAGTATTCGGCTCTGGGGGGTTAGTTTTATGCGGGCTCCCGATTGCGATGTTTTTTTATTGTCGCGCTGGGAAATTTTGGGTGATTCACTCATTGGGGCGACCCTATCAGGGGCGTTGTCATATCCCCATCGCAGTGTTGTTTTTTAGGTGCACCTAAGGTGCTACATGCAAACGAATTCAACGGGACTGGAATCATTGGGTTCTAGCGAATCGAGGTAGGCTTTTTTGTTGCAGTAAGTCCTAGGTAGGCAAAGTGATACAGGGGGGGGGTGAATGCCTCTGATCAAGCAGGCACTTGGCAGCGTTCGGTTCTGGTCGTCCTCTGTCGGTCACGTCTTCGGCATGTAGTGCTCAAGCCGGGTATAAACAGTGGTCAACACCAATCCAATTTGGTGATAAACAAGCGCCCCGTCTATGAGCAACGTCATAGACGGGGCGCCTGGTAAGTTCCGCGCGCGTACTGGTAAAGAAATCATCAAAACCTTTCGCCCCTTAGGTGCTTTAGAAATCATCAATGTCTTTTTTGGGGATTGCTGAAAACACATTAGCGGTTCTGCAATCGAACCACGTCACGCTCCAGTTTCTCCTCAATAGCCTGACGCACGAATTCTGAACGGTTGGCGCTGGGGTATCGGATCAGCCGATCAATCACAGCCACGGTTTCAGTTTCAACTGACACAATCAGTCGAGTTTTCGGCTTGCTGCCGAATTGGCGGTTTTTGCTCATGCAGTTTCTCCACTCTCTTCAATATCAACTTTTATCAATTTCACAGGGGCTGGTTTGCCCTTCCGTCGGTAGACAGGTTGCCGTGTAGTTGGCATAGGCCTATGGCGTAAAAGTTACGCCGCCTGACCTTGGTAAGTTAGCTAACCGACGGTTCGTGCTAACGCTGTCAGATTCGATAGGACCGTTCATTGGACTGAATCCCGCTTTTGCGGCGGTGATTCATACTGGATGCTCCATGGGAGTCTGGTCGTACTTCTCATGCAAACCTGCCCCCATTGTGCAGTAGCGTGCCAAGGGTGCATGGCAGGAGCGACAGGCCATGACATGGTTTATGTATTGGTCACGAGCTTGGCGCCATTCGGGCGTTGCATTGGCGGCGTTGGTGTAGAGGCTTGTCCCGAGTTGTGTGGTGCTCTCCACCAGCTTCATGTGCTGATGATCCGTGGTGCGTTTAGGCATGCTCGGTATGCTGGCGCGAGGCAAGGTCGGCAGTAGGTTATTGAGCAGGCCGGAAAGGAGACTCATTGCTCCTCTCCCAAATCAACATAACTCCCACATGTTTCTGTGACAAAAAACTGGGGGAGCAGGGAAACGGGGGGAACAGCTAGTGTTTCCGCGATCTCAAAAGGTGAAAAGTGTTCCCCATGCAAAAACCTGGGGAACAGTGATAAGCAAATATGAGGAACGGGGTGCACCTTTATATTAAAAGACATGTCTGTGTTCCCCTCTGTTCCCCACACTTCAATTAGGGGGAATGGCTACAGCCCGCGGATTGTCTGGCCGTTCCCCCGTTCCCCCGTTCCCCATATTCATAGGTTCCTATGAGGTCGGCATTGGTAATTGGTCGTGTTGGTGGTCATACGCTGGCATCTTCACCATCCATGGCGTCGGGGTCGATCACATACAGGCGAGCCGAGCTCCCTCCGATTCGGTAATTCTTCGTCTTGCGGCTGTCTCGGTCGGTATCGCGCTTGGCGATGGCACCAGCGCCCTCTAGGGCCTTCACTACTCGCGCCAGCCCGTACCCGTGGGCTGCTTCAGTCAACGCCGACTTATTGAACAAGTAGAGGCGCTTACCGGTCACCATTTCCCAGTAGCCCGCGCGGTTGATCACCTTGACGTCTACCTCTGACGCATCCACGTCTGAAAAGCGGCTGCTACCGTGTTTGTCGATGAAGTCCAGGATGCCGGCCAAAATCTGACGATCCTCAGCATTGCCATTGCCCGACCGGCTCAGCCACTCGCCATACAGCAACCGGCAGTCGGCCAAGGCGCTACCAGGCGTCCAGGGCAGCAGGCCATAGGCGATCGCCATTTCCCCCGCCAACGCAATGATTGCGAAGCGATCTGCAACCCGCCCAGCTTGGGCGTTGTCCTCGATGAAATGGGCGCGAATACCGGCAAAGTCGTCCAACAGGCCAGTGCGGTAATCGCTGGCAAGCAGCTGTTCCACGAAGGCTGGCCCGATATGTCCATGGTGGGCCCCGACGGCAACAGTCAGCTGGCGGTGGAAGTCGGCCCCCGTCATGCCGTACAGCTCGTCAAACGCCTTGTAAGTTCGAGTCCCTGCGTTCACGTCGACCATGCGCAATTCAGCGCCGGCATGAGCCGCATTACCGCCGATAGCGGCGTGCTCGGACAGGGAGCGTTCACCACTTGAAAGCGCCAGCAGTCGCCACGACAGTTTGGGCCGACCTTCACGCTCGCGGGTCATGGTGCCCTTACCCTGACCGTTGGCGAGCGAGTACGCCATTTCCTGTACGCGCTTCGGGTCGGCCCGCTTGATTTCGTTCAGGGGCAGCATGGTGTCGTTGCGACTCGATGCCTCGATTTCCAAACCGCCCTTGGTCATGTCCCAGGACGCGGCAAAGATCCCTGGATCGCCCCAGACCGACGAGCCGATCAATTGCGCCAACGACTTGCCGCTAGAGCTGTCGCCCACCAGATGAACGCCGCCACCCAGTACCCCAACCAGACTCAGCAGTGGGCCCGCCAAGGCGCAGCCAATTGACAGCGTCAATACGGGGTTACCTTCGCATTTTGCCGCGACTTCGGTTTTCCAGCCCTCTAGGTCGCCGCACATGCTGAAAAGGTTTTGACCTTTTCCGCTTGCCTGAAAACGCACCTTGTCCCTGCCGATGGTGCGACCTGGTAGGACAAAGGCGCCTGACTCATGCCAGCCCGGCCGGCTCGTGGTGGCGAACACCTCGGCGGGGCGCTGATCCAGCAGATACTCCAGGAACGAGTTACGCTTCTTGAGTGCAATGATTACGCCCATACTGAAGAGCTGGCGCCTGGCGTCCTCGCCGCTACCGCCGAATACTTCCATTGGGATAATCCACTCCTTGATGCCGCCCTCGGTCACCAGACGCAGGAAGCGACCCTCGCTGCCGTCGTCACTGTTAATGGTGCGAGCGGTAACGATTACGGGCGAAGCGATCCATTCATCCGTGATGGGGCGATCTAACTTGTCGACATCACTGTCATCGTCGGCAGCGGTGCGTTTGAAGCCGTGCCAGTAAACGCCGGGCCGCAGCATGCGGCTTTTTTCATTGATCACCCAATACTCATACACGCCCCAGCACGGACGTTCTGGTGCAATCATCGGGGCAGAAACAGCGGGTACAAGGGCGGAGTTTGTACCAAACTCACTCATTGCTCCGCCCTCCAGTTGGCCAGGTCGTTAAAGTCGGACAGATCCAAGGGTTCAGCGCCCGACCAAGGGGGCATAACCACCCCAGCGCCAAGCGCGGCGGCAGTCTTGTTGGCAGCGGTGCGCCCAGGATTGCCTTCAGTTTTCCGGTCATCATCACCGGCAACGATCAGCGGCAATCTCGGGGTGCTGACGTTTCAGTCGCTGGCCAACTTCAAGCAAATTTCCGGCATTCATGGCACACGCCACGGCGGCGCCGGTGTCGGCATGAATAGTTGCGCCGGTCGCCCAGCCTTCGCAGATGCACAGCGGCTGGCCGGGGGTGATTGTGCCGATGAGTGAGTAGCAGCCCTTGACCATGCCGCCGGACAGAAAGCGCTTGGAGCCATCCGGGTAAATGCGTTGTAGGTTCATCAGCAGGCCGTTATGGAGCAGCGGCACCAGCAACACGTCACCCCGCTGGCGCAGGTTGTACGGACTCACGCGCTTGGCGAGCAGGTAAGGGTGTTTAGGATCGGCAGGGTGGGCTTCACACCACAGCCGGCGCGCATATTCGGCGGCAGCTTGCTGACGCAGGTGCTGCTCAGCGTCGCGCTGGCGACGGGCCTGTTTGATATTTAGGCGAATTTGCTGGGCTTCGTGCTGATCGACGGGCTGACGGCTGCTCCAAATACGTGAGCCGCGTACCTTCCAGCTTCCGAAAACACCGCAGGCGATGCCGTCCAGGCGGAGGACGTACCAGCCATTGCGGGAGCCTGCGCGGTCGCCGGACACATGGAAGCGATGAATTTTCCCGTTTGGGATCGGCAGCCAATCTAGCGGGCCAAATGATTCGGCCAATTCACCGCGGAACTGAAGTACAGGATCAGGCACGGTCACGGCAATACTCCAGAGTGAATAGGAAGACCATGTGTAAGGACATAAAGCCCAGCGTGGTGTGGTCTCTCGCCAGGCCCACCACACAGGCCGCCTCAAATGAGGATTCATGGACGGGAAGTGGGCAATACTCAGGCCATGCACGGCCGCGATTGATGACGCCGGTCCTTCCTTCAGGGCGTCAATCACCGGGCGTTCTCCTTCGCGGTGCGCTCGATAAACGCCTTTAGCTCGGACATGAGCAGCAGGCGGCGGCGACCGATCTTGAACGTCTTAATTTCGCCCTTTGCAATGAACTCGTAGGTTGCCGAACGAGAGATTCCGAGAATCCGGCCCGCTTCTTCAACGCCTACCGAGAGAGAGGCGACCTGGTGTGCTTGGTCCATAGGTTTCTCCAAATGCCCATCGAAAGTGATGCGGCGGAGATCCTATTGCTCCAAATAATGCACGTCAACTGCAATCAGTGAACTATTATGCATTCATGGACTTCGTTGGACGCAAAAGGTAGGATTTGGTTATAAAATCGAACCTGGTGGTAACGAAATGGCAAAGAACAAGCCTGGGCAGGGTTCTCGGAAGACCGAGACTTTGACTTTGCGTCTAGACCCAAAGATTAAAATTATGATCGAGCTGATTTCGCGGATACGTCGCCAGTCGATTACTGGGGTTGTCGAGGCTGCAATTGAACAAGTCGCCTACGATACTGAGGCGCCCTATTACGACGACGGTAGGATGAACAACCATGCGCTTGGAACTATTTTTTCAGACGTTTGGTCGACCGACGAAAGCGAGTGGTTCATCAATATGTGCTATCGCTTTCCGACCCTGCTGACTTATGAGGAGCAGCGCATCTGGGAGACGATAAAGTCATCCGCTGTCTTTTTGCATAGCGCTACTACATCTTTGTCTACTGATTGGGACATCGAGGGTGTAGGCGCTCTTGATAGAGAGGCAATTAGGAAATACTGGGACTTTCTTCTAGAGCATGTTGAAGAAAACAGAGACAGCAGAACAATTATTCCTTTCAAGCCTACGTACTAAATCAACTCCACCGCTGCGGCCTTCGTGCCTGGTGCCAAGTGAGCATATCTAAGCGTCATCTTGATATCTGCGTGCCCAAGCAGGTCCCGCACTGTGTTGAGCGGTACACCGGCCATTACCAGGCGTGATGCGAAGTCATGACGCATATCGTGCCAGCGGAAGTCCTTGATCTTGGCTCGCTCAAGAAGGTTGAGCCAGGCGCTTTTAACGTCCCCCAGACGGCCACCAGCCTGACTAGGGAAAACGTACCGAGAATTCCCTGCCAGCTTCTTCCATTTCTCAAGCACGCCGAGGGTTTCTTTGTTCATCGGGATATGACGCGTGTCACTCGTTTTGGTGGTGGCGCCGGCGGCGGTGATTGTCTTCGTTTGGAAGTTCACGGCCGACCATTTCAGGTCGAACAGCTCACCGCGTCTCATGCCGGTGTTTAGCGATACCAGTACCATAGGCTTCAGGTGGTCGGTGAAGGGCAGATGCAGCATGCTCGGCATTAGCTCTTTACCTCTGTCTGCTCGCCACTTATTCGCAGTCTCGCGCTCGGCCCGCGCTTCGTCTTGGCGCGCGTCCAGAGCCTCTCGTAGGCGCCTGGTCTCTTCGGTATCTAGATAACGAACCGTTCCCATGGAGTCGATCTTGAGGGCTTTGAGTTTCGCCATCGGATGATCACTGATGTACTCCCATTCAATAGCTCGACTAAATACTCCGCTGATCGAGCCCATTTTGCGGTTGACCGTCGACGGCTTGTTGCCCGATTGCATCCATCTGGTGCGGATCTGGTCCAGGTCGCGGCCGGTGATTGAGTCGAGGCGTTGAGACATGATCGCGTCGAAGTTGTTGTCGAGGGTGTGCAGAGTTTTCTCATGCCCTTTATGGTGGGTCTCGAACCATGGCATATAGGTGTCGTCGATGAACTGGCGCAGGGTGGGGAGCGCGGCGCCTTTTCGTCCCTGGGTTATGGCCAGCGGTTCCCCGTGAGCGTGCGCATCGGCCAGGTACTGAGCAGCCTCGGTGCGAGCCTGATCGAGTGTCACTACCCCAACGCGGCCGAGGGTGGCATTCTTGTTACGGCCCCACGTGACCATGTAGGACTTGTGCCCGCTCGTCAGCACGCGGATGAACAGGCCCGGCTGCACGGTGTCATGCACCCGGTACGCCTTCAGCTCGGTAGGCAAGCTGTTGATGAGCTTCTGGGTGATCTTCGTTTTCAAGCGATACAGCTCCGTGACAGCACCGTGGCAGCAAAAAGAACTATACGACGCCGTTTTCACGGACACAACCGGACGAAAAGCCCCGCAGCTACGGGGTATGACCAAGCGGGCCAGCTGTTAAATTGACCCTCCTAAGGGGAAGGTTGGCAGTTCGAACCTGCCCTGGGACACCATATTTTGTCGTTCTCCCCCTTCTTAACTGCTAGCCGATCTCAAAGTTAGTCACTGCTTTTGTCACGACTTCGCGTTGTGCTCACATTGCCCTGATTTTCTCTTGAGCAGGACCGGATTGCTTCGGTATGGGCGTTGCTCAATGCTTCAGTCTAAATAGCGAGTTGATGGCTTAGCTTCCACCCAGAGGCTTTAACGTATGTGGATAGGCTTGCTCATTGATCTCGATTCAGATCCGGGCGCTTGTAGCTCTTGAGCAATGCGAGAAGCATGGATCTCTTTACGGAGCAGATCTGCTGAAAGCAATTCTCGCCGGGCGGGCTAAAGCCAGTGCTGGGCGGAATGCGTCATTTGCATTTTATTAGTCGGGTTCACGGTTAGCAGGGTGTTGCGTAGCCGTAACCGGTCGCAAAGGAGGTGTTGACAGCAGCGAGTAACGCTGTAGAATTCGCCTCCCGCTAACGAGAGATCGGAAGCGCAAGTGGTTGAAGTTGCAAAGGAAACTTTGAAAACTTCGGAAAATAACCGCTTGACAGATACAGAGGACGCTGTAGAATGCGCGCCTCGGTTGAGACGAAAGATCTTAACCAACCGCTCTTTAACAACTGAATCAAGCAATTCGTGTGGGTGCTTGTGGAGTCAGACTGATAGTCAACAAGATTATCAGCATCACAAGTTACTCCGCGAGAAATCAAAGATGTAACCAACGATTGCTGAGCCAAGTTTAGGGTTTCTTAAAAACCCAAAGATGTTTGAACTGAAGAGTTTGATCATGGCTCAGATTGAACGCTGGCGGCAGGCCTAACACATGCAAGTCGAGCGGTAGAGAGAAGCTTGCTTCTCTTGAGAGCGGCGGACGGGTGAGTAATGCCTAGGAATCTGCCTGGTAGTGGGGGATAACGCTCGGAAACGGACGCTAATACCGCATACGTCCTACGGGAGAAAGCAGGGGACCTTCGGGCCTTGCGCTATCAGATGAGCCTAGGTCGGATTAGCTAGTTGGTGAGGTAATGGCTCACCAAGGCGACGATCCGTAACTGGTCTGAGAGGATGATCAGTCACACTGGAACTGAGACACGGTCCAGACTCCTACGGGAGGCAGCAGTGGGGAATATTGGACAATGGGCGAAAGCCTGATCCAGCCATGCCGCGTGTGTGAAGAAGGTCTTCGGATTGTAAAGCACTTTAAGTTGGGAGGAAGGGCAGTAAATTAATACTTTGCTGTTTTGACGTTACCGACAGAATAAGCACCGGCTAACTCTGTGCCAGCAGCCGCGGTAATACAGAGGGTGCAAGCGTTAATCGGAATTACTGGGCGTAAAGCGCGCGTAGGTGGTTTGTTAAGTTGGATGTGAAAGCCCCGGGCTCAACCTGGGAACTGCATTCAAAACTGACAAGCTAGAGTATGGTAGAGGGTGGTGGAATTTCCTGTGTAGCGGTGAAATGCGTAGATATAGGAAGGAACACCAGTGGCGAAGGCGACCACCTGGACTGATACTGACACTGAGGTGCGAAAGCGTGGGGAGCAAACAGGATTAGATACCCTGGTAGTCCACGCCGTAAACGATGTCAACTAGCCGTTGGGAGCCTTGAGCTCTTAGTGGCGCAGCTAACGCATTAAGTTGACCGCCTGGGGAGTACGGCCGCAAGGTTAAAACTCAAATGAATTGACGGGGGCCCGCACAAGCGGTGGAGCATGTGGTTTAATTCGAAGCAACGCGAAGAACCTTACCAGGCCTTGACATCCAATGAACTTTCCAGAGATGGATTGGTGCCTTCGGGAACATTGAGACAGGTGCTGCATGGCTGTCGTCAGCTCGTGTCGTGAGATGTTGGGTTAAGTCCCGTAACGAGCGCAACCCTTGTCCTTAGTTACCAGCACGTAATGGTGGGCACTCTAAGGAGACTGCCGGTGACAAACCGGAGGAAGGTGGGGATGACGTCAAGTCATCATGGCCCTTACGGCCTGGGCTACACACGTGCTACAATGGTCGGTACAGAGGGTTGCCAAGCCGCGAGGTGGAGCTAATCCCACAAAACCGATCGTAGTCCGGATCGCAGTCTGCAACTCGACTGCGTGAAGTCGGAATCGCTAGTAATCGCGAATCAGAATGTCGCGGTGAATACGTTCCCGGGCCTTGTACACACCGCCCGTCACACCATGGGAGTGGGTTGCACCAGAAGTAGCTAGTCTAACCTTCGGGAGGACGGTTACCACGGTGTGATTCATGACTGGGGTGAAGTCGTAACAAGGTAGCCGTAGGGGAACCTGCGGCTGGATCACCTCCTTAATCGACGACATCAGCTGCTCCATAAGTTCCCACACGAATTGCTTGATTCATTGAAGAAGACGATAAGAAGCAGCCCGAAATTGGGTCTGTAGCTCAGTTGGTTAGAGCGCACCCCTGATAAGGGTGAGGTCGGCAGTTCGAATCTGCCCAGACCCACCAATTTTTGTGTGGGAACCTGTAGCAATACGGGGCCATAGCTCAGCTGGGAGAGCGCCTGCCTTGCACGCAGGAGGTCAACGGTTCGATCCCGTTTGGCTCCACCACTACTGCTTCTGTTTGTTGAAAGCTTAGAAATGAGCATTCCATGGTGATCATGGTGAATGTTGATTTCTAGTCTTTGGCTAGATCGTTCTTTAAAAATTTGGGTATGTGATAGAAAGATAGACTGAACGTTACTTTCACTGGTAACGGATCAGGCTAAGGTAAAATTTGTGAGTTTAATCGCGAATTTTCGGCGAATGTCGTCTTCACAGTATAACCAGATTGCTTGGGGTTATATGGTCAAGTGAAGAAGCGCATACGGTGGATGCCTTGGCAGTCAGAGGCGATGAAAGACGTGGTAGCCTGCGAAAAGCTTCGGGGAGTCGGCAAACAGACTGTGATCCGGAGATGTCTGAATGGGGGAACCCACCTAACATAAGTTAGGTATCTTAAGCTGAATACATAGGCTTAAGAAGCGAACCAGGGGAACTGAAACATCTAAGTACCCTGAGGAAAAGAAATCAACCGAGATTCCCTTAGTAGTGGCGAGCGAACGGGGACTAGCCCTTAAGTGGCTTTGAGATTAGCGGAACGCTCTGGAAAGTGCGGCCATAGTGGGTGATAGCCCTGTACGCGAAAATCTCTTGGTCATGAAATCGAGTAGGACGGAGCACGAGAAACTTTGTCTGAATATGGGGGGACCATCCTCCAAGGCTAAATACTACTGACTGACCGATAGTGAACTAGTACCGTGAGGGAAAGGCGAAAAGAACCCCGGAGAGGGGAGTGAAATAGATCCTGAAACCGTATGCGTACAAGCAGTGGGAGCCCACTTTGTTGGGTGACTGCGTACCTTTTGTATAATGGGTCAGCGACTTATTTTCAGTGGCGAGCTTAACCGAATAGGGGAGGCGTAGCGAAAGCGAGTCTTAATAGGGCGTCTAGTCGCTGGGAATAGACCCGAAACCGGGCGATCTATCCATGGGCAGGTTGAAGGTTGGGTAACACTAACTGGAGGACCGAACCGACTACCGTTGAAAAGTTAGCGGATGACCTGTGGATCGGAGTGAAAGGCTAATCAAGCTCGGAGATAGCTGGTTCTCCTCGAAAGCTATTTAGGTAGCGCCTCATGTATCACTGTAGGGGGTAGAGCACTGTTTCGGCTAGGGGGTCATCCCGACTTACCAAACCGATGCAAACTCCGAATACCTACAAGTGCCGAGCATGGGAGACACACGGCGGGTGCTAACGTCCGTCGTGAAAAGGGAAACAACCCAGACCGTCAGCTAAGGTCCCAAAGTTATGGTTAAGTGGGAAACGATGTGGGAAGGCTTAGACAGCTAGGAGGTTGGCTTAGAAGCAGCCACCCTTTAAAGAAAGCGTAATAGCTCACTAGTCGAGTCGGCCTGCGCGGAAGATGTAACGGGGCTCAAACCATACACCGAAGCTACGGGTATCACTTAGGTGATGCGGTAGAGGAGCGTTCTGTAAGCCTGTGAAGGTGAGTTGAGAAGCTTGCTGGAGGTATCAGAAGTGCGAATGCTGACATGAGTAACGACAATGGGTGTGAAAAACACCCACGCCGAAAGACCAAGGTTTCCTGCGCAACGTTAATCGACGCAGGGTTAGTCGGTCCCTAAGGCGAGGCTGAAAAGCGTAGTCGATGGAAAACAGGTTAATATTCCTGTACTTCTGGTTATTGCGATGGAGGGACGGAGAAGGCTAGGCCAGCTTGGCGTTGGTTGTCCAAGTTTAAGGTGGTAGGCTGGAATCTTAGGTAAATCCGGGATTCCAAGGCCGAGAGCTGATGACGAGTGTTCTTTTAGAACACGAAGTGGTTGATGCCATGCTTCCAAGAAAAGCTTCTAAGCTTCAGGTAACCAGGAACCGTACCCCAAACCGACACAGGTGGTTGGGTAGAGAATACCAAGGCGCTTGAGAGAACTCGGGTGAAGGAACTAGGCAAAATGGCACCGTAACTTCGGGAGAAGGTGCGCCGGTGAGGGTGAAGGACTTGCTCCGTAAGCCCATGCCGGTCGAAGATACCAGGCCGCTGCGACTGTTTATTAAAAACACAGCACTCTGCAAACACGAAAGTGGACGTATAGGGTGTGACGCCTGCCCGGTGCCGGAAGGTTAATTGATGGGGTTAGCTAACGCGAAGCTCTTGATCGAAGCCCCGGTAAACGGCGGCCGTAACTATAACGGTCCTAAGGTAGCGAAATTCCTTGTCGGGTAAGTTCCGACCTGCACGAATGGCGTAACGATGGCGGCGCTGTCTCCACCCGAGACTCAGTGAAATTGAAATCGCTGTGAAGATGCAGTGTATCCGCGGCTAGACGGAAAGACCCCGTGAACCTTTACTATAGCTTTGCACTGGACTTTGAATTTGCTTGTGTAGGATAGGTGGGAGGCTTTGAAGCGTGGACGCCAGTTCGCGTGGAGCCAACCTTGAAATACCACCCTGGCAACTTTGAGGTTCTAACTCAGGTCCGTTATCCGGATCGAGGACAGTGTATGGTGGGTAGTTTGACTGGGGCGGTCTCCTCCTAAAGAGTAACGGAGGAGTACGAAGGTGCGCTCAGACCGGTCGGAAATCGGTCGTAGAGTATAAAGGCAAAAGCGCGCTTGACTGCGAGACAGACACGTCGAGCAGGTACGAAAGTAGGTCTTAGTGATCCGGTGGTTCTGTATGGAAGGGCCATCGCTCAACGGATAAAAGGTACTCCGGGGATAACAGGCTGATACCGCCCAAGAGTTCATATCGACGGCGGTGTTTGGCACCTCGATGTCGGCTCATCACATCCTGGGGCTGAAGCCGGTCCCAAGGGTATGGCTGTTCGCCATTTAAAGTGGTACGCGAGCTGGGTTTAGAACGTCGTGAGACAGTTCGGTCCCTATCTGCCGTGGACGTTTGAGATTTGAGAGGGGCTGCTCCTAGTACGAGAGGACCGGAGTGGACGAACCTCTGGTGTTCCGGTTGTCACGCCAGTGGCATTGCCGGGTAGCTATGTTCGGAATAGATAACCGCTGAAAGCATCTAAGCGGGAAACTAGCCTCAAGATGAGATCTCACTGGGACCTTGAGTCCCCTGAAGGGCCGTCGAAGACTACGACGTTGATAGGTTGGGTGTGTAAGCGCTGTGAGGCGTTGAGCTAACCAATACTAATTGCCCGTGAGGCTTGACCATATAACACCCAAGCAATTTGACTACTCGAGAGAGCATCAGATTGCGGTGTGTGAAGACGCAATGAACCGAAAGTTCGAGAGCAACACACAAATCTATCGCATACCCAATTTGCTGAAGCGTCGAAAGACGGTTCGGTACCCGAATTTCTTGACGACCATAGAGCATTGGAACCACCTGATCCCATCCCGAACTCAGCAGTGAAACGATGCATCGCCGATGGTAGTGTGGGGTTTCCCCATGTGAGAGTAGGTCATCGTCAAGATTAAATTCCGAAACCCCTATCTGCGTATGCAGGTAGGGGTTTTGTTTTGCCCGCAGGAAAGTGACGTAAAAAAAACAGGGTAATGACTCCCCTCAACTCTGTGCGGCTCAGCGATATAATGCGGCCAAGCCCTAACTCCGCTGGATGGTGGTAGTCATGTCGCGCTCACTCTTCACTCCCGCTGAACTCGAAGAAATTCATACTCAGATCGCGCGATTGAGGGCTGAGTCGATGCGTCTCAGTGATCAAACCAGCAAGACTATCTGCGCACGTACCTTCGTGCCGCATGTGCATTTCTGGCAGACGATAGCAGTGGCGTTCTGCTTCGTAGTTACGGTGGGGACGATCACCGCAGTTGTGATCAAATACCTTCTTTAGCATCCTGCCAGAAGATAGGGTGCCGAAGGAGCTTGCCGACGGTAAGCATCTGGGGAAATCACCTTCCGAACGCCAGCCTTAAGGTTAAGCGTCTGGCAAACATGCCCTCCTTACGCTTTCAATTGGCCACGCTGCCTTCGACACAGGTCTAAGGTTGCGGGATCGCAAAACCGTGCCGTACCCATCCCATCGCATAGAGACTCGTCATGTCTATCCGCCCTTTTACGCTTGCCATTACCACTGAGCAGCTAGACGACCTTGATCGACGCCTGCGCACTTCACGCTTGCCAGACACCTTGGCAGCGGATAGTTGGGAAGACGGTACTGAGGCGAATTTTCTTGCGCGCCTCCTGGATTATTGGAGCAACCAATTTGATTGGCGCATTCATGAGCAGCGAATAAATCAGTTGCCACAGTTCCTGGCGGAAATTGACGGCGAGGAGATTCATTTTCTGCACCAGCGGGGGATTGGGCCCAAGACTATGCCACTGATAATTACCCACGGCTGGCCGGGCTCTTTCTTGGAGATGGAACGGTTGCTTCCGCTTCTAACTGATCCTGCGAAATACGGGGGGCATGCCTCAGATGCCTTTGATGTAATCGTGCCATCTCTACCAGGCTACGGTTGCTCTCCTGCGCCGACCAAAGCGGGTATCAGCTCCAAGCAAATCGCAGGACTATGGGCATCGTTGATGGGAGAACTGGGCTACGATCGATTTGGCGCTCAGGGAGGAGATATCGGTGCTGGTGTATCAATGTGGCTCGCTCGTAACTGCGGCCCCAATTTGATAGGTGCCCATCTCAATTATATCCCGGGTAGTTTCAGGCCATCTCTAGAGGGGGGCCAAGACGCCTTGAGCGAAGAGGAACAGGATTTTCTGAATCGAAGCAGCCAATTCGCGGCGACCGAAGGTGCTTACGCTGCTTTGCACGGTACGAAACCTCAAACCCTGGCTTTCGCACTTGCGGACTCGCCAGCGGGTCTTGCTGCGTGGATTGTCGAAAAATTCCACTCATGGGTAGATCATCCCAACGATCTTGAACAAGTGGTGCCGTTTGACTCTCTCCTCAGCGACATAGCGCTTTATTGGTTCAGCGGGAGCATCCAAGCAACCTTGAGGCTATACAAAGAAAATCGACTTAATCCGCTCGTTTTCGAAGCCAACGAGCGAGTGGAGACTCCGTTGGGTGTGGCGTTATTTCCGAAAGAGCTGCCCATGCCACCACGCAGCTGGGTCGAGCGCGTATTTAATGTCCACCGTTGGGAGCATATGGCGCGTGGCGGTCATTTCGCAGCGCTGGAGCAGCCCGAAATCCTTGCTGAAGAAATCAGGGCATTCTTTAGACCTTTAAGGAGCTAGATCCATCGCAATTCCTATGACGTGCAACGTGCGCAACTAGCGAGCCCCGTTCGACTTCAAACTAACTGAATCACCAATGCAGCTGGACTGTCCGCCGAGGTCACTTTGCCTAGTTTAGGCAAGCATCCACTGATGCGGCAGCAACTGATGGATTTCACTCGCCCGCTGCGTCGGCAGGCGTGTGAGAACATCCTTGAGATACCCGTACGGGTCATGGCCGTTGAGCCGCGCACACTGGATCAAACTCATGATCGCCGCCGCCCGTTTTCCGCTGCGTAGCGACCCTGCAAAGAGCCAGTTCTTGCGTCCCAAACCCCATGGCCGTATCTGGTTCTCTGCCCAATTATTATCAATGGGTACTGCCCTCATCATCGAGGTAGCGCGACAGCGCTGCCCAGCGTCCAACTGCGCAAATGCATGCCCATTTCTTCAAGTGAATGGCCCTGCTGGCCGATAACCCGGACAGTCATGACCTTCTTCTTAACATTGCCTGGAATCTTCGATGCTGTCGTATCACCAAAAGCGTTTTCTGATCGTCGATGATTTCTCCGATTTTCGCAGTTCGGTCCGTTCCATGCTGCGTGAGCTGGGCGTCAAGGACGTGGACACCGCCGACACCGGCGAGCAGGCGCTGCGCATGTGTTCGCAGAAGTCCTACGATTTCATCCTGCAGGATTTCCATCTGGGCGACGGCAAGAAGAATGGTCAACAGGTCCTCGAAGACCTGATGGTCGAGAAGCTGATCAGCCATGAAGCCGTGTTTGTTATGGTGACCGCCGAAACCAGTCAGGCGATGGTACTAAGCGCCCTGGAACACGAGCCCGATGCATACCTGACCAAACCGTTCAACCGCTCGGGCCTGGCCCAGCGCCTTGAGCGTCTGGAGCAGCGCAAGACGTTGCTCAAGCCGATCCTGCAGGCCCTCGATCGCGGCAAACCGGTTGAAGTGCTGAATGCCTGCATCGCGCTGTGCAAACAGGACATCCGCTATTCGCCGCTGTGCCTGCGCTACCGCGCCGATGCCTTGCGTGACTTGAATCAGAATGAGGCGCTGGAGAGACTCTACGACGGCATCATTGCCGATCGGCCTTTGCCGTGGGCGTTTGCCGGGTTGGGCAAGTTGCTGTTCAAGCGCGGTCAGGTCAGTCAGGCCAAAGGCGTCTACGAAAAAGCCCTGAAGGTGTTCCCGATGATGCCGGCGCTGTACGACGGCATGGCGGATGTGCTGGTCGCAGAAGGCGACACCAAGGCCGCGCAGCAGGTGTTGGAAGAGGCCATTCGTCTGTCGCCGCTGGCCGTGCGCCGGCAAGCGCTGCTGGGCAAGTTGGCGATGGCCAACGAAGATTTCGACACGGCGTCCAAGGCTTATCGACAGGCGGTCAGCCAAGGCGCCCAGTCACGCTTCAAGGACGCGGAAAGTAATCTCGGTCTGGCCCATGCCTTGATCAGCAAGGGCAGCGAAAAAGGCCTGGATACCCGCACGCGGCTGGAGATTAACACCACGCTGAGTGCCGTGGCCAAGGAAAACCCGTCTGACCCGGGTCTGCAGATTCGTGCGCGGCTGATGAAGGCCACCAGCCTGCTGCTCAACGATGCCGAAACCGCGGAAAAACTCACCGAGCAAGCCATGTTGCGCCTCGATGGCATGGAGCAGTTCATGAGTGCCGAAGCGGCGCTGTTGGTGGCCAAGCAGCTGCAAATGCTCGGGCAGGCCGATGCCGGTGCTTCGATGCTGAAAAACTGCGCAGAAATCTACGGCGACGATCCGACGGTGATGAAGGGCATCGCCAAGCTGACCGACGACCCGACCATCCTGAATTCCGGCAACGATGCGGCGGAGCTCAACCGTCAAGGCGTGCGGGTGTACAAGACCGGGAATCTGGTGGAGGCGCGGGCGGTGTTCCGCAAAGCCCTGGCGTTGCAACCGAAAAACATCAGTATCGCGCTGAACATGGCGCAGTCGCTGCTGCACGGCACCGACACCAGCGTGCCGTCGGCGGAACTTGAAGAATGTCGGGCCTGCCTGAAAACGGTCGGCCTGATGCCCGACACCGACGCGCGGAATGCGCGTTATCAGAAACTGAAAATCAAGGCGTTCGGCGCATGACCCAAGATGACCCGGCACTGGAATTCTCCACGGTGATTGCTTCCACCGTGCACGACATGAAGAACTCGCTGGCGATGTTGATGCAGGCCCACAGCCAATGGCTGGCGCGCTTGCCCGACCCGGCGCGGCATACCCCGGAGCAGGGCGTGATCGAATTCGAGTTTGCCCACCTCAACGGCATGCTCGTGCAGTTGCTGGGGCTGTACAAACTCGGTGTCAATCAGATGCCCTTGCAACCGGCCTACCACGAACTGGATGACTTCATCGAAGCGCAGTTGGCCTGCCATCAAGACGTGTTCGCCAGCCGCGGCATCATGGCGACTTATGAAGTGGACCCACTGAGCCCGCTGGGTTTCTTCGACCGGGAGTTGATTGCCTCGGTGCTGGGCAATTGCATCAACAACGCCATCCGTTACGCCCGCCACGCGGTGTTGATCAGCGTCAGCGATGAGGCCGGACAACTGGTGCTGACGATCAATGACGATGGCGACGGCTATCCAGCACAGATGATCGAGCGTCAGGCCGATTATGTGCAAGGTATCAACCACAGCAGCGGCAGCACTGGCCTGGGTCTGTATTTCGCCGGGCGGATTGCCGCGTTGCATCAGCGCAACGGCATCGGTGGACGCACCGAAATCAGCAATGGCGGCCCCTTGGGCGGTGGTGTGTTCAGCCTCTATCTCCCCTGAAACACGCCGCATCCCCCTGTATGAGCGAGCGGTGCGGCGATCCGACTTGCCCGCGAGTGCGATGTGTCAGTCGATTCATGTATTGGCTGGTACAACGCCTTCGCGGGCAAGCCTCGCTCCTACAGGGAATGGGCGTGATCCGTGAGGATGTATTTGCAAGTCGGTGCTTGATATTCCGAACAGGCGGAGCCTATTTTGTACGGCCGCCGTTCGCGGCTTGCACAACAACAAAGGATTGCGTCATGACTACCGATGGCCAGCGCTCACTCGCACAGCGACTGACGGGCATGGATGAGATTGAATGTGTTACGCCGGACCTGAACGGCGTGCCCCGTGGCAAGGTCATGACGGCCGAGGGGTTTCTCGAGGGGCGGCGTTTGCAGATGGCGCGGGGTGTGCTGCTGCAATGCATCATGGGCGGATATCCGCCAGCGCGTTTTTACGGCAGCGATGACGGCGACCTGGCGCTGGTGCCCGACCCTGCGCAGATTCACCGTTTGCCCTGGAGTCAGCAACCACGAGCCTTCGCCATTTGCGATGCCGACGAACTGACCGGCGAAAGCTCCCGTCTGTCGACCCGCGGCCAGCTCAAGGCTGTGATCGCGCGTTACGCGGCACTCGGCCTGGCGCCTGTGGTAGCGACCGAACTGGAATTCTTTGTCTTCGCACCCAATACCGACCCGACGCAACCCTTCCAGCCGCCGATGGGCCTGGACGGTCGGCGCGAGGACGGCCATTCGGCATTCAGCGTCAGCTCCAACAACGGCCTGCGACCGTTCTTCAGCGAAGTCTACGAATGCATGGCGGCACTGGGCCTGCCTCGCGATACGTTCATGCACGAGATGGGCGTCAGCCAGTTCGAGATCAATCTTCTGCATGGCGATCCGCTGCTGCTGGCCGACCAGACGTTCCTGTTCAAGCATCTGCTCAAGGAGGTCGCGCTCAAACACGGCCTCACCGTGGTCTGCATGGCCAAGCCGCTGGCGCACACGCCGGGCAGTTCGATGCACATTCATCAGAGCATCGTCGAGATCGGCAGCGGGCGTAACGTGTTCAGCGACGCGGCCGGTGAGCCGACAGCGACCTTCCGTCACTTTATCGGTGGCCAGCAGGCCGGGATGGCAGATTTCACTGCGTTGTTTGCGCCGAACGTGAACTCTTATCAGCGCTTGTGCCATCCGTTCGCGTCACCGAATAATGCCTGCTGGTCCCACGACAATCGTGCGGCCGGTTTGCGTATTCCGGCCAGTTCGCCGGCCGCTCGTCGGGTCGAGAACCGCTTGCCGGGGGCGGATGCCAACCCGTATCTGGCGATTGCCGCGAGCCTGGCAGCGGGGCTGTACGGGATTGAAAACGAGCTGGAGCCGAGCGTAGCGATCCAGGGTGAATTCGAGGTGCCGGATAATCTTTCGTTGCCGTGTACCTTGCATGCCGCTCTCGAACGTCTGAAACGTAGCCAATTGGCGAAGGAACTGTTCGGCAAGGAGTTCATCGAAGGCTACGTCGCTTCGAAGACCATGGAGTTGACCAGCTTCTTTGATGAAATTACGCCCTGGGAACGCCGTGTTTTAGCCGCCCAGGCCTGACGAACCTTCGTCTTCGGGCTATCTTTTCGGGTAGCCCGTTTCTCACCGCAAGGAGCCGCTCGGAACGCCGATGCGCCAAATCTGGAAACCCTTTCGAGCGCTGTATTTTGCCTCGCTGATGATGTTGATCGGCTCTGGCTTGCTGAGTACTTACCTGGGCTTGCGCCTGGCGGCCGACCATGTCGACAGTCTGTGGGTCGGTGCGTTGATGGCGGCCAACTATTTCGGCCTGGTGCTGGGCGGCAAGATCGGTCACCGGTTGATTGCCCGGGTCGGGCATATCCGGGCCTATTCGGCCTGCGCCGGGATTGTCGGCGCGGCGGTGCTGGGCCATGGTCTGGTGGATTGGTTGCCTGCCTGGATATTCCTGCGGGTCATCGTCGGCCTCGGCATGATGTGCCAGTACATGGTCATCGAAAGCTGGCTCAATGAGCAGGCCGAAGCCTCGCAACGCGGGACGGTGTTCAGCGGTTACATGATCGCGTCCTATCTGGGGCTGGTGCTGGGTCAACTGATTCTGGTCATGCACCCGGCGCTCGGTCTGGAGCTGTTGATGCTGGTCGCCCTGTGCTTTGCCCTGTGCCTGGTGCCGGTGGCCCTGACCCGGCGGATTCACCCGGCGGCGCTCCACCCCGCGCCGATGGAGCCGCGATTCTTCATCAAACGCGTACCGCAGTCGTTGAGTACGGTGCTGGGGGCGGGACTGATCATCGGTTCGTTCTACGGTCTGGCACCGCTGTATGCCTCACAGCAAGGGTTGTCCACGGAGCAGGTCGGTCTGTTCATGGGTAGCTGTATTTTTGCCGGCTTGCTGGTGCAGTGGCCGTTGGGCTGGTTGTCCGACCGTTATGACCGGGCACTGCTGATCCGCTGTTTTGCACTGGTGCTGGCGGTTGCCGCATTGCCGCTGGCGATCATGCAGCAGGCGCCGCTGCAGGTGTTGTTCATCACCGGTTTTATCTGCTCGCTGGTGAAATTCTGCCTGTATCCACTGGCGGTCGCGTTTTCCAATGACCACGTCGAGGCTGATCGGCGGGTGTCACTGACGGCCATGTTGCTGGTGACCTACGGCGTCGGCGCCAGTATCGGGCCGTTGGTTGCTGGGGTGCTGATGAAGATGTTCGGCAGCCAGATGCTCTATGCCTTCTTCAGTTTCTTCGCGTTGGTGCTGGTGTGGCGAATCCGCCCGAAAGCGGTGACCAACCTGCATCAGGTGGACGACGCGCCGCTGCATCACGTTGCCATGCCGGACAGCATGTCGAGTTCGCCGCTGGTGGCTTGCCTTGATCCACGGGTCGATGAGCAAGTGGTGCAGGATCAGATGCACAACCCGATCAACCCTGAGCCAAGTCCTGAACCGGAGGCGGAGACAGAAAACACTTCGCCTCCAGACGATCCTGACACGGGGCGCGAGCAAAGCTTCACCGAGGCCAGGCCTTAAAACCGGGGGCATAAAAAAACGGGCAGTCACCGCAAGGGACTGCCCGTTTTTTATTGACGCTCGTATTACATGTCGTCTTTGTCGAAGCGCCGTGCTTCACGCTGAAGCTGATAGACGAACCGCTCGACCTGACGCTGCACCAGGCCGCTCATGTTATGAAAGCGTATGCCGGCGAAGGTGGTGGAGATTTTTTCTTCGAAGTGCAGGTAGCGCAGTTCGACCGGTGCCGTCATTTTGCCGAAGGGCAGGGCGGCGGCGAAGCGGTCGTAGACCTGACCCAGTTGCAGGCTGCCGGTAATGTCGCCGTCGAAGCGCAACTTGCAGCCGGTGGCGGAAATATCCAGCAACTTGCCGCTGATCGGTGCCTTGAGCTTTTCACCGTCCAGTTCGACGTTGACCAGTTGCGCCAGCTTCAAGGCTGCGCGGAAGGCATTGCGGCGCTGGTGGTAGACCACTTCATCCGGCAGCGGGCCGCGATAGCAGCGACTGTCACCGGATTCATCGATGGTCAATTGACCGTTGCTTTCCCAGGCAATGCGCACGCCTTCGTGAAAGCCTTCGACCTTGAACGGTTCGCCGGCCAGCAGGAAGCGTTCGCCGTCACGCGGGATCATTTCGTCCAGCGCGATGGTGCGGCTTTCACGATCCACGTCCACCAGGTAGCTCTGGAAGCGCTGAGTGCGCTCATGGAACGTGATGATCAGCGGGTCATGGCTGTCTTGCAACTGGCGCAGGTTGCCGGAGATCTCCAAAGGCGTGGTAAGCACCTTGGGTGGCTGCGGGGCATCTTCCGCGTTTAAGGCATTGGACACGGTTCATCAATCTCCAGACAAAATATGACTACGGCTGGCTAGCATATTGCCAGCATGTTGCGAGTCTTGATAGGGCGTGGTCATTTGCAGGCTCAAGCCTGACTGAGCGGGCGTGGCTTCGCAAGCTTGGCGGTTGATCCGCGGGCATCATAAAGTGCTGGCGGTTCGCCGCCGGTGAGGATTTTCAGCTGATTGGCCGTGGCGGCCTGCTGGACCAGGATCGACTGGCCATTATTGCCGTTCGCCGCTTGGCATTGAGCCAGAAGATCGGTCAGTACATCGCTCTGCGCCAGCAACTCTTCGCCGATGCTCGAATGGCTGGCCAGTTGCTCCAGACCGTTGCGATTGACTGGCAGATTGAGGCTGGCGAGGATTTCACTGCGCTTGCGGCCATGCTGTTCGAGCTGAATGATCAATGCCTGTTTCTGCGCCAGAATGTCTTCCAGCAGGGGCATGTCACGACCGTGCAAGGCGAGGGACTCGGTTTGCAGTAACTCCAGCAAGTGTTGCGCTGGAGCAAAGTCGTCGGTGATCAGTTGCAGTAAATTGGTGTCGTGCATGGCTGGCCTTGGGTTTTAAGCGTCCAAAAGCCTGGCGCGGGCCGTGGCCTAGCGCTGGGCTTCGAAGTTGAGCAGTTTGCTGGCTACACGGTTGCTGTCGACTTTGTAGCTGCCATCGGCAATCGCTGCTTTCAACTCGGCCACGCGGGCTTTGTCGACGGCAGGCTGATCGCGCAGCTTGTCAGTGACCTGTTGCAACTGTTGAGCCTCATGGCTGAGGTGTACCGATTCCCCGCTTTTGACGGTACTGGCCTGTTCGGCCGGGGTATTCAGCGGCGCGGATTTGCCGGCCTCGGCATTTTCCTTGGCAACGCTGGTACGTGTACTGCCCGTAAGTGACGAGGAGCTGTTCAAACGGCTGAAATCGATGACCATGGTAAAAACCTCTGAGTATTTGGACGCTTGCCATGTTTTCGGCTATCCCTGTGAAAACTTTAGACCCATTTATCAATGAGCCTGCATGCGCCAGCACTTCACCTGCATGCGGCACAGTTTAGGGAACAGCCTCGGGCAACGCCACTTCTTCAGAACAGGGATCTCACATAGACACTTCCACCTGGCCCGGCGCGGTGACTTGCGCCTTGATGACCCGCCTGGAATTGAGGTTTTTCACGCGGATCTGCTCGCTCATGCCGCCGTTGGACAGCGCTTCGCCGGGCATTCGCACGCTGAGCGTACCACTGCGTGCGGTAATCACGACCTGATCGCCTTTGCGAATGACTTCCGCCTGCTCAAGGTGGACGAGGGTAATCACCTGATCGGCGACCATTGGTCGGGTAAGTCGCTGGCCGATCGCCTGATCGAGGGTCGTCAGGTAACCCTGGTTGATCAGGCTGATATCGCGTTCGCGCAAGAGCACATCAGCGGGCTCGACAATGTCGGCGCGGCGCAGGGGCCGGGTGGTGGTCACGACGTCGCGAAACAGGCGGACTTGAGCGGGGACGAAGACCGTCCAGGGGGAGCTTCCCTCACAGCGAACCTTGACCGTGACCCGGCCCAGCGGCTTGGCCGGGCTCTCGAGGCTGGCTGTCAATTCCTTGTCGCACATGGGCATGCGCAGTCGCGGATCGAGCTGGTTGACCTGGATTTCGTAGCGACCTTCCGTTTGACTGGTCGCCAAATAGTCTTCAACGGTGAATTCAAGAAAGCCCTGGGTGACGCCGATAAGCATGTCAGGCAAGGTAACCGCGTCAGCAAGGGCAGGGCTGCCAGCGTTGAACAGGCAAACGGCCGACATCGCACAGAGCAATCTGCGGAAGGGTGATGTCAGGCGTCGGAAAAATGTCGGTTCTGTGTTCATAAGAGTTAAAAAGCAAGCGCCGTGCCGTTTAGTGATGAATGTGCGTCGCAACACACTTAGCGTTGGTGTAGGAGTCTGGGCATGGCGGGTGTAATGGATTCGGTAAACCAGCGCACGCAACTGGTAGGGCAGAATCGCCTGGAGCTGTTGTTGTTCCGTCTCGACGGCCAGCAGCTGTATGGGATCAACGTGTTCAAGGTTCGTGAGGTGCTGCAATGCCCCAAGCTGACCCTGATGCCAAAGTCCAGTCCTGTCGTGTGCGGTGTGGCAAATATCCGGGGGGCGACCATTCCGATCCTTGATCTGGCAATGGCGACCGGTTCCGGGGCGCTTAAAGATCAAAGCAATCCCTTCGTGATCATCACGGAGTACAACACCAAGACCCAGGGTTTCCTGGTGCGCTCGGTGGAACGCATCGTCAACATGAACTGGGAGGAGATTCATCCGCCTCCCAAGGGCACCGGACGCGATCATTACCTGACGGCTGTGACTCGGGTCGACAATCAGTTAGTCGAAATCATCGACGTCGAGAAGGTCCTGGCGGAAGTGGCGCCGACGCCGGAAGCGATTTCCGTTGGCGTGGTCGATGTCGAGACCCAGCACAAGGCGCTGTCGCTGCGGGTGCTGACGGTCGATGACTCGTCGGTGGCGCGTAAGCAGGTCACGCGTTGCCTGCAGACGGTCGGTGTTGAAGTGGTGGCGTTGAACGACGGACGGCAAGCGCTGGATTACCTGCGCAAGCTGGCCGACGAGGGCAAGAAGCCGGAAGAAGAGTTCCTGATGATGATTTCCGACATCGAGATGCCGGAAATGGACGGGTACACCCTGACGGCCGAGATCCGCAACGACCCTCGCATGCAAAAGCTTCATATCATCCTGCATACTTCGTTGTCGGGTGTGTTCAATCAGGCGATGGTCAAGAAAGTCGGTGCCGATGACTTCCTGGCCAAATTCCGTCCTGATGACCTGGCATCCCGGGTAGTCGACCGGATCAAAGCAGCAGACATCAGCCAGGGGCCTTCTGCCCCTGGCGGTTAACACGATTTAAGAGGCGGCATCTTTGTCTACGGGTAATTTGGATTTCGAACAGTTCCGGGTCTTCCTGGAAAAAGCCTGTGGCATTTTGCTCGGTGAAAACAAGCAGTACCTGGTCTCGAGCCGTCTCAACAAACTGATGGAACAGCAAGGCATCAAGTCCCTGGGTGAGCTGGTCCAGCGCATCCAGACCCAGCCGCGCAGCGGTTTGCGCGAGATGGTGGTGGATGCCATGACGACCAACGAAACCCTGTGGTTTCGTGACACCTATCCGTTTGAAGTCTTGAAGAACAAGGTGCTGCCCGAAGCCATCAAGGCAGCTCCCGGCCAGCGTCTGCGGATCTGGTCGGCGGCCTGCTCGTCGGGGCAGGAACCGTATTCGCTGTCGATGTCCATCGACGAGTTCGAACGGGTCAACATGGGCCAGTTGAAGATGGGCGTGCAGATCGTCGCCACTGATTTGTCCGGCACCATGCTGACCAACTGCAAGACCGGCGAGTACGACAGCCTGGCCATCGGCCGCGGTCTGTCGCCCGAGCGTCTTCAGCGTTACTTCGACCCGAAAGGGCCGGGGCGCTGGGCCATCAAGGCACCGATCAAGAGCCGGGTGGAGTTTCGCTCGTTCAACCTGCTGGACAGCTACGCGAGCCTCGGCAAGTTCGACATCGTGTTCTGCCGCAACGTACTGATCTACTTCTCCGCCGAGGTGAAGAAGGACATCCTGTTGCGCATCCACAGCACGCTGAAGCCGGGCGGTTATCTGTTCCTTGGCGCATCGGAAGCGCTGAACGGTTTGCCGGATCATTACCAGATGGTCCAGTGCAGTCCGGGGATTATCTACCAGGCGAAGTGATGCAAAAGCGGCAGGCATAAAAAAACGGGAGTCCATCAGGGCTCCCTTTTTTATGCCTGCCGCTTTGGTTCTTGTGTTTAGTGGACATATCCGTTTCTGCGGTAACGGCGGCTATTGGTTTCGCCCTTACGGCGGGTCACTTGGAAGAGCCCCAAGTAACCAAGGGCTCTTGCCCAGGCTCTTGCCCCTTTCGTTCGGTGCCTCGCTGTGGCTCGGCATGCCCTCGCTCCGGTCCTGCTCCGTGGGCCCGCCGCGATCGGCCATCCATGGCCGTGCGCGGCTAACCCGGCATCCATGCCGGGTTGCCCACTGCACAGGACCTGCGCTCGGCCTCTCGAGAGGGCAAGAAGATCAAAAGCCAGATCAAAAGCTGAAGGCGAGCTAACGCTCGGCCTGATGAGTGGTGAAAAGCAAAAGCGTACGCCGATCCACTGTGGGAGCGGGCTTGCTCGCGAAAAGCGGACACCGCGTTCATTCAGACAGCGCGCGTTATCGTTGGCGTCCTTCGCGAGCAAGCCCGCTCCCACAGGGGAAATGCGTGCATCTGAAGAGCCAGGTCGGCTCGTAGGCCGCCTCGCGGTGCTGTTGCGGTAGGCGCCCCCTCGAGAGGCCGAGTGGAGGTACTGCGCAGTGGGCAACCCGGCATGTGCAGTGGTCAACTAATTCCGGACACCTCGATAGGTGGTTTTGATGCCATCACCCGTTCGTAAACGGTCGGCGGCAAATAGCCTAGTTTCGAGTGCAGCCGTTTGTTGTTGTAAAACCCAACGATGTACTCAGTGATATCGCGGATTGCTTCGCCTTGGTTGGCGTAATCACGTCGCCACACGCGTTCCATTTTCAAGCTCAGGAAGAAGCGCTCCATCACTGCGTTATCCCAGCAGTTACCTTTACGGCTCATGCTTTGCTGCCTGTCATTTCGTGCCAGCAGCGCTCTGTAGCTCGCGCTGGCGTATTGGCTGCCACGGTCAGAGTGAGCGATCAGGCCCGGTGGCGGTTGACGCTGAGCAATCGCCAGTTGCATCGCGCTGCACACCAGTTCCGCCGGCATGTTCGGAGCCATGGACCAACCAACGATTTTGCGGGAGTACAAATCCAGCACCACCGCCAGGTACAACCAGCCGCTACGGGTTCGGATGTAGGTAATGTCAGCCACCCAAGCCTTGTTCGGCGCCACGGGATTGAACTGACGATTCAGCACATTTTCGGCAATGGGCAGGTCATGGTTGCTGTCGGTGATATGGACAAACTTGGGTTTCCAGGCCGAACGCAAACCGTTGGCACGCATCAAACGGCGGATTTTATAAAGACCTATCGCCATGCCCTTGCCACGCAATGCATTGCGCAACGGGCGGCTGCCGGAACAGCCTTCACTTTCCTTAAACGAGGCCCTGAGCTGAACCGTGACCGGACAAATCGACACCGGCGCAGCAGCACGCTTACCGGCCTCATAGAAACCGGATCGACTGACATTGAGTACACGACAGACCTGCGCTACTGAGTAAGCCTTCTGTTGCAACTGTCTGACCAGCCGATAAGTCACTTCAGCTCGCGGGCAAAGAAGGCGGTAGCCTTTTTTAGGATGTCATTGTCCATCTTGAGCTGGCGGTTTTCGTGCTCCAACTGGCGAATCCGCTGTTGTTCAGCGGTCAGTGGTTTGCCAATTCCGGATTCACCAAGAATCTCAGCATCGTACTGACGCACCCATCGGCGAACCGCCGTCTCACCAAGATTGAGATCCAGGCAGACCTGCGGAACGGTCAGGCCTTTGTCCTTGATCATTCTTACGACTTCAAGCTTGAAGCTATCGTCAAAATTTCTACGTTTGTCGGTCATTAAAAACTCCTCGGTAGATGTATTTTCCACCTATCGGGGTGTCTGGGGAAATTAGACCACTGCAATGGATGCCGGGTTAGCCGCCCCCGGCCATGGATGGCCGATGGCGGCGGGCCCACGGAGCAGGACCGGAGCGAGGGCATGCCGAGCCTTAGCGAGGCACCGAACGAAAGGGGCAAAAGCGCTTTGGTTACTTTCGCGCTTTTCGAAAGTGACTCGCCGTAAGGGCGAAACCAATGTCAGCCGTTACCGCAGAAACGGATATGCCCACAACCCAACAGCCCCAGAGCCCCAGAGCCCCAAACCGAAAGCGGCAGAAAAGCGGCAGGCGGCGGAAACCCGTTGCCGCTTTTCTGTCATTGCCGCATTGCCCCTGCCCGCAAAGCCCCGGTTTATGGGCTTTTCTGAATTGGCACGCCGCTTGCTAAGTTCATCGTACGAAAAATCAGGTCACCCGAAGGTTTCCCGACATGAGCATCAGCTTCGATAAAGCGCTCGGTATCCACGAACAAGCCTTGGGCTTCCGCGCTCAGCGTGCCGAAGTCCTGGCCAACAACATCGCCAACGCCGACACCCCGAACTACAAGGCTCGGGATCTGGATTTCTCGAAAGTGCTCGCCGAGCAGAGCGAGAAAACCAAGAACGGCTCTTTCGCCTTGAACATGACCAACAACCGTCATATCGAAGCGGAAGGCCTGGGCAATGGCGACGAGTCGCTGCTGTATCGCACGCCGATGCAACCGTCGATCGACCAGAACACCGTGGACGCTCAGCTGGAACAGTCGAACTACGCGGAAAACGCGGTGAACTTCCAGGCCAGCTTCACCCTGCTCAACAGCAAATTCAAAGGGCTGATATCCGCCCTGCGTGGAGAGTAAGTCATGTCTCTAGCCAGTGTTTTCAATATCGCCGGTAGCGGCATGAGTGCCCAGACCACTCGCCTGAACACCGTCGCCAGTAACATCGCCAACGCCGAAACCGTTTCGTCGAGCATCGACCAGACCTACCGCGCCCGTCACCCGGTGTTCGCCACCATGTTCCAGGGTGGCCAGAGCGGCGGCAGCGATTCGCTGTTCCAGAACCAGGACGCTGCAGGCCAGGGCGTGCAGGTGCTGGGTGTGGTCGAAGACCAGAGCAACCTGGAAGCCCGCTACGAACCGAACCATCCGGCGGCTGACGCCAAGGGTTACGTCTACTACCCGAACGTCAACGTGGTGGAAGAAATGGCCGACATGATTTCCGCGAGCCGTTCGTTCCAGACCAACGCCGAAATGATGAACACCGCCAAAACCATGATGCAGAAGGTCCTGACCCTCGGTCAGTGATAAGGGGCGACTCAGATGAGTGTTACCGATACCACCAGCGGAATTAGCCTCAAAGACATCCTGGCCAACTCTTCGGTCAAGACCAGCGCCAGTGCCGACGGCCTGACGTCCGCGACGAACAGCGCCACCGGCAAAAAGTCCCTGGGCAAGGACGCGTTCATGCAACTGCTGGTGACACAGCTGAAGAACCAGAACCCGCTGGAACCGCAGGACAACAGCGCGTTCGTTGCTCAGTTGGCGCAGTTCAGCAGCCTGGAAGGCATCACCACGCTCAACACCACCGTGAGTGGCCTGGCCAGCAACTACAACTCGTCTCAGGCCTTGCAGGCTTCGTCGCTGGTGGGGCGTTCGGTCATCGCCCCGGGCGACAAGGCCGTGGTCGATACCGCCAAGAGCTTCAACGGGACGATCGCCGTACCCGCGTCGGCCGACCCGGTCAAGCTCAAGATCACTGATGCCGATGGCAAGCTCATCCGCACCATCGACCTGGGCAGCCAGAAAGCCGGCAACGCCAGCTTCATCTGGGACGGCAAGAACGATGCCGGCGAAGTGGCCAAGGCGGGTACGTACGCCTTCGGTGCCAGCGCAACCTACGACGGCAAGGCAACCGCGCTGGTGACGAACCTGCCGGCGACCGTCAACAGCGTGACCATCAGCCAGACCGGCGGCGAGTTGATGCTCAACCTCGCCGGGCTGGGCAGCGTCGCCCTGTCCAAAGTACAAACCATTGGTATGTAGAGCCGACTAACACGGCACAAAGGAGTGGAATATGTCTTTCAATATCGGCCTTAGCGGTCTCTATGCAGCCAACAAACAACTGGACGTGACCGGCAACAACATCGCCAACGTCGCGACCACCGGTTTCAAATCGTCCCGTACGGAATTCGAAGACGTTTACTCGGCCACCAAACTGGGTTCGGGCAGCAAGACCGTCGGTAACGGCGTGCGCCTGGCCAGCGTTTCCCAGCAGTTCACCCAGGGCGACATCAACAACACCGGCAACGTGCTGGACATGGGCATCAACGGTTCCGGCTTCTTCGTGCTGAACAGCAACGGTTCGATGTCCTACTCCCGTGCCGGTACGTTCAAGGTCGACAAGGACGGTTACGTCACCAACACCGATGGCTCTGCGCGTCTGCAGGGTTACGGTGTGGATGCCAATGGCAAGATCGTCAACGGTGTGTTGACCGACCTGCGCATCGACACCTCGAACCTGGCACCGAAAACCACCACCATGGTTTCGTCGACGATCAACCTGAACTCCACGGCGCCGATCATCGACCAGACTCTTCCCGCCAACAAGTTCGACCCGGCGAAGTCGGAAACTTTCACCAAGCAGTTCAGCACCCCGATTTACGACACTCAGGGTAACCAGCACACCATGGATCAATACATGGTCAAGACTGGCGCGAACACTTGGCAAACCTACACCTTGATCGATGGTCGCAACCCCAATGGCAGCGACCCGACTCTTGCCGCTTCCCCGCCGGTCGCTTCGACCATGGTGTTCGACACCTCGGGCAAGCTGGTTTCGGTGACCACTCCAGCCGTCCCGGCGCCGATCGTCAGTCCTGATCTGAAGGTCACTGGCTGGATTCCAGGTACCGTGACCAATGGCGTGTGGAAAGCCAACGGCGCTGCCTCCGACCCGGCCGGTGTGACCGTCTCCATGACCAATACCACGCAGTTCAACGCTGACACCGCGCGTTCGATTCCTACGCAGAACGGTTACGCCACGGGCCAGATCACCAACCTGACCATCGACACCAGCGGTATCATGCTGGCCAACTTCAGCAACAGCCAGACCAAGGCCATCGGCCAGATCTCGCTCGCCAGTTTCACCAACGAACAAGGTTTGCAGCCTGTAGGCGGCACCAGTTGGAAAGAAACCTACGCGTCGGGTATCCCGGGCTACGATGCGCCGAACACCGGTACCTTGGGCGAGATCCACTCCAACTCTCTGGAAGAGTCCAACGTCAACCTGACCAGCGAACTGGTCGACCTGATCAAGGCGCAGAGCAACTACCAGGCGAACGCCAAGACCATCTCGACCCAGAGCACCATCATGCAGACCATCATTCAGATGACCTGATGTTGGTTGGCTGATTGCTGCACAAAGAACCCCTCGCAAGAGGGGTTTTTTTATGGCCGGGATTTTTATCGGGAGCTGAGTTCCTTGGTTGTCTGTGATGACCCCTTCGCGGGCAAGCCTCGCTCCTACAGGTTTAATGTCGTTCAATCGTTTTTGCGAACAACATCGAACTTGTAGGAGCGAGGCTTGCCCGCGAAGGGGCCAGACCGGTCACCACATTCCTCAGGGCAAAAGAAAACCCCCGACCAATCCAGAGGACCGATCGGGGGTTGTCGAGTAAGCGCTTCGCAGCGCCTACCGGCTCAGCTTATTGGCAAGCTTCGCAATCCGGCTCGTCGATGGCGCAAGCCTTCGGCACTGGAGCTGGACCGGCAGGAGCCGCCAGGACCGAATCTTCACCGTGGTTGCCGCCGCTGGAAACAGCGTTCAGCTTGCCGGTGTTGATGGTCGACTTCTCGGTGCTGGTCGCGGCCAGGGCGCGGAGGTAGTAAGTGGTTTTCAAACCACGGTACCAGGCCATGCGGTAGGTCACGTCCAGCTTCTTGCCCGATGCGCCGGCGATGTACAGGTTCAGCGACTGAGCCTGGTCGATCCACTTCTGGCGACGGCTGGCCGCGTCGACGATCCACTTGGTGTCCACTTCGAACGCGGTCGCGTAGAGCTCTTTGAGTTCTTGCGGGATGCGCTCGATCTGCTGCACCGAACCGTCGTAGTACTTCAGGTCGTTGATCATGACCGCGTCCCACAGACCGCGAGCCTTCAGGTCGCGAACCAGGTACGGGTTGATCACGGTGAATTCGCCCGACAGGTTCGATTTCACATAGAGGTTCTGGTAGGTCGGTTCGATCGACTGCGAGACACCGGTGATGTTGGCGATGGTCGCGGTCGGTGCGATGGCCATGATGTTGGAGTTACGAATGCCTTTCTGTACACGGGCGCGAACCGGTGCCCAGTCCAGGGATTCGTTCAGGTCAACGTCGATGTACTTCTGGCCACGCTGTTCGATCAGGATCTGTTGCGAATCCAGCGGCAGGATGCCCTTGGACCACAGCGAACCCTGGAATGTCTCGTAAGCGCCGCGCTCGTCGGCCAGGTCGCAGGACGCCTGGATCGCGTAGTAGCTGACCGCTTCCATCGACTTGTCGGCGAACTCGACGGCAGCGTCGGAACCGTAAGGAATGTGCTGCAGGTACAGAGCGTCCTGGAAGCCCATGATGCCCAGACCGACCGGACGGTGCTTGAAGTTGGAGTTCTTCGCTTGCGGCACCGAGTAGTAGTTGATGTCGATCACGTTATCGAGCATGCGCACGGCGGTGTTCACGGTGCGTTCCAGCTTGGCGGTGTCCAGCTTGCCGTTGACGATGTGGTTCGGCAGGTTGATCGAGCCCAGGTTGCAAACGGCGATCTCGTCCTTGTTGGTGTTCAAGGTGATCTCGGTGCACAGGTTCGAGCTGTGGACCACGCCGACGTGCTGCTGCGGGCTGCGCAGGTTGCACGGGTCTTTGAAGGTCAGCCATGGGTGGCCGGTTTCAAACAGCATGGACAGCATCTTGCGCCACAGGTCTTTGGCCTGGATGGTCTTGAACAGCTTGATCTTGCCCGGGTACTCGGACAGGGCTTCGTAGTACTCGTAACGCTCTTCGAAGGCCTTGCCGGTCAGGTCGTGCAGATCCGGTACTTCGGATGGCGAGAACAGGGTCCACTTGCCGTCATCGAAGACGCGCTTCATGAACAGGTCAGGGATCCAGTTGGCGGTGTTCATGTCGTGGGTACGACGACGATCATCGCCGGTGTTCTTGCGCAGCTCGATGAACTCTTCGATGTCCATGTGCCAGGTTTCCAGGTAGGCACAGACAGCGCCCTTGCGCTTGCCACCCTGGTTGACGGCGACGGCGGTGTCGTTCACCACTTTCAGGAACGGCACGACGCCCTGGGATTTGCCGTTGGTGCCCTTGATGTACGAACCCAGCGCACGAACCGGGGTCCAGTCGTTGCCCAGGCCGCCAGCGAATTTCGACAACATGGCGTTGTCGTGGATCGCGTGGTAAATGCCCGACAGGTCATCCGGCACGGTGGTCAGGTAGCAGCTCGACAGCTGTGGACGCAAGGTGCCGGCGTTGAACAGGGTCGGGGTCGAGGACATGTAGTCGAAGGACGACAACAGGTTGTAGAACTCGATCGCACGGTCTTCTTTCTGCTTCTCTTCGATCGCCAGGCCCATGGCCACGCGCATGAAGAAGATCTGCGGCAGTTCGAAGCGGATACCGTCCTTGTGGATGAAGTAACGGTCGTACAGGGTTTGCAGGCCCAGGTACGTGAACTGCTGATCGCGCTCGTGGTTGATCGCCTTGCCGAGTTTTTCCAGGTCGAAGGTGGCCAGGACCGGGTTCAGCAATTCGAATTCGATACCTTTGGCGATGTACGCAGGCAGCGCCTTGGCGTACAGGTCGACCATTTCGTGGTGGGTCGCGCTGTCGGCGACGCCAAGGAAGCCCAGGCCTTCGGCACGCAGGGTGTCCATCAGCAGGCGGGCGGTCACGAACGAGTAGTTCGGCTCACGCTCGACCAGAGTACGGGCGGTCATTACCAGGGCGGTGTTGACGTCGGTCAGTGCCACGCCGTCGTACAGGTTTTTCAGGGTTTCGCGCTGGATCAGGTCGCCGTCGACTTCTGCCAGGCCTTCGCACGCTTCGGTGACGATGGTGTTCAGGCGACCCATGTCCAGAGGCGCAAAGGTGCCATCGGCGCGGGTGATGCGGATCGACGGGTGAGCGTTGACCGCTTCTTCTGCCGGGGCGTGGGCAGCGCGTTGTTTCGAACGACCGTCGCGGTAGATCACGTAGTCGCGAGCCACTTTCTGCTCGCCGGCACGCATCAGGGCCAGTTCAACCTGGTCCTGGATTTCTTCGATGTGGATGGTGCCGCCCGACGGCATGCGACGCTTGAAGGTCGCGGTGACCTGTTCGGTCAGGCGCGCAACGGTGTCATGGATTCGCGACGAAGCGGCAGCGGTGCCGCCCTCAACTGCGAGAAACGCTTTGGTGATCGCGACGGTGATCTTGTCATCGGTGTAAGGAACGACAGTGCCGTTACGCTTGATCACGCGCAGTTGGCCAGGCGCGGTGGCGGACAGATCCGAAGTCGAATCAGCGGCCTGCGGCAAGGTGCCCTGCGGGTTCTCGCGAGTTGTGTCGGTTTGCATTAGGGGTTGTCTCCACATTCTCTATGTTTGTTTGGGCACCGTCACGGTGCCCACCGTTCTGTCCTGAAGCACTACAGCCGACGGGGGTCGGGCATAACAACTTCGGGACAGTAGGAAAAAGGCTAATGATGCCGCGTCCTTGCCGAAGTCTTTGGTCGCGGGCCTGGGCTCGTAACCGGATTCCATTCCGGGTGACAGTAATGACTGCAACACCCGTACCGTTCTGGCCGTACCGACCTGAAAAAACGGTGCCATCCGCAGGAGCGGTTTGGGCTTGTAAAATCACGCTGGGTTCAACCATAAACAGGCGATAAAGCGCTTGAGTTTCTGGTCTTAAATGTGGTTGGGCTTTTGAGCAAAAACCCTACATGTAGGGTTTTTTTAGCGCTGTGCTACAAGATAATGCGTTTTGGGGGGTGTTGCAACGTACTACCTGTGGATAAACCTGTGCGTAAATTGTGTGTGAAAGGTGGAACGGGCGTGCAGGCCGCGACCTAGCTGGAGCGGACCGTTGTTCACTGATTTTCAGCGATCGAAAACAGCCATTCGGATTTTTAAGGGCGCGAACCCTATCACAAAAAACCGGCCTGTCCGAACGCATTTGCCGGCTTGTGTTCTGGACGAGTGGCGTTTATACAATCGGCCGGTGCATACGCATTCTTATCCTCCCCAATCATTACAAAAAGACGGGTGGATCCTTCCTTATAAGTGTTGTTGGCAAGCAGAGGTCACCGTGGAGCAAGAAGCCTGGCAGGTATTGATTGTGGAGGACGACCAGCGTCTGGCCGAACTGACCCGCGATTACCTGGAAGCCAATGGCCTGCGGGTGTCGATCGAGGGCAATGGCGCCTTGGCCGCAGCCCGCATCATCAATGAAAAACCGGACCTGGTGATCCTTGACCTGATGCTGCCGGGCGAAGATGGCCTGAGCATTTGTCGCAAGGTCCGCGACAAGTTCGACGGCCCGATCCTGATGCTCACCGCCCGCACCGACGACACCGATCAGATCCTCGGCCTCGACCTGGGCGCCGACGACTACGTGTGCAAGCCGGTGCGCCCGCGCTTGCTGCTGGCGCGCATTCAGGCGCTGTTGCGACGCAGTGAAGCACCTGAGGCGGTCCCGGAAAAACAACGGCGTCTGCAGTTCGGTCCGCTGGTGGTCGACAACGCCTTGCGTGAAGCCTGGTTGAATGACAACGGCATTGAGCTGACCAGTGCCGAGTTCGATCTGCTGTGGCTGCTGGTGGCCAACGCCGGACGAATACTGTCCCGGGAAGAGATTTTCACCGCGCTGCGCGGCATCGGTTATGACGGTCAGGACCGCTCCATCGACGTGCGCATTTCGCGCATCCGGCCGAAGATCGGCGACGACCCGGACCATCCGCGTCTGATCAAGACCATCCGCAGCAAAGGCTACCTGTTCGTGCCCGAAGCCTGCGAAGACTCGTCGCTGTGAATTCTATCTTCCTGCGCATCTATGGCGGCATGTGCGCGGCGCTGATTCTGGTAGCGGTGCTCGGCGTGCTGGCGTTGCACATGCTCAACCAGGTGCGCAGCGAGCAATACCGTGAGCGCCTGGCCCATGGCACGTTTTCGCTGATGGCCGACAATCTGCAACCCATGAACGAAACCCAGCGTCACCGCGCCTTGCTGGTGTGGGAGCGACTGCTCGGGATTCCGCTGGCGCTGAAAACCTTCGCCCAGACCGACCTCGATATGACCCAGCGCACCCGCGTGCTGCGCGGCCAGGCACTGGTGGAACAAACCGGCCCCCATGCGGCGAAGGTGTATCGACTGGTCAGCGACAAGGAACAGTTGATGCTGACCGGCGAGGTGCAGCAGATCAGCGAGCAACTGGCCCGAGCGACGATTTACCTGCTCGCCGACGAACTGGTGCGCGTCCCGGTGGCCGAGCAACCCAAGCGTCTGGCGCAGATAAAGGAGGAAAAGGGCTTCGGTTTCAATCTGCGGCTGGTCACGATCAATGAGGCGGACATGGATGAAGACCAGAGCCGCCGCGTGGCCGAAGGCGACACGGTGATGGCGCTGGGCAAGGGGGGCGATTCGATCCGGGTGTTTGCCGGCATGGTCGGTACGCCGTGGGTACTGGAAATCGGTCCGCTGTACCAGATGAATCCTTATCCGCCGGAATGGTTGGTGCTGATCGCGGCCCTCGGTTTGAGCCTGATCGGCTTGATCGTCTATTTGCTGGTGCGGCAACTGGAGCGCCGTTTGCGTGGCCTCGAAGCAGCGGCCACGCGCATCGCCAAAGGCAGCCTGGAAACCCGCGTGCCGGCACGCGGCGCGGACTCGGTCGGGCGCCTGGCGTCGGCGTTCAACGGCATGGCCGAACACTTGCAGCAGTTGCTGGCGATCCAGCGCGAGCTGGTGCGTGCGGTCTCCCACGAGTTGCGCACGCCGGTGGCACGCCTGCGTTTTGGCCTGGAGATGATCGGCTCGGCCACCACGCCTCAGGCCCTGGAGAAATATTGCGAAGGCATGGACCACGACATCGAGGATCTCGACCGGCTGGTGGACGAGATGCTCACCTACGCGCGGCTGGAACAGGGTTCGCCGGCGCTGAATTTCCAGCGCATCGATCTGGATGCGCTGGTCAATCAGGTGATCGAAGAGTTGGCGCCTCTGCGCGCCGACGTCACGGTGCAGCGCGGGTTGTGCCTGTCGGCGGCCGATTGTGACGACGCCTGGGTCGAAGCCGAACCGCGCTATTTACACCGGGCGATTCAGAACCTGGTGAGCAACGCCATGCGTCATGCGCAATCGCGGGTGACCGTGAGTTATCAGGTGGGGCAGCAGCGGTGTCGGGTGGATATAGAAGACGACGGGCCGGGCGTTCCCGAATCGGCGTGGGAGAAAATCTTTACGCCGTTCCTGCGACTGGATGACAGCAGAACCCGCGCGTCGGGCGGGCATGGGTTGGGCTTGTCGATCGTGCGGCGGATCATCCATTGGCACGACGGAAGGGCGTTGATCAGCAAGAGCAAGAGTTTGGGCGGGGCTTGCTTTAGCCTGAGTTGGCCGAGGAATCAGGAGAAGCGCTGAGATCTTCGTTGTCTGGTCTATCGCCTTCGCGGGCAAGCCTCGCTCCTACAGGAATGCGTTGTTTATGTAGGAGCGAGGCTTGCCCGCGAAGAGGCCGTGGAAGGCACCGAAAATCCTCAGGCCTTGATACTGACCAGACTCAACAACTGCCCATCCATCACCCCAAACTGCGCATCCAGCTCCGTACCCTTTTGCCATTCACTGGACAGATCGGTCAGCAACCGCAACCGCACCTCACCAGCCTCGCTCCACTCCAGCACTTCGGCATGTTCAAAATAAAAGCGTTGCTGAACGATCGGGTAGAGCGCCTTGAACAGACTTTCCTTTACCGAAAACGTCAGCGTCACCAGCATCGCCAGTTGATCGCGAGGCCCGGCGGCCATGCGTTGCAACTCCGCGGGCGTAAGAATCTCCCCGGCCAGGCGTTCCGCCCGTTCAGGGTTGAGCAGGTTTTCCAGGTCCATGCCCAAGCCGCGCCAGTGGGTTTTCTGCGCGACAATCGCCGCCGCCCGGCCGGTGGTGTGGGTGATCGAGCCGCTGATGTGCGCCGGCCAGACCGGCGCTCGGTCTTCACCAATGGCCGGCACGACATTCAGCCCTTCCAGCTGTTGCAGTGCGGCCCGCGCGCAAATCCGCCCGGCCAGAAATTCTGCCTGACGCTTGGCGACTGAGCGCTGGATAGTCGCGGGTGGCTCGATGGCGCTGCGCTGGAAATCATCGATGGCCAGTTGCGAGGTGTCGAATTGGGTGCTCAGCAGCACCGTATCGGGCAGCACCAACGGCAGCGGCCAATGGGCATCGAGCGGAGTGCAGCAAGCGGGCAGGGCGGGGAGGGAATTCATGTCGGGCATTTTGCCGGGTTGCCTTGAAGCTGGGTAGCCCTGACGTTAGACCGAGGCGTGGCCATTCGCGAGCAAGCCCGCTCCCACATTCGACCCTATCCAACATGAGTGCGCGGTCAACTGTGGGAGCGGGCTTGCTCGCGAATGGCCGCGCCGCGGTCTACCTGATCAACCAAAAATCTTCTTGAAGAACGCCTGCATGTCCGCCCACGACTTTTCATCCGCCGCCTTGCTGTAACCGATATCCGGCCCACCATGATCGCCATGGCCCAGGCGATCCGCATCCGGGTTACTGAACCCATGCTTGGCACCCTCAAGGCTGACGAATTGATAATCGGCCCCGGCCTTGTCCATCTCGCTCTTGAACGCCGCCACATTATCCGCCGTCACCATGCTGTCCAGAGCGCCATGCTCGACCAGGATTTTCGCCTTCACGCTGCCCGGCGTCGCAGGCGCTTTCGTCGCCAGCGCCCCGTGAAAGCTCACCACGCCCAGCAGCGGCAAGCCCTGGCGTGCCGCATTCAGTACCACCGCGCCGCCAAAGCAATAACCAATGGCAGCCACCTTGTTCGGGTCGGTTTGCGCCTGTTTCTTCAACAGATCGAGCCCGGCCTGGAATCGAGCGCTGGACGCAGCGCTGTCTTTCAATGCGGCCTGCATGAAGGTCATGGCGTCCTTGGGGTGCTCGGTGTTCTTGCCGTCACCATACATATCGATGGCTAACGCGCTATAGCCCAGACCGGCCAGATCGCGGGCGCGACGCTTGGTGTAGTCGTTGAGCCCCCACCATTCATGCACCACCACCACGCCCGGGCGCGGGCCCTTTATTGCGTCGTCGTAGGCGTAATAACCGATCAGTTTCGTGCCGTCGGGGCTCTGATAAGGGATTTCCTGAGTCTTGATGGCCGCCTGACTGAGCCCGCTCAAGGCCAGCAAAAGCAAAGCGAGGAATACGCGCATGGTCGGATCTCCTGCAAAGAGTCATCAATACAGCCTAGTCGATTTGATTCAGCTCAGGTTCAGCCTGCGTTCAGGGGGAGTTCAGGGGCCGGTGCGTAATGTAGTGCCGTACCCAAAGCACCTGCGCATGAGGATTTCCCTAATGACTGGCTTTAAAAACCTGCTGCTGGCCTTCACCGTTTTAAGCGCGAGCACTGCGGCGTTCGCTTCCGACGACAGTCTCGCCAACCAGGTGCTTCGCAAGAGCGCCGAGAAGGACAAGAAATCCCTCAGCCTGAAAAGCTTCAGCGCCATCGACGTGGTCAGTCAGGGCAGTGCCTGGGGGGCGCATTTGGGCCAACAGAACAACCCGGCCGATTACTCCGCCACTTACGCCAGCGTGTCGGTGTCGCACAATGGCATTAAACTCCGTCCAGAGGACCTTTCGGGCCGCTATGATCTGTCTTGAAAATACCGTGTTGTGCCGCTGGAAAAGTCGTTTGCCCGGGAGCGCGTCATGAAACTGCTGGTCGTCGAAGATGAAGCACTGTTGCGCCATCACCTGCAAACCCGCCTGACGGACAGCGGCCACGTGGTCGAGTCCGTGGCCAACGCCGAAGAGGCGTTGTACCAGACCGAGCAGTTCAACCATGACCTGGCGGTGATCGATCTCGGGTTGCCGGGCATGGGCGGGCTCGACCTGATCCGCCAGTTGCGCTCCCGGGGCAAGACCTTTCCGATCCTGATCCTTACCGCGCGCGGCAACTGGCAGGACAAAGTTGAAGGCCTCGCCGCCGGTGCCGACGATTACGTGGTCAAGCCGTTCCAGTTCGAAGAGCTGGATGCGCGCCTGAACGCCTTGCTGCGCCGCTCCAGCGGCTTCACCCAGTCGACTATCGTCGCCGGGCCGCTGCTGCTCGACCTCAATCGCAAACAGGCGTCCCTCGACGAACAGCCGCTGGCGCTGACCGCGTATGAGTACCGGATTCTCGAGTACCTGATGCGTCATCACCAGCAAGTGGTGGCGAAGGACCGCTTGATGGAGCAGCTCTACCCGGATGACGACGAGCGCGATCCGAACGTGATCGAAGTGCTGGTAGGCCGTCTGCGCCGCAAACTTGAGGGGCCGGCCGGGTTCAAGCCGATCGACACCGTGCGCGGCCTCGGCTACCTGTTCAATGAGCGCTGCACTTGATTCGTTCGCTTCGTGTCCGCTTGATGCTGGCCGCCACCCTGTTGGCGGTGTTGTTCATGCTGGCGTTGCTGCCGGCGATGCAGGGCGCGTTCAGCCTCGCGTTGCAGGATTCCATCGAGCAACGCCTGGCGTCGGACGTCACCACGCTGATTTCCGCCGCCCGGGTCGACGGCAACCGCTTGCAGATGCCGGCGCAGTTGCCCGACGAGCGCTTCAACCTCACCGACAGCCGTTTGCTCGGCTACATCTATGACCGCGAAGGCCACCTGGTGTGGCGCTCGAAAGGCACTCGGGAAGAGAACATCAATTACAAACCGCGTTACGACGGGCGCGGTAACGAGTTCGCCAGGATCAGCGAAGCCAACGGTCAGGAGTTCTTCATCTATGACGTCGAAGTCAAACTGCTCGGCGGCAAAAGCGCGGCGTTCAGCATCGTCGCCCTGCAACCGGTGCGCGAATACGAAGTCACCCTCGAAGGCCTGCGGGAAAACCTTTACCTGGGCTTCGGCGCCGCGCTGCTGGTGCTGCTCGCGTTGCTGTGGATCGGCCTGACCTGGGGCTTGCAGGCGTTGCGCCGGCTCAGTCAGGAACTCGACGAAATCGAAAGCGGCACCCGCGAAAGCCTCAGCGAACAGCACCCGCGCGAGCTGCTGCGCCTGACCGGCTCCCTCAACCGGTTGCTGCACAGCGAGCGCGAACAACGCAGCCGTTATCGCGATTCCCTCGACGACCTGGCCCACAGCCTGAAAACCCCGTTGACCGTGTTGCAAGGGGTCAGCGAGGACATGGCCCAGCGGCCGGAAGATCGTGATCAGGCCTGGGTGCTGCAAACCCAGATCGAGCGCATGAGCCAGCAAATCAGCTATCAGTTGCAGCGCGCCAGCCTGCGCAAAAGCGGTCTGGTGCGCCATCAGGTGCGGCTGCGGCCGGTGCTGCAAAGCCTCTGCGATACGCTGGACAAGGTCTACCGCGACAAGCGCGTGCGGGTGGCTTTTGATCTGCCGGAACACTGTTATGTGCCGATCGAGCAGGGCGCCTTGCTGGAGATGATGGGCAATTTGCTGGAGAACGCCTATCGCCTGTGCCTCGGCGAAGTGCGCATCAGTGTGCGCGAAACCCTGAGCGGGATCGAGTTGTGCGTCGAGGACGACGGGCCCGGTGTGCCGCCGGATCAGAGGGCGCGGATTCTGCAGCGCGGCGAACGGCTGGACCGTCAGCATCCGGGGCAGGGGATCGGGTTGGCGGTGGTCAAGGACATCATCGAGAGCTACAGCGCGAAGCTGACCCTCGGTGATTCACCCATGGGCGGCGCGGCGTTCCGGATTCATTTTCCGGTGGTGTGACCGGGAGTTTTAGGGGGGGCTTCATCGGGCCTCTTCGCGAGCAAGCCCGCTCCCACAATGGATCTACACCGAAGATCCCCTGTGGGAGCGGGCTTGCTCGCGAAGAGGCCGGCTCATTCAATACAAAAACTGAACAAATGGCCTCAATTCTCCTGGGCGCGGTAGGCGCCGGGCGTCAACCCCGTCCACTTCTTGAACGCCCGATGAAACGCCGAAGGCTCGGAAAATCCCAGCTGCTCGGCAATCTGTTGCAACGACAAATCCGCGCGCCCCAGGTGATAAATCGCAATGTCCCGGCGCAACTGATCCTTCAACTCCTGAAAACTCGAGCCCTCTTCACGCAAGTGCCGACGCAACGTCTGCGGGCTGATGTGCAGGTGCGCGGCCACCGCTTCCAGGTCCGGCCAGCGTGCACTGTCGCGGCTGAGCAAGCGGCGCAACTGGCTGCTCAGACTGTCGCCGTCGTCCGGGCGCGACAACAGGTCGGCGGGCGAGCGTTCGAGAAAATGCTTGAGGGTTCGTTCGTCTTGCAACAACGGCATGTTCAAGTAGCGACTGTGAAACAGCAGGCTGCTCTGCGGCGCGGAAAACTCCATCGGGCAGGGGAACAGCAAGTCATATTCGGCGCCGTGCGCGGGCCTCGGGTAACTGAACGTCGCCTGCTCCAGCCGCATGCGCTGGCCGATCAGCCAGCTGCCGAGTCGATGCCAGACCATCAGCTGGCTCTCGGTGAGGAAATGGTCCGGGTCGCGGAACTGCGAGTCGTCGAGGCTCAGGCGGATCATTTCGTCTTCGCGCGCCAGGGTCAGCCGCGGACCCTCGGGGAACAGGCTATAAAACAATATGCCGCGATGCAGCGCCTTATCGAGATTGCGGCAGTGAATCACGGCGTGGCACATCATCGCGAAGCTGCCGGTTTTGCTCGGGACCGGTCCGAAACCGAGGTATTCGTCGTCGAGTACCAACCACAAACCCTGGATTAGTCGGGTGAACTGTTCAGGCGCGATTCGCGCACGCGGCTCATCAAGCAACTCCGGGCTGATGCCGAGTTGTTGCAACAGCTCTGAACAGTCGTGGCCGAGGCGGCGCGCGCCACCGAGGGCGGCACGGGCGAAATGACTGGCGATGGTGCGTTCGCGCATAACAGGCAGATCCGTCATTGAACGACGGATGGTAGTCATGCTGCCTGCGAATGAACAAGGCGGATATCCGCCAAATTGCAGGACGAGGTCTGGCGGATGGGCGGAAATCCGCCACTGATTTGTGGTGAGCGAGTGGCACGTTATACCTGTAACCACTGATGACAAAAGGCATGCAGGGGGTTTGGCAAAGGTGGCACGCCACTTGCGATACAACGAGCAGATGCCTGCCGTTGCGCAGCTCGACAAAACAAATCCCTCCAGTGCAGGAGGGTTCGCAAATGAGGTGTCGTTGACAACAGATGGATGTTGTCGCGGGACGCTCTTGAGGATCTTTGCAATGACGACTCGTCAGCCACTGTACAAATCCCTGTATTTCCAGGTGATCGTTGCCATCGCCATCGGCATCCTGCTTGGTCACTTCTACCCGCAGACCGGTGTGGCCCTCAAGCCGCTGGGTGACGGGTTCATCAAACTGATCAAAATGATTATCGCGCCAATCATTTTCTGCACCGTCGTCAGCGGTATCGCCGGCATGCAGAACATGAAGTCGGTCGGCAAGACCGGTGGTTACGCGCTGCTCTACTTCGAAATCGTTTCGACCATCGCCTTGCTGGTCGGCCTGTTGGTAGTCAACATTGTCCAGCCGGGCAACGGCATGCACATCGACGTGACCACTCTGGATGCCTCGAAAGTGGCCCAATACGTGGCGGCCGGTGCTGATCAAAGCGTCGTTGGCTTCCTGCTGAACGTGATCCCGAACACGATCTTTGGCGCGTTCGCCACGGGCGACATCCTGCAAGTGTTGATGTTCTCGGTGATCTTCGGTTTCGCCCTGCATCGCCTGGGTGCCTACGGCAGGCCGATCCTGGACTTCATCGATCGCTTCGCCCACGTGATGTTCAACATCATCAACATGATCATGAAGCTCGCGCCCATCGGTGCCTTCGGCGCCATGGCGTTCACCATCGGTGCCTACGGTGTCGGTTCGCTGGTGCAACTGGGTCAGTTGATGGCCTGCTTCTACATCACTTGCCTGCTGTTCATCCTGATCGTGCTGGGCGGTATCGCTCGCGCCCACGGCTTCAGCGTCCTGAAAATGATTCGCTACATCCGTGAAGAACTGTTGATCGTACTGGGTACTTCCTCCTCGGAATCGGTACTGCCACGCATGCTGATCAAGATGGAGCGTCTGGGCGCGAAGAAATCCGTCGTGGGTCTGGTGATCCCGACCGGTTACTCATTCAACCTCGACGGTACTGCGATCTACCTGACCATGGCGGCGGTGTTCATTGCCCAGGCAACCGACACGCACATGGACATCACTCACCAGATCACGTTGCTGGTGGTGTTGCTGCTGTCCTCCAAAGGCGCCGCAGGTGTGACGGGTTCGGGCTTCATCGTACTGGCCGCCACTCTGTCCGCTGTCGGCCACCTGCCGGTTGCCGGCCTGGCGCTGATCCTCGGTATCGACCGCTTCATGTCCGAAGCCCGTGCATTGACCAACCTGGTCGGCAACGCCGTTGCCACCATCGTTGTGGCGAAGTGGGTCAAGGAACTGGATACCGATGTGCTGCAATCCGAGTTGGCTTCTGGCGGTCGCGGCATTGCCGACGAGCGTGAAGAAGACGACCTGGGTGTGGCCGAAGGCCCAACCCCAAGCAACGTCAAGTAACACTGGCAGTAAAGGAAAAGCCCGCTTCGGCGGGTTTTTTCATGCCTGCGATTTGAGCGTAACGGTCACAGTTGCTGACACATCAGGTGATTGCTGCAATCGCGTTGCCTGCCTAGGCTGGAAGCATTGTTTACGGAGATCGCTCATGCTCGGTCCACTGGCATCACTCAAGGTTCTGGATTTCTCGACACTGCTCCCGGGGCCGTTTGCCTCGCTATTACTGGCGGACATGGGCGCCGAGGTGTTGCGCATCGAATCGCCGAACCGCATGGACCTGCTGCGCGTGCTGCCGCCCCATGACCAGGGCGTCTCGGCCAGCCACGCCTACCTCAACCGCAACAAGCGCAGCCTCGCGCTGGACCTCAAGCAGCCCGAGGCGCTGGAGGTGATCAAGCAATTGTTGCAGGACTACGACATTGTCCTGGAACAATTCCGTCCCGGCGTAATGGAACGTCTGGGCCTGGGGTATGAAGCGTTGAAGGCGATCAACCCGAAGCTGATCTACGTGTCGATCACCGGTTACGGTCAGACCGGCCCCTACAAGGACCGCGCCGGCCACGACATCAATTACCTGGCGCTGGCGGGGCTGGCGAGCTACACCGGCCGCGCCGAGAGCGGGCCATTGCCTTTGGGCATGCAAGTGGCGGATGTCGCCGGTGGCTCGTTGCATGGGGTTATAGGCCTGCTGGCAGCGGTGATTGCCCGGCAGCAAACCGGGTTGGGGCAGCATCTGGATGTGAGCATGACCGACTGCGCGTTCAGCCTGAACGCCATGGCCGGTGCCGGGTATCTGGCCTGCGGCGAGGAAGCGGGCAGGGAGGACCAGATGCTCAATGGCGGCAGTTTCTATGACTATTACCGTTCGCGGGATGGCCGTTGGTTATCGGTGGGCAGTCTGGAGCCGGCCTTCATGAAGCAACTGTGCACGGCGCTGGGGCTGGAGGAGCTGGCGGCCCTGGGCTTGTCGCCTCAACCCGCCCGGCAAAAGAAGCTCAAGGACGCGCTGCAGACCGAATTCGAGAAACACGACTTTACCGAATTGTGTGCGCTGTTTGCCGAGCTTGATGCGTGTGTCGAGCCGGTGTTGACATTGAGTGAGGCGGTTCGGCATCCGCAGTTGCAGGCTCGGGAGGTAGTGACCGACGTGCCGAGGGGGGACGGGACGAGCCAGGCGCAGATGGCGTGTCCTTTGAAGTTCTCGGACGGGTTGCCAAAGCCGCGGCATATCGGTGCGGCACTAGGTGAGCATACGGATCAGGTGTTGGAGGAGTTGGGGTTTAGTGCCGAGCGGATTGCCGAGTTGCGGCGAGCCAAGGTGGTTCTCTAGCGCCTGACCCGGCCTCTTCGCGGGCAAGCCCGCTCCCACAGGTATTGGTTTTGTGCTCAACATTTGTGACCGACGCCGATCACTGTGGGAGCGGGCTTGCCCGCGAAGAGGCCGGCCCAAACACCACAAAGCTGATTCACTCGACCCGCATCTCCCCACTGAACACCAACGTGCTACGACAACGTCGGCACAAATACCGCCGTCCTTGCCGCACCAGACCATGGCGCTGCGGCGAAAACGGGAAATCGCTATCGACGCACGGGCACTTGTAGATATAGCGGGTCACGCTGCGACGCTTGACGTCATAGGTGTGGCAACGATTGGGCGGCAGTCCGTACACGCCGCGCATGATCAATTGCCACTCTTCGCCGTGGGGCTGAATGCGATCGCCAAACAGCTGATGAGCGATCAGGTGCGCCACTTCGTGGGCCACGGTCTGTTTGAGGAAGTCTTCGGTGTTTTCACCGTACAACTGCGGATTGAAGCGCAGCAGATTCTCGTGCAGATGCGCGACACCGGCTTTTTGCCCGCGCAGCTTGAGGCTCACCACGGGGCGTTGAAAGGTTCGTTTGAAAAAGGATTCGGCTTGTTGGAAACAGTCTTCGACGCGGATATTGAGTTGCTCGGGCATGCTTGATGGATCTCCAGAGACGTTGAGTATGCCGCAACCCTGGGGGCTTGCGAATCGCCGAGGCGCCGAGTGGTTGTTACCCTCACATTAGAAGGCCGCCCTGCGGCGGCCTGTATTGGCAGATCTTGTTTTTGGGTGGTGTGTTGCTAATTTGTATAGACCGGCCCCACGCCGAGTCCCCAGACAATCACCGTGAACGCCATAATGGCCACCAGCACCACCAGGCCTACGGCGAGCACCGAACTTGAAAACAGGAATCCCTCGTCTGATGGAATGTTCATGAAAGTGGGTAGTCCCACATACAACAGATACACCGTATAGCAGATGGCCGCCGTCCCGACGATCATCCCCAGCCACATGTGGGGGTACAGCGCCGCGAGGCCGCCAATGAACAGCGGGGTCGCGGTATAGGTCGCAAACGCAACGCAACGGGCCAGGCTCGGATTAGCGTCATAGGTGCGCGCCATCCAGTGGATGAACGCGCCCATCACTGCAACGCCGCCGAGCATCGCCAGGTACGACATGATCGTCATCCATAGCGCACTCTCTGTCGTCAGCATCACCGGCGCTCGGCTGCCAATGACCCAGCCGACCTGTGTGGTGCCGATAAACGCCGACACGGCGGGGATCGCCGCCAGAATCAGCGTGTGGGTCAGGTACATGTGGCTGATGCTTTCCTCTTGGTCGCCACGGATTTCTTTCCATTCCTGGTCGGGGTGGGTGAATAGCCCCACTACGTGATGGATCATGCCAGTCACTCCTCTTGTTTTACCGTCGCCCCCCGGTGGAGCGCCTACAGGCCAAAGTGGCCACGTAAGAAAGGTCTGGATATGTGTGCGACCTCAATTCGCAGTATAGAAAGGACTTAACCCCACAGGTGATAGGGCTTAGAGCAAATCGCGCTGTAAAGCCTTCTGCTAATCGCCGTTGGGACTGTCAGCAACAATCCCTGTGGGAGCGGGCTTGCTCGCGAAGGCGGTGTGTCAGATTGTATTGATGTCGACTGACACACCGCTTTCGCGAGCAAGCCCGCTCCCACAGGGGATAGTAGGCTCTTCGCCACCGAGGCGTTTTTGCGTAAAATGCCGGCCTTTCGTCACACCTCACGGATTTCGCGTCATGGGCACTCTCACGGTCAACCAGAACAAACTGCAAAAGCGCCTTCGCCGACAGGCCGGTGAGGCTGTTGCCGATTTCAACATGATTGAAGACGGCGACAAGGTCATGGTCTGCCTGTCCGGTGGCAAGGACAGCTACACCATGCTCGATGTGCTGATGCATTTGCAGAAAGTCGCCCCGATCAAATTCGAGATCGTGGCCGTGAACATGGACCAGAAGCAGCCGGGTTTCCCTGAAGACGTGCTGCCGGCGTACCTCAAAACCCTGGGCATCGAGTACCACATCGTCGAGAAAGACACCTACTCGGTGGTCAAGGAGCTGATCCCGGAAGGCAAGACCACCTGCTCGCTGTGTTCGCGCCTGCGTCGTGGCACGCTCTACACCTTCGCCGATGAAATCGGTGCGACCAAAATGGCCCTCGGTCATCACCGCGACGACATCGTCGAGACGTTCTTCCTCAATATGTTCTTCAACGGCTCGCTCAAGGCCATGCCGCCGAAGTTGCGCGCCGACGATGGCCGCAACGTGGTGATCCGGCCGCTGGCCTACTGCAACGAAAAAGACATTCAGGCCTACTCGGACCTCAAGCAATTCCCGATCATCCCGTGCAACCTCTGCGGCTCGCAGGAAAACCTGCAGCGTCAGGTGGTCAAGGACATGCTGCAGGACTGGGAGCGCAAGACACCGGGTCGCACCGAAAGCATTTTCCGCAGCTTGCAGAATGTGCAGCCGTCGCAACTGGCGGACCGTAACCTGTTTGACTTCACCAGTTTGAAGATCGACGAAACCGCAGCTTCGCGGTTCGTCAATGTCATCAACCTCTGACACAAATTGTGTGGGAGCGGGCTTGCTCGCGAAGGCGGTGTGTCATTCAGCATTTATGTTGGCTGACACACCGCCTTCGCGAGCAAGCCCGCTCCCACAGGTTTTTCGTTAACCTCAGGAGAGGGCATGCGCGATTACAAGTGGCTGCACGAATACTGTCTGAACCGATTCGGTTCAGCGGCTGAACTGGAAGCCCATCTGCCCGTTCCCAAGACCCCGGCGCAATTGCGCAAGATCAGCGATGACCGCTACCTCTCGACCATGGCGTTGCGCGTGTTCCGCGCCGGGCTCAAACACAGCCTGGTGGACGCGAAGTGGCCGGCTTTCGAAGAAGTGTTCTTCAAGTTCGACCCGGAAAAAGTCGTGCTGATGAGCGCCGAACACCTTGAACGCCTGATGCAGGACGCGCGGATCATCCGCCACCTGGGCAAGCTCAAGAGCGTGCCGCGCAATGCGCAGTTCGTGCTGGACGTGGCGCATGAGCAGGGCAGCTTTGGCGCGTTGATCGCCGATTGGCCGGTGACCGATATTGTCGGGTTGTGGACCTGTCTGAAAAAACGCGGTCATCAACTGGGCGGGTTGTCAGCGCCGCGGTTCTTGCGGATGGTCGGCAAGGACACGTTTGTGCCGAGCTACGACGTGGTGGCGGCGTTGAATGCGCAGAAGATCGTCGACAAAGTGCCGACCAGTCTGCGGGATCTGGCGACGGTGCAGGGCGTGTTCAACCAGTGGCATGAAGAGAGTGGTGGGCGGCCGATGAGTCAGATTTCGATGATGCTGGCGTACACCGTCAATCATTGACACCGAGTCGCCCCCTTCGCGAGCAAGCCCGCTCCCACATTTGACCGCGTTCTCATGTCGAATACGTTCCAATGTGGGAGCGGGCTTGCTCGCGAAGGCGTCAGCTCAGGCGACGGAGATCTCGCCCTCGCCAGCCAACCTGCGGCTCAACTGAAACCGCCACCGCACATACAACAGCGCCGAACAGAACACCGCCAGACTCGCGCCCATCTCCAGCAACCCGAACACCTGCCGGTTCGGGTCATACGCCGCCAGCGCGCCCTTGATGAAATACAGGTTCACCACAAAACACATCCACGAATGCCCGCGCGCGCTGCCGAGGATCATCCCCGGCGCCAGCAACAGCAACGGCACCAGTTCGATCAACAGAATCACCCACGGTCGCGCGCCATGCAAGTCGGCGACCACCAGGTAATAAGCGCAGAGCAACCCCACCAGACCGAAGTAGCACAGCAGGCTGATGACGCGCATCGCCCGAACCCGCGGTTCGAGCCATTCAATGGAAGGCAGTACCTTCGGCTTTTTGGCCATGTCAGCTCACCAACTTTTGCGCGGTCTTCGCCAGCCGCAGACCCAAGGCTCGGCACAGCGCCACTTCATGTTCATTCAAACCGAGTTTTCCGTCGGCGCCGGCGTGATGACTGGCGCCGTATGGCGTGCCGCCGCCACGGGTTTCCAGCAACGCGGATTCGCTGTAAGGCAGGCCGGTGATCAGCATGCCGTGGTGCAGCAACGGCAGCATCATCGACAACAGCGTGGTTTCCTGACCGCCGTGCAGGCTCGCGGTGGAGGTGAACACACCGGCCGGTTTGCCTACCAGTGCGCCGGTCAGCCACAGGTTGCTGGTGCCGTCGAGGAAATACTTGAGCGGTGCCGCCATGTTGCCGAAGCGCGTCGGACTGCCGAGGGCCAGGCCCGCGCAGTTCTTCAGGTCATCGAGGCTGGCGTACAGCGCGCCTTCGTCCGGAATGTCCGGCGACACCGCTTCGCACTCAGTGGAGATCGCCGGCACGGTGCGCAGGCGCGCTTCCATCCCGGACTGCTCGACACCACGGGCGATCTGCCGGGCCATTTCATTGGTCGAGCCGCTGCGGCTGTAATACAGAACCAGAATGTACGGCGCGCTCACGGCAGCAACTCCAGCACGTTCTCCGGCGGACGGCCGATGATGGCTTTGTCGCCGACTTCGAGAATTGGCCGCTCCATCAGTTTCGGGTGCGCGGCGATGGCGGCGATCAATTGCGCCTCGCTCAGGCTGGCGTCGGCGAGGTTGAGGGTTTTGTACTCATCCTCACCGGTGCGCAGCAGTTGCCGTGCGCTGAGGCCGAGCTTTTTCAGCAGGCTCTGCAGTTGCGCGGCATCCAACGGGGTTTCGAGGTAGCGGACCACGGTCGGCGTCAGGCCACGGGCTTCGAGCAGTTCGAGCGCACCGCGGGATTTCGAGCAGCGCGGGTTGTGATAAAGCGTCAGATCGGTCATGTGCGGGTCGCATCTTGCGTAAGGTGGCGGCTATTCTAACTGTGCAGCGCGTAATCCAGAACCTTGGGAGGCGATGGGTCGCAGGCGCATTTAATTTTGAACAAGGATCACGATATGACAAGGCGACTGGCAGCGGCACTGGCGATCTTCGGGACGTTGATGCTGGGGGGCTGCGGCAACGACTATGGCATCGATCAGAACGGCCATAAAGTCGCCGCCGAACGTCTGGACAAACAATGGCTGGTGCTCAATTACTGGGCCGAATGGTGTGGTCCGTGCCGGACCGAGATCCCGGAGTTGAACGGGCTGGCCGATCAGTTGAAGGACAGGAAGATCGGTGTGTTCGGGGTCAACTTCGACAATGTGCAGGGCGAAGAGCTGAAAAGTGCCAGTGAGAAACTGGGGATCAGGTTCACCGTATTGGCTTCTGACCCGGCAGAGCTTTTTGAATTGCCGCGCAGTGAGGCGTTGCCGGTGACGTACATCATCGATAACAAGGGCAAGGTGCGCGAACAGCTGATGGGCGAGCAGACAGCGGCGGGGGTGATGGCGAAGCTAGAGGCGTTGCAGGCTAAAAACTGATTGCGCAGGGGCTTTTGTGGCGAGGGGATTTATCCCCGTTGGACTGCGCAGCAGTCCCTTTTTTGGAGCCGCTTCGCGACCCAACGGGGATAAATCCCCTCGCCACAAATCCCCCTCACCACAAGAGGGTTCAGCAGAGGGTTATCAACCCTCTTCAAGCCACCAACGCAGCGGCTTGCCTTCGGCCGGCCAGAAGCGCATCTGGTCGATCGGCGAAACATCCCAGCGCTGCACGTTTTCCAGGGCCTGGAGGAAGCGCTTTTCCTGTTCCATGATCGCCGGTGCGCACAGTTTGCGCGTGCTGCCGACCTTGCCGAAGCTCAGCTTGTCGCCGTCGAGCGTGTACGGCGCGAACCAGTGGTTGCAGCCGCCATTGCCATAAGCCCGGCCATCTTCACCGAGGGTGATGGTCAGGTGGCTGTAATCCATCAGCGGGCGTTCGCCGATCCATTCCAGAATGTAGCTGCGGTTTTGTTGCAATTGCGCAGGCGTAGCGGCGCAGCCCAGCAGGCTGGCGCCGACCATCGCGGTCAGAGCAAGGCGTTTCATCACGCAGGCTCCTGGCATTTCGGGCACAGGTGCTTCTCGCCGACCGACTTCCAGCCCAACTCGGCAATCCGCGCAGTAGCGGCAGGCTTTTCGGCCTTGTTGCCCAGCTTGGCGTCGACCGCGAACTCGAAACTCAGCTCTTTGGCGCAGCTGTCGCAGTTGACTTTCCAGGTGTGGATCGCCAGTTCGCCGAACACCGGGCCACTGGCTACCGCGACCCATTGGCCGGGCGGGTTGATCAGGTGGCGAACCGTTTCGACGGTCAGGCGCATGGACAAGTCCTTGGCACCTTTGAGGGTCACGACCAGCACGTCGTTATTGCGAATCGAGCCGCCGTTGCCGGTGACTTGATAACGCCCCGGCACCAGGGCGCGGCATTCGGTGAGGGTGTGTTGCGGGTTCATCAGGCTATAGCGGAAATCGTGTTCGACCATGGGTCCTCCAAATATGCGCGGCATGCTAGCACGGACATCGACGCTGCACTGCGCGGGGAAATGACCTTCGATCCGGTTCAGCCAGCATCGACCTGATTTTGCAGATTGCCCGCCGCCCAGGCTGCAATGTTCTGCAACGTTGTCGCGGCAATCGCGCCCAGGGCTTCATGGGTCAGGAAGGCCTGGTGCGCGGTGACGATCACGTTCGGGAAGGTCAGCAGCCGCGCCAGCACATCGTCCTGCAGCGGCAAATCGGATCGGTCCTCGAAGAACAGCTGCGCTTCCTCCTCATACACATCCAGGCCCAGATAACCCAGTTGGCCATCCTTCAGCGCGTCGATCAGCGCCGGCGTGTCCACCAGACCGCCACGCCCGGTGTTGATCAACATGGCGCCGGGTTGCATGTGCGCCAGTGACTCGCGGTTGATCAGGTGTTTGCTCTGTTCGTTGAGCGGGCAATGCAGGCTGATGATCTGTGACTCGGCCAGCAGCTGCGGCAAACTCAGATAACGCGCGCCGAGGGCTTCGACTTGCGGATTGGGGTAAGGATCGTAGGCCAGTAGCTGACAGCCGAAACCGTTCATGATTTTCGCGAAGGTCGCACCGATCTGCCCCGTGCCGACCACACCGACCGTCTTGCCCACCAGGTCAAATCCGGTCAGCCCATGCAGGCTGAAATCCCCTTCGCGGGTGCGGTTGTAAGCACGATGCAGGCGCCGGTTGAGCGCCAGGATCAACGCCACCGCATGCTCGGCCACCGCGTGCGGCGAGTACGCTGGAACCCGCACGACCGACAACCCCAGACGTTTCGCCACGGCCAGGTCAACATGGTTGTACCCGGCCGAACGCAGGGCGATCAGGCGTGTGCCGCCAGCGGCGAGACGTTCGAGCACCGGGGCGCTGAGGTCATCATTGATGAAGGCGCAGACGACTTCGTGGTGTTCCGCCAGCGCCGCGGTATCGAGGCTCAGTCGTGCTGATTGAAAGTGCAGGTCGATGCCGGCGGGGAGGTCGGCGCCGAGAAAGCTGTCACGGTCGTAGGTCTGGCTGCTGAAAAGAATCGTGCGCATGATTTTCTCCTTGCCCCGATTTCCTGTAGGAGCGAGCTTGCTCGCGATGGACGTCAACGATTACACGGGCTGTCTGAATGAACGCGTTGCATGGACGTTTTTCGCGAGCAAGCTCGCTCCTACAGGGATTTGCGGAGAGCCTGGCGCAGTAGTGTCGCATCAAGCATTTATACGAGCGTGGGCCGCCAGGCGATTGATGGCGCGGTCGAGGTCTTCCAGCGCGCCGGGCGCTTTCGGATCTTCTTGCTTGAGCAGGGTTTCGCTGCGTTGGCAGGCCGCGCGCAGTTGCGGCACGCCGCAATAACGGGTCGCGCCATGCAGGCGATGTACCCGTTCGATCAAGGCATTGTGGTCGTTGGTTTCCCGGGCCACGCGGATCGCTTCGCGGTCGGCTTCCAGGGACGCCAGCAACATCGCCAGCATGTCCGCTGCCAGATCTGCCTTGCCGGCGGCCAGGCGCAATCCTTCTTCGTGATCCAGCACCTGCAACTCGTGGCTGCCGCCATGACTGTCGCTGGAACGGTCCGGCCCTTGATTACGCAGCGCCAGGCCGGTCCACTTCAACACTACCTGGGCCAGTTGCCGTTCGCTGATCGGCTTGGTCAGGTAATCGTCCATGCCGCTTTGCAGCAGCGCGCGTTTTTCGTTGGCCATGGCGTGGGCGGTGAGGGCCACGATCGGCAGGGGCGTGCAATGCCGTTCGCTTTCCCACTGGCGAATGGTTTCGGTGCTCTGGCGTCCATCCATGCCGGGCATCTGCACGTCCATCAGCACCAGATCGAAGGTCTCGTTCTGCACCGCTTTGACCGCGGCGTAACCGCTTTCCACCGCGAGCACCTTGGCGCCCAGGTCTTCAAGCAGGGTTTGCACCAGCAGCAGATTGGCCGGGTTATCGTCAACGCAGAGCACCTTCGGCGCACGGCTGGACACCGGTTCGCCGGGGTCGCTGCGTTGCTGGCGCGGATTGACCAGATCGGACAAGGCCCGGCGCAGCTTGCGGGTGCAGGCCGGTTTGGCCTGAAGCTGACTGTGCGGGTTGGGCACCGAGAGGTGAAACAGCGTCTGCTCGGTGGTCGGGCACAGCACCAGCACTTTGCAGCCGAGGTGTTCAAGGTCCCAGATGTGCTGGTTCAGGCGTTCCGGCGGCATGTCGTTGCTGGTGATGCCGAGCACGGCGAGATCGATCGCCTGATCGGTCTGGTGCGCGCCGGTCACGCCATTGGTCAGGCTTTCCAGGGTGTTGAACGGTGTCACTTCCAGGCCGCAATCTTCCAGCTGATGCTGCAACGCCTGACGGGCCAGTTCGTGGTTTTCCAGCACGGCGACGCGACGCCCGAGCAGCGGCGGACCGGGCAGGTCTTCAGCGTCGTCGCGGGTTTTCGGCAGGCTCAGGCTGATCCAGAATTCCGAGCCTTCGCCCGGCGTGCTGTCGACGCCGATCTCGCCGCCCATCTGTTCGATCAAGCGCTTGGATATCACCAGTCCCAAACCGGTGCCGCCGGGTTGCCGGGACAGCGAGTTGTCAGCCTGGCTGAAAGCCTGGAACAGCGCCCGCACATCCTCGTTCGACAGACCGATGCCGGTGTCCTGAATGCTGATGCGCAGCTGCACGCTGTCTTCGTGTTCTTCTTCGAGCATGGCGCGGGCGACGATGGTGCCTTCGCGGGTGAACTTGATCGCGTTGCTCACCAGGTTGGTGAGGATCTGCTTGAGGCGCAGCGGATCGCCGACCAGCGACAGCGGCGTGTCGCGATACACCAGGCTCACCAGCTCCAGCTGTTTGGCGTGGGCGGCGGGGGCGAGGATGGTCAGGGTGTCCTGGAGCAGATCGCGCAGGTTGAACGGAATATGGTCGAGTACCAGTTTGCCGGCCTCGATTTTCGAGAAGTCGAGGATCTCGTTGATGATCCCCAGCAGGCTGTCGGCGGATTTCTCGATGGTGCCCAGATAATCGAGCTGGCGCGGGGTCAGTTCGCTTTTTTGCAGCAGGTGGGTGAAACCGAGAATGCCGTTGAGCGGCGTGCGGATTTCATGGCTCATGTTGGCCAGGAACTCGGATTTGATCCGGCTCGCTTCCAGCGCCTCTTTTCGCGCGAGGTCCAGCTCGATGTTCTGGATTTCGATGGTTTCCAGGTTCTGGCGCACGTCTTCGGTGGCCTGGTCGATGCTGTGCTGCAGTTCTTCCTGGGCGTTTTGCAGGGTGCCGGCCATGCGGTTGATGCCGGACGCGAGCTCATCCAGTTCCTGACTGCCGAGGGGCGGCAGGCGGGTTTCCAGATGACCGTCCTTGAGTTGCGCCACCGCTTGCTTGATCTGGCTCAGCGGCCGGTTGATGGTGCGGCCCATGCGCAACGCCAGCAGCGCCGCACCGGCGAGGCCCGCGCCGATCAACAACAGGCTGGCGAACAGGCTGCGATAACCGCGCAGCAGCATGCCGTTGTGGGACAGTTCGAGTTCGACCCAGCCCAGCAGGCGGTCGGCTTCTTCGGGAATCAGGTCGCCGGCCAGATTGCGGTGCTTGCCGAACACCGGCAGCAAGTAACGCGTCGCATCGTTGCCGCTGCGGCGCAGCATCTGCGAGCCATTGCCCACTGGCGCTTGATTGAGCATGGTCGGGCCGGCGTGGGCGAGCAGCGTGCGGTTCGGGGCGAGGAAGGTCACCGCGCGCACGTCGGCCGTTTCCAGGGATTGGGTGGCGATGCGTTCTAGCAGTTCGGCGTCCTTGTGACCCATGGCCGGGGCTACGAGGGGCGCGAGCTGTTCGGCGATCATTTCGCCGCGCTGCATGAGTTGGGTCTGCAGGTCGGATTGCTGCATCCAGGTAAAATAGCCGCCCAGCACCAGAGCCATCAGGCTGGTCGGAAGCAAGGTCAGCAACAGCACGCGGCCTTTAATTCCCAGTTTCTTGAGCACGCCTCTCTCCTGCATCCAGCCATTTAGGAACCTGCGCGTACATCCGGCACGCGCCACTTGCGCAGTGTAGCGATTTGCATGCGGGCAATCTTCGTAAAATTGATGTCGTCATTCGTCGGGTCATTGATCGCTTTGGCGTCACGGGCAAACCTTGGGTTGCCCCCGGCGAGGCAATCTTGAATAATCGCCAACTGAGAATTATTTGCAGATACTCATGACTCCCATTTCTGTCGGCCATCCCCGCATCCTTGCCATCGAAGACGACCTGGTGCTCGGTGCCTATGTTCACGAGCAACTGGGCCGCAGCGGTTTCCAGGTGACCTGGTGTCAGAACGGTCAGGAAGGCCTGGCGATTGCCCGGGAACAAGCCTTCGATGTGGTGCTGATGGACATTTTGCTCCCGGGCATGAACGGTCTGAACGTGCTGACCCAGTTGCGCCAGAGTCATTCCACTCCGGTGGTGCTGATGTCGGCGCTGGGGGCCGAAGCGGATCGCATCAGCGGTTTCCGCCTCGGTGCCGATGACTATTTGCCGAAGCCTTTCAGCATGGCGGAACTGCGCGTGCGCATCGAAGCGATCCTGCGGCGGGTGGCTCTCGACCGTCGCCCGGCGGTCGAAACGGTTGCCATGGCGGCGGACAGTCTGCGCTTTGACGATGAGCTGTTTGAGGTTTTCTATGGCGCGCACGCCGCCGGCTTGACCCGTAGCGAATACCGGTTGCTGGACACGCTCAATCGCAACAGCGACGAAGTGCTGAGCAAGGCCTTCCTTTATCAACACGTGCTGCAACGGGGATACGCGGCCCACGACCGCAGCCTCGACATGCACATCAGCCAGATCCGTCGCAAGCTCAAAGCCATCGGCTACACCGAGCGGGAAGTACGCACCGTCTGGGGCAAGGGTTATGTCTTGGGTGCCGACCATGAAGTGGGCTGAGCTGCCGGGCAGGCATTCGCTGTTCTGGAAACTCGCCTGCTTGCTGGTGGCGTTCTGTCTGCTGATGATCTGGCTGAGCTGGTCCTGGGGCCGCTACATGGAAGAGCGTAACCAGTTTCTGTCGGATGAGGCCCGCGGCACTCTGACGCGCTATGCCGCCGAAGCCGAACAGGCTTGGCTGCAGCGCCAGAGTGAGGGCGTTGATGCCTGGCTACAGGAAATGCGCCAGCGTGAAGCGGGTTGGGCGGGTGTCATCGGCGGTGATTTACAGTCATTGAGCAGCCAGCCGCTGACGGACCCGGAAATCCAGCGCCTGACATTCCTGCGCGGCCTCGATTGGCCTATTCACAAAAAACGTTTGCCTTGGTTGCGCGTACCATTTCCCGACGACTCGTCGGCCGGCAGCCTGGTGATCGAACTGCCCCAGCGTTTCATGCCCGGGCGCTATCGGGTGTTCTGGCGCGTGATCACCAATGGCGTCATTCCCGGACTGTTTACCTTGCTGCTGTGCGTCGGGCTGTATCGACTGCTCGTGGTTCCCCTCAATCAACTGCGCGAGCAGGCCAACGCCTGGCGTGCCGACCAACTGGGCGTGCGTCTGTCGCGCCGAACCACCAACCGTTCCGATGAATTGGGTGAGCTGGGCCGCGCTTTCGATCACATGTCCGAGCGCCTGCAAAGCACGGTGGCCCTGCAACAACAACTGCTGCGTGACCTGTCCCATGAATTGCGCACGCCATTGAGCCGTTTGCGCGTGGCCAGCGAGGGCGAGCAAAGTCTGACGCAACTGCGTGATCGCATCGGTCGTGAAGTCGATGGCATGCAGCGCTTGGTCGAAGACACGCTGCAACTGGCCTGGCTCGACACCGAGCGCTCACCCTTGCCGGACGAAGCGATCCAGATTCAGGCGCTGTGGGAAATGCTTACGGAAAACGCCTGCTATGAAAGCTGCTGCCCGGTGGGCCAGTTGCAGTGTGCGGTGGATTCATCGTGCTGGGTGCGCGGCAATCTCAATACCCTGGCACAGGCGCTGGAAAACATTCTGCGCAATGCCATTCGTCATTCACCCAAGGGCGGTGTTGTGCACCTGGGTGGGCGACGCGACGGTGGTTATTGGCACTTGTGGATCGAAGATGAGGGGGGCGGGGTAGCTGAAGAGGATCTGGAGCGGATTTTCTCGCCCTTTACTCGTCTTGATGGTTCGCGGCCCGGGAATGGCGGGTTCGGGTTGGGATTGAGCATTGCGAGGAATGCGGTGCAGCGGCAGGGCGGGAGGCTTTGGGCGGAGAACACCGGCTCAGGGTTGCGGCTGAATATGTGGTTGGTGGCGGATGCCGATGGTGTCAGTGATAACGCCTTCGCGAGCAAGCCCGCTCCCACATTGGATTTATGTCGGCCGAAAATGGTGTGATCACCCCGGATCCACTGTGGGAGCGGGCTTGCTCGCGAAGAGGCCCTCTCATCCACCACCGCTTTGATTTTGCCGGAGCGTTCCGGGAATTCTGTACGACATTTCCCAAAGGGTATCACCGGTCATTTCAAGCTTCCTTGACGGTTTAAGCTCACGCTTTAACTCATGTTCAAGGAGTCAGGCATGACTGCACCCCACGTTCCCGGCAACACAACCGACGACCGTTTCAATGAAGTGCTTGCGTTGATTCACGGTGCCCGGCAGCAGGCCATGCAGGCGGTGAACACCCGTCTGATCGAGCTGTATTGGCAGGTGGGTGGTTACATCAGTCGCAAGATCGAACTGGCGGAATGGGGGGACTCCGTCGTCAGTCAATTGGCTGAGCATCTGGCTCAAACCCAGCCAGGATTGCGTGGGTTTACTCGATCGAATTTGTTCCGCATGCGGCAATTCTATGAGACCTATCGTACTGAAGAAAAAGTCGCACCAGTGGTGCGACAAATGTCTTGGTCACACAACCTGATCATTTTCAGCCAGTGTAAACGACCGGAAGAGCGTGAGTTCTACGTGCGTATGGCCGTTCAGGAAAAGTGGTCGAAGCGCGAGTTGGAGCGCCAGTTAAAGGCTGCACTGTTCGAACGCAGCGTGACCCAACCGGCAAAAGTCTCCGCCGTACTGAAACAAACCCACCCCTCAGCACTGGAGATATTCCGCGACGCCTACATGGTCGAGTTTCTCGACCTGCCCGGAACCCATACTGAGACCGATCTGCATCAGGGTTTGCTGGCACGGCTCAAGGAGTTTCTGATCGAGCTTGGCCGCGATTTCTGCTTTGTCGGCTCACAATACCCATTGCAGGTTGGCGGCCGGGATTTCGCTCTGGACCTGTTGTTCTTTCACCGTGGGCTCAACTGCCTGGTGGCCATCGAGCTCAAGGTCGGTCGTTTTGACCCGGAGTACCTCGGCAAGCTGAATTTCTATCTGGAAGCGCTGGATCGTGGTGAGCGCAAACCCCACGAAAACCCTGCCATTGGTGTACTGCTCTGTGCCAGCAAGGAAGACGAAGTGGTCGAGTACGCCCTTAACCACAGCTTGTCGCCAGCGCTGATCGCTGAATACCAGGTCCAGCTTCCCGACAAACAATTGCTGCAGGCCAAGTTGCATGAGTTCTATGCCTTGAATGTCGCCGGTTTGACGTAACAATCATTGTTTGGGGGTATTTAACTTGTGGTTGTAATTCAAGAAGGATAACCAATGAACGTAATAATAAGAACGTCCGCCTTGTCGAAGCAAGCTGATGCCTACTTTATTAAAAATCCACACGAGATAAACAATGCGCACACGATAACCGATGCCAAGGACGCTGCTGGGGTATTAAACCTGACAAGCGATACTTTGGTTGACGAGTTAAAAGATTTAATTAAAGGATATGATTTTACATCGATAAGCACTAATGAACTTGCGAAAATCGGATCTAGACTCTATGAGATTGATCTGATAGATGGGCATGTGGCAAGTCACTTTATATCCGGAAATGTGGCTTTTGATCAGTATGGTCGTCAGACGGAAAGGGACGTCAGATATAATGCGATTGCGTTGTTCAATGAAAAGCTGGGTGATAACAAGGCATACGCTAGCAATTGGCCCATGTACGCTCACCAAGCGACATTCAAGGAGGTGACGAGAGCTTTGCTGGGCGCAAATCAACTCATAAATGCGCTCTCCTATTTTTCCCGTTCAACTAGAAATGATCTGTCCATCAGCATTCAGGCCTGAGTCACCCGGCGCCCGAAAATTTTTTAGGCGCCGGTCACTCTGTTGTCTATCGGCTGTAGCGGGTAGTTCCAGAATATTGTCTGTCGACAGTTAGTGTGTTGGCGTGGCGGATTCTGTAAGTTCCTACCGGGCCAAGCACTGAAGCGGTATTGCCGGTGCCGCCGGCGACCTCGCTCCAGGTTGATCCAGTTAATCTTTCAATATACAAATCCGGGGGCGAACCCGCGCCTACGGCAGTAATAGTGGAAGAGATGTTGGCTTGGCGACATCCGTTTGCACCCGTAATAGTAAAAGGCCCGTGTGCAATGACATCGGAGTTGGCGGGTACGGTGCCGCTGTAAGTGTCCCGAATGCTGATGCATGCTACAGAAGCCTGACTCACAAGGATCAGCCCTGCGAGAGAAAACGCTATAAGGATTCTCATATATACGCTCATCGTAAAAGTTGGTTGGTTATGCGGTCGGGATTCAGAAGATATTCCGCATAAAAAGATTATCGATGAAGCCCCTTGCCCACCAGTTCACGCCAACCACCAAGCCTCGAGTAAAACGTCCGACGAAAGCGCTCTTAAAGGCCGATACTTTTGTGAAAAAGAGTTTTTCCTACCTATCTAATGCCCTTGTCTGTAAGGGGAAGCGTGCAATCAGCGATTGCTCAAAGGGTGCCACTTATTCCCATAAGCCATAAGCACCGCACTTTGCGTGATATGGCCTGCGAACGTTTGCCGGTATGATAGGCGCCCCCGCAGTCTGGATTGCGAATACGCCATGACCTTGCAGTACCCAACCATCGCCGATTGCGTCGGCAACACTCCGCTGGTCCGTTTGCAGCGCCTGCCCGGCGCCACCAGCAACACCCTTTTGCTCAAGCTCGAAGGGAACAACCCGGCGGGTTCGGTCAAGGACCGTCCGGCGTTGTCGATGATCACCCGCGCCGAATTGCGCGGGCAGATCCACGTCGGCGATACGCTGATCGAAGCGACCTCGGGCAACACCGGGATCGCCCTGGCCATGGCCGCCGCGATCAAGGGTTACAAGATGATCCTGATCATGCCGGACAACTCCAGCGCCGAGCGCAAAGCCGCGATGACGGCTTATGGCGCCGAGCTGATTCTGGTCACCCAGGAAGAAGGCATGGAAGGCGCCCGCGACCTCGCCCAACGAATGGAAGCCGAAGGTCGTGGCAAGGTGCTGGACCAGTTCGCCAACGGCGACAACCCGGAAGCGCACTACACCACCACCGGCCCGGAAATCTGGCGCCAGACCGAGGGCACCATCACTCATTTCGTCAGCTCGATGGGCACCACCGGCACCATCATGGGCGTGTCGCGCTACTTGAAAGAGCAGCGCGACAGCGTGCAGATCATCGGCCTGCAACCGATGGAAGGCTCGGCGATTCCGGGCATCCGTCGCTGGCCGCAGGAATACCTGCCGAAGATTTATCAGGCCGATCGCGTGGACCGCATCGTCGACATGGCGCAAAGCGAAGCCGAGGACGTGACCCGTCGTCTGGCCCGCGAAGAAGGCATCTTCTGCGGCGTGTCCTCGGGCGGGGCCGTGGCAGCGATGCTGCGCCTGTCCGAGGAAGTTGAAAACGCGGTGATCGTCGCGATCATCTGTGACCGTGGCGACCGTTACCTGTCGACCGGCATTTTCGACGCGCCCAACTGATGGCCAAGCACGAGAGAGGCCTGCGCTTCCAACCCACCGGCGGCAGCAAGGCCCCGCAAATTCCGACTGGCAAAAAGCAGCGCCTGACCATCGAGCGCCTGGCCAATGACGGCCGTGGCATCGCGTTTTTCGAAGGTCGTACCTGGTTTGTCCTCGGCGCATTGGCCGGGGAAGAAGTCGAGGCGCGCGTACTCGGTGCCCACGGCAAAGTGGTCGAGGCGCGTACCGAGCGTGTGTTCCAGGCCAGCGAATTGCGTCGCCCGGCGCCGTGTCCGCATGCCGGTCGCTGTGGTGGCTGCAGTGTTCAGCACCTGCCTCATAGTGAACAACTCGCCCTGAAACAGCGCATGCTCGCCGAGCAATTGTCCAAGGTCGCCGGTGTCGAGCCCGAAGAATGGGCAGCGCCGTTGAGCGGGCCGGAGTTCGCTTATCGCCGCCGTGCCCGGGTGGCGGTGCGCTGGGACATGAAGGCGAAAAAACTCGAAGTCGGTTTCCGCGCGGCAGGCAGTCAGGACATCGTTGCGATCAACGAATGCCCGGTGTTGGTACAGCCCTTGCAATCGATCATGACCCACTTGCCGGAGATGTTGCGGCGCTTGAGCAAACCTCAGGCGTTGGGGCATGTGGAACTGTTCAGTGGTTCGTCGTTGGCGGTTTTGTTGCGGCACATGGCGCCGTTGTCCGACGCCGATATGACGATCCTCAAGGATTTCTGCTCGTTTCATGAAGCTCAATTGTGGCTGCATGGAGAGGGCGAACCGCAACCGGTCGAGGCCGATCAGTCGTTGGGCTATCGCCTTGAACAGTGGGATTTGAACCTGGCGTACCGGCCGGGAGATTTCATTCAGGTCAATGCGGCGGTCAACGAAGCGATGGTCGCCCAGGCGCTGGACTGGCTGAAGCCGAAAGCGGATGAGCGCGTTCTCGATCTATTCTGTGGTTTGGGTAACTTTGCCTTGCCGCTGGCCAAAGCTGTTCGTGAGGTGGTGGCGGTCGAAGGTGTGCAAGCGATGGTCGAGCGGGCCGCCGCGAACGCCGCTAGCAACAATCTGCATAATGCGACGTTTTTTCAGGCCGATTTGTCCCAGCCTTTGACCGATGCCGAATGGGCGCGCGAAGGCTTTTGTGCGGTACTCTTGGACCCACCGCGTGACGGTGCTTTCGAGGTGGTGCGCAAGCTCAAGGCCTTGGGCGCCGAACGATTGGTGTATGTGTCGTGCAACCCTGCAACGCTGGCGCGCGACACGGTGGAATTGATCAAGCAGGGCTACCGGTTAAAACGTGCCGGGATTCTCGATATGTTTCCTCAGACGGCACATGTCGAGGCCATGGCGTTATTTGAAGCGAGCTAGGACAGCTCGTCTGGTCCGACTTAGCCGCCCGTGCAGCACTCGTCCTGGCCCCGCGAGTGCATCCCCGGCAATGAAGGTCAGCGATTTGACGCATTGAATCTGCGTCGTAGGGAAGGTAAGCAAGATGGTACAGGTGAGAGCACACCAGCCGATCAACACCGACGGCAGTATCAACCTCGAGGCTTGGCTCGATCATGCGGTCAGTGTCGATCTGGCACTGGATCGCGAAGCCTTGAAGGAAGCGTGCGAGTTCGCTCGTGCGTCTGAACAGCAGGCCAATGCGGCGAAAAACCTGTGGTCCGAAGGGACCTCGAGTTTCCGTACGGGCCTTGAGATCGCCGAAATTCTCGCCGACCTCAAACTCGATCAGGATTCGTTGGTCGCCGCGGTCCTGTACCGCGGCGTGCGCGAAGGCCAGATCGAACTGCCGGCAGTCAGCCAGCGCTTCGGTCCGGTGGTCGCCAAACTCATCGACGGCGTGTTGCGCATGGCGGCGATCAGCGCCAGCCTGAGCCCCCGTCAATCCCTGGTGCTGGGCACTCAGGGCCAGGTGGAAAACCTGCGCAAAATGCTCGTGGCCATGGTCGACGACGTGCGCGTCGCACTGATCAAACTGGCCGAACGCACCTGCGCGATCCGTGCGGTCAAAACGGCAGACGACGAGAAGCGCAACCGTGTCGCCCGTGAAGTCTTCGACATCTACGCGCCGCTCGCCCACCGTCTCGGTATCGGTCACATCAAGTGGGAACTGGAGGATTTGTCCTTCCGTTACCTCGAGCCCGATCAGTACAAGCAGATCGCCAAGTTGCTCCACGAACGGCGTCTGGATCGCGAGCGCTTCATCAGCGATGTGATGAGCCAGCTGAAGAATGAATTGCAGGCCACTGGCGTCGAGGCCGACATCAGCGGCCGGGCCAAACACATCTATTCGATCTGGCGCAAAATGCAGCGCAAGGGTCTGGAGTTCAGCCAGATCTACGACGTGCGCGCCGTGCGCGTGCTGGTGCCGGAAATGCGCGACTGCTACACCGCGCTCGGCATCGTCCACACCTTGTGGCGGCACATCCCGAAAGAATTCGACGACTACATCGCCAACCCGAAAGAGAACGGCTACCGCTCGTTGCACACTGCAGTGATCGGGCCTGAAGGCAAGGTGCTGGAAGTGCAGATCCGCACCCACGCCATGCACGAAGAAGCCGAGCTGGGCGTTTGCGCGCACTGGCGCTACAAAGGCACCGACGTCAAATCCGGCTCCAATCACTACGAAGAGAAAATCTCCTGGCTGCGTCAGGTGCTCGAGTGGCACGAAGAGCTGGGTGATATCGGCGGTCTGGCGGAACAGCTGCGGGTCGATATCGAACCGGACCGGGTGTACATCTTCACGCCGGACGGTCACGCCATCGACTTGCCGAAAGGCGCGACGCCGCTGGATTTCGCCTACCGCGTGCACACCGAAATCGGTCACAACTGCCGTGGCGCGAAGATCAACGGGCGCATCGTACCGCTCAACTACAGCCTGCAAACCGGTGAGCAGGTCGAGATCATCACCAGCAAGCACGGCACCCCGAGCCGCGACTGGCTGAACCCGAACCTGGGTTACATCACCACCTCACGGGCGCGGGCGAAGATCGTTCACTGGTTCAAATTGCAGGCCCGCGATCAGAACGTCGCGGCCGGTAAAACCTTGCTCGAACGCGAGCTCAGTCGCCTTGGCTTGCCGGCGGTGGATTTCGACAAGCTGGCCGACAAGGCCAACATGAAAACCGCCGAGGACATGTACGCCGCGTTGGGCGCAGGCGATTTGCGCCTGGCACAACTGGTGAACCTGGCGCAGCAACTGGTCGAGCCGGAGCGCGGCAACGAACAGCTGGAACTGATTCCGCGCAAGGCCACCGGCTACAAACCGGGCAAGCGCGGCGATATTCAGATCCAGGGTGTCGGCAACCTCATGACCCAGATGGCGGGCTGCTGCCAGCCATTGCCGGGCGATGCCATCGTCGGTTACATCACCCAGGGCCGTGGCGTGAGCATTCACCGTCAGGACTGCGCCTCGGTGCTGCAATTGGGCGGGCGCGAGCCGGAGCGGATCATCCAGGTCAGTTGGGGTCCGGTGCCGGTGCTCACTTACCCGGTGGACATCATCATTCGCGCCTACGACCGTTCCGGTTTGCTGCGTGACGTCTCGCAAGTGCTGCTCAACGAGCGGATCAACGTGCTGGCGGTCAACACCCGCTCGAACAAGGAGGACAACACCGCGTTGATGTCCCTGACCATCGAGATTCCGGGGCTGGATGCATTGGGACGTTTGCTGGGGCGGATCTCCCAGTTGCCGAACATCATCGAAACCCGGCGTAACCGTACGCCGTGACACTGCCCCCCTGTATGAGCGAGGCTTGCCCGCGAAGGCGGTAAACCTGACACAACGCCTTCGCGGGCAAGCCTCGCTCCTACAATGTTTTTTGGTGTGAGAGAAATTGATGTACAGCCTTGAAGACTTATTGCACCTGATGAACTGTCTGCGCGACCCGCAGTTCGGTTGCCCGTGGGACATCAAGCAAACCTACGCCACCATCGTCCCGCATACCCTCGAGGAAGCCTACGAAGTCGCCGACGCCATCGAGCGCGGGGACTTCGATCACTTGCAGGGTGAGCTGGGTGATTTGTTGTTCCAGGTGGTTTATTACAGCCAACTGGCCCGGGAAGAAGGGCGCTTCGAATTCGCCGGCGTCATCGACAGCATCACCCGCAAGCTGATCCGTCGTCACCCCCACGTGTTCCCCACCGGCGATCTGTACGCGCCGCTGGATGTTCCGCGTCTGAGTGAGGAGCAGGTCAAGCAACGCTGGGAAGAGATCAAGGCTGAGGAGCGCGCCGAGAAATCTACGGCGCCGGAACAACTGTCCTTGCTCGATGATGTGCCCGCCGCGCTGCCTGCGTTATCCCGTTCAGCCAAGTTGCAGAAGCGCGCAGGGCAGGTCGGTTTCGACTGGCCGGACGCCTTGCCGGTGCTGGACAAGGTCCGCGAAGAACTCGATGAAGTGCTCGAAGCCATGGCCGACAATGACTCGGTAGCGATTGCCGATGAAGTTGGCGACCTGCTGTTTTCCGTGGTCAATCTGGCGCGGCATTTGAAAGTTGATCCGGAAACCGCACTGCGTGGCGCCAACAGCAAATTCGAAAGACGCTTCCGTTTTATCGAACAGGCATTGCGCGACACCCACCGTCCCATGGAAGATTGCACCCTCGAAGAGTTGGACGCCTTGTGGGGCGAAGCCAAACGTCAGGAAAAGAATTTGCCCAGCTGCGGTTGAGCAGTGGCCTAAGTGAGAAATAAGCACCATGAGCATTTCCCTTCGCGATCAGTTGCTAAAGGCAGGGCTGGTCAACCAAAAGCAGGCCAAACAGGTCGGCAAAGAGAAGCAGAAACAGCAGCGTCTGGCCCATAAAGGCCAGATCGAACTCGATGACTCCCAGCAGCGTGCCGCTCAGGAAGCCATGGCCGAAAAGGTCAAGCGCGACCAGGAGCTGAACCGTCAGCAGCAAGAGAAGGCCGAGGCCAAGGCCCGCGCCGCGCAGGTCAAGCAATTGATCGAAGTCTCGCGTCTGCCGAAGCTGGCCACCGAGGATTACTACAACTTCGTCGACGACAAGAAGGTCAAGCGCCTCTCCGTCAACACGTTGATGCGCAACAAGCTCAGTAACGGTTCGCTGGCGATCGTGCACCATGCCGGCGGTTACGAAGTGATTCCCCGTGAAGCGGCCCTGAAGATTCAGGAGCGCGATCCACAGCGCATTGTTCAGCTGAACGTGCAGACTGAAGAAGCAGCTGCTGAAGACGATCCGTACGCGGCGTATCAGATCCCTGATGATTTAATGTGGTAGTTTTGTTGTAACATATTAACTAGTGTTTACGTGATTTATATGTTGAGCCCGAAAGAGCGTGTCGATACGATCTTTCGGGCTTTCTTTATTCAAAACTAATAACGCTTATTGTGTGGTCTCGATAGACCTGCTCTGCCGATATGTCGGTTGCGTGCTATTCAGGATCAGTGTTTTTTATTTGAGGAGGATTGGCAATTAATAAATAATTTACAAGGATAGTAACAATGTTGATAAATATTGCTTCTTTGCGTCAGCCGACGTTTACGCCAATGTATTCAAGTTTGCGCGCCCCTCGGCAGTCCATCACTGATTATGTAACCATTGAACTGAATGCACGAGTTTCCTATGTGCGCCGGAAACTTGAAATCGCGGCGCTTGCAGCACGAGGGAGATTTCCGGGGGCGGCCTGTCTATTCTTCACCCTGCCCGAGTTTTTCTGGAATATTCCCTGGCGCGAAGTCGACAGTGAAGAGGAGCTTCATGAACTGACAACCGCGTATCTGGACAAAGTTCCGACGTGCATAAAATCCTTAATGGCAGATTTGCCTGTTGAAGAGTATGGGAAGATAGTTTTGCTCGCAGGCAGTTGCGCAGCGTTGATCAAGGTCGGCGAGGGTGAAGGTAGCTACTATGATGTTATAAATTATTTACTGGCGATGACCAATAAAGAATATGAAGTCGATACTCCACTCATGTCGATGTGGCCAAAACGGTACGTGTCCGGTATCGATTTTGGAGATCATGTTGCCTTTGAGAACGGCTATTGGGTTTTTAAGTTGTTTGATGAGGTTTTGGTGAAAGTTAAAGAGCTCAGCAGTGTGCAGGCAGAGCATAGTTATTTTGGCGGTTACGGGGAAACGTTTGTAAACAGTCTCGTCCCAGGTTGTCCGTTCGGCATTAATTTATGCCTCGATTATGTGGTACAGAAAGAAGGTGAGCGCGACAGCGAAATTGAAATCATAGATGCGAAGATTGATTTTCTGATTGCGTGCGGCATGCCGTTCAATTACTTCAAGCGTCACCCGTCCTCGATCCAGTTTGCGATCAGGAACGATGGCATGGGCAGCGGAGAGTGCGAGTTCGTGAGGCTAGAGGATGGTGAGATCGTCGATGCAGTTCCTTCGGAGGTGATCGACACCAACCTTTACCTGGTTTCCATCAATGTCGTGTAAAGCGGGGCGATCCGACTACAACCTGTTCGCAGTGGCTGAAGCAGGCTGTAATCAGTATCTGGATTCGATTCAGCCGTTCGCGGACTCTCGCTTATGTTCCTGCACTTCCAGTTCGGCCTTGTAGCTGTGGGCGTCGGTTTCGGAGTGGAACATCCCGACCAACATGCCTTGTTGGTGCACGTCCCAGATCCGGATACCGGCGGCTACGCCTTCATGGGATTTATGTGAATCGTCGCGTTCAGTTACTTTTACAGTCATCTGCTAGCTCCAATCTCTGTGATATCTGCAGCAAGGCGTGTGCAGGCCTTTGTTATATATTTTGTTAGCTGGCTAAGTAAATGGCAGAATTCGGCAACCCATTTTTACAGAATCGGCAAAAGTCCTGTAGCCCGCGTAATACGCGACCTTCGGTCGCAGGGCGCTGAGTTTCATGACAAAAGCTTCATGTTCGAACTGAAAAAACAACGGCTTTAGATTCGTCACAATCCTTGTGGGAGCGGGCTTGCTCGCGAAAGCGGCGGCACGGTCAATGCTGATGTCGCCTGATACACCGCTTTCGCGAGCAAGCCCGCTCCCACAGGTTTTATGCCTTGCCTGGGCCATTTATTTCAGGCACAAAAAAAACGCCCCGAACCAGTCGGGGCGTTTTTATGTGCAGCGTAGCGGCGGGGTCTTACTTACCCTGCCAGCGCTGCAGTACCAGCGTAGCGTTGGTGCCACCGAAGCCGAAGCTGTTGCTCATCACGGTGTTGAAGGCGACGTCTTCACGAGTCTTGGTCAGGATCGGCATGTCTGCCACTTCCGGGTCCAGTTCGTCGATGTTGGCGGAACCCGCCATGAAGTTGCCTTCCATCATCAGCATGCAGTAGATCGCTTCGTGAACGCCGGCGGCGCCCAGGGAGTGACCGGACAGGCTCTTGGTGGAGCTGATGGCCGGAGCCTTGTCGCCGAACACTTCACGCACACCTTTCATTTCCGCGACGTCGCCGACCGGAGTCGAAGTGCCGTGGGTGTTCAGGTAGTCGATCGGTGCGTCAACGGTGGACATGGCCATCTGCATGCAGCGGATGGCGCCTTCGCCGCTTGGGGCGACCATGTCGTAGCCGTCGGAGGTCGCGCCGTAGCCAACGATTTCCGCGTAGATCTTCGCGCCGCGGGCCAGAGCGTGTTCCAGCTCTTCGACCACGACCATGCCGCCACCGCCGGCGATGACGAAACCGTCACGCTTGGCGTCGTAGGCACGGGAAGCTTTTTCCGGGGTTTCGTTGTACTGGCTGGACAGTGCGCCCATGGCGTCGAACAGGAACGACTGGCTCCAATGCTCTTCTTCACCGCCGCCGGCGAACACGATGTCCTGCTTGCCCATCTGGATCTGTTCCATGGCCGTACCGATGCAGTGAGCACTGGTGGCGCAGGCAGAAGCGATGGAGTAGTTCAGGCCTTTGATCTTGAACGGGGTGGCCAGACAAGCGGAAACGGTGCTGCTCATGGTCCGCGTGACGCGGTACGGGCCAACGCGTTTCACGCCTTTCTCGCGCAGGATGTCCAGCGCTTCCATCTGGTTCAGCGTGGAGGCGCCACCGGAACCGGCGATCAGGCCCGTACGCGGGTTGGAGACTTGCTCATCGGTCAGACCGGAGTCAGTGATGGCGTCTTTCATGGCCAGGTAGGCGTAAGCCGCCGCGTGGCCGACGAAGCGATAGATCTTGCGATCGATCAGCTCTTCGAGGGGAAGGTCAATGGAGCCGGAAACCTGGCTACGCAGACCCATTTCGGCATATTCCGGGTTGAACCGGATGCCAGGGCGGCTTGCACGCAGGTTAGCGGAGACGGTCTCTTTGTCATTGCCCAGGCACGAAACGATGCCCAGACCAGTGATAACGACGCGGCGCATGCGGATAACCCTTAGAAGTTGTCAGTGGAGGTGAAAACGCCGACCCGAAGGCCTTCGGCGGTGTAGATCTCGCGACCGTCGACAGTCACCGAACCATCGGCGATGGCCAGGTTCAGCTTGCCTTTGAGGACGCGCTTGATATGAATGTTATAGGTCACTTTCTTCGCGGTCGGCAGAACCTGACCAAAGAACTTCACTTCGCCCGAACCCAGGGCGCGGCCGCGGCCCGGCAGGCCTTGCCAGCCGAGGAAGAAGCCGACCAGTTGCCACATGGCGTCGAGGCCCAGGCAGCCTGGCATCACCGGGTCACCTTCGAAGTGACAGGCGAAAAACCACAGATCCGGAGTGATATCCAGCTCGGCGACCAATTCACCCTTGCCGTACTTGCCGCCTTCTTCACTGATCAGGGTGATGCGGTCCACCATCAGCATGTTCGGGGCGGGCAGTTGCGCGTTACCCGGGCCGAACAGCTCACCGCGACTGCAGCGCAGCAGGTCTTCCCGAGTAAAGGCGTTTTGTTTGGTCATGCGAGCTCCTCAATAGTCCCATGCGGCAGGTGGGGCAAATCTTCCCGGCCGATCGAAGCGTTCATGCCTCGAATCAGCAGCCTACTCATAGACTATTGCGTTGTGGTGAAAGTCACAGCACCAAGGACATGAATGTACACTTGTGCACTGAAATTTTTATTCAAGCCCCTTTTCGGGCCTGTTCGGGTGCCTAAGACTGCCGCACTTTCGCCTTTCACGCCAGTCGCAGATGGTCGAAAGGCCTGCACTACTGCACCCATCGCTGCAGAATTTGCTGCAAATCAGTGCGTTTGAACGGCTTGGCCAGGTAATCGTTCATTCCCGCCGATAGACAGGCTTCACGGTCGCCCTGCAAGGCGTTGGCAGTCAACGCAATGATCGGCAGGTCGGTGCAACCGGGCAGTTGGCGAATCTGTCGGGTGGCTTCGTAGCCATCGATGATTGGCAGTCGGCAGTCCATCAGAATGGCTTCGAAAATCAGGCTTTCGGCGCTGCGTACCGCCTGAGCGCCGTCGGTGGCGACGCTGACAGTAAAGCCCAGGCTGCGCAACATTGCTTCGATGACGGTCTGATTGACCGGGTTGTCCTCGACCAGCAGCACATTGCGGCCTTCGCCATCACCACTGCCTGTCGGTGCACGCGGCGTCAGCACCGGCAGCATCTGTTTAGACAGTGCCAGCGGGATTTCCAGGGTGAATACCGAGCCGCGACCTTCCTCACTCTGGGCGCGCAAGGTGCCACCCATGCGTTCCGCCAGGGTGCGGGCAATCGGCAGTCCCAGCCCGGTGCCGCCGTAACGCCTTGAAATAGAACTGTCGGCCTGCTGGAACGCGTTGAACATCAACTCCAGGCTTTCGGCCGGGATACCAATCCCGCTGTCGCGCACGGTGCAGGTAAACCACAACAATTCGTGATCCAGCGACTGCCACTGCGGTTCGATGGTGACGCGGCCCTGCTCGGTGAACTTCAGCGCATTGCCCACCAGGTTCACCAGAATCTGCCGGATCCGCGTCGGGTCGCCCTGAACCTGCAATGCACGCATGTCTTCGGGGATCATCAGTGCCAGATCGAGCCCGCGTTGCAACGCGCTGTGCTGGAACGATTGGGCGCAACTGCCGATCAGGTCCGCCAGATTGAACGGAATGTGTTCAAGCTCCAGTTCCGAGCGCTCGATGCGCGAGAAGTCGAGAATATCGTTGATCACTTTGAGCAAGTGTTCGGTTGATTCCGAGGCCAACGCCGCGTACTCGACCTGCTCCTCGGTCATCTCGGTGGTTTCCAACAGTTGCAGCATGCCGAGCACGCCATTCATCGGCGTGCGCAGTTCGTGGCTCATCATCGCCAGGAAATCGGATTTGGCGTTGTTGGCCTTTTCCGCTTCTTCGCGCGTCTGGATCAACTGCGCCATGGCCTGATGCTGTTCACGGCTGGCCTGTTCGAGGCCGCTGGCGAGATTGTTGATGTGCTGCGACAGCGCGCCCAGTTCAGTGTCGTCGACAATCGGCAGCGGCGTTTTGTAGTCGCCGCTCTGGATCGCCTTGACCGCATTGCCGATATCGCGGATCGGCTGCGACAGACTGCCGGCCAGGCGCCGGGCGATCAGGAAGGTAAACAGCAGAGCGAACAGCGCCAGGACGCCGGCCTTGAACAGGATTTCCTGTTGGCGTTTGCTGAAGGCGTCATTCGACAGACCGACGATCACCCGGCCCAGGTAATCCTCGGCGGGGGCGGTGCTGACGACTTTGCTGCCCTGGAAAAACTCATTGTGCAGCGCGATTCGTTGCAAGCGCACCGGCGCCTGGAACACTTCGACCTGTTTCGAGCGGGTGTAGGTTTCCGACGGGTGCTCGACATACACCAGAATACGGTTGGCGCTGTCCTGCACTTCCAGAAAGCGCACGCTGGGCGTGGCCAGGGTGGCCTTGAGCAGGCTTTCGAGCACCTCGTTGTTGCCCGAAATCACCCCGTATTCGGCGGCCGGCGCCAGTTGGTTGGCAATCAGTTGACCGGTGTGATTGAGCTCCTGACGCAGGTCCTGGATCCGCACGAAGGTGAAGAAGCTGATCAGCAGCAAGGTCAGCAGCAGGGCAGGGCCCAGGCTGATGATCTGGGTGCGGGTATTGATGTCCCAACGACGACGGAAAGTCATGGACGGCTTTCTCCTTCAGCCAACTGAGTTGCGACAAACGCTTCATTGATCTGTTCAATGCCTAATGAACGAGCCACTTGTGGGTTACTCAAGACTTTGAAGCGATTGGCGTAATGCGTACGTGGCCAGGTGGTCGGTGGTTGGTCGAGCAGTTCGTCGAGAATCGCCAGCCAGTCGCTCTGGTCGCTGTAGGTGCTAGTCAGGCTTCCGGCCTTGACGAACCCGGCGTTGGGTCCGATCAGCGCGGTTTGCCGCGCGTAGCTGCTGAGCAGCAGGTTTTTCGCGGTCTTGGGGTTGTACAGGTCGGGATCATCGAGGCCCAGCAGCACGTCGCTGTTTCTCAGCAGCGTCTGCAACGGTCGACTGTCATTGGTGTTGTCCCATCGTTCGGTGACGATCTCAAGACCAAGCGGTTGGGCGGCCTGGCGCAATTCATTCAAGAGGAACTCGCTATGGTTGTCGTACAGCACGCCGATTCGTTTGGCCTGAGGAAGCAGTATTTGTGCCAGGCGTAATTGCCGATCAGGCGGCGGATCGCTCCAGAGCAGGCTCAAACGCGCGGGCAGGGTGACGCCCAGGCGCTGACGGGCTTGCAGGCGACTGAGGCGCAATACCAACGTTACCGGGCCTTGGGTATCTTGCAGGCGCCAGTCGAGGCTGGGCAGATCCAGCAGGATCAAACGCAGGCTGGCGGGCAACTTGCCCGGTGCCGGCAGACTGGCCAAAGGCTGGAAACGCACCGTGTCGCCGGGGCGCAATTCGCCAAGGGCCGTCGCAAACGCCTGCATGCCGGGGCTGTCATCGGCACCGGTCAGCAGAATGTCCGCGGCGCTGGCCGACAGGCTCACCAGCCAACCGGCAAACACCAGGCACAACCCGGCCAGCAGGCGGCCAAGGATTGGCGTCTTGCGCGACGGACACCGCAGCATCTAGAACGCCAGCTCCGCGCTGAAGTACATCACTCGGCGCTCGTCGTAGTTGTTATCAACGAAAGTGGTGGGTTGATTGTCGAGACGTTGCTGGAGCACGCCGGCCAGTTCCAGGCTGGCCTTGCCCAGGCCGATGCGTTTGGCGATGCGTGTGTCGATCCGTTCGAAGCGATAACCGTTGAGCGCGTCGTTACCATAATAGAAGAGTGCGCTGTTCCAGCCTTGGCCCCAGTTGCGCAGCCAACCGGCGGAGCCGCTGTTGCGCGCGGTCTGTCGCGCATCCAGCGGATTGCTCGCCTGGGCATCGACGTAGGCATAGGTCAGGCGCAGTCGGTCGGCACTGCCAAGGCGCCAGTCGAGCTGGGTTTCCGCCCCGGTAAAGCGCGAGCTATTGGCGTTGCTGGCGATGTACTGATTGTTGCGCAACGGCTCGCTGATCATGCCGGTGATCTCGTCGTGGAACACCTTCACGTCCACCGCCAGGCCCCACTCGGCGAAGAAGCCGTTGTAGCCCAGTTCCCTTGAACGCATGTGTTCCTGCTCGAGGTTGCCGGGGCCGCGGGTCTTGACGAAATAACGGGCGCTGCTCTGGCCGAAGGCAGCGGGTTGCAGGTTGGTCACCTGGTAACTCCAGTTGACGTTGTTCTCGAACATGTCCGGAGAACGGATAGCTTCCGAATATACCGCGCGCAATCCATGGCGCGGATTGATCAGATAGTTGACCGCCACCCGCGGGGTCAGCGAATTGCCGGTCAATTGTGTGTCTTCGAACATCGCACCGCCCTGCAACAACCAGTGTTCGGTCGCTCGCCACTCGAGTTGGCCGAACGCCCGCCACGTAGTGTCATCGAGCGTGCCGTTGAAATAGGTCTCGGAATCCGCCCGGTCGTAACGATAGTTCAGGCCACTGACCAGTCGCAGACTGTCGGACAGGCTGAGGGTGTCCTGCAATTCGAGGTCGTAGCGTGATTCACGGGTGCTCTGGTCAACGTCACCGCACAGGGTTTGCCGGGCGCCGTTTCCCCACTGGTCCAGCACTTGATTGGCCAGGGCTTGCTCCGCCGCCGTGCCGGCCGGTGCGCCAAGGCCGACGTAGCGCTCGATGTTGCGCGCCAGGCGTTCGGTGTAATTCGGGTTGAGCTGCCAGAGCGCGGTCAGTTCAGGGCTGAACGAGACCTCGGCGTCGCAGGCTCGCCAGGTCTGCTGACGATCCCAGTGCTGGGCCGAGCCTTGAATGTAAAGGCTGTGGTCGGGATTGAGGTCGAGGTTCCAGCGCAAGGAGCCGGCGTAGTCTTTGGCGACGACGTCGGAATTGTTCCCGGCGGTGGTAATCCCCGAGAACACCGGACGGTAGGTATAAGGCCGCTGATTGCTTCCGTCCTTGGCATTTAATTGCCAGTCGAGGCTTTGCTGTTCGTTGAGCGTCTGGCTGACAGCGAGGTTGAGGCGGTTCAGGCGGCGGCTGTCACGATAGTCGGCGCCCTTGCGGTCTGAGTCGAAGCCATCGTCCTGCAGGCCGGACAGCGACAGGCGCAAGTCGCCATCGTCCCAATTCACGCCCTGACTGGCGTAAAAATCGTCGATGCCGCGCTGGCCGCGGGTGACCTTCATCCGCGTGCCTTGGCTGTCGGCCGGATTGCGGGTGATGATGTTGACCACCGCCATCAGCGCATTGGCGCCATAGCTGACAGTATTCGGGCCGCGGAAGACTTCGATGCGCTCGATGTCCTCCATGGCCACCGGAATGTCACTCCAGTCCACCGTGGCCAGGCCGGCGCGGTATACCGAACGGCCGTCGATCAGCACTTGCATGCGCCGTGCTTCGCTGGCGTTGGTGCCGTGGTAATTCACTGCGGCCTGATTGCCGGTGACGTTGCCGACCATCATTCCCGGCACCAGCCGCAGCAACTCGCTGATGTCCCGGGCGCCGCTGGCGTTGATCAATTCGCTGTCGATCACCGTCATGCTCCCCGGCACCGCGGCCGGCGACTGTTTCAGGCGGGTAGCCGTCAGCACGTGCGGCAGCGGTTCGCTGTCGAGAAAAAGGTCGTCGGCCAGCAACGGCGGGCTGAAGATCAGCGCCAGAGCCAGCGGCGAGTGGGGTGAAGAAGAGTAAAACGACACAACACATCCTTGATAGCGCTTTTACTGGGGCGCATGTTAACCGAGCCGGTCGACTTTTCCAGTCAAGATGACCGCATTTTCCTCGGATTTATTGGTCTTCTTCAGACAAGTGCCGGTAATTGACGCGGGGGCTGGCCGCCAGTGGGCCGCTCCGTATAATGCCGACATCGCCACTGGTATGGATTAACGGATTGCATATGACTGAGCAGCGCCCGATTGCGGTCCTGGGAGGCGGAAGTTTTGGTACCGCTGTGGCTAACCTGCTGGCCGAGAACGGGCTTCAGGTCCGGCAGTGGATGCGTGACCCTGAACAGGCAGAAGCCATTCGGGTCAATCGCGAGAACCCGCGTTACCTCAAAGGCATCAAGATTCTCCCGGGAGTGGATGCGGTCACTGACCTGCAAGCCACACTGGAGGCTTGCGACCTATGCTTCGTTGCGCTGCCGTCCAGCGCACTGCGTTCGGTGCTGGTCCCGCACGCCGAACGATTGAGCGGCAAACTGCTGGTCAGCCTGACCAAAGGTATCGAAGCCCACACCTTCAAACTGATGAGCGAGATCCTCGAAGAGATCGCCCCGCAAGCGCGTATTGGCGTGCTGTCCGGGCCGAACCTGGCCCGTGAGATCGCCGAACACGCACTGACCGCCACCGTGGTCGCCAGCGAAGACGAAGAACTCTGTCAACGGGTGCAGGAAGCGCTGCACGGCCGCACCTTTCGCGTGTACGCCAGCGCCGACCGCTTCGGCGTGGAGTTGGGCGGGGCGCTGAAAAACGTCTACGCGATCATCGCCGGCATGGCGGTGGCGCTGGGCATGGGCGAAAACACCAAGAGCATGCTGATTACCCGGGCGTTGGCGGAAATGACCCGCTTTGCCGTGAATCAGGGCGCCAACCCGATGACTTTCCTGGGGCTCGCGGGTGTGGGTGATTTGATCGTGACCTGTTCGTCGCCGAAAAGCCGTAACTATCAGGTCGGATTCGCCCTCGGCCAAGGCTTGAGCCTGGAAGACGCGGTGACGCGGCTGGGCGAAGTCGCGGAAGGCGTGAACACCCTGAAAGTGCTCAAGGCCAAGGCCCAGGAAGTGGGCGTGTACATGCCGCTGGTCGCCGGGCTGCACGCGATTCTGTTCGAAGGGCGCACGCTGAATCAGGTGATTGAATTGTTGATGCGCGGCGAACCGAAAACCGACGTCGACTTTATTTCCACCAGTGGTTTCAACTGAGCACGCTTTTAAAACAGGCAGGGAATTGCACATGAACGATCCGAAAGTAGAAGCCAAGTACGAATCCATCCTGCTACGGGTGTTGTGGATGATCGTCTTCCTGCTGGTCTGGCAGGTGGCGCAATTCATCCTCGGCGCCGTGGTGCTGGTGCAACTGGTCTATCGTTTGATCTATGGCGCCCCGAGCGCCAGCCTGATGAATTTCGGCGACAGCCTGAGCCAGTTCCTGGCGCAGATCGGTCGTTTCGGCACGTTCCACAGCGACCAGAAGCCCTGGCCGTTCGCCGACTGGCCGACGCCGCGTACGCCGGAAGGTGAAGCGCCACACGTCGTGGCGCCTGCGCCGCATCCGGCCCGAGATGAGGAACCCAAGCTATGAAACTCTGGGTATTGCGTCATGGTGAAGCCGAGCCACACGGCAAACGTCCTGATTCCGAGCGGGCATTGACAGACCACGGTCGTGAAGAAGTGTTGCGCACGGCTGCCGAACTGATGGACAAAAAGCTGACCGCCATTTATGCCAGTCCCTATCGCCGTGCGCAGGAGACCGCGCAACTGGTGCGCGAGACGCTGGGGTTCGCGCCGGAGATTCGCACCGTCGAATGGTTGACCCCGGACTACAGCCCACAAGTGGTCTCTGAGCAATTGGTGTCCGTGGATCGCGCATTGCTGGTCAGTCATAACCCGCTGGTGGGCAATTTGCTGGGATATCTGCAGCATGGCCATGTACAGGACCCGGAAAGGGTGGCCACCGCCGGTCTTGCGGAACTCGAAGGGGATTTGCCACTGGCGGGGGCGATGAAGCTCAACAGCATCAAACACCCATAGCATCTGATGCGCTCGGTCCAATGTGGGAGCGGGCTTGCTCGCGAAGGCGGTGTATCAGTCGAAGTTGATGGCGCCTGACACACCGCATTCGCGAGCAAGCCCGCTCCCACAAGGGGCGCCGGCGTTGCTGATTTTTTGTAATGAAATAGTCAACCAAGCAACCGCTTGGTTGACTACGCTTGCTCCAGAACAAAAACAAAGGAGCGAGTCGCATGTCTGCTGCTTTTCGTTTGCCGCTGGACGTCTTTTACGAGCGTGAGGCCCGTCATCCCCGTCAGCGCTTTCTGGTTCAACCGGTGGGCGGCGGTCAGGTCGAAACCCTGACCTGGGAAGACGTCGGCCATCAGGCCCGTTGCGCCGCGCACTGGCTGCGGGCGCAGGAATTGCCGCAAGGCAGCCACATCGCCCTGATCTCGAAAAACTGTGCGCACTGGATCATCGCCGACCTGGCGATCTGGATGGCCGGGCACGTTTCGGTGCCGTTGTACCCGAACCTCACCGCCGAAACCGTCGCGCAAGTACTCGAACACTCCGAAGCGGCGCTGGCGTTCATCGGCAAGCTCGATGACTGGCCCGGCATGTCCCGCGGGGTCAGCCCCGACCTGCCGACCATCAGCCTGCCACTGCATCCGCCGGGCCGCTTCGATTTCAGCTGGGTTGACCTGCAAGCGTGTTCACCGATCCAGGACGACCCCAAACCTGCCGCCGACCAACTGGCGACCATCATTTACACCTCCGGCACCACCGGCATGCCCAAAGGCGTGATGCACAGCTTTGGCACGCTGGGGTTCGCCACCACCCACGGCACGCAATTGTTCGGCCTCAATGAGTCGGATCGGCTGCTGTCCTATCTACCGCTGTGCCATGTTGCCGAACGAATGTTCGTTGAACTGGCGTCGATTTATACCGGGCAAACCGTGTTCTTTGCCGAGAGCCTCGATACTTTTCTTGCCGATTTGCGGCGTGCGCGGCCGACTGCACTGTTCGGCGTGCCGCGCATCTGGACCAAGTTCCAGATGGGCGTGTACAGCAAGATCCCGGCGAAACGTCTCGACTTCCTGCTCGGATTGCCCTTCATCGGCAAGCGGGTAGGGCACAAAGTGCTTGCCGGGCTTGGGCTGGACGCCTTGCGCGTCGCGCTGTCCGGCGCGGCGCCGGTGCCGCAGACCTTGCTGCTGTGGTATCGAAAGCTCGGGCTGGACGTGCTGGAGGTGTACGGCATGACCGAAAGCTGCGGTTATTCCCACATCGGCCGGTCCGGCGAGAACAAGCCCGGCTGGATCGGCAAGCCTTGCCCGGAGGTTGAAGTGCGGATCGCCGAATCGGGCGAGGTCATGGTGCGCAGCGGCGCGACCATGCTCGGGTATTTCAAGGAGCCGGAAAAAACCGCCGACACGATTACCGAGGACGGCTTCCTGCGCACCGGTGACAAGGGCGAGCAAGACGCCGAAGGCAACCTGCGCCTGACCGGACGGCTGAAGGAGATTTTCAAGACCAGCAAAGGCAAATACGTGGCCCCTGCACCGATCGAAAACCGCCTTGCAGTGCATTCGCGGATCGAACAGGTGTGCGTGGTCGGCGACGGTTTGAGCGCGCCGCTGGGATTGTGTGTGCTCTCCGCGGTCGGACAGCAGGACGCGGGCGGAACCGCGCGCGCCAGCTTGCATTCAAGCCTGGAAAAACTGCTGGAGGAGGTCAACGACGCCCTTGATAAACATGAGCGCCTGCGCCGCCTCGTGGTGGTCAAAGACAGCTGGGCGGTGGAAAACGGTTTTCTGACTCCGACCCTGAAGATCAAGCGCAACGTAATCGAAGCGGCTTACGGTGCCCGGTTCGAAGAATGGAGCGAGCGCAGCGAAGTGGTGCTGTGGCAGGATTGAGTCACAAACAAAACCAACAAAGGATGTCTGCAATGAGTTTGTGGCGTACCACTCCCAGCATCGAGCAGTTGAACGCATTCCAGAAAAACACCATCGGCGAAGTGCTGGATATCCGCTTCGAGGCCGTTGACGAAGAGTCGCTGACCGCGAGCATGGTCATCGACCACCGCACGCACCAGCCTTATGGTCTGCTGCATGGCGGCGCTTCAGTGGTACTGGCGGAAACCGTCGGCTCCATGGCCAGTTATTTGTGCATCGATGCGAGCAAGTTTTACTGCGTGGGCCTGGAAATCAACGCCAACCATTTGCGCGGGTTGCGCAGTGGGCGAGTGACAGCAGTGGCCAAGCCGATTCACATCGGGCGTACGACCCATGTCTGGGATATACGGCTGACCAGCGATGAGGGCAAGGCCAGTTGTGTGTCGCGGTTGACCATGGCAGTGGTGCCGTTGGGAGAGAATCCGCCGGCCCGTTGATTGTAGAGTGACCGACACTTTTCGGGCCAAGGATTTTCCGTGGCGAGGGAGCTCGCTCCCGCGGGGCTGCGAAGCAGCCCCCTGCCGGAATCCCGTTCTCCCGTCACACGGCGCTCACCGGTTTTGCGGCTGCTGCGCAGCCGAGCGCGAGCAAGCTCGCTCGCCACAAGGTCCCGATTTCTGAATAGCCCATGCCCCTGACCGGACTGTCATCTTCCCTGGCAGTTACGGTCATTGCGGAACGCGGTGGGCTTGCGGACAATCGGGTTCTGTTTTTCGTTGATGGATCGACCGGTATGTCGCAGCTGATATTTTTCGCCCACGCCAATGGTTTTCCTTCGGGGACCTATGCCAAGTTGTTCGCGGCGCTGGCGCCCGAGTATCAGGTGACGCATCTGGAGCAGCACGCCCACGACCCGCGCTTTCCCGCGGACGACAACTGGCACAACCTGGTGGACGAGCTGATTCATCACCTCAAACAGCAGGCGGAACCGGTGTGGGGCGTCGGCCATTCCTTCGGCGGCGTGCTGCACCTGCACGCCGCGTTGCGCTGTCCCGAGTTGTACCGCGGCGTGGTGATGCTCGATTCGCCGGTGCTGACCCGCGCCGATCAATGGGTGATCCGCGCAGCCAAACGCTTCGGTTTTATCGACCGCCTGACTCCGGCGGGTCGTACGCTGGGACGTCGGGAAGAGTTCGCCGACCTCGAAAGCGCGCGACGCTATTTCGCCGGCAAAACCCTGTTTCGCAGCTTCGATCCGGAATGTTTCGACGCCTACCTGCAACACGGTTTGCACAAGGTCGGCGACAAACTGCGGCTGCGATTCGACCCGGCCACGGAAATCAGCATCTACCGCGGCGTGCCCCACACCAGCCCCGGCAGCGCTCGGCAGTTGAAGGTGCCGTTGGCAGTGGTGCGCGGACACAAGAGCCGCGTGGTGATGCGTCATCACGCCAGTTCTGTCGGTCGCCTGCCGTTGGGCGAATCCCTGACCATGCCTGGCGGGCACATGTTTCCCCTCGAACGTCCCCAGGACACGGCCGTGCTGCTGAAAAATCTGTTCAGCCGCTGGGACGGTCGTCATCAGCAGGATTGTGCATGAGCCATGTCGTCGAAGAAGTCCGCCTGAGCCTGCCGCACATCGAGCTGGCAGCGCACCTGTTCGGTCCCGAAGACGGTTTGCCGGTGATCGCCTTGCACGGCTGGCTGGACAACGCCAACAGCTTTGCCCGGTTGGCGCCGAAGCTCAAAGGGCTGCGCATCATTGCGCTGGACATGGCCGGTCACGGTCATTCCGGGCATCGTCCGATGGGTGCCGGTTACGCGATGTGGGACTACGCCCATGACGTGCTGCAAGTCGCCGAACAGCTTGGCTTGAAGCGTTTTGCGCTGATGGGGCACTCCATGGGCGCGATCGCTTCGTTGATCATTGCCGGGTCGTTGCCGGAACGTGTCACCCATCTGGCCTTGATCGACGGCATCATTCCTCCTACAGACAAAGGCGAAAATGCTGCCGAGCGCATGGGCATGGCGCTGCAAGCGCAGCTGGATCTGCGGGAGAAAAGCAAACCGGTCTACAACACCCTCGACCGCGCCATCGAAGCGCGCATGAAAGGTCTGGTGGCCGTCAGCCGCGAAGCCGCAGAACTGCTGGCCCAGCGTGGCTTGATGCCGGTGCCGGGCGGCTACACCTGGCGTACCGACAACCGCCTGACGCTGCCGTCGCCGCTGCGTCTGACCACCGAACAGGCCATGGCCTTCGTCCAGCGGGTCAGCTGTCCTGCGCTGCTGGTCGTCGCGGCCGACGGCATGCTCGCCAAACATCCTGAGTTGCTGGAGCGTCTACCCTTTAGCCGTGAACAGCTGCCTGGCGGCCATCATTTGCACTTGAATGACGAGCGCGGTGCCGACCTTGTCGCAGACTGTTTCAATCGGTTTTTCGCCGTTCCTTGACTTGCGCCGGGCAACTGTCGAGGCTGGGCGGGTTGAAATGGGAGACAACCATGATAGATCTCTACACCGCTGCGACCCCGAATGGCCACAAGGTTTCTATCGTGCTCGAGGAACTCGGCCTGCCCTACACGGTGCACGCCTTGAGTTTCGACAAGAAGGAACAGAAGTCCGCGGACTTCCTCAAGATCAACCCCAATGGCCGGATCCCGGCGATTGTCGACCGCGCCAACGGCGATTTTGCCGTGTTCGAATCCGGCGCCATCCTGATTTACCTCGCTGAAATGACCGGCAAACTGCTGCCCAGGGATCCCAAAGGGCGTTCGGTAGTTTTGCAGTGGCTGATGTTCCAGATGGGCGGAATTGGCCCGATGCAGGGTCAGGCCAATGTGTTTTTCCGATACTTTCCAGAAAAACTCCAGGGCGCCATCGACCGCTATCAGCATGAAACCCTTCGGCTCTATGAAGTGCTCGACACGCGCCTGCAAGACGTGGAGTTTCTGGCCGGCGATTACAGCATTGCCGATATCGCCACCTATCCGTGGGTGCGTGGCCACGAGTGGTCAGGTGTCGCCGTGGACGGCTTGACGGCCTTGCAACGCTGGATGGCAAGTATGGAAGCGCGTCCGGCGGTGCAGCGTGGGTTGCTGGTTCCCGAACGCATCGACGACGCCAGCGTCGTCAAGGGTGCCCAGGCCATGCTGATCCGATGAGCTCATCCATGCGTTCAATCAGTCTGCTGGCACTGTGTTGTTTCAGTCCTCTGTTGTTTGCCGCCGATGTGCCGGGCAGTCAGGACCTGCCTATCGTGCCGCGCGTGGCCGATTCGCAGATCGTTGACTATCGCCCGGCGGTCGAGCTCGAACGGATCTACCCGCTGGGTTCCATACGCAAGATCAGCGGCCAGTTGCGCTTCGACGGTCAGGTCAGCGCCCGTGGACAAACCACGTCGGTGACCTACGAGCTGCCATCGGAGCATTCGTCGATCGAGGCGTTTACAGCCGCTCGCGAAGCCTTGCAGAAGCAGGACGCCGAATTGCTGTTCTGGTGCCAGGCCCGTGATTGCGGTGAAAGCAGCCTGTGGGCCAATGAAGTCTTCGGCAATGCCAAGCTCTATGGCGCTGACGATCAGCAAGCGTATTTGCTGTTGCGGCTGGCGGCGCCAAAGGACAACACCCTGGTGGCGCTGTACAGCATCACTCGCGGCAATCGCAAAGCCTATCTGCACGTCGAACAGTTCGACGCTGCCGCACCGCTGGGTGATCTGCTGCCCACCTCCGCTACCTTGTTGCGAGAGCTCAAAAGCACCGGCGAGCTCGACTTCCCGAAACTGACAAATGCGCCCGACGAGACTTGGCTGCGCTTGCTCTCGCGCGGCCTGAACCTGGACACGACCTTGCGGGTGAGCGTTTCCGGGCCGAATGCCGAAGTCTGGCGTCAGGCATTAATGAGTCAGGGCGTACGGTCGGCGCGGATGGAGACGGGCAGCGTCGAAGGCTCTGGTCTGCACATCGAACTGTTGCGATAAGCTGTATCAGGCGGACGCGTCGGCCGCGTTCGCCTACTCTTTTGCGGACTGACTTTTTTCGAGATTCGGATGATCAATAACGATCGGCTGTTGGTGCAAATCCTGCTCCTGGTGCTGTTTGGCGCGAGCTTCTGGGTGATGGCGCCGTTCTGGTCGGCGTTGTTCTGGGGCGCGGTGCTGGCGTTTGCCAGTTGGCCGCTGATGCGTTTGCTGACGCGTTGGCTCAAGGGTCGCGAATCCCTGGCGGCGGCATTGCTGACCCTGGGCTGGATGTTGCTGGTGGCGGTGCCGCTGGTGTGGCTGGGTTTCAACCTGGCGGACCATGTGCGCGACGCCACGGCGTTCATCAAGGATGTGCAGATGGATGGCTTGCCCGAGGCACCGACCTGGTTGGGCAGCGTTCCTTTGGTGGGCGGGCGTCTGGTGGTGATCTGGAACAGCATCGACCAGCAAGGCGCGGCGATGATGGTGTCGCTCAGACCTTATCTGGGGCAGGTCGGTAACTGGCTGTTGGCGCGCAGTGCACAGATTGGCGGCGGCATTCTCGAGCTGACGCTGAGCATTGTGTTCGTGTTCTTTTTCTACCGGGACGGTCCGCGCCTGGCGACGTTTGTCCATGGGCTGCTGCAACGGTTGATCGGTGATCGCGCCGGGTATTACATCGAACTGGTGGCGGGCACGGTGCAACGGGTGGTGAACGGTGTGATCGGGACGGCGGCTGCTCAAGCGGTGCTGGCGTTGATCGGGTTCCTGATTGCCGGAGTGCCTGGCGCACTCGTGCTCGGCATCGTCACCTTCCTGCTCAGCCTGATTCCCATGGGGCCGCCGCTGGTGTGGATACCGGCGACCGCCTGGCTGGCCTGGAAGGGCGAGTATGGGATGGCGGTGTTCCTCGGGATTTGGGGCACGTTCATCATCAGCGGGGTCGACAACGTGCTCAAGCCTTACCTGATCAGTCGCGGTGGGAATTTGCCGTTGGTGATCGTGCTGTTGGGGGTGTTTGGCGGGTTGCTCGCTTTTGGTTTCATCGGCCTGTTTATCGGGCCGACGTTGTTGGCCGTGGCGTATAGCTTGTTGAACGACTGGAGCAAGAGCCAGGCGCGTGTGGAAGATCGCCGGCCTTGAGGTTTTTTTGTCGATGCTCGACACAATTGGCGAAGGGGCTAGTCTTGGCTGAGCGCCGACGACGATTTACCGATCATCGGGTCCCGCAGCCGCGCTGGTTCCGCTACAATGCGCGCCGATTTCGTCCTGCCTGAGAGCCCGCACATGTCCGTCTGCCAGACTCCTATCATCGTCGCCCTGGATTTCCCCACCCGTGACGCCGCACTGAAGCTGGCCGACCAGTTGGACCCGAAACTGTGCCGGGTCAAAGTCGGCAAGGAACTGTTCACCAGCTGCGCATCTGAAATCGTCGGCACCCTGCGTGACAAGGGTTTCGAAGTGTTCCTCGACCTCAAGTTTCACGACATTCCGAACACCACCGCCATGGCGGTAAAAGCCGCGGCGGAAATGGGCGTGTGGATGGTCAACGTCCATTGCTCCGGCGGTCTGCGCATGATGGCTGCTTGCCGTGAAGTGCTGGACCAGCGCAGCGGCCCGAAACCGCTGCTGATCGGCGTGACCGTGTTGACCAGCATGGAGCGTGAAGACCTGGCGGGCATCGGCCTGGACATCGAACCGCAGGAGCAGGTCCTGCGCCTGGCGGCACTGGCGGAAAAAGCCGGGATGGACGGTCTGGTGTGCTCGGCACTGGAAGCCCAGGCCTTGAAATCGGCTCATCCGTCGTTGCAACTGGTGACCCCGGGGATTCGTCCGGCGGGCAGCGCTCAAGACGATCAACGCCGCATCCTGACTCCGCGTCAGGCGCTGGATGCCGGTTCCGATTATCTGGTGATCGGCCGTCCGATCAGCCAGGCGGCGGATCCGGCCAAGGCGCTGGCGGCCGTGGTAGCCGAAATCGCCTAACCAGACACAGTAGATCCATGTGGGAGCGGGCATGCTCGCGAAAGCGGAGTAACAGTCAACATTATCGTTGAATGTAAAATCGCCTTCGCGAGCAAGCCCGCTCCCACATTAGTTTGTAGGCATTTCAGATATTGCGTTAAACCTTCAGAACCAACTTCCCGAAATTCTCGCCGCTGAACAACTTCATCAGCGTCTCCGGGAATGTCTCCAGTCCTTCAACAATGTCTTCCTTGCTCTTGAGCTGCCCCTTGGCCATCCAGCCGGCCATTTCCTGCCCGGCAGCGGCGAACTGCGCGGCGTAGTCCATCACTACAAAGCCTTCCATCCGCGCGCGGTTTACCAGCAGCGACAGGTAGTTGGCCGGACCTTTGACCGCTTCCTTGTTGTTGTACTGGCTGATGGCGCCGCAAATCACCACCCGTGCCTTCATGTTCAGGCGGCTCAGCACCGCGTCGAGGATATCGCCGCCGACGTTATCAAAATAAACGTCGACGCCTTTCGGGCATTCGCGCTTGAGGCCGGCGACGACGTCTTCGCTCTTGTAATCGATGGCGCCGTCAAACCCCAGTTCGTCGATCAGGAACTTGCATTTGTCCGCGCCGCCCGCGATGCCGATCACACGGCAGCCTTTGATCTTGGCAATCTGCCCGGCAATGCTGCCCACCGCCCCGGCCGCGCCGGATAGCACCACGGTGTCACCTTCTTTCGGCGCACCGACATCGAGCAGGGCGAAGTAGGCGGTCATTCCGGTCATGCCCAGCGCGGACAGATAACGTGGCAGCGGTGCCAGTTTCGGATCGACCTTGTAGAAACCACGAGGCTCGCCAAGGAAGTAATCCTGCACCCCCAGGGCGCCATTGACGTAGTCACCGACCGCAAAGCCTGGATTGTTCGAAGCCACGACTTTGCCTACACCCAATGCGCGCATGACCTCGCCGATACCGACGGGCGGGATGTAGGACTTGCCCTCGTTCATCCAGCCGCGCATGGCCGGGTCCAGGGACAAGTATTCGTTTTTGACCAGGATCTGACCCGCGGCCGGTTCGCCGACCGGTACTTCCTGATAGGTGAAAGTCTCGCGGGTAGCCGCGCCCACCGGACGTTTGGCGAGCAGGAATTGGCGATTGGTCTGGGTAGTCATGACAGGCACTCAAGATGAATGAAGCCTTGTTGATAGACCTTCATTGCCGCCGCCGCAAGTTTGGCTGATGCGGCGAATGCAGGCTGATCCAGTGCAGTGATAGTCACGCTGGCCGTTCTATCACTGCAACTCATGGGCGCCCAACCGGCCTTCTGATAGTGCTGCCGTGGCGGTAACGCCTGTGGCTAGACTGGGCGCACGCGAACCCACGCATTCTTCTCTTCGAGGACATAACAATGAGCATGACGTTTTCCGGCCAGGTTGCTGTCGTAACGGGCGCCGCCAACGGTATCGGCCGCGCGACCGCCCAGGCGTTCGCCGCCGAAGGGTTGAAAGTGGTGGTGGCCGACATGGACACGGCCGGTGGCGAGGGCACCGTGGCGCTGATTCGCACGGCGGGCGGCGAAGCGACCTTCGTGCGCTGCAATGTCACCCTGGAAAGCGATGTGAAAAATCTGATGGACGAGGTGGTGAATACCTACGGCCGTCTCGACTACGCCTTCAACAATGCGGGCATCGAGATCGAGAAAGGCAAACTGGCCGAAGGCACGGTCGACGAGTTCGACGCGATCATGGGCGTTAACGTCAAAGGCGTCTGGCTGTGCATGAAGTACCAGTTGCCGTTGTTGCTGGCCCAGGGCGGTGGCGCGATCGTCAACACCGCTTCGGTCGCCGGCCTCGGCGCTGCGCCGAAGATGAGCATTTATGCAGCGTCGAAACACGCGGTGATCGGCCTGACCAAATCGGCGGCCATCGAATACGCCAAGAAAAAAATTCGCGTGAATGCGGTGTGCCCGGCGGTCATCGACACCGACATGTTCCGCCGCGCCTATGAAGCGGACCCGAAGAAAGGCGAGTTCGCCAACGCCATGCACCCGGTGGGTCGTATCGGCAAGGTTGAAGAAATCGCCAGTGCCGTGTTGTACCTGTGCAGCGATGGTGCTGCGTTCACCACGGGGCATTCGCTGGCGGTAGATGGTGGCGTCACGGCGTTTTGAATCGTGTCTTTGGTTGATTGTGTACATATCCGTTTTTGCGGGTTCCGCTCTTACAGCGGGTCACTTGGAAGAGCCCCAAGTAACCAAGGGCTTTTGCCCCTTTCGTTCGGTGGCTCGCTAAGGCTCGGCATGCCCTCGAGGGGGCGTATACCTCAAAAGCCAAATCAAAAGCCAAGGCGAGGCGGCCTGATAGCCGACCTGACGTCTAGTCCGGCCAGGTCATCAGCGGTGAACACCAACGCCATGCCCAACAGATATCCAATGTGGGAGCGGGCTTGCTCGCGAACGGACAGGCAGTCAGCATTGATGTTGACTGACACGGCCTCTTCGCGAGCAAGCCCGCTCCCACAGATACTCATTGCCAATTCAGATTATGTGAACGATCAAGTCAGCGAAGCGCGCCCGCTTGATGCTCAGGCCGCCTCGCTTTTGCTGTTGCGGGTAGTCCGGCCAGGTCATCGGCGGTGAACACCAACGCCATGCCCAACAGATATCCAATGTGGGAGCGGGCTTGCTCGCGAAGGCGGACAGGCAGTCAGCATTGAAGTTGACTGACACGGCCTCTTCGCGAGCAAGCCCGCTCCCACAGGTACTCATTGCCAATACAGATTATGTGAACGATCAAGTCAGCGAAGCGCGCCCGCTTGATGCTCAGGTCGGCTGTCAGGCCGCCTCGCCTTTGCTGTTGCGGGTGTACGCCCCCTCGAGAGGCCGAGCGCAGGTTCTGCGCAGTGGGCAACCCGGCATGGATGCCGGGTTAGCCGCGCACGGCCATGGATGGCCGATCGCGGCGGGCCCACGGAGCAGGACCGGAGCGAGGGCATGCCGAGCCTAGGCGAGGCACCGAACGAAAGGGGCAAGAGCGCTTGGTTACTTGGCGCTTCTCCAAGTGACTCGCCGTAAGGGCGAAACCAATAGCCGCCGTTACCGCAGCAACGGATATGTACCCCAACCCAACCCAACCCAACCCAACCCAACCCAACCCAACCCAACCCAACCCAACCCAACCCAACCCCAACCGCCGCTACCGCAGACCAAATGTAAAAAACTACGGTCGACCATCAGGCCGCCATCCATTTTTAAGTAAACAGCATCACGCATTGCGCAGATTTTTTCTTGCTTCGTAAAAGGCCCAGCAATGTGTTTCAAATGGTTAGAACCGCAAGTTTTGGCGGCGTTGTCGCACAACCCATCGAGCGCGCCTGTGATTAACTGATTCCGTCAAACGAACAGGAGTTTGCTTGCTCATGGAATTGAGAATCGATCGACAGGCCTTGGTGCCGGTCGTACAGCAAGTCGTCGACGCGCTAGCGTGCTGGCTGCGTCAGAGCGACATAGTACCGGGGACGCGTTTGCCTTCTGCACGGCAAATCGCGCGGACCAATTTACTCAGCCAGTCCAGCGTCGTTGAAGCGTGCGATCGGCTGGTGGCTCAAGGAGTGCTGGCGTCGCGTCATGGTGCCGGATTCATTGTCGCAGCCCCAACGTTGGCCGCCGCGGATTCACCCTGGTTCGAGGGCGCGGAGTTGCAGCCAGTCTACGCCGCGGGTGAGCTGAAACTGGGATGTGGCGGGCTTCCCGAAAGCTGGCGCGAGACGGATGACCTGACTTACGCGATCCGGGAGGTCAGCCGTACCGACATGGCTGGCCTGTTCAACTACAGCGCGCCGCTGGGTCTGCTTGCGTTGCGTCAACACATCATCAAGCGCTTGAGCCTGCTTGATATCGACGCAGACGAAAACCGGATCATGACGACAGCAGGGGCCAGTCAGGGGCTCGACCTGATCGTGCGTACCTTGCTCAAACCGGGTGATTGCGTCGTGGTCGAAAGTCCCGGTTATTCCCTGCTGTTCGAGCTGCTCAGGCTGCACGGTGTCTCGATGATTGAAGTGCCGCGTACGCCGCGTGGACCTGACATCGAGGTGCTCGAGGCTTTGCTGCTTGAGAAAAAGCCCCGAGCTTTGTTCATCAACAGCTTCTATCACAACCCGACAGGCAGCAACCTGACGCCGGTGGTGGCGCAGCGGATTCTGCATCTGGCCAAAAACCATGGCGTGCTGGTGATTGAAGACGACGTCTACGCGGATTTGCACAGTGGCCCGGGTACGCGGCTCGCCGCGCTGGATACCGATAACAACGTCATCTACGTCGGCAGCTTCTCCAAAACCCTCAGCAGTTCGTTGCGGGTCGGTTTTGTAGTGGCCGGTGCCGACGTTGTTTCGCGACTGGCGGAGGTCAAGAGGATCAGCAGTCTGGGCGCTTCAGGGTTTTGCGAGTCGGTGCTGGCCTGCCTGCTGGCCAGCGGTGCTTATCGTAAGTTGGTGCTGCGGCTGCGACAGCGTCTGAGGCATGACCGGGAGGCCGCACTGCAGGTGCTGGAAGATGCCGAGTGGGAGGTGTTCGGCAAGCCCGTCGGCGGTTTGTTCATCTGGGCGCGGTCGCGCAAGTCCGACTACGATCACGTGCGGACACAGGCACGGCGCTTCGGTGTCCTGCTGTCTTCCGCGACGGCATTCAGTCCCGCCAGTGAGGCCAGTGACTGGCAGCGTATCAATGTGGCCTGCGCCTGTGATCCGCGAGCCCGGGCGTTTTTTCAGGCCACCGCTCCGGATCGACCTCAAGCGTTCTGAAAGCGACGTTGGCGTAGCTTTTTGCCATTATTCCGATGCCAGAGACTTGTGTTGACACAGGCCCGTTGCGAATCTGCGTCAACAGACTATGTCAGGGGACTAAGTGCAATGATTTCGGCCGTGCAAGGACGTTTTGCCAACCTCGGTATGGCAAAAAAACTGGGTGTCGGGTTTGTGCTGGTGCTGCTGTTGACAGCCCTGGTGGCGGCCATCGGCGTGTGGTCCCTGCAAACCATCAGTCATCGCTTCGACGGGCTCAAACAGATGTCGTCGCTCAACAGTGGCTTGCTCAAGGTGCGCCTGCTCGAGCAGGAGTACGCCTTGCACGGCAACCCGAAAATTGTCACGGCCTTGCACGAAGGGGTCGATGGCCTGGTCGTCCTGGCGAATCAGCTGAAGGCACAATCGCCGGCCAACGTTGCCGTGATGAGCGATGTCGAGCAGTCGTTGGGGGCTTACCGCAAAGCCTTTGACGAATTCGTCTCGCTGAGCCAGGCCAAGGACCTGGCATTGGAGATGGCCAGTTGGTCGGTCTCCAGCGTGGCCAATAATCTCGACGTGCTGCAGGCCGGGCTCGCCGATGATGGCGCCTATACCTTGAAGGAATCCGAAGGCAAGGACGGTTCCCAGTTCATCGAGCAGGCCAACCAGGTCAGCCAGGTGTCGCGGCTGATGCTGCAAGCCATGAACGAAGCACGCGTGCGGCTCGACCAGAGCCGCAAGGGCGACGACAGTGCCGGGCAAGGCAAGATCGAGCAGGCTGATCAGGCGCTGACTCAGGCCGAGCAACTGAAAACCACAGTCAAGGATGAGGGCTACCTGACTGTCCTCAATGAAGTGGTCGGGCATATCGGTGGTTTCAGCGAAAAACTGACTGAATACACTGGCCTGCTGGCTCAGGAAAAAACCGTCTACGAGCAGTTGCATCAGCGTGCCGCGCAGGTCGTGGAGCGGGTGGACCAGGCCTATGTCGCCGAAGACCAGTCGATGCAGACCGAGCTGAAGAAGAACTCGTTGCTGATTATCGGCTCGTCGGCCCTGGCTTTGCTGGTCGGGTTGATCGCGGCGTGGGTGATTACCCGATTGATCGTCGGACCGCTGCGCAGTGTGATTCGTGTCGCTCAGCAGATCGCCGCGGGCGATTTGAGTGCGACGGTTGAAGTGACCCGTCGTGATGAGATCGGCCAATTGATGCAGGCCATGCAGCAGATGGGCGCGGGGCTCAGCAGTATTGTCAGCGGTTTGCAGGCGGGCATCGAACAGTTGGCCAGTTCGGCTCAGTCGCTGTCGGCAGTGACTGAGCAGACCAATCTTGAAGTCAGCAGTCAGAAGGAAGAAACCGAGCAGGTCGCTACGGCCATGAATCAGATGACGGCTACCGTGCACGACGTTGCGCGTAACGCGGAAGAGGCCGCCCAGGCTGCACAGACGGCGGACGGCAAGGTCGAAAGTGGCCAGGCGGTGGTGCGCCAGAGCATGGCGCGGATCGAGCAACTGGCGGACTCGGCGTCATCCGCCAGTTCGAGCATTGAAAGTCTTAGTGCGGAAATCCAGAATATCGGTACGGTGCTTGGCGTCATCAAGAGTGTGGCCGAGCAGACTAACCTGTTGGCGCTCAACGCGGCTATCGAGGCGGCACGGGCCGGCGAGCAGGGCAGGGGGTTTGCGGTGGTTGCCGATGAGGTGCGGGCTCTTGCCAGGCGGACCCAGCAATCGACCGAGGAAATCGAGCGACTGGTCAGCGCCTTGCGGTCGGCGGCGCATTCGTCGGTGCAGCAGATTCAGAGCAGTGGCGAGTTGGTGAAGCTGGCGGTCAGTGATGCGCTACAGACCGAGAGCGCGCTGGGCAGTATTGCGGCGGCGGTGTCGTTGATTCAGCAGATGAACCAGCAGATCGCGGCGGCTGCGGAGGAGCAGAGTTCGGTGGCTGAGGAGATCAACCGCAGTGTGACCAGTATTCGCGCCAGTGCGGATCAGTCTTCGTTGGCGATGCAGGGGAATGCGGCTTCGAGTATCGAGCTGGCGCAGTTGGGGGTTGAGTTGAAGGGGATGGTCGGGCATTTCAGGCTTTGAGCAGGGTTGGGTGTCTCTTGTTGACCGAGTACATATCCATTCCTGCGGTAACGGCCACTTAGGGTTTCGCCCTTACGGCGACTCACTTTTCCAAACGCCGAAAAGTAAGCAAAAGGCTTCGCCCCGGCGTCCGGCCCCTCGCCCCGCCGCCATCGGCCATCCATGGCCGGGGGCGGCTAACCCGGCATCCATGCCGGGTTGCCCACTGCGCAGAACCTCCACTCAGCCTCCCGAAGGGGCGGGCAGATCAAAAGCAAGATCAAAAACGCAAGGCGAGCTAACGCTCGACCTCGTGGTTTGGTGGGTGTACGCCGATCCATTGTGGGAGCGAGACCGGCTTGCCGGCGAATACGGCCTGACAACCAACCTGTTCTCACGGATGTACCCGGAACCCTGTGGGAGCTGGCTTGCCTGCGAAGGCGGCCTGACAGCCGACCTGTTCTTGTGGATGTACCCGGAACCCTGTGGGAGCTGGCTTGCCTGCGAAGGCGGCCTGACAGCCGACCTGTTCTTGTGGATGTACCCGGAACCCTGTGGGAGCTGGCTTGCCTGCGAAGGCGGCCTGACAGCCGACCTGTTCTTGTGGATGTACCCGGAACCCTGTGGGAGCTGGCTTGCCTGCGATGACGACCTGACAGCCGACCAATCTTTCCGGGATGTATTCGCCGATAAAACTCAACACAAAAAAAACCACCTCTTCAGGTGGCTTCTTTTCTGCATTTTCTGATCAGTCGTAAATCACTTTCTTCTTCCAGTCCGCATCCGCCTCTACGTCTTTGAGGCCTTCGGTCAGTTGGTTCACTTCGCCTTCAACCGGCGCAATGTTGTCCATGACTTGTGCGTTGGCGCGGGCCAGGAGCTTTTCCAGGTATTCGAGCTGTTCGGCGTAGACCTGAGGTTCCTGCTGTTTGCGCAGGTACTGCACGCCGCGTTCGAATGCCAGGCGAGCCTGGCCAGGCTGGTTTTGTTGCAGGAAATGCTGGCCGAGGTTATTGAAGAATTCGATGTGCAGCAGGACCAGGATGTGGCGAACTTCGCGAATCCAGCGTTTGGCTTCGTTGGGCTGCAGGAAGCCGTCCTGTGCCGCGCGGGTGATCTGGCCGTGCAGGGCTTCGAGCAGGAAACGTACGTCCTTGGCTTTGGCTTCGGTCTGGATCGGTGCCGGCGGGTTGTTGACCGGGATCGATTCACCCTGGGCAACCAGGGTGTTCAGTTCACTGATTCGCACCTTGAGGTTGGCGCTGGATTTTTCGAGGTTCAACAGGCGCTGGCAGACGTTCAGCTCCAGGCGGGTCAACAGCAGCTTGAGAGCCGGTGTCATCAGTTGGCCAGGAAAGGTCTCGGTAAGTTCGCCGCAGCGACGCAGGCGGTCGTTGAGCTCAACCTTGGTACGGGTCTTTTCCAGTTTGTTGTTTTCCACCACATGGTTCATGTACCCAATGGCGATCAATAGTGCGATCCCGGCTAGGACTAGCAGGGTGATCATGAGTGGTGTCAACGTTAAGACCTCTTTATGGGATTCGCTGGCGAGTGTAGTGGCTTGGCATGGGAGCGCATAGGGCCGCTCGACGGGTTGGATCGTACACTCTTCAATCTGTATCGACCGCAACGCTGCTTATATAAGTAATAGCGTGTGAGGTGCACATTGCCATCATCTGTTGCGTGGACTATAACGTCTTGGCGGGTGTCAGAATATAGGCGTCAAACCCCGGGCAGCCAAAAAGCTGTATTCACCGCCCAAAGCAGGGCGAAGTCATTGATTTAAATAAATTTATATCTGGGGGTTGACGACCCCTCAATCCATCCATAGAATGCGCGCCACTTACAGCGTAAAGCACACAGCGAAACGCGGTAGGGAGTGAATGTTGTACGTGTGTCCCCTTCGTCTAGTGGCCTAGGACACCGCCCTTTCACGGCGGTAACAGGGGTTCGAGTCCCCTAGGGGACGCCAATATGCGGGAATAGCTCAGTTGGTAGAGCACGACCTTGCCAAGGTCGGGGTCGCGAGTTCGAGTCTCGTTTCCCGCTCCAATTTTAAACAGCGTTGCTTTCGGGCAGGGCTGAGTGAAACCAGAACCAAGTCTTCGGATGCGGGTCTGGGCACCGAAACACACACCATGTGTTCCGGGCAGCGTGTCCCCTTCGTCTAGTGGCCTAGGACACCGCCCTTTCACGGCGGTAACAGGGGTTCGAGTCCCCTAGGGGACGCCATTTGCGGGAATAGCTCAGTTGGTAGAGCACGACCTTGCCAAGGTCGGGGTCGCGAGTTCGAGTCTCGTTTCCCGCTCCATATTTAACGAAAACGCCGCTCAGCAATGAGCGGCGTTTTTGTTTGTGCGTAATTTGTATCCGAGACAAAAACGGCCCGCCAGTCAGACTGAGCGGGCCTTTTGCATGGGCGGTGTTTTTACATCGACAGGATCATGCGCCCCGCGAACAAAATCAGAATCACTCCCATGGTGCGTTCGAACCAATGCCCCATGCGCATGAACAGCACACGCACCCGGGAGCTGGAGAAGAACTGCGCGACAATGACAAACCACAACGCATTGACGAAACACATCCACACGCCATAAAGCGCCTGAATGCTGAGCGGTGTCGTGGCGCTGATGAGGGTGGTGAAGATCGCCAGGAAAAACAGCGTGGCCTTGGGGTTGGTAGCATTGGTCAGAAACCCGGTGGTGAACGCTTTCAACAGCGTTTGCTCGACCATGGGTTCGTCTGCATCTTTTTCGCCCTCCAGCACCGATTTGGGTTGGCTGCGCAACAGACTGACGCCGAGGTACAGGATGTAGGCGCCGCCCACGACCTTGGCCACCGTCAATAACCAGGGCGTGGTGTGCATCAATGCGCCGACGCCGAGCAGGGTGTAAAGCACATGCACGGAAATGCCCGCACCGATGCCGAGCGCCGTACAGATTCCCACCCCTCGACCGAAACGCACGCTCTGGCGGATGGTGACTGCGAAGTCCGGCCCGGGTGCGACCACGGCCAGAAAGTGGATAGTCGCCAGCGCCAGAAACTCGCCCAGGTAATTCGAATACTGCATCTCAACTCCAGAACGTAAGGGGTGAAGCATTGCCGCGATAGCCGACAAAGAATGAAAGACTCAAGCGCGGATCGGCCACACCCGGTGTGACCGAGTGCATGCAGCGCGAATTGAACATGATGAAATCACCAGGCTCGGGACAGACTTCCAGGGCTGGCGTGCCGAGCAGCGCCGGATCGATGCCGTAGCTGTCGCCGCGCATGTCGTCGAACTGGTCCGGGGAAATGTCGTGGTCCCACATCTGCAGCGCGCCGCCCTCGGTGGGCATGTTCAGGTAAACATTGCAGGCGAACTGAGCTTCGAGGCTTTTGGCCTGAAAACTGTCAGGAGCGTCCTTGGCGAAAATGTCGTGGTGGGCCAGAAAACACACGCCGGGTTTCACCACCCGGGACAGCCCGACGTACATCTTGCGACCGTAGAGGTTCTCCAGATGCGCACCCGCCGGCCAGGACTCGTCGAGCATGCAGCGCAGGGTGTCGACCGGGGACGAATAGGGTGCGCAACGATTGCGCAATTCCGCGATGTTGCGCGTGGCGCGTTCGAAATAATCCTCGATCAGCAGTGGCTGATTTTCCGCTTCGTAAAACGCCATGCCGATACGACCGATGCTCGGTGCGTTGATATAGCCTTCGAAGCCGGGCGCGAGAATCTTGTCGCCGATCTGAATCGCCAGCGACGGGGCCAGGAAGCCTTTGACCCGGATGGCGAGGATCTCTTCGTTGGCCAGTTTTTTTATGCACGTCTCATCGAGACGCTCGACGTCAAGCATCATGGTTCAGGTCCATCTATCGGGTAATCAACGGAACCCGCGAATGCAGGCTCCCCGGCGCCAGGCGATGCCGGGTTCGGTATCGCCCACTTGCTCAATCCACGCTGTAGTGGACCGACAGCGTTCCTTTCTTCTGTGAAACAGACGCGATCGTGACGGTGCCCAAATCCTTCAGGCTCCGTACATGGGTGCCGCCACAGCCGTAGGCGGGCAGTTCACCGAAACCGATTTCCCGGGCGCCTTCGCGCAGCGATGTCAGGCGCGGCAGATCATGAGCGATCCACTGTTCAATGCCGAACTCGACGGACCCGGCATCAACCTCCTGTGCGGAATCCGTCGGTTTGAACTGCACACGTCCTTCGCCCGGCCAGTGATGCGCCTTGATTGGCATCCAGCCCATGGCTTGTACGAAATGGCCGATCAGATGGCCGGCGGAATGCATCCGCGTATTGAACTGACGACGTGACTCATCGACGCGAATCGGGGTCATGCCGAGATTCAATGGGCGGTCGACGAAATGAACGATCCGGCCAGGATCCTGCACCACACGCAGCACCTGGCTTTCGCCGATCCAGCCGGTGTCAAACGGCTGTCCGCCGCCCTGAGGGTGAAACAGTGTTGCGCGCAGCTCCACGGCGAACTCGTTCTCGTAAGGCGTGCATTCCAGTACTTCCACATTGGCCTTGAGGTCATCACTATGGAAAAAGAGGCGTAGCGTCATATTCCATGCCCTCATTAAAGATTTTGTTTTTTATTATATGAAGCGTGGAATTGCGTGATAATCCGTTCAAACATCAAAGGACTGTTGCGCCGTGAGCATAAATCTTCCCCTACCGTTGCTGGGAGAAATGGCGATTTTCGTCAAGGTTGTCGAGACCGGAAGTTTCTCCGAAGCGGCGCGCCAGTTGGGTTCTTCACCGTCGGCGGTCAGTCGCAGCATTTCGCGTCTGGAGAAGGCGCTCGCCACCCGTTTGCTGCAACGCACTACGCGCAAGTTGCGGCTGAGCGACGGCGGCGAGGAGGTATTCAAGCGCTGCCAGGAGATGGTCAGCGCCGCCAAGTCGGTGATGGAAATCAGTGGTCAGTTCACCCATGAAGCGGAAGGACTGGTGCGAGTCAGCGTACCCAAAGCCGTAGGGCGATTCGTGATTCATCCGCATATGCCGGAATTTCTGCGGCGTTATCCCAAAGTGGATGTGGAGCTGTTACTCAAAGACCGTCAGGTGGATTTGATCGATGACAATGTCGATCTGGCGATTCGAATTACCGACCGTCCACCGGCCGGGCTGGTGGGGCGGCAATTGTTGACCATCGACCATTTGCTCTGCGCAACGCCGCAGTATCTGGCAGAGCATGGCACGCCGACGCATCCCCACGACTTGCTCAACCACAGCTGCATCTACTTGGGCGAAACGCCGAGTGATGCGCGCTGGAAATTCAAGAAAGGCACCAAGGCTGTCACCGTCGGTGTGCGCGGGCGTTATGCCGCCAATCACACCGGTGTAAGACTCGGGGCGGTATTGCAGCACATCGGGATTGGCAGTTTGCCGTACTTCACGGCGCGTTATGCGCTGGAGCAGGGCTTGATTGTGCAGGTGTTGCCGGACTGGACGTTTCTGGCGTCGTACCACGGCGGTGCGTGGCTGCTGCACTCGCCGACCCGTTACATGCCGCCGAAGCTGCGGGTGTTGATCGATTATCTGGTGGAGTGTCTGGAGAAGGAGCCGACGCTGAGCAAGCCGGGGAAGCCTGGAGCGTCGGGCAAGGTTGCGGCGGAGTATGAGTTGCCCGAGAGTGATGGGTTGTTCTGACGGGCCTCTTCGCGGGCAAGCCTCGCTCCTACAGGTCTTGCGCTAACTTTGTAGGAGCGAGGCTTGCCCGCGAAGGCGTCCTCGAAAACAAAAAAAGGCCCGCATGTTCAACCATGCGGGCCTTCTGCATTTCTGATCAGCAATCAGTGCTTGCTGTCATCGTTCGACATCGCCAGCAGCTGTTTTTCCTGATTCCAGTCGAACGGTTCATCGTTCTGTTCAGCTTCGAAGCGACGTTCTTCCAGCGCCTGATACAAGTCGATTTCATCATCGGGCATGTAATGCAGGCAGTCACCGGCGAAGTACCACAACAGGTCGCGCGGGACCAGGTGGGCGATTTGCGGATAACGGGTGATGACCTGGCACAGGATGTCCTGGCCCAGGTATTGGCTTTCGATCGGGTCGACCGGCAGCAACGCACGCAGTTCGTCGAAGCGCTCCAGGAACAAGGCATGGCTTTCTTCGGGAACCTGTTCGGCCTCACCCACGGCGACCAGGATGCTGCGCAAGTGGTCAAGCAAGACGAGATGATCGGCAACGACGTTGGACACGAGATAAGTCCTCAAGAGCAAAACGGGCGCGGGAGTATAAAGCTCCCGCGGACCTTTTTACATGGCTGGCTGGATCAGCGGACTTTTCCTGCCGCCAGCGCCAGCTCCTCTTTGTCGAAATCATCGACATCGATCACCTTGCGCCGCGCCACTTCGGCATCCCGCAGTTTTTGCGCTTCCGCCGGCTGCAACACGCCAGCCTCCAGCGCGGCATCGATGACGTTTTCCCCGGCAACCGGTTTGACCTGACCGCTTTTGAGTGCCACATGCAGTTTTTTCTGCACCGGCTGCACCGCGGTCAACAAGTCGCAAGCATGTTGCAGGGCACCGACGGCGTCATCGGCCGATTGCGGACGGAAGCAACCGCCAAGCAATTCTTCGAGGGTTGGATCGCCCTTGGCCCGGCCAATCACCGCGGCCACTTCGGCACCGAGTTTGTCCGACGGCCCTTTGTGACGACGTCCAAACGGGAACACGATGACCCGCAACAGGCAACCCAATACCTTGTTCGGGAAGTTGGTCAGCAATTCATCCAGCGCACGTTCCGACTGGCCAAGGCTTTCTTCCATGGCCCAGGTGAACAGCGGCGCCATGTGCCCGGGAGAATCAAGGTCGTGATAACGCTTGAGCGCGGCGGAAGCGAGGTACAGGTTGCTGAGCACATCCCCCAGACGCGCCGACAGGCGTTCGCGACGTTTGAGCTCACCGCCGAGCAGCATCATGCTCAAGTCGGCGAGCAGGGCGAACGCAGCCGCCTGACGGTTGAGCGCACGGAAGTAACCCTGGCTGAGCTTGTCTCCCGGTGCATGTTCGAAGTGACCGAACCCAAGGTTCAGCACCAGCGTGCTGGCAGCATTGCTCACGGCAAAACCGATGTGCTTGAGCAGCAGGCCATCGAACTCGGTGAGGGCCTGATCCTTGTCTTCACGTCCGGCGAGGGCCATTTCTTTCAGGACGAATGGATGGCAGCGAATCGCCCCTTGGCCGAAGATCATCAGGTTGCGCGAGAGGATGTTCGCGCCTTCCACGGTGATGAAAATCGGCGCGCCATTCCAGCTGCGACCCAAATAATTTTTCGGCCCCATGATGATCGCCTTGCCACCATGAACATCCATGGCGTGGCTGATGCACTCGCGGCCGCGTTCGGTGAGGTGGTACTTGAGAATCGCCGACAGTACGGACGGTTTCTCGCCCAAGTCCACCGCGTTGGCGGTTAGCATCCGCGCCGCGTCCATCATCCAGGCATTGCCGCCGATGCGCGCCATGGCTTCCTGAATGCCCTCGAACGCCGACAGCGGCACGTTGAACTGCTCACGAATCTGCGCGTACTGACCGGTCACCAGGCTGGTGAACTTCGCTGCGCCGGTGCCGACGGCAGGTAACGAAATCGAACGCCCGACCGACAGGCAGTTCATCAACATCATCCAGCCTTTGCCGAGCATCTCCTGGCCGCCGATGAGGAAGTCCAGCGGAATGAACACGTCCTTGCCGGAGTTAGGACCGTTCATGAAGGCTGCGCCCAGTGGCAAGTGACGACGGCCGATTTCAACACCGGCGGTGTCAGTCGGGATCAGCGCGAGGCTGATGCCTAAATCTTCTTCATCGCCCAGCAAGTGATCCGGGTCATACGCCTTGAACGCCAGGCCGAGGAGGGTGGCGACCGGCCCGAGCGTGATGTAACGCTTTTCCCAGTTCAGGCGCAGACCGAGGGTTTCCTTGCCTTCCCATTCGCCTTTGCAGATCACCCCGGTGTCGGGCATCGCGCCGGCATCGGAGCCGGCCAGTGGGCCGGTCAATGCGAAACACGGAATGTCATCGCCACGTGCCAGACGTGGCAGGTAATGGTTGCGTTGTTCGTCGGTGCCGTAATGCAGCAGCAACTCGGCCGGGCCGAGGGAGTTGGGGACCATCACGGTGGACGCGAGGTCGCCGCTGCGGGTCGCCAGTTTCATCGCCACCTGGGAGTGGGCGTAGGCAGAAAAACCCTTGCCGCCGTACTCCTTGGGAATGATCAGGGCGAAGAAACCGTTTTCCTTGATGTGTGCCCAGGCTTCGGCAGGCAGGTCCATGTCTTGCCCGATCTGCCAGTCGCTGACCATCGCGCAGAGTTCGTCGGTCGGGCCATCGATGAAGGCCTGTTCCTCTTCAGTCAATTGAGCTTTTGGGTAGGACAGCAGTTTGTCCCAGTCCGGGCGGCCGCTGAACAGTTCGCCGTCCCACCACACCGTGCCGGCGTCGATCGCATCGCGTTCGGTTTCCGACATCGGCGGCAGGGTTTTCTGGAACCAGTTGAACAGCGGCGCGCTGAAGTATTTACGGCGCAGGTCGGGCAGCAGCAAGGGCACCGCGACAGCTGCGATCAGCACCCACAGCACCAGCAGCAACCAGCCTGGCGCGCGGCTGAAGGCGCCCATCGCCACCACGTAGACGGCGACGATGCTAAGGGCCGGCAGCGGGGCGATACGGCGGTGGGCTAAATACGCAATCCCGACAACCAGAACCAGTATCCACAACAGCAGCATATTTAATCCTCCGTGAAACAAGGGCAAAAACAACCTTCAGAGCTTAGACGGCATCCGCAAAACAGGGTCGTCAGAGCGATGTGATTGAAATCGTGGGAAACCTTCGATGAGTTTTGTAGGACCGGTTTGCACCGGGTCACATCGTTTCGTTGGGCGGGCGGCTAAGCGTCCATGTTTGGCCGAAACGTCGTTATCTCTGTGCTGAACCTGTCGCTAGACTCGTGGCTTCCCCAGGAGATTTTTCTCATGCACGAGTATCTGCGTCCCGGCCGCTTCATCGATAGTGACCACCCGTCGGTGGTGGAGTTCGCCGAAAAACACCGTGGCGACAGTCGCGACCCGCTCGAGCAGGCCATCAATCTCTATTACGCGGTGCGCGAGGCCGTGCGTTACAACCCCTACACGTTCAGCCGCGATCCAGACACCTTGCGTGGCAGTTACGCGCTGGCGGCCGGGGAAAGTTATTGCGTGCCCAAAGCCACGCTGCTGGCAGGTGCGGCCCGGCATTGCGGGATTCCCGCGCGGATCGGCCTGGCGGATGTGCGCAATCATTTGTCGACCCCGCGTTTGCTGGAATTGCTCAAGAGTGACGTGTTCGCCATGCATGGTTATACAGAGCTGTACCTGAACGATCGCTGGGTCAAAGCGACGCCGGCGTTCAACCAGAAACTCTGCGAACTGTTCAACGTTGCGCCGCTGGAGTTCGACGGGATGAACGACAGTGTTTTCCATCCTTTCAATCGCGACGGCGAGCAATTGATGGAGTACCTGATCGATCATGGCCAGTTCACTGACGTGCCGGAAACGTTCTTTTTCGAGCACTTGAAAAAGTGCTACCCGCATCTGTTCAGCGAGCAGTTGCCGTCGCTGTTGGGTGACATGCAGAGCGATTTGAGTCGCGCCTGATCCGGCGTATGCTGCCTGCGCATTCATCCATAAAGAGGCGGTCATGCTGAAGATCTGGGGTCGGAAAAATTCGTCGAATGTCAGAAAGCCTTTGTGGGCCGCCGAGGAACTGGGCCTGGCCTATGAAGCCATCGATGCGGGCGGCGCCTTTGGTGTCGTCGACACTCCGGAGTACCGCGCGATGAACCCCAATGGCCGTGTGCCGGTCATCGAGGACGACGGCTTCGTGCTGTGGGAATCCAACGCCATCGTGCGTTACCTGATGGCCCTTCACGCCAGCGACACCGCCTGGTATCCAGCGGATCTGAAGGCCCGCGCCGCTGCCGACAAATGGATGGACTGGACCACTTCAAGTTTTGCCGGCCCGTTCCGCACCGTGTTCTGGGGCGTCTTGCGCACGCCGGAAGACCAGCAGGACTGGCCCGCCATCAACGCCGCAATCAAAGAGTGCGATGGTCTGCTGTCGATGGCCGATCAGGCGCTGGCGGCCAAACCGTATTTGTCCGGCGATGAAATCGGCATGGGCGACATTCCCCTCGGCAGTTTCATTTATGCCTGGTTCGAGATGCCGATCGAGCGTGCACCGCAGCCTCATCTGCAAGCCTGGTATGCGCGACTGCAACAGCGTCCGGCGTACAGGAAAGCCGTGATGACCGCGTTGACTTAATACTCACTATCGACACACTTGACTGTACTTGTGTGGCGGCGACAAGCACCATTGCGCTCATGCGCCGCGGTTGCATAGTCCGCCGCCCGCCCTTATTGATTCCTTCCTTCCCTTCTTGGTGCGTAAATCCGATATGAGTTCCGCTCTGTCCATCCGGCAGCTAACCAAAACCTACGGCAACGGTTTCCAGGCCCTGAGTGGTATCGATCTGGACGTCGCCGAAGGTGACTTCTTCGCCTTGCTCGGCCCGAACGGCGCCGGCAAATCCACGACCATCGGCATTCTCTCGACCCTGGTGAACAAGACGAGCGGCACGGTGAATATCTTCGGTCACGACCTGGACAAGAACCCTGCGGCGCTCAAGCGCTCCATCGGCGTGGTGCCGCAGGAATTCAACTTCAACCAGTTCGAAAAAACCTTCGACATCGTCGTGACCCAGGCCGGGTACTACGGCATTCCGCCGAAAATCGCCAAGGAACGCGCCGAGCAATACCTGACCCAGTTGGGCCTTTGGGACAAGCGCGATGTGCCGTCGCGTTCGCTGTCCGGTGGCATGAAGCGTCGACTGATGATCGCCCGCGCGCTGGTTCACGAACCGCGCCTGCTGATCCTCGATGAACCGACGGCGGGAGTGGATATCGAACTGCGTCGTTCGATGTGGACCTTCCTCACCGAGCTGAACCAGAAAGGCATCACCATCATCCTCACCACGCACTATCTGGAAGAGGCTGAGCAGTTGTGCCGCAACATCGGCATCATCGATCACGGCACCATCGTCGAGAACACCAGCATGAAACAGCTGCTCGGCCAGTTGCATGTGGAAACATTCCTGCTCGACACGAAAAACACGCTGAGCGTTGCGCCGCAGTTGCTGGGTTACCCGACCCGGTTGCTCGACGGTCATACCCTTGAGGTCCAGGTCGACAAGTCCATGGGCATCACCGCGCTGTTCACCCAACTGGCGCAGCAGAACATCGAAGTATTGAGCCTGCGTAACAAAACCAATCGCCTCGAGGAGTTGTTCGTGTCCCTGGTGGAGAAAAATCTGTCGAAGGTGGCGGTATGAGTTCCGAGCTGCAACCCAACCTCGTCGCCCTCAATACCATCGTTTACCGTGAGGTCAAGCGCTTCACCCGGATCTGGCCGCAGACGCTGCTGCCGCCGGCGATCACGATGGTTTTGTATTTCGTGATTTTCGGCAATCTGATCGGCCGGCAGATCGGTGACATGGGTGGTTTCACCTATATGGAATACATTGTGCCGGGGCTGATCATGATGTCGGTGATCACCAACTCCTATGGCAACGTGGTGTCGAGTTTCTTCGGCAGCAAATTTCAGCGTTCCATTGAGGAGTTGATGGTGTCGCCGGTGTCGCCGCATACGATTCTGATCGGCTATACCCTGGGCGGCGTGCTGCGCGGGTTGATGGTCGGACTCATCGTGACGCTGCTGTCGCTGTTCTTCACCCAGTTGCAGGTGCATCACCTGGGCGTGACCATTCTGGTGGTGGTGCTGACGGCTACCATTTTCTCGTTGTTGGGATTCATCAATGCGGTGTTTGCGCGCAATTTTGATGATATTTCGATTATTCCGACGTTTGTGCTGACGCCTCTGACTTATCTGGGCGGGGTATTTTATTCGATCTCGTTGCTGCCGCCGTTTTGGCAGACTGTGTCGTTGGCGAACCCTGTTTTGCATATGGTCAATGCGTTTCGGTACGGGATTCTTGGGGTTTCGGATATCCGGATCAGTGTGGCGATTACGTTCATGCTGGTGGCGACGGTTGTGTTGTATGTAGGGTGTGCGCGGTTGCTGGTGAGTGGGCGGGGGATGCGTACTTAACCTTTGTGCGGTTTGGGGTGGAGTACATATCCGTTGCTGCGGTCACGGCGGCTATTGGTTTCGCCCTTACGGCGAGTCACTTGGAGAAGCGCCAAGTAACCAAGCGCTCTTGCCCCTTTCGTTCGGTGCCTCGCCTAGGCTCGGCATGCCCTCGCTCCGGTCCTGCTCCGTGGGCCCGCCGCGATCGGCCATCCATGGCCGTGCGCGGCTAACCCGGCATCCATGCCGGGTTGCCCACTGCGCAGAACCTGCGCTCGGCCTCTCGAGGGGGCGTGCACCTCAAAAGCCAGATCAAAAGCAAGGGCGAGGCGGCCTGATAGCCGACCTGCAGTTTAGTCCGGTCATGTCATCGACGGTGAACGGCGAACACTAATCCCATGCCCCCACAAAAATCTAACTGTGGGAGCGGGCTTGCTCGCGAAGGCGGACAGTCAGTCAACATTGATGTCGACTGACACGACGCCTTCGCGAGCAAGCCCGCTCCCACAGGACATCATTGCAAATTCAGAGTGTGCGAACGGCCAAATCAGCGAAGCGCGCCCGCTTGATGCTCAGGTCGGCTGTCAGGCCGCCTCGCTTTGGCTGTTGCGGTACACCCCCCCTCGATAGGCCGCGCACGGCCATGGATGGCCGATGGCGGCGGGCCCACGGAGCAGGACCGGAGCGAGGGCATGCCGAGCCCTAGCGAGGCACCTAACGAAAGGGGCAAGAGCGCTTGGTTACTTGGCGCTTCTCCAAGTGACCCGCTGTAAGAGCGGAACCAATAGCCGCCGTTACCGCAGCAACGGACATGTACCCCAATCAACCCCCTTCACTCCATCCGCTTTTTCTTCCGCCGAGCCCACTGCCGACTCACCCACCACCGCCAATACATCATCACCAAACAATAGGCGAGCACACCCAATACCAGCCCCACGACAACCGACCCCAGCAAAAACGGCTGCCACAACGTAGACAGTTCACCGCTGATCCACTCCCAGGTCAGCTCGTCCGGCAAGTGCCGGGCGGGCACGTCCATCAGCCACGCCCCGGTCTGATAGGTACAAAAGAACACCGCAGGCATGGTGATCGGATTGGTCAACCAGACCAGACTCACGGCAATCGGCATGTTGCCGCGAACGACGATGGCGAGGATGGCCGCCACCAACATCTGCAACGGAATCGGCAGGAATGCCGCGAACATGCCCACCGCCATAGCCCGTGCGACGGAGTGACGGTTGAGGTGCCAGAGGTTCGGGTCATGCAGCAGGGTGCCGAGAAAGCGTAAGGATTTGTGTTCCCTGATGCTGGTCGGATCTGGCATGTAACGTTTGAATAAGCGCCGGGGCATAAGGCTTCTCGGTCGGTTAAGGCGGCAAGTATGTCTGGATTCTATGAGCCGCCCATTCAGACTTTGTGACAATTAATAACGATACACGTGCCGTGAGCCGGCTATGCCTAGTGAAGGGACTCTCAAGGACGGGCTTATGCGCACAGGGATGATGGCGCTGGCGTTGGGTCTGCTGGCCCTGCGTTTTTTGCCGGTGTTACCACCGGTCTGGTTATGGATGCTGTTGCCACTCGTGGGTCTGATGTTGCTGCCGTTCAGGACTTATCCATTGGCGTTCTTCCTGTTCGGCTTCAGTTGGGCCGGGGCGAATGCGCAGTGGGCGCTGGATGATCGTTTGCCGGCGAATCTTGATGGCGAAACCCGTTGGGTCGAAGGCCGGGTGACCGGTTTGCCCCAGAATAATGAAGGGGTTGTGCGTTTCGAATTGGCGGACGCCCGTTCACGGCAGACGCAGGTGCCGTCACTGATACGTCTGGCCTGGTATGACGGACCGCCGGTCAACAGCGGCGAACGCTGGCGGCTGGCAGTAAAATTGAAGCGTCCCGCAGGGCTGCTCAATCCCCATGCCTTCGATTACGACGCCTGGCTGCTGGCGCAACGCATCGGTGCAACCGGTACCGTCAAGGATGGTCAGCGCCTTGCCGAAGCCCGATGGGCCTGGCGCGACGGCATCCGCCAGCGTTTGCAAACCGTGGACGCTCAGGGGCGAACCGATGCACTGACGGCGCTGGTACTGGGGGACGGCGCCGGGCTCAGTCGCGAGGACTGGCAGGTGTTGCAGGACACCGGCACCGTGCATTTGCTGGTGATATCCGGGCAGCACGTCGGGTTGCTGGCCGGCGTGGTGTATCTACTGATCGCCGGGCTGGCTCGCTACGGTATGTGGCCGAATCGCTTGCCGTGGCTGCCATGGGCGTGCGGACTGGCATTCGCCGCTGCCTTCGGCTACGGACTGCTGGCGGGATTCGAAGTGCCGGTGCGGCGAGCCTGCGTGATGATCGGTCTGGTGCTGTTTTGGCGCCTGCGCTTTCGCCATCTCGGCGCCTGGTGGCCATTGTTGCTGGCGCTCAACGCGGTGTTGTTGCTGGAACCGCTGGCGAGTCTGCAACCGGGTTTCTGGTTGTCCTTCGCCGCCGTGGCAGTGTTGATCTTCACCTTCGGCGGTCGCCTCGGCCCTTGGCGATGGTGGCAAACCTGGACCCGCGCTCAATGGTTGATCGCGATCGGCCTGGGTCCGTTGCTGCTGGTGCTGGGATTGCCGATCAGTCTCAGCGGGCCGGTCGCCAATCTGCTGGCGGTGCCCTGGATCAGTTTGCTGGTATTGCCGCCGGCCTTGCTGGGAACCCTGTTGTTGCCGCTGCCTTATGTGGGCGAGGGGTTGTTGTGGCTGGCGGGTGGGCTGATCGACTGCCTGTTCAAGGGCCTTGGGTTGATGGCCGGTCAATTGCCCGCGTGGGTGCCCGTGGCGATTCCATTGTGGATATGGGCGCTGGGCACCCTCGGCGCGTTTCTGCTGTTGATGCCGCGCGGCGTACCGCTGCGTCCGTTAGGTTGGCCGTTGTTACTGTTGCTGGTTTTTCCACCTCGGCCTCTGTTGCCAGAGGGGATCGCCGAAGTCTGGCAACTGGATGTCGGCCAGGGGTTGGCGATCCTGGTGCGAACCCGCCATCACACGCTGTTGTATGACACCGGCCCGCGCTTCGGCGACTTCGACCTCGGCGAGCGAGTGGTGCTGCCCACCTTGCGCAAACTGGGTGTGGCTGGGCTCGACCTGATGTTGATCAGCCATGCCGACGCCGATCACGCGGGCGGTGCGCGAGCGGTTACCCATGGCTTGCCGGTGACGCGAGTGCTCAGCGGCGACCCCGAGGCGCTACCCGCCGAACTCCACGCCGAGGCCTGCGAGAGTGGTCGGCAATGGACTTGGGACAATGTCAGGTTTCAGCTCTGGCAATGGCCTTTGGCTTCGGACAGCAATCAAAAGTCCTGTGTCCTGCAAATCGAAGCCAATGGCGAACGCCTGTTGCTGACCGGTGATATCGACACAACGACCGAGCGAGTCCTGCTCGACAGTCCGCTGGCCGTGCCCACCGACTGGCTGCAGGCGCCGCACCACGGCAGCCGCAGTTCGTCGTCGATGGCGCTGCTCGCCGCGTTGCAGCCCAAAGCCGTGCTGATCTCGCGCGGTAACGGCAATTCCTTCGGTCATCCGCATCCCACGGTGGTGGCCCGCTATGCAAAACGCGGCATGGCGATCCATGACAGCGCCGAGCAGGGCGCCATTCGTCTGCACCTCGGACGCTTCAAGCCACCGTGGACGATGCGTCAGGAACGGCGTTTCTGGCACGCCGCGCCATAACCGTGTCTTATTAAAGCCCGACCGGATGCGACATCACGGTCTTCGGTGCGCCGACCCCCTATGTTAGAGTGGCGCACTTTTTCGAGGGGATTGTCACTGTGTGGGAATTGGTCAAATCCGGCGGCTGGATGATGCTGCCGATCATTCTGAGTTCCATCGCGGCCATGGCGATCGTCGCTGAGCGTCTGTGGACCCTGCGTGCCAGCCGTGTGACCCCGGAGCATCTGCTCGGACAGGTCTGGGTGTGGATCAAGGACAAGCAACTCAATAAAGAAAAACTCAAGGAACTGCGTGCCAATTCGCCGTTGGGCGAGATTCTGGCGGCGGGCCTGGCCAACTCCAAACATGGTCGCGAGATCATGAAAGAGTGCATTGAAGAAGCCGCCGCGCGGGTGATTCACGAACTGGAACGCTACATCAATGCGCTGGGCACCATCGCCGCCATGGCCCCGTTGCTGGGCCTGCTCGGCACGGTGCTGGGCATGATCGATATTTTCAGCGCGTTCATGGGCACGGGCATGGGCACCAATGCTGCGGTGCTGGCCGGTGGTATTTCCAAGGCGCTGATCACCACGGCGGCGGGCCTGATGGTCGGTATTCCGGCAGTATTCTTCCATCGTTTCCTGCAACGCCGCATTGATGAGCTGGTGGTGGGCATGGAGCAGGAAGCGATCAAGCTGGTTGAGGTGGTACAGGGGGATCGTGACGTGGACTTGACCGAGGGCAAAAAAGCGTGAAATTCCGCCGCAAACCGCGGGAAACGGTCGACATCAACCTCGCGTCGCTGATCGACGTGGTGTTTATCCTCCTACTGTTTTTCGTTGTGACCACCACCTTCACCCGTGAAACCCAGTTGCGCGTCGATCTGCCGGAAGCGGTCAGTGGTTCGCCTGCCGAAGACCAGCAGGTCAAACACCTGGACGTCGCCATCAGTGCCGAAGGCGTGTTTTCGGTGAACAATCAGGTCTTGCAGAAGAACGACCTGACCACGCTCATGGAAGCGTTGCAGAAAGAATCCAGCGGCGACACTAACCTGCCGTTGTCCATCAGCGCTGACGGCAAGACTCCACATCAGTCCGTCATCACCGCTATGGACGCCGCTGGTAAACTCGGTTTCAGTCACCTGCGCATGACCACAGTCGAGGCGGCGCCGCCCGCGCCCTGATGGCCATGTCCGATCGCTTGCTCGCCGCGTGGTACGAAGGTCATCCGGCCCTGAAGCTGTTGCAGCCGCTGGAGTGGCTGTATCGGCGCGTGGTCACGAACAAGCGCCAGCGCTTTCTGGCGGGTGAGGGCGAGATTTATCAGCCGCCGGTGCCGCTGATCGTCGTCGGCAACATCACCGTGGGCGGTACGGGCAAGACACCGCTGATTCTGTGGATGATCCAGCATTGTCAGCGCAGCGGCTTGCGGGTCGGCGTGGTAAGCCGCGGCTATGGCGCCAAACCGCCGCAACTGCCGTGGCGCGTCGAGGCCGAGCAAAGCGCCGATGTGGCGGGCGATGAACCGCTGTTGATCGTCCAGCGTACCGGCGTTCCGTTGATGATCGACCCCGACCGCAGCCGCGCCGTCAAAGCGCTGCTGGCGAGCGAGCCGCTGGACCTGATCCTGTCTGATGATGGCATGCAGCATTACCGGTTGGCGCGGGACCTTGAACTGGTGTTGATCGACGCGGTCCGTGGCCTGGGTAATAAACGTTGCCTGCCTGCCGGACCGTTGCGTGAACCGGTCGAGCGTCTGCAAAGTGTTGACGCGGTGCTGTACAACGGCGCCGCCGATGACCGCCCGGACGGTTTTGCCTTCCAACTGCAACCCACCGAACTGGTTAATCTGCACAGCAGCGAACGCCGTCCCCTCGATCATTTTCCCGCGGGCCAGGCGCTGCATGCCGTGGCCGGGATCGGCAATCCGCAGCGTTTCTTCACGACCCTCGAAACGCTACACTGGCAGCCAGTTCCGCATGCCTTTGCCGACCACGCCGAGTACAGCGTGCAGGCCTTGAATTTCACACCGTCATTGCCGTTGGTGATGACCGAAAAGGACGCGGTGAAGTGCCGTGCCTTCGCCGCCGCCGATTGGTGGTACCTGGCGGTCGATGCTGCGCCATCGCCGGCCTTCGTGGCCTGGTTCGATACGCAGCTGATGCGCCTGTTGCCGGCTCGTCTTTTGCCTTAAACCGTTTTTATCCAGGGAATGCTCATGGACACCAAATTGCTCGACATCCTCGCTTGCCCGGTCTGCAAAGGCCCGCTCAAGCTCAGCGCCGACAAAACCGAGCTGATCAGCAAGGGCGCCGGCCTGGCGTACCCGATTCGCGACGGCATCCCGGTGATGCTCGAAACCGAAGCCCGCACCCTGACCACTGACGAGCGTCTGGATAAATGACCACAGCCTTTACCGTTGTCATTCCATCGCGATACGCCTCCACCCGCTTGCCGGGAAAACCGCTGCTGCTGATCGCCGGCAAGCCGATGATCCAGCACGTCTGGGAACAGGCGAGCAAAAGCAGTGCCGAACGGGTCGTGGTGGCCACGGACGATGCGCGCATTGTCGAGGCGTGCAACGCGTTTGGCGCTGAAGTGGTGCTGACCCGCGAAGATCACAACTCCGGCACGGACCGCCTGGCTGAAGTCGCCGTAAAACTCGGTCTGGCGCCTGACGCCATCGTGGTCAACGTTCAAGGTGACGAACCGCTGATCCCGCCGAGCGTGATCGATCAGGTGGCCGCCAACCTCGCGGCCCACACCGAAGCGCGCATGGCCACATTGGCCGAGCCGATCGAAGATCTTGAAACCCTGTTCAACCCTAACGTGGTCAAGGTGGTCAGCGACCTCAATGGCCTGGCGCTGACGTTCAGTCGCGCAACGTTGCCGTGGGCGCGGGACGCGTTCGCGAAAAGTCGCGATGCGCTGCCGGAAGGCGTGCCGTATCGCCGCCACATCGGCATCTATGCCTACCGCGCCGGCTTCCTGCATGACTTCGTCAGCTGGGGCCCGTGCTGGCTGGAAAACACCGAGTCCCTGGAGCAACTGCGTGCCCTGTGGCACGGCGTGCGGATTCACGTTGCCGACGCATTGATCGCACCGCCCACCGGCGTCGACACCGTCGAAGACCTCGAGCGCGTTCGTCGCCTGCTGGAGGCCTGATGCGGGTTTTGTTCGTCTGTCTGGGCAACATCTGCCGTTCACCGACGGCCGAAGGCGTGTTGCGGCATAAATTGCGTGAAGCGGGGCTGGCCGATCAGGTCGAAGTGGCCTCCGCCGGCACCGGTGACTGGCACGTCGGCAGGGCGCCGGACAAACGCAGCCAGGCTGCGGCCAGGCTGCGCGGTTACGACCTGTCTGCCCAGCGCGCCCAGCAAGTGACCCGCGCCGATTTCGCCACCTACGACCTGATTCTGGCGATGGACAACAGCAATCTGCGCAACCTCAAGGCCCTGCAACCGGCCAGGGGCAAGGCTGAGCTGGACCTGTTTCTGCGTCGTTACCAGTCGGAAGTCAATGAAGTGCCGGATCCGTACCACGACGGTGACCAAGGCTTCGAGTACGTGCTGGACCTGATCGAGCGCGCGACCGACTTGCTGGTGATCGAATTGAAGGGCCGGTTATGAGTTTGCAGGTTCAACCTTGGGTTTCGCTCAAACCGTTCAATACCTTTGGCGTGGACGTTCAAGCGCGGTTGTTTGCCGAAGCCCATAGCGATGCCGATGTGCGTGAGGCACTGGCCTATGCGGCGGAGCATGACGTGCCGCTGCTGGTGATTGGCGGTGGCAGCAATCTGCTGCTGACCGCTGACATCCAGTCGCTGGTGCTGCGCATGGCGACACGGGGGATTCGTATCCTGAGTGACGACGGCAGCAAAGTCGTGATCGAAGCCGAGGCCGGCGAGCCCTGGCATCCGTTCGTGCAACACACGCTGGCGCAGGGTTTGTCGGGGCTGGAAAACCTCAGTCTGATCCCCGGCACCGTCGGCGCGGCACCGATGCAGAACATCGGTGCCTATGGCGTGGAGATCAAGGACGTGTTCGCCGGCCTGACCGCTCTGGATCGCCGGACCGGCGATTTACGCGATTTCACGCTGGCCGAGTGCAACTTCGCTTACCGCGACAGCCTGTTCAAACAGGAGCCGGGGCGCTGGTTGATCCTGCGGGTTCGGTTCGCCCTGGATCGCGCCGCGCACCTGCATCTGGAGTACGGTCCGGTGCGTCAGCGCCTGACCGAGCAAGGCATCGATCACCCGACCGCCACCGACGTCAGCCAGGCGATTTGCAGCATCCGCAACGAAAAACTCCCGGACCCGGCGGTGCTCGGTAATGCCGGCAGCTTCTTCAAGAATCCGTTGGTGTCAGCCGCGCTCGTGGCGCAGCTCAAGGGTGAATACCCGGATCTGGTGGCCTACGCGCAACCCGACGGGCAGATGAAACTGGCCGCGGGCTGGCTGATCGAGCGGGCAGGCTGGAAAGGTTTCCGCGAGGCCGACGCCGGCGTGCATAAGTTGCAGGCGCTGGTGCTGGTCAACTACGGGGCCGCGACGGGCCTGCAGTTGCTGAACCTGGCGCAACGCATCCAAAAAGACATTTCCGAACGTTTCCATGTCGACCTGGAAATGGAGCCGAATCAGTATTGAAGCTACGCTTCAAGGACTGATTTCAAAGCCCTGCACAGCATTAACTGTGCAGGGCTTTTTTGTTGATGCCGGGTTAGCTTAGCCAACTGACGATCAAGCATTTGTTCTACCAAAGGCCCGATGCAGACGTTGCCGTTCGAACGCGTCGGTGACCCCGCATGAGTCGCCGAATGGGTTCACGGGTCAGCAGCCTGAAACGTCGGAATAACCTGGCTCAGCTAGGCTTGTCACAAGAGGCCATCGAGCGCTTGCACGACCCGATCGGTCTGCATATCGGCAGCCATTCCCTGGCGGAAATCGCCTTGTCGCTGCTGGCCGAAATTGTGGTGATCAAGAACGGCGTTGAGATGAAGCAGAAAAAGCCGTTGCAGGAGGAGGTATGAGTAGGCCAATCGGCGCCATCGTGTTGGCGGCGGGGCAGGGCAGTCGGTTCCGACAGGTGGCGGGTGCCGATAAGGATAAGTTGTTGGCCGACTGTACCGGGCGCGATGGTGCCGTTCGCTCAGTGATCGAGCAGGTGCTGGTGAGTTTGCCGACCACACTGGCGAAGCGCGTGCTGGTGACGACTGAAGATCGACCGCAAGTGGCTCGTATGGCGCAGGCGTATGGTTTCGAGGTTGTGCTGATCGAATCGACCGGGATGGGCGACAGCATTGCGGCTGGGGTGGCGGCGTGCGCGCAGCTTGATGGCTGGTTGATTGTGTTGGGGGATATGCCGTTTATTTTGCCTTCCAGTATTGAGCGGGTGGTGGCGGGGATTACTGATGACGGGATCAGTGTTCCGGTTATCAATGGCGAGTACGGACATCCGGTGGGTTTCGGGCGTTCGTTTGGACCGGGATTGATGGCATTGTCGGGTGATCTCGGAGCCAAGCCGTTGTTTGCGACGGCGAGGGTGGTCGAGGTCGCGGTGGACGATCCAGGGGCTTTGTGGGATGTGGATGTGCCTGCTGCCCTGGTCTTCAACTAGACGTTGATCCAATGTGGGAGCGGGCTTGCTCGCGAAAGCGGTGGATCAGCTTGCATCAATGTTGAATGCTAAACCGCATTCGCGAGCAAGCCCGCTCCCACACTGGATCGTGGTGATGTTGAATTTGACATAAAAAAAGCCCCGCCTGGATCACTAGGCGGGGCTTTTTAGTGGCCGATGGAATCAGACGAGAGGTTTAGGCTCGTGCTCTTTTTCCAGGGCTTGCTCGTGTTGCTCTACCGCTTCCTGAACGGAACGCGGTGCTTCGTCGATCACGGAGTCAGCTGGCTCGGCAGCAACTTCAGCAGCCTCGACGACTTCAGCCACAACCGGTGCCACTTCGACAGCGGCAGGAGCAGCAGCGGCAGCCAGTTCGGCTTCCTTCTGCAGGCGCTCTTCTTCACGCTTGCGACGACGCACTTCACGCGGGTCGTTCGGCGCGCGGCCACTTGGCGTCAGGGCGCTGACCGGGGCGGCTTCAACCACTGGCGCAGCCACTTCAGCTACAACCGGCGCTTCAACCACTGGAGCGGGTTCGGCAGCAGCCACTACTGGCTCGGAAACCATGGCTTCAGCTTCTGGTGCTGGTGCTTCGGCAACAGTTGGCTCGGCAACCCAGTTGAACGCGGTTTGCTCTTCGCGAACTTCACGAACCGTTTCGGTCACGGTTTCAGCAACGGTTTCGACAACCGGTTCTGCAAACACTGCCTGCGCTTCAGCAACGACGGTTGGCTCAGCGGCAGCTTCAACTTCAGGCTGCGCTTCACGAACCGGGGCCACTTCGATTTCCGGAGCGGCAGTTACTTCTACAGGCGTAGTCGCTTCAACGACTGGCGCTTCTACCGGAGCAGTTTCCAGTGTGGCGGCAGTGGCGCGTTCGGCTTGCTCGTTGGCCTGTGCTTCGGCCGGAGCGCTGATCACGGAGCTGGCAACGGCTGCGGTTACAGCCAGGCCGGCGGCCAGATCGGCAGCGCTTGGTGCTTCGCGGCTTTCGCCAGCTTCGTTACCTTCGGCGGATTCCGATTCTTCCGAACCTTCGATCACGTTGCCGTTGGCATCGCGTTGACGCTCGCGACGGTTGCTGCGGCGACGCTGACCACGGGAGCGGCGGCGTGGACGATCGCCTTCGGCGCCATCCTGACCGTCTTCCGGCAGTTGCTCTTCGTTGCCAGTCAGCTCTTCTTCAGCAACGGCGGCAGCCGCTTGCTCGGCACGCGGTTGACGTTCTTCACGCGGTGGGCGTGGCGCACGTTCTTCACGTGGCTGACGAGCTGGACGCTCTTCAGCAGTAGCGGTAGCGGCGGCAGCCGGTGCGGTGGCGTCGAGCGGCTCACGCAGTTCACGCACGCGTTCTTCACGCTCGCCACGTGGCTTGCGATCTTCGCGAGGTGCGCGCGGTGCACGTTCTTCGCGAGGGGCGCGTGGTGCGCGCTCTTCACGTGGAGCGCGTTCTTCGCGAGCGACTGCCGGGGTTTCTTCGCGTGCTTCGCGTGGCTCACGTGGTGCGCGTTCTTCACGCGGTGCACGTTCCTCGCGAGGCTTGCGTTCTTCATCGCGGCGACCGTTACGGTTGCGGCTCTGCTGACGACCGTTGCGACGCTCTTCGTTACGAGCAGGGCGTTCGGTGGTCGCTGGTTTTTCAACCACAACCGGAGCGGCAGGCTCTTCTTTGGTAGCGAACAGGCTGACCAGCGACTTCACCAGGCCTTTGAACAGGCTTGGCTCTGGTGCGACGGCCGGCGCAGCAACCGGTGCGGCGACGACTTCGGTCGGAACCGGAGCGTTGGCGCGGGCCGGAGCGGTCTTGACCGCGGCTTCCTGGCGAACCAGGGTGCGGGTCGCAGCGGCTGGCTGGACTTCTTCGACTTCGGCAGCGGCAGCAGCGATTTCATAGCTGGACTGATTGATGCTGGCTTCCGGGCTGTCATCACGCAGACGCTGAACTTCGAAGTGCGGCGTTTCGAGGTGATCGTTCGGCAGAATGACGATGCGGGCACGGGTGCGCAGTTCGATCTTGGTGATCGAGTTGCGTTTTTCGTTGAGCAGGAAGGCTGCAACCGGAATCGGCACTTGAGCGCGAACTTCGGCGGTGCGGTCTTTCAGGGCTTCTTCTTCGATCAGGCGCAGGATCGCCAGCGACAGCGATTCAACGTCACGGATGATGCCGGTGCCGTTGCAACGCGGGCAAACGATGCCGCTGCTTTCGCCGAGCGATGGACGCAGGCGCTGACGGGACATTTCCAGCAGGCCGAAGCGCGAGATGCGACCGACTTGCACGCGAGCGCGGTCGGCTTCCAGGCATTCGCGGACTTTCTCTTCCACGGCGCGCTGGTTCTTGGCAGGAGTCATGTCGATGAAGTCGATGACGATCAGGCCGCCGATGTCGCGCAGACGCAACTGACGGGCGATTTCTTCGGCGGCTTCAAGGTTGGTCTGCAGGGCGGTTTCTTCGATGTCGCTGCCTTTGGTGGCGCGCGCCGAGTTGATGTCGATGGACACCAGGGCTTCGGTCGGATCGATGACGATGGAGCCGCCGGAAGGCAGTTCAACGACGCGCTGGAAAGCGGTCTCGATCTGGCTTTCGATCTGGAAACGGTTGAACAGCGGGACGCTGTCTTCGTACAGCTTGATCTTGCTGGCGTACTGCGGCATCACCTGGCGAATGAAGGTCAGGGCTTCGTCCTGGGCTTCAACGCTGTCGATCAGCACTTCGCCGATGTCCTGGCGCAGGTAATCGCGGATGGCGCGGATGATCACGTTGCTTTCCTGGTAGATCAGGAATGGCGCGGAGCGATCCAGCGAGGCTTCTTTGATGGCGGTCCAGAGTTGCAGCAGGTAATCGAGGTCCCACTGCATTTCTTCGCTGCTGCGGCCGAGGCCGGCAGTGCGCACGATCAGACCCATGTCGGCCGGGGCAACCAGACCGTTCAGGGCTTCACGCAGTTCGTTGCGCTCTTCACCTTCGATGCGACGGGAGATACCGCCGGCACGCGGGTTGTTCGGCATCAGTACCAGGTAACGACCGGCCAGGCTGATGAAGGTGGTCAGGGCGGCGCCCTTGTTGCCACGTTCTTCTTTTTCGACCTGAACGATGACTTCCTGGCCTTCGCTCAGGACGTCCTTGATGTTGACGCGGCCTTCAGGCGCTTTCTTGAAGTATTCGCGGGAGATTTCTTTGAGGGGCAGGAAGCCGTGGCGCTCGGAGCCGAAATCGACAAAGGCAGCCTCAAGGCTTGGTTCGATGCGAGTAATCCGGCCTTTATAGATGTTGGCCTTCTTTTGCTCGCGTGCACCGGATTCGATGTCCAGGTCGTAGAGGCGTTGGCCATCTACCAGTGCAACACGCAACTCTTCGGGTTGAGTTGCGTTAATCAGCATTCTTTTCATGTAGTACCGTCGGTTTCCGGGCTGCCGGAAACGGCGTTCGGCACACACGACTTCTCATGGTCGGTGTCAGGTGCGTCGGGAGTGGTTGGCCATTCCCGTGTCCAGCGATGTCCGGCCAATGTGGGCCTTCGTCGCGACGTACGCGTCCTGCTTGCTGTGGCTACTTAAGCACTCAGTCAGGAGGAGGAATCAACCAGCGGCTGTGGACGAGATGAAGCGTCTTGATAAAGCCTATTGCTACACAGTCCAGCGGTTGTGCATCTCCACCCTACACGTATCCCTGATAATTCGGGTGCTGCCGCGCGCAGAATCCGCAGCGGGTTGGCATTTACCGTGAGCTCCGAAAGGGGAGGTCACGCATCATGGCTAATTTAGGCGTTGTTTCCGAAGCGTTCGCTCGGGGTCATTCGCAGCTGACTGCACTTTGTGAACTGGCCGTGAATATTGGCTCGCGTAGCGAGTCAAAACTCTGCTTTGCGGCGTGATTCAGGCCTCATGTCACCTGCGCTCGTTACACCTGCAAACTCCACCGTTACGTAGCGAAAGCCCCGTAGGACGGCCTCGCGTCCTGGTGAACTGCATTGGTCAGGGCCGGTTTTTGACCGTTGGTCCGCTGTCCAGGCCGCTTTTGGCGGCGTTCGCGACTATAGCAGTAATGATTAAGTGCTTCAATTCCATAAAAAATTGATATCATCCGCGCCATGACGACTACTGCCCCCTCGACCCCAGGCGTACAACTGCTTGAGGTCTCGCCGGAATATGCCGGCCAACGTATTGATAACTTCCTTCTCGCTCGGCTCAAAGGCGTGCCCAAGACTTTGATTTACCGCATTTTGCGCAAGGGCGAAGTGCGAGTGAACAAAGGTCGGATCAAGCCCGAATACAAGCTGCAGGCGGGCGATATCGTGCGCGTGCCGCCGGTTCGCGTGCCTGAGCGCGATGAACCGGTGCCACTGGCACAGGGCCTGCTGCAACGGCTCGAGGCCTCGATTGTCTTCGAAGACAAGGCACTGATCGTGATCAACAAGCCTTGCGGCATCGCGGTTCATGGCGGCAGCGGCCTGACTTACGGGGTGATCGAAGCCTTTCGTCAGCTGCGTCCGGATTGCAAGGAGCTCGAACTGGTTCACCGTCTCGACCGTGACACCTCTGGTCTGTTGATGATCGCCAAGAAGCGCAGCATGCTGCGTCACTTGCACACGGCATTGCGCGGTGATGGCGTGGATAAGCGCTACATGGCGCTGGTTCGCGGTAACTGGGCGGCGTCGATCAAGCAAGTCCGTGCGTCGCTGGGCAAGAGCAATCTGCGTTCCGGCGAGCGTATGGTCGAGGTCGACGAGGAAGAGGGCAAGGAGTCTGTGACCGTGTTCAAGGTCCTGCGCCGTTTTGGCGACTTTGCCACCCTGATCGAAGCCAAGCCGATCACCGGCCGGACCCACCAGATCCGCGTGCATACCTTGCACGCCGGGCACTGCATTGCTGGCGACACCAAGTACGGCGATGACGATTTCAGCAAAGAGATTCGGGATTTGGGCGGCAAGCGCCTATTCCTCCACGCCTACATGCTGACCGTGCCGTTACCCGATGGCGGCGAGCTGAAGTTGCAGGCGCCTGTCGACGAGATGTGGGCCAAGACCGTGGAGCGCCTGAGTGCACCCCTCTGATTACAAACTGCTGATTTTTGATTGGGACGGCACTCTCGCCGACTCCATTGGTCGGATTGTCGAGGCGATGCACGTAGCGTCCGAACGTTCCGGCTTCCAGTTGCGCGATGATTTTGCTGTGAAAGGCATCATCGGGCTGGGCCTTCCGGAGGCCATTCGTACGTTGTATCCGGAAATCGGCGACAACGAGCTGGTGGCTTTTCGTCAGCACTACGCGGATCACTACATTGCCTCGGAGGCTGTGCCTTCGCCGCTGTTCGAAGGTGTGGTCGAGTCGATGGCTGCGTTTCGCGACGAGGGTTATCACTTGGCGGTCGCCACCGGCAAGGCGCGTCGCGGACTGGATCGCGTGCTGAAGTCGCACGGTTGGGAAGATTATTTCGACATCACCCGCGCGGCCGACGAAACCGCCAGCAAACCCCATCCGTTGATGCTTGAGCAGATTCTCGCCCATTGCGAGGTTCGCCCGGAGCAGGCGTTGATGGTCGGCGATTCGTCCTTCGACCTGCAGATGGCGCGCAATGCCGGGATGGATTCGGTGGCGGTCAGCTACGGCGCGCAGTCGATTGAGGCGCTGAGGCTGTTCGATCCGGCACTGGCCATCGATCGTTTTTCAGAATTGCATGCCTGGCTGAGTCAGCGGGCCTAATAGATTTTTGCTGGGGTAGATGTCATGACCGACGAATGGAAAGCGCCCGCCAAGGCGAGCGCGGAGAGCGGTGACGAGAAGAGCTGGAAGCTGCTGGAGAAGACGCTGCTGGCCAGTGTGCAGGAGCAGCGCCGCTCACGGCGTTGGGGCATCTTCTTCAAGCTGCTGACCTTTGTGTATCTGTTTGGCGCGCTGATTCTGTTCACGCCGCTGATGGACATGGAAAAAGCCGCCACCCGCAGCGCCAATTACACCGCGCTGATCGACGTGACCGGCATGATCGCCGACAAGGAGCCCGCCAGCGCTGACAACATCGTCGGTAGTCTGCGTGCGGCCTTCGAAGATGAGAAGGTCAAAGGTGTCATCCTGCGCATCAACAGTCCGGGCGGCAGTCCGGTGCAATCCGGCTACGTTTATGACGAGATTCGCCGGTTGCGCGGCTTGCACCCGGACACCAAGGTTTACGCGGTGATCTCCGACCTGGGCGCTTCCGGTGCTTATTACATCGCCAGTGCGGCGGATCAGATTTACGCCGACAAGGCGAGTCTGGTGGGTTCCATTGGTGTGACGGCGGCGGGCTACGGGTTTGTCGGCACCATGGAGAAGCTGGGTGTCGAGCGTCGGACCTACACGTCAGGCGAGCACAAGTCGTTCCTTGATCCGTTCCAGCCGCAGAAGCCTGAGGAAACCCGGTTCTGGCAGGGCGTGCTCGATACAACGCACCAGCAGTTCATCAGCAGCGTCAAGAAGGGTCGTGGCGATCGCCTCAAGGATAAGGAGCATCCGGAGTTGTTCTCCGGGCTGGTCTGGTCCGGTGAGCAGGCGCTGCCGCTGGGGCTGATCGATGGGCTGGGTAATGCCAGTTCGGTGGCGCGTGATGTCATCGGCGAGAAAGAACTGGTGGACTTCACCGTTCAGGAATCACCGTTCGATCGTTTCTCGAAAAAACTGGGCGCCAGCGTGGCTGAGCAGTTGGCGATGTGGATGGGCTTTCACGGTCCGTCGCTGCGCTAGCTGTCCGCTCGCGTAAAAGATCGCAGCCTTCGGCAGCTCCTACAGGTGGACGTGAATCCATGTAGGAGCTGCCGAAGGCTGCGATCTTTTGCTTTTCAGGGGATTTGCACGCCTTCGACCAGCAGCATATCGATCAGGCGAATCAGCGGCAGGCCGATCAGGCTGGTAGCGTCAGGGCCTTCCGTGCTTTGAAACAGGCTCACCCCCAATCCTTCGGCCTTGAAGCTGCCAGCGCAATCGTAGGGCTGTTCGGCGCGCAGGTAGCGTTCGATGCGTGCGGTGTCGAGTGTGCGCAAGTGTACGGTGAATGGCACGCAGTCGACCTGGCAGTGTCCGGTCTGGCTGTTGAGCAGGGCGAGGCCGGTCAGGAAGGTCACACTGGCGCCGCTTGAAGCCTGCAACTGTTCGCGGGCCTTTTCGAAGGTGTGGGGCTTGCCGATTATCCTGTCGCCGAGCACTGCGACTTGATCGGAGCCGATGATCAGATGAGCGGCGTGGCTGCCGGCAAGGGCCTGGGCTTTTTCTTTGGCGAGGCGTTTTACCAGCTCGACGGCGGGCTCTCCCGGTCGATGACTTTCATCGATATCCGGCGAGCTGCAGGTGAATGGCAGCTGCAAGCGGGCCAGCAATTCCCGGCGATACACCGAGCTTGAAGCGAGTAATAAAGGCAGCATGCGCATCTCCAGAAGACAGGCGCGAATTCTAGCGAGGCTTCCAGGTGACGGACAGGGCTGAATTTCCTTTGACATGGCCGGGGGCATCCCTATAATGCTGCGCCTATGTTGAATGACCCGATTCCACCTCACGTTGACCCGCGCAAATTGGCTGACCGTGGCACCACCCTTCAAGGTGAACTGCTGCTGGCCGATTTGGAGAGACTCTGCGACCCGCTTTCCGATACTGTCGGTACGGTGCAGGCTAAATTCGTTTTTGAACGAGATGAACGTAAGTCTGTGGTAATCCACAGCTTTATCGACACCGAAGTCAAAATGGTTTGCCAGCGTTGTCTTGAGCTGGTCACCCTGCCGATCCACAGCGAATGCAGTTATGCTGTGGTGAAGGAGGGTGCGAATACCCAGTCGTTGCCGAAAGGTTATGACGTGCTGGAACTGGGCGAAGATCCTTTGGATCTGCAGTCACTGATCGAGGAGGAGCTTCTGCTCGCCTTGCCCATTGTGCCTGCTCATCATCCGGAAGAATGCCAGCAGCCGGCGGGTCTCGATGAGCCCGAACCGAGCGAGGACGAGGTAACGCGGTCCAACCCGTTCAGTGTATTGGCGCAGTTAAAGCGTGACCCAAACGTTTAGGAGTTAATCAATTATGGCTGTTCAGCAGAACAAAAAATCCCGCTCCGCCCGTGACATGCGTCGTTCGCACGACGCTCTCGAGGCTAGCACCCTGTCTGTAGAAAAAACCACCGGTGAAGTTCACCTGCGTCACCACGTATCGCCAGAAGGCGTATACCGTGGCCGTAAAGTGATCGACAAGGGCGCTGACGAGTAATCACTTGTCCGCTCAAGTCATCGCGATTGACGCAATGGGCGGGGACTTCGGTCCCCGCAGCATTGTTCAGGCCAGCCTCGCTTGTCTGAATGCTACGCCCTCGCTGCACCTGACCCTCGTCGGTCAACCCTCCCTTCTTGAAGAAATGATCGCTGGCCAATCGGCTGTGGATCGCTCGCGCCTGTCGATTGCTCCGGCATCCGAAGTGATCACCATGGACGAAAAACCTGCCCAGGCCTTGCGCGGCAAGCCGGATTCGTCGATGCGTGTGGCGCTCGAGTTGTTGCGTGATGGCAAGGTTCAGGCCTGCGTCAGCGCCGGCAACACCGGCGCGCTGATGGCATTGTCGCGGTTCGTGCTGAAAACCTTGCCGGGCATTGATCGGCCGGCCATGGTCGCGGCGATTCCGACGCAGAAGGGTTATTGCCAGTTGCTCGATCTGGGCGCCAACGTCGATTGCAGTGCCGAGCATCTGCTGCAGTTTGCGGTGATGGGTTCGGTCGCGGCGGAAACCCTCGGCATCGTTCGCCCGCGGGTCGCGTTGCTGAACATCGGCACCGAAGACATCAAAGGCAATCAGCAGGTCAAGCTGGCGGCGACTTTGTTGCAGAGTGCTCGCGGCATCAACTACATCGGTTTTGTCGAAGGTGATGGTTTGTACCGGGGCGAGGCAGATGTGGTGGTGTGTGACGGCTTCGTCGGCAATATCCTGCTCAAGTCCAGCGAAGGGTTGGCGACCATGATCTCCGGTCGCATCGAAGCCCTGTTCAAAAAAAACTTTGCATCAAAAATAGTCGGCGCATTGGCGCTGCCTCTGATGAAGCGCCTGCAAGCGGATCTGGCGCCTGCGCGGCATAACGGTGCAAGCTTCCTGGGCTTGCAGGGGATTGTGGTGAAAAGCCACGGTTCGGCAGGGGTTCAGGGCTTGCAGAGTGCGATTCAGCGTGCCTTGATCGAGATTCAGGAAAACCTGCCGGAACGGATTCACGGGCGTCTGGAGGATTTGTTGCTTTAGGCGTTTTCGTCGGACAATGCTTAAATGTGACCGCTCAGTTCAATTTGCCATCCAACTGTCAGTTTCTTGCGTCCCCAAAACGGGACGTCAATTCTCCGACGACAAGATCATTAGGGGCTTGTTACATGTCTGCTTCCCTCGCATTCGTCTTTCCAGGACAGGGTTCGCAGTCCCTCGGCATGCTGGCCGAGTTGGGCGCGCAACATCCGGTGGTTCTCGAAACATTCAAAGAAGCATCCGACGCTCTCGGTTACGACCTGTGGGCACTGACCCAACAAGGGCCGGAAGAGCAACTCAATCAAACCGATAAAACCCAGCCGGCGATTCTGACCGCCTCGATCGCCCTGTGGCGTCTGTGGCTGGCTGAAGGCGGCGCGCGTCCGGCTTATGTTGCCGGGCATAGCCTGGGCGAATACAGCGCACTGGTCGCTGCGGGCAGCCTGAGTCTGGGCGACGCGGTGGAGCTGGTAGAGCGTCGTGGCCAGCTGATGCAGGAAGCCGTTCCGGCCGGGCAGGGCGGCATGGCTGCCATCCTCGGTCTGGACGATGCTGACGTACTGGCAGCCTGTGCCGAAGCGGCACAAGGCGAAGTGGTCAGCGCGGTCAACTTCAACTCCCCGGGTCAAGTCGTCATCGCCGGCGCCAAGGCTGCGGTCGAACGCGCCATCGAAGGCTGCAAGGCCCGTGGTGCCAAGCGCGCCATGCCGTTGCCGGTCAGCGTGCCGTCCCATTGCGGGCTGATGCGTCCAGCGGCAGAACGTTTCGCCGAGTCGATCGCTGCGATCGACTGGCAGGAACCACAGATTCCTGTGGTACAAAACGTCAGCGCGAACGTGCCGGCCGATCTCGAAACCCTCAAGCGCGATTTGCTTGAACAGCTCTACAAGCCTGTGCGCTGGGTCGAATCTGTCCAGGCATTGGCTGCCAAGGGCGCGACCCAACTGGTCGAATGCGGTCCTGGCAAAGTGCTGGCCGGCCTGAACAAACGCTGCGCCGAAGGCGTGTCGACATCCAACCTCAATACCCCAGACGCCTTTGCTGCCGCCCGTGCAGCACTGGCCTGAAATCAGGAGAAGCTTGCATGAGTCTGCAAGGTAAAGTTGCACTGGTCACCGGTGCGAGCCGCGGTATCGGCCAGGCTATCGCCCTGGAACTGGGTCGTCAGGGTGCCATCGTTGTGGGCACCGCGACATCCGCTTCGGGTGCCGAACGCATCGCCGCAACCCTGAAGGAAAACGGTATTCAAGGCACTGGCCTGGAACTCAATGTCACCAGCGACGAATCCGTTGCGGCGGTGCTGGCGAGCATCCAGGAGCAGTTCGGTGCGCCGGCGATCCTGGTCAATAATGCCGGTATCACCCGCGATAACCTGATGATGCGCATGAAAGATGACGAATGGCATGATGTTGTCGATACCAACCTGAACAGTCTGTTCCGCCTGTCCAAGGGCGTTTTGCGCGGCATGACCAAAGCCCGTTGGGGACGAATTATCAGTATTGGCTCGGTTGTGGGTGCCATGGGCAACGCAGGCCAAGTAAACTACGCTGCCGCCAAGGCCGGTCTGGAAGGTTTCAGCCGCGCACTGGCGCGTGAAGTCGGTTCGCGTTCGATTACGGTAAACTCGGTGGCCCCTGGGTTCATCGACACCGATATGACCCGCGAACTGCCCGAGGCACAGCGTGAAGCCTTGCAGACGCAGATTCCGCTGGGGCGTCTGGGGCAAGCACAAGAGATCGCGTCTGTGGTCGCTTTTCTTGCATCCGACGGTGCGGCTTACGTTACTGGGGCTACAATCCCGGTGAACGGCGGGATGTACATGAGTTAAATGTGACGGACTGCTTCAAAAAAATGTCATACGAGCTGTCTAAAATCCGTTATAAAGCTGCAATCTATTTATAGGCAGAGGGCCGCCGGGTTTGAGGAGTGAAGCTTTCAGTTGAAAAACTGAAAAGTCTTTCTATACACTTACCCACTGGCCAGCTGCCTGAATTTGTCCATTAGGAGTGAAAACAAGGTATGAGCACCATCGAAGAGCGCGTCAAGAAAATCGTTGCTGAGCAACTGGGCGTTAAAGAAGAAGAAGTGGTCAACACTGCTTCCTTCGTTGAAGACCTGGGTGCCGACTCCCTTGACACCGTTGAGCTGGTGATGGCTCTGGAAGAGGAATTCGAGACCGAAATCCCTGACGAAGAAGCTGAGAAGATCACTACTGTACAAGCTGCAATCGACTACGTTACTAGCCACCAGGCGTAATAGTTTGTAATCGTTGCTTGCTGTCATGGAAAAACCGCACTGCCATCATGGCGTGCGGTTTTTTCTTTAGGCCTGATGCAAAGTCGTCATTTGAATAAGGAGAGTGCTGTGTCGCGTAGACGCGTCGTAGTCACCGGTATGGGTATGTTGTCGCCACTGGGCACGGATGTGCCGAGCAGTTGGCAGGGCATTCTGGCGGGCCGTAGTGGCATTGGTCTGATCGAACACACCGACCTTTCTGCCTATTCCACCCGTTTTGGCGGCTCGGTAAAGGGCTTCAATGTCGAGGAATACCTGTCGGTCAAGGAAGCTCGCAAGCTCGACCTGTTCATTCAGTACGGTCTGGCAGCCGGTTTCCAGGCTGTGCGTAACGCAGGTCTTGAAGTCACCGACGCCAACCGTGAACGCATCGGCGTGGCCATGGGTTCGGGTATTGGCGGTCTGACCAATATCGAAGAAACCAGCCGCACGCTGCATGATTCCGGCCCACGACGGATCTCTCCGTTTTTCGTGCCTGGCTCGATCATCAATATGATTTCCGGTTTCCTGTCGATCCACCTGGGTGCACAGGGACCCAACTATGCCATCGCCACGGCGTGTACCACGGGTACGCACTGCATCGGCATGGCGGCACGCAACATCATGTACGACGAAGCCGACGTGATGATTGCCGGCGGCGCCGAGATGGCCGCTTGCGGGCTGGGCATGGGCGGCTTCGGTGCCTCCCGCGCGCTGTCGACCCGCAACGACGAGCCGACCCGCGCCAGCCGTCCATGGGACAAGGGCCGTGATGGCTTCGTCCTGTCCGACGGTGCCGGTGCGCTGGTGCTGGAAGAGCTGGAACACGCCAAGGCTCGTGGCGCGACCATCTACGCCGAGCTGATCGGCTTCGGCACCAGTGGCGACGCCTACCACATGACTTCGCCGCCGGCGGACGGTGCAGGCGCTGCACGTTGCATTACCAACGCCCTGCGCGATGCGAAGATCAATAGCGATCAAGTCCAGTACATCAACGCCCACGGCACGTCGACTTCGGCCGGCGACCTCGCGGAAGCCTGCGCGATCAAATCGGTGTTCGGCGATCACGCCTACAAGCTGGCGGTCAGTTCGACCAAGTCCATGACCGGTCACCTGCTGGGTGCGGCGGGCGCGGTCGAAGCGATCTTCAGTGTGCTGGCAATCAACAGCCAGGTAGCGCCGCCGACCATCAACCTCGATGAGCCGGACGAAGGCTGCGACCTCGATTTCGTGCCGCACACCGCGCGCAATATGGATATCGACGTGGTGCTGTCCAACTCCTTCGGTTTTGGTGGTACCAACGGCTCGCTGGTGTTCCGCCGGTTTGCTGGCTGATGGACAGCTGGGTCGACGGTCAGCCGGCTGACGCTCTGTCGCTGAAGGATCGCGGCCTGGCCTACGGCGATGGTCTGTTCGAGACCATCGCCGTGCGCGGCGGGCAGCCGCTGTTGCTGGACCGGCATTTGTCGCGTCTGGCCGATGGCTGTTCGCGCCTGGCGATCACTGCCGATCACGCGCTGATCCGTAGCGAACTGCTGACCTACGCCGCTGGGCTGGGTGAGGGTGTGCTTAAACTCATCCTCACTCGCGGCGACAGCTTGCGCGGTTACGCCCCTGATCCTGCGGCCCAGGCCCGACGCATTCTGCAAGGCGGTCCTCCTGCTGCTTATCCAGCGGTTCATGGAGAGCAGGGCGTTCGCCTCTTTCCCTGTACCACACGACTGTCCAGACAACCCTTGCTCGCCGGACTCAAACATCTGAACCGTCTTGAGCAAGTCATCGCCCGCTCCGAATGGCAAGACACCGAGCATGCCGAAGGCTTGATGCTCGATTACGCCGGGCGCGTGGTCGAAGGCGTGTTCAGTAATCTGTTCCTGGTGCGCGATGGCGTGTTGATCACCGCCGATCTCAAACGCTGCGGTGTCGCTGGCGTGATGCGTGCGGAATTATTGTTTCAAGCCAAGTCGTTGGGAATCCCCACGCAAATCACTGACATCACCCTCGAACAACTGCAATGGGCTGATGAAGTCTTTGTCTGCAACAGCGTGTATGGCGTTTGGCCGGTGCGCGCCTATGCAGCACTGAGCTGGTCGGTTGGGCCGCTCACCCGTAAACTCCAAACCATTGCCCGCGCGCTACTGGATGCTTGATACGTGAGACGTAAATTCTTGCTGCTGCTGGAAACCGGCCTGGTTCTGGCAGGGCTGTGTCTGGGCGCTTCGGCCTGGAAAATCCATTCGGCGCTGGAACAGCCGCTGAACATTACCCAGGAACAACTGCTGGAAGTGCCCAAAGGCACGACACCCACCCGCACTTTCTATCGACTCGAAGCCAATGGCGTCATCAAGGACGCTTTCTGGTTGCGTGTGTACTGGCGCTTCAACCTGGCCGGGCAACCGCTGCACAAAGGTGAGTACCGCATGCAGCCCGGCATGACTGTTGAAAGCCTGATCGACCTGTGGAAGCGCGGAGAAATGGTTCAGTACAGCCTGACGCTGGTCGAAGGCTGGAATTTCCATCAGGTCCGTTTGGCCCTGGCCAAGGATGAAAAGCTCGAGCAGACGTTGAACGGTTTGAGCGATAGCGAAGTGATGGACAAGCTCGGTCACCCCGGGATCTTTCCGGAAGGGCGATTCTTCCCGGACACTTACCGGTTCGTGCGGGGCATGACTGACGTCGAGCTGCTGAAAAAAGCCTACGACCGTCTCGATGAAGTCCTCGCCAAGGAGTGGGGACAGCGCGCGCCGGACGTGCCGTACACTGAGCCCTACCAGGCGCTGATCATGGCTTCGCTGGTGGAAAAGGAAACCGGCGTACCGCAAGAGCGTGGGCAGATCGCCGGCGTGTTCGTGCGGCGCATGGAAATGGGCATGCTGTTGCAGACTGATCCGACCGTGATCTACGGCCTGGGTGATCGTTACAACGGCAAGTTGACCCGCGCGCATCTCAAGGAAGCGACCCCTTACAATACCTACGTGATCTCCGGCCTGCCGCCGACGCCGATTGCGATGGTCGGCCGTGAAGCGATCCACGCAGCGTTGAATCCGGTGGCGGGCAACAGTCTTTATTTTGTCGCGCGCGGCGATGGCAGCCACGTGTTCTCCGATGATCTGGACGCCCATAACAACGCGGTGCGCGAATTCCAGCTCAAGCGCCGCGCCGATTATCGCTCCAGCCCGGCGCCTGTTACCGCGCCAGAGGCGACAGATCAACAAGCGCCGATTCCCGCGGCCTCGCCCGACACGGCTCCTGAGACTTTGCCACCGGTGACGCCGCAGGAGCCGGTTCAGCCACCGGCTCCAGAGGCAACCCAGGAACCGGCTCAAGAACCGACTCAAGAACCGGCTCAAGAACCTGCCCAAGAGCCCGCTGCTGCGCCTGTGCCCGAACCTGATGCAACCGCGCCGCAAAGCCCGCAATGATTCTGACTAAGGACTGCCCGTGACTGGCTTGTTTATTACCCTGGAAGGCCCCGAAGGCGCTGGCAAGAGCACCAACCGTGAATACCTGGCCGAGCGCCTGCGCGCCGCCGGTATCGAAGTGGTGCTGACCCGCGAGCCGGGCGGCACGCCTTTGGCCGAGAAGATCCGCGAGGTGCTGTTGGCGCCGGTCGACGAAGTCATGGACCCGGACACCGAGTTGTTGCTGGTGTTTGCCGCGCGCGCCCAGCATCTGGCCGGCGTGATTCGTCCGGCACTGGCCCGTGGTGCGGTGGTGTTGTGTGATCGCTTCACCGATTCGACCTATGCCTATCAGGGGGGCGGTCGCGGTTTGTCACTGGAGCGCATCGCGACGCTGGAAACGTTCGTCCAGGGCGATCTGCGTCCGGACCTGACACTGATTTTCGATCTGCCGGTAGAAGTGGGTCTGGCCCGCGCCAGTGCTCGCGGTCGCCTGGATCGCTTCGAGCTGGAAGGCCGGACGTTTTTCGACGCCGTGCGCAGTGCGTTCCTCAAGCGCGCTGAAGCCGATCCGGCGCGTTATGTGCTGGTCGATGCCGCTCAACCGCTGGCGCAGGTTCAACAGTCGCTGGATGCGTTCCTGCCGCGTTTGCTGGAGTTGACCCGTGGCTGAAGCCTATCCGTGGCAGGACGGTCTCTGGCAGCAATTGGCCGGTCGCAAGCAACATGCTCATGCCTATCTGCTGCACGGCCCGGCCGGGATCGGCAAGCGTGCGCTGGCCGAGCGTTTGATGGCCAGCCTGCTGTGCCAGCGCCCGACGGCGCAGGATGCTTGCGGCGAATGCAAATCCTGCCTGTTGCTGAAGGCGGGCAGTCACCCCGACAACTACATCCTGGAGCCGGAAGAAGCTGACAAGGCGATCAAGGTCGATCAGGTACGTGATCTGGTCAGCTTCGTGGTGCAAACCTCGCAGATGGGCGGCCGCAAAGTGGTGTTGATCGAGCCGGTCGAGTCGATGAACATCAACGCTGCCAACGCCTTGCTCAAAAGCCTTGAAGAGCCGTCCGGCGATACGGTGCTGCTGCTGGTTAGCCATCAGACCAGTCGTCTGTTGCCGACCATCAAGAGCCGTTGCGTGCAGCAGGCCTGCCCGCTGCCGAGCGAGGCCATGAGTCTGGCGTGGCTGGCCAAGGCGCTGCCGGACTGTTCCGAAGAAGAACGCATCGAACTGCTGACCCTTGCCGCCGGTTCGCCGCTGGCGGCCGTCAACTTGCAGGCCCAGGGTGTGCGCGAGCAGCGAGCGCTGGTGGTCGATGGCGTCAAGAAGTTGCTCAAGCAGCAACAGTCGCCGACGCAACTGGCCGAAGGCTGGAACGCGATTCCGCTGTTGTTGCTGTTCGACTGGTTCTGCGATTGGTCGAGCCTGATCCTGCGTTATCAGCTGACGCAGGACGAAGCAGGGCTGGGACTGGCCGATATGCGTAAGGTTATTCAGTACCTGGCACAGAAAAGCGCACAGGACAAAGTCCTGAACATTCAGGACTGGATTCTGGCCCAACGCCAGAAGGTCATGAGCAAAGCCAACCTCAATCGGGTGCTGTTGCTTGAAGCGTTGCTGGTGCAATGGGCGTCTTTGCCTGGCCAAAAATGACTAGACTCTGAACATCAGCAGTGGAGGTCAGCATGAATGAAGCCGTCAATCCGGGGCCACGCAATGGCATTTTGTCCCTGACCATCAAGGACAAGTCCGTGCTTTTCGCGGCCTACATGCCGTTCATCAAGAACGGCGGCCTGTTTATTCCGACCAACAAAAGCTACAAGTTGGGCGATGAGGTATTCATGCTGCTGAACCTGATGGACGAGCCGGAAAAAATCCCGGTAGCCGGCAAGGTCACCTGGATCACGCCCAAAGGCGCTCAAGGCAACCGCGCCGCAGGCGTCGGCGTGCAGTTCAACGACGGCGACGACACCGCACGCAGTCGAATCGAAACCCATCTGGCCGGAGCCATGAAGTCCGACCGTCCCACCCATACGATGTAAGTTGCAGTCCTTTTTATGCTCGTAGATTCCCATTGCCACCTTGATCGCCTCGACCTCACCGCCCACGACGGTTCCCTGGATGCCGCACTCGATGCGGCCCGACAGCGCGGGGTAGGGCATTTTCTGTGCATCGGCGTCAGCGTCGACAACGCGGCTGACGTCAAAGCCCTGGCCGACCGTTACGACGATGTCGATTGTTCGGTCGGCGTGCATCCGCTGGACGTACAACCGGGTGCTGCACCGGCGCTGGATTGGCTGTTGCAGGAGCTCAACCACCCGCGTGTGGTTGCGATCGGTGAAACCGGCCTGGATTATCACTACGAGCCCGAAGCAGCGGAGTTGCAGCAGGAATCGTTTCGCCTGCACCTGCAAGCCGCGCAGCAGACCGGTAAGCCAGTGATCATTCACACCCGTGGCGCCCGGGCCGACACCTTAAGCCTGTTGCGTGAGGCCGCGCTGCCTCAGGCCGGCGTCCTGCACTGCTTCACCGAAGACTGGGACATGGCCAAAGCGGCACTGGACATGGGTTATTACATCTCCTTGTCTGGCATTGTCACCTTTCGCAATGCCGATGCGCTGCGTGACGTGGCCAGCAAGGTGCCCGCTGACCGCTTGCTGGTGGAAACCGACTCGCCGTACCTGGCGCCGATCCCCTATCGCGGCAAGCCGAACCTGCCACAGTATGTGCGGGAAGTGGCAGAGTTTCTGGCGATGTTGCGCGGTGAGTCCTATGAGCGGTTTGCCGAGCAGACCACTGAGAATTTCAAGCGGCTATTTCCGTTGGCGCACGTCAGGAAGTCGGCGTAACGTTGGGACAAAAGATCGCAGCCTTCGGCAGCTCCTACGGGGCTTTGGCCGCTGAATCGCAGGCAAAAAAAACCCGGGTTCTGGGGGGTGAATCCGGGTTAAGACCATTAGGAGTAAAACAATGGTACGCGGTCCGTTGGTACCAATATCGGCGCGGCACTTGGGGGAGATGTCCCGCCGACAGTTGAAGTATTGATCAGTATTGCGCCGAGTCCAGTTTACCGGCCGAGGTTTTTAAACAATTTTGGAATACGTGCGCTTCGGAAGCGTTCTCATTAAATGGCGGTCCAGCCAGAATTCATCAAGAAACACAGATATGGTCGGATGATCCGTGCAATTTGGCGCAAGTTAGGCATAATACGCGGCTTCGAATTTTGACCCCAACAGACCTTTTCTTATGCATAAAGAACCTCGTAAGGTCCGTGAATTTCGTCGCCGCGAGCAAGAAATTCTCGATACCGCGCTCAAGCTGTTCCTCGACCAAGGTGAAGACAGTGTCACCGTCGAGATGATTGCTGATGCCGTCGGTATCGGCAAAGGCACGATTTACAAGCACTTCAAATCCAAGGCGGAAATCTATCTGCGCCTGATGCTCGATTACGAGCGCGATTTGAACGAGCTGTTGCATTCGGCAGACGTCGACAAGGACAAGGAAGCCCTGTCCCGGGCCTACTTCGAATTCCGCATGCGCGATCCGCAACGCTACCGCTTGTTCGATCGCCTTGAAGAAAAGGTGGTCAAGGGCAACCAGGTGCCGGAGTTGGTCGAGGAGTTGCACAAGATCCGCGCCTCGAACTTCGAACGCCTGACCCTGCTGATCAAGGGCCGGATCAGCGAAGGAAAACTCGAAGACGTGCCGCCTTACTACCATTACTGTGCGTCCTGGGCGCTGGTGCATGGCGCCGTGGCGCTGTATCACTCGCCGTTCTGGAGCAATGTGCTGGAAGATCAGGAAGGTTTCTTCCAGTTCCTGATGGACATCGGCGTGCGGATGGGCAACAAGCGCAAGCGCGACAGCGACACCCCGAGCAGCTAAGTCATTCAGCTGCCTTATTGCGCCATGATATTCACACCATGGCGCAATGCGTCAGGAATATACTCAGGCATGGGACTTGCTAAAACTTGATTTGTAAGTCAAGTTTTACGCCGTCCGAATTCCTTGTGCCGGAGTGACCATGATCGTTGACCGTCAAGGCAGGCGTTTCCGCAATCTGCGCATCAGCCTGACCTCCGCCTGCAACTACGCGTGTACCTATTGCGTGCCCAACGGCAAACGGCTGGTCGCTGCGCAGGATGAACTGTCGGCAGAAGCCATGGCACGCGGTGTGGCGTATCTGATCGAAGCCGCCGGCATCGAGCGACTGCGCATTACCGGCGGTGAGCCGCTGGTCAGCCCCAAACTCGAAGCCTTCATGACCGCCGTCGGGCAGATGGGCCTGCAAGACATCAGCCTGACCACCAATGGTCAACTGCTGGCGAAAAAACTCCCCATTCTGGTCGACGCCGGCATCCGCCGCATCAACGTTTCCCTCGATACCCTGGATGCCGGTGCATTCCGCAGCATTGCCCGTGGCGGTGATCTGGCGACGGTGCTCGACGGCATGGACCAGGCCAGCGCCGCCGGTATAAAGATCAAGGTCAACATGGTGCCGTTGCGCGGGCAGAACCTCGATCAGGTGATGCCGCTGCTCGATTACTGCCTGGAGCGTGGCTATGAGCTGCGCTTCATCGAGCTGATGCGCATGGGTCACCTGGCCAGCGACTCCAACGCTTTCCTGCAGCAGTTTGTCAGTCTGCAACAACTGTTGAGCCTGATCGGTGATCGCTATGAATACCTTCAGGCCGATGCGCCCGTCGATGCCACCGCGGTGCGCTATGAAATTCCGGGGCAGGGCTACTTCGGTGTGATCGCCAACGAAAGCGTTCCGTTCTGCCGCACCTGCTCGCGACTGCGCTTGTCGTCGACTGGCTGGCTGCATGGCTGCCTGTCGTCGAGCAACCGTCACTATGTCGGTGATCTGTTGGATAAACCTCGCCATCAGGCGTTGCCGGCCTTGCAGAGACTTTTGGTGAAGGCGTTGGGTGACAAGCAGGAAGTGGCGTTTTCTGGTGGTGCGACAGTCATGAAGATTATTGGTGGCTGATCGGACTGTGGCGAGGGGATTTATCCCCGTTGGACTGCGCAGCAGTCCCATGTTTGGGGCCGCTGCGCAGCCCAACGGGGATAAATCCCCTCGCCACAAATGTTCGCACTCCTGAAGACTGGCGCGGAAGCTGCATCCCATGGCCATTCGCCGGTTTTCCGTCACCGGCCTCTGGAGGGTAGGATGCGTAGCCTGGTTTTGCTGCTGGCCGTTTTGGTGCTTGGCGGCTGCATGAATGTCAGCGATCTGGCTGAAGGGACTCGCTACCACATGAGCGACGCGGGCCTGCTCGACCACAGCGATAGTCGCCGGGTAAACAACCTGCGCATTCAGCCGGACTCGTTCGTCTATATCGCCCAGGGCGCCTTTGCGCCGCCGGGCAGCGCGGTTTACCCGCGGCCTAACGTGATTGCCGAAGTCGCCTTCGACGGCTTTATCGAATACTTTCCGATGGTCCGCCGCGCACGTGCGCCAGAAGGTCTCGACCAGGCCATGGGCGAAGCCCGTGCGGCCGGTGCGCATTACCTGCTCTATACCCGTTTCGCCAAGTCGGATGACCGCATCGGCAACTCCGACGAATGGCTCGATCAGGAAGCCGTGGATCGCCTCGGTATCGACACCGGCGTGATTCAGATCATGTTGATCGAGACCAGCACCCAGTATTTGATTGATACTGCGCGAATCAAGAGTCGTGGCGGTTTACTGACGTTCCACGACAAAAAGCCAGAAGACCTGATGGGCCCGCCGCTGGAGCAATACGCGCGTAGCCTGTTGGGGCTCAGCGACCAGTAATCCCAAGGAGAACGCCATGAGTGGCCCGCAAAAAGCCAACGACCTGTTGGGGCAAATCCCCAAGACCAAAGGCTTGCCACCGGTCCACTTGTGGAACCCCGACTTCTGCGGCGACATCGACATGCGCATCGCCCGCGACGGCACCTGGTATTACCTGGGCACGCCGATCGGGCGCAAGCCGATGGTCAAACTGTTCTCCACCATCATTCGCCGCGACGGCGATGACTATTTCCTGATTACCCCGGTCGAGAAAGTCGGCATCAAAGTCGACGATGCACCGTTTGTGGCAATTGCTGTGGATGTCGAAGGCGAGGGCGAAGCACAGATCTTGCGCTTCACCACCAACGTTGATGAAACCGCCGAAGCCGGTACCGAACATGCGATCCGCGTGGTGATCGATCCGGTGACACAAGAGCCTGCGCCTTACGTGCATGTGCGCACCAACCTTGAAGCGCTGATTCACCGCAATGTGTTCTACCAATTGGTAGAGCTGGCGGTGACCCGCGAGATCGACGGGCAGCGTTGGCTCGGCGTGTGGAGTGGTGGCCTATTCTTCCCCATCGGACTCGAGCCGTAACACAAACCATGTGGGAGCGGGCTTGCTCGCGAAGGCGGCAGAACAGTCAGCATTGATGTTGAATGTTATGGCCCCTTCGCGAGCAAGCCCGCTCCCACATGGTCTGTGTCGTGAACGGATCACGCGACTGACATGTAACCTGTGGGAGCGGGGCTTGCCCGCGAAGGCGGTGTATCTGATCACCCCGCTATCGCGAACAACCGCATCCTCCCGTCACCTCCCAGAAATATTCCTTGCCCGCTCCGTCCTGTTTCGGCTATCACGTTGTACATGATTAGACAGGTACGATTTGATAAGAAACAACGGGTGGTCGACGAACTCATCCGGCGCATCGAAAGCGGCCTCATGGAGGACGGCTTACTGTTGCCAGGCGAGCATCAGTTGGCTCAAGAATTCAAAGTCAGCCGCGGCACGCTGCGTGAAGCCCTGGCAGAATTGAAACGGCGCAACTACATCGCGACGCAAAGCGGTGTCGGTTCCATCGTCACCTTCGACGGTGTGGTGCTCGATCAACGTAGCGGCTGGGCCCAGGCCCTGGCCGACAGCGGGGCGCTGATCAACACCGAAGTGCTGCGGCTGGAGGCGGTGACCCGTCCCGACCTGCTGCCGCGTTTCGGCACCGACCAGTTCATCACCCTCGACCGCCGCCGTCGTTCCACCGACGGCAAGCTGGTTTCCCTCGAACGCTCATTGATGCCCGCCACCGGAGGCCTGGAAAGCCTGCCGCGTGTCGGGCTGATCGACCATTCCCTCACGATCACCCTGGCCGCCTACGGCTACATCGGCGAGCGCGGCGATCAATGGATCGGCGCGGAACCCTTGAACGCCGAAGACGCCGAGCTGCTCGGTCGCCCGGTCGGCACGGTGTTCCTCAAAGCCTTGCGCACCACGTATGACCGGAAAAACCGTTTCATGGAGCAAGTCGAAAGCCTGCTCGATCCCGTGCACTTTCGCCTGCACCTGCAATTTGGAAACCCGCAATGACCGCGCTCAATCGTGCCTTGGGCGCGTTCTACGGACTGGCCTTGGGCGATGCGCTGGGCATGCCGACCCAATCCCTGAGCCGCGCTGAAATCAAGGCGCGCTTCGGCGAGATCACCGATCTGCAAGACGCCGGCCCCGATCAGCCCATCGCTGCCAACATGCCCAAAGGTTCGATCACCGACGACACCGAACAGGCGATTCTGGTCGGTCAGTTATTGATCGACGGCGAAGGCAAGATCGAACCTTCGGTGCTGGCCCAGCGCCTGATCGAATGGGAAGCCGCGATGCAGGCCAAGGACTCGCAGGATTTGCTCGGTCCGTCGACCAAACGTGCGATCGAGATGATTCTCGCCGGCCATTCGCCGGAAGAATCAGGGCGCTACGGCACCACCAACGGCGCGGCGATGCGCATCACCCCGGTGGGTATTTCGGCGGATGTCAGCGATCCCGAGCGTTTCATCAACGCCGTGGTGCAGGCCTGCCAGGTCACTCACAACACCACGTTGGGTATCTCCAGCGCAGCGGCGGTGGCGGCGGTGATTTCGGCCGGGATCAACGGCATGGACCTGGGCGAGGCGTTGAACCTCGGTCAGCAAATCGCTAAGGAGGCTGAAAGCCATGGCCATTGGGTCGCGGGCGGACGCATCGCTTCGCGCATCAGTTGGGCGCGGACGATCAGCGTGGACAGTGACAAGGCGTTGCTGGCGGACTTGATGTACGACGTGATCGGCACTTCGGTAGCTTCGCAAGAGTCGGTGGTGGTCGCGTTTGCGTTGGCGCAACAAGTGGCCATTGGCGAGATGGATGCGTTCGAAGCGGTGTGCATGGCCGCCAGTCTGGGCGGTGACACTGACACCATCGCGGCGATTCTGGGGGCCATGCTTGGGGCCTGTCTGGGGCTTGAGAGTTGGCCGGTGGCGATGATCGACAAGGTCAAAGCCGTTAACTCGTTGGAGCTGGAACCGTTGGTGCAGGGGCTTTTAGCTTTGCGTTGACTGGACTGGCCTCTTCGCGAGCAAGCCCGCTCCCACAGTTACTGTGTGCACGAACCCTGTGGGAGCGGGCTTGCTCGCGAAGGGCGCGCCGCCAATTTGAATTTTTCACCCGCAATGGATCGCACTGACTTGGCCAGGACAGCCGGGATGTTGTTTTCGTCTTCCGTCATTGCCCATAACCACAACAAAGGCAACAGGAGCAATTCACATGAGTTCATCGAACTCCGGGCAGAGCGCCGGGCAACTGGAAACCCGTGGTATCGAGCCGGTGCCGGAAGCGGAGTGCAACGGTCATCCGCTGCAGCTGTTCTGGGTCTGGTTCGCCGCCAACATTTCCATCCTCGGTCTGCCGCTGGGCGCCACGCTGGTGGCGTTTCGCGGCTTGGCGATCTGGCAGGCGATCATCGTCGCGATCCTCGGTGCCGCCGGTTCCTTCGCGGTGGTCGGGATCATCTCCATCGCCGGTCGCCGTGGTCGCGCACCGAGCCTGACGCTGTCGCGGGCGATCTTCGGTGTGCGCGGCAACATTGGCCCGACGCTGGTTTCGCTGATGTCGCGGCTGGGTTGGGAAACCGTCAACACCACCACCGCCGCGTTCGTGTTGTTGTCTCTGTGCTCGATCCTGTTTGGCTCGCCGGTGGAAGCGAAAAGTGCGCCCGTATTGACCCTGATCTTCATCGCGTTTTTCGTGCTGCTGACCTTGTCGGTGTCCGGCCTCGGTCACGCGACGTTGCTGGTGATTCAGAAGTGGGCGACTTATGTATTCGGCGCGCTGAATATTCTGGTCGGCGGTTTTCTCTGCGCCACCATCGACTGGAGCGCCGTGTTCAGCGCCACGCCGGCGCCGCTTAGCGCAATGATCATCGGCGTCGGCACCATGGCCGCCGGCACCGGGATCGGTTGGGCCAACGCCGGCGCGGACATGTCGCGCTATCAGCACCGCAGCGTCAAGGCTGCGCGCCTGGTGGCCTCGGCCGCATTCGGCGCAGGGATTCCGCTGGTGTTACTGATCACCCTCGGCGGCCTCCTGTCGGTGGGCAACAACGATCTGGCGTCGGCCACTGACCCGATTATCGCGATCCGCGACATGCTGCCGACCTGGATGGCCGTGCCGTACCTGATCACCGCATTCGGCGGCTTGCTGCTGTCGAACAATCTGTCGGTGTACTCCGCCGGGTTGACCACGTTGACCCTCGGCCTCAAGGTCAAGCGCGTCTACGCCGTGGTGGTCGACATTGTTGCGATCTTCGCCGGTTCGATCTACTTCATGCTGATCGCCGACAGTTTCTACGGCCCGTTCATTACCTTCATTTCCTTGCTGGCAGTGCCGATCACGGCGTGGGTCGGGATCTTCGTCGTCGACCTGATTCACCGTCATTACTACAGCCCCAAAGACCTGCTGGACGTCAGCCCGAGCAGTGCCTACTGGTATCGCGGCGGCGTCGAGTGGCGCGCGTTCGGTGCGTGGGCGCTGGCGATTGTGTTGGGCTTCAGCTTCACCACCATCGGCACCACCGAACAAACCGTCTGGTTCCGCGGGTTCCTGTCCGACTCGTGGCTGGGTCATAACGGCCTCGGCTGGATCGTGACGTTCCTGGTGGCTGGCGGGATTTACTTCGTACTCGGTGGGGCGAAGGATCGCCGTGCCGCGTCGTTCGAGAATGCTCATGCATAGGTACCCTGCCTCACAAATACTGTTCCTTTTTGGCGGCGTTTGTTGTCGCCATGCTGCGTTGCCGCTCCTCGCCATAGCGAGCTATGGCTCGTCGCGGCGCCTTGCCTGGCGACAACAATCACTCGCCAAAAGAGGAACGTATTTGTGAGGCAGGGCACCAAAATGCTGCACACCGGCCAGGTGATCATCGATCTGGTCATGGCCGTGGATAAACTGCCGCAATCCGGCGGCGACGTGCTGGCGCAGTTCGCCAGTTTCGAAGCCGGCGGCGGGTTCAATGTGATGGCCGCGGCGCAGCGTAATGGTTTGCCGGTGGTTTACCTTGGCCGTCATGGCACCGGTCGTTTTGGCGATCTGGCGCGGGAGGCGATGAAGGCTGAAGGCATTCGTATCGGCATTGCACACAGCGCCGAGCGCGATACCGGATTGTGCGTAGCGATCACGGACGCCTCGGCTGAGCGTAGTTTCGTTTCCTGCATGGGTGCCGAAGGCGAAGTGACTGCCGAGGATCTGGCCAGTGTGCCAGCCGAGGCGGGCGACTATGTCTACGTCAGCGGCTACAGCCTGCTGCATGTCGGCAAGGCTCAGGCGCTGGTGGATTGGGTGCTGGCATTGCCTGTGGGGATTAACGTGGTGTTCGACCCGGGCCCGTTGGTGGAGTCACCGGATGCGCCGTTGATTCAGGCCTTGTTGCCGCGCATTGATTTGTGGACCAGCAACAGCGTCGAGGCATTGCGGTTTACCGGGGCGGCGGACATTGCCGAGGCGCTGGATCGATTGGCCGAGCATCTGCCCGCCGATGTGTTGATGGTCGTTCGCGATGGACCGCAAGGGTGCTGGATCAGTCAACGTGGCGAGCGTCAGCATGTGCCGGGCTTCGAGGTAGACGCGGTGGACAGTAACGGCGCCGGGGATGCCCATGCCGGAGTGTTTGTGGCCGGGTTGGCGCAAGGGTTGCCGGCGGATGAGGCTGCGCGGCGGGCGAATGCGGCGGCGGCTCTCGCAGTGACTCGGTGGGGGCCGGCGACTTCGCCTGGGGTGGCTGAAGTGGATGCGTTAATCAGTAAAACATTGGGTGCCTGATCTGCCGCCTTCGCGAGCAAGCCCGCTCCCACATTTGATTGCATTTCAACTGGAGGAATTCGATCAAAATGTGGGAGCGGGCTTGCTCGCGAAAGGGCCCTCAGCCGTTTAGATATCCAACTTGCGCGCCGCCTCAACGCCGGCCGCGCTGAGCTTGATCGGCAAGTTCAACGAGTGCTCACCGGCCTCGTTGCAGGTCACATGCCCATGCTGGATCAACCCGCGATCCTGCAGCGTGGCGAGGGTGCTGGCCACGACTTTCTCCCCCCGGTAATTGTCCAGGACCTCCTTGCCCAGTCCACTCGGGTGGGCGTGCAGCAGACGGGTCAGGACTTCTTTCTCAAGGTTTTTATCGACGTTCATGGTTACCTCTTCATGGATGTGGATAGGTACAGCTCGCGTGGGCGATTTATTGGCTGGCGCCGCCTTCGGAACCCGAGCCACCGGTGGTGGTTTTCGAGCCGATGCCGGTGCCGGCGTTATCGGGTGTCTGGGTGTCGGGCATGTTCATTCCACCTTGACGGCCCGCGTCGTTTCCCTGGATCCGCGGGTCGGTGCCCGTGGACGGAGGCAGACTGCTGTCGACGCCTGTGCCATTGGTGTTGATGCCGGGTGCGCTTTGGATGGCGGGGGATTTGGGTTTTTCGACCGGGCGGTCGGGCCGGCACCGGAGGCGGGGGTGGCGGCGAAGGCAGCAGAGGACAGCAGGGTAGCGAGAGCGAGGGCAGTCAGTCGGGGCATGATCATGGTGTCGTCTCCATTTAATCAGAGTCCTTACCTGATGTTGGTCCGCCCCCGATTTGGTTTGGTGCCTGATGAACGACGAACGGTTCAGGCCTGCTGCAGCGTCTTGATCATGAGCGGCGCAGAGTAAACGGCCCACGGTGATAAGGTCCGAGGTTATCGATTTCAGGGTTGGTGGTGGGCGGAGTAATGACTTTATATGACCCCCTTTTGCGACTGAAGAGCCTTTGTGGCGAGGGAGCTTGCTCCCGCTGGACTGCGAAGCAGTCCCTTTCACAGATCGACTCTGTTTACCTGAAAGACCGCGTCGCTTGTTTTGGGGCTGCTGCGCAACCCAGCGGGAGCGAGCTCCCTCGCCACAGATTGCGAGTCGACTTAGTATGGTGTTTTCCACTTTTGACGAAGGCACGTCCATGACGATCGAAATCCGCCCGGCGACCCCCAGCGATGCACCGCAAATCCTCGGGTTCATCACTGAACTGGCCGATTACGAACGTGCCCGCCACGAAGTCATCGCCAGCGTTGCCGACATCGAGCGCAGCCTGTTCAGCGAAGGCGCCACCGCCCACGGCTTGCTCTGCCTGCGGGACGGTTTGCCGATTGGCTTTGCGGTGTTTTTCTTCAGCTATTCCACCTGGCTCGGCAGCAACTGCCTGTATCTGGAAGACCTCTACATCACCCCCGAACAGCGCGGTGGCGGCGCGGGGAAAACCCTGCTGCGCCACTTGGCGAAAATCGCCTGTGCCAATGATTGCGGACGGTTTGAATGGAGCGTGCTGGACTGGAACAAGCCAGCGATCGAGTTCTATCAATCGTTGGGTGCGCAGCCGCAGGAAGAGTGGGTGCGGTATCGGATGGATGGGGCGGTGTTGAGGGATTTTGCGGCGGGCAATTGAATCTTTAAAGGATCGCAGCCTTCGGCAGCTCCTACAGGGTGTACGCCACCCAATGTAGGAGCTGCCGAAGGCTGCGAATGGCCGAGCTGATTCCCCTGATCAAAGGAGTCACGGCCCGGCTCTCGGCAGAACTTGGCGCCAGGGTTTAGACCTTCAGCGTCGCCATATCGATGACAAAGCGGTACTTCACGTCACCGGCGATCATGCGGGCGTAAGCTTCGTTGATCTGGCGGATGTCGAGCATTTCGATGTCGCAGGTGATGTTATGCTCGGCGCAGAAATCCAGCACTTCCTGGGTTTCGGCGATGCCGCCGATCAGCGAACCGGCCAGCACGCGGCGGCCCAACACCAGTTTGGCTGCGTGGACCGGTGGATCAATCGGTTCAATCAAACCCACGAGAATGTGCACGCCGTCGAACCGCAGGGTATCGAGGTAGGGATTGAGGTCGTGCTGCACCGGAATGGTGTCCAGCAGAAAGTCGAAATGACCCGCTGCCGCTTTCATCTGCTCGGCATCGGTGGACACGATCACGTGGTCCGCGCCCTGACGACGACCTTCTTCAGCCTTGCTTGCCGAGCGGGTGAACAGCGTCACTTCCGCGCCCATCGCCTTGGCAAACTTGATGCCCATGTGGCCGAGGCCGCCCATGCCGAGAATCCCGACCTTGTCACCCGCTTTCACGCCGTAGTGCTTGAGCGGCGAGTAGGTGGTGATGCCGGCACAGAGGATCGGTGCGGCGCTGGCCAGGTCGAGTTTTTCCGGGATGCGCACGACGAAGTGTTCGCTGACGACGATGCTGTCGGAGTAACCGCCCATGGTGTTGCTGCCATCCACGCGGTCTGGTGTGGCGTAAGTCATGGTCGGACCTTCGAGGCAATATTGCTCGAGGTTGGCCTGGCAGGCTTCGCAACTACGGCAGGAATCGACCATGCAGCCGACGCCGACCAGATCGCCGACCTTGTGCCGGGTGACATTCGCACCGATGGCGGTGACTTTGCCTACGATCTCGTGGCCGGGCATCAGCGGATAAACGGCAATGCCCCACTCGTTGCGGGCCTGATGGATGTCGGAATGGCAGACGCCGCAGTAGAGAATGTCGATCGCCACGTCGTCGGCCCTTGGGCTACGGCGTTCGAATTTCATGGGGGCGAGGGGAGTGGTGGCAGACTGGGCGGCGTATCCGATGGCGGTGTACATGGTGAACCTCGCAAAAGCAGTGACAGGTGAGGCGGTGCATTCTGGGCGCCGCGCCGGTCGCCGGCCATGGCGATTCCTCCGGGTGTCATGCCTATTCCTCCGGCATCAGCCTTCAATGGGTCGCATTGGCCATCAGACCTGCGATGATGCTTTCATCCCTTTTTTCCGCGTTTTTTTGTGAAGAGCTCTCATGTTGTTGACCCGTCATCTCGATGCCAATGCCACGCTGGTTTCGCTGATTCAGCCTTTGACTCATCGCGATGGTTTCGCGCCCACGGCGTTGCCGGGTGTGCAGGCTTTACGGGCCAGTTGTGATGTGGCTCGCGGCCCGCAGATCTACGAACCGAGCCTGGTCATCATTGCCCAGGGCAGCAAGTTGGCGTACCTGGGCCCGCGTACGCTGGAATACGGCGCCGGGCATTATTTGATTCAGGCATTGCCGGTGCCGTTCGAATGCGAAACGTTTGCGGCACCGAATGGGCCGATGCTGGGGGTTTCCATCGCCATCGACCGGGCGGTCCTCGGTGAGTTGGTATTGGCCATGGGACTGGCGCCGGGACGTAATATTCCGGCACAAACACCCGAGTCCATGACTTCGGCGGTGCTCGACGATGCCATGCGTGGTTGTGTCGAGCGACTGTTGCGTTGCCTGCACGATCCGCTGGAATGCCAGATCATGGGGCAGGCGCGGTTGCGTGAGTTATTGTTCGTCGCCTTGCGTGGGCCGCAAGCCGATGTACTGCGGGCGCTGGTGGAACAACAAGGACAGTTCGCCCGGATCGCGGCATCGCTCAGTCATCTGCATGCGCATTACACCGAGCCATTGAACGTCGAAACCCTGGCCAGTTGCGCGAACATGAGTGCGTCGACTTTTCATGAGCATTTCAAGCGCAGCACGTTGTTGTCGCCGGTGCAGTATTTGAAGCGCCTGCGGTTGCTCAAGGCGCAGACGTTGCTGGTGGCGGAAGGGTTGGGCGTGGCGCAGGTCGCGCATCGGGTGGGGTATCAGAGCACGTCGCAGTTCAGTCGGGAGTACAAGCGCTACTTCGAGCGTAATCCCGGAGATGAGCGCGCTGCCTGATACACCGGTGATCCCTTGTGGGAGCGGGCTTGCTCGCGAATGCAGTGTGTCAGTCATATAGATGCTGGCTGATACACCGCATTCGCGAGCAAGCCCGCTCCCACAGGGGATTTGTGTTGTGGCATAAATTGCAGGCAACAAAAAGGCCCCCATTTCGGGAGCCTTGTTGTTCAGCGATTCAACTTACATGTTCGGGTAAGTCGGGCCGCCAGCACCTTCCGGTGCCACCCAGGTGATGTTCTGTGCAGGATCCTTGATGTCGCAGGTCTTGCAGTGAACGCAGTTCTGGGCGTTGATCTGGAAGCGCTTCTCGCCGTCTTCCTTGGTCACCACTTCGTACACGCCGGCCGGGCAGTAGCGCTGGGCAGGTTCATCGTACATCGGCAGGTTCTTGGCGATCGGGATGCTCGGGTCGGTCAGCTTCAGATGGCAAGGCTGCTCTTCTTCATGGTTGGTACCAGAGATAAACACCGAGCTGAGTTTGTCGAAGCTGATCTTGCCGTCCGGTTTCGGGTAGTCGATCTTCTTGCAGTCGGCCGCCAGCTTCAGGCAAGCGTAATCCGGCTTGGTGTCGTGCAAGGTGAACGGCAGTTTGCCGCCGAAGATGTTCTGGTCCAGCCAGTTGAAACCACCGCCGACGATGGCGCCGAACTTGTGGATCGCCGGGCCGAAGTTGCGGCTGGCAAACAGTTCGTCATAAAGCCAGCTCTTCTTGAACGCGTCGACGTAAGTGGTCAGCTCTTCGGTGCCGTCCTTCTCGGCGAACAGCGCCTCGGCCACGGATTCAGCGGCGAGCATGCCGGACTTCATCGCAGTGTGGCTGCCTTTGATCTTGGCGAAGTTCAGGGTGCCGAGGTCGCAACCGATCAGCGCGCCGCCCTTGAAGACCATTTTCGGCAGCGAGTTCAGGCCGCCCTTGCAGATGGCGCGGGCGCCGTAGCTAATGCGCTTGCCGCCTTCCAGGTACTGCTTGAGCACCGGGTGATGCTTGAGGCGCTGGAACTCGTCGAACGGCGACAGGTAGGTGTTGCTGTAGGAAAGATCGACGATCAGACCGACCACCACCTGGTTGTTTTCCAGGTGATAGAGGAACGAACCGCCAGTGTTCTCGGTGCCGATGATGTCCAGCGGCCAGCCGGCGGTGTGAACCACCAGGCCTGGTTGATGCTTGGCCGGGTCGATTTCCCAGATTTCCTTCAGGCCAATGCCGTAGTGCTGGGCGTCGGCTTCGCTGTCAAGGTTGAAGCGTTTGATCAATTGCTTACCGATGTGGCCGCGGCAACCTTCGGCGAACAGCGTGTATTTGCCACGCAGTTCCATGCCCGGGGTGTACAGGCCTTCTTTCGGGTGACCTTCGCGGTCAACGCCCAGATCACCGGTGATGATCCCGCGAACCACGCCGTTCTCGTCGATCAGCGCTTCCTGAGCGGCGAAGCCCGGGTAGATTTCTACGCCCAGGTTTTCGGCCTGCTGAGCCAGCCAGCGGCACAGGTTGCCCAGGGAGATGATGTAGTTGCCTTCGTTGTGCATGGTCTTGGGCACAAAGAGGTCAGGAATTTTTTGCGCGCTGTCGGCGTTCTTGAGAACGAAGATGTCGTCGCGAGTCACCGGCGTGTTCAGCGGCGCGCCGAGTTCTTTCCAGTCCGGGAACAGTTCGTTCAGGGCGCGTGGTTCGAACACGGCACCGGACAGGATGTGAGCACCGACTTCGGAGCCTTTTTCGACCACGCAGACGCTGATTTCCTTACCGGCTTCAGCAGCCTTCTGCTTCAAGCGGCAGGCGGCGGAAAGACCAGCGGGGCCGGCACCGACGATGACCACGTCGAATTCCATGTATTCGCGTTCCACAGGTTATCTCCTACTCAAGGCTCAACAGTTTTTTTTCTAATTGGAGGTTTGGTGTCGCATCCATGAAATCCTGCGCAATGCAGGAAGAGGACAATCGATGGACCACCTTTCTCTCTGGGTGGCGCATTATATCTACACCACTCTCAGCGTCCAATACAAACGTTTGTTTGAATTGGCTCAAAGCCAGAGAAATCAAAGTCACGCGGCTTATGAACGGCTATTTTGCCGTATTGACCGGAATAGGTGTTCCGGTCAAGATACGGGCGGTTTTGCGCTCGCCGTAGGCTGACTGTTGGTTTCAAGAGCACCTCTAAAGACAGGGCGATGGCAGGAGCAGGTGATGTGCTGCGCAGGTTTGGCGCGCAGTTTACACGCGACGATATTGAATGACTTGTTGGTCACCACTGACGAACGGTCATCAACATATGAGCGATGGTCACTTGGCACGTATGCCGGCGTTTTTAGAGGTGCCCTTGCGCCCGATGAGCATCAATCGCCAGGTTCGCCTAGGCGACTTTCTTTTCACCGGAGAGTAACGAGGAATCCATGAAGGTTCTTGTAGCTGTCAAACGCGTTGTGGATTACAACGTCAAGGTTCGCGTCAAGGCGGACAATTCCGGCGTAGACCTCGCCAACGTCAAGATGTCGATGAACCCGTTCTGCGAAATCGCAGTGGAAGAAGCCGTACGCCTGAAAGAGAAAGGTGTTGCGACTGAAATCGTCGTCGTCTCCATCGGCCCGTCCACCGCTCAAGAGCAACTGCGCACCGCGCTGGCTCTGGGTGCCGACCGCGCCATCCTCGTCGAATCCGCTGAAGATCTGACTTCCCTGGCCGTTGCCAAACTGTTGAAAGCGGTTGTCGACAAGGAACAGCCTCAGCTGGTGATCCTTGGCAAACAAGCCATCGACAGCGACAACAACCAGACTGGCCAGATGCTCGCTGCATTGAGCGGTTACGGTCAGGGCACCTTCGCTTCGAAAGTCGAAGTGTCCGGCGACAGCGTTGCCGTGACCCGCGAAATCGACGGCGGCGCGCAGACGGTTTCCCTGAAACTGCCGGCCATCGTCACCACCGACCTGCGTTTGAACGAGCCGCGTTATGCGTCCCTGCCAAACATCATGAAAGCCAAGAAGAAGCCTCTCGAAGTGCTGACTCCGGACGCTTTGGGCGTTTCCACCGCCTCCACCAACAAGACCTTGAAAGTCGAAGCGCCGGCTGCACGCAGCGCGGGTATCAAGGTCAAGTCGGTGGCTGAACTGGTCGAGAAACTGAAAAACGAAGCGAAGGTAATCTAAATGACTATCTTGGTTATTGCTGAACACGACAACAAAGTGCTGGCCCCGGCCACGCTGAACACCGTGGCCGCTGCTGCCAAAATCGGCGGCGACATCCACGTGCTGGTTGCAGGTCAGGGCGCTGGCGCCGTGGCTGAAGCCGCTGCGAAAATCGCTGGCGTGGCTAAAGTGCTGGTGGCCGACAACGCCGCCTACGCTCACCAGTTGCCGGAAAACGTAGCACCGCTGGTCGCCGAACTGGGCGCTGCCTACAGCCACATCCTCGCTGCCGCGACCTCCAACGGCAAAAACATCCTGCCGCGCGTTGCCGCTCAGCTGGACGTTGACCAGATCTCCGAGATCATCTCGGTTGAAAGCGCTGACACCTTCAAGCGCCCGATCTACGCCGGTAACGCCATCGCTACCGTTCAATCGAACGCAGCGGTCAAGGTGATCACCGTGCGTGCCACCGGTTTCGACCCGGTTGCTGCTGAAGGTGGTTCGGCTGCCGTTGAAGCGGTTGCTGCTGCTCACGACGCTGGTACTTCCAGCTTCGTTGGCGAAGAACTGGCCAAGTCCGATCGTCCGGAACTGACCGCTGCCAAAATCGTCGTTTCCGGCGGTCGCGGCATGCAGAACGGCGACAACTTCAAACACCTGTACGCCCTGGCCGACAAGCTGGGCGCAGCTGTTGGTGCTTCCCGCGCCGCAGTCGACGCAGGTTTCGTACCCAACGACATGCAGGTCGGTCAGACCGGCAAGATCGTTGCTCCACAGCTGTATATCGCCGTCGGTATCTCCGGCGCGATCCAGCACCTGGCCGGCATGAAAGACTCCAAAGTGATCGTTGCGATCAACAAGGACGAAGAAGCGCCGATCTTCCAGGTGGCCGATTACGGCCTGGTGGCGGACCTGTTCGAAGCCATCCCTGAGTTCGAGAAGCTGGTCTAATCCAGCGGCTTGACCTATAAAGAGCCCGACCTTTTGGTCGGGCTTTTTTTTTGTTCTGTAGGAGCGAGCTTGCTCGCGATGGACGTTAACGATGACGCGCCCGTTCTGAGTAAGCGCGGCGCATCTGAGTCCATCGCGAGCGATCAAGCGTCGACCGGCTGCTCCTACAGGAGATAACCAGGTTTGAGTGGAGTGTATCGCCATGGATTTGCGCCGAGTATTCGGTTGGTCATTGCTGCTGGGCCTGACGGTATTACCGACACTGTCCGTTGCCGCGGGCAAGTGCGAACGCCTGGTGGTCACCGGCAGTCCGGATGCACCGCCGTACCTGTGGCAAGACCCGCAAAATCCCAAACATCTGATCGGCGCCAGTGCCGATCTGTTGCAGCAAGTGGCGGGGGAGTTGGGGATCAAGGTCGACTTGCTGTACGCCGGCAAACGCTCCCAGGCCCTCGATGAAGTGCGCAGCGGGCGCATGGACATGCTGGCGGACGCGCCGTTGACGGTCAGCGAGCTGTAAACCCTGGATTACATCCATCCGCCGTTGCTGGAAAACGATTACCTGGTCTGGACCCGAAAAGATTCGTCTCTGGTCTACAACGAAGCACAAGACCTTCACGGTCATCCCGGCGCGTTGTCGGAAAAGTCTCGAATGACCCAGGCATTTGGTACGTTCGCCGAACAGCAATTGTCCCTTGTGCGTACACCAAACCTGACCCAGGCCTTTCAGAAACTGCTGCTGGGCGAGGTGGAATTCGTTCTCGCGGGACGTTACTCAGGCATGGCGGCCGCGCAGGCACTGAGCATGGCCAACGATCTGGTGGCACGTTCACAGCCGGTAGACAAACCGGGCCTGTTCCTCGCGGTTTCCCATAACTCCGCCTGCAACGATCCGTGGTTGCGCGGACAGCTGGCCAAAAAGATGACAGAATTGCCCGCGTCCGGACTGACGGAAGCTGTGCTGCAGCGCAACATCGAGCGTTGGAAAGCGCAGCAACAGCAACAGCAACAACCCGTCAGTACCCCAAAACAGTAGGGATTTTTAGTGAGTATTCGACCTCTTTTCGCTGCCCTGGCCGTTCTGGCTCTGGCGGGTTGTGCAGCCGATCCGGCGCCGAATGAACAAATACGCCTGACCGAACAGGCACTGATACAAGCCAAAGCCGTGGGCGCCACCACCGACGAGGTGCCGGAACTGAAACTGGCCGAAGACAAGTTCAGCCGTGCCCAGGGCGACATGACCGATCAATCCTACAAGCACGCACGGATGCGCGCTGAACAGGCCGAACTGGACGCACGTCTGGCCGAAGCCAAGGTGCTGACCCTTAAAAGCGAGGAGCAGTTGAACGTGCTCAATACCCGCATCACTCGTCTGCGCAAGCAAGTGGGAGATGCCCAATGAGCCTCAAGTCCAGCGCCATCGGCGGATTGATCCTGGCAGGTTGCGCCAGCCTGTATGGCTGCGCCGGCCAGCACAGCGAGAGTGCGTTGCAAGACGCCAGTGCCAACTTCCAGAAGGTCAAGGAAGATTCCAACGTGCTGCGTATTGCGCCGAAAGACGTGATTCGCGCCGGTGAATCCCTGGCCCGCGCCGATCGCCTGTCCAGCTACTGGGGCAGCGGCTCGGACGTGGTGCATTACGCCTACCTGAGCCAGCGCTACAGCGAAATCGCCCGGGAGCACACCAATCAGGTGCTCAACGAAGAGCGTGCGGCGAAGCTCGAACTGGAGCGTCAGCGCCTGCAACTGGCCTTGCGCGAGTCCAAGTTGCTCAGCGTGCAGCAGCAGGGCAAGTGGCTTGAAGAACAGATTGTCGCGCTCGCCACCACCCAGACCGACCGCGGTCTGGTGATGACCCTGGGCGATGTGCTGTTCGACACCGGCGAAGCGGAGTTGAAAAACTCGGCGAACCGCGTGGTGCTGAAGATCGTGCAGTTCCTGCAGCTCAACCCCAAACGCGTCGTACGCATTGAAGGCTACGCCGACAGCACCGGCGGCAAGCAGGAAAACCTCAAGCTGTCCCGAGACCGTGCGCAATCGGTGGCCAATGTGCTGATGGACCTGGGCATCGACGATAAACGCATTCAGGTCGAAGGGTATGGCGACGAATACCCGGTGGACGCGAACGCCTCCGAACGGGGTCGTGCGCAGAACCGGCGGGTAGAAATTGTGTTCTCCGACGAAAAAGGCCAGCTCGGCGCCGCCCGCTAACGGTTGCTTCATCGCGACATCGGAAATCCTGTAGGAGCTGTGTAGGCGTTGTCGAGTGAAACGAGGCTGCGATCTTGTGATCTTGCTCTTGATACTCAAGTGCGCCGGGAAAGATCGCAGCCTCGTTTCACTCGACAGCTCCTACACACCCGGCCTGCCCGTCAGCGCCGGGTTTTTTTGCGCCTGCCTGCTGCGACACGCCCTTCAAAAAACAGTACAGTTTTTGCTGACACTGCACTGTACGGTCGACTATTGTGGCAACTGTCCCAGTACACTTCTAAACTGTTCCGGTATTGTTTCACACAAGAATAAAATGCCCGTGAAATCGAGTGCTGCGTCATGACCAATCTCCTGCTCTACCAACGTATTGCTCAGCAACTGGCCGAAGACATCCGCCGTGGTGTCTATCAACCGGGGGAGCGCGTGCCTTCGGTGCGCAAGATGAGCTCGCAGCTCAACGTCAGCCATGCCACGGTGTTGCAGGCCTACGCCAATCTCGAAGATCAGGGGCTGATCCGTGCCCGGCCGCAGTCGGGTTATTACGTGCACCAGACGCCGGCCCTGACTGCGCCGACCCCGGACATCGCCCGGGTCGAGCGTCCCGGCCTGGTCACCCGCAGCAGCATCATTCAACAAGTGTTGGTGGAATCCCGCCGCGAGGGCGTATTCCCCTTGGGCGCGGCGGTGCCGAGTGTCGATTACCTGCCGGTTCGGGCGCTGCATCAGCAACTGGCCAAGGTCACCCGTTTTCATAGCCCGCGCGCCTTCAGCTACATGTTCAGCCCCGGTTTCGAGCCGCTGCGCCGCCAGGTGGCGATTCGCATGCGCGATGCCGGCGTGGTGGTCGATCCGTCCGAAGTGGTGATCACCCACGGCTGCGTCGATGCCTTGCAGATGTCCCTGCGCGTGCTGACCCGGCCGGGTGACTTGATCGCCGCCGAATCGCCGACCTACTACGGTTTGTTGCAACTGGCGGACCTGTTGGGCCTCAAAGTCATCGAGATCCCCAGTGATCCGGCCACCGGCATGAGCCTTGAAGCCCTGCAACTGGCGGCCAATCAATGGTCGATCAAGGCGCTGGTGCTGACCACGCGCCTGAGCAATCCACTGGGCGGCACCATGCCCGAAGAGCGGCAGAAACAACTGCTGCGCCTGGCCTCGGATTTCGATATCCAGGTGGTCGAGGACGATATCTACGGCGAACTGATGTTCGAGCAGGGCCGCACCAAGTCACTCAAGGCCTACGACCGCCTGGATCGGGTGATTTATTGCTCAAGCTTCTCCAAGACCCTGTCGCCTGGCGTGCGAATCGGCTGGATGATCGCGGGCAAGTACCAGCAGGAAATCCAGCGCCTGCAAACCTTCAGTACGCATTCCGCCTGCAGCGTCACGCAGATGGGCATTGCGGCTTATCTGGAAAATGGCGGTTACGACCGGCATCTGCGCTACATCCGTCAGGAATACCGCAAGAACCTCAGCGCCTTCCAACTCGCGGTGCAGCAGTATTTTCCGGAAGGCACGCAGATGACCCGGCCGACCGGCGGTTTCATTCTGTGGGTGAGTTTGCCAGGTAGGGTCAATACACAAGAACTGCACGTGCGTGCATTGCAACAAGGCATCAGCATTGCGCCGGGGCTGATTTTCAGTAACACCGAGCAGTTCAATCACTGCATCCGGCTCAATTGCGGCACGCCCTGGAACCGTGAAGCCGAGCGCGCCTTGATGACTCTGGGCATGCTGGCCACGCAACTTTGCCAGGAGATGGCCGGCGGCATTTGACGGGGCGGGCGGGTAATTCCCGCCCGAGCTTGTCATGTCGCGTCCAACAAGCGAGCATATGCCCCTCCGCCGTTAGTGCCGTTACTCCGTTGGGTCCATGAAACCGATTTTTTCCGCCGTCTGGCTGTCGATCTGCCTGTTGGTGACCTTCCAGGCGGAAAGCATCATGGCGGCTTCCGTTCCGGAAAAAACCGCCGCGAGCCCGGCCTCGAAAAAACCCGCTACGGTCAAGAAAGCCGCCCCGGCCAAAAAGAACGTGGCCAAGGTGAAGAAACGTCCACCGATTGCCTCAAAGTCCAAAGCCGCCAGCGAGGTCGTGAAAACCCAACTGCCTTCGGTTGACCTGGATTTGAGTCTGCCCGAGGAGATGGCCGAAGAGTTAAAACCGATCGGTACAGTTCCGTTGCCCCGGCACGACGCCGTGTTGCCGCAAATGTTCGGTGAAAAGGCCGGCAGCTCTCCCTTTCAGCTCAACGGGCGACTGATCAGCAACGAAATGAAGTTGCAACTGCGTAACGAAGAGCGCCGCGACGTTGAAGGCGCCGCGCTGGAATTCGAGTTCAAGCGATAATGCCTTCCTCTCTGTGACCCGTTCGCCAGACGCTTTGTCGGAGACTGCTCAGTCACGTTCGGTCAAGTGTAAAAACCCGGCCTCCGGTAATTTAAAACAACTGTTTTAGCGGTTACTCTGTGCCCCGTCCTTTAATACATCGCCCTTCGCGAGGAGCTCGTCGTCATGAAATGCCGTGAAGGCTGTGGCGCCTGTTGCATTGCCCCTTCCATCAGTTCGCCGATTCCCGGCATGCCCAACGGTAAAGCCGCCGGAGAACGTTGCGTGCAACTCTCTGTCGAAAATCTGTGCAGTATTTTCGGCCAACCGGAACGTCCTGCTGTGTGTTCGGCGTTCGAAGCCGACGTCGAAGTCTGCGGAAGCAGCAGTGACGAGGCGATCAGATTGCTGGGTTGGTGGGAGCAAATGACGGCTGCGTGATGGTTTCAACGAACGGAACTTCAACAACAAGGAATAAGACTATGGGTTCGCTGCATCGTATGGCTGTGCTGTGTGGTTTGACGGTTGTGTTGGCGACTTCCGCCGCCCAGGCCGAAGACTGGAAGGTGGCCAAGAATGAAGACGGCATCAAGGTGTCCTTGAGTGAAGTGGCCGGCTCTGACTACAAGGCTTATCAGGGCGTGACCTTGATGAAGACCACCGTGGCCAAACTGCGCGCACTCCAGGACGACGTGGCTGGCGCCTGCACCTGGATTCACGAGTGCAAAATGCAGAAGCTGCTCAAGCACGAAGGCAACCAGAGCTGGACCTACACCCAGTTCAATACTCCATGGCCGGTGACTGCGCGTGATTCGGTGCTGCACGTGACGACCACCGAAGGTGCCGACGGTAGTCTGACGCGCAAACTGGAAGGCGTGCCGAAGTACATTCCTGAAGAAAAGGGTTTCGTGCGGGTCACCAAGGTCGACGGTTTCTGGAAGCTTGTGCCCAAGGGTGACCAGGTCGAAGTGACTTATCAGGTTCATACCGAGCCGGGTGGTAGTGTGCCTTCGATGGTTGCCAACAAGTTTGTGGTTGATGCGCCGTTCAATACTTTGAAGGCGCTGAAGGAACGTGCTGAGAAGTAATCGCTTCGAGACGGCTACTTGTGATTGGTGGGCATATCTGTTGCTGCGGTAACGGCGGCTAATGGTTCCGCTCTTGCAGCGGGTTACTTGGAAAAGCGCCAAGTAACCAAGCGGCCTCTCGAGGGGGCGTGTACCGCAACAGGCAAAGCGAGGCGGCCTGAGAGCCGACCTGACGTTTAGTCCGGCCAGGTGATCGGCGGTGAACGGCGAACACTAATCCTATGCCCCCACAAAAATCTAACTGTGGGAGCGGGCTTGCTCGCGAAGGCGTCGTGTCAGTCAACATTGATGTCGACTGACACGACGCCTTCGCGAGCAAGCCCGCTCCCACAGGACATCATTGCAAATTCAGAGTGTGCGAACGGCCAAATCAGCGAAGCGCGCCCGCTTGATGCCCAGGTCGGCTCAGAGGCTGCCTCGTTTTGCTGTTGCGGTGCACGCCCCCTCGAGAGGCCGAGTGCAGGTTCTGTGCAGTGGGCAACCCGGCATGGATGCCGGGTTAGCCGCCCCCGGCCATGGATGGCCGATCGCGGCGGGCCCACGGAGCAGGACCGGAGCGAGGGCATGCCGAGCACTAGCGAGGCACCGAACGAAAGGGGCAGAAGCGCTTTGGTTACTTTCGCGCTTTTCGAAAGTGACTCGCCGTAAGGGGGAAACCACCAGCCGCCGTTATCGCAGAAACGGATATGCCCCCAATCAAGTCTCCAAGAAACTTTATTGTGTTTCCGAATATACGTTGCACAAAATTTTCACAAAGCCTCCAAGACAATTCGCCCGCGCCAGCCGTGCAGGTCAGTAATCAATGGCAATGCCGCGATTGATCGTGCAACATTTGCGCACCGCGCAAACCCCGGGGCCGAGAACTGGCCGACAGAGGGCAGGGCGCAGCTGTATTTTTGAAACTTCAACTTCCAAGGGTCCTAAAACGACATGGCAATCCCGGACGCCCTGAGTCAGCAGCGAGCTTCTAGTCGCCTGCTGCAACCGACCGTCAAATCGCATCTGGCCTACACGCTGCTGTGTGCCCTGGTCATGATGGTCATGTTCAGCCTGCTGCGCGTGGCGCTGCTGGTCTACAACCGCGAGATGATCCTCGACACCCCGGCCTCGACCTTTTTCGAAGCGTTCGCCAACGGTTTGCGTTTCGACCTGCGCCTGGTGGTCTACCTCAGCATTCCGCTGCTGCTGGCCCTGTTCAGCGCCCGGGCGATGGCTGCCCGCGGGTTCTTCCGTTTCTGGTTGACCATCGCTTCCAGCATCGCGTTGTTCCTCGGCCTGATGGAGATGGACTTCTACCGCGAATTCCACCAGCGCCTCAACGGCCTGGTCTTCCAGTACGTGAAGGAAGACCCGAAAACCGTGATGAGCATGCTCTGGTACGGTTTCCCGGTGGTTCGCTACCTGCTGGCCTGGGTCGGGGGCACCTTGATCCTGACCCTGGCGTTCAAGGGCGCCGACCGTGCAACCCGTCCTCGCGGTCCGTTCAGCGGCGGCAGCATCGGCACTCGCCAGATCGCCCCTTGGTATTCGCGCATCGCAGTGTTTGTGGTGTGTTTGCTGGTCTGCGTGGTTGCGGCCCGCGGCACCCTGCGCCAAGGTCCGCCACTGCGCTGGGGTGACGTCTACACCACCGACTCGAACTTCGCCAACCAATTGGGCCTCAACGGCACCCTGTCGCTGATCGCGGCGGCGAAGAGCCGGATGTCCGAAGATCGCGACAACATCTGGAAAGCCACAGTGGAGCAGCCGCTGGCCCAGCAGACCGTGCGTGACCTGCTGCTGACGCCGAGCGACAAACTGGTCGATCCTGAAACGGCCGCTGTTCGCCGCAACTACACCCCGAATGCCGACAAGACCCTGCCGATCAAGAACGTTGTCGTGATCCTGTTGGAAAGCTTCGCCGGTCACTCGGTGGGCGCGCTGGGACGTCCGGGCAACATCACGCCATACTTCGACAACCTGTCGAAAGAAGGCCTGTTGTTCGATCGTTTCTTCTCCAACGGCACACACACTCACCAGGGTATGTTCGCCACCATGGCCTGCTTCCCGAACCTGCCGGGTTTCGAATACCTGATGCAGACGCCGGAAGGCAGCCACAAACTGTCTGGCCTGCCGCAATTGCTCAGCGCCCGCGACTACGACGACGTGTATGTCTACAACGGCGACTTCGCCTGGGACAACCAGTCGGGCTTCTTCAGCAACCAGGGCATGACCAACTTCATCGGGCGTAACGACTTCGTTAACCCGGTGTTCTCCGACCCGACCTGGGGCGTGTCCGACCAGGACATGTTCAACCGGGGTCTGGAAGAGTTGAAGGCCCGCGACGGCAAGGACAAAAAACCGTTCTATGCCTTGCTGCAAACCTTGTCCAACCACACGCCATACGCTTTGCCGACACCGTTGCCGGTCGAGCGCGTGACCGACCGTGGCAGCCTCAACGAACATATGACCGCCATGCGTTACTCCGACTGGGCGCTGGGTCAGTTCTTCGAGAAGGCGCGCAAGGAGCCTTACTTCAAGGAAACCCTGTTCGTGATCGTCGGCGACCACGGTTTCGGTAATGAACAGCAGATCACTGAAATGGACCTGGGCCGTTTCAACGTTCCGATGTTGCTGATCGGGCCGGGCGTCCAGGACAAGTTCGGCCAGGTCGACCACACCGTCGGCACCCAGATCGACATCGTGCCGACCATCATGGGCCGCATCGGTGGCGACGTGATTCACCAGTGCTGGGGCCGGGACTTGCTGAACCTGCCGGAAGGCGACAAAGGTTTCGGCGTGATCAAACCGTCGGGTAGCGATCAGACCGTAGCGTTGCTGACTGCCGACCGCGTGTTGGTACTGCCCAAAGAGATGCCGCCGAAGCTGTATCAGTACGAACTGGGCGCCAATCCGAAAGGTGAAGTGATCCCGGCGTCGGCTGACGAAGCCGCACTCAAGGAGAAACTCGAGTCGTTCATCCAGACGGCAACCAAAAGCCTGATCGACAACACCGCCGGTGTGGTTGACGGCAAGCCGGACTAGGTTTCGGCGCAATAAAAAAGAGGCCCTTGAAGGGCCTCTTTTTTTTTGCCTGTTAACTTGTTAAATCTTGCCGAGTAACAGCAGGATCAACAGCACCACCAACACCACACCGATGATACCCGACGGGCCATAACCCCAACTTCTGGAGTGTGGGAAGACCGGCAGGCCGCCTATTAGCAGGAGGATCAGAATAATGATTAAAATTGTGCCCATGTCTATTTCCTTGTCGGAAGTGTTCTGGAATTACCTGGCGTTTAACGTTCAGCTGGAATGCAATAAACCCAAGCTGCTTACAAAGTCCGACTGTCGTACATGAGAGAAAATTCCAAGTTTTTTTAATGTTTTTCGAAGACAGGCTTATTTCTTTTAGAGGGGAGAAGTTGATCCGCACGCTGGCGCGGTTTGCTCGGACCATTCAGCAATCTGATGGAGCGTGGGTTGGGCGATGTCCTTCGCTACACTCGGCGCAACTTCCCCGGAACAACAAGGCTGTTTGCTATGCAAAATCGCATGATGATCACTGGCGCGGGCTCGGGCCTGGGTCGCGAAATCGCGCTGCGCTGGGCGCGTGAAGGCTGGCAGCTGGCCTTGTCGGATGTCAGCGAGCCCGGTCTGCAGGAAACCTTGAAGCGGGTTCGCGAAGCCGGCGGCGATGGTTTTATCCAGCGCTGTGATGTGCGCGATTACAGTCAGCTCACCGCTTTCGCCCAGGCCTGTGAAGTGAAACTCGGCGGCATCGATGTCATCGTCAACAACGCCGGCGTCGCCTCGGGCGGGTTCTTCAGCGAACTGTCCCTGGAGGACTGGGACTGGCAGATCGCGATCAACCTGATGGGGGTGGTCAAAGGCTGCAAGGCGTTCCTGCCGCTGCTGGAAAAAAGCAAAGGCAAGATCATCAACATCGCGTCGATGGCCGCGTTGATGCAAGGCCCGGCCATGAGCAACTACAACGTGGCGAAGGCCGGCGTGGTGGCGTTGTCCGAAAGCCTGCTGATCGAACTGGCGCATCAGGAAATCGGCGTGCACGTGGTGTGTCCGTCATTCTTCCAGACCAACCTGCTGGACTCCTTCCGTGGTCCGACGCCGGCGATGAAAGCCCAGGTCGGCAAACTGCTGGAAAGCTCGCCGATCACTGCGACCGACATTGCCGACTACATCTATCAGCAAATTGCCGCCGGCGAATTCATGATCCTGCCCCACGAACAGGGCCGCATGGCGTGGGCGCTCAAGCAGAAAAACCCGCAATTGCTCTACGACGAGATGACCGTCATGGCCGATAAAATGCGCGCCAAAGCCAGACAGACCGCCGGCTGAACTTGCCCGTGGGCAACGCCGTCGTTAGGGTGACCGCCATCGGTCATCCTCGCGAGACGTTTGCATGCTCAATTACCTGTGGTTCTTTCTTGCCGCGCTGCTTGAAATCGCCGGCTGCTTTGCCTTCTGGATGTGGTTGCGCCAGGGCAAAAGCGTCTGGTGGGTTGTGCCGGCACTGCTCAGCCTGACGTTGTTCGCGCTGTTGCTGACCCGTGTCGAGGCGACCTACGCCGGGCGCGCCTATGCCGCCTACGGTGGCATCTACATCATTGCGTCGATTGGCTGGCTGGCGGTAGTCGAACGGATTCGGCCGCTGGGTTCGGACTGGATCGGCGTGGCGCTGTGCGTGATCGGTGCGAGCGTCATCCTGTTCGGTCCGCGTTTTTCGGCTTCCTGAAGCAATCTCAGAGTTTGTCGGACGTTTCCGAAAGAGGCGTTCGTCCTGGGCTGTAGGGCGGGACTGATTTGCTTTGATCGCATTGAACGCTAGCCGCGCGCCGTGCATCTTCAGGGTTCGATAACCCTGAAGGACGAATGCCATGCTTGTACTCAGCCGCGTAGTGGGGGAAATGATTTCCATCGGCGACGACATTTCGGTGCGTGTTGTGGCCGTCAACGGCAACACGGTGCGCTTCGGCGTCGAAGCGCCGCGGAGCGTCAACGTGCACCGGGCCGAAGTCTACGAGCGCATCCAGGTCAAACTGGCGAAAACCAAGGCACGTTGAAGGCGTCAGTCAAACAGGTGCTTGGGCACATCGTGTTTGAGCATCAACTGGCACTGCTCGCTTTCCGGATCGAAGACAATCAGCGCCTGGCCTTTGGTCAACGCCTGGCGAACCCGCAATACGCGGGTTTCCAGCGGTGTGTCATCGCCGTTGTCCGTGCCGTCACGGGTCACGAAATCTTCGATCAGGCGGGTCAGGGTGTCGACTTCAAGTTGGTCGTGGGGGATCAGCATAGGTACCTCGGGTAAACAATGGGCGCGATGCTACGGCGAATGGGCGGTTGCGGCTAGCTTCCGGATGATGTGTTGCGTGATCTGGCGCCTTCGCGAGCAAGCCCGCTCCCACAGGGTAAATGTCGATCCGGGATATTGTGATCGACGCAAAACCTGTGGGAGCGGGCTTGCTCGCGAAGGCGATCTCTCAGGCGATGGTCGGGATCAGCTCTCGGACCGCTGCCCCACCAGACTATCCACCGACGGCACTCGCGTATCGCTCTCCATCTGCGTGTCATGTTCGATCTGATGACTGAACCGGTCCAGCGACCCCTTCGCAGGCTGTGCATCGCTGGCGAATACCGGCGGGCTGAGCATGTAGGCGCCGAGCAGACGGCTAAGGGCGGCAAGGCTGTCGAGGTGCGTGCGCTCATAGCCGTGAGTTGCGTCGCAGCCAAAGGCGAGCAGGGCGGTGCGGATGTCATGGCCGGCGGTGACCGCCGAATGCGCATCGCTGAAGTAGTAGCGGAACAGGTCGCGACGCACCGGCAACTCGTTGTCGCTGGCCAGCCGCAGCAAATGCCGGGACAAGTGATAGTCATAAGGCCCGCCGGAATCCTGCATCGCCACGCTGACCGCGTGTTCGCTGGAATGCTGGCCGGGCGCAACCGGCGCGATGTCGATGCCGACGAATTCGCTCACGTCCCAGGGTAGCGCCGCCGCCGCGCCGCTGCCGGTTTCTTCGGTGATGGTGAACAGCGGATGGCAGTCGATCATCAGTTCTTCGCCGCTGTCGACGATGGCTTTCAGCGCCGCCAGCAATGCGGCAACGCCGGCCTTGTCGTCGAGGTGACGGGCGCTGATGTGGCCGCTTTCGGTGAACTCCGGCAAGGGGTCGAAGGCCACGAAGTCACCGACGCTGATCCCCAGGGAATCGCAATCGGCGCGGGTGGCGCAATAGGCGTCCAGGCGCAGTTCGACGTGATCCCAGCTGATCGGCATTTCATCCACCGCGGTATTGAACGCGTGCCCGGAGGCCATCAGCGGTAACACACTGCCCCTGATGACGCCGTTATCGGTAAACAGGCTGACGCGGCTGCCTTCGGCAAAACGGCTCGACCAGCAGCCGACCGGCGCCAGCGTCAGGCGGCCATTGTCTTTGACGGCGCGAACGGCTGCGCCGATGGTGTCGAGGTGAGCGGAGACGGCGCGGTCCGGGCTGTTTTTCTTGCCCTTGAGCGTGGCGCGAATCGTACCGCGCCGGGTCATCTCGAACGGAATGCCCAATTCTTCAAGGCGTTCGGCGACATAGCGCACGATGGTGTCGGTGAAACCGGTCGGGCTGGGAATGGCGAGCATTTCCAGCAGGACTTTTTGCAGGTAGTTGAGGTCTGGTTCGGGGATTTTGCTGGTCATGGAAACTCCTGATGAGTTGAGGGCATCGATGGTTTCGATGAGGGGAAGGATTTGTATCGCCTGAACTGACGCCTTCGCGAGCAAGCCCGCTCCCACAGGGGGACGCGGTCAACTGTGGGAGCGGGCTTGCTCGCGAAGGCGTCGGTGCAGGCGACACAACTTTATGAGGCCGCCGCCTGACTATGCGCAAACAACAAATCCAAAAACCGCTCCGCCGTCGGCTGCGGCTCGTGGTTGGCGAGCCCGGCGCGTTCATTGGCTTCGATAAACACGTATTCCGGCTGATCCGCCGCTCGCACCATCAGGTCGAGCCCGACCATCGGAATGTCCAGCGCCCGCGCCGCGCGCACGGCGGCATCCACCAGGGTCGGATGCAGGATCGCCGTGACATCTTCAAGCACGCCGCCGGTATGAAGATTCGCCGTGCGCCGTACGAACAGATGCTCGCCCGCCGGAAGAATGCTGCTGTAGTCGTAACCCGCCGCCTGCAAGGTGCGTTGGGTTTCAGAGTCCAGCGGGATCTTGCTTTCACCGCTGGTGGCCGCTTGCCGTCGCCGACTCTGGGCCTCGATCAGCGCGCCGATGGAATGCTGACCATCACCCACCACTTCCGCCGGCCGGCGAATTGCCGCGGCGACCACTTCAAAACCGATGACCAGAATCCGTAGATCGAGGCCTTCGTGGAAACTTTCCAGCAGCACGCGACTGTCGAACGGGCGGGCGGATTCGATGGCTTGCTGCACCTCTTCAATCGTCCGCAAATCCACCGCCACCCCTTGGCCCTGTTCGCCATCCAGCGGTTTGACCACCACCCGCTCGTGCTCGTCGAGAAAGGCCAGATTATCGTCGGCACTCCCCGCAAGCTGTTGCGCGGGCAGGTTCAGACCGGCATTTTTCAGGACCTTGTGGGTCAGGCTCTTGTCCTGACACAACGTCATGCTGATGGCACTGGTCAGATCGCTCAGTGACTCACGGCAACGAACCCGGCGACTGCCATGGATCAGGGTGAACAGGCCCGCTTCAGCATCATCGACCTGTACTTCGATGCCACGCCGATGGGCTTCATCCACGATGATCCGCGCATACGGATTGAACTCGGCTTCGGGACCAGGACCGAGAAACAGCGGCTGATTGATTCCGTTCTTGCGCTTGATAGCAAAGGTCGACAGGTTGCGAAAGCCGAGTTTGGCGTAAAGGCTTTTCGCCTGGCGATTGTCGTGCAGCACTGACAGATCGAGGTAACTCAGCCCACGGCTCATGAAGTGCTCGATCAAGTGCCGCACCAGCACTTCGCCGACGCCGGGGCGCGAACAATGCGGGTCGACGGCCAGGCACCAGAGGCTGCTGCCGTTTTCCGGATCGTTGAACGCCTTGTGATGATTGAGGCCCATGACGCTGCCGATGATCGCGCCGCTGTCCTCGTCTTCGGCCAGCCAATACACCGGACCGCCGAGATGACGCGGGGTCAGCAGACTGGCGTCGATCGGCAACATGCCACGCGCCTGATACAGCTGATTGATCGCCTGCCAGTCCGCATCGCTTTGCGCGCGACGAATGCGAAAGCCGCGAAATACGCGGGTCGCCTGTCGGTAATCGCTGAACCACAAGCGCAAGGTGTCAGACGGATCGAGAAACAGCTGCGCGGGCTCCAACCCCAATACTTGCTGGGGCGCGGCGACGTACAGGGCAATGTCGCGTTCGCCTGGCTGCTCATTGAGCAACTCCTGGGCGAGGCTCGCCGGATCGGGGAATGTATGGCCGATCAGCAGCCGGCCCCAGCCGCAATGCACGGCAATCGGCGCGGTGCCCAGTTCGCTGCCGTCTTCGGCCAGTCGCGCCTGCAAGCGTTCGTAAGAGGGCGCCTGACCGCGCAACAGGCGTTGGCTATATGCCGTGGCGTGAGGTTTCATCGGTCAGATTCCTTGTTCGCTGAGCCACAGGTTCAGGGCCGCCAATTGCCACAGCTTGGAGCCGCGCAACGGGGTCAACTGGCCTTGTGGATCGGTCAGCAGACGGTCGAGCATCGCCGGGTTGAACAGGCCGCGATCCTGACTCGGATCCAGCAGCAGTTCGCGCACCCAGTTCAGCGTATCGCCTTGCAAATGCTTGAGACCCGGCACCGGGAAGTAACCTTTCTTGCGGTCGATGACTTCGCTCGGAATCACCAGCCGCGCCGCTTCTTTCAACACTTGCTTGCCACCGTCCGGCAGTTTGAATTTGCCTGGCACGCGGGCCGATAGTTCCACCAGGCGATAGTCGAGGAACGGCGTCCGCGCTTCCAGGCCCCAGGCCATGGTCATGTTGTCGACGCGTTTCACCGGGTCGTCCACCAGCATCACCGTGCTGTCCAGACGCAAGGCCTTGTCCACTGCCGCATTGGCGCCGGGCTGTGCGAAATGTTCCTTCACGAAGTCGCCGGCAGCGTCATTCGCGGTCAGCCATTTCGGCTGCACGGTGGCGGCATAGTCCTCGTAGCTGCGGTCGAAGAACGCCTCGCGATAGGCCACGTAGGGATCGGCCGCGCCATCGACCTGCGGATACCAGTGATAACCGGCGAACAGCTCGTCAGCGCCCTGGCCGCTTTGCACCACTTTGCAATGCTTGGCCACTTCGCGGGACAACAGATAGAAAGCGATGCAGTCATGACTGACCATCGGCTCGCTCATGGCGCGGAACGCCGCCGGCAGTTGCTCGATGATCTCTTTTTCGTCGATGCGCAATTGGTGATGCTGCGTGCCGTAATGCCTGGCGATCAGGTCCGAATACTGGAACTCGTCGCCGCGCTCGCCGCCGGCATCCTGGAAACCGATGGAGAAGGTCGACAGGTTTTCCACGCCGACTTCGCGCAACAGCCCGACCAGCATGCTCGAATCGACACCGCCCGAAAGCAGCACGCCGACATCCACCGCCGCCCGTTGACGGATCGCCACGGCGTCACGGGTGCTGTCGAGTACGCGATCGCGCCAGTCTTCGAGCGTCAGATTCATCTCGTCGGCATTTGGGCCGTAGGGCAGGGTCCACCAGGTTTTCTGCTGGGTGGTGCCGTCCGCTTCGATGCGCATCCAGGTCGCGGGCGGCAGTTTTTCGATGCCGGCCAGCAAGGTGCGTGGCGCCGGGACGACGGCGTGGAAATTCAGGTAGTGATTGAGCGCCACCGGATCGAGGATCGGATTAATGTCACCACCCTTCAGCAGCGCCGGTAGAGCAGAAGCAAAGCGCAGGCGCTGGCCGGTGCGCGACAGGTACAGCGGCTTCACGCCGAGGCGGTCGCGGGCGATGAACAGGCGCTTGGCGTCACGCTCCCAAATGGCGAAAGCGAACATGCCATTGAGTTTTGGCAGCAGCGCTTCGCCCCAGGCGTGATAACCCTTGAGCAGCACTTCGGTGTCGCCGCCGGAATAGAAGGCATAACCGAGGCTTTCCAGCTCGGTGCGCAGTTCCGGGAAGTTATAGATCGAGCCATTGAAGGCCAGGGACAGGCCCAGTTGGTTGTCGACCATCGGCTGCGCCGAGCCGTCCGACAGGTCCATGATTTTCAGGCGACGATGGCCCAGGGCAATCGGCCCCTGACTGTGAAAGCCCCACGCGTCAGGTCCGCGTGGTGCCAGATGATGGGTGATCCGTTCAACGGCTGCGAGGTCCGCAGGTTGATGATCAAAGCGTAACTCGCCAGCTAATCCGCACATAAAGTCCTTACCGGTTTTTCCGTTGGGGAGGGTCAAGCGATACCCGGCCAAAACGGCGGGTACTCGGAAACTGACCCCCTCGGATTTCAGGAGTTTTATATCGTTCGGTTATAAGCGAGGGTCACGGACGAATGGCTGGCTGTCTAGTCCCGAAATAGGTTTACCCCGCATTCCATTTTGTAGGAGCGAGCTTGCTCGCGAAAAACCCAAGGTCGCCACGGGTCATCTGGTTTTACGCATTATCGTTCACGACCATCGTCGGAACGCCGCCCGGAGCAAGCTCGCTCCTACAGTGTTTTCGAGACAGGCACAGAAAAAAACCATCGGTGGGTGGTGAGTAGTGCTACGCCGCATTAGCGTGTTGCTTGAACGTCCGCGGATTCAATCCAGGAAATCACCGGGACAGGTATCGCTGCGGGCATGGCAGCGTCTTGAGCACTTCTGCGATATCGATTGAGCCAATCAGGGCTTGCCTCGAATCAGTCGGCGCAAGGCAAAGCGGTTCGGATGACACGCCTCGGCCACGGCTCTGGGCAGTGGCAGCGGTTCGTTATCGAGCCACGCAGCCAGCAATTCGCCTGACAACGGCGCGGTGATCAAGCCTCGCGACCCATGGCCGCTGTTGACGTACAAGCCATCCAGCCAGGGGCAAGGGATGTCCGGAGTTTGCCGGGCATCCTTGCTCAATACGCTGTAGGCCTCGGCGAAGGCCGGGGAGTCGGCCAGTGGTCCTACAATCGGCAGGTAATCCGGGCTGGTGCAGCGAAACGCCGCGCGACCCTCAAGTGCATCGGGTTGCAGGTTATCCGCGCCGAGACGGGCGACCAGATCCGGCGAGATTTCTTCGAGCATCTGCAAGTTGCCTGCATGCTCGGCCGTTGTCGGTGTCAGGTCGTCATTGTTGAAATCAAAACTGGCGCCCAGCGTATGTTCACCCAATCGTGCCGGGGCGACATAACCTTCGGCGCAGACCACGGTGCTCAGCGTCTGACTGTCCGGTGTTTGTGGCAGGCGAGTGATTTGTCCGCGTATGCGTTTGAGCGGCAACTCACTGCTGTAGGGGAAACGCTTGATCTCGGCAGCGCCGGCCAATACCACGACCGGTGCCGCGGCCAACAAGGTTTCGCCGTCCCAGGCTTGCCATTGACCCTCTGCACGGCGCAGTTCCACCACATCGTGATGGGTCATGATCTGAATGTCCGGATGGGTTGCTTGCCGTTGGCACAATGCCGGCGGATGCACCCATCCGCCTTCGGGGTAAAACAGCCCGCCCCATTGCAGGCCGATGCCGGCACGCGCCTCGGCCTGTTCTCTATCGAGTGCGTGCAGCAAGTCATCGGGAAACGCCTGCGCCAATTGCGCTTGTCGCTCGGCTTCCTTGGCATTGAACGCCAGTTGCAGCACACCGCAATCGTCCCAGTCGACGCCCCGCTGCAACTGCTCAAGCAACCGCCGGGTGTGACCGAAACCGCTGACAATCAACTGCGACAACGCCGTGCCGTGGGCCGACAGTTTGAGGTAAAGCACGCCCTGAGGATTGCCCGAAGCTTCCTGCGCCAGCGCATCGTGACGCTCCAGCAGACTGACTTGCCAACCGCGCGCCGCGAGGCTGGCGGCCGTGGCGCAACCGGCCAGGCCGGCGCCGATCACCAGTGCCCGACGTTCGCCGGTCAGCGGCGTCGGGCGCGCAAACCATGGTTTGGCCGCGACGGGTGCTGGCACTGCTTCAGGCCAGCCGAGGAACGTGCCGCGCAGGATTTCCCATTTGTGGCCGATGCCGGGCGTGCGCTTCATCTTGAAGCCCGCCGCGTTCAGCAAACGGCGCACCCAACCGGTGCTGGTGAACGTACTGATGGTCGAACCGGGCGCCGCCAGCCTGGCGAGTTCGGCAAACAGTTCGGCGGTCCACATGTCGGGGTTTTTCGCCGGGGCGAAACCGTCGAGAAACCAGGCATCGATCTGGCCGTCCAGTTGCGGCAACTGCTCCAGCGCATCGCCGATCAACAGGGTCAACGTCACGCGACCGTTATCCAGTACCAGCCGCTGGAACCCTTGATGGATCGCCACGTACTGCGCGAGCAACTGATCGGCAAACTGCTTGAGCTCTGGCCATAACGCCAGCGCCCGTTGCAGATCAGGCGCACTCAGCGGGTACTTTTCGACACTGACAAAGTGCAAGCGCGCACCGGCCACTGCGTGTTGTTCGAACAACTGCCAGGCGCACAAAAAATTCAGCCCGGTGCCGAAACCGGTCTCGCCAATCACCAGCCGCCCGCCCACCGGCAACGCAGTAAAACGTTCACGCAGCGCGTTCTGTTCAAGGAAGACGTAGCGGGTTTCGTCCAGCCCGGACAGGTCGGAAAAATACACATCATCAAACACCCGCGAACGCGGGAGGCCTTGGTCGTCCCAGTCAAGCTGGGCGTGGGGCAATACAGGTTTCATGGCAGGCTCGGCAACGGCAAGGCGGCCATTCTAGCCGATCGCCGCCGAGGTGCTTGATCCATGGCAAGGCGCGGGATGGACTACTTGCCGCAAAATTGCGGTAGAGCAAAAGACCGCAGCCTTCGGCAGCTCCTACCGGGAACGGCGTTCACCCGTAGGAGCTGCCGAAGGCTGCGATCTTTTGGCCTGCTACGCGACACCGCAAGCCTTGAACTTCCGCTAGTCTTGCTCAATCTGGAAAGGGAGCTCTCCATGTTCGAATCTGCCGAAATCGGTCACGTCATCGACAAAGAAACCTATGAAGCCGAAGTGCCGGCGTTGCGCGAAGCGCTGCTCGAGGCGCAGTTCGAACTTCAGCAGCAAAAGCGTTTTCCGGTGATCGTTTTGATCAACGGCATCGAAGGCGCCGGCAAGGGCGAGACGGTGAAACTGCTCAACGAATGGATGGACCCGCGGCTGATCGAGGTCCGCACCTTCGATCAGCAGACCGACGAAGAACTGGCGCGGCCACCGGCCTGGCGTTATTGGCGGATGCTCCCGGCCAAGGGCCGCATGGGGATTTTCTTCGGTAACTGGTACAGCCAGATGTTGCAGGCCCGGGTGCATGGTGTGTTCAAGGACCCGCGGCTCGATCAGGGCATCAATGCGGCCGAGCGCCTGGAGAAAATGTTGTGCGACGAAGGCGCGCTGATCTTCAAGTTCTGGTTCCACCTCTCCAAGAAACAAATGAAGGCGCGCCTCAAGGCGCTGGCCGACGACCCGCTGCACAGCTGGCGCATCAGCCCGCTGGACTGGCAGCAATCGCAGACTTACGACAAGTTCGTGAAATACGGCGAACGCATTTTGCGCCGCACCAGCCGCGACTACGCACCGTGGCATGTGATCGCCGGGTTGGACCCGCGCTATCGGAGCCTGGCGGTCGGCAAGATTCTGCTCGAAGGCCTGCAAGGCGCCTTGAAACGATCGAAGATTCACCCGGTTAAAGTCAGCGCCGCGCCCTTGGGCAGCAGCGTCGATCAGGTCAACCTGCTCGACAGCCTCGACCTGACCCTGCATCTGGACAAGGACGATTACGAAGAGCAACTGATCACCGAGCAAGCACGGTTCTCGGGGTTGATGCGCGATAAACGCATGCGCCGCCACGCCTTGATCGCGGTATTCGAAGGCAACGACGCGGCAGGCAAGGGCGGGGCGATCCGGCGGGTTGCGGCAGCGCTTGACCCGCGCCAGTACAGCATCGTGCCGATTGCTGCACCCACCGAGGAGGAGCGGGCACACCCGTACATGTGGCGTTTCTGGCGACATATTCCGGCGCGAGGAAAGTTCACCGTGTTTGACCGCTCCTGGTATGGCCGGGTGCTGGTGGAGCGTATCGAAGGCTTTTGCAGCCCGGCCGATTGGCTACGCGCCTACAGTGAAATCAACGACTTCGAAGAGCAGATCGCCGATGCCGGGGTGATTGTGGTCAAGTTCTGGCTGGCTATCGACAAAGAAACGCAAATGGAGCGCTTCGAAGAGCGCGCACAGATCCCCTTTAAACGCTTCAAGATCACCGAGGACGACTGGCGCAATCGGGAAAAGTGGGATGCCTACCGGGCCGCAGTCGGCGACATGGTCGATCGCACCAGTACCGAAATTTCGCCCTGGACACTGGTGGAAGCCAACGACAAGCGCTGGGCTCGGGTCAAGGTGTTGCGCACGCTTAATCAGGCGCTGGAAGAAGCGTTCGAAAAGTCCGACAAGCACGAGAAAAAACAGAAAAAACTGAAGGTGTGAACCGATGGTGACGCATACGCGGGATGAATGATTGTCGCGGTCGGTAATGGCTGGACTTATGCTCGGTCCACTCTCAACCAACAACAATAATGAGGTATGCCATGCGTGAAGTGGTGATCGTCGACAGTGTGCGGACCGGCCTGGCCAAGTCCTTTCGCGGCAAGTTCAACCAGACCCGTCCGGACGACATGGCGGCTCACTGCGTCAATGCACTGCTGACGCGCTCGGGCATCGACCCGGCCACTGTCGAGGATTGCATCGTCGGCGCCGGCTCCAACGAAGGCGCCCAAGGCTACAACATCGGTCGCAACGTCGCGGTGCTGTCACGCCTGGGCACCGGCACCGCCGGCATGACCCTCAACCGGTTCTGCTCGTCGGGCTTGCAGGCGATTGCCATTGCCGCCAACCAGATTGCTTCGGGTTGCAGCGACATCATCGTCGCCGGTGGCGTCGAGTCCATCAGCCTGACCATGAAAAGCGTCAACACCGACAACCTGATCAACCCGCTGCTGAAAGAGCAGGTGCCGGGCATCTACTTTCCCATGGGCCAGACCGCCGAAATCGTCGCCCGTCGTTACAACGTCAGCCGTGAAGAACAGGACCTGTACGCGTTGCAAAGTCAGCAGCGTACCGCTCAGGCGCAGGCCTCCGGTCTGTTCGACGACGAAATCGTGCCGATGACGGTGAAGTATCGCGTTGAAGACAAGGCCACCGGGCAAGTGCAGATCCTTGACGGTGTCGTCGATCGCGACGATTGCAATCGCCCGGACACCACGCTGGAAAGTCTGGCGGGGTTGAAACCGGTGTTTGCCGAAGACGGTTCGGTCACGGCGGGCAACTCGTCGCAGCTGTCCGATGGTGCTTCGATGACGCTGGTGATGAGCCTGGAAAAGGCGCTGGAACTGGGGTTGAAGCCGAAGGCGTTCTTCCGCGGCTTCACCGTGGCAGGTTGCGAACCGGATGAAATGGGCATCGGCCCGGTGTTCTCGGTGCCGAAGTTGCTCAAGGCCAAGGGTTTGCAGGTTGCCGACATTGACCTGTGGGAACTCAACGAAGCGTTCGCTTCACAATGCCTGTACAGCCGCAATCGGCTGGGGATCGATAACGAGAAGTACAACGTCAATGGCGGCTCGATTTCCATTGGCCACCCGTTCGGCATGACCGGGTCGCGTCAGGTCGGGCATCTTGTGCGGGAGTTGCAGCGACGGGATTTGCGGTACGGCATTGTCACCATGTGCGTGGGCGGCGGGATGGGTGCGACCGGGTTGTTTGAGGCGGTGCGGTAAGCCTTAAGATATGTATTGATTGTCAGATAGCTTTCGCGAGCAAGCCCGCTCCCACAGGGATCTAGTGTGCGACATAGATCCCCACTGTGGGAGCGGGCTTGCCCGCGAAGGCAGCGCCTCGGTCTATCGACTGGCGCTCAAAAGCTGCATCCGCGCGATGTAAGCCTCAATCTCCCGCGAAGCCGCCTCCGGGTTTTCAAACGGCCCCTCCAGCGTGTTTTCCCGGGTGCTGAAATACAACTCACCGTTTACCCGACACATCCGGTCGCTGCGAAAGTGCGTGGCGGGGGCGTTGTCCTGGGCGCGCATGCCATACATGGCGGTCTCCTGAAGGTGGGGGATCCAATGAGCTTATGCATGAACCGCTTACAGTGCCTGGCGATCCGATCGACGGCATTCCGTCAATTTTTTGCTGCGACTTGCACAGTTTCATTTGCGTCCGCTTACAAACTGTCCCTGTGTGCCAGGTGCCGCTGCCCCTAAAATGACGATTCTTGCCATCTGGCTTTGGGGTACACATGCACATTTCATCCGGTCGCTGGGTATACGGCCTGTTCCTGGCCTTGTTGACCGCGTTGTTGTGGGGAATCCTGCCGATCAAACTCAAGCAAGTGCTGCTGGTGATGGACCCGGTCACGGTGACCTGGTTTCGGCTGATGGTGTCCGGCGGGTGCCTGTTCATTTACCTGGCGGCGACCAGACGCCTGCCGAGTCGCAAAGTGCTCGGGCCGCGCGGTGGCTGGCTGGTGCTGATGGCGGTGCTCGGTCTGGTGGGCAACTACGTGTTGTATTTGATGGGCTTGAACCTGCTCAGCCCCGGCACCGCGCAACTGGTGGTGCAGATGGGCCCGATCATGCTGCTGATCGCCAGCCTGTTTGTGTTCAAGGAGCGCTTCAGCGTGGGGCAGGGGATTGGTCTGCTGGTGTTGTTGATTGGTTTCGGACTGTTTTTCAACCAGCGCCTGGCCGAGTTGCTCACCTCGTTGACTGACTACACGGCGGGCGTGCTGCTGGTGTTGTTGGCGTCCACGGTCTGGACCTTCTACGCCCTGGGGCAGAAACAATTGCTGACGGTGTGGAATTCGTTGCAGGTGATGATGGTGATCTATCTGTTCTGCGGGCTGTTGCTGACGCCGTGGGTGCATCCGCTGGAAGCGCTGCAACTGACGCCGCTGCAGGGCTGGCTATTGCTGGCGTGCTGCATGAACACACTGATTGCGTATGGCGCGTTTGCCGAAGCGCTGGCGCACTGGGAAGCCTCGCGGGTGAGTGCGACGCTGGCGATCACGCCGTTGGTGACGTTTGCGGCGGTGGCCATGGCGGCCTGGTTGTGGCCGGAGTATGTGCATGCCGAGACGATCAATGGTCTGGGGTATGGCGGGGCGGTGTTGGTGGTGCTGGGGTCGGCGCTGGTGGCGTTGGGGCCGTCGTTGATTGCGGGGCTCAAGGCCCGGAAGGTGCGGATGGCGGCCAGTTAGACCGCGTTATCGTTCTTCGCGAGCAAGCCCGCTCCCACATTCGACCGCATTCCTCTGTGAGACCTCGGTCAAATGTGGGAGCCGGCTTGCTCGCGAAGGCTGACTTTCAGGCGCTACAAAACTCAGCCCTTGGCCCCAGCCTCAAGCATATTCTCCGGCCTCACCCACTCATCAAACTGTTCATCCGTCAGATACCCCAACTGCAACGCCGCCTCTCGCAACGTCAGCCCTTCGGCATAAGCCTTCTTGGCAATCTCCGCCGACTTGTCATACCCGATATGCGGGTTCAGCGCCGTCACCAGCATTAACCCACGTTCCAGATGTTCTGCCATTTTCTCGGCATCCGGCTCCAGGCCGGCGATGCAATGCTGATGGAAGTTGCTGCAGCCATCGCCCAGCAAACGGATCGATTGCAGCAGGTTATGGATAATCACCGGTTTGAACACGTTCAGCTGCAAGTGCCCCTGACTGGCGGCGAAACCGATGGCAACGTCGTTGCCCAGTACCTGACACGCCAGCATCGACAGCGCTTCGCACTGGGTCGGGTTGACCTTGCCCGGCATGATCGAACTGCCCGGCTCGTTGGCCGGCAATTTCACTTCGGCAAAACCGGCACGCGGTCCGGAGCCCAGCAGGCGCAGGTCGTTGGCGATTTTCATCAGGGTCACGGCAAGGGTTTTCAGCGCGCCGGACAACGTGGTCAGCGGCTCATGGCCCGCCAGCGCGGCGAACTTGTTGGGTGCGGTGACAAACGGCAGGCCGGAAAGCGCGGCCAGCTCGGAGGCAATGGCTTCGCCAAAACCGTGCGGTGAATTCAGCCCGGTGCCGACGGCGGTGCCGCCCTGAGCCAGTTCACACACGGCCGGCAGGGCGCTGCGGATCGCCCGTTCGGCGTAGTCCAGTTGCGCGATGAACGCCGAGAGTTCCTGCCCGAACGTAATCGGCGTGGCGTCCATCATGTGGGTGCGACCGGTCTTGACCAGCTTCATGTGCCGTGCGGACAACTCCGCCAAACCACCGGACAGTTCGTTGATCGCCGGCAGCAAATGTTGCTGCACCGCCTGCGCGGCGGCGATGTGCATCGCGGTGGGGAAGCAGTCGTTGGAGCTCTGGGAGCGGTTGACGTGATCGTTGGGGTGCACCGGCGACTTGCCGCCGCGCGGGTTGCCGGCCAGTTCGTTGGCGCGCCCGGCGATCACTTCGTTGACGTTCATGTTGCTCTGGGTGCCGCTGCCGGTCTGCCAGACCACCAGCGGGAACTGGTCATCGTGGTTGCCGTCGAGCACTTCGTCGGCGGCCTGTTCGATCAGCCGGGCGATGTCGGCGGGCAGGTCTCCGTTGCGGTCATTGACCCGCGCCGCGGCTTTCTTGATCAGCGCCAGCGCGTGCAGCACCGCCAGCGGCATACGCTCGTTGCCGATGGCGAAGTTAATCAGCGAGCGTTGCGTCTGAGCGCCCCAGTAGGCCCCATCCGGCACTTCCACCTGGCCAAGGCTGTCGGTTTCGATACGGCTCATCATGCACACTCCTGTCAGTCTGATAGCGCAGTTTAGGCCGTGACCGCCGGCCGTGGTTCCATCGGTCTGCATTTTGACCATTCAACCCCTCTAAATCAGGCCCGACAAGGCTTGGGGTTGAGTGACACAGTTTTTTAGGCGCAGAATGGACGCCCTTGGGGTTTGACCTCGCCTGCTAGAAAAGGAAACTCGATGACTCGTCTTCGTGCCATCTGTACCGCGGTTGCACTGGTTTGCGCCAGCGGCCCTGTTTTTGCCGATACCGCCAGCCACAACGCCAGTGCCGAAGCTTTCCTGACCCTGGCGCACGCTGACAAATTGGGCACTCCGGTGTACATGCAAGTGCAGCAAATGTTCGCTCAGCGCTTTGAACAGACCAAAGCCCCTGAATCGAAAAAAGCCTTGCTGGAAACCTACCAGGCCAAGGCCAACGCCGCTCTGGACGCAGCCATTGGCTGGAACAAGCTGAAGCCGGACATGGTCAAGCTGTACACCACCAACTTCAGCGAATCCGAGCTCAAGGACCTGGTCGCGTTCTACCAGTCGCCACTGGGCAAGAAAGTCCTGGAAAAAATGCCGCAGCTGACCCAGCAATCGGCCCAGATGACCCAGGCCAAGCTCGAAAGCGCTGTGCCAGTGGTCAACAAGCTGTTGGCTGACATGACCAACGAGCTGGATCCTAAAGCCGGCGCCGCGGCTCCAGCCGCCAAGAAAAAGCCTTAAGCGGAGCCGGGTATGACCATGCAACAACGCATCGAATCGACGCTGGGTTTGTTACAGCCCGAGCACCTGCAAGTGCTGGATGAAAGCCATATGCACAGTCGTGGGTTGCAAACCCATTACAAAGCCGTGGTGGTCAGCCAGCAGTTCGAAGGGCTCAATCGCGTCAAGCGTCACCAAAAGGTCTACGGCACGCTCGGCGAGCTGATGGGCGAGTTCCATGCGTTGGCGCTGCATACCTACACGCCACAGGAATGGGCACAGATCGACGCGGCCCCGGCCTCGCCGACCTGCGCTGGCGGCAGCAAGCATTGATGTGATGGATGAGGGCTGTTGTGGCGACGGGATTTATCCCCGTTGGGCTGCGAAGCAGTCGCAAGATCACTGCATGCGGTGTACCGGAATTGTTGTGATCACAGGATTCAGGACTGCTTCGCAGCCCAACGGGGATAAATCCCCTCGCCACAGTGGTTTGTGCCAAGCCTGTAGAACGCAGTCCTAAAACCACACCGTTTTTGCTAGAATCCGCAACGCGCCGCTTACCCGGCGCGTTTTTTTTGAATCCGGTTCACCCCTTACGAGGGTCGCCACCTGGAGAATCACCCATGACACAACAGATTGTCGTGGCGGCACTGTATAAGTTCGTCACCCTGGAAAACTACGTCGACCTGCGCGAGCCCCTGCTGCAGGCGATGGTCGACAACGGCATCAAAGGCACGCTGCTGATCGCCGAAGAAGGCATCAACGGCACCGTGTCCGGCAGCCGCGAAGGCATTGACGGGCTGATGGCCTGGCTCAAGAACGACCCGCGCATGGACGACATCGACCACAAAGAGTCGTACTGCGACGAGCAGCCGTTCTATCGCACCAAAGTCAAACTCAAGAAAGAAATCGTCACCCTGGGCGTCGAAGGCGTGGACCCGAACAAAAAGGTCGGCACCTACGTTGATCCAGAGAACTGGAACGCGCTGATCAGCGATCCGGAAGTGTTGCTGATCGACACGCGCAACGACTACGAAGTCTCGATCGGCACCTTCGAAGGCGCCATCGATCCGAAGACCACCAGTTTTCGCGAATTCCCCGATTACATCAAAGCCAACTTCGACCCGGCCGTGCACAAGAAAGTCGCGATGTTCTGCACCGGCGGCATTCGTTGCGAAAAGGCTTCGAGCTACATGCTCAGCCAGGGTTTCGACGAGGTCTATCACCTCAAGGGCGGCATTCTGAAGTACCTCGAAGAGGTGCCGCAGGAAGAAACCAAGTGGCAGGGCGACTGCTTCGTGTTCGACAACCGCGTGACCGTGCGTCACGACCTCAGCGAAGGCGACTACGATCAGTGTCATGCCTGTCGTACACCGGTGAGCGTCGAAGACCGCGCGTCCGAGCACTATGTGGCCGGCATCAGCTGCCCGCATTGCTGGGATAAGCTGAGCGAGAAGACCCGCCGCAGTGCCATCGATCGGCAGAAGCAGATCGAACTGGCCAAGGCACGGAACATGCCTCACCCGATCGGCTACAACTACAAGCAAACCCCTTCCGAGGCTTGAACCATGTCTGCTCGCCGCCTGCTCTATGTGATGGACCCGATGTGTTCCTGGTGCTGGGGCTTTGCGCCGGTGGCCAATGCGCTGGTCGAACAGGCGCAGGCGGCGGGGGTGGAGCTGCATCTGGTGGTGGGCGGTTTGCGCACCGGCAGTGGTTCGGCGCTGGAGCCGACCACCCGGCGCTACATTCTTGAGCATTGGCAAGCGGTCACCGAGGCCACTGGCCAGCCGTTCAAGATCGAAGGTGCGTTGCCCGAAGGCTTTGTGTACGACACAGAGCCCGCCTGTCGGGCGTTGGTGACGGCGCGCAGCCTGGCGCCGGATTGCGCGTGGAAACTGCTCGGTCTGATTCAGCATGCGTTTTACGCAGAGGGCCGCGACGTCACCCACGCCAGTGTGCTGGTGGAACTGGCGGAGCGGGCCGGTGTGCCGCGCATCGAGTTCGCCGCGGCGTTCGACCGCGCTGATCAACATGCCGCGACAGCGGCCGATTTCACTTGGGTGCAGGACCTCGGCATCGCCGGTTTCCCCACCTTGCTGGCTGAGCGTGATGGTCAATTGGCGTTGTTGACCAATGGCTATCAGCCTCTCAGTGTCCTGTCACCGCTGCTCGGCCGCTGGCTGGAGCGCGCTGCCTGTGCATGACCTGCCTGACGACGCCGCAACCGCTACACGTGTCGACCGTCTGAGCTGGGCGGAAATCCGTCGCCTGGCCTTGCAACACAAGAAATCCCTGTGGATCGCCAACGGCGTGGCCGTGCTGGCAACGTTGTGCAGCGTGCCGATCCCCTTGCTCTTGCCGTTACTGGTGGACGAAGTGCTGCTGGGCCATGGCGACTCCGCGCTGAAGGTCATGAACCACGCGCTGCCCGAAGGCTGGCAGAAAGCGGCGGGGTACATCGGCCTGATGCTGCTGGTGACCTTGTTGCTGCGCTGCGGTGCCCTGTTATTCAACGTGGTGCAGGCAAAGTTGTTCGCGGCACTGGCCAAAGACATCGTGTACCGCATTCGCACACGGCTGATCGAGCGGCTCAAGCGCATCTCGCTGGGCGAATACGAAAGCCTGGGCAGCGGCACGGTCACCACGCACCTGGTGACCGACCTCGATACGCTGGACAAATTCGTCGGCGAAACCCTCAGCCGTTTCCTCGTGGCCATGCTGACGCTGGTCGGTACGGCGAGCATCCTGATCTGGATGCACTGGAAGCTGGCGCTGCTGATCATGCTGTTCAACCCGTTGGTGATCTACGCCACGGTGCTGCTGGGCAAGCGGGTCAAACACCTGAAGAAACTCGAGAACGACAGCACCTCGCGCTTCACTCAAGCGTTGACCGAAACCCTCGATTCCATCCAGGAAGTGCGCGCCGGCAACCGTCAGGGTTTTTTCCTCGGGCGTCTCGGTCAGCGGGCGCGCGAGGTGCGCGATTACGCGGTGACTTCGCAGTGGAAAACCGATGCCTCGAACCGTGCCAGCGGTTTGCTGTTCCAGTTCGGCATCGATATTTTCCGCGCCGCCGCCATGCTCACGGTGTTGTTCTCCGACTTGTCCATCGGCCAGATGCTCGCGGTGTTCAGCTACCTGTGGTTCATGATCGGTCCGGTGGAACAACTGCTTAACCTGCAATACGCCTATTACGCCGCCGGTGGCGCGCTGTCCCGGATCAATGAGTTGCTGGCCAGGGCCGATGAACCTGAATACCCGGGCGGTGTAGACCCGTTCAACGGGCGCGATACCGTCGGCATCGAAGTCCAGGGTTTGAGTTTCGGTTACGGCGACGAGCTGGTGTTGAACCAGATGAACCTGTCGATCGCGCCGGGTGAAAAGGTCGCGATTGTCGGCGCCAGCGGTGGCGGTAAAAGTACGTTGGTGCAGTTGCTGCTGGGTTTGTACACGCCGCTGGCCGGGACGATTCGCTTCGGCGGTTCGACCCAGCAAGAGATTGGTCTGGAAACCGTACGCGAAAACGTCGCCGTGGTCCTGCAACATCCGGCGCTGTTCAATGACACTGTACGGGCCAACCTGACCATGGGCCGTGAGCGCAGTGACGAGGCCTGCTGGCAAGCGCTGGAAATCGCGCAATTGCATCAGACCGTTCGAGACCTGCCCAATGGTCTGGACAGTATCGTCGGGCGTTCCGGCGTGCGCTTGTCCGGCGGTCAGCGCCAACGTCTGGCAATCGCCCGAATGGTGCTGGCCGAACCGAAAGTGGTGATCCTCGACGAAGCCACCTCGGCGCTGGACGCGGCCACCGAGTACAACCTGCATCAGGCGCTGGCGCGGTTTCTGAGCCACCGCACCACGCTGATCATTGCGCACCGATTGTCGGCCGTGAAGCAGGCCGACCGGGTGCTGGTGTTCGATGGCGGGCAAATTGCCGAGGATGGCGACCATCAGCAGTTGATTGCCGAGGGTGGTTTGTACGCCAAGCTTTATGGGCATTTGCAGCAGCACTGATCTGCGCATCGCCCATGGACAAGGCGCCCGCGTACGGTTTCAGGAAAAAAACGGTGGGCCAGCGCGATTTACAGGGACATTTTCACAGGAACTGTCCCTCTCTGTATGTGCCGCCATCTCACTGGAATAGTTATTTACCTGCAATGGCCCGTAGAAAGGGCTTCCCGCTTGCCGGGATCGAAAACGCACCCTAGTCTACCTGTAGCGTTCAGTTTGGATGCTGATCCGGCAGTGCTAAAACAAGGGACCTCATGAATCGAACGCGGACTCTCGGAACGCCACGGTTGTTGGGCATCGTCTGGCCATTTATTGCCGTCGTGCTGTTTCAGGCCTTGCTGTGCGGCGTCAGCCTTTATGTTCTTTCGGCGGTCCGTGGTTACGTTGCCGGTGAAAGCCTGTGGTCCAAGAGCCAGAAAGACGCAATCTATTACCTCACTCTCTACGCCGAAAGCGGCGACGAAGCGATTTTTCTTAAATATCAGAATGCCATTGCCGTGCCCCTGGGTAGCCACGACCTGCGTGTAGCGCTGGATCATGAACCGCCGAATATCGAGATGGCACGTGCGTCGATCATCAAGGGTGGCAACCATCCGGATGACGCTTCCAGCCTGATCTGGCTGTATCTCAACTTCCGCCACTTCACCTACCTCGAAAAAGCCATCGACCTCTGGATGGTGGGTGACGCGCATCTGGTCAAGCTCGATGACGTCGCGCGGGACATGCACCAGCGCATCACCGCCAATCAGGCCTCGGAAAGCGATATCAAACGCTGGAAGGATCAGATTTTCGTCATCAACGATGATGTGACGCCGGCGGCGAAGGCCTTTAGCGATGCCTTGGGCGAAGGCTCGCGGGTCATCCTTCGCCTGCTGCTGGTGACCAACCTTGCCACGGCGTTGGGCTTGATAGTCCTGGCCCTGATGCGCACTCACAAATTGCTCAAGCAGCGCCATGCATTTGCCGACGCCCTGCAGTTGGAAAAAGAACGGGCGCAGATCACCTTGCAATCGATCGGCGATGGCGTGATCACCACGAATGTCGAAGGCGCAATTGCCTACATGAACCCGGCCGCCGAGGCGTTGACCCACTGGAAAGCCGAGCAGGCGACAGGTTTACCCCTGGCAGCGCTGTTCAATCTGCTGGACGAAAACGCTCAGGCCGACGGCTTTACGCTGATTGAGCACATCCTGAGCGGTCAACTCAGCGGCGGCGAACATTCCAAGCTGATTCAACGCCTGGACGGCAGCACGGTGTCGGTCACGCTGGTCGGTGCGCCAATCCGCAACGCCGGCAAAGTCAGCGGCACCGTGCTGGTCCTGCACGACATGACCCAGGAGCGGCAATACATTGCCAATCTGTCCTGGCAGGCGACCCATGACGCCTTGACCGGCCTCGCCAACCGCCGCGAATTCGAGTATCGCCTGGAACAGGTGCTGCACAACCTGACACGGCAGCCGGGGCGACATGCCCTGATGTTCCTCGATCTGGACCAGTTCAAACTGGTCAACGATACCTGCGGCCACGCCGCGGGAGACGAGTTGCTGCGGCATATCTGCGCGCTGTTGCAATCGGGTTTGCGCGAAGGCGATGCCCTGGCCCGGCTGGGCGGCGACGAGTTTGGCATCCTGCTGGAGAACTGTTCGCCGGAAGCGGCGGAGAAAATCGCCGAGGGCCTGCGCCAGACCGTGCAGAACCTGCACTTCGTCTGGAAGGGCCGGCCGTTCGTGACCACCGTGAGCATCGGGCTGGTGCATGTCACCCAGCACCCGATCACCCTCGAAACATCGCTGCTCTCCGCCGATATGGCCTGTTACATGGCCAAGGAAAAGGGCCGGAACCGGGTTCAGGTCTATCACGCCGACGACTCGGAGTTGTCACTGCGCTTTGGCGAGATGGCCTGGGTACAGCGCTTGCACATGGCGCTGGAGGAAAACCGTTTCTGTCTGTACGCCCAGGAAATTGCGCCTCTGGGTCATGTTGAAGAGGGCGGCGGGCATATTGAAATCCTGCTGCGCCTGCATGACGAAGCCGGGCGCATGATTCTGCCCGACAGTTTTATTCCGGCCGCGGAACGTTATGGCCTGATGACGTCCCTTGATCGCTGGGTCGTGCAGAACGTGTTCAAGATCATTGCCCAAGGCATGGCCGAAGAGCGCAAAGGTCCATTGGCGATGTGTGCGATTAATCTGTCAGGCACAACTATCGGAGATGAGGCGTTCCTGGACTTCCTGCGTCAACAGTTCATTGCTTACTCTGTACCGCCTGAAATGATTTGTTTTGAAATCACTGAAACCAGTGCAATTTCCAATCTTGGCAGTGCAATCAGATTTATCAATGAGCTCAAAGGGTTAGGCTGCCATTTTTCGCTGGACGACTTTTGTGCCGGAATGTCCTCATTCGCGTACTTGAAACATTTGCCTGTAGACTTCTTGAAGATCGACGGGAGTTTCGTAAAGGATATGCTGGACGACCCGATTAACCGCGCCATGGTCGAGGTGATCAATCACATCGGTCATGTCATGGGTAAGCGTACGATTGCCGAGTTTGTTGAAACACCCCAGATCGAGCAGGCATTGCTGGAGATCGGGGTGGATTACGCTCAAGGGTATGTGATTGAGCGCCCGCATCTGTTTACCTGCGATAGTCTGCAAAGTCGTCCTGCCAGGCCACAACCCTTGTTATTCAAGGCGCCTGGCACGTTCCGTTGAAATCTCCTGCCGATCCTTACAATCACAATCAAAAGGAACACGACAGTGATCGATACTTTCAACAGAACCGGACCCCTCATGGAAGCTGCAAGTTATCCCGCCTGGGCTCAGCAACTGATCCAGGATTGCAGCGAGAGTAAACGCCGGGTTGTCGAACACGAACTGTACCGGCGCATGCGAGACAACAAGCTCAGCGCCAGGACCATGCGTCACTACCTTATTGGTGGTTGGCCGGTGGTTGAACAGTTCGCGTTGTATATGGCCCAGAACCTGACCAAGACCCGTTTTGCCCGCCATCCGGGGGAGGACATGGCGCGCCGCTGGTTGATGCGCAACATCCGGGTGGAATTGAACCACGCCGATTACTGGGTGCACTGGAGCCGCGCTCACGGTGTGAGCCTGGAGGATCTGCAGGCGCAACAGGTTGCCCCTGAACTTCATGCCTTGAGCCACTGGTGCTGGCACACCAGTTCGGCGGATTCGCTGATCGTGGCCATTGCCGCCACCAACTACGCCATTGAAGGCGCGACAGGTGAATGGTCGGCGCTGGTCTGCTCCAATGGTGTCTATGCGGCAGCGTTCCCCGAGGAAGATCGCAAGCGGGCCATGAAGTGGCTGAAGATGCACGCCCAGTACGACGACGCCCATCCGTGGGAAGCGCTGGAAATCATCTGCACGCTGGCGGGGTTGAATCCGAGCCAGTCCTTGCAGGCGGAGTTGCGTCAGGCGGTGTGCAAAAGCTACGACTACATGTTCCTGTTCCTGGAACGCTGCATGCAGCTTGAACATGTGGAGAAGGCTCCGGTCGCGCGTGGGCGCATGGCGCTGGCTGAAAGCTGATTCGTTTTCTTTCCATTGAAAAAAAGCCCGCTCCCCCGGTATCGCCAGGGGGGCGGGCTTTTTCGTATGGACCGGCAATGGCTAGGTGCTGACTTTCAGTCCAATCAGCCCGGCAATGATCAACGCCACACTGGCGAGCCTGAACAACGCCATGGATTCACCAAACAGAATGATCCCGGCGATGACCGTGCCGACCGCACCCACGCCTGTCCAGATTGCATAGGCGGTGCCCAGTGGCAATTCCTTCATGGCAAGGCCGAGCAGACCAAGGCTGATGGCCATGGCGGCAATGGTCAGTGCGGTGGGAAGAGGGCGGCTGAAACCATCGGTGTATTTCAGGCCGACAGCCCAGCCTACTTCGAACAGGCCGGCGAAAAACAGAATGATCCAGGACATGAGAGACCTCCATCGATTGACGGGGTCGTCCCCAGATTAATGACTCGATCGAGCCGCGAGGTCGTCCTCGCATTGCGCAGTATGGTGCCCATCATTAATCGGGGGATCAAGTTTGCCGCCTATTCAGTCACTTGCCGAGCCGCCGTTTTCCGATCTTCTTTCTACCAGTGCACGCATGGCCTGATCCTTGTTTTTATCTAGCACCACAAAACGAATGTGGGAGCGGGCTTGCTCGCGAAAGCGGTGTTTCATCCAACACATGTGTTGAATGTAAAACCGCTTTCGCGAGCAAGCCCGCTCCCACATTGGAGATCACAAGGCTTTAAATGCCTTGCGGAGTCTCTTCGCCACCCAACGCTTCAACCATCGACGGTAGGAAGTCGCCGAAAGTCAGCATCATCAGGGTAAAGCTGGCATCCAGCTGGCCGAGGGCCTCTTCGCCACCGTCCTGTTCCGCCTGATCCTGCAGCAGATCCTCGAACTTCAGGCGCTTGACCACCATCTTGTCGTCGAGGACGAAAGACAGTTTGTCTTGCCACGCCAGCGACAGCTGAGTGACCACTTTGCCAGTGCTCAGGTGCAGCTGGATTTCTTCGCTGGTCAGGTCCTGACGCTTGCAGCGCACGATGCCGCCGTCTTCGTGGGTGTCGCGCAGTTCGCACTCGTCCAGCACGAAGAAATCGTCCGCGGCTTTCTGGGTGGTGACCCAGTCAGTCATGGTGGCGGTCGGCGACATTTTCACGGTCAGCGGACGCACCGGCAGCGTGCCGATCACTTCACGCAGGGTAGACAACAAGTCCTCGGCACGTTTCGGGCTGGCCGAGTTGACCAGAATCAGGCCTTGTTTCGGCGCGATCGCTGCGAAGGTCGACGAACGACGGATAAAGGCGCGAGGCAGGAAGGCCTGGATGATTTCATCCTTGATCTGGTCGCGTTCCTTTTTGTAGACCTTGCGCATTTGTTCGGCTTCGATCTCTTCGACCTTTTCCTTCACCGCGTCACGCACGACGCTGCCCGGCAGGATGCGTTCTTCTTTACGCGCGGAAATCAGCAGGAAGTCGCCGCTGACGTGCACCAGGGGTGCATCTTCGCCTTTGCCGAATGGCGCGACGAAACCGTAGGTGGTCAACTCCTGGCTTGCACAGGGACGCGCCAGTTTGGTGGCCAGTGCAGTTTCCAACGCCTCGGCATCAAAAGGCAGATCTTGGGTCAGGCGATAGATAAGCAGGTTTTTGAACCACATGGGGCGAGTCTCTCCTTTATACAAAGTGGGGCATTATTCTCTTCGCGGCGCCATAGGCCAACCCTTCTCTAAGCCTTTGGAAGGCCTGAAAAAATTATTTAAAAAAGTGCTTGCCAGAGGTGAGGGCGCTCCGTAGAATGCGCGCCACACCGAAAGTGAAGGGTGATTAGCTCAGCTGGGAGAGCGTCTGCCTTACAAGCAGAATGTCGGCGGTTCGATCCCGTCATCACCCACCATTCGCTTCAAGTGTTACGCGCAGCGGTAGTTCAGTCGGTTAGAATACCGGCCTGTCACGCCGGGGGTCGCGGGTTCGAGTCCCGTCCGCTGCGCCATATTCGGTAACCTGGAACGCTGAACGCCAGGTCACCACGGAAAAACCCGCTAACGCGGGTTTTTTTCTGTCTGAAGTTCCTGCAGGATGCATCGTTTCACCGGTTTTCAGATTTTTTTGAATTATTTATCAATTAAATCAACACTTTATGAAAATCTGTGGCACAATGCGCCCCGCAACGAAGGTAAAGGGTGATTAGCTCAGCTGGGAGAGCGTCTGCCTTACAAGCAGAATGTCGGCGGTTCGATCCCGTCATCACCCACCATTTACTTTCAACGCTACGCGCAGCGGTAGTTCAGTCGGTTAGAATACCGGCCTGTCACGCCGGGGGTCGCGGGTTCGAGTCCCGTCCGCTGCGCCATATTCGGTAACCTGGAACACTGAACGCCAGGTCACCACGGAAAAAGCCCGCTTAATGCGGGCTTTTTGCTGTCTGGGGTTTGGCCAAATGCGCGAAACCTGTAGGAGCGAGCTTGCTCGCGATGGACGTCAACGATAACGCGTGCAGTCTGGATCAACGCGTTGCCTGTGCGTTTTTCGCGAGCAAGCTCGCTCCTACAGTTCAGCGTTTCGACTGTGCCGGTAGTCGCTGATCGCTTCGTACACGGCTTTGCGCAGCCGGTTGATACCGCCAATCGGGCGATGATCCTCCAGACCGAACCACGGGTTGAACGACAGGTTGTCGCATTGCAGATTCTGCGCCGGGGTGTCGAAGTCCTGAGGGGGCAGGGTGATTTGGGCCACGGTTTCGAACGGCGCATCCTGCTCGCGCCACTCGATGCTGGTGTCTTCAATCGGCATGAACCTGTTCGCATCCTGGCGCTGGATCTGCAATACAAAGCAGGCCGGCACCCGATCCGTGGACAACTGTTGGGTCAGGGCGTTACGCAGGAAGTTCGGCAGATCCTGGTTCTGCTTGGGCAAGGTGTAGGCCGGGCAGTTGTCCGAATCCGGTATCACCCGGAACTTGGCATTGGCCTCACCGAATTTATACGGCGATACCGAAAAGTAGGTGGTACGTGTCGGGCTTTCCGGCGGCGGGGACAGCGTCGCCAGGGCGATGAACAAATGACGGACCTGCCAGGTGCGCGGATCCCAGCCAGGAAAAAACGCCATGACCTTTTTTCCGTCAGCCTGAGCCGCGATATTCTGATGGTACTCGGCGACATCGCTGACAAAGAAGTTCGGATGGCTGAACATGACAAAGTCCTGCTCGTGGCGCCCTTGCCGGTCGCCGAGTAGCGGCTTGCCCGGCACATCCAATAGTTTGATCGCCATGCCCCGGGCATCCCGAATGCTGTCGAACTGCGGATAAGCGTTGCCGTTGGACAGGCGCATGGTCGCCTGCCAGCGCTTGCCCGGTTCGCTGAAGACACCGCGGCGCAGCTCCTGCGCCAGTTCCGGCACCACCTGCACCTCGGCTTTCACGCAGCCATGGGCCTTGGCATGGGCATCGCGCAGGTAACGGGTGCTTTCACGGTGTTGATCGACAATGCGCACGGCGGTCTGAATCACAGCCTGGGTCATGGCTGCTTCGCCGTCCGGAATCTGCTCCAGTGCCGAGACCGGGCCTCGGTGCTGCCAGGCATACCAGACGGTGGTCAGCACCCAACCAAGCAGGCCGATGCACAGCAAAATCAGCAGGGTTTTGCCGAGCAGGCGACCCAGCCACAACCAGAACCGGGCGAGCATCGGCAAATCCTTTTTGAAGGGGGACATGATCATGGCAGTTGCGCCTCCAGCGGGCCGCCCAGCACTTTCAGGTACTCCAGCAGCGCCCAGCGCTCCCCGGGTTGCAACAACCGGCCGATCACCCCGTTGCCGCGCTCACCGGCGCGGAATTCATGGCCGCTGTTGTGGTTGCCGGTAATGTGCGTATCGAACAGGAAACCGTTGGTGAAGGCTTCGGTGCGATAGCCCAGGTGCCGCGGGTCGTAGTCGAACGTGCCTTTGTAGAAGGTGGTCGCGCGTTCATCCTGGGGCGAGAGCAGTTGATAAATGCTCGGCACCGAACCGTTGTGCAGAAACGGCGCCGTCGCCCATACCCCCGCCAATGGTCGAGCCTTGTAGGCCACTTTTTCACGAACACCGATCGGCAGGCTGAAACCGTCGAGCTTTGGCTTTTCTTCCGCCGTGACTTTGGCCTCGCGGTAAGCGCGGTTCTCGACGAATGCAGTGACGTAAGCCAGGCCCTTGGCCACTGACAGTTGGCTCAAGTCCAGCGGTTCCTTGGGTGCGGGGTGCAACTTCACGTCCATCTGCGCAAGCTCCGCCGGATCCCATTGCAGGGCGGTCAGATCGAAACGGTGGTTGGCGATGTTGTTCGCCGCCGTCGGATCGGTGCCGATGACGTCGACGGACAGCATGTGCAAATGCTGGACCCAGCGCTCACCTTCCTGGGTCGTCCGCGGGACATGGCAGCCTGCGCAGTTTTCGGCAAACAGCGCACGTCCCTTGGCCGCCAGCGGTTTGTCGATGGCACCCAGCAGGTCTTCCGGCCAGGCTGGCGGTTTGAGTCGCTGCAGGGTTTCTTCGATCTGGTGTAAATCGCGCACCCGGACGCTGGACGGATAGCGATCGTCGCCCTTGAGTGGCTGCCCGTTACTGTCGAAGAAGTTCAGCGTGGCGCCTACACCCAGGGCCTCACCGATATTGCGGGCCATTGGCTGCTGCGCCGAACCGTTCCACTGCACCCAGTCGAAGGTCCACATGTCCCACAGCTGCGGGTAATCGACCGGCGCGTTGGCCACTCGGTAATTGGCAGGTGAAATCGCGTCACCGAAACTGGCGTTGGCAATACGCCCGAACGCGTCGGTACGGCCAGGGCCTTCCTCAGTCGGGTAGAGCCCTCGGTGGGTGTCGTTCCAGGCGACTTTCAGGAAGGTGTCGAGAGAGGTCTTGAAGTCTTTACGCAGTTGTTGATGCCGGGCGTCGTAGTCCTGGCCCAGCACGTTGCGAGCGAAACGTTCGAATTTCCATGGGTTGTAGTAAGTTGAAGCAAGACTGGCGACCAATGCCTGTCCGAAACTGCCACCGCGCAGTGTAGGAACGCTGGACGGCAAGACATGCTGCGCCGAACCGCCATCGATGCGGATGGCATGGCCGTTGAAGCGCAATTCGCCGGTGTGGCAGGCGGCACAGGTGATGTCCAGAAACTGTTCCGGGTTGCCGGGGTTTTGATGACGGGCAAAGCCCACGGGCAGGTTACCGGGGTTGTTCGGCGTGGCTTTCTGTCCGGGGTCGACCAGAAAACCGAAGCGTGCGAGGTACTCCGGAGCGGCAAATCGCTGTTGCGAAAAAGGCAGTTCGAGCGCGTTGAACCAGTCGTAGCGCAAGCCTTTGACTTGAGTGCCCTGAGGCGTGAAGTAGTAGGTCTGGCGGTCGGTCGCGCTCCACTGCTCCAGGTAATGCACCTGCTGCGCAGGCGTCAAGGTCGGCAGTTTCGGATTGGCGACGTAATACAGAATCACGGCCAGGCACATGCCCAGCAACGCAACGATCAGAACCAGTAAGCGATAAAAGAGGCGCAAGATAAACATCCTTGTCGATTTGTCGCTCTCTTATGCCTCAGCTGCAGACGTGCGGCAAGTGGCCATTACGCAAGATATTGCGGGACTGGTCAGTTGTGTCTGTGAGGCGAAGATGACAGAAGCTTCATCCTCCGATTCCGGAAATGCGTTAAAACACCTGAACTTATCAGAAGTTTCCTGCTCTCATGCCGGTAGCCATTGGTCGTGGCCGCCTGATAAGCTCGCGACTTTATTCGATTGCCCTTTAGGCGCATGAACAAGGAAATAGCATGAAACAGCATCGGTTGGCGGCGGCGGTGGCCCTGGTTAGCCTGGTACTCGCGGGTTGTGACTCGCAGACCAGCGTAGAGCTGAAAACCCCGGCGCAAAAAGCTTCCTACGGGATTGGCCTGAACATGGGCAAGAGCCTGGCTCAGGAAGGCATGGATGATCTGGACTCCAAAGCCGTAGCCCAGGGCATCGAAGATGCCGTCGGCAAGAAAGAACAGAAGCTGAAGGACGAAGAACTGGTCGAAGCTTTCGCCGCGCTGCAAAAGCGTGCTGAAGAACGCATGGCCAAAATGAGCGAAGAGTCGGCAGCCGCCGGCAAGAAATTCCTCGAAGACAACGCCAAGAAAGCCGGTGTCACCAGCACTGCTTCGGGCCTGCAATATGAAGTGGTCAAGAAAGCCGACGGCGCGCAGCCAAAGCCGACTGACGTAGTCACTGTTCACTACACCGGCACCCTGACCAACGGCACCGTCTTCGACAGCTCCGTCGAGCGCGGCAGCCCGATCGATCTGCCGGTCAGCGGTGTGATCCCGGGTTGGGTCGAAGGCCTGCAACTGATGCACGTTGGCGAGAAGTACAAACTGTACATCCCTAGCGAACTGGCTTACGGCGCCCAAAGCCCAAGCCCGGCGATTCCAGCCAACTCGGTGCTGGTATTCGACCTCGAGCTGCTGGCGATCAAGGATCCATCCAAGCAAGACGACGCCGCGAAGTAATCAGCGTCCGCTCTGACAACAACGCCTCGCTTATGCGGGGCGTTGTTGCATCTGGCGGTGGGTGAGGGTAAACAAAGCGAACGGATGCGGCAGGCTGGAGTCATACCCATTGAGGACGCCTGCGCTAACCGCGCCAGAGCGCCAAGTCAATGAAATCTTGGGTTTTTTTATGTGAGTAAAAAACGCCCGATCTGAGCAAAGCCCTTATGAAACGGGGCTTTCAGCCGTGAAATGCAGCTCTGTTCACAAGGTTATCCACAATTTGTGTGGATAACATTTCAGCGGGAGGAATAATGAAGGCACCTTGGAATTTCGCTCATTTCCTGCCATTGGCCGGACGCCTGCTCGCCCGTGGACGATTGCCAACGCTGTTATTCGCGGTGGCCAGCAAAGGCGCGAGCCAGGGCAACCGTTTGGGCAAGCTCAAAGATGACCTGCGCCTGTTGCAGGCTTTGTGCCTGGCGTACTGGCGTGGCGAATACCGGGCCATCAGTCCGAAAGCGCTGATCTCGGTGGTGGCGGGCCTGATGTACTTCCTGAGTCCGGTGGATGCGATTCCGGATTTCATTCCAGTGTTTGGCATGCTTGATGACATCGCCGTGCTCGCCTGGCTGATGAAAGTCCTCGATGATGAACTCAATGCGTTTCGCGCCTGGCGCAAACGGCAGGTGCCGGAGAAGCTCGCGGTGGTCGAGCGACTGCCCGATACCCTGGAGCAACTTCAGCTTCAGGGGCCGAAAAAAAACTGAGCCGATTCAGGATCATCCCTATATTCATGGCCCCGCGACCTTGGCCGCTGTTAGGATTACACTTCTAGGAAAAAGCGCCGACTCGCTAAGTGTCGTTGTCCTACGGGGAAGTCATGGATATTCAGATAATCACACGCGAAGGCGAGCCCGAGTATGCGGTTCTGCCGTGGGCTCAGTATCAGGCTCTACTAAAAGCAGCAGGCATCAATGAGCAACCGCCGCGCGAGGCGACAGTGCGTCAAGCGGCAACACCAGACCCGATTCTTCCGGGTCTGGATCAACTCCGCAGTTTGCGCGAAGGGAAGGGCATCGCCATCGAGGCGCTGGCCCGCACGGTAGGCATCAGCCCGTCTTATCTGGCCTTGATCGAAAGTGGCGAGCGTCAACCCGACGCTGCGATTCGCCGCAGTCTGGCCTGGGAATTGACGGTGCCAGGGTGGAGGGATGAATCGTGAGCGTACGCATCAGTCGTCAACATTGGGACGGGTTGCTGGGCGAGCTGGATCAGGCGCGCCGCCAGCGACATCTGTTGACTTATCGCGCATTGCTGGAGCGTCTGCAACTCCCGACGCCGGCCATGCAAACCTTGACTGCAGCCCTTGAACATCTGGCCGCGCTGGACGCCAGGGCCGAACAGCCCTTGCGCAGTTCGCTGGTGATCAGCCAGGGCGCCAGTCGCCTGCCGCGCACCGGGTTTTTTGAATGCGTCGAGCGTCTGGGGCGTTTCTCAGGGCCGTCCGATGGTGTCGCTGCTGCGTCCTGGCATGCCTCGGAAGTGGTGCGAGTGTTCGAGTACGAGTACCCCGAGTCGGCCGAGGCCTGAGTGTTTTTGCGACTCAAGGCGCGGGCCGGTTACTGGTTGGCCCGCAGGTTGTTTCATTGGTCATGGTTCGTCCACCAGCCCCGTGGCTGGAGCTGGCTCGAAGGCCAGTTCGCACGCATGGCCAACTTGGGTGACGTCGGTGCTCAAAGCTTCTATGGCCACATTCTGACCTTTCGCGGCGTTGGGCTCGGGGCTCGTGAGGAAGGTGTCCGATTGTTGCGCCTGGCGGCGTTGGCGGGCGACGGCAAGGCGGCGTATCAGGTGGGCGTGATCAGCCTGGCGGGGACGGCGAGCAAGGCGCCGGATCCCGTTGAAGCGGCTCGGTTTTGGGAAATGGCTGCAAAGGCCGGGCATCCGTTGGCTGAGATGAAACTGAAAGAGTTGGCCTCTCGTGATTCAGGGTGAACCTCTTTGATCTGAGTCGGCCGGTCTGACGCCTTCGCGGGCGAGCCCGCTCCCACAGGTTTTGTGTCGAACGTGAATGTTGTGAACGACACATAACCCTGTGGGAGCGGGCTTGCCCGCGAAGGCGTCCGCCTAATCACCGCTACCCCATCAGCAATTCATCCTCTCGCCCGGGCACCTCAAGACTGTCAATCACATGCAGGCTATACCCCGGCACATTCTTCGCGTGATGCTTGGCCTGCGAAGCCATCTCCGCCAACTGGCTCGCATCGAGTTGTCCACAGGCCTGTGGATGTAAATGCACCACGCCAATCGACAGTGACAGCAGCGGAAATTCCTGCCGCACACCCTGGCGGTTCGGCGCGATGAAGCAGCCGGCCTCCAGGTGCTCGCTGCGGTAGAAGCGCCGGCACTGGCTCTGGAAATCATCGAGCAACTGGTTCAAACGTTTGCGCCAGTCTTCCGGCCCGAGCACCAGCAGGAAATCGTCACCGCCGATATGGCCGACAAAGTCGCGGGAAGGGTCGACGCGGTCATTCAGACATTGCGCGAGGCACAGCAGGACTTCATCCCCGCGACCGTAGCCGTAGATGTCGTTGAAAGGTTTGAAACTGTCGATGTCCACGTAGCAGATCACCGACTCGCGCTGCTGTTGCAGCAGGCGCGTCAGGCATTGCTGGATCGGCACGTTGCCCGGCAGCAGGGTTAGCGGGTTGGCGTAGCGGGCTTGCTGAATCTTCAGTTCGGTAATCAGCTTCAGTACGTCGATCACCCGGCCCAACCCCAGATACACGCCGTTCAGGGTGATGATGAAGTCTTCTTCAATGCGTTGTCGGGCGCGGCTGGTAATCAGGCGGCTGACCTGTTGCAGCGACTGGCTCATTTCGACGGCGAGGAAGTCGTCACTCATCAGCCGACTGATCGGCTTGCGGGCGAACAGGTCGGTGGCAAAGGGCTTGAGCAGCGCGTCCGAGAGCGAATGCCTGTGAACGATGCCGCAGGGATGGCCGTGTTCATCGAGCACCGCCAGCGAGTTCAGGTTGGCCTGGCGGCGAAAGGCCTCCAGCACCGTCGCAGTAGGCGTATCGCGCGCGACCGCTGGCTGATCGTTCAAAAGGGCGCTGAGGTCGCTGCCTTCGTCGTTCAACGCTACGGCGGAGTTGTCCTGCTTGGGCATCAGGCTGCGAGCATCCCTTGGCGGATGTTCCTGGGGCCGGCACAGCAAGTAACCCTGGACCAGATCGACGCCCATATCGGTCAACACCGCGAGTTCTTCCGGCAGTTCGATACCTTCAGCAATCACTTGAGCCCGAGAGGCTTTGGCGATTTGCATGATGGAGCCGACGAATTCACGTTTGAGGGCATCCTGATGAATGCCGTCGATGAAGTGCCGGTCGATCTTCACATAATCAGGCCGCAGCTCGGACCACAGGCGCAAACTTGAATAACCGGCTCCCAAATCATCCAGTGCAATGGAAAAGCCCATCGCCCGATAGTGATGCAGCGCGTTTTGCAGCAGCTGGAAATCGTCGGTCGGGGTGTGTTCAGTGAGTTCGATGATCACCTGACTGGGCGGTATGCCGAAATCCTGCAACAGTTGCAGGGTGCGACCCGGTTGGTGGGCCGCTTCGAGCAGGGATTCCGGTGACACGTTGAGAAAGAGTTTGCCCGGCAGTTGCTGTTCATTGAAGCGCCGGCAAGCGCTCTCACGGCAGGCAATTTCCAGCTCGTTCAAACGGCCGGCCTGGCGGGCGACGGCGAATAACGCGATGGGCGAGTGCAGTGGGCTGTTGGAGGGGCCGCGGCTGAGCGCTTCGTAGCCGATAATCCGTCGTTCAGAGAGGGAAATGATCGGCTGGAACAGGCTGTGCAAACCGCTTTGAGTCAGTATTGAACTCAACGCACTCAGCTGTTCGGTAGTGGTCATGGCGATCTCTGGCGATAAAAAAAGGAAAGGGAGCACTCTTGGATAAAGAGGTGCTCCCAGTCCTTTATTTCACGACAGAATGATGACTGTTTGATGACGCTACGGGGTGCGTCAGCCTTAAATTGCCATCATCGTGCTGGTAACAAATTAGTGCTTGGCCACCGCGGTGTTGAGCTTCAGATAGTCCAACAGAATCCGACCGGTCTCGCTCAGGTAGGCATCGTCTTCTGGTTTGGTCTTGTCCGGCTCGGCCGCGAGGGCGTCTTCGTCTTCTTTCTTCAGCTCTTTGAGCGGCTCTTCGCCTTTGGCCTTGCGACGGATATTCTCCATGGCAAGCTGCCTGGCTTCGATATCGGCGTGTTGTGCACGACGATCGACTTCATTGAGGCTGACGGTTTTTTCCGCCATCAGTTTCTGTGCCAAGGCCAGTTTGTCGCGAATGAACACGAACTCCGCATCCTTGGCCGAGCGCACATCATGCTCGGACTTGAGTTGGGTGATGTACGGTTTGAACGGATCGGTCGCCGGCTTGATCGCCGCGCGGATGGTGTCCCACGGCATGGCTTCCGGCAGGGCGCTTTCACCGATTTCCTTGGTGTCGATGATCGACGGGTAATCGATGTCCGGCAGAACGCCTTGATGCTGGGTGCTCTGGCCGGAAACCCGGTAGAACTTGGCCAGGGTCAGTTTCAGTTCGCCATGGTTCAGCGGCTGAATGGTCTGCACAGTGCCTTTGCCGAAGGTCTGGCCGCCGATGATCAGTGCGCGGTGGTAGTCCTGCATGGCGCCGGCAAAAATCTCCGAAGCCGAGGCGGACAAGCGGTTGACCAGCAACGCCATCGGGCCTTTGTAGAACGCGCCCGGGTTTTCATCTTCCAGCACATCGACGCGGCCATCGGCGTTACGCACGAGAACGGTCGGACCTTTGTCGATGAACAGACTGGTCAGCTCGGTGGCTTCCTGCAGGGAGCCGCCACCGTTGTTGCGCAGGTCGATGACCACGCCGTCGACTTTGTCTTTCTGCAACTCGGTCAGCAGTTTCTTGACGTCGCGCGTGGTGCTCTTGTAGTCCGGATCACCGGCACGGAAAGCCTTGAAGTCCAGATAGAAGGCGGGGATCTCGATGACGCCGAGCTTGTAGTCCTTGCCATCCTGTTTCAGGTTGAGGACCGACTTTTTCACCGCCTGGTCTTCAAGCTTCACCGCTTCGCGGGTGATCGGCACGATCTTGGTGGTCTGGTCGTTCGGCGCATTGCTGGCCGGGATGACTTCCAGGCGCACCACGGTGCCTTTCGGGCCACGGATCAGCTTGACCACTTCGTCCAGACGCCAGCCGACCACGTCGACCATCTCTTTGTTGCCCTGGGCAACGCCGATGATCTTGTCGGCCGGTGCAACCTGCTTGGTCTTGTCGGCCGGGCCGGCAGGCACCAGACGCACGACTTTCACCTGGTCGTTATCGCTCTGCAACACGGCGCCGATGCCTTCGAGGGACAGGCTCATGTTGATGTCGAAGTTCTCCGCGTTATCCGGCGACAGATAATTGGTGTGCGGGTCGTAGGACATGGCGAAGGTGTTGATGTAGGCCTGGAAGATGTCTTCCGGACGGGTCTGGTCCAGACGCGCAAGCTGATTCTTGTAACGCTTGGTCAGGGTTTCCTGAATCTGCTTGGAATCCTTGCCGGCAATTTTCATCCGCAGCACTTCGTCCTTGACGCGTTTGCGCCACAGGTCGTCGAGCTCTGCGGTGGACTTGAGCCAAGGCGCGTCCTTGCGGTCGATCAGCAAGGTTTCCTTGGCGGTGAAGTCGATCTTGTCGACGCCCTTGTTCAGCTCGGCAAGGGCAAAGTCCAGACGCGCTTTTACGCGGTCCAGATAGCGCTTGTAGATGGTGAAACCGGCGTTGAGGTCGCCGCTTTTAAGGAAGTCGTCGAACTGGGTTTTCCACTTGTCGAATTCGGCAATGTCGCTGGCCATGAAGTAGCTGCGCGACGGATCCAGCAGCTTGAGGTAGCTGTCGTAGATGATCACGGAGCGCGCGTCATCAAGCGGCGGCTTACTGTAGTGGTGACGCTTGAGCAACTCGACGACATTCAGGCTGGCGATCACTTCGTCACGATCAGGCTGAAGCTTGTCCCAGCTATTGGCTGCAAACGTATTGCTCGACATCGGCATCAGGCCGATACCAATGAATAGGGCGAGGGCGGTGCTGGGGAACAAATGCTTCATGCTGATTCGACGCGGGGACAATTGATAACGCATATTAGGCCGTCTTTGAAGTCGCCGGTACCACAAGGGCCGGTCGCATAATGCAAAAAGCCCGGCGATACAGCTTCGGGCTCAGTCCAGACTCACTATGGAGGCACTGTGAAGGCATTGCAAGGCGTGGAAGGTCAAGTGGAGTGGCTTGAAGAGCCCAGTCCTACATGTGATGTAGGGCAAGTTCGCATTCGTGTGGCGGCAGCGGGCCTCAATCGCGCCGATTTATTACAGAAGGCAGGTCTTTATCCGCCACCGCCGGGGGCCAGTCAGGTACTGGGTCTAGAGTGTTCCGGGGTGATCAGCGAAGTCGGCCCGGGTTCGTCGTGGCAGATCGGTGATCGGGTCTGCGCCTTGCTGGCCGGGGGTGGGATGGCCGAAGAGGTGGTTGTCGACGGACGGCATGTGCTGGCGGTGCCAGAAGGATTGTCTCTGGCCGAGGCGGCAGCGCTACCCGAAGTCTATGCGACCGTTTGGCTGAATTTGTTTCAATTGGCCGCGCTCAAACCGGGTGAGAAAGTTCTTCTGCACGCCGGAGCAAGTGGAATCGGTTCAGCTGCCATTCAGCTGTGCAAGGCATTCGGCAACCCGTGCTGGGTCAGCGTCGGTTCTGCCGAGCGGCTGGCTTACTGCGAAGCGCTGGGTGCTCAGGGTGGCGTGGTACGCACCGACGGTCTTGAAAGTCTGAGCGACCTGGGTCCGTTCGACGTGATTCTCGACCCGGTTGGCGGCAACTACGCCGCACTGAACCTGAAACTGCTGGCTCGCGATGGCCGTTGGGTGCTGATCGGCTTGATGGGCGGCCGTGAAGCGAAGCTGGATCTGGCGCAGGTGCTGACCAAGCGTGTGCAGCTGCTGGGTTCGACTTTGCGCAGTCGCGACGATCAGTTCAAGGCGGATTTGTTCAGTGATTTGAGCCAGCATGTCTGGCCGCTGTTTGCTGAAGGGCGGTTGAGTTCGCAGTTGGCGAAGACTTTTCCGATCAAGGATGCGGAAGCGGCGTTTGCCGAGTTGGCGACCAATAAGGTGGCGGGGAAGTTGGTGTTGGTGATCGACGAAAGCCTGACCTGATCTTGTAGGAGCGAGCTTGCTCGCGATGAATTTGAAGGCGACGCGTTTTACCTGGCAGCAAGCGTCATCGTTCACGTCCATCGCGAGCAAGCTCGCTCCTACAGGGGGGCGCGGTTACTTCCAGGTGTGGATTGGCCAGCCGGCTTTTTCGGCGTGCTCGAGCAATACCGGATCAGGGTTTACCACGTGTGGGAAATCAACCTTCAGCAACAACGGCAAATCGTTGCGTGAGTCGGAATAGAAACTTGCGCCTTCCAGGTTTTCCTCTTCCGCATCCAGCCATTCCAGCAAGCGCGTGATCTTGCCTTCGCGGTAGGTCAGCGTGCCGACGGTGTGGCCGCTATAAACCCCATGCAGCACTTCCAGCTCGATGCCGAGAATCTCGTCGATGCCCAAGCGATCGGCAATCGGCCTGACCAGGTGCGTGCCCGACGCCGAGATCACCAGAATCCGGTCACCGGCCTTGCGATGGGCGGCGATGGCTTTGGTTGCGTCGCTGAAGATGATCGGCTCGATGAAGTCTTCCACCCACGGCCCTACCAAATGGTCGACCTCTTCGGGCGTGCGGCCGATCATCGGCTCGAGGCTGAAGGTCATGTAATCCTCCATGCGCAGCTTGCCGTGGCTGTAAGCGTCCATCAATTCGTTGTTCTGCCGCATGAACGACTCGGGATCGACCCAGCCCAGGCGGCCCATCTGTTCGCTCCAGAGGGTGGCGCAGTCGCCGTGGATCAGGGTTTCGTCCAGATCAAAAATTGCCAGGGCCATCAGTGCAGTTCTCTCTTCAACATCAGCAAAGGCATCAGGCTACCTCACACAGGGCCGTCGGATCGATGGAAAGCGCCAGACGCTGACCGTCGGGATGCAAATCGGCTGCCGAGCGGTTGAGCACATCCACCACCAGTTCCACACCCCGGGCCTCGACCCGGTAGCGAATCACGTTGCCCAGCAGACTGTGGCTGCGCACTTGTGCATCGAGTTCGCCATTCAGGCTCAGTTCGATGGCTTCCGGGCGAATCGCGATGCGATGAGTAATCGGTCGTTGCAGCAATTTCGATGCGTTGTCGGCATCGAGCAGGTTGTAGTTGCCGATGAACCCGGCAGCGAACACATCCACCGGCGCGGTGTACAGGGTTTCTGCGTCGCCGCTCTGTACGATCTTTCCCTGATTCATCAGGAAAATCCGGTCAGACATGGTCAGCGCTTCTTCCTGATCGTGTGTGACGAAGATCGTGGTCAGGCCGAGTTCGCGCTGGATCTGACGGATCTGTTCGCGCAAGTGCTTGCGAATGCGCGCATCCAGTGCAGACAGCGGTTCATCGAGCAACAACAAACGCGGCCGGGTCACCAGCGAGCGCGCGAGTGCGACACGCTGGCATTGACCACCTGACAACTGATGCGGATAACGTGCGGCAAAGTCGTTCAGCTCCACCAGTTTCAACACTTCGGCAACGCGCTTCTGGCTGTCGTCGCTGTTGACCTTCTGCATGCGCAAACCAAAAGCAACGTTTTGCTCAACGGTCATGTTCGGGAACAAGGCGTAGCTCTGGAACACCATGCCAATTCCGCGCTTCTGCGGACTTAACGGCACGATATCGAGACCATCCAGCAAAATCTTGCCGCCATCTACCGAGGTCAGCCCGGCGATGCAACGCAGCAGCGTGGATTTGCCGCAACCAGACGGGCCGAGGAGGGTAACGAATTCGCCCTTCTGGATTTCGCAGTTGATGTCGCTGAACACCGTGGTGCCCGCGTAGTTTTTCTGTAGGTGTTGGACGCTGACATAGCTCATTCGCTTTTGTCCTTGTTCAAGATGTTGGCCACCCAGGTCAGAACCAGCACAAAGAAGAAGTAGGAAATCACCACCGCACTGGTGAAGTGGCCGCTGCTGTTACGCATGTTGTTGAGGTAGACCTGCAGGGTTTCGTAGCGGGTGCCGACGAGGATATTGGCGAACACGAACTCACCGAACAGGAACGAGAACGACAGCAGCAGCGCCACCATCAAACCCTTGCGCAGGTTCGGCAGTACAACCAGGAATGCGGCTTGCCAGGTGCTGGCACCGAGCAGTTGAGCGGCGTCCATCAGGTCGTGCAGGTTGATGGCTTGCAGGTTGTTGGTGATTGCCCGGTACATGAACGGCAGCGCCACAGTGAAATAGCAGCCGATCAGAATCCAAGGTGTGCCGACCATCGCGAACGGCCCCGACCCGTAGAGCTGCAACAACCCCACCGACGACACCACCGGCGGCACCGCGAAGGGCAGCAGGATCAGGATGTTCATCCACGCGTCGAGTTTCGGGAAGTGGTAATGCACCACGAACAGCAGCGGCAGAATCAGCACCACCGCCAGGATCAGCGAGCCGACGCAGACCAGCAGGGATTGGCCGAAAGCACTCAAGAAGCGCGGATCGCTCCACAGCTGCACGTACCATTTGATGCTGAAACCGCTGGGTAGAATGGTTGCCGACCAACTGCTGGAAATCGAGTAGATAAAGGTGCCGACCAGCGGCAGCAACAGAATGGCAAACAGCAGGTACACCACGACGCGGTGATAGACACCGACGGGGCCCAATTCAGCGCGAGACATGGTAGCTCCTCTTCAGCAGCAACTGGTGCACGACGGTCACCAGGGTCATCAACGCCACCAGCACCACGGCCAGGGCACTGGCCAGGTTCGGGTCCAGGGAAATGTCGCCGGAGACCATCGCCGCAATACGGATCGTCAGCACGTTGAAGTTGCCGGTGGTCAGGGCGTACACCGTGGCGTAGGCGCCGAGGGCGTTGGCCAGCAGGATCACGAAGGTGCCAAGCAGCGCAGGCGTCAACACCGGCAGACCGATGTGGCGCCAGAATTGCCAGCCGTTGGCGCCGAGCAGTTCGGCGGACTCGCGCCAGTCTTCGCGCAGAGCGTCGAAAGCCGGGTAGAGCAGCAGCACGCCCAAGGGAATCTGGAAGTAGGTATAGAGAATGATCAGCCCGGTTTTCGAGTACAGGTTGAAGTCCTCAATGATCCCGGCCTGCTTGAGCATGATGGTGATGCTGCCGTTGAAACCCAGCAGGATGATGAACGCGAAAGCCAGGGGGACGCCGGAGAAGTTACTGGTCATGTTGGCGAAGGCGTTGACGAAGTTGCGCAGCTTCGAGTCGACCCGGCGCAGGGAGTAGGCGCCGAGTACGGCGATGATGATCCCGAACACACTGGACCAGAAACTGATTTCGAGGCTGTACTGGATCGCCTGCCGATAGAACTTCGAATTGAAGATCTTGGTGAAGTTGGCCAGGCCCCAGCCGAACTCTTCCGATTGCAGGCTGTTGATCATCACCCAGACGAGCGGGGCGATTTCGAAGACGATAAAGAACAGGGTGAAGGGCACCAGGCATAGGGCCGCCAGCCATTTTCCGCGAGTCATGGCATTCACTTGAGCAGCTCCCGGCACACGGGTTTGTCGTGGGGCACGCCCAGCAGTTCGCAAACGGTACCGCAGATCTCGGTTTGTTTCGGTGTGGCGTTGGCGTTGAAGCTGAAGGCGTCACCGAGCACGAACAGCGGCACTTCGCGTTCTTCCGGCAGCAGGCCGTTGTGGGAGCGGTCGTTGTTCATGCCGTGGTCGGCGGTCACCAGCACCTGGTAACCGGCGTCGAGCCAGCCTTGCAGGTAGTCGGCGAGGATGATGTCCGCCGAACGGGCGCTGTTGCGGTATTGCGGGGTGTCGAGGCCGTGCTTGTGCCCGGCGTCGTCGATATTCATGGGGTGCACCAGCAGAAAATTCGGTGCATGGCGCAGGCGCAGGTTTTCCGCGTCGGCGAACAGGTGCGAATCCGGGTAATGGTCGCTCCAGTAGAAATGTCCGTGCTGAATCGGCAATGCGAGGTTGTCGGTGTGACGGTCACGGGCGGGCACGAACGGCGATCGGTTATACAGCTCGCTGACCCAGTGATAGGCCGCGGCGGCGGTTTTCAGTCCGGCGTCAGTAGCGTAGTGATAGATGCTGCGCTGGTTGGACAGGCGCGAGACGTTGTTGTGGACGATGCCGCTGTCGATCGGTGTGACGCCGGTCAGGATGCATTCATACAGTGGACGGGACAGGGCCGGCAGTTCGCACTCCAGTGTGTAGAGCGCCGCGCGTCCTGCGCCAACGTAAGCCTGCAGGTGCCCCATGGCGTGGCGCGCAACCTCGTAATTGAGGCCGTCGAGCACGACAAGGATGACGTTGTGCTTCATAGGGGCGGAACTCCGCGAAACAGATGAGTCAAGTACGCAACCAATTCCCCCTGTGGGAGCGGGCTTGCTCGCGAAGGCGGACTGTCAGTCACATTGCTGTTGAATGTGCTGCCGTCTTCGCGAGCAAGCCCGCTCCCACATTGGATCTTCATCAGATTCCGAAGGGGATCTACAGCTTTATTTCATCTCGACGATGACTTCTTCGTTCCACTTCTGAGGAAGGGCCTTGGAGGTCTTCTCCCACGCATCCGCGTCCTTGATCGGCGTTACTTTTTTGTACTGCTCGTTCGGCAGCAGCTTGGCCTGGACATCGGCTGGCAGGGTCAGGTGCTCGGCACGGATCGGACGGGCGTTACCCTTGGCCAGGTTGATCTGGCCGGCATCACTGAATATGTATTCGCGGGCCAACTTGGCGGCGTTCGGGTTTTTTGCGTACTTGTTGATGATGGTGGTGTAACCGGAAATCACCGAGCCATCGGATGGAATCAGTACGGTGTAGTCATCCGGATTGGCCATCTTGGCCTTGTAACTCAGACCGTTGAAGTCCCAGACCACACCGACTTCGATTTCACCCTTTTCCATGGTGGCAATCGTCGGGTTGGCCATGGACAGGCGGCCTTGTTTGGCAATGTCGGCGAACAGCAACAGCGCAGGCTGAAGGTTCTTCTCATCGCCACCGTTGGCAAGGGCAGCAGCCAGTACGCCGTTGGCGGCTTGCGCGGCGGTACTCACGTCACCGATGGAGACTTTGTATTTGCCGTTTTTCAGGTCAGCCCATTTGGTCGGTGCGTCCGAGCCGTGCAGCAGCTTTTTGTTAACGATGAACGCGATGGTGCCGGTGTAGGCCAGTGCCCAGTTGCCGTCCTTATCCTTCGCCCAGCTCGGGATCTGGTCCCAGGTGCTTGGCTTGTACGGTTGGACCACGCCTTGCTTGACCGCAATCGGACCGAACGCTGCGCCGACGTCGCCGATGTCGGCGGTGGCGTTGTCTTTTTCAGCGGCGAACTTGGCGATTTCCTGGGCCGAGCTCATGTCGGTGTCGATGTGTTTCAGGCCGTAGTTCCTGGCCAGGTCTTCCCAGGTGCCTTTCCAGTTGGCCCAGTCATCGGGCATGCCGACGCTGTTCACCACACCTTCCGCTTTCGCAGCGGCTTCGAGGGTTTTCAAATCATCAGCAGCCATGGCGGCAGTGCACATGGCAATGGTCGAACCTAACAGTGATGCCAGGAAAAGCTTTTTCATCCGAAGCTCCTTTGGGCGTTTTCAACGCTGCGATTGCGGTGGTGTTGGTCTAGGTCAGCAATACCTGAGCCAAGCTAGGCGCCGCTGATGACATTTTGATGTCGACCAGCGGTCCGTCTATATTTCTCGCCGATCAACGCTCAGGCTTCGGAGTAAGCGTAGACCATGGTTAAAGAGCTGATATGAAAGGACTTGGACGCGAAATTGCAGTCTTCTTGTTGAACCGTTCAGCACCTTTGTCATCTGTCAGTCATGTGCAGTGCCTAGGCTTGCTGGAAGTTGACGGAGTTGTTTCAAATGACGGCTTCGCCCGGAAACAATGCTGGACTAGTCCAGATAGGTAACGTTGATGCGCATCGAGACAACCAAAGCGGTGACAGCCATCGGGCAGGTTCTTCAGGAACAGCTCGATCACGGGCTGTTGGCGCCGGGCAGCAAGTTACCGGCGGAGCGCAAGCTCAGTGAGTTGTTCGGTACTACACGTATTACCGTGCGCGAAGCATTGCTGCAGTTGGAGGCCCAAGGGCAGATTTATCGCGAGGAGCGTCGCGGCTGGTTCGTGTCGCCGCCGCGCCTGGCTTACAACCTGATGCAGCGTAGTCACTTTCACGCGATGGTCAGCGCTCAGGGTCGGGTGCCGTCCACCGAAGTGATTTCGGCGCGGCTGCAGCCGGCGTCGGCAGCGGTCTGTGCCTGGCTGCAGTTGCCGGCGTTATCGAGCGTGATTCAGGTCTGCCGGGCGCGGCGAATTGATGAGCGGCTGGTGCTGTACGTGGAGCACTACCTCAATCCGCAGTATTTTCCAGGGATCCTGGCGTTTGATTTGAATCAGTCGATTACCGAGCTGTACGCGCGGCATTACGATTTGCATTACGGGCGTGTGCGTTTCGAGATCGTGCCGACGGCACTGTCGGTGGATGCCGCGGCGGCGTTACGGGTGTCGGTCGGGAGCCCGGGATTGCGCATTGCCCGAGTCAATTACGACCAGCATGAGCGGCTGATCGATTGTGACCTGGAGTTTTGGCGGCACGATGCGATTCATGTCGGCGTTGACGTGGTCTGAGCCTGGCCGCCGCAGGTTCTTTCATTATCCAAAGCGGTAAATGTCCATGCCCAGGGCGCCCATGGTGAATCCCTGGTGGCTCACGCTGAATGTACCGCCGGCACCGCGCGCAAAGTACAACGGCAGCAAATGTTCATCGCTTGGATGGTTGCGCACGGCGTTCGGTGCCAGCTGACGATAGTCGTGCAGCGCGGCTTCGTCGTTGTCCTGAAGTTTTTCGATCATCCAGTCGCGGAATACCCTGGCCCACGGCTCGACGCTTTCCGGGCCGGCATGCCAGTCCAGTTCGCGCAGGTTGTGGGTGATGCTGCCGGAGCCAATCAACAGAACGCCCTGTTCGCGCAGGCTGCTCAGTGCGTGCCCGACACGGGTCTGCAGGGCAGGGCCGCCGCGTGTAGGCAGCGAGACTTGCACCACCGGGATATCGGCCTGCGGATACATCAACGACAAAGGCACCCAAACGCCATGGTCGAAGGGCCGTTTGGCGTCGATGCGTGCAGGCAGGTCGGCAGTATTCAGCAGCTCGACAACCTCTGCCGCCAGTTGTGGATCACCGGGCGCCGGGTATTGCACCTCGAACAACGCTTTGGGGAAGCCGCCGAAGTCATGCCAGGTTTCAGGTTGCGGATTGCCACTGACCAGCAGCTCATTGCTTTCCCAGTGTGCGGAAACAATCACGATGGCCCTGGGTTTCGGCAATTCGGCGGCAATGCACGCGAGGGCCGGCCCGCTGGCGCCGGGCTCCAGGGCCAGCATGGGTGAGCCATGGGATATGTACAGGCTGGGCAACATGAAGGAGCTCCTGAGAGTTAAGATGGCGTCATCTTCAGTCAGATCATTGATCTAAATCTAATATAAGTTTTAGGGTGTTTTGATCGAATTTTCGGAGATATTTATGCAGCCGGAGTTTTGGCACAAGCGGTGGCAGTCGAATCAGATCGGCTTCCACCTGCCGGAAGTGAATCCATATCTGCAGCGTTTCTGGCCGCAATTGGGTCTGGAGGAGGGCGCGCGCGTCCTGGTGCCGTTGTGTGGGAAAAGTCTGGATTTGTTGTGGCTGGCGCACCAGGGTCATGAAGTCCTGGGGATCGAACTGTCGGAAAAGGCCGTTGAGGATTTCTTCGACGAGCACCAATTTGATCCGCACGTCAGTGAACAAGGGCCGTTCAAGGTCTACCGTGCGGGTTCGATTGAATTGTGGTGTGGTGATTTCTTCGAGTTGACGGCCGGAGATGTTGCCGATTGCGCCGCTCTGTACGACCGCGCCGCACTGATTGCCCTGCCGCCGACCATGCGCGAGCAATACGCGACTCATTTGAACCGGATTCTGCCAAAGGATTCGATGGGGCTTTTGATCACGCTGGATTACGACCAGGCGCAAAAGGACGGACCGCCGTTTGCCGTGCTTGATGATGAAGTGCAACGGTTGTTCGGGGCTGTGTGGTCGTTGAAGATTCTGGAAGACCAGGATGTTCTGGGTGAGAGCTGGAAGTTTATCGAGAGCGGCGTGACGCGGCTTGAGGAGCGGGTGTATCGGGTTTCCAGCCATTAAAGTGCATTGAGTTTGCTGACGCCTTCGCGAGCAAGCCCGCTCCCACATTTGACCGGGTCGCTCAGGCGGACGCTGTCTAATGTGGGAGCGGGCTTGCTCGCGAAGGGGCCGGATTGGGCGCCGCAACAATCAAGCAAACAAAAAAAGGCCCGCATCACTGCGGGCCTTTTCTATGGGTGCCGAGCCTGTCAGCCCCGACGACGCAGTGCGTCGATACGCTCTTCCAGCGGCGGGTGGCTCATGAACATGCGGGCGAACCCTTGTTTGATGCCACCGTTGATGCCGAACGCATTCAGGGTGTCCGGCATGTGCACCGGCAGGCCTTGTTCTGCACGCAGGCGTTGCAGGGCGCCGATCATCGCGTTGGTGCCCGCGAGGCGTGCACCGGCTTCGTCGGCGCGGAATTCGCGTTTACGCGAGAACCACATGACGATGGCGCTGGCCAGAATGCCCAGGACCAGTTCGGCGAAGATGGTCGCCACGTAGTAGGCAATGCCCTGGCCTTCTTCATTCTTGAAGATCACCTTGTCGACAAAGTTACCGATGATCCGTGCGAAGAACATGACGAAGGTGTTCACCACGCCCTGGATCAGCGCCAGGGTGACCATGTCACCATTGGCCACGTGGCCGATTTCGTGGGCCAGAACGGCTTTCACTTCATCCGGCGAGAATCGTTCGAGCAGGCCCTGGCTGACCGCGACCAGTGCGTCGTTCTTGTTCCAGCCAGTGGCGAAGGCGTTTGCCTCGTAGGCCGGGAAAATCCCGACTTCCGGCATCTTGATCCCGGCTTCGCGGGACAGTTGCTCGACCGTTTGCAGTAGCCATTGCTCATGACGTGTGCGCGGCTGGGTAATGATCTGGGTGCTGGTGCTCATTTTCGCCATCCACTTGGAGATGAACAGCGAGAACAGGGAACCGGCGAAACCAAAGACCGCACAGAAAATCAGCAGCTGATTGAGGTTGAGATCAACCCCATTGGCCGCCATGAACCCGTTGAAGCCGAAAAGGCTCAGGGTGATGCTGGCAATCAGCACGACCGCCAGGTTAGTGGCCAAAAACAGCAGGATGCGCATCATGGTTGTAGAAATCTCCTTTTGCTAAAGATGTAGCGTACTGCGGGGTATATAAGGTGCTGCACCGGGCTATTCAACCGGGTGACTATTTCAAACTGTGTCCTACAGCAAGAGTCTAGCCGCTTGAAGGGCATTTCCGACGTGGATACGGGAAGCGATTGTCAGCCGATTCGCATCGCAAGCCCCGTCATTGTTGGACGCGGTCACGAAACAGAGAGTCCGGTCGACGATTGAAGTCGGGATGCCCGGCGAGGGATAAAGATATGTTGCTGAATTCATCCTCGTGCGACTTTCGTGAAAAAGTCGCACGAGGCCAGGCCAATTACTGGCGGTAGGACTTGAGGAAATTGCCGATCCGTCCGATGGCCATGTCCAGGTCATCGACGCGAGGCAGGGTCACGACGCGGAAGTGGTCCGGCCATGGCCAGTTGAAGGCGGTGCCTTGCACCACCAGCAGCTTTTCCGACAGCAGCAGGTCGAGCACGAACTTTTCGTCGTTGTGGATCGGGCAGACTTTCGGGTCAATGCGCGGGAATGCATACAGCGCGCCCATCGGCTTCACGCAGCTCACGCCGGGAATGTCGTTGAGCAATTCCCAGGTTCGGTTGCGCTGTTCCAGCAGGCGCCCTTGCGGCAGCACCAGGTCATTGATGCTCTGATAACCCCCGAGGGCGGTCTGGATCGCGTGCTGGCTCGGCACGTTGGCACACAGGCGCATGTTGGCCAGCATGTCGATGCCTTCGATGTAGCTTTGTGCGTGATGTTTCGGGCCGGAAATGGCGATCCAGCCGGAACGGAAACCGGCGACGCGGTAGGACTTGGACAGGCCGTTGAAGGTCAGGCACAGCAGGTCCGGCGCCAGCGAGGCGGTGCAGATGTGCACGGCATCGTCGTACAGAATCTTGTCGTAGATCTCATCGGAGAACACCACCAGATTGTGCTGACGGGCCAGTTCCAGCATGCCCAGCAGGACTTCTTTGGAATACACCGCGCCGGTCGGGTTGTTCGGGTTGATGATCACCAGCGCCTTGGTATTCGGCGTGATCTTGGCCTTGATGTCAGCCAGGTCCGGCCACCAGTTGGCCTGCTCGTCGCACAGGTAATGCACCGGGTTGCCGCCCGACAGGCTCACGGCTGCAGTCCACAGCGGGTAGTCGGGAGCCGGCACCAGCACTTCGTCGCCGTTGTTGAGCAGGGCCTGCATCGACATGACGATCAGTTCGGAAACGCCATTGCCCAGGTAAATGTCTTCAATGCCGACGCCTTCTACCTGCTTCTGCTGGTAGTACTGCATGACAGCTTTACGCGCACTGAACAGGCCCTTGGAGTCGCTGTAGCCCTGGGCCGTCGGCAGGTTGCGGATCACGTCCTGGAGAATTTCGTCCGGCGCTTCGAAACCAAAGGGCGCCGGGTTGCCGATGTTCAGCTTGAGGATGCGATGGCCTTCCTCTTCCAGGCGTTTGGCGTGCTTGAGCACCGGGCCGCGAATGTCGTAGCAGACGTTGGCGAGCTTGTTCGATTTGCTGACCTGCATGGCGATGTGTTCCCGAAAATGAACGATCCAGGCGGCGGTTGAACAACCGTACTGGGAATCCTGCGTATTCACACAGGCTGACGCCTTGAGAGGCAGCACCCATGAATCCGTTTGAATGCGCGTGGTCTGGCTGCCAGACTGGCGTTTGACGAGGCGCAATCATACGTGCCGCCCGATCCGTGGAAAAGGTACAGATCGGGCTTTTTCAGCTGCCGAGGTGTGATGATGGAAAAGTTGGAAAAAACCCTGGAAGAATGGCGGGCGATGCTCGATCCGGAGCAGTACAACGTTTGCCGCCTCAAGGGCACCGAACGCCCGTTCTCCGGCAAATACAACGACAGCAAGGTCGACGGTGTTTACCACTGCATCTGCTGCAATGAGCCGCTGTTCGACTCAAAAACCAAATTCGATTCCGGCTGCGGCTGGCCGAGCTTCTATGCGCCGATCGGCGCCAGCGCCATGGTCGAAATCCGTGACGTCAGCCACGGCATGATCCGCACCGAAGTGGTCTGCGCCAAATGCGATGCGCACCTGGGGCACGTGTTCCCGGACGGTCCGCCGCCGACAGGCCTGCGGTATTGCATCAACTCGGTGTGCCTGGACCTGGTACCACGCGAATAGTCGAGGCCTGTAGGAGCGAAGCTTGCTCGCGAAGAACTTGAAGACGCTGCGTTTATCCTGGATACACGCGTAATCGTTGACGTTTTTCGCGAGCAAGTTCGCTCCTACAGTCGCGAGGTGATCGATTAATTAAATTGCACACAATTCAATTGCTCGCTATGTTGGCCTCATCTTCCTCCACGTTAGAGCGCACATCATGAGCGACAAACTGCTGAGCATCCCGTGCACCACCATCAAGGGCGAGCAAAAGACCCTGGCTGATTTCGCCGGCAAAGCCGTGCTGGTGGTCAACACCGCAAGCAAATGCGGCTTTACTCCGCAATACAAAGGCCTTGAGGAACTGTGGCAGACCTACAAGGACCAGGGGTTGGTGGTGCTCGGTTTTCCCTGCAACCAGTTCGGCAAGCAAGAGCCGGGTAACGAAGGGGCGATTTCCGAGTTCTGCGAGCTGAACTACGGCGTCAGTTTCCCGCTGTTCAAAAAGATCGACGTCAACGGCACCGGCGCTCATCCGCTGTTCGTGCAATTGAAAAAACGTGCGCCGGGTGTGCTGGGTTCCCAAGGCATCAAGTGGAACTTCACCAAGTTCCTGATCGGCAAGGACGGCCAGTTGGTCAAGCGTTTTGCTCCGGCGACCAAACCTCAGGACCTGAGCCGCGAGATCGAAGCCCTGCTCAAATGAACACCTTGTCCGTCGATTCCCTGAAGCTCGACAGCCAGCTCTGCTTCAAGCTGTACGCCGCCTCGCGGGCGGTGATCCGCGCTTACAAGCCGATGCTTGACCAGCTCGGCCTGACCTATCCGCAGTACCTGGCGATGCTGGTGTTGTGGGAATGGCAGGATGCAGCGCCGGAGCAGCCTACGGTCAAGGCACTGGGCGAGCGCCTGGCGTTGGACTCCGGCACGTTGACGCCGCTGCTCAAGCGACTTGAGCAATTGCACCTGGTTCAGCGTCAACGTTCGGCGCGGGATGAGCGTGAGGTGCATCTGAGCCTGTCGCCAACCGGCAAGGCGTTGCGTGATCAGGTCGGGCCGCTCAAGGCCCGTCTGTTGTGCGACAGCGGCGTCGATCTGGATCGGCTCAACGACTTGCGCGATGGCCTCGATCACCTGTTGGGGCAGATCAGATCACTGTCGTAGTCGGCATCCATAAATCCAGCACTGCGGCCAGTTCTTCCCGTCGGAACGGTTTGGCCAGGTAATCGCTCATGCCCGCCGCACGGCAGCGTTCCCGTTCTTCGGACATGGCGTTGGCGGTCAGCGCAACGATGGGCAACTGCGGCCAGCGTCCGCTGCGACGGATTTGCCGACTGGCTTCGTAGCCGTCCATCACCGGCATGTTGCAGTCCATCAGCACCAGATCGAACTCACTGTGTTCCAGCTGATCCAGCGCTTCACCGCCGTGGGCCGCGACAATCACCTCGCAGCCGAGTTTTCCCAGCATGCCCTTGGCCACCAACTGATTCACCGGATTGTCCTCCACCAGCAGCACCCGTCCACGTCGTTGGGGTGAGAGGGCTTCCAGTCGGGCATCGTTGAGGATATTGAGTTCCGGCTGCAGGATTCGCCGCAGTGTCTGGTACAGCGCATTGCGCGCCAGCGGGCGCGCCTGTTGTTGCAGAGGCGCCAGGGCGCTGGCTTGTTCGCTGGGCATGAAACTGCCGTAAGCGGTCACCAGCAAAATTGGCGCAGCACAGTTGGGGCGCAGACCAAACAGGCATTCCGGGCAATCGGTGATCACCATGTCGGGCTTCAGACCAATCATTGAGTCATCGATGGAACGCTGCTGGTAATCGAGGCCCCAACCTGGCAACAGACTCTTTAACAGCTCAGCCAGCCCGCTGCTGGCAGCGGTAATCGCGATGACCTTGCCACGCAACGTCGCCGGTGGCAGGGCGCGGGTGTGGCAGGGCAGCGGCAGATCGGCGCAGAACTGGCTGCCGAAACCCACTTCCGAGCTGATGGTGAGGCGCCCCTGCATGGCTTCGCAGAGGTTGTAGGTCAGCGCCAGCCCCAGTCCGGTGCCGCCGAATTGTCGGGTAATGCCGGCACCGGCCTGGGTAAAAGGCTGGAAGATCTTGACCTGGGCGTCCTGGGCGATACCGATGCCGGTGTCGCAGACTTCGATTCTGACGCCTTCCTCGAATGTCGACAGGCGCACATCGACCCGACCGAATCGGGTGAACTTGAGTGCGTTGGACAAGAGGTTGCTGACAATCTGCCGCACGCGGGTCGGGTCTCCGAGCACCAGCGCCGGAAATGCCGGGTCGATCATGCACGTCAGTTCGACGCTGGGGGCTGCGTTCTGCGACAGCAGGTTGGCGGTGTCCTCGATCAGCGAGCCGAGGTCGAACGGAATGTGTTCGAGTTCGAGCTGGCCGGCATCGAATTTCGACAGGTCGAGAATATCGTTGAGCAATTCCACCAGCACTTTGCCTGAGTCATGGGCGATGGACAGTTGCTGCTGTTGCTCGGCATTCAGCGGGCCGTCCAGAGAAAGTGCGATCATCCCCAGCAAGCCATTGAGGGGCGTGCGGATCTCGTGGCTCATGTTGGCGAGGAACGCCGAGCGCGCTTCGGCCATGTCCAGGGCCGTTCTGCGCGCGACTTCCAGTTCCTGATTGGACTGGCTGAGCCGGGTGTTGATCGCCTTGAGCTCTGCGGTGCGCGCCGACACGATGTTTTCCAGTTGCCCGAGGTAATCGGTCAGACGGTTTTCGGCGTTGCGTCGCTGCTGGATTTCAGTGGCGATGTTTTCAAACTGCTGGTTTGCAACCTGTACCAGCACACCGATCTCATCGTTTTCATGGCCCGTCGGATACTCCAGCCAGGTGGGTTCGACGCTGCGCGGATCGCGGCTGCTGAGTTCGCGGATGACTCGCACCAGCGGTTTGGTCAGCATTACGTAGAACAACGCCAGCAGGATGCCGGTCAGGAGCAGGCTGCGGGCGAATCCATTGAGCAGGGTGATTTCGGCCCGGCGCAGGAACCGGTTGCCGAAGGAATAGGTGTCGACGTCCAGACGCAACGTGCCAAGGGATTCGCTCGGCAAGTGATCCAGATACAGACGGTCTTCGAACGCACGTTCGGCACCGAACAGGAAGTCACTGATCAGCCGATAGCCATTCTGTACGCCGGGGCGCTTGACGCTGGCCAGCACCGAACCGTTGTTGTCGATCAATTGCGCGCCGATGATCGCCGGTGAGCGCAGCAAGCCCAGTGTCAGTTCCTGGGCGAGTTCGGCGTCGATGTTGTAGGCAATGCGTGAGGCGGGGTTGTGGCTGATTTCCAGCAAAGACAGTATTTCCCGGTTGATGGAGGCGTCTTCACTGGCATAATCGATGCCTATTTGCAGCAGGCTGAGCAGCGTGCCCAGAATGAAACCGACCAGCACGGTAAGCCGGGCTTGCTTATAGGACAGCCGGTGGGTGAACTTGATATCCATAGGGTGTTGAACCACTTCCGTTTCCCTTCGCTGCTCAAGCATAGTCGATCATGCATAAATACCGATGTTCTCGCGAGCCCTTGTGCAACAGGGAATACCCCGGGCATCGAACGCCGTGTTTCGTCGCTGTAGCGCCATCATTACTGTGAACGTGCCCGAGGAGAAGACGTGGATTCCCGATTGAATGCTTTTCTTGAACGCGCCGATGCCGTTCTGGCCCGTATCGAACCACTACTGCCCGCACCTCGGCAAGCCATCGACTGGACGCAATGCCTGGCCGCACGCTGGCAGCGCGAGGGGCGCAGCGGTTTTCTGTTGCCACTGGAAGTCAGCCTCGACATGCGCCTGTCCGACCTGATCGGTGTCGATCGGCAACTGGAGCAACTGGGGCGCAATACTCAGCAATTCATCGACGGCATGCCGGCCAACCATGCGTTGCTCTGGGGCTCGCGTGGTACCGGTAAATCGTCGCTGGTGCGCGCGTTGCTGGCCGAACACGCCAAGGCCGGCCTGCGGTTGATCGAAATCGAGCGCGATCACCTGGCGGACTTGCCGCGGGTGGTCGAACAGATCGCCAAACTGCCCCAGCGTTTCGTGCTGTTCTGCGATGACCTGTCGTTCGAGTCGGGAGAAGGCGACTACCGCGTGCTCAAGAGCGTGCTCGACGGTTCCCTTGAACAGGCGCCGGATAACGTTTTGCTGTACGCCACTTCCAACCGTCGCCATCTGGTGCCGGAAAAGGAAAGCGATAACGAAAACTGGAAACGGGTCGACGGCGAACTGCATCCCAGCGAGGCAGTGGAAGACAAGATCGCGCTGTCGGACCGTTTCGGCCTGTGGTTGTCGTTCTATCCGTTTACCCAAGAACACTTCCTCAATGTGGTCGAGCACTGGATCGGTCAGTTGGCCGACAAGGCCGGTCTGCAATGGCAGCGTGACGAAGAACTGGACATCCTCGCGGTGCGCTGGGCCACCGGCCGGGGCAATCGCAACGGACGTTGCGCCTATCAATTTGCCCGCTACTGGGTCGGGCTGAAGCTGTTGGAGCACAAGGCATGATCGATTTACAACAAAGCGGCCAGGGCCTCGAAGGCTACGGCATGCTGCACGCACAGCTGGAATCCTTGCTGGCGGACGAGCGGGATTTCATCGCCAACGCCGCGCAGTTTTCCGCGTTTCTGTACAACCAGCTCGATGACCTGAACTGGGCCGGTTTCTACCTCAATCGTAATGAAGAACTGGTGCTCGGCCCGTTCCAGGGGCAAATCGCCTGCGTGCGAATCCCCTTCGGTCGCGGCGTGTGCGGCACGGCGGCGGCGACGTTGCAGACGCAGTTGGTCGAAGACGTGCACGCCTTTCCCGGGCATATCGCCTGCGACAGTGCGTCAAACAGCGAGCTGGTCGTGCCACTGGTCAAGGACGGCCGCCTGATTGGCGTGCTGGACCTCGACAGCCCGAAGCTCGCGCGGTTTACCGCTGACGATCAGGCCGGCATTGAAAAACTGGCGGCCATTTTCCTGCGCCTGACCGATTGCTGATTATGCCTTGAGGCCTGCCTTGACCAACAGGCCTGACGGATCCACCGCGTCGATCTGCTGTGGATCAAGGAATCGATCGGCGTACTGCCGGTAGATTTCGGCGTTGATGAACAGCCCGAACAGTTCCGGGTCGATGTGGGCGTCACGGCACATGGTGGCCATGATGCCCAGCGCTTCGCTCAAGGATTTGGCTTTCTTGTAAGGGCGATCAGCGGCGGTCAGCGCTTCGAAAATATCGGCAATCGCCATCATCCGCGCCGGCAAGCTCATTTCTTCGCGCTTCAACCGTTTGGGATAACCGGTGCCGTCCATTTTTTCGTGGTGGCCGCCGGCAATTTCCGCGACGTTGTTGAGGTGGCCGGGGAAGGGCAGGTGGGTGAGCATCAGGATCGTCTGCACCATGTGGTGGTTGATGATGTAACGCTCCTCGCGAGTCAATGTGCCCCGGGCAATGCTCAGGTTGTAAAGCTCGCCCCGGTTGTACTTGTAGTGCGGCACGTCGAGTTTGAAACCCCAGGGATTGTCTTCCGGAATCAGTTCGCCCTCGGCGCGTTCGAACAGGTGCTCGGGTTTGTCCGCCAGCAGCGGCTCGCTGACCGGCAGGGTTGGCGCCGGTGTTCGCGCCTGGCGCCGGTTCTCTTCCCAGGAAACGCCCAATCGGTCGTCCAGGGTTCGGGTCCAGGTGCGTTGGGCCAGGCTGCGCAGGCGTTGCTGATCGGCATCGGCCATTGCCTCGCCACCCAGATTGCAACGGGCAACAAATGCGAAATCATCGTCGAGCCCTGCCAGAGTGGCATTGCGCAGTTCAGCCAGCTGCTGCTCGTCGCCGCCCAGGGCGACAGCCTGCCAGTAGCTGATCCAGGCATCACGCTTGAGCACTTCGAAACGGGTGCGGATTTCGTGAATGCGGTCGTTCAGGGTTTCCAGCTTCGTGGCTTTATCGACGACGTATTCCGGCGTCGTGACCTTGCCGCAGTCATGCAGCCACGCAGCGACGTGCAGCGCCTCCCACTCGTCTTCGGTGGGTTGATAACCGCTGAAGGCAGGGTCCTGACTGGCCGCGGCAGCCTGGGCGAGCATCAAGGTCAGCGCCGGGACTCGCTGGCAGTGACCGCCGGTGTAGGGGCTTTTGGCATCAATCGCGCCGGCCAGCAGTTGAATGAAAGCGTCGAGCAACTGTTTCTGTTTGGCTTGCAGACGTTGACTTTCGATACTCACGGCGGCCGCACCGGACACGGCCTGAAGGAACGCAATGCGGTCCGGACGAAGCTTCTCGAGATCGCTTTGGTCGCCGCTGTCCTCCAGCAACAGGATCAGCAGGCCCACGGTTTCGTTATGACGATTGTGCAGGCGGATACCGATCAGATGTACCCGCGGACACTTCATCGCCAGCAACACTTTCTGCAAATCCCCCGCCTGTTCGAAACCGAGACTGGTCACCACATTGTCGGCATTCGACAGTTCCAGTAGCCATGCGGGGCTTTGTGGGTCCTGAAGTTCGTGGCCGCGAATGTCGAACGCTGGCAATGCCTGTGAAATGTCGTCGATGACCAGACCGTGAGGCTCCATGCGATCGCCGTCATTTTCCCGCAGGTAGATCAGACCGGCCTGGGCCTGGCCGATTTTCACGGTTTCGAACAATACCCGCTCCAGCAAGGGCGCGAACCGGGTCTCGGCGCTCAGGCTGTCGGTGATCTGGAAAAAACTCGCCAGGGTATCTTTCATGCGGGTCATCGACACGCTCAGTTGGTCGACTTCGAGCACCAGTGAGCGGCGGGAAACCGGGAAGTGGAAATTGAAACTGCGGATGGCATCGGCTTCCTGCACCAGTGCGCGCAGGGGTTTGACCAGAATTCTCGAGGTCAGCCAGCCCAGCGGCAGGCACAACAGCAACGTGGCCAACGTAATCAACGCACCTTGCCAGCGCAGGCGGTAGGCATCGGCGAGTAATTCGTCTTCCGGCACCAGCAGCGCCAGTTGCAGTCCCTGGGGACCACCTTCCTGTATGCGGCGGCGGGCAACGATCCATTGGCGACCAGCGGCGTTCAGCCGGTTGCCCGTTGGCGGATTGTTCAGCAAGGCGCCAAGGCCCGGGCTCAGGTCGGCGGCCTTGCTCAGGCGGGCGGTCTGGTCGTCGACGATCAGTTTGTTGCTGTCGGGGTAAGCGATGGCATTGCCTTCGCCATCGAACAGCACGATTTCGGTACTGGGGGTGACGACATGTTCGGCCAGGGTCGCGGACAGTTCGGCCAGGGTCAGGTCGGCGCCCATGACTGCATGCACACCGCTACGGCGGGCCAGGGTGGTGCCGACGTCGTGGGTGGAGAAAAAGAGGTAGGGTTCGGTGGTGATCTGATCGCTGTCGCGGTGGGCACTGGAAAACCAGGCACGTGTTCGCGGATCGTAGGTGTCGTCGGGGTTGTCCTGACGGCTGACCGGGTTCAGGTCTCGATCGAAAAACAATGATTGGGAAAGTACCTGGTCGCTGCTGTTTCTCTCGATGCTCCACACCTGATAAGCCGCGACGTCCGGTGCTTTGAGCAAGGTTTTCAGGGCGGCGGTTCGCAAAGGGCGAACCATGAAGAAATCACCGTTGTCGTAGCCCAGGTACAGCGAGGCCAGGTCAGGGTTGTCCTTGAGCGACTGGCTGAAGGGGCCGAGCAACGCCAGGCGTTGTTCCAGGTCGGGAGCCTGCGCCGCCGGGTTGTACACCAGCAGGCTCAACAGGTGACGGATGGGTTCATAGGTGGCGTGCAGGTCCAGCCGGACGTCCTGCTCGATGCGCTCGAAGAGTTTTTCACTGCTGGAAAGAATGATCCGCGTGGTTTGCCGATAGTTGAAAATGCCCAGCACCACGCCGGTCAGCAGCAACAGCAGGGTAAACATCACACTGATGTGCACGTGCAGGGGAAACCGCCGTTGATCCGGGCGCAATGGGCTGGGCATTGCGGGGTCGCTCCATGATGGTTAACACACTGCTCAGCGACCAAGCATAGTTAAGGCTCCACCATTCTGCTTTTGTCGTTTTGAGCAATTTGTTGCTGCAATGCCTGCTCCAGTTCGAGCATTGCGCGTTCTACGGCCATCCTGCATTCGGCGACTTCGTCATGCTGAAAAACGTGATGGCAAGCCTGTTCGAGCGCCTCGCAGCTATCGATCAAACGGGTGGCCTGGACGATCCGCGCTGCGCCCTTGATTTTATGGGCAATATCGAGAAACAACTGCGGGTCGTTTGACCGGGATAACGCTTGCAGCGCCTGTCGGTCCAGACGGTTGCTGGTGAGCAGTTCGGTCAACAATCGCAGGTCCAATGCCGGGTTGCCCCCCGTCAACAGGTGCAGCCCTTTCAGGCTGAAGGCGGGAACGCGGTTGACCGGTACGATGCCTGCCACCCATTGACTCAAGGCGGTCAGCGTCAGCGGCTTGAACAGGCAGTCGTCCATCCCGGCTTGTTTGCAGCGCTGTCGTTCTTCCGGTTGTGCGTTGGCGGTAAAGCCGAGAACGGTGCAGGGGGTACGATCGGATTGCTGTTCATGGTCGCGGATCGCGCGAGCGAGTTCGTATCCATTCATGACCGGCATGTTGCAGTCGACAATCACCAGATCGAACGGCTCGATTTTCCACGCCTCCAAGCCTGCCTGGCCCTCCTCGGCAATGCTGAACCGATGGCCCAGAAACTCCAGCTGCTGACACATCAGCAAGCGATTGGCCGGGTGATCGTCGACCACCAGAATGTTCAAGGCCACAGTGGACGTGTGAATCGGCGTTTCGGTGGTTGGCGGCACCTGCTCGACTGGCAGGGTGGGCAGAAGCAGCGAAACCTGGACCTGCGTGCCGACTCCCGGCTGGCTGCCCAATTGCAGGCTGCCGCCCATCATTTCGCACAGGCTTCGGCTGATCACCAGACCCAGGCCCGCGCCGCCTCTACCGGACTGCCCTGTATCATCGGCCTGGGCGAAAGGTTCGAACAGTCGTCGTTGATCCTGTTCGCTGATCCCGATGCCGCTGTCCTCAACCTGCAACAGCATTAGGACTTGCTCGGGTTCTGCCGTCGCAAGCAACTCGACGGTGATCCTGACCTGGCCCTGTTCCGTGAATTTGATGGCGTTGCTGACCAGGTTCGACAGCACCTGTTTGAAACGCATCGGGTCCAGCAGGACATCGATCGCCGGGTTGGCCGGGTTGGGTTCCAGCAGCAGTTCAAGGTTTTTCTGACGAGCCAGTCCCTCGAAAATCCGCACGACAGACCCCACGATTTCACTCGGATTCACCCGTTCCGGGCTCAGGCTCATACGCCCGGATTCGATTCGTGCAATGTCGAGAATGTCGCCGATCAGTTCCAGCAAGTCTTTGGCCGAGTTGTAGGCCACGTCAATGGCCGGACGATCTGGATGGTTGCTCTCGATGCGCTTCAGCGTCAGTTCGAGCATGCCGATGACCGCATTCATCGGCGTGCGGATCTCATGGCTCATGGTCGCCAGAAAGGTGCTTTTCGCGCGGTTGGCTTCATCGGCGCGCTCCTTCGCACAGCGCAGCTCCTCGAACAGTTGGCGCCGCTCAGTCAATTGATTGTTCAGTGCGCGCTCGGCCGCTTGACGCTGTTTGATCTGGCGACGCATGTAAGCGTTCCAGACAGCGGAAAGCAGCAGCAGCACGCCGGCCCCGATAACAATCTGATAGAACAATCGCTGGTAGTTGCGCCAGGTGCTTTGCGAGGACGCCGAATAGCCACGCCAGCGGCTGTTGATGATGCCCAGTTCTTCCGGTGCGATGCTCAGGAGTGCCTTGTTGAGGATGGCGTTCAGCTCTTTGGCATCTCGCCCGGTCGCCAGGGAAAACGCGGCCTGCCGGGTGCCGATGGTGGTCCGGATCTGAAGGGTGTGCTCGAACAATCTAGATGAAATGAAGTAGTTGGCGATGACCAGTGAATTCACCGCACCTTCTGCCTTGCCTTCGGCGAGCAACTCCACGGCGCTGAACGTGTCCGGTGTTTCAATCAACTTGATCCGCGGGAACTCGCGGCGCAGGTAATCCACCAGTGGGTTGCCCTGGGCGATGGTCAGGCGTTTGCCCGCCAACTGCTCAAGGTTTGCCGGGCTGTCGGCGGCTTTGCGAGTCAACAGGACAAAGGAGTTTTGCAGATAGGGACGGGTGAAGTTCAGCTCTGTGTCACGTTCGACGCTGGGGAGCAGGGCGGCGATCACGTCGGCTTTATTGTTCTTGATCTGCTCGATCATCTCGTCATCGCTTCGGCTGCGACGGATGTCGAAACGCAGGCCGGTACGCAATCTGATCAGTTCCAGCAGGTCGGCGGTTGCACCGCGAAAATTGCCATTGCTGTCGAAAAACGATAACGGTGCAAGGGCCTCATTGACCACCACGCGCACAACCGGATGTCGCGCCAGCCACTGTTCCTCAAGGTCGGTGAGTTGTAACTTCTGGTCGGTGAGAAGAATGTCACTGCCGGCACTCCAGCGCTCGGCGATGTTCTGCCGTTCGCTAGCAGGGATGGCCATGAGCATGGCATTGATGATCCCGAGCAATTCCGGGTTGTGCCTGTGCACGGCGAAGCTGAACCCGTGGGCTTCGTGTTTGCCGAAGTTGGCCATGCGGATGTTGTTCAGGTAACCCTTGTTGATCATGTAATGGGTCGAGATGGTGTCGCCCAGGAAGACGTCGGCCTGATCAAAGGCCACTGCATTGATCGCATTCTGGTAGGACGGATAGGACGTAATGGTCGCTTTGGGGTACAGGGCCCTGACTTCCTCCAGTGGCAAGTAGTGATACACCATGCTCAGCCGCAAGCCGGCAAGGCCATCGGTCAGGGATCGGGTTTCTCCTTCCCGTGTGACCAGCACCGGCTGGTCCACGGCGTAGGGCGTGGAAAGCACGATATCGGCATTGTGAGCTTCAAATCCATTGGCAGTGCCGAGCAGATCGACCTCGCCTTTTTCAAGTGCCTTGATGGCAGCCCCGCGGGACGCAAAGCGCTGGACCTTGACCGGCAAACCGAGGGTCTTGCCGAGGATGCCCGCGTAATCGGCGGTGAAACCTTCGTAGTCCTTGCCGCTGACGGTCAGGTCGAAAGGAGGATAGTCCGGGGCCGAGGTGCCCAGGATCAGTCCGCGCTTGCTCGTTACCCATTGTTGTTGTGATGGGTCCAGTTGGACGTCCAGATGCTTGACTGTCGAGCGACTGAGCAGGCTGAAGTGTTCGCTGGCGGTCTGCGAAGCAGGCACTGAAGTGCTCAGGCATAAACCTGCGGCCACGAGAATCAGACAATCCTTTATACGAAGGGGCATCCTGTATCTCACACTAATGCGTTACGTTTTGCCATCTCGATGAGTTCAACCAGGGATTTGGCTTTGAGTTTTTGCATAAGTCGTTTTTTATAGGTGCTGACGGTCTTGTTACTTAGAAACATGCCTTTGGCAATTTCCTTGTTGGTACGGCCTTGTGCAAAAAGTTGCAATACCATCAGTTCCCTGTCGTTGACTGACTTGAACAGTTCCAGCTCGGCGCAACGCACGTCATCACCACGGACTGGATTCAAGGCCTGACTCGGGAAGTAGTTGTAACCTGACAATACTGCTTTTATGGTACTGACCAGCTCACTGAGGTCTTCCTGTTTGCAGACATAACCTGACGCGCCAGATTGCATACAGCGGATACCGAACAGTGTCGGGCACTGCGCAGTCAATACCAGTGTTTTCAGCGGTGTACTCATTGCGTTGAAGCGCGCGAGAACTTCGAGGCCATCCAGTTTTGGAATGCTGATATCGAGAATGACCAGGTCAGGCATGCATTCACGCACCATCTGCATGGCATCGACCCCATTATCGGATTCGCCGACAACTTTGTAACCTTCATGCTCCAGTAGCATTCGGACGGCAAGGCGGATGACAGGGTGATCGTCGACAATAAAAACGGAGTTCATAATCAAATCCCATGCGAGCTCAAATAAAGCGCGCACCTTAGCTCAGATAGTTGATGGGACGCATGAACTGACGAACCTCAAGCAGCAATATAGGAATAGTCCTACAAGCGAAAAGGAATGGGGCTACGAATCAACTAGGTTTTGAATGAGGACGGGCAGTTGTTGAAGGTTAGTCGGTGTTTTAAAATTTAATTTCACAAGTTTCAAGTAATGTCTGGGTGGGGTGTATGGAAATTCATTTTATAAATGGATTGAACTCAATAATTTTCTGAATTCGAATTGTTTCAATGGTTTTATCAAGTAGCCAAGTAAAGGCAGACCATGTGCATTCGCGGTTTTCTCAAGCCCGTCAAGTTCTGTACACGTCAGACTGCTTAATAGTATTGCCTGTCTGATCATTCCTCGATGACTGGCGAATTTGACCAGGTCCAGCCCGGGAAGATCGGGCAAACATTGATCGCACAACAGAATGTCAAACGGTTGCACCGCCGCCAGCATTTGTTGCAAGGCACCTTGGGCACTGTCGGAGGTCGTCAGTTGAGTGAAACCGTAACTTTCAAGCAGGTACTGAGTCGCCCTTAGTTGAAAGGGATGATCTTCCACCAGCAGGATGCGCAAATCGTCTTCGAACGTTGGATTACTCACTGTTAATCTCTCATACAGAGGGGCCTGTCATTATTTCGCGAGAATGGCGAGCAATCGATCAGTTTGCTCGGCGCGAGGTGTAGGGGAATTCGGCGAATGCTGAACGCACTTGGGCTTTCAGGGACTGATCAGCCATTCCTGATGGCGTAATGGCTGATCAGCCGGGTTTTGTCAGTGGCTGGAACGGCCGGTCATCTCCAGGGCCATTTCGCTGGCATAGCTGTCGGTCATGCCGGCGATGAAATCAATCATGCGCAGGAACGAAGTGTGTAACGGACCATAAGGGTCGGGCGCGTTGTTGCCCAACAGATCAAGGATGCGACGGCTCTTGAAGGACGGCGTCCGACCGTTGTGCTGTTCCAGCGCTGCGCCGCAGAAGGCGTTGAGGAGGATTTCCAGCGTGGTATAGGCGCCGATCTCGTGCAGGGTCTTGCGTTTGTCCTGGAAGATCTTTTTGCGCGCCATGTCTTTGGCATTCAGGACGCAGCGTTTGGCGGGACCGTGCATGTGTTCCACCAGGTCTCCAGGCAGCGTGCCGGCCAGCAACGCGTTCTGTTGCTCGACAAAGGCACGGGCTGCGGCGTTGGTCAGGTGCTCGATGGCTTTGCCCCGCAGGATTGCCAGTTTGCGCCGACGCGAATCTTTCGGGCCGAGCTGACGAAAGGTTTCCGGCAGATCGTCGCCCACCAGGTCCAGCAACAGGGACTCGACTTCGGCGTACTCCAGCAACTCCATTTCCAGGCCATCTTCGAGGTCGATCAGCGCGTAGCAGATGTCGTCCGCGGCCTCCATCAAATACACCAGCGGATGGCGTGCCCAGCGCTGTTCCTCAAGTTGCGGCAGGCCGAGTTTATGAGCGATCTGCTCCAGCAGCGGCAGTTCACTCTGATAGCAGCCGAACTTGTGCTTCTTGTAACCCAGTGAATCGGCGTGCTTGGCCGTCCACGGGTATTTCAGATACGTACCCAGCGTGGCGTAGGTCAGCCGGGTGCCGCCATCGAACTGGTGATATTCCAGCTGGGTGAGCACCCGGAAGCCCTGGGCATTGCCTTCGAAATTGAGGAAGTCATTGCGTTCGACTTCACTCATTGCTTCCAGCCAGCCACGGCCGGCAGCTTGCTGGAACCAGTGACGGATCGCGTCTTCGCCGGAGTGACCGAAAGGCGGGTTGCCAATGTCGTGGGCCAGGCAAGCCGATTGCACCACCATGCCCAGGTCGCTGGGTTCGCACCAGTCAGGCAGGGCGCTGCGGATGGTTTCGCCGACGCGCATACCCAGCGAACGGCCGACGCAACTGACTTCCAGTGAGTGGGTCAGGCGCGTGTGGATGTGATCGTTGCTAGTGACGGGATGGACTTGGGTCTTGCGCCCGAGGCGGCGAAAGGCTCCGGAGAAAATAATGCGGTCGTGGTCTTTGTGGAAAGGGCTGCGGCCGAGTTCTTCCGGGCTGTGCAGCGGCTTTCCGAGGCGTTCGCGGGTGAGCAGGGTTTGCCAATCCAAGGCTGGTTCTCTCCGTCAGGTGACTGAGCGCCTAGCTTCCCGTTTCGCAACGGTGCCTGCAAGCGGAACTACAGCCCGGCGGCGTCGATATCGATGAGCAGCAGTCGCTCGCCGTTGTTGAAAAACTGTCCGGCAGTGAGGCAGTACTGGTTGCTGGTGGCATCACGGTAAGTATTGGAAAGCGTCAGCCGACGCTCGTCCCAACCCTCTGCCAACAAATGATAGAAGTACGGACGCCATGACCAGTTGTGTCCCAGGTAGCGATCATCGGCTTCCCAGCCGTTGTTGCGCCATTCCAGGTTCGGCGTCAATTGCGTGCCGTGGCGGTCGCATTGATAGAAGCGCAACAGCCAGGGAAAGGCGTCCAGCTGTGGCAAGGCGCTGAGCGGCGCATGAGCCTGGGCCCAGGCTTGCAGGATCGCCATCAGCTCGGCGAGTTGCTGACGCAGGATCATCAGCCGGCCGCGTTCAGCCAGTTTTTGTTGGACATAGCGCTGACGCAGTTCGGCGAAGCGCTCGACAAAAGCGTCGGTGGCAAAGAAGTCCACTTGCGCGCGGGCGAACAGAAAACCCTGCACGTAGCGCGAGCCACACTCCAGGGCAAAATTCAGTTGCGCTTCGGTTTCCACCCCTTCGGCTATGATCCAGCACCCGGTTTTTTCCGCCATTTGCGCGAGTGCCTTGACCACATCGCTGCTCGGCCCGCCCAACGCAGCGGCCTGGAACAGCCGCATATCCAGCTTCAGGATGTCCGGTTGCAGGGCGAGCACGCGATCGAGCTGTGAGTAACCGGCGCCGAAATCATCGATGGCGATCCGTGCACCTGCTTGCCGGTATCGCGCTACCACGTCTGCCAGGCGCTGGATGTTGCCGCCAAGTTCGGTGATTTCGAAAACGATTCGCCGTGGGTCGACACCGTGCCGGTCCAATTGCTTGAGGCTCGGCAGCGCCTGGTCCGGGCGCAAGCGACTGATCCAGCGCGGCGATATGTTCAGGCTGAGAAACCAGTCGGCGGGCGCCGCGTTCAAACGGCTCAGGGCGTTATCACGGATCTGGCGATCCAGACGACGGAGGGCGACGGCAGGGGTTCGCGGGTCGGCAAACAGCGGTCCCACAGAGGCCAGTTGACCGTCGCCCTGGCGCAGTCGACCCAATGCTTCGACGCCGGCGATACGACCGGTGGCGGTATCGATGAACGGTTGAAAGCAGGCGAGCGGTTGCCCGTCGATCACGAGGCCTCCTTGGTGGATCTTGTTTTTTGGATGAAACCTGATGGCCGGCAAGGCACGCAGGTATGAACCTCTCCAAAAGAGGTTCATACCGGTGATGTTGCAAGAATGCAGCCAGATAGTGGCTTTAGTGTTTAGGCGAAGAGCCTTGCATGACCAACTTGATCAAGGGCCCCAGGGTGGTGCCCAGGTGTACCAGTCGAGTCAGGCTGCTCACGCCGCCGCTCTTGGCGCCCTTGGCGGTCAAAAAGCCCAGTAAGGTGACCGCCGCCATGCCCCAGAGTGGCGCGTGCTTGATGCCAAAACCGTCTTGCAGGTTTTGCGTCATCCCGCGCACCCGCTGCAAGGGTTGCAGCAGGTGAGCGGATTCGTGGCGAATTTCCTGGCGATACATTTCCATGCGCAGGCGAATCAACGCCTTGCGCATTTCCGTGCGCGAGCTGTTGTTAGGCAGTTCAGGAAGGCTCATGGCAGCAGGCGCTCCCGATCATTGGCCAATTCTTCCAGGGTGCCATGGAAGGGTGAGGATTCATCGAAAATCGCCGCCCTCAAACGCATCCCGCAGAAGATACAGGCAAGGGTGTAGAACACGCAGAGACTGATGATGGCGGGCAGGCGATAGGTGTCCCAAAACAGGATCAGCACCAGCGTCGACAACCCCACCAGCAACAGCAAGGCAAACACCAGCGCCAGGCCTGCGAACAACAACAGGCTGACGGTGCGGGCTTTTTGTTCCTGCAATTCGATGCCGAACAGTTCGACATGGCTGTGCAGCAATCCAAGAAATGCGGCACCCATGCGCCGGGGTGAGGAGCTTGGGCCCGTCGCGGACGAGCCGGATTCGCCGATCGCCATAATCAGCGCCGGGTTGCCAGTAGACCGATCAGGAAACCCACACCGGCCGCGATCCCGACCGATTGCCATGGGTTGGCCTGTACATAGTCTTCGGTGGCGGTAACGGCGGCTTTCCCACGTTCGCGCAGGGAGTCTTCGGTCAGTTTCAAGGTTTCGCGTGCACGCAGCAGACTGTCGTGGATTTGCTCACGCAACTCATCAGCCTGATCGCCAGCCAATGTTGCAGTGTGTTCCAGCAACCGTTCAGTGTCGCTGACCAGTGTCTGAAAATCGTTCATCAGAATTTCTTGAGCAGTCTTTGCCTTGATGCTGGCCATTGGTGATCTCCGTAAGTGGCTTCTGTTGCGTTCGAGTATGAGCGTTGCGTGAAGGTTCAGTACAAATCACTGGTACAACTTTTGCTATGTCGTGGTGCGCCAGCCCGCGTGATTGCGCTGTTGCTGTGCAGGAAACAAGCAAAACCTTATCTCAAATAATGAAAACCCGCGCAAAGGTTCCTCGCCTTGTGCGCCAAAGCGGCTCATCAGGGTCAATGTGTTGATCCGGACAGGTTGTAACTTGGTGCATGAATTGTCTGCGCGAACTGCTTTGGTGCTTTTTAGCCTTCAGGTCTGCCAACTTTATGGAAAATCTGCAAAGCGCTGTGGACAGTCTGGTCCATAGCTCCAACACGTTGTTCATCTTGACTGGCGCTGTCATGGTTTTGGCCATGCACGCCGGTTTTGCCTTTCTTGAAGTCGGTACGGTTCGACAAAAGAACCAGGTCAACGCCTTGTCGAAGATCCTCAGCGACTTCGCCATTTCGACTCTGGCCTACTTCTTTATAGGCTATTGGATTTCATATGGGGTGACCTTTCTGCAACCGGCGGCGGTGATCAATGCCGATCATGGTTATGGCCTGGTGAAGTTTTTCTTTCTGCTGACGTTCGCGGCAGCGATACCCGCGATCATTTCCGGGGGCATCGCCGAGCGCGCCCGGTTCGTACCGCAGTTGTGTGCGACAGCGTTGATCGTCGCGTTCATCTATCCGTTTTTCGAGGGCATGATCTGGAACGGCAACTTTGGCCTGCAAGCCTGGTTGCTGGCGCGCTTTGGTGCCAGTTTCCATGATTTCGCAGGCTCGGTGGTGGTTCACGCCATGGGCGGCTGGCTGGCACTGGCGGCGGTGTTGTTGCTCGGGCCAAGACAAGGTCGCTATCGCGAAGGAAAACTGGTGGCTTTCGCTCCTTCGAGCATTCCGTTTCTGGCGTTGGGGTCGTGGATCCTGATCGTTGGCTGGTTTGGCTTCAACGTGATGAGCGCGCAAACCTTGCAAGGGGTCAGCGGGCTGGTGGCGGTGAATTCGTTGATGGCCATGGTCGGTGGCACCGTGGCGGCGCTGATCGTCGGGCGCAATGACCCGGGCTTTCTGCATAACGGCCCGCTCGCCGGGCTGGTGGCGATCTGCGCCGGTTCCGATCTGATGCACCCGGTAGGAGCACTGGTGACGGGCGCCATCGCCGGGGCGCTGTTTGTCTGGTGCTTTACCGCTGCCCAAGGCAAATGGCACATCGATGATGTATTGGGTGTCTGGCCGTTGCATGGCCTGTGCGGTGTCTGGGGCGGAGTCGCGTGCGGCATCTTCGGCCAGAGTGCATTGGGTGGTCTGGGCGGCGTGAGCCTGATCAGCCAGTTGATCGGGACCACGCTGGGAGTGGTCGTGGCGCTGGCCGGTGGCTTCGCGGTGTATGGCGTGATCAAGGCGCTTCATGGCCTGCGCCTGAGCCAGGAAGAAGAGTATTACGGCGCAGACCTCTCGGTGCACAAGATCGGCGCTGTGAGCCAGGATTGAGTCAGTTCTCTTCATCGTTGGCGCCGGGATAAAAGCCGTGCAGCAGGCGATAGCGGTCACGCCGTATCTGGTCGGCCCGCTCCTGGACCTGATGCGCGGGTAAACCCAGCATGATCAACGCGTGGGAGGCGAGCATCAGGCTCGACTCCAGTAATTCGGGCACGACTTCGCTGGCGCCGGCGGCTTTCAACTCGGCCAGTTGGTTGTCGTCCCGAGTGCGTACCAGGATTGGAACAGTCGAGTTTAATCGGCGCGCCTCCTTGAGAATCAGTAACGCGATATCGGCCTGGTCCACGGCAATCACCAGCAGCCTGGCGCGCGCCAGCCCTACCGCCAGCAGCAGTTCACCGCGCCGTGAGTCGCCATAGTGCACACAGGTTTCACCCACGGCGGCTTCCTGGACACGCACCGGATCGGTGTCCAGCGCGATATAGGGCTGCAGCGCATTGCGCAGCGCTCGCCCGATCGACTGACCCACGCGACCGTAGCCACAGATCACCACATGGCTGTGCAATCCGGCGTTAAGCGCGCTTATTTCCTCGAGCTTGGCTTCTTCGTTGGGCTTGCGGTGCAGACGAGTTGCGATGCGGGGCGCAGCACGCAGCAGCAACGGCGTTAGCAGCATCGAGCAGAAGGTCGCGGCCAGCAGCAGCCCGCCGAGGTCGGCGGGCATCAGTTTGTTCTGTTGCATCAGCGCCATCAGCGCGAAGCAGAACTCGCCGCCCTGAGCCAGTGCCAGACCGCTGCGCCAGGCAGTTTCAACATCACTGCCGCGCCATTTGACCAGCAGCGCGACCACGCACCCCTTGATCAGCAGCAACCCCAGGGTCAGACCGAAAATCAGCAAGCCGTGGCTGACGAACAGCTGCAAGTCGATGAGCATGCCAATGCTGACGAAGAACACCCCGAGCAGAATGTCGCGGAACGGGCGGATGTCGGCTTCGATCTGATGTCGATAATGGCTTTCTCCCAACAACATGCCGGCGAGAAAGGCACCCAGGGCAGGGGAGAGTCCGAGCAGGTGAGTGAGCCAGGCCGTCAGCAAAACAATCACCAGCGCCAACAGTACAAACAGTTCCGCGGAACGGGCCGCCGCCACTTCATGGAACAGCCGTGGCAGCAACCATCGACTGGCCATCAGCAGGCCGACAAAGAGCACAACGGTCTTGCCCAGTGTCACGGGCAGTGCCCAATACCAGGCCTGATCGCTGCTGCCGGCGAACACGGGCACCAGGGTTAACAACAACACAGCCACGACGTCCTGGAACAGCAATACGGCGATGGCATTCTGGCCGTGGCTGCTGAAAATCTCGCCGAGGCTGCCCAGTTCCTTGCTGACAATGGCAGTGGAAGACAGCGACAGACCGGCTCCAAGCAGCAGCGCGGGCGTAACCGGCATACCGAACAGCATCAGCAAACTGCCCAGCAGTAGCGTGGTGACCAGCACTTGCTGGCCGCCGAGCCTGAACACCACTTTGCGCAATGCGAGCATTTTCGACAGGGAAAATTCGAGCCCGAGGGAGAACAGCAGGAACACCACCCCGAGTTCGGCGAGGTCGGGCAACTCTTCACTTTCATTGATCCAGTTGAATGCCGTCGGGCCGATCATCAGCCCCACGCACAGGTAGCCCAGCACCGGTGGCAGGCGCAGGCGCTGGAACAATGCAATCACCACCAGGGAGGAGGCGAGAATGATCAGCAGGTTGGCGAACACGAAAACTCCGATGACAAGCGCTGGCTACTCAAGCGTAGAGGCAAAAAAGCCGTGAGCATCGCGTAAAAGACATTCCGGGCGACTGATGTGCGTCAGGGTTTTACCGCAACCGCTCCGATCATGCTCCAGCCGACGATTCAATGGCTCGACGGCTTTTCGGGGCAAGCCTAGAATAATCACTTAATTTTTCGGTTGAGCGCTCATGCTTCCTGAATGTCAGCTGTTCGGCACCCTTGGGTGCCACCTCTGTGAAGTGGCGGAAGCCATGCTGATGGAGTTCGTCGAACGCGGTCTGCTGGTGGAGCTGGTAGATATCGCTGACGACGAAACATGGTTCGAAGCCTACAGCCTGCGTATTCCGGTATTAAGGCGAGTCGATACCGGCGCTGAACTGGGTTGGCCGTTCAGTGCCGATCAGGTGGTGGATTTCCTCGCTGATCGGGTTTTGTGACAATCTTCCCGACGGTCGAGCTTTACGACTGATCCCTTGGCTTAAGTCTTCGTGTTCGGGTACTGTATGCGCATACAGTTATTCAAAAAGCCTGCCCCTGCACTTTCTGTTATCCGGATAGGGGCACGCCGAGCGTAAGAGGGGTGAGTCGTGGTCAATGTCGAACAATTGAAGAGCAGCGTGAACCGGATGTCGGTGGACGTAGTGCGTGACGCCGTTATCGAATTGCGTCTGGACGGCCTGGTCACGGAAGGGAAAACCCCGTTCAACAAGCTGCATTTCAATACCTGTTTCGCCGAAATCGAAGCACTCTTCCAGCGTGCGGGATATCACCGGCAGCTGGATGTCGTGGGCTATCAGGGGTTGTTGTACGCAATTTATGATCCGGGGCGCTGGGAAGCGGTCGATGTATTGCGCTGGCTCAAGGAGTTCACCGAAGCGGCGGCGCGCACGCAGTCGATCCCGGCCTGAGGATTCTCTTCTAGGTTCGTTCCAGCCACTGCTGGATAATGCCGCCCTGTATTGAGGGTTAGAGCGTTCGTATGTCCACTTCATCTTTTTCTGCTGCACACAACCAGGCCAGCACACTCTACTTGCCGCCTGGGCCGTGGCAGACCGTGCTCGATTGCTTGTGTGAACACTTCAGTGCCATCGGTCGCGAACAATGGCTGGACAGAATTGCTCGTGGCCGCGTACTGGACGGGCAAGGCGTGCCAATTGCCCTTGATCTTGCTTACAAGGAAGGTCTGCGAATTCACTACTTTCGGGAAGTACCGGACGAAAAACCGATCCCTGTGATCGAGTCGATTCTGTATGCGGATGAGCATCTGGTAGTGGCAGACAAACCGCATTTTCTGCCAGTGACGCCGGCGGGCGAATACGTAGAGCAGACGCTGCTACGGAGGTTGATCCGCCGACTCGATAACCCGCATCTCGTGCCTTTGCATCGCATAGACCGCCATACGGCGGGGCTGGTGCTGTTTTCAGCCAACCCCCAGAGCCGTTCCGCCTACCAGTCGTTGTTTCCTGCGCGGCAGATCGAAAAACGCTACGAAGCCATTGCCAGGGCATTACCTGAACGGGCCTTTCCCCTGGTTCACAAGAGTCGACTCATCGATGGCGAGCCTTTCTTCCGCATGCAGGAAGGACCGGGCGTCAGCAATACCGAGACGGCTGTCGAAGTCAGGGAGAAGAACGGTGATCTCTGGCGTTACGGGCTTTACCCGGTGACGGGCAAGAAGCATCAGCTGCGGGTACACATGACGGCCCTGGGCGCCAGTATCTGCAATGATCCGTTCTATCCGCACGTGCTCAAGGATGTCGAAGACGACTATGCCAACCCGTTGAAGCTTCTGGCTCAGGGGCTGCGGTTTGTGGATCCGGTTACCGGTGAGCAAAGAGACTTTGAAAGCACCATCACCCTGCAATGGTGATGGCCGTTTTTCAGCCATGAAAAAGCCCGCGTTCACAGCGGGCTTTTCTGTATCCGGTATCGCCGTAAAAGTTACAACTCTTTAACGGTACGAACCTGATCCTTGTTGACGCGGGTTTTCTTGCCGTCCAGTTGCTCGAACTCATAGAAACCAGAGTCGTCGTCGTATTTTGGCGAGTCGACGGCCTGGATTTCGCGACCGTCATTCAAGGTGATCACAGCAGGCGAGGAGCAACCTGCAAGGGTCGCGAGGCCCAGTGCGAGCATGAAAGAGGCGAGGGTCCGGTGTGTCATGGGTGTGTCTCCGAATAGGAATTCTTTTGGTTACTGACCGTCAGACGTATACAACGCGCGCAAGTTCCTTGGCTAGTGTCAATCTGACACGGTGTTGTGAGCGCTCAGCAGTTCCGGAGTATTGAGGTTGGCCAGGCGAGGATCGTTGTCAGGGCATTGCAGGGCCGTAGCGCCCAGTTTGCGCATGAGGCGACCCGGGCTGCGTTCGCCGTCCTGCCAGGCCCTTTCGAACGCTTCGCTCAGGGCCACGGGGATGATGCAGAGCAACGGTTCCCAGTGCTCGCCATGACGCAACATCATGGGTTTGTCCGGGTGCTGGCTGGCAGCTTCGCGCATGCTGTGGAGCAGCGCGGCATCGATGCGCGGTACATCGCACGGCAACACCATCATATATTCATGGCGAGCGGCCTTCAGGCCTGCACAGATACCGGCCAAGGGCCCCGGAAAGTCACCTTCGTCGTCATGGACCAGCCGGTCGGCGTAGGGCGCGTACTTTTCCAGGTTTCTGTTGCAGGAGATGATCAGGTCATCGCTCAGCGAGCGGGTTTTGCGATGAAGATGTGCAATCAGCGGCTCCCCCTGCCACTCGATCAACCCTTTGTCCTGACCGCCCATGCGTTGGCCGCGACCACCTGCCAGGAGCAGAATGGAGCAGGGTGACAACTGTGTATTCAGGGTCATGGCAGGTCTCCATGGGGGCGGCAAAAAAAGGGGGCGCTGTGATATAACACCGGGCTGTTTCTCCTACAACTGGACGAGCCTATGAACGCCAAGGCTGATGTACCTTTCGCGCCGCTCAACATCGCGGTGCTGACGGTCAGCGATACCCGTACCCTGGAAACCGACACGTCAGGCCAGGTCTTTGTTGACCGCTTGAGCGCTGCCGGACATAATCTGGCCTTCCGGGTTCTGTTAAAAGATGACCTCTACAAAATTCGCGCGCAAGTGGCCAACTGGATTGCCGACGATGTCGTGCAGGTCGTGTTGATCACCGGCGGCACCGGCTTCACGGGGCGCGACAGCACCCCCGAAGCGGTGAGCTGCCTGCTGGACAAGCAGGTCGACGGCTTTGGTGAGCTGTTCCGCCAGATATCGGTGGCGGATATCGGCACCTCCACTGTCCAATCCCGTGCCCTTGCCGGACTCGCCAACGGCACGCTGGTGTGCTGCTTGCCGGGCTCGACCAACGCCGTGCGCACAGGCTGGGATGGCATTCTTGCCGAGCAACTGGATTCCCGGCACCGACCGTGCAATTTCGTTGCTCATCTGAAACAGGCGGCTCCCTGTGAATCCCGCGGGTAAGCCAGGCAAGACAGGCAGCCTGATGGCCGTCGAGGTGGCACTGGCGCGCTTGCTGGAAACGGCGGAAGCCACGCCGATTACCGAGCGTGAACGCTTGCCGTTGGCGCAGGTTCAAGGCCGGGTGTTGGCCGCCGACCTGGTCTCGACACTTGATCTGCCACCGTGGCCCAACAGTGCGATGGACGGGTACGCCCTGCGCATGGCCGACTGGACGGGAGAGCCGTTGTCAGTCAGCCAGAAGATTTTTGCAGGTAACGCTCCGCAACCTTTGAAGCCCGGCACCTGCGCGCGAATCTTTACCGGTGCGCCTGTTCCAGAAGGTGCCGACTGTGTCGAGATGCAGGAAAACGCCGAGGTCCTGGCCGATGAGCGAGTACGTTTCATCGAGGCCCTCACGTCAGGACAAAACATTCGGCCACAAGGCCAGGAAGCCACTGTCGGCGAGCTGATTCTGGCTGCGGGCACACGCCTTGGGCCGATCGAGCAGGGGCTTGCTGCATCACTGGGATGCGCCGAGCTGGATGTGATTCGCAAGGTGCGCGTTGCGGTACTCTCCACCGGTGATGAACTGGTTGAGCCGGGTCAGGCGCTGGGGCCGGGCCAGATCTACAACAGCAACCGAGTGTTGCTCTGCAGCTGGTTGCAGCGTTTGGGCTGTGAAGTGATCGACGCCGGCATTCTTCCAGATAACCTTGAGACGACTCGTGCTCGCCTCGGCGAGTTAAAGGATGTCGACCTGATACTGTCGACCGGTGGCGTATCGGTAGGTGAAGCCGATTTTCTGGGCATTGCCCTGCGGGAAGAGGGCGAGCTCACGTTGTGGAAACTCGCGATCAAACCGGGCAAGCCGCTGACGTTCGGACACTTTCGTGGGGTACCGGTGATCGGGTTGCCCGGTAACCCGGCGTCGACCCTGGTGACCTTTGCCTTGTTGGCGAGGCCCTATCTCTTGCGCCGTCAGGGTGTAAAAGACGTTGAACCCTTGAAGGTGCGAGTGCCGGCAGGATTTGTCTGGCCCAAGGCAGGCAATCGACGCGAGTACTTGCGAGGACGTATGGAGAACGGCCGGGCAATCATTTACAAGAATCAGAGCTCGGGTGTGCTGCGCAGCGCTGCGTGGGCCGATGGTCTGGTCGAAGTGCGGGAAGATTGCACGCTGGTGGAAGGTGACAGCGTAGGCTTCATCCCGCTGAGCGAAGTCCTGGGCTGATCCCTGCCGCACACCTGTCACACAAACCCGGTTCATCGAGCCGGGTTTTGCGATTATGGCGTCCTCTTATCGAGCGAGAAGTGCCACCAACTGGTCAAAACGGCTGTTGGCGATCCATCCCAGAAGTCCGAGAACCACGGCTGTGCCGCCGGCTGAGTAGGCGAGTCTGTGTTTGATGGATTTGACGTCACCCCGGACTTCTTCCATGTCTCTACGGATGTACTTGAGGTGCGTTTCCAGCTCAACGACACGAGGTTCCATTTCAACTTCTCCAGTGGGTTTTGCGCATTTATTGAATTCGGCTTGATAGCTGGCCCGCCTTTCTGCGAGCGGTGTGACCGGAGTAACCGGTAACCTGATGTCATGGCTTTGCATGATACGTCCCTGTAGTTCCTGCTGAAGACTGATAAACCGTACCGTCAAGTTGTACCAATCAGAGTGGGGGGTCAATTGAGCCGATTCCTCAGGTTTTGTAAGAAAAAATCCCGCCTTGTAGGACCTCAATGCCGCTCGACTTGAAATAATTCATTTTTTTTCGACTTTTATAGGGCCCAACGGGGTCACATTTCCCAAACGGAATTCAATCATGGGAGTGATCACAATGGGCGAACGCAAGGCACTGTTGATCCTGCACGGCAAGCAAGCGCTCAACGAGGAAGTCCGGGCAGCCGTCGAAGAACGGCGCGCACAGGGCTGGGAGTTGGCTGTTCGACTGACCTGGGAGGCCGGCGACGCACAGCGATTGGTCGATGAAGCGCTGGCGGCAGGCTATACGCAACTCATCGCCGGCGGTGGTGACGGGACGTTGCGCGATATTGCCGAGGCCATGGCGGCGCATTCGACGCAGACCAGTCTGGTGTTGATGCCATTGGGCACCGCCAACGATTTCGCCCGCGCTGCCGGTGTGCCTCTGGAACCCGCTCAAGCCTTGAATCTTCTGGACGCCGAACCGCGTGCCATTGATCTGGGCGAGGTCGGAGGACAGGTATTCCTGAACATGGCCACGGGCGGTTTCGGTAGCCAGGTCACGGCGAACACCTCGGAAGACTTGAAAAAAGTGCTGGGGAGCGCGGCTTATCTGTTCACCGGCTTGTCACGCTTCAGCGAGTTGCATGCAGCCTATGGTGAGCTGCATGGCCCGGATTTTCAGTGGAGTGGCGAGCTGCTGGCATTGGGCATCGGCAACGGCCGACAGGCGGGCGGTGGTCATGTGCTGTGCCCGCACGCACTGGCAGATGACGGTCTGCTGGATATCAGCATTCTGCCTGCACCACAGGAAGTGGTCGGGACCTTGAAAAGCTTGCTCGCCGATGGCTTCGGTATCGACAGCATGTTTGTGCGCGCCCGCTTGCCATGGGTCGAGATCAAGGTGTCGGAAGGCCTCTTCATCAACCTTGATGGCGAACCGCTGGAAGGTGAGAGCCTGCGCTTCACGGCGCGCCGGGCGGCACTGCGGGTGCATTTGCCCGAGAATTCGCCGCTGCTGAGTGTTCCGGCAGCGATCAATCGTCCAGGCTGATGATTTGCTCACGCACGGCGAACAGGACCAGGCCTGCCACATCGTAGATCTGCAAGCGTTTCATGATCTGCGAGCGATGGGTTTCAACCGTCTTGATGCTAAGGGCCAGGCCGTTGGCGATTTCCCGGGTGGATTTTCCGCGAACAATCAGCCGCAGGATTTCCAGCTGGCGCGCTGTCAGGTTGTGCGAGTCGGCGGGTTCCGGCTGGTGCTTCTGGTTCCGGGTCAGCGCCTGGTTGATAACGGTATGGGCAATGGCCGGGCTCAGGTAGCGCTCGTTATTGCGCAGGGCCTCCAGCGCATGTTCAAGTTCGGTGGCCGTTGTGTCCTTGAGCAGGTAGCCGTGGGCGCCGGATTCCAGTGCCTGCATGATGAGCGCCGGGTCGGTGTGCATCGAAAGGATCAGCACTTTGCTTTGCGGGCGTACTCGCTTGAGTTGCTGCAAGGCTTCAAGGCCTCCGGTTTCCTTCATGGAAATATCCAGCAGCACGATGTCCGGGGACAGTAGCTTGACCATCTCGAGCAACTGCGAGCCGTCATTGGCTTCACCGATTACCGCGTAGCCGGGAATATCCAGCACCAGAGCGCGCACGCCAGCCCTGATCAGCGAGTGGTCATCCACCAGAAGTAAGTTACAAGTCAATGCATAACCTTATTCGTACTGGCCCGTTCCAGCGCACGTGGCGCCCACGGGAAAAGAGCTTCGATTTGAGTGCCTTTACCCGGCTCGCTGGTCACGCGCAGGGTGCCGCCCAACTGGTCGATCCGTTCCGACATCCCGGCCATTCCACGTTGTCCCTCACGGCCGGGATCTGTCGCCGGCGCGAAACCCAGGCCGTCATCGCTGATCAACAGCGTCAGGCCTTGAGGCTGGCGTTGCAGGCGTACCAACAGATTTTTCGCTTCGGCATGGCGCAATATATTGGTCACCGCTTCCTGGGTGATTCGGAAGGCCGCCACGGCCATTTCTTCCGGTATACCGGTCAATCGTGAATGGCACTCCAGGCTCCAGTGCACCGGCGTATTGCTCAGTGTCTTGAGCAAGTGCGCACGCAGGCTCGCTTCCAGCCCAAGGCTGGTCAGCTGCCTGGGATTGAGAATGGCCGATACATCACGAACTTTGGTCAGGGTTTCTTCCAGCGTGTCGCAGAGCGTCGCGCATTGATCTTGCAGCTCTTCGGGCATACGGCGTTTGAGCCATTCACTTTGAAGTTTTGCCGCGGTCAGTAACTGGCCGATATCGTCATGCAGTTCCCGACTGAGCCGGTGACGTTCGTTTTCCTGAACCTTCAGTAATCGGTCGGCCAGCTCCTGGGGTTCGAACTTTATAGACTTGCGCGAGAGGCAATGCTGCACCAGGACGCAAGCCAGCGCCGCAATATTGAGCAGCAGCAGACTTAGTGGCAGTCGAGTGGACAGGCAATAGATTGCCAGACTGCCGAGCGCCGAGCAGGTGCACAGCAACAGCGTGAACCGGCGCGCGTTTTCTCGGGAGGGTGGCCATATGGTGATTGACTTGAGGCTGGCGTACATAGCGGATGGAGCCAATGGATGTTCGCTGCGGGCAGACCGGTCATTTTGACTGACGGGTCTCTGTCTGACTCACTCTGCCATTAATTGACGTCAACTAATGGTCGGCATAATACCACTTAAGATACCGTTGGTCGCGTTCGGTATATATGTCCGTACAGTCAGGAAATAAAGGATCTGGGCATCAGTTCCACAATGGAAAAGTTTGCTGGCAGGGGAGGGTTATTTGTATTGGGTTGTCGTTAACAGATATGAAGTATTCAATTGCGACATGAGCGTGCTCAAGTTACAGAGTGCTTCATGACAATAAGAATACGAGCCATCGCATAGTTATCAGGAAAATTAAGCTTGGCGTTCCGAAAAAGAAACGAGCCTGAACGGTTTTGAATGTGCGGGTGGCTGAAACCGGCTTTGTCCGACCTGAAAGGCAAAGGCCTCGATCAGCGATGTCTGTTCGCTGTCATCCAGGCTGAGCTGGCCGGTGTTTTGATCGATCAGTTCGAGCTGCCACGCCATCAAGGTGAAACAGTCTTTCAGCGCGCTCAGCGCCTGATCATGCAGGTCTACATGATTCTGGGCATGATTGAGCAGGCCATGAATGTGCAGCGAAAACTCCGAAACCGCGAGCAGCGCGAGGGCATCGGCCTTGCTGGCCAGTTTGAGCAGGGTGCTCATCATGCAGTCGATGGCGTCCTTGTCGTTGTTGATCAGTTGCAAATGACTCAGGCATTCCTCGGATTTGGCCAGGAGCGTTTCAGCCTCGACGAGAAATTCCGGGAGCCGCTGGGCCCACTCTTTACGGTCGTTCGGCATGCTTATCTCCACAACGTCATGTCAAATGAGGGAATGTCGTGTGTGTCGGCGAGGACGATCAGGGGCCCGGCGTTGCAGTCCCGTTGTGAGATCGCGCTCCGGCCGGCCCGGATGCGGACGAGGGAGTTCGAGAGGGTGGATGGCCACTGACCTGCGATCGCACACAAAAGCCTGACTCCGTTCATGCAATGAGAATGGCGTCACATTAATGGCTATTGGATATCGCGAATATCAGGTTGGGCCTGATTGTTACTAGGGGAATCCCTTACGCACGGGAACCTGTCGTGCCGACCGTGGTCGCGCCGCAGGGATTGAAGCAGATGAAATCGAGGTGGGCCAGTAAAACATGATGTTAATGTGACATCAATGCCTGCGCGTGGCATTTTGTACGGGGGTCAAGGTCCGGAAAAAGCGGCCGATAACCCTTTTTAGTGAATTCATAAGAACAAGCCCAGGAGTCATTGATGGCCGGCATTCTCGACACGGTAGACCAACGCACGCAACTGGTGGGTGAGAATCGCCTGGAGATTCTCATGTTCCGGCTGGCTGGGCGGCAATTGTTCGCGATCAACGTTTTCAAGGTACAGGAAGTGTTGCAGCTGCCGAAGCTGACCTTGATGCCCCAGCGCCATCCGTTTGTCTGCGGTGTGGTCAACCTGCGTGGCCAGACGTTGCCGGTGATTGACCTGTCCCAGGCCATCGGCATGCGTCCGCTGGTGCCGAGCCCGACCAGTACAATCATCGTCACCGAGTACAACCGTTCGGTGCAGGCGTTCCTGGTCGGCGGCGTGGACCGCATCGTCAACATGAACTGGGAAGCCATTCTGCCGCCGCCGACCAGCGCCGGTCGTCAGCATTACCTGACCGCCATCAGCAAGGTCGACGATCAGTTGGTGGAAATCATCGACGTCGAGAAAGTCCTGGCCGAAATCGTCCCGTACAACGCCAAGGTGTCCCGCGACAAGCTCGACGATCCGGTACTGGAACGCGCCCGTGGCCGCGAAGTGCTGCTGGTGGACGACTCCAATGTGGCGCTTTCGCAATTGCGCGACACCCTCGGCCAGTTGGGCGTGAAGATGCACATCGCCAGCGACGGCTTGAAAGCGCTGAACATGCTCAAGGGCTGGGCCGATACCGGTGTGAACATGACCGACAAACTGCTGATGATCTTCACCGATGCAGAAATGCCGGAAATGGACGGCTATCGGCTGACCACCGAGATCCGTAACGATCCGCGTCTGCGCGGACTTTACGTCGTGCTGCACACGTCGCTGTCCGGCAGCTTCAACGACTCGATGGTGAAGAAGGTCGGTTGCGACAACTTCCTCTCCAAATTCCAGCCGGACAAACTGGTCGACGTGGTGCGCCAGCGTTTGATGCTCGACGAAGTGCCAGCCTGATCACGCTACAGTCCTTGTAGGTGCGAGCTTGCTCGCGATGGTCTTGAAAGCACCGCGTTTAGTCAGAGAGGGCGCGTCATCGTTAACGACCATCGCGAGCAAGCTCGCTCCTACAGAGGATTTTGATCTTTGATTCAATGAGCAAGCTCGTATAGGGTGGCGTTTTGCCTACCAGGGAGCTGGCCATGCTGCGTCTGAGCGCGCTTTATCGTTTTCCGTTGAAATCCTGCAAGGGCGAGCCTTTGCAACAGGTCGGCCTCGACAAACTGGGTCTGGACGGAGATCGACGCTGGATGCTGGTGGACGAGGCCAGCGGGCGCTTTCTTACCCAGCGTGTGGTGGGGCAGATGAGTCAGTTGTCGGCGTTGTGGAACGCTGGCGGTGGCTTGACCCTCAGCGCTCCAGGCCACTCGCCGATCGATATTGCCTTGCCCGCCAGCGACGCTGAACTACGCGGTGTGACGATTTTCAAAGACAGTCTGCGCGTACCCGATGCCGGTGACGAGGCGGGGACCTGGGTCAGTGAATTCATCGGCAAACCGACACGCCTTGTGCAAGTACCGCTGGATCGCGCTCGCTCCACACAGGCGGGGTACGGAAAGGATGACGATCAGGTGGCCTTCGCCGATGGTTTCCCGTTATTGCTGATCGGGCAGGCGTCTCTTGAAGACTTGTCGCTGAAAGTCGGCCGCACGCTGGAGATGCTGCGCTTTCGACCGAATCTGGTCATCGAGGGCAGTGAGGCGTACGCCGAGGATGGCTGGAAGCGTATCCGCATCGGCGATGTCGAGTTCCGCGTGGTCAAGCCGTGTTCGCGCTGCATTCTGACCACCATCGATCCGCAAACCGGCGAACGCAGCGATGATCGTGAACCGCTCGCGACCTTGCAGAAATACCGTGCTCAGGCAGAGGGCGCGATGTTCGGTCAGAATCTGGTCAACGATGGCAATGGCCAGCTTGAAGTCGGCATGCCGGTCACGATCCTGGAATAAACGCCTCAGAATGAAAAATGCCCGTGTCCTTGAACACGGGCATTTTTTTTGCGCTGTGAAAACCCGGGGTTTTAGCCGCGATATTCGCACAGGTAAGCGGTGTCGACGGCCACTTTCAGCTGGAACTTGCTGTTGGCAGGCACGTTGAACTGGCTGCCAGCGGTGAAGGTTTCCCAGTCGGTGCTGTCCGGCAGTTTGACGGTCAGGGCGCCGGTCACCACGTGCATGATTTCACGCTGGCTGGTGCCGAATTCGTATTCGCCCGGAGCCATGACGCCGATGGTCGCCGGACCTTCAGCGGTGCCAAAGGCGATCGACTTGACGGTGCCGTCGAAGTACTCGTTGACTTTAAACATGGGCGATTCCTCGAAAAGGGCTAAAAAGGGCCGGCCAGTATGCACAAGGCTCTTGGCGGCGTCACCTCTCTAGAAGGGCAGAACCAGCGGTAACAGACGCGCTGTATTGCGCGCATCCTCGAGCGCCCGGTGCTGCTGGCCGGTGAACTGCATGCCCGCCAGTTGCAGCGCACCGTTGAGCCCCAGCGGGCGTTCCAGGCGTCGGGCCTTGGCAAAGCGCTGCTTGAGGTTCATGTGCGGCACGCGGCTCAGTTGGCTGTCGAGTTGCAGGCGCTGCCATTCCTGGAGCAGTTGTTTACGGTCGTAATCGCCCCAACTGGCCCAGCCTTCCAGCCGCGAATGATGCTGGCCGAGCCAGCGCTCGAAGGCCGGCCAGACCTCGGTCAGCGGCTGTGCGCTGTCGATATTGGCCTGTGTGATGCGGGTCAGCTCCCGGCAAAACGGCGTGAGCAGGGGCCGGCGCAACGGGCGCACGAAGCGCTGGAAATGATCCAGCTCCCGACCTTGGCGGTCCACCAGCGTGGCACCGATTTCGATGATTTCCATTTCCGTAACCGGCCAACCCCCTTCATCGGTGGTGGCTTCCAGATCTATCACCAGCCAGTGAGGCATTGCAGGGTTCCTGGTATCCGCATCCTGATAGGGCTTGAGCGTAGCCAAACCCGGCGGATCCGCCTAGCGGGTTATTCGACCTCCAACAAAATCTGACGATTTTTCACCTGGTCGCCGACCCTGACCTGCAAGCGCTTGAGTACGCCGTCGATGCCTGATTTCAGCGGATGCTCCATTTTCATGGCTTCCAGCACCACCAGTAGCTGGCCTTTGCTCACTGGGCTGCCCTCAGTCACCAGCACATCGACGATGGCGCCATCCATCGGTGCCTTGAGCGTGCCGGAGCTGGCGCTGGCCTCGCTGCTGACCAGTGCCTGTGTGCAATCCTTCAGCCGCAGACTTCCGGGACGGGTGAAGAGCCAGAGTTGCCCGGCGTCGAGACGGTAGGCATGACGCTGGCGGATGCCTTCGATGTCCAGGGTGGCCCAGCGTCCGTCGCACTGGATGACGCTCAGTTCGAAGGCCTGCCCGGCGACTTGAATCCGGTACGGTTCGCCCGGCACCGCGTTCAATTGTACCGGCCAGTCCTGATCCTCCTGGCCGATGCGATAGTGCAGCGGCACACTGGCGTTATTGCGCCAACCGGCGAGCGCGGCGGGATGAGCCAGCGCTGAAGCCTGGTAGAACAGCGCAGCAGCGATCGCCAGTTCTTCGGCGCTGGGTACGTGAGGGTGCAGGCAGGGATGGTCGGCAAAATACGTCGGGATGAACCCGGTGTTGAACTCGCCGCGGATGAATTGCGAATGCTCCAGCAGGCTGGCAAGCAGGCGCTGATTACTCGCCAGGCCCAGCAGCACGCTGTCCTGCACCGCTCGCAGCAACTTGCGCCGGGCCTCTTCACGGGTGGCGCCGTGGGCGATGATCTTGCCCAGCAGCGGGTCGTAGAACGGGCTGACGTTCTGACCTTCGATCAAGCCATGATCGATCCGTACACCGCCCTGCGATGCCGGTTCCCAGGCTGTTATCCGCCCGGTTTGTGGCAGAAACCCCCGGGTCGGGTCTTCGGCATACAAGCGCACTTCCATGGCATGGCCGGTGAGTTGCACCTGCTCCTGGCGCAACGGCAACGGCAGCCCTTCGGCGACGTGCAGTTGCCAGGCCACCAGATCGAGGCCGGTGATCAGTTCCGTTACCGGGTGTTCCACCTGCAACCGGGTGTTCATTTCCAGAAAGTAAAACTGTCCGCGCGCATCCAGCAGAAATTCCACGGTGCCAGCGCCGACGTAGTTCACCGCGCGACCGGCCTTGAGCGCTGCTTCACCCATGGCCTGACGCAGTTCGGCGGTCATGACCGGGCAGGGCGCTTCCTCGATGACTTTCTGGTGGCGGCGCTGGATCGAACAGTCGCGTTCGCCGAGGTAGATCAGGTTGCCCTGGTGGTCGCCGAACAGTTGAACCTCGACGTGCCGCGGGTCGATCAACGCTTGTTCGAGGATCAGCTCATCGCTGCCAAACCCATGCAGCGCTTCGGAGCGTGCGGTGCGGATCTGCGCCAGCAAATCACTGACCTCGTGCACCAGACGCATGCCCCGTCCGCCACCGCCGGCACTGGCCTTGATCATCAGCGGAAAGCCGATGCGTTCGGCTTCGCGGCTCAGCGTCGCATCATCCTGCCCGGCGCCCTGATAACCTTTGATACACGGCACACCGGCTTCGAGCATGGCGAGTTTCGACAGGCGCTTGCTGCCCATCAGTTCGATGGCTTCGGGGCTGGGGCCGATAAAGGTCATGCCGACGTCTCGGCAGGCACGGGCGAACTCGGCGTTTTCCGAGAGGAAACCGTAGCCGGGGTGGATCGCGTCGGCACCGGTGCGGCGGGCGGCGTCGAGGATGGCCGGGATGTTCAGATAGGATTGTTGCACCGGGGCCGGGCCGATGTTGACGGCTTCGTCGGCGATCTGTACGTGCAGCGCGTCAGCATCTGCGTCGCTGAACACGGCGACGGTACGGTAGCCCAATGCCTGGGCGGTGCGCTGGATGCGACAGGCGATTTCACCGCGGTTGGCGATGAGGATTTTTTTTAGGGTGGGCATGAGGGGCTTCGCTCAGGTTGTTCGGTGAATTTGAGGGCCTTTCGCGGGCAAGCCTCGCTCCTACAGGTACGGTGGTGACTGTAGGAGCGAGGCTTGCCCGCGAAGCTATTAAATGGCCCACCCCGGTTTACGCTTCTGCACAAAAGCCATCGTGCCCTCGACGCCTTCCGGCCCGGTCACTGCCTCACTGAACCACCCGGCCGCCTCATCCAGCAACGCGTCCGACGGCTGTCCTGCACTCGCCAGCAACAGCTTTTTGGTCGTCGCATTCGCCTCCGGTGCGCAGCACAGCACATGGGCCAGAATTTCATCGAGACGCTCGGCCAGCGCTTGTGCGTCATGCTCGACAAAATGCACCAGCCCGATGCGCCGTGCCTGTGTGCCATCGAATCGCGCCGCGGTGAGTGCCAGCCGTCGAGCCTGGGTCAAACCGATGCGCTGAACCACGAACGGCGCGATCTGCGCGGGCAGCAAGCCGAGGCTGGTTTCCGGCAAACCGAATTGCGCCTGATGATCCGCCAGGGCGACATCGCTGACGCACGCCAGCCCCAGACCACCGCCGAGCACCGCGCCTTGCAGCACCGTGATCACCACTTGCGGCGCGTGTTGCACTTCCTGCAACAGCGCGCCAAACGCCCGGTTCAGATCGCGGTAGGCCGACGGTCCTTGAGCACGGGCATTGGCCATGTCCTTGATGTCGCCACCGGCGCAGAAGTGCCCGCCGGCACCGCCAATGACCAGGGCCCGAATCTCACGGTCATCGCGCACTGCCGACAGCACCGAACGCAAATCGGCGACCATCTGCAAGCTCATGGCATTGCGGCTTTCCGGGCGGTTGAGGGTGATGTGCAACACGCCGTTATGCGGTTCGAGCAATAACGTCTGGCAAACCGGCAGGGTGCTCATTTCTTTTTCCCCGGCAGGATGCCCATGAGTTTGCAGATGATCCCCAGCATGATTTCGTCGGCGCCGCCGCCAATCGATACCAGTCGCACGTCGCGGTAGGCACGGGCCACCGGGTTGTCCCACATGAAGCCCATGCCGCCCCAATATTGCAGGCAGCTGTCGCTGACTTCGCGGCCCAGGCGCCCGGCCTTGAGTTTGGCCATCGACGCCAGACGCGTGACGTCCTGACCTTTGATGTATTGCTCGGTAGCCTGATAGACCAGTGCCCGCAGGCATTCGATTTCGGTTTGCAGCTCGGCGAGGCGGAAGTGAATGACCTGATTGTCGATCAGTGCATTGCCAAAGGTTTTGCGTTCCTTGCAGTACTCGATGGTGCTGTCGATGCAGTATTCCAGGCCCTTGATCATGTTCGCGGCGCCGAACAGACGCTCCTCCTGGAATTGCAGCATCTGCATCATGAACCCCGCGCCTTCATGACCGATGCGGTTGCGTTGCGGTACGCGCACGTTGTCGAAAAACACCTGGGCGGTTTCCGAGCTGCGCATGCCGAGCTTGTCCAGGTGCGAGCTGAGGCTGATGCCGGGGGTGTTCATCGGCACCATGATCAGCGACTTGTTGATGTGCGGCTTGTCGTCCGAGGTGTTGGCCAGCAGGCAGATGAAATCGGCGCTCGGCGAGTTGGTGATCCACATCTTGCTGCCGTTGATCACGTAGTCATCGCCGTCCTTGCGGGCGGTGGTTTTCAAGCCGGCCACGTCGGAACCGGCACCGACTTCCGACACGCCGATGCAACCGACCTGTTCGCCGCTAATCGCCGGTCGCAGGAACTCTTCACGCAGTTCATCGGAACCGAAACGCGCCAGCGCTGGCGTGCACATGTCAGTCTGCACGCCGATGGACATCGGGATCCCGCCGCAATGGATGGTGCCGAACTCTTCGGCGGCGACGATCGAATAGCTGTAGTCGAGCCCCATGCCGCCAAATTTTTCCGGTTTGGAAATCCCCAGCAAGCCGAGTTCACCGGCCTTGCGGAAGATGTCGTGGATCGGAAAACGCCCGGCCTTTTCCCATTCCCCGACGTGCGGGTTGATCTCGTGCTCGACGAATTGGTGAACGGTGCGGCGCAGTGCTTCGTGTTCCTGGGTGAAGATCATTTTTATTGTTCTCCTCTGGCCGGTTCAGAACCGGGCTACGCCATAACTGTTGGTTTGCAGTGGCCGCACGTCGGCCTCATGACAGATGTCCAGCAAGTAACCGAGCAAGGTCCGGGTATCCCGGGGATCAATCAAACCGTCGTCCCACAGATTGGCGCTGCCATACAGCGCGGTGGACTGGCTGTCGAGTTTCTGCGCGGTGACCTGCTCCAGCATGTCGAGCATTTTCGGGTCAGGCACCAGGCCGTCCTTGAGCTGTTTGGCCTCGGTGACGATCCGCAGGACCTTGCCGGCCTGAGCACCGCCCATCACCGCAGTGCGGCTGTTGGGCCAGGCGAAGATGAAGCGCGGGTCGAGGCCGCGGCCGCACATCGCATAGTTGCCGGCGCCATAAGAGCCACCGACAACGATCGTCAGTTTCGGCACCCGGGCATTGGCCACCGCCTGGATCATCTTGGCGCCGTGCTTGATCACGCCTTGTTGCTCCGACTCGGTGCCGACCATGAACCCGGTGGTGTTGTGGAAGAACAGCAGCGGCGTCCGGCTCTGGTCGCACAGCTGAATGAACTGTGCAGCCTTGCTTGCGCCTTTGGGCGTGATCGGGCCGTTGTTGCCGATGAACCCGCACGCGCGACCCTGAATCTGCAGATGACCGCAGACGGTCTGTTGATCGAACTCACTCTTGAACTCGAGGAAGTTCGAACCGTCGGCAACTCGCGCGATGATTTCGCGCACGTCATAGGGTTTTTTCGGGTCATCCGGGATCAGCCCGAGCAGTTCATCGATGGGGTACAACGGTTCTTCCCATTGGCGCTCGGGTAACCAGGACAACTGATCATTCCATGACAACAGCCTGACAATCTCCCGCACCTGACGCACGCCATCGGCATCGTTCTCGGCCAGGTATTCAGCGGTGCCGGCGGTTTGCGCATGCATCTCGGCGCCGCCCAGTTCTTCATCGGTGGCGACCTCGCCGGTGGCAGCCTTGAGCAAGGGCGGACCGGCGAGAAACAGCTTGGCTTTGCCACGCACCACCACCACGTAATCCGACAGTCCAGGCTGATACGCGCCGCCTGCCGTGGCCGAGCCATGGACCACGGTGATCTGTGGCAAGCCCATCGCCGACAGCCGCGCCTGATTGGCAAAGCAGCGTGCGCCTTCGACGAAAATCTCCGCTGCGTAATTAAGGTTGGCGCCACCGCTTTCGGCGAGGGTGATCACCGGCAGTTTGTTTTCCATGGCGATCTGTTGCAGGCGCAGGGACTTTTTCAAGCCACTGGGAGAAATGGTCCCGCCCTTGATCGCGCTGTTGTTCGCTACGACCAACACTCGAACGCCGGACACATAACCGATCCCGGCGATCAAGCCGCCGCCCGCCGAGCTGCCGTCTTTGTCGTCATGCAATTTGTAGCCGGCCAGGCTTGCCAGTTCAAGGAACGGCGCACCGGGGTCGAGCAACAGGTTAAGGCGCTCACGGGGCAGCAATTGCCCGCGCTTGTCAAACTTGGGTTTGGCTTCGGCCGCTTTGTTCAGCAGGTTTTGTTCAAGCTGCCGAACCTGCTCGATACCGGCCAGCATCGCTGCACGGTTCTGGGCGAACTGTTCGCTCAACGGGTCGACTTGCGACTGAATCACCGGCATGACTTATTCCTTGTCCTTGAGCACTTCGGGTCTAAGCACTTCTGGTAAATAGGCGCGGTGGAAACCGTTGTACGACTCACTGTTCGTCGCCTTGTGGATCGGCCATGCCCGACCGCCAAGGCTGGCGGCACCGTCGATGCGCAAGGTGCTGCCACTGACAAACGCCGCAGCCGGGCTGAGCAGGAAAACGATCGCCGCACTGACTTCCGATTCGGTGCCGATGCGTTTCAGTGGCACGTGTTCGCGCAAGGTCGGAATCACCGCTTTGAACGCGCCTTCGTAAGTGTCCATGCCGCTGGAAGCGATCCAGCCCGGCGCCACCGCGTTGACCCGCACCCCCGCGTAACCCCATTCGAACGCAGCGGTCTTGGTCAGGTTGTCCATGCCCGAGCGCGCCGCGCCCGAGTGGCCCATGCCGGGCATGCCGCCCCACATGTCGGCGAGCATGTTGACGATGGCGCCGCCGTGTTGGCTCATGGATTGGTTGAAGACTTCCCGGGCCATCAGGAAACCGCCCACCAGATTGGTGCGCATCACGGTTTCGAAACCCTTCTGATTGATCGAGGCCAGCGACGAAGGGAATTGGCCGCCGGCATTGTTGACCAGTCCGTGGATCGGGCCGTGCTTGCGGATCAGTTCGCTGACCAGATGCATGACTGCGTCTTCGTCGCGAATATCGCAGGTCTGCCAATCGGCCTTGCCGCCATCCTCGACAATTTCGGCAGTCACGGATTTCAGTTTGTCGGCATTGCGCCCTATCAACAGCACATGGGCACCGAGCGCCGCCAGTTCATGAGCGGTGCAACGGCCGATGCCGCTGCCGCCACCGGTGACGATGATGTTTTGGCCGGCAAACAGATCGGCTTTGAAAATCGAATCGTAGGCCACGGCGGCAATCCTCTAGTTGACCTGGTCGGCGATGCGCTGAGGCACCGGAATCTGGATGTCCAGCAGTTGTTGGGCAAAGGCTTTGCCTTGCGGATCGATCCGCAGACTGGCCACGCCGCCCCCGCCCAGGGCGTTTTCCAGCAGAAAATTAAGGCTGTGGGTCGTGGGCAGATACCAGCGCTCGACGCGGCCGTGAACCGGGTCGAGCACGTGGCTCATCCAGTCGACGATCACTTCCGGGGTCAAGGCTTCGGCGATCCACGGCAGGTACTCCGGCTCGCGGGCCATGACCCCGATGTTGCTGTGATTGCCCTTGTCACCGGAGCGCGCGACCGCCAGTTTGATCAGCGCAACGCTGGCATCGGCGCGACCCGTGGGTTTCGGTGGGTCGAACGGCACTGGCAGGTCCGCGGTGACGAGCGCGTCGAGGGCGGGCAGGGCGCACGGGTGACGCTGACCGTTCAGATCAATGTCCAGCGTGCAGGCGCTTTTGTCGATGAGGAACGAGAACAGCCGGATCAGCGGATACACCGTCGGCCGCCCGCCGACGATCCCGGTCAGCCCCGGTGCCATGCCGGTGGCGGCCTGGGCGATTTCCCGCGAGAACACGATCAACGCCTGCTTGTTCGGGTGGCGCACGGCGAGTTTGATCACCACTTCGCGACTGTCCTGACGCTGGCCATGCGGGCCGTAGGTCGCCTCGCTGCCGAGCAGTTCAATATTGACTTCGCTGTAGGGCGCCCAGCCGCGCTGGCTGAACATTTCCGAGGTCTTGTTGATGATCGCTTCGCTGACACGACGGGCCTTGTCGACCGCATCGATCCCGGCGATCAGGCAACTGGCGGTGCAGCGGAAACCGTCCGGATACGTGGCACTGACCTTGTACTGACCGGTCGGCGGCAAACCTTTGGCGCCGTGCACCCGAACCGCGTTCCTGCCTTGTTGCTGAAGTTTGACCTGAGTGAAATCGCAAACCACGTCGGGCAAGAGATAAGCCTGCGGGTTGCCGATTTCATAGAGCATTTGTTCGCCGACGGTGAGGGGCGTAACCAGGCCCCCGGAGCCTTCGGGTTTGCTGACAATGAACTGGCCATCGGCGCTGACTTCGACGATGGGAAAACCAATGTGTTCGTAATCGGGCACGTCGCGCCAGTCGGTGAAATTGCCGCCGGTGCACTGGGCGCCGCATTCGATGATGTGGCCGGCCAGGGCGGCTTGAGCAAGTTTGTCGTAGTCGTGCCAGGACCAGCCGAATTCATGCACCAGCGCAGCACTGACCACGGCGCTGTCGACCACGCGCCCGGTGATCACGATGTCCGCGCCCAGACGCAAGGCTTCGACAATGCCCGGCGCGCCGAGGTAGGCGTTGGTGGAAACGCACATCGGCGGCAAAGGGGCGCCGCTGAACATTTCGTGGAGGCCGCGGCTGCTCAGCTGTTTGAACTGCGGTTGCAGATCATCGCCCAGCAGCACGGCAATCTTCAGCGACACGCCGGCCGTGTCGCAAGCCGCTTGCAGCGCGGCGGCGCAGGCGTGTGGATTGACGCCACCCGCGTTACTGATGACGCGGATTTTCTGTTCGGCGAGTGGCCCCAGCAGAGGGCTGAGGACTTCGATGAAGTCGCTGGCGTAGCCGGCCTGTGGGTCTTTCATCCGCGCACCGGCCATGATCGACATCGTGATCTCGGCCAGATAATCGAATACCAGGTAGTCCAGATGCCCGCCTTCCACCAGTTGCGCGGCGGCGGTCGAGGTGTCGCCCCAGAAGGCGCTGGCGCAACCGATGCGAATCGTTCCAGGCACAGCCCTTTCCATAGCCACCTCCGACAGATGCGTATCGAGACTACCAAGCAAGCGCTTGGTTTGTAAACGACTGAAATATCTTCGGCCCGAGCGCTTGCTTGGTTGCCATTGTCAGCTTAAATTGCCCGCGCAACCCCGCTGTTTTAGCGGTGAATAGGACTGTAGGAGAGAACGGGTGGACGAGCAAAAAGCCCTGAAGGTCATGCGCGAACTGGTTGACAGCGGCCAGTTGACCGATCCGGACAGCGCCCGTGGCAAACTGCTGCAATTCGCGGCTCACCTTTTTCGCAATAAAGGCTTCGAGCGCACCACGGTACGCGATCTGGCCGGCGCAGTGGGCATACAGTCGGGGAGCATTTTTCATCACTTCAAAAGCAAGGACGAGATCCTGCGGGCGGTGATGGAGGAAACCATTCGCTACAACACCGCGTTGATGCGTGCCGCGATCGCCGAAGCCGATAACGTGCGCGAGCGCGTGCTGGCGTTGATTCGCTGCGAATTGCAGTCGATCATGGGCGGCAGCGGCGAGGCCATGGCGGTGCTGGTGTATGAATGGCGTTCGTTGTCCGAAGACGGCCAGGCAAGGGTCCTGGCACTGCGCGACATCTATGAAGACATCTGGCTGAAGGTGCTGGGGGAAGCCAAGGACGCGGGATTCATCCGCGGGGACGTGTTCATCACCCGCCGTTTTCTGACCGGTGCGCTGTCCTGGACCACGACCTGGTATCGCGCGGACGGCAGCATGAACCTCGATCAATTGGCCGATGAGGCGTTGATTCTGGTGCTGGAAGAAGAACAATAGTGGCGCAGGACTGCAGAAAACTGGCTAAGTGGCCGAAACCGCCTAGCTTGAATGGATTGATGCGTATTTTTTGGGGAGTGAGTAGTTTGATGTCTTCGCCAATTCGGATGGCCTCGCGGCTTTTGCTGGCGGCGCTTGCGGCGTTGTGGGTATTGCCGTCCCCGGCTGCGCAGCTGGTGCGGGTCGGTGCCGCGCATTTCCCGCCTTATACCGTGCGCCCGGAATCCGGTGCCGACACCGGTCTGTTGCCGCAGCTGGTCGAAGCGCTCAATGCGTTGCAAAACGACTATCAGTTCGTGCTGGTGCCGACTTCCATTCCGCGACGCTTCGGTGACTTCAAGCAGGGGCGGGTGGACATGGCAATTTTCGAGAACCCGGGCTGGGGCTGGAAGGACATTCCCCACACCAGCGTCGACATGGGTCTGGAGGACGCCGAGATTTTTGTCGCACAACGTGAACCGAATCGTCAGCAGAACTATTTTGCCGACCTCACCGGCAAGCGGCTGGCGTTGTTCAGCGGCTATCACTATGAATTCGCCAATTTCAATGCCGACCCGAAAGTCCTCGCACAAAACTACAACGCCACGCTGACCTATTCCCACGACAGCAACCTGCTGATGGTGCTGCGCGGGCGTGCCGACATTGCCCTGGTGACACGCTCTTACCTGAGCGATTACCTGCTGCGCAACGAGAAAGTCGCTGACCAGTTGCTGGTGTCCCAGCGCATCGATCAGGTCTATCACCACTACGCCATTCTTCGTCCCGAGGCACCGATCAAAGGCGAGGCATTCGGCAAGTTGCTGCAAGGATTGCGCGACAACGGCCAGATGCTGAAGATTTTCGACCCTTACAAGATCGCGGTGGTGCCGGTTCACCAGGATTGACGGAGAAAGCTTCCACTCCATGAAAGAAGCCGTCACCCATTCGTCGTAATTCCTGCTTTCAGGTGATCACACTGTCAGTTATGACAGTAGACGTTCGAATGAGCTCACGGTTAGATGACTTTTCAGTGCTGGACCCGTTGATGGTTGGCACCTCATTCAGAAAAGGCATCTGCCATGTCTAATCACCCATTGAAGTCTGTGCCGCGCCTTCCACTTCCTTCTGTTCCGCAGGCTGTCGGCAAGGTACTGACCCTGCGTAAACAGGATGGAGCACCCGGTATCACCGTTAAAGTGGCGCGGTGGCGGAATATTGCGTTCGGTCAGCTGACCACTTTACATGTCTGTGGGCACGCTTCCGACGGCTCGATAATTATGCTGCGCATCGTTGACGGCGAGCCTCTTACGGAGGAAGAAGCTGAGGCTGGTTGGTGTCGAATCATTAATTGGGAGCAACTGCAGGAGCTGGAACACGGCAGTGACATCACGTTTGTTTTCCAGGCCGTGCTGGAGGACGCTGAATGTGCTTGCGCGGAATTGTTTCCGCCGCTGAATCTTGAGATTCGGTGGGAATACGAAGATAGAACTACGTTCAGTGCGCAAGACGGGAAAAATGACTGGAATGGCTGGAAGAGGGGGGCGGCTGGTGCGGACCCCCGAGATCTGGTTGTCCAGCCGGATGGAAATAAATATGCACTGTATAACAATACATTTACCCACCAATCTGCTGGGATTGTGCTCTGGAAGAATTTCCTGGATTTGGAGGTGGGACGGAGTTACACCTTCGGAGTAAGCGTGCACCGTTATGTTTTCTTTCATGAAACTCCCCGTCTCTCACTCAATTCCGGAGCGCAAGTTATTGCTCCCGAGACCCCTATTACATCTCAGGCATGGCTGGAAGGCACGTTTACGGCAAGCTCATCGCAGGAGGTGTTGGAGATCGTCAGTCATGTCGCCTCCGGTAAAGGGAATGACTACATCATCACCGAAATCGTGGTTAAGTCATCCTGAGGTTTGCGTTGTTCGTCGCTAAATTTCCAAGTATGGCTCACGTTCCTCAGTTAACTGTCGACGAATCGTGAGCCTGACCCATGCCCAATCTGAATGACCTGACTGCCTTGGCGTTGCCGATCGGCAGTCGTCTTGTCGCTGATGAAACCGAAAGCCGACTGAGCCTGAGTCTCGACGCGCAGCCGCTGATTACGCTGCACCTGATGCGCGAACCGCAGCTGCAGGTGCGTCCCGAGACACGTATCGACACTCAGGCATTGTGGGCCGCCAGTTATTGGCTGTTTGCCCGTGATCCGGCCTGCCAGCACCTGACCTGGCACCTCGAAGAAGCTCCCGTCGAAGCCTTGCTCAGCGGATTGCTGGTCCGGACCGAAATCGCCGGCCAGTATCGCTGCGAGCGCACGTTGTTCTGGCAGTTGCCGCAGCCTTGGCTGGGGGCGTCGCTGACCGGCAGCTATCCGCAGCAGAGGGTCATCAGCGGCGGCAAACGTCATCCGTTGCGGCCAGTGAAGCCGCGCGGTGAAGTGTATCGGCGTTTCGATGCACGGTTGGGCGCGTGGATTTCCCTGCAAACGGTGGATATCGACCTCGACCTTGCGCGGTTCAACCGCTGGCAGAACAGCGCGCGGGTGGCGAGTTTCTGGCAGGAAGAGGGCAGCCTCGAACAGCATCGCGAGTACCTGGGCAAACTCGACGCCGATCCGCACACCCTGACGCTGATCGGCTGTTTCGATGATCAGCCGTTTGCCTATTTCGAAGCGTACTGGGCCAAGGAAGACCGCATTGCGCCTTTTTATGAGGCGGGTGATTACGATCGTGGCATTCACATGCTGGTCGGCGAGGAAAACCATCGCGGCCCGCACAAGGTGGCGAGCTGGTTATCCGCGTTGACGCATTACCTGTTTCTCGACGATCCCCGCACCCAACGGGTGGTCGCCGAGCCGCGCGCCGATAACGCGAAGATGATCGGGTATATGCAGGGTCAGCGCTTTTACTGCGAGAAAGAGTTCGACTTCCCGCACAAGCGCGCGGCGTTGATGGTGCTGGGGCGGGAGCGGTTTTTTGAGCGGTGTGTGTTGGCGTGATGCTTATGGCTCAAGATCCGTTGCGGTCTTGAGTCAGCCTTCGCGAGCAAGCCCGCTCCCACAGGTTCAGCGCTAACCCTGTGGGAGCGGGCTTGCTCGCGAATGAGGCAATAAGGTCTAGGATCTTATCGACGGGCAAAGCTATCCGCGCGACTGCCCGACACCTTGCGGCAATGCACCAACGCATCACGAATCATGAAGTTCACCAAGGTCGGCGAAACACCGAGCTCCTTGGCGATGTCCTTTTGCGGCACGCCGTGCAAACGGTACATCTCAAAGGCGTAGCGGGTGCGGCTCGGCAGCTCCGTCAGCGCGTCGGCGATGTGTTCCAGGGTCGAGAAGTTGATGTGCGAGGTTTCCGGCGAAGCGCCTTGAATCACCACGTTCAACCCTTCCTCCTCAGGCCCCGAATACTTCAGTTCCAGCGCCTGTTTGCGGTAGTGATCAATCGCCAGGTTGCGCACGATCTGGAACAGGTAACTGAGCTGAGCCTTGATCGAGGACGTGATCTGCGGCGCCGATTGCAGGCGGAAGAACGCATCCTGAACCACATCTTCGGCACGTGACCGGCAGCCGGTTATACGGGCAGCAATCTTGACCAGAATCAGTCGATTGTCGACGAATGCCTGAAGTAGCGGTGAATCGCACCTGCTTGTGGATACTTGTTCCGTCATGGAAATCACCTTGCTGCAAATGGGGTCGTGGGACGACAGGAGAAGAGGAGCCGTCCTACACATCGAGCGACAAATTATTCTGAATGATAATTATTGTCAATTGAGAAAGAGAACTAATGCTTCTCATTGGTGCAGAAGTGAGAACTGCGACACGCTGTCGCACGCGCATGAGGCAGCCGCCCCCTTTGACGATCACGCCGGCCGACTAATTATTTAAAGACGTCATCCGTTCTCATTGGTGAATGGAACAGCGCAATCCTCATCACCCTGTAGGAGCAGCCGGTCGACGCTCGATCGCTCGCGATGGTCGTCAACGATGGCGATGGGCGCCTGACACCCCGCGGCGTTCTCCTTTTTTTCGCGAGCAAGCTCGCTCCTACAGCCGAATTCAGGCAGGAAACCTCATGACTGACGCGTTCGAAATACCTGGCACACTGGTCCAAGCCCTTCAGCGCCGCGCAGCCCTGACGCCGGATCGGGTGGCCTTGCGTTTTCTCGCCGAAACCCCGGATCAGGCGGTGGTGCTCAGTTATCGCGAGCTGGATCAACGGGCGCGCACCATTGCCGGTGCATTGCAGGCCGAGACGGGTTTTGGTGATCGCGCGGTGCTGTTGTTTCCCAGCGGCCCGGATTACGTCGCGGCGTTTTTTGGTTGCTTGTATGCGGGCGTGATTGCGGTGCCGGCTTATCCGCCGGAGTCGGCCAAGCGTCATCATCAGGAGCGTCTGCTGTCGATCATCAGCGACGCCGAACCGCGTCTGTTATTGACCAGCGCTGGCCTGCGCGACGCCTTGCTGCAAATCGAAGGCGCACCGCCGCTGTTGTGCGTTGACACCCTCGACGGTGCACTGGCCGCAAAGTGGATCGAACCGAATCTCGAAGACGACCACATCGCCTTCCTGCAATACACCTCGGGCTCCACCGCGTTGCCAAAAGGCGTGCAAGTCAGCCATGGCAACCTGGTCGCCAACGAGTTGCTGATCCGCCACGGTTTCGGCATCGACCTGAACCCTGACGACGTGATCGTCAGCTGGCTGCCGCTGTACCACGACATGGGTTTGATCGGCGGTCTGTTGCAACCGATTTTCAGCGGCGTGCCGTGCGTGTTGATGTCGCCGGCGTACTTCCTTGGCCGGCCGTTGCGCTGGCTGGAGGCGATCAGCGAGTACGGCGGCACCATCAGCGGCGGGCCGGATTTTGCCTATCGATTGTGCAGCGAGCGAGTCAGCGAATCGGCGCTGGAACGCCTCGACCTGAGCGGCTGGCGCGTGGCGTATTCCGGTTCCGAGCCGATTCGCCTCGACACCCTGGACCGTTTCGCCGAGAGGTTCGCGAGCTGCGGTTTCACCCCGGACAGTTTCATGGCGTCCTATGGCTTGGCGGAAGCCACCTTGTTCGTTGCCGGTACAACCCGTGGCCAAGGCATCGGTAATTTGCGGGTGGACGATCAAGCGTTGGCGCAAAACCGTGCGAAGGCAGGTGAGGGCAGCGCGATCATGAGTTGCGGCATCAGCCAGCCGGATCATGCGGTCCTGATTATCGACCCGTTGGCGCTTACCGAACTGGCCGACAACGCGGTCGGCGAAGTCTGGGCCACCGGGCCGAGCATCGCCCACGGTTACTGGCGCAACCCCGAGGCCAGCGCCAAGACCTTCGTTCAGTACGCCGGAAAAACCTGGCTGCGCACCGGTGACCTGGGTTTCATGCGCGACGGTGAACTGTTCATCACCGGGCGCCTGAAAGACATGCTGATCGTTCGCGGTCACAACCTGTATCCGCAAGACCTCGAGCAGACCGTCGAGCGTGAAGTAGAGGTGGTGCGCAAAGGTCGCGTCGCCGCGTTCGCGGTGAACATCGACGGTCAGGAGGGCATCGGCATCGCCGCGGAAATCAGCCGCAGCGTGCAGAAAATCCTGCCGCCCGAGGCGCTGATCAAAGCCATTCGTCAAGCCGTGGCCGAGGCGTATCAGGAAGCGCCGAGCGTGGTGGTGTTGCTCAATCCGGGCGCATTGCCCAAGACCTCCAGCGGCAAACTGCAACGCTCGGCGTGCCGCAATCGCCTCGCGGATGGCAGCCTCGACGGCTACGCGGTGTTCCCGTCGGCAGCCACTGCAAACGAAGCAAAAACCGAGTCGGATTCCGAGCTGAAAACCCTGATCGGCCAGATCTGGTCCAAGCAATTGCAGGTGAAACAAGTCAACGCCGACGACCACTTCTTCCTGCTCGGCGGCAACTCCATCGCGGCCACTCAAGTGGTTGCGCGCCTGCGCGAAGAGCTCGGTCTGGAGCTGAACCTGCGCCTGCTGTTCGAAGCGCCGACCCTCGGCGCATTTGCCGCTGCGGTCGCGCAGCAACAACAGGACGGCGGCCTGGCCCAAGGCGCGATCACCACGCTGTCGCGCAGCGAAGCGCTGCCGCAATCCCTCGCGCAAAACCGTCTGTGGATCACCTGGCAGCTCGACCCGCAAAGCAGCGCCTACAACATTCCTGGCGCCTTGCGTTTGCGCGGCGAACTGGACGAAGACGCCTTGTGCGCCTGCTTCCAGCAACTGATCGAGCGCCACGAATCCCTGCGCACACGCTTCTTCGAGCGTGACGGCGTGGCGCTGCAACAGGTCGATGTCGCGGGTGAATTCAACCTGCAACGGATCGACATCAGTGATTTGCCGGTCGCCGAACGTGAAGCCCGCGCGCAGCAAATCCGCGAGGACGAAGCGCACACCCAGTTCGATCTGGAGAAAGGCCCGCTGTTGTGGGTGACGCTGGTGCGCCTCGATGATGAAGATCACCAATTGCTGGTGACGCTGCACCACATCATCGCCGATGGCTGGTCGCTGAATGTGCTGATCGACGAGTTCTCGCGCCTGTACGCCGCTGCGTCCCAAGGGCAAACGGCAACGCTCGCGCCATTGCCGACTCAGTACGCCGACTACGGCAGCTGGCAGCGCCAATGGCTGGCGCAAGGCGAGGGCGAACGGCAACTGGCCTACTGGAAAACGCAGCTGGGCGATGAGCATCCGACCCTGAGCCTCGCCACCGATCACCCCCGTTCGGCGCAACACCTGCACAGCGCCGCACGCCACACCGTACGGTTGGATGCGACCCTCAGCGATGCCGTTCGCCAGACTGCCCAGGCCTACGATTCCACGTCATTCATGCTGTTGCTCGCGGCGTTCCAGAGCCTGCTGCATCGCTACAGCGGCCAACGCGACATTCGCATCGGCGTGCCGAACGCCAACCGTCCGCGCCTGGAAACCCAAGGCCTGATCGGCTTCTTCATCAACACCCAGGTGCTGCGTGCCGAGGTGGATTCGCGGCTGCCATTCATCGAGCTGCTGGCGCAAACCCGCCAGGCGGCTTTGGGTGCGCAAGCGCATCAGGACCTGCCGTTCGAACAACTGCTGGAAGCCTTCCCGCAAGCTCGCGAGCAAGGCCTGTTCCAAGTCATGTTCAACCATCAGCAACGGGACCTGAGCGCACTGCGTCGACTGCCCGGATTGCTCGCCGAAGAACTGCCGTGGCACAGCCGCGAAGCCAAGTTCGACCTGCAACTGCACAGCGAAGAAGACCGTAACGGTCGCCTGAGCCTGTCCTTCGACTACGCCAGCGAACTGTTCGACGCCACCACCATCGATCGGCTGGCCGAGCATTTCAGTAACCTGCTTCGGGCCATCTGCGAGCAGCCGGCCACGGCCGTCGGCGACCTGCAATTGCTGGCGTCGAGCGAGCACGATCAGCAAGCATCGTGGAGCGCCGCACCGTGCACACCAGCCAGCCAATGGCTGCCGGAACTGCTCAACGAACAGGCACGCCTGACCCCGGAGCGCATCGCGCTGATGTGGGACGGCGGCAGTCTGGACTTCGCCGAACTGCACACCCAGGCCAACCGTCTGGCCCATTACCTGCGCGACAAAGGCGTCGGCCCGGACGTGTGCGTGGCCATCGCCGCCGAGCGTTCCCCGCAACTGTTGATCGGCTTGTTGGCAATCATTAAGGCTGGTGGCGCCTACGTGCCGCTGGACCCGGATTATCCGGCCGAGCGCCTGGCGTACATGCTCAGCGACAGCGGCGTGGAATTGCTGCTGACCCAAACCCAATTACTGGACCGACTGCCGACCACCGACGGCGTCAGCGTGATCGCCATGGATGCGCTGCATCTTGAGAACTGGCCGAGCCAGGCGCCGGGTCTGCATTTGTACGGTGACAACCTCGCTTACGTGATTTACACCTCCGGGTCCACCGGCCAGCCGAAGGGTGTCGGCAACACCCACGCGGCCCTCGCCGAACGCCTGCAATGGATGCAGAGCACTTATGGCCTGAACGACTCCGACGTGCTGATGCAAAAAGCGCCGATCAGTTTCGACGTCTCGGTGTGGGAATGCTTCTGGCCGCTGATCACAGGCGCGCGCTTGCTGATCGCCGGTCCCGGTGAACACCGCGATCCGCACCGCATCGCGCAGCTGGTTCAACAGTACGGCGTGACCACGCTGCACTTTGTGCCGCCACTGCTTTCATTGTTCATCGACGAACCGCTCACCGCCGAATGCACCAGCCTGCGCCGCGTGTTCTCCGGCGGTGAAGCGTTGCCGGCGGAGCTGCGCAACCGCGTGCTGGAGCAACTGCCGGCCGTACATCTGCACAACCGCTATGGCCCGACCGAAACCGCGATCAACGTCACCCATTGGCATTGCAGCACGGTCGATGGCGAACGCTCGCCGATTGGCCGTCCGTTGGGCAACGTCATTTGTCGGGTACTCGACAGCGAACTCAACCCGGTGCCGGCCGGTGTGCCGGGTGAGTTGTGCATCAGCGGTATCGGTCTGGCCCGTGGCTATTTGGGTCGTCCGGGGCTGACGGCTGAACGCTTTGTCGTCGATCCGTTGAGCGAGCAGGGCGCACGTCTGTATCGCACCGGCGACCGTGCACGCTGGACCGCCGATGGCGTGATCGAATACCTCGGCCGTCTCGATCAGCAGGTCAAACTGCGCGGCTTCCGCGTCGAACCGGAAGAAATCGAATCGCGTCTTCTGGCCCAGAACGGCGTCGCTCAAGCCGTGGTGCTGGTGCGCGAAACAGCGGCCGGCGGTCAACTGATCGGTTACTACACCGCCACTGAAACCAGTGAAACCGAAGAGGCGCAAACCGCACGCCTGAAAACCGCACTGGCGGCCGAGCTGCCGGAATACATGGTCCCGGCGCAACTGATGCGCCTGGAAGAAATGCCGCTAAGCCCGAGTGGAAAACTCGACCGTCGCGCCTTGCCCGAACCTCAGTGGCAAGTCCGCAAACACGTTGAGCCGGTCACTGAACTTGAACAGCAGATCGCCGCGATCTGGCTTGAAGTGCTGGGCTTGAAGCAGATCGGCCTGCGCGACGACTTCTTCGCCCTCGGCGGTCACTCGCTGCTGGCCACGCAAATCATCTCCCGCACCCGTCAGGCTTGCGACGTCGAGTTGCCGCTGCGCGCACTGTTCGAAAACAGCGAACTGGGGGCATTCGCCGAGCAGATTCAACAGATTCAGGCCAGTGGCAGTACCAACAAGCAACCGCCAATCGAGAAAGTCGACCGCAGCCGACCGGTGCCGCTGTCCTATTCCCAGCAGCGCATGTGGTTCCTCTGGCAGATGGAGCCGGACAGCCCGGCCTACAACGTCGGCGGCATGGCGCGGTTGCGCGGGGTGCTGGATGTCGGGCGCTTCGAGACCGCGTTGCAAGCGCTGATCATGCGGCACGAAACCCTGCGCACCACGTTCCCGAGCATCGACGGCGTGGCGCAACAGCGAGTGCACCCGGAAACCGGGATGCGCATGGACTGGGAGGATTTCTCGGCATTGGAGGCTGACCTGCGCGAACAGCGGGTGCAGGCACTGGCCGACAGCGAAGCGCATAAACCCTTCGATCTGGAAACCGGACCCTTGTTGCGCGCCTGCCTGGTCAAGACCGCCGAGCAGGAACATTACCTGCTGCTGACCCTGCACCACATCGTCACCGAAGGCTGGGCGATGGACATTTTCGCCCGGGAACTCAGCGCGCTCTATGAAGCGTTTGTCGATGACCGGGAATCGCCGCTGGCGCCGCTGCCAGTGCAGTACCTCGATTACAGCGTCTGGCAGCGTCAGTGGCTGGAATCCGGCGAGCGTCAGCGTCAGCTCGACTACTGGACCGCGCAACTGGGCCGCGAACATCCGCTGCTGGAATTGCCTGCTGACCGTCCGCGACCGCCGGTGCAAAGCCATCAGGGCGAGCTGTTCCGTTTTGACCTGAGCGACGACCTCGCCGCACGGGTTCGCGCCTTCAACGCGCAAAACGGCCTGACCCTGTTCATGACCATGACCGCCGCGCTGGCCGTGCTGCTTTACCGCTACAGCGGCCAGACCGACCTGCGCATCGGCGCACCCGTAGCCAACCGCATTCGTCCGGAAAGCGAAGGACTGATCGGTGCGTTCCTCAATACTCAAGTGCTGCGTTGCCAGCTCAACGGGCAGATGTCGGTCAGCGAGTTGTTCGAGCAGGTGCGTCACACCGTGATCGAAGGCCAATCCCATCAGGACCTGCCGTTCGATCATCTGGTGGAGGCTTTGCAGCCGCCACGCAGCACCGCGTACAACCCGCTGTTCCAGGTGATGTGCAACGTGCAGCGCTGGGAATTCCAGCAAAGCCGCACGCTCGCCGGCATGACCGTCGAGTATCTGGCCAATGATGCGCGCGCGACCAAGTTCGACCTCAACCTGGAAGTCACCGACCTCGATCATCGTCTCGGTTGCTGCCTGACTTACAGCACCGATTTGTTCGACGAACCGCGCATTGCGCGCATGGCCGGGCACTGGCGCAATCTGCTGGAAGCGCTGCTGGCCGATCCGCAACAGCGCCTCAGTGAACTGCCGTTGCTAGAAGCCGCTGAACAGCAAAAGCTGCTGAATAGTCTCGGCGTCGAGCCGGGCGAACATCGACTGGATCAGTGCATCCATCACCTGTTCAGCGAGCAAGCCTTGGCGCGCAAGGATGCGCCGGCGCTGACGTTCGCCGGTGAAACCCTGAGTTTCGCCGAGCTCGACAGCCGTGCCAATCGCCTGGCCTGGATGCTTCGCGAGCGCGGTGTTGGTCCGCAGGTCCGCGTCGGTCTGGCGCTTGAGCGGTCGCTGGAGATGGTCATCGGCCTGCTGGCGATCCTCAAGGCGGGCGGCGCCTACGTGCCGCTCGATCCGGAGTACCCGCTTGATCGTCTGCACTACATGATCGAAGACAGCGGCGTCGGTTTGCTGCTCAGCGATGCGGCGATGTTCAACGCCCTCGGTGATCTGCCATCCACTGTCGCCCGCTGGTGCCTGGAGGACGACGCTACGGAACTGGCCAACTACCCGGCCACCGAGCTGCCCTTTATCAGCCTGCCGCAGCATCAGGCGTACCTGATTTACACCTCCGGCTCCACTGGCAAGCCGAAAGGCGTGGTGGTGTCCCACGGTGAAATCGCCATGCACTGCCGCGCGGTCATCGAGCGCTTTGGCATGCGCCCGGACGACTGTGAACTGCACTTCTATTCGATCAACTTCGACGCCGCGACTGAACGTCTGCTGGTGCCGTTGTTGAGCGGTGCACAAGTGGTATTGCGCGCCCAGGGCCAGTGGGACGCGGAGGAAATCTGCGGGCTGATCCGTCGCCACAACATCAACATCCTCGGCTTCACCCCGAGCTACGGCAGCCAACTGGCGCAGTGGTTGGCGACTCAGGGCGAAACCTTGCGGGTGCGCATGTGTATCACCGGTGGTGAAGCGCTGACTGGCGAACATTTACAGCGGATTCGCGCGGCGTTCAAACCGAGCCTGTTCTTCAACGCCTACGGCCCGACTGAAACCGTGGTCATGCCGTTGGCGAGTCTCGCGCCGGAACAGCTTGAAGAAGGGTTGGGCAGTGTGCCAATCGGCAGCGTGATCGGTGCGCGTGTGGCGTACATCCTCGACGCTGATCTCGCGTTGGTGCCGCAAGGCGCGACCGGTGAGTTGTATGTCGGCGGCGCCGGTCTGGCGCAGGGTTATCACGACCGTCCGGGGATCACGGCGGAGCGGTTCGTGGCCAACCCCTTTGCGGCCGATGGCGGGCGGATTTACCGCACCGGCGACCTGGTGCGTCAGCGTGCCGACGGTCTGGTGGAATACCTCGGGCGCATTGACCATCAAGTGAAAATTCGCGGTTTCCGCATCGAACTGGGCGAGATTGAAACCCGTCTTCTGGAACATGAATCGATCCGTGAAACCGTGGTCCTGGCACTGGACGCACCGAGCGGCAAACAATTGGTCGGCTATCTTGTTACCGACGTCGCTGAGCAAGACGAAGTGCAACAAGCCGCACTGCGCGAAACCCTTAAGACTCACCTGAAATCGCAACTGCCGGATTACATGGTGCCGACGCACCTGATCCTGCTGGCCAGCATGCCGCTGACCGCCAACGGCAAACTCGACCGCCGCGCACTGCCGGCGCCGAACCCGGAACTGAATCGTCAGGACTACGTGGCGCCGAGCAATGAGCTTGAGCTGACGTTGGCGCAGATCTGGTGCGAAGTGTTGAACGTCGCGCAGGTCGGTCTCAACGACAACTTCTTCGAGCTGGGCGGCGACTCGATCCTGTCGATCCAGGTGGTCAGCCGTGCGCGGCAGCAGGGCATTCACTTCAGCCCGCGTGACCTGTTCCAGCACCAGACCGTGCAGACGCTGGCCGCTGTGGCGAGCCGCACCGAACAGGTCACGGCCGAGCAAGGCTTGCTCACCGGCGAATCGCGTTTGACGCCGATTCAGCACTGGTTCTTCGACACCGACATTCCCGAGCGTCAGCACTGGAACCAGGCGTTGTTGCTGGAACCGGCCGTTGCGCTCGAACCTCATCGTCTGGAGCAAGCGCTGCTGGCGGTGATCGAACAGCACGACGCCTTGCGCCTGCGTTTCACCGAAGCCGCAGGCGAATGGACGGCGGCGCACCAGAAGGTGGGAGGCGTGCCGGTGCTGTGGCAAGTGCGTGTGGCGGCGATGGATAAATGCGCGGCACTGTTTGCCGATGCTCAGCGCAGTCTCGACCTCGAACAAGGGCCGTTGATGCGTGCGCTGCTGGTCGAGGGTCCCGAAGGCCAGCAACGGCTGTTCTTCGTGATCCATCACTTGGTGGTGGACGGCGTTTCCTGGCGCGTATTGCTCGACGATCTGCAAACGGTGTATCGCCAACTGGCGGCTGAACAGTCGGTCAAATTGCCGGCGAAAACCAGCGCCTTCAAGGATTGGGCGGCCCGCTTGCAGGCGTATGCCGACAGCGAATCCCTGCGTGAAGAGCTGAGCTGGTGGCAGTCGCAGCTGGCCGGGCCGAGCGCCGAATTGCCGTGTGACCGGCCTGAGGGTGGCCGGCAGAATCGTCATGCGCAAACCGTCAGCGTGCGCCTCGACAGCGAGTACACCCGGCAACTGCTGCAGCAGGCACCGAGCGCCTATCGCACTCAGGTCAACGATCTGTTGCTGACGGCATTGGCTCGCGTGCTGTGCCGTTGGAGCGGTCATGCATCGGCGTTGATTCAACTCGAAGGCCACGGTCGCGAAACCTTGTTCGATGAGATCGACCTGACGCGCACCGTCGGTTGGTTCACCAGTGCTTACCCGCTGCGCCTGACGCCGCTGAACATCGAAGAAGCCGCTGGGCAGGGCGCGTCGATCAAGGCGATCAAGGAACAACTGCGTGGCGTTCCGCACAAAGGGCTGGGTTATGGCGTGCTGCGTTACCTCGCCGATAACCCGTGCCGTGAAGCCATGGCCGCGCTGCCGGTGGCGCCGATCACCTTCAACTACCTTGGCCAGTTCGACCAGAGCTTCGGCGCGGACGCGTTGTTCCGTCCGCTCGATGAAATCGTCGGCGCCGCCCATGATCCGCGTGCGCCGCTGCCCAATGAGCTGAGTATCGACAGTCAGGTCTACGGCGGCGAACTGGTACTGCGCTGGACCTTCAGCGCCGAACGCCACGACACGCAAACCATCAGCGAACTGGCGGACGCCTACCTCGGCGAATTGCAGAGCCTGATTGAGCATTGCCTGCGCGACGAGGCGGGCGGCCTGACACCGTCGGACTTCCCGCTGGCGAAGCTGACCCAGCCGCAACTCGACGCACTGCCGATTCCGGCCGTCTCCATCGAAGACGTCTACCCGTTGACGCCGATGCAGGAAGGCATGCTGCTGCATACCTTGCTGGAACCGGGTACAGGCCTCTACTACATGCAGGACCGCTACCGCATCAACAGCGAGCTCGATCCGCAGCGTTTCGCCGAAGCCTGGCAAGCGGTGATTGCCCGTCACGAAGCCTTGCGTGCGTCGTTCTGCTGGAACGTCGGCGAAGACATGCTGCAGGTGATCCACAAGCCGGGCAGCACGCCGATCGAATACCTCGACTGGACCGCCATCGCCGAGGCCGAGCAAGAACCGAAGTTGCAAGCATTGCTGAAAAGCGAGCGCGAAGCCGGGTTCGATCTGCTCAACCAGGCTCCGTTCCATCTGCGTCTGATCCGGGTGGGCGAGGCGCGCTACTGGTTCATGATGAGCAACCACCACATCCTCATCGATGCCTGGTGCCGCTCGCTGTTGATGGCGGATTTCTTTGAAATCTACACTGCGCTGGGTGACGGTCGCGAAGCCCGACTGGGTGTGCCAACCCGTTATCGCGACTACATCGGCTGGCTGCAACGCCAGAGTCTGGCCGAGGCTCGACAGTGGTGGAAAACCAACCTGCAAGGCTTCGAACGGACCACGCCGATTCCGAGCGACCGGCCGTTCCTGCGTGAACATGCCGGCGACAGCGGCGGCATGATCGTCGGCGACCGCTACACCCGGCTCGATGCCCGTGACGGTGCGCGACTGCGTGAACTGGCGCAGGCTCATCAACTGACCATCAACACCTTCGCCCAAGCGGCGTGGGCCTTGGTGCTGCGGCGTTTGAGCGGTGATCGCGACGTGCTGTTCGGCGTTACGGTGGCCGGGCGCCCGGTGGAAATGCCGGAGATGCAACGCACCGTCGGGCTGTTCATCAACAGCATCGCGCTGCGGGTGAAGATGCCCGAGGACGACCAGCGGTGCAGCGTTCGTCAATGGCTGAGCGGTTTGCTCGACAGCAACATGCAGCTGCGCGAGTACGAATACCTGCCGCTGGTGATCATTCAGGAAAACAGCGAACTGCCTAAGGGCCAGCCGTTGTTCGACAGCCTGTTCGTGTTCGAAAACGCCCCGGTGGAAGTCTCGGTACTGGACCGCGCGCAGAGCCTCAACGCGACCTCGGATTCGGGCCGGACCCACACCAACTTCCCGCTGACGGCGGTGTGTTATCCGGGCGATGACCTGGGCTTGCACCTGTCTTACGACCAACGTTATTTCGACGAGTCGACCGTCGAGCGCATGTTGGGTGAGTTCAAGCGTTTGTTGCTGGCGCTGGTGGAAGACTTCCATGGCGACATGGCGGACTTGCCATTGCTCGGTGCAGAGGAACAAGACTTCCTGATTCATGGCTGCAACCAGAGCGAACACGATTACCCGCTGGAGCAGAGCTACGTTGCGTTGTTCGAAGCGCAGGTTGCGCTGCATCCACAACGGATCGCCGCCAGTTGCCTTGATCAGCAACACAGTTACGTTGAGCTGAACCAGCGTAGCAACCGTCTCGGCCATGCGTTGATCGCGGCCGGCGTCGGACTGGATCAACCGGTGGCGTTGTTGGCCGAACGTAACCTCGACCTGCTCGGAATGATCATCGGCAGCTTCAAGGCCGGCGCGGGTTATCTGCCGCTGGATCCGGGGCTGCCGAGTCAGCGTCTGAGCCGGATCATTGATCTGAGCCGCACGCCGTTGCTGGTCTGCACGCAGGCCTGTCGCGAACAAGCGGTGGCGCTGCTGGAGGAGTTCGGTTGTGCCAATCGGCCGAAGTTGCTGGTGTGGGAAGAGGTTCAGGCGAGCAATGTGTCGGTGGCGAATCCGGGTGTCTACAGCGGCCCGGATAACCTCGCCTACGTGATCTACACCTCGGGTTCGACGGGGCTGCCGAAAGGTGTGATGGTCGAACAGCGCGGCATGCTCAACAACCAGTTGAGCAAGGTCCCGTACCTGAATCTCAGCGAGGCCGATGTGATCGCGCAGACCGCTTCGCAAAGCTTCGACATTTCGGTCTGGCAGTTCCTCGCCGCGCCGTTGTTTGGCGCGCGGGTGGACATCGTGCCGAACACCATCGCCCACGATCCACAGGGTTTGCTGGCGCATGTGTCGGCCCAGGGCATCACCGTGCTGGAAAGCGTGCCTTCGCTGATTCAGGGCATGCTCGCCCAGGAACGCATGAGACTCGACGGCTTGCGCTGGATGCTGCCGACGGGTGAAGCGATGCCGCCGGAACTCGCGCACCAATGGTTGCTGCGCTACCCGGACATCGGGCTGGTGAATGCTTACGGACCGGCGGAATGCTCGGACGACGTGGCGTTCTTCCGCGTCGACATGGCCTCGACCCGCGGCAGTTATTTGCCGATCGGTACGCCGACCGACAACAACCGTTTGTACCTGCTCGATGGCGCGCTGGACCTGGTGCCGTTGGGTGCGGTGGGTGAGTTGTGCGTGGCCGGCACCGGCGTCGGACGCGGTTATGTCAGCGACCCGCTGCGCACCGCGCAGGTGTTTGTGCCGAATCCGTTTGGCGAGCCGGGTGATCGTCTGTATCGCGCTGGCGACTTGGCCCGCCGTCGCAGTGACGGCGTGCTGGAGTACGTTGGCCGCATCGACCATCAAGTGAAGATTCGCGGTTACCGCATCGAACTGGGTGAAATCGAAGCGCGTCTGCATGAGCAACCGGAAGTCCGCGAAGCGGCGGTCGGGGTGCAGGAAGGCGTGAGTGGCAAGTATCTGGTCGGCTATTTGGTCGCGACTGATGCTTCACTCAGTCCGACCGAGCGACTGGAGCGCATCAAGCAACGACTGCGCGCCGAGCTGCCGGAATACATGGTGCCGCTGCACTGGTTGTGGCTGGAGCGGATGCCGCTCAATGCCAACGGCAAACTGGATCGCAAGGCACTGCCGGCGCTGGAGATCGGCCAGTTGCAAAGCCAGGATTACCAGGCGCCGCGCAATGAACTTGAGCAGACCCTGGCGGATATCTGGACCGAGGTGTTGAAGGTCGAGAAGGTGGGGATTCGCGACAATTTCTTTGAGCTGGGCGGGCATTCGCTGCTGGCAACGCAGATTGCGTCGCGGGTGCAAAAAGCCCTGCAACGGGATGTGCCGCTGCGGGCGATGTTCGAGTGCAGCACGGTGGAGGAACTGGCGGAGTACATCGACGGGTTGGCCGCGAGTGACATCACCGAGGAGAAGGTGGATCGGTTGAATGACTTGATGGCGGAGTTGGAGGGGTTTTGATTCTCTAGCGTCTGGAACGGCCTCTTCGCGAGCAAGCCCGCTCCCACATTGGATCTGCGGCGTTACGCAAATCCCCTGTGGGAGCGGGCTTGCTCGCGAAGGCGTCAGTGAATTTTGCGACAATTAACGCGTTGACCGCCAAGTCCTTCCAGCTCCAGTCTGCTTCCTCCCTTTCTGCCAGAGGAAACAGTCAATGCCCTTCCTTACGATTGACGGACAAAAACTCCACTACATCGATCAAGGCACAGGCCCGGCAGTGCTACTGGCCGGCAGTTACCTGTGGGACCACGCCCAGTGGGCGCCGCAGATTGTTGTCCTGTCGCAACATTATCGGGTGATCGCCCCGGACCTGTGGGGTCACGGTGAATCCGGGCCATTGCCAGAAGGCACCACGTCGCTGGATGACATCGCACGTCAGCAATTGATGTTGCTTGATCATCTGGACATCGACCGTGTCACGCTGGTGGGACTTTCGGTCGGCGGCATGTGGGGCACGCGCCTAGCCTTGTCGGCGCCACAGCGAATCAACGGTCTTGTGCTGATGGACACCTATCTCGGCAGCGAGCCAGAGCCGACCCGCGACTATTATTTCTCGTTGCTCAAGCAGATCGAAGACGCCGGTGAGATAACGCCACAGTTGCTGGATATCGCGGTGCCGATCTTTTTTCGTCCCGGTATCGATCCGCAGTCGGCGCTTTATCAGGGTTTCCGTGCCTCGCTGGCAGCGTTACCCGCGGATCGGTTGCGCGAAAGCGTCGTACCGATGGGCCGGATCACGTTTGGGCGGGATGACTTGTTGTCGCGTCTGGGCGAGTTGAATGCTGCCACCACGCTGGTGATGTGCGGTGACCAGGACACGCCGCGGCCACCGTCGGAGGCGAAGGAAATGGCTGAGCTGATTGGTTGCCCGCATGTGCTGGTGCCGGAGGCGGGGCATATCTCCAATCTGGAGAATCCGCGGTTTGTGACTGAGGTGCTGTTGAAGTTTCTGACCCAGAGAAATTAGTTGTCTGTACTGACGTCTTCGCGGGCAAGCCTCGCTCCTACAGAACATGTGTTGATCACAATAATTGCGATCGACATAAATCCTGTAGGAGCGAGGCTTGCCCGCGAAGAGGCCAGTGAATTCACTTGGGTCCGAGAATCTTCACCAACTTCTCCGGCGAAGGCGCGCCTTGCTGTTGTTGCAACTCGCCTTTGTCGTCCATATAGAAAATCGCCGGTGTCGCCTGCAACTCCAGATCCTCCATCAACTGCATGTTCGCCGCCAGTTTCGCCTTGATCGCCGGCGGTATTTCTTTCAGGGCCTTGAGCGAACTGGCCTTGCCGGCACCTTCGTGTTCTTGCAAGGCTTTCTGCGGATCCTTGGCCGCCAGCAGCGCCGCGGATTTGCCCGGACTGTCCTCACGAATGATGCCGACCATGATGTGCCGCAACTGCACCTTGCCAGCCTTCACCCACGGTCGCGCCTGTTCCCAGAACATGTTGCAGTAAGGGCAGTTCGGATCGCTGAACAGGTACACCACGCGCGGTGCGTCCTTGTTGCCGTCACCGATCCAGTTGCTGGCTTCCATCTTGCCCCAGACTTCCTTGGCCATCGGCGCGTAAACCAGTTTCTGCAAGGGCGCGCTGCTCAGGTCATTGCCGTCGGCGTCGTACAAATTGCCCAGCAACACATGTTTGCCATCCGGCGTCAGGTACAGCGCCATGCCACGATTCTGGTACTGCGCGGCATAACCGCGCAGACCGTCGGGTGCGTCGAACTGGCCGACAATTCTGGCACCCTTGGCTTCGATCTTCTTGATCGCCTCGGGCAGTTCTTCGGCAGCCTGCACTGACGGCAGGTGCAGCAGGGCGGCGCCCAGGGTCAGCGTCAGCAGGTGGCGGAGGCGGGGCATGGCAGTTTCCTTGAAGAAGTGGAGGGTGTGGCCGGATTCGGGGTATCGAAGTTTTCCAGGGCGCGAGCCAGGCTGGCTTCCGACAGCTCGCCCAAGTGACTGCCCAACAGGCGACCGTCGGGGTTATAGAACAGCGTAGTCGGCAACGCCATCGAGCCGACGGCCTGGCCCAACCGGCCACTGCCGTCGAACAGCACGTTGGACAGGCTCAGGCCCTGGGTTTCCAGAAAGGTGCTGACGCTTTGCATGCTCTCGGCCTGATTGACGAACAGGAAGGTCAGGTCCGGGCGGTGTTGCTGGGCATTTTCCAGTACCGGCATTTCCCGACGGCACGGCGGACACCAGGTCGCCCAGAGATTGATCACCAGCGGGCCTCCTTTGTAATCCGTCAGTTGCACGGTTTCACCGGCGGCATTGCGCAGCGCAATCTCCGGCAGGCGCGTGCCTTGTTCGTAAATCGTTAGCGAGAACGTAGCCAGCAACCAGAACGCCAGACCGCTGGCCACGCCGAAGCCCAACGGACGGCGCAAGCCCGGGCGACGCCAGCCGCGATACAACGCGGCGAGCAGCAACACGATCACCCCGGGCAATGCGAGGAAACCGCCGTCGCGCAGGTCGATGACTTGCCACGGATCATTGCGATAGTGCGCCCAGTAGAGCGCCACGAAGCTGATCCGGGCGGCCAGCATGCCGATCAGGAACAGGCTGAACAGCGCCGACTCGGGATTCTCTCCACCCCGTTTGGCCGCCCGCCAGCCGACAAACGTCGCCAGCGCCAGGGCACTGATCAGCAGCAGATGGTTAAGCGCGATGGCAAACGTGCCGAGGGTAAAAGTCAGCATTAACGGGCGTCTCGGGTATGGGTCCAGCGTTGCAGGAAGGTGTCGGCATCGACCTCGCCGGTGATGCGCTGGCCGCGACGTTCTTCGCCGTCGGCGCCGATCCACAGAAAACTCGGCGGCCCCGGCACTTTATAACGGCCAAGCAGGTCGCGGCTGGCGGCATTGTCGGCGGTCACGTCCAGCCGTAGCAAGCGCACATCGCTCAAGGCGTCGAGGACACGGGGTTGGCCGAAGACCTGTTTTTCCATGACCTTGCACGACACGCACCAGTCGGCGTAGTAGTCCAGCAACACCCACTGGCCTTGAGCCTTTGCCGCATCGAGTTCCCGTTGCAGAGCGGCCGGGTCCTTGATCGTGGTGAAGGCGTCGTGGCCGACGGGGCGGGCGACGTTGCCCGCATTGGCAGCGCTATAGACCTGCAGCGGTTTCAGCAGGTCATCACTGCCGCCCGCCGCACCGATCATCAACAGACTGCCCCACACGCCGAGCAGCAATGAGCTGGCACCGAACAGATGCGCGACGCGCCCGAAACCTTCCGACTGTTTCCAGGCGCTGTAGGCGGCAATCAGCAACAACGCACCGCACAGACCGATCCACAACGATTCATTCAGCACCGGCCGCAACATCAGCAGCGCAGTGGCAAGAAACAGGAAACCGAACACACCTTTGAGCAGGTTCATCCAGGCGCCGGGTTTGGGCAGGAAGCGATTGCCGACCGTCACCAGCAACAGCAGCGGCACACCGATGCCGATGCCCATGGCGAACAGAATCAACCCGCCGTGCAGCGCATTGCCGCTTTGCGCGATGTAGAGCAGGGCGCCGGCCAGCGGGGCGGTCATGCACGGACCGACCAGCAAACCGGACATCGCGCCCAGCACTCCCGCGCCGATCAGGCTGCCACCACGTTGACTGCGCGATACGTTTTCCAGTCGATCACGTACCGCCACCGGCAGTTGCAACTCGAAGAAACCAAACATCGGCAAGGCCAGCAACACAAACACCGCAGCGAAACTGCCCAGCAACCAGGGATTTTGCAACAGCGCCTGCAAATTCGCCCCGAGCAACGCGGCGAGGACGCCCATCGCCGCATACACCAGTGCCATGCTCACGACGTAGCTGGTGGCCAGCGCAAAACCGCGTTTGGGCGTGGCACCGCTGCCCACGATCAAACCGGCGAGAATCGGCAGCATCGGCAGTGAGCAAGGGGTAAAGGCCAGCAGCAGGCCCAAACCGAAGAACACCAGCAGGCTCCAGCCCAGCGCCCGTTGTTGCAGGCTGCTGGCCAGGGCTTGATCCGGGGCTTCGGTCGTCGCAGAAGTGGCAGCGCTACCGCCCAGATCCACCACCTGGGTTTGCGGCGGATAACACAGGCCAGCATCGGCGCAGCCCTGGAAACCGACCTTGATCTGGCCGGTGGCGCCGGTCGGAATCTTCAGCTCCAGGCCCTGACGATAAACCGGCTGTTCGCCAAAGAACTCATCACTGTGGGATTCGCCCTCGGGCAACACGGGCTGGTGGTCGGCGGACAAATCATTGAACTTCAGGCGTTTCTGATAAAGGTAATAACCGTCGGCGATCTGCCAGTAGAGCTGTGTTTCACCCGACTCAAGGCGTTCGGAGGTGAAGACGAATGCCTTTTCCACCGGCAAGAATTCAGGTTTGGTATCGAACGGATTAGTCCCTGCCTGGGCCACACCCGAGATCAAGAGAACAAAAAACAAAAACAGACGACGCATGGGTAAGCCTTATCCCTGTGCAGGTGAGGGCACAATGGGAGGCGGCGATTAACCGATGATTAACCGCGCGCCTCCGCTTGCATCAACGTGCTTTAAAGCTGATGCAAACTCAGTGTCGTTCGCAACGTGCAGCAACGAGGCAGACTCTTGGTCGGATCATCCAACGTCGTTGTAAGTCAGCCTGAATTCGGACATTGGAGGATGAGACATCTCCCATTGTTTTGCGAAGGCTTTAGCGGCGGTGATTTGTTCCGCTGTCATATCCTCGGCGATAACCGCGAGGTTCTCTCTTGCTTCGGTGTGTCGACGAAACTCTCGCGTCGTTTCGATAACCAGCCAGATCAAGCCATAACCTTTGACCAGGTCTTGAGTGGTTCCGTATTGGGCATCGACGCCGTCGTCATTTGCGTAGACACCGCCGAGTGCATACCCGTATTCCAACACCCCGTTGACGTCATTGAGCGCTGCGCGTTTTTCCATCCATTCACGCCTGACAGGAAGATTCAGGCTGACAGGGGGACGGTTTGCGTACCAGTGGATCGCTTTCGAAAAACCGGCATCCGCGGCGGTTTGCAACAGTGTATCGATGGTTGTTCGACGTAATGAACTGTCGGCAATCAGCGTTTGGTCCTTGTCATATTTCACCGCAAGGATGTACTTGCCCTCCATGGAACCGGCGTCCGCGGCTTTTTTCAATGTTTCGATTTTTTGATCCAGTTCGTACAATTCAAGCATGGCCTCAGCATTGCCCTTGTCGGCTTTTGCCTGTGCCAGGTCCTTGGCTTTTTTGAGCGAATCGGCATCAGCCAGTCGTAACAGGGCGTAAATGTGGTTCTGGGCGCCAGCCAGTTGATACCATTTTTTTGCTTCTTCGGTCACGCTACCTGCCTTGCGCCTTGTGACCTCCCCCAGCGCGTATTGCGAGGCACTGTCGCCGGCGATGGCACCAATCGTCAGATAAGTTTTCGCTTGGTCAAACTCGCCGAGGTTATACAAAGCCAGGCCTTTGGTGATCGCTTCTTTCGTCTGGTCTTTAATTTGGGCCACGTGGCCGTTCAGAGTTGTACAGAGGTTGAATAGGGTCGCTAAAACGCTTGCATGGGAATACATGATTAATACCTGTTTAAAAGTTGGCTTGGATTGATTGTTGCCGATCCAGACTATTGAACAGTGCACCCCTATGTGCGGTATATATGTATTGCGTTGATGAAGTCCATGCTCGAGATCAAGGGGGCGAAAAAACAAACAGACGACAGGTAAGCCTTGTTCCTGTGCAGGTGAGGTGCACAGTGGCGGCGTCGATTAACCGATGACTAACCGCGCCCAGGCACTTGTTGCTGTAATGTCACCACGACATTCATTTTAGTCGCGCAACAACCCCGGCCAGTATTCGTCGTCAATTTTGACCGGGCCGGTCTCGGCTTTGTTGTCACCGATGTTGTATCTGATGCACTGGTTGTTTGTCAGGAAAATATAGTAATAACGGTTAAAAGTCGGCTGATCATTTTGTACGGCGCCAATGATTCGATTTTTGTAGCGTTCCAGTCCGGGATAGGAATTGTCAGTGATGGGGGCGTGGTTGATCTTCGGAAACTTGTAGACTCCTTCGTAGATGAGTTCAAGGTTGAGGAATGTGCCGTCGTTCAAGAAAAATCGAAATGCGTGAGGGTGATGAAGTGGATACCACCATGTGCCGGCAACGATTCGGTCGAAATAGGGAAGCAACTGATGCCATTTCGAGTCTTCCACGCGCTGCACGCTAATGACTTTGTCCAGATCCTGATCGTATCGGCAGACCGTTGGTGTGTCGTCCACGTAATAAAAGAGCCATAAAACATCTTGGTCAAGTGAACTCTCAGTGTGCGAACCGTCTATTCTCGAATGAAATCCGGTCGTCGTGAAACCAAAGCGCAGGTCCTTGGCGTGCGAGTGAAAGTCATGCCAGTTGCTGGCGTTGATATCTTTGGGGTATCCCGGTTCGACGGCAGCGACAGCAAGATCAAAACGAGAATATTTGTTGATGTCCTTGAAGAAGAAATAAATTTTATCTTTGCCGGCGCGCCAATCGACCGCGACAAAATTTTTAAGTGCTGGCATATCAGATTCCTTTCTGTTTTTCAGGGTTTTAAATGGGTATTAGCACTAAGGCACTATTTAAGATTAGCTTTAGTGCTGAGGTGCGCATAGGGACGCGATCAATCGATGATTGACCTCTCAGGCTTCGAGCGATATGAGTCAATTCAACCGCGGAGCAAACCACTCCAGTGATCGGCAACATTTTTTACACCCCCGCCCTCCAGACGTTCGTTACTAATATTGTATTTCAGGTATACATCTCCGGTCATGAAGATATATAGATAGCTGTGCGAAAGTGCGTCGCCATCAATCTGTACGGCGGTGATAAATTGATCTGCATAAGCGGCATACGATGCAAGCCCCGGCCAGGTGGTGTTGTTTATCTCGTCGAGAACGATTTTTTTACTATGCCAGTCAAGGTGCAGGTATTTGCCATTGTTTAAAATGAACCGGAAAATGGTTTCGCCGGTGAATCTAAACGGTCGTTGCCAGAAGGTGCCTGCAATAATATTATCGAAGTAGGGCAGTAGTATGCTCCATATCGAGTCACTGACTGGCGTGAAACTTACAGGGATATCTGAATCCTGATCGTATTCGCACACCATGGGTGTGTTTTTATCGTAATAAAATAACCAGAGAACATCAGCGTCCCATCCAAGCCTGTCGCTGCCAACTATCCGGTCTGTGGAAAATCCGAAGCGCAAGTTTTTTGCGTGCGGATGGAATGCTCCCCAGCTGTTTTGGTTTACCGCAGCGGGGTAGTTCGATGGAACGTTATCTTCGCTATTGTCGTATCGTGAAAAGGTGTTTGTGTCTTTGAAGAAAAAATAGCAGCGATCTTTTCCCGAGCGCCAGTCGACGGCGACGAAATTATTTAGTTTGGACATGACTCTTTCCGTTTGGTTTTTGATGGGTTTTTGTTGTGATTTGAAGTTGTTGGATTTGGTGGGTTATTTGTTTTGGTGTGGAACAAATCTTATAGGTGTGCGTGGGTTTTTTTATAGGGTTTTTTTATGGTTGAGTGTTTCGGTTTGCAACTAGGTTGTACGAGCTTGTTTGATCTAAGTAGTGCATGAAAGCAGTGCTGTTCGTTACCGGGTGCGTTTGACATAATTGCGCCTTAATCCTCACCTGTTTGACTCGCGTTTTTGCTCAGGGAGCTCCCGCATGCACGTACTGGTTTGCGAAGACGATGAGTTGATCGCCAGCGGCATCGTTGCCGGCCTCAACGCTCAGGGTCTGACGGTCGAGCACGTGGCCACAGCCTCGGCTGCCCGGGCGATGCTCAAGGTCGCCGAGTTCGACGTGATGGTGCTCGACCTCGGTCTGCCCGATGAAGACGGTTTAAAGCTGTTGCAGCAGCTGCGCCACAGCGGTCTGGAAATCCCGGTGCTGATTCTCACTGCGCGGGATTCGGTCACTGACCGCGTCGATGGTTTGCAGGCCGGCGCCGACGATTACCTGCTCAAGCCGTTCGACTTGCGTGAACTCGCCGCACGCCTGCACACCCTGTTGCGACGGGTGGCGGGGCGCAGCGTCAACCTGATCGAACACGGCCGGCTGACCTACGACCCGAGCAGCCGGGAAACCATGCTCGGCGGTCAACCGATAGACCTTTCCCGTCGCGAACAGTCGCTGCTGCAAGCCTTGCTGCATAACCGTGGCCGAGTGCTGTCCACCGAGCAATTGAAAGACAGCGTCTACGGTTTCAACGACGAATTGGAAAGCAACGCGCTCAACGTGCACATCCATCACCTGCGGCGCAAACTCGGCAATGGCATTGTCGAGACCGTGCGCGGCCTGGGCTATCGCCTGGGGCCGGCCGATGGCGCAGAGGAATTGAAAAAGTGATGAGCCTGCGATTGCGTCTGAGCCTGACGCTCGGCGCCGCCTTTGCGCTGATCTGGGCCCTGGCGGCAGCCTGGATGCTCAGCGACCTGCGCAACCAGATGATGTTTTCCCTCGACCAGCGGCTGGTGGCTTCGGCGCGGATGGTCGCCGGCCTGATGGAGCAATTGCCGGCATTGCCGACCAAGGGCGAAGGCACCCATTTCAGCGCGGAACAACTGAACATTCCGGGCGGCATGGCGTGTCAGGTCAGCTCGCTGCGCGGTGAAATCCTCGCCCGCAGTCACACCGATCCGCAACAAACCCTGGAAGCCGAGAAAATGGGCTTCCACGATCAGATGATCGACGGCGCGCCGTGGCGCAGCTTTACGCTGGCCCGTGGCGATCTGCGCATCACCACCGCTGATCGGCAGATCGAGCGTGAAGCCCTGAACATGTCGATCCTGCTGGCCGCCTCGGTGCCGGTCGGCGTGGCGTTGCTCGGTTGCCTGTGTCTGCTTTGGCTGGGCATCGGCCAGGGACTGGCGCCGCTGAACCGCATGCGCGATGCCTTGATGCGCCGTAGCGCCGACTCGCTCGAACCTTTGCAGATCCAGCCGCTGCCCAGCGAATTGCAACCATTGCTGGATACCCAGAACCAGTTGCTCCAGCGCATCGGCAAGACCATCGAACGCGAACGCCGGCTGACCGGTGACGCGGCCCACGAACTGCGCAGCCCGCTGACGGCGATCAAGACCCACCTGCAAGTGGCACGCATGACCGACGGCGCGGCACGTGATCAGTCACTGGCCCGCGCCGAGGAGGGCGCCGACCGCCTGCACCGCACCCTTGAACAATTGCTATTGCTGGCGCGGGTCGAAGGCAGTCTGTCGTTCGATGACGGCGTGCAATGCAGCGCCGAGCAAGTGGCCAAACTGGCGATTCAGGACGCGGCCAGCGGTGATCGTCAGCGGATCAAATTCAAGGTGCCCCCGAAGATCTCCCACGCGCCGGTGCAAATGCCCGCCGTGCTGTCGATTGCCGCGCTGCGCAATCTGCTGGACAACGCTCTGCGCCATACGCCGAACGACGGACCAGTGGAACTGAGCCTGGAAACCACCGGCAACCGCGTACAGTTCGTGGTGCGCGACCATGGACCGGGCATTGCCGAAGACGATCTGCAACACCTGACCCAACGCTTCTGGCGTAACGGCCAGAGCACCGGCTGCGGGCTGGGCCTGGCGATTGTCCAGGCGATTGTTCAGCGGTGTGGCTGCACGCTGCAATTCGACAGTCGGCCGGATGGGTTACGGGTTGAGTTGAGCATGCCGTTGCAACCCATCTAACCAACACCACAAAACCCCTTGTGGGAGCGGGCTTGCTCGCGAAGGCGTCATAACATTCAACTTCAATGTTGACTGTCCTGACGCCTTCGCGAGCAAGCCCGCTCCCACAGGAGATTTGTGTTGCACATCAAATGTAACCTCTCTCCATTGGCGTTCCTGTCCTCACCAGCGCTATCGTCCCCGACAGCTTTTTCTCAATGGATTGAGGTAACAGCGCCATGGATGCACCTTTACATATCTGCAAGGCAACCCCCGCCGACGCAGGCATCATCAGTCGGATCGTCGAGCGTTCGATCCGCGTCGGCTGTGCGCTCGACCATCGCAACGACCCGCGAACCGTCGCCACCTGGACTCACAACAAAACCGTCGAGCATATTCACCCATGGTTGAGCGACCCACGGTTGTACCTGAATATCGCCCTGTTGCAGGACAAACCGGTGGGCGTAGCAATGGCGGCAGTCAGTGGCAAGGTCGCGTTCTGTTACGTGCAACCGGAATGGTTCCGGCGCGGTGCAGGGCAGGCGCTGGTACACGACCTCGAAAGCTGGTTGATGGGCAACGGCCTGACCAAGGCCCGACTCAACAGCACCCGAACCAGCGAAGCCTTTTACCGTCATCTGGGTTATCAGCCCTGCGCCGAAACCTTCACCGTCGCCGGGCTCCACGCCATCCCCATGCACAAGGCACTGACACCACCTTCATGGAAAGCTGATCAAGGGTCTAAATCCTCGGCGCGCTGATGCGTTTCCAGAACAGGAAAACCTTATTGAGGGGTCGAGAGATGTCAGTCGCTACCAGCCTTATGGAAGATCAGTCGGCCCGGATCACTCCGGCGCCGGCCGAGACGCTTTATCAGTTCAACGAATCGCCATTGCTGGCACGCCAGCGTCAGCAGGAGTCGAATGCCCGCAGCTACCCGCGACGCATTCCCCTGGCCCTCAAGCGTGCCAAGGGCATTTATGTCGAAGACGTCGAAGGCCGCCGTTTCATTGACTGCCTGGCCGGCGCCGGGACGTTGGCCCTGGGGCATAACCATCCGGTGGTGATCGAAGCGATCCAGCAAGTGCTGACCGATGAACTGCCGTTGCACACCCTCGACCTGACCACCCCGGTCAAGGACCAGTTCGTTCAGGACCTGTTCGGTCTGCTGCCGCCGGCCTTGGCCGCTGAAGCCAAAATCCAGTTCTGCGGCCCGACCGGCACCGACGCGGTGGAAGCCGCGTTGAAACTGGTGCGCACCGCCACCGGACGCAGCATCGTGCTGTCGTTCCAGGGCGGTTATCACGGCATGAGCCAGGGCGCGCTGAGCCTCATGGGCAGCCTGGGGCCGAAAAAACCCTTGGGCGCGTTACTCAGCAGCGGCGTGCAGTTCATGCCGTATCCCTACGATTACCGCTGCCCGTTTGGTCTCGGTGGTGCGCAGGGCGTGCAGGTCAACCTCAACTATCTCGACAATTTGCTGAACGATCCCGAGGCCGGCGTGCAATTGCCAGCCGCGGTGATCGTGGAAGTCGTGCAGGGCGAGGGCGGGGTGATCCCGGCTGACCTTGACTGGTTGCGCGGCGTGCGGCGCATCACCGAGAAGGCGGGCGTGGCGCTGATCGTTGACGAAATCCAGAGCGGTTTTGCCCGCACCGGCAAGATGTTCGCCTTCGAGCACGCCGGGATCATGCCGGACGTGGTGGTGATGTCCAAAGCCATCGGTGGCAGCCTGCCGCTGGCAGTGGTGGTGTATCGCGACTGGCTCGACACCTGGCTGCCGGGTGCCCATGCCGGCACCTTCCGCGGCAATCAAATGGCGATGGCCGCGGGCTCGGCGGTGATGCGTTATCTGGTCGAGCACAAGGTGTGCGAGCACGCTGCCGCCATGGGCGACCGCTTGAGCGAACACCTGCGCATCCTGCAGCGTGATTTCCCGCAACTGGGCGATATTCGCGGTCGCGGTTTGATGCTTGGTGTGGAGTTGGTCGATCCGACAGGCGCGCTGGATGCTCAGGGACATCCGCCGATTTTTGCTCGTCTGGCGCCGTTGGTGCAGCGTGAATGCCTCAAGCGTGGGCTGATTCTTGAACTGGGCGGCCGTCATGGCGGCGTGGTGCGTTTCCTGCCGCCACTGGTGATCACCGCCGCGGAAATCGATCGGGTCGCGGAGATTTTCGGCCGGGCCATGGCCGCTGCTACCGCCAGCCTCTAAATTTTCCGGGCCCCGGAACGTTCTTTCTACATAACGGCTGCGCACGCAGTGCAGCCCACCTTACAGCGATGGAGAGACACCATGACGTCAGTATTCGACCGCGAGGACATCCTCTTTCAGGTCGTGGTCAACCATGAAGAGCAATACTCGATCTGGCCCGACTACAAAGCCGTGCCGGAAGGCTGGCGCACCGTCGGTAAGAGCGGCCTGAAAAAGGAATGCCTGGCTTACATCGAAGAAATCTGGACGGACATGCGTCCGTTGAGCTTGCGCAAGAAGATGGAAGAGCAGGCGGCTGTGGCTCACTAAAGTCTTCGCGCAAAGAGAAGCCCGCTGGATCGGTAAGGTCAGCGGGCTTTTTTGGGGCTGGACGATTTATTGCCTGGCACGGTCTTTGTGAGTCAGCCTTAATCCCTGTGGGAGCGGGCTTGCCCGCGATGGCTGTGTATCAGGCGACGATTTTTTGATGGTGTACATATCTGTTGCTGCGGTAACGGCGGCTAATGGTTCCGCCTTTACGGCGGGTCACTTGGAAGAGCGCCAAGTAACCAAGCGCCAGCGCCCCTGACGTACGGTGCCTCGCTGTGGCTCAGCAGGACCGGAGCGAGGGCATGCCGAGCCTTAGCGAGGCACCGAACGAAAGGGGCAAAAGCGCTTTGGTTACTTTCGCGCTTTTCGAAAGTGACTCGCCGTAAGGGCGAAACCAATAGCCGCCGTTACCGCAAAAACGGATATGTACACCCGAAAGAAAATGGTCGGCTACGCGCCGCTCAACCCCTTGATCACCAAATCCACATTCCCTTCCAGCTCGGCCACCGGATCCGCCGCGTCCACACTCAACACCACCAACCGGCTCCCTGCCTCGGTAATCACCGCTTTCACCGCATCCGACGGCTGCCGGTGATGCAACACCACCGCTACATCATTGTCCTTCAGCGTCGCACCCAATTGCCTCAACGCTTCCGGCGTCCACTCGGCATCCGGCCGCGCATCGAGGCCAATCAGCTCCAGATTGAGCCCGCCAATCAGATAGCCAAAGTGATCGCTGAGGCTCATCACGCTCAGGTTGTCGGCACTGGTCAGCCGCGCTTCGCTGTCGGCGCTGAACTTGAGCAAGCGCTGCTTGAGCGCTGCCAGATTGGCGTCGATTTTCGGCTTGGCTTCGGGTGCAAGACGCACCAGATCCGCAGCCATTACATCCGCCATGCGCCCCATGTTGTTGCTGGAAAACCACGGCTGACTGTTCAAGCCATCCACCTTGTTGCCCGGCTGCACGGCGATACCGGGCAGGGCACCGTCCACCGGGCGCGCGGCGTCGACTTCGACGATGCGAATGTTACTGCGCCGGGAGATCGGGTACAGCGGATCATCCGCCCACAGCGAACGCAGGCCAATCACCGCATCGGCGTCGGTCGCCAGTTTCGCCAATGCCGGCGCACCCCGCCCGGTGAAATAAGCAGTCTGTCGGCTGCCAGGCAGATTCGCCGGCGCCGCACGTTCAAGATTGACGTTAGTGCCCTTGAGCAACACTTCGCCCAGACCGTAAGTGATCGGCAGGGACGCCAGCACATGCAGCGGTTTGGCGCTGTCCGCCGCGAAGGAGGTGTGGACCAGACCGCAGAGGGCGACGGCCAGGCTCAGTTGACGCAGAGAAAATGACATTTATCCGAGGTTCCCTTTCAGACTTGGGACGACGCCGCGCGCAATGGCGGCGAGGGCGAAGGCGATACCGGCCACCAGAATGATCGCGGCGCCGGACGGGATAGGCAGGTCGAACACGATCGGCACAAGAATCCCGCACAGTGTGCTGACAGTAGCGATCAGCACCGAGCACCAGAAGAAACCCTTGAGCGACTGGCTGAGCAAGCGCGCCGCTGCCGCCGGAATGACCAACAGGGCACCGACCAGAATCGCACCGATGACTTTCACCGCCGCCACGGTGATCAGCGTCACCAGAATCACAAACAGGTAATCCAGGGTCTTTACCGCCACGCCGCGCACCGCCGCCAGTTGCGGGTTGAAACTCGCGAGCATGATGCGGTTGTAGAGCGGCAAGGCCAGCGCCATCACCAGCGAACCGACGATGGCCAACACCAGCAAATCATTGCCGTTGACCGTGAGCACCGAGCCGAACAACACGTTTTCCAGAATGTGCACGTTGATCTTGCCCGCCAGAATCAGCAGCAGACTCGCGCCCAGCGCCAACGACACCGACAGGAACACGCCGATCAACGTATCGGGCGCCAGGCCCGTGCGGTTGCGCAGGTAGTTGAGCAGAATCCCGAACAACAGGCAGTAACCGAACAGGCTGCCGTAAGGCCCGGTGTACGGTTCACCGAGCAGAATGCCGATGGCGACACCGGTCAATGCCGCGTGACCCACCGCTTCGGAGAAAAACGCGAAGCGCTTGACCACCACCAGCGTCCCCAAACCGCCCAGCACCGGGCCGATCAGCAAACCGGCGAGTAGCGCGTTGACCACAAATCCATAGGCCAGCGCTTCAGGCAGATAACCTGAAGATGCCCAACTCTGAACCATCAAACGAAAGGCTTCGTAACTCATCAGGCAGCGCTCCGTGGATGGGAGGAAAACAGCGTCAACAAGCGTTCTGGCGTCAGTGCCTGTTTCGGCGTGGCATCGAACAACACCCGGCGATTGAGCCCGGTGACGCGATCCGCCAGCCGTCCGACCGCTTCCAGATCGTGCTCAATCCACAGCACGGTAATCCCGCTCTGGCGCCAGTCACCCAGCAACCGTTCAAACACCTGAATGCCCGCCTCATCGAGTGCCGACATCGGTTCATCGAGCACCAGCAACTGCGGTGCCGGAATCAGCCCCTGCGCGAGCAACACGCGCTGACGCTCACCACCGGACAACGCGCCCATGCGCCGTTTGCGTTTGTCCTGCATGCCGACCCGTTCCAGCGCTTCGCCAATCGCCGCCGCGTAATGCTTGCTCAAACCGAGAAACGCCGGACGCCGCTGACACATCGCGGCCATGAAATCGTCGACGGTCATCGGCAAGCCGCGATCAAACTCCAGGGCTTGCGGCACGTAGCCGATGGTGCCGGGTTCGCCCGGCCATTGCAGGCTCAAGCGACCCTGATGCGGTATCTGCCCGAGCAGGGTCTTGATCAATGAACTCTTGCCGCCACCATTGGGGCCGACCAGTGCATGCACGCTGCCGGGCTGGACCTGGAAGGTCACCTTGTCGAGGATCGTCGTGCGGCCCAGCGTCAGGCTGACCTCCGCAAAATCCAGCGTGGGCCCGGCACTTTGTGGGAGCGGGCTTGCTCGCGAAAGCGATGGGTCAGTCAATGTTGATGTCGACTGATACTCCCTCTTCGCGAGCAAGCCCGCTCCCACAGGGGTTTCGGAGTGGGTGGTGATGGTTTCTTTAGCCGTCATGCGCCTGACTCCTGAATCGCCCGGACCACGGTGTTGAGGTTGCCGGTCATTTCCTTTTCGTACTTTTCAGCGGTGTATTCGCCATAGGAAATGTGCGACAGCGGGTACAGCTTCACCCCGGATTCACGCTGGATGGTGTCGACGTAGGTGGACGGGAAATCCATCTCCGAGAAGATCACTTTCACGTCCAGTTCACGCAGTTGATCGATGGTCTTTTTCAACTGGCTCGGGCTCGGTTCGATGCCGTGCGCCGGCTCGACTACCGCAGTCACTTCGAGGCCGAATTCACGCAGCAGGTAGTCGTAAGCTGCGTGAACCGTGGCCACCCGCAGTTCGGCGTTCGGCGCCTGGGTCAGTTTCGCCAGGGCGTCAGCGCGCATCTGTCGCAGGCGTTTGCCGTAGGCGCGAGCGTTTTGGGTGTAGGTCTTGGCGTTCGCCGGGTCGAGCTTGCCCAGTTCACGGGCGATGTTGTTGACCTGGGCGATGGACGCGCTGATCGAGAGGAAGGTGTGCGGGTTCACGACCTTGCCGGCACCGCGCGCGGCGACACCGGTGGCGGCCAGCAACGGTACGTTTTCGTTGGCTTCGATCACCGGCACGTTCGGCGTTTCGCTGGCAGCAATCATACGGTCGGCGAAGTCGTCGTGACCGACGCCGTTGAGCACGATCACGTCCAGCCCGCTGATGCGCTTGATGTCTTCGGCGCGAGGTTCGTAGGCATGCGGGTTGAAACCGGCGGGAATCAGCGGCACCACTTCGGCCTTGTCGCCGACGATGTTGGCCACGTAGCTGTAATAAGGGTGAAGGGTGATGCCAATGCGCAGGCGCTTGGAGTCGTCGGCACTGGCCAGTGTTGTCAGCAGCAAGGCAAACAGGCCGATCAGCAGCGGGCGCAGGAATGAGCGTTGAGATGAAATAGGCATGGGAAAGCGGTCTTCTCTCGGGTGAAGGCGAGGTTCAGTGCCGGTGCTGGCGGGTCACGCCAGCATCGAATTGCGCGACGATCTGCTGCCAGCCAGCGCTTTCGAGCGCGGCGTCGGCCATGTCGGTCGGGGCCTTGAGGTCGGTGGCACGGTTGAGCCAGATGTCCGGGGCATCATCCTCAGCGGTCAGACGCATCAGAAACGATCCGGCCACGGTGGGCGCCTGGCTCTGACCGAAGTAACCCTTGGCGTCGAGCAATTGCCAGGCATGGCCGCCACGGCTGACGGAACTGGCGTCCTGGGCGAACGGCGCAAAGCCCTCGTCGGCGAGAACTTCAGGCGTCGGCAGGGTTTGCTGCTCCTGACGCAGCAGGTGAATCTCGTCGAGCGTCACCCGCAAATCGGCGTAGATACCTTGCTCGGAGGCACTCAGATCACGGCGCGCATCCAGTTGATGGTTGCTGACGTTGCTGATCTCCTGGGACTCATGGCGCCAGGCGACCACCGAGCCGGCGACCGCCAGGATCATCAGGCACAACAGCAGCACATAGAGGGTTTCATGGCCGGCACCGGCCGGGCGGACGACGTGCGTAGTAGGCGTACTCATGGGGCTTGGATGTCCGCTTGGTCGATCTCGACGACGTGGCCGGGGCCGGCGTCGAACAGCACGTAGAACTCGGCGCTGGGTTTCTTGAAGGTCAGTTTGGAATCGGCACCGAGCTTGCCCGGCACGAGGACGGTTTCGTCGTAGCCGATCACATCGAGGGTTACGCCCGGTGCGCCGCTGCCGTCGGAAAAGCCGCCGGTGCACTGGATCTGCTCGGCGTCGATGGCCTTGCACTCGCACATCGGGTTGTGGGCCAGGGCGCTGGCGCTGAAGCCGGCGCACAGCACCAGCAGAACGGCGCGCAGAGGGCGAAATGCGTTGCTCATGGTTTGCCTCCTTGTTCGTTCAGCCACTCAAGGGTGGCGGGGGATGCCTGGCTCAGGGGAATGGACGCTTGATGCATCGCGCCGTCCCAGCCTTCCATGGTGATCCACAGCTCGGCGTCGGCCCTGGTTTTTTCCGGAATCGGCAGCATCGCGCCCATGCGGTAAGGCGTGCCAAAGAAAATCACCCCGGCGGCGCGCAGGCTGCGGGGTTTGCCAATGCGCAGGTACGTCGCCTTGACCTGCTCGCGGCAGCTGTCGCACAACGCCGCATTGAAACTCTTCATGTAACCGGCCGGGCCATCGAGCTGCGGTGCTTCGTTGCGAAATTCCGCCAGGCGCAGGCTCCACGGCCCGACCTGAACTTCACCGATTTCCCGCTCACCCAGACCGGTGTCCCCGCGAAACAGCGCGGCATCGGCGAAGTATTTAGGCATGAAGCCCAGCGGCACCAGCAACAGCAGGACGTTGATGTGGAAGCGCCATTTGTGCCAGAAGCGGCTCAGTTTTGAACCCGGTTTTTCGGCGGCGAACAGGCTCATTGGCTGACCTCCGTGGTGTTGCGGCTGGTGGCTTGAGCGGCATCGGCAGTGCGCGGACGTTTGTTGCTGCGCTTCAGGGCGTTAGCGGTGGCCAGGGCGGTGCGCTTGGTCCAGATCAGCAGGCCGCTGAGCACCATCATGCTCAGGAGCAGGCCGAAGAAGAACCAGATCAGCTTGATCCAGATCCCGCCGAAATCACCGGTGTGCAGCGGACGCATCGATTCGGTCACCAGCTCCAGGCCCGAGCGGTCCGAGAGCAGGCGGGTCACGGCGACATCGCCGGTGTACGGGTTGATCTCGGCGGTCTGGAACATCAGCGGATACCAACTGCGGCCGCCCACCGAGAGGTAACTGTAGGCATTGGCGGGCAGGCTGATGAAGCTGTCTTCGAGGCCGGGAATGCGTGCCTTCGCTTCACGGATCGCCGTTTCCAGGCTGATCATCGGCGCTGGCGAACCATCGGCGGTGAGGGGCACGCTTTCCCGCGGGACCACGGGCGCCACCGGGGCGGTGGAAATCGTAATCTGGTTATCGAACATGAACGCTTGGATCAGGAACCAGGTGCTGGTCACGGAAATCACCGCGATGAACCAGATCGACCAGATACCGCTGAGGCGGTGAAAGTCGCCCCAGAAAATCCGCGCGCCATGACGTATGCGCAAGGTCGGTCGCAGGAACCCTTTCCAGAAGCGCTTATAGACCACCAGCCCGGTAATCAACGACGCCAGCAAAGGCAGGCTGAGGAACGACACCAGGTACCAGCCCCAGCTGTAGCCATTGGTGAACGGCACCAGCCACCAACCGTGCAAGGCGCGGGTGAAAGCCCTGAAGTTGAATTGCGGAGCCGTGCCCTGGATCACGCCGCTGTACGGATTGACGTAGACCACCACCGAGCGACCGTCGGGGTAGGTGACTTCCACGTCCAGGGCGAAATGCGTTTCGTCAGGTCGGCTGATGCTCTCGACCAGGATCTGCGGCTCGGCCTGCTTGATCGCGGCAATGAGCTGGTCATAGCTCAACAGCGGCGCATCGTCGGCGGGTTGGCTGGCGCGCATCTGCGGGTTGGCCAGCCAGACGATTTCCTGGCTGATCACCGCCAGCGTGCCGGTTACGCAGACGATCAGCACAAAAAACCAGATGGGCAGTGCCAGCCAGCTATGGACCAGAAACCAGAGTTTTGAACGGGATTTCTTCGACATGATTCAAGTCTTGTATCGATGAGAGGGCCTCTGCTGCGGGCTTCCCAGCGTGGGGTCCATGAAAAGTACGGTCGTGGCTTTTGCCTACGCGAACCGACTGCATCTATATAAGACGAATGAGAATCAGAAATCCCGAACCGGGATATGAAAGTAAATGTTTCGCGTTCCTGCGAACGCAAAACCCCTGTGGGAGCGGGCTTGCTCGCGAAGGCGGTGTGTCAGTCAAAGAAAATGTCGACTGACACACCGCCTTCGCGAGCAAGCCCGCTCCCACAGTTGATCTTCATCGGGCACAGATTTCAGTGAGCGAGGTGCGGGTGTCAGCGCAGGAAAGCCAGCGCTTCGGCCAGCAGCAATTCGGGGGCTTCTTCGGCGATGTAATGTCCTGCGGGCAGCGCTTTGCCGCGCACGTCGGTGGCGACCTGTTGCCATTCCTTGAGCGGTTCGAAGCAGCGCCCGACCGTGCCTTCGGCGCCCCACAACACCAGCAACGGCAGGTTCAGATGGTGGCCGGCGTCGAGGTCGGCGCGGTCGTGCTCCAGGTCGATGCTGGCGCTGGCGCGGTAATCCTCGCAAATTCCGCGCGCAGTGCCCGGCAGTTTCAGGCAGCGCAGGTATTCGCCAAACGCTTCGGCGGTGAAGGGTTTGAATCCGGCACTGCGACTGCCCATCACGCTGCGCAAATAGGACTCGGGGTCGGCTTCGATCAGGGTTTCCGGCAACGGCGCCGGGCGGATCAGGAAGAACCAGTGCCAGTAGGCGCGGGCAAAGGCTTCGTTGGTTTGTGCGTACATCGACAGCGTGGGGGCGATGTCGAGCAGGACCATGCGTTGCACGGCGTCCGGATGATCCAGCGCCAGGCGATGGGCCACACGGGCGCCGCGGTCGTGGGCCAGCACCGAGAACTGCTCGAAGCCCATGGCGTTCATCAGCGCCACGGCATCCTTGGCCATCTCGCGTTTGGAATAATTGGTGTGGTGATCGTTGGCCGGCGGTTTGGCGCTGTCGCCGTAACCGCGCAGGTCGGCGGCGATCACGGTGAAGTGCTCGGCCAGTTGTTCGGCGACCTTGTGCCAGATCACGTGGGTCTGCGGGTGGCCGTGCAGCAACAGCAGGCCCGGGCCGCTGCCGCCGATGCTGTAGGCAATGTCGACACCGTTGACGTGGCGCTGGTCTTTCAGGAATCCGGCGAACATGGAGGTCTCCTTGTTGTAGTTGCCTGCATCCTGAAAGTGTTCAGCGGTTACGGCAAGGCGCAAAGCGTGGTGCGCTTGTTCATGAAGTGTGTTGTTTCGGAGGCCTCTTCGCGGGCAAGCCTCGCTCCTACAGGTTATGTGTCGTTCGCGAATAACACGCGATCCTGTAGGAGCGAGGCTTGCCCGCGAAGAGGCCCTGATATCCACCGAAGATCTCAACCCTGCTGAAACATCTCCTTCGCCCGCTGCTCAATCTGCTCCTGAGTCAAATCCTCCTTGCGCGTGGCCAGAAACCACAAATGCCCATAGGGATCCTTCAAGGTCCCCGAACGGTCGCCATAAAACTGATCCTTGACCTCGGACACCACCGTGCCGCCGGCCGCAATTGCCTGCTTGTAAGACGTGTCCACATCGTTCACATACAGATGCAACCCCACGGACGGTGACGTGTCCGGATTGCTCAATGGCCCCTGATCGCAAGGCGTGCCGAGCATGATCGGGCAATCGCCGATGCGCAGTTCGGCGTGACCGATGCCGCCGTCGGGCATGGACAGGCGCATGACTTCAGTGGCTCCGAAGGCCTTCTTGTAGAACTCGATGGCTTCGGCCGCTTTCTGGATGCCCAGATACGGGGTGATGCTGTGATAACCCTCTGGAATGGGTTTGACGCTCATGACGGTTCTCCCTGATTTTGTTATGGGATAAAAATGTCGCGAGCGTACAAATATAGTAGGAGCTGCCGAAGGCTGCGATCTTTTGACTCTGGCGTCGGCGAGACCGATGAAAATCAAGATCAAAAGATCGCAGCCTTCGGCAACTCCTACAGGGTGTAAGGCATAACAACGCCACTGTTCAGCCATCAACCGTGAAGCAGCAGAATACTCGGGTTGTGCCTCTTCAAGTCCTCAAAACAGCCCTGAACTGCCTGAAAACATGGGCTCGGATGCTCAGGCACAGAAGCTGCAATGTCCTCCTGTAAACACGGGTGCCGAGAGACATGTATGCCTGAATCTGCCGTTTATCCGATCCATCCGCCGGCCGCCCATCGGATCACCGATGAAGCCGAAGCCTTGCGTGTGGCCGAGCGCGTCGCCGCGGTCTTGCTCGAACAGGACGCCGAACGCGACCGCAGTCGCCAGGTGCCCGCCGAGATCGTCGACCTGTATTCCAACAGTGGTTTGTGGGGCATCAGCGTGCCGACAGAATTCGGTGGCGCGCAGGTCTCTTACGCGGTGCTGGCGCAGGTCATCGCGATCATCTCGGCGGCCGATCCGTCCCTCGGGCAGATCCCGCAAAACCACTATTGCCTGCTGGAAGACATCCGTCTGCAAGGCACGCCCGAGCAGCAGGCGCATTTCTTTGGCCTGGCGCTGCAAGGGCATCGGTTTGCCAATGCCCTGTCGGAAGCCGGCGGCAAGACGGTGCAGGACATACAGGCGACCATCCGCCGGAATTCCTCGTGGCCCGGCCGGACAACATCAATGACCCGGGTTTGCAGAAACTGGCCAAGGCGTTGAATTCCGATGAAGTTCGGCAGTTAATCCTGAGCCGTTACAAAGGGCAGATTGCGCCGGGGTTCTGATTTTCATCGTCTGACAGGCCGCCTTCGCGGGCAAGCCTCGCTCCTACAGGTTTTGCGCGACTTTGTAGGAGCGAGGCTTGCCCGCGAAGGCCGCACCGCTTAATCGGGATCTGCCCCCGATGCCAACAGCTGCGCCCCCGACCCCTGTTCCCCCAACACATCACCAAAATTGCGCAACGGACACGCCTCCATCGACAAACACCCACAGCCGATACAGCCATTGAGCTTGTCCCGCAGCAAGGTCAGCTGATTGATCCGCTCATCCAGCTCCCGGCTCCACTGCGCCGACAACACCTTCCAGTCCGCCGCCGTCGGCGCGCGGTTATCCGGCAGGGTTTTCAACGCCTCACCAATCTCCGCCAGCGGAATCCCCAACCGCTGCGCCACTTTGATCAACGCCACCCGACGCAACACTTCACGCGGATAACGCCGCTGGTTGCCCTGATTGCGAGTGCTTTTGATCAAACCTTTGGATTCATAAAAATGCAGCGCCGTGACCGCCACCCCGCTGCGCGCGGCCAATTGGCCGACAGTGAGTTCTTTATGCAGATTTTCCGAGGTAATCATTTGAAAAATGCCTCTTGACCTCTAGTTAACTAGAGGTTTTACCCTGCAGGCCTTCGGATCGCAAGATCCGGCTTACACGTCAGTGGGGACTCTTCATGCAAGCGCCAGAGAAAAATCGCAGCTTCACCCAGTTGATCGAATTCGAGATCGAACCCCATCAGCAACCGGCATTGGTGTCGGCGTTATCGCAGCAAACCGAACGCCTGGCCCAAGGCTACAACGGATTTCTGAGCGCCAGTATCCAGGTCAGCGACGATGGCCGGCGGGTGCTCAATTACCTGCAATGGCAATCTCGCGAGGCGGGGGAAGCCGCGTTCCGGAGTTTTGAAAGCGGCGAGCAGGATTTCTGGCAACTGATCCGCGCCCATCGGGCGAAAACCGTGACGTTCGGCTCGTTCCAGGTGTTGCACAGCCTGGAACGCAGCCACGACAACGCGCTGCACTGCAATCTGGTGGGTTAAATCGACAACTGCATCAAGCGCTCGCCTTGCACGTTTTCCGTGGGGCGGCGCTTGTTCACCGCCAGTTCGCCGATCTTGATCAGTCGCGTGCGCGTCACGTTGCGGCTCAGGCCCAGCAGCGCAGCGGTGTGCACCTGGTTGTAATGACTGAAACGGTAGGCCGCGCGCAACAGGGCGTCTTCGACTTTCTCGTGCAGCGCGCCAGCCTGTTCCTCAAACAGCTTCTGAAATGCCCGCTCAAGCAAGGCTTCCGGTGAATCATCGAAGTTGCCATGGTGATCGTCCTGACGCTCGATGCGCATGTTCGACAGGCGCAGGTCATCGCGTTCGATCACGCCGTTACGGCAGATCAGCAGGGTGTGGTGAATGACGTTTTCCAGTTCGCGGATGTTGCCCGGCCAACTGTAACTGCGCAGTTTCAGTTCGGCTTCTTTGCTGATGCTGATGGTGCCGTAACCCAGGCGCTGGCTGTAGGCTTCGACGAAGTGCCGGGTCAGCGGCAGGATGTCGTCGGGGCGATCACGCAGCGGGCTCAGTTCCAGGCTGACCACGTCGAGGCGGTAATACAGATCCTCGCGGAAATGCCCGGCGTTGATGGCTTTTTCCAGTTGCACGTTGGTCGCCGCCAACACGCGCACGTTGATCGGAATGCTCTTGCGCGAACCCAGTCGCACCACTTCGCGTTCCTGCAACACCCGCAGCAACTTGACCTGAATCGCCATCGGCAGATCACCGATTTCATCGAGGAACAACGTCCCGCCATCGGCCTCTTCGAACCAGCCAGCCTTGGCGCTCAAGGCACCGGTGAAGGCGCCTTTTTCGTGGCCAAACAGCTCGGCCTCGACCAGGGATTCGGAGAACGCACCGCAGTTCACCGCCACGAACGGCCGGTTACGCCGGGCGCTGAGGTTGTGGATGTGTCGCGCCACCAACTCCTTGCCGGTGCCGGTTTCGCCAATGATCAGCACGCTGGCTTCGCTGGGCGCGACTTGTTGGATGTGGGCGAGCAAGGCCTGGGATTTCGGGTCTTCGAACACCTGCGCGGTGGCGCGGATCGAGGTGGCCAGGGCGGGCGAGGGCGGTAAGGTCAGCAGTTGCATGGGGCAGGCTCCATGAGAAGGCTATGAATAGAAAGTCGGAATCGGCAGGGACTGGTTCAACGCCCAATCGCCCAGTTCATGGATTTTGTAATCCACCGGGTCGTGCAGGGTTTGCGTGCGCAGGTTGCGCCAATGGCGATCCAGCCGCAGCGAGGCGTGAGTCGAACGCGCGCCGGTCACTTCGAACAGCCGGCTGCAGAGTTCGAGGCCGTTGCGAGTGGCGGCGACCTTGGCCGTGGCGATGGCCGTGGCCAGATGTCCGCGCTCTTCGGCGCTGAGATTCGGACCTTTCGCCCAGGCCTTGTCGAGCAGATCGGCTGCGCGTTCCACCAGCAACCGAACGCCTTCAAGCGCCACCCAGAATTCGCCGTAATGGCCGAGCACGTACGGGTCCTGGCGCACATCCTGAGCGCTGGATTTGTGCCATGGGCGGGTTTCGGTGAGGGTGTATTGCCGCGCTTCTTCGAAGGCGCCTTCGGCAATGCCGAGGAACATGTGCGTGAAGGTGAGCTGCGCGATCAAAGGTCGCAGGCAGGCGAACGGTGTGCTCAGCGGACCCGGATCGAGCAGCAGTTCCGATTCCTCGACCCGCACCCGTTCGAACGTGGCACTGCCACTGTCGGTCTGACGCTGGCCCATGTTGTTCCAGTCGTTGTGCAGGGTGATGCCGCTACGGCCACTGGGAATGGCGGCGATCAACAGCTTGCCGCCGGCACTTTCATCCACCGCTGAGGCGATCAGCATTTCCGAATCGGTGGCGCCGGAGCAGAAACTTTTCTTGCCGGAAAACTCGCGCCAGCCACTGAGTTTCTTCACCACGGTGCGGGTGTCCAGCGGGTTGAGGGCATTGCCCCAGAACCAGTTCTTGCGCGCGGTTTGTTCGAACCACGGCTGCCACTGATCGGGCCGTGCGAACAGGCGCACGGTGGCGAGCATCAGGTGATGAAAGCCGAAGACGTGGGCAATCGAACTGTCGACCTTGGCGAACTCGCGCACGATGGTCAGGGTTTCACTCCAGCTGGCGCCGAGGCCGCCGTACTGGACCGGAATGCTCAAGGCGAGCAGGCCGCTGTGGCGCAGGGCGTCACGCTCGGCTTTCGGCGTACCACCGCGCTCGTCGCGCTCGACAGCGGTCAGCGCAAACTCGGCGGCCAACTGGCGGGCGGTTTGCAGGGGGGATAACAGGGCGCTTTGCGGCTTGGCAGTCACGCGGGGGTTCCTCAGTGAATTCAACACAGATCCCCTGTAGGAGCGGGCTTGATCGCGAAGGCTTCCGTACAGTCGACATTAATGTTGAATGTTCTGGCCCCTTCGCGAGCAAGCCCGCTCCCACAGGTATTGCGGTGTCAGGCCGTGGCTTTGGTGGGTAGAACATCATTGGCGATCATTTCGCCAAACGGCCCGGTGAGGTTGGTGACACCGCGCCCCGCAAGGCTGGCATACGGTTCAGGCAACAGCGGGAACACCAGCTCGGCAAAGCGATACGCCTCTTCAAGGTGCGGGTAGCCGGAGAATATAAAGCTCTCGATCCCCAAATCCGCGTATTCCTTGATTCGTGCCGCCACTTGCTGCGGATCACCCACCAGCGCCGTCCCGGCACCGCCGCGCACCAGGCCGACACCGGCCCAGAGGTTGGGGGAAATTTCCAGGTTGTCGCGACGTCCGTCATGCAACGCCGCCATGCGTCGCTGGCCTTCGGAATCGAAACGCGAGAACGACTTCTGTGCGGCGGCGATGGTCTCGTCGCTGATGTGTTCGATGAGTTTGTCGGCGGCTTTCCAGGCCTCTTCGGCGGTCTCGCGCACGATCACGTGCAAGCGAATCCCGAACTTCACCGTGCGCCCGTTGCGTGCCGCGCGCTCGCGCACGTCGGCGAGTTTTTCTGCCACGGCGGCCGGCGGTTCGCCCCAGGTCAGGTAGACATCGACCTGCTCGGCCGCCAGTTCGTGGGCGGCTTCGGACGAGCCGCCGAAGTACAGCGGCGGATAGGGTTTCTGCACCGGTGGATACAGCGCCTTGGCGTTCTGCACCTGCAAATGTTTGCCTTCGAAATCCACCGCTTCGCCTTGCAGCACCCGGCGCCAGATCTTCAGGAATTCGTCGGTGACTTCGTAGCGTTCGCTGTGATCGAGGAAGATGCCATCGCCACGGTTTTCGTCCGGGTCGCCGCCGGTCACCACGTTGATCAGCAAACGGCCGTTGGACAGTCGATCCAGCGTGGCCGCCATGCGCGCCGAGACCGTCGGCGAGATGATGCCCGGACGAATCGCCACCAGATAGCGCAGGCGTTCGGTCAACGGCACCAGCGCCGAAGCGATCACCCACGAATCCTCGCAGGAACGCCCGGTGGGAATCAGCACGCCGTGGTAGCCGAGGCTGTCGGCGGCCTGGGCCACTTGTTTCAGATAATTGAGGGTCACCGGGCGTGCGCCCTGAGTGGTGCCCAGATAATGGCCGTCGCCGTGGGTCGGCAGAAACCAGAAAACATCCATGAAGAGATCCTTAAGCGATTTTCAGCAGATTTTTGGGGTGCACGCCGAACAACGGCGCGGCGCGCTCTGCAGCAAGACGAATGCGGGCCTTCAAGGGCTCACTGGTTATTTGGTAATTGGCGAAATCGGCTTCGGTGGCGTAGACGCCGATCGGCAGGGTCAGCGCCTGGAAGAAACTGAACAGCGGCCGCAACTGATGATCGAGCACCAGCGCATGGCGTTCGCTGCCACCGGTGGCGGCGAGCAGCACTGGCGTATCGACCAGCGCGTGCAGATCGATCAGGTCGAAGAGGTGTTTGAGCAAACCCGGATAGGAACCGCGATAAACCGGCGCGGCGACGATCAGCAGGTCAGCGTTTTCGATGGCTTGCAGCTCGGCTTCGATGTCAGCGCTCAGTTCCTGGCGCGACAGTGCGGCGCCCAATGGCCGGGCAATGTCGCCCAGTTCGATCAGCTTGCTCTCGATCGGTAATTGCCCAGCCAGTTCGGCCAACAGCGCCTGGGTCAGCACCAACGTGCGGGACGGCCGCCAGGTACCACCGGACAGGGCAACGACTTTCAATGGACGCGACATGATCAGTTCCTTTTTAAACAGTTGCTCAAGGAGCAGTGAGTAGTCACAGGGCTTGAGCAAGAGCTGTACCAATCCATCGAGCCTTGTTTTCCGTGGCTTGCAGCGTATTTATGACTTGGCACTGTTCGATTTGACGGACTGTTTGTTGAATGACTGTTGCCTGGCAAACAGTTGCGTGGGCAACAGTTGTGTCAGGCGATGGGGTTGTTATAAAGGCTCTTTGTTATTCCTCAAAAGATCATCTGAAGATATTTATAGATCATTAAGAAATATGAACGGTCCTGTAGGAGCCAGGTTTGCCGGCGAAGGCGATTTCCCGGACGCCTTCGCGGGCAAGCCTCGCTCCTACGGATCGGGGGACTGTCGGGATTGGGATTACGCTGCGGCGCCCCGGTAATCCAGCGCTACGCATGATCTCAATACCCACTATCGAGAGCGTTGATTTCTGCTCATCCAGAGGCGCGAGTAGCCTGTGTTCATTGCCCCGAACCCAGATTCCAGGACGCCACATCATGAAACCTCTACTCGCGACTTTCCTGCTGCTTGCCGTCTCCGTTCTCGCCGGATGTGCCAGCCATGTTTCCCCGGAACTGCGGCCCTATACCGCCGATGAAACCCGGCAACTGGCGTTGGAATCGCTGAATCGTCGTGGTTTGTCTTTCGATGAGTACCATGCGCAAAAAGCCGCATTGCTCGGTCAGCCGCAGAAATCCTTCAGCTTCGACAAACGGGGCGAAATGAACGCCGAGCGAGCAGTCCAGCTTCACGGCCGTCCAAGCTGAGCGACTGTACCGCTCGAAGTTTTACCCAACTGTCCATGGGTTTCCCTCAGGGTGTGCGATAGGGTCAATACCTGACTGACCCTGATGGACTGCCACCGATGACGCTCTCGCTCGATCTGCTGCTGGGCTTCGCCCTGTTTGCCCTCGTCACCTCGATCACTCCCGGCCCGAACAACACCATGTTGCTGGCATCGGGCGTGAACTTCGGCTTTAACCGCACCATCCCGCACATGCTCGGCATTACCTGCGGCTTTTTTGTGCTCGTCGTGGCAGTCGGTTTCGGCCTGGGCGCTGTGTTTCAAACCTATCCGTTGCTCTACACCGTGCTGCGATACGTCGGCGCGGCTTATTTGCTGTACCTTGCGTGGAAAATCGCGCATTCCGGGCCGGTTTCCGACGCAGAGCAAGGGGAGAGCCAACCGATCAGTTACCTTGGTGCTGCGGCGTTCCAGTGGGTCAATCCCAAGGCGTGGATCATGGCCATCGGTGCCATCAGCACCTATACGCCGATGCAGGGTTATTTCACCAACGTCATCGTGATCGCAGCAGTCTTCGCTTTGATCAACCTGCCGAGCGTCGGTGTCTGGGCGGCGTGCGGCACGCTGTTGCGCAACGTGCTTAAGGACCGCCGCTGGTTGCGCCTGTTCAACTGGGGCATGGCGGTGCTGTTGGTGGTTTCGCTGTATCCGTTGTTGCTCGAAAGCTTTAGCTGACGCATTGCTTCATCCGGTTGCCCGATGCCTGTTAAGCTCGACTTCAGGAGCGTTCCTACGCACTTTTAAATGAAGTCGTACTTCTATTACGCATCCGATCAGGTATTGCTGGTTGTCTGGTTTCCAGCACCTGATCCCGGAACAAGCTCTGCGAGTCTTTTATGAATAAACGTCCGTTGTATTTCGACTACGCTGCCACCACGCCGGTGGATGAGCGGGTCATTCAGGTCATGGTCGAATGTCTGGGTTTCTCCGGCAATTTCGGCAACCCGGCGTCCAGCTCCCATGCGTTCGGCCAGCAGGCCCGGCAAACGGTCGAGCAGGCGCGGCAGCAGGTGGCCGAACTGATCGGCGCGCAAGCAGACCAGATCGTCTGGACCTCCGGCGCCACCGAATCCAACAACCTTGCTCTCAAGGGCGTGGCCCAGGCCCGGGGCACGTCCGGCGGCCATGTCATCACCAGCCAGATCGAACACAAGGCGATTCTCGACACTGCGAAGCAATTGCAGGACGCGGGGGTTGCGGTGACGTACCTGGTGCCGGACGAGGACGGCCTGATTACCGCGCAAGCCGTCAGCGAGGCGATGCGCGGGGACACCTTTCTGGTGTCGCTGATGCTGGTCAACAACGAGCTGGGCACGGTCAATGACATCGCCGCCATCGGCGAGGTAGTGCGTGCCCGCGATGCGCTGTTTCATGTCGATGCCGCTCAGGGCGCGGGGAAAGTGTCGATCGACCTCACGCGGTTGCCGGTGGACCTGATGTCGTTTTCGGCGCATAAGATCTACGGCCCCAAAGGCATCGGCGCGTTGTATGTCGGGCCTCGCGCGCAGCAGCGTTTGCAGGCGCAGATTCACGGCGGCGGCCACGAAGGCGGTTTGCGTTCAGGTACGTTGGCGACTCATCAGATTGCCGCCATGGGCGTGGCCTTCGCGTTGGCGGCGCAACTGTTCGAGGAAGAGAAAGCCACGATCGCGCGTCTGCGTGCACGCTTGCTCGAACCGCTGCTGAGCATTCCCGGCGTTCGCCTCAACGGCAGCGCCACCCAGCGCATTCCCCATACCCTGAGCCTGACCTTCAACGAAGGCGAGTTCAATTCGGCGGCATTGAGCACCTCGATCGCCTTTTCCGCGACCTCGGCCTGCAACTCCGCCAGTAACGCGCCGTCCCACGTGCTGCTTGCCCTGGGGCATGACGCCCGTTCGGCGAGTCGCACCATTCGCTTGAGTCTTGGCCGGTTCACCACCGAGCAGGATATCGACCAGGCGGTACACCTGATTAAAGCGGCCTGCGCCAGTGCTCCGGCATTCTGGCAATAACGCCTTAAGTGCCGACACTGATCGGCGCTCAACAATAATGATGAAGTGATTAGCAGGAGACATGATGAGTACGCAGCCTTCGATCAATGGATCGGTGCCCGAGCGCCTGGCGCACACCCGCGAGCTGATGAGCCGGGAGGGTATCCATGCCCTGCTGGTGCCGTCTGCCGACCCGCACCTGTCGGAATACCTGCCCGGTTACTGGCAAGGGCGGCAATGGCTGTCGGGCTTTCACGGCTCGGTCGGCACGCTGATCGTGACGCCGGATTTTGCCGGCGTCTGGGCGGACAGCCGTTATTGGGAACAAGCGACCAAGGAACTCAACGGCAGCGGCATCGAGCTGGTCAAGCTGCAACCGGGTCAGCCCGGGCCGCTGGACTGGCTGGCCGAGCAAACTCCTGAAGGCGGCGTCGTCGCGGTGGACGGTGCGGTGATGGCCGTCGCCTCGGCACGTACGCTGGGTGGCAAACTCGAAGAGCGCGGTGCTCGTTTGCGCACCGATATCGATCTGCTGAGCGAAGTCTGGAGCGATCGCCCGACGCTGCCGAACGAGCCGATCTATCAGCACTTGCCGCCTCAGGCGACGATCAGCCGTGGCGAAAAACTCGCCAGCCTGCGCGAAGTGTTGAAAGAGCGGGGCGCCGATTGGCATTTCATCGCTACCCTCGACGACATCGCCTGGCTGTTCAACCTGCGCGGCGGCGATGTGTCGTTCAACCCGGTTTTCGTTTCCTTTGCGCTGATCAGCCAGCAACAGGCGACCCTGTTCGTGGCCCTCAGCAAAGTCAGCGCCGAACTGCGCGCGATCCTCGAGCAGGACGGCGTAACCCTGCGCGACTACAGCGAAGTGGCCGACGCCTTGCGCGCGGTGCCGAGCGGCGCGAGCCTGCAAGTCGATCCGGCGCGTGTCACGGCTGGCCTGCTGGACAACCTCGACAGCGGCGTAAAACTGGTCGAAGGCCTGAACCCGACGACACTGGCCAAATCGCAAAAAAGCCTGGCCGATGCCGAGCACATCCGTCAGGCCATGGAGCAGGACGGCGCGGCGCTGTGCGAATTCTTCGCCTGGCTGGAATCGGCGTGGGGCCGCGAGCGCATCACCGAACTGACCATCGACAAACACCTGACCGCGGCGCGCACCCGTCGCCCGGATTATGTGTCGCTGAGTTTCAACACCATCGCCGCGTTCAATGCCAATGGTGCGATGCCGCATTACCACGCCACCGAAGAAGAGCACGCGGTGATCGAAGGCGACGGTCTGTTGCTGATCGACTCCGGCGGCCAATACCTGGGCGGCACCACCGACATCACGCGGATGGTGCCGGTCGGTACGCCGACTGACGAGCAGAAGCGCGATTGCACGCGGGTGCTCAAAGGCGTCATCGCGCTGTCCCGTGCGCAATTCCCTCGGGGCATTTTGTCGCCGTTGCTGGATGCCATCGCCCGTGCGCCGATCTGGGCGGAAAGCGTCGATTACGGTCACGGCACCGGGCACGGCGTCGGCTACTTCCTCAACGTTCACGAAGGCCCGCAAGTGATTGCCTATCAAGCCGCTGCCGCGCCGCAAACCGCGATGCAGCCGGGCATGATCACCTCCATCGAACCGGGCACTTACCGTCCGGGCCGCTGGGGCGTGCGGATCGAGAACCTGGTGTTGAACCGTGAAGCGGGCAAGAGCGAATTCGGTGAGTTCCTGAAATTCGAAACCCTGACCCTGTGCCCGATCGACACCCGTTGCCTGGAGCCGTCGTTGCTGACGTCGGACGAAAAACTATGGTTCAACGCGTATCACGCCGAAGTGCGCGAGCGCTTGAGCCCGTTGCTCGACGGCGCAGCGCTGGAGTGGTTGAACACTCGAACTGCCGCTATCTGATCGGCCTGAGCTCAGGCGCTGCTTCCAGCGCCTGGCTCATATAGCCGACGGGACGTTCACACTGGACACTGCCGCGTCCGCCCATGAGCTGCTCGCTTCGGGCGCGGCTCAGGGGCGGTGGGTCATCGAGATTTAAGCCAGGGCTTCAAGGACGAAGTCCAGTCGATCCTGGCCGAAGAACAGCTGGTTATCGACAAACATGCTGGGTGCGCCGAACACGCCGCGTCGCACGGCCTGCTCGGTGTTGTCCTTGAGTGCGGCTTTGACGTCTTCATCAGCGGTCAGAGCCAGCACTTCAGTGGGATCAAAACCGTTCTGCGCCAGCACCGAGGCGACGGTCGCCGGGTTATCGAGGCTGTGACCCTCAACCCAAATCGCATGAAACAAGCAGTCGATGAAGACTTGGAAGCGTTCCGGATGGCGTAGCTGTATGCCGGTGGCCGCGCGCATCAGCATGAGTGTATTGATGGGAAAGTTCGGATTGAACTTCAGCGGCACGCCATAACGTTTGGCATAGCGGTCCAGGTCCTGAAACATATAGAGGCCTTTGGCCGGGATGGTCGCCGGTGAAGCATTGCCGGTAGCCTTGAAGATGCCACCCAGCAGGATCGGAATGTAGATCAGCTGACTGTCGGTCTGCGCGCAGATTTTCGGCAGTTGGGTGTAAGCCAGGTAGGTGGCGGGGCTGCCGAGGTCGAAGTAGAACTCCACGGTTTTGCTCATGGTCGATGCTCTCTGATTATTGTTGTAGGGGAGGGCTTACCAGCGTTCGCTCCAGGGGCGCAGGTCCAGCTCGAAGGTCCAGGCGTCGCGGGGCTGGGTATGCAGGTACCAATAGTTCTCGGCAATGTGCTCGGGATTGAGGATGCCGTCCTGATCCTTGGTCGCATACTTCTCGGGGAACGTATCGCGAATGAAATCAGTATCGATGGCGCCATCGACGACGACGTGAGCAACGTGAATGTTCATCGGCCCCAGTTCGCGGGCCATGCTCTGGGCCAGCGCACGAATGCCATGCTTGGCGCCAGCGAACGCCGCGAAACCTGCAGCGCCACGCAGGCCGGCGGTGGCACCGGTAAACAGGATAGTGCCTCGTTGACGCGTGGCCATGCGCTTGGCCACTTCACGGGCATTGAGAAAGCCTGAGAAGCAGGCCATTTCCCAGATCTTGAAATACTTGCGAGCGGTTTCTTCGAGAATACTGCACGGCACGTTGGCGCCAATATTGAACACAAACGCTTCGATGGGGCCGATCTGGCTTTCAATCTGCTCGACCAGCGCAATCACGTCTTCTTCCTTGCGGGCATCGCAGGCAAAGCCATGGGCTTCGCCGCCAACAGCGTTAATGGCGTCCACCAGCGGCTGGAGTTTGTCTGCGCTGCGCCGGGTAACGCACGCGACGAAACCTTCTTGCGCAAAACGTTTGGCGATAGCGCCGCCCGTGGCATCACCTGCACCTACAACCAGTACGACCTTCTTGTTATTCATGGGTAGATCCCTTTGCTAAACGATCGTTAACTAAACGAACGTTATGCTACGATTCGACAGGCGTCAAGACGATCAATCTGAGGGAAAGGCAATGCGTTACTCGGCCAGCCACAAACTGGAAACCAAGGAGAAGCTGCTGGAAAGCAGTGCGGTGTCGGCGAAGAAGTCCGGTTTCTCTACGGTCGGTGTCGATGCAATGATGAAGGCAATTGGCTTGAGTGGTGGGGCGTTCTACAGCCATTTTTCATCGAAGGATGAACTCTTCGCTTCAATTGTCGAGCGAGAGCTGTGTCAAAGTCTGGAACGCTTGGGGGCTGACCAGGACCGTGACAGGCTCGAACGCTGCCTGAAGCACTACCTGAGCATGTCCCATGTCGAGAACCCGGAATCCGGTTGTGCATTACCGGCCTTGGGTGCGGAAATTGCCCGTTCAGACCTATTGATTCGCCAGCAGGCGGAGAAATGGATTTGTCGGCTTCAGGAGAGTTGGGCGCAGATTCTGGAGAGCGACAGCCTGGCATGGGCCATTCTGTCTCAATGCATCGGTGCATTGGTGGTGGCGCGAATGCTGGCCACTCCAGAGATCCAGCGCACGGTGTTGAAGTCCAGTTACGATGAGATCGGCCGTCAGATTGCAATCCCACGGGCCTGAAGAGACGGCATCAATCTATTTGCAGATGACGATCATGCTGCGGCTGGTATAGCCGGCGGGATTGAGACCAAATGGATAATCACCCGGTTCTTCCACGCCATCCCCTGACTTGGCGATGACTTTGTATCCCTTGGGCGCGCACGAATTGGCGGCGCTGGTGTAGCACTTGTCCCAGGATGACGAGAGCCCGGAACAGTTGACATGCAACCCTTTCTTGCCACGTTTGGTATGGGTTTCCGATGTCGCCGCGCAGCCCGCAACTGCAAGTACGGCGATCAGTATCATAATTCGTTTCATTGCTGTCCTTAAAGCGTCCCGGATCTTTGCGCCCGGGTCTGGCTGCATTCGCTTTTGCTCGAAGCGTCTCTGATATCCCTATCCTGAAAAGTCCATGTCTGACATTGGGTTGCGGGTCTAAACATGGCCTAAATGCACGGTAAATACCAGAGCTTCGTCAAATCCTGTATCAATCCGCCGCGACGGCGGGCTTGGCGGTGCTTCCCATGGTCATGGTCGCGCCGACGGAAGCCAGAATGATGCACAGGATAGCCATCCACTGGAACAGGGAAAGGTACTCATGGAGGAACAGCAAACCTGACAGCGCGCCGAACGCAGGTTCAATACTCATCAGCGTACCGAACGTGCGGGTCGGCATTCGGGTCAGGGCGACCATCTCCAGCGTATAGGGCAGGGCGGTGGAGAGGATAGCAACGCCGATGGCCACAGGGATCAACGATGGCGTCAGCAGCGCGGCGCCAGCATGAACAATTCCGATAGGCGCGACGAACAGCGCGGCGATCATCACCCCCAGTGCGGCCGTCTGCACGCCGTTGTCGGCGCCGGCCTTCTGGCCGAAGAGGATATACAACGCCCAGCAGGCACCAGCCCCCAAGGCATAGCCCGCGCCGAGCAGATCGATACTGGCAGTTGTTGCTCCTGTCGGTATTAACAGCAGCAATCCGACCGCCGCCAGGGCGATCCACAAAAAGTCGATCGCGCGACGCGAGGCATAGATGGCCACTGCCAAGGGGCCGGTGAACTCCAGCGCTACCGCGATGCCCAGAGGAACTGTGCGCAAGGACATATAGAAGAGGAAGTTCATACCGCCCAGCGCCATTCCGTAGACGATAACGGTACGCAGGGATTTTGTGGTGAGCTTCGCCCGCCAGGGGCGCAGAATTACGATCATGATCAGGCTGGCGAAGATCAATCGCAGGGTAGTCGTTCCTTGAGCGCCGATAACAGGGAACATGCTTTTGGCCAGGGAAGCTCCGGACTGGATCGACGCCATGGCTATTAATAGCAGGCCCACTGAGAACAGGGTCGAGGCAAAGCTGCGAGGCTGGTCATTCATGGCGTGGCATCGTCCAAGGCAGGGAGCGAAAGAATTGTTTCGTGTATTGGGCAATATACTGCGCATTCAAGGCGGGCGCGTCTATATATAAGCGGTGATTTTGAACATCCTGATAGAAAATCCAAATCAGGGGTTGACGGCAGATTCTGGAAGTCTATAATTCGCCCCACTTCCGGCGCAGTCGAGACTGAAAACTCCTTGGTAAACAAAGAGTTACGCAGTTTTCGGCAGTGAGTTGCTTCAGATCATCGAAGCCCAGAAGGAGTTGAAAGAGCGGTGTTGTTGGGCTCTTTTGACGATTCGATCGTCTCGGTCGAAAGCGGAGAAAAAGAGGTGTTGACAGCAGCGAGTAACGCTGTAGAATTCGCCTCCCGCTAACGAGAGATCGGAAGCGCAAGTGGTTGAAGTTGCAAAGGAAACTTTGAAAACTTCGCAAAATAACCGCTTGACAGATACAGAGGACGCTGTAGAATGCGCGCCTCGGTTGAGACGAAAGATCTTAACCAACCGCTCTTTAACAACTGAATCAAGCAATTCGTGTGGGTGCTTGTGGAGTCAGACTGATAGTCAACAAGATTATCAGCATCACAAGTTACTCCGCGAGAAATCAAAGATGTAACCAACGATTGCTGAGCCAAGTTTAGGGTTTCTTAAAAACCCAAAGATGTTTGAACTGAAGAGTTTGATCATGGCTCAGATTGAACGCTGGCGGCAGGCCTAACACATGCAAGTCGAGCGGTAGAGAGAAGCTTGCTTCTCTTGAGAGCGGCGGACGGGTGAGTAATGCCTAGGAATCTGCCTGGTAGTGGGGGATAACGCTCGGAAACGGACGCTAATACCGCATACGTCCTACGGGAGAAAGCAGGGGACCTTCGGGCCTTGCGCTATCAGATGAGCCTAGGTCGGATTAGCTAGTTGGTGAGGTAATGGCTCACCAAGGCGACGATCCGTAACTGGTCTGAGAGGATGATCAGTCACACTGGAACTGAGACACGGTCCAGACTCCTACGGGAGGCAGCAGTGGGGAATATTGGACAATGGGCGAAAGCCTGATCCAGCCATGCCGCGTGTGTGAAGAAGGTCTTCGGATTGTAAAGCACTTTAAGTTGGGAGGAAGGGCAGTAAATTAATACTTTGCTGTTTTGACGTTACCGACAGAATAAGCACCGGCTAACTCTGTGCCAGCAGCCGCGGTAATACAGAGGGTGCAAGCGTTAATCGGAATTACTGGGCGTAAAGCGCGCGTAGGTGGTTTGTTAAGTTGGATGTGAAAGCCCCGGGCTCAACCTGGGAACTGCATTCAAAACTGACAAGCTAGAGTATGGTAGAGGGTGGTGGAATTTCCTGTGTAGCGGTGAAATGCGTAGATATAGGAAGGAACACCAGTGGCGAAGGCGACCACCTGGACTGATACTGACACTGAGGTGCGAAAGCGTGGGGAGCAAACAGGATTAGATACCCTGGTAGTCCACGCCGTAAACGATGTCAACTAGCCGTTGGGAGCCTTGAGCTCTTAGTGGCGCAGCTAACGCATTAAGTTGACCGCCTGGGGAGTACGGCCGCAAGGTTAAAACTCAAATGAATTGACGGGGGCCCGCACAAGCGGTGGAGCATGTGGTTTAATTCGAAGCAACGCGAAGAACCTTACCAGGCCTTGACATCCAATGAACTTTCCAGAGATGGATTGGTGCCTTCGGGAACATTGAGACAGGTGCTGCATGGCTGTCGTCAGCTCGTGTCGTGAGATGTTGGGTTAAGTCCCGTAACGAGCGCAACCCTTGTCCTTAGTTACCAGCACGTAATGGTGGGCACTCTAAGGAGACTGCCGGTGACAAACCGGAGGAAGGTGGGGATGACGTCAAGTCATCATGGCCCTTACGGCCTGGGCTACACACGTGCTACAATGGTCGGTACAGAGGGTTGCCAAGCCGCGAGGTGGAGCTAATCCCACAAAACCGATCGTAGTCCGGATCGCAGTCTGCAACTCGACTGCGTGAAGTCGGAATCGCTAGTAATCGCGAATCAGAATGTCGCGGTGAATACGTTCCCGGGCCTTGTACACACCGCCCGTCACACCATGGGAGTGGGTTGCACCAGAAGTAGCTAGTCTAACCTTCGGGAGGACGGTTACCACGGTGTGATTCATGACTGGGGTGAAGTCGTAACAAGGTAGCCGTAGGGGAACCTGCGGCTGGATCACCTCCTTAATCGACGACATCAGCTGCTCCATAAGTTCCCACACGAATTGCTTGATTCATTGAAGAAGACGATAAGAAGCAGCCCGAAATTGGGTCTGTAGCTCAGTTGGTTAGAGCGCACCCCTGATAAGGGTGAGGTCGGCAGTTCGAATCTGCCCAGACCCACCAATTTTTGTGTGGGAACCTGTAGCAATACGGGGCCATAGCTCAGCTGGGAGAGCGCCTGCCTTGCACGCAGGAGGTCAACGGTTCGATCCCGTTTGGCTCCACCACTACTGCTTCTGTTTGTTGAAAGCTTAGAAATGAGCATTCCATGGTGATCATGGTGAATGTTGATTTCTAGTCTTTGGCTAGATCGTTCTTTAAAAATTTGGGTATGTGATAGAAAGATAGACTGAACGTTACTTTCACTGGTAACGGATCAGGCTAAGGTAAAATTTGTGAGTTTAATCGCGAATTTTCGGCGAATGTCGTCTTCACAGTATAACCAGATTGCTTGGGGTTATATGGTCAAGTGAAGAAGCGCATACGGTGGATGCCTTGGCAGTCAGAGGCGATGAAAGACGTGGTAGCCTGCGAAAAGCTTCGGGGAGTCGGCAAACAGACTGTGATCCGGAGATGTCTGAATGGGGGAACCCACCTAACATAAGTTAGGTATCTTAAGCTGAATACATAGGCTTAAGAAGCGAACCAGGGGAACTGAAACATCTAAGTACCCTGAGGAAAAGAAATCAACCGAGATTCCCTTAGTAGTGGCGAGCGAACGGGGACTAGCCCTTAAGTGGCTTTGAGATTAGCGGAACGCTCTGGAAAGTGCGGCCATAGTGGGTGATAGCCCTGTACGCGAAAATCTCTTGGTCATGAAATCGAGTAGGACGGAGCACGAGAAACTTTGTCTGAATATGGGGGGACCATCCTCCAAGGCTAAATACTACTGACTGACCGATAGTGAACTAGTACCGTGAGGGAAAGGCGAAAAGAACCCCGGAGAGGGGAGTGAAATAGATCCTGAAACCGTATGCGTACAAGCAGTGGGAGCCCACTTTGTTGGGTGACTGCGTACCTTTTGTATAATGGGTCAGCGACTTATTTTCAGTGGCGAGCTTAACCGAATAGGGGAGGCGTAGCGAAAGCGAGTCTTAATAGGGCGTCTAGTCGCTGGGAATAGACCCGAAACCGGGCGATCTATCCATGGGCAGGTTGAAGGTTGGGTAACACTAACTGGAGGACCGAACCGACTACCGTTGAAAAGTTAGCGGATGACCTGTGGATCGGAGTGAAAGGCTAATCAAGCTCGGAGATAGCTGGTTCTCCTCGAAAGCTATTTAGGTAGCGCCTCATGTATCACTGTAGGGGGTAGAGCACTGTTTCGGCTAGGGGGTCATCCCGACTTACCAAACCGATGCAAACTCCGAATACCTACAAGTGCCGAGCATGGGAGACACACGGCGGGTGCTAACGTCCGTCGTGAAAAGGGAAACAACCCAGACCGTCAGCTAAGGTCCCAAAGTTATGGTTAAGTGGGAAACGATGTGGGAAGGCTTAGACAGCTAGGAGGTTGGCTTAGAAGCAGCCACCCTTTAAAGAAAGCGTAATAGCTCACTAGTCGAGTCGGCCTGCGCGGAAGATGTAACGGGGCTCAAACCATACACCGAAGCTACGGGTATCACTTAGGTGATGCGGTAGAGGAGCGTTCTGTAAGCCTGTGAAGGTGAGTTGAGAAGCTTGCTGGAGGTATCAGAAGTGCGAATGCTGACATGAGTAACGACAATGGGTGTGAAAAACACCCACGCCGAAAGACCAAGGTTTCCTGCGCAACGTTAATCGACGCAGGGTTAGTCGGTCCCTAAGGCGAGGCTGAAAAGCGTAGTCGATGGAAAACAGGTTAATATTCCTGTACTTCTGGTTATTGCGATGGAGGGACGGAGAAGGCTAGGCCAGCTTGGCGTTGGTTGTCCAAGTTTAAGGTGGTAGGCTGGAATCTTAGGTAAATCCGGGATTCCAAGGCCGAGAGCTGATGACGAGTGTTCTTTTAGAACACGAAGTGGTTGATGCCATGCTTCCAAGAAAAGCTTCTAAGCTTCAGGTAACCAGGAACCGTACCCCAAACCGACACAGGTGGTTGGGTAGAGAATACCAAGGCGCTTGAGAGAACTCGGGTGAAGGAACTAGGCAAAATGGCACCGTAACTTCGGGAGAAGGTGCGCCGGTGAGGGTGAAGGACTTGCTCCGTAAGCCCATGCCGGTCGAAGATACCAGGCCGCTGCGACTGTTTATTAAAAACACAGCACTCTGCAAACACGAAAGTGGACGTATAGGGTGTGACGCCTGCCCGGTGCCGGAAGGTTAATTGATGGGGTTAGCTAACGCGAAGCTCTTGATCGAAGCCCCGGTAAACGGCGGCCGTAACTATAACGGTCCTAAGGTAGCGAAATTCCTTGTCGGGTAAGTTCCGACCTGCACGAATGGCGTAACGATGGCGGCGCTGTCTCCACCCGAGACTCAGTGAAATTGAAATCGCTGTGAAGATGCAGTGTATCCGCGGCTAGACGGAAAGACCCCGTGAACCTTTACTATAGCTTTGCACTGGACTTTGAATTTGCTTGTGTAGGATAGGTGGGAGGCTTTGAAGCGTGGACGCCAGTTCGCGTGGAGCCAACCTTGAAATACCACCCTGGCAACTTTGAGGTTCTAACTCAGGTCCGTTATCCGGATCGAGGACAGTGTATGGTGGGTAGTTTGACTGGGGCGGTCTCCTCCTAAAGAGTAACGGAGGAGTACGAAGGTGCGCTCAGACCGGTCGGAAATCGGTCGTAGAGTATAAAGGCAAAAGCGCGCTTGACTGCGAGACAGACACGTCGAGCAGGTACGAAAGTAGGTCTTAGTGATCCGGTGGTTCTGTATGGAAGGGCCATCGCTCAACGGATAAAAGGTACTCCGGGGATAACAGGCTGATACCGCCCAAGAGTTCATATCGACGGCGGTGTTTGGCACCTCGATGTCGGCTCATCACATCCTGGGGCTGAAGCCGGTCCCAAGGGTATGGCTGTTCGCCATTTAAAGTGGTACGCGAGCTGGGTTTAGAACGTCGTGAGACAGTTCGGTCCCTATCTGCCGTGGACGTTTGAGATTTGAGAGGGGCTGCTCCTAGTACGAGAGGACCGGAGTGGACGAACCTCTGGTGTTCCGGTTGTCACGCCAGTGGCATTGCCGGGTAGCTATGTTCGGAATAGATAACCGCTGAAAGCATCTAAGCGGGAAACTAGCCTCAAGATGAGATCTCACTGGGACCTTGAGTCCCCTGAAGGGCCGTCGAAGACTACGACGTTGATAGGTTGGGTGTGTAAGCGCTGTGAGGCGTTGAGCTAACCAATACTAATTGCCCGTGAGGCTTGACCATATAACACCCAAGCAATTTGACTACTCGAGAGAGCATCAGATTGCGGTGTGTGAAGACGCAATGAACCGAAAGTTCGAGAGCAACACACAAATCTATTGCATACCCAATTTGCTGAAGCGTCGAAAGACGGTTCGGTACCCGAATTTCTTGACGACCATAGAGCATTGGAACCACCTGATCCCATCCCGAACTCAGCAGTGAAACGATGCATCGCCGATGGTAGTGTGGGGTTTCCCCATGTGAGAGTAGGTCATCGTCAAGATTAAATTCCGAAACCCCTATCTGCGTATGCAGGTAGGGGTTTTGTTTTGCCCGCAGGAAAGTGACGTAAAAAAGGACAGCCTCTTCGGCTGCCCCTGAACTCACTGCCATAGCAGTGAAACTTCGGCAGAACGCATTTAGCGATCCCTTCGATAACGTCGGTAACCGACCGTTCGCTACGCCGCACATGCCATCGCCGCATGTTGCTTCAGATCCGGAACACCGAAAGGCCGTTCCTCGGCAATCCGCCGCCGACCTTCGATTTGGCCATCAAGGACAACCGTTAGAGGAAATCGCACTAAAGCGAGCGCACCGTTTTTGGTATGGTGCAGCTCGTTTTTTAACGGACTGATTCCACGCCTACGGATCGGCGCCCCATTTTTAGTTAAAGAGCAGCTGCAGAAATGCCGGAACCGATACCGATCAAGGACCACGAAAAAGAGACGCGCCTGGTCAATAAAAGGCTGATGGCCTGCGCGTTGTTCGTTGTCGCCATCAGCTGCGCACTGGTGGTGCGCATGTACGTGCTGCAAGTGGTGGAATTTGACTACCACTCGACGATTTCCGAAAACAATCGCGTCCATGTCTTGCCGATCACCCCCACGCGAGGGCTGATCTACGACCGCAACGGTGTGATCCTTGCCGACAACCGCCCCAGTTTCAACCTGACCATCACTCGCGAACGCGCCTCCGACGTCAAAGAGGAACTGGACGAGGTGGTCAACCTCCTGCAATTACCCGCTGAAGACAGGACGCTGTTCGACAAGGCGATGAAGCAGGCACGCCACCCATTCGTGCCAGTCACCTTGTTCTATGAACTGAGCGAACAACAAATCGCAGTACTCGCCGTCAACGAATTCCGCCTGCCCGGGATCGATGTGGAGCCCCAATTCGTTCGTCACTACCCGATGGGCGCTCACTTCGCGCACTCGATCGGCTACGTCGGTCGCATCAACGAAAAAGAATCCAAAGCCCTGGATACGGTCGAGTACCGGGGCACCCAATCCATCGGCAAAACCGGGATTGAAAAGTTCTACGAGTCAGAGTTGCACGGCCACGTCGGTTATGAGGAAGTCGAAACCAACGCTCAGGGCCGCGTGCTGCGGGTGCTCAAGCACACCGATCCGATCCCTGGCAAAAACATCGTCCTGAGCCTCGACGTCAAACTTCAGGAAGCCGCTGAAGAGGCCTTGGGTGATCGTCGCGGTTCCGTGGTCGCGCTCGACCCCTCGACCGGCGAAGTCCTGGCCATGGTCAGCAAGCCGAGCTTCGACCCCAACCTGTTCGTGACCGGGATCAGCTTCAAGGAATATGCGGCGCTACACGATTCCATCGACCGACCGCTGTTCAACCGTGTGTTGCGCGGCCTCTACGCACCGGGCTCGACTATCAAACCAGAAGTGGCCATCGCCGGTATCGACGCCGGCGTGGTCACGCCGCAGACCCGGGTCTTCGACCCCGGTTACTACCAACTTCCCGACTTTGATCACAAGTACCGCAACTGGAACCACAGCGGCGATGGCTGGGTGGACATGGACGCAGCGATCATGCGCTCCAATGACACCTACTTCTACGATCTGGCGCACAAGCTGGGCATTGATCGCCTGCACGACTACATGGCGATGTTCGGCCTCGGTGAGAAGGTCTCGCTGGACATGTTCGAAGAGTCAGCCGGCCTGATGCCGTCCCAGGCCTGGAAACGTGCAACGCGTCGTCAGGCATGGTTCCCCGGCGAGACCGTGATCCTCGGCATCGGCCAGGGTTACATGCAGGTCACGCCGCTGCAGCTGGCTCAAGCCACTGCGCTGATCGCCAACAAAGGTGTGTGGAACCGACCGCACCTGGCCAAGACTGTAGACGGTGTGGCGCCCGTGGATGAGCATCCGATGCCAAACATCCTGTTGAAGGACCCGCGTGACTGGGAGCAGGTCAACCACGGCATGCAAATGGTGATGCACGACGTACGAGGGATTGCCCGAGCGGCCGCGCAGGGTGCTCAGTACCGGATCGCCGGCAAGAGTGGTACGGCGCAAGTGGTCGCGATCAAACAGGGCGAGCGCTACAACCGGGCGAAAACCCTGGAACGTAACCGCGACAACGCCTTGTTTGTCGGTTTCGCTCCGGCCGAGCATCCGAAGATTGTGATCTCGGTGATGATCGAGAATGGCGAGGCCGGCGGTCGCGTCGCCGGCCCAGTGGTGCGGCAGATCATGGACGCCTGGTTACTCGATCGGGATGGTCACCTGAAACCGCAATACGCCACGCCGAGTAAAGCGCCTGGCGATCCTCACGTTTAACTGATCAAGGCTTCACAGTACAGGCTCACTTATGCTGAGCATGTGCTGGAAGCTTTCGAGGAACACGGTTTCGGCCTGACTCATCTTCTGCTCGCGATTCCACAGCAACTGGATATCGAAATCCACCACCCCGTCTTCCGGCGGCAAGCGCCAGAGCAAACCTTGCTCGACATCCGTTCGCACCAGATGCGAACGGGCGGGTAGCGCTGGCGGTGAAGTGGGGCAGATCTGATTTATGTAGTGCCTGATTGATCGCCTTCGCGGGCAAGCCTCGCCCCTACAGATGTGCCGAATGAAATATTTTCGTTCAACCCAGTCCTGTAGGAGCGAGGCTTGCCCGCGAAGAACGATAGCGCGGTGCAACGGATGGAACACACTCTCCATCGCCCTGACGTTAACGTAAAGATTGCGGCAGGGCGCTGAACTTAAAAGAGCGCAGGGGGACCGATCCGGAGCGCTTGATGGCGCTAATAAAACCAACTTCCCCCACGCTGCACCGCGAAGCCCGGCTGGCCCGGGAAAAACTCCACCTCGAGGGCGAAGTCTGCGCGGTCAACGTCTTCCGGCGTGGCCCGCGGCACCACGCACAGCACCTCGCCGGTGGCCGGGTTGTGCAGGGGCATGGTCTGGCCGTCGGCGGCCTCGGCCCAGTCGCCGCCGATAAGCATGCGCGGGGCGCGCTGGATGAACGCCGAGGTGGCGGGAAGCAGGTAGGGGAGCGTCATGGCGAGGCCTCTTGTTGATCGTGAGAACGAGGCTTTCGCAATGGCTGTGCCATGTGCCGAAAAGGCGCCGCAGGCCCAAGGCTGGCGCGTTGTTTGAGGGGGAAGGGGCTAATGGATAAATCGGTTTTGTCGCATTTCGCGACACTATCTGAGACGACGAGCAACCGGTTCTCAGCCTTGAGCCACCTTCGGTGGAGGATTAGAATTTTCAGGCTCGGTGGGTGACATGACGGAACATTTCCCTTGCTACACATCTGGCGTAATGGAGGTTGCGATGTTCCTTTCAACGCTTGAAATCCAAAACATCATCGAACACAGTTTTCTACCCGCCGTCTGCACTTGCAACATGGAAGCGGACCAGTCCCTGACGATCCGGGTCTGTGACCGCATGACTGGCAAAGTGGACCTGATCGCTACCCACGTTCCGGTGTGGACACTGGACAGTCCCCATGCCATCGCCACGCTGGTAGCGGACATGCGCCAGGAGATCGAGGCGCACAAGAGCATTCATCCCACCTATTCCATCTGAACCGTCGTCAAGCCGCACCGTTGACAACCGGTGCGGCTTGCGCTGAGCAATCAAGCCGCGATTTTCCGGGAAATCTCTTCGAATGTGTGGCCATCCACGGCAGCCAGCAGCTTTCTGTCGTCCTTCAGCGTTGCCAGAAAGGTCACTTCGGTTTCTTTCCCTGCGAGCATGAAACCGGCAATCGCGCCGATGGGGCCGAGCAGCATGGCGCCGGCGACGCCGAAGCCGATGGCGTCCTTGATGTTGTTGATCGAATCCTCGTTGGCGACTTCCACGCTTTTGAACGAGGAGAGGGGCAGGGCGATGCCGGGCCACGGGTGAAGCGACGTTCTCAGGGTGAAAACGTCGTCTCTGTACTCTCCGTCACCCTGCAGAAAGTCCCCCGCCAGGACAGTGATGCTTGCCATTTTGTGACTCCCTGACTGGCAATTGGTGAAGAACTATTTCGCGCCCATAGGGGACTGTCGTCAATCCTCGGGCGATGAGCTGTCCCGGCCACGCATCTATGCTTGTCTCAGACTGCAACAACTGTCGCGATATTAGACGCAGGCGCTCTCGATCAAGCTTGCTTTATAGCAGTCAACTTCACGCAACCGCTTAGCTGTTCAGCATCGACCTGAAAACCGGCAAGACCGAAACCGACGACTTCGGCCCGCTGACGGAAATCTACTTCAGCGGCATGCGCTCACCGAAGGACCCGAACCTGATGTTCGGCGTGCTCAATCGTCTGGCGAAGTACGACATCAAAGAGACGAAAATACTCCAGGCGGCGACGCTGGATCATTCCTGCTACTGCATTTCCTTCAACAAGGATGGCAGCAAGATCTACCTGGCTGGGACGTTTAACGATGTGGCGATTTTTGATGCCGAGAGCATGAAGCCGATCGGCAGCATCAAATTGCCGGGTGGGGATATGGCGATCAAGACTGCGCAGATATTTGTTCGGTAATTGCGGCGTCTGATCTGACGCCTTCGCGGGCAAGCCTCGCTCCTACAGGTTAGCGTCGTACCAAATGGTGCGATCACTCCGAACCTGTAGGAGCGAGGCTTGCCCGCGAAGAGGCCATCAAAAACAATAGAGAAATTACTGCCCAGGCACCGGACAACTCAAATCCCCCTCCTGACACTTCAAGTAAATTTTGAAAGCCTGCACCCGCGCCTTGGTCAGATCCGTAATGCAATTGCTGTAAATCAACGGATAAACACTCCCGCCCTCAACCGCTGACGCGGAAAACTTGCACTCGGCATCCCGAAACCCGATCCACGCCCGCTGCGCGCCAACCAACAGCTTCTTGCTGTCGGGATGGCCCTTCAAACGCTCGGTGATCTGCTGGTACAGCGCATTCAACTCCTTGTCCGCCGCCTTGTTCTGCTGCGCCGCACATTGATTCATCGTGACCTGGTCGGTGGCGTTGTCGCAATCGACGGCATGGGCAACGGTGGTGAGCAGCAACGGCGTCAGCGCCAGAAGCAAGCGTGGGAGCATGGGGATTCTCGCTGTGTAAGGAAAAGTGGAGGTGCAGTGTAGCGAAGCCTCATCCGCTTACGGTTCTCAACCCCGAACTTTGGCCCGGATGTGCGGCCGAATATTTAAGGCAGGGTTGATTGAGAAGCCCCATTGATACAACTTTAAGGTGGGGCTTGTGGTCTTACAGGCCTACTGTTCATTACAGGAGGTGACTTATGAACCCAGCATCAGATCGCATCGAAAGGAAGATCCTGCTTAAAGCGCCGCGCTCGCAGGTCTGGCGTGTGCTGGCCAATGCCGAGGCGTTCGGGCAGTGGTTTGGCGTGGCGCTGGAGGGCAAGCGTTTTGTCGCCGGTGAGTGGACTCAGGGGCAGATTACTTACCCAGGTTATGAGCATTTGTTGTGGAATGTCCTGGTGGAGCGAGTCGAGCCGGAGCGGGTTTTTTCGTTTCGCTGGCACCCGTATGCCGTCGAGCCGGACGTCGATTACTCCCAGGAACCCACCACGCTGGTGAAATTCGAACTTCAGGACCTGGACGAAGGCACATTGCTGACGGTCGTCGAGTCGGGTTTCGATCACGTTCCACAGACGCGCCGACTCAAGGCGTTCCGCATGGACAGCCGTGGCTGGGATGAGCAGATGAGCAACATCGAAGAGTTTCTGAAGATCAACACCAAGGCTCGCGAGCATCAGAAAGAATAATGGCTGTCAGTTCGAACCTTGGTTAAAGCGCGGCTGCAGGCCCGGAAACTCGCGGCTTCCAGGCTCGACACCTGACGCGTCTAAGGGTTTTCGGAAGGGGTGGTATAGCGAATGTCTTACACGTAGCGGTAACTATGTCGTCTGTTGCGGATTGGATCCGATGCGTAATCTGGCCACATCAACTGAAGCACAGGAAGCGCTTCAGGATCATGGATGATCGGCCATCAGCAAGGAACGCTATCGACAGGGAGTCGACATGGTCTTGGGAAAAACCCGCTTCGGCGGGTTTTTTTTCGTCTGCTGAAAAGCTGAGCATTTTTTTTGTGGGAGCCAGCCTGTGTGGTGAGGGGATTTATCGGAATGCCGCACCACCCCGTGTGGCTGCGGAGCAGTCGTAAAACCATTCTATGCGGTGTACCTGACACACCGCAGTTTTCCATTTCGGGGCCGCTTCGCAGCCCAACGGGGATAAATCCCCTCGCCACGAAGGCTCGCTCCCATGCTGTCGGCGTACAGATTTGGGTCTTTGATGGTCAATGGCTTACACCAGAGCGCGGGTATGTCGTCTGTTTACGCTTCAACAATAGGCTTAGTCTGGATCCATCAACTGAGTCGCAGGATGCACTCAGGATCACGGATGATCGACCATAGGCCTGGATGGCTGCTGACAGGATGTCGCAATGGTCTTGAGAAAACCCGCTTAGGCGGGTTTTTTTGTGGGCGATTGAAAGTCCTCGATGAAGCCGGACACTGGCTGCACCGAGGAATGGATCAGCGAACTGATACCTGATCGAGCTTCGCCGCAGCACGCTCGGTGATTTCCGAGCGCAATTTCAACGCCCCGGCAGCTCGTTTCCGCGCTTCCTCTAGCACACTGAACGGCGCGGTCTCAGGACAGCCCGAAGCAAACGGCGGCGCGGGAGCATATTCCAGCTGCAACTGCACCAGCTCTGCCGTGTCCTTACCGAACAATTCAGCGGCCAGGGTCAGGGCGAAATCAATGCCCGCGGTGATGCCGCCGCCCGTCAACAGATTGCCATCGCGCACCACTCGATCCTTCACCGGGATCGCACCCAATGGCGCGAGCAATTCGTGATACGCCCAGTGAGTGGTAGCGTGTTTACCCTTGAGCAGACCCGCAGCGCCCAGCACCAGCGCTCCCGTGCAAACCGAAGTGACATACCGCGCATGGGTCGCCTGAGCCTTGATGAACGCCAACGTTTCGTCATCCTCCATCAACGGACCGACACCGCTGCCGCCGGGAATGCAGATCACATCGAGTGCCGGGCAATCGTCGAAGGTGACGGTGGGTTTCAGTACCAGGCCGGTGCTCGCGGTGACTGGCATCAGGTCCTTCCAGATCAGATGCACCTTTACGTCCGGCAGCGAGGCCAGCACGTCGTAAGGACCAGTCAGGTCCAGTTGCTGCACTTGCGGGAACAACAGAAAACCGATCTGCAACGTCATGGCGTTTTTCTCGTGAAGTGGGTGGACGGCTTCACTCTAGGCTCGTAGGATTTGGCGCATACGCCAATTACCCCACGAATTACGCCAAACATGCCCAAGACCATTCATGTGCTCGCGTTCGCCAACGTGCAACTGCTCGACGTCACCGGGCCGTTGCAAGTATTCGCCTCGGCCAACGACATTGCCCGCCAGAAAGGTTTGCCACCGCCTTACGCGCCGACGGTGATTGCCAGCGGCGGCGGGGCGGTGATGTCGTCGGCCGGGCTGGCGCTGTTGGCCGAACCGTTGCCCGGGCAGGGCAGCGACACCTTGATCATTGCCGGCGGCTGGGGCGTTTACGCGGCGGCGGAGGATGCGGCGCTGGTGGCGTGGGTGCGTGAGCATGCGGCGGGATGCCGTCGAGTGTCATCGGTGTGCACCGGGGCGTTTTTGCTGGCGGCCAGTGGCTGGCTCGATGGCCGTCGGGTGGTTACGCACTGGACGCGTTGTGAGCAGTTGGCGCAGAGACATCCACGACTGCGGGTCGAGCCCAATCCAATTTTCATCAATGACGGCCCGGTGTGGACCTCGGCCGGAGTCACTGCCGGCATCGACCTTGCGCTGGCCATGGTCGAAGCTGACCTCGGTCGCACCATGGCGCTGGAAGTGGCGCAGCAATTGGTGGTTTTTCTGAAACGGCCGGGCGGCCAGTCGCAGTTCAGCGTGACCTTGTCGTTGCAAAAGGAAGGCAGTCGTTTTGACGATCTTCATGCCTGGATCAGCGAAAATCTCACCATGGATCTGGGTATTCCCACCCTGGCGCTACAGGCGGGCATGAGCGAACGCAGCTTCGTCCGCCACTACCGCACCGACACCGGCCAGACGCCCGCGCGGGCCATCGAACTGATTCGGGTCGAAACTGCGCGACGCCTGCTCAGCGACACCGGCGTACCGATCAAACGGGTGGCGGTGCAATGCGGGTTTGGCAGTGAAGAGACACTGCGGCGCAGTTTCCAGCGCGCCATGGGCGTGACGCCGCAAGCCTATCGCGAGCGGTTTTCGGTCAGTTCTCCCATCGTCCCTTCCCCTGAGCTTTCCGTATCTACTACCTGATTAAAATACTTCGCCCGATCCGGCGTAAACGTCACCACCATCCTGGTCCGCGAGCAGGTCAACGCCCGCTCTTCGCCCAAATCAACCTCCAGATCTTCCCCGCGCAAACCCTGCCACTGGGCGAGGTACTTGAGTGATCCGTACTTTTCGAGTTTCTTCAGGCTGCGGCTGACGCCACCTTTCCAGCCCAGCACCGGCAGTTCACCGGCCAGGCATTGTTGGGCGAGTTCGGGGAAGCGTGCGGCGCGTTGGCGGCCGATTTCCCAGCATTTGATCAGGCCTTTGTCCGGGCCTTCCCACAGTTCATCGCGGTTCAGGCCTGAGCGGAGCGGGGTGTCGATGCTGCGGTGGATGCGCTGGGTCATTCGGGTTCCTTGAATTCGGGTTTTGTTGGACAGCTCCGCTGTGCCCGTTGAGGGTCGATGGTAGGTGGGGATGTAACGGGTGGCAACAGAGTATTTTCGGGTGTTGGTATGATTTTTTGCGCGTCGGCTATCGGGTTTTGTTTAGTGGTTGTAGGATTCTGGCTTACATTGCCCACCGGTTCTTTAGCCCTGCGTTAAACCTTTAAGCCTTGTGTCTGGCTGATGCCTCTTTCGCGAGCAAGCCCGCTCCCACATTGGATCTTCAGCGTGATCACTATTGTGTGAACATCATTGAACACTGTGGGAGCGGGCTTGCTCGCGAAGGGGGCAACGCGGTTTCAAGGCTGCCAGTAATTCTTCTCCCCACTCAATTTCCGGTCCAGAAAACATGCCGCGCTGATCAGCGCCAGGTGCGTCAGCGCTTGCGGTGTGTTGCCGAGATGCCGCGCATGGCTGTCGAGTTCTTCGGCATACAACCCCAGTGGATTGGCGTACCGCAGCAGTTGTTCGAACTCCAGGTGCGCCTTTTCCACCTGACCGGCCCGGGCCAGACATTCGACATACCAGAACGAACACGCGGCAAAGGCGCCTTCGGTGCCATCGAGGCCATCAATCCGGGCGTCGTCATTGCGATAGCGGTAAACCATGCCATCGCGCACCAGGTTTTTTTCGATGGCATCGAGGGTCGCGAGCCAGCGCGGATCCTTGGCGCTGACGAAGCGCACCAACGGCATCAGCAGCATCGAACCATCCAGCGCAGTGCCGCCGATGTGCTGGATGAAATGCCCGCACTCTTCGTTCCAGAAGTTTTCCCAGATGTCGGCGTGGATCGCCTGACGGGTCTGGTCCCAACGGGCAAACGGGGCGGGCAGGGAGCGTTTGGAGGCGAGGCGAATCGCCCGGTCCAGCGCCACCCAGCACATCAATCGAGAGTGCAGAAAATGATGCTGCTCCCCGCGCATTTCCCAGATGCCGACGTCTTTTTGCTGCCAGGTTTCGCAGACCTGATCGACCACTTCCACCGCGTGTTTCCAGCCTTCATGGGAGATGGCGTCGCCGTACTTGTTGACCAGGTACACCGCGTCCATCAGCTCGCCAAAGATGTCGAGCTGGACCTGATCGTACGCACCGTTGCCGATGCGCACCGGCAAGGCGCCGCCATGGCCGGACAGGTGCGAGAGTTCGGTTTCCGGCAATTCCTGACGACCATCGATAGCGTAGAGAATGTTGAGTTTCATCGCTTTGCCGTGGCAATCGCTGACCCGCCCGCGGAGCCAGCGCATGTAATCGTTGGCTTCCTGGACAAACCCCAGGCGCATGAATGCGTAAACGGTAAACGAGGCGTCGCGGATCCAGGTGTAGCGATAGTCCCAGTTGCGTTCGCCGCCGGGCGTTTCCGGCAAGCCAAAGGTCGCGGCCGCGAGGATCGCCCCGTGTTTGCGCGAGGTCAGCAGTTTTAGCGCGAGGGCCGAGCGGTTGACCATTTCCCGCCAGCGACCGCGGTAGTTGGACTGGCTGGTCCAGTCGCGCCAGAACTTCAGCGTGCGCTCTAGGCACAAATCTGCGGCACCTTGCTTGAAGCGAGGATCGTCGAAACCGCCCAGCAGGAACTGCGCGCCCTGGTCCTGTTTCAGGGTGAATTCGGCCACCGCTGCGTCGCCCTCGACACGCAATTCCTGGTCCGAAGACAAGCGCATGGACGGCTGATCGGCTGCCTCGAACGCCACGTCCTTTTCATCCAGGCGCGCGCGAGTCTTGGCGCGAGCATAGTCATGCCGCACGGCGCAGCGCAGGTGAAACGTCGCCTGACCGCTGACCACCCGAACCCGACGCATCAGCACCGGCAGATTATCTTCGCTGTCGCCGATCGGCAGCAGGTCGGTGACCTCGACCACCGCGCTGTCGCTGAGCCAGCGGGTTTGCAGCACGTTGGTATCAGGCAGATAAATTTGCTCGCGGCGGGCGTCGGGCAGGTCCGGCGACAGTTGGAAAATGCCGGCCTCGGGTGTGTCGAGCAGCGAGCAGAAGATCGACGGGCTGTCGAATTCCGGCCAGCAGAAAAAATCCACGCTGCCCTTGTCGTTGACCAGTGCCGCGCTGCGCATGTCGCCGACGATGCCGTGGGCGTCGATGGCGCTTTGTCGTTCGGGATGATGATCAGCCATTGCCGCGAAACTCCGGATAGAAGCTCATGCCGCCGTCGATGAACAGGGCTAATGCCGGAACTGGCGCCGGTGACCAGGGCGACTTTTTGGTCGAGGGAAATCTGTATCAGCGTTAGCGCCTTTAATTAGCTGACTGGTTTGGGCGGCGCAGAGTTCATTTGGAGGAAAAGGAGGTTGTCCCTGCCGGCCCCTTCGCGAGCAAGCCCGCTCCCACATTCGACCGGGTCATATCAGAAGGACTGCGATCGAATGTGGGAGCGGGCTTGCTCGCGAAGAGGCCTTCACATTCAACCAACAATTCGACCCTTTCCCCTTAAGCAGCCTTATGGCAACTTGCAGGCCCTTGTCGAGACCCGAACCATGGCCAACCCCTACCGCGAACTGTTCAAAGCCCCGGGCAGCCGAGCCTTTGTGCTGGCCGGGATGATTGCGCGCATGCCGATTTCCATGACCGGCATCGGCCTGATCACCATGCTCTCGCAGCTGCAAGGCGGCTACGGACTGGCCGGCGCGGTGGCGGCGACGTTTGCTTTGGCCACGGCGTTTTGCGCGCCACAGGTTTCGCGTCTTGTCGACCGTTTCGGGCAACGCCGGATCTTGCCGGTGTCGGCACTGATTGGCGGTGGGGCGTTGTTGCTGGTGTTACTGTGCACACGTTTACAGGCGCCGCAATGGACGCTGTTTCTGTTCGCCGCGCTGGCTGGGTGCATGCCGAGCATGTCGGCGATGGTGCGGGCGCGCTGGACCGAGGTCTATCGCGGCGAGCCGCAATTGCAGACCGCTTATGCCCTGGAGTCGGTGCTCGACGAAGTCTGTTTTATTGTCGGACCACCGCTGTCGGTGGGCTTGTGCGTGGTGGCGTTCCCCGAGGCGGGGCCGTTGGCAGCGTTGCTGATGCTGGCGATTGGCGTCACGGCGTTCGTCCTGCAACGGGACACCGAGCCGGCGATTCATCCCCACGAAGAACACCATCAAGGCTCGATCATTCGTTCCGGCGAGATTCAGTTGCTGGTGCTGCTGATGGTCGCCTTGGGCACCATTGTCGGCGTGGTCGATGTGGTCAGCGTTGCTTTCGCCCAGCAGCAGGGGCAGCCGGCGGCGGCGAGCATTGTGTTGTCGGTGTATGCGATTGGCTCATGCCTGGCCGGATTGGCGTTTGGGGCGTTGCGCTCGAAAGTGCCGTTGCCGCGACTGTTTCTGTACGGCGGGGTGGCGACGGCGGTGACCACGTTACCGTTGCTGCTGGCGACCAACATTCTCGGGTTGTCGCTGGCGGTGTTCGTCGCCGGGCTGTTTTTTGCGCCGACGCTGATTGTGGCGATGGCATTGGTGGAACGCATCGTGCCGCCGGCCAAACTCACCGAAGGCCTGACCTGGCTGGTGACCGGGTTGAGCATCGGCGTGGCGATTGGCGCTGCCAGTTCGGGTTGGCTGGTGGATGCATTCGGGGCGCGCAGCGGGTTCTGGGTGGCGATTGCGGCGGGGGCTGTGGTGCTCGGGTCTGCGATCCAAAGCTATCGCCACCTGAAATAGAGATCCAAGTGGGAGCGGGCTTGCTCGCGAAAGCGGTGTGTCAGGCAAAGTTGATGTCGACTGACACACCGCATTCGCGAGCAAGCCCGCTTCCACATTTGGATCTTTGACTAATTCAAGACCGGCCTCATCCGTTCTCTTTACAGACAACTTTTCGAGGTAAGCCCGGTGACCCAGCTGACATTGCTGTGCCTGCCCTATTCAGGCGCGAGCGCCATGGTCTACAGCCGCTGGCGGCGCAAACTGCCGGAGTGGCTCAAGTTGCAGCCGGTGGAACTGCCGGGGCGCGGCGCGCGGTTCGGCGAGCCGTTGCACACCGACATGCGGCGCCTGGCGCTGCAACTCGCGCAGGAACAGAAAGCCACGCTCAAGGCGCCGTACGCGCTGTTCGGCCACAGTCTCGGTGCGTTGCTGGCCTGCGAAATGGCCCATGCCTTTCGTTCGCTGGGATGTCCGGAACCGGTGGCGCTGTTCGCTTCAGGCACGGCCGCGCCGACCATGCGTGCCGATTACGACCAGGGTTTTGCCGTCCCGAAAACCGATGCCGAACTGATCGAGCAACTGCGCACCCTCAATGGCACCAGCGAAGAAGTGCTGGCCAATGAAGAGCTGATGAGCCTGACGCTGCCGATCCTGCGCGCAGACTTCCTGTTGTGCGGCCGTTTCGAGCCGATCCAGCGTCCGCTGCTGAAATGCCCGGTGCACGTGCTCGGCGGCAAGGCTGATCGCGCGACCACCGAACAGCTGATCGGCTGGAGCAGGGAAACCCACGGCAGTTTCTCCGTGGACATGCTGGCTGGCGGTCACTTCTTCATCCATGAACACGAAGCCAAGGTGTTGCGAGTGATCAAGGATCAGCTCGAGGGTCACCGTCGACGGCACGCCATGGCCGCTACTGCCTGACTCAATCTCAAGATCACCTACATCCCTGTGGGAGCGGGCTTGCTCGCGAAAGCGGTGGGTCAGCCAACATCAATGTCGAATGATGCACCGCTTTCGCGAGCAAGCCCGCTCCCACAATGATTTTCTGTGGCCCACAGACCGCGATCTACCTCCCTCCTGATACTTATTCTCATTCGCTAATTTTTCCGGTCTGCATTCGTTTTATAGGCACGACGTGCCTTTGTGCTTCCCGCCACTGATCCGGATGCTTAGAAATGAATGCTGAAGACTCCTTGAAACTTGCTCGCCGGTTTATCGGGTTGCCCCTGGAAAAGCGCCAGATGTTCCTTGCGGCCTTGCAAAAGGAAGGCATCGATTTCGCCCGGTTTCCGATTCCTGCCGGCGTCGAGGCCGAGGATCGCCAGGCGCTGTCGTACGCCCAGCAGCGCATGTGGTTTCTCTGGCAACTGGACGCGCAAAGTGGCGCGTACAACCTGCCGGGCGCGGTGCGTCTGACCGGAAAGCTGAACCTGCCTGCTCTGGAGCAGGCCTTCACCAGCCTCGTGGAACGTCACGAAACCTTGCGCACGGTGTTCCAGCGCCAGGCCGACGAGACTTTGCGGCAAGTACCAGCCAGTGCGCCGCTGATCATCCAGCATGCGGATTTCAGCGCATTGCCGGCCACTGATCGTGAAAGCGCTGTCGCTCAGGCGGCCGAGCAACAATCGGTGCTGCCTTTTGATCTGTCCATCGGCCCGCTGCTGCGCGTGACGTTGCTCAAACTCGCCGAACAGGAACACGTCCTGCTGCTGACCCTGCATCACATCGTTTCCGACGGTTGGTCGATGAACGTGCTGATCGACGAGTTCATCCGCTGCTACGACGCTTTTGAGGCCGGCAAACAACCGCAACTCGCGCCGTTGCCGATCCAGTACAGCGACTACGCCTTGTGGCAACGCCGCTGGCTGGAGGCGGGCGAACAGGCGCGCCAACTCGATTACTGGCAAGCGCAACTCGGCGACGAACACCCGGTGCTGGAGTTACCCACCGATCACTCGCGCCCGGCGATGCCGAGCTATCGCGGCACCCGTTATGAATTCGCCGTCGACACGCAACTGGCCGAGCAACTGCGAACCACCGCGCAGAAACACAACATCACCCTGTTCATGCTGTTGCTCGGTGCGTTCAATGCGTTGCTGCATCGCTACACCGGGCAGACCGACATCCGCGTCGGCGTGCCGATTGCCAACCGCAACCGTGCGGAAATCGAAGGCCTGATCGGCTTCTTCGTCAACACTCAGGTGCTGCGCACACAGCTCGATGGCCAGACCCGCGTCGACGATTTGCTGCGCGCTACCAAGGAAACCGCCCTCGGTGCCCAGGCCCATCAGGACTTGCCGTTCGAGCGTCTGGTCGAAGCGCTGAAACTGGAACGCAGCCTCAGCCACACGCCGCTGTTCCAGGTGATGTACAACCACCAGCCGCAGGTTGCGGACATGTCCAGCATCAGCACCGCCTCCGGCCTGGTGTTGGGCGCGATCGAGTGGGAAGGGCGCACCACCCAGTTCGACCTGACCCTCGACACCTATGAAAAGGGCGGCAAGCTGCACGCCGCGCTGACCTACGCCAGCGACCTGTTCGACGCACCGACCATCGCACGCATGGCGCAGCACTGGACGCGGCTGTTACAGGCGATGGTGGTCGATTCGAATCAGCGGGTCGGCGAGCTTCCGATGCTGGCGGCGGATGAACAACAGGTGCTGGTGCACGACTGGAACCGCACCGCCGAAGTTTATCCCGTCGAGCAATGCGTTCATCAATTGATCCACGCGCAAGCCTTGCGCACGCCCGAGGCGTCGGCGCTGGTGTTTGGCGACCGTCAGCTCACTTACGCACAACTCGATGCGCGCACCAATCAATGGGCGCATTACCTGCGCGAGCAGGGTGTCGGACCTGATGTGCTGGTGGGGATCGCCGTCGAGCGTTCGCTGGAAATGGTCATTGGCCTGTTGGCGATTCTCAAGGCCGGCGGCGCCTATGTGCCGCTCGACCCGGAATATCCGGCGGAGCGCCTGGCCTACATGATCGAAGACAGTGCGATTGCTGTGTTGCTGACCCAAAACGCCCTGGTTGGCACGCTGCCGACCGAGGGCATCAAGGTCATCGCACTGGATCGGGATGACGACTGGCTGGACGGTTACAGCGAAAATTGCCCGCAGGTGGCGGTGAATCCGCTGAACCTGGCCTACGTGATTTACACCTCCGGCTCAACCGGCAAACCCAAGGGCGCCGGCAACAGCCATGCGGCGCTGGTCAACCGCTTGTGCTGGATGCAACAGGCGTACGGGCTGGACGACAGCGACTCGGTGCTGCAGAAAACCCCGTTCAGTTTCGACGTGTCGGTCTGGGAATTCTTCTGGCCGCTGATGACCGGTGCCCGTCTGGTGGTGGCGCCGCCGGGCGCGCATCGCGAACCGGCGCGGTTGATCCGCCTCATCGGCGAGTTCGGCATCAGCACCTTGCACTTTGTGCCGTCGATGCTTCAGGCGTTTATCCACGAGCCGGGTGTTGAAGCCTGCACCCGCCTCAAACGCATCGCCTGCAGCGGTGAAGCTTTGCCACTGGATGCCCAGCTACAGGTGTTCGCCAAACTACCGAACGCCGGATTGTTCAATTTGTACGGTCCGACCGAAGCGGCCATCGACGTGACCCACTGGACCTGCGTTGACGAAGGTGCCGACAGCGTGCCCATCGGCCGGCCGATTGCCAATTTGCGCACCCATGTGCTGGACGCTCAGTTGCTGCCGGTGCCAGCGGGCGTGGCGGGGGAGTTGTACCTGGGCGGCGCCGGTCTGGCGCGCAGTTATCACCGCCGTCCGGGGCTGACGGCCGAGCGCTTTGTGCCGTGCCCGTTCCATGACGGCGCACGCTTGTACCGCACCGGCGACCGGGTGCGCCAGCGTGCCGATGGGGTGATCGAATACCTCGGCCGGCTCGACCATCAAGTGAAGTTGCGCGGGCTGCGTATCGAACTGGGGGAAATCGAAGCCCGCCTGATGCAGCATCCGCTGGTGCGCGAGGCGGTGGTTCTGGTGCAGGACGGCAAGCATCTGGTGGCGTACCTGGTGCTGGAAAGCGCCGAGGCGCACTGGCCAGAAACCCTCAAGGCCTGGCTGCTGAGTAGCTTGCCGGAATACATGGTGCCGACCTACCTGATGCCACTGGATGCCTTGCCGGTGACCGCCAACGGCAAGCTGGACCGCAAGGCCCTGCCGCAACCCGACGCGGCGCCGCAACAAGCGTTTGTCGCGCCACAAGATGCCATGCAGACGGCACTGGCGCAGATCTGGCAATACGTGCTCAAGCTTGAACGTGTGGGAATCGACGACAACTTCTTCGAACTGGGCGGCGACTCGATCATCTCCATTCAAGTGGTCAGCCGTGCCCGTCAGGCCGGCATTCGCCTTAGTCCGCGTGACCTGTTCCAGTACCAGACGGTGCGCAGCCTCGCGCTGGTGGCGGCGTTCGACAACCGCAGTGCCATCGACCAAGGGCCGGTCAGCGGTGAGGTGGTGCTGACCCCGGCGCAACATTACTTTTTCGAACAAGCCATCGCGCAGCCGCACCACTGGAATCAGTCCTTGTTCTTGACGCCACGCGAGGCGCTGAACCCTGAAGCACTTGAAGCCGCGCTGGTCGCGGTAATCAACCATCACGATGCCTTGCGTCTGCGTTTCACCAAGGGTGTCGATGGCTGGCAGCAGCGTCACGAATCGCCGGTTGAAGCAGCGGAACTGTGGCAGCGGCACGCGGCGTCGACCGAGGCGTTATCGGCCTTGTGCGACGAAGCGCAACGCAGCCTTGATCTGGCCGATGGGCCGTTGCTGCGCGCGCTGCTGGTCAGTCTCGACGACGGCACGCAACGTCTGTTGCTGGCGGTCCATCATTTGGCGGTGGACGGCGTGTCCTGGCGAGTGCTGCTCGAAGACCTCCAGCAGGCCTATGCGCAATTGGCGAATGGCAGCGCCGCAACGTTGCCCGACAAAACCAGCGCCTACCAAAACTGGGCCAAACACCTGCAAGCGCATGCCCGCACGCTGGACCAGCAACTGCCGTATTGGCAGGCGCAACACGCCGATGCCCGCGACCTGCCGTGTGAAAATCCGCTGGGCAGCCTGCAGCATCGCCACGGTCACAAAATCGAATCGAAGCTCGACGCCGGGTTGACGCGGCAGTTATTACAAACGGCTCCGGCGGCCTATCGCACCCAGGTCAACGACCTGCTGCTGACGGCGCTGGCGCGGGTGATCTGCCGCTGGACCGGGAATGACTCGACACTGATCCAGCTCGAAGGCCATGGCCGTGAAGACCTGTTCGACGACCTCGACCTGACGCGCACCGTAGGCTGGTTCACCAGCCTGTTCCCCGTGCGCCTGCAACCTCAGGCCGATTCAGCGAACGCAATCAAGGCGATCAAGGAGCAACTGCGCGCCATCCCCGATAAAGGCCTGGGTTATGGTCTGCTGCGTTACCTCGGTGAGCCGGCTCAGCGTGAAGCGATGCAAGGGTTGCCGGCACCGCGCATCACCTTCAACTACCTCGGCCAGTTCGACCGCCAGTTCGATGATGACGCGCTGTTTGTACCGGCGCTGGAAAGTGGCGGCCAGGCCCAGGGTGACGACGCGCCACTGGCCAACTGGCTGACGCTGGAAAGCCAGGTCTATGGCGGTCAACTCTCGCTGCAATGGGGCTTCAGTCGCGACATGTTCGCCGACAGCACCGTTCAAAAACTGGCCGATGCCTACACCGAAGAACTCACCGCACTGATCGAACACTGCTGCGCAACGCCGGCGGGTCACGTCACGCCGTCGGACTTCCCGCTGGCGCGGATCAATCAGGCGCAGCTGGACGCTTTGCCTGTCGCGGCACAGGCCATCGAGGATATTTATCCGTTGACGCCGATGCAGCAGGGCATGCTGTTCCACACCTTGTATGAGCCGCAGGCCGAGGCCTACATCAATCAGCTGCGCCTGGATATTCAGGGGCTGGAACTGGCGGCCTTCGGACGGGCGTGGCAGGCGGCGATCAACCGTCACGACATTCTGCGCAGCAGCTTCCATTGGTTGGGTCTGGAGTCTGCGCATCAGGTGATTCATCGCCAGATCGACCTGCAATTGCAGGTGATCGAGGCGGCCGATATCGACCTCGGTGCGCTGGCCGCCGAAGAGCGCAGCCGTGGTTTCGAACTCAGTGCCGCGCCGCTGTTCCGCCTGATGCTGGTGCGCCAAAGCAGCGACGCCTGGCACCTGATCTACACCAGTCATCACATCCTCATGGACGGCTGGAGCAACGCGCAGTTGCTCGGCGAAGTGATTCAGCATTACGCCGGGCAAACACTGGCCAAACCGCTGGGGCAATACCGCGATTATCTGGGCTGGATTCAGCAGCAGCCTCTGACGGCGGGCGAACAGTTCTGGAAGCAGGCGCTGGCGGACCTCGAAACCCCGACACTGCTGGCGCACGCCTTGCCGGCGCCGGACGAAGGGCGTGGCATGGGCGAGCATCACCTGACGCTGGAAAGCGCCGCGATGCAGCGCCTGGCGGATTTCGCCCGACAGCAAAAAGTCACCCTCAACACCTTGTTGCAGGGCGCGTGGGGTCTGCTGTTGCAGCGCTACACCGGTCAATCGTGCGTGGCGTTCGGCGCGACGATTGCCGGCCGCTCCGCACCGTTGCCGGGTATCGAGCAACAGTTGGGCCTGTTCATCAACACCTTGCCGATCATCGCCACGCCACACTCCTCGCAACCGGTCAGCCAATGGCTGAATGAATTGCAAGCGCTGAACCTGAGACTGCGTGAGTTCGAGCATGTGCCGCTCTACGACATTCAGGGCTGGGCCGGGCAGCAGGGCAACGCGCTGTTCGACAGTTTGCTGGTGTTTGAAAACTTCCCGGTCGCCGAAGCGCTGAAACAAGGTGCACCGGCGGGCCTGACCTTCGGTGCGCTGCGCAATCACGAAATCACCAGCTACCCGCTGACCCTCGGCATCGAAGTCGGCGCCAGCCTGCGTCTGGAATTCAGTTTCGATCAGGCCTTGTTCAGCACTGCTCAGATCGAGCGGCTGGGATCGAACCTGCTGCATGTGCTGGAGCAATTCGTCGCCCAGCCGCAACAGGTTCTGGGGGCCGTCACCCTCTTGGACGCCAAGCAAAAAAAACAGGTGTTGCTGGGCTCGCGTCCCGCCGCGCCGGCGCTGGACAGTCCATTGCTGGCGCATCAACGCTTCGAGCAGCAAGCGGCCCGCACGCCCGATGCCTGGGCCGTGATCGTCGGCGACGAACGCCTGACTTATGCGCAGCTCAACGCCCAGGCCAACCAGCTCGCCCATCGCCTGCGGGAGCACGGTGTGGCGCCGGGGCAGCGGATCGGCCTGTCGGTGCGGCGCAATGCGCAGATGATCGTCAGCCTCATGGCCATCCTTAAGTCCGGCGCCGGTTATGTGCCGCTGGATCCGGACTACCCGGCCGAACGCCTCGCTTACATGATCGAAGACAGCGGGATGGACGTGCTGCTGGCGCAACCGGATCTGCTGGCCAATGTTGTACTGCCCGAAGGCTTGCCGCGTCTGGCGCTGACGGCGGCGTCGCTGGCCGGATATTCCACGGCCAACCCGGTCAACCTCGCCTGTGCCGGAGACCTCGCGTACCTGATTTACACCTCCGGCTCCACCGGGCGGCCGAAAGGCGTATGCCTGGCCCATGCCGCGCTGCGCGAGTTTTGCGTGATTGCGGCGGACTATTCGCAACTCAGCGCCGAAGACCGCGTGCTGCAATTCGCCACGTTCAGCTTCGACGGGTTTGTCGAGCAGTGCTACCCGCCGCTGTGCGTGGGCGCGGCGCTGGTGTTGCGCGGCGATGAGCTGTGGGACACCGACACCTTGTACCGGCAGATCATCGAACAGGGTGTGACGTTGGCGGACTTGCCTGCGGCCTATTGGTATTTGCTGGCTCAGGAGTGGGCCGCGCAGCCTCAGCGCGACAAAGGTCGCTTGCGTCAGGTCCACGTGGGTGGCGAAGCCATGTCGCTGGAAGGTCTGAAGCTCTGGCATGCCGCCGGTCTCGGCAACGTGCGCCTGCTCAACACCTACGGGCCGACCGAGGCCACCGTGGTCTCCAGCACTCACCTGTGCACCTTGGCCGACACGCACAATCTGATCGGCGTGCCGATTGGCCGCGCCTTGCCGGGCCGGGCGCTGTACGTGCTGGACACCGAGGGCCATCTGCTGCCAACCGGTTGCGTGGGCGAATTGTGCATCGGCGGTGATGCCGGCATTGCCCAGCACTATCACCAGCGTCCGGGGCTGAGCGCCGAGCGTTTTATTGCCGATCCGTTTTCCACCACACCGGGCGCACGCTTGTACCGCAGCGGCGACCTGGCGCGGTATCGCGAAGACGGCGCGCTGGAGTACCTCGGACGCATCGATCACCAAGTGAAGATTCGCGGTTTCCGCGTCGAGCTGGGTGAACTGGAAGCGCACCTGCAAGGCTTGCCGATGATCAGCGAAGCCGCGGTGCTGGTGCACGAAGGCGTCGGTGGCAAGCAACTGATCGGTTATGTCGTGCCGGTGTTGCCGAACGCCGATTCGCGTCAACTGACCGAGACCGTGCGCCAGGCTTTGGGCGAGCGCCTGCCGGACTACATGCTCCCGGCGCAACTGGTGGTGATGAGCGCGTTGCCGCTCAACCGCAACGGCAAACTCGACCGCGCGGCGCTGCCGGCGCCAGAGGTCTGGGAAACCGTGGCCGGCACCGCGCCGCAAGGTGAGCTGGAAATTGAACTGGCGCAGATCTGGCAGCAGGTGTTGCAGGTTGCGCGTGTCGATCGCGAAAACAGCTTCTTCGAATTGGGCGGTCATTCGTTGCTGGCTACGCAGATCGTCTCGCAGATTCGCCAGCGCCTGGGTTTGTCGGTCAGTTTGCGTAGCCTGTTCGAGCACCCGCGCCTGGAGGATTTCGCGGCTCAGGTGCAAGGTCTGCGGCACGACGCCAATGTCTGCGAACGCCCGGCGCTGGTGGCGGACCTTTCCGGCGAACGCCAGCCGTTGTCCTTTGCCCAGCAGCGGTTGTGGTTCCTGTGGAACCTTGAGCCCGTTAGCTCGATGTACAACATGCCCGGCGCCTTGCGGTTGCGCGGCGAGTTGAACCTGCCGGCGTTGCAGCAAACCTTCGAAACCCTGGTGCAACGCCACGCCGTGTTGCGCACCACGTTCTATGAGGAAGACGGCCAGGCCTGGCAGCGGGTACACGCCGAACTGCCGTTGAACTTCGTCGCCAGCGACTTGCGGCATTTGCCGGCGCCGGACGTCGAAGCCACGCAACGGGCCCGTGAAGAAGTCGCCCGGCCGTTCGATTTGCGCAATGGGCCGTTGCTGCGGGTGCGGGTGTTGCAGGTCGCGGATCAGGAGCATGTGCTGCTGCTGACGGTGCACCACATCGCCGCCGATGACTGGTCGTTCCGGATTTTGATCAATGAATTCGTCACGCTTTACCCGTCCCTCAATCAGGGCGGCGTGGCGCAGTTGCCGGAACACCCCGTGCAATACGCCGACTTCGCCAAATGGCAGCGCCAGTGGCTGGAGCAGGGCGGCGAGCTGCAACGTCAGCTCGATTACTGGGTCACGCGCCTCGGCCAGCCGCAAGCAGTTCTGGAGCTGCCGAGCGATGGCGATCAGCGTCAGGCGCAGGAAGGTGCGAGCCAACATTTCACCTTGAACGCGACGCTAAGTCAGCAGTTGCGCGACTTCGCCCAACAGCGTGGATTGTCGCTGTTCATGGTGCTATTGGCCGGCTTCACCCTGGTGCTGCGCCAGCGCACCGAGGTCAGCCGCGTGCGCATCGGCACCGATATCGCCAACCGGAATCAAGTTGAGCTTGAACAAATGGTCGGCTTCTTCGTTAACCAATTAGTGCTGCAAGTGGAGGTCGATGCCGACCAGGCTGCCGGGCAACTGTTGCAAGCCTGTCGCCGCGCGGTTCTGGAGGCTTCGGACCATCAGGACCTGCCGTTCGAGCGATTGGTGGAAGCGTTGCGTTTGCCGCGTCGGGCCGGGCGTTCGCCGTTGTTCGACATCAAGCTGATCTATCAGGAAGGCGTCGGTCGCTTGCCCTCCATGGACGGCTTGTTGGTCGAGGACTTCCCGTCGGGCCGGCAAGCCGCCGAGATCGGCATGGTCGCTGCGTTCTACAACGAGGCCGAACACATTCACCTGAGTTTCGAAACACCCGCCGGCCAGTACTTGCCGAGCACGCTGGAAAGCCTGTTCGAACAAATCGAGGCGGTACTGCAAGCGTTGTTGCGCGCCGACCAGCTGACGGTCAGCGAATTGCTGGACCTGGCCACGGATGTGCAGCGCCGCGCCGATGCGCGCCTGAACGAACAACGCAAGGCGTTGCTGGGTGGGCGCATGGCGATCAAGCGCCGTCGTGGCACGCCGGCAGCGCAAACCGCGGTGGACTGATTCATTGCGGCGGCGCCAACCGGGCGCCGCCGTCATCATTTTCTGGAGGGGTTCATGACTGTTTCAACCACCAAGTCCATTCCCAAAATCGGCCGCGGTGCGCGCAAGAGCCTGTCCACCGACCCGACCCGGCTGGTGAGTTTTGCGCCGATGTTCGACGGCGTCAGCATGCCCCTGGTGTGCCGCCCGACGGTGCCCGGCGTGAGCCTGGTGGAGTGGGCGACGGAGAATCGCGCCCTGATCGAAAGCAAGCTGCTGGAACACGCAGTTATTCTGTTCCGTGGATTTCAGGTGGCCGACATCGCCGAGTTCAACCGCTGCGTGGCGGCGATTTCCGACGGTGCCCTGGAGTACCTGTTCCGCGCTTCGCCACGGACCCAGATCACCGGCCAGTTCAAGATCTACAGCTCCACCGACTACCCGGCGGCGGAGAAAATCTTCCCGCACAACGAGCATTCCTATTCGCCGGTGTTTCCGCGTCACCTGTACTTCTATTGCGACACACCGTCGACCACCGGCGGCGAAACACCGTTCGGCGACACCCGCGAAATCCTCGCGCGGATCGACCCGGCTGTGCGCGAAGAATTTCAGCGCAAACGTATCCTGTACGTGCGCAACTACGGCGACGGCATGGGGCTGCCGTGGCAGACCGTGTTCCAGAGCGAAGATCGCGGCGAAGTCGAAGCCTACTGCGCGAAGATCGGCATTCAGGCCGAGTGGAAGTCGGGCAATCGCCTGCGCACCCGACAAAACGGTCCGGCGATCGTGCGCCATCCGCTAACCGGCGAGCGCATCTGGTTCAACCACGGCACTTTCTTCAACGCGCTGACCCTGCCGGACAGCATCCGCGACAACCTGCTGCGTGAGTTCGGCCCGCTGGACCTGCCACAAAACACCTTCTTCGGTGACGGCACGGTCATTCCCGATGATGTCATCCGCCACCTGCAAGGCATCTATCGCGACGTGATGGTCGAGTTCGCCTGGGAGAAGGGCGACGTGGTCCTGCTGGACAACATCCTCAGCGTGCATGCGCGCAACGAATTCACTGGCTACAGAAAAATCCTCACGGCCATGGCCATCGCGCAGAAAAGCGCCGACCTGGATCAGGAATAAGGACACTCGACATGAACACCACCGCCCTCGAACCTTCGGTAGACGTTTTCCAGATTTCGGCTCAGCAAGCCTTCTATTTGCGCGTTCAGGAGCTGGGTGGACAGCCGCTGTTTGCCGCCCTGACCGTGCCGGTTGCCCAGGCAGTGGACGCACCGGCATTGCGCGCGGCACTGGATGAATTGGGCCAGCGCCATGAAACCCTGCGCACGGTCTATCGTCGTTTGCCAGGTATGAAGTGGCCGGTACAGAGCCTGTGCGATGAGCTGCCGGTGACGCTGCTGGGTCGCGTGCCTTCGCTGGCCGAGGCGTTGAGTCGCAGCCGTGAAACCCTGGCTGAGGCGCCGGATCGGGTGCTGGTGGTGGCGCAAGTGGAAACCGCTGACGGTCAGCATTTCGTCACGCTGCTGGCGCCGGCCAGCAGCCTTGATGAAGCGTCGCTGCGGGTGCTGTCGGCGGAGCTGGCGAGCCTGTTGCGCGGCGAAACGCTGGCCGACAATCAGGAAGATCTGCAATACCTGGATTACACCGCGTGGCAGGAAGAGCTGCGCGAAGAAGACATCGGCCATCAAGGCGCCGCGTTCTGGCGCAACCTGCAACAGCAGTTCGCGCTGGCCCATCGTCTGCCTTTCGAAAAGGCCGTTGAGGTGACCCTGGCTCGACATCAGGTCACGCTCGACGACGCGGCATGGTTGGCCGATGTGCAACGGGTGGCCGACGCTCAGGGTGTCGAAGCGCAGCGGGTAGCGTTGTTGCTGTGGAGTGCGTTCGTGGCGCGCATCGGCAATCAGCAAAAGTTGCTGATGGGCTGGGAAGTGGCGGGTCGCAACGAGCAGACCGAAGCGACCCTCGGGCGTTTCGCCCGTCGTTTGCCGGTGGCGTTCGATAACCGCAGCCACGAGACCCTGGCGCAAGCGCTGGCGTCATTCACCGCCAACGTCGAGCAATCGCTGTCCTGGCTCGACTGCCTCAACGAGTTCGAACTGAGCGCCGAAGTCGCGACGCCGCTGCGGTATGGCCTGGTGTATCAGGCCGATGCCGACGCGAACATCGAAGTGGACGACGCCAATCCGGAAGTCCTGCGCCTGCGGGTTCAGAGCGAAGACTTGCAGCTGTCGTGCCTGGCTGGCGCGGTGCCCGAGTCGATGCTGTCGGCCTGGCTGGAGCAGTTCGTCGAGTTCAGCCGCCAGTTGCTGAATTCGCCGGAGCTGACGCTGGGCCAGGCCACTCAGGTCAACGCGGTGCAACTGACCCGTTTGATCGAAGACTTCAACCCACTGGCCGCCGAGCAGGCATTGCCGTGTCGCTACCTGCAAGACCTGTTTACCGAACAGGCACGCCTGCATCCGCAACGCATCGCCGTCAGCGTGAATGGCCAGCGCCTGAGTTATGCCGAGCTGGATGCACGCTCTAACCAAGTGGCCAATACCTTGCGCGCGCAAGGCGTGGCGCCGGATGAAATCGTCGCGGTTTACGGCCAGCGCTCGCTGGAAATCGTCATCGCACTGCTCGGCACGCTCAAGGCCGGCGCCGCTTACCTGCCGCTCGATCCCAACTACCCGATTGATCGTCTGGCGTTCATGTTGCAGGACGCCGCTGCACGCCAGGTATTGGCCTGCCAGCCGCTGCCCGAAACATTGAACAGCGAGCGGGTCATTTCGCTGATGCCTGAGGCCGAGGTCTGGTCCGCATCACAAGAGCAGCCGGCCCCGCTGGGCGACAGTCCCAATCTCGCGTACGTCATTTACACCTCCGGCTCCACCGGAAAACCCAAGGGCGTGATGATCAGTCACGCCAATGCGGTAGCCTCGACCGTGGCCCGCAGCGCGTTCTATCGTCAGCCGTTGCGTGCCTTCCTGATGCTCTCGTCGTTCTCGTTCGACAGCTCGGTGGCCGGGGTTTTCTGGGCGTTGGGGCAGGGCGCGACCCTGTGCCTGCCGGACGAAGACAGCTACAAGGACCCGGCGCTGCTGGCGGCGCTGATCCAGCGTGAAGAGATTTCCCACTACCTGACCTTGCCGTCTTACCACGCGCAGATTCTGGAGCACCTCGACAGCCATGTTCTGGCCTGTGTGATCGTGGCCGGCGAAGCGTGCAGCAACGCCCTGGTCGCGCGACACCGTGAGGCCTTGCCGCAGGTGGCGCTGGTCAACGAATACGGCCCGACCGAAGGCACGGTCTGGTGTTCGGCGTGGGAACTGCCACTCGGTCAGGATGACGACACCCTCCCGATTGGCCAGCCGATTCCGGGGATGCGCATTCATGTGCTCGGCCCGGACCTGATGCCGGTGGCCGTGGGCGTCGAAGGTGAGCTGTATGTCGGCGGCGCCGGCATCGCCCGCGGCTACCTCAAGCGCGCCACGCTGACCGCCGAACGTTTTGTTCCCGACCTGTTTGCGAAGCAGGCCGGTCAGCGCCTGTACCGCACCGGCGACCTCGCACGCTACCGCGCCGATGGTGTGTTGGAGTACCTCGGCCGGGTCGATCATCAAGTGAAAATCCGTGGCTTCCGCATCGAGCTGGGCGAGATCGAATCCGCCATGCGCAGCGCGCCCGGCATCGAAGACGCCGCCGTCATCGCCCGCGAAACGCCGACCGGCCCGCAACTGCTGGGCTTCGTGATTTCCCCGGCCGACACCGCCGACATCCGCCTCAACGAATTGCGTAGTCACCTGAGCGAAGCGCTGCCCGAGCACATGCAGCCGGCGCGTTTGCAGGTGCTGGAACGCTTCCCGTTGATGCCCAACGGCAAACTCAATCGCCAGGCCTTGCTCGACCTCGACGTCCGCCGCAGTGCCTTCGTTGCGCCGCGCACCGATCTGGAAAAAGTCCTGGCGGCGATCTGGGTCGAAGCGCTGCACGTGGAGCGTGTCGGTGTGCACGACAGCTTCTTCGAGCTCGGCGGCCACTCGCTGCTGGCGACGCGGATTCGCGCGCGGATTCAGGCAGAACTGAACCTGGCGATCCCGCTGAAGCTGTTCTTCGAAGGCGACACCCTGGAACGCCTGGCGGCGGAAATCGAGCAGTTCCGTCAGCACAGTGAACACAAAGAAAACGATGTAGACGCGCTGGAAGCGTTGTTCGACGAAGTGGATGAGGAACACACGCGATGAGTGCTGCACCGGACAGAATGATGACCCTGGCCCAGCGTTTCTGCGGCTTGAGCCTGAACGCGCGGCGTGCCTTGCAAGAAAAGATGCACGCGCAGGGCCTGACCCTTGAGCTGCTGCCGATCCCGCCAAGGGACCCGGCGGTCGACACCTTGCCGGCGTCGTACGCGCAGCAGCGCTTGTGGTTTCTGTGGCAGATGCAGCCGCAGGCGACCGCGTACAACCTGACCGGTGCCTTTCGCCTGAGCGGTGAGCTGAACCGCGCAGCGCTGGCGCAAACCCTCGCCGCGCTGGTGCAACGTCATGAAGTGCTGCGCACCACCTTCGTCTTCGATGAGCAGCACGTGCTGCAAAAAATTCACCCGCAGATGGACGCGCCGCTGGTTGAGGCCGACGCCGCTGGTGACGCCGAACTGCATCGCCAGATCGCCCTCAACGCCGAGCAGCCATTCGACCTGCAGAACGGCCCGTTGATGCGCTGCCGGTTGATCCGTCTCGACGCGCAGCAGCATGTGCTGGTGCTGACCTTCCATCACATCGTCACCGACGGCGGCTCGTTGCCGATTCTGTTGCAGGAATTCACCCAGCTCTATGCGCAACTGAGCGCCGGGCAGCCGCCGCAACTGCCGGAACTGAGCATTCAGTACGCCGATTTCGCCCGCTGGCAGCGCCTGTGGCTGGAGGCCGGCGAGGCTGAGCGTCAGCTTGAGTACTGGCGTGAACAACTGGGTCGCGAGCACCCGCCGCTGAACCTGCCGGCCGACCGTCGTCGCCCGGCGATCCCGAGTCAGCAGGGCGCCAGCGTCGAGTTGAAAGTACCGGCCGAACTGGCGATCAGCCTGAAGGACCTCGCCCGTCGCGAAGGCTGCACGCTGTTCATGGTGCTGATGGCCTCGTTGCAAACCCTGCTACATCGCTACAGCGGCGAACGGGACATTCGCGTCGGCGTGCCGATTGCCAACCGTACCCGCCAGGACGTGGAAAAACTGCTGGGTTTTTTCGTCAACACCCAGGTGTTGCGTACCCAGCCCCATGCCGATCAGCCATTTCTGCAGTTGCTGGCCGAGGTCAAAATCGCGGCACTGGGCGCGCAGGCGCATCAGGATTTGCCTTTTGAGCAGTTGGTCGACGGGCTCGATGTCGAACGTAGCTTGAGCCACACGCCATTGTTCCAGGTGATGTTCAACCACCAGCGCGATGCCGGCGGCAAACAGCGCTGGGACTTGCCGGGCCTGAGCGTCGAGCCGCTGATCTGGGATGAAAAGACCACCAAGTTCGACTTGATGCTCGACACCGTCGAGAGCGACGACGGCATCCACGCCTCTTTCGTGTACGCCACCGAATTGTTCGACGCCTCGACTATCGAGCGTCTGGGGCAGCATTGGCTGAACCTGTTGCAAGCCATTTGCGCCGACAGCTCGGTCGCGTTGGCGGACCTGCGCATGCTCGCCGCAACCGAGCAGCAAGCCACGTTGCTGGACTGGAACCGCAGCGCCGCTTCGCAGGCCACAAACTTGCTGTGCGCGCATCAACTGATCGAAGCCCAGGCTGCCGCGCACCCACGCAACATCGCGGTGACCTGCGACGGTGCCACCCTCAGCTACGCGCAATTGAACGAACAGGCCAACCGTATCGCCCATCGTCTGCGCGAACGCGGCGTCGGGCCGGACGTGTTGGTGGGGATCGCGCTGGAGCGGTCGCTGGAGATGATCGTCAGCGTGCTGGCGATCCTCAAGGCCGGCGGCGCCTACGTGCCGCTGGACCCGGAATACCCGCAGGACCGTCTGGCCTACATGCTGGCCGACAGCGGCACGCGCCTGTTGCTGACCGACTCCGTGCTGCTGCCGCGACTGCCGTTGTCCGAAGGCATCGAAGTGATTTGCCTCGACCACGCCCGTGCCTGGCTGAATGAAGCGTCCGTCGAGAATCTGCCGAACCTGAGCCGCCCGGAAAACCTGGCGTACGTCATCTACACCTCCGGTTCCACCGGCAAACCCAAGGGTACTTTGCTGCCCCACAGCAACCTGACCCGCCTGTTCAGCGCCACCGAACACTGGTTCGGTTTCAACGCGGACGATGTCTGGAGCCTGTTCCATTCCTACGCCTTCGACTTTTCCGTGTGGGAAATTTTTGGCGCATTGTTCTACGGCGGCAAACTGGTGGTGGTGCCACACGCCATCAGCCGCTCCCCGGACGACTTCGCCCGCCTGCTGTGCGATGAACAGGTCACGGTGCTCAATCAGACACCTTCGGCGTTCCGCCAGCTGATGCCGTTTGCCTGCGCCAATGCTCGGGGCATGGCCTTGCGTTACGTGGTGTTCGGCGGCGAGGCGCTGGACGTCGCTAGCCTGCGTCCGTGGTACGACGCGTTCGACGATCAACAGCCATTGCTGATCAATATGTACGGCATCACCGAAACCACCGTGCACGTGACGTACCGGCCGCTGTCCCGTGCCGACCTCGACGGCGCCAACAGTTCGCCGTTGGGCGAGCCGATTGCCGACCTGCGCTGGTACGTGCTCGACCCGCATCTGAACCCGGTGGCCAAGGGCTGCGTCGGTGAGCTGTACGTTGGCGGTGCCGGTCTGGCGCGGGGTTATCACCAGCGCGCCGATCTGACCGCCACGCGGTTTGTCCCGGACCTGTTCGCCATTGAGGCGGGTGCGCGTCTGTATCGCACCGGCGACCTCGCGCGCTATTGCGCCGACGGCAGCATCGAGTACGCCGGGCGTATCGACCATCAAGTGAAGATTCGTGGCTTCCGCATCGAGCTGGGAGAAATCCAGGACCGCCTGCAAAGTCATCCGGCCATCGAACAAGCGCTGGTGCTGGCGCCCGAGATCAATGGCAGTCAGCAATTGGTTGCCTGGTTCACCGTCACGCAGGACATCGCCGATTTGCGCCAGTCGTTGCGTGAACACCTTCAGGCCGGTCTGCCGGATTACATGGTGCCGGCGCATTTGCTGAAGCTCGATCACTGGCCGCTGACCAGCAACGGCAAGCTCGATCGCAACGCACTGCCCAAGCCTGACGCCACGCTGGCGCAGCAGGTTTACACAGCGCCGGCGGACGACATGCAAGCCGCGTTGGCGGCGATCTGGCAAGACGTGCTCAAGCTTGAGCGCGTGGGGATCGACGACAACTTCTTCGAACTGGGCGGCGACTCGATCATCTCGATTCAAGTGGTCAGCCGTGCGCGTCAGTCCGGGATTCGCATCACCCCGCGTGATCTGTTTCAACACCAGACCGTGCAAAGTCTGGCGAAGATTGCCGAGCGCAGCGCCGGTCTGGTCATCGATCAGGGGCCGGTGCGCGGCGAGGTGTTGCTGACACCGATCCAGCACTGGATTTTCGAGCAGGCCATCGAGGCCCGGGACCACTGGAACCAGTCGGTACTGCTGGAACTTCGCGAGCCGCTGGACAGCGCGTGCCTGCAACAGGCACTGGCCGCGCTGCTGGAACATCACGACGCGTTGCGCCTGCGGTTGCGTCAGGTCGACGGTGTATGGCAACAGACTCAAGCCGAGCACTGGAACGGCGCCGAATTGTTGTGGCTGCGTCGGGCCGCGAATGCCGACGAGTTGCTTGAGCACTGCAACGCCGCACAAGCCAGCCTGAATTTGCAAGACGGTCCGCTGTTGCGCGCCTTGCTGGTAGACATGGACGCGGCCGGTCAGCGCTTGCTGCTGGTGGTGCATCACCTGGCGGTGGACGGCGTGTCCTGGCGTCTGTTGCTCGAAGATTTGCAAACGGCCTACGACCAGGCGCGCCAGGCTAAACCCCTGCGCCTGCCGGCCAAATCCAGCGCTTATCAAGCCTGGGCGGCGCGTTTGCAGTTGCATGCGCAAAGTCCTGAACTGGCGAGTCAGGCCGCTTACTGGCAGCGCCAGTACCACGACGTGCTGGTGGACCTGCCCGCCGACAATCCACAAGGCAGTCTGGCCAGCCAGCATGCCGTGAGCGTGGAAACCGTGCTCGACAGCACCTTCACCCGGCAACTGCTGCAAGACGCGCCAGCGGCTTACCGCACGCAGGTCAACGACCTGTTGCTGACGGCGTTGGCGCGGGTGCTGGGCGACTGGACCGGCCAGCCTTCGACCCTAGTCAAACTGGAAGGGCACGGCCGTGAAGACCTGTTCGACGACATCGACCTGACCCGCACCGTGGGTTGGTTCACCTCGATCTTCCCGGTCAAGCTGACCCCGGCCAGCGATCTGGCGGGGAGCATCAAGGCGGTCAAGGAACAACTGCGCGCGGTGCCGGACAAAGGCATCGGTTTCGGCATCCTGCGGTATCTGGCGCAGGCCGGTCTTGAGGATTTGCCGCAGCCGCAGATCACGTTCAACTACATGGGCCAGTTCGATGCCAGCTTCGACGAGCAGGCACCGTGGCGTCCGGCCCGGGAAAGCGGTGGCGCCGAACAAGGTGCTTCGGCCTCGCTGGACCGTGGCCTGAGCATTAACGGTCAGGTGTACGCCGGGCAATTGCGCCTGAGCTGGACCTTCAGCCGCGACGTCTTTGCCGAGCGCACCGTGCAGCGTCTGGCCGAGGCCTATGCCGCCGAACTGCAACAGCTGATCGAACACTGCCTCAGCGGTGCGGGTGGCTTGACGCCGAGTGATGTGCCGCTGGTCAGTGTCGATCAGGCGCAGCTCGATGCGCTGCCGCTGGCGGCGCGTGAGATCGAAAACATCTTCCCGTTGTCGCCGATGCAGGAAGGCATGCTGTTCCACAGTTTGTTCGCCCCGGATGCCGGCGCATACATCCCGCAAATGCGCGTGGACGTGCAGGGTATCGACGTCGAAGCGTTTCGCAGTGCCTGGCAACAGACGCTGGAAAACCATGAAGTGGTGCGCGCCGCGTTCTTCAGCGAGAGCAATGGCTCGCGGCCGCTGCAAGTGATTCTGGCCCACGCCACGCTGCCATTGACCGTGCTCGACTGGCGCCATGAAGCGGATCAGGCCATGGCCCTGGAACGTCTGGCCGAAGACGACCGTCTGCGCGGTTTCGACCTGACGGCCGCGCCGTTGCTGCGCCTGACCCTGGTGCAGACCGCGAACGACACCCATCACCTGATCTTCACCAATCACCACATTCTGCTGGACGGCTGGAGCACCTCGCAGTTGTTCGGCGAAGTGTTGCAGCGTTACTCCGGCGTGATGCCGGTGGCGAGCGGCGGTCGTTATCGCGATTACATGACGTGGCTGGGCGGTCGTGATCGCGCCGCGTGCGAAGCGTTCTGGCTGGAGCAATTGCAGGCGTTCAACGAGCCGACCCGTTTGGCCGGCGCGATGCCGGGACCGGTCGCGGGGCAGGGCGACGGTCATCGCACCGTTCACCTGAGCCTGGACCGGGCGGCCACCGAGCGCCTGAGCGGGTTTGCCCGTCAGGCCCGCGTCACGCCAAACACTTTGCTGCAAGCGGCGTGGCTGTTGCTGTTGCAGCGCTACACCGGCCAGCGCACGGTGGCGTTCGGCGCCACGGTGTCGGGGCGTCCGAGCGAGTTGCAAGGCATCGAGCAGCAAGTCGGTCTGTTCATCAACACCTTGCCGGTGATCGCCACACCGCATCCTGAACGCACGGTCAGCCAGTGGGTGGACGAGGTGCAGGCGCTCAATCTCAAACTGCGCGACGTCGAATACACACCGCTGGCGGATGTGCAGCGCTGGGCCGGGCACTCGGGCGAGTCGCTGTTCGACACGCTGCTGGTGTTCGAAAACTACCCGGTCGCCGAGGCGCTGGAGGGCGGTAATCCGAGCGCGCTGAAGTTCTCCGGCGTCAGCAATCACGATCAAACCAGTTTTCCGCTGGCGATTGCCGCCGAGCTGGGCGAGTGTCTGGACCTGCGCTTCAATTACGAAACGGCGCTGTTTACGGCCGAGGCCATCGACGGCTTGAGCAATCGTCTGGTGGTGTTGCTCGATGCGATGGTGCGCGAGCCGCAACAAGCCCTGGGCCGTCTGAGCCTGCTCGACGCCGCGCAGACCGAGCAACAAGTGCAAGGCTTCAACGACACCGCCGTGACCTGGCCCGACGTGCGTCCGGTCAACCAGTGCTTTGAAGCTCAGGTGCTGAAAACTCCGGACGCTCCGGCGTTGGTGTTTGCCGGTCAGACCCTGACGTATCGTCAACTCAACCAGCAGGCCAACCGACTGGCGCACTTCTTGCGCGCCGAAGGTGTGGGTGCCGAAGTGCTGGTGGGGATTGCCGCCGAGCGTTCGCTGGAACTGGTGATCGGGTTGCTCGCGATCATGAAGGCCGGCGGCGCCTATGTACCGTTGGACCCGGATTACCCGCGCGAGCGTTTGGAGCACATGTTCGAGGACAGCGGCGTGCACGTGCTGCTGACCCAGCGTCATCTGCTGGCGCAATTGCCGATTCCGGCCGGCACCACGGCGATCTGCCTGGACGACAGCGCTCATCTGGTCGATGGCTTGAGCGACGAAAACCTGCCGTGCGTGGTCGAGCCGCAATCGCTGGCCTACATGATTTACACCTCCGGTTCCACGGGCAAACCGAAGGGCGCGGCCAACCGTCACGATGGGTTGTACAACCGCATTGAGTGGATGCAGGGCGCGTACCCGCTGGACGGTTGCGACACGGTTTTGCAGAAAACACCGTTCAGTTTTGACGTGTCGGTGTGGGAGTTTTTCTGGCCGCTGATGGTCGGTGCGCGCCTTGCGGTCGCCGAGCCGGGTGCCCATCGCGACCCGGCGCAGCTGGTGCGTTTGATTGAGCAATACCAGGTCAGCACCCTGCATTTCGTGCCGTCGATGTTGCAGGCGTTTGTTCAGGGCGAAGGTTTCGAACGCTGCACCAGCCTGCGACAGATCATGTGCAGCGGCGAAGCGCTGTCGGCGGATTTGCAGAACAGCCTGTTCCGCGTGTTGCCTGACGTTGGCTTGTACAACCTGTACGGGCCGACCGAAGCCGCCATCGACGTGACCCACTGGACGTGCGTCGATGACGGCTCGATCAGCGTGCCGATCGGTTACCCGATCGCCAACCTGGTGACCTACATCCTCGACGACAGCCTGCAACCGCAAGTGGCGGGCTGCGTCGGTGAGTTGTATTTGGGCGGCATCGGTCTGGCGCGGGGTTACCACCGTCGTCCGGACCTGACGGCCGAGCGCTTCGTCGCCAGCCCGTTCGGCGCACAGGGCGAACGCCTGTACCGCACCGGCGACCTGGCGCGCTACCGCGAGGACGGCGTGATCGAGTACGTCGGCCGCATCGACCATCAAGTGAAGATCCGTGGCTTGCGCATCGAGCTGGGAGAAATCGAAGCCTGCCTGCTGGAACATCCACAGGTGCGCGAGGCGGTGGTGATCGCGCTGGATGTGGGTAAATCCAAGCAACTGGTGGCTTACGTGGTCGCCCAGTCGTTGGTGCTCGACGCGCTCAAACAGCACCTGCGCAACGCGCTGCCCGAGCACATGCAGCCCAGTCATCTACTGATGCTTGAGCAATTGCCGGTCACGCCAAACGGCAAACTTGATCGCCGGGCGTTGCCGCAACCCGATCAACAGGTGCGCGAATACATCGCGCCACGCAATGCCGTGGAAGCGATGCTGCAGGACGTGTGGCAGGCGTTATTCGAAGTGCAGGTTGGCATTCACGACAACTTCTTCGAACTGGGCGGCGACTCCATCGTGTCGATCCAGGCGGTCAGCCGCGCTCGCAAGGCCGGCCTGAACATTTCGCCGAAGCACGTGTTCAGCCACCCGACCATCGCTGAACTGGCAACTGTTGCCCAGGCTGTGGAAGTCGTGGAAGCAGCGCCGGTAATTGCTGCACCGGCGCTGAAAATCGAACTCAGCGAAGCGCAATATCAGGCGCTGGAATTGACGGCGGACGAGGTGGACGACGTTTATCCACTGTCGCCGATGCAGCAGGGCATGCTGTTCCACTCGGTGCAGGACGGCGACTCTGGGCTGTACGTCAACCAGATCGAAGTGGGCGTGCGTGGCGTTGACGGTCCGCGCTTCCACGAAGCCTGGGCTAACGCTGCCCAGCGTCACGCGATCCTGCGTACCGCGTTCCTGTGGGAGGGCGACAAGGAGCCGCTGCAAGTGGTGCTGCGCAACGCGCCGGCGCTGCTGACCGAACTGGACTGGCGCGGTCTGGATAACCACCCCGAGCGTGTGCGCCAATTGGCCGTCGATGAGCGTGAACGTGGCTTCTCGCTGAACCGCGCGCCGTTGTTGCGCCTGCTGCTGGTGCGTCTGGAAGACGACCGTTATCGTCTGATCTGGACTTATCACCACATCCTCATGGATGGCTGGAGTGTGTCGCGTCTGATCGGTGAAGTGCTGCGTCATTACAGCGGCGACGAGCAGGAACCGGTGGCCGCGTATCGCGACTACATCGACTGGCTCGGCCAGCAGGTCGCCGAGTCCAGCGAAGCGTTCTGGAAAGACAAACTCAACGCCCTTGAAGGCGCCACGCACCTGGCCCGCGCGTTGCCGGTGAAGGCGCCGCAAGCGGGTTATCACGCGATCTACACGCACCTGAGTGCTCAGCAAACCGCGCGTTTGCAGGCGTTTGCCCAGCAACAGCAAGTGACGCTCAACACCCTGGTGCAAGCCGCGTGGCTGTTGCTGTTGCAGCGCTACACCGGCCAGCGCACGGTCACGTTCGGCGCCACGGTGTCGGGCCGACCGGAAACCCTCAACGGTTCGGAGGACATGCTGGGCCTGTTCATCAACACCTTGCCAGTGGTCAACAGCGTGCCGACCGAAGCGAGCGTCGGTGACTGGCTGCGCGAGATTCAGGCCTACAACCTCGACATCCGCGACTTCCAGCAAACCCCACTCAGCGATATTCAACGCTGGGCCGGGCAGGGCGGGCAGTCGCTGTTCGACAGCATCATCGTCTTCGAAAACCAGCCGGTGGACCGCACGTTACGTGAGTGGAACGGCGATTTCCTGCGCTTCGAAGACGTCTCCGACTTCGGCCTGACCAGCTTCGCCATGGACTTGATGGTCAGCCTCGATGAAGGGCTGCGCATCGAGTACATGCACCAGCGCGATCAATTCGACCTCGCCACCGTCGAAGTGCTGCGCAGCCACATGGAAAGCCTGATGCAGCGTCTGTGCGACAACGCCGAGCGCGCCGTGGGCGAGTTGGGCTTGCTGACGCTGGACGAAGGCCGGCAACTGGACGGTGAACTGCCGACGCTGGCCGACGACCACGAACGGCCGGTGCACGAACTGATCCGTGAGCGGGCGCGACAGCAACCGGAGCACACCGCGTTGGTGCTCAGCTACGCCGATCGCGACGCCGAACACTTGAGTTATGCCGAACTGGATCGTCGTTCCGATGCCTTGGCGGTCCATTTGCTGGAGCAGGGCGTGCAGGCCGAAGACGTGATCGGCGTGTTCATGGAACGCTCGCTGGAACTGGTGATTTCGCTGCTGGCGGTGATGAAGTGCGGCGCCGCGTACGTGCCGCTGGACCCGCAATATCCGCAGGAACGTCTGCGCTACATGATGGCCGACAGCGACATGCGTTTGCTGCTGACCCAGGAGCGTTTGCGTGACACCGCGCAACTCAATCCGGGCACGCCGATGGTCGCCGTGGATCGCTTGAACCTCGACGTCGAAGTGTCAGCGCCGCAAAGCAACGTACACGCCGAGCAACTGGCGTACCTGATTTACACTTCGGGCTCGACCGGCAAACCGAAAAGCGTCGCCGTGGCTCACGGGCCGTTGAGCATGCACGTGCAGGCGATTGCCGAGCTGTACGAAATGGACCCGGACAATCGAGAACTGCATTTCATGTCGTTCGCCTTCGACGGTGCCCATGAACGTTGGATCACCGCGCTGATCAGCGGCTCGACCCTGGTGGTGCGCGACAACACCTTGTGGACCGCCGAGCAGACCCTGGCGGTGTTGCACCGTCAGCGCATCACCGTCGCCTGCTTCCCGCCGGCGTACTTGCTGCAACTGGCCGAGCACGCCGAGTTGCAGGGCGGTGATCCGCCAACCGTACGCATCTACTGCTTCGGTGGTGATGCGGTGCCGGACGCCACGTTTGAGCGGGTCAAGCACACGCTCAAACCGCAATACCTGGTGAACGGTTACGGGCCGACGGAAACCGTGGTCACGCCGCTGCTGTGGAAAATCGCCGCCGACGGCCACTGCGAGGCGATGTATGCGCCGATAGGTCGCCGCGTCGGCACTCGCAGCCTGCACGTGCTGGACATGGACCTCAATCCATTGCCGGTGGGCATGGTTGGCGAGTTGTACATCGGCGGTCGTGGCGTTGCGCGCGGCTACCACCGTCACCCGTGGCAAACCGCCGAGCGTTTCGTCACCGACCCGTTCAGCCGCGACGGTGGTCGTCTGTACCGCACCGGTGACCTGGTGCGTCGTCGCGAGGATGGTGTATTCGATTACGTGGGGCGCATCGACCATCAGGTCAAAGTGCGCGGCTTCCGCATCGAACTGGGCGAAATCGAAGCCCGTCTGCGTGAGCAAGTCGGGGTCAACGATGCGCTGGTGGTGGTGCGTGACAGCGGCCAGGGTCCGCAACTGGTGGGTTATGTGGTCGCGGCCGAAGACGACGGCCTGGGCCTGCGTTGCCAAGCGGCCTTGCGAGAAAGCCTGCCGGATTACATGGTGCCGACGCAGATCGTGGTGCTGCCGCGTTTCCCGCTGACACCGAACGGCAAGCTCGACCGCAAGGCCTTGCCGGACCCGACCTTCGAGGGCCGCGATTACGTGGCCCCACGCACACCGCTGGAATGGGCACTTGCCGAGATCTGGCAGCAAGTGCTGGGTGTCGACAAAGTCGGCATCACCGACAATTTCTTCGAGTTGGGCGGCGACTCGCTACGCACGCTCAAAGTGATCTCGAAGGTGCGAGCGCTGAATGAGCCGGACTTCCAGTTGAAACTGCGCGACATGATGGCCAAGCCAACCATCGCCGGGTTGTCCGGTGTCGATGAGCAACCGCTCAAACAGAGCCCGGAACCGCTGCTGCTGTTGAACCAGCCGGTGGACGATCAACCGGCGCTGTTCTGCCTGCACGCCGGGTTCGGCACGGTGTTCGACTACGAACCGCTGGCCCGTCGACTGGAAGGCGAGCGCACGGTGTATGGCGTGCAATGCCGCATGTTGCTCGACCGTCAGTGGCACGACACTTCGCTGCAGCAAATGGCGGCGGACTACGTCGAAGCGATTCGCCGCAAGCAACCGCAAGGCCCGTACCATTTGCTGGGCTGGTCGTTGGGCGGGGCGCTGGCGTTGATGGTCGGCGACCTGCTTGAACAGCAGGGTCAGCGTATGGCGTTCGTCGGCCTGGTGGACAGCTTTGTGCCGACCCAGGCCAACGCCATCGCCAGTGTTGATGAGTGGCGCGCGGACCTGCGCGAGTTCCTCGGTGCAACGTTGAGCATGGACAGCGATGTCATTGCTCAGGCATTGAGTGTCGAAACTTCGGGTGATCAGGACGCTGTCACGCGGATCATTCGCACGGTGATCGACACTGAAGGCGAACAGGCCAGCGGCTACGCGTTGCTCGGTGCCGATGAGTTGGCGCAGACGTTCATGGTCAGCACGCGCTTGAAGGCGCTGTCGCGGCAGGTCGAGACCTTGCCGCTGCCGCACGCCGAACTGTGCTGCTGGTGGGCCGATGGCAACCCGACGGCCGAACGCGCGACGCTGGAACGTCAGCAACCGCGGTTGCGCAAAGTGCAAACCGTCACGGCCAGCCACTTCGATATCCTGCAACGGGATGAATGCCTGAATGCTGTAGTGACGGCGCTCGGTCGGGAGGTGGTGGCGCAGGACTGAGGTTTTATCGCACCCAAACAAGCTCGCCCTAATGAACGTAATGCTGTCACTTAAAACAATCTTCAGGCGAACAAGAAATCTGTGGCGAGGGGATTTATCCCCGTTGGGCTGCGAAGCGGCCCCAGCGTCCGTTCAGACAAATCGAGTTGTCCGGATCTGCGACTGCTTCGCAGCCGAACGGGGATAAATCCCCTCGCCACAAATTTGCGTGCCCGCGCTTAAGTGAACAGCATTAGCCCTAATGAACGGCCCTTACGGTTCGTTTATAGGGCGAGCTTTTTATTTTTTGGAGACCACCGCCCATGGCACTGCACCCGGACATCGAAGGTTTTCTAGAGCTGGCCGAGTTCGGCCGCCTCACCGGCAAAAGCCTGCCCATGCACGAGCTGAGCCCGACCGAAGCGCGCCAGCAATTCGAACAAACCTCGCAGCTGCTCGACGCCGCACCGATGGGCGCGCTGACGGTGACCGCAGTCAGCATTCCGGCCCGCGACGGCCACTTGCTCAACGCGCGCCTTTACGCTCGCCCGTCGCTGGGCACGCAGGAGCGCCCGGTGCTGCTGTATTTCCATGGCGGCGGTTACGTGGTCGGCAGCCTCGATTCCCATGACACCCTGTGTCGGCTACTGGCGCTGGCGGGTGGTTTTGCGGTGCTGTCGGCGGATTACCGACTGGCCCCGGAACACCGTTTCCCAACCGCCTACGAGGATGCCGAAGATGTGACGCGCTGGCTCGCAACCACTGGCGCCGGTGCTCTGGGGCTGGACCCGGCACGTATCGCATTGGCGGGGGACAGCGTCGGCGGCAGCCTGGTGGCCTCCTTGTCGATCGCCATCGTCCAGGATTCGCAGGCCTGGCCGCTCACGCCACGGGTGCAAGTGTTGTTGTACCCGGTGATCGACGCCGTGGAAAAACGCCCGTCCCTCGCACGTTTCGCCGAAGGCTATCTGCTGGAAGCGACCACGCTGGAATGGTTCTACCAACAGTACCAACGCAGCACCCAGGATCGCCGCGACTGGCGCTTTTCCCCGTTGTTTGCCGAAACCGTGGAAGGCCTGACACCGACGATACTGTGGCTGGCCGAATACGACCCGCTGCTGGACGAAGGCCTGGCCTGGGCTGAAAAGTTGCGTGCGGCGGGGCAACCCGTGGTGCTGGATGTGAAAGCGGGCATGACCCACGATTTTGCGCGCATGGGCGAGATGGTTCAGGAAGTGCCGGGGATGCTGGAGCAACTGGCGGCGCAGATTACTGAAAGCTTGAGTTGATGCATGTGCGGTGATGTTTCCACGTACGTGGAAGCATCACCGCCGATCTGTAGGAGCGAGGCTCGCCCGCGAAGAACGATAACGCGATGCGATTGCCGCACTAATGCACGTCCTCGATCGAATCCAGATGATCCAACGCCCGATTCACCGTCAACTCCGCCAGAATGATGACCTGCGAAATTCCTAACAGCGAATTACGCGAAGACCCTTCCAGATGGTCCGCCAGATCATTGGCCATCACATCGGCTGATGCCAGCGACTCACACGCATAACCGAGCAGGGTTTCGATATCGGTTTCCGGGTTAACGGTGAACATCGTGCTCATGGTGCGAGGCGTGGCTTTGAAGCTTTAGTAAGCGGCTGCACGGTTCCTACAGGCGACATAAGACACGAGATTGTCGGGGAAATGTCCGACATGTTTTTAGGCTTGGCGGTCGGAAGTTCAAGGTATAGCGTGCCAGTTCCTCGGCCGGGAAGTGGTCCGAAGCGTGTTCGTCAATTGCGCCCATCAAGGGAAGGGCATCGGAAGACAGTTAATGGCGAAGATCCAGTCAGTCGCCGTAAACAGGGGATTAAACTGTTGCATCGACCGGTTGAATCCACAACCAGGACCGGTCATCGGCCTACGCCCCCAAATCCCGTATTTTCAAACGAATCGGCCACACCCATTGTCCATGTGATGTGCGCTCCAGAAAAAGCCGCTGCCACCCTAGGGTCTGTGTACACTCCACAGACACACATCGGAAATCTTGAGCCATGTCTACGGAAAGCGAAGAGGGCCGCCGGATCGTCGCGTCCCTGGCGCTCCGGGTTGATCACGTCGATGGCATTGACCAGGTCGCCGATGTGATTATTGCGATGCTGCAAGATACAAACGCTGCTCTCGTACCGATCATCGGACCGAAAGGGGTCGCTGCGCTCTTTCGCCGAAGCCTTCACTTATGCACCTCCGTGCATCCACGTCTGGCGGGCACCTACACCCGCTTGGCGGACCCGCTAGATCTGACAGATCTCAAATCCATACTCATCCAGCAAAATCAAACCGACGCCCTGTTTTTTGGCGAGGAATGGTTCAAAGCGCTTCACGAGTTGCTGGCCACGCTGATCGGTCCATCGCTCTCCGCACGCCTGCTACTCGATGTGTGGGACAACAACTTAAGCGCCCCACCTGCGCAGGAAACTTCGTCATGAGTACCAAAGTGACAATCAACCGTCTGGCTACTGGCGTACCGGGGCTGGACGAGGTGCTGGGCGGAGGCTTGCCGGAGTTTTCCTTCAACCTCATTGCCGGCCCCCCTGGCTGCGGTAAAACCACCCTGGCGCATCAAATGATGTTTGCCCTGGCGACACCGGAGCGTCCGGCGCTGTTTTTTACTGTGTTGGGTGAACCACCGCTGAAGATGCTGCGTTACCAACAGCAATTCGACTTTTTCGACAATGAAGCGATCAATAAGTCCGTTCGCTACATCAATCTGGCTGACGACACCCTTGCGGGTGATCTGGACGAAGTATTGCGCCGCATCGTCGTCGAGGTCGAAAAACATAACCCGGCCCTGGTGTTTGTCGACTCGTTCCGCTCGGTCGTGCTCGCGAGCCAGACCCAAGTCAATCCAAACAACAATCTGCCGCAGTTCATTCAGCAACTGGGCATGTTGATGACCACCTGGCAAGCGACCACGTTCCTGATTGGCGAGTACTTCACCGAGACGGATACCAATCCCATTTTCACTGTGGCGGACGGCCTGATCTGGCTGCGCCAGAGCGTGCAGCGCAATTCCATGGTGCGCAAAATGGAGATCATGAAGATGCGCGGCCAACCCACACTGCCGGGGCTGCACACCTTCCGCATTGCCAATTCCGGGATGAAGGTCTTTCCACCGGCCAGTGCGAGCGCGCTGGAAGTCCCGGAGCCGATCACCAACAAGCCAGCCGGACGATTGAAAGTGGGTGTGCCGGGTGTTGATGAAATGCTCGGCGGTGGCCTGCCCAAGGGTTACTCGCTGCTGGTGGCTGGGCCCTCCGGGTCAGGAAAAAGCATTTTGGCGTCGACATTCCTCGCTGAAGGTGCCCGCAACGGTGAAACCGGGGTCGTCGCGGTGTTCGAGCAACGCCCTAATCACCTGCGCAATGCCGAGCTCGCCGCATTGATTCAAAATGACCAGGTGGGACTGGTAGAGAGTCATGCCCCGGATTTATCGATCGATGAAATCGTCCAACTGTTGCTCACAGAGATCCGCCGCCTGGGCGCCACCAGGGTGGTCATCGATTCGCTCTCAGGCTTCGAACTGGCGGTGGCACCGACATTCCGCGAGGACTTCCGTGAATCGTTGTCGCGCCTCGTCACTGCACTGACCGGTATCGGTGTTACGGTGTTGATGACCTCCGAACTCGAAGACCGCTATACCGATCTACGATTCAGCCCTTACGGTACAGCGTTCCTGACCGATGCAATCATCGTTCAGCGCTATATCGAAGTTGACAGCCGTCTACTGCGTATCATGGGTGTCGTCAAGGTTAGGGCCAGCGCTCACTCGGATGAACTGCGCCTGTACCACATCGATGACAACGGTTTGCAGGTGGGAGAAATGCTTCACGGCCAGGAAGGATTGTTGGGTGGGCGACCCAAAAAGAACAATCCCGACGGGACACGTCACGGAGATGAAAATGATTGAGTACCCAGTATGAGCGACACCGATAGCAAGAATGAGCGTGAGAGGGCAAATGCCGCTCGCGAACTGTTGCTGTTGGGCAAAAAAATCGTCACAGCTCGGGCGCTTCTGGTGTCCCTGGAAAAAGAACTGATCGAAGTAAATAGTGAACTGAGAGACAGCCCGCAAATAGAACAACTGATTGAGGCCAATCAACAATTAGTGTTGGCGATGTTAGAGGGGCAATCAGATTCGACCGTGCCTGCGGATGCAGAATTATCCGATCCGTACCTGGAAACGCTTGAGGCAAACGAGCAGCTGGTTATCGCCGCCATCAGCGCTCAAGACATGCAATCCAAGGCCGAACAGGCATTGGCACAGCAGAAAGGTGTTCTGGCAAAAGTGGCCCATGAGCTTCGTAATCCGTTGACGCCGATCAGCATGATCGCAGAGCGCATGGTCAGCATGCCCAGCGTAGAACTGCCCCGAATGCGGGCGCTGATTGAGGGCCAGGTTCAGCATTTGTCCCGCATCGTTGAGGATTTGTTGGACGTGTCTCGCGTCAGCAGTGGCAAGTTGAGTCTCAATCGCGCCGATCTCGACATTATCCATGTCATCAATACTTCGATTGAGGCGTGCCGCCCGATGATGGCGGCTAAAAAACTCTATTTCAGCACCCGTTTTTCCCATGAAAAGCTGGTAATGAATGGGGACTCAGTGCGGCTCACTCAGGTTCTGTACAACCTTCTCAGCAATGCGGTCAAGTACACCCCAAATGAGGGCAACGTCGAGTTATCCCTGACCCTGGAAGCCGACCTGTTGAAAATAAGTGTTTGCGACAACGGCATCGGCATTTCCGCACAAACACTTCCCTTCATATTCGATCCCTATGTGCGGGACGCCAACGCCGTAAGCTTCTGCGGGAAAGGCTTGGGCATTGGTCTGACCGTGGTTCGTGAGCTGGTTGAAGCGCATGGCGGGAAAATCATTGGTCGAAGCGAAGGGGAAGGCAAAGGTAGTGAATTTATTGTGACGTTCCCGTTAGCACATCCTTAACGGCTTCTAATTCCAATAAGAGGAGTACATAACAATGACCGCTCCCTCGATACTTGTTCTGGAAGACGATGAACTGGTCAGGATGTTGCTCATAGAAATCATCGAAGACATGGGCGCAGTTGTAATTTCTTACGCTTCGGCCGATGAGGGAATGGTCTTTTTGGAAAGCGGTGCCAATCAACTTTGCCTGATAGTCAGTGATATAAACATGCCAGGCGTTCTGGACGGATATGACCTGAGCAAAATCGTGACGCTCCGGTGGCCTTCACTTCCCATGATACTGACGTCAGGAAAAGTGCAAAGAGTGCTGGAGCTTGGCGCCAACATCCGCTTCTTGGCCAAGCCTTGGACGGGTGGCGCGATGCTTGACTCTGTTTCGGGCGTATTAGACCAATTCAAGTGAAGTGACCCGCATTAAACAAAACCGTGCCGCAAGCGGCTAATGCCTGTCAGTAAAGAGAATTTGTAGGAGCGAGCTTGCTCGCGATGAACTTCAGGACGCCGCGTGTATCCAGAGAATACGCGTTATCGTTGGCGTCCATCGCGAGCAAGCTCGCTCCTACAAGATCAGCCGCTTAACTGTCTCAGCATGAGTCGCAAGCGGCCCGGTGGTGTTCAACATTTAACGTACGCAGCAATCAGTAGTTAGCCCGCAACGTCAACGTCAAATTCCGCGGATCGCCGTAGAAGTTAGTCCCCCACGACCCATCCACCCGGTCGTAGTACTTACGGTCAAACAGGTTGTTGGCGGTCAGCGTCGACGACAGGTTTTCGTTGATTTTGTAGCCGACCTGGGCCGTTGTGACCGCGAAGCCGCCCTGTTCGAACTTCACGTCACGCTGGTAGTGGGTATCGCTGACTACACGCACACCACCGCCGACGCTGAAGTCCTTGAGCGGGCCGTCGGTGAATTCGTACTTGGTCCACAGGTTGAAGTTGTGCTTGGGCGTGATGGTGCTGAAAGTGTTGCCTTTGGTGGCGTCATCGCCCTCCAGAAACTTGGTGGAGGTGAAGGCGTAACCAGTGACGATGCTCCAGTTGTCGGTCAGGTTGCCGCTCAGCTCGGTTTCCCAGCCTTCGCTGCGTGCCTTGCCTTCGGTCATGTAGGCGCCGGAAGCGTTGTCGTATTCGGCACGGTTTTCATCGTATATGCGAAAGACCGCAACGCTGGCATTCAGGCGTCCGTCGAAGAACTCGCGCTTGAGGCCGACTTCATACTGCTTGCCTTTGCGCGGGCCGACCGGACCGCCATCGGCACTGATTTCGCTTTGCGGCTTGAACACGCCGGTGTAGCTGGCGTAGGCCGACAGTTCTGGAGTCAGCTTGGCGATGATGGCGCCGTACGGCACGACCTTGCGGTTGATGCTGGTGTGGGCTTCGCCGAAGTTGCTGAAGAAGGCGTTGGCGTTCTTGGCGTCGCTTTCGTACCAGGTCACGCGGCTGCCGCCGACCACGTCGAGCCAGTCGGTGACGTTGAACTTGGCGCGGGTATAGAGGCCGTACTGGTCGGATTTGGACCAGTTGCCGTTGACCCGCTCATAGTCGTTCTTGGGAATATCGATACTGCCCGGGTTGTAGACGTTGATCGGGAAGTACTCGCCGCCACCGTATTCGAAGTCTTTGTCTAGGTGCTGGTACTCGGCGCCTACGGTGAACTCGTGCTGGCGATCAGCGAACTCGAACGGCGTGGTCACGAAGCTGTCGACGCCGATGGTCTTGATGTGGGTGTAGTAGTCATACGCCACGGCCCAGCTGTCGCCATTGGGCTCGACCGCACCGTCGGCCCAGGTGAAGTTACGCTGTGGCGTTTCTGCATCGCGGTAGGTGAGGGTGGTCTTGAACTGACCGCCATTATCCAGCGCGTGATCGACCTCGGCGAAGGATTCCCAGACTTTCTCGTTCAGGGTGTTCCACTTGGCGTCGACGAAGGTCGAGCGCGGCACGTCCAGCAATTTGCCGTCGGCAAAGGCCGGCAAGCCGAACGCCGGGGTGGAGTGGTTCTGCTGGTAGGCGCCGCCGACCGACAGGGTGGTGGATGCATCGAGGTCGAATTCCAAGCGACCGTACACCATCGGGCGTTCGTTCTGGGCGGAGTCGACGAAGGATTTGTTGTTCTCGTAAGCGGTGATGAAACGACCGCGCACGGTGCCCTGATCGTTCAGCGGGCCGGTGACGTCCACCATCGAGCGGTAATGGTCATAGGAACCTGCGCCCAGTTCGCCGCCGAGGGCGAATTTGTTGAGTGCACGCTTGCGCACCACGTTGATGGTGCCGCCGGGTTCGCCAGCGCCTTGATACAGGCCGGACGGGCCGCGCAGCACTTCGACACGATCGTACATCGCGAGGTCGAAGCTGGTGCCCATGTCGCCCTGGCCGGTCGGTTGCGACACGCCGTCAACCTGCACCTGGTCGACGAGGAAGCCGCGCATGTAGACGTCGTTCAGGCTGGAACCGGAGTTGTACGTCTTGATGGTGACGCCGGTGACCTGGCGCATCGCGTCTTGCAGGCTGTTCATGTTCTGGTCGTCCATGCGCTGGCGCGTGACGACGGACACCGACTGCGGAATGTCCTTGAGCTTGATGTTGCCCTTGCCGATGCTGACTTCATCGGAGGTGTAGGAATGCGTGCCTTCAGTGGTCGGCCCCGGTGCCACGCCGGAAATGGCGGTCGCGCCCAGTTGCAGCGCACTGGAGTTGCCGGCCACCGGAATCAGCGAAACGGTGTTACCCGTCAGTTGAAACGTAATGCCGCTCCCCAGCAGCAAAGTATTCAACGCCTGTTCCGGCTCCAGATTGCCGGAAACCGCCGTCGATTTGAGGCCGTTGACCATGTCCTGGCTGTACAGAATCTGCAGGTCGGTCTGTTGACCCAGTTGTTGCAGCGCGCTGGCCAGCGACTGCGAGGGAACATTGACGTTCACCGGAGCCGCCTGGACTTCAGACGTGCCCAGCAGCAACAGGGTCAGCAACGCACCCGGTACGACTGTTCGGAATTTCTTTTGCGATGCGATGGCCAATGCCAACGGCGCGCGGGACAGGGTAGGGCTTTGCATTGCTCAAATCGCTCCTAAGGTGTGCAGTTTTTAGTTAATGATAATTATTATTAGACGCATCACGCCGACGAAACCGGAAAACAAACTCCGACAAATTCAGCGAATGACGGGTGTTGCTGTTGTCAGGCGGTCGCCCGCTCCGTCACCACGCGGCCCGATTCCATGCGCACCAGCTGATCGGCCATGTCGAAATAGCGATCGTCATGGGAGATGACGATGATGGTTTTGCGCAGACGCTTAAGGTCCGGAAGCAGTTCGGTGTAGAAGATCCGGCGGAAGGTCGGGTCCTGGTCGGCCGCCCATTCGTCAAACACCAGCACCGGCCGTTCTTCCAGCCAGGCATTGACCAATGCCAGGCGTTTACGCTGGCCGGTGGACAGGTCGGTGGTGGTGAAACTTCCGTCCTTGACGCTGACCTTGTGTGCGATTTCCAGGCGTTGCAGGTATTTGTTGGCGTCTTCGGGAATGTGCTGATCGCCCTGCACCACGTCATCGAACAGGTAGTAGTCGGCAAAAATCGTGGTGAACAGTTGGCGATAGTCGTCGCGGTTCTGCGCATCGATGCCTTCGCCGTTGAGCAGGATTGCACCCTGTTGCGGCGCATACAGTCCCAGCAACAACTTGATCAGTGTGGTCTTGCCGCAGCCGTTTTCGCCGACGATGAAAATGATGTCGCCCTGTTCGATGCTCAGGTTCACCGGCCCAAGACGGAACGCTTCACTGCCCGGTGCAGCGGGGAAGGCATAGCTGACGTTGTCCAGTTGCAGGCTGTTGACCACGGCCGGTTTTTTGCCGGTGTCGTTGAGCAGCAGATGCGGCTCGGGCGAGGAAAACTGGCTCGACAGTTCGGCGATCCGGCGGAAGGCAATCCGCGCCCGGCTGACCACAGGCAAGGTGCCGACCAGATGCTCGATGGGGCCTTTCATGTACAGCAGCACCAGGACGAAGCCGCTCATCACCGACTTGTCGGCGCTCGGCCAGAACGATTGCAGGGCCAGCGCCAGGCCGATGACCACGAAGAACAGCATCGACCCCAGCGTCTTGGCGATCACGAAGGTATTGATCGAGCGCACTTGGGTGTTGCAGATGAAGTCCGCCGTGCCCTGGATGCCCGAGGTGAACATGCGCTGGCGGCGCGGACGGTGAATGCGCAGTTCCTTGGCGCCACCGGCAATGGCGTTGTAGTGCTTTTGCAATTCGTCTTCGGCGTCACGGGCGGCCATGAAGCCTTTGATGCCTTTGCCCTGTGCGTAAAACTGGATGCCAGTGCCGATGGCAATCGCCAGCACCATCATCAGGAACATCGGCCACGACAGCAGCGCCAGGTAGCCCATGCAGCCGAGGGTCACGGTCAGGGAAATGGCCAGTGGCGCGAAGGCGAAGGCGAAGTCGCTGATGGTGTCGACGTCATGGGTCAGCACCGGGATCAAGCGGTGACTGCGATAGCGTTCGATCTGTTCGATGGGCGCCGACAGCACCTTTTCCCCCAGCTCTTTGCGCAGCTTGGCGATGATGTGCTGACCGACATAGTTGGTGCCGATGTCCGAGCAGATCGAACTCGCCAGCGCCAACAGGCAGAGTCCGCCAAACAGTGCGACCACGCCCTGGGTCAGGCCACTTTCCGAATGCAGGGCATTGTTGATCGTGGCCAGCAGCACCGTCACGCTCAGACCGCCCACCATGCCCAGAATGATCGACAGGCTGACGACCAGCCGGAACGGTTTCAGGAGGGTGAACAATTCATGAATTGCACCGCGCGTAGGCTGGGTCATGGGGAGAGGGTTCCTTGGGTCGTGAAGCAGATACCCAGTAGAACGTGTGGTCAGGCGTTTAATTTAGACGGCCGCCGACTGGCGGCGGCCGCAGGAGGAGGGGGTCAGCCTTTGGACGGCAGATCGCGCACGACACGGAAACCGATCCAGTCGCCACGGGTTTGCGGGTAGATGTTGTTGCGGTTGCCGGAACGCGAGAACACCGGCGCTTCGCCCCAGTCATTGCCGCGAATCTGCAGGGCTTCGCAGTTGGCTTCGACCCACGCGCTGCCGTCGGTGGGGGCGCCCACGTAATCGCTGTGTTCGCAGTCGGCGATCCACTCGTAGACGTTGCCGTGCATGTCGTACAGGCCGAAGGCGTTCGGCGGGTAGCTGCCGGCCGGGGAGGTGTAGCTGTAGCCGTCGGTTGGCCCGTAAGTATTGGCATGGGTGGCGATGCTGTACTCGGTGCCTTCATCGAACGGGAACGGGAACGGCCCCGTTGAACCGGCACGGGCGGCGTATTCGCGCTGGGCCTCGCTGACGATGTGGTAGTGCTGGCCGGTCTTGAGCGACAGCCACGCGACATACGCGCGGACCTCGGCAAAGTTCATGCACACCGCCGGCTGACGCGGGCTCTGTGGATAACGTGGCTTGCTGTTGATGCACTCGCGGCCGGGCCGGGTGTCGCCGTCGGGAAGGGTGATCCCGGTTTCCTTCATGTACTGGTCCCATTCACCGGCGGTGATCTGGTATCGGCTCATGGCGAACGGTTTGGCGAACGTCAGTTCGTGCATCGGGCCTTCATCGGGCTCCCGACCGACTTCACCTTCCGGCGTGCCCATGGTGAAGGTGCCGGCAGGCAACACGACCATTTCCGGACAGTTGCGGCAATCCTTGAACACCCTGCCCGGCAGCGGCGCGGTGGAGGCCTGGGAAGCGACGGGCAACAACGCCAGCAGTGCCAATACTGCGTAAACATAAACCTGTGGCGAGGGAGCTCGCTCCCGTTTGGGCGCGAAGCGACCCCCGCTCTTCGCCTGAAGAACAGGGTCTGCTGCGCAGCCCAGCGGGAGCAAGCTCCCTCGCCACAGGTTCAGCAATGCCCAGGACTGAACAGCAATGAATCGGTGCAGGAGGTTTTTCATGAGCATTCTCGCTAAAGGGAATCGGTGTGTCAGAGCTTGCTGGCCAACAGCGTCATGACGCGATCGATATGCGCCTCGGTGTTGAGCAGGCCCGGGGACAGGCGAATGATCGGGCCGACGTCGCGGTCGACGGCATCGCAGACCACGCGCTGATCCATCAGGAAATTGGCGACTTCTTCGCAGTCGCGGTTCTTGATCCGGAAGAAGGTGAAACCGGCGGAATACTCGGACGACAGCGGCGTGACGAGCTCCACTGACGAATGCTCCTGCAAGCGCTTTTTCAGGTAGCTGTTGATCTCGTGAATGCGCGCCTGAACCTCGGCCTTGCCCAGGTCCAGATGCAACTTGAACGCTTCGGTCAGCGCCCAGCGGTGTTCAAACGAGTGATAGCCGCCGTAAGTCATTACGGTCGAAAACGTGGTCGCTTCGGAGAACGTCGGGATGGTCGGCGTGACATCTTTCATCTCGTCCGAGCGGGCGCAGATGATCCCGGTGCCCCGTGGGCCGAACATCCATTTGTGGGTGCCGGCGATGAAATAGTCGCAATGCATGTCCGGGAAATCGAGGTTTTCCACACCGAAACCGTGGACGCCATCGACCACATACAGGATGCGATCCTTTTCCTCACGGTCGCGGTTTTTCTCGGCGACCAGTTTGCCGATCTCGCCGATCGGCAATTTCACACCGCTGCCGGAGTGCACCCAGGTCATGCCGAGCACGCGAGTCTCGGGGCGAATGTTGCGGGCAATCGAAGCCAGTATTTCATCGGTCGAAACCTTGTACGGGTCTTCGAACAATTTGATTTTGCGAACCTGGGTGCCGTCCTTTTGCGTGCGGTATTCAAACACGCTGTTGGCGGCGTAATGCTCATGTTCGCTGGTGAGGATTTCCTGATCCGGACGCACATGGATGCCGGCGTAAATCATTGCCAGGCCTTCGGTGGTGCTGCCGGTCAGGGCGATCTGCGAGGGCTTGGCTTTCAGGTAACGGCCGGCCCACACGCGGACTTCTTCTTCCCGGCGTTCGGTTTCGCCGCGATGCCAGTCCATGGCCAGACCGGGGTTGCGATCGAGGTTGGCGCGATGCATCTCGATGGCCTCGCGCACCGGCCGTGGGTGCGAGGTCACCAGAAAATTGGCGAAGTGCAGGTAGTCGGGATCCTGGTTGAACAGCTGGCGAAACTGCGTCCATTTGTCTTTGGGCAGCGGCGCCGGCATGGCGGCCAGCGCAGGCAGGCTGACCGCGGAACTCAGGGGAATACTGGCTGCGACAATGCCGGCCTGCTTGAGGAATGTACGACGGTTGGTCATGAATTCGGTTCGCTTGGCAAAGGTGAATGTCAGTTTTGGACGACGGGTCTGGAGGACTTTTGCACTTGATCCCAGACGCGCAGGAAGTTGCCGCCCCAGAGCTTGGCAATGTCGGTCTCGCTGTAGCCGCGACTGATCAGCTCGGCGGTCACGTTGCGCGCCTCGCTGACGTCTTTCCAGCCGTTCAGGCCGCCACCGTCGTTGAAGTCGGAACTGATGCCGACGTGGTCGATGCCGATTTTTTTCACCGCATAGTCGATGGCGTCGCCGTAATCCTTGAGGGTGGCTTTGGGTTCTTCATCGATGATGCCGTAGAGCTGAGTGGCGTATTCGCCGAAGCGCTGTTCCGACCACACGGTGATCACCGGGTCGCCCGGCATCAGCGCCATCTCCAGGCCTTGCAGCGGTTGCAAGTCGAAACGCGCGCGCAGGGCGTTGAGTTTGTCTTGCGTGCCCTGGCTCAGCGGCTTGATGTAGGTCGGGAAACCGACGATCTGCACCACGCCGCCACTGTGCTTGATTAGCTGCATTTCGCTGTCGCTGAGGTTGCGCGGGATGTCCACCAGCGCGCGTGGCGCCGAGTGCGAGGCGACCATCGGGGCGCGGCTCAATTGGCTGACTTGCTCAAGCGCATTGGTCGACATTTGCGACACGTCGATGATCACGCCGAGGTCGTTCAGGCGATGCACTGCTTGTTTGCCCAGCTCCGACAGGCCGCCCAGCGCATCACGGGAATCATTGAAAAACGGCAGCGGACGGGACGAGTCGGCCCAGGCATTGTTGCCCACGTAACTGAAACCAAACATGCGCATCCCGCGCGCGGCCCACTTATCCAGTGCGTTGACGTCGTTACCCAGCGGGTAGGCGTTGAGCATGCTGATGAACACGGCGAACTTGCCCTCGCCGTGCAGGCGCCGGAAATCGTCCGGGGTGTAGGCGATGGCGACTTGATTGGGGAAGTCGCGCACCAGGGTGCTGATGATTTTGTAGCGGGTTTCCTGCTCGTGACGGGCTTCGTCGATGAATCCGGCGGTCGGACGGTGTGGGGCGTTGTCGCCGTTCCAGATTTCGGGCCAGCCGAAAATGGTCAGCGCCGCGCCAGACAGGCGACCGCGTGCTGCCTTGACCAGGTCGAACTGGCCGCTGCCGTCCTTGTCGGCCTCGTTTTCGGCGGTGCCGAAATCCATCGGCACGGTGATGTGGCTGTCGAACGAGAGGATGCGCTCTTGCAGTTCATCGGCCTGTTTCATCACCGCGATCGGGTAGCCGGGGTTGTCGTTGAGCCAGTAATTCCAGGCCGCAAACCCTGCCGCGCCGGCGATGGCCAGCGCCAGGGGCAGGCCAATGAAAAGAGCCTTTTTCGAACGAGGTTTTGTCATTGCCATCTCAGTCAGGTTCGCCGTCGAGGGTGCAGGCGCGGGGGCCTTTGCTATCTGGGGAGAACGAGTGGCCGAGTGGGAAATTTAGGGGGGCTGAGGGCCTCTTCGCGAGCAAGCCCGCTCCCACATTTGATTTGCGTACACCTCGGTCCACTGTGGGGGCGGGCTTGCTCGCGAAGCTTTTAAATTTGTGAAGGCAACAAACGTTCTAGCTTGGATAAAGCCTGCTCCATGGCTGACACAGGTAGGGCAATGACGATTTCTCGACGATGGTTCCTGGCGGGGCTGGCACTGACCGGCGCTGCCCTGCCTGCGGCGTATTACGGGCATCGCGAACTGACTAAACCGGACCCGACCATTACTCCCGGCGAAGCGTCATTCGACGTCGCGGATGTGGCCGGGCAGCGTTTGGCCAACACCTTGCAGGGCGTCTGGTACATACGTTTCGAGGGCCGTGACGCGGGGCTCGACGGCTTGCCTCGCGAGGGCCTGCAACTGCTGCTCGACGTCGGTCACAAGGGTCGTGGGCTCAACGGTTTTCTGGATACGTTCGATGCACTGCGCGGCGGACCGACGCCACGCTATCGCGTCCTCGGCGATCTGGCGGGCACGAACAGCACCGAGCTGAGCTGGCGTTTGATCGATTCCCGATCCCCGACCGGGACGCCGGATTATGAATTCACCTTCAAACTGGACGAAGTCTGGGCCGCATTCGGCAATGCCGGCAGCGGCACCTTGAGTGGTCGCGTGCTGCGTCTGGATCGTCCGCCGGCCTTGACCGCCCAGGACAACCGTTTCGTCGCGGTCAAACAAGTGTTCCCTGAAGCGCGCGAACGCACGGGCCTGGCCCCGGCGTTGCTGACGTGGCTGATTTCCCCCGAGCACCGCCTGTTCCATCAGCTCTGGCACGCTTCGCGAGACAAATGGCACACCTTGTCCGAAGACAAGCGTGACGCCTTGCGCGGTATTGGCTGGCAGCCAGGGCTTCGGGACAAGGAGCGCGATGCGCGCGGGCCGCGCAAGGACCGCAATGGCTCGGGCATCGACTTTTTCTTCATGCACCGGCACATGCTCGGCACCGCGCGCTCCTTGCAAGACTTGCCGTCCTGGCAGCAATTTCCGTTACCTCAGCCGGAGCTGGTGCGCGATCGTCAGGGCTTTGCGCGTTACTTCGACAACCACGATGGAACCGCGCTGCCGCCGGCCTGGCGCGCCGATGACGATGACGAATACTCGCAGTGGGTCGCCGATCTCAAGACCGCCGAGACCTACCACAGCAATTTTCAGGTCTGGGAATCGCGATACCGTGATCCGCGTTATTTGGCGAAATTGACCTTGGGGCAGTTCGGTTCCGAGGTCGAACTCGGGCTGCATGACTGGCTGCACATGCGCTGGGCGTCAGTGCCCCGCGACCCGTCCAATGGACAGCCCGTGCCGTTTGCCCGCGACACGGCGGACTTTTCCGCTCGCTGGTTCGCGGCGGAAAACGACTTCCTCGGTGACCCGTTCTCATCCCATGTGAACCCGGTGTTCTGGCATTTCCACGGCTGGATCGACGACCGTCTCGAAGACTGGTTCCGCGCGCACGAGCGCTTTCATCAGGGGGAAGTGAGTCGGCTGGAAGTCAAAGGCGTGCCGTGGTTCGCACCCGGTCGCTGGGTCGAGATCGACGACCCGTGGCTCGGCCCGAGCACCCACGGCTGCAACACCACGCCGGGGTTGCAGGCGGGCAAGTCGGTGGAAATGGACCCGGAAACCATGAAGCTGGCGCTGCGGATTACCTTTGGCGAAGACGAGAAGAAACTGGCGGACCTGTTCCGCAAGGTTCCGCAACGGCCGTGGTATGCGCGGAATCTGAAGGCTAAACCGATTGCCAGTTAACCAGGCATACCGCGTTATCGTTCTTCGCCGGCAAGCCGGTCTCGCTCCCACATTGGATCTATGGCGAACCCATTGTGTGTAAACACCCCAGATCAACTGTGGGAGCGGGCTTGCTCGCGAAGGCGGTCTGCCAGTCGATGGAAAGTTGAATGTGACGGCCTCTTCGCGAGCAAGCCCGCTCCCACATTGGATCTATGGCGAACACATTGTGTGTGAACACCGGAGATCAACTGTGGGAGCGGGCTTGCTCGCGAAGGCGGCCTGCCAGTCGATGGAAAGTTGAATGTGACGGCCTCTTCGCGAGCAAGCCCGCTCCCACATTGGATCTATGGCGAACCCATTGTGTGTAAACACCCCAGATCAACTGTGGGAGCGGGCTTGCTCGCGATGGCGATTCTGAAATCGCTGCAAATCACAACACCTGCCACCCACCCCCAAGCGCCTTGTACAGCGCAATGCTCGCCTGCAACCTCGCCAACCGCAACTGCACATTCAGATCCTGTGCGGCATACAGCGTGCGTTGCGTCTCCAGCACCGTCAGCAAATCCTCGGCTCCGGCCTGATAGCGGCTTTGCGCAATATCGAAAGCCGTTTGCGCCTGGCTCAGCTCTTCACTTTGCCATTCGCGCTGGGCATCCAGTCCACGAATACCCGTCAGGGCTTTTTCCACGTCGGCAAAGCCGTTGATGATCGCGCCACGGTAGGTTTCCAGCAGCTCTTCCTGACGCGCCGTGGCTTTGTCGCGTTCAGCACTTAGTCGTCCGTTGTTGAAGATCGGCGCGACCAATCCGGCGGTGAGGTTATAGAACGGGCTGCGCAGCACGTCGTTGAACGTGTCGGCGCCAGAACCGATCTGGGCGCTCAATGTCACGGTGGGCAGCATTTTCGCCCTGGCCACGGTCACGTCGGCCCGGGCGGCCGCCAACTGCGCTTCCGCGCGAGCAATGTCCGGGCGCCGGTTGAGCAAGTCGCTGGGCACGCCCGCACCGATGACCGGCCAACTGAGCTGATCGAAGCGCTGATCGTCGAGCTTCAAACTTTGAACGGGACGGCCGAGGAGGGCGGCGAGGGTGATCCGCGCTTCTTCGGCCTGTTGCTGCACCAGTGGCAACTGTCGTTGTTGCGCGGCCACCAGGCTCTTTTGCTGCGCCAGTTCCAGGGCGGTGGCCGAGCCTGCGTCGAAGCGGGTTTGCACCAGGTTCAAAACCTTTTGCGCGTTCGCCAGATTGAGCTGCGCGATACGGTGCTGCTCCTGCAACGACAGGGCTTGCGCATAGGTGCTGGCAACTGCGCTGAGCAACGTCAACTCAACCGTGTCGCGATCGAACTCACTGGCCCGCAGGCCGAATTGCGCACTGTCGCGGGAGGCACGCTGGCCGCCCCAGAAATCGATTTCATAACTGGCGCTGAGGCTGGCGTCGAAGTAATCCACCGCTTTGTCGCTGCTGTCGGCGTCCAGTTGGCTGTAGCCGTTGCCGCGCATCAGCTTCTGGCGATTGGCGTTCACTGCTCCCTTCACTTCCGGCAGCGCCGAACCGCCAGCAATCACGGTCGTCGCCCTGGCCTGACGAACTCGCGCCAGTGCCGCCGCCAGGTCATAGCTGCCGACGCGCGCCTGTTCAATCAGTTGATCGAGCTGCGGGCTGCCAAAGTGCGTCCACCACTGGGCGTTGCTCAACAAGGCGTTATCACTGTGCGCCGACTGCCAGGTGGGCGGCGGCTGCAGGCCACTGTCCGGACGCGGGTCGGGACTGGCGCACGCACTGAGTAACACGCAGAGGGTCAACAGGCTGAGTGGCGCTTTCATAGATCGATCATTCACTGGTAAGGGCCGTGACCGGGTCGAGCCGGGCAGCTTTGCGAGCGGGCATGAAGCCGAAGACAACACCGGTGACCAGGGCGCAGCCGAAGGCGCCGAGTACCGCTATCAAAGAGAACGCGACCGCGACTTCGCTGAGAATCAGCACGCCGCCGACGATCAGCGCCAGGGCAATGCCCGCAAGACCTCCCACCACCGAAAGCATCACCGCTTCGGTGAGGAACTGCCGCAGGATGTCGCGCTGGCGGGCGCCGGTGGCCATGCGGATGCCGATTTCGCGGGTGCGTTCGCGCACGGTCATGAGCATGATGTTCATCACGCCAATCCCGCCCACCAACAGCGAAATCGCGGCGATCGAACCGAGCATCAGCGACAGGGTATTTTGCGTGCGTGCTTCGGCCTGGATCATCGCCGCGTTGTTGGTCAGTTCGAAATCCTTTTTGCCGTCGTGCAAGCGCAACATCAACTGCTCGATGGCGGTTTCCGTCTCTTTGACCTTGCGCGCATCAGCCGCCGCAATCGCCACGTATTCGGGGTTGTGGGTGCCGAACAGCCGCACACTCGCAGCGGAATAGGGGATGGCGATGCGGTCGTCGCTGTCGGTGTCGCCGGAGCTGGCGCCTTTTTCCGCGAGCACGCCGACCACCTGGAACGGCACGTTTTCGATCAGGATGTACTGGCCGATCGGGTTGGCCACGTCCTTGAGCAACTTGGTCCGTACCTTGTGGCCGATCACCGCGACAGCCGCTGCGTTGCGTTCATCTTCCTGGGTGAAATAGCTGCCTTCGACCACCGGCCAATTGAAGATTGCCGGGAAGTTGGTGTCGTTGCCGCCGACGTAGCTCAAGTGGTCGAGGTTGCCAAAGCGCACCCCGGCTTCCTGGCCGTTGACCGGCATGATGCGCGTCACCTGCGGCAGGCTGCCCACCGCCGCGACGTCATCGAGGGTGATGATGCCCAGCGGTGTTCGCGGGTTAGGGGCCGAGCCGCTGAGGTAGATGATGTTCGAGCCGAACGCGCCCATTTGCGCCATCACCTGACGCTTGCTGCCTTCACCAACGGCCAGCATCACCACCACCGACGCGACGCCGATGATGATCCCGAGCAGCGTCAGCGCGGTGCGAAACTTGTTGATCCACATCACCCGCCACGCGGCATGCACCGCATCCACCAGTTCACCTTTCCAGGCACCGGTGGCTTCGGCGCCTTCGCTCAAGCGCTTGCGCAGATCCACGGCTTGCAGCGCGCCGGGGTTGGCCGAGGTTTGCACGTCGGGGTTGTCGTGGGCGCTGTCGCTGATGATCAGCCCGTCGCGGATTTCGATGATGCGTTTGGCTCGGGCCGCGACTTCGCGGTCGTGGGTGATGAGGATCACCACGTGACCCTGGCTCGCCAGTTCATCCAGCAGCGTCATGACCTCGGCGCCACTGTGGCTGTCGAGGGCGCCGGTGGGTTCGTCGGCGAGGATGATGTGGCCGCCGTTCATCAAGGCGCGGGCGATGGACACCCGTTGTTGTTGGCCGCCGGAGAGTTGGTGCGGGCGGTTGCCGGTGCGTGATGCCAGGCCGAGGCGGTCGAGCAGGGCGGCGGCGCGGGCGTGGCGTTCGGCGGCCGGCAAGCCTGCGTAGATCGCCGGCATCTCGACGTTTTCCTGGGCCGAACCGGACGGGATCAGGTGATAGCCCTGGAACACAAAACCGAAGGCTTCGCGGCGCAGCCAGGCCAGTTCATCGCTGTCGAGTGCGGCGACGTTTTCCCCGGCGAAGCGGTATTCGCCGGAGGTCGGGCGATCGAGGCAGCCGAGGATGTTCATCAGCGTCGACTTGCCGGAACCGGACGCGCCAACAATCGCTACGAACTCCCCAGCATGGATCGACAGGTCGATGCCGCGCAACACGTGAACGTGCGGTGAATCGCCGCCGCCGTAGGCTTTGCGGATGTCCTGCAGGTCGATCAGGGGCGTCAGCATTCAGCCGCCACTCCCGTCGACCGGGCCGATCAACAGGTGATCGCCTTCCTGCAAGCCGTCGAGGATCTGCACTCGCAGGCGATCGCTGATGCCGGTGCGCACCTCGCGTTGCTCGATGCGGCCGTTTTTGGCGACGACCTGAGCGCTCTGGATGTTCGGTTGCGTGCCGCCTTGCAACGCGGCGATGGGGGCGGTGAGCACGTCTTTCGCCTGGTCGGAAACGAAGAACACCTGGGTGGTCATTTCCGCCATCAGCGCGTTGTCGGCGTTGTCGACATCGAGCAGCACGGTGTACAGCACCACGCGAGCGCTGCCGCTTTTGCTCGAACTCGCCGGGCTGCCGCCGCCCTGGCTGGTCTGATCCAAAGGCTTGGGCGGCACCGGCAGGATTTGCCGCACGGTACTGCTCCAGCGACGCTTGCCGCCGCTGAGGGTGGTGAACCACGCCGTCATGCCGGGTTTGACGTGGCCGATGTCGGCTTCCGACACTTCGGCCCAGACGGTCATCGGCGACAACTTGGCGATACGCAAAATCAGCGGCGTTTGCTGCTGCGCATTCAGGGTCTGGCCGACCCGGGCATCGAGTGCAACCACGGTGCCGGACATCGGTGCGTAAATGCGCGTGTAGCCAAGCTCGGCCTGATCACTGCGCAGGCTGGCCTGGGCCTGGCGGATCTGCGCCTGGAACATGTCGATGCGCGCCTGGGTGGCGCGCCGTTCAGCCTGGGCGGTTTGCACGTCTTCTTCGCGCGTGGCACCGCCGGCCTTGAGGTGCTGCTGGCGCTGGAACTTTTGCCGGGCCAGTTCGTGTTGCGCCCGTTGTTCCTCGAGTTGTGCCTTGAGGTTTTCGATGGAGAAACGCCCGGCGTCGAGTTTGGCCTGTTGCGTGGACGGATCGATTTCCACCAGCAACTGGCCTTCCTTGATCACGTCACCGACTTCCACGTGAATCTTCTGGATCTGCCCGGACGCCTGCGCACCAACGTCCACGTAGCGTCGAGGCTGCAGGGTGCCGAGGGCCGTGACGCTGCTTTCGATGTCGCCGCGGCTGACTTGCACAGTGGCGAATTTGTCTCGGCCGGGCGGGATGACCTGCCAGGCCGCCACGGCGATAACGGGGATCAGACACAGTGCTACAAGCAGGGCGCGTCGGGTGTGTCGGGGACGTTTCATGCAGGGTTCCGGCCAATGGAAATCGGCCCGTCGTTCAACCTGCGCACGAAATCCGGCAACAGTTGAACGCTGTCGGGAAGCCGACAGAGACGGGGGGCTGTCCTTTATACGAGCAAAGCGGCGGGGAATTTAGGCGCGGACACAATCAAACTGTGGGAGCGGGCTTGCTCGCGAAAGCGGATTGTCAGACGACATCGATGTTGAATGCAATGGCCTCTTCGCGAGCAAACCCGCTCCCACAGTAATCGGCGATGAACTCAATTCTTGTGAAAACGCAGAGTGAATACCAGTCATAGAATCTCCCACAAGTTCGCGACTATTTCTCGGGCAAGACGAAGCAACGCTTTAAATCTATATGAGAATTACTATAAATTACGCTCCTCAAACTGCCACTATCGTGCCGCTGCCCATTTCGGCGGTCGTCGACGTGGCTCAAGGATAGAAACCGCACCCGTGCGGCCGGGAGTCATGGTTGGAAAACTACTATCGCGAGCTGGTGTGTTTCCTCAACGCCAAGCTGGGCAACCGTCAGGTGGCAGAAGATGTGGTGCATGACGCTTATCTGCGGGTTCTGGAACGTTCCAGCGACACGCCGATCGAGCAGCCCCGGGCTTTTCTGTATCGCACCGCGCTCAATCTGGTGATCGATGACCATCGGCGCAATGCCTTGCGTCAGGTCGAGTCGCTGGAAGTGCTCGACAACGAAGAGCGCTACTTCACCCCGTCTCCTCACAATTGCCTCGATCACGGCCAGCGTCTGGAGATGCTCCAGCGTGCGTTGGCGGAATTGCCACGGCTGTGCCGCGAGAGTTTCCTGCTGCGCAAGATCGATGGTTTGTCGCACCCGGAAATCGCCGAACGCCTGGGAATTTCCCGGGCGCTGGTCGAGAAGCACATCGTCAACGCGATGAAGCATTGCCGCGTACGGATGCGTCAGTGGGACGCCCATTGATCCTCTCTGTCTCGTAAAAAACAGTATTAAATTTTATTTCATTGTCCTCGTTCCCTATCAACAGACGACCTGCTGGCAAGGTCACTTAGGCTTACTCCCCACTGTTGAGGGGTTCATCCAGAGGACACTGGAAATGACACAGGCAATTGCATCGCCCATCGTTCACGACCTGATCGGCGTCGGTTTCGGCCCTTCGAACCTGGCGCTGGCCATCACTCTGCAAGAGCGCGCACCGAGCCAGGGCGAACTGGATGTACTGTTTCTCGACAAGCAGGCGGACTATCGCTGGCACGGCAACACCCTGGTGACCCAGAGCGAATTGCAGATTTCCTTCCTCAAGGACCTGGTGACCCTGCGCAATCCGACCAGCCCGTATTCCTTCGTCAACTACCTCAAGCGCCACGGTCGTCTGGTGGACTTCATCAACCTGGGCACCTTCTATCCATGCCGCATGGAGTACAACGACTACCTGTGCTGGGTCGCCGGGCAATTTGCCGAACAGAGCCGTTACGGCGAAGAAGTGCTGACCATCGAGCCGGTGCTGCACAACCAGCAGGTCGAAGCGCTGCGCGTGATCTCCCGCGATACCCAGGGCCAGCAACACCTGCGCACCACTCGTTCGGTGGTGGTGAGTGCCGGTGGCACGCCGCGCATTCCCGAAGCGTTCAAGGCGCTGAAGGATGACGGTCGGGTGTTCCACCACTCGCAGTACCTGGCACAGATGGCCAAGCAGCCGTGCGTGAACAATCAGCCGATGAGCATCGCGATCATCGGCGGCGGGCAGAGCGCGGCGGAAGCCTTCATCGATTTGAACGACAGCTTCCCGTCGGTGCAAGTGGACATGATCCTGCGCGGCTCTGCACTGAAGCCAGCGGATGACAGCCCGTTCGTCAACGAAGTGTTCTCGCCGGAGTTCACCGACCTGGTGTTCCAGCAGGCGAGCAGCGAGCGCGAGAGGCTGGTCAACGAGTACCACAACACCAACTATTCGGTGGTGGATATCGACCTGATCGAACGCATCTACGGGATCTTCTATCGTCAGAAAGTCTCGGGCATTGCTCGTCATGCCTTCCGCACTTTGACCACCATCGAAAAAGCCACAGCCACCGAGCGCGGCATCGAATTGGCGGTGCGTAACAACGCGACCGGCGAAGTCACGGTTCGTCATTACGACGCGGTGGTTTTGGCCACCGGGTATGAGCGTCAGATGCACCGCAAACTGCTTGCGCCACTGGAGCAGTACCTGGGTGATTTCGAGGTGGATCGCAATTACAAGCTGATCACCGACGAGCGCTGCAAGGCCGGCATCTACATGCAGGGCTTCTGCCAGGCGAGCCACGGCTTGAGCGACACCTTGCTGTCGATCCTGCCGATTCGCGCGGATGAGATTGCCGGGTCGTTGTATGAGCATGGCAAAAACCGGGGGCATGGTCGGTCGGTGGTGGATCTGCTGCTAGCGACAGCCAGCTAAATTTTGCGGCGGTCTTGAGGCCCTCTTCGCGAGCAAGCCCGCTCCCACAATGGAACTGTGTACGCAGGACCAAATGTGGGAGCGGGCTTGCTCGCGAAGGGGCCCTCAAAACCACCACACCTGTTGAATCCTGAACCCTTCCTGAAGAACCCCGCAATTCCCCAACGACTGGCCAATGCATCGTTTACTCTCCAGAAATCGGGGCGTAAGCTTCGCGCGTTTTCATCAATAGCGGAGACCCACAGTGGGTACTTGTTCGAGTGACAGTAGTCGGCCGGTTTCGATAACCGGCAACTTCCCGGCAAGATAACGCGCCACTTTTTGTGCCGTTGTCTCGCCCGATAGCGAGCAGCGGCATCCCGATCGCGGCCAGTCCTGGTCCGTGTCCCGACGTCCTCTCATCGACGCTGAACCGTGCGTGATGTTCGACGTGTTGTCGTCATCGCGGCGCACCGACACGCCTGCTCGAAGGTTTCCCGGCTGACCCTGGGGGAACTGCCATGAACCTGACCCTGCTTAAAGAATTCTTCGCCGGATTCCTGCGCACCCGCCACATCGCCCGACACTTCCGGCGCCTGGCGCTGCTGGAAAACTTCACCGACACCACGGTCAGCCGCGAGGTGCCGCCGACCCTGGCGCAAACCCTGGTGAGCGCCGCCAACAGCGACACCGGCCAACTGCTGGAGAATCTCAATAGCCACACCGACGGCCTGAGCGAAGCCGAAGTCGATGCACTGCGCGTTCAATTCGGCCTCAACGAAGTCGAGCACGAGCAACCGCTGCCATGGTGGATTCACCTGTGGCACTGCTACAAGAATCCGTTCAACTTGCTGCTGACATTGCTCGCGGTCATCTCCTGGCTGACCGAGGACATGAAAGCGGCCATCGTGATTTTCTCGATGGTGGTGCTCTCGACCTTGCTGCGCTTCTGGCAGGAAACCAAATCCAACCAGGCCGCCGACGCGCTCAAGGCGATGGTCAGCAACACGGCCACGGTGATGCGTCGGGATGCCCTGCGCACCGAAGTGCCGATCAAACTGCTGGTGCCGGGCGATCTGATCGTGCTCTCGGCCGGCGACATGATTCCCGCCGATTGCCGCGTGCTCAACGCCAAGGACCTGTTCGTCAGTCAGGCGGCCATGACCGGCGAATCCATGCCGGTGGAAAAATTCCGCCATCAGCAGAACAACGACACCCGCAACCCGCTGGACCTCGACAACATTCTGTTCATGGGCACCAACGTCGTTTCCGGCACCGCGATTGCGGTGATTCTGACCACGGGCAACAGCACCTATTTCGGCGCGCTGGCCCAGCGGGTCGGTGCTACCGATCGCGCGCCGACGTCGTTTCAGACCGGGGTCAACAAAGTCAGTTGGCTGCTGATCCGCTTCATGTTCGTCATGGCGCCGCTGGTGCTGTTCATCAACGGCTTCACCAAGGGTGACTGGACCGAAGCGCTGTTGTTCGCGCTGTCGATTGCCGTGGGCCTGACCCCGGAAATGCTGCCGATGATCGTCACCTCGACACTGGCCAAGGGCGCGGTGTTTCTGTCGCGCAAAAAAGTCATCGTCAAACGCCTAGATGCGATCCAGAACTTCGGCGCCATGGATGTGTTGTGCACTGACAAAACCGGCACTCTGACCCAGGACAAAATTTTTCTGGCGCGCAACGTCGATGTCTGGGGCAACGACTCCGATGACGTGCTGGAAATGGCCTACCTCAACAGCTACTACCAGACCGGCCTGAAAAACCTGCTGGACGTGGCGGTGCTCGAACACGTCGAGGTCCACCGTGAATTGAAGGTCGGTACGGCGTTTCGCAAGGTCGACGAGATTCCGTTCGACTTCACCCGCCGACGCATGTCGGTGGTGGTCGCCGAGCGCGATCACTCGCACCTGCTGATCTGCAAAGGCGCGGTGGAAGAGGTGTTGGCGGTGTGCACGCGGGTGCGTCACGGCGTGGTCGATGAAGCGCTGACCGATGACCTGCTGGCGCGGATTCGCCAGGTTGCCGCTGCATTCAACGCCGAAGGACTGCGCGTGGTGGCGGTCGCCGCGCGGCCAATGATCGAGGGGCGCGACACTTACAGCCTGGCGGATGAGCAGGCACTGACGCTGATCGGTTACGTGGCGTTTCTCGACCCCCCGAAGGAAAGCAGCGCGCCGGCCTTGATGGCATTGGCCGCTCATGGCGTGGCGGTAAAAGTGCTGACCGGCGACAACGAACTGGTGACCGCGAAAATCTGCCGGGAAGTCGGTCTGGAGCAGCAAGGCCTGCTGATGGGCAACGACATCGAGCGCATGACGGACGCCGAACTGGCCGTGGCCGTGGAGACCACCAACGTCTTCGCCAAACTGACGCCGATGCACAAGGAACGTATCGTTCGTCTGCTCAAAGGCAACGGCCATGTGGTCGGTTTCATGGGTGACGGCATCAATGACGCCCCGGCCCTGCGCACCGCCGACATCGGTATTTCGGTGGACAGCGCCGTGGACATCGCCAAGGAAGCGGCGGACATCATCCTGCTGGAGAAAAGTCTGATGGTGCTGGAGGAGGGCGTGCTGGAAGGGCGCCGCACCTTCGCCAACATGCTCAAGTACATCAAAATGACCGCGAGTTCGAACTTCGGCAATGTGTTCTCGGTGTTGGTGGCCTGCGCGTTCATCCCGTTCCTGCCGATGCTGCCGATGCACCTGCTGGTGCAGAACCTGCTCTACGACATCTCGCAGATCGCCATCCCGTTCGATAACGTCGATGAAGAAATGCTCAAGCAACCCCAGCGCTGGCAACCGGCGGATGTCGGACGCTTCATGCTGTTTTTCGGCCCGATCAGTTCGATCTTCGACATCAGCACATTTGCGTTGATGTGGTACGTGTTCGACGCCAATACCCCGGATCACCAGACCCTGTTCCAGTCCGGCTGGTTCGTGGTCGGGCTGCTGACCCAGACGCTGATCGTGCACATGATCCGCACACCGAAGATCCCGTTCCTGCAAAGCCGTGCGGCCCTGCCGCTGATGGTGATGACCGCAATCATCATGGCCGTGGGCATCTTCCTGCCGATGGGGCCTTTGGCGCACTACTTCAAATTACAGGCGCTGCCGTCGCTGTACTTCGTGTTCCTGCCGGTGATCCTGCTGGCGTATATGGCACTGACCCAGGCGGTGAAGGGGTTCTATATCCGCCGTTTTGGCTGGCAGTAATGCTGCCAGATGTAGGAGTGAGCCTGCTCGCGATAGCGGTAGATCAGTCAATTTAATGTTGGATGTGCCGCCGTCATCGCGAGCAGGCTCACTCCTACAGGGATCGTGTGTTTTTCAAAGGATTCATCATGCAAGCACTCAACAACATCAACCTGACCTCGGAGTAGCGTTGATTCCCCCGCTGATGATGGACTAGATGCCTCGGTTTTTAGGAATAGTCCTACAGAAAGCTCGGCGGCTCTTCCGTAGCCTTGCGGCCTCACGAATCTGTAACCCTTCTGGGGGCCCCGGTTGCCGAACAAAGCACTACGTATCCTGATTGCCGACGAGCAGCATTTTCAGCGGATGAGAATCGAGCGCCTGTTCAACCGGCTCGATTACTACCGCGTGGCGCCGGTGCAAGACCTTGCGGAGTTGCTGACGCTGGTCGAGTACGGGAGCGAGCCTTTTGATCTGGTGGTCATCAATGCCTCGCTGGCGGGTGCAGAGCTGGACCTGCCCGGGTTCTTCCTCGATAACCCACAGGTTCACCACGCATTGATCTATGACGGCGAGCAGGTGAAGTTGCCGTCGATCCCTGCCTGCGGGCAGCAGAAGGTTCAGGTGAGCCACGCCACGCTGCCAGGTCTGGCATGCATTCAGCGGTTGATGGCAACTGTTGATCTTCGATTACCGTTCGTCGGCACTGTCATTTCTGTCAGGTAGTCGGGCGCGGATTTCCATGCAAGAGTCCTCGCGCAGCCCTACGTATTATCCGGGCCTGGCCCACGGATATTGATTGCTCAATTGTCGTGTCTTTGCACAGGAGTTGCCATGAAGCCAGCGAGATCAGCGGTGGTTGCGGACGACCATCCGGTGGTTCGCGCAGCTGTCAAAATCCTGCTTAAACAAGAAGGGTTTCAACCGATTTACGAGGTGTCCAGCGGCAATGAGGTCTTTCCAACGATCCGTGAGCATCAACCTGATCTGGTAGTGCTGGATCTGATGATGCCCCGTCTCGGCGGATTGGAAGTACTGGCTCGCATCCAGGCCAGTGATGAGCGATGCCGAGTACTGGTTTTCACCGGCCAAGACCCCCGGTTTTATCAAGACCGCTGCATGCGTGCCGGCGCCAGTGCGTATGTTTCCAAGGCCAACGATTTGAAGCATTTGCACGAGGCAGTGCTTGCGGTGATAGCCGGTTACACCTATTTCGCCGATCTGCCGTCGAGTTCGGTGGCGATGAGCACAATGCAACGCAGCGAGAAGGAGATGATCGACAAGCTCTCCGACCGCGAACTGACAATCTTGCTGTACCTGGCCAAGGGATTGGGCAACAAGGAAATCGCCGAACTCATGAACCTGAGCCCCAAGACCACCAGCACCTACAGGACCCGCCTGGTAGAAAAACTCAACGTTGAATCCAATGTACACCTGAGTGATTTCGCCAAACGCAATCATCTAATCTGAATGAAGACCTTCCGACGTTTGCGTTACCCGCTACTCCTCGCGCTGCTGGGCTGTCTATGGATATCCAGCGCCTACGCACAACCGCAAACACTGAAACTGCTGGGACGCTCCAGCGTCGACGGCTACGACGTCAAACTGTCGGATGCCGATTCGCGGTTGCTGCGGCAAAAGGGCCAGTTGAAGCTGGCCGTCTCGTGGCCGGATTATCCGCCCTTCGACATCACCTCCACCGGCACGGACTACGAGGGGTTGACGGCTGACATTGCCGGGCTACTCATGCAGCTATTGCACGTGGAGATCGTCGTTCAACGCTATGCGACGCGGGGCGATGCGGTGCGGGCGATCAAGGAAGGCAAGGCTGATTTGCTGGGAACAGCCAATCGTTATGAGGCGGAGGATCCACAGTTGCGGATGTCCGGCGCCTATGCGGACGATCAACCCGTGGTGCTGACCCGCACGGATTCGACTGCGCCGCTTGACCCCGATCTGGCCAATAAACGGCTGGCGATGCTGTATCACTATTTGCCCGAGCAGCAAGTGCGGGCGTTTTACCCCAAGGCGAATGTCGAGCTGTATCCCTCGACGCTTGAGGCGGTGGGGGCCGTAGCGTTCCGTCAGGCGGACGCAGTTCTGAGCGATGCGATCAGCGCCAATTACCTGATCAGCAAAAACTACCTCAACAATGTTCAACTGGCCGATTTTTCGCTTCTGGAGTCCGGGCGTTTCGCGTTCGCGATGAGCAGCGACAACCAGCAGCTGCAACGCATCGTCAACCGGGCGCTGGCGGCGATCCCGACCAATGAACGGATGAACATCCTGCGCCGATGGGGCGGTAGCGGGGCATCCATCCCGGGCACTCAAGCCCTGCACTTCAACGTAGTCGAACAACGCTGGCTCGACGATCATCCGCGCGTGCGAGTGGCGATCAACGAAAACCTCATGCCGATTTCATTCATCGACAGTGAGGGCAAGTACCGGGGTATCAGCATTGATGTGCTGGCGAAAATCAGCTTGCGCACAGGCTTGAAGTTCGACATCCAACCGACCCGGTCAGTGGCTGAAATGCTGGAATGGATCAGGACCGGGCAGGTCGATCTGGTCGCCGGCATAAGCCCCAGCATCGAACGTGAAACCGAATTGCTTTTCACCCGACCGTTTTTGACCAGTCCTAATGTGCTGGTGACGCGTATCGCCTCAGACAGTCCCCGAACACTGGATGAAATGGCCGGCAAAAAACTGGCCGTCACCCAGGGCAACGGTGCCGGCGAGTTCATTCGTCAGCACTTTCCGCAGATTGAACTGGTGAATGCGCCATTGACGGCGCAAGCGATGGCAATGGTTGCGCAAGGCAAAGCTGACGGCGGCATCAACTCACTGATCGGTGCCAGGGTCATGATTTCCCGTCAATATCGGGACCAGCTGCAAGTGACCAGCACTGTCGGCACCGCCCCGGCCCGCAGCACCCTGGCAACCGGTCGCGAAGCGGTGGTGCTGCATTCGATTCTGGACAAGGCGCTGCTCAGCATTCCACCCGAAGAAATCGATGAAATGACGGGCCGCTGGCGCAATGACCTGATGGTCGAGCCAAGTTTCTGGCTGGGGCACCGCCAGGACATTCTCCAGGCCTTTGCTGTCGCCGGTGCCTTGTTGTTGCTGGCGCTGGCCTGGATCGCCTGGCAGCGTCGGCAGATTCGTCTGCGTCAGCAATTGCTCAGTCAATTGCAGGACGCCAAGGATGCCGCGGACGATGCCAACCGTGCGAAAACCACGTTTCTGGCAACCATGAGCCACGAAATCCGCACGCCGATGAATGCGATGCTCGGTATGCTCGAACTGGCGAAGAAGGGAGCGGATGAAGGCGTTACTGACCGTCCTGCCATCGATGTGGCGTTCAATGCCGGGCAACAATTGCTGGCGTTGATTGGCGACATTCTGGACATCGCGCGTATTGAATCAGGGCATTTGTCCCTGACACCGGAACGGTCCAATCTGCACTCGCTGGTCGAATCGGTGTGCCGGGTGTTTGAGGGGTTGGCGCGGCAGAAGGGCCTGGAATGGCACGTCACTCTGGACGTTCGCAGCAAATGCGACGTGTTGGTCGACGCCACGCGTCTCAAGCAGGTGCTGTCCAATTTGCTGAGCAACGCGATCAAGTTTACCCGTGAAGGCGAAGTGAGCCTGACACTGCGGGTCGAACATGGGTTGGCGGGGCATTTGGTGGTCAGCGTGCGCATTGCAGACACCGGCATCGGCATCAGCGCATTCGATCAGCAGCGCCTGTTCAGCTCGTTCGTTCAGGCCGGTAACAACCCGGATTCAGGCCGGCAAGGTTCCGGGCTGGGGTTGGTGATCAGCCGAACCTTGTGCGAAATGATGGGCGGCCGGTTGCACCTTGAAAGCACGCTTGGAGGTGGTACGCGGATCGATGTCTGCCTTGAACTGCCCGTGTTGCATCCGCTGGCCTCCTGCGATGTGCCCGAAGACGAAGGGCTGCCGCAGACGCGTCCGCTGACGATTCTGGTGGTCGATGATTACCCGGCCAACCGTCTGTTGATGTCCCGGCAGTTGGGCTATCTGGGTCACAGCGTGATGGTCGCCGAGGACGGGCGGCAAGGACTCGAGAGGTGGCGCGAATTTCAATTCGATGTGGTCATGACCGATTGCAACATGCCGGTGTGCAACGGTTATGAATTGACGGGTGCGATACGCGATGAAGAGCGTGCGCAGGGATTGCCGCCGACACTGATTCTGGGGTTGACCGCCAACGCACAGCCCGACGAGAAGGCCCGTTGCCTGGAGGCGGGCATGGACGATTGTCTGTTCAAACCGATCGGGCTGGCGGAGTTGATAGCCTGGCTGGCCTCAAGGTTCGCGGGTGAAGCGGTGCCAGTTATCGAAGCACTTGAAGTCCCCGAGATCGACTTGAGCGGTCTGCAGCAATACGTCGGCGACGACCATGAATTGATCACGCAATTGTTGCGCGACGTGGTCGTGACCAATCGCACGGATCGCGATGAACTGCTCGAGGCGCATGCGAGCGGCGAGCAGCAGGTGCTTCGCACACTCGCGCACCGTATCAAGGGCGGGGCTTTGATGGTTCGCGCGGTCAGCCTGATCGAGTGTTGCGAGGCACTGGAGCGTGCCTGCGGTGATGGCCAGGCTGCGCAGATCGACGCCGCTGTCGATCAGTTGCAGCAGGCCATGACGCGGCTGGACAAAAGCCTGGCGCAGGGCTGAGGTTCAATCCCAGTTCGGCGCGATGCCTTTGGGGCTGGTCAGGCGCTGGCCGCGCTCAAGACCGGCGATCAGCGCCATGTCAGCGTCGCTCAGGGTCAGGGCGCAGGCTTTGAGATTGCTTTGCAGATTGGCGCGTCTGGTGGACGAAGGAATCACCGCGTAACCCGATTGCATGGCCCAGGCGAGTGTCACTTGCGCAGGCGTTGCTTGCAGGCGTTCGGCGATCTGCTGGATGACCGGGTCTTTCAGCACTTCGCCGTACGCCAGGGTCATGTAGGAAGTGATCTGGATGCCCTGGCTCTGCGCGAAATCGACGACCTTGCGGTTTTGCAGGTACGGATGCAGTTCGATCTGGTTGGTAGCGATGTGCTCGGCACCGATGGCGGCAATCGCCTGTTTCATCAAATCGACGGTGAAGTTGGAAACGCCGATCCGGCGGGTCAGGCCAAGGTTTTTGGCTTCGAGCAGGGCGCCCATGAATGCCTCGACCGGCACCTGATCTTCCGGGGACGGCCAGTGGATCAGGGTCAGGTCCAGGTAGTCGGTCCGGAGTTTTTTCAGGCTTTCCTTGAGGCTGTCGATCAAGCGGTCTTTGGCGAAGTTGGCGACCCAGATCTTGCTGGTGATGAACAGCTCGTCACGGGTAATGCCACTGGCCGCGATGGCCTCGCCGACTTCGGCTTCGTTCTCGTAGATTTGCGCGGTATCGATGACCCGATAGCCCAGCTCCAGGCCAGTGCTGACCGAATCGATGACCACCTGGCCTTGCAAGCGAAACGTACCAAGACCGAATGCGGGAATAGACATCAATGACTCCAGGGTTTGCAGTGGGAATGGGCACGAGTATCCGCGCCCGCATCCTTGAGAAAAACCGCTGGTGGGGCAAAGCAATGTTTACCGCAAGTCATGAATCGGAAGGCATTCTGGGGGATTGATGGTGTCTGGTCTGGCCTCTTCGCGAGCAAGCCCGCTCCCACATTGGCTCCCCTGTGGGAGCGGGCTTGCCCGCGAAGGCCGCGACTCGGTCTGAGGACTTACCCCCGAGCCTCAAGAATCATGCAAGTCGTCGACCCCGTCGCATACAACCGCCCATCCACATCATAAATCCGCCCCTCGGCCAGCGCCGTCGTGCGTCCCAGATGGACAATTTTGCCCTCGGCCCGTACCGGCCCACTGGCGCCGGTCAACGCGCGAACATAGCTGATACGCAGATCCAGCGTCGTATACCCCTGGCCCTTTTTCAGTTGCGTATGAATGGCGCAACCCATGCACGAATCCAGCAAGGTGGCCGCATAGCCGCCATGCACGCTGCCCAGCGGGTTGTAATGCCGCGAATCCGGCGTGCCCTGAAAGATGAACAGCCCGGCCGACCATTCGATGGGGATGAAATCCATCAGCGTGCCAATGGGCGGCGAGGGCAGTTCACCGTTGCCGATGCCGTTGAAGAATTCGCTGGGCGACAGCGCGCTGACCTCGGCCATCGACAGACTGCCGGGGCCAGCCAGACGTGCGCGCATGGCGTCTTCCTGTGCAATCCATCGGGCGAGGGTGGCTTCTCGGTTGGGGCTTTGCATGATCATGTCCTCGGACGGGCGCGGATATTATGGTTGTAATCTGCGCTGATATTATGTCCGAAATAAAAACTCCGCCAGCCCCGTGTGTCGAGTCCCTCACGCAATATCGCTGTGGCTGAATTCCTCCCCCAGAAAGTCGATCAACGCCCGCACCGATGGCAACAGGCCACGGCGCGACGGGAAGATCGCGTGGACGATCCCGCACTTGGGCGCCCAGCCCGGCACCAGTTCCACCAGGCGTCCGGCGGCGATGTCATCGCGCACCACCACGCTGGGCAGGTGCGCGATGCCAATGCCCGCGAGCACCGCGTGACGCAAGGCCAGCAGGTCATCGGTGACCATGCGCGGCGCGTGCCGAATCAGCGCACTGGCGCCGTCCGCGCCGAACAACTCCCACTGATATTCACGCTGCGCCGCACCCCAGTGCACGCTCGGCAAACCGCTGAGGTCGGTCGGGGTGGCGGGCGACGACAGCCGCTCGGTGAACGCCGGGCTGCCCACCAGGCATTGGGTGCTGTTGCCCAGCACCTTCATCACCATGTCGGTGCTTTCCAGCGGCGGACAGCGTACGCGCAGGGCAATGTCGAAACCCTCGTGGATCAGGTCGACCCGGCGGTTGGTGCTCTCGATGAACAACTCCACCAACGGGTATTTGAGCATGTAGCGGGTCAGCATCGGCCCGACCCAGGAGTTGAGCAGTGCGGTCGGGCAACTGATGCGCACCAGGCCCTGGGGTTCGGAGCGGTTGCGTTCGATCAGTTCGGCGGCGCTTTCCGCTTCGACGCGCATGGCCAGGCAACGCTGGTAATAGGCCTGACCGATTTCGGTCAGCGAGCAATGCCGGCTGGTGCGATGCAGTAAACGTACGCCGAGCCGTTCTTCGAGCTCGGCGATGCGCCGGCTGAGCTTCGATTTGGGCATGTCCAGTGCCCGCCCGGCCGCGGCGAAACCCTGATGTTCCACCACTTGGGTGAAGTAGTAGAGGGTGTTGAGGTCTTCCACCATCGTTCTCCATATAGAACGCTAAGGCTGATTTTTGCAGTCTAGCGCACCAAAGGGTTCGGTTTTAAGCTTTGTCCATCGCGTCAAACCACAGATTGGGAGGCAGCATGAAAAACATCATCGGCGTTTACACCAGCCCACGGACCCATTGGGTCGGCGACGGTTTTCCGGTGCGTACGCTGTTTTCCTATGACAACCTGGGCAAACACATCAGCCCGTTTTTGCTGCTGGATCACGCCGGTCCTGCTGAATTCACGCCGACCCCCGAGCGTCGTGGTGTCGGTCAGCATCCGCACCGCGGTTTCGAAACCGTGACTATCGTTTATAAGGGCGAACTGGAGCACCGCGACTCCACCGGCAGCGGCGGCAAGATCGGCCCCGGCGATGTGCAATGGATGACCGCCGCCTCGGGAATTCTCCACGAAGAATTCCACTCCGAAGGTTTCGCCAAAACCGGCGGCACCCTCGAAATGGTCCAGCTGTGGGTCAACCTGCCGGCCAAAGACAAAATGGCCGACGCCGGTTACCAGACGATTCTCGACGGTGACATCCCTAGCATCCCGCTCAAGGACAACGCCGGCAGCCTGCGCCTGATTGCTGGCGAATTCGACGGCCACACCGGCACTGCGCGGACATTCACCCCGGTCGACGTCTGGGACCTGCGCCTCAACGGCGGCAAGTTGCTCACCCTTGATCTGCACGAAGGTCGCAACACCGCGTTGGTAGTGCTGCGCGGCACGGTTCAGGTCAACGGCCTGGAGCTGGTGCGCGAAGGGCAGTTGGCGTTGTTCGAACGCAATGGCAACCAGATCAGTCTGGAAGCCAATAACGACACAGTGGTGTTGCTGCTCAGCGGCGAGCCGATCGACGAACCGATCGTCGGCCACGGCCCGTTCGTGATGAACAGCGAGCAAGAGATTCACCAGGCCTTTGCCGATTTTCAGTCGGGCCGGTTTGGACGGATGAGCGGTTGAAACACGGATATAAAGTTGCACCGCGCCAGGCTTGACTGACTACGCTTGTCTGGCCGCGTCTGAACGATCAATCAAGACACCTGTTCGCCGAATTCTTCGGCATCGATTAAAAGCGAGGATGACCCCATGACTACTTCTTACAAACGTCTCGACAAGGATAACGCCGCCGTTCTGTTGGTCGATCATCAGGCGGGCCTGCTGTCTCTGGTGCGGGACATCGATCCGGACCGTTTCAAGAACAACGTGTTGGCCCTGGCCGACTTGGCCAAGTACTTCAAATTGCCAACCATCCTCACCACCAGTTTCGAAACCGGCCCCAACGGTCCGCTGGTGCCCGAGCTCAAAGCGCTGTTCCCGGACGCGCCGTATATTGCCCGTCCTGGCCAGATCAATGCCTGGGACAACGAAGATTTCGTCAAGGCGATCAAGGCCACCGGCAAGAAGCAACTGATCATCGCCGGCGTGGTGACCGAGGTCTGCGTGGCATTCCCGGCGCTGTCGGCCCTGGCTGAAGGCTTCGATGTGTTTGTGGTGACTGACGCTTCCGGCACGTTCAACGAGCTGACCCGCCAATCGGCCTGGGACCGCATGTCGTCCTCCGGCGCGCAACTGATGACCTGGTTCGGCCTGGCCTGTGAACTGCACCGCGACTGGCGCAATGACGTGGAGGGCCTGGCGACCCTGTTCTCCAATCACATCCCGGACTACCGCAATTTGATGACCAGCTACAACACGCTGACCATCAGCAAATAATCACTGACACCACAAACCTAATGTGGGAGCGGGCTTGCTCGCGAAGGCTGGCTAACATTCAACAATTATGTTGTCTGTTACACCGCTTTCGCGAGCAAGCCCGCTCCCACATTGGTTTTGCATTAAACCCTCCTACACTGTGCCCAATGTGTGAGATCTTCGCGCTATTGGTCTTCACTGGAGTTGCTTGATGCTGTCACTGCTCACCAATCACCCATTGATCTGCGCCCTGATCCTGATCCTGATTGACCTGGGATTGTGGCGCCTGATCAGTGCCGGCGGCAGCAACTGGAAACTGGTGGTGCGGCTGGTGATTTTCGCGCTGTTCAGCATGCTGTTGTTCAACGAGGGTATGAATCCGCTGGAGCCCGCGCCTTGGGCCGACAATGTGCCGCTGCACCTGGCGGCGACCGGTTTGCAGATCGGTTGGTGGCTGTTCGGTGCGCGAACGCTGACGGTGCTGATCGGCGCGGCGATGATGCAGCGGGTCGGGCATACCGGGCGCTTGCTCCAGGATTTGCTCGGCGCGGTGATTTTCCTGATCGCGATCATCGCGGCGCTGGCCTACGTGCTCGACCTGCCGGTGAAAGGCGTGCTGGCCACCTCCGGTGCGTTGGCGATCATCGTCGGCCTGGCGTTGCAAAGCACCCTCAGCGACGTGTTCTCCGGGATCGTCCTCAACACCACCAAACCCTATCAACTGGATGACTGGATCTCCATCGACGGCACCGAAGGCCGGGTCATCGACATCGACTGGCGCGCCACGCGCTTGCAAACCGCCCAGGGCAGCCTGGCGGTGATTCCCAACTCGCTGGCGGCCAAAGCCAAGATCATCAACTTCAGCCGACCGAGCGACATTTTCGGCGTGTCAATCAGCCTGCAACTCAGCCCGCATGCACGGCCGCAAACGGTGATCGATGCACTGGAACGGGCGATGGAGGGTTGCCGTTATCTGTTGAGCAAACCGGCGCCGTGCGTTGCACTGAAAGGCTCGAGTGCCACCGGCGTGGAATACGAAATCAGCGGCTTCGTGGTCTCGATGGATCAGAAGCGCATGGTGCGCAATCTGCTGTTCGACCTGGCGTTCCGGCACTTGCAGGCGTCGGGCGTGAGCCTGTTGTCCAGCGTCGAATCGAATGCGCCGGCCGGCCTGTCGCGGCCACGGGCATTGCTGGAAAACTCGGCGATTTTCTCGACCCTGCGCCAGGAAGAGAAAGAAACCTTCAGCCAGCACATGACCCTGCAAACCTTCCGTCCCGGGGAAGTGATCCTGCCGGCGGGGGAGGTCAGCGATCATTTGTTCATTATCGAATCCGGCGTGGTGTCGGTGGCGCTGAGCCGCGCCGGGGTCAAGTTCGAGTCCGGGCGCATGGGGCCGGGCGAGGTGATCGGCGAGGGCGGGATCTTGTCGGACACGGCGCTGCCGGCGGACTTCACCGCCAAGACCGTTTGTAGTTTGTACCGGATCGAAAAGGACTACCTCAAACCCTGCCTGGATGCGCGGCATGACATCGGCGAAGCGATGAAGGCGCTGCTGGATTTCCGTTTGCACAAGGCGCAGACGTTGACCCAGGAAACGCCGAGGGTGGTGGTGAAGAAGGGTTTTTTGCAGTGGTTGCGGAGTCGGGCTTAGAGATGTTTGGTGGATGGCCGCTGCGCGGTTCGCGAGCAAGCCCGCTCCCACATGGATCTTCGTCGCACACAAATGCTGTGTTCACAACAGATCCAATGTGGGAGCGGGCTTGCTCGCGAAGGCGGCATCAGGCTCACCATAAAACTCAGATCAGAAATCAACGTCGCCGACATCCCGCAATGGCCTACCCGTCTTCTGAAATATTGGCTATTTAAGCGACGGGCCGACGGCATTAACTTAGCTCCACCCCCACTTGCTCCCGGAGCCTGCCGTGAAACCTCGTACCGATTTCTACACCGCTTCCCCTGATGCACTGAAAGCCATGATCGCCCTGGAAACCGCCGTTTCGAAGCTGCCGCTGGAAAAAAACCTGATCGAACTGATCAAGCTGCGTGCGTCGCAAATCAACGGCTGCGCGTTCTGCATCGATATGCACACCACCGATGCCATCAAGGGCGGGGAAACCCCGCGTCGCCTGTTCGCCGTGACGGCCTGGCGCGAGGCACCGTTCTTCACCGATCGCGAACGTGCAGCGCTGCTCTGGACCGAATCCCTGACCCAACTGAGCCTGACCCACGCTCCGGACGAAGACTACGAAGTGGTCTCCGCGCAGTTCAGCCCGAAGGAAATGGTCGACCTGACCGTGGCGATTTCCACCATCAATAGTTGGAATCGCCTGGCCGTAGGTTTCCGCAAGACGCCTCAGGCCTGATCAATGAGCATCTGCTGACGGTGCAGCCGGTGGTTGCACCTTGCGCATCAAGGGCACCATCGCCGTGGCGATGACGAAACAGACCCCGATCATCAGAAACGCGTCGCCGTAGGTTTGCGTCTGCGCTTCGCGGTAGGTCAGCAGCCATAACTGATGCAGGCTGGCGGTGACACCGGTGTCACCGCTCTGGCCGAGGGCGGCGAAGTTGTTGCCGACCTGGGACAGCCACTGATTCAGGGCTTCGTTGGTGCTGTTGAGGTTTTCCGCCAACCGGGTGAAGTGCAGGTTGGTCCGGTCATTGAGGATGGTCGCGCACACGGCGATGCCAATGGCGCCGCCGAGGTTGCGCATCAGATTGAACAAACCCGAAGCGTGTTTGAGCCGGGCAGGCGCCAGTCCGCCGAGGGTCAAGGTGACTGCGGGTGGCACCGCCAGTTGCTGGGCAATCCCTCGAAAGGCTTGCGGCAGCATCAATTCCTTGGCCCCCCAGTCATGGGTGATCGGGCTGAAATCCCACATCGACAACGCGAACAACCCGAGGCCGGTCATCATGATCCAGCGCAGATCGATGCGGTTGGCCAGAAAGGCGTACAGCGGAATCGCCATAAGCTGGAACACCCCGGTAGAGAAAATCGCCAGACCAATGTCCAGCGCACCGTAGCCACGTACCCGGCCGAGAAACAGCGGCGTCAGGTAAATCGTGGCGAACAGGCCGATCCCGGTGACGAACGAGAAGAAACAGCCGAGGGCGAAGTTGCGGTCTTTGAGGGCGCGCAAATCGACGATCGGGTTGGCCACGTGCAGGGTTCGACCGATGAAGGCCAGGCCGGCCAGGCCACTGATCCACGCGGTGGTCAGAATCGTGCTGTCACTGAACCAGTTCCAGCGCGGGCCTTCTTCGAGGGTGTATTCCAGGCAGCCGAGAAACAGCGCCAGGAACACCATGCTTATATAGTCGGCGCCCTTGAGCAGCGAGAGTTCCGGCTGGTCGATCTTCACCAGCATCGGCACCGCCACGGCAACGAAAATGCCCGGCACCAGATTGATGTAGAACAGCCAGTGCCAGGAGGATATATCGGTGATCCAGCCACCGATCACCGGGCCCAGGGTCGGTGCCAGCGAAGCGACCGCGCCGATAGTGGCGGCAGCGATTACCCGTTGCTTGCCAGAAAAGAAAATGAACGCGGTGGTGAACACCAGCGGAATCATCGAGCCGCCGATGAATCCTTGCAAAGCGCGGAAGGCGATCATGCTCTGGATATTCCACGCCGCACCACAGAGCAGGCTGGTGAGGGTAAATCCCACGGCTGACGCGCAGAACAGCCAGCGCGTGGAGAACACTCGGGAGAGCCAGCCGGACAGCGGAATCACGATGATTTCGGCGATCAGGTAGCTGGTCTGCACCCACGCGGTTTCGTCAGTGCCCGCCGAGAGTCCGCCACCGATATCACGCAATGAGGCGGAGACGATCTGGATGTCCAACAGCGCAATGAACATGCCGATGCACATGGTGGCGAAGGCGAAGACCTTGGTCGCCGTCGCCATGCTGGCGGCGTTGAACGGTTGCGCGGGGACGGCGAGGGCGCGGCTCATGGCGCGCTGGCCACGGTTGGGGTTTCAGGCTCCTTGCGCGTATCCACTTCAGCGGTCACCGAAAGGCCCGGACGCAGATGACCGAGCACGCCATCGGCCGGATCGAGCACGATCCGCACCGGCACCCGTTGCACGATCTTGGTGAAATTGCCGGTGGCGTTTTCCGGTGGCAGCACACTGAATTGCGACCCGCTGGCTGGCGCCAGGCTGTCGAGGTGGCCGTGGAATGCCTGACCCGAGAGCACGTCGGCATGAATGACCACGCGTTGGCCGGGTGTCATGTGCGCCAGTTGATCTTCCTTGAAGTTGGCATCGACCCACAGCCCGCTCGCCGGCACCACCGACAACTGCTGCGAACCGGCCTGCGCGTAAGCGCCGACCCGCGCCCGGCGATTGCCGATCACGCCATCCATCGGTGCGCGCAGCTCGGTGTAACCGACATTCAGTTGCGCCAGGTCACGCTCGGCGCGGGCCTGCATCAGCGCAGCCCGAGCCTGTTGTTTCTGGGTTGCGATCACATTCAACTGGCGTTGTGCGGCCAGCAGTTCGGCCTGGGCTTTCGAGCTGAGCGCTTGCGCCGTCTTGAAGGTGGCGTCCGCGCGCTGGGCGCTTTCTACCGAGACGGCATTGCTGTTCACCAGTTTTTTGTAGCGCGCGTTGTCATCCCGCGAGCGGGCGGTTTCGGCGCCGGCGGCGTCGATACCGGCGCGGGCCTGACCGATCACAGCCTGTTGCAGTTGTTCCGTGGCATCGAGGTTGGCGAGCAAGGCTTCTTCTGCAGCGACCGCGCCTTCGGCCTTGGCCAGGTAGGCGCGGAAGTCGCGGGAGTCGAGGCGGATCAGCACATCACCGGCCTTCACTTTCTGGTTGTCGGTGACCAGCACTTCTTCGATGTAACCGGCGACTTTCGGCCCGATCACCGTCACATCGCCACCGATGTAGGCATCGTCGGTTTCCTCGATGAAACGGCCAGCGGTCCACCAGTGCGCGGCGTACACACCGGCCAGCACCAGTGCAGCGATGCCCAGTGTCGACAGGAGCAGGCGTTTGAGCAGGGGAGGCTTTGGCGTGGTCACCGGGACAGCCAGGTCGGGCTCAACGGGGGACATGCTGGTCATGGAAGATTACCTGTAGAAAACGGCATTTAATTACGCACGTAATATGACGCATGTCATATTTGCTGGCAATTTATTTTTGTTGCCGGTCGTCAGGTGGTTCGCTCGATGTGAATCAGTCAAAGATGGGGTGATTGATCTGGCGCCTTCGCGAGCAAGCCCGCTCCCACATTCGACCCGGTTTCTTCAGACGAACACAGTCGAATGTGGGAGCGGGCTTGCTCGCGAAGGCGGCCTCAGAGAAAACAGAGATTTATCGGGGTAATGATTACTGCGACTGCAAAGGAAAAGATCAAGGGCTGCATCACAGGGTGTTCGCCACGTTCATCCAGCAAAGAAATGACACAAACGGAAATGGGAGACGGTAATTTCGGAAACGTCCCACAGCCAGAGTTTGAGCTTACCGATAGGGTCAATGGCCCCCGGCACCCTGCCGGGACACTCCCAAGGAAGAACAAACCATGACCAGAAAGGCCGTTATCGATTTCAGCGGCGGACAGGACTCAACCACCTGCTTAATCCATGCATTGCCGATGTACGACGAAATTCATTGCATTACGTTTGATTATGGCCAGCGCCATCGTGCAGAAATTGAAGTGGCGCAACAGCTTTCAAGACGGCTTGGCGTGATGGACAGCAGGTGAAATATCCAAGCTTTGCGAGGGGGCGGAGAGCAACCTTGGAATGTGTTGGCCTGTAGCTGTCCCATTGATGGAGGCGGGGAGGGAACGCTACGCATTAAGATGAATGAAGGTTAAAGGAATAAGGACACTCCCATCCTTCCGATGAGGAATAGAAGTAAAATCAGAAAAAATATTCGAATAAAACCGCTTCCATAACGCAGAGCTAGAAATACCCCAGTGAGAGAGCCGGCAATATTACATAGGCCAACGACTCCACCTACAGTCCATAAAATGTTGCCGGAAGGGATGAAAAACATCAGTGCGGCGCTAAATGTTCCCAAATTAACAAGTTTTGCTGAAGCTGAAGCATTTAGAAAATCGAACCCGAAGTATTTCACAAAAATAAAAAGAAGGAGGCTGCCGCTGCCCGGACCGAAGACTCCATCATAAAAGCCGATTAAACCTCCGAAAAAAACTCCAAGGAGGATTTCTTTCCTGCCGCATTGGATGTGAGAGCTGAATCGGCCTAAGTCTTTTTTGATAAAGGTATAAGTCGCCATTGCAATCAAGATAATAAAAACAACATATTCCATAAGTTTTTTGGGGATGAGAGAAACTGATAGAGCACCAATAAATGCAAATATAAATGCTGAAATCATAGTTGGAAGCATAAGCTTCCATACAATTCTAATTCTTGTCAAATAAGTAGATATAGACGAGAGATTGCCCGCTAAAACAGCTAGTTTATTGGTTCCAAGAACTGTAGCAAGACTATAGCCGGGTAAACCGTGTATAAGTGCTGGTACCTGTACCAATCCACCTCCGCCGACTGCTGCGTCAATCAAGCCGCCGCAAAAAGCAAAAAAACCTAACGCGATTAATACGTGCTCAAAGTCCATTAAGTATCCAGTCGAAATTTTCGTTAATTACTGAGAATTATTACATTTGCTCTATAAGTATTATTCTGATTAGGCGTTCCGATCAACCTGCAGTGCAATTGAAATAGATTGATCGGAGTGTCTCATGGTTTCCTACCTTTAATTTGCCAGCTAGCACGGAAGATTCGGGTATAAGAGGAGTCGACGTGAGCGTCCGCGATGTATTAGCTTGTCGAGGTCAATGCCCCATGCAAAGAGCTGAACGCCTTTCCGACACGCTTGTTGTAATCAAGCATTATTTTTTTGAGGCGATCAATATCAAATTTTAAGTCTACCGTTCGACCATAAGTTTGTGCTGCAGCTAAAGCGTGTAATCCATGCTTGTTTTCCACCTCGCCAGCGTGGCCAAATATATAACCTTTTGCATTTCGCAGGTTTTGAACGTTGCTACTCAATAATGGATTGAAAGAAAGAAGCTTTTCTTCAATGTGTTGAGCGATGAAATTATATTCACGTCCGTTCCAAAGCTCTGAAGCGATGGAAACCATCATAGCATCCATGATGGATTGTTTATGCTCAATAGAGTCCATAGGTGACTTATGTTTCGCCACGCCAGTTTCGTATAGGAATGCCGAAAACTCTTCACACTCATAAACCTCATACTGACTATTCACCCAGCCTTGCGCGCCAAAGGCTGCCGTCATATAGCCGTACATGCCATCATGGCCTTTGTGTCCGAGGCCAAAGTCGTCTTTCGCGACTTCATGCATATGTGCCATAACATTATTATAGTCGGCTCTGTTTTCGGCGGATATGGATAGAGCATCCGCTGATAAACGCATAATGATTTTAGCGGAGACCAAGCTAGTTGTTTTATGGGTTTCATTCCAACCATTGAAAAATTTCAAAACACCGGCATCTGTCTCATTTTTTCCCAGGAATGCGTTGAACGCATTCTCGGCTTGGGTTTGAGCCTCTTGAGTAATTGGGTGGTCGAGCACCTCATGCATTGCGTTCTGAATTTCGGCAGTTTGCTCAACCTGCGGGAATAGAGGTTCTCTTCTGAGACTATCGACTATAGTCCGGCCAGGTATCTTTAAATTTCCAAGATGTCTGGGTAATGCCTCAATGAACATTTTGCCAAACTCTTGCATAGATTTGTTTGTTGCAACTTTTTCGAAGCGGCTTTGCAGTGATGCTGAGCTCATGATTTTGTCTTCATCCTTGTGGGCTTATCGGTCTGGAATTGAAACTTCATGCGTGAAGCGGTGATTGTGGGGAGTGAGAATCCGGTCAAACGAGCGCACGACGGCCTGAGCGTTGGCTGATGGTGGCCGAGCGTACTCTGCGGCTCAGTTCGGCTTGTTCTTCTGGGCTGAGGACAATCTCTTGGGCGTTCACTTGCGTTCTCCCGAGCGCTGAATGACAGAGGAAATGTAGCCAAGACCACAGAAAAGTTATTTAGAGAACAGCACACTAGCTCCCTCAGGCTTTATATAGGTTGGCCGGCAGCTATATACTTTTTAAATAGTGATCTTGCTCCGTAGGCAGGTAAAATGTTGAAAACTGCGAAGCACATTTTTATAGCTATTTGAATATAGACGATTTTGAGTATGTCGCTATTTTGCATGGCTCCATAAAATGCAATAAAACAAAACAGAAAACTATCTATTATCACTGCAAAAAAAGTACTACAGAAAACTCGTAAAAATAGAAATCTTGAATTTGTTAATTTTTTTATCCTGCTCAAAAGATAAGAGTTGACGTATTCAGAGAAAAGGAAGGATATGCAGGAGGCTACTAACACAGATGACACATGCGTAATCACCTCTCCGTAGGGTTCGTCGAGTGTCCAACCGGCTAAGCCGGGAAGCCGAGTCTCTCCCCGGCTCTTAATCAGGTATTTAATGTTGTTTTTTAATTTTTCTGTTTTATCTTTTTTGTGCATTCAATATCTGCCATTTGCTTGTTGTTGCAATAGATCATGCGTACGGGGATGACCCTCTTTGAGTGCAGCATCCTACACACCTGTCACCCGAACAAAAAATAAATTTTTCAAGCGCGTCGCGCAACGATGAATAGTTTTTCATTACGCAATTTGGCGCAGTCATTGTATGTAAGAAGCTACCTACCAGGTTTGACGAATGGTCTTACAGTAGTTAGGAAGTGCCAGAAGTTTGTTGGGGTGATGAAGTATTGGCGATTAAGGTCTGGAACTGTTTGAATTTCAAAATGATTGGCCGGTTACGAATCATTTAATTACACAGATGTAAATTTGTTTGATTAATAAAATGGAATTTTCTGGTAATAAATCTACCGGTCCGCCATGTATAACCGTCAACCAATTATGGTTGGCAAGAGACGGACGCTTTCTCAACCTTGAAAGGAGCTCTGGCATGAAAAAAGCCACCCCAATTGCAACCGAACAGTCAGCCCTTCCGGTCCGCGATACCGTCCATTCACCCAAGCCCTCTAAAGTCTCCACACAACTCGTCAGCGTGCCCCTGCGCAATCACAAACGTCCCGAATCAGCCAGCCATTTCTTCACCGTCGTGCCGGATGCCGATACGGAAGCCATGCTCTGTCACGTCTCGGAAACGCTCGCTTCCCTGAGTGTGATGGCCACCGATCTCGCTCGGGAACTGGAGGGGCCGCGTCGCCAAATCATATTGACCATCCAGCAACTGTCCGCAATTGGCGAGCTGTTGGTCAATCGAGCGCTGGATAACCTGGCGCCACCCCGGGGGTCGTCTTAAGTGCCGTCCAACGGCCAGCGTTGAGTAGTTGCGTTCTTTTCCCAATGGAGGTTTTTCGTCATGGATCGATACATGCCTGTTACCGGCATCGACTGCAGCGTCCCGTCATTGCTGATCGACACTGAAGCGCCACTGGACGTGTTGCATGAAACCGCGGCCTACCGCATTCGTACCGCAACACAACTGCTGGAGAGTTTTGCGTGTGGCGAAGGTGTCCACAGTGAGTTGGCGCGAGTGTTGGTGACTTCACTGCGCGACGGCTGTGATCTGCTGGATGTCGTGGGGCGACGATTGCAGGGGCAGGTTTTAGCGCAGAAAAACGGGCGCTCGCTCGATGTGAATCAGTCAAAGATGGGTGATTGATCTGGCGCCTTCGCGAGCAAGCCCGCACACATTCGACCCGGTTTCTTCAGACGAACACGGTCGAATGTGGGAGCGGGCTTGCTCGCGAAGGCGGCCTCAGAGACGACAGAGCAGCATAGAAAAACGGGCACCTTTCGGCGTCCCATTGCTTCCGGTTAATAGGAAGCATTACTATTCACGCCCCGTCTTCACAGCACACCGCAATGACCCCCAAGCTGCCCCGCAGACACGGCTTTTTCGAGCATTACGAAGAGTTGGTTGGCACCTGGACCCGTCGCCTGAGAAATCGTCAACAGGCTGAGGATCTGGCCCACGACACCTTCGTGCGGGTGCTTGAGTCCGATTCGGCGGGAGTGGAACAACCCCGGGCATATTTGCACCAGACTGCTCGCAACATAGCGGTGGATGGTTATCGACGTGAGGATCGGCGGGGCGCCATGGAGTCGGAGGCGATCGATCACAGTGTGTCGTCGTCCGGCGACCCGGAGCATTTCATGCAGGCGATCCAGTTGGCTGATTCCATCGAGCGGGCGCTTACCGAGCTGCCGGTCAATTGTCGCAAGGTGTTCGTCTGGCAGAAGATCGAAGGCCTGACCCAAGCCGAAATCGCCGAACGCCTGGGACTGTCCAAGAACATGGTGGAAAAGTATATGATCCGCACCCTGCGGCATCTGCGCGACCGCCTCGACGGACTGCAATCATGATGTGCGCTGGCTTTTTCAGGAGCTGGCGAAGCCTGCGATCTTTTGGGGACCTTGAGATTGCCGAAAATCAAAAGATCGCAGCCTTCGGCAGCTCCTACACGAAACAAGGGCGCCGAGCCTTCTCACCCCCAGCCAAACAGGAACTTCCATGATGGATACTCGTGATTGTGCGTGCGGGCAAACAACGGTTCGCGATGAGGCGGCGCAGTGGTTTGTGCGTTTGCAGGAGCCGGCCGTCGACGTCGAGGAATATCGACGCTTCGAGCTGTGGCTGAACGAGCACCCTCAGCATCGCGACGAATTTCAATGGCTTCAGGGCTTGTGGACGGCGGCGGATCTTGTGCCCGCCGCGCGTCTGCAAGCCTTGTGTGAAACCCCGCCGGCCCGCAGCAAACGTCGTCCGCTGATGCGTTATGCGGTGGCGGCCAGTGTATTGGCCGTGGCGCTGGGTTTGGGGCTGTTCAGCGGTTTGAATCAACCGGCGCCTTATACCGCCGAGTATTCGACAGCACTGGGCGAGCGTCGCCAGGTGGCGTTGCCGGACGGTTCGGTGATCGATCTGAACAGCCGCAGCCGCCTCCAGGTGCGCTATGAAAAAAGCCATCGTGCCATCGAGCTGACGGAAGGCGAGGCCATGTTCAGCGTCGCGCACGACAGCGATCGGCCATTCGTGGTCGAGGCGGGCAGCGGCAAGGTCAAGGTCACCGGCACCCGCTTCGATGTGCGTCGCAGCGTCAGCGAAACCCGGGTCGTGGTGGAGCAGGGCACAGTCAAGGTTCAGGGGCGCGGTGCGCCCGACAATGAATTCATCAATCTCACCGCCGGCCTCGGTACACGCGTTGACGGCCAAGGCACTGTCGCGGCGGCGTATGCCGTTAACCCGGCGGAATTGACCGCCTGGCGCAGCGGCAAACTGGTGTTCAACAACGCCAGCCTGGCCGAAGTGGCCGAGGAAGTGTCGCGCTATCGGGAGAAACCCCTCACCGTCGGCAGCGACAACGTCGGCCATCTGCGCCTGACCAGCGTGTTCAGATCCGACAACACCGACGCGCTGCTCAAGGCCTTGCCGAACATCCTGCCGGTGGCCGTGCGCACCCTCGATGACGGCAGTCAGGAAATAATTTCAAAATAAATTCAGGTTTTTTTCGAGTTCATCGTCTTCTTGTCCAACTGCAACTGGTTTGCATTAACAAGCGCACACTTTTGCGATCCACAGGACTACGTTCGACGTGAAAAAATCCACCGCTAAAAATAATAAATCCCCTTGGTTGCCGCTGGCCCTCGCGCTGGCGGTCAACGTTGCGTTGCCTCAGGCCTTTGCCGCCGACGCGATCCATATCCCGGCGCAACCCCTGGGTCAGGCGCTGAGTGAACTGGGCCAGCAAACCTCGCTTCAGGTGTTCTTCAGCCCTGAGCTGGTGGCCGGCAAGCAAGCGCCGGCGGTGGACGGCAATCTCTCGCCGGAACAGGCCCTGCGCCAGTTGCTACAAGGCAGCGGCCTTGAGTATCAGATCGACGAGGGTTCGGTGACCCTGACTCCCGCGCCGACTTCCGCCGCCAACGGCCCGCTGGAACTGGGCGTGACCGACATCAAGGTCGTCGGCGACTGGCTTGGCGACGCCGATGCCGCCGTGGTGCAAAACCACCCTGGCGCGCGGACGGTGATTCGCCGCGAAGCCATGGTCGAGCAGGGTGCGATGAACGTCGGTGACGTGCTCAAGCGCGTGCCGGGTGTGCAAGTGCAGGACGCCAACGGCACCGGCGGCAGCGACATTTCCCTGAACGTCGGTGTACGAGGCCTGACGTCGCGTCTGTCACCACGCTCCACGGTGCTGATCGACGGCGTGCCAGCCGCCTTCGCCCCGTATGGCCAGCCACAGTTGTCCATGGCACCGATCTCCTCGGGCAACCTTGAGAGCATCGACGTGGTTCGCGGTGCCGGCTCCGTGCGCTACGGGCCGCAGAACGTCGGCGGTGTGATCAATTTCGTGACCCGCGCCATCCCGGAAAAAGCCTCCGCTGAAATCGGCACCACCCTGGAAACCTCCCGGCACGGTGGCTGGAAGCATATCGACACGGCGTTCGCCGGCGGCACCGCGGACAACGGTATCGGCGTGGCGCTGTTGTACTCGGGCGTGAACGGCAACGGTTACCGTGAGCGCAACAATGGCAACGACATCGACGACGTGATTCTCAAGACCCATTGGGCACCGACCGATGTCGACGATTTCAGCCTCAACCTGCACTACTACGACGCCAGCGCCGACATGCCCGGCGGCCTGACCCAGAAGCAATACGACGCCAATCCGTTTCAGTCCGACCGCAACAACGACAACTTCAGCGGGCGTCGCAAGGACATCTCGTTCAAGTGGGCGCGGCAGATCGATGACCGCACTCAGGCCGAAGTGCTGACCTACTACTCGGACAGCTTCCGTGGCAGCAACATTGCCGCCCGCGATCAGAAGACCCTCGGCTCGTTCCCGCGCACTTACTACACCTTCGGCATCGAGCCACGGGTGTCCCATGTGTTCGACGTCGGCCCGACCACCCAGGAAGTCAGCGTCGGATATCGCTACCTGAAGGAAGGCATGCACGAAGAGGCCAGCCGTCTGGCGCTGGTCAACAACGAACCGGTGGTGCGCCCGGGTTCGGACGGCCATGTGTATCAGGATCGCACCGGCGGCACTGAAGCCAACTCGGTGTACGTGGATAACAAAATCGATGTCGGCAACTGGACGATCACGCCCGGCATTCGTTTCGAACACATCAGCACCGACTGGCACGATCGCCCCGTGCTCGACACCGCCGGCAAGCGCGTGCTGGAAAAGAACCGCAGCATCGAAAGCAACGAGCCGTTGCCGGCCTTGAGCGTGATGTATCACATTTCCGATGCCTGGAAGCTGTTCGCCAACTACGAAACCTCGTTCGGTAGCCTGCAGTATTTCCAGCTCGGCCAGGGTGGCACGGGTGACAGCACCGCCAATGGTCTGGAGCCGGAAAAGGCCAAGACCTATGAGGTCGGCACGCGCTACAACGATGACGTGTGGGGCGGCGAAGTGACGCTGTTCTACATCGACTTCGATAAAGAGTTGCAGTACATCAGCAACGACGCGGGCTGGACCAACCTCGGCGCGACCACGCACCGGGGCATCGAGGCTTCGATGCACTACGACATGGCGGCACTGGACTCACGGCTCGACGGCTTGACCGCCAACGCCGGGATCACCTACACGCGCGCCGTTTATGAAGGCGAGATTCCCGGCTTCAAGGGCCGCGACCTGCCGTTCTACTCGCGTCAGGTAGCGACCGCCGGCCTGCGTTACGACATCGACCGCTGGACCTACAACCTCGATGCGTTTGCCCAGTCCAAACAGCGCTCGCCGGGCGTTGCGGTGAATGGCGATGGCAGCTTCACCAACAACTACATCACCGAAGGCACCGCCGACGGTCAGTACGGCGACATTCCGGGCTACGTCACCTGGAACGTGCGGGGTGGTTATGACTTTGGCGCGCAGCTGTCGAACCTGAAAGTCGGCGCCGGGGTGAAAAATATCTTCGACAAGCAGTACTTCACCCGCTCAAGCGACAACAACTCGGGCATGTACGTCGGCGCGCCACGCACGTTCTTTGTGCAGGCCAGCGTCGGGTTCTGATACACCGAGTCGCCTTCATCGCGGGCAAGCCCGCTTTTACAGGGATCTCCAGTGAACAAAAGTTTGTTTACGATAAAGATCTAATGTGGGAGCGGGCTTGCTCGCGAATACGGTTTCACATCCAACATAAATGTGACTGACAGACCGCTTTCGCGAGCAAGCCCGCTCCCACACTTGTTCAGCGTCGTACACACATTTTGTGTTCAGACTTTCAACACTTTCCCGCCGATAGCCACCGCCACCAGCAACACCGCCATCAACCCGAAGGCAAAACAAGCGACAACAACTCCGGCATGTACGTCGGTGCGCCACGCACGCTCTTTGTGCAGGCCAGTGTCGGGTTCTGATACGCCGAGTCGCCTTCATCGCGGGCAAGCCCGCTTTTACAGGGATCTCCAGTGAACAAAAGTTTGTTTACGATAAAGATCTAATGTGGGAGCGGGCAAGCCCGCTTTTACAGGGATCTCCAGTGAACAAAAGTTTGTTTACGATAAAGATCTAATGTGGGAGCGGGCTTGCTCGCGAATACGGTTTCACATCCAACATAAATGTGACTGACAGACCGCTTTCGCGAGCAAGCCCGCTCCCACACTTGTTCAGCGTCGTACACACATTTTGTGTTCAGACTTTCAACACTTTCCCGCCGATAGCCACCGCCACCAGCAACACCGCCAGCAACCCGAAGGCAAAACAAGCGACAACAACTCCGGCATTTACGTCGGCGCGCCACGCACGCTCTTTGTGCAGGCCAGTGTCGGGTTCTGATACGCCGAGTCGCCTTCATCGCGGGCAAGCCCGCTTTTACAGGGATCTCCAGTGAACAAAAGTTTGTTTACGATAAAGATCTAATGTGGGAGCGGGCTTGCTCGCGAATACGGTTTCACATCCAACATAAATGTGACTGACAGACCGCTTTCGCGAGCAAGCCCGCTCCCACACTTGTTGAGCGTCGTACACACATTTTGTGTTCAGACTTTCAACACTTTCCCGCCGATAGCCACCGCCACCAGCAACACCGCCATCAGCCCGAAGGCAAAACTCAAACTGCTGCCGTGGGCGATGAAACCGATCACCGCAGGCCCCGCCAGAATCCCCGCATAACCCAGCGTCGTAATCGCAGGCACGGCCACGCTTTCCGGCATCACCGTCTGTTTGCCCACGGCGGTGTACAGCACCGGCACGATGTTCGAACAGCCAGCCCCCAACAGCGCATAACCCACCAGCGCCAGCTCCCAGCTGGGTGCGAATGTCGCCAGAAACAGACCCCCGGCCGCCGTCAGTCCACCGACCACGAGCACCCGAGTCGCGCCGAGGCGGTGGACAATCGCGTCTCCGGTCAACCGGCCCACGGTCATGGTCAAGGCAAACGCGGCATAACCCAGGCCTGCATACGCCGTGTCGATCCCGCGTTCCTGCGCCAGGAACACCGCGCTCCAGTCGAGCGCCGCGCCTTCGGCGAGGAACACGATGAAGCACATTCCGCCGATGAACAGCACGATGCCGTGGGGCACGGCAAATGCCGGCCCCGAACTTTCACTGCCATAGGGCAACATGTGCGGCGCGGCTTTGCACAGCGCGATCAGCAGCAGCACGATCACCACCAGCATTGCCCCCAGCGGCGAAACCCCAAAGCCGAGCAACGCGCTGACGCCCGCCGCACCGACAATCCCGCCAAGGCTGAACAGCCCGTGGAAACCCGACATCATGGTCTTGCCGCTGGCCCGTTCGACGATCACCGCTTGCAGGTTCACCGTCGAATCCACCGTGCCCAGGCCCGCGCCGAACATGAACAATGCCGCGATCAGCGCGGGTATCGACGACACCGTCGCCAACAGCGGCAGGGCCGCACAGATCAACAAGGTCCCGCCGACCGCCACGCGCCGGCAGCCGAAACGCGTGGCCAGAATCCCGGCCATCGGCATCGCCAGAATCGAGCCCACCCCCAGGCACAACAAGAGCAAACCGAGGGTCCCTTCATCCAGCCCGGCCCGTGCCTTGGCGTACGGCACCAGCGGCGCCCACGCGGCAATCCCGAACCCGGCGATGAAAAAAGCCACGCGCGTGGACATCTGCTCCAGGCGTCCGGGCACGAAGGTGGTCTGGGTGTTGAGGTTGGTCATATCGATCCTTGGCAAAAAACGTCGCGTCCCCAAGGGACAGTGACTCACCGGTGAGGTTCGATCAGCGTCCGGACGGTTTCGCGTTCAGGCAGGGTGACATCCTTGCACAGCCCTTCGCTGTTTCGCGATATGTTGTCGCCTTCGATGTTTGTACAGGAGGCGCCATGACGCCGTTCTACGATGCGCGAGGCAACATCTACGCGGTGGTGGCGCCTGACGCGGTGCGTCGCGAAGGGATCGATTTACCTGAACAGGCCAGTCTCGCGGCGCAAGCCCGCGCGGCATGGACGTTGTCGGCCATCGAGGCGTTCTGCGCCTGGGCGCCGGGCACGCAACCGCCCCGCAGCAAGGACCATCGCTGCGATGGACTGCTGGTGGGGCCGTTTCAATCAGCGCCGCCGTTCGATCTGTTGATCGTCAACACCGACGGCACCTTGGCTGAGCGCAGTGGCAACGGGCTGACGATTTTTTCCCGGGCGCTCAGTGACCAAGGGCTGTTTCCGGAAAACGAGGCCTGTGTACTCAGGGTTCATCACGACAAGGCCGATACGCCTTCACCGGGTGAAACATCAGTGAACAGCGCGCAAGTCGAAGGTGTGCAGGGCTTCTGGCTGGATCTGGGCAAACCGGCGTTCGGGCCGGAGGCGGTCAGTGCTCAAGGGGTGCCCGGCGTGGCATTCAACGATCGTGAGCTTAGCCACGTACAACCGCTGTCGGCACTGGATCCGGCCTGGTCTCGCAGCCAGTTCGTGCGGGTCGGCAATCCGCACTGCGTAACACTTGTGGACAATGCGCAGGCATTGCCGGCGAATGAGCAGATGCGCGAAGCGAGGTTGTCCGAAGGCTTGACGCAAATTGCCTACGCCATGCCGACCGGGGCAGGGCGGCCGTGTCCGGCGGGTATCAATTTGCAATGGGCGATGCGTGAGTCCGAGGGGCGAATTGCTGCTCGGGTGTTTGAACGTGGGGAAGGGCCGACGGCCTCGTCCGGCACCAGCGCGAGCGCGGTGGCGTGTGCGGCCTGGCGGGTGGGTTGGGTGGTGGCGGGTGAAGTGAAAGTGGTGATGCCCGGTGGTACGGCGCCGATTTTGCTGGAAGAAGAGCAGGGCGAATTGAGTCGGGTCAGCCTGTTTGGTACGGCGCGGTTGATGGGGTGATATTGAGATTGCCTTCGCGAGCAAGCCCGCTCCCACATTGGATCTGTGTCGTTCACAAATCCACTGTGGGAGCGGGCTTGCTCGCGAAGAGGCCGGCACAATCACCAAAAATTCAGGGTAGGTCCGCCCATTGCACCACCGGCATCTCCCGCTTCATCAACACCTTGCCCGCGCGCACGGAGTACAGCGGCAACCCCTGACTACGAATCACCTCATAATCACTGTCCGCCGACAAAATCAGCAAATTCGCCGGCCGCCCGCGCTCCAGTCCATAACGATCACCCAACGCCATGGCCTTGGCGCTGTTGTCGGTCACCAGGTCCAGCGCGCTTTGCAGGTTGCGATACCCGAGCATGTGACAGATGTGCAGACCCGCTTCGAGCACCCGCAAAATGTTGCCGTTACCCAGCGGATACCACGGGTCGACGATCGAATCCTGGCCGAAACACACGTTCATCCCCGCTTCGAGCAACTCATTCACCCGGGTAACGCCACGGCGTTTCGGGAAGTTGTCGAAGCGCCCTTGCAGGTGGATGCTTTCGGTCGGGCAGGAGACAAAACTGATCCCCGAATGCCCGAGCAGGCGAAACAGTTTGGCGCAGTACGCGTTGTCGTAAGAACCCATGGCCGTGGTGTGGCTGGCCGTGACCCGCGAGCCCATGTCGCGGCTGCGGGCTTCCTCTGCCAGCACCTCGAGAAAGCGCGAATGCGGGTCGTCGGTTTCATCGCAATGCACGTCGACCAGGCAACCGGTGCGCTCCGCCAGGTCCATGAGGAATTTCACCGAACTCACGCCCTGATCGCGGGTGTATTCGAAATGTGGAATCCCGCCGACCACGTCGGCGCCCATGCGGATCGCTTCTTCCATCAGCTCGCGACCGTTGCGATACGACTCGATGCCTTCCTGGGGAAACGCGACGATTTGCATGTCGATCAAGTGTCGGCTTTCCTCGCGCACTTCGAGCATTGCCTTCAACGCGGTGAGCTGCGGATCGGTCACGTCGACGTGAGTGCGCACGTGCTGGATGCCGTGGGCGGCGAGGGTCTGGAGGGTCTTCTTCGCCCGGGTCTTGGTGTCTTCCTCGGTAATGGTCACCTTGCGCTCGCCCCAACACTCAATGCCTTCGAACAGCGTGCCGCTCATGTTCCAGCGCGGCTCGCCGGCGGTCAGCGTGGCGTCGAGGTGAATGTGCGGCTCGACGAAGGGTGGCACCACCAGGTTGCCACCGGCGTCCAGATCATCGGGGCCCAGGGTCGGCGCTTCGGTCTGACGGGCAACGTTGCTGATCAGGCCGTTTTCCAGGTGCAACTCATGCAGGCCTTCTTGGTTGCGCAGGCGAGCGTTGATGATGTGCATCAGGTGAATCCTTTTAGAGATCTTGTAAGGGTGCGTTGGCGCTGCGGGCACCGAGCAGGCCGGTCAATAGCACATACGTTAGCGCGGCAGCGGCAATCCCTACCAGCGGCGCGACCCATGGCGAAACGAACGCGGCGACTGTGCCGACCGCATAAGCGGTGAGGCCGGGCCAGTTGAAGGCCGGCAATTGCGCATCGGCCAGTCGAGGATATTGACCACGGTAGCGAAAGAAAAAGTCCGCCATGATCACGCCGCCGATCGGCGGAATCACCGTACCCAGCAGAATCAGGTACGGCACCAGCAGGTCGTACATGCCCAGCAGTGCCAGCAGCGTGCCGATCACTGCGCCGGCCAGGGTCACGGTCTTGCGACGGCCGGTGCGCAGCAGGTTGCAGCCGGCGACGGCGAAGTTGTAGATGGTGTTGTCCTGGGTGCTCCAGATGTTCAGCAGCAACATCGCCATCGCCGCCATCGCGAAACCTTGCAACAGCAGCACTTCGACCACGTCCGGTTGCTGGTAGACGATGGCCCCGTAGGCGCCGATCAGCACCATCAGGCCGTTGCCAATGAAGAAACCGATCAGGCTGGCCAGCACCGCGACCCGCGCCGAACGGGAAAAACGCGTCCAGTTGGTGGCTTGCGTGGCGCCGCTGACGAAGGTGCCGAACACCAGGGTGATCGCGGTCGACCAGTCCAGAGTGCCGGTCGGGACCACGGCCAGCAATCCATCGAGCCCGCCGACTTTCACCGTGGCGACCCACATCGACAGCATCAGTAGCAGCATCATCGCCGGCACCGCGATGTACGACAAAATCTCCAGTCCGCGATAACCGACGTACGCCGTGGCGCAAAACACCAGGCCGAACACCACCATCAGGCCCAGCACGGTGCCATCGCTCAATTCGAAATACTTGCCCAGCACCACGGCCGCCGTGGCCGTGCCCCAGGCATACCAGCCGATCTGGGTGAAGCCGAGGATCAGGTCGCTGAGCTTGCTGCCCACCTCACCGAAGCAGAACCGCCCCATCAACACCGAATTGAGGCCGCTCTTGAAGGCGATGTAGCCAAGGCCTGCGGCGTAGAGGCCCAGCAGCAGATTGCCAACGATGATCACCGCCATCATCTCGCCAAAGCTGAACGCAACGCCGAGCTTGCCGCCGGCGAACATGGTGGCAGTGAAAAAGGTGAAACCCAGTAACACCATGGCGGTTGAGGCCAGGCCTTTGCGGGCGTGCATCGGGACTTCGCTGAGGGGGTAATCGTTGCCGGGATCGTTGTGCGTCATGGGGCGTTCCTTGCTGAATGGGTGACGCGAGAGGGGGTTGCAGTGGTCGTGCCAAACTCCAGGGCTGTGGTTATGTATAGACGAGCGGGGAAGTTTGGAGCGGGGAAGGGCACGAAACCGGTGCACCTGAAAGAACACAAGATCCATGTGGGAGCGGGCTTGCTCGCGAATGCGGTGGGTCAGTCGACATCTCTGGTGCCTGACACACCGCCTTCGCGAGCAAGCCCACTCCCACCGGGGATGTGGGTTTCTTCAGGAGGATGGCAAAAACCGCAACAACGCCGCGACGATGGCTTCGGGCGCATCTTCCTGAACCAGATGCCCGGCATTGGGGATGGGGTGAAACTGCGCCCCCGGAATCATCTGCTGCAGTGCGCGGCCACGCTCGATGGGAATCCACTGGTCATCCTCACCCCACAGAATCTGCACCGGGCAACGAACCGTCGGGTACAACCCTTCAACCTCGCGGGTATAGCGTTCATCCATTTGCGCAATTTGCCGGTAAAACCCCGCTTGCCCCGGATCGTCCAACCACGGCTGGACGTAAGCGGCGAGTTCCTCGTCCGGAATTTCCCGCTTGATTGCACCACGAATATAGGCCGGCACGATCGCCCGCTGAATGTAATCAGGCAGCCCGCTGAACGCCGCCTCATGCTGGCGCACATGCTGCACAAACGGCGAACCCCGGGGCGTCAGGGCCACCGGGTCGATCAGCGTCAGGCTGCGGTAATTTTTCCCGTTCAGCAGGTGCGCGCGCAGCACCGTGGCACCGCCGAAATCGTGGGCCACTACGTCCGGGCAGTCCAGGCCCCAATGGTCCAGCAGTTGCGCCAACAGTTCGTTCTGCACGCCAAGGGACACATCGCCCTCGACCTTCTCGGACAGTCCGTAACCCAACAAGTCGAAATAGTGCACCCGGTGCGAAGTGATGAAGTGCGGCGCAATCCGGTGCCACACATAGGAAGAGAAGGGCGTGCCATGCACAAACACCAACGGCGGGCCATCGCCCCGAACGGCGTAGCGAACGGAGTGCCCGTTGAAGCGATAGGTCTGAGCCAGCGGCCAGTCAGTCATGGGTGCGTCCTCTTGGCGGTGCAAGCCAAAAAGCATAGGCATAAAAAAACAGCCGAAGAAGGCTGTTTTTTAGATCACTGACGAAACGCACACCCTTGTGGGAGCGGGCTTGCTCGCGAAGGCGGTGTGTCAGTCAACAGAGATGACGACTGATACACCGCCTTCGCGAGCAAGCCCGCTCCCACAGGGAATGAGTTTGACTGGTTTATTCGCCGCGGTAGATGCAACCGCTGGTGCACGTCTCGTGGATGCGGATCGCGCTGAGTTCCGGCAGCAATGGCTTGAGTTCGGCCCAGATGAATTTGGCCAACACTTCACTGGTCGGATTCTCCAACCCCGGAATGTCATTCAAATAGTTGTGATCCAACCGCTCATACAGCGGCTTGAAGATCGCCTTGATCTCCGAGAAGTCACGAATCCAGCCGGTATGCGGATCAATATCGCCACTCAGATGAATCGCCACTTTGAACGAGTGGCCGTGCAGGCGGCCGCACTTGTGGCCGTCCGGGACGTGGGGCAGGCGGTGGGCGGATTCGAAGGTAAATTCTTTGAAGATTTCCACAGTTTTTTCAGCTCTGTCAGGTGGCGATCGCCGCAGCGATGAGGGCAGGCGGCGAGTTTAACAGTTTGTCTTGACTAAAGGGTCAGCAAGCGTTCGCCAAGACGACCGTTGGCGGCCAGTTCGAGAAACTCATCGCCCAGCCTGCGACTTTCATCCATGGTCGCACGCCAGTATTTCTGCCGGCTCGGCACATCGCCCATGAAACGCTTGAAATCATTCCGGTCCGGCAGTTTGCCGTAGGGCAGGCGCGCCAGGTATTCCTTCGACGGCGCCAGTAACAGAACGTCCTGCAAGCGTGTCGAGCAGGCGCGGCGCCACGGCAGGGTCTTGTCGAACCAGCCGGGAATGACCCGGTCGGTGAAGTGCGGATACAGCACGATGTCGTTGCCGCTGTAAGGCAGGTCGAGGTGATAGTCCAGCAGACCACCGTCGCGGAACGTTCCGGCGCCAGCGCCCGGCAGGTCGCGCACGCCTTCCATCACCATTGGAATGGAACCCGAGGCGAGTAAGGCCTGGCGCAGATTGCCGGCATTCAGCTCGACGAAACGCGACGGGAAATCATTTAGCGCATTGACCGGCGGTGCCAGGCGCGGGTCGTGAATGATCAGCCGCTCGAAATGCCGCGACAGCCGCGCGCGACCACGAAGGTTGTCGGCGATCACCGACGACAGGCCCAACCCGAGGCGACCGCGATGATCGTCTGCGAGCAGGCCATGGCTTTTGACCACCATGATGTTCAGTCGGTAATGGGCGTTGTCCAGAATCGAGGCATCGCGGCCGTCGAGCAGGTCATTGAGCATGCGCTGGGAGCTTTGGCTGATCTGCGCCATGGTCACGCCCTTGGCAAAATTCTGCTCGGTGTACAGGTGACCGAGGCGGCGGATGCCTTCGGCGGCGTCCGGCAGGCACGCACTGGCGAAGCGCCAGGAACCCACCGACGCGCCAATCAGCGATCGCTCCCGAGGCGCCGCGGGCAGCCATTCACCGAACAGCGCCAGGTCCAGACCTTGAATCCCCAACGCCTTGGGCCCACCGGCGGCGCCGGGCAGCGTGCCGACATCGGCGGCGTTCAAACCGTTTTCACGGATGCGCGCGAAGGCACGGGGGCCGGCCTTGAGGGTCAGGGAGGGGAATTTGATGTGGATGGCGGTCATACCGGTCTCGATGTCTGGCAAGCGGACGGATTATAAACAGATCATGAAACGCCACAAATCTACTGTGGGAGCGGGCTTGCTCGCGAAAGCGGTGTGTCAGTCACCAGATATATTCGCTGACACACCGCCTTCGCGAGCAAGCCCGCTCCCACAGGGTTATGGGTTGTCACACCCAATGATGGCCATTCAGTTTCAATTAAGTTCGAGTCGCTAAGGTGCTGCCCAACGGAAAAATATAAGAGTTTCGGAGACACCCATGAAAATCCTCGCTGCCCTGTTCATCTCACTCCTCGTGTTCGGCCTGACCGCCAATCTCGGCCACACTCGGGACTTGCGCTCCGACGAAGCCCGAAACCTGATCGACGCTGGTACCATTGTGCCGATCGAGCAGGTCGAGGCCGTCGCCATGGCCAGGCATCCGGGTTCGAAAATCATCGACGTCGAATTGAAAAAAAAGTACGGCATTTACCTCTACCGGATTGAGCTGAACGACCCGCAAGGCGTGGAGTGGGAGCTGGAACTGGACGCAACTGACGGACTGTTGCGCAAGGATCATCAGGACACTTAATGAAATCGTTTTTGCCACATTCATCCGCGCGCGCCGTGAGCCACCTGGCCCTGGCCCTTGTTGCGTTCTGCTCGGTCACACTGGCCCGCGACCTCGATCAGGACGAAGCCCTGCGCCTGCGTCAGCAAGGCGTGATCCTGCCGCTTGAGCAACTGTTGAAGCAGGCAATGAACCGCTATCCCGGGTCGAAGCTGCTGGAAGCCGAGCTCGAAGAGAAACGCGGCATCTACATGTATGAAGTCGAGTTGCTGACCACCGAAGGCGTGGTCCGTGAGCTGGACGTCGACGCCACCACTGGCCAGTTACTGAAAGACAAGGAAGATTGACCGATGCGTTTGCTCCTGGTGGAAGACCACGTGCCCCTGGCCGACGAACTGCTGGCCGGCCTCACCCGCCAGGGTTACGCCGTGGACTGGCTGGCCGACGGCCGTGACGCGGTGTATCAGGGCAGCAGCGAACCCTATGACCTGATCATCCTCGACCTGGGTTTGCCGGGTTTGCCGGGGCTCGACGTGTTGGCGCAATGGCGCGCGGGCGGGCTGGCCACGCCGGTGCTGATCCTGACCGCACGCGGTTCCTGGGCCGAACGGATCGAAGGCCTCAAGGCGGGCGCCGACGATTACCTGACCAAACCCTTCCATCCTGAAGAACTGCACTTGCGCATCCAGGCGCTGTTGCGCCGCTCCCATGGCCAGGTCAATCAACCGACACTTCAGTCGGCGGGATTGCACCTGGACGAGGGCCGCCAATGCGTGACTCGCGACGGCGCGGACATCCAACTCACCGCCGCAGAATTCCGCCTGCTGCGTTATTTCATGTTGCACCCCGAGCAGATCCTCTCCAAAAGCCACCTCGCCGAACACCTCTATGACGGTGAAACCGAGCGTGACTCCAACGTGCTGGAAGTCCACGTCAATCACCTGCGGCGCAAACTCGGGCGCAGCGTGATCGAAACCCGTCGCGGCCAGGGTTATCTGTTTGGCGGTCAAGCGCAGTGAGGTCGATCCAGCGCCGCTTGAGCCTGGGGCTGATCAGCGTGATGGTGATCGTCGGCCTGGTGCTGGCGCAAACCAGCCTGTGGCTGTTCGAAGTGGGTTTGCAGCGCTACCTCGAGGCGGGGCTGCGCAACGACAGCGAAAGCTTGTTGGTGGCGTTGGTGCGTGGGCCGCAGGGCTTGCAGCTGGATGAGCGGCACCTGTCGCCGGCCTATCAACGACCGTTTTCCGGCCATTACTTCCGCATCGATTTTGCCGACAGCCATTGGCGCTCGCGTTCTCTGTGGGATCAAGAGCTGCCACGCCTCGACCATCCCGGCCTGCACAGCAACCTGCAACTGGGGCCGGAAGGCCAGCAATTGCTGATCTTGCGTTCGGACTATCGCCGTTTGGGCCAGTCGATTTCCATCAGCGTCGCCCAGGACTACACCCCGGTGCGCGACAGTTTCAAGCGCATGCAGCAAGTCGGTCTGGGCCTGGGGCTGGCGGGGTTATTGCTGATTCTGCTGTTGCAGCGGATCACCGTGCGCCGCGCCTTGCGCCCATTGGAAAGGGCCCGCGAGCAGATCGCCCAGTTGCAGCAGGGGCAGCGTTCGCAACTGGATGACCGGGTGCCGGTGGAACTTGAACCGCTGGTGGCGCAGATCAACCATTTGCTGGCGCACACTGAAGACAGCCTCAAGCGTTCGCGCAATGCCTTGGGCAACCTCGGGCATGCCTTGAAAACCCCGCTGGCCGTGTTATTGAGCCTGGCCTCCAGCGAAAAACTCGATGCCCATCCCGAGCTGCGCAAGATTCTCAAGGCGCAACTGGAGCAGGTTCAGCAGCGACTCAACCGTGAGCTCAACCGCGCCCGGCTGTCCGGCGATGCGCTGCCGGGGGCGCTGTTTGATTGCGATGCGGAACTGCCGGGATTGCTCGCCACGTTGAACATGATCCACGGCGAACACCTTGAACTGAGCTATCGCGCACCGGCCGGTTTGCAGTTGCCGTGGGATCGTGAAGATTTGCTGGAACTGCTGGGCAACCTGCTGGACAACGCCTGTAAGTGGGCGGATGCCGAGGTGCGGTTGAGCGTGGTCGAGACGGCTGAAGGATTTCAGTTGAGTGTGGAAGATGATGGGCCGGGGATTCCCGAGGACCAGCGTGTTCAGGTGTTCAGCCGGGGTACGCGGCTGGATGAACAGACGGATGGGCATGGGTTGGGACTGGGGATTGTGCGCGACATCGTCGACACCTGGGGCGGGGTGTTGCGGCTGGAGGAGAGCCAGTGGGGCGGGTTGAGCGTTGTCATCGAACTCCCCAAACACTGACACCGTTCTGCAGCCAACCGAGTAACCTGTGGGAGCGGGCTTGCTCGCGAAAACGGTGTGTCAGGCAGCAGAGATGTCGACTGATACACCGCTTTCGCGAGCAAGCCCGCTCCCACATTGGATCTTCAGTGGATGTTCAATCGGGTTAAACGCGAAACTGATCCATCAAACTCTGCTGCTGATTCGCCAGGCTATTCACCGACTGGCTCACCCGCGCCGACTCGTTCGCCTGCCCCCTCGCCACATCACATGTCGTTACACATCCATAAGCCCCAGTCGCTTTGACACCGGCCCCACTCTGCGGCACAGTGCGCGCCCTCTAATAAAACCCATTCCCTGATCCGCTGGCGGCTCTTCGCAGACTGCCGGCCGGACTCATTTCGCTTGCCTTGAGGTAACGATGATTAATGCTGTAATTGCCGCGGTCGGCGTCATGCTGGTGCTCAGCCTGTCCCGCGTGCACGTTGTGATCGCGCTGATTATCGGCGCGCTGGTGGGTGGCCTCACCGGCGGCCTGGGCATCGACGCCACCCTGAAAGCGTTCAATAGCGGTCTCGGCGGCGGGGCGACGGTGGCGTTGTCTTATGCCTTGCTCGGCGCGTTCGCGGTGGCGATTGCCAAGTCCGGCCTGGCCCATGCGCTGGCTGACAAGGCCCTGGCCATGGTCGATCGCCAGCACGCCAACGGTGGCGGTTCGGTCAAGTGGCTGTTGATCGGTTTGCTGTGGGTGGTGGCCATCGCTTCACAGAATATTCTGCCGATCCATATCGCGTTTATTCCGTTGCTGGTGCCGCCGCTGTTGTATGTGCTGACCAAGCTGCAACTGGATAGACGGTTGATCGCCTGCGTCATGACCTTCGGCCTGATCACGCCGTACATGTTCCTGCCGGTGGGTTTCGGCAACATCTTCCTGAATGAAATCCTGCTGGCCAACGTGGCCCGCAGCGGCGTTGATATCAGCGGCATCAACGTCACCCATGCCATGGGCATTCCGGCGCTGGGCATGGTAGTGGGTCTGGCGGCAGCGTTTATCAGTTACCGCAAGAAACGCGTCTACGACCTGGAAAAGATCGAGCAGGTCGAGCAGGTCGCGGTGCAGTACAACCCGCTGAGCCTGATGGTCGCGGGTGCGGCCATTGCGGCGGCGTTCATCATTCAGCTGCTGCTGGACTCGATGATTATGGGTGCGCTGGCAGGCTTTTTGATCTTCTCGGTATCGGGCATCGTGAAGTGGCGCGACACCGACGACCTGTTCACCGAAGGCATGAAGATGATGGCAATGATCGGCTTCATCATGATCGCCGCCTCGGGGTTTGCCGAAGTGATGAAAGCCACCGGCCAGGTGCAGACGCTGGTTGAAGCGTCGGCGTCGTGGATCGGTCATAGCAAAGGCATCGGAGCACTGTTGATGCTGCTGGTCGGCCTGCTGGTGACCATGGGCATCGGCTCGTCGTTTTCCACCGTGCCGATTCTGGCGGCGATTTTTGTGCCGTTGTGCGTGCAGCTGGGTTTCAGCCCGATTGCCATCGTGTGCATCGTCGGCACCGCCGGTGCGCTGGGCGATGCGGGTTCGCCGGCTTCGGACTCGACCCTCGGCCCGACTTCCGGCCTGAACATCGACGGCCAGCATCACCACATCTGGGACACCGTGGTCCCGACCTTCCTGCACTACAACCTGCCGCTGCTGGCGTTCGGCTGGGTGGCAGCGATGGTGTTGTAAGCACTTTCCCCTGTGGGAACGAGCTTGTGTGGCGAGGGGATTTATCCCCGCTGGGCTGCGAAGCGGCCCCAAAAGCTTTACGACTGCTTCGCAGCCGAACGGGGATAAATCCCCTCGCCACAAAAGCCCGCTCCCACAGGGGATCGGTGTGACGCTGGCTCAACTTTTGGTTTTGCGTGCCGTTAGAGTCTTTAACCACAACAATAAAATCAAAAAGAGTGAACCGTCATGCGCATGAGCCTGAAGGCTAAAGTCCTGTCCCTTGCCGTTCTCCCGGTGCTGCTCTTTGCGCTGGTCATCAGCCTGACCACGTTGTTCGTTCTGCAGGAGCAGGCCCGCAAGGAAGTCGAGGAGACGCGTCAGCGTCTGCTCAGCGATGCCAAGGCCACCCTGCAAAGTTATGTGGCCGTGGCCATGACCGCGATCAAACCGCTCTACGATGCCGCTACCCCGGGTGAGGACGCCGCGCGAGCGCAGGTGATCAAATTGCTGTCGAGCATCAGCTACGGCAAGGACGGCTACTTCTTCGGCTACGACTCCAACACCGTGCGCCTGTTCAAGGCCAACAGCCCCGAAGGCGTGGGCCAGAGCTTCAAGGACAACCGTGATCCGAACGGCGTCTACGTCAATCGCGACCTGGTGAAAGTCGCCAAGGACGGCACGCATTACCTGCAATACAGCTCGCCATTGCCCGGCAATACCAAGGTGCTGGTGCCGAAACTCGGCTACACCGAATACCTGCCGAAGTGGGACATGGCCGTCGGCACCTCGGTCAACCTCGACGGTATCGAAGCGCAGGTGGCGGTGGTCGAGGCCAAGGTTCAGGAGCGCATGGAAGGCGTGTTGCTGAGCATCATCGGCATCGCCGCCGTTGTGCTGCTGGTGATCGCTGCAGCCGGCATGTTGCTGGCCAACACCATCCTGCGTCCGCTGAACCTGATGAAAGCCAACCTCGATGACATCGCGGCGGGCGAGGGCGACCTGACCCGGCGCCTGAGCATCACCAGCCAGGACGAGCTCGGCCAGCTCGCCGGTTCGTTCAACCGTTTTGTCGACAAGATCCACGGTTTGGTGCGCCAGATCACTGAAATGACCTCACAGCTGACCGGGCTGGTGAATCAGGTGTCCGATCATGCCCAGCGCTCTGATAAGGCGATGGAGCGTCAGCGTCACGAGACCGACCAGGTCGCCACGGCGATCAACCAGATGTCGGCAGCCGCTCAAGAAGTGGCCAAAAGTGCGCAAAACGCCGCCGTCGCCGCCCAGCAGACTGACGAAGAAGGCCAGACCGCCAAGCGTGTAGTGGCCGGCAGCATCGTGAAGATTCATGCATTGGTGGACGATATTCGTAGCAGCGGCGTGTCCCTCGACAGCCTGCAAAAAGACGTGTCGTCGATTGTCAGCGTGCTCGGGGTGATCCGTTCGATTGCCGAACAGACCAACCTATTGGCGCTCAACGCCGCGATCGAAGCGGCCCGTGCCGGTGAGGCCGGTCGTGGTTTTGCGGTGGTGGCCGACGAAGTACGGGCGCTGGCCAGTCGCACGCAAATCAGCACCCAGGAAATCCAGGGCATGATCGATCGCCTGCAGGCCGGTACGCAATCGGCGGTGGAAGCGATGCGCCGTTCCAGCGACGCTGGCGACGGCACGTCCGCGCAGGCCAACGAGGCGGGCGCATCACTCGACACCATGGCCCAACTGATCGGCACCATCAACTCGATGAACGCGCAGATCGCCAGCGCCGCCGAGGAGCAGACCGCCGTGGCCGAAGAGATCAACCGCAGCGTGCATCAGATTGCGGTGGCGGTGGACAACGTGGCCGACGAAACCCAACTCGGCGCCCAGACGTCCCGCAGCCTGGCCGATCTCGGTCAGCGTTTGGGCAATCTGGTCGGACAGTTCCGTATCTGATTGATGATGCCATTGTGGCGAGCGAGCTTGGCTCCGGGCGGCGATCCGACGCTGGGCTGCGCAGCGGCCCTAAAAATCTGTGAGCGCTGCGCACTCAAGCGGGAGCTACGTGGCAGGCCTGACGCGATCCCCTGTAGGAGCTGCCGCAGGCTGCGATCTTTTGATCTTGCTTTTGAAAAATCAAAAGATCGCAGCCTGCGGCAGCTCCTACACTGGTGATACGGTGCGCATCCGTCGCGCCTGACGACCACAACAATGGAGTCAGACTCATGATCGACAGTGAAAGTAAATGCGATTGCCCGAAATGCTCATGCAAACTGGGCGAGCATCCGATTGCACGCCACGGCAAGCACTACTGCTGCGAAGCTTGCGCCAAGCACCACGAACATGGTGAAGAATGCGCAGGCAAAGGCTGCAAGTGCGCCCAACGCTGACTGTAGGAGCGAGCTTGCTCGCGATGGACGTTAACGATAACGCGTGTTTTCTGATTAAACGCGCCGCTCATGAGTTCATCGCGAGCAAGCTCGCTCCTACAGAAATCGTCGTTAACTCGCTGGCCGCCACGTGACGTTTTCCACACCGAATTTCTCCGCCATCGGTTTACTCGTTTTCTGCACCTTTTCCCGGCCAAAGCGCGGGATCCGACCCACGCCGGCGTCACAGCTTGCCCAATGCCAGGCCTCCGCATTATCCATCTTGTCCAGACGGATAATGAAAGACTTGGGGGCGCCATGAAGGGTGTACTCAATGACGAAAAGTTTTGCGTTGTTCATAAAACCCGTATTCCTCCTTGTGGTAATAGAAGGATCGTTGGGGCTGCGGAAAATTCATTCGGATTGCCAGACGGCCGCCGCCAGTGGCGGCAAGGCTGGCGGCTGGTTACCATGCATTTTCTGAAGATCCCCAATGATTGCTGCCCATGGCCCTAGCCGCCCCCCCCGACCTGAGTGACACCGATGTGCCCGTGCAACCGCTGGCGCGCACCTACCCGCGCGGGTTGTATATCGAGCCTCACGAGCATGTCTGGGGCCAGTTGCTGTATGCAATGAGCGGGGTGATGTGGGTCGAAACGCCCCATGAGGCGTTGGTGGTGCCGCCGCAACGGGCGGTGTGGCTGCCGCCGGGCGTGCCTCACGGCATTCGCGTGGTCTCGGACCTGCAAATGCGCAACATTTACCTGCGGCCCTCGTTGGCAGCGACGCTGGACGCCACGGTCCAGGTGATCGAAGTGGGCGGGTTGCTGCGTGAGCTGATCGTCGGGCTGGTGGAGCAGGGTGACGACGATGGCGCACCGGAGTATTACGAGGCGCTGGTGGGACTGGCGCTGCTTGAACTCAAACGTGCCCGGCGCTCGCTGCTGAAAATCCCCTTGCCGGACGATTCCGACCGGCGCCTGATGAACCTGTGTCAGGCGGTCATGGCCGCGCCGTCGCTGGACATTCCCTTCGAACAACACGCCGAAAACGCCGGAGCCAGCGTGCGCACCCTGGCGCGACTGTTCAAGGACGGTCTGGGCATGGGCTTCGCCGAGTGGCGACGCCAGGTGCAACTGGCGACGGCGGCGGCCGGGTTGATTCAGGGCGTGGCCGTCAGCACGATTGCCCGGGAACTGGGCTATTCGCCGAGCAGCTTCAGCGACATGTTCCGTCGGGAACTGGGTGTCGCGCCTTCGAAGTTCTGCACGACCCTGTAGGAGCGAGCTTGCTCGCGATGGCTTATGGAGCGCTGCGTTTACCCAGGAAGCATGCGTTATCGTTAACGTCCATCGCGAGCAAGCTCGCTCCTACAGGGATTCAGGATATTCAGGTGCTTTGGCCGAAATTCAGAAGCACTTGGCCGATGCTCTCGGCTACCGGACTCTAGACTTCAGGCATCCCTCAATTGCCCACGGAGTCCGCCATGAGCTACCTCATCTCGCTGGTCATCGGTCTGGGCGTCGGTTTGCTCTACGGCGCATTGGATTTTCGTTCCCCCGCACCCCCGGCCATCGCGCTGGTGGGCCTGCTGGGCATGCTCGCCGGTGAAAAATTGTGGCCGATGGGCCGACAACTGGTGACTGGCTGGATCTCCTGAATACTCTCCCCTCTGTTCGATGGACACTCCCATGAAAGCATTGCAGTTCGATAAAACCGGCGACCTCTCGGCCCTGCGCTATGTCGAGGTGCCGACCCCCGTTCCCGGCGCCAATGAAGTGCTGGTGCAGATCAAGGCCGCCGGCCTCAATCCCAGCGATGTGAAGAACGTGCTGGGGCGTTTTCCCTACACCACGTTGCCGCGAATTCCCGGTCGTGATTTCGCCGGCGTCGTGGTTGAAGGCCCGCAGGCATTGATCGGTCAGGACGTCTGGGGCACCGGTCGCGAGCTGGGCTTTTTCGCCGACGGCTCCCATGCACAATTCGTCAAATTGCCGGCCAACGGCGTGGCGCTCAAGCCGACTCACCTGAGTTTTTCCCAGGCCGCCAGCCTCGGCGTGCCTTACACCACGGCGTGGGATGCACTGGAACGCAGCCTGGTGACGGCGCAGACGCGGTTGCTGGTGATCGGCGGCGGAGCGGTCGGCAGTGCGGCGCTGGCACTGGCCAAGGTGCGTGGCGCTCAGGTGCTGGCGGCGGCGCGGCGGCCGGAGCAGGTGAAGGATCTGCAGGCTCAGGGCTATCAGACGCTGCAACTGGATAAACCCGAGGATCTGGGCGCACAGGTGAACGCGGTTTATGCCGGCGGTGCCGACGTGATTTTCGACACCACCGGGTTCTGGCTGCCGGCCTCGGTCGCCGCGTTGGCTGCGTTCGGCCGCATCGCGATCATCGCCGCGCCGGTGGATGGCCTGGTGCAATTGCCGGCCTTGGCGTTGTATCGCAAGGGCGGTTCGGTGGTGGGGATCAACTCGTTGCTGTACGGCGTGCAGGCGTGCGCGGCGATGCTCGACCAGTTCGGCCGGTTCTTCGATCAGGACCTGTTGCCGTTGCCCGAAGGATTGTTTGAATCGCCATTGGCCGAAGGGCTGGAGCGCTATGCCGAGGTGAATCAGGGCAGTGGCGACAAGGTGATTTTACTGCCGTAACCCAATCAATGTGGGAGCGGGCTTGCTCGCGAAGGCGGCGTATCAGTCGACATCTCTGTTGCCTGACACTCCGCCTTCGCGAGCAAGCCCGCTCCCACATTGGCTCGGTGTCATGCCCGATTCACCGCATTCTCTGCAGTCGCTGTAGACTCATCTGCACCGACTTCACAAGGTGCACCCCATGAGCGAGCCGATCCGTCTGACCCAGTACAGCCACGGTGCAGGTTGTGGCTGCAAGATTTCCCCTCAGGTGCTGGAAGTGATTCTGGCCGGCAGCGGGGCGCAGAACCTTGACCCCAGACTCTGGGTCGGCAATGCCTCGCGCGATGACGCGGCGGTGTACTCGATCGACAAAGAGCGTGGCGTGGTCTCGACCACCGATTTCTTTATGCCGATCGTCGACGACCCGTTCGATTTCGGCCGCATCGCCGCCACCAATGCCATCAGCGACATCTACGCCATGGGCGGCGATCCGTTGATGGCCATCGCGATCCTCGGCTGGCCGGTGAATGTGCTGGCGCCGGAGATTGCCCGGGAAGTGATTCGCGGCGGGCGGTCGGTGTGCGATGAAGCCGGAATTCCGTTGGCGGGTGGGCACTCCATCGACGCGCCGGAGCCGATCTTCGGCCTCGCCGTCACCGGGCTGGTGGAAAAGCGCCACATGAAGCGCAACGACACGGCCACCGCCGGTTGCCTGCTCTATCTCACCAAACCGTTGGGCATCGGCATCCTCACCACCGCCGAGAAAAAGGGCAAGTTGCGCCATGCCGACATCGGCCTGGCCCGCGACTGGATGTGCACCCTGAACAAACCCGGCAGCCGCTTCGGCAAGCTCGACGGCGTGACCGCGATGACCGATGTCACCGGTTTTGGTCTGCTCGGGCACCTGGTGGAAATGGCCGACGGCAGCAATGTGACGGCGCGCATCGAATACAACCGTGTGCCGCGCCTGCCGGGCGTCGAGTATTACCTTGACCAGGGTTGCGTGCCGGGCGGAACGCTGCGCAATTTTGACAGCTACGCCAGCAAGCTCGGGCGGCTACAGGAAATGCACAAACGCGTGCTCTGCGATCCGCAAACCAGTGGTGGTCTGCTGGTGGCGGTCACTCCCGAGGGCAACGAACAATTCCTCGGCGTCGCCGCCGAACTGGGCCTGACCCTTGCGCCGATCGGTGAACTGTTCGAGCGACAGACGAATGCGGTCGAGGTGTTTTGATGGCCATCGCCTTCACCGATTACCGCGACATTTTCCTCAATGACCGGCCGATGATGGATGCCCGCGCGCCGGTCGAATTCATCAAGGGTTCCTTCCCCGGTGTGACCAATCTGCCGCTGATGAACGACAACGAGCGGCAACGGGTCGGCACCTGCTACAAGCAACATGGCCAGCAGGCGGCCATTGCGTTGGGGCATCAGTTGGTGTCTGGCGAGATCAAGGCCGGGCGTATTCAGGCCTGGGCCGATTTTGCCCGGGCTCATCCCGAAGGTCTTTTGTATTGTTTTCGCGGTGGCTTACGTTCGCAGATCGTTCAGCAATGGCTCAAGAGTGAGGCGGGTATCGACTATCCGCGAGTCGGCGGCGGCTACAAGGCCATGCGTAGCTTCCTGTTGGGGACGATCGATCAGGCAGTGGCTCAATGTGATTTTGTCCTGCTGGGCGGCATGACCGGCACCGGCAAGACCGAAGTGCTCACGCAACTGCGCAACGGCCTGGACCTTGAAGGCCACGCCAACCATCGCGGCTCCAGTTTCGGCAAGCACGCCACGGGCCAGCCGTCCAACATCGATTTCGAAAACCGCCTGGCCGTGGACGTGCTGAAGAAGCGCAGCCGCGGTATCGAGCAGTTTGTGCTGGAAGACGAAAGTCGCGCGATCGGCAGTTGCGCGCTGCCGTTGCCGCTGTACCAGGGCATGCAGCAATTTCCGATGGTCTGGCTGGAAGACAGCCTTGAAGGACGGGTCGAACGCATCCTGCGTGATTACATCGTGGACTTGTGTGCCGAGTTCATCGGCGTGCATGGCGATGAAGGTTTCGGACTGTTTTCCGAGCGCTTGCTGGCGAGCCTGAACAACGTTCAGAAGCGCCTGGGCGGCGAGCGTCATCGGCGTATGTTGATCCTGATGGAGGATGCGCTGGCGGAGCAGGCGCGCAGCGGGGCGGTGGATTTGCACCGGGGCTGGATTGAAGGGTTGCTGCGTGAGTATTACGACCCGATGTATGCGTTTCAGCGGGAGAAGAAGGGTTCGCGGATCGAGTTTGCCGGGGAGCGGGGGGCGGTTATCGAGTACCTGCGGGAGCGGGGCAGTCTGCGAGGGTGATGGTGTATCTGCCGGCCTCTTCGCGAGCAAGCCCGCTCCCACATTGGATCTCTGTCTGACACAAAATTTATGTCCACTGAAGATCCAATGTGGGAGCGGGCTTGCTCGCGAAGAGGCCCTGACAGACGCTACAAAACTTAAACCATCCCCCCTCAAGTCGGACAGGTCACCCGACCGTTATCCAGCCCTTGCTTGTAACTGTGGCTTTGCAAACTGGCCTTACCGTTGTGCCACGTCAGGGTCAGCACGAACAGCGAGTCGTAGTCGCTGGACTCCCAGTCTCCAGTGATCTTCTGTTTCTTGCCGACGGCTTCACCGGCGACCTTGTTGATCAACTCGGGCAGGTAGCCGTGGGACCAGGCGGTGTAGATCACCGAGTTGTGGTACTTGTCGTGGAGCAGCTCATCGGCCAGGTCGCTGGTGTCGTTGGCCGAGAAGTTGATGTTGACCGGCAAACCGAGCTTGATCGCGCTGGGGCTGATGGTCATCAGGGGGCGAATGTAGCTGTAGGAATTGTCCAGTTCGCCTTCCTCGACATTGCGCGTCGGGTTGGCCGCAAACACGTAATTGGCCTTGCCGAATTTTTCCGGGAGCAAGGTCGCCAGATCGATGGCGCGGTTCAGGCCCTGGCAATTGAGCTGGCCCAGACCGCCGGCAGGTTTCTCGGCGTGGCGCAGGAAAACCAGGGTCTGGGTGCCGTCAACCGGTTGGGCGCGGCTTTCGCTGGATTCCAGCGACAGCAAGAGCGCGCTGGCCGCCAACAGGGAAGGCAGCACGACATACGCGCGATGCTTGAAACGTTGGACGAATTTCAGAAAGTTCATCATGGCATTAGGGAGTCTTCAGCGCATTCGGTTAAGGCTGACAAACCTTTACACCCCGCGCTCCCAGCGTCGGGTGTTTTCCATGTCGTTGAGCCGGTCCGTTTCCGAAAGGGCAACACTCAGAGTCCACTGAAGCCCGTTTGGTTCGATTCCGGCGAAGTACGCAGCCATATACCGACAACCTTGAACGGGTTGGAACAGAGGTTATCGACAGGATGTTGCGGATTTATGGACACGGTACACGGGGCGGGCACGGAGAAGGCTGCAATGCATCGATCTTGCTAATCATCAATATCGATACGCCGGACATCGCACCCTTCGGCTGCTCACACTATGATCGTCTCCCTCAATCTCTTGTTGGATCCTTGCGATGACTGATCTGTCTGCGTTCCCCATCACCCGCAAATGGCCGGCCCGATACCCGGAGTGGATTCAGCTCTACTCCTTGCCGACCCCCAACGGCGTCAAGGTGTCGATCATGCTCGAAGAGATCGGGCTGCCCTACGAACCGCATCGTGTGGGCTTCGACACCCACGACCAGCTGTCTCCCGAGTTTCTTTCGCTGAACCCCAACAACAAGATCCCGGCGATCCTCGACCCCCACGGTCCGGACGACAAGCCGCTGCCGTTGTTCGAATCCGGGGCGATTCTGATCTACCTCGCGGACAAGAGCGGGCAATTGCTGGCCCAGGAATCGGCGGCACGTTACGAGACGATCCAGTGGCTGATGTTCCAGATGGGGGGTATCGGGCCCATGTTCGGCCAGGTCGGTTTTTTCAACAAATTCGGTGGCAAGGATTACGAAGACAAACGGCCTCGGGAGCGCTACGTCGAGGAAAGCAGACGGTTGTTGAAAGTGCTCGATGGACGCCTCGAAGGGCGCGACTGGATCATGGGCGAGCGCTACACCATCGCCGACATCGCGACCTTCCCGTGGGTGCGCAACCTGATCGGCTTCTATGAGGCGGGCGATCTGGTGGGCATCAGCAACTTCAAGAACGTGACGCGGGTGCTGGAACGCTTCCTCGCACGGCCGGCGGTGATGCGCGGGCTGGAAATTCCCAAGTAGGACGTTTCGATTTCATCAGGACCAGCGCAGGCCATGCATTCATTCGATTTCAAGCAAGTAGACGTCTTCAGCCGCGTCGCGCTCAAGGGCAATCCGCTGGCCGTGGTGTTCGGCGCGGACGAGCTCAGCGATGAGCGCATGGCGGCGTTCGCCACGTGGACCAACCTCAGTGAAACCACGTTCATCCTTGAACCGCAGGATCCAAGGGCCGATTACCGGGTCAGGATTTTCACCACCCTGAAGGAGTTGCCGTTTGCCGGTCACCCGACGCTGGGCGCGTGTCATGCCTGGCTCGAAGCCGGTGGCGTGCCCAAGGGCGAGGAGATCATTCAGCAATGCGGCGTCGGCCTGGTGCGGGTTCGTCGACAAGGCGCGGAGCTGGCTTTTCTCGCACCGCCACTGCTCAAGACCGGGCCGGTAGAAGCCGATGTCATGGAGCGCGTACGGCGCGGGCTCAGGCTGGAACCGGGCGCCATTGTGCGGGCGCAGTGGGTTGATAACGGCGCGGGCTGGCTGGCGGTGATGGTCGAGGATCGCCAGCAGGTGCTGGACCTGCAACCGGATCACGCGCAGATGCTTGGCCTCGCGGTCGGCGTGATCGCGCCGTGGCATCCGGAGCGCGACGGCGAAGACGCACAGTTCGAAGTGCGCGCGTTCATCTCCGGCGACGGCATGCCGGAAGACCCCGCCACCGGCAGCCTGAATGCCGGGATTGCCCAATGGTTGCTCAGCGAAGGGCTGGCGCCGGCGTCCTACCTGGTCAGTCAGGGCCTGACCATGGGGCGCGCCGGGCGGATTCGGGTCGATCAGGTGGGCGATGAGATCTGGATCGGCGGTTCTGTAGTGACCTGCATCAACGGCGCGTTGACGCTGTAAACCTGTGGGAGCGGGCTTGCTCGCGAAGGCGTCCTGACATTCAGCATCTATGTCGACTGACACGGCCTCTTCGCGAGCAAGCCCGCTCCCACATTTTGAACTGTGTTGAATCAGTGAGCACCAAAAAACGGCCGTATCCCGTGATCCCGGAAATACCGCTCGATCACTTTCGGGTCCGAGCACGTCTCGGCAATTGCCACATAGGTATCCGGCCGCAACAGGTAAAACCCGTTACGGCCCAGGCCTGCCGATTCAAACGCCGGCCGCCAGTCAAACACATGCAGCGGCAAGTGATGTTCGTTGCACCAGGCGATCATTTCGTCGCTGGTGTCGCCGTACACATGCACCTGCCAGTTCGGGCACTTCAGCGGCCCGAAATTATCCCCTTCACCGTCGTGCGCCCAGGGCAGCCGGTCGCCGCCATGCACGTGACCGGCGACGCCCGTGCTCAACGGCATCCCGCGATAGTTGAGGGTGATCTGCGACACCGTGCGGAACAGGAACTCGCGGGAGGTTTCGAACGAAGCCATTTTCGGCAAGAGGAACGGCGCCAGACGAGTGCGCAGCAAATCCGCCAGGCGTCCTTCGGCGGTGACGAAACTGAACACCCGGTCGGTGGTGGCGACCAGTTTGCGGGCAAACGCGATGCGCTCGGTTTCATAGGTGTCGAGCAGATGCGCCGCGGCACCGCCGCTCAACACCGCCTCGAGTTTCCACGCGAGGTTGATGGCATCGCCAATCCCGGTGTTCATGCCCTGGCCGCCCGCGGGGCTGTGGACGTGGGCCGCGTCGCCCAATAGAAACGCGCGGCCGCGGCGAAAGTGATCGGCCACCCGATGATGCACGCGGTAGGTCGAGAACCAGTTCACCTGTTCGATCTGCACCTTCAGATTTTCGATCGCCCGGCTGCTGACGTCTTCAAACCGCAGGGTTTCCGCGTGCTCGGCGCGTTCGTCGCGCACCGTTCCGATCAGCCGCGCGCGACCTTCGCCGGCCAATGGAAACACCGCGAGAAAGTCCGCTTCATCGAGATCCACGTGCAGTTCACCATTGAACGTCGGCCCGCGGGCCTGCACGTCAGCCACGTAGAAAACCTGCTGGTAGGTGCCACCGGGAAATCCGGTGTCGAGGGTTTTGCGCACCCTCGAGCGGGCGCCGTCGCATCCGGCGAGGTAACAGGCCTGACAGGTTTCCGGTTGACCACCCGGCAAGCGCAGCCGTGCGGTGATGCCGTCGCCGGTTTCCTCGAAGCTCTCCAGCTCGGTGTTGCGCTCAACCCGGATGCCAAAGGCTTCCAGGCGCTCGATCAGCAACCGTTCGTGCTGGTCCTGAGGGAATATTTCGAGGAAAGCGTAGGGCGTCAGACCCTCGCCAACCCGGCTCAACGGCAAGCGCGCCACCGGTTCGCCCTTGACCCAGAAGTTGGCCGCCGCCACGCGATGTCCCTTCTGTATCACGGCCTCGTTGAGGTCGAGCTGACGATACAGTTCCAGCGTTCGTGCCTGCACGGCCAACGCCCGTGAGGTGCTGCCGGGTGCCGAGGTCTTGTCGAGAATTCGCACGCGGATCCCCAGTTTGCTTAGCCACAGCGCGAGCACCAACCCGGTGGGGCCAGCGCCGATGATCAGTACGTCGCTACGGTTCATGCGCCTGTCCTCCCCGGCGTTTGGCTCAAGTATGGTTCAGGCGAAGAGGGCCGTCAGACGGCCTGCCCAACGGAAAAAGGCCCTGTAGTAGCCGGCTTGCTGGCGATGAACGATAACGCGGTCATCTTGATGCACCTCGGTGCTCCCATCGCCAGCAAGCCGGCTCCCACAGTTCTATGCTTCTGTGGAGGGAACAGTGGGTGGTCGGCACAGTCATAGCCTGCGTCATGCGATTGATCGTATGGTTACCCCGGCCCAATGGATTTGATGGAGCAGCATGCAAGCCAATCGATTGATCACGAGCGTCGCGGCGCTGTTGGTGCTGGCCGGGTGCGGGACACAGCGCAGCCAGGAAGCCCCGGCCCGACCCCCCGCCGAGGTCAAGGCAGAGATCGTGCGCCTGCTGCCGGCCAAAACCGTGGACCGCCAAGGCTGGGCCACGGACATTTACGCCGCCTTTGCCGCGCAGGACATTTATCCCTCCACGCAAAACCTGTGTTCCGTGCTGGCGGTCACCGAGCAGGAGTCGACCTTTCAGGTTGATCCGTCGGTGCCGGGCCTGGGCAAGATCGCCCGGGATGAAATCGACCGGCGTGCCGCGAAGGCCCACATCCCCGGCCTGCTGGTGAGCGGGGCGTTGCAAGTGAGCTCGGGCAACGGCAAGAGCTACAGCGACCGGCTGAATGCCGCGCGCAGTGAAAAAGAACTCAGCGCGATCTTCGATGACTTCATCGGCATGGTGCCCATGGGGCGGACGCTGTTTGGCGGTTTCAACCCGGTGCACACCGGGGGCCCGATGCAGGTCAGCATCGACTTCGCCGAGCAGCAGGCACGGAGTTATCCCTACCCGCTGGACGGCACGATTCGGCATGAAGTGTTCAGCCGTCGCGGCGGCATGTATTTCGGCATCGCCCATTTGCTGGGCTATCCCGTGAGTTACAAACAGCCGCTGTACCGCTTCGCCGATTTCAACGCCGGTTGGTATGCGAGCCGCAATGCCGCGTTTCAGAACGCTGTGAGCCGTGCTTCAGGTATTCCGCTGGCGCTGGACGGCGATCTGGTGCGCTACGACTCGATCATGCCCGGCACCACGGAGCTGGCCGTGCGTACCCTCGGCAAGCGCCTGGACATGCGCAATCCGACCATCAGGGATCAGTTGGAGAAGGGCAAAAGCCTCGAGTTCGAGGACACCCGGTTGTATCAGCGGGTCTTCGAGCTGGCCGAACAGGCCGAAGGCCGTTCATTGCCGCGTGCGGTATTGCCGGGGATCGTACTGCAGAGCCCGAAAATCACCCGGAAACTCACGACGGCGTGGTTTGCCAAACGGGTTGATGAACGCTATCAGCGCTGCATGGCGCGGGCGGGGAAGTGACCGCTTTCAAAAAGGCGTAAAAAACCCGGCTGACGAATCTGATGCTGTTCACTTAAGCGCGGGCACCCATATTTGTGGCGAGGGGATTTATCCCCGTTGGTCGCGAAGCGGCCCAAGCGTCCGGCCAAACAGACTGAATTGTCCGGATTTGCGACTGCTTCGCAGCCGAACGGGGATAAATCCCCTCGCCACAAATATGGGTGCCCGCGCTTAAGTGAACAGCATTAGGCTGATGAGGCCGGGTTTTTTGTCGAGTCCTGCGGTAAAGCCATTCATTCATACTGCACGGCTTTCAATCAGACGATCCGAGCCGCCTTCAGCGACAAAGCGGTTGATCGGCGCTTCTGTACGGGTCGGCTGGCGTGTGCCTTTCAGATCACTTTCACCGCCCGCCCGATAAACTGAATCGGCCCGGTAGGCTTGCCGATTGGCGAGCCGTTGGGGTTTTCCAGGGTCATCTCGAACAGTTGGTCGGGTTCCAGCGGCGGCAGTTTATCCAGAGGCACCGACAGCGTTTGTCCCGGTTTGACCAACCCCAGCGACACCGGTCCTTGCCAGCCTTCGGCCTTGGTCCAGAACTCCAGCGCCTTGTCCTGCGGAACCTGCGCAACCCCCAACGGAATCAACTGGATTTCCCTGGGGTTGCTGGCCTGTATCACCCAGCCCGGCGCTTTGTCCTGAGGCGCGACCAGCACCACCAGATAAGTCGGTTTTACCGTGGTTTGCGTCAGCATCAACGCGCCGAGCAATAACGTGGTCGCCAGCCCCGCGCCGGCGAGCCCGCGCCACAGGGGCAGCAGATTCCACCAGGATGACGACTCAACCACTGGCGCTGCCGGTTGTCGGCTCAAGGCGTTGACGCTGCGCTCGATGCGCTGCCACAAATGGGGCGATGGGGTCTCGGGCTCGGCGAGGTCAGTCAGGCCCAGCAAGCGACGCTCCCAGTTGTCCACTGCCGTACGCAGTCCGGCATCTTCGTGCAGGCGTTGCTGAACCTCGGTGCGCCGTTCGGCCGACAGTGTGCCCAGCACATATTCGCTGGCCAGTTCGTCGAGTTCGTCCGGGGTTTCATCCGCAGGTCGGGTGGTCATCCCATGCACTCCCGCAATGCCGTCAGGCTCCGCTTGATCCAGGCTTTGACGGTGCCCAGCGGGGTGCCGAGTTTGTGTGAAATTTCAGCATGGGAATAACCGTCGACGTAGGCGTGCAGGATGCAGCTGCGTCGCACAGGTTCCAATTGCTCCAGGCACAGATGAATGCGTGACGAGTGAGCCTGGGCATCGAAGGTTTCAGCGTCATTCTGCACGTCGATATCGCCCTGAATTTCGCGGCTGTTGTCACGGATGAAGTTAAGCGCCAGGTGCCGGGTCACGCTGAACATCCAGCCGCGTGCCGTTCCTCGCGCCGGGTCGAAACCTGCGGCACCGGCCCAGATCTTGAGGAACGCATCGTGGACGATGTCTTCGGCCAGCGCGGTGTCGCGCACCAAACGCTTGGCAACGCCGAGCAGCCGCGGACTTTCCTGTACATACAAATCCCGCAGGGCCTGACGCTCGCCTCGGCCACAGGCGGCCATGCGACCTTCATAGTCGAAAAAGGGTTCGGGCAAGGACACTGATCTCAGCGTTAATAATGGGCGATAGCCCCGGGCCAGAGGGCCGGGGCATGTGCAGAGCAGCGTAGACCAGTTTCTGCAGCACCCCTTCAGTTGGCCGCCCAGAAAATGTAGTCCGCCTGATACTTCACCACTTCCTGCTTGCCCTTGTTGGCCGCCGTGCATTCCACGCTTGGGGCAACGCCACCCTTGAGGGCCACGCGCTGAATGTAACTGACGCCGCTCATCGCGCCTTTGCCCTCGGCCGGGTTGGCCTTGACCAGTTGATAAGGAAGATTGCCCGGGCTCGACGGTGCGACGGCCAGCTGGGTGCCGGTCACCTTGGAGCCATCCTTTGCTTGCCAGGTAGCCGGCGGGCCGAAGTAAGTGCCGACCTGTTTGCCGCTGCGATCATTGAGCACTGCTTTGGGCCCGACAAAGAACCATTCGGTCTGGCCGGCCGCGTTGGCCTTGTCACGGCACTCGTAGGTGATCTCGCCGACCCCGGTGGTTTCCATGGCGACCTTGTGTCCGTCCGGAACCTTGATGTTGTCGGGCAGACCGGTCTGGGCAAAGGCCGCAGGAACGGCGGCGAGCAAACCGGCAAGGCAAATCAGCTGTCTGGCGTTCATGACTATCTCTCCGTAAATGAGTAATTCGCTGCGCAGCAACAGGGCTGCTACAGGTACTACCCGTCGGAAAGCGGTTTGGATGCAGTGGCCAAAAAAATAATGAATGGCGGTGGCGTTCTCCCGACTCAACTTCGACGCCGAACTAACTTGCGCCACAACCAGACCCACAACATGAACAGCGGGAACGCCAGGATCAGGAACGGTAGCGCGTAGCTGATTTTTTCCAGCGCATCGGCGGCGCCGTCGGCCAGGTTGTCGAGCAAATTGCTGAACGCCTGACTCAGGTGCGACGAGCGACTGCTGGCGCCGGTCGGCAGGAACGACAGCGTGACCCGATTGGTCTCCAGACGCCGCTGGTGCCCGGCGGCAATCTGCGCCAGCGCTTGCAGATCGTTCTCGATTCCGGCCTGCTCCTTGTGCCTGGGGCAGCAACAGTTGCAGTTCGTGTTCATAGGCGAGCATGGCCCCGCCAGGCCCTTGTTCACCAGCTAGACTGGCTGATGACGAGTGGTCGCTCGGCAAGCAGGCACTTATCGCCAGGCAGGCCAGAATGTACCCGAAGGCGAAAACGGACTCCTGTAGGAGCGAGCTTGCTCGCGATGGACGCCAACGGTAACGCGAATTTTCTGGATGTACGCGTCGTCCTGAAATCCATCGCGAGCAAGCTCGCTCCTACAAATTCTCGCGCATCTAAGCTGCAGCGATCTGCCAAATGGCAGGGAACGTGACCTTTACCCACTCGTCTACTGACTATCTGTTCGTCTCGCCAGGAGCGCGATATGTATCAGCTATACGGACACCAGAACTCCGGCGCCGCCGCCGTTGAAGCCGCGCTGGAGCTCTGTGAGATTCCTTACCGCTTCATCGACGTCGAGCTATCCCCGGAGGCGGCCCACGCCCTGGAGAAACTCAACCCGCTCAAGCAGATTCCGACCTTGCAACTGCCTGACGGCAGCATTCTCACCGAAAGTGCGGCGATCCTGATTCATCTCGGGCTCACGTTTCCCAAGTCGAACCTGCTGCCGGATAACGCCGCCGAGCGCGATCAGGCTATCCGTGGTCTGGTGTACATTGTCAGCAATTGTTACGCGGCGATCGGCATCATCGATTACCCCGAACGTTGGTTAGTCGTGGCGGACAAGCACTCCAGAGACAACCTCAAGGCCGGCGCTCGTGAACGATTGCACTGGAGTTGGGAGGTGTTTGCCGATCAGTTCTCAGGCGAGTTGTATCTGGGCGATGAGCCGCCGGGTGCGCTGGATGTGCTGGCGGCGGTGATTACGCGATGGGCGGGCAGCCGGGAGCATTTGCGCAGCGCCCGGCCCGGGTTTTTCGCCTGGCTGGAGCGAATCGACCGGCACCCGACACTGGCACCGGTCTTTGCGCGGCATTGGCCATCCTGAGCACCGCTAATCAAATGTGGGAGCGGGCTTGCTCGCGAAAGCGGTGTGTCAGTCAATACACATCCCATCTGACCCACCGCTTTCGCGAGCAAGCCCGCTCCCACAGTAATTTTGCGGCGTTTTGGAGTTATTCCCCGCGGATGTACTGCTCCAACTGTTGAATCAGTTCAGCCTGTTCAGCGATGGCTTCCTTGACCAGGTCGCCGATCGACAGCAAACCGATCAGCTTGCCGTTCTCCACCACCGGCAGATGGCGCAGGCGTCTGTCGGACATGATGCCCAGGCAAGTATCGACGGTTTGATGGGTGTCCACGGTGATCACCGGGGACACCATGATGTCGCGCACCGGCGTGCCCACCGAAGAACGGCCATGCAGCACCAGTTTGCGCGCGTAATCACGTTCACTGATGATGCCCAGCACTTGGTCATCCTCTACCACCAGCAAGGCGCCAACGTTCTTCTCGGCCATCTTCATCAGTGCTTCCAGCACCATGTGATCGGGCTTGATCTGGTGCACTTCCTGGTTTTTCTGATCTTTCAACTTGAGCAGTTGGGCGACGGTTTTCATGATGGCATCTCGGGTGTTGTCGTTGTTCTTGAAGAATCGTAGACGCAAGCGCTGAGGGCAAGGGATAAAGCGGCAGATACCGCGCAAAAAACGTCATTCGTTGGTTTTTCTTTGGTAAACCTCACGTATCAGGTCGATAAACGCACGCAAGCCGGCGGGAACATGACGATTGGCCGGGTAGTACAGGCAGAGGCCGGAGTAGGGCGGCGTCCAGTCTTGCAGCACCCGGATTAGCTGGCCACTGGCGATCTCCCCGGCAACGGTGAATTCGCTGGTGCAGGCCAGCCCGACGCCTTGCAGTGCGGCTTCGACAATCAGTTGATGGCTGTCGAGGGTCAGCGGCCCGTTGACGTCGATGATCTGCTGCTGACCGCGCTTCTCGAATTCCCAGCGATAAATCGTGCCACTGGCAAACCGGGTGCGGATGCAGTTGTGTCTGGCGAGGTCCGCCGGCGATTTGGGCTTCGGGTGGCTGGCGAAGTAAGCCGGCGAGCCGACCACCGCAAATTGCAGCGGCGGGCTGCACGGCACGGCAATCATGTCCAGCGGCACGCTGTCGGCCAGGCGAATGCCCGCGTCAAAACCGTCGGCGACGATGTCCACCAGGGCTGTATCGGTGATGATGTCCAGGCGCATGTCCGGGTAGCGTTTGAGGAATTCCACCACCACCGGGGTCATGATCGTCTGCACGGCGCCTTCGGTGGCGTTGATACGCAGGGTGCCGCTCGGTGTATCGCGAAACTGATTGACCGCTTCCATCGCCGCCGAGATCTCGTGCAGCGCCGGCCGCACCCGCGCCAGAAACTGTTCGCCGGCCTCGGACAGCGACACGCTGCGCGTGGTGCGATTGAACAAACGAACGCCCATTCTCTGCTCCAGCGCCGCGATGGCGTGGCTCATGGCCGAGGGCGACATGCCCAGCTCATCGGCAGCGCGGCGGAAACTGCGGTGGGTCGATACAGCGACCACGGCGTTGAGTTCGACCAATCCCATTTTTTGCATTGTGCTGATTCCTGCATCAGTTCATCCCATATTAGCCCGATTGTTTGAAGGATGGCTGGGGCCTAACGTGGTTGCTGCCACATCACATTTCCCCTGTGGGAGCGGGCTTGCTCGCGAAGGCGGTGGGTCAGTCAATACAAATGCCATCTGACACACCGCCTTCGCGAGCAAGCCGCTCCCACAGATGAACTCCTTTCGCTGATAGAGAGCACTCCAATGACCCAGACCGTCCTCATCACCGGCGCCTCCACTGGCTTCGGCCAATCCGCCGCACACCTGTTTGCCGCACAAGGCTGGAACGTCGTCGCGACCATGCGTAACCCCGCTGTCGGCGCAGACCTCGCAGCGCTTGAGCGGGTGCTGGTCACGCGCCTCGACGTCCAGGACCCGACCAGCATCGATGCCGCTATCGCAGCGGGCATTGAGCGTTTCGGCCAGATCGACGTACTGGTCAACAACGCCGGTTTTGGCTTGTCCGGCGTCTTCGAAGGCACGTCCCGCGAGAAAATCCGTGAGCAGTTCGACGTCAACGTTTTCGGCGTGATGGACGTGACCCGAGCGATCCTGCCGCACTTCCGTCAGCGCCAGGCCGGGGTGATCATCAATGTCAGCTCCGGCGCCGGTGTCTTTGGTCTGCCGATGATTTCGGCGTACAGCGCCAGCAAATTCGCTCTGGAAGGGTTTTCGGAGTCGCTGTCCTACGAGCTGGCGGCGCTGGGCATCGTGGTGAAAATCGTCGAGCCGGGCGGGGTGATCAGCACCGGGTTTGGCGCACGGTCCGCGGCGGAGGCGGCAGAGCTGGCGACTCCGGCGGATTACGACAAATTTGTCGGCGCGGCTTTGAAGGTGTTCGAAGGATTGCGCGGGGAGCGCCTGGCCACGTCGGAGGATGTGGCGCAAGTCATCTTCGGGGCGGCCAGCGATGGCACGGACCAGTTGCGCTACGTCGCAACCCAAGACATCGAACCACTGGTGAAAGCGCGCCGGGAGACCTCGGAAGTCGAGTACATGGCGATGATGCGTGGCAAGTTTTCCACAGGCAGCCGCTAATCTGTGGCCTGACTCAAAACCTGTGGGAGCGGGCTTGCTCGCGAAAGCGGTGGGTCAGTCAAATCAATGTTGGATATGCCGCCGCCTTCGCGAGCAAGCCCGCTCCCACAGGGATCGCAGCCATATCACAGAGAGCGCTATCGCCGGCGATGACGCGTAGAATCACCGCCTGAATCAGATTTGAGGTTGCAGTGGTGGATTTACAGCGGGGCTTCGTCCTGACCCGGCATTGGCGCGATACCCCGGCCGGTACGGAAGTCGAGTTCTGGCTGGCGACCGACACCGGTCCCCGGCGTATCCGCCTGCCGCATCAACCGTCGGTGGCGTTCATCCCGGCCGAGCAGCGCGGGCAGGCCGAAGAGGTGTTGCACGGCGAAAAAAACGTCGAGCTGAAACCCTTGGCTCTGCAGGATTTCGAACATCGCCCGGTGCTCGGTCTGTATTGCCGGCAGCACGGTCAATTGATGCGTCTGGAAACCGCGCTGCGCAAGGCCGGCGTCGAAATGTTCGAGGCCGATGTGCGTCCGCCGGAACGCTACATGATGGAGCGCTTCATCACTGCACCGGTCATCTTCGGTGGCACACCGAATGCCGAAGGCCTGCTGCTCGACGCGCAGATGAAGCCCGATCCCGACTATCGGCCAACGCTCAGACTGGTGTCCCTGGACATCGAAACCACCGCTCAAGGCGATCTGTATTCCATTGCCCTGGAAGGCTGCGGCGAGCGCCAGGTCTATATGCTCGGCCCACCGAATGGCGACGACAGCGAGGTGGATTTTCAGTTCGAATACTGCGACTCCCGAACCCTGCTGCTGAAGAAACTCAACGAATGGTTTGCCCGACATGACCCTGACGCGATCATCGGCTGGAACGTCGTGCAGTTCGATTTGCGCGTACTGCACGAACACGCCCGACGGCTGGCGGTGCCGCTGAAACTGGGGCGTGGCGGCGAAGAAATGCAGTGGCGCGAACACGGCAGTCGCAACCATTACTTCGCTTCGGCCGCCGGGCGATTGATCATCGACGGCATCGAATCCCTGCGTTCGGCAACCTGGAGTTTCCCCTCGTTCAGCCTGGAAAACGTCGCGCAAACCCTGCTCGGCGAAGGCAAGGCGATCAGTACGCCGTACCAACGCATGGACGAAATCAACCGCATGTTCGCCGAGGACAAACCGGCCCTCGCCAAATACAACCTCAAGGATTGCGAACTGGTCACGCGGATTTTCGCCAAAACCCAATTGCTCACTTTCCTGCTCGAACGGGCCAGCGTCACCGGTTTGCCGGCGGATCGCAGCGGTGGTTCGGTAGCAGCGTTCACGCACCTGTACATGCCGTTGATGCATCGTCAGGGCTTTGTCGCGCCCAACCTCGGGACCAAACCGGCGCAGGCCAGCCCAGGCGGATTTGTCATGGACTCGCAGCCGGGTCTGTACGAATCGGTGCTGGTGCTCGACTACAAAAGCCTCTATCCGTCGATCATCCGCACCTTCCTCATCGACCCGGTCGGGTTGATCGAAGGCATGCGGCATCCCGACGACAACGAGTCCGTGCCGGGTTTTCGCGGTGCGCGTTTTTCCAGAACCCGGCATTGTCTGCCGGCGATTGTCGCCCGGGTCGCCGAGGGCCGTGAAACCGCCAAGCGCGAACACAACGCGCCGCTGTCCCAGGCGCTGAAGATCATCATGAACGCCTTCTACGGTGTGCTCGGTTCCAGCGGCTGCCGCTTCTTCGATACGCGTCTGGCTTCGTCGATCACGTTGCGCGGCCACGAAATCATGCTGCGCACCCGGCAACTGATCGAAGCCCAGGGGCACACGGTGATCTACGGCGACACTGACTCGACGTTTGTCTGGCTGCGCCGAGCCCACGGTCAGCAGGAAGCGGCGCAGATCGGCCGTGCGCTGGTGGACCACGTTAACCAGTGGTGGCGCGAGCATGTGGTGCGCGAGTACGGGCTGGAAAGCGCACTCGAGTTGCAGTTCGAAACCCACTACAAGCGCTTTCTGATGCCGACCATTCGTGGCGCCGAGGAGGGCAGCAAGAAGCGTTATGCCGGGCTGGTCGCACGTGACGACGGCACGGACGAGATGGTCTACAAGGGGCTGGAAACCGTGCGCACTGACTGGTCGCTGCTGGCCCGACAGTTTCAGCAAGAGCTGTACACGCGGATCTTCCATCGCCAGCCGTATCAGGATTATGTGCGCGAGTACGTGCGCAAAACCCTGGCCGGCGAGTTTGATGATCGCCTGATTTACCGCAAGCGCCTGCGCCGCACCCTGGACGACTATGAACGCAACGTACCGCCGCATGTTCGCGCGGCGCGGATCGCCGACGACTACAACGATCAGCAGGGTCGCCCACGGCAATACCAGAACGGCGGCTGGATCAGCTACGTGATCACCGTCGCCGGGCCCGAGCCGCTGGAGATCCGCAGTGCGCCCATCGATTACGACCATTACGTCACCCGGCAGCTGCAACCGGTGGCCGATGCGATTCTGCCGTTCGTGGATGACGATTTCTCAACCCTGATTGGGGGGCAGTTGGGCCTGTTTTGAGTCCAGCAGCGTTAATGTCCACGCGTCCGGGATTCCGTGGAAGTACTGGTCCAGCGCTTGTTGAAACGTGCTGTCTTTCGGGGCGATCTGGGCGAACAGGGTCATCGACGAATGGAATTTAAGGTCGTCCGGATGGCCAAAAATCTCCGCGATGGAGCGCTGCGGGATGTTCAGCACCAATTGTGAGCAAGTTCGCAGTCGGGACCCCAGCAATGCATGTTCCAGATAGGCTGAAGCCTCTTCGCTCGAGTGAATGGCATATCGTTGCGACATTTCGCTGCCGCCCAGGCCGATGAATTGCGGAAAGATAAACCACATCCAGTGACTGCGCTTTCGTCCTGCGCCGAGTTCGTTTTTCACTCGCTCAAACACCGGGTCCTGCGCCTGGATAAAGCGCTGCAGGTTGAACGTGTCGAGCTGATCGGTGCTTCTCATGAGAAGCCCTCTGACAGAACCGCGATGGCTCAGACCATGGCCAGTCGCTGTTTGCGTTTTGGCGCGCGAAATGCGTGGTCTAGCGCCTCCAGATCTCCGACCTCAAGCCGCAATTGTGCGGCTTGCGCATTCAGATGCACGTGTTCAGGCCGGACCGCTTTGGGGATGGCGATCACGTCATCCTGTCGCAGAATCCATGCCAGCGCTATCTGCGCCGGTGTCACGCCGTGACGGGCGGCCACCTGAGTGAGCGTCGGGTGGGCCAGCAAACTCCCGCCCTGGCCGATGGGACAGTACGCCATCAATGGCTGCCGATGCTGTTGGCACCACGGCAGTAAGTCGAATTCTATGCCGCGTTCTTCCAGGTTGTAGAGCACTTGATTGGTGGCGCAGGCCGGGGAGGCCAGTTCCTGCAGGTCATCGACATCGAAATTGGACACACCCCAACGGCCGATCTTGCCGTCTTCGCGCAGGCGTTCGAAGGCTTCGACGGTTTCTTCAAGCGGATACTGGCCGCGCCAGTGCAACAGGTACACGTCGATGTAGTCGGTGTTCAAACGGCGCAGGCTGCGCTCGCAGGCCAGGGGAATGCCTTTGCGGCCGGCGTTGTGCGGATAGACCTTGCTGACGAGAAACACCTTGTCGCGCAGGCCGGCGATCGCTTCGCCCACCACGTCCTCGGCGCCACCTTCGGCATACATTTCAGCGGTGTCGATCAGGGTCATGCCCAACTCGATGCCAAGGCGCAGCGCGGCGACTTCTTCAGCGTGTCGAGCGTGATCTTCACCCATGCGCCAGGTGCCCTGGCCAATGACGGGTACGTTGACGCCGGCCAGTTCGAGGGTCCGCATGAAAAGCTCCTTTATGTCATTCAGTCGATACTTCGGTTGGCAGCAGAATTGCCCATGGGTTCCGTCCATCTGTGGCCGCTGCCGAGCCCGCGAGGCCGGCCGCGTTCGGAGAAAGTCCTCGCAAATCCTGCGAACACGGTTCACCTGAACACCACGCTGCCAGCACTTACGGACTGCCGGCACTGCACTTTTTCCTAATCCACGGCTCTATCCTTGGCCAGCCTGCGGCGATCCCCACCGCCGGCCCATGCCAAGTCCAAGCCCCCATGGCCCGAGTTTTACCCCTCACCGCTGTGCACATCGGCCGCCATTGCCTGCTGCTCGCCGTCCTGTCGATGCTGTTCACGACCGGGTGCAGCCAGCAGCAAGGCCGGGACATCGTCAGCCAGTTTCGTGAAGGCCGGCCCCAGGAATTCCTCCAGACCAGCGTCGACCGTATGGCCACCCTGGCGATGCGCGACAACCTCGACAGCCTCTACCTGCTCATGAGCAAGCTCTACCTGCGCAACCCGCAGGAGCTGAAAAAGTCCGGTTTCCTCGACGCCCGCACCGCAGGCAATCAGGTGCGCATGGCCATTGAACAGCAGCAGCCGCTGCCGACGCTGGGGGGCAAGAAAGATCTGGCGGCGCTGAGTTACGCCATGAGTCCGGAGTTTCTCGGCGACCGGGTCGGAGCCTTTATCTATGCCATCGGCAGCATGCTGGTCACCGCGCACGGCAACCGGCTGGAGTTCTACATGACCGATGCGATCAACCCCACCTTCGTCAACAACGCCGCGCGCAACATCGAGAAAGCCACCTGGATCCTCAGTCAGCGGCAGAACACAAACGGCGAACCCTTGCTGTTCTCCAACGAAATCTCGGAGGAGGGCAGCAACCTGAGTTTCGCCGTGGAGTTCGGCAAGATCGTCGCGCGCCTGGACCTGCTGACCCAGATGCTGGACGAGCGCTACCGGCGGATCGGCCTGAATTACGCGCAGAGCCTGCTGTTCCTCAATTTCCTGCCCGTGCAGTGACCTCCTGTGGGAGCGGGCTTGCTCGCGAACGCGGTTTAACATTCGGCAATTATGTTGACTGTAAGACCGCCTTCGCGAGCAAGCCCGCTCCCACAGGGTTCGTGCATCCACAGGAAGCATTGCGTGAACTCCGGGCATAACGATAGACCGCAACGATATAAGTGGTTATAAGAAAAATCGCTATGCTGCGGGCCAGATTTTTTATGCGTTTTCAGTGGGCGTGTTAATGGATTTCGTTAACTTTGGTTTGGTTGTTGCGGGTTTAGTGGTGGGTTTCATTGTCGGCATGACCGGCGTTGGCGGTGGCTCGCTGATGACGCCGATCCTGCTGTGGTTCGGCATCAATCCGGCGACGGCGGTGGGTACGGACCTGCTGTACGCGGCGATTACCAAATCCAGCGGCGTGCTGGTTCATCGCAAGAACAAGAACATCGACTGGGCGATTACCGGTTGGCTGACCCTCGGCAGTGTGCCGGCGGTGGCGTTGACGCTGTGGTTCCTCAGCAGTTTGCAAACCTCTCCGGACGCGATGAACGCCATCATCAAACAGGCGCTGGGCTTCGTGCTGTTTGCCACGGCGCTGGCGATTTTCTTCAAGAAACGCTTGCTCGATTTCGCCCACAAACGCGCTGGCGGCCAATACAACCCGAGCGGCCAGCGCTTGAATGTGCTGACCGTGATCACCGGTCTGATCCTCGGCACCATGGTGGCCCTGACCTCCATCGGCGCAGGCGCCCTGGGCACCGTGGCGTTGTTCATCCTCTATCCGCTGCTGCCGACTCGCCGTCTGGTCGGCACGGAAATCGCCCACGCCGTGCCGCTGACCCTGGTCGCCGGTCTTGGCCATGCCAGCATGGGCAACATGGACTGGCATGTGCTGGGTTACTTGTTGGTCGGTTCGCTGCCGGGGATTTACCTGGGCAGCCACCTGACGGGCCGTATCTCCGATGAAGTGTTGCGTCCGTGCCTGGCCACGATGCTGGTGCTGATCGGCTACAAACTGGCGTTCTGATTTTTGCCTCAGGTGTCAGTCATTCACGGGTGAAAATCTCCAGCAGATGCCCGTCCGGGTCATCGAAATAAACGCGCCGTCCTCCCGCATAGTCATTGATCTCTTTGGGTCGCTGCTTGCCCGGATCAGCCCACCAGGGTTGCTTTGCGGCTTGCAGGCGCGCGAAGGCCGCATCGAAATCGTCGTCACCGATCAGGAACGCATAGTGTTGGGAGGCTATCGGCGGGTCATTGTCGTAGTAGTCCAGCGACACGCCGTTGTCGAACCTGACGATCAGCATCGGGCCAAAGGGTTCAGGGGCGGGCAGGCCGAGGAGGTCCGCCAGATAGTTGGCCGATGTCTGCTTGTCGCGACACCAGACGATGGTGTGATTCAGCTGAGCGCTCATCGAGAGTCCTCACGGCGGATCAGTCGGTTTCTGCATGAGCTATGAGATTAGTCCAGCCTGTTGCGCAATGACCGCCCTGACCTAAGCTTGGGTCAAGGCGAGGCACAATTGCGGTACGTCACCCGGAACGATCGCCGCGATGCGCAATCATTAGAGCGTGGATATCAAAAGGAGATGCGCATGCTCATCAGGTCATTGACCCTGGCAACCCTGCTGGCGATCGCCGGCCCCTTGCTCGCCGCCGATGGCGACTCACCGTTGGACATGGACAAGGGCAGGTCCCGGCCGTTGATTGTCATCGCACCGAGCACGGTCGATCCTGCATGGGTCAGCCTGAAAAAGTCGCTGGATGAGCCGGCCAATCGCAAAGAATTCACCGACCGCAATATGGTCCTGTACACCGTGCTCAACTTGATGGGCCAGCGCGAAGGCAAGGACCTGGGGCCGCAAGACACGGCGGCATTGATCCGTTCGCTCAAGTTGGGGGCCGGGGCAAAGACCAAGGTGATTCTGGTCGGCAAGGACGGCGAAAAGAAACTTGAGCAATCAGATGCGGTTGAGCTGAAGACGATTTTCAAAACCGTCGACGAATTGCCGCCGACCGAGAAAGAAGCCACGGTGCCCACACCGCCGCCGGTTACTGAAGCCGCGCCGGAGAAGGGTGCCAAAGGGACAAAACCGGGCAAACCGGCGAAGCCCGCCAAGCCAGCAGAAATGCCTGACGATTGAATACGTGAATAGCCATGCGCTAACGAAAATGGGCGACCTCGACAGGTCGCCCATTTTTGTTTACGCCGCTTACCTCTGTGGGAGCGGGCTTGCTCGCGAAGAGGGCGTGTCAGGCAACAATGATGTCGACTGATACGCCCTCTTCGCGAGCAAGCCCGCTCCCACAGGAAAGTCGCTCGCCACAAATGATTGATTCCAGAGTTACTCGGTCAATGTGCTCAACACCGCATGAGCGATTTTTATCCGCTCCGGATTCGGATAGTTTTTGTTGGCCAGGATCACGATGCCAATATCCTTCGACGGCACATACGCCACATAAGCACCGAAGCCGCTCGTTGAACCGGTCTTGTTGAGGAGCACATTGTCCGGTTGAACTTGCGGCGGGTTCACCCACTTAACTTCATGGGGTTCATAGGCCATCTGCGACGAATTGCCGGCAAGCAACGTATCGAGGCTGACCGGATAGTTGTAGAACTCCCAACCCAGGCCCTGGGTCATGTCGCCAACCTTGTAATAGCCGGTATGCGTCGTGGCGATGGCCTGCTGCATCGTCACTTCAAGGCCTGACGACTTCATGTTCGCTTCAACGTAGCGAAGCAGATCCGAAGCGCTGGTTTTCACGCCATACGCCTCCGAATCCAGTGCCCCCGGCCCGACCCGCACCGGTTTGTCTTCCTTGTTGTAACCCTGAGCGTAAAGCGCCATCTGATCCTGCGGCACCTTGAGAAAGGTGTGCTGCAACCCGAGTTTAGGCAGCAAGGTCTTTTCCATCAGCGCGTCAAACGTCTGGCCCATGCTGTGGGCCGCGAGATAACCGAACAGACCCAGGCTCGGGTTCGAATACTGTCGATGGCTGCCAGCGGCGTACACCGGTTTCCACTGTTTGAAATAGCCGAGCATCTTGTCCGCTGCATCGGCATCGCTCGGGAATTGCAGCGGCAGGCCACCGGCGGTGTAGGTGCCCAGTTGCAGCACGCTGACGTGATCGAGCGCGCTGCCGCGCAACGCCGGCAGGAGGTGTCTGGCCGTGTCGGACAGAGACAGTTTGCCGCTGGCCTGGGCGTAGGCGGCGAGGGTGGCGGTGAAGGTTTTGCTCACCGAGCCGATCTCGAACAAGGTGCTTTCGGTGACCGGCGTGCCGGTTTCCTTCGAGGCCACGCCGTAGTTAAAGTAATGCTTTTTGCCATCAACCGTGATCGCGATGGTCATACCTGGAATGTTCTGTTGCTGCATGACCGGTACGACAGCGGCTTTCACCGCCGCTTCGATCCGTGCGTCAGTCTGATTTCCGGCAACGCAGTAACCCGCACCAAGGAACAGTCCGAAAGCGCTGTAGGATAAGACCTTGCTGAGTTTGAAGTTGTGCATGATTGAGCCGCTGTCCATAAGGTTTGATGATTAAACCCGCTACACTCCGAGCGGTTTACGCATCGGTCTGCCGATGAGCGTGCCAAATCTAGTCACTTTGCCGGCCATCGACAAACGACGTTATTTCGGATGAGCCATTAGAAAAATTGGGGAGTTGGCATGATCCGGCCGCAATTACCGCTCAATGCACTGCGCGCTTTCGAGGCCTCCGCGCGCCACCTGAGTTTCACACGGGCGGCGGTGGAATTGTGCGTCACACAGGCTGCGGTGAGTCATCAGGTCAAAAGCCTCGAAGTCCAACTCAACGTCACGCTGTTCAAACGCTTGCCCCGCGGCTTGATGCTGACCAGTGAAGGGGAGACCTTGCTGCCGGTGCTGCGAGAGTCCTTTGACCGCATCGCCGAAACCCTCGAGCGTTTCGAGGGCGGGCATTTTCGCGAAGTGCTGACGGTGGGCGCAGTGGGAACGTTTGCGGTGGGCTGGTTGTTGCCGCGATTGGCCGACTTCCAGGCGAAACATCCGTTCATAGATTTGCGCCTGTCGACCAACAACAATCGGGTGGACGTGGCGGCGGAAGGGCTGGATTACGCGATTCGGTTTGGTGCGGGGGCGTGGCACGGAATTGAAGCGGTGCGTTTGATCGAGGCGCCTTTGTCGGTGCTGTGCGTTCCCGAGATTGCCCGGCAACTGCACACGCCCGACGATCTGTTGCAGCAAACGCTGCTGCGTTCCTATCGCACGGATGAGTGGCCCGAATGGTTTCAAGCCACCGGCCTGCCTGCCCATGCCGCCCCGCCCCGGAGCATCGTCTTCGATTCGTCGCTGGCGATGATGGAGGCGGCGCTGCAAGGAATGGGCGTGGCATTGGCGCCACCGCTGATGTTCGCCCGACAACTGGCGGCGGGTGCCATCGAGCAACCGTTCGCCATCGGCATCACCACCGGCAGTTACTGGCTGACCCGCTTGCAGTCACGATCCGAGACATCGGCGATGGCGGCGTTCAAGTGTTGGCTGCTGCAAACGGCACAACTGAACGACTGAACACCGCAATCCCCCCTGTGGGAGCGGGCTTGCTCGCGAAGGCGGCATCACATTCAACATTGATGTCGACTGACACGCCGCCTTCGCGAGCAAGCCCGCTCCCACAGGGGGGATTGCGGCGTACCGACGGCTAGCGCACCAGACACGGCCGCTTGTTATCGAACTTCCAACCGGGAATCAGAAACTGCATCGCCACACTGTCGTCCCGCGCACCCAGTCCCATGCCTTTGTACAGCTCATGGGCCCTGGCCAACTGATCCATGTCCAGCTCGACGCCCAGTCCCGGTTTCTTCGGCACCTGAACACAACCGTCGACGATTTGCAGCGGCGCCTTGGTCAGGCGCTGGCCGTCCTGCCAGATCCAGTGGGTGTCGATGGCGGTGATGTCACCCGGTGCGGCGGCCGCGACGTGGGTGAACATCGCCAGGGAGATATCGAAGTGGTTGTTGGAATGCGAGCCCCAGGTCAGGCCCCATTCGTGGCACATCTGCGCCACGCGAACCGAACCCTGCATAGTCCAGAAATGCGGGTCGGCCAGCGGAATGTCCACCGATTGCAACTGGATCGCATGACCCATTTCCCGCCAGTCGGTGGCGATCATGTTGGTCGCGGTTTTCAGGCCCGTCGCGCGACGGAATTCAGCCATGACTTCGCGACCCGAGTAACCGTTTTCCGCGCCGCACGGGTCTTCGGCGTAAGCTAAAACATGATGCTGATCCCGGCACAAACGAATCGCTTCTTGCAGCGACCAGGCGCCGTTCGGATCGAGGGTAATACGCGCATCGGGAAAGCATTCGGCCAACGCGGTGACCGCTTCGATTTCCTCATCACCACTGAGCACGCCACCCTTGAGTTTGAAATCCTTGAAACCATAACGAGCGTGGGCAGCTTCAGCGAGGCGCACCACGGCGTCGGCAGTCATGGCTTTCTCGTGGCGTACGCGGAACCAGTCGTTGTCGGCGTCCGGTTCGCTGCGGTACGCCAGGTCGGTTGCGTTGCGATCGCCGACATAAAACAGATAACCGAGCATCTTCACTTCATCGCGCTGCTGGCCTTCGCCGAGCAGGGCGGCCACCGGCACGTCCAGATGCTGACCGAGCAAGTCGAGCAACGCCGCTTCCAGGCCGGTGACGGCATGGATGGTGATGCGCAGGTCGAACGTCTGCAAACCACGTCCGCCCGCATCGCGGTCGGCGAAGGTCTGGCGCACCTGATTGAGGATCTTCTGGTACGTGCCGATCGGACTGCCGACCACCAGGCTGCGAGCATCTTCCAGCGTCTGCCGAATACGCTCGCCACCAGGCACTTCGCCGACGCCGGTGTGGCCGGCGTTGTCCTTGAGGATCACGATGTTGCGGGTGAAAAACGGGCCGTGTGCGCCGCTCAGATTCAGCAGCATGCCATCGTGACCGGCTACTGGAACCACTTGCATGCTGGTGATGATCGGGGCTTTTGCAGTGTCTTGTGTATTCATTTTCTTGTCCTTGTAGACCGGTGCTCAGGCGTGCTCAGGCGTTGGTTTGCCCAGCGCAACGGTCGGTGCAGTTTTCGGTGTGTTACGGGCGGCAAAGACGATGATCGCGGCAATGATCGAGGTTGCGGCCAACCCGTACAGCCCGCCCTGAATCGAACCGGTGTGCTCTTCGAGCAGACCAAACGTGGTCGGTGCGACGAAGCCGCCGAGGTTGCCCACCGAGTTGATCAGTGCGATGACGCCAGCGGCGATCCGTGCATCCAGATACGCCTGGGGAATCGGCCAGAACAATGACGAAGCAGATTTGAAACCCAGCGCCGCGAAGCAGATCGCAACAAAGGCAAAGACCGGCCCGCCCGTGGTGGACATGAACATCCCGGCTGCCGCGATCAGCAGCGCTGCGGCCACCCAGGCTTGCTGGTGTTTCCATTTCGCCGACAGCGAGGCGAAGGCATACATGCCGACAATCGACAGCAACCAAGGGATCGAGTTGAACAGCCCGACCTGAATATCGCTGAGGTCTCCCATCTTCTTGATGATGCTCGGCAACCAGAAGGTCGCAGCGTAGATGGTCAGCTGAATGAAGAAATAGATCAGGCAGAACAGGATGATCTGGCGATCCTTGAGCAGCTTGCCCAAAGACGGTTTGATCGGCGTCGCGGCTTCGCGGGCCAGTTGTTCGTCCTCGATGGCGTTGACCAGCGCGTCTTGCTCTTCGCGGCTGAGCCATTTGGCGTCGTGGGGTTTGGAGTCCAGCCAGAACCAGACAAATACGCACAGCCCGACGGAGAACATGCCTTCGATGAAGTACATCCATTGCCAGCCGTGCATTCCGAACCCGCTGATTTGCAGGAGCAACCCGGACAACGGGCCGGAGATCAGTGAGGCAATGGCCGAACCGCTGAGGAAAATCGCAATGGCCTTGCCGCGTTCCACCCCCGGCAACCAGCGAGTGAAGTAATAAATCACCCCCGGGAAGAACCCGGCTTCAGCCACGCCCAGCAGGAATCGCAGGATGTAGAAGTGGGTTTCGTTCTGGATGAAGGCCATGCCCGCGGCTACCAGGCCCCAGGTCAGCATGATGCGGGTCAGCCAGATTCGCGCGCCGACTTTTTGCAGGAGGATGTTGGAAGGAACTTCGAACAGCGCGTAACCGATGAAGAACAGACCGGCGCCGAGGCCGTAGGCGGCAGCGCCAATGCCCAGGTCATGTTCCATGTGGGCGCGGACGAAGCCGATGTTCACGCGGTCGATGTAGTTGACGATGAACATGATGACGAACAGCGGCAGAACGTGGCGTTTCACTTTCGAGATGGCGGACTTCAGGACCGAATCGGCGCCGTCGTGTATCCCGGAGATGGATGTCTTCACTTGGTTTTCTCCCACTGATTATTTTTATGCGGGGTGTTGCTGGGTGCTGCGATGTTGCTAGACATCATACAACTACATTTTTTTATTCTGCAAGTGGAAATGTCCAGAGAAATGGCTATTTGTTTGCGGTTTTTCATTCTTTGACTGGCTGTAGGTGAGTCTTTCCAAGGCTTATTTTTAACGATTCTTGAATGTTGTCATACAAGTTGGTGAGCGTTTATTGAGGATTCCACTTGATTGCGGTGCTACGATTCCCGCAGCTCTGCTTTCGGATGACCGCCATGCAAGAAGACCTCGACGCGCCTGCCCGCAAGCGCACTCACAACCTGGCCCACGACCTGGTCGCCAAACTGACCCAGAGCATTCTGCTCGGCCAGATGCTGCCGGGGGACAAGCTTCCCTCGGAGAACGCCATTGTTCAGGAGCACGGCGTCAGTCGCACCGTGGTACGCGAGGCGATCTCGAAGTTGCAGGCGTCCGGATTGGTGGAAACCCGGCACGGCATCGGCACGTTCGTTATCGAGCGCGCGCCGGAGCAGGGGCTGCGACTGAATGTCGATACCGCGCTAGGGGTGCGCAGCATTCTGGAATTGCGCATGGGCCTCGAAACCCAGGCCGCCGCGTTGGCGGCCATGCGGCGCACGGATCAGCACCTGGCGCAAATGCGCGAAGCGCTGGACGACTATCAAAGCCTGCTCGCCAACAACGACAGCTGCGTCGAAGCCGACAAGCGTTTTCATCTGCTGATCGCTGAAGCCACCGGCAATGTCTGCTTTACCGAAATCATGCAGCACCTGGGCAGCGCCATGATTCCACGGACGAGGGTCAATGCTGCCGAACGCGGCGCGGCGGATTTGAGCAAGCTCGGGCAGCTTGCCAACCTTGAGCATGAGGCGATTCTCAACGCCATCAAACGTCAGGATGCGGATGCGGCGCGGGCGGCCATGTGGCTGCACCTGACCAACAGCCGGGACCGGTTTCTCGCGGATCGCGATTAGCCGTCTGTCTACTCGTTAGCACGCGATTCCTGCACCTGTTTCCAACGAATACGGCCCAGATTTGCTGGACCTCATCAATGAGGTGCGTCATGGCTAACTCAATGGATCACGATGCTCCACCTGGTACGGACCCGATCCGGGACCCGGCTGGCACAGAGCCTGATCGGCCTGAGGACTGGATGGATCCGGCCGCGCAAGAGGAGGTGCCTCCGCCGGATGAGCCGACACCGCTGTCCGATGACAGGCGCTAAACAGAACCCGGCCAGTGTGCCGGGTTTTTTGTGTCGGGCAGGTTGACCACGTCATCGTTCTTCGCGAGCAAGCCCGCTCCCACATTGAAAATCACGTCGCGCAGATATCTCGCATCAACAACCCGAACCGCAAATCCACCGCATCCGGAATCGGCAGGTACACCGTGTGCCCGTCCCCCGGCGCCACTTCAATCGACTGGCCTTTAATGTTTTGCAACTGATGCAGATCGAAGTGGAAGTTGCCCGTGGGCGTCATCAGTTCCATGTGATCGCCCAGGCCAAAGCGGTTCTTCACCTTGACCTCCGCCAACCGGTCACGCCGCTCGCCGGTCAGCTCACCGACAAACTGCTGCCGCTCCGATACCGAACTGCCGCTCTGATAGTTCTGGTATTCGTCATGCACATGCCGACGCAGAAAACCTTCGGTATAACCGCGCTGAGCGAGTGATTCCAGATCCGTCATCAGGCTGCGATCAAACGCGCGACCGGCCACTGCATCGTCGATCGCCCGGCGATACACCTGAGTGGTCCGCGCGCAATAGAAATGGGATTTGGTCCGGCCTTCGATTTTCAGGGAGTGCACGCCCATCTGCGTCAGACGCTCGACATGCTGCACGGCGCGCAGGTCCTTGGCGTTCATGATGTAAGTGCCGTGTTCGTCCTCGAACGCCGGCATCAGTTCATCCGGTCGATTGGCTTCCTGCAACAGGAACACCTGATCGGTCGGTGCGCCAATGCCAAGGGTCGGTTCGGGCTGGAAGGTCTGCACAATCTCGCCGAGCTGGTTTTCCGTGGCTTCTTGCGCGGAGTACTTCCAGCGACAGGCGTTGGTGCAACTGCCCTGATTGGCATCGCGCCTGTTCATGTAACCCGACAACAGGCAGCGGCCGGAATAGGCCATGCACAGCGCGCCGTGGACGAACACTTCCAGTTCCATGGCGGGCACTTGCTGACGGATTTCGGCGATTTCTTCCAGGGACAGTTCACGTGAAAGGATGATCCGGCTCAAGCCTTGTTGCTGCCAAAACTCGACGCTCGCCCAGTTGACTGTGTTGGCCTGCACCGACAGGTGAATCGGCATCTGCGGGAAGTGCCGACGCACCAGCATGATCAGGCCGGGGTCGGACATGATCAGCGCGTCCGGCGCCATGGCGATTACCGGCTCCAGATCCTTGAGAAAGGTTTTGAGCTTGGCGTTGTGCGGGGCGATGTTCACCACCACGTAAAAACGCTTGCCCAGGGATTGCGCCTCGCTAATACCGAGCGCGAGGTTGGCGTGGTCGAATTCGTTGTTGCGCACCCGCAGGCTGTAGCGCGGTTGGCCGGCATACACCGCATCGGCGCCGTAGGCGAAGGCATAACGCATGTTTTTCAGGGTGCCGGCGGGGGCGAGCAGTTCAGGCGTGGCGAGGGTCATGGGCGGGTCGATCGCAAAAAACCGCGAGGGTAATCGGCTTGGTCGCAGGTTTCATTGATCTGGATCTATGCTTGATGAACAACGGATGGCACTCGCGCGAACCGTGGCGGACTAAGCATCAGGACGCGACATTGCGTCCCTGCGGACTGACATGGATCGGACATGAACGAAGAGACGGTAAAAAACAAATCGCTGGTGGCTCTGCTTGGGCTGGTGACCGTTGCGTTTATCTGGATTTTGCTGCCGTTCTACGGCGCAGTGTTCTGGGCAGTGATCCTCGGCATTCTCTTCGCGCCGCTGCAGCGTCGTCTGCAACTGAAGTTTGGCTGGCCGCGTAACTTGACGTCGCTGCTTACCCTGGGTATCTGCCTGATGATCGCCATTCTCCCGGTGATCATCCTCAGTATCCTGCTGGTTCAAGAGGGCGCTGCGCTGTACAAGAGCATCGAAAGCGGCGAACTGGACATCGCGGGGTATGTGACGCATTTCAAGCACAGCCTGCCGAAGTCCTTTCAGCTCATCCTCGATCGGGCCGGGGTTGGCGAGCTGGACGGGCTGCGGGAGAAAATCATCAAGAGTGCGGTGTCGGGCAATGAGTTCATTGCCACGAAGGCGTTCAGTTTCGGGCAGGGCACCTTTGATTTTCTGATTGGATTTTTCATCATGCTTTACCTGCTGTTCTTCTTTTTGCGCGACGGTGCAGAACTGGCGCGCAAAGTTCGCGCCGCCGTGCCGCTGGAGGAACACCAGAAACGCCGTTTGCAGCTCAAGTTCAACCGCGTGGTGCGCGCCACGGTGAAGGGCAACCTGCTGGTAGCCCTCACGCAAGGTGCGTTGGGCGGTTTGATTTTCTGGTTTCTCGACATCCCGAGCGCGTTGCTCTGGGCGGTGCTGATGGCGTTTCTGTCGCTGTTGCCAGCGGTGGGCGCGGGGATTGTCTGGGCGCCGGTGGCGGCGTTTTTCCTGTTTAGCGGGGCCCTTTGGCAGGGCGTGGTGCTGGGGCTGTTCGGCGTGTTCGTGATCGGCCTGGTGGATAACGTGCTGCGACCGATCCTCGTGGGCAAGGACACCAAGATGCCGGACTATCTGATCCTCATCTCGACCCTCGGCGGCCTGGCGATTTTCGGGCTCAACGGTTTTGTCATCGGGCCCTTGATCGCGGCGCTGTTCATGTCGAGCTGGGACATTTTCATCGAAACCCAACCGCGGGTGCAGTTGCCTTAAGCGCTGAGTCGACCGGTGCCGAGGCGTTGCGACAGTGCCTTGGCGGCGTTAAGCGATGTGAGCGGACCGCTGATCGGTTCGCCGTCCTGCACCAGATACCAACAGGCGAGCAATCCCAGCTCTCTAAGCGGTGCGGGAACGGCGCTGCCGATAACGGACATGATCTGAACCTGGGACATAAGTACCTCCATCAATCGATGGAGCTACCTTACGGATCCGGTGCTTGAACGAGAAATCAACGCTTTCGATAGTCGTCATTGACGCCAGCGGGCCCAAACGACCGCTTGTCTGTCAGTCGACCACCAGGTCCAGCATGTGGACCACTTCGTGCTCGTTGAGCAGGCCTTTGCGCACCAGGTTTTCGGCCAGCAGCGAAAGAAACTTGGCGCTGCGATGGCCTTCCAGGTGTTTGAGTTCAGTCAGGGCGTTGTACACCTTGCCGGAGGTGCACAAGCTGATATCGCGATGCGGGTTTTGCGTGGGCATCAGGTCGTCCTTGTTGTTATCAACCTGTTGTTGACGGACAGATCCACGCTTGCGGACCTCTCATGACATAAACATGACCGGTTCCCCCGGCGCGGGGGAAGGGCGCTTGAGTCAATCTTGCCCGCTTGAGTCGGCGGGACTGTCCCGATAGCGACCTTGGCGAGATTTATTCAGACCTTCACCGACGAACGGACATAAAAAAGCCCGCTATAAATGCGGGGCCTTGTGAGTAATGCCTGTCAGTGTAGGAGCGAGCTTGCTCGCGATGGACTTCAGGACGACGCGTGTATCCAGAGAATACGCGTTATCGTTGGCGTCCATCGCGAGCAAGCTCGCTCCTACAAGCATTTGGCCTGTGAGCCTGTTACCAGCGGCCATAACCGTGGGGATGGCCATAGTAATAACCGCGTGGCGGGCCGTAATAGCCGCGGGGTGGACCGTAGTAAACCGGCGGCGGGGCGTAATAGACCGGTTGTTGCACGTAGACCGGGGCCGGCTGGTAGTAAACCGGTGGCGGTTGCTGCACGTACACCGGTTGCGGCTGGTAGTAAACCGGTTGCTGGACATAGACGGGCCGGTTGCTGTTGATGATGGCCGAACCGACGATGGCCGAGCCAACGATCGCGCCAAATACCGCTGGACCTTGCCAACCGTGACCGCCGCCAGCTTCTGCCTGCCCTGCGATAGCAAGAGCACCGATCAGCAAGGCAACTGTGGGGATTTTACGGATCATGATCATTCCTCGGTTCTTCAACCCGGCGCTTGCGTCTGCAATAGACTCAAGGATTGTCGCGGGGATACAGCTAAGACAGCGTTTTTCTGAAAATCAGCACAGCCGTTGGGTAAATTTTGTGTAAGGTCTGTACCGGTTTCTTTACCCTCGTGCGCTGCCGCGGGCGGGCACTCAATATGATCGATCACAACGCGGTGGAATGGCTAATCCCGTCCATCTGAAAGTGCTGTCGAAGGAGATTTTTCATGCAGATGAACCCCAACAAAGACACCCAGCTGTGCATGTCCCTGTCGGGGCGGCCGGGGAACTTTGGCCTGCGATTTCACAATCACCTGTACGAACAACTGGGCCTGAATTTCTACTACAAGGCCTTCCGTAGCCAGGACCTGACCGGCGCCGTCGCCGGTATTCGCGCCTTGGGTATTCGCGGTTGTGGCGTGTCGATGCCGTTCAAGGAAGCCTGCATTGCGCTGGTCGATGAGCTGGACGCATCCGCCGCCGCCATTCAATCGATCAACACCATCGTCAATACCGATGGCCACCTCAAGGCCTACAACACCGACTACATCGCCATCGCTCAATTGCTGGAAACCCACCAGGTGCCAAAGGATTCGACCTTTGCCCTGCGTGGCAGCGGCGGCATGGCCAAGGCGGTGGCCAGTGCCTTGCGCGATGGCGGTTACAAAAACGGCTTGATCGTCGCCCGTAACGAGCGCGCCGGGCGTGCCCTGGCGGAATCCCTGGGTTATGAGTGGCAAGCCGAGCTGGGCACCCGGCGCTCGCAAATGCTGATCAACGTCACACCGATCGGCATGACCGGCGGGCCTGAGGCCGATCAACTGGCCTTTGACGCCGAGGTCATTGCTGCTGCGGAGACGGTCTTCGATGTGGTGGCGATCCCCTCGGAAACGCCGCTGATCGTGCGCGGTCGCGTCGAAGGCAAGCGAGTGATCACCGGGCTGGAAGTGATTGCGATCCAGGCGTTGGAGCAGTTTGTGTTGTACACCGGGGTGCGTCCGACGGAGGAGCAGTTTCAGAAAGCAGTGGCGTTTGCGCGGAGCTGACTTTCCTCAAGTTATTGGTGGGCTGTGCCTGCCCCTTCGCGGGCAAGCCCGCTCCCACAGGGGAATGCATTTCAATGTGGGAGCGGGCTTGCTCGCGAAGGGCGCGACTCGGTCTCCCAGATGAATGACCACCCGGGCCTATACTCCCCGCCAGCAAGCAAAGACTTGCCCCCCCAAAAAACACCGTGCCCGAGGTTTCCCATGCATCCCGCCATCCTCAACCTGAATCAGGTCGAACTCGAACCACTGCCCGAAGCCCTGGCGCCGAGCGGTGAAACGGCCGGCCGTTATCAACAAAGGATGGCCCGCGTCGGCCAGCAACTGGGTGCGCAAAAGCTCGGTTATCGCTTGTACGTGCTGGAGCCGGGCATGCGTGGCAGTCCGTTTCACAGCCATCGGGTCAACGAGGAAATGTTTTACGTGGTCGCGGGGGAGGGGGAGATCCGTCTCGGGGCCGAGCGTTTTCCCATTCGGTCGGGTGACGTGATCGCCTGTCCGCCGGGCGGTCCGGAAGCGGCGCACCAGATCATCAACACCAGCAGCGGTGAACTGCGCTACCTGGCGGTCAGCACCCAGCAATCGCCGGAGATTTGCGAGTACCCGGATTCCGGCAAATACGCGGTGATGGATGATTTCAAGGTCGACGCCGAGGGCAATGCCTCGGGCTTCGTCGCTGTCGCCAGACAGGCTGACGGTGTGGATTACTGGGATGGTGAGTAGGCACATCACAAGTTTTTAATGTGGGAGCGGGCTTGCTCGCGAAGACGGCGGCACATCCGGCATCAATGTGACTGACGGACCGCTTTCGCGAGCAAGCCCGCTCCCACATTTCGATCTGTGCTGCTGGTTATTCGAGGCGTGCCAGTCGCTCTTCCAGCGCTGCAATCCGTGCCTCCAGCTCTTCAATCCGCTCCACGGCAACGCCGCTAACCGAGCCTCGTTCCACCGGATTCTGCCGTGCCGCGAGAATCGCTTCGATATCCGCCGGATCACCCAGCGCATGCATATAGCGGTCTTCCCGCTGCCCGGCCTGACGCGGAATCAGCAACGCCAGACCGCGAGCAATCAAGCGCTCCAGTTGATGCACGACCTGCTCGGCATCTTCGAACTCATGCATGCGGCCGCTGCGGGTCAGCAGCTCGTTGATGGTCTGCGGACCTCGCAGAAACAGCAGTCCCGTCAGAATCACCTGCGCTGGCACCAGTTCCAGGGCCTTGTCGACCTTGTGCTCCCAGCGGTCGGCGCGGCTGCCCATCACCAGTTTGGCAAACCCGCGCCCTTCGAGGGCGCGCAGGCTTTGGCCGACCTGGCCCTGAGTGAGATTCATCACCGGTTCGCGGCTGGTTTTCTGGTTGCAGGCAATCACCAGGGCGTTGAGGGTCAGCGGATAGGTTTCCGGGCTGGTGGCCTGTTTCTCGATCAACGAACCGAGAATGCGGGTTTCCGTGCTGTTCAGGCGCGGCTCGTCGAAGGTCGTTTCTTGCTCAGTGCTCATGATGCTGCGTCCTTACCCCGGTTCATATTCTTCTCCTGCTGGCATGCACTTTAGATTGGCGTGCGCCAATGGCAACTGAATTCGTCGCACCGACCCGGCAATGGTCATAAAAGCTACATCAATCCATAACGTTATTTTTACATTCCGCCGGGCACCGTATGCAGGGCCGCGGGATGACGGCCGCACCTGACGGGCGCGGCGTCAAAGCGTATCGACGACGTCGCTGGCCTTATTGACTGCAACCTGGAGCAAGGCATGACGCTGACGTTGGGAACGACTCACAATAATGCGCTGATCGGCGCGCACCTGCCATGACCGTGCTTGTCACCGGCGCCGCCGGTTTTATTGGTTTTCACACGGTCAAGCGCCTGTGTGAGCAAGGTCTTGAAGTGGTCGGTATCGACAATCTCAACGACTACTACAGCGTGGAACTCAAACACGCCCGGCTCAAGGAGCTGCGAGCCTTGGCGGGCTTTCATTTCCAGACGCTGGATATCGTCGACAAGCCTGCTCTGATCGCGTTGTTCAAGGAACACCGCTTTACCGAGGTTATCCACCTGGCCGCCCAGGCCGGCGTTCGCTACTCGCTGGACAACCCGGACGTGTACGCGCAATCGAACCTGACGGGGTTTCTGAATGTGCTGGAAGCCTGCCGACACCATCGCCCCGAGCATCTGATCTATGCATCGAGCAGTTCGGTGTACGGCACCAACAGCAAAATGCCGTTCAGCGTCGAAGACGCCGTGGATCATCCGGTTTCGCTGTACGCCGCGAGCAAGCGTGCCAACGAGTTGATGGCCCACAGCTACTGCCATCTGTATGGGATCAAGGCCAGCGGCCTGCGGTTCTTTACCGTGTACGGACCTTGGGGACGCCCTGACATGGCGCTGTTCAAGTTCACCGAAGCGATCCTCAACGACAAACCGATCGACCTCTACAACCAGGGCCTGATGTCGCGGGATTTCACCTACATCGACGACATCGTCGAAAGCATCGCGCGCTTGCGTCCACGTCCGCCGTTGCCGGAGGGCGCAGGCGAGGGCGTCAACCGGATTTTCAATATCGGGCGCGGCACGCCGGTGGCGTTGCTGGATTTCGTCGATTGCCTGGAGTCGGTCCTGGACCGGCGAGCCCGGCGCAATTTGATGCCGATGCAGGCGGGCGATGTGCTCAAGACCTGGGCGGACGTGTCGGCATTGGCGCAGTGGGTCGATTTTCGTCCGCAAGTGACACTCGAGACCGGCGTTGCGCAATTCGTGAAGTGGTATCGCCACTTTTATCAGATTTGAAACATTGGCCCTCGATCATAAAAAATCCAGGGAAACAGGGGCCTCTATGAGCCAAGACCTATTTGTATCCGTGCTGATTCCGGCAAAGAACGAAGCGAGCAATCTCACTTCGCTGCTGGAAGAAATCCGTATCGCACTGGCGGATGAAGCGTATGAAGTCATCGTCGTGGATGACGGCAGCACTGACGCCACCTTGCAGGCATTGCGACAGACCCGACACAGCGGCCTGAACACCTTGCGCATCCTGCGGCATGACCGCTCGCTGGGGCAGAGCACGTCGCTCTACCATGCCGCGCTTGCCGCCCGGGGCCAATGGCTGGCCACCCTCGATGGCGACGGTCAAAACGACCCCGCGGACATTCCCGGCATGCTGGCGCTGGTGCGCAGTGAGTTCGCCGCCGCCGACCTGCAATTGGTGGCCGGGCATCGGGTGAACCGCCGCGATACTGCGAGCAAGCGCTGGGCCTCGCGGTTTGCCAACGGACTGCGCAGCCGCATGCTCAAGGATCAGACGCCGGACACCGGTTGTGGGCTGAAACTGATCCAGCGCGCGGCGTTTCTGCGTTTGCCGTACTTCGACCACATGCACCGCTTCATTCCTGCGCTGATCCAGCGTCACAACGGCCGCATGATCACTCACCCGGTCAACCATCGATCGCGCACGGCCGGGGTCTCCAAGTACGGCAACATCGACCGTGCACTGGTCGGCGTTCTCGACCTGATCGGCGTCTGGTGGCTGATCAGGCGCACGCGTCTGAACACCCATGCGCAGGAGATCGAAGGATGAACCTGTCCCGCGAAACTTTGTGGCTGGTGGTCGGTTTCAGTGGCCAGATCGCCTTCACCGGCCGCTTTGTCCTGCAGTGGCTGTACAGCGAATACAAAAAACGCAGTGTGATTCCGGTGAGCTTCTGGTACCTGAGCATCGTCGGCAGCGCGCTGTTGCTCGCCTACGCGATTTACCGAGAGGACCCGGTGTTCATCGCCGGTCAGGCGTTCGGCTCCATCGTTTATTTGCGCAACCTGCAATTGATTGCCCGCAGCAAAACCTTGAAGGACTGACCCATGCGCCGAACCTTGTCACCCGGTGTCGAATGCCTGGGGCTGATGTTGCTTGCTTTGTTGCTGGTCGGTGCGGGGCTCGGTCTACGCCAGCCGCAGAATGTCGACGAGGAGCGTTTCCTCGGCGTGGCACTGGAAATGTTGCACAACGGTTCGTGGCTGATTCCCCATCGCGCCGCAGAAATTTACGGCGATAAACCACCGATTTTCATGTGGACCGTGGCGTTTTTCACCTGGATCACCGGGATGCCCGCCATTGCCCTTTATATTCCGGGGCTGCTGTCTGCCACTTCGGTCACGGCCATGCTCTACGACCTGGGCCGCAGACTCTGGAACCGGCGGGCCGGTCGGACGGCGGCGCTGTTGTACCTGGCGACCTATCAGACCTACAGCATTCTGCGGACCGGTCAGATCGACAGTTTTCTGATTCTGTTCACCTCGCTGGGCCTGTATGGCCTGGCCCGACACCTGCTGCTCGGACCTGCCTGGCGTTGGTTTTACGCCGGATGCGCCGCCATGGGGATCGGCGTGATCACCAAAGGGGTCGGCTTCGTGCCGGCGTTGATGCTGATTCCGTATGCCTACGCGGTGCGCAAAGGCTGGCCCGGTGTGGTGGCGATGCCGGGCGAGGCGCGCAAATGGTTGATGGGTTTTGTGGTAGTGCTGGGCGCCGTGGCCATCTGGCTGCTGCCATTGGCGCTGTCCATCGCGCTCAATGGCGGTGCTGACGAAATCGCCTATGCGCGGGAAATCCTGCTGCGCCAGACGGCGGGGCGCTATGCCGCAGCCTGGGACCACCGCGAGCCGTTCTGGTATTTCTTCGTCAGCGTCATTCCGCAGTATTGGCTGCCATTGGTGCTCGCCTTGCCGTGGCTGATTCCCGCCTGGCGCCGGCAACTGCGCAAGCGCGACGGTCGAGTGCTGGTGCTGCTGGGTTGGGTGGTGCTGGTCGTGCTTTTCTTCTGCCTGAGCAGCGGCAAGCGCAAGTTGTACATCTATCCGGCGTTGCCGGGGCTGGTGTTGGTCGCCGCGCCGCTGATGCCTTGGCTGTTCAAGCGCTGGTTCCGTCGGCGTCTGCTCGGCTGGCGGATCTTTCAGGGGGTGGCCGTGGCCTGGTTTGCGCTGTGGTTCGCCCGCGGTTTCATCGAGCCGGTCAAGGACGGTGCCAATCCCCACGAGGCGCTGATGGCGCAGGCGGCGGCGATGACTCAGGGCGCGGATCTGGTGTTGGTCAATTGGCGCGAGGGCCATTGGTTGTTCGCAAGGCAACCGATCGTGCATTTCGGAATGACCGGTTCAACGGTCGAGCAGGCGGCACAGTGGTTGCGCGAACATCCGCAGGCGTACGCGTTGGTGCCGGATGAACAGCTCGGCCAGTGTTTCAATCCTCAGGCCGCCCGGGAGCTGGGTGAAACCTCGCGGGCGCAGTGGTCGATCGTCGGTGCCGATGCCGATAACGGCCAATGTCACCCCGGACCGCCGGCCCATATCTATCGCTTCACCTGGGACCGTGCATCGCTATAATCGACCCCACGTTTCACTCCTGTCACCACACGAGACTGCCATGACCATTTCCCTGTATGACGCTTCCGTTCCGGTTTTCAAACAAATGCTCACCGCCCTGAGCGACGTTCTGAACAAGGCCGAAGCCCACGCCACCGCCAAGAACATCGATCCGAATGCTTTCCTGCAAGCCCGCCTGTACCCGGACATGTTCCCGCTGGTGCGTCAGGTGCAGATCGCCGTGGATTTCGCCAAGGGTGTTTCTTCGCGTCTGGCCGAGGTTGAACTGCCGAAGTACGACGATACCGAAACCACCTTCGCCGAGTTGCAAGCGCTGCTGACCAAGGTTCTGGCTTACATCGGCGAGATCAAGCCTGAGCAGATCAATGGCAAGGAAGGCATCGAAATCATCACCCGTCAGGGCACGCCGAAAGAGAAGCGCTTCAGCGGCCAGGCTTACTTGCTGAGCTACGGCCTGCCGCAGTTCTTCTTCCACGTCACCACCGCTTACGCACTGCTGCGTCACAACGGTGTGGAAGTGGGCAAGCGCGATTACATGGGCGCGTTCTAAACCGCCCGGGTACAAAAAAGCCCGCCAAGGTTTGCGCCTTGGCGGGCTTTTTTTGTCCTTGTGGGAGCGGGCTTGCTCGCGAAGGCTGGTTGTCAGGCGACGATTTTTTTGATGGTGTACATATTCGTTGCTGCGGTAACGGCTGCTGGCGGTTTCGCTCTTACAGCGAGTCCCTTTTCCAAACGCCTGTACGGACCGGGTGCTGCTACCGCGGCATCCTTGCCGCGGTGCCCACTACGCAGAACCTGCACTCGGCCTCCCGACGGGGCAGATCAAAATCAAAAGCCAAAGCAAAGCAAAGCAAAAGCAGGATCAACCGGCCAGAGCTACTGGAAACTGTAGGAGCGAGCTTGCTCGCGAAAAGCACCTGGACAACGCGTGCATTCAGACAGCACGCGTTATCGTTCACGTCCATCGCAGGCAAGCCAGCTCCCACAGGGGAACGCGTACACCTGAAATCAGGTCGGCTATCAGGCCGCCTCGCGGTGCTGTTGCGGTAGTCGCCCCCTCGAGAGGCCAAGTGGAGGTTCTGCGCAGTGGGTAACCCGGCATGGATGCCGGGTTATCCGCGCACGGCCAAGGATGGCCGATCGCGGCGGGCCCACGGAGCAGGACCGGAGCGAGGGCATGGCGAGCTTAAGCGAGCCACCGAACGAAAGGGGCAAAAGCGCTTGGTTACTTGGCGCTTTTCCAAGTGACCCGCCGTCAGGGCGGAACCAATAGCCGCCGTTACCGCAGAAACGGAAATGCACCCAAACCCAAACCCAAACCCCTAGAGCGGACGCCCAACCTTTGTCCGCGATGCGTAAGCGAGATCGCCTTCGCCGGCAAGCCTGGCTCCTACAGGAGAGCGAGGTATCAGGCCAAACGCTGAGCCTTCTCGTCTTCACCCAGGCAAGCCGCAGCGGTAAACAGCACATCAGTAGAAGAATTCAACGCCGTCTCCGCCGAATCCTGCAACACACCAATAATGAAACCAACCGCCACCACCTGCATCGCGATTTCGCTCGGAATCCCGAACAGACTGCACGCCAGCGGAATCAGCAACAACGACCCGCCCGCCACACCCGAAGCGCCACAAGCACAGATCGCCGCAACGACGCTCAACAGGATGGCGGTCGGAATGTCCACCGCAATCCCCAGCGTATGCACGGCCGCCAGAGTCAGCACGGTAATGGTGATCGCCGCACCCGCCATGTTGATGGTGGCGCCCAGCGGGATCGAAACCGAATAAGTATCCTCATGCAGCCCAAGACGCTTGCTCAATTCCAGATTGACCGGAATGTTCGCCGCCGAGCTGCGGGTAAAGAACGCCGTGATGCCGCTTTCACGCAAGCACATGATCACCAGTGGATACGGGTTGCGACGCAGCTTCCAGAACACGATCACCGGGTTCATCACCAGCGCCACAAACAGCATGCAGCCCAGCAACACCACCAGCAGATGCGCGTAGCCGATCAAGGCACCGAAACCGGAGGTGGCGAGGGTCGAGGCCACGAGACCGAAAATCCCCAGCGGCGCAAAACGAATCACCAGGCGCACGATCAGCGTCACGCCGTTGGACAAATCGCCGAGTACTTCACGCGTGGTGTCACCGGCATGGCGAATAGCGACGCCCATGCCGATGGCCCACGCCAGAATGCCAATGAAATTGGCATTCATCAGCGCGCTGACCGGGTTATCCACCACACTCAGCAGCAGACTTTGCAGCACTTCACTGATACCGCCCGGCGCCGTCACCGCGACGTCGTGGGTGGACAGCACCAGGCTCGACGGGAACATCATGCTGGCCACGACCGCGACCACTGCGGCGGCAAACGTGCCGAGCAGGTACAGAAACAGAATCGGCCGGATGTGGGTTTCCTGGCCGTGCTTGTGGTTGGCGATCGACGCCATGACCAGCACGAACACCAGAATGGGCGCGACGGCTTTCAGCGCCGAGACGAATACTTTGCCGATGAACGCGGTGGACTTCGCCACCTCAGGCGCCAACAGCGCCAGGGCGATCCCGGCGAGCAGGCCGATGATGATTTGCGTAACCAGGCTCAAACGTTTCAAGCGTTGCAATAGCGAAGGGGATGAAGCGGTCATAACGGCATCTCTGATTTTATTAGGTGCGGGGGTGTCGCGACATCGCGGCCATTTTAAATGGCGGATGAACAGGGTGTACGAATCGCAGGGCGCGGACTTTATCACAGCGTCGTCTTTATCCTTCAGACCTGTGACGATCTGCCACCCGCCTGTTGAACGCGATTGGCAGGTTCGTGCAACCGCGTTTGGAAACACTCTGTTAAGATTGCGCATCCTCATTTTCATCTCTGCCAGTGGGCCTTCGGGCTATCGCTGGTGTCGTCGTTTTCTGGAGTTCTGCATGCTGTTGCCCATCCTTCTGTTGTCCGCCGCCGGATTCACGGTGCTGACCACGGAATTCGTCATCGTCGGCCTGTTGCCGGCGATTGCCCGAGACCTCGAAGTCAGCATCCCGCAAGCCGGTTTGCTGGTGACCTTGTTTGCCTTCACCGTCGCCGCGTTCGGGCCGTTTCTGACTGCGTATTTCGCCAGGTTCGAACGACGCAAGCTGTTCATCTCGGTGTTGATCATGTTTGGTCTGGCCAACACCCTCGCGGCGTTTGCGCCGAACATCTGGGTGATGGCCGTTGCGCGGTTGATCCCCGCGCTCGGACTGCCAGTGTTTTGGGCCTTGGCGAGTGAGACGGCGGTGGACATCGTCGGACCGGATTACGCCGGACGCGCCATCGCCAAGATCGGTTTCGGCATCGTCTGCGCGACGGTATTCGGCATTCCGGTCGGCACGCTGATTTCCGATGCATTCGGTTGGCGCAGTGCCTTCGGCATTCTGGCGGCGATTGCGTTTGCCAAGGCGTTGCTGCTGTTTATCTACCTGCCGAAAACCAACCTGCACGAGCATCAGGTGAGTTTCCGTTCGCAGTTCAAGATCCTGCGTAGCCCGCTGATGATTGGGCATGTGCTGCTGTCGATCCTGGTGTTCAGCGGCATGTTTACCGCTTACACCTACCTGGCCGACATTCTTGAGCGGCTGGCCGGTTTCAACGGCACGGTGGTCGGCTGGTGCCTGATGGGCTTTGGCGCGGTGGGCTTGATCGGCAACTCGTTGGGCGGTCGCGCGGTGGATCGTCATCCGCTGATCGCCTCTATGATGTTCTGCGCGTTCATGATTGCTGGCCTGGTGGCGTTGGTGCCGAACATTCATTCGCCTTTCGGCCTTGCGGCAGCGATGGGCATCTGGGGCGTGACGCAGGCCGCGCTGTTTCTGGTCAGTCATGTGCGTTTGATGAAGGCTGCGCCCGAAGCGCCGGCGTTCGCGGCATCGCTGAACATTGCCGGGGCCAACCTCGGGATCGGCCTGGGCGCCATGATCGGCGGTCGGGTCATCGACGGTGTCGGTCTGCAAGGTCTTGGTTTCGCAGCGGCCGCGTTTATCCTGGCCTCGATCCTGTTGGCGATCGCACTGATGACCTTCAAGCCCCGCGAAATCTGCGCCTGACGCCTTACATCGCGGTGAACAGCTCGCGTCGGGCACCTTCGGTAATCGCAACGATGCCGGGGTGCTTGACCTTGCGTTCCACCGAAATGGCGTAGAACGACTCGGTCACCGCGTCGGTCTGGCCGATCAACTCCACGCCGTACTGGCGTTTCACTTCATCGGCAATCACGCTCGGGCCGATGAAAATCCCGCTGCCGGATTGGCCAAACGCTTGCATCAGGGCGCTGTCGTCGAACTCGCCGACGATGCGCGGCTGGATCTGCTGTTCGGCGAACCAGCGTTGCAAGCGGCTGCGCACCACGGTTTCCGGCCCCGGAATCAGCAACGGTGCACCGTGCAGGCTGCGCGGGAAATCCTGGCCGTACTGCGCCGCCAGTTCAGCGGTGGCGAAGAAGCTGATCCCGCATTCCCCGAGTTTCTGGCTGTAGCCCTTGATGTCCAGGTGCGACGGCATCGGGCTGTCGGAGATCACCAGGTCGAGGCGCTGGATCGCCAGGTCGGCGAGCAAACGTTCGAGTTTGTCCTCGCGACAGGTGATGCGCAGCGGCTCGTTCAACTCCATGGTCGGCGCAATCAGACGATAGACGATGGATTTGGGCACCACGTCGGCCACGCCGACCCGAAACAGAATCTGCTGCTCATTGGGTTGCGCCCGCAACATCAACTCCAGTTCACCGCCGAGCTGAAACATCTGCTCGGCATAGGGCAGTGCCTGACGCCCGGCTTCGGTGAGTTCCAACTGTCGGCCGACCCGGCGAAACAACTCGATACCGTAGGTGTGTTCGAGCAGGGAAATCTGCCCGCTGATGGTCTGCGGCGTCAGGTTCAGTTGCTCGCAGGCGCGCACAATGCTGCCGGTCTTGGCCACCACCCAGAAGTAATGCAGTTGTCGATAGTTGAGCATGGCAACCTACAGTTCGTTAAAACCGAAGTATAACAGCTGAAAATACGAATTTTCCTGAAGTGTTAGCCTCCCTAGAATGCCTCGCTATCAACGTAATGCGGTTCACATAAGACAATCTTCAGGCAAGCAGGAAACCTGTGGTGAGGGGATTTATCCCCGTTCGGCTGCGAAGCAGTCGCTAATCCGGACAATTCAGTCTGTTTGGCCGGACGCTGGGGCCGCTTCGCAGCCCAACGGGGATAAATCCCCTCGCCACAAATGTCGGGGCCGCGCTTAAGTGAACAGCATTACGCTATCAACGGGCCATCGTTTCGACCCGTTCTGTTCTATCGAGGAAAGCATCATGAAGCTTAAAACCACGGCACTGCTGATCGCGTCTTTACTGGTATTGGCCGGTTGCGACCAGGCCGAAAAAAGCGCTCAGCAACTGATGGGCAAGGCTGCCGAATCCGCCAAACAAGCGATCGACGATACTCACAAAGCTGCCGAGCAAGCGATCAGCGAGGCCACCGGCGGGCTGACCAGCAAGAAAGAACCATCGGGTGAAGAAAAAGAGAAATCCGAATCTTCGTCCCAGGAAATCTAAACCGTCTTAAACGAGTCAGGACTGACCCATGGAATACCTTTTAGAACTTGCTGCAAGCCCCACCGCCTGGGTCGCCCTGGCCACGCTGGTGGTGATGGAAATCGTGCTGGGCATCGACAACCTGATCTTCATCTCGATCCTGACCAACAAACTGCCCGAGCAACATCGGCAGAAAGCGCGGCGAATCGGTATCGGCATGGCGCTGATCCTGCGACTGGCACTGTTGAGCACCATCGCGTTCATCGTCCAGCTGACTGAACCAGTGATCGAGATCCTCGGCCACGCGTTCTCCTGGAAAGACATGATCCTGATCGCCGGCGGTCTGTTCCTGTTGTGGAAGGCAACCACCGAGATCCATCACAGCATGGACCCGGCGCCGGATGATCCGAAGTCGGCGACCTCGACCGTGACCCTGGGCTTTGCCGCTGCGATCGGGCAGATCCTGATGCTGGACATGGTGTTCTCCATCGACAGCATCATTACCGCTGTCGGCATGACCGAGCATTTGCCGATCATGATCATCGCGGTGGTGGTGTCGGTGCTGGTGATGTTGCTGGCGGCTGACCCGTTGGCCAAGTTCATCAACGACAACCCGACGGTGGTGATGCTGGCGCTTGGCTTCCTGATCATGATCGGCATGACGCTGATCGCGGAAGGCTTTGGCGCCCACGTACCGAAAGGCTACGTCTACGCGGCGATGGCATTCTCGGCCACGATCGAGGGCTTGAACATGATGTCCCGCAGGGCGAAGCAGAAGCGCATGGCCGCTGAAGCTTAACCCGCGTTAAACAAAAGGCCGCCTGCGCTCGAAAGAGCCCAGGCGGCCTTTTTTGTTCGGGCTTTTTTTCGGGATAGTTGAATGCGCCCGTCAATGTGCCGAAGCGTGGCGTGTTGCCGGTTTATCGGTATTCGCTACCCGAACGGGCCGGGTAGGGTGATGGTGCCGGCGCGCAATCCGCAGGACGCCCCACAACATGGAGGCGGCCACGGCCAGCCAGCCGGAAATCAACATCACTATGGTCATTGTCAGGCTCATCAGTGCCTCCTCTTCGCCCTGCTGCGGGCACACACACTCTGCAAGTGACAGTCTAGTCGCTGCCGTGTTTCAGGCTATTGACCAAAGGTCGTCTGTCACCAACCAGTTCGCTCTATCGAACGCAATCAACTGCCGGTTAAGGCTATACCGCTGGCGTGTGGCGTCCTATGATCGACGGCCAAGCCGGGAGCACGATGACGGCGTCTGAACAAAAGAGTGATGAGGGTGCGGGTAATGTCGCGAATTCGAATGGCAGCACTGATTGCCGGTTGCGTTGCGGGTCTGGCCGGCTGCGCGGGAAGCGTTGCGCCGGAGGTCAAGCGTCTGCCGGAGCGGGTGGAACTCAGCGGTACGTTCTACCGAGGGCAGGACTATCAAAGCGGGCCGCAGGTCCTGGCGAGCATGCTGTCGCAACAGGGCATCGTGATTACCCCGGGTTTGCTCGAAAAACCCCTGCACGTACCGGGCGCCGAAGCGCAGTTGCAGCAGAACATGCAGAACCTCGCCCGCGAGTACGGCATGGTGGTTTATCCCCTGGACAGCAATCTGCCTGCGCTGCTGACCCAGGTCGCGGCCGGTTATCCGGTGATGGTGCGCTTCACCGAAGGCTCGGCATTCTGGGCGGAACCGCGTTACGCGATTCTCGCCGGGTACAACCGTCAGAAGCAGACCGTGTTGTTGCGTGCCGGGATGAATCGTCGGGAATTGATGAGCTTCGGCTCGTTTGAGTCGGCATTCAAGGACGCCGGCGGTTGGGCGGTGTTGATCCAGAAGCCGAACCAGATTCCGGCCAATGTCGATCAGCAACGCTGGTTGAAAGCGGCCAGCGATCTGGCTCAGGCCGGCCAGGAACAAGCGGCGGCCCGTGCGAAGAAGGCACTGGGCGCTCAGTAGCTTTCCGTTCGTCATCTGCATCGCACGGTCACGCGCGATTGGCCTCTCAGGAATAAGCGCCCGGATTTCTCCGGGCCTGACCAAGGAGGCGCCCATGGCACATTCCACCACCCCTTCCGGCCCGCACTCGTCTGAACATTCATCTGGCGACGAGTTGGGTTTTGACCCCGATTCGCCGGACCTCGCCGATCCTCAGGTCGATCCAGTCGGACCTGCCAAGGCGCCCAAAGACGTAAAGCCTGGTGAGGATAAAAAGACCCCCGCGAAGCCTTACGACCCGCTGGCAAATCTGAAACCCTGACGTTCAGTGTGAGGTGTGTATGTCTACCGATTCGAGTTTCGACGACAAACGTCCGGACAGTGTTCCAACCACCCCCGAAGACGACATTGATCCGGTGATGGATCCGGACAGCCCGATGCGCGACCCTTTGGCCAGGCCTGTGGTGGTGCCGACCGAACATCCGCAAGGCAGGAAAGATCCGAGTGCCGGCGATGGCATTCCGGATGACGACCAGATGCCGCTGCCGAATGATTAATGCTGTGTCTAGTCCTGAAACAGGCTTACACCGCATTTCATTTTGTAGGAGCGAGCTTGCTCGCGAAAAACCCAAAGCCCCCACGGGGCATCTGGTTTTACGCATTATCGTTCACGACCATCGCGAGCAAGCTCGCTCCTACAGTGTTATCGAGGCGAAAAAAAGCCCCGACTCATTCGGGGCTTTGGCTTTCTGCGTCGTTACTTCGAGGCTTCAACCACACCGCTTTGACGGTGCTTGAGGTTCTTTTCCGATTTGTATTGCAAGGCTTCGGACGGAACGTTGGTGCCCTTGCCGTTTTCGACCCAGTTGCGAATACGGCTGGCATCGGCGAAGTGCGTGTACTTGCCGAAGGCGTCGAGAATCACCAGCGCCACCGGGCGATTGCCCATGCTGGTCACCAGCACGAGGCAATGGCCGGCCTCATTGGTGAAACCGGTTTTCGTCAACTTGATGTCCCAGTTCGGCTTGCCGACCAAATGGTCGGTGTTGCGGAAACCCAAGCTGTAATTGGGTTTGCGGAACGAGACGGTTTTTTCCTTGGTGGTGCTCAGCTCGGTCAAAATCGGGTACTTGTGCGCGGCGATCAGCAATTTGCTCAGGTCGCGGGCGGTAGAGACGTTACGAGGGGAGAGGCCGGTCGGTTCGACGAAGTGGGTGCTGGTCATGCCCAGCGCCTTGGCCTTGGCGTTCATCGCGGCAATGAACGCGACATAGCCGCCCGGATAGTGGTGGGCCAGGCTCGCGGCTGCGCGGTTTTCCGAGGACATCAGGGCGATCAGCAGCATTTCCCTGCGCGGCAATTCGCTTTTGAGTTTCACCCGGGAAAACACGCCTTTCATTTCTGGCGTATCGCTTATGTTGATATTGATGTACTCGTCCATGTTCTGCCTGGCTTCAACCACGACAAGACCGGTCATCAATTTGCTGACGGAGGCGATAGGGACAACCACATCGGGGTTGCTGGCATAGATGACTTTGTTGGTCTGCATATCCAGCAGCAAAGAGCTGCCGGAAGCTAGCTTGAGTTGTTTCGTATCTCGAGGTGCCGCGGTGGTTTCAGCGGCATTGACCGTTGGCGTGACGAACGTCCCTGTAAATGCAAAAAACAGGCTCAGGATGGAAAGACGGATTTTCACGCTGGCAGACTCATGAGGTGTGGATTAGCCGTTCTGTAACGGGTTGTTTCTTGAAAACCGACGCATTCTAGGAGTATGGCTGAAGAACTGTCGATAGTTGTTCAATCAACAAGTGAAAGTCCTTGAAAACCCCTACAAAACAGCAGGTTTCCGGCGAGTGGTCGTGTTGGTTCTCCGGGCAAAAAGAACCCCGCCAGTGGCGGGGTTCTTTTGTTCGTCGCTTATGTTCAAGCGTGAACTCAGCTGTGCAGCGTTTCCGCCGCGTACAGCGTGTTTTCCAGCAGGCAGGCGCGGGTCATCGGGCCAACGCCACCCGGCACCGGCGTGATCCAGCCAGCGCGGGGCAGGGCGGTTTCGTAGATCACGTCACCGACCAGTTTGCCGTCTTCCTGACGGTTGATGCCGACGTCGATCACGATCGCGCCTTCCTTGATCCACTCACCCTTGACCAGACCCGGCTTGCCGGCGGCGACCACCACCAAGTCGGCGCGACCGACGTGGCCTGCCAGATCCTTGGTAAAGCGGTGGGTGACGGTCACGGTGCAGCCGGCCAGCAGCAATTCCATCGCCATCGGACGGCCAACAATGTTGGAGGCGCCGATGACCACTGCGTCCATCCCGTAAAGATCGGCTCCGGTGCTTTCCAGCAGCGTCATGATCCCTTTGGGCGTGCAAGGGCGCAGCAGCGGAATACGCTGGGCCAGGCGGCCGACGTTATAAGGATGGAAGCCGTCGACGTCTTTGTCCGGACGGATGCGCTCCAGCAAGTTGGAAGCATCCAGGTGTTCAGGCAAAGGCAGCTGAAGCAGAACGCCGTCGATTGCCGGATCGTCGTTCAGGCGATCGATCAGATCGGTCAGCGCTTCCTGAGTGGTTTCGGAAGGCAGGTCGTAGGCTTGGGAAATGAAGCCGACCTCTTCACAGTCTTTACGCTTGTGCGAGACATAAACCTGAGAGGCAGGATCGCTGCCGACCAGAATCACCGCGAGGCCCGGCGTGCGCAGACCTTGCTCGCGACGCTCGGTCACTCGTTTGGCGATCTGCTGGCGCAGGCTGGCGGCGATCGATTTGCCGTCGATTAGTTGTGCAGTCATTGCGCGTGATTAACCATCGAGAGGGGAAAAAAAGAGAACGCATTCTCGCATGTCATGAGGTGAGGGCAAAGGCGCTTGGTCTGCAAATTCCCCTAACTCCTTTAATTAAATGAATTTTTTATAAAAAGGATTTGACGACCCCCGGGGGGCTCTATACTATTCGTCGCACTTGTCGGGCACAGCCTAGCACTGGTTAAGAAGGTTGCGCGGAATTACGATTCTGCAACGCTGGAAAGCACTTAGTTTGTAGTCCTCCAAGAGTACAGATTAATAAGGCGCCCGTAGCTCAGCTGGATAGAGCATCCGCCTTCTAAGCGGATGGTCGCAGGTTCGAGTCCTGCCGGGTGCGCCATTAGGCAGCTTAGGCACAAGTAGCGCGATATGGTGGGCGTAGCTCAGTTGGTAGAGCACGGGATTGTGACTCCCGTTGTCGTGGGTTCGATCCCCATCGTCCACCCCATATTTCGAAAGGCGCCAGATTAACAGTCTGGCGCCTTTGCTTTAACGGCTTCACGCGGATGTGGTGGAATTGGTAGACACACTGGATTTAGGTTCCAGCGCCGCGAGGCGTAAGAGTTCGAGTCTCTTCATCCGCACCAAATAAAGCTTCACTCATGCCGGTTGGCCTGGTTGGGGTTCAACAAAGAAGTTGTATGGCTTCTTTGTAACGCAATATGGTGGGCGTAGCTCAGTTGGTAGAGCACGGGATTGTGACTCCCGTTGTCGTGGGTTCGATCCCCATCGTCCACCCCATATTTCGAAAGGCGCCAGATTTAACAGTCTGGCGCCTTTTTTGTTTCAGTGTTTTGAGGTTCAGCGGCTGCAGGTTCTGGGTCGCAGGGGCAGGGCGTTTCGTCGAATTTATGTTTCTCGATGATGCCGCGCTGCCCGCCGGCCTTGCTTGCAAGATCGGCTGTCAGGGAGATGATTGGCAACCTCTTCTATATAAGAAGGGTTGGCGCAGAGCCTTGGCGTGATTGGTTGTATTTGCCACCGGGGCGAGACGCATTCGTGCATTCACCCCTATAAATTGCCTGCTGCGTTTTTACCCGTTTTCAGTAGGGTGACTTCTTGAGTTTGACCTACTAGAATGCATGCCCTTGATTCTGGGGTCGGAAACGGCCGGCCAACGTCTGTGCAACGAGGAATATCCATGCAAGTTTCTGTTGAAAATACTTCTGCTCTTGAGCGCCGCATGAGCATCACCGTGCCGGCTGAGCGCATCGAGACTCAGGTCAACAAGCGTCTGCAGCAGACCGCCCAAAAGGCCAAGATCGCTGGTTTCCGTCCAGGCAAAGTGCCGATGAGCGAAATCAAGCGCCGTTTTGGTGCTGATGCACGTCAGGAAGCTGTCGGCGACGTCATCCAGTCCTCTTTCTACGAAGCAGTAGTTGAGCAGAAGCTGAACCCGGCTGGCGCTCCTTCGATCGAGCCGAAATCCCTGGAAGCTGGCAAAGACCTGGAATACGTCGCGATTTTCGAAGTGTTCCCTGAGTTCACCGTTGCCGGTTTCGAAGGCATCGCCGTAGAGCGCCTGAGCGCTGACGTGGCTGACGCTGACCTGGACAAAATGCTGGACGTACTGCGCAAGCAGAACACCCGTTTCGAAGTGGCCGATCGCGCTGCCCAGAACGACGACCAACTGAACATCGATTTCGTCGGCAAGGTCGACGGTGAAGTGTTCGCTGGCGGTTCCGCCAAGGGTACTCAGCTGGTTCTGGGTTCCGGTCGCATGATCCCTGGTTTCGAAGACGGTCTGGTTGGCGCTAAAGCCGGCGAAGAACGCGTTCTGAACCTGACGTTCCCAGAGGACTATCAGAACCTCGACCTGGCGGGCAAAACCGCTGAGTTCACCGTGACCGTGAACACTGTTTCCGAGCCAAAACTGCCAGAGCTGAACGAAGAGTTCTTCGCTCAATTCGGCATCAAGGAAACCGGTCTGGAAGGCTTCCGCGCCGAAGTTCGCAAGAACATGGAGCGTGAACTGCGTCAGGCGATCAAATCCAAGGTCAAGAATCAGGTAATGGACGGTCTGCTGGCCACCAACCCGATCGAAGTGCCAAAGGCCCTGCTGTCCAACGAAGTTGACCGTCTGCGCGTGCAGGCTGTTCAGCAGTTCGGCGGCAACATCAAGCCTGACCAACTGCCGGCCGAGCTGTTCGAAGAACAAGCCAAGCGTCGTGTTGTTCTGGGTCTGATCGTGGCTGAAGTGGTCAAGCAGTTCGACCTCAAGCCTGACGAAGCCCGCGTTCGCGAGATGATTCAGGAAATGGCTTCGGCTTACCAAGAGCCTGAGCAGGTTGTGTCCTGGTACTACAAGAACGACCAGCAACTGAACGAAGTCCGTTCGGTTGTGCTGGAAGAACAAGTTGTGGATACTGTTCTGCAGAAAGCTAGCGTGACCGACAAATCGGTCTCTTACGAAGAAGCAGTCAAGCCGGTAGAAGCTCCACAAGCCGACTGATCGTTTCTGCGGTAAGAAGTACACACCATAAGCCAGCCTTCGTGCTGGCTTATGCGTATTCAAGACATAACTATTTGGGAGTGACTGCAGAGCATGTTCCGAAATTCGTATATTCAGCAGAACTCTGATATCCAGGCCGCAGGCGGCCTGGTCCCGATGGTTGTCGAGCAGTCCGCTCGTGGCGAGCGCGCCTACGACATCTACTCGCGTCTTCTCAAGGAGCGAGTGATCTTTCTGGTTGGTCCGGTAGAGGACTACATGGCCAACCTGATTTGTGCGCAATTGCTGTTCCTTGAAGCGGAAAACCCGGACAAGGACATCCATCTCTATATCAACTCCCCAGGCGGTTCGGTGACGGCGGGCATGTCGATCTACGACACCATGCAGTTCATCAAGCCAAACGTGTCGACCACCTGTATCGGTCAGGCGTGCAGCATGGGCGCATTCCTGCTGACAGCCGGTGCCCCTGGCAAGCGTTACTGCCTGCCGAACTCACGCGTGATGATTCACCAGCCACTGGGCGGCTTCCAGGGCCAGGCGTCGGATATCGAAATCCATGCCAAGGAAATTCTCTTCATTCGTGATCGTCTCAACACACTGATGGCCAAGCATAGCGGGCACACGCTTGAAGACATCGAGCGTGATACCAACCGCGACAACTTCATGAGTGCAGAAGCCGCGCGTGAATACGGGTTGATTGATGAAGTGATCACCCAGCGCCCCGCTTAAAATAAGCAGCTCAAAATAAGGTTGGTCGGCTGGTCTGATCACCTGCGGGCTTGAAAAAGCCCGCAATAGCCTTCATCTTGTGTTGCAAGCCTATCGGATTTGGATCGAACGAATGACTGACACCCGCAACGGCGAGGACAACGGCAAGCTGCTCTATTGCTCCTTCTGTGGCAAAAGCCAGCATGAAGTGCGCAAATTGATTGCCGGCCCCTCGGTCTTTATCTGCGACGAGTGCGTCGACCTGTGCAATGACATCATCCGCGAGGAGGTGCAGGAAGCCCAGGCCGAAAGCAGCGCGCATAAATTGCCTTCGCCTAAAGAAATCAGCGGCATCCTTGATCAGTACGTGATTGGTCAGGAACGTGCGAAAAAGGTTCTGGCCGTAGCGGTATACAACCACTACAAGCGTCTGAACCAGCGTGACAAAAAGAATGACGACGTCGAACTCGGCAAGAGCAACATCTTGCTGATCGGCCCGACAGGCTCGGGTAAAACCCTGCTTGCCGAAACACTGGCCCGCTTGCTGAACGTTCCGTTCACCATCGCCGACGCAACCACCCTCACCGAGGCGGGTTACGTGGGTGAAGATGTCGAGAACATCATTCAGAAGCTGCTGCAGAAGTGCGATTACGACGTAGAGAAAGCCCAGATGGGCATTGTCTATATCGATGAGATCGACAAGATCTCGCGCAAGTCTGACAACCCGTCTATTACCCGGGACGTTTCCGGTGAGGGCGTGCAGCAGGCCCTGCTCAAGTTGATCGAAGGCACGGTCGCTTCCGTTCCGCCTCAAGGTGGTCGCAAGCATCCACAGCAGGAATTCCTTCAGGTCGACACCCGTAACATCCTGTTCATCTGCGGTGGTGCGTTCTCCGGTCTGGAAAAGGTTATTCAAAACCGTTCCACCAAGGGCGGCATCGGTTTCAACGCAGAAGTGCGCAGCAAGGAAGAAGGCAAGAAAGTCGGTGAATCCCTGCGTGAAGTCGAACCTGACGATCTGGTCAAATTCGGTCTGATCCCGGAATTCGTCGGTCGTCTGCCGGTCCTTGCCACGCTGGACGAGCTTGATGAAGCTGCATTGATGCAGATCCTCACCGAGCCGAAAAATGCTCTGACCAAGCAGTATGCCAAGCTGTTCGAGATGGAAGGCGTGGACCTGGAATTCCGGGCCGACGCGCTGAAATCGGTCGCAAAACGTGCCTTGGAACGCAAGACCGGTGCCCGTGGACTGCGTTCGATTCTCGAAGGTGTATTGCTCGACACTATGTATGAAATCCCCTCGCAGTCCGAGGTGAGTAAAGTAGTGATCGATGAAAGTGTTATAGAAGGCAAGTCCAAGCCACTGTATATCTACGAAAACAGTGAGCCGGCTGCCAAGGCCGCGCCAGACGCTTAAGCGTCATGCAGCTGGAATAAAGAAGGGGCCTTCGGGCCCCTTTTCTTTTGTGGGAGCTGGCTTGCCTGCGATAGCGGCCTGACAGTCGACCCTCTTCTTAAGCCGTCCAAGCCTGCGATCTTCCAAGAGGTTCTTTTTATCCGCTTGTTTTTTTCGAAACTAGCCCCCATCTTGGTTTCAAGCTTACTTCCATCTGTTTACGGCCTTATGGCCGCCGTAGAGGCGAAATCATGAAGACAACCATCGAATTGCCTCTCCTGCCATTGCGTGATGTTGTGGTTTATCCGCACATGGTTATCCCGCTGTTCGTGGGGCGCGAGAAATCCATCGAAGCCCTCGAGGCCGCGATGACGGGCGACAAGCAGATCCTTCTGCTGGCTCAGAGAAACCCTGCTGACGACGATCCCGGTGAAGATGCACTCTATCGCGTAGGTACGATCGCTACCGTTCTTCAACTGCTCAAACTGCCGGATGGCACGGTCAAGGTTCTGGTCGAAGGTGAGCAGCGGGGCGCCGTGGAGCGCTTCAGCGAAGTGGACGGCCACTGCCGTGCCGAAGTCTCGTTGATTGACGAAGTCGACGCGCCCGAGCGCGAGTCGGAAGTGTTTGTCCGTAGTCTGCTGGCTCAGTTCGAACAATATGTGCAGTTGGGCAAGAAAGTCCCTGCTGAAGTCCTGTCGTCGCTCAACAGCATCGACGAGCCAGGCCGCCTGGTCGATACCATGGCTGCGCACATGGCGCTGAAGATCGAGCAGAAGCAGGAAATCCTCGAAATCATCGATTTGTCGGCCCGGGTCGAACACGTCCTGGCGTTGCTGGATGCCGAGATCGATCTGCTGCAAGTCGAAAAACGCATTCGCGGTCGCGTCAAAAAACAAATGGAGCGCAGCCAGCGCGAGTACTACCTGAATGAGCAGATGAAGGCCATTCAGAAAGAGCTCGGCGACAGCGACGAAGGCCACAACGAAATCGAAGAGCTGAAAAAGCGCATCGATGCCGCCGGCCTGCCGAAAGATGCCTTGGCCAAGGCCCAGGGCGAACTGAACAAGCTGAAACAAATGTCGCCAATGTCCGCGGAAGCGACCGTGGTGCGTTCGTACATCGACTGGCTGGTTCAGGTGCCGTGGAAGGCTCAGAGCAAAGTGCGTCTGGACCTCGCCCGTGCAGAAGACATCCTCGACGCGGACCACTACGGTCTGGAAGAAGTCAAAGAGCGGATCCTCGAATACCTCGCCGTGCAAAAGCGCGTGAAGAAGATTCGTGGTCCGGTGTTGTGCCTGGTCGGTCCTCCTGGTGTGGGTAAAACCTCGCTGGCGGAGTCGATTGCTCACGCCACCAACCGAAAATTCGTACGCATGGCCCTCGGCGGTGTGCGTGATGAAGCGGAAATTCGTGGTCATCGCCGGACTTATATCGGTTCGATGCCAGGAAGATTGATTCAAAAGATGACGAAAGTGGGTGTCCGCAACCCGCTGTTCCTGCTCGATGAAATCGACAAAATGGGCAGCGACATGCGTGGCGATCCGGCGTCGGCGTTGCTGGAAGTGCTCGATCCGGAGCAGAACCACAACTTCAACGATCACTATCTGGAAGTCGACTACGACCTGTCCGATGTGATGTTCCTTTGCACCTCGAACTCCATGAATATTCCGCCGGCGCTGCTAGACCGGATGGAAGTGATTCGTCTGCCGGGCTACACCGAAGACGAGAAGATCAACATCGCCGTCAAATACCTTTCGCCGAAGCAGATTACGGCCAACGGCTTGAAGAAAGGCGAGCTGGAATTCGACGCTGAAGCGATCCGCGACATCATCCGCTACTACACCCGCGAAGCCGGTGTACGTGGGCTGGAGCGCCAGATTGCCAAGGTTTGCCGCAAGGCGGTCAAAGAGCACGCAATGGAAAAACGCTTCTCCGTGAAGGTCACTGCCGACACGCTTGAGCACTTCCTGGGCGTGCGCAAATTCCGCTACGGCCTGGCTGAATCGCAGGATCAGATTGGCCAGGTGACTGGTTTGGCCTGGACTCAGGTCGGCGGCGAACTGCTGACTATCGAGGCTGCTGTCGTGCCCGGTAAAGGCCAACTGATCAAGACCGGTTCTCTGGGTGACGTGATGGTCGAATCCATTACCGCCGCATTGACCGTTGTCCGCAGCCGTGCGAAGAGCCTGGGGATTCCCCTGGACTTCCACGAGAAGCGCGACACGCACATCCATATGCCGGAAGGGGCGACTCCGAAGGATGGCCCAAGTGCGGGTGTAGGCATGTGCACGGCCCTGGTGTCGGCATTGACCGGGATCCCGGTGCGCGCGGATGTCGCCATGACCGGCGAAATTACCCTGCGTGGTCAGGTACTGGCGATTGGTGGTCTGAAAGAAAAGCTGCTCGCGGCTCACCGCGGCGGAATAAAGACTGTGATCATTCCTGAAGAGAACGTACGCGATCTGAAGGAAATTCCGGACAATATCAAGCAGGATCTGCAGATTAAACCAGTTAAATGGATTGACGAGGTCCTGCAAATTGCGCTGCAATACGCGCCGGAGCCCTTGCCCGATGTAGCTCCCGAGATAGTTGCAAAGGATGAAAAACGCGAGTCTGACTCTAAGGAAAGAATTAGCACGCATTAGTACGCATTTGCCTGGGTGGCTTGTTGACAGCTTTTTAGAGCCCTTGTTATAAAGCGGCTCTTAAGTGTCTGTAGGCCATTCAGCACTCGTTTTTGCTTTCACCAAAAAACTTAGAATCATACTCAAATAGATATAAGGGGACTTAGAGTGAACAAGTCGGAACTGATTGATGCTATCGCTGCATCCGCTGATATCCCGAAAGCTGCTGCTGGCCGTGCGCTGGACGCTGTAATCGAATCCGTCACTGGCGCTCTCAAGGCTGGCGACTCTGTTGTTCTGGTTGGTTTCGGTACTTTCTCCGTGACCGATCGTCCGGCTCGCATTGGTCGTAACCCACAGACCGGTAAGACGCTGGAAATCGCGGCTGCCAAAAAACCAGGTTTCAAAGCCGGTAAAGCACTGAAAGAAGCTGTCAACTAAGTTCGACTCAGGTTTTTACCTATCCGGGTCGGGGTCATGCCTGACCTGGCAGCGGAGCGGTAGTCCAGTCGGCAAAACGCCGGTCCGAGACGCCGAGGGTCGCAAGTTCGAACCCTTGGTCCGCTCCGCCAGTTACGAGAAGGCGCATCCTCGGATGCGCCTTTCTTCTATCCGGATTCTACCCACGCTCCACGGTTGCCTAATTTTGAAGTTCAACCGTTTCTGGGGGACGCATGCTGCAGAATATCAGGGACAATTCACAAGGCTGGATTGCCAAGACCATTATCGGGGTCATCGTTGCACTGATGGCTTTGACCGGTTTCGACGCCATTTTTCAGGCCACTACCCATCGTAATGATGCGGCCAAGGTCAACGGCGAAGAAATCAGCCAGAACGAGCTGAGCCAGGCGGTTGATATGCAACGCCGTCAGCTCATGCAACAGCTGGGCAAGGATTTCGATACTTCCTTGCTCGACGAAAAAATGCTGCGCGAATCGGCCCTCAAAGGCCTGATCGATCGCAAGCTGCTGCTGCAAGGCGCAGAAAACTCGAAATTCGCTTTTTCCGAAGCGGCTTTGGATCAGGTGATCCTGCAAACCCCTGAATTTCAGGTGGACGGCAAGTTCAGCTCCGAGCGTTTCGATCAGGTCATTCGTCAACTCGGCTACAGCCGCATGCAATTCCGCCAGATGCTGGCTCAGGAAATGCTGATCGGTCAGTTGCGCGCTGGCCTGGCAGGCAGTGGTTTCGTCACTGACGCACAGGTTCTGGCCTTCGCCCGTCTGGAAAAGCAGACCCGCGATCTCGCTACCCTGAACGTCAAGGCTGACCCGGCGGCTGTGAAACTGACCGACGATGAGGTCAAGGCCTACTACGACGAGCACGCCAAGGAATTCATGACACCGGATCAGGTGATCATTGATTACCTCGAGTTGAAGAAGTCTTCCTTCTTTGACCAGGTCGCCGTCAAGGACGAAGACCTGCAAGCGGCGTATCAGAAAGAAATCGCGAACCTGTCCGAGCAACGTCGGGCGGCGCACATTCTGATCGAAGTGAATGACAAAGTGACCGAGGCGCAAGCCAAGGCCAAAATCGAAGAAGTCCAGGCCCGTCTGGCCAAAGGCGAGAAGTTCGAGGCCCTGGCCAAGGAATTCTCTCAGGACCCGGGTTCGGCGAACAACGGCGGTGACCTCGGCTACGCAGGTCCTGGTGTCTACGATCCAGCGTTCGAAACGGCGTTGTATGCGTTGACCAAGGATCAGGTTTCGGCACCGGTTCGCACTGACTTCGGCTTCCACTTGATCAAGCTGTTGGGTGTTGAAGCGCCGGAAGTCCCAACCCTGGCCAGCCTGAAAGACAAGCTGACCAAAGAGCTGAAAGCCCAGCAGGTCGAGCAGCGTTTCGTCGAGGCGACCAAGCAACTGGAAGACTCGTCGTTCGAAGCTTCCGATCTGGCTCAACCGGCGCAGGATCTGAAGCTGACCGTTCACACCTCCAAGCCGTTCGGCCGCGAAGGTGGCGAGGGTGTGACAGCCAACCGTGCCGTGCTGACTGCCGCGTTCAGTCCTGAAGTGCTGGATGAGGGTGCCAACAGTACCGCCATCGAGCTCGATCCGGAAACCGTGATCGTGCTTCGCGCCAAGGAACACTTGAAGCCTGCGCAATTGCCGCTGGAAAGCGTGTCTGCCGCCATTCGTGGTCAGTTGGCCAAGGAGCACGCCAGTGCTGCGGCCAAGACCAAGGCTGACGAATTGATCGCCAGCCTGCGCGAAGGCAAGACGCCACTGGACAAGGCGATTGACGGTCAGAACTGGAAAGTCACCGCAGCAGCGACTCGCGCTCAGGAAGGGATTGATCCTACCGTGCTGCAAGCGCTGTTCCGCATGCCGAAACCGGCTGCGAAAGACAAGCCGACCTTCAGCAGCGTGACCCTGGCCGATGGTAGCCTGGTGATCGTGCGTCTGAACGGCGTCAACGAAGCCGCTGCACCGACCGAGGAAGAGAAGGCTCAATACCGTCGCTTCCTCGCCTCGCGCATTGGCCAGCAAGACTTTGCGGCGTACCGCAAGCAGCTGGAAGCCGAAGCGGACATCAAGCGTTTCTGATGCCTGACTGAGTTTCCCGCGACATAAAAACCCCGGCCGAACAGCCGGGGTTTTTTGTGGACAGAATCAACAGATCGCAGCCTGCGGCAGCTCCTGCTCAATCCCTGTGGGAGCTGCCGCAGGCTGCGATCTGTTGATCTTCACCCGAACGGGACTTTTCCGTGTAAATCGCAGTCATTACACTTGTAACTGTTTCAAGACACTAATCGGTGCGACGCTAAGCATCGATCTGTTGCACAATACGCCCCGGACCGTTTTTCCTCAGGATGCTCAATGTTTAAATCATTTCCCGTGCGGGTTGTCGGGCTGGCGTTGGCGCTGGCCGCCGCGGCCGGTTGCTCGTCGAAGAAAGCCCCTATCTATGAGCATGAGAACTTTGACGATTCTGGAACGTTTTCGCGCAACTATCCGGTGACCGATGCGCAAACCTGCGAAGCCGCCCGTCGGGCGCTGCTCAGTCAGGGCTACATCATTACCAGCAGCGATCCGAAACTGATCAGTGGTCACAAGAGTTTCCAGCAGACGGGCGACACCCACATGGAGATCAGTTTCAGTGTGGTCTGTGCCGATGATGGCAGCGAAGGGCACCACGCCACCATGTTTGCCAACGCACTGCAGGATCGCTATGCGCTGAAGAAGACCAACAATTCCGCCAGCCTTGGTGTGGGCGTGCTGGGTTCGGTATCGATGCCGATCGGCTCGTCCGATGACTCGATGGTCAAGGTGGCCAGCGAGACTGTCTCGTCGGCGAAGTTCTACGAGCGCTTCTTCACCCTGGTGGAATTGTTCCTGCCGCCGGAAGCGAAAAAAGCCGCGCACATCGTCGAGAAGCCGAAACCCGACCTCGGCGTGCCTGAAACCAAGGCCGCACCGACCGCACCGGCTGCATTGGCGCCGGAGCCTGCACCCGCCGCCGAACCTGTGCCAGCCCCGGCAGCGGAGCCGGCACCGGCACCTGCCTCGGAACCGGTTGCACCGCCACCGGAACCAGCACCGGTTGCCCCGGCTGAAAACACCGAATCGGCGCCGTCGACGGAAAACGTCACGCCACCGCCGCAGTCGGATTTGCCGCCACCGAGCGAACCGATTTCCGCCATGCCAGTCACCAGCCACTAATCGGTCAGTGCGTTCCGGGATCGGTTGACGGCCCATCGATCCCGGAGCAGCGTTCAAATTGATCCGCGTCAACCCAGACCGTATTCCTACAGCTTGTATCGAAAAAATTCCGTGATAAATGCCTGACTGCCTGCTACGTTTTATTGAGTAGCGGCGAAGCGTCGTGCCTGCGTCATTTTTCTTTCACGCGGGCACTTTATGCTCAAGGCGCTGGTCATTTATTCAAGCGTTTTTTCAATGAGCTGTGGGGGATTAAAAATGGATGATTATCAAGAAGAACTGCTCGAGTTTCAGGCGTTTGAACTGGACCCGCTGGAACCCGCCGAAGACGCTACCGAGCTGTAAGCGTCAGGCTGATTGGCGATGACTGCGGCGAAATTCGCCGGGTGTCTGACCGCTCCAGCGTTTGAAGGCGCGTTGAAACGCTTCGGCTGAGGCAAAACCCAGCAGGTAGGCGATTTCGCCGAACGCGAGTTCGGTATCGCGAATGTAGGTCATGGCCAGGTCGCGACGGGTGTCGTTGAGAATTGCGCGAAATTGCGTGCCTTCCTCGGCGAGTTTGCGGCGCAAGGTCCAGGTTGGCAGCTTCAGGCGTGCCGCCACTTCTTCCAGGTCGGGCTCCCGGCCACCATTGAGCAACGGCCCCAGCAACTGAGTGATGCGTTCACGCAGGCTGCGGGTGCGTGTCAGTTGTTCCAGTTCCCGTTCACACAGTTGCTGCAAGTGTCGCCAGGTACTGGGGCAGTGCACCGGGTTGCGCTGAGCGAGGCTGGCCAGGCTCAGGCGCAGCTGGTTCTGTTCGGCGCCGAACTGGATCGGGCAGTCGCCCAGTACCGCATAAGCGTCACGGTAAGCCGGTTCGTCGAATTCGATTTCGATGCGTTCGGCGCTCAAGGGAGCAGGGCTGACGCTGGATAATTGCTGCAACCATCCGGCAATGATCGAATCCACCACAAAGCGGTTATAGGCGTTGTAAGGGCTGATGGAATAGAACCGCAGCCAGGCGCCTTGCGCGTCTTCGTGAAAGCTCGATTGACCGCGATAGTTGGAACCGTACAAGGCTTCGAAGCGAATCAGGCAGCGCGCCGCTTCCCGAACCGTTGGCGCCTGCGCGGCGGTGACCCCGGCCAGACCCGCCTGGCTCAGACGGCTGAGCTGACCCATGCGCAAACCCAGTGCCGGGTTGTCGGTCAGTTGAATCGCGCCGTGGCCCAGGCGCATGTAGCGCGGGATCGAGAGCCGGGCGCAGGCTTCGTTCAGGCGAGCAGGGTCGAGGCCATATTGATCGAGCAGGGGCTGAGGGTCCAGGCCGTGGCTGCGCACCGCATCGGCCAGGCTGTGAACAAAGCCCACCGACAGATCACCCAGCCGCACCGGCAATGGTTTCATGGCTTACAACCACAGGTTCAGCAAGCGAGCGCCGTGGACATCGACGCCGGCGAAATGCTGCCCGTTGCTGCTGAGAAAACTTTGCCCGGCGCTGCCCTGGTCCCAGAACTGCCCGCGCAGAAACACACTCATGCCGGCGATGGCCCGGCTGCTGGGCGGTTGAGCGGTCAGTGTCAGGCGATGCCAGGCCTGGCCTTCGCTGAGTTCGCCGGCCTTGAGGCTGACGGAGCCGGGCGTCGACAAACCTTTGTAACCGCGCCATGGCTTGTCCCACGTACCGCGACCGCTGACGAACGCCGGGACCGCGACCAACTGTGCACCCTGATTGTCGAGTTTGCGGTAGTTGTCCGGGTACCAGCTGTCGCTGCCGATCAACACGCCGAGACGACCGGCCGGGGTGTCGACGACGTTGAGCGTATGTTCGCCATTGGCGTTGATCACATCATGCTCGGCGAAGATCGGATGCATCTGACGCTGTGGCTGGCCAATCGGCAGACCATCGCGACCGAACACCACGCTGCTGTTGTACAGCGCCCCACGACCTATTTTCAGGGTGCCGTCGATGATGCTCGGTTCGGGCAGCACGATGGAGCCCGCCACCAGCGTCACGTGAAACTCTTTCGCCAGGCCACCGAACAACGCCTGGTAATCCTTGGCCATGCCTTTGGCTTTCATGCGCAGGTGCGCATCATCCAGGCGGTTGTCGCCCTTGGCGCTGATCAGGGCGCGGACGAACTGCAAGGGATTGCTTACCGCCAGCCAGTTCATGGCTTCCTTGATGGTGTTGGCCTGGTACAGCTCGTCTTTTTCGCCGCTGACCATCAACCAGGTGCCGACGTGTTCGGGCAGCACGACGATGGTTTTTTCATTCAACAGGCCCTGTTCCTGGGCTTTCTGCAGATAGGCCGCGAGTTTGCGGTGCAGGCGTTCGGCGCTTTGGTAGTCGGTGGGAAACAGTTCCGGCTGGATGCCCAGCAGGTTGCCGCGATCGGCTGGCGTGCCCTGATCGATGACGAGATCGATACGCAGGTCCGACAGGTAATGGCCCACCGGACGGTCCGCGGCCCACATGGCGTAGGTCGTCAGGGCGGCAACTAATGCCATGGAGAAGGTCAGGTACAGAAGTTTGCGCATGGGAAAACAGTCAACGGCCGTGTGCGGGGTTCACAGACTAGGGTAGGGCCCATGCCGGCGCTTGCCAAGGGCTGCTGCGCATTTGGATCAATAAGTTGTCAGTTACGGTCATTGAGCGAGGGAATGACTGGTCATAGTCTGTTACACAAGACAGAGGGGCGCCAAAGAGCGCCCACACTTTTTCGTGATCGCTCGTTGTGGAGTTACCGATGACCGCCGCTCATTACCCTCACCTGTTGGCCCCGCTGGACCTGGGTTTTACCACGCTGCGCAACCGCACCCTGATGGGGTCGATGCACACCGGTCTCGAGGAGAAACCCGGCGGTTTCGAGCGCATGGCTGCCTACTTCGCCGAGCGCGCCCGTGGCGGCGTTGGCCTGATGGTCACTGGCGGTATCGGTCCGAACGACGAAGGCGGCGTGTATTCCGGCGCGGCCAAGCTCACCACCGAGGAAGAAGCGCTCAAGCACCAGATCGTGACCCGCGCGGTGCACGAGGCGGGCGGCAAGATCTGCATGCAGATTCTTCATGCCGGTCGTTATGCCTACAGCCCGAAACAGGTTGCACCGAGCGCCATTCAGGCGCCGATCAACCCGTTCAAGCCCAAGGAGCTGGACGAGGAAGGCATCGAGAAGCAGATCAGCGACTTCGTCACCTGCTCGGCTCTGGCGCAAAAAGCCGAGTACGACGGCGTCGAGATCATGGGCTCCGAAGGTTATTTCATTAACCAGTTCCTCGCGGCCCACACCAACCATCGCACCGACCGCTGGGGCGGCAGTTACGAAAACCGCATGCGCCTGCCGGTGGAAATCGTCCGTCGCGTGCGCGAAGCCGTAGGCCCGAACTTCATCATTATCTTCCGTCTGTCGATGCTCGACCTGGTGGAAGGCGGCAGCACCTGGGAAGAAATCGTGACGCTGGCCAAGGCCATCGAGCAGGCCGGTGCGACGATCATCAACACCGGTATCGGCTGGCACGAAGCGCGGATTCCGACCATCGCCACCAAAGTGCCGCGTGGTGCGTTCAGCAAAGTTACCGCCAAGCTGCGCGGTTCGGTGAGCATTCCGCTGATCACCACCAACCGCATCAATACCCCGGAAGTCGCCGAGCAGATTCTGGCCGAAGGCGATGCCGACATGGTGTCGATGGCGCGGCCATTCCTCGCCGACCCGGACTTCGTCAACAAGGCCGCTGCTGGCCGTGCCGATGAAATCAACACCTGCATCGGTTGCAACCAGGCGTGCCTCGATCACACGTTTGGTGGCAAGTTGACCAGTTGCCTGGTCAACCCGCGGGCCTGTCATGAGACCGAACTCAACTACCTTCCGGTGCGGCAGATCAAGAAAGTCGCCGTGGTCGGTGCCGGCCCTGCGGGTCTGTCGGCCGCCACCGTGGCCGCCGAACGTGGCCATCAGGTGACGCTGTTCGATTCGGCCAGCGAAATCGGCGGTCAGTTCAACATCGCCAAGCGCGTGCCGGGCAAGGAAGAGTTCTTTGAAACCCTGCGTTACTTCAACCGCAAACTGCAAACCACCAACGTCGAGCTGTGCCTGAACACCCGCGTCGACGTGGCGAAACTGGTGGAGGGCGGTTTCGACGAAATCATCCTCGCGACGGGCATTGCGCCTCGCACGCCGGCGATTCCGGGCGTCGAGAACGCCAAGGTGCTGAGTTACCTCGACGTGATTCTGCAACGCAAACCGGTGGGCAAACGTGTCGCGGTCATCGGCGCGGGCGGTATCGGTTTTGACGTGTCGGAATTTCTGGTGCACCAGGGCGTGGCCACCAGCCTCGACCGCGAAGCCTTCTGGAAAGAATGGGGCATCGACACGCATCTGGAGGCGCGCGGCGGCGTGGCGGGCATTAAGGCCGAACTGCATGCACCGGCCCGTGAAGTGTTCCTGCTGCAACGCAAGACATCCAAGGTCGGCGACGGCCTGGGCAAGACCACCGGCTGGATTCACCGCACCGGTTTGAAGAACAAGCAGGTGCAGATGCTCAACAGCGTTGAATACCTGAAGATCGATGACGAAGGCCTGCACATCCGCATCGGCGAAACCGGCGAGCCGCAAGTGTTGGCGGTGGACAACATCGTGATTTGCGCCGGGCAGGATCCGCTGCGTGAATTGCAGGACGGGTTGGTCGCGGCCGGGCAGAACGTGCATCTGATTGGCGGTGCGGACGTGGCGGCGGAGCTGGATGCGAAGCGGGCGATCAATCAGGGATCGCGGTTGGCTGCTGAGCTGTAATCTACAGGCTTAACGTGCCAATGGCCTTCGCGAGCAAGCCCGCTCCCACACTCGATCTGTGTCGCAATGCAGATCAAATGTGGGAGCGGGCTTGCTCGCGAAGGCTGCCTATGAGCGACTAGAATGCCAGCTCTTTACCCAGAGCTGGCATTGATGCTTTCTCCTCTCAACGACTGGCTCCCTCAAGCCCCCCTCGATCCCCTTCATCTTGATTGGCTAACCCGATCAAGCATAGAAGTCGCCATCCTGCGCCTCGACCAGATCGACCCACTGATCAGCGGCAACAAGTGGTTCAAGCTCATCGAGCACCTCAAAACCGCCGACCTCGCCGGTGCCGAAGGCATCATCAGCCTGGGCGGTGCTCACTCCAATCATCTCCACGCACTGGCGGCTGCTGGCAAACGCTTCAGGTTCAAAACGGTGGGTTTGCTGCGCGGTCATCCGCAAGACACGCCGACAGTGAACGACTTGCAGGCCTTCGGCATGCAGTTGCACTGGCTGGGTTATGGCGGCTATCGCGCGCGGCACGAAGCGGATTTTTGGGAGCCCTGGCAGGCGCAGTATCCCGATCTGCTTCCGGTGCCTGAAGGTGGCGGCGGATTATCGGGCGCAAAGGGCTGCATGCCGTTGAAAACAATGGTCAGCGAGCAACTGAACGATCTGTCCTGGAGCGACTACGACGGTTGGTGGCTGGCCTGCGGAACCGGCACGACCCTGGCCGGCCTGGTGCTGGCCGAAGCGGGGGATCACCCGGTTTACGGCGCGTTGGCGGTGCCCGACGACCATGGTGTGGCGCAGCAGGTCGAATCGATTGTGCGCGCGGCAGGCTTGCACGATCCGGTCTATGAACTGTTCGACGCCAGTCGCGGCGGCTTCGCCAAAGTCGATCCGCTGTTACTGGACTTCATCGCGCAAACCGAACAGGCCAGCGGCATTCCCCTGGAGCCGTTGTACACCGGTAAAGCACTGCTGGCGCTCAAGCAGCACATTGAAGCCGGCAGATTCGAGAAGGGCTCGCGCCTGATCTTCATCCACACCGGCGGCTTGCAGGGCCGCCGCGGATTCTATTCACAAAATTGAAGTGTACGGTGAACCAAATGTGGGAGCGGGCTTGCTCGCGAAGACGGTGTATAGGTCGACATCTATATTGACTGACACAACGCCTTCGCGAGCAAGCCCGCTCCCACATTTGGTTTTGTTGACTTCAGGTATTACGGCTAACCTGCTTCGGCATCATCCGCAGCAAGGTGTTATCGCCCACCACATAGTGATGATAGATCCCCGCCACGGCGTGCAGCCCGATCAGCCAGTAACCGATGGTACCGCCGAGCACATGCCAGCTTTCGATTTGCCTGGCCAGCGCCTTGTCCTCCGACACCAGCAGCGGCAAATCAAAGCCATAGAACATCACCTGATGACCCTTGGCGCTGGTGACCAGCCAACCCAGGATCGGCATCGCGATCATGAAAATGTACAACGCCCAGTGCATCAACCTGGCGAGCGTGGTTTGCCAGTGTGGGGAGGCGGGGAAGATCTGCGGTGCCGGGCCGAGGCTGCGGGCGAATAATCTGAGCCAGACCAGCACGAATACCGTCAGCCCCAGCATGAAGTGCGACTCGGTAATCAGCGTCCGGCCGCCACTGCCTTTTGGAAAGATCCCGCGAAATTCGATGCAGGCGTAAACCAGCGCCAGCAGGACCAGCATCAACCAGTGCAGCGTGATCGACACAGTGCTGTAGCGTGAATCGGAATTCTTCCAGGGCATACGGCGTTCCTCACGGGTCAGGCCACCGTTCTTGGTCGACGGTGCTTTAACTGTAAGCCCGATTCGACGGGTTTGCCTGATCCTGGTAAAGGTTCAATGCGCTGATTCAGGCAATAGACAGAAAAAAAGCACCGCTTTCCCTTGTAGGAGCGAGGCTTGCCCGCGAAGGCGTCTGAACATTCAACATGGATGGCGGCTGGTAGGACGCCTTCGCGGGCAAGCCTCGCTCCTACAGGGGGACGCGGCGCTTCGGGGTGAATCAATTGGTTTGCGGCATTTCACCCTTGGCCAGACGCTTGTTGATGTCGGCGATCACTTCCGGCAAATCGGTAATGGTGTCGATCATGTAGTGCGGGCGCGAACCCTCGAACATTGCGTGGATACGCTTGCGCTCGCTGGCCAGTTGATCGCTGCCGAGGGCGCGATAACCTTCGTAGTCCAGGCCCAGCGCATTGCCCGAGCAGATCAGCGCAACGGTCCACATGCCGGCGCGACGGCCTTCGAGAATGCCCGGCACGGTGTCGTCGATCTTCACGCAAGCAGCGACATCGTCGATGCCCAGGGCGATGACGTTGGCCAACGCCTGGGCTGGCCATGGACGGCCGTTGGGCACTTCGTCGGTGGCGACCACGTGATCAGCGATGTAACCGTTGGTGGCGGCCAGTTCGACGACTTTGTCCATGACCTGTTTCGGGTAGCCGGAGCACGAGCCGATCTTGATGCCTTGGGCACGCAAGTTGGCAATGGTGTCCAGCGCCCCCGGAATCAGTGCCGAGTGTTCGGCGATTTTCTCGATCTGCAGCGGCATGAAGCGTTTGTAGATGGCGGTCACGTCAGCGTCGGTCGGCGTGCGGCCGAACGCCTTGCGATAACGTTCGGCGACTGCCGGCTGATCGCACAGGGTGCGGATGTGATCCCACTTGCCCATGCCCATCGGGCCACGGGCTTCTTCGATGGACACCTGGACGTCGAATTCGGCGAAGGCCTCGACAAAAATCTGCGTTGGGGCGAACGAACCGAAGTCGACCACGGTGCCGGCCCAGTCGAGGATGGCGGCTTGGAGTTTGGTTGGGTTTGCGTAGTTCATGGTGATCAAATCCTGTGGCAACTGGCTAATAGGAGCGCTGCTTTTGGTGGGAGCGGGCTTGCTCGCGAAGGCGGATTGACATTCAACATTGATGTCATCTGACACACCGCTTTCGCGAGCAAGCCCGCTCCCACAGGGGGAGTGCGGTGTGGTCAGATTTCGAGTACTTCCATCTCGCGCAGCACTTCAGCCACCGCCGCCACGGCCGCGTGCATCTCGGCCTGGTTGACGTGGCCGATGCAGCCGACGCGGAAGGTTTCGACCTGGGTCAATTTGCCGGGGTAGAGGATGAAACCCTTGGCCTTGACGCGTTCGTAGAATTCCTTGAACTGGTAGCGCGGGTCTTTCGGCGCGTGGAAGGTCACGATGATCGGCGCCTGAATCGCGGTGGGCAGGAAGCTGCGCAAGCCGAGTTTGGCCATTTCATCGAGCAACACTTTGCAGTTGTCGGCGTAACGCTGATGCCGGGCCGGCAAGCCACCTTCTTCGTTGTATTGCAGCAGGGCTTCGTGGAGTGCCGCGACCACGTGGGTCGGCGGGGTGAAGCGCCACTGGCCGGTCTTGGCCATGTAGGTGTGCTGGTCGAAAAGGTCCATCGCCAGCGAGTGCGAGTTACCCGCGGCATTCGCCAGCGATTCTTTGCGAGCGAAGACGAAACCCATTCCCGGTACGCCTTCCAGGCATTTGCCCGAGGCGGCGATCAGCGCGTCGAACGGCACCTGTTGCGCATCCACCGGCAGCGCGCCGAAAGAACTCATGGCGTCGATGATCAGGCGCTTGCCGTGCTGTGCAATGACCTGGGCGATTTCTGGCAGCGGGTTGAGGATGCCAGTGCTGGTTTCGCAGTGAATCAGTGCAACGTGGGTGATGCTGGCATCGGCCCGCAGCAGACGGTCGACGTCGGCAGCGGTGGTCGGTTCGTCTTCCGCCGTTTCAAACGTGCTGAAGGAACGGCCCAGCACTTCGCAGATTTTCGCCAGGCGTTTGCCGTAGGCACCGTTGATCAGCACCAGGACTTTGCCGTCACGCGGCACCAGGGTGCCAATGGCCGCTTCGACCGCGAAGGTGCCGCTGCCTTGCAGAGGCACGCAGTGGTGGCTGTCGCCGCCATTGACGATCGCCAGCAATTGCTCGCAGAGGCTGGCGGTCAGTTGATTGAAGCGATCATCCCATGAACCCCAATCGACCATCATCGCCTGACGGGTGCGGGCCGAAGTGGTCAACGGGCCGGGGGTGAGCAGGATGGGTTCGGCAATACTCATTCTCGTGTCCTCGCAATCGATGGGATGAAGCTACGGGGCATAAATTGCAATTTGCCGTGCTATCAATCAAATTGTTTGTTGTTATGCCAGCCATCAGTGAGAGTTATTCATGAACCTGTTCCAGCTCCGCGCGTTCGATGCGGTGGCCCGCGAGGGCAGCTTCACTCGCGCCGCCGCGCGACTGTTTATCAGCCAGCCGGCGGTCACCGGGCACATCAAGGCGTTGGAAGAGCACTACCAGATCACCCTGTTGCGACGCTCCGCCCGTCGGGTCGAGCTGACGGAGGAGGGCACCAAACTCGCGGCGATCACCCGGGCGATGTTTGGTCTGGCGGAAGAAGCGCAGGTGATGCTCGAAGCCAATCGGCAGTTGCTCACCGGCCGTCTGGAAGTGGCGGCGGACGGACCGCACATGGTCATGCCGATGCTGGCAAGCCTGCGGGCGCGATATCCGGGGATTACCGTGAACCTGCGCCTGGGCAATGCCCAGGAAACCCTCGCGGCGCTGTTGTCGGAACATGCCGACGTGGCGGTGCTGACCGAGGTCGAGCCGCGCAAGGGTTTGCATTTGCAGGCGTTGAGCGAATCACGGATTTGCGCGCTGGTGCCCGAGGGTCATCCGTGGGCGCAGAAATCGAAAGGCGTGCAGCTCAAGGAACTGGATCAGGTGATCATGGTGTTGCGCGAACCCAGCTCGATTACCCGGCGTACGTTTGATGAGGCTTGTGTGCAGGCGAAGGTCAATCCGCGGGTGTTGCTGGAGCTGGACAGTCGCGAGGCTGTGACCGAGGCCGTTGCAGCGGAGTTGGGGGTTGGCGTGGTTTCTTCAGTGGAAGTCAGTCATGACCCGCGGGTGGCGGCGGTGCCGATTATTGGTGAAGGGTTGGTGAATCGGCACATGATCGGGTGCGTGGAGCGGCGGCGGGATTTGAGGTTGATTCAGGCTTTTTTCGAACTGGCGCCGGTCAGATAGACCGAGGCGCGGCCTTCGCGAGCAAGCCCGCTCCCACATTGGATTGGGGGGGCACAATTTTTTTGCTCGACACAGATCCCCTGTGGGAGCGGGCTTGCTCGCGAAGGGGCCAGACCTGCCTATACCAGACTCTCGCGAACCCTCTCCAGAAACGTCGCCACCACCCGCCGCGAACTCTGCTAGCGCCTGGCGAAATTCGCGGCGGCGGCCGGCAAGGCTGACAAGGGCTGATCAGACCTTGCGGTTCACCAGCCAGTCAAACAGCAGACGGTCATCGCCCTGAGGTTGCAGGGGCGGTCGAGGCGCTGGCGGGTTATTCGCGATGGCGTACAACACGGGGCGGTCCGGATCGCTGTCGAGAAAACTGATGAGCACGTCGGTTCCGGCGACAGGCAGCCTGGACGGATCGATCCGGCCATCCGGCGTGGCGAGGACCACGGGCAGCCAGAAACCGGTGGATTCATCGTCTTCGGTCGCCGGGGATGGCCATAACCTGACTTTTATCCGGCCTTGATCATCCAGCTCCGCAGACTGGCCGACAGGGCCCAGCACCCGGGCCGTCTGAAAACCCGGAATGTTGAGTCTGGCTTGTGTGAGCGCGGGTCTGAACACCGTTGACCATGGAATGGCGGTGAACTGATTGCTGTAACGCCGGACCCTGTCGGTCGCGTTCCGCTCAAGAATCGACGGCTGCCGACCCTGATGCCGGATCTCGGTCAGCAGCCATTGATCGTTGAAGTTCGGGAGCGGATGTTTCGACACTTGTACGATTCGTCCGCTGCGCAATGCGCTCTGGTTGCTTTGACCCTGCATCTGCCCATGTCGGCAGCGCAGGCGTTCCAGTGTTCGACGGCTGAGCTGGTCGCGCTCGATCGGCTGCGGGGCAGGGAGCACGGTGAGTGGGGGCGAGGTGTGGCGCTGGAACAATTCACTGATCACCGGCACGTGCAGGGTTGGAGACGCATCGCCGTGAAAAGGCATGAGCAGCGGTTCTTGAGGGAAACTCAGGCTGTCGTCCGCGAGGACCAGCACATGGCCGTCGCGCTGATGTTCGAAGTGATAGTGAATGCCTTCTTCTCCGCAGAGCCGTTGCAGAAATGCCAGGTCCGTCTCATCAAACTGGATGCAGAACGGCTTGACGGGATAGCGCCCGTTTGGCAGTTCAAAGCGGTAGCTGTCTTCAGGCAGCCCGTTTTCTTCGAGCAACTGGCGCAGGATGGCGGGCACATCGAGTTGATGAAACACCCGGCGGGAACACTGTCGGTCGAGGTTTTGCAGCCAGGGCACCAGCGCCAGCCTGTAGCCGACCCGGTGCAGGTCGAGATGTTCGCGGGTGGCGCAGTGAACGATGCCGTGAATGCCCCGGCCCTCCGTCAGGTTGAAGAACACCGGTTGTTGCAGCAGGCGATCCAGGCTCATGGCGGGCGCCAGGCCGATCACTTCGATGTCGAATCGGTAAGGCTGGTTGAGGGCCTCAAGGCCCTTGAACTGCACCACCTGCAAACTCAAATTGCCGTTCAGCAGTGTCAGGGTGAAGGGACTTTCCTTGTCGTTATGCATCGGACACGCTTCTGCCAGGGAGTACGGGCGCAGAGGGTACGAAAGGTGACTCACTATGGACACCGCAAAACAATGTTTCAGAATCGCCCTACAACTCGCGGTGAATATGTCGATTCGACTGGATGGATTTTTTGGTCGATTGCCAACTTTAGGCCGTATAAACTTGCGCAAAGCGTCGGCCAATAGATGTCTCGGCGCCACAGATAAGAGAGTGAGTAATGGGCGCACAGTGGAAGGTTAAACACAAAGAAGCGGCAGCCAATGCCAAGGGCAAGATCTTCGGCAAACTGGTGAAGGAAATCACCATCGCTGCGCGCAACGGTGCCGATACCGCCACCAACGCACATCTGCGTCTGGTGGTCGAACAGGCGAAAAAGGCTTCGATGCCCCGCGAAACCCTGGAACGTGCGATCAAGAAAGGCTCCGGCCAGCTCGGCGAAACGGTGCAATACCATCGCGTGACTTATGAAGGGTTCGCGCCGCACCAGGTGCCGCTGATCGTTGAATGCGTGACTGACAACATCAACCGCACCGTCGCGGAAATCCGCGTCGCGTTCCGTAAGGGGCAGTTGGGTGCTTCCGGTTCCGTGGCTTGGGACTTTGACCATGTGGGCATGATCGAGGCGTCCCCGGACAGCCCGGATGCCGATCCGGAAATGGCCGCCATCGAAGCCGGTGCGCAGGATTTCGAGCCTGCCGATGAAGGCGCAACCTTGTTCATCACCGAAGCGGCCGACCTGGATTCGGTTCAGAAAGCTTTGCCTGAGCAGGGCTTCACCGTGTTGTCGGCGAAGCTGGGTTATAAGCCGAAGAACCCGGTCAGCGGCCTGAGCGACGAGCAGATGGCTGAAGTCGAAGCGTTCCTGGAAGGCCTCGATAACCACGATGACGTGCAGGATATGTTTGTCGGGTTGGCTGGATAAATTGCTTCTTCAGTGATACCGCTTTCGCGAGCAAGCCCGCTCCCACATAGGTTGTGTGTTGTACAAATGATTTGTGTACGACATAGAACCCCTGTGGGAGCGGGCTTACATCGCGGATGACCGCGAAGCGGTCACCGTTTATTCAATTCCCGCACAATCTCGCTGAACCCCGGCCGCGCCAGCACCTGCGGCTGACAGCAGCGCTGCTGCAAATCCTCCAGTTGCACACGAACTTCATCGCTCAACCCCGAGTCGATCCGCTCCAGCAATTCCCCCAATAAAACGCCAAACGCGCGTACCTCGATCCGTTGTAATGCACGGCTTTCAAGGCTGTCCTCGGTCGCGTGGAAAGACGCTGCGCCAAAGTCCCCCAACAGGCAATCACCATGCTCGTTCCACAGAATATTGTGGCCATAGAGGTCGCCGTGGGTGATGCCCTGACGGTGCAAATGTTCGGCCACCGACGCGATGCCGCGGGCGATCCGCAAGGCCACGTCGGCGCTGAACCGTGTGTCGCTGGCGTAGACATCGCGGCTGCAGGACGCCAGGCTCGGTAACCCGGCGAGGTTGCGATAACTCGGTTCGACCAGCTCCATGACCAGCCCGGCCTGCGCCTGCGGGTGCTCGATGATCCGCCCTTCGACCCGGATCAGGTTAGGGTGCAGGCCGGCGGTGATGCAGGCGTTCATTTCGTGCAGCGGCGAGCCATCGCTGGTCATTTCACCCTTGTAGAGCTTGACCGCGACCGGCGTTGTCTGCTTCCACAACGCCCGATGAATGACGCCGGAAGCGCCTTCGCCCAATTGTTCTTCCAGACTGAGCTGCGACCAGGGAATCGTCGGCGTGGCATCGAGCGCGGCCGCATCCGCCTCTGTTTCCAGCGGATTTCCGGCGTAGGCCAGCCAGGTCAGGCTCGGCAGAGTCAGCAGCCACGATGGCAACTCGGTCAACTGGTTGGCGGCGATGCGGGTCAGCTCGAGGCGATGGCAATTGCTCAGGCTTTCCGGCAAGCACTGCAGCCGGTTACCGGCCAGCATCAGTTTTTGCAGGTGCGGGCGTTCACCCAGCTCGGTCGGCAGCTCCCTGATGCGGTTGTCGGTCAGGATCAGCCAGCGCAACAGTGGTGGCAGCGCGGCACCCGATACTGTTTCGATGCGGTTGGACTTGAACCCGACCATGGTCAGCGCGGCGCACTGGCCAAGGCAGGCGGGCAGTTCGCTGAAGTGGTTGCGGTCGCAGAACAACACGCGCAAACGGGTCAGGCGGTGAAAGTCGTCCGGCAGGCTGCTCAAGGCGTTGCCACTGAGGTTGAGCACCTCGAGCGAGTCCGCGAGGTCGAGGATTTCCCGGGGGAACTCCGTCAGGTCGGCGGTCAGGTCAAGACGAGTGGTGCCAGCCAGCAGGCCGGCGCGCAGTTGGGCAAGGGTATCGATGATCAGATTCGCTGTTGATCTAGGGGTAGGGCGCGGGGGCCTGAAAAAGGGCGACATGATAGCGGCAAAGATGGGGTGACTGTCAGGGCCTCTTCGCGAGCAAGCCCGTTCCCACATTTGACCGAGTCGCCTAGCCGAACGCGGTCTGAGTGGGAGCGGGCTTGCTCGCGAAAGCGGTGTTCCAGCTACATCGATGTCGACTGACACTCCGCTCCCACAGGGGGATTATTGGTGTGGTCAGAATTGTGCGGTTTGCTTGAGCATCTGTGCCGCCGGGGTATCGCTCGGGCTGACCATCGCGTAGTTGTAACCACCCCCCGACCAATACTCGGCCTGCAATTCACCGTCACTGCGACTGCCCCTGGGCAGCAGGAAGTTTTTCGGACCCGGCGGGCGCACGTAGAAGCTGACTTTATGCCCGCTCCGGTCCTCATAAACCACCATCGCCGCCGGCCCTTGCTCGGTGCTGAGCAAGCGCCCGCTGACCGGTTTGAACCCAGCTTGAGTAAGGTCCGGCAGACGATGAGCCTGGGTGAAGTATTGATCAAGCCAACCCTGCATATCGCCATCGGCGCTGACTTTGTAATCGGCCGGCAGCATGCCTTGCTGGGCAAACAGTCGATACGCCTGCATGGCATCCGTCATCGGAAGCTGGGCGCTGACGAGTGTCATCTCCCGCGCCTGCCAGCCGCTGATTCCGCCGATACTCACGGCGATCAGCAACACGGCAGCGCTGGTCAGACGGCGGCGCGATTGTCGCTTGAGGCGCTGGCGAATCAGCGCCGGATCGAGGTCCGGGTTGGCCGGTTGCTGCAACGCGCCGCTGAGGGCCGCGCGCAGTTGCTGGGCGTCCTGCTGCCAGGCGCGAACCTGTGCAGACATTTCCGCGTTGCTCGCCAGAAAAGTCTCTACCAGATGGCGGTCGTCTTCGTTGAGTTGATGGTCCACATAAGCGTGCAGGTCACGCTCGCTCGGAGGCATGCTGATCATTTGAGTCTCCGCAGAGAAGGACGGGTGATTTCGCCGTCGCTGAGTTGGCGCAAGGCCTGGCGGGCGCGGGACAGGCGCGACATCACGGTGCCAGTGGGGACGTCGAGGATTTCGGCCACCTCCTTGTAACTCAGGCCTTCGACCGACACCCAAAGCAGCAGGGCGCGCTGTTCGGTGCTGAGCTGATCGAAGGCCTGCAGGGTCGATTGGGCGATCACGGTGCGTTCTACCGACGGCTGGGTGTCGTCACGTCCGGTAAAGAATTCAAGCATCCGCGCATAACGCCGGGAGCGCCGGTGAGCGTCGAGAAATTGCCGATAGAGAATCGAAAACAGCCAGGCACGCAAGTCACCCTCGGGACGTTTGTCGCTCCAACTCGACAGCGCCCGCTCAAGACACGACTGCACCAGATCGTCGGCGCTGCTGGGGTTGCGCGTCAACGAAACGGCAAACCGGCGCAATCCGGGAATGATTTCTCTCAGTTTTTCGTCGATATCGTTCATGAAGTTCTGAGTAGTCACTACGCTGTGTGAGTGTTCAGGAAGACGCTCGCCATTCGAACTTATTCCACGCCCGAAAAAATAAATACCGCGCGATGGAATAAACCCTCATGGGGTTCGTCTGCTTGATCCTTCTCACTTGTGGCCGATGGCCCTGGAGTCTTTCATGGTAGATCGCTCATCACCGCCCACCCGGCCACCCTTGAGTGCTGCGAGCCTGACATTGCGCCTGGCGGGCATTGCCGTGGTAGTCGCTGTCGTGGCCGGGGCATTTGCCTACGTCAATGGCACCTTTGACCCACAGCGTCTGACCCCGAAAAAACTGATCAATGTGTTGGAAACCAACAACGGCGTGCACCCTGGCTTCCGGCGCAATCACTCCAAAGGCGTGTGCGTGATCGGGCACTTCGAAAGCAGTGGCGAAGCACGCAGCTATTCCAGCGCTCAGGTGTTCAATCAGGCGCGGACCCCGGTGGTCGGGCGTTTCGCGTTGCCGGCCGGCAATCCTTACGCGCCGGACAGCGCCGTGCCGATCCGCAGCCTGGCGCTGCGCTTTACCCAGGCCAACGGCCAACAGTGGCGCACCGGGATGAACAGCATGCCGGTGTTCCCGGTGGGCACGCCCGAAGCGTTCTACCAATTGCAGCAGGCCCAGTCGCCAGACCCGGCCACCGGCAAACCGAACCCGGCAGCGGTGCCGGCGTTCTTCGGCTCGCACCCGGAAGCCGCGCCGTTCCTCGCCTGGATCAAAACCGCCAAGCCGTCCGCCAGTTACGTGACGGAAACCTACAACAGCGTCAATGCGTTTTATCTGGTCAACGCTGCTGGGCAAAAGCAAGCGGTGCGCTGGAGCATGGTGCCGGTGGCGCAGGATGCGGCAGGCGCCACCGCGCCGGAGGGTGGCGATTTCCTTGAGAAAGATCTTGTTCAGCGTATTTCCGCAGGTCCTTTGCGCTGGCAGTTGAACATCACGCTGGCCAACCCCGGTGATCCGGTGAACGACGCCAGCAAGGCCTGGCCCGACGGCCGCAAGGTGGTGAACGCCGGCACGCTGGTGCTCGAAAGCACCCAGCCGCAACTCAATGGCGAATGCCGGGACATCAACTACGACCCGCTGGTGCTGCCCGCCGGTATCGAAGGGTCCGACGATCCGTTGCTGGCTGCTCGTTCAGCCGGTTACGCCAGTTCCTACTTGCGCCGCACCAGTGAAGTCAGCCAATTGCCTGCCGCTAAACAGGAGGCTCAACAATGAGCGCCCAACCGAACCACTTCGCCCCGCTGGCGCGACTGCTGCACTGGCTGATGGCGTTGATGATCATTGCCATGCTGTTTATCGGCGCGGGGATGGTCGCTTCCGTCTCGGAGCGTCATGAGTGGCTGATCCATCTGCACAAACCGCTGGGCGTTGCGATTCTGCTGCTGGTAATTGTGCGCCTCGGCGTTCGCTTCTCAACCCGACAACCACCGCTCCCGGCGGACTTGCCCGGTTGGCAGGCGCTGGCGGCCAAGGCTTCGCATGTTTTGCTGTACGCCTTGATGTTTATCCTGCCGCTGCTCGGGTGGGCGATGATTTCGGCGGCGGGCGACCCGGTGATGCTCAGCAGTTCGTTGCAGTTGCCGTCGATCCTGCCGGCGAATGCGCAGGTGTTTGCGTTCCTGCGCAAGGCGCACGGGTATCTGGCGTATCTGCTGTTTCTGACTGTGTTGCTGCATCTGGCGGCGGCGTTGTTTCACGGCTGGGTGCGCCGCGATGACGTGCTGGATAGCATGTTGCGGGGTAAGGATCGCGGTTGATGTGATCCACCGAAATCTATTGTGGTGAGGGGATTCATCCCCGTTGGGCTGCGAAGCGGCCCCAAAATGCGGTTTGTCAGATGAACCGTAGTGAGTGGAATTACGACTGCTTCGCAGCCGGACGGGGATGAATCCCCTCGCCACAGGTTTTGTGTGCTTTCGTAGCCAGCGTTCGCCACCAATAGACTAATGTCACGGCGTTGATGCCTGCGCCCAGCAGGCAAACGGGCGTTCTGTTATGAGGACGGGGAGGCGCACTCGCGGGTGGTTGACCGAGATGACGGTCGGCCGGTGCGGGCATTGGAGTTGCGCGCCGAGGACGGGCGTTTGGCCAAATAAACGTCAAAAGATCGCAGGCTACGCCAGCTCCTACAGTGGGAATGCGATTCTGTAGGCGCTGGCGAAGCCTGCGATCTTTTGATCCTGATTGCGATTAGCGCAAGGAATCGACCATGTCCGCGACGGTCGTCAACACATCCATGCCCAACTGCTTCGACCGCTTGCCCGACCAGCCCGTCAGCGGGTTCGGCGCGTCATTGTTGTCCTTGAACGGCATCTCCAGCGTCAGCGACAGACAGTCGAATTTCTCGCCAACGCTGTTGCACGCCAGAGTCATGTTGGCTTTGCCCGGCTCGTCGCGGGTGTAGCCGTGTTTGGTCTGGAAATCCTTGGTCAGGTGCTTCAGATGGCTGCGGAAGTGCTCTTCGAGTTTTTCGATCCGCAGCGTGTAGCCAGGGTTGCCTTCGCAACCGGCGGTGAACACGTAAGGGATTTCTTCATCGCCATGGATGTCGAGGAACAGGTCGACGCCATATTTTTCCATCTGCTGCTGAACGAACAGGACTTCCGGACTGACTTCCTGGCTGGCGTTCTGCCAGGCGCGGTTGAGGTCCTGGCCCATGGCGTTGGTGCGCAGGTGACCGTGGAAGGCGCCATCCGGGTTCACGTTCGGCACCAGGTACAAATCGGCGCTGGCCAGCAGTTTGTTCAGGACCGGATCGTCATGTCTTTCCAGGCGTTCGATCACGCCCTCCATGAACCATTCAGCCATGTGTTCGCCGGGGTGTTGCTGGGCAATCATCCAGACCTTGCGCTGACCTTCGGCGCCCGTGCCTTTGCGCAGCAGCTGAATGTCACGGCCTTCAACACTCTTGCCCGTAGCCAGCAGTTCGGTGCCGGCCTTGGTCTGCGCATGCTCGATCAACCAGTCATGGCGGCCACGGCTGTAGGGTTCAAAGTAGGCAAACCAGGCGTGGGTGGCGGTGGTTTCAAGGCTGAAACGCAGGCAGTCGCCTTCGAAGATGGTCGGCACACGGAACCAGTTGACGTGATCGTAGGACGCCACCGCCTGATAACCGTCCCAGGCCTTGTTGTACGAGGATTTGCTGGCATTGCTCAGACGAAACCAGTGCTCCTGACCGACGTGCAAGCCGCTGGCCTTGAAGTGAAACCACTGGAAATGCTGGCTGCGGGTGTCTGGCTTGATGGCCAACAGCGCTTGCAGCGGATTGCTGATATCCAGCGTTTCAATATTGCCGCTGTCGAAGTCGGCACTGATGCTGAAAGAGGATTTGGCCTCGCTCATAGTCGATTCCTGAATATGATTTTTATGGCTGCTACTTTACACGCTGGGAAGGGAAAAACCGGGGGAAATTGCGGGGTGTAGCGGGGGGCGTCCTCCTTGACGCCGACGCAGCTTAGAGACTGTACGATTGATTCTCAAGTGCTATTTTTCATTAGTTTGAGCCAATGTTGCCGGGCTTTCTCTTGCCAACAAATATTCTTTTGATATTATCCGCGCCATCGAATTTGCAGCACGTAAAGACTTCATTAGCCTGAAGGTCAAGCCAGAATAACTGGCAAAAAAAAACCCGGCAAAAAGCCGGGTCAAAAACCGTGATTAGCCTGATGAGGAGATAGTCCAGGAGACCGACCTAAGGTCACTTGGGCAATCGACTGATCTCGCGATCAGCTGATTTCAATAGTAATCATTCTCGTTTGCAAGTCAAATGATTTTATCTGCGCAATTGGAAAATCCTTTCCGGCGCCCTCAGAAATACTCCTCCCTGTCTTATCCGTGATGAATCCCGTCCAGGGATCGGTCCAGCAATGCCTTGGCCATATCGATCATGTCCACCGTCGAAAACGCCAGATCCCGGTGGACACCCTGCAGATTGTTCGCCGATTCGGACGCCGTGGCGGCAGCGCAGCGCAGCAGGTCTGATGCACGCACCAGTGCTTCCTCGCTGCTGACATTGCGGTTCACCTCAAAAAAACGCTCTTCTTCCTCCTCTTCGGACACAGCTGGTTTCAAGTAATAATCGAGTGCCCGCTGCGCGGCGGCCGAGCCTTTTGGCGAGGTGAGGGAAGTGTCGATTTGCAGGTCGGGCAGATCGTTGCTGGGGATGGTCATGGCGATGGCGAGCTCCGTGATAGATTCAGATCCGTGATCCGATCCTAATACGAACTGTATTTGTGACGAGGATTTAAATACTACAATTTGTGTTTTGACGGCCGGAGGCGCCCACGTATCGTGCCGCACATGGATAAATGGATTGAATTGGTCAAGGCCAAGATGAGTGAACTCAACGTCACTCAAGAGATACTCGCCGAGCGCCTCGGGATGTCCCAGGGCGGCATCGGCCATTGGCTGAACAAACGTCGGCAGCCGGGCATCGATGACATGAACCGGGTGTTGCACGCACTGGGCATGGAATTTCTCGAAGTGGCACTGGTCATCCGGGAGCCCGACGCTTCGAAGGACGAAAGCCAGGATCTGGTGAAAAAGTACAACCCGTACTTCCGTTACCCGGTCAGCGACTGGCGAGAATCCTGCGAGGTGCGCGACGGCGAGCCGACGGTGTATGACAAGGCGCGATTCGAACTGACCGATTACCACGCTCAGGGCGCGGCGTTCTGGTTGAGGGTGGTGGGCGATGCGATGACCGCACCGAGTGGCGTCAGTATCGCCGAGGGCATGATGATCCTGGTGGACCCGGCCATTGTGCCGGAGCCCGGAAAACTGGTGATCGCGCAATGGCCGGACAGCGCCGAGGCGACGTTTCGCAAGCTGATCGAAGAGGGCGGGCAGCGTTACCTGGTCCCGCTCAATCCGACGTATCCGAAAGCCCTTTACACCGACGCCTGCCGAATCATCGGCGTGGTGGTTCAGGCAACGGCCAGGTTCTGATCAGATCGGTCCTCGCAAGGCGTAGGACCGATCTCCATTTCAGGCTTCGTCCAACTCGACCAACGCACTGCCTTCGCTGACCATTTCGCCTTCCTGGCAATACAGCGCCTTGATCACCCCGGCGTGTGGCGCACGAATGCTGTGCTCCATCTTCATCGCTTCCAGCACCACCAGTTGCGCCCCGGCTTCGACCGCTTGCCCGGCCTCCACCAGCACCCGAACAATGCTGCCGTTCATGGGGGCGGTCAGCCCGCCGTGATGGCTGTGACTGGCTTCGACGGCGCTGATCGGGTCGTAGGACTCGATACGGCGCAATTCACCTTCCCATTGCAGATACACAACGCCGTCGCGACGGATTGCCCGATGCTGGCGACGCACGCCATTGTGTTCGGTCAGCAGTTGCTCGCCCTTGAGGTGCGCCGAACACGTATCGCCCAACGTCAGCGCGCGGTCCTGGCCTTCGCAGCTTAAGTGAAGGGTGATTTCTTTTGGCAATCCGGCACGGAACCCATTGCCGATACCCCAGGGCGAACTCAGATCATCCACGCGCGATGAACGAGGCTGACTCTGGGCAAACGCCTGCGCTGCGGCTTGCCAGAATTCATCGCTGAGCTGCGAGGGCTCCGGCAGCAGTTGTTCCTGATAACGCGGAATAAACCCGGTATCCAGTTCAGCCGCCGCGAATGCCGGATGACCAACGATTCGACGCAGGAAGTTGATATTGGTCTTGAGCCCACCCATCGCGAACTCATCGAGCATGCTCAACAACCGCAGACGCGCCTGCTCACGATCCTCACCCCAGGCAATCAGCTTGCCGAGCATCGGGTCGTAGAACGGCGAAATCTCGTCACCTTCTTCAACGCCGCTGTCGACCCGACGTCCCGGACCTTCGGCGGATTCGCGATACAACTCCAGGCGCCCGGTGGCCGGCAGGAAATCATTGCCCGGGTCTTCGGCATACAGCCGCACTTCAATCGCATGCCCGATCAACGGCACCTGATCCTGGGTCATCGGCAGCGCCTCACCGCGCGCCACGCGAATCTGCCAGGCCACCAGATCGAGACCGGTAATGGCTTCGGTCACCGGGTGTTCAACTTGCAGGCGCGTGTTCATCTCCATGAAGAAGAACTCACCGCGCGCATCCAGCAAGAATTCCACGGTGCCGGCGCCGACATAGCCGATGGCCTGCGCCGAACGCACGGCGGCTTCGCCCATGGCACGACGCAGTTCCGGGCTCAGGCCTGGCGCCGGTGCTTCCTCGACGACTTTCTGGTGCCGACGCTGAATCGAGCAATCCCGCTCGTTGAGGTACAGGCAGTTGCCATGCTGGTCGGCGAAGATCTGAATCTCCACGTGACGCGGTTTCAGCAGGTATTTCTCGACCAGCATCCGCGAATCGCCAAATGACGATTGCGCCTCTCGCTGGGCCGAGGCCAGGGCTTCGGCCAGTTGGCTGACGTCCTCAACCACTTTCATGCCTTTGCCGCCGCCGCCCGCTGTCGCCTTGAGCAGCACCGGATAGCCGATGCGTTCGCAGGCGTCGCGGAAGGTGTCGACGTCTTGAGCTTCGCCGTGATAACCCGGCACCAGTGGCACGCCAGCGGTTTCCATCAAGGCTTTGGCGGCGGACTTGCTGCCCATCGCATCAATGGCCGAGGCGGGCGGGCCGAGGAAGATCAGGCCCGCCGCTTCGATCGCGCGGGCGAACCCGGCGTTCTCGGACAGAAAACCATAGCCCGGATGAATGGCCTGAGCGCCGCTGGCCTTGGCGGCAGCGATCAGCTTGTCAATTTGCAAGTAGCTGTCGGCGGCCTTGCTGCCACCGAGGTCGACGCGGATATCCGCTTCGCGGCTGTGTCGGGCTTCACGGTCGGTGGCGCTGTGCACGGCGACGGTGGTCAGGCCCAACGCCTTGGCGGTGCGCATCACCCGGCAAGCGATTTCGCCACGGTTGGCCACCAGCAGAGAGGTAATGACAGGTGCGCTCATCAACGCGGCTCCTTGGGGGTGGTTTCGGCCTGCCAGCTCGGCGGACGTTTTTGCAGAAAGGCACGCAGGCCTTCCTGGCCTTCGGGGCTGACGCGGATTCGCGCGATGGCATTTTCGGTGTAGCGGCGCAGCGCCGGCGTCAGCGCACCGTTACCGACTTCACGCAGCAAGTCCTTGCTGGCGCGCATGGCGGCGGGGCTGTTGAGCAGCAGGTTGTCGATCCATTGCTCGACTTTCTGCTCCAGCTCATTGATCGGGTAGCTCTCCGACAACAGGCCGATTTCCCGCGCCCGCTGCCCGCCGAAACGCTCGGCGGTCAGGGCATAACGACGCGCCGCGCGCTCACCGATGGCTTGCACCACGAACGGGCTGATCACCGCCGGTGCCAGGCCGATGCGCACTTCCGACAGGCAAAATTGTGCGTCATCGGCACCGATGGCCATGTCGCAGCAACTGATCAGGCCCAACGCGCCGCCGTAAGCCGCGCCTTGCACCACGGCCAGGGTCGGGACTTTCAGCTTGGCAAGGTTGTACATCAACTCTGCCAGTTCCCGTGCGTCGTCGAGATTGGTGTGGTAATCGAGCTCGGCCGATTGCTGCATCCAGGCCAGGTCGGCGCCGGCGCTGAAATGTTTGCCGCGCCCACGCACCAGCAAAAACCGCAGGCTGGCATCGCTCGAGACCTTGTCCAGCGCGAGGATCAGTTCACGGATCATCTCGGCGTTGAAGGCGTTGTTCTTTTCTTCCCGGCTGAGCCACAGGGTGGCGAAACCACGCGGGTCGGTCTGCAGTTCGAGGGTGTTGAAGTCGCTCATATTCGTCCGTCTCCACGGTCTTTGTGGGAGCGGGCTTGCTCGCGAAAGCGGTTTATCAGCCAACACCAATGTTGAATGTTAGTCCGCCTTCGCGAGCAAGCCCGCTCCCACAGAAAATCACATCCGGAACACGCCGAAGCGGCTCGGTTCGATTGGCGCGTTCAGCGACGCGGACAAGGCCAGGGCCAACACATCGCGGGTCTGCGCCGGGTCAATGACACCGTCATCCCACAGCCGTGCACTGGAGTAGTAAGGGTGGCCCTGTTCTTCGTATTGATCGAGGATCGGTTGCTTGATCTCGGCTTCCTGCTCGGCGCTGAAACCCTGGCCACTGCGCTCGGCCTGCTCGCGTTTGACCTGTACCAAAACGCCCGCCGCTTGCTCGGCGCCCATCACGCCAATGCGTGCGTTAGGCCACATCCACAGGAAGCGCGGATCGTAGGCCCGCCCGCACATGCCGTAGTTACCGGCGCCGAAACTGCCGCCGATGATCACGGTGAACTTCGGCACCTTGGCGCACGCCACGGCGGTCACCAGTTTCGCGCCGTGCTTGGCGATGCCGCCGGCCTCGTATTTCTGGCCGACCATGAACCCGGTGATGTTTTGCAGGAACAGCAAAGGGATGCCGCGCTGGCAAGCCAGTTCGATAAAGTGCGCGCCTTTCTGTGCGGCCTCGGCGAACAGGATGCCGTTGTTGGCGAGAATGGCGATCGGGTAACCGTGCAGGTAAGCAAAACCGCACACCAGCGTGGTCCCGAACAGCGCCTTGAATTCGTCGAACACTGAACCGTCTACCAGTCGCGCAATCACTTCGCGCACGTCGAACGGTTGCTTGGCGTCCGCCGACACGACGCCATACAACTCGTCGCTGTTGTAGAGCGGGGCGATGGGCGTGCGTTGCTGGACTTCACCGAGTTTGCGCCAGTTGAGGTTGGCGATGCTGCGTCGGGCAATGGCCAAGGCATGTTCATCGCTCTCGGCGTAGTGGTCGGCGACGCCGGAGATCTTGCAGTGCACATCGGCGCCGCCCAGATCTTCAGCGCTGACCACTTCACCCGTCGCCGCTTTTACCAACGGCGGACCGGCGAGGAAGATCGTCGCTTGCTCGCGAACCATGATCGCTTCGTCGGCCATCGCTGGCACGTAAGCGCCACCGGCGGTGCACGAGCCCATGACCACGGCAATCTGCGGAATGCCCATGGCGCTCATGTTGGCCTGGTTGAAGAAGATCCGCCCGAAGTGCTCGCGGTCCGGAAACACTTCATCCTGACGCGGCAGGTTGGCGCCGCCCGAATCCACCAGGTAGATGCATGGCAAACGGTTCTGCTGGGCGATGGTCTGGGCGCGCAGGTGCTTTTTCACGGTCAGCGGGTAATACGAGCCACCCTTCACGGTGGCATCGTTGGCCACGATCATGCACTCGACGCCTTCCACGCGGCCGATCCCGGCAATCACGCCAGCAGCCGGAACGTCTTCGCCATACACCTCGTAAGCCGCCAATTGGCTGATCTCAAGAAACGGCGAACCCGGATCGAGCAGGCGATTGATGCGCTCACGGGGCAGCAATTTGCCCCGCGAAGTGTGGCGTTCTTGCGCCTTCGGGCCGCCACCCTGCTGCACTTGTGCGAGCAGGGTATGCAAGGCGTCGACCTGTTTGAGCATCGCCGCGCTGTTGGTCGCGAACTCCGCCGAACGGAGGTTGAGCTGGGTATGCAGGATAGCCATGGACAGCTCCGTCTTAGCGGGTTTCGTTGAACAGTTCGCGACCGATCAGCATGCGACGGATCTCACTGGTGCCAGCGCCGATTTCGTACAGCTTGGCGTCACGCAACAGACGACCGGCCGGGAATTCGTTGATGTAGCCGTTGCCGCCGAGAATCTGGATCGCGTCGAGGGCCATTTGCGTGGCGCGTTCGGCGCTGTAGAGGATCACGCCGGCGGCGTCCTTGCGCGTGGTTTCGCCGCGTTCGCAGGCTTGAGCGACGGCATACAGGTAGGCGCGGCTGGCGTTGAGTTGGGTGTACATGTCGGCGACCTTGCCCTGGATCAGCTGGAATTCGCCGATGCTCTGGCCGAACTGCTTGCGGTCGTGGATGTACGGCACGATCAGGTCCATACACGCCTGCATGATTCCGGTCGGGCCACCGGACAGCACAACGCGTTCGTAATCGAGGCCGCTCATCAGCACTTTTACGCCGCCGTTAAGCACGCCGAGGATGTTCTCTTCCGGCACTTCGACGTCATCGAAGAACAGTTCGCAGGTGTTGGAACCGCGCATGCCGAGCTTGTCGAACTTGTTGCTGCGGCTGAAGCCTTTCCAGTCACGTTCGACGATGAACGCGGTGATGCCGTGGGGGCCTTTTTCCAGGTCGGTCTTGGCGTAGATCACGTAGGTGTTGGCGTCGGGGCCGTTGGTGATCCAGGTTTTGCTGCCGTTGAGAACGTAGTGATCGCCGCGTTTGTCCGCGCGCAATTTCATCGAGACCACGTCGGAACCGGCGTTCGGCTCGCTCATGGCCAGGGCGCCGATGTGCTCGCCGCTGATCAGCTTGGGCAGGTATTTGCTTTTCTGTTCGTGATTGCCGTTGCGGTTGATCTGATTGACGCAGAGGTTGGAGTGCGCGCCGTAGGACAACGCGACCGACGCCGAGCCACGGCTGATTTCTTCCATGATGACCACGTGGGCCAGATAACCCAGGCCAGCGCCACCGTACTCTTCCGGCACGGTAACGCCGAGCAGACCCATGTCGCCGAATTTGCGCCACAGGTCAGCGGGGAACAGGTTGTCGATGTCGATCTGAGCGGCGCGCGGGGCGATCTCTTTGGCGACGAAGGACTGAACCTGATCGCGCAGCATGTCGATGGTTTCACCGAGGGCAAAGTTCAGGGATGGGTAGCTCATGGGTCACCTTTTGGCTTTTTTGTAGGGTGGGGAGGGCTGTGATTGGGCTCTCACCTTTACGTTAACGTAAGCCTGTGGCGAATGGCTGTCAATCACCCTTTACGTTAACGTCAACTTGAGCGAGAGTAGGGCCAGTTCATAGCAAGGCGAGCCACCCTTGTGGGAGCGGGCTTGCTCGCGAAAACGGTTTATCAGCCAACATCAATGTTGAATGTTAGTCCGCCTTCGCGAGCAAGCCCGCTCCCACAAGAGGCCGCCGTAACACCCACTAATAAAGACAATAGGGGTCGTCATGGATCAACCCAGTGCAAGCCCGCAGCGCAGCTATACCCGTGGTTCCCAGGACAAAGCCCTGCTGGCGATGACCATCGGTCAGGCGTTCGATAACACCGTCGCGAAGTACTCGACTGGAGAGGCATTGGTCGTACGCCATCAACAGCTGCGTTACACCTGGCAACAACTGTCCGACGCGGTGGACCTGCATGCCAGAGCATTGCTGGCGCTGGGCTTGCAGGCCGGAGATCGCCTCGGCATCTGGGCACCGAATTGCGCGCAGTGGTGCATCAGCCAGTTTGCCAGCGCGAAAATCGGCGTGATTCTGGTCAACATCAATCCGGCGTATCGCAGCTCTGAACTCGAATACGTTTTGAAGCAATCGGGTTGCCAATGGCTAGTCTGCGCCGGCTCTTTCAAGACCTCCAACTATCACGGCATGTTGCAAGGGCTGGCGCCTGAGTTGGCGGAGCAATCCATCGGACAGTTAAAGAGTGAACGCCTGCCTGAACTACGCGGGGTCATCAGTCTGGATGCGCAACCGCTATCGGGTTTCCTGCCATGGTCACAATTGGCCGATCTCGCGGCCAGCGTGTCCGCCGAACAGTTGCGCGAACGTCAGGGCAGCCTGCATTTCGACCAGCCGGTGAATATCCAGTACACCTCCGGCACCACCGGTTTCCCGAAGGGTGCGACCCTCAGTCACTACAACATCCTGAACAACGGTTACATGGTCGGCGAAAGCCTCGGGCTGACTACCAATGATCGACTGGTGATCCCGGTGCCGCTGTATCACTGCTTCGGTATGGTGATGGGCAATCTGGGCTGCATCACTCACGGCAGCACCATGATTTACCCCAACGACGCCTTTGATCCGTTGCTCACCCTGACCACTGTCGCCGAAGAAAAAGCGACCGCGCTTTACGGCGTCCCCACGATGTTTATCGCGATGCTCGATCAGCCGCAGCGCGCCGAGTTCAACCTGTCGACGCTGCGCACCGGGATCATGGCGGGCGCGACCTGTCCGATCGAAGTGATGCGTCGGGTCATCAGCGAAATGCACATGAGCGAAGTGCAGATTGCCTACGGCATGACGGAAACAAGCCCGGTGTCTTTGCAGACGGGTCCGTCAGACGATCTGGAATTGCGCGTCACCACCGTCGGCCGCACCCAGCCGCAACTGGAGAGCAAAATCATCGACGAGGCGGGCAACCTGGTGCCTCGCGGCACCATTGGCGAACTCTGCACCCGCGGTTACAGCGTAATGCTCGGTTACTGGAACAACCCCGAAGGCACTGCGGAAGCGATCGACCAGGCCGGCTGGATGCACACCGGTGATCTGGCGAGCATGAACGATGAAGGCTACGTGTGCATTGCCGGGCGCAACAAGGACATGATCATCCGCGGCGGTGAGAATATTTACCCGCGGGAGCTGGAAGAGTTCTTCTTTACCCACCCGGCGGTGGCGGACGTGCAAGTGATCGGCATTCCGTGTTCGCGCTATGGCGAAGAGATCGTCGCCTGGATCAAGTTCCACCCGGGCCACAGCGCCACCGAGCAAGAGCTGCAAACCTGGTGCAAGGAGCGCGTCGCGCACTTCAAGACACCGCGTTACTTCAAGTTCGTCGAAGAGTTTCCGATGACCGTCACCGGCAAGATCCAGAAATTCCGGATGCGCGAGATCAGTATCGAGGAGCTGCGCAGAAACAACGGTTGACCACAATCCCCTGTGGGAGCGGGCTTGCTCGCGAATGCGGTGGATCAGTCCGTACATTCATTGACTGATCCACCGCATTCGCGAGCAAGCCCGCTCCCACATTTGAATTGGGGGGAATTACAAATCGCAGAAAGCACAAAGGGGAGCCGAAGCTCCCCTTTAATTTTCGTTGCGCGTGCTCTTTTTTTATTATTGAGGGGCGGTCTGTTTTTGTTTTTGGCAACCGTGACCCTTTACCGCTGTTTTTGTCGATCCCCATCCGGGATCAAGAGCAAACGTATTTTTTTGAGCGCTGATCTACTTTTTCGCTAAGCGATCCAACCAGTTCGGGAGCTACCTGAAGGTAGTTTTATTGTTCTCTGCCCGGTTGCGGGTGACTCCGAAAAGCACCCTGAAAAGCACACCTTCTCCAAAAAAATCTGTTAGCTGCGTCTCTGCCGTGTTGTTCTTGTTATGTCAGAGTCGTTTCGTCTTATTTTTATTGGTTTGCTGCTTTTTATTATGCCATAGAGATAGCAGAAGCCGTGCCAACTTTTAAAAACCCTTTAAAATCAACACGTTGAGTTTTTGTTGGATTTTTCGCTCAGCCTAAACCCGACAATTTGTTTCCGTGTTACTCGGTTCAGCCCCACATTTCAGAGAGGCGGTAACACCCGGACACACTCACTGTGCGCTGCGCGCCTTCGCCACGCGCGAACCGGTCGGACGGCCCAACACGGTACAAATCTGCTGGCCGGCCAGAATCAAGGCGTCCAGGTCTATACCCGTGTCGATACCAAGGCCGTTCAACAGATAAACCACGTCTTCAGTGGCGACGTTACCGCTGGCGCCCTTGGCGTAAGGGCAGCCGCCGAGGCCGGCGATGGAGCTGTCGAACACCGCGATGCCTTCCAGCAGGCTGGCGTAAATATTGGCCATGGCCTGGCCGTAGGTGTCGTGGAAGTGCCCGGCAAGTTTCTCCCGCGGTACGTCGGCGGACACCACGTCGAACATCTTGCGCGTCGCGCCTGCCGTGCCGGTGCCGATGGTGTCGCCCAGCGAGATTTCGTAGCAGCCCATCGCGTAGAGCTCGCGGGCGACCCGGGCCACCTGTTCCGGTGCGATGTTACCTTCGTAGGGGCAACCCAGCACACACGACACATACCCGCGCACGCTGACGCCATGCTGTTTGGCGGCTTCCATGATCGGCGCGAAACGCTCCAGGCTTTCGCTGATCGAGCAGTTGATGTTGCGCTGGGAGAACGCTTCGGACGCCGCAGCGAACACCGCGACTTCCTTGACCCCGGCGGCGAGCGCATCTTCGAACCCGCGCAGGTTGGGGGCGAGGGCGCCGTAGGTCACGCCCGGTTTGCGCTGGATCTGCGCGAAGACGTCAGCGGACCCGGCCATCTGCGGCACCCATTTGGGCGAGACAAAACTGCCGACTTCTATATAGCTGAGGCCGGCAGCGGTCAGCGCGTCGACCAGTTGCACCTTGTCGGCAACACTGATCGGTTGAGCTTCGTTTTGCAGGCCGTCGCGGGGACCGACTTCGACCAGGCGTACGTAGGAGGGAAGGGACATGGGGATCGACCTGTGCGGATTTTCTGAATGTTGGCATTAACCCTGTGGGAGCAAGCCCGCTCCCACAGGGAAATTCGTGAACCTACTGAATCACCGGCTGGCTTTTCATCGTCTGTTCCAGCGCCTGGGTGCAGCGCTCCTGCGCCGTGTCCAGTTCCAGCTTCATCTGCTCGATGTCGAGCATCTGCTGCTCCAGTTGTTCGCGGCGCTCGGCGATTTTGTTGAGCATGGTTTGCAGCTGTTTCTGGTTGCCGCCGGTGGGGTCGTAAAGCTCGATCAGCTCGCGGCACTCGGCCAGGGAGAAACCAATGCGTTTGCCCCGCAGGATCAGCTTCAGGCTGACCTTGTCCCGGGGCGAATAGATGCGTTCCTGGCCACGGCGCTCGGGGCTGAGCAGGCCTTGCTCTTCATAGAAACGAATGGCTCGCGTGGTGATGTCGAGTTCGCGGGCGAGGTCGGAAATGCTATAGGTCTGGCTGCTCATGGGCGCGCTCGAAAAAGGTCATGGCGCTAAGCTAATGTCAGGTTGACGTTTACGTCAAGTGGTGTGAGATTTCAGTGTTCTTGCGGGCCTCTTCGCGGGCAAGCCTCGCTCCTACCGGTTCGCGTAAATCCTGTAGGAGCGAGGCTTGCCCGCGAAGAACGATAACGCGGTGCAACGTCTACACCTTATCGAGCTTCTTTTCTTGCGCCGTCACCTGCTGGCACAACTCGATCATCTGCTCACGCATCCAGCGGTTGGCCGGGTCCTGATCAGTGCTTTCGTGCCAGTAGAGGTGGGTTTCCACCGGCGGTACATCGTTGACCGGCAGGTACACCGCGTACAAATCATGGCGGCGGGCGAAGCGTTCCGGCACGGTCATGACCATGTCGGTCTGCTGCAACACCTGTGACGCCATCAGGTAATGCTGGGAACGCAGGGCGATCTTGCGCTGGATGCCCATTTTACCGAGCGCGAGGTCAACATGACCGAGACCGCTGCGGCGGCTGGAAATGTGGATGTGAGTGAGCGACATGTAATCATCGAGGGTGAATTTCTCTTTGCCCGCCAGCGGATGGCCCTTGCGCATGGCACACACGTAACGGTCTTCCATCAACTTGACGTGACGCACTTGCGGGTCGGTGTTGAGCGGCGCATCCACCGCAAAATCGAGCCGACCGGCTGCCAGTTCCTTGGTGGTCTCGCGGCGCTTGGACAAAAAGCTTTCGATGATCACCGTCGGCGCCAGGCGTCGCAGGCGCTGGAACAGCGGCGGCAGAATCACCGCTTCGGTGAGGTCGGTCATGCTGATACGGTACGTCTTGACCGCCTGCAGCGGGTTGAAGATGCGGCTTTCCTGCACCGACACCCGCAGCAGGGAGAGGGCGTTGCGCACCGGGCCGATGATGTTCTGGGCCATCGGCGTTGGCACCATGCCCTGGGCGGTACGCACGAACAACGGGTCGTTGAAGGTCTCGCGCAAGCGTGCCAGAGCGTTTGAGACCGCAGGCTGAGTAATGCCGACAATCTGCCCGGCGCGGGTCAGGTTGGCTTCGGTGTAGATCGCGTCGAAGACGATGAAAAGGTTGAGGTCGACCTTGCTCAGATTCATTGCGCTTCACTCTTATTGTTGTGGCGTTTTGATGAGGCCGGGGGCCTCGGCAATCACCCGATCATATATCGGTGATGAATGTTAATACACGCCGAGAATAGGCTAGGTAAATTTTCGTAGCTGTTCTAGCATCGTTTGCATGACCTAAACAACCTCCCCCCAGAAGGTAGCTGCTCATGGATTTCGCTTATTCGCCCAAGGTGCAAGAACTGCGTGAGCGCGTGACCGCGTTCATGGACACCTACGTTTATCCCGCCGAAGCCGTGTTCGAACGGCAGGTTGCCGAGGGCGACCGTTGGCAGCCGACCGCGATCATGGAAGAACTCAAGCTGAAGGCCAAGGCTGAAGGCCTGTGGAATTTGTTTCTGCCTGAGTCCGAACTTGGCGCCGGCCTGAGCAACCTCGAATACGCGCCATTGGCAGAAATCATGGGCCGCTCGCTGCTGGGCCCCGAGCCGTTCAACTGCTCGGCACCCGACACGGGCAACATGGAAGTGCTGGTGCGTTACGCCAACGAAGAACAGAAACAACGCTGGCTCGAACCGCTGCTGCGCGGCGAGATCCGCTCGGCGTTCGCCATGACCGAGCCGGACGTGGCTTCCTCCGACGCCACCAACATGGCCGCCCGCGCCGTGCGTGACGGTGACGAGTGGGTGATCAACGGCAGGAAATGGTGGACTTCGGGTGCCTGCGATCCACGCTGCAAGATTATGATCTTCATGGGACTGAGCAATCCCGATGCGCCGCGCCACGCCCAGCATTCGATGATTCTGGTGCCGGTAGATGCCCCTGGCTTGAAGATCGTCCGCCCGCTGCCGGTGTTCGGTTACGACGACGCGCCACACGGCCACGCCGAAGTGCTGTTCGAAAACGTCCGGGTGCCGTACGAAAACGTCCTGTTGGGCGAAGGACGCGGCTTCGAAATCGCTCAGGGTCGCCTTGGCCCGGGCCGGATTCACCACTGCATGCGTTCGATCGGCATGGCCGAGCGTGCGCTGGAACTGATGTGTAAACGCTCGGTGAACCGCACGGCGTTCGGCAAACCGTTGGCGCGTCTGGGCGGCAACATCGACAAAATCGCCGACTCGCGGATGGAAATCGACATGGCACGCCTGCTGACCTTGAAAGCGGCGTACATGATGGACACCGTCGGCAACAAAGTGGCGAAGAGCGAAATCGCGCAGATCAAGGTGGTCGCACCGAACGTGGCGCTACGGGTCATCGACCGGGCGATCCAGATCCATGGCGGGGCAGGGGTTTCCAACGATTTCCCGCTGGCCTACATGTATGCGATGCAGCGCACCCTGCGCCTGGCCGACGGCCCGGACGAAGTGCACCGCGCGGCGATCGGCAAGTTCGAAATCGGCAAGTACGTGCCAAAAGAAATGATGCGCAGCCATTAATTGTAGGAGCAGCCGGTCGACGCTCGATTGCTCGCGATGGACGCCAGCGATAACGCGTTTATGCTGGATAAACGCGGTGTTTTGGAGATCATCGCGAGCAAGCTCGCTCCTACAATAGCGACACCACTGGTAGCCCGAAAAAGGTTCGAGCACATGCGGTGCTGTGAGCCGCCAGTTCTTCCTCGCTTTCCCCGCGATGCAACGCCACTTCCCGCAACACTTCGGTCAGATACGCGGGTTCGTTGCGACCATTCTTCGGCTTGGGCCGCAAGCTGCGCGGCAGCAGATACGGCGCATCACTCTCCAGCATCAACCGCCCGCGCTTGATCTCTTTCACCAAAGGGTGCAAATGCGTGCCGCGACGCTCGTCGCAGATCCAGCCGGTGATGCCGATGTGCAAGTCCAGGTCGAGGTAGCTGAACAGCGCTTTCTTCTCCCCGGTGAAGCAATGCACCACGGCGGCCGGCAATTGGTCGCGGTAATCGCGGAGGATTTCCAGCAAGCGCTGACTGGCGTCTCGCTCATGGAGAAACACCGGCAGTTGCAGTTCGACCGCCATCGCCAGGTGCTCCTCGAGGACTTTTTCCTGTTGCGGACGCGGAGAGAAATCGCGATTGAAATCCAGGCCGCATTCACCCACGGCCACCACGTTCGGCTCTTTGAGCAAACTGCGCAGACGCTGGGCGCTGTCGGCGTTCCAGTCGCTGGCCGCATGCGGGTGAATGCCGGCGGTGGCGAACAGCCGTTGAGCCGTGTCATCCAGTTGCTGGCACAGTTCCAGCGCCTGTTCACTGCCCTCGACACTGGTGCCGGTGAGCACCAATTGGCAGACCCCGGCGGCATACGCGCGGTCGAGTACAGCCTGGTGCTTGTCGGCGAAACTGGGGTTGGTCAGGTTGACGCCGATATCGATGAGTTGCATGGTGCTACCTCGGACCAAAGGCCGGAAAGCATATCAGAGCTGAAGATTTATAAGAAAAGCCAAGAACTACAACGAGTTAACGCTGTCTTTTGATGCCACGAGACAAGCCGGGGTGGTCAGCGTGCCATCACTGTGCCAGTCTTTCGCACTTTGCCAGCGCTCAAGGCGCTCTGTTTCTGTCGTTCGGTTTCATGAAAATTGTTGAAATCGGCCCAGTATTCTTTCCGGAGAGTGGATGATACGTCCCTCGATTTTGTTACTGCTGTTTGGTTCGTTGCTGCTGCCGATGCCGGCGGTTGCGCGTCTGGCCGGCCCGCTGCAAGCCGTGCCGGCGGCCAAGGTGCGCGATCTGCAGGAAATCCGCAGCAGCCGTGTGCTGAAGGTGCTGGTCAACCAGAGCCGCAACAGCTCCGGCGAAGTCCAGGGCCAGGCCATTGGCGTCGAATACCATCGATTGCGCGCTTTCGAGCAATATCTCAATGGTTACGCCCGCGACGGTCAGGAAGTCACCCTAAAGATCATCCCCAAAGCCAAGGATCAACTGCTCGGCGCCTTACAGCGCGGGGAGGGCGATCTGGTTGCGCCGGGGGAATTGCTCGATCTGCAACCGGGTTACGCCGTCAGCACCAGTGAGTCTATTGCCAGCAACATCCCGCTGGTGCTGGTCGGGATCAAAGGCGAGAAACGCTACACCCACGTTGAACAACTCTCCGGTAAAACCCTGGCATTGCCCACCGGCAGTGCCGCCGGGGAAGCGATCAGTCAAATCAATCAAAAACTTGCCCTGCACAAACTGGCGCCGGTGAAGATCGAGTGGGTCGACCCGAGCCTGGCGGTCGAAGACGTGCTGGAGATGGTTCAGGGCGGCATCTTTCACCTGACGATCGTCGAGCTACCGATTGCCGAGCGCTGGGGCAAGATCCTGCCCAAGCTGCGCTTCGATCGGCAGGTGCTGATCAGCGAGCCGGGAGAAGAGTTCTGGTTTGTGCGTCGTGATGCCTCAATGCTGCGGGCGAGCATCGATCGTTTCCTGACCGGGTACAAAAAGCCCTCGGATCAGGACGCGGCGTTCCTGCGGATCTATCGGCGCCTGTATCAAGTGCACTACCCGCTGGCCAAGGCTGATCGCCAGCGCCTGGAAAAACTTCGACCGGTGCTGCAAAAGCACGCTGCTGCCCAAGACATGGACTGGCTGAACCTGGCGGCACTGGCGTTCAAGGAATCTGCCCTGCAGCCCAACGCCCGCAACGGTAGCGGCCCCACTGGCTTGATGCAGATCACCCCGTCCGCAGCCCAGCGCGTGGGGGTCAATAATATTCAGGACCTCGACGGCAACGTGCAGGCCGGGGCCAAGTACCTGGCGATGATCCGCCGCAAGTTTTTTGCCAGCCCCAAACTCAATGAGCGTGAGCGCATGGCGTTCGTGCTGGCGGCTTACAACATCGGGCCGGAGCGGGTGCAGGGCATGCGTGCCGAAGCTCGTCGGCGGGGTTTGAATCCCAATCAGTGGTTCTTCCAGGTTGAACGCATCGCCATGGAACAGGTGGGAATGGGCCCCGTCAGCTATGTTAATAGCGTGAACAAGTATTACTTGGCGTTCGATCGGGAGCGGGAGTCGTTGGAGCCCCAGGGGCAGAAAGTGGCCTCACGCAAATGATCGGATAAACTGATTGTTATGGCGGAATAATTGCGCTTTTAACATTCGATTTACTGATTAATATAGCGGCCAACCAACATACATAACTCCAGAATGGATGACACAGCATGAGCACACTGATCAACAAGGTACTGTTTACCCGCGCCGGCTACGGCCTGACTATTCTGCGGATCTTCGTCGGCATCATCTTCGCTGCCCACGGCGCGCAGAAACTTTTCGGGGCGTTCGGTGGTTACGGTCTGGCGGGCACCGCGCAGTACATGGAGAGCATCGGTCTGGCACCGGGCTACCTGATGGCGACGCTGGCGGGCGGTACTGAGTTCTTCGGCGGTCTTGCCTTGATCATCGGCTTGTTGGTCCGTCCGGCAGCCCTCGGCCTGACCATCCTCACGGTGGTGGCGATCTTCTCGGTGCACCTCCCTCACGGTTTGTTCATGGCCAACAACGGTTATGAATTCGCCCTGGCCCTGCTGGGTGGCAGCATCGCCGTGCTGATCGAAGGCGCCGGCAAACTGTCGGCCGACCGCGCCATCGCTGGCTGACCGCTCTGGCTCAACGAAAAGGCCCGCATTGCGCGTAATGCAGCTCACTTAAGCGCGGGTGCCCACATTTGTGGCGAGGGGATTTAGCGAAACGTCGCACCGCCCCGTTCGGCTGTGAAGCAGTCGTAAATCCGGACAACTCAATTTGTCTGAACGGACGCTGGGGGCCGCTTCTCGACCCAGCGGGGATAAATCCCCTCGCCACAGATTTCTTGCCCGCCTGAAGATTTTCTTAAGTGAACAGCATTGCGCATTGCGCGGGCCTTTTTTGTTGTGCGTCATTCTTGACACTGTCCAGTCAGCTTCTCTAGGATGCTGCTCATGCGCCGATTTAAACAGCTACTTGCGGGGCGCCAGGTGACTCATTCAGTTGCCGACAGAAGCTTGAAACAGGCTTCGAAATACCGCTAAAGCGCTGGTTCGGTGTTGCCTCTCACCTGCCATGCAGACTTTGAGGCAGAGACACGACACGATGAATGCACTAAACCCCGTTGTACGCCCCGCGCCGATCACGGCACACCTCACCCAGCGCAATCCAAAAATCCTGCTTGGCGGCAAACATCAACCGACGCTCCTGCGTTATCTGGATGGCTGGCCACGTCGCACCGGCGGGCCGGCAGCGTTTCTGATCCAGTTTGTCGAAGACGGTGAGTCGCTGGCTCGATTCGCCAGCGACAGTTTCGACCTGGCGGTGATTCAATCGCCCAGCGTCGAAGAGGCGCCGGAAGTAATCAGGCAACTGACCCGCGTTGCCCGACAAGGATTGATCACCCGCCGTTGAGGTTATGGGTAGTCGATCGCCACGATATACACGCATTGCTCACCCGTCGGTGTCTGGACTCGAACTTCGGCGTCCAGCGCCTTACCGATGAGGGCTCGTGCCAGCGGTGAGTCGATACTGATCAGGCCCAGTTTCAAGTCCAGTTCATCCGGGCCGACGATGCGGTAACGCGACTCCTTGCCGTCCTCGTCCTCTATCGTGACCCACGCGCCGAAATAGACCTTGTTCGGATCGCTCGGCTTTTCGCTGACGACCTTGAGCGCTTCCAGGCGTTTGGTAAGAAAACGCACGCGGCTGTCGATCTCGCGCAACATCTTTTTGCCGTAGGTGTATTCGGCGTTCTCGGAGCGATCACCTTGCGCCGCGGCCTCGCTGACCGATTGCGTGACCTGCGGTCGGCGCACATGCCAGAGCTCATGAAACTCGGCCCGCATCCGCGCTTCACCTTCGGGGGTGATCAGCGCGGTGCCAGCGGTGCGGGGAGGGCGATAACGGCTCATGGCAACTTCTTGTGGTTGATAAGGCTTGAGTCTATCAACCCTCGCGCAACACTGTCAGGGGGCTGGCGTTCAAGGCCCGACGGGTGCCGAACACACCGGCACCGCCGATCAGCGCAGCGCCGATCAATGGCAGTACCAACAGCCATGGATGCGGGTGCCATGGCAGATCGAACGCGTAACGGTACAGCACCAGACTCACCAGTTCCGAACCCAGTGCCGCCAGCAATCCGCTGACCGCGCCGAGCAGACCGAACTCAATCCGCCGGGCCTTGACCAGCAATTGTCGCTCGGCTCCCAGCGCTCGCAACAATGCCCCCTGGCGGATGCGTTCATCCAGCGTCGCTTGCAGGCCCGAGAACAGCACCGCCATACCTGCCGCCAACACGAACAACAGCACGTATTCCACTGCCAGGGTGACTTGGGCGAGGATGCTGCGCAGTTGCTCCAGCAAAGCTTCAACTTGGAGGATGGTCACCGCCGGGAAGGACCGGGACAAGTCGACAATCTGCTGATCATGACCCGCCGCCAGATAGAAGCTGGTCAGGTAAGTCGCCGGCAGATCCTTCAAGGTTCCCGGCTGGAAGATCATGAAGAAGTTCGGCTGGAAGTTGTCCCAGTTGATGTCCCGCAGGCTGGTGACTTTTGCTTCGCGATTGACCCCGCCGACGGTAAACACCATGTGATCGCCCAGCTTGAGCTTCAGGCTTTCGGCGACTTTGCCTTCCACCGACACGCCGGGAATATCGTCCGCTGGCTGTTCGCTCCACCAGTTGCCTGAAGTGAGTTTGTTGCCCGCCGGCAGGTCCGCCGCCCAGGTCAGGCTCAGGTCGCGCTGGATCGCCCGATCTCCGGCCGAGTCCTTGCTGACGATCTCCTGCACCGGCTCGCCGTTGATGCTGATCAAGCGTCCGGGCACCACCGGGTACAGCGGCGCCGATTTCGCTGACAGTTCGATCAGGCGATCGGTAAAGGCCTGTTTATCCGCCGGCAGAATGTTCAGCGCGAAATAGTTCGGCGCGTTTTTCGGCAACTGGTTCTGCCAGGTGTCCAGCAGTTCACCGCGCAACAGGGCGATCAACGCCATGGACAGCAGGATCAAACCGAAGGCCAGGGATTGTCCGGCGGCAGCCAGTGGATGGCGCAGCAATTGACCCAATCCGAGACGCCACGGCAACGAAGCGCGCGCGAGCATCCGGCGCAGGCTTTTCAGAAGCAGTAACAACAAGCCCCCCAGCATCAGCGCCGCAATCACGCCACCGCCGAGCAGGGCGAAGGTCAGCAGCAGATCCAGACTCAGGCGCCACATGATCAAACCAAGTGCACCCAATGCCGCGCCGTAGACCATCCAGGTGCTGGAAGGAATCGGCAGCATGTCGCGGCGCAAAACCCGCAATGGCGGAACCCGTCCTAGCGCCGCGAGGGGCGGCAAGGCAAAACCGGCCAGCGCCACCAGGCCGGTGCCGATCCCGGCGATGGCCGGAAACAGGCCGCCCGGCGGAACGTCGGTTGGCAACAAATCATGCAGCAGCGCGAACAGGCCAAGCTGCGCCAGCCAGCCAATCAACGCGCCGCTGATGCTGGCCAACAGTCCGAGCACCGTCAGCTGCAAACTGAACAGGACCATGGTTTCCCGACGGGACAGACCCAGGCAGCGCAACAACGCGCTGGCATCGAAGCGGCGGGTGGCGAAGCGCGTCGCCGACAATGCCACCGCGACACCGGACAGCAGAACCGCCACCAGACTGGCCATGTTCAAGTAACGTTCGGCCTTGCCCAAAGCGCCGCCGATCTGTCGGTTGCCGTCACGGGCATCCTGAATGCGCTGGTTGGCGGCGAGGCCGGGTTTAATCAGTTGACGGTAGGTTTCCAGCGCTTCGGCGTTGCCGCGCCAGAGTTCGCGGTAACTGACGCGGCTGCCGGGTTGCACCACACCGGTGGCGGCGAGGTCGCTGAGGTTGATCAGCACGCGCGGCGTCAGGCTGTAGAAATTGCCGGCGCGATCCGGTTCGTAGGTCAGCACGCGCGCCAGTTTCAGAGTGCGCATGCCGACGTCGATGCTGTCGCCGATCTTCAAATCCAGTGCGGTCAGCAATCGTGCCTCGACCCAGGCCTCGCCGGATTTCGGTCCTCCCCCGGGCTCTTCCGGAGCAAAGGGCGCGGGGGCGCTTTTCAGTTCGCCGCGCAGGGGATAGACATCGTCGGCGGCTTTGATGCTGGACAGCTGAATGCCGTTGTCGGTGGCGATGACGCTGGAGAACTCCACCACCTGCGCATGTTCAAGACCCAGCTCCGTCCCGCTTTTGATCTGTTCGGGTCGCGCCGGTGAACTGCCCTCAAGCAGCAGATCGGCGCCAAGAAATTCGGTGGCGCGCAGCATCATGGCGCCATTCAGGCGGGCACCGAAGTAGCCGATGGCGGTGCTCGCGGCTACCGCCACCAGCAAGGCGAAGAACAACACCCGCAACTCGCCAGCACGGGCGTCGCGCAGCAATTGGCGGATGGCGAGACTGAACAGGCGCAACAGCGGCAAGCGTGCCATCAAGGCTCCAGAGGGGCGACCAGCAGGCCGGCTTCAAGTCGGATCAGGCGCCGGCAGCGATGTGCCAGGCGTTCATCGTGGGTCACCAGCACCAGGGTCGTGCCGCGCTCCTTGTTCAATTCGAACAGCAAGTCGCTGATGCGCTCGCCGGTGTGGCTGTCGAGGTTGCCGGTGGGTTCGTCGGCGAACAGCACATCGGGCTCGGCGGCAAACGCACGGGCAATCGCCACGCGCTGCTGTTCGCCACCGGAGAGTTGACGTGGCGAGTGGGTCAGGCGCTGGCCGAGGCCAACACGCTGCAGCAGTTCGGTGGCGCGCTGGCGGGCATCTTTGCGGCCATCGAGTTCCAGCGGCAGCATCACGTTTTCCAGAGCGTTGAGACTGTCGAGCAGCTGAAAGGACTGGAACACAAAACCGACGTGTTCGGCGCGAATACGCGCGCGTTGATCTTCATCGAGAGTGCTCAGGCCCTGGCCGGCGAGGGTGACTTCGCCGCTGCTCGGCAGGTCGAGGCCGGCGAGCAGACCGAGGAGGGTGGATTTGCCGGAACCGGACGCGCCAACGATGGCCAGGCTGTCGCCCTTGTTCAGTTCCAGGCTGAGTTCGTGCAGGATAGTCAGTTCACCTTCCGCGCTGGGAACCACTTTGCTGAGGTTCTTCGCGGTGAGAATGCTTGCGCCCATGGAGAATCCGATGCGTGTGTGGTTTTTGAGTGCTGGCCTGGCCTTGATGTGCATGGCCCAGAACGCAGCGGCGGGTACAGTCCTGATCGTTGGCGATAGTATCAGCGCCGGTTTCGGACTGGATACCCGCGTTGGGTGGGTCTCGTTGCTTGAGCAACGGCTCAAGCGCGAAGGTTTCGACGATAAGGTGGTCAATGCGTCCATCAGCGGCGACACCAGTGCCGGAGGCCAGGCGCGCCTGCCTGCGCTGCTTGCGGAGCATAAGCCGGAGCTGGTGATCCTCGAGTTGGGCGGTAACGACGGCCTGCGCGGATTGCTCCCAACGCAATTGCAACAAAACCTTGCAGCGATGATCGACAGCTCCCGCGCCAGTGGAGCCAAGGTGCTGCTGCTCGGCATGCAACTGCCACCCAACTATGGCGCGCGCTACACCAAGGCTTTCGCCGAGGTGTACAGCAACGTCGCCACCGAGAAAAAAATCCCGCTGGTGCCGTTTTTTCTCGACGGCGTGGGCGGTCATCCGGACCTGATGCAGGCCGACGGCTTGCACCCCACTGCGAGGGCTCAGGACAAGTTGCTGGAAAATGTCTGGCCTACACTGAAACCGCTGCTTTGACGCTTTTCTAGCGGCGGCGTTTGGGCTAAGGTGGCGCCCCCGATTTGGAGCCCCCGATGCCGCGTCCCGCCTGGTCACTTTTTGCCTACCAACTGATCGAGCCTGACGAACAGCTGGATCTGTTCGCCTGCCAGGAAGTGCGGGTACATCTGGTGACCCGTCAGTTGGAGCTGGCCGGCTCGGCCGATCGAACCTTGTGCGGCAGCCTGCTACCGGCGCAGCCGCGCTGGTCGAGCGTCGATCGTCGCGTTTTCCAGGATCAGCGCCTGTGCTCGCTGTGCCGGGCGATCCTGGAATCGCAGAAACGCGGGACTTCGCCGATTTGGCCAGAGCTGCGCTTTGAGCTTTGATGGCCGAGCGTTTTTTGTGACGTGTACATATCCGTTGCTGCGGTAACGGCTGCTATTGGTTTCGCCCTTATGTATGGACTCTCGAGGGGGCGTGCACCGCAACAGCCAAAGCGAGGCGGCCTCTGGGCCGACCGGGGCATCAAGCGGGCGCGCTTCGCTGACTTGATCGTTCACATAATCTGAATGTGCAATGAGTACCTGTGGGAGCGGGCTTGCTCGCGAAGAGGCCGTGTCAGTCAACATCAATGCTGACTGCCTGTCCGCCTTCGCGAGCAAGCCCGCTCCCACAGTGGATTGATGTCCGGCATGGCATCGGGGAAATACGCCGATGAGCGGACTAACTGTCAGGTCGGCTATCAGGCCGCCTCGCTTTGGCTTTTGATTTGGCTTTTGAGGTATACGCCCCCTCGAGAGGCCGAGCGCAGGTTCTGCGTAGTGGGCACCGCGGCAAGGATGCCGCGGTAGCCGCCCCGGCCATGGATGGCCGATCGCGGCGGGCCCACGGAGCAGGACCGGAGCGAGGGCATGCCGAGCCTTAGCGAGGCACCGAACGAAAGGGGCAATAGCCGAATGGCACTTACTTAGCTGCCGGCAACGTCATTTACGCTGTGAAATTGGAGAAGGCTGGCCTTGGTCTACGGTGATAGTTGCGAACACACGCCGAAAACCAAGGACACAGCCCAGATGAATCGTAGACGCCAAATTGTTCAGCATCAACAACATCGCCTGCGTCAGCACGCCTCCAACGCCGACGCCTACGCATTCTTCGATTTGCTCACGGCCCCGCAGCTATTGCCCGTTGTAGAGTCCTCACTGCCCGAGCATCGGGAGCGGTTGTTTCCGCCGACCGAAACGCTTTCCATGTTTCTCGCCCAGGCGATGGGGGCTGACCGCTCCTGTCAGAATGTCGTCAATGATTTTTCAATAAAACGCGTCTGTGGAGGCTTGAGCCCTAGCAGTACCAGGACCGGGGCCTATTGCAAAGCCAGAAAACGACTGCCTGTCGAAATGGTCTCTACATTGCTCCATCACACGGGCGCGTTGATCAGCGATCATGCCCCGACATCCTGGCGCTGGCTGGACAGGCCGGTACGACTGGTGGATGGCACTACGATCAGCATGCCCGACACGGCGGCAAACCAGGCCGCCTACCCTCAATCTCGTGGTCAGAAAGTCGGTCTTGGTTTTCCACTGTCTCGAATGGTCGGTATCGTTTGTTTGTCCAGTGGCGCTGTCTTAAATGCTGCCGTGGGCCGTTTCCAAGGCAAGGGCGGGGATGAGCAGACGCTCCTCAGGTCGATGCTGGATACGCTGAAAACAGGCGATATCCTTTTGGGCGATGCCTATTACGCCACTTATTTTCTGCTTTGCGAATTACAGCGCAGAGGCGTGGACGGTGTGTTTGAACAATACGGTATACGTCGGCGCAGTACTGACTTTCGACTGGGCCAAAGTTTGGGCACAGAAGATCACCTGATCGAATATCAAAAACCTGCGCGACGACCTGTGTGGATGAGCCAGCGGTATTTTGAACAGGCCCCGGAGCGATTGCAGGTTCGGGAACTTAGAGTGGATGGCAAAACCTTGGTTACCACCCTGAGGTGCCCCAGGCAGGTACCGAAGACGGCGCTCAAGTCGCTGTACAAGAACCGCTGGCATGTGGAGCTGGACTTACGCAATCTCAAAGCGACGCTGGGCTTGGGGAAGCTGAGCTGCAAGACGCCGGATATGGCTATCAAGGAGCTGTGGGTTTATTTACTGGCGCACAACCTGATTCGAATGATCATGGCGCAGTCGGCCGCACTGGCAGACTGTTTGCCACGAGAGCTGAGCTTCAAGCACAGCCTCCAGCTTTGGCTGGCACTGAGGCAATACGGCGATCCCGGAAGAGACAATTTTTTAACATTGCTGGAATTGATCGCCCAACGACGCGTTGGAAATCGCCCGGGCCGCATCGAGCCGCGTGCTGTTAAACGACGACCCCAAGCCTACCCTTTGCTGACCAAGCCACGTTCGCTGGCAAGGGCAGAGGTTCGGGCGAATGGTCATCCGAAACACGTTAAGTAAGTGCCATTCAGGCAATAGCCCTTGGTTACTTGGGGCTCTTCCAAGTGACTCGCCGTAAGGGCGAAACCAATAGCCGCCGTTACCGCAGAAATGGATATGTACACGGACAAAAAAACGGTCGACCCTCAGACCTCCATCGCGACCAACCCCAGCACCTGCCATACAACGACAAGCCCCGATCAACAAGCCCGCATTCCGTTTCCCCGGCCAATGCGCGCTCTATCGGTGCGTCTCCCCGAATACCGAAGCGCCAGTGTACAATCGCGTTCTTAAACCCTAGTCGAATATGCGAAGGATTTTCCGGATGTTGCCGCGTTTTCCTGCCGTCACCCGCTGCCTGTCTCTTGCCGCCCTTTGTGTGGCAGGCCCCGTAGCCGCATTGGAGTTGCCCCTGCCACCGCCTGGTGAAGACATCATCGGCCAGGTTCAGGTCATCAAGGCCAAGTACGAAGACACCTTCGCCGACCTTGGCACCACTTACGATCTGGGTTACTCGGAAATGCTCGCGGCCAACCCTGGCGTCGATGCCTGGTTGCCGGGCGCCGGTACTGAAATCGTGCTGCCGACGCGCTTCATCCTGCCGCCAGGCCCGCGTGAAGGTATCGTCATCAACCTGGCTGAATACCGCCTCTACTACTACCCGAAAGGCCGGAATGTGGTTTACACCTTCCCGCTGGGCATCGGTCGTGAGGGTTGGGGTTCACCGATCGCTCACACCACCATCACGGGCAAGACACCGAACCCGACCTGGACGCCTCCAGCCTCGATCAAGGCCGAGCACCTTGCAGACGGTGACCCGTTGCCAAACGTCGTGCCGGCCGGCCCGGACAACCCGCTGGGGCCGTTCAAATTCAGCCTGGGCACGCCGGGTTACCTGATCCACGGTTCGAACAAGAAGTTCGGTATCGGCATGCGCACCAGCCACGGTTGCTTCCGCATGTTCAACAACAATGTGCTGGAAATGGCGGGCATGGTGCCGGTCGGTACGTCGGTACGGATCATCAACGACCCGTACAAATTCGGCATCAGTGGCGGCAAGGTCTACCTGGAAGCGCACACGCCGCTGGACGACAAAGGCAACCCGTCGGTGGTCGACAAGCACACCGCCGTGATCAATGCGATGCTCAAGCGTGAGGACATCACCAACAACCTGCGCATGGACTGGGAAGTGGTGCGTGATGTGGTGGCCGCTGAAGATGGCCTGCCGGTGGAAATCGCCGTGCCGAACGCTTCCGCACCGATGGTGACGAGTGCACCGCTCGACCCGCTGCAGTAAGGCTTGAACAGAACCCGCCGATGCAGGCTGCGTCGGCGGGTTTTTTATGGCCGGTACAAAACGACCGGCCATAAAAAAGCCGACCCATAAATGGGTCGGCTTGATAACAATCCCGAAGGATTATTACTTGCGGCTAGCTTTGTCCAGCATGCGCAGAGCACGCTCGTTAGCTTCGTCAGCAGTCTGTTGTGCTTTTTGAGCAGCAGCCAGAGCTTCATCAGCTTTACGGTAAGCTTCGTCTGCACGAGCCTGGGAGCGAGCAGCTGCGTCTTCAGTAGCGGTCAGACGTGCTTCGGTTTCTTTCGATACGCTGCTGCAACCGGTAGCCAGAACTGCGGCCAGAGCCAGAGCAGAGAATTTCAGAACGTTGTTCATCGTGTTCCCCTTCAAGGACTTTCAATTAAGTAGCTGTCTCCTCAGAGTGAGGAAATAGCCGGCGTACATACTACCCATTACTTGTCGTAAGTAAACTGACGTAAAGCAAGAAGCAAAAAAAATTGTAGGCGTTGATTCTTTTTCGAGCAACTTTTACTTGCATTTGATTAAAAAATATTCAGCTGCAAAGCCCGCGCAGAGCGAGTTGGCACGGAAAAGTTCCCGGCTGCCGCGACTGTTTTCGCGGTCTTGGCTTAAGTCTGTCTACATGGATTCGTCTACACTTTTGTTCGGGATTTGAGCGGTACCTCTCATATCTTTCTCCTAGTTGAGGTGACTTAAAAGAAGGGCGCTCGTCTTAAGTCTCAACATCCGGCAATGTTCAGACGATCGACCACCCAAGATCTTCGGTCGAGGCGTCCCTGCGTAACCCCCGGAGCGGCACCTGCCCAACCCTTGCGTGATGACGAGCGTACCTTGAGCATTTCTGCCAATGGCGCCTACTATTTGATACGTGCTCGGTTGCGCGAGATCGGTGCAGCTCTTCTCGGTGTCCATTCAGGCACGGGGTGGCGTAGATGTTCCTTCGCCGGAAAAACATCGGTAAGGTAGGGGTCAGAAAAAAAGACCCGCGAGGAGTAGTGATGAGTGAGGCGTTGTCCATCCACCATGACCAGGCTGGTCATCAGTTCGAGACCAATGTGGACGGTCATCGTGCCTACCTGACCTATATGGATCTGGGGAAACAGACCCTGGATATCTATCGCACCTTTGTGCCCAATGCATTGCGTGGTCGCGGCATTGCGGCAGCCTTGACCGAGAAGGCCCTGGAGTACGCCGAGGAAATGGGCTACACCGTCATTCCTTCGTGTTCCTACGTGGAGCGCTACATGGAACGCCACCAGCGGCATGCGGCCAAGCTGAGTCAGTAAAACGAACGCATAAAAAAACGCCGGGTTTAGCCCGGCGTTTTTTTTGTGCGCTGAAAAGTGATCAGGTGCGATCGCGTTTCGGCAGCACATCCTTGAGCTTGGCATGCATGCTGCGCAAGGTGTTTTCGGTAGCGGACCAATCGATGCAGGCATCGGTGATCGACACGCCGTATTGCAGGTCGGCGAGGTCTTTCGGGATGGCCTGGCAACCCCAGTTCAGGTGACTTTCGACCATCAGGCCGATGATCGACTGGTTGCCTTCGAGGATCTGGTTGGCGACGTTCTCCATCACCAGCGGTTGCAGTGCCGGGTCCTTGTTGGAGTTGGCGTGGCTGCAGTCGACCATGATGTTCGGTTTGATCTTCGCCTTGTTCAGCGCCTGCTCGCACAGTGCGACGCTGACCGAATCGTAGTTCGGTTTGCCGTTGCCGCCGCGCAGGACCACGTGGCCATAGGCATTGCCCTTGGTGGTGACGATCGACACGCCGCCTTCCTGGTTGATCCCCAGGAAACGATGCGGGCTGGAAACCGATTGCAGGGCGTTGATCGCTACAGTCAGGCCGCCGTCGGTGCCGTTCTTGAAGCCGACGGCCGAGGACAGGCCGGACGCCATTTCACGGTGAGTCTGGGATTCGGTGGTGCGCGCGCCGATAGCCGACCAGCTGATCAGGTCCTGCAGGTACTGCGGGGAGATCGGGTCGAGGGCCTCGGTGGCGGTTGGCAGGCCCATTTCGGCCAGGTCCAGCAGCAACTGACGACCGATGTGCAGACCGTCCTGAATCTTGAACGAGTCGTCCAGATACGGGTCGTTGATCAAGCCTTTCCAGCCGACGGTGGTGCGTGGCTTCTCGAAATACACGCGCATGACCAGATACAGGGTGTCGGACACTTCCGCAGCGAGCACTTTCAGACGCTCGGCGTATTCGTGGGCAGCCTTGATGTCGTGGATCGAGCACGGCCCGATAACCACAAACAGACGGTGGTCGGTGCCATCCAGAATGTTGCGAATGACTTCGCGGCCCTTGGTGACGGTGCGCAGGGCAGCGTCGCTCAGAGGAATATCGCGCTTGAGCTGGTCAGGAGTGATCAGCGTCTCGTTGGAGGCGACGTTTAGGTCGTTGATCGGTAAATCAGCCATCGTTTACTCGTCAGGTCACGGGTGCCGGCCGCCAGCGAACCCGCGCGGCGGAGCACAGCAAATTAAGCGCGTCGGGGAGCGGAACCTTAGCGCGTTACACCGTGGCTCGACAATGGGCAGACGCCGGTTTGAGGGGCATTCTCGATAATCGAGAGCGCCCTTCAGTCCAGCACAGCCTGCGCAAATGCCCTGCGGACCGTGTCATGAGAGAACTCGTCGGCATGCCGCTGGACCCATTCGAGGGCCAGCGCCTGGGTTTCCTGCAGATCGTCGTGGGCGTCATGCAGGCGACAGTAACGTTCGATCTGGCACACCTGTTCGCCCATCCGGGCACTGAACATCATCTGCTCGTCAACAAAGGCAATGCCCACCAGATAACCGTGTTTGCGTCGCAGACACCAGGCTACATAGCCCAGAAAACGCAAATCGGGGTTCAAGGTCGGTATGCGTACTTCCAGCGCCGTACCGTGGCGCCAGGCGCGGTGGTAATTGCAAGCCATGCCCCCGAGGCTGATAGTGTGCAGCTGTTGTCGTGAAATACACTCAGGTTTCAGCAACGTTAATTCAACGGGCACATCGTCAGGATGAGGAATAAAACGTCCCATGAGCACGGACTCCATGTGTCGGCCATCTGACATTGTTTCCCCCAGTATAGTGGTCGAATCGGAACTGACCGATTTCGACGCCGACCAACGGTTGCTGGCGATGAGCGGCGTGTCGCTGGTTATCTTCACCAGCGTCGGCTGCGCCAGCTGCCGTTTTGCCCGTGAGCAATTGCCAAGACTCGCTCTGGAAGTCGATCGCTTGTGCTGGATCGATGCCGGGGACAATGGCGGGGTGGTCGAGCGTTATCAGGTCTTTCATTTGCCGGCGCTGTTTGTGGTGCGCGACGGTGAGTTTTTCGGAGCACTGAAATCGCGCTTGACCAGCACCGAGCTCAATGTGGCCGTGGGTCAGGCGCTGACCAGAACAGCAGAGGAGTTGCCATGACGGGTGCAGTTGCCAGGCCGACCATCGGTATTATCGGAACCGGTGCGATCGGTGGTTTTTACGGGTTGATGCTGGCGCGTGCCGGTTTCGACGTGCATTTTCTGTTGCGCAGCGAATTTTCAGCGGTGGCCGAACGCGGGTTGCAACTCGACAGCGCGGTGCATGGCGCGCTGACGTTGAATCCGGTTCAGGCCTATTCGTCGGCCGAAGACATGCCGCCCTGCGACTGGTTGCTGGTGGGCGCGAAGACCACCAACAATGCCGATCTGGCGCCAGCGATCATTCAAGCGGCGGCACCGAACGCCAAGGTGTTGTTGCTGCAAAACGGCCTGGACGTCGAAGACAGTCTGCGAGCCTTGCTCCCGGATTCCCTGCACCTGCTCGGCGGGCTCTGCCTGATCTGCGTCCATCGCACCGGCCCCGGCGCGATCACCCATCAGGCTCTCGGCGCGGTCAATGTCGGCTACCACAGTGGCCCCGCCACCGATGAACAGGTGCGCATGGCGATTGTCGAGGAGGGCGCCGGGTTGTTCCGCAGCGCCGGCATTGACTCCCAGTCCATGCCGAACCTGCATCAGGCGCGCTGGCAGAAACTGATCTGGAATATCCCTTACAACGGCCTCTCGGTTCTGCTCGGTGCAGGCACCACGCCATTGATGGCCGATGCCGACAGCCGGGAACTGATCAAGGCCTTGATGGCCGAAGTGGTGCTGGGCGCCAAGGCCTGCGGTCACGACATACCGGCCGGTTACGCGGACTTTCTGTTCGTGATGACCGAAAAAATGCCGGACTACTGGCCGAGCATGTACCACGATTTTCTGCACAAGCGACCGCTGGAACTGGCGGCGATTTACGCCCGGCCACTGGCGGCAGCCAAGGCCGCCGGCTGCGAATTGCCGCGGATCGAAGCGTTGTATCGCAGTTTGAGTTTTATCGATCGACGTAACACCTGAGTCGATCAACCCGAGGGGGAAGGGCATGCCAAAGACGATTGACGACAAACTGGTGCTGGCGATTTCTTCGCGCGCGCTGTTCGACCTGAGTGAAAGCCACAAGGTTTACCTGGCGAACGGCGTCGAGGCTTACCGGCAATATCAGATCGAACACGAAGACGAAATCCTCGAGCCCGGCGATGCATTCCCGCTCGTTGAAAAACTCCTCAACCTCAATACCAGCCTCGGGCGCGCCAGGGTCGAGGTGATCCTGGTGTCGCGCAACAGCGCCGACACCGGGTTGCGGGTGTTCAACTCGATTCATCATTACGGACTGGCGATTTCCCGGGCGGCGTTTGTCGGTGGGCGCAGTCCGTACCCGTATCTCAAGGCCTTTGGTTGCGACCTGTTTCTGTCGACCCACGCCGAAGACGTGCGCAGTGCGCTGGATGCCGGTTTCGCCGCGGCGACCATTCTGTCGGGCGGCGCCAGCCGTGCCGCGAGCGATGAATTACGGATTGCCTTCGACGGTGACGCGGTGCTGTTTTCCGACGAGTCGGAGCGTGTTTATCAGGCGGGCGGCCTGGAAGCGTTTCAGGCCAGCGAACGTGAAAGCGCCCGCGAGCCACTGCGCGGTGGGCCGTTCAAAGGCTTTCTCGCGGCGCTCAATCTGTTGCAGCGCGAGTTTCCGGAGGACGCCTGTCCGATCCGCACCGCGCTGGTCACCGCCCGTTCGGCGCCGGCCCATGAGCGGGTGATCCGCACGTTGCGCGAGTGGGACATCCGCCTGGATGAATCGTTGTTCCTCGGCGGACTGACCAAATCCGCTTTCCTCGAAGCCTTTGCCGCCGACGTGTTTTTCGACGATCAGGCAGGCCATTGCGAGTTGGCCCGCGAGGTGGTCGCTACCGGCCATGTGCCTCATGGCATAAGCAACGAGCAAAAGGTTTAAGCCCGCCGTTCAACGCGTTACGCGGGACGTCGTACTCGCCAAGGCACTGCTAAGCTGAATCAATCTCCGCCATGTTGGCACTCGAGGAGGTCATATGATTCGTTCGATGCTCTATGCCACTGACCTCGGCCTGTACGCCCCTTTGGTGATGCAGCATGCGTTGGCGCTGGCTCGAACATTCAATGCCGATTTGTATGTGGTGCACGCCGTCGAACCCATGGGTCTGTTCGCCGAATCGGTGCTGCAGAGCTATCTCGACGAGCAGGCGCTTAACGAATTTCACAGTCAGGGTTTGAACACGGTGATCGCCAGTATCGAGCAGCGCGTGCTCGACAGCTTTCGCGAAGAGCTGGGAGATGAAGGGGAGCAGGACCTGGAACGGATAAAAGCGGTGCGGGTGCTTCAGGGCGATCCGTCGCAGGTGATTCTCGACCAGGCGCAGAAACTCTCCGTGGATTTGTTGATCGTAGGTAGTCATAGCCATGGTGCTGGCGCGGAAACGCCTTTGGGCAGGACTGCAGCGCGGGTGTTGCAGTTGGCTCGGGTCCCGGTCTATCTGGTGCCGCTGGTGGAGCGCCGCCGTCAAGGCGATCGCTAGACCACGAATAGTGGCAATTTGATAAAAAGTTCTAGATTTATTCTTCAAACCATTAATATAGTTATATACCGTCGCTGATGCCCGTGGCGTCTACCTGCTTTGAGGGATTCATATGAAGCTCCAACAATTGCGCTACATCTGGGAAGTGGCGCACCACGACCTCAACGTTTCCGCTACAGCCCAAAGCCTTTACACCTCGCAACCGGGCATCAGCAAGCAGATCCGTCTGCTGGAAGACGAATTGGGCGTCGAGGTTTTTGCTCGCAGCGGCAAGCACCTGACCCGCGTCACCCCGGCCGGCGAGCGCATCATCACCACCGCCGGCGAGATTCTGCGCAAGGTTGAAAGCATCAAGCAGATCGCCCAGGAATTCTCCAACGAGAAGAAAGGCACCCTGTCGATCGCCACCACGCACACCCAGGCGCGTTACGCGTTGCCGCCGGTGATCAGCAATTTCATCAAGCAATACCCGGACGTTGCGCTGCACATGCATCAGGGTTCGCCGATGCAGATCGCCGAAATGGCCGCTGACGGCACCGTCGATTTCGCCATCGCCACCGAAGCCCTGGAGCTGTTCGGTGATCTGGTGATGATGCCGTGCTACCGCTGGAACCGCTGCGTGGTGGTGCCTCAGGGCCATCCGCTGACCAAGCTGTCGAAGCTGACCCTGGAAGCGCTGGCCGAATACCCGATCGTGACGTACGTGTTTGGTTTCACCGGTCGTTCGAAACTCGACGAAGCGTTCAGCCATCGCGGTCTGACGCCGAAAGTGGTGTTCACCGCGGCCGACGCCGACGTGATCAAGACTTACGTTCGCCTGGGTCTGGGTGTGGGCATCGTCGCGAAAATGGCGGTCGATACCAAACTCGATAGTGATCTGGTGGTGCTCGACGCCAGCGAGTTGTTCGAATCCAGCATCACCAAAATCGGTTTCCGTCGCGGCACCTTCCTGCGTGGCTTCATGTGCGACTTCATCGAGAAGTTCGCCCCGCACCTGACCCGCGAAGTCATGGCCAAAGCCATTCAGTGCCACAACAAGCAGGAACTGGAAGAGCTGTTCGACGGCGTCGAACTGCCGGTCCATTAATGGGGTGTCCTGCCTCGCAAATACTGTTCCTTTTTGACGGCGTCTGTTGCCGTCATGCTGCGTTGCCGCTCCTCGCCATAGCGGGCTATGACTCGTCGTGGCGCCTTGCCTGACGACAACAGCCACTCGTCAAAAGAGGAACGTATTCGCGAGGCAGGACACCTTGGCTAAACAACCTCGGTAACAGAAAACTGTTGCCGAGCGCCCGCCACCAGAATCTCCACCTCGTCCCCTTCGAACTTGCCCAGCAGGTTTTTGCCCAGCGGTGAGCGAGGGGTGATGACGGTAATCCATTGCCCCACCAGATCGACCTTCAAGCCCGCCGCGTCGGGGGCCAGAAACAGCCATTGCTCACGACCCTTTTCGTCTTCCAGACCGAGCAGGGCGCCGACTTCGATGCCGCGCTGTTCGTCGTAAGGCCGCAGCGTCAGGTTCTGGCACAGCGCCAGCGATTGCCTGATTTCTTCCACGCGTCTGGCTTGCCCGGCCGCCAGATAAGACGCCTCCAGCCCCAGCGTGTCGTACTTGTTCTCGGCGATGTTTTCTTCGTGGGTTGCGGTTTCGTAAGCGGTTTGCGCCGCACGCTCGGCGATGTCGAGATCGACCCGCAGCTTGTCGAGGATCAGTTGGTGGACGGTATGTTTGTTCATGATCAATCGCAGAATTGCAGGACGTTGGCGCGGCTTTTTTCGCTTGGCGCGGTCTGGTCCTGTTGCAGCCAGAACTGGCATTTCGGATTGGCCCGATTGCGGCTGGTGCTGCGGGCCTGATCCAGTCGTTGCTGCTGCTCGTTCTTGCGCAGGTTCTCTTCGTATTGGTCGAACAGCGGGCTTTGCGGTGGCATGTCCGGTACCGGTTGCGCGACCACGGGTGGTTTCGCCAGTTGCTCTATCGCTAGCGCGACCGGCGCCAATTGCTCGCTGAACAACAGTCGGGAAGCGAGCCAGCAGGTCAGCGCGATGGCGAGGAATCCCAGCCACAATCCGAGGGCAATGCTACCGGTCAGTTGCAGGGCATTGAGCTGAATCGGCAAGGAGCGGCGCGGATTGGAACGGTAGGGCATGACTGCCTCCTGGCGGGTGATCGCGGGCGAGTGGCGATTGTCGCATGAAGATTAATCGCCGTCGGCTCTTCTGCGCGGAGTAATTTATGCGGACAATCGGCGCCTTTGCCAACGGGAGCCTGGAATGCCTGAAATGCCTCAAATGAAAAGCAGCTGGGACATTTTTTGCGCCGTGGTCGATAACTTTGGCGACATCGGCGTGACCTGGCGCCTGGCCCGACAACTGGTTGCCGAGCATTCGCTGGAGGTGCGTTTGTGGGTCGATGACTTGCGGGCCTTCGAGCGACTCTGTCCGGAGATCGACATCCATGTGGCTCAGCAATCGCAGGAAGGTGTCGAAGTCCGGCAATGGCCAACCGACTGGTTGCCCACCGACGCCGCCGATGTGGTCATCGCCGCATTCGCCTGCCAATTGCCGAGCGCCTACATGGACGCCATGGCCGCGCGGGAAAAGCCGCCACTGTGGATGAACCTCGATTATCTGAGTGCCGAAGACTGGGTCATCGGCTGCCACGGTTTGCCGTCGGTGAAGTACAAAAGCGTGCAGAAGTACTTTTTCTTTCCGGGGTTCCAGAAGGCCACCGGTGGCTTGCTGCGTGAAAGGGGATTGCTTGAGCGACGCCGGCAATTTCAGCAAAGCCCCGAGGCTCAGCGAAAATTCCTGCAAGGGTTAGGGATTGATCGCGCGCCAGGCGCGCAGCTGATCTCGCTGTTTGCCTATGAGAATACCGGTCTGGCGAGTTGGCTGGAGGTGATGGCCGCCGATTCGGCACCTACCCATCTATTGGTGCCCGAAGGGCGGATTCTGGGTGATGTCGAGCGTTGGCTCGGTGTCGACGGATTGGCGGCGGGCGCGGTGCATGTACGCGAGTCCTTGACCGTGCAGGTGCTGCCGTTCGTCCGACAGGACCAATACGATCACCTGCTCTGGTGCTGCGATTTCAACGCCGTGCGCGGCGAAGATTCGTTTGTCCGTGCCCAGTGGGCGGGCCGGCCACTGCTCTGGCACATCTATCGGCAGGACGAAGACATTCACCTGGACAAGCTCGAAGCCTTCCTGACGCTGTACACAAAAGGTCTGTCTGAGCCTGCCCGCGAGGCGATCAGCGGGCTTTGGCGTGCGTGGAATGCCGGGCATGATATGTCCGGTCACTGGCTGACGACCCGTAAACACTGGCCGGAACTGCAAATACATGCCGAAGCGTGGTGTCTGGAACAAGCCTTGCAGGCAGATCTTGCCGCAGCGCTGGTACAGTTTTACCTAAATTGGATATGATACGCGGCCTAGATTTTTGTAAATCCCATCCAAATTCGGATATTCGCAATGAAAACTGGTAAAGAACTGAAACCCGGTACCGTGATCCGTCTCGAAAACGATCCTTGGCTGGTTCAGAAAGCTGAATTCACCAAATCTGGTCGTAACAGCGCGATCATGAAGACCAAGCTGAAAAACCTGCTGACCGGCTACAAGACCGAGATCGTTTACAGCGCCGACGACAAACTGGACGACGTAATCCTCGACCGCAAAGAAGCGACCCTGTCCTTCATCAGCGGCGACACCTACACGTTCATGGACACCACCGACTACACCATGTACGAGCTGAACGCTGAAGACATCGAAGCCGTTCTGCCTTTCGTTGAAGAAGGCATGACCGATGTTTGCGAAGCGATCTTCTTCGAAGAGCGTCTGGTTTCCGTAGAGCTGCCGACCACTATCGTGCGTCAGGTTGACTACACCGAAGGTTCCGCTCGCGGCGACACTTCCGGCAAGGTGATGAAGCCTGCCAAACTGAAGAACGGTACCGAACTGTCGGTTGCTGACTTCATCGAAATCGGCGACATGATCGAGATCGATACCCGCGAAGGCGGTTCCTACAAAGGCCGTGCTAAATAAGCACCGCTTCAGGAATGAAAAAGCCCGACCATTGAGTCGGGCTTTTTTTCGTCTGCCAGAAATACGCTAGACCCCTTGTGGGAGCGGGCTTGCTCGCGAAGGCGGCCTATCATTCAACATTGATGTCGACTGACACTCCGCCTTCGCGAGCAAGCCCGCTCCCACATTTAGACTGCGCTTACTTCAGGTGTTGCTTGAGTTCTTCAGACGCTTGCAACATCGCCGAACGCACCGCCGGCACCTGGCTCACCACATTCAGCAAACCATAATCGTGAATCAGGCCGTTGTAGCGAACTGCCGTCACCGGCACGCCAGCCTCGTCGAGTTTGCGGGCGTAGGCTTCACCTTCATCGCGCAGCACATCGGCGCCGGCCGTCTGCACCAGCGCAGGTGGCAGGCCTTTGAGTTGGGCAGTGGTCGCCCGCAGTGGCGAAGCATAGATCTCGTTACGTTGCTTGGGATCGGTGGTGTAGTTATCCCAGAACCACTTCATCATGTTCCTGGTGAGGAAGTGCCCCTCGGCAAACTGGTTGTAAGACGCCGTTTCAAAGTTCGCATCGGTCACCGGCCACAGCAGCACCTGGAACTTGATCGCCGGGGTGCCTTTGTCTTTGGCCATCAGCGCAACAACCGCCGCCATGTTGCCGCCGACGCTGTTGCCGGCCACGGCAAGACGCTTGCCGTCGACGTTGATTTCCTTGCCGTGCTCAGCCACCCATTGGGTCGCGGCATAAGCCTGGTTGATCGCCACCGGGTAATGCGCTTCCGGCGACGGGGTGTAATTGACGAATACCGCCGCCGCACCCGAACCCGTGACCAGATCCCGAACAAGTCGTTCGTGGGTCGGGAAATCCCCCAGCACCCAGCCGCCACCGTGGAAGAACATGAACACCGGCAGCTCGCCTTTGACCCCGGCTGGCCGGACGATGGTCAGGCTGATCGGTTGGCCGTCGACTTGAATGGTCTTCTGGCTGACGTCCGCTTTTGGCAGCGTCAGTTTCACCCCGGCTTGCGCGCCGACCAAAATGGCCCGGGCATCTTTCGGTGAAAGCTGTTCCATCGGTTTGCCGGTGCCGGCATTCAGTACATCGAGGAACGCCTGGGTGTTGTGTTCAACCCCTTCGCCCGCGAATGCGCTGTGGATGGACAGGGCCAGAAGAGTACCGGTCAAGACTTTGCTGAAAGTGTTCATGTTGGTTTCCTGTTCGGTCTTGGAATCAGCGGTTAGACGGTAACGTGCAGGCGCACATCGACGTTGCCACGGGTGGCGTTGGAGTACGGGCAGACCTGGTGGGCAGCGTCGACCAGGGATTGCGCATCGGCTTGCTCAAGACCTGGCAGGCTGACGTGCAAGTCGATGTCCAGACCGAAACCGCCAGGAATCTGGCCGATGCCGACATGGGCGGTGATCGACGCGTCGTTCGGAATGCTGCGTTTGGTCTGGCTGGCGACGAATTTCAGGGCACCGATGAAGCAGGCGGAGTAACCGGCGGCGAACAGTTGTTCAGGGTTGGTTGCAGCGCCGCCAGCACCACCGAGTTCTTTTGGCGTGGCGAGTTTGACGTCGAGGATGTTGTCGCTGGAAACCGCACGACCGTCACGGCCGCCAGTGGAGGTTGCGATTGCGGTGTAGAGAGTTTGCATGATGTAGGCCTCGTTCGGGTTTGGGTGTTTTGCGCTAAATATTTGCGCGCTAAGTAAGTGCGAGATGAATGTATAGCGCTAATAATTAGCGCGCAAGTTAAATTTTGAAAAAAGTTTGGCAAGGGTCGAAAAGTGCAGGAGCGATTACTGGCAAGACTGTTGAAGCAGAGCGATTCAGGCAGGTTTTTTTGACGGTGATTTTTTTCGAGGAGGGGGGAAGGGCGAACCTTATTCGTGAGAGCACTGCATAACGAAATGTGGGACTGGGCTTGCTCGCGAAAGCGGTGTGTCAGTCGACAAAAATGTTGAATGATGAACCGCATTCGCGAGCAAGCCCGCTCCCACAAGGGATTTGTGGTGATTTGGAGATCAGAGGCTGTCTTGAAGATTGCTGCGGAGCGCTTGCAGTTCCGCTTGCAGTTTCTGCAGTCTCTCCAGCGTCATCCCGCTGGCGCCGAGGATGCACTGGGGAATATCGCGAGCCTTGTCCCGCAGGGCACGACCCTGTTCGGTGAGTTCGACAATCACCACTCGCTCATCCTCGCGGCTGCGGGTGCGGCTGAGCAAGCCCTCGACTTCCAGGCGTTTGAGCAGTGGCGTCAGTGAGCCAGGATCGGTCAGCAGGCGCGTGCTGATTTCGCCTACGGTCAAACCGTCCTGTTCCCACAACACCATCATTGCCAGGTATTGCGGATAGGTCAGGCCCAGCGCTTGCAGCAGAGGCTTGTAGACCTTGGTCATCAGCAGCGAGGTGGAATGCAGGGCGAAACAGGCCTGATTGTCCAGCAGCAGGTCGTCGCAGGTGTCCCGTGTGTTGCGTTCGGTGTTCATTTTGAAACCTTGATCTGTGATCGTCATGAATCTAGCGGGCGAATGTTTAATGCGCCAGATAATTCTGACCTAGTGCCGGTCGAGGGTGTTTTGCAGCGCCAGATCCCACGGCGGAATCGGGCTGAAACGGGTTTTCAGGTATTCCAGCAACAAACGACTGCGGGAATTGGGTTGTTGCTCTAGGCGCAAGGCATAGATACCGGTGGTTTCCGGTGCTGGCAGGCCGTTCTCGCAGAACAGCGGCAGCAGTTCGCCGCGCAACAGGTACTCGCTGGCCAACCACGTCGGCAAGTGCGCGATGCCCAGCCCGGCCAACGCGCCGCAGACCAGCGCCTCGGCGTTGTTGGCGCTCATGCGGATGCGCGCCGGGCGGTGCAGGTGCATTTGCCCATCCCGCTCGAAACGCCAGGCGAAGGGCGGGGCGAGGCCATCCCAGTCGAGGCCGTCGTGTTCAATCAATTGCGCTGGGTCGGTCGGTACGCCACGACGCTTCAGATAGTCGGGGCTGGCGCAGGCGATGCGCACCATGCTCGCCAGCGGTGTGGCCACCAGTCGGGTATCGGCCATTTGCCCGGCGCGCAGCACCAGGTCAACCTTGCCCAGGTTCAACCCCTGCATGTCGACAAAACTGTCGATCAGGTGCAGTTGCACGTCGAGGCCGGGGTAGAGCATCAGAAAATCAGCGATCACCGGTGCCAGATGCCGCCGGCCGAACGCAGCGGGCGCGTCGATCCGGATCAGGCCTTCCGGCGCGCTGCTCAGGGACACCGCTTCGGCCCGGGCCAGTTGCAACTCCGCCACGATACGCCGCGCGCGCTCGGCGAACGCCAACCCGGCCGGCGTCGCGCGCACCGCGTGGGTACTGCGGATAAACAACTGGCTGCCGACCGCGCTTTCCAGGCTGTCGATCCGTCGCGCCACTGCCGACGGTGTCAGCGGATGACGGCGGGACGCGGCGGAGAAACTGCCGGTTTCCAGTACATCGAGGAACAGACCCAGTTGCTCGGTCAATTGATTGGGGTTCATGGTGTCGTCAGTGCTTGTGCGAAGTTGGCACAGCCATTGTGCGTTGCTGTGCGTTTCCCCGCCAGCGCCGACTGCGTAGGATGAATCGCCTGAGAAGGAGGGAAATCCGCCGTGATCGAGTTTTTGATGTATCTGGTATTCGGCGCCGCCCTGGGAACCCTGGGCGGTTTGTTTGGCATTGGCGGCGGGCTGATCGCCATTCCGTTGCTGGGGGTGTTGTTCGGTCTTGATCAGCAGATTGCCCAAGGCACTGCGTTGGTAATGGTGGTGCCGAACGTGATGCTGGCGCTGTGGCGCTATCACCAGCGCAATAAAATCGAATGGCGGCATGCGCTGCCGCTGGCGTCGATGGGTTTTTGCTTTGCGTGGATCGGTTCGATCTGGGCGGTGGGCATTGATGCGCAAACCATGCGCGCAGGATTTGTCGCGTTCCTCATCGCTTTGTCGGCCTACAACCTGATGCGAATGTTCCACGCCAATGCGTTGGCCAGTTCGCAGATGAATTACTCATGGCCATGGCTGGGCGTACTCGGCGCGGCTTCCGGGACTATGGGCGGATTGTTTGGCGTGGGCGGGGCGGTGGTGGCTACGCCAGTGCTGACAAGCCTGTTCGGCACCAGCCAAGTGGTGGCCCAAGGCTTGTCGCTGGCGCTGGCGTTGCCCAGCACGGGCGTCACGCTGGTGACTTACGCCGTGCATCATCAAGTGGACTGGATGATCGGTGTGCCGTTGGCCGTCGGCGGTCTAATGAGCATCAGTTGGGGCGTGAAAATCGCCCACGCCATGCCGGAGCGGCTGCTGCGCGGGCTGTTCTGTGGCTTCTTGGTGCTGTGCGCGGTGACGCTCGCCTTTAAAGTTTGAACCCTTCGACGATGTGTTCGGCCAGGCATTCGGTGATCGGCGACGGATTGTGCAAGTTGCGCAGCAGCATGATGCTGGCCTCCGGCAATACCGGCAGGTCCTCGGCTTCACCGAGGATGCGCAAGTCCGGGGTGATCAGGCTTTCCAGTTGCGCGGTCACGGCCAGGCCGGCGCTGACCACCGCCATGATCGCCGACAGGCTTGAGCTGTTATAGGCAACGCGGTAGTCGCGGCCCATGGCGTCCAGCGCATTGCAGGCCCACAACCGGCAGAAACAATCGCTGTTGAACATGGCCAGCGGCAATGGCGTCTGCTCGTGGGCGCTGAAACATTGCGCCTCGGCCCAGACAAACCGCTCCTTGAGCAGCAACTGGCCGATCTCGTTGCCCGGTTCGCGGGTGACGATCGTCAGATCCAGATCCTGACGCAACAGCAATTGTTTTGATGATTCGCAGTGTACTTCGATCTGGATCAGCGGATACGACTGGGCAAAGCGCCGCAGAATCCCCGGCAGAAAGCGCATCACGTAATCGTCCGGCGTGCCGATGCGCACCGTGCCGACCATGTGCGGCTCGCGCAACGTGTTGAACACCTCGCTGTGTAGCTTGAGGATACGCCGGGCGTAACCCAGCAGCACCTGGCCTTCAGCCGTCAACCGCACCTGGCGGCCGTCGCGCTGGAATAACTGGCGCTGTAACACATCCTCTTCCAGCCGCTTCATTTGCATGCTCACGGCGGATTGCGTGCGGTTGACCAATTCTCCGGCGCGGGTGAAACCGCCCTGATCGGCGATGGCGACAAAGGTGCGCAGCACGTCAGTATCGATACTCGGGTAGGCAGACATTCATCAATCTCCGAGATGTGTTGCATCAGAAACATTCGTTGGATTGATCTTAGCCCCGGCGCGACACTTCAGCCATCCCAAACGGAGGGCAACAAGATGAAAGGTCAAAAAGGTTATGTCGAGGTAGAGAAACATTCCATCCACGTCGTCTCGGATCTGCTGCACAAGATCAGTCGCTGGTACGAACTGCACCGTGAACGCGAGTTGTTGGCGGGCATGAGCGATGAAGCGTTGAAGGACATCGGGCTCAGTCGTGCGGATGTCGAGCACGAAACCGTCCGCCCATTCTGGGATGACCCGATGCACAAATGAGTAACCCACAACTACACAAACCGTCTCCCGGTGAGGTAGGTTGCGAGCAGACAAGGAGATGCTCATGCCCGCAACGCTGTCCTTTTCCATCAAACAGGCTCGACGCCTGGCGCTGGCCGCCCAAGGGTTCAACGGGCGCCAGCCGCCGGCGGCGATCAAAGCGGTTCAGCTCAATCGCCTGATCGAGCGGCTGGGCATTCTGCAGATCGATTCAGTCAATGCGTTGGTGCGTTCGCACTACCTTCCCTTGTTTTCCCGCCTCGGCAACTACTCATCCGACTTGCTCGACCAGGCTGCCTGGAGTTCCGGCCGTCGACGTACGTTGTTTGAATACTGGGGCCATGAAGCCTCGTTGCTGCCCCTGTCGATGTACCCGTTGATGCGCTGGCGCATGCTGCGGGCGAGCCGTGGCGAAGATATCTATCAGCAGCTGGCCCGTTTCGGGCGTGAACAACAGGACACCATTCGCCGGGTGCTGGGCTCGGTTCAGGAGCTCGGCGCGCTGGGTGCCGGGAGTCTGTCGACCCGCCAGGAGCGGGCAGGGCCCTGGTGGGACTGGAGTGCGGAAAAGCATGCGCTGGAATGGTTGTTCGCCGCCGGTGAGGTGACTGTGGCCGGACGGCGTGGATTCGAGCGGCTTTATGATTTGCCGGAGCGGGTTATTCCTTCAGCGATTCTGCAGCAGCCATTGCTCTCGGAGGACGAGGCCCAGCGCGGCTTGTTGCTGCATGCTGCGAATGCCTTGGGTGTGGCGACTGAAAAGGACCTGCGTGACTACTTTCGCTTGAGCCCCACTGATGCGCGTCCGCGTCTGGCGGAACTGGTGGAGGCGGGTGAGTTGCTCACCTGTGACGTGCAGGGTTGGCGGCAACCGGCGTTTTGTCTGCCGGAGCCGAAGGTGCCGCGCAAAGTGGAAGCGAGCGCGTTGCTGTCACCCTTCGATTCGCTGATCTGGGAGCGCAGCCGTACCGAGCGGTTGTTCGATTTTCGCTATCGGCTGGAGATTTACACGCCGCCGGACAAGCGGGTCTATGGCTATTACGTGTTGCCGTTTTTGCACAACGAACGGATTGCCGCGCGGGTGGATTTGCGGGCGGAACGGGCGTTGGGGCGGCTGGCGGTGCATGCCGTGCATGAGGAAGAGGCGGGGCTGGACGAGGCGGGGATGCTGGCGTTGGCGGTGAATCTGCGGCGGATGGCGGATTGGTTGGGGTTGGAACGGGTGCAGTTGAATTGTCCACGGGCGAGTGCGGCGCGGTTGAGGGTGGCATTGGCACAATTCGATGGTGTTTGAACGGGCCCCTTCGCGAGCAAGCCCGCTCCCACATTTGACCGAGCTCGCCAGGCGGACGCGGTCAAATGTGGGAGCGGGCTTGCTCGCGAAGGGAGCGGCGCGATTTAACGCCGAACTTGCTTCAGGGTTTCAGCAATAAGAAACGCCAATTCCAGCGACTGATCCGCATTCATCCGCGGATCACAATGGGTGTGATACCGGTCCGACAACCCATCCTCGGTAATCGGTCGCGCACCACCAATGCACTCGGTGACATTCTGCCCGGTCATCTCGATATGGATACCACCGGCATAACTGCCTTCCGCTTGATGAACCTGGAAGAACTGCTTCACTTCGCCGAGGATCTGCGCAAAGTCGCGAGTCTTGTAGCCGCTGCTGGCCTTGATGGTGTTGCCGTGCATCGGGTCGGAACTCCACAGCACTTGCTTGCCTTCACGCTGCACTGCGCGGATCAGCGCCGGCAAGTGATCGCCAACCTTGTTCGCGCCCATCCGGGCGATCAGGTTCAAGCGACCTGGATCGTTGTCCGGGTTGAGCACGTCGATCAGGCGGATCAGGTCTTCCGGGTTCATGCTCGGGCCGACCTTGACCCCGATCGGGTTGTTCACCCCGCGCAGGAACTCGACGTGAGCACCGTCCAGCTGACGGGTGCGGTCGCCGATCCACAGCATGTGCGCCGAGCAGTCGTAGTAATCATTGGTCAGGCTGTCGCGACGCACGAAGGCTTCTTCGTAGTTCAGCAGCAGCGCTTCGTGGGCGGTAAAGAAACTGGTTTCGCGCAGTTGCGGCGAACTGTCCATGCCGCAGGCGCGCATGAACGCCAGGGTTTCATCGATGCGGTCAGCCAAGTGACTGTACTTCTCGGCCAGCGCCGAGTTGGCGATGAAGTCCAGGTTCCACTTGTGTACCTGATGCAGGTCGGCAAAACCGCCCTGGGCGAAGGCGCGCAAAAGGTTCAGGGTGGCGGTGGACTGGTGGTAGGACTGGAGCAGACGCTCCGGGTCCGGCACGCGGCTTTTTTCGTCGAAACCGATGCCGTTGACGATATCGCCCCGGTAGGCCGGCAGGGTCACGCCGTCGATGGTTTCGTCGTTGGCCGAGCGCGGTTTGGCGAACTGACCGGCCATGCGCCCGACCTTGACCACCGGGCAACCGGCAGCGAAAGTCATGACGATCGCCATTTGCAGCAGCACCTTGAAGGTGTCGCGGATTTTCGCGGCGGAGAATTCGGCGAAGCTTTCGGCGCAATCGCCGCCCTGCAACAGAAACGCGCGACCCTGGGTGACTTCGGCAAACTGACGTCGCAACTCCCGGGCTTCACCGGCAAACACCAGCGGCGGATAGCTGGCCAGGGTTTGCTCGACGTGCAGCAAATGCGCCGCGTCGGGATAGTGGGGTTGTTGCTGGATCGGCAGGGCGCGCCAGCTGTCAGGGCTCCAGGGTTGGCTCATCACGGTCTCGGTTGTTTTACGCTCGGACGTTCATGTTATCAGCAAATTAGTGCGTGACCTGTTCCCGTCGCTTCGCGGACAATCGCGCCTTTGCCGCTTCATGTTGCGGTGTACTACGTTGCCGGCCCGGTAACGATCAGGAGACGAAATGACTGAGGAGCGCGTCGAGCATCTGCTCGCCGAGGTACAGGACGAGTTCGGCGTGATTCGTGTACTGGAAGTGGCCGATTACCGTTTTCTCGAGTTCGGTGATGCCATCGAACAGAGCTGCGTGTTCACCGCGGATCCGAGCTGGCTCGAATACGATTACACCCGGGCGATGCTGATCGGTGCGTTGTGCCACGAGCAACCGGAAAGCGCGCTGTTCCTCGGCCTCGGTGCCGGCACGTTGACCCAGGCCTGCCTGAAGTTCCTGCCGCTGGAAGATGTCGAGGCCATCGAACTGCGCCCCGACGTGCCGCGCCTGGCGATCGAATACCTTGGGCTGGATGACGATCCGCGGCTGTACATCCGGGTGGGCGATGCGCTGGAGCTGCTGGAGACCGCCGAGCCGGCGGACCTGATTTTCGTCGACCTCTATACCGATGTCGGGCCGGGTGTCGGGCATCTGGCCTGGAATTTTCTGGAAAACTGTCAGAAACGCCTGAATCCCGGTGGCTGGCTGGTCATCAACCAGTGGGCCACCGACGATGGCAAGCCGCTGGGCGCGGCGTTGTTGCGTGGGCTTTATCATCGGCATTACTGGGAGCTGCCGGTGAAGGAGGGCAATGTGATTCTGATCGTGCCTTCGGACCTGGATCAGGACCTGGACATGGATGGGTTGGTTGCTCGGGCTGAAGGTTTGGCGCCGCAGTTGGGGTATTCGTTGCAGTCGCTGATCAAGGCGATTCGCCCGGCGACTTGATTGTTGTCTGTAAGGGCCCCTTCGCGAGCAAGCCCGCTCCCACATTAGACCGCGATCAAATGTGGGAGCGGGCTTGCTCGCGAAAAGGCCCGCGCGATCGATACAAATCTCAAATCCCTTTGAAGACCCCCGGCCGTTTTTCGATCATCGACAGCACACCTTCCTTCGCATCCTCACTCGCCAACAACTTCTTCACCAGCGCCGGCAATCCCTGCGCCGCCGCGGTTTCCCCTTCATAACGCGCCTGCCGCGCCGACATCAACGTCGCCTGAACCCCCAGCGGTGCCTGCCGGGCAATCCGTTCCGCCAGTTCAATCGCCCGCGGCAGCAAATCCTCGCTGGCCATGACTTCCTGCACCAGGCCCAGGTGCAGCGCATCATGGGCGTCGAATTCATCGCCGGTCAGCAGCCAGCGCATGGCATTGCCCCAGCCTGCCACCTGATGCAGGCGCAACGTCGCGCCGCCAAACGGGAAGATTCCGCGCTGTACTTCTTTCTGGGCGAATCGGGTGTTGCTGGCACAAAGGTTAATATCGGCGGCCAGCATCAGCTCGATGCCAATGGTCAGGCAGTAGCCTTGCGCGGCGACGATCACCGGTTTACTGACTCTGGGACCTGCAAACACGCCCCACGGATCGCACCCCCCGGGTGGCGCTTTCCAGCCTTCGGCCAGCGCTGCGCTGGCGCTGACGAGGTCGAGTCCGGCGGTGAAATGCTCGCCATGGCCGAACACCACCGCCACCCGCGCCTCGCTGTCGGCCTCGAATTCGCCGTAGGCCAGGCTGAGGGCATTGATCAGGTCGAGATCGAAGGCGTTGCGCTTGGCCACCCGATCCAGGCCGATCAACAGGACATGGCCGTGCCGTTCTCGGGTTACACGGCTGCTAACGGGTTGATTCATCGAGCAATTCCTCGGGCGGGAAGGGTGTTTGAGGCCGTGGGTCTGCGTCACCAGAGTGAACCGTTTTAGCGTCATCGTCAGCAGGGCCGGGCCTTTGAAAAATAGACGGCTGTACGATTCTCCGCAAAGCCTGTGACACAACGGTGTATGCGTCAGATTTCCGACAAATAATGCTCCCTTTTCAGGCTAATTCCGGTATAGTGCGCGCCGGCCTTTAACCGGGCCGCGTTTAGGTAGCGCAATTCCCCGAAGTCAGCTTCGGCTGCACGTCCGCACAGCGGACTCTCCCTTGACGAATCTTTTTCATTCATTCGTTTTCGCAAATCCCCGCCGACAAAGCAGCCAGGGCGACTCTTGAGTCTTACACGGCATGCGCAGCTTTGGAGCATGGGTCTTTGCGGATGCACTTAGAGGCAGACCCATGACCCAGGAAACCGGCGGCTTCGCCGCTTTTAATCTTAATCCGAATATTCTTGCAGCCGTCATTGCGACTGGCTACGAAGAGCCTTCGGCTATTCAGCAGCAATCGATCCCGATCATCATGGCCGGCCAGGACATGATTGGCCAGGCGCAAACCGGTACGGGTAAAACCGCTGCGTTCGCCCTGCCTATTCTGCATTGCATCGATCCTGCCAAGCGCGAGCCGCAAGCCCTGATCCTGGCGCCAACCCGTGAGTTGGCGCTGCAAGTAGCAACCGCTTTCGAAACCTACGCCAAGCAAATGCCGGGCGTTACCGTTGTGGCCGTTTACGGCGGCGCGCCTATGGGCCCACAACTGAAAGCAATCCGTAACGGCGCACAGATCGTTGTCGCCACCCCGGGCCGTCTGTGTGACCACCTGCGTCGCGACGAAAAAGTCCTGTCGACCGTGAACCACCTGGTTCTCGACGAAGCTGACGAAATGCTCAAGCTGGGCTTCATGGACGACCTGGAAGTCATCTTCAAGGCTCTGCCAGCGACCCGTCAGACCGTACTGTTCTCGGCCACCCTGCCACAGTCGATCCGTGCCATTGCCGAACGCCACCTGCGCGATCCGCAACACGTGAAGATCCAGACCAAGACTCAGACCGTTACCGCGATCGAACAGGCTCACCTGTTGGTTCACGCTGACCAGAAGACCTCGGCTGTATTGAGCCTGCTGGAAGTCGAAGACTTCGACGCCCTGATCATGTTCGTGCGCACCAAGCAAGCGACCCTGGACCTGGCCAGCGCCCTGGAAGCCAAAGGCTACAAAGCCGCTGCGCTGAACGGTGACATTGCCCAGAACCAGCGTGAGCGCGTGATCGACTCCCTCAAGGATGGCCGCCTGGACATCGTTGTGGCGACCGACGTTGCTGCTCGTGGCCTGGACGTTCCGCGCATCACTCACGTATTCAACGTTGACATGCCGTACGATCCTGAGTCCTACGTTCACCGTATCGGCCGTACCGGCCGTGCCGGTCGCGAAGGTCGTGCACTGCTGCTGGTAACTCCTCGTGAGCGCCGCATGCTGCAAGTGATCGAGCGTGTAACCGGTCAGAAAGTTGCCGAAGTTCGCCTGCCGGACGCTCAGGCTGTTCTCGATGCCCGCATCAAGAAACTGACCAACAGCCTGTCGCCGCTGGTTGGCGATGCCGAATCGACTCACGGTGATCTGCTGGATCGCCTGACCGCCGACATCGGTTGCACCCCGCGTGCACTGGCTGCTGCTCTGCTGCGCAAGGCCACCAATGCTCAGGCGTTGACCCTCGCTGCAATCGAGAAAGAACGTCCACTGGTGCCGAACAATGCACCGCGTGGCGATCGTCCAGAGCGTTCCGGTGATCGTCCGGACCGTGGTGATCGTGAGCGTCGCGCTCCGGTTCCATTGGCCGAAGGTCGTGCCCGTTGCCGTACCGCGCTCGGCGCGCGTGATGGTATCGCTGCGAAAAACCTGCTGGGCGCCATCCTCAACGAAGGTGGTCTGGCGCGTGAAGCGATCGGTCGCATCCAGGTGCGTGACAGCTTCAGCCTCGTCGAGCTGCCGGAAGATGGTCTGGAGCGTCTGCTGACCAAGCTGAAGGACACTCGCGTTGCCGGTAAGCAGTTGAAGCTGCGTCGCTATCGCGAAGATTGATCCGCTCTCGGGCTGATTGATCGAACATAAAAAATCCCCGACTGGTTCGGGGATTTTTTTATGCCTGCGTTTTGTTAAACGCTGCCGATTCCGCGATTGGCTGCGAACCCTGTAGGAGCGAGCTTGCTCGCGATGGACGTTAACGATTACGTTTTCAGCCTGAAGGAATGCGGTGTCCTTGCGTCCATCGCGAGCAAGCTCGCTCCTACAGGGTGCGGTGTTAATCCGTCACTTGGCCGCCGCCGGCCGTCACCACCTGCACGCTCATGCGTGGCGTCGCCAGATCAAGCCCCGCTTCGTCCAGGTGCCGTTTCAGGGACAGGTTGAACGCCCGGGAAACTTCCCATTGCTTGATCGGCGCGGTCTTGAATCGGGCCCGAAGTATCGCGTTGCCTGACTCGAAACTCTCGACCCCTTGAATCTCCAGTGGCGACCAGATGTTGCGTCGTTGCAGCGGATCGGTGCGCATCTTCTGGCCGACGTCGCGCATCAGTTTGATCGCGTTATCAATGTCCATGCTCGAGGGGATCGCCACGCGGAAGATTGCGTAGCCGAATTCCCTTGAGTAGTTCTTGATGCTTTTGATCTCGCTGAACGGAATCGTGTGGACGATGCCGTCGATGTCCCGCAGGCGCACAGTGCGAATGGTCAGGCCTTCGACGGTGCCGAGATGGCCGCCGACATCCACGTAGTCGTCGATGGCCAAGGAGTCTTCGATGATGATGAACAGTCCGGTGATCAGGTCCGCCACCAGCGACTGTGCACCGAAACCGATGGCCAGACCGATCACACCGGCACCGGCCAGCAGCGGCGTGACGTTCATGCCCATGTTCGCCAGGGCGACGATCAGTGCGACGATGAAAATCGCCACGAACAGCACGTTGCGGATCAGCGGCATCATCGTCTGCGCGCGGGCGTTGGCCAGACCTTTGCGCGAGCGGGTCAGCGCGTGGTGCACCGCCGTGTCGCTGAGAATCCAGATCAGCCAGGCAAAGATCAGCGTGCCGCCGAGGCTGAACAGTTTGACGCTGACTTCATGACCTTCGCCTTCGGTGAACGCAATCAACGACATGCCCCAGACCCGCAGGCCAAGTTCGATGAACGCCAGCCACACCAGCAAATGGGCGAGGGTATAGAAGAAGCTTTTCAGGCGTTCGGAATACAGCGCATGACGCTTCGCCCCGCGTTGCGGTTTCAACGCATGACGGCGCACCAGTCCGTTGATGACCATGCACAACACCAACAGCACGGTGCAGATCAGCGACTGGCGCAAGGCGGTGCTGGTGTCGCCGGCCGAGACGAACGTGGCGAACAGCGAGATGGCCACCAGCACCAGCGCCGGCACATACCAGAAGGTGCCGAGAATTGAGAGGGTGTCGCTGAGGGCGCGGCGGGTCAGGCGTCGGGACAGCGGCTGGTTGCGGATCAGGTGGGCGATGGGGCGACGGAAGCGCAGGATGAACAACCCGGTGGACAGCGCTGCCAGCACGTTGGCGATGGTGGCGGCGGTGTGGGCCAGGTGGCTGCCGAGGCTGGTCACCAGTCGCGGATCGCTCAAGGCTTCACCGAAGGCGGCGAAACTGCCGATCAGCCACAGCGGCCGAAAGGCCTGATGTCGCAGGATGTACAAGGCGCGGTGGCGGTGCGGGCCATCGAGCAGGGAAAAGGCGATCACGCAGATCGCCGAAAAACAGGTGCCGACCACTAGCGCATAGGCCAGGACCATCGCCAGGCTTTTGCCCAGCGATGAGGGCAGGGCGTAACTCATGTACACCGTGATGACCAGAGCGATCAGCCAGGGGCCGAGTTTGCGCAGGGCAAAACGCAGCATGTCGAGGGCCTTGGGGTGTTGCGGCAATTCCTCGGTCAGGCCGAAGCGCATCCGCACCCGGTGCCCGAGCCAGATCAGCGCGGCAGCCAACAGGCTCCAGACCATCAGGATCATGGCGAAGGCAAAGATGATCGGCAGCCATTCATTGGCCGGCAGTGCCAGCGCTGTCAGTTCGTCTTTGGCCAGATTGAATTCTTCGGACCAGCGCGTGAGCGGGCTGTCGGCGCCGGAAAACTGCTTTTCGAAATTGGCCAGCGTCCCGCCAATCAGACCCAGCACGCCTTCTTCAGTGGCCGGCTGGGCTTTTTTGGTGGCGTCGCGCAGCTTCTTCAGGTCGGCCAGTAATTTGCTTCGTTGCTGATCGTTCTCCAGCGACTTGATGACTTCGTCAAGGGATTGCCCCAGCGGTTCTTGCGCCTCTGGCTGGGTTTTCGCGGAGCCGTTGAGCAGGCTCGGCAAACCGGCGGCCTGGGCAGGCGTGATTGGCAGCAGCGCCATCAGGCAAACGAGGAAAAAGCACGGCAGGGCAAAAAGACGAGCGAACACTAGGCGGTCAACCTTGAAAAGAGCAGATCGGCCGAGTGTACGAGCCCGCCAAAATCAATGCGAGCCGCTGGGGAGGGATTTATTCGTTGAGTTTGGCGAGGATCTTGAAAACCACGGTGGCGAGGATGGTCAGCATGCCGATCCACATCGCGAACACGCCGGCATTCTTGTCACGGAAATTGAAGCCGACGGCCAGCAGGATCATCCCGCCCAGAATCGGGATCAGCATGGCGTGGAATGAAGACATCGAGATCATGAGCGACTGCCTTGTCGAAAGGGGTATTTAAAGTCTAGGTGGCTTTTGGGTGGCCGGTGGTGATGTGTATCAGAATTGAACCGGTGCAATCATGAAATTTGCGTCGGTTGAACTGACGTCTTCGCGAGCAAGCCCGCTCCCACATTTGAAATGTATTCCAAGGTGGGAGCGGGCTTGCTCGCGAAGCTTTTCAGGGGTTACGGCAATTCCTGGCAGGCGTAAAACGCGCTCAGCACTTTCACCAGGTGCGCCAGATCATGGCTGCCGCACAGCTCGCGGATCGAGTGCATGGCGAATGTCGGCAAGCCGATGTCCACGGTGCGCACGCCCAGGTGGCTGGCAGTGATTGGGCCGATGGTCGAACCGCAGCCCATGTCGCTGCGCACCACGAAGCTTTGCACCGGCACTTCTTCGGCCATGCACAGATGGCGGAAGAACCCGGCGGTTTCGCTGTTGGTGGCGTAACGCTGGTTGCTGTTGACCTTGATCACCGGGCCGGCGTTGAGTTTCGGGCCGTGGTTGGCGTCGTGCTTGTCGGCGTAGTTCGGGTGCACGCCATGGGCGTTGTCGGCCGAGACCAGCAGGGATTTCTGAATGGTGCGTACGAATTCATCACCTTCAGGCAGCAGACGACGCAGGGTCTGCTCAAGCATCGGGCCGTCGGCGCCGCACGCGGAGCAGGAGCCGACTTCTTCGTGGTCATTGCAGACCAGCACACAGGTTTCGTCGGTTTCAGCGGTCAGCAAAGCCTGCAGTCCGGCGTAGCACGACAGCAGATTGTCCAGGCGCGCGCCGGCGATGAAGTCGCCATGCAGGCCGATGATGGCCGCGCTTTGGGTGTCGTAGAAGCTCAGCTCGTAATCGAGCACCACATCAGCGTTCAGGCCATGTTCCAGCGCCAGCTGGTTGGTGAGCACGGCACGGAAGTCCACACGCTCGTCACCGGCAAACTGCGCAAGGATCGGCGGCAGTTCGGTCTGGGCGTTGATGGCCCAGCCCATGTTGGCTTCACGATTGAGGTGAATGGCCAGGTTCGGAATGATCGCAATCGGTGCCTTGAAGTCGATCAGCTGGCTCTCGACCTTGCCGTCGCGGCGGAAGGTTACGCGGCCGGCCAGGGACAGGTCGCGGTCGAACCAGGGCGCCAGCAGCGCGCCGCCGTAGACTTCGACACCCAGTTGCCAGAAACCCTGGCGTTGCAGTTCCGGCTGGGGCTTGACCCGCAGGCACGGGCTGTCGGTGTGGGCGCCGACCAGGCGAATGCCGCCGTGCAGCGGTGAATGGCGGCCCATCTTGACCGCGACGATCGAAGAGTCGTTGCGGGTGACGTAGTAACGGCCGTTGGCTTCGGTGGTCCAGGGCTCGCGTTCATCGAGACGCTGATAACCCGCCGCTTCCAGGCGCTGGACAAGGCTGGCGGTGGCATGGAACGGGGTAGGGGAGGCCTTGAGGAAATCGATCAGGCCTTGGTTCAACTCTTCGCGCATAAGTAGCTCCAGACAGCAATGGCGCCAGTTTAACGTATTGGTCACAGAATTGGCGGCGTGCTGATGGTGGGGGGACCCCCGTGATGGAATCTGGAGGAGATCCCATGTGGGAGCGGGCTTGCTCGCGAAAGCGGTGGGTCAGTGACGATTGTGTCGACTGACACACCGCTTTCGCGAGCAAACCCGCTCCCACAGTTTGGTAGGTGTTCCGCCTAGAACGGTGCAGGGCACTCGAAACGCAGGCGTTCGCCGGTCTGCGGATGAGTGAAGCTGAGCATGCTTGCGTGCAGGCACAGTCGTGGCCAGGCGGCCAGCGCCTGCTCATGGGCGTAGAGCCCGTCACCCAGCAGCGGATGGCCGATCGAGAGCATGTGCACGCGCAACTGATGGGAGCGGCCGGTGATCGGCGTCAGTTCAACCCGACACCAGTCGCCGCAACGTTCGAGTATGCGCCAGAACGTCAGGGCGTTTTTGCCGAACTCGTGGTCCACCACATGGCGCGGCTTGGTCGGCGGATCGTAGCGCAAGGGCAGATCGATGCTGCCGCTGTCCAGCTCCGGTTGACCCCAGCAGAGTGCGGTGTAGGCCTTTTCGGTTTCGCGGTCGTGAAATTGCCGAGACAATTCGCGATGGGTGTCGGGGTCGCGGGCCAGCAGAATGATGCCGGACGTTTCCCAGTCCAGACGATGGACGATGCGTGCTTCCGGGTAGCCGTTTTCTTGCAGGCGGGTGATCAGGCAATCCTTGTTGTCATCGGCCCGGCCAGGGACGGAAAGCAACAGGGTCGGTTTATTCACCACCAGTACGGCGGCGTCCTGATGGATGATGTGGACGTTGGACAGCGGCATTAAAACAGCCTCGTAACAAACGCCAACGGCGACTCAGGCGTTGCAAGTCCCTGTAGGAGCGAGCTCGCTCGCGATGGTGTGTCAGTCGACATCAAGCCGTCTGATAAACCATCGCGAGCAAGCTCGCTCCTACAGGAAATGCAAAAGCCTGAGCCGCCGTGGCTCCAGCCAGATCGACTCAGCGATCTGGCAGGGTGATATTGAGTTCCAGAATCGAGCAGCTACCCTGGTTTTCCAGGGCGACGTGCACGTCATCGGACCCGATATTGACGTACTTGCGGATCACCTCGACCAATTCCTTCTGCAAGGCGGGCAGGTAGTCCGGCGTACTGCGTTGGCCACGTTCATGCGCCACGATGATCTGTAGACGCTCTTTCGCTACCGAGGCGGTACTTGGCTTCTTGTTAGCACGAAAGAAGTCAAAAATATTCATTACCGGCCTCCAAACAGACGCTCAAAGAATCCTTTCTTCGTCACATCGAGAAACCGATGTTCCACGGTTTTGCCCAGCAGGCGGTCGACGGCATCGCTGTACGCCTGACCGGCGTCGCTCTGGTCGTCGAGAATCACCGGCACGCCGGAGTTGGACGCCTTGAGTACCGCTTGGGACTCAGGGATCACACCCAGCAGGGTCACGGCGAGAATTTCCTTGACGTCTTCGACGCCGAGCATTTCGCCGTCACTGACGCGTTGCGGGTTGTAGCGGGTCAGCAGCAAGTGTTCCTTGATCGGTTCTTCGCCGTTTTCAGCGCGACGCGACTTGCTGGCCAGCAGGCCCAGCATGCGGTCCGAGTCACGAACCGAGGACACTTCCGGGTTGGTCACGACGATCGCTTCATCGGCGAAGTACATGGCCAGGTGTGCACCTTTCTCGATGCCGGCCGGGGAGTCGCAGACCACGAACTCGAAGTCTTCCTTCAACGCCATCAGGACTTTTTCCACGCCTTCGACGGTCAGCGCGTCTTTGTCGCGGGTCTGACTGGCGGCCAGTACGTAGAGGTTTTCCAGGCGTTTGTCTTTGATCAGGGCCTGTTGCAGGTTGGCTTCGCCGTTGACCACGTTGACGAAGTCATACACGACGCGACGCTCGCAACCCATGATCAGGTCGAGGTTACGCAAACCGACGTCGAAGTCGACGATAACTGTTTTGTGACCGCGCAGTGCGAGGCCGGTACCGATAGCAGCACTGGTGGTGGTCTTACCCACACCACCCTTGCCGGATGTAACCACTAGAATCTTGGCCAAGGTGTTTCACCCCTAAGGAAAAAGGACATTTAGCCCCGAAAAACATCTCTGGAAAAAACGACTGCAGTCGGACAGCCTTGGCTGGAATCCGGCCCTGAACCGCGCTTACCCCCGGTAAACACTGCTTTTGGCCTTTTTCCTACTTCGTTTGAGCCGTTTTCGCTACGTTTTAGAGATGCTTGGAAAATGCGGCAGTATCCGTTAAAGCCGAATGATGTTCAACACATCGCCCGACAGGCTGACCTGTACGCCTGCGCCCCATAAAGGGTCACGCCGCAGATCTTCCGAAACCTTATAGTGACCTGCGATGGAGACTAGCTCAGCGCTCATTTGCTGACAGAAAATTCTGGCTTTCGTGTCGCCTTTGACCCCGGCCAATATGCGGCCGCGCATCGGGCCGTATACATGGATGTTACCGTCGGCGAGAAGTTCCGCCCCCGGGCTGACCGACGAGATCACGACGAGGTCGCAACCCTGCGCATAAATCTGCTGGCCGCCGCGAACGGGCGAAGTGATGATTTTCGTCGGTTTGATCGTCGGTGCCGGCGGTTTTTCCGGTTTCTTCGCCACGACGCCCTCAAGCGGGTCCAGCGGCCGCTCACGGGCACCGGACGGCGGCAGCACCGGCAGGTCGACCGCGATGGCGGCGGCGATGTCTTCGATACGGCTGGCGCGGATCGCCAGGGTGCGCAGGCCGTGCTGGCGACAGACGCGCATCAAGCCTGGCAGGTCGACCGCGCCTTCGCTGGCCGGAAGCTTGTCCAGCGCCAGTACCAGCGGCGCGTTACTGAAGAAGCCAGGCGCCTGGGCGACTTTGGCGGCCAGTTGCCGATCGAGGCTCTCCAGGTCGTTGCGGGCCAGCTCCAGCACCGTAATGGCGAGCATGCTGCCCTTCAACTGGAACACGGGATCTTGGTCTAGCGGGTCGGTTTGGCTCATGGTCGGCATACAACGGCTTGTCACTAAAAGTGTCGAGACTTATAACGAGAACGCTCGCCAGCCGCAAGCCGGGTCGAACGATGTAGAATGCGCGGCCATTGTCTTTCCGGAACATTTAATGGATCGCCCGCGTTTTCAAAAAGCATTTCTGATGCCGCGTTTCTGGCCGCTGTGGTGTGGCTTGGGGCTGTTGTGGCTGATTGTTCAATTGCCATACCCGGCGTTGCTGTTTATCGGGCGCGGCCTCGGTGCCTTGATGTATCGCGCGGCGGGCGACCGACGGCGCATTGCCAAGCGCAACCTGGAGCTGTGCTTCCCGGAAAAATCCTCCGCCGAGCGCAAACGCCTGCTCAAGGAAAACTTTGCCTCCACCGGCATCGCTTTCTTTGAAATGGCCATGAGCTGGTGGTGGTCCCGGGAGCGTCTGGCGAAACTGGCCCACGTCGAAGGGCTGGAGCATCTGAAGAAAGCCCAGCGCGATGGCAAGGGCGTGATTCTGATGGCCGTGCATTTCACCACGCTGGAAATCGGCGCGGCGTTGCTCGGTCAGCAGCACACCATCGATGGCATGTACCGCGAGCATAAGAACCCGCTGTTCGATTACATCCAGCGCAATGGCCGCGAGCGTCACAACCTCGACTCGCTGGCCGTGGAGCGCGAAGACGTGCGCGGCATGCTCAAGTTGCTGCGCGCCGGCCGGGCGATCTGGTATGCACCGGATCAGGACTACGGCGCCAAGCAAAGCATCTTCGTGCCGCTGTTCGGGATTCAGGCTGCGACGGTGACCGCGACCAGCAAGTTTGCGCGGCTGGGCAAGGCGCTGGTGGTGCCGTTCACCCAGGAGCGTCTGGCGGACGGCAGTGGTTATCGACTGGTGATCCATGCGCCGCTCGAGGGTTTCCCCGGGGAGACCGAAGAGGCCGATTGCCTGCGGATCAATCAATGGATCGAAGGCGTGCTGCGCGACTGCCCGGAGCAATACCTCTGGGCCCATCGCCGCTTCAAGAGCCGTCCGCCGGGCGAACCCAAGCTGTACGCAAAACGCGGTTGAACCACGATCCCCTGTAGGAGCGAGCTCGCTCGCGAAAAACTTGAGACCACTGCGGGGTGTCAGGCTGCAAACGTCATCGTTGACGACCTTCGCGAGCGAGCTCGCTCCTACAGGTTGTTATAGACAGGGTTGGAGCGACATCCCATCAAGCACCATGGAGCGTTGTGCATGAGTCCAGGCGAACCGGTAACAGGGTTGATTCTTTCCGGCGGCGGGGCTCGGGCGGCCTATCAGGTTGGCGTGCTGGCGGCGATTGCCGAACTGTTGCCGGAGGGCGCCAGCAATCCGTTCCCGGTGATCGTCGGCACCTCGGCCGGGGCGATCAACGCGGTCAGTCTAGCCAGCGGGGCGATGGATTTCCGTGGCGCCATCGAACGTCTGACCACCTTTTGGCAGGGGTTCCGTAGTCATCTGGTGTTACGCAGCGACTGGCCGGGCGTGATCCGTCAGGCCAGCCGGTTTGTCAGCCACAGTTTGCTCGGCATCGGCGCTCAGGTGCCGGTGGCCTTGCTCAACAGCTCGCCGCTGCGCGGGTTGCTCAACGACAAACTGCACATGACCGGCATCGCCGAAGCCATCGCGCAGAAGCAATTGCAGGCCGTCGCGGTCACCGCGTTCGGCTATGAATCCGGTCAGGCCGTGACGTTCTACCAGGGCGGTAAAACCATCGACGCGTGGTTGCGTCATCGGCGCATCGGCGTTCCCACACAGTTGACCGTCGAGCACTTGCTCGCCAGCTCCGCCATTCCACTGCTGTTTGCGCCGGTCAAAATCGGCGAAGAGTATTTCGGCGATGGCGCGGTACGCCAATCGGCACCGATCAGCCCGGCCCTGCACCTGGGCGCCAGCCGCGTGCTGGTGGTGGGCGTCAGCGGCAACCCGCGCGGAGTCGACCCGGAGCAACCGCTGCAGCGCGCCTACACCGGCCAGCAACCGACGCTCGCACAGATCGGCGGGCACATGCTCAACAGTACGTTCATTGACAGTCTGGAAAGCGACATCGAGTTGCTGCAACGGCTCAATCAATTCAGTCATCTGATGCCCGATGGCACACCGACCCGTGCGCTCGGTGTCGCGCCGGTGGAGGTGCTGGTGATTTCGCCGAGCCAGCCGATCGATGAAATAGCTGCGCGTCACCGTCAGGAATTACCGGCGGCGTTGCGTCTGTTTCTGCGCGGGCCGGGGGCGACCAAGACCAGCGGGGCGGGGGTGTTGAGTTATCTGCTGTTCGAGGCGGGGTATTGCAGCGAGTTGATTGATCTGGGGCGGCGGGATGCGTTGGCCAAGCGCGGGGAGTTGTGTCGTTTTCTCGGGTTGGCGGAGCCTGTGGTTGCGGCTTGAAATCGGCGGTGTGGCCTTCGCGAGCAAGCCCGCTCCCACAGGTTTTGTGTCGTCCGCCAAGTAAGTGAACGATACAGAGCCTGTGGGAGCGTGGCTTGCCCGCGAAGGCGTCCTCACAGACGCCGCTGGATCAGAAGTGGAACTTCACCAGGAAGCTCGTAGTGCTCTGATCAGTCTTGAAGTACTGGCTGTCTTGAATCCCGTACTTGTCCGACCAATAGTCGTACTCCACACCCACATACAACTGCTTCTCGCCAAAATTCAGCGCTTTACCCAAGTCATATTTAACCTGCGGATTGAAGTGCAGGTTGGCGTGGTAGTCGCCTTTGGAGTTGGAGTCGTTGTCGACCACCCAGTCAATGAAACCATCGATCAGGATGCTCGAATCGCCGACCGGGATGGTGTAGGCCCAGGCCGGGGTGATTTGCCAGACGTTGTCGCCCGCACGGCTGCCTTCGGTGTGACGCTGGTAGAAGTTCAACTGGAAGTAGTCGAAGCCAGGGATGTCCAGGTCGAAACCCGGACCGATCAGGTAGGACTCGGTATCGCCTTCACCGAACTCGTAGGTCATCGCCAGCAGGACGTCTTTGACCGGACCGAACCCGATCTTCTGGTCGAGGACTTTGCCCAAGGAAATACGTGGGCTGAACTCACCGTAATAGGTGTTCGGGCCAGCGTTGAAGTCCTTTTCGCCGTTGTAGAAGATCTTGTCGACGAAGAAGAAGTTGTCCCCGTATTTCCAGCCATCGACGTGTTCGAACGTCACGGTCTGCTGAATGCGCGGGTTGACCTGGAAGTCCTTGCCATACAAGTAGGACAGACTGTTGTTCTGCCATTGCAGCAAGTCGCCGGCCATGGCCTGGCCCCCGGCCAGCAAAGATCCCGCCAGCATCAGGCTAGTGCACGTACGTTTCATTCGGTTGCTCCCAAAAGTAGGTGTTCCACGTTGTTTTTTTAAGGTCGGCGCTCTGGTCTGGCGCCTTTTTCTGTAGCGGTAAAAAATCATCCAATCGGTCAGCTTCATTGCTGTTAGCAAGAGCTGCGCCAAGGCTTTCGAAAAACCAAAAAACTCCCGTTCGGCGGCTCAAGAACCGTCGAATGAAAGGGGTTTTGGAATGCCTTGATACCGTCCAGGGCCGGGATAAGTTGGCTTTCTGGTCAGGAATTAAATCCGGGCTTTTTTTTAAAGCGGATTCAGGCGGCCGCGGAGAATACTGACTCCTTGGCCAGGTCTCAAGTGCCCCGCAACAGCGCACCGACGATAGGTTTGGGGCACGGTTGCGGGGCATGTTAGAAGTGCACCTTCACCAGCAGGCTCGCGGTGTTTTGATTCGTGTCCAGATTCGAGTTGTTTTCGACCCCGTACTTGTTCTTCCAGTAGCTGTATTCGGTGCCGATGTAGAACTGTTTCTGACTCCAGCCCAGGGCTTTTCCGAGGTCATATTTGATCTGCGGATTGAAGTGCAGGTTGGCGTGGTAAGTGCCGCGCGAGTTCTGATCGTTGTCCACCACCCAGTCCAGATAACCGTCGATCAACAGGTCCGAGTTGCCCAAGGGAATGCTGTAGGACCAGGCGGGCGTGATCTGCCAGACACCATCGCCGGGGCGCGGGCCTTCGGTCTGGCGGCGATAGAAGTTCAACGTGAAATAGTTGAAGCCCGGCACTGCGAGGTCGAAACCGGGGCCGATCAGATAGGCTTCGCTGTCGCCTTCGCCATACTCATAAGTCATGGCCAGCAGCACGTCCTTGATCGGGCCGTATTCGAAGCGGCGGTCGAGGATCTTGCCGAAGGAGAGGCGGGGGCTGAACTCGCCGTAAAAGGCGTGGGGGCCTTTGTTACGGTCGTCTTCGCCGTTATAGAAAATCTTGTCGACGAACAGGAAGTTGTCGCCGTACTTCCATTTATCGGCGTGCTCGAACGTCACGGTCTGCTGGATCGACGGGTTGATCGCGAAATTCTTGCCGTACAAATAGCTCAGGCTGTTGGTCTGCCACAGCAATAAATCGCCGGCCATGGCTTGGCTGGCGGCCAGGAGACCACCGCCCAACAGCATGTTTGTCTGTGTCCGAATCATCTGTTGCTCCCTCTTGTTTTTATTGTTCGTGGCGAGAGGATTTATCCCCGTTGGGGCGCGAAGCGGCCCCGGCATTTCTCCAGTCGTACCCTGCTCACAGGTTTTACGACTGCTTCGCAGCCGAACGGGGGCAAGCCCCCTCGCCACAGGAAGGCGGTTCAACACAGGTTGGTTAGTGGGCGCGCGCGGGGCAGTCGTTGATCGCGGCGCGTTCGCGGCCGCCGAGGATGTTGAACAGCAGGTTCAGCGCCAAGGCGCTCAACGTCGCCATGGCAATTCCACTGTGGGTGATCGGACTCATCCACAGTGGCAGGTGCGCAAAAAACTCTGGACGCACCACCGGAATCAAGCCCATGCCGATGCTCACCGCCACCAGCAGCTGGTTGCGACGGTCACCGATGTCGGCCTCCTGAAGAATCTTGATCCCGGTGGCAGCGACCATGCCGAACATCGCAATCGCGGCGCCGCCGAGCACGGCGGGGGGAATCGAAGCCACCAGGAATGCGGCTTTTGGCAGCAGGCTCAATACGATCAGCAACCCGCCGGCGACGATGGTCACCGAACGGCAGCGCACGCCGGTCATTTGCACCAGACCGATGTTCTGCGCGAAAGAAGAGTGAGTGAAGGTATTGAAGAACCCGGCGAAGAACGACGCACCGGCATCACACAACAAGCCGCGACGCAGCATCCGTGGGCAGACTTCCTGACCGGTGATCTTGCCCAGTGCGAGGAACATCCCGGTGGACTCGACGAAGATGATCACCACCACCAGGCACATCGAAAGTATCGGCGCGAGTTCAAACTTCGGCATGCCGAAGTGCAGCGGGGTGACGATCTGCAGCCAGGGCGCCTGAGCCATGCCGCTGAGGTCGACCATGCCGATCAGCCCGCAGACCACGTAGCCCAGGCACATGCCGATCAGCACGGAAATGTTGACCCAGAAACCGCGCATGAAGCGATGGACCAGCAGGATGGTGGCCAGCACCAGCGCGGCGATCGCCAGGTAAATCGGTGAACCGAATTGAGCGGCGCCAGCACCGCCGCCCGCCCAGTTCACGGCCACGGGGAACAGCGACAAACCGATCGAGGTGATGACCGTGCCGGTCACCAGAGGCGGGAAGAAGCGCACGACTTTGGACATGAACGGCGCAATGAGCATGCCGAAGAACCCGGCGGCGATGGTCGCGCCGAAGATGCCCTGCAGACCGATGCCCGGCATGCCGGCCATGGCGACCATGCTGCCGACGGCAGCGAAACTGGCGCCCATCATGACCGGCATGCGGATGCCCATCGGGCCGATGCCCAGCGACTGGACGAGGGTGGCGATGCCGGCGACCAGCAGGTCGGCGTTGATCAGGAAGGCGATTTCTTCACGACTCAGGCCAGCGGCCTGTCCGATGATCAGCGGCACCGCGATGGCTCCGCCGTACATCAGCAAAACATGTTGCAGACCGACCAGGATCAGTTGCAAAAGGGGCAAACGCTGAATGGCGGGTGCGTCGGGGATGCGCGCTTCGGATAGCTCGGACATGCAACACCTCGGATCTTTTTTATTCTTGTGATTTTGTGCATCAGGCAAACCTGTGGAGCGGGCTTGCTCGCGAAGAGGCCATTACGTTCAACATCAACGTTGATTGACCCAACGCTTTCGCGAGCAAGCCCGCTCCCACAGGGATATGCATTCCAATGTGGGAGCTAGCTTGCTGGCGATGCTTTTAACTACTTAATGGGTCGGAGCTCCCTGAACAATCCACGCGCCGATCAGGTCACGTTCCTGCTGGGTCATCTGGGTGATGTTGCCCAGTGGCATGATCTGGCTGGTGACCGCTTGAGCCTGAATCCGCGCCGCGTTCTGGCGGATCTGCTCGGGAGTGTCGAACATCACGCCGGCCGGTGCCGCGCTGAACAGCGGGCTGGTCGGTTTGGCCGAGTGGCAAACCGAGCAACGTTCCTGGATCACGCTGTGCACCTTGTCGAAACTTGGGCCGGCGTTTGCAGCCTGGACCGGTGCTTCAGCAGGTTTCGCCGCGGCAGGTTTGGCATCCCCGCCGAGGGCGGTTTCCGGCAACGGCTGGTACTCGATGGTGCCTGGCGCCTTGGCCACTTCAGGTGCGCTCGGCATTTGCGCCGGGCCAGTCACGTAAGCCAGGCAGATCATGCCCACAGCTGCGACGGGCAGGGTCCAGGCAAACTTGTGGCTGTCGTGACGGGTGTTGAAGTAGTGACGCACCAACACCGCCAGCACCGCGATCCCGGCCAGGATCAGCCAGTTGTACTGGCTGCCGTAGGTGCTCGGGAAGTGGTTGCTGATCATGATGAACAGCACTGGCAAGGTGAAGTAGTTGTTGTGCCGCGAACGCAGCAAGCCTTTGGCCGGCAACGCCGGGTCCGGCGTGCGTTTCTCGGCAATCGCCGCCACCAGTGCGCGCTGCGCCGGCATGATGATGCGGAACACGTTGCCGACCATGATGGTGCCGATGATCGCGCCGACGTGCAGGTACGCGCCACGGCCGCTGAACACTTTGCTGAAGCCGTAAGCGGCGCCGATGATCAGCACGAAGAGGATGAAACCGAGCAGGGCAGGGCGTTTGCCCAGGGCCGAGTCGCAGAGGAAGGAGTAGACGAACCAGCCGACGAACAACGAGGCGATGCCCAGGGCAACACCTTCAGGGCCGGTCAGGCTGCTGCCCGGTGCCAGCAGGTACAACGTCGGATTGGAGTAGAACACCACGCACAGCAGCGCGATCCCCGACAGCCAGGTGAAATAGGCTTCCCATTTGAACCAGTGCAGGTTGTCCGGCATGGTCGGTGGGGCCAGTTTGTATTTTTCCAGGTGGTAGATGCCGCCGCCGTGGATCGCCCATAGATCGCCGGCAAGACCGCTTTTCGGGTTGACCCGATTGAGGTTGTTTTCCAGCCAGACGAAATAGAACGACGCACCGATCCAGGCCACGCCAGTAATCATGTGAACCCAGCGCACGCTCAGGTTCAGCCATTCCAACAGATGTGCTTCCACAGTCTTTACCTCTCGCCCGTCACTCTGTTGTCGAGTGATCGGACCTTCTCTTATTGGTGGGGGGCAAGGATCAAACGCTCATCCTCTTTGAAAAAATGCTCATCGCAGTTATTGCCTGTGCCACTGCGATCAACCACCAGGAAGTCATCCCGCTTTTCGATCGTCAGCACCGGATGGTGCCAAACGCCGCGATGGTAATTGATGCCCTGCCTGCCGTTGGTGACGAAGGCGCGGACCAAGCCTGATACCGGTTCATCGCCAAGTGGCGCGACCACGATCAGAAAGGGGTTGCCGAGCAGCGGAATGAAAGCCTGGCTGCCCAGCGGGTGACGCTCCAGCATGCAGACGGTCAGCGGCATGTCCTGCGCGTCGGCGCGGAAGATGCTGATGATCGCATTGTCCTCTGGCGTGGCGGTTTCCACCGTCGCCAGTTTGTGAAAGCGCATGGTCGAACCGTTGTTGATCATGAAGTGATCGCTGCCATCGGTTTCGATCACGTCACCGAAAGGGGCGAAGGCTTCTTTGGTCAGCGGTTCAATCGTCAGTGTGCGCATGCTGGTCTTCTTATCCAAATTCTGTGTTGTTTGATCTGACGTCTTCGCGAGCAAGCCCGCTCCCACAGGGGAATGCATTTCAAATGTGGGAGCGGGCTTGCTCGCGAATGGCCTCACCGCTTATTTAGCGACCTTGCCGAGAACGCGCAGGCGGCTCACACCGCCGTCCGGGAACACGTTCAGGCGGATGTGGGTGATCGGCCCCAGCGCCTTGATCTGCTCGGCGAAGGTGTGTTCGGCGTGCATTTCCAGTTTCTGCGCCGGCAGCAATTCGCGCCAGAACAGCGATTGGGTTTCGATCTGGCTGTCGGTGCCGCCCTTGACGAACGCGCCCTGGATCGAGCAAGTGTCCGGGTAGTTACCCTTGAAGTGCAGGGTGTCGACGATGACTTTCTCGATCTCGCCGGCATGACCCAGCGCGACGATGACCCAATCATTGCCCGGTGTACGACGACGCGCGGTTTCCCAGCCGTCGCCCATGTTGATGCCACGGCCCGGGTTGAGGATGTTGCTCATGCGGCCGAAGTGTTCGTCGGAGCAGGCGAGGGCGCGGCCACCGTTCAGGGCGGCGGCCAGGTCAACCTGCTCGTTGTCGCCGACAGCGGACCAGTCGCGGAACGGAATACCGTAGACACGCAGACGGGCCACGCCACCATCCGGATAGATGTTGAAGCGCAGGTGGCTGAAGGCCTGATCGTTATTGATTTCGTGGTAGTGGTGGCTGTTGCCTTGCAGCTCGACGGCCGACAGCACTTCAGTCCACTGGGTGTTGTCGTCCGGTTCGCCCGAGGCCAGGAAGCAGGCTTCCAGCGAAGCCGACGGCGGGAAGTTGCCGGTGAAGAATGAAGTGTCGATGTCCACGCCTTTGATCGAGCCCGGCACGCCCAGACGGATCACCGCGCTGTCGTAGCCTTCGAAGCGCTTGCGGCGCGACTCCCAGCCGTCCATCCACTTGCCGTTGTCATCGAACACGCCCTCCTTCCACACGGCCGGGGTCGGTTGGAACAGACGGTTGGCGTCTGCGAACCAGTCATCGGTGACCGAGATGATTTTGGTGCCCAGGCGGGCGTCGGCCAGGTTGACGAACTTCTCGAAAGGTACGGCGTAAGCTTTCATTCTTCTTGTCTGCCTTTAATAAGTTGGCTTGGGATGCTTGCGAGGCCCTGGGTGTTATTTGCGTTTGAGAACACTCGGGCCAGGCTCGCTATAGGGTCAGTAATCGGAACAGGGCGATCTTGTTGATCTCCGCCAACGCGCATTTGAATTCGGTATCCGCCGAGTTGTGAATGCGCGTTTCGAACGCCGCGAGGATCTGATGCCGGTTGCTGCCTTTTACCGCCATGATGAAGGGAAACTTGAACTTGGCCTTGTAGGCGTCGTTCAGCTCGGTGAAGCGCTGGAACTCTTCGGCCGTGCATTGGTGAATACCGGCGCCAGCCTGTTCATTAGTGCTGGCTTCGGTCAGCTGGCCCTGGACGGCGGCTTTGCCGGCCAGGTCCGGGTGAGCGTTGATCAGGGCCAGTTGGCTTGCGTGATCAGCGCTCAACAGGATGTCGCTCATGCGCTGGTGCAGGGTTTCGATCTCGTCGATCGACGTGTCCTGGCCCAGGTCGTAGGCCTTCTCGGCCACCCATGGCGAATGTTCGTAGATGTCGGCGAAAGCGGCGACGAACGCGTCGCGGCTCAAGCTCGAGGTTTTCAGGGTTTGAAAGGTGCTCATTGGGCAGCCCCTTGGTACGGGTGGGTTGCGTGCCAGTGGCGAGCGATGTCGACGCGGCGGCTGAACCACACCTGTTCATGACTTTTAGCGTATTCGATAAAGCGTTTGAGCGAGGCCAGACGCGCTGGACGGCCGATCAGTCGGCAGTGCAAGCCGATCGAGAGCATCTTCGGTGATTCGGCGCCTTCGGCGTACAGTACGTCGAACGCGTCTTTCAGGTATTCGAAGAAGTCGTCGCCCTTGTTGAACCCCTGAACCTGGGTGAAGCGCATGTCGTTGGTGTCAAGGGTGTACGGAATCACCAAATGCGGCTTGCCGGTCGGGTTGTTCGGTTCCCAGTAGGGCAGGTCGTCGTCGTAGGTGTCGCTGTCGTAGAGGAAACCGCCTTCTTCCATCACCAGGCGACGGGTGTTTGGACCGGTGCGGCCGGTGTACCAGCCCAGTGGGCGTTCGCCGGTGATTTCGGTGAGGACGCGGATCGCTTCGAGCATGTGCTCGCGTTCCTGCGCTTCATCCATGTACTGGTAGTCAATCCAGCGGTAGCCGTGGCTGCAGATCTCGTGGCCGGCCTCGACCATCGCGCGGATCACGTCCGGGTGACGCTGGGCGGCCATGGCCACGGCGAAGATGGTCAGCGGAATATCGAATTCCTTGAACAGTTTCAGAACCCGCCAGATGCCGACGCGGCTGCCATACTCGTAAAGGGATTCCATGCTCATGTTGCGCGCGCCTTGCAGCGGCTGCGCCGAGACCATTTCCGAGAGGAAGGCTTCGGATTCTTTATCGCCGTGCAGGATATTGCGCTCGCCGCCTTCTTCGTAATTGAGCACGAAGGACAGGGCGATGCGGGCGTTGCCCGGCCAGTGTGGGTGAGGAGGGTTACTGCCGTAACCGATCAGGTCGCGTGGGTAGTCAGCGCTCACTGCAGTCTTCCTTCTTATTCGTTGACAGATTGTGTGGCGTGCCTGGAAGTGGGAAGACAGGCTGGCGTCACAGCGATGGACTGATTGTATACAACTTTATATCCAATTTGTAAGCCTGAATTTTCGCATTTTTCATCTGTTGTCATCTTCAGGTGATAGTGCAAGAAACCTGCCTGATTGGTCAGCTAATAGACGGAAGGTCCATTAATCATATGGTTCAACGGCAGATTCACTGCAAATCCCCGGCTGGCGGGGATAGCACTAAAAATGTCGTTTTTATTGTGTACAATTTTTTTGAAAAATGTCTTAATCAGTCGCTCGCCGCAGCGTTTCGTGCTCCGAATCGGTGCGGTCTCCTTTTCAACTGACTTCGGGAGGCGCGAGGTCTGACTGCTCCACGCAGGCAGGCGCGCAGAATCAATGGGACGTTTGACTACACACGTTTTGGACGCTGCACACGGTTGCCCGGGCAGCTCGATCAAGGTCGAGCTGTACCGCGTTGAAGGCTCGCAACTGGAATGGGTCGCCAGCGCGATAACCAACAGCGACGGCCGTGTCGATGCACCGCTGCTGCAAGGTGATGACTACCGTTCCGGGGTCTATCAGGTTCAGTTTCATGCGGGCGATTACTACCGCGCCCGTGGCGTTCAGCTGCCTACGCCTGCGTTCCTGGATGTGGTGGTGCTGCGTTTCGGCATTTCTGCGGAACAGGATCACTATCACGTGCCCTTGCTGATTTCGCCGTACAGCTATTCCACGTACCGGGGCAGCTGACCCCCAAGCAGCTGCCTCCTCCGAGAAGCGACTGCGCATATAGCTTCTTTGGTCTTTCGCCCGCTCACACTGCGGGCTTTTTTTTGCCTGGTGAAATGTGGTATCTGGGATGGCCCCTTCGCGAGCAAGCCCGCTCCCACATTAGATCTTCGCCGCGCTGAGATCTAATGTGGGAGCGGGCTTGCTCGCGAAGCTTTTGACTTCAGCGGCTCAACAACGAAGCCGCCCCCGCGCCACTGAACAAGCCCGCACTCACCAGGTTAAACCAACTCTGCCCCTTGCCACTGCGCAGATACCGCGCCGCGCCATGCGCACCCAGCCCATAAGCCAATTTGCACAGCAGATCCAGCACGCACCACGTGGCAATCATCACCAGCAACTGCGGCAGGAACGGTCGATCCGCGCTCAAGAACTGCGGCAGGAAAGCGGCGAAAAACAGAATGTCTTTCGGATTGCTCGCGCCCAGCACAAACGCACGGCCGAACAGCGCACGAAAGCGCGGCACTGGCGCAGCCTGAGGCACCTCGGCGCCGACCGATGGCTGACGCGATTGTTGCCAGCTCTGCCAGGCGAGATAGAACAGGTACAGCGCACCGACGATTTTCAGCACGCTGAACAGCTGTTCCGACGCCAGCAACAACGCGCCCAAGCCCAAGGCCGACGCGCTGAGCAAGCAGATCGAAGCAAATACGCCACCCAGAAACGCCGGGTAAGAACGGCGCAAACCGTAATTCAGACTGTTGCTGATCATCAGCAAAGACAGTGGCCCCGGGATCAGGATCACCACCAGCGCAGCGCCGCTGAACAGCAGCCAGGTTTCCAGACTCATCACTTTCCTCCATTTGCACAAAAGCCTCACCCGACGGGGTGAGGCTGTTCACTGATGTGAATGTGGCTTTTTGTAGGAGCGAGCTTGCTCGCGATGGTCGTTAACGATTACGCGCGGCTTCTGGGGCAATGCGGCGTTCTTGAGCCCATCGCGAGCAAGCTCGCTCCTACAATCAGCAGTTCCGCTTACAAGAAAATGAACTTGGCGATGAAGATCGCGCAGAGCACCCACAAACTGACGGAAATTTCCTTGTGCTTGCCGGTGAAGGCTTTCAGCACCACGTAGGTGATAAAGCCCAGCGCAATACCGTCGGCGACCGAGAAAGTCAGCGGCATCATGATCGCGGTGACGATCGCCGGAATGCTGTCGGTCGCTTCGTCCCATTCGATGTGCGCCATGCCGCCCATCATCAGCATCGCTACATAAATCAGCGCGCCGGCGGTGGCATACGCGGGGATCATGCCAGCGAGCGGTGCGAAAAACATGGCTGCAATAAATAGCACACCGACGGTCACGGCAGTAAGACCAGTCCGACCTCCAGCGGCGACACCCGCGGCACTTTCAACGTAGCTGGTTACTGGCGGTACACCGACCACCGCCCCGAATACGCTGGAGGCGCTATCGGCTTTCATGGCGCGGGAAAGGTTTTCGATCCGGCCGTCAGCGCCCACCAGGTTGGCCCGCTGGGCCACGCCCATCAGGGTGCCGGCGGTGTCGAACATGTGCACGAAGAGGAAGGCCAGCACCACGCTGATCATGCTGACGTTGAACACGCCGGCAACGTTCATGGCCATCCAGGTCGGTGCCAGGCTCGGCGGTGCCGACATGATGCCCTCGTAATGCACCAGGCCCAGGCCCCAACCGGCCAGCGTCACGGTGATGATGCTGATGAGGATCGCGCCGAAAACCTTGTGGTAGCTGAGCACGGCGATCATCAGGAAGCAGATGGCGGCCAGCAGCGGGCCAGGTTCGCGCAACGAGCCAAGCTTGATCAGGGTGGCCGGACTATCGACGACGATACCGGCGGTTTTCAAGCCGATCAGCCCGAGAAACAAACCTACGCCGGCGCCCATCGCAAAGCGCAGGCTCACCGGAATGCTGTTGAGCAGCCATTCGCGGATCCGGGAAAAGGTCAGGATCATGAACAACACGCCAGACACAAACACCGCACCGAGGGCGGTTTCCCAGTTGTAGCCCATGGTGCCGACCACGGTGTAGGTAAAGAAAGCGTTCAAGCCCATGCCCGGCGCCAGGCCGACCGGCCAGTTGGCGTAGAGACCCATCAACAGGCAGCCCAGTGCGGCGGCGATGCAAGTGGCGACGAACGCGGCGCCGTGATCGATCCCGGCGTCAGCCATGATGTTGGGGTTGACGAAGATGATGTAAGCCATAGTGATGAAGGTTGTCAGACCGGCAATCAGCTCGGTCTTCACCGTGGTGCCATGCAAGCTGAGTTTGAAGATGCGCTCCAGCCAGCCAGTGCGTAACGGCGGCGAGAGATCCAGCGTCGGGGCTTCGGATTTGCGGCTTTCCACAGCGAGTACTCCTCAAGAGTTTTATTGTTATTTCCAGGGCCGGACCCATGAGGGTGGCAGCGGCCCTTTGAGGCTATCGCGAATTTGTTGACCGCTTGGTCAGGAACTCGCACGCAGTGGATTATGCTTTTGTATACAAAAAATGCAAATAATGTTTTTGATTTTGTAGACGAAAAGTTTGGCAATAGGGATATATCGCCAGGGAGGACGCCTTCGCGAGCAAGCCCGCTCCCACAAGTGACTGCATTCCCTGATAGGGCTCGGTTACCTGTGGGAGCGGGCTTGCTCGCGAAGGGGCCATGTCGGCCAATACATATCTAACAGGCAAGGCACTCAGTCCGCAGATACCTGGCTTTTCCCCAATGCCAGATTCACCGCCAACCACCCATTCACCGCCGTCTCCCCAGCCTCGGCAAACACCCGCTCGAGCAATTTCACCTGCTCACGCCGCAACGATTGTTCAAACCGCGCACCCTCATCGGTCAGTTCCAGCAGCCGCTTGCGCTTGTCCGTCTGCGACGCAACGCTGTTCACCAGATGCATTTCCACCAACTGGCGCAGCGGAATATTCAGCGCTTGCTTGCTTACCCCCAGCAACGCCAGCAATTCCTTGACGCTCAGGTTCGGGTAACGGGCAATGAAAAACACGATGCGTTGATGCACCCGGCTCAAGCCGCGACGCTCGAGCATTTCGTCGGCCTTGGCGGTGAACGCCTGGTAGCCGAAGAAAAACGCCTCCATGGCCTGCTGTTGGGAGGCGGGATTTTTAAGGTCAAGCATGTTGACGTATCCGTTCGGGTTGTCGTAATTTCGGTCAACCAGTTTGACTCATTTTCCCCAGGCCTCGCTACCGGTGACCCTCCATGGCTTTTTCCGAACGTGTCTCGCGCCTTAAAAGTTCTCTGATCCGTGAAATCCTTGCCGCTGCCCAACGGCCGGAAGTGATGTCGTTCGCCGGTGGCTTGCCGGCCGAAGCCATGCTGCCGACTGTCGAATGGGACGACATGCCGCTGTCCATCGGCCAATACGGCATGAGCGAAGGCGAGCCGGCGTTGCGTGAAGCGTTGGCGGCCGAGGCGCGAGCATTGGGCGTGCGGTGCGAGGCGAGCCAGGTGTTGGTGGTCAGCGGTTCCCAGCAAACCCTCGATCTGGCGGCCAAGCTCTACATCGACAAAGGCACCGAGATCCTGCTCGAAGCGCCGACTTACCTGGCGGCGTTGCAGATCTTTCAACTGTTCGGTGCCGACTGCATCACCGTGCCGCTGGAGGCCGAGGGTCCGAATCTGCTTGAGTTGCGCGCGCGTCTGGAAAAGCACAACCCAGCGTTCATCTACCTGATCCCGACCTTCCAGAACCCCTCGGCGGTGCGCTACAGCGAGGCCAAGCGTGACGCGGTCGCCGCGTTGCTGGATGAGTTCGGCGTCACCCTGATCGAAGACGAGCCCTACCGAGAACTGACGTTTGATGGCGGCAGTGCCACACCAATTGTCAGCCGCTTGAAAAAAACCAGCTGGATCTACACCGGCACCGTGTCGAAAACCTTGCTGCCAGGGCTGCGGGTGGGTTACCTGATTGCCAGTCCGGACCTGTTTCCGCATTTGCTGAAGCTCAAGCAATCGGCTGACCTGCACACCAATCGCGTCGGCCAGTGGCAAGCGCTGCAATGGATCGGCACGGAGAAATTTCAGCATCACCTGAGGGAATTGCGGGGCTTTTACCGTGGGCGGCGGGACGCGTTTCAGTCGGCGCTGGAAACCCATTTCTCTGATCTGGCCGATTGGAACGTGCCGCAAGGCGGGCTGTTTTTCTGGCTGACATTGAAGCAACCGCTGGATACGCGAACGTTGCTCAAGGCGGCGCTGGCGGCGGATGTGGCGTTCATGCCGGGGGAGCCGTTTTTTCCGGAGCCGGATAATCACCCGGGGCATCTGCGGCTGAACTTCAGCCATATCGACCCGGCGCGGCTGGATGAAGGGCTCAAGCGATTGGCGGCGGTGGTGCGTCAGGCGCAGGCGGCGAAAGCGGCTTGAGGGGAGGGTAGAAACAAATAAACCGGCTCAAGGGCCGGTTTATTTTTGTCTGGATTTTGTGGTGTTTGTGCCGGCCTCTTCGCGAGCAAGCCCGCTCCCACATTTGACCGTATTCCCCTGTGGGAGCGGGCTTGCTCGCGAAGAGGCCAGTCAAATCACCACAAAACCATCAGGCCGCAGCAAATCGCTTATCCAGATAATCAATAATCACCTTGGATTCATACATCCAGGTGGTCTGGCCATTCTCTTCAATACGCAGGCACGGCACCTTGATCTTGCCACCCTGTTCCAGCAACGCCTGACGATCCTGCTCGTTGTTCTTCGCGTCACGCAATGCCACCGGCACATTCAAGCGGCGCAAGGTGCGGCGGGTTTTCACGCAGAACGGGCAGGCGTGGAACTGATACAGGGTCAGGCCTTTGGCGGCCGTTTCGACCTGAGCCTGAGCAGCGGCGGGGCGCTGCTTCTTGCCGGGGCGGGTGATGAAGTCGATGAAGATGATCAGTTGGCCAAGGCCGACACGAAGCGCTTTAACGAACACGGTACAAGCCTCAAGGGGCGAAAGAAGGCGCGCAGCTTACCTGATTTTTCACAGGCGAAAAAAAACCGGCGATGAATGCCGGTTTTCTTCGTGGTGCGAATTACTTGATCAGGCTGAGGAATTCGCTGCGAGTGGCCGCGTTATCGCGGAACTCACCGAGCATCACCGAGGTGATCATCGACGAATTCTGCTTCTCCACACCGCGCATCATCATGCACATGTGCTTGGCCTCGATCACCACAGCAACGCCTAGGGCTCCAGTAACCTGCTGGACCGCATCGGCGATCTGGCGGCTGAGGTTTTCCTGGATCTGCAGGCGGCGGGCGTACATATCGACGATCCGCGCGACTTTCGACAGGCCCAGCACTTTGCCGCTCGGGATGTAAGCGACGTGGGCCTTGCCGATGAACGGCAGCAGGTGGTGTTCGCACAACGAGTACAGCTCGATGTCTTTCACCAGCACCATTTCGCTGTTGTCGGAGCTGAACAAGGCACCGTTGGTGACTTCTTCGAGTGTCTGTTCATAACCGCGGCAGAGGTACTGCATGGCTTTGGCGGCACGCTTGGGCGTGTCGAGCAGGCCCTCGCGGGAGACGTCCTCGCCCAGTTGGCCGAGAATCGCGGTGTAATTCTGTTCCAGGGACATGAAACTACCTGTGGGATTTTACGCAAAGGGCAAGGGTACGGTGGCAAACACGGCGCTGCAAGCGTGACGCGACAGCTTTACTCGTCGCGACCTTCCATCATGGTGCGTTTTAGCATCACATACACCGCTCCGGCGCCGCCGTGTTTCGCCTGGCACGAGGTGAAGCCGAGCACTTGTGAATGCTGGCGCAGCCAGGTGTTGACGTGGCTTTTGATCATCGGCCGCTTGCCGTCCAGACGCACGGCTTTGCCGTGGGTGACGCGCACGCAGCGGATTTCGAATTTGGTCGCTTCGGCCAGAAAAGCCCAGAGGGTTTCCCGGGCCTTTTCCACGTTCATGCCGTGCAGGTCGAGGCTGCCTTCGAACGGGATCTGGCCGATCTTGAGCTTGCGCATCTGGCTTTCCTGCACGCCGTCGCGCGCCCACATCAGCTCGTCTTCCGGGCCGACGTCGATCACGAACTGATCGGACAGACCGTCAACGGTAGTGGCATCGGTGCGCACGGTGGCGGCTTGGCGCAGCTTGGCGATCTGCGCGCGGTCAGCCTTGGGTTTGCCGGTTTCGGCGCGGTCGTGCTTGATCGGCTTGACGCCTTGGATCGCGCTTTTGAACAGGGAAAAATCGTCGTCTTGCATATCAGCCTCCGCGAAGGGCGGCCAGTTTACCCAAGTCGAGACACGACCGATAACAATTGGGGCCCGCCAACCTGCCGAGCCTTCATTTCAGTCGTGTTTTTTCATCAAATGCGGGGACATGTTCAACGCTTGCGACTGGCGCGCGCGGCGACGGCAACGCCGCCACAGCCACACGCCCAGGTAGAGCAGGAACAGGCCGACCGCCAGAATGATGGCCGAGCCCAGCGGGCTGGCGTTCAGCTCGCCGAGAGCCGGCGGGCGTCCCAGCAGGCTGGCGGCACCGGCCATCGCCAGCAACACACCGCACGTTGCCAGCAAGGCCGCGAACGCTGCGCCGAAGCGAAAACGCCAGTTGCTTTGGCCTTTGGGCCGCAAGCGGCGTGCGTCAAAACCATCGGATAACTTCATTCCGACCTTCCTCAATGGGTATCGGCCCTTCGACCGGGAGTTGACCGGGATGTTCCTGAGGCTAAGACATTTACAGCTAATGAGAGGCTTTTGCGGATGAGCGGCGGCATGAACCGCTCATCAAGCGTAGATCAGATCAGATCGTGGGTCAGGGCGAGGGTGGCGAAGTTGTCCGCCATGATCGCCATTTCGGTCTGTTGAACGTGGTCTGCGCTCAACACACCGCCCTTGTAGGGCAAATCGCGCGTTGCGCAAGCGTCTTCAACCAGGGTGCAACGAAAGCCCAGGTTTTTCGCGGCGCGAACGGTGGTGCTGACGCTGGAATGGCTCATGAACCCGCACACGATCAGGTCCAGCGAACCGAGATTCTGCAGGCGCTCCAGCAATTCGGTGCCGTGAAACGCACTCGGCAGCAGTTTGCCGATGACGGTTTCGTCGGCCTGTGGTTCCAGGCCCGGGATGAACTCACCGCGCTCGCCTTGCGGGTCGAACAGCCCGCCGACGGTGCCAAGGTGACGCACGTGCACGATCGGCCGGCCGGCGGCGCGGGCGGCGCTCACCAGTTGCTTGATGTTTCCGACGGCGGCATCCATGCCGACCAGGGCCAGGGGGCCGCTGAGGTATTCTTTCTGGGCGTCGATGATAACCAGGGTCGCATGGCCCAGATTGGCTGCTGCATAACCGCGGCCGCTGAGTTGAAACATCGTTTTTGGAACAGGCATTCTGGGGCTCCTTGGAGTGGGGCTTTTGCGACATTGTCCTCTGGCTGAGCGCTTCTGTGAATCGCTACCATCGCAGGGGCCGTCGTTGCTGGCCCACAGCGTTGTCAAGATACTCGTTTTGTTCAATAGCCATCGCGAAAAATGGATGCGTCCTACATTGGGGCCAATGTTTTTCCTGCGTCGTCGTGGCGCGTTTTGGCTGTTAGAATCGCCAGTCGTTTTTTTTGGAGTTTGCCCCCGTGATCACTTCCCGACTTCGTACCCTGCGTGACCATATCCGTTGGGCCGTCAGCCACTTCCATGGGGAGGATCTGTTTTTCGGCCATGGGACCGACAACGCCTGGGACGAAGCCCGTCAGCTGGTGTTGGGCGCGTTGCACCTGCCGTGGGAAATTGCTGACAGTTACCTCGACTGCAACCTCGAAGAGGACGAGGTGGTCAGACTGCAACGCATGCTCAAGCGCCGTATCGAAGAACGCATCCCGACCGCTTACCTGCTGGGTGAAGCCTGGTTCTGCGGCATGTCGTTCATTGTCGATGAGCGCGTGTTGATCCCGCGTTCACCGATTGGCGAGCTGATCGAAAAGCGTTTCGAACCATGGCTCGGCGTCGAGCCTGCGCGGATTCTCGACCTGTGCACCGGCTCCGGCTGCATCGGTATTGCGTGTGCCTATGAGTTCCAGAACGCCGAAGTGGTGCTGGCCGACCTGTCGTTCGAAGCGCTGGAAGTGGCCAACAAGAACATCGAGCGTCATGGCGTCGATGAACGTGTGTACACGGTGCAGGGCGATGGCTTCGACGGTTTGCCAGGGCAGCGTTTCGACCTGATCGTGTCGAATCCGCCTTATGTCGATGCGGAAGATTTTGCTGACATGCCAGAGGAATACCAGCACGAGCCCGAGCTGGGCCTGGCGTGTGGAGACGATGGGTTGAACCTGGTGCGCCGCATGCTCGCCGAAGCGGCGGATCATCTGACCGAGAAGGGTTTGCTGATTGTCGAAGTGGGCAACAGCCAGGTTCACGTTGAAGCGTTGTACCCGGAAGTCGACTTCGCCTGGCTCGATTTCGAGCGCGGCGGGCATGGTGTGTTCATGTTGAGCGCCGAGCAGTGCCGCGAGCATCAGGCGCTGTTCGCTTCCCGCGTCTGACTTAAGGACACCTTCGCGAGCAAGCCCGCTCCCACAGGTTATGTGTGTGCCGCATCATTTGGGCACGACATAGCACCTGTGGGAGCGGGCTTGCTCGCGAATGGCCGCGCCGCAGATTCAAACCTTTACCGATGTGTAGCAATCCAGATCAACAACCCCGCCTGAAACACCGCAAACGCCACCAGGCACGTAATGGTGAAACGCAGCCCCGCGTCTTCACGCTTGTACTTGCTGACCTTTTCCTCGTGCTTCTTCAGCTTCACTTCCTGCTCGGCCAGGTTCTGCTCAGCCTGTTGGAGCATCTGCGCAGCCTCGAGAATTTCCACCTGCTGCAGCTTTTCGGTGTTCCAGTCGGCCAACAGGTCGCCGACCTGCACCTCTTTGACGCTGCCCTTCAAATGCTGGGCGTCGGCATAGGCCACGTCGAAACCGTGCACCCGCAGAAAATGATCGCGGCGCAGGCGCGTGTCTTCGTTCAGCGCGTCCTTGTTGTTCAGATCGGTGCCGTCGACGGTGTAGCCGGGCCAGCGCTTTTTCGCCCAGGTAATGCCCTGGGCCGCCATGTAGCGCCCGATGCCGCGGTTCATCGGTTCGATCTGCAAACCGCTGTCCGGCCCGAAATGCACACGTTTGCTGGCGTGATCGACCCACACATCAAGGTGATTCTGTTCCTTGCGCACCCGCTGGCCGGGCAGCGAGATGGTCATGCGCAACAGGCTGTGTTGCTTGTCGTTGCGTTCGGCGTAGCCGAATTCGACAAAGCGCAAGGGCCGCCCGCCAGTGTTGCGATCGGTCTGCAACGGCGCCAGACGGAGCATCTTGTGGTGCTCGACGTGGACGTCCGCCCACGGCAGCTCGACCACTGGCGGTGCGTCTTTTTCAGCGGTGGCGTCGGGTGAAGTCGGGGTATCAGTCATAACGGCGAGATCCTGTCCAAGCTCAGCTTGTCGCCAGTCTTGGCGCTGGCGACAAAGGTTTATCGGCCGTTTTTTGCAAGACTGGAGGGCAAACAGCGCTTAACTGGAGCGAAGTCCGTCAATAAACCCAAGGATTCGCGTGCCGAGCTCGGCTGCGAGTGGCAATTGCGGATCTTTATAAGAGGCCAATTGCCGTTTGACGTCGTTGGGCACGATGCGCATGACGTGGTTCATGCCGTCGATCAGCGCCAGTTCGGCGTCGGGTTTGGCGGCCTTGAGCATTCTGGCGTCATCGACACCGACCTGAATGTCGTTGCTGCCCTGAATGATCAACGCCGGCATTTTCAGTTTGGCGAACGCCGCCGCCGGGTCCTGGCGGAACAGCGAAATCAGGTACGGCTGCACACTCGGGCGGAAAATCACCTGCAACTGCGGCGGCACATTGTGGTCGGTGCGGCCGGCCTTGAGGCTGTCCAGCAATTCGTTACTGCGCAGCATCAGCGGCGGCGGCAGGCGATTGCCCAGTTGCTGGCGCAACACCTGATCGATCGGCCGGGCGCTGCCAGACATGGAAATCACCGCCGCGGCATCGACGCTCGGTGCCGCGAGGCTGGCGATCAGTGCGCCTTCGCTGTGGCCCAGCAGAATCAGTGGGCCGAATCGCGGATCGGCTTTGAGCTTCTGGCCCCAGGCTTCGGCGTCGGCCACATAGGCCTCAACCGACAGATTGCGTTCGTCCGGGGTCGCTGCGAGGCTCGCCGCCACGCCGCGCTTGTCGTAACGCACGCTGGCGATGTTGTGTTTGGCCAGCACCCAGGCCAGGCGCTTGAGGCTGTCGTTGCGCCCGCCGTCGGGGTTGTTGCCGTCACGATCCGTAGGACCGGAGCCGGAAATGATCAGGACAACCGGCACGGGTTTGTCGGATTTTGGCAGCAACAACGAGCCGAAAAGCTCACCGGTGCCGGTATCCAGCGTGATCGGCCGTTGCAGGACTGTGGCCTGTACGAAGCCGGTAAACAAAGTAAGGCTCAAGGCTAAAACTCGCAGCATCATCACGCCATCATTCACAAAGGTGCCGGTTGGACTCGCGGGCACCCATAAGGTTCGAGGATGAACTACTTGGGTAGCCTGCGTATACTGGCGCGCATTACGTATTCAGGTTCATTTCACGGAGCGTCCTGCATGTCCGGCAATACCTACGGCAAGCTGTTCACTGTCACCACCGCAGGCGAAAGCCATGGTCCGGCGTTGGTCGCCATTGTCGACGGCTGCCCGCCGGGTCTGGAGATTTCCCTGGAGGATTTGCAGCGCGACCTAGACCGCCGCAAGCCCGGCACCAGCCGCCACACCACGCAGCGTCAGGAAGCCGACGAAGTCGAAATCCTCTCCGGCATATTCGAAGGACGCACCACCGGTTGCTCTATCGGCCTGTTGATCCGCAACACTGACCAGAAGTCCAAGGACTACTCGGCGATCAAGGACCTGTTCCGCCCGGCCCACGCCGACTACACCTACCACCATAAATACGGCGAACGCGATTACCGCGGCGGCGGTCGCAGCTCGGCGCGGGAAACCGCCATGCGCGTGGCGGCCGGCGCGATTGCCAAGAAGTATCTGGCCACTCAAGGCATCGTCATTCGTGGCTACATGAGCCAGCTCGGCCCGATCGAGATCCCGTTCAAGACCTGGGATTCGGTGGAAGAGAACGCGTTTTTCAGCCCTGATCCGGACAAAGTGCCAGAGCTGGAAGCCTATATGGACCAGCTGCGCCGCGACCAGGATTCGGTCGGCGCGAAGATCACCGTGGTCGCCGAAGGCGTGATGCCGGGCCTCGGCGAGCCGATCTTCGACCGTCTCGACGCCGAGCTGGCTCATGCGCTGATGAGCATCAACGCGGTCAAAGGCGTGGAAATCGGCGCCGGTTTCGCCAGTGTTTCTCAGCGAGGCACCGAGCACCGCGATGAAATGACGCCGGAAGGTTTCCTCAGCAACAACGCGGGCGGCATTTTGGGCGGGATCTCGTCCGGTCAGCCAATTGTTGCGCATCTGGCATTGAAGCCGACCTCGAGCATCACCACGCCGGGCCGTTCCATCGACATTCATGGCAACCCGGTGGAGGTTGTCACCAAGGGCCGTCACGACCCGTGCGTCGGCATCCGCGCCACGCCGATTGCCGAAGCGATGATGGCCATCGTGCTGATGGATCACCTGCTGCGTCACCGCGGGCAGAACGCCGATGTGCGCGTGAGCACGCCGGTGCTGGGTCAGCTTTAATGGCTGACCTCTCAGTCGCTGCGGTCTGATGACCGTGGCGGCGCTTCCGTACTGGCGGCTCTCCAGTTTCTATCTGTTTTATTTCGCCTTGCTCGGTTCGACAGCGCCGTTTCTGGCGCTGTACTTCGATCACTTGGGTTTTTCCAGCGCGCGCATCGGCGAACTGGTGGCGATCCCGATGCTGATGCGTTGTGTCGCGCCGAACATCTGGGGCTGGCTCGGTGACCATACCGGCCGGCGCCTGGCCATCGTGCGCTTTGGCGCGGTCTGCACGTTGCTGACGTTTTCGCTGATTTTCGTCAGCAAGACCTACGCCTGGCTGGCGATGGTCATGGCCTTGCATGCGTTTTTCTGGCACGCGGTGTTGCCGCAGTTTGAAGTCATCACCCTGGCGCATTTGAAGGGCCAGACGCAGCGCTACAGCCAGATTCGTTTGTGGGGCTCCATCGGTTTCATCATCACCGTGGTTGCGCTGGGGCGGTTGTTCGAATGGCTAAGCCTCGACATTTACCCGGTGGCGCTGGTGCTGATCCTGGCCGGCATCGTGGTCAGCAGCCTGTGGGTGCCTAATGCTCAACCGATTCAGGGTGAGCGAATCACGGGAGACGGATTTCTCAAGCAGATGCGCAATCCTGGTGTGTTGGCGTTTTACGGCTGCGTGGCGCTGATGCAGATGAGCCACGGTCCGTATTACACCTTTCTGACCTTGCACCTTGAGCGATTGGGTTACAGCCGTGGCTTGATCGGCATGCTCTGGGCGCTCGGCGTGGTCGCTGAAGTCTTGATGTTTCTGGTCATGAGCAAGATTCTTGCGCGCTTCTCCGTGCGCCGTGTGCTGCTGGCGAGTTTTCTGCTGGCGGCGCTGCGCTGGTTGCTGCTGGGTTCGTTCGCCGAATTTGTCTGGGTGCTGCTGTTTGCCCAGGTGCTGCACGCGGCGACGTTCGGCAGCTTTCACGCGGCTGCCATCCATTTCGTGCAACGTAGCTTCGGTGCGCGCCAGCAAGGGCAGGGCCAGGCGTTGTATGCCGCGCTGGCCGGCACCGGTGGCGCACTGGGCGCGTTGTACTCCGGCTACAGCTGGAATGCCCTCGGGGCCACGTTCACCTTTAGTATTGCCAGTCTGGCAGCCTTCGCCGCTGCCGTTATCATTGCCACACGTATGCAAGAGGACAGGCCATGAGCCTTACCCGTGAACACCTCGCCCAGGAAATCATCGACGCCGGGCGTTTTCTCTATGGCCGCGGATGGTCGCCGGCCACCAGCAGCAATTATTCGACCCGGCTGTCGCCGACCGAAGCCTTGCTGACGGTGTCCGGCAAGCACAAAGGCCAGTTGGGCCTTGATGATGTGCTGGCCACGGATCTGTCGGGCAACAGCCTGGAACCGGGCAAGAAGCCGTCCGCCGAAACCCTGTTGCACACCCAGCTCTATAGCTGGCGCCCGGAAATCGGCGCAGTGCTGCACACCCATTCGGTGAACGCCACGGTGCTGTCGCGCCTGACGCCGGAAGATTTCATCGAGTTCGAAGACTATGAACTGCAAAAAGCCTTCAGCGGCATCTCGACCCACGAATCCCGGGTGCGCGTGCCGATTTTCGACAACGATCAGGACATTGCGCGGCTCGCCGCCGAGGTGCAGCCTTGGCTGGAAGCCCATCCCGATTGCGTCGGCTATCTGATCCGCGGTCATGGCCTCTACACTTGGGGCGCGCGCATGAGCGATGCGCTGCGGCAGATCGAGGCCTTTGAATTTTTGTTCGAGTGCGAGTTGAAGACGCGCTCGCTCTTGAACCATTAAGGAGTTGCCCTGATGAGCAGCCTGTCCGTTTACCACGTCTCAAGCCCTGACATTCCGAACAAGGTGCTGACCCATTTCGAAGACATCGCTTCGACCCTGGCCGAGCAGGGCGTGCGCTTCGACCGCTGGCAAGCGGCGGCGAAAATTCAGCCGGGCGCCAGCCAGGAAGAGGTGATCGCCGCGTATCAGGAGCAGATCGACAAACTCATGACCGAGCGCGGCTACATCACCGTCGATGTGATCAGCCTGAACAGCGACCACCCGCAAAAAGCCGAGCTGCGCGCCAAGTTCCTCGACGAACACCGCCATGGCGAAGACGAAGTACGATTCTTCGTCGCCGGCCGTGGCTTGTTCACCCTGCACATCGACGATTACGTGTACGCCGTGCTGTGCGAAAAGAACGACCTGATCTCGGTGCCGGCCGGCACGCCGCACTGGTTCGACATGGGCGAGCATCCGCATTTCGTCGCGATCCGTTTGTTCAACAATCCCGAAGGCTGGGTGGCCAATTTCACCGGCGAAGACATCGCCAGCCGCTTCCCGCGTCTTGAGGACTGAGCCGATGCCGATCAAAGCGATTCTCACCGACATCGAAGGCACCACCAGCGCGGTGAGTTTTGTGTTCGACGTGCTGTTTCCCTACGCCGCCAAACACCTGCCGGACTTCGTTCGCCAGCACGCCACGCGCGCCGATGTGGCCGAGCAACTGGCCGCCGTGCGCCGGGACAGCGATGAGCCGGACGCGGACGTCGAGCGCGTTATCGAGATCCTTCTGGGCTGGATCGCCGAAGACCGCAAAGCTACGCCGCTCAAGGCTTTGCAAGGCATGGTCTGGGCGCAGGGCTATCAGGCCGGGCAGTTGAAAGGCCACGTGTACCCGGACGCCGTCGAAGCGCTGAAGCGCTGGCATCAGGAGGGTTTCAAACTGTTTGTTTACTCTTCGGGTTCGATTCAGGCGCAAAAACTGATTTTCAGCTGCTCGGAAGCGGGGGATTTGTCGCCGTTGTTCAGCGGCTATTTCGACACCACGTCGGGGCCCAAGCGTGAAGCGCAGTCTTACCAGCGCATAACCCAGGCTATCGGCCTTGAAGCGGCGCAGATTCTGTTTCTGTCGGACATTGTCGAGGAACTGGATGCGGCGCGTACGGCGGGAATGGCGACGTGTGGACTGGCCCGTGAAGGCGGGGAACTGGCAGGGCATGTGACCGTCGACAGCTTTGCGCGGATCGATCCTTCCACAATTTAACGCCGTCACACATAACCTGTGGGAGCGGGCTTGCTCGCGAAAGCGGTGTGTCAGACAACATTTTGCTGAATGACACACCGCTTTCGCGAGCAAGCCCGCTCCCACATGGGATTTGTGCGATTTCAGAAACAACTCAGGCCGTGAAGCGAGAGCTTTCACGGCCTGTTTGTTTGCAGCGTTAAAACGGTTTACGCCGAATGATAAGTCGGCAACGCAAACCGCTGCTGGCTCTGCAGCATGGAGATCTGTGGCAGTTCACTGGCCTGTTCAGCCAGGTCGCGGCGGATGGCGCTGATTACCCATGACAGCTGATCACCGGCATGCAATTGCTGGTAGGAAATCGAGCGTCTGAATACTTTGCCTTCGGTGCTGCGCAAGGTCAGCAGAATGCCACCGTCCGGACGAGGCTGGGTGGTGACTTCGAAGTTGGAGAACAGGGACGAAAATTTTTCTTGGATCAGGTTCATGTCTATCAGCTCCGTAAGCGCTTGAATGGCAAGCATGCAGAGGTAGTTGCAGTGATTGTGCCAGCACCTTTATTTTTAAAAGCCGTTATAAATCAATAAGTTAAAACTCAGCCTGTTTTTCGTATTCGTGCAATCTGCATGAATGGCCATCGTGCATCCTGCATTTTGCGAGGTTACGACGATTCCACGGAACCAATCGATGCGTCGGGGATCTCGATTTCTCAGGCCTCGTCCGCGGATACAAAACATTTCAAAAACCGCGTGTACAGCTCAAGAACCGTTGACGTATTTTCGGGCTCAATCACCGTCGCCCGACAATAAAAAAATCGCACGGGAGCATCCATGAGCTACACGACGAACGACACGATTACCTGGGGCATGATGCTCCGCAAACTGCCTTCGATTGCCAAAGCCATCCCGCGGGTGGTGAAGGGCATGAAAGCTGCCAACGTCAAGGATCCGACCCAACCGTGTGGCCTGGGCTGGAGCTTCGAGCAGGCAACGTTGCGCAATCCCGATGGCCCGGCATTGCTGCAGGGCGCCACGGTGCTCAGCTATTCACAAGTCAATCAGTGGGCCAATCGCATCGCCCATCACCTGATTGCCCAAGGCATCCGCAAGGGCGACGTGGTGGCGGTCTTCATCGAGAACCGTCCAGAGCTGCTGGTGATGATCCTGGCGGTGGCCAAGGTCGGCGCGATCAGCGCCTTGCTCAACACCTCGCAGACTCGCGATACCCTGGCTCATAGCCTGAACCTGGTGGCACCCGCAGCGATTATCGTGGGTGAAGAGTTGGTGCCAGCGTTTTCGGCGGTGCGCGAGCGGGTCTCGATCGACGCGGCGCGCATCTGGTTTGTCGCCGATCAAGACACTTACACCCAACCGGGCATTGCGCCCGACGGCTTCATTAACCTGATGTCGGTGACGGCCGACAGCCACAGCGACAACCCTGCCAGCAGCCAGCAGGTTTTTTTCGACGATCCTTGTTTCTATATCTACACCTCGGGCACCACCGGATTGCCCAAGGCCGGCGTGTTCAAGCACGGCCGCTGGATGCGCAGCGCCGCGAGCTTCGGCTTGATCGCGCTGGACATGCGCCCCGCGGACATCGTCTATTGCACCTTGCCGCTCTATCACGCTACCGGGCTGTGCGTGTGCTGGGGTTCGGCCATCAGCGGCGCGTCGGGGTTTGCCATTCGACGCAAGTTCAGCGCCAGCCAGTTCTGGAGCGATGTGCGCAACTACCGTGCGACCACCCTCGGTTATGTCGGTGAACTGTGCCGCTACCTCGTCGATCAACCGCCGAGTGCTGACGACAACCAGCACGGCGTGACAAAAATGATCGGCAACGGCCTGCGCCCCGGCGCATGGCGCGAATTCAAGACGCGCTTTGGCGTGAATCACATCTGCGAGTTGTACGCCGCCAGCGACGGCAACATCGGCTTCACCAACATTCTCAACTTCGACAACACCGTCGGTTTTTCCCTGATGTCCTGGGAACTGGCGGCCTACGACCACGACAGCGGCGCGCCGACCCGGGACGCCACGGGCTTCATGCGCAAAGTGGCCAAGGGCGAGCAGGGGCTTTTACTGGCGAAGATCGACGACAAGGCGCCCCTGGACGGCTACACCGATCCACAGAAGACCGAAAAAGTCGTGCTGCACGACGTGTTCGAAAAGGGCGACCGTTACTTCAACACCGGCGACCTGCTGCGCAACATCGGTTTTGGCCATGCGCAGTTCGTCGATCGCCTGGGCGACACCTACCGCTGGAAGGGCGAAAACGTCTCGACCACCGAGGTCGAGAACATCCTGCTGCTGCACCCAAATATTTCCGAAGCCGTGGCCTATGGCGTGGAAGTGCGCAACACCAACGGCCGCGCGGGGATGGCGGCGATCACGCCAGCCGAATCCCTGGCGACCCTGGATTTCAGCGAACTGCTGGCCTTCGCCCGCGAGCACATGCCGGCGTATGCGGTGCCGTTGTTCCTGCGGGTGAAAGTGAAAATGGAGACCACCGGCACCTTCAAATACCAGAAGACCCGGCTCAAGGACGAAGCCTTCGACCCAGGAAAAACCGGTGATGACCCGATTTACGCCTGGCTACCGGGGACCGAGACTTACGTGCAGGTCACTGAACAATTGCTGACGGACATCCACGGTGGCAAATACCGCTATTGATTGTGGCTATGGCGTGCCTTGAGAAAAAACAAGTGACAGTGGCGGGGGCGCTCGGGAAACTGTCGGCTTTGCGAATAACTGTAAGTGGAGTCTCCAATGTCCGATCAAAGCCGCCAGATGACCCCCGAAGAAGCCGCCGAGTTTGCCGAACAGGTCTTCAACAAGGCGCGCGAGGGCGATGCGGCCATGATGGCTGCGTTACTGACCAAAGGCCTGCCGCCGAACCTGCGCAATCACAAGGGCGACACCTTGCTGATGCTGGCCGCTTACCACGGTCATGTGGAAACCGTGAAAGTCCTGCTGGAACACAAGGCCGACCCGGAGATCCGCAACGACAACGGCCAGAGCCCGATTGCCGGCGCGGCGTTCAAGGGTGACCTGGCGGTGGTCAAGGCGCTGGTCGAAGCTGGCGCGCAAGTGGAAGGCTCGTCGTTCGACGGTCGCACGGCGCTGATGATGGCGGCGATGTTCAATCGCGTTGAAATCGTCGATTACCTGATCAGCAAAGGTGCCGATCCGAAAGCCAAGGATGCCAATGGCGTCTCGGCGCTGGATGCCGCCAAGACGATGGGGGCGGTGGATACCACGGCGCAGTTGGAGAAATTGCTCGGCTGATTCGGCTCCTGTAGGAGCGAGCTTGCTCGCGATGGACGTTAACGATAACGCGTGCTGTCTGAATGAACGCGTTGCCTGGACGTCCATCGCGAGCAAGCTCGCTCCTACAGGGGATCGGCGTACGCTTTCGCCTTTCGCCATTCAATACACCCAAACCTCAACCCGCCGATTCTTGATCCGCCCTTCATCCGCACTGTTGGCCGCCACCGGCATCTCGGCGCCAAAGCCGCGGATCTCGCGAAACACCACGCCGCTTTTCACCAGCTCCCGTCGCACCGCCATGGCCCGCAGTTTCGACAGCAGGTCGGCCCGCGCCGGATCGCTCTTGGCATCGCCAAACCCCACCAGCGTCACCTGCTGGTGGGTCTTCTCGTTCTGCTGAATGTAATCGAGCACCCGCGTCAGGTCCTGCCGGGCCTTGTTATCCAGCGTTGCGCTGCCTTCTTCGAAACGGAAATTCACGGTCAAGCGCTGGGCGTGACGGCTGAGTGCCTGATAACCCTCGGGCATCAGCGCATTCGGTGTGACGGCCATGGCCTGGACGGTCTGGGCAATAAACCCGTTGGCCGCGACGATGGCCTGGCCTTTGCTGCTTTGGGCGAACGCCACCAAGGCTTCGGCCCATGGATTTTTGCCGTTGGGCGGCAGGTAAAAGAACAGCCGGCGCGACAGCGGATAGTCTTCGGTGGCAATCAGACTGCTGAACGGCAACATGGCCTGGGACTGGCCGTCGACGATCGCCACGGCTTTGGCCTGACGCACGTAGGGCAGGCCGATGAAGCCGATGCCTTGCGGATCGAGGCTGACCGCGTCGGACAATTGCTCGCTGGATTCGAAGCGTTTCGCCGCGCTGTTCAGCGTTTTCCCACGACGGCTGAGGACCACTTCCTTAAAGGTGTCGTAAGTGCCCGAGTGGTCATCCCGTGCGTACAGATGAATCGGCCCGCCGCTGCCGCCGAGTTCTTCCCAGGTGTGGACTTCGCCGCTGAAGATGCGCGCCAGTTGCTCGGTGTCGAGTTGATTCAGCGGGTTTTGCGGATGAAGGATGATTGCCAGGCCATCAATGGCGATGACTTGCTCGGCGCCGGGGCTCTTCAGATCGCCGAGGGATTGCAGGGCTAACAGTTCGCTGTCCTTGATCGGGCGCGAAGAGGCGGCAAGGTCCGCGGTGGCATTTTTCAGGGTGGTGAAGCCGGTGCTGGAGCCGTGTGCCGCGACTTCCACTTCGACCCGCCGACCCTGTGCGGTTTCGCCAACCACCCGCAGTTCGTTGGCGGTGTCCGGAGCTTCGCTGTGGACCTTAAGCAAGCCTTGCTCGCGCATCAACCCCTCGACCAGCGCCGGACCCAATGCCGCGCCAATGGTGTTGGAACCCTGGATGCGCAACACCGGACCCTGTTTGGGCGTCGGCAAGTCACCGGCCGATGCGGTGACTGGCAATCCGGCGCACAGCATTAACAGGAATAAAACGCGCAGCGTCATGCCGGCACCTTATAAAGCGAAAGAAAGTGCGGGGAGAATAAGTCAGCTAGATGTCCGAAAGATGACAGGTAGTGACATTGTGGGAGCGGGCTTGCTCGCCAAGGCGGTGTATCAGTCGACAAAAATGTTGAATGACACACCGCCTTGGCGAGCAAGCCCGCTCCCACAGTTGATCTATGTTGCCAGGTAGAGATCAGCTCAACTCAAGCCAGATCGGCGCATGGTCCGAAGGCTTTTCCATTCCGCGCAGTTCGTAATCCACGCCGGCATCCTTCACCCGCGGCAACAAGCCGTGGGACGCCATGATCACGTCAATCCGCAGACCGCGCTTGGGTTCATCTTCAAAGCCACGGCTGCGGTAGTCGAACCAGCTGAAACGGTCGGCCACGTCCGGGTTCAGGTGGCGGAAGCTGTCCACCAGACCCCAGTTCTTCAGACGCGCCATCCACTCGCGTTCTTCCGGCAGGAAGCTGCATTTGCCGGTTTTCAGCCAGCGTTTCATGTTGTCCGGGCCGATGCCGATGTCGCAATCTTCCGGGGAAATGTTCACGTCGCCCATCACCACCACTGGCTGTTCGTTGTTGAACTGGCTTTCCAGCAAGTGCTGCAGATCGTTGTAGAAGCGTTCCTTGGCCGGGAATTTGGTCGGATGGTCGCGGCTTTCGCCCTGTGGGAAATAGCCGTTCATGATGGTCACCGGCACGCCATTGGCGTCGGCGAAGGTGCCCCAGATGAAGCGGCGCTGCGCGTCTTCTTCATCGGTGACGAAACCTTTGTGCAGCGCCAGCGGTTCTTGGCGCGAGAGCAGGGCGACACCGTAATGACCCTTTTGCCCGTGGAAATACACGTGATAGCCCAGCGCCTGTACCTCGGCCAGCGGGAACTGGTCGTCGTGGACCTTGGTTTCCTGCAGGCCGATCACGTCGGGTTGATGCTTTTCGATCAGCGCCGCCAGCTGATGGGGGCGAGCACGCAGCCCGTTGATGTTGAAGGAGACGATCTTCATGGTCGGCAGTCCTGGCAAAAGGGCGATGCTAGCTGACCTGTGGGAATCGGGCCAGCGTGAGGTGAGACGATTCGATGTGTTATGCCCGATTTGTAGTGGCAGTACCGGCCTCTTCGCGAGCAAGCCCGCTCCCACATTGATTGATGTTACACCGCAGTTTTTGTGACTGGTCTATACCTTGTGGGAGCGGGCTTGCTCGCGAAGACGGCTTATGCACCCGCACTGATTCCGGATCAGCAAGGAACTGTGTCGGCGCCCACAGGCTCGTACCAATAAGAGCGTCGCCATTTTGAGTACCGCCCCGGGGAGATCTACCGCTATGCCCGAAACCTCGACCGCCATCGCCGATATCCACATGCTCGACAGCGGCTATTCCCGTGAAGCCCGTTCCCTGTTGTACCAGGCCTACCGCCACGAGCCGACCTTCGGTTATCTCTTCGAAGCCGAGCGCCCCGGTTATGAACAGCGGGTCCGCGCCACCGTGCGTGAACTGGTCAAACAACACTTTCTTCAGGATTTGCCGGCTATCGGCCTGCTGGTCAACGACCGCTTGATCGGCATCGCGCTGATCGCGCCGCCGCAACGTCGCCTCGGCATTACCGAAAGCTGGGCCTGGCGCCTGCGGATGGTGCTCAGCACCGGGTTTCGCTGCACCCGCCGTTACCTCGAGTACCACGATGCGGTGATGGCCTGCGTGCCGTCCGACTCGGTGCACCTGTTGCCGTTGCTGGGGATTCATCCGCAATTCCAGGGCAAGCACTTCGGCGAGCAGCTATTGCAAGCGGTGCACAACTGGTGCGCGGTCGATGAGCACTCTGAAGGTGTGGTGCTCGATACCGGGAATCCACGTTATCTGGAGTTCTACAAGCGTCAGGGTTATGAGGAAATCGGCGAGGTGGCCATCGGGCCGATCCGCGAACACGTGTTTTTTCATGCCAATCCGCAGGTGCTGCAAACCGCCTCGGCATAAACGGTAGAACTTTCGCGGCATGTGAGGCTCTATCACGCTCCCAAGCTCGTGATAGCATCCGCGCCTATGAAGTTTCCAGGAAGAATAACCAGCGGCGTGCTGATGCTGATCACCAGTTGCGCGGCGCTGGCGCAAAGTGAATTGGATGTGCGGATCAAACCGTCCAACGACGAACTGAAGGCCAATATAGAAGGCTATATCGGCAGCCTCGGTGATCGTGACGAAGAAGCCTTGTTGCGCTTCAGTCGTGGCGCCGAAGAACAGGCGCGCAAGGCCGCCCAGGCGCTGGGTTATTACCAGCCGCAAATCGACAGCGACGTGAAGGGCGGCAAGACGCCGCGCCTGGTGCTCAACATCGATCCGGGCGAGCCGGTGCATTTGCGCACTGTCACTATTCGCATCGACGGTCCTGCCGCTGCCCTCAAATCCTTTCGCGTACCGAAAAGCGACGCGCTGAAAACCGGCGCGGTGCTCAATCACGGCCGCTACGAAGACGCCAAACGCCTGATCCAGAACCAGGCTTCACGTTTCGGTTTTTTCAGTGGCCACTTCACTCGGCAGAAGCTGTCGGTCGACCCGCGAGCGGGCGTCGCCGACATCGAACTGATCTACGAAAGCGGTCCGCGTTATACCCTTGGCAAGGTCAGTTTCGAAGGCGATACGCCGTTCGACGAAGAACTCCTGCAACGCATGGTGCCGTTCAAGGCGGGTGCGCCTTATGACTCCGAACTGATCGCTGAGCTGAATCAGAATCTGCAGGCAAGCGGCTACTTCGAAGGCGTGCGCGTCGACGCCGCGCCGTCCGCGTCCAAAAACGACGTGATCCCGGTGGACGTCAAACTCGACACCCGCAAGCCACGGACCATGGGCCTCGGTCTGGGCTATTCCACCGACGTTGGCCCACGGGTCAAGGCCAACTGGACCCGGCACTGGGTCAACCCCCAAGGCCACAGCTATGGCTGGGAAACCGAAGTCTCGGCGCCACGGCAGAACGTCGGGCTGTTCTACGACATTCCGCTGGACCCGCCGCTGACCGACAAGTTGCGTTTCGCCGGTGGCTATCAAAATGAAGAAATTGCCGACAAGGACAGTCTGAGCAAGCTGCTGACCCTCGGTCCCGAGTGGCACAGCAAGTTGCCCAGCGGTTGGCAGCGGGTGGTGTCGCTGAAATGGCAGCGCGAAGAGTATCGACTCGGCGACGACTCGGGGCTGAGCACCTTGCTGATGCCCGGCGTCAGCTATTCCTACCTGAAAAGCGACAACCGCATCGACCCGCACAATGGCTATCGCCTGCAATTCGAAACCAAAGTCGCCAAGGAAGGGCTGGGTTCCGACACCAACCTGCTTTACGGCACGGCGCTGGTCAAAGGCTTGACCACGGTGTTCGATAAACACCGTTTTCTCGGTCGGGTGCAGGTGGGCGGCAGCGCCACCAACGGCTACACATCGGTGCCGCCGTCGCTGCGCTTCTTCGCTGGTGGCGATCAGAGCGTGCGCGGGTATGACTATCAGAGCCTGTCTCCGGAAAACTCCGACGGCGACCGCATCGGTGGCCGCTACATGATTGCCGGCAGCGTCGAGTATCAATATTCCATCGCCGAAAAATGGCGGGTCGCGACGTTTATCGACCAGGGCAACTCCTTCAACACACTCGAACTGCCTGACCTCAAGACCGGCGTCGGTATCGGCGTGCGCTGGGTGTCGCCGGTGGGGCCGATTCGCCTCGACCTGGCCCACGCGATGGACGACGACGGCGGCATTCGACTGCACTTTTCCATGGGGCCTGAGCTGTGAAGCGTGGTTTGAAAGTAACGCTGCTGGCGATTCTGGCGCTGCTGATGCTGGTGCTGCTGACCGTAACCGCAGTGCTGGGCACGGCGAGCGGTAGCCGTTGGGCGCTCGGGTTTGTGCCGGGTTTGACCGTCGAGAATTTCCAGGGCCGTTTGGGCGGACAGTGGAGTGCCGACTATCTGGTCTGGCAGCAGGACACCAGCCGAGTTGAACTGAGCAAGGTGATTTTTGCCTGGTCGCCGTTGTGCCTGACGCGCATGACCCTGTGTATCGAGCAGTTGAAGGCCGACCAGGTCAGCCTGCAATTCCCGCCGGGCAGCGAAGAAGAAAGCAGCGGCCCGATCAGTCTCCCGGACTTGAAGTTGCCACTGGCGATCGAGCTGGGCGACGTGCAGGTGGGCAGTCTGCTGTTCAACGGCAGCGAAGAACTCAAAGGCCTGCAACTGGCGGCGCACTGGACCGAACAGGGTTTGCAGATCGATTCCGTGCAACTGCAGCGCGACGATCTGAGCCTGAACCTGTCCGGCCTGTTGCAGCCCACCGGCAACTGGCCGCTCAAGGCCGAGGGCAAACTGACCCTGCCAGCCCCTGAGCCTTGGGCGCTGGCGCTGAAGATTGACGGCGACCTGCTGAAAACCCTGAACCTGAAAGCCGACAGCCGCGGTTACCTGAACGGCCAACTGACCGGCGAGTTGCAGCCGCTGGTGGACAACCTGCCGGCCAAGGTGCGGATCACCGCTGACGGCTTCAAGCCCAGTGCCGATCTGCCGGATACGCTGCAACTCAATCAAGTGGAGCTCACCGGCGACGGCGACCTGAAAAACGGTTACCAGTTGCGCGGCAACGCCACGCTGCCCGCCGAGCAAGGCCCGGTCGCGTTGTTGCTGCAAGGCAAGGTCGACGCCAACGGCGCGCAGATCGCCGCGCTGGACCTGACCGCCAACGGCAAGCAAAGCCTCAAGCTCACCGGCGCTCTGGACTGGAGCAAAGGCCTGAACGCCACGGCGAAAATCGACTGGCTGGATTTCCCCTGGCACCGGCTCTATCCGCTGATCGACGAGCCGGAAGTGGCGCTGCGCAGTTTCAACGGTGAAGTCTCTTACACCGACGGCAAATACCTTGGAAATTTCAAGGCTGCACTGGATGGCCCGGCCGGGGCGTTCAGCCTGAGCAGCCCGTTCGCTGGTGACCTGACGAAAATCTACCTGCAACAAATCCAGCTTGAAGCCGGGCAGGGCAAGGCCGAAGGGCACCTGAACCTGCAATTTGCCGATGGCATCGCGTGGGATACGGCGCTGGACCTGTCGGCGATCAATCCGGCGTATTGGGTAGCAGAGTTGCCGGGCACATTGGCCGGGCCGTTGCGCAGCAAAGGCGAGATGAAGAATGAAACGCTCAGCCTGAACGCGGACCTCGATCTGAAGGGCAAGCTGCGTGGCCAACCGGCCGTTTTGCAAGCGAAAGCCGACGGCGCCGGTGAGCTATGGAACCTCAGCGCGCTGCAAATCCGTCTGGGTGATAACAGCATCACCGGCAAGGGCAGCCTGCAACAGAAGCTCGCCGGCCAGATCGACATCAAGCTGCCGCGCCTGGCCCAGCTCTGGCCGCAATTGCGCGGTCAGCTCAACGGCCGCGTCGATGTCGCCGGCACGCTCAAGGCGCCGCAAGGCAAGCTCGGGTTGCAGGGCACGCAATTGGCGTTCGAAGACAATCGCCTGAAAAGCCTGAATCTCGACGCCACCCTCGACAGCGCGCAGCGGGCGAAAATCGACCTCAAGGGCAGCGGCATTCAGACCGGCGACACCTCACTGGGGACGCTGACCGCCAGCGGTCAGGGCGATATCAAAAACCAGAGACTGGCGCTCGATCTGCAAGGCCCGCAGCTGAAGTTGGCCCTCGGCTTCGACGGTAATCTGGACAAGGGCAACTGGCGCGGGCGTCTGGCCAGTGGCGATATCCAGGCCGGCGGTCAGGACTGGAAGCTGCAAGGTCCGGCGAAACTCGAACGGCTGGCGGACGGCAAAATCAACTTCGGCGCCCATTGCTGGATGTCCGGGCCGGCCAGTCTGTGCGGTGAAGACCAGCGCCTGATGCCGGAGCCGAAGCTGCGTTACCACCTCAAGCAATTCCCGATCGACAGCCTGGCTCAGTGGCTGCCGAAGGATTTCGCCTGGAAGGGCCGGCTCAACGCCGACGTGCAACTGGACCTGCCGGCCAGTGGCCCGAACGGCCAGATCAGCCTCGATGCCAGCGGCGGCACCTTGCGCATCAAGGACAAGGATCAGTGGCTGGACTTCCCGTACCAAACCCTGACACTCACCAGCAAACTGACGCCCAAGCGCATCGACACTGACCTCAACTTCGTCGGCGGCAAGCTCGGCGAGTTGAGTGTGCAAGCGCAGATCAATCCGCTGCCGAAGAACAAACCGCTGACCGGCGCGTTCCGTCTCAATGGCCTCGACGTGTCCGTGGCGCGGCCGTTTGTGCCGATGGTCGAGAAACTGACTGGACGCCTGAATGGCAACGGCACGATCGCGGGCACGCTGATGGCGCCTTTAGTCAACGGCAATCTGCTGCTCAGCGACGGTGAAGTCTCCGGGCCTGAGTTGCCGATGGACCTTGAAGCCTTGCAACTTCAAGCGGTGATCGCCGGCGAAACCGTGCAATTGAACGGCGGCTGGAAAAGCGGCAAGAGCGGGCAGGGCAGCCTGAACGGCACTATCGGCTGGGGTCAGGCGCTGGTGGTGGATCTGGCGCTCAAGGGTACGCAATTGCCGGTCACGGTCGAGCCGTACGCCAAGCTTGAAGTGGCGCCCGACCTGAAGATCTCGATGAAGGGCGACGAGTTGTCCATCGCCGGCAAAGTGCGGGTGCCCAGAGGTGAAATCACCGTGCGCGAGTTGCCGCCATCGACGGTCAAAGTGTCCGGTGACACGGTGATCATCGGGCAGCAGACCGAAGAGGGCAAACCGCCGCTGGCGATGAAAATGGACATTGATGTGGCGGTCGGCGAGGACAAACTGAGTTTCGCCGGATTTGGCCTGACCGCCAACCTGCAAGGGCATGTGCACATCGGCGACAACATGGACACGCGCGGCGAGCTGTGGCTCAACGACGGGCGTTATCGCGCTTACGGCCAGCGGTTGACGGTGCGCCGGGCGCGTCTGCTGTTTGCCGGGCCGATCGATCAGCCGTATCTGGACATCGAGGCGATTCGCCAGACCGACGACGTCATCGCCGGTATTCGCCTGAGCGGCAGCGCCGAGCAGCCGACCACGCAGATATTCTCCGAACCGGCGATGAGTCAGGAACAGGCCTTGTCCTATCTGGTACTGGGGCGTCCGCTGAGCACCACCGGTGAAGACAACAACATGCTGGCGCAGGCCGCGCTCGGTCTGGGTTTGATGGGCAGTTCCGGGATGACCGGCAAACTGGCCAGCGATCTGGGGATTCAGGATTTCCAGCTCGATACCGAAGGCAGCGGCAATACAACGAGCGTGGTCGCCAGCGGTAACCTTTCCGAGAAGCTCAGTTTGCGTTACGGGGTTGGGGTTTTTGAGCCGGCCAACACCATTGCCTTGCGCTACAAGCTGAGCAAGAAGGTTTACCTCGAAGCGGCGGGCGGCGTCGCCAGTTCGCTGGATATCTTCTACAAGCGGGATTTTTAGACCCCGTTCCTCTCCGAAACCGAGTCGCGCCCTTCGCGAGCAAGCCCGCTCCCACATTGGATTTGTGCACGCCGCAGAACCAATGTGGGAGCGGGCTTGCTCGCGAAGGCGGCTGCCCGGTCACCCCAAATTCCGCACCACTTATCAGCCAAATACAAAGCAACCTAACTATTACGTTGACATTCTCTGCCTAGGCAGTAACATCTCGTCATACATTCTCTGCCTAGGCAGCTAATTGGTGATCAGATGAAACATTTCACCCCGGACGAATTCCACACGTGCCATCTCGGCCTCTTGCTCGGGCGCGCCGCGCTGCTCAAGGACCGGCTCATCGACACGCACATGGAACCCCACGGCATCACCGCCGCGCAGTTCAAAGTGCTGATCATCATGGCCCAGTACGGCGTCGATTCCCCGGCCGAGCTGTGCCGCCATCTGTCGCTCGACAGTGGTTCGATGACCCGCATGCTCGATCGTCTGGAGCAGAAAGGTTTCCTCGCCCGCCAACGTTCCGAAGCGGACCGCCGTCAGGTGCAGCTTGTGTTAACTGAGCAAGGCCAACAGTTGGCCGACCGCCTGCCGGAAGTCGGCGCCGACGCCATGAACGAACTGGCCGGCGCGCTCACCCCGGACGAGCTGAAAACCCTGGAACAGATCCTGAAGAAAATCCTGGTGGCAGCCGGTGACTCGATCACGTTGCTGCGGGTAGGTGACCAATGAGCAACAAAACCTTGCGTGCCGGCCTGAGCCTGGTGCTGGCGGCCATGACTCTCGCCGGTTGCGCCAGCTACAGCGGCCTGACCACCGAAGGCAAAAGCCTCGATGCGAAAACCCTCAAGGCCGGGCAATCCCTCAGCGGCGTGACCCTGTTGCCCGCGGCCTGGCCGAAAAGCGATTGGTGGAAAAGCCTCGGCGACCCACAACTCGACGGTCTGATTCGCGAAGCCCTTCACGACAGCCCCGACATGCAAATCGCCGACGCCCGCGCCCATCAGGCCAGCGCCGCTGCGTATGCCGCCGACGCTGCGCGGATGCCGACCCTCGATGCCAGCGCCGGCGTCAGCCGTTCGCGTCTGGCCCGCGATCAAGACCCGAGGGGCGAGGGTGATGCGTACTCCACCGTGCGTAACATCGGCGCCAGTTTCAATTACAACTTCGACCTGTGGGGCGGTCAGCGTGACGCCTGGGAAGCTGCGTTGGGCCAGGCCCGCGCTGCCGAAGTCGATCAGCAGGCCGCGCAACTGACGTTGGCTGCCGACGTCGCTCGCGCCTACAGCGATCTGGGTCAGGCGCACATTGTTCATGACTTGGCGCAGGAAGACCTCAAACGCACCAGGCAAATGCTCGACCTGAGCCAGCGTCGCCTGAGTTCCGGGATCGACAGTCAGTACCAGTTCCAGCAAACCGAAAGCCTCGAAGCCACTTCCGAAGCCAGCCTGATCGACGCCGAGAAACGCCTGCAAAGCGCGAAAATCGCCTTGGCGGTATTGCTCGGCAAAGGCCCGGATCGCGGCAACGAAATCGCCCGGCCGAAGATTCTTCAGGCCAGCGCCGTCGCGTTGCCGTCGGTCCTGCCCGCCGAGTTGCTCGGTCGTCGCCCGGATCTGGTCGCTGCGCGCTGGCGCGTCGAGGCGGCGAGCAAGAACATCGACGCCGGTAAAACGCGGTTCTATCCCAACCTGAACCTTAGCGCCGCAGCCGGTGCGGAATCATTGTTGGGCGACGCGATGTTCGGTTCGGCCAGTCGATTCTTCAATATCGCGCCGACGATCTCGGTGCCGATTTTCGACGGCGGCCGCCTGCGCGCCGACCTTGATGCCCGCGACGCCGATTACGACCTTGCGGTGGCGCAGTACAACAAAAATCTGGTGAGAGCGCTGGGTGATGTCAGCGACACCATCAACCAGTTGCGCGATATCGGCCGGCAGATCGGCGCGCAGCAGCACGCGACCGACATTGCCCAGGATTCTTACAACACCGTGGTCCAGCGGTACGGTTCCGGCATCGGAAACTACCTGGACGTGCTCAGCATCGAGCAGCAATTGCTCCAGGCCCAGCGTCAGCTGGCCAACCTGAATGCCGAGCAGATCGACCTGTCGATCCAACTGATGCAAGCGCTGGGCGGCGGTTTTCAGGGCGAAACCCTGACCGCGGCCAACGCAACCCCAGCCACGCAGCACAACTAATTCAAGGTGATTGTCATGGCCACTGCCGAGAACACTCAAACCGCTGACAACAGTCCAGATACCAGCAACCCGCGTAAACGCAAGGTCATGCTGGTGGTGCTCGCGATCGTGGTGATCCTCGCCGGTGTCGGCGTCTGGGGTTATCACGAATTCTACGGGCGCTGGTTCGAAAGCACAGACGATGCCTATGTGAACGGCAACGTGGTGGAAATCACGCCGCTGGTCACCGGCACCGTGGTCAGCATTGGCGCCGACGATGGCGACCTGGTCCATGAAGGCCAGGTGCTGGTCAACTTCGACCCGAACGACGCCGAAGTCGGTCTGCAAAGTGCCCAGGCCAATCTGGCCCGCACCGTGCGCCAGGTGCGCGGCTTGTACAGCAACGTCGACGGCATGAAAGCCCAGGTCAACGCCCAGCAGGCGGAAGTGCAAAAGGCCCAGGACAACTTCAACCGCCGGAAAAATCTGGCGGCGGGCGGGGCGATTTCCCAGGAAGAACTGTCCCATGCTCGCGACGACCTGACCTCGGCGCAAAACGCCTTGGCCAACGCCAAGCAGCAACTGAAAACCACCAGCGCCCTGGTCGATGACACGGTGGTGTCGTCGCACCCGGACGTGATGTCGGCCGCCGCGCAATTGCGTCAGGCGTACCTGAACAATTCCCGCAGCACCTTGATTGCACCGGTGACCGGTTACGTCGCCAAGCGCTCTGTGCAACTCGGTCAACGGGTGCAACCGGGCACCCCGCTGATGGCGGTGATTCCGCTGGATCAGCTGTGGATCGACGCCAACTTCAAGGAAACCCAACTGCGCGACATGCGCATTGGTCAGCCGGTCGATATCCAGGCCGACCTCTACGGCAGCGACGTGAAGTTCAGCGGCACCATCGACAGCCTCGGCGCCGGCACCGGCAGCGCGTTTGCCCTGCTGCCGGCGCAGAACGCCACCGGTAACTGGATCAAGATCGTGCAGCGTGTGCCGGTGCGGATCCACATCAACGCCGAAGAACTGGCCGATCACCCGCTGCGCGTTGGCCTGTCGACTCAGGTCGATGTGAACCTGCGCGACCAGAGCGGCCCAGTGCTGGCGCAACAGCCGCCACAAAAGGCCTCTTTCAGCACCAACGTCTACGACCGTCAGTTGGCCGAGGCCGACGCAATGATCACGCAGTTGATCCACGACAACAGCGCAGCGGTCAGCAAAACCGTTCAACGCTGACACCGACCCTGTGGGAGCGAGCCTTTGTGGCTAAGTGGATTTGTGTGGTGAGGGGATTTATCCCCGTTGGGCTGCGAAGCGGCCCCAGCATTTTAAAGTCAAACCGCGTTTACGACTGCTTCGCAGCCGAACGGGGATAAATCCCCTCGCCACAAAGGCTCCCACAAGTCAGGTGCGTCTGTAACAGGCGCAGCGCCAATCAGGTTTCAAAGGACTCGCGATGAGCAATAACGCGTCTTTCACGCCGCCCAGCCTGCTGCTCAGCACCATCGGCCTGTCGCTGGCGACCTTCATGCAAGTGCTCGACACCACCATCGCCAACGTGGCGTTGCCGACGATTTCCGGCAACCTCGGCGTGAGTTCGGAGCAGGGCACCTGGGTGATTACTTCGTTTGCGGTGAGCAACGCCATCGCGCTGCCGCTGACCGGTTGGCTCAGCCGGCGGTTTGGTGAGGTGAAGCTGTTTCTCTGGGCGACCATTCTGTTCGTGCTGGCTTCGTTTCTCTGCGGGATTTCCACTTCGATGCCGGAGCTGATCGGCTTTCGGGTGCTGCAAGGTCTGGTGGCCGGGCCGTTGTACCCGATGACCCAGACGCTGCTGATCGCGGTCTATCCGCCCGCCAGGCGCGGCATGGCCCTGGCGTTGCTGGCGATGGTCACGGTGGTGGCGCCGATTGCCGGGCCGATTCTGGGTGGCTGGATCACCGACAGCTATAGCTGGCCGTGGATTTTCTTCATCAATGTGCCGATCGGGATTTTTGCGGTGATGGTGGTCCGTTCGCAGCTCAAGGCGCGTCCGGTGGTGACCAGCTATCAGCCTATGGATTACGTGGGGCTGATCACCCTGATCATCGGCGTCGGCGCGTTGCAGGTGATCCTCGACAAGGGCAACGACCTCGACTGGTTCGAATCGAACTTCATCCTCATCGGTGCGGCGATTTCCGTGATTGCGCTGGCGGTGTTCGTGATCTGGGAAATGACCGATCAGCACCCGGTGGTCAACCTGCGGCTGTTCGCGTATCGCAACTTCCGTATCGGCACGATTGTGCTGGTGTTGGGTTACGCCGGGTTCTTCGGGATCAACCTGATCCTGCCGCAATGGCTGCAAACCCAGATGGGTTACACCGCGACCTGGGCCGGTCTGGCGGTGGCGCCGATCGGGATTCTGCCGGTGATCCTCTCGCCATTTGTCGGCAAGTACGCGCACAAATTCGACCTGCGGTTACTGGCCGGTCTGGCGTTCCTGGCGATTGGCCTGAGCTGCTTCATGCGCGCCGGGTTTACCAACGAAGTGGACTTCCAGCACATCGCCCTGGTGCAACTGTTCATGGGGATTGGTGTGGCGCTGTTCTTCATGCCGACCTTGAGCATTTTGATGTCGGACCTGCCACCGAGCCAGATCGCCGATGGCGCGGGTCTCGCGACCTTCCTGCGGACGCTGGGCGGTAGTTTTGCGGCGTCGTTGACCACCTGGATCTGGATTCGCCGAGCGGATCAGCATCATGCCTATATGAGCGAAAGCATCAGCACTTATGAGCCCGCGACCCGCGAGGCGTTGAACAGTCTGGGCGGTGCGAGCAACCCGGCGTATGCGCAGCTGGATCATGTGCTGACCAGTCAGGCGTACATGCTCTCCACCGTGGATTACTTCACGCTGCTGGGGTGGGCGTTCATGGGGTTGATCGTGATTGTGTGGCTGGCGAAGCCGCCGTTTGCGGCGAAGGCGGGGCCGGCTGCTTCCGGTCACTAGAGTCAGGTAAAGAACCAATGTGGGAGCGGGCTTGCTCGCGAAAGCGGTGTGTCATCCAGTATCAATGCCAACTGACACACCGCCTTCGCGAGCAAGCCCGCTCCCACACTGGGTTTTGTGTTGGGCAGTTAGTTTGCGGGGGGCGCGAGTTGTGGCGGCGGGATGAAGTCGAACGGCGCCAACGCAAACCCTTGCTCATCCACCTGCAACGCCCAGCCCTGACGATCCCAATCCCCCAGCACGATCCGTTTGGCCGCTTGCTCGCCAATCTGCAACTTGTGGATAGCGGGGCGATGGGTATGGCCATGAATCAACGTTTTCACGCCATAGACCTGCATCACCTGCGGCACTTCTTCCGGCGTGACATCCACGATGTCATTGGCCTTCATCCGCGTTTGCGCACGGCTTTCGCTGCGTAGTTTGCGCGCCAGTTTATGGCGAGTGCGCAGGGGCAGGTGGCGCAGGATGAACAGGGTGATCGGGTTACGCAGGTAACGACGCAGCTTCATATAAGCCTCGTCGCGGGTGCAGAGGCTGTCGCCGTGCATCAACAGCACCGGCTCGCCGTAGAGCTGCACGACACTCGGGTCTTTCAGCAACGTACAGCCGGCCTGTTTGCAAAAGGCCTGGCCAAGCATGAAGTCGCGATTGCCGTGCATCAGAAAAATGGCCGTGCCGCTGTCGCTGAGTTCGCGCAGGGCCTGGCAGATGGAGCGCTGAAAGGGCGTCATGGCATCGTCGCCAATCCACGCCTCGAAAAAGTCGCCCAGGATGTACAACGCACTCGCCGAGCGGGCGCGCCCGGCGAGCAAATCCAGAAACGCCCGGGTAATGTCCGGGCGCTCCTCTTCCAGATGCAAATCTGAAATCAGCAGTATCACTCAATGATCTCGGCTTTCTCGATGATCACGTCTTCTGCTGGCACATCCTGGTGGCCGGATTTCATGGTGGTGGAAACACCTTTGATCTTGTCGACAACGTCGGTGCCTTCAACGACTTTGGCGAATACCGCGTAGCCCCAGCCCTGAGTGGTCTTGGCGCTGTGGTTCAGGAAGCTGTTGTCAGCGACGTTGATGAAGAACTGGGCGGAAGCCGAATGCGGCTCCATGGTGCGGGCCATGGCCACGGTGTACTTCTCGTTCGGCAGGCCGTTGTCGGCTTCGTTCTGGATGCTTGGGCGCTTGTCTTTCTTTTCTTTCATGCCTGGCTCGAAACCGCCGCCCTGGATCATGAAGTTACCGATGACGCGGTGGAAAACGGTGTTTTCGTAGTGACCGGCTTTGACGTATTCGATGAAGTTGGCAACCGTCAGCGGTGCCTTTTCAGCGTTCAGTTCCAGGACGATGTCGCCATGGTTGGTGGTCAGTTTGACTTGGGTCATGATCGGTACTCTTTTAGAAATTCGTGGGTTTCGAGGCTGTTGAGCCCTCAACCGGTCCGGCCGATGTCGGCCGAGGTGCGCAGTTTAGCGTGCCGGGCGCGAATTTCGAGGCTGTTTTTCATTTGCATCCGATTAAATGCAGCCGTTTTCCGGCCTGTACTGTCAGCGGCTTGACGGCATCGGCTATGATAAGCCCCTTTGTTTTAACCGCCGCTTTGATTTGGCCAACTGGCCGCGCACTTGTACGTTCAAGGATCCTATGAGCAAGCCCACTGTCGACCCTACCTCGAATTCCAAGACCGGCCCTGCCGTGCCGGTCAATTTCCTGCGCCCGATCATCCAGGCGGACCTGGACTCGGGTAAGCACACGCAGATCGTCACCCGTTTCCCGCCTGAACCCAACGGTTACCTGCACATCGGTCACGCCAAGTCGATCTGTGTGAACTTCGGTCTGGCCCAGGAGTTTGGCGGCGTCACCCACCTGCGTTTCGACGACACCAACCCGGCCAAGGAAGACCAGGAATACATCGACGCGATCGAAAGCGACGTCAAATGGCTGGGCTTCGAATGGTCCGGCGAAGTGCGCTACGCCTCGCAGTATTTCGACCAGTTGCACGACTGGGCCGTCGAGCTGATCAAGGCCGGCAAGGCCTACGTCGATGACCTGAGCCCGGAACAGGCCAAGGAATACCGTGGCAGCCTGACCGAGCCGGGCAAGAACAGCCCGTTCCGTGATCGCTCCGTGGAAGAAAACCTCGACTGGTTCGCCCGCATGCGCGCCGGTGAATTCCCGGACGGCGCACGCGTGCTGCGGGCCAAGATCGACATGGCCTCGCCGAACATGAACCTGCGCGACCCGATCATGTACCGCATCCGTCACGCGCATCACCACCAGACCGGCGACAAGTGGTGCATCTACCCGAACTACGACTTCACCCACGGTCAGTCGGACGCCATCGAAGGCATCACCCACTCGATCTGCACCCTGGAGTTCGAAAGCCATCGTCCGCTGTACGAGTGGTTCCTCGAGCACCTGCCTGTCCCGGCAAACCCGCGCCAATACGAATTCAGCCGTCTGAACCTGAACTACACCATCACCAGCAAGCGCAAGCTCAAGCAGCTGGTCGATGAAAAGCACGTTCACGGTTGGGACGATCCGCGCATGTCCACGCTGTCCGGCTTCCGCCGCCGTGGCTACACGCCAAAATCGATCCGCAACTTCTGCGAAATGATCGGCACCAACCGTTCCGACGGCGTGGTCGACTTCGGCATGCTTGAATTCAGCATCCGTGACGACCTCGACCACAGCGCCCCGCGCGCCATGTGCGTGCTGCGTCCGCTGAAAGTCGTGATCACCAACTACCCGGAAGGGCAGGTCGAGAACCTCGAACTGGCGTGCCACCCGAAAGAAGACATGGGCGTGCGCGTTCTGCCGTTCGCCCGTGAGCTCTACATCGACCGTGAAGACTTCATGGAAGAGCCGCCAAAAGGCTACAAGCGTCTGGAACCGGCTGGCGAAGTGCGTCTGCGCGGCAGCTACGTGATCCGTGCCGACGAAGCGATCAAGGACGCCGATGGCAACATCGTCGAACTGCGTTGCTCCTACGACCCGGAAACCCTGGGCAAGAACCCTGAAGGCCGCAAGGTCAAAGGCGTGATTCACTGGGTGCCGGCCGCGGCCAGCGTCGAGTGCGAAGTGCGTCTGTACGATCGCCTGTTCCGCTCGCCGAACCCTGAAAAGGCCGAAGACAGCGCCAGTTTCCTGGACAACATCAACCCTGATTCGCTGCAAGTACTCACTGGTTGTCGTGCCGAGCCTTCGCTGGGCAACGCACAGCCGGAGGACCGTTTCCAGTTCGAGCGCGAAGGATACTTCTGCGCGGATATCAAGGACTCGAAACCAGGTCGTCCGGTGTTCAACCGTACCGTGACCTTGCGTGATTCGTGGGGCCAGTGATTCAAGGAACCTCTAACGTGCTTTCGATCTACAACACGCTCACCAAGAGCAAAGAAGTCTTCAAGCCGCTGGATGGCAACAAGGTGCGCATGTACGTCTGCGGGATGACCGTGTACGACTACTGCCACCTGGGCCATGGCCGCAGCATGGTCGCGTTCGACCTGGTGACCCGCTGGTTGCGGTTCAGCGGCTACGACCTGACTTACGTGCGCAACATCACCGACATTGACGACAAGATCATCAATCGGGCCAACGAGAACGGCGAGTCGTTCGAAGCCTTGACCGAGCGCATGATCGCGGCGATGCACGAAGACGAAGCGCGCCTGAACATCCAGAAGCCGGACATGGAACCGCGCGCCACCGGGCATATTCCCGGCATGCACGCGATGATCCAGACCCTGATCGACAAGGGTTACGCCTACGCACCGGGCAATGGCGACGTGTACTACCGCGTCGCCAAGTTCATGGGTTACGGCAAACTGTCGCGCAAGAAGATTGAAGACCTGCGCATCGGCGCGCGGATCGAAGTCGACGAGTCGAAACAGGACCCGCTGGACTTCGTGCTGTGGAAAGGCGCCAAGCCGGGTGAGCCGAGCTGGCCATCGCCGTGGGGCGACGGTCGTCCGGGCTGGCACATCGAGTGCTCGGTGATGTCGACCTGCTGCCTGGGCGAGACCTTCGACATTCATGGCGGCGGCAGCGATCTCGAGTTCCCGCACCACGAAAACGAAATCGCCCAGAGCGAAGCGGCCACCGGCAAGACCTACGCCAACGCGTGGATGCATTGCGGCATGATTCGCATCAATGGCGAGAAGATGTCCAAGTCCTTGAACAACTTCTTCACCATTCGCGACGTGCTGGAAAAGTATCACCCGGAAGTCGTGCGTTACCTGCTGGTGTCGAGCCATTACCGCAGCGCGATCAACTATTCGGAAGACAACCTCAAGGACGCCAAAGGCGCACTCGAGCGTTTCTACCATGCGTTGAAAGGCCTGCCGAGCGTGGCGCCTGCTGGCGGCGAAGCCTTTGTCGAGCGTTTCACTCAGGTGATGAACGACGACTTCGGCACGCCGGAAGCCTGCGCGGTGCTGTTCGAGATGGTTCGCGAGATCAACCGTCTGCGCGAGAGCGATCTTGATGCGGCGGCGGGTCTGGCGGCGCGTTTGAAGGAACTGGCCAGTGTGTTGGGGGTGTTGCAGCTTGAGGCTGATGACTTCCTGCAGGCCGGTGCTGAAGGGCGGGTTGATGCGGCTGAGGTTGATGCGCTGATTGCTGCGCGCCTGGCGGCTCGTGCGGGTAAAGACTGGGCGGAATCCGACCGTATCCGCGACCAGCTCACCGCGATGGGCGTGGTGCTGGAAGACGGCAAGGGCGGCACGACCTGGCGTCTGGCTGACTGATTGCTGTGATTGCTAAAAAACAAAACCCGCCTTGTGCGGGTTTTTGTTTTTGGGTTGGGCGCAAGTGCTGTGGTGTCTCGAATGACGCCTTCGCGAGCAAGCCCGCTCCCACAGGGGGGATGCGTCGTTCGCGAAATCGGAATGCACCTCGGACTACTGTGGGAGCGGGCTTGCTCGCGAAGGTCTCAAGCCGAACACAGCAGGTGCGGCTAGCTTGTCACTCAGCCTGGCGCAATCGCTTGTAAAGGGTGTTCCGACTCACGCCCAACCGCCGCGCCAAGTGCGAAATATTCCCCCCAGCCGCCTGCAACTGCCGATTCAAATCCTCGGCATCATTCAAGTCCACCGCCAGGCTTTCCGGCGAATCCACCGGCTCCATCTCCAGATCGACAAAAAAATCATCCGGCAAATGCTCCGGCCGTACCGGTTGTTCCTCGGCCATCGCCAACGCCACCTGCATCACGCTGCTGACCTGCCTTAAATTCCCCGGCCACGGATGACGGCTGAACAACTCCATCACTTCACGGCTCAACCCGGCCCACTGCGACGGATCGCGATGCTGCTCCCACAACCGTTTGAACAATGCCTGCTTGTCGCTGCGTTCCCGTAGTGGTGGCAATTCCAGGGTCAAACCGCCGATCCGGTAATAAAGATCTTCGCGAAACCGGCCCAACTGAACCTGCTCGCGCAACGAGCGGTTTGTCGCCGAGATGATGCGAATGTCCACCGGGTACAACTCGCTGCTGCCCACCGGTTGAACGCATCGTTCCTGCAACACCCTTAACAGCCGCGCTTGAGTCGGCAATGGCATGTCGCCAATCTCATCGAGGAACAGCGTGCCTCTGTCAGCCTTGCGGATCAGCCCGATGCTGCCTTTCTGATTCGCGCCGGTGAACGCACCTTTCTCGTAGCCAAACAGCTCGGACTCCACCAGTTCGGCGGGGATCGCTGCACAGTTGACGGCAATGAACGGTTGTTTGCTGCGAGAGCTGGCCTGATGCAGGGCTTTGACGAACACTTCCTTGCCGACCCCGGTTTCGCCGTGAATCAACAGCGGAATGTCTTTTTCCAGCAAGCGCTCAGCCTGGCGCACGGCTTTTTCAACGCGACTGTCGCCAAAGTGCAGCGTATTGAGGCTGATCGCGGCGGGCGCGGTCGTAGCGGGTTCAGCACTCTTTGTTTCAGAGAATAGCCGCGCCTGAATCGGTGCCTGTTTCGGACGCTTCAACAGACACTGGAAGCGGTTGCGCCCGGAGGCCTGGAGGGAGAAGGGCAAGCCATCCGGCTGATTCAGCAGTTCCAGCAGCGACACCTTGAACAGACTCTCGACACTGACCCGCGACAGGCTGATACCCAATAGATTGTCGGCCCGGCGATTGGCTGAGAGCACTTGGCCGCTCTCATCGAAAATCAGCAACCCGGCCCATTGGCTGTCGAGGTTGTTCAACCCGGTGTTGAACGTCAGTTGAAAGTGCTGGCCATGGAACAAGTTGAGGATCAGCCGGTTTTCCACGGTCTGGCTCATCATCTTGACCATGCCGAGGGTGTGGGACGGCGGCAAGTAACTGTCGCTGGACACGTCCAGCACCGCGATGACTTTGCGTTCGGCATCGAAAATCGGCGCGGCGGAACCGGTCATGAAGCGGTTGGCCTTGAGGAAGTGTTCATCGTGCTCGATGTGCACCGCCTGCTCGCAGGCCAGCGCGGTGCCGATCGCATTGGTGCCGCTGCAGCGCTCCATCCAGCTCGCGCCCGCGCTGAAACCGCGGGTCAGGCTCGGCTCGATAAAGCGCTGGGTGCCCCAGGAAGTCAGGACTTGGCCCTGATTGTCGGCGAGCATGATCAGGCAATTGGAATTGCTCAGAATGTTCTCGTAATACGGCAGGACTTCCTGATGGGTGGTCTGCACCAGTGAGTGCTGGCTTTCCAGCAACTGCGCGATGCCTTCGGCGGGCAGTTGATCGAATGCGGGGGCGCTTTGGTGATCGAGACCAAACGCGCGGCATCGGGACCAGGAGTCCTGGATGATGGCGTCGTGGGATAACGCGGGGGCAGGTGCGGCCATGACAGTCAGCCTCTGAGTAACGCTTTTATTGTTGTTATAGGTATTCCCCCTGTGGAAGCGGGCTTGCTCGCGAAAGCGGTGTGTCAGTCAGCATCGATGTCGACCGACACACCGCTTTCGCGAGCAAGCCCGCTCCCACAGGTTTTGCAATTCTGTCCTTGCGCCCGAAGCGTTCTGTAGGAGCCGGCTTGCCTGGCTCCTACAGGTAGCGCGAACAGTCCGTAGAGTGTTGTTCACTATTGTTCATTGTCAATCTTTGAACTGTTCAATTGTTCAGTCACGGTTGTTCATTTCTGTTCAGCAACGAACTCGGCTTTTCCTCTTGATAAGGGTTTTTCAAACCAGATCAATAACTTGCAATTCCTGGCATGAAACTCGCTCTACTGCTCCAGTCGCTTGACTCCAATAATAAAAAGGCCGAGCCATGTCACTCACTCTGGAGCACGTCAGCCGCACCGTCGAGGGCCAGACCTGGATCGACGATGCGTGCCTTAGTTTTGAACCCGGTTCCTTCAACGTTTTACTCGGCCGCACGCTGTCCGGCAAAACCAGTCTCATGCGCCTGATGGCCGGTCTGGACAAGCCCGACAGCGGCCGCATCCTGATGAACGGCGTCGACGTCACCCAACGCCCGGTGCGTTTGCGCAACGTGTCGATGGTCTATCAGCAGTTCATCAATTACCCGACCATGACGGTGTTCGAGAACATCGCCTCGCCGTTGCGCCAGGGCGGTGTTTCCAACGAGCTGATTCAGAGCAAAGTGCTGGAAACCGCGAAGATGCTGCGCATCGAGAAGTTTCTCCAGCGCTACCCGCTGGAACTCTCCGGCGGCCAGCAACAGCGTACGGCCATGGCCCGCGCATTGGTCAAGGACGCCGAGCTGATCCTGTTCGACGAACCGCTGGTCAACCTCGACTACAAACTGCGCGAGGAACTGCGCCAGGAAATGCGCGAGCTGTTCATGGCGCGGCACACCATCGCCATCTACGCCACCACCGAGCCCAACGAAGCGCTGGCGCTGGGCGGCACCACCACCATTCTTCATGAAGGGCGGGTGATCCAGAGCGGCAAGTCCGCCGAGGTCTATCACCAGCCGCAATCGGTGCTGGCGGCGGAGCTGTTCTCCGAGCCGCCGATCAACCTGATGCCGGGGCGCATCGCCGGCAACGAAGTCAGCTTCGCCAATTTCGTGCACTTCCCGTTGAACGTGGATTTGCGCCCGGTAGGCGAGGGCGAGTTCCGCTTCGGCGTGCGTCCGAGCCATATCTCGCTGGTGCCGAGCAACGACGATGATCTCGAACTGGCGGTGACCGTCGAGGTCGCCGAGATCAGCGGTTCGGAAACCTTCCTGCACGTGCGCAACGAGCATTTCCTGTTGGTGCTGCATTTGCCCGGCGTGCACGAATACGACGTCGATGCGCCGATTCGCATCTACATACCGACCCATAAACTGTTTGTGTTCGATGCGCAGGGACGTCTGGTCCAGGCGCCCGGTCGCCGTATCGCGAGGGTTGCCTGATGGCCGAAATCCGTTTGCAGAACCTCGCCCACAGTTACACCCGCACGCCAACCGGCCCCGAGGATTACGCGATCCGCGAGATGGACCACGTCTGGGAGCAGGGCGGTGCGTATGCGTTGCTCGGGCCTTCGGGTTGCGGCAAGTCGACCTTGCTCAACATCATTTCCGGGTTGCTCAGTCCGTCCCAGGGGCATGTGCTGTTCGATGGCAAGGCGGTCAACGACCTGACCCCGGAGAAGCGCAACATCGCTCAGGTTTTCCAGTTTCCGGTGGTCTACGACACCATGACGGTGTTCGACAACCTGGCGTTTCCGCTGCGCAATCAGGGCATGGCCGAGGCGAAAATTCATACCAAGGTCCAGGAAATCGCTGAAGTCCTCGACCTTCAGGCGCTGCTGAGCAAGAAGGCGCGCAACCTCACCGCCGACGAAAAACAGAAAGTCTCCATGGGCCGCGGACTGGTGCGCGATGACGTGTCGGCGATCCTCTTCGATGAGCCGCTGACCGTGATCGACCCGCACCTGAAGTGGAAACTGCGGCGCAAGCTCAAGCAGATCCACGAGCAGTTCAACATCACCATGGTCTACGTCACCCACGATCAACTGGAGGCCTCGACCTTTGCCGACAAGATTGCGGTGATGTACGGCGGGCAGATCGTGCAATTCGGTACGCCACGGGAATTGTTCGAACGGCCGAGCCACACGTTTGTCGGCTACTTCATCGGCAGTCCGGGCATGAACCTGATCGAGGTGCAGCCGCAACCGGGTGGCGTCGGATTCGCCTCGACGCACTTGCCTTTGTCCGAGGCGCAGCAGCAACGCATCGCTGAGTCCGAGTGGAAAACCCTGAAGGTCGGCATCCGTCCGGAATTCGTGCATGTGTGGGACGAGCCGTTTGACGACGCAATGAAGGCACAGGTCGTACACGTCGAAGACCTCGGCACCTACAAGATCATGACCCTGAACCTCGATGGCGCGCCGTTGAAAGTGAGGTTGGCGGAAGACAAACCGGTGCCGGAAGGCACGGCGTATATCAGTTTCCCGGCGCAGTGGTTGATGGTCTATGCCGACGATTACCTCTTGGAGGTGCAGCCATGAATAAGGTGCAGAACAACAAGGCCTGGTGGCTGGTCCTGCCGGTGTTTTTACTGGTGGCGTTCAGTGCGGTGATCCCGATGATGACCGTGGTCAACTATTCGGTGCAGGACATCTTCGACCAGTCCAGCCGCTACTTCGTCGGCGCTGACTGGTACAAGCAGGTGCTGCTCGATCCCCGCTTGCATGACTCGCTACTCCGTCAGTTCATCTACTCCGGCTGCGTGTTGCTGATCGAAATCCCGCTGGGCATCGCCATCGCCCTGACCATGCCGACCAAGGGCCGCTGGTCGTCGTTGGTGCTGATCATTCTAGCCATTCCGCTGCTGATTCCCTGGAACGTGGTCGGGACGATCTGGCAGATCTTCGGCCGGGCCGACATTGGTTTGCTAGGGTCGAGCCTCAATGCCATGGGCATCAGCTACAACTATGCGGCGAACACCATGGACGCCTGGGTCACGGTGCTGGTGATGGACGTCTGGCACTGGACGTCGTTGGTGGCGTTGTTGTGTTTCTCCGGGTTGCGGGCGATTCCGGACGTGTATTACCAAGCCGCGCGGATTGATCGCGCATCGGCCTGGGCGGTTTTCCGACACATCCAGTTGCCCAAGCTCAAGAGCGTGCTGTTGATCGCGGTGATGCTGCGGTTCATGGACAGTTTCATGATCTACACCGAACCGTTCGTGCTCACGGGCGGCGGACCGGGGAATGCCACGACCTTCCTCAGTCAGACCCTGACGCAGATGGCCATCGGGCAGTTCGACCTCGGCCCGGCGGCGGCTTTCTCGCTGGTGTACTTCCTGATCATCCTGTTGGTGTCCTGGCTGTTCTACACCGCCATGACTCACTCTGACGCCAACCGCTGAGGCCCATCATGAGCAAGAGAAAGCTGATTCCATTGCTGATCTACATCCTGTTCCTGCTGGTGCCGATCTACTGGCTGCTGAACATGTCCTTCAAGAGCAACACCGAAATCCTCAGCGGCCTGACCCTGTTTCCGCAGGATTTCACATTCGCCAACTACAAGGTGATTTTCACCGACCCGGCCTGGTACACCGGTTACCTCAACTCGCTGTACTACGTGAGCCTGAACACGGTGATTTCCCTGAGCGTGGCGTTGCCGGCAGCGTATGCGTTTTCGCGCTATCGCTTCCTGGGCGACAAGCACCTGTTCTTCTGGTTGTTGACCAACCGCATGGCGCCGCCGGCGGTGTTTCTGTTGCCGTTCTTCCAGTTGTATTCCTCGATCGGTCTGTTCGACACGCACATCGCGGTGGCACTGGCGCATTGTCTGTTTAACGTGCCGTTGGCGGTGTGGATTCTTGAGGGCTTCATGTCCGGCGTTCCGAAAGAAATCGACGAAACCGCCTACATTGATGGCTACAGTTTTCCCAAGTTCTTCGTGAAGATCTTTGTTCCGCTGATTGGCTCCGGCATCGGTGTGACAGCGTTTTTCTGCTTCATGTTTTCCTGGGTCGAGCTGCTGCTGGCGCGGACGCTGACGTCGGTAAACGCCAAGCCTATTGCGGCGGTGATGACCCGCACGGTCTCGGCGTCCGGGATCGACTGGGGCGTGCTGGCGGCGGCGGGGGTGTTGACTATCCTGCCGGGCATGCTGGTGATCTGGTTTGTCCGTAACCATGTGGCGAAGGGCTTTGCCCTGGGCCGGGTATGAGGAACTGATGATGGAATGGATGAGCTGGACCGTCCCGACGGCAACGTTTTTCTGCGTCATTGGCGTGGTCCTGGTCGGCATGACGACTTGGGAACTGCGTTCGCCGAGCATTCTTCGGCGTGGTTTTTTGCCGATTGCCACCACCCGTGGCGATCGGCTGTTTATCGGTCTTCTCGGCAGCGCCTACCTGCATTTGCTGGTAATCGGCGTCACCGACTGGAGCATCTGGGTAGCGTCCGCGTTGTCCCTGGTGTGGCTGTTGGCTGTGATGCGTTGGGGCTAGTCGAATCGCTCGGCAAAGTTGCTCCGAAACCCAATAAGGAGGTCTCTATGTTCGACAAAAACAATAAGCTGCGACATAGCATTTCATTGGCAGCCATGCTGGCACTCAGCGGTCTGAGCGCTTCGGCCTGGGCCGATGCCTATGAAGACGCCGCGAAGAAATGGATCGGCAGTGAGTTCAAGCCATCCACGCTGACGCCCGAACAACAGCTCGAAGAGCTGAAGTGGTTCATCAAGGCGGCCGAGCCGTTTCGCGGGATGAGCATCAAGGTGGTGTCGGAAACCATCGCCACCCACGAGTATGAGTCGAAAACGCTGGCCAAGGCCTTCACCGAAATCACCGGGATCAAGCTGACCCACGACCTGCTGCAGGAAGGCGACGTGGTGGAAAAGCTGCAGACCCAGATGCAATCGGACAAAAACATCTATGACGGCTGGGTCAACGACTCGGACCTGATCGGTACGCACTTTCGCTACGGCAAGACCGAATCGATCACTGACCTGATGGCCAACGAGGGCAAGAACTTCACCTCGCCGACCCTGGACATCAAGGACTTCATCGGCATCTCCTTCACCACCGCGCCGGACGGCAAGATCTATCAGTTGCCCGACCAGCAGTTCGCCAACCTGTACTGGTTCCGCGCCGACTGGTTCGAGCGTGCGGACCTGAAAGCCAAGTTCAAGGAAAAGTACGGTTACGAGTTGGGCGTACCGGTGAACTGGTCAGCCTATGAAGACATCGCCAGGTTCTTCAGCGAAGACGTCAAGGAAATCGACGGCAAGCGCGTATACGGGCACATGGACTACGGCAAAAAAGACCCGTCGCTGGGCTGGCGCTTCACCGACGCCTGGTTCTCCATGGCCGGCGCCGGCGACAAAGGCATCCCCAACGGTTTGCCGGTGGACGAGTGGGGCATCCGCGTCGAGGACTGCCATCCGGTCGGCTCCAGCGTAACCCGTGGCGGCGACACCAACGGCCCGGCGGCGGTATTTGCCACCACCAAATATGTGGACTGGCTGAAGAAGTACGCGCCACCGGAAGCGGCGGGCATGACCTTCTCCGAATCCGGTCCGGTGCCGTCCCAGGGCAACATCGCCCAGCAGATCTTCTGGTACACCGCATTCACCGCCGACATGACCAAGCCGGGTCTGCCGGTGATGAACGCAGACGGCACGCCGAAATGGCGCATGGCGCCGTCACCACGCGGACCGTACTGGGAGGAGGGCATGAAGCTGGGGTATCAGGACGTGGGTTCCTGGACTTTCATGAAGTCCACGCCTGAGAAACAGAAACTCGCCGCCTGGCTCTATGCGCAGTTTGTAACGTCGAAAACCGTTTCGCTGAAAAAAACCATCGTCGGCCTGACCCCGATCCGCGAGTCGGACATCAACTCGCAGGCCATGACCGACCTGGCACCGAAACTCGGTGGCCTGGTGGAGTTCTACCGCAGCCCGGCCCGTGTGCAATGGACACCGACCGGAACCAACGTGCCGGACTATCCGCGTCTGGCGCAACTGTGGTGGAGCCACATTGCCGAAGCCGCGAGCGGCGAGAAAACCCCGCAACAGGCACTCGACGGTCTGGCCAAGGATCAGGATGCGATCATGACCCGTCTGGAACGCTCGAAGGCGCAAGCCACCTGCGCACCGAAAATGAACCCCGAACGAGATGCGCAATACTGGTTCGATCAGCCGGGCGCACCGAAACCGAAATTGGCGAACGAGAAGCCGAAGGGTGAAACCGTGAACTACAACGAACTGCTGAAATCATGGGCAGACGCGCGTAAGTAATGGCTGGACTGTGAAAGGCGAACGGCACCGGAAGGTGCCGTTTTCAATTTTGCCTGTGCCACCGCCTTCGCGAGCAAGCCCGCTCCCACAGTTAATCCCGAGTGTTCACATATTTTGTGGTCACAGGAGATCCAATGTGGGAGCGGGCTTGCTCGCGAAGAGGCCATCCCTGACAACCGATTACTAATGGCCACTCACAAGTATCAAGATCAAACGCAAAAACGGCACCCGAAGGTGCCGTTTCTGTTTTCTACCGAGTGTCGCTAAGCGATCAACCCGCCAACCCCGACTGCTGAACCAGTGCCAGCAGCGGCTGCGGATACAGCCCGAGGAAGAACGCCAGTACGGCGATGGCCAGCAGCATCACGCCGCCTGCACGTTGTTCCCAGTGCAGTTGCGCATCGTGGCGACGCAGGTTTGGTTCCATCAGGTACAGGGTGACCATGACGCGCAGGTAGTAGAACACGCCGATGGCGCTGCCCAGTACCAGGGAACCGACCAGCCACCATTGGTGCGACTCGACACCGGTGGCGATGATGTAGAACTTGCCGATGAAGCCCGCGGTCAGCGGGATACCGGCCAGGGACAGCATCATCACGGTCAGGACGGCGGTCAGGTACGGACGGCGCCAGAACAGGCCGCGGTATTCGTACAGCGCATCGGCGTCACGGCCGTTGTACGGCGAGGACATCAGGGTGATCACGCCGAAGGCGCCGAGGCTGGTGATCACGTAGGTGACCAGGTACACGCCAATGGCTTCCACGGCCAGACCCTTGCTCGCCACCAGGGCGATCAGCAGGTAACCGAAGTGCGCGATGGACGAGTAACCCAGCAGACGCTTGAGGTTGCTCTGGGTCAGGGCCAGCAGGTTACCGAACAGGATCGACGCGATGGCGATGATGGTCAGCACGTCGCTGAGTACACCGCTGCTCGCCGCTGGCGAGATCTGGAACAGACGCACCATCACCGCGAACACAGCGACTTTCGAAGCAGTCGCCAGGAACGCGGCCACCGGTGCCGGAGCACCTTCGTAAACGTCCGGGGTCCAGAGGTGGAACGGCACCAGCGACAGCTTGAACGCCAGACCGATCAGCATCATGCCCAGGCCCAGTTGCGCCAGCGAGCTCGGCAGACCCGTAGCCGCGAGCGCTTGGCCAATACCGACGAAGCTCAGGCTGCCGGAATCGGCGTAGAGCAGGGCCATACCGAACAACAGGAACGCGGAACCGGCGGCCGACAGCACCATGTACTTGATACCGGCTTCCAGCGAACGCTTGTTGAAGAAGGCGTAAGCCACCAGACCGTAGACCGGCACCGAGAGCAGTTCCATACCGACGAACAACCCGGCCAGGTGCTGCGCGCTGACCAGAACCAGGCCACCGGCGGCGGACATCAGGATCAGCAGGTACAGTTCTTCGCGGTTGCCCGGGTAGCCCGAACCGCCATCGCCGAGGTAGGCGTGGGCGAGGGTCACACAGGCGAGGGTGGCGACCAGGATCAGCGCCATGTACAAGCAAGCGAAGCTATCGATCTGCAGCAGTGGAGTCACAGCCAGTGGTGCGACTTTCAGGGCTGGCAGGATCGACAGCAGCGCCAGGTTCAGACCCGCCACGGAAATCAGGAAGGTCTGCGAGTGGTTGCGGCGCCAGGCGATCGCCAGCATCACCACGATGATCGTGGCGCTGGTGATCAACAACGGCGCTAGCGCGATAAAGTGTTGAGTCGTGAATTCCATAGCGCTCTTACCGGGCCGAAGCGAGTTGAGTGAAGGCGGTGCCGAGCCATTGCTGCACGCCATGCATCGTCGCAGCAGAGGTATCGAGGAACGGTTGCGGGTACACGCCGATGTAGATCAGCAGCGCCGCAAGCCCGACCACCATGATCAGTTCGCGACCGTCCATGCCATGCAGTACCGCGTCCGATTTGGCCGGACCGAAGTACGCACGGTGGATCATGATCAGCGAGTAGACCGAACCGAACACCAGACCGGACGTCGCGATGATGGTGACCCACGGAGCGAACGGGAAGGTACCGATCAGGATCAGGAACTCACCCACGAAGTTACCGGTGCCCGGCAAGCCCAGGGACGCCGCTGCAAAGAACAGGCTGAGGGCCGGCAGGTAAGCAATCTTCGACCACAGGCCACCCATTTCACGCATGTCGCGGGTGTGGGTGCGCTCGTACAACTGACCGCTGAGGATAAAGAGTGCCGCGGCCGACAGACCGTGCGCCAGCATTTGCATCACCGCGCCCTGCAGCGCCAGTTGGCTGCCGGAGTAGATGCCGATCAATACGAAGCCCATGTGGGAAACGGACGAGAAGGCGATCAGACGCTTGATGTCGGTTTGTGCGAAAGCCAGGAACGCGCCGTAGAAGATCCCGATCAGACCGAGGGTCATGGCGATCGGCGCAAACTCGGCCGACGCATTCGGGAACAGTGGCAGGGCGAAACGCAGCAGACCGTACGCAGCGGTTTTCAACAAGATACCGGCCAGGTCGACCGAACCCGCTGTTGGCGCCTGGGCGTGAGCGTCAGGCAACCAGGAGTGGAACGGCACCACAGGCAGCTTCACCGCGAAGGCGATGAAGAAGCCGAGCATCAGGATGTACTCGGTGGTCAGCGACATCTTGGTTTTCAACAGGTCGGCGTAGTTGAAGGTAATCACGCCGGTGTCGTTGAAGTTGACCAATACCAGGCCCAGGATCGCCACCAACATGATCAGGCCGGACGCCTGAGTGAAGATGAAGAACTTGGTCGCCGCGTAGATCCGGGTTTTCTTGCCGTCCGAAGAACTGTGACCCCAGAGCGCGATGAGGAAGTACATCGGCACCAGCATCATTTCCCAGAAGAAGAAGAACATGAACAGGTCGAGGGCGAGGAACACGCCGACGACACCGCCCAGGATCCACATCAGGTTCAGGTGGAAGAAGCCAACGTGACGCTGGATTTCTTTCCACGAGCAGAGTACCGAGAGGACACCCAGCAGACCGGTCAGCATGATCATCAGCAGCGACAGGCCGTCGAGGGCCAGGTGCACGCTGATGCCGAAGCGCTCGATCCAGATGTGCTTGAACTCAAGCGCCCAGGTCGGGTCGGCGCCAGGCGCCGGGGCAAATGAATAGTCACCGTTAGCCCACAGCCAGAGGCCGAGGGAGAGCAACAGGGACATGGTGATCAGCGCAATCCAGCGGGGGAGGGTGGCGCCGAAGCGCTCACCCATCCAGCACAGCAGGCCGCCGATGAAGGGGATCAGGATTAGCCAAGGCAGAATCATGACGGGCTCAATTCCTTTCGCAAGTTCGCAAGGTTCATATTCAGACCGCTACCAGCACGATGGCGCCGATGACCAGCACGGAGCCGGCTGCCATCGAGGCCGCGTACCAACGCAGTTGACCGGTTTCGGTACGGCTCAGGGCGGAGTGACCGCCTTTGGCCATACGCGGGATCAGACCGATGGTCTGGTCGAGCGGGTCTTTGCGCAGTACGTGGCTGATCGCCAGGTATGGCTTGACGAACAGTTTGTCGTAGATCCAGTCGAAGCCCCAGGCAGCGAACCACCAGGCCGAAAGGAAGCGGCCGATGCCGCTGTTGGCGATTGCAGTGACGAAACGACGCTTGCCGAGGAACAGCAGCGCGGCCAGCAGGATACCGGCCAGGGCGATGGCGCCCGAAGCGATTTCCAGACTGTGCTTGGCTTCGCCGCCGGCATGGCCGACGCTTTGCGGCAGTACGCCGTGCAGCGGCGGAACGATCATCGCGCCAATGGCGGTGGACAATACGATCAGCACCGACAGTGGCAGCCAGTGAGCAATGCCGTGACCGGCGTGCGCTTCGGTCTTCGCTTCACCGTGGAACGCGATGAAGATCAGGCGGAAGGTGTACAGCGACGTCATGAACGCACCGACCAGACCGGCGTACAGCAGACCGTTGTTGCCGCTGGCGAACGCTTCCCAAAGGATTTCGTCCTTGGAGTAGAAGCCTGCGGTCACCAGTGGCAGGGCCGCCAGGGCCGCGCCGCCGACGATGAAGCTGGCGTAGGCCAGTGGCAGTTTCTTCCACAGGCCGCCCATCTTGAAGATGTTCTGCTCGTGGTGGCAGGCAACGATCACCGCACCAGAGGCAAGGAACAGCAGCGCCTTGAAGAAGGCGTGGGTCATCAGGTGGAAGATCGCGCCATCCCAGGCGCCCACGCCCAGCGCCAGGAACATGTAGCCGATCTGGCTCATGGTCGAGTAGGCGAGGATACGTTTGATGTCAGTCTGGACCAGCGCGGCAAAACCGGCCAGAACCAGGGTCACGCCGCCGACGATGCCAACCAGGTGCAGGATCTCCGGCGCCAGGGTGAACAGGCCGTGAGTACGGGCGATCAGGTAGACACCGGCGGTCACCATGGTCGCGGCGTGGATCAGTGCCGAAACCGGGGTAGGACCGGCCATCGCATCCGCCAGCCAGGTTTGCAGCGGCAGTTGCGCCGATTTACCGACAGCGCCGCCCAGCAGCATCAGGGTGGCCATGACCATCCAGAAGTCGCCGGCCTGGAATTTCTGCGGTGCCAGCACCAGCAGTTCCTGAACGTTCAGCGTGCCCAGTTGGGCGAACAGGATGAACAGGCCGATGGCCATGAACACGTCGCCGATGCGGGTCACGATGAAGGCTTTGAGTGCGGCGTTACCGTTGTTGCGATTGCTGTAGTAGAAACCGATCAACAGGTACGAGCACAGGCCCACGCCTTCCCAGCCGAAGTACAGGAACAACAGGTTATCGCCCAGGACCAGGAACAGCATGCTGGCGATAAACAGGTTGGTGTAGGCGAAGAAGCGCGAGTAGCCGGCTTCACCGCGCATGTACCAGGACGCGAACAGGTGGATCAGGAAGCCGACGCCGACGACCACACCGAGCATGGTCAGGGACAGACCATCCAGGTACAGCGCGAAGTTCGGCGTGAAGCCTTCCACCGCCATCCACTGCCACAACACCTGGGTGTAGTGACCGCCTTCAGGTGGCGCGACGTTGAATTGCCAGATCACGTAGGCCGTGACGATGGCAGACAAGCCGATGGAACCGACGCCGATCAGCGCCGACAGGTTTTCCGAGAGGCGTCCACGGGAGAACGACAGCAGCAGGAAACCTATGAGAGGGAATACGAAAGTCAGATAGAGAAGATTCATCCGCGCATCTCGCTGGCAGCGTCGATATCGAGAGTGTGGAAGCGGCGATACAGCTGCAACAGAATCGCCAGGCCGATACTGGCCTCGGCGGCTGCCAGGCTGATCACCAGGATGAACATGATTTGTCCATCCGGCTGCGCCCAGCGGCTACCGGCAACGATGAACGCCAAAGCGGAGGCATTCATCATGACCTCCAGGCTCATCAGCACGAAGAGTATGTTGCGGCGGACCATCAGGCCGACCAGACCGAGGCAGAACAGGATGCCGGCGACCGCCAGACCATGCTCCATAGGGATAGCAGGCATCGTCATTGCTCCTTGGCTTCGTTGCGGCCCAAGTGGAACGCCGTCACGGCTGCGGCGAGCAGCAACATCGAGGCGAGTTCGACCACCAGCAGATAAGGACCGAACAGGCTGATGCCCACGGCCTTGGCGTCTACGGTGGTGTGGCCGACGGCCTGACCGCTCTGATGGGCGAACAGCACGTACAGCAGTTCAACCAGCAGCAGGGCACCGAGAATGACCGGGCCGAGCCAGATGCCGGGCTTGAGCCAGACGCGCTCCTGCTGAACCGAGGCCGGGCCCAGGTTCAGCATCATCACCACGAACACAAACAGCACCATGATGGCGCCAGCGTAGGCGATCACTTCCAGAACACCGGCAAACGGTGCGCCGAGGGCGAAGAACGTCATCGCCACGGCGATCAGCGAAATGATCAGGTAGAGCAGGGCGTGCACAGGGTTGGTGTGGGTGATCACGCGAAGCGTGGACACCACAGCGATACCCGATGCGAAATAGAAAGCGAATTCCATCTTTCTTCCTTAAGGCAGCAAGCTCTTCACGTTGATCGGTTCGGCTTCATTCTGCGCGGAGCCTTTCGGCTTCCCGGCAATCGCCATACCTGCAACACGATAGAAGTTGTAATCAGGGTTTTTGCCGGGGCCGGAGATCAGCAGATCTTCTTTCTCGTAAACCAGGTCCTGACGTTTGAACTCGGCCATCTCGAAATCCGGTGTCAGCTGGATCGCGGTGGTCGGGCAGGCTTCCTCGCAGAGGCCGCAGAAAATGCAGCGCGAGAAGTTGATGCGGAAGAAGTCCGGATACCAGCGACCGTCTTCGGTTTCAGCTTTCTGCAGCGAGATGCAGCCGACCGGGCAGGCCACGGCGCACAGGTTGCAGGCTACACAACGCTCTTCACCATCAGGGTCGCGGGTCAGGACGATACGGCCACGGTAGCGCGGCGGCAGGTACACGGCTTCTTCCGGGTACTGCAGCGTGTCGCGCTTGCGGAAGGCATGGCCGAAGATCATCACCAGGCTGCGAAGCTGGGTGAAGAAGCCATGCACGATGTCAAAAATGTACTTCATGATTCTCTATCCTCACTGAGCCGCGACGGCGGGCGTGTTGAGCAACACGATCGCAGCGGTCACCAGCATGTTGACGAGGGTCAGCGGCAGGCAGAACTTCCAGCTGAAGTCCATCACTTGGTCATACCGTGGGCGCGGAATCGAGGCGCGCAGCAGGATGAAGATCATGATGAAGAACGCGGTTTTCAGCGCGAACCAGATGAACGGGATCTGCGGCAGAATGCCGAACGGACCGTGCCAGCCACCGAAGAACAAGGTTACCAGCAGCGCCGAAATCAGCACGATGCCGATGTACTCACCGACGAAGAACATGCCCCATTTCATGCCGGCGTATTCAATGTGGTAACCGTCGGCCAGTTCCTGCTCCGCTTCCGGCTGGTCGAACGGGTGACGGTGAGTCACGGCGACGCCGGCGATGAAGAAGGTCAGGAAACCGAAGATCTGCGGAATGATGAACCACAGGTTCTGCGCTTGATAATCAACGATGTCGCGCATGTTGAACGAGCCGACCTGGATCACGATGCCCATCAGCGACAGGCCCATGAACACTTCGTACGACACGGTTTGCGCCGAAGCCCGCAAGCTGCCCAACAGGGCGAACTTGTTGTTGCTCGACCAGCCTGCGAACAGCACCGCGTAGACCGACAGACCGGCCATGGCGAAGAAGAACAGAATGCCGATGTTCAGGTCCGCAACGCCCCAGGTCGGGGTGATCGGGATGATCGCGAAGGCAATCAGCAGGGCGCTCATGGCCACGACCGGTGCCAGGGTGAAGATCATCTTGTCGGCGAACGGTGGCGTCCAGTCTTCCTTGAAGAACATCTTGATCATGTCGGCCGCGATCTGGAACGCGCCGAACGGACCGACGCGGTTCGGACCGTAACGGTCCTGCCAGAGGGCGAGCAAACGACGCTCGACCCAGCTCAGCAACGCGCCGCAGACCACAACGGCGAGCAGAATCACGATGGCCTGGATGACCGAGATGATCACGTCGATCACTTCAGGAGTGAACCAAGTCATAGCGCTGCCTCCTGCAGACCGTCAACGGATTTGCCAAAGATCGCTGGCGGAATGCCGGCGATACCGGCCGGCAATGCAACCAGACCGGCACCCAGCTCTTCGTTGATGCGCAGCGGCAGACGCAGGGTCTGACCGGCAACGTTCAAGCTCAGCAGAGCACCGTCATTGACACCCAGACGATCCGCTTCGGACTTGGCCAAAGCGACGTAGGCGGCCGGAATGCGTTCCTGAACCGGTGCGGCTTTCGAAGAGTTCTCTTCGCTGCCGAGCAGGTGGAAGAACGGCACGACCTGCCAGGTGCCCGGCGCCGGGTTGAACGCACGCGGAACAGCAGCGAACCAGTTCAGCGAGTCACCGCTGCTTTCGATCAGGCGGGTGCCCGGGTCGCCAGCGCGGATGTGACCACCGACTTCGTCCTGGAACTTGTTCCAGGCTTGCGGCGAGTTCCAGCCCGGAGACCAGGCGAATGGCACTTGCTGACGCGGTTCGACCGAGCCCGAATAACCTTCCATCGAGAAGTTGAACGCGGTGTCGTTGTCTTGCGGAGTACGCGGTTCGTGCACGCTGATGTCGGCGCGCATGGCGGTACGACCGGAGTAACGCAGCGGTTCGCGGGCCAGTTTCATGCCTTTGATGCGGAACGCGGCGGACGGTGCGGCATCGACGATGCGCGCCAGTTGCGGTGTGCTCGAAGCCACGGCAGCAGTGACGTGGTCCAGTTGGGTCCAGTCGATCGGCTGGTTCAGCAGGGTGGCGCGCAGGGCATGCAGCCAGCGCCAGCCTTCGTGAACCAGGATGCTCGCGTCCATGTATTTCGGATCGAAAACCTGGAAGAAGCGCTGGGCGCGACCTTCCTGGCTGACCAGCGTACCGTCGCCTTCAGCAAAGCTGGCGGCTGGCAGAACCAGGTGCGCGCGATCGCTGGTGGCGGTTTTCTGATGGTCCGCCACGATCACCACTTTCGCGGCGTTCAGGGCAGCATCGACCTTGGCTTTGTCGGTGCGGGTGTACAGATCGTTTTCCAGCACGACGATGGCGTCAGCCTTGCCGTCGATGACCGCTTGCAGCGCGGCGTCGACCGATTCGCCACCGAGCATGGCCAGGCCAAGGCTGTTGGCCTCAGGCACGATCAGGCTGATGGAACCGTTCTTCTCGCGCAGCTTCAGGGCTTTGGCGATGTTCGCGGCGGCTTCGATCAGCGCCTTGGAACCCAATGAGGTGCCGGCAATGATCAGTGGACGCTTGGCTGCGAGCAGGGCGTCGGCAATGCGCTTGGCCAGCTCGAGAGCTTCAGCATCGAGGCCTTCAACCGCTGGAGCGCTGGCGTCGAGGGCGTGAGCCACGGCGAAACCGATGCGCGCCAGATCGTCCGTAGCGGCGTGAACGCATTCTTCGGCGATGTCGTCGAGCTTGGTTTCAGCCAGGCTGGCGATGAACAGCGGGTTCAGCGCGTTCTGACCGATGTTCTTCACCGCAGCATCGAGCCAAGGTTGAACACGCATGGCGTCGGCCATGTCTTCGGCCTTGCCTTTGACCGATTGACGCAGGGACAACGCCATACGGGCGGCAGTCTGGGTCAGGTCTTCGCCGAGGACGAAGATCGCATCGTGATCTTCGATGTCGCGCATGTTCGGGATCGGCAGCGGGCTGTCTTTCAGCACCTGCATGACCAGACGGATGCGCTCCAGCTCGGCGGCTTCGATGCCGGAGTAGAAGTGCTCGGCGCCGACCAGTTCGCGCAACGCGTAGTTGCTTTCGAGGCTGGCGCGGGGCGAACCGATACCGACGATGTTGCGACCGCGCAGCAGGTCAGCGGCTTTATCCAGCGCTTCGTCGAGGCTCAGCTTGGTGCCGTTGGCCAGCAGTGGCTGACGCGGGCGGTCTTCGCGGTTGACGTAGCCGTAGCCGAAACGGCCACGGTCGCACAGGAAGTACTGGTTGACCGAACCGTTGAAGCGGTTTTCGATCCGACGCAGTTCACCGTAGCGCTCGCCCGGGGAAATGTTGCAACCGCTGGAGCAGCCGTGGCAGATGCTCGGCGAGAACTGCATGTCCCACTTGCGGTTGTAACGCTCGGAGTGAGTCTTGTCGGTGAACACACCGGTCGGGCAGACCTCGGTGAGGTTGCCGGAGAACTCGCTTTCCAGGGTGCCGTCTTCAACGCGACCGAAGTACACGTTGTCGTGGGCGCCGAACACGCCGAGGTCGGTGCCGCCGGCGTAGTCCTTATAGAAGCGCACGCAGCGATAGCAAGCGATGCAGCGGTTCATTTCGTGGGAAATGAACGGGCCCAGTTGCTGGTTCTGGTGAGTACGCTTGGTGAAGCGATAACGGCGCTCGTTGTGACCGGTCATCACGGTCATGTCTTGCAGGTGGCAGTGACCGCCTTCCTCACAGACCGGGCAGTCGTGAGGGTGGTTGGTCATCAGCCATTCAACAACGCTGGCGCGAAAGGCCTTGGATTCTTCATCGTCGATGGAGATCCAGGTGCCATCGGTGGCAGGGGTCATGCAGGACATGACGATGCGACCGCGGGTGTCGTTTTCGTCGGTGTACTGCTTGACCGCGCACTGGCGGCAAGCGCCAACGCTGCCAAGGGCGGGGTGCCAGCAGAAGTAAGGAATATCGAGGCCTAGCGACAGACATGCCTGTAACAGGTTGTCTGCCCCGTCGACTTCGAGCGCTTTGCCGTCTACGTGGATAGTGGCCATGGTTCAAAGTTCTTCGTTGGCCCGGTGTCAGCGGGCGTGGCTAATGGAATCTTGTTATTCGTCCGAATCCAAACAGCCCATAAAAGGCGTCATCGAACGAAAGGCGAAGGGCACGGACCCTTCGCCTTTTTAAGCGTTTACGCGCCGACTACGATCGGCCTTGCCAGAGGCGGGACGACGGCGCTGACAGGCGCGATGCCGGCTTCGAACTCTGGACGGAAGTATTTGATTGCGCTGCCCAACGGTTCCACGGCGCCCGGTGCGTGAGCACAGAAGGTCTTGCCAGGGCCGAGGAAGCCGACCAGACCCAGCAGGGTCTCGATGTCGCCGGCTTGCCCTTCACCGTTCTCGATTGCGCGCAGCAGCTTGACGCTCCACGGCAAACCGTCACGGCACGGGGTGCAGAAACCGCACGACTCACGGGCGAAGAACTCTTCCATGTTGCGCAGCAGGGACACCATGTTGACGCTGTCGTCTACCGCCATGGCCAGGCCGGTACCCATACGGGTGCCCACTTTGGCAATGCCGCCGGCGTACATTTGTGCGTCGAGGTGTTCCGGCAACAGGAAACCGGTACCGGCGCCGCCTGGCTGCCAGCATTTGAGCGTATAACCGTCGCGCATGCCGCCGGCGTAGTCTTCGAACAGCTCGCGACCGGTGACGCCGAACGGCAGTTCCCACAGGCCCGGGTTCTTGACCTTGCCGGAGAAGCCCATGAGCTTGGTGCCCATGTCTTCGCTGCCTTCGCGCGCCAACGATTTGTACCAGTCCACGCCGTCAGCGATGATCGCCGGGACGTTGCACAGGGTTTCAACGTTGTTCACGCAAGTCGGCTTGCCCCACACGCCAACGGCGGCAGGGAAGGGCGGCTTGGAGCGCGGGTTGGCGCGGCGGCCTTCGAGGGAGTTGATCAGTGCGGTTTCTTCACCGCAGATGTAACGCCCGGCGCCGGTGTGGACGAACAGCTCGAAATCGAAGCCGCTGCCCAGGATGTTCTTGCCCAGCAGGCCGGCTGCCTTGGCTTCTTCCACGGCACGGTTGAGGTGCTTGGCGGCGGTGGTGTACTCGCCACGCAGGAAGATGTAGCCACGGTAGGTTTTCAGCGCGCGAGCACTGATCAGCATGCCTTCGATCAGCAGATGGGGCAGTTGCTCCATCAGCATGCGGTCTTTCCAGGTGTTCGGCTCCATTTCATCCGCGTTGCACAGCAAGTAACGGATGTTGATGGATTCGTCTTTCGGCATCAGGCCCCACTTCACACCCGTGGGGAAGCCTGCACCGCCGCGACCTTTGAGGCCGGCGTCTTTCACGGTCTGGACGATGTCGTCCTGAGCCATGTCGGCGAAGGCCTTGCGCGCAGCGGCGTAACCGTTCTTGGCCTGGTACTCGTCGAGCCAGACAGCTTCGCCGTCGTCACGCAGACGCCAGGTCAACGGATGAGTCTCGGCCGAACGCTTGATGCGGTTGGCAGGACCGAAGGAAGTCAGGGTCATACGTAGCCCTCGAGCAATTTGGCAACGCCGGCAGGCTGCACATCACCGAAGGTGTCGTCGTCGATCATCAACGCCGGCGCTTTGTCGCAGTTGCCGAGGCAGCAGACCGGCAGCAGGGTGAAACGACCGTCGGTGGTGGTCTGACCCAGGCCGATGCCCAGTTTGCTCTGGATTTCGCTGACCACGGACTCGTGGCCGCCGATGTAGCAGACCATGCTGTCGCAGACGCGAATGATGTGACGGCCGACCGGCTGACGGAAGATCTGGCTATAGAAAGTCGCCACGCCTTCAACGTCGCTGGCCGGAATGCCGAGGATCTCGCCGATGGCGTAGAGCGCGCCGTCAGGCACCCAGCCACGTTCCTTCTGGACGATCTTCAGGGCTTCGATCGACGCCGCGCGCGGGTCTTCGTAGTGATGCAGCTCGTGCTCGATGGCCGAGCGCTCGGTTTCACTCAAGGTGAAACGGTCTGTCTGGATAAGCGTGCTGTTCATGCTTAGCGGTCCACGTCGGCCATAACGAAATCGATACTACCCAGGTACGCAATCAAGTCCGCGACCATGCTGCCTTTGATCACCGAAGGGATCTGCTGCAGGTGCGGGAAGCTTGGGGTGCGAATCCGGGTGCGGTAGCTCATGGTGCCGCCATCGCTCGTCAGGTAATAACTGTTGATGCCCTTGGTCGCTTCAATCATCTGGAAGGATTCGTTGGCCGGCATGACCGGGCCCCACGAAACTTGCAGGAAGTGCGTGATCAGGGTCTCGATGTGTTGCAGCGTGCGCTCTTTCGGCGGCGGCGTGGTCAGCGGGTGATCCGCCTTGTACGGGCCTTCCGGCATGTTGCGCATGCACTGGTCGATGATCTTGATGCTCTGGCGCATTTCTTCGACGCGCACGATGCAACGATCGTAGGCATCGCCATTGGCGGCCAGCGGCACTTCGAATTCGAAGTTCTCGTAGCCGGAGTACGGACGCGCTTTACGCAGGTCGAAGTCGCAACCGGTCGAACGCAGGCCCGCACCAGTGACGCCCCATTCCAGGGCTTCCTTGGTATTGTACGCGGCGACGCCGATGGTCCGGCCTTTGAGGATGCTGTTGTCCAGTGCGGCTTTCTGGTATTCGTCCAGACGCTTTGGCATCCACTCGACGAAGTCTTTCACCAGTTTTTCCCAGCCGCGCGGCAGGTCGTGTGCGACACCACCGATGCGATACCAGGCCGGGTGCAGACGGAAACCGGTGATGGCTTCGATCACCGTGTACGCCTTCTGACGGTCGGTGAACGTGAAGAACACCGGGGTCATGGCGCCGACGTCCTGGATGTACGTCCCCAGGAACAGCAGGTGGCTGGTGATCCGGAAGAACTCGGCCATCATGATGCGGATGACGTCGACCTTCTCGGGCACCTTGATGCCGGCCAGCTTCTCGACCGAGAGCACGTACGGCAGGTTGTTCATCACGCCGCCGAGGTAGTCGATACGGTCGGTGTACGGGATGAAGCTGTGCCAGGATTGACGCTCGGCCATCTTCTCGGCACCACGGTGGTGGTAACCGACGTCCGGTACGCAATCGACGATCTCTTCACCGTCCAGCTGCAGGATGATGCGGAACGCACCGTGCGCGGAAGGGTGGTTGGGACCGAGGTTGAGGAACATGTAGTCCTCGTTCGCCCCGGAACGCTTCATGCCCCAGTCTTCAGGCTTGAAGCGCGCGGCTTCTTCCTCAAGCTGTTGCTTGGCCAGGTTCAGGGTGAACGGGTCGAACTCGGTGGCCCGGGCCGGGAAGTCCTTGCGCAACGGGTGACCTTCCCAGGTCGGCGGCATCATGATGCGGGTCAGGTGCGGGTGACCGGCAAAGTCGATGCCGTACATGTCCCACACTTCACGCTCGTACCAGTTGGCGTTCGGCCAGATACCGGTGACGGTCGGCACGCTGAGGTCGCTCTCGGACAAGGCGACCTTGATCATCACGTCACTGTTACGTTCGATCGACATCAGGTGATAGAACACGGTGAAGTCGGCGCCGCTCGGCAGCCCTTGACGCTTGGTGCGCAGACGCTCGTCCACGCCGTGCAGGTCATAAAGCATGACGTACGGCTTGGGCAGGTTACGCAGGAAGGTCATTACTTCGACGAGTTTGGCACGGGCAACCCAAAGCACCGGCATGCCGGTGCGGGTAGGCTGGGCGGTGAACGCCTCGGGGCCAAAACGGTTATTCAGTTCGACGACCACATCCTGGTCGTCTGCCTTATAAGGCGGGATGTACAGAGCACTGCCTGTAGTCATGGTTATTTTATCGCTTTCGGTCAACGTAAAGAATGAAGCCAGTTTTTCGTTTCAGTGAAACAGCAGAACTGGATCAGACTTCGTCGGGGCTGCGCAGGTTGGTGACTGCGATACGCTGTTCGCGGCGCTTTTCCTTTTCGGAAGGCATCTCGGCGCGATAAACGCCTTGATCACCAACGACCCAGGAAAGTGGACGACGCTCCTGGCCAATCGACTCCTGCAAAAGCATCAAGCCTTGCAGAAAAGCTTCAGGGCGGGGCGGGCAGCCAGGCACGTAGACGTCCACGGGCAGGAACTTGTCCACCCCTTGAACGACAGAGTAGATGTCGTACATGCCACCGGAGTTGGCGCACGAACCCATGGAAATAACCCATTTAGGCTCAAGCATTTGCTCGTAGAGACGCTGAATGATCGGCGCCATCTTGATGAAGCAGGTACCGGCGATAACCATGAAATCCGCCTGACGCGGCGATGCCCGGATAACCTCGGCGCCAAAGCGCGCGATGTCGTGGGGCGCCGTGAAGGCGGTGGTCATTTCCACGTAGCAGCACGAAAGACCGAAGTTATACGGCCACAGGGAGTTCTTGCGCCCCCAGTTGATCGTGCCGTTAAGCACGTCTTCGAGCTTGCCCATGAAGATGTTTTTGTGGACTTGATCTTCTAACGGATCGGAAACGGTTTCCCGTTTGCCAATCGGATACTGCTCGTTAGGAGCATCGGGGTCGATCCTGGTGAGATTGTATTGCATTGCCAAAGCCTCATTGTTTCAGCTTCGCTTGCCGCTTACGACGAGCTTCCGGAGCCCAGTCAAGGGCGCCCACTCGGAATAGGTAGACAAGGCCTGCCAACAGAATTGCTATGAAAACGAGAGCTTCGACGAATCCGGTCCAGCCGCTTTCGCGGACGGACACAGACCAGGCAAAGAGAAAAAGGGCTTCGATATCGAAGATCACGAAGAGCATCGCGACCAGATAGAATTTGGCTGAGAGCCGCAAGCGGGCGCCACCTGTAGGTAGCATGCCGGACTCGAACGGTTCGTTTTTGCTGCGGCCCCAGGCTTTTGACCCGAGGAGGCTGGAAACACCGAGCATGAAGGCGCAAAGGCCGACAACGCCCAGAAGGAAAATGGCAAAGCCCCAGTTGTGGGCCATGAGTCCTGTCGCTTCGGGCATGCTGGTAATCCTTAACAGAGAGCAAAAGGTCTCTGAGCTTGAAAAAGAAACAACGCAGTGACGATATGTCGCAGCAATCAATCCCGCTGATTTTATGGCTAAACACCGTGCAAGTAAAATTCAGATAGCGAAATTATTTAGCGGAATAAGGACATAGCGAACCTCCACAGCCACGCAGCCCATGCGTTGCGGGCATTAGCCGGCATTTCATCAAATATGTTTTGTGGGGAATGTAACGAACATAGTTGGCGCTAAATGATAATCACTATTGTTTGGCTTGGTTTTTAAACTGTTTAACGGGTGGGGGAGTGGGAAGTTGTCTTATATAGCGGTTACTGCAAGTAGCGGGCGGGGTCGTTCTGCCCGGTTTTCCTGTTCGTGAAACTGCTCTGGATCAGCGTTTTTGCTTGGGGTGACCACGGTCAGTGTGGGAGCGGGCTTGCTCGCGAATGCGGTTCAACATTCAACACTGATGTCGACTGATCCACCACTTTCGCGAGCAAGCCCGCTCCCACAGGGTTTTTGTGGTGGTTTTTAATCGTGCGCAAAAAAAACGCCCCGAACCAGTCGGGGCGTCAGATGTACGGCGTTGCGGTTAGCTTTTTATCCGGTCCGCAGCGACCGTTTGTTCTGGTGAATCAGATCAGTGGAACTGTTCTTCTTCAGTCGAACCGGTCAGTGCGGTAACCGAAGACGAGCCACCTTGAATCACGGTGGTCATGTCGTCGAAGTAGCCGGTGCCCACTTCCTGCTGGTGAGCCACGAAGGTGTAACCCTTGGAGGCGTCAGCGAATTCCTGCTCTTGCAGCTTCACGTAGGCAGTCATGTCGTTGCGGGCGTAGTCGTGCGCCAGGTTGAACATGCTGTGCCACATGTTGTGAATGCCGGCCAGGGTGATGAACTGGTGCTTGTAACCCATGGCGGACAATTCGCGCTGGAACTTGGCGATGGTCGCGTCGTCCAGGTTTTTCTTCCAGTTGAAGGAAGGCGAGCAGTTGTACGACAGCAGTTGGTCCGGGTATTCCTTTTTGATCGCTTCAGCGAAGCGACGAGCCTCGTCCAGATCCGGCTTGGCGGTTTCGCACCAGATCAGGTCGGCGTACGGCGCGTAAGCCAGGCCGCGAGCGATCGCCTGGTCCAGGCCAGCGCGCACTTTGTAGAAGCCTTCCTGAGTACGTTCGCCAGTCACGAATGGCTGGTCGTACGGGTCGCAGTCGGAAGTCAGCAGGTCGGCCGCGTTAGCATCGGTACGCGCCAGGATGATGGTCGGCGTGCCAGCAACGTCAGCTGCCAGACGAGCAGCGGTCAGCTTCTGCACAGCTTCCTGGGTAGGAACCAGTACCTTGCCGCCCATGTGGCCGCATTTTTTCACGGAAGCCAGTTGGTCTTCGAAGTGAACGCCGGCGGCGCCTGCTTCGATCATGCTCTTCATCAGCTCGTAAGCGTTCAGTACGCCACCGAAACCGGCTTCGGCGTCAGCCACGATCGGTGCGAAGTAGTCGATGTAGCCTTCGTCGCCCGGGTTCTTGCCGGCTTTCCACTGGATCTGGTCAGCACGACGGAACGAGTTGTTGATGCGCTTGACCACGGTTGGAACCGAGTCCACCGGGTACAGCGACTGGTCCGGGTACATCGATTCGGCGGAGTTGTTGTCCGCAGCCACTTGCCAGCCCGACAGGTAGATCGCCTGGATACCGGCTTTGACTTGTTGTACAGCCTGGCCGCCGGTCAGGGCGCCCATGCAGTTGACGAAATCTTTCTCAGGACGGAAGGACGGCTTGGCGCCCTGGGTCACCAGGTTCCAGAGCTTCTCGGCGCCCATTTTTGCAAAGGTGTGCTCAGGTTGAACCGAGCCACGCAGGCGGACGACGTCAGCAGCGGAGTAAGCGCGTGTCACGCCTTTCCAGCGTGGGTTTTCAGCCCAGTCTTTTTCGAGGGCTGCAATTTGCTGTTCGCGTGTCAGTGCCATGGAGATAAACCTCGTCGCGTCTTTACGGAAAGTTGTTCTGCGGTGGAAAAATTCGTGCGCTCGCTGACCAGAAGCTTAGGCGGTCAAGTCGGATTCGGCGGGATTGGCGACGGGATGAACGATGGGCTCGAGGGGAAGTGAGCAGGTAAGGGCGAACTGGCGAGCGAATTCGGGCGTCGTGGGCCTTTGTACGAACTTCAGTGTGATGCCGGTTTACCTAAATACGCTTCCGTCCCTCGGGACAACTTCGTTCCAGTCGGCAATCTCGTCAAACACACCTTGTGGGCGGTACAGACACGAAGCGGCTCGCAGGGTGGGTGCGAACGTCGCCTCGAAGGCCCTTGCCAGGGCCCCTGATTAGCGGGAGCGAGGCCATCATGCCTTTGCTTTTTTGGCTCGTCAAACGTTTTGTAGTGCTTTTTTTCAAGCACTACATCTTTGGTCTTATACGACTAGTCAGTCAGTTTTCGATGCTTTAGTCCAAAGTGTCGACTTTCACCCGCAGGGTCATGTCATCCCGGCCCTGAGTCGAGTAGCTGCGGGTCAGGGCCTGTTTGTCGGCCTGAGTCTGGCGATTCACGCCGGCCAGGGTGATCCATTCGCCAAGGCGTCCGGTGACGGTTGTGTCGGTACTTTGCACGTTCACTACATCGGAACGTTCCTGGCTCATCCGGTCACGGTTGGTGCTGATCGACAGGTGAACGATGTCGCCGGTGATGCTCGCGGTGACATAGAAACCCTGGGTGACGTTGCGGTACTCGGTCTGGCTGCGCGGATCGCCATAGGGATCGGTCTGCGTGGTGGTCAGCGGCACGCTCTGGCCGACCTGGATCAGCGCCGGTGCACCTTCGCTGGCCTGGACTTGCTGAATGCCGCCGTCACGGCTTTCGGTGCTGCGATTGATGATTCGGGTCTGGCTCGGTTTGGCGCCATTGACCGAATAACCCTGGTCGCCCTGGAAGTTGTTTTCGTTGGTGTCGACGGTAATCAGCAGGCGCTTTGGCTGGGTGTCGAGATGGGCGATAAGGGCTTTAAGTTCGTCGATCTTGCGCTGATCGGCATTGACGATCAGTTGGTTGCCGTAAGCGCTGACCCGGCCATCCTTGCCGATGAAATCCTGGGCCATCGGCAACATGTCTGCACTGGTGTGGTAGTTCAGCGGCACGATCTCGGTGGCGGCCATGACCGAAAAACTGCAGGTCAACAGCAGCGTGGTGAGCAGGGTGCGTAGGGACATTTCCGTTATCTCCGACTTCTTGATGTCTTGATATGTAGGAGCGAGCTTGCTCGCGATGGACGTGAGAGCGCAGAGGGGTGTCAGGCTTCCAGCGTTATCGTTGACGACCATCGCGAGCAAGCTCGCTCCTACAGGTGATCTGATATTGCCAGTTTGTCGGCCCGGCGTGGGGCAAGTTGAATCGTAGACAGCAAAACGCCCCGGCATCGGTCGATGGCGGGGCGTTTTGTGGTGTTCTTTCGGGCCTCTTCGCGAGCAAGCCCGCTCCCACATTAGGAATGCGTTTCCCTGTGGGAGCGGGCTTGCTCGCGAAGGCCGCGACTCGGTATTAAGCCGAGTGACGCACCATGTCCACATGCGGAATCCCGGCTTCCAGGAACTCCTCACTGATCAGGCTGAAGCCCAGGCGCTCATAGAACGCCGTGGCCTGCACCTGCGCGCTCAGCATCTGCTGCTGCAGTCCGCGCTTCTCGGCTTCGCCGATCGCCGCTTGCATCAGCGCATCGCCCACCTTCAGGCCGCGCCAGTCCTTCAACACCGAAACCCGGCCGATATGCCCGTCGGGCAGCAGGCGGGCGGTGCCAACCGGAAAGTCGCCTTCGAATGCCAGGAAATGCAGTGCTGTTGCGTCATCTGCATCCCATTCCAGTTCAGGTGGAACGGATTGCTCGGCGATGAACACCGTCTCACGAATGCGCCGGATCTCGGCGTTATCCGTTTGCCAGTCTGCGACACGTACGTGAATTTTATTCATCGGCAAACCCCAGGCTTCCTTGCTTGACCAGTTCGCACAGCAGGCCGCGACCGTCTTCGTCGTTCAGCCACTCGCCGAGGTTGTCGATGTGCAACGCGTCGGCGGCGCAGATCATTTTCAGCAGGTCGCGCAGTTTGCCCGGCAGGTAACGGCTCTGGCCGCTGGCGAACAGCAGCAGGTCGTCATCCACTTCGGACCACGCCATGCGCGCGCTCGGATTGCGGATCAGCACAGCGCCTTGCTCAAGGCTGGCGAGCAGGTCCTCTTCTTCGATTTCTTCCGGGCCGACCACCAGTTCCGGGTAGCGCGGCTCGGTCATGAACTGGCCGAACCAGGTCAGCAGCAGGCGCTCGTCGCTCATGTGCTCGGCCAGCAGGCCTTTCAAGCGATCAAGGGCGTCGTGCTGGATCTGATGCGGATCGACCGCAGGCAGGGCGTCGGCGTCGGTGTAACGCTCTTCGTCCGGCAGGAACTGGCTGAGGAAGTCGGTGAAGTGAGTCAGCACTTCAGCGGCGCTCGGCGCGCGGAAACCTACCGAATAGGTCAGGCAGTCATCGACGGCCACGCCGCAGTGAGCCAGGCGTGGCGGCAGGTAGAGCATGTCGCCCGGTTCCAGCACCCATTCATCCGTGGCTTCGAAGTCAGCGAGGATGCGCAGGTCCGCGTGTTGCAGCAGCGGGCTTTCGGAGTTGCACATCTGGCCGATTTTCCAGTTGCGCTTGCCGTGACCCTGCAGCAGGAACACGTCGTAGTTATCGAAGTGCGGACCGACGCTGCCACCGGGGGCGGCGAAGCTGATCATCACGTCGTCGATGCGCCAGCTCGGCAGGAAGCGGAAGTGTTCCAGCAACTCGCTGACTTCCGGCACGAACTGGTCAACCGCTTGCACCAGCAACGTCCAGTCGGTTTCCGGCAGCTTGCTGAATTCGTCTTCGGCAAACGGGCCACGACGCAATTCCCACGGGCGCTCGCCATTCTCGATGATCAGGCGCGATTCGACTTCTTCTTCCAGCGCCAGGCCGGCCAGTTCGTCGGCGTCGATCGGGCTTTCGAAATCGGGAATTGCCTGGCGGATCAGCAGCGGTTTTTTCTGCCAGTAGTCACGCAGGAATTCGCGCGCCGTGATGCCGCCCAGAAGTTGAAGAGGAATGTCAGGATTCATGTGTAACCTATTGAAAAAAAGTACTTTTCAGACGGGAATAAAAACGCCCGGCGCTGCCGGGCGTCTCAAACGGGTAAAACGGTCGATCAGATGCGCTTGGCTTGCTCTACAGCGTTGCCGATGTAGTTCGCCGGGGTGAGCAATTTCAGCTCGGCCTTGGCGGCGGCAGGCATGTCCAGGCCGTCGATGAAAGTTTGCAGCGCTTCAGGGCTGATGCCCTTGCCGCGGGTCAGCTCTTTCAGTTTCTCGTACGGGTTTTCGATGTTGTAGCGACGCATCACGGTCTGGATCGGCTCGGCCAATACTTCCCAGCAAGCGTCGAGGTCAGCAGCGATCTTCTGAGCGTTGAGCTCCAGTTTGCTGATGCCTTTGAGGCTGGCTTCGTATGCGATCACGCTGTGGGCGAAGCCGACACCGAGGTTGCGCAGAACGGTGGAGTCGGTCAGGTCGCGCTGCCAGCGGGAGATCGGCAGCTTGCTCGCCAGGTGCTGGAACAGTGCGTTGGCGATACCCAGGTTGCCTTCGGAGTTTTCGAAGTCGATCGGGTTGACCTTGTGCGGCATGGTCGACGAACCGATTTCGCCAGCGATGGTGCGCTGTTTGAAATAACCCAGGGAAATGTAGCCCCAGATGTCGCGGTCGAAGTCGATCAGGATGGTGTTGAAGCGGGCGATCGCGTCGAACAGCTCGGCAATGTAGTCGTGCGGTTCGATCTGCGTGGTGTACGGGTTGAAACCCAGGCCCAGCTCGTCTTCGATGAAGGCGCGGGCGTTTTCTTCCCAGTCGATCTCAGGGTAGGCCGACAGGTGGGCGTTGTAGTTGCCGACAGCGCCGTTGATCTTGCCCAGCAGCGGAACGGCAGCGACCTGAGCGATTTGACGCTCCAGACGGTAAACCACGTTCGCCAGCTCTTTGCCCAGGGTGGTCGGCGAGGCCGGTTGACCGTGGGTGCGCGACAGCATCGGCACGTCAGCGAAACGGATCGCCAGTTCGCGGATGGCTTCGGCAGTCTGGCGCATCAGCGGCAGCATCACGTCATCACGGCCTTCGCGCAGCATCAGGGCGTGGGACAGGTTGTTGATGTCCTCGCTGGTGCAGGCAAAGTGGATGAATTCGCTGACGGCGGCCAGTTCCGGCAGCTTCGCCGCTTGCTCTTTGAGCAGGTATTCGATGGCTTTGACGTCGTGGTTGGTGGTGCGCTCGATCTCTTTGACACGCTCGGCGTGCTCCAGAGAGAAGTTTTCCGCCAGGGTGTTCAGCACAGCGTTGGCTTCGGCGGAGAACGCCGGCACTTCGCTGATGGCAGGGTGAGCGGCCAGGCGCTGGAGCCAGCGCACTTCAACCAGAACGCGAGCACGGATCAGACCGTATTCGCTGAAAATTGGGCGCAGGGCCTGGGTTTTGCCGGCGTAGCGGCCGTCAACAGGGGAAACCGCAGTGAGCGAAGAAAGCTGCATGGGGTGTTCTCGGACAGTCGGGCAACGAAATGGGGCGCGTATCATACATGAAAAAATCCGCCGGTCCGTTGCCAACTGACCAGCGTATTACGCGTTACTGACTACAAAACGGTGTTGCGGGCGCGGTTCAGCTGCTGCGCATCAGTGGGTAAAGCTCTTTGAGCAACTTGCGGCGGCTGACCACCAACTGCCAGCGATGACCGCCCAACTGCCGCCACAGGCGCGCCGAACGAATCCCCGCCAGCAACAGTGCGCGGATCTTCGACGCGTTGCTCGGTTGCTGCAGATTGCGCATGTCGCCGTGAACCTGAATCCGTTGGCGCAAGGTGCTCAGGGTGTCCTGATACAGCGCACCGCACGCCGCGATCACGTTTTCGTGGGCCGGGCCGAAGTGCTCGACCTGAGACTGGATCTGCGGCAGGCGCTTGCCGATCACGTCCAGCATGTCGCCGCGTTTGGCCAGTTGGCGCTCCAGCCCCAGCATCGCCAGGGCGTAACGCAGCGGTTCGCGCTGAAGGGTGCTGGGGTCGCGTTCAAGGGCGCCAATCAAGGCGCGATAGCCTTCGCGCAAGTTGATGTCATCGCCGCCGTAGACTTCCAGCGTGTCCTTGGGGTCGCGAATCAGCAGGCTGCCGAGCATGCAGGTCAAGCCGGCTTCGGTGGTCTGGCCGGTCTTGGCGATCTTGTCGACCAGCACGGCAGCGAGAAACACGCCGCCGAGGGCCGTCAGTTGCTCCTGGGTGGGGCTCATTGCTGCTCGCCTTGAAGGGTGCCTTTGCTGGTCCACGGTTCCGCCACTTCGATCACGCCGCCGCCGAGGCAGATTTCACCGTCGTAGAACACCACGGACTGACCCGGGGTGACCGCGCGTTGCGGGTCATCGAAGGTCGCGCGGTAGCCGGTAGCGGTCTTTTCCAGCGTGCACGGCTGGTCGCTCTGGCGATAACGGACTTTGGCGGTCAGCTTGCGCGGCTCGCTCAGGTCGATCGGGTTGACCCAATAGATGTCCGAGGCGAGCAGGGCGCGGGAGAACAGGTATGGATGGTCGTTGCCCTGGCCAACGATCAGTTCGTTGTGTTCCAGGTCCTTGATCAGCACATACCACGGCTCGTCGCTGGCGTCTTTCAAACCGCCGATGCCCAGGCCCTGGCGCTGGCCGATGGTGTGGTACATCAAGCCGTGGTGGCGGCCGATGACTTCACCTTCGGTGGTCTTGATTTCGCCGGGTTGGGCCGGCAGGTATTGCTTGAGGAAATCGCTGAAGCGGCGCTCGCCGATAAAGCAGATCCCGGTGGAATCCTTTTTCTTCGCGGTCGCCAGTTCGTACTTTTCGGCAATCGCGCGTACTTGCGGTTTTTCCAGCTCGCCGACCGGGAACAGCGTCTTGGCGATCTGTTCGCCGCCAACCGCGTGCAGGAAGTAGCTCTGGTCCTTGTTCGGGTCCAGGCCCTTGAGCAGTTCGGTACGGCCATCAATGTCGCGGCGGCGCACGTAGTGACCGGTGGCGATCAGGTCGGCGCCAAGCACCATGGCGTAGTCGAGGAACGCCTTGAACTTGATCTCGCGGTTGCACAGGATGTCCGGGTTCGGCGTGCGACCGGCCTTGTATTCGGCCAGGAAATGCTCGAACACGTTGTCCCAGTACTCGGCGGCGAAGTTGGCGGTGTGCAGCTTGATGCCAATCTTGTCGCACACGGCCTGGGCGTCCGCCAGGTCATCCATGGCGGTGCAGTATTCCGTTCCATCGTCTTCTTCCCAGTTCTTCATGAACAGGCCTTCCACCTCATAACCCTGCTCGATCAGCAGGAGGGCGGAAACGGAAGAGTCCACGCCGCCGGACATGCCGACAATGACGCGCTTCTTTTGTGTGTCAGAAGGGGCTGGATCACGCATAGGGATTCAATGAGTGTCTTGAAAAAGGACGCGATTCTAGCAGGCCGAAGCCCGCAAGGCTAAAGAGAAGGGCGGATCAGTTCGAGACCGAAGTGTTTGCCGTCCAGATAATCATCGATGCAGCGGATGATCAGCTCGCTGCGCCAGTTTGCGCGCTGTTCCAGCAGTTCGTCACGTGTCAGCCACTTTGCGCCGACGATCCCGTCGTCCAGTGGGTAATTGGCGTGATGCTTGAGAGGTTTTGCAGTGAAGCAGACTCGCTGATAAGTCACGCCATTGCTCGGTGCGGTGTAAAGGTAGATGCCCACCACGCCGGTCGGCTCGACATCCCAGCCGGTTTCTTCGAGGGTTTCGCGTACGGCGGCTTCGATCAGGGATTCGTCCGGGTCGAGGTGGCCGGCGGGCTGATTGAGCACCGTTCGTCCGTGCTTGGTTTCTTCGACCATCAGAAAGCGACCGTTGTCTTCGACGATGGTGGCGACGGTGATGTGGGGTAGCCAATCCATAAAGCTTCCTCGATTTTGAATGTTGAAACACGGTCAAATGTGGGAGCGGGCTTGCTCGCGAAAGCGGTAGGTCAGTCAATAGAGATGTTGAATGATAAACCGCATTCGCGAGCAAGCCCGCTCCCACATTTGTTTCGAGTTCACATTGGAATTGTTGTCAGAAACAAAAACCCCGGCACAAGGCCGGGGCTTCTTTGCATCCTTACAACCTTAAACCAGCGCAGCGATCGCGGCGTTGAACGTGTTGCTCGGGCGCATGGCCTTGCTGATCAGCTCGGCATTGGCGTGGTAGTAACCGCCGATGTCCACTGGCTTGCCCTGAACGGCGTTGAGCTCGGCAACGATGGTTGCTTCGTTCTCGGTCAGGGTTTTTGCCAGCTCGCCGAACTGCGCTTGCAGTGCAGTGTCTTCGGTCTGGGCGGCCAGGGCCTGAGCCCAGTACAGCGCCAGGTAGAAGTGGCTGCCGCGGTTGTCGATGTTGCCGACTTTGCGCGATGGCGACTTGTTGTTGTCCAGGAACTGGCCGGTGGCCTGATCCAGGGTCTTGGCCAACACCAGAGCTTTAGGGTTGTTGTACGTCACACCCAGGTGCTCAAGGGAAGCGGCCAGAGCCAGGAACTCGCCCAGGGAATCCCAGCGCAGGAAGTTTTCTTCCAGCAGTTGCTGAACGTGCTTCGGTGCCGAACCGCCAGCGCCGGTTTCGAACAGACCGCCGCCATTCATCAGCGGAACGATCGACAGCATCTTGGCGCTGGTGCCCAGTTCCATGATCGGGAACAGGTCAGTCAGGTAGTCGCGCAGTACGTTGCCGGTCACCGAGATGGTGTCCTTGCCTTCGCGAGTGCGGCCCAGGGTGAACGCCATGGCGTCAACCGGCGACATGATGCGGATGTCCAGGCCCGACGTGTCGTGATCCTTCAGGTAAGCCTGAACTTTCTCGATCACTACGCCGTCGTGAGCGCGCATTGGGTCCAGCCAGAAAATCGCTGGGGTGCTGCTCGCGCGAGCGCGGTTGACGGCCAGTTTGACCCAGTCCTGGATCGGCGCGTCTTTGGTCTGGCACATGCGGAAGATGTCGCCGGCTTCAACCGACTGTTCCAGCAACAAGGCGCCTTTGCTGTCAGTAACGCGGACAACACCGTTGGTCTTGATCTGGAAAGTCTTGTCGTGCGAACCGTACTCTTCGGCTTTTTTCGCCATCAGGCCAACGTTTGGCACGCTGCCCATGGTGGTTGGATCGAAAGCGCCGTGCTTCTTGCAGTCTTCGATCACCGCCTGGTAGATGGTGGCGTAGCAGCGATCCGGGATCACAGCCTTGGTGTCGTGCAGCTGACCGTCGGTGCCCCACATCTTGCCGGAGTCACGGATCATCGCTGGCATCGAGGCGTCGACGATTACGTCGCTCGGCACGTGCAGGTTGGTAATGCCTTTGTCGGAGTTGACCATCGCCAGCGAAGGACGAACGGCGTAGACCGCCTGGATGTCCGCTTCGATCTGCGCTTGTTGCTCGGCAGGCAAAGCCTTGATGCGAGCGTACAGGTCGCCGATGCCGTTGTTCAGGTTGAAGCCGATCTGGGCCAGCACGTCAGCGTGCTTGGCCAGTGCGTCTTTATAGAACTCGGCAACGATCTGGCCGAACATGATCGGGTCGGAGACCTTCATCATGGTGGCTTTCAGGTGAACCGACAGCAGCACGCCCTTGGCCTTGGCGTCTTCGATCTCGGCAGCGATGAAGCTGCGCAGAGCGTTTTTGCTCATGACCGCGCAATCGAGGATCTCACCGGCTTGCACGGTGGTCTTTTCTTTCAGGACGGTGGTGGTGCCGTCTTGAGCGATCAGTTCGATTTTGACAGCGTCAGCGGCGTCGATCAGGGCAGCTTTTTCGCTGCCGTAGAAATCACCGGTGCTCATGTGCGCGACGTGGGACTTGGAGTCCGCAGCCCAGGCGCCCATTTTGTGCGGGTGCTTGCGTGCGTAGTTCTTGACCGACAGCGGTGCGCGACGATCGGAGTTGCCTTCGCGCAGAACCGGGTTCACGGCGCTGCCCTTGATTTTGTCGTAGCGCGACTTGGCTTCTTTGTCGGCGTCGCTGGTCACGGTTTCCGGATAGTCCGGCAGCGCGAAGCCCTGGGCTTGCAGCTCTTTGATCGCGGCCTGCAGTTGCGGAACCGAAGCACTGATGTTCGGCAACTTGATGATGTTGGCTTCAGGCGTAACGGCCAGGTCGCCCAGTTCGGCGAGGTGGTCGGCTACGGCTTTGTCACCCAATTGCTCGGGGAAGCTGGCCAGGATGCGCCCTGCAAGAGAGATATCGCGGGTTTCAACGGCGATATCAGCCGAAGCGGTGAACGCTTCTACGATAGGCAACAGGGAATAGGTGGCGAGGGCTGGGGCTTCGTCGGTGAAGGTATAGATGATCTTCGAGCGGGTGGGCATATTCGGATTAACTCTCTCTTCTTTGCTAAAGCGTGCGCAGAAACTCGAGGGGCGCCGGTAAGCGCGTTCGTTCAAAGTCATCCATGAGCCGAATGTCGAGGTTGTGCGCGGTAGATGTTGGGGCAGTCGAGCGTCAAGCGTATGGGCTGCGGTAACAGACCTGCTTTTTCAGGCCCGAAGTCTCGTAGTAGAGAGGTCGGCCGTGGTGACTCTTGGGTCAGCGGGCGGCATTATACATAGGTAGCTGGCAATCTGCCGATGGTTCATATGCAACCTTTCTCGTCCATTGGTCTAAAGGTCGCAGGGGCGTGGGGGGCGTAGAGTCTTGCGTCGTGCTTGAGTTTGGCGCTTTTCCCTTTGTATTCAGGCTTGTATGTCGCGAACTGCGCGGCTTTGCGGCAGTTGGATGGAACATAGGGTTTGCGTGCTGATTCAACTGGGGTACGCTCGGACGAAGCCAGATGTTCAATCCAAACAATGGAGTTCAGCATGGGATACAAGAAGATTCAGGTTCCAGCGGTCGGCGACAAAATCACCGTCAATGCGGACCATTCTCTCAATGTTCCTAACAACCCGATCATCCCCTTCATCGAAGGCGATGGTATTGGTGTTGATATCAGCCCGGTCATGATCAAGGTTGTCGATGCTGCTGTTAAGAAGGCTTACGGCGGCGAGCGCAAAATTTCCTGGATGGAAGTCTACGCCGGGGAGAAAGCGACTCAGGTTTACGATCAGGACACCTGGCTGCCTCAGGAAACCCTGGACGCGGTCAAGGATTACGTGGTTTCCATCAAGGGTCCTCTGACCACCCCGGTCGGCGGCGGTATCCGTTCCCTGAACGTGGCCCTGCGTCAGCAGCTCGACCTGTACGTCTGCCTGCGCCCGGTGCGCTGGTTCGAAGGTGTGCCGAGCCCGGTCAAGAAACCAGGCGACGTCGACATGACGATCTTCCGCGAAAACTCGGAAGACATTTACGCCGGTATCGAATGGAAGGCCGGTTCGCCGGAAGCGACCAAGGTCATCAAGTTCCTCAAAGAAGAAATGGGCGTCACCAAGATCCGTTTCGACGAAAACTGCGGTATCGGCGTCAAGCCGGTTTCGCTGGAAGGCACCAAGCGTCTGGCGCGCAAGGCCCTGCAGTATGTGGTCGACAACGACCGCGACTCGCTGACCATCGTGCACAAAGGCAACATCATGAAGTTCACCGAAGGTGCCTTCAAGGAATGGGCCTACGAAGTGGCGGCTGAAGAATTCGGCGCGACCCTGCTCGACGGCGGTCCGTGGATGCAATTCAAAAACCCGAAAACCGGCAAGAACGTCATCGTCAAGGACGCCATCGCCGACGCCATGCTCCAGCAGATCCTGCTGCGCCCGGCCGAATACGATGTCATCGCAACCTTGAACCTGAACGGCGACTACCTCTCCGACGCCCTGGCGGCGGAAGTCGGCGGTATCGGTATTGCACCGGGTGCCAACCTGTCCGACACCGTGGCCATGTTCGAAGCGACTCACGGTACTGCGCCGAAGTACGCCGGCAAGGACCAGGTCAACCCGGGCTCGCTGATCCTGTCCGCCGAGATGATGCTGCGTCACATGGGCTGGACCGAAGCCGCCGACCTGATCATCAAGGGCACCAACGGCGCGATCTCCGCGAAGACCGTGACCTATGACTTCGAACGTCTGATGGAGGGCGCGAAACTGCTGTCTTCTTCTGCGTTTGGTGATGCGTTGATTTCGCACATGTAAACGGATCGGCACAAAAAAACCGCCTTCGGGCGGTTTTTTTATGACTGGATGGTGGGTTGCCTTAGCTCGACACTGTTTGCTGCTGTGTGGCAGGTGAGGTCTGTTCATTCTCGGCAGGCGCAGATGTAATCTTCACTGCATGCAAACCTTTGGGTCCCTGAATGATATCGAAGCTTACGATTTGCCCGGCCTTGAGGGTCTTGTATCCGTCCATTTGTATGGCCGAAAAGTGGGCAAAGAAATCAATAAGACAGCCATCCTCGTGGCGACCTTCTCTGGCATCGGTGTTAATAAAACCGAACCCTTTGGCATTGTTGAACCATTTCACCTTACCAACAGCCATGCTCATATCCCTCTGCAACAGACTCCATCACTGGAGTATCATCCAGTACATCCGCAGTCAGATCCTGTAAATAAGATTGACTCCGCGGACCTTTTTTACCCACTGTGGGCTCTATTGGTTGTAACACCGTTTTGCCGATAGTCAAGGTGACCAGGCAGTCGGTGTTGAAATCGTTCATGACCGTCCCCACTACTGTATTCGCACAACTGACGAACCTTTCTTTCCATGCATGCAATCAGCCAGATTCGACTAACATTCAATCAGGATCGCCCTGATTCACACGACGACGATTCCGCAGGCATTGCTGTTCAGGAGGCCAAGCCTGCTTTACAGGCGCCGCCGATGTACAAGGTGGTTTTGTTCAATGATGACTACACACCGATGGATTTCGTCGTCGAAGTGCTCGAGGTGTTTTTTAACCTGAATCGTGAGCTGGCGACCAAGGTCATGCTGGCCGTCCACACAGAAGGACGGGCAGTATGTGGAGTGTTTACCCGCGACATTGCCGAGACCAAGGCCATGCAGGTCAACCAGTACGCCAGGGAAAGCCAGCATCCGCTACTCTGTGAAATCGAGAAGGACGGTTAATCGCCGACCACTTGGGTATGAGGTGAAGCTATGTTAAACCGCGAGCTCGAAGTCACCCTCAATCTAGCCTTCAAGGAGGCCCGTTCGAAGCGTCATGAGTTCATGACCGTCGAGCATCTCCTGCTGGCCCTATTGGATAATGAGGCTGCCGCCACCGTTTTGCGTGCCTGCGGCGCAAACCTCGACAAACTCAAGCATGATCTGCAGGAGTTCATCGACTCCACCACGCCGTTGATTCCCGTTCATGACGAGGATCGCGAGACCCAACCTACCCTGGGCTTCCAGCGTGTCCTGCAGCGTGCTGTTTTCCACGTACAGAGCTCGGGCAAACGCGAAGTGACTGGCGCCAACGTGCTGGTTGCGATCTTCAGTGAGCAAGAAAGTCAGGCAGTGTTCCTGCTGAAACAGCAGAGCGTTGCGCGCATCGATGTCGTCAACTACATCGCACACGGCATTTCCAAAGTGCCGGGGCATGGCGATCACTCTGAAGGTGAGCAAGATATGCAGGACGACGAGGGCGGTGAGTCTTCTTCTTCAGGCAATCCTCTGGATGCTTATGCCAGCAACCTCAACGAACTCGCGCGCCAGGGTCGTATCGATCCGCTGGTCGGTCGTGAGCTCGAAGTCGAGCGTGTCGCGCAGATTCTCGCGCGTCGGCGCAAAAACAATCCGCTGCTGGTGGGCGAGGCGGGCGTGGGTAAAACCGCGATTGCCGAAGGCCTGGCCAAACGCATCGTCGACAACCAGGTGCCGGACCTGCTGGCCAACAGCGTGGTGTATTCCCTCGATCTGGGCGCCTTGCTGGCCGGGACCAAATACCGCGGCGATTTCGAGAAGCGCTTCAAGGCGTTGCTCAACGAGCTGAAAAAACGTCCGCAGGCGATCCTGTTCATCGACGAAATCCACACCATTATCGGTGCGGGTGCTGCGTCCGGTGGCGTCATGGATGCCTCGAACCTGCTCAAGCCGCTGCTGTCGTCCGGTGATATCCGTTGCATCGGGTCGACCACCTTCCAGGAATTCCGCGGGATCTTCGAGAAGGACCGTGCCCTGGCACGACGCTTCCAGAAGGTCGATGTGTCGGAGCCTTCGGTGGAAGACACCATCGGCATCCTGCGCGGCCTGAAAGGGCGTTTCGAGCTCCATCACAACATCGAATACAGTGATGAAGCCCTGCGCGCCGCCGCCGAACTGGCGTCGCGTTACATCAATGACCGGCACATGCCGGACAAGGCCATCGACGTGATCGACGAGGCGGGCGCCTACCAGCGTCTGCAGCCAATCGAGAAACGCGTGAAACGCATCGAAGTGCCTCAGGTCGAGGACATCGTTGCGAAAATCGCGCGGATTCCGCCCAAGCACGTCACCAGTTCCGATAAAGAACTGCTGCGTAACCTTGAGCGTGACCTGAAGCTGACGGTGTTTGGCCAGGATGCCGCAATCGACTCGCTGTCGACGGCGATCAAACTGTCCCGTGCCGGCCTCAAGTCGCCTGACAAGCCTGTCGGTTCGTTCCTGTTCGCAGGCCCGACCGGTGTCGGTAAAACCGAAGCGGCGCGTCAGTTGGCCAAGGCGTTGGGTATCGAGCTGGTTCGTTTCGACATGTCCGAGTACATGGAGCGCCACACCGTATCGCGTCTGATCGGTGCGCCTCCGGGCTATGTCGGGTTCGATCAGGGCGGTCTGCTGACCGAAGCCATCACCAAACAGCCTCACTGCGTGCTGTTGCTCGATGAAATCGAGAAGGCGCATCCGGAAGTCTTCAACCTGCTTCTGCAGGTCATGGACCACGGTACGCTGACCGATAACAACGGGCGCAAGGCGGACTTCCGTAACGTGATCGTCATCATGACGACCAACGCCGGTGCCGAAACTGCAGCGCGTGCTTCGATCGGTTTCACCCATCAGGACCACTCGTCCGATGCGATGGAAGTGATCAAGAAGAGCTTCACACCGGAGTTCCGCAACCGTCTGGACACCATTATCCAGTTTGGTCGCCTCAGCCATGAGGTCATCAAAAGCGTGGTGGACAAGTTCCTTACCGAGCTTCAGGCGCAGCTGGAAGACAAGCGTGTGCAGCTGGAAGTGACCGACGCGGCGCGCAACTGGCTGGCAGAAGGTGGCTACGACTCGGCAATGGGCGCTCGGCCGATGGCGCGTTTGATCCAGGACAAGATCAAGCGTCCGCTGGCGGAAGAGATTCTTTTTGGCGAACTGGCCGACCATGGCGGCGTGGTGCATATCGATCTGAAGGACGGCGAGCTGACCTTCGAGTTCGAAACTACGGCTGAAATGGCCTGAGGTTAACCGCAACAAAGCAAAAGGCGCCGAAAGGCGCCTTTTTGCTGGCTCAAATAAATACACAATCCCCTTGTGGGAGCGGGCTTGCTCGCGAATGCGGTGTATCAGCCAATACAAGTGTCGGCTGACCCACCGCATTCGCGAGCAAGCCCGCTCCCACATTGACCGAGTACATCGGGGCAAATCGCAGACAAACAAAAACGCCCGGCATAAACCGGGCGTCTTGTATTGACTTGATTAGCGAGCGCGGTAAGTGATGCGCCCTTTGCTCAAGTCATAGGGCGTCAGCTCGACGCGCACTTTGTCACCGGTAAGAATACGAATGTAGTTCTTGCGCATCTTGCCGGAGATATGCGCGGTTACGACGTGCCCATTTTCCAACTCCACGCGAAACATGGTGTTGGGCAGGGTGTCGACGACAGTGCCTTCCATTTCGAAGCTGTCTTCTTTCGACATGCAGTAAAGCCCTCGGTGTCCAATGAATGGCCCGGTGCAACTGCGCCAGGCAAAAGCGGCGTGCATTGTGCCCGAAAAATGGGGTTTAAGCCAAGGGGTTCTAGTTCAGGATGACCCAGCGTTGATTAATCAGCAGTTCGATGGGGCGATATTGGGTCTTGTAGCTCATCTTTTTGCAGTTTTTGATCCAGTAGCCCAGATAGACCGCCTCCAGCCGCAGCCGTTGGGCCTCGGCGATCTGCCAGAGGATCGCGTAGCGCCCCAGGCTGCGTCGCTCTTCAGAGGGTTCGTAAAAGGTGTAGACCGCCGACAGACCGTTCGGCAGTAAGTCGGTCACCGCCACGGCCAGCAACTGTCCGTCCAGGCGAAATTCGTAAAACCGCGAAAACGGCAAGTCACGCACCAGAAAGGTCGAGAACTGGTCTCGACTCGGCGGGTACATGTCGCCATCGGCATGCCGCTGTTCGATGTAGCGCTGATACAGGTCGAAGTATTCTTCGCTGAACTTGGGTTTGGCGGGGCGTATCTGCAAGTCGGCGTTGCGCTTGAAAATGCGTTTCTGCTGCCGGTTGGGCGTAAATTGCGCCACAGGAATGCGCGCCGGCACACACGCATTGCAATTCTGACAATGGGGCCGGTAAAGATGATCGCCGCTGCGACGAAAACCCATTTCAGACAGGTCTGCATAGACATGCACATCCATGGGCTGACTAGGGTCGAGGAACAAGGTCGTGGCCTGCTCCTCGGGCAGATAACTGCAAGAGTGGGGCTGAGTGGCATAAAACTTCAAACGCGCCAACTCGGTCATGATCAACCCTCGGGATAAGCTTTTGATTAAGTGTAAGCCACGCGTGGAAAAGTCGCTCAGCAAACCCAGGTGGCACGGCTGGGTTGATCGAGATGCTGCGCAAGGTAGCGGGCAAACTCGCGACGGGGAATGGCCCGCGCCCCAAGACTGTGCAAATGGTCGGTGGGCATCTGGCAATCGATCAGCACGAAACCCGAGTCTTTCAGATGTTTGACCAGGGTGGCAAAGCCAAATTTGGAGGCATTGTCGGCGCGGCTGAACATGGATTCGCCGAAAAACAGCTGACCCATCGCTAATCCATAGAGCCCGCCGACCAGTTCACCCTGATCCCAGACCTCAACCGAATGTGCGTAACCACGCTGGTGCAGAGCGAGGTAGGCATTCTGCATCGCTTCGGTGATCCAGGTCCCGTCGGCGTAATCCCGCGGCGCGGCGCACGCGCGAATGACCGCGGGAAAATCCTGATCGAAGGTCACTTGATAGCGCTGCTGGCGCAGCAATTTGTTCAGGCTGCGCGAGACATGCAGTTCGTCGGGAAACAGCACGGTGCGCGGATCCGGCGACCACCAGAGAATCGGCTGGCCTTCCGAGAACCACGGAAAGCAGCCATGGCGATAGGCCTGAATCAGACGATCGGCGGACAGATCGCCGCCCGCCGCCAGCAATCCGTTGGGATCGCGCATGGCTTTTTCCAGCGGCGGAAACATCAGGGTGTTGCGTTGTAACCAAGTCAGCATGGCATCCGGGCTTACAGAAGGGGAGGGCAGGGGTGGGCGCTAAGCCCACCGTGAAGTTTGCCGTCAAATGGTCGGAATGTCGTCGAGGTATTTTTCGGCGTCCAGCGCGGCCATGCAACCGGCCCCGGCAGAGGTGACGGCCTGGCGATAAACGTGATCCGCCACATCACCGGCGGCAAACACGCCGGGGATCTCGGTGGCCGTGGCATCGCCTTCGCTGCCGCCTCTGACCCGCAGATAGCCGTCGTGCATGTCCAGTTGACCAATGAACAGGTCAGTGTTGGGCTTGTGGCCGATGGCGATGAACACGCCGGCCAGTGGCAGCTCGCTGGTTTGGCCGGTATGGCTGTCCCGCAGGCGGGCGCCGGTCACGCCGCTGGCATCGCCCAGGACTTCATCGAGATTTTGATTCCAGTGCAGGCGAATATTACCGTTGGCGGCTTTTTCGAAGAGTTTGTCCTGAAGGATTTTCTCCGAGCGCAACTTGTCGCGTCGGTGAATCAGGTGAACTTCCTTGGCGATGTTGGACAAGTACAGCGCTTCTTCAACGGCGGTATTGCCGCCACCGACGACGGCGACCACCTGATTGCGGTAGAAGAACCCGTCACACGTCGCGCAGGCCGAAACCCCTCTGCCGGCAAATGTCTCTTCCGAGGGCAAGCCCAGGTATTGCGCCGAAGCACCGGTGGCGATAATCAATGCATCGCAGGTGTAAGTACCGCTGTCGCCGGTAAGTTCGAACGGGCGTTGTTGCAACTTGGCAGTGTGGATGTGGTCGTAAACGATCTCTGTGTCAAAGCGCTCGGCGTGTTTTTGCATGCGTTCCATCAACACCGGTCCGGTCAGGCCTTCGACGTCACCGGGCCAGTTGTCGACTTCGACAGTGGTGGTGAGCTGGCCACCTGCCTGTATCCCGGTAATGACCACCGGTTTGAGGTTGGCGCGGGCGGCATAAACGGCCGCGCTGTAACCGGCAGGGCCGGAACCCAGAATGATCAGGCGGCAATGCTTGGATTCGCTCATAAAAACACCTCATAAGCCTTTGTCACAAAAGAGAATGCGTGCTCAAATTGAATCGCATGTTGTGCGCCGTTAGCTATGCTGTTCCATGGCCTGCCAGCATGGCATCGTACGAACAAACCCGTACAATGCGCGCCGGTCACTTGAATATTCAGTGCACGCCGGGTTTATAAAAACCGGAGTGCAGTGTTAAAAGTAGTCCCAGTTACGCCTGTTAACTTTTTTACCTGCCTGGATTGGGCAGTTTTTTATAGTCATTCAACAGATGGACGCGCCATGGGCGCAGGAAAAGAAGCGTTTTGAAGAAATCCACCGCAGCACCTAAACCAGCCGTCGTTCCGCTTTGGCGCCAGCACTTGCACTACCGACTCAAGGAAGGTGCATTGATCGCCATCGGCGGCCTGTGCCTGTTCCTGATGATGGCCTTGCTGACTTACGGCAAGGACGATCCGGGCTGGAGCCATAACAGCAAGATCGACGATGTCCAGAACTTCGGCGGACCGGTCGGCTCGTACAGCGCCGACATCCTGTTCATGGTGCTGGGTTACTTCGCCTACATCTTCCCGCTGTTGCTGGCGATCAAGGCCTGGCAGATCTTCCGCCAACGCCACGAGCCGTGGCAGTGGAGCGGCTGGCTGTTCTCCTGGCGCCTGATCGGTCTGGTGTTCCTGGTGTTGTCGGGCGCGGCGCTCGCGCATATCCATTTCCACGCGGCGACCGGTCTGCCGGCCGGTGCGGGCGGTGCGTTGGGCGAAAGCCTGGGCGACCTGGCGAGGAACGCGCTGAACATTCAGGGCAGCACCTTGCTGTTCATCGCACTGTTCCTGTTCGGCCTGACGGTGTTCACCGACCTGTCATGGTTCAAGGTGATGGACGTCACCGGCAAGATCACTCTCGACCTGCTTGAACTGTTCCAGGGCGCCGCCAATCGCTGGTGGGCCGCCCGAGTCGAGCGCAAGCAACTGGTTGCGCAGTTGCGTGAAGTCGACGATCGCGTGCATGACGTGGTCGCGCCAACCGTCACCGACAAACGCGAGCAGGCCAAGGTCAAGGAACGCCTGATCGAACGCGAGCAGGCCCTGAGCAAGCACATGTCGGACCGCGAGAAGCAGGTGCCGCCGCTGATTGCCCCCGCGCCACCGAAACCTGCCGCGCCAAGCAAACGCGTGGAAAAAGAAAAACAGGCGCCGCTGTTCGTCGACAGCGCCGTCGAAGGCACCTTGCCGCCGATCTCGATTCTCGATCCCGCGGAGAAGAAACAACTCAATTACTCGCCTGAGTCCCTGGCAGCCGTCGGCCACTTGCTGGAAATCAAGCTCAAGGAATTCGGCGTCGAAGTCTCGGTGGATTCGATTCATCCGGGGCCGGTGATTACCCGTTACGAAATCCAGCCCGCCGCCGGGGTCAAGGTCAGCCGCATCTCCAACCTGGCGAAAGACCTGGCGCGCTCCCTGGCCGTGACCAGCGTGCGGGTGGTGGAAGTGATTCCGGGCAAGACCACCGTCGGTATCGAGATTCCGAACGAAGATCGTCAGATCGTGCGCTTCTCCGAAGTGCTGTCGACCCCTGAGTACGACAACTTCAAATCCCCGGTGACCCTGGCCCTGGGCCACGACATCGGCGGCAAGCCGGTCATCACCGACCTCGCCAAAATGCCGCACTTGCTGGTGGCCGGTACGACCGGTTCCGGTAAGTCGGTGGGTGTGAACGCGATGATCCTGTCGATCCTGTTCAAGTCCGGCCCGGAAGACGCCAAGCTGATCATGATCGACCCGAAAATGCTTGAACTGTCGATCTACGAAGGCATTCCGCACCTGCTGTGCCCGGTCGTGACCGACATGAAGGACGCGGCCAACGCCCTGCGCTGGAGCGTGGCGGAGATGGAGCGGCGCTACAAGCTGATGGCGAAGATGGGCGTACGTAACCTGTCCGGCTTCAACGCCAAGGTCAAGGAAGCCCAGGACGCCGGCGAGCCGCTGACCGATCCTCTGTACAAGCGCGAAAGCATTCACGACGAAGCACCGCTGCTCACCAAGCTGCCGACCATCGTCGTGGTGGTCGACGAATTCGCCGACATGATGATGATCGTCGGCAAGAAGGTTGAAGAACTGATCGCCCGTATCGCCCAGAAGGCCCGTGCCGCCGGTATTCACTTGATCCTCGCGACCCAGCGTCCGTCGGTTGACGTGATCACCGGTTTGATCAAGGCGAACATCCCGACGCGCATGGCGTTCCAGGTGTCGAGCAAGATCGATTCGCGGACCATCATCGACCAGGGCGGCGCCGAGCAACTGTTGGGCCACGGTGACATGCTCTACATGCCGCCGGGCACCAGTCTGCCGATTCGGGTTCACGGTGCGTTCGTGTCCGATGACGAGGTTCACCGGGTGGTTGAAGCCTGGAAGCTGCGCGGTGCGCCGGAATACAACGACGACATCCTGGCCGGTGTCGAAGAGGCTGGCAGCGGCTTTGAGAATGGCGGCGGTGGCGGTGATGACGATGCCGAAACCGACGCGTTGTACGACGAAGCGGTGCAGTTCGTACTGGAAAGCCGTCGTGCATCCATCTCCGCGGTTCAGCGCAAGCTGAAAATCGGCTACAACCGCGCCGCACGCATGATCGAAGCCATGGAAATGGCCGGGGTCGTGACGTCCATGAATACCAACGGTTCGCGTGAAGTCCTGGCCCCTGGCCCGGTACGCGACTGATTTGATTTGAAAGGATGGCGCAGTGACGCGCCGTCCGAACTCCCACGAATGTTATGAGGACTCCCATGCGTCTTATCCGCATGCTGTTGCTGCCGGTACTGGCTTTGACCACGCTCTCGGCCCACGCCGATGACAAGGACGTGGCGCGTCTGACCCAATTGCTGGAAAAATCCCAGACCCTGACTGCACGTTTCTCGCAGCTGACCCTTGATGGCAGCGGCACCCAGCTGCAGGAAACGGCCGGTGAAATGTCGCTGCAGCGGCCGGGCCTGTTTTACTGGCACACCGATGCGCCGGCCGAGCAAGTCGTGGTTTCCGACGGCAAGAAGGTCACGCTGTGGGACCCGGACCTGGAACAGGCCACCATCAAGACGCTCGATCTGCGTCTGAGCCAGACCCCGGCGTTGTTACTGTCCGGTGACGTGTCCAAAATCAGCCAGAGCTTCGCCATCAGCGCCAAGGAAGCCGGCGGCGTGATCGACTTCACCTTGAAGCCGAAAACCAAGGACACCCTGTTCGACAGCCTGCGCCTGTCGTTCCGCAATGGCCTGGTCAATGACATGCAACTGATCGACAGCGTTGGTCAGCGCACCAACATCCTGTTTACCGGCGTGAAGGCCAACGAGCCGATCCCGGCGTCCAAGTTCAAGTTCGACATCCCTAAAGGCGCGGACGTAATCCAGGAATAAAACGCAGAACCCTGTGGGAGCGGGCTTGCTCGCGAAAGCGGTGTGTCAGTCGCCGCATATGTTGACTGAAACACCGCTTTCGCGAGCAAGCCCGCTCCCACAGGGGAATGGTGTTCACAGTGAGGTTTGATAGGCAGTGATGGACCTGTTTCGCAGTGCCCCGATTGCTCAGCCCTTGGCCGCCCGTTTGCGTGCGGCCAATCTGGACGAGTACGTCGGTCAGGAACACCTGCTCGCTCGCGGCAAGCCATTGCGCGAAGCGCTGGAGCAGGGTGCCCTGCACTCGATGATTTTCTGGGGCCCGCCGGGTGTGGGTAAAACCACGCTGGCGCGATTGCTGGCGGAAGTCTCGGATGCGCACTTCGAAACGGTCTCGGCAGTCCTGGCCGGCGTGAAGGAAATCCGCCAGGCGGTGGAAATCGCCAAGCAGCAGGCCGGTCAGTACGGCAAACGCACCATCCTGTTCGTCGATGAAGTGCATCGTTTCAACAAGTCGCAGCAGGATGCGTTTCTGCCGTACGTTGAAGACGGCACGCTGATTTTCATCGGCGCGACCACGGAAAACCCCTCGTTCGAACTCAACAACGCCTTGCTCTCCCGGGCACGCGTCTACGTGCTCAAAAGCCTCGACGAAGCGGCGCTGCGCAAACTGGTGCATCGCGCGCTGACCGAAGCGCGCGGCCTGGGCAAACGGCAACTGACCCTCAGCGATGAAGGCTTCCAGATGCTGTTGTCCGCCGCTGACGGCGATGGCCGGCGCCTGCTCAACCTGCTGGAAAACGCCTCGGACCTCGCCGAAGACAACAGCGAAATCGGCGTCGATCTGCTGCAAAGCTTGCTCGGCGACACTCGTCGGCGTTTCGACAAGGGTGGCGAAGCGTTCTACGACCAGATTTCCGCGCTGCATAAATCAGTACGCGGCTCCAATCCCGATGGCGCGTTGTACTGGTTCGCGCGGATGATCGACGGCGGTTGCGATCCGCTGTACCTGGCGCGGCGCGTGGTGCGCATGGCCAGCGAAGACATCGGCAACGCCGATCCCCGCGCCCTGAGCCTGTGCCTGGCGGCGTGGGAAGTGCAGGAGCGCCTCGGCAGCCCGGAAGGCGAGTTGGCGGTGGCTCAGGCCATCACGTATCTGGCTTGCGCGCCGAAAAGCAACGCGGTGTACATGGGTTTCAAGGCTGCCATGCGCAGCGCCACCGAACACGGTTCGCTCGAAGTGCCGTTGCACCTGCGCAACGCGCCGACCAAGCTGATGAAGCAACTCGGTTATGGCGACGAATACCGTTATGCCCACGATGAGCCGGACGCTTACGCCGCTGGCGAAGATTACTTCCCTGAAGAACTTGAGCCACAACCGTTCTATCAGCCGGTGCCGCGTGGCCTGGAATTGAAGATCGGCGAGAAACTCAATCACCTCGCGCAACTGGACCGTCTCAGCCCCCGGCAGCGGAGAAAATAGTGCTTCCATTGATCGTTGCGGTTTCCATCGGCGGGATCGCTGGCACCCTGTTGCGCTTCGCCACCGGTAATTGGGTCAACGCTAATTGGCCGCGGCACTTCTATACCGCGACGCTGGCCGTTAATATCGTCGGCTGTTTGCTGATCGGCGTTTTATACGGTCTGTTTTTGATTCGTCCGGAAGTGCCTTTCGAAGTGCGCGCCGGGCTGATTGTCGGCTTCCTCGGGGGGCTGACGACTTTTTCATCCTTTTCACTGGATACGGTGCGCCTGCTGGAAAGCGGGCAAGTGCCGCTGGCCCTGGGCTATGCTGCCATCAGCGTATTCGGCGGGCTGCTCGCCACCTGGGCTGGCCTGTCCTTGACCAAACTTTGATAACGAGAGACCGACATGCTCGATTCCAAACTGTTACGTAGCAACCTTCAGGACGTAGCGGACCGCCTGGCATCCCGTGGCTACACGCTGGATGTCGCGCGCATCGAAGCGCTGGAAGAACAGCGCAAGACCGTCCAGACCCGCACCGAAGCACTGCAGGCTGAACGTAATGCGCGCTCCAAATCCATCGGTCAGGCCAAGCAGCGCGGCGAAGACATCGCGCCGTTGATGGCCGACGTCGAGCGCATGGCCAACGAATTGAGCGAGGGTAAAGTCGAGCTGGACGGGATCCAGACCGATCTGGATTCGATTCTGCTCGGCATCCCGAACCTGCCGCACGAATCCGTGCCAATCGGCGATGACGAAGACGGCAACGTCGAAGTGCGCCGCTGGGGCACCCCGACAGCCTTCGATTTCCCGGTTCAGGACCACGTCGCCCTGGGCGAGAAGTTCGGCTGGCTGGATTTCGAAACCGCCGCCAAGTTGTCCGGCGCGCGTTTCGCCCTGCTGCGTGGCCCGATTGCGCGTCTGCACCGTGCGCTGGCGCAGTTCATGATCAACCTGCACACCAGCGAACACGGTTACGAAGAGGCTTACACGCCTTATCTGGTCCAGGCACCGGCGCTGCAAGGCACCGGTCAGCTGCCGAAGTTCGAAGAGGACCTGTTCAAGATTGCTCGCGAAGGCGAAGCCGATCTGTACCTGATCCCGACCGCAGAAGTGTCGCTGACCAACATCGTCGCCGGCGAAATCGTCGATTCGAAACTGCTGCCGATCAAGTTCGTCGCCCATACCCCATGCTTCCGCAGTGAAGCCGGCGCGTCGGGTCGCGACACCCGCGGCATGATCCGTCAGCACCAGTTCGACAAAGTCGAGATGGTCCAGATCGTTGAGCCGTCGACCTCGATGGAAGCGCTGGAAGGCCTGACCGCCAACGCCGAGAAAGTTCTGCAACTGCTGGAACTGCCTTACCGCACCCTGGCGCTGTGCACCGGCGACATGGGCTTCAGCGCGGTCAAGACCTACGACCTGGAAGTGTGGATTCCGAGCCAGGACAAGTACCGCGAGATTTCGTCGTGCTCCAACTGCGGCGACTTCCAGGCCCGTCGCATGCAGGCGCGTTTCCGTAACCCGGAAACCGGCAAGCCTGAGCTGGTTCACACCCTGAACGGTTCGGGGCTGGCGGTCGGTCGTACCCTGGTGGCCGTGCTGGAAAACTACCAGCAGGCCGACGGTTCGATCCGTGTGCCTGACGTGCTGAAACCGTACATGGGTGGCCTTGAGGTCATCGGCTAAATGGATTATCTGCCGCTGTTTCACAACCTTCGCGGCAGTCGTGTGTTGGTCGTCGGTGGGGGGGAGATTGCCTTGCGCAAATCCCGCCTGCTGGCCGAAGCCGGTGCGCTGCTGCGGGTGGTCGCGCCTGACATCGAACCGCAACTGCGCGAGCTGGTTTCCGGCAGCGGTGGCGAGTGTCTGTTGCGTGGTTACGTCGAAGCGGATCTGGACGGTTGCGGGCTGATCATTGCCGCCACCGATGACGAACCGCTGAACGCGCAGGTGTCCGCGGACGCTCATCGTCGTTGCATGCCGGTCAATGTGGTGGATGCGCCGGCGCTGTGCAGCGTGATCTTCCCGGCCATCGTCGACCGTTCGCCGCTGATCATCGCCGTGTCCAGCGGCGGCGATGCGCCGGTGCTGGCGCGTCTGATCCGCGCGAAAATCGAAACCTGGATTCCTTCAACATATGGTCAACTGGCCGGCCTGGCGGCGCGTTTTCGCAACCAGGTCAAAGGTCTGTTCCCGGATGTGCAGCAGCGCCGGGCGTTCTGGGAAGATGTCTTCCAGGGCCCGATTGCCGACCGGCAACTGGCCGGGCAGGGCGCCGAAGCCGAGCGTCTGCTGCAGGCAAAAATCGATGGCGAAGCGCCTGTCGCCACTGGCGAAGTCTATTTGGTCGGTGCCGGTCCGGGTGATCCGGATCTGCTGACCTTCCGTGCCTTGCGCCTGATGCAGCAAGCCGATGTGGTGCTGTATGACCGTCTGGTGGCGCCGGCGATTCTCGAGTTATGCCGTCGCGATGCCGAGCGGATTTACGTCGGCAAGCGTCGCGCCGATCACGCGGTGCCGCAGGATCAGATCAACCAGCAATTGGTGGATCTGGCCAAGCAGGGCAAGCGCGTCGTGCGGCTGAAGGGCGGTGATCCGTTCATCTTCGGGCGTGGCGGTGAAGAGATCGAAGAACTGGCGGCCCAGGGCATCCCGTTCCAGGTCGTGCCGGGGATCACGGCGGCCAGCGGTTGCGCGGCGTATGCCGGCATTCCGCTGACCCACCGCGATTACGCGCAGTCGGTGCGATTTGTCACGGGCCACTTGAAGGACGGCTCCACCGATTTGCCTTGGGCCGATCTGGTCGCACCCGCGCAAACCCTGGTGTTTTACATGGGGCTGGTGGGCTTGCCGATCATTTGCGAGCAGTTGATCAAGCACGGTCGCGGGGCGGATACCCCGGCGGCGTTGATCCAGCAGGGCACCACGGTCAATCAGCGGGTGTTTACCGGCACGTTGGCTGATCTTCCACGGCTGGTGGCGGAGCATGAAGTGCATGCGCCGACGCTGGTGATTGTTGGGGAAGTGGTGCAATTGCGCGAGAAACTGGCTTGGTTTGAGGGGGCTCAGGGGCAGCTCTGAACACCGAGTAGCCCCCTTCGCGAGCAAGCCCGCTCCCACATTTGATTTGTGAACGACACAAATCAAATGTGGGAGCGGGCTTGCTCGCGAAGGGGCCCTCAAAATCTACACACATTCAGAATCAGGCGCTGTTCTTGCGCCAAACCCCTTTCCCGCTCAACCGCGCCCGATCATGGGTTGCCGTGAAATCCTGCGTCGGCCCTTTCGGCACGACCCCGGTCGGGTTAATGGTCTTGTGGCTGCCATAGTAGTGATGCTTGATGTGCTCGAAATTCACCGTCTCGGCAATCCCCGACCACTGATAAATCTCTCGCAGCCAGTTCGACAGGTTCGGATAATCGGCGATCCGCCGCAGGTTGCACTTGAAGTGGCCGTGATACACCGCATCAAAGCGAATCAGCGTGGTAAACAGCCGAATGTCCGCTTCGGTCAGGTATTCGCCGGTCAGGTAGCGATTGGCGCCGAGTAACAACTCCAGCCGATCCAGCTCGGCAAACACATCATCGAACGCCTCTTCATAAGCCTTTTGCGACGTGGCAAACCCGGCACGGTACACACCGTTGTTCACCGCCGGATAGATCCGTTCGTTCAGCGCATCAATCTCGCTCCGCAGTGGCGCCGGATAAAAGTCCAGGTCATTGCCGGTCAACTCATCGAACGCGCCATTGAACATGCGGATGATTTCCGCCGACTCATTGTTGACGATGCGATTCTGCTGCTTGTCCCAGAGTACTGGCACGGTGACGCGTCCGGTGTAGTCGGCGGTATCGGCAGAATAGCGCTGGTGCATGAAGTCGAAGTGATCGAGCTTGTCGCCGGTCGAGCCAAAGTGCTTGTCGAAGGTCCAGCCGTTTTCCAGCATCAGCCAACTGACCACCGACACGTCGATCAGACTCTCGAGGCCTTTGAGTTTGCGCAGGATCAACGTGCGATGGGCCCACGGACAGGCGAGGGACACGTACAAATGATAGCGACCCGCTTCGGCCGCAAAGCCCCCGACACCGGTCGGGCCGGGTTTGCCGTCGGCGGTCAGCCAGTTGCGACGTTGCGCCTGCTCACGCTGGAATGCGCCGTCCTTGCTGCTTTCGTACCACTGGTCATGCCAGCGACCTTCAACCAACAAACCCATGTTCAAGACTCCTCAACCGATAAGCGTTGGAGAGGAGTCTATTCGGATAGGTTCGATAAAAAAGCGCAAAGGTTGGGCGTTTATGATCGCTTAAATCGATCTGTTCCGAGCGTCCCAATACTGCCTGGCGGTTTCAAAGGCTTGCTCGCGGGTTTTGTCGAGGCCGCGCAGGGCGAGGGCCATGGTCGAAATCAGCGCCATTTGCGGGTAGCTGTCGACCACGTCGCCACGCCACACGGCTTTCAAATGCTCGGGGTCGAGCGAGGCGGGTTTGACGTGGCGCTGGCTTGAAAGCTGCGGCCATTCCTCATCCCAGCTCTCGCCGCCGGTGGTGCCGTACAAGTGGCTGTCGGCGTCGGGGTTGATCTCGATCTCGCCGCCATCGCCCTTGACCACAATTGCGGTGTCGCCGAGCAAGCCGCTGGCATCACGGTGCACCGCCTGATAGCCGGGGTGGAAAATGCTTTGCAGGCCACAGCGAGCATTTAACGGATTGAGAATTCGCGCCAGGGAATGGATCGGCGAACGCAGGCCGAGGGTGTTGCGCAGATCGATCATGCGTTGAAGTTGCGGTGCCCAATCCACCAGCGGCATGAACGCCAGGCCGCCGTTATCGAGGGCCGATCCGACCTGTTGCCAATTGCGGCACAAGGGGATTTTCAATTCATCCAGCAGTTGCTCGCTGTACAGCCGCCCGGCGGTGTGCGCGCCGCCGCCGTGCATGAATATCCGCACGCCATTTTGTGCCAGGCACTTGGCTGCCAGCAGATACCACGGCAGATGACGTTTCTTGCCGGCATAGGTCGGCCAGTCCAGATCGACATTCATCGCCGGTGCCTGCAAACGTTCACGCAAGGCTTCGGTGAACCCGGCCATCTCTTCGGCGCTTTCTTCCTTGTGCCGCAACAGCATCAGAAAGGCGCCGAGCTGGGTGTCCTCGACCTTGTCGTCAAGCACCATGCCCATGGCTTCGCGAGCTTCTTCCCGGGTTAGATCCCGGGCGCCGCGTTTGCCTTTGCCGAGGATCCGTACAAATTGGGCGAACGGGTGTTCGGCGGGGGTTTCGAGGGGCAGCGCTGGGTAGTCGGTCATAAGCAGTTCGTCGGTTTGGGCAGGCCCGCCAGTTTCGCGGCGAGTTTGGCAGGGGTGCCTTTGAACAGTCGGTTCAGGTGCAGGCTGTTGCCTTTTTCCGGACCGAGCCTCAAAGCGGTGTACTTGATCAGCGGGCGAGTGGCCGGGGACAACTGGAATTCGGCGTAGAAGCTGCGCAGCAGTTCGAGGATTTCCCAGTGTTCAGGGCTCAACTCGATGTCTTCGGCAGCGGCGAGGGCGGTGGCCACGTCGCTGGACCAGTCGCTCAGTTCGACCAGAAAACCGTCTTTGTCCAGCTCGATGGCGCGAGCGCCGACCGTCAGGGAATTCATAGCCAACTGTTGACCTTGTCGTAGTGAATCGACAGCTCGACGAAGGCGGGATAGTCGATGGCCTTGGCGGTGTCAGGAATCTCCAGCGCACGTGCCTGGGCGTCTTCGGCCAACACGAACAGCGTCGGGGTGCGAGCATTCAGCGCACTGAAAGGCGCGGTGCCGGGGCGCAATGCATACACCGCGTCGCCGGTCAGCAGCAGCGCATCGTTCGCGCCGATCACGCGCAGGCAACTGGTCAGGCGATCGTCGCCGAACGGGGAATGGGACAACACATGCAAAGTCGACATCAGAGGGTGATCACCTGGTCGTAGCGGTCAATGAGGGCGGTGATTTCGTGGGCGGCCAGCACCTGCGCTTCTTCGAGCGCCAGACCGGTCGGGTCCAGACCGCGTTCAGCGGCGCTGTCGCCACAGACAAACAGGTCTTCGACGCCGAACATCGGTAACGCTTGCAGGTTGGCGCTCAGGTCTTTTTGTTGCAGGGCCCTGGCGTCCTGTTTCGCGGCGAGCTGGAACACCCCGTCATTGAGAAACAGCAGGCCGATCGGCAGGTCGAACGCGCCGCCGGCCAGCACGATGTCCAGCGCTTCCCGGGCATTCGGCCCGGACCACGGTGCCTGACGGCTGATAATCAGCAGGGATTTCGGCATGTCACGCACCTCCGAAGCAGATCAGGCGGTCGGCATCCTGCACCGCGTCATGCAACTGGCCGAGACCGGACAATTCCCACGGCGCGCCGACCGCAATGGCTTCACGCTGATATCGCTGGGCTTCTTCTTCGTTCAACACGCCACGGCGCAGGGCGGCGGCGATGCAGACCACGCCGTCCAGCTGGTGCTCGGTGACAAACGCGCGCCATTGCTTGGGCAAGTCCTGTTCATCCTGCGGCGTGACCACGCTGGCGGAGGCGTTATACACGCCATCCTGATAGAAAAACAGCCGGACAATCTCATGCCCGCCGGCCAGCGCGGCCTGGGCGAACAGCAAGGCGCGGCGCGAGGAGGGCGCATGGGCGGCGGAAAACAGCGCGATGGCAAACTTCATGACGGACTCGATCAGCGAAACTGCGGCCATGATAAAGCTTTATCGGTGGTGCGGCGAAGAGGGTTTTCCTCGAGACCGAGTCGACTCCTTCGCGAGCAAGCCCGCTCCCACACTCGATTTGTGTCGATCAAAAAACCGCGATCCGCCGCAGATTCAATGTGGGAGCGGGCTTGCTCGCGAAAGCGGACTACCGAGCGCCGGAAATGCTGGATCTAACGCGGCATATACCCCAACTGCCAACGCCGCGGAATCTTCAGCGACAGCACCCCCAGCACACCCGCAAGCAACCCACTGGCAAACAGCGCCTTGAGCCCCAGATGCTGCTCCAGCACAGCCCCCAGCACTGCGCCGGCAAACATCCCGGTCCAGGGAATCAATTGAACCCGCCAACCGTTGCGCCGTTCGCCAAGCATCCAGCGTCCCAATCCGCGGCCGAAGCGCGACAAGGCGCCCGTGACGTAGGTCAGGCCCACCGGCAGGCCATTCACTTCTTCGACGGCGGCATTGAGCATGCCCATGGCGATGATCGCTGCCAGCAGCGCCGGCAGTTGTTCGTCATAGGGCCAGGCCGCGGCCACACACAACAGCATGGCGATGCACAGCAATAACGGCAGCGCCCGACGCCCGCCAAAACGACTGACAACAATGCCCAAGGCGTTACCGATGATGAACGTCGCCACGAGCAGCAGCAGGCGCAAAGTGAGGCCCATGTCACCGTCGCTGATCGCCACGGCGAGGCGAGTGGTGTTGCCGCTCATGAAGGAGACGAAGTCGCCGCTGGCCATGAAGCCGATAGCGTCGGTCATGCCGGCGAGCACCGAGAGTGCGGCCACCCACGCCATGCCGATGCGTCCACGCCACTTCTGGACATGCAGATGCCCCGGACTGGCGCGGGTTGTGGAGGACGAAGGCAGCATCGGTGGCGGGGTCCTTGAGCGGCGACGGTTACGGATTCAATCCATATAACTCGCAATATTCCAGCCAGTCCATCCCGGCCATCTCGGCCACTTCCCTGTGCACTTCCAGGCGCCGGGTTTCATACTCTTCAGGCGTTGCGGCGGTCAGTTGCAGGGTCAGTTCCCAGGCGAACAACTCCAGGCGTTCAGCCTCGGCTTCGAACGCTTCATGCAAGCGTTCGTCGCGATATTGCGCCGCGGTTTCACCCTTGGCCTGGGCCAGCAGCGGGTTGAGGTTGTCGAGTTCGTGGCGCAGCTCGGGGCGCTCATCGAGAAACTTCTGCAGCGCCTGCTCGTGTTGCTGTTCGGTTGCCGCCATGGTCGCTCCTTGAGAATGGGTTACGAAGATTGTTTCTTGGCCTTGGCCGCTGCGGCGAGGCATTCGAGGGCAAACTGCTCGCAATAGGTCATCTGGATCGGCGTGGTTTCGCCCTTGACGGTGCGTTCGCCGTCGAGGATGTAACGAATCCGCTTGTCGGTGACGCCGATTCGTTTGGCGATCCACGAAGGTGTCTGACCGATCTGGCTGATCAACTTGTCGGCATATTCAGCAGTCGGTTTGTAAAACTCGGCGTTGGGTGTCATGAACGTTCCAGAAAAAAATGGGCCCGGAAATAGGGGCGATGCGACATTTGGCGCGACAGGGTGCGCGAATCGTTGCGCGGTGTCGCGGTATAAATGCAGTAAAGCAGAACGATACGCCAGCCCACGGTGATACAGTCCGCTTTTTCTTGATGAGCACATGCAATGCGAATTCTGATGGTGGCGCTGGCCGCAACGTTGCTGGCGGGATGTGCCGGTTCTGTAATGAACGATGCCCGTACCGGAACCCCGTACAAAACCCTGACCTCGGACAAGCCGGAAAAGGTCGTCGCCCAATGCGTGCAGTTTGCCTGGCAGGACGAGGCGGTGTTTGGCGTTGATGCGGGCGCGTATCTGCAACCGGGCAAGAAGGGTGGGTCGACTGTTTACACGCGTTCGGCGGAGTCCTTTGTGGACGTGACCGCGGATGCGTCAGGTACGGCGTTGAGTTACTACGCGCAGCATGACGACTTTGTCGCCAAACGCCGGTTGGCGGCGCTGGCGACTTGCCTCTGATCTTCTGAACTGACGCAGTACCCCTGTGGGAGCGGGCTCGCGAAAGCGGTGGGTCAGTCAATATCAATGTTGAATGACCCAACGCTTTCGCGAGCAAGCCCGCTCCCACAGGGTTGCGTGTAGTCAATCAGAGGCGCTTCTGGAAGAAGAAGCGCTTGTGCCCCGGCGGGTAGTCAACGATCTGGCCCAATTCGCTATAACCCAGCTTCTTGTAAAACTCCGGCGCCTGAAAATCGAAGGTGTCCAGCCAGATCCCTATACATTCCTTTTCCCGCGCCAGGTCTTCGGCCATCTGCATCAGTCTGGAGCCGATGCCTTGTCCTCGGCCCTGTTCCGGCACCGACAGCAATTCGATGAACAACCACTGATAGAAAAACCGGCCATACAGTCCGCCAAGGATTTCACCCTGGTCATCGCGCACCAGCAAGGCCAGCGGTTGCGCTTTCCCGTCACCCGCTTGCGCGACGTTGTAGGCCCGCAACGGCGCAAGGATCGCCTCGCGATCTTCCGGTGTCGGGTTTTGCGACAGTTCGATGCTTAGTGTCATCGGCTACATCCTTATGGCGGTGGGGCACGAGCGTATCCGGTTCGCGACGATTGTTCTATTCCCGATGAACAGAGGAACCGTCGCCAGCGCGCAGGTGTCTAGCCTTTACAGCGTCATTCCAGAACGCAGCCGATGAGGGCCAGATGCCTTGAACATTTTTGAAGCCTTGCGCGAAAGCCATGAACGCCAACGCACCTACGCGAAAGCATTGATCAAGACCAGCGGCGACACCCCGGAACGCGTCGAGGCGTACAAACAGCTCAAGTCCGAACTCCAGGCACACGAAACCGCTGAAGAGCGGCATTTCTATATCCCGTTGATGGAATTCGACAACGGCGTCGACCTCAGTCGTCATGCGATTTCCGAACACCACGAGATGGATGAAATGATGGAAGAACTCGACGAGACCGAGATGTCCAGTCCGGCCTGGCTGGCAACCGCGAAGAAACTTTCCGAGAAGGTCCATCACCACCTGGAAGAGGAAGAGCAGAAATTCTTCCAGATGGCCGGGAAGTTGCTCGATGACAAGCAGAAAGAAACACTCGCCGGGCAATATGAGAAGGAATACAAGGCTCAACTTTCATGAGATCGTTTTCGTCTAAGATGGGCGTCTTCTGACGATATAAGGACGTTTTGTCATGCCGAACACAGCCGAGCGGGTCAACATCATCGAGTCCAAGGTGTTGTCCCACGACTGGTACTTGCTGAAGAAAATCACCTTTGATTACCAGCGCAACAATGGCGAATGGCAGCGCCAGACTCGCGAGGTCTATGACCGTGGCAATGGCGCGGCGATTCTGCTGTTCAACCGGGAAAAGAAAACCGTCGTGCTGACGCGTCAGTTCCGGTTGCCGGTGTTCGTCAACGACCACGACGGTTTGCTGATCGAAGTGGCGGCGGGGTTGCTTGAAGGTGCCGCGCCGGAAGAGCGCATACGCGATGAAGCAGAAGAGGAAACCGGTTATCGCGTGCACCATGTGCAGAAGGTCTTCGAGGCCTACATGAGCCCCGGTTCGGTGACTGAAAAACTGCACTTCTTCATCGCCGAATACGACGCTGCCTTGAAAGTGGGCGAGGGTGGCGGGCTGGAGGAGGAGACCGAAGAACTGGAAGTGCTGGAGTGGTCGTTCGATCAGGCGCTCGAGGCGTTTTATCGCGGCGAAATCTGCGATGCGAAGACCATCATGCTGTTGCAGTACGCGGCGATGAAAAATATCTTCGCTGAACGCTGAACGCTGAACGCTGAACGCTGAACGCTGAACGCTGAACGCAATTCCCTGTAGGAGCGAGCTTGCTCGCGAGAAATCCGAGCACGCCGCGTTTAGTCAGGTACCCCACGTTTTCGTTGACGACCATCGCGAGCAAGCTCGCTCCTACATAAAGCAAAAAGCAAAAATCAAAAGCCTTCCAGTCTTCCCGTTCCGCCCCATTGGCCGCCTTCCAGCGTCAACAACAATTCTTTCGCCTCAAGCCCGCCGGCAAATCCGGTGAGCTTTCCCGACGCGCCTATCACCCGATGACACGGCGCAACGATCGAGATCGGGTTCTTGCCATTCGCCGCGCCCACCGCTCGCACCGCGCTCGGGTTGCCGATCTGCTCGGCAATCTGGCTGTAGCTGCGCGTCTCGCCGAACGGAATGGTCAACAGCGCCTGCCACACCTGTTTCTGAAAGTCCGTCCCGACGAAATCCAGTTCCAGGTCGAAGCGATTTCGTGTGCCGGCAAAGTATTCCGTCAGCTGCTGTCGGGCGCGAACAAGGACCGGGTTGTCCGGGGCTTCGCTCATCGGGCCAAGCCGCACCCGGTTCGGTTTGTCGTTTTCCCAGAGGATGGCCGCCAGTCTGGAGCCGTTTGCGACCAGCTTCAATTCGCCGACCGGGGAGGCCATGGTGGTGTAGGTAAACGTCATGCCGGCGAACTCCGAAAACAGGTGAGCAGGGGGCAAGCATACTGCCTCATCTGGGAGGCGCAATACGTAATCCCAGCCATACTGCGTACTGCTCTTGAAACGTTTTCTCTGTTTTTTTACCGACCCTAAAAACAAAAAGAGACCGACTCATGAAGTTCGAACCTTTTGCCAAATCGCTCATCGCGACCTCCTTGGCGCTCAGCTGCCTGATGGCCCACGCGGCCTCCGTCGCGCCCGTCGCAGCCGAAAACGGCATGGTGGTCACCGCCCAGCATCTGGCCAGCCATGTGGGCGTGGATGTGCTCAAGAACGGTGGCAACGCCGTCGATGCCGCTGTCGCGGTCGGGTATGCGCTGGCGGTGGTGTATCCCGCGGCGGGTAACCTGGGTGGCGGCGGTTTCATGACCATACAACTGGCGGACGGGCGCAAGACCTTCCTCGACTTCCGCGAAAAAGCCCCCCTGGCCGCGACTGCCGACATGTACCTCGACAAGGAGGGCAATGTCGTCCCGGACCTCAGCACCCGTGGTCACCTCGCGGTCGGAGTGCCGGGCACCGTGTCCGGCATGGAACTGGCGCTGAGCAAGTACGGCACCAAACCGCGCAAGGAAGTGATCGCCCCGGCCATCAAGCTTGCTGAAGACGGCTTCACGCTGGAGCAGGGCGATGTCGATTTGCTGGATTACGCCACCGACGTGTTCAAGAAGGACATCAAGGATTCCGGCGCGATCTTCCTGAGCAATGGCGAGCCGATGCAGGTCGGGCAGAAACTGGTGCAAAAAGACCTGGGCAAGACCCTGCGGGAAATTTCCGAAAAAGGTGCAGACGGTTTCTATAAAGGCTGGGTGGCCGACGCCATCGTCACTTCCAGCCTGGCCAACAAGGGCATCATCACCCAAGCCGACCTCGACAAATACAAGACCCGCGAACTGGAGCCGATCGAGTGTGACTATCGCGGCTACCACGTGGTCTCGGCACCGCCGCCAAGTTCCGGCGGTGTGGTGATTTGCGAGATCATGAACATCCTCGACGGCTACCCGATGAAGGACCTGGGCTACCACTCGGCGCAGGGCATGCACTACCAGATCGAGGCCATGCGTCACGCCTATGTGGACCGCAACAGCTACCTCGGCGACCCGGACTTCGTGAAAAACCCGATCGCCCATTTGCTGGATAAAAACTACGCGACGAAAATCCGCGAAGCCATCAACCCGCAAAAGGCCGCGGTGTCGAGCGAGCTCAAACCCGGTGTAGCACCTCACGAAGGCAGTAACACCACCCATTACTCGATCGTCGACAAATGGGGCAACGCGGTCTCGGTGACCTACACCTTGAACGACTGGTTCGGCGCCGGCGTCATGGCCAGCAAAACCGGGGTCATTCTCAACGACGAAATGGACGACTTCACCTCGAAAATCGGCGTACCGAACATGTACGGCCTGGTGCAAGGGGAGGCCAACGCCATCGCGCCCGGCAAGGCACCGCTGTCGTCCATGAGCCCGACCATCGTCACCAAGGACGGCAAAGTGGTGATGGTTGTCGGCACGCCGGGTGGCAGTCGCATCATCACCGCGACCTTGCTGACCATCCTCAACGTGATCGACTACGGCATGAACATCCAGGAAGCGGTGGATGCGCCGCGTTTCCACCAGCAGTGGTTACCGGAAGAGACCAACCTGGAAACCTTCACCACCAGCCCGGACACGGTGAAGCTGCTCGAAAGCTGGGGGCATAAGTTCGCCGGGCCGCAGGATGCCAACCATATCGCCGCGATTCTGGTCGGGGCGCCGTCGCTGGAAGGCAAGCCGGTGGGCAAGAACCGCTTCTACGGCGCGAACGATCCGCGTCGCAACACCGGGTTGTCGCTTGGTTATTGAGGGTTGTTTCTGGAGGGGGACGGATTTACCTTCTGTCCCCTGACTCACCGACAGATCAAGGAAGGCACCATGACCACCGCACTGTTGATCATCGATGTCCAGCAAACACTTTGCACGGGCGAGTACGAGTGCTTCGAAATCTCGCGCGTCATCGACACTATTAACGGCCTCAGCACCCGCGCCCGAACGGCCGGGATTCAGGTGGTGCTGATCCAGCATGAGGAAGAGGGCAGTCCGCTGGCGCATGACGCCGACGGCTGGCAACTGGCTGAAGGGCTGGACGTCTCGCCCAAGGATTGGCGCGTACGCAAGACCACACCGGATTCGTTCTACCAGACCAACCTGCAAAAGCTGTTGCCGGTGCAGGATTTCGATCGCCTGGTCATCTGCGGCCTGCAAACCGACTATTGCGTCAACGCCACGGTGCGTCAGGCGCTGCAACTGGGGTACGACGTGGTGCTGGCGGCTGACGCTCACTCCACCGTCGACAACGGAACCCTCGCCGCCGAAGACATCATCGCCGAGCACAACAAGGACCTGGCGCATTTGACCGGTTCGGTGGCGCGGATCGACGTGACGCACGCGGCGGACATCACCTTCTAGCGCCAGTGCCAGAACCGCTTTTTCACAGGAGCCTGGCTTGCCGGCGATGGCGCATTCAAGGGCGCCATCGCCGGCAACTCAACCATCTGCAACCGCTGCACCAATGCCTGAAAGCGTTCCGAGGCCACCCAGTCGGGATCGGCGTCGTCCACCAGCAGCATGATCCCCAGGTAATGTTCCAAGTGCAGCGTGATGACCTGTCCCTCGGCCTCCAGATCCCAATAACGCTGATCCAGCCCGCTGGCCTGTACGACCCACGTTCCGTCGAGTGCTTGCCTCAATTCATCGGCGATCCGGTCGAACAGCGCCCGGTCGGATGTATCGGACAGGTAGATCGTTGGTGAGCGTTCGGTCATGTTGGTCTCCGGAAAGTCCCGTGACTTTAAGTCAGCCACAAACCATGTGGCGAGGGTAATGCTGTTCACTCAGGCGCAGGGTGCCCACATTTGTGGTGAGGGGATTTATCCCCGTTCGGCTGCGAAGCAGTCGTGAGTCCGGATAACTCAGTTTGTTTGAATGGACGCAGGGGGGCCGCTTCGCGACCCAGCGAGGATAAATCCCCTCGCCACAGATTTCTTTTCCCCCGGAAGAATTTCTTAAGTGAGCAGCGTTATGTGGCGAGGGGACTTGCCCTCAGCTCCAAAAGGGAGGGATGTGCAGAGGCCTGAACTCGAACTACACTTAAGAACCGTTCTCGGTTGCGGTTTAATTTCAATTCCCTTGCTTTGATGGAGGCGAGCCCCTAGTGGATGCCCTTGCGCTGCTCTATAACGGCCTGACCGATTGGGTGATCGAGCCTGTCACCCGCCAGTTCCTGGGTTTGTTCGATCTGAATGGGCGCATGGGTTTACTGTTTTTGTTCACCTCCTACAGCATCGCCTACGGCCTGTTCCGGTTCAGAAAGCATCGAGGTCTCACCAACGCACGGTCGTTCGGGCAGTTCATCGGCGGGCGTCGGGTGTATTTCCACCGTTCGGCGTTGCTCGATTACCGCTACTACTTCGTGCGGGCGATCCTCAAAGTCGCGCTGGTGGTGCCGATTGTCGGACTGGTGGACCCGCTCGTCCTGCGCTCCGGCGACTACATCGCCTTTTTCACCAACCTGTGGGGCGCGCGGCTGCAAGTGGAGCAGAACCTGTCACTGTCCTTGCTCTACGGCCTCGGCGTTTTCCTGGTGAAAGACTTCATGGCCTATTGGGCGCACCGCGCCTTCCATTCCCGATGGCTCTGGGCATTTCACAAAGTCCATCATTCGGCACCCGTGCTGGTGCCGGCGACGGCCAGCCGGGTTCATTTCGTCGAGAAAGTTGTCGAAAAGCTGTCGACGATCATCGGCATCGGCGCCTATGCCGGCGTCTTCTGGTACGCCTGTGGCGGCGAGATCAGCCGCTATTCCCTGTTTGGTGTGACCTGGCTGGTGTTCATTCTCAATGCGCTGGCGGGAAACCTGCGTCACAGCCATGTCTGGCTGTCGTTCGGCCCAGTGATCGAGCACGTATTCAACAGTCCGGCCCAGCACCAGATCCACCACAGCGACGCACAGAAACACTTCAACAAGAACTTCAGTATCAACCTGTCACTGTGGGACTGGATGTTCGGTACGCTTTACGTCACCACGTCGAAGCCCGAAGTCCTCCGGTTCGGCATTGCTGAACACGATCACGACAGATACCTGACGATCTACAGCCTGATCGTGACTCCATTTGTGGACATTGCCCGCAAAGCCCGTTTGACGAAACTTCCTGAACGTTCCCGGACACCCGTGCGAACAATTCAACCTGTGTTAGCAGAAGTGGAGGTGAATCATGACCACTGATACCGCAGAAAAAGAGTCTGTCAAAGAAGCCGTCAAACACTATGTCGAGGGCATGGTCTTCGCTGACGAACCTTTGTTACGGCAGGCTTTTCATCCGTCTTGTCGCATCATCGGTCACTACCACAAAGCGCTTGAATGGCTGTCCCTTGATGAGTTTATCGACGCGATCAAAACCGAAGGTCCGGCGGCAAAAGAGGTGAAGCCTTTTTGGGAGGTGATTGACCTCGATGTAACGGGTGACGCCGCCGCCGTAAAAATAATCGATGATTATGCGGGGATGAGGTTTACCGATTACCTGTCGCTACTGAAAATCGATGATCGCTGGGTCATCATCAACAAGCTGTACTACTACCATGAGTCGTGAACCAAACGGAGACCATTGAGATGGATATTCAGGTACAGCGCGCCGACGCCACGCACATCGATCAAGTCGCCAGCCTCTTCGACGCCTATCGGGGTTTCTACGGTCAGCCCTCGAACCTGAATCAGTCCCGTCACTTTATCGCCGAGCGCATTGCCCGGGATGAATCCGTGATCTTCTTCGCCCGGGACGCGACCAGCGAAGCGCTGGGTTTCGTCCAGTTGTTCCCGACTTTTTCCTCCATTGATGCGCATCGCACCTGGCTGCTTGGCGACCTGTTCACCGCCCCCGCCGCCCGAGGGCGCGGGGTCGGCACGTTGCTGATGAACACCGCTCGGTCCTTCGCGGTGTTGACCGGCGCCAAAGGCATGGTGCTGGAAACGGCCACGGACAATCACGGCGCACAACGGTTGTATGAATCCCTGGGCTACGTGCGCGAAACGGGTTACTACACCTATTGCCTCGATTTGAAGCAGGGCTGATGCATCACCGTTTCGGGAGATTCCAGCGTTCACGGAATTGCTCGTATTGCGCCTCGGGCATTTGCACCAGCAGGGGCGTCTGGCGAGGATCGAGCCAGTCGAACAAACGGGAAATGTCCGCCTGATCCATGGCTGTACAACCCGCCGTCGGCGAGGTCGGGCTGCGCCAGATGTGGAAAAAGATGCACGAGCCCGAGGCGGGGGACGCCGGTGTGTTGTGCTCGATAAAAATCCCTTTGCGATAGCCTTCCTCGCTGCGCATGCGTTCGGCGCTGTTCCAGTCCTTTGAGATCTTCGAGCCGTCGACCAGTTCGTTGTAGTGTGCGGAGTGGCTGTCGTCGACGCACTCGATGGCCGGTGTCAGGGCGAGGTAAGGCAGTTTCGTTTCCGTCGTGTTGTCGTAGCCAAATGCCGTTCCGAGCTTGAATACCCCGGCCGGCGCTCTTCCGTCACCTTCACGTTTCACCGGACCGTCGCCTGGTTCAACGTTGCTCAAACCCTTGCCCCAGGCCATCCCGTTTTTGCCGACCACCACCGCAAACGCATCACCCAGTTTTCGAAAGGTTTTGCCATCCCGCTCATAGCGTTGGGCGGTGCCCTGGATGTCATCCCAGTTTTTGCTGGTGACCACAATCAGCTGATGGCTGGTGTCGAGTGCTTCGCTGGCGCTGAGCGGCGTGATCGGGAAATCCATGACTTCGTTCGGCGCCCCGGCGCCTGCGTAAGTGAAGTGCCACCATTCTTTCGAGTACCCGGAGAATCCTTCTTTTTCCATAGCACTGCTTAGCCGCTGACGGTTGTCTTTCGCGGTCGCATTGATCGTCGGGTTGGCGGTATGCGCGCGCTCATCGAAGCAATCGAAGCCGGTGCCCATGTCGAGTGCACCGTCATGCCAGCGCTGAGCGTAGGGCGCCGTGCAATCGACTTGCGCGGCCGAAGGTGTCCAGGCTGCGGCGGGCAGTGCCTTCGGGCCGGTGAGTGTCAGGTCGACGGTCGAGCCGCGGGAGTGATTCGACACCCGCGCCACATACCCCAGGCGCCAGAAATCCTGCTTGTCCACGCGCGGGTAGAACTCGGCTTTGTGTGGGTCGCCGGGGACCTTTGCGAAACTCCCCATATCGGCGACAGCGCGATTCGGTCGATAACAGTCGAAGACCTTCAAACCGTAACCCTGCGCACGCAACGACGCTTGCACCCGAGCGAGCGCCTTGGCGGCGTCGAGCGTCAACAGGCACTCGGCCGCCACGTAACCGTCGAGTGGGTGGCCGGTAAAGTTGTGGGCGCCGGCGTAGCGAATGTCCTGCTCGATGGTCGGATCAATCGTACGCAGATAGACCATGTGCTCGGGCCGTGGCTCGGCGCTGGTCATGGCGGGGATGACGATGGTCAGGAACAGCAGTGATTGCAGCCAGGATCGTGCGGTTTTGTCAGAAGAACACATGCGATCTCTCCGGGGTGAGGGCTACACACTGCCGACAAGCTATCAGGCCGGTTGACGCACCTCATCGCCAAACACCGGCCGGAAAAATGATCGCTCATAACTGAGGATACATTTTGTCTCTTCAGCGTACTTGAACGCCGCGATGCAATCAGGATCTTTCATGGAGTCCTGTCGATAGCTCTCGTACGCAGCAAGGCTTGGAAAGCTGAACATCGCCATGGCGATATTGTTCGCGCCTTCGGACGGCAGGAAGTAGCCGTGATGCTGGCCGCCGAACTTTTCAACGAGTGGAATCCACAACTTTCCATAGTGTTCGAATGCTTCGATCTGATAGGGGTCAAGTACGTATTTCAGATAACAAGTGATCACGTTTTTGCTCTCTTGGGTTGGAGATTCAGGTCATTTTAAAGTACGTCGTCCGACTCGCTTTGCTGCACGCGCGCCGTCACCAGAGGCACCTCCTCACTGGCTTCAAGCTTGAGCCATTCGGCGGGGGGCGAGCCCACCACGTTCAGAAAGGTTCTGGAAAAAGATGCCTGAGAGCTGTACCCGACCGACGCAGCGATGACTTTGATTTGAACGCCGTCGCGAAGCAAGTCCTGGGCGACTTTCATTCGCCACGCGGTGACGTAGCCCATCGGTGAGACCTCCATGATCCGGGTGAAATACGCCGAAAATTTCGAGCGGGACATGTGTGCCAGCGCTGCCAGCTTTTCGACGGTCCAGGCGGCTTCGGGTTCTTGGTGTATGCGGTTGAACACTGCACCAAGGCGCCCGTCCTGCAAGGCATAGAGCAGGCCGCTGGAAATCTTTTGCTCCACGACGGAGCGCCGCACCAGCAGCACGAAGATGTATTCGAGCAGCAGGTTGAGCGCCTTGGTTCTGCCGGGTGCCTGATCCTGAAATTCACCGATCAGCGAGCCGATTACCGGGGCGATGTTTTCCAGACTGCTGACGGGAAAAACCAACGTTTCCTTGAGGCCGAGAGGGAAGGGTTGTAGCGAGTTGCGCCCGAACTGGAACGAGGCGCAGACCAGTTCGGCACCTTGCGCTGAACTGGAGCGCAACTGGTAACGGCAACTGCTCGGACAAAACAGTACGCTGGGTTCGGCAATCGATATCTTCGGCAACCCGGGCTGAATCATGTCGATATCGCCCTGACTGATGACGTGGATGAACGCCATGCCCGGTGGTTTGTCGAGCATGAGCGTGCCGTCGACCCGGCCGGAGAAGAACAGCCGGCCCTGGAGATGGGTGCGCTCGAAGAATTCGGAGAGGATATCCATGATAGGGACGACCGGGTAAAGACTCTGCACGTCCTGGCAAAAGCGAAGCTGTGCGCGGCAATAGGATGACGTTCTCGCCGATGGTAGACAACGGCCCTCCCGGGCGCCATGGCGGAACGCGTTAATTCCTATAGTCGACCGGAGTCCACCACCATGAGCAACCCTTTACCTCACATCATTTCCCCGTATGCCGACCCTACAGAGCCGGCCTTGCCGGACCCCGGTATGAAACTGGACCTCGGCCGCGCCGCGCTGGTGGTCATCGATCCGCAAATCGACTTTCTCAGCCCGGAGGGAGTCAGCTGGTCCGTGTTTGGCAAAAGCATTGTCGAGCACGACACGGTCAAACATATTGGTCAGCTGTTTGCCGCAGCAAAGAGCGCCGGGATCACGGTCGCGGTTTCTCCGCACTACTACTATCCGTGTGACCACGAATGGCATTTCGGTGGGCCACTCGAGAAGGTAATGCATAGCATCTGCATGTTTGATCGCAAGGGGCCGCTGAGCCTCGACGGTTTCGAAAATTCCGGCGCCGACTTCATGCCCGAGTACAAACCCTACATTCTTGATGGCAAAACCATCATCGCTTCACCGCACAAGGTGTACGGTCCGGAAACCAACGACCTGGCGCTGCAATTGCGCAAGCATGGTGTTTCGCAGATCATTCTGGCCGGCATGGCGGCGAACCTCTGCGTCGAGTCGCACCTTCGAGAACTGTTGGAACTCGGTTTTGAAGTGGCCGTGATTCGGGACGCGACGGCCGGCCCGACAACCCCCGAGGGCGATGGTTATCTGGCGGCGTTGATCAACTATCGCTATATCGCCAATGCGCTGTGGAGCACGGCACAGACCCTTGAGTTTCTTCAGGGCGCCTAAACCGAACGCCATCTGCGTGCGCCTCGTTTCACGAGGCGCGGAGCTACAGGTGCCGATGGAGGTGGTTACAGGTTGACGGACAGGCTCAGGGCGTGAGGGGGCGGTGCATCAAGATCAAATGCTGCAGGCGAGCTAACGCTTGACCTGATGAGTGGTGAAAATCGAAAGCCGTACGCCGATCCCTTGTGGGAGCGGGCTTGCTCGCGAAAAACGTCTGGACACCGCGTTCATTCAGGCAGCACGCGTTATCGTTGGCGTCCATCGCAGGCAAGCCAGCTCCCACATGGGAATGCGTACGATCAAAGAGACAGGTCGGCTGACAGGCCGCCGCTACCGCAGAAACGGGTATGTACCCCCGCTCAAACAAGCTGCCCACCGTTCAAACGTCGGCCCGAGCGCATCACTCATCATTCCATTGGAACTCCCCATCACATCCCTTCGTCATCTGAACTGAGGGGATGCTACGGGTAATTCGTGGCGAACCCGAGAACGCTTTTTCATCCAGAAGGCGAGGGGCGACATGAATACTTCAGACAACACGACCGGGAATCAGCCGAATTCCGCAAGACCGGAGCATGATTTTCAACACTTGAAGGAGGACGTGACAGAAGCGCTCGGTGGCGCTCGACAACAGGCGGATGCGCAGTTCGGGCAGTACCGGGACACCGCAGCCGATCAGATCGAAGCTTTGGCCAAGGGTGCGAAATCCGTTGTTTCCGAGCTGGAAAGCAAGGACACCCTTGGCATGTCCGACTACCTCGCCGACATGGCGGATTCCATGAGCGGCCTGGCCGGCAATCTGCGCGGAAAAAGTGCCGAACAGCTGCTGCACGATGGCGCGGAACTGGCGCGGAACAATCCGGCACTGTTCATTGCCGGCAGCATTGCGCTGGGCTTTGGCCTGTCGCGGTTTCTGAAAGCCGGTAGCGCTCCGGCATCGACAGGCACCGGATCCCGTGATCCGGCCGAAGGCCACTCAATGCCACCGTCCGGCGGCTTCGGAGCCCACCAACCTTACGAAACTTCAGTGCCGCCACGCGCCGATCAAGGCCCCGGTCTGGCCACGGGCAGTACGCCGGCCGCGCCAGGTGAACAGGAGCACCCATCAGACTTCGCAACGACCTCGACACCGGGTTCGAGCACCTTCAAAGGAGCTGTGTGATGAACAGAGAAGATCGAGATTTACCGGGCGCAAGACCGATACCCGCACCTGAACATGATGCTTCGGTCGTCGGCCTGTTACGTCAGCTGTCCCGCGAAGTGCCCGAGCTGTTCAGCAAGGAGCTGGCGCTGGCCAAAGCCGAGTTGCAGGCCAGCCTCACGACACTCAAGGCCGGCATCGCTGGGGTGGCGGGCGGTGCGATTGTGCTGCTCGCGGGGTTCATCATCCTGTTGATGTCCGCGGTCTACGGTTTGAGCATGGTGATGGCGCCGTGGCTGGCCGCGCTGATTGTCGGCGTGCTCGTGATGATCGTCGGGTTCGCCATGCTGCAGTCCGGAAAAAAACAGTTCGAGCCGTCCCATTTCAAGCCTGAACGCACGCTGGACGCCTTGAACAAAGACCAGGAAGCGCTGCGGAGGAAAGTCTCATGAACAATGACTACATCACCGAGACCGTAAAAAGCCCCGAAATCATAGAGCGTGAAATCGATGCGCAGCGGGCGAGTATCGGCAACATTGTCGATGCCCTGGAAAGCAAGTTCACCCCCGGTCAGATGTTCGATCAGGCGTTGGGGTTGATGCAAAGCAACGGCACGACCTTCCTGACCAACCTGGGCACCAGCGTGCGCAATAATCCGGTTCCGGCCGTGCTGACATCCGTCGGATTGCTGTGGTTGATGATGAGTCAGAATCGTCCGCCATCACCCCGTCCAGGCTATCGGACCGGTCCGGATCAGGACAGGGTCGGGGAATGGGTCGACGGACTGGCCGATAGCATCGACGGTGCGCGTGAGCATTTGCACCAGACGGCTGACACCCTCAAGGACGGCTATCAGAGCGTCAAGGGCAAGGCTGCGCACCTGGGCGATAACCTCGGGGCTGCCACTGAAAACATCAGCCATGCGGTGCATGACGCCGGCGACCGTTTGCTGCGCAGCACGCAAGTGATGAGTACCCAGTTCAATCATTTGCTCAAGGAGCAACCGCTGATGGTAGCCGCTGCCGGGATCGCTTTAGGCGCCATGATCGGCGCTGCGTTTCCTTCGACGGCAACCGAGCAACGCTACCTGGGAAAAACCAGTGCGGACCTCACCGACAAGGTCAAGCAACAGGCTCGGGAGGGCTTTGAGGCGGTGCGCGATACCGTGACGAAAACCACGGATCATTCGGATGTGCCCGCCACGCCGGGTGGGGAGCAGCGTACCGGATCGGCGACGTCAGCCGATCTGTCACAAGGCCTGGGTACTTCGTAAAGGGGCATGAAAAAGCGGGAGGTCTGACTCTGACTTCCCGCTTTTCATCCGGTGAAAAACACCACACGCCGGTGTAATGCTGTTCACTTAAGAAAATCTTCAGGTAGAAAAGAAATCTGTGGCGAGGGGATTTATCCCCGTTGGGCCGCGAAGCGGCCCCCAGCGTCTGTTCAGACAAATTGAGTTGTCCGGATTTGCGACTTGTTCGCAGCCGAACGGGGCGGTGCGACGTTTCGCTAAATCCCCTCGCCACAGATTTCTTGTCCGCCTGAAGAACAGCATTGCACACCGGTGGCTAATTACCGTCGGCGACCTTGCGTTCTATCTCGTCGATTTTCCGCTGGAGCTCCTCGGCGTCCTGCTCCTTGGTTGGGGGGGAAGAGGGTGTGATGGTTTGATCGACACCTTCGGCTTCACCGTCTCTGTCCTGTAAATCCCGCTCGACCACATTCACCGGTTTGCCCGACGTATCGGTGGGTGGAGCGTTGGATGTCGCTGGCGATTCAAGCGTGTTGTCACGGTCATCATTGTTCATGTCGCATACCTCCGTTGGCCTACACATTGGATACGACGGTCACCGGCGAGTTCGAGATTTTTTGCCCACGATGGGCGATGACAATCAGCTCATCTCGGATTTTCACCTCTGGTCGGCCGTGATGAACCTGCGTCATTCCCGACTGCTCCATTCAAAAACGACTGTGGAAGCCGCCGCCATGAATTCATTCAGAAACCTGCTGACGAGGGCCCAGGAACAAAAACTTCATGCCCTGGATGCCTGGCACCGTGCGCTGGAAAACTGCTCGCTGCGCATGGACTGCCCGGATGCCTATCATGAGGAACTGCTTCGCCAGGCGGATGAAATGGATCGCCAGGGCATCATCGATTGGGAGGAGTGGCGAGACTTGCGAACGAAGGGGGACGAGGCGTATTTACGTGCGGTCGCGGGTGAGGATTACCACGGACAGTGACACATGGATCTGATGACAAAACGGGATTGGAGCGTGTGCCCCAATCCCGTTCTTTCGATCATTTACCGGTCGACAACGGCGGGGTTCGAGGCGGTATTTCGCGCTTCGATCCAGTCGATTCAAACGCCGAAGCAAAGCGCAGCAGCGCCGAATCGTCATAGGCACGACCGGCAAAGGTCAGCCCGACCGGCATGCCGATGTCCGGCATGATGCCCATCGGCACAGTGACCGTCGGAACACCGAGGTGACGGATGGCGAGGTTGCCGTTGGCGACCCAGACACCGTTGCTCCACGCGATATCCGCGGAGGCCGGATCGACATCGGCATTCGCCGGCGCAACGTCGGCCACCGTCGGGAACAACACCGCATCGATGCCCAGCCGATCCATCCAGTCTTCAAGGTCAATGCGACGGGTCTGTTCAAGTCCGCGCAGGCCGTCGGGAACGGTGGTGATCTGGTCCCACGGTGTGATGCCGCGCTCGGCCATCCGCACATACTCGTCCATGCCCGCGACGAGGTCGCCTTCGCGGTTGGGCAGGGTGCCCGGGTCGTGGGGGAAAATCAGCGGCCCGTCGACGTCGACCAGGCGGTTCAGTTTCGGATCGCCGTTGGCCTGCAGGAAATCATCGAACGCCCAGGCCGTCAGGTCCCACAACTCATGATGCAGGAACTCCTTGGACACCAGACCCCGGGTGAATACCGTCGGCGCGCCCGGGCGATCACCCTCGCAATTGGAGACCAGCGGGAAATCGACTTCGACCACTTCGGCACCCGCCGCTTCAAGGGCCTTGCGTGCCGCTTCCCAGAGATCAATCACCGAAGGCCGGGTGTTGATGCGCTGTCCCGTTGGCCCACCAATCCCCGGTGCCTCGCTGGTGCCGGCTTCGGGATCGGCATTGATGAACATGCGCGGAACACCCAGGCGCTTGCCGGCGAGGGCATCGGGCTTCGCGGCCAGTTCGGCATAGGAAGCGGGGCGCACCGAGGTGACACTCGGAATCGGCACCCAGGGTTGCAGCCGCCACAGATCGCCGCGGGTGTCGGGGTCTTCCGCCACCACCACGTCAAGCACTTCGAGCAGGTCAGCCATGGTTCTGGCGAACGGCACAACCACGTCCATCGTCGGCGTCAACGGCCAATTGCCGCGCACCGAAATCACCCCGCGCGAAGGCGTATAGGCACACAGTCCATTGTTCGAGGCAGGGCCGCGGCCGCTCGACCAGGTTTCTTCAGCGAGACCGAAAGCCGCGAAACTGGCGGCGGTTGCGGTGCCGGCACCGTTGGACGAACCCGAGGCGAAAGGCGCGGTGAGATAGCCGGCGTTGTAGGGGCTCTCCGCACGGCCATAAACGCCACGCTGCATGCCGCCGTTCGCCATGGGCGGCATGTTGGTCTTGCCCAGGCAGATCGCCCCGGCGGCGCGAAGCCGTTCGATGGTGAACGCATCGCGACAGGCAATCAGGTGGGCGAAGGCGGGACTGCCCGAGGCGGCGGTCAGCCCCTTGACCAGGTAACTGTCCTTGGCCGTATAGGGAATGCCATCGAGTGGTCCAAACGTTTCGCCCTTCGCTCGTCGGGCATCGGACGCTTGCGCTTCCTTGAGCGCATCAGGGTTGCGCACCACCACCGCGTTGAGGGCGGTGGGCGTGTCGGCGCCGTCGTAGGCGTCAATTCTGGCGAGATAGGCCTGGACCAGTTCAACCGCTGTGGTCTGGCCGGATTCGAGCGCCGCGCGCAGTTCGGCAATGGAAACCTCGGTGACCTCGATCATGCTGTTACCGCCGTTTGCTGATGGGGATGGAGTGAATGCGCGGCATGGTATGTCCAATCAAGGGGTCGTTGCCAGTGCAAAGACGTTTTATGGCCGCGCGATCCCACCTGCCGCTGAAGGTTTTTTCGGCCCTTTAGTTTTCATGGTTTTCAGACTCAAAATGGTCATTCTGCGGACGGTGATGATAGGGAACATCGGTGTGAAGTAGCCGTGCTCGGCTTGGGTATGATCGGCGCGGGCCAGGGCAGTCCCACTACAGTTTCGTTGCGTCACTGCTCAGCGAAGGCTTGATGTCTTGACTTGTCCGGCTCGATATCAATTGGCCACTATCTCCGGTAAAGTGTGCGCCGCTCGAGAGATGGATCCCGGGCGTTTTCCCATGGAGTGACTCAGTGAATTACCTCAGCAAAATGGTTGCCGTTTCCCTGTTTGGTTTAGTTCTGGCAGGTTGCACCGGCGCGCCGATGAAGACCCAGCAATACGACGCCAGCCAATACACCGTCGTTGGCCACAGTGAAGCGAGCGCCACCGGCCTGCTGCTGTTCGGCGTCATCCCGATCCGCCAGAACAACCGTTTCGTTCGCGCGCAAGACGCGGCGATCAAGGCCAAGGGCGGCGACGCACTGATTAACACCCAAGTGCAGGAAAACTGGTTCTGGGCCTGGGTCCTGACCGGTTACACCACCAAGGTGTCCGGTGATGTGGTCAAGCTGAAAAACGTTCAGTAAACGGTAACCAGCAGAGCCTGCCGCAATGGCAGGCCGCGCTTGGCGCCCCGGTTAAACCAGGTTAATCACGACGTCGATGTTGCCACGGGTCGCCTTCGAATACGGGCAGGTCTGGTGCGCGGCATCCACCACGGCTCTCGCAACAGCATGATCGAGGCCCGGAAGACTCACGTTCAGACGCGCCTGAAGGAAGAACGCGTTCTCGGTTTTTCCCAGGTCCACTTCGGTATCGACAAATACGTCAGTCGGCAAAGTCACCTTCAACGCAACGGCTGCCTTCCCCATAGCGCCGATGAAGCAGGCCGACCAACCTGCAGCCAACAGTTGTTCAGGGTTGGTGCCGCTGCCTGAAGAACCAGGGGCGGAAAGCTTGATGTCCAGACGTCCATCGTCACTTCGCGACTCGCCGTTGCGGCCTCCGGTCGTGTGGGTCTTGCCGGTGTAAAGCACGGTTTCGATTGCATTGATCATGGCGGGTTCCTGCTGAGGTTTTTGGGCTCTTCTATATCGCTGTTCATCGGAAAACGTCTGAATGTGCGATGTGGCCCACTTTTTCAGCTTCATGTAGTGCGGATGTGTCCTGATCCGGCGCTTGTGTAACGCTGTGTAAGATCGTCAGAGTAAATACACACTGATACAAATCGAGCACCGAGCGTAATACCTGTAGGAGCGAGCTCGCTCGCGATGGACGTTAACGATAACGCGTGTGTTCTGAATAAACGCGCCGTTCTTGAGTCCATCGCGAGCGAACTCGCTCCTACAGGTAAAACCTTCACGCCTGCTTGTTCAACGCCGCTTCAGCCGCCGCAATTTCCGCCTGACGCTTGACGATCAGATCGCCCATCGGCGGACCCTGAAACCGCCGCGCTTCAAAACCAAACCAGACGATGGCCGTCAGCACCAGAAAACCGATGGTGATGTACAGCGCCCAGTCGTTCGGTGGCTGGATGCCGATGACGAAGATCACCACCATCGAGAGCACTGAGAGAATGGCAAACAGCGAATACAACCCGCGCCCCATGTTCCACGGTCCCATGGTCGGCCACTTCGCGGTCCCGTAGGTGAACAGGCCCAGCACGATGGGGATGATGAAAGAGAAGAACAGGAAGATCACCGTGCAGGAGACCACGATGGTGTAGACCGGCGTTGCCCCGATCGAGATCACCGACGATCCCCAGACGAACAACACCGCCAGGGTGGCGCCGGTCCAGATGGCTGCCACCGGGCTCCGATATTTCGGAGACACCGAGGCCAGTGCTTTCGAGCAGGGCAGGCCGCCGTCCCGGGAGAACGCGAAGATCATGCGTGACACCGAGGTCACGGTCGCCAGCCCGCAGAGAAATTGCGAGGCGAAAATCGCCACGTAAAGCGCAAGTTTGATGTTCGGGTTCACCTGGGTGTTCATGGCCCAGAAGAACACGCTCCAGCCCTGTTTCGCCGCTTCGTCCATGCTCGGCAGCATCAGGACGAACGCGCTCAGCATCACCCAGCCGAACAGCAACGACCAGACCACGGACATGACCATGCCGCGCGGCACCGACATGGCCGCATTGCGGGTCTCTTCGGAGGTGTGCGCCGAAGCGTCATAACCAGTGATGGTGTAGATGGGCAGCAGCAGGCCGAGCATGAACACCCAACTGTTCGAAACCTGTGGCCAGACGCTGCCGCCGGCCTCGCCGGAATAGTTGCCGAAGGTCCACAAACGGGCGAACTCATAACTCGGTGCCGAGATCAGGCAGACGATGGTCAAGGCAAGCGCCGTGGCGAAAATCAGGTAGCCCGAGAAGTCGGTGAGCTTCGCGGTCAGACCGATCCCGAAATGGTTACACAAGGCCTGGATGCCGGTCAGGATCGCCAGAAATATCACCCTGACCGTGGTGGTGTCTTCCATGCCCAGGGCCGGTCCGAAGGCACCGAAAAAGAAGTAGTAAGTGCCGACGTTGATCGCGCCCAGCACCGTGACCAATCCCAACAGATTGAACCAGGCCGTCAGCCAGCCGGTGAAGCGGTTACCAAGAATCGAGCCCCAGTGATAAAGACCGCCAGCGGTGGGGTAGGCCGAGGAAATCTGCGCCATGGCCATGGCAAACACCCCGGATATCAGGCACCCGATGGGCCAGCCGATGCCAATCGACGCACCCCCTGCGCCCGAAGTGCCCTGGGCCAGTGAGTTGATGCCGCCGGAGAGTATGCAGATGATCGAAAAGGAAATCGCGAAGTTGGAGAAAACCCCCATTCGTCGCGAGAGTTGCTGGGCATAGCCCATGCTGTGCAGCACCTTGACGTCATCGTCGTGCACGTCGGTGCCAGGCTGGCTTGCTGGGTTCATGCTGTGTACCCCTACAGGTTTTGATTCAATCCATTGGCGTCTGCGCAATGGGCTGGCCTTCAACACCTTGTCGTACTGCTCCTTGTTCCAACCGATACAACTGACTGCTCGGATCTAGAGACGGCCGTGATAAGCCGCATCGAAAATGTGGGCCACGCCGTCCTTTGTCAACGGCAGCGGGTTGCCGCCGGCCGAGGGGTCGACAATCGCCATGTCGGCGATCAGATCGGCCTGCCGGTCATCCACGCCCAGTTCCACCAGCGTATGCGGTACGCCGATGTCTTTGCGCAGCTTGAGAACGAAGGCCAGAAAGCTGTCGAAGCCCGGGGAGGGCAGACGCAGGTACGCCGCCAGACGGGTGATGCGTTCCTCGATGGCCTTGCGATTGAACTGCAGGACATAAGGCATGAACGTGGCATTGGTCATGCCGTGATGGGTGTCGTACAGCGCGCCCACCGGATGCGACAGCGCGTGCATGCCGCCCAGGCCTTTCTGAAATGCAGTGGCACCCATCGCCGCCGCCGCGAGCATTTGCGCCCGCGCCTCAAGGTCTGAAGGGGTGTGCACGGCGCGCACCAGGGCACTGGCCACCAGGCGCATGCCTTCCACCGCAATGCCGTCGGCCATCGGATGAAAACCGGGGGCGCAGTACGACTCCAGGCAATGGGCGAACGCATCCATGCCGGTGCCGGCGGTGACTTTTGCCGGCATGCCGACGGTGAGCGCCGGGTCGCTGATGACCACCCGCGGCATCATTTTCGGGTGGAAGATGATGCGTTTGGTGTGCGTGCGTTCGTCGATGATCACCGCTGCGCGGCCGACTTCGGAACCGGTTCCTGCCGTGGTCGGCACCGCAATGACCGGGGCGATGTGGCTGTCGTCGGCGCGGGTCCAGTAGTCGCCGATGTCTTCGAAATCCCACACCGGTCGGGTCTGGCCGCTCATGAAGGCAATGAGTTTGCCCATGTCCAGACCGCTGCCACCGCCGAACGCGACCACGCCATCGTGCTGGCCGGCGCGCCATGCTTCGAGCCCACCGGCCAGGTTGGCTTCGACCGGATTGGGCTTGAGGTCACAAAACAGCGCGACGCCCAGGCCGGCAGCGCGCATGGCTTCCAACGCCGCCGTTGTGATCGGCGCACGCGCCAGGCCACTGTCGGTGACCAGCAGCGGTCGCTCAATACCCTGGCTGCGACAGACCTCGGCCAGCTCGGCGATGCGGCCGACACCAAAGCGAATGCTGGTGGGGTAGTTCCAGTTTCCAGTCAGGTTCATGGCCTACACCTCGTGGCGCAGATGAAAGGATTTGGCCCGGGTCAGGTGCTCGTAGCCCAGGCGCGACAGGGTGACGCCGCGTCCGCTGTTCTTGACCCCGGTCCAGGCCAGCGCCGGGTCGAGGTAATCGCAGCGGTTCATGAACACGGTGCCGGTGGCGATCTCGTTGCCGAGGCGTTCGGCGGCGGCGAGATCCTGGGTCCACAGGGATGCGCTGAGACCGAATGCGCTGTCGTTGATCAGGGTGATGGCTTCGTCGTCGCCGGTCACGGGCATGATGCCGACTACCGGGCCAAAGCTTTCGTCGCGCATGACTGACATTTGATGAGTGACATCGACCAACACCTGCGGCGCGAGGTAGGCGCTGCCCGGCGCGTCGGCGGGGAAAGCCTTTGGATCGATCAACGCCTTGGCGCCTTGGCCCTGCGCGTCGGCAATTTGTCCGCGAACAAAATCGGCGGCGCCCGGTGTCACCAGCGGACCGAGCGTGGTGGCTTCATCCAGCGGATTGCCCAATACGTATTGGCGGGTCAGGGCGACGAAGCGCTCGACAAACGCCGGATAGATTTTTTGATCGACATAAATACGCTCGATCGCGCAGCAACTTTGCCCGGAATTGAAAAAGCTGCCATCCACCAGATTTTCCACCGCATGCTCAAGGTTGGCGTCTGCGCGAACGTAAGCCGGGTCTTTGCCGCCAAGCTCCAGGCCCATGCCGACAAACCGCCCCGTGGCGGCAGCTTCCATCGCTTTGCCGGCCTCGACCGAACCGGTGAAATTCACCTGCTGCACGCGGCCCGAAGCAATGATCGCTCCCGTCTGCTGATGGTCGAGCAGTAGGTTGTGAAACAGCCCCTCGGGCAGCTTGGCGCGACGCATGGCTTCGGCGAAACGTTCGCCGACCAGCAGCGTTTGCGTGGCGTGTTTGAGGATCACGCTGTTGCCGGCCATCAGCGCTGGAATGATCGTATTCACCGCCGTCAGATACGGGTAATTCCACGGCGCGACCACCAGCACCGTGCCCAGCGGTTCGCGTTTGATAAAGCGTCGAAAACCGGCAACAGGATCGGGTTCCACAGCTGCCAACGCGTCAGGCGCTATCGCGATCATGTGTCGAGAGCGTTCGGCGAAACCACGCAGTTCACCGGCGCCAAAACGCACCGGGCGACCCATCTGCCAGGCCAGTTCCGGCACGATCTCCGCCTGCATCGACAGCATCGCGTCAACGGCGGTGGAGCACAAAGCAGCACGCTCGCTCAGCGGCCGGCGCTGCCATAAAAGCTGGGCGGTGGCCGCCGCCGTCAGTGCCTGTTCGACCTGAGCTTGATCGGCACACTGGCGTTCGACATAGACCCGGCCATCGACCGGTGAGATGAGCTGAACCTTGGCCGTCATGATGTTCTCAATAGCGCTCGAAGCCGCGCTGCAGTTCCCAGTCGGTGATTCGCCGGTCGTACTCTTTCTGCTCCCACTCGGCGGTGTGCACGTAGTGATCGACCACTTCATCGCCGAACGCCTCGCGCAACATGCTCGACCCTTTGAGTGCGGAACAGGCATCGCGCAGGGTCTTCGAGACTTCCGGCAGATGTTCATCAAGGTAGGCATCGCCCTCGAACGGCGGCGCGAGTTCCAGCTTCTCGTCGACACCGGCCAGACCCGCCGCGATCAGCGCCGCGAAGGCCAGATAAGGGTTGAGGTCGGCGCCGCCGATGCGGCATTCGATGCGGATGGCTTTGCTGCCTTCGGCGCATAAACGAAAGCCGGCGGTACGATTGTCCCGGCTCCACACCGCCCGCGTCGGCGCGAAGGTGCCGGCCTGGAAGCGCTTGTATGAATTGATGTACGGCGCGAGAAAACAGGTGATGTCGTTGGCGTACTTGAGCTGCCCGGCGACCCAGGCGCGCATCAGTTTCGACATGCCGAATTCGGCCTTCGCGTCGAAGAACAGCGGCTTTTTCGCGTTCTTGTCCCACAGCGAATTATGGATATGGCTGCTGGACCCGGCGGCGTCATAGCGCCACTTGGCCATGAACGTGATCGACTTGCCTTGCAACTGCGCGATCTCTTTGCAGGCGTGTTTGATGATGACGTGGTGGTCGGCCATGGTCATGGCATCGGCATAACGAATGTTGATTTCTTCCTGGCCGGGTCCCCATTCACCCTTGGAGTTCTCCACGGGAATGCCCGACGCCTGCAGATGCTTGCGAATCGCCCGCAGCACCGGCTCCTCGCGGGTGGTCTGCAGGATGTTGTAATCCTCGATGTAATGGCCGGCGGTTTTTGGTTGGTGATAGTTGCGCTGGTGAATCGCCTCGTAACTTTCATCGAACAGATAGAACTCGAGTTCCGAGGCGAACATGCCGGTGTAGCCGCGTTCACGCAGGCGCTCGACCTGCCTTTTCAGAATCGCCCGCGGGCTGTGCGGCAAGTCCTTTCGATGGTGATGATCGAGCACGTCGCACAGCACCAGCGCCGTGCATTCCAGCCAGGGCACGCGCCGCAGCGTGGACATGTCAGGCTTGAGGACGAAGTCGCCATAGCCCTTGCTCCAACTGGCGGCGGCGTAACCCGGCACTGGCTCCATGTCGATATCGTCGGCCAGCAGGTAATTGCAGCAGTGGGTTTCTTCGTGGCCACTGTCGATGAAAAATTCGACCTGGAATCGCTTGCCGACCAGGCGTCCCTGCATGTCGACCATGCAGACCAATACGGTATCGATTTCACCAGCGGCAGCAGCGCGCTTGAGCGCGTCAAAACTGAGGAGGGGCTCGGTCATCACGTCATTCCTGCGTGAAAGGGTTGGGCCTGTCTGAGATAGCTGTTGCAGACGCTCTCCAGAACAACCAAAACCCTGCAGAACCGAGCATCGTGAGCAATGAGCTGATCCAAGCTTAGCCTACTGTTGAAAACTGCAAGTCCTTATGAGCCGCTAAATTCACAGCTTGTAGCCAATCTGCCGCAACAGATTCTTGCGCCACAGGATGTCTTCGTCGCCTTCAATATCCGTGGCACAGAAGCCATCCACCACACCCAGAATCGCTCGTCCCTGTGCTGTCTCGGCGAACACCACTTCAGTGGGGTTGGCGGTTGCGCAAAAGATCCGGCACACCTCTGGAACCGTCTTGATCGTGTTCAGTATGTTCAGCGGGTAGAAGCCGTCGCCCAGGAAAATGATGAAGCTGTGCCCGGCGGCGATGGCTTTTGCATTCTTCTGGGCCAGTTCGATCATGGCGGGATCGGTGCCGGACCACCGCACCAGGCATTTGCCCGAGGCTTCGCAAAAGGCCACGCCGAAGCGGATGCCCGGCACCGTGTTGATCAACGCTTCGTGAATGTCCTCGACGGATTTGATGAAGTGGGTCTGGCCCAGAATGAAATTCGTGTCTTGCGGCTTATCGATTTTCTGCGTGATGAGTTGCATCTCGAACACCTCCTTTCACGATGGTGCTGCCAGGGTCTGGCAACCGTTCAAGTCTCACGACTCATTTTAGGAGATTCACACGCACGCCGAAGCTTGAGTGACCAGTGCACGTCGGGCGGCTGCAATCGGGTAAGGTAGGCGCGAAAATGACCTTTCACAGGCGAAAGCGCAGCCGGAATCGCTTGCTGCACCGAGTGCGCCGATTGACTTCACTGGAACCGAAACATGATGAAAACCGCAGTCCACACCTTCGTCCTGGCACTGAGCGCAGGGGCATTGTGCGCGCCGGCGTCAGCGGCCGGCGATGCTGAAGCCGGGGCGGCACTGTTCAAGCGGATATGCGGCGGCTGCCATCAAGTCGGCGAGTCGGCACGGAGCGCCTTTGGCCCGCAACTCAACGGCATTTTCGGCCGTCCTTCGGGAAGCTCGGCGGACTACCAGTACTCCGACGCGATGAAATCCGCCGGCATTATCTGGACGCGCGAGACATTGACGGCTTACCTCGAAGCGCCGAAGAAAGTGGTGCCGGGCACCCGGATGATTTTCTGGGGGCTCAGCGATCCGGAGAAGATCGAGGATGTGCTGGCGTACTTGCAGACGTTTCAGCCGCAGTAGCCATCAGTCCGTCACGCTGATTATTTTTTCCACGAAAAAGCCCCGGCCTGAGCCGCCTAATGCTGGTTACTTAAGCGCGGGCACCCACATTTGTGGTGAGGGGATTTATCCCCGTTCGGCTGCGAAGCAGTCGCTAATCCGGACAATTAAGACTGTTTGGCCGGACGCTGGGGCCGCTTCGCGGCCCAACGGGGATAAATCCCCTCGCCACAAATTTTTGCCCGCCTGAAGATTTTCTTAAGTAACCAGCAGTAGGCGGATCAGGCCGGGCTTTTTGTTGAGTTTTGCGGTAAAGCTATTCATTCATACGGCGCGGTTTTCGATCAGGCGGTCGGAGCCACCTTCGGCAACGCGGTTTTCGATCAGACGATCGGAGCCACCTTCGGCAACGCGGTTTTCGATCAGACGATCGGAGCCACCTTCAGCCACACGATTCTCGATCAAACGATCCGAACCACCCTCAGCCACACGACTTTCAATCAGACGATCCGAGCCGCCTTCAGCGACAACCGGGTGAGCAGAGGAAGCGGCAAAAGCGTTAACTGCGAAAACCGAGAAAGCGATGCTGAGGAAGATTTGGCGTTTCATGAGGGTGTGCTCCGGGGTGTAGTTGTCGGGTATGGAGGCGATGTTACGCCGTGGAATTTTTAAGAGAACTTCATTGAATTGATGGTGACTATCGACGCTGGCAATGGTCCTCGGATTCCAACAGCGCTAGCCTGTCGTCGGCTGCACCGCTCAGCTACAACCGCCGGGGTATGCTGGACCTCTTGAACGATCGACGGTCTCCAGGAAATCAGACCGTGGCAAGGTGTTTCCTGCGAGGTTCCAGGCTCTGATCGAGAGGGTAAACCGATGCACGACTATTACGATTTGGGCACCTACAGCCGCCCCGTAACGACCCATTCGCCACAGGCCCAGCGTTGGTTCGATCGTGGATTGTTATGGTGCTACGGCTACAACCACGATGAATCCATCCGCTGTTTTCGCAAGGCGATCGAACACGACCACGATTGCGCGATGGCTTACTGGGGGATCGCCTATGCCTCGGGCCCCAACTACAACAAGCGCTGGGACGCGTTTATCGAACAGGAGTTGAAAGACGCCATCGCCCAGGCCCGACTGGCGACGCGTACCGCGCTGGCGCATAGCGACGGTGCAAAACCGGTGGAGCAGGCGCTGATCCGGGCGCTTGAGCAACGCTATCAGGCCGACGAGGCCGCCAGCGTTGAACAACTTTTCGACTGGAACGATGCCTACGCGGCGTCGATGCGCGATGTCTATAAAACCTTTCCCGACGATCCGGATGTTGCGGCGCTGTTTGCCGAAGCCTTGATTGACCGCACACCCTGGATGCTGTGGGATCTGAAAACCGGCGAACCCGCGCCGGGTGCCGACACCCTGGAAGCGCTGGCGGTGCTGGAGCAGGCGCTGCGGCGGGTGGAGCTATACGGTGATGCGCCGCACCCCGGCGTGCTGCACATGTACGTCCACACCCTGGAAATGTCGCCCCATCCCGAGCGAGCGTTGCGCGCCAGTGATGTCCTGCGTGAGCTGGTGCCGGACGCCGGGCACCTGCGCCATATGTCGTCGCACATCGACGTGCTCTGCGGCGATTACCGTGGGGCCATGATCACCAATAGCCGGGCGATCCTGGCCGACAGCAAATTCCTGGAGCGGGAAGGGCCGCTCAACTTCTACACCCTGTATCGATGCCACAACTACCACTTCAAACTCTACTCGGCGATGTTCCTCGGGCAATACCAACCGGCGCTGGACGCCGCCGCCGAACTGATGTCGACCATCAAGGAAGAACTGCTGCGCGTCGAGCAACCACCCATGGCCGACTGGCTGGAAAGCTTCGTGTCAATGAAGGTCCATGTGCAGATCCGCTTCGGCAAATGGCAGGACATCCTCGCCACTCCATTGCCCAATGACCAGGCGCTGTACTGCGTGACCACGGCGATGCTGCATTACGCCAGAGGCGTGGCGCACGCGGCCAGCGGGCATATCGCCGGTGCGGAAGCCGAACAACGACTGTTCATCAATGCACTGACGCACGTGCCGCAAACGCGTTACCTCTTCAACAATAAATGCACCGACATCCTGGCGGTGGCCGGCGCCATGCTGCACGGGGAAATCGAGTACCGCAAAGGCAACTACGACAGCGCGTTCACTCACCTGCGCGAGGCGCTGTCACTGGACGACAACTTGCCGTACGACGAGCCTTGGGGCTGGATGCAACCGGTGCGGCATGCACTGGGGGCGCTGCTGCTGGAACAGGGCAGGGTAGAAGAAGCCTTGCAGGCCTATCGGGCTGATCTGGGGCTGGACGACACGCTGAGCCGTGCGTCCTGGCATCTGGACAATGTCTGGAGCCTCCACGGTTATGTGGAGTGCCTGAATCGACTGGGCCGGGACGCCGAAGCCGCGGCTGCCCGGATCCGCCTGGACCTGGCCATGGCCCGGGCCGATGTGGAAATCACTGCCTCCTGTTTTTGCCGTGTCGGGGCACGGTGCTGTCAGGGGTAAACCCTGCGAAAACGGGCGCCACCACGTCCGTTTTCAGGCATCGAGAAACGCGTCGATCATCGGCACCAGCCATTCGGTGCGCGCGGTCACCTGCAGGTGATCGGTGCCGGGGAGCACAACAAGCTGCGCGTGCGCCAGGAGCCGGAACATCTCCACGGCATGTTCGGGGCGGATGACGTCCGCGTCGCCGACCACCACCAACGTCGGCGCGGTGATGCGGCGGATATCGTCGTCGGGGATGTCCTTGAAATCGCGCATGCGCCGGGCTGCCTTGTCGTGCATCAGCCGCAGGTTCCCGGGCTGTGGCGCGACCTTGAGATACGCCTCCTGTAAATGCTGCGGCATGTTCTCCAGCGTGGCGTTGGCCATCGCTTCCCAGAGCCACGGAAAGGCGCCGTCGCGATTGACCAACGCTGACGCCGCCACGATCTTGCGCACGACGTTCGGGTGCCTGATCGCCACCTGCAAGGCGATGGTGCCGCCATTGCTGAAACCGAACAGGTCCGCTTGCTCGATGTGCAGATACGCAAGCAATGCCGCCGTGTCGTCCGCGGATTGCTCGAAGCTGAACGGACGATCGACGATGTCCGCCGTGTGCCCGTAACCCTGTTGTTCAACGGCAATGACCTGACGCTCGGCCGCCAGCACCGGCAGGATCTGGCCGAACGATGTCTCGACGGTATCGCCGCCGCCATGCAGCAGGACGAGGGGCGGTTGCGTGGGGTTCGCCGCGCCGTGAATCTCGAAATAGATTCGCAGGCCGTTGACGGCGGCGTAGCCGGTTTTACGCTGATTCATGGCGGGTTCTCCGCGTATGTTCGGGTTTGCGCATGATGGCGAGTGGATATCTGCGCGAAGGTGATTATGCTTCAGGAAACCTTGCAGCGATGTGAGGCGGTCAGCCTGTTGCCAGGCTTTGTGCATTCCGTAGTCCGATGACTTCAGCCCAGGGCCTGGGTGCGGCAGTGTAGTGAGGTGCTCCGGCCTACAACAAGAGCAAGACGGAGAAGACTCATGGCCGCAATCGACACCACCACCACGGGCAACACGCCCCACCACGGGATCACCAGGGAGGAGCGCAAGGTCATCTTCGCCTCGTCCCTGGGCACCGTGTTCGAATGGTACGACTTCTACCTTTACGGCTCCCTCGCCGCGATCATCGCCAAGCACTTTTTCGCTGGCGTCAACGAGACCACATCCTTCATCTTCGCGCTGCTCGCGTTCGCGGCGGGGTTTGCCGTACGGCCGTTCGGCGCGATTGTGTTCGGCCGACTGGGTGACATGATCGGACGCAAGCACACCTTCCTTATCACCATTGTCATTATGGGTATCTCCACCGCCATCGTCGGTTTTCTACCCGGCTACGCGACCATCGGCGTCGCGGCGCCGGTCATCCTGATTACCCTGCGCCTGCTGCAAGGCCTGGCCCTGGGCGGTGAGTACGGCGGGGCGGCGACCTACGTGGCGGAGCATGCGCCGAAGGGCAAACGCGGTTATTTCACCTCGTGGATTCAAACCACCGCGACCCTCGGCCTGTTCCTGTCGCTGCTGGTGATCCTCGCCTGCCGCACCATCCTCGGCACTGAAGCCTTCGAGGCCTGGGGCTGGCGGATTCCTTTCCTGCTGTCGATCCTGTTGCTGATCGTCTCGGTGTACATCCGCCTGCAACTCAGCGAGTCGCCGGTGTTCCTGAAAATGAAGGCTGAGGGCAAGTCTTCCAAGGCGCCGCTGACCGAATCCTTCGCCCGCTGGGACAACCTGAAAATCGTCATCATGGCGCTGCTCGGCGGCACCGCTGGCCAGGCTGTTGTCTGGTACACCGGGCAGTTCTATGCGCTGTTCTTCCTGCTGCAGACGCTGAAGATCGACCCGCAAACCGCCAACTTGCTGATCGCTGGCTCCCTGCTGATCGGCACGCCGTTCTTCGTCATATTCGGCAGCCTGTCAGACCGCATCGGCCGCAAGGGCATCATCATGGCCGGCTGCATCCTGGCGGCGGCGACCTACTTCCCGATCTTCCACGCGTTGACCCAGTACGGTAACCCCGACGTATTCATCGCGCAGGAGAAGAACCCGGTGACGGTGATCGCCGATCCCGGCCAGTGCTCGTTCCAGTTCGACCCGGTGGGCAAGGCCAAATTCACCAGTTCCTGCGACCTCGCCAAGACTGTGTTGGCGAAGCGGGCGATTCCCTACAAGAACGAGAAAGCCGAGCCGGGTGCCGTCGCGCAAGTGCGCATCGGCGACAAGGTGATCCCGAGCTTCGAGGGCACCGCCATGCCGGCCGCCGACTTCAAGACCCGCAACGATGCCTTCGCCGCCACTCTCGGCAAGGCCCTCAAGGACGCTGGCTACCCCGAGAAGGCTGACCCGGCCAAGACCAATTACCCGATGGTGTTGTTACTGCTGACCATACTGGTGATCTACGTAACCATGGTTTACGGCCCGATTGCGGCCTGGTTGGTGGAGCTGTTTCCGGCGCGTATCCGCTACACCTCGATGTCGCTGCCGTACCACATTGGTAATGGCTGGTTTGGCGGCTTCCTGCCGACGGTGGCATTTGCCATGGTCGCGGCCACGGGGGATATCTACTACGGGCTGTGGTATCCGATCGTTATCGCGGTGATGACGGCCATACTCGGCACGTTCTTCCTGCCGGAAACCAAGGATCGGGAAATTCATCACACCTAGGGATGGCGTTCGCCCTCTCTCGCGGGGAGAGGGCAAGGTTGTCATGGCTGACGCTGGCTGACCCAGTATTGACCTACCGCACCATCCTCACCCTGCACCGGATCGCGCTCGGGAAAGGGCAGCGTGTCGATGCTTGCCTGTTGCTCGGCACTCGGCGTCTCGCGACAAATATCGGCGTGCTGCCCCGGCGGGTAGGCGCCGACTACCAGAAAATCGTTGCTGGAGCCCAGGTTGCAATGGCCGATGCCCGCTGGCAGCAACACCACATCACCCGCACTGACTTCCAGCACATGACCGTCCGGACCTCCCAGCATCAAACGCGCATGACCGCTGGCTATGCCAAGCACTTCATGGCCTTCGGTGTGATAGTGGTGAAAGTCGTAGACCCCGTAACGCCATTGCGGTGGCCAGCCATTGGCCTTGAACGTTTTTTCGAACAGCGCCGCCGGATCGTTGCCATCAACGGCAATCGCCTTGGCGTAAATGAGCACTGGCAGGCGCGAGTTGTTTGGGACCCAGGCGTTGGGTTCGAGCAGCAGTGGCTTTGCTGGAGCGGTGACGGTTTGCAAATTGGCCATGGGTCGATTTCCGGAGTGAGTGAACGCTGATTCCGGTTCGACCGAAGCCCGGGTGAGGAATTCGAGTGGGCTGACGAACTGCTTGCTTCCATCCCGTCTGTGGCGGGGCACAATTTTTCTGAACGACGCTGATCCCTGTGGGAGCGGGCTTGCTCGCGAAGGCGGTGTGTCAGGCAACATCTCTGTTAAATTTGCCGCCGCCTTCGCGAGCAAGCCCGCTCCCACAGGGATCGGCGGCGAATGGAGGATTGGGTACGAATGAAACACCCCCGCCACGGCGAGGTAACGAGGGCTTTTCCATGAGCGTTGTGCCTGCGCCTTTACTGGCAATTATTCTTTAGATTCGGTCTTTGTCGGAGCAGGTCGCTGTAGAACCTTCGCTGCGTCATCAACCACTGCCTTGCTCATCGCCGTCAGATAATGCGCGGCCCAGATGTGGCGGTCAGTATCACGGTTAAAGGCCGCCTCTCTGGTCAGCTCTTTGGCCAGGAACAGAAAATCAGAGGCCATGGCGAGCGCGTCACCGAGGGGAACGTCTCGGCTGACACGGAACAGCGCCTGGTTTGAGCAGTAGATGAAGGGGGTGAGGCCGATTGTTTTCAGTTCGGAAGGGTGGACGGATTTGTTTTGCTCATTGTTTTGCTCCTTAAACGAGGAGCTGCCGCAATCGTTACCACACGAATGGGTGGCAGCTGTACGCAGGGTGGTAAACCGGAGGAGCAAAGGAACCGGCAGACCCGAAGGTCTCCCACGCACAGCCGCCATAACACGGGATTACATACTAAAAAACGCACGAAATCTTGATGGGAGCGGTGGTGCACTTTGCCTAAACGGGTTACCACACCCGATCGCTGAATGGTCAGCGACATCCGGAGAGTATCCCGTCAAAGAAAAGCGCAACAAGGCATCAAAGTGCCCAAACGCGAGATTCAGAGTTTGCCTACAAGGTTTGTAAGAGTCATCCGAAAATGCGGTGCCTTGGCTAAACAAGCACTAAACGCGGCACGAAAAAGCCCGGCCTCATTAGCCTAATGCTGTTCACTTAAGAAATTCTTCCGGCGGACAAAAAATCTGTGGCGAGGGGATTTATCCCCGTTGGGTCGCGAAGCGGCCCCAGCGTCTGGCCAAACAGACTGAATTGTCTGGATTGGCGACTGCTTCGCAGCCGAACGGGGATAAATCCCCTCGCCACAAATGTGGGCACCTGCGCTTAAGTGAACAGCATTAGGCTAATGAGGCCGGGCTTTTTGTTGAAGACTGCGGTAGAGACATTCATTCATACAGCGCGGCTTTCAATCAGACGGTCGGAACCGCCTTCGGCGACGCGGTTTTCGATCAGGCGGTCGGAGCCACCTTCGGCGACGCGGCTTTCGATCAGGCGATCAGAACCACCTTCGGCAACGCGATTTTCGATCAGACGATCAGAACCGCCTTCGGCGACGCGGTTTTCGATCAGGCGGTCGGAGCCACCTTCGGCGACGCGGTTTTCGATCAGGCGGTCGGAGCCACCTTCGGCAACGCGGTTTTCGATCAGACGATCCGAACCGCCTTCAGCCACACGACTTTCAATCAGACGATCCGAGCCGCCTTCAGCGACAACCGGGTGAGCAGAGGAAGCGGCAAAAGCGTTAACTGCGAAAACCGAGAAAGCGATGCTGAGGAAGAGTTGGCGTTTCATGAGGGTGTGCTCCGGGGTGTCGTTGTTGGGTATGGAGGCGATGTTACGCCGCAGAATTTTTAAGAGAACTTCATTGAATTAATGGTAACTATCGACGTTAGCAATGGATGGATGAAGGCCCATGTCGTCCGAGTGATGGAATCTGGCTACGCGTTGCTTGATTGGATCCACAGTGGCACCCTCAGCGCCCGTTGCACCAAGGAGCCAGGTGATCAAGGAATGAGTGGATACGTACCCAACCCCCCGAAAAACTTCCGCTACGACGAAGCCAAACCCGTCGACATCCACGCCAAACGCTGGGCCGAGTATGAGAAATACGGCAAGGCACCGGCGGCTGAGAACGAGAAAGTCAGGGTCGCGTTGCGCATTGGTGTGTTCTTCGATGGGACGCTGAACAATGCGAGCAACGCTGCGTCAGGATTGTTGTGTGGCGCCCATCATCCGATTCGCCCGGAAGACGTCGATGCGAGCTGCAAGCCGTATATGGCGGATCCGGAGGGGAGTTATGGGAATGATGTGAGTAATGTTTTCAAGCTGTATGAGCTCTATCCGACATCAGAAGTAGCAGGAAACGATGCGTCATCCAAACTCGTACAGCGCAGTCTCTACGTTGATGGGATCGGCACCGATTCCGGCGCTGAAGACAGCTTGGGGGCCGCGGCGACCGGGCGAGGAGACGCAGGCGTAGCTGGGAAGGTACAAAAAGCGTTTGTCGCCATGAAAGCATTGATCAAAAACATCACCGCACAAAAAACGGGCACCTATCAAGGCGCCCGTTTTCATTCCGGCATAACGCTATCAAGCCTCACTAATCTGACTGACACTCGTCACCTGCCCATTCCAGACCATTTCATAATGCGCCGCCTGAATCACCGATAAAACCGGTCTCGGCGTCATCAACGCCCAGCAATGACTGCCGTGCATTCGCACCGAGCGGTAACGAATCCCAGGACAACCCGCCTCTTTGACCAACTTCCCCAAACGCCGGGAGTCCGTGTAATCGTCCGGATCGTAAACAGGATCGGTCATCGCAATGGACGTCGCATCTTTCATCCCGACCTCCACAAAAGAGCAGGACAACCCCCGGAAAACAAACCGCTCATAGTTGAGGCTCGGCACGTTTGACCAGTACAGACTCTGGTGATGCTTCACTTCGGCCAATGCCGTTTCCAGGGTGTCCGCCAGATACAGCACGCCAAAACGGCCATCGCTGAACCGCGATCCCGCCGGGTTGACGTGGGTGAACGGCGCTGTCGCGTAAGAGCAACCCGGAATACCGAACGGGATTTCACTGCGGCGAATCAGCTCAAGGCGACCCACTTCGTTTTTCAACCTGGGGTTGGTGAGTTCCTGTATCTGATACAGCACCTCGAACTCGTCCGCGTCGGCGACGTCATCAAACAAGGCCACCGGGGGAAACTTGGAATTGACCAGTCGATAGGCCTGCAATGGCTCACCGGCAAGTTCTGCCAGTTCGCTCAGCTTCACCATTGCGCACCACGCAGCACGTCGATGCGCCGAAAGGTTTCATACAACGAGATCATATCGCCCTGAGCCATGATCTCGAGCGGGGAGCGGCCGTTGAAGAATTCGTTGCCGTTGGCCATCGACGGGAAGCCGTAGACGTTTTCCGGGTTATCGAACACCAGGCGCAAGGCGGCGTGGATGTTGAGGACAAAGCTGATGCGCTGCATCTGGTCCGCGTCCAGCGCCACGGCCCAGTCGGGATCGCGTTGGCGGGCGCGGGTGTAGGTGCTGCGGGAAATGCGCAGGATACGGCAGGCCTGATCGCTGGACGCGGCCCACTTTTCGAGGATGCCGACAGCGGCGCGCAGGCCCGTTACACACTGGCTCTTGCTAAAGGCTTGTTGCAGGAGGGCAACGGCCATGTTCAATACCTCTTTTTGAATCTATAGATTCAAAGCTAGGCAAAAAGAGTCTATAGAGCAAGTTCATGGCGACCAGTGGGGGCTGCTATCGTTATAAATCTTCCCACCGCACGAATGAGAGGGGGCGCAGCATGGACCGATTTACCGGCGGTTGCCTGTGCGGCAACGTTCGAATTGAAGCGTCGGGACGCCCCTACCGGGTTGGCCTGTGCCACTGTCTCGACTGCCGCAAGCATCATGGCGCGCTGTTTCACGCTTCCGCGATATTCCCCGAGGACGCGGTGACGATCACTGGCGAAACGCGCGACTACGCTGGACGGTTTTTCTGTCCGCGCTGCGGCTCTTCGGTTTTCGCCCGCACCGAGGATGAAATAGAGGTGAACCTGGGATCCCTGGATGCTCCTGACCAACTGACGCCCACCTACGAAAGCTGGATCACCCGTCGCGAGTCCTGGTTGCCGCCGTTTCCGCTGACGAGACGGCACGAGCGCGACCGAGACGGTACGGGGCGTTTTGAGGAGTAGGGCGCAGGCATTCGAGACTCTTTTTCGCAGGGCTCGTCGTCCGGACATCGCACTGTCGATTTCTCAGCGAGTCGTTCGACTATTCGGTAGGGAATGACGCCGACAGGTCGCCATGATTGTCGGCATTCTCTGTACGAAAACTTTCATGAAGACGAACCGGGAGAAGACCATGCGCAAGCTCACCGTTGCCGCTTTCATCAGTCTGGATGGCGTCATTCAAGCGCCCGGCGGGCCCGAAGAAGATCGCAGCGGCGAATTCCGCTTCGGTGGCTGGATCGTGCCCTACGCCGACGAAACTTCCGGCCGTGCCATAACGGATCTGTTCTCGCAGCCGTTCGAGTTGCTACTGGGCCGTCGCACCTACGACATCTTCGCGGCGTATTGGCCGGATTCAAAAAACCACGCCATCGGCGATCTGTTCAACAGCGTGCCCAAGCACGTGGCCACGCATCGGCCCGATACGCTTGCTTGGCAAAACAGTCATACATTAAAGGGAAACCTTGCCGACGCGATTCGCGCGCTCAAGCAACAGGATGGAGCCCGGTTGTTGACGCAGGGCAGCGGCGACCTGGTGCGCCAACTGCTGGCAGCCGGGTTGGTGGATGAGCTTCGGCTGATGATTTTTCCCGTCGTGCTGGGACGCGGCAAGCGCCTGTTCGACGACAACGCACTCGCGTCGGCCTTCACGTTGGAAAGCTCGATCACCACGCCGGGCGGTGTGTTGATCACCCGCTATGTGCGCAGCGGCGACGTGCGCACTGGAACGTTCGAAGACGTTGAATAGCCAACGTCAGGATTGGCCGCTTTCGCGCCAATTCGTCTGGCTGACTGCTTGGCCAGAATGAAGTGTCAGCCCACTCTTGGAGAACCAAAATGACCAGCAAAAACACCATTTGTCTCTGGTACGACGGCGACGCACTGGACGCCGCATCGTTCTACGCCAAGACGTTCCCCGACAGCGTGGTGGGCGCTGTCCTTCACGCGCCCGGCGACTATCCGGCGGGCAAGCAGGGCGATGTTTTGACAGTCGAATTCACGGTGATGGGCATCCCGTGTCTCGGGCTGAACGGCGGGTCAGGGGTCAAGCACAACGAGGCCTTCTCGTTCCAGGTGGCGACCGACGACCAGGCCGAAACGGACCGCTTGTGGAGCGCGATTGTCGGAAACGGCGGCCAGGAAAACGTCTGCGGCTGGTGTCAGGACAAGTGGGGACTGTCGTGGCAGATCACTCCACGTGTCCTGACGGCAGCGATCAACAATCCCGATCGAGCGGCGGCCAAGCGCGCATTCGACGCGATGATGGAGATGGGGAAGATCGATATTGCGGCGATTGAAGCGGCGCTTGGGCGTTAGCCTGCGGCACTCTGGGTTGGGGGCTTGGATGCCTCGTGAGTCTTGCCGAGTGCCCCTATAAGTAGTGTGAATGGAGCATCATCCTGCCAGCCCCGCGAGATCTCATAACGTCCGGCGCAAATTTTTTTCGGTCACCCCATCGAGGTACTTGACGATGGTCTTCTTTCATGGCAAAACTCCTAACATTAGGACTTTAGGTTGATGTCTCTTCGGAGGTTCGATGCTTACGCAAAACGTTCAGGATCCAGCTGCAATGAAAGCCATCCCCACTGTGATCAGGGCGGCGGACGTTGTCGCCTACTCGCCGGCGAACCACACCGGCACCTCCAATGTGCGCGTGATCGGCCCCGAGACCGTGGGTGCGACGGCGCTTGAAGTGCTGATTGGCACGATCGTGAAATCCCATGGCGCGAAGCCGCACGCGCATCCATACCTGGAGCAGTGCGCCTACATGATTGAAGGCACTGGCGAGTCGCAAGCCCAGGGTCGCGTCGACGTGATGCACCCAGGAACCTGGGTCTATGGGCCGGCGGGCGTGTTCCATTCGTTTCGCGTGACCAGCGACCAGCCCGGACGGGTGCTGGTCGTCTATACGCCGCCTTATGGCGAGAACCCGGCGCAGACGATCACGGAGCCCGACCCTGCGGTTGCTGAAAGCGGCGACGTCCGCGTGCTGACCGTCGACGCCGCCGCTACCGGCAGAGTTCCACTTATCGACCGCGACACCGTCGGCGCGCAGTGGGTCGACATCTCGGCGCTGCGGATGCTTGCCGGCAGCGCATTGGCCTGCCCGATCGAGCCCAACGCGGAGCAGGTTCTCTACGTCGAAGACGGACAGATCGAGGCGCACGTCGACGGGCAGGACTTCCTGCTCGCGGCGGGCGACTTTCTGTTTCTACCTTGCGGGGTTTCCACAGCCCTGCGCTGCCCGCCGGAGCAGTCCGCATCCGGCTTTCTCATTCAAGGACGGCTTCCCAACACCGCTTCACTCCCAACAACAAAAGGAAACAACGCATGAACGCTAAATTTCCCACCCAGCAAAAAACTTCCACCGGCGCGTTGCTGCCATTGGTCGGCCTCCCGCAGGACACTCTGCTGACTGTCAACATCGAGCAGGTCCCACTGATCAAGAATGTCTTCCCGGGCATCCACATTCAGCCGCTACGCATTGACCCGGAGCGCGGCGAGTGGGTCATCAAGGCCATCGTGGAACCCGGTGCCTCCCTGCCGATTCACTACCACACCGGTACGGCGCAGGTGTGGACGATCCAGGGCTGCTGGAAGTATCTCGAGTACCCAGACCAGCCACAGACGGCGGGCTCCTACCTGTTCGAGCCGGGCGGCTCGGTGCACACCTTCTACACCCCCAAGGAGAACACCGAAGACACCATCACCATCGCCTGGATCGAAGGCGCGCAGGTCAGCTTTAACGAGGACGGCACCTTCCACTCAATGAATGACGCGCTTTCGATCCAGTACGTGCTCGAGACCCTCGCAAAGGAGCGCGGTCTCGCGTTGCCCTACGTCCGCGGCAACAGCGCCGACATAGCCGGTTCCTGACCGAAAAGAGGAGCACGGACCGAATGAATAACAACTCAAGCCAGGGTGGGCCGCTCGCCGGCCTGCGCATTATCGACATCACCGAAGTCGTCATGGGACCTTCGGCCACGCAGATGCTGGCTGACCTAGGCGCCGACGTGATCAAGGTGGAGCCGCCCGGTGGCGACATGCTGCGCGCCACCGGACCCGGTGGCCGCGCTGGCGCCGGTCCGCTGTTCCTCAACCTCAACCGCAACAAGCGCAGTATCGTGCTGGACCTCAAGAATCCTGTCGGCAAGGAGGCGCTGTTGAAACTGGCGCAGACGGCCGACGCGCTGATCTACAACGTGCGGCCGCAGGCCATGCAGCGGCTCGGGCTGGATTACGAAGCGGTACGGCAGGTGAACCCGCGCATTATCTATGTCGGCACCTTCGGTTTCAGCCAGCGTGGCCGCTATGCGGCCTCGCGCGCCTTCGACGATCTGATCCAGGCCGCCGTCGCGATCCCCGAGGCCAGCGTGCGGGCGGGGGCCGAAGTACCGCGCTATGCGCCGCTCAACCTCTCGGACCGGGCGACGGGCCTGTACGCGTTCGGTGTGATCTGCGCGGCGTTGTTGTCGCGCGAACGCACGGGACGCGGCCAGTCGGTCGATGTGCCGATGTTCGAGACGACCGCGCAGATGATGCTGGGCGATCACCTCTACGGCCACACGTTCATCCCGCCGCGCGGTGGCTTCGGCTATCCGCGGCTGCTCAACCCTCATCGGCGGCCATACGCCACGCAGGACGGTCTTGTCTGCCTGGTCGTCTACACCGACGACCAGTGGAAGGCTTTCATGCGCGTGGTCGGCGAGGCCGAGCGGTTCGAGAGCGACCCGCGGTTTGCCGACGGTGAATCACGCACGCAGCATGTCGAAGTGCTGTACGAAATTCTCTCCGACAAGCTGAAAACCAAGACCACGAAAGAATGGGAAGAGCTGCTGGTGCCGCTCGGCATCCCGGTGCTCCCGGCGCATACCTTCGAGACTCTGCTGGAGGATCCGCACTTGAAGGACATCGGCTTCTTCCAACAATTCGACCACCCCACCGAGGGCGTGTTGCGGACCATGGCGGTGCCGAGCGAATGGCCGCAGTCACCGCTGCCGCCGTTGCGCCCGCCGCCGCTGTTGGGTGAGCACAGCGAGGAAGTGCTCGCGGAGGCTGGCTACTCGCCCGAGCAGATCCGCGAGATGGTGCTGACCAGCGTGACCCAGGTGACGACGGCAACCAAGGAAACGGAGACCAAGACATGACGACGGTCCTTCAAGAAAGCCGGCAGGACGGCCGGCTGATTCTCACCATCGACCGCCCGGAGCGCCGCAATGCGCTCAACGCGGATGTCATCGCGGCGCTGCAGCAAGCCCTGCAGCGCGCCCGGGCGGACGACTCGATCCGCGCTGTCGTGCTCACCGGCACGGGCGACGAGGCGTTCTGCGCCGGTGCCGACCTGGGCGCGGACGCCTTCGCGCTCGACTACTCCATACCGACCATCGCCTATGCCGACCTGCTGCGCACCGCCCGCACGCTTGCCGTGCCGCTCATCGCGCGGGTCAACGGTGCCTGCATGGCCGGCGGCATGGGCCTGCTCGCGATGTGTGACCTCGCCATCGCTGCCCCGCACGCGATCTTCGGCCTGCCAGAAGCGAAAGTCGGCGTGTTCCCGATGCAGGTGCTCGCCGTGCTGCAGGCCCAGGTGCCGCAGCGCTGCCTGGTGCAACTTTGCCTGACGGGTGACCCGATCGATGCCGCGAGAGCGCGCGAGATCGGCCTGATCAATGACGTGGCGGACGACCTCGACGGAGCGCTCGAGCGCCTGCTGTCGCGCCTGCTGGGCAACTCGCCCACCGCGCTACGCCGCGGGCTGTATGCGATGAAGGCGATGCGCTCGATGTCGTTCGAAGAGGCGATCGCGTTCGGCGAAGGCCAGATTGGCCTGCTGGCCATGACGCAGGATGCGCGCGAGGGCATCGCCGCATTCAAGGAAAAAAGGAAACCGCAATGGACCAACAAATGAATTCGCAAGCCACGAACAAGCTCGTGCGCATCGGCGGCGCCTCGGGCTTCTGGGGCGACAGCTGCCTCGGACCGATGCAACTGGTGCGCCAGGGCGAGATCGACTACCTGGTGTTCGACTATCTCGCCGAGCTGACGATGTCGATCCTTGCCGGCGCACGCATGAAGCGTCCCGAGGAAGGCTACGCCATCGACTTCGTCACGGTGGCACTGCGCTCGGTACTGAAGCAGGCCGTCGAGAAGGGCATTCGCATTGTCAGCAACGCCGGCGGCGTGAACCCGAAGGGCTGCGCCGCGGCGGTGCAGGCTCTGGCCGACGAACTGGGCGTGGTGGTGCGCATCGCGATCGTCGAAGGCGACGACGTGCTGCCACTCGCGGCCGCCATGCGGGCGGCCGGCACGGTCGGAATATCCAACGGCGAACCGATGCCGGAACGGTTGGTGACGGCCAATGCTTACCTTGGCGCGCTGCCGGTCGCACAGGCGCTGGACGCGGGCGCCGACATCGTCATCACCGGCCGCTGCGTCGACAGCGCGGTCACCCTCGGCGTGCTGATGCACGAATTCGGCTGGGCGCCTGACGACTTCGACCGGCTTGCCGCGGGCAGCCTCGCCGGCCACATCATCGAATGCGGCTGCCAGGCCACCGGCGGCTTGCACACCGACTGGGCTGCCGTGCCCGACTGGGCCAACATCGGTTATCCAATCGTGGAGTGCCGCGACGACGGCAGCTTCGTCGTCACCAAGCCCGCGGACACCGGCGGGCTTGTCTCGCCCGGGACGGTCGGCGAGCAACTCCTGTACGAAATCGGCGATCCAGCCTGCTATTTGCTGCCGGATGTGGTCTGCGACTTCCGCCAGGTGCGCCTGGAGCAAGTCGGGTCGCATCGCGTGCTAGTGACCGGTGCGCGCGGCCTGCCGCCGACCCCTACCTACAAGGTCAGCGCCACTGCGCCGGCGGGCTTCAAGGTGTCCGGGCAGCTCACCATTGTCGGGATCGATGCCGCCGCAAAAGCCAAACGCACGGGCGAAGCGCTGCTCGAGCGTGGCCGTCGGTTGCTGCGCGAGAACGGGTTCGCGGACTTCCTGGCGACGCGCATCGAGCTGCTCGGCACCGAGTCGGCCTACGGCCCGCACGCCCGGCCGTTGCCGACGCGCGAAGTCGTGCTGCGCCTGACCGCGACGCATGCCGACCGACGCGCGCTGGAGATGTACAGCCGCGAGTTCGCCGCCCCCGGCACATCATGGTCGCCGGGCACAACCGGTTCAGGTGGCCGTCCCTCCGTGTCGCCGGTTTTGCGGCAGTTCGCCTGGCTCATTGCGAAAGAGCAGGTGACGCCGACGGTCACGCTCGGCGAGACGACGTTCGCTGTGACACTGCCGCCATCAACACCGGAGGTGTCGCCGGAACGGCTGGCGCCCATCGAGAGTTCGCTGCCCGCCGGTCCACGCCAGACCGTGCCGCTGGTGAGAATCGCGCTCGGGCGCAGCGGCGACAAGGGCGACACGTCCAATATCGGCCTGATTGCCCGCCATCCCGCGCTGTTGCCGGTGCTGCTCGAGCAGGTGACACCCGAACGCGTGAAGGATTACCTCGGCCACCTGGTGCAGGGGCCGGTGCATCGCTACGAACTGCCCGGCATTCACGCCATCAACCTCCTGTGCGAGCAAGCACTGGGCGGCGGCGGCATGGCGTCGCTGCGCAATGACCCACTCGGCAAAGGTATGGGGCAGTTGCTGCTCGATCTGCCGGTCGAGGTGCCCGAAAGCCTGCTGCAGGAACTGCCCGCATGAATTTCGATTTATCGGACAACCAGCTCGCGATCCGCGACGCCATTGAGGCGATCTGCGCCGACTTCGGTGCCGATTACTGGCTTGAGCGCGAGCGCGACGGGCGCTGGCCGAGTGAGTTCTGCGACACCATCGCCAGCGGCGGCTGGTTCGGCGTGACCATGCCCAAAGAGCATGGCGGCGCCGGCCTGGGCATCTCGGAAGCCGCAATGGTGATGCGCACCATCGGCACGCTCGGCTCGGCGGCGGTGTCGTCGGTGCACCTGAACCTGTTCGGCCCGCAGCCCGTGGTCGTATTCGGCAGCGAGGCGCAGAAGCGGCGTTTTCTGCCGCCATTGATCAAAGGCACGGATCGCGCCTGCTTCGGCGTGACCGAGCCGAACATCGGCTCTGATACCACCCGCATCAGAACCTTTGCGCGCCGCGTGGGCGACCGCTACATCGTCAACGGCCAGAAGGTCTGGACCTCGACCGCGCAGCAGGCCAACAAGATCCTGCTGGTGGCCCGGACGACGCCGATCGAGGAATGCGCGAGGCCGATGGACGGCGTCACGCTGTTTTATACGGACCTCGACCGCGCGCATGTGCACATCTGCGAGATCGAGAAGATGGCGCGCAAGGCCGTGGACTCGAACGAACTGTTCATCGACGGGCTGGAGATTCCGGTCGAGGATCGCATCGGCGAGGAAGGCCAGGGGTTCAGGTACCTGCTGCACGGCCTGAACCCGGAGCGCATCCTCGTCGCGGCCGCTGCGCTCGGTGCCGCGCAGACGGCGCTGACGAGGGCGACGGACTATGCCAGGGAACGCGTCGTGTTCGGGCGGCCGATCGGCATGAACCAGGCGATCCAGCATCCGCTGGCCGAATGCTGGATGCGCCTGCAAGCGGCCGAGCTGCTGATGTGGAAGGCGGCTGCGCTCTACGACACCGGCAAGCCCTGCGGCGTCGAGGCCACGGCGGCGAAGTACCTGGCGGCCGAGGCCAGCTTCGAGACGTCATTGCGTGCGGTGCGCACCCACGGCGGATTCGGCTATGCCACGGAGTACCACGTCGAGCGCGGCTTGCGCGAAAGCGTGCTGTCACTGCTCGCGCCGGTGACGCAGGAGCTCGCACTGTGCTACGTCGCCGAGCAGGCGCTTGGCCTGCCGAAGTCGTATTGATTTGCGCAACACGAGATAAACCGCTTCCAGAGTTTGAGTGCACGGGCGCTGCTGTCGCCCGGGTTATGGCGCACCTGTGCGCATCCAGAAACACTTATAACAATGAGAACGTCGACATGAGAATGAACAAAGCGAAAACGATGCCGATATTGCTGGCGCTGGCGTTCCTGGCGACGCCGCTCGCCACAATGGCCTGGGAGCGGGGCAAGGTCGAAACATTCGCCACGTTGCCCGCCGGTGAGGCACATCCCGAGGGGATCACGGTGGATGGCGAGGGCAATGTCTACGTCGTCACGGTGGCGGCGGACAAACCCATTTCCAGTGAGGGAGTGCTTATCGTATTCGACCCGCAGGGCAAGCATTTGCGCACTGTCAGCATCAAGGGATCGAGCAGATTGTTGCTTGACCTCGGCTTTCATCCCCGGACGGGCCAGTTGCTCGTGGTCGACTACAAAACCGGGAAGGTCCTGAGTGTCGATCCCAAGTCCGGTGCCTCGTCCGTGTTCATGACGGTAACGGGCAAGCACCCCGGCCTCGACGGGATAACGTTCGACCCCGCCGGCAACGTCTACGTGACCGACGCGCACCAGGGCATCATCTGGAAAGTCGGACCCGAGGGCGGCGAAGCGTCGGCATGGGTCACCAGCCCACTGCTCAAACCGACGCGGATACCGCCAACCATCGGCGCCAATGGCCTGAAGTTCAATAACCGGAAGACGGCGTTGTTCATCGCCAATACGGCGAACGACACTCTTTTGAAGATACCGGTGACAGGCCCGACGCTCGAGCCCGGCACGCCTGAAGTCTTCGTCAACCGTGTCGGTGGCGGTCCCGACGGTCTGATCATCGACGAGCACGACAACCTTTGGGTCGCGTGCAACCAGTCCAACGAGATTCTCGTGCTGGAGCCGACCCAGGGTCGTGTGATTGCCAAGCTCGGTGATTTCGGCGGAATCAGTCCAGACGGGGCGCCCATCGGCTTTCTTTGGTCGAACAGCCTCGTATTTCACGGTGACGACGTGCTTGTCACCAACCTGTCGTTCGATATCGAGACGGTTCTATCGCAGCTTAGCGATGAGCTCGGCTTGACGCATCTCGTACCCAAGACTCTGCGGACCATTGATGGGCCGTGGGCTCGCCAGGTGAAGGTTCACACGATCTCGAAAATCAAGAAGCGGATACCGGCAGGAATGGACGTCGCCGGGAAAACAGAATGACAACCCTTGTGCCGCACTGCGTTGCGAGCGACGTGAGTAGGAGCAACGCCAGGAGGACCGTTTCATAACAAGTATTTGAGGGCCAGGTCGTGAGCGTGGTCGGCGCTGCCGGCAAAAGTATTGCGCGTACCAATCCATAACAAAAAACATAGATGGAGTAGCGTCAATGAAAACAAAAACCTGGTTCTGGCGCCCGGCAAGATTGCCCTTGGCCGTCAGCCTCGCTTCCACACTCGCCGCTCCGGCATTCGGAGTTACCTTCAACATCGGTGAGATCGAGGGCCAGTTCGACTCCGCGCTTTCCGTGGGCGCCAGTTGGTCTATGCGTGGGGCCGATCCGGACCTCATCGGGGTCAACAACGGTGGCGATGGCCTGTCCCAGACTACCGACGATTCCCACCTGAACTTCAAGAAAGGCGAGACCTTTTCGAAGATCTTCAAGGGCATCCATGACCTCGAACTCAAGTACGGCGACACCGGCGTCTTCGTCCGTGGCAAGTATTGGTACGACTTCGAGCTGAAGGACGAGCACCGTCTGTTCAAGGACATCGACGATCACAACCGCAAGGCAGGCGCGCAGTCTTCCGGGGCCGAACTGCTCGACGCCTTTGTCTATCACAACTACAACATCGCCGACCTGCCAGGCTCGGTCCGCCTGGGCAAACAAGTCGTCAGCTGGGGTGAGAGCACCTTCATCGGCAACAGCATCAACTCAATCAACCCGATTGACGTGTCGGCATTCCGCCGTCCGGGCGCCGAGATCAAGGAAGGCCTGATTCCGGTCAACATGTTCTATGTGTCCCAGAGCCTGACTGAAAACCTGTCGGCCGAGGCCTTCTACCAGCTGGAATGGGACCAGACGGTGGTGGACAACTGCGGCACCTTTTTCGCCCAGCCTGACGGGATTGCCGACGGCTGCGACGATAACCTGCGCGTCCTGAGAAAGGCATCGAGCCTGAGTCCTGCTGCCTTGGGAGCCCTGAGCCAGTTTGGGGTCAATGCGAACGAGGAAGGCGTGCTGGTTCGCCGCGGTGCGGATCGCGATGCGGATGACGATGGCCAATACGGCCTGGCTCTGCGCTACCTTGCCGAGCCGTTGAATACCGAATTCGGCGCCTATTTGATGAACTACCACAGCCGGGCACCGGTTTTCAGCAGCACGAGCGCTACCCAGGCGCAGTTGAATGCCATCAACGCCGGTTTGCCGAACGTTCCAGCCCTTGGCGCCAGCAACCCGGCCAACCTTCGCTCCTTGGCCGTCGCCGGTTCCTCGAGCTACTTCGTCGAGTACCCAGAGGACATTCGCCTCTACGGCCTGAGCTTCTCCACCACGCTGCCCACCGGTACTGCGTGGAGCGGCGAGATCAGCTACCGTCCGAACGCGCCGGTTCAGTTGAACACCACGGACATCCTCTTCGCGGGCGTCGATTCCCTTGGCGGGCTGTTCAGCAACGCTTCTCTGTTGCCAGGCCCTGCGGGAGAGGACCTGCACGGCTATCGCCGCAAGGAAGTGACCCAGTTCCAGACCACCTTCACGCACTTTTTCGACCAAATCATGGGGGCTAGCCGTCTGACCCTGGTGGGTGAGATCGGCGTCGTTCATGTCGGCGGCCTGGAAAGCACTTCCGATGTCCGTTATGGCCGTGACTCGGTCTTCGGTCCTGGCCCGCTGCCGGCCACTGGGTCAATCAATACGTGCGTGGCTCTGAACACCGGCAACCTGGGCAGCGCCACTGCGCAGAACGTCAGCAAGTACTGCGAAGACGATGGGTTCGTCACCAGCACTGCCTGGGGTTACCGCATGCGCGCTGTGTGGGACTACAACGACGTATTCGCCGGTGTGAACCTCAAACCCAGCATCGCCTGGTCCCATGACGTCGATGGTTACGGTCCCAATGGTCTGTTCACCGAAGGCGCCAAGGCAGCCAGCCTGGGCCTGGATGCCGAGTACAACAATGCCTACACGGCGAGCCTCTCTTACACCGACTTCTTCGGCGGCAGGTACAACACCTCGATCGACCGCGATTTTCTCGCGCTTAGCTTCGGCATGAACTTCTAAGTGGACTGGAACCTTGAGGAAACAACAATGAAAACAACAAAGAGTCTTCTGCAAACCGGCGTTCTGGCGCTGACCCTGATGGCTACCAGTGTCATGGCCGCCGTCTCTGCCGATGAGGCGGCGAAACTGGGGTCCAGCCTGACCCCGGTAGGTGCCGAAAAAGCCGGCAACGCCAATGGTTCCATTCCTGAATGGACCGGCGGCCTGAAGCAGAATGCCGGTAACGTCGACGCCGCGGGCTTCCTGTCCGATCCTTTGGCCAGTGACCAGCCGCTGTTCACCATCACCGCGAAGAACGTCGACCAGTACAAGGACAAGCTGACCCCTGGCCAGCTGGCAATGTTCAAACGCTACCCCGACACCTACAAAATACCGGTGTACAAGACCCAGCGCACGGCCACGCTTCCGGCCAAAGTGATCGAAGCCACCAAGTACAACGCCACCAATACCAAACTGGTGGAGGGCGGCAATGGCCTGGAGAACTTCCGTACCGCCAACCCCTTCCCGATTCCGAAGAGCGGTCTCGAGGTCATCTGGAACCACATCACCCGTTATCGCGGTGGCAGCGTGCGCCGCTTGGTGACCCAGGCGACCCCGCAGGCAAACGGCTCCTACAACCTGGTGTACTTCCAGGACGAGTTCACCTTCAGCGACCAGTTGAAGGACTACGACCCGAACAAACCGAGCAACGTGCTGTTCTACTTCAAGCAGCGCGTGACTGCACCGTCGCGCCTGGCGGGTAACGTCTTGCTGGTGCACGAGACCCTGAACCAGGTGAAGGAACCGCGCCTGGCCTGGCTTTACAACGCTGGCCAGCGTCGTGTGCGTCGTGCCCCGCAAGTGTCCTACGACGGCCCGGGTACTGCTACCGACGGCCTGCGTACCTCCGACAACTTTGACATGTACAACGGCGCTCCCGATCGTTACGACTGGAAGCTGGAAGGCAAGAAGGAGATCTACATTCCCTACAACGCCTACAAACTGGACTCGCCGAAGCTCAAGTACAGCGACATCATCAAGGCCGGCCATATCAACCAGGACCTGACCCGTTACGAGTTGCACCGCGTGTGGCACGTGGTGGCCACCCTGAAGCCCGGCCAACGCCACATCTATGAGAAGCGTGACTTCTACATCGACGAAGACACCTGGCAAGCCGCTGCCATCGACCATTACGACGGGCGTGGCACCCTGTGGCGCGTGGCCGAGGGACACGCCCAGTACTACTACGACAAGCAAGTGCCGTGGTACACGCTGGAGAGCCTGTACGATCTGGTGTCCGGCCGTTATGTGGCGCTGGGCATGAAGAACGAGGAGAAACAGTCCTACGACTTCAGCTACGTCGCCAGTGAAAGCGACTACACGCCGGCTGCGCTGCGTCAGGAAGGTGTTCGCTAACGTTGTAATACCTTGTCAAGGAAGCCGGCCTTCGGGCTAATGCCTGGAAGCCGGCCTTTGGGCTAATGCCTGGAATTTGTAGGAGCGAGCTTGCTCCGGGCGGCGTTCCGACGATGGACTTCAGGACGACGCGTGTATCCAGAAAATACGCGTTATCGTTGGCGTCCATCGCGAGCAAGCTCGCTCCTGCATGGTCTTGATAATGGATACGATAAACCGGCTGAACCGCAGCCCCTGCGCGCGGGAATGGACGCGCGCAGGGGTGACCACCGGCGCGTACATTCAGCGTTTGTATAGGCCGGTCAGGGTTGTTGTGGCGAGTGTGTTCTGGTGGATCAGGAAACGCACCACCGCGTTGGTCGGGTTGGCCGGCAGCTCCAGCTTGGGCACGCTCAGCGCGTGCACAGTGAAGATGTAGCGGTGCGCGGGCAAACCCGCGGGCGGGCAGGGACCGCCGTAACCGGCGGTGCCATAGTCGTTGGGGACCTGAGTGCCGCTGGCGCCCAGGTCAGTGGCGTCGGTGGAGCCCAGGCCCGCGGCGAGCCGGGTGACGGACGAATCGATGTCGAACAGGATCCAGTGCCAGAAGCCGCTGCCGGTGGGCGCGTCCGGGTCGTACACCGTCAGCGCGAAGCTCTTGGTGCCTTCCGGCGCGCCTTGCCATTGCAGCGCGGGCGAACGGTTCTCACCGGTGCCGTAGAAACCATCGAACTCATGCACCCGTTGCAGGGGTTCCTGATCTTTAAATTCAGGCGATGTTACGGTGAAGTTACCCATGCCCTTTCCTTTCATTTGATTTTGCTAGTGGATTGGCAGCTCGCTACCGGGAGCCAGGGTTCACTGGTTTGAAGTAGAGGAGGGAAGCCGTCCTTTGATGAGAAAGCCGGATGCGGGCTGCTCCTGTGGGCAGCGCAGGGCTGTGGCGAACCCGCATGGAAGAAACAGGAAGTCGCCCGCCGCGAGCAGGAAGTCCTGCCCGTCGACGTGCGCCTCGATCCGTCCGTCTTCGACGTAGAGAACCTGCTCCGCGTCGGGCTCGGTCGGGCAGGCCAATGCGCTGCCGGCAAGCATCCGCAGCGCCGAGATGTCGACCCACTGCGCGCCGACAGTGTCGCGGTCGATCAGTGGAAGCCTGCCGGTAGCGGCGGCGTCGACGGTCAGCACGCGGACGTCGCCGCTCTCAGCAACCGCGGGGTCGGGTTCCGTGATCGTCTGTGCCGGGTTCTCGCCATAAGGCGGCGTATAGACGACCAGCACCCGTCCGGGCTGGTCGCTGGTCACGCGAAACGAATGGAACACGCCCGCCGGCCCGTAGACCCAGGTTCCGGGGTGCATCACGTCGACGCGACCCTGGGCTTGCGACTCGCCGGTGCCTTCAATCATGTAGGCGCACTGCTCCAGGTACGGATGCGCATGCGGCTTCGCGCCATGGGATTTCACGATCGTGCCGATCAGCACTTCGAGCGCCGTCGCGCCCACGGTCTCGGGGCCGATCACGCGCACATTGGAGGTGCCGGTGTGGTTCGCCGGCGAGTAGGCGACAAGGTCCGCCGCCCTGATCACAGTGGGGATGGTTTTCATTGCGGCTGGATCCTGAACGTTTTTCGTAAGCATCGAACCTCCGACGAGATATCAACCTAAAGGTCTAATGTTAGGAGTTTTGCCATGAAAAAAGACCCTCGTCAAGCACCTCGGGGGGCAGAGGTCCGCACGAGCGCTTCTAGTCCCGCTTGCGCTCACTCACCAGGCCCGGTTGGGGTTCGGTCATGCCAGGCATGGTCTTCAATGTGGACGCAGGGAAGTCGATCTCGGCGACGTAGCGGTCGCCTCGATACCAGGTGACACCGGCGTACAGCACGTTGCCTTTGCCGTCGACCAGGCACCGTGACATTTTCGCCACGGGAGAGGCAAACGGGATCTTCAGCAGGTCGCACAGAGGAAAATCCGCAGGCATCACAGAAACGCGTTGCCTCACGCGTTTGCCGCGGGTGCCCAGTTTATCGAGCACCGCGGCGAGCAGCTTCCTTTTCCTGGCGATGTCCTTGGGCAGCGACTCGAAGACCGCCGTGGACACATAAATCTCGGCATAGCAGAACGCCTCGCCGGAATAGGTATGCAGCTTGCGGACACACACGTGGTCACCCGTCGACCGATCGTCCGCACCCAGCAGTTCTTGGGGCAATTGAGTGTGGTGCCGGACTTCGAGTATCTCGTAGGAAAGGGCCTGCGGCGCGGCGAACGGATCGTTGATCGTCAGTTCGAGGTCGCCGGTGGCGGCGGGCAGCGCAGCCACGTGGGTGCCGACCCCCCGTTGGCTGCGGATCAGCCCTTCCTTGGAAAGCAGCTCATACGCTTGCCGGACAGTCACGACCGCGACGCCCAAGTCTTCCGCCAGTTTTGTGATCGTCGGCAGCTGTGCGCCGAGCGGGTATTCGCCCTTTGCGATCTGGTGCCTCAGCAGGGAAGCTAACCGCTGATATTGGGTAACGCCGCGTTCGGCCCCCAGCATCGGTCGCTCGGTCCGAATGTCTGCATCACTGTTGCGCTCGTTCACGCTATCTTTCACCCAAGTGCCTAACATTAGGTTGATGGTATCAGGGCCGGCGGTGGCCGTCATTTCTGTGCCGTGAGGGCGCCAAGGTAGCGGGCTGATCGGGTTGCGCCAGTCTCTCGCTGACTACACGCACCGGATGGGTATCACTGACGTAGTCGTCGAGGCTCTCGGGAAGTAAGGTCATTTCCTCTGAGAGCGGACCTATGTAGCTTACTGCGCCAACGCCGTGTTAGGGGCCGAGTGGTGGCCGGGCCGGCCTGGGACCTCGACACTGCGCAGCTAAAAATGCGCAGTGTCTGACCCGACGACGGGCAGGCTTGTCGACAGGGGTACGCTCTGTGTGACTTTGGCCATCTGGGTGATTTCCACCTGCAACTTATCCTTGCCAAGCAGGTAGTCGGCCAGCTTCTGCGAAAACGGCCAGTAGTTCAGTTCGGCAGTCAGGGTGAGCGGCCCGACGGCGTCGGCCGGCACCAGGAAGGAGAACTCCCCAATATCGTAGCCCTTGGGCAGAATGCGGTTGTCCGAGAGAATTTGCGTGGCATTCCAGACCTCAACGTCCAACGGATTGCCGTCCTTGTCACCTATGTGCACTTTGAAGTTTCGCGTGTTGTCCTCGGTCTTGCCGTCCTTGATCGAGCCCAGCCGATAGAGCTCGCGACCACTGGCATCCAGCACCCGGAAATCGATCCACATCTCCCGTCCCTCCGGAAAACCGGTCGGCAGCTTGTGCCCGGCGCCGACATTGGCAACTTTCACTGCTACCGAGGTGTACTGCCCGGGAATGAGGGCTGCCGGCAGTTGCTGGAACTTTATTTCCCCCGCGCGCGCGAGCATGTCGCGTGCGCGTTGCGCGCCCGCTTCCTGACCGAGATGCTTGAGCATCATAGCGTTGGCTCCGCTGAACCAATGCGAGGCGACCTGCTCGCGGTCTGGTCCCATGATCGCGGCCTTACCCGCAAAACCCGGCATATGGCAGCTCTGGCAGGTTATGTCATTAAGGCTGTAGGAACTCTCCTGCCATTCGTCATAGGTTCGCTCGACCGCTACGCTGCTGAACGGGTGCGTGACGTTGTGGCAGGTGCCGCAAAAGTCCGAGCGCGTGTGCAGAGCGGAATATACCGTGTCGTGATAGGGCGAAACGGCATCTTCACGCGGGCCGAACTTAGTCGGTTTACCGTGTGCTCGAGGGCTCAGGACATAGGCGCCGTTATCGAGGCCCGTGCGGGCACTAATGTTGTGGCAGGTCTCGCAATCGACCCCAGGCATCGGATGATTTTTCGCGCTGTCTTCGATCGAGGAGCGGTTGACATCCGAATTGATCTGCCCGGTCGTGAGACCGATCGGGGTATGGCACCCGGTGCAGAAGTTATCGACCTTCCCCTCGGTGGCCGAACTCGCACGCTTGAGCAAGGCCCGATAGATGGGTTCATCCCAGGCCTGGGACATCATCGACGAGCGCCACTGCTTGTAGATCTCCGTATGGCAAGCGCCACATACCTGGGCATTGTCGAAGTCTTTTACATTCAAAACCAGGTTGCCGGGGGTATTGGCCCGATGCGGAAAGAACGGCATCCCGCCATTCACATGCATGAGCCTGGAGCGTGCCGGCTCCAGCCACTTCTCATTTCCCTGATTGTCATTGCCCTGAGGTTCGTCGGCCGCCACCAGCGTTACCGTAAGCAGGCAGGCTAGAAAGCATAAAAAACGGCGAGCTACCTGCGCACACGTATATTCAGGGTGGTTCATAAAAGTTTCCCCCAAGACAGTTGCAGAGGATGACTGCGGCACTTCCATTAAGTTGACAGGGGGACTTCATGCTGCAAGCCAATGGTTTATATGTGCAACTCCTCCACTCTCCACCTTTCATGAAAGGGAGAAGCTCACTCGGTAATTGCTTTGCAAGGATTGTGACAGAATGTGTCTAATGGCCTGAAGGTCCAGCAAACATTGGTCAAAGGCTGAAATTTTGTGCTAATCGAGACGCGAATATTGCTGGGGAACGGCACCCGTAGTGGGGGAGTTCACTCCGAAAGCGGGGGTGTGGGGGCCGCTCTTTCTGCCCATTCCTGCACATCTGCATCCTGCCAGTTACAAAGGGCAGCAATTGATCCGGGGCAGAACTTCCCCCGCACCAATACGCTGCCCAAAATCAGCGACGGGTTTTGCGCGTTATGACAGGGGCGATTCCCGTGTCGCGCTGCTCAAACCCCCGGCCGTGACACCGATGCGCGAGAACACCAGCCACGCAAACAGCAGCACACTTAAACCAATGAGAATGGAGGCCACGGCAATCAACGGCTCGACGGACGGGAAGCCCCTGAGGCGCAGCGTCAGCGCGCCGAGCATCACCGGGACGCCAACGTTGTACGTCCAGAACTGTGCTGCCGCAACGCGTCCTTCGGTGATGGACGGGTGCACGGTGCCGATGATTCCGAACAGTGCCATCGACACCCATCCCAACAGATTGATATGGGCATGTACTGCGAACAGCGAGTGGTCGCCGGAAGCGCCCATTGCCACGCCCAGCATCACGCCAATGGCAAAGTAGAGCGCAGCGAGCCGAAACCAGGTCCGCGAACGGGGGTTGTGATTCATGGCATTCACCTCATGCGCCCTGAGGCGCGTTCAGTTGCTGAAACAGACTTGTAGGTGGGTGGTTGCGCGTCTATTATGAGACTCAAGTCTCACGACAAGACAGGGTCTCATTTACTCCATGCCGATTCCGAAGTCAAGCCCGTCGAGTCCAGACGGCGATCCCCAAGGCCGCGCCAACCAGAAACTGCGAACACGCCAGGCGCTTATCGACGCCGCCGTCGCCTTGCGCGACGAAGGCCATCACCCGACCGTCGCGCAAGTGGCCGAGCGCGCGATGGTGTCGCGCGCCACGGCGTATCGCTACTTTCCCTCGCTTGAGGCGTTGATCAGCGAGACGGCGGCCGATCGCGAAATGAAGCCGCTGGAGAGCTTCTGGCGGCCGGGAGACGATCCGGTAAAGGGCATAGGTCTGGCGGCGAACGCCTTGAACAAACTCTTGATCGACGACGAAATCGGCCTGCATGTGATGGAGCGTTCGTTCATGACGGTGTGGCTCGAAAACGAGTCCCACGAGTCGCCCCTGCGACCGGGCCGGCGCATGAGCTACATCGAGCCGATCATCGACTCGCTGAAGGACGTGCTCACACCCCGGGCGCGCAAACGCCTGAAGCAGGCGCTGTCGATCGTCATCGGCACCGAAGCGTTGATCGCCGTGCGCGATATCAGTCGCGCGAGCATCGACGAATCACTCGACACCGCGGCCTGGGCGGCGAGGGCGCTGGTTCGTCAGGCATTGGCGGAGGATGAAGAGGCGCGACGAAAGCGGAGGTGATGCCCGGCGCCATCGCTTACCCTTGGTGTATAGGCTCGGCTATCAATAGCAACGACTGCGGTACAGGACTTTGTGGGTGCTGTGGCTCTTGCAGGCCGGCCAGCCGAAAACCCGCCATGTCCAGGGCATTGAGCCAGCAGGACAAGGTGCGGAAATACCACGGCATGGGTTGCCACTGTCCCTTGAACCCGGCAAAGGTTTCTGTGCGCCAACCATCCTGATAATCACCCGCCGCTACGGTCCACGGATGCAGTGTCTGGATGACCAGCGCGCCGTCCGGGACGAGCAGGGTGTTCATGGCGGCGAGCAGAGGGATGATGTCCTGGTGCAGCAAGGCGAAGTTGGCGCAGATCAGGTGGTAGTCACGACCGATAGCTACCTTCGCCTCCACCAACGCTTCATAACTCGCCAAATGCACCACAGAAGTTCCCGCCGCCCGGGCCGCTTCGACCAGCGTCGCATCGCCATCCACGCCGACCGCCTCGATGGACCGTTCAGTCAGCGCACGCAACAGCCAGCCCTCACCGCAACCCAGGTCGAGCACGCGCTCGGGCTGACGGCCCAGCACCGCCAGCAGGATTGCCTGGTCAGTGACCGTGTGGCGGCTTTCTATGGTGCCGGCGCGTATGGCTTCAATCCAGGACCGGGCGTTGTAGTGCCAACTTTGGAGGAGGGTGGATTCGGGGGCGGGCATAGCGGTGACCGGCGTTGTGGGTTGGATAAAGGATAGGACAAAGGTGCCGCTACTGGAGTCATTGATGGGTCATTCGCGCAGAGCGATTGCCATTATTACAAACACTCTTTGCGGCCAAACTATCGAGAAATGCGGCAATCTGCCGGGCACCGCGCAAGTGCACCACAGGAATTTGCGGGCCGATGGCCTGGCGCACCGCCTCGATTCCCGGGCGGTAGCCACGATCGAAATTCCACACGAAGTTAAGAAAGGTCAGGAACGCCCGGTCGAGCTTTTCTGTACAGCCTGCTGCAAGGTCAGGGCGAGGGCGGTTCATCACGCTGCGCATGATCACCCGGGTGAAACAGGTGAGCCGCGACGTGTCGAGCCAGATGATCAGGTCGGTACGAGGCAGGCGAAGGTCGAAGGTTCGCCGCGCATAGTTGCCTTCACAAACCCAGGCATCCGGTGTGATCGCTTCGCGAACCCGTGCGCGAAACTGCTCAGCGTCGGGTTCGACCCAGCCGGGCTCCCAGAACAGTGTGTCCAGATGAACCACGGGCAGGCCCAGGCGCTGGGCGAGGGTGCGGGCGAGGGTAGATTTGCCGCTACCGGCATTGCCCAGAATGACAATCCGTTGCATGGGGACTTCCTGTCGCAAAAAAAGCCGACGATTGTGCAGGTTCTGGATGGCCAGTGAAAGGCTGATGGATGGGTAGACCGCGCCACGGGACTGAACAAACATTGTGTTGCTACTGCGCTTCCTGAAGATGAGAGCGAGAGGTCGTGAACGTGCGTTTCTGGCCGATTGCTGCCCATCGGCCCAGTGCAATGCTATCTAAACCATCCACTCAGTGCGCCAAGCATGGCAACCAGCGACGTCGCGGGGATATCTCGAAACCGTCAACACTGTGCGAGTGGCAGGTACGGGGCGAGACATGGCCCTGGTCGCAGGAATTTGACATGCACAGCGTTGATCGACAGAGTCGCGTCCCGATCCGGCCAAAGGTGCCGGACGTTCGTGGTGAAAAAGGGGCTGCAGTTGAACGAACATACATTGTCCATGCGCCTGGAGCGCGTGGCGGCGCATGTGCCAGCAGGTGCGCGCCTGGCCGATATCGGCTCGGATCACGGCTACCTGCCGGTGGCGTTGATGCGCCGGGGTGCCATCGCGGCGGCGGTGGCCGGCGAGGTGGCCTTGACGCCGTTTCGCTCGGCCGAACGCACCGTGCGCGAGAACGGCCAGGACCAACGGATCACCGTGCGCCTGGGCAATGGCCTGGCGGCGATCGAGTCGGGAGACGGGATCACGGCAATCAGCATCTGCGGCATGGGCGGCGAGACGATCCGCGACATCCTCGACAGCGGCAAGGCGCGTCTGAGCGGTCAGGAGCGCCTGATCCTGCAGCCCAACGGCGGCGAGCAGCCACTGCGCCAATGGCTGATGGAAAATGGTTACCGCATCCTGTGCGAGGAAGTGCTGCGGGAAAACCGCTTCGACTACGAAATCATCGTCGCCGAGCGCGCCGGTCCGGTGATCTACACCGCCGAGGAACTGTACTTCGGCCCGCTGCAGATGCAGGCACGCAGCCCGGCGTTCCTGGTCAAGTGGCAGCGCAGGCTGCGCCAGAAGCAAAAGACCCTGGCCGACTTCGCCCAGGCGCGGCAGGTCGTGCCCGAGGAAAAGGTGCAAGAGGTCGCTCGACAGGCCCGGTGGATCACCGAACTTCTGGCTTGAGCTCACCACCGCATCTCTCAGGCAAACGCAGCCTCGACAAATGCCTCCAGCGCCTCCCAATCCGCCATGCCCAACACTCGCGTGGTGTTCACCCGCGCAAGTAACTGCGCAACTGATTGGCGGTGGCCCGCGCAAGCATCTTTTCCAGTTGTGATTCAGTGTGTATCCGTCTGCACGGCGCGCAACTATCGCTAGAAGCAATAGTGACCATTACGAAACGCAAGTTCTTCTTTGTCGGCAATAGTCGGAAAATCACCTGCATCGAACACAGCCTTTTATTTTCAGGAAAAGACCGATGCGCTCTTTATTTGTGCCAGCCATGGCGTTTGGCTCTTTGTTGCTCGCCGGTTGTGCCTCCGCGCCGAACGACCCGACCTTGACCTTGCAGACCAGCAAGACCCCTGCCCAATACGCCGACTGCGTCGTACCGAAATTGCAGGGCAGTGCGTTGAACCCGACCGTCTCGCAGACCCAGCGCAGCTATCGGATCGTGGTGCCGAGCAAAGTCTCGGCGGACAACGTGCTGGAAGCCTACAAAGTCGGGAACGGCGGCAAGGTGTTTATCTACGAGCGGCATTTGCTGGCCTCGAACTTACTGCCGTCGAGTTTTGAACGCGCCGCACAGGATTGCATCTGACCGCGGCCCGTAAACGCTTTTCACAGAGCTCCTTTAGGAGCAGCCGGTCGACGCTCGATTGCTCGCGATGGTCGTGAACGATAATGCGTAAAACCAGATGCCCCGTGGCGACCTTGGGTTTTTCGCGAGCAAGCTCGCTCCTACAAACGAATGAACAACAGCTTGCCTTTGATTCAAATGGAAGAGGGTGTAATGGTTTGATCCATACCCTGAATCCTGAGCCGTTTCTGGCACTCGTATCGGCCCATATTCAGCCGCCTAAATCGAAAGGCTAAAGCGATACTCCTGGTCTGTCCCTTCTTGTCGAGATACATGTTCGATCAAGAAGCCACAGCGTTTGAGTACTTTTGCCGAGCCGATATTTTCGGCGTAAACGTTGGCAACCAGTTGTTTAAGGTTCCAATGCAACTGCGCCTCCTGAATCAGATGCTTCACCGCCAGCGTTGCCAGTCCTTGTCCGCAAACGCTTTCAGCAATCCGATAGCCGACTTCTGCCGACCGCTCGGACGTGTCAATGTCTTTCAGGTTCGCTCGACCCACTATTTTTCCGCCAGAGTCTTCGATGACAAATGGGTGCCAGATGCCGGCGGCATGATCAGATAAATAAGCCGTAATGTGCTCGGTAACACCCTGCACCGAGTAAAAAGCAGCACCGCGCGGGTCAATGTGGCGCTCGAACCACTCGCGATTGTCCAATTCAAATGTCAGCAATGCCTCAGCATCAGTGCTTTCGAGAGTTCGAATTCTGACGGGCTTCATAACTACGTTCCCCTCCCTGGTACAACTACTTGGATAATTGTGCCTAGGAACACCTGTCGTTCCTGGCCGCAAGCATCCTCTCACGAATGACAGACACTGCTAACGCAAAGACTTGAACGCCGTGCGAAGTTCTTCAGTAAAGAGTTGCGGCTGTTCCCAGGCCGCAAAGTGACCGCCTTTGTCGACTTGATGAAAGTAAATCAGATTGCTGTAGGCGCGTCGGGCCCAGGTTTCCGGAGGGCAATAAACGTCATCTGGAAACACCGTGATCGCCACCGGCAGGGAAATTTCGGTCGTCTTCTGTGCGGCGGAGGAAAGAGGGCTGCGTCCCATGTTTTCCCAATACAGCCGTCCTGCCGAAGCGGCGCTGTTCGTTAGCCAGTACAACGTGAAGTTATCCAGCACTTGATCCTTTGTCGGCAGCTGTTGAGCGTCGGCGCCGTACATCCATTTTGCAAATCCCGGGTGCACGAGCATGAGCGCAGCGAGAAAGGTCGGTGAATCCGCCACGCCGTAGCCCATCATCTGCGGTCTTGCGGCCATCATTGCGCTGTACGCCAGGTTGCCCTGCTTGATCAGTGTGGCAACGGCGTCGAAGGTTGCGCGTTCCTGCCCGGTGAAGTTCACCGGTGCCGGCCCACCGGCAGCGAGGGCCGCAGTCGCTTCCGGCGGTATCGTGGCCGGCAGGTTGAGGTGAATGCCGAGCAATCCGGCCGGTGCCTGGCGCGCCATCGCGCTGGTGATCGGGGCTCCCCAGTCGCCACCCTGGGCGACGTAGCGCGTGTACTCAAGGCGTTTCATCAACTGCGCCCAGGCCCGTGCAATATGATCCGGATCCCAACCAATACCCGTCGGTTTACCGGAGAAGCCGTAGCCGGGGATGGACGGAATCACCACATCAAATGCATCCGCCGCGTTGCCACCGTGAGCGGAGGGGTCGGAGAGCGGGCCGATGACATTAATAAACTCGAGTACGGAGCCTGGCCAGCCGTGGGTCATGATCAACGGCAAAGCGTTGGGACGGGGAGAGCGCACCCAGATGAAATGGATGTCGACGCCATCGATAGTCGTTACGTACTGCGGCAAGGCGTTGAGCCGGGCCTCCACTTTGCGCCAGTCGTAACGCGTGCCCCAGTAGTGGACCAGCGCCTTCAATTGTTCCAGTTGAACGCCCTGGGACCGATCGGAAACAGTCTCTTTTTCCGGCCAACGGGTCGCTGCAATTCGGTCGCGCAGATCGGCAAGGTCGCGGTCAGGCACGTGGATTTCGAAGGGCCGGATGGCGCCTGTATCGTCGGTGGAAACTGCATTGGCGGGCAGCGATGAGGTGAGCATGGCGACGACTGCGGCGGCGACGAATGCGAGTTTCATTTTCACTTCCTCGGATGAGGGTATGCCGGGCATCATGGCAAATTGAAGGTTAGCAGTTCAGCCGCGTGCACTTCTCCCATCATGAGGTTCCACCATGCGCAACTACACTGTGGAATACCTGTTCAACGGCGAGCCCCGCACTCACCTATTCGAGTTCAAGCAGCCTCGGCTGCCCGTCCATGAGGCGGCGATGCACCTGCTACAACTGCATTTTGGGGACGGAGAGAACAGCCTGATCATGCCCAATGCGGATGCCACTCCAGCGGAGATTTTAGAGCAGGCTGAGCGGGTAGGGCTGACGCAGATACAGGTCGTCGATTGACGCGTTTGATGTGGGGGCCGCGACCCGCAACGCGCGTCTCGGCAGATTTGAATGAATGCTGTTTCCGAAAGCAGCCGCTAGACATGGACTGTTGGCGAGCTCGCGGTCCAGAGTTTGTACCAAAGCAAAAAAACCTATTGAATAAAAACTCTATAAACGGGAAGCTTGCTGGCACATTGCTAGCAACCAATAGGTTAGTATCGCCAGTTTCTGGCTCAGGGAGCGCTGATGAGTTTTCGTCCATTGACCGACTTCCCGCGGCAATCGAACGATTGCGACGTTGTCGCATCCCGGCTTCAAGGGAATTCGGACGCCGTCGGCATGATCTACCCTGGCAACCAAGACACAATCGAACAATTGCTGGACTCGGCACGCAACTGGGCGCACACCACCGCGTGGGTGGTTTACCGCGCCGGTGAACAAATGCACTTGGTCGGGCAGGGCGATCCACGGGCGCAGTGGCCGTCAAGTGTTGCGAATGAAGAGTTCGAAGCCTTTTGCCTGACCTGGCGCTTGCACCGCTGGCCGACCGGCAGGGGCGAAAGCGAGCTGGGTTGGCTACTCGCGCCAGTGGACGATGCCGCAGAACCGGCGCTCGCCGAGTTTGCCCGGCGCCTGGGCATTCAGGTACAGACCAATACCCTTGCACGTGCGCAGATTACTCAGCGTGTGCTGTATGAAATTACCTACCTGGCCAGTTCGACCAGCGACCGGTCAGTGTTCCTGGTGGGGGTTCACCAGTTGCTGGCGAGCCTGATCGACGCAGAGAACTTCTATCTCGCGTTGTATGACCCGCACAGTGGCAAGATTGATTACCCGTATTACGTCGACATCATCGACGTTGATGCCGTGGAGTCCTCGCATTACGAATACCTTGACCTTTCGCACCTGTCGTTGACCGGCCAGGTATTGACCACTGGCCAGCCGTTGCTGATCGACGCCGCCGGCATTCTCGCAGCTCAGACCGAGGAGCGTTTTTACTGCGTGGGTGATCGTCCCGAGTTCTGGATGGGCGCACCGTTGAAAAACGCCTCGGACGAGGTGTTTGGCATGCTTGCGATGCAGGTCTACGACGTTTCTCGTACCTACAGCGCTGAGGATCGCGCGCTGTTTCTGGTGGTGGCCCGCCACGTGGCCATGGCGCTGGACCGGATTCTCCACCGAGAGGATCTGGAAGCGACGGTGATGCGTCGCACCCTGGAGCTTTCGGCACTCAACGACGCCTTGAGGCAGGAAGTGGCAGAACGAGAGCGCGCCGAACACCTGCAGAGCGCGCTGTTCCAGATCGCCGAGCTATCCAGCCAGCCTGGCGAAATGGCTGAGTTGTTTGAAACCTTGCATGGCATCGTCGGCGATCTGCTGTTCGCGCGGAACTTCTACATTGCGCTGTTCGACGACGCGACCAGTGAAGTGACCTTTCCGTATTTCGTCGATGAGCGGCAGACGACCTGCCCGGTGGCACGGCGAGGACGCCGGGGCTTGACCGAGTACGTTATCCGTCAGCGTCGACCTTGCCTGATTGACGCCGGCGAGGCTGAGCGATTGTCTGTGCACGGCGAAATCGAACTGGACGAGGAGTATGTCCGATCCTACTCCTGGCTGGGCATTCCATTGTTCGATGGCGATGTGGTGCGTGGCGTGCTCGCGGTGCAAACCTATACCCCGCAGGTACGGTATACCCTGCGTGACCAGGAACTGTTGACGTTCGTGTCACGGCACATCGACACAGCGTTGTCGCGACGCACGGCCGCCGAAGCGATCCATGCCGCCAACCTCAAGCTGGAAGCCCGGGTGCACGACCGAACCCGCGAGCTCGATCACGCCAATGCCAAGTTGCAACACGAGAACTCCCACGATGCGCTGACCGGGCTACCCAATCGCACCTACCTGCAACAGCGCCTCAATCTGGCCTGGTCGCAGTTCGGCAGCGAAGGCGGGCACCTGGCGGTGATGTTCATCGACCTCGACCGTTTCAAACTGGTCAACGACAGCCTCGGCCACCATTTTGGTGACCTGCTGTTGATGCAGGCCGCCCACCGTTTGCGCGGTTGTTTGCGCGACACCGACATGCTGGCGCGTCTGGGGGGCGATGAGTTTTCCGTGCTGGCTCCCGAGGCGCCGCTGGACGTGGTGATCGACATCGCCGAACGGATTCTGGTGGCGTTTGACCTGCCGTTTTTGATCAATGGCTATGAAGTTTTTTCGTCCTGCAGTATCGGAATTGTCAGCGCCGACAGTCAGTTCCATCACGAGCCAGCCGACCTGCTGCGCGATGCCGATGCGGCGATGTACCGGGTCAAGAGTGCCGGGCGCGACAGCTACGCGGTGTTCAATCAGGAAGTGCGTCGTGAAGTCTCGGACCAGGTTGAGCGTGAAGGGGCCTTGCGCAACGCGCTCAAACGTACCGACGAATTGCTGCCGTATTTCCAGCCGATTGTCAGCGTCGAAAGCGGCGAACTGTTGGCCCTTGAAGCGCTGATTCGCTGGCATCCGCCGGGCGGCCGGGTGATCGCACCGGGCGAGTTTTTGCCGGATGTCGAGGGTTTGCGCCTGATCGGTCGCCTGGACCTGTACATGCTCACCAGCATCGCCGTGATCCTCGCACAGCCCGAGCACGCCAATTGGCCTCCGGTGCACGTCAATTGTTCCAGCTACAGCATGACGCGTCCGGACTTCGCCAGTGATGTGCTTGCACTGTTGGCGCGGCACCGGGTCGAGCCGTCGCGGATCTGCCTGGAGTTGACCGAAGGTGCGCTGGTGGCTGAGCCGGCGATTGCCCGACTGACCATGCAGCAATTGGCTGACAACGGTATGTCGGTAGTGCTCGATGACTTCGGTGCAGGGTTTTCATCCCTGAGCTATGTGCATCAATACCGTTTCAGCGGCTTGAAGATCGACAAGTCGTTCATCCTCGAACTGACCACCAGTCCTCGCAGTCGCGCAATCGTCCGGGCGATTGTGCGGATGGCCGAATCGCTGGGCCTGAGTGTGGTGGCCGAAGGCGTCGAGGATCAAGCGACGCTGGACTTGCTGCGCGAAATGGGCGCAGGACAGGCCCAGGGTTATTACTTTGCCAAGCCGATGGGGTTGGAGGCGTTGTTGGCGAGTTCGCTGATGGGGCGTTAGGGTGTTGACGGAACCCATGACTGCTTTTGGATACTCTTGGACGATTATCACGAAGGGGCTGCAAACGACCCAGGCTGTGTGAAAACGCATGCGCGGTTTTGAAGTCTGCGTTGCTACGTAAAATCTGCCAGCGTTTGGTTAATCAGCAGACCGGAAATTTGCGTAGGAGCGCGATTTTCGTTCCAGTCCTGACTGTAAAACCTGCTCCAAAACGTTTTCACACAGCCTGGACCCATAGCTGCCGGTGGCGACAGACAGAAATCTGCCAAAAACTGCCGGTCACCAAGCGGTCGCGCGAAAAAATAAGTGACCATTTACGCATCCTCGGGCGCGTCATCACTCCCCAATGTTGCGTAATTTCAGAGTTTTTGATGCGGCGCAGCTATCATCTTTCAACGAAGCACCTTCGACCGCAATCAATCGCCCTGCTATCGAAAGCATAGAAAAAAAACACTTTTATTTTTCAAGGTACTACACTTTAGAATAAATAATGTGCGGATGGTGATATCTCGGCATTACACCTCTGAAAATAACACTTTTCCTCCGCCCCTAATAAGTGAGTTTTATATGAGACTTGAAATACTTAAACAGGCGGTCATGGATTCACGAGACGGCATTACCATCTCCGATAATTGTATTGACGATAACCCATTAATATTCGTAAATCCTGCTTTTGAACGCATGACCGGCTACTCATCCGAAGAAATCACTAATATCAACTGTCGATACCTACAGAATAACGACCGAGAGCAACCCGAGCTGGATATTGTTCATCGAGCAATTAAAAAAGGTGAGTACTGCCTTGTAACCTTGCGGAACTATCGCAAGGATGGAACGATGTTTTGGAACGAATTAAGCCTTTCGCCAATTCATGATGAGAACGGGGCCGTCACTAACTTTATTGGCATCCAAAAAGACGTAACACCTAGAGTGATAATACAGCAGCAGTTGCGTGATCAGAATCAGTCTCTTGAGGAAATGAAAATACACTTCGAGCAACTATCAATCAAAGATGGGCTCACAGGCATTTACAACCGTCGTTTTTTTGATGCGCAATTAGAAATCCAATGGAAAATTGCATGCCGCAACGGGGAATCTTTAACTCTTGCCATGATCGACATTGATCACTTCAAGGCATTTAATGACATTTATGGACACCAAGCGGGCGATGAAGCATTAATACGTGTTGCTGACAGTTTGAACAGATCATTCCAGCGAGGCTCTGACTTTGCAGCCAGGTATGGCGGCGAAGAATTCGTAATTCTATCCAACGGCATGACGAAAGACCAAGCAGCACTGTACACCAAGACCCTATGCCAGCGAGTACGCAGTTTGCGAATACCTCACTCCGCTTCCAGTACAGGACATCTAACCATAAGCATTGGTTTTTCAGTTCATACATTTGCTGCCCTGCACCCATCATTTAGCATGCTGCTGGCACAGGCCGACAAAGCTCTATATAAAGCTAAAGAGCAGGGCAGAGATCAATCCTTTAGTCTCTAGATTCCGTATGAAACTTAGAAAAAATCGTTACCCTCTCGGCAGCCTATCAATAACCAATAAAGCTGAAAGCGACAAGAAAGAACCGTCATGAGGCGTTTAGCACCTAAACATCAGGGAGCCACCATCAGGCCGCTATGCGAATGACTTCTTTGGGTCGATTGCGGCCCCTCACAGCCGTTAGTTTTACGGCGAATGATTTAACCCTTAGCTAATGAAAGTTAACGAATGCTCATAGCTGGGAGTAGGCGGTGTCGAAATCCCTAAAAGCCTGGTTGACCTTGTATCGAAGCATCAGCGATGCGGAAAGCTTGACCATTGCCTCGAAAAGCACGTGCCCTGATTGAATCTCACATTCACCAACGCATAGCCCGCCATATTTGCCGGGCTTATAAGCATAGACAGTATAGAAAACGCCACGAGACTCTCGGTTTAACCCGGCCGTAATATGCGTTACAGGGCTCCCCCCGGCAGCACGTTCAGGCAGCGAAAACTCCAACACATCATCAAAAGGAATGAACATAGCAGAAGCGGACATTACAAACAGACTCGCGATATCCAGCGCCTCCTCAACTATTTTAAGCTCAGGGGTTTCGTATTCGTGCTCAAGAATATTCCGCATGTTAACTACTTTACGCAAAAGGCTCGGCGCCAATAAGCCGAGCGCTCTCAATCTCTCTATTTTTTTCGGCACATTCCATCTGAGTGACTGATAACCAAACGAGATCAGCAGCTGATCAAGCTGACAGACAATCGCACGTTTCACATTAGTCGTTGCATTGACAAGGGCCGACAAACCGCCCCGTTCAAAATCGTCTTCCGCCAAGCTCAAGAATTCGACAGGTGAAGTTTTCAGCTCCGTCATTTCGAAGCTGCCACCCCCTGACGCTACTGCGTATTTGCTCATATCGAATCCATGAGCAAGGCAAAACTCTTTGATATCCATCTCTCGACCCAGCTCATTGCCGCCCAAAGGACTGCTGTAGAAACAGTGTATCAGCGACGGCACCGGGATGACCGAACCGACACATGTGGACAGATTGGAAGGCATCGGCCCTCCGGAGCGCTATATCCCATCAACGTCCCGCTGAAGTCAAAGCGTAGTCCATCATTTGCCTCTTAGCATAAGGCACGGTGGACCGGCCGTTTTCGGCCGTCCGCTCTTGGCCGGTTTTTACCTGTGACGACTGACTGAAACTGACCTCGCCCCAGTGGTTGTGACAGACAGAAAGCTGCCAAGAGCAGGTGGTAGCTATAGTTCTTCACTTTAGTTAGGTATCACTTATAGCTAGGTGAATTTATGGAAGAGTATTACGTTACGGGGTACGTCTATTTCGTTCAAGCTGGAGATGATTTGGCTATAAAAATAGGTACGACTATAGAACCCCTAGCGATGCGTATTCTTCAATTGCAAACTGCAAATCACCGAAAACTGAAGCTGATTGGTGCCATAGACTTAAGGAAGTCGACCGGACTTAATACGCTCGGTAGAGTTGAGTTTTCAACTTTGGCGAAACGAAAAGAAGTAGAGATCCAGGCTAAGTTTTCAGATGCGCGCATCCATGGCGAGTGGTTCAATATGACTAATGTCCTTGTTAGCTATATTGAACAGGTCTCTAGTGTTACTTCTTGAGTCCGTTGCAGCAGTACACCAATGAGAGCTTGGGTGAGCGGTAGATATTATGATTTTAAATAACATTAATTAATTTGGAGGATGTATGGGGTTTGTAAACGAATACGTATCACAAGAAAACGTTAAAAAATATGAACTCGCCGAGCAGTTTATTCGCAAAAATCTAGCGTATAAGTCTTTGCCTGAAAACTTCAAACCCTTCTGGACGATAGATAGAGGTCGAAATATTTACCTGATGGGTGCAGGTATGGCCAATCAAGCTCAAGAAAAAGAATGCTGGATCGCCTTTTTGTTAAATTTCAATGGAAAAGAATTTCTTGTCAAGTTGGAGCGAGGGGTTGGGTCAAAAAAATACTCAGAGTCGCCTTATCTAATTGTTTGGGACAAAGTTGTTGATATCTGTCCTGCCGACTTGCACGGCATGGAACATGCCGCACTGCTAGCCATCCTTAAAGAGGCTTTATCTGTTGTAGGTGATGATGGTTGGATAATAAGTTTTCAACTAAATTCATTGTTAATTTTCATTTCTGATAAAGGATTTATTAGATGTCTATCTTGGCGCAGGAAGCGAATATTGAATTGTCGAAAATCACTACAGAGGCCGAGCTTCGTAGTCTTATTTCAAGCTTAGACGTCAGTGCGGCTGGAAAAGTTACTCTGCTCTATGGTGGGGATGTCGGGGGTAATATTTCCTCAAGCTCAGTTATCAGCGGTATGCTTGCTAATGGCGACGATATTAGGGTCATCGATACAACTGAAGCTGCAAAATTTTTTAAATATTGAAGTTGCTAGCTCAAGAGCTCGCCAACGGGCAACGCGTCGATAATTAAAATGTAATTTGTAGAATATTTGGTTTTGTATTTTAATCTTGACAATTTCTATTCCTTCAGAAAGCGGGGGCAGGCTTATTAAGTCCCGCTAATTTAGAGCCACTTGTAGATTTCTGCTGGGCTGACCGGCAGCTTTTGGCCCAGAGTGTGTAAAAACATCTGATCAACGGGTTCAGACGGAACGCGTTGCGAATGTGCTCAAGCCCCTTCACGCTACCAAAATTTCCACCATGGCTTGTTCTTGTCTGATATCTCAACGGTTTCCTGCGCAGGCTGAACTGGCATGTCATGGAGCCGGAAATACAGATTTTGGGGCCTGATGGATGCTTCCCACGGGCACACGCCGATATATTCATTCAACGCTTCGTAAGTCATTCGGCTGGTGAGGAAGTGCTCCATCACCGTCACTTCACGATCACCGAGGTAATAGATTTTTTGCCATTCCTCCTGCGGGCAGTCGTCTTCATCAAGATAGAATTCAGCAGCCTCCCACTTGCGTTCGAATGCCTTTAGCGGGCCGAACTGTTGCAACGGCGAGGCGCTGTCTTGCAGTCGCGATCGAGTGAGTACACCGTCTTCGATGAACGCATAACCGTAACAATCGCCAGAATCATACTGACAAAAACCGATCATCAACTCAGGCGAATCAAGCGTCTCATGCAGCCGGTGAACATTGTGTTGAGGATCTTCGAGCAGAGGCATGGCCAGCGAGTCGTTGCTGATTACCCAAATATCGCCATATTGCTGGACGAGCACATCATGATCATGACGGCAGTCAAAAGTACGATCCACAGGTTCCTGTAACACCTCTACACGCTTGTCGAATAGACGGGAAACAGCGTCTTCCGGGCTGAAGCCTTCCTTGTTCCTACGAAACGCGATTCCTGCAAGCGCAACGCCCATGTTGAGTTCCTTCTAAGCATTTGTTGAAAATAAACAACCGCGGATTGACAATCTGATCCAGAGCACTATCGGCATATTCGACCAGGACTTGATAGTCAGGATCGTGAAACAAAATTCAGGATTAGAATCGACGAGAGATAAAGTTCGGACAACGAGTTGGTCAAGGGGATCTTGGCCGTGCGTGGGCGCCGGAGCGTGAGAAAGGCCTATGGATTTGAAGTTGAAAACTTCATCCAGCGTTTTTACAAACTCTGGGCCGATTGCTGCCGGTCGCCAATGGCTGCACTGGGTCGATTTCTGCCTGTCACGAGGGGCAGAAAACGACCCAGGCTGTGTGAAAACGCATGCGCGGTTTTGAAGTCTGCGTTGCTACGTAAAATCTGCCAGCGTTTGGTTAATCAGCAGACCGGAAATTTGCGTAGGAGCGCGATTTTCGTTCCAGTCCTGACTGTAAAACCTGCTCCAAAACGTTTTCACACAGCCTGGACCCAAAGCTGCCTGTCGATTCCGCCCGAGAAATCACAGGCAATCTGCTCTTGTTGCGCCTTAATTGCCATTCAATGCCCGGTGCCGGGCGTGCGCCTTGCGTAAGCGCCCCTCAGTCACTCCTTGCGTGACTACATGGATGGCTGTTCGGCTCTCCATCTTCCGGTCTGGCCGCGGAGCCGCGTCTGCTCGCCGCCAACCCGTTTTTCTCCACCTTTATCGCCCGGATCAAACTGCATGTGCTCGATCTAGGGGGTGCGCAATAACGGAGCGGTGCAGCAGTGCTATCGTTTCAACTGTTGCAAGCGATTAGTTCGCATATGGAATGACTATTCGACGTCAGGACACCAGTCGCTTCGAAGCAGTTGAGACCTCTAAACGATCGTTGATCAACCCAACAGACGCCATTGGATATTGCGGATGATGGAATGGCGCCGCGGGCAAGCGGATCGAAATTTTTCGAGCGATAGATGACTATGAAAATCACCAGCCTGATTGTGGCCCTGCTTGTGCTGATACAAGGCTGCACATGGGCGCCGCCGCGCCTATCCGCGGTGCCGTCCGAGTTGACGTCGAGAGCGGAGATCCCAGGCATGCCCGGGGTGCGTTATGTCGCCGGCGGAGACATGACAGAGCTGACCCGGGTCGCGGTTGACGCGCTACGGCGGGAACAGGCTTACCTCGTGAAGCAGGGGCACAAGGGGGCTCTACCGCCAGCGGTATTTCTGGCCATTTCGGGCGGTGGTGACAATGGTGCGTTCACCGCTGGATTGATGAATGGCTGGACCGCTAAAGGAACGCGCCCTGAATTCAAACTCGTTACCGGCATCAGCACGGGCGCACTGATTGCGCCGTTCGCCTTTCTTGGGCCGAAGTACGACGCGGAGCTGAAGAGGGTCTATACCACCTTGTCGCCCAAAGACGTCATTTTGCATCGCAACTTTTTCGCAGGCGTTTTGGGCGATGCGATGTCGGACAACGCACCGCTGTTGGAGCTGACGCGCAAATCGGTGACTGATGTCATGCTCAAGGAGATCGCCGCCGAGTACGCAAAGGGCCGCTTTCTGTTGATCGCCACCGCCGACCTCGATGCGCGACGCCCCATTATCTGGGACATGGGGAAAATCGCGACCTATGGTGGTCCTGAGGCATTGGACCTTTTCGTGAAAATCATGATCGCATCCGCCTCGATTCCGGGTGGATTTCCGCCAATGATGATCGATGTGGAAGTCGACGGTAAAACCTATCAGGAAATGCACGTGGACGGTGGCATCATGGCGCAGGTTTTCGCATACCCGGCCGGGATGCGTATCAATGAGGACGCGGCAAAAGCAGGATTCACCCGCGAGCGCAGACTCTACGTGATACGCAACTCGCGACTCGATCCGGACTGGGCGCAGGTCGAGCGCAGCACCATGAGCATCGCTGGGCGCGCAGTCGCCTCGTTGATCCACAGTCAGGGCATCGGCGACCTGTACCGGATCTATGCGACCACCCAGCGCGACGGGGTGGACTTCAACCTCGGGTTCATACCGTCGAGCTTCAACTTCCCCCACAAGGAGGAGTTCGACAACGAGTACATGCGCAAGCTCTACGACACCGGTTATGACATGGCGTTGCAGGGCTTCCCGTGGCTCAAAGTGCCGCCCGGGTTCGCTCCTCCAGGTGCACCAGCAACGGAAAAATAGTGAGCGGGCGCTGCGCTCGATGTCGGCGAGGACCGTGGACAGATGCTCCCCGGCGGCATCGACGCGGGATGGGAAGTGACAGCGCAGACGATGGCGCCTTGCGGTCCTTGATTGTCGCGCAGCACGCACACTTCGCGGTGGGAGGATCTTGCGCCGACGGGGGCGAAGATCTGGCTGCAAAACCTGCGTCAGAAGTTGTACCCCTCGTGCAGAAGCGATTCTTCTGCACGAGGGGGGTACGACAACGAGTCTCAGTGTGATGTTGTTTTCAGTTATCTGATGAAAGCTTGCAGATCACTGGTCAACTTGTCGATCGCCTGTTTGAAATCCTTGGTGGTGATCTTCTGGCTGGCATTCTCCAGGGTGCTGCCAAAGACTTTGCGCACGACTTTGGCCACGGTCTGATTGTTGCTGGCGTCGATGAACTCGGCCTCGATGAACAGTGTGGTGTCCTGATCGCGATGGCCACTGACAGCGGAAACACTCCCCACGACGGCGGCAACCGGCACCACTTCGTACCACTTCATGCCTTCGTTTTCAGCATTCACCCCGGTAATCGCTGCGCGCATGATCAAGGTTTTCGAACCGGCGGGCGCTGATTTTGCGTTGGTCACAACCCGGTACTTCTGTCCCAGCACGCCTTTGACTTTGCTGGTCATGTAGCTCTGCAACTCGTCCAGGGTTTGCCGGTTGACCCGCTCGTTGGGCTGTGGCGCCGGGTAGAGTTCCAACCGGTTGAATACCACGGTGTCGTAGGCGTCGGGGTTCCACGACGGGCTCACCCAACGCATGGCGGTCTCGCCACTGGTGGTGGTGACTTGCTGCAAGTTGTTGTAGTTGGACAGGAAGCCGGAATACTGCTCACGCTCGGTGACTTTCGAGGTGCAACCGCCGAGCAGCAGGCTGGCCAGCGCAGCGCCAATAAACAGTTTTCGGGACAGGTTCATAGGGGGGTGTGCTCCATGGATTTGGGTAGCATGGCATCAAAAAGCGCCAGGCCATGTTTCCGGTCACGGCTTGAATCCCGGCATCGTCGAACTGACCGGAAGTTCGCTTGCCTGACGTGGATCTGGTTTCGTCCACCGGCATGTTGCCGAGCCAGACCCTGGCCCGGCTGACATTGATGTCGGTGACCTTTTTGAGCATAGGTGGCTCCAGCCGCAATGCCTCAGGATTCGCCCATGGGCAAGGTAAAAGTTCGATTCTCATCCGAAACTCACCCTGCGGGCATCAGGCCGCCAATCTATCTCCCGGAACATCGCGGTTTCTGATCAGGCACGTCATCCCGGGTGGCGGGGCACCTTCGGTGGCATACCGGCGTGAGCCCGGTAGCGGTCGCGCACCAGAGAATTCGTATGGATCCAAAGTCGTAGTGGCAATTTCCGATCAAAGGGCCACCCGCTCATTCGAATGGATGAGGCCAAGAATACGCGGCTCACTATTCTTAACCGTCAAACTCCCACCGAAAATATAAGGTATCGGACATGGCTACTATAAATGGTGATGACGGCGCCAATGTTTTGACCGGAACCTCGCTCAGCGACAGCCTCAACGGCTTGGGCGGCAACGATACGCTGAACGGTAACAACGGGAACGACATCCTGGACGGCGGATCCGGTAACGACTTGCTGATCGGTGGGCGCGGCGACGATAGCTACCGTTATGGCAGCGGCTACGGCAACGATGTGATCGATAACAGCGGTGGCCTGGCGGCTGATCTCGACAGCATCCGACTCGGTAATCTCAACGCCAGTCAGATCCGCTTGAGCCGTGTGGGTAACGACCTGGTGTTGACCGTCCTCGCCAGTGGCGAGACCCTCACCGTCAGCCAGCATTTCCTCGATGCCGACCATACTATTGACCGTATTCAGTTCGCCGACGGTGCGAGCTGGAACAGCAGCGCCATCCTCAGCAACCTCTATTACCCGCCAGTCACCCCGACCGCAGGTGCCGACCTCATCAACGGCAACCCCGACGACGACGTGCTGCAAGGTCTGGGCGGCAATGACACGTTGTTCGGCAATGGCGGCAACGACCTGCTCGATGGCGGTAGCGGTGCGGACCGCCTGGAAGGTGGCCTCGGCAATGACACCTACCTGGTCGACGACCTCGGCGATGTCGTCGTGGAGGCTGCCAACAGCGGGGAGGACACGGTACGAGCGAGCATCAACTACACCCTGGGCGGCAATGTCGAACGCTTGACCTTGCTGGGCGACAGCCATCTCAATGGCACCGGAAACACCTTGGGCAACACCCTGATTGGCAATAGCGGAAACAACCTGCTCGATGGTGGTAGCGGCAATGACACGATCCAGGGCGGTGCTGGTAACGACAGCCTGATCGGTGGCTTGGGAAACGACACCCTCTCCGGGGACGAGGACGACGACCAGCTGGATGGCGGTGCTGGTATTGACAGCCTACAAGGCGGTGCCGGTAATGACACGCTGCTGGGTGGCGCTGATAACGACAGCCTGTCCGGCGGCGACGGCAACGATATGCTCGATGGCGGCGCCGGCACTGACATCATGGCCGGTGAAAGCGGTGATGACATCTACATTGTTGCTCAAGCGGCCGATACCGTGAGCGAATCCGCTGGCGCCGGCGTTGACACGGTCCGCGCATCCATCGCCTACACCCTCGGCGCCAACCTGGAAAACCTCGAATTGACGGGTACCGCCAGTCTGGCCGGCACCGGCAACGATCTCGACAACCGCCTGACCGGCAACAGTGGCGGCAACACCCTCAACGGTGGAGCCGGCAACGACTGGCTAGCGGGGCGGCAGGGCAGTGACACTTATTTCTATGGCCAGGGGCAGGGCAACGACGTCATCGACAACAGCGGTGGCCTGGCCGCTGACCTCGACAGCATCCGACTCGGAAATCTCAACGCCAGCCAGATCCGCTTGACCCGTGTGGGCAACGATCTGGTGCTGACCGTCCTCGCCAGCGGCGAGACCCTCACCGTCAGCCAGCATTTCCTCGACGCCGACCATGCCGTTGACCGTATTCAGTTCGCCGACGGTGCGAACTGGAACAGCAGCGCCATCCTCAGCAACCTCTATTACTCGCCAGCCACCCCGACCGCAGGAGCCGACGTCATCAACGGCAACCCTGACGACGATGTGCTGCAAGGCCTGCGCGGCAATGACACGTTGTTCGGCAATGGCGGCAACGACCTGCTCGATGGCGGTAGCGGTGCGGACCGCCTGGAAGGTGGTCTCGGCAATGACACCTACCTGGTCGACGACCTCGGCGATGTCGTCGTGGAGGCTGCCAACAGTGGGGAGGACACGGTACAAGCGAGCATCGACTACACCCTGGGCGGTAATGTCGAACGCCTGACCCTGCTGGGCGGCGACCATCTCAATGGCACCGGCAATACCCTGGCCAACACCTTGATTGGCAATAGCGGAAACAACCTGCTGGACGGCGGTGATGGCATTGACAACCTGCAAGGTGGTGCCGGTAACGACACTCTGTTGGGCGGCGCAGGTAACGACAGCCTGTCCGGCGGCGACGGCAACGATGTGCTCGATGGCGGTGCAGGCAATGACAGCATGGCCGGTGGTGCCGGCGATGATCTCTATCTGATCGCCCAGACTGGGGATAGCGTCAGCGAGGCGTCGGGTGAGGGGACCGACACGGTCCGTGCGTCCATCGCCTACAGCCTCGGTGCGAACCTGGAAAACCTCGAACTGACCGGCACTGGCAACCTGGCGGGCACCGGCAACGAACTCGACAACCGCCTGACCGGCAACAGTGGTCGCAACACCCTCAGCGGGGGTGTCGGCAATGACTTGCTGGCGGGGCGCCAGGGTAACGATACCTATGTCTATGGCCTGAACTTCGGCCACGACGTGATCGACAACAGCGGCGGGCTGGCTGCCGACGTCGATACGTTGCAGCTGTCCGGCCTCAACCCTACCGACGTGCGTTTCCTGCGTAGCGGTAATGACCTGGTGATGCTGGTGACCGGCACGCTCGAGACGCTCACGGTCAAGGGCTTCTATCTGGGGGCGGACTTCGAGATCGACCGCGTCCAATTTGCCAATGGCACGCTGTGGAACAGGACGACCCTGCTCGCCAATGTGCAGGCGGGTGCCACCAACGGGGCGGATGTGCTCTTTGGCAGTAATGGCGATGACGTTATCCAGGCGCTGGCCGGCAACGACCAGATCCGTGCACTCGGCGGCAACGACACACTGGATGGTGGTACCGGTGACGACGCCCTGTTCGGCGGCACGGGGGACGATCTCTATGTGGTCGACAGCTCGGGCGACCAGGTCAACGAACTGTTGGACGAGGGCAACGACACGGTCCAGTCCTCGATCAGCTACACGCTGGGCAGCCATGTCGAGAACCTGACATTGACGGGCTCGGCGAACCTCGACGGCACGGGAAACGCTGGTGCCAACCAGCTCCTGGGCAACGGCGGCAACAACCAGCTCAACGGCGGTGCCGACGATGACAGCCTTGATGGAGGGGCGGGCGACGACACCTTGCGTGGCGAGGATGGCGACGACTTGATACAGGGCGGTGGCGGCGTGGACTTCCTCTGGGGCGGTGCTGGCGACGATATTCTGGTCGCCGGAAACAGCCAGACCGGCAGTTTTCTTCTGGGCGAGGCGGGCCACGATACGCTCGATGCACGCAACCTGAGCAACAGCGGTGGCTATGTAAATTTGATCGGTGGAGCCGGGAGCGACACCTACCTGGTTGACGGCAGCGGTGACGTCTCCATCAGTGATGACAACGCACTGGGCCAGCTCAACATCGTGCAGTTCGCAGCTGGCATCAATCCAAACGATCTGCACTTCGTAAGACCGGTGGACAGCATCAATGAAGCTGGCAACCTGGTGATCGAGTTCCCTAATGGTCATCGCCTGTTCATTGGCATCATGGGATTTCCCTATCCACAGGACACCGGGGAAGGCTTCGGCGTGCAGGAGTTCCGCTTCGCCGATGGCACAGTGTGGAATCGCACCGAAATCCAGCAACGTGCAGGCTGGTATTTCGGTACCAGCCAGAACGACATCATCACGGGTAGCGATGGTCACGACTACATGCATGGTTCGGTAGGCGCTGACCAGCTAAATGGTCTCGCAGGCAATGACTTCCTGAACGGCTGGGATGGTAACGACGCGCTGTTCGGTGACGACGGCAATGATTTGGTGAGTGGCAGTTTCGGGGACGATACCGTCAGCGGCGGTGCCGGCGATGACCAACTGCTCGGCGGCGACGGCAACGATATTCTCTCCGGCGACAGCGGCAATGATGTGTACCGCTATTTCCTCGGGCATGGCGCGGACACCGTGGACAACCGCAGCGCCGCCTTGGGGGATCTCGACACCATCCTGTTCGACAGCCCCATACTGCCCGCCCAAGTGACCGTCAGCCGGGTCGACGATGACCTGGTGCTGACCCTGAATGCCAGCGACAGCATCACCATCCTTGACTACTTCCTCGGTGGGGTGGCTCAGGTCGACGAGATACGCTTTGGCAATGGCACGGTCTGGTCCCCCGCGACCGTCCTCGCCATGTTCAACTCGCCACCTGGCTCGACCGACGACAGTGTGACCACCGACGAAGATACGCCGCTGCTGTTGCAGGCGAGCGACTTCGGCAACTACAGCGACACCGACAGCGACCCGCTGGCCGTCGTGAAGATCACCGCATTGCCGCAGGCCGGCAGCCTGCAGTATCACAACGGCAGCGCGTGGGTGGCAGTCGCCCTGGGCCAGGAAATCAGCCGGGCCGACCTCGACGCCGGCAAGCTTCAGTTCGTGCCGGCGCAGGATGCCAATGGCTCGGGTTACGCAAGCATCGGCTTCACCGTGGGCGATGGCGAAACTTTCGCGCTCGCAGGCAACACGCTGACGGTCAACGTCACCGCAGTCAACGATGCGCCGCTTGGCAGTCCGACCACGCTCTTGGCAGATGGCACCGAGGACACGCCTTACGTATTCACCAACGCCGAACTGCTGGCCGGTTTCACCGATGTGGATGGCGACGTCCTGTCCGTCGCCAACCTGAGCGCCGACAACGGTAGCCTGGTCGACAACGGCGACGGGAGTTGGACCTTCATGCCAGCTGCCAACTACTACGGGCCAGTCAACCTCGATTATCGGGTGGTCGATGGCAATGGCAGCTCGGTCGCGGCTTCCCTGGGCTTCAATCTGGCGGAGGTGAACGATGCACCAACCCTGCAGACTCCTATTGCAAACCAGCTCAGTGGGCTGGGGCAGTCCTTCACCTATACCTTGCCGGCCAATACGTTTACCGATGTGGATGTGGGCGACAGCCTGACACTAAGTGCCTCGCTGGCCGGTGGGGACCCCTTGCCATCCTGGCTCAGCTTCGATGTGGCGAGTCGCACCTTCAGCGGCACACCGCCGGCGGGGACGCTGCTCGGCGCCATCGACATCAGCGTCACCGCCACCGATGCCGGTGCGCTCTCGGTCAGTGACGTTTTCAGGCTGAATCTGCTCAACACCATCATCGGTACGCCCAACGCCGACGTGCTCAACGGCAGCGTGGTCGACGATGCGATCTTCGGGCTGGCGAACAATGACACGCTGTACGGCTTTGGCGGCAACGACCTGCTCGATGGCGGCAGCGGCTACGACTACCTCTTCGGTGGCCAGGGCAACGACTCGCTGCTGGCGGGTAATGACGCCGACGGCAGCCAGCTCTATGGCGAGGACGGCGACGACACGCTGAGCGGCAGCGGCGGCAACGACCAACTGTTTGGTGGCAATGGCAACGACACGCTCGACGCTGGCAGCGGCAACGACTATCTGGATGGTGGGTACGGTAGCGATGTGCTGCATGGCGGTGACGGCAATGACTTCCTGGTTAAAAACGACGGGGGTCTGCTCACTACCAATACCATCGATGCGGGCGCCAGTGACGACACGATCAATATCTACCAAAGCAACGCCGGCTCCATCACCACGGTCAGCGGCGGCAGCGGACGTGACACTTACATGCTGCAGCCTGGCTCCACCGGCCAGCTGCGCGCCAGCGACTTCGCTCCCGGCGCCAGTGGCGACCTCCTCAACATCAACAACCTGCTGCTCAGCAGCAGCGGCTACAGCGGTGGCAACCCGTTCGACCCGGTGCTGGGTTACCTGCGCCTGGTGCAGCAAGGCGCCGACACCTTGCTGCAATGGGACCAGAATGGCACCGCCTCCGGGGGAGCCGGCTGGAATACCGTCATCACCCTACAGAACACCAACGCCACGGCGCTGACGACCGAGAACTTCACGCCGGCAGCGCCGCCGGACGGCAGTTCGGTAGGCCTGACGCTGAACGGCACGCCGAACGCCGACGTGCTCAATGGCAGCGTGGTCGACGATGCGATCTTCGGGCTGGCGAACAATGACACGCTGTACGGCTTTGGCGGCAACGACCTGCTCGACGGAGGCAGCGGCTACGACTACCTCTTCGGTGGCCAGGGCAACGACACGCTGCTGGCGGGTAGTGACGCCGACGGCAGCCAGCTCTATGGCGAGGACGGCGACGATACGCTGAGCGGCAGCGGCGGCAACGACCAACTGTTTGGTGGCAATGGCAACGACACGCTCGACGCTGGCAGCGGCAACGACTATCTGGATGGTGGGTACGGTAGCGATGTGCTGCATGGTGGTGACGGCAATGACTTCCTGGTTAAAAACGACGGGGGTCTGCTCACTACCAATACCATCGATGCGGGCGCCAGTGACGACACGATCAATATCTACCAAAGCAACGCCGGCTCCATCACCACGGTCAGCGGCGGCAGCGGACGCGACACTTACATGCTGCAGCCTGGCTCCATCGGCCAGTTGCGCGCCAGCGACTTCGCTCCCGGCGCGAGTGGCGACATCCTCAACATCAACAACCTGCTGCTCAGCAGCAGCGGCTACAGCGGTGGCAATCCGTTCGATCCGGCGCAGGGTTATCTGCGCCTGGTGCAGCAAGGCGCCGACACCTTGCTGCAATGGGACCAGAATGGCACCGCCTCCGGGGGAGCCGGCTGGAATACCGTCATCACCCTACAGAACACCAACGCCACGGCGCTGACGACCGAGAACTTCACGCCGGCAGCGCCGCCGGACGGCAGTTCGGTAGGCCTGACGCTGAACGGCACGCCGAACGCCGACGTGCTCAATGGCAGCGTGGTCGACGATGCGATCTTCGGGCTGGCGAACAATGACACGCTGTACGGCTTTGGCGGCAACGACCTGCTCGACGGAGGCAGCGGCTACGACTACCTCTTCGGTGGCCAGGGCAACGACACGCTGCTGGCGGGTAGTGACGCCGACGGCAGCCAGCTCTATGGCGAGGACGGCGACGATACGCTGACCGGCAGCGGCGGCAACGACCAACTGTTTGGTGGCAATGGCAACGACACGCTCGACGCTGGCAGCGGCAACGACTATCTGGATGGTGGGTACGGTAGCGATGTGCTGCATGGCGGTGACGGCAATGACTTCCTGGTTAAAAACGACGGGGGTCTGCTCACTACCAATACCATCGATGCGGGCGCCAGTGACGACACGATCAATATCTACCAAAGCAACGCCGGCTCCATCACCACGGTCAGCGGCGGCAGCGGACGCGACACTTACATGCTGCAGCCTGGCTCCATCGGCCAGTTGCGCGCCAGCGACTTCGCTCCCGGCACGAGTGGCGACATCCTCAACATCAACAACCTGCTGCTCAGCAGCAGCGGCTACAGCGGTGGCAATCCGTTCGATCCGGCGCAGGGTTATCTGCGCCTGGTGCAGCAAGGCGCCGACACCTTGCTGCAATGGGACCAGAATGGCACCGCCTCCGGGGGAGCCGGCTGGAATACCGTCATCACCCTACAGAACACCAACGCCACGGCGCTGACGACCGAGAACTTTACTCCCTCGACAAGCATCACCACCATCGAGGTGGTGGTGCTCAACGCAGCCCCAGTGCTGATCTCCCCGCTGGCCGACCAGTCGGCGTCCGAGGACGCCGGGTTCAACTTCACGGTGCCGGCCGCCACTTTCGCCGACCCCGACGCCGGCGACACCCTCAGCTACAGCGCCACCTTGGCCAACGGTTCGCCGCTGCCTGCCTGGCTGAGCTTCGATGCCAATACCCGCACTTTCAATGGCACTCCAGCCCAGGTCGATGTGGGGGTTATCGACTTGCGCGTCACCGCCACCGACGCCGCGGGCCTGTCGGCCAACGACCTGTTCACGCTGACGGTGAGCAATGTCAACGATCCTCCCAGCGGCAGCCCGACCACGGTCCTGTCTGCCGGCACCGAGGACACGTCTTACGTCTTCACCGCTGCCCAGTTGTTGGCGGGCTTCAGCGATGTAGATGGCGACAGCCTGTCCATCGCCAACCTCAGTAGCAGCCACGGCAGCCTGATGGATAACGGCAACGGCGGCTGGACCTTCACACCGGATGTCAACTACAACGGACCGGTCAGCCTCGGGTATTCCGTGGTGGACGGGAATGGTGGTTCCATCGCCGCGTCGCTGGGTTTTAACCTGGCGGCGGTGAACGATGCGCCGACCCTACAGGTTCCTCTTGCCAACCAACTCAACGGGTTGGGGCGCGCCTTCAGCTATACCCTGGCGGCCAACACCTTTGCCGATGTGGATGTCGGCGACAGCCTGATGCTCAGCGCCACATTGGCCGGTGGTGACCCCTTGCCAGCCTGGCTGAGTTTCGATGCGGTGAGCCACACTTTCAGTGGCACACCGCCGGCGGGGACGGTGGTGGGGGGTATCGGTATCGTCGTGACCGCCACGGATTCGGGCGGGCTTTCGATCAGTGCGGGATTCAGCCTGAATCTGCTCGGCGCGATTATCGGCACGCCGAATGCCGACGTGTTGAATGGCAGCGTGGTGGCGGATGCGATCTATGGGCTGGCGGGGAGTGACCAGCTGTTTGGTTTTGGCGGTGATGACCTGCTCGATGGTGGGGAAAACTCTGACACTCTCTACGGTGGCCAAGGTAATGACACCTTGTTGGCGGGTAATGACGCTAGCGGCAACTACCTCAATGGCGAGGATGGCAACGACACGTTGGTTGGCGGCAGTGGTAATGACATTCTGTATGGTGGGGCCGGTAGTGACGTGTTACGGGGAGGAGACGGCAATGACACCTTGTATGACGCTGACTTCTCCGGCTTGGTCGTCAACAACAGCCTGGACGCGGGCGCAGGCAATGACACGATTGAAGTTTTTCACTACAACAGCGGCTCCGTTACCACTGTCAGCGGTGGAGCCGGGCGTGACACCTATTTCTTGCGAGCCGGTAGTCAGGGACAACTGGTTGCCAGCGACTTCACCTCCGGTAGCGCTGGCGACATCCTCAGCATCAATGAGCTGCTGACCAGCAGCAGCGGCTACAGCGGAGGCAACCCCTTCGACCCGGCGCTCGGTTACCTGCGCCTGGTGCAGCAGGGCGCGGATACCCAGCTGCAGTGGGACCAGAACGGCACGGCGGCGGGTGGCGACGGTTGGCGGACCATCATTACCCTGCAGAACACCCCGGCCAGCACCCTGACCCTCGAGAACTTCGCGCCAGCGGCGCCGCCGGATGGCAGTGCGGTGGGGCTGACCCTGATCGGCACGCCGAATGCCGACGTGCTGAATGGCAGCGTGGTGGCGGATGCGATCTATGGGCTGGCGGGGAGTGACCAGCTGTTTGGTTTTGGCGGTGATGACCTGCTCGATGGTGGGGAAAACTCTGACACTCTCTACGGTGGCCAAGGTAATGACACCTTGTTGGCGGGTAATGACGCTATCGGCAACTACCTCAATGGCGAGGATGGCAACGACACGTTGGTTGGCGGCAGTGGTAATGACATTCTGTATGGTGGGGCCGGTAGTGACGTGTTACGGGGAGGAGACGGCAATGACACCTTGTATGACGCTGACTTCTCCGGCTTGGTCGTCAACAACAGCCTGGACGCGGGCGCAGGCAATGACACGATTGAAGTTTTTCACTACAACAGCGGCTCCGTTACCACTGTCAGCGGTGGAGCCGGGCGTGACACCTATTTCTTGCGAGCCGGTAGTCAGGGACAACTGGTTGCCAGCGACTTCACCTCCGGTAGCGCTGGTGACATCCTCAGCATCAATGAGCTGCTGACCAGCAGCAGCGGCTACAGCGGAGGCAACCCCTTCGACCCGGCGCTCGGTTACCTGCGCCTGGTGCAGCAGGGCGCGGATACCCAGCTGCAGTGGGACCAGAACGGCACGGCGGCGGGTGGCGACGGCTGGCGGACCATCATTACCCTGCAGAACACCCCGGCCAGCACCCTGACCCTCGAGAACTTCGCGCCAGCGGCGCCGCCGGATGGCAGTGCGGTGGGGCTGACCCTGATCGGCACGCCGAATGCCGACGTGCTGAATGGCAGCGTGGTGGCGGATGCGATCTATGGGCTGGCGGGGAGTGACCAGCTGTTTGGTTTTGGCGGTGATGACCTGCTCGATGGTGGGGAAAACTCTGACACTCTCTACGGTGGCCAAGGTAATGACACCTTGTTGGCGGGTAATGACGCTATCGGCAACTACCTCAATGGCGAGGATGGCAACGACACGTTGGTTGGCGGCAGTGGTAATGACATTCTGTATGGTGGGGCCGGTAGTGACGTGTTAAGGGGAGGAGACGGCAATGACACCTTGTATGACGCTGACTTCTCCGGCTTGGTCGTCAACAACAGCCTGGACGCGGGCGCAGGCAATGACACGATTGAAGTTTTTCACTACAACAGCGGCTCCGTTACCACTGTCAGCGGTGGAGCCGGGCGTGACACCTATTTCTTGCGAGCCGGTAGTCAGGGACAACTGGTTGCCAGCGACTTCACCTCCGGTAGCGCTGGCGACATCCTCAGCATCAATGAGCTGCTTACCAGCAGCAGCGGCTACAGCGGAGGCAACCCCTTCGACCCGGCGCTCGGTTACCTGCGCCTGGTGCAGCAGGGCGCGGATACCCAGCTGCAGTGGGACCAGAACGGCACGGCGGCGGGTGGCGACGGTTGGCGGACCATCATTACCCTGCAGAACACCCCGGCCAACAGCCTGACCCTCGACAACTTCGCACCGGCCACCAGCATTACAGTTATTGAGGTGGTAAACCTGAACGCCCCGCCGGTCGTCAGCATTCCACTGAGTGATCAGACGGCCAGCGAGGATGCCGCATTCAGTTTCACCGTACCGGCCGGTGCGTTCAGCGACCCAAATGTGGGCGATAACCTGAGTTACAGCGCCAGCCTGGCTGACGGCAACCCGCTGCCGAGCTGGCTGAGCTTCAATGCCGCCAGCCACACCTTCAGCGGCACGCCGGGCAATGCAGAGGTAGGCAGCCTGAACATCCGGGTGACCGCCACCGACAGTGGCAACCTCAGCGCCAGCGATGTCTTCATTCTGAACATCGGCAACACCAATGACGCCCCTAACATTAGCGGCCCGGTAAGCCTGGCGGACGGCGTGGAGGATCAGAGCTACACCCTGACCGCCGCACATCTGCTGGCCCATGCCAGTGATATCGATGGCGATACGCTCAGCGTGCAGAGCGTTGCCGTCGCCCCGGCCGATGGCAGTCTTACCGACAATGGCGATGGCAGCTGGACCTTCAGCCCTGCGACTAATCGCAACGGTGCGGTCAACTTCGCAGTGGTGATCACCGATGGCATCGCCACGGTCTCGACCGCCGCAAGCCTGAACCTGGCGCCGGTCAATGATGCCCCCACCGGCAACGTCACCCTGTCCGGCACGGCCCTGGAAGGACAGACGCTGACCGCCAGCCACTCGCTGGCCGACGCCGATGGCCTGGGCGTGGTTGGTTACCAGTGGCAGACCTCCACCGATGGCGCCAACTGGAGCGACCTTGCCGGCGCCACTGCGGCCAGCCTGGCTCTCGGGTCGACGTTGATCGGCCTGCAGGTTCGCGTGCTGGCCAGTTACACCGATGGTGGCGGTACCCGGGAGTCCGTCGCCAGCAGTCCGACCGCCGGGATTGCACAATTGCTCAACCCCATCAACGGTACGGAAGGCAGTGACAACCCGCTGCTTGGTACGGAGGGCGCCGATCTTATTCGCGCCAGAGCGGGCAACGATGTCGTCCAGGCGCGTTCAGGGGACGACACGGTGTTCGGCGAGGACGGTAACGACACCCTCTTCGGCGAGGACGGCAACGACAGCCTCGACGGCGGCAGCGGCTTTAACCAGCTGTTCGGCGGCAATGGCAACGACACCCTGCGCCTCGGCACGGGTGCCGGCGACGGCAGCTATGCCTTTGGTGGCACGGGCAATGACCTGCTGATTGCCAACGGGCTGGCCAACACTTCCGCGGTCACGCTTGCCGGCGACAGTGGCAGCGATACCTACCGCTTCGATGGCAGCGGCAATGTCTCGCTGTCCGACTACGTGAACACCACGACGGCCGGCGACTTCAACCGGCTCGAACTGGCGGCCGGCATCACCCCGGCCAGCGTCACGGTCAGCGGCGACGGCAACAGCGTCACCCTGGGCTTCGCCACGGGCAAGACCCTGCACCTGTCGAACCAGTTGCTGGCCAACCAGTCCAGTGACAACCCCAACCAATACGGCGTGCAGGAGGTGCGCTTCAGTGACGGCACGGTGTGGAATCGGCAACAACTGCGCGAACTGGGCGGCTACTTTATCGGCAGCGATGCGGTCGACGACAGTATCACCACCGGCGCCGGCACTCAGGTTCTCTATGGGCATGGCGGCAATGACAGCCTGGTGGCCGGGGGCGGGGTTGACCAATTGTATGGCGGGCTGGGTAATGATCTGCTGGAGGGCGGTGACGGTAACGACACCCTCTTCGGCGAGGACGGCAACGACAGCCTCGACGGCGGCAGCGGCTTTAACCAGCTGTTCGGCGGCAATGGCAACGACACCCTGCGCCTCGGCACGGGTGCCGGCGACGGCAGCTATGCCTTTGGTGGCACGGGCAATGACCTGCTGATTGCCAACGGGCTGGCCAACACTTCCGCGGTCACGCTTGCCGGCGACAGTGGCAGCGATACCTACCGCTTCGATGGCAGCGGCAATGTCTCGCTGTCCGACTACGTGAACACCACGACGGCCGGCGACTTCAACCGGCTCGAACTGGCGGCCGGCATCACCCCGGCCAGCGTCACGGTCAGCGGCGACGGCAACAGCGTCACCCTGGGCTTCGCCACGGGCAAGACCCTGCACCTGTCGAACCAGTTGCTGGCCAACCAGTCCAGTGACAACCCCAACCAATACGGCGTGCAGGAGGTGCGCTTCAGTGACGGCACGGTGTGGAATCGGCAACAACTGCGCGAACTGGGCGGCTACTTTATCGGCAGCGATGCGGTCGACGACAGTATCACCACCGGCGCCGGCACTCAGGTTCTCTATGGGCATGGCGGCAATGACAGCCTGGTGGCCGGGGGCGGGGTTGACCAATTGTATGGCGGGCTGGGTAATGATCTGCTGGAGGGCGGTGACGGTAACGACACCCTCTTCGGCGAGGACGGCAACGACAGCCTCGACGGCGGCAGCGGCTTCAACCAGCTGTTCGGCGGCAATGGCAACGACACCCTGCGCCTCGGCACGGGTGCCGGCGACGGCAGCTATGCCTTTGGTGGCACGGGCAATGACCTGCTGATTGCCAACGGGCTGGCCAACACTTCCGCGGTCACGCTTGCCGGCGACAGTGGCAGCGATACCTACCGCTTCGATGGCAGCGGCAATGTCTCGCTGTCCGACTACGTGAACACCACGACGGCCGGCGACTTCAACCGGCTCGAACTGGCGGCCGGCATCACCCCGGCCAGCGTCACGGTCAGCGGCGACGGCAACAGCGTCACCCTGGGCTTCGCCACGGGCAAGACCCTGCACCTGTCGAACCAGTTGCTGGCCAACCAGTCCAGTGACAACCCCAACCAATACGGCGTGCAGGAGGTGCGCTTCAGTGACGGCACGGTGTGGAATCGGCAACAACTGCGCGAACTGGGCGGCTACTTTATCGGCAGCGATGCGGTCGACGACAGTATCACCACCGGCGCCGGCACTCAGGTTCTCTATGGGCATGGCGGCAATGACAGCCTGGTGGCCGGGGGTGGGGTTGACCAGTTGTATGGCGGGCTGGGTAATGATCTGTTGGAGGGCGGTGACGGTAACGACACCCTCTTTGGCGAGGACGGCAACGACAGCCTCGACGGCGGCAGCGGCTTTAACCAGCTGTTCGGCGGCAATGGCAACGACACCCTGCGCCTCGGCACGGGTGCCGGCGACGGCAGCTATGCCTTTGGTGGCACGGGCAATGACCTGCTGATTGCCAACGGGCTGGCCAACACTTCCGCGGTCACGCTTGCCGGCGACAGTGGCAGCGATACCTACCGCTTCGATGGCAGCGGCAATGTCTCGCTGTCCGACTACGTGAACACCACGACGGCCGGCGACTTCAACCGGCTCGAACTGGCGGCCGGCATCACCCCGGCCAGCGTCACGGTCAGCGGCGACGGCAACAGCGTCACCCTGGGCTTCGCCACGGGCAAGACCCTGCACCTGTCGAACCAGCTACTGGCCGGCCAGGCCAGCGACAACCCCAACCAGTATGGCGTGCAGGAGGTGCTTTTCAGCGACGGCACGGTGTGGAATCGGCAACAACTGCGCGAACTGGGCGGCTACTTTATCGGCAGCGATGCGGTCGACGACAGTATCACCACCGGCGCCGGCACTCAGGTTCTCTATGGGCATGGCGGCAATGACAGCCTGGTGGCCGGGGGTGGGGTTGACCAGTTGTATGGCGGGCTGGGTAATGATCTGTTGGAGGGCGGTGACGGTAACGACACCCTCTTTGGCGAGGATGGTAACGACACGCTGGATGGTGGCAGCGGCTTCAATCAGCTGTTCGGCGGTAACGGCAACGACATCTTCCGATTCTCCGTAGCTCCCGACTCCAGTACCAGCAACACCGTCAGCGGTTTCTCCAAGGGCTCTGACATCCTGGCTCTGGACAGCTCAGCGTTTCACCTCAACGGCCAACCCATAGACGCGGTGCTGACCAACGTCAGCAACGCGCTGACCGAGCAAGCCGGCAAATACCTGGTGTTCAACCAGAGCAACCAGACGCTCTACTACGACGCCGACGGCACGGCCAATGGCAATGCAGTAGCGGTGGTGACCCTGGCCGGGGTGACGAACCTGGCGGCGAGCGATGTGCAGCTTTTCGCCTAGGTATACGGGGAGTGGGGTGCAAGTGGTCGACCCTCTCCTGTAAACGGGAGAGGGGGGCTCGGCGTGTGGCTCATTGGTCAGCAGCGACGAGAAACCGCTGGCAGGGACGTCATCAGCCTCACTAGAGCGGTCTGGCGCGAGGTGCCCGTTTTCTCGAAGAGGTTGCGAAGATGGGTACGAACGGTGGGAAGCTTCAGGTCCAACGAGTAGCCGATTTCTTCCGGTGACTGCCCGTCCAGTAGAAGCCTTGCGATCCGAACTTCTGCTGGCGAACACCTGTAGAGTGAAGTGAGCCAATACTCTATATCGGTGAAATCTCCTTGATGGGAATCAAAGAGAACAAGTACCCCTTGATCGATCGCGAAGTCTGCTTGCACGCCATGAAACTGCGGCACAGGAATAACCGAAAGGTGGAGATTGCGGCCATTTCTCAGTGAGCGCGTGGTCATGATCCCCGGCTCTGCTCTTGACGCCCTTGAACACTGCCTGGCCGCACTGAAATTTACGCTGCTGGCGCCACGAATGAGTGCTGACAATTTTTGTTGATGGTTGGTGTTGGCACACACCAGGTGTTGTTTCTCGATGCGGATGCAGTGCTCAACGACGAGGAGTGCATTGGCTGCACTGTTGGCATAAATCACTTTTCCGGAACTGCTGCAAACAATCACGGGCTGAGGCAGTTTGTCGATAAAATTCGAGCCGAGTTCAATTTGACCGGCTTGCTGCTGCAGGCGCTGGCCAAGCTTCAAGCTGCGTTGCAAATGAGGTGTGATTCTATTCAACAGTGGAAGGTGTTTTTCCCGGCTGAATGCCTGGGCCTCGTCGAGTAGCCCGAATGAAATATCCACGTTGCTCGAAGTCAGAAGGCTTGTACCTGTTCCATACCTGAAGCCATTCGGAATCAGATAGTCCTGATAGAACTCACTTCTGGAAACATAGCGCTCGTCAAAGTGTTCCTGGCAAAGTATCCAGTTGCCCGGAGAAAGGCTTGAGCTCTTGGCGCCGCGCGGATCGATGGCGCCGTAGTGATCTATGTAGGCTTGGTGAGCAGCGCAAATCCGACGCTCATCCCCTCCACAGTAAGACTCGATGACCTTGCGGGTACGATGGTCGGAAATATAAAGGTGAGCAATTGTGCAGTTTGTCATTTCCGCCAGACGGTTCAGGACAGTGCTCCATTGCGCCATTGACCAGGCTGATTCATAGATGTCCCCGAGGAGCATTTCAAATTGATCAAGGTCCATGTCGCCTATCCTCGAGATCAAAGCTGTCACTGACCAGACATGCTTTGGCAGTATAGGTCTGCACTCGAGGTGTCTGCCCGCTCATGAACCAGAACATTTCATTCAAGCACAACCTTGAGCCGGTACGCCGCTTTCGATTCACGCTAGGCGCTGGCATCGGTTTCATGCTCGTCGGCGAAGGCCATGAGCACCTCCAGATCGAGTACATCCAGCTTGATCCGGGCGATAAAAGCGGAGAAGGCCAGGTTGGCGGCGAGCAGACGCAGATCGGCGGCCCAGGCCGGGAGGTGGACCGGCCCTTGTAGCCAGCCGGACTCAAAGAGCGGGGCCAGGCGTACGGTATCACCCAGGCTGAGGCGCCCGGCGAACAGATGGCCCACCAGTTCTGGTCGGTTGTCGCGGATCGCGATGCGCAGCAGGGTATGAACGCCGAGCAAGCCGGTCAGGTAGGCGGCATCCTTGGTGAACGCCGAACCACCGCGCAGGTCGGCGCCGCGGAAAACCCGCTGGGTCGAGCGGAATGACTCCTCTTGCGACTGACCGGCGGCGAGAAAACCTTCGAACACCTGGATAAAATCGGCGCCATCCAGCGCCTGCTGGACCGCGAGCACGCGCAGGGCAAGGCGGCGCAGACGGTTGATGTCCATGCTGCCGGTGAAGAGTTCGGCCAGGGTGGCGATGCCTTCCTGAGTCTGGGTCGTGCGTGGCGCCCCGAGTCCCAGGCTTTTCAGATTGGGTTGGAGCGCGCCGTTTTGTGCGGTGGCGACATGCACGAAGGCCTCATGCTGCAATAGCTGATTCTTGTCCAGTTCCGAGAACAAGGCGCTGGCACGCAGGCGGATGCGGCTCGCCCCGGCAATGGCCTTGGAGGCCAGGGTCGGATCGAGCACGACCGTGATCCGGCCCGGTCCGAAGAAGCGGTCCAGTTCCGGCTGCATCCAGGCGGCGAAAGCCTCGGCCGGGATCTCTGCCGGGCTCGGTGGAATCCGGGCACCGCCCAGAAGGGCGTCGGTGGTCTTGAGGAAGAATTGAGCGGCGTCCAGCATGCTCAGCTTTTGGCTCGGATAGTAGAAGTCCGGGCGCCGGTACAGCGCGGACGAATACTGAGTAAAGGCGGGGGTACCAATGGCACCGAGCATACGTCCAGCCGTGGCATAGCTACGTGCTGTCATGGCGAGGTAGTTCCCGGCCGGATGCCCCTCATCGCAACGGCCAATAAAGGCTTCCAAAGCAGCAATGTCGGCGCTGTGATCGCGCGGGAGCAGTTCGACCTTGGGCAGTTCTGCACGCCCGGCGCGCCAACGCTCCAGGAATAGTTCCTCGACCCCGTCTGGCCAGGCCAGGGCATCTAACACGCGGATCTTGCGGGCCAGACCGGGCAGGGCGGCATCGAGTTCGGACAGGGGCGCGGAGCTCACGGAATTCTCCTTGGGAGAATCAGGATCAATTGCAAAAGCTTAGTCGCTGTCGATGCGTTTCGGTGGGACAGGTCAGGTCGGAACTAAACTTTTCTCTATGCTTCTGGATGCAGGGTCTTGGCCATCCCGGCATGGCAAAACTCAGGGATGGAAATGCTGAACAAGTCTGATGAAAACAACGTGTGGAGCAATGGCCATGTTGCTCGATGTTCACCTTGGATAAAGCGCTTTATAAGCGATCCTTGCGATGAAATCCTCAGAAATCATAGCAAGGGTTCGAGAAAGCTTTTTTACACACTCTGGGCCGATTGCTGTCTGTCACGAATGATCCCGCAGAAGTCCCTCGATCGGCTTTACAGACGCATTCCCATCTCGAATGCACGAGTCTCAAACCCGAACTCTGTGTACATGCGAGCAGCACGTGCATTGAACGGCCAGACAGACTAAATTTCGTGGTGGATCTCCAGCACCCTGAACGTCACTTTTCCGCCCTCGGTGGGATAGCCGGTGTTGTCCTGCACATACGCACCCGCTTTGAAATACAGTGGTTGGGTCTTCCAACTCGGATCAATGGTGGTTCTCCAGTTGTATCCTGCTGCGCTGATGCCCAGCGCGCCCTTCGGGCTGAGGTGGATCAGGTAGGAAAAGTTGCGGTTGAGCGGCACACCCGTCGCAATGGTTATGACCTGGCCCTCTTCATCGTCGGGACGCATGCGCACCTTGGCGACAATGTTTCCAGTCGAACCCGACGTTTTGTACTGGTATTCCAGCTTCACCATGGGGCTGCTGCTGTCCTTGTTGTGGATCTGGCCAATCACGATCTTGCCGGTGCTGGGTACCTGATTGACGGCCAGACTTGCCCGCAGGGTGTTATCCGCCGCTGAATACTGCCAGTTGCGCAGCGTTCCATCGCTATAGGTTTCCCGCAACTCGCTACGCGGGTAAATAGCGTTGGCCGTCCTGGAACCGGTCACAGGTGCCCAGAAGGAAAGGCTATCGGCTTCAGAACTGAAATATTGGTCGTTGAACCCTTGGGCCAGTCGAGGCGTTTCTATGGTGGCAGGTGGGCTGCCTTCAGGGATGCTTAAATTCCAGGTGGCGAGGTCGATCATGTCAAGGATCCTGTATGCGGGGAATGTCGTGGCCACAGTTGCGCTCGGACCCGCGCTATTGAACTGCGTCAATTGTGCGTGCTGATTGTGAAATCCGTATGGCGGTTGATTGACGTCAAATGTTCGTCTGGGGGGCTACTGCAGGCTTTGTGCCTAGGGGGTTAACCGTTAGTCGGCTATTTTGGGAATTGACTGAACGATTGCATGCTGTGAATGGTCGGCCTGGACATAGAAGACGCGAAAAATCTGTTTTTGAATGACCGGCGCGCCACGCCATAAAGGGAGACCGCTCATGAGCGACCGAAACAATTTTGCGATGTTGAGATTTGATCCGGCGTTTGCGTCGTTGCGCGATGGCCTTTCGGTCGCTCAGCAGATTGACGACACACTCTGGGTGGCCAACGACGAAACCACGAGCCTGGAACGCCTGAAAATCCAGGATGCCGCGCCCGGCGATGTCGTTAGGTGCGATGAGCACCAATCGTTTCAGCTCCAGGATTATCTGGATCTGCCCCTGCCGCAGCAAGACGCCGAGATCGATATCGAGGGGTTGGCCTATGTCCACGACAGTGGTTACCTCTGGGTGGTGGGCTCCCATAGCCTGAAGCGAAAGAAGGCCGAGGCCGGCACTCCTGCACAGAAGAATATCAAGCGCCTATCAACGGTTGAGGCGGACGGCAATCGCTTTCTGCTGGCCCGCATCCCTGTGGTACAGCAGGCCGACGGCTATGCACTCGCCAGGAAGGTGGACGCTGATGGACGTACGGCGGCGCAGCTACATGGCAACGAAGTCGGTAACGACCTGACCGAGGCCATTGCTGAAGATCCTCAGCTACGCGACTTCCTGCGTATTCCGGGTAAGGATAACGGCTTCGATATCGAAGGGTTGGCGGTGATCGGCTCGCGCCTTCTGCTGGGGCTGCGTGGACCCGTCCTACGTGGCTGGGCTGTGTTGCTGGAGATCGAACCTGAGCTGAACGACGCCTCGACTGACACGCTGGTGCTCAAGAAGATCGGCCCGGGTGGGCGTCGCTACCGCAAGCACTTCTTCGCGCTAAATGGCCTGGGCTTGCGTGACCTGTGCACTAGCGGTGACGATCTGCTGATCCTGGCGGGTCCCACCATGGAACAGGATGGTCCGGAAGCGGTCTTCCGCTGGCGCGGCGGTTTCGCGTCCGACGAGGAAAGCGTGGTCTTTACGGACCAATTGGAGAAGGTGCTGGAGGTGCCCTTCGGGCAAGGCAACGATCACGCTGAGGGCATGTGTCTGTTCCAATCGGGCGAGCAGCCTGGGGAGGTTCTGCTGATACTCTACGACTCCGCGGCGGAGAGTCGAAAACACGGCGATACGGATGTGGAAGGGGACCTGTTCATCCTGAATTAGCCACGCACCTCGACGTCATCGCGGCCTGTAGATCAGCTTGCATCGGTCACACGTATTGCAATCAGGGAGGGGTCACTATGAACAGAACGTCCTGTGGAAGACCATCCCTTCCGTGTGCTTTTTGTCCTTCTCGTATCCATGATTTCGGCCAGAGACCGGCTGCGTCGGTGGGGCCTTCAGGCCAGACAGATAACCTCAAGGCGACGCACCACCTGACTTAAAGCCAGTATTCCCAGAGTCGCGCCATCTGCTCTTTGGCTCTCACAGCGAGCGAGCGACGCTCCCAGCTTTCTAGCTTGATTTCGTTCGACTTGGCCAGATCAGCCATGAACGCCGCTTGCATTTTTTTTCCAAACCCGGTGCCCAGCACAACGACGTTAACTTCATCGTTGTGCAGGAAGCTGCGCCAATCGAAGTTGGTGGAGCCGACACTCGACCACACGCCATCGATGACTGCAGTCTTGACGTGGAGAAGTGCGTCACGGCGTTCGTAAAGCTTGACGTTGGCCTTCAGCAACTCGCTGTAGTAGGCGCGTCCGGCATGGAGCACCAGCCACGAATCGGTGCTGCTAGGCAGCACCAGCTTGACGTCGACTCCACGTGCTGCCGCCTCCTTGAGTGCCGCCAGCAACTGAGGATCGGGCACAAAGTAGGCGATAGTCAGCCATATCTCCGTTTGCGCGCTATGCAACGCCGAAATCAGCGTGGCATAGATCAGGCTAAACGGCTCATCTGGTGAGCTGCCGATGGCGCGTACCACCTCGCTGCCTTTGCGCTCAGGTGACGGAAAGTAGTGGCGAGCCGCGAGGGGTTCACCTTTCTGGGTAGTCCAGGTTGCGATGAACAGCTTTTGCAGTTCCGCAACCACAGGCCCCTCGACGCGCAAGTCGGTATCGCGCCAAGGCAAATCACCATTTGGGCGAGTCTTCGATTGAGAGCTGAACGAGCCCCCCGAATAGACGCTGCTGATGTTGATCCCGCCGAGAAAGGCAATTCGACCGTCCACTATCAGCAGCTTTCGGTGGTCGCGCTGGTTCACGTCCCAGCCCGCTTTGGCCGTCACCGGATTGACTGGGTTGTACTCCAGCACCTTGATGCCCGTGTCGGTCAATCGAGAGAAAAACGCTGAGGGTGTTCCAAGGGTTCCGACGCTGTCACGGATCAGATTGACCTGTACGCCTTTTTGTTGCTGAGCGATCAGTGCGGCGGCGAAGCGCTGGCCGACTTCATCATCGTCGAGGATGTAGGTCTCCATATTAATGTGGTCGCGCGCAGCTTCCACGGCTTTGATCATCGACTGGTAGGTGGTGGGGCCGTCCTGCAGCAAGTCGACTTTGTTTCCTTCCGTTAGCGGGCTACCGGTGATGGATTCTTCGATCGCGAGGTGCACATCGAAGATGTTGGTTTCTGCGCCGGTGGACTTAAGTCGGTCGAGAATGGCTTTGCTGCGCTCGGCTGACAGAGGTCCGTGTATCCCGTCGAGTTGCACGGGCGCAGAGGGAGCGCGAGCCATATCGGGCACTATCTTCGGCAATGTACTGCAGGAAATCACAAATGCCAGGAGCACAGCCACGCACAGCACCAGAGGAATATAAACACCCTTACATGTGGTTAGAATATTCATTAGGCCCCTCTGGCGAGGACGGTTTCAGCGCTTGATCAGGGAAATCTTCGTTCCCTCAATGCTGACTCCAGCCATTAACCCTTGCTGGTCGAATATGAACGCGTAGGCATCGTCCTTTAGTGTTGAGCTCGACAGATTCTTCGCGACCCCTTCGTCAACCACGACGACGGTTGGCCCCACACCAACTTCCCAGCCCTTGGTCTCACGTACATAATTCACGGCCTTGTCAGTCATCAGGAACACCGCATAACCGTACGATTGGGCGCCTGCCTGCAGCCCCCATGACCCGGTTACGGAGTTGTAGTAGCCCTCCACTTTCGAGCCCTTCATCAACACACCTTCGCCATAGCTGCCACCAAACACAAGGCCGGCCTTGATGATTTTCGGGAAGACAAGCACCGCTTTGGCGTTGTGCGAAATGGTTTCGGCAAATGGAGTGGCCTTGTAAAGAGTTTGCAACGCTTGCCGGGAGTCGGCATTCAGATCCTCGGCGGTTGCCGCACCTGCATTGTTCAGCAGGCTCGCTGATGCCAATGATGCTGTCGCTAGGAAGATCGATAGGAAGAACCGCATTGACTGAGTCATTTTAGTACTCCAATAAGGAAGCATTGGATGGGAGCAGCAGTCAGCGCCTGCGCAAGACAGGATCCGAACCTGCTGAAAGTTATCCGGCGCATCCTAAAGTATGTGAATGGCAAGCTTCGCTCTTGAATGAAACAGGGCCAAGGCAGTTGATGTCGCCCTGCCATCACTTGTTTTGACCACAATGTAGTGGCCGGGTTCGTCGTCAGAGGCTGCTTTCGGCCGCTATCTGTCTGTGACGTTGAGTAGCCACCAACATTGGAAGTGCTGGTTCATGACGGCCTGGGCATTTGGCTGGCGGCACGTCGCCTGCACCAAGGCCGATTCGTCTGGCCGGCTACTCGGCACGGTTTGCAGTGCCCAACGGTACTTTTAAACCGCGCGGAGCCAATCGACGATATCTCGATGATTCGCAGAGCCATGCCAACAAATGTCACCCTTTTTTGCACCGCAAACGCCAGACGCTGTCTTAACAGCGGGTAGGCCAAGGGGGAAACCATGACAACGCGCAAATTAACCATTAAAGACTTGCAGTTGAACGTTTCAATCCGCGGCCAAGGCTCACCGCTGCTCCTGCTCAACGGCCTGGGTGGGTTGATCCGTAGCTTCGATCCCCTGCGCGATGAACTGGTGGACTACAGGACCATTACGTTGGACGTGCCCGGGGTCGGCAAATCGCAAATGCCCCGCTGGCCGATGCGTCTGCCGGGCCATGCCGACCTGATCGCCGAGATGCTCAAGCAATTGGGAATCGACCAGGTCGATGTGTTCGGCGTGAGTTGGGGCGGTGCGTTGGCGCAAGAATTCGCCCTGCGTCACCCGAGCATGGTGCGCCGGCTGATCCTCGCGGCGACCTCGGCCGGCCCGGCGATGCTGGTGAAGCCCGCCGACATCCTGGATTTTTTTGGCAGGAGCAAAAGCGCCAAACTGCGCAAGCAAGAAGGCTCGCGCAATTCGATACAGACGCTGCTGCGCTTCGGTGTGGTGAACGGCATGCTCACGGTCAACCCGCGAACCTATTACCACCAGCTCACCGCCTTGGTCGGCTGGACCAGCCTGCTGCGGCTGTTCCGTCTGCGCCAGCGCACGCTGATCCTCACTGGCGAACGCGACCCTCTGGTGCGGCTGTACAACGCGCACATCCTGCGCCGCACCATTCGCCGTGCCGAACTGCATGTCCTGCAGGGCGAGGGGCATTTTTTCGTGGTGACCAGCGCCAGGCGAACCGCCGAAGCGATACGCGAATTCCTCTGCCGGCAGCACGGCGATGAAGAGCCCGCGCCGATGATCGCCAACGGCATGTTCAAGCCACGCCTGCTGCAATCCGAGCGGAATTGATCGCTGATGCCTGCTAGCTTCGCGTCCCCAGCGTAAGGACAATCCCAAAGGGAAAAGGGGGCAGATCCTTGCCATTGTCCGGTAATGTCCTCAAACCAGATGAAAAGCGAGCTTTGCTTTAAGGCAAAAACTGGAATACGCCCAGGATGATCTAAGCTTCTGATCGTCTAGATCGTATCGGGGGCGATCATGAACGATTCATTGAGGGCGAGACTCGGACGCAGGTGACGCTGCTGCCGGAGTGCTTGGACGATTACGTAGCCGAAGAAATCCGGTCCGGGTGGTCGACGTTTTCGTCGATGACTCGACCTGAGAACCTTGGGTTTGAGGGTGTCGATCCTGCTGCAACGGGTCGTACGGCCTATCATCCAGCGGTCCTGCTCAAGATCTACATCTATGGTTACCTCAATCGGATTCAGTCCAGCCACCGGCTTGAACGTGAAGCCCAGCGTAACGTTGAATTGATGTGGCTGGCGGGCCGTTGGGCTCCAGACTTCAAAACCATTGCCAACTTTCGCAAGGGCTTTCTGTAATGGGGGCACCGCCGGTGAGAAAACATAAGTTTTTTGCATTGAGCTGGGGAGCAGCGATTACTCTGGTGGTGGGGGTAGGGGCAAGCATTCTCGGGAGCTGGGCCCTTGAACGTTTCAACGAACAGCAGGCCCAAAAAGCGGTCATTGCGGCTACCGAGGATGCAGCAGACGCGGTTTTGACTCGACTCCGGCTTTATCAATACGGATTGCAAGGCGCTCGTGGGGCCGTGCTGACTGCGGGAGAACAGGGTCTCAGTCGCGAATTTTTCCTTCGATACCACCAAACTCGCGATCTTGCTACTGAGTTTCCTGGTTCACTCGGGTTTGGTTTTATAAGACGTGTACAAGAGCAAGACGAAGGTCAGTTTCTTAAGCGTGTTAGAGCTGATGGCAAAGCCGATTTTACCATTCGCCAGTTTTCACCCCATTCAGGCGAACGTTACGTTATCCAGTATGTCCACCCGGTTGAGCGTAACCAGGCAGCAATTGGCTTGGACATTGCTTCGGAAGCAGTTCGGCGTGAGGCCGCCCAGGCTGCAATGCAAAGCGGTCAGGCACGGATTACCGCCCCCATCACACTGGTAATCGGCCTAGGAAAGCCGCTGCAGTCTTTCTTGGTGCTGTTACCCATTTATCGTGAAGGGGTGACTCCATCAACCGTTGCAGAGCGAGAGGCAGCGGCATTTGGCTGGAGCTTCACCGGGTTGCTGACCGAGGAGGTGCTCAACGGCCTACGCGTGGAAAATGAATCGATCCATCTGCGATTGAGGGATATCACCGTCCCCGGACGAGAGGAGGTGTTTTATCAAAGCACCGACGACTCGACGAGCCGTCAAACATTGATGACCCATCAGGTGGAGCGCGAGGTGTTCGGGAGGCGATGGCAAATCGAACTCGGCGCGCACCTGTTGTTCCTCCAGCGTCTGCATCAGGTTTCGCCGAAGGTCGTCCTTTTGATTGGTGGTTTGCTTACATTTCTTTTAGCTACTCTGGTTGGAGTCGTGAGCGTCAGTCATCAACGAAGGCGGCAGATACTCGCCGAGCAAGCAAGACTGGCCGCCATCGTTGAAAGCTCGGCCGATGGCATCATTGGTAAGACTCTCGATGGCTTCGTCACCAACTGGAACAAGGGAGCCGAGCATCTTTTTGGCTATACCGCCGAGGAGGCGGTGGGCCAGACGCTGGCCAGTCTGGTTATTCCTGAGGAGTTTGTAGCTGAGGAAGCCCATATCCTTGCGCGTATCAGCGCGGGGGAACGGATAAGGAGCTTTGATACCCAACGTCGATGCAAAGATAACCGGCTGATTGATGTCTCCGTAAGCATCTCACCCATTTTTGGCGAGGGTGGTCGCGTCATAGGAGCCTCCAAGACGTTGAGGGATATCTCGGCGAAAAAAGCAGCGGAGGCCCGAATTCTTGAACTCAATTCCAGCCTGGAGGAACAGGTTGCGCAACGAACTTCCGAGTTACGGCATCTCAATCTATTGTTAGGCACGGTGCTGCGCTCGGCCACCGAGTTTTCGATCATTGCGACGGATCTCGATGGTGTTATCCGGGTGTTCAACAAGGGCGCCGAGCAGTTATTGGGTTATGACGCCGATGAGTTATTGGGTAAACACACACCTTCATTGATACATGAACCAGAAGAAATCGCTGCTCGTGGTGTTGAACTTAGCGAGGAGTACGCTCATGCAATCGACGGTTTCCGTGTTTTGACCCATAAACCCGAGCTTGAAGGCGCAGAAACACGGGAGTGGACTTACATACGTAAGAATGGCTCGCGGTTTCCTGTCACGCTGGTGGTCACCTCCATGCGCGATGACGAAGGGAAATTGAACGGTTACCTGGGCATCGCGGTAGACATCACCGAACGTAAAGCGGCAGAAATGGAGCTGGCTGCGAGCCTGGAGACGACACAGAAACAACGTAGCGAATTGATGGCGGTGCATGAGCAGTTGCTGATGGCCGCGGAAGTCGCCGAACTGGGTATCTGGTCCTGGACATTGGCGGACAATGCCTTGCAGTGGAATGATCGCATGTTCGAGTTCTACGGGCAGCCACTAACGTTGCGCAATAATGGTCTGAGCTATGAGCATTGGTACTCGCGTGTTCACCCTGACGATGTTGTGGAAACGGCTGAAAAGCTGAGTGCCGCAGTCGAGGGGACGGGGGTGTACGACACAATTTTCCGCGTCGTTCGCCCGGACGGTCAGCTCCGCTTCATACAGGCCGGTGCGCAGATCGAGCGCGATCCAAGCGGTGCGGCTTTGCGAGTGACGGGCATCAATCGGGACATTACCTCCCAGCGCGAGTTGGAGTCACACCTGCTTTACGCCAAGGAACAGGCAGATACCGCGAGTGCGGCCAAGTCTGCCTTTCTGGCCAACATGAGTCATGAAATACGGACGCCGATGAACGCCGTGTTGGGTATGTTGCAGTTGGTGCAGAACACCGACCTGAATGGTCGCCAGCTTGATTATGTAATCAAGGCGCAGACCGCTGCGAAATCACTGCTGGGCTTGCTCAATGAGATCCTTGATTACTCCAAGATTGAGGCCGGCAAGCTGCAACTCGATGTGCATCCATTCCAACTCGAATCGCTCATGCGTGACCTCTCCTTTGTGCTGGCCGGCAACCAGGGTCAGAAAGAAGTCGAGGTCATGTTCGATCTGGACTCCAATCTACCCAACGACCTGATAGGCGATAGCCTGCGGCTGCAACAGGTGCTGATCAACCTGGCGGGTAACGCCCTCAAGTTCACCATGGAAGGCCAGATCGTGGTCAGCGTCGAGCAACTGATGCGCACGGAAAACTCTGTGAGATTGCGCATCGCAGTGTCTGATACAGGTATCGGTATCAACCCGGAGCAACTTCAGCACATTTTTGAAGGATTCACTCAGGCCGAGGCTTCAACCACCCGCCGCTTTGGTGGCACCGGTCTGGGCTTGGTGATCTGTAAGCGGTTGGTCAGCTTGATGGGCGGTGAACTTCTGGTGGAGAGCCAGCAGGGTAGGGGAAGTCGCTTCTGGTTCGATATCACCCTGGATGTAGCGCCGAATTCGCTGCGCAGATCTGACAGCCCCGGAGTCGATCTGTCCATACGGATACTGGTCGTCGACGACAACGCCGTGGCGGGTGAATTGCTGTTGCGAACGGTTCATGCATTGGGGTGGAAGGCCGAGCGCGTGAGTGGTGGCACGCAAGCGGTGGAATGGGTGAAGCGCGCCCAGGCGAGAGGCGAAGCCTACGACGTGGTACTGATGGACTGGCGGATGTCCGATATGGATGGGCTGAGCGCTGCGCAATTGATCCATCAGCAGGGCAACGGCGTACCTCCTCCAATGATCATTATGATTACCGCTTACGGCCGTGAAGTGCTGGCCGACGCAAACGAGATGGGAAACGCTCCCTTCGTGGGGTTTCTCACCAAGCCTGTCACCCCCAGGCAGTTGGCCGACGCTGTTCAGCGCGCGGTTATCGGCATAGGCCTCGAGCAGCCCCCCCCGTCCCGGTCAAGGGCTGGCAGGCCGCGACGTCTGGCTGGACTGCGGCTATTGGTCGTGGAAGACAACATGCTCAATCGGCAGGTTGCCGATGAATTACTGACGGGGGAAGGCGCTCAGGTGACACTGGCTGAAGGTGGTCTGGAAGGGGTGAGAAGAGTGATGGCTGAGGATGTGCCCTTCGACGTTGTGTTGATGGATATTCAGATGCCGGATATTGATGGCTTGGAAGCAACTCGTCGTATTCGATCAAATCCACTCTTTGCAGCACTGCCGATTGTGGCGATGACCGCGAACGCCTCCAATACCGACCGTGAGGCCTGTCTTGCTGCGGGGATGAATGATCATGTCGGCAAACCCATAGATCTTGAGCAACTCGTCATAACGCTGCTCAACCAGGCGGGCCGTGAGGATAGCCGTAGATCTCTAGCCTTGGAACAAGCCGATACACGAGAAAGTGTCATTGAACCGCGTGCGTCAATCATTGAGCGCTTTGGCGATGACCTTGAGTTGATCCGCAATGTGCTGCGTAACTTTGGTCCGGATTCGGAAAAGCAGCTTGCCCGGTTGCACGATCAGATCCGGCGGCAAGATGCCTCGGGGGCAGCTTTCGTGCTCCATACCCTTAAAGGTAGCAGTGGAACAATGGGGGCCAAGACGCTGTCGCTGCTGGCAGGCAACTTGGAGCAGTCACTAAAACACGCAGATGCAGAGTCTGTCGCGAAATTCTTTACTGACGCGACATGGTTTGACGAATTGAGCAAGTTATTGCAACAAAGCCTTGAGCAATTGAATGTTGAGTTTAGTCAGAGCCCGCGTGTAAAGATCGGGGCTGGCGAGGACTTGATGGCGTCGATGCAATGGAAAAAGTCACTAGAGGAGCTTTTGATATTGCTAGAAGCGGGCAACCTTCAAGCCATAGAGCTGGCAGACGCGTTGGCACCGAAAACACAGCCATCCCTACGCCCACGGTTCGACGAATTTGTGGTCATCGTGCAGTCGCTGGACTTTTCCGCTGCGATGCCAATTGGTCGTGAACTTCTGAGATCTGCCTGATGGAACAGTCGATGGAAACCTGGATGCCGCATCCCTATAACCGTCCCAAACTCCTCATTGTCGACGACCAACCGACTAATATCCGGGTGTTGCATGAGCTGTTCCGCGGGGATTGCGATGTGTTCATGGCCATCAGCGGTGAGCAGGCGATCACGGTATGCCGGAGCCAACTGCCCGATCTGATTCTGCTGGACGTCGTCATGGAGGACATGGATGGGCATGAAGTATGCCGTCGACTCAAGGCTGACCCTGCGACCCAGGGCATTCCCATCATCTTCATCACCGCACAGCGGCAGGAGTCAGATGAGGTGACAGGTCTGGAGCTGGGCGCGGTGGATTTCATCAGCAAGCCCATCAATCCCACCATTGTTAGAGCACGTGTGCGAACACATCTAACCTTGAAGCTACAGAATGATCTGCTACGTTCCATGGCATTGATGGATGGCCTTACTGGAGTGGCCAATCGACGCAAATTCGATGAGGACATATTGGCGAATTGGCGTCAGTGCTTTCGAGAGCAAAAGCCGCTGTCGCTCATCTTGGTGGATGTGGACTTTTTCAAACGCTACAACGACCGATACGGACACCAGGCCGGAGATGGCTGTCTGAAATCCGTTGCACAAGCGTTATTTGAAACGGTTAGACGCCCTTTTGACCTGGTCGCTCGGTATGGTGGCGAAGAGTTTGCCTGCATCCTGCCCAATACAGGTCTTTCTGGGGCGGTCGAAATTGCAGAAAAAATGCAAGAGCGTATTCGAGCACTGGGTATCGAGCACTCTGCTTCTGATGTAGATCGTGTAGTGACTGTTTCTCTAGGCGTCGCAACAATGACGCCCACTGGTGATTTTGAGTTCCAGGCTTTAATAGAAGCTGCTGACAAGCAACTTTATACAGCGAAGACAGCAGGCAGGGCCCGAGTATGTTCATCTGCAATGTCGTCTGGGTAAGAGCCCCCTTTCTGATTGCATTTTTGGCTCTTTATGCGTCTCGTCTTCTACATCTCGGGCTTGACGTTGAAAGCCGTGAGGTACGGGGAGCTGCCCTTGCTGGCTGGTCACACATGCACGGACTGGTGTCGTTGGTAATACATGGCGTTATGCAGTTCCCCGCTGGCACTAGCGATGAGCGTTTCGTGGACACGGCGCTGCAGGGTTTTGCGCATCTCTTTTATGCAGGGCGCAGGGACCAGGGAGAGTAACCCTCGTCGAACAGCGACTTATCTTGTGGAACTGATTGGAGATGGAATGAGGTCTTGAATCAACCTCTCCCTCGACTCGCAGGGCGTTCTACTCCAACTGGCGAACGAAAGACCGTCAAAGGGCGTTACCTCGTTGGGGCAGATGGCGCCAATAGCTTCGTACGTAAACACCTCCAAATGCCTTGGGAGGATCTCGGATTCAATGAACGTTGGGTGGTACTCGACTTCAAGCAGAAGCGACCGCTTCACTTCGAATTCGACAACGGGCAGATCTGTGATCCCAAGCGTCCTATGTGCCTGTTCCAGCTGGGTAAAACACATCGCCGCTTCGAATATATGGTGATGCCAGGGGAATCGCGAGACCTGCTTGCACACTTGTCAGTTCAGAGACTCCAACCGCTCCCGATCGCTTTGGGTGGACCAAATGTCGGAGCCGGCAAGGTTGTTGACCTTGACGGAACCTATCGCGATTACTTCCAGAATAATGCCGTACGCGCCGTGCTGGTTCGACCTGACTTCCATATATACGGTGGAGCAAAAGGACCGGAGGATCTCGATGCGATGATTGCTCGATTAGGTGTCGCGCTCCAAAAATGTCAAGACTGATGAGACCCGTTGTCTGAGATCCGGTACTGGCTGGTACCGGACCTGGATACAGCCGAACGAGGCCCCTGGAGGAGCTAGATGTCCGCAGAAGCAGAAGTTTCAGAAGACGCCATCAGCGCGCGCTCATCGAACGCTACTCGCGCCGCCTGGATCTCGTCGAGATGGGCGAAGGCCCAGCGCCCTAGCGCCTCTACCGGTTTGCTGAGCGAATGCCCTAAAGGCGTCAGTTCGTACTCAACGCGAGGTGGCGTCGTTGGGTACACGGTTCGCTTGACCAGGCCGTCTCGCTCCAATCCACGCAGCGTCATTGTCAGCATGCGCTGGGAAACCCCATTGATCATGCGCTTGAGTTCGTTGAACCGGCGCGGGCCGTCCTGTAACAGGATCACCACCAGCACGCTCCACTTGTCACCGACACGCGACAGCACCTCGCTCACCCGCTGGCAGCTGTCCGAGAGCAGAGCCACTTCACCACCAATAGTTTCCAAAATGTGCCCAGGTATCATTCATGTGCCTTCTTGCATGAGCCCAAAGGTTTAATTTAGTTTCTAAGTATCAAATTTATACCGCGTGAGGGTTCCATGTCCAAAAACCTGCTCCATCTCGACTCCAGCATTCTGGGCTCCCACTCTGTAAGCCGCTCCCTGTCTGCAAAAGTTGCAGCCCGCCTGGTGCAGGCTGACCCGCGGCTACAGGTAACTTATCGGGACTTGGTTGCGAATCCCATACCCCACCTCTCGGGCGCCTACGTAGCGGTCTCACGCAATGGACTGGAGGCACCACAAAATCCGGAGCTGGTTGCGGACTTGGCACTGGGAGAGCAAGTCATGCAGGAATTCCTTGCCGCTGACATCGTGGTCATTGGCGTCGGTTTCTACAACTTCACCATTCCCAGCCAGCTCAAAACGTGGATTGACCGTATTGCCGTTGCCGGCAAGACATTCCAATACGTCGAAGGCAGGCCAGTAGGCTTGGCAGGTAAAAAGCGGGTGATCCTGACCATCTCGCGAGGCGGTTTCTACGGCGCAGGTTCGCCCGTGCAGGTGATGGAGCATGCTGAAACCTACTTGCGGGGTGCCTTCGCCTTCTTGGGCATCAAAGATCTCGAAGTAGTAGTCGCAGAAGGTGTCAACGCTGGACCGGAGCAACGCCAGGTAGCAATCGCCCAGGCAGAGCAGCACATCGCCGCGATCGAAGCGTAAGTCAGTCATTGGAGAATGATGCAGTGACCCTCTCAATCCAGAAAGTACAGCGCGCGGGTGGGCCTCAGGTTCGAGCCACCAACCACCGGGCTCGCCTGGTGATCTCGCCGGACGACGCGGCCGAAAACAGCCCATTCCTTTTGCTGGTCGAGGACTGGTTCGCGCCGCCCGCCGGATTCCCGACCCACCCGCACCGCGGCATGGAGACGGTGACTTTCGTTATTGATGGGCAGTTGCTGCATGAGGACCATACCGGCACCAGGGGAGTGCTCGGTCCCGGTGCCGTGCAGTTTATGACTGCTGGCGGTGGGGTAATGCATAGCGAGATGCCAGGACCGCAGGGAGTGCACCTCTTGCAATTGTGGCTCAACCTCCCTGCACGGCTCAAATCAACACCCGCTCGCTATTCCGACCTCCAGATGCAAGACGTACAAGTTCATCGCGAGTCAGGTGTTGAGGCACGTATCTACGCAGGCCAGTTGGGTCAGGTCTGCGTGCCGCACGGATCGACCTGGCCGCTCACATTGATAGAGTTGAAACTGGATACAGGAACGAGCTTCGAGCTCCCAATTCCGGCGGGACAGCGTGCATTTGTATATATGCTGGGTGGCGATGCCTTGCTTGGCATCGGCGATCGATCCGTGACAACGGGTGACTTGGCCTGGCCGGAGATTCCGCCAGCGGATCAAACGTCCACACTGAAAATAACCTCGCAAACTTCTTTGCGGTTACTCGTCTACGCAAGTCCCGTTTTCGATGAGCCCATCGCGGTGGGCGGGCCATTTGTGATGAACACCGAGGAGGAAATCATCCAGGCATTCATGGATTTACAAACCGGCAGGTTCATCCCGACTTGAGTTCCGATTCAGAAGTGCCAAATCGAGTGGCTTAGTTGAGTTCCTGATTCGCATCTGTAGTACAGCAATGATGCCCTGGGGCTATTCAGCCAGGGCTTTTTACACAACTTCGATCAACACCAACCGGCACTGACAAGTGCACAGGAAGGCGGAGCCTTGCCTGCGTGCAATCAACATAAACAATAGGTGAAAAATGGAACTGAATAGCCGTGTGATCCCATGTGTCTTTACTCAGCGTAAGTGTGCTGTCTGGATTGAGCTCTGTAGCGCTCCAAGGAAATAACCCTTCAGCCCACCATTGCCTATCGGATCAATGATTACGTGTCCATTGGTGGGGGACCGACCATAAAGGAGTCCATGTTCGCAAGCTTTCCTGTGCACCCACTACCGAGAATATGTTCGCGGTAGTGGGTGGGTTGTCGGCAATAACCATTCGAGAATATGCCGCAGCGGGCGTTTCGTAGTTTAGTGTTTTCGAGGGCGGCTATTTAGCTGCCTTGTCACTTCATTGAGCATGGCTTGCGAGTGATCCACAAGGTCGGTTCCTTTCGGGAAGCACTGCCTTAACAACCCGTGGGTGTTCTCATTCTTTCCCATTGCCAAGGACGATGAGGATCGCAGAAGTAGACCTTTATGTAGGTAGCCACCGTAAAGCGCTTATGGGCAGCCATCTCTTTGCCGCGATCCCACGTCAGCGATTTGTAGAGTTCCTGGGGTAACTCCCGGGCGTTTTCGAGCAGGGCGCTGATAACCGACTCGGTATCTTTACCGACCACCTTCACCAACATCACGTAGCGGGGCTGCATCTACCTGCCAGACCTGGGACAGATGCTCGGCCCCCTCCCTGATGGCATCTACCAAATCGCGGCACCTGCCCGGGCGCTGTGGACTGACCCAAGCCCCGCGTTACAGGCATGAGGTGCGTTTAGAACGTATTGCGCACCGACGTTGTGATCGTAAGAATCAAACACTCTAAAAAAACTATTGATGACATCATCAAATTTGATGACTATATCAATAACTCCTGCCCGGCCTTCGCTACTGGACATGAGCATCACAAAACAACACCAAAAAAGGATGAAGTCATGAACGCGATTAACCCAGCAAACCCAGTGCAAACCGTCGATAGCCCAAGCGATCGCGGCCTTGCTTTGCAGGACTACGCTCGCTCGCTGATCCCTGCGCTCAAGGCTCGCACCCAGGAAACCGCAGCCCTCGGTAAACTCCCCGCCGAGACCATCGCGGACCTCGAAGCCGGTGGCCTGTTAAGCATGACCACGCCGCGCCAGTTTGGTGGTGAGGCTGTCTCCATGCGAACTTTCCTCAATGTGGTGACCGAACTGGGTCGCGCCGACGCCTCAGTAGCCTGGGTAACGGCGCTGACCAACGTCACCACCTGGTGCGCCGCCACGTTCTTTGGCGAAGCTGCGGCGCAAGAGGTATTTCGCGGCAGCAAGCCGGCGCGCGTAGCGGGCGTGCTGTCGCCGCGCAAGGCGGTGGTCAAGAAAGTGGAAGGCGGTTACCTGATTGAAGAGGGCCTGTGGGGCTTCAACTCCGGGATTTATCACGCTAACTGGGACATGCTGGGAATTCCCCTGGTGGACGACAGCGGCAATGTGATCGACCAGGGCGCTGCGCTGATTCCCATCGAACAGATCGAAATTCTTCACGACTGGGATGTAATCGGTATCTCCGGCAGCGGCAGTTCCAGCGTTGCGGTGAAAAACGTGTTCGTGCCGCAGGCGCGCATCGCGTCAGTCACCCAGGCCATCGAGGGGAAATACCTGTCCACCCACTTGGCGGATGAACCGCTGTTCCGCACCGCGTGCATGCCCATGCTTGCCATTATCCTGACCTTCCCGGCGCTAGGTGTGGGCATAGCAGCGCTGGAAACCTTTCTGGAAACCCTGCCACGTCGGGGCATTCAATACTCCTGGTACGCCAAGCAGTCCGAGGCGCCGATCACTCACCTGCAAGTCGGTGAAGCCTCTGCCAAAATCGACGCGGCGCGCACCATCCTCGAACGCCAGGCAGACGCCATGGACATCAGCGCCGCCTCCGGCATCTACATGGATTTTCTCGAACGCGCCAAGGTACGCCGCGATGTCGGATACGCCGAAAAGCTGATCTGGGAAGCTGTCGATTTGTTGGCCTCAGCCTCAGGCGGCTCGCTGGCGGCGGTCAATAACCCCATGGCCAAGATTTGGCAGGACGCCCGCATCGCGTCGCTGCATGGCATCGTCAGCCCCAACCTCAATTTTGAAACCTACGGCCGGATCCTCTGTGGCGTGAACCCGGGTACGCCTTTTATCTAAGCGGCGTGATCGTGCATATCGATGAGGAGTGCGGGTTATGCAAGTTTGTGACGTAGATGCGCGGTCGTTTCGCCGCGTGATGGGCAAGTTTGCCACGGGGGTTACCGTGGTCAGCTTCATCCATGAAGGCCAGCCCACCGGTATGACGGCCAATGCCTTCATGTCGTTGTCGGTGGATCCGCCCATGGTGCTGATCGCGGTGCGTACCCAGGCGCGATTTGCCAGCAGCATTCAGGCGGGCGATGCCTTTGGCATCAGCTTTCTGCGGGAGGAGCATGAGGCGGTCAGCAGCCATTTCGGCGGTCGCCCCATCCCTGATCAGCAGCCCGTATTTCGCCAGTTGGACCAGGCGCCGGTATTGGACGGTGCATTGGTGCAGTTAGCGGTGCGCGCCAATGCCGTGCATGTCGGCGGCGATCATTTGATCTACACCGCCGATGTCGAGGCACTGGAGGAGTCGGACGGCCGTCCGCTGTTGTTCTTCTCGGGTGCTTACAAACAGTTGCATGCCCTCGACCCGGTCACCTGTTGGTTTGATCTTGGCTAGCTGAAACCACCGCTCCGGCGTTGACTACCCGGCGGTTTTTGCTGGGCTGGACAGGAAACTTCAGTGACGTCATTGCGTGGATGCTTCGTTATTGCAGGGCCAACCTGGGATAACGAAGCATCGTTATTCGGGCTCCGGGCGGGCCGCTGTCATGCCCCGTCTGAGTCGGGTATCCTTGCGCCGACTGCTTTAGCGCCGATGATGGTAAGTGACATGAAAGACAAGGTAACGCACGAGGCCCAGCCGCCTAAACGCCGGAAAGCAGCAGAACCCTCTGCTAAAAAGGGCGAGGCCTTACCCACTGCGTCTCCCGCCGCTGTTGAAGCAACCCCGCCGCGCCAACCCCGTATCCATGAAAAGGCCCGCTTGCGTACCCGCAACAAATTGCTGCGGGCAGCCCGCTCGGTAATGGGCCGCAAGGGCATCGAAGCCACCGCGATCAACGACATCACCGAAGAAGCCGAAATGTCCTTTGGCACTTTCTACAATTACTTCTCAAGCAAAGAAGAAGTCGCCCGCGCGGTCTTTATTGAAGACGCCATGCTGATGATCGAGGCGCTGGATGCGGCAACCTCGCCAGAGGCCGGCATCGCCGAAAGAGTCGGGGTCAACATCCGTACAACTATCCACCGCGGTCTTACCGATCCGGTCTGGGGCTGGTTTCTGGTGCACTCGGTGTACAGCATCAACGACATGATATCGACCATGGGGAACCCCTTGGCCCGGGATATTCTCACAGGCAACAACTCCAAGGCTTTCGACGTCGTCGATATCACCTCAACCGTCGACTGCATCATTGGCGGCATGCTTTACCTGCTGCGCAAGATCCTCGAGGGGGAGCGCCCGGTGAGTGCGGTGGAGGGCATGGTGCAGTACATCCTTCGCGGCCTCGGCGTTCCTCATAATGAAGTTGAGCGGATCATTCAGATCGATCTCTCCAGTTGAGGTGAGCGGCCACCGTTGTCCGAATTGCCATAGCGGGCCTATTCAGCCTGGAAGCACTCGGCGTCCTTTCGCGCGACGGATGATTTTTTCAACGACGGCGGAAGATCGACAGAAAAACCGTGAACAGGAACTAAAGCTCACTGACCGATCAGCGCGATCGCGACAGTCTCCTTTTGGCCGATTTCTGCCTGTCGCGAAGGGTCGCAACCCGAAACTGACCTCCAGTAACGGGAGCACCACTTGGGCAGGGTGCTCAAAACACATGGATCAGCTCTCAGAGGAAACGATTGAGTCTTGACTGGATTCCGCAGCCAGTTTCAATCGGTCAGCTTTACTAATGTATTTAGACTTGTTTTGCGGTGCCAATTTGGCACTCGCCTTTTTGGCGTGAGCTTTTAATAGCTGCTTTATTTTTTTTTGACGATTCATGTTTTTCTACTCAGCTTGTCAATTCTTGAATGCTACCGATAGGGATACGCTGAAGCTTTGCGGGTCGTCGATATTGTAACCCACTGTTCGCGCTGCTTCCGTCCCTGGAGGTCCGAATGCCGTCCTTCACCACGCGCCTGGTGGCGCTGTTGGTTCTTTGCCTGACGCTTGAAGTGCCAGCCCAGACCAACGCCTGTCCGGCTGGCGAGAAACAAGTGTGCCTGGACGGCTGTATCTGCCTGCCAGACCTGGGACAGGTGCTCGGCCCCGTGCCTGATGGTATCTACCAGATCGCGGCACCTGCCTTGGCGCTGTGGCTGACCCAAGCCCGCGCTGAAGCAGCCAGCGCCGGCATCCAACCCATTCCACCGCACATCCGGGAGCAACTGCTGCGCTGGTATGACCCCAGTGTCCTCGATGCCGCGCACTACAAAATCAGCGACAACGGCCAATTCAGCGCCGCCACTGCCATGCTGCAAAACCCCGATGTCGGGGCCGTGACGCTGATCGACATCATCCTCTTCCGGGACGCTCAAACTGCAGAACAGAACGTCGCGCTCTGGGCTCACGAACTAAAGCATGTGCAGCAGTTTCAGGAATGGGGGGTAGAAGGATTTGCCCAGCGGTATACACAAGATTTCAATACTGTGGAGGCACCGGCTTATGCCATACAGGCTGAGGTCAGACGGTGGGTGCGGGAAGGGACTGACTGAAGGGTAGAACCCACGAAACGTCAGCGTGTCATCAATGACTTACCCGGCATACAAACGTAGTCTTGTTGATTCGCTTCCCAAGACAAGAAAAAAACCAGGAGTCATTGATGCAACCGATCCGTCTCGGTCTGGTGGGCTACGGCAAGATTGCCCAGGATCAACACGTCCCCGCTATCAACGCCAACCCCGCATTCCAGTTGGTCGCTGTCGCAACGCAAGGGCAGCCCTGCGCCGGAGTCGAGAACTTTCAGTCCCTGAGCGAGCTGCTCGAAAACGGCCCGCCTGTGGATGCGATTGCGTTTTGCACACCGCCGCAAGGACGATTCGCTCTGGTGCAACAAGCGCTGGCCGCAGGCAAACACGTGCTGGTCGAAAAGCCGCCGTGCGCCACGTTGGGCGAAGCGATGGCGTTGGTGGATCAGGTCGGTGAGCAAGGCGTCAGCGGTCTGTTCGCCTGGCATTCACGCTACGCGCCCGGCATCGAAGCCGCCCGTGACTGGCTGGCCACCCGCACCCTGCAAAGCGTGCAGATCGACTGGAAGGAAGACGTGCGCAAGTGGCACCCCGGCCAGGCATGGATCTGGCAACCCGGCGGCCTTGGCGTCTTCGATCCCGGCATCAATGCCTTGTCGATTGCTACCCATCTGCTGGCGCTGCCGCTGTTTGTCGAGTCCGCCGAACTGCGAGTCCCCGGCAACTGCCAGTCGCCTATTGCCGCTTCCATCAAAATGTCTGACGCGCGCCACCTCGATGTCCGCGCGGAGTTCGATTTCGACCACGGTCATGACGAACTCTGGAGCATCGAGATTCGCTGCACCGAAGGCATCCTGCGATTGGACAACGGCGGCGCAATGCTGAGTATTGATGGCGTGCAACAAGCCGTATCGGAGGAGGGCGAGTACGCGGCGGTGTATCGACATTTTCAGCGGCTGATTGGCGACAAGGCCAGTGACCTGGATCTCCAGCCGTTGCGATGGGTGGCCGATAGTTTTTTTGTCGGCAGTCGGGCGTTGGTTGAGCCGTTCTACGATTAGGGGTCGGTCAGGTAAGGCAGAGGCGCGTCTTGTGAGTGAAATGGGGTTGCACGTCTGTAGGAGCAAAGCGTGCTCGCGAAGGCGGCCTGACTTCCAACCTGGATATTGTTGACTGCGTGTATATCCATTCCTTCGGAACGGCCACTATTGGTTTCGCCCTTACGGCAAGTCACTTGGAAGAGCCCCAAGTAACCAAGGGCTCTTGCCCGAATGGCACTTACTTAACGTGTTTCGGATGACCATTCGCCCGAACCTCTGCCCTTGCCAGCGAACGTGGCTTGGTCAGCAAAGGGTAGGCTTGGGGTCGTCGTTTAACAGCACGCGGCTCGATGCGGCCCGGGCGATTTCCAACGCGTCGTTGGGCGATCAATTCCAGCAATGTTAAAAAATTGTCTCTTCCGGGATCGCCGTATTGCCTCAGTGCCAGCCAAAGCTGGAGGCTGTGCTTGAAGCTCAGCTCTCGTGGCAAACAGTCTGCCAGTGCGGCCGACTGCGCCATGATCATTCGAATCAGGTTGTGCGCCAGTAAATAAACCCACAGCTCCTTGATAGCCATATCCGGCGTCTTGCAGCTCAGCTTCCCCAAGCCCAGCGTCGCTTTGAGATTGCGTAAGTCCAGCTCCACATGCCAGCGGTTCTTGTACAGCGACTTGAGCGCCGTCTTCGGTACCTGCCTGGGGCACCTCAGGGTGGTAACCAAGGTTTTGCCATCCACTCTAAGTTCCCGAACCTGCAATCGCTCCGGGGCCTGTTCAAAATACCGCTGGCTCATCCACACAGGTCGTCGCGCAGGTTTTTGATATTCGATCAGGTGATCTTCTGTGCCCAAACTTTGGCCCAGTCGAAAGTCAGTACTGCGCCGACGTATACCGTATTGTTCAAACACACCGTCCACGCCTCTGCGCTGTAATTCGCAAAGCAGAAAATAAGTGGCGTAATAGGCATCGCCCAAAAGGATATCGCCTGTTTTCAGCGTATCCAGCATCGACCTGAGGAGCGTCTGCTCATCCCCGCCCTTGCCTTGGAAACGGCCCACGGCAGCATTTAAGACAGCGCCACTGGACAAACAAACGATACCGACCATTCGAGACAGTGGAAAACCAAGACCGACTTTCTGACCACGAGATTGAGGGTAGGCGGCCTGGTTTGCCGCCGTGTCGGGCATGCTGATCGTAGTGCCATCCACCAGTCGTACCGGCCTGTCCAGCCAGCGCCAGGATGTCGGGGCATGATCGCTGATCAACGCGCCCGTGTGATGGAGCAATGTAGAGACCATTTCGACAGGCAGTCGTTTTCTGGCTTTGCAATAGGCCCCGGTCCTGGTACTGCTAGGGCTCAAGCCTCCACAGACGCGTTTTATTGAAAAATCATTGACGACATTCTGACAGGAGCGGTCAGCCCCCATCGCCTGGGCGAGAAACATGGAAAGCGTTTCGGTCGGCGGAAACAACCGCTCCCGATGCTCGGGCAGTGAGGACTCTACAACGGGCAATAGCTGCGGGGCCGTGAGCAAATCGAAGAATGCGTAGGCGTCGGCGTTGGAGGCGTGCTGACGCAGGCGATGTTGTTGATGCTGAACAATTTGGCGTCTACGATTCATCTGGGCTGTGTCCTTGGTTTTCGGCGTGTGTTCGCAACTATCACCGTAGACCAAGGCCAGCCTTCTCCAATTTCACAGCGTAAATGACGTTGCCGGCAGCTAAGTAAGTGCCATTCGGCTCTTGCCCCTTTCGTTCGGTGCCTCGCTAATGCTCGGCATGCCCTCGAGGGGGCAAGAAGATCAAAAGCCAGATCAAAAGCTGAAGGCGAGCTAACGCTCGACCTGATGAGTGGTGAAAAAGCAAAAGCGTACGCCGATCCACTGTAGGAGCGAGCTTGCTCGCGAAAAGCGCCTGGACACCGCATTCATTCAGGCAGCACGCGTTATCGTTGACGTCCATCGCAGGCAAGCCAGCTCCTACAGGGGGGTGCGTTCATTTGAAATCAGGTCGGCTGGCAGGCCGCCTCGCTTTTGCTTTTGCTTTGCAGTGCACGCCCCCTCGAGAGGCCGAGCACTAGCGAGGCACCGAACGAAAGGGGCAAAAGCGCTTGGTTACTTGGCGCTTTTCCAAGTAACCCGCTGTAAGAGCGGAACCAATAGCAGCCGTTACCGAAAAAATGGATATGTACTCCAACTGGAAAATAAAGGTCGGGCGTCAGGGCGCCATCGCCAGCAAGCCGGCTCCCACAGGGTGGGCGATGTCATCATCCAGAATCACTGCTGACAGGCGCCATTACGCGGTTCAGATGAGCGCCGACCGGCCGGTGACAGTCAGTTGGTGACCAACAGTTCCGGCCCGAGGTAGTCATTGATGTGGTCGATATCGTCGTCGCCCAGACTGCCCACCGAAGAAGCCAGGCGCAGGCGCGACATCAGGTAACGCAGCTTGGCCTCGAACAGATCGTGGCGAGCAACGAAGAGCAGCTCTTCGGCATTGAGCACGTCCGAGTTGGTGCTGGTGCCTCCTTCCTTGAAGCCCTTGCGTGTCGACGTCAGTGAGCGTTCGTTGGACTCCACGGCCCGCTCCAGTGCGTGAATACGCTTGGCGCCGCTCTGTACGCCGGCATACTCGCGGGTGGTGCCGGAGATGACTTCCTGGCGCGTGGCGTCGAGTTCGTCCAGGGCCTTGTAGCTATTGGCACTGGCCTGGCGTGTCAACGCGCTGGTGCCGCCACCGTTGTACAACGGGAAATTGACTTCCAGCCCGATTGAGGCGTAGCGGTTGCGTTGATTCAGCTCGGAGATTGATTGGCTATCGCCCGCGGTGTAGCCGGCGACGAAATCCAGTGTCGGCCAGTGGCCAGCCCTGGCGCGCTTCACTTCTTCTTCGGCGAGGTCGCTGCTATGACGGCGCGCATGGATCAGCGGGCTGTCGGTCTGGGCTTTGACCAACCAGTCTTGCAGGTTGCTCGGTAACAGCGGTGGCGTATCGAAGCTCGGACGCAAGGTGGTCAGCGATTCGGGGGTTTCTCCGATGTATTCCTCAAGCTTGCGGCGCGCATTGATCAGGTTGTCCTGCGCTTCGATCAGCTCGGCATCGGCGAGGTCGCGGCGAGCGACCGACTCGTCGATGTCGGTGACGGTGCCAGCCCCCAGCTCCATGCGCCGGTTCGCCGAGGCGAGTTGCTCATCGAAGGCGCTCAGCTTGGACTTGGCGAGGAGGATGGTTTCGCTGGCCAACAGCACGTCGAAATAGCTTTCGGCGAGGCGCACCGCGGCGTCCTGACTCTTGGCATCGAACACCGCGACGCTGTAGTCCGCGCGCTGTTTGCCCTGGCGGTACTCGGCCATTTTCTGTTTGTTGAACAGCGGCTGGCGCAAGCGCACGTTAGCGCCCTTGGAGTCGTAGTCGAGATCCCTTTCGATGCCGCTCTGGCGCTGGGTGCCATTGACCTTGTTGTCGTAGGCCGAGGCACTGATCTGCGGTAGCAGACCGGCCTGGCCAATGGCGCGGTTCTCCAGGCCAGCCTCCTTTTCATGCACGGCGGCGCGGTAGACGGGGCCCTGGTACTGCAACAGATCCCAGGCTTGTTTGAGGTCCATGGCGCTGGCCGGGAGGGACAACGCTAATAGGCAGAAGCACAGGCAATGACGATCCATTTCATTGTTCCTTGAAGGAGCTGTCGACACGTTCGAGCATTGGTTTGAGAAGATAGCTCATCATGTTGCGCTCGCCAGTCTTGATGGTGACGCTGGCGGGCATGCCGGGACGAATGTGATTGCTGCCAAGCAGGCTCATGCCATCGGGCGTGACTTCTACCTGAGCCAGATAGAACGGTTGCTTGCTTTCCTCGTCGAGCAGGCGGTCGGCGGAGACGGTCTTCACACGGCCGGGGATATTGGGCGTCTGGGCATGGTTGAACGCCGGGAAGGCAATGTCCACGGCCAGGCCGGGGACCATCTTGTCGATGGCCTGCACGGGAATCATCGCGTCGACCTGCAGCGGTTCGTTGTCCGGCACGATTTCCATGATCTTGAAGCCGGGCTGAATGATCCCGCCAACGGTAGCAATGGCCAGGGACTGGACCATGCCATCGATGGGCGATCGAATCACCGTGTGAGTCACTTCATAGTCCAGCGCACGCAAGCGGTCGGCCAGGGTGGTGTTTTCCTTGGCGGTGTCGGTGAGCTGCGATTCGACTTCCTTCTGGTAATCGTGTTGGCGCTGCAGGATGCGCAGCTTGATTTCGGTGGTCTGGCTACGCACGCGAGCGATGTTATTGAGGTTCTCGGCCTGGCCGGCGGAGAGGTCGGCATTGCTGCGTTCCAGCTCAAGCAGGCGGTTGCGCGGCACATAGCCTTCGGCCGCCAGCACGCGGGTGCCTTTCAGTTCCTGATTGAGGAAGTTGATCTGCGAAGCGCGGGCGCCATAGACCTGCTGCAGACCCTTGAGCTGCACCGCCGACGCCGCGAGGTTTTCCTGCAGGATGCTGATTTCGCCAGCGAGGCCGGCACGTCGGGTGTCCAGCAGGCGTTGTTGCAGATTCATGGCGGCCACCAGGCGGTGGTCATTCCCGAAGCGCTTGAGCAATTCGGGATCGTAGATCACCACATCGTGGCCGTCACGTTCCGCTTCCAGGCGGTTTTCCACCGTCTTGCTGACGATGTACTGAGCGCTGACCGCACCCTGTTCGGCAACGGCACGCAGCGAGTCGAGGCGGACGACCTCCTGGCCTTTTTTCACTGCATCGCCTTCGCGAACAAGAATGGCCTCCACGGTGCCGCCGCTCAGATGCTGTACGGCTTTGCGATTGCTGGTGACTTTGACCGTGCCTGTCGCGACCACGCCGGCATCCAGCGGTGCCAGCCAGGACCACAGAAGGAAGCCGCCGAAGCCGGCGAGCACCAGCCACATGCCCCAGCGCATGGGTTTGCCGACGTCCAGATCAACCAGGTGCCTGGGGTCGGAGAGAATCATGTCGGTGTGTTGGCTCATTTGCATGATCGGTTACTCCCGTGCTTTGACGGAGGCCAGCGGAGTCGATGGGCCTGTCGGCATCACCCTGGCCTTGCGCAGCTCTGCGAATACTTCATCGCGAGTGCCGAGCATCTGCACACCGCCGTCGCGCAGCATCAGCACCTTATCGACGGCGCAGAGCACATTGGGACGGTGGGAAATCAGAATGACGGTGGCGCCGCGGGTTTTTAATTGAGCCAGTGCATCGACCAAGGCCTTTTCACCGACGTCGTCGAGGTTGGCGTTCGGTTCATCCAGCACAATCAGATTGGGGTCTCCATACAGCGCGCGGGCCAAGGCGATGCGCTGCTTCTGGCCACCGGAAAGCGGGCTGCCATCGGTACCCAGACGAGTCTCATAACCCTGCGGGAAACGCAGGATCATCTCGTGCACTCCAGTCGTTCTGGCGGCGCGGATGACTGCGTCGCTGTCCACTTCGCCAAAGCGCGCAATGTTGTCGGCGATGGTGCCCTCGAACAGCTCCACGTCCTGTGGCAGATAACCGAGCCAAGGGCCAAGTTCGCCCTTGTTCCAGGTGAATATGTCCGCGCCGTCCAGGCGCACCTTGCCGGCCTGTGCCGGCCAGACGCCGACCAACAGGCGGGCGAGGGTGGATTTGCCCGAGGCGGATGGACCGATAATGCCAATGCTTTCGCCGGGGGAAAGGTTGAAGCTCACGCCGCGCAGAATCGTGTTGCTGGTGCCGGGGGCACCGGCATACACATTTTCCACCGCCAGCATGCCCAACGGCCGCTGCAGCGACATGCTCGGTGGCCGGCGCGGATAGTCGTTCAGCATTTCGTTCAAACGGCCCCAAGCCGAACGGCAACCGAGCAGTTGCTTCCACGACGCGATGACTTGTTCCACCGGGGCTAGCGCGCGGCCGGTGAGGATCGAGCAAGCAATCATCATCCCGGGGGTGATCTTGCCTTCGATCGCCAGCAGCGCGCCGGCGCCGAGGATCAGCGACTGCAAAGTGATCCGCACGAAGCGTCCGGTGCTGCTGATCATGGCGGCACGGTCGGAGGCCAGGGTCTGCATTTCCAGAATGCGCAAATGGCTTTGGTACCAGCGCTTGCCAATCGACGGCAGCATGCCCATGGCTTCGATGACCTCGGCGTTGCGCAGGTTGTTGTTGGCGTAGTTGGCGGAGGAGAGGGCGGCCTGATTGGCTTCGGCCAGCGGCTTTTGCGTCGCCTTCTCGGTGAGATAAGCCAGGCCCACCAGAATCAACGAGCCGATTAGCGTGACCAGTCCGAGCAGCGGGTGGATCAGATAGGCGACCAGCAGGTAAATCGGCGTCCATGGCGCATCAAAGAAAGCGAACAGGCCATTGCCGGTAAGAAATTGACGCACCTGCGCAAGATCCTGCAGGGCCTGGGCCGGATTACCTCCGGCGCGGCTCAGGTTGCGCTCGAATGCTGCGGTGAAAATGCGCCGATTGAGGTCCATGTCGAGGCAGTTGCCGACCCGGATCATCACGCGGGTGCGGAACATTTCCAGCGTGGCCATCAGCAAGAACAGGCCTATCACCAGAAAGGTCAACATCGTCAACGTTGTGACGTTTCGACTGACCAAGGCTCGATCATAGACCTGAAGCATGTAAATGGCTGGCGTCAACATCATGACGTTTATTACGCCGCTGAATCCTGCCAACGAATAAAAACTGCGGCGGAGTCGAAAGAGCGCGTCGGCCAGTTCGGATCGGGTGCTCGACTGTTTGTGCATGGCTGGCCCCTCTTTAAAAAGCCGATTGCCCTCGCGGCGCAATAGCTAAATAGGTGTAATTCCGCAGGCAGCCGTCGACGCAGGCTGTTCGCTCTAAGGCGAATCTCCTGCCAATTTCTGCGTTGCTCCCATGCCAGCAGCGTAGGTTGCTGCGAAACAACCCGAAATAACATTTCGCTCTAATGGTGCGTCGAACTTTCTATAAGTCTATTAAAAACAGCTAGTTGAAAGGTCAGGCGCCGATCGTCTGGTTTGTGCGTCGTAAAATTGACAATTTTTTGCTATGCACCTTTAGTCTTATTCATTGACGTCACTGTCCGTCTGAAGCCTGTCAACTCTTTGGCAACGCAAGGCGCTGAGATTTTCCCGAGGGGGAGCACTCCATGTCGATCATTTCGTTCTGCTGCAGAGGGAAGGGGTTGTTCAGGAAGTTCGCCCTGACTTCAAGTTTCCATGGCCCGCCCAGGGCTGGGGTTCGCTCTGCCTGATCGCACAGCGAGCCATTCTTTCGCGAATTCCAGGCGTGCATCCCGGGGGGGCCTTTTAATGGCTTTGCCTTCCCGCGACTGCTCTCGCCAAAAAAAATGAACCAACACACTGCGCAAGTCAGCACCTGACTGGGCGTGGGCGGATTCTTATCGTCCCGTGTCCTTCCCCAAAGAGATCGAGGGCAAGCAAATGGCCAATTTCAACAAGTCCGATCTGGAGTTCATCCTCAAGCAAATTTTCATCGCAGAAGCGCACGCCGACGGCGCCAGCCTCAGTGATTTGCTACCCAACACTCAGGTGCCATTCGGCCTGCGTACCGTCGATGGCAGCTACAACAACCTGGTCGCCGGGCAAAGTGGGTTTGGCGCCGCGGACAATTCGTTCGTGCGTCTGCTTGATCCCTCGTATCAGGCGGCCTACGCCGGGACAGGGTCGGTGATCGACCCGCAGCCACGGATTATCAGTAACCTGATCAATGATCAGACCGCCAACAACCCGGCCGCGGTTGCGGCGAACGGCGGTGCCGACCCGGTGATCAGCCCGGGTCCCGACGGTGTCTTCGGTACGGATGACGACAAGCAAGTGTTCTTCATCCCCAACCAGTCGCCGGACGCCGGTCTGACCGCCGGCTTCAACTCGTGGATGACCTTCTTTGGCCAGTTCTTCGACCACGGTCTCGACCTGCTCAGCAAGAGCAGTACCGACGTCGTGTTTATTCCGTTGCAGCCGGACGATCCGTTGTTCGTACCGGGCAGCCCGACCAATTTCATGGTGCTGCCACGGGCAGTGCGTACAGCCGGCGCGGACGGAATTGTCGGCACTGCCGATGATGGCCAGCCCAACACCACCTCGCCGTTCGTAGACCAGAGCCAGACTTACAGTTCACACCCGTCGCATCAGGTGTTCCTGCGCGAGTACGTTCTCAACGCGGCAGGTGACCCTATTGCAACAGGTCGCCTGATTACCAACCGCGATCTGGGCGACGATGGCAAGTTCGGCACTAACGATGATGGTGGCGCCGAAAATGGCGGCATGGCGACCTGGGCAGTGGTCAAGGCCCAGGCTCGTGACATTCTCGGCATCAACCTGACTGACGCCGATGTGCACAACGTGCCGCTGCTGGCGACCGATGCGTATGGCAGCTTCATCCGGGGCCCGAACGGTATGCCGCAGGTGGTGATGCGCATCAGTAACGGCGATGACGGTATTGCCGGTACGGCTGATGACGTCACGCAACTGGTCGAAGGCAACCGGGATGCACCGATCAGTCTGGCCAGCGCCGTGAGCACTGGGCATGGCTTCCTCGACGACATCGCCCACAATGCCGCGCCGGTCGTCGTCGGCGGGGTTCTGCAGGCGGATACTGACGCCGATATTGGCAATGCGCAGCCACCGGGCACGGGCGGCAACAACCTGACCTACGACAACGAGCTGCTCGACGCTCACTACATTGCCGGCGATGGCCGGGCGAACGAAAACATCGGCCTGACCGCCGTGCACCATGTGTTCCACTCCGAGCACAACCGCCTGGTCCAGCAATCCAAGGAAACCATTCTGGCCTCCGGCGATCTGGCGTTCCTCAATGAGTGGCTGGCCGACGACGTTGCGGCGATACCGACTACACCCGCCGAAATCGCAGCATTGGTATGGGATGGCGAACGCCTGTTCCAGGCCGCCAAGTTCGGCACCGAGATGCAGTACCAGCATCTGGTGTTCGAGGAGTTCGCACGGACCGTTCAGCCGCAGGTCGACGAATTCCTGGCCCCCAACGGCTATGACACCTCGATCAACCCGGCCATCCTCGCCGAGTTTGCTCACGTGGTGTACCGCTTCGGTCACTCGATGTTGACCGAGACGGTCGATCGCTTCGACCCCGAGTTCAATCCGCTGCTCACTGACCCGAACAACCCGGACTCGCAAATGGGGCTGATCGCGGCCTTCCTTAACCCGCTGGCGTTCGCCGGCAGCGGGGCTACCGCGGACGAAGCGGCAGGGGCGATCATTCGCGGTGTGACCCGCCAGCTCGGCAACGAGATCGACGAGTTCGTCACTGAAGCGTTGCGCAACAATCTGCTCGGTCTGCCCCTCGATTTGCCGGCCCTGAACCTGGCGCGTGGTCGCGACACTGGCATCCCCACGTTGAATGAGGCGCGGCGTGAGTTTTACCAATCAACCGGTGACAGCCAACTCAAGCCGTACATCAGTTGGGCTGACTGGGCGGACAGCCTCAAACACCCCGAGTCGTTGGTCAACTTCATCGCGGCTTATGGCACGCATGACACCATTACTTCCGCGACTACGCTCGCAGGCAAACGCGATGCTGCCCTTGCGCTGGTATTCGGTGGCACCGGTGCGCCGGCTGATCGCCTGGATTTCCTCAATAGCAGCGGCGCCTGGGCTAACGTCACGACGGCCGGCAGGGATGGAGTGCTGGGTACCGCAGACGACCTGACGGGTGTAACGATTACCGGCGTTGACGACATCGACTTCTGGGTCGGTGGCCTCGCCGAAGAGAAGATGCCGTTCGGCGGTATGCTCGGTTCGTCATTCAATTTCGTGTTTGAAACCCAGATGGAAGCGTTGCAGAACGGCGACCGCTTCTACTATCTGTCGCGCGTCGCGGGACTGAACTTCGGCACTGAGCTGGAGAACAACTCCTTCGCCAAGCTGATCATGCTCAACACCGATGTCACCCACCTGTCGAACACCGTGTTCCTGACGCCGACGTTCACCCTCGAGGTGAATCAGGCCAATCAGTACACTGGCCTGGGCGTCGGCGGTCGCGACGATCCAACGGGCGGCCTCATGATCAACGGCGTGGAAATCGTGTCGCTGGTGATCCGCGACAACCCCGACACCGTGGGTACGGACAGTAATTTTCTGCATTACACCGGTGAAGATCATGTCGTCCTCGGCGGCACCGCCGACAATGACATCATCATCTCCGGTGAGGGCGATGACACCGTTTATGGCGACGGCGGCAACGATCGCCTCGAAGGCGGCGCGGGGAACGATGCGGTCCTTGGCGGCGCGGGCGATGACATCATCACCGACTCGTTCGGTGACAACCGTCTGGAAGGCAATGCCGGTAACGATGTGATCGTCGCCGGTAGCATGCTGGTTGGAGGCAACCTGATCCTGGGGGGCGATGGCCAGGACTTCATCATCACGACTGAAGACGTCAGCACCACCTTCGGCGGCCAGGGTGACGATTTCATCCTCGGTGCCAAGACCAACCTGCCAGCAACCGGCAACGAAGGTGATGACTGGATCGAGAAAGGCACTCAGGACGGCGCGCCTGGCGATAACGCCTCGCCGTTGCTCAATGACGATGTGATCGGCAACGACATCTTTATCGGTGGTGGTGGCTTTGACGAAATGATCGGCGAGGGTGGCGATGACATCTTTGTCGGCAGCGATGCCCAGGACAATATGGACGGCATGTCCGGTTTCGACTGGGTGACCCACAAAAATGACAGGGTCGGCGTGACCGTTGACCTGACCATGGCCGCGCTGGCGCAGCCACACGGCAACGCGCCAAACCAGAACAACGGGCCGTTCAATCCGGTCGGCGCGTCGCCGGCCTCGATCCTCGACCGTTTTGCCGAGGTCGAAGGCTTGTCCGGTTCGCAATTCGGCGATGTGCTCAAAGGCGACAATGTTGATGCGGACACCATCATCAACCACGGTGGCACCACGGGCAGTGCGCTGACCAATGTGTCGTTGATCCGCGGACTGGAGCAGTTTCTGGCCGATGCCGGTCTGCCCACCACCGGCTTTGCCACGGGCAACATCATCCTGGGTGGCAATGGCAGCGATCTGATCGAGGGCCGCGGTGGTGATGATCTGATCGACGGCGACAAATGGCTCAACGTCAGAATTGCGGTGTATGACGCCGGTGACGTCAATCATACCGGCCCCGAGATCGCCACCTTCGACAGCATGGTCGATATGATCCCGTTCATGCTCGACGGCACCTATAACCCGGGTCAGCTCAAGGCCGTGCGGGAAATCCTGCCCGGCACCTCGACGGGCGGGGCGGCCTTTGACACTGCCATTTTCACCGGGCTTCAATCCGAGTATGTGGTGACGCTCGACAACCGCGGCACGGCCAGTGTGGCGGACGATGTCTGGACGGTGACCGATACCGAAGTGGGTCGCGACGGCACCGATACCTTGCTGCATATCGAACGCTTGCAGTTCGCCGATACACAGCGAGTGCTGGTGGCGGGGAATGCACAACCGACGGGCAGGCCGACCGTCACGGATGGAAACGGCGGCGCAATCACAGTGGGCGACACACTGACGGTGAGCGTGGCCGGGGTGCGCGACGGGAACAACATCGCGGTGGGTAATCTGCAGGGTTTTATCAATAACGCCTCGGTGTCCTACTATTGGCAGTTCGAAGCCGACCCTGGCACCGGCGTGTTCGAAGACATCATCCTGCTGCCTGCCGGTGACCTGGCATTCCAGAGCGCCGACGGCACCACCTTCAAGGTCTCCCCGGATCTTGCCGGGCTGTCACTGCGGGTCAAGGCGATCTATCAGGATGGTCATGGCACGACTGAAGTGCTGTTCTCGCAGCCGACTGCCGTGGTGGAACCCGGCGCGCCGGTTGTGCCGACGGCGCAGACACCGGTAGTCAATGCCACCGAGGGCGGCGAGGGCCTGCACATGGTCCGCTCCGACCTCAACTTCATTCTTGATCAGATCAAGATTGCCGAGGCGGACGCGGCGGGTCAGGACATCCTTTCGCTGATCCCGAATATCCGCGCGCCGTTGGGTCTGCGTACGGTCGATGGCTCGAACAACAACCTGATGAACCTCAACGGCATCGACAACACCGAGTTCGGTGCCGCCGACAACGTCTTCCCGCGCGTGAGCGATCCGGTCTTCAATCCGGCGGAAGGTGCGCCTGCCGGCTTCTTCGGCCCCGGTTCGCCGGCCATTCCGGGGTCGTCGTATCAGCAGACCAGCGGCTCCGTGTTTGATTCGCAGCCGCGCACCATCAGTAATCTGATCGTCGACCAGACGTCGAACAACCCGGCGGCTTACGCCACGGCTTACGACGTGGGTGCGGACGGTGTGCTCAACTTCGGCACGCCGGGTAACGACGACGTACTCAAGGAGGGCACACGGATAGTCGCCAGCCCCGGCATGGATGGTCAGTTCGGTACTGCCGACGACCATGATGTGTACCTGTTCGAGAACACCGCGCCGGATGCAGGGTTGTCCGCGCCGTTCAACGCCTGGATGACCTTCTTCGGGCAGTTCTTCGATCATGGGCTGGACCTGCTGACCAAAGGCGGTTCGGGCACCATCTTCATCCCGCTACAACCGGATGATCCGCTGTATGTGCCAGGGGGCAACACCAACTTCATGGTGCTGTCCCGCGCGACCAATCAGCCAGGGGCGGACGGCGTTCTCGGCACGGCCGACGACATCCGTGAACACACCAACACCACGTCGCCGTTCGTGGACCAAAACCAGACCTACAGCTCGCACCCGTCGCACCAGGTATTCCTGCGCGGTTATGAGCTGACCGACAACGGCCCCATCGCGACCGGCAGGCTGATCACTAACCGTGACCTGGGGGCGGACGGCAAGTTTGGAGGCGCAGACGACACCGAAATCGGCGGTATGGCGACCTGGAAGGTGGTCAAGGCGCAAGCCAACGACATCCTGGGTATTCGTCTTACCGATGCCGACGTCAATAGCGGCCCGCTGTTGGCGACCGACGCCTACGGCAATTTCATCAAGGGGCCGAACGGCTTCCCGATGGTCGTGATGAAGGGTGTTGACGGTCTGGGCGGCACGGCTGATGACGTTCTTGTCGAGGGCAATCCGCTTGCCCCCGTTGACCTGACCAATGCGGTGCGCACCGGTCACCAGTTCCTCGCCGACATTGCCCACAACGCGGCGCCGGTGTTCAGCGGTGGTGTGCTCGTGCCTGACGCGGGTACCGAAATTGGCAACGCAGTGCCGGTCAATCCGCAGACCGGGGCCAACCAGGCCTACGACAACGAGTTGCTGGATGCGCACTACATCGCTGGCGACGGTCGGGTCAACGAGAACATCGGCCTGACAGCGGTGCATGCGATCTTCCACGCCGAGCACAATCGGCTGGTCGCGCAGACCATGGACACCGTGCTCGACTCGGCTGACCTGGCCTTCCTCAACGAGTGGCTGTTAACTCCGGTGAACGGGTTGCCCGCAAACCAGGCCGAGATCGATGCGCTGGTGTGGAATGGCGAGCGCTTGTTCCAGGCTGCCAAGTTCGGCACCGAGATGCAGTATCAGCACCTGGTGTTCGAGGAATTCGCGCGAACCATCCAGCCCAACGTCGACCTGTTCTTTGCACCGACCCAAGTCTATGACGTCGACCTCGATGCCTCGATCGTCGCCGAGTTCGCTCACACCGTGTACCGTTTTGGACACTCGATGCTGACCGAGACCGTCGATCGCTATGACGTCAATTTCAACGTAGTTGGCGATCCGAACAGCGCTGATCCCGATCAGCAACTTGGCTTGATCGCGGCGTTCCTCAACCCGTTGGCGTACGCCGCCAGTGGCGTGACGCCAGAGGATGCGACCAGTGCGATCATACGTGGGGTGACTCGGCAAGCCGGTAACGAAATCGACGAATTCGTCACCGAGGCGCTGCGCAACAACCTGCTCGGCCTGCCGCTTGACCTGCCGGCGATCAACATCGCCCGTGGCCGCGACGTGGGGATTCCCTCACTCAACGCGATACGCCGCGACATCTACAGCCAGACCGGTGATACCCAACTCAAGCCGTACACCAGTTGGGTCGACCTGGTGCAGCACCTCAAGCATCCGGAGTCGTTGATCAACTTCATCGCGGCTTATGGCACGCATGACACGATCACGGCGGCGACCACGCTGGAAGGCAAACGCGCTGCAGCCATGGCGCTGGTATTCGGTGGTACAGGTGCGCCGTCTGACCGCATGGACTTCCTCAACGGCACTGGCACTTGGGCCAACGTGACGCGGGCCGGCAAGGATGGGCTGATGGGTACTGCCGACGATCTCAAGGGTGTGACTGTCACGGGGGTCGATGCCATCGACCTCTGGATCGGCGGCCTGGCCGAAGAGAAAACTCCGTTCGGCGGCATGCTAGGCTCCACCTTCAACTTCGTGTTCGAGAACCAGCTGGAAAAACTGCAGGACGGCGACCGCTTCTACTATCTGGAGCGTACCGCTGGCCTGTCGATGAATGCCGAACTGGAAAGCAACTCGTTCGCCAAGCTGATCATGGCCAACACCTCGGCCACGCACTTGCCGGGGCTGGTGTTCTCGGACCCTGGGTTCTATCTGGAAAGGGACCAGAGCAAGCAATACAACGATGGCCTGGGTAACGCCGATCCGCTTGGCGAGAACGGCGAGCAGGTAGTGTTCCGCGACAACCCGCTGACCGTAGGGTCGGACACCAACTACATCAAATACACCGGTGAAGAGCACATCGTGCTGGGCGGCACCAACAGCGCCGACATCCTCATCGCGAGTGAAGGTGATGACACGGTCTGGGGCGACGGTGGCAACGATCGCATCGAAGGCGGTGACGGTAACGACCAACTGCGCGGTGGCGCCGGCGACGACATCATCACCGACAAGGGCGGTGACGATAACATTCAGGGTGGCGACGGCAACGACGTGCTGCACGGTGGCAACGGCGTCAACCTGATCATTGGCGGGTTCGGCAATGACTTCATCGTGACCGGCGAGGACGCCTCCGAGGCCATTGGTGGCCACGGCAACGACTTCATCCTGGGCAGCAAAGCCAACGAACAGGACATGGGTAACGAAGGCGACGACTGGATCGAGAAGGGCACCTCGGACGGTGCACCTGGCGACAACTTCGACCCGCTCGGCAACGACCCTATCATCGGCCACGATGTGTACATCGGCGGTAACGAGAACGACAAGTTCAACGGCGAGGGCGGCGACGATATCATGGTCGGCAGTCTCGGCCTGGGTGACCGCTATATCGGCGGCTCCGGCTATGACTGGGCAACCTTCAAGGGGCTTGCCCAAGGCGTGTCCATCGATTTCACCGACCGCTTTTTCGATGTTCCGCCGGTGCCGGGTTCGGGTGCTTCGGCGCTGGTGCGCTTCGACATCATGGAAGGTCTGTCGGGTTCGTCCCACGGCGACTTCCTGCGCGGTGACAACGAAGATGCCACGTCGCTGCCCACTGCGGGTGCAACCGGCAGTGTGTTGACCAACATCGACCTGATCGACGGCCTGGCTGATCTGCTGCCCGACGGAGCGACGTTCTTCGATGGCGGCAACATCATCCTCGGCGGTAGCGGCAGCGACCTGATCGAAGGTCGCGGTGGTGACGACATCATCGATGGTGACAAGTGGCTGAACGTACGCATCAGCGTGCGGGCGAACGCTGATGGCACTGGCGCGGAAATCGCCACGTTCGACAGCATGGAGCCACTGGTGCCGTTTATGCTGAACGGTACTTACAACCCGGGCCAGTTGGTCATCGTGCGGGAGATTCTGACCGGCAATGACAGCTTCGACACGGCGTTGTTCTCCGGTAGTTTTGCGGAATACGGCGTCGAGATCGATGGCGACACGGTCATTGTGACCGACTCGGTGGCAGGGCGTGATGGCGTCGATCGCCTGACGGGCATCGAGCGTCTGCAGTTCGCTGACGTGGCGCTATCGTCCGGAGTCGGCACCGCGCAAAACAATGACCCATCGGGTCATCTGGCCATCCTCGATGCGGCTACCGGTGCGCGTGAAGATACGCCTGTCGCTGGCCAGTTGCTGCGCGTCAGCGGTTCGGCGGTACACGACGCGGACAACCAAAGCGCGACCAATCCGACCGGCGCGGTAACCGGTGGGGTGGCTTACTACTGGCAGATCGAAAACATTCCCGGCACGGGTGTCTATGAAGACATCACCTTCCTCGCCGCTGGCGAGGCGTCGCGGGCGACTGGCACCACCTTCCGGGTGGGGGCCGATGAGGCGGGTCTGAACATCCGCGTCCGGGCGGTGTACCAGGATGCCAAGGGCACGCTGGAGATCGTCGATTCGTCCGGGAACAGTGCACCGACCGAAGGGGCGACCGTTACCGGGCTTGCCGTGCAGAACCAGGTGTTGACCGCTGACCCGTCGAGCATCATCGACGCCGATGGCCTGAGCAGCAATCCGCAGTTCACCTACCAGTGGCAGGCGAACGACGGGCTTGGTTTCGTCAACATCGCCGGCGCTACCGGTAGCACGTTCGCGCTTGGCCAGGCTCAGGTCGACAAGGAAGTGCGCGTGGTGATCGGTTATGTGGATAACTTCGGTGTGGCCGAAAGCGTTTCGTCCAACATCCTGGGGCCGGTGGAAAACGTCAACGATGCACCGACAGGCGCGTTGCTGATCAGCGACACGACACCGGATCAAGGGCAGGAACTGACCGCGCTGACCGGCGGGATTGCCGATGTGGACGGGCTGGGCACCTTCAGCTACCAATGGCAGCAAGGTGTCGGCACATCCTTCACCAACATCAGCGGCGCGACCGCTGCGACCTTCACCCCGGGGGTGGCGCAGGGCAACCTGCAACTGCGGGTGATCGTGCGCTACAACGACGGCTTCGGCACGCTGGAGTCGCTGACCTCTGCGGCAACGGCGGCGGTTGCGGTACTGAGTGGCGTAGTGCTGCAGGGTAACGCACAGGCGAACACCCTCACCGGCACAGCAGGTAACGATGTGCTGCTTGGCCTGGGCGGGAACGATACGCTGAATGGCCTGGCCGGTATCGACCAGTTGTTTGGCGGCACTGGCAACGACATCCTCAACGGCGGTAACGACAACGACATCCTCAATGGCGAGGACGGCACCGACACCCTCAACGGCGGGCTCGGCGCGGATGCCATGAACGGCGGTGCCGGCAACGACACCTTTGTGGTCGACAACGTCGGTGACCTTGTCACCGAGGCGCTGGGTGGTGGTACCGATCTGGTGCAAACCAGCCTGACGAGCTACCAGCTCGGTGCCAACGTCGAGAACCTGACCTATACCGGCGCCGGTGACTTCACCGGTACCGGTAACGCGCAGGCCAACACCATCACCGGCGGGGTGGGTAACGACCTCCTCGACGGCGGTGCGGGTGCTGACCGGATGGTGGGGGGCGCCGGCAACGATACCTACATCGTCGATGCAGCCGCGGATGTGGTGGTCGAGGTGGCGGGTGGCGGTACGGACACCGTGCAGACGTCGTTGGCCAGCTACACGCTGGGCGGTAATGTCGAGAATCTGACCTATACCGGAGACGGCAATTTCGCCGGCAACGGCAACGGGTTGAACAACGTCATCACCGCCGGGGCGGGGAACGACACCCTCAATGGTGGCGGCGGCAACGACATCCTCACCGGCAACGGCGGCAACGACACACTGAATGGCGACGGCGGTAACGACCAACTGTTCGGTGGCATTGGCATAGATACCCTGAACGGCGGCAATGGCGATGACAGCCTCGACGGCGGTGACGGGGCGGATGTATTGAATGGTGGAGCAGGCAACGACACGCTGCTCGGCGGGCTGGGTAATGACAGCCTGGATGGCGGTACCGGCAGCGATCTGCTGCAGGGCGGCGACGGCAACGACACGCTGCTGGGTGGTGACGCTAGCGACACCTTGTTGGGTGGTATCGGCAATGACTTTATCGATGGCGGTAATGGCAACGATACGGTCACGGGCGGTGCCGGCAACGACATGATGGTTGCCAGCAGTGGCAACGATATCTTCATGTTCGCAGCGGGCTTCGGGACCGATCAGATCCTCGGCTTCGATGCCATCGCGGGAGGAGGGCAGGACCGCCTCGATATCTCCGCGTTCAACATCACTGCTGCGACCTTTGCCGGCAGCGTCACCGTCGCCGATGTCGGTGCGGATACCCTCGTCAGCTTCGCAGGTGCTGACTCCATCCGCCTGGTCGGTGTGGCCGATGCGACAACCGTCACTGCCACAGACTTCATTCTCGCCACTTGAGGTCCTGATCAGTACTGTTGCAGACGCGTGGAAAGCGGAGGGGAGGGCATGGATGCCCTCCTTTTTATAAAAAAGAGTGGCCATTTGTCAGCTTGAAAATGGGTGAACCACACTCGCAAATCTGTATGTCGGGCCGTGGGAAACGCTTGATCAACATTTGACCAGGGAATGGAAAAGGGGAATCCAGCCTTGAACATTTCAGCTACTTGCGCCATGAGCAGCCTGTTGGTTTCGCTCGCCGCTTCTGCTACCGGGGTTATTCCGGTCTTCGACCTGGGCTTCACCCGATCCGCAACAGAAACACTGCAAAAACTGGGCATCAACGACGCTTGTATAATCGCCGCCCCCAATCCCACCGCGTTTACCTACTGCCGAGAAGGATCGACAACGCTCTGGAAGTATCAGGTGTTGGATCTGGAGAAAGAGGCGGAGATCTTGATTGGCCAAACGCTTTTTTCTACGCAATCTCAGCGAATTACCGTCGAGCAACTCAATAGCGCTGCCTGCGAAGAAGATCACCTTGCGCCAGTGATAGAACCGGCTACTGGTTGTGGAGTTGTCCTCGGTCTGCTCGCCCTGCTTCTGTTGATCGGTTTTCGACACGCCCGCCGCTTGTAAGCCTAACGTGATGACTGCTTGCCACTGACTCTTAACAGCTGAACAAGCTGATAAGACCCCAGGCTGCGCCTATCGAAAAGATGAAAAACATGAGTACCAACGAGAGGATGAGCGGCTCACTTCGCATGAAGGTAACTCCTCAGCAGGGCTGACAATGCGCGGCTGATCTGCGGCGCAGGTGTTTTAGCAGGGCAACGGTTATTCATGGGGAGTGCCCCGGGAACGCTGTTTGTCTAGTGGTAACAACTTCAAATTTTCAATGAATGCGTCAGTGAACGCACAGCATTCTCTATGCCAAAAAATGAAACAGCCCATAATTCCCCGTCGGCGGCGCAACTTGAATCCTTGGCCAGTTTTCCAGCACAAAAGTTGACACAGAATGCGGGTAATACTGCCCGTTTATGGGGGATCAACGTGGGGCGATGGCTTGATCAGACCCATAAACCAGACGTCTTAAAAATAAGGGGGTGGCCTGATGAATGTCCTCACCAACGGGCCCTGGTCTGCAAATTGAGCTAGTGTTGAATTGTTCCCCTTGCCTGTCACAGCGAGGGACCGTTGGCACGTAGGCGGCTCCAACACCAAACCAGTGCTGGCTAAATGGATAGAAAACTGGAGGGAACCATGAGCAATCTCATCGCCACCGGCGAGCCACCTGAAGCCGTTCGTCTCGTGGTCAAGATTTACGCCTACTTGCTGCTGGCAGGATTTGCGCTTGTTCCGGCTTATCTGATTGGCTACTTATACTTCTTTCAAGACCCCACCCTTATATTTGAAAATCACCTGTTCCATATATTGGCGATCACGACAGCCACCTTGGCAGGCTTGTTTGTTACTTACGTAACGTGGCGCTGCTATCAGTCATCGGGAGATCCGCTGCTGCGATGGATGACGCTTGGTTTTCTCGGTTTCGTATTAATCTACGCGTTGCATGGTGCGTTCACTGGGCAAGCACACCACAATATCTGGCTCTTCCTGCTCTATGGGCCGGCCTCTCGACTGGTCATGTCGATTCTGCTGTTAGTCGGAATGCTGTCGTACCACCGCCCACCCGATGCCGCGGACCAACGAATGAAGGCCCGCCCGTGGTTGACCTGGATAGGACTGTTCCTGCTGATTGACGTGGCAGTGGCGTACGTTGCGTATTCGCCGATCGCCGGCAATCCCGCTGTACGCCTCTCGATGGAAGGTGGTGCCCTCGTTCTTTCCCTATTGACCGTGACAATGCTCCTGCTGCGCCGTATCCGTTCGCCTCTGATGATGATTTTTGTCATCTCGGTCACCGCGTTTGCGCTCTCCTCTTTCGCCTTCATCCTTGCACGTCCGTGGAACCATATGTGGTGGCTCGCTCATGCGGTCTTCGCCGGTGGATTCTTCATGTTGAGCTATGGGGTGGTGCAAGCGTTTCTTACCACGCGGTCGTTCTCGAAGATTTACAGCCAAGAGGAGTTGATGGTGCGTCTTGCCGAAGCGATGGCGTACACCGAGAGCGCTCTGCAGGAACTCCAGCGCACCAATCAGGAACTCGGGCACCTTGCGGCGACCGATCCGCTGACGGGTGCCGATAATCGGCGTCGGTTCATGGAACGGGTCGAAGTCGAATTTGGCCGGACCGCGCGCGGCGGTGCGCCGTTCTCCGTGTTGGCACTCGATCTGGATAATTTCAAGTCCATCAACGATCGCTTCGGGCATCAGGTGGGCGATGACATCCTGAAGAGTTTCGTGGAGAAATGCCTCGATTCGATCCGGCCGTATGACGGCGTAGCCCGAGTCGGCGGGGAAGAATTCATGATACTGCTACCTCAGACTTCGCTTGAAGGCGCGCACGTAATCGCCGAGCGTCTGCGAAGCACCGTTGCCAATAATTCTTTTCAGGGTCTGCAGCGGTCAACCGTGGTCACAGTGAGCATCGGCGTATCGCAATCTGGCCGCGACGGCGACACGATCGAGGCCATTCTGCGTACAGCGGATCAACGCCTGTATCACGCTAAACACGCAGGCCGTAACCGTGTAGTCACTACCATCAAAACCAGCCTCCAACCTCTGCCCTGACCATCATCTTGAAGTCGCTAAAAGCGTCGGCACCGATAATCAGCTTTTCGCACAGCATCGGGCGTTATTCGATCGCCTATTTATGACGCTCGGATTCGACCACTTTTGGCCGATTGCTGCCTGTTGCCAATCCGTTGGCTGTGGCGGACATTGCTGATGCACAGTTGATGCACAGTTGATGCACAGTTGATGCACAGTTGATGCACAGTTGATGCGCTTAGTCGCTACACCAACCCAACCACTGCACTCAGTCATCGTGCTCACACTTGACCTCTTACTTGTACACATCTCGCTTGGCTTCGATCTTGACCTTGCAGCCACGCTCCCAGAATTCGTCTTTCCACTCGCCGCGACGCCAATGGGCGGCGTGGCCAACTGGGGGGGCGCGTAGCTTTATCAGCCGTAATCACTCCGTCACTCGGCTGCCCCATCGGCAGCGTTGACCCCGACGCAGCCACCGTTGCGCGCCCATCTGGTCAGCGGCGATGGCTGTGTCAGCACGCAAGCCGGCTTGTTGTGCCGGTGGAAGTGGCGTTCAAACGCCCGGATCACCACAGGCCGCACGGCGCTGACACCCTACAGGTTTCGTTGATTGTCTGTGCGCGCCCTAGCGTTACGGGGGGCTGCAGCTGCCTTTTCCTGTCTTGATGCTGAACGCATACACGGTTGTACAAACATAGACCGAACGCGCTGTTAGATTTCAATCAGCGGAGTGCCACTTGGCCTTGGCGCGGCCTCCTGATTTCGGCGTTCGAGTGAGAAACCCGTGGAGAAAAGCAGACGACGTACGTTCGCCTGGGCAGTCGGCACGTTGTTGGTCGCGTTGTTGATTGCCCTGTGTGTGCACTTCTTTGGCGGCCAGCACAAAGGCAAGCCGCTGGCCCCTGGTGAACCGGTCGCGGTGGTACCGGCCGCCTTGCATGATGTGCCGGTCTATATCGACGCCCTCGGTACCGTCACGCCGACCCGCAGTGTGACCGTGGTCACCCAGGTCGACGGCATTCTCAGCAGTGTGGAATTCAAGGAAGGCCAGCGCGTGAGCAAGGGCCAGATCATCGCCCGAATCGACGACCGTGCCTTGAAAGCCCAGCTGGCGATGGCCAAGGGCAACCTGGCCCACGACCAGGCGGTATTGAGTAACGCCCAGCGCGACCTGGCGCGCTACCGCGAACTGGTCAAGGCCGGCTCTACCAGCCAGCAAACCCTTGATACGCAAGCCTCCCTGGTCCAGCAACAACAGGGCACCGTGGCCGCCGACCAGGGCAATGTGCAGAACCTTGAGGTGCAACTGAGTTATTGCACCATCACTTCCCCTGTCGACGGCAGAGTCGGCCTGCGCCTGGTGGACCCCGGCAACTACGTCACCACCACCAGCAATACAGGCATTGTGGTCATTACCCAGATGAACCCGGCCACCGTGGTGTTCGCCGTGCCCGAGGATGACCTGGGCGCGATCAACCAGGCCATGGGCCGTGGCGCGGTGACCGTGCTGGCCTACGACCGCGATAAAAAGAACTTGCTGGCCACCGGCAGTCTGTTGGCCTTGGATAACCAGGTGGACACCACCACCGGCACCATCAAGGTCAAGGCGCAGTTCGATGATTCGGGCAATGCATTGTTTCCCAACCAGTTCGTCAACGCGCTCCTCAAGGCCGACACCTTGACTCAATTCGCCGTGGTACCGACCCGGGCGATCCAGCACGGCAGCAAGGGGGACTTCGTGTTCGTGGTCAACGGCACCATGGCCAGCCTGCGCAATATCAAGACCGGCCCGGCCATGGGCGATGTCTCGGCGGTGCTCGACAACGCTGTGAAGCCGGGCGAACAGGTGGTTACCGAAGGCGCCGACAAACTGGATGACGGCTCGCTGGTGAAGGTCGTCGTACAGTGAGGCCCTGCCGATCATGAATATTTCGCGGCCCTTTATCGAACGTCCTGTAGCCACCACCTTGATGATGGTCGCGGTGCTGTTGCTGGGGATGCTGGGTTATCACCTGTTGTCGGTATCGGCGTTGCCGGAGGTGGACTACCCGACCATCCAGGTCTTCACCCAATACCCCGGCGCCAGCCCGGACGTGGTCAGCTCGTCGATCACCGCCCCCCTGGAACGTCAGCTCGGCGAAATGCCCGGCCTGAAGTCGATGAACTCCACCAGTTCCGACGGTGCCTCGGTGGTGACCTTGCAATTCGACCTGTCGCTTTCCCTGGACGTTGCCGAACAGGAAGTGCAGGCGGCCATCAACGCGGCCGGTACTTTCCTGCCAGCCAACCTGCCGTATCCGCCGGTGTACAGCAAGGTCAACCCGGCAGATGCACCGGTGCTGACCTTGTCCCTGACCTCGGACGTACTGCCGTTGACCAAGGTCGAAGACCTGGCCGACACCCGCCTGGCGCAGAATATTTCGCAGATCACCGGCGTCGGCCTGGTGACCATCAGCGGCGGCCAGCGACCGGCTGTGCGGGTCGAAGCCAATACGTCGACGCTGAACAACCTCGGGCTTTCCCTCGATGACCTGCGCACCTCCCTGGGCACGGCCAACGTCAACCAGGCCAAGGGCAATATCGACGGCAAGTTCCAGGCTTATTCCATTGGCGCCAACGACCAGCTGCAATCCGCCGACGAATACCGCGACCTGGTAATCGCTTATAAAAACGGCGCACCGATTCGCCTGTCGCAGATCGCCAGTTCCACCCAGGGTCCGGAGAACCCGCGACAGGCCGCATGGACCAACAGCACGCCGTCGATTGTGCTGAATATCCAGCGCCAGCCCGGCGCTAACGTCATTGAGGTGGTGGACCGCGTGCAGCAATTGCTCCCCAAGTTGCGGGCCAGTCTGCCGGGGACCTTGAAGGTCGAGGTGCTGACGGACCGTACGCAAACCATCCGCGCCTCGGTCACCGACGTGCAGTACGAACTGGCAGTGGCGGTGCTGCTGGTAGTGATCGTGATTTTCATCTTTCTGCGCAATATCGCGGCCACGATCATTCCGGCGGTCACCGTGCCGCTGACTCTGGTGGGCACACTGGCGGTGGCCTACGCCCTAGGCTTTTCCCTGAATAACCTGACGCTGATGGCGTTGACCATCGCCATCGGGTTTGTGGTGGATGACGCCATCGTCATGATCGAAAACATCACCCGCTACATTGAGGCCGGCGACTCTCCGCTGGAGGCGGCGCTCAAGGGCTCGGAGCAGATTGGCTTCACCATCATTTCACTGTCCATCGCCTTGATTGCGGTGATGATCCCGCTGCTGTTCATGGGCGATGTAGTCGGCAGACTGTTCCGCGAATTTGCCATGACCGTGGCCGTGACCATCGTTATCTCGGCGCTGATTTCCCTGACCCTGACGCCGATGATGTGCGCGCGAATGCTGAGGAATAAGCACGAGGAGCGTCGCGCAGATTTCTTCGACCGCATCAACACCCAGTACGTCCGAGGCCTGGACTGGGTCCTGGCCCACCGCACCCTGACGCTGATCTCGGTGGTGTTCACCGCCGCGCTGACCCTGATGACGCTGGTGATCATGCCCAAGGGCTTTTTCCCCGACCAGGACACCGGCCTGATCCAGGGTATTTCCCAGGCGTCGCCGACCATTTCCTTCCAGCAGATGCAGATCGAGCAGCAGCGCTTGGCGGCACGAATCCTCAAGGACCCGGCGGTGCAGAGCCTGTCGTCCTTCGTCGGCATCGACCAGACCAACCCCACCATCAACCAGGGCAACCTGCTGATCAACCTCAAGCCCCGTGGCGAGCGCGACAGCGCCACCGAGGTGATCCGCCGACTGGCCGATGTCAACGCCGACGACGCCGGCATCCGGCTGTACCTGCACTCGGTGCAGGACCTGACCCTCGACGCCACGGTGTCCACCACCAGCTATCGCCTTGGCCTGCAAGCCAACGACCTGGATGAACTGGAACAGTGGAGCAACAAGCTGCTGGCGGCGGTTAAGCAAGACCCAATGTTTATCGATGTGCAAAGCCAAGCGATGCAGTTCGGCAACCAGATCCAGCTGACGTTCGACCGCGCCACTGCCTCGCGCCTCGGCATCACCCCGCAAGCCATCGATGACGTGCTGTACGACGCTTTTGGCCAGCGCCAGGTGTCGACCATCTACACCCAGCTCAACCAGTACCACGTGGTGATCGCCACCGATCATCTGCCGCGCAACCTGCCGGATCTGCTCACCGGTTTGTACGTCGACATTCCCGCCGGCGGTGTGGCGCCGCTGTCAAGTATGGCGACCCTGAAGGTGGTGCGCACGCCGCTCACCATCAACCGCCTGGGACAATTTCCCTATGCCGATGTGTCCTTCAACCTCGCTCCCGGCCAGACCTTGGGCGCGGCGCTTACGCTGCTGCAGGACATCGAGGCCAAGGTCGGTTTGCCGCTGTCGGTGCAGGCCAACCTGGAAGGCGCGGCGGCGACGTTCGAGTCGTCGTTGTCCAATCAGGTGTTCCTGGTGGTGGCGGCGATTGTGGTGGTGTACCTGATGCTGGGGATTCTCTATGAGAGCTTCGTGCACCCTGTGACGATCCTGTCGACGCTGCTGTCGGCGGCCCTCGGGGCGTTGCTGGCGCTGCTGGTAACCGGTACGCAGTTCGACATCATTGGCCTGATCGGGATTGTCCTGTTGATTGGCATTGTGATGAAAAACGGCATCATGATGGTGGACTTCGCCCTGGAGCTGTTGCGCAAGGGCGGCCTGAACCCGACGGCGGCGATTCGCCAGGCGGCGGAATTGCGCTTCCGACCGATCCTGATGACCAGCATGGCCTCGCTGTTTGGCGCGGTGCCACTGGCGCTGGGTACTGGTATCGGTTCGGAGCTGCGGCATCCACTGGGGATCGCGATCATCGGCGGCCTGTTGCTCAGCCAGTTGTTGACGCTGTTTTCCACCCCGGTGATCTTTCTCGCCATGCACGGCCTGGGGCAGCGTTTCAGCCGTCGCCCGGTTGAAACGGACTGATGGCGATGAACCTCGGCGCGCCGTTTATCAAGCGTCCCATCGCCACCACGTTACTGGCGGCAGGGCTGGCGCTGTTTGGGGCGCTGGCGTTCATGCTGTTGCCGGTGGCGCCGCTGCCGGAGGTGGACTTCCCGACCATCAGCGTCAGTGCCTCGCTGCCCGGTGCCGATCCAACCACTGTCGCCAGTTCCGTGGCCACGCCTCTGGAGCGAGAGTTCGGGCAGATCGCCGGGGTCACGCAAATGACCTCATCCAGCAGCCTGGGCTCGGCCAACATCATCTTGCAGTTCGACTTGAACCGCGATATCGACGGCGCCGCCCGGGATGTGCAGGCGGCAATCAACGCCGCCCGCAGTAATCTGCCCAGCGACCTGTCCGGCAACCCGACTTACCGCAAGGTCAACCCGGCCGATTCGCCGATCCTGATTATCAGCCTGACCTCCGACAGCGCCACGCCGGGGCAGATGTATGACGTGGCCTCGACCTTGCTGGAGCAACGGCTGTTGCAAACCACCGGGGTAGGCGACGTCACCGTGGGCGGCGGCGCATTGCCGGCGGTGCGGGTGGAACTGAACCCGGACCGGCTCAACCAGTACGGTGTCAGCCTGGAACAGGTGCGCCAGGTGGTCAGCGCCTCCAACGTCAACCTGCCCAAGGGCTCGGTGGTCATCGGTGACCAGTCCTATGGCATCGGCGCAAATGATCAACTGCTCAACACTGAGGACTACGGGCCGCTGGTGGTCAAGGAGCACAACGGTGACCTGATCCGCATAGCTGACCTTGGCTACGTGCGCGAGGACGTCCAGGACCTGCGCAACTTCGGCCTGTCCAACGGCAAACCCGCGGTGCTGTTGGTGGTGTTCAAGCAGCCGGGGGCCAACGTGATCGAGACGGTGGACGCGGTGAAGGCCTCGATGCCTTTGCTGCAGAGCTCGATCCCGGCGTCCATCAAGCTCAACCTGCTGATGGATCGCACCACCACCATTCGCGCGTCTCTGCACGACGTCGAGGTGACGTTGTTGGTGTCGATCCTATTGGTGACCCTGGTGACGTTCGGCTTCTTCCGTGACTGGCGCAGCACCCTGGTGCCGGCGATCGTGGTGCCGCTGTCGTTGCTGGGGACCTTCGGCGCCATGTATTTCCTTGGCTATAGCCTGAACAACCTGTCGCTTATGGCGCTGACTATTTCCACCGGTTTTGTGGTGGACGATGCCATCGTGGTGGTGGAAAACATCATGCGCCACCTGGAGCGCGGCAAGACCCGGGTGGAAGCCGCAATGGCCGGGGTGCAGGAAGTGGGTTTCACGGTGTTGACCATCAGTGTGTCCCTGGTGGCGGTATTTATTCCGCTGCTCTTGATGGGCGGGATTGTCGGGCGGTTGTTCCGTGAGTTTTCGGTGACGCTGTCGACCGCCATAGTGATTTCGATGCTGATTTCCCTGACGGTGACACCGATGCTGGCCAGCGTGCTGCTGCGGGCACCGAAGGAAATCCGCGAGGGCAACGAACACCCGGACTCACGCTTTCACCGCTTCTATGACTGCACCCTAGGCTGGGTCATCGACCACACGCTGCTGATGGGCCTGGTGACAGTGCTGGTGATCGTCCTCGCCGGGGTGCTGTACGTGCTGGTGCCCAAGGGCTTCTTTCCACAGGAAGACACCGGCCGCCTGCAGGGCAGCATCCTCGCGAACCAGAGCATTTCCTATGGGGCGATGCAGAAGGACTTCACTGAGATTAACCGCAAGGTGATGCAAAACCCCAATATTGAAAACACGGCCGGCTTTGTCGGTGGCGGGGGGGGGGGTGGCGGGGCGGTCAACAGTGCGCGGCTGTTTGTGTTGCTCAAGCCACTGGCCGATCGCAAGAACAGCGCCACCGACGTGATCGGGCAAATCCGCCACACCCTCGGCGACCTGCCGGGGACCAAACTTTACCTGCAATCGTCACAGGACATCACGGTTGGCGGCCGGCAAAGTGGCGCGCTGTACCAATACACCCTGACCGCCGATGACCAGGAATCCCTGGACGAGTGGGTGCCCAAAGTAGTGGAGGTGTTGCGCAAGTTGCCGCAAATCACAGACCTCAATACCGACCAGCAGGACAACAGCCTGCTGGCCAATGTGACGATCAATCGGGATACGGCGGCGCGACTCGGGGTCAGTATCTCGGCGGCGGACCAGACGCTGTACGACGCATTTGGCCAGCGGCAGGTCGCGACCCTTTACCGCGCCGCCAACCAGTATCACGTGGTGATGGAAATCGCCCCGCAGTACTGGACCGATCCCTCGGCGCTCAAGGGTACTTACGTGCCGACGGGCACCGTGGCGACCACCAAAGGCAATACGCCGGCCCCCAACCTGGCCATCCAGAAAACCCTGGTGCCGTTGTCGGCGATTGCCGATAACTCGTTGGCACGCACGGCGATCTCCATCAGCCACCAAGGCACCTTTCCAGCGGTGACCGTATCGTTCAACCTGGCCCCTGGCACCTCCATCGGCCAGGCTACCGCGCTGGTGGACGACGCCGTGAAGCAGTTGCGCATGCCTGCCAGTGTGGTCGGCCAGTTTGCCGGAACAGCCCAGGTGTTCCAGTCGTCGGTGGCCAGCGAGCCGTTGCTGATCGTCGCTGCACTGCTGTCGGTGTATATCGTGCTGGGCATCCTCTACGAAAACCTGATGCACCCACTGACCATCCTCTCGACCTTGCCCTCGGCCGGTGTGGGCGCGTTGATCGCCTTGCTGCTGACGGGCACCGAGTTGTCGATCATTGCGCTGGTGGGGGTGATTCTGCTGATCGGTATCGTGAAGAAGAACGCAATCATGATGATCGACTTCGCCATCACCGAGCGCCGGGAGTTCCGACTGACGGCCAGGGAAGCGATTCGGCGCGCCTGCCTGATTCGTTTCAGGCCAATCATGATGACCACCCTGGCGGCCATTCTCGGCGCATTGCCGCTGGTGCTGGGCACCGGCTACGGCTCGGAGTTGCGCCGGCCTTTGGGTATTTCGATTATTGGTGGTTTGCTGCTCAGCCAGGTGCTGACGCTGTACACCACTCCAGTGATCTACCTGTGGCTCGACCGGGCGTCCCGGCGCCTGGGGCGGCGTAAGGAAGCAAGGTTATGAAACTTAAATACAGCGTGCTGTTCATCAGCCTGGTACTCGGTGGCTGCATGGTCGGGCCTGACTACCAGAAGCCTGCAATGGAGTTGCCGCAGTCGTTCAAGGAAGGCGCGCAGTGGCAGCGGGCGGCGGCCAATCCCCAAGGCGCGTTGGACAGCCAGTGGTGGCTGGCTTATCAGGACCCGGTGTTGAACGACCTTGTGGCGCGTTCGGCCAAGGCCAACCAGTCGATCATTGCTGCTGAAGCGGCTTATCGGTTGGCCAAGGCGCAGGTGGCGTCGAGTCGGGCCGGGCTGTGGCCGACGGTTGGCGTGGGCTTGTCGGGTTCGCGGGGGGAGGGCGGCGATAGCACCACCAGCACCACCAGCACCACCTCAAGCGGGGTCAAGACCAGCTTCAGCGCCACCTTGACCGCCAGTTGGGAGCCGGACCTGTGGGGCGAGGTACGCCGTGGCATCGAGTCGAGCCAGGCGACGGCCCAGCAATCCGATGCCTTGCTGGCTGGGGTGCGGCTGTCCATCAGCTCCAGCGTGGCCAGTAACTACCTCGCGCTGCGGCAGATGGATATCGACGTGCGGCTGCTGCAACAGCAACAGAAGATCAATCAGCAGTTGCTGGACATGATCCAGTCCCAGTACACCCAGGGTGTCGCCACCAACGACCAACTCCTGGTAGCCCAGGATCAACTGACTACCTCGATTGCCGATCTGCAGACCTCGCTGCGCGATCGCGAGCAATATGAACATGCCTTGGCGGTGTTAGTGGGCGTGGCACCGAGCGAGTTTGCTGTAGCATCGCGCAATGACTTCACCTTCGTCCTGCCTCGGCCACCGCTGACCTTGCCTTCGACCCTGCTCCAGCGCCGCCCCGATGTGGTGGCTGCCGAACGCTCGGCGGCGGCGGCCAACGCGAAAATCGGCGTCGCCGAAGCCGCATTCTTTCCCACTATGGACCTCACCGCCCAGCTCGGCTTTCGCGGTAGCGCCCTGGGCGGCTTGTTCTCCTTGCCCAATCGCATCTGGACCCTGGGCCCTGCATTGGCCGAAACCCTGTTCGACGGCGGCGCCCGCGAGGCAGCGGTCAAACAGGCCGAGGCCAGCTACGACCAAATCGCCGCCAATTACCGCGGCACTGTGCTCAGCGCCTTGCAGAACGTTGAAGACAACCTCTCGGCCATCAACCACCTGCAAACCCAGGCCGACGCCTTCCAGCAGGTTTATCAGCGCAACCAGCAACTGTTCGGTAGTCAGGAGGCGCAGTTGCGCGCTGGCACCGTCAGCCAAGAGGCGGTGCTGACCCAGCAACTGGTGTTGCTGCAAGCCGAGCAGAATCTGCGGGACACCCAGGGCCAGCTCAGTCAGGGCAGTGTCGCGCTGATCCAGAGCCTGGGGGGCGGCTGGCAAGCCACCGGGTACTGAACGGCTCGCTTCCCGGGCAGGCAGCGCGTTATTCTCGGCGCACTTTAAATGACGGGACGCCGAGATTGATCGAACGGCGCCAATTCAGCGGGGGCATTAAAGGCAAAATTTTCGCTACCTGAATGAGACCCCAGGCCAGACCCATCAAACGGTTCGGACAGGGTTTGTGTTGCTCGAGCATCTCTTACTGCCGGCGTTCACCAAGTCAGTTTGTTGCTTGACGCAGATTTCTAAATCGGCCCCATGCATCGTGCCTTCGCAGGTTTCGATTACAGCGCTTCCAGCGCAAATGCCCGCCTGGTCAGAGAACTGGCCAACCTGGAGTTTATGGATACCGCGCAGACTGTCGTGCTCATCGGCGGGCCGGGAACTGGTAAGACACACCCTGCTACCGACTTGGCCGTATCCGCAACAAACGAGTGCGTTTCTACTCCATGGTTGATCTGGTCAACTTGTTGGAGCGCGAAAAATACGATGGCAAGTCAGGCCGCATCGCTCAAGGGCTGCTTCGGAGCCTCATTCAGGATGGTGCGATTTCGTAGAAAGGTGGCGTCGCCAATGGGAGCAACTCGTCCAGGAGGCCCTGCAATCCGGGGGGATTTACGCTCGCCTGGGCAAACTTGCCAATAGCAGCTCCCAGAGAGCCACGACTCACACCCAACGTCCGTATATGGCCGATTCTGTTGAAAAAGTCGGCCATGGTTTACGCAGCAGAAAAGTACGCGTCCGAGATTGAAATCTTTACTTTTGGCAGAGGCTTCCGGGCTCAGATTTCAAGTAGCAGCGTGTAAAAAAGGCGTTTTCACCGAGCAATGCACGAGCGGCATGGCCGGATGGACTTTTTCAACAGAATCGGCCGCTTGCGGCCGTTCATGAGGGGCCGCAACCGATCCAGAACAGCGCCTGCCGTTGACGCTGAACATTTATCTGCGCGCAGCAACTGCTGCTCAAGCATCAACACGAACAGGTAACCCAGCTGCCCTTTTTAAACTAGGGCGCTAAAGTATATTCATGAAAAATCTGCGGCCCATGCTGTTCATCAACTCTGCTGGTAAATCCCATACTAACTGCCAATCCGTGCATGGCCTCGTTATTTGACGAATCCATTGACGAAATTTTGCTGAAGCCTTGGCGTGTGGCGGTATCCATCAAATGTTGTAACAGTGCAGTGGCGATACCTCGTCGTTGCCAGCTATCACGAACAGCAACGGCGAACTCGCAGTGAGCATCACCTTCGTACGCCCCGTAACGCGCAGTGCCAATCTCAACGAGCTGATTGCCTTCGTATCCCAACGCAATGTAGGCCATGCGATTTTGCAGGTTGATGTCCATGAGCTTGTCGTGGGGTTCTACTAGATTGCTGAACGAGGCTAAGAAATGAAAATGCGGTTTGCCTTTGCCTAGCTGGTTAAAAAAGGCTAGATCCCGATCCCGATCAGACTCTGCCAACTCACGAATCAGAATGGGGGTACCATCCCGCAAGGATTCCACCCAGTAATCCCCCGTCAGTCCATCGGTTTCATCCTTGAAGCGTTTGATGATACTTGCGTCATAAGGCATACAATGAACTCCGTCTCATTTATAGGTTTGCTCATCCATCCTAGGCTTTAGCTCGGTTAGCTGGAGCGATATCTGCTCGCTGACAGGGTTAAGGGACAGCCGGTATTGCCGCCGGCAATCAATTCGAACGCCTCACTCGTCCTGACGACGGGTGTAATGCAACAGCCGATCGGTTTCGGTCTTGACCACCAGGTAACACTCGCAGCTGAGCCGTTCAAGGCGCGCTCTGTCCAGTACCGTGATCTGGCCCCGGCTGTACTCGATGACGCCTTGACGCTGCAGTTTGCCGGCCGCTTCCGTGACGCCTTCGCGGCGCACGCCCAGCATGTTGGCGATCAGCTCCTGGGTCATGTTCAGGCGATTGCCGTGCAGGCGATCCAGCGACAACAGCAGCCATCGACACAATTGCTGATCGATCGAGTGATGGCGATTGCACAGGGCGGTCTGTGACATCTGCGTGATCAGGGCCTGGGTGTATCGCAGCATCAGCAGGAGCAGATCACCATGACGGTTGAACTCTTTCTTGAGTTTTTGCCCAGGCAGGCGAAACGCACCGCCGGCACTTTGCACCACCGCCCGACTGGATGTGCTTTCGCCGCCCATGAACAGCGCAATGCCGATCAAACCCTCGTTTCCGACCACGGCGATTTCTGCTGACGAGCCGTTTTCCGTGACATGAAGCAGGGAGACGATGGCGTCGGTCGGAAAGTAAACGTGCCGCAAAGTGTCCCCCGGTTCATACAGCACATCGCCCAGCGCCAGATTGACTTGCTCCAGATGCGGAACAAGGCGCTGGAGGTCGACGGCCGGTAGCGCCGCCAGTAGATGATTGTGGCCGGGAGTGGGGGAAGCGAGCATGGCAGAGCATCCGTGGCGGAACAGGGGTGTGCCCGCTCAGGGTACTCCCATGCACGCCATGGCTGGTGTTCAATGTCTATTCATCGGCGGCATGCACGTATTCCAGCGCCTGAGGCCTGGGTGACCGGACGCGACACTCTACCCGAACCCAATGCTCCAGGCCGCCGTCATCCAGTGTCAGCGCCGAATCACTCAATGGCTGACCGTCGAGGGTCATGGAGGTGAAGGTCGAACTGCCCTGACGCACATCAAAGTGGTAGAGGGTTCTGCCGAAGCGGTAGTGCAAGATGAAGCCCGGCCAGTCGACGGGTATCAGCGGTTCGATTCTGAGCGTGCGGCCGCTGCGTTGTACGCCCAGCAATGACTCGACAATCAGTCGATACATCCAGCCGGCAGAACCGGTGTACCAGGTCCAGCCTCCACGCCCGGCATGGGGAGCGGCGCCGTAGACATCCGCGGCCATGACATAGGGCTCGACCTTATAGGTGTCGATTTGAGCGCTGTTGGCAGGGGCGGCGGGGTTGATTAGATTCAACAGTTCCCAGGCTTTGCCGGCTTCACCCAACTGCGCAAACGCCATGCCCGCCCAAACGGCAGCATGCGTGTACTGACCTCCGTTCTCGCGCACGCCAGGCACGTAGCCCTTGATGTAGCCGGGGTCCAGGGCGCCCTTGTCAAATGGTGGATCAAGCAGCAACACGGCGCGGATGTCACGTTTGATCAGATGCTCATCCAATGACTGCATGGCCTTGATCTGGCGGACGGCAGGGCCGGCCCCTGACAGCACTGACCAGCTTTGAGCAATGGAATCGATACGACATTCTTCATTGCTCGCCGAACCGAGCATTTGTCCGTCATCGAACCAGGCACGGCGATACCAGGCGCCGTCCCAGGCACTTTGATCGAGGTTGCGTTGCAGTGTCACCGCGCTGTCGCTGCAGCGTTTGGCAAATTCGTGATCACCGTGCAGGTGAGCGGTCACCGCAAATTGCTCCAGCACCTGATAGCTGAAGAAGCCCAGCCAGACACTTTCACCTGCACCCAGATGGCCGACGCGATTCATGCCGTCGTTCCAGTCACCGGAGCCCATCAGCGGCAACCCGTGATGACCGCGACGCAGGCTGTGTTCGATGGCACGCACGCAGTGTTGATACAGGGACTCTCGCACGGGCGATACCCCGGGGAGGTCATAGTAGGACTCTTCGCCGGCCGCCAGTTGGCGTCCTTCCAGGTACCCGGCGGCCTCTTCCAGTACACCCACGTCTGCGGTCATTTCGACATAGCGGTTGGTGGCGGCCACCAGCCACAAAAAGTCATCGGAGCAGGCGGTGCGAACGCCCCGATTCATCGGCGGGTGCCACCAGTGTTGCACGTCGCCTTCCACATACTGATGGCCGGCGCACAGCAGCAGATGCGCTCGCACGGCTGCAGGATCGGCATGAATCATCGCCATGCTGTCCTGCAACTGATCGCGAAAGCCGATGGCACCACCTGACTGGTAGTAGCCGCTTCGGGCCTGGAAACGGCACGCGATGACCTGGTACATCAACCAGCCGTTGACCATGACGTCGACCGCAGGCGCGCTCGTTTCGATACGAATGGCCCCGAGCAATGAGCGCCAGTGTTCCCGTACTTTGTGCAATTCCTCGGCGGCCGCCAGGCTGCCCCGATAACGTTGCACCAGCTGGGTGGCGGCATTACTGGAGGAGGCCGCCCCCAAGCGCAGAATGACTTCCCGGGTATCGCCATCGCCGAGTTCGATCGACACTTGCAGAGCGGCACAAGGGTCCAGACCGCCGCCCATGCGCCCGGACAGACCAGCGTGCTGCATCGCTGCCGGTGAGGCCAGGGTGCCACTGCGGCCAACGAATTCAGTACGGTCACCGCTGACACCGTGATCGAGCGTGTCGGTGTCAAAGAACGCCACCTGCTCGGAAAACTCCACCGAGTAGGCGTTGCGGGCGAAGAAGGCCCCGCTGGCGGGATCCGATTGGGTGACCACATGCATCGCCGATTTACTGCGCAGATCGCCCAGCACCCATTCCACATACCCTGTGACCGACAATGATCGGCGGCGTCCCGAGCGGTTGCTCAACAATAGCCGCGAAAATTTGATCGGCGCATCCAGCGCCACATAGATCCACAGCTCGCTGTAAATGCCGTCTTCTTCATGTTCGAACACGCTGTAACCGAAACCGTGACGGGTCTGGTACGGGCCTTGTCCGGGGCAGGGTTGAGGCATTGCAGACCAAAAGTGCCCGGTCTCTTCATCACGCAGGTAAATGGCTTCGCCGCTGCGATCGGTCACCGGGTCGTTATGCCAGGGCGTCAGGCGAAATTCATGGGCGTTTTCGGCCCAGGTATAGGCACTGCCGGCTTCCGAGACCACCGTACCGAGATGGGCATTGGCGATCACGTTAACCCAGGGCGCGGGTGTCGGATCGGGCGCGAGCCCGGTGACGATGTACTCACCGCCATCGGCGCTGAAGCCGCCATATTCGTTGCTCAACAACAGGAAGGGACGGTTCGGTCGTACCGATGCCGGCCGAGGCTGAAAATACCGGGTCGCCACAAACGGCGCGTGCACCGGTGATACTTTGCGGCGATGAATCTGTTCGGCCAGGCTGCCCAAATCTTCGCTCAGCACCAGCCTGGCAACCGAGAGGAACAGCACGCGATCTTCATTCGACATCTGCTGTGCGGGGCGCACAAAAATCCCGCCCGGACGATCCAGCAGAGTGGCTTCACTGCCGGAGGTGATAAGGCCCAGGATCGCGTCCTGCAGTTGCTGGCGATAACCCGCCTGATCTTCGTTCCAGATCAACAAATCGACCACCAAGCCTTTTTGCCGCCAGTAGGCGTGGGCCTGAATCAATTGCTGCACCAGGGCGATGTTGTCCAGGCTTTGGATTTGCAGCAAAACGATGGGCAGGTCGCCGGAGATGGCCTGACCCCAGAGTCCCGGCTGATTGCGGCGATTGGCAATCAGCACCGCATTGTCGGCGCGCATCGAGGCATTCGCATAAAGCAGCGACGAGGCCATCTGCTCGAACAGACGGGCGTCGGACAACGAGGCGTTGAGCTGACGCAGAAGCACCTGGCTATGGGTCCAGGACAGGTCGAACACCCGGTCGGCGAGGTGGCGGTCGCGGTATTTGTTGATGAGATAAAGGCAGTCATCACGGCTGTTGGCGACACCCGTAACCAAGTCGATGGTGGCCTGTTGGCCGGGTTGCAGGGTAATCCTGCAGCGAATCGCGATCACCGGATCGAGCACCGGGCCTGCACTGCCTGACAAGCGCTGGCAATTGGCATCAAGGGCGGCAGGTGACACCAGGCTGCGTCCTCGGCCGATGAACCGGGCGCGATCGGTTTCGTACGAGATCGCATCGATGTCCACCCCGTGTGCCGCCAGCAAATGGCACATCCACGGCGTCGGTTCATCGCTGGCCCGGGGGCGGCGGCTGCAGACAATGGCCTGAAGCGCAGGCAGTAATTCAGTCTGCACAAACAGCTTGCTGAACGCCGGGTGCATCGCGTCGCTGACCGGGGTGGTCAGCACGACTTCGGCGTAGGTGGTGATCTCCAGTGTTTTGGCCGATGTCGCTCGGTTGGTGACATGCAGGCGGCGCAGTTCGATGTCGTCTTCAGGGGAGACAACAATCTCCAGGTGCGTGTCGAAATCCAGGTTGCGCACACGGAACTCTGCACGGGAATCGCAGAAGATCGCCTCGTGGCTCTCGGGTTGATGCAACGTCGGTTGATGCGCAGCCGACCAGACCGTGTTGGTCTGGACATCACGCAGGTAGCAGAACATCCCCCAATTGTCCTGTGAGGTGTCCTCCTGCCAACGGGTGATCGCCATTTCATTGCGGCGGCTGTAACCGCCGCCGCCGCTGGTCAGCATGACGTGGTAGCGACCGTTGGAGAGTAATTGCACGGCCGGACGTTTGCGTCCTGGATCAGTGAACACCCGAAGCCCGGTGCCCTGGCTTTGGCCAACATCGCCGAGTACGGGCGACTGGGTGGTTTGCAGGTACGGCGCGGCGGCTTTCGGCACGCGCTCCTGTAGCAGCAGCAGGGCCGATCGCAGCGCCGGGTCGGCCTCGAATCGCCGTTGCATGGGTTGATCGAGCAGTCGGCTGGTCAAGGCCAGCAAGCTCATGCCCTGGTGGTGGGCCATGAACGACCGGACCACGATGAAGTGTTGGCCGCGCGGTAAGCGGGCCTCGGTGTAATCCACTGCTTCATACAGACCGAAACGTCCAGAGGAGCCTTGGCGGGCGAGGCGTTGCAGGTTTTTGCAGGCCGCATCGGCATCGACCATCAACGCCAGGGCGCTGGCGTAGGGCGCAATCACGACGTCGTTGCTCAGTCCGCGCTGGAGCCCCAGGGCCTGAACGCCGAAGGCGCGGTATTGATAATTGAAGTGTGCGTCGACGGTGGCGTAACCCGATTCCGAAACGCCCCAGGGAATGCCCAGCCTGTTGCCATGTTCGATCTGTACCGACACGGCGGCGCGGCAAGTCTGGTCCAACAGGCTGCCCTCAAAGTTGGGCATCACCAGCATTGGCATCAGGTATTCGAACATCGAGCCGGACCAGGACAGCAACGTCGGTACGCCAGCGTTTTCACTCAGCAGCCTTCCCAGAGTGAACCAGGCGCGTTGGGGGATTTGTCCTTGAGCGATGACCACGTAATTGGTCAGCCGCACTTCGGACGCCAGCAGGTCGTAGTAACCGGTGTCGAGCCTGCGCTCCTCGGCGTTGTAACCGATGACAAACAGGTCACGCTGGTGGTCGTAAAGCAACGAGAAATCCATCTGCGCCAGCGACGTCGCCAATACCGCCAGACGCTTCAGGGTTTCCAGACGCTGCCCGGCGTCATTGCGGACCCGCTCGACTTCAGGGTGATGCTCGGCGGCCCAGTCGGCGGTGTTCAAGTCGGCCAGTTGACGCAAGGTACGAGGCAAATCAATCGGAACCGAGGGGGCAGGGAGGCGATAACGCTGCAGCTCTTCTGTCCAGTCGATGCATTGACGGGTAAACGCTTCTCGCCAGTAGAGGCTTTCTTCGTCGATGTCCGCTGGCTGGCTGGTGACCATGATGCGAGCCGTGTGCAGCAGGTCTGCCAGCGCCTCAGTGGTCGCAGCCAGCGAGACTTGTTCAAAGCCTTTTCTCAGTTGCAGAGCGTATTCATCCGCCCCCGAGGCGCGTTGGGAATCTGCAAGGATATCCAGGGTATCGCGCAGGCCCTTGATCACGGCAGGGCCGAACATCGGGGCATCTGCAAGCTGCACAATGCCGGTGCTCAAGGTCAGCAGCAGGCCCGCCAGGTTACCGCTGTCGACGGTGGAAACGTAATGCGGACGCAGCGGCTCGAGAGTCTGTGTGTCGTACCAGTTATAGAAGTGCTGCCGATGACGCTCCAGACCGTCCATGCTGTCCAGCGACGCCGCAAGCCGGGACAGCAGCCGTTCGGTGCTCAAGTAACCGAAATCGTGAGCGGCCAAGTGGGCGAGCAGCGACATGCCCATATTGGTCGGCGAGGTGCGATGGGCAATGACAGGCCCGGGTTCTTCCTGCACGTTGTCCGGTGGCAGCCAGTGATCCTGAGGCCCGACGAATTGATCGAAGAACCCCCAGGTCTTGCGCGCCAGCAACCGCAGGAAGCGCAAATCATCCGTCGACGGTGCGAACACCGACGGCGTGGGTGCCGAACTGAGCCACCAAGCGATCCAGGGGCCCACTAACCACGACAACAACAGCGGGCTAGCGATGGCCAGCGTGTGCGGATCCTTCACCAGCAGGGCCAGTGCAATCAGGGCCGACACGGGCTCGATCCACATCTGGCGATAGAGGCCGGACAGCCGGTTATCGGTGGTGCGCTCCACCTCGCGCGAGGGCTGCCATTGCAAAAGCAGGCGTCGGCTGAAGCCGATTCGCCAGAGCGAGCGCAGGATTGCGTCGGCGCTGTAGAACATCTCGAAGGGTAGCCAGGCGAGCGTCAGACCAGCCCGGGCCAGGTCTTGTGCCAGATCACCCAGCAGCGCCCTGAGGTATTGTCCATAGGGCACATCAGCGGGTGGCTGCATCAGATCGGTCACCGCTCGCAGCAACGGTTGAATCACCATCAACCCGATGACTGTCAGGGTCCAGTTCAAGGGCTGACTGCTGGCAAACCAACCCCATGCAAACATCAGCAACAGCGCCAGCGGTTCCAGGCTGCGTCGCAGATTGTCCAGAATCTTCCAGCGTGCCATGACGCTCAGTCTGTTGCGCACCCACTTGCCGTCGGCGTTGCGCGCCCAGGGCAATGTCCACGGCAGCAGTTGCCAGTCGCCGCGAACCCAGCGATGCCGTCGATTGACATCGGCACCATAGCGCGAGGGGTATTGCTCGTAGACTTGCACGTCGCTGAGCAGGCCGGATCGTGCATAACACCCTTCGATCAGGTCGTGGCTGAGAATCTGGTTATCCGGCAAGCAACCTTCAAGGGCGCAGGTGAACGCGTCCACGTCGTAGATGCCCTTGCCGATGAAGGAACCTTGCTGGAACAGGTCCTGGTAAACGTCCGATACCGTCCGGGTGTAGGGATCGACGCCGGCATCACTGCCGAACAACCGGGCGTAGATCGAGCGCGTGGCGCTGGTCAGGCTGATGCCCACCCGCGGTTGCAACACCGCGTAGCCGGAAATGATCTGCTCGCCGCCACTGTCGAACAACGGACGATTCAACGGGTGCATCATGGCTGCCACGCATTGGCGAGCGACATCGCGCGGCAGCAGGGTGTCGGTGTCCAGCGTGATCACGTAACGCACCCCGCGCAATGGCGTGATGTCGCCGACGATGGCGTTGAAGCGTTCCTCTCCATTGCCACGCAACAGGGCGTTGAGTTCAATCAGCTTGCCGCGTTTGCGCTCGTGCCCCATCCACACGCGTTCGCTCGCGTTCCAGTGACGTGGCCGGTGCAGCAGAAAGAATCGGTCACTGAGTCCGTCCGCGTATTTTTGGTTGAGTAGCGTGATTGCACGGGAAGCCTGTGTGATCAGCTCGGCGTCTTGCGGTTGAGACTCTTCAGGCGCATCCAGAAAATCGCTGAGCAACGCGAAATACAGGTTGCTGTCGCGGTTGGCGAGAAAACGCACTTCGAGACCTTCCACCAGTTCGTCCACATCTGCCGGGCTGGCGATCAGCGTCGGGATCACCACCAGGCTTCGCGCGTCATCGGGAATACCGTTGGCGAAATCCATTTTTGGCAGCGTCGTCGGCAACATGCTGAACGTCACCAACCAGTTGATCAGACTGATCGCCAGTCGGCTGGTCATGATCAGGCAGGGAATCGCCATCATCAGAAGCGCCGCATCGGGCATCCCGTCGCGCTGCGCCGAGGCCAGTAAAGGCCAGGCGAAGATGAGCGTCAGAAAAGCCACCGGCGCCAGATAAAACATCAGCGGCGACTGCTGCAACAACCGTTTCCAGCGCTCATGAAGCGGCACCCGGGCATTGAGTCGTCGCTCCAGCGTCGGCAGCCCTGCGCTGACCAGGTAATACCCGACATGGCGGGCCAGCAGTGGGCAGGGGACTGAGGCGGTTCCGGCTGCGGCGAGATTGATCGCGGCGCGGGCGACCTGGATTTCCGAGTGCTGAGGACTTCTGCGGGCAAGGCGTTCAATGACATGCCGATAGCTGTCACGGGTACTGAAATCCATCGCCCGGTAAATCGCTGCCGGGTCTTCATTGAGAGTCTGCTCGACATGACTCATCGACTCGACGAACTCGCGCCAGTCCGTGGCGGACAGGAGGCGCAAGCTGCCGATGCTGTTGCCAATGGACACCTGATCCGCTGCCTGTTGTTGCGCATCGAGCTGCACCTGGCGTTCGATGCTGGAGCCTGTCTCACTCAGCATCTGCTCGATCCAGTTCAGCGCCAGGGCCAGTGCCGCGCTTTGGCCCTGCAGGCGGCGGGTGAATTCGGCGACAAAGGCGGCGCTCATCGGCGGTGCGGAGCGGGCCATGTCGGCAACGGTCAGCACCACGCTTTTGATGTCTCGTTCCGAGGTTTCGATCAGGCGTTCGGCCCAGTCATCGGCCAGGTTGCGCTCGTTGGCGTTGGTCATGACCCTTGAGGCCACTCGCCGCAGGTTTTCGATCAACGCCAGACGCAGCATGATCGGTATCGCCCACAGTTCGCCCAGCGCCAGTGGCATCACGGTCTGATAGGAAAAAATGAAGCGGCTCAGACTCTCCTCATCGACTCGACCGTCGCCATGGGAGATGGTCTCCAGAGCGATGTCATAGACTCGCGGCAGCCCCGCGGACGGGCCGTTGATCAGGCGTGGCAACTCACGGCTATAGCCTTTGGGCAGGTGCGTTCTGGCGGTGCGAATGTTTTCCTCGACCAGATAGTAATTGTCCAGCAGCCATTCCGCTGCCGGAGTCACTCGTCGGCTGGACAATTGCGCGTTGGCCAGCGCCGCGCAGCTGCGTTTGAGCAGCTCCTCGTTATCATCGAGCCTGTGCAGCATCGAGTCCCGTGCGGACAGCGTTGTCAGGCGATGCTGCCCGGCCAGGGCGATACCGTGACTGGCCATCTGATCGGCGCTGAAAAGCTCCGAGCGCAAAATGGGCTCGTATTTGAATCGGGGTGGGGAAAACAGGCGGGTTCGCCAAAAACCGGGCGAGCGGGAAAATACCTTTTGTAGGCGTGTCCATGTGCTGTTCATAAGGTCCTGAGCCTGAAACGCATCATACGATTGCGTACATTTTTATTAGGTGCGCCAACGCATTGCGCCAGCACCGAGCAGCGCTTGGTGGACGTAGCTTTTCAACTTGAGTGTGGTGTCCAGGAGGGCTGTTCGTCTGTTCGCTGGCGAACATAGTCCGCGTTCTTCGGATGTTCGTAGCAACGTCTGGAGTGACTGCTACTGGCTGATTGTTGCCTGTCGCCATCGGCAGCAATCGGAAGTGCTTTGCCAGAGTCATGGTCACGCAGTGCGCTGGTCAATCCGATGCAGTCGTTCACCCTCTCAGTGCAGGTTTACGGCTTTACCCAAACCTTTTTGGCGAGCACGCAAGAAACTCCAGCACTGCTGAAGTGCGCGTTGGTCTGCAATGATTTTTGGCGGCGAAGGCTACCCGTATTCAGGCGAGAAGACTCGATCATCCAATAACTCAGTGCGGCAATCGAGGTACTTCTCTGCCAAGTGGAGTAGTTAATCGATAACTTTGCACCGAAATGATGCAAAAAGGTCAGGAAAAAACATAAAAAAGCGTTTCAGCAAATAAACATTCTGTCGATAAAGGCTGGTCACATCATCGCCTGACCCTAGGGCAGCTTTCCAGCTACCCGAACACAAAGAGCAGCGTGCCCTGCGAGGAATAGAGTGAATAAATTTTTCGGTAATCTTAGCGTCAACCTCAAGCTGACTCTGGGCTTCGGTCTGGTGTTGGCCTTAACCACCGTTCTTGCCCTAACGGGCTGGACCAGCGTGGACAGCCTGGTGTACCGCATTGACCGAATGGGCAAAATCACTGAGTTGAATACGTTGCTGGGTAAAACACGCGTGGCCCGTCTGCAATACCTGCTGTCCAACGGCGACGAAGGCGCTGCCCAGAACGTGCAGACCAACCTGGATGCGTTCATCGCCCAGCAGCAAATACTGATCAACCTGTTCACACGCCCGGACAATCTCAAACTGCTCAAAGAACAAGCGGCCATTATCAGCAACTTCCAGCAATCGCTGAATAAGATGCGCGACGGGTATCGCGCCGCAAACAACGCACGGCAGGCCATGAGTGATAACGCCGAAGCAGTCGGTAAGCAGATCACGACGATCTACAGCAGCGTGGAGCAATTACCTCCGGACGACGCGGACCGTTTCGAACGTTTTCAGACCATTAGTCGCGCCAAGGAACAGTTTCTTCTGACCCGTTACGAAGTCAGCGCTTACACCGCGAACAGCACCCCGGATACTGAGCAGAAGGCTTCCAAGCAACTGAATGAAGCGATTGACGGCCTGAAACAGCTTAGTGATCACTTCAGCGCTACCCACCAGGATGCAGTGCGCCAGTTGGAAAGTGCCTTGGGCAACTACCGCACTTCCTTGCAGGCCTATAAAACGGCGAACAACGCCGTTACCCTGGCGGGCAAAGAAATGGTCGACCTGGGGCTCGATTTATATGCCCGCAGTGACGCCCTTTACCAGATACAACTGGACAGCCGCGACAGCGACATCGCCCAGACTCGCACGCTGCTGGTGGGCAGCACTTTGTTGGCCTTGCTGGTTGGCATCCTGGCCGCCGTCATCATCACACGCCAGATCACCCGTCCGATCCGCGAAACCCTCGGTGTCGTCGAACGCATTGCTGCTGGCGATCTCACCCGGAACCTGGTGGTCACCCGCCGCGATGAACTGGGCGTGCTGCAACAAGGTATCCAGCACATGAGCGAGACCCTGCGCAACCTCATCAGCGGCGTTCGCGACGGCGTGACACAGATCGCCAGCGCTGCGGAAGAACTGTCGGCCGTCACCGAACAAACCAGCGTCGGGGTCCATAACCAGAAAATCGAGACCGATCAGGTCGCGACTGCCATGCACGAAATGACCGCCACCGTGCAGGACGTCACGCGTAACGCCGAACAGGCCGCGCAAGCCGCCACAACGGCCGATGGCGAGGCTCGCGAAGGCAACAAAGTCGTTGGGGAAGCGATTGTGCAGATCGAACGCCTGGCTGAGGAAGTGGTGCGCTCTACCGAGGCGATGAGCCTCTTGCAGCAGGAAAGCAACAAAATCGGCAGTGTCATGGACGTGATCAAGACCGTGGCCGAGCAGACCAACCTGTTGGCCCTCAACGCCGCCATCGAAGCCGCCCGTGCCGGTGAGGCCGGTCGCGGTTTTGCCGTGGTCGCCGACGAAGTTCGTGGCCTGGCCCAGCGGACCCAGAAGTCCACCGAGGAAATCGAAGGGCTGGTCGCCGGTTTGCAGAGTGGCACCGAACAGGTGGCCAGCATCATGAGCAACAGCCGCAGCCTGACCGACAGCAGCGTGGCGCTGACTCGCAAGGCCGGTCTCTCACTGGAAAACATCACCCATACCGTATCGAACATCCAGTCGATGAACCAGCAGATCGCGGCCGCCGCCGGGCAACAAAGCACCGTGGCCGAAGAGATCAGTCGCAGCATCATCAATGTGCGCGATGTCTCCGAACAGACCGCCGCCGCCAGCGACGAAACCGCCGCCTCCAGCATCGCGCTGGCACGGCTGGGCAACCAGTTGCAAGTGATGGTCAGCCATTTCAAGGTTTGACGAAGCAGGTCGCTCCCACGCTTGGAATGGGAGCGATCATCTGATTCGACTGGCTACTTTTGGCCGAATCCAGCCCTTGAGAGCGTCAGCTTTTGGTCGTTTTCTGCCGGTCGCGACAGGCAGGAATCGGCCCAGAGTGTGTAAAAACGCCTTCGCGAACACTTGCTATGATTTCTGAGGATTTCATCGCAAGGATCGCCCATGAAGCGCTTCATCCAAGGTGAACATCGAGGCCAAGGCACCTTACTTCCCGAAAGCCTCGACGACTACGTCAGCAATACCAATCCGGTGCGCGTAGTCGACGTTTTTGTCGACGAACTCAACCTGGTCAGTCTGGGTTTTGAAGGTGCCATTCCAGCCGATACTGGCCGGCCTGCTTACCACCCCGCGATCATGCTTAAGATCTACATCTACGGCTATCTCAACCGCATCCAGTCGAGCCGACGTTTGGAGCGAGAAGCCCAACGCAATGTCGAACTGATGTGGTTGACCGGGCGTTTGATGCCGGACTTCAAGACCATCGCCAACTTCCGAAAAGACAATAGCAAGGCCATCCGAGGCGTCTGTCGCCAGTTCGTTGTGCTGTGTCAGCAATTGGGACTGTTCGGAGAACATCTGGTCGCCATCGATGGCAGCAAATTCAAAGCAGTCAACAACCGCGACCGCAATTTCACCAGCGCCAAACTGAAGCGGCGAATGGAAGAAATTGAATCGAGCATCAACCATTACCTGACGGCACTCGATGCTGCCGATCGGCAAGAACCAACAGCTTCCGAGCCCAGTGCCGTGAGGCTGGAACAGAAAATAGCCAAGCTCAAGACTCAAATGAAAGAGCTTCAGGCGATCGAAATCCAGCTCAATGAATCGCCGGATAAACAGGTCTCACTGACCGATCCAGACAGCCGCTCCATGATGACGCGCGGCACGGGAATCGTCGGCTACAACGTGCAGACAGCGGTCGATACTCAGCACCATTTGATCGTTGCCCATGAGGTGACCAACGTCGGTTCCGACCGCGATCAACTCAGCTCGATGGCCAAGCAGGCCCGCGAAGCGATGGCGTCAGATACGTTGTCGGTAGTGGCTGACCGAGGTTACTTCAAAAGCGAACAAATCCTGGCTTGTCACGATGCAGGCATCACCGCCTATGTGCCCAAGCCGTTAACCTCTGGAGCCAAAGCAGACGGGCGTTTCAATAACGATGCCTTCATCTATGACGCGGCAAAAAACGAATACATTTGCCCGGCTGGAGAGGCGCTGATCTGGCGCTATACCAACGTTGAAAAAGGCCTGGCGTTGCACCGTTACTGGAGTTCGAAATGCCGGGGCTGCGCAATGAAACCGCAGTGCACACCGAGCACGGAACGGCGGGTTCGACGCTGGGAGCATGAAGCCGTCCTGGAGGAAATGCAGAACAGGCTGAGCAACGCGCCGGAAATGATGCGGATCCGAAAACGGACTGTTGAGCATCCCTTCGGGACGCTCAAACAATGGATGGGTGCAACGCACTTCCTGACGCGAAAGCTGGCCGGGGTTAGTGCGGAGATGAGTCTGAACGTGCTCGCCTACAACTTGAAACGGGTCATGAAAATCATCGGTACCCATCACTTGATGAAGGCGCTAACGGCCTAAAAACCGGCCTGTTTTTACGTCTCCCGATGATCTGGCGCGTTGCTGGGGCGGTTTAGCTCATCAGGAAGGGACATCGTGCCTTGATCAGGCTACGAAGCCGGACAGCCGCTCAGCCTTGAAGATCGAAACGGGATCTAGCGTTTTTACACACTCTGGGCCATAAGGGGTCGGCCGTGACCGTGTGCTGTGGGCCGATTTCTGCCTGTTGCCATCGTCAGCTTTGGGTCGATCCAAGTCATACAGCCGCCAATCATCCGCCCCCGTGAAAGGCTTCGTTGGAAACCTTTTCTGATAGGGCTGAAGGGCGCACGTGTCAGTAAGACGCGTGCACGGGCTTTCCCTTATGGTTCTAACATGACGCCCGGGCGACCACCATGGGCCGGCAATGCCCAGGGCAGGATGCCTTCCTGGAATTCAAAAGTTCGGTATGTGCTGCGGGCACGATGAGGGCTTAGTTAACCATCACCTCGTCCAGTGCCTGCTCGAGGGTGCTGACCGTGCGCTCGATATTGTGCAGCTTTTCGAGTCCGAACAGACCGATGCGGAAGGTCTGGAAGTCGGCCGGCTCGTCGCATTGCAACGGCACTCCGGCGGCGATCTGTAGGCCGTGGTCGGCAAATTTCCTGCCGCTCTTGATGTCGGCATCATCGGTGTAGCTCACCACTACGCCAGGGGCCTGAAAGCCGGCTGCGGCTACGCTTTTGATGCCTTTGCCGGTCAACATTGCGCGCACCCGATCGCCCAGAGCCTGTTGTTCGCCGCGGACCTTGTCGAAACCGTAGGCTTGCGTCTCTTTCATCACTTCGTTAAACCGCGCGAGGGAATCACTGGGCATGGTCGCATGGTAGGCATGTCCGCCCTGTTCGTAGGCCTGCATGATCTGAAGCCACTTTTTCAGGTCGCAGGCGAAGCTGCTGCTATGCGTCTGTTCGATGCGCTCGAGGGCCAAAGAACTGAGCATCACCAGGGCGCAGCAAGGGGAGGCGCTCCAGCCTTTCTGCGGTGCGCTGATCAGCAGGTCGACTGCGCATTTCTGCATATCAACCCAAAGCGTGCCTGAGGCGATGCAGTCCAGCACGAACAGGCCACCCACCGCATGCACGGCGTCGCCGACGGCCCGCAGGTACTCGTCGGGCAGGATAATTCCTGATGAGGTTTCAACGTGGGGGGCGAAGACAATCTGCGGCTTCTGCGCCTGAATGGCTGCCAGCACTTCGTCCAGAGGGGGTGGGGCGTAGGCAGCCTGGCGACCAGTGTCGACCGGTCGGGCTTTCAGCACCGTGGTGGCCGCCGGGATGTTGCCCATCTCAAGGATCTGGCTCCAGCGATAACTGAACCAGCCGTTGCGTATCACCAGGCAGTGCTGGTCGGTGGCAAACTGTCGCGCCACGGCTTCCATGCCGAATGTGCCGCTGCCCGGGACCACCGCAACAGCCTGGGCGTTGTAGACCTGTTTCAGGGTCCTGGAAATGTTCTTCATCACGCCTTGAAATGACTGTGACATGTGGTTGAGCGAGCGGTCGGTGTAGACCACTGAGTACTCGACCAGCCCCTCGGGATCGATACTGGGATATAGCTTTGACATGGGGTGACTCCTTTGGCTGAGAACTCAGTGGTATCGACCCTGCCCTAAGCCTTGGCAAATGACAAGATTGCTCGGGATTGAATTGCGACTTGTGTCGAGCGGCTGGCATCATCAGGTCGATTACTGGACGTAGCAATGCTCGTGGGTGGCTGCTGAGTTGTGGGAGGGTGGGCCTTAAAGATTCCTACCTCCTTACGTTCGGTCGATAACGACCAGTTACGAAGGGCAGCAGTCCATCCATAGTGGCCCTCGGTGAGGGGCAGAAACCGGCCGATTCTGCTGATGATTCGCATGCTGGTCGTGGGCTATTGCTACGGCATTCGCTCCGAGCGGCGGTTGTGCGAGGAGGCCCATTTGAACCTGGCGTATCGCTGGTTCTGCCGGTTAAGCCTTGAAGATGAAGTCCCCAATCACACGACCTTTTCCAAAAATCGACACGGCCGTTTTCGGGACAGCGATCTGTTTCGCTGGCTGTTCAATGAAGTGCTGCGTCGCTGCATGGACGCAGGGTTGGTCAAAGGTGAAGGCTTTGCCGTGGACGCCAGCATCATCAAAGCGGATGCCAGCCGGCAGCGCGGTGTACCGGGCGATGAACCGGTCAACTGGAGCGATCCGGCCCTGAGCACCCGCGCCGTGCGTAAGTACCTTGAGGCGCTCGATGAGGAGGCCCTGGCTGAAACCCTGCCGCAGCGCCTATTGCTGACTGATCCTCAAGCCCGCTGGACCGCTGCTCCGGGAGGCCCAGCGTTCTTCGCCTATTCCACAAACTATCTGATCGATACCGAGCACGGCGTCATCGTGGATGTGGAACCCACACCGGCTCATCGAACGGCCTAGGTCGAGAGCACCAAGACCATGATCGAGCGTGTCGAAGCGCAGTTCGACATCAAGCCGGAGCGCCTCATCGGCGACACCGCTTACGGTACAGCGCCGATGCTGGCCTGGGATGGTGGAGGAAAAAGACATCGAGCCGCATGTGCCGGTGTGGGACAAAACCGAGCGCAAGAACGACAGTTTCTCGAGCAACGACTTCCACTGGAATGAGGAGACCGAGGAATACCGCTGCCCGGCCGGCAATGCATTGCGCAGCGAATGGCGAGCCTTCAAGAATGATCGTTCGCACGTCACCAAAGCCAACACCATCATCTTCCGATCCAGGCAGACTGACTGCGCCAATAGCAGACAGTGGCCGAATGTAAGAGCTAGCAAACGATCATGCGGATGCATAAATCAGCTAACAGCATTCCACAGGCGATAGGATTGGCTTTCTTCCAACGTACCCATTCGGTAAAAGTTGCTCAACTATTTGCACGCTCGCTGTTCATACCATTGTATGAACGCTTCGGCACTTACCGGTCGGCAGACGTGAAAACCCTGAGCCATATCGCAGTGGTAGTCACTCAGCGCATTGAGCACGTCGTCTGTTTCTACGCCTTCGGCGATGACCGCCATGCCAAGGTTATGACCCAGATCGACAACGCTTCGCACTATGAGCTCGTTGGCTTGATCGCTTTGCATGGCCAGTACAAAGGATTTGTCGATCTTGAGCTCGCTGATGGGCAAATCCTTCAATTGAGCCAGACTCGTATAGCCGACACCGAAATCATCGATGGCGATATGGATACCCATGGAATGTAATTGCCTCAAGATGGTTCGAGCAGCATAGGAATCGAGCATGATCGCGGACTCGGTCACTTCGAGCACGAGCATGTTTGGGGTCAAATTATAGTGTTCAAGTAGATCGACGATCTGCAACACCAACTTGTCGTCCAGCAGGTTGCGTGCAGAAATGTTCACGGCAACCGGTATGGATATCCCGATGTCAGCCCAGGCGCGCACCTGAGACAGCGCAAGGTTCAGCACGTATCGTGTCAAGGAGCCGATGACTCCGGTCAGTTCGGCAAACGGAATGAACTCATCCGGGTTCACGAGGCCGCGCACCGGATGCTGCCAGCGCACCAACGCCTCGACTCCGGTTACTTCTCCTGTGCTCAGACTGACCTTGGGTTGATACTCCAGGAATAATTCGCCGCGATCCAGACCTCGCCGCAGTTCGCCGAGCATGGCCAGGCGTTCCGGAGTGCGCCGATCCGCTCCCGGATCGTAGGCGAGGATGCCCTTGCTCTGCTTCTTGGCTGCATACATGGCGATGTCGGCGCGCTGCATGAGCGTCGAAGGATCGTCACCGTGCAGGCCCGAAACCACTACCCCAAAACTGGCCTCGACATCCAGTTCGACCCCATCGATTTCGAATGATGCGGTAATCGCCGCATGCAGCCGCCGCGCCGCTTTCAAGGCCCCATCCAGGCCTTCGACGGAGGGGAGCAGAATCGCAAACTCATCACCTCCCAAGCGGGCGACTGTGTCGATTTCCCGTGCTTCACTGAGCAAGCGCTTGCCCATCTGGTCAAGCAGGCGGTCCCCGTAGTGATGCCCCAGTGAATCGTTGACTTCCTTGAACCGATCAAGGTCAATCAGCAACAGGCCTGTGGTGGTTCCCAGGCGACGGCCCAGGCGCAGTGCCTGCTCGAAACGGTCGGCCAGCAGCGTTCGATTGGCCAGCCCGGTGAGTTTGTCATGCAGCGACGCGTGCAGGGCATCCTTGCGCTGACTGTCGAGCTCGTTACGAGTGCCCCGCAGCACCTGGGCGAACAAGCCGGCGAGAAGCAGCCCAGCGATAAAAACGATGGGAGTGGTATTGGCGTTGAAGGACTGCCGTTTACGCAGGTGCTCCAGCGCCACGATCGACTCCTGGTGGTGAGCGGCCGCTGCTTGCAGGACGACATTTTCAATCTTTTCGAATAGCGGGTCAGCCTCCTCATTATCGATCCAGCGCGCCAGCATGGAATCTCCACGCTCCACAGCGTCGAACATCTTGTAGATGCTTTCCAGATAAGGAACCAGTGAGGTACGAACATCCTCGACAAGCAAATGATCGGCAGGCGATCCGGAGTGGTGAATACGCGCCAGCGCCGTGCTCAGTTGCGCCGCGACGCTTTTGAAATTAAGAAGTATTTTAGGGCTGGGGTCCAGCCGATACTTATGCTCCAAAGACTCGGCGGCTAACACGGCAGTCGCCGCTGCTGAATAGTGGTCAGACAGAATGCTTGAGGCGATCGCCTCCTGCCCCAGGCGTCCAGTGGTTATGGCCGACCATACCGCAAAGCCGCTGATCGCCAGCAATACGATGACCAGACCAAGGCGCGCCCACCTGCTGGGAATTGATTTGCTCCAACGCAGGAAATTAAGCGTGGCTCTCACTTGCCCAAGGGCTTCAGGATCCTGCGGACGTGCTGGCGGTAAATTGCTCATACGCTACCTCATGTAGACGCGGCTGCTTCCATTCTTATTGGCAATTATCCACCAAAGTTTAAGCTTAGATGAAAAATTAAATTAACGTTGAAATGCTCGATAATTTTTGTACGGCATTCATTACACCTAATAAGAACTAACTGATAATGCTCAGAAATTTGAATTATTTATATTTAAATTAATTACTCAATCTCCACGCCATCTCATATTTATGCCATGAATTCTATTGGACCTAAGGCGTAGCTACTGGTGATCAAGCAAAAGAATCTGCAGCCTAGGCTGGCCCTGTGGCAATACGGGGGTTTGTCATTTCATTTTGTGCAAGGTTTTGCAAATAAATGCAGTGGGTTCGCACAGCGATACAGAAGGCGGTGACGGTGGGTGTTGGGGGAGAACTCCCGGTTTTGCTGGGCGAATATCTCGAAAATGGATTTCAGCATGTTGTCACAATCAGCCCACCATTATGAGGTGTGCATAACACCTTGGACCAAGTTGAACCGATCTGCCATCGAAGCCACAGCTGTGGGGACTGTGGCGTGTTGGAATGCAATAAGTTTAATATGATCGATATTTGCAGTGACTTAATACTTCTGTCCATTACAAGATTTTAAACCGAGATCATCCTCGGTCCCCAAGCGCGCGGATCCAACTAGAAACATTGTGAGCGCCCCCAAAGTCTCAAGCTGATTTATTATTGGGTCTTTAGCTGTTTTAATGACTTCTTTGGCTGTCCCAACATTCGCATTTGGCCAATTCTGTTGAAAAGTTCGGTCTGCCCAAACTGCCTGATCATTGAGTGGTGAAAACGCCTTTTTTGCACGCTGCTACGTGAAATCCGAGTCCGGAAGCCTCTGCCAAAATTAAAGATTTCAATCTTGGACGCGTACTTTTCTGACGTGCAAACCATGGCCGACTTTTTCAACAGAATCGGCCGAAAGCAGCCTTTCACAATGAGAGGCAAACGACCCAAATCAGTTACGAATTCAATCACTGATGAAACGTTCGCCCCAACGCATCCAGCCGAACAGCAATCGGCGGCAACCGCTGACTGCTCAGCGCCAGCGTTGCCACATCATCTGCCGTGTTCTGCGCAACGGTCTGCACCGACTGCAACCGCCCGACAATCTCGAAGCTCGCCGTGGACTGTTCGCGAGTGGTGCTACGATTCGCCCATTGAGTTCATCGATGTGCGAGATGTCGCTGCCAATCGCCTGCAACATCGTTGCCGCGAGTTGACTGTCTTCGACACAACGCTCTACGCCTTCGTGGCTGGCATGCATGGCCTCGACCACTTTGCGGCTGCCATGCTGCAAAGCCTCGATGATCGTCCTGATCTCCTTGGTAGAAATGGCCGTGCGCTGCGCCAGGCTGCGCACTTCATCGGCCACCACCGCAAAGCCCCGGCCTTGCTTGCCGGCGCGAGCGGCTTCGATGGCGGCGTTGAGGGCCAGCAGGTTGGTTTGTTCGGCAATGTTGCTGATGACTTCCAGCACCGTACCGATTTTCTCCGCTTGGCCTGCCAGCACCTGCACGGTTGAGTGAGTGCCTTCCAGGCGCGACGCCAACTGGGTGATTTCATGCTGGGCGCGATTGACACTTTCCTGCCCGCGAGTGAGCTGCACGCTGGCCTGGCCGGCATGTTCAGCGGCATGCTCGACGTGCACGGCGATGTGTTCCATCGCGTCGCCCATGCGCTGCACCGGCCGCGTCATCTGAGCAATTTCCGTCAACTGATGCCTGGCGCCTTTCTCCAGCGTAGTGCTCGCCTTGGCCAACTCGTGGCCCAATCGGCAGCCAGTCACGATAAAACGTCAACACCGCCAGCAACGCGAAAATCCCGAAGTGGGACTCAATGGCACCCTCAGCCTGATTGATGTGCAGCGCGGCCATGACCATCAAACCGAAGGCCAGAAAACACCGCATCAACCGCGTTCCGCCGATGGCGCGATACAACACCGTCAGCAAAAGGCTCGTACCACCGCCCACCACAAACGCCTGGGTAAACGTGTCGTTCCAGAACGCCAGGCCCAACGCGAAGAAGAACATCAGCCATATCAGGCCCAGCATGATCCGGTCGGCTTTGCGGTAGTGCTCAAGGAAGCGAGGGGGGAAGGGCATGCACGTCTACTCCATGTAATTGAGCCGGGGTGAAGAAGATATAGGCAAATGCCGATCAGGAAACCTGACACCAACCCTGTGGCGAGGGGATTTATCCCCGTTGGGTCGCGCAGCGGCCCCAGCGACCGCCCAAACAAACTGAATTGTCCGGATTGGCGACTGCTTCGCAGCCGAACGGGGCGGTGCGACGTTTCGCTAAATCCCCCCGCCACAGATCATTTGGAGCCACTAACTCCAGACCGACCTGCAGAGTCGGGGATTCCAATAGGTTGTCAGTTATGGGGGAATTGAGAGATCGTGGGGAGAGTAGCTGTTTGCCATCATTCTTTGCTGTGTCCGACGGCGCACGTGCAAAAAAATGGCAGATATAGAGGTAACTAATACTGAAATGACGCGGAAAAGATCTGTGCCCACCCCGACACAATGAGTAGCCAACCTGCCCACCAACCCTGCCAAGCATAAAATTCGCTGGCCAGTGAATAAAAACATTCCTTTGTAATCAATCATTTAGTCGTGTCGATTACGCGGCCCGCGCCTGACCAAGATAAAATTCTGCGCTGTAATATCACTTTAATATCAATCAGCTATGGTTCTTCATTTACTCGGCGCGATGATTTCAGAATGAACGCAGAACACTTCACCTTCATGCGTCCCAAGCTACCAAGAGATCATAAATGCGCAGGTGATTTGTGCAATGAGGCGCCTGCGATCGGCCTGGAGAGCACCAACACCCTCGTGATGGAAATTTTCACTGCGCAGCGGGAAATGGTGTGTCTAGCTGTGGTTGAAGACGCGCGCCCGGTAGGTTTAATCAACCGAAACATTTTTCTGTCGCAAATGAGCAAACCGTTTCACCGTGAGCTTTACGACAAAAAGAGCTGTATCGCCTTCATGGACAAGGAGCCGTTAATCGTAGATGCCGGGATGAGCATCGAAGAGTTGACGTTCAAGACTGTGGAATATGGTGAAAAGGCCCTCGCAGACGGCTTCATCGTGACGAAAGACGGCCACTTCATGGGGTTGGGAAATGGCTTGCAGCTGATGGCTGTGGTAGCTGCAATGCAAGCCGAAAAAAACCGCCAGATGATGCAAAGCATTGAGTATGCGAGTGTCATTCAGCGCGCCATGCTTCGGGCTTCTCGTGACGCCTTGGCGTCCACTCTGGATGACGCGGCATTGCTGTGGGAGCCACGGGACGTAGTCGGCGGCGACTTTTACCATTTTTGCGCCTACCCGGATGGATGGTTCGGTGCTATTGCAGACTGCACCGGTCATGGCGTTCCTGGGGCTTTCATGACCCTGATCGCCTCATCTTCTTTAACCCAGGCGCTTGCCCAGATAGGACCACGTGACCCTGCGAATCTCCTTTCGGCAGTCAATCGAGGCGTGAAAGGGCTGCTGGGGCAAGTCAACGGACTGGATGGCACCCCGGAGTCCGATGACGGCCTCGATGCTGCGTTCTTTTGGTTCGATACGGCCACTCAACTACTGAGTTTTGCGGGAGCCAGAATGTCGTTGAATGTGTTGAAGCCCGACGCCGACGAGCTTGAAACCATTGCCGGTCAACGTATGGGGGTCGGTTATGTTGACAGCGACTTCGACTATGCATGGAGGGTGAGTACCGTTCACATGCCGCCAGGAAGCCTTGTCTTCATCGTCACTGATGGCCTGACGGACCAGATTGGCGGACCCAAAAAGATCGCATTCGGTAAGCGCAAGGCGTTCGAAACGATACTGGAGCATCGCGATAAATCGTCAACGGTCATTTGCGAGGAGGTACAACGTACGCTTGCAGGTTGGCAGGGAGAACAAGCCCGTCGTGACGACTTGACCCTTTTTTGTGCCCGCATCAGGAACTAATAATGCTTAATACCCCCTCCGCGCATCACGACTGCACTTTCTTCGATTTGGCTCAACAGCGGAACGTCATTTTTTATCATATGGGCTATTTCTCGCACCATATCATTGCGGCGATGGCTGAAGTCGTGAAGCTGCAACTTGAAATTTCCGGAGTCAGTGGGCCGACGCGGCGCAAGTTGTTCTCATCCTTTATCGAGCTTTCCCAGAACATCATCCACTACTCATCGGATTCGTTGCAGGCTGCGGTTTCCGATGAGTCAGTGCTGCGCCAGGGCGCGGTGTGCATAAGCAAGGAAGGCGAACACCATCTGATGCTCTGCGCCAATCCCATCGCAACAACAGACGTCGATCGCTTGCGTGAGAAGCTTGAGCCCTTGCGCAACATGTCGCTTGAAGAGATCAAGCAGGCTTACAAAGTGACATTGCGGGCGGAGACTCCAGAAGACAGTAAGGGCGCCGGCTTGGGGTTTCTGACCATGGCGCGCGACGCTTGCGCGCCACTGGAGTTCGATTTCCACCCAAGAGCGGATGATCCCGAAACTACCTTGTTTTGTCTTAAAGCCATCATTTGAGTCGAGTGACACATTCGCTATGGATAATTTCTACATTGACGCCACCGCCACTTCGCCGGAAGTAGACTTCCGTTTCGATCAGAACCTTCTGTCGATAAAAGGCGAGTCCTATCCCGAAAACGCTGCTGCTTTTTATGCCCCCATCATCCACCACCTGCGCAGTTTTTTGCAGGGGCGTGAGGGGTCGACGATTACAACGAATATCGCGCTGGCCTATTTCAATAGCTCCAGCACAAAAATGCTGTTCAGCATTTTCGATGCACTTGATCGGGCGGCTCAGTCCGGCAACCAGATTGAAGTTAACTGGTACCACGATGAGGAAGACGAAACGATTTTTGAATTTGGCGAAGAACTGAAGGCCGACTTCACCTCGATTAATTTCAAAGATCATCCGATTACCACCTGAGGGGATAATAAAAAATGTCCGCTCCAGTCGCTTCCGTCAACACTTCGGGTGATTCTGCTTACGACCTGTTTAAAAGCGAGAATGATGCGCTTGAACACGCTCGCTCCATTTTGGCGTTGAGCGGGGCTGACGCCGAAGTGTATCGGTGTTCGCTTGCTGAAATGACTACACATTTCGAGCGTCTGATGCGGGAGACGCGCCGCCTGATCGGCCGTAGCGACCGGGCCGAGCGCGAAATGAACACCCTTAACGCGCAACTGCAAACGTTGGCTCGCCAACTGGAGTATCGCGCGACCCACGATGCCCTGACGGGTGTGTTGAATCGTGGCGCAGTGATTGATCTAACCGTACAGGCCCTGGAAAAATCCGGTGCCGTCATGGTCGTCCTGGACATTGACCACTTCAAGCAAGTGAACGACGAGTTCGGTCATCCTGCGGGGGATGCAGTCATTCAGGGAATCGTCGGCTGCCTGCGTCGGATCGTGGGGGATAGCGGAATAATCGGGCGAGTTGGCGGTGAAGAATTTACCGTACTGATCCCCGCCGGAGAAATCGCGGAAGGTTTGAGGCTTGCGGACTCCATGCGGGAGGCGATTGCATCTCATGTGTTTGGCAGTCCAGTGAACCGACGCATCACCGCGAGTTTCGGCGTTAGCGCCAGTCCAGTGGGAACCAGTTTCGATACCGCCTATGGCCTGGCGGATGAAGCGCTTTACCACGCGAAGCGCTCTGGCAGAAATCGTGTTGAGGCGGCGGACGAAGAGTAGAACTTCTGGGCGTTCATTGGTTTGGCTCACCACGCGTCCATTCAGACAATCCAGCCCTCGGGCGATATTCCGAAGTTCGCTGATGATCGCATTTCATTACGACTTCTTCGACGGGTAGTTGCCGCGCAAGCCCCCGGATTTGTTGCCGGTTTTGCTGGGCAGATTCGGCACCACCGGGCGGGATCTGGGTTGAGGGTTGGAGCGGCTGCGGGGTTGAGGTTGCTTGCTCATTTTTCGCCTCCTGATAAAGCTGGCCACTTGGCCACTTGGCTAGTGTGCTACGAGCTAGCAAAATCCGCAGCATGCAAGCGTAGACAAAAAGGGCGGGAACCAACATCGTCAATAGCGTCTAAATTTCAGAGAGATATCCCGCCACTCTGAAGGAACGACTCATGCACAGATCACGCTCATTGGTTGCCGCGATTACATGTCTTGCGCTGGTCTGCGGCTCAGCGACAGCAGCGGCCGATCCTGGTAATGGAAAGAGCCAGGGAAACGGCAAGGGAAACCCGCAGAACAGCCAAGCCCATGGCAATCAGGGCGGTCAGGGAAACAAAGGCAAAAACTCCGGCGGTGGCGATTGGGATCATGGCCCAAGCATCAATCGAGGCAGCATTCTTGGGATCGTTGGCGGATACAGGGACTACTGGAGTCCCGGCCCTGCGTTGCCTCCCGGTATTCAAAAAAACCTCGCTCGAGGAAAGCCTCTTCCACCCGGCATTGCGAAAAAGCTGGATGGTCGCTTGATCGGCAGGCTTCCGCATTATGATGGATACGAATGGCAGCAAGCGGGCACCGACCTGATACTGGTCGCGCTGGCAACCGGGCTCATCTACGAAGTCCTCAACGGGGCTTTTGATTAATACCTGAATGGCGAGTGTGGCGCTTTTCTGGCGGGTGCTGATGGGGTCAGTGCGCACCGCATTCCGTCTGTCGCAGGACTTGAACTGTCGGGGGGCAATTGCGTCTTAGCGCATGCGATATCAACCCTACGGAAGCAATCATGCTTTTAAAAAACAAGAGTTTCGTTGCTGTCATGTCATGCGCCATGATGCTTGCAGCCGCCCCATTACTCCCTGCTGGCCTCTCCATCATGAACGCCGCCTATGCGAAGGACGGTGGTGGTGGTAACGGAGGCGGCAACGGCGGTGGCAACGGTGGCGGTAATGGCGGTGGTCACGGCGGCGGTACAGGTGGTGGCCATAGCGGTTCAGATCACGGCAGCGCAAACAGTAATGGCCGCGGTAATGGACTGAGCAGCGATCATGCCGGGAAGGCTGTTCGCGACCGTGGCGAAAGCGGAAACCACTACGGCAATGATCGCAATGGTGAACGCGGTCATGGCGCAACGACGTCTGGCATCGCCCATTCCAAAGACACTCGCGGCGTGGCCAAAGCCAGTGCAATCTCGGCCTCGAAACCAGGGGATCACAACGCGAAAGGGTTGAGTAAAACCGGGACGTCGGTATCAAAGAAATCGCACTGATCAGCTTTATTCGCAGTACGCAACCCTGGACTAAACGGGCGCCTATTAAGGCGCCCGTTTTCATTTACGCCTACATCTGGTCAACACAGTGAAGCCAGATCTGGCTTGCCTTCGAACCCATGCCGGACACTTACCTTGCCAGCGCTACTCGTCCACGCTGATACCCGAACCTCCTGACTCCTTGGGGACATCCTTCAGTTTGGGCAATCCATCCTTGATGCGCAGCACGGACTCCTGATAGTGGACGTGAACGCCTGGCGAGTACTCGAGATCCGGGATGACCGCGGCATACACGTCGATGAGCCCCATCCCCGGGTGTTCAGTGAAGAGGTGCCCGCCGCATGTCTTGCACCACTTGCGGTAACTGTGCGGTGTCTTGTTGTAGGTGCCGATGTTGTCAGCACCCCGCGTCACTTGCACCGCCTCGGGTTTCCACAGCGTGAAGGCATTCACCGGCCCTGCTGACCAATGCCGACACGACTCGCAATGGCAATAGCCCATCGCGGCCGGCTCGCCGCTGACGGTGAACTCGACTGCGCCGCAAAAACAACTGCCTTTATAAGACCGTTCAATGTTCATGGCGTGACTCCTGATCAATTGTCAGGCGATACCGCCGGACATGGCATGGATCGCCTGAACGTTGTCTGCCTTCACCTGTCGATGTAACGCACCGTTGTCGCCGGTGTGCGCCGCACCTGCAATTCGAAAATGTCAGGGCGCGCGTAGTGCCCGGTGACGTCGAACGTCCGACGCGCTGGCGCCACGAGTGTGACGTCGATGTCCGCATACAGAATGCCGACCTCTCGGTGTAATGGACCGGCCACGATCCGGCCTTGCGGATTGACCACCACCGAATCGCCGTCGTTGATCCATTCGTCAGGATCGGGAAACAGTTGCGTACGCGCCGGGAAGTCGTCGGGGATGTCACTGCCGCGCAGCGAGGTGCCGCTGCCGAGCACCCAACAGCGGCCTTCGAGTGCAATGTGACGCATCGTGCTGATCCAGCCCTCGCCACTGTCGTACGTTGGTGCGACGTAGATCTCCACCCCTTGGGCATACAGTGAATAGCGTGCCAGCGGCATGTAGTTTTCCCAGCAGATGAGCGCACCAACGCGGCCGACCGGTGTATCGACCGTACGCAACCCGGACGCATCACCGAAGCCATGCACCATGCGCTCTGGATTCGTGGGCATCAGCTTGCGGTGTCGGTTGAGCACTGCGCCGTTCGCGCCGATAACGACTACGCTGTTATAGAGCGTGCCGCCACCATTGCACCGGTCGCATTCATTCATGCCGCACACGATCGTCACGGCGTGAACCCTGGCGGCCTCGCACAATGGGCTCAGGTCACCGTTCGTAATATCAACGGCGTTGGCCAGCAGCCGAGTGTGTAACTGGCCCATTACAGCCCCGTCTTTTCCCGCCGCCAGCCGCCAGATCCATGACGGGTAACCTGGAATGAACTGTTCGGGCAAAACGATCAGCGACGCTCCTGCCGCCGCAGCCTCGGCGACCGATTGCACGGCCCGGGCGATCGTCGCGCTGCGATCGAGCAGCACGGGCGGGCGCTGAATGATGGCTACCTTGGTCATGGCGTTCTCCTTTGACGGATAATGCTGTTCACTTAAGAAAATCTTCCGGCGGGCTAGAAGTCTGTGGCGAGGGGATTTAGCGAAACGTCGCACCGCCCCGTTCGGCTGCGAAGCAGTCGCTAATCCGGACAATTCAGCCTGTCTGGCCGGACGCTGGGGCCGCTTCGCGACCCAACGGGGATAAATCCCCTCGCCACAAATGTGGGCACCCGCACTTAAGTGAACAGCATTACCTTAGGTGGATGGCTTTCGAGGTTTCAGCGTGCGCGTGGCCAAGTGGCGGGGCTAGTTCAAAATCTGAAGTGTTTCAATTGCGGAGCCAAGGCAATGGAAGAAAGCTACGGTCAGTTCTGCACGGTCGCACGCGGTGCTGAAGCACTGTGCGAGCGCTGGACACCTTTGGTCGTGCGCGAACTGCTGTGCGGCAGTAAGCGTTTCAACGAACTGCACCGTGGTGTTCCCCGGATGTCCACCGGTTTGCTGGCACAGCGGCTGCGCCATCTGGAAGAAATCGGCGTCGTGCACCGGACGGCCACAGGCAAAGTCTGGGAGTACAGCCTGACGGAGGCGGGCGAGGAATTGCGCCCCATCATCATGGCGCTGGGTCATTGGGGCGCGCGCTGGATCGGCAGTCGCCTGCGCGATGACCAACTCGACGCGGGCCTGCTGATGTGGGACGTACGCCGGTTCGTGCGCATCGAAACGTTCCCGTCCCGACCGGTGGTCATCCACTTCAAATTCCACGACGCCCGGCCCGGCGAGCAAGCGTGGTGGCTCGTGGTTGAGCAGGGCGTGGCCGACCTGTGTCGCGACGACCCCGGACGCGAACTGACCCTCGTCGTGGACTCCAGCGTGCGCGCGTTGACCGAAGTGTGGGCGGGCGACCGCACGCCGCGGGAGGTACTTCAGTCGCGAGAGCTGCGGGTGGATGGCGCGGTGAAGGATGCGGAAAGTTTGTGGCGTTGGCTTGGTACGAGTGCGTTTGCGGGGACGCGGAGTGCGGCAGTGACTCGGTGATCTCGCCTGAGCCCGAGTCACGTTGACTGTTTGGAGTTAACCCGATGTTGAATTTGCTTTTCATCTGCAGCCAAAACCGACTGAGAAGCCCCACGGCCGAACACCATTTTGCTGACTGGCCGGGCGTGGAAACTGCGTCGGCGGGTATCAGCAACGATGCGTATGTTCCAGTCAGCCTGGAACTGCTGCGGTGGGCTGATCTGGTATTTGTCATGGAGCCGATTCATCGCAACAAACTGGTGGCTCGATTTGGTTCGGAGCTGGTGGAGAAGCGTGTTGTTTGTTTGGACATACCTGATGTTTATCAGTACATGGATCCGGAGCTGATCAAGGTATTGGATGCGAGGGTTACGCGGTATTTGCCTTCCTGAAGCGAGGGGCGGCCGTGCGTTTGATGTTGGTGACCCACTTTGATCATGGACATAAAAAACGGGCGCCTGGATGGCGCCCATTTCCATTTAATCCATCGCCCTAACCATGGCCGACCGCAGATAGCGGTTTTTACCGTATGAAAGGCTTCACATTTTATTTCACATACTGACTTGATGAAGAAGCGCTAATTTACTGGCCTCCAGAGGTTTTGTAGGCTCTGAAAACAAAATTATATTCACATTTTATTTCACATATTTTTATGAAATGACTTCGGTCAATGAGGTCGCGAATGGTCCCGTCAGCCGCGTTTACGCGCAGAGATAACTTCAGAAAATCGGGGCCGCATTGGTGGTGATGTCAGGCAAGTGAACAAACTGTAGGAGCGAGCTTGCTCGCGATGGACTAAAGAACGCCGCGTTTCCCTTCCCACAACCGCCGATGAACTGAAGAGAATGCTTGTCGCGAAGAGCAGGTCTGCACGAGAAGGAAGAGTCGCCGTTTTCGTGCTTGATCTCGTGCGATGCAACCCTAGCTGAAGACGAAGCTTGTGGCAGTAAGGTCTCTGCTTCATCTGCAACACTCCTTCTGCTTACACAGAATTTAGTTGTGTTGCGTCGACCGGTTGAATCCACAGCCGAAAGCGGACAAGAGTTATGCCGCAGAATAAAGATGTCAGATATTTTTATAGTCGAACAAAAAACGGGCGCCTTCAGCGCCCGTTTTCATTCACTCCTTCGTCTGCGCCCGCAATCGCCGACCGATTACATCCATCAAGTCACAACCATCCCGCAACGGAATAGCCAGCAGCTGAGAAAAGTCCTTCAGCACAACCGTGTCGCAACCAAGCTCGGCGCGAAAGGCGATGTTTTCCAGCACCTGTGTGACCGTCCGAATTCGGTAATCAGCCGCAGCTTGCAGAACGTCGAGTGGGGCTTGGGTATCAATGAGCAGGGAGGCCGGGATCAGGTCGATTCCGGTGAGGGGCATGTATCTTTCCATAGATGAAACTCCGATCAGGACAAAGGTTGACTGCTCCTCAATCGTCGCCAAACGAATGGGTGACAGCTGTACGCAGGTTGGCGAACCGGGATCGGGATACCGGCAGACCCGAAGGTCTCCCGCGCACAGCTGCCATAAAGACAACTTTGCGGGCATGCAAAAGCGACTGCATTAAAGCACAGCGCTTTTGCATCCGACCGATCAGGTCGCCAAACCCGAATCGCCATTTGGGCGACGGGTCGGACTATAAGCTTCATCAAAACGGTAGGGAAGGTGACGCATTCCGAGGTTTGTGTAGGAATTTTTATGCCGTCCTAGGACCAATAATCAACGTTGCTGAATTGATCAAAACAGCGCCGAAACATTCATCCAACTTTGTTCATCGCCGCTAACGCTATCCTCTAGAATCCAACCCCGCATTCGAGCTGGACGCCCACCCAATGCAAACCCCATCCACCCAACACCCACTCTGGAAAACGTACCTCCTTTTCCTAGCCCCCATGGTCCTCTCCAATTTCCTCCAATCCATGTCCGGCACCGTCAACAGCATCTACATCGGCCAAATGCTCGGCACCCAAGCCCTGGCGGCCGTCTCCGGCATGTTCCCCATCGTCTTCTTCTTCATCGCCCTGGTCATCGGCCTCGGCGCAGGCGCCAGCGTGCTCATCGGCCAAGCCTGGGGCGCGCGTGAACCTCATCTGGTCAAAACCATCGCCGCCACCACCTTGCTGCTGGGCGCAATCATCGGCCTGACAGCGGCGGTATTGGGCAGCGTGTTCGCACGCCCAGCCTTGCAGGGCTTGGGCACTCCGGCCGACGTACTGGACGACGCCGTGTCTTACGCCCACGTAATGATGTGGATCATGCCGTCGCTGCTGGTCTACGTGCTCTTCACCCAGCTACTGCGCGGGGTAAGCGATACGATGTCGCCGCTGATAGCGTTGGTGGTGTCGACCTGCATCGGGTTAGCACTAACGCCGGCGTTGATTCGGGGATCGTTCGGGTTGCCGATGTTGGGGATTCAGAGTGCGGCGTATGCGGGGCTGGTGGGTAACCTGTCAGCGATGGGGTGGCTGGCGTGGCGGCTGATCAGCAAGGGGCATCCGTTGGCGCCGGATCGGGAGATGTTTGCGGCGATGCGGCTGGATCGGGTGATTCTCGGCAAGGTGTTGCGCATCGGGTTACCGACCGGGTTGCAGATGGTGGTGTTGTCGGTGTCGGAGTTGGTGATTCTGGCGCTGGTGAATCAGCACGGTTCGCAGGCGACGGCGGCGTATGGGGCGGTGACGCAGATCGTCAATTATGTGCAGTTTCCGGCGTTGTCGATTGCGATCACGGCGTCGATTCTTGGGGCGCAGGCGATTGGGGCAGGGCGCATCGAGCGCATTGGGCCGATTCTGCGCACGGGGTTGTTGATCAATGTTTGCCTGACCGGTGGGTTGGTGGTGTTGGGTTACCTGTTGTCGCACTGGTTGCTGGGGTTGTTTCTTACGGACGATTCGACTCGGGCGAAGGCCGAGCACTTGTTGCACATCATGCTGTGGAGCCTGTTGGTATTTGGCTTTCAGGCGATCATCGGTGGGATCATGCGCGCTAGCGGGACGGTGTTGGTGCCGATGGCGGTTTCGATTGTGTGCGTGCTTGGGGTGCAGTTGCCGATGGCGTATGTGCTGGACGGGCAGTTCGGGTTGCAGGGTGTGTGGATGGCGTTTCCGGTGGCGTACCTGGGGATGCTGCTGTTGCAGACGGCGTATTACAAGATGGTTTGGCAGCATCAGAAGATTGAGCGGTTGGTGTAAATTGGATCATTGTGTTTCAATCATGAAACATTATAAGTATGACTTATTAGTTCTGAATGCGATCCGGTCTCTATCGCTGTTTTCGTTAGTGACATAACAACTAGTGGATCCAATAAAAGAATCTCAAGCGCCATGTAATCAAGCAGGCCAGTTGTTGCGCGGCTTTCGGAGAAGTTAGAGGTTTCCCATCAACAAAAGTTGCACCTACCCAAGTAACCGTTTGTCGGTAGTCTGCTCAAAAAATGAACATTTGAGCTTTGATGCCCTCTGATACTTCAGCACGTCACCATGACCTGCTCCTGCAAGCGCAGAAAAAGAAGTGGAAAATGAACCTCATATGCATTGACTGCAAATGAGGATTTTTTTACCTGAAATTCAGGAGCCAACACATAGCCGGTTGTTCTTTGCCACGCAAATCAATCGGTTCAGCCGTGCCAGGTCTCTGATTTGGCTTGTCTTGCATCAGTCGGACCGCACAGGGTTTTTAACTTGATTAATGCCCCGTCAAACTAATGGTCTGGACTGTAGAAACAGGTGGAGATATTACCCGTGACAATAAATACAATTATGAGTTTGGTTGAAAACAAAGAATGTATGGAGTTTGTGCGGTTGGGTGTTGTTTATGCGCACTTGGTCGCTTGTTGTGTTGCCATTGGTTTGGTGTTGACCAGTGATATTGCCATGGTTAAGAATTTGTTGAAGGGTAAAGTATTGTCGGAGCACGATAATGCTCATCTGGAAAGTCTTCAGACGTCTGTAGTCGTTGCGTTGGTTGCTTTGTGGGTCACTGGTATTGCCATTGTGGGTATTGATTACCTGGAAAAAGGAATCGAATACTTCAAGAATCCAAAGCTTCAAGCCAAAGTGATCATTGTCATGTTGCTGACTTACAACGGCATCTTGTTGCATCGCTTGGTGTTGCCGGCCATGCAAAAGGCCGGCTCGCTGCTCAAGCTCGGGTTTAGCGCCCGGATGCTGGCGCTGTTTTGCGGTTCGCTGTCGGCCGTGTCCTGGATGTATGCCGCTCTGCTGGGCGTCGGACGCCCGTTGGCCTGGAAGTATTCACTTTCCGAATTGTTGATGGCGTATCCGCTGTTGATTGCACTGGGTTTCCTGACGATGCTGGCATTGACTCAGCGAGGGAGACAACAGCACAACGTTGTGGTGTCTCAGCGGACCGTTGCGAGTGCTTGTTAGGCTTTAGCATTGGCTGAACTTCCCGGAAGTCGCCGGTTTTAAAAAGAGGGCCATCCGTAACAGGGTGGCTCTTTTTTTATGTGCGTCAAAAGTTGCGGCAGTGCTCAGGTTGCTTTCGCCAGCAAGCCGGCTCCTACAGAGATCGGGATGGTCCGAGGGCGGCGTGAACATAGGTGTTACTGGTCCAAACAGGCGGGTGGGGTGATGCTTAACTTAAGGGATGTCTGTGGCGAGGGAGCTTGCTCCCGCTTGGGGGCGTAGCACCGCAACGGCTTCTGTTTGTGGTTCAAGCGCCTGGAGGCTGACGCTTCAAGACCAAGCCGGTGCCCGAAACCCTTCCTGACGACCCTATTTTGCTGAAACAGCTTTTGCTGTTGCTGCATAAGCAGATGTTTTCGAAGGACAAGGAAATGTCTGCCAAGGATGAGCAGATCGAGCGTCTATGGGCGCATCGTTCGAGGGTTCTGACGACGATCAGACGCTTGATGCCAAAAAGAGGCGGAGAGTTGATTCTGGCAAGCGATGAGCAGACATTTTTTTGCGATTTACTCTGATACGCTGCTGAAACCCTCGTTTACAGGAGTTTTTCGCATGATTGGCAAGTTAATTTCGACGGGTTTCAGTTTGGCCACCTTGCCCGCCCGCCTGACTTTTCGCAGCGTCCGCGCCTTGGCCATGACGCCTGCCGAAGCCAGCCGCCTGCTGGCGGACATGCGTCAGGCATCGGATCAGGCGGTGCAGGAACTCCAGGGGCTGTTGGCCAACGTCGATGCGGACATGACCCACAAAACGGCGCACCTCAGTGCTGCCGACAGGCGCCTGGCAGCCGAGCTGGCCCTGCACGCCGCCGAACAACACCTGAACATGGCCGTGATCAACATTCTGCGGGCTGTCTGGCTGACGCTTCACTCGACGCCGAACTTGCCGCCAAGCGAGCTTGATAAGCGGCTTGAACAGACACGTAACGACTAACAGACCGTCCGGCGGTTCAGTCGATCCGAGCGAGAAATGGGAGCTCAGCATCCTTGAATCGGCGCTTCATGTGCAGGTGGGGTTTATGGAGCGCTTACGTAGCACTCATGAGAATCTGCGTCTGTGGCGTATTTTTGGGGCTGCTGCGCAGCCCAGCGTCGGAACGCCGCCCGGAGCAAGCTCGCTCGCCACAATAAACTTGCTTGCCACAAGAGGTAGGCAGGACTGAAGCAGTCAGGCGTGATCGCCTGGGGAGGTTTTCAGCATGAATCCTTCATCGCCAACCATCCTGCAAGACCGCGCCGCTGCCGGTCGGCGGCTGGTGGCGCCGTTGCTCAAGTACGCGCATCGCCCTGATGTCATTGTTCTTGCCTTGCCCCGGGGCGGTGTGCCGGTGGCTTATGAAGTGGCGTCGGCGCTGGACGTTCGCCTCGACCTGATGCTGGTGCGCAAACTGGGCGTTCCGACCCATCAAGAGTTGGCGATGGGCGCGATTGCCAGCGGCGGTATTCAGATTCTCAATGAGCATGCGCTGCGGGCGCACCCGATTGACAAGGCGACGTTCGATGCGGTGGTCGAGCGGGAAACCCGGGAGTTGTTGCGGCGTGAGCAGGCATACCGCGGAACGCGCGCGCCGGTGCAGCTCAAGGATCAGGTGGTGATCCTGATCGACGACGGCCTGGCGACAGGCGCTTCGATGATGGCCGCGATCCATGCGGTGCGGGTGCATACGCCGGCGCGCATTGTTGTCGCGGTACCGGTGGCGCCGGTTGAGACGGCGGAGGCATTGCGCAGTGAGGTGGATGAGTTGGTGTGCCCACTCACCGCCGAATGGTTCATGTCGATCGGGCATTGGTACATGGATTTTTCCCAGACTTCGGATGCCGAGGTCATCACGTTGTTGCAGCGGGCCTGGCAGAAAGAGGCCAGCCGCGCGGGGCAGAGCTCCGGTCAAGAATGACAACGTTCAACACGCTCACTGCAAACAGCCGTTCAGGGCTCACGGAATGAACCCGTATCGATAGGGTCAACCAGTAAGACTCCCCTCGGACAATTGCCATGTCTAGCAGCTGCCGCATTTCCATCAAGGCGCGCGGGATTCAGGAGCCGCATGGACGCGGTTGAGTCGGCGCTGATGGCCGCACGCGCGCAGTTTGCGATCACCATCAGTTTTCATATTGTGCTGGCCGCGCTCACGATCGGTCTGGCCAACTTTCTGATGGTGCTTGAAGCACTTTGGTTGTGGCGTGGCCGGCAAATCTATCTGGATGTTTACCTTTACTGGCTGAAAGTGTTCGCGCTCAACGTGGCGGTGGGTACGGCGTCGGGGCTGATTCTGGAGTATCAGTTCGGGCTCAATTGGTCGCGGCTGTCGACTAAAGCAGGCGATATCCTCGGCCCGTTGATGTTCTACGAAGTACTGGCGGCGTTTTTTCTGGAGGCGGGCTTCCTGGGCATCATGCTGTTCGGCCTGAAAAAGGTCGGCCCTCGTCTGCATTTTTTCGCCACTTGCGCAGTGGCCCTCGGCTCGTTGATCAGCGCGTTCTGGATCCTGTCGGCCAATTCCTGGATGCAGACACCCGCCGGTTACGCCATTGGCGCCGATGGCCGCTTCATGGCCGAGAATTGGTGGGCGATCATTTTCAATCCGTCGTTTCCTTATCGGCTGGCGCACATGACCTTGGCCGCGTTGCTCGGCACGGCGACGCTGGTGGCCGGTGCCAGCGCCTGGCAACTGTTGAAGGCGCCGCACAACCCGCGAGCGCGGCTTCAATTCTCCATGGCGCTGTGGACGATTGTCGTGCTGACACCGCTACAAATCGTGGTGGGTGACCTTCATGGTCAGCACAGTCTCAAGGTTCAGCCACAGAAGGTCGCGGCCATCGAAGGTTCATGGACGCGTCCGGAGGAGGGCGCGGGCGAACCGCTGCGCTTGTTTGCCATTCCGGACATGGCTGAGCGACGCAATCATTGGGAAGTGGCGATTCCGCGCATGGGTTCGCTGTACCTGACGCATGACCTGAGTGGCACCATCGCGGCGCTGGATGAGTTCCCGCCTGAGGACATCCCGCCGGTGCCGGTGGTGTTTTTTGCTTTTCGCTTCATGGTCGGCCTGGGCCTGTTGATGGTGTGGCAGGGGCTGACCAGTCTGGTGTTGCGCTGGCGAGGACGGTTATACGCCGCGCGCTGGATGCTGCGGGTGTGTGTGCTGTTGGCCCCGGCGGGTTTTCTCGCGATGCTCAGTGGCTGGGTCGTGACCGAGGTGGGCCGGCAACCCTTCACCGTCTATGGTTTGCTGCGCACGGCGGACAGTGTGTCGTCGGTGTCTCGACAGCAGGTGGTCGGCTCGACCTGGTTGATTCTGATGTTTTACCTGCTGATATTCGGCATCGGGCTGTGGGTGCTGCTTCGAATACTGCGAGAGCCACCGCACGAGGACGAGCCCGGGCCGCAGCCGACTCTTGCGGACGAGACAGGTGAATCATGATGGACAATGACTGGATAACATTGCTGTCTGCGGCGGCCCTGGCGTTCTCGGTCATGAACTATGTGCTGCTCGATGGCACGGATCTTGGCGTCGGAGTGCTGATGGGCGTTACGCGATGCAGCCGGCATCGCCGCACGATGGCGGTGACGATCCTGCCGATCTGGGACGCCAACGAAACGTGGCTGGTGTTGGGGGGCGGCGGGCTGCTGGCGTTATTTCCGCTGGCTTACGCCATCCTGCTGCCGGCGCTTTATTTACCTTTTATCCTGATGTTTTTAGCGTTGATTCTTCGAGTGGTTGCGTTGGAGTTTCGGGACTATGCGCCCAGTGCCGCAATCAAACGCGTAGTCGATGGCTTGCTGATGTGCGGTTCAGTGCTGGCCGGCGGAACGCAGGGGTTGGTCTTGGGCACGCTGGTTCAAGGCCTACCGGAACAGGCGGGGCAATACAGCGGTGACGGTTCGGAGTGGCGGGGTACGTTTCCACTGTTTTGTGGCGCCGTGCTTGTGGTGGGCTACACGTGGTTGGGCGCCTGTTGGCTTTATTGGCGCACTGAAGACGAACTCCAGCGGCGATCGGCGCTTCAGGCGAAGGCGCTGGCCTCGGTGACCGTGCTGTTGTTGATCGTGTTGGTTGCCTGGACCGCGACACTGGACACTCGCTATGCGCAACGGCTGTCCGATTGGCGGGTGTGGATGCCGGCCGTGACGTTGCTCATCGCGCTGCTGATCGGCTTTGTGCTGGGGTTTCGAAGTCGCCGTCATGCGCTGCCTCTGTTCGCTGCATTGGGCGTCTTCGTTTTGGCGTTTGCCTTGATGATCGTGGCGCTCTATCCACTAATCGTTCCGCCGCACCTGACTTTGCAAGCTGCCGCGTCCAGCCCGACCAGTCAGGTGTTCATGCTGATCGGTTTCGCTGTGCTGATACCGGTGACGCTGATCTACAACACCTACGGCTTCAGCGTCTTCAGCGGCAAGGTGCGTGCGGTGCGGGATTGACCTCAGGCCTTGACCCAACGTTGCCGACTCCAGCTGCTCAAGGTATCGACGGCGAAGACCAATATCAGCATCGCCAGAATCACCGTGCTGGCCTGCGCTTCCTGAAACAGGCTGAGGCTGACATAGAGCATTTGCCCCAGGCCACCGGCGCCGACGAAGCCGAGCACACTGGCCATGCGAATGTTGTTTTCCCAGCGGTACAGGATGTAGGCCAGCAGCTGCGGCAACAGGTTGGGCAGGGTGCCATAACAGAACGCCCACACCGCGTTGGCGCCCTGCAAACGGATGGCGTCGGCCGGTTCGGGCGGGGTGTTTTCCAGCGCTTCGGCGAACAGCCGGCCGAGCACCCCAGTGGTGTGCAGCGCCAGCGCAAGCGTGCCGGCGTTGGGGCCGAGACCGGCGGCGAGCACCATCAGCGCGGCCCACACCAGTTCCGGCACCGCGCGCAAAGCGTTGAGCACCAGCTGCGACGCGCTCTGCAACGGCCAGCCGAAACGTCCGGCTGCGGGCAATGCCAACAGCAAACCAAATACCGCTGCGAGCAAGGTGCCGAGGGCGGACATGGCGATGGTTTCCAGGGCGCCATGGGCGATGGCTTGCAGATGATTCGGGCTCAGGTCCGGGCTGAAAAAACGCTGCGCATAAGCGCCCATCTGGTTCAGGTTGCCGGTGCTGCCGAGTTCGCCGAGGTCGATGCCGAGGTAGATGAACGAGGCGATGACGGCGGCGCCGATGCCGAGCAGCAGTGCCAGGTTGAACAGGCGATTCATGCCAGCCTCCAGCGCAGCAAACGGCTGAGTTGATCGGCGAGCAACACCAGGACGAGGAACGTCAGTAACAGACTGGCCACTTCACCGCCGGCGAACATGCGCAACGACAGATCCATTTGCTGACCTAGCCCACCAGCGCCGACGAAGCCCATCACCACCGAGGCGCGGATCGCGCATTCCCAGCGGTACACCGTGTACGACAGCAGTTCCGCGGCGACATTGGGCAGGATCCCGTAGCAAAAGGCCGCGAGCCGACCACTGCCGGATTGCAGCAGCGCGTGGGCAGGGCGTTGATCAACCGATTCGAAAATTTCCGCATAGACCTTGCCCAGCATGCCGCTGTAGGTAATGGCAATCGCCAGCACGCCGGCGGTCGGACCAAGGCCGACGGCACGCACGAACAGCAGGGCCCAGACGATTTCCGGCACGCTGCGCAGAAAAATCAACAGACCGCGCACCGGCCAGCGTAGTAGTTGGCCCCCATAGTTCGGGCGACCCGCACGAGACGCCGCAGATAACGACAGTGCTCGACTGGCCAACAGGCTGGCAGGAATCGCCAACAGCAACGCCAGGGCCATGCCCGCCGTGGCGATGGCCAGGGTTTGCAGGGTGGCTTGCAGCAACAGCTCAATGAACGCCTCGTCATGGGCCGGTGGCCAGAAGGCGGACACGAACCGACCCATTTCGCTCTGGCTGTCACTCGCGATCAGCACACTGAGGTCCAGCTCGCTGTAGCGGATGCCCGGCCACAGCAGGGCGATGGCCAGCAGGCTGAGCAGCAGGCGCGGCAGGGCGGCGGGATCGCGGGTGCCGGACGTCAGCATCGGGGAATCTGCACACTCAAGTGGGCGGGAGGCAGCGGCGAACGTTCTAACTGTTCGTTGGCGTAGAGCGTGTCGAGCCGCTCGCGGTCGACAGCGCTGGCCGGCAGGTCGAACAGAATCTGCCCGTCACGCAGACCGATGATCCGCGAAAAGTGCGCCAGGGCCAGCTCCACCGCGTGCAGGCTGGCGACCAGCGTGACGTTGTGCTCCCGGGCATGGCGGCACAGCACCGACAGCGTATGCTCGGCCAGCACCGGGTCCATGGCCGAGACAGGCTCATCGGCCAGCAACACTTCGGGCGCTTGATACAACACCCGGGCAATGCCCACGCGCTGCAACTGTCCCCCGGACAACTGCTGGCATTGCGCGAACAGTTTGTCGCTCAGGTCCAGCCTGGCCAAGGCTGCGCGCGCCCCCGGAATATCCAGCGGATACAGCAAATTCAGCAGGCTTTTGCCCAACCCCCACTGACCCAGCTTGCCGGCCAGAACCGCCGTGACCACACGCTGACGCGGTGGCAAGGGCGGCGCTTGATGGATCAAACCGATACGTGCGCGAAGGCGCTGACGCTGACTGGCCGACAGTTGCCAGGCGCGTTCGCCGAGCACTTGCAGCTCGCCGTCGTTCGGTCGCAGTGCGGTGGCGAGCAGGTTGAGCAGGCTCGACTTGCCCGCGCCGGACGGGCCGATAATGGCGACCTGTTCGCGGGCCTCGATGTGCAGATCCACGCCACGCAGCGCCTGAACGCCGTTGGCGTGGGTAAAGCTGACCTGGGTCAGATGCAACGTCATTTGAGCAGTTCGGCGGCGCGCGCGGCTTCCTCGATGCCCTTGTAGTTTTCAGGACTGGTTTCGATGAATCGGCTGGCGGCCTGCAAATCCAGAATCTCCTTGTCCTTCGGATTCGCCGGATCAAGCGCCAGGAACGCGGCTTTTATCTTGGCCGCCAGCGCCGGGTCGAGGGTCCCGCGCACCGTCCAGTTGTAGTCGAAGTAGGCGGGGGTGGTCGCAAACACTTTGACCTTATTGGTGTCGACCTTGCCGGCCGCGACCAGTTTTTCCCACACGCTGGCGTTCAGCACCCCGGCGTCCACTTTGCCGGCCTGGACCCAGGCAACCGTGGCGTCATGGGCGCCGGAGTAGCCGACGCGGCTGAAGTAGGTTTCCGGCTTGATGCCGTCCTTCAGCATGAAATAACGCGGCATGAGACTGCCCGATGTCGAGGACACCGAACCGAAGGCAAAGGTCTTGCCCTTGAGGTCGGCGAGGGATTTGACGGCCGGGTCGGCGGTGATGAATTTGCTGGTGAACCGGGCATCCTGTTCACGTTGTACCAACGGAATGGCATTGCCGGTTTTCAGGCGTGCCTGCACAAATGTGAAGCCACCCAGCCAGGCCAGGTCGATCCGGTCAGTAGCCAGCGCCTCGACCACGGCCGGGTAATCGCTGACGGGAACGAACTCGACCTTCATGCCCAATTGCTGTTCCAGATAGGCGCCCAGCGGTTTGAATTTACGCAGCAGTTCGGTGGGCGCTTCATCGGGAATCGCGCTGACTTTCAGGGTGTCGGCGGCCTGCGCCAGCAGGGTGCAAAAACACAGGGCCAAGCCGGCAGTCAGTGCCAGGGTACGGTTGAGCATGGACATTCTCCGGTGCATTAACGGAACACTATCGAGGCGCCGAGGATGACGGCAAGTCGTTTGAGGTTAGACGAAACGCAGCAAGGCAGACTAATGCTGAACTCTTGTAGGAGCGAGCTTGCTCGCGATGGACTTCAGGACGACGCGTGTATTCAGAGACTACGCGTTATCGTTGACGTCCATCGCGAGCAAGCTCGCTCCTACAAATTCTCTCCGCGGATGTCGGCGGTGGGCAGTAGACGAGGTAACTACCGTTCGTCGAAGAGGCGCCCTACGACCTATTGACACCCATCCATCTCTGCGCGAATATTAATCCATCGCATACGACACAATCGAACGCGACACGAAATCAAACCTATCGCACCGTAGAGGATTCACCCCCATGAGCAAGATCGAAAAAGTCCTGGCCACCGGCAAAACCCACACCACCGCCAGCGCCTCCGGCACCACGTCCCGCGGCCACAACGGCAGCCTCGACATCACCCTGTCGACGCCGGGCAACGCCAAACCTGCCCACGTGTTTGCCGCGACCCAGCCGCATCCGGCTGCCGAGCAACTGTTCGCCGGTGCATGGTCGGCTTGCTACACCGCAGCGGTTGGTTTGGTGGCCAATGACTTGAACGTGGTGCTGCCTGCAGACTTTTCCGTCGACATCGAAGTCGATCTGGGCCAGACCGGCGAGGCATACTTCCTTCAGGCTCGACTCACCCTGCGCGTGCCAGGCCTGGCGCATGACATCGCGACCACACTGGCGCACACCGCCGATCAGATCTGCCCGTACTCGAAAGCAACACGCGGCAATATTGATGTGGCACTGAACGTCCTCACTGCTTAATTTTTATCAAGCGTATCGCATGCGATAAAAGCGTATGCGCACACCATCTAAACTATAAAGAGAACCATCATGAGCAAGATCGAAAAAGTACTGGCCACCGGCAAAACCCACACCACCCTCAGCGCAGCCGGCACCACATCGCGCGGCCATAACGGCAACCTCGACATCGTGTTGTCCTCGCCCGGCAATCCAAAACCGGTGCATGAGTTCCAGAACACCGTGCCGCACCCGACCGCCGAGCAATTGTTCGCCGGCGCCTGGTCGGCCTGCTACTCCGCTGCCGTCGGGTTGGTGGCCAGCAACCTGAAAGTGACACTGCCGGCCGAAACGGCTGTGGATATTGAAGTCGATCTGGGTCAGACCGGTTCGGAGTACTTCATCCAGGCTCGATTGACCCTGCGCGTGCCGGGTCTGCCGCAAGAGGTCGCAACCAAGCTGGCGCACGACGCCGACCAGATCTGCCCGTACTCGAAAGCCACCCGCGGCAACATCGACGTGGTACTGAACGCCATCACCGAATGATGCACCGCACGGCCGGTTCGACTTGCCTCGCACGTTGAACCGGCCGCCGGCCTTCATGATCCGCAACCATGTCACTTCCGACACTGTCGCGTACGACGTATAGTCTGGCGCTTGCGAACCATCAGTTTCTGGCCAAATGAGGATGCCCATGAAAACCATCGACGAGGTAGACCCCGCCGACCTGAAGCTCGCCGACTTCCTGTGTTTCGCGGTCTATTCCACCAACCTGGCCTTCGGCAAGGCCTACAAACCGCTACTCGAACAACTCGGCCTGACTTACACGCAATACATCACCCTTGTGGTGCTCTGGGAAGCAGACGATCAAACCGTCGGCAGCCTGGGCGAAAAGCTGTTTCTCGAATCCAACACGCTCACGCCGATCCTGAAGAAACTCGAGGCGATGGGTTATCTGCAACGCCAGCGCGACCCCGAGGACGAGCGGCAGGTGCGGATCAAGCTGACGAAGCAAGGTCGTGAGCTGCGCGAAAACCATCCTGAATCGGGACTCGCCGGCGCCACGGGGCTGACGCCGGACGAGTTCACGCAACTGCAAAAGTCAGTGGTGAAACTGCGCAACAACCTCATCAAATCGGTGAGATCTGCGGACTGAATCAAGTGGGCTGCGCGGCCAGTGGCATAAACGGCGGTTTTTTGCTTTAGTCCCCCTGTGGCGGGCCGGCACACGCAGCCTTTGAGGCAAACGGGAATCCCGCCCGGAGAGTCCCATGAATCCTCGATTTTCGCGTTCCATCGCATGGGGCCTCGCGCTCACCTTCGGCGCCTTGTCGTGTGCCGATGCCATCGAATACACCCAGGTCAATGCGACCGCCAGCACGCTTTCCTTCACGTACAACCAGTTCAGTTCGCGGGTCTACGGCACGTTCAGCCAATTCGAAGGCACGCTGGATTTCGACACCAAGAACCCTTCGGCGGCCCACGCCGCGCTCACGATCCAGCTCGACAGCATCGATGCCGGCAGCAGTGACGCCAACGAAGAACTGAAAAAGCCAGCCTGGTTCGACACCGCGAATTCGCCGGTGGCGACGTTTGAGTCGACTGGTGTGAAATCACTGGGCAACAACCGCTACTCGATCACCGGCAAACTCACGCTCAGGGGCATCACGCGGGTGGTGGAAGTGCCCGTGCTGCTGAAGGCCGAGAACGCCATCGGCATCTTCGACGGCCAGCTGACGCTCAAACGCAGCGATTTCAAAATAGGCGAGGGCGAGTGGGCGGACACGGTGGTTTCGGACGATATCAACATCCGCTTTCGCATGGTTGCGCCGCAGCAATAGACGTCGTGGCTTTACGCCGCTTGCCCTGTCATGGTTTCAAGGCCACCGTTTAGAGGTGTTGCTTCTGGCCCCTTCGCGAGCAAGCCCGCTCCCACACTGGATTGCTGGCGGACACAAATAATGTGTTCACCGCAGATCCAATGTGGGAGCGGGCTTGCTCGCGAAGGGGCCGGAACATCCAGCACAGCTGCCAACTGACACACCCCCTCGGTCACGCCAGCACGTTATGATAGGCACCCCCGCGAACACATTCTTCACGTCCGCCCCCAGAGTCAGAGCCTCAATGCCCCAGATCACCCATTTCAAAACCCCGTGCCCCGAGCACCTCTCCAGCCAGATCCTGCAGATGGTCGTCGACAACCTGACCGACATCAGCATGGTCGCCATCCCGCCGAGCAACCTGTTGTACAACGTGTACCAGTACGCGATCGGCTATGAAGTTCACCTCTATCTGGAGGCGCTGAGCGGGGCGAAAGGGATTGCGGTGGAATTGATCGTCGCGACGGACGTGGATGATCCGGAAACGGTTATCGGCTTCTTGCTGTACCTGCCAGTCAAGGACGATCCCGACGCGTGCGGCGTGGCGTACATGGCGGTGCGGGCCGGTCATCGGCGTCAAGGCGTGGCGCGCAAGATGCTGCGGGAAATGGTCGGTCGCTACCCGCATGCCGAGCTGACCTGCGCAGTTGCCAAGGTGCCATGGTTTGAATCCATGGGGTTCCAGGTGATGGGCGTGCGCGGTACTCAGGTGCTGATGAACACCCGCGATCATCGCTCCGACGGTTTGATGGGGCTGCTGGATGTGGCGTCAATCTACAGCTCGCTGGAGGTGCGGCAGATTCATACCTATCTGCTGCAAAAGCACGGCAAGCGCGCGATGGTCGATGCGGAGAAACAGCGTGACCGGCATCTGGATCAGCTGACGTACAAGGCCAATGAATTTGTCCGCGAGCGGTTGGGCGAGGGGCCACGCTAACCGCGCCCACCCAGACAACTCAATCAACTGTGGGAGCGGGCTTGCTTGCGAAGGCGGCGTTACATTCAACATTGATGTTGGCTGAAACACCGCTTTCGCGAGCAAGCCCGCTCCCACAGTTGTTCTGCGTCCACTCAGGCGAATTGTGCAGCGTTCAGGAAAGCTTCACGTTCATGGTGATCCGCGCCGTGAACACCTTCTTGCCTTCGACGTCGTGAATGTCCACCGGCACGATCTTGTCGCCTTCCGTGGTCCAGTCGACGCTGCCCCCATCGGCCACGGCTGTCACGTCGGTTTTTGCCTTCGCCAGGTACTCGACCGTCATGCCTTTTGGAATCCAGCGTGCGCCTTCGGGAATCGACACGTCGGTCATCATCCCCGCCGCCAGTTCAGCCGCGTTGCACATCGCAATCGCGTGTACGGTGCCCAGGTGGTTGGTGATTTCCCTGGCGAAAGGCACCTGTACCGTCGCGAAGCCTTTGCGCAATTCCGTGACCAGCGGGTTGATGGTGCTGAAGTAGGGCGCAACCTGACAGGCCATTTTGCTGAATGCTTGCGGGCCCGCGCTGTTGAACATGCTGAGAAACTGACTCATTTTGAAACCTCACTGACGAGTGAATAAACAGAATGATGTTCCGTTACAGAATAATGTTCTGTAACGGAACAGTATTCTGTCGATGGGAAATCTGTCAACCTAGCGCCACGTGTCCGATGGCAGTCAGCTGCCTTCACCCTCGTTTTTTGGGACTGTGTCAAGCATGGAAACGTCAGATTTACTCGAGCGCTGCTACCCCGGAAGACGCGCTGAACTCAAGCGCGACATTTTTCGAAAGGCCCTCACACTGTTCAACGAGCAGGGGATCGAGGCCACGACCATCGAAATGATCCGCGCTGAATGCGACACCAGCGTGGGCGCGATTTACCACCACTTCGGCAACAAGGAAGGTTTGGTGGCCGCGTTGTTTTTCACCGCTTTGGACGATCAGGCCAGGTTGCGCGACAGTTACTTGAGCGACGCGAAAACAACGCAAGAAGGCGTGCATGCACTGGTGCACAGTTATGTGGATTGGGTCGACAGCCAACCCGAATGGGCACGCTTCCAGTACCACGCGCGATTTGCCGTCACCAAAGGGCCTTTCAAGGACGAACTGGCTACCCGCAACAAGGCGCGCAACAAGCAACTGCTGGAATGGCTGTCGGCTTCGGCCAGAGGCGATGAGTTGAAAGGTTCTCCGGCCGAATTGCTGCTGTCGCTGATCATTGGCCAGGCAGACAACTATTGCAGGACATGGTTATCGGGCCGGGTGAAGGGCAGTCCGAAGGCGTACAGGGACAATCTTGCGCAAGCGGCGTGGCGATCGATTTCCGCCGACTGACCAGCACCAAGCCGGGTCAGATGCCTAACGCTGTTCACTTAAGCGCGCTATTGGGTCGTGCATACCTTTGTGGCGAGGGGATTTATCCCCGTTGGGCCGCGAAGCGGCCCCAGCGTCCGTTCAGACAAATGGAGTTGTTTGGATTTACGACTGCTTCGCAGCCGAACGGGGATAAATCCTCTCGCCACAAATGTGGGCACCCGTGCTTCAGTGAGCGGCTTTTTCTTGTCTGTCATTCGTGCACTTAAAAAAGAGCCTCAAGGCTCTTTGATGGGGAGGTATTGGAGCCCTTGAGGCTCAAGATGCACGTGAAACAAGCGGTGAGCTTGGTAGGGGTTCAGATCACTCACCAGCTACGCAACCGCTTGAGTTGAGCAAACAAACGGCTGCGTAGAATCATCGTAGGAACATGCGGTTTGGCACTCAAGTACCGCTAGTCGCATCCCTGCCAGCCTTGCCACGCACGCTTCTTCAACCATCCCTCAGCAGCACACAGTCGACGTACGACGAGGCGATCACCCTGGCGGTGCCGTCTGGGTCGCCATCTCCCGACGGCGTCCAGACATCCCGATCCCGTTATGCCTGTTCGCCCGGCCAGCCGGCCCGACGCAAGGCTTTGAGCAGCGTTTCGGCGTCCAGCCCCGGCACCGCATGGCCATTGCCCTCGGCGGTGTCGGAGGCCAGCAAGGCGTTGATGATCGCTTCTTCAACGGCTTCGGTGGCGGCCAGGAACAACTCGCTGATGTGGTCGTTGTTGACCATGCTCAGGTTGTCGGTTGTCGGCGCCTTCTTGCTTTCATAAGCTGCGGGTGGGACATCGTTGCCGGTGGCGAACGCGATAAAAATGTCGCCGCTGTGGTCTTCGTTGCCGCCGCCGGTGCGCGCGAGGCCGAGGCTGGCGCGCTGGGCGAGGCGGGTGCATTGATGGGGCAGCAGCGGCGCATCGGTGGCCAGGCAAACGACGATCGAACCCATCCCCGGATGCGGCAGCGAGGCCTTGAGAAACGGCGAGTCAGCCTTTTCCATGTAGCGTCCGACCGGATACCCGTCGACGCGCAATTCGTTGCGGATGCCGTGGTTGGCCTGAACGATGGCGCCAACGGTCCAGCCGCCCTGAGCGCTGCTCAGACGTCGCGACGCGGTGCCGATGCCTCCCTTGAATTCGTGACAAATCATGCCGCTGCCACCACCGACCGCACCCTCGGTCACCGGCCCGCCTGTTGCCGTGCGCAGGGCTTCGGCCACATGTTCGACTTTCACGTGGAAGCCATTGATGTCGTTGAGCAAGCCGTCGAAGGTTTCCAACACAACCGGCATGTTCCAGTAAAGTCGGCCGTCGTCGGGTTGCTGTTCACGGTCCAGCACGATCAGCGCATCACGGACCACGCCCAGGCTGTGGGTGTTGGTGAAAGCGACCGGACTGGTCAACAGACCGGCTTCGCGAATCCACTCAAGACCGGTCGCATCACCGTTGCCGTTGAGCACATGGACACCGGCGAAGCACGGCTGCTGACTGGTGGAACCGGCACGCGGCTCGATCACGGTGACGCCGGTCAGAATGTCGCGGCCATTCGCGGTGCGGCCTCGCACATTGCTGTGGCCGACCCGGACGCCGGGTACATCGGTGATTGCATTGAGCGGGCCAGGTTGCAGTTGGCCGAACTGGAGGTTCAGGTCGCGGGCACGTGGTTTCATTGGTTCTCTCATCTTCAATTCGTGGCAGAAAAAAGTGGGGACAGTTTGGACACGGACCCTGTGGGAGCGGGCTTGCTCGCGAAGACGGTTTATCAGGCAAAGATGATGTCGACTGACACGCCGCCTTCGCGAGCAAGCCCGCTCCCACAGGTATTGCGGAGGTTTCATTGACCGTTTTTGACTTTGCTCCAGATCCGCGTGCGCACCCGCTCGGTAGCGGGCGGCAGGGGCTGAAGGGTGAACAACGTGGCCAAGGCCTCCGCGGACGGGTACACCGCCGGGTTGTTGCGGGTCGTATCCGCCACCAGCGCCGTCGCACTGCGGTTGCCGTTCGGGTAGGACAGGTGATCGCTGACCGGGGCAATCACTTCAGGGCGCATCAGGTAGTCGATGAAGGCCAGCCCTTGCTCCGGGTGCGGCGCGTCCTTGAGTAACACGAGGGTGTCGAACCACACCGGCGCGCCTTCCTTCGGCAGGCTGTAGGCGATCTTCACGCCGTTGTTGGCTTGCTCGGCGTTGGTCTTGGCTTCGAGCATCGCGCCGGACCAACCCACCGCGACGCAAATGTTGCCGTTGGCCAGGTCGCTGATGAACTTCGACGAGTTGAAGTAGGCGATGTGCGGACGCAGTTTCAGCAGCAGCGCTTCGGCCTTCTTGTAGTCCTCGGGGTTGGTGCTGTTGGGCGGCAAACCGAGATAGTGCAGGGCGACCGGCAGCATCTCGGCTGGCGAGTCGAGCATGGCCACGCCGCACTGCCCGAGTTTGGCCAGGTTGGCTTCGTTGAACACCAGCTCCCAGGAATCCACCGGCGCCTTGTCGCCCAGCGCGGCGCGAACCTTGTCGATGTTGTAACCGATGCCGTTGGTGCCCCACAGATACGGCACGGCGTACTGGTTGCCTGGATCGTTGTTGGCCAGTTTCGCCATCAGGTCGGTGTCCATGTTTTTGAAGTCAGGCATCCGCGCATGGGGCAGGGGCGCGAGGGCACCAGCCTTGATCAGGGTCGGCAGGCTGAAGTTACTGGCCACCACCACGTCATAGCCGCTGCGGCTGGTCAGCAGTTTTCCTTCCAGCACTTCGGCGCTGTCGAAGGTGTCGTAAACCGGCTCGATCCCGGTGTCGCGCTTGAAGTCGTGCAGGGTGTTGGGGCCGATGTAGTCATACCAGTTGTAAACGTGAACCGTCGGGCCCCCGGCAGCAACCGCCGACAGCGAAACGCACAAACAGGCGCTCAGTCCAAGATTGATCTGTTGACGGGGACGACTCATGATGCGGCACTCCTGGCCTGCTGCAGGCCGGTGATGAACAGGTGCTTGCAGCGTATCGGCAGGCCGGGAACTCACCCATTCCCATCATGGGTTACTCGAAAGGGGTAGGGCGTGGACGCGTTGCTGAAGGAATTACCGGTGCATCAAGGGCTGGCGCGAGTATTTGGCGCGTTGGGTCAGGACGGTTTCTGGCGCGCGCTGGTCGACACGCTGCGGCTGCTGGTGCCGCTGGACAACGCGTTGGTCGCGGTGATGACGCCCGGGCGAGTGCCCCGCCTGCTGATTGATTTCGACACCAAGGGCGTTGGTGAAGAGACTGAAGAGCTGGCCGACTACAGCGCCGGCATGTACCTGCTCGATCCGTTTTACCAGGCGGCCTGCGCCGGCATTGCCGACGGTTTGCACAGCCTCGAATCGGTGGCCCCCGACCAGTTTCAGCAGAGCGAGTATTACCTGAGCTACTTCCGCTCGGTGGTGGGCGGTGATGAGTTGCAGTTCATGATCAACGCCGACGGTGCCGTGCTGGGATTATCCCTGGGTCGCTCGACGCGCTTTACCCTGGCAGAGCAGGGCCGACTGCTGTGCGTGCGTGACTGGGTGTTGGCTGCGATGCGCCGACATGTGCAATTGATGCCGCCGGAAGGCTCGGCTGTCGAGGCCGTGGCCGGGGACCTGGCGACCCTGCTGGATCGCTTCGACGCACGCCTGACGATGCGGGAAATCGAAACGGCGCGGTTGATTCTTCAGGGCTTCTCAAGCAAGGCGATTGCCCAGCAACTGGGAATCTCGCCGGAAACGGTGAAGGTGCATCGGCGCAATGTCTATCACAAGCTCAATGTGAACGGGCATGGGGAGTTGTTTGCGTTGGTGTTGCAGCCGCGTTGAGTCACCGCCGACTCCCTGTAGGAGCGAGCTTGCTCGCGATGGACCTGAGGACGCCGCGGGGTATCAGGCTCCCAGCGTTATCGTTGACGACCATCGCAAGCAAGCTGAACTGGCCTAATGATTTTGGACACTTCAATCGGGCGCTATGATGGCGCCCAAATCTGAGGTGTTTGGATATGCGTAAATCTTATTCCAGTGAGTTCAAGCTCAAGGCTGCCAGCATGGTGCTGGACGAGGGCCGGTCAGTTCCAGAAGTCTGTACCAGTCTGGATATTGGCCCTACCGCCTTGCGCCGTTGGGTCGATCAGGTTCGCAAGGAGCGCTTGGGTTCTCCCCCTGAGGGGGCCAAGGCGATTACCGCCGATCAGCGAGAGATTCAGCAGCTCAAAGCGTTGCTCAGGCAAAAAGACCTGGACATTGAAATCCTAAAAAAGGCCAGTGCTCTCCTGCTTTTGGACTCCAAAGATCATTCTCGTTGATCAATGAGCTGGACGAGCAGTACGGCGTTAACAATTGCTGTCGGGCGTTTGGAGTCAACCGCAGCAGCTTTTACGCCTGGCGTCAGCGCCAAGGCAAGGTGAAGCCTGAGCGGGAGAAACTTAAAGCCGTGCTGGTCGAGCATCACAAGGAATCCAGAGCGTCCGCAGGGTCTCGCACCCTTTCCAGGGAGCTGCAAGCCAAGGGGCATCGTGTCGGGCGACATATGGCTCGCAGTTTGATGCGCGAAGCCGGTGTCGCCAGTCATCAGCGCAGGCGGCATAAGTACAAGTCTTCCGGCGTGGAAGCGCTGGTGGCGCCACATGTGCTTAAGCGCAAGTTTGATGTCACGGCGATCAACCAGGTGTGGTGTGGCGATGTGACGTACATCAAGGTCGGCAAGCGCTGGATGTATTTTGCGGCGGTGCTGGATCTGTTCGCTCGCCGGATCGTGGGTTGGTCGTTTTCAATGATTTCCGATGCCACGCTGACCTGCGAAGCATTGCGAATGGCAGTCGAGTTGCGAGGCCGTCCCAAAGAAGTGCTGTTTCACTCTGATCAAGGCTGCCAATACACCAGCCATAAATTCAGGAATGAGATGCGCAAGCATGGACTCCTGCAAAGCATGAGTCGCAAAGGTGAGTGCTGGGACAACGCCCCGATGGAGCGTTTCTTTGGGAGCCTGAAATCAGAGTGGGTGCCAGAAGACGGCTACCGCTCAGAGCATGAAGCCCGCGTGGATGTGCAGCGTTATGTGATGCGTTACAACAACGTCAGACTCCATAGCTACAACGACTACCGGTCGCCGGTAGCTATGGAGAAACTGGCGGCGTGAAAACCTTAACTGGTGTCCAAAATTACTTGACCAGTTCAAGCTCGCTCCTACAGGGACTGCCGAAACACCAACGCCTTCAACCCGCATTCGACATCCGCATCCGGAAACTCCGGCGGATTCTCCAGCCGTTGCTCAAACCGCAGGCTTGGGGCTTCACGCATCACGCCCTCGATGAGGAAATCCGCACCGAACGCCGGGTCGTTCATGCAGGCCAGAACCGTGCCCTGCGGGCTGAGCAACTCCGGCAACCGCCGCAGCACGCGCTGGTAATCCTTGGTCAGCAAAAAGCTGCCTTTCTGAAAGGACGGCGGGTCAATGATTACCAGGTCATACGGGCCTTTACCGATCACCTTGCCCCAGGACTTGAACAGGTCGTGGCCGAGAAAACTCACCTTGCTCATGTCATGCCCGTTGAGCCGGTGATTGTCGCGGCCACGGTTCAGGGCCGGGCTGGACATGTCGAGGTTGACCACGTCTACCGCGCCCCCCTCGATGGCCGCCACCGAAAAACCGCAGGTGTAGGCGAACAGGTTCAATACGCGTTTGCCCTCGGCATTGGCGCGCACCCAATCGCGGCCATAGCGCATGTCGAGGAACAGCCCGGTGTTCTGTTTGCGCCCCAGATCCACGCGATAGCGCAAGCCGCCCTCGGTGATGGTCATGTCCTCGATCACTTCCCCGACCAGCCATTCGGTGGTGCTTTGCAGGAGGTAGCGATGCTGCAGCGCCAGGGTATGCGCACCGGATTGCGTCCACTCGGGTGACCGGGTGATTTCCATCAGCCGCTGTTTCAGCTCATCGAGTTGCGCCGCTTCAGGTTCCTTGAACAGCGACACCAGCACCACGCCCTGCAACCAGTCGACGGTCAATTGCTCCAGACCCGGCCAGCATCGACCGCGACCGTGGAACAGTCGGCGGGTTTCTGCGGGGGCTGCTGCCAGGGCGGTCAGCAGATGGTCGTGGAGGGTGGTGAGCGCTTCTGAATTCATCGGGTCGGGTCGGCGATTTGAGGGGGGCGGCATTTTAACCACAATTGCGCTCCGTGAACCTGCAACGGGGGGAGTCGATCCAGCAATCAGGTGACCACTGGTCGACGTACCCAGGCATAGGGCAGGACGCCGTCGCACCCGTTGAACAATTGGTTACGAGTGCCAGCATTGCCATAAATTGCATCGATATTCAAAGCTGCGCGACAAGCCATCCTGCACCCAAGAAACACTGCACTCAATTTACGGCATGAAATAAATAATATGTTTCCATCTAAAATTTCTTCAATGGCATCGAACGTAAAAATTGTTTCAACTCAGAATGGTTTGCCAATATCCGCAGAACAACCGTCCAAGGATTACTTTTGTTCTTCCTTTAATCCAGCAAGGGGGGATTTAGTGTTAGGCCGCTCTTCCAGTATGGCCGAGGGAGCTTGCGCATGGACTCCGGCCCGTTTGATGGATAGTTTATTCGTAATTTTTGACATGATGGCTTGCCAGGCTGAAATGTATGATTTTGACTCGGATCTCACAGAGATGAACAACAGTCCGGAGACAATGAATGACCTGGCGGACTTGATGTTTATTGTTCTGAGGGAAGAAAAGCAACGTAAGAAATCAGATGTAAATAATACGTTGCCTGGTGAGGCGACAAATGCTGGTGTAGATGGCGTCATAAATTACTTCGAGGGGTTTCTTAATTGTATGGAAGAAGTTGAGGGGAAGATAAAGAGTGGTAGTGGAAGCGTTAACCAGATTTTTACCGACATTCCGAAAGTTGTTTCGCAGCATAAACTCGATGAGTTGTTCGCAGGCATGAGTAACCCTCTTTACTCTGCAGGTGCTCTTAAAGAATTTGCCGACGATAATGCGCGGCAACGTATTCACGAATGTGCCATTGGTCTATTTTCTCGTATAAGTAAGGGCGTGATTGATGGGTTTATTCAGCAAGGCAGCAAGGCCCAGCCAATTCAAGCGCAGCGCAATGAGATGGCCCGCATCCATTATTTTCTGGAGGGCATCCAGATGGAAGACGTGGTTAGTAATACCGGTTCGGGTGCACATGGGATATTGGCGGAGGAACTGCGCCATTTGTATCTGTGTCGTGAGGTGTTAGGCGATGCTGTCAAGTTCTATAGAGATAACATGGCGGTATCTTCGCCGTGGGAGGAGGATCCAGAATTGTGGGGTCGCTACGTCGCTTCACCTGATAAGGTAGACACCTCGTCCAATTCACAATTGTATGCCCAAACACTATCCCCACCTCAAATGTCGAGTACACCTGAAAAGGCCAGGGTGTTAATAGAAGAGTTGCATCAGTCTCATATGCAAAAAATAGCTGACCCTGACCAAATTTTCGAATTTGCAAAAAATGAACAAAACCAATACGAGTTTATTCAATCAAGCACAGGGGAGAAGTACGACCTGGAAGGCGTGCTCGCGTTTGTGATACATGAAAATAAACCTGACCATGTCTATTGCGGCTTGAGAAACGGGGAAAGGGATTCGCATGGAAAGCTCAACAGGTATCGATATCAGCAGCCGCTCTATATAGATGGGCATAGCGCGCTAACTGGCGGTAAGCCTGTGCTTTTTGCGGGTGAGATTTTGTTTGAAGAGGGGGAAGTCAAGTTTTGGAACAATGGCAGCGGTCATTATCAACCGGACGCCAAGCATCGCTTTACCAATCTAACTGATCCGGTTCGGCGCTTGCTTCCTGAGGCTGGCTTTCGGGATTACGATGAGCTGACTGAAAGGGAAATAACGGATTTGGAGAGGCATGTAAAATTGCCGAAAGAGTCGGAAGGTACTTCGAGTGATAGCGATTCCAGTCTGAGCGAAGACGATGAAAATGCTGCTTACATTGCCAAGCTTAAAAAAAATGGTTTGAAGATAAATTGAAGCCGCTTTAACGCCTGGCCTATTTCCCTACTCATGTCGTAGCGTGACGGCTCTTTGCAAGAGAAAAACAAGCAACTCTTGCCCGCAGAGTTATCACGATTAATTTAACTTTACGTGAGGATTTGGCGATCTGTCGGCCCACATAATCGGCTCCAACGATCAACCGCCGGGAGCCGATCATGTCGCTATCACCTGCATCATCCCATCCGCGCTGGCTGCGCCTGACTCATTGGCTGAACGCCCTCGCGGTGCTGGTCATGGTCACCAGCGGCTGGCGGATCTACAACGCGTCCCCGCTGTACGACTTCAGTTTTCCCAAAGGCATCACGCTGGGCGGCTGGCTCGGCGGTGCATTGCAATGGCATTTCGCGGCGATGTGGTTCCTCGCCATCAACGGCCTCATCTACCTGATCATCAACCTCGTCAGTGGCCGTCTCTCACGACGCTTTTTCCCGGTGTCGCCGAAAGGTGTTTTGCATGACCTGTGGGCCGCATTGCGCGGGCGGCTGGGGCATGCCGATTTGAGTCACTACAACCAGGTGCAACGGGTCGCGTACCTGTTTGTGATGGTCGACATCACGCTGCTGGTGATCTCCGGGCTGGTGTTGTGGAAGTCCGTCCAGTTTCCGCTGTTGCGTGAATTACTCGGCGGCTACGAAACCGCACGGCATGTGCATTTCATCGCGATGGCGCTGTTGATGGCCTTTGTTGCGGTGCATCTGGTGATGGTCGCACTCGTGCCCAAAACACTGTTGGCCATGATTGTCGGTCGCAAGGAGTCCGTATGAAAAAGCGCATCGAAGGTCTGGACGAGCCCTCCATCCTCAAAGACGCCCGTAAGATCATTGCCCCGCAGATCGAGGACCGCTCGCGCCGCTCGTTCCTGATGCGCAGCCTGACCCTCGGTGGCGTGGCCATGTTGTCCGGCTGCAACATCACCGACAACGAAAGCGTCGAGACGGCGTTGTCGTCCATGTCGCGGTTCAACGATCGTGTACAGGGTTGGCTGTTCAATCCCAACGCGCTGGCACCGACTTATCCGGCATCGATGATCACCCGGCCGTTTCCCTTCAACGCCTTCTACGGCATCGACGAGGCGCCCACCGTCGAGGAAGAAAGCTATCGACTGGAAGTCACCGGCCTGGTCGCCGACAAGCGCACTTGGCGCCTCGAAGAGCTGCGTACCATGGAGCAGAACGAGCAGATCACCCGGCATATTTGCGTCGAAGGCTGGAGCGCGATCGGGCGCTGGGGTGGGGTGCGGTTCAGTGACTTTCTGAAACGGGTCGGTGCCGACACCGATGCCAAATATGTCGGTTTCAAATGCGCCGACGATTACTACACCAGTATCGACATGGCCACCGCGCTGCACTCGCAGACCTTGCTGGCGCTGACCTATGACGGCGCGGTATTGCCGCGTGAATACGGCTTCCCGATGAAGCTGCGCATGCCCACCAAGCTCGGCTACAAAAATCCCAAACACATCCAGGCGATTTTCGTCAGCAACACCTACAGCGGCGGCTACTGGGAAGACCAGGGCTACAGCTGGTTCGGTGGCAGCTGACGGCGTCCGACAAGTTCACTCGTCCGCAACCTGTGCTTCAAGGAGTTTCATCATGAAAAAGTTAACCACCGTCGTTCTGTCCATGTGCCTCGCCATGGGCGCTGCCAGCGTGTTTGCCGCCGAAGCTACCAACGGCATGAGCAATGACAGCATGAGCAAAGATTCGATGTCCAAAGACGCCACGAAAAAAGACACGATGAAAAAGGATGCGATGTCCAAGGATTCGATGAAGAAAGATGCCATGTCCAAGGACTCGATGAAGAAGGACGCCATGTCCAAAGACGCCATGAAGAAGGACAACATGTCGCAGTAATTCCGAACGTCCTGAAAACCCTGTGGGAGCGGGCTTGCTCGCGAAGGCGGAGTGTCAGCCGACATCATGGTTGCCTGATACACCGCCTTCGCGAGCAAGCCCGCTCCCACAGGTTTTACAGTGGTGTGACCTTAGATCATGCCCCATGACTTTTAATGGTTACAGCCCCGCAAACCTGATGCGCAAAGTCATGCAGTGACCGGCAATACGCATGTGGCGGCGCCGATGGTGCCCGAGAAAGGCGCCGATCTGATATTGCAGGACGCCTAATTTCATCGACACCCTTTATCAAAAATGAATTTCCGCCGAGCCCGCTGCTCATACCTGTAAGCAGCGGATTTGAACCCGCGAAATCATTAGGCGATCAGGGAGTGGCAAAGTCATGTGTCCAGTATCGATGGCGGGCGAGCACCTTCCAGGCGGGTTGATTCTTGTGGTTGAAGATGACCCGCTGATCCTGGAGTTTCTCTGCGAAATTCTTCAGGAGGAGGGTTTTGTAGTTGAACCGCAGACCAGCGCGGATGCGGCGGCGGTTTACCTCGAACAGCACGCAGGTAATGTGGTGTTGTTGCTCACAGACATCACCATGCCCGGCAAACTCAATGGCGCGGACCTGGCCAATCTGTTCGGCGACCGCTGGCCGGACAAGCCGATCATGATCATGTCCGGCTTCGAAACGCCGCAAACTTCCGGTGTGAGGCATGAGGTTTCCTTCATCAAGAAACCCTGGGCGCTTGGGCAATTGCTGGATTGCGTGGAAGGTGCATTGAGATCGCACCGCACCCTGTAGGAGCTGCCGCAGGCTGCGATCTTTTGATCTTCGCTTTTAAGGTCAAAAGATCGCAGCCTGCGGCAGCTCCTACACGGGTCGTGTACATTGCTGACAAACCCGCCCGGCTCTTGCAAAAGGACGCTCATCCTTGTCAGCTCAACATTCGGTTTTCAACAAGCCTTATCGCGCCTTTCTGTTTGATATGGACGGCACCGTCCTCAATTCCATCGCCGCCGCCGAGCGCATCTGGACCACCTGGGCCTTGCGCCACGGGGTGGATGTCGAGTCTTTCCTGCCGACCATTCATGGCGCTCGGGCCATCGACACCGTCAACCGCCAGGCCTTGCCGGGTGTCGATGCCGAGGCTGAAGCGGCGTGGATTACCCAAGCGGAAATCGATGACGTCGAAGGGATTGTCGAAGTGGCCAGTGCGGCGAATTTCCTGACGTCATTGCCGGCCAGTCAGTGGGCCATCGTGACGTCTGCGCCCAGGGCACTGGCGCTGCGACGGATGGCGGCGGCGGGGATTCCCGAACCTGTGGTGATGGTGACGGCGGAAGATGTCAGCGCCGGCAAACCCGATCCTGCGGGTTATCGATTGGCGGCGCGACGGTTGGGTGTCGAAGTGACCGATTGCCTGATCTTCGAAGATGCCACGGTGGGTATTCTCGCGGCGGAGGCGGCAGGGGCAGACTTGTTGATCATCACCTCGACCCACGAACATCCGATCGAAACGTCGCATGCGACGATGGTCAGTTATGACTCAGTCAACGCCCAACTCGACCCCACCGGCCTGATCCGCCTACGCACAATCTAAAATGTGGGAGCGGGCTTGCTCGCGAAGGCGGAGTGTCAGTCAACAATAATGTCGACTGATACATAGCATTCGCGAGCAAGCCCGCTCCCACATGGGTATGTGTTTGACTAATACACCCCGGGAATCAACCGCCAGCTATGGCTGCAATACACCTCATATTCACTGCCGAACTGCGCACGCAGCAGCGCTTCTTCGGAGTGAATGCGGGCGATCAGCGGGATCACCGTCAGCGCTGCCAACACCAGGCCAACGCCGGAACGAAACGCCAGCGCCCAACCCAGGGCAATGACCAACATCCCCAAATAACTGGGGTTGCGCAACGTTCGATAAATTCCATCAGTGACCAGTCGGTGCCCCGGTTGAATCGCCACCAGCCCGCTGAAACGCTTGCCCAGCACAAACACCGGCCACATTCGCAATACGCCGCCGACGATGAACAGCAACGCCCCGAGCCAGCGCACGCCTTCCCCGCCAAAGGTCCAAAAATCGATTCGGTCGGTGTAGGCCGGTAAAAAACCGCTCAATATCCCGATCACCCCGAAGGCCGGCAGCACCCAGCGATTGGCCCGGTCTTCCCGTTCGCCCGAGCTGAGATTGACCTCGGTGAACAGCGACGCGATCACCATCGCCAGGGTCGCCAAGGCAACGACCACCAACGCCGCATGCGAGAAAAACGCGGCAAATCCGCCCAACCCCCACACCGCGAGCCCGAGGTAGGCGAGGGTGCTCACGATGGCGAAAAATGCCAGCCTGGCCGAGATTTTCATCCGCACCTCCACACGTGAATCTGACACCCATCATTGTAGGAGCTGCCGCAGGCTGCGATCTTTTGATCTGGTTTTTAATACCGAGGATCAAAAGATCGCAGCCTGCGGCAGCTCCTACGAAGTGGCTTCGGAACGGGCGTTGCGCCTAATCACCTGAGGCGGCTGCCCGAACGCCCGAAGGAAGGCTTCACGCATACGCCGGCGATCACTGAAGCCGGTTTCGGTGGCGATCTGATCGAGGTTCAGTCGCCCGCGTTCCAGCATTTGCCGGGCGACTTCCAGGCGCAGGTTCTCGATGGCCTTGGCCGGCGACTGGCCGGTTTCGGCGCGAAACGTCCGGCTGAACTGGCGCGGGCTGAGCCTCGCCACGTTCGCCAGTTGTTCCACCGACAACGCGTCGGCGAGGTGTTCCCGGGCGTAGCCGAGTACGGTCTGAATGCGGTCGGATTTCGGCTCCAGATCCAGCAGCGCCGAATGCTGGGACTGACCGCCCGCCCGCCGGTGGTACATCACCAGTTTCTGCGCCACGGAACGGGCGAGTTCGGCGCCGTGATCCTTTTCGACCATCGCCAGTGCCAGGTCGATACCGGCCGTCATCCCGGCTGAAGTCCAGATCGAACCGTCAACCACGTAGATGCGGTCCTCTTCCACCTTGATCGACGGAAACCGCGCTTGCAGTTCCCGCGCATAAGCCCAGTGCGTGGTCGCCCGCCGTCCCTCGAGCAAACCGGCCTGGGCCAGGACGAATGCCCCGGAGCAAATTGACGCCGTACGTCGCGCGGTTTTAACGCTGGCGCGCAGGTAATCCAATACACCCTCGGGCGCCTGCTTGAGGATGGCATCGCCGCCGACCACGATCACCGTATCGAACACCCGCTCATCGAACGCCTGGGTGCCGACACTCAAACCACCGGACGCACGCAAGGTACGGCCGTCCTCGGACAGTACGCTGACTTCGTAAAGCGCTTCGCCAGCGCTGAAGTTGGCGTACTCGAACACCGGCATGGCCGCCAGCGCCATGGACTGGAAACCCTCAAACACCACAAACGCCACGGAAGTCATTGCTTGGCCCTCAAAGGACATGTCCTTAAAACGTACTTTAAACGTCATTTGAGACGAGCGTGAGTGCATTTATAACTGTTCACACCCGGCGAATACCTCGCCTCACTGTAAAGGACACTGAACATGGCTCTCTCATCCAAAGGTACCGCGCTGATCACGGGCGCTTCTTCCGGCATCGGCGCGGTCTACGCCGACCGTCTTGCGCGTCAGGGTTACGACCTGATTCTGGTCGCTCGCAACCAGGCCAAACTCAATGCCCTGGCCAATCACCTGAGCAACGAAACCGGGCGCGCCGTGGAAGTCGTCGCTGCCGATCTGAAAGACACGGCCGATCTGCGCCGAGTCGAAGGGATTTTGCGCACGGACGCCAGCATTACCTTGCTGGTCAACAACGCCGGGGTCGGCGCAGTCATGCCTTTGCTGGGCAGCCCGGTGGATGACATGGAAGACATGATCACCCTTAACGTCACCGCACTGATGCGTCTGGCCTACGCCGTGGCGCCCGGGTTTGTCGCCCGTGGCAACGGCACGGTGATCAACATCTCCTCGATCGTGGCGATCGCGCCGGAAATTCTCAACGGCGTGTACGGCGGGACCAAGGCGTTCGTTCTGGGGTTGAGCCAATCCATGCACCATGAACTGGCCGACAAAGGCCTTCGCATTCAGGCCGTACTGCCTGGCGCCACCGCCACCGATTTCTGGAGCGAGGCTGGCAACCCGGTGGAAAACCTGCCGCAGGAAATCGTCATGACTGCCGAGGACATGGTCGATGCCGCGCTGGCAGGGCTTGCGAATGGCGAAGTGGTGACCATTCCGGGACTGCACGACGGCGCGCAGTGGGATCGTTACGAAGCCCAGCGCAAAACCCTGTCGGGCTTGTTCGGCAACGCCGCGGCGGCACCCCGTTATCGCTGAAACGGCAGGCTCGGGCCAGGGTGATCTAAGCTTGGATAAGGACCGTTCAACACCGGCTTGTTGAAAACCTCGACAAGTCGGTGCGCGCCCGAGGAACCCGACATGCTTCACATCAGAACCCCCCTGATCCTGCACCCGGGCTTGTCGACCCCCACCCGGCGGATCTGGCTCAAGCTGGAAAACCTGCAACCCAGCGGCTCGTTCAAACTGCGTGGCATGGGGCTGTTGTGCAGCCAGGCAAAGGCCGCGGGCAAGCGCAAGGTGGTCTGTCCTTCGGGTGGCAACGCCGGTTTCGCCACCGCTGTCGCGGCGGCCAGCCTGGGGTTGCAAGCCTGCATCGTGGTGCCGCACACCACCCCGGAAAGCACTCGCGCGAGGATTCGCAAAACCGGTGCCGAAGTGATCGTTCACGGCAAGGTCTGGGACGACGCCAATCAGCGGGCGAAGGAGCTTTCACAAGGGGCAGGCACAGAATACGTGCCTGCCTTCGATCATCCGGTGTTGTGGGAAGGTCACAGTACGATGATCGATGAGATTCTCGAGGACTGTCCTCAAGTCGATACGCTGGTGACGTCGGTGGGGGGCGGTGGTTTGCTGGCAGGCCTTCTCACGGGATTGATTCGGCATGGCCGTATGGATTGCCGGATCGTCGCTTGCGAAACCGAGGGTGCGGCGTCTTTTTCGGCTGCGATCAAGGTCGGGCATCCCGTCAGGCTTTCGCGCATCGACACCGTTGCCACCTCGCTCGGCGCGGCTCAAGTGGCTGCCTGGCCAGTGCAACACATCCTCGATTTTCCTCACCAGTGCGTGGTGCTCGGTGATGACGAAGCGATCATGGGCGTGGTGCGTTACGCCAACGATTTACGTCAGTTGGTTGAACCGGCGTGCGGTGTTTCGTTGGCCATCGGCTATCTGGACCACCCGGCAATTGCCGATGCCCATGACGTGGTGATCGTGGTCTGCGGTGGCGTCAGCATCAACGCACAACTCGTTGCCGGATGGGCGCGTTCATCCGCTGAAGGCGCAAAGTAGCCGGAAAGCGAAGCAGGACCGTAAACGCCTGGCCAGGTGTCACAAGCCCCGCCGCGAGGGTTTCAGCCTTCATTGCCCGGCAGCGGTGCCGTCCTGGATCAGAATGGCTCTGGCCAGGTCTTCGTCGCTGGCGTTCAGTCCGGGATTGTCCTGGCGGATCTGCTGCATGACCGATTCCAGATACACGCCACGAATCGCACCGCCACTGGCCACGAAGCTGGAGGCGTCATCCCGGGCGGGGATCATGAGTTTGTCGTCCTTGAAGGTCGAGTACAGCGAAGCAGAAACCCCGGCCGAGGTGGCCACATCGCCCGCATCCACTTTCGCGAGAGCCGAACCGAAGGGTAAGCACAACACAAGGGAAGAGATGATGATCAGGCGGCGCATGACGGTTTCCTCCGAAAGCGTGAAGCGTAAAGGAAGTACCACATAATTTAGGATACGCGGCGACTGTCAGGAGTTCCTTGCGGTACGAACTATCACTTCAACCAGCCGCCGCGGATCTGCCAGGCAGGCCTCGTCGCCTTTAAAAGATCGCAGGCTGCGCCAGCTCCTACACCGACTGCATGCAGCCGGAATTCATCGGGTGCTCGCGCCCCCTGTAGGAGCTGCCGCAGGCTGCGATCTGTTGATCTTCATATCAATTCACTGCCCGTTCCGTTCGAGATCGAGCGCCTGCACAAAACCCTGAGCAAGGCAGTTACCCCGGCACGTTTTGACCGACCGACGATCAGTGTCCGCGCGTCCCCACGCCATGAGGGCTATGCTTTGCAGAGTGCCCATTGCAATGGGAGACCTCTGATGATCAACGTACGCACAGCCCGCATGCTGGCCGAGTACAAACGCTGGGCCGATCAGCAGCTCTTCGACAGTCTGGCTGATTTGCCGCCGGGCGAGGTCAACAAAACGCGGGTCTCGGTGTTCAAGAACATGATCGGCACCTTGAACCACATTTACGTGGTGGACTGCATCTGGAAGGCTCACCTCGAAGGCCGGGGACACGGCTTCAAGACCTCACACGATCTGCTGCATCCCGACCTCGCCGATCTGCGCCTGGCGCAAAAGGACATCGATCACTGGTACTGCGACTGGAGCGAATGGCAGACCGAGGCATCGCTGGAAAAACCCGTCGAGTTCACGTTTGTCTCGGGCGAAAGCGGCACCATGAGCGCCGGCGCGATGCTGCTGCACGTGGTCAATCACGCCAGTTATCACCGTGGCTGGGTGATCCAGATGTACTTCGACATTCCGGCCATGCCGCCGATGACGGACCTGCCGATTTTCCTGCGCGAGACCGATCCGGGCTTCAACTCGGTCAATGCCCCGGCAACGGCGCCGACATGTGTCGGGCTATTCGCGAGCGCAACCAACGTTCTGCCGGATCGTTATCGTTGACCCCGTTCCACACCATCGACAGCTCGGACAGCACGATGTCAAACGGCGGGTCGTCGGCTCGCAACTGGCTGCTGCCTTCGATCAGCGCACTCGCGGCGTAATCCGGCACCGTGGCGAGCATGTCGGTGCCGGCCAGCAGGGCGCGTAGCCCGGCGAACTGCGGCACCGCCAGCACCACGCGGCGTGAGCGACCAATGCGCGCCAGATCGTTGTCGATGGCGCCGGTCAGGTCCCCGGAAAACGACACCAGCGCGTGCGGCCGTTCGCAATAATCATCCAGCGTCAGGGCACCGGGACGATTGTCGCCGCGCAGGATCTTCACGCTCAGGTCCCGCAGTTTCTTGCGCTTGGCGTTGGCGGGCAGTTCCGTGGTGTAGCTGATCCCGACGGAAATCTCCCCGGACGCGAGCATGGAGGACATCAGCAGGAAATTCACCCGCCGGACCACCACTACGACGTTCTGTGCCTCTTCGCGGATTTGCTTGAGCAGCGGCGGAAACAGGCCGAATTCAGCGTCGTCTGACAGACCGATGCGAAACACGTCGCGGCTGGTGGACGGGTCGAAATCCTTGGCCCGGCTGACCGCGCCGGAAATGGTATCCATCGCCGGCTGCAACTCTTTAAGAATCTGTAGCGCGCGCTGGGTTGGCTCCAGCACTCGACCGTTGCGCACCAGCAGCGGGTCGTCGAACAGATCGCGCAACTTGGCCAGTGAGGCACTGACGGCAGGCTGGCCGAGGAACAGCTTTTCCCCGGCCCGGGTCAGGTTCTTTTCGAACATCAGGGTTTCGAAAACCACCAACAGGTTCGTTCCACGCGGCGCAGGTCGTTGCGGTTCATGGCGGGGCTACTCGTAGGTGTCCGGGATGACTTGACCAGTTCACCCCTTGTAGTGGGAGGATTTACTGTGGTGAGGGGATTTATCCCCGTTCGGCTGCGCAGCAGTCGTAAATCCTGTGCACGCGGTTTTCCTGAATGACCGCGGTTGCAGGTTTTAGGGCCGCTGCGCGCCCCAACGGGGATAAATCCCCTCACCACAACGGCAGTGGCTACTCGATTGGATCGAGTTGGTCCAGCGCCCGGTTCACCGACAGTTCCCCCAGCATGATCACTTGCGCGATGCCCAGCAGGGTGTTGCGACTGGTGCCGTGCGTGCGATCCGCCAGGTCCATGGTCATGACATGGGCGGAGGCCAGCGATTAGCACGCATTGCCCAACAGGGTTTCGACATCGATTTGCGGGTCGATGACGTACATCGTGCACGGTCTGCGCGGGGTGGCCCGGATGTCGGCGTAGGACGGGATGCGGTCCGAGGTTTCTTCGGGTTTTTCCGGGTCGAAGTTTGCGGAGAAGGATGTCGGATCGGTGTCTGGCGGGTTGGGCGTTACTTTGGGCATCGATGGAACTCCTTACGTCATTAACAGGGGGAGACCATCACTTTCGCTACCAAACGAAGGGTGGCGGCCATGCGCAGGTTGGTAGACCGGGACGTAAGGAAACCGGCGCGCCCGAAGACGCCCTGTGCATGACCACCATAATGCAGTTCGAATAAACGCTGCGAATCATGATGCTTTGCACCTTACTATCACCCGGGCTACCAAACCCGATCGCTGTTTTTCAGCGACCGGCAAACGATAGAACCCGGGCCCAAGGCGCACAAGCCGGCGGTTTCTGGCGTAACCGTAGGCAATGACGCAAGGCGCTGTAGCTTTCATCAAGTTACCTACAGCGCTTTTAAACACGACACTTCAAGCAGCGTTTAAACACGATCCAATTGTGGGAGCGGGCTTGCTCGCGAAGGCGGTGGGTCAGTCGACATTGATGGTGCCTGACACACCGCTTTTTCGCGAGCAAGCCCGCTCCCACAGGGACTGCATTAACTGACGGGCATCGGGATCATCCGCCCTGTCTTAGGTGGCCGAACCCGGCTCGGTCAGCACCTTCCTGAACGTCTCCACCAACGGCCGCAAATTGATCCGGTGCCACGCCGCCCACAGCGGTGTGGTAAAGGCGATCCACGGCACTTCCCGCAGCACCACGCCCGGTGGCGCATTTCGGCTCAGGCCTTTCTGAATCATTGCGATCCCCAGCCCCGACGCCACCAGCCACAGCGCGGTGAAGGGTTCGGTCGCTTCCATGCGGATGTCCGGGGTGAAACCGGCGCGGATGCAGGCGCTGACGAAGTCTTCGCGGCTCGCACAGTTCTGTCGATGTTGCACGCCAATCCATTCCTGATCGGCCAGGTCTGCCGGGGTCAATGTCGTTTGGCGGGCGAGGGGATGGTGCTCGGGCAGGGCCAGCAGCATCGGGTCGTCGAGCACCTGAAAACCCAGCAGGTCCGGATCGTCGGCGACGGGCGGTTCGCTGACCAGCGCGATATCAAGGCTACGCTGACGCAGGCCTTCGAGTTGTTCGGCGGAGCTGAGGTTGTATAGCGCGACATGCACGTTCGGCCGGTCAACGCGAAGTACTCGCAGGGCATTCGGCAACACACCGGCATGCATGGCGTTTTCGATGTAGCCGATGCACAAGCCGCCTTCTTCGCCGCGACCCAGGCGCTTGCCGAGGGATTCCAGGCGATTGGCGTGGGTCAGCAGGGCGCGGGTTTCGGCGAGAAAGGTCTGGCCGTCGCGGGTCAGGCGAATGCGCTGCTGGCTGCGTTCAAACAGGGTCAGGCCCAGCCGTTCCTCTAGCTGGGCGATCTGCCGGCTCAGGGGCGATTGGGAAATGTGCAGGCGTTCGGCGGCGCGACCGACGTGTTCTTCTTCAGCAACGGCAACGAAGTAGCGCAATTGGCGGATGTCGATCATGTCAGACCTATAAGGACTCAAGTACTGCATATTATGTCTTGGACGGTCCGACCTCGGCAATCTAGGATTTGCTCATCGGTCATTTGAACTGACCACTGACACGAAGAGGCATCACCCATGAGCTTGAAAGACAAACTGCCCGGCGCGCTGGGTTTCGGCACCGCCCCGTTGGGCAACATGTTCCGCGCCATTCCGGAAGAACAGGCGATGGCCACCGTGCACGCTGCCTGGGATGCCGGCGTGCGTTATTTCGATACGGCGCCGTTTTACGGTTCGGGCCTGTCGGAAATTCGCCTCGGTGCCGCACTGGCCCGATACAACCGCGACGACTACGTCCTGAGCAGCAAGGTCGGTCGGGTGATTCTCGATGAAGTCGAAGACGCCGCTGCCCGTGATCTGGGTGAGAAGAGCGGGGTGTTCGAGCACGGTCGCCCGAACAAGATCGTCAACGACTACAGCGCTGACGCGACGCTGCGTTCCATCGAAGACAGCCTCAAGCGTCTGCAAACCGATCGGCTGGACATCGTTTGGGTGCACGACATCGCGCAGGATTTCTACGGCGATCAATGGCTGGAGTACTTCAACCAGGCCCGCACCGGTGCCTTCAAGGTGCTGACCCGCTTGCGTGAAGAAGGCGTCATCAAAGGCTGGGGCCTGGGTGTGAACAAGGTCGAGCCGTGCGAATTGACCCTTGATCTGACCGAAGCCCAACCGGACGGTTTTCTGCTGGCGGGCCGCTACACGCTGCTGGATCACGACCGTGCCCTGCAACGTTTGATGGACGCGGCGTTGGCGCAGAACGTCGAGATCGTGGTCGGCGGTCCTTACAGCTCGGGCATTCTGGCCGGCGGCGCGCACTTCGAATACCAGAAGGCGAGCCCCGCGATCATCAATAAAGTCGAGCAGATCAAACGCATCGCGGCGGCCCATGGCGTCGACATCAAGGCCGCTGCGTTGCAGTTCTCTCTGGCTAATCCTGCCGTCGCGGCGGTGATTCCGGGGTCCAGCCGTCCGGACCGGATTGCTGAAGATGTCGCGGCGTTGTCGGCGGTGATTCCCGCTGCGTTCTGGCAGGCCATGCGCGAGGCTAATCTGGTTTCTGAGCGAGCGCCGTTGCCAGGTCAAAAGATCGCTGCCTTCGGCAGCTCCTACAAAGGCGGTGCAATATGAAAATTGATTTGAGCGGAAAACTCGCCATTGTCAGCGGCAGCACCGCCGGCATTGGTCTTGGCATCAGCAAGGCACTGGCCGAGTCCGGCGCCACGGTGGTGGTGATCGGGCGCGAGACGGCCAAGGTCGAGCAAGCGCTGGCGAGCATTCGCCAGAGCGTGCCGGGTGCACAGTTGCGTGGTTTGACCGCAGACCTTGGCACCGCTGAAGGCGCCGAGCAATTGTTCGCCGCCGAGCCGCGCGCCGACATCCTGGTCAACAATCTTGGCATCTTCAACGCCGTGGATTTTTTCGATACGCCGGACAGCGAGTGGACGCGTTTCTACGAGGTCAACGTGATTTCCGGTGTGCGCCTGTCGCGGCATTACGTGCCGGAGATGGTCAAGCAGGGCTGGGGTCGGGTGATCTTCCTCTCCTCGGAATCCGGGATAGCGATTCCGGCCGACATGCTCAACTACGGCGTGACCAAAAGCGCCAACCTCGCGGTGTCCCATGGCTTGGCCAAGCGGTTGGCGGGCACTGGCGTGACGGTCAATGCGATCCTGCCCGGCCCGACGTTGACCGATGGTCTGGAGCAGATGCTCCAGGACGCCACGGCCGAATCGGGGCGCAGCGTGCGGGAAGAGGCCGATGCGTTCGTGCGCAAGGCCCGGCCGACGTCGATCATCCAGCGCGTCGCGGATGTCGAGGAAGTTGCCAATCTGGTGGCCTACATTGCTTCGCCGCTGTCGTCAGCTACAACCGGCGCAGCCCTTCGAGTCGACGGCGGTGTCGTCGACAGCATGGCGATCTGATTTTTTTTGATTGAGAGAACTTACATGGCAACGGCATCAGCGTTTATCGATATCCCGGCTTCGGCCGACAAGGTTTGGCAATTGATCGGCGGCTTCAATTCGCTGCCGGACTGGCTTCCGTTCATTCCCAAAAGCGAACTGAGCGAAGGCGGGCGTGTGCGCAGTCTGCAAACGGCGGATGGGGCAGTGGTGGTTGAACGGCTGGAGGCGTTTGATAATGCCGGGAAGACGTATAGCTATTCGATTTTGCAGGCGCCGTTTCCGGCGACTGATTATCTGGCGACTATTCGCGTTGAAGCGCAGGAGGAGGGCGCGCGGGTGACCTGGTCGGGTCGGTTTGAACCGGTTGGTGTGAGTGAGGAGGAAGTGGTGGCGTTGTTTGCCGGGATCTACCAGGGCGGCCTTGAAGCCCTGCGTGCCAACTACCCAACCTGAAAAACACCAAAAATCCAATGTGGGAGCGGGCTTGCTCGCGAAGGCGGAGTGTCAGTCAATAATGGGTCGCCTGACACCCCGCTTTCGCGAGCAAGCCCGCTCCCACATTGTTCTTCGGTGTTATGGAAATCGGGTCAGCTCTGGGAAATCAAACTCTGCCGACAATCGAGCACCAACCGCGCCCCTCCCAATTCGCTTTCACCCACCTCAAGCGTAAACCCATGCAGGCTGACAATCGCCGCCACAATCGACAAACCCAGCCCGAACCCGCTTTGCTGATTGCCGCCCTCGGCGCGATAGAAGCGCTGGAACACCGCTTCCCGTTCGGTCGGCGCAATGCCGGGGCCGGAGTCGAGCACTTCGATCCGTGTATGCCCACCCTCATTGATTCCCCGCAAAACCACCTCGCCACCGGGCGGTGTGAATTTGATCGAGTTGCTCAGCAGGTTCGCCACGGCTTCGAACAGCAGCGCCCGATCGCCGTTCAGCGCAGGCAACGATTCGGGCAATTGCAGCTTGAAAACCAGTTCGTCTTCCTCCGCCAGCGGCAGATAAAAGTCGTGCAGTTCCTGCAACAACGGCACCGGGTCGAGTTGCACAAAACCGGAACGCCGCTGCCGGTCTTCCAACTCGGAAATTCGCAGCAAACCGCGAAAGCGCGCCATCAGGGTATCCGCTTCGACGAGCACTGAATCGAGTTGTGTCGCTTCTGTCGACCCTTCGCCCGCCTGTTGCTGCATGCGGTACAACTGCGCCCGCAAGCGGGTCAGCGGCGTGCGCAGGTCGTGGGCAATGTTGTCGCACACACCCTTGACCTCATTCATCAAACGCTCGATGCGTTCGAGCATGGCGTTGACGATGGCGGCGAGCATGTCCAGTTCGTCGCGGCGATTGGACAGCGGCAAACGTCGGGTCAGGTCACCGGCGACAATGGCCTCGGCACTGGCCTGAATCCCGCGAATGCGCCGCAGCGGCCGACGGCGCAACAGGTGCCATCCGACGATGCCCGGCAAAATGGTCAGGGTCACGCCCCAGAACAACGCGTGAAGGATGATCCGGGTCACGGCGAACAGCGAGCCGTTATCGCGCACCAGAATCAGCCAGAGACCGTCCCGTGTCTGGGTCGCCACGGCGTCGCAGCTGTCGACGGGCAGGGTCGGGTCGTCGGAGTCGGCGCAGTCGCTGAGCATGTGAATCTTGCCGTCCAGCGGCAAACCTTTAGGAATGTGGCGCAGGGCACCGCTGAGGTAGCGATGTTCGGCATCGAACAGGCCATAGGCGTCGAGGCCGCGAATGTCGAAGGTCATGCTGACGGCGAGGGCGTCCACCAATTGTTCGCCGGAAAAGCGCGAGAACAAATGCTGACGTTGCATCAGCGAATGCTTGGCCAAATTGTCCAGGTAAGCGGACACCTCGTAATACATGACCCCCATGAGAATCCCGCTCCAGAGCACGAACAGCGAACTGTAGAGCGCCAGCAAGCGGCTGCTGGAAGAACGCCAGCCTTTAGAGGGGTTCGGCAATGACATAACCCGAGCCTCGCACGGTCCGAATCAGTGGGGCATTGCCGGGCGGGTCGATCTTCTTGCGCAGGCGGCCGATGTGCACGTCGATCAGGTTGGTGCCAGGGTCGAAGTGATAACCCCAGACCTCTTCGAAAATCATCATTCGCGACAGAATCTGCCCGGTGTTGCGCATCAGGAATTCCAGCAACTTGTATTCGGTGGGCAACAGCGTCAGCAGTTGTCCGTCGCGGCTGGCCTCGTGGCTGATCAGATTCAATTCCAGATCCGCGACCCGCAGCGTGGTGGCCTGGGCGGTCACGGTGTTCTGCCGACGCAGCAGGACTTCGACACGGGCGGCCATTTCATCGGTAGCAAAGGGTTTGGTCAGGTAATCGTCACCACCGGCGCGCAAACCGCGCACGCGCTCATCGACATCGGAGAGGGCGCTGATCATCAGGATCGGCGTCGCCACGCCCATGGTCCGCAGCGTCGTGACAATCGCCAGGCCATCCAGCCCGGGCAGCATGCGGTCGAGCGTAATCAGGTCGTAATTGCCGCTGACCGCGCGCTCAAGACCTTCGCGGCCATTGTCGACCCAATCCACGTCGAGGCCATGGCTGCTCAATTCGGCGACGATTTCCCGGGCGGTCACGGCGTCGTCTTCGATGGTCAAGATGCGGGTCATAGGTTGGCCTGATTAAAAGTTCACAGCGGTGTGCGGCATTTTGCCAATAAATGATCGCAGCCTTTTTAAATAAAACTTCATACAAAGCGAAAAGATCGCAGCCTGCGGCAGCTCCTACGAAGGATCGCGTTCTAAAAATGTAGGAGCTGCCGCAGGCTGCGATCTTTTGATCTTCTACGGGCAATGCATAAAACCCGCTGATATTGACAGTTCGTTGCAATTTGCATGGATTTTTGAAGTTCAAAATTTATAAAGCATTGAAGCATAAGGATTTATTTAAAGTCGGCGACTGGCACGGTGACTGCAATTACTCATATGACGAGTTGTAACAACATCTTTCCTGCCTGGAGCGACATAACAATGAATAGATCCTCTGATGGTTTCTATCCGGCCGCGGAAGAATCAAGCGCGTTGTCGGGCGTTTCCTGGGGTGCGATTTTCGCCGGGGCCGCTGCTGCGGCGGCGTTGTCGTTGATCCTGGTGCTGCTCGGTGTCGGTCTCGGTTTTTCAGCGGTTTCCCCTTGGGCCCATGAAGGCGTAAGCGCCAAGGGCCTGGGCATTTCAACAATCATTTGGCTGGCCGTGACCCAAATCGTCGCCTCCGGGCTGGGTGGCTACATCGCCGGTCGCCTGCGGGTGAAGTGGGCGAACATGCATGGCGATGAAGTCTACTTCCGCGACACGGCGCACGGTTTTTTGGCCTGGTGCGTAGCGACGCTGGTGACTGCGACGCTGGTCGTCGGTTCGGTCAGCAGCATTGTCAGCGGAGGTGTGCAGGCCGGTGCGAATGTTGTCGGTGGTGCTGCAAGTGCCGCGACTCAGGCGGCTGGCACCGCAGCCGGTAATACCAACAGCGATCAGTACGGCTATTTTGTCGACAGTCTGTTCCGCACCGATAACCCGGCCGCCGTCAGTGATGACGCTGCTCGCGGCACTGTGACCCGCATCTTCGTGCGCTCGCTGAGCAACGACGGTCAACTGGCTGCCGAAGACCGCACGTATCTGGCGCAACTGGTGGCTCAACGGACCAACCTCACTCAAGCGGACGCAGAACGTCGTGTCGATGAAGTCTATGCCCGCGCCCAAAAAGCCGTTGCGGACGCGAAACTGGCCGCCCAGCAAGCCGCTGACACCGCCGCCAAAGTGGCTGCATGGACGTCGCTGTGGATGTTCATCGCGCTGTTGATCGGTGCGTTTTTCGCCAGCTTCGCCGCTACATTCGGCGGTCGTCGTCGGGATGCCGTGGTGTATCTGGAAACCGATGCTTACGTGACCGCCGCCCCTGTTCGCTAACTCTGGAGAATTATCATGCGCTCATTACTGTTGCTCTTTCTCGGAATACCTATCCCGATCATCATCCTGATCGCCCTGTTCACGTGATTCTCTGAGGCGCGTGCCTCTGCCGCTTCTGCCTCGGGTAGGAGCGGCATTTTTGCTTTGGAGAGAGGATGACTGCTCGCGAAGACGGCAAGTCAGGGGCAACAAAATCCATCTACTCGATGGGCGTACTCACAAAATCATCAAGCGCCTCGGCATACGCTGTGAATGCGCTAATCCGTGGAAACTGATTTTTATCCACCTGATCCGGCACCACGAGATTGGTGAAGCTCCAAGCCACTGCCAGTGTGATGCCATCCTGATCGATCGAGCCGTCAGTCTTTAGCGGTTGCATTTCCAACTCCCGCTCCAGCGCCGAATACGCTGCCGCCAGTTGTCCCTCGACCCGTTCCACCCACGGCTCAAACTGAATCTCGGCCGGCCGCAGGTTGCGTTCGTAATAAAGCTGCACCGACTTCTCGCACGCTGCCAGCGCCAGGCCGATCAACCGTAACGAACGCAGGCGGTGATCGAGTTCGCCGGGCATCAGGCTTTTACCGGGTGCCGCCAGCGCCTCGAGGTAATCGATGATCAGCGTCGAGTCGATCAACACCTCGCCGTTATCCAGCACCAGCGTCGGCGCCTTGACCACCGGGTTGATCTGCTGGAACTGCTCGAAGTGCCGAAACACCGAAACCGATTGGTGATCGAGGTCGATGCCCAGGCGTTTGGCGCTAATCGCGACCCGTCGTACATAAGGCGAATCCAGCATGCCGATCAGTTTCATTGCACTGCTCCTTCAGGTGGCTGTTTCGGGATGGATAACCTTAGCCGAGGTTCCACGTGCTGCAAAACGTGTTGCGCTTGTGACTAATCAACGTCCAAATGCGGTCGATAACCTGCCCAGTCGCCGCCGTTTGTCTTCTATATACAGCCGCTCGATTGAATTTCTTGCTATAAACGCACTCCGATAACCACCGCAAAGGCTGCCGTAGAGCAGTTTCAGGGCTTTGTCGGACGAATTCGCTGTCTTTTCAGTTGCTGAGGCCTCAAGTCGGCCTTAGACTGCCGCCCCTCGTAAATTGAGTGCCGGGTGGCGCTTGGAATAAACGGCGCCTTTCCGATGGCCAGACCAGGTCCGCCGGAACGCTCCCTAATTCGCCTTAATGCACGTTTTTTTATAGAGATATCAATGACAAAGGACAAGTTGCTGGCCATGCCGGCGGATGACTACATGAATGCTGAGCAACATGCTTTTTTCTCTGAGCTGTTGCAGAACATGAAAGTCGAAACCCATGAGCGCATCGAGCAGAACCGCATCGCCATCGAGAGCCTGGACACCCCGGCCGATCCGGCTGACGCGGCTTCTGTCGAAGAAGAGCGCACCTGGCTGGTGAACGCGATCGATCGCGACCAGCGCATGTTGCCTCAGTTGGAACAGGCTCTGGAGCGCATCAAGGAAGACAGCTTCGGCTGGTGCGACGACAGCGGCGAGGCCATTGGCCTGAAGCGCCTGCTGATCAGCCCGACCACCAAGTACTGCATCGAAGCTCAAGAGCGTCACGAACAGATCGACAAGCACCAGCGTCAGGCCTGATTCTGCGTGGCAACCCATTCAATGTGGGTTGCCTTGAAAAGATCGCAGCCTTCGGCAGCCCCTACCGGTTTATGTGAACCCGCGTAGGAGCTGCCGGAGGCTGCGATCTTTGCTTTTCGACGTCTACGAAATAATCCAGCGCGCTTCTATTGATCTGCTTCAACGCCCACTACTAATGGACCATGGATGGCCTTGTAGTGCTGTACGGCATGACGCTGGCGGCTGGTCGCTTTACCTCCGGCTTGCCATTGGCCGTACTGATTATCTGGCTACCTCGCCTGCGCTCGGGCTCTCGAGGGGCGTACACCGCAACAGCAAAAGCGAGGCGGCCTGACAGCCGACCTGGGCATCAAGCGGGCGTGCTTCGCTGGTTTGATCTTTCACATAATCTGAATGGGCAATGAGTACCTGTGGGAGCGGGCTTGCTCGCGAAGAGGCCGTGTCAGTCAACATCAATGCTGACTGCCTGTTCGCCTTCGCGAGCAAGCCCGCTCCCACATTTAATATCTGCTGGGCATGGCGTTGGTGTTCACCGCCGATGACTTGGCCGGACTAGACGTCAGGTCGGCTATCAGGCCGCCTCGCCTCGGCTTGAAACGGATATGTACCCAACCCCAACCCCAACCCGGCATTGTTGCGATTCTGGCAATTAATCTGTACAGCGCAGGCGCTGTTTCCTCGCCAATCAACTCATTACCCTGCCTACATAGTTAGGTTGCTAATGAAGAGCGAGAGGTCAGCATGCAAAGCAAAGTCAATGTCGCCGTGATGATTGGCAGCGGTGTACCCGCCAGTTTGCGTGCGATGGGGCAGAGCGTCTGCTGGGTCGTGTTGCTGAACGGCGAACGCCGGGGGACGGCATTCACCAGTCGCGATGAAGCGGAAGAGTGCAGGGCTGCCTGGTTGGCGCAATTAAGTGCCGAAGCACCCGACAGCCTGCATTGACTAGTGAACCTGATGCATACGCAGGTTCAGGTCGTCGACCACCCTCGCCCAATCAGCGTCTTCACGCAATTGCTCTTTCAGGAAGCCGGCTTGCTGCGGGGTCCAGAACTCGGCATCGATGAGTTTCTTGTCGTCGGCCAAGGGGGAATGACTGGCAATAAAATCGTCGATGGCCTTCTCGCTGGAGTCCAGACCGAGTTGGTCGAACAAGCCTTTCAAGTCGTGTGTAGGTGAATCCATCTTCATCTCCTTGAGGTTATTCAGTCGCATCGAGTGTGCAATCGGCAGTGCAGTCTCATTGCATCTGAGGGGAGCCACGCACCAAGAGTTCGATAGGGGTTTAGCAGCTTTCTCGGGATTCGCCACCATGATGGCAATAGGCTATTGCCTGTCAGTACTTCAACGATTACGATGCTGTCGCGTTTTTGGCGTCACTGAGCCGCCATTCAAAGAGTTCGAACAAGGATGTAGGCGACACTCGCTCCCCAGGTTTACCGCCTTCCAGTGCTGAATTGCCCATCCCTTGCGCGATTTTCTTTCGAGTCGACGCGTCCCCGATCCCGCATTAAAAGGATGTAAGCAGTGAAGCGTCTTGTTTATCTGATGGCCATCGCGCTTGGCCTGTCGTTGACTGGTTGTGTGTCGTTCACACCGCTGGGCCCCATTGGCGAACCCTTGAAACCCGCGCCATCCACTCTTGATCGTAGTGCCGAGATCAGCGACGTCGTGATTTCCGCCCCCGAGCTGGACGATAAGGTGCGTGTCGCCGGCAGCCGGCAGTTGACCGAGCAGATCAGCGCCTATGTCGACAAGAGCGATTACTTCAAGCGAATCGTGGTGTTCCCGGCCAAGGCCGGTGAGGACGACGTGGTGCTCAAGTTCAACCTGACCTCGCTGGCAGGCAAACGCACCATGCACCCGGCTTACATTCCCGGTGCGCTGGTGACCTTGACCCTCTGGATCTGGGTCGACGGTCCGATTTACGTCGACAAATACGACCTCGCGGGCGAACTGATCATCGAAGACCGTCAGGGCAAGCAACTGGCCAGGTCGGTCGAGCAGGTGAAGCTCGACAAGAATGTCGGCCTGTGGAACGCCGATTATCTCAATCCTCGCCTGGGCGGTACTCAGCTGCGCGAATTGATCGCTCAATTGCTGGCCGGTGCCACCCCTCAACTGCGTCCACTGTCAAAGGAATTGGCTGCACATGAATAAATACCTTTTGGTTTTGCTGTTGATGGTCAGCAGCACCCTGACGGGCTGTATTTCCTACTCCCAGCATGACTTGCCACCGGTAGATCAGTGGCCACCGGCCCAGGCCAGGCAAGACAAGCCCAGTGCTTATCTGCACGTGACCACTCAGCAGCAGTTCAACGGCGAACTGTCGGGTGGCGTGGGCAATGCGGCGCTGGTGGAAAAGAACATGCTGGAAACCTTTAAGGAATCCGGACAGTTCAAAAACGTGACCACGGACAAAGTTGACTCGAACTTGTACGTCACGAGTACCTTGACCAATAACGAGCAGGGCAATATCGCCAGTGCCTGGCTGACGGGGTTCACATTCTTCGTGATCCCGACTACGTTCAGCAATACCTTCACACTGGAAACGGTGTTCAAGGATCAGGAAGGCAACGTGCTGGGTAAAATCGTCAAACAGGAGAGCACTCGCACCTGGCTGCAGATTCTGCTGATTGTCGGGTTGCCGTTCAATGAACGAGGGGACGTGTTGCTCAAGCACCTGACCCAAAGCACGCTGGACGAAGCGGTCAAGCGCAAGCTGATCTGATTAATGGTCGATATGAAGGCGTGCAACCAGTGCAAGGTTGGCACGCCGCAGACACCTCTCAGGCCGAGGTGCCGGCCCTGCCGGCGAGACACGTTCTGGCCTGATACATCGCGCTGGCGGTCATAAAAGTCGCACTGTCCAGCGCCGGCTCCCGGACGTGTCCACCCCCATTTCAGGCTTTCAATGCCCCATCATCGACCGCAAGCTTCAGTGCCTTGGCGGCTTCCTGGGCGGCAATGGCGGCGACGTCCGACGTCTTGAACCAGCGATCTTTCTCGACCTGGTGATACGTCACGGTGGTCAGTGGCGGTTTGGCGCGCATGATAATGACTGCCTGGAATTCGCCTTCGACTTCTCTGGCTTCGCCCCGGATAAAAAATTCACCGATATCAAATTCCGTCACGTAGCAGCCTTCCCTTGGAAATAGTCTGTTGTGTTGAACGCCGTCCGGCTTGGGAACGCGTTTCATTGGTTCGGCAGTATGGCAGTAGTTGCCTGCCGACGGCTGAGTTAACTCGTCGGCATGACGAAACGTCTATAGGAGTGGAACGAGGTGCAACGTTCAGCGCTGTAACTCGAGCGCGCGGGCAAGCGCGCAGGCTTCGTTATGGTTACTGCGGAAACCTCTTACGTGGCCCGTGGAGATTTCCTTGATGTGGAAGAAAGCATTGCCGGCCAATACCACCTGGAAGCGCGGCGGGGCAGGCTCTGCAGGGTGAAACACCGTGTGCGGGAACATCGCCGGGGGCAGCGTCGAGGGATGGCTTGTGTGAGGAACGAAGTGTGTCAGGGTGCACATATGAAGTCCTTTTCATGGTTTTACCGACGTGTGTACGTCGTTTTGAGTAGTCTCGATGAGCATCGCTGCTCTAGAATCACCGTCACGGGTTGGCGATTGATGTTCATCTAAAGCAATTTTTTGCGGGCGATATGTCGGAAAAGTGCTTTTTTTGCAGCGTTTTTTCCCTAAGGTTGGTAATCCTGTTTTTCTGGCGATCAGGAGGGCGTTTTCCTTCAACTTCTGACGAACGCCAGGCAAGACGACGCGAGTGACAATCCAGTAGTCTTCTCACGTCTCGCGATGGATGAGCACTCTTTTCGTTTCCGGATTCGACCCGGATCCTTTGGCTACAATCTTCGGCATTGCCGCTTTTTTCTGCTGTGCGCTGTTTGTCTGCGTGCAGCATCATTTTCAGATGTGGGGATGTTTCCTTGGCAGTAAGTAATCTCGATATGCATGCTTTGTTCGTGCTGGGTGATTTGCGCGCAAAGCTGGTCAAACAGTTCCAGTCACGTTTTGTTTACATCACCGAACAGAACGCTGAAGGCATCTACATTGCCGAGCTCGACACCGAATCAGCGCTGGTGGTGGACGACAAGCCGGGCCTGAAACTCAAGGTTGGCGATCATTTCAGTGCATCGGTGTTGCCCAGCCGTGAAGGCGGCAAACTGGACATCAAGTTCCGCGAAATCAAACTGACGGTGTACGGCCTCGGCGATTACGCGTTCGTGACCACGGCCGACGGACACGGGATCGTGTTCAAGGAAGGTCACAGCGTCGTGATGGTGTTTGCCGCTCACCAGCAGTTGCAGGAAGGCCTGACCAAAACCCTGAAAGCCGTGACGGCCAAGGCAGCCAAGTGGCGCAAGGGTGAACTGGTGACGTTCAAAGCCAGCGAGTAATGGCTTCGGGCTTGCAGGACTTTTCCGAAAATTAATCCTCACCCCTCGAAAGCAGGAACCTCTACTACAGTCAGTGGACTGAGTATTTTGAGGCTTGCGGTCTGTATCAGGCCATCTTGCTATTGCTGTGAACAGCACGAGGTGCAAAAGCATGAACGGATTTCGACGGTTGCTGACCGCTGTTCTGGTCGTTTTCGGTCTGGGTTCGCCCGTTCCGGTATTCGCCGCCCAGGCGCCGATCCACTTCGCCGACCTGAACTGGGAAAGCGGCAGCCTGATCACCGATATCCTGCGGATCATCGTCGAGAAGGGCTACGGGTTGCCGACCGATACCTTGCCCGGAACGACCATTACCCTGGAGACCGCCCTGGCCAACAATGACATCCAGGTCATTGGCGAAGAATGGGCCGGTCGCAGCCCGGTCTGGGTCAAGGCCGAGGCCGAAGGCAAGGTCGTCAGTCTCGGCGATACGGTGAAGGGCGCCACCGAAGGCTGGTGGGTACCCGAATACGTGATCAAGGGCGACCCGGCGAAAGGCATCAAGCCACTGGCGCCGGACCTGCGCAGCGTCAGCGACCTGCCGAAATACAAGGGTGTGTTCAGCGACCCGGAAACCCCGGGCAAGGGACGCTTCCTCAACAGCCCGATCGGCTGGACCTCGGAGGTGGTCAACAAGCAGAAGCTCAAGGCGTACGGCCTGGACGACAGCTATGTGAATTTTCGCAGCGGCTCCGGGGCGGCGCTGGATGCGGAAATCAGTTCGTCGATTCGTCGTGGCAAGCCGGTTCTTTTCTATTACTGGTCGCCGACACCCTTGCTCGGGCGTTTCAAACTGGTTCAGCTGGAAGAGCCGCCATTCGACGCCGAGGCCTGGAAAACCCTGACCGACGCCGACAACCCCAATCCGAAACCGACTCGCTCATTGCCCTCGAAGCTGTCGATTGGCGTGTCCACGCCGTTCCAGAAACAGTATCCGCAGATCGCCGAATTTTTCACAAAGGTCGAATTTCCCATCGGCTCGCTGAACAAGGCGCTGGCTGATATGAGCGAGAAACACACTCCGCCACGGCAGGCGGCGGAGGCGTTCATGAAGGCGCACCCGGATGTGTGGCAGGCCTGGGTGCCGAAGGATGTGGCGGAGAAGGTGTCGGCTGGACTGTAGGAGCTGGCGAAACCTGCGATCTTTTGACTTTGCTTGTAATGGCAAGATCAAAAGATCACAGCCTGCGGCAGCTCCAGGGCGCTGGGGCGGCACTTTGTCACCGTTGATCATCCGCGCACTTCTAAAAATGCCGACCAGGATGATTCTGCTCTAATCCCTTTCAAGGATTCTCGACCATGACATTTGTGTTGGCTCAATGGCTGGTGACGATCTTCGCGGTGATCAGCCTGTTACATGTCTACTGGGCGCTGGGTGGCCAGTGGGCTGCCGTGGCGGCTGTGCCGCAGGTGCCGGTGGAAGGTGGCGCGAGATCTCGGCCGGCGTTCAAGCCCTCGGGGTGGCTGACGTTGTTGGTGGCCTTCGGATTGTTGCTTATCGCCGCGCTGGTCTGTTTGCGGGTCGGCTGGTGGATGCCGGCGGTGTCCCATCAATCGCTGCAATGGGTGATCAGCGCCATCGCCATGCTGATGTTCGCCCGGGCGATTGGCGATTCGAACCTGGTGGGGTTCTTCAAGCAGGTCAAGGGGTCGGAATTTGCCCGGCTGGATACGTGGGTTTATTCGCCGTTGTGTGTGGTGTTGGGGGCGGGCCTATTGGCAGTTGCCTGGATTTGAGTTGCCCCTACTGACGCCTTCGCGAGCAAGCCCGCTCCCACATTTGATCTTCAGTGAACACAGATTCTGTGTCCGACGGAGATCAAATGTGGGAGCGGGCTTGCTCGCGAAGAGGCCGGCCCGGTCAATTCAATCCTCTGAACTTAGCTCCCGCTTTCCGTCCGCCGACTACTGACCTCCGCCGGCACATCATCCCCCGCCATGCGCTTGCGGAACAACGCCGCCCGCGCCAGCAGCAACGTCGTCACCGGCACGGTAATCGCCAGCAAAATCGGAATCAGCCAGGCATGCAACACCGGCCCTGAGTTGAGCGCCGAAAAGTAGATGATCGAACCCAGCGCCACGCACCACGCACCCAATGTCGAGGCCAGCGCCGGTGGGTGCATGCGCTGAAAGTAATCCTTCATCCGCACCAGCCCGATCGCGCCGATCAGCGCGAACACACTGCTGAGTACCAGCAGAATCGCCACCGGAATTTCCACCCACAGAGACAGTTCAGCGTTCATTCGATCACCTCGCCACGCAGCAGGAATTTCGCCAGGGCAAACGAGCCGACGAAGCCGAACAACGCGATCAACAGCGCCGCTTCGAAGTAAGTGTCACTGGCATAACGAATGCCCAGCGTCAGCATCATCAGCATGGCGACGATGTATAGGTAATCCAGCGCCAGAACCCGGTCCTGCGCCGACGGCCCTTTAAACAGGCGGATCAGGGTCAGCACCATCGCCAGCGAAAAAATGAACAGGCTCAGCAGAATCGCATTCGACAGTAACGGGTTCATTCGAAGATCTCCATCAAGGGGCGCTCGTAGGTCGCCTTGAAGTGCTGGATGAACAGCGCTTCGTCATCCAGATCGAAGACGTGCAGCAACAGAATGCTGCGGTCCAGCGCCAGTTCCGACCAGACCGTACCGGGCACCACCGTGCAGATCATCGCCAGTGCCGCCAGGCCATTGGCATCACGCAAGTCCAGCGGCACTTTGATGAATTGCGAGCGCGGCGGCCGCCGACCGGCGTTGAGCACGCCCCAGGCCACGGCGAGGTTGGAGACCAGCACGTCGCGACCGACGATGAAAAACAAACGCAGGATCACGCCAGGACGACGAATCCGGATCGGCAGTGGCCGCAACTTGCGCATCATCAACGGTGCGCAAAACCCGAGTACGGCGCCCAGCAGCAGATTGCCGGGGCTCATCGACAGGTTCAGCACCAGCCACAACAACCACAACGCCAGCGACAGCCACGGTGCAGGAAACAGACGCTTCATGGCTGCACCTCCGCGACCGCGGCTTTGGCTTCCGGACTCGGAACCGCACGGGTGCCGAGCACCGCCATCACGTACTGCTGCGGGTTATTCAAGGCCTGAGCGGCGGCCTGGGTGTAGCGCAGCAGCGGTTCGGCCTTGAAGGTCAGCAGAATGCTCAAGCCCAACAGCGCAATGATCGGCACACATTCGAGCCGGCGCAGTAATGGCGAAGGCCGCTCTTGCGGGGTCCAGAAGCGCTGGATACCCAAACGCGAAAAGGCAATCAGCGACGCCAATCCGGAGAGAATCAGCAACGCCAGCAACCCCCACGCGGCGTTCGACACCGGTTCATCCGTGCCATTGCCCAGGCCCAGCGGGTTGAGCAGGGCGCTGAGCAAACCCAGTTTGCCAATGAACCCGGACAGGGGCGGCATACCGATGATCAGCAACGCGCAAGCGATAAAGCTCAAACCGAGAAACGCCATGGTCCAGGGAATCACCTGGCCGACCACGGCTTTCTGTTCGTCATCGAGGTTGATGCCTTTGGGCGGTTGCAGGGACTCCAGTGGACGGGCGATGAGGTCGCCGTCATCGAACAGCGGCATTTCATTGGCCGAACGCGAACGCTCGATCAACTCGGCCAGCAGGAACAACGCACTCAGTGCCAGCGTCGAGCTGACCAGATAGAACAACGCCGCGCCGATCAGGTTTGGCTGGGCGAAACCGATGGCCGACAGCAGAATCCCCGCCGACACCAGAATGCTCAGGCTCGCCATGCGTTCCAGCCGTTGCGCGGCAAGGATCGCCACGGCTGCGCAGACGACGGTCGCCATGCCGCCGTAGATCAGCCAGTCGCCGCCAAAGTACGCCGAAGCACCGGCCTGACCGGAGAACAGCAAGGTCCACAGGCGCAACAAGGTGTAGACGCCGACCTTGGTCATGATCGCGAACATCGCCGCTACCGGCCCGCTGGCCGAAGAGTAGGCGGGCACCAGCCAGAAATTCAGCGGCCACATTCCGGCCTTGGCCAGGAACGCCACGGCGAGAATCGCCGCGCCGGCATGCAACAGGCCGCGATCGGCCTCCGGCACCAGGGGGATTTTCAGTGCCAGGTCGGCCATGTTCAGAGTGCCGGTGACGCCGTAGATCAGCGCCGCGCCAATCAGGAACAGCGACGAGGCCAGCAGGTTGATCGAAATGTAATGCAACCCCGACGACACCCGCGCCCGGCCCGAACCGTGCAGCATCAAGCCATAAGACGCCGCCAGCAGCACTTCGAAAAACACGAACAGGTTGAACAGGTCCGCCGTCAGGAACGCGCCGTACAGGCCCATCATCTGAATCTGAAACAGCGCGTGGAAACTCGAACCGGCGCCGTCCCAGCGGGCCATGGCGAACAGCAGGGCGCTGACGCCGATGATTCCGGTCAGCACCAGCATCATCGCGGACAAGCGATCGACCACCAGCACGATACCGAACGGCACTTGCCAGTTGCCCGGCAGGTACACGCCGATGGAACCCGGCACGCCAGTAGTTTGCGTCCATTGCAGCAACAGCACGGCGACGCCCAGGCCCAGCAGACTGGAGAGCAGGTTGATTTTGGCCTTCAACGGACGGTGTTTTTCGCCCAGCATCAGCATGATGGCGGCGGTCAGCAGCGGCAGCAGAATCGGTGCGGCGATCAGGTGCGTCATCGCATTCATTCTTTAGGCTCCCGGCCATCCACATGGTCGGTGCCTGTCAAGCCGCGCGAAGCCAGCAGCACGACGAGAAACAGCGCGGTCATGGCGAAGCTGATCACGATGGCAGTCAGCACCAGTGCTTGCGGCAACGGGTCGGTGTAATGCAGAAGGTCCTGGGGCACGCCGTCCTTGATAATCGGCTCCTTGCCGATGAACAGGCTGCCCATGCTGAAGATGAACAGGTTGACGCCATACGACAGCAGGCACAGGCCCATGACCACCTGGAACGTCCGTGGCCGCAGCACCAGCCAGACGCCGGACGCGGCCAGCACGCCGATGGCGATTGCGATGACTTCTTCCATCAGACGGCTCCTTTCGAGGCGACGGATCTGGGCAGGGCCGCCGTTTTGTGGCCGCGTACCGATTGGTGGGCGAGGGCGGTGAGGATCAACAGCGTCGAGCCGACCACCACCGAGTACACGCCGATGTCGAAGAACAGCGCGCTGGCGATGTGAATGTCGCCGAGCAGCGGCAGTTCGAAATGCCAGGTGTGGGTGGTCAGGAATGGATAACCGACCGCCATCGCCCCGAGCCCGGTGACCGTAGCGAACAGCAAACCGGTGCCCATCCAGCGCAGCGGTCGCAGGCTCATTTGCGCCTCGATCCACTGCGTGCCGGCGACCATGTATTGCAGGATGAACGCCACCGACATCACCAGCCCCGCGACAAACCCGCCGCCCGGCTGGTTGTGACCGCGCATGAACAGGTAGATCGAGACCACGAACGCAATCGGCAGCAACAGGCGCACCAGCACCGCCGGCACCATCATGAAGCCGAGCGCGGTGTCGCTGGCGTGACGCGGGTTGACCAGATCGGTGACCACGTCCGGCGCGAGCAAGCGCTGTTGGGCGGGTAACTGCAGGCTTTCTTTCGGCGGGCGGAAGCGTCGCAGCAGGGCGAACACGGTGAGCGCCACGGCCGCCAGCACGGTGATTTCGCCGAGGGTATCGAAGCCACGGAAATCCACCAGCATCACGTTGACCACGTTGCTGCCGCCGCCTTCTGGCAGGGCGCGGCTGAGGTAGAACGATGAAATGGCGTTCGGCGTCTGGCGCGTCAGCATCGCGTACGACAACAGCGCCATGCCGCCGCCGACCGCGATCGACAGCAGCAAGTCGCGCAGGCGACGGATGCGTGCCTTGCGCAAGCTGCTCGGCAGTGGCGAGACTTCTTCGATCCGTCGCGGCAACCAGCGCAGGCCCAGCAGGATCAGCACCGTGGTCACCACTTCGACCGCCAGTTGCGTCAGCGCCAGGTCCGGCGCGGAGAACCAGACAAAAGTAATGCAGGTCATCAGTCCGCAGACGCTGACCATGGTCAGGGCCGCGAGCCGGTGATACTTGGCCTGCCACGCCGCGCCGAGGGCACAGGCAATCGCCAGCAGCCAGAGGGTCACGAACACGATCGAACCCGGAATCTTCGGTCGGTCACCCCAGCTCAGGCTGCTGTGAAGCATCGGAATCAACCCGGCCAGCACGGCGGCGAGCACCATCAGGAACAGCTGGGTTTGCAGGCGTTTGGTGCTGATTCGCCGCTCCAGGCGGCGGGCCAGGCGCATCATGATCACCAGGCTGCGCTCGAACAGGCGCTTGCCGTTGAACAGGCCAATGACCGGCGGGTATTTGAAACGTCCGCGCTTGAATTGGTTGCGCAGCAGCAGGTAGAGCACGATGCCGCCAGACATGGCGATCAGGCTCATGATCATCGGTGCGTTCCAGCCGTGCCAGATCGCCAGGCTGTATTCCGGCAGCGTGCCGCCGACGACGGGCAGGGCAGCAGCGGCCAGTAGCGAGCCGACCACTTGCGCCGGAAAAATCCCCACGATCAGGCAGGTGAACACCAGCAACTCCACCGGTGCGCGCATCCAGCGTGGCGGTTCGTGCGGGGTGTGCGGCAGGTCGGTGGCGGTCGGGCCGAAGAACACATCGACGGTGAAGCGCAGTGAGTAAGCAACGCTGAAGGTGCCGGCGATGGTCGCGACGATGGGTAGGGTCATCTCGATCCAGGCAGTCGCGTTGATGAACACCGTTTCGGCGAAGAACATCTCTTTCGACAGGAAACCGTTGAGCAACGGCACGCCAGCCATGGAGGCACTGGCAACCATCGCCAGCGTCGCGGTAAACGGAATCAGCTTGATCAGGCCGCTGAGCTTGCGGATGTCGCGGCTGCCGCTTTCGTGGTCGATGATCCCGGCGGCCATGAACAGCGACGCCTTGAAGGTGGCGTGGTTGAGAATGTGGAACACCGCGGCCACGGCGGCCAGCGGACTGTTCAGGCCCAGCAGCAGGGTAATCAGGCCGAGGTGGCTGATGGTCGAGTAGGCGAGCAGACCTTTGAGGTCGTTCTGGAACATCGCGCAATACGCGCCGAGCAACAGGGTGCAGGCGCCGGCGCCGCTGACGATGTAGAACCATTCTTCACTGCCGGACAACGAGGGCCAAAGGCGCGCCAGCAGAAAGACCCCGGCCTTGACCATGGTTGCCGAATGCAGATAAGCCGAGACGGGTGTCGGCGCCGCCATCGCGTGGGGCAGCCAGAAATGGAAGGGGAATTGCGCGCTTTTGCTCAGGGCGCCGATCAGAATCAGGGGCAGCAGGATAGGGTAGAGGGCATGCGCGCGAATCAGATCGCCGGCGGCCAGGACCTTGTCCAAGTCATAGCTGCCGACCACATGGCCAAGCAGCATGACCCCCGCCAGCAAACACAAACCGCCCGCGCCGGTGACCATCAGCGCCATATAGGCGCCGCGTCGCGCATCGGCGCGGTGGTGCCAATAGCCGATCAACAGGAATGAAAAGAGGCTGGTCAGCTCCCAGAAAAACACGATCTGGATCAGGTTTCCGGAAATCACCAACCCGAGCATCGCGCCCATGAACGCCAGAAAAAACGCAAAGAACCGCGGCACCGGATCATCCGGCGACATGTAATAGCGGGCGTATAAAGAGACCAGCGTGCCGATGCCCAACACCAGCAGCGAGAACAGCCAGGCAAAACCGTCCATTCGCAGAACGAAGTTCAGCCCCAGGCTGGGCAACCAGAAAAACTCTTCGCGAATGACGCCGCCATGGGCGATCTGCGGGTACAGGAGAGCGACCTGGAGGGTGCCTATAAGGGCAACCAGACCAGCCAACAAAGATTCGGTGTTTCGCGCGTTGTGCGGCAGCAAGGCTGCCAGACAGCTGCCGATAAAAGGCAGAAGCAGTAGAACTATCAGGGACATAGGCTTCTAATCTGCGGAAGTTTGTGAAGCATCATACGTGCCAGTCCCCGGATCACCAAACGGCAAGCTGTCGCAGAATCCTACACGGTAGATGGAAAAAGCCTCATTCACATTGTTTCAGAGCGCTGTGTTCAGCGGGTCTGGCCCCTTCGCGAGCAAGCCCGCTCCCACATTGAATCTTCAGTGAGCACGAAGTGTGTGTTCAACAGAGATCAAGTGTGGGAGCGGGCTTGCTCGCGAAGACGATCTACCAGGCGATTCAACTTTTGAAGTTTAACCTTGGGTTTCCCGCTCCAACTCTTCCTCAGTCGCAACAACCTTACCCCTAGTCTTCAACTCACTCACAATCACCGCCGCCACAATCAACCCCGCGCCCACCAACGCAATCGCCGGCAACCGCTCCCCGGCGATCCGTCCGACGATCCCGGCCCAGACAGGCTCACCGGCATAAATCAACGTCGCCCGCGTCGGCGAAACGCTTTTCTGCGCCCAGTTCATCGCCACCTGAATCGCCGCACTCGCCGCGCCAAGGCCTAGCGCGCTGCACAGCAAAAACCATGAGAAGTCGGGAATGACCTCCTGAGTCGGCACCACCATCAAAAGCGCCAGCACCGAGGTGGTCGCCAATTGCACCACCGTCACCCGCCGCACATCGACCTGCCCGGCATAGGTGCTAATCAGAATGATCTCCGCGGCAATCGCGATGGCGCTGATCAGCGTGGCGATTTCACCGGGGCTGAAATTGAACGAAGCACCCGCAGGCCCCGACAGCAGCATCAACCCGGTAAACGCCAGCATGATGCCGATGCTCGGCATCAACCCTGGACGCCGTCCCAGCACCAGCCATTGCAGCAACGGCACGAAAGGCACGTAAAGTGCAGTGATAAAGGCCGACTGACTGCTGGGAATGCTCTGCAAGCCGACGGTTTGCAAGCCGTAGCCGAGCATGATTGCCACGCCGATAAACGCGCCGGCCTTGAGTTCGAACAGGGTCAGGTCCCGCAGATGACGCCAGGAAAACAGCGAGACGATAATCGCCGCCGCCGCAAAGCGCAGGCCGACGAAGAACATCGGGCCGCTGACAGTCATCGCGTGCTGCACCAACAGAAAGGTGCCGCCCCAGACCATGGTGATCAGCACCAGCACGCACTCGGCCTTGCTGAACCGTGAAAAGCGGGAAGAAGCCGGGGAGAAGTTCAACGACGTCATGACCTTGCGCGCTACCTGAGGGCGACGCACAATGCGCCGAATGTTGCGCAGTATACTGCCCAACCCCACCAAGTGAGCAATATAGTGCACAAAGATTCAACGCAACGGGCTTCGGTCCTTCAGCACGTCAGTTTGAACGTTCGGCGTCTGCGCCACGCCGCCGACATGAGCCAGACCGCGCTGGCGGAAAAGTCCGGGGTCAGCCGCCGGATGCTGGTGGCCATCGAGGCCGGCGAGAAGAACGTCAGCCTGACCACCCTCGACCGCGTGGCCGAAGCGCTGGACGTCGCGTTCAGCGACCTGATCCAGGCCCCGGACGCCCGCGACCCGAGTCGCATCAACGAAGTGGCCTGGGCCGGGACGATTCCCGGCAGCAAAGCCGTTTTACTCTCCAAAGCCACGGCCACCCGCGAAGTGGAACAGTGGGAATGGTGCCTGCAACCGGGTGAAATTTATCCGTCGCAACCGGATGCCGAGGGCTGGAGCGAACAGATCTACGTGTTCGAAGGCTGCCTCACGCTGATGCTCGGCGACACCCCCCATGAGATTTCCGCCGGCGAGTTTTATATGTTTGCCAGCCACCAGCCCCATGCCTATCGCAACGACGGGCCGGTGGCTGCGCGGTTCGTGAGGAACGTGGTGATCTAACTGTTTGTCAATAAACACTGGATAGACATTTTGCTGTTTAGATGCTGCGCGAATTTCTCGAATAACTCATCAACCTATTGAAATTAGACAAAATTAATTTCAGGCACGACTCCTGCAAAAAGCTCCGGTGCATTCACCAGAACCCCGGAGTCGGCCCATGACAGCCTCTGCCAAAACCCCTCGCACTGCCCACGTGATCCGCTCGGACGCCGAGGCAATCGCCGTCGCTCACAAGCTCGCCGCACGCTTTGCCATCGAGGCCAGCGTGCGCGATCGCGAGCGACGTTTGCCGGTCACTGAGCTCGACGAGTTTTCTGCCAGTGGCCTCTGGGGCATCACCGTTCCCAAGGAATACGGCGGCGCCGGTGTTTCCTACGTGACCGTCGCGCAAGTCATCAAGATCATTTCCGCCGCCGACTCGTCCCTCGGCCAGATCCCGCAAAACCACCTTGGCGTGCTCGACATCCTGCTGCAAACCGCCACTGAAGAGCAGAAGCGCTACTACTTCGGCAAAGTCCTACAGGGTTACCGTTTCGGCAATGCCTTCTCCGAGTCCAAAAGCAAAAACGCCGGGGCCTTCGAAACCCGCATTCGTTTCGACAAAGACAGCGCGCAAATCGACGGCGAGAAGTTTTACTGCACCGGTGCACTGTTCGCGCATATCGTGCCGGCGGTGGCTGTCAACGAGCAGAACCAGGCGTTCATCGCTTTCATCGAGCGCGACAATCCCGGTCTGACCGTGATCGACAGTTGGGACGGCTTCGGCCAGCGCACCACCGCCAGTGGCGGTGTCACGTTGAACGCGGTGAAGGTGCGGCTCAGCGCGGTGATTCCGGCTCACAAAGCCTTTGACGAACCCACCGCCGACGGCCCGATTTCACAAATCATTCAAGCCGCGGTGGACACCGGCATCGCCGTCGGTGCGCTGGAAGAAACCAAGCGCTACGCCCGCGAATCCCGACCCTGGATCGACAGCGGTCAGGATCACGGTTGGCAGGACCCGTTCAGCATCGCCGCGATTGGCGACCTCGAATGGCGGGTCCACGGCACCGAGGCGATCCTCAAGAAGGCCGGCCAGGCCATCGACGCGGCGTTGCTCAACGCCAATGAAGACACCGTGGCCCACGCCTCGGTGGTGGTCGCCCAGGCCAAAGTCCTGTCCGCCGAAATTGCCCTGCTCGCCAGCAGCAAACTCTTCGAACTGGCCGGCACCCGTTCGGTGCTTGGCAAGTACAACCTCGACCGCCACTGGCGCAACGCCCGGACCCACACCCTGCACGACCCGGCGCGCTGGAAATACCACCTGATCGGCAACTACCTGCTCAATGGCGTGAAACCCGCGCGCCACGCCTGGAATTGAGGAGCTCACCATGAACGCCTTGACCCAACCCATTGCTGCCACGCAACCCCTGGCCAAAAGTCAGCATGACTTGCATAACGCCCGCAGTTTGCTCGATGCGACCCTGCGGTTCGTTCGTCAGCAGACCCAAACCCGGGATGATCCCTACGTCATCAGCCGTTTCGGTGCCGTGCAGATCCGCATCGAAGTGGCCGCCGCGCTGCTTGAACGTGCCGAAGATTTCTTGAATAGCCACGAAGACGACACCGAAATCAGCGTCGCCATCGCCGAGTCTCACCTTGCCAGCGCGGAGGCGCTCTACACCGCCAGCAACACTGAATTCGAACTCACCGGGCAGCGCACCGCATTGCCCGGCTCACTGCACGATCCGCTGCGCTGGAAACTCCACCTCATCGGCAATTTCCGCCTCAACGGCATTCATCCCCCAAGCTTTCGGAGTGTTGTTTGATGGCCCGTGAAATTCGTCTCAACGCGTTTGACATGAACTGCGTCGGCCATCAGTCGCCGGGGTTGTGGGCACATCCGCGGGATCGTTCGTGGCAGTACAAGGACCTGGAATACTGGACCGATCTGGCGAAAATTCTTGAGCGCGGCAAGTTCGATGGCTTGTTCATCGCTGACGTGCTGGGCATCTACGACGTCTACTACGGCAACGGTGATGCGGCGATTCGTCAGGCGGCGCAGGTGCCAGTGAACGATCCGCTGCAACTGATCCCGCCGATGGCGCTGGTCACCGAGCATCTGGGTTTTGGCCTGACCGCGTCACTGTCGTTTGAACATCCGTATCCGTTTGCCCGACGTCTCTCCACACTCGATCATCTGACCAAGGGCCGCGCCGGCTGGAACATCGTCACCTCCTATCTGGAAAGCGGCGCCAAGAACCTCGGCCAGAAAAACCAGACCGAACACGACGCCCGTTACGACTTCGCCGAGGAGTATCTAGAGGTTTGCTACAGGCTCTGGGAAGGCAGCTGGGAAGAGGGCGCGATCCTGCGTGATCGCGAGCGCAGGATCTTCAGCGACCCGAGCAAAATTCACGAAATCCGGCACGTTGGTAAACATTTTCAGGTGCCGGGCATTCACCTCTGCGAACCTTCGCCGCAACGTACGCCGGTGCTGTATCAGGCCGGCGCGTCGAGTCGCGGCAAGCAGTTCGCCGCCGAACATGCGGAATGCGTGTTCGTGGCGGCGCCGTCGAAAGTGCTGCTGAAAAAGACCGTCGCCGACATCCGTCGTCGCGCCGCCGAGGCCGGGCGCGATCCGTCGAAAATCCTGATCTTCAACCTGCAAACGGTGATCCTCGGCGAGACCGATGCCAAGGCCAAAGCCAAATTCGAGGAATACAAAACCTGGGTCAGCTACGAAGGCGCGATGGCGCTGATTTCTGGCTGGACCGGGATCGATTTCAGTCAGTTCAAACCTGATGAGCCGCTCAAACATGTGCACACCAACGCCATTCAATCGGCGGTGGAAGCGTTCTCCACGGCCGATCCGAACAAGGTCTGGACGCCTAACGAACTGGCCGATTGGGTCGGGATTGGCGGGTTTGGTCCGCTGTTTGTCGGCAGCCCCGAGACGGTTGCCGATCTGTTGCAGGAGTGGGTTGAGGAGACCGATGTGGACGGCTTCAACCTGGCCTATGCACTGACTCACGAGACCTTTATCGACGCCGTGGAATTGCTGGTGCCGGAGCTGCAGAAGCGTGGGGTGTACAAGACTGAGTACGCGCCGGGGACCTTGCGCGAGAAGTTGTTCGGGGAGGGGCCGCGGTTGCCGGAGATCCATCCGGGCGCGGGATATCGGGATTTGGCGGCGTTGCGGCAACAGGAAAGGAAAGTGGTGTCTGCGTAGACGTCTTCGCGGGCAAGCCTCGCTCCTACAGGTAATCGGCGCCATACCCCAATACCGCGCCTGAAAAAGATCAATGTGGGAGCGGGCTTGCTCGCGAAAGCGGTCTATCAGGCGGCGTTGATGTTGAATGTTCTGGCCTCTTCGCGAGCAAGCCCGCTGCCACATTTGATCGCGGATGTTTTACAGATTTGGCCCGGCGGACCACCGCACGCTTTTGCCCATGAACAGGAGGTCAACCCATGAGCGTGCACGAACTCAAGCGTCCGCCCCTCGCGGACACCGCCGAGTGGCGGGTCGAGCTGCCCAAGGCACTGGAGCAATTGCGCCACTGGGCGCAGGTCAGTCCGTTGCAACCGGCGTTACGCCACAAGCGCCACGGCCAGTGGTTTGTCTGGCGCTGGATCGACGCCTCGCGCGATGTCGAGCGCCTGTCCGACGGTTTGCGCCAGCAAGGTTTCACCGAGGATTCACGCCTGGCCCTCTGCGGCGCGTTCGAGCCGAATCTGTTGCTGCTGGCCCTGGCCGCCCAACACATCGGTGGGCAACTGCTGACGCTGCCGGACAACCTCGACCCCGAAACCCTGCACAAAGTCCTGTGGCGCAGCGGCCCCACGCACGCCTTCGTTCAGGGTCGGCAGACGCAGCAACTGTGGCTGAATCAGGGCCAATCGCTGCTGGACTTCAACGACCTGCTGGGCCCAGTGGAAACCCCGCGACGGCTCAACCGCTGGAGCAAGGGCTCGCAACTGTGGAGCGAAGAGGGCACGCAATGGCAGGCCGGCCTGACAGTTTTGCTTGAGCAGTGGCTAACCAGCGGCCACTCCCTGGCCTTCCCGGAAAGCCCCGACAGCGCCAGCCGCGATCGTCGCGAAGTGGCGCCTTCCGGGCTGCTGCTCTCGGCCGAAGGCCTGCAACTGCTGGCGGCGGAAATCGACAGTCGGCTCGCCCCGCAAGGCACCTGGCGCCGGAGTCTGTGCGACTGGGCCATCGCCCACCCGGAAAAAGGCCTGCAACGCCTGATCAAAAATCGCGTTCGCCGACAGCTCGGTTTCCACAACCTGCATTTCATCTGGCAAACCACGCGTAGCCCTGACGCGCAATCTGCGCCGAACTGGTTATCCGAATTCAAACGGGACATCGCATGAGCTCGACCGACGCCATCCTGCAAGTCAGCGGCATTTCCCGTCAGGACATGACCCGTGATCTGCCGCGGATCTAAGCCTGGTTGCCACGTCTGGAAACCATGCGCAAAACCTTGGCCGGGCACTGATGATGCGTCCGACTTTGGTCTTGCTGGATGAACCTTCCATGGGGTTGGCGCCTATTATCGTTCAGGAGATTTTCGAGATCGTTGCCCAGCTCAATCGCGACGAACAGGTGAGCTTCCCGATTGCCGAGCAAAACCTTAATGTGGCGCTCAATTACGCTTCACAGGCCTATGTCCTCGACACTGGCCGGGTGGTGTCGTCCGGCAACAGCGAGGCGTTGCTGGCGCGGGGCGATCTGCACGACTTTTATCCAGGCAAACACTGATCAGTGAGAATGGCATGAGCGAATTCAAAAGCGGACAGGCGACCGACGCCATCCGTCACGCGGACATCCTGATCATCGGCGGTGGCCTTAGCGGCGCGATGTTGGCGGCACAATTGTTGCGGCTGCCCGGCAAGCGCTCGTTGCGGGTGATTGAACCCCGAGCGGAACTTGGACGCGGCGAGGCGTACAGCGCGGTCGAGTTGGGCCATACGCTGAACGGCAACGCGGCGCGCATGAGCGTCGATCCGGACAATGCAGACGACTTGACTCAGTGGCTGACCGCGTACATCGCGGCCGGTGGCTGGCCGGAGTCCGATGAGCAGCATGTGCCGGTCAGCGAACTCTTTCCGCCCAGGGGGATTTTCGGGTTGTACGTGCAGCAGCGTCTGGCCGAGGCGCAAGCGGTGGGCGCCTTGAATGGCTCGACCGTCGAGCATGTGCGGGCCGAGGTGGTTGACCTGGAAAACCTGAACGATTCGGTACGGCTGAGTTTGAGTGACGGGCAGCGCTTGCAGGGCGCTTATGCGGTGTTGGCGACGGGAATGTTTCCCGCTGCGCGGACGCCGCAGACCGAGTCCAGCGGTTTGAACGCCGCGGCGCTCGATCCGTGGGATGTGGCGGCCATGCGTCAGCTCGACCCGCAATCGACGGTGCTGATCATCGGTTCCGGCCTGACCATGGTCGATGCTGTGGTGTCGCTGGAACAGGCCGGGCATCGCGGGCCGATCGAAGTGTTTTCCCGGCATGGACTGTTGCCGCATGTGCGCCGGCAACCACCGGCCTGGGCGGATTTTCTTGCCGAGGATCACAGTATTCGTACGCCGCGACAGTTGGTGCGTGAACTGCGTCGGCATTGTCGGGATGCCATCGCGCAGGGCATCGACTGGCAGGCGCCGTTGGACACTGTGCGAGCGCATATCGGCCGTTTGTGGAGTCAGGCGACGGACGTGCAGCGTCGGCAGTTCGTGCGGCATGTGCGGCCGTGGTGGGAGAGTCACCATCACCGTTCGCCGCCGTTGAGTGCGGAGTTGGTGGCAAGGTTGCATGGGGAAGGGCGGTTGCGGATTCAGGCGGCCTCGTTCAAGGGGCTGGAGCCTGCGTCGGGCGGTGGGGTGAGCATTCGGATTCGTCGTCGTGGTGAAGCTGAAACGGTTGTCGTCAGGGGGGCGGCGTTGATCAATTCCAGCGGGATCGAGTACGACTGGCGGCGGGTAGCGCGACCGTTGCCGCAGCAGTTGCTGGCTCGCGGGTTGGTGCGGCCGGGGCCGTTGGCGTTGGGGATTGCGGCGGCTGTGGATGGCGCGGTGCTGGATGTTGATGGAGACGTCGCTCCTCGACTGTTTGCCATGGGGCCGCCGTTGCGGGGGATGTGGTGGGAGAGTACGGCGGTGACTGATGTGGCTAGTCAGGCCAAGGCATTGGCTGTTCGCCTGGCTGGAACTTTGCTGTGAGATATGCCCCCAATCAAAACCAAAGAAACCCCGGAAAGACCAAATCTCCCCGAGGTTCCCCGTTCCAAACCGCACAAACCCGCCAATCAATAACGCTGATACTTCGAACCAAACTCAGGACGGTTTTCAGCCACGTAAAGTGTGATCGCCTGGCTATCTTTACGATCAACACCAACAGTATTCACATTCAACGTAGCCGGCTGACTGACGTTTGCCGCTGCCGCCACCACAGGCGAAGTCGCGTGGGGCGCTGCGATAGCCGAAGTAGCACCAAGAACCGACAGGGCGAAACCAAGACCGATAATGCTTTTCATGATGTTGCTCCAGAAGTGTGGGAAGAAGATGGGCCCACTGTAGTGCTGGCGCTTCACGATAAAAAAACACCCTGACGCATAGTCGTTATCGAGCACGTTGATCCGCGGTCAGTGCGGCGGGCGGTCCACCAGCCAGCGCTGCTTGAGTTGTTCCAGGCGTCCGTCCCGGCTCATCTCGTCCAGCGCCTGCTGCCAGCGCACGATCTGGCGCGCATCGGTCAACGGTGAAAAGGCAATGTAGGTGGCTTGCTTCATCAATGGCATCTGATAGTGCAACTGCTCGGGTGGCAAACCTTCCTCACGGGCCATGGTGGCAACGGACAGCGTGTCGGCCACCACAAATTCGGTACGGCCCAGTCGCGCCAGTCGCATCATTTGTTCGGGTGTTTCCACGCCGTACAGATTGTTCAGGTCCTGTTTCTGCAAGTAGCTGTAGACCAGCCATTTTCGCGGAACGGCAATTCGGCCCTGACGGCCGGCCTCCAGCAAACTGCGCACCGGTTGCCGACTGCTGTCCGTGGAGAACAGAGCAGTTTCCACCTCCATCAACGGGCCGACCCACTGATACTGGCTGTCACGCTCGGCGGTGCGCAACACGGTGAACACCCCGGTGGCGGGCTCGGTGCTGGCCATGCGCAAGGCGCGCAGTAGCGGGACTTGTTGAAAGTGCACCTGATCGCCGGTGGTGTCGGCCAGTGCCTGCACCACATCCACGCCAAACCCCACCAGCGCGTTGCCCTGCTGAAAATGCAGGGGCGGGTGGTTGTCGGTGAGCATGTTCAGGTCTGCCGCGACCGCAGTGAATGTCAGGAAGGACAGCAGACAACCGGCAAAGCGCTTCATGAATCGTCCTTGATGAAATGAAGCGCAAATCTTAGTACGCGCCTGCTGCAACTGTCCCGCGCAATTGTCGGGCTTTTGCGTCAGAACTCAGGATTTATGGGTATCGCTGGCCACTGTGGGAGCGGGCTTGTGGTGAGGGGATTTATCCCCGTTGGGCTGCGAAGCGGCCCCAAAACCAGCAATCATGTTGGATCAGGTACACCGCAAGCAACGTTTTACGACTGCTGCGCAGCCGAACGGGGCGGTGCGACGTTTCGCTAAATCCCCTCACCACAAGCCCGCTCCCACAGTAGGTCTTTGTTGCGGTTTAGATCGCGATCAATACCGCTGATATTTCGAACCGAACTCCGCACGGTTTTCCGCCACCACCACACCCCCTTGCACAGCGTTGCTCGGGCTGATCAGTGCGACACGTTCGCGCAGTTCTTGTAAACGATCCGCACCGCCTTCAGCGACGCGATTTTCGATCAGGCGATCGGAGCCACCTTCAGCCACACGATTCTGTTGCAGCCGATCCGAACCACCTTCCACCAACAGTTGCTGAATCTGGCTGTGGGACGCGGCGCTCACGGTGTTGGCCGAGGCCAGGTTCGACAGGCCGAGGCCGCCTGCCAGTGCCAGACCGAGTACCAGGGACGAGGCTTTCGAGAACTTGAACATGGGTGATTCTCCGTGCGTTTAGTTTGAGTGGGTCGGTAGCTGCTGCTATCCGGTGAACACAGTTAAACGCTCGGCTGTATCGGTGATGTGTGCTTGAACGCCTCGAAATCGATGTCTTCGTATCCGCCATGCATCCTTATACAGACGGATACAAAAGCCCTATGAAAAATCCCCTATTGGGCAAAACTTCACGACTCGGCGCCGAGCAATTCCACCGGATAAGAGAACACGTACCCTTCGCTGCGCACGGTTTTGATGTAGGTCGATTCCCGCGAATCATCCATGAGGCGCTGACGCAGGCGGCTCACCAGCAAATCGATGGAACGGTCGAACAGGTCGGCATCGCGACCCTGTGTCAGATTCAGCAACTGGTCACGGCTGAGCACCCGTTGCGGATGATCGAGGAACACGCGCAACAGTCGATATTCGGCGCCGCTGAGGGCGACCATGGTGCCGTCTTCGTCCAGCAGGTGCCGGGCGGTGGTGTCCAGGCGCCAGCGACCGAAACCCAGCAATCGACCGCTCTCGGTAATCAGCAGGTTGGGCGGCAGCATCCGGGTGCGGCGCAGCACGGCGTTGATCCGCGCCAGCAGTTCGCGGGCGGCGAAGGGTTTGGTCAGGTAGTCGTCGGCGCCCATTTCCAGGCCGAGGATGCGGTCGGTTTCGTCGTTGCGTGCGGTGAGCATCAGGATCGGCGTGGCCTTGTGCTTACCCGAGCGCAATTCCCGGCACAGCAACAGGCCGTCATCGCCGGGCATCATGATGTCCAGCACGATCAGGTCCACGGTGTTGGCTTCGAGAAAACTGCGCATCTGCCGGCCATCGGCAACCACCGTGGTGCGCAGGCCGTTCTTTTTCAGGTAATTGCCGACCAGCTCGCGGATCTCGCGATCGTCGTCGACGATCAGGATGTGGTTCACATGTTCCATCCTTAAACCCCTCTTCTGATTGGCGCGTCAGTCTTCTCGGCTGTGGGTGTATCAAAGTGTATCGGGCGCCCTGTGCGACATCTTATGCCTTAAAAGCCCGGTTTTTACGACACATGGCAGATACCTCGGATTGATTGAATGGGTTCCATCGAGACAAGACGACTTGCCTCGCACCGACTACCCATTGAAACCTTGAGGCAATCGCCATGAAGTGGAACAAACTCTTCGCTGCCAGCTTTTTTGCCATTCTGAACGTCGCTGCGTTTTCGGCCCACGCCGACGTGAAGACCGAGGCGCAGACACACGCCACTGGCACCCATCTGGACATCAAGAAGGTTATTTCAACTGTAGAAGACGGCGGCGGTCAGTGCGGGATCGTCAATGCGCGGATGACGTACCTGGATTCCAGCGGCATGCAGAAAGTGCTGGATTACAGCAAGTTTGCAGAGTGCGGCAACCAGGGCGGTTGATAACCTGGACGGTGTCGGACACCGATACCTGTGGGAGCGGGCTTGCTCGCGAATGCGGCTTGTCAGTCGACATTTATGCTACTGACACACCGCTTTCGCGAGCAAGCCCGCTCCCACAGGGTGATGGTGTCGAGCACAAAGTCTGCGTTCGACACTGGTCAAAGGTGGGAGCGCTTTACTTACGCAACCACTTGGTAACACGGCACATACGCCGCGCCACCCGGCAGTTTCATCCGGTGCTGGGCCACGAAGGCCTTGAGCAGTTCATCCAGCGGTTGCATCACCGCCGCATCGCCACGGATCTGATACGGCCCGTGCTTTTCGATCAGGCGGATGCCCTTGTCCTTGACGTTGCCGGCGACGATGCCGGAGAACGCGCGGCGCAGGTTGGCGGCCAGTTCGTGAGCCGGCAGGTTGCGGCTCAGTTTCAGGTTGGCCATGTTTTCGTGAGTCGGATCGAACGGGCGCTGGAAGCCTTCGTCGATCTTCAGCAGCCAGTTGAAATGGAACGCGTCGTTGCGCTCGCGGCGGAACTGTTTCACCGCTTTCAGGCCCTGGGTCATCTGCCGTGCGACTTCTGTCGGGTCGTCGATGATGATCTCGTAGTGTTGTTTCGCCGCTTCGCCCAGGGTGGCGCCGACGAACGCGTCCAGTTGCTCCAGATACGGCGCGGCGTGCTTCGGCCCGGTGAGAATGACGGGGAAGGGCAGGCCCTTGTTGTCCGGGTGCATCAGGATGCCGAGCAGGTACAGGAACTCTTCGGCCGTGCCCGCGCCGCCCGGGAAGATGATAATGCCGTGGCCCACGCGCACGAACGCTTCCAGACGTTTTTCGATGTCCGGCAGGATCACCAGCTCGTTGACGATCGGGTTCGGCGCTTCGGCGGCGATGATGCCGGGTTCGGTCAAACCGAGGTAGCGACCGCCGTGGATGCGCTGCTTGGCGTGGGCGATGGTCGCGCCTTTCATCGGGCCTTTCATCACGCCAGGGCCGCAACCGGTGCAGATGTCGAGGCTGCGCAGGCCCAGTTCGTGGCCGACTTTCTTGGTGTATTTGTATTCTTCGGTGTTGATCGAGTGGCCACCCCAGCACACCACGATCTTCGGCTCGACGCCGGGGCGCAGGGTGCGGGCGTTGCGCAGCAGGTGGAACACGTAGTCGCTGATGCCTTGGGAAGTGCTCAGGTCGATGCGCTGGCTGTCGAGTTCGTTTTCGGTGTAGACGATGTCGCGCAGGGCGCTGAACAGCATTTCCCGGGTGCTGGCGATCATTTCACCGTCGACGAACGCGTCGGCCGGGGCGTTCAGCAGTTCCAGGCGCACGCCGCGGTCCTGCTGGTGGATACGGATCTCGAAGTCTTTGTAGGCTTCGAGGATGGTCTTGGCGTTATCGACGTGGGCGCCGGTGTTGAGGATGGCCAGGGCGCACTGGCGGAATATGTCGTAGGTGCTGCCGGATCCGGCTTCGCTCAGTTGCTGTACTTCACGTTGAGAGAGGGTTTCCAGGCTGCCTTTCGGGCTGACCGAAGCGTTGATTACTTGTCTTTGGGACATTCAATGATCCTTAAAACGATGTCACCCGCCGAGGACGCATGACATCCGAATAGTATGTATGCATAACAGAAGATGGCACGAACTGCGCAGTATCGCCATGTTCTCCTTCGACGATGACAAGATGAAAAGGAGCCCCAGCATAGCTAAATCCCCCGCAGAGGCGATAATGACTCGCAGTTTTTTGCCCATGCCCCCGAGGAAACCCGTCGCGATGTTTGAAATCCAGCCGCAGAACCCCGAGCTTTATCGAAGCCAGACGCGCCGCAGCACGATCATCATCGCCCTGGTTTTCCTGGTCCTGGCGATGGTGCTGTCGACCGCGGCGGTGGCGATGTTCGGCGAGCCGGGGGGCGACAATCTACGCTTCAACGTGGGTGGCGTGTTTGTCGCGGTGCTGCTGATGGCGGCGCTGATGCGCGGCAAGTTCTGGAATCAGGAATGGATGGCGCCCGCCGTGTACGGCTGGCAGCTCAAGCGCAGCCTGATGAGCGTCACCAACGTCATGCACCAGGTGACGGCGGCGGTGGAGAGGGGTAACCCGGACGCCATGAAGCTGCTGCGCTTCTATCATCTGGGGTTGAAGCAGATGCACGAACTGGACGGCAACTCCAGTGATCACAGCCAGTTGATTCGCGAGATGGACCTGCACAAGGCCCGGATGGAAGCGCTGGGTATCGAGACTGAACAGACGCAATTGAACCCGGCGTGGCTTGAGTTCATGAAACAGACGCCACCGTAACCGATGCGATGTTGGGGCACAGTGGTAATAAAAAAGGCGAACTGGATCAGTCGCCATTCATCGAGATTCTGGAAGCAACATGGGAAATCCGTCTGTAAAAGACCGAATCGAACAATCCCGCCACGGCGTGCAATTGGTTGCCGAACACGGCGGGGTCAAGCTCAAGGTCCGCTCTGCGGTGGTTCTGCTCGTCGCCGTGTGCCTGTCACTGATCGCTATCGTCATCTGGGAAGCCTGGAGTTCGCGGCAGTACCATCTGCATGACAAGGAAGTGGCGATGTCCAACCTTGCGCAGACCCTGGCCTCGCAAGCGCAGGCGACGATCAAGCAAGCTGACACGCTGCTGTTTACGCTGGTGGAACGTCTTGAAACCGAAGGCCTGAGCCCGGCCCGGTTGCCTCATCTGGAGCGCTTGCTCAGCGCCCAGCGCAGTGAGCTGAGACAGTTGCACGGCATGTTCGTCTATGACGAAACGGGGCGCTGGATGGCCAATTCCAACGGCGCAGTCCTGCCCGAAGCGAACAACGCCGACCGTGAATATTTCATTTTCCATCGCGATCATCCCGACCGTGGGCCGCACATCGGTCCGTCGATCAGAAGCCGTTCCAGCGGCGAATGGATCATGACGGTGTCGCGCAGAATCAATCACGCCGATGGAAGTTTTGCCGGTGTGGCGCTGGCGACGATCTATCTCAACCATTTTCTGTCCCTGTACGACAGCATCGACATGGGCCGCAACGGCGTGATCAACCTGATCGCCGACAACGCCACCATCGTCGTTCGCCGGCCATTCAACGAAGCGGAAATCGGCACAAGCCTCGCCAACGGCCCGTTGTTCAAGCAGTTGTTGCCCACGGGCAACTCAGGGACGGCAACGGTCCAGTCTGTTGTGGATGGCGTTGTGCGGGTGGTAGGGTTTCGCCGGGTCGAGGGTTATCCGCTGATCGTTTTCGCCGCGCTCGACAAGGATGAGGTCCTGGCCGGCTGGCGTGAGGAATCCTTGCTCAGTGCGGGCATCGTCGCGTTGCTACTGGGCTTTCTCAGCGTGCTGGGTTATCGCCTCATCAATCTGATGAAGCAGCAGAACCGCATCCAGGAACAGTTGCTGGATGCCCAGGAAAAACTGATCGAGGTCAATCGCAGCCTGGAATTGCTGGCCCTGGAGGACGCGCTGACGGGGCTGTCCAACCGGCGTCAGTTCGATTTGTTCATCCACTCGGAAATGGGCCGAGCCAGACGCAGCCTGACCGGCCTCGCATTGCTGATGATTGATGTCGATCACTTCAAGCTGTTCAACGACCACTTCGGTCACTTGGCCGGTGATGAGTGTTTGCGCAAAGTCAGTGCGATCATCACGGAAAATATCCAGCGTCCCGGGGATCTGGCGGCGCGCTACGGCGGCGAAGAGTTTGCGGTGGTGCTGCCTGGGACCGACTATGTCGGGGCGTTTTTGGTGGCGGAAAAAATCCGTCGTGCGGTGCTGCACGCCGGTATTCACCACAGTGTAGGCGCGGAAGGCATGGTGACGGTCAGCCTGGGCGTCGCCGCTTACGATCCGGCCTCGCAAGCCCAGGCCGACGACCTGATTGGCTCAGCGGACAAGGCGCTCTATGTCGCCAAGGCCAGCGGCAGGAACATGAGCGTCATTGCCAACTGAGCGCGCCGGCTCAGACAAACCGGTCGCTGCCCTGATGCCAGTCAGTTAAGGGATTTTGTAGGAGCGAGCTCGCTCGCGATGGACTCAAGAGCGCCGCGTTTAGCCAGTAAGGACGCGTTCTCGTTAAAGACTATCGCGAGCAAGCTCGCTCCTACAGGCTTCGGTGAATTTTAGGGTGTACTCCTTCGGCGTAACTTGCGCAGCCTGTACAACCGAAGATAGACCAGCACGTTGAGCGCCAGCACCACGCTGCCGAGTCCCAGTTGAATAGCGGGTGTCAGGCCCGCAGGGTAAATGACCGGCCACACGTAGTGTTCAATGAAACCACCGCCATAGCCGGTTTGCCCGGCCGCATGGCGCATCAGGTTTTCCCAGTCCGTCAGCGGGCAGAACAAATGGAAAAACTCCACACACACGCCCCACGCGGCGGCCGGCAGGTGCAACCAGATCAGGTGATGCCATTTGAGCACCAGCAGTCCGCCGAACAGCACGAACAGAATGAACAACAGGTGAAACAGCACCAGCCCGTCGGCGGCGATTCGGTAAAGCATGTCGACTCCCTGACACGTTATGCGATCGCTCCATGGTACTCGGGCACGGGCATTAATCACGAAAATCAGCGAGCTCGACGCGCATCCTGCCGTTGTGCCTGGCGTTGAGAAGTTCGCAGCAGTGCGCAAGATTGTTCAAGCCATCGGCGGCAACTGCTGGCACAGTTTGACGTCTTTCCCTGTTTGTAGAGCGTTATGTCCAATTCACTCCTGCCGCGCAGCGCCTTTCTTCGCGGTGCCGCGGCAATCCTGCCGTTATCCCTGGCGACCGCGCCGTGGGGATTGCTGGCCGGTTCCATGGCCATCGAAGCCAACCTCACGCCGCTGCAAGGCCAGGGGTTGTCGAGCATCGTGTTTGCCGGTGCGGCACAACTGGTGGCTATCGGCATGCTCAAGGGCGGTGCCGGGATCTTTTCGATTCTGCTGACCACCTTGCTGCTGACCTCCCAGCATTTGCTCTATGGCATGAGCATGCGCTCGGTGATTTCGCCGCTGCCGGGGCGCTGGCGTGCAGGGTTGGGCTTTTTGCTCACCGACGAGTTGTTTGCCCTGACCAGCCAGCATGACAAACAACAGTTCAATCGCTGGTATGCCCTGGGCGTCGGCTTGACGTTTTACATCGCCTGGAACCTCTTCACCCTCGCCGGCATTGTGCTCGGCAGCAGCATTCCGGGGCTGGAACATCTGGGACTGGATTTCTCCATTGCAGCGACCTTCATTGCCCTGATCACCCCGGTGGTACGCAACGTACCAACCGTGGTCTGTGTGGCGGTGTCGCTGTTCTGTTCAGTGTTGTTCAGCTATTGGCAATGGGGCTCGGCGCTGGTGCTGTCGGGGCTGGCGGGCATGACGGCGGGCTTTGTCTGCAATAAATTCTACGGTGGACGCACATGATGGTCTGGGCAGTGATTATCGGTATGGGGATTCTGGTGTTCCTCAACCGCTACGTGTTTCTCGAACCGCGCCTGCCGGTGCGCCTGAGCAGCAATGCCCGGCAATTTCTCGGTTTTGCAGTGCCGGGCATGCTGACGGCGATTTGCGGGCCGATTGTGTTCATGCCGGACAAGCAGCTGAACCTGCAGTGGGACAACCCGTATCTGATCAGTTCGCTGGTAGCGGTGGGGCTGGTGCTGTACACCCGCAACACCTTGCTCAGCATGCTGTTGAGCATGGGGTTTTTCTTTTTGCTGCGCTGGTGGCTTTGAACCGGGTGCCCGAAACTGTTCTACGCTTAAAGTTGATGACTGATCCCTTAGGAAGAGAGGTGAGCATGGCAACTGAACAAAAGCGTCCGGATCCGGATGATGAAGACATGGATGAACCGACGGAAGAAGAGATCAAGCGGCAGAAGCGTTCGACACCGGATTGGAAGCACCCTGATGACGGGAAGGAACTGTCGGATCTTGATAAAAAGTTTTGACGGATCTGCGCATTTAACATTGCTGCGCTATCGAGCGGCTGGCGTTGGGGTACATATCCGTTGCTGCGGTAACGGCTGCTTATGGTTCCGCTCTTACAGCGGGTTACTTGGAAAAGCGCCAAGTAACCAAGCGCTTTTGCCCCTTTTGTTCGGTGCCTCGCTAGTGCTCGGCATGCCCTCGCTCCGGTCCTGCTCCGTGGGCCCGCCGCGATCGGCCATCCATGGCCGTGCGCGGCTAACCCGGCATCCATGCCGGGTTGCCCACTGCGCAGAACCTGCGCTCGGCCTCTCGAGGGGGCAAGAAAATCAAAAGCCAAAGCGAGGCGGCCTGATAGCCGACCTGACGTCTAGTCCGGCCAGGTCATCGGCGGTGAACGGCGAACACTAATCCCATGCCCTACAAACATCCCCTGTGGGAGCGGGCTTGCTCGCGAAAGCGGTGTGCCATCCACCATTGATTTGACTGACAGAATGCCTTCGCGAGCAAGCCCGCTCCCACAGGAAATCATTGCAAATTCAGAGTGTGCGAACGGCCAAATCAGCGAAGCGCGCCCGCTTGACGCCCCGGTCGGCCCACAGGCCGCCTCGCTTTTGCTTTTGCAGGGCATGCCGAGCCTTAGCGAGGCACCGAACGAAAGGGCAAGAGCCCTTGGTTACTTGGGGCTGTTCCAAGTGACTCGCCGTAAGGGCGAAACCGCCAGCCGCCGTTACCACAGAAACGGATATGTACCCCAACCACCACCAACCACCGTGACCGCCGAACCAAATACACACACTCAAGAAACAGGGTCGAACATCAAGCCGTCATCCATTTTCTTAAGTAAATCGTTTCAAGCGTCGTCCAACTGCAACACATCGGGGCCCGATAGCCCAAGGTCTTGTCGATCCATGCATTCAGTTCGTTGACCATCACCGGCGGTTTGCCCGGACGATAAAACAGTCCAGTCGAGCCCGTGTATGCAGGTGTTAAATACGATTGAGTTTGCATCGGTATTGATAAATTCATACCCGTTCATCGATAAGCGCTTCACCCTGGTTTCTGACGTTACCGACGGCTTTGTCGACCTTGTACCACTCGAAAACCTCGCTGCCTTCACCTTGCAACAAGGCCATCTGCTCGGCACGTTCTCGCGGGGTGGCTGGATCGAGCCATTCGCGCGCCAGTTCCGGTGATAACACCACCGGGCGTCGGTCATGAACGTCGAGCATGCCGCCGGCGCTGTCGGCGGTGATGATTACAAAACCGTCGTCGTCTCGTGGCTCCTCGCTACCTGTAGGAAATCGGCCAATCGCGGCACAGAAAATCGGCGCCCGGTCCTGCCGGCGGATGAGCCAGGGCTGTCTGGTCGAATCCCCTGCGTCGACCCATTCGAACCAGTTATCAATCGGCACAATCGCGCGGTGCGGCCAGATGGCACGGAAGAACGGGCCGTGGGCGACTTTTTCGACGCGCGCATTGATTGGCGCCGCGCGATCCTTTGCCCAGTGCGGCCGCCAGCCCCAACGCACCTTGTCGGCCACAAGCCCAACGTTTTCCAGGTGAAACAACGCCAGTTGATTCGTCGGCGCGGCGTTGTAGCGGGCCAAGGGCTCATCACCGACGTGGTTGATCAGCGCGTCGGGAATGCTCAGTACCGCGACAAAATCGTGGATACCCCGGTATTGCGACAGTCGCCCGCACATGACCGAATCCTCCGGTTGGAGGTTTCAGCATAGTCGGGCCTCAGATCACGTGCGCCCGCTGCAACTCGGTCAGCGACAACGCCTTCAATTGCGCCAGCAGCGGATCGCGCCGGTCACGGGGATGCGCCAATTGCACGGCCAGTTCCTGGCGAATGCGGCTGGGGCGATTGTCCATGACCAGCACCCGGTCGCTAAGGTACAGCGCTTCATCGACGTCGTGGGTGACCAGCAGCAGGGCGATGGCGTGACGCTCGGCCAGTTGCAGCAGCAGGTCTTGCAATTTCATCCGGGTGAAGGCGTCCACGGCGCTGAAGGGTTCGTCGAGCAACAGCACATCGGGTCGCGAGTAAAGGCCGCGGGCAATGGCGACCCGCTGCGCCATGCCGCCGGAAAGTGCCTTGGGCAAGGCGTGTGCGAACCCGGTCAGGCCGACTTCGTCGATCAGTTGCGTCACCCAGGCCATGTCGTAATGGCTGTCAGCGCTGAAGCCGATGTTCTGCTCGACCGTCAGCCACGGCATCAGTCGCGGTTCCTGGAACACGAACGCGACTTCACCCGCGCTGCTGTTGAGTTCACCCTGAAAGTCTTTTTCCAGTCCGGCGACGATCCGCAACAATGTGCTTTTTCCGCAACCGCTGGGGCCCAGCAGGCTGACGGTTTCCCGGGGCTGCAATAGCAGGTGAATATTTTGCAGCACGGTGGTGGTGGCGAAGGTTTTACGCTCGACCCGAATGTCCAGCAGGTAGTCGGTCATGGCTCAATCCTCCACACGTTGGCCGTTGAAAGCGTCGCGCCAGGCCAGGAAGCGTCTCTCCAGGCCTGCGAGAATGCCGTCACTGAGTTTGCCCAGCAGCGCCAGCACGATGATTGCCGCGAGTACGATGTCCGGGCGTGAAGTTTCACGGCCGTCGCTGAGCAGATAGCCCAAACCTTTGGTCGCGGCGATCAGCTCGGCGGCCACCAGAAACATCCAGGCCAGGCTCATGCCGCTGCGCAGTCCGGTGAACAGGCCGGGCAGGGCGGCCGGCAGCAGAATCCGGCGGACCAGACGCATCCGGCTGAAGCCATACATCTGCCCGACTTCCACCAGTTTGCGGTCGATGTCGCGAATGGCCGCGACGCCGTTGAGGTACACCGGAAAGAACGCGCCGATGGCAATCAGGACGATTTTCGAGGTTTCGTCGATGCCCAGCCACAGTAGCAACAGCGGCACCCAGGCCAGGCTCGGAATCGAGCGCAGGCCGGCGAACGTCGGCTCCAGCCAGGCTTCGGCTTCGCGGCTCAAACCGACCCAGGCAGCAAAGACCAGCGCGAGGCTGGCGCCGATGGCGAAACCCAGCAGCACCCGCAACAGGCTGGCGCTGATGTGTTTCCACAGCGCGCCTTCGGCGAGGTCTCTGAGGGTCAGGGCGATTTCGCTGGGCGCGGGCATTTGGTAGGACGGTAGCCAGCCGATGCGTACGATAAATTCCAGCACCAGGATAATCAGCACTGGCAAGGCAAGCCCCTTGAGACGCAGACGCCAGGCGTTGTTCAAGGAGAACGTGGCGCGATGCGGCGTTGGCAATTCGAGGGGCAGGGGTTTGCTTTTGCTGGTCATGGGGTTCTCCGGTCACGACGAATCCGCGACAGGCGCGGTTTACAGCACAAAATCAAAAAGATCGCAGCCTGCGGCAGCTCCTACAAGGAAACGCATATTCCATGTAGGAGCTGCCGCAGGCTGCGATCTTTTGCTTTTACTGATGAACCACGGTTTCCCTGAAGCCGGTGTCGATCAGTTGATCGATGACTTGATCGACATTCACCCCACGACGAACCAGCTCTTCAGACACCAAAATCGGCGCGGCCGCTTTGGAGGCGATCACGTCCTTGGCGGTCAGTTGCGGACTGCTCAGGTCGGTGCGCGACAGTTGCAGCTGGGCCACTTCCAGCGGCAGTCCTGACTCGGTGGCGAGCAATTTCGCCAGTTCCTCAGGATTTTTCACCGCCCAATCACGGGCTTTTTCGTACGCCTTCAGGACGGTTTCGATGGTCTGCGGATGCTCTTTCGCATAGGTGTCGGTGACGCTGACCACGCCATAGCTGTTGAAGTGGGTGTTGCGATACAGCAGGCGCGAACCAGCTTGCACCTGGCTCGCGGCCATGTGCGGATCGAGGCCGGCCCAGGCGTCAACGTCACCTTTTTCCAGCGCGGTGCGACCGTCCGGATGCTGCAAGTGCACCAGTTCCACATCGTCCTTGCTGAGACCGGCCTGTTGCAGGCTGCGCAGCGTGAACAGGTACGGGTCGGTGCCTTTGGTGGCGGCAATCTTCTTGCCTTTCAGGTCGGCGACGGTCTTGTAGGGCGAGTCCTTGCGTACGACCAGCGCGGTCCATTCGGCGCGGCTGTAGACGTAAACCGATTTGATCGGGCTGCCATTGGCGCGGCTGAGCACCGCGGCGAGGCTGGCGGAGGAAGCGAAGTCGACGCCGCCGCTGTTGAGGTATTCCAGCGACCGGTTGCTGCCCTGACTCAATACCCAGCTGACCTTAGTCTGCGGCAGGGCTTTTTCGAGGAAGCCGAAGTGTTTAAGCACCAGGCTGACCGGCGAGTAATAGGCGTAATCCAGATGCACTTCGGCCGGCGGCGTTTCAGCAGCCTGCGCGATGGGTTGCAGGCTCAAGGCCAGGGCGCAGGCGCTGAGCAGATACCTGATTTGGGGAAAATGGAAGGTGGACTTCATGGGGTCAGCTCCGGCAAGGCATTGAGTTTCTTATTTCTAAAATTGGTTTTTTATTAATTCGACCTGCATAAAAGGAATATTGCAGGCTCTGTGCCATGTTGCGGACATCCCGCTTTTTCAAGGCGTTGGCGCGGGACGGGACGTCGAGAGGTGTTGCAGGGAAAACAGTCTGTCGGGTCACTGTTGCCGAGCAAACAGTGTTAGCTGACGGTCATGAGCTTATGCATAAATAGAATTTAAAAAGGCCTTTGTAAGAGCGCTATGGTCTATGGCGTTCACTCTCAAGGAGCCCCCGATGAACCTGTCCCGATTTGTGCGCAGTCTGCTGACCAGCGCGCTGTTTGCCGCGCCAATGGCCTACGCCGCCGAACCCGTCGTCCTGCACGTCGGTGATCAGAACTACTACAACGTGCGCGCCTCGGTGGAGGCGTCGGGTGTGCTGGAAGGGGCGTCGTATACCGTCGACTGGAAGCACTTCCAGGCCGCCGCGCCGCTGGCCGAAGCATTGAACACCGGCGCGCTGGACCTGGGTTTTCTCGGTGATTCGGGTTTCCTGTTTCTGGCGGCCAAACAGGCGCCGGTGAAGCTGATCGGCGTCTCGCGGCAGAACCCGGACACCATCGCCTTACTGGTGCCGAAGGATTCGCCAGTCAAAACCATCGCCGACCTCAAGGGCAAGAAAGTCGCCTACTGGCCCGGCGCCTGGAGCCAGCAGTTGACCCTGCGCGCCTTGCAACAAGCCGATCTGCCGGAGGACTACGTCGACTTCATCAAACTGATGCCGATTGATGCCGCCGCCGCGCTGCCCCAGGGCAGCATTGATGCCTTTCCGGTGTGGGAACCCTATATTTCCCAGCAGATCCTGTTCTCCGGCGCCCGGCCGATTCTTACCGCCAGGAACCTGATGCCGGGCCTCAGCGCCATCGCCGCGTCGACACCGTCCATCGACAGCAAACGCGAGGCCATCGCCGACTTCCTGGTGCGTCTGAAAAAGGCTCGGGCCTGGGTCGACAACCACACCGACGAGTACGCCGATCTGTGGGCGAAGAAGGCCAATCTCGACCCGAACGTTTCGCGCCACTGGTTGCGTCAGGCGCACATGACCGTCGGCCCGGTAGACGCGCAAGCGGCCAAGGATTTGCAGGGCACGGCGGACTTCCTGTTCAAGGTCAAGGCGCTGCCCTCGGCACTGGCGACCGCGCCGATCATCGACAGCTCGTTCCAGCAGGCATTGACCCAGTAATCGACGAGGCATGGCGGCACCGGAACCAAACACTGTGTACCCTGATCCAACCCGCGCCCGCACACGTGTGCGGGCTCAACGGTCTGGCTCAGGGCACAACATGAAACAGCTGTTCAAGATTCTCTGCGCACTTGCCATTGCCGTCGGGCTGGTGGGTTGCATCGCGGCTCCCGTCGAAATGACGGCGCAGACCGAACAGCGGCTGCGCGCGCAACCGCCGATCCGTTTTCTGCTGACCTTCGATGATGGTCCCAGCGCGTCGAGTTTCTGGAATCCGACGATGACGATTCTCGACAGCCTGGCCACGAACCCGGTGCAGCCGAACCTCAAAGCGGTGTTCTTCGTACAGACCGGGGCGCCACGGGCGGGCGACAGCGACATCGGCCGCGAGGTCATGCGCCGCGAACATGCCGACGGGCAGATACTGGGTTTCCACACGGCCACTCACGGGCACACCAATCACCGTTCTCTAAGCCCGGAAGAACTGGAACAGTCGCTGACCAAAGGCAGTGCCGACATCGCCGCGATCACCGGCGCGCCGCCGACCCTGGTGCGTCCGCCATTCTGGAACTTCGACAAACGCGTCTTCGCGGCCTATCAAAAGCACGGCATGCACCTGTTGCTGACCGACTTGAGTGCCAACGACGGCAAGATCTGGGGCTTCAACGCCAGCCCCCGGCGGCGGGCCAACATGCTGCGGCAGCTCTCGGAAGTGCGCGAGCGCATCGCGTTGGGCGAACTGCCCACCGTGGACGGCGTGATTCCGGTGGTGGTGACCTTCCACGACCTCAATCGCTACACCGCCCGGCATGCCCGCGAGTACCTGCAAATCCTGCTTGATAGCGCACAGGCGACCGGCTTGAAAACGGCGCAGAAGCCGTTTTATGACGATCAGGCGGCGCTGCAACGGGCGGCCATGGCGCGCACTGTTCGTGACAGTTCACAGCCGGTGAAATTGCCGGGGATCTGGAACTGGATTTGGGGAGCGGACGCTAACTGATACGTTCGCCCGCCAGGATTCAGTTTAGACAATCGTAAATAACACGACTGTAGGAGCGAGGCTTGCCCGCGAAGGCGCCCGTGAGATCGCCTTCGCCGGCAAGCCGTGCTCCTACAGGTTTTGCGTAAACCCTCCATCCCAAACACCCCTGCGATCTGTAGAAGCGAGCGGTGCGGCGATCCGACTTGCCCGCGATGGCGTCCGTGAAATCGCCATCGCCGGCAAGTCGTGCACCTACATAGGTGTCAGTTGCTGCGGCAATAACTCATCAATCATCCGCAAACAATGATTCAACCCCGGCGAGACATCGCCCACGCGCCGGCTGAGGATGATCGGCGAGGTCGCGTTGTCTTCCAGCAGCGGCGTGAAACCGATGTCGTCGCGGTGCAGCAATTGCACCGAGGCCGGCACCAGGGTAACGCCGATTCCCGCGCCTACCAGGCCAATGGCGGTTTGCAGTTCGTTGGTCCATTGCGCTACGTGGATGCTCACGCCATAGGATTCAAATAAGGCAATCACGTGGTCGGCGTAGCTGGGGCGCGGGTTGCCGGGGTACAGCACGAAGGGTTCCTTCGCCAGGTCGCGAAGGCTGATCGGCCCGGCCAGCAACGGGTGGCCGGCGGGCAGGGCGGCGACCAGCCGGTCCTCGGTCAAGACCGTCTGGATAATGGCCGGGTCGTCGATGCGGATCCGCCCGAAACCGATATCGATGCGTCCGGCCTTGAGCGCCTGCACTTGTTGCAGCGTGGTCATTTCCGAGAGCCCGAGTTCAAGCTCCAGCGGTTCGCCACTGCGCAAACGACGGATCAATTCCGGCAGTACGCCATAGAGCGTCGACGGCGCAAAACCAATCCCCAGCCAGGTTTTTTCACCCAGACCAATGCGTCGCGTGTTGTCGCAGACCTTGCTCAGTTGGTCGAGCAGGGCGGTGGAGTGCTCATGGAAAAACCGCCCGGCGTCGGTCAGCTTCAGCGGCCTCCCGCGTTCCAGCAACAACACCCCGAGTTCATCTTCCAGCTGCTGAATCTGCCGGCTCAGCGGCGGCTGGGCGATGTGCAGCAATTCGGCCGCGCGGGTGAAATTGAGGGTTTGAGCCAACACCTGAAAATACCGCAGGTGACGCAGTTCCATGGGGCCTCCGCAAACAATTCAGCTGCATACCTTTAAGGTATCAAGTCAGACCAATTCTATATTGGCTTCCCGAAAAAAGCCGTACCAGAATCGGTTCCAGAACTTTAAGAACCTGACGGGTATCGCCATGCTTGCAACTGCCATTGAATCGATCGAGACGATCATCGTCGATCTGCCGACCATCCGCCCGCACAAGCTGGCGATGCACACCATGCAGAACCAGACCCTGGTGATCACTCGCGTGCGTTGCGCCGATGGCATTGAAGGCATTGGCGAATCCACCACCATCGGTGGCCTGGCTTACGGCAACGAAAGCCCGGACAGCATCAAGACCAACATCGACCGACACTTTGCGCCGCTGTTGCTCGGCCAAGACAGCGCCAACGTCAACGCCGCGATGTTGCGCCTGGAACGCAGCATCCGTGGCAACACCTTCGCCAAGTCAGGTATCGAAACCGCGTTGCTCGACGCCCAGGGCAAACGCCTCGGCTTGCCCATCAGCGAACTGCTGGGCGGGCGGGTTCGCGATGCACTGCCGGTGGCCTGGACCCTGGCCAGTGGCGACACCGACAAGGACATCGCCGAAGCGGAAAAAATGCTCGACCTGCGTCGCCATCGCATCTTCAAACTGAAAATCGGTGCCGGCGAAGTCAACCGCGACCTGGCCCACGTCATCGCGATCAAGAAAGCCCTGGGCGATCGCGCCAGCGTGCGGGTCGATGTCAATCAGGCCTGGGACGAAGCCGTCGCATTGCGTGCCTGCCGGATCCTCGGCACCAACGGCATCGACCTGATCGAACAGCCTATCTCTCGCCATAACCGCGCCGGCATGGCGCGCCTGAACGCGATGAGCCCGGCGCCGATCATGGCCGACGAATCCATCGAGTGTGTGGAAGACGCGTTCAATCTGGCCCGTGAAGGCGCCGCTTCGGTGTTTGCCCTGAAGATCGCCAAGAACGGCGGCCCGCGAGCCGTGCTGCGAACCGCCGCGATTGCCGAAGCGGCCGGCATCGGCCTGTACGGCGGCACCATGCTCGAAGGCGGCATCGGCACCCTGGCGTCGGCGCATGCGTTTGTCACGCTGAACAAACTGGCGTGGGACACCGAACTGTTCGGCCCGCTGCTGTTGACCGAAGACATCCTCAGTGAGCCGCTGGTCTATCGCGATTTCGAGCTGCACGTGCCGAAAACCCCGGGCCTGGGATTGATCCTCGATGAAGAGCGCCTGGCGTTCTTCCGTCGCGACAAAACCTCTACTGCCATTCATCTAGCCTGAGGAGAGCATTATGTTGTTCCACGTAAAAATGACCGTGAACCTGCCGGTCGACATGAATCCTGAAGCAGCCGCCCAATTGAAGGCTGACGAAAAAGCCCTCGCTCAGCGCCTGCAAGAACAAGGCAAGTGGCGTCACCTGTGGCGCATCGCCGGGCTGTATGCCAATTACAGCGTGTTCGATGTCGACAGCGTTCAAGATCTGCACGACCTGCTGATGCAATTGCCGCTGTACCCGTACATGGCGATCGAAGTCACCGCGATGTGCCGGCATCCTTCTTCCATCCGCGAGGATGACCGCTGAACCAAGCCTGTTCAGTTCGCCAGGCTAATAATTACAAGATGAGGAACCACCATGAACGTCAAGATTTCCCACACTGCCAGCGCCCAGAAATTCCTCGAAGAGGCCAGCGGCCTGCACAATGACGCCGGCGATCCACGGACCAAAGCCTTGATTTACCGCATCCTGCGCGACTCGGTGAACATCATCGAAGACCTCGCCGTAACCCCGGAAGAATTCTGGAAAGCCGTCAACTACCTCAACGTACTGGGTGCACGCCAGGAAGCGGGCCTGGTGGTGGCCGGGCTCGGTCTGGAACATTACCTGGACTTGCTGATGGACGCCGAAGACGAGCAGGCCGGCAAGGCGGGCGGCACGCCGCGGACCATCGAAGGGCCGCTGTACGTGGCCGGTGCACCGTTGTCCCAAGGCGAAGCGCGTCTGGATGATGGCGTCGATCCGGGTGTGACGTTGTTCATGCAGGGCCGTGTGTTCAACACTGCTGGCGAACCGTTGGCCGGCGCGGTTGTGGATGTCTGGCATGCCAACACCGGTGGCACTTATTCCTACTTCGATACCACACAATCGGAGTTCAACCTGCGTCGCCGCATCGTCACCGACGCCGAGGGCCGTTACCGTTTCCGCAGCATCGTGCCGTCGGGCTACGGTTGCCCACCGGACGGTCCGACCCAGCAACTGCTCGATCAACTGGGCCGTCACGGCCAGCGCCCGGCGCACGTGCACTTCTTCATCTCGGCACCGGATCATCGTCACCTGACCACCCAGATCAACCTCGACGGCGATCAATACCTGCACGACGATTTTGCCTACGCCACCCGTGACGAGCTGATCGCGAAAATTACCTTCAGCGATGATCAACAGCGTGCAGCGGGGTATGGCGTCAGCGGGCGATTTGCCGAAATAGAATTCGATTTCACCTTGCAGTCGTCCGCCCAGCCTGAAGAGCAGCAGCGTCACGAGCGGGTTCGCGCACTCGAGGACTGATCCCTTCAACGACGGGACCATTGTGGGAGCGAGCCTGCTCCCGAAGAGGCCATCAGCTTCAACCTAAATGTTGACTGATACACCGCTTTCGCGAGCAAGCCCGCTCCCACATTCAACCGCGTTCAAAATGTGGGAGCGGGCTTGCTCGCGAAGAGGCCGGCACATTCCACATGTCAGTCCACTGACACACCGTTGCAAGTACTGCCTTAGAATCACCCGACGCAGCCCATAAGAACAACGAGAGTGACCCGATGATGCAAGCGCAACTGTTGAGTCAGCGCAGCTCCGTATTCGACCATGCCGACCCATACGCAGTGTCGGGCTATGTCAATCAGCATGTCGGTAACCATTGCATCCTGATGCCCCGGGCCGGACACCCGCTGGCCAGCCTCAATCACCGCAAGTTCGCCAGTCTTGACCTGTGCCGCATCAGCTACGGCGGCAGCGTTCGCGTCACCTCCGGCGCGCTGGAAAGCATCTATCACCTGCAAGTGTTGCTGCGCGGCAATTGCCTGTGGCGCGGTCACGGTCAGGAGCATTATTTCGCGCCCGGTGAGTTACTGCTGATCAACCCCGACGATCCGGTGGACCTGACGTACTCCGACGATTGCGAAAAATTCATCCTCAAAGTCCCGACGTCGTTGCTGGAATCGGTCTGCAACGAGCAGCGCTGGCGGTATCCGGGGCAGGGCGTGCGGTTCCTGGAGAACCGATATCAGCTCAATGAGCTGGAAGGGTTTGTCGGCCTGCTGGCGATGATTTGCCAGGAAGCCGAAGCCACCGAGCAGATTCCCAAGGTGCAGGAACACTACGCACAGATCATCGTCAGCAAAATGCTCAGCTTGATGCAGACCAATGTCAGCCGCATCAGCCTCGGCTCACAGACTGCCACGTTCGAAGTGATTGCCGACTACATTGCGCGCAACCTCAAGCAGGACATCGACAGCGAAGAATTGGCGCGTCAGGCGCGGATGAGCCTGCGTTCGTTGTATGGTCTGTTCGAACGCAACGCTGGCACCACGCCGAAAAACTACATCCGGCAGAAACGCCTTGAACGTATCCATGCCTGCCTGAGCGACCCGACCTGCAACGTGCGCAATGTTACGGAAGTGGCGATGGATTACGGGTTTCTGCATTTGGGGCGGTTTTCGGATAATTATCGCAAGCAGTTTGGGGAGTTGCCGTCGGATACGCTGAGGCGGCGGGATTGATTCGCCTGTAATGGTATTTCCGAGACAGGAAATTTCATATCAGTCCGAATTCAGCGACTCCGACGAGGGCGCACATCACGATAAAAAATGTCCAGCCGAGCCAATACAAGTTGATCAAAATTCTTCTCAGGCCCGCAGGGAAGTTTTTCATATCATCTGTACTGGCGCCTCCGTAACGTAAAGCGAGCCGAGGCGTAGCGAATACGCACATTATTTCTCCCATCAAAGATAAATTCCCCCAAGGGCCACCGTTTCTCAAGAATGCACTATTAGTAACTGCGTGGCAGTTCTTCAGATGGTTCAACATAAAATCCATTTTGGTGTAGGCGAGGAAAAGTGCTGTTCCGACAAATATAAACCTTCCTCCGAAGTTGATTAGGCCTATAACCAAGTATATTTTTTCAGCTGTATTAAGGCTCACTTAATAACCTCGTAAATTTCTTCGATATTTAATGCGTAAATTAATTTAAAGCTAGACTCAACGGATCGGCCCGCAACTGGTTTACCCGTCGATCCGCATTGAAAGTACGCTAAGGAGCTAGGTGCTGTTTAGACAAGTTCAAGTTTTATAATCACGAAAAGCCCAAGCATTACGAGTAAAAGTCCCCAGCCGGTCCACTGCAAAACAATTAGTTTTCGTTTGAGGTTCGCAGGAAAGTTCTTCAGGTCCTCCGCGTTGGCACCGCCATCGCGTAAATAAATCTGAGGCGTAGTCATTACCCCCATTATGGCCCCCAGTAACAACATATTTCCCCAGGGGCCAGCGTTTCTTAACGGTGCTCGAATCATAACCGCAGGGCAATTTTGCAGGTGGTTTAGCATCACATCCATTTTTGTGTAGGCCAGATGAAGTGATATGCCGACTGATATAAATGCGCCAACAAAGTCGATCAAACCAATGACAAGAAATATTGTGTCACCAGAACTCAGGCTCATTTGATGACCTCGTAAATTTGATCTCCTATGAATTCGCCGGTCCTTCCTCCAATTTCCCCTGCAGCCAAGGAGCTAACTCCGATTAGTACAAGGCCGCATGCCAATGTTGCTGCGCCGCCAGTAGGTACTCCGAGGGCTGCACAAATAACGCCAGCGGTAGGGCCGCTCAAATACAAACCAGCTAGAGCGCCGCCCGCGACCCCGCCCGCAAAACCCCCAGCTTCTGTAAATTTCACCTTCTCACAGGCCTCCACATTGCCTTCTGCACAAACACCCTGAACCTTGATTGCTGACGCGCCACCACCCACCGCCGTACCAACCCAACCGCCATATTTGACGTACTTCGTCGCTTTAGAAACGGCTTCAATGTGCGTGGCATAACCGGGAATCTGTCCAACGGCACCGGCTTTTCTCCAGCGATGTACAAGGCTTTTAGTAGATAGGCCCAATACATTTTTCAGATTGGGATGATCCGGAAAACCGATGCTTTTTTTTGTCAGTTTGGTGAGTTGAGTATCCAGTTGGGTCAGCAGGCGTTTGCGCTCGGCATAGAAATCGGAAGAGTTGAGGTGACCGTTTGTCTGGAACGTTTCTGTGTGCAACTTATCGATGTCCCGCAAAATGTCGCCCACGTCGTTCAGGTTCTTCGAGAACATCGCCAGCCCCACACTAGCCCCGAGAGAACCTTTCGAAACAAAGAACGCAATTTCGTCGTAGTGCCGCGCCATGAAGTCGGCCTCTTCCGAACTAAGCGGCTCCAAGGCTCTATTTACATTGCCCGCCGCTTGCATCAACAGCGCATCTTCGTAAGTACAGAGGTGATTATTCGGATCGCTTAGAACAATCATCGTCCCGGCTTTTACCTGGTCAAGATTCGGGTTCAGGGCCTTGAATTTGGCGATGACGGCGGGGGAGGCTGAAGTGAAAAGCTGGGCTTCCAGTTTGTCAGCCGTCGTACTTCTGGGAACGACGTAGAAACCGGGTTCTTCTTGTGGGACTTCCGCCGGCCATCGCTCTTGAGGAAAAAACTTCAAGTCCGGAACTGGATGCGGCGACGAGGCTGCCTTCAATGCGTCGGGCGAATTCGCAGTAGTCGACTTGAGGTTTTGCGCGTGGACAAAGCGCAGTAAGCGTTCCGGGTCAGGTTTTAATAACGGCTGTGTGAGCGTTGAGGTCGGGATTCTTTTAACCCGTTCAGTGATCGCGCCCTGAGCTTTTTGCGTCACGGCTTGCGATTGGATGAGCAGGTCGCGTTGTTCTTGCAGAAGGGCGTGTACGCCTTGCACCGGCGTTTTTTGACCTTGTGCAACATCATCGGCAATACGCTTTGCGTAATAGGCGACTTCCCGATTGAACTGTTCCCGCGCCATACCGTGTGCAAGATGACGAGTGCCAAGTGTGCGGGCTTGTCCCACCAGTTTGCTCGCAGCGCTGTTAACGTCCCAGAGCTCATGACGATCCGGATTCATCCCTCTTCACCCCACGAACTGTAACCGGCGGTTTTTGCGAGGTGGTGGGTCCAGGCAATGTCGCGGTAACGAATAGCCACGTGCTCTTGGGGCTCGACGTCGTTTTGCAAAATGGCATGAGGCATTTCAAGCGTCAGGTCGGCAATGACCCCGCCACTGATCGAAACGGTATAAAACTTTTCCTGCATGCCAAAGGCCGACACGCGGTAGAAACTGATCGTGCAGTTTATTTCTTCTCTGTTTGAAAGCGCTTGAGCGAGTAGCGGTGATGATTTGTCGACGGCTTTTGTGATGATGATCGGGTTGTGTGTCGACCTGTTGATGTTCCCGATAGTGGTGATGTTGTGGCTGTAAGACAGCACCATGATTTCATCCGTATGCGCCGCCTGGTACTTGTTGCCAATAGAGTCCTGAGTTGAACAGCCTGCTGAAATCAATCCTTGGGCTTTACCGTTTATGGTCATGTAACCGTGATTAGCCATAGAAACCACTCCTTGTAGTCAGGCGCGCAGTCTATGCAAAACTTGTAAGCAGTTATGTAGTCCGATTCCGAAAATGACGCACAGATGCGAGTTCTGCACAAAACGGATAAAGGTCTGCACCCATCGGATAGTCCGCCCCATCCCCCCCGTCCTAGCATTGGCCCTGCCTGAATAAAAACAATGGAGGCGGCGGCCATGTCCCTGCGACCCGAATACCTTCACTCCCTGTTGGAAGATGACAAAGAACAGGGCATCTACCGCTGCAAGCGCGAGATGTTCACCGACCCACGGCTGTTCGATCTCGAGATGGAACACATCTTCGAAGGCAACTGGCTGTACCTGGCGCACGAAAGCCAGATCCCCAACAAAAACGATTTCTACACCACCACCATGGGGCGCCAGTCGATCTTTATCGCGCGTAACAAGGACGGTGAGCTCAACGCCTTCATCAACGCCTGCAGTCACCGCGGCGCGATGCTCTGCCGACACAAGTCCGGCAACAAGAGCTCGTACACCTGCCCATTCCACGGCTGGACGTTCAACAACTCCGGCAAGCTGTTGAAGGTCAAAGACCCGGCAGCGGCGGGTTACCCTGCGAGCTTCAATTGCGAAGGCTCCCACGACCTGACCAAAGTCGCGCGTTTCGAATCCTATCGCGGCTTCCTGTTCGGCAGCCTCAAGGCCGATGTCGTGCCGTTGGTTGAGCACTTGGGTGAATCAGCGAAGATCATCGACATGATCGTCGACCAGTCCGCCGATGGCCTGGAAGTGCTGCGCGGTTCCTCGAGCTACATCTACGAAGGCAACTGGAAACTCACCGCCGAAAACGGCGCCGACGGTTATCACGTCAGCTCAGTGCACTGGAACTACGCCGCCACCCAGAACCAGCGCAAACAGCGCGAGGCTGGCGACACCAATCCGACCATGAGCGCCGGCAGCTGGGCCAAGCAGGGTGGTGGTTTCTATTCCTTCGACAAGGGCCACATGTTGCTCTGGACCCGTTGGGCCAACCCGGAAGACCGTCCGCTGTACGAGCGTCGCGATGAGCTGGCCAAGGACTTCGGCAAGGCCCGCGCCGACTGGATGATCGAGAACTCGCGCAACCTGTGCCTGTACCCGAACGTGTACCTGATGGACCAGTTCAGCTCGCAGATCCGCATCGCCCGGCCGATCTCGGTCAACCGCACGGAAATCACCATTTACTGCATCGCCCCCAAAGGCGAAAGCGACCACGCCCGTTCGAGCCGCATTCGTCAGTACGAAGATTTTTTCAACGTCAGCGGCATGGCCACGCCGGATGATCTGGAGGAGTTTCGCTCGTGCCAGACCAGCTATCAGGGCAGCGTGACCGCATGGAACGACATGTCCCGTGGTGCCGAGCACTGGATCGAAGGCGCCGACGAAGCGGCCAAAGAAATCGACTTGCATCCGCTGCTCAGTGGTGTGCGCACCGAAGACGAAGGTCTGTTCGTGCTACAGCACAAGTATTGGCAGCAAACGATGCTCAAGGCGCTGGCCGCTGAAAAGTCGAAGTTGATCGCTGTGGAGGCCGTGCAATGACCATCACCTATGACAACGTGCGCGACTTTCTCTACCGCGAAGCGCGTTACCTCGATGACCGGCAATGGGACGAATGGCTGGAGTTGTACGCTCCGGACGCGACGTTCTGGATGCCGTCCTGGGACGACAACGACGAATTGACCATCGATCCGCAGCGGGAAATCTCGCTGATCTGGTACGGCAACCGCACCGGTCTGGAAGACCGCATCTTCCGCATCAAGACCGAGCGTTCCAGTGCGACCGTGCCGGACACCCGCACCTCCCACAACATCAGCAACATTGAGCTGCTGGAACAGGTCGACGGCCTCTGCAAGGTGCGCTTCAACTGGCACACCCTGAGCTTTCGCTACAAGACCGTCGACAGCTATTTCGGCAGCAGTTTCTACACCCTCGATGTGCGCGGCGAGAACCCGCTGATCAAGGCCAAGAAAGTGATCCTGAAGAACGACTACGTTCGCCAGGTCATCGATGTTTACCACCTGTGAGGCAGCCGTCATGACTCATTCCATCGCATTCAGTTTCGAAGACGGCGTCACCCGGTTCATCGACGCCAACGTTGGCGAAACCGTGGCGGATGCAGCGTACCGCCAGGGCATCAACATTCCGCTGGATTGCCGCGACGGCGCCTGTGGCACCTGCAAGTGTTTCGCCGAGGCCGGCCGCTACGACCTGGGCGAGGAATACATTGAGGACGCCCTCACGGCTGACGAAGCCGAGCAGGGGTTTGTCCTGACCTGCCAGATGCGCGCCCAGAGCGATTGCGTGGTGCGGGTGCCGGCTTCCTCGGAGGTCTGCCGCACGCAACAGGCCAGTTACGACGCGACCATCAGCGCCGTACGCCAGTTGTCCGACAGCACCATCGCGCTGTCGATCAAGAGTGAAGCTCTGAGCAAACTGGCGTTCCTGCCGGGGCAATACGTGAACCTCGGGATTCCCGGCAGCGAGCAGACCCGCGCCTATTCGTTCAGCTCGTTGCAGCGTGACGGCGAGGTCAGTTTCCTGATCCGCAACGTGCCTGGCGGCCTGATGAGCAGCTTCCTCACCGGCATGGCCAAGGCCGGCGACAGCATGAGCCTGGCCGGGCCGTTGGGCAGTTTTTATCTGCGCGACATTCGTCGGCCGTTGCTGCTGCTGGCGGGCGGCACGGGGTTGGCGCCGTTCACCGCGATGCTGGAAAAAATCGCCGAGCAGGGCAGTGAGCATCCGCTGCATCTGATTTACGGCGTGACCAACGATTTCGATCTGGTGGAAATGGATCGACTCGAAGCCTTCGCCGCGCGCATCCCGAATTTCAGCTTCAGCGCCTGCGTGGCCAGCCCCGACAGCCAGCACCCGCTCAAGGGCTACGTGACCCAGCACATCGAGCCACAGCATTTGAACGATGGCGACGTCGATGTCTACCTGTGCGGCCCGCCGCCGATGGTCGAGGCGGTCAGCCAGTACATTCGCGATCAAGGCATCGCACCGGTGAATTTCTACTACGAGAAGTTTGCCGCCAGCGCGGCTTGAGTCCTACGCTGATACCGCGCCAGGCACAGCCCAAATGTGGGAGCGGGCTTGCTCGCGAAGGCGTCATGTCAGGCGACATGGATGTTGACTGACATGACGCCTTCGCGAGCAAGCCCGCTCCCACAGTTGGCCGGCATTCTTCTTCACGAGGTATGTATGAACAGATTTCACGAAAAAATCGCATTGATTACCGGTGCCGCCCAAGGCATCGGCCGACGCGTCGCCGAACGCATGGCGGCGGAGGGGGCGCGGTTGATTCTGGTCGATCGCTCCGAGTTGGTATTCGAAGTGCAACAGCAGTTGGGTCGGGACAGCCAGGTGCTCGCGCTGACCGCCGATCTCGAGCAGTTCGGAGAATGCAGTCGCGTGATGCAAACCGCCGTCGAGCGTTTCGGGCGTCTCGACATCCTCATCAATAATGTCGGCGGGACGATCTGGGCCAAGCCGTTCGAACACTACGAAGCGCAGCAGATCGAGGCTGAAGTTCGTCGCTCGCTGTTCCCGACGCTGTGGTGCTGCCACGCCGCGCTGCCGTTCATGCTGGAGCAAGGCAGTGGCGCCATCGTCAACGTGTCGTCCATCGCCACCCGCAGCATCAACCGCGTGCCGTACGGTGCGGCGAAGGGCGGGGTGAATGCGCTGACCGCTTGCCTGGCGTTCGAAACCGCCGGGCGTGGCGTTCGGGTCAATGCGACGGCACCCGGTGGCACCGAAGCGCCGCCGCGGGTGATCCCGCGCAACAGCGCCGAACAAAGCGCTGAGGAAAAGGTGTGGTATCAGCAGATTGTCGACCAGACGCTCGACAGCAGTCTGATGAAACGCTACGGCACACTGGATGAACAGGCAGGCGCTATTCTGTTTCTGGCCAGCGACGAAGCGTCCTATATCACCGGCATGATCATGCCGGTGGGTGGTGGTGACCAAGGCTGAAAAACGCTGAGAACTACAAACGACGCTGAAACGCTCTGAGGATCCTGAGCGTGGCGTCGTTTGTGTTCAGATTGTGCACCGCGTCCAGCGGAAACCACATGCAATCGAAGATTTCATTTTGCGGTCGCGCCTCATTCGAGTTCAGCACCGATGCCTCGTAGACGTGGTGCCGGGTGCCGCCCGAGTCCAGCTCCATCAGGTACAGCAAGTCGTCGACCCCCAGTCCCGTCTCTTCCCAAAGTTCGCGCATGGCCGCGGCGGCGACGGTTTCACCGGGCTCGACCTTTCCGCCGGGCAGCGTCCAGGGACACCTTGGCTTGCGCACCAGGAGAATGTACCGGTCCTGCTCACAAATGACGGTTGCTCGGACTTTCATGTGTTACCTGATTACGCGTTGTCATGAGGCGGTAATAAAACAGCAATATTCAGGTCAGCCCGGTCGCGGGCCTCTGGGTGGTTGGAGGTGTCACAGGGGCTGAAAGTGCAACCGGATGCCGAAACTTTGTCGCGACGTCTGGTCGGCATCTCTGCGAAGGGTGGGTGTAAGGTAGGCAGGTCAGTTCTGAATATCAGTACCGAAAGGGAGGTTGCTATGAGCGTTCCGATGCTGAATAAGATGCACATGAACGGTTATGACGTACTCAGCGTGAATAACGGCCCCTGGCGGGTATGCACACAAGGCGACCGGTTGGCAGCCTTCGCCAGCAGGGAAGAGGCACTGGCCTTTGCGGCGTCTCTTCCTGGTTACAAAACGCGGGCGAAAAGGCCGGCCGATAGCCGCAAAACGGATTTGTAGGAGCGAGCTTGCTCGCGATGGACGCCAACGATAACGCGTATTCTCTGGATACACGCGTCGTCCTGAAGTCCATCGCGAGCAAGCTCGCTCCTACCACAGAGTCAGCTTTCGACTTAACTGACAGGCATTCCGGGGCTTTTCATATCTTGCTGACGGACTAATAACCGCCGCCGCCCGTCCCGCCAGTGCGGGAGGGCTCCCTGGCCTTTTGCTGCGCATTGCTCCATTCGGCGCAGGTCATGAAGCTTTGGTGATCGACCTTGCCCTTGCCATCGAAACTGACGTTGTACGACTGCTGGTGGCCGGCTTGCACCAGTTTGTAGTCAAAGCATGTGCCGGGCACGACCGTGCGGTCGCTGATTGATTGAGGCTGTCCGCCAATCTGCTGGACCTGCTCCTTGCTCATGCCGGTTTCGACCTTGGCGACCATCGGCTGATCACGGTAGACACGTGATTCAGTGCTACAGCCGCCCAACGCTGCCAATGCGACAGCCAGCGCGCATAGAGCCTTTTTCATGACAGCGCTCCTGTCAGTGAGCCTTGTTTCGACTGATCGCCTTGGCTTTCACTTCTTCGGCATAACCCGCCAGCCGTTGTTCATCACCCTGGAACAAGTCGCACAGCCTCAGGACTGCTTCTGCATCCACATCATTGCCAGCATGGCGTAGCTGATCTGCCAGACGCAGAAGCTCTACCGCCGACCATCTCAGATCCGACGCAACGCTTTGCAGGTCGCGCCGAAGTTCGTTTTCAGATTCGTTAAGCCACATGACAACCTCCTGAACATCTCTGATACAAAATTTTAGTCCCGATTCATGGATCAGGGCGTTTTGTTCGTCTGAACAGTCGGCGCAGCCTTTGGTCGGGAAGTTGAACGGGAAGGGACAGATCTGGTGTCGTACTGAAGTGGTCAACTTTTGCTAGGGCGAGGCAACTTTAAATGACGACGACCGATGACTTTCGATTTCACGCACATGAGCTGATCGTCGATCTGGACGCGGCGACCACAGAAATGATGACGCTGATCTCAACGCATCAACTGGGTGGCCCGGAATGGGAGCGGGTGAGCCAGTGGCAGCACGAAGCGTATGAACGGTGGATGACCTATTTGAACGCAAGATCCTATCCGGACCCCAAAGATGAAAACGCCGCACAATGAATGCTGTTCAATCAATGGATGTCTGCTGAACGACGCGCTACATTTCCTTTTTCAAAATAAGGATGCGTCATGCGGACGTGGATGGCAGGAATCGTGGTGACGTTACTGGCAGGGTGCTCACTGCCCGCTTCTTTGGTGCCGGGTGAGCCGAACGTCAGCAAATACAGCGAAAAGGCGCCGAAAGACTATGCGGCCTGCGTGCTACCGGCGTGGCAGAAGGAAATTCCCGCGTCGGCTCAAACGGGGATTTCCAATGGCTACCGGATCACGGCACCCAGCATCATCACGGCTGACGAGATTGTCGATATCGTGAAATCCAGGGATGGCAGCCGGGTCTCGCTTTATCAGGGCCCGCCCTGGGCCAAGTCCGGCGCGTTGCGCCAGGCCGTTCGCGACTGTCTGTGAGAATCAGCCGGAAATCTCGGTGACTGGGATAGTCTGGTCGTCAGATGCCTGGGTACTGTTTTTCTTTTCCCGGCGATCGTTGATCCAGTTGTCCACCTGCGCACCGAACTCAGCCGGCGCCTTTCGGCCCACTCTCCTGGCGAGATCAAGAATGGTCTGCTGGGCGAGGGCGTCCTCCATGCGTTTCTGTGCAGTCATCATGACGGCATGCACCGAGCAGTGACCTGACATCGCCCACGCAGGTGCTTCGCCGTCGAAGAGAGCACAGCGCCCGCGAATATCGCGACAATCGAAAATCAGCTTCTGGCCATCGATGGCATTGACGATATCGAGCACGCTGATTTCGTCGGAGGGCCGCGCCAGCTTGAAACCGCCACGCACGCCTTCAGTGGCCACCACCAGTTTTGCCTTGGCCAGTTTGGTGAAAATTTTCGCCAGATAGTCCTGCGGCACGCCTTGCAGCTCGGCCAGTTCGCGCACGCTCGCCTCACGGGTGTCGCCGCAATTGCCTACCAGAAAAAGCAGGCAGTGAATGCCGTACTCAACGCCCGCGCTATAAAGAGACATTTGGATCTCCGACTAATGTTGTCGTAAATGTTATCAGCAGAACGTTAGCCGGGCAACGAACCCCGGCGCCGCTCATCTCCTCCAGCACTGCTTTGTCGCATTGGTAGCGCTATGCAGTGGATCAAAGTTTTCGATAGCAACCATCAGGAAAACCGATTGCTTCAATCAACTAGGATCAATATAGTCGTAGTTGTTCGGTCGGCACTGACAAGCGCATGACCTTCGACGAATTCATTGATCGGCCTTCTCTCGGAGTTAAAAATGAAACAGCACATCCTGGTAATCGGCGCAGGTTTCGGTGGTATGTGGACAGCTTTGAGCGCAACGCGTCTGTTTGATATTCATGGTCACAGCGACGTTGAAGTGACTGTTTTGGCTCCGCAGGCCGAGCTGCGCGTGCGTCCGCGCTTCTATGAACCGAATGCACACCAGCTGGCTGCACCGATTGGTGAGCTGTTTGATGCCGTCGGCGTAAAGTTCATCAAGGGCGCTGCAGAAACCATCGACGTTGTGCAAAAACGCGTTGGCTACATTGATGCGTCGGGTGCCAAACACGTGTGCAGCTACGACAAACTCGTTCTGGCCACCGGCAGCCGTCTCGCCATCCCGGCCACCGCAGGCGTGGTTGAACATGCGTTCGACGTTGACCAGATTGAAGAGGCCGTGCGCCTGGAAAACCACCTGAAATCCCTGGCCAGCTTGCCGGAAAGTAAAGCCCGCAATACCGTCGTCGTGGCGGGCGGCGGCTTCACCGGGATTGAAACGGCGACCGAGATGACCGCGCGTCTGCGTGCCATCCTGGGTGATCAGGCTGACGTCGAGGTGATCATCGTTGATCGCGGCGAGAAAATTGGCGGGTCGATGGGCGCAGAAATCGCCCATTCGATCGAAGAGGCGAGCGTTGAAACCGGCGTGAAATGGCACTTGAAGGCGTCGGTGCTTTCCGTCGACGCAAACGGTGTCGACTTGAGCGACGGTCAGCGTATCGATGCGAAAACCGTGGTCTGGACCACCGGCGTGCGCGCCAGCTCGCTGACTGAGCAGATCCCGGCGGAACGCGATCACCTTGGCCGCCTGCACGTGGACAGCCACCTGAAAGTCATCGGTCAGGACGATATCTTCGCCACCGGCGATGTTGCTTACGCCGCATCCGACGACATCGGCAACTACGCGTTGATGACCTGCCAGCACGCTATTTCCTTGGGTCGTCACGCCGGCAATAACGTTGCAGCGCACATTCTCGGCATTGACCCTACACCGTACAGCCAGCCTAAATATGTGACCTGTCTGGATCTGGGCAGCTGGGGTGCGGTGTACACCGAGGGTTGGGACCGCCAGGTCAAACTGGTCAAACAGGAAGGCAAGAACCTGAAGACGCAGATCAACACGGAGTGGATCTACCCGCCGGCTGCTGACCGCGCCGCTGCGTTGGCTGCGGCTGATCCGATGATTCCGGTCGCCTGAGTCGCCGAGCCTTCCGCGAACTGGAAATCACCTGAATTTCCCTGTAGGAGCAGCCGGTCGACGCTCGATTGCTCGCGATGGTGTGTCAGCCACGCAGGGTTGACTGACACACCATCGCGAGCAAGCTCGCTCCTACAGGTTCTTGCGTCTGTGAAATAACATGTGTATTTTTTCATGAAATTTTAATAATAAAATTTCATGAGGCCCGCATGTTCCAGCAATCCACCCGGCACGTCGCCAGTTACTACGCCCACACTTGCGCAGATCGTCTGGTGGAACGTGCGGCGTTGGAGGGCGAGCAGGACACCGAAGTATTGATCATCGGCGCCGGCTTCAGTGGCTTGCACACGGCACTGCGACTGGCCCTGGCCGGTAAGCGCGTGACCTTGCTGGAAGCCAGTCGGGTGGCGTGGGCGGCGTCGGGGCGCAACGGCGGTCAGGCCATTCTCGGTTGGTCGTGCGACATGCCGCCGCTGGAGGCTGCGCTGGGTTACGAACGTGCGCGGCGGTTGTGGGACGGTATGCGCTGGGCTGCACAGGAGTTGCGAGCGTTGCCCGAACGCCATGGTTTCGATTGTGACTACCGGGCCGGCCATCTCTGGACGTCAGTGCTACAGCGTCGAGTAAGTCTGCTGACCAAATGGCAACACGAGGCCAGCCACAAGTGGGGCCACGACGGTTTGCAATTCATCCCGCGTGAGCAGTTGCCGCAATGGGTTGCCAGTGAGCGCTATGAAGCCGGGCTGTTTGATCCGGAAGGCGCGCACCTGAATCCGCTGAAGCTGGCACTCGGTCTGGCGGCCGCCATTGAGCGCGCCGGTGGTCGTATTCACGAACAAAGCAAGGCGCTGAGCTACCGCGAAGAGGGTGGACGCTACGTGGTCACCACTGAGCGCGGTCGTGTTCGGGCCGATGTGCTGGTGCTGGCGTGCAATGCTTATCTGGATCGGCTTGATCCGAAGCTGTCGAGTTGCGTGTTGCCGGTCGGCACCTATCAGGTGGCCACCGCGCCACTTTCGCAAGCGCAGGCCACTGCGCTGCTGCCAAGCAATGTCTGCGTCACCGACAATCAATTCGTGCTCGATTATTTCCGGCGTACGCCCGATAACCGTTTGCTGTTTGGCGGTGGTTGCACGTACCTGGGTGGTATGCCGAAGGACATCGCCGCGGCGACCCGACCCTTTCTGCAACGGGTGTTTCCACAGCTCAAGGGTGTAGAGCTGGAATTCGCCTGGGGCGGGCACATCGATCTCACCCTCAAGCGCACGCCTGATATCGGTCGCCGCGGTGATCTCTACTGGCTTCAGGGTTATTCCGGCCACGGCGTGTTGCCAACCTTGGCCGGGGCACGCGCCGTGTCCGACGCGATACTGGGTCAGCCGGATGAGCTGGCCTTGTATCAGGGCCTGGTCAACGGCAGTTTCCCTGGCGGCAAGCACATGGCGGCGCCGCTGGAAGCCATTGGCAAGGCCTGGTATCGCTTACGCGACAGCCTTTGATTCGCACATTTTCTGGAAGCTTTCAGATGGACAGGCAAGAAGAAATCTCGGCGTTGGCGATCCTGATTCAGGACCTGCGCAAACACAAAAAATACACGCTCAAGGAACTGGCGGACAAAATCGGTCGCTCCGTCGGTTTTATCTCGCAAGTCGAGCGTGGACTGTCACGTCCGACGGTGGCGGACCTGACCGCCATCAGCGAAACCCTCGGCGTGCCGACCACCTATTTCTATAGCCTGCCCAAACCCATGGCCTTGCCGTGGGTGACCCGGCCGGACGAGCGCCGCACGCTGTATTACGCCGACGGCATCACCGACATCCTCGTCTCGCCGAAAATGCGCGCGTCGTTCTCGATGCTCGAAAGCCAGCTTGAGCCCGGCGCCAGCAGCGGTGACCGGCACATGAGCGACAGCTCGGAGCAGGGCGGCTACGTCCTGGAGGGGCAACTGACACTTTGGCTGGATGACGATCAACCAGTCACCCTGGGGGCCGGGGATAGCTTTCAGCTTGCCAGCCATACCCATTGCCGCTACGGCAATCTCTCCGATCAGCTCACCCGGGTGCTCTGGGTTTACACCTGATAAAAACAACAAGGAACAACATGATGGATGCTGTCTGCTCTGATCTGGTCGCTGAAGTTCGCGCGTTTCGCCAGCGCTTCCCGGATGTGCGTTACGTGGACCTGATTTCCCTGGACATCCCTGGGCATTTCTACGGCAAGCGCTATCCGATCGAGATGCTCGAAAAAGTCGCCGCCGGCAGCGCGCTCAAGCTGCCGCAGAATTGTGTGTTGCTGGGCACCCAGGGCGGGCTGTTCAACATTGGCGACTACTGTTTCAACGATGGCGACCCGGATGCGCCGCGCCGTCTGGTGCCAGGCACACTGAAAATCGTCGACTGGGAAAAGCAGCCCTTGGGGCAGATGCTGATCACCTCCAGCGGCACTGAAAAACCGATCGTTTTCGAGCCACGGGAAGTGCTGGCGCAGGTCCTGGAGCGGCTCGGCCGCAAAGGGATTTTCCCGGTGGTGGCCTTCGAGCTGGAGTTCTACCTGTTCGATCGCCAGTTGCGCGACGGCCTGCCGCAGTTCGCGCGCGATCCGCTGACCGACGACGCGGACGATCAGCCGAACATGCACATCGAGCGGCTGTCGCGGTTTGCGCCGGTGCTCGATGAAATGGTCGAGACCGCCCGGGCGCAAGGCATCGACACCACAGTGATCACGGCCGAATTGGGCCCGGGTCAGTTCGAGATCAACTTCGGTCACCTCGATGACGGGCTGCGTGCCGCCGACTGGGCCGCCCTGTTTTGCCGCAGCACGCGCGGTGTGGCCATGAAGCACAACTACCGTGCCAGTTTCATGGCCAAACCTTACTTGCAACACCCCGGCAGCGGCATGCATGTTCATGTGAGCCTGTATGACGAGGCGGGCAAAAACCTGCTGGCGGCCAACGGACAACAACCACTGCGCCATGCGGTGGCCGGTTGCCTTGAACTGTTGCCGCATTGCATGCCGATCTTTGCCCCGAACCACAACGCAATGCGTCGCTTGAGCGGCACCGTGAATGTCGCGACACGCGCCAGCTGGGGCTTCGAAGATCGGGATGCATGCCTGCGGGTACCGGAGTCGGACGCTAAAAATCTACGGATCGAACATCGCCTCGCCGGCGCCGACGCCAACCCGTATCTGGTGCTGGCGGCGATTCTGGTTGGGCTGGAACAAGGACTGGAAGCGGGGCGTGAACCGATCGCACCGCTCAACGAAGATCGTGGCAGCGGCATCGATTTCCCGCTGGAAATGCTGGAGGCCGTGCGAGCAATGCAAAGCCATGCGCAATTACGTGAGGGATTGGGCGCAGAGTTCGTGAATGTATATTGCGAAAACAAGCGTCAGGACCATTTGGCATTTCTGCAAGACATCAGTGCCCGTGAATATCGCTGGTACTTGTAGTGACTGCTCGTCGTCACTCGACCTTAAAAAAAGTGTGGATATTTAAGGGGTTAGAAAATTTAGTAACCGGATGGTGAATCAAAATATCTTGTTACACGGCGAAATATTCCGTAATATCCGCCCCGCGTTCACCACCACGGTTTATGCATTTTTAAATCCCGGGCGTCCATCAGCTGCCCGGGATTTTTTTTGCCTGATCCTGACGGACGACTGGGCAACCTCCAGTAAACGTTCAAAGCGGTGAGCAGAATTTTTTTTGAAATCAAGGGGTTGTCAGCCTCGGGAAATCAGTACATAATTCACGCCATCGAAAGCACTGACCGCTGAAAAAGCTCAATGTTTTCAAGGAGTTAGATCTAGTATCTGCTCCAAGTTTGTACGCGTTTGATGTTGTGCTACATGACATCAGATGTTTGAGGCCGAGTAGCAAAATGGTTATGCAGTGGATTGCAAATCCACCTACGCCGGTTCGATTCCGACCTCGGCCTCCACTTTAAACAAGCTCCGTAGATCTATGATTTACGGAGCTTTTTTATTTGCGTTGCCCTGCAAGATTTAGTCTTGAAATGGGCATTTGCGAACTTGCTTCACCGGGACGGGATGTATATATTTCGTCCTCTGCTGCACAGGCGTCAGAACTGACAGATCCACATTTGTCAGTCTTCAGACCGCTTACCGCGCTACCGCCCGAATGGCGAAACTGGTAGACGCATGGGACTTAAAATCCCCCGCTCGTAAGGGCGTGCCGGTTCGATTCCGGCTTCGGGCACCATTTGAAATCAAGGGTTTGCGAGCGAAAGCTGATGCAAACCCTTGTTTGTTTCCGGTCCGCTATTTGTGACTGTCGATTTCCTGTTTCCCGCGCCGCTCGATGCCGGAAGGGCTTCCGATGTCAATGAGCCTTCTCTCAACCAGGACGTTTTGCAGTGCCTCGCGGGCGTCTGGATCCAGCTGATCCTCTCTTTCCTTAAGCTCTAGCAAGATTGGGCTTGACCAGGTGCGGTAGGTTTTCTCCGCCATACGAATCGGTGTCATTTACTCCTCCTTGATCAGGTCTCCACACTAGGGTTGGCGCGTTTGGATGCGTTAGAAATCCTAGTTGAGGAAACGCTTTATCGCCAAAAAGGAAAACGGCGTACGACGCTATTGATCAATCAAATGCACACCGAATGACTTAATGGTCGCGCGGTTCAATCTTCACTTGCCCAGACACCCATGACGGCAGTGCGTCGAACATAGTCGCTGAAGTCCCGCGCCGGGCGACCCAGTGCACGCTGCACGCCATCGGCCAGTGGTGTATTGCGACCGTCGAGTACGGTAGTAAAGAGATAAAGGACCAGGTCGATCAATTCGGCGGGTAGCTGTGCCTGTTCCAGCGCCTGGCGATAGGCGTCCGGCGGTACTGCGACGAAAGCGATATCCCGTTCCGTCTCACGGGCAATTTCAGCGATGGCCTCAGCGAAGGTCAATGCTCGCGGCCCCGTCAGTTCATACAGTTGGCCCGAGTGTCCCGGCTTGGTCAGCGCCTCGACCGCGATTTCGGCGATGTCTTCCACGTCGACAAAGGGCTCGCCGATGCTGCCGACGGGGAGGGCGAGTTCACCCTGCAGAATCGGTTCGAGAAAGTGTGCTTCGCTGAAATTCTGGAAAAACCAGGCGGCCCGCAGGATGGTCCAGTCGGCTCCGCTGTTCTGAACGATGCGTTCGGCTTGTTCCGCTTCAACTTCGCCGCGCCCCGACAGCAGCACCAATTTGCGGACACCGCTCTTGACCGCCTGATCGGTGAATGCCTGCACTGTCTCAACGGCGCCGGGTACCGCGAGGTCCGGTTGAAACGAGATGTAGGCGGCGCGAACGCCATCGAGCGCGGCTGCCCACGTACTTCGATCCTCCCAGTCGAACGCTGGATTTGCCCCGCGAGAACCCAGCCGAACAGGCACTCCGTCCGCTTGCAGTCGCTGAGCGATTCGCCGCCCGGTTTTGCCCGTTGCACCGAGAATCAGGATGGTTTCGTGGGTGGTTTTCATCGCGCTCATCTCCATCGGTTTAATGTGAGTGATACTCATGTTTTAAAAGATGATAGACCCTCATCTTTTATCGTCAACCGATGGAAGCGATGAAACCGACGTACGGGCAGTGCTAAGGTGAGCCTATGTCATGTTATTGATCGGGGAGCGGGCCATGCCCAAGAAAACCACCGAAGTAGTCGAACTACCTGTGTCCGAGCCGACCCGGCGCAATCCCACACAACAGCGGAGTCGCGAGCGTCAGGAGCGAATCCTGGCGGCGGCGACGCAATTGACTGCGAGCAAGGGCAGCGATCAGCTCAAAATGAGCGAAATCGCCGAATGCTGCGGGATTTCAATCGGTTCGCTTTATCAGTACTTTCCCGACAAAAGTTCGGTCATACAAACCCTGGCCGAGCGTTACAACGCCGAAAGCCGTCGCTGTATCGAAGCGGCACTGGCGGCGGTTGAAGATGCGCAAGGGCTGAACGCAGCCTTTTCAGAATTGCTCGACGAGTATTACGAGATCGTGCTGGCGACACCGGCGATGCGCGACATCTGGTCTGGCATGCAGGCAGACAAACAACTCATGGCGCTGGAGCTGCAGGAAAGCCGGATTGCTGGCGGGCTGTTGGCTGACGTGATGCTGCGGGTGTATCCAGGCAGTGACACGGGGCAGGTTCAGGCTTCGGCATTTTTGATCTGGCACCTGGGCGAAGCGACCATGCGCCTGGCCATCTCATGTGCACCCGAAGAAGGGCGCGGACTGGTCGAGGCATTCAAGCGAATGTCTTTGCGTGAAATCACGGGATTGGCGGTTGGGACGAATGGCGTCGCAACCGCCGGACCTGTCGGTCAAACGAAAGGTTGACCGGTAAAGCCACGAGGCAATCGTTGCAGCCCGTCCATCGCGGTAAGCCGCTCGACCCACGCTGCGCGCCAGTCATTGGCGGTGTGAGTGACTTTGGCTTTGCGTGCGGCGCGGCGTGCAGCGTTACGCTGGTCTTTGCGCGCATCCTGGAACGCCTCGGTGTTTCGGCAGCTTCTGCATTTCACCCGGGTCAGTTCAGTGGTCGAGGTGAGTTTGCTTCCTTTGTGACCGCAGGCCAGATGCCCGCCAACTTTGAAGTGAGTAACCATCAGACGCCTCCTTAGTGACGTGTAATCATTGGACCTCCCGCAAGTGGTGACGTTCGGCGACCGGTTGACGGGCAAAAAAAATGGCCCGCATGCGGGCGGACCAAGGGGTTCATCAAAAGGAGTGGGTTCACTGTACGGCGTGAGTTGTGAACGCGGTGTGAAATGGCCGGGCAAAAAAATCCCGGCGCCAAGCCGGGTTGGGGTTGCGCAACAGATGATCAGGCAAGGACGCACCCGGTGACGAAAACGTCGCCGTTCATGCGTCCTGAATCAGACCGTGCTCTCGTGTCCGGAGTCCAGATCGAGTCATCTGAACCGAGGCAGCGGCCGGTCGACCGGTTGGAGCGAGGACAGCGTGTTGCGGATCAATGGTGTGTCCTTCTCGATGTCGTTCAGGCGATCACGAATTCTGAGGGCGGTCGGGTGCCCGCCTTGATGATCGACCCAGTCGGCGATTTCCTTGCACGCCGCAGCGAGGCGAGCCTGGCGGGAATCAAGCAGGGTGAGCAGGGTGGTGATGGACTCTTTTTCGGACATGGCAAACACCTCCGTTCAAGAAACCTGGCTATTGGCAACAAAAAGCCCGCCTGGAGCGAGCTTTCTGCCGATGGGATCGCTGTTCCCTCAGCCATTTTCAGTATAGACCCGGACTTCAGCCTTGTCGGGCCTTGACTCGCGATCGGGCATTGAGTTGATCGCACACGCGTTGGGCGTCTTCCTCACGATCGAAGCCGTCGCCGATGAAGCCATTGGTGCGAGTATCGGCGATGCGGAACCAACATTCAGCGTCAGGTGGCTGATGATCGACTTCCCCGGCTCGGCGGCCATGAATGACGATCTTGTTGCAGCGCTTCACAGCGAAAATGTCTTCCATGGCGTCACCGAAGCTGATTTCTATCACAACAACTATAGAAGCCATTTGCGATCGTGCAAAAAATGGACAGGTCAGTTCGTCGGTTGAGACGCCTCGATCATCCGTTCCAGGTACATCGCCAGCCCGACTTCTTCGGCCCTGAGGCCTTTACGGGTTCTCGGGCGCGGTAACTCCGCCAATGCCCCCAGCAGAAAACCGTCGAGTACCGCCGGGTGGATGTAGCACTTGCGACAGACCGCCGGGGTGTTGCCCAGTTGCCTGGCGACGTTCTTGACCATCTCCACCACATGGCGCTTGGCATCCGACTCCGGTTCCCACTGCAGTTTGCGCAGCATCGCCAGCGCCAATGCGCTGCCGGCCCAGGTGCGGTAATCCTTGGCGGTGAAGTCGGCGCCGGTGAGGGTTTGCAGGTAGGCATTCACGTCGGAGGAACTGACGGTGTGCCGCTCACCGTCTTCATCCAGATACTGAAACAGATTTTGCCCGGGAATTTCCTGGCAGCGTTTGATGATCCGCGCCAGGCGCCGGTCTTTCACGGTGATCTGGTGTTCGACACCGCTCTTGCCACGGAACTGGAACCGGATCGCACTGCCGTTGACCTCGACGTGACGGTTGCGCAGGGTCGTCAACCCATAGGAGCGATTGTCCCGCGCGTACTGCGTATTGCCGACCCGGATCAGCGTCGCATCGAGCAAGGTAATGACCGTGGCCATGACTTTGTCACGGCTGAAACCCGGCGCCTCCAACAGCGTTTCAAGCTGTTTGCGCAGCTTCGGCAGGGCGAGCCCGAAGTCCCGCAGCCGCGAGTACTTATCGGCATCGCGCACTTCACGCCAGCGCGGGTGATATCGGTATTGTTTGCGCCCCCGGGCATCGCGGCCGGTGGCTTGCAGATGCCCGCGCGGGTCGGCGCAGATCCATACGTCGATGTAGGCCGGGGGCACGGCGAGGGCGTTGATGCGTTTGATTTCATCCGGATCAGTGATGCGCTGACCCGTGGGATCGAAGTAGCAAAACTTGCCGCGCAATTTCTTGCGAGTGATGCCGGGCTGGGTGTCGTCGACGTAGTGCAGGTCGGGCGGCAGCACGTCGGGTAATGCGGAATCGGGCATGGCGGTAATCCTTGGCGACGAATCAGGGGCCGTTACAGGCATTGACCGCGCGCCGATGCAGACGTGCCAGCGGATTTACGCCAGCACCGCCACCGCCTTGATTTGCGCCCAGAGTTGCTGGCCAGCGTGCACGTTCAATTGATCCCGGGAGTAACGGGTGATCCGTGCCAGCAGCGGCGTGCCGGCCGCGTCCAGCCGGATCAGCACGTGGGCGGCGTTGTCCGCGCCCAGTTCACTGACCACCGTCACCGGTAGACGATTGAGGATGCTGCTGTGCTCGACGCTTTGCAGACTCAGGCTGACATCACGCGCCTGAACCTTGCAGCGAAGTGCCTGGCCGACCTCCATCGGCGTGTGAGTCACACGGATGTTCAGTGCGCTAGCCGGTAGTTGCAACGTCAGTAGCTGATAGTCGGCGTCATACGCACTGACATGGCCCTCGATCACTACGCCGGCGTCATCACCCAACGCCAGCGGCAAGTCGAGGCGGGCCAGGGTTGCACCGATGGCGCCGCTGGCCAGCGCCTTGCCGTTACTGAGCAGGACGATGTGGTCGGCCAGTCGCGCCACCTCATCCTGGGAATGACTGACGTACAGCAGCGGAATGTCCAGCTCATCGTGCAACCGTTGCAGGTACGGCAGGATTTCGCTCTTGCGTTGCGCATCCAGCGCCGCCAGCGGTTCGTCCATCAGCAACAGCTTCGGGCTGGTCAGCAGGGCGCGGGCGATGCCGATGCGCTGCCGTTCGCCGCCGGAAAGGTTGTGCGGGTGACGATCCAGCAGATGGCCAATGCCCAACAGTTCAGTCGCGTGAGCCATGTCGACCCGACGCTGTTGTTTCGGGATTCGCCGGAGACCGAATTGCAGATTCGCCAGCACCGACAGGTGCGGAAACAGACTGGCCTCCTGAAAGACATAACCGAGCGCGCGTTTGTGCGGCGCGACGAAAATCTTCCGGTCGCTGTCCTGCCAGACTTCATCGTTGACCTGGATAAAACCCTGTTCCGCACGTTCAAGGCCCGCAATGCAGCGCAGGCAGGTGGTTTTGCCCGAGCCGGAGTGACCGTAAAGCGCGGTGACGCCACGGCCCGGCAGTTGCAAATCCACATCCAGGGCGAACCTCGAGTAGTGCAGTTTCAGACGGGTATGAATCATCAATCAGCTCCAGCCTGCTTTGGTTTTGCGACTGGAGTAGAGCGCCAGTAACACGGCAAACGAGAACACCAGCATCGCCCCGGCCAGCCAATGGGCCTGGGCATATTCCATGGCCTCGACGTGATCGTAGATTTGCACCGAGACCACGCGGGTCTTGTCGGGAATGTTGCCGCCGATCATCAGCACCACGCCGAACTCGCCGACGGTGTGGGCAAAACCGAGAATCGCCGCCGTGATGAAACCCGGTCGGGCCAGCGGCAGGATCACACTGAAAAAGGTGTCCCAGGGATTGGCGCGCAAGGTCGCGGCCACTTCCAGCGGACGGGTGCCGATGGCAGAAAAAGCGTTCTGCAGCGGCTGGACCACGAACGGCATCGAGTAGAGCACCGAACCGATCACCAACCCGGCAAAACTGAACGTCAGGGTGCCGAGCCCCAGTGACTGGGTGAAGTGGCCGACAAAACCGTTGGGGCCGAGTGCCAGCAACAGATAAAAACCAATCACTGTGGGCGGCAACACCAGGGGCAGGGCGACAATCGCCCCGACCGGGCCGCGCAGCCAGGACTGGGTGCGCGACAGCCACAACGCAATCGGAGTGCCGATGATCAGCAGGATAACCGTCGTCAGGGACGCGAGTTTCAGGGTCAGCCAGATCGCGGAAAAGTCGGCGCTCGATAGGGTCATTAGAGTTGGTAACCGTAGGACTTGATGACAGCCGCGGCTTTCGGCCCCTTGAGGTAGTCAACCAATGCCTTGGCGGCCGGGTTGTCCTTGCCTTTGTTGAGGATCACCGCATCTTGTTTGATCGGCTCGTGCAGGTTGGCCGGAACGATCCACGCCGAACCGCTGGTGACTTTGCCGTCTTTGTAGATCTGTGACAAGGCGACGAAACCCAGTTCTGCGTTGCCGGTGGAAACGAACTGGTAAGCCTGAGTGATGTTCTGGCCTTCAACGATCTTGTCTTTGACCTTGTCGGTCAGGCCCAGCCTGGCCAGTACCTGGGTGGCGGCGAGGCCATAAGGTGCGGCTTTCGGGTTGGCGATCGACAGATGCTGGTACTGGTTGTCGCTCAACACTTTGCCCTTGGCATCGACATAACCTTCCTTGGCCGACCATAGCGCGAGGGTGCCGACGGCGTAGGTGAAGCGCGAGCCCTTGACCGTGTCGCCTTCGGTTTCGAGTTTTTGCGGGGTGGTGTCGTCCGCCGAGAGGAACACTTCGAACGGCGCGCCATTTTTGATCTGGGTGTAGAACTGGCCCGTTGCACCAAAGGAGGTGACCAGTTTGTGCCCGGTGTCTTTCTCGAAATCGGCAGCGATGGCCTGGATCGGCGCGGTGAAGTTGGCCGCGACAGCGACCTGGACTTCATCGGCCCGGGCAGCGCCGATGGCGAGCACCGCGAGCAGGCTCGCCAGGCAGGTTGGGGCAAAACGTGAGGCACGAATGGTCATGAAACGGCTCCGTGGCAGGCAAATACAGCGAGGGGGTGAAAACGCTATATAGTGGAATATATAGCGAAATGCCTGCAAACGGAATGTATTGAAATTGGATTGAATGGTGCGAATAAGTCTCTGTGGCGAGGGAGCTTGCTCCCGCTGGGGCGCGCAGCGGCCCTAAAAGTTTTGCGGCTGCTTCGCAACCGAGCGGGAGCAAGCTCCCTCGCCACAGGTGTTGTGTCTACCGGTGCAATAGTTTCGCCAATCCCTCTTCGGCCAGTCGCCGCGTCAGCTCCGCCGTCGTCATCTCAACTCCCAACGTAAAAGCCTGCCCGGCCCAAAGGTTGCTGAAATCCGCTTCCTCCTTAGCCCGCAGCGGCATCAACGCACCACCCGCCAACGGAAAGGCCGGTGCTTTATCGCTCATCGGCCCGAGTTCACGCATGACCCGATTCAGAATCCCCCGCGCCGGGCGTCCGGTAAAAAGATTAGTGACAGCGGTCTCGCTTTCCTTGGCCGTGCGCAACGCCTTGTGATGAGAGGCGCTGACCTTGGCCTCCGGCGTAAACAAATACGCCGTACCCACTTGCACCGCCGAAGCGCCCAACAGAAACGCCGCCGCGACACCTCGTGCATCGGCTATACCGCCGGCAGCAATGACCGGTACTTTCACCGCATCAACGATTTGCGGCACCAGCGCGAAGATACCCACCTGGCTGCTTAGATCGTCGCTGAGAAACATGCCCCGATGGCCACCGGCTTCGTAACCCATGGCGATAATCGCGTCACAGCCATGCTGCTCAAGCCAGATCGCTTCTTCGACGGTCGTGGCTGAAGACAGTACTTTTGCGCCGGTGGCCTTGACGCGATCCAGCAGGGATTTTTCCGGCAGGCCAAAGTGAAAGCTCACCACTTCGGGACGGAATTCTTCGATCACTTCGCAGGTCGCGTTGTCGAACGGCGCGCGGTTGGACACCGGCGTCGGCGCGTCGAAATCCACGCCCAGTTCCCGGTAGTAAGGTTCCAGCAGATTCTTCCAGTCCCGAGCGCGCTGCTCATCGGGGGCCGACGGTTGATGGCAGAAGAAGTTGACGTTGAACGGGCGCTGACTGTGTTGGCGGATCGTCTTCAATTCATCGCGCAACTGCTCGGTGCTCAACATGGCCGCGGGCATCGAACCCAGGCCACCTGCATTACTCGCCGCGATCACCATGGCTGTACCAGTGGCGCCAGCCATCGGGGCCTGGATGATGGGCAGTTCGATCCCAAGCAGATCAAGAATTCGGGTGTCTGGCCATTGGCTCATTTGCAAGGTTCTCCGTCGTCAAAACAGGGCAGGGGCGGTAGAACCGGATTTGTACCAGCAATGGCGGGCGCAGGACCAATCGAGTTTTTGCATGGGGTGTGGATCACCGGTAATGGCAGCGCCCGGATTGGCTTAAAGTCGGGTACGGCAAAAGGTTGCAGTGTGATATTCCAACTGCACCACAACTGAGTGATTCGATTAGGAGACGACAATGTTCCAAGGCATTTTGATCGACAAAGACGACAGCGGTTACCGGGCCACACTGCAAGCGATCAATGACGAGCAACTGCCCGAGGGCGATGTGACAGTGCGAGTGGCGTACAGCACGCTGAATTTCAAGGACGGTCTGGCGATCACCGGCAGCAGCCCGGTGGTGCGAAAATTCCCGATGGTGCCGGGCATCGATCTGGCGGGGACTGTCGAAGTCAGTGGGCATCCGGACTACAAGGTCGGTGATCAGGTCGTACTCAATGGCTGGGGTGTCGGCGAAGGGCATTGGGGTGGGCTGGCGCAGAAGGCACGTTTGAATGGCGATTGGCTGATTCCCTTGCCCCGGGAGTTCACGGCTGCCCAGGCAATGGCCATCGGCACGGCCGGCTACACGGCGATGCTGAGCATTCTGGCGCTGGAGCATAACGGCGTGACGCCCGAGCAGGGTGACGTCCTGGTCACGGGCGCCAATGGTGGTGTAGGCAGTTTCGCCATCGCGTTGCTGAGCAAGCTCGGTTACCGGGTGGTCGCGTCCACTGGCCGCACCTCCGAACACGCTTACCTCAAGCAATTGGGCGCCAGCGAAATCATCGACCGCGCCACGCTGTCCGAACCGGGCAAGCCGCTGGCGAAGGAGCGATGGGCGGCCGTGATCGACTCGGTCGGCAGTCACACCCTGGCCAACGCCTGTGCCAGCACGAAGGCCAACGGCACTGTTGCCGCGTGTGGTCTGGCGCAAGGCATGGACTTTCCGGCCTCCGTCGCCCCCTTCATTTTGCGTGGCGTGACCCTCGCCGGGATCAACAGCGTGACCCAGCCCAAAGCCAAACGCGTGCTCGCGTGGAGCCGACTGGCCAAGGATCTGGACTTCGCTTTGCTGCCACTGATCAGTCACGAAATCGGTTTGAGCGAAGCCATCGACGCTGCACCGCGTTTGCTCGCCGGTCAGTTGCGTGGAAGGGTGGTGGTGGATGTGAATCGCTAAAAGCAAAGATCGCAGCCTGCGGCAGCTCCTACATTGGATTGGCGTACATCCTGTAGGAGCTGCCGCAGGCTGCGATCTTTTGATCTTTTGATCTATTGGCCTTCACGCTCCAGCAACTGCCGCTTGCGCTCCACCCCCCAGCGATAGCCCGCCAGATTGCCGTCGCTGCGCACCACGCGGTGGCACGGGATCGCCACCGCCAGGCTGTTCGCGCCGCAGGCTTGAGCCACGGCACGCACCGCTTTCGGTGCGCCGATGCGCTGGGCGATTTCAGCGTAACTGGCGGTGCTGCCTGCAGGAATCTCCCGTAAGGCCTGCCAGACGCGCTCCTGAAACGCGGTGCCTTGAACGTCCAGCGGCAAATCCAGGCCGATGGCCGGGGCTTCGATAAAGCCGACGACTTTTGCGATCAGTTGCTCGAATTCATGATCAGCGCCAATCAGGTTGGCGCGTCGAAACTTGTCCTGCAGGTCGCACACCAGTTGGTGCGGATCATCACCCAGCAGAATCGCGCAAACACCGCGTACGCTTTGTGCCACCAGAATCGCCCCTAAAGAACACTGGCCGACGGCAAATCGAATGTCGTTGTTCTGACCTTTGGCGCGGTAATCACCGGGTTTCATACCCAGCAACTGATCCGCTGCCTCATAAAAACGGCTGTTGGAGTTGAAGCCGGCGTCATACAGCGCGTCGGTCACCGAACCTCCATCGGTCAATCGCGCACGCACCTTGCGCGAACGATGAGCCGTGGCGTAGCCCTTGGGTGTCAGTCCGGTCACGGTTTTAAACACCCGATGGAAGTGAAAACTGCTGAGTCCCGCAGCATCGGCCAATTCGCTCAATGCTGGCAGATGCTCGGCCATCTCGATCTGGCGACAAGCCGCGGCGACGGTCGCGGCATGTTGTGCGGCGACGTCACTTTGATCCTTTGCCGCTCGTTTGCTCGGGCGGTAACCCGCTGCCTGGGCCTGCTCGGCCGTGTCAAAGAATTCGACATTCTGCGGCTTCGGCAAACGCGCCAGACTGCTGGGGCGGCAGTAGATGCCGGTGGTTTTCACCGCATACACAAACTGCCCGTCAGCGCGGGGATCCCGGGCGACGACGGCGGCCCAGCGGGGATCGTTCTCGGTGGTTGTCATGGCTTCATGTCCGTTGACCGTTTGATTCAGGGTAACCAGCCGGCAGGGTCGTTGCACTCCGGGTCTTGCGGTCAAATTCTCGGGCTCATTGTGCGGTACGAAACGTGAAATTGATCCGTTGCTCGCCCATGCGTGGATGCTGCCCCTCCTTGATCGGCAAGACCCCGTGATAACGCAGGCGATCAACGCCGCCCCAGACCACGATATCGCCATGGAACACCGGCACTCGCTGGCTTTTGTCGCTGCGTTCAAAACCGCCAAACAGGAACATCGCCGGCAAGCCGAGCGACACCGAAACGATCGGCGCTGCGTAGGACGCTTCGTCCTTGTCCTGGTGCAAGGACATCTTCGCGCCGGGAATATAGCGGTTGATCAGGCAGGAATCGGGTACGAAATCGGCAAAACCGGCTTCCAGCGCCGCCGCTTGTGCGAGCGCAAAAAACACCTGCGGCATTTCCGGCCAGGGGGCATCGGTCCGGGGATCATGACGGGAATAGCGATAACCGCTGCGGTCGGTGGTCCAGCCCCATGTGCCGCAACTGCTCATGGCCGCTGACATGGTAAAGCCGCCGGGCGTGACCATCTGCCGAAACGGCGCTGCCACCAGCACCGTTTCCAATGCGGGCAGCAACTGTTCCAGCCAGGGCAGGGCGAAGCCTCTCAAGACGTAGGACTGTTCGCCAATTTGCTCGCGCCGAGGCTGCTGCTCGGGCTCCGAATCGGCAAACAGATCGAAAGTGGTCGGATTCATAAAGTCATAACGCGTCGTGAAAGATGATTCCAAGGGTATGCCGTTTTCCGCTGTGCAGGCGACTCACGCCGTGGCGCAGGGTGACCCGGTAATAGCCACTAACGCCTTTGACCGGTCGCTGATTGACGGCAAAGATCACCGCGTCACCCTTTTTCAATCCAATGACCTGGGGGCGCGACTGCATCCGGGGACGTTGCTCGGTCAGTACAAACTCGCCGCCGGTGAAATCTTCGTCCGGCGCTGACAGAAGAATCGCCACTTGCAGCGGAAATACATGTTCGCCGTACAGATCCTGATGCAGGCAGTTGTAGTCCTGTGGCCCATATTGCAGCAACAACGGCGTTGGACGCACCTGACCGGCGGCATGACAGCGCTCAAGAAACGCCGCATGCCTTGCAGGGAAACGGACCGGCAAGTCCATTTGCTCGTACCAGCGGTTGGCGATCGGCACCAACCGAGGGTAGAGCGCATGGCGCAATGTGGCGACGACGTCTGGCAGCGGATACCTGAAGTATTTGTATTCGCCACGGCCGAAGCCGTGACGCGCCATCATCACTTGCGAGCGAAACGGTTCAGGTCGGGCGTACAACGCGCTGATGTCATCGCACGTCTCGCTGCTGATCAGCGAGCGGATGACCGCGCAGCCATCCTGATCCAGTTGCCGCTCCAGCGCTGCCCAGTCGAATGCATCCAGAAACTGCTCGATCATTGCAGCGCCTCACGTTCCAGCAGTTGCCGTTTGCGTTCCAGGCCCCAGCGGTAACCGCCGAGGCTGCCGTCCTGACGCAGGACCCGATGGCACGGCACGATGACCGCCAGCGGGTTCGCGCCGCAGGCATTGGCCACGGCGCGAAAGGCTTTGGGTTGCCCCAGTTGCCGGGCGATCTCCTGGTAGCTGGCGGTTTTGCCGAGCGGGATCTGGCGCAGGGCCTCCCAGACCCGTCGTTGAAAAGCGCTGCCCGCCAGATCCAGCGGCAGATCGAGCTCGGCCAGAGGATTGTCGAGATAGCCAAGGATGTGTTCCAGCGCAGGCATCAAGCCTTCATCACGTTGGGGCGTTGGTTGGCCGGGGAACCGCCGCGCAAGATCACGCTCCAGCGTCGCCAGGTCATCACCGAGCAGCAATGCGCAAAGACCTTGCGCGCTGGAGGCCAGCAGCAAGGTGCCAAGGCTGGACGTGCCGCTGATGAAACGAATCGGGGAAGCAGACATGTTCTGACTCCTTAACCAAAGGTTGAGGTGGCCAGTCTAGGGAGCGCTGCCTTCGTGAACTCTCCGGCGCTTGTGGTCGAATTCAACGGACGGAGCAGACATCCACATTGTCGCTCCGGATCCCGTTACAGCGCTTTGCTGACGCTGATATCGCTGATGACGTCTTCGCCCTGGCCATGAATGGCGTCCAGCGCGGCTCTGGCTTCTGCTTTGGTGCCGTTTTCAAGCTGGGCAAATTCGAAGCGGCGTTCGCCGTTGAGTTTGTATTTGATGACGTACTTGGTCGTTTGGGCCACGGTCATTCCTGCTTATGTTCGAGTGGGGTGTCGCTCAGCTCAGTTTCGTGGTGGAGCGGCGGATAATCTTGATGGAGTGAGTCAGGGTCGGTTTGCGGGTCACGCTGATCGGCCGACGGTTGACGGTGTCGATGGTGATGTTCCAGAAACCGGTGCTCGGCGCAGTGATGCGGGCCGGGAAGGTGTCGAACGCACCGCCATGGTAAGTGTGACGGCCGCCATTCTTGAAGCTGCGGAAATTGGCGTCGTTCATCAAGCGGATGTTGCACATTTGGGAGCACTGGATGACGACGATGTCGTCTTCATTGAGGTGCTCGCGCTGGTGGATAAATTTCATGAGGCGCCTCCAGAAGGGCTTTTTCTACAAAATCAAAACGATAGCATGGGCGATTGGCGCAGTTTATCAGCCCGAACAGGTTATTATCCGGTCGTCGGGGTGCGCTTTGACAATTAAAAACAGTTATTCGGAATTCCATAAGCGATAAAAGCAGTGAGCCTCGGAGAAAACCAGCATTTGTGCTGTCGGAGGGTCTTTACCGGAGGTTTTGTATGAAGTGGGGTGCGTGGGTCTTGCCGTTTGCATTAGCCATAAGTGGTTGTGCGAGTGTCTCGGAAATCAACGAGTCGCTGCCCACCATGAACGTGATTTCCGGCAAGAAGCCCAATGAATATGCGCAATGCCTGACCGAGAAACTGGCCAGCAGCCGTGGTGCCCTGCAAATCGAGCCACAGGAGAAAGAAGGTGTGCGGGTCATCGTGCCACAGAAGTTCTCGTCGGGACCGGCGGCCGTATTCGATATTGAAGAGCGCTCCAGCGGCAGCAGCATCAAGCTGCATGAACGTATTTCCAATGTGCCATTGCGCCCGATGGATGTGCGCAATGCCGCCACTGCGTGCATTTCCGGCTGATAGAATAGCGACAGTCAGCATCGATGCCGTCAAAGCAACGCTTTGGCGGCATTGTCATTTCTGGAGTCGAGCATGAAGCGAGAGCAGGTACGGGAGCGGCATGCAGAGGGTCATATCTCTGCCACTCATGTGATTCAGAATCCGGCGGACCCGGAGGAATGGATTGTGTTTTTCAAGAAAAGCGCCGGGCGCAGTTATTTTCTGGTGGATGACAACGATGAAGTCGAATCCTTTGGCCGCCTCGACGATCTGATCGAGACGGTGCGCGGTCTCGGGATCAAATTCGCTGAAATTCATATGTAGGGCACGAGTGCCTTACTTGCAGACCACCACGACGCTGCGGTTTTTGTAATTGCCCACATCGACGCCGAGGGTCTTGTCACTTTCCTTGGTTGAAGGTGTGCCGTCGGTGCCAACGATTCGATAGCCGGTGCCGGCGCACGAAGCATCGGCTTTTTCATAGCAGGTAGCCCAGGAATTGGCTTCCCCCGAACAGTCGATGGCCAGTCCTTGCTCGCCGTTGTTCAGGAAGGTGGTTTCGGAAGTGGCGCAACCGCTCAGGGCGAGGATCGCAATCAGGGGCAAAAATTTAGTCATGTTGTGGTCGTCGTCAGGATAATGGGGCTAAGCCTGTGACAGCGCCGGAATCAAAAGGTTATAGCGAAAGGCCACTTCGTTACAGGCCATCGCAAAAAAAGCCCTGCGCGAGGCAGGGCATGGTCAGGCAAGTCGGCTTCAGATCAGGTCTTGTCTTTGCCGCGGCGTTTGGGGGCCGGGTGTTCCAGCTCCAATACGGACGCCACTTCAATCGCCAACGCTTCGGTCGGGAATGGCCCGGCGATATTCTCGCCGCTGACGCCGGCTACCCACCACTGGCCGTCTTTCGCCTGATTGATCAGGAAACCGTTGACACTTTTTGCTACCGACATCTATCTGCCTCGTTGGCTGGTTCAATTGCGCAATGATAGCGCCAATTGCGCTCAACCGGTGCTGATGGGCGTATGGTGGTGCGAATCTGTGGGTGGCAGATTCGTCGGCGCCGGTCGGAATCTCTGCTATCTATAAAGGGCGACGGAACGATCTGCGGAACTATCCGCGAGAATATTTCTCTATGATGGCATCGGTTAGCCAGCGCAGGGCATTGTAAGGTGCTCGCGGCCTGATTAGACTGCGCCGAAACTCGTACACACAGCCCTTTTAAGGACTTATATGATCAAGAAATGCTTGTTCCCAGCAGCCGGTTACGGTACTCGCTTCCTGCCAGCGACTAAAGCCATGCCCAAAGAAATGCTGCCGGTGGTAAACAAGCCACTGATCCAGTACGGCGTCGAAGAAGCACTGGACGCTGGTTTGACCGAAATCTCCATCGTCACCGGCCGCGGCAAGCGTGCTCTGGAAGACCACTTCGACATCAGCTACGAGCTGGAAAACCAGATCAAGGGCACCGACAAGGAAAAGTACCTGGTCGGCATCCGCAAACTGCTCGACGAGTGCTCGTTCTCCTACACCCGTCAGACTGAAATGAAAGGTCTGGGCCACGCGATCCTGACCGGTCGCCCGCTGATCGGCGACGAACCTTTCGCTGTGGTGTTGGCGGACGACTTGTGCGTTAACCTCGAAGGCGACGGCGTACTGACCCAGATGGTCAAGCTGTACGAACAGTATCGCTGCACCATCGTCGCGATCCAGGAAGTGGATCCGCAGGAAACCAACAAGTACGGCGTGATCGCTGGCGAGCTGATCGCTGATGACCTTTACCGCGTGCGTAACATGGTCGAAAAACCGGCACCGGAAGATGCTCCGTCGAACCTGGCGATCATCGGTCGTTACATCCTGACTCCGGACATTTTCGAGCTGATCAAGCAAACCGAGCCAGGCAAAGGCGGCGAGATCCAGATCACCGACGCCCTGATGAAGCAGGCGAAGAACGGTTGCGTGATTGCCTATAAATTCAAGGGCACGCGTTTCGACTGCGGTGGCGCCGAAGGCTACATCGACGCGACCAACTTCTGCTTCGAGAACTTCTACAAGACGGGCAAGGCTTACTGATAGCGTTTGATCTGCTTGTACTGAAAAGCCACCTTCGGGTGGCTTTTTCATTTTCCGGCCCCATATCGTTTGCAGCGCTTGCCCAACGGACGTCTGCGGGTATGCTGTTTGCCTGCCGAGGAGATTGAAAATGGCCTTTGATTTTGACCTTTATGTGATTGGCGCCGGTTCCGGCGGTGTGCGGGCTGCGCGATTCGCGGCCGGGTTTGGCGCGAAAGTGGCCGTGGCCGAGAGTCGCTACCTGGGCGGCACCTGTGTGAACGTCGGCTGCGTGCCGAAGAAATTGCTGGTCTACGGCGCGCATTTCGCCGAAGACTTCGAGCAGTCTTCCGGGTTCGGCTGGACGCCGGGTGAAGCACAGTTCGATTGGGCAACGCTGATCGCCAACAAGGATCGCGAGATCAATCGCCTGAACGGCATCTACCGCAACCTGCTGGTCAACAGTGGTGTGACCCTGCATGAAGGCCACGCCAAAATCGTTGACCCCAATACCGTCGAGATCAATGGCGAACGTTTTACTGCGAAGAACATCCTGATTGCTACTGGCGGCTGGCCGCAGATCCCGGAAATTCCGGGGCACGAGCATGCGATCAGTTCCAACCAGGCGTTCTTCCTCAAAGCGTTGCCAAAACGCGTGCTGGTCGTGGGCGGGGGTTACATTGCCGTCGAGTTCGCCGGGATTTTCCACGGCCTGGGCGCAGAGACCACGTTGCTGTATCGCGGTGACCTGTTCCTGCGCGGCTTCGACGGTGCAGTGCGCAAGCACTTGCAGGAAGAACTGACCAAGCGTGGCATGGACCTGCAATTCAATGCCGACATCGAGCGCATTGAAAAGCTGGCCGACGGCAGTCTGAAAGTGACGCTCAAGGACGGTCGCCAACTGGAAGCCGACTGCGTGTTCTACGCCACCGGCCGCCGCCCGATGCTGGACAACCTCGGGCTGGAAAACACCGGCGTCAAACTCGACAAAAAAGGTTTCGTCGAAGTGGACGAGCAATACCAGACCGCCGAACCGTCGATCCTGGCCCTTGGCGATGTGATTGGTCGGGTCCAGCTCACCCCGGTCGCACTGGCCGAAGGCATGGCTGTTGCGCGGCGCTTGTTCAAGCCTGAGCAGTATCGTCCGGTGGATTACAAGATGATCCCGACAGCTGTGTTCAGCTTGCCAAACATCGGCACCGTTGGCATGACCGAGGAAGAGGCTCGCGAAGCCGGTCACGACGTGGTGATCTTCGAAAGCCGCTTCCGCCCGATGAAGCTGACCCTGACGGAATGCCAGGAACGCACACTGATGAAGCTCGTGGTGGACGGCAAAACCGACAAGGTGCTGGGTTGCCACATGGTCGGGCCGGATGCCGGCGAGATCGTGCAAGGTCTGGCAATCGCCTTGAAGGCGGGCGCCACCAAGCGTGACTTCGACGAAACCATCGGCGTGCACCCGACGGCCGCCGAAGAGTTCGTCACCATGCGTACGCCGGTCGCGGGTTAATCGGCCATGGCTGTGTCTGGCGCTGTCGCCAGACGCACATGCCTTTCCTGTAGGAGCGAGCTTGCTCGCGAAAAAACCAAGGGCGCCGCCGGGCATCTGATTTTACGCGTTATCGTTTACGTCCATCGCGAGCAAGCTCGCTCCTACAGGGGGGCTTGGTGCGCGTTCCTCAAGCGCTGCCTGGGCCTTGCTCAATTCGATTTCCAGCGACTTTTTGATCTGTGACTGCTCCTCGACACTCTGTTTCAGCGACTGGCTTTCCAGCAGTGCTGCACGCAAGCGTTCCTGGAGGAGGGTGCGTTCGCTGTCGATACGGTTGACCTGTTCCAGCAACTGATCCTGGCGGGTATGGGTCTGCTTGAGCTGTTCCTGCAACAGGCTCAGTTCCCGCAGCGTGCCACGGTTTTCAGTCAGCAAACGTTCGTTGTCACGGTGCAGCTGGGTGATTTCATCCTGACGGACAAGGGCGTTTTGCTGCGCCTGGCGCAATTCCATTTGAATCTGCTGCACCTGACCTTCGTGACGTCGTTGCTCCTGTTCGCGCTGCTCTTTGACGGCATTGCGATAGTGTTCCAGCGCATCGCGGGCGTGCAGGTGCTTTTCTTCAAGGGAGCGGATCTGCTCGTCCTTGTCATTCAAGCGTAACTCGAAGTCAGCCAGCGCCTGGTTCAGTCCGGCGTTGCGGGTTTGCTCGGTCTGCAGCATGGATTGAGTGTTTTGCAGGGTGTCGGATTCCTGCGTCAGCGCCAGGGTTTGAAGCTCGTACTGCTGCTGTAATTCGCTGTGGGCTTCTTGCGCGTTGCTCAGCTGGATTTCCAGCTCTTTTCGTTGTTGCTCGAACTGCGCACAAGCCTGATCGATGGGCTCTTGCGCCTGTTCCTTGAGGCGTTGCGCGAGGCGAGAGACCAGCCCTGTCAGCTCGTCATCAATGGGTTCGGAGGAGGGCGCGGCGGGTTCGATACCGTCATCCAGTTCCTTCAAATACCGGTGAATGGTGGTTTTTGAACCGGTGTTGCCCATCTCGATGCGTACAGCGTCGATGCTCGGGTGTTCGCCACGGGCGAGGATTGCCAGGCGCGCCGTTTGAACCACTGCTTTGTTGATACCGCCACGAGCCATGTGTTCTCCTACGATTTCGTACTGTGGTACGTACCACAAAAGTACGCAGTGTACCATGCATGCAAAAAATGGAAAAAGTGTAAATTATTGATACGGGATATACTGGTATTACCCCGTGTGATAACGATCCTGAAGTGTTCGCAGCTCCATTCCCGTACACGACCCTCTTGTAGGAGCGAGCTTGCTCGCGAAAAACCTCCAGGCAATTGCGTTCATTCAGGCAGTCAGCGTCAACGTTTACGTCCATCGCGAGCAAGCTCGCTCCTACAGTAGTCACCGCCATGAGCGATCTGGATCGATACCTGCAAGCCGCCACGCGCGACAACACCCGTCGTAGCTATCGAGCGGCCATCGAGCATTTCGAAGTGGTTTGGGGCGGCTTTCTGCCAGCCACTGCCGACAGCGTTGCGCGCTATCTGGTGGCGTATGCGGGCGAGTTATCGATCAATACGTTGAAGTTGCGCTTGTCGGCGCTGGCGCAGTGGCATAACAGCCAGGGGTTTGCCGATCCCACCAAGGTGCCCGTTGTGCGCAAAGTGTTCAAAGGCATTCGCGCGTTGCACCCGGCGCAGGAGAAACAGGCCGAACCGTTGCAGCTTCAACATCTGGAGCAGGTGGTGGCCTGGCTTGAGCAGGAAGCACAAATCGCCAAATCACAAAACGATCAACCGACTCTGTTAAGAGCCCGGCGCGATATGGCGCTGATCCTGTTGGGCTTCTGGCGCGGTTTCCGTAGCGACGAGTTGTGTCGCCTACAGATCGAGCACGTTCAGGCCAGCGCCGGCTCAGGCATCACTCTGTATCTGCCACGCAGCAAGAGCGACCGCGAAAACCTCGGCAAGACTTACCAGACGCCGGCGTTGCAGCGATTGTGCCCGGTGCAGGCGTACATCGCCTGGATGACCGAGGCCGCATTGGTGCGCGGGCCGGTGTTCCGTGGAATTGACCGTTGGGGGCATCTGAGCGAGGAGGGGCTGCACGCCAACAGCGTGATCCCGTTGTTGCGCCAGGCACTGGAACGCGCTGGCATTCCCGCCGAGCACTACACCAGCCATTCGTTGCGACGCGGCTTCGCCTCTTGGGCCCATCAGAGTGGCTGGGACTTGAAGTCGTTGATGAGCTACGTGGGTTGGAAAGACATGAAGTCCGCCATGCGTTACATCGAGGCCAGCCCATTCTTCGGCATGACCCGCCTCGCCGAAAGGCCGCTGACCCCGGATCTGTAGGAGCGAGCTTGCTCGCGATGGACGCTAACGATAATGCGCGCTTCCTGAAAGTACGCGGCGCCCTCAAGTCCATCGCGAGCAAGCTCGCTCCTACAGAGTTCCTGGATATCGTTTCCTTCTATTAATACTACCGGCTAATAGCGAAAACCCATCAGCAGCATCAAGTTTGCCAATGAGCCATCCGTCCGTCGAGTGGGTAGAGTTCACCCCATCAACTTCTTAACCCCTGATGGAGAGTCAACGATGCCTATCATCAACAGCCAAGTTAAACCGTTCAAAGCTACCGCCTACAAAAATGGCGACTTCGTACAAGTGTCGGACGCTGACCTGAAAGGCAAGTGGTCTGTCGTGTTCTTCTACCCGGCCGACTTCACCTTCGTTTGCCCGACCGAACTGGAAGACCTGGCTGACAACTACGACGCGTTCCAGAAACTGGGCGTCGAAATCTACAGCGTTTCCACTGACACCCACTTTGCCCACGCTGCCTGGCACAACACTTCGCCAGCCATCGGCAAAATCCAGTACACCATGATCGGCGACCCGACCCACGCTATCTCCCGCAACTTCGACGTGCTGATCGAAGAAGCCGGTCTGGCTGACCGTGGCACCTTCGTGATCAACCCTGAAGGCCAGATCAAAATCGTTGAACTGAACGATGGCGGCGTTGGCCGTGACGCTTCCGAGCTGCTGCGCAAAATCAAGGCTGCTCAGTACGTCGCTGCTCACCCAGGCCAGGTTTGCCCAGCCAAGTGGAAAGAAGGCGAGGCCACCCTGGCTCCGTCGCTGGACCTGGTCGGCAAGATCTAAGTCTGTGACACGCAACTCAGGGCGGAGCTCCGCACCTCATCAGTAAGCTGCACCGCCCAATAAAAACGCCCGGGCGAGATTCGCTCGGGCGTTTTTTTATGTCTTTAGCAAAGTAAAAAGGAAATCGCCCGTATGTTGGACGCCAATCTTAAAGCCCAGTTGAAATCGTACCTGGAACGGGTCACCCAGCCGATCGAGATCGTTGCATCCCTCGACGACGGTGCGAAATCCCGGGAAATGCTTGAACTCCTGAAAGACGTTGCCAGTCTTTCCAGCCAGATTACCTTGCTCGACAACGGTGACGACGCACGCAAGCCATCGTTCTCGATCAACCGCCCCGGTGCCGATATCAGCTTGCGTTTCGCCGGCATCCCCATGGGCCACGAATTTACCTCGCTGGTGCTGGCCTTGCTGCAAGTCGGCGGTCACCCTTCGAAAGCCAGCGCGGAAGTGATCGAACAGATCCGCTCGCTCAAAGGCCAGTTCAGCTTCGAGACTTACTTCTCGCTGTCCTGCCAGAACTGCCCGGACGTGGTCCAGGCGCTGAACCTGATGGCGGTCCTGAACCCGAACATCCGCCACGTCGCTATCGACGGTGCGTTGTTTCAGGCCGAAGTCGATGATCGCAAGATCATGGCGGTGCCAAGCATTTACCTGAATGGCGAGATTTTCGGCCAGGGCCGTATGGGCCTGGAAGAAATTCTCGCCAGGATTGACACCAGCGGCACCGAACGCCAAGCCGAAAAAATCAGCGCCAAAGAAGCCTTTGACGTGCTGGTTGTCGGTGGTGGTCCGGCCGGTGCTGCAGCCGCAATCTACGCCGCCCGTAAAGGCATTCGCACCGGTGTGGCAGCTGAGCGTTTTGGTGGTCAGGTGCTCGACACCATGGCCATCGAGAACTTCATCTCCGTGCAGGAGACTGAAGGGCCGAAACTGGCCAGCGCGCTCGAAGAGCACGTCAAGCAGTACGACGTCGACATCATGAACCTGCAACGGGCCAGCGCGCTGATTCCGGCGAAGAATCCCGGCGAGTTGCACGAGGTTCGTTTTGAAAGTGGCGCCACCCTCAAGACCAAGGCGCTGATCCTCGCCACGGGCGCTCGCTGGCGTGAAATGGGTGTGCCGGGCGAGCAGGAATACAAAGCCAAAGGCGTGTGCTTCTGCCCGCACTGCGACGGCCCGCTGTTCAAGGGCAAACGCGTAGCGGTGATCGGCGGCGGTAACTCCGGCGTTGAAGCGGCGATTGATCTGGCCGGTATTGTCAGCCACGTCACGCTGCTTGAGTTCGACAGCAAGCTGCGCGCCGATGCCGTGCTGCAACGCAAGTTGTTCAGCCTCCCGAACGTCAATGTCATCACCAGCGCACTGACCAGTGAAGTGAAAGGGGACGGCCAGAAAGTAACCGGTCTGGTCTACAAGGATCGCGATTCGGGTGAGTTCAACACGGTCAATCTCGAAGGCATCTTCGTGCAGATCGGTTTGCTGCCGAACACCGACTGGCTCAAAGGCACCGTCGAGTTATCGCCGCGTGGCGAGATCATCGTCGATGCGCGTGGCGAGACATCGTTGCCGGGTGTGTTTGCTGCCGGTGACGTGACGACCGTGCCGTACAAGCAGATCGTGATTGCAGTGGGCGAGGGCGCCAAGGCTTCCCTGAGCGCCTTCGATCACCTGATCCGGACTTCCGCGCCGGCCTGATTACCGGCACTGAAAACACAAAACCCCATGAGCGATCATGGGGTTTTTTGTGTCCGACACATTCCAAAATGTGGGAGCGGGCTTGCTCGCGAAGGCGGTGTGTCATTCAGCAATGATGTGACTGACACACCGCCTTCGCGAGCAAGCCCGCTCCCACAGGGGATTTGTGGTGAATGTTACAACGGAGCAGGCTGGATGATTTCGACCCAGTAGGCATCCGGGTCCTTGATGAACGCCAGGCTCTTCATGCGGCCGTCGTTCAGGCGCTTCTGGAAATCGCAGCCCAGCGATTCGAAACGCTCGCACGCAGCGACAATGTCCGGCACCGAGATGCAAATGTGGCCGAAGCCGCGTGGGTCGGTGTTGCCGTTGTGGTAGGCAAAATCCGGGTCGTTTTCGGTGCCGTGGTTGTGGGTCAGTTCGAGGATGCCGGGGATGGATTTCATCCACTCGGTACGGGCCGCAGCATCGGCCGGGATCTGGTCTTTATCGACCAGTGCCAGGAAATACAGGCTGAACTCGGCTTCCGGAAAGTCGCGTTTTTCCACCAGCGAGAAACCCAAAATGCGCGTGTAGAAATCCAGGGACTTGGTGATGTCCTTGACCCGCAGCATGGTGTGGTTGAAGACGAACTTCCCGGTGGCGGTATCAGGTTGGGCGGTAACGCCTGGGAAGGTGTTCAATTCGTGCAGGCTCATGGGCCCTCCGGAAATAAGTGGGGCTAACGAATGACGCCAATGATACGCAAGGGCGCAGGCATCACCAAACCCAAACCGTCGGCTATTGCCTGACAGGCTGGCGAGGCTCAGACTTTAGGGTTCAATTTGTGAGTGTTCGTTGCAATGATCCGATTCTGTAAATCGCTGTTCGTTCTGATGGGCCTGCTGTCGGGCATTGCTTGCGCTCATGCGCAGACGCCGATCGTGACTTGGCCGGATGGCTGGGAAGTTGAAGCGATGCCGCAGGATGATGCCAAGCCTCAGGTGTCCCGCCAGCGCGCGGTGAAAAACGATCAGAGCGGTACGCCGGTGATGGTGATGGAGTTGACCATGACGCCCGTGGAAAGCGGGCATCAGGTGAATTTGCAAGGCGTGTTGCTGGAGATGCGCAAGTCATTGCAGAAGGACTTCTTCCAGGGCGGCTATCAAAGCGTCTGCAACAAAATCCATCCGGCGACCCTTAGCCGGCTATCGGCACTGGAAACTACCTGCACGATTACCCAAAACGGCCGACATGTGCTGTCGCAAACATTGGTCGCGGCCGTGGATGCCGATAAGGCCTATGTTCTTTCGTACGCGGGGCAGGCCGAGGCTTATAAGGCAAGCCTGGATGAAATAGAGGCTGCTCGTAACAGCTTGAAACTTTAGTTGAAGGTTGCGTAATCGTGCATTTCGCAATCTTTAGATACCCAAAAGGATTAAGCACAAAGTTAATCTGCAAGTAGCGAGTTGATCGATTCCAATCGTTGCATTTGGAATGCTATCCATGAAAAAAGCCCTGCGTAAGGCAGGGCTTTTTTTGTCACCGCGAGTACTTAGCCGCGCAGCCAGGAATCAACGGTGGCAGCACCGTATTGTTCCTTCCAGGCTTTCAGGCCACGGTGGTTGCCGCCCTTGGTTTCAATCAGTTCACCGGTGTGCGGGTTCTGATAAACCTTGACCACGCGAGCGCGGCGGGTTTTAGGCGCGGCGGGCTGTTGCAGGCCGGATTTGGCCGGATTTGGATCGAGAATGGCGATGATGTCGCGCAGGCTCTTGCCGTAGGTTTTCATCAGACCCTGGAGCTTTTCTTCGAATTCGATTTCTTTCTTGAGCCCGGCATCGTTCTTCAGGGATTCCAGCTGCTTGAGCTGCTCTTGAAGGGCCTTTTCAGCTGCACGAAATTCAGCGAGTCTGGACAATATCTTTACTCCAATAGTGTGTTTGGCTGATACCAACCGCAAACAAAGCTATAAGCCAAGAGCCTTGAAGCGACTCGGTGATAAATGGCTCACCTGCCAATCTAGCGCAGGCATGAAAAATTGTAGTAGTTAATGGGCAAAGAGTAAATCATGACTTTTTCTTCATGTAACAAGAGTAGTCTTTTGATTCAAATCGGTGCGCGATCTCGTTGTCTTGTCGCATAAAGGCGCTAGTTAATGGTGACTTAATGCATCAATGAAGTCTGCACCGGGCATCGGCCGGCCGAACAGATAACCTTGCAAGAAGTTCACACGATGAGCGGTGAGATAATCACTCTGTTCCTGGGTTTCCACGCCTTCGGCAACGATGCCCAGATCGAGCTTGGCCGAGAGTTCGATGATGCTGTCCAGAATATGCCGGGAAAGCGCATCGGCGCCGATCATGGCGACAAAGCTCTGGTCGATTTTCAGGAAATCCACATTGAACTGGCGCAGGTAACCGAGGCTTGAGTGACCGGTGCCAAAGTCGTCGATGGCGATCATCACGCCCAGCGCGTGAAGCTGCTCGAACAACTGCAAGGTGATGGCGGTTGGCTCGATCAGTTCGCGTTCGGTCAACTCCAGCACCAGATGGATGGAGCCCGGCGCAAAGGCACCGAGAAATTCCCGGCAATCCTCGACCAGTTCCAGGTCCTTGCAGTGGCTGGCAGTGATGTTGATGCCGAGGTGAAACGGCTCGTCGAACGAGGAGGAAACAGGTGCCAGCAGTTGCGCAGTTTGCCGCATCAGTGAGCGAGTCATCGGTACGATCAGGCCAGAGTGCTCGGCAAACGGGATGAACAGGTCAGGGCGCACCAGGCCTTCCTTCGGATGATTCCAGCGCATCAATACTTCGGCGCCGGCCCACGTCTTGTTCACGCCATGCACCACCGGCTGAAAATACGGAACGAACTCCGCCGCCTCCAGTGCACGCTGTAGTTCATGACTGGGTGACGACGAGCGCTTTTGCAAAACATGTCCAATCAGGCCGGACACGACGCCAAAAAAGAGCAGCAAGCTAAACAGCGGTGGATACTCGCTGCGCATGTAACGCCAGGTCTCTCCCTCGGGGAAACCCGCCTCCACGCTAAACGCATAGCGTGAGGACGTCAGTGTGCTTTGCCCGACGGGCAAGGCGGGCAGGGCGTCATTGTGGAACTGACCGTCAGCGGACAACCAATTAGGGCCGACTTGCAGTAACAGCAAAGTCTTGCCACCGATCATTCGTAACACGTTACTCAGGTGATAGCTGTCCAGGGTGCTCATCGCGCCCTGTTTTCCTTCGCCAAGCCGATACACCAGCACGGCGGTATCGGGGGTGACCAGATTGCCCTTCATCAGCAACAACTGTCCTTGGGTGTAATCCCCGGAATCGATTTTTTCCTGATAATTCCCAAACAATGAACTGCAATAAATCGTGTTGTCCCACACCAGATTGGTCGAGCGCACGAACGGGCGGCGAGTCACTTGTTCGCGCAGCGCCAGGTTGACGTCGATGCAACTTTTCCCGGCCAGCGGTAGCAACTCGCGTGCAGCCTGGGCGGTGTTGTCGAGCATCAACTCGAACTGGCGAACAGCTTCTTCGGCCGTCTGCTCGGTGCTGTGCTTGAGCGCACGTTCAGCCTGCAGGTAAAGAATGACGAGCCCCAGCAACACCGGGAGCAAACCGCTCAATACCGTCACGACAATCCGGGTACCGCGTTTGCGGCGGGTTTTGACAGTCAATGGCATCCGCGAAACCTGTAACGATGAAATAGGGCTCTCAAATGCTGGCAGGACAACGGAATGCCTCCCAAAAAGAGTTCGGTCGGAGGCCATGATAGTTGGCCTTCAGGGCTTATGTCGTTCAACGGAAGTCCATACTTGTAGCCAGTTTGATAAAGGCCAGCGCCGCCGGTGAAGACTGACGCTGATCAAGCACCGCCAGGCCGACTTGACGTGCGACGGAGGGCGTCAGCGGTTTTTTCACATAGCGGTTGTCGCCGATGTCGGGCAATGAACCTTCGGCGACCACCGTCAACGCATCGCCCCGGCCAACGGTGTCCAGTGTGCTCAGCAGTTGCGAGCAGCGGAAGCGAATGTTGGGTGTCAGTTGCGCTGCACTGAACAAACGCGATACCAGTTCCGAAGAACCGGCTTCGGTCAGCACGAATGGGTCGTGGCACAAGTCGCCCAGGCACACGCTTTCGCGAACAGCCAGCGGATGATCGACGGGCAGCAACGCGACCATCTGGTCCTCGATCAGCGCGAAGGTGTCGAAACGCTCCTGCGGCAACACCACAAAGCCGATGTCGATGCGTCGCTCTTCCAGCCACTGGATCACCTGACGGTCCGGACCTTCATCAATGTGGACCTCAATGCCCGGGTGAATGGCCCGGTACTGCTGCAGGATCGTCGGCAACAACTTGATCGACGAAGTCGGACCGAACGAGCCGATGCGCAGCGTGCCGCGTTTCATCCCGCGGGCATCGGCCGCTTCCTGACGCAAGGTGTTGGCCAACCCGAGCATCGCCCGGGCCCGCAGCAACAGTTGTTGGCCGATATCGCTGAGTTCGACCTGGGACTGATGCCGACGCAGCAGTTCGACACCCAACTCTTGCTCCAGCGACTTGAGGGCGTGAGACACCGCGGATTGCGAAATTCCCAGACGATTGGCCGCCGCTGTGAAGCCGTGCAGTTCGGCCACCAGCGAGAAGATTTCCAGTTGTGTGAGAGTCATGAGTGTTTACTCATTTTACGATGATCTGGTATTAGCGGAATGATACGTCATCTGTTCGGCTTCACAACCAGGGGACTCATGACTACGTGTGAACAAAGGCTGTCTGAAACGTCCGAAGCGGCGGTGTATTTCAAACTCGCGGCCGTCACCATGATTTGGGGCGGCACTTTCGTCGCCGGGCGTTTTCTGGCGGACAGCCTCAGCCCATTGTTCGCCGCCAGCCTGCGGTTCTTGCTGGCCAGTGTGGCGCTGCTGCTGTATTTGCTGCTGGCTCGCGTGCCGCGGGCGCGGCCCAGCCCCAGGCAATGGCTGCAACTGACGCTGCTGGGGTTCTTCGGCATCTTCTTCTACAACCTGTGCTTCTTTTATGGCCTGCATTACATCAATGCCTCGAGGGCGTCATTGATCGTGGCGCTCAACCCGGCGGTCATCGGATTGGCCTCGTGCCTGCTGTTCAAGGAGCGCTTGAGTCGGGTGAAGGTCGTCGGCATCGCGATCTGCATTGCCGGAGCGAGCCTGGTGATTGTCAGCCGCAACCCGCAGTTGCTGGCCGGCAATGCCGACGCGTGGATCGGCGACCTGCTGATTGTCGGCTGCGTCCTGGGCTGGGGGGTTTACTCGCTGTGCTCCAAAGCGCTGAATCAGACCCTAGGGCCGGTGCAAACGGTGACGTATTCGATCTTGATCGGCACGGTGATGCTCTGGGTTGCCAGTGCCGTCAGGGGCGAGTTGAGCATCGCGACGCTGGTCAGTCTGGGGCCGACGCAATGGTTGAGCCTGATGTACCTGGGCGTTTTGGGCTCGGCACTGGCGTACATCGCCTATTACGATGGCATCCGCAAAATCGGCGCGACCCGTTCCGGCGTGTTCATCGCCCTGAACCCGCTGACCGCGGTCATCCTCGGCGCGTTGCTGTTGGGAGAGCAGTTGACCCTGGCGATGTGTCTGGGCGGCGGGTTGATCCTGGCGGGGATTTTCCTGTGCAACAAACCCCTTGCGCGGGCAGGGAAAAAGGGGATTTGATACAGAAGGCGGACAAACCTGGTTACGCTGTGTAGAATCCGGTTACGCATATAAGAATAATCGTCTTCTGGCAGCAGAAGCCTCGCCCGTATCAGCATTGGGTCGACAATGAAGAGTTTTGGGTTTCAATTGATCTACGGTGACTTCCTCGCCCGCAGCGTGCGGGGCATCTCCTGTGCGCCACCCACCGGTCTCAGCATTGGCAGCAACTAACGATCCGTTAATTGACCAGAAATGATGAGGCGCCAACCATGGCAGATTTATACGAAAACCCAATGGGCCTGATGGGCTTCGAGTTCATCGAATTCGCATCGCCAACCCCGAACACGCTGGAGCCGATCTTCGAGATCATGGGCTTCACCAAAGTCGCGACCCACCGCTCCAAAGACGTGCACCTGTATCGCCAGGGCGCAATCAACCTGATCCTCAACAACGAACCCAACAGCGTTGCTTCGTACTTCGCGGCCGAGCACGGCCCGTCGGTGTGCGGCATGGCGTTCCGCGTCAAGGATTCGCAAAAGGCCTACAAGCGTGCACTGGAACTTGGCGCGCAGCCGATCCATATCGAAACCGGTCCGATGGAACTGCACCTGCCAGCCATCAAAGGCATCGGCGGCGCGCCGCTGTACCTGATCGACCGTTTTGGTGAAGGCAGCTCGATCTACGACATCGACTTCGTGTTCATCGAAGGCGTTGACCGCAACCCGGTCGGCGCCGGCCTGAAGATCATCGACCACCTGACCCACAACGTGTATCGCGGTCGGATGGCGTACTGGGCGAACTTCTACGAGAAGCTGTTCAACTTCCGTGAAATCCGCTACTTCGACATCAAGGGCGAATACACCGGCCTGACCTCCAAGGCGATGACCGCGCCGGACGGCATGATCCGCATTCCGTTGAACGAAGAGTCGTCCAAGGGCGCCGGTCAGATCGAAGAGTTCCTGATGCAGTTCAACGGCGAGGGCATCCAGCACGTGGCGTTCCTCAGCGAGGATCTGATCAAGACCTGGGATCACCTGAAAAGCATCGGCATGCGCTTCATGACCGCGCCACCGGAAACCTATTACGAAATGCTCGAAGGGCGTTTGCCGAACCACGGCGAGCCGGTCGATCAACTGCAAGCGCGGGGCATTCTGCTGGACGGTTCGTCCGAGTCGGGCGACAAGCGTCTGCTGTTGCAGATCTTCTCGGAAACCCTGATGGGGCCGGTGTTCTTTGAGTTCATCCAGCGTAAGGGCGACGATGGGTTCGGCGAAGGCAACTTCAAGGCGCTGTTCGAATCGATTGAACGTGACCAGGTTCGTCGTGGTGTGTTGTCCACCGACTAAGCCATTTCACCGATAAAAACTGTGGGAGCGGGCTTGCTCGCGAAGGCGGTGTGTCAGTCACTAATAAAGTTGACTGACACACCGCCTTCGCGAGCAAGCCCGCTCCCACATTGTTTTTTTGTGCGCTTAAGGTCTGCGCTGTCGCATCAGATGCTTGAACCCTTCGAACATCAACACCAGCACCGCCATCCAGATCGGAATGTAGGTCAGCCATTCACCGGCCTTGATGCTTTCCCCGAGCAGCAACGCGACGCCCAGCAACAGCACCGGCTCGACATAGCTCAACAGCCCGAACAGGCTGAACGGCAACAGCCGGCTGGCGATGATGTAGATCACCAGCGCCGAGGCGCTGATCACGCCAAGGATCGGGATCAACAACGACAGCCATGGATGCTGATCAAACACGTTGAAACCTTGCTCGCCCGTCTGCACGAACCAGAAGGCGACGGGCAGCGTCAATGCCATGTCCAGCCACAAGCCGCCCAGGTTATCCGTCGCCAGACGTTTGCGCAGGATGAAATAGGTCGGATAGCCGACGCACACCAGCAACGTCGCCCAGGAAAAACCACCGACCTGATACACCTCGTTGATCACACCGAGGCTGGCAAAAAACACGGCAACTTTCTGCAGATAGGAAAGGCGCTCACCGTAGGCGAGTCGCCCGGTCAGGACCATGGTCAACGGCAACAGAAAATAGCCCAGCGACACATCGAGGCTGTAGCCATTGAGTGGCGCCCACATGAACAGCCAGAGTTGCACGCTGACCAAGGCAGAAGAGGCGATCAGCCCAGGGATCAGTTTCGGCCAGGCGGCGGCCCGCCGGACAATCGCGACCACGCGCTTCCATTCCCCGGACACCAGCATGAACACGGTCATGCACGGCACGGTCAGCAGCATGCGCCAGCCGAAAATCTCCACACCGCTCAACGGGGTAAGCAGTGAGGTGTAGTAATACATGACGGCAAACAGCACTGAGGCCGACACCGATAGAGCGATACCTTTAGACAAACTGCCCTCGCGAAGTGGAAGGTGAAACGGGGGGCGAAGGATACGTGGTTTTACGGTCGAATATTGACTAACTGTTCAACACCGACAAACTGTGGGAGCGGGCTTGCTCGCGAAGGCGGTGTGTCAGTCACGAATAAAGTTGACTGACACTCCGCCTTCGCGAGCAAGCCCGCTCCCACATTAGCCCGCGTTTCTTCAGGTGTTGCGGGGCTTACGGCCGGACACGAAATGGCTCACATCATTGAACCCCGGCGTCGACGCATGCCCCGGCGTCACCAGCGTATCGATAAACGCTTCATCCTCAGCCGTAATCTTCACCGCCTGCGCCTTAGTGTAGGCGTCCCATTGTTCTTCGGTACGCGGCCCGACAATGGCAGAAGTGACGGCGCTGTTGTTCAGCACCCAGGCAATCGCGAACTCGACAATGCCCACGCCACGATCTTGCGTGTATTGCTGGATCTGCTGGGCGATGCGCAGGGATTCCACGCGCCATTCGGTTTCCAGAATGCGTTTGTCTGCGCGACCGGCGCGGCTGTTGGCGTCCGGTTTTACATCCGGCGCGTATTTGCCGCTGAGCACCCCGCGCGCCAGCGGGCTGTAAGGCACCACGCCCAGACCATAGGTTTGCGCGGCAGTGATCTGTTCGGTTTCGGCCTGACGGTTGACGATGTTGTACAACGGCTGGCTGATGACAGGGCGGTCGACACCGAGTTTGTCGGCGATGCGAATCACCTCGGCGATGCGCCAGGCGCGGTAGTTCGACAAACCCCAGTAGCGGATTTTGCCCTGGCGAATCAGGTCGCCGATGGCTGACACCGTGACCTCCAGCGGCGTGTTGTGGTCTTCGCGGTGCAAGTAATAGAGGTCGAGGTAGTCGGTGCCCAGCCGCGTGAGGCTGGCGTCGATGCCGTTGAAAATATGCTTGCGGCTCAGGCCGCTGCGGTTCGGTACGCCCTCCACCGGACCGAATCCGACTTTGGTGGCAAGCACCCATTCGTGGCGGTTACCGGCAATCGCTTCGCCGACGATTTCTTCAGAGCGGCCGCCGGTGTAGACGTCGGCAGTGTCGATGAAGTTGATGCCCTGGTCCCAGGCCTTGTCGATAATCCGCAGGGAATCTTCGGTGCTGGTCTGTTCGCCGAACATCATGGTGCCCAGGGTCAGGGTGGACACCTGCAAACCCGAATGACCCAGCGTGCGATAGCTCATGACGAAATCCTTTTACCGGTGAGAAAGGCTCAATCAAATACCAGAACACCCGCGCGGATCAAACTGAAATATCGAACACCCAGGAATCAAATGTGGGAGCGGGCTTGCTCGCGAATGCGGTGGGTCAGTCAACATTGTAGTCGTCTGACCCACCGCTTTCGCGAGCAAGCCCGCTCCCACAGTGATCCGTGGTGGGAACACAGATTTGTTGAACGATGCAAATCCCGTGTAGGAGCTGCCGAAGGCTGCGATCTTTTGATTTTCAGCAAGGCCGAACAGAGCAAGATCAAAAAATCGCAGTCTGCGGCAGCTCCTACATTGAAAGGTGCGCACAGATGGATTTGTGGAAATGAACAATAATCCTCCGTGCCACTTGTGCAGCAGACCGGCGTTATTGTTCGGTCCTGCTGGCAGCATGAGGGCATTGGAACTGGAGAATTCGCATGAAGATCGTCATTGCCCCCGATTCGTTCAAGGACAGCCTGAGTGCTCAGGGTGTGGCCGATGCCATTGCCCTCGGGCTGGCGCAAGTCTGGCCCGATGCGCAGTTGATCAAATGTCCGATGGCCGATGGTGGAGAAGGCACGGTCGAATCGATTCTGGCCGCCTGCGAAGGCCAGCTGCGGCGAAACAATGTCCGCGGACCGCTAGGCACAACGGTCGATGCCGCGTGGGGCTGGCTGCCACAGAACCTGACCGCAATCATCGAAATGGCCGAGGCCAGTGGCCTGCAACGGGTTCCGCCGGGGCAGCGCGATGCCTGTGTCAGCAGCACGTTCGGCACCGGCGAGCTGATCCGCGCCGCACTCGATGCCGGGGCGCAACGGGTGATCCTCGCGATCGGCGGCAGCGCCACCAACGATGGTGGCGCGGGGGCGATGCAAGCCCTGGGCGTAAAGCTGCTGGATGCACAGGAACACACCTTGGCACCCGGCGGATTGGCGTTGTCGCACTTGGCCAGGATTGATCTCACCGACCTCGATCCGCGTCTGGCTCAGGTGCGCTTCGACATCGCCGCCGACGTCAACAATCCGCTGTGCGGCCCCCACGGAGCCTCGGTGATTTTCGGCCCGCAGAAAGGCGCCTCACCGGAGCAGGTCGAGCAACTGGACCGCGCCCTCGGACACTTCGCCGAACTGTGCGCCCGGGTTTTGAACAAAGACGTACGTGACGAACCGGGGAGCGGTGCGGCGGGCGGTCTGGGGTTTGCCGCCAAGGCGTTTCTCGGTGCGCAGTTCAAGGCCGGGGTTGAAGTGGTCGCCGAGCTGGTTGGCCTGGCCGAGGCGGTGAAGGGCGCTGACCTGGTGATCACCGGCGAAGGCCGCTTCGATGCGCAGACCTTGCGCGGCAAGACACCGTTTGGCGTCGCGCGCATCGCTCGGCATCACGGCGTGCCGGTCATCGTCATCGCCGGCACGTTGGGCGAGGGTTATCAGGCGCTGTACGAGCATGGCATTGATGCCGCGTTTGCCCTGGCGAGCGGGCCGATGACACTGGAACAGGCATGCGCCGAGGCACCACGGTTGTTGTGTGAGCGGGCGAGCGATATCGCGCGCGTTTGGCGAATGGCCACACGCCAACCCTGAATACGCCGCGATCCCTGTAGGAGCGAAGCTTGCTCGCGAAGGACGTGAGACCACTGCGTTCATCCAGGCAACCCGCGTCATCGTTGACGTCCTTCGCGAGCAAGCTTCGCTCCTACAGGGGATTGGGTGTTTCAGCCCGCGACCTGGCCATCCAGTCCGCCGCGGGTGCCAATCAGACCAGCGCCGCCACCCACGAACGGTCACGCCTGGCTGTCGATTTGAATGCGATGGTGGCGTGTTTCGTGATTTGAGATAGGGTTGAGGCTAGGAACACGCGCGACTGGAGAAATACATGCGCTATTCAGCCTTGACCCAACGAATCGCCGGCGACGGCGCTGCGGCCTGGCAAATTCATTACCGAGCATTGGAGTTACGAGAGCAAGGCGTCGATGTATTACTGCTGTCGGTGGGCGATCCGGACTTCGATACGCCGCGGCCCATCGTTCAGGCGTGCATCGACAGCCTGTTGGCCGGCGATACCCATTACGCAGAAGTGCGCGGAAGTCGTGGGCTGCGCGACAGCATCGTCAGCCGTCATCGGCGGCGCAGTGGGCAGACGGTGGATGTCGATGAAGTGATTGTGATGCCCGGCGCGCAATGCGGGGTGTATTCGGTCGTGCAATGCCTGCTCGATCCGGGCGATGAAGTGATCGTCGCCGAACCCATGTACGTGACCTATGAAGGCGTGTTCGGCGCCTGCGGCGCCAAGGTGGTGCCGGTGGCGGTGCGGCCGGAGAACGCCTTTCGGGTCGACCCGGCGGATGTCGCGGCGCTGATTACGCCGAAAACCCGCGCCATTTTGCTCAACAGTCCAAACAATCCTTCCGGCGCCAGTTTGCCGCTGAAGACCTGGCAGGAACTGGCGACGCTCTGTGCTCGGCATAACCTGTGGCTCATCAGTGACGAGGTCTATAGCGATTTGTTGTACGAAGGCGAGCACATCAGCCCCGCCAGCCTGCCGGGCATGGCCGAGCGCACCGCGACGATTGACAGCCTGTCCAAATCGCACGCCATGACCGGCTGGCGAGTGGGCTGGGTGATCGGGCCGAAAACCCTGATTGACCATCTGGAACATCTGTCGTTGTGCATGCTGTTCGGCATTCCGGATTTTGTGCAGAACGCGGCGCAAGTCGCGCTGGACGGGAATCTGCCGGAAGTGGCAATGATGCGCGAGGAATATCGTCAGCGTCGCGATCTGGTGTGCGCGAGCCTGAACGCGTGTCCAGGGTTGCGGGCGGTTCGGCCGGATGGCGGGATGTTCGTGATGGTCGATGTGCGCCAGACCGGACTGTCTGCCCAGCACTTCGCCGAGCGGTTGTTGGAGGGTTATGGTGTGTCAGTGCTGGCCGGTGAAGCGTTCGGGCCGAGTGCGGCGGGGCATATCCGGATCGGGTTGGTGGTGGATCGGCAGAAACTGGCGGATGCGTGTCGGCGGATTGCGTTGTGTGCGGCGGATCTTCTTGAGGCGAGGCGGGCCTGAGGAATTTGCGTTGTCTGTGCCGGCCCCTTCGCGAGCAAGCCCGCTCCCACAGGGTATTGTGAACGCCACAGATCCCATGTGGGAAAGGCTCGGCGTGCCTGAGGAATTTGCGTTGTCTGTGCCGGCCTCTTCGCGAGCAGGCTCGCTCCCACATTGGATCTGCGGCATTCACAAAACCAATGTGGGAGCGGGCTTGCTCGCGAAGACTGACTGACAGGCGACTAAATCTTCAGCCCTTCCACGCCCGCACATTCACCAGATTCTTCGGCCGCTCACCCGCCAGCGCCGCCAACAGATTGTCCACCGCACACGTGGCCATCGCTTCCCGCGTTTCATGGGTCGCCGAGCCAATGTGCGGCGTCGCCACCACATTGTTCAACTTCAACAGCGGCGAGTCAGGATTCAACGGTTCACGCTCGAACACATCCAGCCCCGCCGCGCGAATCTGCCCCGAGCGCAACGCCTCGATCAGCGCCGCTTCGTCCACGACTTTGCCCCGTGAAATATTGATGAAGATGGTTTCCGGGCGCATCAGCGCAAATTGCTCCGCGCTGATCAGCCCTTCGGTCTCTGCCGTCAGCGGCAAGGTCAGGCAGACGAAATCGGCTTGCTGCAACAGCTCCGGCAGGCTGCGGTATTGCGCATCGAAGCGCTGCTCCACCGCCGGTTTCGGCGAGTGGCTGTGATAGATCACCGGCATGCCGAAACCGAAATGCCCGCGCTGGGCCAACGCTTCGCCAATCCGCCCCATGCCGATGATGCCCAGGGTTTTGCCGTGTACATCGGTGCCGAACTGCGCGGGGCCGATGTTGCGTTTCCACTGGCCGGCGCGAACCAGATTCGCCAGTTCCACCACGCGCCGGGCCGTCGCCAGAATCAGCGCGAAACCGGTGTCGGCGGTGGTTTCGGTGAGCACGTCCGGGGTGTTGCTGAGCAGGATGCGCCGCTCGGTCAGGTAGTCGATGTCGTAGTTGTCGACGCCCACGGACACGCTGCTGATGGCTTGCAGATTCGGCGCCAGATCCAGCAACCCGGCGTCCAGTTTCAGGCTGGCGCCCAGCAAACCGTGAGCGCGGGGCAGGGCTTCACGCAGCTGCGCGAGCCCTTCGGCGTCGAGGTTGTCGATCAGCGTCACTTCGCTCTGCTCATGCAGGCGGGCCATCAGCAGCGGCGAGAGTTTCTTGTACAGAACGACCTGCTTTTTCATCGTATTCATCTCTACATCAATTCAAGGATGGGCGGCGGTTGGGCGTGTTACCGCAACCGAGGGACGCTCCCGGTCACTCGCGCCGGGCTTGAGGAAAATCGTCAGCACCACCGAGAACATCAGCGCGCCGCTCATCAGCAGGTAGGACGCGCCGGGCGAACCAGTGGAGCTGTTCAGGTAACCGACCAGATAGGAGCCGCCAAAGGAACCCAGTGCGCCCATGCTGTTGATCAACGCCATCGCGCCACCCGCCACGTTGGCCGGGAGGATTTCCGGAATGATGGCGAAGAACGGTCCGTAAGGCGCATACATGCAGGCGCCGGCAATCACCAGCAGGGTGTAGGACCACCAGAAATGTTCGGCGCCCAGCGCGTACGAACCGTAGAACGCAATCGAGGCGATCAGCAGCGGCGGCCAGACGAAGCGTTTGCGCTTCTGCAATTTGTCCGAGCCCCAGGACACCAGCAGCATGCCGATCACCGCCGCCAGATACGGCAGCGCCGACAGCCAGCCGGCTTCGACCATGTCCATTTGCGCGCCGGCCTTGAGGATCGACGGCAGCCACAGCACGAAACCGTAGACGCCGATGCTCCAGCAGAAAAACTGCAGGGCCAGGATGATCACTTTCGGTGAGCGGAAGGCTTCGGCGTAGTTCTTCACCGCTTTGATGCCGACCTGTTCGGCGGCAAGGGCGCTTTCCAGATCTTGCTTTTCCTGGTCGCTGAGCCACTTCGCCTGGGCCGGACGATCATCCGCCAGACGCCACCAGATAAACGCCCAGAGCACTGCCGGCAAGCCTTCGATGATGAACATCCAGCGCCAGCTGTAATGCTGCACCAGATAACCCGACACCACCGACATCCAGAGCATGGTCACCGGGTTGCCGAGAATCAGGAAGGTGTTGGCCCGGGAGCGTTCGGCGCGGGTGAACCAGTGGCACAGGTAGATCAGCATCGCCGGCATCACCGCGGCCTCGACCACGCCGAGCATGAAGCGAATGACGATCAGCCAGTAGGCGTTGGAGACGATCCCGGTCAAGGTGGCCAGGCTGCCCCAGAGGATCAGGCTGACGAAAATCAGTTTCTTCACGCTGTGCTTTTGCGCGTAGATCGCCCCCGGCACCTGGAAGAAAAAGTAGCCGAGGAAGAACAGCGCGCCGAGCATCGACGACAGGCCCGGGGTGATCATCAGGTCGGCGGCCATTCCGGAGGCGGCGGCGAACCCATAGTTGGCGCGGTCCAGGTACGCCAGGCTGTAGGTGATGAACACGATGGGCATGATGTACCACCAGCGGCGGGCGGCGAGCGTTGCGGTTTTCATGATGGTGCTCCTGAGCTTGTTGTTTTTGTCGCAGCAGGTAACGGTTTAAATCTTTAGTGACTGTGCTGGCCCCTTCGCGAGCAAGCCCGCTCCCACATGGGTTCAGAGTCGTACACAAAATCCCATGTGGGAGCGGGCTTGCTCGCGAAGGGCGGCCTCGAACTCGACGGACATTTCGGAACGGGTCGGCAACCCCTCCATATCCCCCCGACTCTGCACCGCCCGACTACCAATCCAGTTGGCACGCTTCACGGCGTCGGCAAAGCTGTGGTTTTCCAGCAGCGCGCTGATCATGCCGACGGCAAAACCGTCGCCGGCACCGACGGTGTCGACCACCGTTTCTACGGGCACGCCCGCCACGAAACCTTGATCCAGATGCGTGCGGTAATACGCACCGTGCGGGCCGAGCTTGATCGCCACTGCTTCGGCACCCTGGTCGAGATAGAACGCCGCGATATCGGCGGGGTCTTCGTAGCCCGTCAGCAAACGACCTTCGCTCAAACCCGGCAGCACCCAGTCAGCAAGGGCGGCGAGGCGGTTGACCTCGCTGATCATCTGTTGCGTGCTGGCCCACAGGCTCGGGCGCAGGTTGGGGTCGAAGGAGACACTGCGCCCGGCCTCGCGCATGCGGGTCATCAGTTCGAACGACATCTGCCGCGCCGTTTCCGACAGCGCGGGAGGAATGCCGGTGGCGTGCAAGTGCCGCGCCTTGAGCAGCTCGGGAACGATCGACTGCGGCGACAAATGACTCGCCGCCGAACCACGCCGGAAGTACTCGACCATGGGATCGTCGCCATCGTCGGTGCGCGACTTGAGCTGAAACCCGGTCGGATGGGCAGCATCGATGGCGACGTTGCTGCAATCGATGCCTTCCTTTTTCAGCGTGTCGATCACGAACCGACCCAGCGAATCGTCACCGACCCGGCTCAGCCATGCCACGTTGAATCCCAGTCGCGACAAACCGATGGCGACGTTGCTGTCGGCCCCGGCAATGCGCTTGTGGAAGTGGTCGACGTTGGCCAGTTCGCCGTTCTGATCGGCGACGAACATCGCCATGGTTTCACCGAACGACAGAATATCGATCTCAGGCATGAGTGCTCTCCAAGCGTGTGTTGCCGAGGCGGGCGAGGGCGGCGACGTGCTCGGTGGTGAGCTGTACCAGATCGTCGCCTTGCAGTGGATATTCCGCTGCCCGCATTACGCCTTGGGCCATGTGCCGCAGCAGTTGCTCCCACAGATGCAGGTCGCTGGCGGCAGGCGGTATGGCAATCAGTTTGCCGTCGGCCCGACGCGAGACGGCCTTGCAGTGCACATAGCCGACGTGGCGCCCCAGCAGGCGTGCAGCGCTGCTGGCGGACTGATCCTGCCAGTGCCAGTTGCCGATATCGAAGGTCATTTTGACCGGCACGTTGTGTTGCTCGACCGCTGCGAAAAAGCGCTGAAACGGTTCGATGCGACCACCGTGCAAGGTCTGATCGTTTTCCACCAGCAATTGCACGGCGCTTCTGCCCAGAGCCTGGGCGAGGGTCTGCAGGTCACTGGTGTCGGTGAAGTAGCCGAGGGACACTTTCAGCCATTTGGCGCCGAAAGCCTGGGCGCGTTGCAGGGCGGTGATCAGATCGGGATTGGGTTTCGACTGTCCGGCCAGCCACAGTTCCATCGGCGAGGAGTACACGCTTTCGAGGCCTTGGGCCTGGGTGGCATCGGCCAGTTGTGCGGGGTCTTCGGTTGTCAGCAACTCTTCGCGCCATTCGATGCAGGTGGCGCCAGCAGCGGTCAGGATATCGATGAAACTGCCCTGGCCGCGTCGGCGTACCAGGTCGGCGCCGTAGCTGGAGAGGCTGATGGAGACGGGGGGGTTATTCATTGTTCTGGACCTCTGAAACCGGTTTCATTTTTGTTCAAAAAAAAGGATGGAGTTTTGTGGTGATCTTTCGGGCCTCTTCGCGAGCAAGCCCGCTCCCACAGGGTTTTGTGTCGTACAAATATTGTGTGTACACCTGCGATCCCTGTGGGAGCGGGCTTGCTCGCGAAGGGGCCGGCCCAATCACCGAGAATTCCCAAGTGTCGACCCCCGCACAATCAACCGCGCCGAAAAATCCAGCGTCCGCACCGGCCCGTCATCCCCACGCAAGCGCTTGAGCAAGCATTCAAACGCACTCGCGCCAATCTCGGCCGTCGGTTGCGCGAGAGCGGTGATACCGCTGCCCACCAGCGGATACCAATCCAGATCATCGAGCGCTATCAAACCGATCTCTTCAAACAGATTGCATTCCAATTCGCGCAACGCGTGGGTAGCGGCCAGCGCCGCAATCCCGTTCGCGCAGAACAACGCCTTCGGGCCGGGGCCGGGTGTATCGAGAAAGGTTTTAAGGTTTGCCGTGAGGTCACTGCCGGTTTCGATGAGCGTCCCGCGCAGCGCCGAACGTTGAGCGATCTGTGCCTTGAAGCTGCTGACGCGCTCGATCCGCGAACTGGTGCCGTCAAACGGTTCGGTGACCAGCAACACATCGCGGTAACCGCGTTCTTCAAGGTGGGCGATGGCGATCTCGACCGCTTCCGGGTTATCCAGCCCGACCAGGTCACTTTCGAGCTGCTCGACCTTGCGGTCCACCAGCACCAAGGGCATCTCCCGGTGCAGTTCCTGCAATTCGTCGCGGTGGTGGCCGAGGGTGTTCACGATCAACCCTTCGATGTTGTAGGAGCGCAACAGCGCCAAGTGTTGGCATTCCTGCTCGTCATCGCGGTCGGTGTTGCACACCACCAGGCTGTAGCCGTGCTGACGGCAGGCGGTTTCCACCCCGTGCATCACGGCAATCGAGTAAGGGTTGCGGATGTCAGCGACCAGCATGCCGATCAGCCGGGTGCGCCCGCGTTTCAGACCTCGGGCCATCTGGTTCGGCCGATAGCCCAATTCAGCAATCGCCTGTTCGATGCGCAAGGCCGTCGCATCGGACAGCAGGGCGCGATCGTCGCCGATGAACCGCGACACGCTGGCCTTGGAGACTTTGGCGTGTTCGGCGACATCAAGCATGGTGACGCGGCTGCGCTGGGCGGCGGAGAAATCATTCACGGGCGGAAACCTTCTTATTGGAATTATAAGGTTCGTGCGATTGAGGTGGCACTGAAACCGGTTTCAGAAGACAGCAAAATCCATTTCGCTGTCAAGTCCCGCGTCGTCGATTGTCCGACAATGGCCGACGAATGGGATTCAGGCCCACAGACTCAACCAGGCCGATCCCAACAGCAACAGGGCCATGCAGCGATTGAAACGTTGCATCGCCCGGGGCGAGCGCAACCACCGCGTAGACCCCGCGCCGAGCAGCGCCCAGACCCCAAGGCACGGCAGGGAAATCAGGAAAAACGCCAGCGACAAAAACATCACGTGAACCAGACGCTGTTCACCGCCCCCGGCAAAGACACTGACCACGGCCAGCGCCATCATCCAGGTTTTCGGGTTGATCAATTGCAGGCTGGCGGCGCCGACCAGTCCGAGTCGGGCATCGGTGTCCCGCGCGGTGACGGCTTGCGCCGGAGCGCTGAAGATCTGCCAGGACAGGTAACTCAGCCACGCTACGCCGATCCACTGCATCGCGGTTTGCACCGCGGGCAAAGCGGTCAGCGAGGAACCGGCGCCGCTGCCGACCAACAACACAATCGTCGCAGCGCTGGCGCAGGCGCCGAAGATGATCGGCACGGCAGCGGCCAGCCCATAGCGAGAACTGTTGCTCAACACCAGAATGTTGGTCGGACCGGGCGTGATTGACGCCACGAACGCGAACAACAGGAAAGGCAGTAACGTCGGGAAAGAGGACAGCATCGCGGGCAAACTCCGGTGAAGATCATTGAGGCCGATCTTCACAACCCCGCGATCAACTGTCTGGAAGATTTGAGCAGCGCTTGCGATACAGCGCTGGCGTCAGACCGTAAGCGCGCACGAACCAGCGCCCCAGATGGCTCTGATCGGCAAACCCCAGTGCCATCGCCACCGCCGCCGGTTGCTCGCCACGGGCCAGCATTCGCCGCGCCGTGGCCAGGCGCAATTGCACCAGATAGGCGTGTGGCGCCATGCCGTAAGCGGCCTTGAAAGCGCGGGTCAGGCGGAAGCGGTCGACGCCTGTTGCGGCAGCGAGTTGATCGAGGCCGATGTCCTCGTGGGCATGAGCATGCAGATACTCCCGAGCCTTCTGCGCCACCAAGGGCAAACGCGGGTCTTCGCCATAACGGGCGCGCCAGTGCAGGTGAGTGGTGAGGCGCTCGAGCAAGCCGTCGAGGGCGGTCTGGCGGACGATCTTCAGTTCACCGTGATGCAGCGCCTGAAAGGCCTGGCGGGTGGCGTTGGCCAGACGCACGTCGGTGGCCAGGGTTTTGGCGAAGCTCAACTGACTGTTGTCGGGCGCGTTGTCGAACACGGCACTCAGCTCGCGCTGCAACCACTGCGGGTCGAGGTACAGCATGCGGTAGGTGAAACCGTCGACCGTTGGCGCTTCGCCGTCATGAATATCGCCCGGCTCAAGTAAAAACACCTTGCCCGGTGTGCTTTGGTGCTTCGCTCGCCGACAGTTGAATTGCTGAACCCCTTGCTCGGTGACGCCCACCAGATAGCTGTCATGCCAGTGCGGGTCGTAGGCGTGGCCCTCGAAATGCGCGCGCAGCGTCTCGATGCCGGTGTCGGCGTCCTGGGCCAGGTCGATCCAGTTGTGAGTCGTCATGCTGCACCTGTGAGGCGGATTGCCGACTTAGTTAACGCCCGTGGCGAGGGCGATGCCTAGAACGTTTGTGCACGGATCAGTTGAACAGGCCGGCGGCGATGTTGATCGAAAACCCGAGAATCGCCGTGTTGAACAGAAAGCCGATCAGCGATTGCGCCAGCACAATCTTGCGCAAATCCCGGGTCGCCACGCCGACATCCGAGGTCTGCACCGCCGCGCTGATGGTGAACGAGAAATACAGGAAGTCCCAGTAATTGGGGGTGGTCAGGCCTTCGGCGAAACGCAGCGCCGGGTCTTTGCCGTCCCAGGTGTAGAACAGACGGGCGTAATGCACGCTGAAAATCACCCCGATCAGCAGCCATGAACCGATCACGGTCAGCGCGGTGAAACCGTAATGCAGCAGCTTGCGAGTGATTTCCAGGTCCCGGCTGCCGGTGAGTTCGAAGGCGATGGTCGCCAGGCTCGCAATCGCAGCGATGCACACCACGAACAGCACCAGCCCGGCGTTCTCGTCTTCGACCTCGGCAATGCGCTTCACGTCCGGCGCTTTGGCCCGGGTGGTGAGCCAGAGCATCAAAAGCAGGTAGGTCCAGACCCCGGCGTTCCAGCCGAAGAGGATTTTGCTGATGATCGAGTCGGCCGGAGCCAGAATGCCCACCGCGACGCCGAGGGTGGCCGCGGCGGACAGGCGAGGGTGGGTGCGGGCGAGGAAGGGCATGGAGGCTCGATGGGTTGGGGCTTTGCAAACACCTTAGCCCAGCGCAGTCCGTTGTGACCACACTGCTGCAGCCAATGAGATCCCCTGTGGGAGCGGGCTTGCTCGCGAATGCGGTGTGTCAGTCAACGTTGATGTCGACTGATACACCGCATTCGCGAGCAAGCCCGCTCCCACAGGGGGGTTGTGTTTGTTCAGTTAGCTTTGTGGCGTTTGCGCACCAGCTTCATCACCACCACAAAAAACACCGGCACAAACACCACCGCCAGGGTCGCGGTGATCATCCCGCCGATCACGCCGGTGCCGATGGCCTGTTGGCTCGCCGAGCTGGCGCCGGTGGCGATTGCCAGCGGCACGACGCCGAGGATGAACGCCAGGGACGTCATGACGATCGGCCTCAGGCGCAGGCGCGCGGCTTGCAGGGTGGCGTCGATCAGGTCGTGGCCTTCGTCGTACAGGCTCTTGGCGAACTCGATGATCAGAATCGCGTTCTTCGCCGACAGGCCGATGATGGTGATCAGCCCGACCTTGAAAAACACGTCGTTGGGCATCCCGCGCAAGGTCACCGCCAGCACCGCGCCGAGCACGCCGAGCGGCACCACCAGCAGCACCGAGGTCGGAATCGACCAGCTTTCATACAACGCCGCCAGGCACAGGAACACGATCAGCAGCGACAACCCGAGCAAAATCGGCGCCTGGCTGCCGGACAGCCGTTCCTGCAACGACAGCCCGGTCCATTCCTGACCCAAGCCTGCCGGCCCTTGCGCCACCAGCCGTTCGATTTCCGCCATGGCTTCACCGGTGCTGTGGCCCGGCGTCGGCTCACCGGAAATGCTGATCGCCGGGTAGCCGTTGTAACGGGTCAATTGCGCCGGCCCCTGGGTCCATTTGGCCTGGACGAAGGCGGACAGCGGCACCATTTTTCCGCTGCTGTTGCGCACATGAATCTTCAGCAAATCCGTGACCTGACTGCGCTGATCGCCTTCAGCCTGAACCACCACCCGCTGCATCCGCCCCTGATTGGGGAAGTCGTTGATGTAGGCCGAACCGACGGCAGTGGAGAGCACGCTGCCGATGTCGGCGAACGAAACACCCAGCGCATTCGCCTGTTTGCGGTCGACGATCAATTGCACCTGCGGCGCTTCGGCCAGCGCGCTTTCGCGCACGTTCATCAGGATCGGACTTTTCTCGGCGGCCGCCAGCAACTCGCTGCGCGCCTGCATCAGCGTGGCATGGCCGAGGCCGCCACGGTCCTGCAAGCGGAACTCGAAACCGCTGGAGGTGCCGAGGCCGTCCACCGGCGGCGGCAGGACCGAGAACGCCACGGCGTCCTTGATCTGGCTCAGCGCGATGTTGGCGCGGTCGGCAATCGAACTCGCCGAGTCGTCGCTGCCGCGATCCGACCAGTCTTTCAACGTGGTAAACGCCAACGCCGCGTTCTGCCCGCTGCCGGAAAAGCTGAAACCGAGAATCACCGTGCTGTCACCGACGCCAGGTTCCGTGGCGTTGTGGGCTTCGATTTGCTCGACCACCTGCACCGTGCGATTTCTGCTCGCGCCCGGTGGCAGTTGAATGTCGGTGATGGTGTAACCCTGATCCTCCACCGGCAGGAACGAGGAGGGCAGACGACTGAAGCACAGACTCAGGCCGATCAGCAGCACGCCGTAGATCAGCAGGTAGCGACCGCTGCGTTTCAGTGCATAGGCGACCCAGCCCTGATAGCGCTCGGTCAGTTGCTCGAAGCGCCGGTTGAACCAGCCGAAGAAACCGCCCTTGGCGTGATGTTCGCCCTTGGCAACCGGCTTGAGCAAGGTCGCGCAAAGCGCCGGGGTCAAGGTCAGGGCGAGGAAGGCCGAGAACAGGATCGACGTCGCCATCGACAACGAGAACTGCCGGTAAATCACCCCGACCGAACCTTGCATGAACGCCATCGGAATAAACACTGCGACCAGCACCAGGGTGATGCCGATGATCGCCCCGGTGATCTGCTTCATGGCCTTGCGTGTCGCCTCTTTCGGCGACAGGCCTTCGGTGACCATGATCCGCTCGACGTTCTCCACCACGACGATGGCGTCGTCCACCAGAATGCCGATGGCCAGCACCATGCCGAACATGGTCAGCACGTTGATCGAGAACCCCAGCGCCAACATGGTCGCAAAGGTGCCCATCAGCGCCACCGGCACCACGAGGGTCGGAATCAGGGTGTAGCGGATGTTTTGCAGGAACAGGAACATCACCGCAAACACCAGCACCATTGCTTCGACCAGGGTGTAAACCACTTTGGTGATCGAGACTTTGACGAAGGGCGAGGTGTCGTACGGGATCTTGTATTCAACGTTGGCCGGGAAGTAGCGCGCCAGTTCATCCATCTTCGCCCGCACCAGGGTCGCGGTGCTCAGGGCGTTGGCGCCGGGCGACAACTGCACGCCGACGGCGGTGGACGGATTGCCGTTCAGGCGCGTGCCGAACTGATATTCCTGGCTGCCGATTTCGACCCGGGCCACATCGCCGATGCGCACGGTGGAACCGTCGGGATTGGCCTTGAGTACGATGTCAGCAAATTCTTCCGGGGTCGACAGCTGACCTTTGACCAGAATGGTCGCGGTGATTTCCTGGGTGGTGCGGGTTGGCAAATCGCCGATGCTGCCCGCCGAGACCTGAGCATTCTGCGCGACGATGGCAGCGTTGACGTCGGCTGGCGTCAGGTTGAAACCGATCAGCTTCTGCGGGTCGATCCAGATCCGCATCGCCCGTTCGGCGCCATACAACTGGGCCTTGCCGACACCGTCCAGACGCTTGATCTCGTTCATCACATTGCGCGCCAGGTAATCGCTGAGCGCCACGTCGTCGAGCTTGCCGTCGGTGGAGGTCAGGGTGATCAGCAGCAGGAAACCGGCGGAGACTTTCTCTACTTGCAAGCCTTGCTGATTCACCGCTTGCGGCAGACGCGACTCCACGACTTTCAGGCGGTTCTGCACATCCACCTGGGCCATTTCCGGGTTGGTGCCCGGTTGGAAAGTCGCCTTGATCGTGGCGCTGCCGAGGCTGCTCTGGGACTCGAAATACAACAGATGATCGGCGCCGTTGAGCTCTTCCTCGATCAGGCTGACCACGCTCTCGTCCACGGTCTGCGCGGAAGCACCGGGGTACACGGCATAGATTTCGATCTGCGGCGGCGCGACATCGGGGTACTGCGCCACCGGCAACTGCGGAATGGCCAGGGCGCCCGCCAGCAGGATGAACAAGGCAACCACCCAGGCGAACACCGGGCGATCGATAAAGAACTGCGGCATAAAAAAGCGTCCTGCTTACTGACCAGTGGCCTGGGCAAGTGGAAAAGGGGAGTCGTCGATCTGCACTTTCTCGCCGGGCTTGGCGTGTTGCAGGCCTTCGATGACGATGCGGTCGCCGGGCTTGAGGCCTGCGGTGACGATCCAGCGATCGTTTTGCACGGCGCCGAGCTCAACCGGTTGCTGGCCGACCCGTTGATCCGCGTCGAGCAACAGCACCTGAGCAATGCCGGCGCTATCACGCTGGATAGCCCGTTGCGGCACGCTGATGCCTTGCTGATTCACCGCTTGTTCCAGGCGCACCCGCACGAAGCTGCCGGGCAGCAAGTCGAGGTCCGGGTTGGGGAATTCGCTGCGCAGGATGATCTGGCCGGTGCCCGGATCGACGGTGATGTCGGTGAACAGCAGCTTGCCCGGCAAGGGATAGAAACTGCCGTCGTCCTGGATCAGCGTGGCTTTGGCCTGACCCTGACCCACTTCCTTCAACTGACCGGAGCGGAAGGCGCGGCGCAAATCGTTGAGTTCTCGGGTTGATTGGGTGAGGTCGGCATGAATCGGGTTCAGCTGCTGAATCAATGCCAGCGGCGTGGTTTCGTTCTGCCCGACCAACGCGCCTTCGGTGACCAGTGCGCGACCGATGCGCCCGGAAATCGGCGCGGTGACGGTGGCGTAGCCGAGATTGAGTTTCGCCCGCTCAACCGCAGCCTTGTTCGCGGCGACCTCGGCGGCGGTTTGCCGGACGGCGGCCCGGGCGTTGTCGTAGTCCTGACCGCTGATGGCGTTGCCTTCGATCAACTGGGCATAACGCTGCTCTTGCAGGCGCGCCTGAAACGCATTGGCCTCGGCTTTTCGCAGTTCCGCTTCGGCGCTGTCCAGGTCAGCCTTGAACGGCGCGGGATCGATGCGAAACAGCACGTCGCCTTTTTTCACATCGCTGCCTTCGCGAAAGACCCGTTGCAAAACGACGCCGGCGACACGGGCGCGAACTTCGGCAATCCGTGGCGCGGCAATCCGCCCGCTCAGTTCGCTGGTGATCGACAGAGGCCGGGCGTCGAGGGTTTCGATGCGCACGGTGGCCAATGGCGCCTGTTCTTCGGCGTTCGAGGACTTGTCACAAGCGCTCAGCGTCAACGCCAGTGCCAGCAGGCTGAGCTTGGCAAGCAGGTTCTTTGACATGTAAATACCCCAATAATGAACTCCCGCATCCTACGGGCAGCCGACGAGGGTAGAGGTGAAGCTTTGTTGGTGCTGTGTGAAATTGTGTAAGGGTTTTGCTCAGGGGCGGGTGAGGGCGTATATCCTTCACGGCTTGATTCCTTTTGCGACTTCGAGGCCGCCTTCGCGAGCAAGCCCGCTCCCACATTGGTTCTTCTGTGTGCCAAATATTGATGACACACAGAAGATCCAATGTGGGAGCGGGCTTGCTCGCGAAGGCGGCCTTATGATCGCCACAGAACTCCCTGGAAACACCCATGCCCAACATCCTCCTGGTCGAAGACGACACCGCGCTCTCTGAGCTGATTGCCAGCTACCTGGAACGCAACGGCTATTCCGTCAGCGTGATCAGCCGCGGCGATCACGTGCGCGAACGGGCGCGGGTCAATCCGCCGGACCTGGTGATCCTCGACCTGATGCTGCCGGGCCTCGACGGCCTGCAAGTCTGTCGCTTGCTGCGCGCGGATTCGGCCACGCTGCCGATCCTGATGCTCACCGCCCGCGACGACAGCCACGATCAGGTGCTGGGCCTGGAAATGGGCGCCGATGACTACGTCACCAAACCCTGCGAACCCCGGGTGTTGCTGGCCCGTGTCCGAACGCTGTTGCGCCGCAGCAGCCTCAGCGAACCGCAGACCGCCAACGATCGCATTCTCATGGGCAATCTGTGCATCGACCTGTCCGAGCGCACCGTGACCTGGCGCGAGCAACTGGTCGAGCTGTCCAGCGGCGAATACAACCTGCTGGTGGTGCTGGCCCGGCATGCCGGTGAAGTGCTGAGCCGCGATCAGATCCTGCAACGCCTGCGCGGTATCGAATTCAACGGCACCGACCGTTCGGTGGACGTGGCGATCTCCAAGTTACGGCGCAAATTCGACGACCACGCCGGCGAAGCGCGCAAGATCAAGACCGTGTGGGGCAAGGGTTACCTGTTCAGCCGCTCCGAATGGGAATGCTGAGGCGATGTTCAGAATCCTCTTTCGCTTGTATCTGGTGACGATCGTCTCGTACAGCGCGGCGATTTATCTGGTGCCGGACGTGGTGATCAAGGTCTTTCAGGAGCGCTTTGTCACCTACAACCTCGATTATTCCCGCGGGTTGCAAACCCTCATCGTCAAGCAGTTTCACGCCGTGCCCGAGGCGCAATGGCCGGCGCTGGCGACTGAGATGGACGAGCAATTCAGTCCGCTGCACATCGTCCTGAGCCGCAATGACGATGAGGGCTTCACCCTGGCCGAACAGCAACGTCTGCAGCGCGGCGAGAACGTTGTGCGCATCGGCGACTGGGGCTGGCGCACGCTGGCGGTGGCGCCGCTGAACGCGCAAGTCGTGGTGCAAATGGTCGTGCCGCCGGACCCGCTGGACGTCAATTTGTTGTACTGGAGCATCAACGTGCTGATCGGCGCGACCATGCTCGCGTGTCTGTTGCTGTGGCTGCGCCCGCACTGGCGCGACTTGGAACGCCTCAAAGGCACCGCTGAGCGCTTCGGTAAAGGTCACTTGAGCGAGCGCACGAAGATTTCCGCCAGCTCCAACATTGGTAGCCTGGCCAACGTGTTCGACACCATGGCTGGCGACATTGAAAACCTGCTCAACCAGCAGCGGGATTTGCTCAACGCCGTCTCTCACGAACTGCGCACGCCGTTGACCCGACTGGATTTCGGCCTGGCCCTGGCGCTGTCCGACGACTTGCCGGCCACCAGCCGCGAACGCCTGCAAGGGCTGGTTGCGCACATTCGCGAACTGGATGAGTTGGTGCTGGAGTTGCTGTCGTACAGTCGCCTGCAAAATCCGGCGCGGTTGCCAGAACGGGTCGACGTGTCGCTGGACGAATTCATCGACAGTATTCTCGGCAGCGTTGACGAAGAACTGGACTCTCCTCAAATCGTGATCGACGTGCTGCTTCATGGCCAGATCGAACGCTTCAGCCTTGACCCGCGCCTGACCGCCCGCGCCATTCAGAACCTGTTGCGCAACGCGATGCGCTATTGCGAGAAGCGCATTCAGATTGGTGTTCAGGTGTGCGCCGAGGGTTGTGAGATCTGGGTTGATGACGACGGAATCGGCATTCCGGATGATGAGCGCGAGCGGATTTTCGAGCCGTTCTACCGTTTGGACCGCAGTCGGGATCGAGCGACGGGCGGGTTTGGGCTGGGGCTGGCGATCAGCCGTCGGGCGCTGGAAGCGCAGGGCGGGACGCTCACGGTCGAACCTTCACCGCTGGGCGGTGCGCGGTTCCGGTTGTGGCTACCGACCCCTGCATGAACCAGCGCAATCCTGTGGCGAGGGAGCTTGCTCCCGTGCGACTGCGAAGCAGTCGTAAATCCTGCACTCGCGGTGTACCTGACTTAACGTCGGGGCCGCTTCGCGGCCAGCGGGAGCAAGCTCCCTCGCCACAGAGGCAGGCACGACCTGTTTGATCAAGTGCTCAACCGGTCGCGCAACACCTTCGCCATCTCCTCCAGCTCCGTCGCCGGGTTATGCCCGATCAGCATCCACGCATGCTCCATGTCCGCCCAATACACCACGTTCATCTCGTGTCGACGCTCGTGCGCGAAGTGCCGGCTGCCGCTGTTGGAACGTGTCACGCAAAGCGCCACCGGGCCGTGGGCCGGATCCAGATACGTAATCTGCGCAATGGGCATGCCGTCGTATTCAAGAATCTGCGCGCGTTTGAGTTCCAGGCGTGGCAGGGCCAGCTGCCCAGGCAAAAGATTCAACCCCAGGCGAGCGTCGATAGTGCGCAATTGCGCCCGTTGAACGGCTTCGTCGGTGGGCAAGTGTTCCAGTGTCTGCGGTACGTAAAGCGCCATGTAGTCCGCCACCAGCCCGCGCCAATTGCTTTTGCGCTGACTCGATTGCCAGCCGATGAACAACCGGTCCGCCAGCACACCGCTCACCACCAGACCGGCCGCCGCGGCAAGAAACCAGCGTCGACTCATCGCGGGCCGGGCAGGCGAGGGCAAGGTGTCGAGCATGGCTTGCATGCGGTCCAGCGGCGCCTGCTGTGTCACTTCGTCGTAGACCTCCCGGAACGGCAGGCTGCTGCGGGCCAGCCATTGCAGGCGAAGGTTGAGCACCGAATCTTCGGCGATGGCCGCGTCGATGCGGCTGCGCTGGTCGGTATCGAGTTGGTCATCGAGGTAGGCCACCAGTTGCTCGTCTGACGGTTTTGCGTGTTCGTTCATCGACGTTCTCCGGTGGAAGGGTTCGGCACGGTGTGCAACGGCGGATACTCGGCCAGTTTCGCCCGTGCGGCGGCCAGTCGGCTCATGACCGTGCCGATGGGCACATCCAGCACTTCGGCGACTTCGCGATAGGACAAACCTTCGACGTAGGCCAGAAACACGGTTTCGCGCTGGGCTTCAGGCAGTGCATCGACGCGTCGTATCACCTGCGTCGCGAACACGTGGGTCTGCGCGGCGTATTCACCGTCGAACGACAGGGCATGCTCGGCATCCACTAGCCCCTGACCCTGGCGCACCCGCCTCGCGCGTACTTCGTTGAGCCAGATCGAATGCAGAATGCTCAGCAGCCAGCGGTCCATACGGGTGCCGGGGACAAACTGCCCGGCACGCTCAAGCGCCCGCACGCAGGTGGCCTGCACCAGGTCTTCGGCGACATGCCGTTGCCGGGACAGCAACAGGCCGTAGCGCCATAAACGCGCCAGGTGCTGGCCCAACTCTGCCCGTATTGCCTGATCGCTGGCGATGGCGACCTCCGTCCCGTCAGGTTTTCGATGAGCCGTGGATGGCTTCGGCCAGGTCCTGGTATTCCTCGCAGGTGTTGCCGCAAATCGATTTGATCCGCTGCAACTGCTCCTGCGCGAGGTCCAGTCGACCTTTGATCACATAAGCTTCGCCGAGGTATTCGCGGACTTGCGCGTACTGCGGATCGAGTTTCACCGATTGCAGGTAATAACCGATGCCCTCGTCGGTGCGCCCCAGTTTACGCGTGGCGTAGCCGCGATAGTTGAGCGCCTGGGCGGTATTCGGGTTTTTCAGCGTATCGAGCAAGGCCAGGGCTTCTTTGTAACGCCCGTCTTTGGCCAGGCGGTAGGCGTAATCGGTGCGATCGGCGTCCGGCACGAGGCTGCTGGTCTGCATCACGCACTTCTGCGACTTGCTGTCCCAGACCTGGCCTTTGGGGCAATTGGGTTTGGCCGGTTCTTCATCATCGCCATTGGCCATTGCCAGGGCGCTGGATAATGCAACGGCGAGCAGCAGCGGGGCGGTAAAAACAGGAAAACGGCTATTCATGGCAGTGCTCCACAGGATCATTCGTCTCAGTTCGAACCACGCCCCGGCAACATGCGGCGCAACGTGTTATCTCGCAGGCCGTAATGGTGAACCAGCGCGATAAGCGCATGCAGCCCGGCCAGCATCACGATGGCCCACGCTACCTGTTCGTGCAAACCGTCAAACACCGATTTCATGCTTTTATCGAAGCTGATCAAGGTTGGGACATCGAACAGGCCATAAAAGTTGAGCGGTTCTGCCTGGGCCCAACGAAACAGAAAACCCGCGAGTCCGGGGTCAGGTTGTTCACGAGAAATCCTCATGGGAGATGACAGGTGAACACCGCAGGGTGAACAATTATTCATTTCTTTTTGGTGGTCTTTTGCCTATTCGACGGCGGCATTCGTCGCGGTGAAAGTCAGTTAGGCCGATGGAGAACCCTGTGGGAGCGGCGGTGCGACGATTCGACTTGCTCGCGAAAGCGGTGGATCAGTCAACATCATCGTTGAATGACACACCGCTTTCGCGAGCAAGCCCGCTCCCACAGGGGGGGTGTGTTAGCCCAGCAACCGGATCGGTGAGCCAGCAGACCAGGCTTGAATATCCTCGATCATTTGCGAAAAGAACTGATGGTAATTCTGCTGGCTGACGTACCCGACATGCGGCGTCGCCAGCACATTTTCCAGCGTCCTGAACGGATGATGAGGCGGCAACGGTTCCTGCTCGAACACATCCAGCGCCGCCCCGGCCAGGCGCTGTTTCTGCAGCGCCTTGATCAGCGCCGCTTCATCGACGATCGGCCCGCGCGCCGTGTTGACCAGCAGCGCCGTCGGCTTCATCCAGTCCAGCGCCTTCGCGTCGACCAATCCGCGGCTGCGGTCGCTGAGCACCAGATGCACTGACAGCACGTCGGCCTGTTCGAACAGTTCCTGTTTGCTCACATAGGTCACCCCGACTTCGGCAGCGCGTTCGGCGGTCAGGTTTTCGCTCCAGGCGATCACGCGCATACCAAACACCTGACCGAACCGGGCGACCCGTTGGCCAATGCTGCCCAAGCCGAGAATCGCCAGGGTCTTGCCATGCAGATCGCCACCCAAACCTTGCTGCCATTTTCCGGCACGCAGGGCGTTGGCTTCCACGACAAGGTTGCGCGTGGCGGCCATGATCAGCGCCCAGGTCAGTTCCGGTGCGGCGTGTTTGTAACTGTCGGTGCCGCTGACTTGAATGCCGAGGGCGGCAGCGGCTTTGAGGTCGAGCGCAGCATTGCGCATGCCGCCGGTGACCAGCAGTTTGAGTTTCGGCAGCCGCCGCAGCAGATCCTCGTCGAACCGGGTGCGCTCGCGCATCACGCAGATCACTTCAAACTCACCCAGGCGTGCTGCCAGCGTCTCGTTGTCAGCCGGGTAATCATGGACAAAATTCACTTGGCCTATGGCATCCAGCGCCGACCAGTCCACAACGTTCCGCGCTACATCCTGCCAGTCATCGATCACTGCGATCTGCACAGCCATCAGCCTTACCTCATCAACGAACGGGGTTGGTTTTGTTCAGCCAGGCGAGCAGGGCCTGGTGGAATTTTTCCGGTTCTTCCATTTGCGGCGCGTGGCCCATGCCGGGAAATTCGACCAGCGTCGATTGAGGAATCAGCTTTGCCACTTGTTTGCCGAGTACATCGTAGTGACCGATTTTTGCCGTGACCTCGGGCGACGCGATGTCGCTGCCGATGGCCGTGGTGTCGGACGTGCCGATCAGCAACAGCGTCGGCATCTTCAGGTCCTTGAATTCGTAGTACACCGGCTGGGTGAAGATCATGTCGTAGATCAGCGCCGAGTTCCACGCCACTTGCGTATGCCCCGGCCCTTTATTGAGGCCGGCGAGCATGTCCACCCAGCGATCGAATTCGGGTTTCCAGCGACCGCCGTAGTAGGTGTTGCGTTCATAGGTGCGGATGCCATCGGCGGTTAGTTTCAGCTCGCGTTCGTACCATTGATCCACCGACCGATAGGGCACGCCGAGGGCTTTCCAGTCCTCCAGGCCGATGGGATTGACCAAGGCCAGTTGTTCGACCTGATCGGGATATTGCAGCGCAAAGCGGGTAGCGAGCATGCCGCCGGTGGAGTGCCCGAGCAGGGTCGCTTTCTGGATGCCGAGGGCTTTGAGCAGTTGCTGGGTGTTGGTCGCCAGCTGCTGGAAGCTGTACTGATAGTTGTCCGGTTTGCTGGAGGTACAGAAGCCGATCTGGTCCGGGGCGATCACCCGGTAACCGGCATCGCTCAAGGCCTTGATCGAAGTGTCCCAGGTGGCGCCGCAGAAATTCTTGCCATGCATGAGCACGATGCTGCGCCCGTTGGCCTTGCCATGGGCGGCGACGTCCATGTAGCCCATTTGCAGGGATTTGCCCTGAGACTGAAAGGCGAAATGCTTGACCGTGTAGGGATACTCGAAGCCTTGCAGTTCCGGTCCGTATTCCGGGCCTTCGGCAGCGATGACGGGCAGTGCGGCGGTCAGCAGCAGGCCGGGTAGCCAACGGGAGCGTGCGAGGGACATGGGTAAACTCCACAGGAAATCGGCCGATGCTGGATCGGCCTGATTAGGGCGACATTAAGCAGAGGCAATCGCGGCGGATGATGGTTCAACCCATCCAGCCCAGAGTCGCCAGGACCAGCACGCCATAGCGGGCGCCTTTGGCGAGGGTCACGATCACAAGGAAGCGCCCGAGCGGCTCGCGCATCACTCCGGCTACCAGGGTCAGCGGATCACCGATGACGGGCACCCAGCTCAACAACAGTGACCAATGGCCGAAGCGCTGATAATGAACCCGGGCCTTATCCAGATGCTGCGGGCTGACCGGAAACCAGCGCCGGTCGCGGAAGCGCTCGATGCCGCGACCCAGCCACCAGTTCAGCAGCGAGCCGAGGACATTGCCCAGGGTTGCGACCGCCAGCAGCGACCAGAGCCAATACTGTTCGCTGAGCAGCAACCCCACCAGCAGCGCTTCGGATTGCAACGGCAACAGGGTCGCCGCCCCGAATGCGGCGAAGAACAGGCCGATGTACGCACCGAACATCAATGGGCAGCGTAGTCCGCCACCACCACATCAGTGCCGTCCTTTTTCAGACCGATCACCTGGTAGGCATCGCTCATGCCGTCCATTTCCATGCCCGGCGAACCCATCGGCATTCCGGGGGCCGCCACGCCCAACAGGTCATCGCGCTTGCTCAGGGCCAGCACCTGATCGGCCGGGACATGGCCTTCAACGAACTTGCCGTTGATCAAACCGGTGTGGCAGGACGCCAGGCGTGGAGGCACGCCGTGCTGTTGCTTGAATTCGCTCATGTTGGCTTCGACGTGATCTTCGACCTTGAAGCCGTTGGCCTCCAGGTGGCTGATCCATTTTTTGCAGCAGCCGCAGTTGGCGTCGCGGTGGACTTCGATCGGGATCAGGTCGGCGGCCTGGGCCAGGGAAGAAATGAACAGGGCGCTCAGGGCGACCAGACGCAGGTGGGTTCGCATGGGGGAATCTCGACTGGGATGGCGGTCAAAAAAAGGCATTCTGACGAGTTTAGCCAACGACGAGGCGGGAGAGTGTTTCGAAGTGATACTGAACCTGTGGGAGCGGGCTTGCTCGCGAATGCGGTGTGTCAGTCAACAATGATGTCGTTTGACACTCCGCTTCGCGAGCAGGTCGAATCGTCGCACCGCCGCTCCCACAGGATTTTGCGCCAGTCGTCGCTCAGGGAAAGAATGGCGAGCAGGGGAATCAGCAGTGTGATTCGACGGAACATTTCAAAATTCTCAAGGTTATCGCCGCGATGAAGCCAAAACGCTTCATCGGCTGTAACATGAGGCCCCGCTTGCAGCGCCGCCTCCCCGAAAAACGGTAGGGGCTTGGCATGCATCCGGAGACAAACCGGATACATTTTTCAGGTTCACGTTCAGGCTTATGTTTAAGCTTTTTGTTTAAGGAAAAGGGCAATGACCCAGTCGCAACGTTTGAAATACTCGATTCTGATCTCCCTGGTGGTGCTGGGGATCATGTTTGGCCTTTCGTATTTGCAGAATGCCGGGGTCATCAGCGAAAAGCTGTTTCAGTACATCGCCATTGGCGTGGCGGTGATCGTGGTGGTGATCAATGGCGTGATGCGCCGCAAGGTCAAACCCTGAGCGACGCCCGCAGCCAGGGTTACTCGCCGTGCAGAACGGCGGCAGCCTGCGGATGCAGGCTGTAGCTCTTGTCCGCGTTCAGCGTGATCACGCCTTCGCTGCACAAGCGTTTCAACACTTCGCGCACACTGAGAAAGGACAGGGGAATATCCAGGTCCAGCAGGTGACTGTGCACGCCGCGCACGCCCAGACTGCGGTCGCTGTCAGCGGCGGTCAGCAACGCGTCGATGACTTTCAGGCGGATCAGGCTGGTGCGCAGGCCAAAGCTCTTGAGCAGAACCCTGATCCTTTCGTTGCCGTTGCGTTCGGTCCGTTGATCGAACAGGCCCGAGCCCATGGAAGTGCCCATTGGTGCAGTGCTACCGTCCGTTGGCAGTTGCGAGTTGTACATGCAAAAACTCCTTATCAGAGCCTGAACCGGGAAGATGTTTGGGTGCTCTTACTCAATAAGACGTACGAGCCACGCAAATCATGAAGGCCCGGATGTAGAAATTTTGTCGCCATCACGTCAGAAACCCGTAAACCCCCGTAAAAACGCGCTCCGGCACACTAAATTTTAGTCCTGAATTTCGTTCCTACTGTAACTGTAGGAGCGAGCTTGCTCGCGATGGACGTAAGGGCGGCGCGTTTATCCAGTTGAAACGCGTAATCGTTAACGTCCATCGCGAGCAAGCTCGCTCCTACATGATGGCATCAGGTGCATTTGGATCAGGAGCGAGCGTGATTATTACCAGGCAGTTAACCCGATTGAGCCTTGCCGGTGTGTTGGTGGGCTTGAGTCTTGCGGCAAACGCGCGCAGCCAGCCGGACCCGGCGACGGCCGATATCCGCCGGACCAGCTTCGGCGTGCCGCACATTCGCGCTGAAAACGAGCGTGGTCTCGGCTATGGCATCGGCTACGCCTACGCTCAGGACAATCTGTGCCTGTTGGCCAATGAAATCACCACGGTGAACGGCGAACGTTCACGGTATTTCGGCCCGGAGCAATTCACGGTCGAAGAGCGCGAAAACCAGGTCAGCGACGTGTTTTTCAACTGGCTGAATACGCCGCAGGCCGTCTCTGCGTTCTGGCAGGCACAAACCCCGGAAGTCCGCGACCTCATTGAAGGGTATGTGGCGGGTTACAACCGCTCGCTGACAGAACGTCGCACCCAAGGTTTGCCGCAGCAATGCCAGGGCGAGTGGGTGCGGGACATTACCGCGCAGGACCTGGTCAAGTTGACCCGTCGCCTGCTGGTCGAAGGTGGCGTCGGGCAGTTTGCCGAAGCACTGGCCGGCGCCACGCCGCCCAAGGCTGTCGCTCGAAACGCAGACGCGTCCGCGTCGTTCCAGATCGCCGATCTGCGCAAGCAGCGCTTCGCCCTCGATCGCGGCAGCAACGCCGTCGCGGTGGGCAGCGAGCGCTCGTTCAATGGCCGTGGCATGTTGCTGGCCAACCCGCATTTTCCGTGGGTCGGCGGGATGCGCTTCTATCAGATGCACCTGACCATTCCCGGCAAACTGGACGTAATGGGCGCCGCGTTGCCCGGCCTGCCGATGATTAACATTGGTTTCAACCAACACCTGGCCTGGACCCACACCGTGGACTCGTCCAAGCATTTCACCCTCTACCGCCTGCAACTCGATCCGAAGGATCCGACCCGCTATCTGGTTGACGGCAAGTCGTTGCCGATGAAGCAGCAGACCGTGACCGTGAACGTGAAACAGCCTAACGGGCAGAGCCGGGCGGTTTCCCATCTGGTCTACAGTTCGCAGTTCGGTCCGATCGTGCAATGGCCGGGAAAACTGGATTGGGACAACCAGTTCGCCTACAGCTTGCGCGACGCCAACCTTGATAACGACCGGGTGCTGCAGCAGTGGTACGCGATGAACCGTGCCACCAGCCTCAAGGAGTTGCAGGCGTCGGTTCACAAGATTCAGGGCATTCCTTGGGTCAACACCCTGGCGGCCGACGATCAGGGGCAGACGCTGTACATGAACCTGTCGGTGGTGCCGAACGTCAATGCCGACAAACTGGCCCAATGCACCGATCCACGGGCCGGGTTGCAGATGATCGTGCTCGACGGTTCCAACAGCGCGTGTGCCTGGGACATCGACCCGACGGCGGCGCAAAAAGGCATCTATGCGGCGGACACGTTGCCGCAACTATTGCGCAGGGACTTCGTGCAGCACTCCAACGATTCGGCGTGGATGGCCAACCCGGCGCAGCCGCTTACCGGTTTCTCGCCGTTGATCAGCCAGGACGGTCAGCCACTCGGTCTGCGTTCACGCTTTGCTCTGGATCGCCTGGGCACGCTGAACAAGGCCGGGCCGATCGGGGCGGCGGATCTGCAACGGATGGTGATGGACGATCAGGTGTATCAGGCGGCGCAAGTGATGCCCGACCTTTTGCAATTCTGCGCGGCGGACCTGGGCGCCGATGCGTCGACGCTTACGCCGCTGTGTGCCAGCCTGAAAACCTGGGATCGCAGCGCGAATCTGGACAGCGGTCCGGGCTTTGTGCATTTCCAGAACATCATGGAGTCGCTACAGGAAGCGTCTGATGTCTGGCGCGTCCGGTTCGATCCGAAAGATCCGCAACAGACTCCGCGCGGTCTGGCAGTCGATCGCCCGGACGTTGCGAAGGCTCTGCGCGAAGCGATGCTGGCGTCTGTAGAGCGGGTCAACACATCGGGCCTCAAGGCCGACAGCCGCTGGGGCGATATTCAGGTGGTCAGCAGCGGCGGCCGGCAAACGCCGATTCATGGCGGCCCCGGCACATTGGGTGTCTACAACGCCATTCAGAGCGTGCCGAGAAGCGATGGCAAACGCGAAGTGGTCAGTGGCACCAGCTATCTGCAAATAGTGACCTTCGATGACAAGGGACCGCAGGCCAAAGGGCTGCTGGCGTTTTCGCTGTCCAGCGACCCGGCGTCGAAATATGCCAATGACCAGACCCAGGCGTTTTCGAACAAGCGGTTGGGTGTGTTGCCGTTCACCGAGCAGCAGATTACCTCGGACCCGAACTACCAGGCTCAGACGATCCGCGAGCAGGATGAAAAAGCCGGAAAGGTGGCCAATCAATAAAACGAAGCGTGCTTGAGCGATAAAAAAAGGCCCCATCCCGTAAGGGTTGCGGCCTTCAGCTTTTTGGCGGTTGTCGCGGAATGGAGTTGAGGACCGGGTTGCCGTCCTTGTTGCGGGTCAGGTAAACCGGCAACACCCTGGGCAGCGTCGGCACAAGGTTGTTGAGTTCCTTGATGTTGTAGATGCCGCCGAGGCGGATCGCGCCGGTGCTGTTGTCGGCGACCATCACAGGGTTGGTCAGGTAGCGATTGATCAAGGGCAGGGCTTCGGACAACGCCAGGTCATCGAGCACCAGTTTGCCGTGGCGCCAGGCCAGGGAAGTGTCATTGGCGTAGGTCTGGCTGATTTGCGGCGTGAAATCGCCGTGTTTGTAGCGCGCCTGCATCGAGGGCTCAAGACGCAAGCCATCGCCCGGCAGGTCATCGTTGCTGGTGACCAGTACCGAACCTTCGATCAGGTTCACGCGGACCTGATCCTCATACATCCAGACGTTGAATTGGGTCCCGGTGACCCGGATCCTGCCGTCCGCCGCCTTGACGACAAAGGGGTGAGTGGTGTCGTGGCTGACACTGAAAAAAGCTTCGCCCTTGTCCAGCGTGACCCGGCGCTGATCCTTGTAATTGCTGAAAGTCAGCTCGGTGCCAAGGTTCAGTTCGACCTGACTGCCATCGCTCAGGGTGACCTGGCGGATCGCATTGCTCGCCTCGAAATGCTGGTACGAATTGGGCAGCAACCCCAGGTTCCAGCCGCTGTAGGCCGCCAGTGGCAACGCCAGGGCGCATACGGCGGCGGCAATGCCGAAGGTGCGCCAAGGTGTTGCAGGCTTGGCGCGAGCGATGGGTACGACGGTCTCAAGACGCGGCAAATCTTCCGCAACCTCCCAGATCTCAAGCATCGCCTCGTATTCGAACGCATGCAGTGGATCGGCGTCGCGCCACTGTTCGAAGGCCTGCCGCTCCTGCTCGGTGCAGTCGGAGGCGTGCAGACGCATGCACCAGTGCGCGGCGGCATCGGTGATGGCGTCATAGTCGGCTTGCGAGAGCGGGTTGTCGGTCATTGACTCATCCTGATTTCCCGCATTCTAACCTTCAGGGGAAGTGACGAGAACAGGCGTCATGGCATTTACCAATCAAACAGGCGTTTATTTTCGCCGGTGGGCTGTGGGAAACAGCCTGCGCCGGGCGAGCCTTAATGCCAGTCAGTTAAGGAAATTGTAGGAGCGAGCTTGCTCCGGGCGGCGTTCCGACGATGGACTCAAGAGCGCCGCGTTTAGCCAGCAAACACGCGTTTTCGTTAAAGACCATCGCGAGCAAGCTCGCTCCTACATCTAGGGTTACCTCCGCTTAATTTCGGGATGCGCAGACTCATGGTCTGCGCAGTGTTCTCAGGCGTTTGAGGAAGACGCCAAGGCAACCGGATCCAGCTGTCGTCCCATTTCACCGATCAGAAACGCGATCGAATCGGCGTTGCGTAAAATGACTTTGATTCGGGTGCCGGGGTTCACGGGGTCGAGAAAAGCAGTCCTGGCCTCATCAATTGTCCGGGCTCCGGTCAAGCCAAGGATTGCGTCGCTGATATGTTCCATGCCATCAATCTGGTCCACGTCGACCCAACTATCCAGATCTCCGTCCCTTCGCGCGAACAGCTCATTTGCAGGGGTTGCCAGCGATAATGCCTCACGCTGAAATCTTAGCTGTCGGGATTTGATTTTTGCCCCGAATGCCGTGAGGGAACTGACGAGATCAGTGAAAGGCCGCCTTGCTTCAAGTGTTGCGATATCCACGCCCTCTGCATAGCTGTGCGCGAATTCGTGAATCAGGGTGGACGCCCGGGCGTGACCACCGATGTTAAACCTCTCGGTGACCCACGGTCGGTACTTTTCGAGCTGCTGGTCGAAAAAATCTTCGGTGAAATGCACGTTCCTGCGATTGTCTTCGTCCATCACGAACGCAATGATGCCGGACCAGGGATAACGGTTTCTACCGACAATAAAGCGGCTGGAATCGAGCAGATCATCGGTTGGATCCGCCAAGGCATTGCAGACGGGAAGAATGGCCTTTCTGAGTTCTTCCAAAAGGGCTTTGTCGACACTCTCGACGTCAAAAAAACGCCTCAAAAAGGTGTCCACTCGTGTACCGGGAGCCCCTTGGCCGAGTTGCACCAGGTTGTGCAGGCAGTTGGCCGCGTACTCGCGCGCGATATGAATGGATTCCTCAATCATCAGGGCGCGAAACGGATAAAGGCTGCGGATTTGCGGCATGCCCCGGGCTTCGATGTTGATCAGCTTGCCGGTCCGATGGTTGTATACATACTGATCGCGCAGGTTCGACAGGGTACTGCCGTAATGCACGGTGTGCACACCGGGGTCGAGGATCAATTGTTGAGAGGAAGTGCTCAGCAATGACGGGCCTGCCTCCTGGTTATTCTGAATCCGCCACACCGCGTCAGCTTTGGCAACGGGATAGACTTTCCCGGCGATCGGTGCGTAGCGCTTTTTACTCACTTCATCAAGATAAGTGCCGTTAGTGGCGTTCTTTTTCAGGTCTTTCAATGCCACGGTTGTCGATTCGAAGCGCTGTAGCGACGTGCGCGTCGGCTCGGTCGTCCGCATGTCCGACCATTGCGGGTTGACCACGGGCGTCGCAACAGGCTCTGCCTCGGAAGCGGCCTCCTCGGTCAGCGATGAAGCTTCCAGCGACAGTCTGCCCAGCGTCACCATTTGCGCACCGCCGGCGACGAAAGACCGCAAGGCGCGTTTCCAGTGGTGGTCCTGCAGTCCTTCGGCGGAGTCTTCGAAGTCTTTGAACGCTTGCCACAGAAACCGGCCGTAGGCGAGTTTACCTGGCAAGAGCCCGGAGACCACCTTGATGCCGGCGCTGAACAGCGACTTGACGGCCTCCCAATCCGTTTGGCGGGTGGACTCGTTCTGACTGCCGAGCATTCGCGACATCAGGCGGGTGTTGTCACTGAACAACCGCGCCAGGAGATTGCCGCCAATCGCGGTGTTCCCGAGGGTCATTTCACTGATCTGACCAACGCTGGACTTGAACAAGTTGCTGAAGGTCGCCCGTTCGTTGTCCGGCAAGCGTCGAAGGATCAAGTCTTGAAGCGCGCCGGGTGTGTTGATGGCCGCGACAAGGCTGGCCTCATCCGCGAATTCGCTGAACACCGCGCCACTGTGATAGGGCGCGTAGAGCACGTGCGATCCCTGTTTCCCGGCTCCCGGGCTAATCAGGTACAAGCCCGAAGCCTGAACGGCGACGGCACCGGCGGTCTTGATCAATTCAAGCGGCCTGACAATGGCGTGGGCGTCTGCCAGCGTGGCGCGGGCAATGGCGTCCGGCGAGTCCAATACTTGTTTGATCAAGTCGAATGCAGCGTCGGACAGGTGTTGTTGCAACTTCAGCGCATGAGCGTGTTGCAACAGTTGCCAAGGCAGTTGTTGAACGAATCGCAACTTCCGCGCGGCGGCGTCGGCGCCCGACAGGGCCTCGGTCACCTTGTTGCCAAAGTCCTGCTGAATGTTCAGCGACAGTAAAAGTTGTCTGACGGCGGCCTGGGTCAGACCCTCAGGCAGTGCGTTCGTGGTACTGGAAGCGACCTGGAATCCCGTGCCTTGCGCGATGCTTACATGGTTCAACGCGAAACGGGTCAGGCTTTGCGCCGGCCCGGCCAGTGTCAGATTGGGGGTGATCTCGATCGTCTCGGGGTCTATGGACGTTCCCGGGAATCGGGCGGTCAGCAACGCCTTGAGTTTTTCACGAGCGTAATCCTCGAGCGTTTGCAGGCCATGCAGGTAGTCTTTGTCGTCGATGACACTGTTGCGGTATTGCTCCAGCAATTCGATGTGCAGCTGCTGTTCTTCGACGGGCGCCATGCCCAGCCAGGCGGGCAGGGATTGCTGTTGGGCAATGGCCTTGGCGATCCAGCTGGCTCTACGCAAGTTGGTGTCGATGACCGTTTGCGTCAGTAGTTTCAACGCCTTGCCCAGTGGGCCAGCTTTCAGCTTCAGCGAGCGCACGTGCTCGCAACGCGCCAGAAACAGGTCGATGGCCGATTGCGCGAGGTGCTGCAACACATTGCCTTCGATCAATTGCAGTCGGTTGAGCGAGTAGCGCCTGTGGAATTTACGCTGGATCGGGGTCAGGTTCTCCAGCAGCACCAGGCGTTGGTCAAGGTCGAGCAGGCGCAGATTCAGCTGCTGGCGAGCAACGCCGACCGTCGCAAAAACTTCCAGCCCGGCCGCCGGCGTCCACAAAATCGCGCGCCCGGAATGCTGGACGTCGACCCCGCCACGTTCGGTCAACAACACGCAGTTGGCCAACGGCAAGACATTCGTTTCACCGGAACATTCGAGGACCAGCGAGTAGACGTCCGGGTAGAATCCCCTGACGGCCTGCCGTTTTTTGCGATCCGGCTGGTCCGGATTGAACACCTTGTCGACAATCTGCCAGTCCGCGTTTTTCAACGACCCGCTGAGTTCCCGCAGACTGGCTTCGCCCCGCAGGCCTACGGAAAAGGCGTGGGCAAACGTCGCTTTCTTATCTTCCAGATACACCCGCTGCAAGGCCTGAGTTGTGACCGGTTGTGCTGTAAATTCGCTGCGCAGGGGCAGTTCAACCGCGCTGAACGTTTTCACGTACCCTGCAGCGGTATCCGCCAGCACCATGGAAGGATGCTTGCCCGATAACACCGGCCGGGTACTCCAGCGACCTTTTACATCAATCGTCAGCAGCGATTCGTTGATCAGGGAGCGAATGTCCAGTGCCTTGTCGAAAAACGCATGGATGTCCACCGCGCCATCGCTGAAACGAAAGACCTGCAAGGTGTATTCGAGGTTTTGCTGTTGTTTGCTGACAATCGCTTCCAAGAGCGTCTTGAACACCGAACCGGTGATCACCGCGCCAGACACTTGTGGCTCATGGAAACTGATAAAGCGATCGCGTTCCTCCAGGCTCATCAGGTCATAGAGCTCATCGTCGTGACCGGCCTCTGTGGATTTTTGCACCAGCGTGTCTTTCAGGTCCTGATAATCGTTCAGGACCTGCAACCCTTGGGCGGGGGTGTAGAGAAAGGCATTGGCGCTGTCCTGGCTGATCATCAGCGAGCCGGCGAGCTCCACATAGTTGGGTTGATACTCCCAGAGGCGAACGGTTTCGAGGGTCAGTGCGGGGGAGCTCGCCGTCGATGGCGCTATGAGTGTGTGCAAGGCACTGCTCTGTTCCGGGGTGATGATCTCGGCCTCGCGCTTGAGCAGTAGCTCTGCCCGCGCCTTTTCGCGGATGGCCCGGGCGAAGAATGCCCGGCGTGTGGCGCCGTCGACGCTCGCCTCGTTCCAGAAGCTTTGCAGCTGTTCGCCGATTTGCCGCGCCAAGCTGTCGGCAGCAGTCTTGATCGCCGTTTCCCAGGTTTTCTGGTCGGTTGCCTGCGACGTTCGTTGCGGGTGAGAGAATTCCGGGCGCTGTCCCGCAGGCCAGCCTTTATGACGGTAATACGAGAGCAGCGCCTGGCTCAAGGACATGGAGTCGGTCCAGCGTCGGGCGCCAGGGTTTTTCGGGTCCGCAGCGCTGGCCGCGGTTTCAGCGTAAAAACCGACCCGGGTTTGACGCTGATCCAACGCTGGAAAAGCCGGTTTCAGCAATTCCTCCAGCACCGTATCGATCATCGCGGTGAGCGTCGGCAGCTTCTGTAATTCGTCAACCATGGCCTGGTCGTTGATGTGCTGGTTGATGTTGATGACGGCGCGCTGATCTTCGAACACGTCGCCCTCGATCGTCTCAAAGCTCACTTTGATATCGGTGGCCGCCGCCAGGGTTTTGCGCGCGGACAACGACAGGAAGGCCACTGAGTCGTCATCTTCACCGGCGTCGTCGAGTTGGCTTTTGACCAGATCGGACAAGGCTGTACGACTGTCGAATTTCTTTATCCCTCCGTACGGTGTGTAAAGGATCACCCCGTGGTCATCCGGTGTGGCGCTCAACAGGAAGCAGCCCGCGAGGGGGAAGGACAAATCGCCGATGCCGATCAGGATTTTCTCGGCGTGCATCGGTGGGGTCTGTTGGTTGCGCAAGGTATGACTGGCCAGTTCAAGATGCTTGAACCATTCGAAATCCTTGCGCGTCAGCCCATAGGTTTTGCCAAGGTCAGTCCAATGGCCGGGAGATTTCAGGGCCTGGGGAAAAAACAGGGGAACGGTGGGTGCAGACATTGTTGAATCTCATGCGGGGCGCGATCTAGAGCGCCGGAAAGTTGAGATTCGAGACTAAGAGCTGCTGGAACATCGAAGGTGGTAGATAGTTAACGCACGGTCTGCCGGTGCTTGTGCGCGCGGGTTTATCCGAAAGGTTGACAGGCCGCTGGTCGCGCGTGATTAATCAGCGGTCTTCATACGCTGTTGCCCCCTCCAATAATTAGTCTGGAGCTTCAGATGTCTGCGCCACACGATCATGCGTCTCCTGTTGTCTCGCATAACCTGTCCCTCGACGAGCTGACGGCATTGCTTGAGAAGATCTTCCTGCGCCATGGCACCTCTTCCGATGTCGCTCGGGTGCTGGCCGAAAACTGTGCCGGCGCCGAACGCGATGGTGCCCATAGCCATGGTGTGTTCCGTATTCCCGGTTACGTGTCGACGCTCAAGAGCGGCTGGGTCAATGGCCACGCCGTGCCGGTGGTCGAGGATGTGGCATCGGGGTTTGTCCGGGTCGATGCCGGCAATGGTTTCGCCCAGCCAGCTCTTGCGGCTGCACGCGCCTTGCTGGTTGAAAAGGCCCGCAGCGCCGGCATTGCGGTGCTGGCGATTCGTAACTCGCACCATTTCGCGGCGTTGTGGCCGGACGTCGAGCCCTTCGCCTATGAAGGGCTGGTGGCGCTCAGCGTGGTCAACAGCATGACCTGCGTGGTGCCGCACGGCGCCGACCGTCCGCTGTTCGGCACCAACCCGATTGCTTTTGCCGCACCCCGCGCCGACGGCGAGCCGATTGTTTTCGATTTGGCCACCAGCGCCATTGCCCATGGCGACGTGCAGATTGCCGCACGCAAGGGTGAGCGTTTGCCTCCGGGCATGGGGGTGGACGGCCTCGGCCAGCCGACCCAGGACCCGAAAGCGATTCTTGAAGGGGGCGCGTTGCTGCCGTTTGGCGGGCACAAGGGTTCGGCGTTGTCGATGATGGTGGAGCTGTTGGCGGCGGCGTTGACCGGCGGTAATTTCTCGTTCGAGTTCGATTGGAAAAACCACCCGGGGGCCAAGACACCGTGGACCGGCCAACTGTTGATCGTGATCGATCCGGGCAAGGCGGCCGGGCAGAGCTTTGCCGAGCGCAGCCAGGAGCTGGTGCGGCAGATGCACGGTGTGGGGCTCAAGCGGTTGCCGGGGGATCGACGCCACTATCAGCGGGCGAAATCGCAAGCCGGTGGCATCGTGCTGGATGCGCAGACACTGGCGAACTTGCAGGAACTGGCCGGGCTAAGTTAAACGCAAACAATGTGGGAGCGGGCTTGCTCGCGAAGGGGGTGTATCAGTCGCTATATGCGTTACCTGACACTCCGCCTTCGCGAGCAAGCCCGCTCCCACAGGGTCTACATTTCAGTTTTGAATTATCTTTTGTCACCGTTTAGCGTCGGCCCAGCAACAAACCAACGACCAAACCGAACCCGGCGGAGATGGCCACGGTTTGCCATGGATGCCCGCCGATGTAGGTTTCAGTGGCTTCGACCGCTGGCAGGGTCCGGTTACGAACGCTGATGACCGAGTCCCGTGCCTGTTGGAGTTTCTGGGCGATTTGTCCGCGAAGCGTGTCGGCTTCTTCACCGACCAGTGACGCACTGCTCTTGAGCAGTTTTTCCGACTCTTCGATCAGCGCCTGAAGTTCGCTGAAAGCCTGATCCTTGATTTGGTCTTCGGCGGCTTGTGCGGCGGTTTTCCGGGCCATTGGGTGACTCCTTGCAGGTGAATGGGCAGTGATCAATGGAGTCTGCCGCGACGGAAAAAGTTGCAGCGATTTTGCGCGCGGACGCCATCCTGTAGAAAAATCCAGCGCAGGACATTTCTTCCTACAGTGTAAGATGTCGCCTATTTACGCAGCAGGTAACTCCCCATGAGCTTCAATCTGGCCGACAGACCCCTTGCCGAGCGCGCGGCGCTTGAAGACGAGAAATCCCGTCTGTTCGAACTCTGGCAAAACAACCTGGGCAAAGCCAAAGGCGAAGCCGCGCGGTTGTTCGGCGAGCGCGCCAAGCGCAAAGGCAAATGGGCTGAATGGGTCCGTTCCGAACTCGACGGCATGTCGCCTCCGGAATTCGCGAACATGGTGCGCAGTGAAGTCAATCGGTTGATGGCGGCCAAATAAACCCCTGCCTGAAACTACCCGTGTAGGAGCTGCCGAAGGCTGCGATCTTTTGATCTTGTTTTCAAAAGGCAAAATCAAAAGATCGCAGCCTGCGGCAGCTCCTACGGGCTCGCAAAGATTGCAACAATCGCCTCACGCACTTTCAACACCACCGGATCGAGCTGAGTGCTGGTGCGCCAGCCCAGTTCGATCGGGTAACGCGGCAACGCCAAAGGGCAGGGCAGCAGCGCCAGGCCGCTGAGCGCAGCAATGCTTCGGGCGGCATGCGCCGGAATGGTCGCCACCGCCTGACTGCCCTTGAGCAGATGCGGCAACGCCGCGAAATGCGTGGTCGAAGCGCAGACCCGCCGGCTCAGCCCCAACGCCGCCAGCCCTTCGTCGGTGATCCCGATAAAGCCACCCGATGACACCAGAATATGTTCACGGGTGACGAACTCCTCAAGGTCGATGGTTTGCTGTCCCGCGGCCAGACTCGCCGGGTCAACCAGACACAGATAATCGCCTTCACCCAATACCTGACGACTGAGCAATCGTTCGGCAAACCCGCCGGCCGTGATTGCCAGATCAATGCTGCGCTCCATCAACGCCTGCGCGACGATCTGACTGTGAGTCTGGCGGAAGATCAGCCGCAGCTTCGGCGCGCAGCGGGCGATTTCCTCGATCAAGCGACGCCCGTAGGCGATTTCGAAATCATCTGACAAACCGACCGTGACCGAGCGGCCGTCGTAGTGATGGGCGGTCGGATCGACCATCGCCAGGCTCTGTCGGCATTTGTTCAGGGCGTCGCTGACCACCGGTTTCAGTTGATTGGCCTTGAGCGTCGGCGCCAGGCCTCGGCCAGTGCGTACAAACAATTGATCACCGTACACCTCGCGTAGCCGACGCAATGCCGCGCTGACCGCCGATTGCGTCACGCCCAGACGCAACGCCGCACGGCTGGCGCTGGACTCTTCATGCAAGGCTTCGAAGACTTTGAGCAGGTTGAGATCGACGGTGGCGATATTCATTTGATTCATATCATTCAGCAGCGGGAGGGGCTTTATTCATGATCCCGTGACGCCTGAGAATGAGCAACACCTGATGTGAACGGAGTGACCGCGATGCCCAAGTCAATCGTTGCTGCACTGCAAATCGGCGCCTTGCCCGGCGGCAAGGCTGAGACGCTGGAACAGATACTGTCTTACGAAAACGCCATTATCGAGTCCGGTGCTTCGCTGGTAGTCATGCCCGAAGCGTTGCTGGGCGGATACCCGAAAGGTGAGGGGTTTGGCACCCAACTGGGTTATCGACTGCCGGAAGGTCGTGAAGCCTTTGCCCGTTATTTCGCCAATGCCATCGATGTGCCCGGCGCGGAAACCGAAGCGTTGGCCGGGCTGGCGGCTCGCACCGGTGCGAACCTGGTGATCGGTGTCATCGAGCGCGCCGGCAGCACGTTGCATTGCACGGCCTTGTATTTCGATCCCCAGGCCGGTCTGGTGGCGAAGCACCGCAAACTGATGCCGACCGGCACCGAACGGCTGATCTGGGGCAAGGGCGATGGCTCGACATTGCCGGTGATCGACAGCCAGGTCGGGCGGATCGGCGCGGTGGTGTGCTGGGAAAACATGATGCCGCTGCTACGCACCGCGATGTACGCCAAAGGCGTTGAAGTGTGGTGCGCGCCCACGGTGGACGAGCGGGAGATGTGGCAGGTCAGCATGCGCCATATCGCCCATGAAGGCCGCTGCTTCGTGGTCAGTGCCTGTCAGGTTCAGGACTCCCCGCAAGCACTGGGTGTGGAGATCGCCAATTGGCCGGCGGACCGGCCGTTGATTGCGGGCGGCAGCGTGATTGTCGGGCCGATGGGCGATGTTCTGGCCGGGCCGCTGCGTGGCGTTGCCGGTTTACTGACCGCTGAAATCGACACCGACGACCTGATCCGCGCGCGTTACGACTTCGACGTCGTCGGCCATTACGCGCGCCCGGATGTGTTCGAATTGACCGTAGATGAGCGCGCCAAACCGGGCGTCCGCTTCAACACATAACGACTGTGGGAGCGGGCTTGCTCGCGAAAGCGGTGTGTCAGGCAACATCTATGTTGGATGTAAAATCGCCTTCGCGAGCAAGCCCGCTCCCACATATGATCTTCAGTGTTGCTGAAGCCATTCTTCGCGGGTGATTTCCCGGATTTCCCTGGGGAGTCGTCCGCCGACAAAACCACCTTCATCAGCGGACTACTTACCAAGTGCCGGTGATCGACCCCGGCAAGCTGAGTTTGCCACTGTCGGTGAATCGCATCGTGCCGAACAAGCCGCCCGCCAGTTTGCCGCGCAAGACATAAGGCAGGTTGTTCAGGGTTTGGGTCTGGCCCAGGCCCAATGTCTGGCGCAGCACCGAGAACGCCGACACGCTCACCGGCACGGTCAGCACGGTCTCGGAAAAGCGCGCAATCGAGCCCGACTGATCACTGACCCCGGAGGCGAGGGGCTGGCCGTTGACTGACAGGTCCAACGCCACGCCGTTGTAGTCGATCGCGGTTTCATTGGGATTCTGCACGCGGATTTTCACGGCGAAACGCACTTCCATGTCCTGACTCAGCAGCGGTTCGAAACCGACCACATTGATGTTCAGCGGATCGCGATTGGGCAGCAGGGCGCAGGCGCTCAGGGACAGCAGAAGGAGGGAAAGGACAACGGCGTGAATTCGGCGCATGGACTGGCTCTCTTGAAGAAAAGGCCGAACCACCGGTGGCTCGGCCTTGAGCCTGTCTAGCGGTTCAACTGTGCGACAACCGCTGGCGTGGCGGGTTCACCTTTGGCCGGAACATCCGGGTTTTCCATGACCTGGAGGATCGAGGCTTCCGGATCGAAATCGTCTTCTTCCAGCTCGATGAATTCTTCGGGCAGAAAGATATTCAGCACGATAGCGCACAACGCGCCGACGGTGATCGGCGATTCGAAGATGTTGTGCAGCGCTTTCGGCAACTCGCGCAGCACCTCCGGCACGGCCGCCACACCGAGGCCCATGCCGAGGGAAATCGCCACGATCAGCATGTTGCGCCGATGCAGGCCGGCTTCGGCGAGGATCTTGATCCCGGCCACCGCAACGGTGCCGAACATCACCAGTTCAGCGCCACCCAGCACCGGTTTCGGCATCAGTTGCAGCACTGCGCCGATCATCGGGAACAACCCCAACACGACCAGCAGACCGGAAATGAAAAACGCCACGTAGCGGCTGGCCACGCCGGTCAGTTGAATCACGCCGTTGTTCTGCGCGAAGGTCACCATCGGCATGCTGTTGAACACCGCCGCCATGGCCGAGTTGAGACCGTCGGCGAGCAGGCCGGACTTGATCCGGCGGATGTAGAGGGGGCCTTTGACCGGCTGCCGGGAAATCATCGAGTTGGCGGTCAGATCACCGGCGGCCTCCAGCGGCGACACCAGGAAAATCACCGCCACCGGCACGAACGCGACCCAGTCGAAGTTGAAACCGTACTTGAACGGCACCGGCACGCTCATCAGCGGTACGTCGGGCATGCTGCTGAAATCCACATGGCCAAGAAGCCAGGCGACGACATAACCGAGGGTCAGGCCGATCACGATCGCCCCGAGGCGCAGGAACGGCACGTCCACTCGGTTCAACACCACGATGGTGCCGAGCACCAGCGCGGCCAATGCCAGATGACTGGCCGCGCCGAGATCCGTCGCGCCGAAGCCGCCGGCGATGTCGGTCATGGCGACTTTGATCAGCGACAGCCCCATCAGCGTGATGATCGTCCCGGTCACCACCGGCGTGATCAGCATCCGCAGCTTGCCGATGAACTGGCTCAACACCACTTCAATGAACGCGGCGAAAAAACACACGCCAAAGATCGTCGAAAGAATTTCATCGGTGCCGCCGCCGCGAGCCTTGACCATGAAACCGGCGCTGAGGATCACGCTGATGAACGAAAAACTGGTGCCTTGCAGACACAGCAAACCGGAACCGATCGGACCGATTCGTCGTGCCTGGACGAAGGTGCCCAGGCCCGAGACGAACAGCGCCATGCTGATCAGATAAGGTATTTCGCTTTGCAGACCGAGGGCACTGCCCATGATCAGGGTCGGGGTGATGATGCCGACGAAACTGGCGAGTACGTGTTGCAGGGCAGCGAACACCGTGGCGGTCAAATGCGGGCGGTCGTCGAGGCCGTAGATCAGGTCGCTGTGGCGCGGGGCAGGGGCTTTTTCAGAGGCGGTCATGGTGGTTTTCGTGCCGAAAGGCGGGCCGGGTCAGAAAATGGAGGCGCAGGATGCCAGAAAATCTGTCGATGTCCACAAATCCCTTGTGGGAGCGGGCTTGCTCGCGAAGGCGGTGTGTCAATTGAAACGGTTGGTGACTGACACACCGCCTTCGCGAGCAAGCCCGCTCCCACAGGGACTGCGGTGTTCTTCAGGCGAACGCGGCGAGCAGGTCTTCTTCAAAGGCTTTCTGCGCATCCCCCGGCACTTGCGCACGGTGGCGGGCCAGGTGAAATGCCACGTCAAAACTCATGTCGGCGCGACGCACCGCCCTGAGCAACCCTTTGTCCTCCCAACTGCGGGCAAAGTGGCTGGGCAGATAACCCACATGCTTACCGGACAGAATGAAGGCGAGGGTGCCTTCGACCTGTTCCGAACGCGCCGAGCACTGCTTCCCTTGAAACGGCTCATCGCTGCGCAGGAAGCGGTAAGGGTGATCCACCCGGTCGCAGGCCTGCAATGCTTGATCGTCCGGTGCCTCATTGGTGAACAGCGGATGGCCGGGGGCGCAATACAAGTGTTGGGTTTCGCTGAACAGTTCGCGGTAGTCAAACGCGCTCTGCACCTGTGAGAAATAGCCGATCGCCAGGTCCAGCCGTTGTTGCAGCAGCAAGCGCTCCATTTCACCGGGCATGGCGCTGATCAACTCGATGCGCACCGACTCATCGCGCTCACGAAAGCGGCGGATCGCTTCGGCCACCCGTTGCAGCACCGATTGATCCACGGCTTCGGACAGCCCCAGGCGCACTTCGCCGATCAGGCGGCCGGCCACACCGTTGGATTGATGACGAAACGCTTCGATGGATTCGAACAGTCCGCGCGTCGCGATCAGCAGTTGTTCGCCTTTGGGGGTGACGCGGAATCCGCCCATACCGCGACTGCACAGCCGATAGCCGAGCCGGGTTTCCAGCCTGGCCATTTGCTGGCTGATGCTCGATTGACTCAGGCCCAACTCACCCTGAGCCGCGCTGAAACCGCCGCATTCCACCACGCTGACGAACAGACGCAGTAATTGCAGATCGACATCGTGAAGCTGGCCGAGCATCAAACATTACTCCGCAATAAAGTCAGGGTAACTGACTTGGTATTTTTCCAATGTATCCGACGACGCATGCTGCAGCCACTTCCTCTGGTCAGGTGTTCGTCATGGCTCCTCTCTTCAAGCTGTGTTTACCCGCGCTGTTCCTTGCCGTATCCGTGTCGGCCCACGCCGAGGAAAACGTCGTCAATCTCTACAGTTGGGCCGATTACGTCGCGCCGGAAACCTTGCAGCGCTTCGAGCAGGAAACCGGCATTCACGTGCGCTACGACACGTTCGACTCCTCGGAAGTCCTGGAAACCAAGCTGCTCACTGGCGGCAGTGGTTATGACGTGGTGGTGCCGTCGTCCAGCGTTCTGGCGCGCGGGTTGGCGGCGGGAGCGCTGAAGGCGATTCCCCACGACGGCCTCAAGGGTTACGCCAACCTCGATCCGGACTTGCTGGAAAAACTCGCCGCGGTCGATCCCGGCAACCGCTACGGCGTGCCCTATACCTGGGGCACTTTGGGTCTTGGGATGAATGTCGAAGCGGTGAAAAAGCGTTTGCCGAATGTGCCGCTCAACAGCCTCGATCTGCTGTTCAAACCCGAATACGCCAGCCGGTTGAAAGACTGCGGCATTGCCATTCTCGATTCGCCCCAAGAGGTGATCGGCCTGACGCTGCACTATCTGGGTAAAGATCCCTACAGCAGCGACAAGTCTGATCTGTCAGCCGCCGAGGCGCTGTTGCATCAGCTTCAGCCGAATGTGCTGTACGTCGCCACCGGGCGGCAGATCAGCGATCTGGCCAATGGCAGCGTTTGCCTGGCGTTGACCTACAACGGTGACGCCAGCATGGCCGCCGATCAGGCGCGCAAGGCCAACAAACCCTACGAAGTGGCGTACCGGATTCCGAAGGAGGGCACGCTGGTCTGGCAGGACAACCTGGCAATTCCCAAGGACGCGCCGCACCCGGAAGCCGCGCGCGCCTTCATCGAGTTCATGTTGCGCCCCGAGTCCGTCGCGGCGCTGACCAACACGCTGTTCTTCGCCACGGCCAACCAGGCCGCCACACCGCTGGTGGATGAGGCGGTGCGCACCGATCCGGACATTTACCCCCTCGCCGATGTGCGCGAACGGCTGTACGCCGACCGCAGCATGAGCCTCAAGGACATGCGTCAGCGCACCCGCTTGTGGACCGCTTTTCGTAGCCGCCAATAAACCAATAACAAGGAGCACCTGATGGACGTCCCTGTGCAAAACGATCAGGCCATGACCCGCGACAGCCTCTACGGAACTGCCGCCGAAAGCACCTACGCCGGCATCACCAGTTTCATGCGTCGTCGCTACAGCCGCGACTTGCGCGGTGTCGATGTGGCCGTCAGCGGTGTGCCGTTCGACACCGCCACCAGCAACCGTTCCGGCGCGCGTTTCGGACCGCGCGGCATTCGTGCAGCGTCCACCGGGATTGCCTGGGAACGCCACTGGCCGTGGGCGTTCGATCCGTTCGATCACCTCGCCGTGATTGATTACGGCGACTGCGACTTTGATTACGGCTCGCCGCAGTCGGTGCCGGAAAGCATTGAAGCCCACGCCGAGCACATTCTGAATGCCGGTTGCGCGATGCTGACGTTCGGCGGCGATCACTTCATCAGTTATCCGCTGCTCAAGGCCCACGCCCGTAAACACGGGGCGCTGTCGCTGATCCACTTCGACGCGCACAGCGACACCTGGCCGGACGAAGAGGGCAAGCGCGTCGATCACGGCACCATGTTCTGGCATGCGGCCAAGGAAGGCTTGGTGGACCCGTCGCGTTCGGTGCAGATTGGTTTGCGCACCACCAACGACGATCATCAGGGCTTTCAGGTGTTGGATGCGCGGCAAGTGCATCGTCGTGGGGTGGATGCGATTGTCGAAGCGATTCGGGCGCGGGTCGGGGACAACCCGGTGTACCTGACGTTCGACATCGACTGTCTCGACCCGGCCTTCGCCCCCGGCACGGGAACGCCGGTGTGCGGCGGTTTGAGCACGGTGCAGGCGCTGGAAATCCTTGGCGGGTTGCGCGGGATCAATCTGGTGGGGATGGACGTGGTGGAAGTGGCGCCGGCCTACGACAATGCGGACATTACCTCACTGGCGGCGGCGACGTTGGCGATGGAGATGCTGTGTTTGTATGCGGCCAAGCATAAGGTCGACAAGTAAAACATCGGACACTGTGGGAGCGGGCTTGCTCGCGAATGCGGTGTGTCAGTTTGCCTAAATATTGGCTGACCCACCGCCTTCGCGAGCAAGCCCGCTCCCACAATTAGATCTGTGTCAGGCCACCGGGATTATTGGCAGATCCAGGGTTTCACCCCCGCTAAACCGTGCAAAAGACCCGGCAATGGACTCATGGGGCACACCCTTCGCCACTTCGCTGATGCCATCCAGTCGCGACAACTGATCGGCACTCAACTGCACATTCAGCGCCCCCAACGTCGCATCCAGCTGCTCACGCGTGCGTGAACCCAGGATCGGGATCAGTGCCGTCGTCGATTGCCTGGCTTTTTCTCGCAGCCAGGCAATGGCCACGTGCGTCGGGCTGGCGCCCAGTTCCGTCGCGACGGCGAGCAAGGCGTCGAGCAGGGCGGTTTCGCGGGCACTTTTCTCGGCGTGGACCAGCATGCCCAATTTAGCGGCGCGGTTGTTCTCGTCGCTGGAGCGGTATTTGCCGGTCAGGAACCCGCCACCCAGCGGCGACCATAGGGTCGCGGCCAGCCCCAACGCTTCTGCCATGGGCAGTTGTTCCCGTTCGGCGGTGCGTTCAGCGAGGCTGTACTCGACCTGAATGCCGGCAATCGGCGCAAAACCGCGAACTTCGGCCAGCAGGTCGGCCCGGGCGATGCGCCACGCCGGGAAGTTCGACAGTCCGGCGTAATGAATCTTGCCGGCGCGCACCAGATCATCGAAACCCCGCAGGATCTCTTCCATGGGCGTGACACCGTCGCTCATGTGCGCCCAGAAGAGGTCGATGTGATCGGTCTTGAGCCGTGTCAGGCTTTCTTCCACGGCGCGAACCATGTTCTTGCGGTTGTTGCCGGTGTGGGAAATCCCCGCAGCGGGCGTAGTCCCCAAGGTGTATTTGGTGGCGATCACCAGGCGATCGCGCTCGGGGGCGATGAATTCGCTGAGCATGCCTTCCGACTGGCCACCCTGATAGCCGTTGGCGGTGTCGATGAAATTACCGCCGGCCTCCAGGTAGCCGTCAAAAATGCGTTTGGCTTCATCGCGCTCGGCGCCATGGCCCCAACCCGTACCAAAGTTGCCGGCGCCCAGCGCCAGTTCCGAGACACGCAAGCCGGTTTTTCGGCCGAACACTTTGTAATGCATGGGATGACTCCTGAAGGAAAGAGGCGGCGACTCAATATAAATGTCGCGTGACATGTATTAAAGATGATGCCAGTCATATATTTCGTCAAGATCCTTTTTCATGCGTGGCAAAAGGGCCGACCACCGGCGTCTGAACGAACAGGGCAAGATCGCTCGACTGGACATTTCACAATAGAGGCCGCGTGGCGATGGCATACTGCCGCGCATGAATATCGACTCCCCGTTAAGCGCCTGGCAACACGCCATCGAACAGAAGGGCTTCGTTCAGGACGAGGCCCAGGAGCATGCTGTCTGGGCGCTGCAAAAATGCTACGAAGCATTGCACGAAGGCCGCACGCCGGTGACGGGCGTTTACCTGTGGGGCCCGGTCGGGCGGGGCAAGACCTGGTTGATGGACCAGTTCTACCAAAGCCTTCAGGTTCCGGCTCGACGTCAGCACTTTCATCATTTCATGGGTTGGGTGCATCGGCGCTCGTTTCAGCTGACCGGTACCGCCGACCCGCTGAAAGCGCTGGCCCGGGAATTGAGCGAAGAAGTGCGCGTGCTGTGCTTCGACGAGCTGTTCGTCAACGATATCGGTGACGCGATCATTCTCGGGCGCTTGTTTCAAGTGATGTTCGACCAAGGCGTCGTGGTGGTCTGCACCTCCAATCAACCGCCGGACCTGCTGTACGCCGATGGCTTCAACCGCGACCGCTTCGTGCCGGCCATCGAGGCGATCAAGCGGCACATGCAGGTGATTGCGGTGGATGGCGGCGAAGATCATCGCCTGCATCCCGGCGCCGGTTTGCAACGCTATTGGGTCGCCGCACCTGGCCAGCCCGGCGCGCTGGGTGATGTGTTCAAGGCGTTGACCGCCGGCCAGTCGGTTTCCCGTGAACCGATCAAGGTCGGCTACCGTTCGCTGAATGTGGTGCAGGCTAGCGAAACCGTGCTGTGGAGCCGTTACGCCGACCTCTGCGAGCAACCTTTTGCCGCCATGGATTTCATCGCCCTGTGTGACACCTACAAGGCTATTCTGTTGAGTGACGTGCCCAGCCTCAGCGCGCAAAAGCGCGAAGGGCGCATTGCCCGTGGCACCGAAGACGGTGTCGAGCGGGTGGTGGCGGGCGATCGCGAATTGCCGCAATTGTCGGTGCATGACGACGGTGTGCGGCGTTTCATCGCGTTGGTGGACGAATGCTACGACCGCAAAGTGCCGTTGTACCTTGAGGCGCAGGTGCCGATGGAATCGCTCTACACCGAAGGTTATCTGGAATTCCCGTTCCGCCGCACCCTCAGCCGATTACAGGAAATGCAGCTGCAACGTTTCGCCGACGCTTGAACCCAAGGAACCGCGAACATGAATCAGCCCTTGTCCCATCATTTGCTGACCATGGCCTATCAGAACGCCTGGGCCAATCATCGACTGGCCAAGGCCTGGGGGCAGTTGAGCCCCGAGGACCTGGCGGCACCACGGGTCAGTTTCTTCCCCAGCCTGCGCGCGACCCTCAATCACATCCTGACCTGCGACTGGTTTTACGTGGATGCGCTGGAGCGGGAGTTGCGCGGCGATGCGCCGCATCCCGAGTGCTCTGTGTTTTTCAACGAAGACGAACCGTTCACCGACGCCATGGACCTCAAGCGCGAACAGGCCCAGGTGGATCGCCGGTTGATCGCTTACTGCGAGCAACTGCGTGACCCGGACCTGGGCAAAATCGTGACCATCGCCCGGGACACGCCGCAACATGACAGTCGGTTGCGCATGCTGTCGCACCTGTTAGAGCACCAGATTCATCACCGCGGGCAGGTTCACGCGATGCTCAGCGGTACGTCGATCGCGCCGCCACAACTGGACGAGTTTTTCTGTGCCGGCGAGTCGGGCCTGCGGGCTGCGGATTTCGCCGAACTGGGATGGACCGAAGCGCTGATCTGGGGTCATTAAAAATCAAAAGATCGCAGCCTTCGGCAGCTCCTACATTTGGAAATGTAAACCCGTGTAGGAGCTGCCGAAGGCTGCGATCTTTTGATCTTCGACTTGATCTCACATTGCGTCATCCCAAGCGCTCGCGATAGTGTCGCTCTGTGCTTTTTCATGTGTGATCGAGGATGGAAATGGAATCCGCAGTAATTCTTGTGCTTCAGGCCAGCTACACCAACCCGGTGCATGCCGAGGCTATGCGCCTTGTGTTGAATCACTACGCAGAAGACCCGATGGGCGGCGGTCATTCCTTGCCCGCCGAGGTGCTGGAGCACCTGCCGGGGGAACTGGCCAAGCGTCCCCATGCATTCAGTGTGCTGGCTTTCGTCGGTGGCGAACCGGCAGGGCTGGTCAATTGCTTTGAAGGCTTTTCGACGTTTGCCTGTCGCCCGCTGGTCAACGTGCATGACGTTGTGGTGATGGAACAGTTTCGCGGGTTGGGCCTGAGCCAGAAGATGCTGCAAAAGGTCGAGGAAATCGCCCGCCAGCGCGGCTGCTGCAAAATCACCCTGGAAGTGCTGGAAGGCAATGCCGTGGCTCAGTCGTCCTACGCTAAATTCGGTTTTAGCGCAGGCATGTTCGATCCGGCGTACGGCCGGATGTTGTTTTGGACCAAAGCGCTGTAGGGGGCGGCAGACAAAACTGTAGGAGCGAGCTTGCTCGCGATGGACGTTAACGAAGACGCGTGTCTACAGAATTAACGCGGTGTTCTGAAGTCCATCGCGAGCAAGCTCGCTCCTGCAAGGGGTGTATTAGCATCAGTCCATCAACGCTTGTAAGTCTCCGTCACCTGCGCCGTCTGATCATCCGGAACCCGGACCTCGGCGGTTTGCTGACTCTGATTCTCCTGGTGGTTGAATCGCAGGCTCTCGTAGTAATAGCGCATGCGCTCCGCGCCCCCTTCGGCAAATGCGCTGACCGAAACGAACGTCATCAGGCCGGCAACGATCAAGGGTGTACGTTTCATGGTTCGCCTCCCACATCGGATATCGGGTACCTTCTGCCATAAAAGCAATGTCGCTTTAATATTATGGGCCGATTTCGTTAGATGGGAATTAACCGCGCCCGAGACTTTCCATACGGGCGTATGAGCAAGAAAAAGGGGCCTGAAACGGCCCCTGAAAGATTTACTTCTGAACGACGTGAACAGGATCCGGTTTCACCTTGGGTTTGATCAGGCTGAAGTCGATCAACGCCTTCTGCTCGCGCTCATACGGATTGCCGATCATCAGTGGGCGCGGTTTGAAACTGTCGCTGACCAGGCTCTTGCTGCGATCGAGCTCATCGAAACTCAGGCCCGCCAGATCGGCCCAGGTATGGATCAGGTGCGAACTGCTGTATGGCCGCCCCAGATCCTCGGCGAAGCTCCAGTCATGGCTTTCGCGCCACTTCGGTGAGGCCCAGGCCATGAACGGAATGGTGTACATCGGCGCCGTCGGCTTGGCTTCGTTGCGACCGAGCGTGTTATGGCCCGCCGAATCGAAAACGTCTTCGCCGTGGTCGGAGAGGTACAGCAGGAATCCGTTCGGATCGGTCTTGGCGTAGTCCTTGATCAGGCTCGAGACCACGAAGTCGTTGTACAGCACCGCGTTGTCATAGCTGTTGTAGGTCGGCAGCTGATCGTCACGCACGCCGGCGGGAACGCCGTTGCGGTCCTTGAACTTGTCGAAGCTCGATGGATAGCGGTACTGGTAGCTCATGTGCGTACCGAGCAAGTGCACGACGATCAACTTGCGCGGCGCCGCGTCGGCCAGGGCCTTGTTGAACGGTTCGATCACATCGCCATCGTACTGGGCGGCGTTCTGGTTGCGGTTGTTGTTCAGGTACACCTGCTCGTCGGCCTGCTCGGAGAAAGTCGTGAGCATGGTGTTGCGCTTGGTCATGGTCTGCTGGTTGGTGATCCAGAAGGTTTTGTACCCGGCCTGTTTCATCATGCTGACCAGCGACGGCGTCGACAGGTACAGGTCAGGGTTTTCTTCGTCGGCAAAGGTCAGCACCTGCTGCAGCGCCTCGATGGTGTAGGGGCGTGGGGTGATGACGTTATCGAAGACCGCCAGTTGATCCTTGAGCTTGTCCAGTTCCGGCGTGGTTTCACGGGGGTAACCGTAGAGGCTCATGCGCTGACGGTTGGTGGATTCACCGATCACCAGCACCAGGGTCGCCGGTTGGTTGGCCATGGCATCCTTGAGGTTGTGCAGCGGAGGGATCTTGCTCGCACTGTCGAGCATGTCCTGCATGCCGGCAAGGGTGTCGAGGTAACGGTGATAGGCCACCGCCATCTGCCACGGCACCGCCGGTTCGATGCGGGTTTCGAAATTTTCGAAACCGCCGGCGAGGCTGCCGGTGCGGGCGGTCTGTTTGATCATCGGATACCCGACCACGGCCACCAGAATGGCCGTCGCCGCCACCAGCGCGCGACCGCGGGGCAGGTACACCGGGCGCAACCGCGTCCACAGGAAATACGCGAACAGGGTGTGAGCAATGAACGCAGCCACCATCCACCAGGCGAAATACTGGGTCATGTATTCGCCCGCTTCAGAGATGTTCGATTCGAACATGATGAAGATGACGCTTTGGGAAAATTCCTGCTGATAGATAAAGAAGTAACCCAGGCTGGCCATTGAGCAGGCCCACAGCACCACGCCGATCAGCGCGGCCAACACACGGGTTTGTCGGGGGAACAGCAGCATCGGCGCCAGCCAGATGGCGCTCATCACGAAGGCCTGGCGGAACCCGGTGAACCCGGAGGTGCCCGTCAACTGGATCAGCAGTTGGGTGATGCCGGAAAAATACCAGAAGAACACGAACAGCCAGAGAAACCCTGCCCAATCGAAACCTTTCGCAGACGAACTGCTGCTGCGTTCAAACAAAGCCATTTAGCGCTCCAGCCAGAATCACTTTCCACCGCCGGGACTGGAAAGTCGCCGACGAACGGCGCCGCGCGGATACCGGGCGGCCATATCGGGCCGGAGTATCAACAAGGGGGTGTGAAAGTTTTGTGAGCTGCGAGTGCTGGCGAATCGGGATGGCGTATCGGAAACAGCGCGGGGCTGCTTCCGATTCAGGCGAGGGGATCAGGCGTGGGGAGCACGCAGTGTGACAGGCTTCAGCTGAGCCTGGATGCCTTGCGTCAGCAGGCGCAATTGCTCGACTTCCTGCTTCAGCTGGTCGCGCTCGTCTTTCAACTGGCGCAATTCATCGCGACGGATCGTGACGTAAAGGGTTTGTGCTGGCCGTGCTGCTTGTACTGTGCCCATTGCTCACCTCGCAAATGGCTTGCCTCAACTGTAAATCAGCCCCGACATCGGGTACTGACTTACTATCGGCGCTGATTTTGATTTCTTTTGCCCCGGAAGGGAACTTTTTTATTTTTCATGGTCGTTGTGTCTTTGGCACGATTCCGGACGTTATCTGTCTGGATCGGGCACAATGCCCGGAAACTTCATGCCAACGCTCTGGACTAACCCTTCATTAGTCGCGTTGGGCTATAACCTTTGACACACATTTATTTGTAGTAGGGAGCATCAGCACATGCAACTCGGGATTATTGGACTGGGCCGCATGGGCGGTAATATTGCGCGGCGCCTGATGCTCAACGGGCATACCACCGTTGTTTACGACCGCAATACCGCCTTCGTCGATACCCTGGCCGCCGAGGGCGCCAAAGGCGTCATTGACCTGCCGGCCCTGGTCGCTGGCCTGGCCAAACCACGAGCGGTCTGGGTCATGCTGCCGGCAGGCGCACCGACCGAAGACACCATCGACACCCTGAGCACCTTGCTCGAACCCGGCGATACCATCATCGACGGCGGCAACACCTTCTATAAGGACGACATCCGCCGGGCGAAAACCCTGTCGGAAAAAGGCCTGCACTACGTCGACGTCGGCACTTCCGGCGGCGTCTGGGGCCTGGAGCGCGGTTACTGCATGATGATCGGCGGCGAAGCCGAGGTGGTTAAGCGCCTTGATCCGCTGTTCGACAGCCTGGCGCCTGGCATGGGCGACATTCCGCGCACCAAGGACCGCAAGTCGGACGACGATCGCGCCGAACGCGGTTACATCCACGCCGGTCCCGCAGGCTCTGGCCATTTCGTGAAGATGATCCACAACGGCATCGAGTACGGAATGATGCAGGCTTTCGCCGAAGGCTTCGACATCCTCAAGACCAAGGCCAGCACCAACCTGCCGGAAGATCAGCGCTTCGACCTCAACGTCGGCGACATCGCCGAAGTCTGGCGTCGCGGCAGCGTCGTGTCGTCCTGGCTGCTCGACCTGACGGCTGACGCCCTCGCCAGCGATCCGAAACTCGACGGTTTTTCCGGCTCGGTGGCAGACAGCGGTGAAGGCCGCTGGACCATCGAAGCCGCCATGGAGCAATCGGTGCCCGTACCGGTGCTGTCGAACTCGCTGTTCTCCCGCTACCGTTCCCGCGGGCAAGGCACCTTTGGCGACAAGATTCTCTCGGCCCAGCGCTTCGGCTTCGGCGGCCATGTGGAGACTGCGAAAAAATGACCCGCTTGATCCGCACTAAATCCAAGGCAGAACCTGCACCACCGACCACGCTGTTCCTGTTCGGTGCTCATGGTGACCTGGTCAAGCGCCTGCTGATGCCGGCGCTGTACAACCTGAGTCGCGACGGTCTGCTTGGCGATGGACTGCGGATCATCGGCGTTGACCACAACGCCATCACCGATGAAGCCTTTGCGCAGAAGCTCGAAGATTTCATTCGGGCCGAAGTGGCGAGCAAGGTCGGCAAGGGCGATCAAGCCCTTGATCCGCAGTTGTGGGCCAAACTGGCCAAAGGCATCAGCTACGTCCAGGGCGACTTTCTGGACGACAGCACGTATCAGGCGCTGGCGGCGAAAATCGCCGACAGCGGCACCGGCAACGCAGTGTTTTATCTGGCCACCGCGCCACGTTTCTTCAGCGAAGTGGTGCGTCGTCTCGGCGCCGCCGGTTTGCTGCAAGAGACGCCGGACGCCTTCAGAAGGGTGGTGATCGAAAAGCCGTTCGGCTCCGATCTGCACACCGCCGAAGCCTTGAACGCGTGCTTGCTCAAGGTAATGACGGAAAACCAGATCTACCGGATCGATCACTATCTGGGCAAGGAAACCGTGCAGAACATTCTGATCAGCCGGTTCTCCAACAGCCTGTTCGAAGCCTTCTGGAACAACCATTACATCGACCACGTACAGATCACCGCCGCGGAAACCGTCGGCGTGGAAACCCGTGGCAGTTTTTATGAGCACACCGGCGCCCTGCGGGACATGGTGCCCAATCACCTGTTCCAGCTATTGGCGATGGTGGCCATGGAACCGCCGGCCGCCTTTGGCGCCGATGCGGTTCGCGGCGAGAAAGCCAAAGTCGTTGGCGCGATTCGCCCATGGTCGGTCGAGGAGGCACGGGCCAATTCGGTGCGCGGCCAATACGCCGCCGGCGAAATCGACGGCAAGCCGCTGCCGGGTTATCGCCAGGAAACCAACGTATCGCCCGACAGCACGACCGAAACCTATGTCGCGCTCAAAGTCATGATCGACAACTGGCGCTGGGTAGGCGTGCCGTTCTACCTGCGCACCGGCAAGCGCATGAGCGTGCGCGATACCGAGATCGTCATCTGCTTCAAACCGGCGCCTTACGCGCAGTTCCGCGATACCGAGGTCGATGAGCTGCAACCGACCTATCTGCGGATCCAGATTCAGCCCAACGAAGGCATGTGGTTCGATCTTTTGGCCAAACGACCTGGCCCGGCGTTGAAAATGGCCAACATCGAACTGGGTTTTGCCTATAAGGATTTCTTTGAAATGCAGCCGTCCACCGGCTACGAAACCCTGATCTACGATTGCCTGACCGGCGATCAGACGCTGTTCCAGCGCGCTGACAACATCGAAAACGGCTGGCGTGCCGTGCAGCCGTTCCTCGATGCCTGGCAGCAAGACGCGAGCGTGCAGACTTACGCGGCGGGTGAAGACGGACCGCCGGCGGCAGAAGACCTGCTGACTCGCGACGGTCGCGTCTGGCACGATCTCGGATGAGTGGAGTGACGCAGCAACCCATCCGTTTTCTACTCAGTGACATGGACGGCACGTTGTTGCTGCCGGACCACAGCCTCAGTCAGCGCACCATCGAAGCCGTGTGTTCGTTGCGCGAGGCGGGCGTGCTGTTCAGCCTCGCCACTGGCCGCCCGCCGAAAGCCATGTTGCAGCAGATCGAAGCGTTGGGCGTCGATCTACCGACGGCGGCATTCAACGGCGGCACGATCGTCAATCCCGATGGCAGTTTGCTGGTCGCGCATTACTTGCCGGCCACGGCGGCACTGACCACGTTGACGCTGTTTGTCGATCTGCCGGACATCGAGGTCTGGGTGTTCAGCGGTGGTGACTGGCTGGTGAAAGACCCGACCGGCACGATGGTGCCTCGGGAGCAGCATGGCCTGGGGTATCCGCCGGTGGTGGTGGAGAGTTTTGAGCCGTATCTGCAACACATCGACAAGATCGTCGCGGCGAGCAATAACGCGCCGTTGTTGATTGAGCTGGAGGCGCAATTGCTGCCCAAGGTCGAGGGTCAGGCGCAGGTGTCGCGTTCGCAACCGGTGTATCTGGACGTGACCGCGATGCAAGCCAACAAGGGCGCGGCGCTGGCGACACTCGCCGAGTTCCTCGGTGTGCCGCTGGAGCAGACGGCGGCCATGGGCGACGGCGGCAATGACCCCGCAATGTTTCACCGCGCGGGCTTGTCGATCGCCATGGGGCAGGCGGAAGAAGCGGTGAAGCGTCAGGCTGACGTGGTGACCGGGGCCAACACCGAAGACGGCGCGGCCCAGGCGATCGAGCGGTACATCCTCCCTCGCTAGCGACACAAAACCTAATGTGGGAGCGGGCTTGCTCGCGAAAGCGGTGTGTCATTCAACATTCAAGTTGTCTGACGCACCGCTTTCGCGAGCAAGCCCGCTCCCACATTTTTGATCGGTGTTACAGCCAGAAACTCACGGCATACCACCCAAGAACACCCATCACCACCGTATACGGCAACGCCATCCACACCATCCGCCCGTACGACAGGCGAATCAGCGGTGCAATCGCCGACGTCAACAGAAACAGAAACGCTGCCTGGCCATTCGGCGTCGCCACGCTCGGCAGGTTGGTGCCGGTGTTGATCGCAATCGCCAGGGTCTCGAAATGTTCACGGCTCATGTGGCCGGAGATGAACGCTTGTTTCACTTCGGTGATGTAGATGGTCGCGACAAACACGTTGTCGCTGATCGCCGACAGCAAGCCGTTGGCAATAAACAGCATGCCCGGTTGCTGATCCGCCGGCAGCGCCAGCACCCACTGGATCAGCGGGGTGAACAACTGTTGATCGTGAATCACCGCCACCACCGCAAAAAACACCACCAGCAGCGCCGTGAACGGCATGGCGTCCTTGAACGCATTGCCGAGGCGGTTCTCGTCCGTAATGCCCGTGAACGCTGTGATCAGCACGATCACCATCAAGCCGATCAGACCCACTTCAGCAACGTGAAAGGCCAGGCAGCCAATCAGAATCAGCGCGGCCAGCCCCTGAACGATAAGTGCCGCGCGTTGGCGCGAGGTGCGTTCGGCGTTGTCTTCGGCGGCATAGTTGGTCAGCACGGCGCGCACGTTGTCCGGCAGCAGCGTGCCGTAACCGAACCAGCGCAATTTCTCCAGCAGCACGCAGGTCACCAGGCCCGCCACCAGCACCGGCAGCGAAACCGGGGCGACTTTCAGAAAGAATTCAGAAAAGTGCCAACCCATTTCGTGGCCGATCAACAGGTTCTGTGGCTCGCCGACCAGGGTGCAAACGCCGCCCAATGCAGTGCCCACGGCGCCGTGCATCAGCAGGCTGCGCAAGAAGGCGCGGAACTGTTCGAGGTCAGCGTGATGGAGTGTTGGAAGGTGCTGGTCATCGCCATATTCACTGTCCTGACGCGGATCATTGCCCGAGGCGACGCGGTGATACACCGAGTAAAACCCCACGGCCGCGCTGATGATCACGGCGGTCACGGTCAATGCATCGAGAAAGGCCGAGAGAAACGCTGACAGAAAGCAGAACATCAACGCCAGCAACGCCTTGGAACGAACCCCGAGCAGCAGACGCGAGAACAGGAACAGCAGCAGTTCTTTCATGAAGTAGATACCCGCCACCATGAACATCAGCAGCAGGATCACCGGGAAGTTGTGCACCAGTTCGTCATACAGTGCCTGGGGGGTGGTCATCTTCAGCAGCAGCGCTTCAATCAGCAACAAGCCGCCGGGCATCAGCGGGTAGCATCTGAGCGCCATGGCCAGGGTGAAGATGAATTCCAGCACCAGCAGCCAACCGGCCGCCACCGGACCCACGGTCCACAGCACCAGAGCGTTGAGAATCAGAAAGCCGACAATGCTGGCCTTGTACCAGCGAGGTGAGTGCCCGAGAAAATTATGCGCGAACGCCTGGGCCATTGAGCCGGACATCGGCTGCTCCTTGTATTAAGAAGCGCGCAAGTTGCCGTAAGCCGAATGGAAGATCAAGCGTAGGAAATGTCGGAGTGCCTATCCCAGATACCGCGCGACGATTGCCCGGTAGTTGCCATCCAGTGAAGAGCCGCCTACGACAACGTTGCCATCGGTCTGCACGGCCAGCGAGGTCGCGGTATTCGGGCCGCGACTCAGACGGTTGCGGGTCCAGCCGTTGCCATTGCCAAAGCTGCAATCGAGCTGTCCGCCGGGCAGATGCCGGGACAGAATGAAATCGGCTTCGACACCCCCGATCGTGGCGCCAACGGTTAGCACGCTGCCGTCCGCAAGGACCTGGGCGGCGGTCCACTGGCAACCGCTGTGGCCAATTTCCAGCAATTGCGGCTGGCCGCCGTTGCAGTGAATGTCCGGGCGACCATTACTGTGGACCTTCAGTGTCATGCACTGCATCGGGTCGCGGGTGCTGCCAAAACACTGCAAATCGCCGTTGTCCTGCTGGACGATCCCGCAGACCTGAGCGTGACGCCCCTGAGCCATGAAACACATGAAGCCATCCACGGCGAAACTGTCGTCAAGGCTGCCGTCGCTGTGATAACGCGCAAGCAGGCCTTCTTCAGGAAAATTGATCGAGCCGCCCACCAGAATCCGGCCGTCAGGTTGAACCAGCAGGCTACTCAGCCAGGTGTTCATCAGCAGGTGCCTGACCAGCACGAAGCCGCGACCGTTGAAGGTGTCGTCCAGTGAGCCATCGGTGTGAAGCCGTACCAGCACGCCGACATGATCGGCCAGCTCGAAATGATGATTGGTCAGCAAAAGGATTCGCCCGTTGTCCTGTACACAGACATCACACGCTTCGGCATCCGGCACGCCAAGTGGCAACCATGCATTGCGCACGCCTTGGGAAAGATTGCCCGGCAGGCGCACGACACAGCGTCCGTTGACGCCAAATGATCGGACCGGTTTGCCCTGTTGATTGAAAAGCGCGAAGGCGGGCAGTGTCCGATGCGCATTTTCATAGTGCAGGCCGGCCACCAGAATGTGCCCATCGGCCAGTAGCAGGACTTTGCCGGCCATGGCCTCGAAGCCGCGTTCGAACTGACTGATGACGCTGCCTTGTTGGCCGAAGGCCAGGTCCGCCGAGCCGTCCTTTAGCAGGCGTGCCAGGCCAAAGCGGCTGCCACCCGGGGTGCCGACCTTTGCCGCTATCAGCAGCCGTCCCGCTGAATCAATCGCGATCCCATTGGCCATGCTGGAGGTGCTGCCAGCGAAATACACTTGGGTTTTGCCGGCGCCGGCGAAGGACTTGTCAAGTTTTCCGGCGTCGTTCAGCGTTGCAGGTAAGGCAAAGCCGTTGTGGATTGCCATGCACGCATCTCCTGCGAGTCGTCGGGATCCAGGAATAGGGGGGCGACTGGGGAAACATTCAACGCCTGAATGACCGGTTCCACAACTGAGAGAACCAACAAACGGTGGGTCGCATTGTGCCATTACAGTGTCTTTTCGAACCACTGAGAAGCCGGCCAATTAATTGACCTTCGCAAGTTCGAATAAGCGGATGTCGTCAGTGCTGGCGAATAAGGCCAGCGAACTAACGATCGAGGGGAGGGTGCGGATTACCGGAAGTAATCCGCAAAACGCTTTAGTGCGGCATCGACCACGATTGCAGCGTGTAACCTTCCAGGCTCAGCTCTTTACGGGCTTCTTCCAGAACATGTTCAAGTTGCGCAGGATCGGTGTAGGCGCTGCTTGGAATCTGCGTACGGCCAATGCGGGTACTGGTGCGGTCGATAACGGTCAGGCTGAGTTCGCCATTGCCGTCTTGTGGGGCCCAGGCCACGCATTGAAAAGGCTGGAATGCGCGGTCGGCAATCAAAAGAGCTTCGTTGATGCGGAGCGGGGCGTTCATGGGGTCTTCTCTCTGTATGCCCAATCAAGTGATGTGCCGTCGGTTGGGCTTACCGTTCGGCTGGTTACTTGTACTGATGCCCGCAACCGGGGGGTGGGTCACATACAATTAAAAGAAATTTCAACTTTCTTTCATCGGTTCAGGGTTCTGGCAGGCTTTGAAAGCTGAATGAAAGGTTTGACTCGTTAGGTAACTAACAAAGTTACTTCTTATAACTGCTTCCGCGACATTCCTATAGTCAATCGGTACAAGCCAACGTCAAATTATTGCTAATGTTACAGTCGGATCTGCCAAATGACTGTTTTTAATAATATTTCCTAAAATTTGGCGCCAAGGAACAGTCATGATCGAAGCGCCTGCGTTACGACGTCTGTTAGTGGTGGACCCGTGTGACGACTGCCATCGTCTGCTGCCGGGATTGCGTGCTGTAGGTTGGGACGTTGATAGCTGTACGTTGGAAAATGCCGGCGACCGAACCTGCGACGTCGGTCTGTTGCGTCTGCAACCGTTTCATCTGGAACGCCCCGAGGCCGTCAAGGAGTTGATCAGCCGCAGCGGCACCGAGTGGATCGCCGTGCTCAACCAGGAAGTCCTGCGGCTGCAAAATGTCGGGGACTTTGTCTGCGAATGGTTTTTCGATTTCCACACCTTGCCGTTCGATGTGTCCCGGGTTCAGGTGACGCTCGGTCGGGCATTCGGCATGGCGCGCTTGCGTGGCCAGGGCACGGTTCACATCGATCAGCCCGAGCACGAGCTGCTCGGCGACAGCAAGCCGATTCGCGAACTGCGCAAACTGCTGAGCAAACTGGCGCCCACCGAGTCTCCGGTGTTGATTCGCGGTGAGAGCGGGACCGGCAAAGAACTGGTCGCCCGCACCCTTCATCGACAATCCCAGCGGCACAGCAAACCCTTTGTCGCGATCAATTGCGGCGCGATTCCCGAACACTTGATCCAGTCCGAACTGTTTGGCCATGAGAAGGGTGCCTTTACCGGCGCCCATCAGCGCAAGGTCGGGCGGATCGAAGCCGCCAACGGTGGAACCCTGTTTCTCGACGAAATCGGTGACCTGCCGCTGGAACTGCAAGCCAACCTGTTGCGGTTCCTCCAGGAAAAACACATCGAGCGCGTGGGCGGCAGTCAACCGATTCCGGTGGATGTGCGGGTGTTGGCGGCCACACACGTTGACCTGGAAGCCGCCATCGAGAAGAAACGCTTCCGCGAAGATTTGTATTACCGGCTCAACGTGCTGCAAGTGGTCACTGCGCCGCTGCGCGAGCGCCATGGCGATCTGTCGATGCTGGCCAACCACTTCTCCCATTTCTACAGCCATGAAACCGGCCGCCGTCCGCGCAGTTTCAGTGAAGACGCACTGATTGCCATGGGCAAGCATGACTGGCCAGGCAACGTGCGTGAACTGGCCAACCGGGTACGCCGGGGGCTGGTCCTGGCCGAGGGGCGGCAGATTGAGGCCCGCGACCTGGGGCTGATCAGCCAGCAGACGATCGCCGCACCGATGGGCACCCTTGAAGACTACAAGACGCGCGCAGAACGCCAGGCGTTGTGCGATGTATTGAACCGCCACAGCGACAACCTGAGTGTCGCCGCCCGGGTGCTGGGCGTGTCGCGGCCTACCTTTTACCGACTGCTGCACAAACACCAGATCCGCTGAACGCAAGATCAAAAGATCAAAAGATCGCAGCCTTCGGCAGCTCCTACCGCATTTCTCCTGTAGGAGCTGGCGCAGCCTGCGATCTGTTGATCTTCAGACGAAAAAAGCCCCGCTGCGATTCCAGTCGCAACGGGGCTTTTGTTGTGTTTTGGATCAGAAGTAGTACGGGAATTTCAGGCTGAAGGAAAAATCTGGCGCGTCATCGGTCAGGCCGATGGCCAGGTTGGGGACGATCGTCAGATTATCGGTTGCTGCCAGGGTCATGCCGATGTTGAAGTTGGCCGCGTTGTAATCGCTGTTGGAAATCGATTGCCAATCGCCGCCGTCGGGCTTGATCTTGCTCTTGCGGGCGAACTGATCGGTGAAGGAGAACGACATACTCATCTTCTCGTTCAAGGCGAATGCAATGCCGGCGCCGACCTGCCAGGAATCACCCAGTTTCACGTCCCCTTTCACCTTGGAGCCGACCTGAGGGCTGATGTCGCTGAAAGAGTCCTCCATGTTGTAGGTGTAGGCCAGGGAGCCGAACAGCACGGCCGGATCGAAAGTCTTGACCAGCGAAATCCCCGGGGTGATCGACCAGACACCATTGCCGGTAGGCAAGTCCTCGGGTACTGCGAGGTTGTCGTTGTTCGGGTCTTCGACCAGCTTGATGCCGTAAGGGTCCTTACCGGTCGGTGCCTTGACGCGCATCGTAAAGACCGCGTCGGGCAGGTTGGCCGATTCATCCAGAAACTTGTAGGCCACGCCCACGTTCACATCGCCGATGGTCGGGTCGCGGGTAACGGTTGCGTCCGACGTCACCGGGCCTGCGCCACCTGCACCACCGGAGGAATACGTTGACTCGCGATAAACCACGGGGACGTTAATGTCGAACTGCCAGCGTTGCGCCACGTTGTAGCGGGCAGTCAGGTCCAGTGTCCAGTTGTCGGCCTTGATGCGGTCGAGGTTGATGTTGCCGAGGAAAATCGAGTCCAGTGCCAGAAAGCCATTGAGCGTCAGCGCACGTGTATCGAAGTGCGTGTAGGTCAAGCCGGTTTCGACACTGAATTTGCCGCCACCGAAGAAGCCGCTGGCTTCGTCATACAGGTTGGAAACGCTTTGCGCAGGCTCGGAATCATCCTTGAGCGATTGGCCATATGAACTGCCTGTGGTTCCCGGCGCACCGGCGGCCACCGCCTGACCGCCCCTGTTCGGTTCGGCAGGGGATTTGGTCAGGCGTTTGGGGGCCGGTGTCGCAGGTGTTTCTTCTACTTGGCGAACGCGCTGCTCAAGTACCATCAGCGCGTTCTGTTGTGCTTCGTAACGCTGTTTCAACTCCATGAGTTCTTGTTTTAGTGCTTCGACCTGGGGGTCCGGTGCTGCGTATAGCATTGTGGCCGGGGCCAGGCTGCTCAAACAGACGATAGCTCTGAACGTTAAAGATCGTTGCATGGTTTAGCCGTCCCTTCTGAGTACATCTGATGAGACAGAGCGTAGATCAGAATCCAAGCGCGCGAAGACCTTTGAGTTGATCCAGGTTGCCGTTCAGCGAACCGACTGACGGCAGGTTATCGCGCAGCACAACGTTGATCGACATCATGTTGCGGACCTGGTTGCCACCGCCGAGCAAGGTCGCGTTTTGCATAAGCCCGCCCTGGGCGAGGCGCTGCGCGGTGCTACCTTGGTTGTTGTTGGCCAGGATATTGAGCTGCACGCCCGCGCCGGTAGAGGAAATGCTCAGCGCCCCGGCACCGTTGGTGTGGGTTATGGTTGTACCCGCGGCCAGTGCTTGCCCTTGGGTGTCCATCTGTGGTGCCTGGCTACCTTTCTGGACGTTGAGATCAACGTTGTTGTAAGCACTGTTGTTGTCGCCGGCAGCACGCACAGCTTGAGTGACGCCCTGGGTCGTGCTCAAACCGTTACCGCCGCTGACGGTCCCGGTGCCCTGAGAAACCGCCGAGCCATTACCGTTTCGGTCGATCACCGACACATAGAACTGTGGCTTGATGGTTGTTTGTTGAATTTGCATCGAGGACGTTGCCCCGATCACTGCACCGTTGGCATTTTGCCAAGTGCTGGTCATGACAATCCCGAAACTGACGATCCGTCCCGGCATGACATAGCGGCCTCGCAGATTCGCCAGCTCCGAATCCTTGAGTTCAATGGGTTGGAACGTTTGTGCGTAGGTCGGCAGGCTGGCGGCCAGGCAAACCACGGCCAGCCAGATTGGAGTCTTCATTAGATGCTCCCGGAGCGTCGTGCTCCTTTTTATTAGAAGAAGTCGCTTCGGATAAATCCGAAGTCCATCAACTCTGCGTCTTGTACCGGGCTGAAGGTGTCGATGCGGTTCTTGGCGGTCAGTGGCAGGGGTGGGTCGAGCAGCGCGTTGGTTTTGTCGTAGCCCTGGCCAATGATGGCAAAGATGATGCCGTTCCAGCCTTTGACAAAGTCGTCGACTTTGTAGCGTTTATGACCGAGTACCGGATCTCCGATATAGACCCAGCCCTTATGGACTCTTTGCATGACCACAAAATGTTTGTAGCCACGGATATCCATGAGCACCACAACCGGAATTTTGATGTCATTTAGCGTTTCCGCCGCTACCCGGTAGCCACGGGCCCGCATGCCGATACTTTCCACGTAACGCTTCATGTCGAGCATGGAGAAGCCCTGAACGCGGACAAGGTCTTGATCGGCGTGTGCCAGCATGCCTTCGATGATCTGTTCTTCATTCACGTCCAGCCAATAGGCCTGGCGCAATATGGTTGCCAGCGCAGCTGCGCCGCAACTGAAGTCGGTTTTCTGTTGCACCAGGTCGGCAAATTTACGCTCGCGTACGCTCTGGATCGGCTTGTACACCACCGCGCCGCCAGGCAGGACGGAAAGCGGCATTTGTGCAGCCTCGATCACACTGGACACGCAAAGCAAAAATACCAAGGCGATAATGCGCATGGTGGGACGCCCTCTGGTTGTGGTGAAAAAAGGCCCCCGTGAGGGGGCCTCCAGAGTCAGCCATCAGAACGATTGGTTGGAAATGGCCAGCGAGTTGCTTTGTTGGTTACCTACACCGGCAGCCACGTTGACGCCGAGGTTGCCACTGCCGCCATTAACCGAACCACTCAGGGTTGCGGTGTTGGTCACAGGGTTTGCCCAGCCATTTGGGGTCAGGATTTGATAGGAAACTGTGTTGCTCAAATCCCATGCAGTGCTTTCGCTGTAGCTCTTCACTTCGTGTTTGGTAGAAGCGGACGATTTCTCGCCTGATTTTTCGAAAGAAGAGTCAAACGATTTTGCAAACGAGGAATCGAACGCTTTTTCGAACGAAGAGTCGGTCGATTTCGAGTGCTCTGTATCGATAGATGCATTGAGCGATGCGTTAAGCGATGCGTCGAACGACGCGCTGCGGGTGCGATCGCCATGGCCATAATTAACGGTAACGGATTTGGAACCATCCGCCGCTGCTTCCAGGGAAGCGACTACAGAAGCATGGCTGGTAGCGCTCTTATCCGTGCTTTTTGAACCGCTTGCATCAAAGTGCTTGGTACCGCTGACGTCATAACTGCTGGCACCGCTCTTGGCCCAGTTGCTGGAAGCGCTCTTGTCAATGTTCAATTCGGAATCATGGCTGAAAGAAGCACTACCGGTTTTGGTTGTGGTTAATGTCACCGTACTCAGGGTGATGTTCTGATCCGCCCTGTTATTCACGACCAGACCAGGACCGTTTTGATCAGCAGAGGCGGTGGCTGTTGCGTTGCCGAGTGGAGCATTGGAGTTGGCAATTGCCATGGTGTTTTTCTGTTGGTTCAGGTCGCCGCCAGCAATGTTGATCCCCATATTGCCGTTGCCGCCATTGCCCGACTGGCTCATCACCGCAGAGGCTGTGGTGTTGTAGTTGTCGACCTTGTTATTGTTGCTGTACTGCTTGACGCTGGCAGTGGCAGTGGCAACACCGAACACGAAGGTGTTATCGAGAGCGGAGGTGGCGCCAGCGTTCGCGATGGCGGCAGCGTTGTCCTGTTGGTTGCCGGCGCCTGCCGCCACGTTGATGCCCACGTTGCCGTCGGCGCCTGTGGCAGAGCCGCTCATCTCGGCGTTGTTCACAGTCCCTTCGTTACGGATGCGGTTGTTGGTACTGCTCTGTTTGTCGTAGGCATTGGCAGTCGCGTAGACAGGGATCTTTGTAGGAGGAGGAGTGTGGTGACCGTTGTTATTATGACCATTGTGGTGGTCATCGTTACGACGATCGTTTCCAGCTTGTACAGCAACAGCCATGAGCGCAGCAATTGCGAAAACCAGAGGCTTGAGTGCCATCGAAGGTTTCATGGTGATTCTCCGTACTTATTTTAGGTTAAGTGTTGTTTCCTACCTTTTTTGGGGTCAGTCCGCGACCCGTACGCTCAGGGTATTGGCCATTCGGTTTCCCACCCCGGCGCTCTGATTCAACTGAATTACCCCACGGCTACCGGTGAAAGCCTGGTCGCTGGTAGTGACCTGGCGATAGCCTGGTGCAGAGTCAGTAGGATCGGAGTTGTTGAGCAGCGCCACGTTCTGTTGCATGAGGACGCTGTCGTCGATACTTTGCGGCTGTTTACTGATGCTTATCCGCAGGGCATTGGCTTGCTGGTTGCTGGCACCCGCGCTCTGGTTGACACCCAGTACGCCGTTACCGTGGCTGAAGGAGTCGCCCTGAATGCTGGCTCGAGCATCCATCCTGGGGTCGACCTGTGTATTCAGCCGTTGGCGAATCTGAGTGGTCGCGCTGGCTCCGTCGCCTATGGCGATGGCCCGGGCGTTAGTCTGTTGCTGCTGATCGCCCGCAGCCTGGTTGACCGCGAGGTTGCCCTGGTACTGCATGCCCGAACCGTCGATGTTGGCGTTATTGATGACGGGAGGTTGGGCAAAGCTCGATGTACTGCAAAACATGGCGATAATCAGCAACTTACGATTCATCTCAACGGCCTCCCGAAATGACGTTCAGACCGCTCAGGCCTCGCTGGACGCTTGAATTGACCATGTTGGAAATACCGTTGCCCGAACCTCCCGAACGCCCGGCGGGGAGGTTGGAAAGCTGGTTTTGAGTGGTGATATTGCCTCCCAGATTGGTGTTGCCCAAAGTGACCAGGCGTGTGATGCCTGCACCACTGGCAACGTTGGCAAAGTCACCGTCGTTCAGTTCGTTCGTCTGATCGAGGATTAGCTTGGAGGGGTTGGCACTGACGGTCGTGGGGTTAGGGTCGGGAATCACTGGGGCTTGTACTGCGTTTCGCGTCTGGACATCACGTTTGATAATGATGATGCCGCCGTCTGCCTGTACCGACAGGCTGACGCTTGAGCCCAGTGCGCATCCGATCAGGAGGAGGCAGGTGCAGCCTTTATTGAAAGTCCCCACAGCGGCAATTCCTTCTTTTTATGGGCTGGCCCTGGTCAGCGATGTGAAGGAGAGAGCGAAAGCTGTGCCGTATTTTGAATTTTGTATTAATTCAACGGGTTATAAATTTTGTCCGGGAGGGCAGTGTCGGGGTTGTTTCACGTTTGAGACAGGCGCCGGCGATTGCAACCAACAAAAGCGGTTGCAATGCTCTAGATCAAGGGTTTGCGCCGAGGTGTATTACGTGCTTAACAGGTGGCGGGCGAAGTTGGTGCAGCCGTTGAAACGGCCTGTTTGGGGCGGGCTGGGTGTAACAGATATGGACACTTTTCCCCCAAAACAGGGGCTTTGCCGGGTGAAAAACCCCTGAAACCGGGTCAGGGTTCCAGCAGCAGAGTGACGGCTTGCAGTGCCTGCAGACGACGTTCCGCCCAGGTTCCCTGCAATATTTGAAAAGGCTGTTGATGGGTCTCCAGCCATGTCAGGGTTGCGTCGAAAAATGCTTGGCGCTCACTCAAATCGGGTTGGCAGCGCTGGCCATCGTCCGTCCAGTCGACCTGTTCGGGTGACAGCAACAGGTGCAAGTCGTACTGGCGAGCCAGCAGTGCCTGCTCAATCCACGCGGGGCAATCGCCAAACAGGGTCTGGCTCCAGAGGATGTTGCTCAGCAAGTGGGTATCGAGTATCAGCAGCGGCGATTGCCGGGCGCGGGCCTCGTCTTCCCATTGCAGTTGCCCGCGAGCGATGTCCGGGATATCGGCCAGGCAGGTATCCCGCGGGTTTTGCTCGATGAACCAGCGGACATATTCGTCGACCAGCACCCCGCCGAAATGCGCTTGCAGCTCGGCTGCGAGCCAGCTCTTGCCGCTGGATTCGGGACCGGTAAGCACCAGGACTTTCATGTGCGCAGCGCCGGGTCGGCGCGCCATTCTCGCCAGCCTTGTACGGCAATCAGGGTAAACAACGCATAGAGCCCGGCGGTCAGGTACATGCTCTTATAGCTAAAGAGCCCGACGAAAATCACATCCAGGGTGATCCACAGCGGCCAGCATTGAACGCGCTTTTGCGCCATCCAGACCTGTGCCACCAGGCTGAAGCCAGTCAACGCCGCGTCGAGCCAGGGTTGGGCTGCATCGGTCCAGTGCGCCATGGCCGCGCCGAGCAACAGACTGCCGAGGGCACCGATGGCCAGACCTGACACGATCGATTCACCCTTGAGTTGGCTAACCTGCCGCCCTTGCCGCGCCGCGCCCGCGCGCGTCCATTGCCACCAGCCATAGAGTTGCAACGCGGCGTAGATCACCTGCAACAGCATGTCCGAATACAGCTTCACTTCAAAAAAGACCCAACTGTAAAGCGACACCATGACCAGGCCGATCGGCCAGCACCAGGGGTTCTGTTTGACCGTCAACCAGACGGCAATGACACCGAGGGCGGCGGCAAACAGTTCAAGCCCGGACATGGAGGTTCCTTGGGGAAATCGTAGAGGGAGCGGATTGTACCGGGATTGTCCTGATGAGGCTTCTGTGGCGAGCGAGCTTTTGAGGTGAGAGGATTTTTGTGGTAAGAGGATTTTTGTGGCGAGGGGATTTATCCCCGTTGGACCGCGAAGCGGTCCCAAAAGATTTACGACTGCTTCGCAGCCGAACGGGGATAAATCCCCTCACCACAGAGTTTAGGGTTCAGGGTTCAGACTTCACCTCAGATTTCAGACTTCAGACTTCAGACTTCAGACTTCAGACTTCAAAGTTCAGTGTTTTCCTTGTTAAACCCGGAACTGCTTGAGCAACCCGTTCAACTGTTCGCTCAATTCCTTGAGACGCACACTCGCCACACTCGACTGTTGCGCCGCCAGTGCCGTGCTGTGGGACAAGCCGGCCGCCTGGGTGACGTTCTGGTTGATGTCCTCGACCACGTGGGCCTGTTGCAGCGTGGCGCTGGCGATGGAGGTGTTCAGGCCGTTGAGGTTGCGCAGTGCCTGGCCAATGGCATTCAGGCTCGCACCGGCGAGGCCGGCCTGTTCGATGGTCAGTTGGGATGCGCGGCTGCTGTCGCCAATGACCTTGACCGCCGCTTCAGAGTGGCCTTGCAAGCGCTCGATCATCGACAGGATCTCGGCGGTGGACTTCTGGGTGCGCTGGGCCAGCAGGCGCACTTCATCCGCCACGACGGCAAACCCGCGACCTTGCTCGCCGGCCCGGGCGGCCTCGATGGCGGCGTTGAGAGCGAGCAGGTTGGTCTGCTCGGCGATGGAGCGGATCACTTCCAGCACGCTGCCGATCTGAGTGCTTTCGGTGGCCAGGGTGCGGATGACTTCAACGGCCTGATCAATGGTGCCGGACAACTTGTCGATCTGTTGCAGGCTGCTGTCGATATTGACCTGGCCCTGCTGCGCCCGGGATTCGGCATCGCGCATTTCGCTGGCCGCCTGCTCGGCGTTCTTCGCGACATCCTGCACGCCGAACGTCACTTCATTGATGGCCGTGGCCACCAGTTCCATCTGCTGGGATTGCTGCTGACTGCGTTGCTGGGCCTGGGCGGCATTGTTGCCCAGCTCGCTGGACGACTGGCCCAGAGCGCTGGCGGACACCTGCAACTCACCGATCACCAACCGCAGTTTGGTGGTAAAGGCATTGAAGTGGCGGGCCAGTTGCGTCACTTCATCTTGACCATGGGTATCGAGGCTGCGGGTCAGGTCGCTTTCGCCGCTGGCAATGTTGGCCATGGCGTTCACGGTTTCCTGGAGTGGGCGCACGATGCTGCGGGCAATCAGGGTCACCAGCAGCGCCATGATGGCGGCAATCACCAGCCCGATGAGAGAAGCTTTCCAGACCTGGCCCATGAACTCGGCCTGCATGTCGTCAATGTACACGCCCGAGCCGATCACCCAACCCCAGGGTTCGAACAGTTTGACGTAGGAAGTTTTTTGCACCGGCTCGCTGGCGCCCGGCTTCGGCCAGCGATAGTCGATCGAGCCTGCGCCCTTGGCCTTGGCGAGGGCGGCCATTTCATTGAACACCGCAAACCCGTCCGGGTCACGGATCGCCGAGAGGTTCTGGCCATCGAGCTTCGGGTTGGCCGCGTGCATGATCATCACCGGCGTCAGGTCGTTGATCCAGAAGTAGTCGTTCTGGTCATAGCGCAGGCCGCGAACGGCGGTCAGCGCCTGTTTCTGCGCCGCCTCGCGCGTGAGTGTGCCGGCCGTTTCCAGGCCGTGGTAATAGGTCAGAATGCCGCTGGCCGTCTGCACCACGTGTTGGGTTTTCTGCGCCTTGGCGTGATACAGGTCTTCGTGGATCTGCTTGAGCATCAACACGCCCAACGTCAAAAGCATCATGACGGCCACGATCAAAATGAGCCACAAACGACGGCTGATCGACATACTTCGCAAGCTGTTCATAACGCTGTCACTCCGGTTTCTTTTTCTTGTAAAAAATAATCGCCAGCATCCAATCACACTTTGCCGATCGGGCATATTCGACCCAAGTCCTATAACGTGGCAGCGTTAATCGGGCTCGTCTGATAGGATTTCGGCCCCGCACGGAAAAACCTGAATCCAAGTCGATGTTTCACGGAATTTTTACGGTTCCGTCCGGATTCTGTGCGCGCAAGTCTTTCAGCTACGCTGACTGTTTTTGAAAAAAATACTAACGGGGCATGCCGTCGCGCATCGCTTCTTGGGGGATTGATGGATCTTTGGACCGCCTTGCAGGCATTGATACTTGGGGTTGTAGAAGGGCTGACGGAGTTTTTGCCCATTTCCAGTACCGGACACCAGATCATCGTGGCTGACTTGCTCAATTTCGGTGGTGAGCGGGCAATGGCGTTCAACATCATTATTCAGCTCGGCGCGATTCTCGCGGTGGTGTGGGAATTTCGCCGCAAGATTTTCGATGTAGTGGTTGGCTTGCCGACGCAGCCCGGCGCCCGGCGCTTTACCGCCAACCTACTGATTGCCTTTCTGCCTGCCGTGGTATTGGGGGTGATCTTTGCTGACCTGATCCACCATTACCTGTTCAACCCGATTACCGTGGCCACGGCATTGGTCGTGGGCGGCATCGTGATGTTGTGGGCGGAACAGCGTCAACACGAAGTGCACGCCGAAACCGTCGATGAGATAACCTGGAAAGACGCCTTGAAAGTAGGTTTGGCCCAGTGTCTGGCGATGATTCCGGGCACATCGCGTTCAGGCTCGACGATCATTGGTGGTTTGCTGTTCGGGTTGTCGCGCAAGACCGCCACCGAGTTTTCGTTTTTTCTGGCGATGCCGACCATGGTCGGAGCGGCGGTGTATTCGGGGTACAAATATCGCGACCTGTTCGTGCCGGCTGATTTCCCGGTGTTCGCCATCGGTTTCGTCACCGCGTTCATCTTCGCGATGATTGCCGTCAGAGGCTTGCTGAAGTTCATCGCCAGCCACAGCTACGCGGCGTTCGCCTGGTATCGCATTGCGTTCGGCATGGTGATTCTGGCCACCTGGCAGTTCGGCTGGGTTGACTGGAGCGCGGTCAAGCCATGAATGATGCCGGCGGGCGCAACAGTCCCGGACGCCGTTCCGGGGGTGAGATCCACAACCCGCGACTGAAACTGCTGGTGTTCGCACTCGTGTGCGCGCTGCCGCTGATGGGCTCGTTGTCGTTTTGGCTGCGAGGGATTTCGCTGATTCCCCTGGCGGCCTACGGCATCGTCAGCGTGTTGGCGTTCTTCCTTTACTGGAGCGATAAGCGCAAGGCCTGCACCGATAGCTGGCGTACGCCCGAGAACGTGTTGCATGCGATAGAACTTGCCGGTGGCTGGCCGGGCGCCTTGCTGGCCCAGCAGGTGTTCAGGCACAAGACGCGCAAGGTGTCGTTTCAACTGCTGTTCTGGATGATCGTGTTGCTGCACCAAGTGTTCTGGATCGATCAACTGTTCCTGGGTGCAAACCTGTTGGCGCTGTTCTAAAGCAGCAGCCCGACCTGCGTGCGCTTGGGCAGTTTGCTCACCACCAGTTGATGGGAACGTTGCAACAGACTTTGCAGTTCTTCGGCGCCCAGCGGGTAGGGCGTTTGCATGATGATCCACTGGGCCCGAGCGAGGTACGGCGCCGGATGAACGCCCGGGCGATCGCAATGCCCCAGGAACAGATCCTTGTCGACCTTGAAGGCGAGGGATTCGCCCCGCAGGTTCTGCAGGGCGAACATCTTGTTCCCGGCAATCGAAAACACCCGCACGCCACCCCACTTGTAGTCTTCCCGCGCACCCGGCAGTGCCAGACAGAACTGTGCGACAGCCTCTGCGCTCATGCGTCCAGCCTTCATATCAGTCGGTCCCCACAGGCATTGAATGATTCGATCAAATGGTCGAGCCAGGCGCGTACGGCCGGCATGACGCCACGCCGGTGAGGGTAGACCGCTTGCAGCCAGCCGCCCGGCAATGACCAGTCGGGCAGTATCTGCACCAGCGCGCCGCTTTCCAGCTCCTGCTCGCAATACATCATCGGCAGCATGGTAAAGCCCTGGCCGGCGAGGGTGCAGGCTCTGCGGACGATGAAATCGTCGATACCGAGTCGCGCTTCGAGTGCGAGGTCGTGACTTTGGCCCTGCTGGTCGAGCATACGGATGTGCACCATGCGGTCGGCTTCAAGGGCGCCGAGTACCGGTAAGCCCTTCAGGTCTTCGGGGTGGTTGATTTCCCGGCCTTGCAAAAAATCGGGACTGGCCACCAGCCACAGCTGCGCCTGACGCAAACGTCGGGTGACCAGTAAGGGGTCTTCATCCCCCAGCTCCCGCACACGCAACGCTACATCGATGCCCTCGGTCACCAGATCGACCCTGCGGTTAACCAGCATGACCTCCAGTTGAACCTGAGGGTATTTCTCCAGGAATTTACTGATCACCGGCGACAACATTTCATGGGCGAGGCCGACGGGAGCGGATACCCGCAAGCGCCCGCGAGGCTCGCTGGACATGCTGGCCACGGCTTCATCGGCCATCTCGGCTTCCAGCAGCATGGCTTGGCAGTGGCGCAAATAGCGTTCACCCACGGCGGTCAGCTTTAGTTGCCGTGTGGTGCGTTGCAACAGGCGTGCGCCAAGGCGTTCTTCCAGCTCGGCGATCCGACGCGACAAACGCGACTTGGGAATGCCCAGCAAACGCCCGGCCGCGGCGAAACCGCCGGCTTCGACCACCTTGGCGAAGTAGTAGAGATCATTGAGGTCTTGCATGGTCTTAACCCGATTGTTCTATCAGTGAGACGAACTATCACATTGTTGCGGTCTAATCAGCTATTGGTTTCGTCTGTAGGATTGTCTCCATCAGATCGCCCCGTGGCGATCCTCACCTGGAGATCCCACATGAAACTGCTGCATATCGATTCGAGCATTCTCGGTGACAACTCGGCTTCCCGTCAGCTGAGCAGTGAAGTCGTCAAAGCCTGGCAAACCGCCGAGCCGAGCGCCGTGGTGACTTACCGCGACCTGGCCAGCGATGCCATCAGCCACTTCTCCGCGACGACCCTGGTCGCCGCCGGCACCACCGCTGAACTGCGCAACGCCGCCCAGCAGCACGAAGCCGAGTTGAGCGCCTCGACGCTGGCCGAATTCCTCGCCGCCGATGCCGTGGTCATTGCCGCGCCGATGTACAACTTCTCCATTCCGACCCAACTCAAGGCCTGGATCGACCGCATCGCCGTTGCCGGACAGACCTTCCGTTACACCGAAGCCGGCCCTGAAGGCCTGTGCGGTGGCAAGAAAGTCGTGATTGTGTCGACTTCCGGCGGTTTGCATGCCGGTCAGGCCACTGGCGTGGCTCACGAAGATTACTTGAAGTTGCTGTTCGGATTCATCGGTATCACCGACCTCGAATTCGTCCGGGCTCACGGCCTGGCTTACGGTGACGAAGTGCGCACCAAAGCCATGGGCGATGCCCACACGCAAATCAGCGAGCAACTGTTCGCCGCCGCGTAAGGCTTGCGTAAAGATGTAAATCAGCTCGGGCGACACCCCAAAAAACTCTGTATTCTGCTCACGCAAGTGTCAGATACGGAGTTTTTTGTTTCTGACTATTTCTAACTGTCTCTTAAATCGTTCATGTTGTGGCCCAGGTTATGCAGTCGAGGGTTAACGTCCCCGTTCTGTAACGACCTTGGTGGCCGCAATCGCTGGTACAAGGCCGCTTCCTCGATATGTCGAAGGAGAACGGGCTTCCCGGTCAAGTAACAAAGGTGGGGCATCCAATGGTGCGTCTTTGTGCAACGTTACTGATTTGCCTGCTCAGCAGCCTGAATTCAGTGCACGCCGCGCCTGCGCTGCATCCTCACTGGAGCGTCGGCTTCCATGAGCTGAGTTTTCTCGATCCGCTGGATCTGCAACCGATGCGCGCCATCGCGTTCTACCCTTCCAGCGACCGGGAACACACCAGCAAACTCGAGGGCTACACGGTCGAGGCGGGCGAAGACACCCGCGTCGCCATTGGCCGTTTTCCGATGCTGATGCTGTCCCACGGCAACACCGGAACCCCGCTGGCCCTGCACGACCTCGCCACGTCGCTGGCGCGCAAAGGTTTTGTGGTGGTGGCGGTGATTCATCCCGGCGACAACTCCAAAGACCACAGCCGCCTCGGCACCTTGAGCAACCTGTACGGTCGGCCGATCCAGATTTCCGAAGCCATTACCGCGACCCTCGGCGACCGCATGCTCGCGCCGTTCGTCAATGCCGACCAGGTCGGCGTGATCGGTTACTCGGCGGGCGGGGAGACGGCGCTGATTCTGTCCGGCGCGACGCCGGACCTGGATCGTCTGCGCCGTTATTGCCAGGAACGCCCGGACGACCGCGATGCCTGCAACACCAAAGGCGAGCTGATCGTCGACCGTGATGACTTGCAACCGGTGGCCGATCCTCGTGTTCACGCGCTGCTGCTGATGGCGCCGCTGAGCCTGAAGTTTGGCCGTCACACCCTGGCCGACGTGCATGTGCCGGTGCTGCTTTACAGCGGCGACGGCGACAAACTGGTGGCCTTCGACAAAAACGCTGCGGCGCTGGCGCGCAAACTGCCGACCGCACCGGACTTCAAGTTGCTGGCCGGGGCAGGGCACTTCGTGTTCATGGCGCCGTGCAACGAAGAACAGATCGCGGCCATGCCGGCGCTGTGCACCGATGCCGACGGTGTCGACCGCGAAGGCATTCACCGCAACATGATCTCCGAAGCCGGGCGGTTTTTTTCCCATGCGCTGGGCAAACCGACCCGCGCCGGGATGCAAACCGCGGATCAATAATGTGGGAGCGGGCTTGCTCGCGAAGGGGCCATGACATTCAACATCATTGTCGACTGTTACACCGCCTTCGCGAGCAAGCCCGCTCCCACAGGGAATACAGTGTCAGGCCATTGCGCGGCGTTTCAGTAACAGGGTCAAACCCAGGCCGGTGATCGACAACAGCGCCGCACTGAAGAAAATCCACGAATACCCCAGATTCAACGCCACAGCGCCCATCAACGGCCCGGCAATCGCCAGTGCCAGATCAAAAAACACCGCATACGCGCTCAACCCCGCACCACGGCTGGAGTTGGGCACCTGTTTGATCGCCTCCACCCCGAGCGCCGGGTACACCAGCGACAAACCGAACCCGGCCAGGCCCGCGCCAATCAAGGCAAAACCGGTCGAAGGCGCAAGCCACAGCAACACCAGTCCCGCCGTTTCAATGCTCATGCAGGCAATCGCCGAGGTGAATCCACCGAAGCGGCTGATGCTCGAAATAAACAGCAGTCGCGCCAGAATGAAGCAGACTCCGAACACGGTCAGGCAGTACGCAGCACCGGTCCAGCCACGGCTGAGGTAATACAGGGTAATAAAGGTGGTCAACGTGCCGTAGCCGATAGACGCCAGACTCAAACTCGCGCCGAACGGTGCAATACGACCGAACACCGCCCAGAACGGCAGGCGTTCACCGCGAACCACCGGCACCGAGGGTTTGTTGCGGATCAGCACCAGCGCCAGGGCGGCCAGCAGTGACAGGGCGATCCCCAGACTGACAAAGCCATATTCCGCCACCATCACCACGCCCAGCGGCGCGCCAATGGCGATGGCGCCGTAGGACGCGATACCGTTCCAAGAGATCGAGCGCGCGGTGTGCTCAGCACCGACCTGGCCCATGCACCAACTGATGGTGCCGACGCCGATCAAACCCTGTGCGATCCCCAGCAGCAAGCGGCCGGCGATCAGGATCAACAGGCTCGTCAGCGGAAAGCTTTGCAGCAGCGTCGACACCAACGTCAGCGCACCGCTCAACACAATCCCCGACAACCCGTAAACAATCGAGCGCTTGGTGCCGATGCTGTCCGACATGCGTCCGGCCATCGGGCGGCTGAGCAGGGTGGCGAGGTATTGGGAGCCGATAGTCAGCCCTGCCACGACCGCACTGAAACCCAGTTGCTCGTGGACATAACCCGGCAACACCGCAATCGGCAGGCCGATGCAGAGGAAGGCAATAAAGGTATAGAAAACGATGGAGACGATCTGCAGGGTGATCGCCATGGAGCTTTGCGGTGGCAGTTGCTGCGCAGACATGAGGGCTCGTTCGCGGGCGGCGGTGGGAGAGCCGCATCATGGCGCGGGTTGGAAATAAAAGGAAGCAGGCTAACTATATTGTTTGCTGCCTGGCGCCGGGCTTTGAATTCTACGGTGTTATTGAGGGCCTCTTCGCGAGCAAGCCCGCTCCCACATTTGGAATGCGTTCCCCTGTGGGAGCGGGCTTGCTCGCGAAGATCCTGGCACCACAGCATCCCTTAGCCGTTGAATGCAAAAAGCCCCGTCACCAGGACAGGGCTTTTCATTTATAGCAAACGCTTAGAACACTACGCCTTGGCTACGCAGGTAATCATCATAAGTGCCGCTGAAGTCGATCACGCCGTTGGCGCTCAACTCGATGATGCGGGTGGCCAACGACGATACGAACTCACGGTCGTGGCTGACGAAGATCAGCGTGCCCGGGTAGTTCTCCAGCGCCAGGTTCAGCGCCTCGATGGATTCCATGTCCAAGTGGTTGGTCGGTTCGTCCATGATCAGCACGTTCGGCTTTTGCAGGATCAGCTTGCCGAACAGCATGCGACCTTGCTCACCACCGGAGATGACCTTGACCGACTTCAGAATCTCGTCGTTGGAGAACAGCATGCGACCGAGGGTGCCGCGAACCATTTGCTCGCCGCCCTGGGTCCACTGGCCCATCCAGTCGAACAGGTTGCAGTCGTCTTCGAAGTCGTGCGCGTGGTCCTGGGCGTAGTAGCCCAGTTCCGCTGCGTCGGTCCACTTCACGGTGCCGGCATCCGGGGTCAGTTCGTTGACCAGGGTGCGCAGCAGGGTGGTTTTACCGATACCGTTCGGGCCGATGATCGCCACGCGCTCGCCAGCTTCAACCTGGAAGCTGAAGTCCTTGAACAGCGTCTTGCCGTCGAAGCCTTTGGCCATGCGCTCGACGATGACCGCCTGACGGTGCAGCTTCTTGGTTTGTTCGAAACGGATGAACGGGCTCACACGGCTTGAAGGCTTGACCTCGGCCAGCTGGATCTTGTCGATCGCCTTGGCGCGGGAAGTGGCCTGCTTGGCTTTCGAGGCGTTGGCCGAGAAGCGGCTGACGAACGATTGCAGTTCCGAAATCTGTGCCTTCTTCTTGGCGTTGTCCGACAGCAGTTGCTCGCGGGACTGGGTCGCCACGGTCATGTACTCGTCGTAGTTGCCCGGGAACAGACGCAGCTCGCCGTAATCCAGGTCAGCCATGTGGGTGCACACGCTGTTCAGGAAGTGACGGTCGTGAGAGATGATGATCATCAGGCTGGAGCGCTGGGTCAGGATGTTTTCCAGCCAGCGGATGGTGTTGATGTCCAGGTGGTTGGTCGGTTCGTCGAGCAACAGCACTTCAGGATCGGAGAACAGCGCCTGAGCCAGCAATACGCGCAGTTTCCAGCCTGGGGAAACCTCGCTCATCGGGCCGAAATGCTGCTCGATGCCGATACCCAGACCCAGCAACAGCTCGCCGGCACGGGATTCGGCGGTGTAGCCGTCCATTTCGGCGAATTCGGTTTCCAGCTCGGCCACGGCCATGCCGTCTTCTTCGGTCATTTCCGGCAGCGAGTAGATACGGTCGCGCTCGGCTTTTACCTTCCACAGCTCTTCGTGACCCATGATCACGGTGTCGATCACGGTGAATTCTTCGTAGGCGAACTGGTCCTGGCGCAATTTACCCAGACGCACGTTCGGCTCGAGCATGACCTGACCGCCGGACGGCTCGAGGTCGCCACCGAGGATTTTCATGAAGGTCGACTTGCCGCAGCCGTTGGCGCCGATCAGGCCGTAGCGGTTGCCCGCGGCGAATTTGACCGAAACGTTTTCGAATAGCGGCTTGGCGCCGAACTGCATCGTGATGTTAGCTGTAGAGATCAAAGGTTTTTCCTGCGAAGCATTCAGAGTAGCTAGGGTTGCGGCAGTACCGATTCAGTACCCGTTTCCGGTATTCAAACCACGGGAAATGCATCCCGGTCAGAAGCGGAAGGTCCATCTGGCAATAAGTGGACAGCAGCATATGAAGCGCTTGGCCCGAGTCGAAGTGCGCTGAGACGGGGTTCATTCCCGTCGTCAACCAAGGGGGGCGCGTAATGTTTGGCGGCGATTGTACTGGTCTGGCTCTTTAAACGATAGGGCGTTGAGGCCACGCGGGTGCTTTGGCGGTATCAACGGACAGATTTTCACATTTCCAGGTTAACTATTAGTTACAAATCGTGACTAAAATGCCATCTTTCCACTGATGCCGACGGGCATGAATGCAGTTTGTTCACTCCTGACGTGTGACGATTTCCGTGAAAATCATCATTGCCGCTATTTATGTTGTATCGATTGCGTGCGTCCACCTGCGCGGTCGCGTGCGCCACAAACTGGGTCGCCAACTGAGCGATCACTCGTCGTTTCTGGCGCCGATCAATTGCTTCCTTTATCTGTTCTCGAAAATTCCCGACAAGCCTTACCTCGATCCCGCGGATTTCCCGGACCTGAGCCCGTTGCAGGCCCATTGGGAAGAAATCCGCGCCGAAGGCCAGAACCTGCTCCGGGCGGGTGAGATCAAGCGTTCGAACCAGTACGACGACGTCGGCTTCAACTCGTTCTTCAAGACCGGCTGGAAGCGCTTCTACCTCAAGTGGTATGGCGACAGTCATCCTTCGGCGATGAAGCTCTGCCCGCGCACCACCGAACTGGTGCAGAACATCGGCTCGATCAAAGCCGCGATGTTCGCCGAGTTGCCACCGGGTTCGAAACTGGTGCGTCATCGCGATCCGTATGCCGGCTCCTACCGTTATCACCTGGGCCTGGAGACGCCGAACGACGCCGGTTGCTACATCAACGTCGATGGCGAGAATTATCACTGGCGCGACGGTGAAGCGGTGATGTTCGATGAAACCTTCATTCATTACGCCGAAAACACCACCGACCAAAACCGCATCATTCTGTTCTGCGACGTCGAGCGGCCGATGAAGTATCGCTGGGCGGCGGCGTTCAACGGCTGGTTCAGCCGTAACGTGATGTCGGCGGCGGGCGCGCCGAACGATGTGGGCGACAAGACCGGTGGTATCAATCGATTGTTCGCCAAAATCTACAAGATTCGCCTGCACGGCAAAGCGTTGAAGAAGCGTAACCGCAAGCTGTATTACCTGGAGAAGTGGGCGATTTTTGGTGGGTTGCTGGCGATTCTTGTCTGGATCTGATTTTTGCGTTGCTGCTTATGACGCCTTCGCGAGCAAGCCCGCTCCCACATTGGACCTGTGAACGACACAGATCCAATGTGGGAGCGGGCTTGCTCGCGAAGGCGCCGGCACAATCACCGCATAACCGATGGATACCTAATGTCCGTCAGCCACTCGACCGCTTGGTCACTTTTTTCGCCGCCGCCGGTTTCTCCGCCGACTTCGGTTTCGCAGCGGCTTTACCACCAGCCTTACCCCCCAAACTGCGTTTAAGCAACTCGGTCAAATCGATAACATCCGCCGTCTTGCGCTCTTCCTCACCCGTCGCCGACTCGACATCCTCAATCTTGCCTTCATTCGCTTTCTTCTCGACCAACGCCATGATCTTGTCTTCGAAACTGTCGCGATAATCCTCGGGGCTCCAGTCGCCACTCATGTCCTGCACCAGCCGCTTGGCCATGTCCAGTTCACCCTTGGCCAATTCCGGTTTGGTCACCTCGGCGCCTAATTCCAGCGTATCGAGGCTGCGTACTTCCGCTGGCCAGCGCAGCATCACCAGCACCATCGCCGATTCCAGCGGCATCAGTGCAGCCAGGTGTTGGCGGGTGTGCAGCACAACGTGGGCGAGGGCGACCTTGTTGGTTGTGCTCAGGGTTTCACGCAATAGCGCATACACCTTGCCGCCGCGTTTATCCGGCGCCAGGTAGTAGGGCGTGTCGATGTTTTGAAGGGGAATTTGATCACTGTCGACAAAGGAAAAAATGTCGATGGTCTGCGTGGACAGTGGATGCGCCGATTTGATGTCCTCTTCGCTAAGCACCACGTAGCGACCCTTTTCGTACTGCACACCTTTGACGATGTTCTCTTTGGTCACCTCCTTGCCGGTGACTTTATTGATGCGCTTGTACCCCACCGGGTCCATGCTGCGGTTGTCCAGCCAGTCGAAATCCACCCCTTGGGAAGACGTCGCCGAGACCAGCGCCACAGGGATATGCACCAGCCCGAAACTGATTGCGCCTTTCCAGATTGCCCGTGCCATGGTCGTCTACTCGCGAGTGATGATCAGGTGACCCGTGGCCCGGCGCAAAAGTTTCAGCGGCGTGCAGCCCAGCCCTGGCGGGGGCTCAACTTCGTGTTACATCTTGCCGGCGTCGTTTGGGTTAACAAATCCGAACCCTGGGCGTAGCGTGTTATCGAAGGCTGTATCCCTGTAGAGAGGCTGCCCATGAACCGATTTGTGCTTGGCGTCACCGCGATGGCATTGAGTGGCGTGCTGGGCAACCTGGCTCAGGCCGACATCGCATTGCCGTCCATTCCGCTGCTGCTGGCCCAAAGTCCGACGGGCAGCACCAGCAATCCTTACAACAGCCCGATTCGCCGGGCCAACCCCAACAGCATGCAAGGCACACAGCCCGGCGCTCCGGCCATTCGCGGACCGAACACCGTGCCCGTACCGCGACCGCCGACACTCGATAACGGCGGCATCGGCAATCGCTATCCCCAAGACCGGACAGCGCCCGCCAGCCCACCGAAATTCATCCCCAATCCGCCCCATCGCGACGGGGACACCAGCAACCGTTGAGCGGCAGAACACACATTCTGTCAGCCATTCAGACGACAAAAGGAATCGTGCATGTTGCGTAAGACTCTTTTGGCCACAGTCTGTGCCAGCGCACTGATCACCACCGCTGCGCCCGTTTTTGCGGCGACCGTACAAGAATTGAAAAGCGAGCAGGGCACCCTCGAAGTTACGACGATCGTCAAGGGGCTCGACCATCCCTGGGCCCTGGCGTTTCTACCTGATCGACAAGGGATGCTGGTGACCGAACGGCCCGGCAACCTGCGCGTGGTCGGTGCGGATGGCAAGCTCTCGGCGCCGCTCAGTGGCGTACCGAAAGTCTGGGCCAAGGGCCAGGGCGGTTTGCTCGATGTGGTGCTGTCGCCGGACTTCAAGCAGGACCGCACGGTGTATCTGTCGTATGCCGAAGGCGGGGGTGAGGGCGGCAAGGCCAGTACGGCAGTCGGTCGCGGACAGCTGTCGGAAGACCTGACGGCGATCAACAATTTTAAAGTGATCTTCCGCCAGGAGCCGAAGCTTTCGGTCGGCAATCACTTCGGCTCGCGCCTGGTGTTCGACCGCGACGGCTATCTGTTCATCGCCCTTGGCGAGAACAACGACCGGCCCACGGCCCAGGATCTGGACAAGCTGCAGGGCAAGGTTGTGCGGATCTACCCGGATGGCAAGATCCCCGACGACAACCCCTTTGTCGGTCAGTCCGGCGTCCGCCCGGAAATCTGGTCCTACGGCCAGCGTAACCCGCAAGGCGCGGCGCTCAATCCATGGACCGGCGTGCTCTGGGAAAACGAGCACGGCCCGCAAGGGGGTGACGAAATCAACATCATCGAGCGTGGCAAGAATTACGGCTGGCCGCTGGCGACCCATGGCATCAACTACTCCGGCCAACCCATTCCGGAAGCCAAGGGCAAGACCGCCGAAGGCACCGTCTCACCGCGCCACGTCTGGGAAAAATCCCCTGGCCTGAGCGGCATGGCGTTCTACGACGCGGACCGCTTCAAGCCCTGGCAGCACAACGTGTTTATCGGTGCGCTGATCAGTCAGGAGCTGATTCGCCTGCAGTTCGACGGCGACAAAGTGGTTCACGAAGAGCGCTTGATGGGCGAGCTCAACAAGCGCATTCGCGATGTGCGGCAGGGGCCGGACGGGTATTTGTATGTGCTTACCGATGAGGGGGATGGAGCCTTATATAAGGTTGGTCTGAAGTAAGCCTTCGCGAGCAAGCCCGCTCCCACAGGAGACCGCGATCAACTGTGGGAGCGGGCTTGCTCGCGAAGGGGGCGGAGGATTCACCACAAAATTCAGTGATTAACCCCGGCTATACAAAATCACCGCCGCCCGCAACTTGCCCCGCCCGAAACTGCACATCTTCTCGAATTCCCCATGGCTGACCGGCAAATGCTGGCAGTCCATGGGCTGACGATGCTGGCTATGGTCGACATCCGGGTCGTGCAGGTAGACAAACTCTTCATCGCAATCGGTGACGACCACCCAGTGCGGCGATTTGGAACGGGTCAGCCGATAACTGCTGATCAACACCAGCGGCTGCCCGCCATCGGCCAGTAACCGTGGCAGGTCCAGCGGCCCGCCGAGCACCTGTTCGACGTCAGTGGCGTTCAACTGTGCCGCGAACTCCTCGTGCACCAGGCGCATGACGTCTTTTTTATGCTCATCGCGCACGCCATCGAGAAACAACGGCCCGGCCATGCTCACTTGCAAGCGCACGCGAAACCCGCGTCGCGCTGCCGCCAGTGCCAGGCCTTGAGGACTGCAGCCGCCGTGGCCCGAGGTCATGAACACAGTGGTCGCCTCGCGCCAGATCTGCAGTTCTTCGCGGCGCTCCAGCACGCGATCGGCGTGCAAGGCGCCCATGGCCATCAACAGGCACGCCGGGCCGCAGGTGAAATCGGTGGTCTGCGCATACCATGGCACCTTGATGCTGCGGGCATCGCGATGCTGAAGGATGCGTTTCTCCAGGCGCAGCGCATCGGCGTGGTCCTGGTAATAATCGTGAATCAGGGCGAAACGCCGATAACCGTTGCGCTCATACAGGGCAATCGCCGCGGGGTTGTCGATGCGCACTTCCAGCCGCAGGTAAGCGCAGTCATGCTCAAGGGCACACGCCTCGATACGTTCAAGCAATTGCTTGCCCAGCCCGTTACCGCGCGCCTGTTCAGCAATGGCAATCGAGTAGAGCCGCGCCAGCGACGTGCCTCGGTGAAAAAGCACCACCGCGTAACCCAGCAATTGCTCGTCTCGTTCAGCCACCAACAGCTGGCCGTGAGCCCGGGTGATCATCCACTGAAAACTGCGACTGGTGAGCCGGTCCGTGGTGAAGCATTGCTGTTCGAGTGCCAGCAACGCGGGTAAGTCTTCAACTACCGCCAAGCGAAAGACAGGATTCATATGACCGCCGTAAAAGTTGCGTAACGAAACGGGACTTTCGAAAAAGTTCGTGCTTAATAGGAAAGGTCTTGTTCTCCAACGGATCAATCACTATGTCAGCGGTACAGGGTCATTGGCGCGAAGTATCCGAGCAAACTTTGCCGGCGGCAACTTTTTTAAATGACACGGTTAGAACTTCCAGCCAGTTGATTATCATCGTCGAACGCAAGGAAGACTGGGCCTCCTACTTTCCCAGCGAAGACATCGTCACGGCTCAGGAATACCTTGAGCAGACCCGCGATAACGAGCAGGGCAAACGGGTCCAGGTGATCAACCTGTGCCGAAGCTACAAGTACCTGGGGCACGGTTATTACTGCTCGCTGCTGGCCGAAGCGCGGGGACACAAGGTCATTCCGTCGGTGCGGACCATCAGCGAACTGACCAAAAAATCTCTGTATGGCCTGGCCCTGGACGATCTGGAAAAACCGCTGGAAAAAGCCCTGAGCAATCATCTTTACAGCGATACCGAAGGCTTCACGCTGACACTCTACTTCGGCAGGACCAATATCGAACCGTTGCAGGATCTCGCACGACAGTTATTTGAAGTCTTTCCCTGTCCGATATTGTTAGTTGAGTTTCGTCGAACTAACGGCTGGCACATTGAAGGCGTCAAATCGGGTGCGCTGCATAAGTTGCGCGAGGATCAGGAAGATCAATTTGCCAACTCGCTGGACAGTTTCAGTCGCAAGATCTGGCGCGTGCCACGTTCGCGACGTTTGGCCCGTTATGACCTGGCGATTCTGCACGACCCGCAGGAAGCACTGCCGCCGTCCAACCCCAAGGCACTGGACAATTTCGTACGCGTCGGCAAGACATTGGGCATCGACGTGGAGCTGATCGAACGCAAGGACTACGCGCGCATCGCCGAATACGACGGCCTGCTGATCCGCGAGACTACCAGCGTCGACAACCACACCTACCGTTTCGCCAAGAAAGCCGAGAGCGAAGGGCTGGTGGTAATGGACGATCCGGCCTCGATCCTGCGCTGTACCAACAAGGTCTACCTGACCGACCTGCTCAAAAGCCATCAGCTGGGCATGCCCGCCACCGAAATTCTCTACAAGGAGCGACCGGAAGACTTCGAACGGGTCGGTGAGCGGCTGGGTTTTCCGCTGGTGTTGAAGATCCCCGATGGCTGTTTTTCCCGAGGCGTGATCAAGGTCGAAAGTCAGCAAGCCTTGCTTGAAGCGACCGCCGAACTGTTCGAACACTCGGTGCTGTTGCTGGCTCAGGAATTCTTTTACACCGAGTACGACTGGCGCATTGGCGTGCTCAACCGCAAACCGATCTTTGCCTGCCAATACTTCATGTCCAAGGGCCACTGGCAGATCTACAACCACAAGGCCAAAGGCCAGGACATCAACGGCGAATGCCGCACTCTGGCGGTTCACGAAGCACCGCGCGCAGTCGTGGAACTGGCGGTGAAAACCGCCAACCTCATCGGCGACGGTCTCTACGGCGTCGACCTCAAGCAGTCCGGCGACAAGGTGGTGGTGATCGAGGTCAACGACAACCCGAACATGGACGCCGGCATCGAAGACGCCTACTTGCACGACGATCTGTACTCGTTGGTGCTGGAAGAATTCGTCCGCCGACTGGAACTGAAACGTCGCGGTCAGGCCTGGTGATTCGCCGATGATCAAGAGCTTTCAACTGACTCACGGCGCACTTCACGCGGTCGAACGACTGGACGCCGAGGTGATGCTGTTCAGCAACCCGGATGCCGCCGAGCGCGACCTGCTGCACAGCCATTTCAAGCTCGATGAACACGCATTGGCCTCGGCGCTGGACCCGGACGAGGTGTCGCGCATCGAGTTTCACCCCGACAACCTGTTCCTGATCTGGAAGCGTCCGGAAAACTATTCCGGCGCGGGAAGCCTGGCCTTTGAAGTGTCGTCCTGCGGCTTGCTGTTTTGTGCGCAGCGTTTGCTGGTAATCGCCACTGACGATTCGCCGTTGCACGGGCTCGGCACCCGGCAGAAGTTGAACACGCCGCTGGATGTGCTGCTCGATTTGCTGTTCAACAACATCCATCACTACCTGGGCCACCTCAAGGTGATCAAGCTGGTCGCGCGGGAGTTGCAGCAGAAATTCAACGCGTCGATGCAGAACCAGCACCTGATCCAGATGTTCAACCTCAGCGAAAGCCTGATCTATTACATCAACGCGATTCACAGCAACGGCGCGGTCCTGACCCGGCTGCGCAACCACGCGGAAAAGCAGCGCTTCAGCGCCGAGGCCATCGGCCTGATCGACGACCTGATCATCGAAAACAACCAGTGCTACAAACAGGCGGAAATCTACTCCACGGTGTTCTCCGGGCTGATCGATGCCCGGGGCAACCTGATGAACAACAGCATGAACGGCCTGCTGCGCAAACTGACGCTGATCAACGTGGTGTTCCTGCCGCTGAACCTGATTGCGAGCATCGGCGGCATGTCCGAGTTCAGCATGATGACGGCGGGCACGCCGTGGTGGGTTTCGTATCCGTTGTTTCTTACGGCGATGATGCTTGGGGCGGGAGTGATGGTGATTGGGCTCAGGCGGTTGGCCAAATGAATGCATTGGCTGTCAGGCCGCCTTTGCGAGCAAGTCGAATCGTCGCACCGCCGTTCCCACAGTTGACCGAGTTGTACAGGAGAACTCGGTCAACTGTGGGAGCGGGCTTGCTCGCGAAGGCAATCTCAACACCACTGCAAATCCCGAATCAGGTCACTGGCTCGGCGTCGACTGTCTTTTTCCGATCCTGCAAACCACGGGTTACGAGATACAACAAGGGTCCGACGGACACAAAAATGGCGGTGATTAAAAGATAAGGAACCACCGATAGTGCGGACCGCCCACGCTTGCGCGCATCGCTGTACATCCAGACCCCGGCCAGCGTCGCCAGCAGGTAAAGATCAATCACCACCTGCGCCGTATCCGGCCGCGACATCAGGCTGATGCCAAACTCAATCAACGACTGCTCAGCCTGGAGCATCACCGAAACGGTGTAGCCAGCAAAAGCGATCAGGGCAATCATGGGCAGGGCGACAGGCTTCATGGTTTCCTTCCTTGGGACAATGAGTAGAGTCGCCAGCCTACCGAGTCGGATGAAAACTGGCCATTGACTTGCGTTCCGTGCCCGGCTAATTTCCAGCCATGACTTCCACCGTATTGCGCTGCCAGCCAAGCATTATTACCGCCATTCCTTATCTGGCGGGTTAGCTCACGACTGCAGCACCCAACCCGCCCTAGAGGCGGGTTTTTACTTTCTGTCTCCCGGGTTTTAAAACAACACACGGTCGGTGTAGGAGCTGCCGAAGGCTGCGATCTTTGCTTTTAAAGATCAAAAAATCGCAAGCCTTCGGCAGCGCCTACGCCGACCGTGTACAACAGGAGACGACCATGAGCAGCACGCCCGCCCAGCAGACCTTGCTTGAGCACTACGTCAAAAAGATTCTCGCCGCGCCCGTGTATGAGCTGGCGGTGCGCACGCCTTTGCAAGCGGCGCCGGCGCTGTCCGAAACCTTGGACAACCAGATCCTGTTGAAACGCGAGGACTTGCAGCCGACCTTTTCCTTCAAGATCCGCGGCGCCTACAACAAGTTGGTGCAACTGAGCGATGCGCAAAAGGCGCGCGGCGTGATCACCGCCTCAGCAGGCAATCATGCCCAAGGCGTGGCGTTGGCGGCGCGTGAGCTGGGAATTGGCGCGACCATCGTCATGCCGTGCCCGACGCCGCAATTGAAGGTGCTCGGGGTGCGCAGCCGGGGCGCCGAAGCCGTCCTGCACGGGGAGAGTTTTCCGTTTGCCCTGGAATACGCCTTGAATCTGGCCGAGCAAACCGGTCGCAACTTCGTCTCACCTTTCGACGACCCGGACGTGATCGCAGGGCAGGGCACCGTCGCGATGGAAATCCTGCGCCAGCACCAAGGACCGCTCGACGCAATCTTCGTGCCGGTGGGCGGTGGCGGCTTGATCGCGGGCATCGCCGCGTACGTCAAATACCTGCGACCTGAAGTCCGCATCATCGGCGTCGAGTCCGAACATTCCGCCTGTCTGTCTGCTGCCTTACAGGCTGGTGAGCGCGTCGTTCTACCCAGCGTAGGAACGTTCGCCGATGGCGTCGCCGTCGCTCAGATCGGTGCTTATGGTTTCGACATCTGCCGGTTTTGCGTCGATGAAGTGCTGACCGTCAGCAACGACGAGCTCTGCGCGGCGATCAAGAACATCTACGACGATACCCGCTCGATCACCGAGCCTTCTGGCGCGTTGGCCGTGGCTGGCATCAAAAAGTACGTGGCGCAGACCGGCGTGCGTGGTCAAACGTTGGTGGCTATCGACTCAGGTGCCAACATCAATTTCGACAGTTTGCGCCATGTCGCCGAACGCGCCGCATTGAGCGACGCTCCGGCATGAGTGGGTGCAGTAGGCCGATCACACAAGGATTTGCACACCCAATCTCTGTGGGAGCGGGCTTGCTCGCGAAAGCGGTGTGTCAATCAACAGAGATGCTCACTGAAACACCGCCTTCGCGAGCAAGCCCGCTCCCACAGGTTTTGCTCAGAAGGGACTGAGTGGGTTATTCCTGAACGGCTTTTTCGACCTTGCTTGACGCCGACCAGATCCGGTAACGAACTTCTACGTCCTTGGGCACGTACAGCACAATCGGCAGTTTACTGTTGTAGCGCAACATGAAACCGTCACCAACCACCGGCACGAAGCCCTGTTCGCTTTTGCCATCGGGGCAGGCCATCAGCGTGCTCGTCGGGCCGATCACTTTTTCCAGTCGGTAGAACGGATAACCCCAGCCCTCGAGGTTTTTCTCCTCGAGCATGCCCCCCAGACGTTGGCGATTACAGTCCACGGTCAAAGTCTTGCCGGCCAGAATCTCGACCCGGTGGCTGTCCTCCTGGCTCTGAGGGGCGAGGTGAATGACCTGGCGGGTGAAACCGCTTTCGGATTTGGGGAAGGGCGCGACGTCTTCGAGTTTCGTCGCCTGAACGACAGTCGATAGCCCGGCAACAATCAGCCCGACGGTAGTGATACGGGTCAATGAACCCATGATGCCTCCTTGCGTGTGAGTAGGGTCAGCGGATACTGAATGGAGTGGCCGCATTTTTACTGCCATGGGCGGCCAATGCAAACCTGGACTCATCAGGTTGCAATTTGCAGGGACCAAAACCTGCTCTCTTGCAAATTGCATGAGGGAATTTATAGACGAGTTTGATAAACCATTGATTTACCGATGAGCTGCAGGGCGAAATTCGAGGCATGTTTTATGCTGTAGCTGTTCTTAAAGCTGACCGGGGTTTACAGAGTCAGTATTTGCTCTTTGTTTGGCAGTCTCACACTCAGGAGAGGGTCGTCATGTTTCTATCTGCCTTGGAACTCCGCAACATCGTAGAAAGCAGTTTTTTGCCGAAACGTTGTCAATGCACGCTGTCGCCGGACCTGAAAATGACCGTCAAGGTGTACTCGGACGGTGAAACCGATCAAGTGGATCTATTGAAAACTGGCATCGATGCCAAGTCGCTCAATGGATGTCGGGAAATAAACGACCTGATCGTCGCATTGCGCTCAGACATGCAGCTTCAGGCAAACACGCAGACGCTGCACCCCAACCGGCAAGCGCATTAACTCGCCGTCGTAACCTCCGGGTCTGGCAAAAACGCCAGACCCGCGGCTCGTTCATTCAATCAATTCTGATATCTGCATGCATCGGACCATTTGCGATACGTGATCTCTGCGGGTTTGCCCGATGCGTCGATGTACTTCATGTCAGCCGTAATGATTTTGCATTCCAGGGTCGAGGGTTCGGTCAGCGAAACGACCTTGGCCACGTGCAACGGCATGCCATATTCATAAGGCACTGCTTGCGAGGAAGCAGTGTCGTTGGCCTGGGCCAGCCCGGCAAAACCGGTGCAGGCGAGGGCGGCGGTAACCAGCAAAGTGCGCATGTTCATGAGCGATCTCCAGTGCAGACGGATAGTCAGCTCGACATAACGGGCGTCGAGCCTGCCGCACTGGGCGTCAGAAGAACCTGAGAGCGTGCGGTCCAGTAAAGTCTTGGACCGCAGCGTTAAGCGATGGTTAACCTGGCTGAATGCCGCCTGTCGTGAGGGGCGATTCTGTCAGGCGTTTCGTTGGGGTAAGAATCTTCGGTAGCTTCGGCTTCGTCCTACAAGGATGGATGCTTTGTCGACTTTCGGCTGATGGGGCGTAGCGATTACTGTTTGGGCTCGCTGCAAAATCAGCGAACAGGTTTGGTCACCTGATTCCATCACATAGTGTGCCATCATTTGCTTCGCGGACTTCCAAGTCCTCGTAGTGCGTTGCAATGGCGGCTGTGTGCTGGACGCCTTCGGGCGAACCGATTTGATGGTTTCGGTTGACCAAGCCTGTACACAGCCGCCTCCCATCGTTTGGTCACGGTGCTGGCGTTATTTGCTTACCATCGAGAAATAACCATGCCAACGATAAATCCATTCCCCGATCGCTACCGTTCAATCAAAAGCAGCGTCACCGCCTCATCCCCCCTGGTCATCGACACAGAAGCCAACCCCCAGGACATCCTCGAAGCCGCCCTCCAGCGCATCCGCGCTTCCAGTGATTTACTGGAAACGCTCCATATCCAATGTTTCAAGGACGGCGACGTGCAGGACATCCCGCACATCACGCATGCGCTTTACCTGCTGAGTCAGGACGGTTGCGATTTACTGAAGGTTGCGCAGCAAAGAATGCTGAGCTGGAAAGCGCCTGTCTGACGCCGCACCTGCAAAATGAGCCTGCCTCTTGTGGGCAGGCTTTGAAGCCTCGCCAACCGTCATGCGGCGGGGGCGGGCGCTCTGCTTAAAAACAGTTTCAAGCCTTGTTGATACTGCTCCGCATCCATGGCATCGCTTTGTTTGGGGATGAGATACGCCTTTCCCTTACGATCCAGTTCGGCACAAGCAACCAAGTAGAAATCGGGTTTCTCCCTCACTCGCACAATTTGTCCCCACGCTAACCCGCTCTTGATGCCCTTGGGCCTGATCACGGTGAAACCTTGGTCATCGAGTTGAAGGCGATAAGCTCCTTCAGCGGCTTTGAGGTTTGCGCGCAACCTGGCTTCGATAAGGCGCTGGTTCAGGCCGCCAAAAGTTGTGCGCGACTTAGTACGGTTGACTGCAATTCGATCACGCAAATAGCGCAGAAGACGACTAGCGCCGAACCACCAGAGTGGGACCAAAATCACCCCGAACAGAACTACGGAAATGACCTTCTCGGTTGTGAACCGGCGATCAGGTAAATAGATTGCCAGCGCGGCGGCAACAAGGCACAGGACAAACAGCAAAGGCGAGAGCAGGCGGTCCTGCCAACGTTCGACGTGGTCCTGCATTTTGCCTAGCTGCTGATCATGCTTGAGCATTTCGCGCTCCAGCAGTTCAACCAAACGAGTCTGAGTAAGTGCGGGGGTTATGGTGAAATGAAGTTCCATGGGCTGAGTTTGACGTCCGTTTCTGGTGGAGGGTGTTAGCTCAGGCAATACTTCCGCTCAGGGTTATGAGGTGAACACTGGGCGGAAGCTGTAGAAGGTCTTATCCTCCGACCGAACAATAAAAAGTGTATTACCTCGATTGAGAAACGCTCACCTTAAGCGAACAACCTTGAACCCACGCCCATTTGGTACAGCATTACTACCAGCCGCCTCATCAGGTTGGCCTTTACCCGAGAAGTAGTCATAAACCAGAAACTTTGTGGAAACCTCATTCCCGATATTTGGAATGACTAACCGCATCTGCTTTTGTCCCAGGTAGAGGTAACGGGGCAAGGCTTTCTCGGCAAAATTTATTCTCTCTAACGTATGGCTAACCGGGTTTTTGCGTAAGACGACGCCCTTCAAATAGGGCGAGCCGTAGTTCATCGCAAATATCAAACTGGAAGAGGCGCACTTGGCTAAAGCTATTTCTCCCAAAAAGTCAGAGTTAGGCATGTCGGTAAATGCCGTTTCTATTTTTTGATCGAGTTCGACGAATAGCCGCTGACCCTCCGGAGTTGGCTCAGCCAACAAAGATATCCGCGTTCCGTCAGCCAAGGGGCAGCTGAGGATTGATTTGCTCGGTTGGCCGTCGCGGTCCCAGTGGAATTGCACTTTGACGCGACCGTATTCGTCGCAGTGGATTTCTTCGCCGGGCGGGCCGGTGACGATGGCGGTCTGGCTGCCGAGGACTTGCGGTTTCGGGTGTTCGAGGGCAGGGCGGTAGTGCGCATCCCAGGGCGTGGCGAGGAAGCGGTTGCGGTAGCCCTGATGGAAGTCGTCTTTGTTCTGGGTGACGTCGCTGGTGACGTTTTCGCCGAGCACTTGCGGCTGCTTGCCTTCGTGGACCACTTCCAGCAGCAGCCAGAGGTCGTTCCATTCGGCGCGCGGGTGTTCGCTCAGGGCCATGAAGTGGCCGCTGACCAGCGTCGGTTGATCGCCTTTGCCTTCCGCGAGTTTGTAGTCGCTGCGGTGGCGTTCGAGGGCGCGGGTTGCCAGTTGCTTGCCGCGGGCGCGGTCGGTGAAACGACCGGGGTAGTCGTAGTCTTCCAGGTCAGGCGCGAACGCACTGGAAGCGGCGCCTTCAGGAAGGATGCGTGGTTTTTCGAAGTCGTAATCGCGGCGGCCGACGCGGGTGGTGCGGGTTTCCAGGCGCAGGTTGAAGCGCTTGATCACCGGTGTCTCGGCGGCCATGCCCGAGTCTTGCTGATAGGCCACGGGCGCGAGTTTGCGGAATACGGTCTGGTCGTCGCCGAACACCAGTTTGTGGCCGCTGCTGCTGTGCTGGAAGTGGAAGTGGATGCCTTCCTCTTCGCACAGGCGCTGGATGAAATGCAGGTCGGATTCGTCGTACTGCACGCAGTAGACGCGCTCCGGGTAGATCGCACCGAGCTGGAAGCTGTAGGCGTCTGCCAGAATGCCTCGCGCTTCGAGTACCTGGGCGATGATCTTCGGCACCGTCAAATGCTGGAAGATCTGCTGGTCATGGTTATGCCGCAGATACGCGAGTTGCGGCACCAGGCTGATGCTGTAGCGGGTCAGGCTTTTGCCGGAGTCGCCTTGCTCGATGCGGTAAACCAGGCCGTGAATGATGCCTTTGCCGGTGGCGCCGAAGGTCAGGCAGCCGCGCTTGTGCAGCAATTCTTCGAGTTTCAGGTCGGGGCGGGTACTGACCAGTTCGATGTCAAAACAGAAGGGCTGATTGAGGGCTTCGCGACCGACGAAACCGAGTACCTGAAGGTCAACGGAAACGCCTTCCAGCGTGAGGGAAATATGGGTTGCGTTTGCGTCCAGCATGCCTTGAATTCCGTCCTTTGGATAAGCAGGAGCGGATGGTGCAGGATTAAACTGACTCGTTCAAGGCGCAAATGCCGTAGGCGATGGGGCGACCCGACATCGGGGAAACCCTTAATGGCGCGGTTTTGGCTAATGAATACAGGAGGTCTTCGGTTCTGTTGCGCCTTTTAGAATGCCTTCGCGAGCAAGCCCGCTCCCACAGTGGATCTACGCCGAACACAGTTTTTGTGCACGGCGTAGATCCACTGTGGGAGCGGGCTTGCTCGCGAAGAGTCCCTTGAATTCAACCCAATACTAACTGCTGCCGATACGGCAAATCCGGCCCGGTCTTGCTGCACGTCAGCGCCGCCGCCTGCACTGCAAACTTCAACATTCCGTCGATCTGCTCGCGCGCAAGTGATTGCACACCCTCGACCGAATCCAGCTGATGCTCGGTCAACCAGGTAATCAACGCCGCCTGGAACGTATCGCCAGCCCCCACCGTATCGGCGATTTTCACCGAGCGGGCCGGCACCGACCACGAACCATGGTTGCGGCTGAACACCGTCGCGCCCTCGCCGCCACGGGTCAGGAACACCAACTGACAGCGATGCTGCAGCCAGCCTTCGATCACACGCTGCGGATCCTGCTCGGGGTACAGCAGGCTCAAGTCCTCATCGCTGACTTTGATCAGGTCGGCCAGCTCCACCAACGTGGCAATTCGCGAACGCCAGAGTTCGATGTCCGGTTCAGGATTGAGCCGCACATTCGGGTCGAGACTGATCAGACGCTTGCCGCTTTCCCGCTGCACCAGGGCCAGCAGCGTGTCGGCAATCGGCTGCACCACCAGCGAGAACGAGCCGATGTGCAAGCCGCGCACCTCTGGCCGCAATTGCGGCAGATGCTCCGGTTTCAACTGCCGATCCGCGCAGCCTTCGCCACGGAAGCTGTAATGCGGCGAACCGTTGGCGCCGACTGCGACCATCGCCAGGGTGGTCGGTGCCGCGAAATCCACCAGGTAATCCGCACGCACACCTTCATCCTGCAGCAACTGCTGCAAGCGCCGGCCAAGGTAGTCGGTCGATAACCCGGCAAACAGTGCCGCGTCCACGCCCAAGCGGCGCAAACCGACCGCGACGTTGAACGGTGAGCCGCCGGCAATCGCCTTGAAATTCACTTTTGAAGCCACGCCGCTGGCGTCGTCTTCACTGAAAAAATCGAACAGCGCTTCGCCACACACCAGGTACATAGTTGTTCACTCTTTAAAGGGTTGCGACATGCTGTTGATAGCGTTCGTAGGCCTGCTGACAGGCCGCCACGTTTTCCGCGATCGGCAGGGTTTCACTGGCGAGATCGAGCTTCACGCAACGCTCGCACAGGTCCGCCTAGGCTGTTTTCGTGGCCGTTTGCCCAGGACTTGCACCACGCGGCCTGAATCGCCGCGCCGAGAGCGGCGGCTTCGCTTTGTTCGGTGCAGATCACCGGGGTATTCATGATGTCGGCGACGATCTGCCGCCATACCGGACTTTTCGAGCCGCCGCCGATCAGGCAGATGCGCTGGCTTTGTAAGCCATTCTGACGCAGCAGGTCCAGTCCGTAACGCAAACCGAAGGTCGTGCCTTCGACCACGGCGCGGCACAGGTTGGCTTGCGTCAGGTTCGTCATGGTCAAGCCCAGCAGGCTGCCGCTGGCGTGGGGCAGGGCGGGGACGCGTTCGCCGTTGAGAAACGGCAGCATGCACACGCCCTCGGCACCGATCGGCGCTTGTGCGACGAGAGTGTTGAATTGCGCGATATCCAGTTCGAACAAATCACGAATCACCCCGGTGGAGTTGGTCAGGTTCATGGTGCAGATCAGCGGCAGCCAGCCGCCGCGGGAGGAACAGAACGTCGCGACCGAAGCGTCCGGGCTGACGTTCGGTTGATCGGCGTACGCATACACCGTGCCTGACGAACCCAGGCTCATGGTGATCGCGCCGGGCTGGATGTTGCCGGTGCCAATGGCGCCCATCATGTTGTCGCCGCCACCGCTGGACACCAGCGCTTTGGGGTTGATGCCCAAGTGCTCGGCGATGCCCGGCAGGATTGTGCCGACCGCTTGATGGGCGTCGATCAGCTCCGGCAGCGCGGCTTGCAAGCGCCCGCTGGGGTCGATGTCGCGCAACAGCGGCAAGTCCCACTGGCGGGTGCGCACGTTGAAATAACCGGTGCCCGAGGCGTCGCCGTACTCGCTGCAACTGCGGCCGGTGAGCCAGTGGTCGAGGTAGTCGTGGAGCAAGAGGATGCTTTTACCGAAGGTTGCATCGTGCACTCCTTTTCTGCACCCGGTGGGGACAGAAGGACAGTTATTGTTTTTGTGTCTTCCTAGGCAGGAAGAATGTGCACTGATTACAGCCTTCAATTGCGGATGAGACAAATCATCCATCGCACTTGAATTGATACTATTTTGCACTGGAGTTAGAGGGGGGAGATGCAGGAACAGGCTTTGCAGGGGTGAGCGGGCATTGAATTTGTACAGGTTTTGAGGGTCTCTTCGCGGGCAAGCCTCGCTCCTACAAGGCATACGCGATACCAGTAGGAGCGAGGCTTGCCCGCGAAGGCATTCCAAAAATCACCACATGACCAACGCCTTCAACCCAGGTTTTGTTCAGTCAACCGCTGCACCGCCAACCGCCGATAGTGCGACGGCGTCATGCCTTTCAATTGCTGAAAACGCCGGTTGAAATTGGAAATATTGTTGAAGCCCGACTCTTCATGCCCAGGTGCTCGGCGACTTCCTCCAGAGACAGTTCACGGGCGTAGTGGGGCCAATTGCCAGGCAAATGAATCGTTCTGGCAACTCACCCAGACACCGACCAGTACGCCATGGTCCGGAGCTTTTATATCCATGCCGGCATTGTGGGCGCCAGGCCAGACAATTTCGCCCAATGTTAATTGATCGATATCGGTGATATTGCTCATCCATTCCTGTTTGTTGAACGTTGCTGTCGGGTTGTAAGTCATGGCATTTCCCGGTCAAGTCGGTTTTTTACTTCAATCCATTGAAATAATGTATTGCGCACTAGTGATCTAATCCCACGCCTGGCAACTGAGCTGCTTTGATGATGTTGGCGGCGCGGCAGTTGGCCACGAGATTTGACTCTTCAAAAAAATCCGCATTGATAATGTTGCATTTGAAGATCCAGTTGCCGATAGCGGGATCAAACCATCGATCAAGGTGTTTTTTGATGTCCACAGGGCCGCCGATGTGGCTATAGCTGGTCGCGGACAATGACCAGACCGCGTAGGGATCGGGAGCGAACGCCATCACCTTGCTGATGTGAGCCTCCAGTTGGCTGACGCTGGTGTCTGCAATTCCACTCCAGTTGTGCTTGACCAGCGAGAGAAACCAGTGTCGATCCAGTTGCGTGTGGTACTCGGCGGCGACCCACACCCGCTGGACGCGACTGAGTTTCTTCAGGTCGCCAAGGTTCAGGTATCGATTGCGGGCAGGAATGATCTGGTCGCCCAGATGCGTCAGCATGAAACGGTTGAACTCCTTGTAATCAAACGGCGTGTGAGTGGGTTTCAACTCATGGAAGTCCAGGAGAATGAACTCGTCAGGGTTCTCCTGAACAAAGCGTCGCACCTGCATGATCAGGTTTTCCAGAGACCGGGAGGACCGGTATCCGTTATGCTGAAACCAGAATGTTCCAACCCCGCGGGCGTCGACGGCGTATTCAATTCTCGCATCAAGCACTCGCGCTCCCTTTTGCAATTGCTCGTAAAAGGAGCAGTTCTGGCAAGCGGCCCAATGAGCAATTCCCGGTGCGCTGTAAGTGGCCTTTTTGTCTACACCGGCATTATGGGCGCCCGGCAGAATCAATTGGTTCAGGGATAATGAATCGATGCCCGGAGTAGCGGTCATCCAGCTATTGAGTGTGTAACGTTCAGAGGTCGGACTGTGCATGAAGGCTTCCTTGCCTGTATAGCGTTAGTTATCGGGCCAAGGCTTAAAAGTTGGCGCGTAGACACTATTTATAATCACAGAAAGATTGATATCCAAGGGTCGGCTTGATACAGAAAGTATCTCGCCGATAGGAGGAGGGTGTTATCAGATTGGAAGTTGTTCGACTGCCCGAAGTTACGAAGCCGCTGATGGATTACGGTTCTTGGCTTCAATCCATTGCGCCATGTACTGGGTACTTTTGTGTTGGTGATGACGCAGCATGCTGCCAGTAAAGTTATCCCGGCGAAGTTGTGTCAGATGTTGCTGGGTATGGATCAGTCTTTCGACCAGGGCCGGACCGTGAACCGCCTGCCGGTAACGCTCGGCCAATAGCACTTGCGCATCTGTCTGAGCGTTCTGCCAGTGCACCTTGTCGTTATAAAACTGCACGGCGCAATCGGCGAACTCACGCGCCGTGCGGGTCACCGCGCCGGGCCAGGTGCCTTGGCCCTGCATGCTTTCAGCACCGATAGGTGTGGTGACATTGGGTGTGCCACAGATCATCGCATCGACAATTTTGCCTTTGATGCCCGCACCGAAACGCAAAGGCGCCAGACACACCCGCGCCGCCGACATCACTTGCAACGCATCTTCTGCCCAGTTCAGCACATGGAAACCCTGGGCCGCATTGTGCAAGGCCGTCGCCTTGGGCGGCGTATAGGCCCCATAGATGTGCAGTTGCGCAGTGGGCAACTGCTCGCGAATCAGCGGCCAGATCGTGGTTTTCAGCCAGAGCACCGCATCCCAGTTGGGCGCATGGCGAAAGTTGCCGATATGGATAAAGTGCGCCCGTTCTTCGAATGGTGCGGGCGGGCTGTCGGGTACATCGACCATCAACGGGCACCAATGCAACAGATTGCGTGGCACTTTGAACTGCTCGACCAATAGCTCGATTTCCACTTCGGAAATCATCAGGTTCAGGTCGCAGCGATACAGTGCAGCGATCTCCCGTTTGGCCAGGTCGGTGCCGGCCATGAGTTCGAATTCTTCTCGCAAGGCTGGCGCGAACAGGTCGCTGAAATCATTGGCATCATCACTCTGTTTCAAATGCTGCTTGAGCCGCTGATGCCGGGCATCGCGCAGGCTCTGCAGGTCGGAAGTCTCAAGCACCCGAACCGCCTCCGGGCAGTGCTTTTCAACGCGCCAGCCGAATTGTTCTTCCATCATGAATTGTTCGAACAGCACGATATCCGGCGCCAGCTCGCTGACGAAAGTGTCGAAACTGCTGTTGTTCAGCTCGATCGGTACTTCGGTAATGCCCAGCACCGTCAGATCTGCCCGATGTTCGCCGCTGCGCGCCGGACTGCTGAACGTGATGTCCCAGCCTTGCTGCAGGAAGGTATCGAGGATCTGCATCATATGCCCGCCGGCCGCCGACGAAGCAGGCTCGGGCCAGACATAACCGATGACCAGGACTTTGGTGGCGCGGGGCTGGTTCATGCAGGGGGATACCTTGAAACGGGGCAGGGATAAAAGCGGGGCGCAATTAAACCACAGCCGGGCGATGGCTGAGCCCGTTTCAGCGCAGACTAGACGTTGTTCAGAATGCCTTTGACCTTGTCGCGCAACTGATCAATCGAGAAGGGTTTGCCGATCACATGCATTCCTGTGGGCACATCAATACTTTCGGCATAGCCGCTGGCGAACAGGATCGGCAATTCCGGGCGAACCATGCGTGCCTGTGTGGCCAATTCCCGGCCATCCATCACCGGCAATCCGACGTCGGTCATCATCAGATCAATGTACTGATCTTCATCGTTGAGAAACTCCAGCGCCTGTTCGCACCCGTCGGCCTCCAACACCTTGAATTCCAGCTCCTCGAGGACATCGACGATCAGCATGCGCACGATATCGTCGTCTTCGACGACCAGGATGATGGATTTTTCGGCGGACATAATGGGGCTCTCAAAAATTGAATTCGCGGTGACCGGTCGATCAAAAACGCCGGGCTCTAGCATGAGTAAGTGACGGAACCCGACAAGTTCCCAACCACGCCATAAAAAAGAATAGCCGCACAAGGGCCGGCAAGGATAACCGCTCCCTTGCGCCGGAGCAGCGGAATGTAGGATTTCGCGCAAAAACACGTCAGAAAAATGGATCAATGCGGCGCATTTGGGGCAAACTCCTTGGTTTTCAACAGTTCGACAAGGCCTCCCCATGACCACCGTGTCTTCGGTTGATGAACAACGATTTCGTAAACTCCTGAGCCGCAACGTCAGTCTGCCGTTGGGCGTTGGCGTGGTCAGTGCGGTGTTCTTTGTCTCGTTGATCACTTATCTGTTGTCGGTGATCCAGTGGGTCGAACACACCGACCGGGTGATCAATAACGCCAATGAAGCGGTGAAGCTGACCGTTGATCTGGAAACCGGCATGCGCGGCTTTCTGCTCAGCGGCGACGAGAAATTCCTCGAACCCTACGAAACCGCCCGGCCAAGAGTCGCGGTAGCGGTCAACACCTTGCTCGAACTGACCGCGGACAATCCGGTGCAAACGGACCGCTTGCAACGGCTCCAGGCTTTGCAGGATGAGTGGGGCACGTACGCGCAGAGCCTGATCGACTTGCAGCGTGCGAGTGGCGATTACCGCAGCGTGGTCAAGGCCGGGCGGGGCAAGCGCCTGACCGATGAGATCCGCAAGCAATTCGAAGACGTGATTGAGATGGAGCAGCAGTTACGCATTACGCGCAATGAGGACGTGCGCCGCACCACGATCTGGAGCATCAGCCTCTATCTGTTGTTTATCCTCGGTATCAGCGCATTGCTGGCTTACATTGGCCGCCGTGATTTGCTCAACCTGTCGCAAAGTTACAGCGCCACGCTCGCCGCGCAACAAGCCAGTGCCCGGCGCCTGGAGCAGCAGGCCTGGCTGCGCAATGGCCAGACCGAACTGGCCGAGCAGGTACTGGGGCAACTGTCGCTTAATATGCTCGGTCGCAACATTTTGCAGTTTTGTGCGCAATACCTGGGCACGGCCGTCGCGGCTGTTTATGTGCGTGAAGAACATGGCGGCCTCAAGCGGATTGCCTCTTACGGTTTTTCCCGCGAGCAGGAAGAGCGCGATCAACAGATTTACAGCGATGAAGGGATTGTTGGCCAGGTGGCGCAACAGGCGCGCTTGATCCGCCTCGACAACGTACCGAGCGATTACTTCAAGGTCACCTCCGGGCTTGGCGAAGGACTGCCGCACAGCGTTCTGGTCGTGCCGACCAGCGACGATGATCGGGTCAACGGTGTGATCGAGCTGGGCTTCCTGCGCCCGCTCAACGATCGTGACGTCGAACTGCTCGAACTGATTGCCGGCAATATCGGCACGTCCATCGAAGCCGCGCGCTATCGCCAACGTTTGCAGGAAGTGCTGGCTGAAACCCAGCAGCTCAATGAAGAGCTGCAGGTCCAGCAGGAAGAACTCAAGACCGCCAACGAAGAGCTTGAAGAACAATCAAGGATTCTCAAGGAATCCCAGGCTCATCTGGAAACCCAGCAGGTCGAGCTGGAGCAGACCAACGAACAGCTCGCCGATCAGGCACAGATCCTCGCCGAGCAACGCGATGCCATGGACCTGAAGAACACCGAACTCAATCAGGTCCAGACGCAGCTCGAAGAGCGCGCCGAAGAGTTGCAGCGCTCCAGCAAGTACAAATCCGAGTTCCTCGCCAACATGTCCCACGAACTGCGCACGCCGCTGAACAGTTCGTTGATCCTGGCCAAGCTGCTGGCGGAAAACCCCCAGGAAAACCTCAGTGCCGAGCAGGTCAAGTTCGCCGAGTCGATCTATTCGGCCGGTAACGATCTGCTGAACCTGATCAACGACATCCTCGACATTTCCAAGGTCGAGGCCGGCAAGCTTGAGATGCGTCCGGAGAACACCAGCGTCGCGCGTCTCGTGGACGGTTTGCGTGGGATGTTCCAGCCCATGGCTACGGACAAGAAACTGGATTTCCAGGTGGATCTGCAGCCCGGCGCGCCGATGATGATCTTCACCGACCGTCAGCGCCTGGAGCAGGTGCTCAAGAATCTGCTGTCCAACGCGGTGAAGTTCACCGAAAAGGGCACGGTCAGTCTGACCGTCGCCAGTCAACCAGGCGAGGGTATTGCGTTCATCGTCCGCGACTCCGGGATCGGCATTGCGGCGGATCACCAGGAAAGTATCTTCGAGGCGTTCCGTCAGGCCGATGGCACTACCAATCGTCGTTATGGCGGCACGGGCCTGGGCTTGTCGATTTCCCGTGACCTGGCGGCCTTGCTCGGCGGTTCCATCAGCGTCACCAGCGAGCCGGGGCAGGGCAGTGTGTTTACCCTGGTCTTGCCGCAGCAGTACGTTGAGCCGGGCGACACGCCGGTCGAACCGATGAAATCCTCACCGGTGCTCATGACGCCGAAAGTGGCACCCGCTGCGCTTGTGCCGCTGATTGCCGACGTCGATATCCCGCGCTTCAACGATGACCGCACGAATACGCCGTTCGCGACTCGCTGCATTCTGGTGATCGAGGACGAGCCGAACTTCGCGCGCATTCTCTACGACCTGGCGCACGAACTGGGTTATCAGTGCCTGGTGGCCCATGGCGCCGACGAAGGGTACGACCTGGCCAGGGAATACATTCCCGACGCGATCCTTTTGGACATGCGTCTGCCGGACCACTCGGGTCTGACCGTGCTGCAACGCCTGAAGGAGCACGCGGAAACCCGGCACATTCCGGTGCACGTCATCTCGGTCGAGGACCGCGTCGAAGCCGCCATGCACATGGGCGCGATCGGTTACGCGGTCAAGCCGACCACCCGCGAAGAGCTCAAGGACGTGTTTGCCCGTCTTGAAGCCAAGCTGACCCAGAAGGTCAAGCGCGTGCTGTTGGTCGAAGACGACGATCTGCAGCGTGACAGCATTGCCCGGTTGATCGGCGACGAGGACATCGAAATCACCGCCGTCGGCCTGGCGCAGGATGCGCTGAACCTCCTGCGCACGACGATTTTCGACTGCATGATCATCGACCTGAAACTGCCGGACATGCTCGGTAACGACCTGCTCAAGCGCATGTCCACCGAGGATATCTGCTCGTTCCCGCCGGTGATCGTCTACACCGGGCGCAACCTGACCCGCGACGAAGAGGCCGAGCTGCGCAAGTATTCGCGCTCGATCATCATCAAGGGCGCGCGCTCGCCGGAGCGGTTGCTGGATGAGGTCACACTCTTTCTGCACAAAGTCGAATCGCGGTTGTCCCATGAACGGCAGACGATGCTCAAGACCGCGCGCAGCCGCGACAAGGTCTTCGAGGGTCGCAAAGTGCTGCTGGTGGACGACGATGTACGCAACATCTTCGCCCTCACCAGCGCGCTGGAGCAAAAGGGTGCAGTCGTGGTCATTGGCCGTAACGGTCGTGAAGCGATTGAAAGACTGAATGAAGTGGAGGACATCGATCTGGTGTTGATGGACGTGATGATGCCGGAGATGGACGGTTACGAGGCGACGAGCCTGATCCGGCAGGATCCGCGCTGGCGCAAGCTGCCGATCATTGCGGTGACGGCCAAAGCCATGAAGGACGATCAGGAGCGCTGCCTGCAGGCTGGCTCCAACGATTACCTGGCCAAGCCTATCGACCTGGATCGATTGTTCTCGCTGATTCGCGTGTGGTTGCCGAAGATGGAACGCATTTAGTGGAACGCATTTATCCCGTGGAACGAAACAGCGAAATCGAATTGCGGTTGTTGATCGAGGCGATCTACCTCAAATACAGCTACGACTTTCGCGATTATTCCGGCGCGTCGATCAAGCGTCGCGTCCACCACGCGTTGAGCCAGTTCGAGTGCGCCACCATTTCGGCGCTGCAAGAGAAGGTGCTGCACGATCCAGCGGCATTCATGCAACTGCTGCAATTGCTGACGATCCCGGTCAGCGAGATGTTCCGCGACCCGTCGCACTTCCTGTCGATCCGTCAGGAAGTGGTGCCGCTGCTCAAGACCTATCCCTCGATCAAGATCTGGATCGCCGGTTGCAGCACCGGTGAAGAGGTCTATTCGATGGCGATCCTGCTGCGCGAAGAAGGCTTGCTCGATCGCACCATCATCTACGCCACCGACATCAATCCGCGTTCGCTGGACAAGGCCAAACAGGGGATTTTCTCCATGGAGAATGTCCGCGCCTACACTCATAACTACCAGCAGGCGGGTGGTCAACGTTCATTCGCTGACTACTACACGGCGGCGTACGGCTACGCGATTTTCGACAAGAGTCTGTGTGAGAACGTAACCTTCGCCGACCACAGCCTGGCAACCGACAGTGTCTTTTCAGAAACCCAATTAATTTCGTGTCGTAACGTTTTGATTTATTTCAATAAAAAACTTCAGGATCGAGCGTTCGGATTGTTCCACGAATCCCTTTGCCATCGTGGATTTCTGGTGCTGGGCAGCAAGGAAACCCCGGATTTTTCGGCTTTCGGCAGCCAGTTCGAGCCCTTGGTCAAACAAGAACGGATCTACCGAAAATCATGAACAGCGCAGCGCAGTTGCCTTCAGTGGAGGCTATCGTGATCGGTGCTTCAGCCGGCGGCGTCGAGGCGTTGCTGAGTCTCCTCAGCCCGCTGCGCGAAGGCTTCGTGCTGCCGATCATTGTGGTGCTGCACCTGCCCGATGCGCGTCGCAGTCACCTGGCCGACGTGTTTGCCCGACGCGTGGCCATGCGTGTTCAGGAAGCCCGTGACAAAACGCCGGTCGAAGCGGGAACGCTGTATTTCGCAGCGTCTGGCTATCACTTGTCGGTGGAGCAGGACCGTACCTTTTCCCTGAGCCTGGAAGACCGCGTGCATTATTCGCGGCCTGCCATCGACTACCTGTTCTCGTCCGCCGCGGATGCTTATGGCCCGACCCTGGCCGCCGTGCTGTTGACCGGTGCCAACCGCGATGGCGCGAGTGGCCTGGCCCAGGTCAAGCAGCGTGGCGGCCTGACCATCGTGCAGGACCCGGACGAAGCCCAGGTCGCGACCATGCCCCTGGCGGCGCTGGATATCCACCAGCCGGACCATATTCTCCCTATCCACGGCATCGGCCGTCTGCTTGTCGAGCTGGAACGAATAGCATGCTAAGTAACATCCAAGCCAAACTGCTGATCGTCGACGATCTGCCGGAGAACCTGTTGGCGCTTGAAGCGCTGATCAAGCGTGAAGACCGCATGGTCTACAAAGCCTTGTCCGCCGACGAAGCCTTGTCGCTGCTGTTGCAGCACGAATTCGCCTTGGCCATTCTCGACGTCCAGATGCCCGGGATGAATGGCTTCGAGCTGGCCGAATTGATGCGTGGCACGGAAAAAACCAAGAACATCCCGATTGTGTTCGTCAGTGCCGCCGGCCGTGAACTGAACTATGCGTTCAAAGGCTACGAAAGCGGCGCTGTCGACTTCCTGCACAAGCCGCTGGATATCCACGCGGTCAAGAGCAAGGTCAACGTGTTCGTCGATCTGTTCCGCCAGAGCAAGGCCATGAAGCAACAGGTCGAAGCGCTGGAGCAGAGCCGCCGGGAACAGGAAGCGCTGCTTAAACAGTTGCAGAGTACCCAGCTGGAACTGGAGCAGGCAGTACGCATGCGCGATGACTTCATGTCCATCGTCGCCCACGAAGTGCGCACGCCTCTCAACGGCCTGATCCTCGAAACCCAGCTGCGCAAGATGCACCTGGCCCGGGACAACGCGGCGGCGTTCACCCTGGACAAGATGAACGCGATGGTCGACCGCGACGAACGGCAGATCAAAAGCCTGATCCGCCTGATCGAGGACATGCTGGATGTATCGCGGATTCGCACCGGCAAGTTGTCGATCCGGCCGACACGCTTCGATCTGTCGGCGTTGGTGCGCAACTTGCTTCAGAATTTCGCCCCGCAGATCGTTGCCGCCGAATCCTCGGTGACCCTGGACGCCGAGCATCCGGTGCTGGGCAACTGGGATGAATTTCGCATTGAACAGGTGATTTCCAACCTGCTGACCAACGCGTTGCGTTACGGCGCCAAGAGTCCGATCAGCGTGAAGGTGTACAGTGAGCACGATCAGGCGCTGGTGGAAGTGCGCGATCAGGGGATCGGCATTGAAGAGGAAAACCAGAAGCGTATCTTCCAGCAGTTCGAAAGGGTTTCGGCCAAACATGCCGTCGCCGGGCTGGGCCTGGGGTTGTTTATTTCAGAACAGATCGTGACCGCCCATGGCGGTTCCATAACCGTCGAGAGCCGGATTGGCGAAGGCGCCTTGTTTCGCGTTTGTCTGCCGCTGTAGGAAAACAGCCGGATAAACGCAACCTCTGATCGACCCCGGGGTCGTATCAGCAGCTATTGACCGAACAAAGGCTTCCCATGAGTGAAGATGCACAAGACGTCGTATTGATCGTCGAAGATGACCCCTCGATTCTGATGGTGCTGTCGGCCTATCTGTCGGGTGAGGGCTACCGGGTGCTGCAGGCTGAAAACGGCGAGCAGGCCTTCGAGATTCTGGCGAGCAAGCCGCACCTGGACATGATGATCACCGATTTCCGTCTGCCGGGCGGGATCTCTGGCGTGCAGATCGCCGAGCCCGCGGTGAAGCTGCGGCCGGAACTCAAGGTGATTTTCATCAGTGGCTACCCACAGGAAATCCGCGAGACCGACAGCCCGATCACGCGCAAGGCACCGATTCTGGGCAAGCCGTTTGACCTGGATGTGTTGCAGGAACTGATGCAGGACATGCTGTCGTAAGCAGCGGCATGTGGGCAATGCCACCGTGTAGGAGCGAGGCTTGCCCGCGAAGGCATCCGTGAGACCGATGCAAATCTAAGGGCTTCTTCGCGGGCAAGCCTCGCTCCTACAGGGTACGGGGGCGCGTCATATTCGGATCATCTCCCGCACCTTCGCCGTCAACAGGTCGAAGGTAAACGGCTTGGTGATCATCTGCATGCCCGGATCAAGGAACCCACCCCGCACCGCTGCATGTTCGGCATAACCCGTAATGAACAACACCTTGAGATCAGGCCGGAACTGCCGGCCTATTTCCGCCAGTTGACGACCGTTCATGCCGGGTAGCCCGACGTCGCTGATCATCAGGTCGATACGTTGCCCGGAATCCAGAATCGGCACCGCGCTGTCGGCATCGCTGGCCTCGACGAAGGCATAACCCAGGTCGCTCAGCACGGTACTGACCAGCACTCGCACCGCTGGATCATCCTCGACGATCAGCACCGTTTCGCCGTTCAGCGCGAACAGGGCGTGCTGCACGTCCGACGGACAATCCTGAGGCAGGTCGCCACTGAAACGCGGCAGAAACAGACTCACCGTAGTGCCTTCGCCCACTTCACTGTGAATGGCGACGTGCCCGCGTGATTGTTTGCTGAAACCGTAGATCATCGACAAACCAAGGCCGGTGCCCTGGCCGATCGGCTTGGTGGTGAAAAACGGGTCGAAGGCGCGGTTGATCGTGCTTTGCGGCATCCCGCACCCGGTGTCTGAAACGCTGAGCACCACATAGTCGCCGGGTTCAAGGTTGCTGTGGGCGTCTGTGAAATCACGGTCCAGATGCTGATTGCCGGTGCTGACTACCAGATTTCCACCGTCGGGCATGGCATCCCGCGCATTGATCACCAGATTGAGCAGGGCGCTTTCCAGTTGATTGGGATCGGCCTCGGCCACCCACAGTTGCTCGTTGAGCTGCATGTCCAGGTGAATGCTTTCATTGATACTGCGCTGCAGCAGTTCACCCATGGACACTACCAGGGTGTTCATCTCCACGGGTTTGGAGTCCAGCGACTGCCGGCGGGAAAACGCCAGCAAACGGTGAGTCAGGCCTGCTGCGCGGTTGGCCGACGTCACGCCCAGATCGATCAGGCTGTCCAGATCATCGGTGCGTCCGCGTGCCAGGCGCCGGCGTAACAGTTCCAGGCTGCCGATGATCCCGGTCAGCATGTTGTTGAAGTCGTGAGCAATACCGCCCGTGAGCTGGCCGACCGCTTCCATTTTCTGCGATTGGCGCAGGGCTTCTTCGTTGTGACGTAACTGTGCGGTGCGTTCCTCGACCTGCTGTTCCAGGGTTTCGAGGGTGGTTTGCAGACGCAGTTCGCTTTGACTGAGATCGATCAGCCGATCCCTGGCTTCATACTGTCGGCGTCGGCCGCGCAAGGCGGTGGTCACCAGACTGATCAACGTCACGGGATGAAAAGGGCGCTCAAGGAAAGTGACATTGCCCAGTTGCGGGCCGAAGCGCGAGGCCGGGTTTTGTTCCGGGCCGCCATGGTAGGTCATCAGCACGATGGGCAGGTCGGACCATGCGGGCTGGTGCTCGATCAGACGGAACAGCGGTTCGAGGTCGCTGCCCAGCAACGCCTCGGAGGAGATCAACAGCAACCCGGCGCCTTGCTCCAGCTCGGCGCACAGGCCGATCAGGTCCCGGGTGATGACTCCTTCGTAACCCGCTTCGTTAAGCATCATCAATGCAATCTGGCTGTCACGTCCCAGCGGCGCGAGAATGATCGCGCGCTCGGTCGTCGCTTGCCGCACCGTCACGGGTTTTTATCCTCGAGCAACGGTTGGCTTTCACCCATGTACGTCGGAACGCCGCGCAATACACCCTGAAACGCGTTCAGTGGTTCGCCGATGGTCATGCCCTTTTGATTGATAAGGTATTCGCGGATGGTCGTTTCATGGCTGCCGGTGCGTTTCTTGATGACCGAAATCGCCCGCCGAACCTGACCCAGCGCTTCGAAGTAGCGCAGCAGGATGACCGTATCGGCCAGATAAGTAATGTCGACCGGCGCTTGCATGTCACCGACCAGCCCGTGTTGGGCGACGGTCATGAAGGTCGCGGCGCCTCGGCGATTGAGGTACAGCAGCAATTCATGCATGTGCAACACCAAGGCGTTTTCTTCCGGCATTGCTGCCTGGTAGCCGTTGATGCTGTCGATGACCACGGTCTTGATTTCGAGCTCGTCGACGCAGCGACGGACCCGGTGGGAAAACTCGCCGGGGGACAATTCTGCAGCGTCCACTTGTTCGATCAGCAGATTGCCGGTGGCTTGCAGGGCCTGCAAGTCGATGCCCATGTTGTTCATGCGCTCAAACAGCAAGCCGAGCTCTTCATCGAAAATGAACAGTGCGGCTTTTTCTCCACGCGCCACGGCAGCCGCGGCGAAAATCATCGTGATCAGCGATTTGCCGGTTCCGGACGGACCAAGAATCAAGGTGCTGGAGCCGGTCTCGATGCCGCCGCCGAGCAGGGCGTCCATTTCGTTAATGCCGCTGGTGAGTTGGCTGCGCACGTACTTGCCACGATGTTCGGCCGCGACCAGGCGCGGGAATACGTGTACGCCGTCGCCCATGATCGTGAAGTCGTGAAAACCGCCGCGGTACTTTTGTCCGCGGTACTTCACCACGCGGATACGCCGACGCTCGGCGCCGTAGTTGGGGTTCAGCTCTTCAAGACGAATCACACCGTGGGCCACGCTGTGCACGGTTTTGTCGAGGGCTTCGGTGGTCAGGTCATCCAGCAGTAGCACCGTCGCGTCATAGCGCACGAAGTAGTGTTTGATCGCGAGGATCTGGCGGCGGTAGCGCAGGGAGCTTTGGGCCAGCAGCCGGATTTCGGAAAGGCTGTCGAGCACCACGCGGGTGGGCTTGATCCGTTCGACCACTTCGAAAATCTGCCGGGTAGCTTCACCCAGTTCGAGATCGGAGGAATACAGGAGGCTCTGCTGGTGCTCGGCATTGAGCAGGCTTTCCGGAGGGGTCAGCTCAAAGATGTGAATGTTTTCATCCAGCTCCCAGCCGTGGGACAACGCGCCTTGGCGCAGTTCGCGTTCGGTTTCGGACAGGGTGATGTACAACGAGCGCTCGCCGGCAGTGGCGCCGGCCAACAGAAAATGCAAAGCGACGGTGGTTTTGCCGGTACCGGGTTCGCCCTCGAGCAAAAAAACATGCCCGCGGGACAATCCACCGGCCAGGATGTCATCCAGACCTTCGATGCCGGTGGCGGCTTTTGTACTGAAGAACTCGTTAGATGTAGACAAAAAATGCCCTCTCATGACTAGGGGAAGCGAGGCAGCAGGCCTGAATTGCCTGAATGGACTGCCTGTTCACTTGACCATTGGCCGTGATGGGGGTTCCAACGTTTTGCGTAGATCTTGCGGGCCTCTTCGCAGGCAAGCCAGGCCCTACAGAATCGGGAGACCATCATTCCGGTGAACGACGCAACATTGTAGGAGCGAGCTTGCTCGCGATGGACTCAAGAGCGCCGTGTTTAGCCAGTAGACACGCGTTTTCGTTAAAGACCATCGCGAGCAATCGAGCGTCGACCGGCTGCTCCTACAGTGCATCACCTCGGCGTTTTTAAAGACCTTGCTGCAAGGCCGGGTCATCGGGGTTGAGTTGTTCCAGTTGCGCCAACAGAATCTGCACGTTTTGCAGCTGCCCGCTTTCTTTCCAGTAGTTGATCAACAGGACCCGGGCCTTGCGGTCGGCGGGGTGGCGCTGGACGATCTCCTGCAATTGTTTCTGCGCCGCTTCCAGCTCTTGTTCGTCGTGCAGCGTGGTCGCCAGGTCGTAGCGATAATCCTTGTTGTCCGGTTCAAGTTCCACGGCTTTGGACAAGCCGAGCAGGGCGAACTCACTCTGACCGTGGTGCAGCAACCACATCCCCAGGGCATGTTGCAGGTACGCGGAATCGGGCTGGGCCTTCAACTGTTTGGCCAACAGCAGCCGGGCAGCTTCGCTTTGGCCCTGTTTGTCCAGCACTTCGATTTTCATGACCAGCGCGGGCAGATTGTGGGGGGCCAGGCGCAAGGTGTTTTCAAGCGCCAGTTGCGCTGCCTTGTACTCGCCATTGTGCAGATGCAACCGGGCCAGTTGGTACTGGTTGTCTGCGCTTTCAGGTGCATGGGTGAGCACCTGTTCCCATGCATCGATGGCCTGCTGCAACGGTCCGAAATACAAACCCAGGTCGTCCGGGGACAGCCCCAGCAATGCGTTCACCGCGGCAAGCCGGACACGTTGTTCGCTGTCATCAAGCAACGGGCCCAGCAACAGACTGCGTTGGCCGCTGGGAACCAGCCCGCTGATGCTTCTGATGGCGGCGATGCGTACATCGGGCGAGGGGTGTTGCAGGTCGGCGTCCGCCAGTTTCAGGGCCTGAGGGCTGGGATAGTTGGGCAGCTCGGCATGCAGCCAGACGCGGCGTTTGGGGGAAATGTCGGGACGCCCCAGTTGCTGATAAAGGACCCGCGCCGCGCCCGGTTGACCGGCCCGCGCCTGCGTCAGTGCTTCGCTGTAACCACGCCTGATCGCTTCCGGCACCACGGGGGTCGTGCTGCGCAGGAAAAGCCAGGCAAGACCGATGGCAAACAGGATGCAGAGGCTGATGATCAGGTAACGGCGGGACTGGGGCATGCAGTAATCCGGGAGCTGGCAAGCTTTTGCAAGGTTGCCAGCTTCGGTCACACCGGGCTGTGAGTCAAACCTGCCTTCTTTGAAAGGCCTCCGGTCTTCGTCAATCAAGGAGTTCCGGTCGGTCGCGAAATTGCGCCAATGCCTCGGGATTGGCCAGCGCGTCGGTGTTTTTCACTGGCTGGCCATGCACCACGTTCCGCACCGCCAGCTCGACCACTTTGCCGCTGATGGTCCGTGGAATGTCCGTCACCGCGACGATCTTCGCCGGCACATGCCGTGGCGTGGTGTTGGCGCGAATGACCTGGCGAATCTGCTGTTGCAGGGCTTCGTCGAGCTCGACGCCATCGCACAAGCGCACAAACAGCACCACCCGCACGTCATCCTGCCACTGCTGACCGATGGCGACGCTGTCGATCACTTGCGGGACTTTCTCCACCTGACGGTAGATTTCCGCGGTGCCGATGCGCACGCCGCCGGGGTTGAGTACCGCGTCCGAGCGGCCGTGAATCATCATCGCGCCATGAGCCAGTTGTTCGGCGTAATCGCCCTGGGCCCAGACTCCCGGAAACTGGCTGAAGTAGGACGCGCGCAGCTTCTCGCCGCTCCGGTCGTTCCAAAGGCCGATGGGCATCGCCGGGAAGTGCCGGGTACAGACCAGCTCGCCTTTTTCGCCAACCACCGGCGTGCCGGCGTCGTTCCAGACCTCGACGGCCATGCCCAGGCTCTTGCCCTGGATTTCGCCGCGACGCACCGGTAGCCACGGATTGCCGTTCACGAAGCACGAAACGATGTCGGTGCCGCCGGACATCGACGCCAGGCACAGGTCGGCCTTGAAGTCGCGGTAGACGTAGTCGTAACTTTGCGGCGACAACGCAGAACCGGTGCACAGCAGGGTTTTCAGGCTGCCAAGATCGTGGCTTTGCAGAGGTTTCACGCCGTTGCTTTCCAGCGTCGCGAGGTACTTGGGACTGGTGCCGAACACGCTGATGCGCTCGTCGTCGATCAGGTCGATCAAACGTTCCGGGCCGGGATGAAACGGCGAACCGTCGTACAGCACCACGGCGCTGTCCACGGCCAGGGCCGAGACCAGCCAGTTCCACATCATCCAGCCGCACGTGGTGTAGTAAAACAAGCGGTCGGCGGGGCCGAGATCGCAATGCAGGCCATGTTCCTTGACGTGTTGCAGCAGCACGCCGCCGGTGCTGTGAATGATGCATTTGGGCACGCCGGTGGTGCCGCTGGAATAGAGGATGTACAACGGGTGCGCGAAGGGCACGGCGACAAAGTCCGGTTCGCCACCCGGTTCGTAGAATGCATCCCAGAGCGTTACGTCGGCCGGAGTGTGGAAATCTTCGATGCGCGCCTGTGGTCGAGCATAAGGCACGACGATCAATTGTTGCAGCGACGGCAGGCGTTCGAGGATTTCGTTGACCTTGGCGCGCTGGTCGATGTCTTTGCCGGCATAGCGGTAGCCGGCGCAGGTGATCAGCACTTTCGGTTCGATCTGGCCGAAGCGGTCGATCACCCCTTGGGTACCGAAGTCCGGCGACGAACAGGACCAGATCGCCCCGAGGCTGGTGGTCGCGAGCATGGCCACCAGGGTTTGCCAGGTATTGGGCATGCACGCGGCGACGCGATCGCCGACGCCGACGCCGGCGACGATCAAACTGTTTTGAAAACCGGCGACATGCTCGGCCAGTTCGGCCCAGGTGAGTTGTTCGCGCTGGCCGTTTTCGCCGATCGCGATCACGGCGACGGCATCGTCGCGGCGGCGCAGCAAGTGTTCGGCAAAGTTCAGGGTGGCGCCGGGGAACCATTGGGCGCTGGGCATGTGATCGCCTTCGATCAGCACGGCGTCGGGTTGATCGTGGAAGCGGATATCAAAGAAATCGACGATGGCTTGCCAGAAGTCGACCCGCTGATCGATGGACCATTGATGCAGATCGGCGTAGTCGGCGACGTCGAGGTGGTGTCGCTGATTGATGAAGCGCCGGAAGGCCTCCATGCGGGTCTTGGCGATGCGCTTGGCGCCGGGTTGCCAGAGGATGTCGGACATGGTTTGCCTCTTCTTCTAATTACACAGGCCTTTGTGAAATATGAGCTTCTGTGGCGAGGGAGCTTGCTCCCGCTCGGCTGCGCAGCAGTCGTAAAATGGGTGCTGCGACCATTTTGGGGCGGCTTCGCCACCCAGCGGGAGCAAGCTCCCTCGCCACAGGGGTTAGCGGCTGATTACTGCGCCAACCACCCGCCATCAATATTCCACGCCGCGCCCCGCACCTGGCTACCGGCCTCGCTGCACAAAAACAACACCAGCTCACCCAATTGCGGCGGGGTGACGAACTCCAGCGAAGGCTGCTTCTCGGCCAGCAAATCATGCTGCGCCTGCTGCGGATCAATCCCGGTGGCGATGCGGTCATCAATCTGCTTCTGCACCAGCGGTGTCAACACCCAGCCCGGGCAAATGGCGTTGCAGGTGACATTGGTCGTGGCGGTTTCCAGGCCGACCACCTTGGTCAAACCGATCACCCCGTGCTTGGCCGCGACGTAAGCCGCCTTGCCCACCGACCCGACCTGGCCGTGCACCGAAGCGATATTGATGACCCGTCCCCAACCTTTCTTGCGCATGCCCGGCAGGCTCAACCGGGTACTGTGAAACACCGACGACAGGTTGATCGCAATGATCGAATCCCAGCGCTCCACGGGAAAGTCTTCCACGGAAGCCACATGCTGGATACCGGCGTTATTGACCAGAATGTCCACGCCGCCGAACTCGCGTTCGGCGTATTCGATCATGTCGGCGATCTGCGCCGGGTCACTGACATCGGCGGGGTGATGGCCGACCTTTCCACCGAACTGTTCAACCTCGGCAATCACTTTGGACGCATCGCCAAAACCGTTGAGAATCAGGTTGGCGCCAGCCTTGGCCAGGCTGAGAGCGATGCCCAGGCCGATGCCGCTGGTGGAACCGGTGACCAGTGCGGTCTTGCCCGAAAGAGTCGTCATGAATACCTCACACAATGCCAGTGGCGTAGAAAGTACCGATCACCACAAAAACCGCCAGGGTCTTGATCAGCGTAATACAGAAAATGTCTTTGTAGGCTTCGCGGTGGGTCAGGCCGGTCACCGCCAGCAACGTGATAACCGCGCCGTTGTGCGGCAGGGTGTCCATGCCGCCGCTGGCCATCGCGGCGACGCGGTGCAGCACTTCCAGGGGAATGTTCGCTGCATGGGCGGCGGCGATGAAGTTATTGGCCATGGCCGCCAGCGCAATGCTCATGCCGCCCGACGCCGAGCCGGTGATGCCGGCCAGCAGGGTCACGGTGATCGCTTCGTTGACCAGCGGGTTGGGAATGCTTTTGAGCCAGTCAGCCAGTACCAGAAAGCCCGGCAGCGAGGCGATCACCGCACCAAAACCGTATTCCGACGCCGTGTTCATCGCTGCCAGCAATGAACCGCTGACCGCACTTCGACTGCCTTCGGCCAACTTGCCGCGAATCGCCTTGAAGCCGAACACCAGCACCATGATGATGCCGACCAGCAACGCAGCCTGAACCGCCCAGATCGCCGTGAGTTTGGCGATTTCAGTGGTCACCGGCGCGGCCATGCCCGGCAGTGCGAGGCTGTGGGTCTTGCCGTACCACTGGGGAATCCACTGGGTAAACAGCAGGTTCATGATGCCCACCGCCAGTAACGGCGACAGCGCGATCCACGGATTCGGCAGCTTGATATCGGCAGCGGTTTCCGGCTCGTTGCGCAGGTCGGAGCCGTAGCCTTCACCGGTGCGCTGGGCCTTGTTGCGTTGGCGCTGGAGAAACAGCATGCCGGCGCAGAACACGAAAATCGCCCCGATTACACCCAGCCACGGCGCCGCCCAGGCGGTGGTGTTGAAGAAGGTGCTGGGAATGATGTTCTGGATCTGCGGGGTGCCGGGCAGGGCGTCCATGGTGAACGAAAACGCACCGAGGGCGATGGTTGCCGGGATCAGGCGTTTAGGGATATTGCTCTGGCGGAACATTTCGGCAGCGAACGGGTAGACCGCAAACACCACCACAAACAGCGACACGCCGCCGTACGTCAGCAGGGCGCAGACCAGCACGATCACCAGCATCGCCTGGCGGGTGCCGAGCAAACGAATCGCCGCCGCGACAATGGAGCGCGAGAAACCCGACAACTCAATCAGCTTGCCGAACACCGCACCGAGCAGGAACACCGGGAAGTACAGTTTGATGAAGCCGACCATTTTTTCCATGAACACCCCGGTGAAGGCGGGGGCGACAGCGGAAGGGTCGGTGAGCAGAACGGCGCCGAGAGCGGCGATCGGGGCAAAGAGAATAACGCTGTAGCCACGGTAGGCCGCGAGCATCAGCAGCGTGAGGGCTGCCAAGGCGATGATCACACTCATGGTGTGTCTCCTGGATTGTTATTTTTTTGGGGTAAAGTTGTGTGGGGGAGGGCTTTAGCGAGTTTCATGCCAAGCCTGTAACATATTGAAATGTAAGGATATTTTATATTTTTCGAGCCGGCATGAAGCTATTTGTCTCTGTTTTGAGACTTTCGCTGGCAGGTCTGGCTCTATCGCGAGCAAGCCCGCTCCCACAGTTGACCGAGTTGTTCAGGAGAATACGGTCAACTGTGGGAGCGGGCTTGCTCGCGAAGGACTGTCTAACAATGGAGATGCTTGTCTCTTTATGGAGACTCTGCAATCCCCAACGCCACCATCTTCTTATACAAAGTCGACCGCCCAAGCCCCAGGCGTGCCGCCGCTTCAATCACCTTGCCTCCGCATTGCGCGAGGGCGGATTCAATCAATTGCCGGTCAAATCGTTCACGAGCCTCACTAAACGTCTCGTGTGCAACCGACTCTACCTTTAATGGCGCCGCGCGTTCGACCGGCGTAAACGTACCAATCGCCGCGCCGATATCCCCTGCATTCAGCATCAGGTCGTCACTAAGCAACGCCGCCCGCTCCAGCACGTTGCGCAGTTCGCGAATATTCCCCGGCCAGGCGTGTTGCCCCAATAGTTCCAGCGCTTCGCGGTTCAGTTCATGCTGACTGCGCAGCTCCTCAAGAATCGCTTCACTGAGCGCGGGCAAGTCATCGAGACGATCCCGCAACGGTGGCACCTGGATCGGCAGCACGTTGAGGCGGTAATACAGATCGGCACGAAACTCGCCGCGTTTGATCGCCGCTTCAAGGTCGGTCGAGGTCGCTGCGATCACACGCACATCGCTCTGAATCACTTCGTTGGAACCCACCGGCTCGAATTCTTTTTCCTGCAACACCCGCAGAAGTTTGCTCTGTAGCGGCAGCGGCATGTCGCCGATCTCATCGAGGAACAGCGTTCCGCCCTGGGCAATCTGCAACTTGCCGGCACGGCCCTTGCGGTCCGCACCGGTGAACGCGCCGGGGGCAGTGCCGAAGAACTCGGCTTCCAGCAGCGACTCGGGAATCGCCGCGCTGTTGATGCTGACAAAGGCTTTATGGGCACGCGGCGAAGCCCCGTGAATAGCCTGCGCCAACAGCTCTTTGCCGGTGCCGGTTTCGCCGAGCAGCAACACCGGCGAATCTGCGCTGGCACTGCGTCGGGCGCGGCGTTTGACTTCGAGGCTGGCCGCGCTGGTGCCGATAAAATGGGCGAAGTTGTACTTGGTCTGTCGTGCCCGCAGCAGCGAGCGGGTGGAGGCCAGTTCTTCCTGCATGCTCATGTAGCGCTTGAGCATCGGCGACAGGCTGCGCAACTCGTCGAACAACGCAAAACCAATCGCACCGATCACCACGCCGGCGTCGTCGTGAATCGGCAGGCGCATGACCACCAGCGGTTCTTTGGGGGTGTCCTGCATGTCGAGCAAAATCGGCCGACCGGTGCGCACCACCTCACGCAGCAGACTGCCGGGAATCACGCTTTCGCAAGCCTTGCCGATGGCCACTTCGGCCGACGTCAGACCGAAGCGCCTGGCATAGCGCTCGTTCATCCAGACGATGTTGGCGTCGCGATCGACGATCACCGTGCCTTCACTCGACTGCTCGATGATTTCGAACAACGAACGGATCGCCAACAGGCGAACGCGCTGGTAATCCTTTAGGCTTTCGGTGGTGTTCATGTCGGCTGATCCTGATTAAGTATTGCCTGTGCTGGCCCCTTCGCGAGCAAGCCCGCTCCCACATTGGAACGCGGTCAACTGTGGGAGCGGGCTTGCTCGCGAAGGCCGCGACGCGGATTATGCCTACCGCGGATGCGCCGCCGCCAACAGCTCTTTGGTGTACGGATGCTGCGGCGAATCAAACACGTCGTGGCTGGCACCGCTTTCCACCACCTTGCCGTCCTTGATCACGATCATGTCATGGGCGAGGGCGCGGACCACCGCCAGGTCGTGGCTGATAAACAGGTACGTCAGCCCGTGTTTTTCCTGAAGCTGACGGAGCAGGGCGACCACTTGTTTTTGCACCGTGCGGTCCAGCGCCGAGGTCGGTTCGTCGAGCAGGATCAACGCCGGTTTCAGCACCAGCGCCCGGGCGATGGCGATGCGCTGGCGCTGTCCACCGGAAAATTCATGGGGGTAGCGATGGCGGCTTTGCGGGTCGAGGCCGACTTCCTGCAGCGCGCGAATCACTTCGGCCTTGCATTCGTCCGCTGTCAATTGGCTGTGAACTTCAAGGCCTTCGCTGATGATCTGCGCCACCGACATCCGTGGACTGAGGCTGCCGAAAGGGTCCTGGAACACCACCTGCATTTTCTTGCGCCATGGCCGCAACTGCTTTTGCGTCAGACCATCCAGCGCCTCGCCCTGAAAGCGAATGCTGCCTTCGGAGTCGAGCAGACGCAGGATCGCCTGACCGAGCGTCGACTTGCCCGAGCCGGATTCACCGACAATGCCCAATGTCTTGCCACGCTGGACATTCAGGCTGATGCCATCCACCGCGTGCAGATACGTTTTGCGTTGGAACAGTCCGCCACTGAGGGGGAAGCGCACGGAAAGATTGTCCACTTCCAGTACGTTCTCGCGCGCGTCCCGGGCCAGGGCTTCGCCTTCCGGTTCGGCATTCAAAAGCTCGCAGCTGTACGGATGTTTTGGCTCGGTGAACAGCGTCTCGCACGGCGCCTGTTCGACGATTTCCCCGGCCTTCATCACGCACACGCGCTGGGCGATGCTGCGCACCAGGTTGAGGTCGTGGCTGATCAGCAGCAGCGACATGCCGAGTCGCTGTTGCAAGGATTTGAGCAGCAGCAGGATCTTGCGCTGCACGGTCACATCCAGCGCCGTCGTCGGTTCGTCGGCGATCAGCAACTCCGGCTCGCAGGCCAGGGCCATGGCGATCATCACCCGTTGCCGCTGGCCGCCGGACAGTTGATGCGGATACGCCTTGAGCCGCTCTTTGGGTTTCTGGATACCCACCAGGTGCAGCAACTCAAGAATCCGTGCCTGCGCGTGTTTGCCGGTCAAGCCTTTGTGCAGCAGCAGGGTTTCGCCGATCTGCTTTTCAATGCTGTGCAGTGGATTGAGCGAGGTCATCGGCTCCTGAAAGATCATCGCGATGCGGTTGCCACGCAACTCCCGCAGCACTTTGGAGGAGGCGCCGAGCAGTTCCTTGCCGCGATATCGAATGCTGCCGGTGGATTCGGTGCCGGTCTCGGGCAGCAGTTGCAGGATCGAGTGCGCGGTCACCGATTTGCCGGAGCCCGACTCGCCGACCAATGCCAGGCATTCACCGGGTCGGATGTCCAGGCACAGATTGCGCACCACGGTCTGCCCGCTGAAGGCCACGCTGAGGTTGCGGATTTCGATCAGGTTACTCATCTCAACGCTCGCTTCGTGGCAAAAAATCAAGATCGGGGATCAAACGCATCACGCAACGCCTCGCCGATAAACACCAGTAAAGAAAGAATCAACGCCAGGGTGAAAAACGCCGTCAATCCCAGCCACGGCGCTTGTAGATTCTGTTTGCCCTGACCAATCAGTTCGCCCAGCGACGCACTGCCGGCCGGCATGCCGAAGCCGAGGAAGTCCAGCGCGGTAAGCGTCGAAATCGCCCCGGTCAGAATGAACGGCAGGTAACTCAGCGTCGCGTTCATCGCATTGGGCAAAATGTGCCGCACGATGACTTTGCGGTCAGTCAGGCCCAGCGCACGGGCGGCTTTGACATATTCCAGGTTGCGTCCGCGCAGAAACTCGGCGCGCACCACGTCCACCAGCGCCAGCCAGGAAAACAACGCCATGATCCCCAGCAGCCACCAGAAATTCGGCTCGACGAATCCCGACAGGATGATCAACAGATACAACACCGGCAACCCCGACCAGACTTCCAGCAAACGCTGACCGATCAGGTCGACCCAGCCGCCGTAATAACCTTGCAACGCCCCGGCAGCGATGCCGATCAGCGCGCTGACAAAGGTCAGCATCAACGCAAACAGAATCGACACCCGCGCACCGAAAATCACCCGGGCCAATACGTCGCGCGCCTGGTCATCGGTGCCAAGCCAATTGACGTTCGAAGGCGGGCTCGGCGCCGGTTTGTTCAAGTCGTAGTTCGGCGTGTCGTCGCTGAACGGAATCGGCGGAAACAGCAACCAGCCGCCGTCCTTTTTGATCAGCTTCTGCACATAGTCACTGCGGTAGTCAGCCTGGAAAGGCAGTTGTCCGCCGAACTCCTGCTCGGTGTAGCGCTTGAACACCGGGAAGTACAACGAACCCTCATAACTGACCACCAGCGGTTTGTCATTGGCGATCAGTTCGCCGCCCAGGCTCAACAGGAACAGGCCGATAAAAAGCCACAGCGACCACCAGCCACGACGGTTTTTCTTGAAGCGTTCGAAACGGCGACGCGCCAGCGGCGAAAGCGTGACCATCAGGCGTTCCTCGCGGCGAAGTCGATACGCGGGTCGACCAGGGTGTAGCAGAGGTCGCCGACCAGTTTTATAAGCAGGCCGAACAGCGTGAAGATGAACAGCGATCCAAACACCACCGGATAGTCCCGGGACACCGCGGCTTCGTAACTCATGCGGCCCAGGCCATCGAGGGAGAAGATCACTTCGATCAGCAGCGAGCCGGCGAAGAACACACTGATGAATGCCTGGGGAATGCCCGACACCACCAGCAGCATGGCGTTGCGAAAGACGTGGCCGTACAGCACACGGCGTTCGCTCATGCCTTTGGCGCGGGCGGTGACCACGTACTGGCGGGTGATTTCATTGAGGAAAGAGTTCTTGGTCAGGATCGTCAGCGTGGCAAACCCGCCGATCACCAACGACGTCACCGGCAGCACCAGGTGCCAGAAGTAGTCGGCGATCTTGCCCACGGTGGACAGGGAGTCGAAGTTGTCAGAGACCAGGCCGCGCACCGGGAACCAGTTCAGCGACGTGCCGCCGGCGAACACCACGATCAGGAACATCGCGAACAGAAACGCCGGCATCGCGTAGCCGATAATGATCGCGGTGCTGCTCCAGATATCGAAATGGCTGCCGTGGTGCACGGCTTTGCGGATGCCCAGCGGGATCGACACCAGATAAGTAATCAGCGTCGCCCAGAGCCCGAGGGAAATGGTCACTGGCATTTTTTCCAGGATCAGGTCGGTGACCGTGGCGCCGCGGAAAAAGCTCTTGCCGAAATCCAGTTGCGCATAGCTTTTAAGCATCAGCCACAGGCGTTCCGGGGCCGGTTTGTCGAAGCCGTACTGTTTTTCGATCTCCTTGATCAGCTGCGGATCGAGACCGCGACTGGCCCGGGAACTGCCGCTCATGACTTCGCTGGACCCACCGCCGACACTGGCGCCGCCGATGCCTTGCAGGTGCGCGATCGCCTGTTCCACCGGACCGCCCGGCGCGGCCTGAACGATGACGAAGTTGACCAGCAGAATGATCACCAGGGTCGGAATGATCAGCAGCAGACGCCGCAGAATATAAGCCCACATCAATGCGGCCCTCCGGGTTTGCCGCGCTTGATCAGTTCGGCGGTCATCTGTTGGTTGGTCAGCGGCGTGGTGCTCACTTCCCACCAACTCTCGATGGCTTCGTCATTGGCGGCTTGCACGGCGGGAATCCCGAAGCGGTTCCACCACACGGTCGAACTGCCCGGCGGATAGTAGTTGGGAATCCAGTAGTAGTTCCATTGCAGCACCCGGTCGAGTGCGTGGGCGTAGCGCAGCATATCGGACTGGGTGGTGGCGCGAACCAGGCCGCTGACCAGCGTATCGACCGCAGGATTCTTCAACACCATGTAATTGTTGGAGCCCGGATCGTTGGCCGACGCGGAGCCGAAATAGTTGTTCAACTCGTTGCCCGGCGAAGTGGTGACCGGATAGCCGGTGACGATCATGTCGTAATCCCGGGACATCAGGCGATTGACGTACTGGGACGAGTCGATGCGGCGGATGTTCAGGTCGATGCCAATCTGCTTCAGCGTGCGCTTGTACGGCAGCAGCAAACGGTCCATGCCGTTCTGGCTGACCAGGAACGTGAAGCTCAGCGGTTTGCCTTCGGCGTTCACCAGGTGGTCGCCATCCGGTTTCCATCCGGCCTGTTCCAGCAAATCCAGCGCTTGCAGTTGTTTGTCGCGGATCACGCCGCTGCCGTCAGTTTTCGGTGCCTCGAAGACTTGGGTGAATACCTCGTCGGGGATCTGTCCGCGCAAGGGTTCAAGAATCGCCAGTTCGGCGGCATCGGGAAGGCTGCGGGCAGCAAGGTCGGTGTTGGAGAAGAAACTCTGCTGGCGGATATAGAGGTCGCGCATCATCTGCCGGTTGCTCCATTCGAAATCCCAGAGCATCACCAGCGCTTGACGGACGCGGCGGTCCTGGAACAGCGGATTTTGCAGATTGAACACGAAGCCTTGCGCCGACTGCGGCGCGTTTTGCGCCAGATGCGCTTTCTGCAGGCGACCGTCACTGAGGGCCGGGCTGTCGTAGCCGATGGAGAAACCGGTGGCGGAGAATTCCCGGTTGTAGTCGTAGGCACCGCCGCGCAACACCTGACGGGCCACGTCGGTATCGCCGAAGTACTCGATACTGAAATGGTCGAAATTGTAGAGCCCGCGGCTGACCGGCAGCTCCTTGCCCCACCAGTCGGGATTGCGCTCGAACATAATGCTGCGCCCGGAATCGACCTTGCTCACCTTGTACGGACCGCTGCCCAGTGGCGGCTCGTACCCGCCGCCGCCGGCGAAATCGCGGGTTTTCCACCAGTGCTCGGGAAGCACCGGCAAGGTCGCGATGTCGAGGGGCAGGGTGCGGTTTTCATTGCTTTTGAAATCGAAACGCACCGTGAGTGGCGATTCCACTTCGACGCCTTTGACGTCGGCGAATTGAGTGCGATAGCGCAGGCTGCCCTGGGTCATCAGCAGGTCGAAGGTGTAGCGCACGTCTTCGGCGGTGATCGGCTTGCCATCGGCGAAGCGGGCCTTGGGGTTAAGGTAGAAATGCAGCGACAAACCGTCGTCCGAGCGCTCCATCTTCTGCGCCACCAGACCGTACACGGTGTAAGGCTCATCCAGTGAACGCTGGGCCAATGGCGAATAGATCAAACCGTCGATCTGCGTCACGCCGATGCCTTTGTCTATATAAGGCAAGACATGGTCGAAGTGGCCGATCTCGATGGCTGAGCGGCGCATGGTCCCGCCTTTGGGAGCCTGGGGGTTGGTGTAGGCAAAATGACTGAAGCCGGCAGGGTATTTCGCCGGTTCGCCGTAGACGGTCAGCGCGTGTTGGGGGCCGGCGTTCACACCGGCGGCGCCCAACAACAGCGCCACGGCAGTGAACAACAAAGTGGGGAAAGCCAGTCGCATTGTCAGCCTTATAGCCGGGTGGTCGATTACCGCAATTTGTACGCTAGCGGCGCGTCCCTCGCCAGCCGTATCACGCATCCGAAACACGACGGCCCACCAAAAGGCGGGCCGTTGTGCGCAAAGCTTCGCGAATGGATCAGTCCTGACGACTGGTCACTTCCAGCAAGTGATAACCAAACTGGGTCTTCACCGGGCCTTGCACCACGTTGATCGGTGCGCTGAAGACCACGGCGTCGAATTCCTTGACCATCTGGCCTGGACCGAACGAACCCAGATCGCCGCCCTGACGGCTGGAAGGGCAGGTGGAGTTGGCTTTGGCAACTTCGGCGAAATCGGCGCCAGCCTCGATTTGGGCTTTGAGTTCGTTGCACTTGGTTTCGCTGGCAACCAGGATGTGACGGGCAGTGGCTTTAGCCATGGGAAATACTCCTTTCAATGTTCAGTAAAGTGCGGAGCCTACCGGATTCAGTGGCCCATTTCTTCTCAAAGTTCCTTCCAATGCTTACAGGCCAGCCTTTCGCAGGCGTTCGGCGTGCTGCACATACAAATCAGTCGGGTCGATGCCTTTGCGAACCCGGCCGGCGGTCTGGTTGATGCTGTCCAGGTGATCCAGCGGATAGTCGGAGCGGATCACTTTGCCCAGATGGGAGCTGAAGCGTCCGACCATGCCGTCGTTCTGCTCGGCTTCGGTGGTGAAATATCGAGAAAAGGCCCGAGAGAACGCATTCAGCGGATCGAGTGCATTGAGCCCTTCATCGAGCGAGTTCCCTCGCAAAGTGCCGCTCCAGGAATAGTAGCGAACCCCATCGACCAGCTCGCGGCCCTTGCCGCCCCAGGTTTTTGGCAATCCCTGGGGGTACTTCTCATTAAACGCGCCGACACCTTCGGTGGTCAGCGCATTCAACGCAGCGATAGCGTTCTGCGGCAGGTGCGGGTTACCACTCAGTAACGACAGGAAATCGGCGAACAAGGTGACGACCGTTTCGGCCGCCCGCTCCGGGAGGCGTCCGGGCGTCAGTGCCTTGCGCAGGAAGTCCGCCAGTTCCGAGCCATGGTTCGGCCCGCTGACCGACGTCACCGACGCTACGACTTCCGGCGCTATTGCTGCGGCATAACGTGCCGCCAGTGCGCCTTGGCTGTGACCGATCAGATTGACCTTGTCTGCGCCGGTCCCCTCCAGCACCCGTTCGATCTGTGCCAAAAGCTGTTCACCGCGAGCTTCGTTGGTGTGGGTAGCCGACAGCTGAGGTATGAACACCCTGGCGCCGTCGCTGCGCAGTGCTTGCTTGATGTCTTGGAAGAGTCCGAATGGGCCGATCCGGTCGAAACCGAACAGGCCGTGAACCAGCAGGATGGGATAGAGAGTGCTTGCATTCCGTTGCATGTTCGTACCTTTTCGCGGGAGATCGTGGATGTGCTTGGGCCTCACTCTAAAGCACTCGGGTGTTCGCGCGATGTATGAAAAAGCCGCTGTAAATGGGTGAAAACGGAATAGGTAAAGTACGAATATTCGAATCAGCAGGAGGCTTTTTTCGGAATGTCCGGACGTCCTTTGATCGGAGGTAGCGCAGAGTTCTGCAATGACCTACCTCCGAAATGTCATTTGCCTGTCAACCGCGTGCCGTTCGCAACCGTTCCGCCGCCGAACGCAACAACGCTTCAGTCCCTTCCCACCCAAGGCAGCCATCGGTAACCGATACGCCATAACGCAGCGATGGACTCAACGGCTGGCAACCCTCGAACAAGTGACTCTCGATCATCATTCCGATCAAAGATCCATCACCCTGCAAACGCTGCTCAAGCACATCATTGAACACTGCCGGTTGACGCAGCGGATCTTTACCACTGTTGGCGTGGCTGCAATCGACCATGATCCGCGCCGGGATCTTCAGCTTGGTCAAATCGCTGTTCACCTGAGCGACGCTATCGCGATCGTAGTTCGGTCCGCGATGGCCACCGCGCAGTACCAGATGGGTATCGGGGTTGCCCGGGGTCTGAATGATCGCCGGGTGACCCTGGCTGTCGACGCCGAAATGCCGATGCGGATGGGCGGCCGAGCGTATGGCGTCACTGGCAACGCCGACACCGCCATCGGTGCCGTTCTTGAAGCCGACCGGCATGTTCAGGCCGCTGGCCATTTCGCGGTGGATCTGCGACTCGGTGGTGCGGGCGCCAATGGCCACCCAGCTGAGCAGGTCGTCAAAGTAGCCGGCGGCCATCGGTTGCAGCAGTTCGGTGGCGATCGGCAAGCCCAATTGGAGCATTTCGCGCATCAGCTCGCGGGACAGGGTCAGGCCGCCGGCCATGTCATCGCTGCCATCCAGATGCGGATCGTAGGCCAGGCCTTTCCAGCCGACCGTGGTGCGAGGTTTTTCGACGTAGGCGCGCATCACCAGCAGCATTTCATCGCTGACTTCGGCGGCGAGGCGGGCGAGGTTGCTCGCGTATTCGAGGGCTGACCGGGGGTCGTGAATCGAGCAAGGCCCGACGATCACCAGCAAACGGGCGTCTTCACCATTGAGGATCGCGCGGACCGCGTCGCGATGGGCGGCGACTTGCCGGGTCAGGGCGTTGCTGAGGGGCAGTTGCTGTTTGAGCTGCAATGAGCTGGGCAAACGCAGGGTCAGCGCTTCGTTGGCAGGGTTCATGATGGACAGCGGCAGAGCAGAGACGGACGAGTTCATATTCAAGCTTCCTGGGCGGGTGGCGGGTTCGTTCCCGCGTGCTCGGCCCTACTGGGGTGTTCGACAATTGGCCGGATTGGCTGCGTGTGTGTGCTTGCCACCTGTGGGTGACCGATCGGAGGCGGCAGGCTGTCCCGAGCGGAGGCTGCTAAATCGCCAGGCGGTAAAACTGTCGTAACGGTAATAAGTGGCGTAGTTCATGTCGTGAATCCTCAAGTTGTCTGATGTGTTGCTAAAAATACGAAGGGGCTGAAAAAACAAAACCCCCGGTCGGGAGGCCGACCGGGGGTTGAGAATTCTCTGGTGGCGACCCGTTTAAAGTGGGCGCCGTGTGGGTATCAGGCGCGCCAGTGGCTAAACCAATACCCAAAATAAAAGCTGACCGAAGCACAAACGGTGTTCACCCGGGCAGCCGCAACCGAGCGCGGGGCGCTGGCGGTACGAAGCTGTGAGAGGGCGTTGAACATGGTCTGTCTCCGATGGATGCGCCGAGCTTACTAGAGGCCGGTACGCGGATTCAATCAGAAATTGCTATCGGTCCCCGACGGCGTTTTCTATCGCGTGAGTACGCCGAAGGTTGTGGCACACTTCGCCCTTGATCAAAAAAACACGGACGAAACATGACGCCTCTGACCATCGCCGCTGCTCAATCGATCTCCATCGCAGGTGACCTGGCCGCCAATATTGCCTGGCATCAACGCTTCATGCAGGCGGCGGCGGGGCAGGGTGTGCAGTTGCTGGTGTTTCCGGAACTGTCGCTGACCGGGTATGAGCGAGGACTGGCGGCTGAGCTGGCTATTGCGCCGGAGGCCGCTGTGCTGCAACCGCTGCGGGATTTCGCGCGGGAAGTTGGCGTGACGACTGTGGTCGGAATGCCAATTCGCCTGTCGGAAAATTCGCCGGTGCTGATCGGAGCGCTTGTGTTGGGTGGCGACGGTTCATTCGGGGTTTACAGCAAACAGCATCTGCATCCGGGCGAAGAGGTAGCGTTTGCACCGGGAACTGGCGGTTCGACCCTGACAATAGGCAACGACACGGTCGCCTTGGCGGTGTGCGCCGATTTTTCCCACGCCAGCCATGCAGCCGCAGCGGCACAGCAGGGCGCCGATCTGTACGCCGCGGGCGTGCTGATTACGGAAAACGGCTACGCCCCGGACACCGCGTTGTTGCAAGGCTATGCCGTTAAGCACTCGATGACGGTGCTAATGGCCAACCATGGCGGTGCGACAGGTGGCTGGGGGTCGGCAGGACGCAGCGCCATCTGGGCGTCGGACGGTTCGCTGATTGCCGCCGCGCCCGGCACCGGCAACCTGCTGGTCGTTGCTCGGCGCAATGCTGACGGCTGGACGGGGCAAACAGTCGCCGTCGCGGAAGCCTGATGGGGTTTGAGTTACGTCCGGCAACATCAGAGGATCTCGACTTCGCTCGTGAACTGACCTGTAAAACCATGCTCCGCTACTACATCAAGCATGATCTGCTGTGGTTGGACGAGGCCTTCGATGTGGCCTGGGCGGGACGGGAAAACTGGCTGATCGTTCGTGACGACGTGCGGCTGGGTTATGTGAGCCTGAGCCGGGACGCAAAAGCCTTATACATCCGCGAGTTGCATGTGCTTGAGTCGTTTCGGGGGCAGGGCGCCGGTTCATGGGCGATCGATCAGGTATTGGCGATGACGCGCAAGGAACGACGCCCGGCCCTGCGGTTGACGGTGTTTGAAAATAATCCGGCGAAAGCGTTATACGAGAGAAAGGGCCTGAGGGTGGTCGGCGCAGACGAGTGTTTCCTGAGAATGCAGCGCGATGTCGAGGGCGAATCGCTGAAACACGTATAAGACAAGCCTTTCAAGATGTATTGAAACTTTTTATATGACGCTTGCCGCTAGGTCTGCCAGTCGCTTTTTGCTAAGGTGTCGACAACTCAAATAAGACCATATCGCGAGGTGTCTGCTTGATTAGGGTGCTAGTAGTCGATGACCATGATCTCGTTCGTACAGGCATTACACGAATGCTGGCTGACATCGATGGCCTGCAAGTGGTCGGCCAGGCTGAGTCAGGCGAAGAATCGCTGCTCAAGGCGCGTGAGTTGAAACCCGATGTGGTGCTGATGGACGTCAAGATGCCCGGTATCGGCGGTCTTGAGGCCACCCGCAAACTGTTGCGCAGTCATCCGGACATCAAAGTCGTCGCGGTCACCGTGTGCGAAGAAGACCCGTTTCCTACACGGTTGTTGCAAGCCGGTGCTGCCGGTTACCTGACCAAAGGCGCCGGGTTGCCGGAAATGGTCCAGGCCATCCGCCTCGTGTTTGCCGGGCAACGCTACATCAGCCCGCAGATTGCACAGCAACTGGCGATCAAATCCTTTCAGCCGACCAATGATTCGCCGTTCGATGCGCTGTCGGAACGGGAAATCCAGATCGCGCTGATGATTGTCGGCTGCCAGAAGGTGCAGATCATTTCCGACAAGCTGTGTCTGTCGCCCAAAACCGTGAACACCTACCGTTACCGAATTTTCGAAAAGCTTTCGATCAGCAGCGATGTCGAGTTGACGCTGTTGGCAGTTCGTCACGGCATGGTTGATGCCAGCCTCTGATAATGACTGACACCTTCGATCCAAGCGCTTTCCTGTCGACGGTCAGTGGGCGCCCCGGCGTCTATCGCATGTTCGACAGCGAAGCGCGCCTGCTCTACGTCGGCAAGGCCAAGAACCTCAAGAATCGTCTGTCGAGTTACTTCCGCAAATCGGGGCTCGCTCCCAAAACGGCGGCGCTGGTGGCGCGTATTGCCCAGGTCGAAACGACGATCACGGCCAACGAAACCGAGGCCTTGCTGCTTGAGCAGACGCTGATCAAGGAATGGCGTCCACCCTACAACATCCTGCTGCGCGACGACAAATCCTACCCGTACGTGTTTCTATCCGATGGCCAGTTCCCACGCCTGAGCATTCATCGCGGCGCCAAAAAGGCCAAGGGCAAATATTTCGGTCCCTATCCCAGTGCCGGCGCGATTCGCGAAAGTCTGAGCCTACTGCAAAAGACCTTTTTCGTTCGCCAGTGCGAGGACAGCTATTACAAGAACCGTACGCGGCCGTGCCTGCAATATCAGATCAAACGCTGCAAGGCGCCCTGTGTCGGTCTGGTGGAGCCCGAGGTGTACGCCGAAGATGTGCGGCACTCGGTGATGTTCCTCGAAGGTCGCAGCAACGCGCTGACCGACGAGTTATCCGCCGGTATGGAAGAGGCGGCGATCAACCTCGAGTTCGAGCGTGCCGCCGAATTGCGTGACCAGATCTCTTTGCTGCGCCGGGTTCAGGATCAGCAGAGCATGGAAGGCGGGACCGGCGATGTCGACGTGATCGCCGCGTTCGTCAACCCGGGCGGTGCTTGCGTTCATCTGATCAGCGTGCGCGGTGGCCGGGTGTTGGGGAGCAAGAATTTTTTCCCGCAGGTGGGTATTGAAGAAGACGTTTCCGAAGTCATGGCCGCGTTTCTCGGTCAGTACTACGTCAGCAGCCCCGAACGCGACTTGCCGAGCGAGTTCATTGTCAACGTGGTTCACGATGATTTCCCGACGCTGATCGCAGCCATTGAAGAGTTGCGCGGTCGCGAACTGACCATCAGCCACAGGGTTCGCGGTACGCGGGCACGCTGGCAGCAATTGGCCGTGACCAATGCCGAGCAGGCACTGGGCGCGCGTCTGGCGAACCGCCAACACGTCGCCGCGCGTTTCGATGCCCTGGCCGACGTGCTGCAACTCGATGAGCCGCCGCAGCGCCTGGAGTGTTACGACATCAGCCATTCCAGCGGCGAAGCGACCGTGGCGTCCTGTGTGGTGTTTGGCCCGGAAGGCCCGATCAAGTCCGATTACCGTCGCTACAACATCGAAGGCGTCACGCCGGGCGATGACTACGCCGCGATGCACCAGGCCCTGACCCGACGCTTCAGCAAACTGAAGGACGGGGAGGGCAAGCTGCCGGACATTCTGCTGGTGGACGGCGGCAAAGGTCAGTTGTCCATGGCGCGCGACGTGCTCAATGAGCTGGCGGTGCCCGACCTGATTCTGCTGGGCGTGGCCAAGGGCGCGACGCGCAAGGCCGGTTTCGAAACCTTGTACCTCAACGATGCCGCCCACGAATTCACCTTGCGCGGCGATTCCCCGGCGCTGCATTTGATCCAGCAGATCCGCGACGAAGCTCACCGTTTTGCGATTACCGGGCATCGCGCCCGTCGCGGCAAAACCCGCCGCACGTCTACACTGGAGGGCGTCGCCGGCGTTGGACCGACACGCCGCCGCGATTTGTTGAAACATTTTGGTGGATTGCAGGAGCTGTCTCGTGCCAGCATCGACGAGATCGCGAAAGCCCCCGGGATCAGTAAAAAGCTCGCAGAGTTGATTTATGCAAATCTGCACAGCGAGTAGAATGCCACCTCACCTCGTAGCCAGTTGTGCCGATGAATATCCCTAATCTGATTACCGTTCTACGTGTCCTGCTTATCCCGATCTTCATTTTACTGTTCTACCTGCCTTACCAATGGAGCTACCTGGCGTCCGCTTCGGTCTTTGCGTTTGCCGCCGCCACGGACTGGCTGGACGGTTACCTGGCTCGCCGTCTGGAGCAAAGCACGCCGTTCGGGGCTTTTCTCGATCCGGTGGCTGACAAGCTGATGGTCGCCGTGGCGCTGGTGTTGCTGGTGCAGGAACACGGCAATCTGTGGCTCACGCTGCCGGCCGCCGTGATCATCGGTCGCGAAATCGTCGTCTCGGCGCTGCGGGAGTGGATGGCCGAGCTCGGTGCCCGTGCTCACGTCGCCGTGTCGAACCTGGGCAAATGGAAAACCGCTGCGCAAATGCTGGCGCTGGTGATCCTGCTGGCCAACCCGTCGGACTTCTCGTTCTGGGTTCTGGTGGGTTATGCCTTGCTGCTGATCTCTGCGGGCCTGACGTTGTGGTCCATGGTTCAATATTTGCGGGCGGCCTGGCCGCATCTGAAGACCGACGTGGAAAAGAAATAAACTTTTTTGAATCAAAGGGTTGACGGGGCATCTGGATTCTATAGAATGCGCCTCACCAAGACGCGGGAATAGCTCAGTTGGTAGAGCACGACCTTGCCAAGGTCGGGGTCGCGAGTTCGAGTCTCGTTTCCCGCTCCAAGCATTAAAAAATGGATCTCTGAAAAGAGGTCCATTTTTTTTCGTCCAAAGAAAAGTCTTTCTTTGGCTGTTGCCGTGACAGTCCGCTTTTCCTGAATGGATAAGCAACCACACATTTCCCTGCACCTGACGTCCGGCATTTCGTGCGCACCGCCTGCAGTGCCATCACGTTAGCACTTGCAACCCGACGAGTGCGCCACGGTTCAGCCGTTTTCAGTAGCGAATCATCACCGATTTGAGCTCGGTGTAGTCATCGATAAAAGCACTGCCAAACTCCCGACCTACCCCTGAAGATTTGTTGCCGCCAAAGGGAACCGCCGGATCGAGCATCGTGTGCATGTTCACCCACACGGTCCCGGCCTTGATGGCGGGCACCATGCGCAGGGCCTTGCTCAGGTCGTTGGTCCAGAGGCTGGCGCTCAGGCCATAGCGTGTGTTGTTCATCAGCTCCAGCAGTTCTTCTTCGGTGTCGTAGGGGAAAAAGGTAGCGATCGGGCCGAAGGTCTCCTCGTTGAGCAGGGTGTCATTGACGGTGTCGGCGAGGATCACCGTCGGCTCGACATAACAGCCGGGGCGATCGATCAGGTGTCCGCCGTGGATGATGGTGTTATTTTCGGCACGGGCCTTGGCGAAAAAACCTTCGAGCTTCAATTGGTGTTGACGGTTGGTCACCGGGCCGAACTCGGTGCGCTCATCCAGTGGCGAACCGATGTTCAGCTGGCTTAAGCGTTGGGCCAGTTTGTCCATGACCGGCTCGATCTGCGAGCGATGGACGAAGAAACGCTCGGCGGCGGCGCAGATTTGCCCGGAATGCAGGAAACCGGCTTCGATGATGCCGTTGACGGCCTTGTCCAGATCCACATCGCGCAGGAAGCCCGCGGAGTTTTTCCCGCCCAGTTCAAGCGTGGCGCGGGTCAACCCGGCACCCATGGCACTCTGGCCGACGGCAATACCGGTCGGCACCGAACCGGTGAAAGAAACCTTGTCCGTGCCTGGGTGTTCGATCAGTCCTTTGCCCACCAGACCACCCCCCGTCAATACGTTCAGCGCACCGGCAGGCAGGCCGGCTTCAATAGCCAGTTCGGCGATCCGCAGGATGGTCAGCGGGGTGAATTCACTGGGTTTAATGATGATGCTGCAGCCGGTCACCAGCGCCGAGGCGAGTTTCCAGATGGCGATCATGGTCGAGAAATTCCATGGCACGATGCCCACCACCACGCCGACCGGTTCTCGCAGAGTGAAAGCGGTATAGCGTTCGCCGTCGAAGGAGGGCAGTGACGGGGTGAGGGTCTGGCCGCTGATCTTGGTTGCCCAGCCGGCGTAATAACGCAGGAAGTGAGCGGCTTGATCGACTTCGAAGGCCCGGGAAATCTGAATGATCTTGCCCGACTGGCACGTTTCGATTTGCGCCAGTTCTTCGCGGTTTTGCTCCATAAGGTCGGCCAGTTTCAGCAGCACGTTGCCACGAATCGCCGGTGCGACCTGGGACCAATGCTTGAAGCCGCGATTGGCTGATTCCACCGCCGCATCGATATCGACAGAATCAGCGTCGGCGACCCGGGCGATGACCTGGCCGGTGGCTGGATTGGTCACCTCCAGCGTCTGGCTGGAATGGCTCTGGACGTAGCCGCCGTCGATAAACAACGCATGACTACGACGGAGGAAGGCTTCAACTTGAGGCAGCAGCGCAATATCGCTCATGGGGTTTTCCTGGTCGCGAACAAGGGAAAAGCCCGAGGTTAATCAAAGGTGGCCGCGTCGGCTTGACTGTGGCTGCCGCGGGGCATGTCTGCGGCTGCCAGATCGATTGTGCGCTTGAGTGCCAGGCGTGGGCGTTGCCTCTGGAAAGTACAATCTTGGCTCTGGAAGTTGCATTTTCCGTTGGAATCGCTCGCCGCATACTGGCCCTGCATCCAGCGCCGTTCCTCGATTCGGAGGGATGACGGGACATCCAATAATAAGCAGGGCCGTCCATGAAAAAGCCAAACCCGCTGCTCGAAGACCTCAAGTCCATTCTGCCGGCCATCGCTGCCAACGCCTTCCGGGCCGAGCAGGATCGCAAGGTCCCCGACGAGAACATTGCAATGCTCAAAAGCATCGGCATGCACCGTGCTTTTCAGCCCCGCAACTTCGGTGGCATGGAAATATCGCTGCCACAATTTGCCGACTGCATTGCGATGCTCGCCGGTGCTTGCGCCAGCACTGCCTGGGCGATGAGCCTGCTGTGTACGCATAGCCATCAACTGGCGCTGTTCTCGACCAAACTGCAGCAGGAAGTCTGGGGCGATGACCCGGATGCCACGGCCAGCAGCAGCATCGCGCCGTTTGGCCGCACCGAAGAGACCGAAGGCGGTGTGTTGTTCAGCGGTGAGATGGGCTGGAGCAGCGGTTGCGATCACGCCGAGTGGGCGATTGTCGGTTTCCGTCGCAAAAATGCTGAGGGCACTCAGGACTATTGCTTCGCGGTCCTGCCGCGTAGCGACTACCAGATTCGTGATGACTGGTTCGCCGCCGGCATGAAAGGCAGCGGCACCAAGACCTTGATCATCGACAATGTGCTGGTGCCGGAACACCGGATCCAGAAAGCCAAGGACATGATGGAAGGCACGTCCGAAGGCTTCGGTCTCTACCCGGACAGCAAAATCTTCTACTCGCCGTACCGTCCTTACTTCGCCAGCGGTTTCTCCACGGTGAGCCTTGGGGTTGCCGAACGCATGCTGGAGGTGTTCCGTGAAAAAACCAAATCCCGCGTGCGCGCCTATACGGGTGCGGCGGTCGGCGCGGCGACCCCGGCGTTGATGCGTCTGGCCGAGTCGACTCATCAGGTGGCAGCCGCTCGCGCCTTTCTCGAGAAGACCTGGCAGGAACATGCCGAACACAGTGAGCAGCAGCGTTACCCAAACCGGGAGACCTTGGCGTTCTGGCGCACCAATCAGGCCTATGCCACCAAGATGTGCATCCAGGCTGTGGACCGCCTGTTCGAAGCCGCCGGTGGCAACGCCTGGTTCGAGCATAACGAGATGCAGCGTCTGTTCCGCGACTCGCACATGACCGGTGCTCATGCCTACACCGACTACGACGTCTGCGCACAGATTCTCGGCCGCGAGCTGATGGGACTGGAGCCCGATCCGAGCATGATCTGACGAGCGCCGTCACAAAGCCCCCATAACAACAATCAGGACTGTTCCTGGAAGCAGTCCGGGAGTCTCGCATGTCTGAGAACAACGCTTGCGCCGCCACTGAAACGACGTTCGACCCACGGGCCTTTCGCCGGGCACTGGGCAATTTCGCCACCGGAGTGACCGTGGTGACCGCTGCCACCGCTTCCGGTCGCAAAGTCGGCGTCACGGCCAACAGCTTCAACTCGGTGTCCCTTGATCCGCCGCTGGTGCTGTGGAGCATCGACAAGCGCTCTAACAGCCACGAAGTGTTCGAGCAGGCCAGCCATTTTGCGGTCAACGTGCTGGCCGCGGACCAGATCGACCTCTCGAACAACTTCGCTCGACCCAAGGAAGATCGCTTCGCCGAGATCGAATTCGAGGCGGGCGAGGGCGGCTCGCCGGTATTCGCCGATTGTTCGGCGCGTTTTCACTGCGAGAAATACCAGCAGGTGGACGGTGGTGATCACTGGATCATGATCGGTAAGGTGGTGGCCTTCGACGATTTCGGCCGCTCGCCATTGCTCTATCATCAGGGCGCCTATTCCATGGTCCTGCCCCATACCCGCATGACCAAACGCGACGAAAACCAATCGCCGAGCAGCCACTTTCAGGGACGCCTCAGCCACAACCTGTATTACTTGATGACTCAGGCGGTGCGGGCCTATCAATCCAGTTATCAGCCTCGGCAATTGTCCACCGGCCTGCGCACCAGCGAGGCGCGAATGCTGATGGTGCTGGAGAATGACGCTGGCCTGAGCGTGAACGAGCTGTTGCGGGAGGTGGCGATGCCGGTCCGGGAAATCGACGAGGCGGTAGCCAACCTCAAGCGCAAAGGCCTGGTCAATGACGATGACAGTCGGGTGCGGCTGACTGATGCTGGTCTCGATCAGACGGAAGACCTCTGGGCGATAGCCCGGGAGCAGCAGGACAAGGTGTTCGCCGATTTCAGCGAGGATCAGATCGAAACGTTCAAAACGGTATTGAAGCAACTGATCAGCCGTTGCTGATAGCCCATCGATCTTTTTCCGGCTCCTCTGGGACTAATGCCTGTCAGTTAATAATTTGTAGGAGCGAGCTCGCTCGCGATGGACTTCAGGACGACGCGTGTATCCAGAGACTACGCGTTATCGTTGGCGTCCATCGCGAGCATGCTCGCTCCTACAAAGTCAGCGTTCGCTTAATTCATCAGAAAGGGACGGCTATGGTCAGTTGGCTGTAAACGTTGGTGCCATTGCCGCCGACCTGGTTGCCACCGTTGCTGTCGTCTTTGTCTGGCTTGTACAGGCCCACCAGCGGGGTAACGATCAGGTGTTCGTTCACCGCCCACTCGGCATACAGATCCAGTTCTCGACCATCGAGGTTCAGCGCGTCGCTTTTGTGCAGGGTCTTGTAGTCGAAGAACAACACACCGACGGTTACCGGGTCCATAGGCTTGACCTTGAGCCCTACATGCTGGATCGCGGCATTGCTGTTGAACGGTCCTGCGTAATTGCCGGCCACTTCGCCCTGGAACCAGGTGCCGTAGCCACGGTTGACACCGTTGAACATCGAATCCCAGTCTTTCGAATAGCGACTGTAACGGTATGTGAGGTCGGGCGACCATGGCAGGTTGGCAAAGGTGTAGCCAGCTTCGGTGTACCAGGCCTTTTCCGGGCCGGCGTCCTTGTCCTGCCAGGCATATTCGAAGGAGAAGTGGGCGTTCTCGATTCCGGCATTGCCAGCGCCCCGCAGGCTGTAGATATTCATGCCATCGCGTTGTTTCTGGAAATCGCTGGCAAAGTGATCATCGACGTCGATGCCGTGGATGTAGGTCAGCCCCAATGTCCCCGGTGCAGCTGTGTATTCCAGGGTGCTGGCGGCCATCTCGGTTTTGGCTTGGGCGCGGTTGTCGGACTTGATCCACATCAGGCTGCCGTGAACGCCTTCTTTGCCGCCCAGCCGCATGACCGCGGTTTCGTCGAAAGCATGACGCGCCGCCAGGTAATAGGCACCGCCACGATTGAACTCGCCGTCCGCCACACCTTTACCCAGGTTCAGGCCGTCATCGTTGATGATGAAGCCGTCACCGAGGGTAATGACCTGGCGGCCGAACGACAGGTCCACGCCATCCTTGCCAAGCACCGGGAACAAATCGCCAGAACGCCAGCCAGCGAAGGCTTCGTCAAACTTGGTGGTGCGCTCCGTACCGTCGGTGATGCCCGCCGCATCGCCATCGCCCCACGTGCCGGAGCTGACCAGATTGGCTGTGCCGTAGGCGCTGCCCAGGCCACCTAGCGTTTGATCGACACTCAAACCATACTTGATAAAACCTTCGCGCCAGCTGGAACCGCCAGTGGTGCCGTCGTAGTTCTTGCGACTGTTGAACATCCCGTAGACCGCCAGGAAGTTGCCGGTGACTTTGGTGTCGTCGTCGGCATACAGCTCGTAGGCCTGGGCCGACGAATCGGCGATCAAGAGCGCGATACCCAGGCTAACGGCCTTGGACAGCGATCGTGTTTTCAACGTTTGCTTCATTGTTTTCCCCAGCATTGTTGGACAGCCCGATAGATCGAGGTCGCATTAGGGCTATCGTGAACAGGGGAAGTCTTTCACCTGCGTGCCAGAGAATTGATCCTGTCGGACACGCACTGAACCTTGGCAGGGAGCAACAAAACCGGCGGCAGACATGGGCAAGACGCTCGGGGTGGGAGGGGCGCAAAGTGATTCTGCACACGATGCCGTTTCGATCAGGGACTGGCTGGGGAGGGTTTTGTCGCCAGCGCCTTGAACGGCTCGATACATCCACCAAGAAATCCGCTTTCGAGGATCCGCACCATGTCGATCAATGACAGGCTCACACAGCATCTGAAACGGGGTAGCGTTGGTTTTCCGACCGCGTTAGCCAGCACCATAGGCCTGATCATGGCCAGCCCGGTGATTCTCACCGCGACCATGGGGTTTGGCATTGGCGGCAGCGCCTTCGCGGTGGCCATGTTGATCGCGGTGGTGATGATGCTGGCCCAGGCGACCACCTTCGCTGAAGCCGCGTCGATCCTGCCGACCACAGGCTCGGTCTACGACTACATCAATTGCGGGATGGGCCGTTTCTTCGCGATCACGGGCACGTTGTCGGCCTACCTGATTGTCCATGTGTTTGCCGGCACTGCTGAAACCATCCTGTCCGGAGTCATGGCGCTGGTGAACTTCGAACACCTCAACACCCTGGCCGAGTCGGCCGGCGGTTCCTGGTTGCTGGGGGTGGGTTTCGTCATTGTGTTCGGTATTCTCAATGCCTTCGGCGTCAGCGCGTTCGGCAGGGCCGAGATCATCCTGACCTTCGGTATGTGGACGACCTTGATGGTGTTTGGCGTAATGGGGTTGATTGCCGCACCAGCGGTGCAACTGGATGGCTGGTTCGGTGAGTCGTTAGTCGGCACTGACCTGATCACCATTCTGTCGCTGGTGGGCATGGCCATGTTCATGTTCGTCGGTTGCGAGTTCGTCACGCCGCTGGCGCCGGACCTGCGCAACTCGGCCAAGGTCATGCCCAAGGCGATGATTCTGGGTTTGCTCAGCGTGGCCGCGTGCATGTTCATCTACGGCGCGGCGATGAAGCGTCAGGTGGAAAACGTATTGCTCGATGCCGCCAGCGGCGTGCATCTGTTGGATACGCCGATGGCGATTCCAAAATTTGCCGAGCAGGTGATGGGCCATGTCGGGCCGATGTGGCTGGGTATCGGCTTCCTGTTTGCCGGGGCGGCGACCATCAATACGCTGATGGCCGGGGTGCCGCGGATTCTCTATGGCATGGCGGTCGACGGCGCGTTGCCCAAGGTCTTCACCTATCTGCACCCGCGCTTCAAGACACCGCTGCTGTGCATTCTGGTGGTGATGCTGATTCCTTGCCTGCATGCGCTGTATCTGGGCGGCAACACCGACAACATCATGCACCTGGTGCTGGCCGCGGTTTGTGCCTGGAGTTTTGCCTATCTGCTGGTGACGCTGTCGGTGGTGATCCTGCGGATCCGCCGTCCCGATCTGCCCCGGGCTTATCGCTCGCCGTTCTTCCCGCTGCCGCAGATTGTCTCCAGCATCGGCATCCTGCTGGGCATGTGGTTTATCACGCCGCCCGGCATGAATCCTGCGGACATCTATATCCCTTTCGGCGTGATGCTCGGTTGCACCGCGGCGTATGCGCTGTTCTGGACGTTAGTCGTGCAGAAGGTCAATCCATTCAAGCCGGCTTCGGTAGAAGAAGTGCTGGCAAAGGAGTTTTCCAATGAGCCTGGGCACCCTCACAACGGGCATATCAACCATGCTGCAAAAACTGTCTGAGTTGTTCAGTGTCCATCGCGCCCCGGCCGGTTACCGGCCAGGGGTGACCCTCGAGCATGTGCGACGCAACCTGGGGCTTGCCAGTTTCGAGCAGACCGGGCCGACGGCGGCCCGGGCTTCGCTGGACAATGACAGCCTGCAACTGGAGATCGTCGAGCGCACCGAGTCGCAGCTGTTGATGCATCTGGTCATGACTGAGTTCGTGATCCGGGTGCCTGCTTCTCGGGAGGGCATGGCGAGCTTCGAACTGCACCATACCGGGGCCGTTCGACGGACTGGAATCCGCTGCCGGCAACGAACTGGAGACACGGCGCTGTTGACCGATTTGCAAGCCGGATTGCAGGAGGACAGCGCGCTGTATCAGGCGTTGATGCCGTTGGACTTCAAACGCTTGCGCATCGATCTGCAAGAGCGTCAGTGGTGCGTTCGGCTAGAGCATATGGGCGGTAGCGAGGTGGTCAACCGGATGCCGGCCTTTCGTCGCTACATCGCTTTGAGCCGTGATCAACGCACTTGCTTGCTAGAAGCGTTGAGCCGATTGCATCGTTTGTTGCGCACGCTCTGATCCGCGGTTTTGGCATCATTAGTGCTATCCACTTTGGCAGACACGTACTTGTTGCGCGCATATAGATAACATGTTAACTATTGCGTAACAAAAACAATAAGCCAAGGTGGAGACAACCATGAGCGTCCAACAGATTGTGCAAGACGGGCTGGAGACCTGGACCCGGGATCTGAGTGCTGTTTGCGGTCATTTCGACACAGAACTGGCGTTCAATCGCTCGCTGTTCATTGGCAACGTTGCCAAGTTTTCCCGCGGCGGTTTGCCCTTGGCCAACCTGCGCACCAATGCGGGTCTGATCAAGCGTCCCAAAGCCAACGCCGACCACGATAACGACCAGCATTGCTTCTTGGTCAGTCAGCGCAGTGGCTACTGCCAGATCTCGCAGAACGGTCAGAGCATTCAGCTGGCGCCTGGCGAGTTGTTGCTGATGGATTCGGTGGGTTCCATCGAAATCACACCGTTCGGGCTCATTGAACATGCGTCCCTGTCCTTGTCACGCAATGAAGTGTGCAAGCAGCTCGGCAGTCAGCACAGGACCTTCGGCAAGATTTCCTCGAGCAAAGCCTGCGGGCGTATGCTGCACGTGCTGATGGATCAGCTGTGCAAAGACAGCCTGGAGGGCGAGGGTGCCGTGGGCGAGGGTGAGGCCCTGCAGTGTGCTTTTGTTTCCTTGCTCGGCTCGGCATTAGAGCAGGATCACGATTCGCGGGACGACAGCGCGTCGTTGCAGGGCAGTAACCTGCGCAGTTATGTCCAGAAAGTCATTGATGAGTCCCTGACCCAACCCGGTCTGAGCCCCGTGGGCCTGGCCAATCGACTGAACATCTCGGTGCGGCATTTGTACCGGTTGTTCGAAGAACAGGACGACAGTGTCTGTCGCTACATTCAACGGGCCCGGCTCAAACGCAGCGCCGATGACCTGACCAATCCGTTCCTGCGCAGCGAATCGATCACCTCCATTGCCTACAAGTGGGGCTTCACCGATTCGGCACACTTCAGCCGCTCGTTCAAGAAGCAGTTCGAGCTATCGCCCAAGGATTTTCGGTCCAGTCATTTGCAGCAGGCGATGGGGGCGGCATGAGTTTTTGAGGGATGTGAAAAAGGGGCTTTCCAAAGCCCCTTCTTCATTATGGACAGCCTGCTTTCAAACCTCCAGCAAGGTCGACCCGCCATCAACCACCAGCGTCTGCCCGGTTATGTAAGCCGCCAGATCCGACGCCAGAAACAGCATGGCTCCGGCAATATCGGCCGCTGTGCCCAACCGTCCCAAGGGGACTCGGCTGGCGATACTCTCGTTCAGTTGGTCATTCCCCAGATTGCCCATGGCTGGCGTTGCGATCATGCCGGGCTCGACGCCGTTGACCCGTACATTGAGGGCCGCCAGTTCCAGTGCGGCGTTGCGAATGAAACCGTTAACCCCAGCCTTCGACGCCGCGTAGTGACTCAGCCCCGGGTAGGCCACTCGAGGGCCGGTGACCGATGAAGTCACCAGCACGCAGCCCTGACCCTGACGGCGGAACATCGGCAACGCCGCCTGCGTCAGCCAGAACAATGCCGAGAGGTTTACAGCCAGGGTGCGGTCGAGAATGGCCGGAGTGATCTCGGCGAACGGTGTCAGCGGAAAATACCCGGCGTTATGCACCAGAATGTCCAGCCGACCCCACCGTTGTTCCAGCGCCTGAACCAGTTTGACCGCTGCCGTGGCATCCGCCAGATCGGCGCACACGGCTTCGACCTGACACGCTCGCCCGGACAGCTCGATGGCCAGCGCCTGGGCCTGGGGCAGCAGCAGGTCGGCGATCAACACACGCGCGCCGCGCATGGCGAAGGCTTCGACGATGGCGCGACCAATACCCTGAGCGCCGCCAGTCACCAGTACGGTGCGACCGCTGAAATTCAAGTCTTCAGACATGAGGCTGCTCCATATGGGTATAGGCCAGGGTCGGCACATCGACGATGCTCGAACCACCGTCGGCCACCAGGGTCGCGCCGGTGATGATCGAGGCCTCGCTGGAGGCCAGAAAGCGACACACCCTGGCGATCTCTTCGGCACTGGCTGGTCGCCGCAATGGCACGTCGGCACAGACCCGGTCATAGGCTTGCTGCAGTGTCTCGCCATAAAAATCCATCAGTGGCTGCATCTCCTGATCGGCCATCGGCGTGCGCACCCAGCCCGGGCACACGGCATTCACTCGCACGCCGCGCGGTCCGTAATCCCTGGCCAGCGATCGGTTGAGACCGAGCAGCGCATGCTTGGCCGTGGTGTAGCCGCAGACTTCGGGCCCTGCCGCTAGTGAGGCAATGGAACCGATCAGCACGATGTTGCCGGCACTTTCCAGTAGCAGCGGCAGGCAGGCCCGAGCACTGTAGAAGGCGCTGTCGAGGTTGCTGCGTAGCGCCGCTTCCCAGGTTTGCGGGCTGGTCTGGCTGGCACTGCCCAAACCGTGGCCGCCGGCACAGGCCAGCAGCACATCGAGCCGGCCGTAACGCTGACGAATCTGCACCACAAAACCTTCCCACGTATCTGGACAGGCAGCATCGCCGACCAGAACCAGGCCACCGGTTTCCCGGGCAACCTGCTCCAGTGGTTCGCGACGGCGGCCGATCAATACCAGATTGGCGCCTTCGGCAGCATACAGTCGGGCGCAGGCGGCACCGATGCCCGTTCCGGCACCGGTGATAACGACGGTGCGTGGCTCAGGCATCGGGACACTCCGTGCGGTTGAGCACTTCGCAGTAAGAACTGATCGGAAAGTTCGACAGCTCATCGAAGGACGACCCGGCATAACCGAAAATTTTGCCGTCGCTGCGGTGTTGTTGCAGGTCGATCAGTACCAGACCGAGGGTCGGGATGATCTTTTCACGCCAGACGAACAGGTACAGCTGATCGGCGATCTTGTAGTAGTGGCAGCGGTCGGTGTCGCACAGGCCTTGCTCGACGCCTTTGAGGCACTGCCAGGCATAGAATTGATCGTTGAGGTAGATGTGCTCGTAGACTTCGCTCGGGCTATAGCGATACCTATTGCGCAGTCCGGTCAGTTCGGTGGTTGGTGCGTGAGGGCATTGGCCTTCCTGCCACGGACGATCAAGACTGCCATGCAAAAAGTCGACCTCGACCGATGTCAGGTTTTTACCCGCCAGGGCTCGGCTGTAGAGCCCTTCACGGGTTTGCTCCTGGGTCGGCATGCGGCCGATCACGGCAGTGAACGAAGCGCTGGCGGTGTCGAGTACCAGGCTCACCGACCAGGCTTGATCGTCCTCGCGCTTGATGAAATCCACCAGGTAAAGACCGGGCCGCACCGAAGTTGCACGATAGTTTGCAGTACCCTTTGAGTGACCGTCAGCGGCAGTCCATGACAGCGTTTCGACGTGGAAGCGATGTTCGATCTGCCAGCCATTGGCGAAGTTCAGCGTGAAGGTCTTGCCATTCAGGTCGGCCAGGTTCGGCAGGATGAACGCTTCTGGGGCGAAGCCGTCGGCCAGGGCGCCAACGGTGATCCAGTCGGATTGTGTCGTCATTGCAATGCTCCAGTTGTGTGAAATAACACTCTGGAGCATGCGGTTCGCAGAAGAACTCGCCTATCAACCGGATGGTTGAGCCGGGTTAGAGAAACAGTGTCCCCACCAGCTCGGTGCGGCTACTCACACCGGTCTTGCGGAACAGGTTGATCAGGTGGGTCTTGATGGTCGGCAGGCCGATTTCCAGTTCCTGGGCCAGTTGCTTGTTGCTGGCGCCCTGGCGTAACAACAAGGCGATCTGACGCTCCTTGGGCGTCAGACCGGTCAGCAGGTCTTCGACGGGTTGCATGTTCGCGACGGCCAGTTGCAGCAAGGACTGCAAGGCGTTGAGCCGGGCTAACTGGTCGTTGGTGAAGACCCCTTGTTCGGCGGTGCGCAACAGCGAGATCGCAGCCTGAGGCTGGCCGGCGCGATGGGCGAGGATTTCCACGACATCGACAACCCCGTAGCGCAGCAGGAAATCTCGATAACGTTGATTGTCCCGTCGAGGCTGCCGGGCCATGGCAAAACCCAGCGGCACCACGGCCAATCCACTGGACAGGCAATTGCGCGGTTGCAGCGGGTCGAATTGCCGGTAGTTGTCCAGGTAGTCGCGATGCATCTCACCGCTCATACCGTGCAACCGGAAATCACGGGCTTGCAGTTGTCGGTCGACACAGTAGAACGCCGCCTGACTGGCGGGAACGAGTTGAGTGAAAGCCTGCAGGCAATGGCCGGCGACTTCCTGTGCAGGGATGGCGTTCATGGTCGTTAACCCTCGCCAAAAGGGCTGCCGGGTGGAGCCGGCAGCGGAATCGATCAGACGACAGCGAAGTAGTGTTTGACGAAGCTTTCGCTGACCACCTCCCAGAGCACCGGAGTACCTTTGGTCACGAACCAGCTGTCACCCGCCTTGTAGCGAGTGCTCTGGCCGGTGGACTCGTCGGTCAGGACTACTTCGCCAGTCACCACGGTGGCTTGCTCGGCGAACGGATAGACCATCCGGAATTTGCCCTGGGTGGTGCCGAAATAGGCACTGCTGACCGGATCGGTCGGCGCGCCAAAGGTCATTTTGCCGAAGGCTTTGACTTCGCCTTCGAGGATTTCTGAGCCGATGTCGGCGACAGTACCCCAGGCGTCCAGTTCGGACAGCTGGATGTCTTTCTTGAGGGTAACAAGGGTCATGGCAGTTGCTCCTGATGAGTAAAAAAGAAGAAAGGGCAAAGCGCATCGCGCGTTAACGGCGCCCGTTCCAGTAGCCCGAGAGCTGGTGCCAGGATTTACCGGCGGTCAGCAACAGTGGGCGGAACGCATCTTTGCCAAGGATGGTCGGGCGGTGGATCGAGCTGACCAGGTCATAGCGCGCCGAGCCTTCGCTCATGCCCTCGGCCAACACCTTGCAGATAATGTGGCTCGGGGTGACGCCGAATCCCGAGTAGCCTTGAACGAAGAAGGCGTTGCTGCGACCGGGCAGGGTGCCGATCTGCGGGAACAGGTTCGGGCTGCAAGCCATCGGACCACCCCAGGCCAGGTCGATTTTCACGTCCTTGAGGTAGGGGAAAATCTTCAGCATCAGGCGGCGATTCCAGGCCTTCAGGTCCAGGGGAATGTGCTCGACCAGCGGTGTGGCCGCGCCAAACAACAGACGGTTTTCGTTGGTGACACGGTAGTAGTCGATCACCGGGCGAATGTCGCTGTAGGCGCCCCGAATCGGGCTGATGCGGTTGATCAGCTCGTCCGAGAGTGGCTCGGTCATCATCTGGAAAGCGTACGTGTTGATGGTCGAGCGGTGCAGCTCGGGTTCCAGTCTGTTGAGGAAACTGTCGCAAGCCCACAACAGTTTGCTCGCCTTGACCGAACCGCGCCCCGTTCGCACGGTGATGCGCTCGCCGTAGCTGACTTCCAGGGCTGGGCTGTTCTCGAAAATTCGCACGCCATGACCGGCCAGTGCCTTGGCTTCACCGAGCAGCAAGTTCAGCGAATGGACGTGACCGCCGCCCATGTGCAGCAGGGCGCTGCTGTAGGCGTCGGAACCGATGATTTGCTTGACGTCCGAGCCGCCGAGAAAGCGGATCTCGTGCTTGGTGTTGATCGACTTGAAATCTTTTTCCCACGCGCGCAGGGTCTTTTCCTGACGGGCGTTGAAACCCATGTAACCGTAGCCGTGGCAGAAGTCGGCATCGATGTCGTACTTGGCGATGCGGTCCTTGATGATGTCCGCGCCCAGGTCACTGATCTCGAAGACCTGGCGCAAGCCGTCTTCACCCACGTCCTGCTTGATCTTCTCCAGGTCGTGACCGATGCCGGCCATGATCTGCCCGCCATTGCGCCCGGTGCCACCGAAACCCAGGTAACGCGCCTCCAGCACGACGATATTGGTGATGCCTTTTTCGGCCAGTTCCAGCGCGGTATTGATGCCGGAAAAACCGCCGCCAATGACCACAACGTCAGCTTCCACATCCTGTTCCAGCGTCGGGAAACTGAGGTTGTATTTCTTGGTGGCCGTGTAATAGGTGGGCGTTTCGATATTGATCATGGCAAAGCCTGAAAAAGTGAAGGAAAACTCTACCGCAGGGCCTTTGAGAAGCTCTGTATTGGATGACTCTCATTAAGAGCCCTGGCGGGGTGGATGTCTTGATTCTCTGTGCCTGGATTTTTGATTCAGCGCGCCAGAGCCTTCGCCAGCCACATAAGTTATAGCGTGTCGTGAATGGGGCAATGGTAGAATTTCGTTAAACTATTAACTAAATTAACCGTGATGCTGACTCCGATGCTTAAACCCCGGCAATCCCTGACCTTGACCCTCTTGCAGGCCCGCGAAGCAGCCATGAGTTTTTTTCGTCCCTCGCTCAATCAGCACGGTCTGACTGAACAACAATGGCGGGTCATCCGCCTCCTCAGTCACCATGGCGAGCTGGAAATTTATCAATTGGCGGAACTCGCCTGCATTCTCAAGCCGAGCATGACGGGTGTGCTGGTGCGCATGGAGGCGGCAGGAATGGTCCATCGGCGCAAGGCCGAGCAGGACCAGCGGCGCGTGCTGGTGAGCCTGGCGGAAAAGGGCGAGGCGTGCTTTGAGTCCATGAGCCAATGCATGGAAGAGAACTATCAACGGTTGCAAGCGCAACTGGGAGAGGAGAAATTGCAGGCGTTGCTTGGGCTGCTCGATGAGTTAAAAACCATCAAGCGCCTGTAGGCGCCAAGTAATCTCGGCGCCTACAGGAAAAATCAGTACACGCCGCCGGAAGGGGTGGGCGCCGGAGCCTCTTTGAATTTGCCGGCGAGGGTTTGCAGGCCGCGCATCAGCACCGTGGTGTCAACGCCGACTGCTACGAATGCGGCGCCCAGCTCGATATAGCGTCGGGCAAGTTTTTCGTCGGCGCTGAGAATGCCTGCGGCCTTGCCGGCTTTCTGAATTCGCACGATGGCGTCCTCGATGGCCGCCTGCACCTCGGGGTGGCCCGGATTGCCGCGATGGCCCATGGATGCACTTAAATCTGCCGGGCCGATAAACACCCCGTCGACGCCCTCGACCGCTGCAATGGCATCCAGGTTGGCCAGGCCTTCACGGTTTTCGATCTGTACCAATAAGCATATCTGCGCGTCTGCCTGATCGAGGTAACCGGGAATACTGTTCCAGCGCGACGCACGGGCCAACGCGCTGCCGACACCGCGAATGCCTTGGGGCGGATAGTGAATTGCGCGCACCAGTTCCCGTGCTTGCCCGGCACTTTCGACCATCGGCACCAACAAGGTCTGGACGCCGATATCCAGCACCTGTTTGATCAGCGCGGTATCACCGATCACCGGGCGGATGATCGCCTGACTCGCGTAGGGTGCAATGGCTTGCAGTTGGCTGAGCATGCCGCGCACATCATTGGGTGCATGTTCGCCGTCGATCAGCAGCCAGTCGAACCCGGCATTCGCTGCCAGCTCGGCACAGTAGGCGTCGGCCAGGCCGAGCCAGAGGCCGATCTGCGTTTCGCCGCTTTGCAGACGTTGCTTGAAACGGTTGATGGGCATATCCATGAAACAGTCCTCCAGGGATCAGACGAAGCGGCAGGAGATGGAGCCCAGCATGTCGTAGTCGACATGGAAGGTATCGCCGGGGCTGGCCGCCACAGGACGGGTAAAGGAGCCGCCGAGGATGATCTGCCCCGGTTGCAAAGTGACGTCGTAAGGCGCCAGTTTGTTCGCCAGCCAGGCCACGCCTTTGGCCGGATGGTTGAGCACGGCGGCCGAAACGCCTGACTCTTCGATCACGCCGTTGCGGTACAGCACCGCCGGCACCTTGCGCAGATCGATCTCGGTCGGCCGCACGGCGCGACCACCCATGACCACACCGGCGTTGGCGGCGTTGTCGGAAATGGTGTCGAACACCTTGCGCGTCGCTTTGGTCTGCGGGTCGATTTGCTGAATCCGCGCATCGATGATTTCCAGCGCCGGGATCACCCATTCAGTGGCGTCGAGCACGTCGAAGATCGTGCAGTTCGGGCCCTTGAGCGGCTTGCCGAGAATGAATGCCAGCTCCACTTCCACCCGCGGCACGATGAAACGTTCGAAAGGAATGTCGGTGCCCTCGTCGAAGAGCATGTCATCGAGCAGGGCACCGTAATCCGGCTCGGTGATGTTCGAGGACACTTGCATGGCCCGTGACGTCAAACCGATCTTGTGCCCGACCAGTTTGCGCCCGTCCTTGATTTTCTGATCGACCCAGGCGCGCTGGATGGCGTAGGCGTCTTCGATGGTGATATCCGGATGATCGAGGGAAAATTGCCGGACCTGTTCCCTGGAGCGTTCGGCCCGGTTCAGTTGTGCGGCGGCTTGCAGGATTTGCTGTTGATCGAGCATGGCGAAGATCTCTTACTGTGGGTTGACGATGGCCGTGTCGGTTCGCAGGGCGCCGAGGCCGCAGACCGTGTCGCTGAACTGCAGGTCGATACTCATCTGCCTCTTGGCGAAGCCGATGTTGATCCGGTCCAGGTGTTGTACTTTTTGTTTGAGTGGCCGTTGGCGGAAGGAGGACGTAAATCAGCCCGCCTGATTCTTCAAGAAGGCATGCACGTTGTTCTGCTTGAAATTCAGTTCGGGGTGCAGTTCCAGCATCTCGAACGACAACGCCAGCAGCCGTTGCGACTGCAACTCGGCGAAGTGTTCGGTGATCACGTTGAACAGGGTTTCGGCCACGGTCTGCCGGGTTGCCAGATCCCGTCCGTGACCGACTTTGAGGGTCATGTGCACGAAGGCGTAATCGTGCTTGCCATCCGCCATGCGCCAGGTGTCCAGGCGCACCCCGCGACTGCGAATGCCGCCCATGGGAAACACACCGCTGTCTCCCAGGACGGTGTGAACCTTTTCGAACAGCGCGGGCAAGTTCGCCTGCTGTTCGATGTTGTCGGTGTATTCGACGATGAAATGCGGCATGTGCGTCTCCCGGGCCACGAGCAACCGGCGGGTTGCCCGTGAGCGAGTGTCAGAGGGGGAAAATGGCGTTGATCTGGCCGGTGCCGGAACTGCCGAAGGGCTGAGTGACGATCTCGGCGGGTTTGTTGTATTCAGGCCCGCCAAGCAGGCCGAGGAGCATGGCGGTGTCGTGCATCTTGCCTTCACCGAAGCAGTGCTCGGCGTAGTCCGGGAGCATTGCGCAGAATTCCCTGAAGCGGCCTTGCTTCCACATCTCGACGACGTGCAGGTCCATTTGCTTATCGAATTCACGGGTCCAGTTGTGGATATTGGCTTCCGCTTCGCGGTCATTCGAGAAACGGTGGGACAGCGAGCCGGAAGCCAGTACCAGCACCCTGCGGTCGCTCTTCTCGATGGCCCGGCGTACGGCGGTGCCAAAGGCAAAGCTGTCTTCCAGACTGTGCCAGGCGCACCAGGCGGCAATGGAAATCACGTTGAATTTCTGTTCGTCGGGAACGCCCATGTGCATGTAGCGCATCGGCACCAGCGTGCCGTATTCCAGCTCCAGGCTCGGGATGTTGTGAGCCATGGTGCGGACCCCGGCCAGATTGGCTTCAGTCGCGATCAACTCGCCCAGTTCCGGGCAGCCTGGGTACTCGTATTGCATGTTCTTGATGAAGTGCGGCAGTTCGTTGCTGGTGTAGATGCCCTTGAAATGCTCGCCGCAATTGACGTGATAGCCGCTGTTGACCAGCCAGTGAACATCAAACACCACGGCGGTATCGGCACCGAGCTCGCGGGCGCGACGGCCGATTTCCTTGTGCCCGGCAATCGCCGCTGCGCGACAACCGTGATGCTTGCCGGGCAGCTCAGACAGGTACATCGAAGGTACGTGGCAGATCTTCGCGGCCAGGACGACTTCGCCCATGATGACTCTCCTGAAATTGTTGTTCTTGTCTTAAAACCCTGCTGCGGGGTTTTGCTCTTGTGGCGAGGGAGCAAGCTCCCTCGCCACAGGTCTCACTTCGTCATGGGTATACGGTTTACACCCCCCAACGCGGGATGTGATGACTGCCCATGGAGATGCAAACGTTCTTGATCTCGGCGAACACTTCGAAGCTGTACTGGCCGCCTTCGCGTCCGGTGCCAGAACCTTTAACGCCACCGAACGGCTGACGCAGGTCCCGCACATTCTGGCTGTTGATGAACACCATGCCGGCTTCGATGCCATAGGCCAGACGATGCGCTTTGCCGATGTCCTGGGTCCAGATGTAGGACGCCAGGCCGTACTCGGTATCGTTGGCCAGTTGCAGGGCTTCGGCTTCGTCCTTGAACGGGATCAGGCAGACCACCGGGCCGAAGATTTCTTCCTGGGCGATGCGCATCTTGTTGTTCACATCAGCGAACACCGTCGGCTGGATGAACTGGCCGCGGCTCAGGTGTGCCGGCAGGTTGGCCGGGCGTTCCAGACCGCCGGCCAGCAGGGTGGCGCCTTCTTCGATACCGATCTTGATGTAGCCGGTGACCTTGTCATAGTGGGCTTGAGTGATCATCGAGCCGACCTGGGTTTTCGGGTCTTGCGGGTCGCCGACGATCAGGCGTTTGGCACGAGCGGCGAACTCGGCGACAAATTGCGGGTAGACGCTTTCCTGGATGAAAATCCTGCTGCCGGCGGTGCAGCGTTCACCGTTAAGCGAGAAAATGGTAAATAGTGCCGCGTCGAGGGCCCGCTCCAGATCAGCGTCTTCGAAGATCAGCACCGGCGACTTGCCGCCCAGTTCCATGGAGTACTTTTTCAGGCCGGCGGTCTGCATGATTTTCTTGCCGGTGGCGGTGCCGCCAGTGAAGGAAATCGCTCGCACGTCGGGGTGGCGAACCAGCGCGTCACCGGCGGTGGCGCCGTAGCCCTGGATGACGTTGAGCACGCCATTGGGAATTCCGGCTTCCACGGCCAGACGACCCAGTTCATTGGCAGTCAGCGGCGACAGTTCGGACATCTTCAACACCGCCGTATTGCCCAGCGCCAGGCACGGTGCGGTCTTCCAGGTGGCAGTCATGAACGGTACGTTCCATGGCGACACCAAGGCACATACACCCACCGGCTGGTACAAGGTGTAGTTGAGCATCTGGTCATCAACCGGGTAGCTGTGACCATCCATGCGGGTGCAGACTTCGGCGAAGAAATCGAAGTTGTGCGAGGCCCGTGGAATCAACACGTTTTTAGTCTGGTGGATCGGCAAACCGGTATCGAGGGTTTCCAACTCTGCCAGATGCGGAACATTCTGCTCAATCAATTCACCGAGCTTGCGCATCAGGCGGGCACGTTCTTTGGCTGGCGTATTCGCCCACTTCGGGAAGGCTTCCTTGGCCGCGGCCACGGCCTGAGCCACTTCCTCGGCGCCGCCGCTGGCGACTTCGCCGATCGCTTCACCGGTGGCCGGGTTGTAGTTGACGAATGTGTCTTTGCTTTCGACCTCGCGGCCGTTGATCCAGTGTTTGATCATGTTGCTCAAGCCTCTTTACGGGCGGAGAAGAATTCCGCTTCGCTGACAATTCGATTGACCAGGCGACCCACGCCTTCCACTTCCACAATCACTTCATCGCCCGGCACCACATCCGCCAGACCTTCCGGCGTGCCCGTGGCGATCATGTCGCCGGGCTGCAGGGTCATGAAGCTGGACAGGTACTCGATCAGGTAAGGGATGTCGAAAATCATGTCCTTGGTACTGCCTTCCTGACGCAATTCACCGTTGATCCAGGTGCGCAGTTTCAGGTTGCTCGGGTCTGGCACCTCGGCGACGTCGACAATCCACGGGCCGACGGGCGTCGTGGCGTCGCGGTTCTTCACCCGCAGGTTGGGCCGGTAGTAGTTTTCCAGGTAGTCACGGATCGCGTAGTCGTTGCAGACCGTGTAGCCGGCCAGGTATTCCAGGGCGTTTTCGCGTTTGACGTTGCGCGCCGGCTTGCCGATGACGGCCACCAGTTCACACTCGTAATGCATGTAGGCGACGTTATCCGGACGCCAGGTGGTCTGGTTGTGGCCGGTGTAGGTGCCAGGGGATTTGATGAACGCCAGAGGTTCGGTCGGTGGCTTGAAGGCCAGTTCGGCGGCATGGTCGGCGTAGTTCAAGCCCAAGGCGAACATGCTGCCGGTGGCCGGTGGCAACCACTCAACCTGACTTTCGGCTAGCAGACGGCCGTCGGCCAGGCGCACGGCGTTGCGGTCTTCGACCTGAACGAGGTGGACTTCGCCTTCAAAGCGGATACGGGCGTGTTTCATGGAAGCTCCTGTTACTCGGCCACGATGCGATTGACGAGGCGGCCCAAGCCGCTGATTTTGACTTCGACGGTGTCGCCCGGCTGCACATCGACGCGGCCTTCCGGGGTACCGGTGATCAGCACATCACCTTCGTGCAGGGTCATGAATTCGCTGATTTCGGCGATCAACCGGGGGATGTTGCGGACAAGGTTGGCCGTGGAGTTTTGCTGGCGCAGTTCACCGTTGACGAACAGCTTCAGGCTCAGCTGGTGCGGGTTGGCGACCTGGTCACAGGTCACCAGTTCCGGCCCCAGCGAGCAGAAGCCGTCCCGGCACTTGGCTTTCACTGCCGGGCGGTAATAGCTGTCTTCCGGCAGGCTGAACTCATTGACGATGGTGTAGCCGGCCACATGTTCCAGCGCGTTTTCGACGCTGACACGGCTGGCGCTTTTACCGATCACCACGCCCAGTGCCGGGCCTGGTTGCAGACGTTCACCCTGCGGATGAACCACCACGCCGTCATGGCCATTGCGGGTGTTGGGCGTCTTGATGAACAGCACCGGCTTGACCGGGGGCTTTTGGTAAGGCGCTTCCTCGAATTCAGCGATACGTTGGTTCAGCAACCCCTGATAGTTCAGCGCAACGCCGAACAGGGTGCCGCTCGCAACATCATGCAGGGCACGGCTCATGCTTTTCTCCTGGCAGTGGCGGGGCAGTGACTGCTCCGTGGAATATTCGTTAACCTGTTAACGTTATAATTAATATGTTAACTATCGTCAAGCATGGCAAAATCTTCCGGCAGTGGTTAGCCAACGCAAATCGGTGCAGGATGGAAACCCTGGTACGGCCAACACCCCGATAAGAAAGAGAATCCAGCAATGATCGATCGTCAGCCGATTCCCAATATCAACATCGGTCAGGTCTACGACCAGCGCTACAGCGATGCCGAAGTTCACTACGACAAGCTCGGCAACCTGGCGGAATTCTTCGGCCGCAACATGCCCGTGCATCGACACGACCGGTTCTTCCAGGTGCATTACGTGAAGAGCGGTGCGGTGCGGGTTTATCTGGATGACCAGCAATATCTCGAGTCGGGGCCGATGTTTTTCCTCACCCCTCCGACGGTGCCCCATTCCTTCGTCACTGAAGCGGACGCTGACGGGCATGTGTTGACGGTGCGCCAACAACTGGTCTGGCAATTGATCGATGCCGACCCGAGTCTGGCACCCGGCTCGCAGTTGCCAGCGGCTTGCGTGGCATTGGCGGGGCTGGAACTCCAGTTCCAGCCCGAGATCAGGCGATTGGAATTTCTGTTCGAGGAACTGAGCAGCGAGATCAACGTTGTTGGGGCTGGACGGAGTTCGGCTCTGGATAGCCTGACGCGACTGATCATGATCAGCCTGCTCAGGCTTTGCGCCAATTCCCTGGAAGCCCGTCCGGCGCGCCACGAAGACCTGCGGATTTTCCATCGCTTCAACGAATTGATCGAAGCCCACTACCTGCAACACTGGCCGCTGTCGCGCTACGCCGACGGTATTGGGGTCACCGAGGCGCGACTTAACGACGTCTGTCGGCGGATTGCCGACCTGCCGTCGAAGCGCCTGATCCTCGAGCGAGTGATGCAAGAGGCCAAGCGCCTGCTGCTGTTCACCGGCAGTTCGGCCAATGAAATCTGCTACCAGCTGGGTTTCAAGGACCCGGCCTATTTCAGTCGGTTCTTCCAGCGATATGCGCAGATGACGCCAGGGGAGTATCGCCTGCGGCAATCGGGTTTGCGCTAACGGAGCCATGTTCGCTTCTCGATAGACTCATAAAAAATGCTCGGAGCCATGGATTCATCATGGAGGCAGTCGAGGCCCTGAAAAATGGCTTTTACAGGGAACCGATTGCACTTTTCAAAGGCGGGTTCACACAAGGACAGGCTGAAGCCTGAGGTCATTAATTTGTTTTCAGGTTGATGACTTCTCGCGCGATGCGATGTTGCATGTGCTCAGTGCCGACTCTAAGCTTCGACGCTTCGACCTCTTTTGTGCGTGAACCATGCAAACCCCCAGACCGTCCCTTACGCTCACCTTGCTGCAGGCCCGCGAAGCGACCATGGCGTTTTTCCGCCCGCTGCTCAACGAACATGATCTGACTGAACAGCAGTGGCGGGTGATTCGCATCTTGCGTCAGCAGGGCGAACTGGAAAGCCATCAGTTGGCTCATCTGGCGTGCATCCTCAAACCGAGCATGACCGGCGTTCTGACCCGGCTGGAGCGTGACGGCATCGTTCGGCGCAGGAAGTCGTCTGAAGATCAGCGCCGGGTGTTCGTCGCCCTCACTGAGCAGGGGCAGCAGTGTTTCGTCGATATGAGTGCGGGGATGGAAAGCAATTACCTGAAGATTCAGGAACAGTTCGGTGAGGAGCAGCTTGAACTGTTGCTGGAGATGCTAAATAAGCTGAAGAACATCAAGCCCTGACCGACACAATGTTTGACCGGTTGAGCGTCAACAAGACGATTTGCAGGAGCGCAGGCAGTACTTGGGAAAATGGAAATTTGAATGAGAATGTGTATCAAATACTAATGGTATGGTATACCGTGCGCCGCGATTTGTTGGCACGTATGCCATCCCATTGGTTATTTTCTCAAGGTTTCCTAGATGCGTCGTACTCTGGTTTCTATCTGCGTGCTTCAGGCTTTTTCTGCTTAAGCCTGCGCGGAGCAAGCTACAAACGATAAAGCCAGTCTGGAATTGCAAGCGACCGACATCGTCGGTACGTCGGAGTATGAAACGGCTCAAGGGCCGGTGAAGGGCTACCGTGCAACGCGTTCCGCCAGTGCGACGCGAACCGATACTGCTATTCATGAAACACCGCAGTCCATCAGCGTGGTGACCAAAGATGTTGTTGAGGACATCGGAGCTACCCGCCTTCAGGATGCGCTCGACTACGCCGGCGGAGTAGGTCGGGCAAACAACTTCGGCGGCCAGGGCCTGACCACCTTCACTGTGCGTGGATTTACCACCGGCGAGTTCTATCGCAACGGATTTCCGATCAACCGTGGTTATCCGAACATGCCTGATGCGAACACCATCGAGCGGCTGGAAGTACTGCGCGGCCCTGCGACCATGCTCTATGGTCGGGGTGATCCTGGTGGCACGTTCAACGTGGTCTCCAAACAACCAACGGCTGAACGTACTGTGACGTTGGGCAGCCAGCTCGATGATCAAGGAATGAAGCGTGGCACGCTGGATGCCTCCGGCCCGCTCGACGAAGAGGGGCGCCTGGCTTATCGCCTGAACGTGGTGGGAGAGGGCGGTGATACTTTTCGCGATCATGTAGAAACCGAACGTTACGGCGTGACGCCGGTTATTTCCTGGCAGGCCACCGACGACACCAAGGTGATCTTCGAGGGCGACTTCATGCGCAATAATCACCCGCTGGATCGCGGCGTGACGCGCTATCCGAAACAGATTGGCACCGCGTCTCGTGACACGTTCTTTGGTGAAAAAGACGCCGGCAAGTTGCACAACGATAACAACATGGCCCAGCTGCGTTTCGAACACTTCCTGAATGACGACTGGACATTGGGTGGTGGTTTCCAGTGGCTCGATGGCACGTTGCAGGGCAACGCCGTCGAAGCGAACGGTGTCGCTGCCGACGGACGCACGCTGGGACGCAACTTCAACTATCGCAAGCTGGAGTGGACGGATAAAGATACCCAACTCAATCTCACCGGGCATTTCTCCACCGGTGGTTTCGATCACACATTGTTGACCGGTGTCGAGTACGAGGATTACGACTACAAGTCCATCATCCAGCGCTCCAGCGGTGCGGTCGGTGCCTACCCGATTGATATCTTCAACCCGGTGTATGGCCAGCCTCGTCCGGCCTTGACCCGAACGCCGACCAACGACCAGGAAAACCTCAAGACCTACGCGGCCTTCGTCCAGGATCAGGTGGCGTTGACTGAGCGGTTGAAGGTGTTAGCCGGCGCCCGTTTCGAGCGCTTCGAGCATGACTATGAAACCTTCGTACCGGGTGGTCGCAGCTGGCAAGCGAGCGACAATGCGGTGACGTCGCGTCTCGGAGTGCTTTACGACCTGACCGATACCGTGGCGGTTTATGCCGATACAGCGCGCTCATTCAAACCCAATACCGGGGCCAGTCGAGAGGGTGGCGGCTTTGAGCCGGAAAAGGGCAAGTCCTATGAGATGGGTATCAAATGGGAAGCTCTGGATCGCCAGTTGAGTGTTGACGCGGCGATCTATCAGATTGAAAAACGCAATGTCCTTACCACCGATCCCGTTGACTCGACCTTCAGCGTGGCGGCTGGCGAGGTACGCAGCCGTGGCTTTGATCTGAACGTGGCAGGCAACGTAACTCCAGAGTGGCGGGTGGTTGGCGGCTATGCCTATGTCGACGCCGAGGTCACCAAAGACAACGTGATCCGGTCGGGCACCCGGTTGATGAACATTCCCAGGAACAGCTTCAGCCTGCTGAACGTTTATGAGTTTCAGGACGGTGCTCTCAAGGGGCTAGGCTTGGGTGTGGGGGGTAAATACGTCGATGAACGTGCGGGCCAGACGGCTAATACAGCGTTTACGATGGGCAGTTACACCGTCGTCGATCTGCTCGGCTTCTACAAGATCAATGACAAGGTCAGACTTAATCTCGATGTGAAGAATCTGTTCGACCGGGACTATGAAGAAGGCGCCTTTGGCAATGTCTACGCTTACCCTGGTGAGCCGAGAACCGTTCAGGTCGGTGTTTCTTACACACTCTGACGATCAAACCGGTATTGCTGCACCCACCTAACACTGTAGGAGCGAGCTTGCTCGCGATGGTCGTTAACGAAAACGCGTGTTGCCTGGGTAAACGCGGCGTTCTGAAGTCCATCGCGAGCAGGCTCGCTCCTACAGTTTCCAATATGGAGTTGAGATGTTATAGGGTAACAATATAGTATCCTCGTCCGTCTTTTCGGCGGGACACTTTTATTCACCCTTGCGTTGCGAAACCTCCATGACCATTGCGCTCCCTCGTTCCACCGGCACGACAGTCGGCCGGCTCCTTTCCATCGATGCATTGAGAGGCATGGTGATTCTGTTCATGCTGCTCGACCACGTCCGCGAGACCTTTTTCCTGCATCGACAGGTGACTGATCCCATGGACATCGCCACGACCGAACCCGTCTTGTTTTTCAGCCGCACGCTCGCTCATCTGTGCGCACCGGTCTTCGTGCTGCTCACCGGTCTGTCGGCCTGGTTGTACGGGGAGAAATACGCTGGCAAGGCTGACGTTTGCAGTTTTCTGTTCAAGCGAGGTCTGTTTCTGGTGGTGCTTGAATTCACCCTGGTCAACTTCGCCTGGACATTCCAGCTGCCGCCGACGGTCATCTATATGCAGGTGATCTGGGCCATCGGCTTGAGCATGATTGCGCTGTCGGTGATGGTCTGGCTGCCGCGTCCGATGTTGCTGCTCCTGAGCCTGGCGATCATCGCCGGACACAACCTGCTGGACGCGCTGCACTTTCCAGTGGAGTCGGCGATGCACGTACCCTGGGCGATTCTCCATGATCGCGGCTGGATCGAACTGTCCGAAGGGCTTCGGCTGCGCACGTCCTATCCGGTGCTGCCGTGGATTGGCGTGATTGGCCTGGGTTATGCCATGGGACCGTGGTTCGGGCGAGCGGCGGACGCGAGGGTGCGCCAACGCGCATTGCTGATCTGCAGCGTCGCCGGGCTGGCGGGATTCATCGCGCTGCGGCTGCTCAATGGCTATGGCGAGAAGCCCTGGAGCGCGGGCGATACGTCCCTGCAAACGCTGATGAGTTTTTTCAACATCACCAAATACCCGCCGTCGCTGCTGTTTATTGCGCTGACCCTGAGCGTCGGATGCTTGCTGCTCCTGGGGTTTGAACACTTGCAGAAGAGCCAGTGGCTGCGTCCCTTGACGGTCTTCGGATCGGCGCCGATGTTCTTTTATCTTCTGCACCTGTACGCGCTGAAGGTTTTGTATGTCATCGCGGTCGCGCTGTTCGGGTTGAATCAGGGCGCATGGTTTGGCTTCACGTCGGTAGGGGCGGTCTGGATAACGGCCATCCTGCTCGCCATTGCGCTATACCCGCCGGTTAAAGGGTTCTCCGGATTAAAGGCGCGACGTCGAGACATTGCCTGGCTGAAATACTTTTAATACCTATGTTCGTGCACTTTTATAAAGCCGTGAAGCGTGCCGATGCACTATGCGAAGGCAAAACGTTGGGGCGAAATCCACGGCGAAAACCCCGACAAGCAGCCTGGAGCAGCACTTTTACGATCTGGCACAAACACTGCAACACACCGAACAGGCCCACCCTGAATGCAGTCGAGTGGGCAGCCCCCTCGGTCAACGACGATCGATTCGTGGGCAACATCGGTGGATCAGGCATAGACGTCTGGTACTGACACCGCAAAAGAACAGGCAAAGACGCCTGGAACCGAAAGGTTTCAGGCGTTTTTTTTTGCTTTTTGAACCGCTTTAGCCGGGTGCTTCTTATGAATTCCAATGTTGCCGCGTTGAACAAATTGCAAACGCTGATCGTGATCGGCAATGGCATGGTCGGACATCATTGTGTCGAGCAATTGATCGAGCGGGGGGCGCTTGCCCAGTATTGCTTGCATGTGTTCAGCGAAGAGCCGATGCGCGCCTACGATCGCGTGCATCTTTCCGAGTATTTCTCTGGCCGTGATGCTGAATCCCTGGCCCTCGGCGAAGCCTCGCTGTACCAGACACCGGGCGTAACTCTGCATTTGGGCGTGCCGGTACTGGAAATCGACCGCGACCGTCGCGAAGTGATCACCGCGCAAGGTTGTGTTCCTTACGACAAATTGGTCCTGGCCACCGGGTCGTATCCGTTTGTGCCGCCGATCGAAGGCGCGGAGGGCGATTCACGCCTGGTGTATCGAACCCTTGAAGACCTCGACGCCATCCGCGCCGCCGCTGCGAACGCCCGACGTGGTGTCGTGGTCGGCGGTGGCCTCCTGGGCCTTGAGGCTGCCAACGCGCTGAAGAGTCTGGGCCTTGAAGCGCATGTGGTGGAATTCGCCCCGCGCCTGATGCCGGTGCAACTGGACGAGATGGGTGGCCTTGCGCTCAAGTCGCAGATCGAAAGGCTGGGCGTCGGCGTGCACCTGTCGCGCGCCACTCAATCGATCAGTGCGGGCGAGGCGTATCGCTACCGTATGAATTTCGCCAACGACGAGTTTCTTGAGGCCGACCTGATCGTGTTCTCGGCCGGCATTCGCGCACAAGATGCGCTGGCCCGGCAATGCTCGCTGGACATCGGTCCGCGCGGCGGCGTCGTGATTGACGACGAATGCCGGAGCAGCGATCCGGACATCTACGCCATCGGCGAGTGCGCCTCGTGGAACGGCAGTCTCTTCGGCCTGGTCGCTCCGGGCTACCAGATGGCGCGCAGTGTTGCGGCACGCCTGTGTAATGAGATTGCCGAGCCCTTCATCGGCGCCGACATGTCGACCAAACTCAAGCTGCTGGGCGTCGATGTCGGCTCCATCGGCGATGCCCACGGCCACACGCCGGGCGCGCGCAGTTATCAGTTCATCGACGAAACCACGGCCAGCTATCGGCGATTGGTGGTGGATGCCACCGGCAAGCACGTTATCGGTGCGGTGCTGGTCGGCGATAACAGCTATTACGACACGCTGCTGCAATACATGCAGAACGCCATAGCCTTGCCGACGGAACCTGCCAGCCTGATTCTGCCGTCCTCCGAAGGCGCCCCGACGCTGGGCCCGGGCGCGTTGCCCGAGTCGGCCACGGTCTGCTCGTGCCACAACGTCACCAAGGGTTCTATCTGCTCGGCCATCGACGGTGGCTGCACCGACCTCGGCCTGCTCAAGGCGCAGACCAAGGCCTGCACGGGCTGCGGCGGTTGCGCGGGTTTGCTCAAGCAAGTCTTCGAACACGAGTTGATTGCCCGTGGCGTCAGTGTCGACAAAAGCCTCTGCGAACACTTCGCCTACACCCGTCAGGAGTTGTATGCACTGGTGCGGGTAGAAGGGGTGATCACCTTCGAAGAGTTGTTGGCCAAGCATGGCCGTGGCCACACCGGGTGCGACGTCTGCAAACCGGCGGTTGGCTCGATCCTCGCCTCGTGCTGGAACCAGCCGATCATGGACCCGTCGCTGGTGCCGTTGCAGGACACCAACGACACCTTCATGGCCAACATGCAGAAAAACGGCACCTATTCGGTGGTGCCGCGCATTCCCGGTGGCGAGATCACCGCCGACAAGCTGATCGCGATCGGTGTGGTGGCGAAGAAATACGACCTCTACACCAAAATCACCGGCGGCCAGCGTATCGACCTGTTCGGTGCGCAGTTGCATGAACTGCCCGACATCTGGGCGGAGTTGATCGAAGCCGGTTTCGAAACCGGGCACGCTTACGGCAAATCGACCCGGACGGTGAAGTCATGCGTCGGCAGCACCTGGTGCCGTTACGGCGTGCAGGACAGCGTGCAAATGGCCCTGACGATCGAGGATCGTTACAAAGGTCTGCGTTCGCCGCACAAGCTCAAGTTTGCGGTGTCCGGTTGTACCCGCGAATGCGCCGAGGCCCAGAGCAAAGACGTGGGCGTGATCGCCACCGAGAAAGGCTGGAACCTCTACATCGCCGGTAACGGCGGCATGCGTCCGCGCCATGCCGAACTGTTCGCCACCGACCTCGACGACGAAACCCTGATCCGCTACATCGACCGCTTCCTGATGTTCTACATTCGCACCGCCGACAAACTGCAGCGCACCTCGGTGTGGCGTGAAACGCTGGACGGCGGCCTCGATTACCTCAAAGACGTGATCATTCACGACAGTCTCGGACTTGGCGCGGAACTTGAATCGCAAATGCAGTGGGTGGTCGACCGCTACGAATGCGAATGGGCGAATGCCCTTAAAGATCCGGAAAAACTCAAACGCTTTCGTACCTTCGTCAACGACAAGCGCCCGGACCCGGACATCCATTTTGTCCAGGAGCGTGGCCAGCGGCGCCCGATCATGGCCGCCGAACTCAACCTGATTCCCGTCATCGAGGAGATTGCCTGATGAGCCAGTCTACTACCCAACGCATCAATGCCCTGGCCGACACCAATGTCTGGCAAAGCGTGTGCGCGCAACAGGATCTGGTCAGTGATTCCGGTGTCGTCGTCTGGCTCGACGGCGCACAGGTGGCGCTGTTTTATTTGCCGCGCGCTGAGGGCCGAACCCTCTACGCCATCGACAACCACGACCCGCAATCCGGGGCGAACGTCATCGGGCGCGGGTTGGTCGGCAGCATCAAGGGCGATCTAGTGGTGGCTTCGCCGATCTATAAACAGCATTTTCGGCTGGAGGACGGCCGTTGCCTGGAGTATCCGCAACAACGTCTGCGTGTGTGGCCGGTGCGGTTGAACGGCGACGTCGTGGAAGTCGGGGTGGCTTGAGAGTAATTAACCGCATTGCACAACGGAACCGGAGGCATGGATGAAAACAGCCGCACAACTGCTGAAACTCAAGGTCGTGCAAAACCAGCACGTCCATAGCATCGCGCCCGACCAGATGGTGCTCGAAGCCCTGAAGCTGATGGCCGAAAAAAACGTCGGCGCGCTGCCGGTCATCGACGCCGGGCAAGTGGTCGGCGTGATCAGTGAACGCGACTATGCACGCAAGGTTGTTCTGCAGGGACGTTCTTCGGTGGGCACGCCGGTACGCGAAATCATGAGCGCACCGGTGGTGACCGCCGACAGTCGGCAGAGCGTCGAGCGCTGCATGGCCGTCATGACCGACAGTCATCTGCGCCATCTGCCGGTGGTGGAGGGAGGCGAACTGATTGGCCTGTTATCGATTGGTGATCTGGTGAAAGAAGCCATCGCCGAGCAGGCCGATCTGATTCGGCAAATGGAGCATTACATTCGCGGGGATTAAGGGGGGCGACAAGGAAGAGCCCTATGGGGAAATGATCCCGTGATCGATCGCGTACTTGACCAGCGCCGCCGGTTTGTCGATGTTGAGTTTGCGGCGGATGCTCAGGCGATGGGTTTCTACGGTACGTACGCTGATGTCCAGATCGCGGGCCATTTCCTTGTTGTTCATCCCTTGCGCCATTTTGTACAGCACCTGGCTTTCACGCGGTGTCAGCTCATTGTCGGTGCTTTTATCGGCGATGAGCCGCTGGGCGATTTCAGCACTGTAGAACGTCCCGCCGCTGGCAATGGCTTCGATGGCCGCAATGATTTCCCGTGACGGTGCATTCTTCAGCACGTACCCGCTGGCACCTGAGCGAACGGACTCACTCACGTATTCGTAATTGTCATACATGCTGAGCACCAGCACTTTGAGCGACGGGTACTGGCTGCGCAGCAAGCGGGTCAACTCCAGGCCGTTCATGTCCTTGAGGCTGATATCGACCAGCAACAGATCCGGCTGACAGCGCCCGACCATCTCGATGGCGTCCGCACCATTCTCGGCTTCACCCACCACTTCCAGCGGGGCCATGACAGACAGCAGCGCCTTGATCCCGTCGCGGACCAAAGAGTGATCGTCGACCAGGGCGACGCGGATCGGGGAGGGCAGGTTCATCACGGGCATTCACTCTTATTGTCAGGTCAGCGTTTTGCGCCGGGCATTTTCATTGGCAGCAGCACGTCCAGCTCACTTCGTCCCGGCATCGAGATCAGGTCGAACCGACCCCCAAAATGCTCGACACGCTCACGGATATTGCGCAGGCCAATGCCGGCGTGCAGACGTTCGACCTGGGCGACGTTGAAACCGACGCCGTCATCGATCACCGTCAGCCGTATGGATTCTTCAGACCCGTGCAGGGTAATGGAAACGTTTTTCGCCTGTGCATGGCGTTCAATATTGGTCAGGCCTTCCTGCACGATGCGGAACAGCGAAACCGCTGCACCATCGACCAGATGGCAGTCGAACTCGTTGTCGTTGTAGGTCACGGTAAGTCCGCTGCGTTGCTCGAATTCTTCGGCAAGTTGGCCGATGGCCGCGGACAGGCCAAGGGTGTCGAGCAAGGATGAGCGCAGGTCGTGGGAGAGGCTGCGAACCTCGCCAATCGCTTCTCCCAGCCGCTCCGTGGCCTCTCTTAAAATGCTCAAGCCTTTGTCTTGTCCGTGCTCCAGGACATGGCTGGCCAGTTCGAACTGGAACTTGATCGAGACCAGCACCTGGCTGATACCGTCGTGCAGCTCCCGGGAAACCCGCGATCGTTCTTCCTCCTGCAGACTGACGATGCGCTGGGTCAGGCGTTGCAGTTTTTTGTCGGCCAGACGGTGTTCGCTGACATTCAGCGTCATGCCGCTGGCAAACACGAACAGCACGGCCACGAGGGCCACGGCGGCAATCGCCAGCATGGTTTTGCGGATGCCCATCGCCACTTCGTCACGCGCCTGCTGAGTGGCGCGTTCAACGTCTTCAAGGTAAATGCCGGTGCCGAGCATCCAGCCCCAGCGATCCAGCATTACCACGTAGGCGAGTTTGTCGGTCACCTGGCCAGAGGAGGGTTTGTTCCAGGCGTAGCGCTGAAAACCTTCGCCCGATTGCGCGCTCTTGAGCAATGCCTGGATCACCGGCAGGCCGTGCGCGTCCTTCATGTCCCACAAATACTGACCCACGAGCTCCGATTGCCGCGCGTGCATCAGGCTGCGGCCCTCGCGGTCGTACACGAAGAAGTAGCCATTGATGCCAAAGCTGAGTTTGCGCAGTTCTTCCAGCACGCGTTGCTGGGCGTGAGCGTCACCGTGGCCGTCGTCGTACAGCGGCGCGATCAGGCTTTGCGCCATTTCCACGTAGTTTTTCAGTTCAGCGCGCTTGCTGGCCAGAATGCTGTCTTCGATCAACTGCGCCTGTTGATCACCCAGTTGGCGGTTCAGGGAAATCACCAGCGCACAGATGACCGCAATCGCCAACACCAGCGGCAGAATCCCGAGCGCGACGATTTTGTGTTTGAGCTGCATCTGGGCTCCTGAGTTCTTTGTAGGAGCGAGCTTGCTCGCGATGGTCGTCAACGAAAACGCGGGGTTGCTGAATAGACGCGTTGTTCTTGAATCCATCGCGAGCAAGCTCGCTCCTACAGGGATGGCGTTAGGCGAAGGCCGGCATCATATGCCAAAGATACGCGCGTCCAGTAGCGCTGCTGGACGGAATGACTTGTGGTCATGCTGAAACGCAAACTCCCTGTGGGAGCGGGCTTGCTCGCGAAAGCGTTGGGTCAGGCAACATTGATGTCGACTGACACACCGCTTTCACGAGCAAGCCCGCTCCCACAGGGGTTTTGCATTTCAGCTGATGGATAAGTGTCATCTACGTAGAACTACGTAGACATCACGTACGTAGTAACGCGGATTTATTTGTGGACAGCATGCGCGGATATTGGGCCAGCTCCGCACAGCGGACACAATTATAAAAATTACCGCCGCAGTCACTGGCTGTCGGCAGGAGACACGCTATGCCCCGTCTGGCTAAACACCTCGCCTGGTTTGCCGTGGCTGTTCTGGGAGCGTTTGCGCTGAGTGTCGTGGCCCTGCGCCGCGGCGAAGCGATCAACGCCCTCTGGATCGTAGTCGCAGCCGTCGCCATCTACCTCGTTGCCTATCGCTACTACAGCCTGTTCATCGCCAACAAGGTGATGCAACTCGACCCCAATCGAGCCACGCCCGCTGTACTCAATAACGATGGTCTGGACTACGTACCGACCAACAAACACGTACTTTTCGGTCACCACTTCGCGGCCATCGCTGGCGCGGGGCCGCTGGTCGGTCCGGTCTTGGCGGCGCAGATGGGCTATCTGCCCGGTACGCTGTGGCTGATTGCCGGCGTGGTGCTGGCCGGTGCGGTTCAGGACTTCATGGTCCTGTTCATGTCTACCCGCCGCAATGGCCGCTCTTTGGGCGACATGGTCCGTGAGGAAATGGGCCGCATTCCCGGCACCATCGCGCTGTTCGGCTGCTTCCTGATCATGATCATCATCCTCGCGGTGCTGGCACTGATCGTGGTCAAAGCCCTGGCTGAAAGCCCGTGGGGCATTTTCACGGTGATGGCGACCATCCCGATCGCGATGTTCATGGGCATCTACATGCGCTACATCCGCCCGGGTCGCATTGGCGAAATCTCGGTGATCGGCGTGTTGCTGCTGCTCGGTTCGATCGGGCTCGGTGGGCAGATTGCCGCGGATCCGGTCTGGGCCAAGGCCTTCACCTTTACGGGCATTCAGATTACCTGGATGCTGATCGGCTACGGTTTCGTCGCCGCGGTACTGCCGGTGTGGCTGATTCTGGCACCGCGTGACTACCTGTCGACGTTCCTGAAAATCGGCACCATCATCGCTTTGGCGATTGGCATCCTGATCACCATGCCTGATCTGAAAATGCCGGCATTGACCCAATTCATCGACGGCACCGGGCCGGTGTGGAAGGGCGGCCTGTTCCCGTTCCTGTTCATCACCATCGCCTGTGGCGCGGTCTCCGGTTTCCACGCGCTGATCGCTTCCGGCACCACGCCGAAGTTGCTGGCGAGTGAGGGGCATGCTCGCTACATCGGTTACGGCGGCATGCTGATGGAATCCTTCGTGGCCATCATGGCAATGGTTGCCGCCTCGGTAATCGAGCCAGGCGTGTATTTCGCCATGAACAGTCCAGCGGCCATTGTCGGCGCTGACGCGGTTTCGGTTGCGCAGACGGTCAGCAGCTGGGGTTTCCTGATTACCCCGGAAGCGCTGCAAGCGGTGGCCAGGGACATCGGTGAAACCACCATCCTGGCTCGCGCCGGCGGTGCGCCGACCCTGGCGGTCGGTATTGCGCAGATCCTGCACCACGTCCTGCCAGGTGAAAACACCATGGCGTTCTGGTACCACTTCGCGATCCTGTTCGAAGCGCTGTTCATCCTGACGGCGGTGGACGCCGGCACCCGTGCCGGACGCTTCATGCTCCAGGACTTGCTCGGCTCCTTCGTACCGGCGCTGAAACGCACCGAATCCTGGACCGCCAACCTGATCGCCACCGCCGGTTGCGTGGCGATGTGGGGTTACTTGCTCTATCAAGGCGTGATCGACCCGCTGGGTGGCATCAACACCTTGTGGCCGCTGTTCGGCATCTCCAACCAGATGCTGGCCGGTATCGCGCTGATGTTGGCGACCGTTGTGCTGATCAAAATGAAACGCCAGCGCTACGTCTGGGTGACCATGCTGCCAGCGGTTTGGCTGCTGATCTGCACCACCACCGCCGGTTTTATCAAGTTGTTCGACGCCAACCCGGCCATCGGTTTCCTCGCTCTGGCGAAGAAATACAGCGACGCACTGGCCAACGGTCAGGTACTCGCCCCGGCCAAGAGCATCGAGCAAATGCAGCACGTGATCTACAACGCCTACACCAACGCAACGCTGACCGCGCTGTTTTTGCTGGTGGTCTTCAGCATCCTGTTCTTTGCCCTCAAGGTCGGTATCGCCGCCTGGGGAACCAAGGAACGCACGGATAAAGAAGCGCCATTTCAAGCGTTGCCGGATGCCTGATCGAGGAGTGCAGCATGTTCAATGACCTGAGTCGCCTCGGTAAATACCTCGGTCAGGCCGCGCGTCTGATGGTCGGCATGCCCGACTACGACAACTACGTCGAGCACATGCAAAGCAAACACCCGGACAAACCGGTGATGAGTTATGAGATGTTCTTCCGGGAGCGTCAGGAAGCTCGTTACGGTGGCAAGGCCGGGCCGAAGTGCTGTTAACCTGACGTCAGGTTGACGCAATCCCCCTGTGGGAGCGGGCTTGCTCGCGAAAGCGGTGTGTCATTCAACATTTAAGTTGACTGACACGCCGCTTTCGCGAGCAAGCCCGCTCCCACATTTTTTTTTTTGCGCAGCAACTTTCAGGGCCTGCGTTCGATAATGGTTCGCCCCGGTTCACTATGGCAATCAAGTTTGTCCCGATAGTAGTGACACAACGATTGCAGCACATCACTGGCACAGGCCCCGCTAATCCTTCTATCAATGGCAAAATTCGCCACGTCCCCTTTCAGTTGAACATCCACCCCTGACACTGTCTCCAGTCGCTGCTTGATCTCTCCCAGAGTCCAGGGCTTTGCACTGAACACGATGCTGTCGGCCGGGTATTGTTTATTCAGCCCCCAATAGATGCCTCCCAATACAGCGAAGCATGTCAGCAGGCAAAGCAGGGGAGGCGGCAACTTCAAATGGAGTTTGTCATAGATGACTTCCGTGAGCGTTTGCCAGAGCTTCAGGCGAAAGGACAAGCCAAGGCCCACAAGCAGCAAGATCGCGGCACCGATCATCGCCACTATCAAACCTGTCCGGTCAAGGTCCGACAGTTCCCCAAGGCATGTGAAGTTCATGAGCCTTCACCTCTGTGCTGGCGAGAAGTAAAGAATGCGCAGTTGAATATCTTTTCTGTAATTGATCTGAACATAACCGCGACCCAGTTCAACGTCGCTCTCGGCATCCCACCTAAGGATCTGCGGCTCTTTTTTGCCGAGGAAAATCGCTTCCAGTTCGCCACTGTATTTCTGTGCCACATCCTGAATCACGGCATCCAGCTGCTTGATCGGAGCTTCTGCTATTTGCGCGGCTGCGCGAAACAGGGTGGCGCGGGCCATGACAGGCAAACTTCGCTCTATGAATTCGTGATCGCTGAGTTGCGTGATGTTGCCCGTTTTTACGAACTCGAGATAACGACTGAAAATCTCAGGAGCGACGTCCAGTTGGGCCTGTAGAGTGTGGGTGCCCAGCCTCGGGTTAATCAGCACATCGGGATTGGCGCCGATACCGGCGAAGGAGATCTCGCAGATGCTGGCTTTTGCGTACATGAATACACCACAGGCACCACTCGTGCCGTAGGCTTGATAGTCCCGGCTGCTGAACTCGCATTCACAGGTTTTGACGTCGGCTGGAGCGCTGCTTGCAGCCGATGCGACAAGAAGGAGTCCGCCAAGGACCCCGGCGGGTAAACCCGGATATAAAAGCATAGGAAGGTCTACCTCTTTTCATGTAGAGGAAGATGCGTTGTGTTGAGCGTAGCGGGAGGTTGAAACTCTGCCTGTGCAGGGAAGGGCATTCAATGCGCGGATTACGGCAACACTTCCACGACACCGATAATGGCGTGAAGGATCGTCAGGACGCGCTAATTGATCTGCACAATGACCGGACCTTCCGTGACGACCGGTGGGAACGCGTGGATGTGCGAGGCGTTTTTCTGAATCCAGTCGCGAGCGACTTTCATGCTCTCATCAGTGCCGGCCTTGTCCGTGCAAACGGTTATCGATATACCGCCATCACCGAGAGGTAGCAGTGTGTAGCTTGCGAGGCCAGGCACTTTCCGGAGGGCAGTTTCGACGTCGGCCTTTTGCTCTTCCAAAAAATCGAAAAGCTGTTTTGCGCCAGGACCCGAGTAGGTTCTTATGACCGCGTACATGGTTGTCTCCTTTTGCGAGTTACCGTCTTGATACCCATCCAGATTCGCGGGTGGCCGCTATCACCTGGATTTCAGTTCGTACCGATCTATTCAGCTTAGTCAAACGCCGGTGACAGGCGAAATGCAACGACCACCGGCAGCTCCTGGCCCGGAGCCGCGGCGGTCGATCAATCAGGCGGCGGGGAGCAGGCCTTTCTGTTTGGCGACATGTGTCGCCATTGCGTCCATCAAGTCCGGGGACAGGCAGTCATAGGGCTCCAGGCCGATCGAGCGCAGGCGCTCACGGATGGCCTTCATTTGCGCTGGCGGTGTGCCGGTTTCGATGATGGAGGACACGAACGCCGCGAAGCCCGGCGCAGCCCATCCGCTCTGGGGAGAGAGCTCGGTGTGGACGAAGTCCAGGCCATAAAAGGCATGGTCCTTGTTCTCGATCCGCCCGAAGAGATGGGCGTGGCACTGCCTGCAGGCGTGGCGCTGGATGGTGGCGGTTTCGTCGACAATGGCCAGTTTTTCACCGTGGGCAGTGACGCTGACCTTGTCCCGAGGTACTACGGCAATGACGGCGAATGTCGCGTTTTGCGGCTTCCAGCATTTGCTGCAGCCGCACGCGTGGTTATGCAGGGTTTGCGCGTCGATCCTGACCTCGACCTTGTCGGTCGCACACAGGCATTGCAGGGTGCCCCCGGTGAAATTCGCGGCGGCGGGTTGGAAACCATTGTCCAGTGCAGGGTGAAGTTTCAAGGTGCTCATGCTGGCGTCTCCATTTCAGGGTGGCAGACCAAAGTGCCTGGTGCCGTGCCCCAGGCGCCGTTCGAAGTGTTTACTCTTGACCAGCAGTCTCCACCTTCCAGCTGTCATCCGGGTCAAAACGCTTCATCGACCGTGCCACTTTTTCACCCTCGGGTCCCAGGTCCTTCTCGAACACCTGACCTTCATGGCTGATCATGAAACTCATGACCCCGGTGTCAGCGTATTTTGCCGGCCAGGCGATCAGTGCAAAGCCACGGTTCATCTTGTCACCTATGAGGTAGCTGTAGGCGCCGCCAGGTGCCGAAGGACCTTGACCTTCAAGAATGCGGAAGTGATAACCGTGCCAGTCTTCGCCGGCAATGGCTTTGCCGAACGAGGGCCCCAACGGGCTGATCTGATCGCTATCGTCGTCGGCCCAATAGAGACCGTCGTGCTTTCCGGCGGTGCTGAAGATTTTCTGCGCATACTCGAGTGCGCCGTCACCGTCACGGTCCACTGACGAATAGTCCATCTGGGCGTCGTGATAAGTCCGTACGGATTGCAACGCGGCGAGTTCGTTGCGGCCAATTCGACGTGCACGGACTTCGGCTTGACCGGCCTTGATGTCGAAGCGCCAACCGTTCCCGACTTTTACCATGGGTATCGGCAGTGTCCAGTGGTCGCTGCCGACCGACAGGCGCGCCTTGCGGTCGCTGGTTTTTTCGATGGAATGTTGCTCGCGGTATTGCTTCAAAAACGCATCCACATCACTGCGCTGAACACCTTCGCGGGGTATGAAACTGTGCCACTCATTACCCAGCAACTCTGTCAGGCGCGTCTGATCGGCGTGTTCCGTCCCCAGTGCTTCGACGAACGCTTGAGCGGCCTTTTCGGGTGTTGGAAATGTCTGCTGTGCGGTAACGACGCACGACCACGCCACGCCGGCAGTCATCGCCAATACCTGGGGGAGCAAACCCATGAGTGACTTTATCCGAGGATTGTTTTTCAACGACGGCCCCCTCGTTGACGCGCGGGTGGATTAGACGGTCGACTGATCTGGTGGCCCGCTGATCGCGAGGCACTGGCGCGCTGGGCGGATACCTCGCTGGCCCGGCCACGATTGGCTTGGGCGTTGGACTGGGACGGTGATCGCGCGCCGGCGAATGCATTGTTGCGGGCACTGCCCGCACTGGCGGACGGCCTGTTTTGCGCCGTTCCCTGTCCGCGCGGGTTCACCTGAGCGGTCTTGTTCCTGGGTTGCTGGCCCTCCCGAGTGTTTCTGGCACTCCCCTGGCTCCTGTCAGACGACTTCGCTCTGTCTGTGCCTTGCAATCGATTGTTGGTCGAGGTTGCGGACTGAGCTTCGCGCGCTCGATCTCGGGCTTCGCGGTTGCTGGTGGCAGGTCGTTCGATGCCCTGCTTGTCCATGGCACCTCGGGCTCGTTCACGAGCCTGGGCACGCTCGGCATTATCCCCTCGATAGGCCTCACGCTGATTGGCACCGTCCAGTTGTCGGCCGTACTGTTCGCGGCTCCTTCCGTCTCGGTAGGGAACACCATCGCGATGAAGGGTGTTGTGCTGCCACTTGTTCTGATTATTGGTGATGCGGTTGTTGGCATTGATGTTGTTGTAGCGATTGACGTCGATGTCGATGTCGTTGTTACCCCAGTCACATTCACCCCACAGCGCGCCGACGATAGCCACACCGGTACCAAACGCCAGCCCGGCCATCAATGCCGAACCGGGGTAATAGGCTGGCGGTGGCGGGTAGTAAACAGGAGGTGACGCGGGATAGGACCAGGTCCCGTATGTGGTGGTTGGGTTGTAACTGGGAACGTACACCACCTGTGGATCAGAGGGCTGGATGATGATGGTGGAAGTGCTGCTGGCAGGCGCCGGAGCCGGAGCCGGAGTGTCGGGAGCCGGGGCCGGTGCCGCAAAGTTCTGAACCGTCACGTTCTGATATTGATTGCTCTGCAGATTGCCTGCCGCTTGCGCCTGATGACGCAGGCGTTGCACGGCCCCCATGACATCGTCGGGCTGCGCCAGGAAGGCATCCCCGAGACGTTGTACCCAAACGGGGTCCTGCCCCAGCGTTGCCAGCACCTGTGGGAAGGCGACCAGCGCCTGCACACTCGGGTCCCAAGTCTGGTTCGCCACTTGTTTGACCGCATCGTCACCCTTGGCGTCCGGGTGTGATTTAGACCAGGTCACCGCCTCGGTGACTTCGCCGGGGTACGTGGTGGCCATCAGTACCTGTGCCAGCAGTGGATCCGGGTAGAGTGCAATGGGCGCCAGCATTTGATCCAGTTGCTCCTGATTAAACACGGCATCTTTGACGGCCGCCGTGACAGGGGCTGTATCTGAACCGTTCGCGGTCGCATCCAATGGCTGCGCCAGGCAGGAGTATCCGTTTAAAAACAGTGCCGCAGACACTGCGAAAAATAATGGAATGCGCATTGGCCCCCCATGTGCTCAGGCAGGCTTGAACGGAATGGATCAATGTCAGGAAGGTTAAAGCCGATTTCGCAAACCAGGCCTCAGCCTCAATGCTGCTCTCTAATGGTAGCAAACAAATTTTTGTTGCCATTGATTCACGGCGGCGAATGGCCGAGTGGTCAGCGCGGGGCGAATGGAGTTGGCGGTATAGCGGGTAGCTACCACTCGGTAGCCCACGGGTGCCGGTCAAGCGTTTCGCCGCTACAATGCGTGCCTCGACCGTGACAAACCAGATAAAAAAATATGTCTCTGCCTAAACATCACCTGGAATTGCTCAGCCCCGCCCGTGACGTGAGCATCGCTCGCGAAGCCATCCTGCATGGTGCCGATGCCGTGTATATCGGTGGCCCAAGCTTTGGCGCCCGCCACAACGCCTGCAACGAGGTGAGTGAAATCGCCGGACTGGTGGAATTCGCCCGTCGCTACCACGCCCGGGTGTTCACCACCATCAACACGATCCTGCATGACAACGAGCTGGAGCCGGCCCGCAAGCTGATCCACGAACTGTACGATGCCGGTGTCGATGCGTTGATCGTCCAGGACCTGGGCGTGATGGAACTGGATATCCCGCCGATCGAGTTGCACGCCAGTACCCAGACCGACATTCGCACCCTGGCGCGGGCAAAGTTCCTTGACCAGGCGGGCTTCTCCCAACTGGTACTCGCCCGCGAGCTGAACCTGCAAGAGATTCGCGCCATCGCCGACGAGACCGATGCGGCGATCGAGTTCTTCATTCACGGCGCGCTGTGTGTGGCGTTCTCCGGCCAGTGCAATATTTCCCACGCACAGAACGGCCGTAGCGCCAACCGTGGCGACTGCTCCCAGGCCTGTCGTTTGCCGTACACCCTCAAGGACGATCAGGGCCGCGTAGTTGCCTACGAAAAACACCTGCTGTCGATGAAGGACAACAACCAGAGCGCCAACATTCGCGCGTTGGTGGAAGCCGGCGTTCGCTCGTTCAAGATCGAAGGGCGCTACAAGGACATGGGCTACGTGAAGAACATCACGGCCTACTACCGCCAGCGCCTGGATGATGTCCTTGAAGACCGCCCGGAACTGGCCCGCGCGTCCAGCGGCCGCACCGCGCACTTCTTCGTGCCCGACCCGGACAAGACCTTCCACCGTGGCAGCACCGACTACTTCGTCAGCGAACGCAAGATCGATATCGGCGCCTTCGACTCACCGACTTTCACCGGCTTGCCGGTGGGCGTGGTGGAGAAGGTTGGCAAGCGCGACTTGCAGGTGGTGACCTTTGAACCGTTGTCCAACGGCGACGGCCTCAATGTGCAGATCAAACGCGAGGTGGTGGGATTTCGCGCCAATATCGCCGAGCCGAAGGGTGAATTCGACGAAGATGGCCAGAAACGCTATCGCTACCGCGTCGAGCCCAACGAGATGCCGGATGGAATGTACAAGCTGCGGCCCAACCATCCACTGAGCCGCAACCTGGACCATAACTGGCAGCAAGCCTTGCAGAAGACTTCCGCCGAACGTCGCATCGGCCTGACCTGGGTCGCACAACTGGACGAGCAGCGCCTGCAACTCACCGCCACCAGCGAGGAGGGCGTCAGCGCCAGCGTGTCCCTGGACGGCCCGTTCGGTCTGGCCAACAAGCCGGAGCAGGCCCTCGAGCAACTGCGTGACCTGCTCGGTCAATTGGGCACCACCGACTACCACGCCACCGCCATTGAACTGGAGGCAACCCAGGCGTTCTTTATCCCCAACTCGCAGCTCAAGGCCTTGCGCCGCGAAGTGATCGAAGCGTTGACCGTGGCCCGCCTGCTGGCCCATCCACGGGGAGGTCGCAAGGCCGAAACCAATCCGCCGCCGGTGTACCCGGAATCGCACCTGTCGTTCCTGGCCAACGTCTACAACCAAAAGGCCCGCGACTTCTATCACCGTCATGGCGTGAAGCTGATCGACGCGGCCTTCGAGGCCCACGAGGAAACCGGCGAGGTGCCGGTGATGATCACCAAGCACTGCCTGCGCTTCTCCTTCAATCTATGCCCGAAGCAAGCCAAAGGCGTCACCGGTGTGCGCACCAAGGTCGCGCCGATGCAACTGGTGCACGGTGACGAGGTGCTGACGCTGAAGTTCGACTGCAAGCCTTGCGAGATGCACGTCATCGGCAAGATCAAGGGACACATTCTTGATCTGCCGCAACCGGGCAGCATCAAGGAACCGATCGTCGGTCACATCAGCCCCGAAGACCTGCTCAAGACGATTCCTCGCGGACCCCACTGAGCGTGACGGGCGAACGTGATCCACTGTAGGAGCGAGCCTGCTCGCGATGGTCTTTAACGAAAACGCGTGTTTACTGGCTAAACGCGGCGCTCTTGAGTCCATCGTCGGAACGCCGCCCGGAGCAAGCTCGCTCCTACAATTTCCTTAACTGACTGGCTTATGGTCAGCCCGATCGCGTTGCGGATCTTCAGCACAGCACCAACGATTTCGTCCGCTTTGCTTCGCTGAATACAGAAAGGCGTCAGCGGTCTTTATCAAGGTGACTGGCGTTACGTCCTCAATGCTCGGTTGACTGACCGTTATGCCTGCGCTGGCAGTCACTTTCCCCAGCGGATGTTCGGAGTGTTCGATGTCCAGAGCTCGAATGGCTTCCAGAATATCTTGGGCGACCTGTATCGCACCCGCGCGGTCGGTATTGGGAAGCAGCACTGCAAATTCTTCTCCACCGTACCTGGCGGCCAGATCCCCGGGTCTTTTGATCGCTTGGTGGATCGCGCGTCCGACTGCGCTCAGGCAGTCATCGCCGGCGGCGTGCCCATACCTGTCGTTGTAGCGTTTGAAGTAATCGACATCGAGCAAGACCAACGCAAGAGTAGATCCGTTGCGCTGGGCCAAACGAATCTCATCCAGCAGCGCCGTATCCAGACGTCGACGATTACCCAGTCCAGTCAGGCTGTCAGTCAGCGCCATGTCTCGCATGGCTTTGTGTGCGTGACGTAACTCTCTTTCCACCCCCATTCTCTGACGGAGCTGACTCAAGACGATGAGCCCGAAAACCGCGAGAACGGTTATCAGGAAAACCAACACGAATCCTGTTTTTAGTAGATCACGACGCCAGGGTGCCGTGATGGATTCCCGGGAGAGCCCTGCTTCTACGACCAGGGGATAAGTGGTCAATGCTCTATAACCGTAGAGACGCTCAGTGTCATCTACCACCGCTGTTACTTCTGCGACGCCTTCGTTGGAGTTCGGCAGGTAGCTCTTGAAAATCTCGCTGTTCGCCAGGCTCTTGCCGACGACGGATGCGATGAAGGGGCGCCGCACAAGGATTGTTCCGTCGCGCATGGCCAGCACCAGGGCGCCCTTGTCATCGATTTTAAAGTCGCCGTAGTAGTCCACGAAGTAGCTGACCTTGATCGTTCCAAGCAGCACGCCTGCGAAAGACCCGTCAGGATTGTTCAAGCGGCGTGAAATAGGAATGATCAGATCGTTGGTGGATCTGCTTCTGACGACCTCGCCAATATGTACGTCCCCATCATCATGAGTGCGGTGGTACTGAAAGTAATCGCGGTCGGCATTGTTCGCCGGCTCTGGCGTCACTTCCTTGTCCGTCACGATCCACTGCCCGTCAGGGCCGTAAATGAACAGCCCGTGCAGTTGCGGCATTATTCTGGATTGCTCAACCAGGAGGTTGTGAATGCGAGGGATGTTGAGGTTCTGCAAGCCATCACCTTCGACGCGTTCACTGAGCGCAGCAGTCAGTACATCCACTTGTCGAATGGCATCTTCCGCATGCTGAGCTGTTGCACGCGCCAGATTTGTCACGGAGTCGCGGGCCGATGAAAAGGCAGCACGATAGTCACGCCACGTCCGCCAGCCCTCAACCGCCACGAAAGCGACGATTGCCACCAGCATGAAACTCACTGTGAGTCGGAATGTAGCGCCAGCTTGCACGGCTTTAGTAGAGAAGGGTTCAGTTGAGCGGTCTTCCTTCGGCGCTGGCTGCTTGCGTCCGAGCATCTACGTTTCCTTCTACGACTGAACTGCACACGGCACATGCCGAACCCGGCCGTCATCATATCAGCGGATTTAGTGACGGGCTAAAGGCCTGGTTCGGTATTGCTGGCCACCAGGACCGTATCGACGCGGTCTCCTGTGGTTTCAGCTCAAGAACTCGCCAAGGCACCTTTGAAAGTCAAATGAGCGTGTGATGCGCCCAGGCTATACAAGGCCGACAAACGACAGAATAACGAGGACGATCACAACGGCGCCGACGATGTAGATAATATTGTTCATGAAAACCACCTCTCTATCTGAACGGGATTTCGACACCGAGGTGTCTAGTACAGATGACCCCTTCGCTCGCAGTTCCGTTCCACGCGCCCTCTTGAGTTGAATGGAAAAAATCGGTGATACCCCGGCAGTCCTGAGTTAGCCATGGTCACTGGATGCATTGCATCAAGCGGTCAGGAATTACCTCGGCGTGATGCCGAGAGAAATGAGTCTGTTTCCCCGGCAGGCGGCGGAGGCGGTGATCGGACGCCAGGCAGCGGAGGCGCGCCTGGCCGACCTGGAGCTGCTGCTAGATCAGCGCCTGACGCAGATCAAGGACCTGCGGCAGCAGCGTGAGGCGCTGGTTTGCGAGCGCGCTATATGTGCGCGGAGGAGAATCTGGCTATCCGCCAAATCCAATGATTGCTTTGGTTTCGAGGTACTCCTCCAAGCCGTAGACTCCGTATTCACGACCATTACCAGATCGCTTATAACCGCCGAACGGAGCCATTGGATTCCAGGCGGGGTAGTTCAGATGCACTTGTCCCGCGCGAATTTGAGAGGCAACGGCACGTGCAAGATCAAGGTCTTGAGCCTGAACATGGGCGCCCAGCCCATACACCGTGTCGTTTGCGATAGCGATCGCCTCATCGACCGTCTCATAGGGAATGATGCACAACACTGGACCAAAAATTTCCTCTTGGGCGATCCGCATTGCGGACTCTACTTCGGAAAAAACAGTCGGTCGGGTGTAAAAGCCCTTTTCAAAGCCCTGTACACGTCCTGGTCCGCCGCAAACGAGTTTTGCACCCTCATTCAAGCCAGCCTCGATCATTGCTTGCACGCGATTGAACTGGGCCTCGTTGGCAATGGGGCCGAGCACCGTATCTTCCGATTGCGGATCACCCACGATGATCGCATTGGCGGTTGCGGCAGCCAGCGATTCGACCTCCGCCAGCCTGTCCTTTGGTACGATCATTCGTGTCGGGGCGCTGCACGATTGTCCGACGTTGCGGAACGCCGACATCACGCCCAGTGGGACGGCTTTGGCGAAGTCGGCGTCGGGAAGCAGAATGTTCGGGGATTTCCCGCCCAGTTCTTGTGTGACGCGCTTCACCGTATGGGCGGCCGCCTGTGCGACCAGTGCCCCCGCGCGGTTTGAGCCGGTAATCGAAATCATATCGATATCCGGGTGCGCAGCGATTGCTGCGCCAACCTCATGACCACTTCCGTTCACGAGGTTGAAGACGCCCGGTGGAAGGCCTGCATCGTGGACCAGCTGTGCAAAAAGAAGGGCGCTCAGAGGCGACAGTTCGCTTGGTTTGAGGACCACAGTGCATCCGGCAGCTATAGCAGGGGCGACTTTCGCGGTGATTTGATAAAGCGGCCAGTTCCACGGTGTGATGAGACCGCAGACGCCTATGGGTTCACGTTCAATCGCGGTACCGCCTTCAACCGTTTGGAAACGATAGGTGGACAGGAGATCACGTGCGACCCGAACGTGTTCGGCAGCGAGGGGCACTTGCATTGCCCGTGCGAAACCGATGGCAGCGCCCATTTCGAGAGAGAGCGCCTGCGCAAGAATCTCTTTTCGCTCAAGGATGAGGTCATGGATCTTTCCAAGGACAAGCGCGCGCGATTCTGCGGAGGTAGCAGACCAACCAGGAAACGCTGCACGCGCCGCAGCGACTGCCCGATCAACATCCTCGGTAGAACCTTGCGCGACCTGCGCAACGACCTCCTCAGTTGCCGGATTGATCACCGGCAAGCTTGCCGGGCTTGCCGGGAAAGACCAATGGCCATTGATATAAAATTTGTGAGACGTTTGCGGATCAACGCTGTAGCTATTCGAAGATTGTATTGTCATCCAACTGGCTTCCTGGAGCGGTAATAGATACTGCAAAACAGCAGAGGTCAGTCTGGCTCGCGACCTTGCAAGGCCGCTGAAACAAAGATCAAGCCGAACGTGGAAATCACCAGAACATCGCCCTGGCAACCAGGACATCGCTATGCCGTGCCTTCTCAATAAGCTAACAAAGCGTGCCAGATAAAATGTGCTGTTCTTCAGGTTTGCGAGGGAGAATCTGCTGTATCTGTCAGGCTGACTTTGTATGAGTGCAAGTCGACCTGCCTCTCCGACACTTGAATGAGGGGCGATGACGCTCAAAGAGGTGCTGGTACAGTTGTGAAGCGGCAAAAAAACGCCACCGATTGATGCCGCTTTGATGATTTAGCGTGCAGCTAGCCCCTGCGCTGGCAACGAGCGAAAGCTGATATCAATACAAACCAAAGCCTGGCTACTGATGTTGTCGCCAGGGTGCTGGATTTAGCGACGGCTGGAGCAACGGCAGAAACGCGTTCGTGCGTGTCGTGACCCCAGCATTGCAACCAAAAGATGCGGAAACGATTTTTAAAAGGGCGCGCGGTATTTCCAACCGCCAGAAACGACAAAGCCCTGAATAATCAGGGCCTTGTCGTATAAAGATGGCGGAGGCGATGGGATTCGAACTCATGGACCTGTTACAGTCGACGGTTTTCAAGACCGTTGCCTTAAACCACTCGGCCACACCTCCGTTTGCGTTGCGGGCGCCATAATACCTGAATGAAACACACTGTCAAACTCTCTGCATGGCTTGTTACAGAGCGTCTGCTATGATCTTTGCGACTGAACGTTTCAAACCAACAGGAGTGTCGCCATGCGCGAACAGGATTACGCAGTTAATAACAGCGTGCAGGCTGAGCAGCTAGAGGTTAGCCGCGTCCTGCGCAACACATACGGCTTGCTCGCTCTCACCCTCGCATTCAGCGGCGTGATGGCGTTTGTCGCCCAGCAGATGCGTGTTGGCTACCCGAACATTTTCGTGGTGCTGATCGGCTTCTACGGTCTTTTCTTCCTTACCAACAAACTTCGTGATTCCGCGTGGGGCCTGGTGTCGGCGTTTGCCTTGACCGGTTTCATGGGTTTCCTGCTCGGCCCGATCCTCAACCGTTACCTGGGCATGCAGGGCGGCGCGGAAGTGGTGAGTTCGGCTTTCGCGATGACGGCGCTGGTGTTCGGCGGTCTGTCGGCTTACGTGCTGATCACTCGCAAGGACATGAGTTTCCTCGGCGGCTTCATCACCGCAGGTTTCTTCGTGTTGCTGGGTGCGACGCTGGCGAGCCTGTTCTTCCAGATCAGCGGTCTGCAACTGGCGATCAGCGCAGGTTTCGTGCTGTTCTCGTCGGTCTGCATTCTGTTCCAGACCAGCGCCATCATTCACGGCGGCGAGCGTAACTACATCATGGCGACCATCAGCCTGTATGTATCGATCTACAACCTGTTCATCAGCTTGTTGCAGATCTTCGGCATCATGAGCCGCGATGATTGATCGTCGACCATGAGTAAAAAACCCGCTTCGGCGGGTTTTTTCTTGGTGCGCCAGGCATGGCGCGTTGCGCGTTAGCGCAACCAGCTTGGCTGTGGTGGCCTCGCTGGTGACTTGGAGGTGAAAGTCCTCTACACACCCGGCAAGGGGAAGTGTTAGCCAGAGGCAAGGGTGTCGCGGGTGACTGCGAATCTGAAGGAAGCCCGAGGCAAAATGCTGGCCTGACGAACAGGAAGCGGATAGAGGCGGCGTAGCGGGGTGAGAAGGCCAAGATCTTCAAAGCCCGATACTTGCACGGAACGCTGCGACGTAGATCCGACAGGCATAAGCAGGAAGGTCGCGCGAATTACCCTGGGAGATCTGCACGTTTGCCACTGTGCTACCGAGCGTCGAGAGGCGACGGGATGAACGTGCAGAAGTCAGCCGAGGCCGTAGTAAGTGACGAATAACCCCGTCACCAAGGGCCGAACAGGTTATGCCGCCAGTAGGCGTCAGAGTCTCGTTGAATACCGAAATGCAGAAATTTCTCCCAGAGAAGACTGTTGCTCCGAGTCCCGGACAGAATCCGAGGATGACGGCTGACAGCGCACAGGTATCAGCGGCGTCTGTGACGTGGACGAAAGCGGAGCCGGACACGCTGATGGAACGGGTGCTTGCACCGGCCAACCTTAGGCGTGCGTATCAACGCGTAGTCAGTAACAAGGGCGCACCGGGTGCCGATGGCATGACGGTCGACCAGTTGGCGGGCTACGTGAAACAGTATTGGCCGATCCTCAAGGGTCGGTTGCTGGTCGGCGAGTACCACCCGCAAGGTGTACGCGCCGTCGACATCCCCAAACCCAAAGGTGGCACAAGGCAGCTGGGCATTCCCGGCGTCGTGGATCGCCTGATCCAACAAGCCCTGCTTCAACAGCTCACGCCGATCTTCGACCCTTTGTTTTCGGACTACAGCTATGGCTTCCGTCCGGGCAGAAACGCTCACCAAGCCATCGAAACCGCTCGCAGTCATGTGGCAGCGGGTCACCGTTGGTGCGTGGAACTTGATCTCGAGAAGTTCTTTGATCGGGTCAACCACGATGTCCTGATGGCCTACGTGGCGCGTCAAATCGAAGACAGGCGTGTGCTCACGCTGATCCGTCGTTACCTCGAAGCGGGAACGATGTCGGGCGGACTCGTCAGCCGCCGGCAGGAAGGGACGCCGCAAGGCGGCCCGCTCTCGCCGTTGCTGTCGAACATCCTGCTCAATGAACTCGACCGCGAACTGGAACGGCGAGGCCATCGCTTCGTGCGTTATGCCGACGACGCGAACATCTATGTGCGCAGTCGTCACGCAGGCGAGCGCGTGATGGCCAGCGTTGAGCATTTCCTGAGACAGCGCCTGAAACTGACACTGAACCGGGAAAAGAGCCGAGTTGTCGGGTCGTGGATGTGTGATTACTTGGGCTATGGGATGAGCTGGCATCAACAGCCAAGGTTGCGAGTGGCAACGACGAGCCTGCGCCGCTTGCGCGACCGGCTCGGGGAGCTTCTGCGCGGAGCGCGGGGCCACAAGATGGCGGATGTCATCGAACGGATAAACCCCGTGCTGCGCGGCTGGGCGGGCTACTTCAAGCTCACTCAGGGCAAGCGAGCGCTGGAGAGACTTGATGGCTGGGTGCGGCACAAACTTCGCTGCATCATCTGGCGCCAATGGAAGCAGCCCTCGACGAGGGCCCGCAACTTGATGCGTCTAGGGCTCAACGAAGCTCGTGCTTGTCACTCAGCGTTTAACGGCCGAGGCCCATGGTGGAACTCGGGTGCGCCACATATGAATCAGGCACTACCGAAGAAACTGTGGGATCGACTCGGGCTGATTTCAATACTGGATACAATAAACCGGCTTAGTCGCATAGCCTGAACCGCCGTATACGGAACCGTATGTACGGTGGTGTGAGAGGACGGCAGATGCAAATCTGAACTGGCCTAATGATTTTGGACACTTCAATCGGGCGCTATGATGGCGCCCAAATCTGAGGTGTTTGGATATGCGTAAATCTTATTCCAGTGAGTTCAAGCTCAAGGCTGCCGGCATGGTGCTGGACGAGGGCCGGTCAGTTCCAGAAGTCTGTACCAGTCTGGATATTGGCCCTACCGCCTTGCGCCGTTGGGTCGATCAGGTTCGCAAGGAGCGCTTGGGTTCGACCCCTGAGGGCGCCAAGGCGATTACCGCCGATCAGCGAGAGATTCAGCAGCTCAAAGCGTTGCTCAGGCAAAAAGACCTGGACATTGAAATCCTAAAAAAGGCCAGTGCTCTCCTGCTTTTGGACTCCAAAGATCATTCTCGTTGATCAATGAGCTGGACGAGCAGTACGGCGTTAACAATTGCTGTCGGGCGTTTGGAGTCAACCGCAGCAGCTTTTACGCCTGGCGTCAGCGCCAAGGCAAGGTGAAGCCTGAGCGGGAGAAACTTAAAGCCGTGCTGGTCGAGCATCACAAGGAATCCAGAGCGTCCGCAGGGTCTCGCACCCTTTCCAGGGAGCTGCAAGCCAAGGGGCATCGTGTCGGGCGCCATATGGCTCGCAGCTTGATGCGCGAAGCCGGTGTCGCCAGTCATCAGCGCAGGCGGCATAAGTACAAATCTTCCGGCGTGGAAGCACTGGTGGCGCCACATGTGCTCAAGCGCAAGTTTGATGTCACGGCGATCAACCAGGTGTGGTGTGGCGATGTGACGTACATCAAGGTCGGCAAGCGCTGGATGTATTTTGCGGCGGTGCTGGATCTGTTCGCTCGCCGGATCGTGGGTTGGTCGTTTTCAATGATTTCCGATGCCACGCTGACCTGCGAAGCATTGCGAATGGCAGTCGAGTTGCGAGGCCGTCCCAAAGAAGTGCTGTTTCACTCTGATCAAGGCTGCCAATACACCAGCCATAAATTCAGGAATGAGATGCGCAAGCATGGACTCCTGCAAAGCATGAGTCGCAAAGGTGAGTGCTGGGACAACGCCCCGATGGAGCGTTTCTTTGGGAGCCTGAAATCAGAGTGGGTGCCAGAAGACGGCTACCGCTCAGAGCATGAAGCCCGCGTGGATGTGCAGCGTTATGTGATGCGTTACAACAACGTCAGACTCCATAGCTACAACGACTACCGGTCGCCGGTAGCTATGGAGAAACTGGCGGCGTGAAAACCTTAACTGGTGTCCAAAATTACTTGACCAGTTCAATCTGCCTCCTACTCGATCCCGCGATTTGGGTAGGAAACTCACGCCATCGGCGGCAATCGGCGTTTGACCGGGGTTTTCTTGACGATCGCAGTGTTGGTTTCAGCGTGGGTGTTGAGGCGGTCGAGGAGGGTGTCCAGCTGTTCCATCGAGCGCACATGCAGGCGGGCGATGAAGCAGTCGTCACCGGTGACCTTGTCGCATTCGGTGAATTCCGGGATGGCTTGAATCTGCCGCTCCACTTCCTGCAACTGGCCCGGCAGCGGGCGGATGCGGACGATGGCCTGGAGTTGATAGCCGAAGCATCTGGGATCAATCTCGACGGTGTAGCCCTTGAGCACGCCGCGTTCTTCGAGGCGGCGCAAACGCTCGGCGACGCTCGGTGAGGACAGGCCGCTGAGGTGCGCCAGGGCCTTGAGCGAACGCCGGGAGTCTTCCATCAACGCCGTGATCAGCACTTGGTCGATATCATCGGTCATGGCGCAACCCCTATAAGGCAATTAATCGAAACCACCTTGATAAAAAAGGCAGATGCCGAGTTTAGCCTGCTTTTTGCGCTGGAGAAGCCCCCCGGCGGATTGGCATACTTTGGGCTCAAACACAGGAGTCTGATGATGGACAAAACAATTCGTCACGGGTCATTCGAAATGACCGCCGCCATGCTGATCTCCGGGACCATCGGCTGGTTCGTGCTGGTGTCCGGGCAGCCGGTGCTGGACGTGGTGTTCTGGCGTTGTGTGTTCGGCGCCGGCACCTTATTGCTGATCTGCGCGGCCTTCGGCTTCCTGCGCCCCGGCATTCTGACCCGCACCACCTTCCTGCTGGCCGTGCTCAGCGGCGTGGCGATTGTCGGTAACTGGGTGCTGTTGTTTGCCTCTTACTCCCGCGCCTCGATTGCCATTGGCACGGCGGTTTACAACGTTCAGCCGTTCATGCTGGTCGGGTTGGCCGCGCTGTTCCTCAACGAAAAAATCACCCTGCAGAAACTGTTCTGGCTGGGCGTTTCATTTCTGGGGATGCTGGCAATTGTCAGTGCGCACGGTGAACAGGGTGAGGGCGGCAATGATTACCTGATAGGCATCGCTCTGGCGCTCGGGGCTGCGTTCCTTTACGCGATTGCGGCGTTGATCATCAAACGCCTGACCGGCACGCCACCGCATCTGATTGCGCTGATTCAGGTCAGCACCGGCGTGTTGTTGCTCGCGCCGTTCGCACATTTCTCGGCGTTGCCGCAAGCACCGAGCGCCTGGGCCAGCCTGGTGACCCTCGGCATTGTTCACACCGGCGTGATGTACGTATTGCTGTACGGCGCGATCCAGAAATTGCCGACGGCACTGACCGGCGCGTTGTCGTTCATCTACCCGATTGCGGCGATTTTCGTCGACTGGTTTGCCTTCGGCCATCGCCTGGAAACGCTGCAATGGATCGGTGTCGCCGCGATTCTGCTGGCCGCCGCTGGCATGCAACAGGGTTGGAACCTGAAGTTACGACGCGCCGTCGCACAGTAATCAGTGTCGAGTGAGAAAATCCGCGAAAATACGGTTGATGGCCTCCATGCTCTCAGCCGTTACGCAGTAACTTTCATAATAAGCGCTGCCCCCCAGACTTTCAAAAACGTTGGACTTGGCACTATTCGCAATAAATATGCCACTGGCTTCCAACCATCCAGGCGTATTCACAATGCTCTCTGGAGTCATGTTCCATTGTGTTGAGCAATCTTTTTTGAAAATCAAAAAAACATCAACTCTTTCGCCCTCCAGCTTTCTGAAAAGCGGTGTGGTGCTTATATGTTGACTGTCCAAAAGTTCTTGGCACATGTGTTGTAAATTTGTGGTGGACTCTATCCAGTCCGGCTGATTAAGATCAAATGTGCTCCAAACGGATGTTAGATACCAGTCCAGGATCTTCGCCTCTGGAATGTCACCGCTCCGCGGTGCATACGCAAATATGGGAAGGGGGACGTCGCCAGGAATGTATTGGAAATGTGCTGTTGTTCTATCAGTGCTGCTCTCCAGCGAGTTCTGCACTATGAAGTCACCAGGACTGCCCCTCTGAGCTAAATAATCAACCATCTCAGTGAAGTAGTGTGCGTTATTTTTTAATTTGCCATCATCACGCAAATGTGACTCATGCAAATAAGTGAAAGCGTTGTATTGTTGTAGTTGCAGAATGGGAGCTTTGTTGAAAAATAATTCGCTGTCATCCCTTGATTTGCACTGCAATAAGCTGACTTTTTGTGTGTCTTCGTTGTTACGATGAATCCTGAAATCAGGTGTGATTATTTTTTGATTCATGAAATATGGATTGGTCGGTTCCTGTTCAATAAATGGCGCTCCATTTAGCGAAATGGTTGATTCTACCGTGTGGGTGTAAAAACGGGAAATTGTGATCTGGTCTGAGTGCAGTTTGGACTGACGCTCTGTCTTTTGAGTGTCATCAATCCCCAAGCTATCCAACAGCTGCTGTCTGCCAATATAGATGGTTGCTTTTATGCTTATGCTAATCGAGGTGGTGGACTGGTTTTAGCGTGGAATGCTGTCATTGAAAAGGCGGTGAGTGATAAAGTGCTGCAGTATTTTTCCTTGCGCACCTTTTATAGTGTTCAGTTGTTCAATATTTATTTTGATATTGTTTGCGCGCAAAGACTGAGACGCTTTGTTGAGGTCGTCAATCATGTAGTAAATAAATAGGGAAAGTGTCTGGTGCGTTTCAGGGAGTGTCGCTCTTGATGGTAGTTGGCTCATGTATTCTTTCGCTAGTTCTGCCCGGCTTTCAAATAGTTGCAAGAGCTGTTTGTCGTGCTGGCGTTCTTTCAATATGGCTGAGTGGTCCCTGTAGAGCTCATGGATATTTTTCGCAATGTCGATGATCTCATCCATTCGAAGCAGGTGGCTTGGGTGGATATTAAATTGAACGTGCTCCAGATCACGATTCAAAGGCGTGCAGAAATCTTCGCTGGTTCTCTCTCGAATCTGGGTGCGGGCTGGAAAAGCTCTGTTTTCCGAGCAGTCGGGTTTTAGCTGGGCGTTTTGGTCGAAGTTCATCAACATCGGAACCATTTCGAGGACTGTTTTTTTCAGCCCGTCGTTGCCCTGTATCAAGCGAGGAATTTGTTCAATGACTTCCGGGAGGTTGTCGTAAGTGTTCATTTGCTTTTTGAATAGAGCTTCGTCTGCCACGACCGTGCCAGTACTACTGAATTTTGCAACCGTTATACTTTCAAGAGGCTTTATTCGATTTTCTTTTATCAGTTCCCGTAGTTGATTGTTAATTGTTTGCTTTTCAAGCGCCATGTATTTGATGAATTTTTCAGGGTCGCTGTTCTTAAATCCGCCCAGTACGAAATTTTGCAAGGGTGTAAGGGTAGTGGCGTGGTCTAATTCTTGTGAGGAAAGAAACGGTTGGCATCGACCTGTTCCATGAAATGTCATTAATTCGGCACTTCTGTGCTCACCTTGATCCAGACCCTCTTTATTACTGGCGGAGCGATGGTGCGCGATCATTTCGGTCCGGATTCCGGTCTCGATTGGAGTGTTGTTATGTGGGTTCTTGATGACTACATAACGTGCTTCCGAGACGTTGCTGATTTCATTTTCCAAAATTTCCAATGTAGGAAATTTTGTAGCTGCTTCAGTGCCAGTAAAACGAATAAATCGGCTGGTATCGTAAGGGAAGGCTGCCAGGCATTGCTCTTGGTTTGCCTCTAACGTTCCTGTTTTACGAGTGGTTATCAGCTTGAACTCGGCAGCATAGTTGCTGTTGTCGAAGTGAAACATCCATTCCCTATATTTTCCATCGTCTTTGCTGGCGGGATTGTCCATCAAACGAAAGTTTGTAACGGCAGGGACGTCACCCAGTTGGAATGCCGCTTTGAAAATTTGTAATGGTGTCAATTTTGCGTTGAGGCAACGGATGTTTGTAATTTTTGATTTAATATTCTGGGCTGAGAAGTCAACTTTTGAGTAATCTTCTTTTCTGATGGAATGATTTTCCATTATGTCATCGTAGAATTCCTTGAAGTCCTCATAAGCTAGAAAATCAACCTCGCTTGCCGATACTCCGAACATCTCCCATTCGTTCAATATTGATTTAAATTCCGCTTTTAAGTCTTCATCTATTAACGATTTTAGATTGCAACGGAGGGTGTCTGTTTTTTCCGCATCTGACAGCTGCTTGTAGTTTGTTTTTTCCGTGTGACTCAAACCCTCGATGGGGCGAAAGCGATTCGGGATTGGGCTGGTCGTACTAAACTGCCCCAAAATAGTGGTGGCGAGATCAGGTTCTTTTAAAAGATTTGCAGGCTGGCAGTTAATTATTTTGTTGATGAGGGTTGTATTTAGGTTTTTTAGCTCGGATTTAATAGTTGGATGAAGGATTAATACCGATCCGGTTGCATTGGAGGCTTGGAGTAATTGACTGGCTATTTCGTTTCTATTGGCATGTGCGGGGTGCTTGTTTTCTTGGTCGATTTGTACTTTTAACAAATTAAATAAGGGGGAGGGGGCGTGGAAGCTGGATATGTTATTGCCTGGCACGATAAATTCCTTTTCGGCATATTAATTAAAGCCTTTCCATAAGCACTCGTTATTCTAATAGGGGGAATTGTTCTGACTATCAAAAAAAGCTTATTGCATGAGGCGAGGTGTAGTTAATGGCATAGTCGAACCTTTCCCCGCAACAGCCTGCATTTCGTCAGGTAATCACGACGCGCGATAAAAACTTCAAATACTCCAGCGCGGTGCGGTCTTGGCCAGGCGCTGACGCATCTCGCCAATGTTGCTGGCCAGCTGCCGGGTCAACAACCGGTAGCCGTCCAGCGGGTTATAGACCGGAGTATCCAGGCTTGAATCCGGCGGCAGTTCAGCGGGCCGACCGAGCCGCTGGGATGTACCGGTTTTCAGTGCCCGCGCCATCCCCACCAGTTGCACCCTAATCAGCCGATGCTCCGCTTTCAACGCCGATTGCAGATAAGCCATCGCGTCCGGGTCATTGGTATCCGGTCGGGTGTTACTGAGGATTTCCAAGGTGCTGACGCACATCCGCAAATGACGCTGAATCGCATCGAGCTCAGTCATGGAGATCTTCACTTCCTTGGACACCGACGGCATCAGCGAACGCAATTGCACCATCACGGCGTTGAGGCGGTTCATCAACTTCACGTGCTCGTCATCGGTGACGGGCTGGCCATTGATGATCCGCCCGTAAATCGTCGCGCAATCACGCAGGGCGTCGGCCAGGTTGTAGCGCCAGGAGTAAACCGCGTACAGCGGTAGTGCAAAGGAAAACGCCAGCGCCAGGGCAATGCCGATCAGGATGTCCACCCCGCGCCACAACCCGTCGCTCACCGGGTTATCGCCATGCCCGGCGACGATAAATACAGTAATCGCCGACAGCAGCGCCGTGTAACCGCCCTTGCCGATGGCATGGTAAGAAAAGAATCCGCAAACCACCGACATCGCAAAATAGGTCAGCCACGGCATGCCGAGCCAGGCCTGTTGCGCCACGAGCACCAGGCCAACAGCAGCACCGATCAAGGTGCCGATGGCGCGCTCGGCGGCTTTTTTGCCGATGTTGCCGTGGTGCTGCAAACCGCCGATCACCACCAGCATCGTCACCGACGCCCACTCACCGTGGGGCAGGTGGATGCCGGTGGTCAGCAGGATCGTCGCCAGCAACCCCAGCGATACGCGCACCGCGTGAATCAGTTTGGCATGGCGATAGCGCCGGTACGGGTCCAGTAACGGACGCAGTACCCGGCGCAACAGTGGTGGCAGTCGATGGGCTCTGAATGTGCTCAGGCTCGTTGTCCTCAGAAGATGTAATCGGTGGTCAGGAAACTCGAACTGCGGCCGCTGATGATCTCGCTGATCAGGTCTTTGTTGGTCTCCTGGAACTTGGTCGCGACCAGCGTGCGAATCGAAAACACCCGCAGTGCATCGTGCACCGACAACGTACCTTCGGCGGAATTCTTGCGGCCGTTGAACGGGTAGGTATCCGGACCACGCTGGCACTGGGCGTTGAGGTTGATCCGCCCGACCTGGTTGGCGAAGGTGTCCACCAGCCGGCCGACCGCCACCGGGTTGGTGCCGAAGATACTCAGTTGCTGGCCGAAGTCCGATTCCAGGACGTAATCGATCACGGTGTCCAGATGCCGGTAAGGCACGATCGGCACCACCGGGCCGAACTGTTCTTCCTGATAAACGCGCATCTGCGGCGTCACCGGGAACAACACCGCCGGATAGAAGAAGGACGCGCGGGCTTCACCGCCATTCGGGTTGACCACACGGGCACCTTTGCTCACGGCATCCGCGACCAGCGCGTGCAGATAGTCAACCTTGCCCGATTCCGGCAGCGGCGTCAGGGCCACGCCGCTTTCCCATGGCATGCCGGGTTTGAGGCTGGAGAGTTTGGCGTTGAACTTGTCGATGAACGCCTCGACCACGTCTTCGTGGACGAAGAGGATTTTCAGCGCGGTGCAGCGCTGGCCATTGAACGACAACGAACCGGTGACCGCTTCATTCACGGCATTGTCCAGATCCACCTCAGGCAAAACGATGCCGGGATTTTTCGCGTCGAGGCCCAATGCAGCGCGCAAACGGTGAGGTTTTGGATGGAGTTTTTTCAGGTCGCTGGCCGCCTTGTTGGTGCCGATAAACGCAAAGATATCGATCTTGCCGCTGGCCATCAGCGCGCTGACCGTCTCACGGCCGCTGCCGTAGATCACGTTGATCACCCCGGCCGGGAAGCTGTCGCGGAACGCTTCCAGCAGCGGGCGAATCAGTAGCACGCCGAGTTTGGCCGGCTTGAACACCACGGTGTTGCCCATGATCAGCGCCGGAATCAGCGTGGTGAAGGTTTCGTTCAACGGGTAGTTGTAAGGTCCCATGCACAACGCCACGCCCAACGGGACGCGGCGGATCTGGCCCAGTGTGTCCTGCTCCAGCTCGAAACGGCTGGAACGGCGGTCGAGTTCCTTGAGGGCGTTGATGGTGTCGACGATGTAGTCGCAGGTGCGGTCGAACTCTTTTTCCGAGTCCTTGAGGTTCTTGCCGATCTCCCACATCAGCAACTTCACCACCGCTTCGCGCTGTTCGCGCATGCGCCCGAGGAAGGTTTCCACGTGCTGGATGCGTTCGGCCACGCGCATGGTCGGCCACAGGCCCTGGCCCCGGTCATAGGCGCGAACGGCGGCGTCGAGGGCGGTCAGTGCGGTGTCGGCATCGAGCAGTGGCGTGCTGCCGAGGATGACTTGTTCATCGCCGTTTTCCCCGGTCAAGTACACCGGGCTGCGAACCTGGGCGAGGGGGCCGGGCCAGGTTTTCAGCTCGCCGTCGACCAGGTATTCACGCTGTTCGATCTGACCGTCGAGGCGGTATTTTTCCGGGATGTCGCTGGAGTCGGGAAACAGGTTGCCAAGGATATGTGCTGTGGTCATGTCGCTACTCCATGTGATGTCAGCCACGCGCTGGCGGCTTACCGTTCAGATTCACTTCAAAGGTTATACGCCTTATTGACCCGACTTTTTAAGTGCCGATTTCATGAGCCTGAGATCTTTTGACCTGAGAACACACAACGCCCAACGCTGCGGGTAAACTTCGCGCTCTTTCTTAAGGAGTTCATATGAGTTACTACCAGCCGGGCATTCTCGCCACCCCAGTACCGCCTCAAGCCCGTCATATGTTCTTCGCGCTGGAATCCGTCGATGCACTGCCGGCCGCGCTCGACAAGTTGGCGCAGCTGGTGGACGGGAAGTCGGCAGTGGTCGGTTTCGGTGAATCCCTGGTCAAGGCGCTGCACGTACAAATCGACGGGCTGCGACCGTTTCCCGCATTGACCGGCGTTGGCGTCGACAACCCGTCGACCCAACACGCGCTGTGGTGCTGGTTGCATGGCGTCGACCGTGGCGAGTTGCTCAATCGCAGCAACGCCATCGAAGCCGCGCTGGCGCCGGCCCTGCGTCTGGTGCAGATGAACGAAACCTTCCGCCACCTGACCGGCCACGACCTGACCGGTTACGAAGACGGCACTGAAAACCCGCACGACGAAGCCGCCGTAGCCGCTGCGCTGGTGGGCGAAGGCGTTGAAGGCCTGGTGGGCGGCAGCTTCGCCGCGATTCAGCAGTGGCAGCATGACTTGAAGGGCTTCCACGGGATGCCGTCCCAGGAGAAGGACAACATCATGGGCCGCCGCTTGAGCGACAACGAAGAAATCGATGACGCGCCGATCTCCGCCCACGTCAAACGCACCGCCCAGGAAAGCTTCGCCCCGGAAGCGTTCGTGGTCCGCCGTTCGATGCCGTGGATCGAAGGGGATCGCGCCGGTCTGATGTTCCTCGCGTTTGGTTTTTCCCTCGATGCCTTCGAAGCGCAACTGCGGCGCATGAGCGGTCTGGAGGACGGCATCACCGACGGTTTGTACCGCATCAGCCGGCCGATCACCGGCGGCTACTACTGGTGCCCGCCGCTCAAGGATGGCCATCTGGATTTGCGCGCGCTGCGTATCGGCTGATGGACCAAACCCTCAAACGCACTTGAACCTGTGGGAGCGAGCCTTTGTGGTGAGGGGATTTATCCCCGTTGGGCTGCGAAGCGGCCCCAAAACCAGCAGTCCATGTTGGATCAGGTACACCGCAAGCAACGGTTTTACGACTGCTGCGCAGCCGAACGGGGATAAATCCCCTCACCACAAAGGCTCGCTCCCACAGGGGTTAGCGCTGCGCATCTAACCTTATGCTCAAACAATATTTCTCAAGCCTGCCATTAGAACTCTAAGATCACGTCATAACTCGTTATAACAAGTGATCTGCCATGACCGATAACGTTCTATCCCTGAGCAGTATCCCGCTGCACACCCAGCTACGGGACGTGCTCCGTGCCCGTATTCTCGACGGCGAATACCCGCAAGACAGCCAGATGCCTTCGGAAAGCGAACTGGGCGCGCTGTTCAAAGTCAGCCGCATCACCGTGCGCCAGGCGCTGGGCGATCTGCAAAAAGAAGGGCTGATTTTCAAGATCCACGGCAAGGGCACCTTCGTCGCCAAGCCGAAAACCTTCCAGAACGTCAGCACCCTGCAAGGCCTCGCCGAGTCCATGAGCGGTCGCGGCTACGAGGTGATCAACCGCCTGCGCAGCTTCAAATTCATCCCCGCCGACAAGCTCGTCGCCGAACGTTTGCAGGTGGCCGAAGGCGAGACCGTGGCGCAGATCAAACGGGTGCGGCTGATCAATCGCGAGCCGATTTCACTGGAAATCACCTACCTGCCCAAAGCCATTGGCGAGCGGCTGGAGAAGGCTGACCTGGTCACTCGCGACATTTTCCTGATCCTCGAAAACGACTGCGGTCTGGCCCTCGGTCATGCCGATCTGGCCATCGATGCAGTGCTCGCCGACAGCGACCTGACCCAGGCGCTGAATGTCGAAGCCGGCTCGCCGATCATGCGCATCGAGCGTCTGACCCACGATGCCAACGGCCAACCCGTGGACTTCGAACACCTTTACTACCGCGGCGATGCGTTCCAGTACCGCTTGCGGATCGACCGGCAAAAAGGGGCGCAGGCATGACACACGGCTCTATGACTAGAAGTACCCTTGAACAGGAATACGACATCGTCGTGATCGGCGGCGGCACTGCCGGGCCGATGGCGGCGATCAAGGCCAAGGAGCGCAACCGCGATCTGCGCGTGCTACTGATCGACAAGGCCAACGTCAAACGCAGCGGCGCGATCAGCATGGGCATGGACGGGCTGAACAACGCGATCATTCCCGGGCATTCGACGCCGGAGCAGTACACCAAGGAAATCACCATCGCCAACGACGGCATCGTCAATCAGGCGGCGGTCTACGCCTACGCGACTCACAGCTTCGAAACCATCGAGCAACTGGACCGCTGGGGCGTGAAGTTCGAGAAAGACGAAACCGGCGACTACGCGGTGAAAAAGGTCCATCACATGGGCGCCTACGTGTTGCCGATGCCGGAAGGGCACGACATCAAGAAAGTCCTGTACCGCCAGTTGAAACGGGCGCGGGTCAGCATCACCAATCGCGTCGTTTGCACGCGCTTGCTGACGGACGAAGAGGGTGCCGTCAACGGCCTGATGGGTTTCGACTGCCGAACCGCCGACTTTCACGTGATCAAGGCCAAGGCGGTGATCCTCGCCTGCGGTGCTGCTGGACGATTGGGTCTGCCGTCCTCGGGTTACCTGATGGGCACCTACGAAAACCCGACCAATGCCGGCGACGGCTATGCCATGGCCTACCACGCCGGCGCAGAACTGGCGAACCTCGAATGCTTTCAGATCAACCCGCTGATCAAGGATTACAACGGCCCGGCCTGCGCCTACGTCACCGGTCCATTGGGTGGCTACACCGCGAACAACAAGGGCGAACGCTTCATCGAGTGCGATTACTGGAGCGGCCAGATGATGTGGGAGTTCCACCAGGAACTCGAAAGCGGCAACGGCCCGGTGTTCCTCAAGCTCGATCACCTGGCCGAGGAAACCATCCAGAACATCGAAGAGATCCTGCACAGCAACGAGCGTCCGAGTCGCGGCCAGTTTCACGCCAATCGCGGCACCGATTACCGCACGCAGATGGTCGAGATGCATATCTCTGAAATCGGTTTTTGCAGCGGGCATTCTGCGTCCGGCGTATGGGTCAACGAGAAAGCGGAAACCTCGGTCAAGGGTTTGTATTCGGCCGGTGACATGGCCGCGGTGCCGCACAACTACATGCTCGGTGCGTTCACCTATGGCTGGTTTGCCGGCACCAACGCGGCGGATTTTGTCGCCGAACGCGAATTTTCAGCGGTCGACGCCAGGCAGATCGAAGCGGAAAAACAAAGGGTCTACGCGCCACTGGACCGTGAACACGGTTTGCCGCCCGCACAAGTCGAATACAAGCTGCGGCGCTTTGTGAACGATTACCTGCAACCGCCGAAAGTGACGAAGAAGATGCAAATCGGCCTGCAACGCTTCAGTGATATCCAGCGCGACCTCGATCAAATCAAGGCCCACAACGCCCACGAACTGATGCGCGCCATGGAAGTCAGCATGATCCGCGACTGCGCCGAAATGGCCGCCCGGGCTTCGTTGTTCCGCGCCGAAAGTCGCTGGGGGCTTTACCACTATCGGGTCGATCACCCGCAGCGCAACGACATCGACTGGTTCTGCCATTGCCATTTGAAGAAGGATGAAAACGGCCAGATGAGCAGTTTCAAGAAAGCCGTCGAGCCTTACATCATCCCGCTGGATGCCGAAGAAATGCAGGCTTACGACCGGCTGCGTGTCGGTGCCTTTGCGGCCTGAGCTTCACAAACAGAGAGACCGCGAAATGGCCTATCAACCCCAGGAAATATTCTTCCGCTCCAACGCGCCGGTCACGGTCGATGAAGATCTTTGCATCGCCCACAAAGGCTGCACCGTGTGCGTCGACGTCTGTCCGATGGATTTGCTGGCGATCAATCCAGCTACGCAAAAGGCTTACATGGCCTTCGACGAATGCTGGTACTGCATGCCGTGCGAAAAGGACTGCCCGACCGGGGCGGTGAAAGTGGAAATCCCTTATTTGTTACGTTGAATGACAGGACACCTTCGTCGGAACGCCGCCCGGAGCAAGCCCGCTCCCACAGTTGATCGCATTTCAATGTGGGAGCGGGCTTGCTCCGGGCGGCGTTCCGACGAAGAGGCCAGTCCAGACAACCCAAAACGCTATCCGGCCACCCCCGGACGCTTGCTTCAAAACACCCCTCGTTTCCCACCACGCCCTGATCGTGGCGGAGACGAACATCCTATAAATGATTCGAGGGGAAACACTCATGTTATTGCGTGCAGCATTTGCCGGTCTGGTACTGGCTTCATTTACGTTGTCGGCTTCCGCCGAAACCATCCGCATCGCCATCGGCACCCAGGACACCACGATCAACTGCGCCGCCGGCGGTCTGTTGATTCGCGAGTTGGGTCTGCTGGACAAATACCTGCCCCACGACGGCCAATACACAGACGCTAAATATGAAGTGGAGTGGAAGAACTTCACCAGCGGCGCGCCTCTGACCAACGAGATGGTCGCCGGCAAACTCGACTTCGGTGCGATGGCCGATTTCCCCGGTTCGTTCAACGGCGTCGCGTTCGAAACCACCGGCAAGCACAGCCTGTTCATCAGTGTGCTGTCGGGCAGCATCAAGGGCAGCGGCAACGGTATCGTGGTGCCGAGTGCCTCCGGTGTGCAGTCGCTGGCCGAGTTGAAAGGCAAGACCATTTCCGTGCCGTTCGCCTCGACCGCCCATGGCATGTTGCTGCGTGCCGTGGCCGCTCAGGGCTGGGATCCTTTGAAAGACGTAAACATCATCGCCCAGCCGCCGGAAGTCGCCGGCTCTGCATTGCAGGCCGGGAAAATCGACGCCCACGCTGATTTCGTGCCGTTCGCCGAACTGTTCCCGAGCCGTGGCTTTGCCCGCAAGATTTATGACGGTTCCCAGGCCAACACGCCGACCTTCCATGGCGCGCTGGTGGATCAGGCCTACGCGAAAAAATACCCGGAAATTGTTGTCGCCTACCTGCGCGCCAGCATCGAAGCCAACCAGTTACTGGCGGCGGAACCCGAGAAGTACAGCGAGCTGATCGCCCAGGTCACCGGCGTCGATGCCGAGGTCAATTATCTGTTTCACGGCCCGCTCGGCGTACAGACCCGCGACCTGAGCTGGAAGCCGGAATACCGGCAGGCGGTCGGCACCGCCATCGACACCCTCAAGCTGCTGAAGAAGGCTGATCGCGGACTCGACCTCGATACATTCATCGACGACCAGTACATCCGCGCCGCATTCAAGGCGTCGAACCTGGACTACACCGCGCAACTGGCCAACTACGCACAAACGCCGCTCAAAGCGGTGGATGCATCGAGTGGCAAAGCCATCACCGACTTCAGCCATGTGGCCGAGATCTGGGTGCGCGGTGAACCGAAAGTCCGTCAGTACACCTCGGCGGAGTCGGCGTTCAGCGCATTGGCGAGCCTGAAGCAGGAAGGCAAAAACATCCGTGCGGTGTATGCCCAGGCGAGTGACAGCGGGATCAAGTTGCTGGCGGATCAGGCGTGGTTTGCCAGTGATGCCAAAGGACGACTCAGTGCATTTCTGCTCAAGGGCCAGGCCCAACAATTCGCCACGGCCCAGGGCGGCAAAGTCCTCGACTTCACCGACGCCACCACCCCGGCCGTTGCCGTCCGCTAAGCCCCAGAACACCGCAGACCCCTTGTAGGAGCGAAGCTTGCTCGCGAAGGTGTATCAGCCAAAACGATGTCGACTGACACACCTTCGCGAGCAAGCTTCGCTCCTACAGGGGCTCGGTTGAGAGGAAGAATTGTGTACCGATCATATGCGCGCTGGATTCCAAGAGCAGCTTCGATACTGCTCTGTCTCCTGTTCTGGCAACTCGCCGCCAGCCACCACTGGAACCTCGGCCTGGTCACGTTCGCCAACGTGCCAACACCGCTCGCGGTCATTGAAGCGGCGTTGGGCCTCGGTGACTCCGGCAAACTCGCCCGGCACCTGAGCAGCAGCCTCAGTCGGGTGTTCGCCGGTTACCTCGCGGCGCTGATCATCGGCATCGCATTGGGCCTGGCGATCGGCCGTTCGAAATGGGCCGAAGATCTGTTGTTGCCACCGCTCGAGGTGTTGCGCCCGATCCCGGCGGTGGCCTGGATTCCTTTGGCCATCCTGATGTTCCCGTCGTCGGAACTGTCGATGGTCTTCATCACTTTTACCGGCGCGCTGTTCCCGATCCTGCTCAACACCGTGCACGGCGTCGAAGGCGTCGATCCACGCCTGATCGCTTCGGCGAAAAGCCTCGGCGCAGGGCGTCGGGCGATCCTGCTGGAAGTGATTCTGCCGGGCGCTGCGCCGAGCATCATCACTGGCCTGGCCATCGGCATGGGCACTTCGTGGTTTTGCCTGGTGACCGCGGAAATGATCTCCGGCCAGTACGGCATCGGCTATTACACCTGGGAGTCCTACACCATTCAGAACTACGCCGACATCGTGGTCGGCATGTTGCTGATCGGTGTGCTTGGGATGGGCAGCAGTCTGCTGATCAAACGGCTGGGCGGGTTGTTCACGCCGTGGCACCGACCACGAGGAAAAGCCTGATGAGCGTTTTTCAACACCCCAAAGGGCGAATCGAGATTCGTGGATTGTCGATCAGCCTGGGGGAGGGCAGCGCCGCGTTTGAAGCCGTACAAGGTCTCGATTGCCAGATCGAACCGGGCCAGTTCGTGTGCATTCTCGGGCCGTCCGGTTGCGGTAAATCCACCTTGCTTGGCGCGCTGGCCGGCCACTTGCAACCCCGCGCCGGCCGCCTCAAGGTCGACGGCGTAGACGTGTCGGGGCCCTCGCCGCAGCGCGGCATGGTGTTCCAGCAGCACACGCTGTTCCCCTGGCGCACGGTGCGCGACAACGTGGCGTTCGGCCTGAAAATGCGTGGCATCGGCAAAGCGGAACGGCACAAGGCGGCCGACGAAATCCTTGCGCTGGTCGGCCTCGACGGCTTTGCCGAGCGCTGGCCGGATCAGCTCTCCGGCGGCATGCAGCAACGGGTGGAAATCGCCCGGGTGCTGATCAACCGTCCGCGTCTGTTGCTGATGGACGAACCCTTCGGCGCCCTCGACGCCCTGACCCGGTTGAACATGCAGGAACTGCTGCTGGACATCTGGACGCGCATCCGCACCACCGTAGTGTTCGTCACCCATGACATCGACGAAGCACTGTTTCTCGCCGACCGGCTGCTGGTGATGAGTTCGCGCCCCGGCCGGATCATTGAAGACCTGCACCTCGACTTCCCCCGGCCACGCACCACCGAACTGGTGACCAGCCATGAGTTCTCCCGCTTGAAGCGCCATTGCCTCGAATTACTGCGTCACGAAGACGGTCGGCAGCTACCGCGCCTGAACCCTCTCGGACTGCCTCCTGAAAACAAACTGCCGCGATTTGCCCTATGACCTCTCTATTCGATGTAACCGATAACGACGACATTCTCGCCCTGCAACCGCGCCTGACGGATGAGGACCCCGGCGTGCGCCGCATTGCCCTGATCGAACTGGCGGATCTTGAAGAGCCGGATGGCTTGCTGTGGCTGGTCAATCGACTGGCCGAAGACCCGACCGAAGAAGTCCGCGCTGAAGCTGCGCGTTTGCTGGAAGCCTGGGAGGATGAGCCGGTCGTCGAGGCGCTGTGCCAGGCCCTGACCGATCCCGCGCTGGCCGTGCAATCCGCCGCCGCGCAGAGCTTGAGCCTGCTCAAGAGTGAGGCGGCCGGACGGGTGATTCTGCCGTGGACCGGGCATGCCGACATCAGCGTGCGCATCGCCGTGTTCAGGGCCTTGCGCGAGTTGCGTTTTCCCGGTGCCGCAGCGGCTGCTTCTGGTGCCTTGAACGATGAAGACGCCAGCGTTCGCCGCGAAGCCGTTGGTGTGCTCGGCTGGCTCAAACACCTTGAGGCGCTACCCGCGTTGGCGCGACTGGCCAGTGACGATCCAGACACCGAAGTCCGCCGCGCCGCCACCGGGGCGTTAGGTTTGGCGTCTGACGCGCACGTCCTGCCGGCCCTGCACCAAGCCTTGCAGGACCAGGCCTGGCAAGTGCGCGAAGAAGCCGCCACTACCCTGGGCAAGGTCGGTCACATCGACGCCGGCCCGGCACTGATCGAAGCGTTGGGCGACGATTACTGGCAAGTGCGCCTGCGTGCGACTCGCAGCCTCGGCCGCTTGCGGTACGCTCCGGCGCTGGAAGCGCTGATCGAAACCCTCGGTCACCGCATCAGCAACCTGCGCAAGGAAGCCGCGCTGGCGCTCGGCGAATTGAACGACAAAGGTGCCATCGCCCCGTTGCAGGCCGCGCAAGACGACGGCGACCCGGAAGTGCGCAAAGCCGTGCGCATCGCGCTGAGTCAGTTGCAATGAACCCGCTGGCGATCGGCAATTCCCGAAGCAAACAGCAGCTGCGGCTGAATTGGCCGGACGGCCGCGAGCAGTTGCTGGATCATGCCGAGTTGCGCCGCCAGTGCCCGTGCTCGCAATGCCGGGCCTTTCGTTTGCAAGGGCTGACGCCGATGGTTGATTCGCGCGTTCGAGTGATCGAGTTGAATCCCCAAGGCTACGGCCTGCAACTGGTGTTCAGCGACGGCCATGAACGCGGAATTTACCCGTGGATATATCTGGCACAACTTACCCCTGAAGTGACTGAGATCTAATGTGGGAGCGGGCTTGCTCGCGAAGGGGGAATGACAGTCGCTATTTATGTTGACGGACACACCGCTTTCGCGAGCAAGCCCGCTCCCACAGGGGGCTCAGTGATTCGCGCGTTCGAGTTGAATTCCCAAGGCTACGGCCTGCAACTGAACTTCAGCGACGGCCATGAACGCGGGATCTACCCGTGGCCCTACCTGGCACAACTTACCCCTGAAGTGACTGAGATCTAATGTGGGAGCGGGCTTGCTCGCGAAGGGGGAATGACAGTCGCTATTTATGTTGACTGACACACCGCTTTCGCGAGCAAGCCCGCTCCCACAGGGGTTCAGTGACTTTCAGAAGGATTTGCTGATGCTCGCCACCACCGTGGCACTGCACACATCATCAAACCCCCAATTGCTGGCGCACTGGCTTTTCGACAGGTCGGTGTCGATGTAACTCAAGCCCAGCATCACACCGGCCAGTTCGTGGGTCAGTTTGACTTCCCATTCGCGGTACGAGTCTTGCGCATGGCCCGAGGTCGAGTAAAGGTACGGATCCTTGAAATCCATGTTGCCGTATCGCAGTTTCAGGCCTGTGTCGTAAGGCAACTCCGTTTCGTAACCCACGTAGCTGTACAGCGAGTTCTGCTTGCTATCGATGCCCGGCGCATCGTCGGAGTAATAGGCCGCGAGTTTCACCCCGTAGACGCTGAGGATTGCGTAGGTCTCGCCCTGATTGAACTGGCTTTCTTTTGGGTAGGCGTATTTCAGATAACCGATGTCCAGGCTGACATCGTCGGTCGCTTGCCACAGCCAGCCGGCGTAGTAGTCGACTTCCTGACGGGTTTTCAGGCCGCCGCCGAAATCGACGTTGGAACTCCATGCGCCGAGGTACAGGCCGCTGCTGTGAGCCAGGGTCACGCCGGCTTGCACTGCCGGGTCATTCTGGGTTTGCGAAATGCCGCGGGTGCGGTAATCGCTGGCCAGCGTCAGGTCGACCAGCACGGCGAAGTCGTCATTCAAGGGCAACGCCTGGCTGCACAACGGCAGCGCACTCAAAGAACCGAGGGCGAACAGGGTGAAAGCTTTCATGAGTAAAGTCCCGATGTTTTTATTGTTAAGGGCAGGGTTGTCAAGGGCAGTTTTTTGCGGCAAGGCTGCGCCGAACCCCGGCGACGAGCGCGGGGTCGGGCAGTGGTTTCAGGTGATTGTTCTTAGAGGGCGGGTGCGTAGACTTCGCGGCCGGCGAACCAGGTTTGCAGCACTTGGGTGTCATGCAGGGCTTTGTTGTCGACGCTGAACACGTCGCGGTCCAGCACGATGAAATCGGCTTGTTTGCCGGGACTCAGCGAACCGATCTGCTTCTCCAGGCCGATCGTGCGCGCGGCGTTCAGGGTGTAGGCGTAAAACATGGTTTCACGGTCGAGGCGTTCAGAGGCGTTGAGCACGCCCAACGGGCCGTCGCGGGTGATGGCCTGGGCCATGGCGTTCCACGGGTTCGGTGAAGACACCGGCCAGTCGCTGGCGCCGGCAATGGTCGCGCCCTGTTTGAGCAGCGAGTGCGCCGGGTATTGATAGCGGAAGGCGAGGGCGCTGACGTACGGCTTGATCATGTCCAGGGTGTAGTCGTCTGCGGTGGCCCACAGCAGTTGCATCGAGGCGATGACGTCGAGCGGCTTGAACCGCGCAAACTCCTTCGGGTTGACCATCTGCAGGTGGGTGATCGAATGCGTCACGCCGCTCTGGCGATCCTTGCGCGCCTGAGCGATGCCGTTCAACGCCTCGCGCACGGCGCGGTCGCCGATGGCGTGGATGTGCACCCGCCAGCCACGCTGATCGATGGCGCTGACCAGTTCACCGAAATGCTTGGGATCGATCAGCAGTTCGCCCTGTTTGTGCGAGTTGCTGTACGGATCAATCATCGCCGCGCTCTGCGCCGGGTATTCGATCACGCCATCGGCGAAGATCTTGATGCCGGGCAGGGTCAGGTTAGGGATGCCCTGAAATTGCTGGCGGACCTTGTCCAGCGTATCGAGATCGGCCGGCACGCTTTTTGGATTGGCCACCAGCAGCGCGGCGACGTGAGCGCTCATGCCACCGCTTTCGGACAGCGCTTTGTACACCGGCAGCACGCCGACGGTTTTCTCCGTAGGTTTGAGCGCGAATACCGGCTCGCCGGGGGCGGCGTTGGCGGCGGGGTCCATCCAGGCCGTGATGCCGAGACTGTTGTTGTAGCGCACGGCCGATTGCGCGGCTTTGAGCATGTCGGCGGCGCTCGGCACCGGCATTTTCGAGGCGACGCGGTCCCAACCGGCGTCCACTACGAAACCGTTGGGGCTGCCATCGGCGAGTTTGCCAATGGTGTCTTTCTCGGCGTCGGGTAGATTTTTCAGCAGCGCGCCATCGATGCCGGCGCGTTCGAGCATCGCGTTATTGGCCCACGCGGTGTGATGGTCGCTGCCGGTGAACACCACGGGCACCTTGGCCCATTCCCCCGTGTTGAATGTTTTGCCGAAGGCTTCGACCTGCGCCCAATAAGCCGAACTCATGCCGGCCACGCTCAGCACATCACCATGCTTCGCTTTGCCGTCATCACGCCAGCCGCGCAGGCGTTTTTCCAGTTCATCGAGGTCGACCACCTCGTCTTCCATGTTGGCCGACACCATTTCCAGACCGCCGAAAATCCCGTGGGAATGGCTGTCGATCAGGCCGGGCATCAGCGCCTTGCCGCCGAGATCAACCACTTTGGTTTCAGCTGTGATCAAGTTTTTGATCAGCGCATCGCTGCCGGCCTGCAGCACTTTGCCGTCCTGCACCGCCAGCGCCTGCACCCTCGGGTTGGCGCGGTCGGCGGTGAAAATCTTGCCATTGAGCAGCACCAGGTCGGCCGCTGCCATGGCTTCCATCGAGGCAAAACTCACGGCGGCCATCAACAGATTCGGGATGAATCTTTTCATTGAATGTTTCCTTGTTATTGCGTCTGATGGCCAGATTAGTGGCTGTCGTGGTGCAGCAGAACGCCTCGCTCACGAAAAACGTTTTTGCCTGAATGGAAAAAGCATGGACAAGTTGGGTGCATTGAAAATGTTTGTGGCCACGGCGCAACTGGGCAGTTTCAGTCGCGCCGCCGAGCAATTGGGCAAGACACCGTCGGCCCTGACCAAAGCGGTCAATCACCTGGAAGCGGAACTGGGTGCCCGATTGTTCGAGCGCAGCACCCGCCGAATTCTGCTGACGGAATCGGGCCGGCTTTACCTGGAAACCGCACGCCAGGTGTTGCAGCGGCTGGACGAGGCGGGCGAGGAAATCGAGCAGTTGCAGCATGGCTTGCGTGGCAACCTGAAAATCACCGCGCCGCTGGCTTACGGGCAGGCTTTTCTGGATCAGGTCTGCGGCGGTTTTCTGGAGCAATACCCGCAGATCAATCTGCAAGTGGACCTGTGCGATGAGTTCGTCAACCTGCTGGAAAGCGGCTATGACCTCGCGTTGCGCGAAGGCCATGACGATTTGCCGGGGTTGATCGCCCGCGTCGTCGGCAGCAATCGCCTGGCGTTGTGCGCCAGCCCGGCGTATCTGGCGCGCAAGGCGCTGCCGGTCACGCCGCAAACCCTCGATGAGCACGAATGGCTGCTGTATCGCCATCCGTTGCTCAGCCGCGAATTCTGGTGGGCCGAGCGCGACGGGCAGCGCCTGAGCCTGCCGCAACCGCCGTCGCCGCGTTTGCGCAGCGACAATTACGACCTGCTGCTGGCCAACGCACTGGCCGGGCGCGGCTTGCTGCACACGCCTTTGTGGAGTGCTGCGCCGTACATCGCCGACGGGCGGCTGGTGCGGATGATGGCTGACTACGACATCGATCCGGACAGCTTTGGCGCGCATATTCTGGCGGTGTACCCGAGCCATCGGCGGGCGACGGCCAAGGTCCTGGCGTTTATCGATTACATCGCAGGGTTTCTGGCGTCCCCCTTGTAGGAGCGAGCTTGCTCGCGATGGACGTTAACGGTAATGCGGGCAGTCTGGATGACCGCGTGGTTCAAACGTTTTTCGCGAGCAAGCTCGCTCCTACAGGGTCCTTGCCAGGATCAAAGCAAAAGAGTACAAATGTACTCCATGACGACTTTAACTCCCCGCCGTACCGCCATCCTGACCTTTATCCGCGATCGAATCGCGGAGCACGGCCAGTCCCCGAGCCTCGCTGAAATCAGCGAGGCCTTCGGTTTCGCCTCCCGCAGCGTGGCGCGCAAGCACGTGCTGGCGCTGACCGAAGCCGGTTTCATCGAGGTCAATCCGCATCAGGCCCGGGGCATTCGCTTGCTCGGGCAACCGGCGCGGCCCGAGTTGCTGGATATTCCGGTCCTCGGCCGGGTGGCCGCGGGTGCGCCGATCGGTGCCGATGCCGAGGTGCACAGTCGGTTGTTGCTCGATCCTTCGATTTTTTCGCGGGTGCCGGACTACATGCTGCGGGTAAAAGGCGATTCGATGATCGAGGACGGCATTCTCGACGGCGATCTGGTTGGCGTGCACCGCAACCCCGAGGCATTTAACGGCCAGATCGTCGTGGCGCGGCTCGACGGCGAAGTGACCATCAAGCGTTTCGAGCGGGTCGGCGACGCGGTGCGCCTGTTGCCGCGTAACCCGGCCTACCAGCCGATCATCGTTCAACCCGATCAGGACCTCGCGATCGAAGGGGTGTTCTGCGGTCTGGTGAGGCAAGGGTGATGGGCGCCGTCGTTGCGCTGGATACGCTGTTCAATGGCGGCCAGGTCTGGAAAGGCCGGCCTGCGCCCCCGACCGTCAGCCCGCAACCCACCGGGCATGCCGCGCTGGATGCGGCGTTGCCCAACGGTGGCTGGCCGGAAGCGGCACTGACCGAAATCCTTCTGGCCGGGCAGGGCGTTGGCGAGTTGCAACTGGTGTGGCCGGCGCTGGCGCGGCTGTCGGCGGCGGGCGAGCGCATCGTGCTGGTGGCGCCGCCGTACGTGCCGTATCCGCAAGCGTGGCAAAACGCCGGGGTCGATCTGCGCCAGTTGTCGATCATCCAGGCCAGCGAGCGCGATGCGCTGTGGGCGGCGGAACAATGCCTGCGTTCGGGCAGTTGCGGCGCGGTGCTGTGCTGGCCGCACAAGGCCGATGACCGGGCGTTGCGCCGCTTGCAGGTCGCGGCGGAAACCGGCTCGACCCTGGCGTTCGCCTACCGCTCGATCAATGAAGCGATCAACCCGTCACCGGCCGCGCTGCGCATCGCCATCGACGCCAGGCCAGCACAATTGCGCGTGCTCAAGTGCCGGGGCGGGCTGGCCCGTTCGGCGCCGATTGCCTTCCCCGTGGGGCATTGAGGTTGCCATGCGCTGGGTCTGCATTCTTTTCCCGCAATTGGCGCTGGACGCGGTACTGCGTCAACGCGCCGACCCCGATGAGCCGCTGGCGCTGCTGACCGGCCCGGCGCAGCGTCGGGTGTTGCAGGCGGTCAACGCTTCGGCGCGGGCGCTGGGCTTGCGCCCCGGCCAGTCGATGACCGCCGCCCAGGCCTTGAGCAAAGGCTTTGTCACGGCGGAATACGACGCGGCCGAAATCGAGCACTGGCAGCAGTTTCTGGCCGCGTGGGCCTACCGCTTCAGCTCCCAGGTCAGCGTGCATTACCCGCGTGCGGTGGTGTTTGAAATCGAGTCCAGCCTGGGTTTGTTCGGGGACTGGCCGCAACTCGAAGCGCGATTGCGCGCTGAACTCGGCGAGCTGGGGTTTCGGCATCGGATCGTTGCGGCACCCAACCCGGTGGCGGCGCGGATTCTGGCCAACGCCTATGACGGTCTGGTGGTGCCCGACGATCAGGCCTTGCAGCATCATCTGGGGCAATTGCCCGTCGACCGGATCGGGCTGGAGGCCAGCGTCGCCACGGCGTTGTCGCGCATGGGGCTGCGTACCTTGAGTCAGGTGCAGGCGTTGCCCCGGCAGAGTCTGGCCCGGCGTTTCGAGTCTCAGGTGCTCAAGCACCTGGATGCTCTGCTGGGTACGCGGCGACTGGCCCTGGCGTTCTATCTGCCGCCGGACCGGTTCGATGTGCGCATCGAGCTCAATTTCGACGTGCACTCCCATCAGGCGCTGCTGTTTCCGTTACGCCGGTTGACCGGCGATCTGTCGGCGTTCCTGTGCGGTCGCGACAGCGGCGTGCAGCGTTTCGACCTGCACCTGGAACACGCCGGGTTACCGGACAGCGTGATCAAGGTCGGCCTGCTCAGCGCCGAGCGCGATCCAGCAATGCTCTTCGAATTGGCCCGAGGGCGCCTGGAACAAGTCCAGGTCGAGGCGCCGGTGCGCGGCTTTCGCCTGCGCGCCGAAGACTTGCCGGCCTTCGTTCCCCAGTATCAGGAACTGTTCGACGATCGCCCGCAGCAGTCCTTGCCCTGGGAGCAACTGCGCGAACGCTTGCGCGCGCGGTTGGGGGATGACGCGGTGCATGGCTTGCGGTTCCAGGCCGATCACCGGCCGGAGTGCGCGTGGCAGGCCAGTGTCGACAGTCAGCGTTGCGGTGTCATGCCGGGCGTGCAGCGTCCGGGTTGGTTGCTGACGGAACCGCAGGCGGTCCACGAAGGTTCGACGCGCATCCTCATGGGCCCGGAGCGCATCGAGTCCGGTTGGTGGGACGGCGACGACGTGCGCCGCGATTACTACCTGATCGAAACCCGTTCCGGCCAGCAGGGCTGGGCCTATCGTGCAGTCGGCGAAACCGGCCCGTTGTGGTTGCAGGGCTGGTTCGCATGAGCATCGACTATGCCGAGTTGCACTGCCTGTCGAACTTCAGTTTCCAGCGCGGTGCTTCCAGTGCCCTTGAACTCTTTCAACAGGCGAAAAAACAGGGTTATCAAGCGCTGGCGATCACCGATGAATGCACCCTGGCCGGCATTGTCCGCGCCTGGCAAGCGGCCAAATCCGTGGAGCTGCCGCTGATTATCGGCAGCGAAGTACGCATCGAGAACGGTCCGAAACTGGTGTTGCTGGTGGAGAACCTTGAGGGCTATCAAAACCTGTGCCGGCTGATTACCCGGGCGCGGCGTCGCACGCAAAAAGGCCAGTATCAGGTGTTGCGGGAGGATTTCAGCGAGCCGTTGCCGGGGCTGTTGGTGTTGTGGGTGCCGGATGCGGTGGATGATTTTGCAAGCGGTCACTGGCTGAAGCAGACCTTCGCCGAAGGCCTGTGGCTGGCGGTCCAGCTGCATCGAGGTCAGGACGATACCCGACGGCTGAACGAGCTGTTGATGCTGGCGCGGGAACTGCAAATCCCGGCAGTGGCCAGCGGCGATGTGCACATGCACACCCGTGGCCGGCGCGCCTTGCAGGACACCATGACCGCCATCCGTTATCACCTGCCGGTGGCCGAGGCCGGGTTGCGCCTGCACCCCAATGGCGAGCGGCATCTGCGCAGCCTCGATGTTTTGCAATCGATCTACCCGCAAGCGCTGCTCGATGAAACGCTGACCATTGCCCGACGCTGCACCTTTGATCTTGGCCAGTTGCGTTATCAGTATCCCCGCGAACTGGTGCCGGAAGGTCACAGCGCAGCGTCCTGGCTGAGCGAGTTGACCGAACGTGGCATTCGCGAGCGTTGGCCCGCAGGTGCGAGCGAGAAGGTGCGCGGGTTGATCGACAAGGAGCTGGGGCTGATCGCCGAGCTGGGTTACGAAAGCTATTTCCTGACCGTTCAGGACATTGTTGCCTTCGCCCGACGCGAGAAAATTCTCTGTCAGGGTCGAGGTTCTGCGGCCAACTCGGCGGTGTGTTTCGCCTTGGGCATCACCGAGATCGATCCGGACCGCATGAACATGCTGTTTGAGCGTTTTCTCTCCAAGGAACGCAACGAGCCGCCGGATATTGATGTGGACTTCGAGCACGAACGCCGCGAAGAAGTCTTGCAGTACGTGTTTCAGCGCTATGGCCGGACCCGCGCAGCGTTGACCGCGGTGGTCAGCACCTATCACGCGGCCGGCGCGGTACGCGATGTGGCCAAGGCCCTGGGTTTACCGCCGGATCAGATCAATGCCCTGGCCGATTGCTGCGGACACTGGAGTGACAAGGCGCCGCCCGTCGAGCGCCTGCTTGAAGGGGGGTTCGATCCCGAGAGCCCGGTGCTGCGCCGGGTGTTGAGTTTGACGCAACAGCTGATCGGTTTCCCCCGGCACCTGTCCCAGCACCCCGGCGGCTTCGTCATTTCCGAGCAGCCGCTGGACAGCCTCGTGCCGGTGGAAAACGCGGCGATGGCCGAGCGCACCATCATTCAGTGGGACAAGGATGATCTCGATGCGGTCGGGCTGCTCAAAGTGGATATTCTGGCCTTGGGCATGCTCAGCGCGATTCGTCGTTGTTTCGATCTGCTTCGCCGTCATCGCGACCTGGACTTGAGTCTGGCCACGGTGCCCTCCGAAGACCCGCAAACCTACGACATGATCAGCCGTGCCGACACCATCGGCGTATTCCAGATCGAATCCCGGGCACAAATGTCGATGCTGCCCAGGCTCAAGCCCCGCAAGTTCTATGACCTGGTGATTGAGGTGGCCATCGTTCGCCCGGGACCTATTCAGGGCGGGATGGTGCATCCGTATCTGCGGCGGCGAAACAAGGAAGAGCTCGAAAGCTACCCTTCCGAAGAGTTGAGGGAAGTGTTGAAGCGTACCCTCGGTGTGCCGCTGTTTCAGGAGCAGGTCATGCAGATTGCGATTGTCGCCGCCAGCTACAGTCCCGGCGAAGCGGATCAGTTGCGCCGCTCCATGGCGGCCTGGAAACGTCACGGAGGTCTCGAACCGCACAAGGATCGCCTCGCTGCGGGCATGAAGAAAAAAGGCTACACGCCAGAATTCGCCGCGCAGATTTTCGAGCAGATCAAAGGCTTTGGCAGCTACGGATTCCCCGAGTCCCACGCCGCCAGTTTTGCCTTGCTGACCTATGCCAGTTGCTGGTTGAAATGCCACGAACCGGCGGCCTTCGCCTGCGCGCTGATCAACAGCTGGCCCATGGGTTTCTACAGCCCGGACCAGATTCTGCAGGACGCTCGCCGGCATCATTTGCAGATTCGCCCGGTGGACGTGCGCGCCAGCGACTGGGATTGCAGCCTCGAACCGATCATCGGCGCGCAGCCGGCGATTCGCATGGGGCTGCGGATGATCAAGGGCTTTCGCGAGGACGATGCGAGGCGAATCGAAATCGCGAGGTCGAGGGGGGCGTTTATCGACATCGCCGACCTCGGCGAACGGGCGCGGCTCGATGCCCGTGCGCAGGAGCACCTGGCCGATGCCGGCGCGTTGCGTGGGCTGGCCGGTGACCGGCATCGGGCGCGCTGGGAGGTGGCGGGGGTGCAGAAACAATTGGGTTTGTTCGCCGGTTTGCCGAGCCAGGAAGAGGACGCGGTGGCGTTGCCAAAACCCACGGTCGGTGAAGACCTGCTGGCCGATTACAACAGTCTCGGCACCACCCTCGGCCCGCATCCGCTGGCCCTGTTGCGGGGCGAATTGAAAGCCCGGCGCTGCCGCAGTTCGAAGGAACTGCTGGAGGTCGAGCATGGCCGACCGGTCAGCGTCGCCGGGCTGGTGACCGGTCGACAGCGTCCGGGCACCGCCAGTGGCGTGACCTTCGTCACCCTAGAAGACGAGTTCGGCAACGTCAATGTGGTGGTCTGGCGCGACCTGGCCGAGCGGCAACGGCAGGTGTTGGTCGGATCGCAGTTGCTCAAGGTCGATGGGCGCTGGGAGAAGGAAGGCGAGGTGCGGCATTTGATCGCCGGACGTTTGAGTGACCTGAGCCCACTATTGGATGGCATCAGCGTACGCAGCCGGGATTTCCATTGATCCCTGTAGGAGCGAGCTTGCTCGCGATGGACGTTAACGAAATCGGGGGACGCCTGGATAAACGCGGCGCCTTGACATCCATCGCGAGCAAGCTCGCTCCTACAGGGATCTGTGGTTGCCATAGATCGCCGTGAGAATCAGCTATACCTCTATGAAACCATCGGCATCCGCGATGCTCGAAACAATCGGGCGCCATTTACAGGACACAGAGCCAGTCGATGCATTTTCTAGACGATAGCCACGGGTGTGCCGGTTGGAACGGCGAAATGGCCGGGCGCATCCGCGCGTTCGACTGGAGCCGGACCGAGCTGGGAAGTATCGACACCTGGCCCGCCAGCCTGTGCAGCGCGGTGCAGCTGTTGCTCGCCTCGTCACTGCCGATGGTGATGCTGTGGGGCCGCCCCGGTTACATGATTTATAACGATGCGTACTCGTCGTTCGCCGGTGGCCGGCATCCTTACCTGCTCGGCTCCCCGGTGGAGCTGGGCTGGCCGGAAGTCGCCGAGTTCAACCGGCATGTGGTCGATACCTGCCTGGCCGGCGGCACCTTGTCCTATCGCAACAAAGAGCTGGTGCTGTTGAGGGACGGCGTCCCCGAAGACGTCTGGCTGGACCTCTATTACAGCCCGGTGGCCAATGACAAAGGCGCGCCGGCCGGGGTCATGGCCATGGTGGTCGAAACCACTGACCATGTGATTTCCGAGCGCCGTCGCCAGGAAGCCGAAGATGCCTACCGCGCCGACAATGAGCGGGTGCGCCTGGCGTTGAATGCCGGTGCCTTGCTCGGCTCGTTCGTGTGGGACATCAAGGGCAATCTGCTCACCGGCGATGAACGTTTTGCCCGGACCTTTTCCTATCCGGCCGGGCATAACCTCGGCGACTTGCCGACGGACTTCGCTGAAGCGCGGATTCACCCCGATGACCGCAGCTGGGTCAACGAGCAGGTCGATCGATCCGTCACCACCGGCGAGCCTTTCAACGCCGAATACCGGATTCTGCGCCCTGACGGCAGCTACCTGTGGGTGCAGGCCAGCGGTTGCTGTGAGTTCGATGAGCAAGGCCAGCCATTTCGCTTTCCCGGCGTGTTGATCGACATCCATGAGCGCAAGACCGCCGAAGAATCCCTGCTCAAGTTCACCCGAAATCTGGAGCAGCGCGTCGCCGACGAAGTCGAAGCGCGGCTGGCGGCGGAAGAACAACTGCGCCAGTCACAGAAACTCGAAGCCATCGGCAGTCTCACGGGCGGCGTGGCCCACGACTTCAATAACCTGTTGCAGGTGATTGCCGGCAACCTGCACTTGCTGGCGCGGCATGAGCCGGACAATGCCAACGTGCAGCGCCGGGTCAGCGCATCGATTGCGGCGGTGGAGCGTGGCGCAAAGCTGTCTTCGCAATTGCTCGCATTCGCCCGCCGTCAGCCGCTGTCGCCAGCGGTCTGCGACCCACGGCAAATCTTCGAAGGCCTGGGCGAACTGTTGCAGCGGGCACTGGGAGAAACCATCCAGATTGATGTGCGGTTGCCTCAAGCGTCCTGGCACATCAACGTCGATCGCAATCAACTGGAAAACGCCATCCTCAATCTGGCAATCAATGCCCGCGACGCCATGCAGGGTGAAGGGACCATTGAACTGAGCGCCGAGAACGTCGCACTCGACCGCAAATTCTGCACGGGCAAGGGGATTTCGGCGGGCGATTATGTCCGCGTCGCCGTGGCCGATACCGGCATCGGCATGTCGCCGCAGGTGCTCGCGCAAGCATTCGAACCGTTTTTCACCACCAAGGCCGACGGCCAGGGTACGGGCTTGGGGCTGAGCATGGTGTTCGGTTTCGTCAAACAGAGTGACGGGCACATCGAGATGTCCAGCGTCGAGGGGCAGGGCACTCGGGTGCAGCTGTATTTTCCGCGAAGCCTGCGGCCGTTGCTCAATGAAACAGCGACCCCAGACGCGCTGCAACGCGGCGGCCATGAAACCATTCTGGTGGTCGAGGACAATGAAGCGGTGCGCGTTTCGGCGGTGGAATTGTTGAGCGAGGAGGGCTATCAGGTCCTGACCGCCTCCAACGGCGATGCCGCTATGCAGATGTTGCTGGACGGCGTGACGGTGGAGCTGATTTTCACCGACGTGGTCATGCCCGGGCTGATCAAAAGTTCGGACCTGGCGGCGTGGGCCAAAGTGCAGACGCCACCGGTGGCGGTGCTGTTCACGTCCGGCCACACCCGTGACATTATTTCGCGCAATCACCAACTCAGCCCCGACACTTTTTTGCTGAGCAAACCTTATAGCCCCGAGTCGCTCACCCGAATGGTCCGCACCGTGCTCAACGACTAACCCCAATCAAACTGTGGGAGCGGGCTTGCTCCGGGCGGCGTTCCGACGAAAGCGTCGTGTCAGCCGACATCAATGTTGAATGATAAATTGTCTTCGCGAGCAAGCCCGCTCCCACCCGGGCCTGTGTTATTTCTGCAATTTGATCAAGGCCACCTGATGACTTCCAAGCGCACCTCCAATCCTTCCGGCATGGTCAGAGTGCGCGGTGCCCGTGAACACAATCTCAAGAACATTGACGTCGACATCCCTCGGGATGCCCTGGTGGTGTTCACCGGCGTATCCGGTTCGGGGAAATCGTCCCTGGCGTTCTCGACCCTGTACGCCGAAGCGCAGCGGCGCTATTTCGAATCCGTGGCGCCGTATGCGCGGCGCCTGATCGATCAGGTCGGCGTGCCGGACGTCGATTCCATCGAAGGCCTGCCACCCGCGGTCGCCTTGCAACAACAGCGGGGCACGCCGAGCACACGGTCTTCGGTGGGCAGCGTGACCACATTGTCGAGCCTGATCCGCATGCTGTACTCCCGCGCCGGCAGCTATCCGCCGGGGCAGCCGATGCTGTACGCCGAAGATTTTTCGCCCAATACACCCCAAGGCGCTTGCTCGGAATGTCATGGTTTGGGGCGGGTGTATGAAGTCACTGAAGCCTTGATGGTCCCGGACCCCAGCCTGACCATTCGCCAGCGCGCGGTCGCCTCCTGGCCCACGGCGTGGCAGGGACAGAACCTGCGGGACATCCTCGTCACCATGGGCTATGACGTCGACAAGCCATGGCGCGATCTGCCAAAAAAGCAGCGCGACTGGATTCTCTTCACCGAGGAAACCCCGACTGTTCCGGTGTATGCCGGGCTCACGCCCGAAGAAACCAGCGTCGCACTCAAGCGCATCATGGAACCGAGTTACCAAGGCACCTTCACCGGTGCCCGACGCTACATCCTGCACACCTTCACCCATTCGCAAAGCGCGCTGATGAAGAAGCGCGTTTCGCAATTCATGCTCGGCAGCCCGTGCCCGGTGTGCGACGGCAAACGGCTCAAACGCGAGGCGCTGTCGGTGACGTTCGCCGGTTACGACATCGGCGAGTTGTCGCAAATGCCGTTGCTGCAAGTGGCCGAAGTCTTGAAGCCGGTGGCGGCTCACAGTTACCTCGAACAGGCCGATGAGGCGGGCGAGGTCTTGACCCACGACCAGACCCGCGAGGCTCGTGAGCAGCGAGTGGCCCACGGCGCCAGTGGTCACGCCAACGCGCCGGATGTACGCCACACGCCCAACCTGTCGGTGGAAAAACGCCTGGCCGCGCAGCGGATCGCCCAGGACTTGCTGGAGCGGGTCAGCACGTTGACCGATCTGGGGCTCGGTTACCTGGCGTTGGAGCGCAGCACGCCGACATTGTCGTCCGGTGAGTTGCAACGCCTGCGTCTGGCGACGCAATTGGGTTCGCAGTTGTTCGGGGTGATTTACGTGCTGGATGAGCCGTCCGCCGGTTTGCACCCGGCGGATGGCGAAGCGCTGTTCGAAGCCCTGCAACGCTTGAAAGCGGCTGGCAATACCTTGTTCGTGGTCGAGCATGACCTGGAAACCATGCGTCGCGCCGACTGGCTGATCGATGTAGGGCCGGCGGCGGGTGAGCATGGTGGCCGGATTCTATACAGCGGGCCGCCGCAAGGTCTGGCGCAAGTGACGAACTCGCAAACGCGCGCGTACCTGTTCGCCGATCAGGTCCGTCAGACGCGAACCAGCCGCAAGCCGACCGATTGGCTACGGCTGGAGGGCATCACCCGCAACAACCTGGACAATCTCAGTGTCGAGTTTCCGCTGGGCTGTTTCACCTCGGTGACCGGCGTTTCGGGCTCCGGCAAATCCAGCCTGGTCAGTCAGGCGTTGCTGGAACTGGTGGGCGCGCATCTCGGGCGTGGGGCGAGTGACAGCGAACCGCAAGAGCTGAGCCTTGAAGACGATGCGCCGCACGTCAGTGGCGGACAGGTCAGCGCAGGGCTGGCGTCGATCAAGCGGCTGGTGCAAGTCGATCAGAAACCCATCGGCCGCACGCCACGTTCGAACCTGGCAACCTACACCGGGCTGTTCGACAACGTGCGCAAACTGTACGCCGCGACAGCCGAGGCGCATGCCGAGGGCTACGATGCCGGCCAGTTCTCCTTCAACGTCGCCAAGGGCCGCTGCCCGACCTGCGAAGGCGAAGGCTTTGTCAGCGTCGAGTTGCTGTTCATGCCCAGCGTCTACGCGCCATGCCCGACGTGCCATGGCGCGCGCTACAACCCGGAAACGCTGGCGATTACCTGGCAGGGTTTGAACATTGCCCAGGTGTTGCAGTTGACGGTGGAGGAAGCGGTAGAGGTGTTCGTTGAGCAACCGGGTATCCGTCGCTCACTGGAGGTGCTGCGTGACATCGGTCTGGGCTATCTGCGTCTCGGCCAGCCGGCGACCGAGTTGTCCGGCGGCGAAGCCCAGCGGATCAAACTGGCCACCGAACTGCAACGCAACCAGCGCGGCGCAACCTTGTATGTGCTCGACGAGCCCACCACCGGGTTGCACCCGCGGGATGTCGATCGCTTGCTTGAGCAATTGAACACGCTGGTCACGGCGGGGCACACGGTGATTGTCGTCGAACATGAAATGCGCGTGGTGGCGCAGAGTGACTGGGTGATCGACATCGGGCCGGGGGCCGGGGATCAGGGCGGCAAGATTGTGGTGGCGGGCATGCCGCAGAAAGTTGCCAGCAGCAAAAAGAGCCGGACCGCGCCGTTTTTGGCTCGGGTGCTTGGGGACGCTTGAGAGGTGAGTTGCTTTTGCTGGCCTCTTCGCGAGCAAGCCCGCTCCCACAGGTGATTTGTGAACGACACAGATCCAGTGTGGGAGCGGCGGTGCGGCGATCTGACTTGCTCGCGAATCGGTTTGTCAGGCGCAGTCGAGGGTGCGGCGGACCTTGTCCAGCAGCTCGCTGATCTGGAATGGCTTGATCAGCATGTCCATGCCATCGCCGAGGAACACCTGGCGGTTGAGGGCGTTTTCCGCGTAGCCGGTCATGAACAGGATCGGCAACCCTTCGCGCCAGCCACGGGCGACGTCCGCCAGTTCCCGGCCGTTCATGCGCGGCAGGCCCACGTCCGTCAGCATCAGATTGATGGAAGGGTCGTTTTGCAGGCGTTCCAGCGCACCTTCGATATCACCCACCTGCGTGCAGCGATAACCCGCATCCACCAGCACTTCGGCAACGAACATGCGCACCGACGGCATGTCTTCGACAATCAGCACATGCTCGCCCGAGCCTTGCGGGTCCACGGCCGAAGATTCCGTTTCAGCGCGGGTCGGATCAGCGCTGGCGGGCAGCATGATGGTCACTTCAGTGCCGCGTCGCGCCACGCTGCGGATGTGCGCATCGCCCCCGGATTGCCGGGCGAACCCGTAAATACTCGACAGCCCCAGCCCGGTGCCCTGGCCCAGCGGCTTAGTGGTGAAAAACGGGTCGAACACCTTGTCGATCACGCTGTGTTCGATGCCGGTGCCGTCGTCGCGCACCGACAGCGCGACGTACGCCCCGTCCGCCAGTTTCAGATCGCCGTGTGAGTACGCCGCGTAGGTGCTGACCCAGATATTGCCGCCCTGAGGCAGAGCATCGCGGGCGTTGATCACCAGATTCAGCACCGCACTTTCCAGTTGAATCGGATCGACCAGCGCAATCGCTGCCTTCGAGGTCAGTTCGAGTTTCAGCGCAATGTGTTCGCCGATGGTGCGTACCAGCAATTCTTCCAGCGAACGGATGTGTTCGTTGATGTCCACCGGCCGGGTATCGAGCGGTTGCTGGCGGGCAAAGGCCAGCAAGCGATGAGTCAGCGAGGCGGCGCTGGTGGCCGAGTTCAGTGCCGCTTCGGCGTAAAGAACGACCTTGTCGGTGCGCCCGTCAGTGACGCGTTTCTGGATCAGCTCCAGGCTGGTGATGATGCCGGTCAGCAAGTTGTTGAAGTCATGGGCGATGCCGCCGGTGAGTTTGCCCAGTGCGTCCATCTTCTGCACTTGCAGCAACTGCGCTTCGGTACGCACTCGTTCGGCGATTTCATGTTCCAGCTGCGACGTCGCATCATCCAGTCGGGCCAGGTGCGAGCGTTCGCGGTGGCGATGTTCGGTGACGTCCTCCACGAACACCAGGCTCAGCTCCGGCGTGCGATAGGGCGAGATCTGCCACTCGGTTTCCCGCAACTCACCTTCGACCCGCATGTTCAGCGTGCCTTTCCAGCGCTCGCCAGCGGTCAGGCGCAAGCGCAGTTCATCGAGGATCGCGTCCTGCTGGTCGGCGAAGCACTCGCGCAGGGCGTCCAGGTCGCGATTGTCCTGGATCAGTCGGGCGAACGCGTGATTGCATTCATGCACCTTGAACTGCGCGTCCAGCACGGCGATGGGCGCCGAGACGTTGACGAAAATCTCGCGAAAACGCGCTTCGCTTTCACGCAGGGCATTTTCGGTATCACGGACCCGCAGCAGCGTACGCAAGGTCGCGAGCAACACATCCGGGTCCACGGGGTGGATCAGGTAGGCGTCGGCTCCGGCGTCCAGGCCAGTGATGATGTCGCCGGTCTGGATGGATGCGGCGGACACGTGGATCACCGGGAGCAGGGCGGTGGCGGCTTCGGAACGCAGTTTGCGCACGATGTCGAAGCCGCTCATGTCCGGCAGGTTGACGTCCAGAATCAGCGCATCGATCGTATGGTTTTCGATCAACGCCAGGCCGTCACCGCCGGTCCCGGCTTCCAGCACAAGGTAGCCGTGCGGTTCCAGGCGTCGACGCAAGGCGTAGCGCGTGGCGACGTTGTCATCGACGATCAGCAGATGGATATCACGTTTCATCGGCGGGCTCCATGGCAATGGCCAGCGGGATGATCACGAAGAAGGTCGAGCCGACCCCCGGTGTACTCTTGACCCCGACGTCACCTCCCAGCAGTGCCGCGAAGCGTTTACACAAGGACAGTCCCAAACCCGTCCCGCGCAAGCGTTTTTGCAGGGGTGAGTCGACTTGGGAGAAGTCTTCGAACAATGCCCCATGCAGCTCGGCAGCGATACCTACTCCAGTATCGGTCACGGCGAAGCGTACCTGGTCGCTGCCCTCCAACTGCGCCGAGACGCGGATTTCGCCTCGGGTGGTGAACTTCAGCGAGTTGGCAATGAAGTTGCGCAGGATTTGCGCGAGCTTTTTGTCGTCGGTGTACAACCGTGGCAAACCGACCGGTTCTTCGAAAATCAGGTCCACGGAGGTCGCATCGACAATCGGGCGGAACATGCCACGCAGGGCGGCGAACAGGTCAAACATGTCGAACCAGGCGGGCGAGATGGTGATGCGCCCGGCCTCGATCTTGGCGAGGTCGAGCAAGTCATCGACCATGTCGCTCAACTCTCGCGTGGCGGTGCTGACGAAGGTGACCTGTTTGTGCTGTTCAAGACTCAGGGGGCCGTCGATTTCATCGGTCAGCAGGCTGGCAATGCTCAGGATCGAACCCAGCGGCGTGCGGAACTCGTGGCTCATGTACGACAGGAAACGACTTTTCAGGTCTGAGGCCTGACGCAGCTCTTCTGCCTGAGTGTCGAGCTCGGCGTACAGCGCCAGCACGCCCTGGTTGGTTTCATCCAGCTCTTCGCGCAGAGCGTCGACTTCGCTTTGCAGCTGCGCCACCAACGCGGCTTGTTCGTCAATCTGACTCAGGGGCGACTTAGCCATGGGCCGTCTCCAGAGCAATGACCAACACTGTGACATCGTCCCGTCCACGGCAGAAATCGCGGTGCAGAATGGCGGCAATCACGGCGGGGTGCCGATGCACCAGGCCGGGGTAATCTTGCAGGTTCCAACGGGACTGCAGGCCGTCGCTGTACATGATCAACAAATGTCCGTTCACGTGAGCATAGTCAAAGGGCTGCGCTTTCCGGTATTGCCCACCGACGATGCCAGGGTGGGAGGCCAGGCCGCGGGTTTTGTCCGGGCCGATCACGCAGGCACCGATGTTGCCGATCCCGACGAATCTCAGCGCGTTGGCCGCGCCATCGAACTGTGCGATGGCCAAGGCGCCACCCCGCGTCCCGATCATTGACTGATGGATGTCTTCCAGCAGCAGCACCGGCGAGGTGAACGGCGACCGGGCAAAGGTTTTTTCGCCGGCGCGGGCGGCACGTTCGGCGTCTTCGCCATGACCCAGGCCGTCGATCACCAGCGCACTGATGCTTGGTCCGTCGAAGGCCAGGTGCCAGACGTCGCCGCAGGCCGGGTCATTACCCAATGAATGCTGGCTGACGCCGATCCGCCGGTCCGGCGCCTTGTCGCTGCGCGGGTACAACCGGGTCAACAGCACGGCACCCCGCGCATCGGCATAGGCATCGAACACGTCGGTTTGGCGCGACACCGCACCAAGGCCAATGCCCTGGGTGCCGCGGGTGGAAAACCCGTCGGCCAGGCACGCGTGCAAATCAAAGCCATTGGCGCGGTCGATGGCGAGCATTTCGATGCCTGAGCCTGAAGGGCGCGGCAACACCCTCACATGCAGTTCACCGCGGGTGGCGTGCTTGATAATGTTAGTGGCAAGCTCTGTGGCCACCAGCGCCACACGCCCGGCATCCGTGGCGTCAAAGCCGTTCTTTTCTGCGAGGCGCTGAGCGGTGCGGCGTGCGTGACCGATCTGGCTGCTGTCTTCGATGATTAATACCTGCGTCATCGAACCGCCGATATTCATGTCCATCGCGTGATCGTTATGCGAGTGCCTTTGCCGGGCGCGGTGTCGAGTTCGAACTCTTCCACCAGCCGCTTGGCGCCGGTCAGGCCCAGCCCGAGGCCGCTGCCGGAGGTCCAGCCGTCGGTCATCGCCAGTTTGATGTCGTGGATGCCCGGGCCTTCGTCACGGAATGTCAGGCGCAAACCGGTGCGCGCGTTTTCGTCGAGGATTTGCCAGTCCATGTCGCCACCACCGCCATACACCATGGTGTTGCGCGCCAGCTCGCTGACGGCGGTCACCAGTTTGGTCAGGTCAATCAGACGCATGCCGCATTCGGTGGCCAGCTTACGCGCGGTCTGGCGCGCCAGGACCACGTCCTGTTCGATATGAATGGGTTGGCTACCGCTACTGCGCACGGTCATTGCTCGCGTACTCGATCCTGAAGCAATTTCATTCCGCGTTCGACATTCAGTGCAGTGCTGACACCGGGCAGGGTCAGCCCGAGTTCAACCAGCGTGATCGCAACGGCGGGCTGCATGCCGACCAGCACGGTCTGGGCGTCCATGATTTTCGACAGCCCGGAAATGGTGCCGATCATCCGGCCGATGAACGAATCGACCATGTCCAGGGCCGAGATATCGATCAACACACCCCGGGCAGATGTCCGGCTGATGCGCTCGGACAAATCATCCTGGAGCGTCAGGGCCAACTGGTCGTGCATGTCGACCTGGATGGTCACCAGCAGGAAGTTGCCCATCTGCAAAATCGGAATACGCTCCATCGGCTCAATCCGCCTTGCTGACGGTTATGCCCAGTCGGGTCAGGGCCAGTTTCAGCGCATCGGCCAGGTTGGCTTTGGTGACCACGCCTTGCAGGTCCAGCCCCAGGTGCACGATGGTCTGGGCGATCTGTGGACGCACGCCGCTGATGATGCAATCGGCGCCCATCAAGCGAATGGCGGTCACGGTTTTGAGCAAGTGCTGGGCGACCAGGGTGTCGACGGTCGGCACGCCAGTAATGTCGATGATGGCGATTTCCGAGCCGGTGTCGACGATGCGTTGCAACAGCGATTCCATCACTACCTGAGTGCGCTGCGAGTCGAGGGTGCCGATCATCGGTAGCGCCAGGACGCCGTCCCAGAGCTTGACCACCGGGGTCGACAACTCAAGCAGCTCTTCCTGCTGTCGCTTGATCACCGCTTCGCGGGATTTCTGGAACGTGCGGATCGTGTGCATGCCCAGCGCGTCGAGCAGTTCGGAGACTTCCCAGAGTTGTTCGGCCAGCAGTGCCGGATTGTCCTGGTAATGATTTTGCAACAGGGCGAACAGAGGGCCTTTCAACGCGAAGATGAAACTGGCGGTCTGCTGCGAATCCTGGCCGAGCAGGGCACGGGTATGGGAGAGCTTTTCAAGAAACTGGCGAATCTCGTCCCAGCCTGGCGCCGCTACATTCTGGCTGTTGCCGTTTTCAAGGCCGGCGACGATCAAGTGCAGAAATTCCGAGGTCTGCTGCTTCAGATCCAGCTCTTTTATATTGCGCGAGGCACCGCTGGTCTCAAGACTCCTGGTCCAGTCGGCAAGCAGTTGCGTCTGGCTTTTCTTGATCGCTTCGAGTGTGGTGGTTTGCAGTGCTGCCATGTGTCTTGACTCCCTGAAAGTGTGCGCCGATTCGCCAAAAAATGACCGGTGCAAGTCAGTGACATTTCTCGTATGAAATAGTTGTTTTCTCCCACCGGATATTTTCATACGCGCACATCGACTCCGTAGGAGCGAGCTTGCTCGCGATGGACTTCAGGACGACGCGTGAATCCAGAAAATACGCGTTATCGTTGGCGTCCATCGCGAGCAAGCTCGCTCCTACAAGAGTCAGCTTTCGCTTAACTGATCGGCTTTACTCCATGGAGGCGGTCTTTTTGTTTTGGCGCGGGTTACTTGCTCGGATGGGCGGCTTGCAGTTTTTTCGCCATATCCAGGTGTTTTTCCAGACCCGGCAACATTTTCTGTGCGAACCCTTTGAGTTCGGTAGCGCCTTTGACTTTGTCGTCGGTCACGGTGTTGGCTTCTTTCTTGAACAGTTCGATGGTGTCTTCGTGCGCCTTGACCTGATTGTTGGCGTAGGCGGCGTCGAACGATTCGTCACGCATGTCGAGGATCTTTTCCTTGGCCTGCTTCACTAGCGTCGTTTCATCCGGCACTTCGATATCATGTTTCTTCGCGATGGCCGCCAGTTCTTTATTCGCCTTGGAATGATCGGTGATCATCATGTTGGCAAACGCCTTGACGTCGGCCGAGGCACTTTTTTCCAGTGCCAGTTTGCTGGTTTCAATTTCCGCGATACCGCCGGCAGCCGCGTTGTCGACGAAGTCATTGTCAGTGGCCGCGAAAGCCGCGCCCATGCTGGTGCTCAAGGCTACGGCCAAAGTGAGGTGGCGCAGGGTCAATCCGTCCATTGGTCATTCTCCACACAGGTTTTCATGGACGATCATGTGATCGTTAATCTGTGGATGCCGACGGACGGGCAAAGGTTTTATCGGGTTTGCGACAGGACGACGAACGGACACCGCTGGTCTGATAGGCGGTCGACAGAACCCGCAGACCGAGGCCATTCTGATAGTTGGTGAACGCAATCGATCGCGTTTGCCACCGATCAACAACGGAGGTGTTCCATGCCGGTGCCACACGACCTTTATCAGGACTTGAAACTTTCAAAGGAAGATATCCAGCAAAAACGCACCAAGGATCCGTTACTGGATTCACTGATCAACAAGTATTCGCAGGCGGACGCCGAGGTGGTAAAGGCTGAAACCGCCCAATCGGATGCGCCCAGTGATGACGCACTGAAGAAGCTCAAGGAGAAGCGCTTGCAGGTCAAGGACAAGATCGTCCAACAACTCCAGTCGTCCTGACATGTCGCCCCAGCCACCGACGACCGGTGACTGAAAAATTGGAACGGCGATAAATCCCGGCACCTCGAATGATCAGAGTCCGACCTTACGGCTCCATGCGAGGTGCCCCAATGAATGACCCTAAATTCCCCAGCGAAGAGCAGGGCGGCTACGACCCCATCCCCACCCATCCCGAGCCATTGAGCCCGGGGCGCACCACCGTCAACCCTGAAGATGAGCCGGGTATCGACGAACTGCCCAACAACGAAGGCGCCATCCCCATGGACCAGGACGACGGCACCGACCTTGACCCGGAACGCGTTCGTGAAGAAACCGATAATGCGGTGCGCGATGGTGAGAGGAATCCTCGTTGATCAGGCCGTGCAAAATCCCTGTGGGAGCGGGCTTGCTCGCGAAAGCGGTATGTCAGTCAATACATATGTCGACTGACACACTGCTTTCGCGAGCAAGCCCGCTCCCACATTTTTGATTTGCGTTACTTCTGTAATGCCGTGGTAAGCGGTAAGCGCACCATGTGTCTGGCCTTCAACGACCCGAAATACAACCACTCCCCATACTCACGCACCGTGGTAATCGGCGAGTAATTGTCGCTGCTGCCGTCCTGGAGATTGGCAATCACCTTGCCCTCGACATCCAGCCCCAATGCAAACCCGCGTTTCTCCACTGGTTTGGGCAGAACCGTCATCGCCCGCACGATCATCTTGCGCACGAAGGGATGTGCTGCCGTGGCATCGAGCAGTGCGTTGCGCGGGGCATACAGCGCCACCCAGAAACGGTCCCGGCCATTGAAAGCGAGGTTGTCCGGCAGTCCCGGCAAGTTGTCGATAAACACATCATGAGTACCTGCTTTCGGCCCGCTCAACCAGTAACGACTGATGCGATAGGCACCGGTTTCGTTGACCAGCACAAAAGCATCGTCCGGTCCCAGGGTCACGCCGTTGGCAAACTCGAGTTTATCCAGCAGGACCGCCGTTTTACCGGTCTGGAAGTCATAGCGTAGCAAGCGACCATCGCCGCCGTGCTCCATGATCGCCTCGCCATCGTGGCCGTATCCGAAGCGGCTGGAAGCATCACTGAAATAGGCGTAATGCCCGGACTTGTCGATGGCCACGTCGTCGGTGAAACCAAAGGCCACGCCATTCGCCGCCGTGGTCAACGCAATCAACCGTCCTTGAGCGTCCAGCGACAGCAAGCCCTTGACCCCGTCGGCGATCACCAGCAAACCATTGGGATGACGCGCCAGTCCCAGCGGCCGCCCGCCGGTGTCGGCCAGCACTTTGGTGACCTTACCATCGAGGCTGGTGCGAATCAGCCGGCCGTCGTGCAGGCCGGTGATGAGGACATTGTCCTCCAGCAACAAGGCTTCCGGCCCGTCGATATCGTCGGCGCCCACACGCTCCATGCCTTTGAGGCGCTGATTGTCGGCATAGGGTCCATTGGTGAGCGAAGGCGCCGGTGGCGGCGTCCAGGCCACCGGTTGCACCTTGGTCGGCATCAGCAGCAGAAAGGCGGCAATGGCCACGATCACCAGCAACACGACATGGCGGAACTTGACGGTTCGACTCACACGGTGACTCCCGTCGGGGCCAGGTGCTTGTGGGCCATTTCGCGCAAGGCCAGCATCGACGCGGCTGATTCATGATTGATGCGCCGCTTCAGCAGCAGACGGTTGGCGATGCGCATCGCCAGGCCGCTGAACTGGTACTCCAGGGTGCGGACAAACCGCGTGCCATCGCCCTCGGCCTCGCATTCGTAAGTCACCACCAACGACAGGCCATGATCGCCCTGAGCACGAGCGCTCCAGCGACGACCGGGCAAATACTCGTTGACCGCCCAGCGTAAATGCCCCTCGCGCCCGCCAGCCCTGATGTCTTCTTCGAAGCGCGCCCCGGCATGTAACGGACCGCCCTGGCCCTTGACCTTGAGCGACGACGGGTGCCACTCCGGCCAGCGGGTCACGGTGCTGGCGTAGGCGAGCACGTCAATCGGGTTACCGGCAATGTTGATCTGATGCTGCATGCGGGTCATGGGCGTTCTCGTCGGGTACAGGTAAGTCGGCTCGGGCTCCCAATAAAGGGTGCCGAACAGGTAGTCCATCAGTGGAAAAACGATGTTGAAATTGCGTTCCTGCATCAACTCCCGGCGATGATGCAGTTCGTGCAGACGGCGCATCTGACGGATCCACGGCCAGCGCGTTACCGGGTTCGAGGGCGGCAAGTGCTCGCAGGCATGGAACACTTCATAAGTCAGGTAACCGAGGACCAGGCAGCCGCCGACCAATCCGGCGACGTTGGCATCGAACTGCTTGAGCAGCCACCAGACGGGCAAGGTGATGACGAGCGTATGCACCACGATCAGCCAGGCTGGAAACAGGATCACCCGCCAGTCGCGGGCGCTGCCGTAAGTCATGTGGTCGGGTGCGAAGAAGCTGTGATGGTCACCGGCATGGCGGGCATAGAACATCCGCGCGAAGCTTTTTTTGTGATGGCCGAGGTGGCGATGGACCGTGTACACGCCGAAGTTGAAGAATAACAACGTCAGCGGCACTGCCAGCCATTCCAGCGGCAGCACCTGATGCACGGTGCTCCAGAATGCCCCGATGGCCAGCAACCCGAACAGCAGCACAAAGCCGCCGTGCAGCCAGGGGTTGTAGCGTGGATGAATGTCAGCGCGATAGCGGGTGCGGAAAGCCTCGGTGGTCTGCCTCACTGCGTTCACCTGTGGTTATTGTTGTCCCAGCAGATTAGACGATCCCGCCGTTTCCGGAGGGTCGAAGCCAGAAGACACAAACGCCATGTTCCGGTGTAAACCGGACTCAGGTCAGCGGGTTCCAGCGTTGCGACCAGTCATCGTCGGACTGGATGACTTCGCGCAGCAGGTCGAAAGCGTGTTGCAGGGTCGCCGAGTCACGGTCGCGGGAGTAAACCAGATAGGTCGGGTAGCTGAATTCCGGGGCTTTCGGCACTTGTTCCAGTACACCGCTTTCCAGGTAGCTCTGCACCACCCGGGTACGAAAGTAGCCACTGCCGCCGTTTTCCAGAATGTATTGCAGGGCCAGCGGACCGAGGTTGAAGCTCAGCGCTGCCTTGGCTTTCTCCGGTAGCGCGGCATCGTGCTGACGGCGAAAGTCCTGGCCCCAGTCGATGTACACGTAGGGTTCAGGGTTTGCGGTCAGACGGACCAGAATCAGTTTTTCTTCCAGCACCTGTTCGACTTGCAGGCGCGGCCAATACTCGGGCTGATAGACCAGCGCCGCGTCCAGCACCCCCAGTTCCAGTTGGCGCAGCAGGTTTTCACCGTCGCGGATCTCCATGCGCAGCGCGTGGCCGGGAATCTTCTCCCGCAGTTCGCCGGCCCAACTGAGCATCAACGGGTTGCACAGACTGACTTCGCCGCCGATGTGCAGTACGTCGTGGTAGCCCTCTGGCAACGGCAAGTCCCGGCGTGCGGCTTCCCAGGTTTCGACCAGTTGATTGGCGTAGACCACAAAGGCTTCGCCGTTCGGGGTCAAACGAGCACCGGCGCGGTTGCGCACGAACAGCGTGCTGCCCAGCTGGTTTTCAAGTTTCTGTACACGTGCGGTGATCGCGGTCTGGGTAACGTGGAGTTTTTCCGCTGCGGCGGCGAGGCTGCCGTGGCGGACGATTTCCAGAAAGGTACGGGCGAGGTCGATGTCCATGGGGAGGCCGGTTTGGGAGGTGTGGGCATTGTAAGCGGATACAGCCGGACTCGTTTTGTGTGGTGGTTGCGCGGTGTTTCTTTTGTTGAATGGGTACATATCCGTTGTGCGGTAACGGCTGCTGGCGGTTTCGCCCTTACGGCGAGTCACTTGGAAAAGCCCCAAGTAACCAAGGGCTTTTGCCCCTTTCGTTCGGTGCCTCGCTAGTGCTCGGCATGCCCTCGCTCCGGTCCTGCTCCGTGGGCCCGCCGCGATCGGCCATCCATGGCCGTGCGCGGCTAACCCGGCATCCATGCCGGGTTGCCCACTGCGCAGAACCTGCGCTCGGCCTCTCGAGGGGGCGACTACCGCAACAGCACCGCGAGGCGGCCTGCCAGCCGACCTGATTGCAGGTGTATGCGTTCCCCTGTGGGAGCTGGCTTGCCTGCTATGGGTGCCAACGATAACGCGTGCTGTCTGAATGAACGCGTTGTCCGGACGATTTTCGCGAGCAAGCTCGCTCCTACAGTTTCCAGTGGCTCTGGCTTTTGATCTTGATCTGCGCCGTCGGAAGGCCGAGCGCAGGGGGCGCCTATCGCAACAGCACCGCGAGGCGGCCTGCCAGCCGACCTGATTGCAGGTGTATGCGTTCCCCTGTGGGAGCTGGCTTGCCTGCGATGGGTGCCAACGATAACGCGTGCTGTCTGAATGAACGCGTTGTCCGGACGATTTTCGCGAGCAAGCTCGCTCCTACCGTTTCCAGTGGCTCTGGCTTTTGATCTTGATCTGCGCCGTCGGAAGGCCGAGCGCAGGGGGCGCCTATCGCAACAGCACCGCGAGGCGGCCTGCCAGCCGACCTGATTGCAGGTGTATGCGTTCCCCTGTGGGAGCTGGCTTGCCTGCGATGGACGCCAACGATAATGCGTGCTGTCTGAATGAACGCGTTGTCCAGAGGTTTTTCGCGAGCAGGCTCGCTCCCACAATGGTTTCGGGTACATCCGCAAGGCCAGGTCAGCCATCTGCCTACAGCGGTTCAATTCAAAACGCAAAACACGAACAGCCAAACGCTCCCCAGAACCCCTGAAAGTCACTGACCGGTGCCGAAGACAATCGCGCCCGATCATGGCCGTGAGCATGCACCGCGCAAGCCCCGACGCATTGATGAACCTGCGCCGTCATCGGCGCCAGCGGTTTCCAATGGCCGGGCACGTTAACCACCGGTGACCATTCCGGCACCACCGGCACGGGGGGCGGACCGAATTTCTCGAACTCGACGGCGCCATAGACGATCTTGCCATCGACAATCGTCAGCACCGACTCGATCCATTTCACCGCCTCATCCTCGATGTGGAAATAGTCCGCCGACAGTGCAATCAAATCCGCCAGTTGCCCGACCTTGATCTGGCCTTTCTTGCCTTGCTCGGAAGAAAACCAGGCACTGCCGTGGGTGAACAACTCCAGTGCGGTGTCACGGCTCAAGCCTTGCGGGTACAGAGCCAGACCACCAACGGTGCGCCCGCTGATCAGCCAATACATCGACGTCCAGGGGTTGTAGCTCGACACCCGCGTGGCATCGGTGCCGGCGCCAACGGGAACGCCTTCGGCAAGCATCCGTGCGATCGGTGGCGTGTGCTCGGCGGCCTTGGCGCCGTAGCGGTCGACAAAGTACTCGCCCTGAAACGCCATGCGATCCTGGATCGCGATCCCGCCGCCCAAGGCTTTGACCCGCTCGATGTTCTGCGGGGTAATGGTTTCGGCGTGATCGAAAAACCATGGCAAGCCGTCGAACGGAATGTCGCGATTGACCTTCTCGAACACATCAAGCATACGGCTGATGGATTCGTTGTAGGTGGCGTGCAGGCGGAATGGCCAGCGTTGCTCGACGAGATGGCGAACCACCGGCTCCAGGTCCTGTTCCATGGTTGGCGGCAGGTCCGGACGCGGCTCGAGAAAGTCTTCGAAATCCGCCGCCGAAAACACCAGCATTTCTCCGGCACCATTGTGCCGCAGGAAGTCGTCACCCTGACCGTAATGGGAGGTGCTGGTCCAGTTCTTGAAGTCGGTCAGCTCTTCCTTGGGTTTTTGGGTGAACAGATTGTAGGCGATGCGCACCGTGAGCTGTTGGTCCTTGGCCAGTTGCTGAATGACCTGATAGTCGTCCGGGTAATTCTGATAACCACCACCGGCGTCGATGGCGCTGGTGACACCGAGGCGATTGAGTTCGCGCATGAATTGCCGGGTCGAGTTGACTTGGTATTCCAGTGGCAGTTTCGGTCCCTTGGCCAGGGTCGAATAGAGAATCATCGCGTTGGGGCGGGCGATCAGCATGCCGGTCGGGTCGCCATTGGCGTCGCGCTGGATTTCACCGCCGGGCGGGTTCGGCGTGTCGCGGGTGTAGCCGACCACTTTCAATGCGGCGCGGTTGAGCAGGGCGCGGTCGTAGAGGTGCAGCACGAACACCGGCGTGTCCGGCGCCGCTTTATTCAGTTCATCAATCGTTGGCAGGCGTTTTTCGGCGAACTGGAATTCGTTCCAGCCACCGACGACCCGTACCCATTGCGGCGTGGGTGTGCGGTCGGCCTGATCCTTGAGCATGCGCAGGGCATCGACCAGCGACGGCACGCCTTCCCAGCGCAGTTCCAGGTTGTAATTCAAACCACCACGGATCAGGTGCAGGTGCGAGTCGTTGAGGCCGGGAATCACCGTGCGTCCGTGCAGGTCAATAATTTGCGTGGCGGGGCCTTGTAACGCCATGGCTTGAGCGTCGCTGCCAACCACCACGAAGCGTCCGTCCTTGATTGCGACGGCACTGGCCTGGGGTTTCTTGCGATCGACGGTGTGCAGGCGTCCGTTGTACAGAATGAGGTCGGCCGGAGTCTCTGGCATGGTTTTACTCCCTGCGAATAGAGGGCTGATCCAGGCACCGACGGCACCTGCCGAAAGGCCGTGCAAAACACGTCGGCGATTGAAACCGTTGTGCTCGTCAGGTGGGCTCATGGCAGTGCTCTCCGCTCGGTTCTTTCATAGAAGAAAAAGGGGATAGAACAGCCGATGTCTGACGCATGCGGCCAGAAGGAATATAGACCGCAAATCCGCAGGGGGCGGTTTTCCAAAGGTGAAAAACGACGAATCCCGCCACAAGGGGCGGGATTCGTGTGCAGCCAGAGAGGCTCCCGAGAGCGGGAGCCGTCGTCTTAGCTCGGGAACAGCTCGGACAGTTTCATGGCCAGCATCATGTCGCCTTCAGCGCGCAGTTTGCCGCCCATGAACGCTTGCATGCCGTCGGTCGAACCGTCAACGATGCCTTCCAGGGTTTCGCCGTCCATCACCAGAGTGACCTGGGCGTCAGGGTTCTCGCCTTCCTGCAGCTCGCAGGTGCTGTCTTTGACAATCAGCGAGAAGTTCTTGGTGTCGTCGATGCGGAAACCGAAAACCAGGTCCAGACCGGCAGCAGCGGCTGGGTTGAACTTGGCTTTCATTGCTTGTACGGCATCAGCTACGGAGGTCATGGTTCGATCCTTTCTTGGGTAATTAGAGCTGGGTGATTACAGCCAGGGTCACAATAGTCCGGACTCAGCGAAACGTGATGAGTTCCGGTGCTTTCAACAGTTGCAGGTGCGCATGATTGTTGAAAGAAGCCAGTGCCACCTCGCGACCACGAAACTTCAGTTGGTTGAGCGAGGTGTTGACGATTTGCCAGTTAAGTTCAAACGCCTGGCGGGCAGGCATTTGCGTAATCAGGTGGAGCAGGGCAGTAATGGTGCCGCCGGAGGTGAACACGGCGATTTTCTGGGTGTTGTCGGCGCTTTCGAGGATTCGGTGCAGACCGGCCTGCACCCGCTCGACAAAACCCAGCCAGCTTTCAAGGCCCGGCGTGTCATACGTACCGGCCAGCCAGCGCTCGATGATCAGCGCGAAAATACGCTGGAACTCGGCACGGTTTTGCGCGGCGTTGCGCAGGATCTCCAGCGCTTCGGGCTCGTCGTCGAGCATGGCCGGCAGCAGCGCGCGGATCACCGCATCGGCATCGAATTCATTGAAGGCGGAATCGGTTTCCACAGTCGGCACCGGCAGCCCCACAGCGGCGAACTGTTCCAGCGCGCTGCTGGCGGTATGTTGCTGGCGGCGCAGATCGCCCGAGAGGCAGCGATCAAAGCGGATACCCAGCCCGGCGAGGTGCTGGCCGAGGACTTCTGCCTGGCGAATACCGGTCGGTGACAGGACGTCATAGTCGTCTGCACCAAAGGAGGCCTGGCCATGTCGAATCAAATAGATACTGCCCACGTCCGCGTCATCCCGGTACGTTGAAGGTTTGGCGAGGTTATGAGGATGACGGTGAGCTGTCAATGAAAAAACATACGCTTGTTTGAAATGCTTGTTGCAGGCCAGTGCCAGAGGTTTCCCGGCTGGTCGCCGGGCTGGCGCATGGGTATGCTGATGTTATCCCGCGCGCGTTTTTGCCGCGCATTGTGCTGAAGGAGTCACTGTGGAGTTTTTGTCCGAGTACGCCAGTTTCCTGGCTAAAACCGTGACGCTGGTGATCGCCATTCTGGTGGTCCTGGCCAGTTTCGCGTCGTTGCGCAGTAAAGGTCGGCGCAAGTCCGCCGGCCAGTTGCAAGTCAGCAAACTCAATGATTTCTACAAAGGGCTGCGCGAACGCCTGGAGCAGACCTTGCTCGACAAGGACCAGCTCAAGGCCCTTCGCAAGGTCGAAGCTAAAATCGAGAAAAAGCAGAAGAAAAAACCCGAGGCCAAATCCCGGGTGTTCGTGCTGGATTTCGATGGCGACATCAAGGCCTCGGCCACTGAAAGCCTGCGCCACGAAATCACCGCGCTGCTGACCCTGGCCACGCCAAAGGATGAAGTGGTGCTGCGTCTGGAGAGCGGTGGCGGCATGGTTCACAGCTACGGCCTTGCGTCGTCGCAACTGGCGCGCATCCGTGACGCTGGCGTGCCACTGACGGTGTGCATCGACAAGGTCGCGGCCAGCGGCGGCTACATGATGGCGTGCATCGGCGAGAAGATCATCAGCGCGCCATTCGCCATCCTCGGCTCGATCGGTGTGGTGGCGCAGTTGCCAAACGTCAATCGCCTGCTGAGAAAGCACGACATCGATTTTGAAGTCCTCACCGCCGGCGAATACAAACGCACCCTGACCGTGTTTGGCGAAAACACCGAAAAGGGCCGCGAGAAATTTCAGGAAGACCTGGACGTCACCCATCAGTTGTTCAAGAACTTCGTTTCCCGCTATCGCCCGCAACTGGCCATCGACGAAGTGGCGACCGGCGAAATCTGGCTCGGCGTCGCCGCGCTGGACAAGCAATTGGTGGACGAACTCAAGACCAGCGACGAATACCTCGCCGAACGGGCGAAGAAGTCCGAGCTGTACCACTTGCACTACGCCGAACGCAAAAGCCTGCAGGAGCGCATCGGCATGGCGGCCAGCGGTTCGGTCGATCGCGTGTTGCTGACCTGGTGGAGCCGGTTGACGCAGCAACGCTTCTGGTAACGTGTAGGAGCGAGCTTGCTCGCGATGGACTTCAGGACGACGCGTGTATCCAGAGAATACGCGTTATCGTTGGCGTCCATCGCGAGCAAGCTCGCTCCTACGGGGCCTGGCTGGAATGTCTAATCGTCATGACCAATAAAAAACCGTGGACATTTCCACGGTTTTTTTTGGTCTGCAAAACGTCCGTCCGCCAGCAGCGAACTTTCCTTACGTTGCTGTCGATCACTCTGACGTTGCAGAGCGGCCGGATTGGGTAGGGTGGTGGTTCTGAATTGACTGCAAAGGAATGCATCATGAACACGGCACCCCCTCTACGAATGCGCGACGAACTGAAAGCGGCGGTGGACATCGCGCTTCCGCAAACCCCGGGCCAGTTTGGCGAGCAATTGATCAAGCAAAAGTGGGGTGCGGAAATCGATCCGCAGACCGCCTTGCTGGTGACCCTCGATTACGACTACAGGGGCCATGAAGCACAGAACGGCATTCACCAAGGCCAAGTGGGAAGTTCGCGCACGCTGGTGCAGACGCTGCTTTCCAACTACCAGACCGTTGGCGACGGGCGCTTCGGTGAAACAGCTTTTGGTTTATATACGCCGCCAGATGTCGGGCCAGCTGTTCGTCTTGTCGAAAACGTCGACGAATTCGCTGATCACGGCAGTGGCAATCACCGTACTTACGAAGGCATTTATCGACAGACAACCCCGCAAGCCTATGGACCCGATACACAAATCAACCTGCGTCCAGCCGACTTCAAGAAATGGGTCTGGGAGCTGGATTTGAAGTATTTGTATGAAAACTATCTGGACAAAGCCTGGCCGTCGGACGAGGTGCTGATGGCGTCCAGACCTTACGCATTGAGAACCTCGGCCAAGGCCGCTTTTGTCATGACCGCGTGGCTGCAACATCATGAGAACAGCTTGTCCAGAAAAGGCCTGGAGCTGGCGATGCGCGCGGCGGGGTTGCCTTCCGATCAAACCTGGGAAGGGCTGACTATTGGACAACTGCAAGCGTCGACGCGGCTGTCTGCCAGCGTCGAGGGGGGGCGTTTAAAGCTCTATCGATACACGGCAAGGGATGTCTGGTGTTACCGCGACCGATCCAGTGGCCGAGTGCTGCTGTACATTCCCGGCAACTCCTCACCGCTGCATGAGTTCGCCGACGGGAGCGAGCTTCGCCAATGGATAGTCGAGCAGGGTAAGGCTGCGGTAACGAAGCAGGCACTGGCTGCGCACTTCGCAGTTGAGGATCGCGAGGACGGAACCTTTCACGCCGGCGTGCTCACAGCGCTCGATGGCATGGCGATTTATCCGCGCCAGTATCACTTGACCAAAGAGTCCGGCTTCTTCAACAACGACGGCTATTGGGACCCCGCGGACTACATCGACGTCGACATTGCTTCTTCGAAGACTGATCCGTTTGCGCAGCTGGTTCTGACCATGAAGCAGGCGGCCATCGTCAGTAATCAAATCATCCGCGACGATGCTGATGTCAATCGCGCCAATTTGAGCGCCATCGTCGAGCCCATTGTCCAGTGGGTCAATCAGTTCGGCCCGCTGGCGCTGTTCGTTCCTGGAGGCGAGGGGTTATTGGTCCTTGCCGGACTGATCGACACCGGGTATGGCCTGGATCAGGCTGTTAACGGTGAAACCGCCAGCAAACGCTCGCAGGGTGTGACGCGAACCGTGTTCGGTTTGCTCAATGCACTGCCGCTGATACCAGCCGTTGGTTCGCTTGGCAAGGACGGGGCGGAGTTGGCTGAGCTGACCGATCTGGATCACGAAAGCGGCGGCTCAAGCCAGCCGATAAAGGAACCCGTTGCACCCCCAGCGCCCCTGCAACCGGAATTACCGCTGCCGACGCGGGTGGAGCTTTTGCGGGGAGTCGGTGCCCCGGCCGGTACTTTCACGGATGAGGTGCTGGCACAAATCGGCAAGGTCAGCGCCGTCGATAACGACATGCTTCGGCTGATGCAGGCCGGGCGCGCACCGACGCCTTTACTGGCCGATACGGTGGATCGTTTCAGGATTGATCAGGAAGTCGCAGCGTTGAGCGATCCGTCGACTGCGGCTGCTGAGTTCAACCGTCGATATCAGGCACTTCAGCAGTCGGAGCACGAATGGGTCCAGCTCTTTCAACGGACCTATCCCGATTTGCCCAAATCGGCCGTGGAGCAAATGCTCGATCGCTATGGCATCGATTTCAAGGCGACCCCCGACCCTGACCTTGCCAGGGAATTGTTCAAACAACTGGACAGAAAGGCCCGCCAATACCAGCAGCACGTGCGCCTCAATCGTGCCTATGAAGGTCTCTATCTTCGCTCAGTCACCAGTGCTGAATCGGACACACTGGCGCTGCATTCACTCGCAAACCTTCCTGGATGGCCCAAAGGACTGCGAATCGAAGTGCTCGACGGTTCGCTTGGCGGGCGGGTGCTGGATCATACCGGTCCAGTCACCTCACCTGATTGCCTGCGCCTGATCAAGGTCCAGGAGCGCTATCAGTCAGCTCCTGCTACCGCAGCGACAAATTTTTGCGCGGCGGTCGCCGAGGTCCTGTCCAAGGACGAACGTTCGGCCTTGCAACTGCTGTCCGCGGATACTGGCGCCGAGCTGAAGCTCAAAATCAGCGATCACGCGCTGTCTCGCACCGAGCTGGCTACCGGGCTGGACAGAATGAACTCACGACTCGCCTTTGATTCGCAGGGACTCAAGGGCGGCGTTTACCCGGACACAACTCAAGCCGAAGCGCTCACGCAGCCAGTGAAGAGGCTACTGCTCAGGGAAATCTATCCAGAGTTCACTGATGCTGAAGCCGATGCGGAGTTGGAGTCAGTGGGCATCAATTACATAGCCCATATGGATCGGTTGAAAGATCAACTTGAGCAGTTGTGCGTTGATATGAGCGACTGGATTGATCTGGTGGCGCACGACATTGACGATATGGGTGTACCTGTCCTGAACATCGGCGATCCCGGGGCAGCAGGTATGAATCCTGCGCAATTGGCAGCCCATAATGCAGGGCTGATACAAGATGCGATGACGCTTGAGAGGCAGACCAGAATTGAACTGGCCGACGAACTCATTTCCATCTGGCGAAAGCGTCCACCGCAGCCAAACAGCCATTATTCCGGCAACCATGTTGTGGGTGTCACGATGGACATGGAAGGAGAATTTTTCCACCGATTACCAGCGCTCAGCGTTCGACTGAACGATGTTGTCGGTTTGGAAATGGCGAGCTTTCAAATGAACGTCATTTCCAGCCTGGATGAATTTCTTGATGGCTTCCCCAATCTGCAAATGCTGGATCTTGAAGATGTTGACTTGCGGTTTCACATTGGTAATGCGTTCCAGGTCGGCGAATTGCCAGTCACGATTCCGAGTTTGAAGCGTCTCACTTCATTGAGCTTGCGTAACACCCACCTGAAATTGAGTGAGCTCAATGCCGGGAAGTTGAATGAACTGACTAATCTTCAACACTTGGACATGAGCGATAACCCATTGGGTGATCCGCCCTTGGTCATGAGCATGAACCAGCTGCGGTCTTTGAATTTGAACAACTCAAAGATCAAAATTTGCCCGGTCGGGATCATGGACCAACCGTATCTGACGCTGCTGGATTTGAGAGATAACCTGATCAGTCGAGTGCCGCAGGCGGTACTGAATCAGGCTATCGCCCGGGATCGAGTTCTGCTGTGGCATAACCCGATCACCGACGAGGACACCTTGCAGCGCCTGGTCACGCATCGCGAACAAACAGGCATCAACTTGTGGCTGAGCGCACCGGGCAATGACTATTCGAATCCGGCTGCCTGGTTGCACGGCATTGAACCCGCGCAAGAGAATGCCCGGTTACAGATATGGCAACGACTGGCACTCAGACAGCGCGGCGGACGATTTTTAGGGACTATCAATACCTTGACGCTCACCGCGGATTTTCAGGTCAATTATCTGGATCTTCAGACACGGGTATGGCGACTGCTGACTGAAGCAGACGCTTCGAATGAATTGTGGGGGCGATTGATTCAGGATGTGCCGTTACCAGCGGGTGCCTTCGACAACCCGTTTGCGGCGTTCACAACATTGGAGGACCGGGCGCGACTTTACGCCCACTGGGTGGCGTTGGGGCGGCCATTTCCGGCCGTAGGGCATCCCTAGCAACAGCCTGTGAGCCTTGAACCCCGCAAGGGGCTCAAGGCATAACAATCAACGGCGACGGAACAGCGGCAGCGGTTCGTCGGTGGCGGCCTGATAGGTCACCGAGAAGTCCTTGAGACCTTCAAGGGCTTCGTGCGGGTCTTTATCGGCGCGAATCGCAAATGCATCGAAACCACAGCGATGCAGGTAGAACAGCTGGTCGCGCAACACATCGCCAATCGCCCGCAGTTCGCCTTTGAAACCGTAACGGTCTCGCAGCAAACGGGCGTTGGAGTAATTGCGGCCATCGGTGAAGGCCGGGAAATTCAGGGCGATCACCTGGAAGTTTTCCACGTCGTCACCGATCTCTTCAGCTTCTTCGTCAGCGTCCAGCCAAACGCCCAGGCCGCCGTCGCGCGCCTTGAGCATACGGCCGTGTTCGCGCCACAGCGTCAGCGGCACGATCAGGTCGTCGCAGTTGCTGATCTCGTCGATGTTGAAGTCCTTGGGCAGCAAGTGCCAGGTTTCGTCGACGACTTCGTTGTTCTTAATGATTCGCTGCATAGACGCGTTCCTTGAAGAGGTCGATGCCAATACGTTGATAGGTGTCGATGAAGCGCTCGTCTTCGGTACGTTGTTCGATGTACACGTCGATCAGCTTTTCGATCACGTCAGGCATGGCTTCCTGGGCAAAGGACGGGCCGAGGATCTTGCCCAGGCTCGCATCGCGACTGGCGCTGCCGCCGAGGGACACCTGGTAGAACTCTTCGCCTTTCTTGTCCACCCCGAGGATGCCGATGTGGCCGACGTGGTGGTGACCGCAGGCGTTCATGCAACCGGAGATGTTCAGGTCCAGTTCACCGATGTCGAACAGGTAATCCAGGTCGTCGAAACGACGCTGGATCGATTCGGCGATCGGGATCGACTTGGCGTTGGCCAGCGAGCAGAAATCACCGCCAGGGCAGCAGATGATGTCGGTCAGCAAACCGACGTTCGGCGTGGCGAAACCTTGCTCGCGCAATTCGCCCCACATGGCGAACAGTTGGGACTGTTCAACGTCGGCCAGAATGATGTTCTGCTCGTGGGACGTGCGCAGTTGACCGAAGCTGTAACGATCGGCCAGGTCGGCCACGGCGTCGAGCTGCTTGTCGGTGATGTCGCCCGGCGCAACGCCGGTCGGTTTCAGGGACAGGGTCACGGCGACATAACCCGGCTTCTTGTGCGCCAGGGTATTGCGGGTGCGCCAGCGAGCGAAGCCCGGGTGTTGTTTGTCGAGTTCGGCCAGTTCGGCCGTCTGGTTGTCCAGCGCCTTGTAGTCCGGGTCAACGAAGTGTTTGGCAACGCGATGCACTTCGGCTTCGGTCAGCGTGGTCTGGCCTCCGCGAAGGTGTTCCATTTCCGCATCGACTTTCTGCGCGAAGACTTCAGGCGTCAGGGCCTTGACCAGAATCTTGATCCGCGCCTTGTACTTGTTGTCGCGACGGCCATAGCGGTTGTAAACACGCAGGATGGCGTCGAGGTAGCTCAACAGGTCTTGCCACGGCAGGAATTCATTGATGAACGCGCCGACCACCGGGGTACGGCCCAGTCCACCGCCGACCAGCACACGGAAGCCCAGTTCGCCCGCGGCGTTGTGCACCGGCTCAAGGCCGATGTCATGAACTTCGATGGCTGCACGGTCAGACGTCGAACCGTTGATGGCGATCTTGAACTTGCGCGGCAAATAGGCGAATTCCGGGTGGAACGTCGTCCATTGGCGAACGATCTCGCACCACGGGCGCGGGTCGATCAACTCGTCGGCAGCGACACCGGCGAACTGGTCGGTGGTGACGTTGCGCAGGCAGTTGCCGCTGGTCTGGATCGCGTGCATCTGCACGGTGGCCAGCTCTTGCAGGATGTCCGGGATGTCTTCCAGTGCCGGCCAGTTGAACTGCACGTTCTGGCGGGTACTGATGTGGGCATAGCCCTTGTCATAGTCGCGGGCAACCTTGGCCATCATTCGCGTCTGGCGCGAAGTCAGCTGGCCGTAAGGCACTGCTACCCGCAACATCGGCGCGAAGCGTTGGACATAGAGCCCGTTTTGCAGGCGCAGAGGGCGGAATTCTTCTTCGCTCAGCTCGCCTGCCAGATAGCGTCGGGTCTGATCACGGAACTGCTTGACGCGGTCCTCGATGATCCGCTGATCGTACTCGTCGTATACGTACATATAAGTCCTGTTCTCAGGCTTGGGCCGGTCGGATCCAGTTGCGTTTTTCGCCTGGAAAGTCTCCGATACTGCCTCGGCAATTCTGCGCGCACGGCCGCGCACTCCCAACGGAGCCGGGGCAAGATACCAGTTTGGAGTTATGCGCAAAAGTGATGTTTGAGTATATGTAAAGAACCAAAACGACTAACGAGAACCGTTATTGATAAACCCGTATTTGTCGCGCGGGCAATCCTCGTCTTTACTGTGGTCGAGTCTTTATGCAATCACCGATAAAACCGACAAGAGGCGATGCAATGAGCAACCCTACCAAAGCTTCAAAGCCTGACAGTACGGTCGATGCTTGGGCCATTCTGTTTCTGATCATTCTGGTTGTGGGCACCGCGGTATTCTGGGTCAGCCATCAGTAACCGACCCCGTCCGGGCCCGATTCTGACAACTGTTAGACAAAAACCGGAATAAGCGCCGTTTTACGGAGGTTCGCTGGCTAGAGTGCGCAGCGAATTTTCGGGGGCTCGGACGAACACTGCTGGAATTGCATGACCTTCCGTCGACTGTCGGCCAAGGGCCGGCCGACGTCCTGTCGCAATCCGTTCAACTTGCAAACCCTGATGCGCTAAACCCCTGCCAGCAGCATTACCAGTTGCACGATGCCGTAGAGCGTCAATGCGAACACGGTCGTGAACAGAATCCCCAGAATCACGAAATGACTGGGCTTGCCGTGAGTGAAATCCCGGGCCCGGTTCTTCCCGCTCTGCACCCCGAACGCCGCCGCCATGACGCTGTGCAGCATCTGCCAGAACGTGGGCGGCTTGTTGTCGACTGGATCGTCCATAAACTCCTCGGCACGGATGTGTGTGTGGTAAGCATAGACAATCAGCGACATGCACAAACCAAATGTGGGAGCGGGCTTGCTCGCGAAGGGGCCGTGTCAGTCGACATCAATGTCGTCTGATACACCGCTTTCGCGAGCAAGCCCGCTCCCACACTTGATCAGTATTGATCCGGATATTTGTGAGCGCCCCAAAACACCTGTGGGAGCGGGCTTGCTCGCGAAGGGGCTGTGTCAGTCGACATCATTGTCGTCTGATACACCGTTTTCGCGAGCAAGCCCGCTCCCACACTTGATCAGTATTGATCCGGATATTTGTGAGCGCCCCAAAACACCTGTGGGAGCGGGCTTGCTCGCGAAGGGGCCGTGTCAGTCGACATCAATGTCGTCTGATACACCGCTTTCGCGAGCAAGCCCGCTCCCACACTTGATCAGTATTGATCCGGATATTTGTGAACGCCCCAAAACACCTGTGGGAGCGGGCTTGCTCGCGAAGGGGCCGTGTCAGTCGACATCAATGTCGTCTGATACACCGTTTTCGCGAGCAAGCCCGCTCCCACACTTGATCAGTATTGATCCGGATATTTGTGAACGCCCCAAAACACCTGTGGGAGCGGGCTTGCTCGCGAAGGGGCTGTGTCAGTCGACATCATTGTCGTCTGATACACCGTTTTCGCGAGCAAGCCCGCTCCCACAGTTGGGGATCTCTGTTGGCCACAGGATTGTGGCCAGAGAGTGATTTTAGTTGTCGTAACCCAGGTTCGGTGCCAGCCAGCGTTCGGTCACGCTCAACTCTTGCCCTTTGCGCGACGTGTAGCTTTGCACCTGATCCTTGTCGACCTTGCCCACGGCAAAGTATTGCGCCTGCGGGTGAGCGAAGTACCAGCCGCTGACCGCCGCCGCCGGGAACATTGCGTAGTGCTCGGTGAGGAACACGCCGCTGCGGCCGGCCTGCATTTCGCGGGCTTCCGGGTCGAGCAAGGCAAACAGCGTGCTTTTCTCGGTGTGATCCGGGCACGCCGGGTAGCCCGGAGCAGGGCGGATGCCCGTGTATTGCTCTTTGATCAACGCCTCGTTGTCGAGCGTCTCGTCCTTGGCGTAACCCCAGTGCTCTTTACGCACCTGCTGGTGCAGCCACTCGGCGCAGGCCTCGGCCAGGCGGTCGGCCAAGGCCTTGACCATGATCGAGTTGTAGTCGTCGCCAGCGTCCTGATACGCCTTGGCCACTTCTTCGGCACCGATGCCGGCGGTGGTGATGAAGCCGCCCACGTAGTCGGTGATTTCACTGTCTTTCGGTGCCACGAAGTCGGCCAGGGAGAAATTCGGCTTGCCGTCGGTCTTGATGATTTGCTGACGCAGATGATGCAGCTTGGCCAATGGCTTGCCGTCATCGCCGTAGACTTCGATGTCGTCGTCGCGCACCTGATTGGCCGGCCAGAAACCGAACACCGCGCGGGCGCTGATCAGTTTCTCGTCGATCAGTTTGGCGAGCATTTCCTGGGCGTCTGCATACAGCGCGGTCGCAGCTTCACCGACCACTTCGTCTTCAAGGATGCGCGGGAACTTGCCGGCCAGGTCCCAGGAGATAAAGAACGGTGTCCAGTCGATGTATTCGGCGAGGACTTTCAGGTCGATGTTGTCCAGCACCTTCGACCCGGTGAAGGTTGGCTTGACCGGCTCGTAGGCGCTCCAGTCAAACTGTGGCTTCTTGGCGATGGCGGCCGGATAGCTCAGGCGTTCAGTGCGGGCGCTGCGGTTGGCGGTGCGCTCGCGAACGTCGATGTATTCCAGGCGGGTCTTCTCGACGAACGCCGGTTTCAATTCCTTGGACAGCAATTGCGTCGCCACACCGACGGCGCGGGAGGCGTCGGTGACGTAGATCACCGCGTCGTTGCTGTACTTCGGTTCGATCTTCACTGCCGTGTGCGCCTTGGAGGTGGTCGCGCCACCGATCATCAACGGCAGGTAAAAGTCCTGACGCTGCATCTCGCGGGCGACGTGGACCATTTCATCCAGCGAAGGCGTGATCAGCCCGGACAGGCCGATGATGTCGCACTTCTGCTCCTTGGCCACTTGCAGGATCTTCTCTGCCGGCACCATCACGCCGAGGTCGACGATGTCGTAGCCGTTGCAGCCCAGCACCACGCCAACGATGTTCTTGCCGATGTCGTGCACGTCGCCTTTCACCGTGGCCATCAGGATCTTGCCCTTGGCTTCCGGCTTGTCGCCTTTTTCCAGTTCAATGAACGGGATCAGGTGCGCCACGGCCTGCTTCATTACGCGGGCGGATTTCACCACCTGCGGCAGGAACATTTTGCCGGCGCCGAACAGGTCACCCACGATGTTCATGCCCGACATCAGCGGGCCTTCGATCACTTCGATCGGACGCGCGAAGGACTGGCGGGATTCTTCGGTGTCTTCGACGATGTGCGTGGTGATGCCCTTGACCAGTGCGTGTTCCAGACGTCTGTTGACGTCCCAGCCGCGCCACTCTTCGGTCTCGGCTTCCTTGACGCTGCCGTCGCCCTTGTACTTGTCGGCGATGGCGAGGAGGGCGTCGGTGCCTTCCGGGGTGCGGTTGAGGATCACGTCTTCGACGGCGTCGCGCAACTCGACCGGGATCTGGTCGTAGATCTCCAGTTGGCCAGCGTTGACGATACCCATGGTCAAGCCGTTGCGGATCGCATACAGCAGGAACACCGAGTGAATCGCCTCACGCACCGGGTTGTTGCCACGGAACGAGAACGACACGTTGGACACGCCGCCCGAGGTCAGCGCATACGGCAGCTCGTCACGGATGTAGGCACAGGCGTTGATGAAGTCCACGGCGTAGTTGTTGTGTTCTTCGATACCGGTGGCCACGGCAAAGATGTTCGGGTCAAAGATGATGTCTTCCGGCGGGAAGCCGACTTCGTTGACCAGAATGTCGTAGGAGCGTTTGCAGATTTCTTTCTTGCGCGCTTCGGTGTCGGCCTGACCGGCTTCATCGAAGGCCATCACGACCACTGCGGCGCCGTAGCGCTTGCACAGTTTGGCGTGATGAATGAACTGCTCGACGCCTTCTTTCATGCTGATCGAGTTGACGATGCCCTTGCCCTGAATGCATTTCAGACCGGCTTCGATCACTTCCCACTTCGAGGAGTCGATCATGATCGGCACGCGGGAGATATCCGGCTCGCCGGCAATCAGATTGAGGAAGGTCACCATGGCCTTCTTCGAATCGAGCATCCCTTCGTCCATGTTGATGTCGATCACCTGGGCGCCGGCTTCGACCTGTTGCAGGGCGACTTCCAGGGCTTCGGTGTAGTTGTCTTCACGGATCAGGCGGGCGAATTTGGCCGAACCGGTGATGTTGGTGCGTTCGCCGACGTTGACGAACAACGAGCTGCGATCAATGGTGAACGGCTCCAGACCGGAGAGGCGGCAGGCCTTCGGAATGTCCGGAATTTCACGTGGCGCATAACCGGCCACGGCTTTGGCGATGGCTTCGATGTGGCCCGGCGTGGTGCCGCAGCAGCCGCCAACAATGTTGAGGAAGCCACTTTGGGCGAACTCTTCGATGACCTTGGCGGTTTCCGCCGGCAGTTCGTCGTACTCGCCGAACTCGTTCGGCAGGCCGGCGTTCGGGTGCGCCGATACGTGGGTGCTGGCCTTGTTCGACAGCTCTTCCAGATACGGGCGCAGTTCGCTGGCGCCAAGGGCGCAGTTCAGACCGACCGAAATCGGCTTGGCGTGGGCCACGGAGTTCCAGAACGCTTCGGTGGTTTGGCCCGACAAGGTACGGCCGGAGGCGTCGGTGATGGTGCCGGAAATCATGATCGGCAGTTCGATGCCCAGCTCTTCGAACACCCCTTGCACGGCGAAGATCGCGGCTTTGGCGTTCAGGGTGTCGAAAATGGTTTCGATCAGGATCAGGTCGGCGCCGCCTTCGATCAGGCCTTGGGTGGCCTCGGTGTAGTTCTCCACCAGTTCATCGAAGGTCACGTTGCGGTAGCCGGGGTTGTTGACGTCCGGCGACAGCGAGCAGGTGCGGCTGGTCGGGCCGAGCACGCCGGCGACGAAGCGCGGCTTGTCCGGGTTCTCGAGGGTTTTCGCGTCGGCGATCTTGCGCGCCAGGCGAGCGCCTTCTACGTTCAGTTCGTAGGCCAGTTCTTCCATGCCGTAATCGGCCATGGAAATCCGGGTGGCGTTGAAGGTGTTGGTTTCCAGAATGTCAGCGCCGGCATCCAGGTAGGCTTTTTCGATACCACCGATCACGTCCGGGCGCGTCAGCACCAACAGGTCGTTGTTGCCTTTGACATCGCTTGCCCAGTCGGCAAAGCGCTTGCCACGATAATCCTGCTCTTCGAGCTTGTAGCTCTGGATCATCGTGCCCATGCCGCCATCGAGAATCAGAATGCGCTCTTTGAGGGCGTGCTTGAGGGCTTGAAGGCGAACACTGCGATCGGACATTGGGACTACTCGGAAAGACCATGACGAAGGGCCGGGATCATAGCAAACCTGTGCGCTTTTAGAGCATGTGCGGTTTTTTCATGAATATCGCTCATGTTGATGTGGGCGCTGTCCCGGTAGAATCGCGGCGTTTTTTCAGGGATCGGGAACAGGGACATGTCGTATCGCGTCGTCATCGGCAGTGTATTGCTGTTTTTAAGCTGGGGCGCCGTAGCGCAGGATCCGGCGATTTCTGCTGCCATTTCCTACAGCCGCGACATCCAACCGATCTTCACCGAAAAGTGCGTGGCCTGCCATGCCTGCAATGACTCCGCCTGTCAGCTCAATCTGGGCAGCGGCGAGGGGGCTGCGCGCGGCGCGTCGAAAGTCCCGGTCTACGACGGCGAACGCAGTCAGGCGGCCGCGCCGACCCGGTTGTTTTATGACGCTTTCGGCAAGCACGCCTGGCAGCAAAAGGGCTTCTATCCGGTGCTCGACGCTCAGGGCAGCCAGGCCGCGCTGATGGCGCGGATGCTGGAACTGGGTCACACAACGCCGATGACGCCCAACGCCAAATTGCCGGAAGACATCGTCCTCGGTCTGAACCGGGAAAACATGTGCGCGATGCCGGCCGAGTTCGACGGTTACGCCAGCGCGCATCCGAAGGAAGGCATGCCGCTGGCGGTTACCGGCCTGACCGATCAGCAGTACCAGACGCTGCAACGCTGGCTGGCCTCGGGTGCGCCGATCGACGAGCAAGGTCTGCTGCCGTCCGCGAAAGAAGCCTTGCAAGTGGTGCAGTGGGAAAACCTGCTCAACTCGCCGGGCGCCCGCCAGAGCCTGGTGGGGCGCTGGTTGTTTGAGCACTGGTTCCTCGCCCACATTTACTTCAAGGAGGGCGAGCCGGGGCATTTCTTTCAGTGGGTGCGTTCGCGCACGCCCAGCGGCCAGCCGATTGACCTGATCAACACGCGCCGCCCGAATGACGATCCGGGTACGCAGGTGTATTACCGCTTGTGGCCGGTGCAGGGCGTGATCGTGCAGAAGACCCACATCACCTATCCGCTGAGCGCGGCGAAGATGGCGCGGATCAAAAGCCTGTTCTACAACGGTAAATGGCAGGTCAACGCCTTGCCGGGTTACGGGCCGGAACGCCGGGCCAATCCGTTTGCCACGTTCGAGGCGATCCCGGCGCAGGCGCGCTATCAGTTCATGCTCGATAACGCCGAGTACTTTGTGCGCACGTTTATCCGCGGGCCGGTGTGTCGTGGCCAGATTGCCACCGACGTGATCCGCGATAATTTCTGGGCGCTGTTTCAGGCGCCCGAACACGACCTCTACATCATCGACCCCAATTACCGCGGTCAGGCCACGCCACTGCTGGCGATGCCGGGGCAGAACGACGATGTCGGCAGTGTGCTGAGCCTGTGGCATGACTACCGCGACAAGCGCAACAAGTACGAGGCGCTGCGCCGCGACTACTACGCCGATTCACCCGCGCCGGGCTGGTCGACCTTGTGGGCAGGCAACGACAACGCGCTGCTGAGCATTTTCCGGCACTTCGACAGTGCCTCGGTGAACAAGGGCCTGATCGGCGATGTGCCGCAAACGATGTGGCTGTTCGATTTTCCGCTGTTGGAGCGCACGTACTATCAGTTGGCGGTCAACTTCGACGTGTTCGGCAACGTCTCCCATCAGGCTCAGACGCGTCTGTATTTCGACCTGATTCGCAACGGCGCCGAACAGAACTTCCTGCGCCTGATGCCCGCCGATTCCCGGGACGGCTATCTCGACGATTGGTATCAGAGCAGCGGCAAATTCAAGATGTGGCTCGACTATGAAGCCATCGACAACGACAAACCGACGGCGCTGAAACTCGACGAGAAAGACCCGAAGCGCGATTTTGCGATGCAGTTACTGACTCGTTACGGTGAACTCAATGCCAAGCCCGACCCGATCAACCGCTGCGATGGCGCTTATTGCTCGCGGCCGAACATTGATTCTGCATTGCAAAGTGCCGAGCAAGCGCTCAGCCGCCTGACCTCGCGTCCTGCCGCCGGGCTGAAAGTCATCGATCAGTTGCCGGAAGCAACCATGCTGCGTATCGAAACGGCGAGCGGCAAGCGTGAGGTTTACAGCCTGTTGCGCAACCGCGCGCACAGCAACGTGGCGTTCCTGCTGGGCGAGTCGCTGCGTTACCAACCGGGGCTCGACACGCTCACCCTATTCCCGGGCGTACTCAGCAGCTATCCGAACTTCATGTTCAACATTCCCGCCGAGCAGGTGCCAGCGTTTGTGGAGGCGATGGAAAATGCCAGGGACACCAACCGTTTCGAGAAAATCGTTGAACGCTGGGGGATTCGTCGTAGCCATCCGCAGTTCTGGTTTTACTTCCATGACCTGAGCCAGTACGTCCACGAAACCGACCCGGTGGAAGAGGGCGTGCTGGACATGAACCGCTACGAGAATCTTTGATCGACTTTTGATGGTGGGCCGGTGTCGGATCGGTAAGGCACCGCTGAACCAATGTGGGAGCGGGCTTGCTCGCGAAGGCGGTGTGTCATGGACATCGCTATTGCCTGACACACCGCCTTCGCGAGCAAGCCCGCTCCCACAGGGGACGTGATGTTCGCCGTTTGCGTCGCAACCAAAAAGCAGCTATCGGTGGCTTGACGCGCGGAATGACGGCCAATCGCCGCCTCGTGTCGAACCGGCGCTTTCCCGACAAAAATACTAGGACTTTGTACGGCGCGATGATTGGCGTAAACTGCGCCCAAGCCTGCGAGGAGTTTCCATGACCGCTATTACCATTACCGACGCCGCCCACGATTACCTGGCTGATCTGCTCTCCAAGCAGAACACCCCGGGCATCGGCATCCGCGTCTTCATCACCCAGCCTGGCACTCAGTACGCCGAAACCTGCATTGCCTACTGCAAGCCGGGCGAAGAAAAACCCGAAGACACTGCGCTGGGGCTGAAAAGCTTCACTGCTTATATCGACTCGTTCAGCGAAGCTTTCCTGGACGACGCGGTTGTCGACTACGCCACCGACCGCATGGGCGGCCAACTGACCATCAAGGCGCCAAACGCCAAAGTCCCGATGGTCAACGCCGACAGCCCGGTCAACGAGCGCATCAACTACTACCTGCAAACCGAGATCAACCCGGGGCTCGCCAGTCACGGCGGTCAGGTCAGCCTGATCGACGTGGTCGACGACGGTATCGCCGTGTTGAAGTTCGGCGGCGGTTGCCAGGGCTGCGGCCAGGCGGACGTCACCCTGCGTGAAGGCATCGAGCGCACCTTGCTTGAGCGCATCCCCGAGCTCAAGGGTGTTCGTGACGTGACCGACCATACGCAGAAAGAAAACGCCTACTACTAAGTAAGGTGTTCGCTGCAAAAATGAAAAAACGGCGCCCCGTGAGTGCCGTTTTTTTATGGATAAATTTCACTGGCGCCTTCGCGAGCAAGCCCGCTCTCACAGTGGATCGTTGTCGAACACAAAATCTGTGCGCGCAGGAGATCCAATGTGGGAGCGGGCTTGCTCGCGAAGGGGTCCTATGGTCTATAGAGATGCGCATGCCCTGCGCGATACAACGATGACTCACTGAAGTGATCGCTACCCAACACCCGACCCACCAGAATCAACGCCGTACGCCGAAACCCCTTCGCCTCAACCTTCCCGGCAATATCCGCAATCGTTCCCACCACCCAATCCTGATCCGGCCATGTCGCCCGGTGGATCACCGCAATCGGACAGTCCGCGCCGTAATGCGGCAACAATTCAACCAGGATTTTCTCCAGATGATTGACCCCAAGGTGAATCGCCATGGTCGCTCCATGCTGCGCCAGACTCCCCAGTTCTTCACCGGCGGGCATCGCAGTCTTGTCGGCGTAGCGGGTCAAAATCACGCTCTGTGACACGTCCGGCAACGTCAACTCCGCGCCCAAAAGCGCCGCACAGGCCGCCGTGGCGGTGACACCGGGAATGATTTCAAAGGGAATGTCGAGTTCACGCAGGTAGCGAATCTGCTCGCCAATCGCGCCATACAGACCCGGGTCGCCGGAATGCACCCGCGCCACATCCTGGCCATTGGCATGGGCGGTCTTGATCAGTTCGATGATCTGTTCCAGGTGCAGTTCGGCGCTGTTGACCACCTGTCCGGCGCTATGGCCTTCCAGCACCGCGGCGGGCACCAGGGAACCGGCGTAGATGATCACCGGGCAACTGCGGATTAGGCGCTGGCCTTTGACGGTGATCAGTTCCGGGTCGCCGGGACCTGCGCCAATGAAGTAGACGGTCATCGTCGTTTCCTGTCAGAAAAAGGTCTGGGCAAGGCTTCAGATGAAGATTGCTCATGATCGAAGGCGGGATTATCGAGGATTTTACGCAGTGCCGGCCAATGCCAGGGTGGCCTGGGCGTATTTTTGTCGCAAGATCAGCAGTTTTGCCGGTGCCTGAGCCAGTTGTTCAGCGAGGGCGAGGGCGGCACTTTCTGCTACGCCATAGCAGCCGGTGCGTTCAAAAGCGATGTCTGAGCGGTGGCTGAGTCGCGATTGATAGCCGGCCAGTTGTTCGCTGCTGAAGTACATCAAGGGCAGCGAGAGTTGTGCGGCGAGCTCGATCAGAGCAGGTTCGTCGCGCTTCAAGTCGATGCTGGCCAGGGCCTTGATCTGGTGAAGTCCGATTTGATGCGCCTGTAACGCCTGATCGAGTAATGCCCGCAGTGTGCTGACGGGGCAGCCGCGCTGGCAGCCCAGGCCGACCACTAACGTCGGCGCTGTGCCAGTGTCTGTCATGCGTGGTATTGGCCATCGCTTTTGCGGCGGAACAACCAGGCGCTGATCAGGCCCAGGGCCAGCCAGAACGCCACGTTGGTCAGCTGCGAAGCGATTTTGAACTGCGTTTCCAGGGCTTCCGGCGCGAGCATCGAGTGCACTTCCGGTTGCGGTGCGCCGATGACGTGAGGAACGGCGAGAATCGCCACGCCCAGGATCTTCATCAGCCAGTGACGGCTGAACACGATCAGCGCGATGCCGACAGCGGTGGACGCTGCAGTGCTGATCCACCAGATTTGCCGTTGTGCCAGATCCGCCGCGGCAGTGCCGGGCAATTCAGGCGGCAGGCCGAGGGTCGGTGCCAGCACGAACGTCGCGTAACCGGCCAGGCCCCAAAGCAGGCCCTGGGAGGTTTTGGTCGGCGCACGCAAGGTGTAGAGGCCGGCGAGCATCAGCGCGAAACCCACTGCAACCACCAGGTTGCCGCCCGTCGTCGACAGCACGCGCTGCCAGCCGTCTTCAGGTTCCCAGGCTTCGGCATCGTGGGAATGAGCGGCGGCACCGGCGGCATGTTCGTGAACCTCAACAACAGCCGGTTCGGATTTTTCGTAGGTTTCCGCCTGCAGAATCAGCGGAGCGACCCAGAAGCTTTGCAGCAGGGTCAGCAGCAGGGCGGCCAGCAGCCCGGTAAAGCCTGCGGTTTGCGCGATACGCTTGATCATGTCGGCAGGTCTCAATGGCACGGGAACGCGGAGCTGTGACGGGTATCGTGTGCGGCGTTGTGCACCGCTTCGATGTGCGAGAAACCGGCGAAATACACAAGGCACGCGCCCAGGATCGACGCACAGACGGCGACGGTCAGGCGTTGAGTCAGGGTTGAAGTGGTGGTGCTGGCGGATGTGTGGCCGGTGCTGCTGATGATCGACATGGCGCTTCCCTCTGGTCTGTCAGCGGGTGAATAGAGCGCATGGAAGAGCCCTGCGAATCGGGCTCGCAGAGATTCAAACAGCGCCCGCCCACCGCGGGTTTGTTATTCAGTGAACGTAATCGTCACTTTGTGTTGCGGGCCGGTCTCCGGGCTCGCGAGGGGCTTGGGCGTCAGCCGAAACCTGCAAGCGTCACCTTCCCATGCCGAACTGCTGGCACAGTGGATCTGACGCTTCGCTCGCTTACCGTTGCGGGGGCAGCACCGGACTGACATGGCTTTGAGTAAAGCACATGATTCACCGGTTTCCCGTTTCACCCTGTGAAGGGCACCCGTAACAAGGCGTGTAGGAGAGCATGGGCGGGGGTTGGGCGTCAATTGGCAGGCGTTCTCATCTCGAGACCGAGGCGCCTTCATCGCGAGCAAGCCCGCTCCCACATTGGAACGCGATCAACTGTGGGAACGGGCTTGCTCGCGAAGGCGTCGTCTCAGGCACCACAGAACTCAGCGTGGACATTGACCCGCCCCAAGACGATGCGTAGCCTTGCGCTTTCGAGGTTCTTCGGCGTTTGCCGAAGCTAAGAAGGGAACGCGGTCAATGCCGCGGCTGCCCCCGCAACTGTGAACGGTGATGTTCGCTGCCACGCCACTGCACGCTCCAGCCCTGGAGCCCGCGGGAAGGCGCAGCAAACGCCAGTCTAGCGACAGGCACACCGCCAGCCAGGAGACCTGCCTCGACACGAATTCTCACTACAACCGGGCGGGGTGATCCGGTGGCGAAATCTTCCGCGCGCCTGCCTGTGCAGCAGCGGTCGTCGTCCCGTATGCCCGCCACCTTGCCAAAGGGCATCCGATGAAAACACTGGCCAAACTCCCCGTCACCATCGTTACCGGCTTCCTCGGCTCGGGCAAAACCACCTTGCTGCGGCACATGCTCGACAACGCTCAGGGCCGCCGCATCGCGGTGATCGTCAACGAGTTCGGCGAGCTGGGCATCGACGGCGAAATCCTCAAGCAGTGTTCCATCGGTTGCACCGAAGAAGAAGCCAACGGCCGGGTCTACGAACTGGCCAACGGCTGCCTGTGCTGCACCGTTCAGGAAGAATTCTTTCCGGTGATGCGCGAACTGGTTGCCCGTCGCGGCGACCTCGATCACATCCTGATTGAAACTTCCGGCCTGGCCCTGCCGAAGCCTTTGGTGCAAGCCTTCCAGTGGCCGGAAATCCGCAGCGCCTGCACCGTGGACGCGGTCATCACCGTGGTCGACAGCCCGGCCGTTGCCGCCGGCACTTTCGCTGCCTTCCCGGATCAGGTCGACGCCCAGCGCAAACTCGACCCGAACCTGGACCACGAATCGCCACTGCACGAGCTGTTCGCCGACCAACTGGCCAGCGCCGACCTGGTGATCCTCAACAAGGCCGACCTGATCAGCCCGGAAGACCTGGCCCGCGTACGCCTGGAAGTCGCCGAAGAACTGCCGCCGGCGGTGAAAGTCATCGAAGCCAGCAGCGGTCGTCTGCCACTGGACGTGCTGATTGGCCTCGGCGCCGGTTCTGAAGAACACATCGACAGCCGTCACAGCCATCACGATCACCACCATGAAGGCGAAGATGATCACGATCACGACGCGTTCGACTCCATTTCCATCGAACTGCCCCAAGCCGACGAAAGCCTGCTGCTGGACGCGCTGACCCAATTGGTGGTCAAGCACGGCATCCTGCGCGTCAAAGGCTTTGCCGCCATCCCGAACAAACCGATGCGCCTGCTGATCCAGGGCGTGGGCACGCGATTCGACAAGCATTTCGACCGTCAGTGGGGCGCCGATGAAGCGCGCACCACGCGTCTGGTGTTGATCGGTCAGGCGCTGGACGCCGCGCAACTCGAAGCGCAATTGCGCGCCGCGCTCAGCGTTTAACCCATGCACCTGCTCAGGACCCAGCCCGGCGGTTTCGTCTCGGATGACAACATTGCCGACCTTGGACAAACCCCCGCCGAGCTGGTGATCCTGTGCAGCGGCGATTCCAGCCTGGCGTTGCTCGCCGAAGCGGCGCAGCAGTTGCCCGACGACTACCCGAGCGTGCGCCTGGCCAACCCGATGCAGGTTCAGAATCACGCCTCGGTCGATTTGTATGTCGACGAAGTGCTGCGCCACGCCAAGGTGATTTTAATCTCGCTGCACGGCGGCATCGCCTATTGGCGCTACGGCGTCGAGCGTCTGGTCGAGCTTTCGCAGCGTGGCGTACAGCTGATTCTGGTGCCCGGCGATGATCGCCCGGACCCGGAGCTCAGCGACCTGAGCACGGTGATGCCTGAAGACCGCGATCGGCTCTGGCACTACTTGCGTCAGGGCGGCATGGCCAACGCGCTCGACCTGTTTCGCTGCCTCGCCAATCGCTGGCTGGATCGCGATTATGCGTGGGCCGAACCGCAAACCCTGCCGCGCACCGCGATCTACCACCCGCAAAAAAGCCCCGCCGCATTGAGTGATTGGCAGGCCGACTGGCAGGCCGGTCAACCGGTGGCGGCGGTGCTGTTTTACCGCTCGCATTTGCAGGCGGCGAACACCGCATTCATCGATGTTTTCTGCCAGCGCTTGCAAGCGGCGGGGTTGAGCCCGTTGCCGATTGCCGTGGCCAGTTTGAAGGAGCCCGGCTGCCTGACGGTGGTCGAGGACTGGCTGGATGAGGTCGAAGCAGGGGTGATTCTCAACACCACCGGTTTCGCCCAGTCCAGCCCCGAAGCGCCGCATTTGCGACCGTTTTGCCGCAATATCCCGGTCATTCAAGCGATCTGCGCCCAGGACAACGAACCCGGCTGGCGTGCCAGCGAGCAAGGCCTCGGCCCGCGGGATCTGGCGATGCACATTGCGCTGCCCGAGCTGGACGGGCGAATCATCAGCCGCCCGATCAGCTTCAAGGACCTGGCGTGGCGCAGCGAGCGCAGTCAGTCCGATGTGGTCTGCTATCGGCCTGCACCTGAGCGCATGGACTTTGTCGCCGAACTGGCGCGGCGCTGGATTGATCTGGCGCGGGTGCCGAACAGCGAAAAACGCATTGCGCTGATCCTCGCCAACTACCCGACACGCGACGGACGGATCGGCAATGGTGTCGGTCTCGACACGCCGGCCGCCGCGTTGAATATCCTCCGTGCGTTGCACGCAGAAGGTTATCCGCTGCCCGCCGAACTGCCGGACAGCAGCACCGCGTTGATCCAGCAATTGCTCGGCGGTGTCAGCAACGACCTCGATACCCTCGACCAGCGTCCGTGTCATCAAAGCCTGGCGCTGGACGACTACAACCTGATGTTCAACGCCTTGCCCGAGACCAACCGTCAAGCCGTGCTGGAACGCTGGGGCACGCCCGAAAACGATCCGATGTTCCGCGGCGGACGGATGATGATCGCCGGGCTGCGTTTCGGCCTGACCTTCATCGGCATTCAACCGGCGCGGGGTTATCAGGTTGCCCCGAGCGCGGTGTATCACGACCCCGACCTGGTGCCGCCTCACGGCTATCTGGCGTTCTACTTCTGGTTGCGCAACACCTACGGCGCTCACGGCGTGATCCACGTCGGCAAACACGGCAACCTCGAATGGCTGCCGGGCAAAGGCGTCGGGCTGTCGGAAAGCTGCTGGCCGGACGCGTTGCTCGGGCCAATGCCAAACATCTATCCGTTTATCGTCAATGATCCGGGCGAGGGTGCCCAGGCCAAGCGTCGCACGCAAGCGGTGATCATCGATCACCTGATGCCGCCGCTGACTCGCGCCGAAACGTATGGTCCGCTGCGTAATCTCGAGCTGTTGGCCGACGAATATTACGAAGCACAATTGCTTGATCCGCGTCGCGCCCGGGAGTTGCAGCGCGACATACTGCAACTGGTGCGCGACACGCACATCGACCGTGAACTGCAGCTGGACGAGAAGCTCGACAGCGATACTGATGCGGCGATCTGGTTACCGCGTCTGGACACTTACCTGTGCGATTTGAAAGAGTCGCAGATCCGCGATGGCCTGCACATTTTCGGCGAGTCGCCGACCGGGCGTTTGCGCATCGATACGTTGCTGGCGCTGTTGCGGATTCCGCGAGGCGATGGGCGAGGGGCACAATCGAGTTTGTTGCGGGCGTTGGCGAAGGCGTTTGAATTGGGTTTCGATCCTCTGGATTGTGCGTTGGCTGAGCCTTGGGTCGGGCCGCGGCCGGCTGAATTGCAGCGCGTCGCTGATGAAGTCTGGCGCACCGCTGGTGACACCCGCGAACGCCTTGAACTGTTCGCAGCTCAACTGGTCTCGCAGACTCTAAATCATCCTCAAGCCAAACCCGGACCCTGTGGGAGCGGGCTTGCTCGCGAAAGCGGTGTGTCAGGCAAATCAATATCGACTGACACACCGCTTTCGCGAGCAAGCCCGCTCCCACAGGGTCCGGGTTGGTCTGACGTGGGCGCGATCATCGACAACCTGCGCGAAGTGGTCGCGCCACGGCTGGACGCCTGCGGCCCAGCGGAAATGCGCGGTCTGCTCGACGCCCTCAGCGGTCGTTTCGTCCCGGCCGGCCCGAGCGGTGCGCCAAGTCGTGGTCGCCTGGACGTGCTGCCGACCGGGCGCAATTTCTACTCGGTGGACGTGCGCAACCTGCCGACTACCACCGCCTGGCGCATCGGTTTCCAGTCGGCGAACCTGATTCTCGAGCGGCACTTGCAGGATCACGGCGATCACCTGCGTCAGCTCGGCCTGTCGGTCTGGGGCACCGCGACCATGCGCACCGGCGGCGATGACATCGCGCAAGCCATGGCGCTGATCGGCGTGCGCCCGGTGTGGGCGACGGGCAGTCAGCGCGTCGATGATTTTGAAATTCTGCCGCTGAGTCTGCTCGACCGTCCGCGGGTCGACGTTACCTTGCGCGTGTCCGGGTTCTTCCGTGATGCCTTTGCCAATCTGATCCGCCTGTTCGACGCCGCCGTGCAAGCGGTCGCCGCGCTGGATGAACCGGACGATCTCAATCCATTGGCCGCCAAGGTCCGCGCCGAGCGTGAAATGCTACTGCAATCGGGGCTCGATGAGGAAGCGGCCAGGCGCCAGGCCGGTTGGCGAATCTTCGGCGCAAAACCCGGTGCTTATGGCGCGGGTGTGCAGGGCGCCATCGACGGTCGATTGTGGCAGAGCCGCGAGGACTTGGCCGAGGTGTATCTGAACTGGGGCGGCTACGCTTACGGCGGTACAGACGAAGGCACCGCGGCCCGCGAGCAGTTCGCCCAGCGCCTGAGCCAGGTTCAGGCCGTGCTGCAAAACCAGGACAACCGCGAGCATGACTTGCTCGATTCCAACGACTATTACCAGTTCCAGGGCGGCATGCTCGCCGCCGTGGAAAGCCTGAGCGGCGAAGCAGCGGCCAGTTACCATGGCGATCACAGTCAGCCGGACTTGCCGAAAATTCGCACGTTGAAGGAAGAGTTGAACCGGGTGATCCGCTCGCGGGCAGCCAATCCGAAGTGGATCGACGGCGTGACGCGCCACGGCTACAAAGGTGCGTTTGAACTGGCGGCGACGGTCGATAACCTGTTCGCCTTCGACGCGACGACGCAACTGATCGACGATCACCAGTACGCGTTGCTGGCGGATGCTTATTTGCTGGACCCGGCGACCCGGGAGTTTGTTCGCGAACATAATCCGCATGCCTTGCGCGACATGACCGAGCGGATGCTGGAAGCGCAGCAGCGCGGGATGTGGAAGGAACCGGGCGAGTACCGCGAGGCGCTGGAGAATTTGTTGCTGGATATAGAAGAAGACAGCTGATGCGCCGCAAACCCTGTGGGAGCGGGCTTGCTCGCGAAAGCGGTGTTTCAGTCGACATTGGTATTGGCTGACACACCGCTTTCGCGAGCAAGCCCGCTCCCACAGGGGTAACGGCGCCTGTGAAAGATCGTTCACCCCGACCATGATGAGAAACCCCGACATGACCGACATCCCGCATTTCCCCTTATCCGCCGTGGTCGGCGCCGACGACTTGAAACTTGCCCTGTACCTCACCGCCATCGACCCGAAAATCGGCGGCGTGCTGATCGAAGGTCCGCGCGGCATGGCCAAATCCACCCTGGCCCGCGGCCTCGCGGACCTGCTCGCCAGCGGTCAATTCGTCACCTTGCCGCTCGGCGCTACCGAAGAGCGCCTGGTTGGCACCCTCGACCTCGACGCGGCCCTGAGCGAAGGTCGTGCGCAGTTTTCTCCCGGTGTATTGGCCAAGGCTGACGGCGGCGTGCTTTACGTCGATGAAGTCAATCTGCTACCCGATCATCTGGTCGACCTGCTGCTCGACGTCGCCGCCAGCGGCACCAACCTGATCGAGCGCGACGGCATTTCCCACCGGCATTCAGCGAAGTTCGTACTGATCGGTACGATGAACCCGGAAGAGGGTGAACTGCGGCCGCAATTGCTCGACCGCTTTGGCTTGAACGTGGCGCTCAGTGGCCATACCGCACCGGCCCAACGTGGTCAGATCATCCGCCGGCGTCTGGATTTCGACAGCGATCCGCAACGGTTCTGCACCGAGTGGGAAAGTCATCAGCAGTCCCTGCGCGAACGTTGTGAGAACGCGCGCAGCACACTGGCAAGCATTCCCCTCGACGATCAAGCGCTGGCACAGATTACCGAGCGCTGTTTTGCCGCCGGTGTCGACGGCCTGCGCGCCGACCTGGTCTGGCTGCGTGCCGCCCGTGCCCATGCGGCGTGGCGGGGTGCGAGCGTCATTGCCGAGGTCGATATCGACGCGGTCGCCGAATTCGCCTTGCGTCACCGTCGTCGCGAACAATCGCCACCGACGCCGCAGCAGGCCCAGCAACCCGCACCACAACATTCCAGTCCGAGTGAAGGCCAGGGCCAGTGGGGCGAAATGCCTGCCCAGGCGCTGCCGGTCGGTGCCCGACGTGAAGTGCCGAGCTGGCCAAAAAAGCCCTAGGCATTCGCCCTCGATCTGATGCGGGGGCGAATGCCAGACCCCGTGCCGGACGGCTGGCCAACGGCAAACAGGGTAAACGTCAGGCCGCGCGCAGCGGCTCGATCGACTGGCCCGGCACCTTGCTCAATGGCCGTCCTCGTCAACGCCAGGATGTCCTGTTTCATGTGCGCACCCGTTCGCCCCACGAACTGTGGCTGGTGATCGTCGACGCCTCGGCCTCGACGCGCCGCCACCAGGCATTGAGCGATGCCAAGGGTTTGTTGGCGCAATTGTTCGACGACGCTTACCGTCAGCGCGCGCGCCTGGCGTTGTTGACGGCCAGCGGTCATGCACCCACGTGGCAAGTGCAGGGGTTGAAAGCTTCTACCGGTTTACGCCACTGGCTCGATGGCCTCGGTGCGGGCGGTGGCACACCGTTGCTGGCGGCGCTCGGCGAAGCGGGGCGATGGCTCGCGGCACGACAAAAACGCTGTCCGGCGGAACAGCAGCGGTTGTTGCTGGTGACGGATGGGCGATTGAAGGATTGGTCGAGGTTGCCGGCGCTGGAGTGTCCGGGGGTGCTGATTGATATTGAGCGGGGGCCGATTCGGTTGGGTCGGGCGCGGCAGTTGGCAGTAGAACTGCAAGCGGATTATCGACATATTGACGAGCTGATTTCAGGGTGAGTTTTGCAGTGTTTGTGCGGGCCTCTTCGCGAGCAAGCCCGCTCCCACAGTTGATCTGTGGCGTTCATAAATCCCCTGTGGGAGCGGGCTTGCTCGCGAAAGCATCACCTCGGTATCGGATAATCACGGCCAATCCGCAACGCTGCCCTATGCTCTGAAAGCAGTCATTCACAGGAGTGAATCATGCGTGTTCTAGCCACAAACAGTCAGGACGATTTCCGCGTCAAAGCCTACGCCGGCACCAACGGCGTGCTGCTGGCCATGGACCTGGCCGAATCCCGTCGCACAGGCCTGCTGGGTTTCGCCATCGAAAAGCAGCAGGGCAGCAAGCCCTGGTTGTTCCTGTTCAACAGCCTGACGTTTCCCGGCAAGGCTCACACGTTCCCGCAGTTTCACGCCACCCCGAGCGATCTCGCGCCGTTGCAGAAATTTCGCTGGGCCGATTACGCGGTCAATCCGGGGATGACGATTCATTACCGGATTCACCTGGCGTACGGCAGCGCTGACGCACCGCAACTGGGCGAATACCTGGAAGTGACCGTCACGTCCGACAATGGCCTGCCGCAGTATCAAAGCGTGATCTTCAATCGTGCGGTGGCCGCCAGTCAGGCGTTCCAGCGCAAGTTTCCCGACCTTGACGCGCAGATCAGCGCCAACAAAAACCTGCCCATCGAGGCCTGGCCCGATGCCCCTCGGCAATGGCTGGAAAATGGTCTGCTCGGGCGCTTGCTGGGGTTTATCGAGCGGGCGCTGGATGATCAGTGGGCGCTGGACATCGCCATTTACGAATATGAGCTGGAGGCGATCGTCAATGCCGTCAACGCGGCGTTCGAACGGGGCGTGAAGGTTCGCGTGCTGTATCACGCGCAACCCGACGATGGCGACACCGCCATCAACGAAGCCAGCCTGGAAAAAATCCCCGCAGCGAACAAACGCGGGCGCATCACTCACAACATCTTCCACAACAAATTCATAGTGCTGAGCCGGGTCGATGCAGCCGGGCAGCTTCAGCCCGAAGCGGTGCTGTGCGGCAGCACCAACTTCACGCCCAATGGCGTTTATCGCCAGGCCAACGTGGTGCATGTGCTGGACGATGCAAGCGTCAGCGCCAGTTATCTGCGTACCTTCGAGCAGGTCTGGGCGACACCGGCCGACGTCGGCGCCACCCGGCAATGGATCACGCAACACAACGCGATGGACCCGCAGCAACCGGTGTTCGCCGGTTTCTCACCGCGTTCGGGGCAGGGTGATTTGCGTGAGTTTGTCGAGATCATCAACGCCGCGAAAAAGGACGTGCTGTTCGTCACCGCGTTCGCCTTGCCCGACGACATTCTCAATGCGTTGCTCGGCCAGCCCCACGACGACATTTTGCGCTACGGCCTGCAAAACACCGCGAGCCGCATCCCCGGTTTCCACGCCGACCGCAGCGCCGAATTCGCCGCTACTGCGCTGCTCAACACCGGGCTCGAAGGCTGGCTTCGCGAGAACATGAAAGGCCAGAAGGGTAACTTGCTGGTGCACACCAAAGCCGTGGTCACCGACTTCACCAGCGACGCGCCGACGATCATCAGTGGCAGCCACAACCTCAGCGCTGCGGCCAGTAACGGCAACGACGAGAACTACCTGATCGTTCGCGGCGATACCCATCTGGCCGACCGTTATGGCCTGGAACTGCTGCGGTTCTACGAGCATTACCGCTTTCGCTACTTTGCCAAGAAACTGGCGCTGAAGCACGTGCAGCCGTTGAAGGCGGATGACAGCTGGACCCATGATTATTACCTCGCGGGGGATTTGCGGCAGCTGTCGCGACTGCGTTTCTCCGGCCGGTAAAACAGTGATGTCAATGGCCCCTTCGCCGGCAAGCCGGTCTCGCTCCCACAGGGGATTTGTGAACGCCACCGACCAACTGTGGGAGCGGGCTTGCTCGCGAAGGCGTCGTGCAGCCAACATCAATGTTGAATGACCCACCGCTTTCGCGAGCAAGCCCGCTCCCACGTTTGATCATCGCCAGCCTTCACCATCACCTCGTTCTCGCGCACTCTCCCGATTACTTGCCCATCGCCTGACGGTACTGCCGTGTGCGGCGGCCGATGTACAAGCGGTCGAGGATCAGCGCCCAGACTGCCGACACTTCGGGCCGGGGCTTGCGTCCGCGGCTGAGGCGATGGAGCTGGAATTTCACCACGGCCATGCTCGCCAGTGAGGCCAACGCCTTGCGTTTCCAGAGGATCGGCGGCAATTGCGGATGGCTGTCCTGGCCTTCGCGCCAGTGTTTGACCAACTGCGGTTCGAGGGCCAGCGCCGTGCCAATACCGGCCATGGCGATGCCGCTGTCGAGCACTTGTTCGACGATCGCCAGACGCCGGATCCCGCCGGTCACCATCACCGGCATGCGCGCCACGCTCGCCAGTTCGCCGGCCATCTCCAGAAAGTACGCTTCCCGCGCCAGTGTCCGGCCATCGCGTGCCTCGCCTTGCATGGCCGGTGCTTCGTAGCTGCCGCCAGACAACTCCAACAAATCGATCTGCGAATCGTTGAGCCACTGGATCACTTGTCGGGCGTCGTCGGCATCGAATCCGCCGCGCTGGAAGTCCGCCGAGTTGAGCTTCAACGCCACACAAAACTGCGGTGACACGGTTTGGCGAACGGCGCTGACGACGTCCAGCAGCAGGCGCGCGCGATTCGCAAGCGACCCGCCCCAGCGGTCGGTCCGACGGTTAGTCAGCGGCGACAGGAACTGACTGATCAGGTAACCGTGTGCGGCATGAATCTGCACGCCGGTGAATCCGGCTTTTTCAGCGAGCGCGGCGCTGGTGGCGAAGCGCGTGATCACCTCGGCGATATCACCCTCGGACATCGGTTTGGGTTCGGCAAACATCTTGGAAAATGAACCAAGATCCAGCGCCACCGCCGAGGGCGCCCACGCTTGCTGGCCGAGGTTGGCCATGGTCTGGCGGCCCGGATGATTGAGTTGCATCCAGAATTGCGCGCCACCGGAACGGCCAATCGTTGCCCATTGGCGGAAGCGTTCCATGTCGCGATCATCTTCCAGCACGACGCCACCAGGGCCGGTCATCGCACGGCGATCGATCATCACGTTGCCGGTCAGCAACAATCCGGCTTCGCCCCCGGCCCAGGCCTGATACAACCGAAACAGCGCGTCGGAAGGTGCCTGCCCGGTGTCGGCGAGGTTCTCTTCCATGGCCGCTTTGGCAATGCGATTGCCGATCGTCTGGCCGTTGGGCAAATTTAACGCTTGGAAGGGCGACATGCTTGACTCCTCATCAGTGATGCGTAGAGGCTAAGCTTAAAGTTAACTTTAATGTCAAGCAGGCAAGTTGAGGCTGAGATGAAGATTGGTGAATTGGCGCAGTTGAGCGGGTTTAACGCGTCGCGTATTCGTTTTTACGAAGCCCAGGGCCTGATCCAGAAAGTGGAGCGCCGGGCGAACGGTTACCGGCATTATCCCGACCAGGTGTTGCAAACGCTGTATCTCATCCAGTGTGCGCAGCAGGCCGGGTTCAGTCTGGAAGAGTTGAAGCAGTTGCTGCCGGACACTGCGACCGGCGTGTTCAAGCACGACGAACTGGTGGCGGGTCTCAGGCGCAAAGTCGACCAGATCGAAGAAATGCAGCTGCACCTGGCGCAGAGCAAGGCGAAGCTGTTGGCGGTGATTGACGATATTCAGGCGAAACCCGACGGCATGGGCTGCGATGCGAATGCCGAGCGGGTGCTGGCTTCATTCAAGCCTTCGCGTTGATGGAGGTAGCTGATGGGGCGGGGATCGGGTTGCGCACCAACGTGCCCACCACCAACGCACCCAGCATCGGCACTTCATTACCTTTGAGCTAATGCACTCATGGACATACGGCATTTCCGCTACTTTCTGGCCGTTGCCCGGCAAGGCAACTTCACTCGCGCCGCCGAACAGCTCGGTATCGCACCGCCGACCTTGACTCGACAGATTCAGGACATGGAGAACGAACTCGGCACGCGACTGTTCGTGCGTCAAACACGTGAAGTCAGCCTGACCGAAGCCGGCGCCGCACTGTTGATTGAAGCCGAGGCGACGGAGCGGCAATTCGAATACGCCCAGCAAAATGCCCAGCTCGCCGGGCGAGGGGATATGGGTCATATCGAACTGGGTTACGTGGCCTCGGCGGTGTACTCGGGATTGCTGCAAAAACAAGTGCAGGCGTTCAGTCGCGAGTGTCCGGACGTCAGCCTGAACGTGCAGGAAAGCCCGATGGTGACCTTGCCGGCGATGGTGCTCGAAGGTCGATTCGATATGGGTTATGTCCGCTCACCCATGATCTTGCCCGAAGGCCTGGACGCCATTCGCCTCGACGCAGAGGGCTTTGTGCTGGCGCTGTCGGCGGAATCCTGGTTGTGCCGTTTGACTGAGATCGGCCCGGAGCATCTACAGGCTGAGACGTTCATCCTGCCGGAACAAATCAGCGGCACCTTGCAAGTCGCCGCCGAGGGCGGGTTTGCGCCGAAGCTGGGCGCGCAACCGGGCGGACTGGTGGCGGTGCTGGCGCTGGTGTCACTGGGGCAGGGTGTGGCGGTGGTGCCGGAATCGGTGGTCGGGCATGTCGGATTGCCTGGTGTGCTGTACCGGGCGATCAAGGGCTGTGAGGTGAGTTCGTGGTTGTCGTTGATCTATCGGCGGTTTGAGAAATCGGCGGCGGTTATCAGGTATATCGAGCGGGTCAGGCATCAATAAGAGCAAAAGCTTCGCGAGCAAGCCCACTCCCACATTTGATCGAGTTGTCCGGAAGACTTCGGTCAAATTGTGGGAGCGGGCTTGCTCGCGAAGGCTGACTCCAATACGACGCAGCCCCTATTGATGAACGCTAGTCCGATCCTTCCCCCTAAGTTTTGAAATATCGCCGACCTGGTGCTTGCGCTGGTTGTCGAGAATCACCTTGCCCCACGGCCGATAACGCAGGGAAAACACTGCCGTTGAGTGGCAGCCAGCCGACGTGGTGTCCGGGGTGGCCGGTTCCGCGCGAAACGGTTGGCCCTCGGCGCTGACCTGCCGGAAGGCTTCGCGCACGATGCCGACCGGGCAGGGCAGTGCGCTGGCGTAGCCGTTGCGCACCAGTGGCGGCAAACGCCCGGTGCCGGCGCCGTCCTGCCACCAGACCTGAACACCGATGCCCGCGAGCCCCCCCAGCCACTGGCCGTTCACCTGCGGCGCGAGCTTGCCTGCATTGAAGGCGCTGACGTGCAACGGTGCGTCCAGTTTGCCGGCGAAATCCTTGAGCTGGCGCTGCAGGGTTTGCCGTCGATCGACCGCCAGGAAGTGAACGTCGTCGAGCTCCATCGGCAGGTACCAACCGCTGACAGGCAGCTTCCAGTCCTGGCGCAGCCGCTGTTGCTGAGCCAGCGACTGCCCGAGTTGCGCCTGCCAATAAGCCGCGAGCCCGGCGCTGTCCAGTTCATCGATGCGCTGGTAGTAGGCCGGGTCCATGCTCAGGCCAAGCACCAGTTTCAGACCTTGTTCATGGGCCAGTTCCAAGCTGTTGGCGAGCCAGCCATCGGCGCCACCGAAGTTCGAATCACCGTACGCCGTCCATTGCACGATGACGGTCTGCACCCCGTGTCTGGCGCTGTCTTGCCAGATCCGCTGCCATTGCGCCTGGCTGAGACCGGCGTCGACGTTCAGCGGTTGATAGAAAATCCGTTCATCGGCGCGGGCCATTATGCTGCTCAGTAACAGGCAAAAAACCAGGAGAAGACGCGTCATCAGAAATTCAACTCCACACCCAGCAGCACACCGTTACCGCCTTCATACAAGTTGCCGCTCAGGGATTGCTGATATTCGGTACGAACCGTCAGGTGTGCGCGGTAGGCGTTGTAGATGTCGTCGTCGAACCACCATTGCCAGCGCAGGCCGACACCCGTGCGCAGGTCCTGGCGCCAGTCGTTGCTCGGATCCTGTGTGGCGAACTCGAGAAAGCCGTAAGGCATGAAGGTTTGCGTCCCGTTGAACGGCAGCTTCCAGGTGTGACCTTGCTGGAATCGCGACAGCCATTGGTGATCACCGGCCTTGGTCCACCACGCCGCGTCGAGGTAAAGGAAGCGTTCTTCCCAGTCGTTTTCATCGACGCGCCAATCGTTGCGAAACCGTCCCTGATCGAGGAATGACGCGGTGGCACGCAGCAGGTAATCGGTGCTGGTGTGGCCGTCCTGACGATGGTTGTTGATCTGGTCCGCGAGTTTCTCGGGAATGAGCATTTGCCCGAGGCTCAGACGCTGACTGTCGTCATCATCGAACGTACTCTGCTTATAGACTTCGCCGTAGAAGTTGATGTTAGCGGTGCCCCAGGGCTTGTAACGCAGACCCACGCCCGTGCCGATGGACTCGGCATAGCTCGATCGCCCCTGACCGCCGAGCAGCACGCGACCGTAGACCGACAACGTGCTGCCGGCGCGGCTCGGTTCTTCACCGAGCGCGTGGTCCCAGATCGCCACTTGCACATTCTGCGAGGTGGAGCGCCGTGATGTGTCACTGCGGTTGCCGTCGGGGCGGAAGCTGTCGTTGGTCGACACCCCGGCCGGCGACCAGGTGCTGGCCAGCGTGCGGCTGTCGCGGCGGGACAAGGTTTCGTGAGCGCGGCGCTGGCGATAACGCCTGGCTTCCATGCTGGCGTCCTCATCGTCGGCAGCCACCGGGTGCTGTTCCAGATCAATGACCCTGCGCAGTTCCTTGCGCGCCGCGGCGCTGTCTTCGACTTCGTCATAACGCAGCGCGAGGGTTTCGCCGAGGCGATAGTCTTCCGGGAAATCCCGGGTGGCGCTTTGCAGATAAGGGACAGCGTGGGCACGCTGTTCCCGGGTGCCGGCCCCGGCCAGACGCATGCCGTAATCGGCGCGAAAACGCGGGTTGTTCGGCTCGCGGCGCACGGCTTCGGCGAGCCAGACTGTGCTCTGTTCCAGCTCGCCGGCCTTTTGCGCGGTGATCGACGCCGCATAAAAATGACTGGCATCCGGCGACTGTTGCACGGCCGAGCGTTGGCGCTGCAACGCCTGTGTATGATCGCCGCGAGCGTCGGCAATGGCTGCGCCGAGCGCCCACTCATTGGCGCCCCGTGCGCGACTGTGTTGCCAGTAACCTTCCGCCGCCTGAGGATCGCCAGCGGTGAGGGCGCTGCGACTGGCCGTCAGTTTGGCGTTATCACTCAGTTCGGCCTCCGGCAGGCTGCGCCAGATGGCCAGGGCACCGGATGAATCGCCGGCCGCTTCCAGGGCATACGCCAGTGGCAGACGGCTGCCACGGTCGCCGAGTTTTTCTGCCGCTTGGTAATAGACGACCGCTTCGCCCGGCCGATCCGGCATGGCACAACGGCCCAGGGCACGATAGTCGCCAGCGACTTGCGGGTGGTTGCCGATGGCTTGTTGCACCGCCTCGCACTGACCTTTCTCGGCCAGTTGCGCCAGCAGTTGGCCGCGCGTGGCGGGATCGACGCGATTGAGCAGCGACAGCATGCGTTGCTGCTGCGCCGGGGTCGGCGTCGACGATGCATAGAGCCCCGCAAGCCGTTGCAGCATGGCGACGGGTAACTGGCCGCCATGACGGTCGTAAGCGCTTTCGAGCAACTGTTGCGCGTGTTCACGCTGACCGCCGTTCAGCGCCAGATACGTCGCCTGATTGAGCGAACCGAGGTTGCCGGTCTGCTGGTAATGCCGCTCCCAAAGCGTCGCCGCTTCGGTGTTGCGCCCCAATGCCTGAACCAGTTCGGCCCGACGTTTCAGCACGTCAGCGGTCTGTGGCTGGCCGGCGAGCCAGGCCATGACTTTGTCGCTCTGGCCCTGTTCCTGCCAGATATCCAGCAGCCGTGCCTGTCGACGACTGTCCCAGGGTTCGGGCAGCCGCGTGCTTTGCAGCAGCTCGGTGGCCTGCAGACGCTGGGCCAGGATCAGCCAGGTTTGCGGGTCGTCGTTCGGTTGGCAGTCACGCAATTGCGTGCGTGCGGCTTCCGGATCGCGACCGGACAGCCATTCGGCCGTTTCCAGGCACGGACGCTGCAATTCGCCACTCAAGCGTTGCACGGTCGGCACATCGCCGGTCTGCCGTGCCAGTTCCCACAGGCGCTGGCGTTGCGCCGGATCAGCCAGGTCGCTGGCCGGCAACGATTGAATCCAGCGCTGGGCCTGCTGAACGTGGCCCATGGCGATCGCCCGATCAATCATCGCAAGCCGGGCCTTGCGCGCCGCTTCGGGTGTCGGCGCCTGTTGCAACAATTGCTGCAAAGGCTGTTCGTCGAGACGTTGCACGTACGCATTGGCCAGTCGCTGCCACCCTTCGGCGTCCAGTTGCTTGCTGGCGGCCAGTGGTGCCAGTTGCTCGATGGTCCCGTTCCAGTCGTGCAATTGCTCCGACCAGTTGGCGCGGGCGAGGTGCAGGATCTCGTCGTCACCCTTGGGTGTCAGTTGCGCCAGCCAGTCGTGGGCCCGGCCCGCGCCACCAAACCTGGCGAGGCTCAGGCTGTAGGCCTGCCACAGGCGTACACGCTGATTGAGGTTGCTGGTGGCCAGCCATTCTTCCACCTGCTCGCTGCCCGGCGGATCCTGTTCGATCCAGGTCAGGCGCAGGTTGAGGAGGGCGTCGTTGTTATCCGGATTGTCGGGCAACGCTTGCACGGCATCCTTGTAACGTCGTTGCTTGGCCAATGCTTCCACCAGCAGGGCACGGGCTTCATCGTTTTTCGGCACCATGGCCAGCAGGTGACGCATCAGCCGTTCGACTTCGGCCCAGTTGCCCTTTTTCGCTTCGCGGTAGCTGCGATCCATGTAGGGGAAACTGCGAAATTGTTCGAATTCGCTCAGCGGTTCTGCCTGCACCCACGTTGCTGTAGTCAGACTCAGTAACAGGCCGCCGACGAGCAGGGCATGACGATTGACAGGCTTCATGCGACCTCCCGGACAATGCGGTAGGCGGCTTGTTGTTCGCTGGCCTGGTCCGCCAGGGCCTGATCGAGGATTCCCTGAGTGATCATACCGCGCGAGATAAGGTGCTCGCCCAAGGACATGTGCTCGGCATCGAAGTCGATCAAGGCCTGATTGAACAGACTCGGCGGCACCATGCCGCGCACTTGCAGCAGGTTACCCAGGAGCACCTGGTGATGACTGACGCGTTCGAGCAAGGCTTCATCGTCCTGATGGCGCTCAAGCACTTCGAGCATGTGGTGGACTTCTTCATTCTGACGGGGGCTGGCGTACCAGTAACGGATACCCAGCGTGACCCGGCCCTGAGGCGCGAGACGGCAGCGCACCGGGCGTTTCAATTGACGGCTGATGGCGCCGAGGGAGACCTGGCTCACCGGCCCTTCGGAGGCGAGCACCAGCGTGTGGCCTTCCTCGGCCACCGGCAGCACGCCATAGTGCGAGGCAATCTTGCGCGGCACGGCGTCGATCAGGCGTTTGTCGAGCTTGAACGGGTTCAGCGGCGCCCATTCGAGGTCCAGTTGTTCGGCGAGGGTTTCCACCAGTTGCGTGCTGTTGATGTGTTCGCGCAACAGCAGTTCGTGGCCCAGACGGCGCCGAATCGGGCTGGTGATCGCCGCTTCCAGTTGCTCTTCGGTGAGCAGGCCTTTTTCCACCAGACGATGTCCGAGCGGGGTGCGCTGGGCCTTGGTCAGGGCCGGGAACTCATGGGTGGTCTTGTCCCACGCCACGCGGCGCGAATCGCCCATCTCCATAACCTGGCGCAGTGCCCGCACGTTGGCGAAGAAGTTGATGAAGTTGCTCCACATCATCCGCGGCGCCGACAACAGACCTTCGATCAAACCGTAGTAGCGGGTGACGAACCAGGCGCGCTGGAACAACCGATTGATCAGCATCAAACCGTTGAGCCACAGCAGGATCGCGAGCAGCGGACTGTTGGACAGGATCGACGGGTAGCGCCAGGCCTCGGGCACAATGATTGTCACCAGCCACATCGCCAGCAGCACCAGGAACAGCAGGTTGACCAGGAAACTCAGCAGGTAGGCGATCATGCCGCGACGATCACGCCACAGGAAATAGTTGAGCACGCCCTTGGGGCTCCAGCCGAGGTTCTTGGTGCCCTGAAACACGATGCCGACGATCCAGCGGGATTTCTGCCGGATGGCATGCTGCAAGTCCCGAGGGAAATGCTCGCGCACGCAGATCACCTGGGAAAACACGCGGTCCATGCCGAACACCCAGGGTTGTTCGAGCGCCAGTTTCGGATCGGTCACCGAATAGCGGGCGAAGATGCACTTCATGCCTTTTTGCTTGAGACGGAAACCGATGTCGTAGTCTTCGGTCAGGCTCTGCACGTCGAAGGCAATGCCGTCGCCGTCTTCGAGCAGGGCGCTGATGGCTTTACGGCTGAAACAGGTGCCGACGCCGGCGCTGGGCACCTGGCCGGTCATGGCTTCGCGGACGATCACGTCCTTGCCGTGGTTCTCGGCAAATTCGTCGACATAGTGCCCGGCGGTGAAACCTCGCCATTCCGGTGCGTAGGGGTAGACCGGAATCTGGATCAGGTCCTTGGCCGGCAGCAGGTAGTTGAAGAGGCGCAACTCCATGGGCGAAATCACGTCTTCGGCATCGTGCAGGATGAACCCGGCAAACTGGATTTTCGCTTCGCTTTCAAAGCGCAGGATCGCGTCGATGATGTTGTTCAGACAATCGGCCTTGCTGGTGGGACCGGGGCGGGCGCAGACCACTTTGTGCACATTGGGATAGTGCTGACACACCGCATCGACGTCGGCCTGGGTCTCGGCATCGTTGGGGTAAGTGCCGACGAAGATCTGATAGTTCTCGTAATCGAGGGTCGACGCCGCAAGACGCGCCATTTCGCCAACCACACCGACTTCGTTCCACGCCGGGACCATGATCGCCAGGGGTTTTTCGGCAATGGCGTACAGACGTTCCTCATCGGCGCGCTTGAATTTTTCATAGATCCGCCAGCGCCGGACCAGCTTGCGGCCCCAGTACACGAGGTCGATGAACAGGTCATCGAGCCCGAGGAGGAACATCAACAGCGCCAGGGTAATCGCGAGGTATTTGAGACCGAACAGGACGTAGGCAAAAAAATCGACAAAACCGAAAGTCATCGCGCTTTGACCGCCGCCGAGCGTTCGCTCAGCCACTCGCACAGACGGGTGGCAATGCGTTCGCTGGCGTGGCCGTCACCATAAGGGCTGTGCACGCGGCTCATGCGCTCGAAGTGAGTCTTGTCATCCAGCAACCGGCTGGCTTCCTTGACGATGCGATCGGTGTCGGTGCCGACCAGCAACACGGTCCCGCCTTCAAGCACGGATGGCCGTTCAGTCACATCACGCAGCACCAGCAGCGGCTTGGCGATAGCCGGCGCTTCCTCCTGGATACCGCCCGAATCGGTGAGGATGAAATGCGCACGGCCCATCAGCCAGACGAAATGCTGATAATCCTGCGGCGCCACCAGATAAATGTTCGGCTTGTCCGACAGCACGCCATATACCGCTTTCTGAACCTGCGGATTCAGGTGCACCGGGTAGACGAATTGCACATCCGGGTAGCGCACCGCGAGGTCGGCGAGCGCCTGGCAGATATTGCGAAAACCATGGCCGAAATTCTCCCGGCGGTGGCCGGTGATCAGCACCAGACGTCGATCGTCTTCGAGCACCGCCAGCGACGAGTCGGCGGCAGGATGCCAGTTGACCTCCTGTTGATGGGTGCGCATCCACAACAGTGCGTCGATCACCGTATTGCCGGTGACTTCAATACTGGCCTTGGGCACGCCTTCGCGCAGCAGGTTGTTTTCACCCTTGGTGGTCGGTGTGAAATGCAGGTCGGCGATGACCCCCGTCAGGCGGCGGTTGGCTTCTTCCGGCCACGGTGCGCGCAGGTTACCGGTACGCAAACCGGCCTCGACGTGGCCGATGGGCAGTTGGCGGTTGAAGGCGGCAAGAGCGGCGATGAAGCTGGTGGTGGTATCGCCGTGGACCAGCACGATGTCGGGTTTCGCCCGCTCGTAAGCCTGATCGAGCTTGATCAGCAGTTGTTGTGACAATCCGTTGAGGGTCTGGCCCTGAGTCATCACCTGCAGGTCTTCGTCGATCGTCAGCTCGAAGGAATCCAACACTTGTTTGAGCATCTCCCGGTGTTGGCCGGTGGAGCAGATGTTCAGTTTGATCCCGGGCCATTGACGCAACACTCTGGCGAGTGGCGCCATCTTGATGGCCTCCGGACGCGTACCGAAAACCATCATGACGTTGAAAGACATTAACCCCTCCTGGGTAGGTGACAAGGCTCTGGCGCAAGGCCATCAGCGTTATTTCGCATGCTGAAATTTAAATGAAAGCAGCCGAATCGGGGCTTGTCCAATTCGCTTTGATGCTTGGTTGAAGTCGATCAAGTGCAACGGTTGCCCGTCGATAGTGATTGACGAAGGCGATTGCAAGAACGTCCATTTTGATTGCTGAAATTTTGAAATTCCCTACGCTAGCTCGGCCATGCACCATTATGTTGCAGGACGCCCCTGACAGGAAACACAGAAATGCGGAAGCCAATAACGTACCGATTGTGAACCTGATACCCGCGCCCGTTGCCAACGGTAGCGCTATTCCATCCGTTCCTTCCGTAACACCCTCAGCGCAGTAATGCGCACCCCTCTGATTCAAAACACTTTTCAATTTCCCCTGCATTCGCCTTACAACCTGTGGCACACTTTCGGCTTGCTATTCCGTTGTTACACACATCGCTCCGTTATAGCGGAATTGTCATTGGCCTGGAGTGCTTGCCATGCATCGCCGGCCTTCCTTTTTTAAAGCGCGTGTTTTTCTCTTTGCGGCTTCGGCTGCTGCCGTGGGTGTGGCCCAGGCGCCGTGGCATTTCCAGGGAGCGGATGGGGCGTTTCTCAAGAACACGCGGTTCTGATTTTTTTCAAAAGAGTTTCACTTATCAAACAGGAGAAACACTCATGAGCATTACTCGTTACGGCACCGGCAGCACCGCCGGTGGCGGTCAGCCCCGTCCTTTCGCCCGCGCCGTTGAAGCCGATGGCTGGCTGCACGTGTCCGGGCAAGTGCCGGCGCTGGATGGCGAAATCATTGTGGGTGGCATCGTCGAGCAGACTCACCAGACCATGAAGAACCTGATCGCCATTCTCGAAGAGGCCGGTTATGGCCTGGAAGATGTGGTGCGCACTGGCGTGTGGCTGGAAGACCCGCGGGATTTCTGGAGTTTCAACAAGGTGTTTTCCGAGTACTTCAAAAGCGAACATGCTCCGGCGCGGGCCTGTGTGCAGGCGAACATGATGGTTGATTGCAAGGTCGAGATCGACTGCATCGCGTACAAGAAAAAGGCCTGAGATTTGCGGTGAATTCTTCGCGAGCAAGCCCGCTCCCACAGGGGGGAACGCATTCCAATGTGGGAGCGGGCTTGCTCGCGAAGGCGGCCTAAGAGTCAGCACGGCACTCTGGTTAAACTCCCCGGCAAATTTGATTGGGAACCACTGAAATGACCGAAGACACCATCAAGCGCCGGGCTCGCGGTCTGGACCGGGCGTTCGATATCCTCGATTTCCTCAAGGAGATCGGCCAGCCCCTGCGTCCGAATGAAATCGCCAGCGGCATCGGCAGCCCCAAATCCACGGTCTACGAACTGGTGGCCTCGCTGCTGGAACGGCGGATTCTCGAGCCCGTGGGCAAGGAAGGTCACGTCTACCTCGGCCGTCAGCTTTACTTCCTCGGCCAAGCGCACTTGCGCCATTTCGACCTCACCCGCGAGGCCGATCATGCCTTGCAGGAAATCGTCAGCCAGACCCGCGAAACCGCGCAGATGTGCCTGCTCAACGGGCGCAAATACACCGTCGCCCTGATGAAAGAGGGCGAGCGGCATTTTCGCATTTCCTCGGACATCGGCGAGAACGCACCGATTCCCTGGACCGCCTCCGGACGCCTGCTGCTGGCGCACCTGAGCGACCAGGCAATCATCGACCTGATCGACCACGATGACTTCATCCTGCCCAACGGCGAACGCCTGCCGCTGGAGCAGTTTCTTGGTGAAATCCGTCAGGCCGGTATCGACGGTTTTTTCTCCTTCGATAGCGTCGCCGACACCTTTACCCATTGCTTCGCCGCCCCGGTCAAAGACCCGAACGGCATTGCCATTGCGACCCTGTGCATCGTCGCTCCACGGGCCGATGCCAAAAACAATTACAACGACTATCGCCGGGTGCTGATCGACAGCGCCAACAGCCTCGCCCGGCGTATCAACGAATAACAGCGGCTGCCTGCGGCCGCGTATGTGAGGAGTTCGACCATGTCTACAGCCCAAAATACTGCCGCCGTGGAAAAGGGCTTTGCCCAGACCGGTGCCAATCTGGTGCGCGACGTCAGCCTGCCGGCGCTGGTGCTGCACCGCGAAGCGTTGGAGCACAACATTCGCTGGATGCAGACGTTCGTCAGCAACAGCGGCGCCGAACTCGCGCCTCACGGCAAAACCAGCATGACCCCGGCGCTGTTCCGCCGCCAACTGGACGCTGGCGCCTGGGGCATCACCCTGGCCAGCGCCACGCAAACCCGCGCGGCATACGCCCATGGCGTGCGTCGGGTGCTGATGGCCAACCAATTGGTGGGTACGCCGAACATGGCGCTGATCGCCGATCTGCTGGCGGACCCGACGTTCGATTTCCATTGCATGGTCGATCACCCGGACAACGTCGCTGACCTCGGTGCTTACTTCGCTTCGCGCGGTGTGCGCTTGAACGTGATGATCGAGTACGGCGTGGTCGGCGGTCGCTGCGGTTGCCGCACCGAAGAGGAAGTGCTCGCACTGGCCAAGGCCATCAACGCCCAACCGGCATTGGCGCTGACGGGCATCGAAGGCTACGAAGGCGTGATCCATGGTGATCATGCCGTCACCGGTATCCGTGAATTTGCGGCGTCGTTGGTGTGTCTGGCGGTGCAGTTGCAGGACAGCGGCGCGTTCGCCATCGCCAAGCCGATCATCACCGCGTCGGGTTCGGCCTGGTACGACCTGATCGCCGAATCCTTTGAAGCACAGAACGCCGGCGGGCGTTTCCTCAGCGTGTTGCGCCCCGGCAGTTACGTGGCGCACGACCATGGCATCTATAAAGATGCGCAATGCTGCGTACTCGACCGCCGCAGCGATTTGCACGAAGGCCTGCGCCCGGCGCTGGAAGTCTGGGCACACGTGCAATCATTGCCGGAGCCGGGGTTTGCGGTGATTGCGCTGGGCAAACGCGATGTGGCCTACGACGCCGGTCTGCCGGTGCCGTTGTTGCGTTACAAGGCCGGTGTGGTGCCGGCGACGGGCGACGACGTCAGCGCCTGCAAGGTGACGGCGGTGATGGACCAGCATGCGTTCATGACGGTGGCGCCGGGGGTTGAGTTGCGGGTGGGCGACATCATTTCGTTCGGGACTTCGCACCCGTGCCTGACATTCGACAAGTGGCGGACCGGGTGTCTGGTGGATGAGCAGTTGAATGTCGTTGAAACCATGGAAACCTGTTTCTAAGGCTTGAGACCGAGGTGCGGCCTTCGCGAGCGAGCCCGCTCCCACAGGAAAACGCATTCCAATGTGGGAGCGGGCTTGCTCGCGAAGGGGCCCTCAAACCACCCCCTCAATCCCGATAAAACACCTGCACCAGGTGATAGCCGAACTTGCTTTTGATCGGTCCATGTACCACCCGCAGTGGTTTCTTGAAAATCACCGCATCGATCACCCCGACCATCTGCCCCGGCCGCACCTCACCGAGATCACCGCCGCGCTTGCCGGACGGGCAGGTGGAGTATTTCTTGGCCAGCACATCGAAGGCTTCGCCCTTGGCGATGCGTTGTTTGAGCTGCTCGGCTTCTTCCGAGGTTTTCACCAGAATATGGCGGGCTTGAGCTTTCATTGGGGCAAGTACCTTGCAACGGTGGTGGCTATGTGGGGGCGATCGGCGCGCGCGATTATGCCTTAACTCGCTGAAAAGATCGCAGCCTGCGGCAGCTCCTACGGTTGGCCGATCATCGTGCGAATCTTGTTGGCCAGCAGATCAATGGAAAACGGTTTGGTCACCATGTCCATGCCTTCCTCGAGGAACCCCTGGCGTTCGGCGGCTTTTTCCGCGTAACCGGTCATGAACAGCACCTTGAGTTTCGGTCGGTGCTGACGCGCGATTTCGGCCAGTTGCCGACCGTTCATGCCCGGCAGCCCGACATCGGTCACGAGCAGATCAACGCGCAAGTCGGACTCCAGCAAGGGCAGGGCGGTCTTCGCATCTTCGGCGTCATGGGCGTGGTAACCCAGCTCATTCAGCAAATCGAGGACCAGCATGCGCACGGCCGGATCGTCTTCCACCAACATCACGGTTTCACCGGCAATCGCCGCTGGTGCTTCGCTATTGAAGGGCATCAGCGTGTTCTCCGGCTCCGGGAAATGCAGGCGCGGCAGGTAAAGGCGAACGCAGGTGCCTTGGCCTGGAAGGCTGTCGAGTTTGACGTGTCCACCTGACTGCTGGGCAAAACCATAAATCATCGACAGGCCCAGACCCGTGCCCTGGCCGATAGGTTTGGTGGTGAAGAACGGGTCGAAGGCCTTGGCCAGCACCGACGGGGTCATGCCGGTGCCGTTGTCGCTGACGGCAATCATCACGTAGTCCCCGGCCTTGACCGATTCCAGAGGGATGATGTCTTTGCTGTCGAGATACACGTTGGCGGTTTCGATCAGTAACTCGCCGCCATCGGGCATGGCATCGCGGGCGTTGATTACCAGATTGAGCAACGCGTTTTCCAGTTGGCTGACGTCGGTGCTGACCGGCCAGACTTCATCGGCCAGTTGCAGTTTCAGCGCGATGTGATCGCCCTTGGTGCGGCTGAGCAGGTCTTCCAGGGAATGAATCAGCTCGTTGGCATTCAGCGTCTTGCGATCCAGCGACTGGCGCCGGGAGAAGGCCAGCAGGCGATGGGTCAGGGCGGCCGCGCGGTTGGCGGACGAGATGGCCGCTTCGGTGAAACGGCCGATCTCGGCGGTGCGCCCGTCGGCGATGTAGCGCTGCATCAGGTCGAGGCTGCCGATGATTCCGGTGAGCATGTTGTTGAAATCATGGGCGATGCCGCCGGTGAGCTGACCGACCGCTTCCATTTTCTGCGCATGGCGCAAGGCATCTTCGGCACGCTCGCGCTCGAACATTTCGTTTTGCAGGCGCTCGTTGGCTTCGGCCAACTGTTGGGTGCGGGCGACCACCCGTTCCTCAAGGGTTTCGTTGAGGTTGCGCAAGGCTTCTTCGGTCTGTTTGCGCTCGGTTTCGTCGATCACGAAGATGTAGAAACCGTTCACCGCACCGTCCGGCCCGTGGCGGGGCAGGTAATTCATCAAGGCCTGACGGGTGCTGCCATCACGATGCGGCGTGCTGATGCTGAAGCAGCAGGTTCTGCCCGCCAGTGCTTCGGTGATGTATTCGGCGCGCAAGGCGTAGGCCTCTTCGCCCAGCACCTCACGAATGGTCCGACCGTAAAGTTCCTGGGGCGTCAGGCCGTACCAATCCAGGTACGCGGCGTTGTTCAGGCGAAAGCGTTGCTCGCTGTCGACGTAACTGATCAGGATCGGCATGGCGTTGATGATCAATTGCAGCTCGGTCTGGCTCTGGCGCAAGGCCTGTTCGGTATGTTTGCGTTCGGTCAGGTCCAGGGCGGCGCCGAGAAAACGGATGGGCCGGCCATGATGGTCCTTGTAGCAACGGCCCCGGGCAAACACCCAGCGCAGCTGACCATCGGGTTGCAGCAGGCGATATTCCTCGGCGTATTCGGTGCCGTGGGTGATGCAATGCTTGATGCTGCGGGTGACCATCGAGCGGTCTTCCGGGTGCACTGCCTTGAGGTAGTCGCTGATCGGCAGTTGGCTGGCGAGGAGGGGGTCAATGCCGTGCAAATGGGCGAAGTGCGCGTCGGCGATGAAGCGGTCTTCGCTGATGTCCCAGTCCCAGGTGCCGACGGCGTCGGTGGCGGCCAGCGCCAATTGCAGGCGTTCCTCCGTTTCGCGCTGAGCCTTCAGACTGGCGGCCGAACGCTGTTCAAGTTCGAGGGCAATGCGTCGGCGTTCGTTGGTTTCGATGGCGGTGACCAGAATCCCGGCGACCTCGGCGCTTTCATCGCGGATCGGACTGTAGGTCAAATCCAGCCAGAAGTCGGAATCATCATCGTTGTGTTGCAGGGTGAAGCGCTGTTCGCTGTAGGTCCGCACCTGGCCCTGTAGGACGGCGCTGTAAATCGGGTCGGTAAAGACTTTGAGTTCTGGCCAGATCTGGTGTGTCGGTTGTCCGAAAGCGTGCGGATGCTTGCGGCCGGCCAGCAGGGCGAAGCCGTCGTTGTAGATCTGCGTGAGTTCCGGACCCCACAGCAACAGCATCGGCATCGGTGAATGAATGACGATGTCCACCGCCGTACGCAGGCTCTGCGGCCAGGCACTGGCGGCACCCAGCGGGGTGCGCGTCCAGTCCAGTCTGGCAATCAAGGCCTGGGCATCGTTGCCGGTCAATGATGTGTTCATCAAGGTGTCCTGCACGTCAGTCCGTGTGGCTGGCGTCTACTATCCTTGGGCGGTAGACGCTGTATGACCGGTTTTTCGGGGTCATTTCTGTTCATTGAATGCTTCGCGGGTGCTTTTTGCCATGGAAATCGATGCACTGTTGAAGATCCTGGCCAGCCAGGAAGGTTCCGATCTGTACCTGTCCACCGGCGCGGCGCCCTGCGCACGGTTTGATGGTGTGCTCAAACCCTTGACCGAGCGGCCGTTCAAACCGGGGGAAATCACGGCGATTGCCATGTCCATCATGGACGCCGAGCAGCGGCTGGAGTTCGATCGGGAGCTGGAGATGAACCTGGCGATCTCTTTGACGGGTGTCGGGCGTTTTCGGGTCAACATTTTCAAGCAGCGCAACGATGTGTCGATCGTGGTGCGTAATGTCAAACTCGACATTCCGCGTTTCGAAGACCTCCAGTTGCCCGCCGTGTTGCTGGAATCGGTCATGCTCAAACAAGGACTGATCCTTTTCGTTGGCGCCACCGACTCGGGCAAGTCTACTTCACTGGCCGCACTGATCGATTATCGAAACCGCCACAGCAGCGGCCACATCATCACCATCGAGGACCCGGTCGAATACATTCATCGGCACAAGAAATCGATCATCAATCAGCGCGAGGTCGGCGTGGACACCCGCAGTTTTCATGCGGCGTTGAAGAACACGCTGCGCCAGGCGCCGGATGTGGTGCTGATCGGCGAGATCCGCGACCGCGAAACCATGGAGCACGCGCTGGCATTCGCCGATACCGGGCACCTGGTGATTTCCACCTTGCATGCCAACAACGCCAATCAGGCGCTGGACCGCATCATCAACTTCTTCCCGGAAGAACGACGGGCGCAGCTGCTGCATAACCTGGGCAACAATCTGAAAGCGTTCGTTTCCCAACGGCTTGTGCGTACCCGTGATGGGCAACGAAGGGCGGCGGTGGAAGTGATGCTCGGTACGCCGACTATCGGTGACCTGATCCGGCGTAACGAATTTGATGAGCTCAAAGGGATCATGGAGAAGTCCGGCGAGCAGGGCATGCAGACGTTCGATGGCGCGCTGTTCGCATTGGTTGAAGAAGGTGCGATCGATGAAGAAGAGGCGCTGAAGCATGCGGACTCGGTGAACAATTTGCGCCTGCGGCTCAAGTTGCACGCCGAAGCATCACCCGGGCCCCAATCGCCACCGGGTGACTGGGGATTGATGGATTAACCCAACATCCCCTGTGGGAGCGGGCTTGCTCGCGAAGGCGGTATGTCAGGCAACATTGATGTCGACTGAAACACCGCCTTCGCGAGCAAGCCCGCTCCCACAGGGGCGGTGGTGGATTCGGAAATTGTGCAAACAAAAAAGCCCCGCGACCTGCGGGCGGGGACGACAGCTACGGTTACCGTCCAGGAATCCGCACATCTGAAAAACAACACTGAACCAATGTGGGAGTGGGCTTGCTCGCGAAGGCGGTGGGTCAGATGACATGTGTATTGACTGACACACCGCCTTCGCGAGCAAGCCCGCTCCCACATTGGATTGGCGGTGGATTCACGTGCGCAAAAAAAAGCCCCGCGACCGAATGAGGCGCGGGGCAAAAAAACGGGTTGGTTGCGGCCAACCAAAGGAGTCTGTTACTTGCTGGCGACCGTCTCTGGTTGCCAGCCGCCACCAAGGGCCTTGTAGATCGCGACAATGCCCCGATACAGATCGACTTCGGCCTGGGCCTGGGTGTCTTCCGCTGCCAGACGTTCGCGCTGGGCATCGAGCAGGACGAGAAAGTCAGACGAGCCTTCGCGGTAGCGAATTTCCGCCAGGTCGGCGGCTGCGCGGCTTGACTCACTCTGACGAATCAGCGAAATGAGGCGTTGCTGGCGTTTGCCGTAATCGCTGAAGGCGTTTTCCGATTCTTCCAGGGCCAGTAGCACTTGCTGCTCATAGGTCGCCAGTGCGCCTTCGGCATCTGCGTCGGCACCGCGCAAGCGGGCTCGAACACTGCCCAGGTCAAACGCTGCCCAGGTGATGCTTGGGCCCAGCGCCCAGGCGTTGGCCGCCGAGGAACCAATCTGCGAACCGCGCCCGGCGGTAAAGCCGAGGAAGCCACTGAGGCTGACCCGTGGAAACAGATCCGCCTTGGCCACACCGATACGCGCCGTGGCCGAAGCCAGTTTGCGTTCGGCGCTGAGAATGTCCGGACGGCGCTGCAGCAGTTCACCCGGATCACCGATCGGCAGCGCCTTGGCAATCGCTGGCAAATCTTTCGGGCTCAGGTCCACTGTCAGCTTGTCCGGACGTTCACCCAGCAGGGTGGCGATACGGTTTTTCTGCCGAACCTGTTCAGCCTGCAACTGCGGCACGCTGGCTTCGACGGCCGCCAGGCGTGCATCGGCGCGGACCACATCGAGCTGATCGCCGACACCGGCATCACGCAGGCTTTCGGTGATCTTGCGCGATTCCTGCTGGTTGTTCAGGTTGGCCAGGGCAATCTTTTCCCGCAGTTGCGCACCGCGCAGCTGACCGTAGGCGTCCACCAGTTCGGCAATCATGGTGACTTGCAGCTGGTACAGATCGGCTTCGGCCGCTTGCTGTTCAGCGTCGCTGGATTCCAGGTTGCGCTGGATACGACCAAACAAGTCCAGTTCCCAGGCCATGTCCAGACCCAGATCATAGCGTTCGCTATTGACCCGTTTGGTGGTCTCGCCCGGAATCTGACCTTTACCCAGATCGCTGCTGACGCGGCTGGTGATGGTCGGCATGGCATCATTGCTGGCGTCATCACGAATCGCCCGGGCCGCTTTCCAGCGAGCGAAGGCGACGCGCAAATCGCGGTTACCTTGCAGGGATTGCGTCACCAACTGGTTGAGGGTCGGGTCTTCAAACTGCTGCCACCAGATGCCTTCGAAACGTGAGCGGTCGAAGTTTTTCTGACCGGCAGCGCCATCGGTGGCGGTGGTGATGTTGGCCGGTTCGGTGGCCGGGGTTTTGTAGTCCGGGCCTACTGCGCAAGCGCTCAGGGCCAGTACCAGCAGGCTCGGCAGGAAGGCTTTCAGGCTCATTGTTGCGCCTCCAGTTTCAGGGCCTTGGCCGCTTTGCGCTTCTCGCCGCGCTCCACGAAATTACGAATCAACACGTAGAACACTGGCGTCAGCAACAGACCGAAGAAGGTCACCCCGAGCATCCCGGAGAACACCGCCACACCCATGGCATGACGCATTTCGGCACCGGCACCGCTGGAGAACACCAGTGGCACCACACCCATGATGAACGCGAAGGAGGTCATCAGGATCGGCCGCAGACGCAGGCGGCAAGCTTCGAGCACCGCTGCCAGCGGGTTCATGCCTTCTTCCTGTTTATCCTTGGCAAACTCGACGATCAGAATCGCGTTCTTGCACGCAAGTCCCACCAGTACGATCAAGCCGATCTGGGTGAAGATGTTGTTGTCGCCTCCCGAAGCAATCACGCCGGTGATGGCCGACAGCAGCGTCATCGGTACGATCAGGATCACCGCCAGTGGCAGGCTCCAGCTTTCGTACTGCGCCGCGAGTACCAGGAACGCCAGCAATACGCAGAGCGGGAACACGAACAGCGCGGTGTTGCCGGACAGAATCTGCTGGTAGGTCAGGTCGGTCCATTCGTAGGTCATGCCGTTCGGCAGTTCTTCCTTGAGCAGTTTCTCGATGGCCGCCTGAGCCTGGCCGGAGCTGAAGCCTGGGGCTGCCGCGCCGTTGATTTCAGCAGTGATGAAGCCGTTGTAGTGCATCACGCGGTCCGGGCCCGAGGTGTCGCTGACCTTGATAAAGGTCGCCAACGGGATCATCTCGCCTTTGTTGTTACGCACTTTCAGCTGACCGATCTGGTCGGGTTCGAGGCGGAATTGCTGTTCAGCCTGAACGTTGACCTGATAGGTGCGACCGAAGCGGTTGAAGTCGTTGGCATACAGCGAGCCCAGGTAGATCTGCAGGGTGTCGAAGATGTCGCTGACGGCCACGCCGTGGGTCTTGGCTTTCTCCCGGTCGATGGCGGCATCGACCTGCGGCACGTTCACGGTGTAGCTGGTGAACAGCGCGGCCAGTTCCGGCACGTTGTGGCTCTTGGTGATGATGTTCATGGTTTCTTTGTACAGCTCGTCGTAGCCCAGGTTGCCCCGGTCTTCGATCTGCAGGCGGAAACCACCGATGGTGCCCAGGCCTTGTACCGGCGGCGGCGGGAAGATCGCCATGTAGGCTTCCTGAATCCCGGCGAACTGGCCGTTCAAGGCACCGGCAATCGCACCGGCAGACATGCTCGGGTCTTTACGCTGGTCGAACGGTTTCAGGGTCACGAACACGATGCCGGCGTTCGGGCTGTTGGTGAACCCGTTGATCGACAGGCCAGGGAAGGCCACCGCACTTTCCACGCCCGGCTGTTTCAGCGCCAGGTCGGACATGCGTTTGATCACGTCTTCGGTGCGGTCCAGGCTCGAAGCGTCCGGCAGTTGCGCGAAGGCCACCAGGTACTGTTTGTCCTGGCCAGGTACGAAACCGGTCGGGGTGCTGGAGAAACCGAAGAACGTCAGCACCATCAGGCCTGCGTACAACAACAGAGCGATACCGCTGCTGCGGATAACCCGGCCGACCGTGCCGACATACGTATGGCTGGCCTTGTCAAAGAAGCGGTTGAACGGACGGAACAACCAGCCGCCAAAGATCTTGTCCAGCACCTTGGAGAAACGGTCCTTCGGCGCGTCATGGCTTTTGAGCAACACAGCGGCCAGTGCGGGCGACAGGGTCAGCGAGTTGAAGGCCGAGATCACCGTCGAGATCGCAATGGTCAGGGCGAACTGCTTGTAGAACTGCCCGGTCAACCCGGAGATGAACGCCGCCGGGATAAACACCGCACACAGCACCAGCGCCGTGGCGATGATCGGGCCGGTCACTTCACGCATGGCGCGCTTGGTCGCTTCGACCGGGGTCAGCCCGAGTCCGATGTTTCGCTCGACGTTTTCCACCACCACGATGGCGTCGTCCACCACGATACCGATGGCCAATACCAATCCGAACAGCGACAAGGCGTTCAGCGAGAAGCCGAACAGGTGCATCACCGCAAACGTACCGATCAGCGAAACCGGCACCGCCACCAACGGAATGATCGAGGCACGCCAGGTTTGCAGGAACAGGATCACTACCAAAACAACGAGAATGAGCGCTTCGAACAGGGTGTGAACCACCGCCTCGATGGAACCGCGCACGAAGATCGTCGGGTCATAGACGATGCTGAAGTCCATGCCTTCCGGGAAGCTCTTCTTCAGCTCCGCCATCTTGTCGCGCACTTCGTTGGAGATTTCGATCGCGTTGGAACCCGGACGCTGGAAGATCGGAATCGCCACCGCCGGCTGGTTGTTCAGCAAGGAACGCAGGGCGTATTGGCTGGAACCCAGTTCAATGCGAGCAATGTCTTTGAGTCGGGTGATTTCACCATTTTCGCCGGAGCGGATGATGATGTTTTCGAACTCTTCTTCAGAAACAAGACGACCTTGGGTGTTGACCGACAATTGGAACGCAGTGGCATTCGGCGCGGGTGGTGCACCCAAGGCACCGGCAGCGACCTGACGGTTTTGTTCACGAATCGCGGTGACCACATCGGTCGCGGTCAGATTGCGCGAAGCGGTCTTGTTCGGGTCGAGCCACACCCGTAGCGAGTAGTCGCCCATACCGAACAGTTGCACATCACCGACACCGCCCAGTCGCGCCAGCTCATCTTTGATGTTGAGCAGGGCGTAGTTGGACAGGTACAGCATGTCGTAGCGTTTGTCCGGCGAGGTCAAGTGCACAACCATGGTCAGGTCGGGCGACGCCTTGTCCACGGTGATACCGATGCGCGTCACTTCTTCTGGAAGCTTCGGTTCGGTCCGGGTTACGCGGTTCTGCACCTGCACCTGTGCGTTGTCCAGGTCAGTGCCCAGCGCGAAGGTGATGGTCAGGGTGATCTTGCCGTCAGCGGTAGATTGCGAGGACATGTACAGCATGTTCTCGACGCCAGTGATGGCTTGCTCCAGTGGAGCGGCCACGGTTTCACCGATGACTTTTGGGTTGGCGCCCGGGAAGTTGGCACGGACCACAACGGTCGGCGGCACGACTTCCGGGTATTCGCTGATCGGCAACTGGAACAGCGAGATGGCGCCGGCGATCAGGATCAGCAGCGACAGCACCGCTGCGAAGATCGGCCGTGAAATGAAGAATTGGGAAAAATTCATCGGAGTTGTTGTCCCTTAACCGCGTGGAGTCGCAGCAGCCAGTTTCACAACCGAACCCGGTGCGACCTTGGCAGGCGCGACTTGGGGCAGGTTGCTGGCTTCCAGCGCTTGTCGTTGTTGTGCGAGTGCCGCGAGGGTTTGCTCGCTGGCCATCGGGATCACTTCAGGGGTGACTGGCGAACCGGGACGTACCCGTTGCAGGCCCTTGACGATGATCGTGTCGTCCTTGTTCAGGCCGTTGCGCACGATGCGCAGACCTTCGATTTTCGGACCCAGCTCGACCGCGCGGTACGCAGTCTTGTTGTCCGCATCCATCACCAGCACGAACTTTTTACCGAGGTCTGTGCCGACGGCTTCGTCGTTGATCAGCACGGCGGAGTAGGTGCCGCTGCCGACCAGTTTCAGGCGGGCATACAGGCCTGGGGTGTAGGTGCCGTCGGTGTTGTCGAACACCGCGCGACCACGGATGGTGCCGGTTTTCGGGTTGACCTGGTTGTCGACGAAGTTCATCACGCCCTGGTGCGGGTTGCCGTCTTCGTTGGACAGACCGAGGTACACCGGGGTGGTGGCGCCGCGTTTGCCCTGGCGAGCGAGCTGGGTGTACTTGAGGAACACACGCTCGTCGGCGTCGAAGTAGGCGTAGACCTTGTCGGTGGAGACCACGCTGGTCAGCGCGGTAGTATCGGCGGTCACCAGGTTGCCGGCGGTGATTTCCGCACGGCTGACGCGGCCGCTGATTGGCGCGGTGACGCGGGTGAAACTCAGGTTCAGTTTTGCCAGGTCCAGTTGCGCTTGAAGGGCACCAACGGCGGCGCGGGCTTCTTGCGCGGCGCTGGTGCGCGAATCGGCCAGTTCAGCGGAAATCGCGTTGCTGGTGCGCAGACGTTCACCGCGCTGGGCTTCATTTTCGCTGCGGGTGGCATTGGCGCGGGATTGGGCAACCAGTGCTTCGAGGCGGCGGACCTCAGCCTGGAAAGGGCGTGGGTCGATCTGGAACAGCAGGTCACCTTTCTTGACCAGCGCGCCTTCAGTGAAGGCAACGTCATCGATCTGGCCGGAGACCCGTGGACGTATTTCTACCGTTTCCGGCGCTTCAAGGCGCCCGGTGAATTCGTCCCACTCGTTGACCGGTTGTTCCAGCACCTTGGCGACACTGACTTTCGCCGCAGGCAGGGTCGCAGCAGACTCCGGAGCCTTGCCGCAAGCGCTCATCACCAGCACGGCCAACATGGCCAAGGGGAAGCGCAAATGTTTGAGTGACTGTTCCATGGATGCATCCGCCAATGTATTGAGATGGGCGGATGATGCTCGGCGGGGTGGTATCGCACGAATCGAATGAAGCGAAGGTAACTATCATTCGGAATGATATAAGTTCAAAGCGAGCCCTCTAGCATGCACCTCAGGTTAGAAAGCGATCAATGTGTTTGATGGCAATTCTGTGTTGCGGGGAATGCAAAAGATTGGCTCGAGACCGAGTTGACCCCTTCGCGAGCAAGCCCGCTCCCACATGGGAATGCATTTCAAATGTGGGAGCGGGCTTGCTCGCGAAGAGGCCCTCAACCCCCACATAAAAATCAGGGATCAGGCCAGGCTATCCGGATCCCCGAAGAACATCTGAATCCGCGACCTTAACCAGCGCTCACCCGGATCATTGTCCTGCGACCCACGCCACGCCATGTGCAACTCAAAGCTGCGCACCGGCAACGGCGGATCTTCAGCCCGCACGCCACCGGCTGCCGTCAGCGCTTCAGCCGTGTAATCCGGCACGGTGGCGACAATATCAGTGCCGCTGATCAGCGTACTCAACCCATTGAACTGCGGCACCGCGAGCACGACATGCCGTTTGCGCCCGAGTTTTTCCAATTCTTCATCTATAAAGCCGCTCAGGTCGCCGGCGAACGATACCAGTGCATGAGGGCGCGCGCAGAAGTCGTCCAGGCTCACCGGCCCCGGCACGGTATCGGCGCGCAACAGCTTGGGCAGGCTGCGGCGCAGCACTTTGCGCTTGGCGTTGGCCGGCAGGTCGGCGGTGTAGCTGACGCCGATTGAAATCTCGCCCGAGGCCAGCAGGCTCGGCATCAGGATGTAGTTGGCCCGCCGCACCACCAGCACAATCCCCGGCGATTCGGCGCGCAGGCGCTTGAGCAGCATCGGTAACAACGCGAACTCGACATCGTCCGACAGACCAATGCGGAACACCGCGGTGCTGGTCGCCGGATCGAATTCCGCCGCACGGCTGACGGCGGTGGAAATCGAGTCCAGGGCAGGCGAGAGCAGGGCGAAGATCTCCACGGCCCGGGCGGACGGCTCCATGCTGCGGCCGGTGCGCACGAACAACGGATCATCGAACAGCCCGCGCAGGCGCGAGAGCGCCGCACTGATGGCGGGCTGGCCGAGGAACAATTTCTCCGCAGCGCGGGTCACACTGCGTTCGTGCATCAATGTTTCGAACACGATCAACAGGTTCAGGTCGACACGACGCAGGTCATTACGATTCATCTGGAGTCCTGGCAGAGTCATCAAGCTTGACGAGAGCGGCCATATGAGAACAATGGCCGGCATGAATATTACGGGCAAAGACTGCTACTCTGCACCGAGTAATTCAGTTTTCCTACAAAGGCTGCTTCGGTTTCTTACGACGTTAGAAGATGTCGCCGGCGCTGCGGAATCAATGACAGGCATGTCGACTATTAATAGCCACTGATGGTCTTGGGTACAAAGCCCGGATAGAGTTCAGGGCATTAGAGGTTTCTTTGACGAGGTTTGCGATGTCCCGCACGATCCGTTTTCACAAGTTTGGTCCAGCCGAGGTGCTCAAATGCGAAGAGCATGCGGCCACTCTCCCTGCGCCGGGCGAAGTGCAGGTGCGCGTCGAGGCGATTGGCATCAGCTGGTACGACATTCTCTGGCGCCAGAACCTGGCCTCGTCCCACGCTCGTCTGCCTTCAGGCCTCGGCCATGAAATGTCGGGCGTCGTGACGGCGGTCGGCGAGGGCGTCGATGACCTGGCCGTCGGCGACAAGGTCGCCAGTTTCCCGGCTGAAAGCCCGAACGACTATCCGGTCTATGGCGAGCAGATCGTTTTGCCACGCTCGGCACTGACCCGTTATCCGGACGTGCTGAGCCCGATTGAAGCGGCGGTGCACTACACGCCGCTGTTGATTGCTTACTTTGCCTATGCCGATCTGGCACGGGTCAAGCCTGGGCAGTTTGCCTTGGTGACTGACGCCAGCCACTGCGCCGGGCCTTCGTTCGTGCAACTGGGCAAAGCCCTGGGTGTACGGGTGATTGCCGCTACCAAGACAGCGGAAGAGCGTGAATACCTGCTGTCGCTGGGTGCCGAGAAGGTCATCGTCACCGAGGAAGAAGATCTGCTGATGCGGATCAACAAGATCACCGACAACCGTGGCGTGGACGTGGTGTTCGATGGCTTGGGCGGCCCACAGATGTCGTTGCTCGGCGACGTGCTGGCACCGCGCGGCAGCCTGGTTCTATATGGTTTGCAAGGTGGCAACCAGACGCCATTCCCGGCCTGCGCAGCGTTCCAGAAGAACATTCAGTTCTTTGTGCACTGCATCGGCAACTTCACCGGCAAGCCGGAATTGGGCATCGTTCAGGACCAGGTCGCACTGCAACGTGCCTTGCGCGACATCAATCAGCTGACCGCCGATCGCGTTCTGCTGCCGCTCAAGACTCGGGTCTTCCCGTTTTCCGAGTTTGTCGAAGCACACCGCTACATGGACGAATGCCCATGCCGCGAAAGGGTTGCCCTGCAGGTCGATCCTGCGTAACACCCTCTGAAAAAGTCCGTGCCTGCACGGACTTTTTTTTGCCTGCCTTTGTAGGAGCGAGCTTGCTCGCGATGGACGCCAACGATATCGCGTATTCTCTGGATATACGCGTCGTCCTGAAGTCCATCGCGAGCAAGCTCGCTCCTACAGGTCTGAAAACATGAGGTGTGGGGGGCCAGTTCAGCAACTGAGCTGGTTTTTGCTCTCGATCTGTATCTTCTAATCGCCATTTAAGCCCTGATAATTGAATGATTACTTTCATCTCAAGGAAAGAGTCATGGCTGGGTATCGGTTTGATACTTTTCAACGCACTTCGTTAATATTTTCGCGACAAACCGTTGATCATTGCGCAGTTGCCAAACAATCCTGTGCGACTTCTTTCTTTATTTCTTGTGCTAAATGTCTGTGGGACTCTGTCGGACATTTCCTAGGATATATCTCGCAGCCCCGGAGCGCCAGTAATACGGGGCTTTGCGGCGAGCTGCCTTTGGCCGCGAGGGTCGCACTGTCCAGGCATTTCAAATAACTACGCAAAAGCTTAAGTGCTAGCATTTGGCAATAACGCCCAGCACTTCTGTGTGGCGGCAATCTATTTGTGCACTGCATATCGTTGTTTGCGCATATTGAACTTACAAGCATCAGGTAAATTAAGATGACCCGTATCCATGATCAGGCGATGAATTATGTCTATCAGCAAATGCTGCAACGTTTGCTGAGTTTCTTTTCCCGGGCCGAACGCACGGCATTGCAGCTGATGATTCAGCGGTTGGTGGTCACCGCCGGTGGTATGGAGCGCATTGGCGATTACAAGGTGCTGGCGATCCAGTCGGGGTCCCGGGACAGTTGCTACACCCTGGCGCTGTTGCGCGCCGCGCAGTTGAGTATTGCCGGCAGGGCACCTTCCACGTTCCAGTTGCGCGTGGCTTCATTGCGCATGAACGGCCTGAGTTCGTCGGCTCAAGACAACATTCATCGCACCGGCAGTGCATTGTTCCTCTACGACGATCCCCGGGTCGAAGTACTGATGGTCGATAATCGGGAGGTTTTGCCGTTCAGGCACCTGGCGCCGATTTCGGAGGCGGGTCGCGAAGCCAATCGACTCAATCTGCTGATGGTGGGGCATCGTCGGACCCTGGAAGGGTCGATCGATCTATGGGACGACGGATATCTGGCCACTGGCGAGTTCGTTGGGCAAATTGCCCGGTGGAACAGCGGTGTCGATGCATTGATCAGCAGCGATACGCTGCATCAGCAGAAACAGTTTATCGAGGGCTTGAAGCGGGCCGCCGCGAAGGCCGGGCTCAAGACGTCGAATCATCCTGGAACAGGCTTTGAAGAGCTGTTTGCAGTGCTCGATGAGCTCGGCAGCGATTGTTACCGCACGTTTTATGCCGGGCATGACCAGGCGCAATGGCGTCCGGCCGAACAGTTTGAAGCCTGCCGTCGCGCCACGTTCATCGACATTCACGACATGCTGGTCAGCAACCGGGAAGAGCGATGGCCGCTGCTCACCGAGTTTCTGGGTTTTCAACCTGACGAACTCTCGGTACAGCTCAGCGACAACGAATTCGTCAGCCCGTCGATCTCTGCCCATGTCCGGGGGTTGCAAGCGTGCTTCGTGCACGGTCACAGCTATGAGTCGGGTGTCGCAGAATACTTGCAGCGAGCCTTGGTGATGATGCGTCGCAAGCGACTACCGGAGCGTCTGTGCGAACAAGCCGTGGAGGCCTTTGGCAACCCGACAGGGGTGTCCGATCAGCGCGCACTGGCAGCGGCGGAGGCGCAGAAAAACCTCGGGTTGAACGAGGCGCAGTTGGTGTGCCTGATCTTCGCGCCTTTTGTCGAAAACGGTGCCGGGCTTGAGCGTTTTCTGCGTCAGTGCCACCCGGGCATGCTGGTCGCAATGCCTGACCTGCACCGGGCGATGCAGGGCAATCCGGTGCCGGAACAGATTGCCCAATGGATGGTCGATGTCAGCGGGCTGCCCGTCAGCCTGATCGGCAAGCTGTACCGCATGGGGCCGGTGCCTGGCGTCGAAGGCAGGGTGACTGACGGGGAATCCGAAGGCGCGGACGGGCAGTCAGAAGCCGCCGACTATGATCACGATGCTGCGGTGGCGGGTGAATGGTCAGCGGGACATTGAAAGCACCTCGCGAGACCGACTTTGCCTATCAGGCGGTGTACCGATACTTGACCCACCTGATCAACGAGCCGGTCAGCGACGCGAGTGTGCGCTTGCCATCGTTACGCCAGTTGGCTAACCGTCTGAACGTGTCGATCTCGACCATTCAGTACGCTTATTCGCTGCTGGAGAAAGAAGGGCGTGTCTATTCGGTGGCCAAGTCCGGCTATCACGCGTTGCCGGTGTCCTCGATCAATATGCCCGGCAGTGGCAACGACCTGCTCGAAACCGTCTATGTCAGTGCCCGGCGGCCGGGCATGCTGGTCTTAAGCGCTGATGAGCCGGCGTTGCTGCAACCCCTCGACAGTCCGTTGTTGCTGCTGGAGCGCGAACTGCTGCGCCAGTACCCGCGTCAGCCACAACTGCCTTCACAACCTTGCGGCGAGCTCGAACTGCGCACCGCCCTCGCGGCGCGTTACACCACGTCGCCGGTGCGCTGCTGGCATGCCGATGACGTCTATGTCGGCGCAGACTTGCGCGGTGTCCTGGAAATACTGATTGCTGTACTGGGTCTCAAGGATGCCGCCGTGGTGGTCGAGTCGCCATGTGACTGGACGATTCTGCGCCTGCTTGAGGCGGCGGACGTTCAAGTGATCGAATGGCCGGTGCAAGCCAATGGCAGCCTCGACGCCGAGCGACTCAAGGAACTGCTGGAAACCTGGCCGGTGCGGCTGGTGATGCTGTCGTCGGGGTTGAGCGCCCCACGGGGCAGCCTGCCGCCCGACGACAATCGACAAGTCATTGCGCAGTTGCTGGAACAACATGGCAGTTGGGTGTTGGAAAACGACTGTTACGGTGAGCTGGAATTCGAGCCGGGCGGCTTGCGATTCCGTGACCTGCTCGACCCCGACCGGCTGATCGTGTTCTCCACGTTCGAGAAAGTCATCGGTCCGGAAGCGCCCTACGGCTATCTGCTTTCGCGGCATTTCAGCGAGCAATTGCAGCGTCACTTTCTGCTACGCTCATTCCGCTTGTCGCCGATTCGCCAGAAAGCCATTGCCCGTTTGTACGGCAATGGCCGGATCGATCAGCATCTTCAGGTGCTGCGCAGGTTGCTCAAGGATCGCAAGGTGCACATGACGCAGCTATTGCAGGAGCGTCTGGGCGACGCCCTGCATGTCGTCGAGCCTCAAGGCGGGGCAACGGTCTGGGCACGCTCACTGCGTCAGGTCGATATGCGTCGAGTGTTCCAGCGACTGCTCAAGCATCACGTGGTGATTGCGCCGGGGGAGCTGTTCAGTCTGCAGGGCCTGTACTCGCAGCACTTGCGCCTGAGTCATGCTTTCGGCGCAGATCATGACATCGGTGCTGCATTGAGCCTGCTGGGAGATGCCTTGCGGTTGGAGTCGATGGACTGAACGCGGTCGATAACATCCTCTGTGCCCGTGGATCGATCCCATCGCGTTGCGGTCAAACTGCCAGTAAACTGCGGTCCTATTCCTGAACCACTCTATTCCAGAGGTTTTGCATGACACTCAGTCCTTTTGCGGGCAAACCGGCACCGGCAGAATTGTTGGTCGACATCCCGCGACTGGTCACGGCCTATTACACCGGCCAGCCCGATGCCGCCATCTCCACCCAGCGCGTCGCTTTCGGCACGTCCGGGCACCGGGGCAGCTCGTTCGACCTGAGTTTCAACGAGTGGCACGTCCTGGCGATCAGCCAGGCAATCTGCCTGTACCGCGAAGCCCAAGGCATCGACGGGCCGCTGTTCGTCGGCATCGATACCCACGCGCTGTCTACTCCGGCCGGCGCCAGCGCCCTCGAAGTATTGGCGGCCAACGGCGTGACAGTCATGATTGCCGAGGGCGACGAATACACCCCGACACCGGCGATTTCCCACGCCATTCTCTGCTACAACCGCGGCCGCACTTCCGGTCTGGCGGACGGTATCGTCATCACGCCGTCGCACAACCCGCCGCAAAGCGGTGGCTACAAATACAACCCTACCAACGGTGGTCCGGCCGATACCCACATCACCAAGTGGATCGAAGCCAAGGCCAACGAACTGCTGGGCAACAAGCTCGCCGGCGTCAAACGCATCAGCTACGAACAGGCGCTGAAGGCCAGCACCACCCATCGTCACGATTACCTCAACACCTATGTGGCCGACCTGATCAACGTGATCGACTTCGATGCCATTCGCGATGCCAAGCTGCGTCTGGGCGTTGATCCGCTGGGCGGAGCAGGGGTGCGCTACTGGTCGGCGATTGCCGAGCATTACAAGCTGGACCTGGAAGTGGTGAACAAGCAGGTCGATCCGACTTTCCGTTTCATGACGGTCGACTGGGATGGCCAGATCCGCATGGACCCGTCATCCAGCCACGCGATGCAAGGCCTGATCGGCCTGAAAGAGCGCTTTGACGTGGCGTTCGCCTGCGATCCGGATCACGACCGCCATGGCATCGTCACCCCGTCGGGTGGCTTGCTCGCGCCGAACAGTTACCTCGCGGTATCGATCGACTACCTGTTCCAGAACCGTCCGCAATGGCGCGCCGATGCGGCCGTGGGCAAAACCGTGGTCAGCAGCGGCTTGATCGATCGTGTGGCCAGGCGTTTGGGCCGTCGCCTCTACGAAGTGCCGGTCGGTTTCAAATGGTTTGCGGACGGTCTGTTCGACGGCTCGCTGGGTTTTGGCGGCGAAGAAAGCGCCGGCGCGTCGTTCCTGCGCAAGGACGGCGGTGTCTGGAGCACCGACAAGGACGGTTTGATCCCGGCGCTGCTGGCGGCAGAAATGACCGCTCGTACCGGTCGTGATCCGAGCCAGGCTTACCGCGCGTTGACCGACGAACTGGGCGAACCGTTCTCGGTGCGGGTCGATGCCAAGGCCAATCCGCAACAGAAAGCGCTGCTGAGCAAGTTGTCGCCGGAACAGGTCACTTCGACCCAACTGGCGGGCGAAGCGATCCAGAGCATCCTCAGCCATGCGCCGGGCAACGACCAGGCCATCGGCGGTCTGAAAGTCATGACCGAGAACGGCTGGTTCGCGGCGCGTCCGTCGGGTACGGAGGACATCTACAAGATTTACGCCGAGAGTTTCGTCAGTGACGAGCATCTGAAGCAGTTGGTGGCCGAAGCGCAAACCCTCGTGGATGGCGCAATTTCTGCGAAGTGATCGAGGGCCCTGTGGCGAGGGAGCTTGCTCCCGCTCGGCTGCGAAGCAGTCGTAAATCCGAGTACGCGGTGCATCAAGAAAACTGCGTTCGCTGGATTTAGGGCCGCTTCGCAGCCCAGCGGGAGCAAGCTCCCTCGCCACAATTAACAGCATGCAAAAAAGGGGCGACCATCAAGGTTCGCCCCTTTTGCATATCTGGCGTTTACAACATCAAGCCAGGTCCACCAACACAATCTCACTGTCCTCAACCGCCGTCACCCGCAACACCTGCTCATCGGCCACCGCTACACCGTCTCGAGCTTGTGCACGCAACCCATTGACTTCAATGACACCCGTCGCCGGCACCAGATAAGCACGACGGCCGTTGTCCAGTCGATATTCGGCAGACTCGCCGGCCTTCAGGTTGGCTGCCACCAGTCGCGCATCCGCTCGAATCCGCAGGCTTTGGTCGTCGCCGCGCTTGCCGCTCGCCAGCGTTACGAAGCCTTCACGCTGACCTTTAGGGAACGGCTTGGCGCCCCACGACGGTGCCAGGCCGGTTTCGTTCGGGATGATCCAGATCTGGAAGATTTTGGTTTCGGTGGCTTCCAGGTTGTACTCACTGTGGGCGATCCCGGTGCCGGCGCTCATGACCTGAACGTCGCCCGCTTCGGTGCGGCCCTTGTTGCCAAGGTTGTCTTCGTGGGTAATCGCGCCTTCACGAACGTAGGTGATGATCTCCATGTCCCGGTGCGGGTGTTTCGGGAACCCGGTCCCGGAGGCGATCACGTCGTCGTTCCACACCCGCAGGTTGCCCCAGTTCATGCGCTTGGGGTCGTGGTACTCGGCGAACGAAAAGTGGTGATGGGCATCCAACCAGCCATGGTGGGCGCCGCCCAGGGAGTTGAAAGGTCTGAGTTCGAGCATGATCGTCTCCTGAAATGGGTTTTGATGGCGAGCATCATCCATTAGGAACTGATCGATAAAAAGCGTAAAAAATGCCTCAATACCATCGAATAAATTGATATCAGATTACCTCGAAACATTCTCACCCAGCCTTCACTTCATCGCATAAGCCAATGACCTGTAAGCATTTCACTAGAACTGAACGGCAAATGCAGACACCATAGCCCTCAACAGCCTCACACCCTGGAGTCAGCCCGCGTGCCGCAACACACCCCCGATCTTCCTCCTGAACTTCGTCCCTTGGACGAGATGCCGCTGCTCAAGCGTCTTGCAGCCCGGTTCTTCGGCCATGGCCTGACCCGGCTGCGCGCGCAACACCGTGCGTCATGGCTGCATGGCCAGGCCGATGGCTTTCGCAGTGGCCACAGCGCGGGTGTGGATTATGGCTATAAGGAAGGCAAGCTCGAAGGGTTGGAGGAAGGTCGGCAGGTGTTGCTGATCCGCGATTCGCGCTCGACCGAACACCGCCCACCCAACGTCGACGACAACCTGTTTGATGATTGGCGCCTGCCATTGAGTGCCGACTTGAAAAAGCGCATGAAGGCCGACGTCGCCCGGTTGCTGCCGCCCCATGCCCAGCCCAGTGCCGCGCAGTGGAAGATGATCTTCAGCGACACGCCATCGACGTCGGTTATCGCCGGCGCAGGCGCGGGCAAGTCCACCACCCTGGTGTTGCGTATATTGCTGCTGACCCACTATCTGGGCTTCGAACTTGATTCGATGACCGTGGTGACATTTACCCGCGAGTCACGCAAGGACTTCATCAACAAGCTGATCGAGCTGTTTGCGCTCTGGGGACGGGCGCTCAGCTTGAAAGAAGCGCGGGATCTGGTACGCACCTTCCACTCGCGAATCCTGCCAATGGTGCGCAGCCTGCCGGGCTTCGAAAGGCTGCAAGCCTTCGAAAACCTCAGTCACCGCTCACAAAATGGCGATGAGGAAGCCGACAGCAATCCGTTCGACTTGCGTATCAATGACGCCCAGCGTCAGCAGCTCAATGCCTGCTATCACAGCCTGCACACCCGCGATGAGCGTTTCCGCGAACTGATCAAGCCATTATCCCGCCATGCCTTGCAGCTCAAGGAGCTGGAAAGGGATCATCCGGACGTGCAAAAGCGTATGGCCGTGACCGAACTGGCGGCCAAGCGTGATGAAGAGCTGTGCGATTTCATCGAAGATCTGTGGTTTCGCGCGGGTGCCTGGCCGATCAAGGGTATCGAGCCCAATCGTCAGTCGTTCGATATCAATGGCTCGACGTTTCATTGCCATGGCTATATTCCGAGCCTCGACGCGTGGGTGGTGCTGGGATTCGATCCGCGGGAAAACCCGCAAGTCAGTCGCGCAAATGCCAAGCTCAGCGTTCGCGCGGAGTGGGCTGTAAAGCGAACCCTGTTTCAAGCTTTCTGTCGTAAGCCATTGATATGGTTAGATAGTTATGAGTCGTCAAAACGGGTTTTGGGCTCGCTGTCAGGGGATGCCAGCGCCGGGCCGGGGTTCGATTACAAGGTCAAAGGAGAGCTCGGTTCCGCGCCGTTGCTCGATTGTTTCGTCGCTGCGGCCGGGTTTATAGAGAACCTGGGGCTGGATGTTCCAGGCGCGGTTGGCCAGATGAGTTTCGCCAAGGACGACCCGGACCGTTTTTTCTTCGAAGCCCTGAGCCTTTACTGGCGTGCTCTGGAGGACCATCTACTGGATCAGAAGCCGCCGGTGATGACCTACAACCGCATGTTTGCCTTGTTCAGCGAGCACTCCCCGGAAAACCAGAAACTGCTGAGTGATGAATTGCTGCGGCCACTGTCGCACTTGATGATCGACGAGTTTCAGGATGTATCGCCGCAGATCGTCTCGTGGATTCGGGCCAGCCTGGCCGAAATTCGCAGTCGCGGCCCGGCCATGCACGTCGGTCGCGGCGCCCAGCGTTCGTCACTGCTCTGCGTGGGCGATGATTGGCAGTCGATTTATGGATGGCGCGGCAGTTCGCCAACGTACTTCATGGAGTTCAACAAGGAGTTTGCGTCGCCGAGCACCACCAAAGTCATGCTCAGTGACAACTATCGCAGCCATCAGCACATCATCGATGCGGCGGAACACATCGTCCGCGCTGCGCCGGCCATCGCCGGGAAAAAGGCCAAGGCCAGCGGCGAGCCCAAATCGCTGCTTCCGGTCAATGTGCTGGATCGCGACGATCAGGGCATGGCCAAACGCTTGATGGAGCACTACAGGAAGGGTGATTCAATCTTGATGCTTTATCGTAAAAGTAGCGATAAGTCATTGATAGAAGAGCATATTCAGTCTGTAGTTAATGTTGATTCTAGCTTGCCGTACGAAAGCCGACGGCTGAAGCAACTGACCTACCACAGCGCCAAAGGCCTTCAGGCTGATGCCGTATTTTTGCTGGGGGATTGTCAACACCTGACCAGTTCACCTTACAAGAATCAGGTCTACCGCATGGCCGGTCTCGGCAAGCCTGGCGACAACGAGGCATACGACAACTCACAGAAGGACGAAATCTTGCGGCTGGCGTATGTCGGCATCACACGGGCGGTGAGCCATTGCTACTGGTATGTCGACGGTCAGGACACCCAGGCGGCGAACATGCCCAAGGCTTCCGACCGGGTTGGCAAGGGCAAGGCGTTTTTTGCAGATCATCGCGCAGGCAAGACATCAGCGTAAGCCTTGAAAGATCGCAGCCTCGTTTCACTCGACAGCTCCTACAGGTATCCGCAATCCTTGTAGGAGCTGTCGAGTGAAACGAGGCTGCGATCTTTTCACCCCCACAAAAAAACCCACAAAATGTGGGCTTTTTTTAAGGCAAATGCGCCTCAACCTTCAGGCATAACTCCTGAGGGCCACGGGCGGAATAAATGACTCAAGCTCATCCTCCACCGCTTCGATTATTCGTTCAACATCCGCGGCATTCATGACCGTTGCGCACGGAATACCGGCAATGGCGATCATGGTCTCGCCACTGGCGCGGTCAAACAGACGGGCGATCATGCTGCCCGGGGCGTCCATGCTCGCCTCAAAACCCATGGGATGAAAATGCCAGCGCATCAGCTGGCAGGCATTTGGAAAAGTGACCTTACTGCACCCTTTATTCATATGTTGCCCGCCTTCTTCATCGAGCGCTTCCGTTAGCTCATGTTAGGAGGGAAGAGCCTTCATTGGCTCAACCGGTGACTGCCCTTAAAAGTAGCATCTGGATGTGAATTTAATGTGGATTTTTGAGGCTGTTTAGCAAATGGTTGAGTTTTTTTTGATTCAGGTCACAGCATCACGAAGATTAGGCAAAGGGCCGGTATTGGATCAGCGTTGAAGCCGGGGCTGAATTTCGGCAAGCTCACTTTTTTCCTATCGAGACCTTTATGCCCGTCGATGATGATGGTCCGCTGCAAACCCAGGCCACGAGCGAGACGGTCATGCGCTATCACCTGCGCTGGAAACACCGCGACCTGGACGCGGTCATGGCGCTTTATCACCCGGATGTTCAATACAACGATTTTTTCCAGAACCGTGTGATGGGGCTGGACGAGTTGCGCGAGTACGTGCGCAGCAGCATGCCGCGCGATCCCGATGAAGCGCTGGAACACTCGGACCGCATTCGACTGGACGGCAACACGGCATTCATTCAATACCGCATCACCCTGCGCGGCGGTGCAGGGTTGGTGTCATTTCGCGCCAGTGAGGCGATTACCGTCCGCGACGCGCTGATCTGGCGGGTCAATGAATATGCCTCGTTGGTGCATGAGCAACCTGTCAGCAAAACCGCCAACAATCAGCGGCCGGCCGCCAGCCGACTCGGGTTATCACCGCGTCAGCTGAGTTTCATGGCTGAAGACCTTCAACAGTATTTCGAGCGTCAGCAGCCCTATCTGGATCCCGAGCTCGACCTGCAACGGGTGGCGAAGGAGTGCGGCTACAGTCGCAATCAGATTTCCTATCTGCTGAATCAGGTGCTGGGCCAGAGTTTCTATCGCTACGTTAACCAGGCACGGCTGCAGCATCTGCTCGCCGCGCTGGACACCGCCACGCCGCCGCTGCGGATTGATGAGCTGGCGTTTGCCGCCGGTTTCAATTCGCTGTCGGCGTTCTACAGCTGTTTCCGTCAGCACACCGGCCTGTCACCGAAGGCCTACGCCAAACAAATTTCTTTGCGTGCACGCGCGCAAGACAGCCTCTGAGCCCACGCACTAGGATCAACGCCATCGAAGTTTGAGTGGCGGAGTCTTGCATGCCGGCGTGGCGCACTATCAGTTTGTGGATGGACCAACTTGACGAGCCGTTGTTGGCGCGTCCGGCGTTGGAGCAGGATCTGGACGTCGACGTCGCCATCATTGGCGCGGGATACACCGGACTCTGGACAGCGTACTACCTCAAACGCCTGGCGCCGGGCCTGGACATCGCCATCATTGAAGCGCAGACCGCCGGTTTTGGTGCCTCGGGACGCAACGGCGGCTGGTTGATGGGCAACATCCTCGGCGAAGACCGCTTGCTGGCCGATCTACCGGCGGAAGAGCGTCGTGCCTCTTACGATCTCCTCCACAGCATTCCCGATGAAGTCGAGATTGTCCTCGAACGTGAAGGTATCGACTGTGACTATCGCAAAGGTGGGGCGCTGTATTGCGCAGCGCGCTACCCGGAACAGGAAGCCAGCCTGCGGCGCTATCTGGACAAGCGCTATCAACAGGGCCTGACCGAAAGCGATTACCGCTGGCTCAGCACGGAGCAGTTGGCGCAACAGATCAGAATTGCCAAGCCTTACGGCGGTATCTATGCACCGCACGTCGCGACCCTTCACCCGGCAAAACTGGTGCGAGGCCTGGCGCGGACGGTGGAGCGCATGGGCGTCAGGATTTACGAGAACAGCCCGGTCAGCCACTGGCAGTCGGGCAGCCTGAGCATGGCGAAAGCCGCCGTACGCAGTCGCTGGATCGTTCCGGCGGTAGAAGGTTACGCGACTACGCTGCCACCGTTGGGTCGTTATCAGTTGCCGGTGCAAAGCTTGATTGTGGCAACCGAGCCGCTGTCCGCTGCGACGTGGGACGAAATCGGCTTGAGTCATGGCCAGGCATTCGGCGAAAGCAGCCGTCAGGTCACTTACGGCCAGCGTACGGCGGATAACCGCCTGGTATTCGGCGCACGGGGCGGCTATCAGTTCGCCGGCAAACTTCGCCATGACTTCGACCTGACCAGCAGTGAAGTAGCGCTGCGCCGTTACCTCTTCGGCGAGCTGTTCCCGCAACTCAAGAACGTACGCATCACCCACGGCTGGGGCGGCAACCTGGGCATGTCCCGACGGTTCAAGCCGCACATGTTGTGTGATCAAGCCAGTGGCATTGCGATTTCCGGCGGTTATGGCGGGGAGGGCGTCGGTGCCAGCAACCTGGGCGGACGGACCCTGGCCGACTTGATTCTGCAACGCGATACCGAGCTGGTTCGCCAGCCATGGGTCATTCCTCAGGGCGGTCTCGAAGCGCTCAAAGCCTGGGAACCGGAACCCTGCCGCTGGCTCGGCTACAACGCGATCATCCGCAGCTTCATCCACGAAGACCAGACCCTGGCCAACCCTGCCACTGCGCCCTGGCGGCGCAAACTGGCCAGCGGGGTTGCCGGGTTCATGGAAGGTTTCATGCAGTAATCGGCGCTCTCTACATCGAAAGGTACTCCCATGAGCATCACGCAATTCAAGAACACCGGAACCCTGAAGCTGGACGAATCGAACCCGGTCGCCGTGCCGCTGGGCACCCCGGTGGCGGTGGCCTCCACCACCAGCGTCGAGCGCAACGATGGCGTCGAAACCGGCGTCTGGGAATGCACTCCCGGTCGCTGGCGCCGGCAGATCGTTGCCCAGGAATTCTGTCATTTCATCCAGGGGCGCTGCACCTTCACCCCGGACGACGGTGAAACCCTCCGCATAGAAGCCGGCGACGCACTGATGTTGCCAGCCAACAGCCTCGGTATCTGGGACATCCAGGAAACCGTGCGCAAGACCTACGTGTTGATTCTTTGATCCTCTGATTGCCTGCCAGCCCTTCAATAAAAAGAAAAAAACCACACAGGAATCCACTCATGATCCGAAAGACCCTGGCACTCGCGCCATTGGCGCTCGTCGTGTCCCTCAGTCACGCGGCCGAGACCGTCAAGATCTACAACTGGTCGGACTACATCGCACCGGACACCACCAAAAACTTTCAGACAGAAACCGGTATCGGTTTCAGCTACGACGTCTACGACAGCAACGAAACCCTCGACGGCAAGTTGATGACCGGTAAATCCGGCTACGACGTGGTGTTCCCGTCCAACCACTTCATGGCCCGGCAGATTCAGGGCGGCGCACTGAAGAAGCTCGACAAGAGCCAGTTGCCGAACTGGAAGAACCTCAATCCGGTGTTGCTCAAAGCGTTGCAGACCAACGACCCGGGCAACGAGCACGGCTTCCCGTACCTGTGGGGCAGCACCGGCATCGGCTACAACATCGCCAAGGTCAAAGCGGTGTTGGGCGATAACGCGCCCGTGGATTCCTGGGACCTGATCTTCAAACCCGAGAACATGGCCAAACTGCAGAAGTGCGGTGTGGCAATCCTCGACAATGGCCCGGAATTGCTCCCGGCGGCGCTCAACTACCTGGGCCTGCCGCATCACAGCAAGAGCCCGGAAGACTACAAAAAGGCTGAAGCGCTGCTGATGAAAGTCCGGCCTTACGTCAGCTATTTCCACTCGTCCAAGTACACCAGCGACCTTGCCAATGGTGACATCTGCGTGGCGGTCGGTTTCTCCGGCGACATCCTTCAGGCCGAAAACCGCGCCAGGGAAGCCAGGAACGGTGTGGACATCGGCTATGCGATTCCCAAGGAAGGCGCCGCCATCTGGTTCGACATGGTTGCCATGCCCGCCGATGCCCCGGACGGAAAAGCCGGTTACGCCTTCATGAACTACCTGTTGCGCCCGGACGTCATGGCCAGCATCAGCAACTACGTGCATTACGCCAACGGCAATGAACAGGCCGACAGCCTGATCGACCCGGCGATCAAGAACGACACCAAGGTCTATCCGAGCCCGGAAATGATGGGGAAGTTGTTTGCGCTGGAAGCGATGCCGCTGAACATTGACCGGATTCGGACGCGGGTGTGGAACAAGATTCGCACCGGCAGCTGACAGGCGGGATCAAGCCATCGGGACAGGATGTCCCGTTGCGCGATCAACCGACCGGCTCGACCGTACAACTCATTCGCCCCGATCCCGGCATCTGCAAAAAGGCCTCGTTGCCGTTTTGCCAGAAGCTGTAACTTCCCCGGTAGTCCTTGCCGTTGTATTGGGTCACGGAATCATTCGGCACCTGGATGAGGGTGACAGCGGTATTCGCCCATTTCAGGTACACGACACCCGGCTCGACATTGAAGAAAGTGGCGGCAATCAACGCGTTGAACCCTGCGCAACGAAAGGCTACGGGGCCCTCGGTGAGTCTGCTCGGATCCTTGGTTCGCGCAATCGCCGAGCCCTGACGAAGCTGATGCGCACGCTCGGCATAACTTCGGATCGTGCAGGCCTTGGGCTCTGATCCGGCCGCACACTGATTGCGGGCGTCGACCCAGAACCGCTGATCGATCTCGACTTTGTCAGGACGCGGCACCGAATGATCGTCCGTGAGCGCCAGGCGATAAAGGCGCGTCAGTTCAATATCCATCTGCTTCAGTAGGGGGTCGCGACAGATCAGCTTCTCGACGGCCGCGCTGGCCGTGGCGCAATCGAAGCTGGTTGCCAGGACTGTAGAAGTCTCGGCATTTGCACAAAGGTTCGTTGCCGCGCACGCGCTGGCGGCGATGAGAGCGGCCAAAAAAGGCGTGACCATTTTCATGTCGGCTTCACCCGGATCATTTCATGAGGCCCGTGGTGCAATGGAAACCATGCATCGTCATTCGTTTACATGGGCTGTATCGCAGTTTAAGGCAGTGTGCGAAACCTGCCACATCGAGGAGGGCTCGGGAGGAACGATAATGCCGGTTGGGGGAGGCTGGACAGTTTTTCTGGAGTGGGGATTGTCATTTCACGAAGGTGATTCGGCGCCTGTAAGGGCCTCTTCGCGAGCAAGCCCGCTCCCACAGGGTTCGCGTATATCCTGTGGGAGCGGGCTTGCTCGCGAAGAACGATGACGCGGTCTCAATCCTCTTTGCGAACCGTGGCCACTTCATCAACCTTGATCTTCACTTTCGTCCCGGAAATATCTTCGAATTCGTAAAAGCCTTCTTTGTTATTGGCTTTCGGCATGTCCTTGGTCAAATACTGGGTGCCGTTCTGCAGCGTCACAACCGTTGGCGTCGAGCAACCGGCCAGGGCCAGCAAGGCCGCCACTGCCAGGGGCAAACCCAGGGTCTTGATATTCATAACCACCTCTAATCCTCCAAAAAAAACAGCGCGACTGCTTCGAATCCTTCAATCGTCACTGTACCTCTAACGCGGTTGGTACAACGGATCGGCGGAAAGTTCGACGGGTCGTTGAAATATTTCCGGATCACGCCGCCGCTTATCCTTTTCCGTTTGCACCGGACAGGGCGTTGCTGGTATCTGTACGCATAACCAGTACTCGTTTCCCATGGCCCTGTTTTCCCGTGACCACAAACCCTCTCGACGATCCGTTCTATTATCTGAACAACTTCATGCAAGTGCTTGATTGGCTTGAGCATCGCTATGCCGATGTGCTGAGTGTCGAGGAGCAAGCCTTCATCCGTGATTTCAACCGGTTGCCCAGGGAGTCCAGGGCGTTGCTGGTACGGATGGTGATGCGCAAGGGGATTCACTTTCGGGCGAGCAAACTGCATTACCTCGAGATTGGCGACATCGCCAGCGCCGCCGGGCCATTGCTGGAACTGGGCTGGATCGATGAGCAGGCGCCGCTGCCACTCGAAACGTTATTCGACGTGTTGCTCAAGGCGGAAATTGTGCAGTGCTTCGGCACCGCCATTGAACAGCCCAAAGGCAAAAAGACCGACTGGCTGCCGACCCTGAGCGAGCAGTTTCCCGAAGCTTTCAGCTTTACCCATTGGTGCGCACCGCTGGAGGACCGGTTGTTCAGCCTGACCATCATGGGCCTGTGTGATCGTCTGCGCCTGATGTTCTTCGGCAATCTCTATCAGGACTGGTCGGAGTTCGTGCTGGCCGATCTCGGCATCTTCACCTACGAAAAAGTCGAGTTCTGCGCCGAATCCCGAGGCTTGCGCAGTCGCGAGGACGTGGATGCCTGTCTCTTCCTTCACGAATGTCTACAACATTTCGAAGCCGGGGAGGCGGTGGCACACATTGTCGAACAGATCAACGGGCTGACACTGGCCAATCCGTGGTTGCAGAAACGGCGCGGCAAGCTGTTGTTCCAGATCGGTCAGCACTGCGAGCGCATGGCGGATTTCTCCAATGCGCTGAGCATCTACCGCGACTGTGCCTGGCCCGGCGCGAGATCGCGGTTGATTCGTGTGCTGGAGCGCTGCGGCGAGTATCAACTGGCCATGGACCTGGCCACGGTTGCCGGCCAATCGCCGGAAAGCCCTGCCGAACAACAGCAGCTTTTGCGTGTGTTGCCCAGGCTGCGGCGCAAGCTCGGCGGGCCGCCAACAAAACGTTCGTCCCCAAGGGAAATGCTACGCCTGGACCTGCAACTGCCCAGAACCGACCCGGCGTTGTCGGTGGAGTTCTACGTACAGGCGCATCTGGCGGAGGATTCGGCACCGGTGCATTACGTCGAAAACAGCCTGATCAACTCGCTGTTCGGGTTGCTGTGCTGGCCGGCGATCTTCGCGCCCTTGCCGGGGGCGTTTTTCCACCCGTTCCAGCGTGGGCCGGTGGACCTGCTCAATGAAGACTTCCATGCACGGCGGGCCGATCTGTTCCAGGCCTGCCTTGCCGAGCTCGATGACGGCCGTTACCTGCAGACGATCCGGGAACGGTATGCGGCCAAGTGGGGCGTGCAATCGCCGTTTGTGTTCTGGGGCGCGTTAAACGAAGAATTGCTCGATCAGGCGCTTGATTGCCTGCCGGCCGAGCATCTCAAACATTGGTTCAACCGTTTGCTGCTGGACATCAAGGCCAACCGCGCCGGCATGCCGGACCTGATCCAGTTCTGGCCGCAGCACAAGACCTACCGCATGATCGAAGTCAAAGGCCCTGGCGATCGCCTGCAGGACAACCAGTTGCGCTGGCTCGAGTTCTGCCATGAACACCGGATGCCCGTTGCCGTCTGTTACGTGCAATGGGCGGAGCAGAGCGCTTGAGCTACAGCATCGCGGTGCGGGCGTTGTGTGAGTTCACCGCCAAGCTCGGCGACCTCGACCTGCGCTTCACACCATCGCCGACTGCGCTGGAAGGCATCGTCGGCCACCGAACGGTGGCGTCCCGGCGTAGCGACGGTTATCAGAGCGAAGTCGCGCTTGAAGGCCTCTATCAAACGTTGAAGGTCAAGGGCAGGGCGGACGGCTACGACCCGGCGCAAAACTGCCTGGAAGAAGTCAAAACCTACCGTGGCGACCTGAGCAGGCAACCGGCCAACCATCGTCAACTGCACTGGGCGCAGGCCAAGGTCTACGGCTGGTTGATGTGTCAGAAACTGGAGCTGGCGCAGATCAACCTGGCGCTGGTGTACTTCGACATCGTCAGCGAAAAGGAGACCTGCCTGGTCGAAGCGTTCAGCGCTGAAGAACTGAAGGCGTTCTTCGAACACCATTGCAAGCTGTTCCTGCGCTGGGCCGAACAGGAAATGGCCCATCGCGAAGCACGCAACGGCGCGGCGCAGAAACTGGCGTTTCCCCATGCCGACTTTCGTCCGGGGCAACGGCATCTGGCCGAATCCGTGTTCAAGGCCGTCAGCACCGGCCGTTGCCTGATGGCCCAGGCGCCGACCGGTATCGGCAAGACCGTCGGCACGCTGTTTCCGATGCTCAAGGCCCTGGCGCCGCAGCAGCTGGACAAAGTGTTTTTCCTCACGGCGAAAACCCCCGGACGCAAACTGGCGCTCGATGCGGCGCAGGTCATTCTCGACAGCGCCGCTGCGCCACCGTTGCGTGTCCTGGAAATGATCGCCCGGGACAAGGCTTGCGAACATCCGGACAAGGCCTGCCATGGCGAGTCCTGCCCGTTGGCCCAAGGTTTCTATGATCGGCTGCCGGCCGCGCGCCAGGCCGCCAGCGAGCTGTCACTGTTGAATCAGAACGCCTTGCGCGAAGTGGCCCTGAAGCACAACGTCTGCCCTTATTACCTGAGCCAGGAAATGGCCCGTTGGGCCGACGTGGTGGTCGCTGACTACAACTACTATTTCGATTTCAGCGCGCTGCTGTTCGGGCTGGCCCAGGCCAACAACTGGAAAGTCGCGGCACTGGTGGACGAAGCCCACAATCTGGTGGAACGCGGGCGGCAGATGTACAGCGCCAGCCTTGACCAGTCGACCCTCAACGGTGTGCGCAAAACCGCTCCCGAGCCCTTGAAGAAAGCCTTGCAGCGGGTCAATCGTGAGTGGAACGCCCTGCATAACCTGCAACTCGCGCCGTACCAGGCGTACGACAAACCCCCGGAGAAATTGCTCCAGGCATTGTCGTCATGCAGCGCGAGCATTGGCGATTACCTCAACGATCATCCCCAGGGTCTGGACAGCGCCTTACAGAATTTCTATTTCGACATGCTGCAATTCTGCCGGGTAGCCGAACTCTTCGATGAGCAGTTCCTGTTCGACATCAGCAAGCGCGACCTCGACCGCAAGCGCAACCTGTCGCAACTGTGCCTGCGTAACGTGGTGCCCGCCGGTTTCATCCGCCCGCGCCTGACGGCGGCACGCAGCACGGTGCTGTTTTCCGCGACGTTGAGCCCCCGGCATTACTATGCCGACCTGCTCGGGACACCCGCGAACACGGTCTGGATCGACGTCGAATCGCCGTTTCACGCTGACCAGTTGAAGGTCCATGTCATCAGCCAGATTTCCACGCGGTTTGTCCATCGGCAATCTTCTCTCGCGCCGATTGTCGAGCTGATTGCCAAGCAGTTCAGCCAGCGACCCGGCAACTACCTGGCGTTTTTCAGCAGCTTCGATTACTTGCAGCAAGTGGCGCAGTTGCTGGCCGAGACACATCCACATATCAATCTGTGGGCGCAATCCCGAGGCATGGGGGAAGGGCAGCGTCAGGATTTTCTCGATCAGTTCACCGCGCACAGTCAGGGCATCGGCTTCGCGGTGCTGGGCGGGGCGTTTGGCGAGGGCATCGACTTGCCCGGTGCCCGGTTGATAGGCGCATTTATCGCCACCCTCGGACTGGCACAACTCAGCCCCGTCAATGAACAGTTGAAACATCGGATGGCAGCGATTTTCGGTGCCGGTTATGACTACACCTACCTGTTTCCCGGCGTGCAGAAAGTGGTTCAGGCGGCAGGACGCGTGATCCGTACCCAACAGGATCAAGGGGTGGTGATGCTGATCGATGACCGGTTTGGCGACAGCAAGGTCAAGCAATTGCTGCCGCGTTGGTGGTCGGTTGCTCCGTCGATTTCGCTCTCTGTCGAGTAGGATTTTTTACCTTAAAAAACATCGACATACCTTGTAAACCAAGCCCGTTTGAACAAACAGCGAATCGCCGCTTTATTGATAGGGCAAGTCATCACTTTCAAGCCCGTCTTTGATAAGGAAATCAAGGTATGTCAGAAGCACCGAAATACACCTACACCCCCGACCAGGTCACGGATGCATTCGATGAGATCACAGCGACGCTGTTCAAAGGCAAAACTGTCGAGGACACGCGAAAAATGCTGGTGGTCGCCGGGCTACAGGCGTCAGGCAAAACGTATCTGCTGGAAAAGACCCTCATACCGTCAAAGCGCTACGATAACTATGTTCGTTTGTACCTTCCCGAATACCGGAAAAAACACCCTCAATATGAGGAGATGATCAAACTTGGCGTCCTGCATGCTTATGAGCATACGGACGCGTTTGTCAGGGAAGTCAGCAAAAGGATCTTTGAGCACGCATTCGTCGGCAAATACAACATCATCATGGAGTGCGCGTTCGACAGCATCGATTTCGCGACTTTTCCACTGGGGGCAACAGCCGAAGGTTATCAATTCGAGAACCACATTGTCGGTTGCACTCAAGAGTTCGCTCATGTGTCGAGCATCAAAAGAGCACTGAAAAGTCTGGAAACCAAAGAAATGGAAAGGTTCCTCCCGGCATCGACGCTGGAGACCAGCATGGGGTACGCGCAAGCGATCATTCTTGCTGTGGATACAGCTGCGAAGGCGATCAGCGGTGGGCAAACCTGCTTGTACGAGCGCGGGTTCGGCGCGTTGCAAGAACGAGTCCTGGTCGCTCAGAGCACCTACACAAAGGCTGTCGGAGGGGCGGTCACCACAACGACAACCAAAAAGGAATTTGCGTTCAGCGACTACTCCAACATCATCGACAATCAAGTCTTCGCGATTCGCGAACGCGACCAGGTCGTAAAGGAATGTCACGTTGCGCTGCATAAAATTCAGGGCCATGCCAAGGATGTTCCTGATTCTGTCAACAACGCCCTGTATGGCTACATCGTCAAATACGTGTATCGATAACCCTTTGCGTCCAGTGCTGCTTTTCGGCTTTCCAAAATCCCGGTTTGTCGCATACTCCTCAAAAACAATCCTGACGTGAGGGCTCAATGAGCGAAGATCGAAGCAAAGCCAGCACCATCGAGGACGGGCGTTTTCGTCTGTTGATCGATGCGGTGATTGACTACGCGATCTACATGATTGATCCCGACGGCATCATCTCCAGTTGGAATGCCGGCGCCAAGCGCTTTAAAGGGTATGAGGAAGCCGAAATTCTCGGTCAGCACTTCTCGCGTTTCTACACCGAAGAGGACCGTCTCAAGGGGATGCCCCAACGGGCGCTGGACACAGCGATTCGCGAGGGGCGTTTCGAGGGGGAAGGCTGGCGGGTTCGCAAGGACGGTACGCATTTCTGGTGCCACGTGGTGATCGATCCGATCCTCGATCCGACGGGCAAGTTGCTGGGGTTTGCCAAGATTACCCGGGACCTGACCGACCGCAAGATGGCCGAAGAAGTCCTCAAGCAAAGCGAGCAGCAGTTCCGGCTATTGGTTCAAAGCGTCACGGACTACGCCATCTACATGCTCGACCCTGATGGACGAGTGACCAACTGGAATCCGGGTGCCCAGCGCATCAAGGGTTACTTGCCGGAAGAAGTGATCGGCCAGCATTTTTCGATGTTCTACACCCCGGAGGATCGCGAAGCCGGCGAACCGCAACGCACGTTGACCATTGCCGTGCGTGAGGGACGGTTTGAAAACAAGGGTTGGCGACTGCGCAAGGACGGCACACGGTTCCTGGCGCATGTCGTGGTCGACCCGATTTGGGGCGACACTGGCACATTGCTCGGTTTCGCCAAAATCACCCGGGACATCACCGAAGCGACCCACGCCCAGCAGGCCCTCGAACAAACCCGTGAGGCGCTGTTTCAAGCACAAAAAATGCAAGCCATCGGGCAACTCAGCGGGGGCATTGCCCATGACTTCAATAATCTGCTGACAGTGATCCTTGGCAATCTGGAAATCGTTCGCAAGCGCGTGGGGGAGGATTCGAAAATCACGCGCTTGCTGGACAACGCCACTCAGGGCGCCTTGCGCGGGGTTTCGCTGACCCAACGCATGCTGGCGTTTGCGAGACGGCAGGAACTGAAGACCGAGTCCGTCGAGATACCCAAGTTAGTAGAGGGCATTACCGGCCTTTTGCGCAGTTCCCTCGGGCCTTCCGTGGTACTCGAAACCCGTTTTCCGCAAGAAGTCGAACCGGTTCTGGCAGACGTTAACCAGCTCGAACTGGCGGTCCTGAACCTGGTGACCAACGCCCGTGACGCAATGCCCCACGGCGGGAAAATCCTGATCAGCGCAAGGTCTGAAGAAGCCGGCGATCACTCTTCGCTCACCCCGATGTCGGGCCGTTATGTCTGCCTGAGCATCAGTGATTCGGGGGAGGGCATGGATGACGAAACACTGGCCGTGGCGATGGACCCGTTCTTTACCACCAAGGGCGTCGGCAAAGGTACGGGGCTCGGGCTGTCGATGGTTCATGGTTTCATTGAACAATTGGGTGGACGATTCATTCTCAAGAGCCAGAAGGACAAGGGAACCACGGCCGAACTGTGGATCCCCGTTGCCACACACGGCTCGGTTGCCAAGCCTGCCCAGGAGGAAGCCGTGCCGCCGGTGTCGCGTCTGTGCGTGCTGGTGGTGGATGACGACAGCCTTGTGCTGACCAGTACCTGTCTGTTGCTCGAAGATTTGGGGCATCGGGTGATCAGTGCAACCTCCGGAGCTCATGCGCTGAAAGTGTTCGACAGCGAAAAAGCCATTGATCTGGTCATCACCGACATGGCCATGCCGCAAATGAACGGCGCGCAACTGGCGCAGGCGATCCGAACCCTCAAACCGGACCTGCCGATCATCCTCGCCACGGGTTACGCCGAGCGGCTGGAAGGCTTTGCGACCAGACTCCCGCGCCTGTCCAAGCCCTTTACTCAACTCAATCTGGTGGAAATCATTGCCTTGACCATGAAATGACCGGCTCACTCATTGTCCGGTCTCGGCGCCTGCGTTCTTTTTGAAACCGCGCAGGTTCATGGCACACAGGCAAAATTGCAACACGATCAGCGCGTAGGCCTGGGAGTGATACCCCCAGATCACCCACAAAATGTTACTGAGGATAAAACAGATGAACCCCCGGAGCCGGAGCCTGGGGTTTCGTGAACCGATCAGCCACGCCGCCAGCACCGTCACCAGCATCGCCGGCCATTGCACCCAATCAAGATTGTCCATTGCACGCCCCTTGCAGTGTTAATCCAGGTGAACTTGTCAGTAGGCGTTTCTTCTAAACGTTTTCCATCCTGTGCGTGACTCTCGTGCCAAGAATACTGACTGAAGTCCCTTGCGAAGAAGCCCTGACCGAACACAACGCCAAGATGTTCGGCTCGCCCAAGGAGCGCCTGGATTTCTACCGCCGGGAAATACAATACGAAACCAGCATTCTGGCCAATCGCACCGACGCCTACCTCGCAGCGCAATCGTTTTTGGTGATTGCCTTCGCATCGTGCATGGCCAACCTCAATCCCGAGTGGGGCAAACTCTTCACCCTGGTGGTGCCGCCGTTTCTGGCGCTGTTGGGGCTGCTCAGTTCCCTCAACGCCTGGCCTGGCATTCGCGCAGCGTATGACATCATCGATCACTGGCACTTCAAACAGAGTGAATTGCTGCGCAGTGAACCCTTGATGGGACTCGCCTACGACGAGTCGCCGCTGTTCAGCGAGATGGAATCGTCCCACAAGGGCTACCGCAAGTCGCTGTTGTTCTCGGTGCGTACACCCTGGATTTTCGCCACGTTTTGGGTGCTGCTCGGCAGTTACGCGGTTTTCATTCAGGTCACAAACCCCGGCGGATAATCGTGGAAAAGCAAAAAGCCCGGCAAATGCCGGGCCTTTTGTGTCTGCCAATCCGATCAAGCTGCCAGATTGGCGCTCATTTCTTTCTTGTACTGGGCTTTCAAGGTTTCCATCTGCGCACCCAACTCTTCCAGAGTGGCTTTGCCCAGCAGTTTTTTAGCCTGAGGAAACATTTCCGTTTCTTCCTCTTCGATGTGGTGCTCCAGTAGCTCCTTGACCACTTTCACGCGACCTGCAAATTCCGGGGTGGACGGATCGGTGACTTTCAAGTCAGGCAGCACCAGTGAATCAACGGTGCGGTGTTCTTCCTTGGCTTCGTAATACATGACGTCCTGTTCTTTGCCGCCCGCTTTTTTATACGCCGGGTACAAGACTTCCTCTTCAAGTCGGGTATGGATGGCAATTTCCATCTCCAGCTTGGCCAGCAGCTCGGTGCGTTTTTTAACACCGCGTTCAGTAGATTCGCTCAGCTGGGTCAGGATGCCTTTTACGCGTTCATGGTCGGCTTGCAACAGGTCAATGGCGTTCATGGTCAAGTCTCTCGAATAGTCACGGGGATGAGCGCTAACGGTCTCAGGGCCGAAGGTCGCTTCTAGTCCTGGAGCATTTGTCGTGCCGGATTGGCTGCCGAAGTAATAGCCTTAAAAAACAATGGGTTGCATTGGCTGATGGCGAACTGAGGTCATGCAGGCTGCATGGGTCCGGATTTTGACTCATGCAGTTCGCGGCTTTACTTTTCGAAGCGCCATAAACCCGGTTTTTCGAGTGCGACCACTAATCAGATTCGCCATTCATGCAACTGAACGCGCAGCAAAGCCTCGCTCCCTTAATACAGACACCGATGCCTTAATTGAACAGTGAGGATGCAGCCATGCGTGCAATGACTTACCACGGAGCCCATGACGTCAAAATCGAAACCGTGCCCGATCCCGTCATCGAAGCCCCCGACGACATCATCCTGCGAGTGACGGCCACCGCCATTTGTGGATCGGACCTGCATTTGTATCGAGGGAAAATTCCCACCGTGGAGCACGGCGACATTTTCGGCCATGAGTTCATGGGCATCGTCGAAGAAACCGGCTCTGCCGTCACGGCCGTTCAACGCGGTGACCGGGTGGTGATTCCGTTCGTGATCGCCTGTGGCGAATGCTTTTTTTGCCAGCAGGAGCTGTTTGCCAGTTGCGAAACCACCAACACCGGGCGTGGCGCGATCATCAATAAAAAAGCGATTCCACCGCCTGCCGCGCTATTCGGTTTCAGCCGTTTGTATGGGGGTATTCCGGGCGGGCAGGCCGAACTGGTCAGAGTGCCCAAGGCCAATACCGGGCCGTTCAAGGTGCCGGGAACGCTGGCAGACGAGAAGGTCCTGTTTCTATCGGACATCCTGCCAACGGCCTGGCAAGCCGTACTGAATACCGGGATCGGGCCGGGTTCAAGCATTGCGATCTATGGTGCCGGGCCGGTCGGGTTGTTGAGCGCCGCCTGCGCAAAAATGCTCGGTGCCGAGCAAATCTTCATGGTGGATCATCACGCTTATCGACTGGCTTATGCCCAGCGTACCTACGGTGTAATCCCGATCAATTTTGATGACGATGATGATCCGGCCGACACGATCATCCGCCCGACGGCGGGCAGTCGCGGGGTGGACGGAGTAGTCGATGCCGTAGGGTTCGAAGCCAAGGGCAGCACCACGGAGACAGTGCTCGCCACCCTGAAACTGGAAGGCAGCAGCGGCAAGGCATTACGCCAATGCATTGCGGCCGTGCGTCGCGGGGGCGTGGTGAGTGTGCCGGGCGTTTATTCCGGATTCATCCATGGTTTCCTGTTCGGCGATGCGTTCGATAAAGGCCTGACCTTCAAAATGGGCCAGACACACGTGCAGCGGTATCTGCCGGAGCTGCTGGGGCACATTGAAACCGGACGCCTGCAACCGGACGCCATCATCACTCACCGGATGTCGCTGGAGCAGGTGGCCGAGGGATACAGGATTTTCGATAAAAAGCAGGAGGAGTGCCGCAAGGTCATTCTGACGCCCGGTTCCAGTGATGTGCCGCTGACCGAAAATCTGGAAATCACCCCGATACCAGCGTTGTAGAACAGACCCATTGTGGGAGCGGGCTTGCTCGCGAATGCGGTGTGTCAGTCGATCTCTGTTTCTGAAACACCGCATTCGCGAGCAAGCCCGCTCCCACAGTTCGTGTCGGCTGGCGAAAATTCACCGGCCTCAAATCAAGTATTTTGCTTTTTGCGCTCTTCGTACCAGGCCAGCATCGGTTGCGTGCTGATGCCATGGATGAGGATGCTCAGCGCAACCACCGACAACGTCAGGTCAGTGCAAAGCGTGGCAATCGACGGAGCCAGCCCATGGTTCAGGGCATAGAAAAGGTAATACAGGCTACCGATCCCGCGAATGCCGAACCAGCCGATCAACAAGCGCTGGCGACCGTCCAGCAAGCCACGCCAGGGCAGGGCGACGACGCTCAGCGGTCGAATCAGGCAAAACAACACGCCGCCGATCAGCAGCGCTCGCCAGTCCCAGTGCCCAATCAGCACGACACCGAGCAGCGTCACCAAAAACACTTCCATGGCCCGTTCGACCAGGCTGCCGAACGCGAGCATGTCGCCCATCATGATGCCAGCGGCGACCTGCGTGTCTTCCAGACCTTCGGTATCGCCATGCACGGCCTGGTGCGGTTCGACGTTCTGATGGCCGACCACCGGCTGTACCAGATGCTCGGCCGGCAATTCGTCGTCGCCGGTGGATTTGACTTCTTCATGGCGCAGGCCCAGGCCCGCTGCAAACACTGACAGAAAGCCGTAGCCATGAATCGATTCGGCGCCGACGTACGCCAGGGCGATCAACGCCAGGGCCAGGTAGTCGTTAGGTGAAAGGGTGCTGTCGTCATTTTTGATCCGCAGCGCCAGCGTCAGCCGACCAATGCCGCGCCCCATCGCATAACCCGTGAGCAAACCGGCAGGGACGGCCCAGAGCAGACTGCGCAGCGCCCAGTCGCCCAGCCAGCCGGGGTTACCGTCATGTTGCAACAGCAGTAACCCGAGGATCACGAACGGAAAGGCAATCCCGTCGTTGAGCCCCGCTTCACCGGAGAGGCCGAATCGCACACTGTCGTCATCCCGGGCGTCGTTCACTTGAACCAGCGCGGCGAGTACCGGATCGGTAGGTGCCAGTATCGATCCAATCAATACGGCGGCGCCCCACGACAGTTCGAAACCGTAGTGCAGCAGCAGGCTGACACCGGCAATGGTCAACACCATCACCGGGCCGGCCAGTCCGACGGCGATGCGCCAGTTTTTGTCCTTGAAGGGCGAGCGCAACTTCAGACCACACACAAACAGCGAAAAGAGCACCGCGACTTCCGTCAGGTGCTCCATCCAGGTGGAGGCGTCGTTCATGTCCAGTTTCAACAAGCCGAGTGCCGCTGGCCCGATGGCAACGCCCAGCGCCAGGCACACCGCTGACGTGGTCACCGGCATCCAGCGCAGGTACGACGAAGTCAACGCCAGCGTCAGCAGCACCGCACCCAACACCGCCACCCAGAGAATGAAACTCATGCGCTGTACTCGCCGGACAGGTGCTGCGATGTTGGGCCATCCCGACACCCCAGACGCAGGCCGCATTCAGCAAGTCCTGTTCTGGCCCCGTGACAGGGGCACCTAAGCGTATTGAGGGGCGAAAATTGTCAGGGGTTCAGTTTTTCTCGCTGCATCCGGGCGTGGTCCGATAGAGGGAATGTTTGCAGGCGAGGAAGGTCAACCGAGCAGACACGATCAGGTGATGGCCGCAGCGCATGAATTGAAGCTGCTGCCCTTCTCCATCCTTGCTCGTTGACCAGGAGCACGCCATGAACGATGAATCCAGTCAGCGCGATTACCAAAGTCGCGACTATCCCGTGCAGGAAGACATGGCGTACCAGGTCAAAGTCTGGCGGTTTGAGCGCATGGGCTGGTACGTCCTGGTGGTGTTGGGGTTTCTCAGCTGATCGATGGCGAGCCGACGATCATCGTCGAGAACGGCAAGGTGTTGCACAAGCGACTGCGCCACGTACGTTTGATCGAGGCCGACATCATGGAGGCCGCCCGTTCGAGTCAGGGCATCGAAACCCTGGACCAGATCAAGTTTGCGATCCTTGAACGAAACGGCAAGATTTCGGTGATTGCTCAAGAGTCGCCGTGATCCGCTTTTGTGGCGAGGGGGCTTGCTCCCGCTGGGCTGCGTAGCGGCCCCAAAATCTGCCAGCCGCTGCCATTTTTGTGAGTGCTGCGCACTCAAGCGCGAGCAAGCTCGCTCGCCACAGGCGGCTCATTCAAAGCATCGGCTTGCCGCCGGTAATTCCGTAGCGCTGACCGGTGATGTAGCTGGCCTCATCCGATGCCAGCAGCACATAGATTGGCGCCACTTCGACCGGTTGTCCTGGCCGTCCCAGCGGTGTTTGCCCACCAAAGTTCTGCACTTCTTCATCTGGCATGGTCGAGACGATCAGCGGTGTCCAGATCGGCCCCGGTGCCACGCAGTTCACCCGGATGTTTTTCGGACCGAGCATTTGCGCCAGACCGGCGGTGAAGTTGGCAATCGCGCCTTTGGTCGTGGCGTAGGCGAGAAGGGTCGGCTTGGGCGTGTCCGAGTTGACCGAGCTGGTGTTGATGATTGAACTGCCGGGTTGCATATGCTTCAGCGCCGCCTGGCAGATGCGGAAAATGGCGGTGATGTTGACGTCGAAGGTCATCACCCATTCTTCGTCCGGGATGTCCTCGATGTGTTCGTGAGTCATCTGGAACGCGGCGTTGTTGACCAGAATGTCGATCCGGCCGAAGCGCTCGACGGTCTTGTCGACCAGCGCCTGGCATAGCGCTTTCTGCGCGATGTCACCGGGCAGCAAGATGCATTGGCGCCCGGCCTGTTCGACCCAGCGCGCGGTTTCCTGCGCGTCTTCATGTTCATTGAGGTAGGCAACGGCGACGTCCGCACCCTCACGGGCGAAGGCGATCGCGACCGCGCGTCCGATACCGCTGTCGGCGCCGGTGATCAGGGCGATCTTGCCTTCCAGACGGCCCGAGCCTTTGTAGCTCTGCTCGCCGCAATCCGGGTACGGGTCCATTTTCTTCTGGGAGCCTGGGACGGGCTGGCCCTGTTTCTTGAAGGGTGGTTTTGGATAGTCAGTCATCGGGAAATCTCCGTTCTCAAGGTAGAAGAGTCAAAGGGTGGACCCTGCTCTTTTGTCTTGAGTTCGGTTGGATTTCGAAGGGCTGTCGAATCTCTCAAACTGCATAGATTCCCTTGTGGGAGCGGGCTTGCTCGCGAAGGCGGTGTGTCAGTCAACATTAATGCTGGATGACACACCGCCTTCGCGAGCAAGCCCGCTCCCACAGGGGATTTGAGGTGTTGACGAAGTTCGGTCAGGCCTTGAGGTTGATCAGGCTGCGTTCCATGCGCGCAATCCCTTCCTCCAGCAACGCTCGCGGGCAGCCGAAGTTCAGGCGTACGAACTGTTTGCAGTCATCGCCAAAATCCAGGCCTGGGCTGAGCCCGACCTTCGCCTGTTCGAGGAAGAAATGCTGCGGATTCTCCAGACCCAGCGCCGAGCAATCGAGCCAGGCCAGGTAGGTGCTCTGCGGTACGTTCATGGTGACGCCGGGCAGCCGTGTGCGAACGGCATCCACCAGATAATCGCGGTTCGCTTGCAGGTAGCACAACAGCTCAGTCAGCCACGGGCCGGCGTCGGTGTACGCGACGCGTGTCGCCTCCATGCCCAGCGGATTGACGCTGTCGACCATGCCGCAACGGGCGTGGTTGACCCGCTCGCGCAAGGCCCGGTCCTGAATGATCATGAACGAGGTCTTCAGGCCGGCGATGTTGTAGGCCTTGCTCGCCGACATCAGCGTAATGGTGCGCTGGGCGATTTCCGGGCTCAACGACGCGGTGGGAATGTGTTTGCGCCCGTCGAAGCACAGTTCGGCGTGGATCTCGTCGGAGATGATCCAGGCGTCCTGTTCCAGGCAGATGTCGGCCACCGCTTGCAGTTCGTCCCGTGGGAACGTCTTGCCCAGCGGGTTGTGCGGATTGCTCAGCAGCAACGCACCGCCACCGGCCAGTGACTGGCGCAAGGCGTCGAGTGGTGTGGCATAGGTGCCGTCAGCCAGTATGTCGAAATTCAGTTCAACCTTGTTCAGGCCCCAATGGACGGGGGCATGCCGCAGCGGCGGGTAGTTGGGCACCTGGACCACGACGTTCTGCTGCGGTTGCACCAAGGCGTTCAGGGCCATGTTGAAACCCGATTCCACGCCCGGCAGAAAAATCAGTTCCTGCGGCTCGATGCGCCAGGCGTACTTGTTCCAGAGGTCGGCCACGATGGCGTGGCGCAAGTTATCCTGAGCCACGCTGTAGCCGAGCAAGGGGTGTTCCAGACGTTTTTGCAGGGCCTGGATGATCACCGGCGGCGCGGCAAAATCCATGTCGGCGACCCACATCGGCAATACCTCGGCCGGGTAGCGGCTCCACTTGGTACTGCCGGTGTTGTGGCGGTCGAACACCTGATCAAAATCGAAAGTCATGCTCATCTCATAAAGGCCGGGATTAATTCGGCAGACATGATAAGCGCCAAGCCCCTGTAGGAGCGAGCTTGCTCGCGATGGTCGTTAACGAAAACGCGTGACTTCCGGGTATACGCGTTGCTCTTGAGTCCATCGTCGGAACGCCGCCCGGAGCAAGCTCGCTCCTACAGGGCCGATGTTGATCAGAAAGGACCGAAGTTAAGCGGATATTCGATAACCACATAAACCCGGTCGATATCATCGCCCGCCTGAGCGCTGTTCAATGGCGCCGGCCAGCGCCTGGCCCGTGTCCTGTGTGTGAGGCCCATCATTGCATCACGTAACGACCGGGTGCCGATTCCAGTGCAGGGTACTGCGCATTGCCGGTGTGCAGCGCCGAAGGCTGGCGTTCACCGGCGTGTTCGGCCAGCCAGGCGAACCAGTCATTCCACCAGCTGCCGGGATGTTGCTCGGCATTCTTGAACCAGGTATCCGGGTTTTTCGTGACCCGGTTATTGGTCCAGTAATGGCGCTTTTCCTTGGCGGGCGGGTTGATGACCCCGGCAATATGCCCCGAAGCGCCCAGCACGAAGCGCTTGCTGCCGGACAGCAGTTCGGTGCTGGCGTAGGCGCTTCGCCACGGCACGATGTGATCGTCATGGGTGGCGAGGATGTACGCCGGCGCGTCGATGGCGCGCAGGTCGAGCTTGCCCCCGCAGCAGTCCAGCTCGCCGGATTTCAGATCGTTCTGCAGATAGGTGTGGCGCAAGTACCAGCAATACATCGGGCCGGGAAGGTTGGTGCTGTCGTTGTTCCAGAACAGCAGGTCGAGGGCAATCGGTTTCTGGCCCTTGAGGTACTTGTCGACGTTGTAGTTCCACCACAAGTCATTGGGGCGCAACAGTGAGAAGGTGTTGCCCATGTCCTCGCCCTTGAACAGGCCGATGGGGCCGTCAACGCCACCGATGGTGCGCTCGCGGTAAGCCACCAGTTGCTCGTCGACGAAGATGTCGATGGGGCCGGTGTCGAGGTAGTCGAGGAACGTGGTCAGCAGGCTGACGCTGGCGATCTCACGATCACCGCGAGCCGCCAGCATCGCCAGCGCGGTGCTCAGCAACGTGCCGCCAATGCAGAAACCGACGCAGTTGGGCCGTTGCTCGCCGCTGATTTCACGGGTGACGTGCAGGCCTTTGATGATGCCGGTTTCGATCAGGTCATCCCAGCTGGTGTCAGCGTGTGCCTGGTCGAAGTTACGCCACGACATCAGAAACACCGGATGACCTTGTTGCAACAGATGGCGAACCATCGAGTTGTCCGGGCGCAGGTCGAGGATGTAGTACTTGTTGATCGACGGCGGGACGATGAACACCGGGCGCCGGTACTGGGTTTCGCTTTGGGGGTAGTACTGGATCAACTGGAAGAGTTCGTTCTCGAATACCACTTCACCGGGTGTGCTGGCCAGATCGACTCCGACCTTGAAGGCGCCGCTGTCGCACTGACGCATCTTGCCTTCCTGCAGGTCGCTGGCCAGGTGCAACAGGCCCGTGAGCAGGCTGCCGCCTTGCGTGTCTGCGGCTCGCTGCAGAGCATCGGGATTGCTCGCCAGAAAATTGCTCGGCGCACCCGCGGCGATGGCTTGCTCCACGAGGTACAGCAGGCGCTGGCGGGGTTTCTTGTCTTTGATCGGCAGTTTGTCGAGCAGTTTGAGCAGGAACCCAGCGTTGAGCAGGTAAAACGCGGCGAGGGAGCCAAACAGCGGCTCGCTCCAGTTGCCACTGGAGAAACGTCGATCTTCAAAGGTGAAGGGCTGGCCGCTCATCAAGCGTTGGCCGAGGTCCGCCCATTGCACTTGATAGTCCGATTGAAGGCTGTCCAGAGTGCTGCGTGGCAGGTCGAACCAATCATTGTATTTTTGTCCGGTGAACCACGGATTGGTGCTGACCCATAATCGCAATTGTTGCACTGCAAAGGAGGCAATGAACGGAACCTGGCCAGACCAGTAGGTGTTGAAGGTGTGCGCGTTAGTGTCCATGGAACTCCTTGCCCACATCAGTAAACCGGGCAGAAAAAAACCGCGGCGCCGGAATTCGGCGCCGCGTCAGCAGTCAAGCAAGCAGTCCTGTGTTTCTTCTTATCGTTCGATGACCAGGCTGACGCCTTGGCCGCCGCCGATGCACAACGTGGCCAGGCCTTTTTTGCCGTCACGGCGAATCAGTTCGTGCACCAGCGACACCAGAATCCGCGCGCCCGACGCGCCGATCGGATGACCCAGCGCAATCGCGCCACCGTTGACGTTGACCTTGCGGGTGTCCCAGCCCAGTTCTTTGCCGACCGCCAGTGATTGCGCGGCGAACGCTTCGTTGGCTTCGATCAGGTCGAGGTCGTCCAGGCTCCAGCCGGCTTTCTCCAGCACCAGACGGGTGGCCGGCACTGGGCCGATGCCCATGATGGATGGGTCCACGCCGGCGCTGGCGTAAGCCTTGATGCGTGCCAAAACCGGCAAGCCGAGGGCCTGGGCCTTGGCGGCGCTGGCCAGCAGCAACACGGCGGCGCCATCGTTGAGGGTCGACGAGTTGCCGGCGGTCACGCTGCCGTCTTTCTGGAACGCCGGTTTCAGGTTGCTAAACGCTTGCAGCGTGCTGCCCGGGCGCGGTTGTTCATCTGTGTCGAAAACCAGCGGATCGCCCTTGCGCTGAGGGATCAGGATCGGCGTGATTTCACGTTTGAAGTAGCCCGCTTCGATGGCGGCGGCAGCTTTCTGTTGCGAGGCGGCGGCGAAGGCGTCCTGATCTTCGCGGCTGAGGCTGTACTGAGTGGCCAGATTCTCAGCGGTGATGCCCATGTGGTAGTCGTTGAAGGCGTCCCACAAACCGTCCTGAATCACGCTGTCCTGCAATTGCGCATGGCCCAGACGCAGGCCGGTGCGTGCCTTGGGCAGCACATAAGGCGCCAGGCTCATGTTTTCCTGACCGCCGGCAATCACCAGTTCGGCGTCGCCGCAACGGATCGCCTGAACAGCCAGTTGCACTGCCTTGAGGCCCGAGCCGCAGACCTTGTTCAGGGTCAGGGCCGGGGTGGTAAAGGGCAGGCCAGCCTTGATCGCCGTCTGGCGTGCCGGGTTTTGTCCCGAGCCTGCGGTGAGGACCTGGCCGAGGATCACTTCATCGATCTGCGCGCCGTCCAGACCGGTCTCTTCCAGCAGACGGCGAATCACTGCGGCGCCCAGTTCGGGGGCTGGAATCGCGGACAAGGCACCTTGGAAACTGCCAATGGCGGTACGAGTAGCGGCAACGATTACGACTTCGTTCATGCGTGACCTCATTAAAATGTTGTCGAGCGGGAGCAGGGCCTCCTTGCCCTGATCGGTCTACTGCATGTTCATGCCGCCGTTCACCGAGAAGTCGGCGCCGGTGCTGTAGCCCGATTCATCGGAAGCCAGCCAGGCAACGATCGAAGCGATTTCTTCGGGTTGGCCGAGGCGCCCGACCGGGGTGGCCGCAATCATAGTGTCGAGGATGTCCGGGCGGATGGCCGCGGTCATGCTGGTCTGGATGTAGCCTGGGGAGACGGTGTTGACGGTCACGCCCTTTCCGGACACTTCCCGTGCCAGTGCCATGGTGAAACCGTGGACGCCGGCTTTGGCTGCGCTGTAGTTGGTCTGGCCGAACTGGCCGCGCTGACCGTTGATCGAGGAGATATTGATCACTCGTCCCCAGCCCTTGGCCAACATCCCTTCAATCACCTGCTTGGTGGTGTTGAACATGCCGCTCAGGTTGGTGCCGATGACCGCATTCCAGTCCTCGGGCGTCAGCTTGCGAAAGGAGGCATCACGCGTGATGCCGGCGTTGTTGACCAGTACATCGATCGGGCCGAATTGTTCCCGCGCCATCTCGAAGGCCTTGCGCGTTGACTCCCAATCGGTGATGTCGCCGTAGATGCACTCGAACTGAAAACCCGCCGCCAGTTGAGTGGCTATCCAGTCGTCCTTGCGGGCGGAATCAGCGCTGCAACCGACGATGACCTTGAATCCTTCTTTGTACAGGCGCTGGCTTATCGCCGTGCCAATCCCACCCATACCACCCGTGACCAACGCAATACGACCAAGCGACTTCATAAGCTCCGTTCCTTTTTGTATTTTGCGCTGCAAGATGGGGGATTGTTCGGTATTGGCGGGGGATGCGGAAGTGTTGGGAGGTGACGGTGTGGTGTCCAACGGTGCCATGCGCGGTTTAGCGGCTACTGGGCGACGAATGACTGGCTAAAAGTGAGGATTACCTATACTGGGGTCAATATTGGCAACGAAACAACCCGTTAGAATTTTGATTCAGCGCAGATCAATCATGGCTCCGGACAGGATGTTCGGTTCCACAGGTCATTGAGGACGCCATGTATAGAATGAGTTCAGGCTATGCCAGCGTGCTGGTAAATACGCTCTCGGCTCAAGGACTGGATGTTGCCAGTCTGTGTCGGGAGGCTGGACTAGACATCAATCTCGCAAACAAACCAGGAGCGTTTTGCGAGCGAAAGGCCATCTATCGACTCTGGGAACTGGCCACTGAGGCCTCGGGCGATCCCGACATTGGCTTACGGGCTTATGGCAGTTTCCACCCCGGCAGCTTTCAGATCGTCGGCTACACCATGATGTCCAGCCTGAATCTGAAAAAAGCCCTTGAACGCCTGGTCCGTTTCAGTCCGTTGATTGGCACCGGGTTCAGCCTTTTCTTCACTTCGGAACAGCAACATTACCGTCTGTCCGGGCTCGACCATCAGCAGCAGGGATCGGTCAAACCGCGCCAGTACACCGATGCCGCGCTGGCGTCGTTGCTGGGTTTCTGTCGCAAGCTGTCGGGCGGCAACGCACCGCAACCCTTGAGTGTCGAGTTCACCTATCCCAAACCTGAAGACATCTCCGAGCATCGACGGCTGTTTGGCTGCAATCTGCATTTCGACGCGCCTTACGACAGCATTTTGTTTGACGGGGAGGAGCTGATGCGGCCTTTGAGCATGGCCAACGAAGCGTTGGCGGTGCTGCATGACAGTTGTGCCGAGGCGCAACTGGACCTGCTGTTTGGTTTTTGCATTGTCGGCCGGGTTCGCGCGCTGATTACCGAGCGCTTGAGTCAGGGCCAGGGGCAGTGCGACATGGAATCGATCGCGGCGGCGTTGAGCATCAGCAAGCGCACGCTGCAACGCGCGCTGGAAAAGGAAGGGACACAATTCAAGGACGTGCTGAACGCGGTGCGTCGGCAATTGGCCGATTTCTACCTGCGTCATTCTCACTTCAACATGAAGCATGTCGCGTATCTCCTTGGTTTTCATGATCACAGCAGCTTCAACAAAGCCTGTAGCCGCTGGTTTGGCATGACACCGGGGCAGTACCGCTCCGATGAATCGTTTGAGATCGAGGAAGCCGCGCCGGTGTGACGCGGTGCTCGTCAGCGCTTGAGCCTGGTCCACCATTTTGTAAGCAGCGAATACCCTGTGGGAGCGACCCTGTGTGGCGAGGGAGCTTGCTCCCGCTCGGCTGCGAAGCAGTCGCAAAGCTTTTGGGGCCGCTTCGCGACCCAGCGGGAGCAAGCTCCCTCGCCACACAGGCTCGCTCCCACAGGTTGTTCATCATGGTGCAGGAGGTTTCTTCGCGCCTTTTTTGCCCTTGGCGGGTTTGCGCGTTTTTGTCGGCGTTACCGGGGTAATCGACTCAGCGACGACGACCGGGGCTATTTGCTTGATCGGCTCTGGTACGACGACCGGAGTTTTCGGCTTGATCGGCTCCGGGGTTATCGCCGGGGGTTTCTCCATGACAACATCGGCTTCACCCGGAGGTTGGGTCAGGCTGAAACCCGGCAACGGCACATCGAGCAGCGTGTGCAATTCACACCAGAACGGGTTGTCTGCGCCGCTGGTCAGCAGTTCCGGCAGCAAATTGGCGACGGCCGCCAACACTTGTTGGCGTTCTTCGGCCTCAACCAGCATCAGGGGCAAGCTGTGCAGGCTTTCCTGCGGGTGGGTGGCGACCAGCAGTTTTTGCAGGCGAAGGGTTTCGCGCAGGTCCAGTGGCTCGGCACTGTAGTCCTGCAGCAGCACTTGCAATTGCACGATCAGTTTCTCGACGCTTTGCTTGCCCGGTTCATCGCTGTCGCGGCCCAGCAGGAATAGGATCCGGATCAAGGCTTCCATCAAACCGCCAAGGGGCAGGGCGTCCTGAAGGCGTTCGGTCAGGACTTTATCGTGCTGCTTGGCATGCGCCTGGAGATCTCGCCCCGGGGTATTGCCGGCGAGGCTATTGAGGACGCCATACACGCCGTAAAAACTCATCTCCTGAGCGGCATCACGCAGGTCCCGATAGCCATTCAAGGCGTCCTGTATCTGGTTGGATAACAGTTCCTGCCAAGCCAGCAACGGATTGGACGGACTGGCGGGATGTCGATCCTTGCTCACTTGAGCGGCACTGCCTGCCAGCCACCAGAGCGCCGGGTTCAGACTGTTCCACATCACCTGTTGCTGGTGGAACGGGTGTGCCTTGCGCATCATTTCGGCGATCGGCTCGTTGATCAACTGACGCAACCACGGCCGTACAAATCCGTCATAAAGCGTATTGTTGAAATCAGAGGCACGTTCGACCAGCGCGAATTCGCGATCGTCGTCACGGGATGGCTGCACTTTGCCGTGGATGTCGGCGATACGCCGTGGCTCGAAACGCACGGCGTACTGCGTATCCGGGTTTTCCGGCAGGTCATCGATGAGCATTTCATAGAGTCCGCCCGGCAGTTCATTGATCGCGTCGACCGCGCCCAGCAACTCACGGTGTTCACGCCGCGCCACTTCACCGGACACGAAGATGCCCAGATGACCGATGCTCGCGTGCCGCAGGTAAACGATAGTGCGTCCGGCATTTTGCAGGGCGAAATCGCTGGGATAGACGTCGGTGATCCAGTCCAGTGCCTGCTGCGGCGAGGTGATGTTGTCGCCATAGGAGCAGAACACCACCACCGGCACTTCGATGCGTTTGAGGTCGAGCCCGCTGCTCTTGCGCCCGAGGCCGCCGGACAGCTGATTGCCGATGAACAGATCGTCGACAATCATCTCGATCTCTTCAGCATTGAGCAGGGTCGGGCTGCCCCACCAGCGTTCGAAATCCAGAAAGCGCGGGGCTTCGCTGTCGACTTCGCTGAACAGGTGGTAGTACTTGCCCCACCAGGTGTTGGCCGGGTCGAGGCTTTCGAAATTGCTCACCAGCCAGGTGCCGTCGAAACGGTCATTGCCCAGGTCGCTGCCCAGGCGCGCCATCCAGCCGCCACCCAGCAAACCGCCGGTGTAACGCATCGGATTGCGCCCATTGACGCCGGCCCAGTACGACAAAGGCGCGCCATTGACGATGATCAGTCCTGGCAGTTCCGGCCGGGTCGCCGCCAGGCCCATCAATGCCCAGCCGGCCTGGCAGTTGCCGATCACCACGGGTTTGGCGCTGGCGGGATGTCGCGCGCTGACCTCTTCGAGGAACCGCGCCTGGGCTTCAACGATGTCCGCCAGGGTTTGCCCCGGGCGTGGCGAATGGCTGAACGAGATGAAATAGGTCGGATGGCCGGCGCGCAGGCTTTCGCCGATGACCGAATCCTGTTTGAAACCGCCAATCCCCGAGCCGTGACCGCCGCGCGGGTCAATGATGATCACCGGCTGTTTTTTGCTGTCGAGCAGTTGCCCGGGGCCCGCGAGGATCTGCAGCAACGAGTAGTTGACCGGGCGAAGCAGGTCTTCGCCGGCGACCAGGGTTTCATGATTGAACTTGAGCAGCAGCGGATACCCGGCGCGTTCGTGGGCCAGGGTGTTGTCACCGCGCTGACGCAAGGTGTCCCAGAACAGTACGCTGCGTTGGCCGAGATCGGTGACGTATTCCTGCCAGTCAGCGGTGTTCGGCTGTGTGAGTAGCCCAAGGCTTGAAGGCGCGTAGGTTTTGGCCTGGCGCTGTTGCGCGGCGTCGAGAACGTTGAGGGTGTTGAGGCGCTGGAGATGGTTCAGGTGCTCGAACAAACCGGACTGAGCTGAAAGCCATCCATCTTGCAGCGCAATATTTTCTTCCTGACCCATCGTGAACTCCTGACGCCATGCGTGGGAACGTCGCCCTGACTAATAGAAGCCAAGCCGGCCATTCGATTGTCACGAGTGTATAGGGAATATCAGTCGAGGAAGCGAACTTTATTGTGCGCTGCACAAAATAGCCGTTGCCAAATAGTTTTGTGCACTGCAATATCAAAACCAGCGCGATGACTGGCAGGATCGCTATCGCGTCCTCAGGCCCATCCGGGCCTTCCCGTACCAGGAGATTCAAGCATGTCTTTTTTCAACCCGGAAAATCTGCAAACCGCTCAGAAAGCCAACCTCGACCTGTTGCAGCAAATCAGCGGCAAAGTGTTCGCCAGCGTTGAGCAACTGAGCCAGTTGCAGTTCAAGGCACTGCGTGACTCCACCGAAGAGCATTTCGAAGGCGTTCGCAAGCTGCTCGCCGTGCGCGATCCACAGGGCTTCGCTGACCTGCAGGCGTCGTTCACCCAGCCGAGCGCGCAAGCTGAACGTCTGGCTGAGTTCAATCGTCAGGTTCAGGCGCTGATCATGGGCACGCAGTCGGACATCGCCAAACTGACGTCAAGTCAGGTCGAGGCGGGCACCCAGCAGGTGAATGAGTTTGTTGAATCGATCAGCAAGAATGCACCGGCCGGCTCCGAGCCTGTAGTGGCTGCATTCAAGTCGGGCCTGGCGAATGCCGGTACGGTGTTTGATAGCGCACAGAAAGCCGTGAAACAGGCTTCCGATGTGGCTCAGAGCAATTTTGACGCCGCCACTGCCGCTGCCGCCAAAGCAGCGCCAGAAGCGGGTGCCAAGGCAACCAACGGTAACAAGTAAGTCCAAATCAGGCCGGCAGCACCGATGGCGACGGGTTTATTCCCCGTCGCCATTTTTTTTCGTGCCGTTTTCGCTTTCTGGTTTGCCGGTGAACAGGCCAAACATGTTTTGCGTGTTCAGGTAGAGCGCTTTGGACTGGTCGACATACTGGCGCATCAGGTCCTGCATGACCGGCGCCTGCTGGTGCATGAAAGTGCTCCAGGCCTCGGAGGATTGCGCGCCTGTCTGGGACTGGATGTCGATCACGGTCTGAATGCTTTTATCGAGGTAGCTGCCCAGTACTCCTTGATAAGGACCGTAGAACTGGATGATCCCCATCAGCATGTCGCTGGTGAAGATCGGCTCACCGCCGCTTTCCGCTTCCAGAATCACCTGCAGCAAGATGCTGCGAGTCAGATCCTCGCCAGACTTGGCATCGACCACCTGAAACGCAATCTTGTCGACGACCAACTGGCGTATGTCCGCCAGAGTCAGGTGACTGCTGGTGTGGGTGTCATACAGTCGGCGATTGGGGTACTTCTTGATCAGGCGGGGGGTGTTCCGACTGTTATCTGGCATGCGGGGCGTCTCGTGGCGAGCCTGGTTTGCAGGCATCTTAACCTACTATGGCCACTGCCACGGGTTGGTGTCGGGGGAGGGAAGCCAGGACTGACATCTTTATTGCTTTTGAGGCCGCCTTCGCGGGCAAGCCCGCTCCCACAGTGATCTCTGTTGCTCACAAATGCCGCATTCACAGAGAACCCCTGTGGGAGCGGGCTTGCCCGCGATGAGGGCCGCCATCACACCACAACTCCAATAGACAACAGAGGACTGCGCTGTGAAGCGAGTCCCCTGGTGGAACCCTGAATGGCCTTACCAGATCGGCAAGGTGTAGCTGACAATCAAACGGTTTTCATCAAGGTCGCTGCCGAAGTTGGTCGAGCGAACGGTCGCATTACGCCATTTCACCCCGACATTCTTCAGTGGACCGCTTTGAACGACATAGCCAATGTCCGTATCGCGCTCCCATTCCTTGCCTTCCGGGCGGTTGTTGCCCAGATCGATATCGGACCCGTTGATATAGCGCGTCATAAACGTCAGGCCCGGCACGCCCATCGCGGCAAAGTTGTAGTCGTAACGGGCCTGCCAGGATTTTTCATCCTTGCTGGCGAAGTCGCCAATCTGCACGAAGTTCACCAGGAACGCATCGGTGCCATTGACGTAGGCATACCCGGTGTCGCCGCTCATACCTTGATAACCCAAGCCGAACGCATGCCCGCCGAGGCTGTAGGTGAACATCGCGCCAATCGCCTTGTTGTCGACATTGCTGCCGCCGTCGTCGGTGGAGCGGGCGAAACGCAGGTCGGTCTTCAACGACTGGCCGGTGGTGACCGGCAACACGTAGGTCAGGTTGACCAGGTGTTGGCTGTAGAAGTTGTCGAGGTGACCGTAGCTGTAACCGGTGGCGAGGTTACTGGTCCATTTGTAGTTGAGGCTGGCGAAATCGAAGCTGTCGCTATCCAGATGGCGGCTGGTAATGCCCTTGGCGCCGGTTCGGGTGATGCCCATGTCCTCATAGTCCGAGGAGTCACGCTGGTTGACCTGCGTCAGTCGTCCGGCATCAACGCTCAGGCCCTCGACTTCCAGCGAAGTCAGCTGGCCACCTTTGAAGGTTTGCGGCAACAGCCGTGAATCGTTGGCCAGCACCGTCGGCAGCTTGGGCAGCAGCGTGCCGAGTTTCAGCGTGCTTTTGGAGGCGCGCACTTTGGCGGCCAGGCCCAGTTCACCGTACTCGTCCTGAGCACCTTTGCGCGTGTCGCGATGACGCTGGAGCACACCGGAACCGGCGCGATCCGGGCTGGAGTCGAGTTTGACGCCGACCAGGCCGATCGTATCGAAACCGACGCCGATCAGGCCATCGGTGAAGCCGGATTCGTAGCGCAACAGGAAGCCTTGCGCCCATTCCTCCTGTTTCGATTGCGCCGCGTTGGCCTGACGATAGTCACGGTTGAAGTAGAAGTTACGCAGCTCGAGGCTGGCCTTGCTGTCCTTGATAAAGTCAGCAGCGGCGGGGGCTGAGAGGCTGATGACACCGCCGGCCAGCAACAGTCGGGTAGCGAGAATGCGGGTGCTGCGATCCATGGTGAAGCCCCTTTGTTTTTATTATGGAATGACGGCTTGCGCGGCCCTCGCCAACCGGGCGAGGGCTTATCAGGAAAAAACACGGGCGCCGAAAAGAGAGGAGCGTGGCGCCGCGTGCGGTTCAATCGTTAAAACTGCTCGGCGCTCAGACCGAACAACGAGGCACTGCCGGCGCGAATCGACTGTTCAAGGCTCAAAGTGCGCGGCAGCAGGCGATGGATGTAGAAGTCGGCGGTGGCGATCTTTGCCCCGTAAAACCCTTCGTCTTCGCCGCGTTTTTGCTGGGCAACCTGCGCCATGCGCGCCCACAGCCAGGCGTAAGCGACGTAACCGAACAGGTGCAAATATTCCACGGAAGCGGCGCCAACTTCGTTGCGATTGGTCGCCGCCCGGTCCTGCAACCAGTCGCTCAGGCCTTCCAGTCGCTGCACGGCATCGAACAGTTGCGCGGCATAGGGTGCGTCAGGCTGATGGGCAAAATGACGAATCTCGCCGGTGAACTGACGCAGCGCGACACCGTTGTCAGCCAGCACTTTGCGCCCGAGCAGGTCCAGCGCCTGAATGCCATTGGTGCCTTCGTAGATCTGTGCGATGCGCACGTCGCGGACCAATTGTTCCTGGCCCCATTCGCGGATATAGCCATGGCCGCCGAACACTTGCTGGCCGTTGATGCAGCTTTCCAGGCCGGTGTCGGTGAAGAAGGCCTTGGCAATCGGTGTCAGCAGGGCGACCAGGGTCTGGGCGGTGTCGCGTTCTTGCGCATCGTCGGAGAACTTCGCCAGATCGAGCTGCTGTCCGACATAACTGGCAAACGCGCGGCCACCTTCGGTCATGGCTTTCATGCTGAGCAGCATGCGGCGCACGTCGGGGTGAACGATGATCGGATCGGCGACTTTGTCCGGGGCCATGGCGCCGGTCGGGGCGCGGCTCTGAATACGCTCACGGGCGTACGCCACGGCGCTCTGATAGGACGCTTCGGCGCAGCCAATGCCCTGAATGCCGATGGACAGGCGTTCGTAGTTCATCATGGTGAACATCGCCGCGAGGCCTTTGTTGGCTTCGCCCACCAGCCAGCCGCTGGCCCCGTCGAAATTCATCACGCAGGTGGCCGAGGCCTTGATGCCCATCTTGTGTTCGATCGAGCCGCAACTCACGGCGTTGGCGTCGCCGAGGGAACCGTCGGCATTCACCCGTATTTTGGGCACCACGAACAGCGAGATGCCTTTCGGTCCGGCCGGCGCGTCGGGCAGTTTTGCCAGCACCAGATGGACGATGTTTTCAGTCAGGTCCTGATCGCCACCGGTGATGAAGATCTTGCTGCCGGTGATGCAGAAACTGCCGTCGGCCCGAGGTTCGGCGCGGGTGCGGATGATCCCCAGATCGGTGCCGGCATGGGCTTCGGTCAGGCACATGGAGCCGGCCCAGCGACCTTCATACATCGGCGGCAGGTAAAGGTCTTTCAAGGTGTCGCTGGCGTGGGCATCCAGTGCCAGGCAGGCACCGGAACTCAATGCCGAATACAGCGCGAAGCTTGAATTGGCGCCGTAGAGCATCTCCTCAAACTGCACGGCCAGCATCTTCGGCATGCCCATGCCGCCATACTCGGCATTACCGGACAGGCCGACCCAGCCACCTTCGATGTACGTGGCATAAGCCTGTTTGAAGCCGATGGGCGTGGTGACCTGACCTTCATGCCACTGCGCGCCTTCCTCGTCGCCGCTGCGGTTCAAGGGGGCGATCAAGTGCGCGGTGACTTTCCCCGCTTCCTCAAGGATCGCGTCGGCGATATCGGCATCGATGTTGTCAGCCAGGGCAGGCAGGCGCGCCCACAGGGCCGGAGCATCGAACACTTCATGCAGGACGAAGCGCAGGTCGCGCAGGGGGGCTTTGAATTCGTGCATAACGTGAACCTCAACAGGACGGTTGTGCACGGCGCCGCAACGGCGCGCCGTGTCTTCGATCAATGACTGGAAGCGCTGGCGGCACCGAGGCCGGTCTGGGCGCGCACGAACTGGTCGGCGTAGGCGTCACGTTCCTTGTCGGCCCGCACGCTGCGGTCGAGTCGGGAGACGACGACAATCACCAGGAACGCCAGCGGCATGGAAAACAGGGCCGGGTGGTCGTAAGGGAAAATCGCGTGAGCATGACCGAGCACGGTCACCCAAACAGCCGGGGAAAGGATCACCAGCACCAGCGCACAGATCAGGCCGGCAAAACCGCCGATGATCGCGCCTTTGGTGGTCAGGCCTTTCCAGTACATGGCCATGATCAGTACCGGGAAGTTGGTCGATGCGGCGATGCCGAAGGTCAGTCCGACCAGGAACGCGACATTCATCTTCTCGAACAGAATGCCCAGCAAGATCGCGATGATGCCCAGGCCCACGGTCGCCAGACGGGTCACGCGCATTTCCTGTTTCTGGGTGGCTTTGCCTTTCTTGAACACCGTGGCGTAGAGATCGTGGGAAATCGCCGAGGCGCCGGCCAGGGCTAACCCGGAGACCACCGCAAGAATGGTGGCGAAGGCCACCGCCGAGAGGAAACCGAAGAACAGATTGCCACCCACGGCTTTAGCCAGGTGCATCGCGACCATGTTGCCGCCACCGATCAAGGCACCGCCGACCTGGCCGTTGACGTAGTACTGCGGATCGGTGCCGATAATCACCATCGCGGCGAAGCCCAGGGTGCAGACCACCAGGAAGAAGAAACCGATGAAACCGGTGGCGTAGAACACCGATTTACGCGCTTCCTTGGCGTTAGGCACGGTGAAGAAACGCATCAGAATGTGCGGCAGGCCGGCGATGCCAAACACCAGTCCCAGGGACATCGAAGCGGTGTTGATCGGGTCGGCGAGCATTGAACCGGGGCCCATGATGTTCCAGCCGCTGGCATGCGCCTCGACCGCTTTGGTGGCGAGGGTTTCGTAGCTGAAACCGAACTGCGACATAGCCATGACCGCGAGGGTCGTGCCGCCGGCGAGCAGCAGCACAGCCTTGATGATCTGCACCCAGGTGGTGGCGATCATCCCGCCGAAAATCACATACACCAGCATCAACGCGCCAACGATCATCACCGCTACGGGGTAGTCGAGGCCGAACAGCAATTTGATCAACTGGCCGGCACCGACCATCTGCACGATCAGGTAGCAGCACACCACCGTCAACGAACCGAAGGCGGCGAAGATCCGTACTTTGTTCTGGTCCAGTCGATAGGAGACGATGTCGGCAAAGGTGTAGCGCCCCAGATTGCGCAGACGCTCGGCCATCAGAAAGGTGATGATCGGCCAGCCGACAAAGAAGCCGATGGTGTAGATGAAACCGTCGTAACCCTTGGCGAACACCAGGCTGGACAGCCCCAGCAGAGTGGCGGCGGACATGTAGTCACCGGCAATCGCCAGGCCGTTCTGAAACCCGGTGATGCCACCGCCGGCGGTGTAGAAGTCCGACGTGGATTTGGTCTGGCGTGCGGCCCACCAGGTGATGGCCAGCGTGCCGAGGACGAACAGGAAAAACATGCCGATCGCATGCAGGTTCAGCGGTTGTTTTTCCACGATGCCCAGCGCGGGTGCGGCGAATGCAACGGAGGCCGGCAATAGGCACGCTGCGGCGAGGATGAGTTTACGCATCACTTGCTCTCCTCAAGAATGGCGGCGCCCAGCGCATCGAAGCGCGTGTTGGCGCTGTAGACATACCAGCCGGTCAGCAGCCAGGAAAAAATAATGATCGCCGCGCCAACCGGCATGCCCAGGGTCAACATCCGATGCTCGCCGAGCGGTGCGTGCAGCCACTGCGGGGCAAACGCCACCACGAGCATGAACAGGTAATAAGTGCCCAGCACGGCAGCACTCAATGACCAGGCCAGGCGCGAGCGACTGCTGACCAATTGAAGGAATTTCGGGTTGCTCCGAATGCGTTCGCAGCGTTGGGTATCGGTTGCATGGATGTCGATCATGGCGGGCTCCACATTGTTTTTGTTGTCGGTGTGTGGGGGCAGGGCAGGTCGAATTTGGCCTGCACGAGCCCGAAGCGGCAGGTAAAACACCTGCCGCCTGATAGGTGAAACGAGGGTGAGGGTTAGAGGGCCTTGGCCCTGTCGCGCAGCACGTACTTCTGGATCTTGCCGGTGGAGGTCTTCGGCAGCAGGGTGAAAATCACCGTGCGCGGGACTTTGAAACCGGCCAGATGCTCGCGGCAGAAACTGATGATGTCGGCCTCGCGAACGTCCTGGTGATCAGCCTTCAACGTGATGAACGCGCAGGGCGTTTCGCCCCATTTTTCATCGGGACGGGCGACCACGGCGGCTTCCATCACGCCCGGATGGCGATAGAGCACGCCTTCGAGTTCGATGGTGGAAATGTTCTCGCCACCGGAAATGATGATGTCTTTGAGGCGGTCCTTGATCTCGACATAGCCGTCGGGATGACACACCGCCAGGTCGCCGGTATGGAACCAGCCACCCTCGAAGGCTTCGGCGGTGGCCGTCGGGTTTTTCAGGTAGCCCTTCATCACGGTGTTGCCGCGCATGAACACTTCACCGATGGTCTGGCCATCGCGCGGGGTCGGCTCCAGTGTCTTCGAATCGCCGACCATCACACCTTCGAGCGTCGGGTAGCGCACACCCTGACGGGATTTGATCTGCGCCCGTTGTTCCAGCGGCAGTTCATCCCATTCGGCATGCCAGGCGCAGAGGGTCACCGGGCCATAGGTTTCAGTCAGGCCGTAGACGTGGGTGACCTTGATGCCCATTTCTTCCACGGCGCCAATGACTTTGGCCGGCGGCGCAGCACCGGCGACCATGGCGTTGACCGGGTGATCGATGGCCGCTTTCGCCGATTCCGGCATGTTGACCAGCGCATTGAGCACAATCGGCGCGCCGCACAGATGGGTGATCTGGTGTTCGCGGATCAGCGTGAGGATTTTCTGCGGATCGACCCGACGCAAGAACACGTGAACCCCGGCCAGCGCGGTGATGGTCCACGGGTAGCACCAGCCGTTGCAATGGAACATCGGCAGGGTCCAGAGGTACACCGGATGATTGCCCATCGCCCAGGTCATCTGGTTGCCCAAGGCATTCAGATAAGCGCCGCGGTGGTGATAGACCACGCCTTTCGGATTGCCGGTGGTGCCTGAGGTGTAATTGAGCGAGATGGCTTGCCACTCGTCGGTCGGCCATTGCCAGGCGAACGCCGGGTCGCCTTCAGCCAGCAATGCTTCATAGTCCAGATCGCTGACGGCCTGGCCTTCGCCGTACTCCGGGTCGTTGACGTCGATGACCAGCGGCGGGTGATCCAGCATGCCGATGGCGGCGTGAATCACGTCATGGAACTCGCGGTCGGTGATCAGCACCTTGGCCTCGCCATGCTGGAGCATGAACGCAATGGCTTCGGCATCCAGGCGCACGTTGAGCGGGTTGAGCACGGCGCCGATCATCGGCACGCCAAAATGCACTTCAAGCATTTCGGGGATGTTGGGCAACATCACCGCCACGGTGTCGTTCTTGCCGATGCCGCGACCGGCCAGCGCCGAAGCCAGGCGTCGGCAACGGGTGTAGGTCTGCGCCCAGGTCCGGCGAATGGAGCCGTGGATGACGGCGGGGTAGTCGGGGTAAACGTTGGCCGTGCGCTCAAGGAAGCTGAGCGGAGACAAGGCGATGTGATTGACAGCCGAAGGGCCTAGCCCTTGTTCATAGATCGACATATGCGGGTACTCGGTGGCTGATTGTTAGCTCTATCGGTGGCCTTTCAGCGTAGCCGCTGAGGTCACCTTTTATGTCCGGTCTGCTTTATATAACAATCCTCCACCAATATGGAAGTACAACCTATAGCGTATAGGATATGTACTATATTTGATTCTTGCGAATCTAAATGACTACAGTCATATTGCCGAGGCCGGTATATCCTTGGCTTCCCCGACAAAGCGGACCCGTGATGACCCTGACTCCCGTTCGATTGCACAGCTGGTTGCGCCTGCAGCGCGAGGGCGTTTCGCTGGCTGCCCGGGCCGATGCGTTGTGTCGGGCCTTGCAGGATTGCCCCGAGGTGCGTCGCGCGGTTTACCTGAGCTGGCAACCCCATGCGCGGATCTACAGTCACGAAGGCGCCGCCCAGCATTTTCCACCGGGCCAGGGCGACCCGTCGCTGGCCAGCGATCAGTTGTTGTTCGAGCGGCTGCTGGAAGCGGGGCGCCTCGATCTGGCGCAAGTACGGCAACTGGATTGCTGGTTGGCCGGCCGACTGCGCCGCGCCGCCATCAGCCATGGCCAGGTGTTCGATCTGGCGTTGCAGCCGGGGCAGGCGGGCCTGTTGCTGGTGGAAGTGTGCGAGGGCGTGAGTTTCGATTGGCTGGGTTGGGTGCAGGATCTGCTGACGACCTTGCTCAGCAGCGTCAACGGCATGCTGCGCGGCTCGCCGCTGTTGGGCCACGATCCGCAGCCGAGCCTGTTGCTCGACGCGCAGGGCCGGCCGCAGGAATTCAACGCGGCGTTGCTGGCGCTGCTGGCGGAAAAGCCGCTAACCGACGTGCTGGGTTTTCTGCCGGTCAACCACCGGGTGCTGGTGCGCGCGTGTCTGGACCAGCAACGCGCCATTGAAGGGGTCGAAGCCCGGTTCGAAACGCAGATCCTGATCTGGACGTTCATTCCCGATCCCCAGGACAACCGCGTGCTTGCCCGTTGCCGCGACGCCACCGCGCAAGTGCTGGCCGAACGCGAAGCGGTCCAGGCGCGGCGGCTGTACCGGTTGATCATCGAGAACACCACCGACCTGATTTCCCGACACACGCCGGACGGCCGTTTTCTCGATGCTTCACCCGCCTCGTGGACATTGCTCGGTTACTGGCCGGAAGAATTGCGCGGGCAAATGGCCCAGGGTTTGTTCCACGGTCAGGACCTGGCCAGCCTGGTGCAACGCGCCCGCGATGCGCTGGAGCAGGACGGTTATCACACGATGACCTATCGCATTCGCCATCGGGACGGGCATTACCTGTGGTTCGAAACCGCCAGCCGGGCGATTCGTGAAACCTACACCGGCACGATGGTCGAGGTGGTCAGCGTCTCCCGGGACATTACCGCCCGGGTTCAGGCCGAAGAGAACAAGCGGCGCCTGGCCGAAGTCGTCGAGGCCAACATCGATCCGGTGCTGTTTATCGACCCCGAGGGGCAAGTCACTTACCTCAACCCGGCTGCACGACGCATTCTCGGGATCGGCGAGCAACAGCCGATGCCGACCCTGGCGGAACTGTTCGCCAGCGCTGACCTGACGCGTCTGCAACGTGACGGCTGGAGCGGCGCCGAACGCGACGGCGTCTGGAGCACCGATGCGCGCTTGCAACCACCGGGCGGTGACGCATCGGTGCCAGTGTCGTTGGTGCTGTTGGCGCACCGTTCGGCAGGCGGCGAGCGCTACTATTCCCTGGTGGCGCGTGACATGACCGAACGTGAACTGCGCGAAGTGCAACAGCGCCGCCATCAGGATGAACTGGCGCACACTGCGCGCCTGGTCACCCTCGGTGAACTGGCCTCGGGCATCGCCCACGAAATCAATCAGCCGCTGGCCGCCGTGGTCAATTATGCCAATGCCAGCCAGCGCTATTTGCAGACCGTGGATTCCAATCCCCAGGCCGCTGCCCGAGTGGCGCAAGGGCTGGAACGCATCACCCATCACGCCACGCACGCCTCGGAAGTGATCCGGCGTTTACGGGCGTTTCTGCGCAAAGGCCAGCGCCGCATGCAGGCGCTGAATGTCACCGATGTCGCCCGCGAAGCCGTGCGTTTGTGCGCCTGGGAGGCGAGCAATTGCCAAGTGACAATCGAGGATCGACTGCCGGATAATCTGCCGCCCGTTTATGCCGACCGGGTGTTGCTGGAACAAGTTCTGCTCAATCTGTTGCGCAATGCCATCGATGCCAACCGCGAACAGCATCCCGGCCAGCCTTCGCTGATCGTGATGACGGCGGGGCAGGGCAGTGCTGCCGCCGTGGACATCAATGTGCAAGACCAGGGGCCCGGCGTGAGTGAGCCCGAACTGGAGCAGATTTTTACCCCGTTCTATACCAGCAAGGCCGATGGCCTGGGGCTCGGATTGTCCATGAGCCGCAGCATCATCGAAGGTTTCGGTGGCGAATTGCAGGCCCGACGTCAACCGGTCGGACTGCTGATGTGCTGTCGCATGCCACTTGCCGGCCCAACAAAACAACAACAGGAATAATGCAATGGCGGGTGTGACGGAGCACGTGGTGTATGTGGTCGATGACGATCAAGGCATGCTCGATTCAACGGTCTGGTTACTCGAGTCGGTCGGCCTCAAGGCGTTGCCGTTTACCAGTGGCGTCGAGTTCCTCAATGCCTGCGATGCCAGTCTGGCGGCTTGTGTCCTGCTGGATGTGCGCATGCCTGGCATGGGCGGCTTGAATGTGCAGGAAGAAATGCGTTTACGCGAACTGAACCTGCCGATCATCTTCGTCAGCGGTCACGCCGATGTGCCGATCGTGGTGCGTGCGTTCAAGGCCGGCGCCCACGACTTCATTGAAAAGCCCTACAACGAACAATTGCTGCTGGACAGCGTGCAGCAGGCCCTCAGCAACTGCGCGACCCACCGTTCGGGCAATCAAGGGCATGAAGCGTTGCAGGCGCGCTTGCTCACGCTCACCCCACGGGAGCGCGACGTCTTGCTACCGCTGGTGCAGGGTTACACCACCCGCGAAATCGCCGAGCAACTGGGTGTAAGTGCAAAAACCGTCGACCTCTACCGCTCACGCGTGATGAAGCGCATGCAGGCCAATACCCTGCCGGACCTGGTCGGCATGGCCATTGCCGCCGGACTGGTTGATCCGTTGAAGCTGCGTTGAATCCTCTGGTTTTCCATCGAACGTCTATGCTGGGCTAACCGATCCCGTACCGTTGCAGTGATCAGGAAGGCCTTCATGGAACCCACGTCCATCTCCGAGAAAACGCTCACACGCACGCTGCTCGATGTCTTTATCCGTGCCGGTTTGATCGCCGTGCTGGTGCTGTTCTGCTTCGAGATTTTCAGCCCGTTCCGCGACCTGATGCTGTGGGCGCTGATCCTGGCGATCACCCTTTACCCGTTGCAGGCGCGGCTGAAAGGGCCCTTGGGGCAAAGGGACGGGCGCATTGCCACGCTGATTATCCTCATCGCCATCGTCATCCTGGTGTTGCCGATTTACTTTCTGGGCACCTCGATTGCCGACTCGGTCGAACGTGCGATGGAAATGGTCAAGGGGGGCGACTTCCACATTCCACCGCCCACAGAATCAGTCGCCAGTTGGCCGCTGGTGGGCCAGCCGCTGTCTGATCTGTGGCTAGAGGCCTCAACCAATCTTCCCGACCTGACCGCCAAATACATTCCGCAGATCAAAGACGTCAGCCTGACCCTGTTGGGCAAGATGGCTGGCGTCGGCATGGGCTTTCTGACCTTTATTTTTGCCTTGATCATTGCCGGTATTTTCATGGCTCATGGCGAGGGCGGCAGCCGCAGCGCAGTGCAGATTGCCTCGCGCGTCAGCGGTCCGGCGAAGGGACCGAAAATCGCCGCACTGTGCACCGCGACGATCCGTGCGGTCGCGCTGGGCGTGGTCGGGATCGCATTCATTCAGATGCTGCTGGTGGGCCTCGGGTTTGTCTTCAAAGGCATTCCCGGCGCCGGTTTGCTGGCCCTGGCCGTGCTGTTGCTCGGCATCATGCAACTACCGGTGACGCTGATTACCCTTCCGGTGATTGCCTTTGTGTTCGCCACCGAAGGCGCCAACACCGCAACCATCGTGTTTGCCATCTACGTGTTCGTTGCCGGACTGGTGGATAACGTGCTCAAACCACTGCTGCTGGGGCGCGGTGTCGATGTGCCGATGCCGGTGGTGCTGATCGGTGCCCTCGGCGGCATGGTCACCAGCGGCATCATCGGACTGTTCATCGGCCCGGTGGTGCTGGCGGTCGGGTATCAATTATTCTGGCAATGGGTCCAGGATCGGCCGCCGGAGGGAGGAGGGCCGCAACCATGAATGCGCAGCGTCATGAACTGCTGGATAAGGTATTGACCGCCCACGGTGGTCTGGAACGCTGGAACAGTTTCAATCAGGTACGCGCCACCCTCGTGACCGGTGGCTCGCTTTGGGCGATGAAAGGGCTGACCCAGGACAGCGCACCACGCGAGATGACCGTCTGGCTGCATGAACAGCGAGCTTCGGTGACGCCCTTTGGTGGCGCCGATCAATTCACCGTCTACACACCAGAACGAATCGCCATCGAAAATACCGCCGGCAAGGTGATTGCCGAGCGAGCAGCGCCGAGGGAATCCTTCCGCGAGCACGGGGAAAACAGTCCATGGGATCCGCTGCATCGTGCGTACTTCAACGGATACGCACTCTGGTCCTACCTGACCATGCCTTTCCAGTTCACCTGGCCGGGTGTCGTGACCGAGGAGGTCGAGACCTGGCACGAGGGTTCACAACGCTGGCGGCGATTGCGGGTGACCTTTCCCGAGAACGTCGCCACGCACTGCACCGTGCAGGATTTCTACTTCGGTGAAGACTTTTTGCTACGTCGGCACGACTACAACGTGGACGTCAGCGGCGGCCTGCCTGCCGCCCAGTACGTTCATGGCTATGTTGAAGCCGATGGCTTGCGCATGCCCGGCAAGCGGCGCGCCTATCGCCGCAAGGCCGACGGTCAGGCGGATAAGGACGCCTTGCTGGTGGCCATCGACCTCAGCGACATCGGCTACTCGTAATGCACTGCGGAGGAATGAATCATGACCCTGCATTCCTGGGAAAAACTCTATCTCGATGACCTGAGCCTGGGTCAGGAATTTGAAAGCGACCCTGTTCGCGTCCACCAGGAAGCGATGCTGGCGTTTGCTCGCGAATACGACCCGCAACCCTTTCACCTGAACGCCGAAGAGGCCAAGTTGAGTCTGTTCGGCGGTCTGGCAGCCAGCGGCTGGAACACCGCGGCCCTGACCATGAAGCTGCTGGTGGCCAGCGTGCCCTTGGCGGACGGCATCATTGGCCTGAACATCGAGCTGAGTTGGCCAACGCCGACCTATCCTGATGACGTGTTGCGCCTGTTCAGCACGGTGCAGGCCATCGATCCGTCTGCCTCCAAACCGGATCGGGGCGTGGTAACGCTGTTCATGGAAACGCTGAATCAGAATGACAAGGTGGTGCAGCGTGCGACCGGGAAGTTGCTGGTGTTCAGAAAGCCGGCAGAGGATTGAAGTAATGCCAGTCAGTTAAGAGAATTTGTAGGAGCGAGCTTGCTCGCGATGGACGCCAACGATAACGCGTATTTTCTGGATACACGCGTCGTCCTGAAGTCCATCGTCGGAACGCCGCCCGGAGCAAGCTCGCCCCTACATAGAGTCAAATGCCTGGGTTTCTCTCGGGCCGGACACCATCAGACAAAAGCCCGGAGCACCGCCGGAGGGCCTTCGACCTGAACATTTCGCGCCAGCCTCAGGCATGGATCAGGTAGCCGGAGACCAGCGACATTTGAATGCTTTGATCGGCCGCAGTGTTAAAAAATGTTATATAGAAAAAATACTTCACATAATCCGCTCATTGGTGGATGATCTGTGCAGCCGGTATGACAACTTGATAACAAGATAAAAGCAGGACTGCCTTGATGTTCGATGAGATCCCGACTCACGTGCTGAACGACAGCGCCCCTCAGCTGGTTTATCCGCTCGGTGCTGATCCTGCCTGTCGCGCCCCTATCTACAACGCGCCCGCCGTCCGCGCCTTACAGGCGTGGAAGCAGTCGCAGCTTTCCTCTGGAGTACGCCATGAATAACAAGAATGTAGGTGTTGTCGGTCTGGGCGCGATGGGGCTGGGCATTGCCCGCTCGTTGCTGCGCAGCGGTTTCAATGTGCATGCCTGTGATGTGCGCGCTGCCGTAACAGAACAGTTCGCCGGGGAGGGCGGTGTGGCTTGCCCTTCGCCATCGCACATGGCCGCTGAGTGTGACGTGATCATTACCGTCGTGGTCAACGCCGAGCAGACCGAGACCGTATTGTTTGGTGAGGGTGGTGCCGTGGCCTCGCTACGGCCGGGCAGCCTGGTGATCGGCTGCGCCACCGTGGCCCCGACCTATGCCGTGGAGCTGGGCCAGCGCCTGGCCGCGTCGGGCCTGCTGTATCTGGATGCACCGATTTCCGGGGGCGCCGCCAAAGCTGCCGCTGGCGAGATGACCATGATGACCTCGGGCCCGGCCGACGCCTATGCCAAGGCTGAGTCGATCCTGGCTGGCATGGCCGGCAAGGTTTATCGCCTGGGTGACGTCCATGGCCTGGGTTCGAAGGTCAAAATCATCAACCAGCTGCTCGCCGGCGTACATATTGCCGCCTCTGCCGAAGCCATGGCGCTGGGCCTGCGTGAAGGGGTCGATGCCGATGCGCTGTATGAGGTGATCACCCATAGCGCCGGTAATTCCTGGATGTTCGAAAACCGCGTACCGCACATTCTCAAGGCTGACTACACGCCGTTGTCCGCGGTGGATATTTTCGTCAAGGACCTGGGCCTGGTGCTGGATACCGCCCGGGCCAGTAAATTCCCGCTGCCGCTCTCGGCCACCGCTCACCAGATGTTCATGCAGGCTTCCAGTGCCGGTTTCGGTCGTGAGGATGATTCGGCAGTGATCAAGATTTTCCCGGGCATCGATTTGCCGACGGCCAAGCCTGAGTCTGCTTGAGGAACACGTCATGACTACCTCCACCGCACGCCCTCTGTTGGGCTGCATCGCCGACGATTTCACGGGTGCCACGGACCTTGCCAACATGCTGGTGCGCGGCGGTATGCGTACCGTGCAGAGCATCGGTATCCCGAGTTCGGAAGTTGCTGCCGGGCTTGACGCCGATGCGATCGTCATTGCCCTGAAGTCGCGTACCACGCCGGTCGCCGAAGCGGTCGAAGAGTCTCTCGCTGCGCTGGCCTGGTTGCGCGAACAAGGCTGCGAGCAGATCTTCTTCAAGTATTGCTCGACGTTCGACTCCACCGCGGCCGGCAATATCGGCCAGGTCAGCGAAGCACTGCTGGCCGCACTGAGTAGCGACTTCACCCTGGCCTGCCCGGCATTCCCGGAGAATGGCCGGACGATCTTTCGCGGCCACTTGTTTGTGCAGGATCAACTGCTCAGCGAGTCGGGCATGCAACATCACCCGCTGACGCCGATGGACGATGCCAATCTGGTTCGGGTGCTTCAATCGCAGACCCGCCTGAATGTCGGCCTGTTGCGCTACGACACCATTGCTCGTGGTATCGAGCCGGTACGTGCGCGCATCGCAGAGTTGAAAGCTCAAGGTGTCGGCATGGCAATCGCCGATGCCTTGTCTGACAGCGATCTGTATACCCTCGGTGCCGCTTGCGCCGATCTTCCATTGTTGACGGGTGGTTCGGGGCTGGCCCTGGGCTTGCCGGAGAATTTTCGTCGCGCCGGCAAGTTGCGCGACCTCGATGCCTCGAAACTCCCGGCAGTGTTCGGTGGAGAAGTGGTGTTGGCCGGTAGTGCTTCGATCGCCACCAATGGGCAAGTGGCGGCCTGGCTTGAAGCCGGTCGGCCAGCCTTTCGGATTGATCCGTTGGCCTTGGCTGCGGGTGAACCGGTGGTGGCGCAAGCCTTGACCTTCGCCCGTGATAACGAAGAAACCGTATTGATCTACGCCACCAGTTCGCCGGAAGAGGTCAAGTCGGTGCAACAGCAATTGGGTGTGGAGCAAGCTGGCAGCCTGGTGGAAAACGCCCTTGGCGAAATTGCACAAGGTCTGCGCCAGAGCGGTGTGCGCCGCTTCGTGATCGCCGGCGGTGAAACGTCGGGCGCTGTGGTTCAGGCGCTGGGCGTACAACTGCTGCAGATCGGCGCGCAGATCGATCCGGGTGTGCCGGCGACCGTCAGCAGTACTGACGAGCCTTTGGCGCTGGCACTCAAGTCGGGCAACTTCGGTGGCCGCGACTTCTTCACCAAGGCCTTGAATCAACTTGCCCAGACCGGAGGCGCGCAGTGAGTAACGAAAACGCTCTGCGCGAAGAAATCTGTGAGGTGGGCCGCAGTCTCTACCAGCGCGGTTACACCGTCGGCAGCGCCGGCAATATCAGCGCACGCCTGGACGACGGCTGGTTGATCACCCCGACTGACGTCTGCCTCGGGCGCCTCGATCCGGCGGCCATCGCCAAGGTCAATCTGGCCGGTGAATGGGTGTCTGGTGACAAACCTTCAAAGACCCTGGCGCTGCATCGCCAGGTCTACGACCGCAACCCGAGCGTCGGCGGCGTGGTGCATACCCACTCCACCCATCTGGTGGCGTTGACGCTGGCCGGAGTCTGGCAGGCGGACGATATTCTGCCGCCGCTGACGCCGTATCAGGTCATGAAAGTCGGACATATCCCGTTGATTGGCTACCAGCGCCCCGGTTCGCCGAAGGTGGCCGAGCAGGTCGCTCAACTGGCCAACAGCGTTCGCGGCGTAATGCTCGAACGGCTGGGCCCGGTCGTCTGGGAGAGTTCGGTATCCAGGGCCAGCTACGCCCTGGAAGAACTCGAGGAAACCGCGCGGCTGTGGCTGATGAGCAATCCCAAGCCCGAACCGCTTGATCAGGCAGCGCTGGACGAGCTGCGAGAGACCTTTGGCGCGCACTGGTAGAGCGCTGGTTCAGCACGACAGAACACGATAGATCGATATCGCAGGCCTTGTTCGGGAGACGCGTAGCGACTCCCAATTACCCCGGCTTGCCTGAAAAATACAATAACAAGAGGACATCTAGGTATGACTCACTTTAACTGCAGCATTATTAGAAGTACCCTTTCGTTGTCCCGGCGTGGAGGGCTTTCGAAATGAGCCCGTTACTCCTGTTAGTTACCGCGGGGCTAGGGATCGCTCTGCTGTTGTTTCTGGTGCTCAAATACAAGTTCCAGCCCTTCGTGGCCTTGATGCTGGTGAGCATTCTGGTGGCGCTGGTGGCCGGGGTAAAACCGGCCGATCTGGTCGCTACCATCGAAGGAGGCATGGGCAAGACCTTAGGCCATATCGCGATCATCATTGCCTTGGGCGCGATGATCGGGCGGATCATCGAACTCTCCGGTGGCGCCGAGGCGCTGGCCAAGACACTGATTTCCCGTTTCGGCAACCGGCGTACTCCCCTGGCGTTGACGATTGCCGGCTTCATGGTCGGGGTGCCAGTGTTCTTCGAGGTCGGAGTGATCATCCTCATGCCGCTGGCCTATGGCGTTGCGCGCAGTGCGCGTAAGCCGCTGTTGGTGTTCGCGCTGCCGATGTGCGCGGCGTTGTTGACCGTACACGCCTTTCTGCCGCCACACCCGGGCGCAGTCGCCGCTGCCAGTCAATTGGGCGCCGATCTGGGCCGCGTGCTGATGTTCGGGCTGCCGCTCACCGCGTTCCTTTGCTATGTCGGTTACCGCGTGGCCGGGCGCATGGCCCGTCGCGTGTACCCAATGACCGACGATATTCGTGCCGAGGTCTATGGCCCGCATGTCACCAACGAAGATCTGGCCGCCTGGTCCAATGGCAACGACAAGAGCTCTGAACGGGCGGCTGTGGCCGTGTCGCACATGGGCCTGGAAGAGTCCACCAGCAGCATCGTTTCGAAGTTGCCGCCGGCACCAGCACCGGGTTTTGGTCTGATCGTCAGCCTGATCCTGCTCCCCATCATTCTGATTCTGATGGGAACACTGTCCACCTCATTGCTGCCTGCCGAATCGACCCTGCGCGGCATCATGACCGTGCTCGGCGCTCCACTGGTGGCGTTGCTGATCGACACCTTGCTGTGTGCCTGGCTGCTGGGTTCGCGTCGGGGCTGGAGCCGCACTCAGGTGTCCGATGTGATCGGTTCGGCCTTGCCCGGTGTAGCTATGGTGATTCTGATTGCCGGTGCCGGCGGTGTGTTTGGCAAGGTGCTGGTGGATACCGGAATCGGTGCCGTGGTCTCCGATATGTTGCGTACCACCGGTCTGCCGGTGCTGGCGCTGGGCTTTCTGCTGACCATGCTGTTGCGCGCGGTGCAGGGTTCGACCACGGTGGCGCTGGTGACCACTGCCGGCATCATCAGCCCGCTGATTGCGACCCTCAATCTCACCCCGAACCACATGGCGCTGCTGTGCCTGGCCATGGGTGGTGGCGGGTTGGCCATGTCCCATATCAATGATGCCGGTTACTGGATTTTCACCAAACTGGCCGGGCTGAATGTGGCCGACGGCTTGCGCACCTGGACAGTATTGACCACCTTGCTCGGCACCTTGGGTTTCTGTATTACCCTGTTGATCTGGCCCTTTGTCTAACGAACTGTCGACCTGTAGGAGCCGGCAAGCCGTAATGCCAGTCAGTTAAGCGAAAGCTGACTCTTGTAGGAGGGAGCTTGCTCGCGATGGACGCCAACGATAACGCGTATTCTCTGGATACACGCGTCGTCCTGAAGTCCATCGCGAGCAAGCTCGCTCCTACAATTACGGCAAGCCGTGCACCTGCAATAACGCCATCTATAGGAGCTACCATGCCTCGTTTTGCTGCCAATCTAAGCATGCTCTACCCGGAGCATCAGTTTCTGGATCGTTTCGCCGCCGCGGCTGCCGATGGTTTCGAAGCGGTGGAGTATCTGTTTCCCTACGACTTCAGCGCTCAAGAACTCAAGCAACGCTTGAGTGACAACGGCCTGGTACAGGCACTGTTCAATGCGCCACCCGGTGATTGGGCGGCGGGCGAGCGGGGCATAGTGTCGTTGCCCGGTCGGGAGAGTGAATTTCGTAGCGGTTTTGATCGCGCACTGGAATACGCCGGCGTGCTGGGCAATTCACGCATCCATGTCATGGCCGGCCTGCTGCCCTCCGAGGATGACCGGGTACGGCATCACGGCGTTTACCTGGAGAACCTTGCCTACGCCACCGCACAGGCGGCCAAGGTAGGCGTCACCGTATTGCTCGAACCGATCAATACACGGGACATGCCGGGCTTTTTCCTCAATCGGCAGGATCAGGCCCAGGCCATCTGCAAGGAAGTGGGCGCGAGTAACCTGAAGGTTCAGTTCGACTGCTACCACTGCCAAATCGTCGAGGGTGACCTGGCCACTAAACTGCGTCGGGACTTCGACGGAATTGGCCATATCCAGATCGCCGGCGTGCCTGACCGGCATGAACCGGACCTGGGAGAAGTCAACTATCCCTATCTGTTCGAGCTGATCGACCAGTTGGGTTATGACGGTTGGGTAGGGTGCGAATACCGGCCGCGAGGCAACACGTCTGCCGGCTTGCAGTGGTTGCGGGACTGGAAGGCGCGCTAGGCGCAGCACAGGAGGGGAGACGGGCTCTGCCGGATGCGAGAGCCCGTTGTTTCAAGCCGGAATATTGTCCGACGGCAGCAACAACTCGACACCCTGCTTACGAATACCATCGGCCGCGGCAGGGGCCAACGCGTCATCGCTAAGGATGATGTCGAACTGCTCGAGCCCGGCGATCCTGTACATACTGAAGGTGCCGTATTTCGAACTGCTGGCCACCAGCACCGCTTGCGAGGCCGATTGCATCGCGGCTTGCTTGACCTCCACCTTCAGCGCCGAAGGCGTGGTGAGGCCGCGACGCAAATCCCAGGAACTGGTCGATATGAAGGCGATATCGGTAACGACTTGACGCAAGGTGGCAACCGCCAGGCTGCCCACGCACGATTGATTCGAGTGATCCAGCTGCCCGCCGGTATGAATTACCGTGACATGGGGTGCGTCGATCAGTGCCTGGACAATACCGAAGTCGTTAGTCACCACGGTCATGCCGGAAAGCGCCTTGATGTGGGGGACGATTTCCAGTGTGCTGGTTCCCGCATCCAGGTAAATCGTCATATCGGCATGCAGTAACCCGGCGGCGAGCCTGGCCATGGCCTGCTTCTGTGGCAACTCGACCACCGCCTTGAACTGATGGCTGGGCTCACTATGGAGCTGGCTGGCGATCCGCACCCCACCCGTTACCGAGTAAGCACGACCTTCCTGCTCCAGCAACGCGATGTCGCGGCGAATGGTCATGTGCGAACAGTCGAACATTTCCATCAATTGATGAACGCTCAGCACCTGATGCTTGCGCAACTGTCGCAGCATCAATTCACGGCGCTGTTCAGGGATCATCGGTGCGCCGTTTTCGGTGGCGATGTCCTTTTGACTAGGCATTCTGGCTCCAAAGCGAGGAAAGCTGACGGTAAAGGAAACGGACAAACATAGTAGCGAATCTGCGGCTGGATCAGTAGCGCGACGATGTGACGAACCCTGCTCCGTCAGCAGGTGGTTGAGGTGATTCGCCAAAGCGAGGGCACCTCAACGATAGCGTCGGGGGCTAGAAACTGAACCGCTGCAGAATAACGCCCAGTCCGTCGGACATTGCCTTGAGTTCCTGGGTTGTGCGAACGATCCCGCTTTGGGCTGTGGCGTTCTCTTCCACACTTTGCGCCACTCTTTCGACGTTGCAGGCGACCTGTTCACTGGCGGCGCGTTGTTCCTGGAGCGACAACGAAATGAAACTGACGGCCTCAAGGGATTCGTCCAGTGCACCCTTGATCCTGCCCATGGAAACGCCCGCGCTTTCGACCAGTTTCTGGCCATGGGTCACGCGCTCGCAACCAGCGGCCATGCTGTCTTTGGCTTTGACCATGCCGCTTTGTATGGCATTGACCAAGGCAACGATTTCCGTGGTGGATTGGGCTGTGCGGGCGGCCAGGCTGCGCACTTCATCGGCGACCACGGCGAAGCCGCGACCTTGCTCGCCCGCGCGTGCCGCTTCGATGGCGGCATTGAGGGCAAGGAGATTGGTCTGTTCGGCGATGCCCCGAATCACACCGACAATCAGACTGATGTCGTTAGACTGAATCGCCAGTTGATCGATGTCCGATGAACTTTGTGTAACCAGATCGGCAATCTGGCCCATTTCCTCGATGGATGCCTGCATGACCGCCATGCCTTCGCTGGTGATTTCGCCTGCTTTCTGCGCAGTGCTCTGAGCCTGTCGAGCATTGTCGGCGATGTGAGTGATGCTTACGGAAAGCTCTTCTACCGTGGCCGCCATGGAGGAGGCTGTCTCGCTTTGCATGGCGGCGCTGCTCAATCCTTGCTCGGAGGACGCAGACAATTGCAACGTGGCACCTTCAATCTGCTCGGAGGCCTGGCTGATCTTGCCGATCATATCGCTCAGGCTGTGGCGCATCGCCTTGACGGAGTGCAGCACACCCGTCGACTGCTGTTGCTGATCGAACTGTGTAGCGACCAGTTTTCCCAGGGCGATATTCGAACTGATGGCGGCAAGTTCTGCCGGTTCGGCGCCGAGCTGGCGGCTCAACAGTCGGGAGAACCAGAACGTGTAGGCCACGCCCGCGATCAGCGCCAGTGCCAGAATCAACAGGCTGAACCGGAGACTGGAGGTATAGGCGATCTGGTTCTGCTCGAACTGGTGCTTGGCCTCCACCAGTTGAACCTCGATCAAATCGGAAAACTTGACTGACAAGGGATCGATCAGTGGATACAACTGATCTGTCGCGAAACGTGCGAGACCCGCGGCGTCGTTCTGGCGCAGCATGCCCTGCAAGTTTTGCAATGGCCCGTGGGTGGCGTCCATCAGCGGGTTGATTTGCGCGATTAAACGGGCTTCAGCGGGGATCAGCTGTGTCGATTTGTACGCTTGCCACGTGTGATCGATTTCCCGCTGCGCTTGCTCTATCCGGGTCAATGATTCAGCGTTGGTGAAGTTGCCATTGCGTGCCTTGTGGGTGGCATCGACGATGTCCACGGCGTACAGGTCAGCGATTTTTTTCAAGTCCCGCAGCGGCACGACTCGATCGAGATACACGGTCTCAAGACTGTGTACAGCGGATTGCATTCCCAAGAGTCCAAGCCCGCCGACGCACAACAAACCCAGTAGCAAAGTGCTGGTGAGCACAAGCAGATGAGTCCTGATTTTCCAGCTTTCCATAGTCCGTAGTTCCTGAGTCAGCTAGTCGATGGGCGAACGAGAGGTCAGCGTAAGCTGCAATGAAGGCACATTGGCATCATCTACGGAGATTAAGGAAAAAAAGATCGTGTGACCGGCGAGAATTTATGAAATTGCGACGTTTGATAACTACTCTGCTTGTTACCCCTGAGGGCTAAAGTCCCATGAGCGATTCGGATGCTCCGCCCCCCGTTCCTGAACCGGGTCGGATTACGCGCAGGCATACTGGCGATCTAACCAGCTGGAGCCGTTGGATGCCGGGGCTGCGGACGTTGGGCAGCTATAAAATGGCATGGTTGCAGCACGACATTGTGGCCGGACTCGTGCTCACCACCATGCTGGTGCCCGTCGGCATCGCCTACGCGGTGGCATCGGGGGTGCCCGGCATTTATGGCCTTTACGCGACCATTGTTCCATTGCTCGCTTATGCGTTGTTCGGCCCCAGCCGAATCCTGGTGCTGGGGCCGGATTCCTCATTGGCAGCCGTGATTCTCGCCGTCGTTCTGCCGCTGTCCGGCGGCGACCCGCATCGCGCGATCGCCCTCGCCGGCATGATGGCGATCGTCTCGGGAACGGTGTGCATCCTGGCCGGTGTAGCGCGGCTGGGTTTCGTCACCGAGCTGCTTTCCAAACCGATCCGCTATGGCTACATGAACGGCATCGCACTGACGGTATTGATCAGTCAACTACCCAGGTTTTTCGGTTTTTCGATCGAAACCGACGGACCGTTGAGAAACCTGTGGGCCATTGCCACCTCGGTGATGGATGGAAAAACCAACTGGACCACCTTCATGATCGGCGCGGCCACCGTGGCGGTCATCTTGTTGCTCAAGGACAAAAAACGCGTGCCGGGGATTCTGATCGCCGTGGCAGGAGCCACCGTCGCCGTTGGCGTGCTGGACCTTGCAGCCCACGATGTCGCGGTCCTCGGTTCTCTGCCCCAAGGCTTGCCTGCGTTTGCCATCCCCTGGATCAGCAGCGCCGATATCGTTCCGGTGCTGATCGGAGGTTGCGCCGTTGCGCTTGTCTCGTTCGCCGACACCAGTGTGCTCTCGCGTGTCTATGCGGCGCGGACCCAGACCTATGTCGATCCAAACCAGGAGATGGTAGGACTCGGCGTCGCCAACCTTGCCGGCGGTTTGTTCCAGGGCTTTCCGATCAGCAGCAGTTCGTCACGGACTCCCGTGGCCGAGGCCGCAGGCGCCCGAACCCAACTCGCCGGCGTGGTTGGAGCGCTGGCTGTTGCTTTATTGCTGGTGTTTGCCCCGGATTTGCTGAAGAACCTGCCCACCAGCGCACTGGCGGCGGTGGTCATCGCCTCGGCGATCGGCCTGATCGAAGTCGCCGACCTGCGACGGATCTATCGTATCCAGCGCTGGGAATTCTGGTTATCGATCGTTTGTACGGCAGGTGTGGCCGTATTCGGCGCCATCGAGGGCATTGGCCTGGCCATCGTCGTAGCGGTGATCGAGTTTCTATGGGATGGCTGGCGTCCGTATTCTGCGGTTTTGGGTCGCGTAAAAGGCGTTCAGGGCTATCACGACATCACGCGTTATCCGGAGGCGCATCGTATTCCCGGTCTGGTGCTGTTTCGCTGGGATGCGCCGTTGTTTTTTGCCAACGCAGAACTGTTCCATGACCGAGTGCTGGACGCCGTTGCGACATCGCCCACGCCGGTTCGTTGGCTGGTGGTCGCAGCGGAACCGGTCACCAGCGTGGATGTGACTTCCGCCGACATGCTGGCCGAACTGGACGAAGCCTTGAACGCGGCTGGCATCACGTTGTGCGTGGCCGAGATGAAGGACCCCGTCAAAGACAAGTTGAAGCGATTCGGACTGTTCGAGCGGTTTGGCGAAGCTGCGTTCTTTCCGACATTAGGCGTCGCCGTCCACAGCTATCTCAAGGTCCATCCGGAGGACCGGAAGGAAGGGCAGGACGAGGATCGCAAGTAGATCGGAGTCGGGGCGGTAGTCCGGCCCCGACGCAATCGGGCAGGCAACCCCGGTTACTTGCGCACGTTCTGGTACAGCATCAACCTTGAAGTTTCATGCATGCCGCGGGTCAGTTCCACGAGGCGCTTGAACTCGTCAGGATTTTGCCGGGCCACGTTGTCCAGCGGCGTCGGTGAGGCCAGGTCGTGCAGCGTCGGCGAGCTGCCGTCGTGCTGCATCTGCACCATGTAGTGTTGAGTGACGCCCGCAATCAACGGGAACGTGCCTTCACGCAGCACCAACGGCACCACGCGTTCACCTTCGGGCGCAGGCTGCTGGATATCACGCCCCAGGCCGCTGTTGCGAAACTCGAGGCCAGCCATGCCCGCCACGGTTGGCAGCAAGTCCACCAGACCGACTGCTTCCTTGACGGTCCGCGTGCCGAGCAGACCCGGTGCGTGGATGATCATTGGCACGGCGTTGCTTTCCAGACCCAGTTGCTCATAAGCCGGTGCCAGGAAGGGGATCTGGGCGATACGGGTGTTATGGTCGCCAAACAGCACGAAAATGGTGTTGTCGTAGTAACCCCCTTCCTTGGCAATTTCCATCAAGCGTCCGATGTTGAAGTCCAGCAAGCGCACGGCATTGTACTGCTCGACACTGCGTGACCCTGCGGCCTGAACTTCCGCCAGGGTAGGGTGCTTGACCTCGAATCCATCATTGCTCTCGGGAATCGTGAAGGGGCGATGGTTGCCGGCCGTCTGCACATAGGCAAAGAACGGTTTGTCCTTGGGCAGTGCCTGCAGGATCTTGTCGGTTTCCTTGAACAGATCCAGATCTGAAATCCCCCAGACATCCACTACCGGGGATTTCCAGTCTCGCTCTTCGAGCAAACGAACGCCGTCGATACTTTGCCGAATCAAGGCGTTCATGTTGGCCCAACCGGAGTTGCCGCCAATGGTGTAAATCTTCTCGTAACCGGTGAAGGCATTGATCAGTGTGTGCTGCTTGGTGATCAGCGGATTACGCGTCGCGGTTTCCTGACGAGTGACGTCTGGAACCCCGCTAATGCTGGCCCAAACGGTTTTTGCGGTTCCGGTGACTGGCACATAGAAGTGCTCGAAGAACCAACTCTGCGTGGCCAGACGATCGATATTGGGCGTCGGATTGATCGGGTTGCCATAAGCCCCGACGGCACTGGTGCCCAGCGACTCAAGCATGACAAACATCACGTTCGGCGGCCGTGTGCTCGATACTTTGTAGGGCTGTGGCGCCTGGTGACGGACAAAATTCAGGGTTTGCGGGTCGGGCTGGTCAACCCCCAGGTACTTGGCAATCACGGCGTAGTGTTCACGCACCTGCGCTTCGTCATAGCGCGACTGGCCGACCTTGACCGTGTCGTAGAGGAAAATCACCGGGTTCAGGCCCAGCGCAGCGACCTGGTTATTGCCGGAGAAGAACGCATCGCTCCAGCGCAATGGAACCGGGTTTTCAAGGTTCATGTTCTCGACACGGCCCAAAATACCCAACAGCACCAACACGACCATCAACGCGCTACCCCATGTGGCGGAGAGCGGGTGAATGGCTTTGCGGGCTCGGTCCAGCGTCACGCGCTCCAGGCGCACCAAGGCCCAAGTCACCAGTGCGACCGTCGCCAGCCACCCCAGTGAAATCCAGATAACCGGGTAGGTTTGCCAGACCATGTCACGGGATATTTGCGCGTCCTCGATGAAGCGCAGCACGGTGGCGTTGATCCTCACGCCCAGGTAGGCGTAATGGCCGAAATCGACGATATAGATCAGCAGCAGGGCGCCCATGGCGGCTGACACATACACGCGTGCCAATCGGCGGAGCAGGCGGCTGCTGACAAGATTCCAGCGCGGCATCCAGGCCAGCAACGCCAGTGGCAGCATTAGCAGGATGGCCAGGCGCAGATCGAAACGAAAGCCGATGCCCAGGGTTTCCAGGACTGCATTTTCGTCGCTCAACGCTCTGGCGTCGAAACCGGAAAAACCGAAAAAGAACACCACCCGCAGCAATGCAAACAGCACAAACGCAATCGCTGTTGCGCCTAGCCAATAATGCAAACGTCTCGATCGCAGCCAACCCATCCCTGTTCCCCTGTTAAAAATGTCGTTGAATTTCAAACGGATCTGGAGTCTTTGACTGATTCACGCAGCGTGTTTAACCGGCCATACGTCCAGCGCACCGCCAGCACCAGCAGTGCCGCGCAGCAATACAGCCCCAGCAGCGGATCAACCAGGTAATCCCAATAGTTATGCGAAGGTTTCACCCCGGCGATGAAGGCCAGGGTCGCAGTGGCCAGCATCACGGCGGCCAGGTAACTGCGCAGGTAAAACAAACCTGCGGTGAACAGGGCGACGAAGATCAGCATCGGGCGCGGGCTGAAGCCAAATCGGTAAGGGTCCAGATCACTTAATCCTAGCGTTGCCGGATAGAGCACCAGCGCCATCGCAGCGAAAATGATCAATACGCTGGTCGTGCCTTGCTGCGCTGGCGGCAGGAAACCCAGTCGACGCAAACAGCCCCACGCCATGAACACCAAGGTCGTGACCGCGAGGTCATCAATGTGGCTGCGCAAGTACGCAGCCAACGACAAGCCATCCAGCGGTATAAAGCTGGCTGCCTGCAATGTGATCAACAGCGCGATCTGCGCGGTCCTCTTTAAGCCAAAAGAAGGCAGCAACAGAAAGATGATCATTGTGAAGCTGATATGGGCTTGCCACAGGTTGATCATTTGGCCTGCTCCGACAGCCATGCATCATTGAAGGTGACGTGCTTGATGAAAGTGTTGTTCCAGGAATAAACCAGGTGATACATACCGTCGGGACTTCGGATGAAGTACGGGTATTCATATTCGAAACTGCAGCCTTGATCGTCACAGACCCGGCCGTCGAGGTTGTTCAGGAACTGCGTCTCCAGCGGCCGGCGAAGTGCGCCACTGGATCCGCGAAACTCTCTGCCGATGATCTCCTTGTAAACCTCGGGTGAAAACGTATCGCCCTCTGGATCCGGTGATTTGTCGAGGTCCCGTAGCGAGCGCCAATCGTCCATTTTTGCATCGGTACCATAAAGACTCAGTTTGAAGCGCCCGTCCTGCAAGTCATTGAGTGCCACCAGCACCCCATGTTCGGGCGTCGCGACGGCCGCCAACGAGGAATTCGGATTCGAGGGGTCGAGCGGATAAGGTTCGCTCCACGTTTGCCCGGCGTCTTCAGTGCGGGTCGCCAGCACACGGTGGTGGGTGTCGCCGGCATAGCGCAGCAAGGCGATAGCGCGCTGCCCATCCAGCGGAACGACCGTGGGTTGCAATGAATTATTGCCGTGGCTGATGCGGAATTTATCGATCACCTCACCGTCTGCGCTCAGGTACAGGTACTCGGAAAACTTGCCCAGGAATTCGTGGTAGACCGGTAAGCCGATGGAACCGTCGGCATGAAACACCGGGGCCGAACGTACCAGGGTGCTGATATTCAGAAAGGGTGAGGTGATCAACTGGCGTGGTTCGGACCATTGGCGACCATAGTCGTCAGAGACCATCACATTGACCGCACTACCGGCCCAGCCCCCCATGGACACGGAAACGTAGAACAACCAGAGGCGGTTGTCCGGTGCCAGCGCCACGACCGGGTTGCCCAGTTTCCGGATGTATTTTCGAGTGCCCTGTTGGGTCGAATCCCGAGTCGCCAATACCTGTTCCGCACCCCATTCACCGGTTTTCGCGTCGAAGCGGGCAGAGCGCACCTGCACGTCGGCTGCACCTTCGCGAGTGCCGGCGAACCAGACCGCCATCAGGCTACCGTCAGGCAGGGCGGTTACCGCCGAGGAATGCACGAAGTCCACCAGCCCGGATGAGGCAAAACGACTGGTATAGATGGGTTTGGCGACTTGATCAGCCACAGCGCCCACCGGATTCATCAGGGCAAAGGAAGAATGCACAGGAGCAGGGTGGGTGAACCATGCGGCCGCAAACAGGCAAGAAAGGGCAACGTAAACCCAAAAGGAAGGAAGGCAGGGTAGTTGGATGCGCATAATTAAGGCTGTGCATCTCATGGCCAGTTCAGGCAGCTCAACCTAACACTTGTACTTACAGACTCGGTCTTTAGCGAGCTGCTGCTTTGTAAGCAAATGTTTGTAGCGCGTCATTCGACCCTGCTTGTAGTAAAGACTACTTATATATCAATGGGTTATATCCAACATCAGGAGCCAGGCCAATAATCGAAAACCTGATCTCGACGGCGGATGACTAGACTGAAATTCACAACAACTCCAGAGCTACCGGCATCACTGTGCAGATCCATGGAAAATAAGGCTGCACGTTCATCATTCACCGGGCCAATTCAGGGTGAGCGGGTGATGCCGGGCGTCGCGGCCTATTCGGTCTCCAAAGCTGCCGTCGTGCATTAAAGACCGATCCATTACTGATCTACTTGCGCCTTTATTGCCAAAACATTGCAGGGCACCTTATACAGCACGTGCTCTGTAGTACTGCCGATCAGTTTGTGCAGCCCTTTTCGATGCGTATCTCCCATTATGATCACATCGGCTCGGCTATGGGCTGCGAAGTCGGACATCACTTTGGTTGGCGGCCCTTCAATGAAGTGTTGTCGTTCAGAGGGAACGCGGTAGCTTTCAGCCAACGTAATGAAGGACTTATGCAGTGACCGACGTACGTCGGTGCTGAAGCCTGGCATCGTCACGGCGCCGGCGCCGGCGTCAGAGATATGTGTTTGCGAGGGATCGAAGGCGTGCAGCAGGTGCAGCTCTGCATTGCACTGCATTGCCATCCGCTGCGCTGCCACGATGATCCGATCGTTGAGGTCAATAATCTGGTGCTCTGGATGCGACAGATCCACTGCTGCCACTATCACCCGCGGAAGTGGACACCTGACTTCGCTGACCAGATGAACAGCAACCGGGCAATCGCGCACCAGATGCCAATCCAGAGGCGTGACGAATACGCGTTTGAGTGCTGATTCGTGGTGTACGTCCTTGATAACCAGGTCCGGTTGCAAGTCCTCCACATGCTGAAGGATTTCTTGCAGTACGTCCCGAGCCAATACAACTTCGGTGGTCACCGTAATGCCATTGCCACGTATCAGTTGGGCTTCATCTTGCAGCCACTTCTGGTTCTCTTGCTGACAGATTTCGCGAAATTGCTCATTCCCGCTCATCAACCCCAAGATGTCGACGTCTTCAATGAACACCGCGATATGCAGCACTGCGCCAGTGGCTTTGGCAAGTGCGACTGCCCGCTCCATCGCCGGTGTGTGACGCATGGTTGGACCGACAATCAGAAAGAGGCGTTGATATTGGCTCATGTCGCACCTCCAGCATTCTGGGTTATCCGTTAGTTTTCGCCAGCACTCTCGTCCGCCACACCATTGGCGACCTCCTGCCGCTTCAACTTCCCGGATCGCCAATACCAATATACGCCTGCATTCAGTGAATGCTTGCGGGACGAATTGCTCTCGCAAGATCCTGGAAACGCACCTGCAAGCGTTTGTCGATCGTGGCCGAATCAACAAATGGGCGATCCCCAAACAGTTCAAGTTCGTCGCCGAGATCCCAAAGACCAGCGTCGGCAAAATCAACAAGAAGCTCATCCGAGAGGGCGCACTGAACTGAAGGGCTCGGGCGGTACCCGTTGTCCATTGCAGCTGGTGACCCAGGTGTATCTCGCTACTCTGGGTCAACAGTCACCGCCTTCCAACTGTCATCTGGATCAAAGCGCTTTACCGACCGGGCCCATTTTCCACTGTATGGAGGAATTTAAGAGGATCTGACCATTATGCTTGTAACCAGACGTGAAATCGGTCACTAATCTTAAGAATTTACGACTGAGGGTAAGCGGTAATCATGGGTCAAACAGTCTCCAACTCAACTCCTGCTCGCGGCCCGGCCGATCACGATGTACGCACTCAGATCGTCGCCGCCGCCACCGAGCACTTCAGTCATTATGGCTACGAGAAGACGACCGTCTCCGATCTCGCTAGATCTATCGGTTTCTCCAAGGCCTATATCTACAAGTTTTTCGAATCCAAGCAGGCGATTGGCGAGATGATTTGTGCCAATTGTCTTAGCCAAATCGAGGCTGAGGTGAGGGCTGCGGTCAACGAAGCCGATCACCCGCCGGAGAAGCTACGAAGGCTGTTCAAGGCGATAGTCGATGCGAGCCTTCGCCTTTTCTCCCAGGATCGCAAGCTCTACGAGATTGCCACTTCGGCGGCGTCCGAGCGCTGGGGGGCGACGATCGATTATGAGGAGCGCATCCGCGAATTGCTTCAAAACATTCTGCAGGAAGGTCGCGAAAGCGGAGACTTCGAGCGCAAGACGCCTCTGGATGAGACCGTCATGGCGGTCTATCTGGTCATTCGGCCATACCTTAACCCGCTGCTCTTGCAGCACGGCTTCGATTACATCGATGAGGCGCCCGGGAAATTGTCCAGTCTGGTGCTGCGGAGCCTCTCGGAGTGAACGCTACGCGATGGTGACTATTGACTAAAATAGTCACTGGATACAAAGTGAGCGTCCCGATCCTTTTGTGTATGGGACTCTCATGCTCCTGCGCCGTTTTGCCCAACCTGTTTTTATCTGCGTGTTGCCGCTTGCATTGGTCGCTTGCGGCGAAACCTCGCAAGCCGATCCCCGCACTAAATTGCCGCTGGTGCGTGTCGCTATTGCTGAAACGACAGCGCCGGCGCCGCGTGCTTTCACCGGGATCGTAGCGGCTCGCGTCCAGAGTGATTTGGGCTTTCGAGTCTCCGGAAAAGTATTGGAGCGACTCGTTGATAAGGGTCAGTCCGTCAAGCGCGGCCAGATCCTGATGCGTATCGACCCTGTCGATCTGAAGCTGGCCGCTCATGCGCAGAGCGAAGCGGTCGCGGCTGCCCAAGCGCGAGCGAGGCAGACCGCCGATGAAGAGGCTCGTTATCGGGTGCTTCGTGGAACGGGCGCGATATCGGCTTCCAGCTACGATCGATTCAAGGCGGATGCCGATTCGGCCAGGGCTCAACTCAGCTCAGCCCAAGCCCAGGCGCAAGTGGCGTTCAACGCAACCCGGTATGCCGAACTACTGGCGGATTCCGATGGCATTGTCATGGACACGCTCGTCGAGCCCGGTCAGGTCATCGGCGCTGGGCAGGTCGCAGTGCGCGTGGCGCATGCGGGGCCTCGGGAGGCGGTGATCCAATTACCCGAAACCCTACGCCCGATGGTAGGTTCTGTCGCGCAGGCCACGCTCTTCGGCAAGGAAGGCAGCAATGTTGAAACCAAGCTGCGACAGCTATCGGAGGTTGCGGACAGCCAGACCCGTACGTTCGAAGCGCGCTACGTACTGAATGGCGAGTTGGCCAACGCTCCTTTGGGCGCCACCGTCACACTGCAAATTCCAAGCGAGTCTTCTTCCCCACATGCAGGCTTTGCACAGGTGCCGATCGGCGCCCTTTACGACGCAGGCAACGGCCCAGGTGTGTGGATCATTAAGGGCGAGCCTCCGCAGGTTCACTGGCAGCCAATTGTCGTTCAAAACCTTGGTGATGAACTCGCTGGAGTCTCCGGCGAGCTGAAGCCAGGCGAGCGGATCGTCGCGCTGGGCGCCCACTTGTTGCACGAAGGTCAACCCGTGCGGGTAGCTAGTCAAGACAATGTGGCAGCGGCTGAGAGGGTTCGTCCATGAGCGAGGGCCGCTTCAATCTGTCGGCACTCGCTGTACGCGAGCGTTCCGTTACTCTCTTCCTAGTCTGTCTGATCTCTGTAGCCGGCTTGGTAGCGTTCCTCAAGTTGGGGAGGGCGGAAGATCCGGCATTTACGGTCAAGGTGATGACCATCGTCACGGCTTGGCCCGGGGCTACGGCACAGGAAATGCAGGATCAGGTAGCGGAAAAGATCGAGAAGCGCCTTCAGGAACTGCGATGGTACGACCGTAGTGAAACCTATACGCGACCCGGACTGGCGTTCACGACACTCACTCTGCTCGACAGCACGCCGCCATCGCAGGTGCCGGAAGAGTTCTACCAAGCGCGTAAGAAGGTCAGTGATGAAGCAAAGGGGCTCCCGGAGGGCGTGATCGGGCCGATGGTCAACGACGAGTATTCAGATGTCACGTTTGCCCTGTTTGCTCTTAAGGCTAAGGGCGAACCACAACGATTGCTGGTGCGGGATGCGGAGATGCTGCGTCAGCGATTACTGCATGTAGCAGGGGTGAAAAAGGTCAATATTGTCGGGGAGCAACCTGAGCGAATCTATGTTGAATTTTCCCATGAGCGTTTGGCAACGCTGGGAATCGGCCCACAGGAGGTATTTGCCGCCGTCAACGGACAGAATGTATTAACTTCTGCCGGTTCTGTGGAAACAAAAGGGCCGCAAGTATTCGTTCGACTGGACGGCGCGTTCGACCAATTGGAGAAAATTCGCGACACACCGATTGTCGCGAATGGTCGTACTCTCAAGCTGTCGGATGTCGCCACCGTTAAGCGAGGCTATGAAGACCCCACAACCTTCATGATTCGCAACGGTGGCGAGCCGGCGTTACTGCTTGGCATCGTCATGCGCGATGGTTGGAACGGACTGGATCTGGGCAAGTCGCTGGACACTGAAGTGGGTGCGATCAATGCAGAGCTGCCGTTGGGCGTGAGTCTGACCAAGGTCACTGATCAGGCCGTCAACATTAGTTCGGCGGTCGATGAGTTCATGATCAAGTTCTTCGTCGCGTTGTTAGTGGTGATGCTGGTGAGCTTTCTCAGTATGGGTTGGCGCGTTGGCGTGGTGGTCGCTGCGGCGGTACCACTGACCCTGGCAATGGTCTTTGTGGTAATGGCCGCAACCGGCAAGAACTTTGACCGTATCACTCTGGGTTCACTGATTCTGGCCCTAGGGTTGCTGGTAGATGACGCTATCATCGCCATTGAGATGATGGTGGTGAAGATGGAGGAGGGCTACAGCCGCTTTGCCGCTTCCGCATACGCTTGGAGTCACACAGCTGCGCCAATGTTGTCGGGCACACTGGTAACAGCTGTCGGCTTCATGCCCAATGGATTTGCCCGCTCTACTGCTGGCGAGTACACCAGCAATATGTTTTGGATCGTCGGAGTTGCCTTGATCGCCTCGTGGCTGGTCGCTGTGATATTCACGCCCTATTTTGGTGTCAAGTTGCTACCTGACATCAAGCGGATCGCTGGCGGTCACGATGCGCTCTACGATACGCCGCGCTACAACCGCTTCCGTCAGATGCTGATGCGTGTCATCGCTCATAAGTGGCTAGTCGCTGGTGCCGTGGTCAGTCTCTTCATAGCAGCCGTACTCGGGATGGGGCTGGTCAAAAAGCAGTTCTTCCCGATCTCTGACCGCCCCGAAGTGCTTGTAGAAGTGCAGATGCCCTACGGCACCTCTATAAGCCAGACTGGCGAAGCTTCAGCGGAAGTGGAGGCTTGGCTGGCAGATCAAAAAGAAGCCCGCATCGTCACCGCTTACATAGGCCAGGGTGCGCCACGTTTCTACATGGCGATGGGGCCGGAGCTTCCTGACCCGTCGTTCGCCAAAATCGTGATCCGAACCGATAATGAGCAAGAGCGCGAGGCGTTGAAGCATCGTTTGCGCCTAGCGATTTCCGAGGGCTTGGCTGCGCAGGCACGGGTGAGGGTGACTCAGCTTGTATTTGGCCCCTATTCACAGTGCCCTGTTGCCTATCGGGTGACCGGCCCGGAGCCAGGAAGGCTACGTGATATTGCTGCTCAGATGCAGCAAGTTATGGTTGCCAGTCCCATGATGCGCACAGTCAACAGCGACTGGGGCTCTCGCACGCCTGCCCTGCACTTCACTTTGCAGCAGGATCGCTTGCAGGCACTCGGACTGACTTCCAGCGCCGTCGGGCAACAATTGCAGTTCCTATTGAGTGGTGTTCCCGTAACCGATGTGCGAGAGGACATTCGTACGGTGCAGGTGGTAGCTCGTTCAGCGGGGGGTGTCCGCTTCGACCCCGCCATGATCATGAACTTCACGTTAGCCGGTGCCAACGGACAACGTATCCCACTGTCGCAGGTTGGAGAGGTTGATGTGTGGATGGAAGAGCCGGTCATGCGCCGGCGCGACCGCGTTCCGACGATCACTGTTCGTGGCGATATCGCTGAGGGCTTACAGCCTCCTGATGTATCAACGGCTATCTCCCAACAGCTGCAACCCATTATGGAGAAATTACCGAAGGGTTATCGCATCGAGCAGGCGGGCTCTATCGAGGAGTCCGGTAAAGCTACGGAAGCGATGTTGCCGCTGTTTCCGATCATGCTAGCCCTCACTTTGATCATCCTTGTGCTGCAGGTGCGCTCGATCTCCGCCATGGTCATGGTTTTCCTGACCAGTCCGTTGGGGTTGATCGGTGTAGTGCCTACTCTGATTCTTTTTCAACAGCCATTTGGCATCAATGCGTTAGTTGGACTAATTGCGCTGTCGGGCATTCTTATGCGAAATACGCTGATTCTGATTGGGCAGATTCACCACAATCAGCAGGCAGGGCTGGATCCCTTCAACGCCGTGGTTGAAGCAACCCTACAGCGTGCCAGGCCGGTGGTTCTGACCGCACTGGCGGCGATTTTAGCCTTTATTCCTCTGACTCATTCGGTGTTCTGGGGAACGTTGGCCTATACGCTGATCGGTGGGACATTGGCGGGTACGGTACTGACTTTGGTGTTCCTGCCAGCCATGTATTCCATTTGGTTCAAGATCAAGCCAGACAGCCGCCGCGCCCTTGTAGTCCAGCCCGCATAATCCGGAAAGCGCGGCGGGGCCAACCCGCCGCGAAATTTCAAATATGTGCTGAAACGTCTAATTACACATCGCAGAGGAGAAGCTGATCGAAGGGATCAATCAGAAGATGCTGATTCAACAGCTAAAGCAGCTTGAAAAGGATGGGATTGTTCATCGGACTGTGTACCCGCAGGTGCCACCTAGAGTTGAGTATCAGCTCACCGATATAGGCCATGCGCATGGGCCATCCATTCAGGCTCTGATCGAATGGGCGGAATTGAGGCGGGAGCAGGGTTAACGCATTTCCCTTCCTGATGCATCGCGCAGTTCATTAGCAGATTTTGAGATTGAAAATTGATGGGGCGATGATATTCAGATGACAACTCTTTAGGCTTTGCGATTGGAAAGCGGGAATCACCGAGCGCTTGCGACGATGTTTCACTCGGAACGGTGTTTTACGAATCTCATGATAGACATTTTCTCCAATCACCGTTCCCCCTCTAACCCATTGACTGCAAAAGCCTTCAAATTATGATGCCAACAATCACCAGCAAAGCGATTCAAAACAATCGGCGATATTTGACAAAAATAGCGCCGTCCGTCGCTGATAACACAACTATGTCCTAGCGGTGGTACAACAGGTAGATCGAGTCGCTACATCAGGTAGCTACCATGTGCCCGCCCAAAACCCACCCCTCCAAGCCATCCCCAACGCATCCGAACGACGCGCCAGCCGCAGCTGCAAGCCCTGACGCGACAAAGGACTCAGTCAAGCCGTTACCCGGCCTTTGGGTTGTAGGAGGGCTGGCAAGGTACACCCGTGATTCCGACCTTCATCTGATCCGCGGCGGTCTCGGTTCCGAGGCCCGTATCCGGATCCAGCGTTGGAGTGATGGTGCAACTAGAACTGCTTATCGGAAGGATGTGACCGTGCTGTCGCCTAGCGCCGCCGTGGTGGGGTTCTGGGAAAAAGTACGTCATGAGAACAGCCGATTTGCCTTACGCAGCGGTTATCCGAATCCGCGTACCACCAACCTGTTAGATGAGCTCAAGCTATTCGTATTGAACAGTCACCATCACCATCAGGCATTTTCGCACCGAGAAGAATTCATTCGTGAGTTCGTAATCTTGGCGTCCTGGTGGCACACCCATCAAGAAGCTTACATTGAACGGCGCTTCGTCTATACGAACATCCGAATTTACTGCGACATGATTAATGTTGCGGCTCCTGGTTGGACGTTTGTGAGGAGGCGGTTGTGCCAGTTACATGTCTGAAACTCATCTGAGTACCGTGGTTTAGTTCGGACTGAACCGCTAGCGGCGTCACCAGAATGGGTTTCAGCTGGGGCAGGCTATACAAGGCCGACAAACGACAGGATGACTAGGACGATTACCACTGCCCCAACGATGTAGATGATATTGTTCATGAAAACTACCTCTTTATCTGAACGGGATTTCGACACCAAGGTGTCTAATACAAACGACACCACTGCTGACAATTCCGTTCCGCAAACCAGAGTCAGATGCGGCACCATCTCACCAATGTTCTGTTGCGATATTACGAACCTTCGCTCGTCGCCAAATGTCTATTAATGGACGTTTGCTCAAGTGCGAATCCTGCAACGGAGACGACTTAATGAGTAAAAGTAAACGCACCTCGCTTCATGCAAATTGGAGTTTTTGGTGTAACGTTAGAATAACAATCACGGAGAGATTTCCCATGTCCAAGCTCGCAGAGTTCCGTCAGCTCGAAAAACACTTAGCCGAACAGCTCCAAGCGCTAGAAGCGCTCAAGGGTGATGCTGGTCTGAAGCAAGAAATCGAATTTGAAACGAAGCTACGCGCCTTGCTTGCTACGTACGGCTACAGCTTGAAAGACATCATCAACCTGCTTGACCCACAAGCTAGTCGTCGCGCTCCAGCTGCCCAGTCGCAATCGGCCACCCGCAAGCCGCGCCAGGTGAAAGTCTACAAAAATCCAGAATCTGGCGAAGTCGTGGAAACCAAAGGCGGCAATCACAAAACGCTGAAGGAATGGAAAGCGAAATACGGTTCTGACACCGTAGAGTCCTGGCTGACCAAGTAATTTTGGTTTGAGTACAAAAAGGCCCGAGAGGGCCTTTTTTCTGTGTGGATTTATTCAGAACCGGTCTTAACTTGCTCACTAATAAGTTGGGCCAGTATCCGCACCGGTTCGGTAAAGCTCTGTCGAGACCTGTGTACGAGCCCGATATCACGGTGAAAGGTGTGCTGTCCGAGATCGAGCGCTCGTACACCTATGGGCCATTCCTGATGAGTTGCTGTCTGCGGCACCAGTGCTATACCAACGCCATTCTCCACTAGCTTAATGATCGCCTCTAGTTCATCCAGCTCGCAAACTTCCCGCAAGGTGAAATGCATCTGCCGAAGGAAGCGATCCACCTGCCTGCCCCCGAAGGATGATCGGTCGTACCGAATGAATGGTTGGCTGGAAAGTAGTTCTGACCAATCTTCTCCCGGCACGTCGCGCGGAACGATCAGCCGGTAGGGCTCAAGCGCCAAGGTCGTCCAGCGTAGATCGCTTTGAAGCGAGAAGGGTGGGCGAATGATTGCGGCCATGTCGATTTCGCCGGCATCCACGAGGTTGACCAACTCCATCGATAGCCCTGGGATTACGCGGGTTCGGCATTGCGGGCATTGTCGGTGAAACTTGGCTAGTGCATCTGGAAGATAGGAGCGCTGTACGGAAGCGATAGCACCGATGTTCACCAGAACGCTCGCAGGAAGTCCGACCGTGGTGGAGCCCAGATTGTCGTAAAGCCGAAGCAGCTCTTGCGCTTGCAGGAGTATTTGATGGCCCATCCTGTTGAGGTGGGCCGAGCGTCCCTTCCTGTCGAATATCTCAAAGCCGAGCTCGGCCTCCAGACGTTGAATCTGGGCGCTCACCGCTGCTTGGGTGAGGCCGATTTTATTCCCTGCAGCGGCAAACGTACCTTCCCGTGCAACGGCGATGAGTGTTTTGAGTTCTTTGATCATTCACAAATATTAATTGTGTTTCTAAGAAAATTATATTGATTTTTTTGTTTGGTTGGCCGCCCTACGATGTGCCTATCCCCCGGCAACTGCCCGAACCTATAAGCCGATGTCGGTGGGACGGCGGAACGTGAATCGTCGCGAAAAACCAACGACCAGCATTTATACGCTCCGTCCTTCACCAATAAAAAAACTGTATTGGAGTTCTGATGAGCCTCTCGCCTTTCCACCTCGCAATCCCCGTTTACAACCTTGCTGGCGCACGCACATTTTACGGCGAAGTGTTCGGCCTGGAAGAAGGTCGTTCCAGCAACCAGTGGGTCGACTTCAACTTTTATGGCCACCAACTGGTTATTCACGAACACCCAAAAACCGCTTCCCAGGAAAGCGTCCATAGCAACCCGGTAGACGGCCACGACGTACCTGTTCCGCACTTCGGCATCATCCTGGGCTGGGAAGAATGGGAGGCGCTGGCCGAGCGCCTGAAGTCTTTCGGCACAGAGTTTGTGATCGAACCCTACATTCGTTTCAAAGGGCAGGTCGGCGAGCAAGCCACCATGTTTTTGTTTGACCCTTGTGGCAATGCCCTGGAATTCAAGGCCTTCAAGGATATGAGCCAGCTTTTTGCAAAATAAGAAACGTGTTGGCACAACAGCGTTGTGCCATTTGAACTCAAGTGAGCTGGAAGCTCATGAATCTAGCAACTGCCAATTAATGCAGTCCTTTCATTCCAACAAGAAGGCTAGACATGAAACGTATTCCCTTGGTGTGGCAAATCATTGCCGGGCTGTTGCTTGGCGTACTTGTCGGTTGGTACTTCAATACGCATCCGTACTATCAGACATGGGTGAGTGCGGAGATCCTCAAACCACTCGGTGACATTTTTATCAAGATGATGAAGATGGTGGTTGTACCGATCGTGTTCTGTTGCATGATTCTGGGCATTGCAGGCGGTGGCGATAACAAGTCGTTTGGCCGTATGGGAATAAAGTCGCTGGGCTACTTTTTTGCGATTACGGCCTTGGCCATTGTCATCGGCTTGTGTTTCGCCAACGTTTTCGAGCCTGGTACGGGCACCGACATTTCCGGTATTTCGCGCGGTACTGCAGCGATCACTCTGGAGCCGTCTAAAGGCGCATTAGTCATCTTGCAGAACATCGTCCCTGACAACGTGCTGGTTGCTATGTCAGAAGCGAAATTGCTGTCCGTGCTGTTTTTCGCCGTGCTGTTAGGCATGGCATTCAACGCTCTGCCGAAGGACAAAAGCGCACCTTTCATCGCTGTGGTTCAGAGCCTTTCCGATGCTATGTTCAAGGTCGTCTCAATCGTCATGGCTTACGCGCCGATCGGTGTGTTTGGGATGATCGGGGCGACCGTGGCAACGTTTGGTTTCGCCTCATTGTTGCCGTTGCTCAAGTTAATCGGGGTGGTTTATCTGGCGCTGATTGTTTTCGCGTTGTTGATACTCGGCGGTATTTGCTACTTGATTGGCGAAAACATTTTCAAGTTGATCCGCTACTTTCGCAATGAGTTGATTCTGGCATTTTCGAGTGCCGCGTCAGCTGCCGTCATGCCGCAGTTGATGACGCGATTGGAGAGCTACGGTGTACCGCGTCGGATTGTCAGTTTTGTGGTGCCGGTGGGTTATGCGTTCAACCTGGATGGCGCATCGATTTTTCTCGGTGTGGCGACAATTTTCGTAGCGCAGCTCTATGGCATCGAACTGTCGCTGTCGCAGCAGATCCTGTTGGTGGTGACGATGGTTCTGACTTCGAAGGGCGCAGCAGGGGTGCCGGGTTTTGCCATCATCATCTTGTCAGCGACATTGGCGTCTGCCGGGTTGCCGTTGGAAGGGGTGGCGTTGATTGCCGGCATTTTCAGGATTATCGACAGCGGTACCACCACGTTGAACGTATTGGGCAATGCCATCGCACCTTTGGTGATCGCCAAGTGGGAAAGGGTCGAACTGGAACCCGCGCGGGCTCATCCAGCAGCTAGCGTCTAGTCGTTCGTCAGATATTGAATAGGACTTCTAGACGACCGGTCTAGTTTTGGTTAGGCTTTGCCCACTATGAAAAAACCTACTCAAGACATGCGACAACACATCATCGATGTAGCGAAGGCATTGATGACCCACAAGGGCTACACCGCTGTCGGTCTTATGGAAGTGCTGAAGGCAGCGAGTGTACCCAAAGGGTCGTTTTATCACTACTTCCGCTCCAAAGAGGAATTCGGCCAGGCACTATTGGAAGAATACTTTCAGGAGTACATCGGGCGGGTAGACGTTGTTATGGCGGCGCAAGGGACGGGCGCCGAGCGGCTCCTTGGCTATTTGCGCTATTGGGCGAAGACACAGGCGTTCGATCATCCCGAGGAGAAATGCCTGGTGGTGAAACTCGGCGCCGAAGTGTGCGACCTGTCGGAAGACATGCGCGGCGTACTGGAGGAGGGCACCGCGATGATCATCCAGAGAATCACGCGGTGTGTTCAGCAAGGAGTGGCTGATGGCTCCATCACTTCGACCCAGGACGCAGAAACACTGGCTGAGTCGCTGTATCAATTGTGGTTGGGGGCATCACTGCTGGTGAAAGTCCGCAATACAACAGCTGCCTTTGACACGGCACTAATGACGAGTGAGCGCCTGCTGGCATAGGGGCGTTTTTTTTAAGATTTTTACTAGACGACCGGTCTATTCGCCTGGAGTTTTTATGACTGATATTGCTGTAGACACCGACCTTTTTTCGCCCATGAATATGGGCGCGCTGCAACTGGCTAACAGAATTGTAATGGCGCCCGTGACACGCAGCCGAATGGCCGACGACGGCATGCCGAATGAAATGCACGCGACCTATTACGCTCAGCGTGCCACTGCCGGTTTGATCATCGCCGAGGCGACGAACATTTCTGCTCAGGGGCGAGGCTATGCCATGACGCCGGGTATCTGGTCGGAGCAGCAGGTGGCTGGCTGGAAAAAAGTCACCGATGCAGTGCATGCCGCCGGCGGAAAAATCGTCAGCCAGTTGTGGCACGTAGGTCGCTTCTCCAGCGTTGAGTTGCAGCCAAACGGCGAAGCGCCGGTCGCGCCCTCGGCAATCAAGGCCGAAGGTACCACCTATACCAACAATGGCATGGTCGAAGTGTCCATGCCTCGGGCGCTTGAGACTTCAGAGATCCCGGGGATCATCGAGCAGTACAGGCATGCGGCAGAAAATGCCAAGCGAGCCGGTTTCGACGGTGTGGAAGTCCATTCTGCCAACAGCTATCTGCTCGACCAGTTCCTGCGTGATTCCACTCTAGCTTTTGACGGCGTAAGCCTGTTCCATCTTTCTGTGCAAGGAGTGGTGCTGGGGATAGTTCAATCCGCACCTGGTGAACCTCAATACGAGGTCAGCTACTGCGCAGAGTCGCCGGGTATGGTGAGTAGCGACCAAGGCATCGGCTTGGAGGTCACTCATGGCCTGGAACTGATGGAGGCATCTGATGTAATTGTCATTCCAGCGTGGGGCGATCAATCGGTCGCTGCATCTGCACAGCTTGTGAAAGCCTTACAGCTCGCTAATGCCCAAGAAAAGCTCATCGTCGGGCTATGCTTGGGAGCATTTGTGCTTGGCGATGCCGGGCTGCTTGATGGCAAAGAAGCAACTACGCACTGGGCAGTCAGAGACGAGTTTGCGCGACGCTTCCCTGAAGTCCGTTTCAGGCCCGAGGTGCTCTACGTCAGTGCCGGCAATATCATGACCTCTGCGGGAACCGTGGCGGCAATCGATTGTTGCCTTCACTTGGTACGGCAGCGGCTCGGCGCCGACGTAGCGAATCGCACCGCGAAGATGCTGGTGACACCGCCGCACAGGCAGGGCGGCCAAGCTCAATACGTTGAGCATCCCGTGCCGCAGCTATCCAGCGAGACTCATTTGTCTGAAGTATTGGCGTGGGCCCGCCTGAGCCTGTCCAGTGATCTGTCGCTAGACGTGCTGGCGGACATGGCGAAAATGAGTCGGCGCACATTCACCAGGCGTTTTAGAGAGGCGACCGGCAGCACCGTCTCAAAATGGTTGAATGCTGAGCGAGTCGCCAGAGCACAACAGCTGCTCGAAACGACCGACCTACATATCGAGTGTGTCGCCGGTGAGGCGGGTTTCGGAACGCCTTTGTCGTTGAGACAACAGTTCGGCGTTCACCTCGGCACATCGCCTTCTGAGTATCGGCGAATGTTTTTCCGTGAAATGAGGCCAGGCCCGAAGGCGGGCGGCAGTGAGCACATTGCCGAGCCATCCACCCCTTCCCAGCTAAAGTTTTAATTATGCCTCTTAGCTCAGGCAGCAAGATTCCTAACGACAGCGAGCAGCGCCTGAAGCGGATGTAACCAGCGCGCGACTTCAGGTTGCCTGAACCATATCAGCCAGGCAGCCAGCCATAAGAATCGAACAGCGGCAGTTATGACGAAGGCAACACGCCATTCGTAACTGTTGACGACAATGCTCGGGCCCAACGCAGCAATCCCCGGGCCTATCAGGCTACCGGCATGGAACAGTGAGGTCGCCATTCCGCGCTCGCCGGCAGGCACCCATTCGCGCAGAGCGCGTCCCCCGGCGGGGTACGAAGTCGACCCTCCGACACCCATCAGCAAACGAGTGATCAGCATGGAGAAGAAACCCCCTGATGCTGCAGAGAGGAGGGGGGCGACAGACCAGACGCCGATGCCCCAGGCGTTGACCAGCCGAGTATCGTATCGATCCTCCAGCATTCCCATGGGTATGAGTGCGAAGAGGTAAAGCCATAAAAAGGAGGACAGCAGAAGGCCCAGCACGAAGGGGCTAATGTCGAATTCTTGAGTGTGGTGAGAGGCAATCGCCAAGGCTAACCGACAGACCCGGCTCAGGCTCGTAGCCGTAGTTAGCGCCCAAGATGAGGACAAAGACGTCGCACTGATCAACCTCTGTCAGGCAGGCATGCACGGAAGAATAGGTGCGGGCTCCAAAATGCGCGCTCATGACCGGCTTCATATCCAGAGCTTCTACGGCGTCCTTGGCAGCCGCTCTGAATTGCTCAAATCCCCTTACCACCGAGCTTATGAATACCTTCATCTGTTCCCCTCAAAATGCTGGCGCCTGTGGATTTGACTGATGCCTGGTGGGATTGTTTCCAGCAACCATCACCTACAGCGTTGGGTGCTCAGCGCCTTTGACCAGATGTCATGATCGCACCGCGAGCAGCGTGCTTCGTGTTCTTCAAGAATAGATTGTGCAAAGCCACAACTCACGCAGCAATAAAGTCCCGAAGCGGGCACTTTTATAAACTCCGCACGATGTTCTAAAGGTAGGACTGACAAGCCAGGGCGCAGGTCTTCTTGATCGTAAAAATAAAGACTGATGTCGCCATCTGTTTCCATAAGCGCCAATCTTACTTGGCCTAAGTGCTCAACGCCCCGTTGTCGAAGCTCCATCAATATTTCGCTCGATGAAATATTCAGCTTCTCTAAGGATTTAAGTTCATATAAGCCATTGCGAATGACGGTTACAGGTAGACCATCAATCCATGCTTCAAATTTCTTGCTTTTGGTCATGACCCAAACCGTCATGCGATAGAGCAGCAACAGCGTGAGGAAAACGACTGCAACGGGCAACAGTGGTACATCATGGTAGAAGGACACGTCTCCGGCAGCGGAGCCCAGCGTCAAAATCACGACCAACTCAAAAAGTGAGAGCTGTCTTATCCCGCGTCGGCCACTTGATTTTAAGAACAAGAAAACGGCAAGAAAGGCAAAAGCTGCCCGAAACCCTACCTCTAGCAAAAATGTTAGTGGAAACTCATCTATCAACATCCGTTGAATATCAAAGGGAGACATCATCACCTCTTTTTTGGTTTTTTAGATAATCATTGAATTGTGTGAGTCCTGCCCATCTAAAGCGTTACATCCTCTGAGTAGCTCCACGGGGGCGATGAAAACGGGCTAGTCGTGGAATTTGAATCTCCAATACATGAACCTTAGCCTCGATTCGCCAAAGAATGGTGAGCCAGTTTGCACCATCCGTTACTCACCGGAGGGCTTACTCGCGCAGGCGCGGAATCTGCCCTGTTGGTGCTTGTCGCTTCCCTGGCACGGTTTTTACAATCCGGTAGGTAGGTAAGGGCGTGACCTGCGGGCAGCGGGATCATTGCCACCACCCCACTGATTGCAGCGGTTTGTGTGCGTGCCTGACATGGCTTATACAAACGTGAGACCATACATCGTTCTGCTGCCATCCAGGCCATCAATCGAGTGCGACCTTGGCGCAACGGTTTGAACTGCTGGAGCTGGCATTCCATCAGGATAACTCTGACCTAAAGCAGTGACCTTGAGCCGTTCGGGAGTAAAAATGACTGCGAACACCACGCCTCATTCCGTTAGCTCCAGTGAAACAACTCCAGATGAATCCCTTCGGATGAACGTCGTCCGTAGGTACGCCATTCTTGATACCCCTCCGGACGGCGCCTTTGATCGTGTGACCGCAATAGCAGCGCGTCTTCTAGGTACTCCGATAGCAATCGTGAGCATCGTCGATACGGATCGAATCTGGTTCAAATCCCATCATGGGCTCGACGCAAATCAAATTCCCCGCAATCCAGGGCTCTGTGCCTCTGCGATTTTACAGAGCGGGCCTTGGTTAGTAACAGACGCTAGGCATGATCCTAGAACGCTTTCTAATCCCCTTGTCGCAGGCGAATTTGGTCTTCAATTTTATTTGGGTGTGCCGCTGCATACTCACGACGGCTTCAATCTCGGTACGTTATGTGTGCTGGACACCCAGCCGCGCACGGTTACCCAAGAACAGATAGACACGTTGGCGGATCTTGCTAGCGTTGTAATGGATCAGCTTGAACTTCGCCTTGCCGCCATGCGATCCATAGCTGAGAAGGAAGCGGCGCTGAAACATTCCCACTTGATGGGCGAGGAAATTGACCATCGAGTCATGAATAGCCTTCATCTGATTGTGTCGATGTTGAGCATTCAGAGTGCGCAGTTGGGCAGTTCTGAGGCAGCTCAGGAGATTTCTAGAGCAGCAGCCAAAATATTTGCCGTAGCGAATGTGCATCAACATATCAACGTCGGCAAGGCTGCCACGACACTCGATAGCGCTGACTATTTGGTTCAACTGTGTGTTGGCTTATCGACAATGTTAGGTTGTGGAGATCAGGTAGCAATCTCGGTCGAAGCCGTCTCACTAGCCTTGGCGAGCGAACAACTCAGTCAACTCGGCCTTATCGTGAACGAGCTGGTAACAAATGCTCTGAAATATGGAGCCTCCAAGGTCACCGTACAATTAGCACCCTATGAGCATCAATACTGCCTAACCATAAGTGACGATGGCAGAGGACTTCCAGCCGATTTTGATATAAATAAAATGTCGGGACTGGGAATGAAAGTAATCACTTCGTTAGTAAAGAACCTTGGTGGCAGGCTAAGTCATGAGCCCGATGCAAACCTTGGCGGCACAACTTTTCAGATAATTTTTTCTCCCGTACTAAGTTCGCGTCCTCCCGCAGGCTAGTTCTTGACGGACAAATTTGAATGCACGATTAGCACACGCGGTCTAGGTCTTAATATCTGCTGTCGGAGCGTTTTACGGGCAAAGGCCTGATCAACGGCGAATGGCCCGAGGATGACCTGCCGCTGAACCGTTCCGAGCGCATGGAATTACAGACCCTGTTGAGCCGCCACAACTACGACGCGGGCAACGCCGACGGTATCTCGGCACCAACCCCGCAATGCGATCCTTGCGGCTCTGCAGTCGTTCGGCTGGCCAGCAGACGGCTACCCGACACCCATGTTGCTAGAAGGTTTGCGTAACCGTTAAAACCATCACGGGCTTGCCCGCGATGACTGACTTTCAGTCAACGATGTTTTATGGTCTGAACACCACATCCTGCTCCAGCACCAACGTCCTGCTACGGCACCGAGTAGTAATGGCCGTCGCGACATGCTTGAACTGCTGGACGACCGTTACGGCAACCGCTCGACGCTGGTGACCAGTCAAATGCCGGTGGACAAATGGCATGCGCTGATCGGCGATCCAACCTTGGGCGATGCGATCCTCGACCGGCTGGTGCACAACGCTTATCGGATCGAACTGAAGGGCGAATCGATGCGCAGACGCGCAACGAAATTGACGGCGACAGAGACTTCAGACTAACAATGCAAACCTGCGTCGCTGCGCTCCGACTGCCCGGCCGGATGACCGTGGAAAAGGTGGCCGGATGCTGGTGGGCTGAGTGGCCGGATGGCGTGGAATCCGCAATTTAATCGGTTGATTCAGTCCATTACCGGTGATTGGATCTCCGTTCATCAACATGAATCTCACGGTGCTCATGACGCCAGAGTGACCCGACCTAATGTGCAATTTTTCACACGGAGAATTCCAGAATGGCAGCGCATCATAAAGAGAAACACTCAATAGACAACATTGGTTGGCTGCGCGCTGCCGTATTGGGGGCCAATGACGGAATCGTTTCAACTTCAAGTCTGATTCTGGGCGTAGCCGCCTCTCACGCAACTCACAACAGCATCCTTATAGCGGGTGTCTCTGCTCTCGTCGCCGGTGCTATGTCGATGGCTACCGGAGAGTACGTTTCCGTGCAGTCCCAAGCCGACACGGAAGCGGCTGCCCTAGAGACGGCGCGAATTGAGATTCAGGAAAATCCGAAGGGCGAGAATCGTGAACTGACAGGAATTTATGTTGAGCGAGGACTTGAGGTGCCGCTTGCAAAAGAAGTCGCGACTAAACTAATGGATCACGACGCCTTGGGGGCGCATGCCCGAGATGAGTTGGGAATCACCGATGCGATGAGTGCAAAGCCATTACAGGCTGCTCTTGCATCTGCGCTAAGCTTTGCCGTAGGTGCGGCACTACCATTACTCGTGGTCGTAGTAGTTCCACAAGAACATCTCATCCCAGTCATCGTCGTCGCGTCGTTGGTCTTCCTTGCTATCCTTGGCGGCTTGGCGGCCAAGGTCGGCGGGGCGAATATTAAAAATGGGGTTTTACGTGTGACTTTTTGGAGTGCGCTTTCGATGGCGGTGGCAGCAGGAGTTGGTACCCTGTTGGGAACCACAGTATAAAACCCGGAGCGGGTTCCAGAATTAAATTCTTTATGGTGAGAGTGGGCCTTTATACAAGGATGGAACAGGGTTTATATATTTGAAGGCAAGAGAAAAGCAGCGCTGCCGCCAAACACCTTTATCCGATAGGAAGCCGCCGGTTTTTCTTCTGTTTTTTTTAGCTTTTTAATCCCACAGGATTGAAAGCTGGAACAGAAGCTGAAACTGAAACGCAGGCCTTGGGGGCCCAAGGGGAATCGCATTACTTACAGCCGTGGGCTGCTGTGGTTATCTAATGCACCTGATCGAGATTTTTTTGCCGCTCAACACGAACGATGGCACGCCTCAGCCCGTCGAGCTTTTTCGCCGTGTACGGGAGCAGTTGGCCGAACAGTTCGGAGGAGTGACGGCTTTCACTCGCAATCCGGCGAAAGGTATTTCATTGCAGAAAGATAACGAGAGAGCAGAGGACGACATCATCGTCTATGAGGTCATGGTTGAAGCTATTGATCGGCTTTGGTGGCAAAGCTTTAAGCGCGATCTTGCAGGGCGTTTTCAACAGGAAGAAATTCTGATCCGAGCCACCGCCATTAGTCTCATTCGCTAGCCAAAATCGTTAGAGTCACGTGATGAGCCTAGATGTCGCATCAAAAAAAGCCCGCGTGACGCGCGAGCTTTTGGACTTCAAACGAATAGCTTTCGGGTACGATGCGGCTGGGCTAGCCTTGGATTCGACCGCGGTCAGCAGAATCCACCCTAAACCCTTGTTGTTAGCGCTTTTTCACCGCAATGCGCGCCTTAGGGTTTGGCCACCAACGACCAATCTTAACATGTCGTTGTTTGCTCGGCGCGCATCACTCTTCATTTTGGTTATGGACAGTTAGCTTTTGTCGATACTTCGTATCTAGACAGTATCGTAATCGAACGGTTTAGTTCCATAGAAAGAATGGATTTCAGTTGCCCAAGATTCGTCGGCCATATTAGGCCAATTGTCCTTGTCAAAACCTGGTGCATTTTCCAAGCGTTCTTTCTCTACGTTTAGTACGAAGCGCTTATTTACTGTATCGAGTGTCAATGCATTCCAGGGTACCGCAAACAGTTTTTCTCCCATGCTAAGAAAGCCACCAAAAGAGAGAACAGCATAACTCACTCTACCGCTGCGAACATCCAGCATGATTTCCTTGATATCTCCCAAGTCTTCTTCATTATGGTTATAAACATCATTTCCAATGAGTGTGTCTGCCCCCATCAGGTCGGGGCCAGGCCCCTGTTCCTCAGAGCTGGTATCTCGTAGGAGGTTGGTTTTGTACATGCCATAGGTATCGCGATCTTCGTAGTTCATTACTATCTCCTATCAGCAATCGCCAATCAATCAGAAAATGCACCCACCGCCTTGATGGCTGTATTAGTGAGAGTCACCCGCTTTCGAAAAAGTTGAATTTTTTTTCTGCATGACGACGAATGGCAAATTGGAAGTAAAAAAGTTAATCAGCTTTTAATTAGTGTGCTATCCATGTGTGATGCTTTGTTTTTATTATGGGTATTAACTAGATCGATATCGTAGACACCTAGATTAAACGATTTCCCATTATGGCAACTAGGTCTCCGGCTTGAATATAACTTCATAAATATAAAGAATTAAGTTTTGGTCACTGCTGTGACCAAACTTATTTGAATGAGCAGGCGACGGCTGTGGGCGCTGCCGGGGACGCCACTGAATGCTCCCGGCAAGCTGATCTCGCCGAAAAACGTTTGAAGCCATTACGCGCGTTGGTGCTTGATCCCAAATTCTTCGGCCACGACGACGATACATAGCCTCGGCAGCTTGTCTCATTACTCACGCGATCCTTGGCGCAGTATTGACTGAACGACGCCACTGATAGCGTTTTGGCCAGGTCACTCAGGTGACATAAGCACCGCAAGACTCATATTGATGAATTCCTCGTTTTTGCTAATCGTGTCTAAAGCACCGCGAACGTTGCCGCGACTTCAGCAGAACCACGTTGCTCGACCCAGAGCGTCAGCTCCATGATGGCGGCCTCAAGAGCTAATTGGTTTTGATTGATTTTGAAGAGCAGGGAAGGGAGCAAATCTGAATTTGGCATCAAGGTTCCTCCATGAAAACGCCAAGCCTAGCAGTATAAAAAATGAATAGTCAGCCGCGTCAGCTCAAGGCCAGTGGACGGGAAACAATTGGTCGTGAATTTACTCCGGCGCGTTCCTTGACTACTTGGTTTCATAGACAAGACTGAGAAGGAATTTTTCCTTCGGACGTACCCCATGATTTCTTCTCTTGAGCTCCGACATATCATTGAAAGCGGTTTATTACCTCGCTCCTGCACCTGCTCCGTGAATCCCAAAGGTTCGCTATTGATCAAGATGATTGAGCCTTCCTCTGGCCGCGTGGAACTGTTTGTCCCCGGCGTGTTGGCATCGGATCTCACGTCCAGTCGGGCGATTTCAAATTTGATTGGCGAACTCAGAATTGAAATGGCGGCGCGCCAAGCGATCTGTGCGTGAGCCCGAGGGCAAATGGTGGACTTGGGAGCATCAGAGCTAACAGGCCAACAACGACTCAAATCTTACGAATGGGGTAATCAGGCTGCAGGAGAGACGCTACCGCGATTACCAAGTCGTCCAATGACCAAGGCTTGTGCAGGTAGGTGGTTGATGGCGGTACCGTTGCGGGGTGTATCAGATACCCCCGTCTCATAGCTATCCGTTGATGAGTCTAAGCAACTGGGGGCAATTCACCCAGCATTGTACCCCAAGCCCCCTCATCTGGAGCTGCCCATCTGACTATTTTGGCCTCTATTTTCGTCGCAGAGCCTTGTAATCATCGACTGACAGTTCCCTAAATCAAAAAAATCCAGCGGTGTGAAATAAGGGTAAGTGTCTAAGTCATAACCGTTTTTAACATCATCGTGTGATTTTGAGGGAAGATAATCGTGCATTTATCAGCCGGGAAGAATCGATTTACAAATAAACTGCTACAATCAAAATTCCTAAGTGAATCATCATCACTTTACCCAAAGTTAATTTGTTGTTTGTTCCAATACTTATGGCTTGGTTAGAATAACTACCATAAAAATGGTAATTAATTTTTGGAGTACGGCGTGACAATTTTTCCAAGCTCATTGACTTCGTCCAATGGTTGCCAAGGTTGCAAAAACACTCTTGAACTGGATTTAGATTTTACTTTCGCTTTTCAGCCAATTGTGGACGTGCGCGATCAATCGGTTTTTGCACATGAGGCGTTGGTGAGAGGCCTTAATGGTGAGGGTGCTCTGTCAGTGCTGGAGAAAGTAAACGATAATAACCGTTATCGATTCGATCAGCTTTGCCGCACACGGGCTATTTCCACTGCTGCGCAACTTGGAATGACTCAAAACCTATCGATTAATTTTCTACCCAACGCGGTTTACCGTCCAGAATTGTGCATTAGAAGCACGTTGGAAGCCGCGCGAATTCATAACTTCCCGCTCGACAGGCTGATTTTCGAAGCAGTCGAAAGCGAATACGTTGAGAATAATCACCATCTGACCAATATTCTACGTGAATACCGGGAGTTCGGTTTCAAAATAGCAATTGATGACTTTGGCTCAGGGTATTCAGGGCTCACACTGTTGGCAGACTTTCAACCGGATCTTATAAAGCTTGATATAGCGCTAGTGCGTAATATCCATCGTGATCGCTCCCGTCAGGCTATCGTCCGTGGTGTTGTCATAATATGTGCGGAGCTGGATATTAAAATCATTGCAGAAGGAATCGAACATGCCGAGGAACGGGATTTTCTGGCCGATTGCGGAGTTTATCTAATGCAAGGGTTTTGGTTCGCCAAGCCTGCATTTCAAGCAATGGCTCTGGTCGCACCTAATGCTTGGAAAAAAGCGTAGATTACACAGAGGCGTAGTGACGCCGATGCTCTTTTAATCTGAAAAGCGCCGTAGCCAAAGGCACTAAAGGTAAACGTCGCACCTCGCACCTGAGTATCTATATCACAGATTACCCATAAGGGATCGATAGCTACCCAGGGTGACAGTCCGGGATTGGCTAAAATACAGTGAGTGGACAGCACAATAGCAAATGAGTAGCTATGCTTGATTTGATACTAGACTCTTTTTGCAACGTTCCGAAGGTAGGCGCTTGAGATGCTAGGCGGTGGTAGAGGGGCTCAAGGTCAAGTTGGAAAATATCCATCCGCTCTTCAAAATAATTTGCTGCTACTATATGTCATCATTAAATTCTAAAAGGGGAGAGTACTTATTGCTATATGGCAGGGTGAATACAGCCCGACTGGGATTACAAATTAATATTGCACTTTGGGAGTGAGTAGGAAAATGAATCTTACGTTCGAAGAAGCATCGATACAAGCATTGTTGGGTGCGCCTGATCAGCTGGATACTCTGAACTTCGGCATAATTGGCTTTAACGACGCTTCAAAGGTGGTAATTTACAATACTTTTGAAGCTACAAGTGCGGCCTTACGACAGGCACGTGTTTTAGGTAAGAATTTATTTTTGGAAATTGCTCCCTGCATGAATAACGCCATGGTCGCTCACAGATTTGAGAATGAACCTGAGTTAGACGTGATCATTTCTTACGTTCTGGCGCTTAGAATGCGGCCAATCCCCGTCAGATTAAGACTACTTAAAAAAATTGATAATAATACCCGCTTCCTACTGGTTGAATGGGCATAAAAAATGAGTAGTATAGAGCAGGGCAATGACTCAATCGAGTCAGAGTACGAAGCATTACTTTCATTCATGTATCTATCGCCAGTAGGGCTGGTAAGAACCGACCCCAGCGGAAAAATTGATATGCTTAACCCCATGGCAACACAGTTGTTGATGCCATTGGTTAAGTCTATTGGCCTTGAAAATCTGTTTGAAACACTTGCTTCCGTAGCGCCTGAATTACGTAACCTTGTAACGAGTTTTAGAGAATCATGCGGATCAATATGTGTAAATCATAGAATCCACGTGTCGTCCGCAGCTGACGGAGGTATTGTTCTCGCATGTACAATTGTAAAGGTCAATGACGAGGTTCTAATAACAGTTCTGACTGATGTCTCTTGCCAAGTTGCAACTGAAAGGAGACTAAGGCAAACAGACTCATGGCTGGACGCCATCTATACGATTGTTAACGATTTCGCAGTTCTCGGCTTGACTAAACAGGGAGTAATTAATAGCTGGAGCCCTTCGGCAGAGCGTTTAACAGGTTACACGGAATCCGAGGCTATTGGTGAGACGTTGCGCCGCTTCTGTAATTTGTCCGCCTTGGAAGTTAATGTTTTGGATGAACATCTCACATTCGCACGTGAAGAAGGTTGGCATTCACGAGACTATCTTTGCCAACACAAATCAGGACACAGTTTTTTCGCTCAAACGATGATCGCCGTTCTACGTGAAGAAGATGATGAGTTTTCTGGCTATACAGTTGTGCTTCGAGATATCACCGAGCGAAAAGTGTCGAGTGATAATCTAGCCAACTTGCTCACTAAAGACCACCTCACAGGCGCAGTTAATCGCGCTCACTTTTTCAACTTGGCAGAGAAAGAGTTTGCTCGGGCAAGTCGATACCAGCACTCAATATCGATAATCATGCTAGACGCCGATCACTTCAAGCATGTTAATGATTGCTGGGGGCATCCCATTGGCGACGAAGTTCTTAAGTCGATAGTGAAAATTGCTGAGGGAGTTCTTCGTCCCGGAGATACTATAGCTAGGTTTGGGGGCGAAGAGTTTGTCGTTATGTTGCCTAAGATAAATAGCCTCGATGCGTCAATTATTGCGGAGCGACTCAGGAGCAGCATTGAAGCATCTAGTGTCGATACTGGTGGTGAGGAAATTAAAATCACAGTCAGTATTGGGTGTGCCTCGATGAATGAATCGCGATCCACTCTCAAGCAGTTGTTAATCTCCGCAGACAGTGCGCTCTATCACGCAAAATCCAAGGGTAGGAATTGTATAGTTGATATTGATGACTTCTAATTGATGGCATCTCGTGGATTAACACGAGATAGGTTGCAAAGCCATTGATGAAGATATCGAGGATATGTACCAGCTGCTGAAGGAAAGAGGCAAGCAGCATGCGGGCACCATGTCCGGCGGCGAGCAACAAATGCTGTCCATTGCCCAGGCGATTATGTCCCGTCCGGAGTTGTTGAATTTGGATGAGCCGACAATGGGGCTTTCACCTAAAATAATTGAGGTTGTGCTGGATACCCTTCGAGAGATCCGCTCGCGTAAAACGCCAATCCTGCTAGTCGAACAGAAAACAGTGGAAGCCATCCAGATGGCGACCCGGGTGTATGCGATTCGCGTCGGGGGAGATCGTTTCCGTGTTGGCGGGGAAAAGCGTGAGCGAAGAATCTTTGAAAGACATCTATCTAAGCTAGTTCAGGAGTTTGGAAAGACACGGATCTCTCTATGCATCACCGGGCTTTGCGTTTTCTCCTGTCCAAGTAGAGGCGCTCACCAGGAGGGCCCGTTGCCTTGCTGGCCACCTTTCAATTCAAGCCGCAAGTTCGAGCTGTTTGTCGATGTGAATCTTTCATGTATGAATCTAATTTGGGTAATTTGAATGGCTGCTTCTGGCCGAACGCCGTAACGCCGGGGGACGTCAATACCGCGAGCGTCAGTTTGATGAACTTTTCGTTTCTGTCGATGGCGTCCAGCGCGCTGTGCGCATTGTCGGCGACATCGACTGATCCGCGTCGCTTTTAAATGCGGGGACAAAGATCGGGCCGTTCCCTTATTTCATGCACGACTCCTCCGTCCCGCTATAGCGGCTGACTTTGACGGAGAAGGTTCGGGGCTAAACGAACCAGCGATCAGACGGTATGAATTATTTGGCGTGTTCGTACTCCACCGCTCGAGGAGCAGTTGTTTCTCAATGGCGGTGACCTCCGCGCCGAGGCAAAGCTAATGGCATCGATCGAAGATTTCAGGATGAAATCACACGAGCTCCTGATAGAACTCGACGCCGCTACGATGGAAATGATGACGCTGGTGACATCCAAATGCGTTTCAGGCCCCGACTGGGATTTTGCCAGCAAGAGGCAGCACGACGCCTATGAAAGCTGGGATGCCTTTATGAATACGCCGAACACAAATATTTAAATTGCAGATTCTGAAAAGGACGGGCTCACTAGCTGAGATTGACAATCTCGATCAATGCTTTTTGTCTGATGCAGGAGAGTTCTATGAGTCGGCAAGGAGTGTTTTTAGCAAAAGCGTTAGAAATACATCATGAGTACGAAGTGGCGACAGTTGTCATCTGCGACATGCTGAGCAAGCCTCGCGGGTAAAATTCTACAAAAATCCGCATACCGGCGAGGTCGTCGAAACCAAAGGCGGTAACCACAAGGGTCTTAAAAAATGGAACGCTGAACACGGCTCCCACACCGTCGAGTCCCGGCTTTCCAAGTGAGTTTAGTTTGAGTACAAAACGGCCCGAGAGGGCCATTTTTGTTGGCGTTGCGGGGAATGCGGATAAACGTCCGGCTAACACAGATGTTAGTGAGTACCAATGCTAACGTGGGAGAAATCCAGTTCAATTCGCAGGTTGGGATGGGTGGTAAGCCGGCTTCACATGTTTGATAAGGATGAACCCACCTTGCCGAGAATTTTGACTTCCCAGATAAGTGACACTGCACTAAACGAGCACAATGCCAGGATGTTCGGATCGCCAAAGGAGCGCTTGGATTTTTACCGAAGAGAGATTCAGTACGAAACCAGCATCTTGGCTAATCGAACTGACGCCTTTTTGGCATCTCAGTCTTTTTTGGTCATCGCATTTGCCTCTTCTATGGGCAATCTCAACCCCGAATGGGGCAAGTTGTTCACGCTGGTAGTACCACCGTTTCTTACGTTGCTTGGAGTGCTAAGTTCGTTGAATGCTTGGCCCGGTATTCGTGCGGCATACGACATTATCGGCCATTGGCATTTCAAGCAGAGTGAGCTATTGCATAGCGAGCCTTTAATGGGGTTGGCGTATGACGAATCGCCTTTATTTTGTGAGCGAGAGTCCACGCAAAAGGGGTATCGAAAGGCGTTGCTGTTTTCGGTGCGCACACCTTGGATCTTTGCGACGTTCTGGGTATTGCTTGGCATTTGGTCGGTTTGTATTCAAATCACCAAACTAGGTGCTTGAGAGAGATATTCGGACATCATCAGCTCTGCGCCCAAATGAAAACTCGATCACAGGTTATAGGGTGTACCATCGATAGGTGCCCATCAAAAATTAGTGAGCCATGTCCAGGGAAAGCGAAGAGGGCCGCCAGATCATAGCTTCTCTGGCGCGCCGGGTCGGTGACATTGCTGATCTTGCAAAGACCGCCCACGCAATTATTTCAACCTTGCAGGATATGGACGCAGCCCTCAGGCCCATCATCGGCCAGCAAGGGGTTGCAGCGCTTTATCGCCGCAGCCTCAATCTGTGCGTTTCCACTCATCCGCGACTGGCCGGCACCTATGAGAGTGTGCAGGCCTCCCTGGATCTGATTGCCCTCAAGTCCGTACTCGTTGAGCAAAGCGAAGTCGATGCGCTGTTTTTCGGTCAAATGCTGCTGACCACCTTCTACGAGTTACTGATCGCGCTGATCGGGCCCTCGCTCACCGCACGTTTGCTTCGTGGCGTGTGGGAACCTTCTTTGAGCGACACCCCTTCGCAGGAAAAATCGGCATGAGCACCAAAGTGACTATCAACCGCTTGGCCACCGGCGTGCCAGGACTGGACGAGGTGCTGTGCGGAGGATTGCCGGAGTTTTCGTTCAACCTGATCGCCGGCCCGCCTGGCTGTGGCAAAACCACCCTGGCACATCAGATGATGTTTGCCCTGGCGACGCCCGAGCGCCCAGCGCTGTTCTTTACCGTATTGGGTGAGCCGCCGCTGAAGATGCTGCGTTATCAACAGCAATTCGATTTTTTCGACAGCGAAGCGATCAACCAGTCGATCCGCTATATCAACCTGACCGACAACACCCTGGCCGGGAATCTGGACGAAGTGCTGCGGCGCATCGTCAGCGAGGTGGAGGCGTACTCCCCGGCGCTGGTGTTCGTCGACTCGTTCCGTTCGGTGGTGCTGGCCAGCCAGACCCAGGACAACCCCAACAACAACCTGCCGCAATTCGTTCAGCAACTGGGCATGTTGATGACCACCTGGCAGGCGACGACCTTCCTGATTGGCGAATACTTCACCGAAACCGACACCAACCCGATTTTCACCGTGGCCGATGGCTTGATCTGGCTGCGCCAGAGCGTTCAGCGCAACTCGATGGTGCGCAAGCTGGAAATCATGAAGATGCGCGGCCAGCCAACGCTGCCAGGCCTGCACACCTTCCGCATTGCGACGTCGGGGATCAAGGTGTTTGCACCCGCGCCACTCAACCCGGTTGAAGCGCCGCTGGAGTTCCCCATCAAGCGCCTGAAAATGGGCGTGCCGCAACTCGATGAGATGCTCGGCGGCGGCCTGCCCCGTGGTTATTCCTTACTGGTGGCCGGGCCGTCAGGGTCGGGCAAAAGCATTCTGGCGGCGACCTTCCTGGCCGAAGGCGCACGCAACGGCGAAACCGGCGTGATCGCGGTGTTCGAGCAACGGCCCAATCACTTCCAAAATGCCACCCTCATTCAGTTGATCCAAAACGGTCAGGTCGGTTTGGTGGACAGTCGTGCACCGGACTTGTCCATCGACGAAATCGTCCAGTTGCTGTTGGCCGAGATCTTTCGCCTGAAAGCCACTCGTTTAGTGATCGACTCGTTGTCAGGCTTCGAACTGGCGCTGGCGCCGACCTTCCGTGAAGACTTCCGTGAATCGCTGTCGCGCATGGTCACCGCGCTAACCGGTGCCGGGGTCAGTGTGCTGATGACCTCCGAGCTGGAAGACCGCTACACCGACTTGCGTTTCAGCCCTTACGGCACGGCGTTTCTCACCGATGCGATCGTTGTCCAACGCTATATCGAAGTAGAGAGTCGCTTACTGCGCATCATGGCCGTGGTCAAGTTGCGGGCTAGCGCTCACTCCGATGAGCTGCGCCTGTACAGCATCGACGAAAACGGCCTGCAGATTGGCGAAATGCTTCATGACCAGGAAGGCCTGCTCGGTGGCCGACCGACAAAACAGAGTTCAGGTGCGCAACGCACAGGAGATAAAAATCTTTGAGCCCGACATCATGAGTAATGTCGATGGCAAGAATGAGCGTGAAATCGCAAATGCCGCTCACGAACTCTTTCTGCTTGGCCAGAAAACCGTTGAAGGGCGCGCCGTGCTGGCAGCCCTGCAAAAAGAGTTGAGTGACGCCAGCAGCCAGCTAGTGGATAGCCAGCAGGTCGAGCAAGTGATTGATGCCAATCAGCAGCTAGTACCGGCGAAACTCCTGGTGCAGTCAGACGCTATAGTCGCCCCTCGCTTGGAAGAGCAGAGTTTGTACCAGGAGCTGCGTGATGCTAATTCACAGCTGGTCATAGCCGCGCTCAGCGCTCAAGACCTTCAGGCTGTAGCCGAGCACGCACTGAGTCAGCAAAAAAGTATACTGGCGACGGTGGCCCATGAGCTGCGAAACCCCGCGTGATTTGATCTTCGTCTGTGCAATCAAGCTGCTGTGTTGCAGGCGGTACGACTCGTTCCCTGTTTCGACGATATGGTAGTGATGCGTGAGCCGATCCAGCAACGCAGTGGTCATCTTGGCGTCGCCAAACACACTCGACCGTTCCGAGAAGCTGAGGTTGGTCGTGATGACCACGCTGGTGTGCTCGTACAGCTTGGACAGCAGGTGAAATAACAGGGCTCCACCGCTCTGGCTGAAGGGCAAATACCCCAGTTCATCGAGTATCACCAGGTCTGTGCGAAGCAGCCCTTGAGCGATTCGGCCTGCCTTGCCATCGTATTTTTCGCGCTCCAGCAAATTGACCAGATCCACCGTGGAGTAGAAGCGCACGCGTTTGTTATGAGTGAGAAGGAAAAAACAGAGCGCTTCGTGCGGAAAACGACCAGCTTTTGGCAGAGCTTGCCCGAGTCGCTTCCGTAAATCAGCGCCTGCTATTCGAAATGGCTGAGTTGAAAGCGGTCGCCAGCGGAAAGGTTGTCGCTCTGACTCAAAAGCCCGGCAGATAGCCCCTATTGGCATTTTACAGTCGAAATCTGATCGAGCCTGGTTGTGTAGCTGGGACTAAGTATCTCGCGCTTCATTCCCAATCTATGCGGTCAAGCCCATCCAGCCATGAATGCCCACGTAAAGACCAACACCGATGATCAAGACACTGGACAGGTACGGGGCACGACGAGCAACGGCGCCCAGCCATGGCCAACGGTTCGAAGCCTGTTTAGCACCAATAGCTGCCGCAGCGCCGACAGTGACCAAGGTGAGCGCTAATCCGATGCTGAAGCACAGGACGAGCACGCCGCCCAAGGCGACTTCTTTGACCTGAAGGCAGAGCAGTAGAACGGTGATGGCCGCAGGGCAAGGAATGAGCCCCCCCGTCAAGCCGAACATAATGATCTGTCCCGTGGTGACCTCTCGGTTGGTAAATCGCTTGCGGATATCGTTGGCATGAGCGCGCTCATGCGCATCCTGATAGCCATCAATCGACAACTCCAGGCCTTCCAGTTCGGAATGCGCGTGCCCGTGATCATGCTCTTGGTATTCCAGGTCATAATCATGGGAATGACCCGCATGGCCCAGACTCAAGCGGGCACTGAACTCATGAGGCTCCAGGATATCGACTGCCGACTCCAGGAAGCCTTCGCGCTCGACGAAAGAGAACGATTGAGTGCTGCCGTCCGTGCGGGTAGTCATCAGGCGAACATCTGAGGCTGACCAGGCGTGTCCGGTCAATGTCTTCAGGCGCCAGTGCGGTGGCGTGCCTTCTTCGAAGATCGACAGCTCAACACGGCCATGGCCAGTATCGATTCGGTGGGTCTCATCATGATGACCATGGTCATGCTCGTCGTGGTGGTGATCATCACCTTGCTCGAACTTGAACATCTGCTCACCACGCCAAGTACGCCACAACATCCAGAGCGCAATCACAATGATCAGCGCGGAGGACGCGAGCTGAAAGTACGGCTCAGTCGTTTGCGCGTCCAGGCCTTTGCCCAGGTACATCCCGCCGATAGCAACCAGCCACACTACGGCAGTGTGCGAAAGCGTCGCGGCCAAGCCCAGCAATACGGCCTGTTTAACCGAGCCACGAATGGCCACGATGAACGCCGCCATCATGGTTTTTGAATGGCCCGGTTCCAGACCATGCAGAGCGCCGAGCAGGATAGCGCTCGGGAAATACAGCCAGGCGTGTGAACCGCCCTGTTGCAAGAGTTCAGCGAAGTTGGGCATATCAGACCTAGAGGTACTTGGTGATTTGTTTGAAAGCTTCTAGCGGAGCACGCTCTCCGTTGTTCAAGGCCGAGACGGTGTCCTCCAGACAGTGATCAATGTGATCCTGGATGAGCGTGCGCTTGGCTTGGCACACCGCTTTTTCAACTGCATGCAGCTGCTGGGCGATATCCACGCACTCGCGCCCCTCTTCGATCATGGTGATGATGCCGCGTAGATGACCGTCAGCTCGCTTAAGGCGTTTGATGATCGCCTCGTGGCTTTGGTGGGTGTGGGGATGGCTGTGCTCGTTTTCGTGCTCACTCATGACTTGAGCCTCAGGTCTCAATGAATTACGGCGGCATCCTATCCCCCATGGGAGGATATAGTCAATCGCATGAGAACCTCAAAAGCAGTGCTATTCGCGCCAAGCAGATGGGCAGAATTGTTCCCATCACACCCCCGCAAAAAGGGTGATGGCGGAGATCAAAAGTACGAAAAATGTTATCAAATAAATATCGTTATAAAACAATGACTTATAATCTACTAATAGTTAGAGTCATTCAGATACAATGACGGCTGTGTGATCGCCCGCAGCGCAGACAGCAAGCCGTTCGTAAAAATGGGTGAGCCGTACTTCCAGATCAAGCACAAGCTTAAGCAACACGGCATCGTTGCCTTCTCTTCAAATTACGCGTTGTACGGCGACATGAGTGAGCGAGTGATGAGTGTGATCGAGTCGCTGGTTCCCTCTGTCGAGGTCTACAGCATCGATGAGGCGTTTGCGGATTTAGCAGGTGTACCGGGTGATCTTGAAGCGCTAGGGCGTCGGATTCGGGCGCAGGTGTATCGAAGCACCTGCATTCCGTTGGCGTCGGTATTGCCGGTACCAAAACCCTGAGCAAACTCGCCAACCATGCTGCGAAGAAATGGCAGGCGCAGAGTGGCGGGGTAGTCGACCTTCGTGATCAAACCAAGCGCGACTGGGTACTCAAGAAATGCTCGGTCTCGGACGTATGGGGTGTGGGACGGAAGATGACGCTTCACCTCGAAGGCATGGGCATCAAGACAGCTTGGGATCTCTCCAAAACTGATCCCTGGATGTTGCGCAAAAAATTCAGTGTAGTGATCGAGAAGACGGCACGTGAGTTAGCCGGCACGCCGTGCCTTGAGCTCGATGAGCCTGATCCACCCAAGCAAGAGATTTGCTGCAGCCGAATGTTCGGCAAGCGTCTCACCGTCATTGGGCCGATCAAAGAGGCCGTCGCCACCTACATGCAGCGCGCTACCGAAAAGCTCCGCGCTCAACAGTCACTGTGCAAGAAAATTCGAGTCAGCATTCGTACCGGCATGTTCAATCCAGAAGAGGCCAAGTACGCCAACGGAGTGTTGGTGGAGTTGCCCTATCCAACAGACGACGTTCGCTTAATAACCAAAGCTGCGGTGGACGCGGTAGATCGGATTTTCCGACAAGGTTTCAAATACAGCAAGGCCGAGGTGCTTCTGGTTAACCTTTGCCAAAAAGGCGAATACACCGAAGATCTTTTTTCGATCTCTCAGCCGGAAGTGACAGATAAGGTGATGGGCGTTTTGGATGCGATCAATGGCAGGTGGGGTAGGGGGACTATGCGCTTGGCGAGTGTGCCGACCGATCCGGATTGGGGGATGCGACGAGAGATGATGAGTCAGAGCTTCACGACTCGGGTTGATCAGCTCTGGACTGTTTACTGCAGGTGAGGCGGGTTTCTACATGGATAGACCATGGAGTTCACTGCGAGGACGTAAGGGTGATCGATAGGCAACTTGAAACCGATATCGACGCCTACTACGAACGAAGGTAGCGGACGGGATTTTCAGGAAGAAAGGACATTCCCTCGTACCGCAGACCCTCGGAAATCCACGGGTTAGCGGAGTACAGGAGTGTGGATGCGTTATGGAGTTTTCACGCTGTCTGCTCATGACGACCGCTTCGACCTCATCCACCACTTACTTTCCAGTGTTTGACATCATCTGCGAACATCATTTGCTGCATCTCATGAGCAATGCCGTAGGCCAGGGATTCGTGTGCAGCGATGACCTTCTCTTCCGCTGAAAGGCAATGGAAAATATCGAGTTTGGTCGTTGCGTCAGCGGTTTCGAGTGTGAAAATTTGCACGTAGCGCGCGAGGTCGTTGTCGAGGCTCAACAGGTACTCGCGCAAGCGTTGATGGTCGACCGATTTTTGACTGAAGTACCAGTTCATCGGGTGAATCAGGAAGCGCGCGTGAGGCGACGTGATGCGACGACCTGCCGCCAAAAACATGATGATGCCCATCGACTCGATGTTGCCGGCATTAATCGCGCAAAGTGGCACCGGCAATGACTTCAGGAAGGTGTAGAGCGTGAAGCCGAAATTGGTGCTGCCACCGCAGGTGGACAGATTTAGTAACAGCGACGTAGCGCCTTGGTCGATGGCCTCGAGACAACAATCCCTGAAGCGCTCGGTGGTTCCCTGATCGATCTGGCAGTGAAAATGGACGATGTGTTCGGTCATCGGCTTACCTCCCTTGCACGACACTCGTAGGACTTAACAGGATTTATATCCTAGTAAAAAATTGGACTCCTTTTGAGAGTAATCCAAGTGCAGGATGATCGGCGACTACTTCCGCCGCCAGTCGATCAGGCCAAATTTGCGGGGAACTATCTTCCTCATTCCGCCCATCCGGAGATGGGCATTTCAGTTTAACTTTCGATTTTTCCTGACCTATAATTAGAGATCAGCGCATGAGTTCCTCCCTGAGAAAGGAAGAGGTGAACAAAAATGGCTAATATCGGAAACAAAACCCCCGGAAACTTTGGCAATGACCGGGATAAGGCCTCTGAAGCCGGCAAGAAAGGCGGAGAGGCGTCAGGCGGCAATTTTGTTAATGATCCACAACGAGCTTCTGAGGCGGGCCAAAAAGGTGGTCAGGCTTCAGGCGGACAGCAGTCGAAAGATGCTGACCGCATGTCTGGCGGTGGACTGGGAGCGGGTCGCGGAGGCAGCTTTGCCGAAGACACCGACAAAGCCTCTAAGGCGGGCCAGAAAGGCGGCCAGGCTTCGGGCGGACGGCAGTCTAGCGATGTAGATCGGTCGACCAGCGGTGGCCAGGGAAGTGGTCGCGGCGATAACCTTGCAGACAGGGAAAAAGCCTCTGAGGCGGGCCGAAAAGGAGGTGAACACAGCCCCGGTGGCGGACGTAAATCCTAGTGCCGTGTGATACATCAAGCCCCGTATTTTTCTCGGGGCTTGATCTTTATCGCTGGGTGTACGCCGGAGACGAGTTGCCAGGTTAATGGGAATGATCGGCGTCAAAAAGAGTCAACTGACAAACATCTCAGCGGAACAGTCATAGTTCTATCCCCCCCCAATGCCATTGACCAAATCAAAATCGCGATCATCGAGCGAAATGCAAGATCTCGGTGATAACTCGAGAGCCTTAACTCTCTTCAGCGTACAAAATCTAAGACCGAGCGACGTCCATGTACCTCGTCGAAATGTGCCCAGCAGCTGAGGCTATACAAGACCGACAAACGAAAGAATAACTAGGACGATCACAACTGCCCCGACGATGTAGATAATATTGTTCATGAAAACCACCTCTCTATCTCAACAGGATTACGACACTATGGTGTCTAATACAAATGACACCTTCGCTTCCAGTTCCGTTCCGCGAGCCAGTCTCAGAGGTGGCGCCATCGCACTAATTTTCCCTATTCGCGATTATTCAAACATTCTCTTGTCGCCACTTCATGCACATCGCTGTTTTGGTGTACTGTTAGGAGACTAATTACATAGAGACTGCCCATGTCTAAGCTTGCAGAATTTCGTCAGCTGGAAAAACACCTCGCCGAGCAACTTCAGGCTCTTGAAGCCTTGAAGCGCGATGCTGGCCTGAAGAAAGAAATTGAATTTGAAACAAAGCTGCGCGCTTTGCTCGCCGAGTACGGCTATAGCCTGCTGAACGTGATCAACTTGCTTGACCCTAAGGCTGGTCGTCGCGCACCAGCTGCCGAGGCAAAATCCGGTACGAGAAAGCCACGCCAGGTGAAGGTCTACAAAAATCCGGAATCTGGTGAAGTCGTCGAAACCAAAGGCGGCAATCACAAAACTTTGAAAGAGTGGAAAGCGAAATACGGCTCTGACACCGTCGAGTCTTGGCTGAGCAAGTGATTTTGATTTGAGTACAAAAGGGCCCTAGAGGGCCCTTTTTGCAGTCCGTGTTTTATTCAGTACCGGTCTTTACCTGGTCACTAATAAGTTGGGCCAGTATCCGCACAGGTTCGGTAAAGCTTTGCCGAGCCCGATATCACGATGGAAGGTGTGCTGTCCGAGATCGAGCGCTCGTACACCTATGGGTCATTCCTGATGGGTTGCCGTCTGCGGCACTAGAGCTACACCGACACCATTCTCAACCCGCTTGATGATGGCCTCTAGTTCATCCAGCTCGCAAACCTCACGCAAGGTGAAATGCATCTGCCGAATGAAGCGATCAACCTGTCTGCCCCCGAATGATGATCGGTCATACCGAATGAACGGTTGGCTGGACGGTAGTTCTGACCAATCTTCTCCCGGCAGTTCACGCGGCACAATCAGACGGTAGGGCTCAAGCGCCAAGGTCGTCCAGCGCAGATCGCTTTGAAGCGAGAAGGGCGGGCGAATGATTGCGGCCATGTCGATTTCGCCGGCGTCCACGAGGTTGACCAACTCCATCGATAGCCCTGGGATTACACGGGTGCGGCACTGCGGGCATTGTTGGTGAAACTTGGCTAATGCGTCCGGTTAAAAAGATCGCTGCACGGAAGCGATAGCGCTTCGACCGGGCGTTGTTACCGGTGGATAATTGTGTGGCCACCTTGAAATTGGCTTCCCTTGCAGAGCTGGGCAAGGCCGTCATAAATTGGTCTGCAAGCTTCGATCTGCAATATCTTGATACCGCAGAGCACTTTGCCGCTATAGCGGCTGACTGACTTTGAAGGGGGGAAGTAGTGACGTGTTACTTGTGGGGATTGGCCGAGATCTTGGAGTAAGTGTCGATATCAGTTGTAGCAAGAAGGCAGCGGCCATCCTTGAACTTTGCGTAGAAGGTTATTTCCCTTTCTGTATCACATAGCAACCAGCCTGCAATTAGCCCAATCGGCCCTAAAAGCAATGCTCCAGCCAAGCTCCATCGAATAATGCTTCCTTGATTTTTTACGACTTCTTCGGTTGCTGTTTCCAATTCCTTTATTTTTGATATGGGTATCGTTAGTTCAAGAGACGGTTTTAACACAGTCTTTAGGGTGAACAGTCCTGATTGAAACTCGGCGTCGCCTGCCAGAAAGTCACCGGATATCACGTTTATTCTCGACATGGTTTTCTTCTGTTGACCTGGTTTAGCCCGCCAAATACTGGGCTCCAAAGACCCCCGTCAGTCAATCGACTTAAGACAAAAGGTGAGACCGGCAGTCACTCCATCGATACCAGATCAAGGGTATTCACAACCGCCATGCCGAGCTCGCGGGCGAAAGCAGGCGCTCGTTTTTAGTGGCCAAGTGATACACAACTGGTACTGCTCAACCAGTTGCCAGTGCAGACGGATCACCTCGGGATTGCGGAAACCTGCGAGCGTGGGCAGCAACATCTGCAAACCACTGGCGAGTCCTCCCAAACTGTTCACCAAGGCCCCAGCGACGTGGAATCGGCAGACCGTTTAACGCAACATCGTTGGGACTGGTTGCCGTGCAACGTACATATGTATGAAGCTTCATCCGATGACGTGCATGACCAAGCAACGATTTAAATGGTCATCAAATGGACACCTTCGGGGCGCACCCTGGTAGGAGAATTACTTCGTGCTTGATTTGCCATCGTATAAGCAGACGGAGGGCGCCACTCATGGGTGCAGCGGAAGCCACTGCAAAGCAAAAAGATCTGAAAAGACGCGCCACGGTAATCTATCGCCGTGACGAGGAGATTCTTTTTGTTCGCAAACGTAATGCCAAATGGAATTTGCCCGGTGGCCGCGTCGAGCAAGGTGAGACGCCCTTGCAAGCCGCTCTGCGTGAAATGGCAGAGGAGACTGGGCTGACCTTTGACCAGCTCTCCTACGTCTCCGAATACGAAGACAGCAGAGTCATCCATTTTCTGTTCGAAGCACCGCTGTCGGCGCAGCGCAAACCTCACCCTTGCAATGAGATCGATGACTGCCGCTGGTTTTCAACAAAAGATTTGGACAAGCGTAATGTCCGTGGCTCGATCAGGACGTTGCTCAAGCGCTGCGCATCCGATTCAGACCGCAATCCAGCTGCTACTGTCGCTTGTTAGAAACCGTGAAGGTTAATGCTCAACCTCTGCGATTACTCAGTTCGCGTATGCAGACTGTCCTGATAGGCGACCTCTGACGAAATGCTTACCTAACCTCGGGGTCTCCAGCTTCCTGGGCAAATGTATGAGAGGCCGCCTCTATCCGCTCTTCGAGCTGGGAAATGTAAGTTTTAGCGTCCTCCAAATTGGGAAATGAAACTGCATTTTCGCCAAGCCAGACCTTGCAGCCGCTTCCTTGCTCATTTGTCTCAATTGTAATTTTCATCTGCAAACCCCTTCGGTTGATGCGGCGGAGGGTAGCGTATTTTTCCGATGATTCAAACCGTATCGAGCGCTCTACAACGGGGGTTCCCATGTGGCATGACGTTAATCGTTTGACTTCACTAGGTCTTTCTCAAGGTGAACAAGCAGTGACGCCAATTTCAGCTCGGCGTCGGCCAGTGCCTCTTCTGACGCGACTTGCCAGTAAGGGGCGATTTCGAGCAGGTCACCTTCAGACTGCGACCCGCAGGCACCATTGATGATGATCATGCCAAGAGCCGAGCGACGCTTGTACCGACTTCAGTTGCGCTCTGGATTTAGCCTTGAGTGGTGACAATGCTGGAAAGGCATCGGTGAGGTATCTCGCGTTTTTCACGATGATTCTCAACTCGTGCCGATCAAAATGCTTGTCCCGAAGCCCGGCGATCAGTTGATTGATTCTTTTCTTTAGGGCTTTCTGAATCTGTCTTTTGACATCAGCCAGCTCGCCGGCTCTCTCGGCAGTCCTGAACAGCTCTGGCCATCGATCCAGTTCGCCAAACAGTTTGTCGAGCACTGGGCTGCCGGCGATCTTCCGATACTGTTCTGTCAGGGTTGCGCTACGACTCATCGCCTGGCGCGGATAGCCCATTTCCTGCAGTTCACCAATGATGACCTCCAGATCTCTCGTGGGGGTAGTCGCTTTGCCGATTTCAGCGGCGGCCTGATTCAACGCTTCTACCTCAGGCATGTTGCGCAGAGGACGCAAAAGGCTTCGTATTTTGCGAACCGCTATCCTCAAGTCATGCAGAGCTTCGCTGTCACTGTTGGCTTGCAGCCGAGCGCGCGAATGATAGAGGGAGACTTCCAAGGAAATGATCTGGGCCACGAAATCGTCGACAAAAGACATCGTCGTCCTCGCACGGTGAAATGTGAGGACAGAGTAGCAGATGGCAATTTTATTACGCTGATTGTACGGGTAGCTTTGCAACGCGCAGCTTTCTCAGCATGTCGCGTTTCTTGTCATGGTGGCTTTGCATACGTTTAAGCAGATCGTCCAGGGTGCTTATGGCCTTGAGGATAAACGGCCCTTTGTTCAGCATCACGCACTCGGCCCGGATGCCCATGGCTGCGTCAGTGATTTCCGCTCGAGTTGGGGCGCCCGTCTTGGCCAAGGACTCGAGGACTTGCGTGGCCCAGATGACGGGGACGTGGGCGGCCTCGCATAGGCAAAGCATCTCTTCTTGCAGCTCAGCGGTTCGTTCGAAACCTGTCTCCACGGCCAAGTCGCCCCGGGCGATCATGACCCCTAACCTTGGACTCCTCATTCCGGTGAGCAGCAGCTCTGGGAGATTTTCGAAGCCTTGTCGGGTTTCGATTTTCAATACAATGCCTAAATGCTCAGCATTAAGGCGTTCCAGATGCTCAAAAAGGGATCGAACATCTTCTGCTTGATTGACGAAGGAGAGCTCAACGATGTCAGCATGCTGAATGGCAAACTCAAGCGCTGCGATATCGTCTTCGGCCAAAGCCTGGAGACCGAGATCTGTGTCGGGAAGATTGATTCCTTTGTCAGCCTTGAGCTTCACATCACCCGGTGCGTGATGAATCTCAATGTGCAACGCATTGGTCGTTTTGGATACCACCTCACCACCGATCTTCCCATCGTCAAACCATATCGGGTCGCCGGATTTCGCTGCAAGAAAGACTGCGTCAGACGTGCAGCTGATGTGTGCCGGGGTAATCACATTACCTGCGTCGTCCACTATCGCCGGGCCTCCTGCATCAGGATCTCTGGTGAGCGTTAGCAGATCACCCTCATGCAATTTAATGGTTTGAGACTTAGGAGGCACAGCGATAACTCGCCCGGTGGATTTGCGTTCAGCGGGCGTCTGGAGTTTCAGCTCCATTTCCGGCACGAGGTAGGTGGTTTGATCAAGCTCCACCCAAATCCCTTGAGTATGCGTTTCGACCACGCGCATTGTGCGTTTGGAAAAGCGTGCATCACGGCATTTCAGGACGTCACCCACCTCGATCTGTTCCAGCCATTCAGCGGGTAACTGGATGGAGTCGGCTGCCGGAAAAGCGTCTGAGGTTAGATGAAGCCGCGCTGGTTTCAGCACTTTGCCCGTGTCGTCGCGTAGCGGGCGGATCTTGAGCACTGGCAAACCTTCAGCCAGGGCACCGGTGCGAAGTTTTGGCCCAGGGAGATCCATTGCGACCTGACAGGGTTTGCCCAACTTGAGGCTCGCCCGGCGAACATGGACAATCATCGCCAGCCATTGTTCCGGCCCGTCATGCGCACAGTTGATCCGTTGGCAGTTCATGCCCGCTGCCACCAGGCGTTCAACGAACTCATAATCACCGGCGGCTTCTGTAGGCATGGTGACCATGATACGAACGGCTCTGTCACGGTCGTGGCTGCCGAAGAGAGCCTCGCCGTGTTCAACCAACGATATTGCATCTTTCTTTGGAGGTTTTTTCTGGCCTTCAGTACCGCAGGACACCCCTCCTGAGGTCATTCGCTCCAGTACAGATATCACTCGGTCTACTGAGCCACGGACATCGCGTTCGCTTCTTCCAAGTGACGATAGGCCCAATGCAGTCAACTGAGTCTGCAGTGGCCGGATGTCGTGGCGCCTGAGGACAAGGTAATCGAGGAGGTTTGCGGCACTGTCGCGATAGCTCGGATGAATGCGCGATACATCAAGGTGAGACTGCGATGCGCTGCTCATCTTTTTTCGCAGAGCCACTAGGGATTTCAGTGCAGCGTGCGCCTCATCGTCTGCGTTTTCCGCTGGGCCTGAAGGGAGAGGTGTTGTCATGACGAGCACTCGGAAGAGAGGCGGGTCGCCTATTTCCATAGTGGTTCGCCTAGATGACGTTTTTCTTACGGCGATGAGCCAGACGTCCGGCGTGTGTCAGCGATGTGTTGCAGCGATTTACACGATGGATTATTACGACCGCGACTGTGTCGCCTGAGACTGTATCCCTTCTACGTATTGCGCTTTGAGCTCTTCCGCCATTGGCCCAAGTGTCGGGTTGGATTTGAACTCCATCAGATGGGTATCGATGACCTCGATGACTTGCTTGATGCAGGCTTCAACACTACCAGGCTCCTGGAGATCGACCCTTATCCTATCCAGTTCCAATCCAGTGCTTTCAAGACGGGTTCTGCATTTCGCATCTGCGCCCGTAGTCCGTCTAGTGTCAGCAACGCCTGCTCTCCGTGTCGGTGATGCCTGATTCTCTCATAGGGCGAGTGTGAGGAAAATGAACTCAGCGGTCGCGCACCCGCTAGGCATATATCGCCCCAGCTCACTGACACATAAAATTCATCAAGTTAATGCTTTAGGTCAATAACAAATCGATAGACTGGAGTCTTTTGCCAAAGGGAGGGCATTGATGCGTCGTGTCATTTTCAATCAAAAAGGTGGAGTAGGTAAGTCGAGCATCGTATGCAACCTCGCCGCCGCAAGCGCAGCTGAAGGCTATCGCACGCTTGTTGTCGATCTGGATGCCCAAGCTAATTCCACTTACTACCTGACAGGGCTGACCGGGGATGACATCCCAGTGGGCATTGCCGATTTTTTCAAGCAAACGCTGTCTTCAGGGCCGGCGGCGAAGAAAAGTCGCGTGCAGATATTCGAGACCGCCCATGACAATCTTCACGTCATCACAGCCAGCGGCGAGCTAGCTGATCTCCAGCCCAAGCTGGAAGCGAAGTTCAAGATAAACAAGCTGCGCCGGCTGCTGGACGATATTTCGCAAGACTACGACCGGATTTACATCGATACGCCTCCTGCGATGAATTTCTATGCGTTCAGTGCGCTCATCGCAGCGGATTCGGTTTTGATTCCATTTGATTGCGATACCTTCGCTCGCCAGGCGTTATATCAAGTGCTGGAACAGGTTACAGAACTACAGGCTGACCATAATGAGTCACTGGTCGTTGAAGGGATTGTTATCAATCACTATCTGAGCACCACTGGCTTCCACCGCAATCTGGTCGACGAACTCATCAAGGAAGGGTTGCCAATTCTCCCGGTGTATCTTGGCAGCTCGGTCAAGATGCGTGAATCTCACCAGCGGTGCCTACCCCTGATTTATCTCGACAAGCATCACAAACTGACAGGCCAGTTTGTTGATCTTTTGAGTGTGTTAGAGGAAGCAAACTGATTCAGCTCTGCTTAATCTGACCTGCCTGTTGCTACCGCAAAAAGGATCGTGCGGGCGCTGAAAGATTTGGAAATAGTACATTCCATCGACTCGAAGTCGGGCGATCAGAAACGTTGCTTAACTGAACAATGTCGGTTTCTCAGATCACTGTTCGAGCGGGGAGGAAAGGTATGACTGACAAATTACGGGTTCTGTTTGTCTGTGCCAAAAATGATGTCCGCTCCGTGTTGGCCGAAGCACTGCTTCGCCACACCGACTCATCAGACTTCGAAGCTTTCAGTGCTGGCGTTGAGCCTGGCCAGGTTGATCCTCGAACCCTGGAGTCTCTCGAACACATAGGCATAGAGACCAACGGCCTACGTAGCAAATCGATCGATGACTTTGAAGGGCAAGAGTTTCACTACGTCATCACGCTGTGTGACAAGTCTTCCGAAGAAGCATCGCAAATGCCGACCTCCGGCGAGATGATCGTGTGGAATTTTGAAGACCCAACAATCAGTGAGCGGCATGAGCCTTTTCGTCACGCGCTCCAAGAAATTCATGAACGCATCAAAATGTTCGTCATGGTAAAGACCAGACAGTGAAGCTCCTGGCTCTTAGAAAATTTCTGAACATGCGATTACTCAAAGGGCCGCCTCGACGAGTGGGCCGGATCACTCCGGTGTCATCAACACCGCGAGCGTCATTTTGATGAACTCTTCGTTTTTACCAATCGTCTCTAGAGCGCCGCGTACATTGCCGCCAACCTCGCCTGATCCTCGCTGCTCCACCCAGAGTGTCAATTCCAGAATGGCTGCTTCGAGGGCAAGCTGATTTTCGTTGATTTTAAAAAGCAGTGAAGGGAGCAGGTCTGAATTTGGCATCGCGATTCCTCCGTGAAAGAGGTCAGCTTAGCAGCATGAGAATTTTCAGGATTGGATGACCTTCAAAGCAACGCAATGGAGACGGTGAGATTTCACATTTTCAAGAAGCTGCGAAGTAAGCGTCTAGCCAACACACCTTCCGAACTCCAGCATTAAGGGCGATGGTGTCCGCGTATTTTTGAGCGGACGCGATCGCCCTTAACGTCAGGATTTCCATGCGCCAACGAGGTTCAAACGGAACAAGTTTGCCAAGCGCAGTGAACAATTGATCCCTGCTCAAGGCAGCCTGCTCGACCACCTGCTTGACACCGACATCGCGGCCATCGAGGCTGATTTGCATCCGCCGGCTGCGCCGGCCGAGCCACGCAAGCAGCCAAAGCGTGTTCCTTTGCCTGCGCAGTTTCCGCGCACCGTGATTTATCACGAACCAGACAACACCCAATGCGCCTGCGGCTGCCAGCTCCAGCGGATCGGCGAGGACGTCAGCGAGAAGCTGGATTACACGCCGGGCGTGTTCACCGTGGAGCAGCATGTACGCGGAAAATGGGTCTAAGCGTGCGCGCCAGTCCCTCATTGGCAGACTGCGCAGAATTGGGCTTGTGCCATGGGAGTAGAGCGCTCTTCTGGATAGTGGCGAATTGCCCTATAATCAGCTTTTCTAATGTTGCAAGCAAAGTTCATAACCTTGCAAACGTCACTCCTCGAAAGGCTGAGATTTTTAGCCCCGAACGCAATAGATGGTTAGACCAGGCACGCAAGCCGCGTGAAAATAAGACAGGGACGAGACGCTATGGGGAATAAGGATTCAAGAGGGGCTGGTAAAGATGCCGTGTACGTTCTACGCGTTGGTCGACCCGGATGACCTTGACTAAGCGGCGCAGCTCCTTAGTGGGGTTCATTATTCTGGCTGTCGGCCTGATTGGTTTTTCGGCCATGTTGCTGTTGAAGTCTGAGACCGAACGCCGAGCAACGCGTTTCTCGGAATACGTGCAGAATATTTCCGGCATCGTGCGCAATCAGCTCGATACCAATGAAGCTGTGCTGGCGGGTTTCTCAGCATTTCTCCAGGCGGTCGATCAAAGTGATACGCAAGCAGCGGCTCGTTATGCGGCGGCCGTTTTATCCGCTTATCCTCACATTTACATGCTCGAGGCGGCGAGGGCGGTACCCATCGCTGAGCAGGCAGCCTTTGAAGACCTGTTGCGCCGCACCTGGCGGCCAGACTTTGAACTCAAAGACTTCCCAAGCCTCACTCAGCAGCCTACCCAGCATCAGGCCTATCTGAGCGAGACTTGGCCTGTACTGTTTATGTACCCATTGCTCCCGGAATCCAGCTCCATTTATGGTGTCAGGCTGGAAACCGTCGCCTATCTCTCCTACGCGTTGGCTCGAACCCATAATAATAAGAAGCCCGTAGTATCCCCCGTTTTTACAATGTATGAGGGTGGCGACGCGTACATACTGATGCAGTCAGTTAGTCGACCTGAAGGGGAGCAAAAGAACACCCGCCCCAATTTTTTTGGTAGCACGATGGTGTCTTTGCTACTGATCAAGACGAGCGCGTTAGTGGATGTGGTGAACCATGCGAACTCGGATCCTCTGGTTCACATCAATGCTGTTCTGAAAACCGCTGCCGGGTCTGAAAGCAGTGTGTTTTCAACGCAGGTTCAACAAGCAGGTTTTCTAGATCGCCTCTTCTTGCCGCAATTGGGTGACCGGGTCGAGATCCGCAGCGCATCGCAGCCCATGACGTTGGTATTCGAGCGGCAACTCCGTCTCGGGGATGTCCTTACCGAAGAAATGTTGATGATTCTTTTAGTACTCGCCGGGGCACTGGTGTTGATGCCGACGGTATTGATCAGGCATTTCAAGGCTATAGAAAGGGCCGAAGTTGAGCACGAACGCGCCGCCTATCTCGCAACACATGATGTGCTCACACAACTGCCTAACCGTTACCTATTCGCCGAGCGTTTTGCCCAGGCCTTCTCGGATTGGGAAGTGAAAGGGATTCCGTTTGCTGTACTTTTGATCGACCTGGATCATTTTAAGGGAATCAACGACAAGTACGGCCATGAAGTGGGCGACCAGGTTCTGCGAGCAGTCGCAAATCGTATGCTTCAGGCAACGCGTTCTTGTGACACCGTCGCACGCTACGGCGGAGATGAATTTGTGGCTCTGATTACAGACCTCATCAACCCCGAAAGTGCTGAAATCAAAGCCGAGAGGATGCTAGAAGCTATCGCGCAGTCGGTCGCGACAACCATAGGAGAGGTAACTCTCTCGTGCAGTATCGGAGTCTCGCTGTGTCCTATCCATGGACAGAGTCTCGATACGTTGCTTAAGGCGGCGGATCAGGCCATGTATGGCGTCAAACAACTGGGGCGAAAAGGCATTGCAATGACTAAAACTCGTGCGATATGAGCTCGCTCGTTTCCTTGAAGACTTTCTCGCAGCGGTCGGTGAACCATTCACTTTCCGATGACCCGGGGGGTGGCAGGTAACTGCCATCCCTACCGCGACCCTTAACGCCAGGATTTTCAAGTGCCAACGAAGCTCTTACCCCAAACCGTTCAAAGCCCAGGTTGTTCAGGAATGCCTGCAACCCGGTGCGAGCGTCTCCAGCGTTGCCATTAAAGCTGATCGAGTTTGCAGGCAAAGGCCGTGAGCCACAGAAGGAAGATCCAGCCGGTTTCAACTAGGTGCTGGTCTCCACGGTGGTCGGTAAACCCCTCCAGAGTAAATCGAGCTGACTAAAGCCCCACTTCGTTGGGTTCTCTCGGCTAGTGATTTTTTCACGCCCTGCTAATTTGGCGAGGTCAATGATTTCATGAGGAACGGGTAGATTAGAATGCGTTGAGAAAAATACCTTGACCTGTGGTGTCAGCAGCGATTTTTCATGCTGCTCAATCACTACGCCCAGCAGCCCACTCTCCAGGCGAACCAGAGCACCCACCGGGTAGATGCCGATTGTTCTAATAAAGGCGTGCAATATTTCGGTATCGAAGTGGCCTTGCCACGTCGCCATCTGATGGATAGCCTCGGCGGGATCCCAACCGGTTTTGTAAGGGCGTGTCGATGTCAGCGCATCGAACACATCGCACACCGCTCCCATGCGCGAAAATAGGCTGATTTGCTCGCTGGCAAGTCGATGTGGGTAGCCACTTCCATCGTACTTTTCGTGATGGTGCAGGCACACATCAAGCACTAAATCACTTACGGACTCATTGTCGGTAAGTATGCTGATTGCCGCTTTCGGATGCTTGCGTATAATTTCAAATTCTTCGTCGGTTAGCTTTCCAGGCTTGTCAAGAATTGTTTCTGGGATCGCGATTTTTCCGATGTCGTGCAACAACCCTGCGATGCCTGCCTCAAGTACTAAATCTTGACTCAGATTCAACTCGTGAGCGAGGGCGATCATGAGCGTGCTGACCGCCACCGAGTGCATGTACGTGTAGTCGTTGGCGGTTTTCAGGCGAGCCAGGTTGATCAGTGCACTGGGGTGGCGCAACACGGACTCAGAGAACTCCGAAACCAGTTCGCCAATACGGGCCAGTTTTAACGGCTGGCCCATGCGCGCCTTGCGGAACATCGCGACCACAGCCATTTTGGCCTCCGCACAGAGCTTTTGTGCTTGAGGCAACTCAGCCGCTAACGTCGTCAAGACTCGTGGCGCAGTACCAACTACTGTCGAAAGATGTGGCGCCTCAAGTCGCCCGGACACGGCATCTATGCCTTTGCCGACATCGATCCACACCTCATGAACAGTCGAGTCCTTGATACGTTTCAGATCATATGAAGTCTGGATCAGGAATCGGCCTTTCCAGAATGTCGGATCCATTCCTGAATCGCTGAAATCATGAACATACATGCCGAGGCAAAGCTCATTAACAGGAATAAGCTTAATCATTTATAGACTATATCCATATATAGATAGCCACTATTTAGCAGAGATCGATCACCCTCGTGCTCACTGGCACAGTGATATCATTTTTTTTCATTGGTGCACATTAGCATGGGGACGGGGTGGAATTGAAAATTCCAGAGGCCACGCGACAGGCGTGCGAGGATAGGTCGAGGACTGCGGCTTTCACTTCAGTGAAACCTAAAGTTGGTTACACGCAACCTTTATAGGTCAATCCCTCGCGACGAAAGTATCCGGATTTTTTTGCCGTATCTCGGCATCACCCATGAAGGCTTGGGTGCAAGCGGCTGTCGGCATGAGTATTCCACTGGCGGGTTTGCATTGGACTACGGCCCTTGGGGGGATTGTTGGCGTATTCATCGCGTTGACTCTGACAGACTTCCAGATAGGCATGACAACGCTCGCCATCCTGAAGGTTTGGCTAGATCTGTATGGATCTAGCTTACTCATGTTGGCTAAGAGGAGCGCAAGAAAAGCACCGAGGCGGATGATGATCAGGCCGCATCGATAGGTCGGTCACGAGCAAGGACTCCCCCCTGGGCAATTGGGCTAAGCCAGCCCCGCCAGTCTCTTCAGCCGCTCAATCGTCAAGAGCTCTTCTCCTTGGAGTTCTGCAGCTGCCAGGCGCATTACCACCTGCTCGCGCCGTACCTGGGCTGGTGGCAATACATAAACTGCCCCGATCAATTCGCGCAGAGGCATGGGCAAGCCCCAATGGGCTTTCAGGTTAATGGCGAAGGGGCTGCTGAACTTGGCAATGGCCTGCATGAGCTGGTCGTCGTCAATGATGTGGCCGCTATTTTCCCAGATCTGAGCGAGGTGGAGCACACATAGCTCGCCCATCCGATGGAGTAGCGCTGCTGTGTGCAGAGGGGCTGGATCAATGCGGCACTGCCTCGATAAGGCTATCGTTCGATCACTGAGCTGTTCGATTTCGTCCAACTGACTTTGGATTTTCAGCTGAAGCAGAGGACTTGCCTGTTCGGTGTGCTGGCGCAAGGCCATCCCCGTGGCCAAATTGAGGCAAGTTTGTACGCCAAGTTTGCGTAGAGCCTCTATGTGGTTGAGGCACGGCCTGCCACCATTGTTATAGGCACTACTGTTGGCGACGGCAATCAATTTGGCGCAAAGGGCAGGGTCACGTCGCCAGGACTCAGCGAGTTCACGCAGATCTTGCTCCTCTCCTTTGAGACAGCTCAACAACTGCTCCCGCACATTGCCGATCAACGGCATGTCGAGCTCACCGACATCTTTCCCGGCAAGATACGCGATCAAATCCTCCCCCAAGAGCGGGCTGCTGGGGGCTGCGTCAGGCTGTGGAATCAACTTCGCAAGGTACTCGATTACACGCGGCACTTGAAACGGCTTGGTGATGAAGGCGCTAACTCCCAGAGTGCGAACCGCCATGACACTAGCCCGTTCTGCATGACCGGTGACGATGACCACAGGCGTGCTGCGATCCTCCTGGCGGATACTTTTTAGCAGATTGATGCCGGTGGCATCGGATAGATTCCATTCGGTCAAGACCAATTGGTAGGGAGCAAGCTGCCAGGCCTCAATCGCATTCTGGACTCGGGTGAACCGATCGACTTGGACACCGGGACGAATACTCAACACGATCTGTTTGAGTAGGTCTGCACTCCAAGAATCATTTTCCAGGATCATTATTCGCATGGCGTTCCTTAGCTGCGATGTGCGTTGGTCTTGACTGCTCATCAAGGTGCGGCGGCATTGAGGTGGTTATCTTGTATGAAAATACTACGTTAGATCAAACGCAAATGACGGCGAATGGACGCTATGAGTGAGAGGCCAAGTAAGGCGCAATTTGAGCGCAAACCCACGAAAAGAAAATTCCTAACTAGCTAGTCCGCCCGACCATCACACCTTGCGTAACTAAGAGATGTGCCGAAAAAAGGCGAAATTCACGCATATCTACAATAAATATATGCTGTACATTGGCCAACAATAATCGACAACGACAGTTACGATATGAACCCGTCAGAGATGCGTGCGACAGCCTTGGCGCTGTACCCAGAGGACGCCCTCGAAGCAGCGGCGCTGCTGAAGCAAGCTGTACCGCTGATGGTGCGTCACAACATTCCAGCCAACCCTGTGCAGTACGCCCTTTGGTACACCTATAGCAAAGGCCAGGAGCCGGAACTCAATCGCCATCTGGACAGACTGGTCAAAGACTTCGACTGTTTCCCTCCGGAGTCCGCAGCAAAGCTTTTTCGCGAGTACATCATCCGTGATGAGCTGGAGGACGCCCGCATTGGACAGCAGCAAGCCATCAAATTGGTAGATGGTATGGAGCGCGACGTTTCGCGTAGCGTGAAAGGCAATCTCAATTTTCAGGTGAGCCTTGGGCACTGCATGGAAATGCTTGAGGCTCCGGTCGACAATAGTCTCCCTACTATCCTCAATGAGCTACAGCAGAGCGCTCAGGTGATGCAGGATCAGCAAGCGCTTTTTCTCTACCAGCTGCGCGCCGCTCAAAATGAGATTAAAACCTTGCGTGACAAACTGGAGAAGGCCAGCCTGGCAGCAATGCTGGATGGCCTGACCCAAGTATTCAACCGTGCCACGTTCAATCGCTTGCTGGAGCAAGCACTAAACAATGCCCCCGATGGTGTGGCGCTGGTCATGTTGGATATCGATCACTTCAAGCAATTTAATGATCAGTACGGTCACCAGTTAGGTGATCGCGTGCTGCAACACGTTGGTCAGGTGCTGCGTAACTTGCTACCACCGCACGCCACGGCGGCCCGCTATGGCGGCGAAGAGTTTTGCGTGATCTTGAAGGGTTGCGCCGATCTCGAAAGTGTCCATGCGTTCGCTGAGCAACTGCGCTTGAAAATCCAGTCGTTGCGGATAAGGGTTCGTAGCAGCGACAAAATGCTCGACACGATTACGGCGTCCTTCGGTATCGCACTCTTCGAGGCTGGCGACAACCTGGAAACGCTGCTGACTCGTGCCGATAATGCGCTCTATAAAGCCAAGCGCAATGGGCGCAACCAGGTGCATCGGTAATACGACCAATCCCATAGAGAATTGTTCGCTCGCCCAAAAATTGAACTTCGATTAAAAGAAGCGAGGCCGGGGCGAGGAGGGTGCTTTGCCTAGAGAAAACGCCGCGTCACTCACCGCTCTTATCATTGCTGTTAGTCATAAACATAACCGTTTGCCTATCCCTTATCGTAAGGGGGAAACGGTGTCCTGTCTTTCATGGGGCTCGTTCAACCTCTCCAGGTACTCTCGCGATATTGCAGGGAGTGTTGAGGGACTCTTTTATAGGTAATTCACATCACTCAATGCTCATGGGCATGTGAATGGATGGTCAGGGCTCCAGGTACCTTGGTGCGTTCGAGCCCCCCACTTTCCAGCCACCGGAGGGTCTGCTCATAGGCACGCTGCAGCAAAGACTCGGTCTGGTCAAAGTTGAACACCGAGACATCCACGGGGCACAAGGGCGGGACGATGTGCAGGCTGGTGAGAGTGCGGAAGTGTTCGATGTCACTCACCAACTGGCGCATGCTCATCAGATTGACGGTGTGCAGGGCTAGGGCGACCAGCCCTCGGGGCGGTTGCGTTAGGTCGCAACTCACCCCGGTAGGGATTACCACGACGTTGGTGGCTCCCAAGGCTACGGCGGTCGCAATAGGTGTATTGCTCGCCACACCGCCGTCAACCAGGAACTGATCGGCGATTTGTACGCAGGGGAACACCAGCGGGATGGCAGCACTGGCCAGTAACGCCTGCTCGAGTTCGCCATTGGACAGAACCGTCTCGGCACCACTGAGCAGATTGGTGGTGACGATGTATAGGGGGAGCGCTGCATCCTCAATGCGGTGAATGGGCAGTGCCTGACCCAGCAGTCGATTCAAGGCCGCCGGCTGCAACAGATAGCCACGCCGTTTGATCAGTCCTCTACAGGTATCGAGCCAAGAGAGGGGGAAGATGTCAGTTTTACTCAGCCCGCGCCAGAATCCGGCGAGCGCCTCGACGCCATCGGAATCGGGCCTTGCGGCAAAGTACGCACCGTTGATAGCGCCTACCGAAGCGCCAACCACCATGTCGAATCGAACATTGGCCTCGACCAAGGCCCGCAACATACCTACCTGCACCGCACCCAAACTGCCGCCGCCAGCGAATACGATTGCGGTTTTGGTAGCCATGGTCGAAGTCTCTGTGCAGAAATGTATCGAATTAGTGTAGCTGGCGGGTCGGCGTTACTTCCGGGTGCTCGCCACATGATCGAGACGTCGCAAGCTTGGAGTTCCGGACGATGCCGAATCTCAATGGAAACGGGATCAATGCGTAACGGAGCGCGCTTCTACTGCGAAACCGCGCCCATAGGATTGAACGTCTATGACAACGAAGAGAAACTACGTCTCAAGACCACCTATCAGGTGGCCCAGAGCTCCAAGGTTGGAAATGTTGGGGACGAGGGTAGAAGCGAACGCTGTCCTCGATCTTATCCGTCGACTGGAGAGGGGAGTCCTATCTTAGCTTCATCGCACGCTTCACTCGGCCACGGGAGCTCAGGCTGATTTTTGCTATCGCTTCTTCGGGCCAGTTAGGCCCGGCTCGATTTGACGCTTTATTGAGCCAGACACTCCGTAGACTCCACAATACGCGACTGCAGCTACTTACAATTGCCTGCTTTACGATACCCCGCCGCTTGAGCTTCAGATTCTGACGTGAAGGAAATCTGATTTTTCGCAGACACCTGCCCATAACCAGGACAACCCATTGAGAGGTGATACACCTGGCTCTTCCGGTTACCGATGATCAAACCTACCCCAGTCGAGCTTGCTAGAGTCGGCTGAGCGGCTGCTCGTGGAGGACTCACTGGAATGGCGCTAACTACGCCATCACCAACTGTCTTGTATCCTTGCGTCCAGCGTCGGTCACCGGTCACGAAAGGGTTAGGGTGCCCCATGATTGCCGCAATGCGTCTATCCCGCTCTTGCTCCCAAGCCGAAACCGGGTGCTGCTTGTCCCAGACCATCAGTAGCTGTTGCTGCTGACGAGACATATTGAGGTTGTATCTGTCGAACATGTAAAAGGTTGTCCGAGCGACCAGCCCTTTAACCTCGTCACGCGGTTCCGCAGCTCGTTGATTGAAATCAACCCGTGTCTTGCACTGCCCATACTGCGGCGCTACTCCCGAGGCCATACCATAGTTGAAATTGCTACGGTCGCCGTTCACCTCTCCAACAGATGGGTATAGGTTGAACAGATCAGCTTCCATCGCTCGGAATACGGGATCATCATCCACGCAACGTTCTCGACCACCGTTCTTCCAGCATTGGCGTTGGTTACCGAATGTCCAGGCTGGAACTATGTGTTCCCACTCAGTCCGCTCTGCTCGATTCTCCTGCTTTCTGGCCTTAAGGCCGCATGACTCAGCATCGATACGACCACCTGATTTGCCAACCCACGTCCATTTGCAGCCGCAATACAACTCGCCCATGGAGCTGTTCGCTTGGTCAAGGTAGATTTTCTGCTTGGCTATGACTTTGGCTTCGGAAAAGGTCGAGGGAGGGCTTGAGAAGGCGGGGGTAATTACCGAGAGGGCCAGCGCTACTACGGAAAGCAGTTTTTTCATTGGAAAGCTTAAGCAATTGAGAAGAAGCGAAGTATACGCACGACTCCATGTCTACCGAAGGAGAACTACCGAATGCGAAGACGCAGGTGCGTCATAGGCGCACGTGTTGCGGCGTAGAGCGCTACGTACGGCCGTGTCGGCACTGGTCATGCCGAACACTATGCATATCTTGTAGTGGGGAAGATGGCCTGGTGCCGCACACCATCCGTGAATGTAGGATCTGACTTGGCCCAATATGCTTCGACCCAATCCCGTCTCTGGGCAACAGTCGTGTTCGCACACCGCGCTGGTTCAAGGTAGGTGAATTCGTGAATGGGCCAAGTCTCAAGCGGGGTGGCAGGGAAGGCCGCTGCAGTAGCCTTCGCGGTTGCTTGCGCTCGAGCGAATGGGGAGGCAATGATCAAAGCTGGAGCATTGTTGAACGACTGGGCCAGCAAGTGTGCTTGCTCAACCCTTCGGCGTAAGAGGGATGTTCGCGTGATCCAGACTGGCTTCACCAGCGTTGGCTGCACTTTCTCCATGCCGGATTAGACGGACATGCTTCATTAATCAGATCCCCGCACAGCTTCGGCCATTCGCTTCTCCTCGATTCGCTAAGGTGCACGCAGCTGGTTTCTGCCCTTGGTTTAGGATACACCGCAGTTATGAGTAAGGATGAGCTCCCGCATAGGAAGGAAGACCATGAAGCTTTTTTTGGACTGTGAGTTTACTGAGCTCAACCGGAATTCGAAGCTGATCTCATTGGCTTTAGTCTCAGAGACTGGTGACGAGTTTTATGTAGAGCTGACGGATACTTACCAGGTCGCGGACTGCAGTGATTTTGTAATTCAGAACGTACTGCCTCAGCTGGATCTACCCCGTCATGGAATGTCACTTGTGAAGGCCCAAGCCGCTCTGTGGGTTTTCCTCAGCAATATCGACGGCCCGATAGAAATCTGCACGGACGCGCCAGACTGGGACTGGGATTTTTTCTGTGAGCTCGCGTATGTCGATCACAGGTGGCCAAGCCATGTGGTGAACAGGCCTACCAATCTGATCCACTTGTTCAGGCATTTTGAAGCCGACGACATCGGTGACATTACGCTACCCGAACTTCCACATCATGCTTTGCTCGATGCCCGGCTCCTTGCTGAGCTTTGCGAGCGCCTGGCAGCGGCCTCCAAGTCGGTTAGAGATTGATTGCGATGAGTCATGACAAAGAGTTCCGGCATCGAGAGTTATCCAGGCGAAAGGCGCTCTGGGCGCTTGCCTCCATCTCGCCTGGAGATCCCAAGGCGCTCGACGTCTTAGCTGTTCTCGACGATATCGAGCTACGTGAGCGCCATGACACGTCGATGCCTGCACAGGCACTCAGTGTTGAACAGCTTCGTGATTCGATACCCACCGAGCCCCACCCGATAGGCTGCCGCATAGTCCGCGAAGAAAACATCCCACAGCCTTGGCGCGAGCGTTTCTTGCGTGCCAGTGTGGGATCAACACGTGTCCCGGAAGGGCCATATGCCCACGATTGGGATCGGTTTCTTTTCGAGTGGCAGCATGAAATGCGGCTATTAGATAAACATAGATCTGCTAGAGATAAACACGAAGGAGTTGATGACGGGCATTAGCCTCAGGAGAGGGATACACTTCACCCCACGCTTCATTCGATAGTCGTTTTTTCGGGCCCACAAAGCCCAGCTCAACTCGATGGTCGACATGACATCTCGGCGCAAAGCCTAGCTACTATGTAATAAGTCATTCTCGTAGGTATCCCCATGCCTTCCGCAACCCTCACATCTCGCGGTCGAATCACAATCCCTGCTCATGTACGCGATTCGCTAGGCCTGAAGCCAGGAGATCGAGTTGATTTCTTTGAAATTTCGGATGGCCAGTTCGCGATGGTTGCGGCTATTCATCCTGTGCAAAGCCTCAAGGGCATAATCCGGAAGCCGACAGTTGCCGTGAGCATAGAGGACATGAATGCGGCCATCGCCGCTAAAGGTGCAGATGCTCGATCAGGGGCTTAGCATCATTGATGCTGGCGGTGAGTGTAGTGAAGCTAGCTATATCTCCAGTCACCACACAATCCGTACGTCCCGTTCCGAAGGAGACCGTTGAGTGCATCGACCATTGGTAATTAGTCTTGCTGCTGATGCTCACAAATGGGGAATGCCAGTTCCGCCCGGCTCATACGGATCTGAAATATGACTATTGAATATCAGCCAGCGCCGTCAGTCTCTGAGAGCATTTGGGGAGCCATTGGATTGCCTTCGCGTGGAGCCAGGTTGTATGAACTCGTACGCCAAGGTCTTCCTTTCGAATTGCTCGACCAGATAGCGACCCTGGTTCAGATGCCGCGTGCGGACATCTCCCATGCTATATGCGTGTCGCCCACGACGTTGGCGCGTAGGGCAAAAGCTGGTCGCTTCAACACTGCTGAAAGCGATCGCCTGATCGCATTAATTACGGTGTTCGAGGAAGCCCTTTCTCTGTTCGAAAACGATACGGTCGCTGCAGCAGAATGGATGAGCTCGCCGGTTCAAGGTCTTGGACTGAGGCGGCCATTGGACATGTTTGGCACCAGGGTGGAAGCGAACGCTGTTTTGGATCTGATTGGTAGGCTCGAAAGGGGAGTGGTAGTCTGAGCCTGTGCGCGTTCGTTTTCCGCGTTTATACCTACCCGAAATTTTTGCTTGACGAGAATTATGTATGAATATACAGTTGTCTCAGTTGCATTGACGATGCCAATTCTGATCGTAGAGTCACCCGACAGCACGGATCGTAATGCATGCCGAAAAAGTCCCTTAATTGGGACTTTTTTTGCCTAAAATTCGAGTATGAAATTGGCGCGGCCCTTGCGCAATGCACCATAAAGTCGCTGAACACGATGCCATTTCTGTCCTGCTATCGCTCCTTCGAGCCATAGGCTCGGCTGCGTGGACAGTGAATGAACAGTAATGGTCATCGCACGAATCGCTTAAGTGACTGTCGACTCGCTATCACTTTCTCTCGAATCTCGTTGGGATCAATCGACATGCCGCCGTCTGGCGTAACGCGAAGAGACTGCAGATTGTTGAGAGGGCGGCTATGAACGCGCGATCTCTGGCTTGCTCGCGGCCCGATCTTTTGTCTCGACAAACGAATCCCATCAATCGATCTAGCCACTTCATGCCGCGCTCCTGTATTCGTGACCCTTGGCAGTATTTTCAATGATGAGCAGGACAATGTCCTGATCATTTCGTCCAGCCTATTGGAAGGTGGTGAGGTATCAGCCGCCAACTCTAATCCAGTAGCCTGCTTTCCGAGTTGATCAGAGAGAAACGCATAGGGCCTGACGCTTGGTGACGCATCCATCTCCAGGAAACACCCGAATTGATTGGTCTGTAACGTGCTTTGTGCTCAGTAACGTTGCTTACGTTACAAATCAAAAGTTACGTTACAGTTCGCCTGAGCAAAGCTCCGAAGCGAGCGGAGCGCGCAGGCCGGCGGCCGGAGGCGTGCGGGATGGATGCCCACAGGGCCAAGACGGAAGCTTGCGACCGGCTTGGTTCACGACAACCCACCCCTGAAAGGGGCACGCACAAATGATCACTGTATCCTGGCGTTTTAGATCCGGCCAAGTGTAGCCGCGTCAGGTCTATACAAGTCCGAGATAACAATATTTTGTCATTTCGCTAAAGTTTTCAATTCAAGCGTCCGTTGTTATTTCTAACACCCAATGACGGAGAGCTTACGTGGAAAACTGCAGTATCGAATCAGTAGCATATCTGGCGAAGCGCGAGTTCACTTGCTGGCGAGATCGTGAGTACGATGATAAATATGATTGCTTGGTGTCTACCCAGGGCGATTACGGCGTTTCAATAAAAATGTCCATAGACTCAATCAGGTTTTCCGACCATGTCGCACAGGAAATCGCGCGTTGCTTGTATGACGCTGTCTTAATCACTGTCGGAAACAAAGCGAAGTTTGTACCTACACCGGCAGGACGTGAATGTACTTTGCAGAGGAAATACCGAAAACGCGTATCCGGTTGGGTTTACACGGCTGACGGAAAGTTTAGCTGTCACGGAACGACGGACGAAATACGGTTTTGTGACCCGTTACACGATTGCGATACTTCAGAGGGCAATGTCAGCGTGAATACGATTGATGATGGCGGTATCGAGCTGGTTGTGGGCTTTATGGGTTATTCGTTCAGCATGCTTGACGCGGTTTGGCTTGTTAATGCACTCATGGATGCGACGGGGGGTGACCATCTCGATGTTTTGGAAACAACGGCTATGATTAGCAGACCCCAAGGCGTTTTACCCCAGCGTTAGAACAATACTGTGGGGCTTGAATCGTCACGCGTATTCTCGAGCCACCATTCATTTGATGGTTCGTCAGCCGTTTCGCAGTGCTCAAGTGCGGCAAAGGTTGTTCAGATACGGCGTAGTAGTTCCTCCACCCCCCCATGCTCCTCGGCGGATAAAAGCTCAATGGGATCTGAGATATCCCGTGAGGAGAAATCGTATTTTCGGCCATCGGGGCTGTAACAGCTATCGCAGTAGTCTAACTCTCCGCAGTCGTTGTAGAGCGTTATCACCCAGTCGTCGACGTTAACGGTCATCAGCCCGCAATAGATTTCATCCCAAGTGGCGTTTGTAATTCTGCGCATTGAGCGTGAAATCGTGGGGGCATCGCGCAGCACTACGTAAACCTCCCGAGAGGTGAGCATTTTTTTATCTGACATGGCGTTCCTCTCGGCCTGCGGATCTCAAACACAACAGCGTACTTCACCTTGCATAGAAATTATTTGTCCCTTTTCAGTGTGACGAAATGCCGAAGCCCTAAGCGCGCCGCTATGACTTTGTCCTGGATCTCAATTGGGTCAATGGACATGCCTCCATCCGCGGTGACGGCGAGGGTCTTGAGGTTGTTAACAGCTTTGATGAAGGCTTTTTCTCTGTTTTTCTCCCGCTCCGAACGATCATCAGTAAACCATGCCATGGCGTTACTCCTTCCTCTCTAACTTGCCTTCACGTTGTGTAGCTTAGGGCGCATCGATTTGCGCCATTGGGGCTCGAACCGCCGGCCCTGCAAACGCCCCCCAGCATCGACATAGCACGCAAGGTAACACTGGCGGCTAGTGACGTGCGGCGTCGACCGGGGCAAAGCAGAACACCTGTAGGTCTCGCATGCCTAGGAGTCAATCAGTGCGTGGGTGATCACCGGAAATCCTTCTACTCTCAATGGAGGGCGCTTGCTGAGCCGCGCGCAAAGCGATTCCGCCGAACGACATGCTGGCATCCACGTAGCGCAGCGCCGACTTCATGTCCTTCCAGCCCACATAGCTCATCAGCCCCTTGATGTCCCACCCGTTGGCGGACGCCCAAGTTGCAAAGCCGCGCCTCATCGAGTGGCTGCTATACAGCTCCGCTGGCAATCCTGCCTCTTTGAAAATGCGGCGTAGCACGGGGATCAGGCTATGCGGCTGCATGGCTTTGCCTGACAGATTGCCCCAGCGATCAATCCGCTGGAACACCGGGCCTTTTGCGATCCCGGTAACTGTTATCCAGTTGATGTAGGCCTCCACTGGGCAGAGCATGGCGAGCGCCGGCGTCTGGAACGTAGTTCCTTCATGCTGGCGGTCACCCTTGGTGTAGGGCAGGAAAAAGGTAATGCCTTCGCCGCTTATGGCTTGGGTGTCCTCCACCGTAAGCCTGGCCAACTCGTCGCCTCGAAAGCCACGCCAGAATCCAATCAAGATGATCGCCACCGAGCGACGGTGACGCACCAGCGATTTGTAATCTCCGCGTTCAAGGGCAACTGCAGCTTCCCTTTCAAGCCATGTGACCGCCTGCTCCAGGTGCTTCAGCAGCAGTGGGGCGGCCTGTTTAACCTTTGCAGGGTGAACGACCCTGATGCCTTTGATCATCTGGCGAACGTCAGGCGTCTTGGTCGGATCAGGGAAACCTTGAGTGATGTGCCATTGCGCAAGGGCTGCCAGACGTTGCTTCAGAGTGTTGATGGAGAGCTTGTCGGCGTACTCCGCCAGGTAGCGAACGACGCCCACGCCGGTCGTAGGCAGGTATCCGCCCCAAGTCACCTCAAAGTGCTCGATCGCCGCTCGGTAGCTTTTCCTTGTGTTCTCACGGGTGCCGGCGCTGAGGTACCGATCTGCCTTTTCCATCGTACTTTGCCTTCAAAATCGGAGCGTTTCTGCCTGAATACGCCAATGGGCGGCTCTCCGCGCGTTACGAAGGGTCAAGAAGCCATAAGCCTCCATTATTTGATCATAGAAATTCAATTTGTGTGACTGCTTTTTCAGCTCAATGTAATATGTAATTACACTTTACGTTTTACACTACGAAATCGTAGGAGATGACATGGCGCGGGGCGGTATTAACAGGGCAATCGTCCAGATAGCACGAGATGCGCTGATCGCTCGGGGTGTAAATCCCAGCATCAACGCTGTGCGGGTCGAGCTTGGAAATACTGGCTCGATGACGACCATTGCCCGCTATCTAGGCGAACTCGAAAAAGTGGTGCCGCGGCCGGAGGAGCGTCGCGAACGCTTGAGTGATGAGCTCAACGGGCTGGTTGGCCAGTTGTTGGATCGTTTGCTCGAGGAAGGCGCCGAGGAAGTAGCCGAGGCTCGAGCAGAGCTCGATAAGCACCGAGCGTCTATAAATGAACAGCTTGAGCAGACTCAAGCCGCCTTAGCGGATTTGCAGCGCCAGCACGATAGCCTTAAGGCAGCGCTCGACGTCCAGGCAGGCGAATTGAGTACGTGCCAAAGCAGCTTGCAATCTGAGCTCACTCGCAACGCTCGCCTGAGCCAAAGCTGCGCTGACCTAGAAGTACGGGTACATGAGAAAGACGAGCAGATTCGCTCGCTGGAAGAAAAGCACCTGCATGCTCGTGACGCACTCGAGCACTACCGCACGGCCGTAAAAGATCAGCGCGAACAAGAACAGCGCCGTCATGAAGGCCAGCTCCAACAAATCCAAGTTGAGCATCGTCAGTTGCAGCAGACACTTTCGGTGAAGCAGGACGAACTCAGCCGCTTGAATCGAGACAACGAGCGTCTGCTCAGCGACTCCCGCCAGCAGACCAAAGTAATGTCCACCCAAGACGACACCATTGCGCGACTCACCGCTGAACTGAATGCATTGGCCATCGCGTCAGCTAGAGAGGAGGGGGCTAAAGAGCAGCTTATCGATCAGCTTGCTCATTCCCGCGAAGAATCAGTCTCCCTGCGCGAATCTGTCACTCAGGCCGATACACGAGCCAAGAATGCACAGACGCTGCTGGAGGCGACTCAGAAAGAGGTCAAACAGCTACGACAAGAGCTGAAGCAACTTCAACATGAAAAGAATCCACCACTGAGCGAGCGAGCAGATGATCAGCGCCAAGAGTGATATGCATCGAGATGAACCACGCGCATCCGAATTTCGGGACGCACTCCAGCGACTCAGGGAGCATGCGATTGCTGGTCATCTGCAATTGCGAGCGGAGCCACGATTTGGCGATCAATACTCGAAGGGCAGGGCTGTGGTTAGCTTGCGCGCGCGATAAATCGACAATGATCGTGCGTGGTGAGAAAGGGTGTGCGCGAGGTGGCAGCTACACCTGAGAGAGAGCTTCGGATGCTCGTAGGAGATTGGCCACTTAGGCAATAAACCTAGGTCAGGCACAAAAAATAGGGTGAAGCTAAGAGAACCGCCTGCGCGTAACCGCAGCACCATCAGGAGGCTGCGGTGGAACTTGAGGACACGCGACAGCAGGTTCGGTTGGCCTAAGGCAATCCAGTGAATGCTGTTCCTCAAGCAGTCACAGTTGGCGGTGCTAGACTAGGTAATGCTTTCTTTCCCTGCTAACTATCTGTGACGCATGGAGATCCGTGATGGAGAACATACAAGTTGACCGTACGCGATTGGATACCCTTGTAATCAGAGACGATGGAAAGGTTGCGGCGCCTTACATTACGGTCTTCATGGACACGTACACGAACGCGATCATCCACTCCGTCATCACATTCCCAGAAGACACTGGCGAGGAAGAGCCTACGCGTTCCGACTAGGTTTCATCTCTGTCGACTAATGCAGATCAGTCGCGGGACGATCCGGTCGAAGCCAGGCACTCTCCGAGTTTCTCAATACTCATGACGTTTACTCGCCTGCGAACGACGGCGTGACAGTCCGGGCAAAGAGGGATCAAAATCGGAGTGCCGAGCAGGCGCTCCGGTGCTGTACAGGTGTACGGTGGAAAAGGTCAGCCTTAGTGATGACTCTCTGGGATGCTCAGGGAAGGATCTTGATCTGCCCACGCCATTGAGCGTTTCAAGGCTTCAAGAGATCTTCCAAACGAGCGACCATAGCCTTCGCTCGAAAAGTGGTATTCCTCATCGAGCCCCCGCCCTTTGGATTGCACCTCTCCATACCGAGCTTTCGGGATCTGGTAGTTATCGATAAAGCGTCGATCCGGGGAGCCATCCTTGTTTTTCCGCAACCAGCTGAATCCCGCAATGCTTGTGTCACTGGGTACCGCATCCGTTTCAATGAAGCGAGCTGTACCCGCCGTAATGGTGAGATCTTTGATCGACAGAACCTTCAGGCCAGTAATACCTTCGAGCACCACAATCCCAGGGAAAAGGTACAACGCCTCTCCATTCCCGTTTGGAAGCAGAGGCACACTTGCATAGGGATCATCAACAGCGGTTAGAAGGCAACGCGGCTTGCCCTTTTCAAAGCTTACGGGGCAACGACCTACAGCGCGGCGAGAATTGGAGCGTTCAGTAAACTGATCGACGGGGCTGGAACTCGTGATATTCCAGATCACTTCGCTGAGCTTGACGTCCGAAAAGGTCTTAAGCACCGTGTCATATTTCTGCGAGATGTCGCTGCTCATAGACCATTCAAAACGCAGGCCGTAAGCTTCGAGTTCATCCTGCTGTTCTTTTAATTGGAGCGCCCCTTGAGCCTCCGCCTGGTCGAGTCGAGATCTCGCCTTGCGTTGAAAAAAAAGACTCAGGATCGGTCGTAGCCACTTAGAACGCTTGCGCTGCGATTCCAAGGCTTCCTGGTGCAGGGTGAGTTGATTCGTGAGCGCTACACGCGCCTTGTTGATATGGCTGAGGATATCCTGTAGATCCTTGATGTTGATTTCATCCGCCTCCATGCCTCGCCTGTTGAGTTTTCTGACCACCGTCCCGGCAATCTCGAACGTCGGAGAGAGACAGTCGCTGGATACATGCAACCACAGCCCATGCACAATTTTGACCCGCTTACGGTACTGCACCGACATTTGTCCCTTCCTTTTGATTCGTCACATTACGCGGTACGCCTAGCTTTCTACTTGTTCGACTCTTGAACTCCACGGTGCATCAGGTAGCATCTCCCCGAACCATACGACACCTGGTCTGATATACCCGTTGCAAGCATTGCATCGCGGCGGTTCGAGACGGCCCCCTTCTTCGGACAGTTCAACAGGGGGGAGGGGCGACTCATGCGCATTGCCGCAGTCGATGCACCTCGGAGAGTGGAGGCTGCCGTGGAGGTGAATCACTCCATCACTGCCGGCACGCTCATGCAGGTCATCAACGTTCTGAGTGACGACTGTTAATTTAGGAACGTGCTTGGCAAGTTCTGCTATCGCGAAATGTGCTTCATTCGGCTGCGCCTGAAGAACCTTTCGTCTACGCCATTCATACCAGCCCCAGCAAAGATTTGGATCTGCCCGGAATGCTTCAGTGGTCGCCAATTGGGCAGGATCGAATCGTTCTCAAAGACCCGTTAGCGCATCTCGGAAGGTAGGAATGCCACTCCCTGCTGATACGCCGGCGCCGGTGAAAACAACTACTTGCTTTGCTTCCTGCAACCGCTTCGCAATGGCGCTGATAGACATGGGTTCGTATCCTGGTTTTCGACTCTGTCGAGGTTAGTCCTGAGCTGGCTCAAAGGAGAAGTCAACCATGGATCAGATGGAACGGAAACTACAAATGCCTTAACGACTACCGTTCGCCAGTCGCGAAGGAGCGATTGGCTGCGTAAACCGTAACTGGTGTCCAAGATCACTTGACCGGTTCACGCTGGCATCCTGCCAGATCAACCTAATGATCGCTGGGCGTGCAATGAACGGGGCGTGCTTCCGTATGTACTTACCCAACAAATACTCTACGAGCACGCCTCGGATGAGTGGGCATCTGATGTTTGAAAGGGCCCATTTATAGAAGTCACCAGCGACGCCATCAACTTCAACGGTGTCCAACATGAATCAAGTATCAGCTTGGAGAATGCGGCCTACTCTTTCCGTGAAACAATCAACTTTGGGGCGAATGTCTTCAAATTCAGGCGCTATATTTTATGGCTACAGAGCTTTATGGCTTCCCTGGGTTATCGCTCTCAAAAAGTTGTGAAACCAAATAGATCGCAACGCATGGATAATGGATATCCGTGGGCACGCCCAAACCATAGAACGCCACTGCTACGATTTTTCATCCTATTGACAAGCTTTAATCTGGTAAGGCGCTGCCATGCTTAGGCCAATGATTTCAGTCGATTAAGGATTCAATTGTCTGTACGACATGAGGGCTTTACGAGCTTAGTCGCACGTCAATTAAAGACAAAATCGTGGTGCTAGCACCTTGGAAGCTTTCAGTAGTGGACGCGTAGGGAAGGGCACGTTTGTAGGAAAACTACCATTCTGCCGGGGAGGGTTGGGAACCGAGAGGTGCATAGTGCTCGGCGTTGCAAAGTGACAATATTCGAAAAAAATCTAAAACCCACAGTAGCGGTCGATAAAAATCGGCATTGCGAGTCCGGAAACTCGCTTAGGGCGCGTCCAGATGCTCATATGTCCTTGATATTCCGCGACTTCAACTGACTGCAAAGCGGCACCGGTGAAGCGGTGTGACTCGCTGCCTCATAATCTTAGAACTGCCTCGTGTCCTTTCGAGCCTCAATTTGATGCGCTAGAATCGAGGCTAGCACTTGCGCGACGGAGCTGATAAACCATGTCCAGATCTCACGAATTTTTAGCCCTTAGGCAGGCGGAAAGTCGTTTGGCTGAAGCCACCAGTGAGGTAGAGAAAATTCGGGCCTCCAGTGACTTTATACTTGATGAGCAATTTTTCAATGCTTTACACAATTTGATGGATGCGTATGGTTTCAATGCTCCAGATGTTGCACGACTGCTGCTTGCCCGTGACCCTGATATCAACTCTCCAGAACACGATAATTCGACTATGTCTTATCTGGAGAATTTAAGCGCGTTAGTCATTCTGGACGAGAATGACCTCAACGAACCCGATCCGGCAGATATTTGTTATGATGGGTACAGTCCGGAAGAGTTTCGAGCACGCATTCAAGCTTCAAAAACCAGCATCGACAAAACCAGCTCGCACGAAGGATGAAGTTAAGAAAAGCTGTTGTGAGGTGGCGTTGTGAAAAAGATAGCCGAAGTTTTTCAAATCAACCGTCGTATTCAGTCCGAGTTTCAAACTGCTGCTTCCTTGTTACGCGATGCAGAAGTTATACGCGCTTTGCGTTTTCTAAACGACCTTGACGAGCTAGCCGAGAAATTTCAATTTACACCTCGTGACATACTCATGTACCTCGCGCCTCGAAAGGAATCCTCCCAGCCCGCCCATGCTGACAAAAGCGTTATACAAAAATTGCCGGCAGTGGGCGCTACGAAATCTACACGCCGTCCACGGGAATATCCTGTCAAACGCTACAAGAATCCTCATACCGGCGATGTGATAGAGACCCGGGGCGGAAACCACACTGTGCTCAAAAAGTGGAAGTCCACCTACGGCGGCGCCGTGGTTGAAGGATGGCGACTCGACTGAGTAAAGCTGCTGTCGGTCGACGCTCCACAGGCGCAGGTGGGGAGGGTGCTGATCTTGTTCTCAGGACATTTTCCATTGCTCCCACGACGGTAAGCGTCAAGCGAAGCGAGTCGAGCGGCGCACCATACTGAATGAGAGTTTCCGAAAACAGTCTGCCGACGCAGCGATACCGGGATCGTCGTTAGCACGCGCTAAATCAGCAACAAGCTCGCGAATTATCTCCACATAGGTTGACATGGAATTATATTTATAGCCGTCAACATCACTAAGCTGAGGGAACAGTGGCAGATTCGGCAATGTGCGGATCAAATCCACTTGTCGTGACTGCAGGTACCTTTCAATCAACGGACTCATAGGTGCGGGTAACCGTAACCAGCTATCCGACACGCCGCTGGATGACGCTGAAAGGCTCCAGCCTCCATCAGTCTCGTGCCTTAAGCGGTCGAGTGTGAACTGCGCGCTTGGGCTACCAACTACTTGCTTTGCGGTCAGGTTGGTATAGCGCGCAAACCCAAGGTACATCATCACCTGTAAGGCATGGCGACTGTGAACGCGTGACGTCAGAGCATCCATCAAAAGCCAGTCGAGCTGACTTTCAGTGAGTACGACCGAGCTTCTACTCCAGTTAAGGTTCCTCGAGGCGCTAGAAAATCCATCGGCAGGATTGGCGTGCGGGCTACCTGTGGACAATAGGTAGAAGTCAAAGAAATGCCTAACATGTAAAACCAAACACAAAAAGACATCGCGGGTGACGGGGTTCAATGATCCATTTCCGCAGGGAGTCCGTCTGAATAGCCGCCAATCTGGGTTGATCGCCCAGTCTTTAAATGGTGCCGAGTAGTCCTCCAAAAATCGATTGCGAGCGGACGCCGCCGTGCATTCCACAGGAGGATCGCAGTAAAAACTCAGGAAGCCATCCACCTGTTGTTCGTCCCAGTCCAACAGAGGCACGCGGGTATGAAAGCTCCAAAGCAGCATAAGTTCCAGGCACCTGGCCAATTCGTTGTACCTGAAGCTAGTGGGGTTCGTAATCGCGCTGCGCTTGAGGAACTCCATGCAGTACCAAGTACCAATGAATGGCTGAGCATCGGGACAAACCCTTTCCAGACAATCGCAGACGGCGATGGACTCGGGAACGTTGGTTCCGCGCTCAGGGCGCCATTGGGTGTATGCAGGAAAGATCGGAAAGAAGATGAATGGACGCATCGCCGCAGCCTCTAGGGAAGTATTATCAAGAGGTGCGATGCATCTGGGTGTTTTAGGTTTAGCCGCGGACTGAGGCTGAGTCAAATATCACCGGGCTTTGCAGCGCTCTAGTCGGCGATTGGTGAATTGGCTCCTGAGACTTTGGTTTCAGGAGCGGTGCTAAGCGGCTGAGGGCGAAAGCGTTCGGTGAAGGCTGACAACGATGCTGGTGATTGTTGAAAAGGTCTACATGAACATTTCTAACATAGCATCTTATTTAACATAATATACATTACACGTAACAAGGTGTTTCGAGATTAGCCCGGTCGCACGCGGATTTGGCGCAGCTGATTTCCCCCTCAGCCCTCATTCTCGCGTTAGCTGCTCAATCAACGCCGAATGCTCAGGAAACGCCTCGCACAGTTTTTGCCTGTCACCCATCTGCATATCCGCGAAATCAAACCCTGGCGATACCGCCTCACTGATCAAACCAAATCCTGCTGATCCATCCAAAAGCTGCGAAGCTTTCCAGATACCGCCCGGTACATGCAGCTGCAGCAATTCTCCAGCAATGAGGTTGCTGCCCATCACAACAGTCTTCAGTTCGCCGTCCGGGAAAATCAGGCTGTACCGAATGGCATCGCCCAGATGGTAGTAATGCACGATGTCGGATTGGTTAAAGTGAAACTGGCCGATCGGAGACTCTGTGGTCAACAGGTAGTAAATGGACGTCATCAAGTAGCGCGGACCACCGACCGTCTCGACCAGAGGCTGCTGATCGGCCTGAAAGGTTCGTCGGAAGTAGCCGCCCTCAAGATGCGGTTCAAGGTTAAGCGCCGTCACTATTGCTTCACTGTTTAGCCGCAATTGTTGCTCCAGATACCATGATGGCAAATAGCTATACTAAATAGCCCTTTAGTTAAGTTAACCAATAATCACACCGCACTCGTGTTCACGACCCGCGCTGTCCGAATAAACAACGCACGCACTTTTTCCCAGAAATTCCCTCCCAGTACAAAAAAGCTGCCGATCAACATCAGGTCGCCCAACAACTGCAACTGCCAGATATTCGGCCTGAGTCCTGGCCAGATACTGTCAACGTAGGGCTCCAGAAATGCCGAAATCAACGGCAGACAAAACATCACGACGCCGATCCGATGACGCCACGGCCCAACTTCGGTGTCGGCTGTCGGTGCCAGTGAAGTCACGTAGCCAAAGACACTGCTTTTGAGCTGTTGAAACCCCGCCTTGCCCATAACCGCGATGACGATAATCAACAGCACCTTGTTACTGATAAACAGGACACCTGTCAGCGCCGCGATCCTGGAACCCGGCACATCCGCTGCCGCCAATATGGGCACCGTCAGCCATGAGCCGAGCATCAGGCAAATGATCGCAATGCCCAGTTTGAAGCGCCATCCAGCGGTATGGGGTGCATTCATGGCTGTCGTTCCTTTTTTTGACGGGTCGTATTGAATGTGTTGACGCTTGAAAAGCTTAGCAGTCAGTTAATCATCCGGGCGTCTATGCTCCTGTGAACTTCCTGGAGTGGAAAACACGCATGCATCTGACGCGATCTGGCCAACTGCTCCTGCTGTGTGTGCTCGGCCTGAGTGGTTGCGTGCGCCTGGGGCCGGATTTTCAGTCACCGAAGCAAGCGTGGATTGACCACTGGAGCTCCCCTGCCCTTGAGCAATCCAGCCAGCGCAGCCTGAATCCTGATATGCGCCAGTGGTGGCAAATCTTCGGCGATCCGGTGCTCAATCGTCTGATCGACGAGGCGGATGCCTACAACTCGGATCTGAAGATCGCCGGTCTGCGAGTGATGGAGGCCCGAGCCCAACTGGGAATCGCCCAAAGCGGACGTTACCCGCAATTGCAGCAAGCCAGCGTCGACAGTCTGTACTTCAACCGCAGGCAATCCGGCGGGATCAATCCGCAGGACAGCCATTTCTGGCAATACAGCGCCGGGTTCGACATTGGCTGGGAGCTGGATTTCTGGGGTCGCTTCAGCCGCGCCATCGAGTCGGCCGATGCCGGTTACTTTGCTGCGCAGGCCAACTATGAAGACGTGCTCGTCCTGCTGCGCGCCCAAGTGGCGGACACCTACTTTTCGTTGCGCACCACAGAAGCACGTTTGCGCGTTGCCAGGGAAAACGCCAAACAGCAACAGCGTAATTTCGAGATCACCGAAAAGCTGTTCAACAGCGGCCAGCAAGCCGAACTCGACTTGCAGCAGGCCAGAACCCAATACCTGGGCACCCTGAGCACCATTCCCAACTTCGAAGACCAGGTGCTGCGTACCCGCAATGCGCTGGCGGTGTTGATCGGTCAGCCACCCGGCGCGCTGTCGCAGTTGCTTGATAATGAAGGGTTGATCCCGCTGGTAGACCGCGCCGTGCTGCAGGATGTGCCGGCCAATCTGCTGCTGCGTCGGCCCGACGTGCGCGCGGCCGAACTGAATGTCGCTGCGCAATCGGCGCTGATCGGCGTGGCCGAAACCGATTTCTACCCGTCGTTGACCTTGCTCGGCAGCATCGTCTGGTCGGCCGATACGCTGAACGGCACGTCCAGAAGCCTGGACTTGATCGGCGGCCCCAGTCTGCGCTGGAACCTGTTCGACCACGGCCAGATCAGCAACAACGTGCGTGTCCAGGATGCGCGGTTGCAGCAGTTGATTGAGGCCTACCGGGACAAGGTTCGCCAGGCGGCGCGCGAGGCCGATGACGCTGCCAGCGGATTGATCAAAGCCCTGGAGCGCGAACGAATCCTGCGCGAGGCCGAAGTTGCCGCCAAACGCTCGCTGGTGCTGGCCAGCGCGCAATATCGTGAAGGTTATTCGGATTTCCAGCGGGTGCTGGATGCGCAACGCGCCTTGCTGGAACAACAGGACAATTACCTGGTCAGCCGCAGCAATGCCGTGAGCAATGTGATCGCCCTGTACAAAGCCTTGGGCGGTGGCTGGTACAGTCCGCTGCCGAGAATCGATGCGGCGACCCGCCGGCAAATGGAGCAACGCACGGACTGGGGCGATCTGCTGGATGAGCCTTCAGCTGCGCAAGCCAAAAAAGGTAAAAAACCATGAGTGAAGCCGCACCGCCCTCCCCCAAAGCGCCCGAGCCACCCGCTGACCCCGCGAAAAAAGGCATCAAATGGGTGTTGCTGGTGATCGTCCTGAGCCTGGCTTGGTATCTGACGGCTGATCGGTTCACGCCTTACACCCAACAGGCCCGGGTAGGTGCTTTTGTGATTCCGGTGGCCGCGGAAGTTGCCGGCCGGGTCATCCGCGTCAACGTGCGCAACAACCAGGACGTCAAGGCCGGCGACGTTCTGTTCGAGGTGGATCCCCAGCCGTATCAAATCGCAGTCGACCGTGCTCGCGCAGATCTCGAATCGACACGCCGCCAGATCGGCGCCAGCACCGCCGGCATTGCCTCGGCACAAGCCAATTTGCGCGCCGCCCAGGCCAACGAACTCAAGGCGCGGCAGGATAATCAACGCCTTGAGGGGCTGTACCGCGATGACCCCGGTACCATTTCCGTGCGCCTGCTCGAAGTGTCTCGCGCCAGCCGCGAACAAGCCGTCAGCCAGGTCGCCGCCGCCCGTGCCGAAGTCCAGCGTGCGCGTGAGCAAGAAGGCGGCAGCGCGGAAGATAACGCTCTGCTGCGCAGTGCCGCCACGGCGTTGTCGAAAGCCGAACTGGACCAGGCCAATACGCAGATTCGCGCGCGCTCGGCAGGCTTGATCACCGACTTGCGCACCGACGCCGGACAGTTCGCCGCCGTCGGCAGTCCGGTCATGACCCTGATTGCCATTCACGATGTATGGATCAGCGCCGACATGACCGAGAACAATCTTGGCCTGGTCAGGCTCGATACGCCGGTGGCGATTGTTCTGGATGCGCTGCCGGGCGAAGTGTTCGACGGGCGCGTGCGCAGTGTCGGCTATGGCGTCAGTGTCGGTCAGACGCCCGCACCCGGGACGTTACCCAGTGTGCAGAACAGCCGCGACTGGTTGCGTCCGGCCCAGCGCTTTCCGGTGATCATCGAGTTTTCCGAGGACTCGATGGCGAAGCTGCGTGACAGTCGCGCCATCCGTGCCGGGGGCCAGGCTGAAGTCATGGCCTTCCCTACTCAAGGCAATCCGTTGAACCCGCTCGGCCGTCTGTTTCTTGGCCTGATGAGTTGGCTGGCGTATGCCTACTAATCGCACGCCCCGGACTCAGCGCGCACTGCGTCTGGCCACGGGCACTGCGTTGTGTCTCGCTGCGAGTTTCGGTTTGGGATTACCGATTCCGTTTATGGCGCCGGTGCTTGCGCTGTTGCTGCTCGCCACCGTCAATCGCCCGCTGCCGTTCAAGGCTGGACTGGGGCTGGCCGTGGTTGCGATGTTGACCACCGGCATCGGCCTGTTGTTGATTCCGCTCCTGCGTTATTACCCGGTCAGTGGCGTGCTGCTGATCGGCGTAAGTCTGTTTCTGGTTTTTCGCTTTGGATTGCGCGGCGGCAACAACCTGATCGTCACCTTTCTGGTGATCGGCCTGACCATGATCCCCTCGGCCGGTGTCGCCGAGTTCGACCTCGCGGCGATGGTTATCGGCGCGCTGGTCAAAGGATTGCTCCTCGCGGTGATGATGGTAACGGTGAGTCACTGGTTGTTTCCCGACCCGGCTAACGCCCCCTCGCCACCCGCCGCCCCGCTGTTGCCGCCGGAAGAAGTCAGTCGGGTTGCGCTGCGTGCAACCCTGATCGTGCTGCCGGCGTTTTTGCTGGCACTGATCGATCCGGCAAGTTATCTGCCGATCATTCTGAAGGCGGTCGGCCTGGGACAGCAGAGTTCCATCACTGCCCGGAACGCCGGTCGCGAACTGGTCGGCTCGACCCTGCTCGGTGGCGCGCTGGCCGTGCTGTTCTGGTGTGCCCTCAGTCTGTTTGTGCACCTATGGATGTTTTTTCTGTGGATGTTGCTGTTCGGTCTGATCCTGGCGCGCAAGTTGTACGCCCTGAGCCCGACCCGGTTAAGCCCGGGGTTCTGGCTCAACAGCCTGATCACCATGATTATCCTGCTCGGTCAGTCGGTGCAGGACAGTCTCGCGGGCAAAGACGTCTACACGGCATTTGCCGTGCGCATGGGACTGTTCATCCTGGTGACGTTGTATGCCTGCCTGATGGTTTATCTGCTGGATCAGCGACCGCCAAAACGTGTTCAGGGATTAACCTGATATCCCTTGCCTTGCAGACAACTGGTGTAGGCCGTCGAACTGGTGGAAGCGGCGGTTTTCTCCTGCGCCCGGCGCTCCTGGCGTTGACGCGATGCACCCACCATCGCACCGGCGGCGGCCGTCTCTTTGGCCCGGTTCTGCCGATAATCCTGCTTCACGTCGTCATCCACACGATCATAATACTCATCGTGCTGGCGTCCGCGAACCTGAGCACCAGCCGCTCCGGCAGCGGCACCGACTGCCGCACCTTTCAGGCGGCCACCGGATGCCGGCGGCGGCGTCGTTGAACTCTGACTGGCGGCGACATTGTGGCAGGCGTCGATGTCCAGTTGGGTTTGTTGCGAAGTCTGGCCCTTCATCGGGACCACCGTTTCGGCCCATGCCTGCGTGGCGGCAATCGACAACGCGACACACAAACCAAGGGAAGACAACCTGTTCATGATGACCTCCGAGTATTTCTCAGCCATCAAGAGTGTAGATCACCCCCACTCGCCCTCTTGCGACTTATGACTGACGGCTACGCTTCAGCGTTTCACTCGGCAGCTCTTTGAACAGCGCGCGATAACTGCTGGAAAACCGCCCCAAATGCCAGAACGACCACTGCATCGCCACTTCGGCCACGGTGGTTTCCATGGGCGAGCGACCAAGCAGTTCGCGGTGGGCGCTGTTGAGGCGGCGCAAGCGCAGCCAATGGGTCGGCGTCATGCCGGTATAGGCCTTGAACGCATGCTGCAACTGACGCAGTGAAACCCCGGCAACCTGGGACAGTTCCATCAGGTTCAGGGTTTCTTCCGGGGAATCGGCCGCCCATTCGCCGATGCGCTTCATCACCGCCCGCTCTTCAGCACGACGCTGCAAACCGCCGCGATCCAGGCAGACACAGGCGTTGTCGAGGATGTACAGACAGTCTTCCAGCAACTGCTGGGTCAAGGCCTCTTTGCTCGGCGGATCGAGGGTTTCTGCCAACCGGGTCAAGGTCCCGCTCAGCCAACGGCTGAACAGCGCGTTCTGCCGCGAATTCAGCGGCGCCATGAACAGCCCTTCGAGCCTGGCGACATTCAGACCGTGACGCTGGACGAACGCCGGCCCGAACACCACGGCGATTTCCTGATAGTTCTCCGGCGTGATCCAGATGTTGCGGCTTTCTTCATTCAACACGTACAGCGCGTTGTCACTGCGATCGAAACAGAACGCCAGTGAACCCTCGGGCGCGCTGAAATTCTGCTCGACCCGGGTGTTCATGTGTTCCTCGTAAATCTCTACGCCCTGCAGGTCGAGGTAACGCACCCGCCCGGCGAAATGCCCCGGTGACATCTGCTGGTAATGCTGGACCCAGCCCGGTGTGGCGCGGATTTGCTCGGCGACATCGGCGGTGTTGAACGCTTGGACCTGTAATGGATTGCACGCTGTCATGGGTGACCTTACGCACTCGTTTGGTGCGTTTTGGTGCTGCTGAAAGTGGATAGATGGAACCTCAAGGCTCGCCCAAGATAGACGTCAACGCGACACAGGGGAAGTGTGTGGTGGATGAAACCACCCTCCCCGGCGTTAATAAAACCAATAACGAGGTCTTTATGAATGTCCCTTTCGATCAGCTGCTCACGTGGCTGAAAGATCACAAGATTACCGAAGTCGAGTGTGTTGTCAGCGACCTGACCGGCATTGCACGCGGCAAGATTGCACCCACCAACAAGTTCCTGCATGAGCGAGGCATGCGCCTGCCGGAAAGTGTGCTTTTGCAAACGGTAACCGGGGACTTTGTCGACGACGACATTTACTACGACCTGCTCGACCCGGCCGACATCGACATGGTGTGCAAGCCGGTTTCTGATGCGGTTTACGTAATTCCATGGGCCATCGAGCCGACCGCAATCGTGATCCACGACACCTTCGACAAGTTCGGCAACCCGATTGAACTGTCGCCGCGCAACGTGTTGAAGAAAGTCCTGCAGCTGTACACCGACAAAGGCTGGAGGCCGATAGTCGCGCCGGAAATGGAGTTTTACCTGACCCAGCGCTGTGAAGACCCGGACTTGCCGCTCAAGGCGCCAATGGGCCGTTCGGGCCGCGCGGAAAGTGGTCGTCAGTCATTTTCCATCGACGCCGCCAACGAGTTCGATCCGCTGTTTGAGGATGTCTACGACTGGTGCGAATTGCAAGGTCTGGACCTCGATACGCTGATTCACGAAGACGGCCCGGCGCAGATGGAAATCAACTTCCGCCACGGCGACGCGCTGGACCTGGCCGACCAGATCACCGTGTTCAAGCGCACCCTGCGCGAGGCAGCGCTCAAGCACAACGTCGCGGCGACGTTCATGGCCAAGCCGATTGGCGACGAGCCGGGCAGCGCCATGCACATCCACCAAAGTGTGGTGGACATCGCCACCGGCAAACCGATATTCGCCAATGCCGACGGGCAGATGAGCGAGCTGTTCCTGCACTACATTGGCGGCCTGCAGAAATACATTCCCAAAGTGCTGCCGATGTTCGCGCCCAACGTGAACTCGTTCCGTCGTTTTCTGCCGGACACCTCAGCGCCAGTGAACGTCGAATGGGGCGAAGAAAACCGCACCGTGGGTCTGCGGGTGCCGACCTCCAGCCCCGAGGCAATGCGCGTGGAAAACCGCTTGCCGGGCGCGGATGCCAACCCGTATCTGGCGATTGCGGCCAGCCTGTTGTGCGGCTACCTCGGCATGGTCGAGCGCATCGAACCGAGCGCTGCGGTGCAGGGCCGGGCCTATGAGCGACGAAACCTGCGTTTGCCGATCACCATCGAAGACGCGCTGACGCAGATGGAGGAATGCGAAACCATCGGGCGGTATCTGGGCGACAAGTTTGTCCGTGGTTATGTGGCGGTCAAGCGTGCCGAGCACGAGAACTTCAAGCGGGTGATCAGCTCCTGGGAGCGAGAGTTTTTGTTGCTCAGCGTCTAGCAAACAAGCTCTCACCTGAGACCGCATTCCCCCTGTGGGAGCGGGCTTGCTCGCGAAAGCGGCGGCACAGTCAATATTAATGCTGTCTGACACACCGCTTTCGCGAGCAAGCCCGCTCCCACAAGGGGAATGCCAACGCCTGAAAAATCAAATAACTCCAAAAGGTGTCGATATGCGTCTATTGAAATCCATGGTCCCGGTCGCGCTGGCCATGCTGTTCAGCGCCGTTGCACAGGCCCAGCCCACTGTCAGCGTCTACAACTGGACCGATTACATCGGCGAAACCACCCTCGCCGACTTCCAGTCGAAAACCGGGATCAAGGTGATCTACGACGTCTTCGATTCCAACGAAACCCTTGAAGGGAAATTGCTCGCCGGCCGTACCGGGTATGACGTGGTGGTGCCGTCCAACCACTTCCTCGCCCGCCAGGTGAAGGCCGGCGCGTTCCTCAAGCTCGATCGCGCGCAGTTGCCGAACTTCAGTAACCTCGACCCGAAACTGCTGGCACTGCTGGAGAAGAACGATCCGGGCAACGAACATTCCGTGCCGTACCTGTGGGGCACCAACGGCATCGGTTACAACGTGGACAAGGTCAAGCAAGTGCTGGGCATTGATCACATCGATTCCTGGGCCGTGCTGTTCGAGCCGGAAAACATCAAGAAACTCAGTCAGTGCGGCGTGTCGATGATGGACTCGGCGGACGAAGTGTTCCCCGCCATCCTCAATTACATGGGCATGGACCCACGCAGCGAAAACCCGGAAGACTTTAAAAAAGCCGAAGCCAAGCTGTTGAGCATCCGGCCTTACATCACCTATTTCCACTCGTCCAAGTACGTGTCGGACCTGGCCAACGGCGACATCTGCGTAGCTTTCGGTTACTCCGGCGACGTGTTCCAGGCCGCCAACCGCGCCAAGGAAGCCAGGAACGGCGTGAACATCGCTTACGCGATCCCCAAGGAAGGCAGCAATTTGTGGTTCGACTTGCTGGCAATTCCCGCCGACGCCGGCAACCCGAAAGAGGCTCATGCCTTCATCAATTACCTGCTGGACCCACAAGTGATCGCCAAGGTCAGCGCCTCGGTCGGTTACGCCAACCCGAACCCGGCCGCCAAGCCCTACATGGACGCTGAGCTGGTGAACAATCCCGAGGTTTATCCGCCTCAGGAAGTGCTCGACAAACTCTACATCTCGACCACCCCGCCCCAGGCGATCATGCGTCTGATGACCCGTTCCTGGAGCAAAGTGAAGTCCAACAAATGAACCAGTACAGCAACGAACATGCGCGTTCCTATTACGCCGCGTCAGCCAATACGCTGGCGCCCTTCCCCGCGTTGGCCGAAGACCTCGTGGCGGATGTCTGCGTGATTGGCGGCGGATTTACCGGGGTCAATACCGCCATTGAACTGGCGCAGCGCGGGCTCTCGGTGATTCTGCTGGAGGCCCGGCGTATCGGCTGGGGCGCCAGCGGGCGCAACGGGGGGCAGTTGATACGCGGCATCGGTCATGACGTCAGCGGTTTCGCCAAGCATGTCGGTGACGAAGGCGTGCGTTACCTTTCGCGTGCGGGGATCGAATCGGTGGAACTCGTGGGCAATCGCATTCGTGAGCACAACATCGATTGCGACCTGCGCTGGGGCTTCTGCGAACTGGCCAACACCAAGGCGCAGTTCACGGCGTTCAAGGCTGAGCAGGAAAGCCTTGCCGAGTCGGATTACGCCCATGAAACCCGACTGGTCCGGCCGGAGCAGATCCGTGAGCAAGTGGTCAACTCGGGTGTGTATGCCGGTGGCCTGGTCGACATGGGCTCGGGGCACTTGCACCCGCTGAACCTGGTGCTTGGCGAAGCGCGGCTGGCGCAATCCCTCGGGGTGCAGATCTTCGAACAAAGCCCGGTACTGGAACTGATCCATGGCAGCACCGTGCAGGTTCGTTGTGCCGGCGGCATGGTGCGTGCCGGCAGTCTGGTATTGGCGTGCAATGCGCATCTGGACGAACTTGAACCGAAACTCAGCGGAAAAGTGCTTCCGGCGGGCAGCTACATCATCGCCACCGAGCCTTTGGCGCCGGAGGTTGCCGCGCAATTGATCCCGCAGAACCTGGCGCTGTGCGACCAGAAAGTCGGCCTGGATTACTACCGGCTCTCGGCAGACCGGCGTTTGCTGTTCGGCGGCGCCTGTCATTACTCCGGGCGAGATCCGGCGGACATCGCCGCCTACATGCGTCCGCACATGCTCAAGGTCTTCCCGCAGCTGGCCGATGTACGCATTGATTATCAATGGGGCGGCAAGATCGGGATCACGGCCAATCGCTTTCCGCAGGTCGGTCGCTTGCGCCAGCAACCGAACGTGTTTTTCGCCCAGGGTTACTCCGGTCATGGGCTGAACGTGACCCACTGGTGCGCAAAACTGCTGGGCGAAGCGATTCATACCGGGCACAGCCAAGGGTTTGACGTATTCAGCGCCGTGCCGCACATGACCTTCCCCGGTGGCCCGATGTTGCGTTCTCCGCTGTTGGCTCTGGGCATGTTCTGGTATCGGCTTCGCGAAGTGCTCGGCTGACACGGCATATCAAGCACTGGAGAATCTATGTGGGAGTGGGCTTGCTCACGAATGCGGTCGCGCATTTAACATCTAAATCGACTGACACGCCCTCTTCGCGAGCAAGCCCGCTCCCACAGTTGATATTCGTCGTACACGGTGTCTGTGTTCGCTGAAGCTCCAGTGTGGGAGCGGGCTTGCTCCGGGCGGCGTTCCGACGAAGAACGATAACGCGATCGTCCAGTAGTTTGAGCCTTTCGATTTGCTCATTCGCAAGGCACTTCTATATTGAGGAGGTGCTCTGACTTTCCTGTCTCCTGGCGAGTGCGGCCTATGGCTACGACTGACCAACTGATCATCTGCGAGCACTGCGACTGCGTGTACCAAAAAGTCACGCTCGCCAAACATCAGAAAACCCTGTGTACGCGCTGCGGCGGCGTGCTTCAGCGCTATAACGGCCTGTCGGTGGAGCAGCGGCTGGCGCTGACGTTCACGGCATTGATGCTGTGGATTTTCGCCAATTTCTATCCGGTGATGAGCATCAGCCTCCAAGGCCTGAAAAACAGCGCGACGCTGTGGGATTCCGTGCTGGCCCTGAGTCTGGGCCCGATTACCTTCATCGCCCTGGTGGCGGCCATCGCCATGATCATCGCGCCGATTTTTCAGTTGCTGCTGCTGATCTGGGTCCTGAGCTTCGCCCTCGCCTCCCGTCGCTCGCCCGGTTTCAGATTCTGTATGCGCTGGCTGGAAACACTGCGGCCCTGGAGCATGCTGGAAGTCTGCCTGCTGGGGGCGATGGTTGCGGTAATCAAACTCGCCGGTTTGCTCGACGTGCTGCCCGGTATCGGTCTGTTCGCCCTGGCCATTCTCAGCCTGATGATGATCCGCATTGCCGGACGCGATATCCGTGAACTGTGGGATGTTTTATGACCATGCCTCCGGTCGCGAGCGAACTCAACCTGTGCCTTTGCCACAGCTGCGGCCTGGCCTGTGACATGACCGGCGAACCCCACGAATGCGAACGCTGCGGCGCACCGCTGCATCGGCGCAAAACCAACGCAGTGAACCGCACCTGGGCCTACCTGCTCACGTCCCTGGTGTTTTACATCCCGGCCAATCTGTTGCCGGTGATGAACACCAAAATGGTCGGCAACGGCGCCGACAGCACGATCATGGGCGGTGTGCTGGATTTCTGGCACCACGGCGCCTGGGACATTGCCTTGATTATTTTCATCGCCAGCATCGCGGTGCCGGGCATCAAGTTCGTCGCCCTGACGCTACTTCTGGTGACCGTGCAGCGCGAAAGCCAATGGGCGCGCAAGGAGCACTCACAAATGTACCGCTTCGTCGAACTCATCGGTTATTGGTCGATGCTCGACGTGATCGTGGTCGCGCTGGTGGCATCGCTGGTTAAATTTCAAGCCTTGGCCGATATCGAACCGCGCGCGGGCATTCTGTTCTTTGGTCTGGTGGTGGTGTTCACCATGCTCTCGGCAATGAGTTTCGACCCGCGTCTGATCTGGGACCAACACCATTCGAAAAACGAGGAGGTCATGGATGAAGTCGCAAGCAACTGAAGGGCCGCAAGCCCCCGGGCAGGCCCCGATCAAGACCCGCCGCTTCAGCGTATCGCTGGTGTGGATCGTCCCGATTGTTGCGGTGCTGGTGGGTATTTCGCTGGTGGTGCACAGTTTGATGCAGGAAGGGCCGACCATCACCGTGACCTTCAAGACCGGCAGCGGCCTGACGGCCAACAAGACCGAGGTGAAATACCGCAACGTAGTGATCGGGCACGTGTCCGACGTCAAGCTGAGTGATGATCAGAAGAGCGTCAACGCCACCATCAAACTGGACAAGCAGGCGGAAAGCTTCACCCGTAAGGATTCGCAATTCTGGGTCGTGCGGCCACGTATCGGAGCCGGCGGCGTGTCGGGCATCGATACCCTGCTCTCCGGAGACTACATCGGCGCCGACATCGGCCAGTCCAATGCCCGGGCGAAGAATTTCACCGGGCTGGAAAACCCGCCGCCCATCACCTATGGCGAGCCTGGCAAGCGTTTCACGCTGCACACCCCGGACCTGGGTTCGCTGGACATCGGCTCGCCCGTTTACTACCGCAAGATTCCCGTCGGCCAAGTCGTCGCTTATGCCCTGGATGCCGACGGCAAAGGGGTGAACATCGAAGTCTTCATTCATTCGCCCAACGATGCCTACGTCACCGAAAACACCCGGTTCTGGAACGCCAGTGGCATCGATGTGAATGTCGGCGCCAACGGCTTTGCAGTGAAGACCGAATCGCTGTCCTCCATATTGGTCGGCGGCATCGCCTTCCGTGCCCCGGAATACAGCCCCAACGATAAACCGGCCACCGAGGAAAAAGCCTTCGAGCTGTTCGAAGACCAACAAATCGCCCTCGCCCCGCCCAACGGCAAGGCGCAATTCCTGAGCTTGCGTTTTGACCAGGCGTTGCGCGGACTCAAGGTCGATGCGCCGGTGGAATTCCTTGGCATCGAGTTCGGTAGAGTCGTGTCGGTCAATCTGGATTTCGATGCAAAAAAACGCACCTTTCCGGTCAATGTCGGCATCGTAATCTACCCGCAACGACTGGGTCAGGCCCACGCCAAAATGCTTGAGGTCTTGAAGCACGACCCCAATGACGAAGCCGCCAGCATTCGTCTGATGGGAACGTTCGTTGAGAATGGTCTGCGCGCTCAGGCACGCAGCGGCAACCTGTTGACCGGTCAGCTGTACATCTCGCTCGACTTCTACCCGAAAGCCGAGAAGGTCGTGTTCGACCCGTCCGCCCGGCCCGTCACTATCCCGACCGTTCCTGGCAGCCTTGAACAGTTGCAGGAAAAACTCGAAAGCATGGTCAACAAAATCAACGATCTGCCGATCGGACGCATCGCCGGCAACCTCGACAGCAACCTCGTCGAGCTGCGCAAAGGCCTCGCACAATTCAACGCCAAGACCCTGCCCGGCGTGCAAACCACCCTGGCAGATGTCAGCAAGACCCTGCAATCGGCCAGTTCGACCCTCGCCGATGACTCGCCGCAACGCGAGCAGTTGACCCAGACCCTGGACGAACTCGGGCGCATGTCGCGTTCCTTGCGTGAGCTCTCGGATTACCTGGGCCGGCATCCGGAATCGCTGATTCGCGGTCGCCCCGACAATGCCGAGCCGATTGATTTGAAGGCGCCACCGCGCAACTGACCACAGGAGCAACACCCATGGTTTCTTCGCTGAAGATGACGTTGGTCACTGCGCTCTTGCTGCTCGCCGCGTGCCGCAGTGAGCCGATTCAATTCCACACCCTGACTCCGGCGCAATTGAGCGGGACGGCGCGCGGCAACGGCGGGGAAATCCTGATCGAAGGCCTCAGCGTACCGCCGCAGGTCGATCGTCCGCAGATCGTCATTCGTCAGGGCAACAGCGGCCTGGCAATTCTGGAGACCGAATGGTGGGCCGCGAGTCTGGTGGACGAGTTGCGCAGCGCCTTGCTTGATCAACTGGCCAACAGCAATCCCCAGCGCAAAGTGTCGGTGCGCGTGGAGGTTCAGCGGTTTGATTCGGTGCCCGGTCAGTACGCGCTGATGGACGTCAAATGGCGCCTGCGCAGCCTCGGCCAAGGCGATAACACGTTGGTCAGCTGCCGCAGTACGTTACAAACACCTTCAGGACCGTCCATCGACGACTTGGTCATTGCCCAGCAGAACAACGTCAAACGGCTGGCCGCGTTGATCAGCCAGGCGGCGAACGGAATACAAAAAGGGTGCCCGGCGCCGCATTGAATTGACGATTTTTTCTCATCCCGTCCCATACATTTGGCGCAGCTTAAATCTGCAAATGATTCGTATTGACCTACAATCAGTGACGACCCTTCCAGTCTGTCAGCGTGCACGATTCTAAAAATAACGGGAGCCGCCACCGCATGAATCGCCCTATTCCCTCTTTCCTGAAAAAAGCCCTGCTGGTCACTGCCCTGCTGAGTGCCGGTCACGTTTACTCAGCCGATGCCGATGGCATCGTGGTCTACAACGCCCAGCATGAAAGCCTGACCAAAGCCTGGATCGAGGGTTTCACCGGGGAAACCGGGATCAAGGTCACCGTGCGCAACGGCGACGACACCGAAATGGGCAATCAGATCGTCCAGGAAGGCGCTGCCTCCCCCGCCGACGTGTTCCTGACCGAAAACTCCCCGGCCATGGTGCTGGTGGACAACGCGGGGCTGTTTGCACCCGTAGCGCCGACCACGCTGGAACAAGTGGACGCGGCCTACCGTCCGGCCCATGGCAAGTGGGTGGGAATCGCCGCGCGCTCCACGGTGTTTGTCTATAACCCGGGCAAACTGCCCGAAGCCGAATTGCCGAAGTCGCTGATGGACCTCGCCGATCCGAAATGGAAAGGTCGCTGGGCGGCGTCACCGGCCGGTGCCGACTTCCAGGCCATTGTCGCCGCGGTGGTGGCGCTCAAGGGTGAGGCCGCTACCCTCGAATGGTTGAAGGGGATGAAAACCAACTTCACCGCGTACCGGGGCAACAGTTCCGTGTTGAAAGCGGTGAATGCCGGACAGATCGATAGCGGTGTGATTTACCACTATTACCGTTTCGGCGATCAGGCCCGAACCGGCGAAAACAGCAAGAACACCGCCCTGCACTACTTCAAACACAAGGATCCGGGGGCGTTTGTCAGCCTCTCCGGTGGCGGCGTTCTGGCGTCCAGCCAACACAAGGAACAGGCCCAGGCGTTCCTGAAATGGATCACCGGCAAGGACGGCCAGGCCATCCTCAAGACGGGTAAATCGTTCGAATATGCCGTGGGCAAAAACGCTGAATCCAACCCCAAACTGGTGCCTCTGCAACAGCTCGACGCGCCGGAAGTCGATGCATCAAAACTCGACAGTAAAAAAGCCGTGGAGCTGATGACTCAGGCCGGACTTCTCTGAATTGATGCCTGAAACGCTACCGGCGGGTGCCGCTGCGGCGATACCCGCACATTTACGCCGCCGCTCCCGCCGATTGTTCGCGGGGCGCGGCGGTGCGTGGGTGATCGGTTTGTCGGTGCTGATTTCATTGCTCGCGCTGCTGCCGATCGCCTTTGTCATCGGGGTGTCCATGCAGACCGGCTGGGCCACGCTGGCCACGCTGGTGTTCCGCCCGCGGGTTGGCGAATTGTTGATCAACACCGTGTTGCTGGTAACGATCACGATTCCCTTGTGCATCGTGCTGGGTGTGACGCTGGCCTGGCTGACCGAGCGCAGCGATCTGCCGGGGCGGCGCTGGTGGTCATTGCTGGCGACCGCGCCGCTGGCGGTCCCGGCCTTCGTTCACAGCTACGCCTGGGTCAGCCTGGTGCCGCCGATTCATGGTCTGTTTGCCGGGGTTCTGGTGTCGGTCATCGCCTACTTTCCCTTCCTTTACTTGCCGATTGCGGCCACCTTGCGCCGGCTCGATCCAGCCATTGAAGATGTTGCGGAATCGATGGGGCTCAAACCCTGGGCGGTGTTTTTCCGGGTGGTGCTGCCGCAGCTGCGTCTGGCCATCTGTGGCGGTGCGTTGCTGGTCGGGCTGCACTTGCTGGCCGAATATGGCCTGTACGCGATGATCCGCTTCGACACCTTCACCACGGCGATCTTCGATCAGTTCAAGTCCACCTTCAACGGTCCCGCCGCCAACATGCTGGCCGGCGTGCTCGCCCTGTGTTGCCTGGCGATGCTGACCGTCGAATCGGCGGCGCGTGGTCATGCGCGGTATGCTCGAGTCGGTTCGGGAAGTGCCCGCGAACAGAGCATCGTGCGCTTGAAGACCGGGCCAACCGTGCTTGCGCTGACGTTGCTGATCGTGACCTGTGCCCTCGCGCTGGGTGTGCCGTTAATCACCTTGGGTAAATGGCTGATCGCCGGTGGTGCGCAGGTCTGGCAGATGGCCGAGCTGATGCCGGCACTGCGACAGACACTCCTGCTCGGCGTCGCGGGGGCGGCGCTCACCACCTGCGCCGCCATCCCGATTGCCTGGTTGTCGATTCGCTCGCCGGGGCGGATGCAACGGGTGCTGGAAGGCTGCAACTACATCACCAGTTCATTGCCGGGCATTGTCGTCGCCCTGTCCTTGGTGACGGTCACGGTGCATTTCGCCCGGCCGATTTATCAAACAACGATCACCGTGCTGCTGGCGTACCTGCTGATGTTCTTGCCCCGCGCCCTGGTGAGTTTGCGTGCCGGCATCGCGCAGGCGCCGGTGGAACTGGAACATATCGCTCGTAGCCTCGGTCACTCGCCCGGTCGGGCGCTGTGGCTGATCACCTTGCGACTGGCGGCGCCCGGTGCTGCCGCCGGCGCCGCGCTGGTGTTCCTGGCAATCACCAATGAATTGACCGCCACCCTGCTCCTCGCCCCGAACGGTACGCGCACGCTGGCGACCGGGTTCTGGGCGTTGACCAGCGAAATCGACTACGCCGCGGCGGCGCCCTATGCCTTGCTGATGATTCTGCTGTCACTACCGTTGACCGGACTTCTCTATCACCAATCCAAACGAACGGCTGGCCGATGAACACGCTTGAACTGCATTCGATCTGCAAATCCTACGGCCCACAAAAGGCCCTGGAAAACATCAGCCTGTCGGTGCCGACGGGCAGCCGCACAGTGATCGTCGGCCCTTCGGGTTCCGGCAAAACCACGTTGCTGCGAATGATCGCTGGCTTCGAGTTCCCGGATGCGGGACGCCTTTCGCTCAACGGTCAGACGCTGGTCGACGACACACACGAAGTACCCGCGCACCAACGCCAGATCGGTTATGTGCCTCAGGACGGCGCCTTGTTCCCGCACATGACCGTGGCCGCCAACATCGGTTTCGGATTGTCGATCAAGGGCCAGGAAAAACGCGAGCGTGTCGCCCAGTTGATGGACAGCGTCGCCCTGGAGGCGAACATGGCCGACCGCTGGCCCCATGAACTGTCTGGCGGTCAGCAACAACGGGTGGCGCTGGCAAGGGCTCTGGCGCAACAGCCGCGTTTGATGTTGCTGGATGAACCGTTTTCCGCGCTCGATACCGGTTTGCGCGCGGCCATGCGCAAACTGGTCGCGCGGTTGCTGGCAGACGCCGGTGTCACCACCATTCTGGTGACCCATGACCAGAGCGAAGCGCTGTCGTTTGCCGATCAATTGGCGGTCATGCGCGACGGGCGCCTGGTGCAGTCCGGTCATCCGCTGGACCTCTACCGCTACCCCGGCGACGAGCAAACCGCGATGTTCCTCGGCGATGCCGTGGTCATGCCGGCCCGGATCGAAGCCGGCTGGGCCCATTGCGATCTGGGGCGGATCCCGGTCAACAATCATCGCAACAACCACTGTGCGCAGATCATGCTGCGGCCCGAACAGTTGCTGCTGGTCGGCATCGTGCCCAGCGCTGTCGAGGCCGTCGGGTGCCGCGCCGTGGTGACCGAGCGGGATTTCAGCGGCAACACCTGCACCTTGACCGTGGAACTGGAGACTTTGCCATCCTGCGACCAGCCCGGTCGAACATTGATGGTGCGCAGTTCTGGCCTGTACGCGCCACCGACCGGCAGTGCGGTTCACGTCTCGACCATCGGCCACGCCCATGTTCTGAGCGAACCTTAAAGATCGAAGCGATCCACCGCGCGCCGCCGTTCGTTGTCATCGCGCACGTCGTAGTTGGCCGTCGTCTGGATGTTGCTGTGATGGGCGAGTTTCTGCGCGATCGACAAGTCATGTTCCTCGATCACCCGGGTAATGAACGAGCGCCGGAAATCGTGAGGCATGATTTTCACCCCGACCTGCGCGCCGCGCTGCCGGGCAATGTAATAGATCGCGTGTTTGGTGATGCGCTCACGGGTGATGTGACTGCCGCGACGGATGCGATTGAACAGGAACGGATCGTCCACTTCGCCTTCCTTGAGTTGCGAACGGCGCAGCGCCAGCCAGGCATCCAGTTTGGCGAACGCCCAGGCCGGCGCGTATTTGATCAACTGCTTGTTGCCTTTGGCGGTCACCCGCAGGCTGCGCTCGGTGAAATCCACCTGATCGAGGTCGAGGTTCACTGACTCTGATTTGCGCATGCCCGAGCCGTACAGAATCCCGATGATCGCCGCGTCCCGCAGGCCTTGTGGCCGTGGGTCCGCCGCACAGACCGCCATCATTTCCTGGATCAGCGAACGCCGCAGATTGCGCCCCTGGGACAGACGCGTGCCGGCAATGCCCTTGACCGAACGCATTTTCAGCAAGTGTTCCTGGCTGATCAGGCTCATGCGCCAGGCTTCATTCATCACCCCGCGCACGGCGTTGACGTACAGCGAAGACGTGTTGGGCGCGTAGCCGTCCGCGCGCAACGCCGCCACCAGCGCAATCACATCCTCGGGCTGCAACTGGTGCCAGGGAATCTCCTCGACATTCATGTCTTCGAAGCCCAGGCGGTCGGCGGCATCCTGCAACACATAGCGCATGGTCAGTTGGCTGGACGGCGCGAGGCGCGCCAGATACAGAGGCATCGGGTTTTTTGCAGCACTTGAATCAGCAACAGGTAAGTCAATCAAAACAAAACGGCCTTGAGTGGTAACAGATCAATAAACACAACTAAGGATTGAAACATCTTTCATATAAAGAGACGCACTTTGTAGGACTTTTCCACTAAAGAGAGCGATGAACGGCAGAAGTCTGAACATTGGCTTAATACCCCTCAGATAAACGATTTACCGACCGGTTTTTCATGTTTCTTTCACAAAAACGGGCCTAACCTCATCGCTACCCGGTGGGCCTCAATGGGCTCCCAACCTGCCGGCCATGGCTGCAAAAGTCAAATATGGCTCGTGCCCGACAGGTCACTAAACCTTTGAAACTCTGTCTATTTCGGTACTTTTGCCGAAGGACGGCCTACGCCCCGAGGTTTTCCATGAGTGAGGCTTTTCTACCCTTCTCCCGCCCCAGTATCGGCGATGAAGAAATAGCTGCCGTAGAGCAAGTATTGCGCTCCGGCTGGATCACTACCGGGCCGAAAAACCAGCAACTCGAAGAACACTTCGCCAACTATGTTGGATGCCGCCATGCCGTGGCACTGTCCTCGGCCACCGGCGCCATGCATGTCACGCTACTGGCATTGGGCATCGGTCCCGGCGACGAAGTCATCACGCCGTCGCAGACCTGGGTCTCCACCGCCAACATGATCTGTCTGCTGGGAGCAACGCCGGTGTTTGTCGACGTCGACCGCGACACGCTGATGAGCAGCGTCGAGCACATCGAAGCGGCCATCACCCCGCGCACCCGGGCGATTATTCCGGTGCACTACGCCGGCGCGGCGTTCGATCTCGACCCGCTCTATGCCATGGCCGAGAAGTACGGCATTCCGGTGATCGAAGACGCCGCCCACGCGACCGGCACCCGCTACAAAAACCGTCACGTCGGCGCGCAAGGCACGGCGATCTTCTCGTTCCACGCGATCAAGAACATGACCTGCGCCGAGGGCGCGATGTTCGTCAGCGACGATGAAGCGCTGGCCAACCGGGTGCGCATGCTCAAGTTTCACGGCCTGGGCGTTGATGCCTACGATCGCATGACTCACGGCCGCAAACCCCAGGCCCAGGTGATCGAGCCGGGTTTCAAATACAACCTGGCCGACATCAACGCCGCTATCGCGCTGGTGCAACTGGAACGTCTGGACCCGATCAACGCCAAGCGCACCGCGCTGGCCAGAACCTATTTGCAACGACTGGAAGGCTCAACGGTGCAACCGCTGGCCATTCCGCTTTACCCGCAGCAACACGCCTGGCACCTGTTCATCCTGCGCATCGACGCCGAGCGCTGCGGACTCGACCGTGAAGCGTTCATGAAAGCCCTGCAGGCGCAGAACATCGGCACCGGCATTCACTTCATCGCCACGCACTTGCACACGTACTACCGCCAGCGCTTCCCCAACATTTACCTGCCCAACACCGAATGGAACTCGGCGCGCCTGTGCTCGATCCCGTTGTTCCCCGACATGACCAGCGATGACGTCGATCGTGTCGTCAGCGCCATCGAACTCACACTGGACACACGCCTGTGAAACCTTATCCGATCCGTTGCGTGTCGATCGTCATCCCGGTTTATAACGAGCAAGACAGCCTGCCCGAATTGCTCAGGCGCACCGAAGCGGCGTGCCAGCAATTGCACCATGACTACGAAATCGTCATGGTCGATGACGGCAGTCGCGACCACTCGGCGCAGATCCTCGAAGAGGCCGCCAGTCGCGAGTGCAGCCCGGTGGTGGCGGTCATTCTCAACCGCAATTACGGCCAGCACGCGGCAATCATGGCCGGTTTCGAGCAGTGCAAAGGCGATGTCGTCATCACCCTCGACGCCGATCTGCAAAACCCGCCCGAAGAGATTCCGCGCCTGGTGGCCCAGGCCGAACTTGGCTATGACGTGGTCGCCACGGTGCGCAGCAACCGCCAGGATTCAGCCTTGCGTCGCTGGCCGTCGAAGCTAATCAACCTCGCCGTGCAGCGCTCCACCGGGGTTGCCATGAGCGACTACGGCTGCATGCTCCGCGCCTATCGACGCAGCATCGTCGACGCCATGCTCGCCTGCCGTGAACGCAGCACCTTCATTCCTATTCTCGCCAACAGCTTCGCCCGGCACACCACGGAAATCCTGGTGACCCACGCCGAACGCGAACACGGTGAATCGAAGTACAGCCCGATGCGGCTGGTCAACCTGATGTTCGACCTGATCACCTGCATGACCACCACGCCGCTGCGGCTGCTGAGCATTGTCGGCTTCGCCATGGCCGGACTCGGCGTGGCGTTCGCCACCGCGCTGATCGTGTTGCGGCTGGTGTTCGGCGCCAGTTGGGCCGGTGACGGCACGTTCGTGCTGTTCGCCGTGCTGTTCGTGTTCACCGGCGGCCAGTTCATCGGCATGGGCCTGCTGGGCGAATACCTGGGGCGGATGTACAGCGATGTCCGTGCGCGCCCGCGGTTCTTTATCGAAAAAGTCCTGCGCAGCCAGCCCGCCACACCCGTTCCCGTGGTCACCGTTGACGGCCTCACTTCCACTTCTTCCGATCAGGTTCTCTCATGAGCGCAAAAGCTGTTGTTTTCGCCTACCACGATATTGGCTGTGCCGGCATTGAAACCCTGCTCGACAGCGGTTACGAGATTGCTGCCGTTTTCACCCACGCCGATGACCCCAAGGAGAACGCGTTCTACGCTTGCGTCGCGCAACTGTGCGCGCGCCGGGGCATTGCGGTGCACGCCCCGGAAGATGCCAACCACCCGCTGTGGATCGAGCGTATCGCCAAGCTCAATCCGGATTACCTGTTCTCGTTCTACTACCGCCATCTATTGAGCGAACCGCTGTTGGCCACGGCACGCAAAGGCGCGTTCAACCTGCACGGTTCATTGCTGCCGCGCTATCGCGGTCGTGCGCCAGCCAATTGGGTGCTGGTCAACGGCGAAAGCGAAACGGGCGTGACCCTGCACCGCATGGTCAAGCGTGCCGACGCTGGCGCAATCATTGCTCAGCAAAAAGTCTCGATTGAACGCACCGACACCGCGCTGAGCCTGCACGGCAAGCTGCGCGTAGCCGCCGCCGACCTGTTGCGCGACACCCTGCCCGCGTTGCTCGCCGGTAAAGTCAGCGAAACCGCGCAAGACGAATCCCAAGCCACGACGTTTGGTCGCCGTACGCCGGCCGACGGCAAACTGGTGTGGAGCAAGCCCGCCGAAGAGCTGTTCAACCTGGTACGCGCCGTCACCCAGCCGTATCCGGGCGCATTCTGCGCCGTCGGCGAACACAAACTGATTGTCTGGAGCGCGCAAGTCGTCAAGGGCAACGAAGGCCAGGAACCGGGCCGGGTCATCAGCGTCGATCCGCTGCGCATCGCCTGCGGCGAAGATTCGCTGGTGATCAGCGCCGGTCAGCGCAACGACAACGGCTTGTACCTGAGCGGCCCGCAACTGGCCGGCGAACTTGGTCTGGTCGACGGTTCCGTGCTGCGCGGTGCCGAATCCGGGCGCGCGCCACGTCGCACGCGGGTGCTGATCCTCGGCGTCAACGGTTTCATCGGCAATCACTTGTCCGAGCGTTTGCTGCGTGACGGCCACTACGAGGTGTACGGCCTCGACATCGGCTGCGACGCCATCGAGCGCTTGCGCAGCCATGCGAATTTCCATTTCGTCGAAGGCGATATCAGCATTCACTCCGAGTGGATCGAGTACCACATCAAAAAGTGCGACGTGATCCTGCCGCTGGTGGCGATCGCCACGCCGATCGAATACACCCGCAACCCGCTGCGCGTGTTCGAACTGGACTTCGAAGAGAACCTGAAACTGGTTCGCTACTGCGTCAAATACAACAAGCGGGTGATCTTCCCGTCGACGTCGGAAGTCTATGGCATGTGCCAGGACGGCAAATTCGACGAGGACAGCTCCAACCTCGTCGTCGGGCCGATCAACAAGCAACGCTGGATCTACTCCACTTCCAAGCAACTGCTCGACCGGGTGATCTGGGCTTATGGCCAAAAAGGCCTGAATTTCACCCTGTTCCGTCCCTTCAACTGGATGGGCCCGCGCCTGGACCGTCTGGATTCGGCACGCATTGGCAGCTCCCGGGCGATCACGCAATTGATCCTCAATCTGGTGGAAGGCACGCCGATTCGCCTGTTCGATGGCGGTGAGCAAAAACGCTGCTTCACCGACATTGCCGACGGCGTGGAAGCGCTGGCGCGGATCATCGACAACCGCAACGACGCCTGCAATGGCCAGATCATCAACATCGGCAACCCGGACAACGAAGCCAGCATCCGTCAGTTGGGCGAAGAGCTGCTGCGTCAGTTCGAAGCTCACCCGTTGCGCCACAACTTCCCGCCGTTCGCCGGGTTCCGCGACGTCGAAAGCAAGGCGTTTTACGGTGCGGGGTATCAGGACGTGTCTCACCGCAAACCGAGTATCGACAATGCCAAACGGCTTCTGGACTGGACGCCGACCGTAGAGATGAGCGAAACCATCGGCAACACCCTGGATTTCTTCCTGCGTGAAGCCATGCTCGAAATCGCGGACAAACGCTAATGCGGGCGGGCCTTCGGATTGATGTCGACACCTACCGAGGCACTCGTGAGGGCGTGCCGCGGTTGCTGGAAATCCTCGATGAGGCCCAGGTCAAGGCGACGTTTTTTTTCAGCGTCGGGCCGGACAACATGGGCCGGCACTTGTGGCGCCTGATCCGCCCGCAGTTTCTCTGGAAGATGCTGCGCTCCAACGCCGCCGGCCTGTACGGCTGGGACATTCTGCTGGCCGGCACCGCGTGGCCGGGCAAGCCGATAGGCCGCGATCTCGGGCACTTGATGCGCCAAACCCTGGCGGCCGGGCATGAAGTCGGCCTGCACGCCTGGGATCACCATGGCTGGCAGGCCAATGCCGGGCGCTGGAGCGACGCGCAGTTGATCGAGCAGATTCGTCAGGGCGTGGACACGCTGAGCGACATCCTCGGACACAAAATCGACTGCTCGGCGTCTGCCGGTTGGCGGGCGGACGAGCGTGTGATCGAAGCCAAGCAGGGTTTTGGGTTTCGCTACAACAGCGATTGTCGTGGCCGCAGTCTGTTCCGGCCGACATTGGCCGATGGTGGTCCGGGCGCGCCGCAGATCCCGGTGGATCTGCCCACCTTCGATGAAGTGGTCGGCCCTGCCGTCGTGGCCAGTGAATTCAACGCCTTCATCCTTGACCGGTTCACCCCGCAAAACCTCAACGTCTACACTGTCCACGCCGAAGTAGAAGGGATTCTGATGGCCGACGATTTCCGTCAACTGCTGGCCGACGCCCGCCCGCGTGATATCCGTTTTCAACCCTTGGGCGACCTGCTGCCCGAAACACTGGACGCCTTGCCCGGTGGCCGGGTGTTGCGCGGCGCGCTCGACGGTCGTGAAGGCTGGCTGGGAGTGCAAGGCGTATGAGCAAACGCTGGGCATTGCCGTTGTGGCTGGGCCTTTGTCTGTTGGCTTATCTGCTGCCGATGGGCAGCCACGGTTTGTGGATTCCGGACGAAACCCGATACGCGCAAATCAGCCAGGGCATGCTCCTGAGCGGCGACTGGGTGTCGCCGCATTTCATGGGCCTGCGCTACTTCGAAAAACCGGTGGCCGGTTACTGGATGATCGCCCTCGGTCAGGCCGTGTTTGGCGACAATCTGTTCGGTGTGCGTTTCGCTTCAGCCCTCAGCACCGGGCTCAGTGTGATGCTGTGTTACCTGATCGCCCGTCGGCTGTGGAACGAGCCGCGCAAGAGTTTTGCCTGCGCGCTGCTGTACATGAGTTTTACCGTGATTGCGGGGCAAGCGGGTTACGCCAACCTTGATCCGCAATTCACCTTTTGGATCAACCTGAGTCTGGTGGCTTTGTGGTTTGCGCTGGACAGCGTCAGCCGTGGCCGGCGTCTGATCGGTTGGGCGGTGCTGGGCTTCGCGTGTGGCATGGGGTTCATGACCAAGGGGTTTCTGTCCTGGCTGCTGCCGGTGCTGATCGCCCTGCCCTGGATGATCTGGCAAAAACGCTGGCGCGAATTGTTGCTTTTCGGCCCGGTGGCGATTGCCGTGGCCATCACCGTGAGCCTGCCATGGGCCTTGGCGGTGCACGCGCGCGAGCCCGATTACTGGCGGTTCTTCTTCTGGCACGAACACATTCGCCGTTTCGCCGGTGACGACGCACAGCATGACGCGCCATGGTGGTTCTATCTGCCGTTGCTGGTGGCATTCAGTCTGCCGTGGGCCGCGTTGTTGCCGTCGGCGCTGAAACAGGCGTGGCAAACACGTCGTCAGGCCAACATCGGCTTTCTGCTGCTGTGGTTGCTGATGCCGCTGCTATTTTTCAGCCTGAGCAACGGCAAGTTGCCGACCTACATCCTGCCGTGCCTGCTGCCGCTGGCCTTATTGCTGGGCAACGCACTGGCGGATCGCTTGCGGCTGGAGCAAGGCCGGGCGTTGAGCGTCAATGGCTTGCTCAACCTCCTTCTGGGTCTGACCACCCTGCTCGCCCTCGTCTACCTGCAACTGAAAAAACCGCTGTACGAGCATGAACTGCACAGCCTGGTGCTGGTGTTCATCGGCCTGACCGGCTGGATCATGGCCAACCTGCTGCAAGCGTTCCGGCCGTTGCAGTGCTGGGCGGCGCCGGCCTTTGGCAGCCTGCTGCTGATCGGCGTCCTACCGGCGGCGATGCCCGAAGCGGTGGTGGCGAACAAGATGCCCGACCAGTTCGTCCTTGAACATGCACAGGAACTCGGTCAGGCCGGCACGCTGCTCAGCAACGATCTGGGCGCCGCCGCTGCCCTGGCCTGGCGCCTGAAACGCCCGGATGTGGCGTTGTACAACACGATAGGCGAACTGAAATATGGCCTCGCTTATTCTGACGGTGCGCAGCAGCGCGTCGATCCCGATCGCGTGCAGCAGTGGATGCACGACGCCCGCCAGAACGGTTCGGTGGGCGTGCTGATGCGGGTCAAAGGGGAGGACGAACTGCGTGAAATCGAACGCTTGCCCAAGGATGGAAAACGCTATGAACAAGGCAACCTTGTGATTCTGATTTTTCCTCAGGGTGCGTCATGAGCCTGTTGCTGGTGTTGGCAGCCTGCCTGCTTACCTGCCTGGGCCAGATCGCCCAGAAATACGCCGTGGAGCACTGGCGCGGCCGGCCATCGGGCTGGGGCGAAAAACTGCGCTCACCGTGGTTGTGGCTGGCAATCGCCGCGCTGGGCGCGGGTTTGCTGGTGTGGCTGCTGGTGTTGCAGCGCCTTGAAGTCGGCGTCGCGTACCCGATGCTGAGCCTGAATTTCGTGCTGATCACCCTGGTCGCCCGCTTCGTCTTCCACGAAACCATCGACCGCCGTCACTGGTTGGGCGTGGCGCTGGTGATTGGCGGCGTGATCTTGCTGGGGCTGCACACATGAGCCTGCGCCGTGGCCTGACCTTCGCCCTCGGCAGCGTGCTGCTGGGCAGCGCCGCGCAGTTGGGCATGCGCTGGAGCATGACGCGCCTGCCGTCACCCGAACATTGGCTCACCGCACCCATTGTTCCGACTGCTGTGGTCGTGGTGCTGGCCGCCATCCTCGCCTATGCCCTGTCGATGTTCAGCTGGCTCGCCGCCCTGCGCGATGTGCCGCTGGGCCGGGCTTATTCGCTGTTGAGCATCAGCTACGCGCTGGTGTACCTGCTCGCCGCCGCGCTGCCGGTGTTCAACGAAGATTTCAACCTTTCCAAAACCCTCGGGGTGGCCCTGGTCATCCTCGGCGTCATCACCATCAACTCTCGACCTGCTCATGCGTCCAACCTCAGGAGTGACCTATGAAAATCAGTGTATTCGGTAGCGGTTACGTCGGCCTGGTGCAGGCCGCTGTGCTGGCTGAAGTCGGCCACGACGTGGTCTGCATGGACATCGACGAGAAAAAAGTCGAGTTGCTGCAACAGGGCCACGTGAGCATTTTCGAACCGGGGCTGGCCAGCCTGGTGCGTGAAGGCCTGGAAGGCAAGCGACTGCAGTTCACCACCGATGAAAAACTGGCGGTGCAACACGGTCAGGTATTGTTCATCGCGGTGGGCACGCCGTCCCGGGACGATGGCTCGGCGGACCTGCGTTACGTGCTGTCGGTGGGCGAAGCGGTGGCCCGTCATCGCGAGCAACCGGTGATTCTGGTGGAGAAATCCACGGTTCCCGTGGGCACCGGCGATACCTTGCGCGCGCACATCGACAAGTGCCTGATCAAGGTCGGGCGGTTGTTGCAGTTCGAGATCGTCTCCAACCCGGAGTTTCTCAAAGAAGGCTCGGCCGTGGCCGATTGCCGGCGCCCGGACCGTATCATCATCGGCTGCGAAAGCGATGACGTGCGCGACGTCATGCGTGACCTCTATGCGCCGTTCAACCGCAACCATGACCGGATCATGTTCATGGACCTGCGCAGTGCCGAACTGACCAAATACGCCGCCAACTGCATGCTGGCGACCAAGATCAGCTTCATCAACCAGATCGCCGAACTGGCCGAACACCTTGGCGCCGACATCGAATCGGTACGCCTGGGCATCGGCGCGGATTCGCGCATAGGCTATCACTTCATCTACCCCGGCTGCGGTTACGGCGGTTCGTGTTTCCCCAAAGACATGCGCGCCCTGATCCACAGCGCCGAAGAAGCGCATTGCTCCAGCGACCTGCTGCAAGCGGTGGAAGCGATCAACCAGCGGCAGAAACACAAGCTGTTCGAACGCATCAACGCGTTCTACAAGGGCGATTTGCGCGGCAAGACGTTCGCCGTGTGGGGCCTGGCGTTCAAACCCAACACCGATGACATGCGCGACGCACCGAGCCGCGTGCTGCTCGAATCGCTGTGGGCCGCCGGCGCGAGCGTGCGGGCGTTCGATCCGGAAGCGATGCAGGAAACCCAGCATTTGTACCCGGACGAAGCAAAGCTGATGCTCATGGGCACCCCGGAATCGGTGCTGGCCGGCGCCGATGCATTGATCATCTGCACCGAGTGGCAACAGTTCAAGGCCCCGGATTTCAACCTGATCCAGCAACGGCTCAAAGCACCGGTGATCTTTGACGGACGCAACCTGTACGACGCCGATCGCCTGGCACGCAACGGGTTCATGTACTTCCCGATGGGGCGCGGCGACTCACGCAACTTACCGATTCCGCATCAGCAATGGCCAGCGGCTTCGGATGTTGCTTGATCGTTAACTCACCAAGCAATCCAGGAACTGGACCCAGAGTTTCAATCGCGCGCGGTCCTTTGTGGGAGCGAGCCTGCTCGCGAAGAAGGTTAACGATAATGCGTTCTGCCTGAATAAACGCGTTGCTCTCGAGTTCTTCGCGAGCAAGCTCGCTCCCACATTCGATCTCCAGCGGACACAAAATTTGTGAGCGACACAGATTAAATGCGGGGCGGGCTTGCGGATGCCTGCTGATGCACACCCCGGCGCCGACGATGTTTTATGCCCTTACCGCACTCACCGCAGTCGGCGGCTTACTGTGTTTCATGAGCGGTCGCCGAGTCGCCTTACAGCAAAAATAATGCACTCAAACTGCATTAATATGAATTTGTCAGCATGTGGAATGAACGGCACACTGTGCCCCGTTCCTCCCCCAATTGTTGGAACACCTTCAAGGGCTTTCTGGGTATCCCAGCTAAGCCTTTTTTTTGCCTCGATTTTTTCAATGGGTCGTTTGCCAAATGCTTGCTCGCTGGTTACCCGCCGCCATCAACACTCGCCCCTCGGAATGGAGCCGCGCCGCCATCGGCATGGCCCTGGGGACGATGTTCAGCGTCTGGCTCTGCTCCCGGGTGTTTGGCATCGAAGTCGCCCAGCACCTGATCGGACCGCTGGGAGCCTCGGCGGTGCTGCTGTTTGCGGTGTCCTCCGGGGCGTTGGCGCAACCCTGGTCGATCCTCGGCGGCTACTTTAGCGCCGGTGTGATTGCGCTGCTGGTCGCTCACGTGCTCGGACGCACACTCGACAGCGCGTGCCTCGCCGCGGGCATGGCATTGATCCTGATGTGCTGGCTGCGCTGTCTGCATCCGCCGGCCGGCGCCCTGGCCCTGACGCTGGTGCTGGCCGATCCGGCGACCATCGCCCTGGACTGGAAAGCTCTTGCGCCGGTGATGCTTGGTGCCTCGACGATGTTGTTCAGCGCCCTGGTTTATAACAACCTGACGCGCATTCGTTACCCGAAACGACCCGCCGAACCCTCGCCGGTCATGCCTTCTGCCGACAGCCAGGCCATCACTGCCGAGGATCTGAAACGGGCATTGGCGGACATGGAAGCCTTCTTCGACGTCACGCCGGAGGATCTTGAGCAATTGATTCATGCCAGTGAATTGCATGCCAAACGCCGCAGCATCAGCGAAGTCCTCAGCAATAGAACCTGACACAACACCCCCCCCTTTGTGGGAGCGGGCTTGCTCGCGAAGGCGGTGTTTCAGCCGACATCAAGTTGAATGACACACCGCCTTCGCGAGCAAGCCCGCTCCCACATTTGGTATGAGTGATAGCCATTACAAATATGCAGAAAGAACCTGCACATATCCCGGTTGTGCATGGCAAATTTGCACTGTTACGATCCGGCATCGCTCGCGCGCGAGCTTCTCTATAAAGAACAATAAAAGCAGGGAGTTATTGATGACTGCTCAGGTTTCATCGAAGGGGACTTCGTCCATGGATGCCACGCAAAATGAAGTGCTGGCCGAGGTTCGCAACCACATCGGTCACCTGATCCTCAATCGCCCCGCCGGTCTCAACGCGATCACCCTGGACATGGTCCGCCACCTGCAACGCCAGCTCGACGTCTGGGCGCAGGATCCGCAGATTCACGCCGTGGTTTTGCGTGGCGCTGGCGAAAAAGCTTTCTGCGCCGGTGGCGACATTCGTTCGCTCTACGACAGTTTCAAAAACGGCGACACCCTGCACGAAGATTTCTTCGTCGAGGAATACGCCCTCGACCTCGCTATCCACCATTACCGCAAACCCGTTCTCGCCTTGATGGACGGTTTTGTCCTGGGTGGTGGCATGGGCCTGGTGCAAGGCGCCGACTTGCGGGTGGTCACCGAGAAAAGCCGTCTGGCGATGCCGGAAGTGGCCATTGGTTACTTCCCGGACGTGGGCGGCAGTTACTTTCTGCCGCGCATTCCGGGCGAGCTGGGCATTTATCTGGGCGTCAGCGGCGTACAGATCCGTGCGGCCGATGCGCTGTATTGCGGGCTGGCCGACTGGTATCTGGAAAGCGACAAACTGGGTGCGCTGGACGAGCGCCTCGATCAACTGGAATGGCGCGACACGCCGCTCAAGGACCTTCAAGGCCTGCAGGCCCAACTCGCCCTGCAACAACTGCCCGATGCGCCATTAAAAGCACTGCGCCCGGCCATCGATCACTTCTTCGCCCTGCCCGACGTGCCGAGTATTGTTGAGCAACTGCGCGAAGTAACGGTTGCCGACAGCCGTGAATGGGCGACGACCACGGCGGATCTGCTGGAAAGCCGTTCACCGCTGGCCATGGGCGTGACCCTGGAAATGCTGCGGCGCGGCCGGCACTTGAACCTGGAAGACTGCTTCGCCCTCGAGCTGCACCTGGACCGTCAGTGGTTCGAGCGAGGCGACCTGATCGAAGGCGTGCGCGCCTTGCTGATCGACAAAGACAAGAAACCGCGCTGGAACCCGCCGACCTTGCAGGCGCTGGACGCCGGGCATGTCGCGAGTTTCTTCACAGGGTTTGACCGGAGCGGGAGCTGAGCCATGCACGATATCGAATTGAGCGAAGAACAAGTCATGATTCGCGACATGGCCCGGGATTTTGCCCGCGGCGAAATCGCACCCCATGCGCAAGCCTGGGAAAAGGCTGGCTGGATCGACGACGGTCTGGTGGCGAAGATGGGCGAACTGGGTCTGTTGGGCATGGTGGTGCCTGAGGAATGGGGCGGCACTTATGTCGATTACGTCGCTTACGCACTGGCGGTGGAAGAGATTTCCGCCGGTGACGGCGCCACGGGCGCACTGATGAGCATCCACAATTCCGTGGGCTGCGGGCCGGTGTTGAACTACGGCACCGAGGAGCAGAAACAGACCTGGTTGCCGGATCTCGCCAGTGGCCAGGCGATCGGCTGCTTCTGCCTGACCGAGCCGCAAGCTGGCTCCGAAGCGCACAACCTGCGCACCCGCGCCGAACTGCGCGACGGCCAGTGGGTCATCAACGGCGCCAAGCAATTTGTCAGCAACGGCAAACGGGCGAAACTCGCGATCGTGTTTGCCGTGACCGATCCGGATCTGGGCAAGCGTGGTATTTCCGCGTTTCTGGTGCCGACCGATACCGCCGGTTTCATCGTTGATCGAACCGAACACAAGATGGGCATCCGCGCCTCCGATACCTGCGCGGTGACCCTGAGCAACTGCACGATTCCCGAAGCCAATCTGCTGGGTGAGCGCGGCAAAGGCCTGGCCATCGCCCTGTCCAACCTTGAAGGCGGTCGCATTGGCATCGCCGCCCAAGCGTTGGGCATCGCCCGTGCGGCGTTCGAAGCGGCGCTGGCCTACTCCCGTGATCGCGTGCAGTTCGACAAGCCGATCATCGAGCACCAGAGCATCGCCAATATGCTGGCCGACATGCACACCCGCCTGAATGCGGCGCGATTGCTGATTTTGCATGCCGCGCGGTTGCGCAGTGCGGGCAAGCCGTGTCTGTCGGAGGCTTCGCAGGCCAAGCTGTTTGCCTCGGAAATGGCCGAGAAGGTCTGCTCGTCAGCGATGCAGATCCATGGCGGGTACGGGTATCTGGAGGATTACCCGGTGGAGCGTTATTACCGGGATGCGCGGATTACGCAGATTTATGAAGGGTCGAGCGAGATACAGCGGATGGTGATTGCCCGGGAGTTGAAGCACTACCTGGTGTAATGCTTTAAAAGCTTAAAAGCTTCGCGAGCAAGCCCGCTCCCACAGTTGACCGCGTTTTTCCTGATGGATCGCGGTCGAATGTGGGAGCGGGCTTGCTCGCGAAGGCGGCGGTGAAAACACTACATCACTTCCCCTGGAACTCCGCCTCACGCTTGGCAATAAACGCCGCCATCCCTTCCTTCTGATCCTGCGTCGCAAACGCCGCATGGAACACCCGACGTTCAAAGCGCACGCCTTCCGACAGGCTCACTTCAAACGCGCGGTTGACGCTTTCCTTGACCATCATCGCAATCGGCAACGACTTCTTGGCGATCAACGCCGCGACTTTCAGCGCTTCTTCCAGCAATTCATCCGCCGGAACGATCCGCGCCACGATCCCGCAACGTTCCGCTTCCACCGCATCAATCAAACGCCCGCTCAGGCACATTTCCATGGCCTTGGCTTTACCGACGGCGCGAGTCAGGCGCTGGGTGCCGCCCATGCCCGGCAGCACGCCGAGGTTGATTTCCGGCTGACCGAACCTGGCGTTGTCGCCGGCCAGGATGAAGTCGCACATCAGCGCCAGTTCACAGCCACCGCCCAAGGCAAAACCGTTGACCGCGGCGATGATCGGCTTGCGGCGGTTGGCCACGCGATCACTGTCGCTGAACAGATCATCGAGGTAGATCTGCGGGTAGGTCAGCTCGGCCATTTCCTTGATGTCGGCACCGGCGGCGAAGGCTTTTTTCGAGCCGGTCAGCACGATGCAACCGATGTTGGAATCGGCTTCCAGGCCATCGAGGGCGTGGTTCAGTTCGCTGACGATCTGCGCGTTCAACGCGTTCAGCGCCTGCGGACGGTTGAGGGTGATCAGGCCAACACGGCCGTGGGTTTCCAGCAAAATCGTTTCGTAACTCATAAATAACTCCTGTCTTGCATAACGCTCGATCCCTGTAGGAGCTGCCGAAGGCTGCGATCTTTTGACTTTGATTTTTAAGATCAAAAGATCGCAGCCTTCGGCAGCTCCTACAGTGTTTTTTTAGAGACTGCGCGAAATGACCATGCGCTGAATATCGCTGGTGCCTTCGTAGATCTGGCACACCCGCACGTCGCGGTAGATCCGCTCCAGCGGAAAGTCGTTCAGGTAACCGTAACCGCCGAGGGTTTGCAACGCGGCGGAGCAGACCTTTTCGGCCATCTCCGAGGCGAACAGCTTGGCCATGGAGGCTTCGACCAGCGCCGGTTTGCCGCTGTCACGCAACGCCGCCGCGTAATGCACCATCTGCCGGGCCACGGCAATCTGAGTCGCCATGTCCGCCAGGCGGAACGCGACCGCTTGATGCTCGATGATCGGTTTGCCGAAACTTTCGCGCTCTCGGGCGTAATCCCGGGCCGCTTCGAACGCAGCGCGGGCCATGCCCACCGCTTGCGAGGCGATGCCAACGCGGCCGCCTTCGAGGTTGGCCAGGGCGATCCGGTAACCTTCACCCTCTTCGCCCAAGCGGTTGGCCACCGGCACTTTCACGTCTTCGAACAGAATCTGGCAGGTGTCGGACGCGTGCTGGCCGAGCTTGTCTTCGACGCGGGCGACTTTGTAGCCCGGCGAATCGGTGGGCACGATCAGCGCGGTGATCCCGCGTTTGCCGGCGCTCGGGTCGGTCACTGCAAACACGATCACCACCCCGGCGTTCTGCCCGGAGGTGATGAACTGCTTGCAGCCGTTCAGCACATAGTGATCGCCTTCGAGACGGGCGCGGGTTTTCAGGCCGCTGGCGTCGGAGCCGGCTTGAGGTTCGGTCAACGCGAAAGCACCGAGCATCGCACCGCTGGCCAACGGCTTGAGGAAGCGCTCTTTCTGATCGTCGTTGCCGTAGTTGAGGATCGGCACGCAACCCACCGAGTTGTGCACGCTCATGATGGTCGAGCAGGCGCCGTCACCGGCGGCGATTTCTTCCAGGGCCATGGCGTAGGCCAGGTAACCGGTGTCGCAACCGCCCCACTGTTCGGGGACCAACATGCCAAAGAAACCCAGCTCAGCCATCTCGCCGATGGCTTCCTTGGGAAAACGGTGCTCGCGGTCCCATTCGGCGGCGAACGGTTTCAGCCGTTCCTGGGCAAACTGCCGGGCCGCGTCGCTGATCTGAAGTTGTTCGTCATTGGGAATCATGGCAAATCCTTAAAAAATAAGCCTTCGTACAAATGCCTATATGTTGAAACGCGGGCCCTGTGGGAGCGGGCTTGCTCGCGAATGCGGTGTGTCATTCAGCATTAATGTCGACTGACACGGCCTCTTCGCGAGCAAACCCGCTCCCACAGGGGGATAGCGTCGGTTTCAATACAGGCATTCCACGGCCATCGCCGTGGCTTCACCGCCGCCAATGCAGATCGCCGCGACCCCGCGTTTCAGCCCTTTCTGGCGCAGGGCCGAGAGCAAGGTCACCAGGATCCGCGCGCCGGACGCACCGATCGGGTGCCCCAAGGCGCAGGCGCCGCCGTGCACGTTGAGCTTCTCATGGGGAATTTCCAGGTGGGTCATCGCTGCCATGCCGACCACGGCAAAGGCTTCGTTGACTTCGACCAGATCGACGTCGTTCAGTGACCAACCGGTTTTCTTCATCAGCTTCTTGATCGCGCCGATCGGAGCCACCGGGAACAGGCCCGGCGTGTCGGCGAATGCCGCGTGGCCATGAATCACCGCCAGTGGTTTGAGCCCACGTTTGTCGGCTTCGGAACGGCGCATCAGCACCAGTGCCGCTGCGCCATCTGAAATCGAACTGGAGTTCGCCGCTGTAACGGTACCGCCCTCACGGAACGCCGGTTTCAGCGAGGCGATCTTGTCCAGTCTGGCTTTCGGCGGCTGTTCGTCGTTGCTGATCAGGACCTGCTCCTTACCGACGGTCACGGTCAACGGCACGATTTCGTCCTTGAAGCTGCCGTCCTTGATCGCCTGCTGCGCGCGGGTGGTCGAAGCGATGGCAAACGCATCCTGCGCTTCGCGGCCGAAGCCGTTGGTTTCAGCGCAATCCTCGGCAAAAGTGCCCATCAGGCGACCTTTGTCGTAGGCGTCTTCCAGGCCATCGAGGAACATCGAATCGAGCACGCGACCGTGGCCCATGCGGTAACCGCTACGGGCGCGATCCAGCAGGTACGGCGCGTTGGACATGCTTTCCATGCCGCCGGCGACTACAACATCGGCGCTGCCGGCGACCAGCATGTCGTGGGCCAGGATGGCCGCTTCCATGCCCGAACCGCACATCTTGTTCAGGGTGGTGCAGCGGGTCGATTTATCCAGCCCGGCGCCCAGTGCAGCCTGACGTGCAGGGGCCTGGCCGAGGCCGGCGGGCAACACGCAGCCGAACAGCACTTCTTCAACCGCATCCGGTGCCACACCGGCACGTTCGACGGCGGCGCGAATCGCGGCAGCACCGAGTTGCGGCGCGGTCAGGCTTTTCAGTTCGCCCTGAAAACCGCCCATCGGCGTGCGGACGGCGCTGACGATAACGATTGGATCGTTGGAAAGGGTCATGACAAATCCTCCTTACTTGGCGGCCATGCGCAAGGCACCGTCGAGACGGATCACCTCGCCATTGAGCATGCTGTTTTCAATGATATGCCTGACCAGCGCGGCGTACTCACCCGGTTTGCCCAGACGCGGCGGAAACGGCACGCCGGCGGCCAGGGAGTCGCGGACTTCCGGGGTCATGCCGGCCATCATCGGCGTTTCGAAAATGCCCGGAGCGATGGTCATCACGCGGATGCCGAAGCGCGCCAGTTCACGGGCAGCGGGCAAGGTCAGGCTGACGATCGCGCCTTTGGACGCGGCATACGCGGCCTGGCCAATCTGGCCATCGTAGGCCGCAGCCGACGCAGTGTTGATGATAATCCCGCGCTCGCCATCGGCATCCGGCTCGGTTTCGGCGATGGCCGCCGACGCCAGACGCAGCATGTTGAAGCTGCCGATCAGGTTGACGTTGATTACCTGGCTGAAACTGGCCAGCGCGTGCGGGCCGTTCTTGCCGAGGATCTTCTCACCACGCACGATACCGGCGCAGTTGACCAGACCGTTGAGGCCACCGAAGGCTTTGACCGTGGCCTGCACCGCCGCCTCAGCTGCCGATTCGTTGCTGATGTCCGCGACCACGCTTTGCGCACCCAGACGTTCGGCCTGAGCTGCAACGGCGTCGGCGTTCATGTCCACCAGCATCACTTTGGCGCCGGCCGCGACCAGCATTTCAGCCGTGGCCGCGCCGAGCCCGGAGGCACCGCCGGTGACGAGAAAAACCTTGTTTTCGATCTGCATCATTGTTTCCTTGGATTCAAGCTGAAACGTTCTTCGCCGCGGCCTCTTGAGCCTTGGCGATTTCCTGGTTGCGCAAGATAAAGCGCTGCAATTTGCCGCTTGGAGTTTTCGGCAACTCGCTGACAAATTCGATTTCACGGGGGTACGAGTGCGCGGCCAGACGTTTGCGCACGTGTTGGCGCAGTTCTTCGGCCAGTTCGGGCGCGGCGCGGTATTGCGCACTGAGCACCACGAACGCTTTGACCAACTCGGTACGCTCCAGGTCGGGCTTGCCCACCACCGCCGCTTCGACCACGGCCGGGTGTTCGATCAACGCGCTTTCGACGTCGAACGGCCCGACGCGGTAGCCGGAGGTGGTGATGACGTCGTCACTGCGGCCGACAAAACTGATGCTGCCGTCCGGGTTCCACTCGACGGTGTCGCCGCTCAGGTAATAGTTGCCGACGAAGGCCTTGGTCGGTGCGCCTTCGTAACCGGCGAACCAGCACATCGGCGACTGGGTGCGGTCGATGGCCAGGATGCCGGGCTGGCCGACGCCGAGTTCCTTGTATTCGTCGTCCAGCACCACGATGCGGTGGCCCGGCGAGGCAAAACCGGCGGCGCCCATGTGGATCGGATGTTCGAGGCCGTGGTGGTTGCACAGGACCATGCCCAATTCGGTCTGGCCGTAATGGTCATGAATCACCACGTCGAGGTTGTCGGCGAACCAGCGGATCACTTCCGGGTTCAACGGCTCGCCGGCGCTGCTGACGATGCGCAGCTTGCCCTTGATCGACTTGGCGAACTCGTCGCCACCGGCAATCAACAGGCGATACGCGGTCGGTGAACCGGTGAGGTTGGTGATCCCGTATTTGTTGATCACCCGGCAAGTGCTTTCGAGGGTGAACGGGCCATCGTAAAAGGTGATCGGATGCCCCATCGCCATCGGCCCGGTGACGCCGAAATAGATGCCATAGGCCCAGCCCGGATCGGCGACGTTCCAGAACGCGTCTTCCGGGCGCAGGTCCACGGCGTCACGGGTGTAGCTCTGGAAGGCGACGATGGCCTTGAGCGGCACGGACAACGCTTTTGACGGGCCGGTGGTGCCCGAGGTGAACATCAGCAGGAACGGGTCTTCGCCGGTCAGCAGCACCGGTTCGCACTCGGGGGAATAGTTGGCCAGTTCGGCCCAGAAACTGAAATCGCCCCGGACGATGCCCTGACCTTTCGGGCCGCCGACAGTGACGATGGTCGGGCAATCGGCGACTTCAGCGAGTTTGGCGCGGTTGACCGCGTCGGTGACCACCATTTTTGCGCCAGAGCAGCTCAGGCGGTGTTCAATGGCTTTGGGGCCGAACGCGGTGAACAGCGGCTGATACACCGCGCCGATGCGCCACGTGGCGAACACGGTGATCAATAATTCGATATTTCGCGGCAGGAGGCCGGCGACCTTGTCGCCTTTCTTCACACCTTGGGCGAGCAGAAAATTGGCGAAACGCGCGGCTTTGTCCTGCAGGTCGCTGAAGGTGTACGTCGCGCTGGCGCCGTCGCGGCCTTCCCAGAACAACGCGATGCGACCTGGCAACGCATGTCGGTCGCAACACTCGACGCAGGCGTTGAGGGCCATCAAATCCCCCGCGAGTGCGGCGTCGACGGTGTGCTGATAATTGAACTGTGACGTGGCAGACAAGTAATCGCGCATTGCCAGAATCCCTCTGTATTTTTATTAGGTTGGGGGAACCGTAATCAACAGGGGAATAGTCGCTCTGCGCGGGGGGTGGGGCAATGGTCAAAGCTATCAAGTTGTTTGACTGGTTTGGCCAAGGTTCAGGAGGTGTGGTGCCTGTAATGGCCTCTTCGCGAGCAAGCCCGCTCCCACAGGGAAATGCATTCCAAATGTGGGAGCGGGCTTGCTCGCGAAGAGGCCGGCTGCCTCAATACAAAATCCGGATCAGTCAGCTTCGGTCAGAATCAAACTCCGATAATGCCCCGGATTCGACCCCGACCACTTGCGAAACGCCTTGTAGAACGAACTCGCATCGGCAAACCCCAGCCGCGTGGCGATCTCGGCGAAGCTGATACTCGGTTCAGCCAGCCAGACGATGGCCAATTCCTTGCGCACGCTGTCCTTGAGCCCCTGATACGTCTGCCCCTCCTCCGCCAGCCGTCGACGCAAAGTCGACGCCGACATGCACAATTGCTGTGCCAGCGGCTCGGTTTCCGGCCAGTGTTCGGCCGGCAGTTGCCGCAGATCCTGCTTGATGCGGCTGGCCAGGCTCTGCGGATCGCGGTACTTGACCAGAATGTTCGCCGGCGCATGGGCCAGGAATCGCTTGAGTTCTTCAGCGCTGCGCTTGATCGGCAAATCCAGGCAATCGGCCGAGAAGATCATCCGGGTGCGCGGCCGGTCGAACCGCAGGTTTTCAGAGAACATCACCTGATAGTCATCACAAAAATCCGGCGCCGGGCAACGCAACTCGATGGCCAGAATCGGAATTCGTCGCCCCGCCAGCCAGCAGGCAACGCCGTGCACGATCATCCAGTAGGTGAAATAGGTAAAGGCGCGACGCGGGTCATGGTCGTCCTCCAGCAGCACGATCTCCGCGAGGCTTTGCTGGCGAACCAACTGCGCGGGCAGGTGCTCGAGCATCAACGACAGAAACCCCAGCCCCGAGGTCAGGCCGGCGGCGAGGCTCGGTTGGACCATGGAGCAGCGGCATAGAAACGCCAGACTGCCGGATTTGAGCTTGCGCGGGTCCATGCCAAAAAACTCATCGTCACGACGTCGGGCCAGCAGACGCCACAAGCGAGCATAAGCCGTGGCCGGGACGCGGGCGTCGGAGGTTTCGAGCAATGCCGGATCGATGCCGACCTTGTTCAACACCTCGTCGGTGGCGGCGCCCGGGGCGCAACTTTGCAACAGCGCTTCACGCACCAGTTGAATGGAAATGGTGTCTTTTTCCGACATTGAGCGAGGTGAGCCGTGTTGTTTAATGGTGGGCATATTAGCGCAGCCTACAGCCCGACGCAGACCCCTTGTGGGAGCGGGCTTGCTCGCGAAAGCGGTGTGTCAGTCAACATCAATGGTGGCTGACCGGGCCCCTTCGCGAGCAAGCCCGCTCCCACAGGGTATGAGGTGATCTTCAGGGTTGTTCAGCTTAGGTTCAGGTAAATGTCAATGATTGCCATTTGGGAATGAGTGTCATTATGTTACAAATTAGCACCCTATCTAATTCCGAGACGGTGCTGAATGCTTGTCCCTTTTCTGATCATGTTGCGCGAAGGTATTGAAGCTGCATTGATCGTTGGCATCATCGCCAGCTACCTCAAGCAAACCGGTCGCGGCCAGTGGATGCCCGCCGTGTGGATCGGCGTGTTTCTCGCTGCTGCCCTGGCCCTGCTGGTGGGCGGAGGCCTGGAGCTGGTCAGCGCCGAATTCCCGCAGAAACAACAGGAACTGTTTGAAGGCATCGTCGGCCTGGTCGCCGTCGGCATCCTCAGTTCCATGGTGTTCTGGATGCGCAAGGTGGCGCGTTCGATCAAGCATTCGCTGCACGACTCCCTCGATCACGCGTTGACCGGTTCCAGACACCAGGTCACCGCGCTGATCGCCATGGTGTTTTTCGCCGTCGCCCGGGAAGGCCTGGAAACGGTGTTCTTCCTGCTCGCGGTGTTCCAGCAAAGCGAAGGCCCCGGCGCACCGATCGGTGCCCTGCTCGGGCTGATCCTGGCGATCATCGTCGGTTTCCTGATCTACACCGGCAGCATGCGCCTGAACCTCGGCGTGTTCTTTCGCTGGACCGGCCTGTTCATCCTCGTGGTGGCCGCCGGCATTCTCGCCAACTCGGTGCAGGCGCTGCATGAAGCCGGGGTCTGGAATCACCTGCAAACCGTGCTGTTCGACTTCAGCGCCACGCTGCCTATGGACGGCCCGCTGGGTTCGGTGCTGGCCGGCATGTTCGGTTATCAGGACGCGCCGACCGTCAGCACCCTCGGTGCCTGGTTGATTTATCTGGTGGTGGCGCTGGTGATGTTTTTTCTCCCGGCTCCGCCTGGCCCCTGTAGGAGCGAGCTTGCTCGCGATGGTCGTTAACGATAACGCGTGAAACCAGATGCCCGGCGGCGTCTGTGGGTTTTTCGCGAGCGAGCTCGCTCCTACAGGGGGCATGCGCTAACGCATTTATTTCCAGTCAGTAAGGGCACCCATGCCAAATCAAGCCCCTCCTCAGGCCTCCCCTCCCCGCGCCTTGCGCTGGGCGGTGGCCGGTTCGGTGATCGTGATGATCGCCGCCGGTGGCCTGTTCTACTACGCCTCGAAAATGGCCGCGGCCAAGCGTCAGAGCAACCATGACGAAGTGCTGGTGACCATTCACCCGCACAGCTGCGAGCCGAATGCGCTGACGGTGCCGGCCGGTCGCGCCAGTTTCCGCATCGTCAACCGCTCGGACCGCGCCGTTGAATGGGAAATCCTCGACGGTGTGCTGGTGGTCGAAGAACGGGAAAACATCGCGCCCGGCCTGAGCCAGGTGATCAACGCCAACCTGTTGCCCGGCGATTATGCGATCACCTGCGGCCTGTTGAGCAATCCCCGCGGCACCCTGCACGTAACGCCTACCGCGGCTTCCGATGCCGCCGCCAAAGCCAAGCCGTCGATGGTGGCTTTCGTCGGGCCGTTGTCGGAGTTCCGCGTTTACCTGAGCAGCCAAAGCACCGCGCTGATCAAAGCCGTCACCGCGCTTGAACAAGCCATCGAAGCCGGCGACCTGAGTCAGGCGCAAGCGTTGTACGTCCCGGCCCGCAGCGCCTATCAACGCATTGCCCCGGCTGCACAGCGTCTCGCTGAACTGGACAACACGATCAATGCCCGTGCCGATTACTTTGAAAAACGCGAGCAGGATCCGGGCTTCAGCGGTTTCCATCGCCTCGAATATGCGCTGTTCCAGCAACGCACCCTCGACGGCCTGACACCGGTCGCCCAGCGTCTGCTGACCGACGTCACCACGCTCAAACAACAACTGCTCGCCCAATCGCTGCCGCCGGAACAACTGGTCAGCATCGTCGTGCGCAATCTCAACAACCTGAGTGACGTGCGCGCCAGCAGCGGCGAAGAAGAACGCTACAGCCACACCGACCTGAACGGTTTCGCCGGCAATCTCTTTGCTGCCCGCAAAGTCGTCGACCTGTTGCGTCCGCTGCTGACCAAATCCGCCGCCGAACTGCTGCCGACCCTCGACAGCGCCGTCGCCAGCCTCGATGCCGAACTCAACGGCTTCAAGGTCGAGAACAGCTACGCGAGCTACGACAGCGTCAGCGCCGAACAGCGTAAACAGATCGCCGACAAGGCCAAGGCGCTGGCCGACGCACTCGACGGAATCGATCCCGCCCTTGGCCTTTCCGGCCTCTAGCAGAAGACGAACTTCAGATGAACGATTCAGAGCAATTCAACCTTCAGCGGCGCCGGGTATTAATGGGCATGGGCGCCGCCGGCGTGGCCCTGGCCGGTTCGGCATTGAGCTGCCCGGCCATGGCCGCCAGCCCCGCGCAAGTCACCGAAGCGCCGAGCAGCGACAAGACCGAGGACCGCCACGATTACCAAGGCCGGCACCAGAGCGGCATCGTCACCCCGCGCCCCGCGTCCGGCATGCTGGTGTCGTTCGATGTGTTGGCCAGCGACCGCGAAGACCTGGAGCGGCTGTTCCGCAGGCTCAACGAGCGCATCGCGTTCCTGAGGAAGGGCGGCCCGGTGGCGCAGGTCGATCCGAAACTGCCACCGGTGGATTCAGGGATTCTTGGCCCGATGGTCACGCCGGACAACCTGACCATCACCGTGTCGGTGGGTGAATCGTTGTTCGACGAGCGCTTCGGCCTGGCCGGCGCCAAACCGAAACGGCTGAGCCGCATGGTCGGTTTTCCCAATGATGCGCTGGAAGCCGATTGCTGCCACGGCGACCTGAGCTTGCAGTTCTGCGCCAACACCACCGACACCAACATCCATGCCCTGCGCGACATTGTGAAAAACCTGCCGGACCTGCTGCTGGTGCGCTGGAAACAGGAAGGCAGCGTGCCGCCGCAAGCACCGGCGAAACCCGGTGTGCCGGCGCAGAGTGCGCGCAATTTTCTGGGTTTTCGCGACGGCTCGGCCAACCCCGACTCCAACGACGCCAAGGCCATGGACAGCATCGTCTGGGTCCAGCCCGGCAGCGACGAACCGGCATGGGCAGCGAATGGCAGCTATCAAGCAGTGCGGATCATCCGCAACTTCGTCGAACGCTGGGACCGCACGCCGTTGCAGGAGCAGGAACGCATCCTCGGCCGGGTCAAAAGCACCGGCGCGCCCATGGGCGGTGCCCATGAAACCGAGGTTCCGGATTACGCCAAAGACCTCGAAGGAAAACTGACCAAACTCGATGCGCACATCCGTCTGGCCAACCCGCGTACTGCCGCGAGTCAGGCCAGCCTGATCCTGCGTCGGCCGTTCAACTATTCCAACGGCGTGAACAAGAACGGTCAGCTGGACATGGGTTTGTTGTTCATCTGCTACCAGGCCGATCTGGAAAAAGGCTTTATCACTGTGCAAACCCGACTCAACGGCGAACCGCTTGAGGAATACCTCAAACCGGTCGGCGGCGGGTACTTCTTCACCCTGCCGGGTGTGAGGGGCGATCAGGATTTCATCGGTCGCTCGCTGCTTGACGCCACACAACCCAAAGCCATCGCATAACCAACCCCCAACACGGAACCGTCCCATGCAAAAGTCGCCATTCGCGATACTGCTGACCCTAGGTTTGCTCAACACCCCGTTTTCGGCTTTCGCGGCGACGGCGCCGCTGGAACTGGTGGGGCCAATCTCGGACTACAAGATCTACGTCACCGAACAACTGGACGAACTGGCCAGCCATACTCAGAAATTCACCGACGCGGTAAAGAAAGGTGACCTGGCCACCGCGCAAAAGCTCTACGCGCCGACCCGTGTTTACTACGAATCGATCGAGCCGATCGCCGAGCTGTTCAGTGACCTCGACGCGTCCATCGACTCCCGTGTCGACGACCACGAAAAAGGCGTGAAGGCCGAAGACTTCACCGGGTTCCACCGCATCGAATATTCGCTGTTCTCCGAGAAGAGCACCAAGGGTCTGGGCGAGTTGGCTGACGGTTTGAACAAAGACGTCAAAGACCTGCAAACCCGCGTGGCCGGCCTGACCTTCCCGCCTGAGAAAGTGGTGGGCGGCGCTGCGGCGTTGCTGGAAGAAGTCGCGGCGACCAAGATCTCCGGTGAAGAAGATCGCTACAGCCACACCGATCTTTACGACTTCCAGGGCAACATCGACGGCGCGAAGAAAATCGTCGACCTGTTCCGTCCGCAGATCGAGAAGCAGGACGCGGCGTTCATTGCCAAGGTCGACAAGAACTTTGCGGCTGTGAACAAGACACTGGCCATGTACAAAACCAAGGAGGGTGGTTTTGAGACTTATGACAAGGTGAAAGACAGCGACCGTAAAGCGCTGGTCGGGCCGGTGAATACGTTGGCTGAAGACTTGTCGACGTTGCGTGGGAAGCTTGGATTGAACTGATTTTTGTAGCGTTTGAGCAGGCCTCTTCGCGGGCAAGCCTCGCTCCTACAGAGGTATGCGATCCCCTGTGGGAGCGGGCTTGCTCGCGAAGGCATTTTCAGCCTCAACACATCTCCCTCCTGCTAACATCCCCCGCCAATAACAAAAGATCACGGAAGACTCACCCATGTCCGCCCCAACCTTCGACCTGCGCCCGCTCATGGTCGCCAACATGGCCTGCACCATGGCGATGATGGCGTTCGTCTCTTTGATCGGGCCCATCGCCCGGGTATTGGGCCTGGCCACCTGGCAGGCCGGTGCGGCGGTGACGGTGTCCGGGGTGATCTGGATGGTGCTGGCGCGTCCGTGGGGTCAGGCCAGCGACCGCTTCGGGCGGCGGCGGATTCTGTTGCTCGGCACGGCAGGATTCACCCTCGCCTATTGGGCCTTGTGCCTGTTCATCGACACTTCGTTGCGATTCCTGCCGTCGGCGCTGCTGGCGTTTATCGGGCTGATGCTCGGGCGCGGGCTGATCGGCGCGTTCTACGCGGCGATCCCGGTGGGCTGCAATGCGTTGATTGCCGACAACGTCGAACCGCAACACCGGGCCAAAGCCATGGCCGCATTGGGCGCTGCCAACGCCTGCGGGCTGGTGATCGGCCCGGCGATCGCAGCCTTGCTGTCCCGATACAGCCTGAGTCTGCCGTTCTACGCCATGGCTTTTTTACCGTTGTTGGCGTTCCTCGTGCTGCGTTACAAGCTCAAGGCTCAGGAGCTGCATTTGCGCCAGGCACCGCGCAAGGTTCACCTGAATGATCCACGGCTGCGCCGGCCCATGGCCGTGGCGTTCGTGGCGATGCTGTGCGTGTCTATCGCCCAGATCACCGTTGGCTTTTTTGCCCTCGACCGACTCGGCATGAGCCCGGCCGACGCCGCGCAAACGGCCGGTATTGCCCTGACCATGGTCGGTTTCGCGTTGATCTGTTCGCAATTGGTTGTGCGTCGACTGGAGTGGCCGCCGCTGCGATTGATTCGGGGCGGCGCGGTGGTGGCTGCGCTGGGCTTTTTCGGCACCGTCATTGCCGACACCGCGTGGGGCTTGTGGTTGTGCTTCTTTGTCTCGGCGGGCGGCATGGGCCTGATTTTCCCGTCCTTCGCCGCACTGGCCGCCAATGCGGTCGAGGCCTCGGAGCAAGGCGCGACCGCCGGTTCCATCGGCGCCGCTCAAGGGTTCGGCGTGGTGATCGGACCCTTGGCCGCCACGCTGATCTACGGCATCGAACCGCGCTTGCCGTATCTGGTGGCCGCTGCGTTGCTGCTGCTGGTGGCCCTGTGGCCAGGGCCCCGGCAGCGTCAGGCTTTATAGAATGCGATAGAGCAAGCGTTCAATGCGCACGCGACTGACGCGTTTGAGAAACTTGGCCACGCCCGCCGGGTAATCCGGCAGGGCTTCCAGATCCTGATAGCGCTCGATTCGCGTGGTGTGCTGGAAAATCTCCGCCAGCTCGCTGCGACGCGGCGCCAGCAACTCCCCTTTCGGATCATCAATCAGCAACGCGTTTTCCAGATCGAGGCGGAACGCTCGCGGGTTGAGGTTGTTGCCGGTCAGCAAGGTGTAGCGCTGATCGACCCACATGCCTTTGAGGTGATAGGTGTTATCGCCGTCCTTCCACAGGTGCAGGTTCAACTGACCACTGTCGACGCTGCGATGATGACGCTTGGCGAAGCGCCGCAGGCTGATCTCGTAGAGATACGGCAATGCCGCGATCACTTTGAACGGCTCGCTCGGCGGAATGTAGAAGTCGTTCGCCGTCTTGTCGCCAACCACGATGTCGATCTTCACGCCCCGCGCCAACGCCCGGTTGATTTCCCGGGTCACCGCCAGCGGCAGGTTGAAGTACGGCGTGCAGATCGTCAGTTGATGCTGGGCACTGGCGATCAACTCGCAGATCACCCGGCTCAACGGGTTGTTCTTGCCCACCCCGAGCAACGGGCTGACTGACAAACCGTCCTTGACCGTGCTGCCCGTCGTAGTGTCGTACGCGGCGTGCTTGAGGCGGCTGCGCAGGTCGCCGATGTCGTTACGCAGGCTGCGAGTGGTCGGCAGGTTCGGCAAATCGAGACGGTGCACTGCTTTGGAGGCGACCAGGCCGTGCTGGACCAGGTGCTGCATCGAATCGGCCAAAGCGCTGTTCTGCAGCAGGTGGTAGCGGTCGTAGCGGTATTTGTCGAACTTGTGCAGGTAGACGTTGTTGAGACTCGCGCCGCTGTAGATCACGCAGTCATCGATCACGAAGCCTTTCAAATGCAGCACGCCGAACAGCTCACGGGTCTGCACCGGCACGCCGTACACCGGCACAACGCTTTCGTGGGTGCGCGTGGTTTCCTGATACCACGCCGAGTTGCCCGGCTGCTTGCCGGCACCGATCAAGCCGCGCTGGGCGCGCAACCAGTCGACGACCACCACCACGTCCAGTTCCGGACGCGCCAGTTTGGCTGCGTGCAAGGCATCGAGAATTTCCTGGCCGGCTTCATCCTGTTGCAGGTACAGCGCGACGATGTAGATGCGCCGGGTCGCTGCGGCGATTTTTTCCAGCAGGCAACGACGAAACTCGGCAGCGCCAGAAAGGATGGTGACGGCATCGGCGGTCAGCGGAAAACTGCGCAGTTTGGGCAGCAGAGAGCGTTTGAAAAGCGACGGCATAGGGCTCGCAATGGGTCGAAATCCGGAGAGTTTGAGAGCTTACACCATCGATTCGCTTGGGTCTTGCTGGTGTCTTTGAGTGCCCCTTCGCGAGCAAGCCCGCTCCCACAGGGGGAACGCATTTCAAATGTGGGAGCGGGCTTGCTCGCGAAGGCGATTTCATTAACGCCACAAATACTCGCTTGACCAAGGAGAACGATCGTTCTACTGTCAGCAACATGAACGAAATCACTAGCAACGAAACCCGCGACATCATTCTGGATGTCACCGAAAAGTTGATCTACAAAAGTGGCATCGCTGCCACCGGCATGGATCTTCTGGTGAAAACTGCCGGCGTCTCCAGAAAAAGTATTTACCGCTACTTCGCCAACAAAGAGGAGCTGACCGTCGCGGCGCTGCAACGGCGCGACGTGCGCTGGATGCACTGGTACAGAGGCGCCGTCGACCAGGCCGAAACCCCGGCCGATCGCCTGCTCAACCTGTTTACCGTGCTCAAGGCCTGGTTTGCCTCGGAAGGCTTTCGTGGCTGCGCCTTCATCAACACCAGCGGTGAGACCGGCGACCCGCATGATCCGGTTCGCCTGGTCGCCAAAGAACACAAACAGAAGCTGCTCGACTACGTGCGCGAACTCTGCACCGAACAGGGCGCCCATGATCCGGAGACGCTGGCCAAACAGCTGCTGATCCTGATCGACGGTGCCATTACCGTGGCGCTTGTCATGGGTGATCACAGTGCCGCCGATAATGCGCAATGCATGGCGCGAAAGTTATTGGACCTGTAACACGTTAACCAAGCCCGACAACTTGCCTGAACTTTAATTTGACAGGGAGACTGTAAATGCCTAACGCCGAAGTTCGTCCGCCATTGCCGCCCTTCACCCGTGAATCGGCCATCGAGAAAGTTCGTCTCGCCGAAGACGGATGGAACGCTCGTGACCCGGAACGTGTGTCCCTCGCGTACACCCTGGACACCCAGTGGCGTAACCGCGCCGAATTCGCCTACAACCGCGAAGAAGCCAAAGGTTTCCTGACGCGCAAATGGGCCAAGGAACTGGACTATCGGTTGATCAAGGAACTCTGGGCCTTCACCGACAACCGCATCGCCGTGCGCTACGCCTATGAATGGCACGACGACTCGGGCAACTGGTTCCGTTCCTACGGCAACGAAAACTGGGAGTTCGACGAGAACGGTTTGATGGCCAACCGGTTCGCCAGCATAAACGACATGCCGATCAAGGAAAGCGACCGCAAGTTCCACTGGCCGCTGGGTCGTCGGCCGGATGATTATCCAAGCCTGTCCGACCTCGGTCTATAAGCTCACCGAGATCAAATGTGGGAGCGACGGTGCGGCGATCCGACTTGCTCGCGAAAGCGGCTTAACATTCAACATCTTAGTTGACTGACACACCGCCTTCGCGAGCAAGCCCGCTCCCACAAGGGGTTTTGTGGTGTTCAGGCGACTTCGGCTTGTTTCACGCTGGCCTGCGCTTCAAGCTCTCGCACCAACGGCAACACCCGCTTGCCGAAATACTCCACCTCTTCCTGAAAGTGCAGGAACCCTGCCAGCACCAGATCCACACCCACCGCTTTCAACGCCACAATCCGTTCGGCAATCTGTAGCGGTGTGCCAATCAGGTTGGTCTTGAAGCCGTCGTTGTACTGCACCAGATCTTCGAACGTCGATTTAGCCCAGTTGCCCTCGCCTTCGGGGGACGCCCTGCCCGCCTGCTTCGCCGCATCGCCAAAGGCATTCACCGCGTCCGGATCGGCCTGATCGATGATCTGCGCCAGCACCGCTCGCGCCTCTTCTTCGGTGTCGCGGGCGATGACAAACGCGTTCACCCCGACTTTCACCGAATGACTGTTCGCGGTTGCCTTGGCCCGGATATCGTCGACTTGCGCCTTGATGCCTTCAGGGGTATTGCCGTTGGTGAAGTACCAGTCCGACACCCGCGCCGCCATGTCTCGCGCCGCGCGGGAGCTGCCGCCCTGGAAGATTTCCGGTTGGCCCAGCGGTTTCGGTTTGAGGCTGTAATTGTCGAAGCGGTAGAAGTCACCGCGAAAGGTGAAGTTGTCCACGCTCCAGATGCCCTTGAGCGAGCGGATGAACTCTTCGGAACGACGATAGCGCTCATCGTGTTCCAGCCAGTGTTCGCCGATCGCCTGGAATTCACCTTTGAACCAGCCGCTGACGATGTTCACCGCGACCCGGCCGCTAGTCAGCTGATCGATAGTTGCCAGTTGCTTGGCTGCCAGCGCGGGCTGCCAAGGACCGGGCAGGATCGCTGCGATCACTTTCAACTTCGTCGTGGCGGCCAGCAGTGCGTGGCTGAAGGCAACCGACTCATGCTGGTACTCGGCACCGTAACCGGCGGTGAAGCGGATCTGCGTCAGGGCATATTCGAACCCTGCCTCTTCGGCCAGTTGCGCCAGTTTGCGGTTGTAGTCGATGCCCCAGTGGGTGCGTTGCTCGATCTTGCTGACCACCAGCCCGCCGCTGACGTTCGGTACCCAGTAGGCAAATTTGACGGCTTGCTGACTCATTGGCGTGTCCTCGGGACTTTAGGAGTGTCCTTGGGTGAGAGCAGCAACCGTGCCAGTGCCTGACACGACTGTCTTGAGCCTAACGAGAACCCCTGTGGGAGCGGGCTTGCTCGCGAAAGCGGTATGTCAGCCAACAAAGATGTTGAATGTTCAACCGCTTTCGCGAGCAAGCCCGCTCCCACAATGATTGGGGTGTGTCAGGGCAATTTGCTGCGCAGCTGTTGGTCCAGCAACAGTTCAAGCGGCATCTGAATCCCTACACCTCAGCAAATCCTGACTGCCTCTACCCGGCATGGACCGTGCAATCCCCCTCGGCACTAACTGCCGATCCAAGGAACTGCTCCCATGACCGAACACCAGGTAATCAATCCGCTGTCCATTGGCACTGACTATGAAGCGCTGGCCGCAAAGTTCCGGCCTGTTTTCCAGCGCATTGCCGCCGGGGCCGTTGAGCGCGAGCAGTCGCGCAGCCTGCCTTACGAACCGATTCAATGGCTCAAGGAAGCCGGTTTTGGCGCGGTGCGCGTGCCGGTCGAGTACGGGGGCGGCGGTGCATCCCTGCCACAGTTGTTTGAGCTGCTGATTGAACTGGCGGAAGCCGATTCCAACGTGCCGCAAGCCCTGCGCGGGCATTTCGCGTTTGCCGAGGACCGCTTGAACGCCACGCCGGGACCGGCCCGGGATCTCTGGTTCAAACGCTTCGTCGAGGGTGACATTGTCGGTTGCGCCTGGACCGAAATCGGCAGCGTGGCCATCGGCGACGTGATCACCAAAGTCACGCCCCATGGCGACCGCTGGCGGCTCAACGGTGAGAAGTTCTACAGCACCGGCAGCCTGTTTTCTGACTGGATCGATGTCTACGCCCAGCGCAGTGACACCGGTGGCGACGTGATTGCGGCGGTGCGCACACGGCAACCGGGCATCGTGCAAAGCGATGACTGGGACGGTTTCGGCCAGCGCACCACCGGCAGCGGCACGTCGCGGTTTATCGATGCCGAGGTGGACGCCGAAAACGTCATCGACTTCGCCACCCGCTTCAAGTATCAGACCGCGTTTTATCAACTCGTATTGCTCGCGACGCTCACCGGGATCGGTCGCGCCGCGTTGCGTGATGTGGCGCATCAGGTGCGCGAGCGCAAACGTATTTACAGCCATGGCAACGCACCGCGCGCCAGTGAGGATGCGCAGGTTCAGCAGGTGGTCGGGGAAGTGGCGGCGTGGGTGTACGCCGCCGAGGCTAGCGCTTTGAAGGCCGCGCAACCGGCGCAACGGGCTTATCTGGCGCGGTTTTCGGGGGATGAGGCGCTGGAACGGGCAGCGAATGTCGCCGCCGAAATCGAATCGGCGAAAGCGCAGGTGGTGGTTTCGGAGTTGATTCAGCGGGCCACCTCCGAGCTGTTCAATGCGCTGGGGGCGTCGGATATTCGCGAAGGTAAATCCCTTGATCGGCATTGGCGCAATGCGCGGACCGTGTCGTCGCACAATCCGGTGATCTACAAGGCGCGGATTGTCGGGGATTGGGAGATTAACGGGGCTGAGCCGCCGTTTGTGTGGCAGATCGGGAATGGGCCTGCCTTCAAGTGATGTGTCGTCACGGCTGACGCCTTCGCGAGCAAGCCCGCTCCCACATTTGAAATGCGTTCCCCCTGTGGGAGCGGGCTTGCCCGCGAAGAGGCCAGACAGGTCGCCGCAGAAGTTGGATATAGGTAAGATATCGGCCCTTCCCGCAGCCACTTGCTGCACCCCGCCGAATAAGCCGATTCCATGCCTTTCGAACTCAGCGTTGACCTCACCACCCTGGCCATTCTGGCCGTTGTCGCCTTCATTGCCGGTTTCATCGACGCCATTGCCGGCGGCGGTGGGCTGTTGACCACGCCGGCGCTGCTGACCGCCGGCCTGCCGCCGCATCTGGTGCTGGGCACCAACAAACTCAGTTCGACCTTCGGCTCGGCCACCGCCAGTTTCACCTTCTACCGACGCAAGCTGTTCCATCCCCGGCAGTGGGTGCACGCCATCGTCGGTACGCTGGTCGGTGCGTTGACCGGTGCGGTGGTTGCGCATTACCTGCCCGCCGAATGGCTGAACAAAATGCTGCCGGTGATTGTGTTCGCCTGCGGCATTTATCTGTTGTTTGGCGGTACGCCAAAAGCGCCGCTGGACAGCAACGCACCGATCAGGAAAAAGTGGCAATCGACCCAAGGCTTCAGCCTCGGTTTTTACGACGGCGTGGCCGGCCCCGGTACTGGCGCGTTCTGGACCGTGAGCAGCCTGCTGATGTACCCCATCGACCTGGTGAAGGCCAGCGGCGTGGCCCGCAGCATGAACTTCGTTAGCAACATCGCAGCGCTGTCGGTGTTCATCTTTTCCGGGCAAGTGGACTGGATCATCGGCCTGTGCATGGGCCTGTCGGTGATGGTCGGTGCATTCTTCGGCGCCCGCTCCGCCATCAGCGGCGGAGCCAAGTTCATTCGTCCGGTGTTCATCACCGTGGTGCTGGGCCTGACCGTGCGGCTAGCCTGGCAACACTGGTTCAGCGTGGCCTAAACGCCGCGCCACATAGACGTCGATCAGGTAGCGGGCAATCGAGCGTGACGCCGGCAACGGCGGCAGCTCGTGCACGTTGAACCACCGGGCGTCCTCGATCTCGTCTTCCTGGCACACAATCTCGCCACCGGCGTACTCGGCGTGAAAGCCGAGCATCATCGAGTGCGGGAATGGCCAGCACTGGCTGCCCATGTACTGGATGTTCTTGACCTCGATCTGCACTTCCTCGCGAACCTCACGAATCAGGCAGTCTTCGGCCGACTCGCCCGGCTCGGCAAATCCCGCCAGCGTGCTGTAGATCCCGGTGACAAAACGCGGTGAACGCGCCAGCAGGACTTCATCGCCACGGGTGATCAGCACGATCATGCTCGGCGAAATGCGCGGGTAATAACGCAGGTCGCACGGTTCGCAGTACATCGCCCGTTCCCGGATGACTTGCTGCGTGGCTTGTCCGCAATTGCCGCAAAAGCGGTGCTCACGGGCCCAGGTGCCGATCTGCGCGGCATAACCCAGCACCTTGTAAACGGCGTGATCACCGTCGAGCATGAACGCCCGCAGGCCTTTCCAGTTGCAGCCCGACACTTCGCTGTGACTGCGCAGCTCCAGCAGATACACCGGCTCGCCATCCAGGTGGCCGATGCCATGTTCGGCGAGAATCGACAGGTCCTGACGCTTGAGCCATTCACGCGGGAACAGCGCGCCATTGTCATCGAACAGAAAGCCTTCAGGGCTGCGCGCAACGGCCCAGCCGCCCGGCTGATCGGTGTCCAGTACTGCGGTGGTCCAGCGTGAAGTCATTTTTCAATCAATCCAGAAATTCGGGTTTCTGTTTGCTCATATGGGCGGCCATGGCCACGCGCAAATCAGTGGATTGCAGCATGGCGGCGTTCCAGGTGGCGACATATTCGAGGCCGTCGTCGATGCGATGGTCGCGCATGTAGCTGATCATCTCTTTGGTGCCGGTGATCGCAATCGGCGACTTGCTGGCGATCTCGCGGGCAATGCCCATGACGCCGTCGAGCAGGCTGGCGGTGTCGCTGTAGACGCGATTGACCAGGCCCATGCCACGCGCTTCCTCGGCGCCGAACGAGCGACCAGTGTAAGCCAGTTCACGCAGCATGCCGTCACCGATGATCCGCGGCAAGCGCTGCAATGTGCCGACGTCGGCGGCCATGCCGATGTCGATTTCCTTGATCGAGAATTGCGCATCTTCAGCGGCGTAACGCATGTCGCAGGCGGCAATCAGGTCGATCGCGCCACCCAGGCAATAACCCTGAATCGCCGCCAGCACCGGCTTACGGCAATTGTCGACGGCATTGAAGGAGGCTTGCAGCGCCAGAATCTTGCGTCGCAGCAGGCGCGCGTTGCGGCCAACGTCCTTGCCCAGCTCATTGGCCACGCCGGCCAGCATCATCAGGTCGATGCCGGACGAGAAATGTTTGCCGGCGCCACTGAGCACCACCACCCGCACTTCGTCGGTGTCGTCGATCCACTGGAAGATCTCGATGATCTCGCTCCAGAACGCGGCGTTCATCGAATTGATCTTTTCCGGGCGATTGATTTGCACATGGGCGATTTTATCGGCCAGTTCGACAGTGAACGCAGTGTACTCAGACATGGCAGTGATCCTTTACCGGGCAAAAAAGAGGCCCGAACTATAACAAGGCATCCCGTTCGGCAGTAAGGCAGCGGTTCGGCCAAAAGCAGGACCGCTGAGCGCACTACGATGGTGCGCAAAACGTACAGCGCTGGCACATTCGTGTGAAAGTCAGATTACTTTTTGGGGCTCGTTCGCGGAAAAACATGCCCTTCGTCGGAGCGTTCAAGCGCTATTCATGGACGTTCGTACCTCTTTGAACCGATTGTCGAACATTTTCCTCACCGCTCTAAGTTCTGGCCTAGACTCCTTTTCGCGGGGTAGAACCGGCCGGTCACAAAGTGCAAAAAAAATCTAAACTTTTGCGGTTTTGGGTCGGTCTTCTGAAAGGTAAGTGCGTTGCGACTGGTGCAATCCTTGCAACGACCTCTCCAGCCATACTGCTTCAGCGCATGGGAAGCCTTTGCTTGCCACTGCGTGGCGCGTTTGCGCTCGGCCACAGGAATTGGCCACGAACGGACCTGAGAATTAGATCAACAACACGGGAGATTCATATGATCAGTGCGGGTTTAGATGTCCAGGGAGAACGTGCTCATCAGCAGGTCGGCGAATCGAGCGTCGTCAGTGCCCCAACTGCCCAATCGATCAGCGTTCCGAGCACCAAGACGTTGACGCCGGTGTCCATTCAGAATCCCAATCGAAAGAAAGTCCTGTTCGTGACCTCGGAAATCGCCGACCTGGTGAAGACCGGTGGTCTGGGCGACGTCTCGGCAGCACTGCCCCGGGCCATGGCGCAATTGCACGATGTGCGTGTGTTGATCCCCGGTTACCCGCAAGTGCTGAACAGCGAAAACCCGATTCATGTCATTGGTGAGCTGGGCGGTCACGCCGCATTGCCCCCCTGCAAGATCGGCCGCATGGACATGCCCGACGGTCTGGTCATTTACGTGTTGATCTGCCCTGAACTCTACGAGCGCGAAGGGTCGCCCTACGGCGCAAACAACGGTCGCGACTGGCCGGACAACCATATCCGCTTCGCCCGCCTGGGCCTGGCGGCTGCCGATATCGCCGCCAACCTCGCCCAGATTCACTGGTGCCCGGAGCTGGTGCACGCCCATGACTGGCCCGCCGGCCTGGCGCCTGCGTACATGCACTGGCGTGGGCAGCGCACCCCGACGCTGTTCACCATTCACAACCTCGCTTATCAAGGCGTGACCAGTCTCGGGTCCTGCCCGGAGCTGGGCATTCCCGCGCATGCCCTGCAACAGGAAGGCATGGAGTTCTACGGCAAGATGTCGTTCCTCAAGGCCGGCATGGCTTATTCGAGCCACATCACCACGGTCAGCGCCACCTACGCCCAGGAAATCACCACGCCGGCCTTCGGCTGTGGCCTCGACGGCTTTCTCGCCGCCAAGACCCAGCAGGGCCTGCTCAGCGGCATTCCCAATGGCATTGATGAAAGCTGGGACGCCGCCACCGACTCGCACCTGTTCCACCAATTCAGCATCGGTGACTGGGAAGGTAAAGCGGTCAACGCGGCGCACGTGCGCGACCTGTTCGGCCTGGACGATTCAGAAGGCCCGCTGTTTGCCGTGGTCTCGCGTCTGGTCTACCAGAAAGGCCTGGACCTGACCGAAGCCGTGTCCGAGTACATCGTCAAATCAGGTGGCCAGATCGCGATCATCGGCCGTGGCGAACCGGAAGAAGAACAAGCCATGCGCGAGCTGGCCCTGCGTTTCCCCGGGCAGATTGGTGTACGCATCGGTTTCAACGAAACGGACGCCCGCCGTATGTTCGCCGGCAGCGATTTCCTGCTGATGCCGTCCCGTTATGAACCGTGCGGCCTGAGCCAGATGTACGCCCAGCGCTTCGGTTCGTTGCCGGTGGCCCGCAACACCGGAGGTCTGGCCGACACCATCGAAAACGGCGTGACCGGTTTCCTGTTCGACGAATCCACCGTAGAGAGTTATCAGGAAGCCTTGAGCCGGGCCTTCAAGGTGTTTGCCTATCCCGACCTGCTCAACGCCATGCGCTGCCGCGCCATGGCTGCGCCGTTCAACTGGTGCAAAGCGGTCGAACCCTACGCCGAACTCTATGAACAGCTGGTGGCTAAAGCACTGGGGAAATCGAACAGACAGTAAGAGGTTTTTCAACGATGCCGTTACGGACCCATGAGACCTGGCCCCACGGCGCAATCATGCTGGACGCAGAACACACGCGTTTTGCCTTGTGGGCGCCAGATGCGTTTTTTGTCAGTGTCGAACTGGAAGATGGACAATCCTTGCCACTACTGCCCCAGGCCGATGGCTGGTTCGTGATCAAGACGCGTTGCCCCGCCGGCACGCGTTACCGCTACAACATCGACGGAGAGATTGAAGTACCCGACCCGGCCTCCCGCGCACAGGCCGGTGACCTTCATCTGCACAGCGTGGTGGTCGATCCCCTCGCCTACACCTGGCAACACCGCACATGGCTGGGTCGGCCATGGAACGAGGCGGTGATCTACGAGTTGCATGTCGGTGCGCTGGGCGGTTTCAGCGAAGTCGAACAGCACCTCGAGCGCCTCGCGGCGTTGGGCATTACGGCCATCGAGCTGATGCCCATTGCGCAATTTCCCGGTGAACGGAACTGGGGCTACGACGGCGTGCTGCCCTACGCGCCCCAGGCTTCCTATGGCACCCCCGAACAACTCAAGCACCTGATCGACACCGCCCACGGCCATGGTCTGGCGGTGATCCTCGACGTGGTCTACAACCACTTCGGCCCGGACGGCAATTACCTGCATCGCTATGCCAAGGCGTTCTTCAATGAAGACAAGCACACACCCTGGGGCGCGGCCATCGACTTCCGGCGCCGCGAGGTGCGCGACTTCTTCATCGAAAATGCGTTGATGTGGTTGCTGGAGTACCGCTTTGACGGTTTGCGCTTTGACGCGGTACACGCCATCGAAAGCCCGGATTTTCTTCAGGAACTGGCGCAACGGATTCGCCAGCAGACCAATCCGGCGCGGCATGTGTGGCTGACGGTCGAGAACGAACACAATCAGGCCAGCTTGCTACAGGAAGGTTTTGACGCGCAGTGGAACGACGACGGCCACAACGCGTTGCACGTGCTGCTGACCGGTGAAACCGATGCCTATTACGCCGACTACGCCGACAACCCCACCGAACAATTGGCCCGCTGCCTGAGCCAGGGCTTCGTGTTTCAGGGCCACACCAACCGCCATGGCGAAGCCCGCGGAGAGCCCAGCGGTCACTTGCCACCCACGGCGTTCGTGCTGTTCTTGCAGAATCATGACCAGATCGGCAATCGCGCGTTCGGCGAACGGCTGCACCAACTGGCCCATCCCGACGCGTTGAAAGCCGCGACAGCGTTGTTGCTGTTGTCACCGATGATCCCGCTGATGTTCATGGGCGACGAATTCGCCGCGCAAGCACCGTTCCTGTTCTTCACCAGCCATCACGGCGAACTCGCAGAATTGGTTCGCGAAGGACGACGTAACGAGTTTTCCGCGTTCAGCGCATTTGCCGATCCGGACAAACGCGAGCAGATCCCCGACCCGAACGCGCAGCAGACGTTTGAAGACTCCCGTCCGAACCTGACGGCGAGCCGACACTCCGCCATTTACGAGCTGTATCGCCAACTGTTGCAGATCCGTCATGAGCAGATCATCGCCCGCTTGCCGGGCGCCCACCCGTTGGGGGCGGACGTACTGGCACAAGGCGCCGTGACGGCGCGCTGGCAACTGGGCGATGGCAGCCTGCTGCGCATTGACCTGAACCTCAGCGACAAGCCGGTGGTCCACTCCCCGCAGGCCAACGCTTCGTTGTTGTTCGAACACCCGCCGAAGTCCGCCGACCTGCTGGATCAGGGCACGCTTGCCCCGTATTGCGCGCTAGTCAGCCTCACGCCCGCAGCCCCTTTGCCAACCCCGGATGGAGAGCGCCAATGAGCGATGCGCAACTGGAAATACTGGCCAGCCGAGCTGGCCTGGCGGTCGACTGGATCGACGCCAACGGCCGCCCACAGAAAGTCGCTCCATCAGTGTTACGCAATGTCCTGACCGGACTCGGCCACCCGGCCGGCAGCGCACAGGAAATCGACGCCAGCCTGCTTGAATTGCTGCAGGTGCAACAGACCCGGCACCTGCCGCCGCTATTGACCGCCGACTTTGGCGTGGGCCTCAGCCTGGCGCATTACTTTGAACCGCAAACCCCCTGCGAGATCCACCTCGAAGACGGCTCGCGACTCAGCCTGAAACTGGATGCCGAGGCGATGTTGCCCGGTCTGATCCCGATCGGTTACCAGCACGTCAGCATTGACGGGCAATCCTTTACGCTGGCCGTGGCACCGACGCGCTGCTACAGCGTCGGCGATGCCGTCGACAGTCCGATCCCGCGCGCCTGGGGCCTCAGCGTGCAGTTGTATTCGCTGCGCCGTCCCGGCGATGGCGGTTTCGGCGATACCCAGGCACTGGAGGATCTCGCCCGGGTGGCCGGTGAACGTGGCGCCGAAGCGTTGGCGATCAGTCCGCTGCACGCGATGTTCAGCAGCGACACCCAGCGCTACAGCCCTTATTCACCATCCAGCCGTTTGTTTCTCAACAGCCTGTACGCCGCGCCCGGCGCGATCCTTGGCGAGCGAGCGGTGCGCGCGGCGATTGATGCCACGGGACTCGCCGCTGAACTCAAGCACCTGGAAGAATTGCCCCTGATCGACTGGCCCGTCGCGGCTGAAGCCAGGCATCGTCTGTTGCAGGCGTTGTACGAAGGCTTTGTCCAGGGCGAACACCCGCTGCATGCCGACTTCAGCAGTTTCCGCCACGCTGCCGGCGAAGCCCTGGAAAACCACTGCCGCTTCGAAGCCATCCAGGAAGACCGCGCGGCCAAGGGTGAAAACCTCGACTGGCGCGAATGGCCCGAGCAATGGCGCGATCCGCGCAGCGCGGCGCTGGCCGAATTCGCCGAAGAGAATGCCGGGCGCATCGGCTTCTTTACCTTCTGCCAATGGCTGATCACCCGATGCCTGGAGCGCGCGCAAACCGCGGCCCGCAGCAGCGGCATGAGCATCGGTTTGATCGCTGACCTGGCGGTGGGTGCCGACGGCGGTGGCAGCCAGGCCTGGAGCCGCCAGGACGAATTGCTCGCCTCCCTGACCGTGGGCGCGCCGCCGGACATTCTCAACCGCACCGGCCAGGGTTGGGGGATTTCCGCGTTCTCGCCCGAAGGTCTGGTGCGCAACGGCTTTCGCGCCTTCATCGAAATGCTCCGGGCCAACTTCGCCCACGCCGGCGGCCTGCGCATCGATCACGTCATGGGCCTGCAACGGCTGTGGGTGATCCCCAACGGCGCATCACCCGCTGACGGTGCTTACCTCTATTACCCGGTTGACGATCTACTGCGCCTGCTGACCCTGGAATCCCATCGGCATCAGGCCATCGTCCTAGGCGAGGATCTCGGGACGGTGGCGGACGGTCTGCGGGAAAAACTCATCGCCCGCTCGATTCTCGGCATGCGCGTGATGTTGTTCGAACAGGACAACGCGCACTTCAAACCGATCCTCGACTGGCCGGACAACGCCCTGGCAACCACCAGCACCCACGACCTGCCCACGCTCAATGGCTGGTGGCATGGCCGCGATATCGACTGGAACGCCCGACTGGGGCTGGTCGATGCCCACAGTGAAATCGAGTGGCGCCATCATCGCGAACGGGAGCGCGAAGGGCTGCGTCGGGTGTTGAGGGAAGACCCGCAGAACTTCCGCGAGGAGTCCCACGAAACCGATCAGGTGCTCGACGCGGCCATTCGTTTCCTTGGTCATACCCGCGCGCCGCTGGTGTTGCTGCCGCTGGAGGATGCCCTGGGCATCGAACAGCAGGCCAACCTGCCCGGCACCATCGACACTCATCCCAATTGGTCGCGACGCTTGCCCGGTGCCAGCGAAGCGCTGCTCGATGACCCGGACGCCGCCCGGCGCCTGGAACTGCTCGCTTGCGCGCGACTTCAGGCCGCCGAGCGTGACCGATGAATCAGCAACGCATTCAACCGCTGCGCGCGACGTTGCGATTGCAGTTTCATAAAGGCTTCACGCTCGACGATGCGGTGCCGCTGGTGGCGTATTTCGCCAGCCTCGGCATCAGCCATGTCTACGCCTCGCCGTTGCTGAGCGCCCGCGCCGGCTCCATGCATGGCTATGACGTGGTGGACCCGACCACGGTCAACCCTGAATTGGGTGGCGAAGCGGCGTTGCGGCGGCTGGTCAGCGCGTTGCGTGCGCAGAACATGGGGCTGATTCTCGACATCGTCTCCAACCACATGGCCGTCGGCGGCGGCGATAACCCCTGGTGGCTGGACTTGCTGGAATGGGGACGCCTGAGTCCTTATGGCGAGTTCTTCGACATCCAGTGGCATTCGCCCGACCCGTTGATGGAAGGCCAGCTGCTGTTGCCCTTCCTCGGCAGCGATTACGGCGTTGCGTTGCAGGACGGCACCCTGCCCTTGCGCTTCGATGCACGACACGGCGCGTTTTACGTCGAACACTACGACCATCATTTCCCGATTTGCCCGATGAGTTACGGCGAACTGCTGAAAGCCGATGACGAGCAACTCAAATCACTGGCCGACCGCTTCAGCACCTTGAGTTATCAGACCGACGCCCACCGTCTGGCGATGCCGTTGAAAGACGAGCTGCGCGAACTCGCCAGCGACCCGGCCGTGCTTCAAACCATCGAACAGAACCTGAAAGCCTACGATTCGCTCACACCGGACGGCTTCCAGCGTCTGCATCAGTTGCTGGAGCACCAGAGCTATCGCCTCGCCAGTTGGCGCACGGCAGCGGACGACATCAACTGGCGGCGCTTTTTCGATGTCAACGAACTGGGCGGCCTGCGCGTGGAACGTCCGGCCGTGTTCGAAGCGACCCACGCAAAAATCTTCGAACTGGTGGCTGAGGGCCTGATCGACGGATTGCGCATCGACCACATCGACGGCCTTGCCGACCCGCGTGGTTACTGCCGCAAACTGCGGCGCCGGGTCGACAGCCTGGCGCCGGGTCGGCACTTGCCGATCTACGTCGAGAAGATCCTTGGCGAGGGGGAAACCCTGCACAGTGACTGGTCGGTGGATGGCACAACCGGTTACGAATTCATGAACCAGTTGTCGTTGCTGCAGCATGATCCCGCCGGCGCACAAACCCTGGGTGAACTGTGGAGTCGCTACAGCGAACGGCCCGCCGATTTTCGTCAGGAAGCGCAGCTGGCGCGTCAGCAAATCCTCAATGGCTCCCTTGCCGGCGATTTCGAAAGTGTCGCCCAGGCCCTGCTGCAAGTGGCCCGGGACGACCTGATGACTCGCGATCTGACCCTCGGTGCGATTCGGCGGGCGTTGCAGGAATTGATCGTGCACTTTCCGGTGTACCGCACCTACATCAGCCCCCGTGGGCGCTCCGCGCAAGACGATGTGTTTTTCCAGCAAGCCATGGAGGGTGCGCGGCAAACCCTTGGTGAGGCCGATTGGCCCGTGCTCGATTGCCTCGCCCGCTGGCTGGGTGGTGAACCGTGGCGCAAACGCCCGGTAGGTCGCCCGCGCAAGATCCTCAAGCACGCCTGCGTACGTTTTCAGCAACTGACGTCCCCGGCGGCGGCAAAGGCCGTGGAAGACACCGCGTTCTATCGCTCGGCGGTTTTGCTGTCGCGCAACGACGTGGGTTTCAGCACCGAGCAATTCAGCGCACCGGTGGCCGACTTCCATGCCGCGTGCCTCAATCGCCTTGAAGAATTCCCCGATAATCTGCTGGCCACCGCGACCCATGACCACAAACGCGGCGAAGACACCCGCGCCAGGCTGGCGGTGTTGAGCGAACGCAGCGCGTGGTTTGCCGAGCAGGTGTTGCTCTGGCGGACGCTGGCCCGGCCGCTGCGCGAAGACGATCAGATGCCGTCCCCGGGCGATGAGCTGATCCTGTATCAAGCACTTCTCGGCAGCTGGCCACTGGATCTGCGCAATGACGATCAAGCGGCGTACGAGCATTACGCTCAACGTGTGTGGCAGTGGCAACAAAAAGCCTTGCGCGAAGCCAAGTTGCAAAGCAGCTGGAGCGCACCCAACGACGCTTACGAACAAGCGTGTCACCAATTCCTCGAACGCCTGCTGCTCAGCCCTGAAGGTGAACGGCTGCGCGCAGGCCTCGGTAAAGCGGCGATGTCGATGGCTGCACCCGGTGCACTCAACGGCCTGGCGCAAACCCTGCTGCGCATGACCGTGCCGGGCATACCGGACCTTTACCAAGGCAACGAGTATTGGGACTTCTCGCTGGTCGACCCGGACAACCGCCGCCCGGTGGATTACGCCAGCCGCCAACACGCTACGGACAGTGCTCTGGACCTGCCTGATCTGCTGGCGAACTGGCGAGACGGGCGTATCAAACAAACCCTGATCGCCCGCACGTTGAACCTGCGCGCCGAGCATGCCGAGCTGTTTCAGCGAGGGTCGTATCAAGCGCTGGAAGTGGTCGGCAGCGAGGCGCACCGGGTGTTGGCATTTGCGCGTTCGTACAACCAGAAGCAGGCTATCGTGATCGTACCGATACGCTGTGCAGGCCTGCTGGAAAACAGCGCCGAACCCCGGGTCGGCGCGCAGCAGTGGGGTGATACGCGGGTCAAATTACCGTTGACCACCCCTGACGACAATCTGAAGGGACTTTTTTCCAGCGTCGCAGTCACAGAACACAAGGAGCTGATGCTTAGCGCCGCGCTGGGGGATTTCCCGGTCAATCTCTTTATCCAACTCTGCACGAAAGCTTGAGTTCAGTTCAGGAGCATAGCGATGAGTACCGACGAAAAACGCATTCGCCAATTTGCCTATCAGATCTGGGAATCGGAAGGAAAACCGGAGGGCGAGGAAGCCCGTCATTGGGAGATGGCTCGCAAGCTGGCTGAAGCCGAAGCCCTGGCCCCAGGCAAATCGCCCAAGGCGGCCGGCAGCAAAACGGCGGGCAAGTCCGCCGCCAGCAAAGCCGCCAACGGCAAGGCTGGCGAGCCCAAAACCAAAGCCAAGGCTAAACCGGCCGCTGGGGCGTCGGTGATTCCGCCTGGCGAAAAATCCACCGAGAAGAAACCTCGCGCAGGGCGAAAACCGCCTGCGGTCTGACGCTTCCCGGCATTGTCCTGACTGACCTCGTGGCGGGCTCGCTCGCTACCGTGGACGCGTTCGTCCCCGATAAAACATTGAACACTGTAGGAGCGAGCTCGCTCGCGATGGAATCAAGAGCGCCGCGTTTATTCAGACGAGGCGCGTAATCGTTAACGTCCATCGCGAGCAAGCTCGCTCCTACAAAAAGCATTAGCCCTTTTTGCAGGAGCACCTATGACCAGTCCGAAAAAATCCGCGCCAGAACCTCAGGCCGAGGCCTCGCGAATTCGTGAAGGTTTGCCCTTCCCGCTCGGCGCAACCTGGGATGGTCTGGGGGTCAACTTTGCGTTGTTTTCCGCCAATGCAACCAGAGTCGAGCTGTGCATTTTCGATGACGCCGGCGAGGTCGAACTGGAGCGCATCGAACTGCCGGAATACACCGATGAGATCTACCACGGTTACCTGCCCGACGCCCATCCGGGGCTGATCTACGGCTATCGCGTCTACGGTGCCTATGATCCGGCCAATGGGCACCGCTTCAATCACAACAAACTGCTGATCGACCCCTACGCCAAACAACTGGTCGGCCAGTTGAAATGGTCTGAAGCGCTGTTTGGCTACACCATTGGCCACCCCGATGCCGACCTCAGTTTCGACGAGCGCGACAGCGCGCCGTTCGTGCCGAAATGCAAAGTCATCGACCCGGCGCACACCTGGGGCCACGACCACCGTGTCAGCGTGCCGTGGGACAAGACGATCATTTATGAAACTCACGTGCGCGGCATCAGCATGCGTCACCCTTCCGTCCCCGAGAACCTGCGTGGCACCTTCGCCGGGTTGATGGTCGATGACGTGCTGGAACACATCCGCAAACTCGGCGTGTCGTCCGTGGAATTGCTGCCGATTCACGCGTTTGTGAATGACCAGCATTTGCTGCACAAAGGCATGACCAATTACTGGGGCTACAACAGCATCGCGTTCTTCGCCCCGGACCCGCGCTACCTGGCCAGCGGCAAGATCGCCGAGTTCAAGGAGATGGTCGCGCACCTGCACGAAGCCAATCTCGAAGTGATTCTCGACGTGGTCTACAACCACACCGCCGAAGGCAACGAACAAGGCCCGACCCTGTCCATGCGCGGCATCGACAACGCCTCGTACTATCGCTTGATGCCCGACGACAAGCGCTTCTACATCAACGATTCCGGCACCGGCAACACCCTGGACCTGAGTCATCCGTGCGTGCTGCAAATGGTCACCGACTCCTTGCGCTACTGGGCCACGGAAATGCACGTCGACGGTTTCCGCTTCGACCTGGCAACCATTCTCGGCCGCTACCACCACGGCTTCGACGAGCGTCACAGCTTCCTCGTCGCCTGCCGTCAGGATCCGGTGCTGCGTCAGGTGAAGATGATTTCCGAACCCTGGGATTGTGGCCCCGGCGGTTATCAGGTCGGTGGTTTTCCGCCTGGCTGGGTCGAGTGGAACGACAAATTCCGCGACACCGTGCGCGCGTTCTGGAAAGGCGACGACGGCCAACTGGCGGACTTCGCCAGCCGCATGACCGCTTCCGGTGAAATGTTCAACCAGCGCGGTCGGCGGCCATACGCCTCGTTGAACTTCATCACCGCTCACGACGGTTTCACCCTCAACGATCTGGTGTCGTACAACGACAAACACAACGAAGCCAACGACGAAAACAACCAGGACGGCAGCAACAACAACCTCTCCTGGAACCACGGCGTCGAAGGCCCGACCGACTATCCCGAGATCAATGCGCTGCGCCAGCGGCAGATGCGCAACTTCTTCGCCACGCTACTGCTGTCCCAGGGCACGCCGATGCTGGTGGCCGGTGACGAATTCGCCCGCACTCAGGAGGGCAACAACAACGCCTATTGCCAGGACAGCGAGATCGGTTGGGTCAATTGGGATTTGAGCGAAGACGGCAAGGCCTTGCTGAAGTTCGTCAAACGCCTGATCAAGTTGCGTCTGGCCTACCCGATCCTCCGTCGCGGACGGTTCCTGGTGGGCAATTACAACGAGGACATCGGCGTCAAAGACGTCACTTGGCTCGCACCGGATGGCAGCGAGATGAGCATCGAGCAATGGGAGGAAGCACACGGCAAATGCCTCGGCATGTTGCTGGATGGCCGGGCACAGGAAACCGGGATTCGCCGCAAGGGCGGTGACGCGACGTTGTTACTGGTGGTCAACGCGCACCACGACATCGTCAACTTCACCCTGCCCGAAGTGCCGGATGGCGGTTTCTGGACTTGCATGATCGACACCAACCAACCGTCGATCCGTGGTCAGGAACGCTTCGAGTTCGGTCACGAATATTCCGTCACCGGCCGTTCGCTGCTGCTGTTCGAATTGCAGCATGAGGAAGAAGAGTGAAATGGACCTGCAGGCCTTTCTCCATCGACAGTCAGCGGACTACGCCGATACACGGGCGCTAGGCCGGTGCTTGCGGGAACTGGTCGCGGCCGGTCTCGATCAGCTGCCGCTGCCGGGCAGCGGCCAGACACTGGAGCGCTTTCTGCGACTGGCCGAGGTCGGCGGGCATGATCTGGGGTTGTGCAAGTTGTACGAGGGTCATACCGATGCCCTGGCGATCATCCAGCAACTTGGCGGTTCGCCCACGCCGTCCAGCACCTGGGGAATGTGGGCCGCCGAGCCGCCGGACGCGCGGGTGCGGGTCAGCCCTCAAGGCCAGAGGGTTGCGCTGAACGGAAGCAAGGCCTGGTGTTCGGGCGCGGCGGTGTTGAGTCACGCGTTGCTGACGGCGTGGGATGAACAGGACCGCCAGCAATTGGTAGCGGTGGCGCTGGATCAACCTGGCGTGACCATTACCGATCAAGGCTGGCAAGCGCTGGGCATGGGCGCCACTGGCAGCGTTGAAGTGCTGTTCGATGGCGCCGAAGCGCAGGCCATCGGCAATCCCGGCGACTATCTGCAACGCCCGGGCTTCTGGCAAGGCGGGATCGGCATTGCGGCGTGCTGGTACGGCGCGGCGCAAAGTCTCGCCGAACGTCTGCGCAGTCACTGCGGCCATCGCGAAGAACCCCACGCCCTCGCCCACCTCGGCGCAGTCGACAGCGCGCTGTATGCGGCGGCAACGGTGTTGCGATTCAGCGCATTGAGCATCGATGCCGCGCCACAGGACGACGCCGAACGCCTCGCTCGCCGCACCCGGGCGGTGGTTGAAAATGCCGTCGAACAGGTGATCCGGCACGTTGGCCACGCCCTCGGCGCTGGTCCTTATTGCAAGGACCGGCAGTTCGCCCGATTGATCGCCGACCTGCCGGTGTTCCTGCGTCAAAGCCACGCCGAACGCGATCTCGCCGCCCTCGGCAAGCACGTCATCAAAGGAACATGGACGTTATGAAAGCCAATCCCATCGTCGGTCAGGGCACGCCCTTGCGCCTGTGGCAAACCTCCAGCCATCTGGCGCAATTGCCGGTGATCGACATCCTTGATCTGGTGCCCGAAGGCTCTCGCGCGGTGATCATTGCCCCGCACCCGGACGACGAAGTGCTCAGCTGCGGCGGTTTCCTGCAATTGCTCGCCGCCGCTCAGCGGCCGTTGCAACTGATTTCGGTGACCGACGGCAGTGCCAGCCACCCCGGCTCCCGGCGCTGGCCGGTCGAGCGCTTGAGCGCGGTCCGTCCGCAAGAATCCGTCGAAGCCTTGCGTCGTCTCGGCCTGCCGTTGCACAGCCTCAAGTGGTTGCGCGGCGGGTTCGCTGACAGTCAGGTCGCGGCGCGGGAAACGCAATTGGGGGAATTCATCGAACGTCACCTGCGCCCCACCGATGTGGTCTTCACCACTTGGCGCGAAGACGGTCATTGCGATCATGAAGCGGTTGGGCGCGCCAGTGCCGCGGCGGCGAAACGTGTCGGCGCAAAGATGCATGAACTGCCCGTCTGGACGTGGCATTGGGCAACCCCTGAAGACTGCCTGGTGCCGTGGCAGCGAGCGCGAAAAATCCTGCTGACCCCGCCGCTGGTTGCGCGCAAGCGTCATGCCATTCATGCCTTCGCCAGCCAGTTGGAAGGCGACCCGCACATCGGCTTGCCGCCCGTACTCGCGCCCTACGTGCTCGATCGTTTGCTGCAACCGTTTGAGGTGGTGTTTCTATGAGTGTCGAGGATCGCTATTTCGACGGGTTGTTTGCCGGCAGCGACGATCCCTGGACGTTTCGTCAGCGCTGGTACGAACAGCGCAAACGCGCGATCACCCTCGCCGCATTGCCCCGTCCCCGCTACCGCTCCATTTTCGAACCAGGCTGCGCCAACGGTGAGTTGAGTGCCGAGCTGGCCACCCGTTGCGATCGCCTGTTGTGCTGCGACACCGCAGCCGCCGCCGTGACGCTGGCCAGAACTCGCCTGGGTCTGTTCGACCACGCCGAAGTGCGCCACAGCCGCTTGCCCGGCGACTGGCCGAACGAACAGTTCGACCTGATCGTGCTCAGTGAAGTCGGTTACTACCTGGACGCTGATGACCTCAAACACCTGATCGAACACGCCGCGCAGTCGCTGACCGCCGATGGCCAGCTCCTGGCCTGCCACTGGCGCCCACCGATCGATGGCTGCCCGCTTAACGCCCGGCAGGTTCACGACGTATTGCACGAGCATCTGCACCTGCCGCGCCTGGTCCTGCATCAGGAAGCCGACTTCCTGCTGGAACTCTGGAGCCGCGAACCACGCTCTGTGGCGGCTCTTGAGGGCTTGCGATGATCGGTATTCTGATCCCGGCGCATAACGAAGAAGCGTTGCTGGAAGACTGTCTGCAAGCCGCGCTGCGTGCCGCGCAACATGAGCTGTTGGGCGGTGAGACGGTCGTCGTGCTGGTGGTGCTCGACAGTTGTACCGATCGATCGTCCGACATCGTCGGCAGTTACCCGGTGCACTGCCTGGAAATCAATGCACGCAACGTCGGCCAGGCCCGGGCTGCGGGTGCGCGGTTTTTACTGGAGCGCGGGGTGCGCTGGATTTCCTGCTCCGACGCCGACAGTCGCGTCGCCCATGACTGGCTGGTGGCGCAACTGTCGCTCGAGGCGGACGCGGTGTGCGGCACGGTCACCGTGGAAGCGTGGGATGAATCGTTCGGTGAATCGGCACAGATTCGTTATCACCAGCACTATCAGCACCGTGAGGGACACCGGCATATTCACGGCGCCAATCTCGGGATCAGCGCCGACGCTTACCGACTTGCCGGTGGTTTTGAACCCCTGGCGTGCGATGAAGACGTGCAACTGGTGCGGCAGCTCGAACGCTGCGGCGCGACCATTGCCTGGAGCCAGCGACCTCAGGTGCTCACCAGTGCGCGACTGGACAGTCGGGCCCGGGGCGGCTTCGGTGATTACCTGCGCGACCTGGTGCAACCCGGATAAAAAACGTACCCGATCGAACATCGACGCGACGAATAGCCTTACTTGAGCAATACTCTGCTCGCCGCAATCCAGGATCGGGAGCGCGGCACATTGCTATCAACGAGAACAAGGACGTAGCCCGATGAAACCTGTTTCCATCAGCGACAGCAGCCTGTCAGCCCAGATCTGGAATAACGCTCCTCAGCTGGACAATGTTCCGGTCATCAACACTCAGACCCTGGTCCCCTCCGGCGCACGCGCCGTGGTCATTGCACCGCATCCCGGTGACGAAGTCGTGACTTGCGGCGGTCTGCTGCAATTACTCAGTGCCCTGGGCCATCCCCTGCAACTGATCTCGATCACCGACGGCAGCGCCAGTCATCCGGGGTCGCAGCAGTGGTCGGAGAAACGCCTCAGCGTGTTTCGTCCCCAGGAAAGCGTCGAAGCCTTGCGCCGGCTCGGATTGCCGATGCACAGCCTGAAGTGGATTCGCGGCGGTTTCACCGACAATGCCCTCGCCGAGCGCGAGCTTCAAATGACCCAGTTCATTGCCCGCTACCTGCGGCCTGGCGATGTGGTGTTCACCACCTGGTGCGAGGACGGCAATGTCGATCATGACGCCGTGGGCCGCGCCAGCGCCAAAGCCGCGGCTTCGGTCGGGGTCGCGTTGAACGAAATGCCGGTCTGGGCCTGGCACTGGCCATCGCGCGATCAAGGGTTGATCCCTTGGCACCGCGCACGCAAGGTCCGTCTCGATACCTGGACCGTCGCGCGCAAAAGCCACGCCACTCACGCCTACGCCAGCCAGCTCGACGGCGAACCGGCCATCGGCATAGCCCCGATGCTGCCACCGGTACTGCTTGAGCGCATGCGGTTGCCGTATGAAATCGTGTTCGTCTGAACTACCCCAAACCCCCGTGGGAGCGGGCTTGCTCGCGAATGCGGTGTGTCAGATGGCATCAGTGTTGAATGACAGACCGCATTCGCGAGCAAGCCCGCTCCCACATGGGTCAAGGGGGCATTCGAACTGAACTGCCCGCACCGGTTTCAGTCGCATACATAAGTAACCCCGATCCATAGGAGTGAAAGTGAGCGACGATCCCAAACGGCAGTCCGTCGACTCGGTGCCATTGAACACGTCCCCGGCGATTCATCGACTTCGGGTGCTGACGGTCAACACCCACAAGGGTTTCACCGCATTCAACCGACGCTTCATTCTTCCGGAACTGCGTGAGGCGGTACGCAGTACGTCGGCGGACCTGGTGTTCCTGCAGGAAGTCGTCGGTGAACACGAGCGGCATTCTTCCCGTTTCAACAATTGGCCACGGACCTCGCAATACGAGTTTCTGGCCGACAGCATGTGGAGCGATTTCGCCTATGGGCGCAACGCGGTTTACCCCAATGGCCACCACGGCAACGCACTGCTGTCGAAGTACCCGATCCGCGAGTATCGCAACCTCGACGTCTCGATCACCGGTCCCGAGCGCCGAGGACTGCTGCATTGTGTGCTGGACGTCCCGGGCCACACCGAAGTCCATGCGATTTGCGTGCACCTGAGCCTGTTGGAAAGCCATCGCCAGTTGCAGCTCGAATTGCTCTGCCTACTGCTGGAATCCCTGCCCGACCGTGCACCGGTGATCATCGCCGGCGACTTCAACGACTGGCAGTTACAAGGCAATACCGCCCTCGGCCGTCGCGACTACCTGCACGAAGCCTTCGAACGCCACCATGGTCGCCCTGCCAAAACCTATCCGGCGCGGTTTCCGTTGCTGCGCCTGGACCGGATTTATCTGCGCAATGCCAGTAGTCACGACCCGCGGATATTGGGCAGCAAGCCGTGGACGCATTTGTCGGATCATTTGCCATTAGCGGTGGAAGTGCATTTGTAACGCGGCCGCGCCCCCCGTTTGCTGAAGCACTATTGACAGCAATTTGAGGGTGAATGTGATCGGAAATCCCGTGAGTCCTACTGAGCGCCTTACCGATGGTCGGCTGCCGAACACCTCTGAATCACGGCCTCCACGATGATTTTTCGTACAAACAAGAACTTAGATAAGCGCAGAAAAACAATCAGTTGCATTCGCTAATTTAGTCATACCGCTCATCGTTCATTTTCTTGACGCGGGGCCGTGAGTCTTCTTAGCTACACCGTACTACCCCCGGAAGTATCACCTGAGGCAAACCATCAGACACCCGTGAAAACGGGCGGGCCGAGGCTTGCCCCAATCCATTCGGTCGCCCCTCAATCAGGGGTAGGAGAGACGCCAGAGCGAGATGCCACATGCGACTGCAAGGTAGACCCCCATGAGAACTTCATTCACCCCACAAGAGATCAAAGTCACTTTTTGCACGGTATCGAGTTCACTCCTGCTGTGCTCATCCATGGAAGTGCAGGCCTCGCCTGCCGCGGAAGAAACAACCCCCTGGTATGACCAGGAGGTCCCGGTGCTTACCTTGCCCACTCTCGCATCTACCTACCCCGGCCGCTTCAGTGCCAACCCTGATTTGCGAAGTTCACACCTGACGATCGAAGACGTTGCGCCTTCGGCCTGGGATCAGCTTTACGGACAGGCGTCGCGGCAGGCGCTAACCGATTACCAGTCCCAAGGCTTCACGCTTCCTGGCGCCAATCAATTCAAAGGCCCGGCGATTCTCACCCTGCAAAGTGGCAGCGGCCATACCCAGCAGATCGGTTTGATCGGCGGCACCAGTCAGTTCCAGAGTAACGGCAACGGCCTGCTGACCAGTCGCGCCCTCGCCGCCCCCGACACCGACACGCTTAACCTTGAAGGCCAGAGCCTGGGCGCCTACTGGAGCCTGACCGCCCCCCAAGGCTGGCACGTGGATTTGACGGCCAGCGGAGGTCGGGTCAACGGCGTCAGCCGAAACGAACAAGGCGCCCGGCAAGTCACTGAAGGCAGTGCAGTCACCTTCTCGGTGGAAGGCGGCTTTCCGATTGGTCTGAGCGACAACTGGGTCGTCGAACCCCAGGCGCAGTTGATCAATCAGCGAATCACGCTGGACACGCCCTATGCCGGATCGGGAAATGCCTCGTCCAGCGACCTGAGCGCCTGGAGCGGCCGGGTCGGTGCACGGTTGAAAGGTAGTTACGACATCAACGGTCTGGCGGTTGAACCGTATGTGCGGACCAACTTGTGGCATACGGTGTACACCGGCAATACCGTGACCCTCGATCAGGTCGACAAGATCAGCAGCAGCCGCTACTCATCGACCGTCGAAGTGGGGTTGGGGCTGGTGGCCAGAGTGACACCCGCGGTGAGTCTGTACTTCAGCGCCGATTACAGCAGTGATGTGGATGACAATGATTTGAATGGTTTGATTGGCAGTCTGGGTGTGCGGATGCGTTGGTGAGGGACTGACTTCAAGAGGTGTGTTGTCTGGTCTACCGCTTTCGCGAGCAAGCCCGCTCCCACAGGACAGCGTGATCCCTGTGGGAGCGGGCTTGCTCGCGAAAGCAGCGACGCGGTTTTAGATCAACCCTCCGGCCGCAACATCAACACCGCCAACGGCGGCAAGTTCAGCACCAGCGACAACGCCTGGCCGTGGCTCGCCTCTTCCTCGGCATACACCCCGCCGCTGTTCCCGTAATTCGACCCGGCATACATCGCCGCATCGCTGTTGATCACCTCAGTCCAGCGCCCGGCAAACGGCACGCCGATCCGATAGCTCTCGCGCGGCACCGGCGTAAAGTTAGCCACCACCAACACCGGCCGCCCGTCTTTGCTCCAGCGCAGGAACGCATAAACGCTGTTGATCGCATCATCGCCAATCAACCACTGGAACCCTTGCGGTGCGTCGTCCTGCCCATGCAAGGCGGGTTCTTCGCGGTACAACCGGTTCAGGTCACCAACGAGTTTCTGCACGCCTTTGTGTTCCGAATACTGCAGCAAGTACCAATCCAGCTGCTGGTCGTGGTTCCACTCGCGCCACTGACCAAATTCGCAACCCATGAACAACAGTTTCTTGCCCGGATGCGCCCACATGAAGCTCAGGTAAGCCCGCAGGTTGGCAAATTTCTGCCAGCGATCACCGGGCATCTTGTCGATCAGCGAGTGTTTGCCGTGGACCACTTCGTCGTGGGAAATCGGCAGGATGAAGCGTTCCGACCAGGCATACACCAGACCGAAACTCAGTTCGTTGTGGTGATGCGCGCGATACACCGGGTCCTGCTGGATGTAATGCAGCGAATCGTGCATCCAGCCCATGTTCCATTTGTAGTCGAAGCCAAGGCCGCCCTGTTGCGTGCTCTGGCTGACGCCGGGCCACGCCGTGGATTCTTCGGCGATCACCAGCGCGCCAGGCGCTTCCAGGTTGACCACGTCGTTGAGGTGGCGCAGGAAGTCGATCGCTTCAAGGTTTTCGCGACCGCCGTGGCGGTTCGGCACCCACTCACCGGCCTTGCGCGAGTAATCGCGATACAGCATCGACGCCACCGCATCGACGCGCAGGCCGTCGACGTGGAAATGCTTGAGCCAGTGCAACCCCGAGGCCAGCATGTAGCCGTGCACTTCGGTACGCCCGAGGTTGTAGATCAGCGTGTCCCAATCCTGGTGGAAACCCTCCTGCGGGTTGCCGTATTCGTACAGCGCAGTACCGTCGAATTGCGCCAGACCGTGGGTATCGGTCGGAAAATGCGCCGGGACCCAATCGAGGATGACGCCGATGTCGGCCAGGTGGCAGGCGTTGACGAACGCCGCGAAATCATCCGGCGAACCGTAACGGGCGCTCGGGGCGAACTGTGAGAGCAGTTGATAGCCCCACGAGCCGCCGAACGGGTGCTCCATGATCGGCATCAGTTCAATGTGGGTGAAACCCAGTTCCTTGACGTACGGAATCAACCGTTCGCCCAGCTCATGCCAATTGTACTGACGGGCCACTTCGCCCAGATCGTCCAGCTCGCACTGCCAGGAACCGGCGTGCAATTCGTAGATCGACAGCGGTGCACCGGGGTGTGAACGCTCGACCCGTGCCTGCATCCACTCGTGGTCCTGCCAGTCGATGTTCAGCGGCGAAGCCACTCTCGACGCGGTGTCCGGCGGCATCGAGGTGGCCAGCGCCATCGGATCGGCCTTGAGCGGCAGAATGCCGTGGGCACCGAGGATCTCGTACTTGTAGGCCTCGCCTGCCTGCATGCGCGGGATGAACAACTCCCAGACGCCGGTAGGGTGACGCAGGCGCATCGGGTGCCGACGGCCGTCCCAGTTATTGAAGTCGCCAACCACCGACACCCGTTTGGCGTTCGGTGCCCACACGGCGAAACGCACGCCGTCGATACCCTCGACGTTTTTCAACTGAGCACCGAGGCAACTGCTCAGGTCACGGTGATTGCCTTCGGCGAACAGGTACAAGTCCATTTCACCGAGCAACGGACCGAAGCTGTAAGGGTCTTCGGCAACCTGTTCGCCGCCCGCCCAACGCGTGCGCAGCACATACGGCTGCGCCCGATCGAAATGCCCGACAAACAGCCCGGGCGTTTCAGTGGCTTCAAGCGCGCCGAGTTCTTCCCCGGAGTCCTTGGCCAGTACCTGTACGCTCAACGCGTCAGGCAGATAAGCCCGAATGAACTGCCCGCCGGCGTCATCGCCATGGGGGCCGAGAATTGCAAAGGGGTCGTGATGCTGGGCGCGTACCAGCGCGTCGATGTCCCGCGATCTGGGCAGTAACGCCTCTTTAGCGTGACCCTGTTCCTTGTTCGAGAAACTCATGACTACTCTCCACCAAGATCGGAAAAGGGTTTAAGCCCACTCAATAATCCATATAAACCGTGCAACGGCACGGGCAACCAGGTGGGCCGATTCTCTGCCTCATAGGCCACCTCATACGCCGCCTTTTCCAGACCGAACAACGCCAGCGCGGCGTCCTCGCCTTCCGGATCTTGCCACGCATGAGCAAGACTAGCTGCCGCCAGCCGATAGGCGTCGACAAATGTCTGTTTGGCTTCATTTAAATAGCGGTCGGATACTCGCTGACGGGCGGCTTGCGCTTCGGCGGTGTTATCGACGTTATGCACGTTGATCGCCATGGCTGCCGCGTAGTCGAACGAGCGCAAGACGCCGCTGACATCCTTGTACGGGCTGTGCCTGCCGCGCCGTTCGGCCAGTGGTCGCGCCGGTTCACCTTCAAAGTCGATCAGGTAAGCATCGCCCTTGATCACCAGCACTTGCCCCAGGTGCAAGTCGCCATGGACGCGAATCCGCAAGCCACCGGTCGCCTTTCTGCCCAATTCCTGAACGTGGCTGAGGATGGCTTTTTTGTTGTCCAGTAAACGAGTGACCAGGGCTTTGTCCGCCGGGTTCAGTTCGTTTTGATGCTGCTGGAGCAACTTCAGCGCGTGCTCCAGTTGCGCCGCGACATCCTTGGCCGAGGCCAAGGCATCTTTTTGCGTGGTGACTTGCGGGGCGAAGTCCGGGTTGTCGGTCGGCGCTGCCAGGACCTGATGCATTTCCCCCAGACGCTGACCGAGCATGCCGGCAAAGTCGCGCAGTTCGCCCAGCGCGTTGTAATGCTGTTCCTGCTCGGACATGGCATCGGCGAGTTCGTCGCGCAATGCCCGTTCGAGGTTGTTCTGCGTCCATTCCCACGCATCGCCCTGATTGCTCAGATAGCCTTGGGCGATCATCAGCAGGTTGTCTTCGCCCTTGGCATCGCGGCGGACCACCGAACCCAGCAATGGCGAGATATTGGCGAAGCCTGCACCGGTCAGGTACGCGCTCATTTCCAGTTCCGGGTGCACGCCCGAGGCGACCTTGCGGATCAGTTTGAGCACCAGACTGCTGCCGATCACCACTGAACTGTTGGACTGCTCGGCAGAGAGATAGCGCACTTCCGATTCAGCCGTCAGGCCCAGTCTGGCCAGCTCTGCAGTCGGCTCGAAACGAATCTCGCCACCATCGGAAGGCAACACGGTGTTGTCCTGCATGCCTTGCAAGACTGCGCGGATGAAGTGTTCAAGGCTAAATGCATCGGTGATCAAACCCACCTGCGGACCGCGTCGCACCCGAGACAACGCCAGTTGCTGCGGCAACGCCGGGCCGACCTGATCATCCGCGATGAAGCCGAACGGCAGCTGATAACGGCTGGTCTGGCCGCCGCTGGTGACTTCGATTTCACTCAGCAGTACCGGATGCTGCGCATCACCGAAGCGCACACCGTAGGTCAGATTGACCTTATCGATGGCTGCGTCCTTGCCCGCGAACCAGCGCCGGTTCTGCAACCAGCTCGGCAGGATGCCCTGCTCCAGCGTGCCGCGTGAAGGCGCTTCGAGCAGTTCTTCCATGCGTTTTTTCAGCACCAGGGTGGTGAAGTCCGGCAGGCTTTGCGCCGGTTCTACGTGCCAGCTAGGCATTTGATTCTCCGCAGCAAGTCCGAACCAATAGAAGCCGTAAGGCGCCAGGGTCAGGAGGAAATTCAATTGGCCAATCGGCGGGAAGGCGTTACCACCGAGCATTTCCACCGGCACCATGCCGGCATAAGCGGACAGGTCCAGCTCCGCCGCTTGCGCACTGCGCGATACGTTGGCGACACACAGGATGATTTCGTATTTGCCATCCGGCCCGGTGAATTCTCGGGTATAGGCCAGAATCCGCCGGTTGCTCGGCGACAGCATTTTCAGGGTGCCGCGTCCGAACGCCTTGGACTGCTTGCGCACCGCGAGCATGCGTCGGGTCCAGTTCAACAACGAGTGCGGGTCGCCGGCCTGGGTTTCGACGTTGACAGACAAGTAACCGTATTGCGGGTCCATGATCGGTGGCAGCACCAGGCTGGCCGGATCGGCGCGGGAGAAACCGCCGTTACGGTCGATTGACCACTGCATCGGCGTACGCACGCCATCGCGGTCGCCGAGGTAGATGTTGTCGCCCATGCCGATTTCATCGCCGTAATACAGGGTCGGTGTGCCGGGCATCGACAGCAGCAGGCTGTTGAGCAGTTCCACACGGCGACGGTCGCGTTCCATCAACGGTGCGAGGCGACGGCGAATCCCCAGGTTGATCCGCGCCCGACGGTCGGACGCGTAGTAATTCCACAGGTAGTCGCGTTCCTTGTCGGTGACCATTTCCAGGGTCAGCTCATCGTGGTTGCGCAGGAAAATCGCCCACTGACAGTTGGCCGGGATTTCCGGGGTCTGGCGCAGAATATCGGTGATCGGAAAACGGTCTTCCTGGGCCAGCGCCATGTACATGCGCGGCATCAACGGGAAGTGAAACGCCATGTGGCATTCGTCGCCGTTGAGGCCTTTTTTATCGGTGTCACCGAAGTACAACTGCGTGTCTTCCGGCCATTGGTTGGCCTCGGCGAGCAGCATGCGGTCGGGGTAGTTGGCGTCGATCTCGGCACGGATCTGCTTGAGGACGTCGTGGGTCTCCGGCAGGTTTTCGTTGTTGGTGCCGTCTCGTTCGATCAGGTACGGGATAGCGTCCAGGCGCAGACCGTCGATGCCCATGTCGAGCCAGTAGCGCATCACCGACAACACGGCTTTCATGACCTGCGGGTTATCGAAATTCAGGTCCGGCTGGTGCGAATAGAAACGGTGCCAGAAGTACTGGCCGGCGACCGGGTCCCAGGTCCAGTTGGATTTCTCGGTGTCGAGAAAGATGATGCGAGTGCCGTCGTATTTCTGATCGTCATCGGACCACACGTAGAAGTCCCGCGCCGCCGAACCGGGTTTGGCTTTGCGCGCACGCTGGAACCAGGCGTGCTGGTCCGAGGTGTGGTTGATGACCAGTTCGGTGATGACCCGCAAGCCACGCTTGTGGGCCTCGGAAATAAAACGTTTGGCATCGGCCATGGTGCCGTAATCGGAATGCACGCCGCGGTATTCGGCAATGTCGTAGCCGTCATCGCGCCGTGGCGACGGGTAGAACGGCAGGAGCCAGATGGTGTTGACACCGAGGTCGGCGATGTAATCGAGTTTGGCGATAAGACCGGGAAAGTCACCGATCCCGTCGTTGTTGGAGTCGAAAAAAGACTTAACGTGAACCTGGTAGATCACTGCATCCTTGTACCAGAGCGGGTCCTTGATAAAGGTGGCTGCCTTGGGTTTCTTCGCCATTTGAAACTCCTGTTGAATTCGAAAAACCCGCTGAGCCGATCACAGATCTCCAACGCGATGATTGACCTGTGGGAGCGGGCTTGCTCGCGAAAGCGATCGATCTGCCAACATTTGATGTTGAATGTGATGGCCTCTTCGCGAGCAAGCCCGCTCCCACAGGTTTTGCGTCTAGACGGTTATGCGCCAAATCCCGAACGGCTGATGCGCCGGGTCGATCCGCATGAACTGGTACTTGCCGTGCCACGTCCAGCGATGACCGCTCATCAAATCTTCTCCCTGAGTGCTGGCGTCGTCGGGCAAACCCATTTCCCACAGCGGCAACTCGAAATTCGCTTCCTGAACGTTATGCGGATCTAGGCTGACCGCCACCAGAATGAAGTTGCTGCCATCCTCGCTGCGTTTGCCGAAATATAGAATGTTGTCGTTCCAGGCGTTGTAGATCGTCAGGCCCAGATGCGTGTGCAAGGCCGGGTTCTGCCGACGAATGCGGTTGAGCTGGGCGATCTCGGCGATGATGTTGCCCGGCGCGTTGAAGTCCCTGGGGCGGATTTCGTACTTCTCGGAGTTGAGGTATTCCTCCTTCCCCGGCACGGGTGCGGCTTCACAGAGTTCGAAACCTGAATACATGCCCCACAGCCCGGAACCCATGGTCGCCAGGGCCGCACGGATCAGAAAACCGGCGCGTCCGGACTCATGCAGAAACGCCGGGTTGATGTCCGGTGTATTGACGAAGAAGTTCGGCCGATAGCATTCGCGCCACGGCGATTCGTTGAGCTCGCTGAGATAGGTCGAGAGTTCGTACTTGGTGTTGCGCCAGGTGAAGTAGGTGTAGCTCTGCGAATAACCGACCTTGCCCAATCGCGCCATCATCGCCGGCGTGGTGAACGCTTCGGCGAGGAAGATCACTTCCGGGTACAGCGCCCGCACATCGGCAATCAGCCACTGCCAGAACGGCAACGGTTTGGTGTGCGGATTGTCGACGCGAAAGATCTTCACGCCCTCTTCGACCCAACCGACCACGATGTCGCGCAGTTCGACCCAGAGGCTGGGAATCGCCTCGGCGGCATAGAAGTCGACGTTGACGATGTCCTGGTATTTCTTCGGCGGGTTCTCGGCATATTTGATCGTGCCGTCCGGCCGCCAGTTGAACCAGCCGGGGTGCTGCTTGAGCCACGGGTGGTCCTGGGAACACTGGATGGCAAAGTCGAGCGCGATTTCCAGGCCATGGTCAGCGGCTGCGGCCACCAGCCGACGAAAGTCTTCGCGGGTGCCCAGCTCCGAGTGAATCGCCTCGTGCCCGCCCTCTTCGCTGCCGATGGCATACGGGCTGCCCGGATCGTCAGGGCCGGCGGTGAGGGAATTGTTCGGGCCTTTGCGGTAGCTGCGACCGATCGGGTGGATCGGCGGGAAATACAGCACGTCGAAGCCCATGTCCTGGATCATCGGCAGCCGCGAATGCACGTCATTAAAGGTGCCATGGCGAGCCGGGTCGTCGGTGATCGAACGCGGAAACAACTCATACCAACTGGCGAACTGCGCGAGTTCACGCTCAACGTCCAGCGGATACTCGGGGCTGAGGCTTAAATAGGCGCGGTGATCGGCCTGAGCCATCAGGTCGGCGCTTCGCTGGTGCAGAAACAGCGCCACCTGCTCGATTTCGAGCAGTCCGGCCAATTCATGCTGCAACTCCGCGAGCGCTTCGCTGAGTGGCCCCTCTGTGCGTTCGGCCGCTTGCTGAACCAGGCTTCGCCCTTCCTGCAACTCCAGACTCACCGGCACTCTGGCCGTGTGCTTCTTCTCCAGTTCGTAGCAGAAGCTGGCGAACTGATCGATCCAGGCCTCGATACAGAAGACATAGCGGCCCTGTGATCTCACACGAAATTGCCCCTGCCAGCCGTTATTGCCCAGGTCGGCCATGGCCTCGCTTTGCCAGGTTTCATCACTCTCGGCACGCCAGCGCACACGCACGGCGAGTTTATCGTGGCCATCGGCAAACACTTTGCTCGTGACCACCACGTCCTGTCCTACCACTGCTTTGACGGCGAATTGCCCGCCATCAAGCGTTGGCATGGTGTCTTCAATGGCGATACGCGGCAGCAGTAGAGCCTGCGACAGCGGCATGTGAGGGTTGTAGTTCAGCTCTGTCGGTTTTTCGGCAGTCATCGAGCATCTCTCCTGTACGCCCCATGGACGCTCTTGTGCAGGTCGTCATTCGCGCAAGGCCGTCGGCCCCGAAATGAACTCACTTAGGTTCCGAGCGACAGGCCCCGGTAAAGTTCACGGGGATTTGCCTGAGCCTTCGGGGGAATCAATTCCTGTGCGCAATGGTCAATCCACTTAAGCACGTCTTACGCCATGTGCCACTGGAGGCTTCAACGATGAGTATTCCAATCCCGGCAGAAACACCTGATCCGAATATCGACCGCCCGACGATTCCGCCCACCGAACCTGCGCCAGTGCCCGAGCAGGAACCGCCCGGGACTACCCCGCCCGCACGGGAAGATCCGCCGGAAACCATGCCGCCGGTGATCGTCAGTCCAAAAAAAATTCAGGGATAGACCATTAACTGCGCCGTAAGACTGGTCTCACGGCGCGCGATCCTTATCCAGCATCCTCACGATCCTCGGCATCACACTGAAGATCCCCAACGCCAGCAACGTACTGAGCACCGCCGTCGCTTCACGTCCCAACCCGGCCGAAACGCCGATGGCCGCAGTCATCCACAACCCGGCGGCGGTGGTCAGGCCTTTCACATGGCCTTCATCGCCTTCCTGGTTTTTCAGGATGGTCCCGGCGCCGAGGAAACCGATCCCGGCGATCACCCCTTGCACCACCCGACTCATGGCATCCGCCTGCGAGCCGGACATCTGCGGCACCAGCACAAACAGCGCGGCACCGAGCGCCACCAGCATGTGCGTTCGCACTCCAGCCGCCTTGCCCTTTTGCTCGCGTTCGAAACCGAGAATCCCGCCCAGCACGGCGGCCATCAGCAGTCTCACGGTTACACGTGTCAGTTGTGAGGCGTCGCCGATGTCGGCGAACTCCGCTTGCAGCGTCACCCAAACTTCATGCCACCAGGCGTCCATGGTGCAATCCCTGTAAATGATCGATAGAGGATGGACCGCGCAGACCATTAATCGGTTGCACAGAACGATGGCCGCCGGGTGTGCCCTAACCCTGTAGAACCCGCAGAAAAAAGGACCTCTCCATGACTGTGCGCATCGAAAACCAGACCTGTTTCTTCATCACCGAGAACGGCGAAGAAATCCGCCTGTGTCCCGACGTCACTATCGTCACCGACGGCGACAAAGCCATGTCGGCAGTCGATCTGGACGGCCAGCGCATCTACATCACCGAAGCAGAAGCCGATGCATTGACCGTAGCAGGTGCGGTGGATGGTCGTCGGCATTTGAAGGCCACGGACAGTGATTCGGTGATTTGACTGACCCGGATCAACACCCCCTGCGGGCGCCTGTCATAGGCACCCGCGTCGCGTTATCGCGGGTGCATCAAGTTGTCGCAGGCAGCGGCTCTGCGCTCATCTGATCCGCTTTTTATTGCGATACCTGAGTCTGTTATGCAAACAGATCGACGCTCATAGTGACCCGGCCTGATGGAGGCTGATGAGCGAAAGACCATGAGCGAAAGAATCCCCGTCCGAACCGTAGAAAGTGCCCCGTTAGTAAACAGCTATGAGCCTTCGCGTCCCAAGATGAAGGCCAAATCCAGCGACAACCTGATCCACACCCGTAGCTTCACCGGCCTGTTCCGCACCCTGCGCATGAGCGGCACGGGCTTTCTGTTTCTGCTGTTCTTTGGCACGGTGTGGTTGAACTGGGGCGGCCGCCAGGCGGTGCTCTGGGACCTTTCCGAAAGCAAATTCCACATCTTCGGCGCGACCTTCTGGCCGCAGGATTTCATCTTGCTGTCGGGGTTGCTGATCATTGCTGCGTTCGGCCTGTTTGCGATCACCGTGTTTGCCGGGCGCGTCTGGTGTGGCTACACCTGCCCACAGAGCTCCTGGACCTGGATCTTCATGTGGTGCGAGAAGATCACCGAAGGCGAACGCAACCAGCGGATCAAGCTGCAAGCCGCGCCGTGGGGTCTGAACAAACTGATGCGCCGCGCGGCCAAGCACACCTTGTGGCTGGCGATCAGCTTGCTGACGGGGCTGACTTTCGTCGGCTACTTCACACCGATCCGGCCGCTGGCCGAAGAACTGCTGACCCTGCAGATCGGCGGCGTCAGCCTGTTCTGGGTGCTGTTCTTCACCGGTGCCACGTACATCAACGCCGGTTGGCTGCGTGAAGCGGTGTGCATGCACATGTGCCCGTATGCGCGGTTCCAGAGTGTGATGTTCGACAAAGACACCCTGACCATTTCCTACGACGTCGCCCGTGGCGAAAACCGTGGCCCGCGCAAACGTGACGTGAAACCTGCCGAGGTCGGCCTTGGTGATTGCATCGATTGCCAGCTCTGCGTGCAGGTCTGCCCAACTGGCATCGACATTCGCGACGGTCTGCAAATGGAATGCATCGGGTGCGCCGCGTGTATCGACGCCTGTGATTCGATCATGGACAAAATGGGTTACGCCAGTGGCCTGATCAGCTACACCTCGGAGCATCAGTTGCAAGGGGGCAAAACCCGTCTGCTGCGACCACGACTGATCGGCTACACCGCGGTGTTGCTGGTGATGATCGGCGCCCTCGTCCTGGCGCTTGTCGAGCGGCCGATGGTCTCGCTGGACGTCAGCAAGGACCGTGGACTGTTCCGCGAAAACAGCCTGGGGCAGATCGAAAACATCTACAGCCTGAAGGTCATCAACAAGACCCAGCAACGGCAGGACTACCGTTTGACCCTGGTCGATGGCGACGGATTCCAGTTGCAAGGCAAGACCGAACTGAGCCTGGCGCCGGGCGAGATTGTTGACGTGCCGGTGTCCGTGGCGATGACCACGGAACGGCCGGGCAGCAGTTCGCAGAGCATCAGCTTCAAGATCGTCGACAGCGATGAGCCTGAGATTTATAGCGTCGCGGACAGCCGGTTTGTTGCTCCGATGAATCGTTAAGGCTTTAGACTGCGGTGCGCCATTCGCGAGCAAGCCCGCTCCCACATTGGATCTTCCAGTGTTCACAAATCCAATGTGGGAGCGGGCTTGCTCGCGAAGAAGTCACCTCGATTTCACTGAATAACACTGAACCGGGCTTTAGATGAAACGCTACGAAAAATTCGCCGATGACATCGCTGAACTGATCCGCTCCGGCGTCCTCGGCCCCGGCCAGCGCGTGCCTTCGGTGCGTTACGCCAGCCAGACCTACGGCGTCAGCCCGTCCACGGTGTTCCAGGCCTATTACCTGCTCGAACGCCGTGGCCTGATCCGCGCCCGCCCGCGTTCCGGTTATTTCGTCAACACCCATGCGCCGAGCCCGTTTTCGGAGCCAGTGATCAGCAGCCAGGTCAATGAATCCACCGAAGTCGATGTCAGCGAACTGGTGTTCTCGGTGCTCGACTCGATCAAGGACCCCAACACCGTCCCCTTCGGCTCGGCCTTCCCCAGCCCTACCCTGTTTCCGCTGCAACGCCTGTCCCGTTCACTGGCCAGCGCCACCCGAGACATGGACCCGCGCATGGTCGTCACCGACATGTCGCCGGGCAACCCGCAACTGCGCCGACAAATCGCCCTGCGCTACATGGTCGGCGGCCTGATGCTGCCCATGGAAGAACTGCTGATCACCAACGGCGCGCTGGAAGCGTTGAACCTGTGCTTGCAAGCCGTCACTGAACCCGGCGACCTGGTGGCCATCGAAGCCCCGGCGTTCTACGCCTGCCTGCAAATCCTTGAACGTCTTAAGCTCAAAGCCGTGGAAATCCCCGTGCACCCGCGCGACGGCATCGACCTCGGCGTGCTCGCGCAAACGCTGGAACGCCACCCGATCAAGGCCTGCTGGTGCATGACCAGTTTCCAGAACCCCATCGGCGCCACCATGCCCGAGGCGAAGAAACAGGAACTGGTGGCGTTGTTGCGGAGCCATCAAGTGCCGCTGATCGAGGACGATGTCTACGCCGAACTCTATTACGGCCAACACGCGCCGAAACCGGCCAAGGCGTTCGATACCGAAGGGTTGGTGATGCATTGCGGCTCGTTCGCCAAAAGCCTCGCGCCTGGCTATCGCATTGGCTGGGTGGCTGCCGGGCGGTATGCGCAGAAGATTGAGCGTCTGAAACTCATGACATCGCTTTGTGCGTCGATGCCGGCTCAGGCGGCCATTGCCGATTATCTGCAACATGGTGGCTATGACCGGCATTTGCGCAAATTGCGTTACGCGCTGGAAGAACAGCAGAGTGCGATGCTGGCGGCGATTGCGCGCTACTTCCCGGCGCAGACTCGGGTCAGTCAGCCGGCCGGTGGGTACTTTTTGTGGCTGGAACTGCCTGCGCAGATGGATTCGTTGAAGTTGTTTCAGATGGCGTTGGCTCAGGGGATCAGCATTGCGCCCGGGCCGATTTTTTCGCCGGCCCAGCGGTTCAGGAATTGCATTCGGTTGAACTATGGCAGCCCTTGGGATGAGGCTGCGGAGAAGGCTATGGAGACGTTGGGGCGGATTGTTCGGTCATTCTGAGGGTTTGAGGTTGACTGGTCCGGCCTCTTCGCGAGCAAGCCCGCTCCCACAGAGGTACGCGGTCAACTGTGGGAGCGGGCTTGCCCGCGAAGAGGTCAGAACAGACAAAGCAAATATTGAGGCCTAACGCCCGCCCCCAAGATCGACGAAAGTCCCCGTCGCATAAGAAGCCTTATCCGACAACAACCACACAATCGCCTCCGCCACTTCATCCGGCCGGCCACCGCGGGCCATCGGGATCGCCGACTCAAGCTTGCTGACCCGATCCGGGTCGCCACTCAACGCATGGAAATCGGTATAGATGTAACCGGGGCGCACGGCGTTGACCCGGATGCCTTCGCCCGCCACTTCCTTGGACAGACCAATGGTGAACGTGTCGAGCGCGCCTTTGGACGCCGCGTAATCCACGTACTCATTCGGCGCTCCCAGGCGCGCGGCAACCGACGATACGTTGACGATGCTGCCGCCCTGCCCGCCGTGTTTCGGTGACATGCGCAGTACGGCGTGCTTGGCGCAGAGAATGGGCGCCAGGACGTTGGTTTTGAGGGTTTTGAGAATGCGGAACTCGGACATTTCGTCGACCCGGGATTTGTGTCCCACGGTGCCGGCGTTGTTGACCAGGGCGGTGACCCGGCCGAGTTCGGCGTCAACCCGGTTAAACAGCGCGATCACTTCGTCTTCGATGCTGACGTCGGCACGTACCGCGATGGCCTGGGCGCCGAGGGCACGGACTTGCTCCAGCACGGTATGCGCCGCCTCTTCATCGAACTGATAGTTGATGCAGATCCGATAGCCTTTCCCGGCGACCAACAGTGCGGTGGCGGCGCCGATGCCGCGGCTGCCGCCGGTGATGACGATGACTTTGTCCATGCGAGCTTTCCCCGTTCAAGCGTAAGCAGTCGGGGCCAAGAATAACCGCCATTGGCGGGTTTTGCATGGAGTCTGTGGTGTCCTGTGGCGAGGCAGCTTGCTCCCGCTGGAGTGCGCAGCGCTCCCAACATCGGCCACCGCAGTTGTCCAGGTAAGCCGAGCTGGCCGGTTTACGACTGCTGCGCAGCCGAGCGGGAGCAAGCTCCCTCGCCACAGGGGGCGTCAACTCACCGCTAACTGCTCCGCGCGAAGAATGTCCACCATGAAGCGCTCCGCCGGCAGCGGATGCCCCAGCAGATAGCCCTGCAACGAGTCGCAACCGAGTTGAGTCAGGAAATCCTGCTGCATATCGGTTTCCACGCCTTCGGCGACGATGCGCAAACCCAGCGCCTGGCCAAGGGCAACGATGGCGGAAACGATGGCCGCATCGTCGCTGTCGCGTTCCAGGTCGCGGACAAACCCCCTGTCGATTTTCAGTTCGTTGGCTGGCAAGCGCTTGAGGTACATCAAACTCGAATAACCAGTACCAAAATCATCGATCGACAGGTCGACGCCCATCTCCGAGAGTTCCTTAAGCACCGTCATGCTCGCATCAGCGTCGCTCATGGCGGTGGTTTCGGTGATTTCCAGGGTCAGGTTGTTAGCCGGCAAATGGTGCGTGGCCAACGCCTTGGCGACGCTCTGGACCAGGCCTGCATTACAAAACTGCAAAGCGGAGAGGTTCACCGCGATGCGCCAGTCGGTGTAGCCGAGCACGTACCATTCGCGCATCTGCCGGCAGGCTTCGTTGAGCACCCAATCGCCGATCGGAATGATCAGCCCGGTCTTCTCCGCCAGTTCGATGAATTTGTCCGGCATCAGCATGCCCTGCGTCGGATGCACCCAGCGCAACAACGCCTCGGCGCCGACTGGCCGGCCGTTGCCGGCGTCGAATTTTGGCTGGTAGTAGAGGCAGAATTGTTGCTGCTCCACGGCATTGCGCAGGTCTTGCAGCAATTGCAGCTGTTTGCGCGCGTTGCTGTTCATCGAGGCGTCGAAGAAGCTGTAGCCGTTTTTGCCCGTGCCCTTGGCGTGATACATCGCGGCGTCGGCGTTCATCAGCAGTTCTTCGGCGGTCTGGCCGTTTCCCGGATAAAGGGCAATGCCGACACTGGCGGAGATCTGCAAATCATGTTCGGCGACGCGGAACGAGCGCGCGATCAGCCCGACCTGCCGGGACGCGAGATTCAGTACATCATGCTCATCGGCCAGTTGCACCAGCAGCACGAACTCATCGCCGCCAATGCGCGCCAGCGTGTCCTGGCTACGCAAATCCTCACGCAGGCGCAGAGCGACTTCGCGTAGCAACTGGTCACCCATGTGATGACCGAATGCATCATTGACCGGCTTGAAACCATCCAGATCAATGAACATCAAGGCAAAACAGCCACCCTGCTCCTGCACCCTCGACATGCCTTGGCCGATACGGTCAGCCAGCAACACCCGATTTGGCAGACCGGTCAGGGGGTCGTGCAGCGCCAATTGGGTGAGTTCGCGGTTGGCCTCTGTCAGCGAGCGGGCCAGACCGGCGGTGCGAGCCTCCAGGCGCGCATCGAGAACCGACGTGAGCAAGGCAATGCTCAGCACTGCCATCGTGGTGATCAGCACCAGGCTGTCCAGGCCATTGCCGCTCAAACCGCTGACCGCCGCACCACAAAAACTGCCGTCGGGAAAACGCGCGGCGGCCATGCCGGTGTAGTGCATGCCGACAATGGCAATGCCCATGATCACCGCCGCGCCGCCTCGAATCAGGTTGACATAAGGCGTATGCCGACGCAGGCGGAAGGAGATCCATAACGCTGCGCCTGACGCACCGACGGCGATGAGCAGAGAGGCGCCGAACAGGGTCGGGTCGTAATCGATACCCGGCTGCATGCGCATGGCGGCCATGCCGGTGTAGTGCATGGCGCTGATACCCGCGCCCATCAGCAGCGCTCCGAACGCCAGTTGCCAGATCGGTAGTTGTGGCTGGCTGACCAGCCACAGGGCAAAGCCGCAGGAGAGGATCGCGGTCAGCAGCGACAGCGACGTCAAAGTGACGTCGTAGCCGAGGTCGATAGGCAGTTCAAACGCGAGCATGCCGATGAAATGCATCGACCACACGCCAATGCCCATCGCCAAAGCGCCGCCGGCCGTCCAAAAATGTACTGCGCGGCCTCTGGCAGTGGCGATGCGCCCGGTCATGTCGAGCGCGGTATAGGACGCGAGAATCGCCACAAAGAGCGAAATGATAACCAGCGTGGGGGAATAGCTACCGATGAGCATGGGACTTCTCGAGACGACCCGCCGTACTGCTTCCATTCTCGGGGGGCAAATCGGGCGATTGTACTGATTGCATGAAAGAACGCACTGACAAAATTTAGCAAAGGGCCATCAAGCTGATGAAACGCTTGTTTGATTGTTCGCGATTTCTCTGGAACCTTGCCCCCCGCTCCCCTTGTAGGAGCTGTCGAGTGAAACGAGGCTGCGATCTTTTCAGCCGCATGAAGATCACGATCAAAAGATCGCAGCCTCGTTTCACTCGACAGCTCCTACACTGCTCCTACAGAAATACAGGTGTCAGTTGTTTAGCTCGAGCTGTCCGTCCCACCCGCCGCCCAGCGCCGCAATCAACTGCACGCTGGCAATCAGGCGGCTCTGCAACAAGTCCAGCATGTTGCGTTCGTTGTTCAGCGCCGAGGCTTGCACCACCACCACATCCAGATAAGCAATCAACCCGGCCTTGTACTGATTCTGGGTCAGGCGCAAGGACTCACGCGCCGCGTCCAGGGCCTGCTGACGCACGGCAGATTCGTTTTCCAGGACCTTGAGCTGGACCAGATAATTTTCCACCTCGCGGAAGCCGTCGAGCACGGTCTGGCGGTACTTGGCGACGGTCTCGTCATAAGCCGCTTCGCTGCGGTCGACTTCGGCAGACCGTTGTCCGCCGTCAAACAAGGTCATTGCCAGTTGCGGGCCGACCGACCAGAAGCGGTTCGGCACGCTGATCCAGTTCGACGACGTGCTGCTGCTGTAACCGCCGTTCAGGCTCAGTGTCAGGTCCGGGTAGTAAGCGGCCTTGGCCACGCCGATGTTAGCGTTGGCCGCCATGACCGAGCGCTCGGCGGAGGCAATGTCCGGGCGGCGTTCCAGCAATTGCGAAGGCAGGTTCAGCGGCACGTTGGGCAAGACCGGGATGCCTTGGGTTTCCGCGAGGCTGAACTCGGCAGGCGGCAGCCCGATCAGCACGGCGATGGCGTTCTCGAACTGGGCGCGCTGCCAGATCAGATCGACCAACTCGGCCTCGGTGCTCTTGAGCTGGGTGGTGGCCTGTGCCACCGCGTCCTTGCCGGAAACGCCGGCACGGTACTGGTTTTCGGTCATTTTCAGCGAACGCTGATAGGTCTCGACCGTCGCTTGCAGCAGACGCCTTTGCTCATCGATCACCCGCAGTTGCAGGTAGTTCTGCACCAGTTCCGACTGCTGGCTCAACCGCATCGCCGCCAGATCGGCAAAACTCGCCTCGGCGTTGGCGGTGTCCGCCTCAAGGCCTCGGCGCAGTTTGCCCCAGACATCGGCCTCCCAACTGACACCGGCTTGGGCCGTGTAGGTGTCGCGGATCCCGCTGGAAGAACTTGTCAGGCTCGAACTACTGCTGCCGGTGCCCTGGCTGGAACGGTTTTTCCCAACGGTCAGGTCTACCGTCGGGTAAAACGCACCGCGAGCGCTGCGCACCAAAGCCTGGGCCTGACGGTACTGGGCCTCGGACTGGGCAACCGTCTGGTTGGCGCTGTTGAGCTTCTCGATCAGGCCGTTCAGTTGTTGATCGCCATACAACTCCCACCAGGCACCGCGGGCCAGGGAATCGCTCGGATTGGCCTGACGCCAGCCGGCCGCTTCCTTGTACTGCACCGGCGCGGCGGTTGGCGGGCGCTGGTAATCCGGGCCGATGGCGCAGGCACTGAGCAGCGCCACGCACAGCGACAGGCTCAACAAACGCGAGCCTCGGGCCGTGATCAGCGGTGCAGACAGATTGAAAAGCGAACGATCAGTCATAGCGGAGTTTCCAGAGCAGCATCAGTACGCACCCCACGCCAGTGGTTGAAGCGATGGCGCAGCTTGTCGAGATAGAGGTAAACCACCGGGGTGGTGTAAAGGGTCAGCACCTGACTGAAGATCAGCCCGCCGATGATGGTCAGGCCCAGCGGTTGACGCATCTCTGCACCCTCGGCACGGCTCAGCAGCAGCGGCAAGGCACCGAGAATGGCGGCCAGCGTGGTCATCAGAATCGGACGCAAACGTTGCAGGCACGCGCTGCGAATCGACTCCAGCGGCTCAAGGCCCTGATGCCTTTCGAGCTGCAACGCCAGGTCGATCATCAGAATGGCGTTTTTCTTCACCACACCGATCAGCAGGAACAGCCCGAGCAACGAGATCAGGCTGAACTCACCGCCCAGCGCATAGATCGACAGCAACGCGCCGACCCCGGCCGACGGCAAGGTCGAGAGAATGGTCAGCGGATGGATGTAGCTTTCATACAGCACACCCAGCACCAGATACACCGCCACCAGCGCGCCAAGAATCATCCACGGCTGGCTCTTCTGCGTCGCGGCGAAGGCGTCAGCGGTGCCGGCCATTTTCACGATGACGTCTTCCGGCATGCCGAGTCTGGCAATCGCCCGTTCGATCGCCGCCGTGCCCTGCTCCACGGTCACGCCTTCGGCCATGTCGAAGGAAATGCTTTCGGAAGCGAACTGGCCTTCGTGGCTGACGCGGTCGTCTTCCAGGCTGTTTTCGTAATGGGCGATGGTCGACAGCGGAATCCGCGCGCCGTCGGTGGTGATCACCTGAACCTGCTTGAGGGTGATCGGGTCCTGGGCGTACTTCGGATTGACCTCCATCACCACCTGATACTGGTTGAGGCTGTCGTAGATGGTCGAAATCTGTCGCTGGCTGTAGGCGTTGTTCAGGACGGCGGTCACCATGTCCATGTCGACCCCCAGCCGTTTGGCCTGATCGCGATCGACGATCAAGGTCACCTGCTGCGCGCCGCGTCCTTCACGGGCATCAATGGCGGTCAGCTCCGGCAACGCCTTGAGCGCGGTCACCACTTTCGGATACCACTGGCGCAATTCGCCGAGGTCGGCGCTTTGCAGGATGTAGGAATACTGCGAGGTGGTCTGCTCGCGGCCGCCGCCAAATTGCAGGTCCTGATCCGCCATCAGCATCAGCTGTGCACCGGGCACCTTGGGCATTTCCTTGCGCAAGCGTTCGATGACTTTCTGCGCGGAAACGCCCCGCTCCTTTATCGGTTTCAGGCGCACCAGCATGAAGGCATTGTTGGTGCCGTTGGTGCCGCCGATGAAGCCGGCGACGCTTTCCACCGCTTCATCCTTGAGTACGGCGCAGCGGAAGATTTCCATTTTCGGTTGCATCACAGTGAACGACAGGCCGTCGTCACCGCGCACGAATCCGATCAGCTGGCCAGTGTCCTGCTGCGGCATAAAGGTTTTAGGAACAACCACATACAGCGCAATGTTAACGCCAACTGTAACGATCAGGCTGAGCAAGGTCAGACGACGGTGCCGCAACACCCAGTCAAGGCTGGTGGCGTATTTGCCGACCATCCACTCGTTGGCGTGCTGGCTCCAGCGTTGCAGGCGGTTTTCCTCACCCGGCGTATGCGGCTTGAGCCAACGGGCGCACAGCATCGGCGTCAGGGTCAGCGAGACCAGCAGCGACACGACGATGGACGCCGCCAGCGTGATGGAAAACTCACGGAACAGGCTTTCGATAATCCCGCCCATGAACAGGATCGACAGGAACACGGCGACCAGTGACACGTTCATCGACAGCAGGGTAAAGCCGACTTCCTGAGCCCCTAGGTAAGCGGCCTTCATGGGCGGCACGCCTTTGTCGATATGGCGGGTGATGTTCTCCAGCACCACGATGGCATCGTCCACCACCAGTCCGGTGGCCAGAATCAGCGCCATCAACGACAGATTGTTCAGGGAAAACCCGTACAGGTACATCACCGCGAAGGTGCCCACCAGCGACACCGGCACCGCGAGGGTCGGAATCAGCGAGGCGCGGAAGTTACCGAGAAACAGGAACACCACCAGAATCACCAGCGCCACGGCGATCAACAGGGTCATTTCCGCTTCGTGCAGGGTCGCCTTGATCACCGGCGAGCGGTCCATGGCCAGATTCAGTTTGACGCTGGCCGGCAGCACGGCTTGCAAGGCCGGGAGCTGAGCCTTGATCTCGTTGACTGTCTCGATGATGTTGGCGCCGGCCTGACGGTTGATCACCAGCAACACCGCCGCGTCGTCGTTGAAGAAACCGCTGTTGTAACGGTCCTCGACGCCGTCGCTGACCTTGGCCACATCCTTCAACCGCAGTGCCGCACCGCCGTTGTAGTGAATGATCAGCGACTCATAATCCTTGGCTTTTTCCAGTTGATCGTTGGCCTGAACCTGCCACAACCGCTGAGCGTCTTCGACCGAGCCTTTCGGCCGGCGCACGTTGGCATTGGCAATGGTGTTGCGCACATCGTCCAGCGCCACGCCGTACTGGTTGAGCGCCTGGGGTTCGAGTTCGATGCGCACCGCCGGCAGGGAACTGCCACCGATCTGCACTTCACCGACGCCCTGCACCTGGGACAGGCTCTGGGACAAGATCGTCGAGGCCAAATCGTAAAGCTGGCCCTTTTCCAGCACGTCCGACGTCAGCGACAGCACCATGATCGGCGCCTGGGACGGGTTGACCTTCTTGTAGGTCGGCATGCTGCGCATTCCGCTCGGCAGCAGGTTACGCGAGGCGTTGATCGCCGCTTGCACTTCCCGCGCCGCGCCGTTGATGTCGCGGTCGAGGTCGAACTGCAGAATCACCCGGGTCGAGCCCTGGCTGGAACGGCTGCTCATGGTGTTGACCCCGGCGATGGCGCCAAAGGAACGTTCGAGCGGCGTGGCCACGGTTGACGCCATCACCTCGGGGCTCGCGCCCGGCAGACTGGCCTGGACCACAATCACCGGGAAGTCCATTTGCGGCAGCGGTGACACCGGCAGTAAACCGAAGCTCACCCCGCCCAGCAGCATGATCGCCAGGCTCAGCAACATGGTCGCGACCGGGCGCTTGATGAAAGGTCCGGAAAGGTTCATGGCTGCTCGACCACTTCCACGGACTCGGATTTGCGGCCCCAGCGCCGACCGAGGCGATCGAAGTACAGGTAAATGACCGGCGTGGTGAACAAGGTCAGCACCTGACTCACCAACAACCCACCGACCATCACCAGACCCAGCGGTTGACGCAGTTCAGCGCCGGAACCGGTGGCCAGCATCAACGGCACTGCACCGAACAATGCCGCCAGCGTGGTCATCAGGATCGGCCGGAAACGCAGCAGTGCCGCCTGATAGATCGCCGTCTCCGGGTCCATGCCTTGATTGCGCTCGGCGTCGAGGGCGAAGTCGATCATCATGATCGCGTTCTTCTTCACGATACCGATCAACAGGATGATGCCGATGATCGCGATCATCCCCAGGTCATTTCCACTCAACAGCAATGCGAGCAAGGCGCCGACCGCCGCCGAGGGCAGGGTCGAGAGAATGGTGATCGGGTGGATGTAGCTCTCGTAGAGCACGCCGAGCACGATGTACATGGTCACCACTGCCGCCAGAATCAGCAGCAAGGTGCTCGACAGCGACGCCTGGAACGCCTCGGCCGCGCCCTGGAACTGGGTCTGCACGCCAATCGGCATGCCGATGTCTTTCTGCACATGCTCGATGATTTCCACCGCATGCCCCAACGCCACGCCGGGCGCGAGGTTGAAGGACATCATCACCGCCGGGAACTGGCCGATGTGGGTGATCGCCAGTTGCGCCTGACGCTCTTCGATATGCGCCAGGCTGGACAGGCGCACTTGCCCGCCATCGGTGGTCTTGACGTGAATCTGGTTGAGCGCACCCGGGCCGATTTTCTCGCCGGACTGCGATTGCAGCACCACGCGGTACTGGCTGGCCTGGGTGTAAATGGTGGAAATCTGCCGCTGACCGAAGGCGTCGTACAGCGCGTCGGTTATGTTCGACACCGACACCCCGACCCGCGACGCCGCATCACGGTCGATCACCAGATAGACCTGCAAGCCTTTGTCCTGCAAATCACTGGCAACATCAGTCAGTTCCGGCCGTTGGGCCAATGCTTCGACCAGCCGACCGCTCCACAGGCTGAGCAGCTCGGAATCCGGCGATGACATGCTGAACTGGTACTGGGTGCGACTGACCCGGTCTTCGATGGTCAGGTCCTGCACCGGCTGCATGAACAGACGAATGCCGACCAGCTTGTCCAGTTCCGGTTGCAGGCGTGCGATGACCTCGGTCGCGCTCAAGTCGCGATTGCTGTGGGATTTGAGGTTGATCAGCAGGCGACCGCTGTTAAGGGTCGAGTTATCGCCGTCGACACCAATATAGGACGACAGGCTCTCGACGGCCGGATCCGCGAGGATCACTTTCGCCAGCTCCTGCTGCCGCTCGCTCATCGCCGCAAAGGAAATCGACTGCGGCGCCTCGGAAATGCCCTGGATCACCCCGGTGTCCTGCACCGGAAAGAAGCCCTTCGGCACCACCATGTAAAGGAACACGGTCAGCGCAAGAGTGCCGATCGCCACCAGCAGCGTCAGTGGTTGATGCTTGAGAACCCACTTTAACTTGCGCCCGTAAGCCGCGATCATCCAATCAATTGTGGCGCCGCTGGCGCGGTAGAAACGGCCTTGTTCTTCTTCCTTGGGTTCACGCTTGAGCAGCCGCGCGCACATCATTGGTGTCAGGGTCAAAGACACCACCAGGGAAATCAGGATCGCCACCGCCAACGTGATCGCAAACTCGCGGAACAACCGCCCCACCACGTCAGCCATGAACAGCAGCGGAATCAGTACCGCGATCAACGACAGCGTCAGGGAAATCAGGGTGAAGCCGATCTGCCTGGCGCCCTTGAGCGCCGCATTCAGCGGACTGTCGCCCTCTTCGATGAATCGGGAAATGTTCTCCAGCATGACGATTGCATCGTCCACCACGAAACCGGTGGCGATGGTCAGGGCCATCAGGGTCAGGTTATTCACCGAGAAACCGGCGAGGTACATCACGCCGAAGGTGCCGATCAACGACAGCGGCACGGCCACCGAAGGAATGATCGTGGCACTGGCACGCCGCAGGAACAGGAACGTCACCATCACGACCAGCGCAATGGCGATCAGCAATTCGTGTTGCACGTCGGTGACGGACGCACGGATGGTCTGGGTGCGGTCGGTCAGCACGGTGACGTCGAGGCCGGCCGGCAGGTTATCGGTGATGCTCGGCAGCAAGGCCTTGATCCGGTCGACCACTTCGATGACGTTGGCGCCGGGCTGACGCTGGATGTTCAGCAACACGGCCTGGTTTTCATTGGCCCACGCCGCGAGGCGCTCGTTTTCCGCTCCGTCGGCGATTTCCGCCACGTCCTTCAGTCGCAGCGGCGCACCGTTGGCGTAGGCCAGAATCAGGTTGGCGTAATCCTTGGGCGAGGTCAGTTGATCGTTTGCATCGAGCATAGAGACCCGGGTCGGGCCGTCGAAGTTGCCCTTGGGCTGGTTGACGTTGGACGCGCCGATCAGGGTGCGCACGTCCGACAGGTTCAAACCGTTGGCCGCCAGGGCTTCGGGGTTGACCTTGATCCGCACCGCCTGACGCTGGCCGCCGGCAATGCTGACCATGCCCACGCCGCTGATCTGGGCGATCTTCTGCGCCATGCGCGTATCGACCAGGTCATTGAGCTTGGGCAGCAACATGGTCTTGGACGTGATCGCCAGGGTCAGCACCGGGGTGTCCGCCGGGTTGACCTTGTTGTACACCGGTGGTGCCGGCAAGTCCTTGGGCAGCAGATTGGTCGCGGCGTTGATCGCGGCCTGCACCTGCTGTTCGGCGACGTCCATGTTGATGTCGAGGCTGAACCGCAGGGTCAGCACCGAAGCGCCACCAGAACTGGTCGAGGCCATCTGGGTCAGGCCCGGCATCTGCCCGAACTGACGTTCAAGCGGCGCGGTCACGGCGCTGGTCATGACGTCCGGGCTGGCGCCTGGATAGAGGGTCATCACGCGAATGGTCGGGTAATCGACCTGAGGCAAAGCCGACACCGGCAACAGCCGATAAGCGATCACACCGGCCAGGATAATAGCCAGCATGCTCAGCGTCGTGGCGACCGGGCGAAGGATGAACAGCCGCGAGATGTTCATGCGCCGCCCTTTTTCGCCTTGTCGCTGGTCGCCGGCTCTGCCGTGTTGGCCGCCGATTTACCTTGCAGGTGGCCGGTCGGCGTGGTCGGTACGTCCTTGGTGTCGTTGACCACTTCCACTTCACTGCCTTCCTTCAGGCGGTCGGTGCCTTCCAGGACCACGCGATCGCCAGCCGTCAAGCCTGCGGTGATCACGGTGTTTTCACCATCGCTGGCGCCGACCTTCAACTGACGGATCGTGACTTTCTTGTCGCCATCCATCGCATAGACGAAGGTGCCGTTGGTGCCGAACTGAATGGCCGCCGAGGGTGCAAGCACCACGTCTTTGAGGGTGTCGGCCAGCAGATGGACGTTGACGAACTGATTGGGAAATAACGCCTGATCACGGTTTTCGTAACGTGCCTTGAATTTCAGGGTGCCGGTGGTGACGTCGATCTGGTTGTCGAGGCTCTGCAATACGCCGGTGGCCTGCAGTTTGGTGTCGCCACGGTCCCAGGCTTCGGCGGGCAGTCTGGCGCCGCTGCGATAGCGGGCCAGCACCACGTCGAGGCTGTTTTCCGGCAAGGTGAAGGCCACGCTGATCGGCTGGGTCTGGGTGATGATCGCCAGCGCCGTGGTGTCATTGGCGGCGACAAGGTTGCCGACGTCGAGCTGTCGCAGGCCCACACGGCCGGCAATCGGCGCGCGGATTTTGGTGAATTCGAGATTGAGTTTGGCGTCTTTGACCGCCGCCTGATTGGTCTTGACCGTGCCCTGATACTGGCCGACCAATGCTTCGGCCGTGTCCAGGGTCTGCTTGGCGATACTGTCTTCGCGGTACAGGCCACGATAACGCTCGACATCGACCTGAGCGTTCTTCAGCTGCGCCTGATTTTGCAGCAAGGTGCCTTCGGCCTGCAGCAAGGCGTTCTGGTAAGGACGCGGGTCGATTTCCGCCAGCAGATCGCCGGCCTTGACCATCTGCCCTTCTTCGAACGCCACCTTGATCAGCTCGCCGCCCACGCGGCTGCGCACATTGATGGTGTTCAGCGCCGTCACGGTGCCCAGCGCCTTGTAATACAGTGGGAAGTCACCCTTGACCGCCGCTGCCACGCGCACTGGTACCGGACCGGTCGCCCCACCGAAACCCGGACGCATGCCACCCGAACGACCAGTGTGCCCCGCCACGGCTTTTTGTCCTGCGCCTTCTTTTGGCACAGCGCTGCCAGGCCAGAATTTCCAGCACAGGCCAGCGATGACCAACAGAACAAGCAGGCCGAGCAGCCAGCGACGAGGACTACGGGAAGCGGAGGATTGCATTGAATGATCAACCATTGGGCGCGTGGGCTTCTTCTACGGGAGGCTGAACGATAAGCACTGGCGGGTATTTAGCAAAGCGCCTTTACCGGCAATTTACCTTCGGCTTACGTAACAGGAGATTTATCTAAGACACTGAAGCACAAATGAAAACGGCCTGGACAGAGGGGGCGTTCTCACTGAATTTCCCCGCCGCGCCGGGTCTGCTGTTGTGCAGGGCAAGGCGCGAGAAGCGTGGTTTGGTCATTCCAAATAAGCTTCGAGTAACGCAGCCCTGCACAACAGCAGGCCCGGCCCTTCGGGTTGTGCCTTAAAGCGGGCCAGGCTGCGTTGCAGGCCTTGGAAAGGAAACGACATTCCCAGCGGCCTGCGCCTTGCCTGGCCCGCTTTGAGGCGACAACGCGGCGGGGAAATTCAGTGAGAACGCCCCCTAGGCCGTTAACAATTGTAAAAGTACGCTTATTTCAGAACAGCGAGTGCCGCTTCGTAGTTCGGCTCTTGACCGATTTCGCTGACCAATTCGCTGTGCAGCACGTTGTCATTTTCGTCCAGAACCACGACAGCGCGGGCGGTCAGGCCTTTCAGTGGGCCATCGGCGATCGCCACACCGTAGTTCTCGATGAATTCGGCACCGCGCAGGGTCGACAGGTTCTGGACGTTTTCCAGGCCTTCGGCGCCGCAGAAACGGGCCTGGGCGAACGGCAGGTCAGCGGAGATGCAGAGCACCACGGTGTTGGCGACGTCATTGGCCTGGGCGTTGAACTTGCGAACCGAGGTCGCGCAGGTAGGGGTGTCGACGCTTGGGAAGATGTTCAGCACTTTGCGCTTGCCGGCGAAGTTCGCCAGCGTCACGTCGGACAGATTGCCGGCAACCAGGGAAAAGGCTGGCGCCTTGGAACCGGCTTGTGGCAGTTGGCCGTTGACTTGAACCGGGTTGCCTTTAAGAGTGACTTGAGCCATGAACGGAGTCCTTCTGAACGTTGGATTGGAGAATTTTGAAGAGGCCGAAGTTAACCACGAAACGGTCCGGTGACCTATGGGCGGATACAAATTGTGAAGTGTTGCCACACAATTCTGATACAACCCAAAACCTGTAGGAGCATGGCTTGCCAGCGAAGAACGATAACGCGGTCAGACAGTCACACCGCAGCGCTCCAGTTCGCGAGCAAGCTTCGCTCCTACAGAATCTGCGTTAGCTCAGTAATCGCAACATAGTGCGATGCCGCGCCTCGAAAATCCGCCGCATCAACCGTTCCAGGGGTGCACCGCCAATCGCCGAATACGTCACACGGTCGGTGTACAGCGTACCGCCCTCTGCCTCGGCCACCCGATGTTCATGACGAAAGGCAGCCATCAATCCCTTGAGCATTTCGTCGATGGATTGTCGATTTGGCGAATCACCAATCGACCATACGGTGAATCATTCAAATCCAGAGGACACACCACCATGCGATTCATGATCATTGTCAAAGCCAGCCCGGATTCCGAGGCGGGTGTCATGCCCAGCGAAGAACTGCTGACCGCGATGGGCAAGTACAACGAGGAACTGGTCAAGGCCGGGATCATGCTGGCCGGCGAAGGCTTGCACCCGAGTAGCAAGGGCGCCCGCGTGCGGTTTTCCGGAAACCAGCGCACGGTGATCGATGGTCCGTTTATCGAAACCAAGGAGCTGATCGCCGGCTACTGGTTGTGGCAGGTGAAGTCGAAAGAGGAAGCGATCGAATGGGTCAAGCGCTGCCCGAATCCGATGCCGGGCACTGAAGCCGAGATCGAGATTCGCCAGGTGTTCGAGGCGGAGGATTTTGGTGCCGAGTTCACGCCGGAACTGCGGGAGCAGGAGGAACGGTTGCGTGAGCAGGTGAAGAAGCGCTGAGCAGCCACGTACGCGCGCGATCACGTCCTTGGGTTGTTTGACGCCGATGGGCGTGATCGAACACGTGCCGCTACTCGGTATATTCCGGGTGAAAGTGCTGAGGGTTTCAGCGAGATTTCCAGGAATAATGAGTTTGGTATCAGGGAGTTTTCGCTACTACCACTGCTGCAAATCGCTGAGCGAAACTATCAACAACTTCACTAGCCACGTCAAAGTTAACCTCCCCGTCTTTGTCGCCACACTTAATCTCCCAATTCGCACTGGTCTCTACCAGTGGTTGGGGTTCACCCTCTTTAGGGTTCAAATCCTCAATAAGTTCGCCAGGATGAGTCGTCCACTTTACCTTTACCCCTGTGCCTTCCATTGGACTTCCATTCCGAGGAAAACAGGCAAGCTTGTGAGTCGTACCTCGGTAAAAAGTCATTACCCTATTTGGATCCTGATCCTGACCGTCAAGCCTGAAATGAACTTCATTTAGCATATTGGTTGATACTGCCACCCATAGGATTTCCCAGACCTCATTCACTTCCCGGCAAAATATGAGCATTTTGCCTTTGCCGCTCATACCCTGCTCTGGTGTGATATTCCATATGCACTTTCCTTCGACGAGTGGCTGCCAACCTTCTTGCGGCAGGACATCAGGGGTTTGACCACCCGTATTAACCAACGCCAGTCTTAGATCCTTCGCGAAGTCTGGATCGACTTCTACGGTCACGTCGGTTTTTCTCCCCCAAAAAAACGCAATGGGTTTATCCCATGGCCACTCTACCCCGGCAACGGTCAACTTCGCTCGTTCCCAAGGGCTAGCAGCGCGTACTAACGGGGCATCAGATCCATAGTGGGAGTTGATCACTGTTGAGTCCGGCTCGGTATTTAAACTCATAGTGCTGCCCCATAGTCGACATTGGAATTGGTAGCTGGACTATCAGGGACATCTGCAAAAACGTGCACTGTCATTAATGACAGTCGTTAAGATCGAATGGTAGTAAACATTTTGAGCTGACCCTCGTTTGCGAATAAAGCAAATGGCTATCTGACAGACGCCGACCCCTCGCCGCAGGTTTTGCGTGTTCATACGAATGGCGGGGTTTAGTCGTTTCTGCTGCACACAAAACCAACGAATTAATCCCTTCGACTGGATAACCCACCGTCAACTGCTAACGTCATCAGATGTGTCCTACATGCTTGATAGGAAAGAGATTACGCAGTAACGGCCGCCAAGTGCCGGGTAGACCGATGAGCCACCAAGGAACCGGGGAATCATGTCGATGAATCCAGGCGCGAGTGCCCTTGTGTTGGCGGCTTCGATAACGTCTGCCGTTTGTGCCCATGCCGACAACGCCGACATGGCCAACAAAAGTAACAACCCTTTGAATTTCGCGCAGGGGATGAACCTGCAGGACTCCTACACCCCGAAGTACTACGGCTCCAATGTCCATAGCAACGAAGTGTTGGTGCGCGGCACGCTGCCAATTGCGCCCAACAGTTTCATCGGTGTCCCGCAATTGCTGCGCGCCACCGCGCCGATCAGCACGCGCCCCGACCCGCACGGCGGGTACAGCACCGGTGAAGGTGATTTGAACGTGTTCGATATCTTCCTGCTCAAGACTGAAGGCGTGCAGTTGGGCGTCGGCCCGCAGATTACCGTGCCATACGCCGATAAGGACGAACTCGGCACCGGCAAATGGCAAGCGGGGTTGGCAGCCATTGCGATTGATTCATCACCCCGTGGCTTGCTCGGCGCGCTGGTGCAATATCAGACTTCCTTTGCCGGTGACAGCGACCGCCCGCATGTCGAATCGGCCACCCTGCAGCCGTTTGTTTTTCACAACCTGGATGGAGGTTGGTACCTGCGCTCTACCGCGACATGGACCTTCGACCTGAAAAACGACACCCATTACATCCCGCTTGGTCTGGGTGCCGGCAAAGTCTGGGAATCCGGGCCCAATATTCTCAATGCCTTCATCGAACCGCAGTGGACCGTCGAGCACAAGGGTGACGGCTTGCCGCAGTTCACGCTGTTCGTCGGCCTCAACGTCACCTTCGGTAAATGAGGACTTCCCCATGCACATTGCTCTTCGCGCAGCCGGTTACAGCCTGATGTCCATGTTCGTCAGTTGTGGGGTTGGCGCCCAGGAGGTCAGCGTCACCAAATCCAGCTTCACCGCTATGTGGGAAGAAGCTCGAGGTATTACCAGTGAGACCTGTTGCACCCAGGCGGTGGACCATGAGAGTGCGAAGTTCAGGACAGTCGCGAGGTGATGCGTGGGGATGGCGGAATCGGTTTTGCCGGTGGTTTGTTGGGGAGTGATTTGGCGACTGAACGACCGTCTTCGCGAGCAGGCTCGCTCCCATATCTGATCTCCAGTGAACACTAAAATATATGTTCGACACAGCTTATCTGTGGGAGCGAGCCTGCTCGCGAAGTGGCCCTCAGCCCCAACGCATCATTTGGATTTGAGCTTCAGATACGACTGATGTAAATCCGAAGCCCAACCATCGATCACGCCTTTCACGTCATCGGCCTTCATCACCTGAGCCTCGTTTTCCAGCGGTTTGCCGGTGCCTTTGCGCACTACCTGGGCCAGGACTTTATTGTTGCCGCCATCCAGAAACACGGCTTCGGTGGCCAGGTCGGTTTCCTGATCACGAATACCGCTGGCGGTACTCACCGCCGCCGCCACCAGCGCAATCGGAATCACTTCATAAGGTTTCAGGCCTTGAGTCTTGCTGCTGACGGCGGTGATCGCCGCGCGCACCACCATCACACCCGGCCCGGGACCGGCGGCCAGCGGCAGGGACTTACCTATTTCGCGTTTGAGCGCCTGATCGTAATAACTGGTGATCCCGTTCAGGGTGGCCTGAGGGATTTTCACGGTCGCCTGAGGCTTGGGATACAGCTGGGTCGGCTCGACGTACACGCTTTTATATTTGTTGATGTCGAGCGTCGGATCAATCCAGCGCATCACCACCGCACCCGAGGGAGATTTGGCTTCCTTGAGCTGGCTGTAATCCTTGAGAAACCCCGAATACTGGTCCGGCTCGACCTTGGTGCTGGTGCAGCCCACCACGCCGATCGAGGCAATGCACAGTGTGCTCATCATTAACGCAAGCTTCATGCTGTAACTCCTGTAAGGCGGTCGACAACAGTTTGGGAAACAGGTGTTACAGGTATAGCCAATGCCGTACTTTTTGTTCTGATAAATCTCAATATTCAATCATTACTGCACACGATGGCATCGACACGGTTTAAAAGATCGCAGCCTGCGGCAGCTCCTACAGAATTTGGGGTACACCTGTAGGAGCTGCCGCAGGCTGCGATCTTGACGCGCTCTATCGACGAGTGTTTCAACCTCTATTGAATCATCGGTGAATAAATTCTTTTGAAAACCCAGTTATACGCAGCGCCATTCTTATTGGTCCCACAATCCCAGCCGATCGACCAGGACATCAGGCCTTTGATTGCATTGCCATCGGCCGTCAGTCGGCCAAGAGCCCCTTGCACGAACGCTGGATTGGCGACATAGCCATTCGCCGCCGCATCGCCGTGGCTGGGCAAGCCGATAAGAAATTTATCTGCCGGGATCTTGATGAAGCCATAGGTGCCGGTTACCAGCGCGGTGGTCAGGTAGTAAAGGAACTCTTCCTTGCGTACCCCATCGTCCTGCGCGAGCCAGGACGGATTGAGCGCCGGAACAGAAAGCCCGTCACCTCTCTGGTTGTAATACTGCGGGGAAATCCAATCAAAATAGTTCGCCAAGGCGGTCAGATACGGGACGTACTTGCCCCCGGTTCTCAGATACGGGAACTCCGGCGCCATGGTGATAAGAAAGTGCTTGCCTTGATTCTTGTAGTGATCGCGGACCATCTTCAGCGCCGCGGGAATGACCGTGTTGTTGTCGGCATCGTCGATTGCAGTTTGTTCCAGATCGATGTCCAGTCCATCGAAACCATACACTTCAACCAACCGGATGATTTCATTCGCCAGTGCTTGCTCATCGCCTTTGTTCAGTGCGACGAGACCATTGGCACCACCCAATGAAATCAGCACCGCGCGACCTTGCTTGTTGAGCTCGCCGACCTGACGCCGAAACTCCACATCCGTCTGGTTGTATGGCTTGAACGTCGGGATGCCAGCGCCCTTCATGAACGCTACCGCTACCACGTTGTATTCGACGGGGATGTCCTTCAATTCCACCTCACCCGTCAATCCGCCTTGATACCCGGCACTCGGCCCCCAGTTATGCCAAAACCCCATGAAAACTTTTTTCCCGCTGAAATCAGGCATTTCCGACGCGTCGTCGGCAGGCGCCGTGGGGCCTGTATATGTGAAAGTTGCCATTGGTTCACCCTTGAGTTCAGAACATCCTGTATGAAAGCGCCCCTCCTGGTCGTCATGACCGGAACGGCAGACCTGCCTTGAACGCAACCACTGGAACGCACTACTGCCCAATACGTCAGCGCGTTTATTAAACCCCTGGATTCAATCCCCCGATACTGTCAACTCTGACAGGTACAGGGGCTCGCAACGGATCCGTATCAATTGCGCTGAGGAGCTTGAGATGATCGAGATTGTGCTGAATGGGTTTGGGCGTGGTGGGGCTTTGGCTGGCGGTCGAGTACTGCCTGAAGCAGCAGGCGGCGCAGAGTCTGGAGGATGCTAGCCTGATGCCGTTTCTCGGCGCACAGTGGTGAAAGCGGTCGCGCCGGAAGTGGCAAAGCCCGGATGGGGAAATCTCGAAATCTGATGCACCACAGATCCAAGGTGGGAGCGGGCTTGCTCGCGAAGGCGGTGTGACAGTCAACATTGATGCTGAATGTTATGGCCCCTTCGCGAGCAAGCCCGCTCCCACAGGGTTTTGTGTCAGCCTCAGAGAATCAGCTGCGATCTCGTGGAATCAGGCTCTGCAGTTGCTGCGCCAGAAAATTCGCGTCGAAGGCAAAGGTGTCCGGGTCCTTCAAGCCATTGGTCTTGCGCCATTGCCAGTTGCTCGACGGCGGCAGGCATACCAGCGAAATGCTGCCATAGCGCGCGGCGGTCAGGCCCATCACGGCCAGGGAGATCTGCCCGCCCGCGCCCATTACATCCGGTACGAACTCCACCGGTTTTCCGGCAATCACGATGCCGAGCTTCTCGGTCTTGAACGTCGACGTCTCGACCGGAACGCTCGGTCCCGAGGCGACATAGGTCTCACGGCTCACTTCCAGCAAGTTCGGTGCCTTGACCGGTTCCAGCCATTGCTGGATCTGATCGAACAGCTCGCCAATGCGCGCCGCCCACACGGCCGATTGCGACTCGAACAGTTGTTTTTTGTGCGCTTCGCTGTCTGCGTAGTGGCGAAGCATCTCACCCAGTTGCTGTACGTCGTCCATTGCGGTGTTCCTTTGGTTGAAGCGGTGCTGCGGACTTTGAGCATGGCAGATGCGCGCGGCGGGCGTACAAGTCAATTGCACCGGCGGTCACATCACGGGACACTCGCGGCTCAGGGGTATCCATCAACAGGAGCACGCCATGCGCACCATCGGCCTTATCGGCGGCATGAGCTGGGAGTCCAGCGCCGAGTATTACCGTCTCATCAACCAACAGGTACGCGACCGGCTCGGGCCGTTGCGTTCGGCGAAATTGCTGATGTACAGCGTCGACTTCGGGCCTGTCGAACAGGCTCAGCATGCCGGGCGCTGGGACGATGCGGCAGTGATTCTGGTGGAAGCGGCGCGGCGGCTTGAAGCGGGTGGCGCCGATTGCGTGGTGCTGTGCACCAACACCATGCACAAGGTGGCCGGGCAGATTCAGGCAGCGATCAGCATTCCGTTCCTGCACATCGCCGACCCGGCCGGTCAAGCGGCTGTCGAGGCAGATGCGCTGAAGGTCGGACTGCTTGGTACGGCGTTCACCATGGAACAGGACTTCCTCAAGGAGCGCCTGACGTCGATGGGACTGACCGTACTGGTGCCGGAGGCCGAGGAACGTCAGGCCGTACACCGGATCATTTATGACGAGTTGTGCGTCGGGGTCATCAGCGAGGAATCACGCCGGTTTTATCAGCAGGTCATCCAATCCCTGACCCAACGCGGCGCCCAGGCCATCATCCTTGGCTGCACTGAAATCGGCTTGCTGATCAAACCCGAGCACAGCGCCCTGCCCCTGCTCGACACCACCGAACTGCATGCGCAGGCGGCGGTGGCGTTCGCACTGGCTGAGTGACTCAACCGGCCTTGGGCGTGCGACGCAGACGCGCCATGCTCAAGGTATCCACCAGCCTTCCGTCACGCACGGCGTAGTCACGAAACAGGCCTTCGGTCTCAAAGCCGAACTTGCGGTACAAGCCGATGGCCGCTTCGTTGTCGGCGTACACCGAAAGCTCGACCCGTTGCAGGTTCATCCAGTTGTCAGCGATGTCCAGCGCGGTTGCCAGCAGCTTCGAACCAACGCCCTTGCCCTGCCATGCTTCAGAGACACCCATGCCGAAATTGGCGGCATGGCTGCGACGGATGCGCGAGAACTGCTCCAGGCCGATGTTGCCGATCACCGCCCCCTGATGCAGCGCCACCAGCTGTACATGTCGTTCGTTGCCCGGATCCAGGCGTTTGCGCCAGACTTCGATGGATTGAAACGGCATTTGCAGCACTTGGCGGGTAATCGCCGGCTCGTTGTAGAGCGCGGTGATGCCTTCGAGATGGGATTCGTTGAAGCGTTCGAGGGTGATGACAGCGTCAGTGACGGGCATGGGTGATTCATCCTTGAGACAGACATGGCCGCTCACTCTACAACGCATACTTCAAACATGGCGAGAACCAATGTGGGAGCGGGCTTGCTCGCGAAAGCGGTGTGTCAGTCAACATTGATAGCGACTGACACACCGCTTTCGCGAGCAAGCCCGCTCCCACATTTTCAGGTAGTGGTCAGCCTTCAAACCATTCCCGGCGCTCATTGAAGGTGTTCTGGATCAGCTCGACGATCATCTGCACCTGCGCCTCTTCCTGCGACTGCGCATTCACCGCCATCCAGACCTGACGCTGCATCGGTTGGCCAAACAGCCCCGGCAACGCAATGAGCCCACGGTCGAAGCGACTCATGTAGCCGGGCAGCAAACCGATGCAGGCGCTGCAACGAATCATCTCCAGCAGCAGCTCATAGGAATGCAGCTGCACCACTCCGGCCAGGCGCTGGTCCACCAGCGCATTCCACGGCACGAAGCTCTCGACCTGACCGTGAGACTGCCATTGCACCAACAGGAAGTCCGCGAGGTCATCTAGGCTGTCCGGGCGCGACGCTGTGCGTGAGTAACGCTTGGCGATGTGTGGCAGGTAGTCGAGTCGCGCCAGGCGCTGGGGTTCGCTGACGGCAAAACTCGGGCCCGGAAGCGGCGATTCGGTGCCCGCCAGCCACACCACCACATCGGCACTGACCGCTTGCAGCGCCAGTTCACTGTCGAGGGTGATGATGTCCAGGCGTACGCTGGCGTTACGGCGCAACAAGCCCACCAGGTCGCGACCGAGAATGTCGTGCAGGATCGACTCGGCAACCGCCAGGCGCACCAACGGTTGCTCGATCACGGGCAAATCGCGTTCATGGGCCAACGCAATCAACTGCGCCTGAAGCTGCAAGCCTTCACGGCTGAGGGTGATGCCATTGTCGCAATGGGTGAACAGCGAACACTGCAGTTGCGTTTCGAGCTGCGCCAACTGTTTGCGCAGCAAGGTCGCCTTGATGTTGAGGCTGCGGGCCGCCTGCATGAAACAGCCGCAACGGGCACTGACCGTGAACGCCTGAGCCAGTTGCGGATCAACCGCGGCGACCCGTGCACGGCAGGACAGCGTGGCGTCTACCGGCGAACGATACTCGGCAGGGCTTTGGCGTCCTGTGGTTTCCATGAATGACATCGATGACTCCCTGTCGATGTGTCCTTTGAAAAACCTCATCCTGCGCAACGTTAATGAACCTGCTGTGACAGCCGGGTCATGATTCGCTTTATGTAGGAGCCAGCGGTGCGGCAAGCCAGTTAAGCGAAAGCTGACTCTTGTAGGAGCGAGCTTGCTCCGGGCGGCGTTCCGACGATGGACGCCAACGATAACGCGTATTCTTTGAATGCACGCGTCGTCCTGAAGCCCATCGCGAGCAAGCTCGCTCCTACAAATTTTCTTAACTGACTGGCATTACGGTAAGTCTGGCGCCTACAAGTGTGATTTATCCATTGACCCTAGCCTCAAGCACTGGGCGCTTGTCGAAAACTCACCGCCAGGCGATTCCAGCTGTTGATGGTGGTGACCGCGATGGTCAGGTCGACCATCTCGCTTTCACTGAACTGCTCCCGGGCCTGCGCGTAGACGTCGTCGGGCACATGACTTTGCGAGAGCAAGGTGACCGCCTCGGTCCAGGCCAGCGCCGCGCGCTCCCGTGGGTTGAAGAAGCCGCTGTCGCGCCAGACCACGATCGAATACAGGCGCCGGTCGGTCTCGCCGAGGCGCCGCGCATCCACCGAATGCAGGTCGGTGCAGAAGGCGCAGCCATTGAGCTGCGAGGCACGGATCTTGATCAGGTGCAGCAGCGCCGGCTCGATGCTCAGGTTGCTGGTCAACGCCTCCATGGCAATCATCGCTTTCATCGCTTTGGGCGACGCGCTGTAGTAATCCAGACGGGAAGTCATGGCGGGCCTCGTGGATCGATTGAGGCGTTTACGGTAGGCGCTGATGCGCAGGCGTTACAGATCCAATTCCGCGAAATACCGGTGGACCACCCGGCAACAGGCCAATCCGCGGTTTTTCATCCACGCAACTACTGCGCAGCGGTGCTTGCGGGTAATCTTGCGCGACGCACACGCGCCTCAACCGCCCCAGGAGCCCCGCCGGTATGGAACTTCATGTTGTCATCAACGGCCGCAAGGACCTGGCAGGCCAGTTGTACAACCAACTGCGCAGCGCCATCGAATCCGGTCGTCTGGCAGCCGGGGCGCAACTGCCGCCCAGTCGTTTGCTGGCCGAACAGCTGGGCATCTCGCGCAAGACCATTTCCGACACCTACGCGCAGTTGACGTATGAAAACTTCCTGACCGGCGTGATCGGTAAAGGCACCTTCGTCAACGCCCGGACCGCAAAAGCACTGCCCAAGCAAACGCATTCGCAGTTGGCGAGCGCCGAAGTCATCGAGTCATGGCGCAACCTGCCGGTGTTTTTGCGCCATCCGACGCTGGAAGGCTCGCTGCGCTATGACTTCATCGGTGGCGCCACCAGCAAGGGTCAATTCCCCCAGGACGATTGGCGCCGCTGCACCTCTCACGCCTTGCGCCAGATGGCCGGTTCCAAAGGTTTCTACAGCCTGCCCGAAGGCCTTCCGGCGCTGCGCAACGCGATCGCCCGGCATATCGCATTTTCCCGTGGAGTGAACTGTCAGGACGAAGACGTGGTGGTGTGCAACGGCGCGCAACAGGCGCTGGACCTGATCTCCCGCGTGATGACCCGCCCCGGCAGCATCGTCGCCATGGAAGACCCCGGTTACCCGCCCGCGCGCCTGTTGTTCGGCAGCCACGGCGCCACGGTGATCGGCGTGCCGGTCGATGCCGAAGGCATCCAGGTCGACAAAATTCCCTTGGGCACCCGGCTGATTTATGTCACGCCGTCCCACCAGTTTCCGCTCGGCATGCCGATGAGCCAGGCCCGGCGGATAGCACTGCTGGATCGCGCCTACGAGTTGGGCGCGATTATCATCGAGGACGATTATGACAGCGAATTTCGCTACGAAGGCCGGCCCACCGACTCCCTGCAAAGCATGGATGAGCGCGGGATCGTCGCCTACGTCGGGACCTTCTCGAAAACCCTGCTGCCGGAATTGCGCCTCGGTTACGCGATTTTGCCGCCGGCCATTCTCGAGGCAGTGATCCGCGCCAAACAGCTCACCGATCTGCACACCTCCACCCTGCCCCAATGGGCACTGGCCAAGTTCATCGCCGCAGGCTGTCTGCTCAAGCATATCCGGCGCTGCCATACGATCTATGCCGGGCGTCGCGAGCGCATCCTGACGCGCATCGCGGGTGATCTGTCTCCCTGGTTCGAAGCGATCCCGAGCACGGCGGGATTTCACATGGCGCTTATGTGCAAAGTGCCTATCGATATGCCACTGGTGATCGAACTGGCAAAAAAGGTCGAAGTCGGGCTGTATTCCATCGACACCTTTTTCTATCAGCAAATGCCACAGGCCGGGCTTCTCATGGGGTTTGGCGCCATTGAAACCCTGGATATCGACACCGCCCTGGACCGATTGCGCGACATTTTGCAGCAGGTCGCCTGACAGATTGGTCTGGGTTTTTATCCGGTGATTGGCTATTGGCGGTCCCAGGGTGCGGGCCTATCCTGCATAAACGTTATCCCTCAATGAGCAGGATTCGTCCGGCCTGATTCAGGAGTGTGAGCAATGTCCAACGAAGTGATCAATACGGTAAAGGTGCAGGCCGCTGCCGGCCGCTCGGACGAACTGGGCAGGCAACTGCAAAAGATAGTCGAAACCCTGCGCGAACAACCGGGCTGCGAATCCTATATGGTCGACCGCTGCCCCGAGGACAGCAACCGCTGGAATGTCAGCGCCCGCTGGCAATCGGAAACGGCCATGCAATCGCATTTCAACAGCCCCCAAGTGCAGGGCTTTATCGACCTGATCGATTGCCAACTGGCCAATGCCGTCGACTTCAATAGTTTTCCGATTCGATAGACTACGGTTAAAGATCGCAGTCTTTTTGCCGTTCCCGCAGAGTATGGGTACCTCGGTAGGAGCTGCCGAAGGCTGCGATCTTTTGTTTGTTACGCGCTGGATTGGTCCCCTGACCTTCTCGAATATTGGCTGTTTGATTGTCGCCGGTGGCGCACTAGATTGGTTCCTGATCACTAACCCATTGCAGGTGATGAACCATGAAAGTTTTGCATTTACTGGCTGCCCCGCTTGCCGTCCTCGCCCTGAGCGTTTCTGCCTCGGCATTCGCCCACGACCCCTCGGAAAAAGTCACGATCCTGCAAGACGAAGTACTGAAGAACGTCCCGGGCAAAAAGGCGCTGATGATTGAAGTTGATTACAAGCCTGGTCAATCCTCCATCGCCCACAAACACGAAGGCACGGCAATGGCTTACGTGATTTCGGGGTCGATCGTTTCCCAGGTGAAAGGCGAGCAACCGAAAACCTACAAGGCTGGTGAGCATTGGTATGAACCGGCGGGCTCGGAACATCTGGTCTCGAAAAATGCCAGTGCGACAAAGCCTGCGAAGTTATTAGTGTTCATGGTCCTGTCCCCGGACGAAAAGGTGTTGATCCCCCTGGAAAACTGATGGCTGAACGTACAGCCATAAACATAAAGGCCCAAATCATGAATTCGGGCTCTTATATTTCCTGACGTTATTAACGGCAATGGTTTAAACCAAACAAAACTATCGGTCGCCTGACAAGTGCAGCAATTGGCTATTTCATTCAAACGACACAGGTTTAGTCTGAAGTCGGCAATTTTACTTAACGAGTCAAGTTGTTTCACTGGAGAAACACCATGAAACTTTTACTTGTCAGCACCTTTACGTTCGCCGCTGTTTTGACCGGATGTTCAATCCCCACCGCACCCACGGCTGTTTCTTCACTCGACGGCCTGTTCAGCGAACCGGTAGGCCGGAGCAGCGCCACCCGTGTCCCCAACGGTGAGCATGTGTCAGTCGGCATCGTCTACAGCCGCAACACGCAGACCAACCGCGCCTACCTCCAGGATTACCGGGCCAATGCCGGCACCGGTTTTGGCCAGAGCCTGCTGGTGCAACCGATTCATGACGCCTACGTCGCCACCTCTAATCCCGACCTGGCGGTGGACTGGGTCAAGGCGTCCCTGCAGCGTCAGTTCGGCTCGGTAACGGTCTACCCGGATATGCAAAGTCTCAGGGCGGCGAAACCCGACGTGGTGGCCATCGTTGATACGCGCAGTCAATTGATGACCTCGCGCAGTTCGGACATCGAGGCGAATGTCAGCGCTGATTTCTATGACGCGAACTTTAACTACATCGGTACGGCCCGAGGGCATGACGCCAAGGCACTCAGCCCGTTATGGGCACACTATAAACGCAGCGAAGAAATCGTGGCGGATATCAACCAACAACAGCAAGTGCAAATTCAGGCATTGCAAAATTTTGATCAGTCGCTGCACCAATTACTCAACAAACCGACGAGCAATATTTCGCAAATCGATCACGTCAAAGTCACCTATTAAGCAGCAGGCCTCTTCGCAATATTGTTTGCGAAGAGGCCTCGACGCTTACAGCAATATCAGGCAACTCTTTTCCATTACCAATTAACGCCCAGCCCATTACTCTGCCCCATTCGCAGGAAGCGAAAACAATCGGAACAATGGAGGCTTTATGAGTACTGGACAGGAAAGATCTTTCATCGCACGCATTCGGTGCAATGACGTACCAATGAGATTCTTCGATCAAATGTTACACAGTAGTTTTTTCGTATCGGAGCGATTCAACCGCGGCGCCCTTGCCGGTGACGGCCAACTGCTGACCACCCGACACTCTTACTCAAAAGTCACCAACAAAATGGTTCAGGTTCGCGGAGGACGGGATGTTTACACTCGGACGCTTTCGGACGAGATGATTGTGTATTTCAGGTGCTATGAGGACTACTACAACATTCAAATCCGCAGCAAAGCGTACCTTGGACAATATTTAAGCAAAAATGCCAGCGGGCGGATCGGAGCGTTTGCAGGTGTGGGCGGCAAAACGACTTCGTACAACTTGCTCAACGCCGATCAATCCATCATAACCCTCGATAACATCACCACAAACGAGGCCACCGTATATCTTAGAGCCCGGAATGCCGGCCTGATAAAAAGGCAGTTGGTTGAGGATCCGAAAATCTACAGCTACGGGGATCAATCCGGCGACCTGGTGAAGTTCAATCTGCAGATCCTGGAACGGAACGTTCCCTACCCGACCAGTTCCGAGCCTTATCCGCTGTATGTGGAAGCAAGGCCCCATCCGGATGACGATGATGATTGATCAACCTCCAGGTCGTTGACCAACCGTGTGCAACGTCATTGAAATAAAAAAAGCCCCGCCTCTTTCGAGACGGGGCTTTTTCATTCAGCGACTGATCAGGCAGCAGGCTCCAGTTCGGCGCTGGTCGTGACGGTGGCAGCAGGCACTACCGCCTGCCCGCTCAACGCCAGGTCCAGCAACTCACGGTTGGCCACCGCGTACATGGCGTAGTCCGTGCCGCTGGCGGCACGGATTTCCACCAGCATGGCGCGCCAGCGTTCGATCATGCCTTCGTGCTCTTTCATCCACAGCGCCAGGCGTGTTTCCACGTCCTGAGTGCCGTCGCCCTGTTGCAGGACGGAGATGGTGATCGCACGTTGCTGCCAGTCGACGTCATCGCGGAACGCTTCACGGGCCAGGGCTTGCCAGTTGTTTTCAACCGGCAAAGCACTGATCTGTTGCAAGTACCAGGTGATGTCCAGCGCGCTGCCCACGGCGAAGTACGCCTTGGCCACGTCCGCAGGGTTCTGGCCGGTCACGTCGGAGGCTTCGATGATCGGCAGCAGGGTGTACAGGTGCGAAGTGCCAGCCACCATGCGCGCCAGCAACTCCGGCACACCGGCTTCGACGTACGCCTGATAGCGGGCCTGCCAGTTCTCACGGATCTCGCCACTCAGCAGTTCGTCGAGCTTGAGACCCAACTCCTTCAGATGCGGACCGAAGTGCGCGACGTCACGGGCAGCGTTCTGCTCGTTGCGACGGGCACGCAGGAACCAGCGCGTAGCGCGACGGCCCAGACGCATCAGCTCGTCCATCAGCTCCAGTTGTACGTCGGCCGAAACCTGGTAATCCAGGGCTTCGATCTGACGGAACCAGTGCGGGAGATGGAAGATGTCACGCACGATCACGTAAGCACCGGCCACGTTCGCCGGGCTCATGCCGGTCGACTCTTTGAGTCGTTGAACGAAGGTGATGCCCATGTGGTTGACCAGATCGTTGGCGATCTGGGTGCTGACGATTTCGCGCTTCAGACGGTGACGGCGCATGGCGTCGGAGAACTTGCTCACCAGGCTCGGCGGGAAAGCGGTTTCCATGTCGCGCGTCAGGTAGTGGTCGTCCGGCACCAGGGAGTTGAGCAGCGCTTCCTTGAGGTCGATCTTGCTGTAGGAGATCAGCACCGACAGCTCGGCACGGGTCAGGCCATGGCCTTCCGCGAGGCGTTCGTTGATCGCTTCTTCAGCCGGCAGGAACTCGATGGCGCGATCCAGCTTGCCACGGCCTTCCAGATCGTTCATCAGACGCTTGTATTCGGCAATCCGCACGAAAGCACGGCGTGCCGCCAGGGACAGGGCCTGAGTCTGCTTGTAGTTGTTGCCCAGCACCAGGTTGCCGACTTCGTCGGTCATGCTCGCCAGCAACTGGTTACGTTGCTTGTCGGTCATGTCACCGGCCTGAACCACTTCGTTCAGCAGGATCTTGATGTTCACTTCGTGGTCGGAGCAGTCCACGCCACCGGCGTTGTCGATGAAGTCGGTGTTGGAACCGCCGCCATTCAGACCGAATTCGACACGACCCAATTGGGTCATACCGAGGTTACCGCCCTCGCCCACGACTTTGCAGCGCAGTTCGTTGCCGTTCACGCGCAGCGCATCGTTGGCCTTGTCGCCGACATCGGCGTGGCTTTCGCTGCTGGCCTTGACGTAGGTGCCGATACCACCATTCCACAACAGATCCACCGGCGCCTTGAGCAAGGCGTTCAGCAGTTCGGTCGGGGTCAGCTTGTCGGCCTGAATGTCGAAACGCTCTTTCATCTGCGGGGAAATCGCGATGCTTTTCGCGCTACGGGAGAAGATCCCGCCGCCTTCGGACATGATGCTGGTGTCGTAATCCGACCACGCCGAACGCGGCAGATCGAACAGGCGCTGACGCTCGGCGAAGCTGTTCGCAGGCTCAGGGTTCGGGTCGATGAAGATGTGCAGGTGGTTGAATGCGGCGACCAGTTGCAGCTTGTCGGACATCAACAAGCCGTTACCGAACACGTCACCGGCCATGTCGCCGACGCCGACTACCGTGATGCTGTCTTCCTGAACATTGATGCCGCGCTCGCGGAAGTGACGTTGTACGCCGACCCACGCGCCCTTGGCGGTAATGCCCATTTTCTTGTGGTCGTAACCCGCCGAACCACCGGACGCAAACGCGTCACCCAGCCAGAAGCCGTAGTCGATGGCGATGCCGTTGGCGATGTCGGAGAAGGTTGCAGTGCCCTTGTCCGCTGCCACGACCAGGTACGGGTCATCGTCGTCATGACGCACGACGTTGGCCGGCGGCACCAGCGCGCCGTCCTTCAGGTTGTCGGTGATGTCCAACAGGCCCGAAATGAAGATGCGGTAGCAGGCGATACCCTCGGCCGCGATCTCGTCACGGCTGCCGCCCAGTGGCAGGCGACGCGGCAGGAAGCCGCCCTTCGCGCCGACTGGCACGATGACCGAGTTCTTCACTTGCTGGGCTTTTACCAGGCCCAGGACTTCGGTACGGAAGTCTTCTTCACGGTCAGACCAGCGCAAACCACCGCGAGCAACGTTGCCAAAGCGCAGGTGCACGCCTTCGACGCGAGGCGAGTAAACGAAGATTTCGAACTTCGGAACCGGCTTCGGCAGCTCTGGAATCTGGTGCGGGTTGAACTTGAAGCTGAAGTAGGACTTGTTCTGACCGTTGGCGTCGGTCTGGTAGAAGTTGGTCCGCAGGGTGGCCTTGATCAGGTCCAGATAGCGACGCAGGATGCGGTCTTCGTTCAGCACCTGGACGTCGTCCAGTGCGGTGACGATCGCGTGTTCCAGACGTTGCTGCTTGTCTTCCAGATCGTCGCCGGTCAGCTTGCGCGCCAGGTAGAAACGGGTCTTGAACAACCGGGTCAACTCGCGAGCGATGTCGGTGTGGTTGTTCAGGGTGCTGGCGATGTAGCCCAGGTCGAAGCCCAGACGGATCTGCTTCATGTAACGGGCGTAGGCACGCAGCAAAGCCACGTCGCGCCACGGCAGGCCGGCGGTCAGTACCAGACGGTTGAACGCATCGTTCTCGGCATCGCCACGCACGATGTGGACGAAGGCGTCCTGCAAGGTGTCGTTGAGTTGCTGGATGTCGAGTTCCAGGCCTTCGGCGGCGGTGAACGCAAAGTCGTGAATCCAGAATTCGCGGCCATTGTTGTGCCGCAGGCGATACGGGAATTCACCCAGTACGCGAAGACCGAGGTTTTCCAGGATCGGCAACACATCGGACAGCGCCAGCGGGGTATCGGCGTGATAGAGCTTGCAGTGCAGCTCGCGCTTGCCGGACACCTGACCCAGTGGCTGATAGAAGCTCATCACCAGCGGATTGGCTTCTTTCAGGCTGAGCAAGTGCTGCATGTCGACCACAGCCGAATGCGCGGCAAAACGCTCGCGGTAACCGGCCGGGAAGCCTTTCGGGAAGTCGGCCAGCACGTTGGTGCCGTGGGCTTCGCCGAAGGTTTCGACGGTCAGGGCCGAGTAGTCGTCCTGCCAGCTGCGGCAGGCCTGGATCACTTCGTTTTCCAGCTGCTGCGGGTCGATGTCGAGACGGTTCTTCGGATCGACGCGCAGGATCAGTTGCACGCGGGCCAGAACGGATTCGGAGAAGAACGTCCAGAACTCGCAGTCCGAGGCTTTCAGGCGATCCATCAGCACTTGCTGGATCTTCTGGCGCACTTCGGTGGAGTAGATGTCACGCGGCACGTAAGCCAGGCAGTAGCAGAAACGACCGTACGGGTCTTTGCGCAGGAACACGCGGATCTTGTTGCGTTCCTGGATCTGCACGATCGACATCACGGTGCTGAACAGCTCGTCGACCGGGGTCTGGAACAGGTCATCACGCGGCAGCACTTCGACCACCTGCGCCAGTTCCTTGCCCAGGTGAGCCTTGGCCTGGAAGCCGGAACGGCGTTCGATCTCTTCGACCTTGCGGCGGATGTACGGAATGACTCGCACGCTCTCGCCATACACCGACGAGGTGTACAGGCCCATGAAGCGGCATTCCTTGATGACGTTGCCGTCGGCGTCGATCTCGCGGATCGACACGTAATCCGGGTAAGCCGGACGGTGCACGCGGCTCGGGTGCGCAGCCTTGGCGAACGACAACAGGGTCGGTTCGCGCAGGTAGTTCACGGCGTAATCTTCGATGCGTCGATCGTCGTGGGTCAGACCCGTACGCAACAGTTTGGTCAGGCCGAGGAACGAATCCTGGTCGTAGACGATGTGGCCGCCGTCGGCTTCATCGCGCACCACGAATTCTTCATAGCCAAGGAACGTGAAGTGGTTGCCCACCAGCCATTCCAGGAAACTTTTGATTTCAGCTTTTTCTTGCGGATCGACGGCAAACTGGCTGTTGTCCAGGCCGGTCAGGATTTCCTGGACCTTGGCTTTCATCGGTTCGAAATCGGCGACCGCGACGCGGACTTCACCGAGAACCTGCTCCAGCTCTTTGCTCAGGACATTCAGTTCGGCCGTGTTCGCGCAACGGTCGATTTCCAGGTACATCAGGGATTCTTGCAGGATCCCTTCGCCCTGGGTGCCTTTCGGCAGGATTTCCAGCAGTTCGCCCTTGCTGCCGCGACGCACGCTCAGCACCGTGGTTTGCAAGGTATGAATGCTGTAGCCGCGACGGTTCAGCTCGGTACGCACCGAGTCCACCAGGAATGGCAGGTCGTGATGCAGCACTTCGACCGCGGTGTGGGTCGACTGCCAGCCGTGGCGTTCGTAATCAGGGTTGTAGACGCGAACCTGCGGTTGCGCGTGATCGAAGCGCTCAAGCAGGCGCCACGCAGAAAGGGTACAGCCAGCGAGGTCGGACAGCCGACGCTGGGTCAGCTCGTCAAGGGAAATGATGCCGAAGAATTGTTCAGCGAACAGCGCCACTTGTGGCAGTGCCTGTTCACTGATGTGCTGCGCCAGTGCCGCTTGCAGTTGGTGCTGGAAGTCGGCTTTGCTGGCTGCGGTGAAGAACGCCATCTGTGGTACTCCGCTTGGGCTTGTTATTGATGGAAGCGTCGCGTGCAAACCCCTTTCGGGGCGATCCGTCACCCTGCGCCTGATTCTCTGGCAGAGGAAACAGGGTGACAGGTGGGTGAAGCTGGACGAGACACTCAGGTCACATTCACCTTCCATGAATGGGCATCTGCAAAAACGACTGGCGAACCTATGGCGCAATGTCTTTACAGGTGCTCATCCGTTGCGCAGCTTAACGAGTGCGGCAAGGCCCGTGCTTGCAGCGCTGCGACATATTCGGTCATCGGCACGCAGCTCTGGCCCTGCGCATCGGACAACACTAGCAGTCGTGTAGGAAATTGGGCGTTTTATGCCCGGATTTACGGCACCTTCGTGCCCGAAATGACCAGCGGCGCCCCGAATGTTCACGACACATTCTCTGACAGTCAGCCGAGCAGAAATTCCCGAGGGCTGGCAGAATTGCCTTTTGTTGTGTTCACAACGCTCGCCGAGCCAGGAATTCCCCATGCAAATGACCACCTCCCTGTTGATCGTCAACCCGTGTGACGAGGAAGAAGACAACATGGCCATGCTCGCCTGCCACAGCGATCAGGGTGAAATGTTCCTGATGAGCCGCTATCCGGACGAGGACGAGCTGGAGATCACCCTTGATGGCGAGCCTTCGACGCTGGACGGCGTGAAAGTGACGCTGAGCCCTACCCGATTGCTGATCGAAATTGCAGCGGCGGATGCGGATGCGTTGAATGGGGATGATTCGCTGGAGATCATTCACAGCACGGATGCGAGTGATTTGGCGGAGGTGGAAGAAACGTTGCAGAACATTCTCAAGGGGACTGGCACTTATATCAGCCAGCTCTGATGGTGTCTGAGCGGGCGCCTTCGCGAGCAAGCCCGCTCCCACATTTAACCGCGTTCCTCCTGTAACAACGCGGTTAAATGTGGGAGCGGGCTTGCTCGCGAAGAGGCCCGAAAGAACGACACCACTCTCCGACCGGCACAAATCTCAAACGCGTTCACCCATCTATTCCCACACTTTGCACAAAATGCCGTTAGTCGCCGCCCCCCGCGATAGATTAAAGTAACGCCCCCAGCCCTGGCGTTATTCGAACGTCTTCGGTCACCCTTTCCAGGAACAGTCATCGATGGAACATCGTGAAGCGCTGCTCGCGCTGCGAACCTTTCTTTCAACGCAGATTCTCGGCCAGGAAAAACTCATCGAGCGCTTGCTCATCGCCTTGCTCGCCGACGGCCACATGCTGGTCGAGGGCGCTCCGGGCCTGGCCAAGACCAAGGCCATCAAAGAACTCGCCGAAGGCATCGAAGCCCAGTTCCATCGCATCCAGTTCACCCCCGACCTGTTGCCTGCCGACATCACCGGCACGGAAATCTATCGCCCGGAAACCGGCAGTTTCGTGTTCCAGCAAGGCCCGATCTTCCATAACCTGGTACTGGCGGACGAAATCAACCGTGCCCCGGCCAAGGTCCAGTCGGCGCTGCTCGAAGCCATGGGCGAGCGTCAGGTCAGTGTCGGGCGCAGCACCTACGAGCTGTCGCCGCTGTTCCTGGTGATGGCCACGCAAAACCCGATCGAGCAGGAAGGCACTTACCCGCTGCCCGAAGCGCAACTGGACCGCTTCCTGATGCACGTGAAAATCGGTTTTCCGGACGCGGCGGTCGAACGGCGCATCCTGCAACAAGCCCGTGGCGAAGCCTTGAACGGCGAAACCAAACCCGAGCGCCGGGTCAGCCAGCAGGCCATTTTCGCCGCACGCAAGGAAATCCTCGGTTTGTACATGGCCGACGCCGTGGAGGAATACCTGGTGCAACTGGTCATGGCCACGCGCACGCCGGCCAAGTTCGACCCGGAAATGGCCGAGTGGATCGCCTACGGCGCCAGCCCCCGCGGTTCGATTGCCCTCGACCGCTGCGCCCGCGCCCACGCCTGGCTCGCCGGTCGCGACTTCGTCAGCCCGGAAGACATTCAGGCCGTGCTGTTCGACGTCCTGCGTCACCGCATCATTCTTTCTTTTGAAGCCGAAGCCGCGGGCATCGACCAGGACCGGGTGGTCCAGCGGATTCTCGACGTCGTAGCCGTCGCTTGACCCCGATGACCGCCATCCTGCCGCCCGAGCCGGGCATCCGCGTCAGCCTCGCCGAGCTGATCGAGATTCGCCATCGCGTGCGTGAAGTGCAGCTGTTTTCCACGCCGAGCCAGCGCAGCCCGCTGATCGGCCTGCACCATTCCAAGCTGCGTGGCCGTGGGGTCGACTTCGATCAGGTGCGGGTCTATCAGGCCGGCGATGACGTGCGCAGCATCGACTGGCGGGTCACCGCCCGAACGCAGGAGCCGCACACCAAGCTGTTCCACGAAGAGCGCGAGCGACCGATTTTCATCATGGTCGAGCAAAGTCGCCGGCTGTTTTTCGGTTCAGGGCTGATGTTCAAATCGGTGCTCGCCGCCCAGGCCGCCAGCCTGATCGGCTGGGCCGCGCTCGGCCATAACGATCGGGTCGGCGGGCTGGTGTTCGGCGATAACGAACACTACGAAATCAAGCCCCGGCGCAGCAAACAAAGCCTGCTGCAATTTCTTAACCGACTGGTGCGCGTCAATCAATCGCTGCACACCGAAAGCGAACAGAACCGCGATTCCCTCAACCTCGCCCTGCGTCGCGCCCGGGAGGTGCTGCGTCCCGGCAGCCTGGTGATCGTGATCTGCGACGAGCGCGCGTTGACTGAAGGCTCCGAGCAACAACTGAGTCTGCTGTCCCGCCATTGCGACCTGTTGCTGCTACCGCTTTCCGACCCACTGGACCACGCCCTGCCCGCTGCCGGCCTTTTGCGCTTTGCCGAGCGCGGAGCGCAACTGGAACTTGATACGCTGAATTTTGACCTGCGCCAAACCTACCGCGCCCAGGCCGAAGCACGCATCGCCCGTTGGGAATTGCTCGCGCAAAAACTTCGCGTATTGCTGATGCCCCTGAGCACCCAGAGCGAGATGGTCGAACAACTGCGCGAATACCTGAACCCGCAGAAACCGGGGAAACATCGATGAGCAGCCTCGATCAACTGCAACCGCTGATTTCCCCGCCGCCCATCGCCTTCTGGCCACCGGCTCCGGGCTGGTGGCTGCTGCTGTTATTGCTGCCGCTGATCGGCTTCGGCCTTTGGAAGGCGCGGCGTTTCCTGTCGAACAAACGCCCCATCGTGCGCGCCGAACAGCCGCTGGACCCGGTGCGCCTCGCCGCACTGGCCGAACTGGCGCTGATGCCCAAACCTTATGACGGCGCACCGGCCGGTGCCTGGCTGCAGCAACTCAACGGTTTGCTCAAGCGCCTGTGTCGCAACCATTACCCCTACAGCCAGAGCCACACCCTCAACGGGCGCAAATGGCTGGCGTTCCTCGACAACCGCTGCCCGGCCGCCGGCCTGACGCGCTGGATGGTGCTGGTCGAAGGCGCCTACAAACCCGAATGCAAACTCGACGACAAAGCCATCGCCGGCCTGACGCAAGCCGTCGACACGTGGATTCGCAAACATGTTTGAGTTCGCCTGGCCGTGGATCTTCGCCCTGCTGCCGCTGCCCTGGTTGATGCGCATCGTGCTGCCGGTGGCCGACAGCGGCGAACCGGCGCTCAAAGTCAGCTTCCTCAGCGACCTCGAAGGCCTCGCCCGGCGCCGTGCCCGGGCCAATCTGCCGGCCTGGCGCCAGCAAGCGCCGTTCATGCTGCTGTGGCTGTTTTTACTGATCGCCGCGGCGCGCCCGCAGTGGCTCGGTGAACCGTTGCCGATTGCCGCCAGTGGCCGTGATCTGCTGGTGGCGGTGGATGTTTCCGGCTCCATGGATTTTCCCGACATGCAGTGGCAGGGCGATGAGGTCAGCCGCCTGACGCTGGTGCAACATTTGCTCGGGGATTTTCTGGAAGGCCGCGAAGGCGACCGTGTTGGCTTGATTCTGTTCGGCAGCAGGGCGTACCTGCAGGCACCGCTGACGTTTGACCGGCACACCGTGCGGGTCTGGCTCGACGAGGCACGCATCGGTATCGCCGGCAAGAACACCGCCATTGGCGACGCCATCGGCCTCGCGCTCAAACGCCTGCGCCTGCGTCCAGCGCAAAGCCGCGTGCTGATTCTGGTCACTGACGGCGCCAATAACGGCGGCGAAATCGACCCGTTGACGGCCGCGCGGCTGGCGGCCAAGGAAGGCGTGAAAATCTACCCGATCGGCATCGGCGCCGATCCCGAGCAAAGCGGCACCGCGGGATTCCTCGGTATCAACCCGAGCCTGGACCTCGACGAGCCTGCGCTGAAGGCCATCGCCGCCGCCACGGGTGGCCAGTATTTCCGCGCCCGCGACAGCAAGGAATTGCAAGCGATCAAGGAAAACCTCGATCAACTGGAGCCTGTGACCCAACAACCGACCCAGGCCCGCCCGGCGCAGACGTTGTATCACTGGCCTTTGGCGACAGCGCTGCTGTTGAGCATGCTGCTGGTCATCCGCGAACTCTGGCCGGACAACCCGTTGCAGCGCCTGTTTACCAAGGATCTGTTCTTGCAGACGCCACTGCCTGACTGGCGCCAACGGCTCAAACGCCTGCGCCTGCGGAGGCGCCGATGAGTGCGCTTTGGCCGTACTGGTTCCGCCCTTGGTGGCTGTTGCTGTTGCCGCTGCTCGGCTGGTTGCTCTGGCAACTCTGGCATCGACAGAAGCGCGCCGGCCGCTGGCAGATGATTCTGCCCCCGGCCTTTCATTCCGCGTTGCTCAGCGGCGGCAACGGTCGCGACAGCAAACTGCCGTGGGTCGCGCTCGGCGTGGCGTGGCTGTTGACGATTCTGGCGTTGCTCGGACCGAGCTGGGAGCGCGTTGAGCAAACCAGTCAGAAACCCGCCGACCCGATGGTGGTGATTCTGGAGCTGACCCCGGAAATGCTCGCCACCGACGTCACGCCAAACCGACTGGAAAAAGCCCGGCGCAAGCTGTTCGACCTGCTGCAAAATCGCAGCGACGCACAGACCGCCATCGTCGTTTACGCCGGCAGCGCGCACACGCTGGTGCCGCTGTCGGACGACCTCTCCACCAGTCGTAATCTGCTGGATGCGCTCAAACCGTCGCTGATGCCCCAGGCCGGCCATCGCGCCGACCTCGCGGTGACCAAGGCCCTTGCGCTACTGGATCAGGCTGCGTTGGGTGACGGCCGGATCCTGCTGATCGGCTCGTCGTTGACCGATCTGGAACGCGAAGGGATTCAGCAGGCGCTCGACGGCAAGTCGACACAGTTTTTAATGCTTGGCATTGGCACCGCCGAAGGTGCGCCGATCACGCAGGAAGACGGCAGTTTCCTCAAGGATGATCAGGGCGCGATTCTGGTGCCGCACCTGGACGAACCGAGCCTGAAAGCCTTCGTCAACGGCCTCGATGGGCGTTATCGCCATGCGCGTCTGGACGATGCCGACCTGCGCGCCCTCGGCCTGCTCGACGGCCCACGCCATCTGCGCAATGACGGCCAGACCCTGCGCCTCGATACCTGGGCCGATCAGGGTTACTGGCTGTTGTTGCCGCTGCTGCTGCTGGCGGCCTGCGCCGGGCGTCGCGGCTGGTTGTTCTGCTTGCCGTTGTTGTTCCTGTTGCCGCAATCGAGCTACGCCTTCGACTTCGAAGACTTGTGGCTGCGCCCCGATCAGCAAGGTCTGCACCTGCTCAAGAAGAAGCGTCCCGCCGAAGCCGCGCAACATTTCGAGGATCGACAATGGCAAGGCGTCGCGCTCTATGAGGCCGGCGACTACAGTGGCGCCGCCCAGCGGTTCGCCGAGGGCAAAGACGCTCACGCCCACTACAATCGAGGCAACGCCCTGGCCAAAAGCGGTGAGCTGGAAGCCGCGCTGGATGCTTACGAACAGGCGCTGGAGCGTCAGCCGGATCTGCGCCCGGCGTTGACCAACAAGGCCTTGGTGGAAAGTCTGCTCAAGCAGAAAAACACACCGGCGCCGGTTGAGCCGGACAAAACCGAAGGCGACGAGACCGGTGCCCCGCAGGAACCACCGCCCGGCGCGGCCACCCAACAGTCGAACAGTGGCGAACCGAAGTCCGACGCCGAGACGACTACGCCCGATACGCAACAGTCGGATACGACACCCGCGCGACCCGGCACCAATGAAGTGCCCGGCAGCGAGTTGGGCGACGAACAAAGCACCACACCGCCGATGCGACCCGCCAGCGATGCCATCGATGGCGAACAGCGCCAGGCGCTGGAGCAATGGCTGCGCAAGATCCCGGATGACCCGAGTGAATTGCTCAGGCGCAAATTCTGGTACGAACAGCAACAACATCAGGATCAGGAAGACACTCGATGACCCGCTTCACCGCTTTCTTGCTTGCCATGTTTCTCTGGACTGTACAGGCCCAGGCCGCGGAGCTGGTCGCCAGTGTCGATCGCAGTCGCCTGAACTCCGGCGAGACGGTCGAGCTGACCCTGGAATCCAACGACGTAACGCAGTTCGGCAAGCCTGACCTGACGGCGCTGGAGCCGCTGTTCGACGTGCGCGGCACCCGCCAGGTCAACCAGTTGACCACCATTAACGGCGACAACCGCGCTACCACCCGCTGGATCATTACCCTGCTGCCTCGTCAGAACGGCAGTGTGGTGATTCCGGCGCTCCAACTGGGCGACGTGCAAAGCCAGCCGATCACCTTGCAAGTGGTGGAAAGCGAAACCCAGGCCAGCACCCACAAACTGCTCCCGGTGTTCATCGACGCCAGCCTCGATCAGAGCAGCGTGTACGTGCAGGCCCAGGCGATCCTCACCTTGCGCATCTACCATTCCGTTTCGCTGTACGACGACAGCAGCCTGACCCCGCTGCAGATTCCCGATGCGCGCATCGAGCAACTGGGTGAGTCGCGCACTTATGAAAAAGACATCAACGGCTTGCGCCACGGCGTGATCGAACTGCGTTACGCGATCTACCCGCAACACAGCGGCCAGTTGATCATTCCGGCGCAGATATTCAGTGCCACGCTGGTCGACGCGCAACCGGCCAGGGACGTCGAATCCCAAGTGCCGAAATCCGGCAAACTGATGCGCGTCAGCTCGGTCGAACTGTCGCTTGCCGTCAAGGCAAAACCCGCCACTTACCCGGCTGACGTGCCTTGGCTGCCGGCCAGAAGCCTGAGTTTGAGCGAGAGCTGGAACCCTGAACCGGATCATGCGCAGGTGGGCGATTCGCTGACCCGCAGCCTGACCTTGAAGGCCGAAGGCCTGGCCAGTTCTCAACTGCCACCGTTGCCGGCGACCGACGTCAACGGCTTGCGGCGTTATCCGGACCAGCCGGTGCTGGTCAACCAGAACAGCGAACGCGGCCTGATCGGCAGCCGCGAGGACCGTGAAGCGCTGGTGCCTGTTCGCAACGGCGACGTCGAGTTACCGGCGGTGGAGGTGGTCTGGTGGAACACGTTTGAGGATCATCTGGAACACACCAGCCTGCCAGCCCGGACTCTGCAAGTGGCGAATAATCCAGGGTTGATGGTCGAGACCCCGGCGGGCATGCCGCCGGTCATTTCCGCTGCTGACAACGAAGCGCTCTGGTGGTGGAAACTCAGCACCATGGTTCTGGCCTGCACCACCCTGCTGGGCTTCGGCCTCTGGTGGCGCGGCCGCTGGCAACCGGCAATCCTGCGAGCGGCGCAGACCGGCCCGAGCCCGCGCACCGTGCTCGACGACCTCAAACGCGCTTGCCAGGCCAACGACTCCCACGCCACCCGCCAGGCCCTCGACGCCTGGGCCCGGCAACAACCGGAAACCCTGGCCGACATGGCGGCGCGATTCGTGCCATTGTCCGATGCGCTGGATGGTTTGAATGGGGCGTTGTATAGCGAAACCGGCCAGCATTGGCAGGGTGAGGAGCTGTGGCGTGCGATCAAGGCGATCCCGATTGCCGAGCGGGTTCACGATCCGGTGGGCGACAGTGGGTTGCCGCCGCTCTACCCGAAATAAACACTGCTCTCAGATGAAGAGAGCTTCTGTGGCTACGAATGACAACCTGGAACAATCACGCTCAGGGTGATTGTTCCAGTTTGCAGGTCAGGGTTGTTCGTCCCACAGCACATCTTTCGCCTTGTCCGGCGCCCAATCTGGCACGTGAGCAATGTGCTTTTGTTTGCAACTCCAGTTCTTCCCGACGTGGCTCACCCAATCGCCGACTCGATACTCTGCCCCCAGCTCCCACGCAGGGTACTTACTTTCAGCTTTGGTTTTGACATCCAGGATGTTACTGGATGGCGACAGTTTCCCGGTCAGGTCGAGCGCCCTCACAAAGTAGCGATACTTGGTCTCTGGCGTTAGGCCCGTATCGTCAGCCGAGGTTTTATCTCCGCTCACGGCATTGACTTGTTGATCGTCACGATAAATCAGGTATTTCTCAATTGGCGCCCAGCCGATGGATTTGCCCCACATCAGACTGACGGTCCGTGCTGTCTGGCCCATGCTGTGCAGATTCGCCGGAGCGGTGGGTGGTGCGTCCTCTCCACCTTCGGGCAAGGTATGGACTTGAATCCGCGGACTGGGATCGGAAGCATTGTCCTGCTCGTCGAGAGCAATGACAGCATAGTGGTAGAGGGTTTGGGCCTCCACGCTGTTATCGGTCAAGGTCTGTAGCGATGCGTCGATATCGGCAACGGTGATCCCGTTACGCGTAACTTGATAGGACTTGATGGGATTAGGGCCAGTTGCTTTATTCCACGTCAGCACCACTTGCTTGTCGGTAACGTCGCTGGCCTTTAACCCGGTCGGCCTGTCAGGACGATCACCTCCATCTTCGGGTGCAAAAAGCAAATCCAGCACGTTATAGAAGCCCATCGACGTATTGGCGATTTCCCAAACTGCCAACATCACGTGGTAACCCGAACGTTTGGGTAGCGGAACACCATGCGTGGTGGGTGAAGTCGGCTCCAAGGCATCTTCATGGGCCCAGTACGGTTGCAGATTGTTTCGCACCGTAAAAAATGGTTTTGGTTCAAATTGATCCCGCGACAAAACTTTCTCAGGATCCCAGCCTACTTTGGTAATGAAGTAATTCCAGCACCGAGTAGCGTGCTTGGCAGATTTATACCATGAGATATCCAGCGCCTCGCCGCTTCGCACTTCGTGCTTTTTCCAGTGGTCGCCAGGTTCATCCAGGAACGCGCCGGTCAGCTGATTCGCGCTGGCAATCTTTCCATCCGGAGGTGGCGGGGAGTTGGCCACGTCATCTTTGGCATCAGAATCCAGCAGTCCTCCGAGGATCTCCGGAAAAAATTTTCCACACTCCCGCTGGTCCCGCGCCCCTTCATCCAGCTTTCCTTCCTCCCAGGCAAACCAGGGCCGGGAAGCGGGAGTAAAGACACTACCGTGATTCGGTGCGTTGTTTCGACTGATCGTGTTCGGGCTACGCTGTGACATGGTGTTTCTCCACGTTTGTTTAATCACTGCCAGGGCTCCATACCCTCCACAACCATTAAACGCCCAGCCCTCCAACGCGGATACTGTCAGAAGTAACAGGTCGATGCGTCGTTGGTCGGTTATTCACTGTCGCCGATTTGCAAGAACCCCTTCAGCAACCCAAAGCATTTGCCAGTAAACTCTCTCCCCTTTCGCCGCCTCCATTTCCTCGCGGCCATCACCTATTCCCTACGGAGTTCGCCTTGCGTCTGTTTCACACCTCCGACTGGCACCTTGGGCAGAACCTGCACGGCCAGGACCGTGATTTCGAGCACGGCTGTTTCCTCGAATGGCTGTTGCGCCAGCTGAAGCTGGACCAGCCCGACGTGCTGCTGATCGCCGGCGATATCTTCGACACGGTCAATCCGCCGGTCAAAGCCCAGGAACGCCTTTACGACTTCATCGTCAGCGCCCATGAACAACAGCCGAAGCTGACCATCGTGATGATCGCCGGCAACCACGATTCCGGTTCGCGCATCGAACTGCCGGCGCCGCTGATGCGCCGTTTGCGCACGCACGCGTTAGGTCGTGTGCTTTGGCTGGATGACGGGCAGCTCGACGCCGAGCGTCTGCTGCTGCCACTGCCGGACGCCAAGGGCAAAACCGTCGCCTGGTGCCTGGCGCTGCCATTCCTGCGCCCTGCCGAAGTGACCGGCGCACATCTGGGCGACAACTACCTGCGCGGGATAGGCCAGGTTCACGAATGGCTGATCGAAGCCGCCAACGCCAAGCGCAAGAAGGGCCAGGCGCTGATTGCCATCAGTCATGCACACATGGCGGGCGGTTCGGTGTCGGAAGACTCCGAGCGCAGTCTGATCATCGGTAACGCCGAAGCCCTGCCCGCCAGCCTGTTCGGCCCGAGCATCAGCTACGTCGCCCTCGGTCATTTGCACAAGCCACAGAAGGTCAACGGTGAAGAGCGCATTCGCTACAGCGGCTCGCCGATTCCATTGTCGTTCTCCGAAATCGGTTATCAGCATCAGATTCTCGACATCCAGCTCGACGGCGAAACCCTGGTCAGCGTGGAGCCGAAACTGATTCCTCGCGCCGTCAACCTGCAACGCATTGGCCCCGTGCCTTTGGCCGAAATCCTCCTGCAACTGGCCGACCTGCCGAACATCGATCTGCTGGCCGATACTCACCGTCAGCCGTGGCTGGAAGTCCGGGTTCGCCTCGACGAACCGCAACCCGACTTGCGCCACCAGGTCGAAACCGCCCTGCAAGGCAAAGCCGTGCGCCTGGTGCGCATCGCCGCTGAATACGCCGGCAACGGCAACCGCGATGGCGTCGATGACGGCACTACCCTGATCGAACTGGACCAACTCACGCCTCAGGAACTGTTCAGCCGCGCCTGGCAGGACAACTACGGCAGCGAGGTCGACGAGCAAACGCTGAAGGACTTTGCCGAGCTGTTGCAGGACGTGCAGATGGAGAGCGAACAGCCATGAAAATTCTCGCGATCCGCCTGAAAAACCTCGCCTCGCTGGCCGGGCCGTTTGAAATCGACTTCACCGCAGAACCCTTGGCCAGTGCCGGTCTGTTCGCGATTACCGGGCCGACCGGTGCCGGTAAAAGCACCTTGCTCGATGCCTTGTGCCTGGCGCTGTTCGGCGCCGTGCCGCGTCTGAGCAACGCTCAAGTGTCGGCCAAAGCGCCGGACGCCGACGGCGAGATCAGCACCGGCGACCCGCGCACGCTGCTGCGTCGCGGCACGGGCGAAGGGTATGCCGAAGTGGATTTCGTCGGCATCGATGGCCGTCGCTACCGCGCGCGCTGGGAAGCCAATCGCGCCCGGGAGAAGGCTGGCGGCAAGCTGCAACACAGCCGTCAGAGCTTGCGCGACATCGACCTCGATCAACTGCTCGCCAGTCAGAAAGTCGAATTCAAGACCCAGCTCGAAACCGTCCTGGGCCTGAACTTCGAGCAGTTCACCCGCGCCGTGTTGCTGGCCCAGAGTGAGTTCAGTGCGTTCCTCAAGGCCAACGACAACGAGCGCAGCGAACTGCTGGAAAAACTCACCGACACCGCGCTTTACACGCGCCTCGGCCGGCGCGCATTTGACAAGACCAAAGACGCCCGCGAGGCCCACAAGCTGTTGCAGGATCAAGCCACCGGCGTCACACCGCTGCCGCCCGAAGCGCGGGCAGAACTGGATGAACGCTTCAACGAAGCACAGCAGCAACTCAAGACCCAACAGGCGCAACTCAAGCAATTAGAACTGCAACACACCTGGCTGAAAGAACTGCGCCAATTGCAGGACGAGCAGCTCAGCGCCACTGAACAACTGACCAGCGCCTGGCAGGATTGGGAAAGTCTGGCCGGCGAACGCTTGAAGTTGACTCGCCTGGAACACCTGGCACCCCAACGGCACCAGTTCGCCCGCCAGACCGAACTCAGCGCCCGGCTCACGCCGCTGGCCGCGCAGATTCAGCAGCACACCCGGCAAGAACAGGATCTGCAGGCGCGTCGGACGCAACTCGAACACAGCCTGAGCGCGGCGCAAACCGCGCTGGTAGAGGCACAAAGCCAACACACTTCAAGCGCACCCCTGCTGCGTCAGGCCTTTGAAGCGCAAAGCACCCTCGCCCGCCTGATCAAGGACACCGGCCTCAGTGCCGACCTCCAGCAGCAAGCGGAACTGGCCTGTTCCGAAGGCCAACAGACAATTCAAGGTTTGCTCGATCAGCAGAAGCAGGTGGCCGAGCGTTTGCAACGGATTGCCGCCGAGCTTGAACAAAGCACCCACCTGGCGCCACTCAGCGATGCCTGGAACGCCTACCGCCACCGCCTGCAGCAATTGATGCTGATCGGCAATCGCCTGAACAAGGGTCAGGCGGAACTGGCGTCTCTGGAACAGAATGCCAGCCGTGCCGCCGATGAACTGGCGGCACAAAAACACAACCTGGAAGTGCTCTACAAAGAAGCCGGCGCCGAGCCTGAAGCGGTGGCCGAACAGATTCAGTTGCTCGGCAATCTGTTGCAGGACAACCGCAAGCAACTGCGCGCCTTTGAAGAGCTGACGCGCCTGTGGACCCGCCAGCAAGAACTGGACAAACGCATCGCCGAACTGCAGCAACGTCAAACTGTTGCCCAGCAGGAGCGCGACCGTCTGACCCAGGACGGGGTGAAGACCAAAAATGAATTGACCGTCGCTGAGCAGACCCTGACGGTGACCCGCGAACTGCTGGAACGCCAGCGTCTGGCCCGCAGCGCCAGTGTCGAAGAACTGCGCGAGCAGTTGCAGGACGATCAGCCGTGCCCGGTTTGCGGCAGTCCGGACCATCCTTATCATCAGCCCGAAGCGCTGTTGCAAAGCCTCGGCCGCCATGATGAAAGCGAACAGGCCAGCGCGCAGAAAGCGGTGGATTTGCTCAAGGAAACACTCACCGACCTGCGTACCGAAGTCGGCGGTGTGATCGCGCAGCAGAAGGAACTGCTGCAGCAGCAGGAACAACTCGTCGCTCAACAGCAGAGCCTGGTCCCCAGCCTTGAAGCGCACCCGTTATCGGCGCAGCTTTTCACTCACGATGCCGCCAAACGTGACGCCTGGCTAACCCAGCAAAACAGCCAGTTGAACCAAAGCATCACGCAGGACGAACAGCGCCAAACCGCCCTGCTCACCCTGCAACAGGACGCCGCGCGCTTGCAGCAGCAATTGCGCGCCGCCGAAGCTGCGAGTCAGCAGGCGACCCAGCATCTGGCCAACCAGCAACGCGAGCTGAGCAACGATCGCCAGCGTCTGGACGAAGAGCTGATCGCCTTCAGCACCCTGCTCCCGGCCGACACGCTGGACGCCTTGCGCAACGAACCGGCCGCGACCTTCATGCAACTCGACCGGCAGATCGCCCAGCGCCTGGAACAACTCGACCAGCAACGGGATGAACTCAGCGAACAGCAACAACGCCAGCAGACGCTGGAGAAAGAACAGGTCCGTCAACTGACCCGCGTCCAGCAACTGGAAGCGGCTCAGCAGCAGTTCACCGCCCTCGCCGAGCAGCAACAGGCTTGCCAGCAACAACTGACGCAACTGCTCGGTTCACACAGCAGCGCCGAACACTGGCAGCAGCAACTGGATCAGGCCGTCGAACAGGCGCGCAATGCCGAAGCGATGGCCAATCAGGAACTGCAATCGGTGCGCACGCGCCTGGTGCAACTGGCCGCTGAACTCAACGCGCAGCAAGAACGCCTGCTGGCCCTGGAAACCGAAGGCCGCGAACTGAACACGAAGATCGCCGACTGGCGCGCCTTGCATCCGGAACTGGATGACGGCGGCCTGGAACAGTTGCTCAGTGTCGACGACCAGCAAGTCAGCGAATTGCGCCAACGGTTGCAGCACAACGAAAAAGCCATCGAACAAGCCAAGGTGTTGTTGCAGGAGCGGGACAAGCGCCTGACCAGTCACCAGGCACAGCACAACGGCCATCTCGATGCCGGGCAACTCGCTACCGCCCTGACCGAACTGCAAAGCCAGTTTGCCGCCAGTGAGCACCGCTGCGCCGAACTGCGCGCCGAGCAGGCCGAGGATCAGCGCCGGCAAAACGCCAATCAGGCGTTGGCCCAACAGATCGCCGACGCCTACACCGAGTACCAGCGCTGGGCGCGTCTGAATGCCTTGATCGGCTCCGCCAGCGGCGACACCTTCCGCAAGATTGCCCAGGCCTACAACCTCGACTTGCTGGTGCATCACGCCAACGTGCAGTTGCGCCAACTGGTGCGCCGTTATCGCTTGAAACGCGGCGGCAGCATGCTCGGGTTGCTGGTGATGGACACCGAGATGGGCGACGAACTGCGTTCGGTGCATTCGTTGTCCGGCGGTGAAACCTTCCTCGTCTCCTTGGCACTGGCGTTGGGTCTGGCGTCGATGGCGTCGAGCACGCTGAAAATCGAATCGCTGTTCATCGACGAAGGCTTCGGCAGCCTCGATCCGGAATCCCTGCAACTGGCCATGGATGCCCTCGACGGCTTGCAGGCTCAAGGCCGCAAGGTCGCGGTGATTTCCCACGTTCAGGAAATGCACGAACGGATCCCGGTGCAGATTCAGGTCCACCGCCAGGGCAACGGCCTGAGTACGCTGGAGGTGAAATGACGACGCTGTACTCCTTCCGCCGCTGCCCGTACGCCATGCGGGCCCGCATGGCCCTGCGTTACTCGGCGGTTGCGGTGAACATCGTCGAGGTCAGCCTGAAGGCCAAGCCTGCCGAGATGCTTGCGCTGTCGAGCAAAGGCACGGTGCCGGTGCTGAGTGTCGACGGAGAGGTGATCGATGAAAGCCTGTCGATCATGCACTGGGCGCTGGCGCAGAACGATCCGCAGAATTGGTTGCTCAAGGATGATCCCGTTGGGCAAGTGCAAATCGCTGCGCTGATTGAAGAGAACGATCAGGTGTTCAAGGTGCACCTGAATCGCTACAAGTACGCCGAGCGTTATCCCGAGCAGCCGATGGCGTTTTATCGCAGCGAGGGTGAGGTGTTCTTGCGCAGGCTGGAGGGATTGCTGGAGGGACGCGATTATTTGTTGGCGGACCATCCGAGTCTGGCGGATGTGGCGCTGATGCCGTTCGTACGGCAATTCGCGCATGTTGATCGCGAGTGGTTTGGGCAGTCGCCTTATGTGCAGTTGCAGGCTTGGCTACAGCGGTTCCTGGAGTCAGACCTGTTCACATCAATCATGAAGAAATAACCGGCCCCTTGTAGGAGCGAGCTTGCTCGCGATGGTGGGTCAGACACCGCTTCGTCAACTGACACACCATCGCGAGCAAGCTCGCTCCTACAGGGGGGTCAGTGGCGTGTCGAAGATTCAGGAAAACACCTCACACATCTGCAGCACCGAGCAATCAACCTGGAACGGCCCGAAGAAATCACCTTGGCGTTTCATCGGCGGATTACCGGCCAGCAAGCCCATGGCCTTGTCGGTTTCGATGCTTCGAGCGAGGTTGTGGTTGGCCTCGATCGACCGCGCTACAGAACCTGCCGATGCTTGCCCGATCCCCAGCAGGGAAGATCCATTGGTCATGAACGCCAGAAAGGCGATGACCCAGAGTTTGCCCCCTTTCATGCCCCAGCCACTCCCGCCACGTCTGCGTGATCGACCACGGCGTTTTGTGCGCGGTGTTCGAACTGGATGGCGGGATAAACGACTTGAATCGGTGCTTCGATGTCGTTCTGCGAGTGAGCCGAAAGGCTGACGACCAACACCAGTGCCACGTAAAGACCGATGGCCAGGTAGGCGCCGTGTTTGGCAGAAGTGAGGATTGCGCTGGCCATGGTGTTCTCCGTGGGCATGTTTCGATGCCCACAGATTCGATCAAAAAAGCCGTGATAACCACTCAGGGTTATCCATAGTAACCATCAGCTTCGTTAATCATTAAGCCAGTCTATTTCAGCCTTCAATAAAACTCATCATGCGCTCGTGCGCAGCGTCGGGCTCGTCTGGAACGGGCGTCGCAGCCGATAAGATCGGGGTCGAATAGAGAAACAGAAGTACCACGGCCAGACGCATCGCCATGCTGTCGATCCTTTTTATGAGAGAAGGAGTCAAAAAATCAGCGTCAAATTTAAACTCATGGCCATGTGATATCAAGCAAAGGTTTGATAGCAATATGATGCTGTCGTAAACGCGTTATGCAGGAGCGACATCACTCAGGCATTCTCGAAGCTTTTCAGCTTGATCCGCGCAAGTGACTTCGCTCCTGCATAAAGGGTGCAGGGCTCGGATTTCAGGCTTGGGTTTTGTGATCCAGGGCCGCGTAGAAGTTGGCGCTCTGTTGCAGGTATTTCTGGGTGTAGCTCTGGGTGTGGGATTTTTTGTCGCTGATTTCAACGTTGGCACTGGCTGGCAGAGCAACAGTGGCAGAGATAGCGGAAGCGGCGATTACAGAGAAGAGATTGAAGTTCATGGCGGTATTCCTCGACGACAGTTGGCTTGCTTGCCCGATGGGGCCGTGAAGCAAACTTAACCGTCGAGGCTGGCACCTTGAAATCTTTTGTAGCATTAGCAGATATCAGCGTCATTAATAGAAGGAGGCAGGCCCCATCAACCGGGGCCTGCGGCCTATTGACGCACCAGGAACTTGAGATCGCTCGGGGCATCCATCGGCAGTTTCTGTACGGTTTTACCCAGCAGACCGCTCTTGGCATCGCGCTCGACGACGACAATCTGGTTGCTCTTCTGATTGGCAATCAGCACGAACTTGCCACTCGGGTCGAGGCTGAACTCGCGCGGGTGATCACCTTCCACCGAACGGCGTTGCAGCTCCTTGAGGTGGCCGGTGGCTGGGTCAATGGCAAACACCAGCAACTGATTGGCAGTGCCGCGATTGCTGACATAGAGGAACTTGCCATCCGTTGATGCATGTAACGCCGCGGCCGCTTTGTCTGACGTCGGTTGCCCGGCTGCCAAATCGACCATTTGCGTTTGCTCAAGCTTGCCGTTCTGGTAATCGAACACGGCGACCTGCGCGCTCATTTCCATGGTCAGCCAGGCGTGCTTGCCGTCCGCGCTGAACAGCAAATGCCGGGGTCCGCTGCCGGGTGGCAACTGGACCGAAGCAGGTGTCGCGGCAGTCAAGGGCAGATCCGGATTGGCCTTGGGATCGAAGCGATAGACAAAGATCTTGTCCGCGCCAAGGTCATTGGAGAACACAAACTTGCCGTCCGGCGAGGACACCGTCGAATGCACATGCGCCGACATCTGCCGCTCGGGATTGACCCGGCTGGACGGATGGCTGCTCATCTGCACCACGGTTTTCAGCTTACCGTCGGCGCCCACCGGCAACACGGCCAAGGTGCCGCCCGGATCTTCAGCCACCGAGTAGTTGCTGACGAACAAGTGACCGACGTCGCCGCTGAGGCTCGAATGCGTCGGCTCGTTGCCCAGACTTTGCACCTGACTGATCAGGCTCAATTCCTGGATCTTGGGATCGATCGCATAACTGCTGACGCGCCCGACCGGGTCTTTCTGTCCCGGGCCATTTTCGTTGACCACGAACAGGTGACGATGATCTTGGGACAGGGTCAGCCAGGACGGGTTTTCACTCTTGACGACCTGCAGAGGTTTGGCGTCGATCTGCCCGTTGGCGCTGTCGAAATTCAGGCGGTAAATGCCCTGGCTCTGGCCGGCGGTGTACGAGCCCACCAGCAACTGATAATGATCGGCCGGCGCCGCCTGAACGCCCATGGCGCCGACGCTGCCAGCCATCAACAGTGGCCAGAAATTACGCATCCTCATTCACATCATCCTCGTCGTCATCACCGCGAAACGCGGTCATGCACACCAGCCGGTGTTCGCCGGAATCACCGGTGATCAGCCAACTTTGCAAGGTTGAATCGAAGGTCGCGGCCTCGACCTGGGCCGGGGTGAACTCCCAGTGCTTGGACACACGGCCGTCGATGCATTCGATGTGCAGGTTGTCGTCTTCATCAAGGGAGAATTCAAAAGCATGCAGCCCGTCGATTTCCACCATGTCGCAGTGTTCGAGGGTGTTGAGCAAGGTGTCGGTTGCGGCAGTCATGGCAGTCAATCTTTAAAAGGGAAAGACGCAATGATAGCTCAATGCAGGGGGTGGCTCAGTGCCGGTCAAAAAACTCCATACAACCTGGACCAATGTGGGAGCGGGCTTGCTCGCGAAGGGGCCGTCAAATCCAACATCATTGGTGACTGACACTCCGCTTTCGAGCAAGCTCGCTCCCACATTTGCTCTACGCCTGCCTCATGATTGCGCGGCGCCTGTTATCATGCGCGGCATCTCCATCGCACAGGATCGCGCCGTTCCCCATGGATTACCGCAAACTCTCCGACCGCAAAAGCATGCATTCGCGCATCGTCCAGGAACTGGGCATGCAGATTGTCTCGGGACGCTTCAAACCGGACGACAAACTGCCCGCCGAAGCCCTGTTGTGCGAGGAATACGCGGTCAGTCGGCCGGTGCTGCGCGAAGCCACTCGTGTGTTGGTCGCCAAAGGCCTGGTGTATTGCCGTCCGCGGGTGGGCACAGTGGTGAAGCAGCGCAAGGAATGGCACATGCTCGACCCGGACGTGCTGCACTGGTTGATGCAAAGCAGCCCGCAAAATCAATTCTTCGATCTGCTCACCAGCGTGCGCAGCATCATCGAACCGGCAGCGGCGGCCCTCGCCGCGCAGTTCGCCACCGACGCGGACATCGCCTCCATCGGTGAAGCCTACCAACGCATGGAAGCCGCGCCGACTCCCGAAGCGCTGTTGCAACCAGACCTGGATTTCCACAGCCGGATCGCCGATGCCACCCACAACGACCTGTTGGCGAACCTGTGCAACATGCTGTCGGTGGCGATTGCCGAAACGTTGAAACATTCCAACCAGCGTCCGAATCTGCATGAACTCGCATTACCACGGCACAAGGCGATTCTCACGGCGATCGAGAATCGCGATGCACTGGGCGCACGGCATGCGACGCTGGTGCAGCTGGATGATGCGCGCAGTGCGTTGAATGTGGTGTTGGGCACCGATCCTTCCTGACCACCACAAATCAAAAAATGTGGGAGCGGGCTTGCTCGCGAAAGCGGTCGTACATTCAACATTTGCGTTGACTGGCCCACCGATTTCGCGAGCAAGCCCGCTCCCACAGGGGTTTGGTGTGAAATTTGAGATGTAAAAAAGCCGCAACCAAGGTTGCGGCTTTTTTATTTCAGGTTGGGGTCAGTGAGCGAACAACGAATTGCCCTTCTGCCCCGCCAGTTTCTCCGGTTTGATCAGGAACCGCGCCAACGCTGGCAACAGCCACAGCGCGCCGAACATGTTCCACAGCAGCATGAAGGTCAGCATCAGGCCCATGTCGGCCTGGAACTTGATGGCCGAGAAGATCCAGGTGCATACACCGATGGCCAGGCACAGACCGGTGAACAACACGGCTTTACCCGTGGATTTCAAGGTCTGGTAATAGGCTTCCTGCAACGGCAGACCGGCACGCAGGAAACTTTCCAGTCGGCTGTAGATGTAAATCCCGTAGTCCACGCCAATCCCTACGCCCAGCGCCACCACCGGCAATGTCGCGACTTTCACGCCGATGCCCATGAAGGCCATCAGGGCGTTACCGAGCACCGAAGTCAGCACCAGCGGCAGCACGATGCACAAGGTCGCCGCCCACGAACGGAAGGTGATCATGCACATGGTCGCGACGCAGATGTAGACGAGGATCAGGATGGTCAGCTCGGATTCCTTGATCACTTCGTTGGTGGCCGCCTCGATGCCGGCGTTACCGGCGGCGAGGATGAATTCCAGGCCCTCCTTGTTGTTTTCCTTGGCGAAGTCCTGCACCGCATGCACTGCGCGATCCAGCGTTGCAGCCTTGTGATCGTTGAGGAACACCAGCACCGGCGCCAGGGAGCAACTGTTGTTGTACAGACCATCGGCACGAGCGATGGAGTTGTTCAGCACGTCCGGGTTGCGCGACAGGGTTTCCCATTTCAGGTTGCCCTCGTTCATGCCCTTGATCATCTGCTTGGACACGGTCACCAGGGAAATCGCCGATTGCACGCCCTCGGTGTTCTGCATCTTCCACATCAGCTCGTCGATCGGCGCCATGGCTTCGTAGCGCGAGCAGCCTTCGGACTTGGTCTTGACCATCACCACCAACACATCGGAGCTGGTGGAGTAGTTGCTGATGATGAAGTTGTTGTCCTTGTTGTAGCGCGAGTCCGGACGCAGCTCTGGAGCACCCTGGTCGAGGTCGCCGATTTTCAGGTTCTGGCTGTACCAGAGGCCGCCACCGAAGGCCAACAATGCCAACACGATCGACACCGGCGCAACTTTCGGGCTGGCAAAGTTCGACAGCAGGCGCCAGAACGGGTGTTCGCGGTGCGCGTCTTTCTTGCTGCGCTCGACGGCGCGATTGCTGATGCCGACGTAGGAAATCGCCACCGGCAACAGGATCAGGTTGGTGAACACGATCACCGCCACGCCGATGGACGCGCCGATGGCCAGCTCGCGGATCACACCGATATCGATGATCAGCAACGTGATGAAACCCACCGCATCCGCGAGGATCGCAATCATCCCCGGCAGGAACAGCTGGCGGAAGGTGCGCCGCGCGGCGGTCAGCGCGTTGTCGGCCTCGCTTGACTGCAGGGCGATGCCGTTGATCTTCTGCACGCCATGGGAAATACCGATGGCGAAGATCAGGAACGGCACCAGCATCGAGTACGGATCAAGCCCGAAACCGAAGAAGTGCATCAGGCCGAGCTGCCAGACCACCGCCACCAGCGTCGTGCTCAATACCGCCACGGTGCTGCGCATGCAGTTGGTGAACCAGTACAGCAGGATCAGGGTGATGACAAAGGCGACACCGAAGAACATCACCACCATCACCAGTCCATCGATCAGGTCGCCGACTTTCTTGGCGAAACCGACGATGTGGATCTGCACGTTGGGGTTTTGTTTTTCAAACTTGTCGCGGATCTTTTCTTCCAGCTCGTGGGAAAACTTGCGGTAGTCCAGCGCCAGCAACTTGCCCTGGTCCTCTGGGTCCGGGTAGGACTCCAGCAGCGGGATATCGACAATGCTCGATTTGAAGTCGTTGGACACCAGACGCCCGACCTGCCCGGACTTGAGCACGTTGTTGCGCAGCAGGTCGAGGCTTTGCTGGGAGCCGTTATAGCTCTGCGGGATCACTTCACCACCGGCGAAGCCCTCCTCCGTCACCTCGGTCCAGCGTACGCTCGGACTCCACAGCGACTTGAGACCGGAACGGTCGACGCCGGAGATGTAGAACACTTCGTCGTTGATCTGACGCAGGGTCTCCATGTACTCCTTGGAGAAGATGTCGCCGTCGGTGGCTTCCACCGAGATCCGCACGGTGTTGCCCAGGTTCGCCAGATCGTTGCGGTGCTCCATCATCTTTTGAATGAACGGATGCTCGAGCGGGATCATTTTTTCGAAACTGGTGGACGGCCGGATCAGCGTCGCCTGCCAGAACAGGAAAATACTGACCAGCAGGCAGATGAATATCACTGCCGGGCGGTTGTTGAAAATCAGACGCTCAAGAAACGTCGCCTTGTCTTGGTGATGGCTTGTCATGGATGTCATAGCTCCGCCCTTCTTATTATTTACCCAGCTCTGAGCCGGTTGGCGAAGTAGCGCGAACGCCGCCCTGTCCTGCCAGAATCAGATTGCCGTTGCCCGCTGCAGTCACCGCCGACACGGAAATGCGATCCGGTCGGTTGAACACGCTGAAGGTTTCGCCGTTGTCGTTGCTGCGGATCACGCTGCCACCGTTGCCGACGATCACGATGGAACCGTCTTCGAGCAGCGTTGCGCCGGACAGACCGAACTCCAGTGCACCGCGGGTCGCTTTCAGCTCGACCGGTTCCCAGGTGCTGCCGAAGTCGGTGGAGCGAAACAGGTTGCCGCGCAGACCGTACGCCAGCAGGGTGTTGGCTTGAGCGGTGCCGACCACGCCGAACAACGAACCTTCGTATGGGCCTTCAAGCTTTTCCCAGGTCTGGCCCCAGTCGGAGGAGCGGAACATGCTGCCCTGCTCCCCGACGATGAACAGCCCGGCATCCTTGACCGCGGCAATGCCGTTTAGGTGGTACTGGTCTTCGTTATCGAGGCGATCGCTGGCGTCTTCCCAGTTTTTACCGCCATCGGTGGTGGCCAGCAGCGCGCCGTAAGCGCCCACGGCAAAGCCGCTGTTGGCGTCCTGGAACCAGACGTCGAGCAGCGGCGATTCGCGCTTCAGATCTTCGAATTGCTTGGTCCAGGTGATGCCGCCGTCCTCACTGGCGAGGATCTGTGCGTCATGGCCGACGGCCCAGCCATGTTTGTCGTCGACAAAATAGACCGAGGTCAGCAGTTGCCGGGTCGGCACCTTGGCCTGGGTCCAGGTCGCGCCCTGGTCATCGGAATACAGAATGTGCCCGCGATCGCCAACCGCCACCAGGCGCTTGCCGGCATGCACGACGTCGAGCATCAGGCTTTTGCTGGCCTTGGTGGATTCAACGGAATAGCCAACGCCAGATGCCGGCGCCGCGGCGGCCAGCACAGGTGCCGACAACACGGCACAGCCCAACAGCGAGAGCGCTGTAGCCAGCAACGCGAATTTGCGCAGTGCCGGCGGGCGGCAGGTACCCACACCCATGACAGGCTCACTCATAGACCTTCCCCCATTTTTATTGTTAGGTCGTTCGACCTTTCAGGGCGCCGTTAGGGTTGCTCATCGGGATTGAATGGTTCGGAGCATAGTCCTGAAACCCGCAATCCAGAGCCCCTTCGGAAGCTGGCTTATCCTATCGGTGTTTGGAAAGGTCTGACAATCGACGCCGCGTTATCTTTTGTTAACCTGGGGTGGATGGGGTTTTTCTGAATGGTGGGGTATCAGGCTGGGTGATTGGGTTGTCGGTTGGTGGTTGGTGGTTGGTGGTTGGTGTACATATCCGTTTCTGCGGCAACGGCCACCTAGGGTTCCGCTCTTACAGCGGGTCACTTGGAAAAGCGCCAAGTAACCAAGCGCTCTTGCCCCTTTCGTTCGGTGCCTCGCTAAGGCTCGGCATGCCCTCGCTCCGGTCCTGCTCCGTGGGCCCGCCGCCATCGGCCATCCATGGCCGGGGGCGGCTAACCCGGCATCCATGCCGGGTTGCCCACTGCGCAGAACCTCCACTCGGCCTCTCGAGGGGGCGAGTACCTCAAAAGCCAAATCAAAAGCCAAATCAAAAGCCAAGTCGAGGCGGCCTGATAGCCGACCTGATGTCTAGTCCGTCATGTCATCGGCGGTGGACGGTAAACACCAATCTCATGCCCAACAGATATCCAATGTGGGAGCGGGCTTGCTCGCGAATGCGGTGTGTCATTCAACATTGATGGTGACTGACACTGCCTCTTCGCGAGCAAGCCCGCTCCCACAGGGAATTCACATCAGGCCAAAGGGTGTGCACGGCCAAACCAGCGAAGCGCGCCCGCTTGATGCCCCGGCCGGCCCAGAGGCCGCCTCGCTTTTGCTGTTGCGGTGCACGCCCCCTCGCGAGGCACCGAACGAAAGGGGCAAAAGCGCTTGGTTACTTGGCGCTTTTCCAAGTGACCCGCTGTAAAAGCGGAACCAATATCAGCCGTTACCGCAGAAATGGATATGTACCCCGTAAAAAAGCTCACCACCTGATACGCAGCCATCGCGAGCAAGTCGAATCGTCGCACCGCCGCCCCCACAGGGTTCGAGTGAACACCTGCGGGGGCGAAGCCAAACTCAGGCCAGGCTTTTGCTGACCACTTCAAACACATCGCTGGACAGCTGACCCGAAGCACGAATCCGCTCCAGTTCACCTTTCATCAGCGCCTGACGAGCATCGTCATACTTGCGCCAGCGCGTCAGCGGCGCCAGTTGGCGAGAAGCGATCTGCGGGTTGAAGCCGTTCAGTTCGATCACCAGATCCGCGAGGAAGCGATACCCCGAACCATCCGCCGCATGGAAGTTGATCAGGTTCTGCCCCGCAAACGCACCAACCAGCGCCCGCACCTTATTCGGGTTCTTGATATTGAAGGCCGGATGTTGCATCAACTGACGCACACGCTCCAGCCCACCCGGCAACGTGCTGCCCGCCTGAACACTGAACCACTGGTCCATGACCAGCGGGTTGTCCTTGAAGTGTTCGGCAAAACTCGCCAGCGCCCGCGCCTTGTCTTCTTCGAACGACGAGTTGACCAGCACGGCCAATGCCGTCAGGCGCTCGGTCATGTTGTCGCTGGTCTCGAACTGCTCAAGCGTCGCCGCCAGGACTTCTGGCTTGCCACTCAACATCAGGTAAGACAGCGCAATATTCTGCAACGCGCGACGGGCAAAGTGCTCGGCTTCGGCTACGTATGGGGTTTGTTTCGACAGATCACGATTGGCCTGGTAACGCAGCCACAACGCCTCGAACAGACCTTCAGCCAATTGTTTACGCGCAAACTCGCGAGCGATGTGAATCGCGTCAACGTCCGCCACTTCGCTGATTTCAGTCAGATACGCCTCGCCCGGCAGCGAGAGCATTTCGGCGACCATCGCCTGATCCAGCGTCTCGTCCGACAACACCGTGCGCAAGGCAGAAACCAGACGCTGATCCAGCACCAGCGTCTCGCCCTTCTGCTGCTGGGCGATCAGTTCTTGCAGCACTTGAACCGACAATTGCTGACCGGCATCCCAGCGATTGAAGCCGTCGCTGTCGTGCTGCATCAGGAACATCAGTTGGTCGCGGTTGTACGGGAAGCTCAGTTTCACCGGCGCCGAGAAGCCGCGCAGCAACGAAGGCAGCGGTTGTTCAGTGATGTCGAGGAAGGTGAAGGTCTGCTCGGCCTCAGTCACCGAAATCACCCGCGAAGTGCCCTGAGCGCTGGCTTCACCGGAAAGACGCAAGGCAATGGCCGCGCCTTTGGAGTCCAGCAGGCCCAACTCGACAGGAATCACGAACGGCAGTTTTTCAACTTTGTCCGGGGTGGCCGGGCAGCTCTGGCGGAACGTCAGGCTATAGGTTTTCGCGGCGGCGTCGTAGGACTCGCTCACTGCCAATCGCGGTGTACCGGCCTGGCTGTACCAGCGTTTGAACTGGGTCAGGTCGACACCGTTGGCATCTTCCATGGCTTTGATGAAGTCGTCGCAGGTTACGGCCTGACCGTCATGACGCTCGAAATACAGGTCGCTGCCTTTGCGGAACCCTTCGGCGCCGAGCAAGGTGTGGATCATGCCGACCACTTCCGAGCCCTTTTCGTACACGGTCAGGGTGTAGAAGTTGGAGATTTCGATGAAGCTGTCCGGGCGTACGGCGTGAGCCATCGGGCCAGCGTCTTCGGCGAACTGGTGGGTGCGCAGGTAAGCCACGTCCTGGATGCGTTTCACGGTGGCCGAGTTCATGTCGGCGGAAAAACCGGAATCACGGAACACGGTGAAGCCTTCCTTCAGCGACAACTGGAACCAGTCGCGGCAGGTCACGCGGTTGCCCGACCAGTTGTGGAAGTATTCGTGGGCAACGATCGCTTCGACGCGCTGGTGCGCGGCGTCGGTCGCGGTTTCGGCGCGGGCCAGCACGGCGCTGGAGTTGAAGATGTTGAGACCCTTGTTCTCCATGGCGCCCATGTTGAAGTCGTTGACCGCAACGATCATGAAGATGTCCAGATCGTACTCGCGACCGTAGACCTCTTCGTCCCAGCGCATCGACTTCTTCAGGCTGTTCATGGCGTGCTGGCACTTGTCGATGTTTTCCGGCTCGACATAAATACGCAGCGCTACGGAGCGCTCGGTCATGGTGGTGAAGGTGTCTTCGACGCACCACAAGTCACCGGCCACCAGCGCAAACAGGTACGCCGGTTTCATGAACGGGTCTTCCCACGTCGCCCAATGACGGCCGTCTTCGCCTGGCCCGCTGGCAATCGGGTTGCCGTTGGACAGCAGCACTGGATAGCTGTGCTGCTCGGCGACCACCGTGGTGGTGAACTTGCTCATCACGTCCGGGCGGTCGAGGTAATAGGTGATCTTGCGGAAACCTTCGGCCTCGCACTGGGTGCAGAACATGCCGCTGGATTTGTACAAACCTTCCAGCGCCGTGTTGGTTTCCGGGTGAATCCGGACGCTGGTGTCGACCGTGAAGGTGGTGCTGGTCGGGTGCAGGGTCAGGTGATTTTCAGTCAGTTGGTAATCAGCATCACTCAGCTCGCGATCAGCCAAAGTGACCGACAGCAATTCGAGCTGCTGACCATCGAGTACCAACGGCGGCAGGCCCGGACCACGTTCAGGGTTACGGCGCATCACCAGTTGCGCATGGACCAGGCTGTGGTCCTCGAACAACTCGAAGGTCAGGTGCGTTTCGTCGATCAGGTACTCGGGCGCCTGATAGTCCTTCAGGTAGATCATCTTCGGTTGTTCGGTGCGCATGCTGGAGTCCTTACTGATGCACGGCGAGCTGATAAGCCGTGTATTTACGAATATTGATCACGCCGGTGTCGAAAATCAGGTACTGGCCCTTGATTCCCAGCAGCGTGCCTTCGGCAATCGGGTTCTTGTCCAGGTTGAAGCTGACGATCTTGGCCGGGTATTGCTCGACCGGATAGCGGATTTCGAGCGGTTCCACGTCGGCAATGGTCTGGATGGCTTGCAGGCCAAATCGTTCCTGCAAGTTTTGCAGGCCTTCGGCGCAGCTTTCAAACAGCTGATCGCGAACCGCTGCCAGATCCACCGAAACCGCTTCGCCCTTGAGTAATGCACGCCAGTTGGTCTTGTCGGCGACCTGACTGCGGAACAGGTCTTCGACGAAACCCGACTGCTGGCGGGTCGAAACACGCATGATCGGCAACGCCTGACGAGCGCCCTGATCGATCCAGCGGGTCGGCAGCTGGGTGGCGCGGGTAATCCCGACTTTCACCCCGGACGAGTTCGACAGATACACAATGTGATCGGTCATGCAGAACTTCTCGCCCCACTCCGGCTCACGGCAGGTGCCGGCGTCGTAGTGGCAACGCTCCGGGCTCATGATGCAGATATCGCACTGCGCCAGTTTGGTCATGCACGGGTAGCAGTAACCCTGGCTGAAACTGGTTTTGGTCTTGCGCCCGCAATGGGAGCAGTGGATCGCCCCCAGGTATTCCAGACGAACCGTAGAGCCAATCAATGGATTGACCGGCACCTCGACTTCGCCCAGACGAAACGCATACTGCACGTCGGCCCCGTCCAGGCGGGCCGACATTTTACTGATTGCACCGCGGCCAATCTCGATCAATGGATGGCATCCGACTTGAACAGGATATTCGGCACTTCAATCGATTTGGAGCTGCACTCCTGCGGGCCCATGTAGCCAGTGCGCTCTTCTTCGGGAAGGTTCTGGATCTCCCAGGCGATCATCGCTTGCAGCGACAGTTCGCGTTGCTCGGCGGTGAGTTTGCCACCGTCCGACCATTTGCCGATTTCCACCGCCAGTTTCAGGCTCCGGTAGATATCCGGGGTGATGTTTTTGATCATTTCGTTAAAAGAGGACATCAAGGTCTCCGCGCTCTTTAATTCACATACGATTCTGGACGGCCAGTTTACGGCGGTTGTACAAACCGCCCAACAAACCGGTCAAGCATCCGACGAGCAACCCGCCGACGTGGGCGGCGTTGGCAATTTCACCGAAGCCGATCATCGAGACCAGCCCGGACAGGCACAGCAGCAACCACACCAGCATCATCACCAGCACACCGCGCGGCAGGCGATAAGCCCGGTTCGGCGACAGAATCTGGAAGATCCAGCAATGTCCGAGCAGGCCGTACAGCACGCCGGACAACCCGCCAAACAAGGTCGGGCCACTGAAGTAAAACTGGGCGTAGTTCGACACGAGGGCGAACAGCGAGGTCAGGCCGATCAGGTTGATGCCGCCCTGGCGCGACTCGATGCGCCGTCCCAGCTCCCAATACCACATGCCGTTCATGGCCAGGTGCAGGAAACCGAAGTGGATCAGCATCGGCGTCACCAGCCGCCACCACTGCCCCGCCGCCAGGCTGTCGGCCAGTGGCGTGAAATGGATGTACTCGCCGACCACCCGGAAATCGAGGAAGGTGAACCAACGCATCGTGTCGAGGTTTTCCCCCAGCAGCGTCACCGCGCCGACGATCAGGCTCAGCAGCAGCACCAGTGCAGTCGCTTTGGCGTGACGCAATTGCTCGACGAACCCGGGACGCTTTGTGGTTTTCGCCAGCGGAATGTCCAGTTGCTGATCAGGATCACCCGCCGGGAAACGCTCGTACAACGCGCGCACGTCTTCACTGATATTGGCGGGCACCCACAGCACCTGCTCGCCCTGCTCTTCGCTGACCCGATGCGGCACCTGCATGCGTTGCAGCAGTTTGACGAACCCGCTCAGATCCACCGCCAGCGGCAGGCGCAACACGGCAACGGCGCTCATCGCAGCACCTCCGGCCGTTCGACATCGACCCAGACAAATTTATGCGGATCGAGCCGGGTTTCCTGGTCCAGGCGATAGGCAACCAGCTTGCCGTAGAGCACCGCGCTGTAATCCAGGCAGGCCAGGTTCGGGCGGATCGGCGCTGGTTTTCCGCTGCGCCAGTAGTGGCCGACGAACAACAAGGGCTCGTCAACGCCATAGCGCAGCAAGGTGTCTTTTTCGGTGGAAGACAGCGGCGTTCGGGCCACGGGTTCCGGCAAGGCATCAGGCTGGAACACGATGTCTCCGTAGGTTTGCGGGTCGTCTTCCCAGAACTTGGTGCGGAAGAACGAGCGCGTCAGGCCATCGCCGCTGGTCATGGTCAACCCGTGGGGCAAACGCATGTCGGTGCCACGCAGCAAGCGGTCGAACACGGTGCAGGCGAAACTGCCCGGCACCGCGGAGGCCTGGAGGAAATGTTCATCGACGCAGCCATCGGGAAACAGCGCGCGCAACGGCTCGATCAGGCCCGAGTCCCAACAGGCATGCACCACGCGGAAACGCCCGGCATCCACAAACAGCGGCAATTCGTAGAACCATTGCTGAAAGTCATGCCAGTCGGCGGGATGATCTTCAAATTGAGTCAGGGTTTCACCCAGCAGGCGCGCGTGCCGCGGCGTGTGCTCACGGACGAACTGCTTGCCGCTGCCCGGCGGCGCCGGCGTGCTCCAGCCGAGTGCGTTGAATTCGTGGTTGCCCATGATGCACAGCGCCTGACCAGCCTCGACCATGTCATGGACGATGTGCAGCGCCTCGCGAATCCGCGGGCCACGGTCGATGATGTCACCGACGAACACCGCCATACGCGACGCATGCCGCCAGACACCACCTTGTTTGCGGTAACCGAGCCGGTCGAGCAAGTGCTCAAGGGTCAGAGCGCATCCGTGCACGTCACCGATCAGGTCGTAACTTCGCGCGGGATCGAGCATCAGTCGCCTCCACCCCCCAACCTGCTACCCCAGCCGAGCTTGGTCCGGCAGACTTCGTAGTAGTTGTGGTCGAGCGGGTGAATCAGCCGCAGCTTCTGCGCTTTCTTGCTGACGGTGATGGTGTCACCCGGCGCGCAGGTGAAGTGGTTCTGCCCGTCACAGGAGACTTGCGGGTAGATCTGCATATCCTTGGACACGACGATTTTCAGCTCACTGTTGCCATCGACCACAATCGGCCTGCCCGACAGGGTATGGGGGTACATCGGCACAATCACAATAGCGTCGAGCTTGGGGTGCATGATCGGGCCGCCCGCCGACAGCGCGTAAGCGGTCGAACCGGTCGGCGTGGCGACGATCAGGCCGTCGGCCTTCTGGCTGCAGACGAACTGGCCGTCGATGTACAGCTCGAACTCGATCATCCGCGTCGATTTGCCGGGGTGCAGCACCACGTCGTTCAGTGCATCGCCCTGGCCAATGGCTTCGGCATGGCGCCGGACTTCGGCTTGCAGCAGGAAGCGGTTTTCCACCAGGTAGTGGCCGTCGAGCACTTCGGCGACTTTGACTTCGAGCTCGTCGGGACGAATATCGGTCAGGAAACCCAGGCTGCCCCGGTTGATCCCGAGCACCGGAATATTGTGTCGGGCCAGTGCGCGCGCGGCGCCGAGCAGGCTGCCGTCACCGCCGACCACAATCACCATGTCACAGACTTCGCCGAGCATCTTGCGCGACGAGGTTTGCAGGCCATGACCCGGCAGGACTTCGGCGATGGTGTCTTCGAGGATCACGTGCAGGTGACGATCGAGCAGAAACCGTTTCAGTCGGCGGACGGTATCCAGCACCTGCGAACTGCCCAGGCGACCGATGATGCCGATATTACGAAATTGCTCCATGGGGCTCCTATTGGGACGCGGGGGCCTGCGACGGCGAAAAACACGATTATGGGCGAAAGCGCGGGATAGACAAAATCCTTTCAGCGACAAGGGTGTACTCATGTTTAGGGCTATGCTCGCAAGATGATCCTATTTCCCGATTTGCTGCAGTTACCCCACCAGTTGCGCCACCCTGAGGTGCGCGACCTGGCCTGGGTCATCCTCGCGCCGCCGATGCTCGAGGTCACGCCGTGGCCGCAACGCCATCCGCTGACCGGCAGTGACTGGGTGCAAACGCCGGAACGGCTGGAACTTTGGCTGCGGCAACTGGATCGCGACAGTTATGACCTGCTGCACTGGCTGGCCCAGGCCCGGACCCGGCGTCTGGGTCTGTACTATGAACGGCTGTGGCAATACGCCGTGCGGCATGCGCCGGGCATCGATCTGATTGCCGCCAATATGCCGATCCGCCGCGAGGGTCACACCCTGGGCGAGCTGGACATGCTGCTGCGTGATCGCGACGGCGTGCATCACCTGGAACTGGCGATCAAGCTTTACCTCGGCCCGCAAGACGGCGACGGGCACGACACGGCGAAGTGGCTAGGTCCGGGCTGCCACGATCGGCTGGACCGCAAACTGGCGCACTTGAGTCAGCATCAGTTGCCGATTTCCGCTCGTCCGGAGAGCCGTGAAGTGCTGGCGGCGCTGGATATCCAGCAGTTCAGCGCGCATTTGTGGCTGGGTGGGTATTTGTTGTATCCGTGGCCGGGGCAGTCCCAATCACCGGACGGCGCACATCCGCAACATTTGCGCGGAAGCTGGCTGCATCAAAAGGACTGGAAGGATTTTGTCGCACAGCGTCCGTTCGGGCGCTGGCAACCCCTGCCCCGGCATGCCTGGCTGGCTCCGGCACATTATCCGGTGGAGCAGGCCTGGAACACGGAACAGCTGGAAGCGTGGCTCAGCGATCTGGAATCGCTGGCACCGGCGCAGTTGTTGGTGCGGTTGATTGAGAATGCCGATGGGGATTGGGAGGAAGCGGAGCGGTTGTTTCTGGTGGCGGATCTTTGGCCTAACGTTCCGGGGAATGGATGAGATTTGCGGTGTCTGGGCCGGCCTCTTCGCGAGCAAGCCCGCTCCCACAGTGGATTTGCGGCGTTCACAAAACCCCTGTAGGAGCGAGGCTTGCCCGCGAAGAGGCCAACCCGGTCTAAATGGACAACCGCACAGCCAACGCCGCCAACGTCACCAGCAACACCGGCACCGTCAACACCATCCCGACCTTGAAGTAATACCCCCACCCGATCCGGATACTCTTGCGCTCCAGCACATGCAGCCACAACAACGTCGCCAGACTGCCGATCGGCGTGGTTTTCGGCCCCAGATCACTGCCGATGACGTTGGCGTAGATCATCGCCTCCTTCACCACGCCCGCTGCCTGACTGGCATCAATCGACAGCAAACCAATCAGCACCGTCGGCAGATTGTTCATCATCGACGACAGCAACGCAGTCAGCACCCCGGTGCCCATCGCTGCCCCCCAGACGCCATAACCGGCAAAACCGTCCAGCCAACCCGCCAGATACCCGGTGAGTCCGGCGTTCCGTAAACCGTAGACCACCAGATACATGCCCAGCGAGAAAATCACGATCTGCCACGGCGCCTCTTTCATTACCTTTCGCGTTGAAATCTTGTGACCTCGGGCCGCGATGGCCAGCATCAACGCCGCGCACACCGCCGAAATGGCACTGATGGGAACGCCCAGCGGTTCCAGCGCAAAACAGCCAAGCAACAGGATCAGCAACACCGCCCAGCCCGCGAAAAAAGTCGCCTTGTCATGGATCGCGCTGGCCGGATGCGCCAGTTGCTCCGGATCGTAATCCTGGGGAATGTCGCGCCGGAAGAACCACATCAACACCACCAGTGTCGCCGCGACGCTGACCAGATTGACCGGGATCATCACCGCCGCGTAGCGATTGAAGGTGATGTGGAAGAAGTCGGCGGAAACGATGTTCACCAGGTTCGACACCACCAGTGGCAGGCTCGCGGTGTCGGCGATGAACCCGACGCCCATCACGAACGCCAGCGTCGCCGCCGGCGAGAAACGCAGCGCCAGCAACATGGAAATCACGATAGGCGTGAGGATCAGCGCCGCGCCGTCATTGGCAAACAGTACCGAGACCAGCGCGCCAAGCAGCACCATGTAGGCAAACAATAGCCGCAGGCGAGCTTGCGAGGCTGGCTGCTACAGTCAAACCTTCTTGTGCTGCTCGACCCACTGGCCATAAGCGTTGATGAATTTCTGCAAAAACGGCTTCACCGTCTCGGACAGTTTGCCCGCCTCATCGAAAGCCGAACCGGCGCCGCTCAAGTAAGATTCCGGTTGCTGCATGCAGGGCACATCGAGAAACACCATGGACTGGCGCAGATGATGGTTGGCGCCAAACCCGCCGATCGCCCCCGGTGAAACGCTGATCACCGCCCCAGGCTTGCCACCCCAGGCGCTCTTGCCATAGGGCCGCGAACCGACGTCGATCGCATTCTTCAGGGGCGCCGGCACCGAACGGTTGTATTCCGGGGTGACGAACAGCAACGCGTCGGATGAACTCACTTGTTGTCGGAAAGTGCTGTAGGCTGCCGGCGGTGAAGCACCATCGATGTCTTCGTTGTACAGTGGCAAGTCGCCAATTTCGATGATTTTCAGTTTGAGATTCGCAGGCGCAAGATCGGCCAGGGCCAACGCGACCTTGCGATTGATCGATTCCTTTCTCAAGCTGCCGACCAGAACGGCGATCGTATAGACGTTGCTCATGGAAGATTCTCGACTGTCCGATGAAAGAGCTTGTAGTTATAGATGACGATTCACACAGCGGACGACTGAAAATACCGTCCCTGACTATTTTTTTCCTGTAGGAAAACTTACCTCGCCCAACCACGGTCTACAGAGCCGCAAATTGAGTGATTTATCTCCAGAGGTTCTAAGCAGATGGCAGCAGTACTCGTCGGTCAGTTCCATGCAAGAGACGCGGAAGGCCGTGTCTATTCCGTGCATGAGTTCCAGGAATCCACCCCGTCGGCAGACGGTCTCACCGCTGTCACCACTTACAAACTGGCCATTGGCGACCGCGTCAACAAGCTCGATGAAAACGAGTTTCTGCTGGTGCAATCGGGCGTCACCATCGTTCGCGAACCCGACACCTTCATTGCCGGCGTACCGGAAACCAACGTCGCCTCATAACCTCGCGTTATGAGCAGAAGTCTTATGCGCGGACTTGGGTTAGGATTCAGTCACTGACTCCCTCTCCTGCTGAACATGGACTTCACGCATGCGTTTACGTCATATCGAAGTGATACAGGCGCTCCTGCAGACCGGTCACCTGGGCACCGCCGCCGAATGGTTGCAGTTGCCAGTGGCCGAGGTCGAAAGCATTTTGCGTGACGCCGAGAGTCAGTTGGGCTTCATGTTGTTTTCCAGCGTGCGTGGACGCCTGCAGGCCACGCGCGAGGCGCGGGAGTTGCAGGTCGAAATCGCCCACGTCTACGAGGCGCTCGATCCGGTCCAGCGTCTGGCCAGCAGCCTCAAGCAGTATCAGGCTCCGCCCCTTCGCATCATCTGCACACCGCCCCTGGCTCAACAGTTATTGCCCCAGAGCATCGCGGCCCTGCGCCGGCGTCTCCCCGACGTGCCCTGCAGCCTTTTGAGCCAACCCACCCGCGACATCGTCAGAAGCCTGCTGCTGCGCGAAAGCGATCTGGGGTTGAGCCTGCACGATCCCGATCACGCGGATATTCATTGTCAGGTCATTGCCCAGGGCAAACTGCAACTGTTGGCCCCCCACGGCTGGCTGCAACCGAAACAGAAGTACATTTCGCTGCAAGACCTGGCGGGCCAGTCGATGGTCGGCCTGGAAGGTCATGATCCGCTGAGCCCGGCGCTCGACAACAAACTGCACGGCTTGCGCCCTGCCCCCGTCGTCCACACCCGGGTTCAAACGCACCAGATGATGCGCAGCATGGTCGAGGCCGGGGAAGGTCTGGCAATTGTCGACCCGTTCACCGCGCTCGGTGCCAAATCCGCTGGCCTGGATGCCTGCCCGTTGGCGCCCGCCGTGCCGATCAGCGTCTACGCCCTGACCTTGAAGAACGGCGAACCTTCCCCGGCCGTTCAGGCATTGCTGGATATCGTCACGGAACAAGCCGTGGCGATGTTGGCGAGCTGATCGGGTTTTCCAGCGGGTTATCGAACAATCGATACCAGAACAACGCGATCTCGGCGGTGTTGGGGTCGATGCCGCGATAACGCAGGTGATCGATTCCGCCAACCGCGTAACCGCAGCGCTCATACAGTCGACACGCTCCCAGGTTGTTGTTCTGGGTTTCGAGCATGATGCCCGGCAGTTTTTTCTTGCGACTCCAGAACTGCGCCACGTCCAGCAGCGCCTTGGCCACGCCATGCCGCCGGGCCGGCGCGTGTACCGCCAACTCGTCGATGTGGGCAAAGCCGTTCCAGTTAGTGCTGATGACCAGGTGACCCACCGGCTCATCGTCGAGATAAGCCATGAAAATCGCACTGTCGGCGGCATCGCGGAAACTGCTGAATTCCTCGGGATCAATGCCGTAGCACTTGCGGTAAGGGGTGATCGGCGTTACCGGCCACTGCTCCACCGGCTTGCCGATTTCGGCTGCGCCATAGGCCGCGACTTCAAAACTGAAATCACTGCCCCAGATGTAAGCAGCAAAGCCATCGTCGGCAACACGCACCGACAGCCCTGGGTATTTCGGATTCATGACCGGTTGCATACTGGGAAAGGTCCTCACTCCTTGATGCAATCGACGGTGTAATGCCGCCCATTGCCCTCGTCTTCGTGTTGCAAGCCGTGCACATCGGCGACAAACCCCGGGAAACTACTGTCGAACGTGCGGGCAAACGCCAGGTAATCGATGATCGAGCGGGTCGACGCGGTGAAGCGTTCGCCGGGCATGATCAACGGGATCCCCGGCGGGTACGGCACCAGCATGACTGCGGCGATTCGGCCATCCAGCGCATCGATCGACACCGCCTCCACTTCGCCACGTACCAGTTGATCATAGGCGTCGGCCGGCTTCATGGCGATTTCCGGCAGCACTGTGTACATGCGCTTGAGATGTTTGGCCGTGGCATTGCTGCGGTAACAGGCGTGCAGTTGATCGCACAGATCGCGCAACCCCATGCCCTTGTAACGCGCGCCGTCCTGCTGCGCCACGCACGGCAGGCAACTCGATAGGCTGACGTTGGCGTCATAGCTGCGCTTGAACTCCAGCAACTCGGTCAACAGCGTGCTCCATTTGCCCTTGGTGATACCCATGGAAAACAGCACCAGGAATGAATACAAACCGGTCTTTTCGACGACCAGCCCGCGCTCCCAGAGGAACTTGCTGACCACCGCCGCCGGAATCCCGCGCTCACTCAACGCACCGCCCGCCGTCAGACCCGGCATCACCAGGGTGACCTTGATCGGATCGAGCAGCACATAGTCGTCGGTCACGCCGCCAAAACCGTGCCAGTCGGCATCGGGTTGCAGCAGCCAGTCTTCGGTGACGACCCGCTCGATGCCTTCCACCGACGGCGGCTGCCAGATCGAAAACCACCAGTCATCCGCCGCGATGTGCTGCCGCAGGTTGGCCAGCGCCCGACGGAAACTCAAGGCTTCGTCGAACATTTCCTGTAACAAGGAACGACCGGCCGGGCCTTCCATCATGGCCGATGCCACATCCAGCGAGGCAATGATGCTGTACTGCGGCGACGTGGAAATGTGCATCATGAACGCTTCGTTGAAGCGGTCGCGGTCCAGTTGCCGCGCGCCGCCGTCCTGAACGTGAATCATCGAGGCCTGACTGAACGCCGCCAACAGCTTGTGCGTGGAATGGGTGGTGAACACCAGCGGGCTGTCTGCGCTGCGAGAAGTGCCCATACCGTAACGCCCGGCGAAGAATTCATGAAACGCCGCGTAGGCATACCAGGCCTCATCGAAATGCAGCACTTCGACGCTGTTGCCCAGGTTTTGCTTGATCAGTTCGGCGTTGTAGCAGAGGCCGTCGTAGGTCGAATTGGTGACCACCGCCAGTTTGACCTTGGGTGCGCGGCCCTTGGTCAGCGGGCTGGCGTCGATCTTGGCCTGGATCGACTCGCGACTGAATTCGCTCAGCGGAATCGGACCGATGATCCCCAGTTCGTTGCGCTCCGGGCACAGGTACAGCGGAATGGCGCCGGTCATGATGATCGAGTGCAACACCGACTTGTGGCAGTTGCGATCCACCAGCACCAGGTCATCGCGAGCAACCATGGAGTGCCAGACAATCTTGTTGGCGGTCGAGGTGCCATTGATCACGAAAAAAGTGTGATCGGCGCCGAAGTTTCGCGCCGCTCGCGCCTCCGCCTCGGCCAGCGGGCCAGTGTGATCGAGCAGCGAGCCCAGTTCCGGCACCGACACCGACAAATCCGAACGCAGGGTGTTTTCCCCGAAAAACTGGTGGAACGCCTGCCCCACCGGGCTCTTGTGATACGCCACGCCGCCGCCATGCCCGGGCGTGTGCCAGGAATAGTTGGAATCGGCGGTGTGCTGCACCAGCGCCTTGAAAAACGGTGGCAGCAGACCATCCAGGTATTTGCGCGCCGCTCGCGCAACCTGCCGCGCCAGGAACGGCACGGTGTCTTCGAACAGATAAAGAATGCCACGCAGCTGATTGAGCTCGTCCATGGCATCGGCCGGGGCGTTTTCCAGCGTCACTTGCTCGCCGAGGGCGAAGATCGGCAAATCCGGCGCACGCACCCGCGCCAGGCCGATCAGTTCGGCCATGTTCTGCAGCAGATGGGAATTGGCGCTGGGGTCTTCGGCGGCGATCAACATGCACGAGAGGCCGTGATGGGTCGACGCGACCAGCCGCCCCTCGGTGTAATCCACCGCCGAGACAATGCTGAAGCCTTCCTGCTCCAGCTCCCGGGCGATGCCACGCACGCGATCACCGGCGACGGTGTCGGCCTTGATGTCGCGATGGACGATCAGGACCGGGAATTTCAAATCTTTATACATGGGGCTCAGTGTCCTGAGGCGGCAGACCTTGGCTTGCCAATAACCTCAGGGTAGAGGGTTGAGGCGGATGTGGCGAGTGTAATGCCCTGAGAGGGGTCATTGGGACGCGGTGGCTTTATTAAGATCAAAAGATCGCAGCCTCGTTTCACTCGACAGCTCCTACGGGGTTACGCATTCCATTGTAGGAGCTGTCGAGTGAAACGAGGCTGCGATCTTTTTGAAGGACCTAAGCCTGAGCTTCAGCCTCGGCGAGTTGCACCCACAGTGCCGGGGCGCCGGCAGATTTGGCAATGGCTTCCATCCGCGCCACATGCCGGGCCAGATCGTCTTCGCTGGCGCGAATGATCCGCGTCGGCTGACGATCGGCCGGCAAGCGGCGGATTTCAGTAGCGGAGTTGTCCGCGCCTTCACCGGAGCCATTACCGTCGGACGCATTACCGGCCAGCGACAGGCTGGTCTGGCCGCCAGTCATGGTCAGGTAAACGTCGGCCAGGATCTCGGAGTCGAGCAAGGCGCCGTGGAGTTCACGGCCCGAGTTGTCGACGCCATAACGTTTGCACAAGGCGTCAAGGCTGTTGCGCTGTCCCGGGTGACGTTCCCGGGCCATCATCAGGGTGTCGAGGATCGAGCAGTGTTGCGTGATGTCCGCACGATCGTGCTGACCCATCAGGGCGAATTCGTTGTTGATGAAGCCAACGTCGAACGCCGCGTTGTGGATGATCAACTGCGCGCCCTTGATGAACTCGAAAAACTCATCGGCCACTTCAGGGAAGCGCGGCTTGCCCACCAGGAATTCGTTGGTGATGCCGTGGACACCGATGGCGCCTTCGTCACTTTCGCGGTCCGGTTGCAGGTAAACGTGGAAATGCCGGCCCGTCAGGCGCCGACCGATCAACTCGACACAACCGATTTCGATAATCCGGTGGCCATCGGTCACCGGCATGCCGGTGGTTTCGGTATCGAGTACAACGGATCTGGTGGCCATCAGTGCTCAGCTCTCAACGGGTCAATCGTGCAAAAGCGGCGATGTTAACACGCTCGCCGGGGTCTTTCAGATAGACCGTGTTGCGGCATTCGCGAGCAAGCCCGCTCCCACCCTAGATCTTCAGTGAACACAGAATTTGTGTTCGGCAACGATCGAATGTGGGAGCGGGCTTGCTCGCGAAGAACGCGACGCGGTATAGCGGCGGTACCAGAATCAGGCTTGCTTGTACCCACGCACTTCATCCACGCCACGATTCGCCAATTGGTCAGCCCGCTCGTTGCCATGATGCCCGATGTGCCCGCGCACCCATTTCCACGTGACGTTGTGACGGTTGACCTGCTCATCCAGCAGCTTCCACAAGTCAGCATTTTTCACCGGTTCTTTCGCCGCCGTTTTCCAGCCGCGTTTCTTCCAGTTATCCATCCACTCGTTGATGCCTTTCATCACGTACTGCGAGTCCGTCACCAACAGCACGTCGCAGGAGCGCTTGAGTTCTTCCAGCCCACGGATCGCGCCCATCAGTTCCATGCGGTTGTTGGTGGTATTGGCTTCGCCGCCCCAGAGTTCTTTTTCAACGCCCTTGCACACCAGCAATGCGCCCCAGCCGCCTGGGCCAGGGTTGCCTTTGCAGGCGCCGTCAGTGAAGAGTTCTACGCTATCGCTCATGCCAATCTATCCAGAAAATGCGGTGGCTCGCCGATCCGCGATCGACGATGCCCGAGGCCGGGGCAAACCCGGCCGGGAATAAAAACAGGAATTACGGTTCGATATTTCGCCTGTTGACCTTGGCCATTGGCAGGGGAATCAGCTTGCCCATCGGTTCACGACGCTCCTGACGAAGCGGACGCAAGCCCACCACAATCTTGCGCGCCACCAATAAATAGAAGCCGCCGCCAGACAATTGCCAATCACCGGCCTTGCGCTCCCAGCCGGCCAGACGGGCTTGCCAGGCGGGGGACGCAAGCGGCGGACGATAGCACCCGAAGCGGCGTTTCTCCAGCGCGAAGCCCAGCAGATTCAGCCAGTCGCCGACCCGTGACGGCGAAATGCAACGGGCCTTGCGCAAGGCGTCATGGGCGAACACGTGACGCAAACCCCAAGTGCTCCAGGGGTTGATCCCGACAATCAGCAAGTGCCCGCCGGGGCGGACACTGCTCGCCGCTTCACGCAGCAAACCGTGGGGCGAGAGGCAAAAATCCAGACCATGCTGCAACACCACCACATCGGCGGCATGTTCGCTCAACGGCCAGGCTTGTTCTTCACAGACGATTTCGACACCCGGCAACGGCGCGCCGAGCCGCACATTGCGCTGGACCTGCGGTGCCGACGGCGGCGTCTCGGCCGAAGGACCGTAATGCACCAGATAGCCACCGAAGAAGCGCCCCAACTCGTCTTCGAGCATGCGGCGCTCTTCATCCAGCAGAAATTGCCCAAGGGGGCCGGACAGCCATTCACGGGCCGCGCTGATCAAGGCCAGCCAGTCAGGATCAGCCTGAGCGAACGCTTTATCGGTCATTGCATTCTCCAACGCGCCAGGAAGTTCTAAGATGCGCCATTGTTTTCCGCTTGGCGAATCCGACGATGATACAGATCACAGCCCTGCCCGCCTTCACCGACAACTACATCTGGTTGTTACAAGACCCCGGCACCCGGCGCTGCGCGGTGGTTGACCCCGGCGATGCCGCGCCGGTTCAGGCCTGGCTCGCGGCCAATCCGGGTTGGGTGCTGAGTGACATTCTGATCACTCACCATCATCACGACCATGTCGGCGGCGTCGAGCAGCTGAAAAAAGCGACAGACGCGAAGGTCTACGGCCCGGCCAGCGAAACCATCCCGGCGCGGGACGTCGCGCTCAAGAACAACGATCGCATCAACGTGCTGGGCTGGGACTTCGATGTGCTCGCCGTTCCCGGCCATACCCTGGGGCACATCGCCTTTTACCATGAGGGAACGCTGTTTTGCGGTGACACCCTGTTCGCCGCCGGTTGCGGGCGCCTGTTCGAAGGCACGCCCGAGCAAATGCACACCTCGCTGACACAACTCGCCGCGTTGCCTGAAGATACGCGGGTTTACTGCACCCACGAATATACCCTCAGCAACCTCAAGTTTGCCGTGGCAGTCGAACCCGACAATTTGCATACCGCCGAACGTCTGGCAAAAGTCATGCAACAACGGGAAGCCGGGATCATCACGCTGCCATCGACGATCGCTCTGGAAAAGCTGACAAACCCGTTTTTGCGTACCGGCGAAACATCCGTTAAAGAAAAAGTGGACGAACGGAACGGCCCCGATAACCGGGCTTCCAGTGCGGTTTTTGCTGCCCTTCGGGCTTGGAAAGATAAGTTCTGACGGAGCGTGCCGATGGCGCTGAAAATCTGAATGGTTGACCGCAGGGGGTGCGCTTTCTAGAATCGCCCGACATTTTTGCCCGGAACTTACTTCCAGCCAATGTCGTCATCTATTCGTAAAGCCATCAATTCAGACGCATTGACCCGCTTGGCTCAAGCCATAGCGGTAGCTGTGTCCGCCACTCTGGCGGGCTGTTCCAGCCATGTGCCGCAGACCGACGCGGCGCACACCCCGAATATCGCCGCTCGAGCCAAACAGAAGCCCATCTGGCTCAGCGAAAAGCCGACCCCGCAAATTCCACAGGACGTCTGGGAGCGCATGCGCCAGGGCTTCCAGTTGCAGGAAAGCCTGGGCGTCAACCCGCGCATCGAGCAACAGCGCCTGTGGTTCGCCAGTAACCCGTCTTTCCTCGAAAACGCCGGCGAACGCGGCAGCCTCTACATTCACTACATCGTCGAACGCCTTGAAGAACGCAACATGCCGCTGGAACTGGCGCTGCTGCCAGTGATTGAAAGCGCCTACAACCCGATGGCCTATTCCCGGGCCGATGCGGTTGGCTTGTGGCAATTCATTCCTTCCACCGGGCGTTACTTCAACCTGCGTCAAACCCGATTCTATGATGGCCGTCGCGACATCACCGCTTCGACCACCGCCGCGATGGATTACCTGACGCGCCTGCACGACATGTTCAACGGCGACTGGCTACTGGCCCTCGCGGCTTACAACGCCGGTGAAGGCACGGTCAGCCGGGCTATCGAGCGCAACGAAAAGCTCGGCCTGCCAACCGATTACTGGAACCTGCCGCTGCCAGCCGAAACCCAGGCCTATGTGCCGAAGCTGCTGGCCTTGTCGCAAGTGGTGCTGGCGCCGGAAGCCTATGGCGTGAACCTCAACCCGATCGCCAACGAACCGTACTTCCAGGTCGTCGAAATCAACCAGCGCATGGACCTGTCCAAAGTGGCCGCGGTGGCCAACATCGACGAAGACGAACTGTTTCAGCTCAATCCGGCTTTCAAGCAACGCACTACCATCGACGGGCCCCAGCATTTGCTGGTGCCGACGTCCAAGGCGCAGCTGCTGACCACCAGCCTGTCGACCATGCGTCCCGAAGAGTTGATCAGCAAGAAGTCGCTCAAGCCGGTTTTCGAAGGCGCTGATGAATCCGAAATCGCCAGCCTCAAACGTGCCTACCGTGTAAAACGCGGCGACAACCTGGCCGCCATCGCCAAGGCCAACAAGGTCGACGTCAAGGACCTGCAGCGCTGGAACAAAATGACCGGCAAGAACCTCAAGGTCGGCCAGACGCTGGTGATGCAGGACAAGACCAAACGCAGCGCCGGACGCGTCAACACCGTCGTGGCGGCCAATACCAAGACGAAGACCCAGAAGCCGCAGACCCAATACAAGGTCCAGCAAGGTGACTCGCTGTACATCGTGGCCAAGCGTTTCAACGTTGAAATGCAACACCTCAAGCGCTGGAATCCGCGTGTTGGTCAAGCCCTCAAACCTGGGCAGATGCTGACGGTGGCTTCGCCGCACTAAAAACAGCCCCTGACTTCAGGGGCTTTTTTTCGCTTGTAACTGTAGGAGCGAGCTTGCTCGCGATGGATCTGATAGCGCCGCGGGGTGTCAGGCTACCAGCGTTATCGTTGACGACCATCGCGAGCAAGCTCGCTCCTACAGGAGTCACCTCAAATCCCCGTCTTTTTCCTGTCCATACAAGCTGTTACTGTACGGCCCACAAAGCCCAAGCCGCCTGGATCGGATCTCTGACTTGAAGCGTCCCCTCCTCCTGCTCCTGATCAGCCTGGCCTTGAGCTCCTCCGCAAGTGCGACGATCAGCGAAAGCCATGGTTATGCGCAGTTCGGCACGCTCAAGTACCCGGCCAGATTTACCCACTTCGACTGGGTCAACCCGCAAGCGCCCAAGGGCGGTACGTTGCGGGTGATGGCGTTTGGCACCTTCGATACGCTCAATCCCTACACATTCAAGGGTTCGAGCCCGGTCTCCACCGCGAATTTCCTGCAATACGGCATCAATGAGCTGAACGAACCGCTGATGGTCGGCACTGGCCAATACGCACCGTCCGGCGACGAGCCCACGTCCAGTTATGGCCTGATCGCCCAATCGGTGGAATACAGCGAAGACCGCAGTTGGGTGGTGTTCAACCTGCGCCCCGAAGCACGATTTCACGATGGCACGCCGATCACCGCGTACGACGTCGCGTTCTCCTACCGGTTGCTGCTCAAGGAAGGCCATCCGCAATACCGCACCAATCTTCAGGAAGTGTTGCGGGTCGACGTGCTCAACCCGCAGCGCGTCCGTTTTGTTTTCAAGCGCTCCGGTAATCCGCTGCTGATCCTGCGCCTCGGCGAGTTGCCGGTGCTGCCGCAGCATTACTGGAAAGGTCGCGACTTCAAGGCCACCACCTTCGAGCCGCCGCTGGGCAGCGGCCCTTATCGCATCACCTCGGTCACGCCCGGGCGCCAGATCGTGTTCGAACGGGTCAAGGATTACTGGGGCAAAGACCTGCCGGTCAATCGCGGCAAGTACAACGTCGATCGCATGGAAGTCGAGTTCTACCGCGACAGCGACGTCGCGTTCGAAGCGTTCAAGGCCGGCGAGTTCGATATCTATATCGAGCATCAGGCGAAGAACTGGGAAAACGGTTACAACTTCCCGGCCGTGCGACGGGGCGATGTCATCAAGGCGCAGATCCCGCATCAGATCCCGACCCAGAGCCAGGGCCTGTTCATGAACACCCGGCGACCGACTTTCTCCGACCCGAAGGTCCGTGAAGCGCTGGGGTTGATGTTCGATTTCGAGTGGACCAATCGCACGCTGTTCAGCGGCGCCTACAAACGCGCCATGAGCTACTACCCCAACAGCGAATTTTCCGCCACCGGCCTGCCAGTCGGTCACGAATGGCTGATGCTCAAGCCGTACCGCGAGCAATTGCCCGCCAAACTGCTCACCGAGCCGTTCAGCCTGCCGCAGACCCAAGGGCGCGGCATTCCAAGAGAAACCATGCGCAAGGCCCTGGGCCTGCTCGCCGAAGCCGGCTGGAAGCTTGAGGGCCAACACGTACAGAACGCTGCCGGACAACCGCTGCGCCTGGAAATCCTGCTGGTCAACCCGAACCTCGAACGCATCCTCCAGCCTTATGTCGAGAACCTCGCCAGCATCGGCATCGACGCCCGGTTGCGTACGGTGGATCGCGCCCAGTACAAACAGCGCCTCGACCAGTTCGACTTCGACATGATCCTGATGACCCTCAACCAGACGCTCAGCCCAGGCCTGGAGCAATGGCAGTATTTCCACTCCAGCCAGGTCGGGGTCAAGGGCAGCAAAAACTACGCGGGCATCGCCAACCCGGTGGTCGATCATTTACTTGAACAATTGCTCGCCGCCCAGACCCGCGATGAACAGGTTGCCGCCGGCAAAGCCCTGGACCGCGTGTTGTTGTGGCAGCACTACATCATTCCCAACTGGTACCTCAATTATCACCGCCTGGCCTACCGCAACCGGTTCGCCTTCGTCACTACGCCGCCCTACACCTTGGGCCTGAGCGCGTGGTGGCTGAAATCTTCGGAGAAAGATCGATGAAACCCGTACGCGCCCTGCTCTTGCAGGCCAGCGGCCTGTTGTTCGCCGGGCTGGCCTGCGCCGCCCCGCAACACGCCCTGACCTTGTACAACGAGCCGCCGAAATACCCGGCCGACTTCAAGCATTTCGACTATGTGAACCCGGATGCGCCCAAGGGTGGAATCTTTCGTCAGGCCGGGTTCGGTGGCTTCGACAGCCTCAACCCGTTTATCAGCAAAGGCGTGTCCGCCGGCGACATCGACCTGATCTACGACACCCTGGCCAAACAAGGCCTGGATGAGCCGTTCACCGAATACGGATTGGTCGCCGGCAAGATCGAAAAGGCCCCGGACAACAGCTGGGTGCGTTTCTACCTGCGCCCCGAAGCGCGTTTCCACGACGGCCATCCGATCCGTGCCGAAGACGTGGTGTTCAGCTTCCAGACCCTGATCAAGGACGGTGCGCCGCTTTATCGCGGTTACTACAACGATGTCGACGAAGCGGTCGCCGAAGACCCGCTCACCGTGCTGTTCAAGTTCAAACACAGCAACAACCGCGAGCTGCCGCTGATCCTCGGCCAGTTGCCGGTACTGCCCAAGCACTGGTGGGCGACCCGGGATTTCAACAAGGGCAACCTGGAAATTCCGTTGGGCAGCGGTCCGTACAAGGTCAGCGAGGTGAAGGCCGGGCGCTCGATTCGCTACGAGCGGGTCAAGGATTACTGGGGCAAGGACCTGCCGGCCAACCGTGGTTTCTACAACTTCGACGTGATGACCACCGATTACTACCGCGACAACACCGTGGCCCTGGAAGCACTCAAGGCCGGTCAGTTCGATTACTGGCTGGAAATGAGCGCAAAGAACTGGGCCAACGCCTACAACATCCCGGCGGTCAGCGAAGGTCGGCTGAACAAGGAACAGATTCCCAACGGCAACCCGACCGGCATGCAGGGTTTTGTGTTCAACCTGCGCCGACCGGTGTTCCAGGATATGCGCGTGCGCCAGGCTCTGACGCTGTTGCTGGACTTTGAATGGACCAACAAGCAACTGTTCAACGGCGCCTACGTGCGCACCCGCAGTTACTTCGAAAACTCGGAAATGGCCGCTACCGGTTTGCCGGATGCCGACCAGTTGGCCATTCTCGACCCGTTCCGTGGCAAGATCCCGGAGCAAGTGTTCACCGAGGCTTTCCAGAACCCGGTAACCGATGCCAGCGGCATGATCCGCACGCAGCAGCGCAAGGCTTATCAACTGCTGCAAGAGGCAGGCTGGCGGATCGTCGATGACAAAATGGTCGACGCCAACGGCAAGCCGGTGACCATCGAATTCCTGCTGGCCCAGACCGAATTCGAACGGGTGCTGCTGCCGTTCAAGCGCAACCTCAGCGATCTGGGCATCGACCTGGTGATCCGCCGGGTCGACGTCTCGCAGTACATCAACCGCGTGCGTTCGCGGGACTTCGACATGATCGTCGGCAGCTTCCCGCAGTCCAACTCGCCGGGTAACGAACAGCGTGAATTCTGGATGTCTGCCGCCGCCGACAAACCCGGCAGCCGCAATTCCATGGGCCTGAAAGACCCGGTGGTGGACCAATTGGTCGAACAGTTGATCAACGCCGACTCGCGCAACAGTCTGGTGGCCCACGCCCGCGCACTGGACCGCGTGCTGCAATGGGGCTATTACGTGATCCCCAACTGGCACATCAAGACCTGGCGCGTGGCTTACTGGAACCATATCGGCCACCCGAAAATCTCACCCAGGTACGACATCGGCACGGCCACCTGGTGGATCAAGCCAAACGTGACACCGGCGATAGAAGTCGAAACCAAACTGCAAGCCGACCCTGCGGGCACGGAGTAATAGATGCTGGCGTATATTTTTCGGCGACTGCTGCTGATCATCCCGACCTTGCTCGGCATTTTGCTGATCAACTTCGTGATCATCCAGGCCGCCCCCGGTGGGCCGGTGGAGCAGATGATTGCCAAGCTCGAAGGCTTCGAAGGCGCCACCAGCCGCATTGCCGGCGGCGGTGCCGAAGTGTCGGTGGCCGGATCCGCCTATCGCGGCGCGCAGGGCCTGGACCCGGCGCTGGTCAAGGAAATCGAGCACATGTACGGCTTCGACAAATCGGCGCCGGAACGTTTGTGGATCATGGTCAAGAACTACGCCACCCTGGACTTCGGCGACAGCTTCTTCCGCGACGCCAAGGTCATCGACCTGATCAAGGAAAAGATGCCGGTGTCGATCTCCCTCGGGCTGTGGAGCACGCTGATCATGTACCTGGTGTCGATCCCGCTGGGGATCGCCAAGGCCACGCGGCACGGCAGCCACTTCGATGTCTGGACCAGCTCGGCGATCATCGTCGGCTACGCGATCCCGGCGTTCCTGTTCGCCATCCTGTTGATTGTGGTGTTCGCCGGCGGCAGCTATTTCGACTGGTTCCCGCTACGGGGCCTGACCTCGAACAACTTCGACGAACTGAGCATGGGCGGCAAGGTGCTCGATTACTTCTGGCACCTGGCGTTGCCGGTGACGGCGCTGGTGATCGGCAACTTCGCGACCATGACCTTGCTGACCAAAAACAGTTTCCTCGACGAAATCAACAAGCAGTACGTGGTGACGGCGAAAGCCAAAGGTCTGACCAATCACCGCGTGCTTTACGGCCATGTTTTCCGCAACGCCATGCTGCTGGTGATTGCCGGTTTCCCCTCGGCTTTTATCGGGATTTTCTTCACCGGCTCATTGCTGGTGGAAGTGATCTTCTCCCTCGACGGACTGGGGCTGATGAGTTTCGAAGCCGCGATCAACCGCGATTACCCGGTGGTCTTCGGCACGCTGTTCATCTTCACGCTGCTGGGGCTGGTGGTGAAACTGATCGGCGATCTCACGTACACCTTTGTCGATCCACGCATCGATTTCGAAAGCCGGGAGCATTGAGATGAACCTGTCCCCTCTCAATCGCCGACGTTTCGAACTGTTCAAGGCCAACAAGCGCGGCTGGTGGTCGCTGTGGCTGTTTCTGCTGCTGTTCGGCCTGAGCCTCGGTGCCGAGCTGATTGCCAACGACAAACCGCTGGTGGTGCATTACGACAACAGCTGGTATTTCCCGGCGCTCAAGCGTTACCCGGAAACTACGTTCGGTGGCGAGTTCCCGCTGGAAGCCAACTACAAGAGCCCGTACATCCGCGAACTGCTCAAGGCCAAGGAGGCCTGGGTGCTGTGGGCGCCGATTCCTTACAGTTACCAAAGCATCAACTACGACCTGAAAGTCCCGGCTCCGGCGCCGCCGTCGACCGACAACCTGCTGGGCACCGACGATCAGGGTCGCGACGTGTTGGCGCGGGTGATTTACGGCTTCCGGATTTCGGTGTTGTTCGCACTCACGCTGACCATTCTCAGCTCGATCATCGGCGTCATTGCCGGTGCGTTGCAGGGTTTCTACGGCGGCTGGGTCGATCTGGCCGGGCAGCGTTTTCTGGAGATCTGGTCCGGATTGCCGGTGCTGTATCTACTGATCATTCTGGCCAGTTTCGTCCAGCCGAACTTCTGGTGGCTGCTGGGGATCATGCTGCTGTTCTCGTGGATGAGCCTGGTGGATGTGGTGCGTGCCGAGTTCCTGCGCGGGCGTAACCTCGAATACGTACGCGCCGCCCGCGCGCTGGGAATGCAGAATGGTGCGATCATGTTCCGCCACATTTTGCCCAACGCCATGGTCTCGACCATGACCTTCATGCCGTTCATCCTGACCGGCGCCATCGGCACGCTGACCGCGCTGGACTTCCTCGGCTTCGGTTTGCCGCCGGGCGCGCCATCGCTCGGTGAGCTGGTGGCCCAGGGCAAATCCAACCTGCAAGCGCCATGGCTCGGTATGAGCGCGTTTGCGGTGTTGGCATTGATGTTGAGTTTGCTGGTGTTCATCGGCGAGTCCGCTCGCGATGCCTTCGACCCGAGGAAGTGAAATGAATCAGGACAATCTGATCGAAGTGCGCGACCTGTCCGTCGAATTCGTCGTCGGCGAACGTTGTCAGCGTGTGGTCGAAGGTGTCAGTTTCGACATCAAGCGCGGCGAAACCCTGGCGCTGGTCGGTGAAAGCGGTTCCGGCAAATCGGTCACCGCTCACTCGATCCTGCGCCTGCTGCCCTACCCGCTCGCCCGGCATCCGTCCGGCACCATCGAGTATTCCGGGCAAGACCTGCTGAGCCTGAAAGAGAAAACCATCCGCCACATTCGCGGCAACCGGATCGCAATGATCTTTCAGGAGCCGATGACTTCGCTGAATCCGCTGCACTCGATCGAGAAGCAGATCAACGAAGTCCTCGGCGTTCACAAAGGTTTGATCGGCAAAGTCGCGACCAAACGCACGCTGGAACTGCTGGAAATGGTCGGCATTCCGGAACCCGAGAAACGCCTGAAAGCCTTGCCCCACGAATTGTCCGGTGGCCAGCGTCAGCGGGTGATGATCGCCATGGCCCTGGCCAACGAGCCGGAACTGCTGATCGCCGATGAACCGACCACCGCGCTGGACGTGACCGTTCAGCTGAAAATCCTCGAATTGCTCAAGGAATTGCAGGCCCGTCTGGGCATGGCGTTGCTACTGATCAGTCACGATTTGAACCTTGTGCGAAGAATTGCGCATCGCGTATGTGTCATGCAGCGCGGTTGCATCGTCGAACAGGCATCGTGCGAAGAGTTGTTCCGCGCGCCGCAGCATCCGTACACTCGGGAACTGCTGGCAGCGGAGCCCAGCGGGACGCCTGCGACCAATGTAATCGGGCCGCCATTGCTGCAGGTCGAGGACCTGAAAGTCTGGTTCCCGATCAAGAAAGGCTTGCTGAAAAAGACCGTCGATCACATCAAAGCGGTGGACGGGATCAATTTCAGCCTGCCTCAGGGACAGACCCTGGGGATTGTGGGAGAAAGTGGTTCGGGCAAGTCGACACTCGGTTTGGCGATTTTGCGGCTGATTGGCAGCAAAGGTGCGATCCGTTTTGAAGGCAAGCAGCTAGACTGCCTGACGCAGCAACAGGTTCGACCGCTGCGTCGGGAGATGCAGGTGGTGTTTCAGGACCCGTTCGGCAGCCTGAGCCCGAGGATGTGCGTGAGCCAGATCGTCGGTGAAGGGCTGCGGATCCACAAGATGGGCACCGAGGCGGAACAGGAACAAGCGATTATTGCGGCATTGAAGGAGGTAGGTCTGGATCCGGAAACCCGGCACCGCTACCCCCACGAATTTTCCGGTGGGCAGCGGCAGAGAATCGCCATTGCCCGGGCATTAGTGCTAAAACCGGCGCTGATATTGCTGGACGAGCCGACCTCGGCCCTCGACCGGACAGTGCAGCGCCAAGTGGTGGAGCTGCTGCGTTCACTGCAAACCAAGTACAACCTGACGTATCTGTTTATCAGCCATGACCTGGCTGTCGTCAAAGCGCTGAGCCACCAGCTGATGGTGGTCAAGCATGGCCAAGTGGTCGAACAGGGAGACGCGCAAAGTATCTTTGCCGCCCCCCAACATCCGTATACACAGCAGTTGCTGGAAGCCGCTTTTCTGGCACCAGCCACTGCGCAATAACCTGAAAGAGAGGAGCAACACATGGGTTTTCTCGCCGGTAAGCGCGTACTGATCGTCGGTGTCGCCAGCAAGCTGTCCATCGCATCCGGCATCGCTGCCGCCATGCATCGCGAGGGCGCTGAGCTTGCCTTCACTTATCAGAACGACAAACTCAAGGGTCGTGTCGAAGAATTCGCACAGAGCTGGGGTTCCAACCCGGACCTGTGCTTCCCGTGCGACGTGGCCAGCGATGAAGAAATCGCCAAGGTCTTCGTTGAGCTGGGCAAAAAGTGGGATGGCCTGGACTGCATCGTGCACTCCGTTGGCTTCGCCCCGGGCGACCAACTGGACGGCGACTTCACCGAAGCCACCACCCGTGAAGGTTTCCGCATCGCTCACGACATCAGCGCCTACAGCTTCGTGGCCCTGGCCAAAGCCGGTCGCGAAATGATGAAGGGCCGCAACGGCAGCCTGCTGACCCTGTCGTACCTGGGCGCCGAGCGTACCATGCCGAACTACAACGTGATGGGCATGGCCAAGGCTTCGCTGGAAGCTGGCGTGCGTTACCTGGCCGGTTCCCTGGGCCCGGACGGCACTCGCGTCAACTGCGTATCGGCCGGCCCGATCCGCACCCTCGCCGCTTCCGGCATCAAGAACTTCCGCAAGATGCTGGCTGCCAACGAAGCGCAAACCCCGCTGCGTCGCAACGTCACCATCGACGAAGTCGGCAACGCTGGCGCCTTCCTGTGCTCGGACCTGGCGTCCGGCATCAGCGGTGAAATCATGTACGTGGACGGTGGCTTCAACACCACGGCCATGGGCAGCCTCGAAGAGTAATCTTCGGCCAGCCACTAAAAAACCCGTCTCTTCAGGCGGGTTTTTTGTGCCCGCGATTTCAGCCCTGATGCAATCCTCTGTGGGAGCGGGCTTGCTCGCGAAGGCGGCGTGTCCGTCGACATAAATGTTGAATGATCAACCGTATTCGCGAGCAAGCCCGCTCCCACAGGGGTTCTGTGTTTAACCATCGATTGGTGTCAGGCAACTGGCAAACAGTTGCTGGATCGGCTGCGTGCGCTGGCTGTAGCGCTGCAACAGCACAATCTCGCGGTAGAACGTCAACTCGCCCAACGGGATGATCCTGACCTTCGCGCCATACTCAAGCCACAACCCGGCTTCGGGAAGCAGGGACACGCCCAATCCGCATTCAACCATTTTGACGATGGCCTCCAACTCATCCAGTTCCAGGGCCACTTGCACATCAATCTGCTGCTCGCGCAGAAACCGCGTCACCAGGCGTCCGCCGAATGAATTGCGGTCGTAACGCACATGGGGATGGCTCGCGAGGATCTGCAACGGGTCATCACCCTCAAACTCCGGTGGCACGATCAGCACAAACGGTTCCCTGCGGATGACCTGTGCCGACAGCTCCTTGGGCAGTTCAAAGGGCGGTTTGATCAGGATTGCCAGATCAACCTCCCCGGTATCCACCTGGCTCAACAGGTTCAGCGAAACGCCGGGCACCAGTTTCGGTTCAAGCAGCGGTGCTTGCTGGCGCAGCCGCAGCAACGCCTGGGGCAGCAATCCGGTCTGGGCCGTGGCCACGGCGCCGATTTTCAACTCGCCGCGGTACTCGCTGACATCATCGCTGACCGCCATGCGGCTGAAGGTTTCCAGCATTTCCCTGGCCATCGGTAACGCCCGTTGCCCCGCCGCATTGAGAATCGCCTGACGCCCGGTGCGATCAAATAAACGGATACCCAGCGCCTGTTCCAGGTTGCGCATCTGCGCGCTGACTGCCGACTGAGTCAGGCCGATGTGCATCCCGGCGGCCGCGAACGTGCCATAGCGCGTCACGGCAATGAAGGTTTTCAATTCACGCAGCATGGCATTCTCGATTAATCGAAATTATTTGGGCTCGACGCAAAAAATATCGTCTTTCAATCGAAAATCACAGCGCTAAACTTCACTTCAACCACCGTCAATCTGCGAGGCACAGCGATGCAACTCTCCCCTTTTCACTTGGCTATCCCGGTGTATGACCTTGCTGCAGCCCGGACTTTTTACCGTGACGTCTTCGGTCTGGAGGAAGGCCGCTCAAGCGAGCATTGGGTCGACTTCAACTTCTTCGGCCACCAGTTGGTGATTCACCTGGCACCCAAAAACGCCTCTCAGGAAGCGGCGCACACCAACGCCGTGGACGGGCATGACGTGCCGGTGCCGCATTTTGGCGTGGTGCTGGGGATGGACGAATGGGAAGGCCTGGCTGAACGGCTGAAGGCGCTTGATACCCGATTCGTGATTGAACCGGGCATTCGGTTTCAGGGGTTGGTGGGTGAACAGGCGACGATGTTTCTGTTCGATCCCTGCGGTAATGCGCTGGAGTTCAAGGCGTTCAAGGACATCAGCCAATTGTTTGCAAAGTGAGGAAAATGGGTGATTTTGAGGGCCTCTTCGCGAGCAAGCCCGCTCCCACATTGGATTTGTGAACGATATAGATCCAATGTGGGAGCGGGCTTGCTCGCGAAGAGGCCCGCTCATACACCACCGCAATTCCAGCCTACCGATGCAACGCCTTCTCAACCTCAATCAGCAGTTCATCGATCGAGTGGTGGACATGGCTGTCGTATTCAACCTGCCCAATGCTGAATCGAATGTCATACCCGCGACGCATCGTGGCGTTGCGCTCGTCGAGGATTTCTTCGAGCCGCGCCTTGATAGCAGTTAGCTCCACGGGGCTTGAACCCGTTAACAAAGCGACAAATTCGTCATCACCCAGTCGACCGATCACATCGCTTTCGCGAAAGGCGATACGCAGCACGTCAGCGAAGGTTTTCAGCGCATCGTCACCCTCGGCACGACCGTACAGATAGTTGATATGCTTGAAGTTATCGAGGTCGAAAAACAGCAAGGTGGCCGGTATTTCCAGTCGCTGACAGTCATCCAGCCCCAGTTGGGCCAGTGAAGTGAAGCCGTGGCGGTTGGAGAGCAGGGTCAGCTCATCCATGCTCGCCATGGTCACGCCCATCACTTCCTGCTCGGCTTGGCGAGCCCTGTCACGCAGTACTTCGCGTTCCTGTTGCGGCGAAAGCGAAGGGTCTGCGCTAACGCCCTGTTTTACCGGTTTGCCTGGGATCAGCATTACTTACTCCAGTGGCGGGTATGTTCTTTAGAGTCGTCCCTACCCGCTTTGACTCCCTGCTAACTGACCGCCGGTCACGGTGACGCCCGTACGTTTGCGAGTCGGCTCTATCCTTCAGCTAAGCGCAAATTGCCGGGCGAGACCGGTTCATCGACCACCGGTCACACCTGTGGCGAGGGGATTTATCCCCGTTGGGTCGCGAAGCGGCCCCAGCGTCCGGCCAACAGAATGAATTGTCCGGATTGACGACTGCTTCGCAGCCGAACGGGGATAAATCCCCTCGCCACAAACTTCGCGTTTGATCCTTAGAAGTCGGTCGACACCGACACTTCACGCCAAACCTGCACTCATCGTCGACAAAGCTGTTTTTCGCTTCGATCGCCGCAACGCAGTCGCTGTCCAGCGGCAACCGCAAGCAACGCGACCGCAGGGATTGGCATCAGCCACGCCAGTCGCGCCAACAGCCATACCAGCAGCAGACCGATCAAAGGCCAGCCGTTGAGCCCCGGACGCCCGGTCCAGTTCGGCACCGCCGTCAACAGGAAACCGGCGATGATCGCTGCGGCGAACCCGAACGGCATCTCATGCCGATGCCAGCTCAGCATGCCGCCGACCGGTTGTGCACCGGGCAAGCGCCCGTACAACCACAACGCCCAGACCGCCACGGCGATGGCTGCAAACCCGGCACCGGCCAAAAAGAACGGGCGAAAGCCGAGGCTGAAAACCGGTGCAGCAGCGAGCCGGCGCATCAGGCCACCGCCCTGACCAGGCCGGAGCCCATCCTATGCTGGGCCAGCAGGCGCATGACGTAGCCGATCTTGATCAGGGTCGGGCCGATGATGGTCATGGCATGCATCGAGACCAGCACCACGATCGGCAAATGCCCGGCGTAAAGATAAGCGCCGTAGATACCCGCCAGCAGCAGCGCCAGACCCACGCCCAGGACTTGGCTCGACAGGTGCAGAACATTCTGAGGATTGCCGAAGTAAGCGAACATTTTCCGTACTCCTGAATCAGACCAGTTGTACGTTTGTTATTTCAGGTTTTGTGCCAGGTTTTTCATGGCTATAAATCAAAGGGTTAGGGCTGTAGAAGTCAATTTGACCAAGTCCGATAATTGTCAATTTGACACCCATAGAAGTCATATTGACCGCATGCAGACTCATGCACCCTAAAAGCAAACCAATATCATTTGCATGCAACCAAACCTTTTGTTTTAATCGCGACCAATTCTTATTTGCACCGAAGGCGCCTGGCGCCCATGGACATGTGCTCACGATGATGGTCGCCGATTCTTCCAGCGTTCAGAACCTCTACGTCACTCATCACCGCTGGTTGCATGAGCTGCTGCGCCGTCGCTTGAGCAATGCGTTCGATGCCGCTGACCTGGCCCATGACATCTTCATCCGGGTGCTCAAGCGCCCGCAGGTGTTCGATTGCGAAACCCGCGAACGCTCCTACCTGGCAACCATTGCCCGGGGCTTGTGCATCGATCACTGGCGCCGTCGGCAACTGGAACAGGCATGGCTGGAGACGCTGGCCTCGCGCCCGCAGGCGGTCCAACCGTCGCCGGAGCAACGGGCGATCATCGTCGAAACCCTGTACGAAGTAGACGCCATGCTGCTGCGCCTGCCCAAGAATGTGCGCGACGCGTTCATCCTCGCCCAGTTGCACGGCCTGCCCTACCGCGCCATCGCCGAAGAAATCGGCGTGTGCGAGCGCATGGTGAAAAAGTACCTGGCGCAAGCGCTGATGCATTGCGCGATGCTCGAGGCCGAGCTTGACGGCCTGTTGATCGAGTAACCGCATGCCATCTGCCGCCTCCAACACCATCAGCCATGCCAGCCTCGAACAGGCGGCGCAATGGTATGTGCAACTCAACGATCAGCAGGTCGGCGAACACGAGCGTCAGCGCTGGCAAGCCTGGCTGGCGCAAAGTGGCGATCATCAGGCGGCCTGGCGGTACGTCGAGCGCGTGGGCCAGCGCTTCGCCGCGTTGCAGGACGATCAGTCACAGGCCGCCGGCCTGGTACTGCGCAACACCGCGCGCTCGCCAATCACCCGCCGGCAAACGCTCAAGAGCCTGCTCATCCTCGCCTCGGGCGGCCTGCTGGGCTGGAATGCCTGGCGCGAAACTTCGCTGCCGGACGCCTTGGGCCGCTGGACTGCCGACCTTTCTACCGGCACCGGCGAAACCCGCGAAAGCCTGCTCAGCGACGGCAGCCGGATCTGGCTCAACGCCCTGAGTGCATTGAATGTGCGTTTCGACACCACGCAACGCCTGTTGCTGTTGAGTGCCGGGGAAGTACTGATCGACACCGCCAAGGACAGCAGCCGACCGTTTCTGGTGCAAACCGCCCAGGGTCGGATGCGCGCGCTCGGCACGCGTTTCAGTGTGCGTCAGGAAGCGCAGCATACGTTGCTCAACGTCTACAAAGGCGCGGTCGAAGTCCGAACCACTCTGGGCCAGGTGCAGGTGCAGGTGGTCGAGGCCGGACGGCAATTGGCGTTCACGCAAAGCCACATCCCGCCATCCTCCGAGGCTGCGGCGGGCCGCGAAGCCTGGCGTCGCGGTGTGTTGCTGGCGGATAACCTGCCGCTGGGGCAGTTGATCGAGGAATTGAGCCGCTACCGTCACGGGCATCTGGCCTGCGACCCTGCCATCGCCGGGTTGCCGGTCATGGGTTCGTTCCCGCTCAAGGACTCCGATCAGGCTTTGCGCCTGCTGGAAGCGGCGCTACCGATACGCGTGGAGAAAACCCTGAGCTGGTGGGTCAGCATCGGCCCCCGTGGGAGCGGGCTTGCTCGCGAAGAACGATGACGCGGTCTCCCCTGCGTGAGCGAAAAACTTTCACGCCGCAGTTCCCTTTTGCGTTTCTCGTTCGGTTAACCCTGTGAAGCCCTTCAATTGCCGTTCGATTTGATGCCAGGGAACACCCATTTGCGCGACGCCTCCATTCGCACTCGTTTTACCTTGCGACCGTTGGCCCTGGCCCTTCCGGTCGCGTTGCTCACCCTTGTCGCGACGCATGCCCTCGCCGAAACATCCGCCACCAATGAACAGTCAGGCAGCCACACGCGTTATTACGCGATCGCTGCCGGTTCGCTGGTGAGCGTACTGAACAGCTTCGCCGAACAAGCGGGGATTTTCCTCGCCGGTCATAACGATCTGGCAAGCGATAAACGCAGTTCGGGACTTAATGGCGAGTTCACCGCGCAGCAGAGTTTGCAGCGCCTGTTGCAAGGCAGCGGCTTGCAAGCCCAGCCTCAGGGCGACCGCGGCTACGTGCTCAAAGCCGCAACTGAAGGTCCGCTGGAACTGGGCGCCACCAACATTTCCAGCCAGGCGCTGGGCGCCATTACTGAAGACACCCATTCCTACACCACCGGATCAACCTCTTCAGCCACCGGCCTGCCACTGTCCCTGCGCGAAACGCCGCAATCCGTGACGATCATTACCCGTCAGCAACTGGACGATCAGGGCTCCACCAGCATCGCCGACGCCTTGCGTCGCGTGCCCGGCATCAGCGTGCAGAATTACGACAGCGAACGCTGGGAGTTTTCCAGCCGTGGCCTGCCGATCACCAACTTCCAGTACGACGGCGTCAATACCGACTACGACGGCGTCTACGATTACGGCACCACCAGCACCGACATGGCGACCTTCGACCGCGTCGAAATCATCAAGGGTGCGACCGGCCTGATGACCGGTTCGGGCGATCCGTCGGCCACCGTCAACCTGATCCGCAAACGTCCCACCAAAACGTTCAAGGCCTCGATCACCGGCGCCGTCGGTTCCTGGGACAACTATCGGAGCACGGCCGATGTCGCCGGGCCGCTGAGCGAGCGCGGCAATGTGCGCGGGCGGTTTGTCGGGGCTTATCAGGACCGCAGCGCCAACCTGGATAACTACCGGAACACCCGGGACATTGCCTACGGCATCCTCGAAGCGGACCTCACGCCGGACACCCTGCTGACCTTCGGTATCGACCAGCAAAACACCCGCTCCCGTGGCGCCAGCTGGACCGGTTTCCCGATGTACAACAGCGACGGTTCACGGACGCGTTTTTCCCGCTCGTTCAACCCGGCCACCGACTGGAGCCGTCGCGACTTCACCAACCAGACGCTCTTCGCCTCGGTGGAACAGCAGCTGGCGAACGACTGGACACTCAAGGTCAGCTACGATCGTAAGCATCGCCAGCACGACACCTTCCTCGCCTCGGCCAGTGGCGGCAACCCGGACCCGGTCAGCGGCAACGGCATGTTCATGTACATGGGCCAATTCAAGGGCGATCAGGTGCAGGACAACCTCGACGTCAACTTCAGCGACGCGTTCCGCCTGTTCGGTCGCGAGCACGAGTTGATTGCCGGCTTCATGTCGATGAACACCCGCCAGGACATTCCGGTGCACGGCTCGGTCTATCCGCCCGTCGACGGCAGCATCTACGACTGGCGCGGCGAGTTCCCGAAACCGGACATTGCCAAGGTTGGCGACAACGACATCGTCCAGCGGCAAACCGGTGCCTACCTCGCCACGCGACTCAAGCCCACCGACGATCTGGCGGTCATCCTCGGCACCCGCGTCAGTCAGTTCAAGGCCAACGATGACCTGGATTACAGCGATCCAAACACCCCGGACCTGCGCGACAGCTACCACCAGACCGGCGTGGTCACGCCGTACGCCGGGCTGGTCTACGACCTCGATGACACGTATTCGGTGTACACCAGCTACACCAGCATTTATCAGCCGCAGATGAGCAAGGATGCCCAGCGCAAATTGCTCGACCCTGTGCAGGGCGACAGCTACGAAGCGGGGATCAAGGCCGAATATTTTGGTGGGCGCCTGAACGCCAGTTTCGCCGTGTTCCGCATCGAGCAGGACAACCTGGCCCATTACGTCAGCGGCGTCGATTCCGAGTCGGTGTACCGTGCGGTACAAGGCGCGACCACAAAGGGCTTCGAGGTCGAACTGGCCGGCGAAGTGATGGAAGGCTGGAACCTGTCGGCCGGCTACAGCTACAACCACACCCGCGATGCCAAAGGCGATAACGTCTACGGCTCGATCCTGCAAACCACCGCGCCGGAACAGGTGGTTCGGGTGTTCAGCACTTATCGCCTGTCGGGCGCGCTGGAAAAGCTCACCGTCGGCGGCGGCGTGAACTGGCAGAGCGAATTCTTCGGCAACGTGTTCCAGCCCAACCCCAAGGACACCGTCAACTTCGGCCAGTCCTCGACGATCACCCAGCAAAGCTACACCCTGGTGGACGTCATGGCGCGCTACCGCTTCCACGATCACCTGAGCACGACGCTGAACGTGAAGAACCTGTTCGACAAGACCTATTACACCGGGCTCGGCAACTTCGGCACCGGGTTCTATGGCGAACCGCGCAGCCTGCAACTGACCACCCGCTGGGATTTCTGACCGGCGATTTGTCGATCTACGGTACTCCCGGACGACGACAGGCTGGCTACGCTGAAAGCTCAGCATGAATCCCGTGTAGAGGAGCAGCGCCATGCAACGCGTTCAAAAACTCACGCCCTGCCTTTGGTTCGACCATCAGGCCGAAGAGGCCGCGAAGTACTACTGCGGCATCTTCGATCATTCGAAAATCACCGCCATCACCCACTACGGCAAAGCCGGTCAGGAAGTCCACGGTCAGCCCGACGGCTCGGTCCTGACGGTCAGTTTCGAACTCGATGGGCAAAGCTTCACCGGCCTCAACGGTGGCCCGGTCTTCACGTTCAACGAAGCGATCTCGTTTCAGGTCAATTGCCAGACCCAGGAAGAAGTCGACCACTTCTGGGGGCGTCTGTCGGCGGGTGGTCCTGTCGAGGCCCAGCAATGCGGCTGGGTCAAGGACAAGTTCGGCGTGTCGTGGCAGATCGTGCCCATCGCGATGATGGACATGCTGAAAAGCCCCGACACGGTAAAATCCCAGCGCGCCATGGCGGCGATGATGCAGATGAAAAAGCTCGACATCGCGGCACTGCAACGAGCCTTTGACGGCGAGAGCTAATACACTCCGACGCTGACCTGCCGAGGACACCGACGATGAAGTCCACCCCTGCCAAAGACGCTGACAAGTCCCCGCGCTTCTGGCGCGACGACGCCCTGCCCTTCATCGAGGCCCGCTCCATCGCCGACGGCCGCGAGGTCTGCTACACCCGGCATGCCCACGAGCATTTTTCCATCGGTGCGATTACCGGCGGGCGCAGTACCTACATCCATGAACAATCGGCGTTTGAGGTCAGCGCCGGCACGGTGGTGCTGATGAATCCCGGCGATGTCCACGCCTGCAATCCGATCGACGACCAGCCGTGGTCGTATTTGATGTTGTACGTCGATACGCCGTGGCTCACCGATTTGCAGCATCAGCTCGGGTTCAACGACGACCAGGCATTTCGGCGGTTTTCCATCACCCATACGTGTGACGCCAGCCTGTTTAATGGCCTGACCGCGTTGTACGAAATACTGGTCGATAGCGAGCAGGACGTGCTGCGCAAACACAGTGCGGCGGTGGAGTTTTTCACCGAGGTGCAGCAACGACTCAATCCCGGTGATCAACCGCTGCGCGAACCCAATTTCAAACTGGAACGCGCGGCGGATTTCATCCGTGACCACTGCACGCAACTGCTCAAGCTCGAAGACATTTGCGACGCCGCGCAACTGTCGCCGTCGTACCTGATCCGCGCGTTCAAACAGCATTACGGCATGACGCCCCACGCCTTTCTGGTCAACCGGCGCATCCAGTTCGCCCGGGAGCGACTGCGCAGCGGCCAGCTGATCGCCGACGTGGCGCTGGAAGCGGGGTTTGCCGATCAGGCGCATTTTCAGCGGGCGTTCAAACAGCATCTGGCGGCCACGCCGGGGCAGTATCGCGGCTGAGGTCAGCGCACATCCCTGTGGCCAGCGCCAACCCTAGCTGACATCTGTGGTGAGGGGGCTTTTGTGGCGAGGGGATTTATCCCCGTTGGGCTGCGAAGCGGCCCCAGCATTGTGTCTGGGAAACCTCACATTCAGGTCTTGCGACGGCTCCGCCGCCGAACGGGGATAAATCCCCTCACCACAAAAAGCCCCATCACCACAGAAGCCGATCTTATGGGCGTCTAAGGCAACAACAGGTAGATCGCACTCATGGCCAGCAACGCCGCCATGATCCGGTTGAACAGCCGCATACCCGCCGGGTTGTTCAAATAACCGCGCAAAAAAGTCCCGGCATACGCCCAGCAGCCCACGGACAAGTAGCAGATCACCAGATACACCGCCGCAAACTGCCAGACCAGCCGCGTCTCGCCGTCCGCGACAAACGCGCCCATGCCGGCGACGCAGGCCAGCCAGGCTTTCGGGTTGAGCCATTGCATGACCGCGCCGTACAGCATCGACGGCGCCCGTGCTGAATCCTTGGCATCGAGCTGCCCGTTGTCCGCCGCCAGTTTCCACGCCATGAACAGCAAAAACGCCACGCCGGCCAGTTGCACTACCCGCGTCAGCGCCGGCCACAACTGCAACACCTCATGCAGACCCAGCCCCATCAGCACCAGCAACAACACAAAACCCAGCGTCGCCCCGGCCACGTGTCGCTGACTGGCGCGAAAACCGAACTGTGCGCCGGAACTCAACGCCACAATATTCACCGGCCCCGGCGTGATGGACGCCACCAGCGCAAACGCTGCCATCGAAATAATCAGACTCATCGCATACCTTCTTCAATTCAGTTGAACCAGAGCTCAAGGTAAAGAGCGGTCTGGCCCACGTATTGAAGAAAACTGCCCACTGACGGGTATGGTCAAACACTTCCCCTTGTGGGGGCGGGCTTGCCCTAATGCCAGTCAGTTAAGCGAAAGCTGCCTTTTGTAGGAGCGAGCTTGCTCGCGATGGACGCCAACGATAACGCGTATTCTCTGGATACAGGCGTCGCCCTGAAGTCCATCGCGAGCAAGCTCGCTCCTACAGGAGGTCGTGGTTATCTCAGGAGTAAGCGCCCACCACCCGTTTCACTTTGATCAGCGCTTGTCGAAGCGAATCCATATCCACCGACCCCAGCGCCAAGCGGATTGCATGCGGTACGTGGACAGAGGTTGCGAAAGGTTCGGCGGTGGAGACGGCGACTTGCTCGTGCATCAACTCCATGGCGATCTGATCCGCTCTGGCGTCTTCCGCCAGAGGCAACCACAGAAAGTACGAATTGGGATGAGTCATGCAGCGCAGCCCTTTCAACAGCTCGGCGGCCATGGCTTGCCGGGCCTGAGCATCCGCACGCTTTTGCGCTTCCAGTTGGCTCACGGTTCCATCGTCGAGCCATGCGCAGGTGATGGCCGTCATCACGCCGGGAGTGTTCCAGGTGGTTGCCCTGATCGCACACTCCAGTGCAGGCACCTTTTCGACCGGCGCGGCAACGAAACCGACGCGCAGTCCCGTAGCGACATTCTTGGAGAACCCCGACACGTAGACGGTCCGTTCCGGTGCCAATTCGGCCAAGGGTGCCGGGGCGTCTTCGACCAGGAAGGCGTAGGCGGCGTCTTCAATGATCAACAGGTCATGCTGGCGCGCAATCGACACGAACTGGTTGCGCCATTGCGCATCCATCACCCAGCCCAGCGGGTTATGCAGCGTCGGCATGGTGTAGACGGCCCGCACCGAGCGGCGCCGGCAAAGCGCTTCCAACGCCTCAAGATCAGGCCCGGTATCCGTGGCGGGAATGGGCACGATTTCCAGGTGCAGCGATTCGGCCAGCACCTTGAAACCGGTGTAGGTCAACGCATCCGCCGCGATCACATCGCCCGGTTTCAGCAACGCCATCATCGTCACTGCCAACCCATGCTGCGCACCACTGACAATCAACACCTGTTCGGCCTGGACGCTCAACCCGCGTGAAGCCAGATGGTTTGCGATCGAGGCCCGCTCATGCAGGCGCCCGGCATGGGGCTGATAGCGCAAATGGGATTCCAGGTCGCCGGACAACGCGAGCTGACGCAAGGCCGTTCGCAACAGATCGGCCTGACCGGGCAATGACTGGTAGTTGAAGTTGAGATCGGCCATGCCCACAGCCACCACGTGCTGGCTGACGCCCTGACCGGGTGGAAGCGACGTCTCCCTGACGAATGTGCCCCGCCCCGTTTCGCCACTGACCAGGCCCATCGCCTCAAGCTCCGCGTACACGCGGCTGGCGGTGACCAGCGCCAACCCGTGCTCAGCGGCGAGCTGACGATGGGTTGGCAGGCGCGTACCGGGCGGCAAATGTCCTGAACGGATGTCTGCGGCAAAGGTGTCGACCAGCGACTTGTAGCGCAAGCGAGGCATAGGCCGATGTATCCATGACAATTTTTTGATTGTCTTAATAGTCGGTCATACGATGCGCCTAAGGCAACCCGCCGCTTAAACCCTTTGTCGAGTGTGACTCTCAATGGAACGAGTATCGAATCTGAACACCCAGGCTCTGGAAAACACCACCAGCGGCTGGCTCAACGGACTGATCGGCGTGGTGATCTTCAGCGGCTCGCTGCCCGCCACGCGGGTCGCGGTGCTGGAATTCGATCCGGTGTTCCTGACGGTTGCCCGGGCCACCATCGCTGGCGTGCTCGCGCTGTGCATGCTGTGGCTGTTCAAGGAAAAACGTCCGGCGCGCAACCAGTTGCTGCCGCTGGTCATCGTAGCCATGGGTGTGGTGGTGGGGTTTCCGCTGTTGACGGCGCTGGCCTTGCAATACGTGACCTCGGCGCACTCGATTGTCTTCGTGGGACTGTTGCCACTCGCGACTGCCGTGTTCGGTGTGGTTCGCGGTGGCGAGCGCCCTCGTCCGGTGTTCTGGTTTTTCTCGATTCTGGGCAGCCTGCTGGTGGTGGGGTTTGCCGTGTCCCAAGGACTGACCGCCTCGCCGGAAGGCGACCTCCTGATGCTGGCGGCAATCCTGGCCTGCGGCCTCGGTTATGCCGAAGGGGCGAAGCTGTCCCGGACACTCGGCGGCTGGCAGGTGATTTGTTGGGCGCTGGTGTTGTCGCTGCCGGTGATGGCGCTGTTGACCTTGTGGCGCACACCCGTTTCGTTTGCCGGGATCAGCATGCCAGCGTGGTTTAGCCTGGGTTATGTGTCGCTGTTCAGCATGCTGATCGGGTTTGTGTTCTGGTATCGCGGGCTGGCGCAAGGCGGGATTGCCGCCGTGGGGCAGCTGCAACTTCTGCAGCCGTTTTTTGGCTTGGCGCTGGCGGCGACGTTGCTTCATGAGCAGGTCAGCATCGGGATGCTGGCGGTGACCGTTGCGGTGATTTTGTGCGTGGCTGGCGCGAAGAAGTTCGCGAAGTAATCGATCTGTTTCTTATCGGATCTGGCCGTTTAAGCTGCTTGTTTAAGCGCGGCCAGATTTACTTCCTGAAAGCTACACAACCTTGCGTCGTTGCCTACGGGTACGCCAGAATCCGCCGGCTTGTGCGCTTCGGGGCCACTCGGTAACTTGATTCCCGTCACTGCCCATCAGTGATCGGGTTTAGCAGCCCGTGGTTTTCTAGTGAAGTGCGCAAGCTGTATCAGTCAGGCATCGTCATGCCTGGACTTGATGGTAGCTGTGCGCAGGGCACCTTCGGGTGCGCCGGTTCGCTAGATCCCCGGTCTGCTAACCTGCGTACAGCTGCCTCCCTTTCGTTTAGCAGCAAAAGGGATGGCGCTCCAAATGTGGATCTAGCCAATGAAAAAGCACTCTCCCAACCCGCCAGACACCGATCCGGCCTCCCCCTACGAACCCGATTCAAACAAACTCAACGAGGCCGCCGAACGAGCCCTCGACTTTCACTTCCCGTCGGCTGCCGACCTCAGAGCCACCCCGCGCACACCCGGCACCATGTTCATCGTCAACCCTGAGCTCGACACCGAAACCCTGCTGGCCCATGCCTGCGAGTCACTGGCCTCGGCCAATGTCATGACCATGGATTTGGCGGACCACATGGACGGGCCGAGTCGCAATACCCTGCTGGGCATTGCGCAAGTCATCATGCTCGGCGAACTGGCGGTGAACCGGGCGCTGGATCAACTCGACCCGATCGAATAGACACTGCCTCCCATGATTGTACGGTGCCTGCGGTTCACGACTGTACGGGTCAGCGTAGCAACGCGAACCTTGAATTTCATCGGGGGTTTTCACACAGCCTAGAGCCAAAGCTGGCATTCGCAGCAAGAAAATAAATCAGCCCCCTTTGCCTCTGCATGCTCACGCCATCACCGGGCGTGAGCATGCGCCGATCACTCAGGTAAAGGCGAAGTCCGCCTCGGTGATGGCGGCCGGTGGCACGCCGCTCAAGGTGATGCTGCCCACATCCGGCTGGCCAGTGACGCTGATGACCGCCTCGCCGAACTGTTCTCCAATGGTGAGATCCGCGAAGGTCAAACCGCTGGTGCTCAGGTCGATCAGGTCAGTGCCGTCCTCGAAGTCGGCGATAGTGTCCGTTCCCCAGAGGGCACCGAACTGGAACCTGTCCGCATCGAGACCGGGTTCGAACTGAAGGCTGCCGACCATGAAGTCATCCGCCGCACTGCCCACCAGCAGGTCTTCCCCCGTACCACCGATCATGAAGGCGCCGGCGCTGCCGGACTGCAGTGTGTCGTTGCCTTCATTACCCTCAAGGGTCGTCTGGAAAGCGAACTCGGCGCTGCTGCCGATCACCAGGTCGTTCCCGGCACCGCCGAAGGCACTGCCGAAATCCTCGATGGTGAGCGTGTCGTTACCCTCGCCGCCGAACAGATTATCCAGGCCGGTGCCGCTCAGCAGCACGTCGTCACCGCTACCGCCATCGAGCAGGTCCTCGCCCGCCTGGCCGAACAACTGGTCGTTGCCACCGAGGCCGAAGATTTTGTCGTCGCCATCGGTGCCGACGATGATGTCGTTCCCATTGGTGCCGGCCGTGACGAAGTCGGTATTGTTACCGAAGTCGCCCACTGTGAAGTTGTTGACGCCGAGGAACTTCACGGTGAAGTCGGTGCTGTCGAGCAGGCCATTGTCATTCTCATCCGCAATCAGCCAGGTGTTGCCCTGGCGGACCGTGTAGAGCAGGTCGGTGATGCCGTTGCCGCCGCCGACCAGTACCGCGCCAAGCTGTGGATTGAGCGTGACCTGGCCACGAAATACGAACTCATCGTTCAGCTCGAGCGTATCGCCCCCGGCCACACCTGCACCCTGGAAGTCCTGGACCGTATCGAAGGTTGCGAAGGGCGAGTTCGGGTTGAACGAACCGAGGAAGAACTCGAACTCGTCATTGCCGGCGCCGCCGTTCAACTGGTCTGCCCCGGCGTCGCCTTCGAGCACGTCGTCACCATTGCCGCCGGACAACTGGTCGTTGCCGGCATCGCCGAACAGTTCGTCGTTGCCGTCCTCGCCAAACATCTGGTCGTTGCCGTCTTCGCCGAACAAGTCGTCGTTACCGATGCCGCCGAACAACTGGTCGTTACCGGCATCGCCGTCCATCGTGTCGTTGCCTGCACCGCCTCTCACTATGTCATTGCCGTTGCCGCCGGAAAGCAGCGGGTCATTGCCGGCACCACCGTCAATGATGTCGTTTCCGTCGTTGCCCGTGATGCTATCGCGGTCGTCGCCACCGTTCAGGATGTCATTGCCGAGCCCACCGGTCAGCAGATCGTTGCCCGCGTCACCGTTCAGGATGTCGTTGCCGGCGCCGCCGTCGACGATGTCATTGCCGTTACCAGCGTTAACCACATCGTTTCCACCGAGCGCGAAGATCCTGTCGATCTCTGCGGTGCCGTTGATCACGTCATTGCCTTCGGTGCCACGCAGGACAAAGGTCGTGGTGCCGAAATCGGCTTTTACGAGGTTGTGCCGCCCCGTCAGTTGTACGGAGAAGTCCGTGGCGTCAAACACGCCGTTGTCGTTGGAATCCGCGAACAGCAGCGTGCTGGCGGCACCTGCGACATAGAAGACCTCGGTGAAGCCGTTGCCGCCGAAACCGAGCGCAGCGCCCAGCGTAGGTACCGTGGTGCGAGCCCCCTCGAAAACCAGCCGGTTGTTGGCGGAGAGGACCAGGGTGTCACCACCTGGAACGCCAGCGCCCTGGAAGTCGGTAACCGTGTCGCGGGCCAGGGAAGAGGAATCCGAGCCACTGCCGACAAACCAGTGGAAAGAGTCATTATCCGCGCCACCGGTCAGGGTATCTGCACCGGCATTGCCCGTGAGCCTGTCGAGTCCGATGCCACCGCGAAGGAGGTCGTCGCCGTCACCACCGGAGATATCATCGTTGCCGTCACCACCTTCTATTGTGTCGTTACCTCCTTCACCCAGAATAAAGTCGTCGCCACCAAGGCCGAAGATCTGATCGGCCTCCGGGTTGGCAAATATAAAGTCGCCTTGTTCGGTCCCATTGATTACAGCCATGGTTCTACCCTCCCTCGAAGGAAATGGTAAGCGTGAACTGCGTTACAGCGGTTTCATACGTAACCTCACTCGATTCAACACGTTAAAACCCACCTACTGGTCCGAAAATTGGTACGAGAACGATTCCTGTTCTTACAAGGAGCCTAGCTAGGTCGTCCCCGATTTTCCACCGCTACGCTGAGTTCTCCACGGAGGATTCGCGATGCCAAATTCCGACCTGATCCCTTCCCTGCTCTACAAAATCAACGAAAATCAGCTGACCCTTGAGGCCGCAATCATGGAACTGTCCAACTGGGTCGAATAGCGCGGTTCAGGCGATGTCGCCCACAACGGGCGGGGCGCACTGGATACGATCGACAAGAATGAGGAGTTCATCAGGGTAACCCTGGCCCTCCTTATGTCGCCGCAGTGAATACTGACAGGCAGCACACCTAAAAGCGGACGCTCGTACAATTTTTTTGCACAATAAAGCCAAGCAAAAACATAGCCTTGCCCTGCCGCTGATTGGTGTTGCTCCGGGCCTGAAAGACTGGTTACCTACTTGTGGGAGCGGGCTTGCTCGCGAAAGCGGTCTGCCAGTCAATGATGATGGTGAATGTGATGGCCTCTTCGCGAGCAAGCCCGCTCCCACATTAGAAAGTTTCCTGTCGATTTGTCGGTGGAGGCCTGAGGCGGGGCGCCCTATGCTGAATCCATGAACCTACAAAACACGATGCTTCCGCCCCACGCCGAGATGGTTCGCGCCATGCTCGAACGAGACACCACCTACGAGGGGGTGTTTTTTACTGCGGTCAAAACCACCGGCATCTTCTGCCGCCCCAGTTGCACGGCGCGCAAACCGAAACCGGAGAACGTCGAGTTCTTCGCCCATGCCGATGACTGCCTGTCTGCCGGCTACCGCGCCTGCCTGCGCTGCAAACCGCTGGACGCGGCCGCCATCGCCCCGGACTGGGTGCAGACGCTGCTCAAATCAGTGGACGCCGATCCCGAACTGCGCTGGACCGATGCGCAGTTGCTGGCCGAAGGCATCGAACCGCTGAAACTGCGGCGCTGGTTCAAGCAGCATTTCGGCATGACCTTTCACGCGTGGCTGCGCACCCGACGCCTTGGCATGGCGCTGGGCGGGATCAAGCAGGGCGATTCCATCGACAACGCGGCGTTCGATTCCGGTTACGAATCCTTGAGCGGTTTTCGTGATGCCTTTCAAAAATCCTTCCACATCACCCCCGGTCGTGCGGCCAACAGCGAGCCCCTGCTGTTCACGCGCCTGACCACGCCGCTGGGGCCGATGATCGCCATGGCCGAGCGGCGCGGGCTTGTCCTGCTGGAGTTTCTCGACCGGCCGGCGCTGACTCGGGAAGTCGAAGCGTTGCAGAACCGTCATGGCTATGCGGTAGCGCCCGGGCACAACGCGCACTTGCGGCAGATTGAAGAGGAACTGGCCCAGTACTTCGCCGGCAAGCTGACCGAATTCAAGGTGCCGCTGCACTTGCCCGGCACTGAGTTCTCCCGGCAGGTCTGGGCCGAACTGGCGAAAATTCCCTACGGCCAGACCAGCACCTACGGCACCATCGCCGCGCTGTTGGGCAAACCCGGCGCCAGCCGTGCCGTGGGTCTGGCCAACGGGCATAACCGGATTTCGATCGTCTTGCCCTGCCACCGGGTGATCGGTGCGGATGGCTCGCTGACGGGCTATGGTGGAGGACAACCGCGCAAGGCGTTTCTGCTCAGGCTGGAAAACGCGGCGGTACAGGTCAAACAACAACTCGCGCTCTGACGCTTCGGTGTTTTTCATAAGGAAATTCGATGGACATGCTCGACCAGCAATTCCACAGGCTGCATCAGGACGGTCTGCTGATTCTCACCAACGTCGCCGATGCCGCCGGGGCGCGCATCGTCGAGCAACTGGGCTGCAAAGCGGTGGCCACCAGCAGTGCGGCAGTGGCCTGGGCTCACGGTTATGCGGACGGCAATGCCCTGCCCATCGAACGCCTGGTCTCGACCGTCGAGTCCATCGCACGCGTGATTTCGCTACCGCTGACCGTGGACATCGAGGCCGGTTATTCCGATGACCTGACACGGGTTGCCGAAGTGATTGATGCGGTGATCGCCGCCGGTGCCGTCGGCATCAATATCGAAGACGGTGCTTCTCCGCCCGAACTGCTGGCCCGCAAGATCGAAATCGCCCGTCAGGTTGCCGAGCGCCGCGAAGTGAAGTTGTTCATCAACGCTCGCACCGACGTGTACCTCAAGGGTCTGGTGCCGGCCGAAGATCGCGTCGCGGAAACGCTCAAACGTGCGGCACTGTATCAGGCGGCGGGTGCTGACGGGCTGTTTGCGGCCGGCGTTTCGGCCGAGTACGAAATTGCTGCGCTGTGCCATGGCACTACGCTGCCGGTGAACGTACTGGGGCTGCCGGGGTTGCCGTCGCCTGAAGCGTTGAAAGCGCTGGGCGTTCGCCGGTTGAGCGCAGGTTCCGGTATCGCCGAGTTTCTTTACGGTGCGATGGCTGGCCTGGCCAAAAGTTTTCTGGAAACCGGCAAACTCGATAGCAGCCACCTCAAGGCGTTCTCCTACGGGGAAGTGAACGCGTTGCTGAAAACGGCGGTGAACGCTTGACCGATCCTTACTTGCCCGCGACGGCGTTTCTCGCGTCCATTGATGAAGACTGGGCGCGCCACATCGCGGCCATCGGCCCTTGCCTGCACCAGCCGCATGCGGCGCGCGATCCGTATGAATCGCTGGTGCGGGCGATTGCCTATCAGCAACTGCACGCCAAAGCCGGGGATGCGATTGTCGGTCGGCTGCTGGCGTTGTTTCCATCGACGGCGTTTCCGCGACCTGAGCAGATTCTGGCGACCGGGTTCGATCAGTTGCGCGGGTGCGGCTTTTCCGCGAGCAAGATCGCGACCATTCAGGGCATTGCTCAGGCGGCGCTGGATGGGGTCGTGCCGGATTATGCGACGGCGTTGGCGATGGATGATGAGGCGTTGATCGAGCGGTTGATTACGTTGCGCGGGGTTGGGCGCTGGACGGTGGAGATGCTGCTGATTTACAGCCTGGAGCGGCCGGATATTCTGCCGGCGGATGACTTTGGGGTGCGTGAGGGGTATCGGCGGTTGAAGGGGCTGGAGGTGCAACCGACCCGCAAGCAAATGGTGGAGATCGGGTTGGGGTGGAGTCCTTATCGGACGGTGGCTTCCTGGTATTTGTGGCGGGTGCCGGCCAAATAGACCGCGTTATCGTTCTTCGCGAGCAAGCCCGCTCCCACAGGGATTTCGTGAACACTGAGATCCAATGTGGGAGCGGGCTTGCTCGCGAAGGCGTCAGCCCATTCAACCCATCATCCAGAGCCAGTCACAACCCGGATTTCAACCGACTGAACGCCCGAATCAACGCCCGATTGAATGCCTTGCCATTGTCATTCTTGCTATACAACGAAGCCCGCACCTGCGCCGACGGATAGGTCCCCGGGTCATTACGAATCGCCGGGTCGATCAAGCCATCCGCCGCCGTAATCGCATTGGCGTAATGGATGGTGTCGGTAATCGGCGCAATCACTTCCGGCGTCATCAGGTAGTCCATCAACGCCAGACCGGCCTCGGGATGCGGCGCATCCTTGGGAATGACCATGGCGTCGAACCAGATCAAGGTCCCCTCCTTCGGTATCCGGTAGGTCAACGTGAACGGCTTTTTCGCAGCCTCTGCCTGCCCCGCTGCGATGGCCACGTTGCCGTTCCACGACATCGCCACGCAGGTGTTGCCGTTCGCCAGGTCGCTGATGTTCAGGTCATTGTCGAAGTAACGGATGTACGGCCGAATCTTCGCCAGTTGCTGCTCGGCCAGCTTCAGGTCATCGAGGTTCTGGCGGTTGATGTCCAGCCCCATGTACTTCATCACCGCCGCGAACACCTCGTTGGGATCATTGAGCAAACTCACACCGCAATCGGCAAATTTCGACACCACTGCCGGATCGAACAGCATCGCCCAACTGTCGGTTGGGGCGTCCGGCAAACGCTTTCTGATCGCCTCTTCCTGATAACCCACACCGGTCGTGCCCCAAGCATAAATCCCGGCGTAGCGATTGCCCGGATCGAACACCGCCATGTGCTGGCGGAATTCGTCACCGACGCCGGCAAAGTGCGGCAGCTGTTGCGGGTTCAAGGTTTGAATGGCCCCGCTCTGGATCGCCCGGGACAAATGCTGCCCCGCCGTCAGCACCAGGTCATAGCCACTGCGGCCAGTGAGCAGTTTGGTCTCGACGGTTTCCAGGGAATCGAAGTGATCGGCGACCACATGGATGCCGGTCTTCTTCTCGAAATTGGTCAGGGTATCCGGGGCCAGGTACTCGCCCCAGATGTACAGGTTCACCACCGGTCTGGCGCTGTCGGCGGCCTGCACACACAAAGGTGCAAGCACCAGCGATAACGCTTGAGTCAGTTTGTGCAGGCCCATGATTACACTCCTTTACCGGCATATTGCGGCATGGTGATGCACGCGACGTTACCGCCGCCGAGCAGGATTTCCCGGGAGTTTTCGATGCCGACGATCTTGCGCTGCGGGAACAGTTCGGCCAGTGTCGCCAGCGCCACCTGATCGTTGCGATCGCCAAACAGCGGCACCACGATCGAGGTGTTGCCGGCGTAGTAGTTGATGTACGACGCGCAGATTTTGGTGCCGGCCTGACGGGTGTGGGTGCTGTCTTGCTGGTCCAAACCTTCGGCTTCCTCAGCGGTCCATTCCAGCACATCGGGCTGCGGCAACTTGTGCACGATCAACTCGCGGCCACGGCTGTCACGGGTGCTGCGCAGGATGTCGTAGGCTTCCTGATAGATTTCCCATTGCGGGTCATCGCGGTTATTGGTCCATTGCAGCACCACTTCGCCGGGGCGCACGAAGCACGCGAGGTCGTCGACGTGACCGTCGGTTTCATCGAACTTGCAACCGCGCGGCAGCCAGATGACTTGCTCGGCGCCGAGGTAGTCGGTCAGTCGGCGGGTGGCTTCTTCCTTGCCCAGGTGCTGGTTACGATTGCGGTTGAGCAGGCACTGTTCGGTGGTGAGGATGCTGCCCTGGCCGTCGCTCTGGATGCCACCGAGTTCGGCAATCAGCGGCGCACGGTAGCGGTCGCAGCGTTCGATTTCGAGGATTTTGCTGGCGATCTGGTCGTCCTTGTCCCACGGGTAATACAAGCCTCCGTCGAGCCCGCCGTAAGCGTTGAATTCGAAGTCGACGCCACGCACTTCACCGCTGGCGTCATTCACCACAAAGCACGGGCCGCTGTCGCGGAACCAGGTGTCGTTGCAGGTCATCTCCACCACGCGCACTTGCGGTGGCAACTGACGGCGCGCCGTGGCGAATTGCGCGGCGGAGGCACACACGGTGACCGGTTCACTTTGAGAGATGGCGGTGACGATCTGCACCCAGACTTTCTGTGCAGGCTTGGCGCCGTTGCGCCAGACGTCGGTGCGCTCCGGCCAGCCGAGCCAGCAACCGGCCTTGGTTTCGAATTCGCCGGGCAGGCGGAAACCGTCATGCTTGGGGGTGGAGTCGAGCAAACGTGCCATGGTCAAACCTCATCAACGGGGATTGGATGACCACAGGCTAAGGTCGCCGGCGCCCTCCTCGCCAACGATGATTATTTCGGAATACTTGAATTCAACTCATCAATCGATCAGCTGATCGTTGAACCATTCCAGCATCTGCGCCATCGCCGGACGCTCCAGCCGCACCCGTTCGCACACCAGCGCGTATTGGCCCAGCGCGGTCATGCTTGAAGTAAACGGCCGGACCAGCCGACCGCTGAGCAAATCTTCCTGGGCCGTGAGGTTATCGCCCATGGCCACGCCCTGCCCTTGGGCTGCTGCTTCGAGCGCCAAACCGGCGTGGGCGAAATACAGTTGCCGTTCGGGGCGTTGATCGCCGGCATGACTGGTGAGCCACGCGGTCCAGGTCTTGCCGTCCTGATCGTCGTGCAACAGGCAGTGGCGCGCCAGGTCCTTTGGGGTTTTCAAGGTTCCCTGATTGAACAGGCCGGGGCTGCACACCGGGAAGAACTGCAAGGCCGGCAATGGCCGGACGAAGTACGCGCTGCTGTCCACCGGGCCGGTGCCGTAAGTGATCGCCAAGTCGATATCTTCCCCCGGCGCGGTGGCGTCGATCGGTTGTTCGTAGAGGTGCAAGGTGATGTGCGGGTAGCGCGCGTAGAAATCCGTGAGGCGACGCATCAACCACTTTTGCGCGAGTTCGGCGGTCACCGCAAGGCGCAACACCGCCAGCGATGAGGGGTCGCGCAGTTCATCGCAGGCCTCGCCGATCAGTTCGAAGGCTTGCTGCAGGCTTTGCATCAGGCGTCCGGCGGCCATGGTCGGGCGGATTTGCCGGCCTTCGCGGATGAACAGCGACACGCCCAGTTGCTCTTCGAGCTGGCGGATCTGATGGCTGACGGCGCTGTCGGTGACGCACAGCTCTGCGGCGGCCCGGCCGAAGTGGGCGTGACGGGCGGCGCATTCGAAGGTTTTCAGTGCTGCAAGGGAAGGTAGTCGGCGCATCAGATCAGGTCCCGGTTTTGAATTGCCATGCTGACTGGGCTATCGGTGGGCGTCCAGTGGGACCGCGTTATCGTTCTTCGCGAGCAAGCCCGCTCCCACATTGGATCTATGTCGTTCACAAATCCAATGTGGGAGCGGGCTTGCTCGCGAAGGCGTCAGCACTTGCACCACAAATCTTCTAGGCTGAACCGCATAACTTCACCCCACCGGAGGCCCCCCATGCAACTCGAAGGCTCCTGCCACTGCGGCGCCGTGTCGTTCAGTCTGACCAGCGCCCACCCCTACCCTTATCAACGTTGCTACTGCTCAATCTGCCGCAAGACCCAGGGCGGTGGCGGTTACTCGGTCAACATCGCTGGCGATGCCGCCAGCCTCAAGGTGCGCGGTCGCAAATCCATCGCGATCTACCACGCGCGGCTCAAGGATGACGGCGACAAACGCGCCCACCGCAGCACGGCAGAGCGGCACTTCTGTTCGGTGTGTGGCTCGGGGTTGTGGCTGTTCAGCCCTGAATGGCCGGAACTGATTCACCCGTTCGCCTCGGCCATCGACACCGCGCTGCCCGTACCACCCGAGTACACGCACGTGATGCTCGGTTCGAAAGCGCCGTGGGTGGAGGTCCCGGCGCATCATGGTGATCGGCAGTGCGAAATCTGGCCGGAAGAATCCATCGCGCAGTGGCATGAGCGTCTTGATTTGGTCCGCTAAACCCAAGAAAAACACGGACCTCGAATTTTTTTGCACACAGCAGTTCCCTTTTGCGTTTTTCGTTCGGTTAACCCTCAGAAGCCTTTCACTTACCGACCGATTCGATACAAAGGGATCTCCATGTCGCACCCACTCGCCGCACGTTTTCGTTTTGCCCTGCGCCCCTTGGCACTGGCCCTGCCAGCCGCGCTCCTGAGCCTTTCCTACACCGCCCATGCCGCCGAAACGGTAGAAAGCAAACCGGCGCCCAAAGACGACGGCGCGCTGCAACTGGGTGCGACGAGTATTTCTGCCGTAGGCCTGGGCGAGACCACCGAGGACACCCATTCCTACACCACGGGCTCAACGTCTTCCGCCACTGGCCTGGCTTTGTCGCCCCGTGAAACGCCGCAATCGGTCACCGTGGTGACCCGTCAGCAAATGGACGATCGCGGCGTGCAGAGTGTCAGCGATGCGCTACGCAACGCCCCCGGCGTCTCGACGCAAAAATACGACAGCGACCGTACCGAGTTTTCTGCCCGCGGCTTTGCCATCACCAACTTCCAGTACGACGGGGTCAACCAGCCGTACGACGGTGTCTACGGTGAAAACCCGAACAACAGCGATGACGCAGCCAGCCTCGACCGCATCGAAATCGTCAAGGGCTCGACCGGTCTGATGACCGGTTCAGGCGACCCGTCCGCCACCGTCAACCTGATTCGCAAGAAGCCGACGAAGGAATTCAAGGCCTCGATCAGCGGCACCGTCGGCTCGTGGGACAGCTACCGCACTACCGGCGACATTTCCGGTCCACTGAATGATACCGGCAGCGTACGCGGCCGCTTCGTGGGTTCGTACCAGGACAAAAATTCCTACATCGATCACTACAACCAGAAGAAAGACCTGTTTTACGGCATCCTCGAAGCTGACCTGACGGACGACACCTTGCTGAACTTCGGCATCGACAAGTCCAGTGCCACCCCACGCGGCACCTCCTGGACCGGCAACACGGTGTACTTCGCAGACGGTGGCCGTACCGACTTCTCGCGCAGCTTCAACCCGGGCGCCGACTGGAGCCGTCGTGATTTCAACACGGTCACCTACTTCACGTCGCTGGAACAGGCGTTGGCCAATGACTGGAAACTCAAGGTCAATCTCAACCAGAAAACCACCGATCACGATACGCGCCTGGCCTCAGCCAGCGGTGGCTTCCCGGACCGCGCCACCGGTGAAGGCATGTCCCTTTACTGGGGTCGCTGGGAAGGTCATCGCGTGCAGAACACCGCTGACGTGAACGTTTCCGGGCCCTTCACCCTCGGCGGTCGCGAGCACGAACTGGTGGCCGGTTTCATGACGTCCCATGCCCGCCAGACCGGCGCGACATTCGACAGCGTCATCCCCGGAGCCGGAGGTGTGCCGGGCAGCATCTATGACTGGAAAGGCAACCTGCCGGAACAGGATTTCCCGAAGAACGGCAAGTACGAGCGCACCACCAGTCAGAACGGTGCTTACCTGGCCACGCGCCTGCGCCCGACCGACGATCTGTCGATCATCCTCGGCAGCCGCGTGAGCACCTTCAAGTACAACGAGGATTACAGCTACTACCCGGGCGCCGGCCAGCCCGACACCCAAACCAGCTACAAGGAACACGGCGTCGTCACCCCTTACGCCGGTGTGATCTACGACCTGGATGACACCTATTCGGTCTACGCCAGCTACACCAACATCTACCAGCCACAGACCTACAAGGACGCTGCCGGTTCGACCCTGAAGCCGGTTGAAGGCAACAGCTACGAGACCGGCCTGAAAGCGGCCTACCTCGAAGGCAAACTGAACGCCAGCCTGGCTTTCTTTCGCATCGAGCAGGAGAACATCGCCCAATACGTCACCACCGACGGCACCGGGCAGGATGTTTACGAAGCCATTCCCGGCGCCACCACCAAAGGCGTGGAACTGGAACTGGCGGGTGAACTGTCCGAGGGCTGGAACCTGTCGGCCGGCTACACCTATGCCCGCACTCGCGACAAGGACGAGCAACGGATCTACGGTTTCCCGCTGGCCACCACCAAACCGGAACACGTCGTGCGGACGTTCACCACCTACCGCCTGCCTGGCGCACTGGACAAAGTCACCGTCGGTGGCGGCGTCAGCTGGCAGAGCGCGTTTTACGGTCAGAGCTCCAGCCCTACCGAAGGTGGCACTTCGCTCAAACAAGGCGGCTACACCCTCATCGACCTGATGACCCGTTATCAGTACAACGAGCACCTGAGCTTCACCGCCAACGCCAACAACGTCTTCGACAAGAAGTATCTGACGGGCCTGGGCAACTACGGCACCACGTTCTACGGCGAACCGCGCAACCTGATGCTGACCACGAAGTGGGATTTCTAATTCTCGGTTGGGCCGTAACCCGACCCGTAGGAGCCAGGCTTGCCGCGAAGGCAATTCCTGGGACGCCTTCGCCGGCAAGCCGTGCTCCTACGGGTTATGCGGCGGCTGGGACACCGCTGTGGAAGCGGAATTCCACGTCCGGTGACTCGATCAAATCCTGCTCAGCGGCACGGACCCGGTCGATCACCTGGGCGATGTCCTTGGCATCACCATACTGATACGCCAGTTTCAAATAACCCTGAAAATGCCGCGCCTCGCTTTTCAGCAGACCGAAATAGAACTTGCCCAGTTCATCGTCCAAGTGCGGCACCAGCGCCTCGAAACGCTCGCAACTGCGGGCTTCGATGAACGCGCCGACCACCAGTGTATCCACCAGTTTGACCGGCTCGTGACTGCGCACCACTTTGCGCAGGCCCGAGGCGTAACGTCCGGCGGACAGCTGGCGCAGTTCGATCTTGCGCTTTTTCATCAGGCGCATGACTTGTTCGTGGTGCACCAGTTCTTCCCGGGCCAGACGCGACATCAGGTTGATCAGGTCGACGTGGGAGTGGTACTTGGCAATCAGGCTCAATGCTGTGCTGGCGGCCTTGAATTCGCAGTTCTTGTGGTCGATCAACAAGGTTTCCTGATCGGCCAGCGCGGCCCGGACCCAGCCGTCGGGGGTGCGGCAGCCAAGGAACTCGTGAATTTCGGGAAGGATCATGGGGCTCACGGACATATAGGTTAAAACGAAGGGCGCCGATTATACCGGCCCGCGGCCAGACCACCAGTCGCGACCGTTGATATGCATCAAGCCCCGGATGCGCGACCAGCAACTATAGTTGTCCAACTCAGTGTTTTTTACTTCCTGGAGATCCCGATCATGCAAGCCATTCGCAGCATTCTGGTGGTCATCGACCCCGAACACTCGGAAAGCCTGGCGCTCAAACGGGCCAAACTGATTGCCGGCGTGACCCAGGCTCATTTGCATCTGCTGGTGTGCGACCGCAAGCATGACCATAGCGGCATGCTCGGTGTGCTCAAGGCGGCGCTGCTCGAGGACGGCTACAGCGTTACCACCGAGCAGGCGTGGAACGAAAGCCTGCACGAGACCATCGTCGATGTTCAGCAAGCGGAAGGTTGCGGGCTGGTGATCAAGCAGCACTATCCCGACAGCCCGCTGAAAAAGGCCCTGCTGACCCCGGCGGACTGGAAACTGCTGCGCTCTTGCCCGACGCCGGTGCTGCTGGTCAAAACCTCGAAGCCCTGGACGGGCGGGGTCATTCTGGCGGCGATCGACGTCGGCAATACCGATGATGAACACCGCACCTTGCACGCCAGCATTGTCGATCACGGCTACGACATCGCCAGCCTGGCCAAGGCTCATCTGCATGTGGTCAGCGCCCATCCGTCACCAATGCTGTCGGCGGCGGATCCTACGTTGCAGCTCAGTGAAACGATCGAGGCGCGCTATCGCGAACAGTGCAAGGCGTTTCAGGCCGAGTTCGACATCGATGACGACCACCTGCATATCGCGGAAGGTCCGGCGGATGTGTTGATTCCGTACACGGTGCATAAGCTGGGTGCGGCGGTGACGGTAATTGGCACGGTCGCGCGGTCCGGGTTGTCCGGGGCGTTGATCGGGAATACGGCGGAAGTGGTGCTGGATGCGGTGGAGAGCGATGTGCTGGTGTTGAAGCCGGATACGATCATGGATCATCTGGAGGAGATCGTGACGCAGCATTGAGATTTTTGCGGCGCCAATCGGGCCACCTTCGCGAGCAAGCCCGCTCCCACAATGGTTTTGTGAACAACGCAGATCAAATGTGGGAGCGGGCTTGCTCGCGAAGCTTTTAAAATTAACCGCCGAACGCATCCTTTAGAAACCCGGGTGCTATATAACGCTGGTAATGCGCCTCCGAGAGCAAAAAGAACTCCCGATCGATCGCATCCCGCAGCTCAGGCAGGTTCCAGTCGCGAAACTCCGGCAGCAGCACCATCCCGTAGGCCTCCAGATTGTTGATCACCCGCGCGCCCCGGGCGATCAGCTGGTACGCCCAGCAATATTCCGACTGATGCGGCACGAAGCGAATCTTGCGCTGTTCCAGCTGCAGGCGCAGGCGCTGCGGGTCGAAAACCTCCAGTTTGCTGGCCATCACCTGGGACAACAGCTGCTCAAGACGCAGCCACACCGCGCGTTTTTCCTCCTCGTTGTAACCGTTCCAATGGATCACTTCATGGTGGAAACGCTTGCAGCCACGGCAGACCAGGTCACCGTAAACAGTGGAGCAAAGGCCGACGCAGGGGGTCTTGATGGTCTGATTGGGCATAGGTCAGAGAACACGGGAAAGCAGAACAGGTCGGCATGTTAGCCCTTTGTCTAACATTCATCACCCCTCAAAGTTCCGAGGCGAACTTACCTTTAAATTTTTTTTGCCGTAGAATCAGCCAGCCTTTTAAGGCGCCAATGTCCGTTAGAAGCTGTTTTCAAAGCGTCACGAGCACAGTCGTTCCTTCAGAGCGGTGTTGGCGAAGGGTTTTTCCAGCGGGGAAAAGCTCTACGCCAACCCTCATCAGCTCCCCGTTCTGCAGGCGTAAAACTTTGAAAGCAGCTTCTGTAAGGAATTGTCGGTAATTCTGGCTAAGTGGCCCACAACGCCACGCAGCGCATGAGTACGGCAATTTCGGGATGAGCGTCCCGGACACCCATTTGGGACCACTGATGAGGGTAATAACTGTGCTTGAAGCCTACCGCAAACATATCGAAGAGCGTGCAGCACTGGGTATCGTTCCCCAGCCGCTTAACGCCGAACAAACTGCAGGCCTGGTTGAGCTGCTGAAGAATCCCCCGGCTGGCGAAGAAGCTTTCCTCGTTGACCTGATCACCAATCGCATTCCGCCTGGCGTGGACGAAGCGGCCTATGTAAAAGCCGGTTTCCTCTCTGCCCTGGCCAAAGGCGAAGCAAAATCCCCTCTGATCGACAAGAAACGCGCTGTTGAACTGCTCGGCACCATGCAGGGCGGCTACAACATCGTGACCCTGGTTGACCTGCTCGACGACGCCGAACTGGCTGCTGTCGCTGCTGCTCAACTGAAGCACACCCTGCTGATGTTCGATGCGTTCCACGATGTCGCGGAAAAAGCCCGTAACGGCAACGAACACGCCAAAGGCGTGATCCAGTCCTGGGCCGACGGCGAGTGGTTCAAGAACCGCCCTGTCCTGGCCGACAAGATCAGCCTGCGCGTGTTCAAGGTCACCGGCGAAACCAACACCGACGACCTGTCCCCTGCTCCAGACGCCTGGTCCCGCCCGGACATCCCGCTGCACGCCCTCGCCATGCTGAAAATGGCCCGCGAAGGCATCGTGCCTGACGCCCAAGGCGTTACCGGCCCGATGAAGCAGATCGAAGAAATGCGCGGTCAAGGCTTCCCTATCGCCTACGTTGGTGACGTGGTCGGTACCGGTTCTTCGCGTAAATCCGCCACCAACTCGGTGCTGTGGTTCTTCGGCGACGACGTTCCTTACGTGCCGAACAAGCGTGCTGGCGGTTTCTGCTTCGGCAGCAAGATCGCTCCGATCTTCTACAACACCATGGAAGATGCCGGCGCACTGCCGATCGAGTTCGACGTTACCAACATGAACATGGGCGACGTGATCGACCTGTACCCACATGCTGGCAAAGTCTGCAAACACGGCACTGACGAAGTCCTGACCACCTTCGAAATGAAGACTCCGGTACTGTTGGACGAAGTTCGTGCCGGCGGCCGTATCCCGCTGATCATCGGTCGCGGTCTGACCGACAAGGCCCGTGCCGAGCTGGGCCTGGGCCCTACCGATCTGTTCAAACTGCCAGAAGCACCTGTCGACACCGGCAAGGGCTTCACCCTGGCACAGAAAATGGTCGGCAAGGCTTGCGGTCTGCCGGAAGGCAAAGGCGTTCGTCCAGGTACTTACTGCGAACCGAAAATGACCACCGTGGGCTCTCAGGACACCACCGGTCCGATGACCCGTGACGAACTGAAAGACCTGGCGTGCCTGGGCTTCTCGACCGATCTGGTGATGCAGTCCTTCTGCCACACCGCGGCTTACCCTAAGCCGATCGACGTGACCACCCACCACACCCTGCCAGACTTCATCATGACCCGCGGCGGCGTTTCCCTGCGTCCGGGCGACGGCATCATCCACAGCTGGCTGAACCGCATGCTGCTGCCGGACACCGTCGGCACCGGTGGTGACTCGCACACCCGTTTCCCGATGGGCATTTCGTTCCCGGCCGGTTCCGGTCTGGTTGCGTTTGCCGCAGCCACCGGCGTTATGCCGCTGGACATGCCGGAATCGATCCTGGTGCGCTTCAAAGGCAAAATGCAACCGGGCGTCACCCTGCGTGACCTGGTTCACGCCATTCCTTACTTCGCGATTCAGGCTGGCCTGTTGACCGTTGAAAAGAAAGGCAAGAAGAACGCCTTCTCCGGCCGCATCCTGGAAATCGAAGGCCTGGACGACCTGAGCATCGAACAAGCTTTCGAGCTGTCCGACGCCTCGGCCGAACGTTCGGCTGCCGGTTGCACCATCAAGCTGTCGAAAGAATCGATCACCGAGTACCTGAACTCCAACATCACCCTGCTGCGCTGGATGATCGGCGAAGGTTACGGCGATGCACGGACTCTGGAACGTCGCGCTCAAGCGATGGAAGCCTGGGTTGCCAACCCTGAGTTGATGGTTGCCGATGCTGACGCCGAATACGCTGAAGTCATCGAAATCGACCTGGCCGACATCAAAGAACCTGTGCTCTGCGCGCCAAACGATCCGGACGACGCCCGTCTGCTGTCCAGCGTTGCTGGCGAGAAGATCGACGAAGTGTTCATCGGTTCGTGCATGACCAACATCGGTCACTTCCGCGCTGCCGGTAAGCTGCTGGATCAGGTCAAAGGTCAGCTTCCAACCCGTCTATGGCTGTCGCCGCCGACCAAAATGGACGCTCACCAGCTGACCGAGGAAGGCTACTACGGCATCTACGGCAAGGCCGGCGCTCGCATGGAAATGCCGGGCTGCTCGCTGTGCATGGGTAACCAGGCACGTGTAGAGCCGAACTCGACTGTGGTGTCGACGTCGACCCGTAACTTCCCGAACCGTCTGGGTGACGGCGCGAACGTTTACCTGGCTTCGGCTGAGTTGGCGTCCGTTGCGTCCATCCTGGGTCGCTTGCCGACCGTCGAGGAGTACATGGAGTACGCTGGCAAGATCGACAGCATGGCGGCCGATGTTTACCGCTACCTGTCCTTCGACCAGATCGCCGAGTTCCGTGAGGCTGCTGCGAACGCCAATATTCCGGTTGTTCAAGCGTAACGTTACAAGGCTGTAGGAAACGCCGCCCATCGCGAGATGTGCGGCGTTTTTTTTATGGCTGGGTTTTTGTGTACATATCCGTTGCTGCGGTCAGGGCTGCTGACGGTTTCGCCCTTACGGCGAGTCACTTGGAAGAGCCCCAAGTAACCAAGGGCTCTTGCCCTTTCGTTCGGTACCTCGCTAAGGCTCGGCATGCCCTCGCTCCGGTCCTGCTCCGTGGGCCCGCCGCCATCCATGCCGGGTTGCCCACTGCGCAGAACCTCCACTCGGCCTCTCGAGGGGGCGTACACCGCAAGATCAAAAGCTGCAGGCGAGCTAACGTTCGACCTGATGATTGGTGAAAAGCGACAGCCGTACGCCGATCCACTGTGGGAGCGGGCTTGCTCGCGAAGGGGCCGTGTCAGTCGACATCAATGGCGGATACCAAACCGCATTCGCGAGCAAGCCCGCTCCCACATTTGGAATTTTGTCCGGCGCAAGATGGGTATCTGCACTGCTTTTGCTTTGCTTTGCTTTGCTTTGCTTTGCTTTGGCTTTTGATCTTGATCTGCCCCGTCGGAAGGCCGAGCGCAGGTTCTGCGCAGTGGGCAACCCGGCATGGATGCCGGGTTAGCCGCGCACGGCCATGGATGGCCGATCGCGGCGGGCCCACGGAGCAGGACCGGAGCGAGGGCATGCCGAGCCTTAGCGAGGCACCGTACGTCAGGGGCAAAGCCTTTTGGTTCCTTTTCGGCGTTTGGAAAAGGGACTCGCCGTAAGGGCGAAACCGCCAGCCGCCGTTACCGCAGCAACGGATATGTACCCCATCAAAAAACTCGCCACCTGACACACCGCCTTCGCGAGCAAGCCCACTCCCACAATGGTTCCGGGCACATCTGCAAGGAGAGGCCGGCTGTCAGGCCGCCATCACAGCGATGCGGCGGCCCGACAAGCCAGCTCCCATAGACCCGGTGGACAACCGCAATCCCCGACACTCTCCCCAAAAAAAACGGCCAACCCGCAAAGCGGATCAGCCGTCATTCATTTCATCAAATCAAATCAAATCAAATCAAACGAGCCGCAACGATCAGGCACTCAACGAATAAATCAACGCCGAAATAGCCACCAAACCCACCGCCGTCACAAACACATTGGACGCCTGACCACGAAACCGCGCCATCGCCGGCACCTTGCGAATCGCATACATCGGCATCAGAAACAGAATCGCCGCAATGACCGGACCACCCAGTGTCTCAATCATCCCCAGAATGCTCGGATTCAGCGTGGCAACGATCCAGCACACCACCAACATGAACGCCGCGGTCATACGGTCCAGCGTCTTGGGCGCCGGACGCTTGCCGCTCTTCACGATCAGCCCCTTCAGGCCTTCACTGGCACCGATGTAGTGCCCCAGGAACGATTTGGAAATGGCCACGAACGCAATCAACGGCGCCGCAAACGCGATGGTCGGGTTGCTGAAGTGGTTGGCCAGATACGACAGGATCGACAGGTTCTGCGCCTTCGCTTCCGCCAGTTGCGCCGGCGACAGGGTCAACACGCAACTAAACACGAAGAACAGCACCATCACCACCATCAACACGTGCGCGCGGGACAGGATCTGCGAGCTGCGCTCTTCGGCGTGGTCACCGTAGCGACGCTTCTGGTCCACCGCGAACGCCGAGATGATCGGCGAATGGTTGAACGAGAACACCATCACCGGAATCGCCAGCCACAAGGTGTGCAACAGCGCCGACGGCTCAGGCAGCGTCGATGCGGTGGTCAGGATGCCGCCATTCCAGTGCGGAACCAGGAACACCGCCAGAAACAGCAACGCCACGATAAACGGATACACCATCAGGCTCATGGCCTTGACGATCACCTGCTCACCGCAACGCACCACCGACAGCAGGCCGAGGATCAGCACGAACGATAACACGGCGCGCGGTGGCGGCATGATGTGCAGCTGATGCTCAAGGAAGCTGCCCACAGTGTTGGTCAGCGCCACGCTGTAGATCAGCAGGATCGGGAAGATCGCGAAGAAGTACAGCAAGGTGATCAGCGCACCCGCCTTGATGCCGAAGTGTTCTTCCACCACTTCGGTGATGTCCGCGCCTTCGCGTCCGGACAACACGAAGCGGGTCAGTCCACGGTGTGCGTAAAAAGTCATGGGGAACGCCAGCAGCGCCAGGAGCAGCAACGGCCAGAAACCGCCCAAACCCGCGTTGATCGGCAAAAACAGGGTACCGGCCCCGATGGCCGTGCCGAACAGGCCCAGCATCCAGGTGGTGTCATGGCGATTCCAGCCTTCAAGGCTGACAGGTTTCGCCGCTACATAACGTTCGTTGACGCTATTGGCCTGATCATTCATCCGGTGGGACCTCCGCATTCCGGTCAGTTGCTACCCGGTCAGGACGAGTCGGAAAAATCCGACAGGCAGCGCCCTGGCCGAAACAGGGGCGCGATTGTCCGGGATTAATGAACAGAAGCAAAGACTTAGCTGAGGAATGGTGGTGCGGATCAGTTGGATTCAACACATTCCAATGTGGGAGCGGGCTTGCTCGCGAAAGCGGCGCATCAGTCCCCATCATCGTTAACTGAAACACCGCTTTCGCGAGCAAGCCCGCTCCCACATTGGCTATTTGTATTTTCAAAGACCCCAGTTTGTCGGCCTTGGATCGCCGAACAGCAGTCTCCACTTGATAAAGGTCAATCATCATGTATTTTTAAGTAACCGTATCCCTTCCGGAGACCTCCCATGCCACTGGTTCGTATCGACATCAAAAAGCATCAGGACCCCACCCACGCCAAACGCATCGGCCAACTGATTTACGCCGCCATGCACAGCGCGATTGGCGTGCCGGAAAACGATAATTTCCAGATCCTCGCCGAACACGACGAGCAGCACTTCATCTTTGATCCGCAATACCTCGGGATCAATCGCACCGACCAACTGGTGGTGATTCAGATCACCCTGAGCGAAGGCCGAACCGTCGAGCAGAAGAAACTGCTCTACAAAACCATCGCCGAGAGCCTGCACGCTGAACTGGCAGTGCGCCTGGAGGATGTTTTCATCAATCTGGTCGAAGTGAAAAAAGAAAACTGGTCGTTCGGCAACGGAATTGCCCAGTACGCCCTCTGATCGCCATCCTTTATCTTTGTGAGCCGCCAATGCCCCGTGTTTCCCGCAAGCAAGCCGAACTCAACCGCGAGATCATCGTCGAGGCGGCCACGCGCCTGTTTCGCGAACGGGGGGTGCACGGCATCAGCGTCATCGACATCATGGCGGCAGCGGGCCTGACCCATGGCGGATTTTATGGGCATTTCGAATCCAAAGAGGCCCTGGCCCAGGAAGCCAGCGGCCGCGCGTTCCAGCAATCGACAGACCGCTGGAAAGACTGGATCGCCGCCAGCGACGACAAGACCGCCGCCCGTCTGGCCTTGATTGAACCCTACCTGTCGGCCGCCAGCCGCGACAATCCGGGCGAAAGCTGCCCGGTGGTGGCGTTTGCCGGTGACATGTGCCACGAAGCCGCCGAAAGCGGCCTGCGCCAAACCTTCATGGAAGGCCTCGGCTCATTGCTCGACACGCTCACTCCCCTGATGAACACGGGCGACGATGCCCGCGATCGTCAACAGGCGCTGGTGCAATACTCCCTCATGGTCGGCGCACTGACGCTCGCCCGGGCTACCCGGGGCGACGCTTTGTCCGATGAAGTTCTGCAAGCTGCGCGCACCTTTTTGACAGCGCCATAGCCTCCCTCTCCTGTTCCGCTATGATCATCTGACAGTGCTGCGATCTTTGGTCGTTGCCAATGCCTTTTGAAGCCAGCCATCTCTAGGGATATTCAAGCCACAGGAGCCCAGCATGCCCGCAACCGTCCTGGTACTGGTCGAAACCATCAACGATTACCTGCCGATTCTCGAACATCAGGGCTTTCACCTGATTCTGGCGCCGACCCCCGCCGAGCGCGCCGAGGCCATAGCGACCCATGGCGCGCGTATCGATGCAGTGCTGACCCGCGGCCCGCTGGGGCTGTATACCGATGAAATCGCTGCGCTGCCGGCGCTGAAGATCATTTGCGTGATTGGCGCCGGTTACGAGCATGTCGACCTGCAGGCCGCTGCCGACCGGGGTATTACGGTCACCAATGGCGCGGGGGTCAACGCCTCTTCGGTGGCAGACCACGCGATGGCCATGCTGCTTGCGATGGTGCGTGACATCCCTCGCTGCGACGCCGCCGTGCGCCGAGGCGAGTGGCCGAAAATCATGCGCCCTTCCCTGGCCGGCAAACGCCTGGGCATCCTCGGCCTCGGCGCTGTCGGAATGGCCATCGCCAAACGCGCCGCCAACGGTTTCGACATGACCATCAGCTACCACAACCGCCAGCACCGCAGCGACATCCCTTATAGCTTCTGCTCGACGCCGACCGAACTGGCACGCGCCTCCGACTTTTTGATCATCGCCACACCCGGCGGCCTTGGCACCAAACACCTGATTAACAAGCAAGTACTTGACGCCTTGGGCCCCAAGGGGTTTGTCGTGAACATCGCCCGAGCCTCGGTGATCGTCACGGCAGACCTGGTCAGCGCGCTTGAACAACGACGCATTGCGGGTGCCGCACTGGATGTGTTCGATGCCGAGCCTCAGGTGCCGGATGCACTCAAGACGCTGACCAACGTGATCCTGACGCCGCATGTCGCGGGACTGTCCCCGGAAGCGACCCAAGGCACCGTGGAATTGGTGGGGAAAAACTTGATGGCGTTCTTTGCCGGCCAACCGGTGTTGACACCCATTGCCTTACCCGCGCCGGCCACCGCCGTGCAGGCTCACTGACTAAAGGACGCCCAGCAGCGTCCAGAGGCGCCGGGATTCGGCGTCGGCCGAGATCAGTTCGCCCAACAGCTCGCTCAGGGGTTTGTTGCCCCATTCCACCCCGCGCTTGATCAAATACGGCACGGGGCTGTGGGGTTCGGTGCGCGCCAGGTACTCGGCAATCAACAACAATTGCCGATACGCCTCTTCTCGACTCGCTGGCTCACGAAACACCTGAGGCGCCGAGGGGGCCGTCGGCAAATCGGCGGGACCTGCCGCCACCACGGGCGGCGCCTCGGCGGGTATCCCGGTTGACTGTCGTGGGTGCATGGCGATGAACTCCTGAACCAGCATCAATAACGCCTTGATCACATCCTGCAAGGCTTTGAAACCCGGCGCCTGGGTGCCGAGATAAGCATCGCTCCAGTCTTCCAGCCGTTGCAGATGCTGCAGGCTCATCAGCAGATTGCCCTGGCTGTGCAACCAGAACGACAGGGGCGTGATGCGAATCTGCTCGGTGAGTTTTTTCTGTTCACTGCGCGCGGTTTCCGCCGAGGTTTTCGCCGCTTTGCTGTCGTTGGCCAGCACCTGTTGCAGCTGCAACCGCCGCCAGGCATCCAGACACAAGCCATCGAACTCGCCGTTACGCGGATCGAGCAGCGGCACCCGGGTCAGCAGCACTTCACTGTAGCGACGGGCCAGCCATTCAAGCGGGATCACCCGCCATGACTGATCGCCGTCCTCAGCCTGAGGATGAAGCTGCCCGGGATAGCGTTCACATAACCCGGCGATCAGGGCGAGACTGCCCGGCAACCCTTCCAGCCCGTCCTGATGCAACCAGGCCTCACCGAGCCAGGCGCTGAGCATCAGGTCCTTGCTGCGCTCCAGCAACAAGGACGTGGTCAGTTTTTCCAGCTCCGGCCATTGCGCCCGTTTGATGGACGACTGCCAGACGCCCGTCGGCAGGCTGGTGTCGTCCTCCCGGCGCAGTTCGCGGGCCTGGTCAAATTCACGTTCATAGCGCAAATCGACGCCGCAAGGCGCCTGCTCGCTGATCGGCTCAAGCAACCGGTCAATCAGGTCCGGCAACGTTTTTGAAGGCAGGCTCATAGCCCCTCCTCATTGTTCACCAGGTTCGCGGTTGCCCCGGTCACCATGAACGGTGAGCGCGGAGCCCGGATGGGCAGCGGTGCAATGGATAACGGCAGCTTCGAGCCCTGGGTCATCAACGACAGGCGCACAAACATCAACGTCTGCACAGCCGTGCTGGTCTGCGCCGTCACCGGCAAGCGCAACGTCAGGGGAAAATCGGTGTAATCCATATTCGGCTGGCGCTGCACCGACTGATGCGAACGGATCAAACGCAGCAACGACCACGGACCGCTGTACTCCCAACCGGCTTCAAGATCGCGCACCACCAGACTTGGCTGCAACGGATCGTTGGCCGGGCGCTGGTAGCCGTTCCTGGCCCAACGCAAGGTCAGCCGCACAGGTTGGCCGACCGTCCAGCGCAGGTTCGGCTGGGCCTCGCCGGGATAGCTGATCCGTTGATTGCCGGCGTCCAGCCCCCAGGCGATCACTTGATCCGCACCGCGTTCCTCCTCTCGATCAGTGCGCCAGCGCACGTCCATTTCAACACCCAGGATCCCGCTCTTGTCTCGCACAAACAAAGGGGCCAGCCAGGTACTGGCCTGCTTCAACCGGTTAAGAAAATCCTCGGCGGCCAGGCGCTCCGGCGTCTGGCTGAACTGCAACCCGGCCTGGGCCACTGGTAAACGCTTGTCGATCAGTTCGAGGAAATGCTGGACCCGCGCAGGGTCGGCGTCGGAAGCCTGGAGACCATTGGCAAATGGAAAGCGCTCACTCAGGTACTGATTGAAATAGTTGGCGAGATCGTTCCACGCCGCCGAGGCCTGACGCTGTTGCAGGTACTGGCAGCGTTGCAGGGCACTTTGTTGCAGATCCAGCGCGCGAAGGGCCAACGTCCCTCGCCCGCCGGACAGATTGGCGGTTTGCAGGATCTGACCGCAGGACGTGGCATCCATTTCGATGAAGTCGCGGCTCACCAACTGCTCGATCTGGGCCGGCGAACTGGCGGGATTCTGCTCCTTGTACTTGAGCAGTTCATCGTTGAGGGCGCTGAATTGCGTCACGCGCTCGTAATCCAGCGCCGAGAGATTCTGCTGCTGGGTTTTCAACCACTCCAGCGCCGAGGTGCGTCGTTCGGTGATGCCCAGCATGGTGTTGAACTGCTGCTTGAGGCTCAGTTTCAAATCCTGCACATCGCTGGCGCCATACAGTTGCAGACCGAGGTTTTTCGAGCCGTCCCACTGGCTTATTTCAGTGCGCCCGCTGAACAGCGGCTGGGCGACGATTTCCTCGAGACCGCTGGTGACTTCGGCCATGGCCCGGCGATTCAAGGCACTTTGCAAACGCGTCGCCAGATCGCTGCGACGCACTTCGATAAAGGCTTTCTGCAAGTCAATGGCCTGTGACGCCTGCACATTGAATACCCCCCGGTTGGCCTGCGCATTGTGTTCCCGCAGGCTGGTCAACATGGCCTTGACCACGGCGACTTCAGCCGCTTGCAGCAAGGCGCCACGATACGCGGGGGGAATTCGTGGCAGTTCTTCAGCGGCGTAACTCTTGTAACTGGCAAAATAGTTCAGCGCATTGGCGAGGTCGTCGCCATCAACGCCCTGTCCCTGCCCGTTCGGCGCATCGGACTGATCGGCCTGTAAGGCGATGGCCACGAAATCACGTTTGAACAGGGCCTGCACCGCGTTATTCAACTGGCTGACATGCTCTTGCAACGCCAGTTGCCCGCTGCCTTGTTGCACCAGCAAGTTACCTCTGGCCCCTGCCTGGGCGATCCACTGATCGCGAAAACTCTGCTGCAACTTCGACGCTCGCTGATCCAGTTGTTGCTCCACTTGCGGGCCGAGCAAAGTGCTCTGGCGCACTTTGTCCATCATCTCGCGATAGCCCGGGACGAGGTCCTGGCCCTTGCCGCGACCCCACGCCGAGTTGGTCAGGCCAATCAGCGCTTGCAGGTCGTCGATCAGCGCCCGCAGGTCCTCAAGCTCCGTCAGGGAATTGCCACTTCCAGCCTCCAGCCGCTCAAGGTGCAACTTGAGATAACCGGCCTGGCGCACGAAGTTGTCCGCCAGAAAATACTGGTCGAGCCAGCGTTCCATCAGCCCGGAAAAGTTTTCCTCGATCGTCGAACGCTCCATGGCCAGGTCCAGCGGTTTCAAGTCGCCGCCATCGGTATCGAGCAACACCCGATTGTAATAACCGGCACGGCGCAACGTGCCGATATTGAAGTTCAGGGACAAGGCGTTGTTACTCAGCAACGCCAGGTCTTCGAGCGGTGCCTTAGGGGTGTTCAGCGCCTGATTGAACCATTGGTTCTGTTGCTCAAGACGTACCGCACGTTCCACCAGTTCCTTGGCCTTGGCATAGTTCTGCCATTGAGCCGGGTCTTCGCTTTCGACGTTGCCACGTCGTTCCGTGTTGCGGATAGCCTTGAGTTGCACCAGCTCCGCGTTCAGCAGGTCGTGCAACGGCTGCAACAAATGGCTGTGTGCGGTCAGGCGCAGTTGATCCTCCAGTTGCACGTCCAGCGACGAAAACCACGAAGTGGGTAACGCCACCGACGTAAAGCTCCAGCGCGGAGCTTTGTCCAGCACCCGCCAGAAACCCTGGACATTGCGCCGGGTCGACTCCAGTCGATGCGACTCGTCCGTGACCGCCAAATAATTCTTCTGTGCGCCTTGCAGCAGGCGCGACAACTCATGAGCATCCTTGACCGACTCCTGCCAGACCCACAGCATGCCAGCGACCCAGATCACACCGACCACCAACGCCACCGCACCGGTCAAGCGCTGCCAACGCTGCCGCAGGCGCAATAACCGGGGCACGACCTGGGCCAGCCCGCGTTCGGCGACCACCCGCCGTTGCCACAACTGTCGGGCGAACGCGCTCTCCTGTAACCCGCTGTCGTAGGCCGAGAACCCGTCGACCGCGTCTTTCGCAGGCTGGTTGGCGGTGAAATAAACCCCTCGAAAACGTGGCGCTTCGCCTTGGGCATTGCCCTGAAAAACCGGTTCCAAAAGGGTTTGCAGATTGCGCCGCAAGGCTTCAAGACGTTCCGGCAAACCGTACAGTTCGCCACTCAAATGACCGGACAAGGCACCGATCTCGATGATCGACTCCGACAAGGCCCGGTTAACCTGGTCCAGCGCCTGATCACTCCATTGCGATTGCCAGACGGCATCGGGGCCGTGAGGCGATGACCAGCCCAATACCCGCTCGCGGGTCTCGACCGGCAATGCAGTGATCAACTCCTGGAAACCCGGCAACTCTTCCATGCCGGTAATGACCACGTACACCGGCAGGCTCAGTCCGAATCGCTGCAACAGGTCGATAAAGCGTCGGCGAGCCGCCAGACCAAGGGCCGAGGCCTGCTCGATATTGCCCAGGCGACTCACCGGCACAGTCCAGATCACCCCGTCCAGCGGACGTCTGCTGCGCAAACGCAAGATCAACCCCAACAAGCGCCACCAGCCGCCGCGTTGCAGGCTCATGCCTTCATCCGGCAGAAACAGCGCCTGCGGCACCACCAATACAGCGCCTTCGGGGTCCGACCACCAGCGCCCGAACCACGCCGGTTTGTCCGTCGATTGCAGGCGCCACTGGCTGCATAACTGCGTGCCCTGGGTTTCATTGCCGAGCATCAGTAACCAGGGAATCTGGTAGCGGTCATGGGCACCCTGCTCCTGTTCCATGTGCCGTACCGAGGCATAAAAACTACGGATCGCCGCCCCGCTCTGGGTGCGCAACCACCAGACCGCCACCGCGATAATGGCCAGTACCACCAGCACGGCGATGACCAGACCGATAATCTCCAAAGTACTCATGAGTCTTGCTCCGATGCGGCAACCGAATCGGTCATCTGCAAGACCGGCTCGAGCTCCTGGCGGATATCACGCCAGAACAACTGCCCCAACCCGGTCAGTAACAAAACCATGGCGAGAATCCCCACGCCCAGGCGAAAGCCATCGGGCAACGACTGGCGCACCGGCAACTGCACCGGCGGCACCGCTGAAGGTTGCGTGAGCCTGGCGCTGACATCGGCATAATCCGCCTCGTGCTGCCAGGCAAAGGTGAACAGCGCCAGGCGTAATTTTTCATGTTGAGCCTGACTCTGCTCGCCTCGCAGCCGCCCCTCGAATCCCAACACCAGGCACTGCAAATAGACATTGGCCAGATCACGGTTGGCAGGCATCTGCTCGTCCAGCAACGCCTTGATCGCCACCGGCAGCTTTTCACCGGCCTGACGGCTGGCGTACATCCTCGACTCCAGGGGTTTCTCCTGCCACGCGGACTGGCCCGGCCACGGGGTAAACACCAAGGTTTCATCGATCAGGGCGACAAAGGCATAGACCAGCGCCTTGACCTGTTCGGTCGCCGCATCGCCGACCCGGGCGAACGCCGTTCGCCACAGGCGCTGGGAGATTTGCGTCGACAGGTCGACCACCGCCTCCACCAGCGCCTCGTCGTCACTGTCCTTGGGCAACTCGCTCCATTGCTCGGACCATTGCAGCCAGGCCTCGCGAAAGGCACTGCTCAGCGGTGCTTCGTGGAGGCCCCGTGTAACCGCCCCGGCATTCCCCTCAGACATATGACGCCCCTTCCTTGATCAAGCACTTTCACTCGCCTGGGCCACAAACAACACCACTTGCCACGGGCTGCTCGCCGGTTTTGAGGCCGGCGCGACAATCAGCAACGGCGATTGCCCGTCGAACCATGGGCCTTCGGCCGTCACCACAAACAGCCGCGTATCGTCGCCGACGCTGTAGGCCACTTGTTCATTGCGGCTCATGGCCTGATGCGGCAAACCGCTCATGCGCTGGCGGCTGAGCAACGGGATATGCGGCTGCGAAGCGATGATCGCGCCGCTCAGCCATTCGCTGGCGGCGTGCTCGCCAACACCGTTGGGCATGCGCAAACCGATCACCAGGCGCTGGCTTGGCTGATCGTCGGGCAATTGAATCGAAAAGCTGTGCTCACTGCTGGCAAACGGCAGACTGCGATAGCCGGCGCGAATCAATTCGAGGGCTTTCTCCAGCCAGTCGAGGACCGCTTCATAACCGCGTTGCAGCTCCAGAAAATCCAGCGGGGCGAACGGCGGCACCCCGGCCAATGGGTCGAGGGCCGACCAGGCACCCGCCAACCCGAGCAACAAACCGTACAGTGTCTGAGGGTTGGCCACTCGGCTGCTCAGCGCGCCTTCAACCTCTGGCAACCGCGCCCAAAGCGCCGTCAACTGACGACGAATTTCCATCGCGTCGTCCTGATTGCCGGCCTGCTGCGCCTGACGCAAACGACCGGCCAGGAACATGCATTGCTCCCGCGCCCGAGCACACAAACCCGCCACCCGATGGCCGATGACCGACTCCGGTAACAGAATTGGCGTGGGCGGTGTGTAAGGCAACGGGATAAAACCGCCACCCTCCCTACGGATTTTCAGCAGCGGCAGGCAAATGGAATCGGCTTTATTCAATTGCGTACACAACCGCGGGTTCGGGCGCCAGACCGTAATCGATTCGGGGTACTCGCCGCTGGTCAAATCCGGCAACGCATCGCCGACCACCGATTGCAGTCGGCCCTTGAGTGGCAACAACTGACCGGCACGCCACAACGGGCTGACGGCGAGGTAAACGGTGACCGTGGCGTTTTCCGAAGCGTTGACCGCTTCGTTGACATCTAGCTCCAGCAGCGGCCCGATACCGGCCTGCACATTGACCGGCAACCCGTCAGGCATCGTCGCCTGCAAATTGATTAACCGCACCAGCCCGGCACTCAATGCACCGGGGTCGAAATCGACTCGGGTTACGCCCCAGAACCAAGGATTGCAGGCTTGGGCAAAATGCGCGACCAGCGCCTCGGCCCGCAACCCTTGCAACTGAAAATGCTGGGGCAGCAATTGCATGCCCTCATGCCAGCAAACCGCGTCAGGTAACAGGCTCATACGATTCCCTTCGACGTCTAGTGTCGCCGCGCAAACCGGCGGCCTGGCCATGTATTCAGTTCGGGTTGTTGCTGACCAGCGTCATCTCGCGACTGTCGAACTTGAGCCAGGCATTGCTCTGGTCATCCAGCCGCAACCGGTGTGCTCCGGGAGTGTTATAGCTGGCGAAGACCAAAAGTCCAGCCGCCCGCTTGCCCCCCAGCGGGAAGGGTTGTTTGTCGATGAATTGACCGGGGACCAGCTCAAGCCCCCACACCGTCATCAGTTGCCGGTAGTCGCGTTGATACTGTTCGCGCTCGGTAAACCACTGCTGCGCGGTAATACCCGACAACTGCTTGAGCAAATCCGGATCGTTCACCGCAATGAAATCCACGGCAATCGGGGTGTCGTCGTTCGCTCGCGGGGCGACGTCCAACGTCAGGTTATCGAGGTCCACGCGAGGTCCGAATAACGAACATCCGGCGAGGGTCAGGAGCAAGACCAAAGCAAAAAAACGAGTAACCAAAATGAATTTTCCTTTTCTCGAGTCAGTCCAAAAATGTTTTTTGCTTGCTTTTTTATAGACCTGTTCTAGCGTCTTGGATAGTTCGGCGCACATGCCGAATGTGGAAGGTTTGTCAAAGGAACGACAGGTCCATCTGCCACCCTTTCTAACCTACGGTCCAGCAAGGGAAAGCGATGAACGGGCCTCCCGATGCATTGCGCCCGCTCATGCATCGGAGTCAGCCAACATGGCAGAAAGTACTCAGCACAAGCTCGACAGGGTCCGCCCGCCCAGGGTGCAAATCACCTACGACGTCGAAATCGGCAACGCCATCGAGAAAAAAGAACTGCCACTGGTCGTCGGCATCCTCGCCGACCTGTCCGGCAAACCCCTTGAGCCTCTCCCCAAACTGAACGAACGGCGCTTCACCGAGATCGACCGCGACAACTTCAACGAAGTGCTCGCCTCGATCGCCCCCCGCGCCACCTTGCAGGTCACCAACACCCTCAGCGGCGACGACAGCAAGCTCAACATCGAGCTCAACTTCAAGCACATCGACGATTTCGACCCGGTCAAGGTCGTCGAGCAAGTGACCCCGTTGCGGCGCCTGTTCGAAGCCCGCCAGCGTCTGCGCGACCTGCTGACCAAGCTTGATGGCAACGATGATCTGGACAAGCTGTTGCGCGATGTCATCGCCAACACCGAAGGCCTGCAAGAGATCAAGTCTGCGCGTCCCGAAACCGCTGCCGCTGCTCCCGCAGGCGACACCGAAGCCCCGGCTGAACCGCAAGCCTGATCACTCATTCATTTAGGGAGATGTCGCCATGCCCGCTTCAGCCGCCGCCAAAACCAGTGAAAGCACCACTGAAAGTCTGTCCCTGCTAGACCGCATCATCGCCGAAGGCCGCATGGCCCATGACGACAGTCAGCAGGATTACGCCCGCGACATGCTCGCGGAATTCGCCACCCAGGTTCTCGACGAAGGCATGGCCATCGACAAGGACACCGTGGCGATGATCAATGACCGCATCAGCCAGATCGACAAGCTGATCAGCGCTCAGCTCAACGAGGTGTTGCACCATCCGGACCTGCAAAAACTCGAAGCCTCCTGGCGCGGTCTGCACCTGCTGGTGCAAAACACCGAAACCAGTTCCCGGCTGAAACTGCGCCTGCTCAACGTGACGCAGAAGGAGCTGCAGAACGATCTGGAAAAAGCCGTCGAGTTCGACCAGAGCGCGCTGTTCAAAAAGATCTATGAAGAAGAATACGGCACCTTCGGCGGCCACCCGTTCAGCCTGCTGGTGGGTGACTACACCTTCGGCCGGCACCCGCAGGACATCGGCCTGCTGGAAAAACTGTCGAACGTCGCCGCTGCCGCCCATGCACCGTTCATTGCCGCCGCCAGTCCAAGACTGTTCGACATGAACAGCTTCACCGAATTAGCGGTGCCACGCGATTTGTCGAAAGTCTTCGAGAGTCAGGAACTGATCAAATGGCGCTCCTTCCGCGAGAGCGAAGATTCGCGCTACGTGTCGCTGGTGTTGCCGCATTTCCTGCTGCGCCTGCCGTACGGCCCGGACACCTCGCCGGTGGAAGGGATCAATTACGTCGAAGACGTCAACGGCAGCGACCACGGCAAGTACCTGTGGGGCAATGCCGCCTGGGCTCTGTCGCAGCGCATCACCGAAGCCTTCGCCAAGTACGGCTGGTGCGCGGCGATTCGCGGCGCTGAAGGCGGTGGCGCCGTTGAAGGATTGCCGGCTCACACCTTCCGCACCACTTCCGGCGACCTGTCGCTCAAGTGCCCGACCGAAGTGGCGATCACCGACCGCCGTGAAAAAGAACTCAACGACCTCGGCTTCATCGCCCTGTGCCACAAGAAAAACAGCGACGTGGCGGTGTTCTTCGGTGGCCAGACCACCAACAAATCCAAGTTCTACAACACCAACGAGGCCAACGCCAACGCGCGGATTTCGGCGATGTTGCCCTACGTGCTTGCCGCCTCGCGCTTCGCGCACTACCTGAAGGTCATCATGCGCGACAAGGTCGGCAGCTTCATGACCCGCGACAACGTGCAGACCTACCTCAACAACTGGATCGCCGACTACGTGCTGATCAACGACAACGCGCCGCAAGAGATCAAGGCGCAATACCCGTTGCGTGAAGCCCGGGTGGATGTGACCGAAGTCGCCGGCAAGCCGGGCGCCTACAAGGCCACGGTGTTCCTGCGGCCACACTTCCAGCTCGAAGAACTGACCGCGTCGATCCGCCTGGTCGCGTCCCTGCCGCCACCGGTAGCCGCCTGACCGCTGCACCACTGAAACCTGTGGCACCGCTGACATCTGTGGCGAGGGAGCTTGCTCCCGTTGGGGTGCGAAGCGGCCCTGACAATGGGACTGCTACGCAGTCCAGCGGGAGCAAGCTCCCTCGCCACAGATTCGGCGTTTGGCCTAACAGGTTCGGTGTTCGGCTCAATTGATCGGCATTGAGCATTCAACCACTTGCCTATAGCGATAACCTTCAGGAGTTTCATGCGATGGATGCAATCATTCTCGACCTCGGCGGCGACATCAAAGGCGACAGTCTGCTCGAGGGCTACACGGACAAGATCGAAGTCATGTCCTACAGCCACAACGTGGCGATGCAGGTGACAAACGATGTCAGCAACTCGGAACGAACCTCCGGCAAGCCGCACATCGGCGAGTTCACCCTGACCAAATTCGTCGACAGCTCAACACCGTCCCTCAACGAATATTGCTGCGCCGGCAAACCGATCCCGGAAGCCAAGATCACCATCGGCCGTAACGCCTCCGAAGGCAGCGGTCAGCTGCTGCCGTTCATCATCTACACCCTGACTAATGTCGTGCTGTCGAACGTCAGCGTCAGTGGCGGTACGGGTGGTAAACCGGTGGAAACCATTTCCTTGAACTTCACCAAGATCAAATGGGAGCTCACCGCCCAGAAAGACGACGGCACCAAGGAAGGCACCGCCGCCTCGACCTGGGACATGGCTGCCAACAAGATCGTCAAGTAAGCGGGCGCGTCGGCCATGGCAGGCACCGGCATACTCCCACCGTTATTCGAGCGACTCGCCTCAAGCGAGGTCGACACTGTGCAGGTGTTCGACCGCCAGGGGTTGCTCGAGTCGGTCCGCACGGAGTTGCTGCGCCTGTTCAACAGCCGACGCGGCCCTCGCCCACTGACCTCCCCGCCGAGCATTCTCGACTACGGCATTGCTGACTGGACTGCCTTGCAACAGCAGCGCAGCGATGACCGTCGTCAGTTGGCGCGTCAAGTGCGCGAGGCCATCAGCCATTTCGAACCGCGCCTGCGCCTGGGCGAGGTTCAGGTCGATCCGGTGCCGGGCCATCCGCAGCAACTGAGCATTCGCCTGGTCGGTGAGCTGCGCAGCGGCCAGCAGCATTGGCCCGTGGCATTTGTCATCGAGCGGGCCAGCGATGGCCTTGAGGTGCATCATGAGCGACTCGATTGACCCGCAACTGCTCGACTACTATCAGCGCGAACTGACCTGGCTGCGTCACGCCGGTAGCGTTTTCGCCGAGCGTTATCCCAAGGTCGCCAGGCGCCTGGAACTGTCACCCGGCGAATGCCCGGACCCGCATGTCGAACGGCTGCTGGAAGGTTTTGCGCTTTTGGCGGCACGCCTGCAACGTCGACTGGATGACGACTACGCCGAATTCAGCGACGCGTTGCTTGAACAACTTTACCCGTTGGCCATGCGCCCGCTGCCGTCCTGCGCCATCGTGCAGTTCGAGCCGGACCCGAGTAAAGGCAACCTGGCCGGCGGCTATCCGCTGCCCCGGGACACACCGCTGTTCGTCACCACCGGCAAAGGCGAAAGCATTCACTTTCGCACCAGCGCTGCGGTTCGGCTGTGGCCCGTGGAAATCAACGAAGCGCTGCTGCTGGGCAGCGACGAAGCCCAGGCCCTGACAGGTGTTGTTCAAGCGCGCTCGGCGTTGCGCCTGAGTTTGCGTTGCCTCGGTGAAAGTCAATGGTCAGCGCTCGGCATCGAACAGTTGCGCGTGCATTTGACCGCCTCTCCCATGATCAACGCCTGCCTCTATGACCTGCTCGCCGCCCATGCCGTAAAAGTACTGGCCGGTCCGGCCGGCCGCGTGCCCGACGCGCTGACGGGGCTGCCGCAGATCGTCGGCTTTGCCAGCGATGAAGTGCTGCTGCCGGACGAAGACGGCGTGCACCCGGGCATGCGTCTGCTCGCCGAGTACTTTGCCTTCCCGGACAAATTCAACTTCTTCGACCTTCCGCTGGCAGGCGCCACCAGCGACAGCCAGACGCTTTTTCTGTACATCGTTTTCGATCGTGCGCCCACCCGCCGCCTACACCTTCAGGCCAGTGACTTTGCACTGGGTTGCGCACCGGTGATCAACCTGTTTCCCCGAACCTCGGAACCTCTGCGCCCGGACGGGACCCGCAGCGAATATCGCCTGGTCGCCGACAGCCACCGGGAAAACAGCGTCGAGATCCATAGCATCCGCGCGATGCGCGCCAGTTCCAGCCAAGGCGTGCAACGGTTGCCGGCCTATTACGGCAGTCAGCACGGTGGTGCCGATAAACAGCGCTACTGGCACGCGCGGCGGGTCAGCGGCATGACCCCCAATCGACTGGGCACCGACGTGCTGGTGAGCCTGGTGGACACGCGACTCGATCCGCTGTCGGAGGCCTTCGAATACAGCCTCACCGCCGAACTGCTTTGCACCAATCGCCACCTGGCCCAGAGCCTTCCAGCCGGCACACCGTTGGGCTTCGAACGCCCCGGGCCGGTGGCTTGGGCGCGCCTGCGCAACCCGCCCAGCCCGCAGAGTCTGCCGCGACTGGACGGTGAATCGCGTTGGCGGCTGGTGTCGCAACTGACCCTCAATCATTTGTCGTTGGTCGAGGGACCGCAGGCGCTGGAGGCGCTCAAGGAGATCCTGCAGTTGCACAACCTGCGTGACGAGGCCAGCGCCTGGCGGCAAATCGAGGGCTTGTCGAGCCTGAGTTGCGAGCGGGTGATCGGCCATGTGGGCGAAGACGCCTGGCGCGGCTGGCGCAATGGGCTAGAAGTGCAACTGCAACTCGATCCAGAGCATTTCGTCGGCAGCAGCGCGGTGTTGTTTTCAGCGGTGCTGGCGCAATTCTTTTCACTCTATGCCACCGCCAACCGCTTCGTGCGCACGGTGCTGGTTCAATCAGACAAGGAGGTCAAGACATGGCAACCCCAAGCCGGCATGCCGCTGTCCCTCTGAACCTGAGCCAACGGCTGCGACGTGATCCCCAGTCTTTCGAATTATTGCAGGCGTTATTGCTGCTGGAGCGCGAACATCCCCAGGCCGAATCCCTGGGCAGCGGCACCGCTCCGCAAGCGGAAGCGCTGCGCTTGCGGGGGCCATTGACGCCGCTGTTTTCCGCCAGTGAAATCGAAAGCCTGACCCAGGAGCCCGGCCAGCCACCGATCCTCAGCACGCCGGTGTTCGGCCTCGGCGGCCCCGACGGCCCCCTGCCCTACGCCTATCAGGAATGGCTGCAGCAACGGGCGCGGGCCAAGGATCATGCACCGGCCGAATTCCTCGACCTGTTCCAGCATCGGCTGCTGAGCCTGCTGTACAAGGTGATGCGCAAACACCGGATAGCCGTGGGTTTCACCGTGCCCGGTGCGTCCCCGGTGCAGGCGCAATTGAGGGCGCTGACCGGGCTGCTGCCCAAAGCCTTGCAGGAACGTCAGGCCATACCCGATTCTGCCGTGCTGGCCTGTAGCGCGCTGTTCGCCGACGGGCGCCGCTCCCTCGCCGGTTTCGCCGCGATCGTGCGCGAGCAGTTCGAATTGCCCGTGCAGTTGAGTGCCTACGAAGGTGCCTGGCGCGATATCCCGCCCGCCAGTCGCAGCCGCATGATCCCGGGTGGCCGAAATCTGCAACTGGGCCGCACGGCGGTTGCCGGCACCCGAGTCTGGGATGAACATGCCGGCTATCGCCTGACCCTTGGCCCGTTATCTTCGGCCCAGGCTGCACGGTTTCTGCCGGACGGCGAATCCCACCCGGCGCTGGCCAGCCTCAGCGCGCTCTACTTCGGCCCGGACCTGGATTGCACCCTGGTGTTGCTGGTGCGCGGCGCCGGCCCGATGAAACTAGGTCGTGAAATGCCGCCACTCCTCAGTTGGAACGGCGGTTTGCAGCGTCAGACCAGCCTCGCCGTGCAACGGATCGAAACCCGCCTTCGTCAGCTGGAGATCACCTGAACATGGAACTGGCCAGCCTGATCGGACGCCTCAACCCGGACAACCGCCGCGCCTTGGAGCGCGCGGCACAACGCTGCCTGCAACGAGGTCATCATTACGTCGAAATCGAGCACTTGCTCCTTGAGCTGCTGGACATCGAGGGCGGCGACTTTGCTTATCTGCTGCCGCGCTTCGGCCTGGAGCGCGATGCCCTGTCGGCGGAAATCAACAAGGCGCTGGACCTGTTCAAATCCGGCAGCACGCGTACACCGGCACTCTCGGCACACACGACGGGCCTGCTCGAAGATGCGGTGGTGCAAGCCAGTGTGCTGGGGCTGGACAGCATTCGCTCCGGGTTGTTGCTGCTGGCCCTGATCGATCGTGACGAGCGCCGCAGCTTGCTGCTCAACAGTGCTTCGTCACTGCTGAAGATTCCCCGGGAAGCCTTGCGCAGCAACCTGCTGGAGTGGACCGAAAGTTCTCGCGAGCACGTCGGCGGGGCACGTCCTTCAGTGGCTGGCCCTGCAGCGCCCAAACAGGATTGCGTGCTGGACCAATACACCCAGGACCTGACCGACGACGCCCACGCCGGGCGCATCGACCCCATCGTCGGGCGCGACGGCGAGATCCGTCAGTGCATCGACATCCTGCTGCGACGTCGACAGAACAACCCGATCCTGGTCGGCGCCCCGGGTGTCGGCAAGACCGCCGTGGTCGAAGGCCTGGCCTTGCGCATTGCCGCCGGGGATGTGCCACCGTCGTTGCAGGACGTCAGCCTGCGGGTACTCGATCTCGGACTGTTGCAGGCCGGGGCCGGGGTCAAGGGCGAGTTTGAACAACGCCTCAAAGGGGTGATCGACGCAGTGCGCAGCGCGGACAAACCGATCATTCTGTTCATCGACGAAGCCCATACTCTGATTGGCGCCGGTGGCGCAGAAGGTGGCAGCGACGCGGCCAATCTGCTCAAACCGGCGCTGGCCCGTGGCGAACTTCGCACCCTCGCCGCGACGACCTGGCTCGAGTACAAAAAATACTTCGAGAAAGACCCGGCCCTCGCCCGGCGTTTTCAGTTGGTACAAGTCGAGGAGCCGGACGAAATGACCGCCGTGGAAATGCTTCGTGGGGTCGCCGCCAAACTCGAACAGCACCACGGCGTGCAAGTGCTGGACGCCGCCATCCACGAAGCGGTGAAACTGTCCCACCGCTACATTTCCGGTCGGCAGTTACCGGACAAAGCCATCAGCGTGCTCGACACCGCGTGCGCCCGGGTCGCCCTCGGCCAGCACGATGTGCCGCCACCGCTGGAAAGCCTGCGCCACCGCCAGAACAGCCTCAAGGACGAAGTCGAACGCCTGCGTCGCGAACAGGCCACCGGGCTCGATCACCGTGAGCGCATCACCCTGTTGGAAGCCGAATCCCGCAGCAACGTGCAAGCCATTCGCGAACTGGAAGTGCGCTGGAACGAAGAACGGGTCGCCGTGCGCGAACTGCTGAAAACCCGCAGCGAACTGCTGGCCTTGAGCGAACGCGCCGACAGCGACAAACCGGATGAAGTCACCGACAGCCGCATCGATCATCTGGCCGCCGAACTGGTACGCCTGGAGGCCGGACTGGACGCCATTCGCCAGGACGACCCGCTGGTGCCGGAGCAAGTAGACGCGAAAACCGTCGCCGCCGTGATTGCCGGCTGGACCGGCATCCCCGTGGGCAAGATGCTCGCCGACGAAGCCCATGCCGTACGCACCCTCGGCCAGCGCATGGGCCAACGGGTCATGGGCCAAAGCATCGCGCTGAACACCATCGCCCAACGCCTGCAAGCCTATCGCGCCGGCCTCACCGATCCGCAAAAACCGGTCGGCGTGTTCCTGCTGGTCGGCCCTACTGGCGTAGGAAAGACCGAAACCGCTTATGCGTTGGCCGACGCGTTATACGGCGGGGAACGTAACCTGATCAGCATCAACCTTTCCGAATACCAGGAAGCCCACACCGTCAGCCAACTCAAAGGCGCCCCGCCCGGCTACGTCGGCTACGGCAGCGGTGGCGTGTTGACGGAAGCGGTGCGGCGCAAACCCTATTCGGTGGTGTTGCTCGACGAAATCGAAAAGGCTCATCCCGATGTGTTGGAGGCTTTTTATAACGTCTTCGATAAAGGCGTGATGGAGGACGGGACCGGATTGGTGGTGGACTTCAAGAACACTGTGATGTTAGCCACCAGCAATGTCGGCGCCGAGTTGTTGCTTGATACACCGGCGGCGCAACTCGGCACCGATCCTTTCAACGAAGCGTTGCACAAGGTACTGCTGCAAGCATTCCGCCCGGCGTTTCTCGCACGCATGACGGTGGTCGCGTATCGGCCGCTGGATGAGGCGACGCTGGAAGGGATTGTGTTGGCGAAGCTGGAGAAATTACGCGGCCGCTATAAAGCCGCGACCGGCAAGCAGTTTGAATTTGAGGCCGGGATTGTGCAGGCGGTACTGGCCAAGTGCAGTGCGGCGGGAGCCCGGGATGTCGAGAACGTGTTGATGACCCAGGTGACGGGGAAGTTGGCGGAGTGGGTACTGGAATAACACTTAATCCAGGAGAGAAATGACATGCCATATGTCTATTTGAGCGAAGCGGAAATAACGCGGATCAACCGCGCGGCGGGAGGCACGACCACCATCAACGCCGGGGGGGTTACGGCTGCCGCAGAGGGCCCGGCGATGGGTTTTGGAGGCGTGGATCTGCGACCCACACTCGCGGACAAGGCGGCGACCTTGATCATCGAGATTTCCCAAGGGCACCCTTTCAATGATGCGAACAAAAGGACCGCTACCGAAGCGCTGGATCAATTCATCAAGAAAAACCGCAGCGGCAGGGGAATTGCCGGAGGCAAACAAAAAGCCATCTATGTCGTCAACCAGTGCGCCGATCCACACCCGGCATTGACCATCGCCAATGGCCAACTTACGACTGCGCTCCAGAAACTTATTCCCCAGCAACAAGCTGGCGAAGTGGCGTGAGGAATGGGCAATGCACTACATCATTTTGACAATATCCAACGCTTATGACGAGGAAACGCATCAGGGCGGGATTGCGCTGTATTTCAAACACATGTCCAGAGGTCACGACGTCAGCTGGTACGACGCGCACATTCAGGCAACTGGAGAACACAGCACCACTATTACCCATACCTTGATGTGTACCACTTCAAACAACCCGATATTCGACACCGTATCGTTATATGTCATTTCCCATAGCGTCGGCGGCACCTTCGGCGGATTTGAAGCGGACTTGCTCGTGCCGCTTTTACAAGGCTTTTTGAAGTATTCGGTCAAGGTCCCGGTCGATGTGCCCATGGAAAAACTGTGTCTGATCGGTTGTGGCACTGCTCGGGGAGATAACGGCGCTACCTATATTTCAAAGATAGGGAAATGCTGGATCAGCAAACATCCCATCAAGGTCGTTGCATGGCAGGCCTATGTAACACTCTTCGACATCCGTTTTCTCATCAAACTCATAACGGACATTCCCCAGTTCAATAGAATCGTCAACGGCTATGCCGAGGTGTGCCTGCGCTTATTGGAAAACAGCCGTTCAACCCACGCGGCGATGTTGATGACCAAGCTCTCGGGAGAACTGGCGACGACCATTGCCCTGCATCGAAATTTCAAGGCATTCACCGCGGTCTTCAATCCTGCCATCGTCGGTCAGATCCAAGGCGTTGCCGACGATGCCATTTATTCCTTGATTGGCAAGAGAGTCATCAAGTTACCGGGCACTCCCGGTAACTACTTCTCCAACCCCCCGGGATTTCTGGTGTCAGGCGCCAGCACCGAAGGTCCTCCACCTCTTGCGTTATCGGCGTTCGGCGATACTCGCGACCAACTCAATTTGTTGACGCCCATGAATGTGGCCCGAAAAGCAGCCCTTTCAACCGCATTGCGCGGCCTCCTGATTCAGGACCTGATCGACATGATCCTGGCGTTGGTTGGAGACTTGTTCGAATGGCATTACTTCCCTTCAAAAGCCAAGGTTTCACTGCTCAGAAACTCGGCTTACGGCAGCTGATTTTTTAAGGGTTGATCCAGCCCCTGTGCTTGTCACGGACTCCCATTCGAGATTGTTCGATGCCACGATCCACCGACAGCAACACCAGCCTTTCCCTGACTGCCTCGTCACTCTCGGCACTTTACCCTGCATCCATTTCCGGCGAGGAAACCCTCAACCACCTTGGCCGGCAAACCCTGAATGGCCTCAACGATGGGACTTCATTGACGCTGAGCACTGCCATCGCCACCCACCTCACTATCACCCTGCACAATGATTCACTGCTGCGCCCCTTCGACGCGCTCGTCGCCGAAATCCATCAACTCCCCGCCGACGCCACCGCCGAACGCTACCAGTTAGTGCTGCGCCCCTGGCTCTGGTGGCTGACCCTCGCCAGCAACAACCGCGTATTCCAGAACCTCTCCACCTCAGACATCGTCACCACGATTTTCCAGGCCCACGGATTCACCGACTTCCTGCTGAAACTCACCGGCAGTTACACCCCTCGCGAGTACTGCGTGCAGTACGGCGAAACCGACTTCGCCTTTGTCTCGCGCCTTCTGGAAGAAGACGGGATTTTCTGGTTTTACACCCATGAAGACGGCAAACACACGCTGGTGCTGGGGGACAGCAACGATGCATTCCCGCCGATCCCCAACGGGCCAAACGTGAATTACGTCGGCCAGCAAATGGGAGCGCGCGAACTGCATGGCATCCGCTCCGGGCACGTGTGCTTGCAAGCGGTGGCCGGGGTGTATCGGGCAACGGATTACGAGTTCACTACACCGACCACGTCACTCTACAGCCAGGCCGAAGCCGTCGCCGGGGCACGGTCGATGTACGAGCATCCCGGTAGCTACAACGCCAAGGCGCGGGGCGATGCGTTGACCAAGCAGCGGGTCGATGGCCTGCGGAGTCAGGAGAAGCGGTTTGTCGGTGAGAGCGACTGTCGCTGGCTGGTGCCGGGGCATTGGTTCACCCTTGCCGGCCATGATGACACCGCACTGAATATTGATTGGGTGGTGACGGTGGTCACTCACGAGGCGAGCCACGACAGCTATCAGAATCGCTTCGAAGCGATCCCCAAAGCGGCCCCGTTCCGGCCGCAGCGAACCACACCGAAACCACGAATGCACACGCAAACCGCCATCGTCGTCGGCAAGTCCGGCGAAGAGATCTGGACCGATGAATACGGCCGCATCAAGTTGCAGTTCCCTTGGGACCGCGATGGCAAGAACGATGAAACCAGCTCCTGCTGGGTCCGGGTGGCGCTGCCCTGGAGCGGCAAGGGGTTTGGCATGCAGTTCGTCCCGCGCATCGGCCAGGAAGTGATCGTGACCTTTATCGATGGCGATCCGGACCGGCCGCTGGTGACCGGTTGCGTCTACAACGGTGACAACGCCCTGCCCTATGCCTTGCCGGCAAACCAGACCCAGTCCGGGATCAAGACCCAATCGTCCAAGGGCGGCGGCGGGTTCAACGAATTGCGCTTTGAGGACAAGAAGGACGCCGAAGAGGTGTTTCTCCAGGCGCAAAAGGACTTCAAGATCAACGTACTCAACGACACCACCGCCACCGTCGGCCACGACGAAACCCTGACGGTGCAGAACGCTCGCACCCGCACGGTGAAGGAAGGCGACGAGACTGTGACGCTGGAGAAAGGCAAGCGCAGCGTGACGATCCAGACCGGCAGCGACAATCTCGACGTGAAGGACAGTCGCACGGTGACGGTGGGTGCCGACCAGACCCACAGCACCGGCGGCAATTACGAACACAAGGTTACTGGCGATTACAGCCTGACCGTGGACGGCAATCTGACCATCAAGGTGACCGGCACCCTGACCCTGCAAAGCGGCGGCAGCTTTACGATCAAGAGTGGCGCGGACCTGGCGGCCGAGGCCAGTACGTCAATCAGTCAGAAGGCCGGTACATCCCTGAGCAATCAGGCCGGAACTGCCCTGGAAAACAAGGCCGGCACTACATTGACCAATGACGCCGGGATCAGCCTGATGAATAAGGCCGCGGCCGATCAGACCGTGGACGGCGGTGGCATGCTGACCATCAAGGGCGGGCTGGTGAAGGTTAACTGAGGAGAACGACCCCGATGTCATCCAGCAAACTGGACCTGGACCGCGGTGACAGTCATCTGGACGGTCGCTTGCTTGAAGGTCAACTCGAAGGCCCGCTGCACATCAAAGAAGCCGGCCGGCCACAGGCGGATCTGAACTACAGCCAGGGCGAACTGCAAGGCACGAGCGTGCTGTATCACCCCAATGGCAAGGTCTCTGCGCAATTGCCTTATGTGCACGACAAACTGCAAGGCGTGGCCAGTTTTTATGCGCCCGAGGGCTGGTTGCAGCGCAAGGCTTCTTATAGCCGGGGCTTGCTGAACGGTGAAGCGAACAACTACTTCCCTGACGGGCAACTGGCCGAGGCCGAGTTCTACCGCGACGGTGTGCGTGAGGGGCGTTATCAGCGCTTTCATCCCAACGGTAAACCGGCGGTTGATGCGCGTTATCTCAATGGGCAGTTGGTTGAGCCGGAACAGGGATTTGCCAACGATGGACGGCCGCTGGATGCCGAGGGCAAGCCGATTTCGCGGGTGCGTTGGTGGTTTCGGCGCTGGACGGATCCCGAGCTGGCCTGAAGTCTTGTGTCGACAGTGCTGGCCTCTTCGCGAGCAAGCCCGCTCCCACAGGGGATCTGTGGCGTTCACACATCCAATGTGGGAGCGGGCTTGCTCGCGAAGGAGCCGGTACATCCACCATCAAGGATGAAAGTGTCAGGGAATCAGCATCTGCATCTGCCCCGGCATGGCGATCTTGATCACCCCCGCCCAGTTGCACATCAATAGGCTGTTGGCGTCCAACGCCGGCATGTTACCCAGCAGCACTGTTGGCGCACCGGGAAGCCACGGGGAGGCAGTGGCCGGGATGCAGGGCATCGGTGTCAGCACGCCAAGCGCTGCGGCAGTGGCGGCGGCGACCATGGGGTTAGCCATGCTCATGCACATGCCGAACGGCATGACGTTGACCAACGGGATGTGATCCATGATGTTCGCCGCCGGCATGCCCGCGGTCATCACGCGATTGACCGGCAGCACGTTGAGCACGGCCGGCGCCGCACCGAAACTGCATTGCAGAGTGGCGGTGGCACACACTTGCGGACAGCCCATTTCAAACCTCCTTCCTGGAAGTATCCTTTCCCCTGAACCATAGTCCGCCGTGTCTGTTCTCGCACATCAGGAACGCTGATTATCCAGCAACACGCTAACCTATAAGACCTTGCCACGCTTGTGGCTGCCCCGGCGCACCATTAGATTAGCCAATGATGTCTGGCCTCCAAAATAAGTAGAAGGGATAAGCATGGCGCTTACTGACCAGTCCACCCGTATCCGCACCGGCGAAGAACTCGATGCCAGCCTGATCGATCCGTACCTCAAGGCCCACATTCCGGGTCTCAGCGGTTTGCCGCAGATCAGCCAGTTTCCCGGCGGTGCATCGAACCTCACCTATTTGCTGGAATACCCCGAACAGGAGTTCGTCCTGCGCCGGCCGCCGTTCGGCCACAAGGCCAAATCCGCCCACGACATGGGTCGCGAATTTCGTATCCTCAATCAACTGCGCGACGGCTTTCCGTACTGCCCGAAAGCCTACGTGCACTGCACCGACGAATCGGTGATCGGCGCCGAGTTCTATGTGATGGAACGGGTCAACGGGATCATCCTGCGCTCCGAACTGCCACCGGAACTGGGCCTGGATTCGGCGAAGACCGAAGCCCTGTGCAAGAGCTTCATCGACAAGTTCGTCGAACTGCACCGGGTGGATTACAACGCCTATGGCCTCGGTGACCTCGGCAAACCCGAAGGTTACGTGGCGCGGCAAATCAAAGGCTGGAGCGACCGCTACGAAAAAGCCCTGACGCCTGATGCGCCGAAGTGGGATGTGGTCAAGGCCTGGCTCAACGACAAGATGCCAGCCGATCACCCGACGTCGAGCATCGTCCATAACGACTACCGCTTCGACAACGTGATCCTCGACCCGAACAACCCGATGCAGATCATCGGCGTGCTCGACTGGGAGCTCACCACCCTCGGCGACCCGCTGATGGACCTGGGCAACACCCTCGCCTACTGGATCGAAGCCGACGACCCGGCGCCGGTGCAACTGATGCGTCGCCAGCCGAGCCACGCACCCGGCATGCTGACCCGCCGCGAGTTCGTCGATTACTACGCCGAACGCGCAGGCATTCAGATCGACAATTTCGACTTCTACTACACCTACGGCCTGTTCCGCCTCGCCGGCATCGTGCAGCAGATCTACTACCGCTTCTTCCATGGCCAGACCCAGGACAAACGCTTCGCGCAGTTCATTCACATGAACAAACTGCTGGAGCAGATGAGCCTGCAGGTCATCCAGAAATCCAGCCTCTGACCGGCCCCCTGTAGGAGCGAGCCTGCTCGCGATGGTCGTTAACGATAACGCGTGTTTGCTGGTTAAACGCTGCGCCCTCGAGTCCATCGTCGGAACGCCGCCCGGAACAAGCTCGCTCCTACAGGGACCTTATTCGCTTAAGTGAACAGCATTAGCCTCTGATCCAGATCTCCAATAAGGAAAATCCCATGTCCAAGACTCAGTTGTTCGACCTCGACGGCAAGATCGCTTTCGTCTCCGGCGCCAGCCGCGGCATCGGTGAAGCCATCGCCAAACTGCTGGCCCAGCAAGGCGCTCACGTTATCGTTTCCAGTCGCAAACTCGAGGGCTGCCAACACGTCGCCGACGCGATCATCGCCGCCGGCGGTAAAGCCACCGCCGTTGCGTGCCACATCGGTGAAATGGAGCAGATCAGCCAGGTCTTCGCCGGCATCCGCGAACAGTTCGGCCGCCTCGACATCCTGGTCAACAACGCCGCGACCAATCCGCAGTTCTGCAACGTGCTCGACACCGACCTTGGCGCGTTCCAGAAAACCGTCGACGTGAACATCCGCGGCTACTTCTTCATGTCGGTCGAAGCCGGCAAGCTGATGCGCGACAACGGCGGCGGCAGCATCATCAACGTGGCGTCGATCAACGGCGTCTCGCCGGGAGTTTTCCAGGGCATCTATTCGGTGACCAAAGCGGCCGTGATCAACATGACCAAAGTGTTCGCCAAGGAATGCGCACAGTTCGGGATTCGTTGTAATGCGTTGTTGCCGGGGTTGACGGATACCAAGTTTGCTTCGGCGCTGGTGAAGAATGATGCGATTTTAAAGACTGCGTTGGCGCAGATCCCGTTGAAGCGCGTGGCGGATCCGAGTGAGATGGCGGGGGCGGTTTTGTATTTGGCGAGTGATGCTTCCAGTTATACGACTGGGGTTTCGTTGAATGTGGATGGGGGGTTTTTATCGTAACTAGCGGAGAAAGGCGCCCCATCAAAACGGGGCGCCAGATGTAAGTCCACATTTTGCATCAGATTTCGTTTTCGGCTTCAACAGTTCCAACCCGTAATTTCGCCTATCCGAACCCATAAGATGGGACAACGGTGCGCACAGCAAAACATGCACCGATCTCGGATTTATCGCGCCGGTCACTCCAAATAGCTAAAAAAACAATCCATATATTTAACCCCTACATTGAGTCTGTCTAAACAATCCTTAACGGTATTTCCACGTGTGGTTTTCCGGGAAGCGATGAAGCGGTAGCATGCACGCTGGTGACATATCCAGCGATCCACATGTCATTGGTAATGAAAATTCTCGTACCTCCGTCAGCTTTTGTTACCCAATCAGTGCTTAAACCATTACCAACATCTTCTTGTAGGATATTTACAGTTACACCAGCCATCGGAATACCATCTTTCGTTTTTAGAAAAACGTAGAATTGATCCAAAATCTGGGCATAGGGCAACACGAATTCATCCAAAGGATCTTGCCCTACCTCTTTATAAAAAACAAAAACAACTTCTTCTACTTTTCTCTCGATTCTGTTCTCCGGGGTGAGCAGCGTAGCGCTCTCGTCTTTCGTGTACACCTTAAAATTAAATACTCCTTTTTTATTCGGAGCCACGAATCCCCACTCATGCTGCCGTGTTAATTGACGCAGTGGCGGCTGAGTGGAAATATCACCGGGTGCGAGTCCCTCCTTCAGGTTAACGTCCAGCGCAAGGTCCACGCTTTTCATTACGTCGCCGTTCAGGTACTGCAACGTTAGTGTTACGTTGTCCCCTCCTGTGAGGTCAGCCCCTACCGGGATCAGTTCTCCATTCACCAAAACCTTTACTTCGTCGTCCAGATTGGGAGAAATCACTTTGTTGATGGCCGACTGTATCCCTGTAGTGAACCCCTCCCCACCCAACTCGAACTTGAACGTGCCACTGTTGCGGGAGGCAGTAATCGTCCACGTATGTGGCGCAGTCAGCGTGATGACCACGTCGCCAGGTTGCAATCCGGACAAAAGGGTGATGACCCAGTCCAGTGTGTAACCCGCTATGGGGCTGTGGGTATGGTAGATCAGCGTAAGTGTCCCGCTCACGCCCCTGAGATACGCATGATTGGGCGGATACACTAGTCCATTCAATCGAATCTCTCTCACTTCATGGCGCAAATTGGTGGACATCGCCTTACTCTCCGGCAATGCCATGGCCGTAAAGCCTAACGGACCCACTAGTTGAACTCTGAACGTGCCGCTTCGATTCAGAACTGTGAGTGTCGACTCATTTAGCCCAGTCTCAGCGACTACCCCGTCGCCGCCCTGCAACCCGGTGAGCGGTATGAACTCGGGCGTGAGGCCCATGCTGTTCAGGGGGCTACCTGCTTGGGGCACCACCTCGATTGTTTGGGCGACACCACGGAAAAACCACGCCGCTTTGTCATACTCTTCACCGTCCACCAGGACACTTTCCACTTCTTTCGCCAAATCCCGCCACATCACTGCGAATTCCCGCTCCCATGGAAGCGGCACGTCACTGCTGTACACGACCAGCCTTCCAAGCCCGCTCAGTTCCGCCCCGGTGGTGATCGTGCAACGGAAAACATCATCCTCTTGCGGAAGGGGTGTTTGGAAAGGTGGATCCGCATGGATAGTCATGCCTCCGCCGTCGGCCAACCCGATTCGCACGCGCTTGATTTCCGACGGCCCCTTCAGGCTTACCTCGTTATCTTCGCCACGCTTTAATGGAACTGGACTACCAAACTCCACGATTTCGCCGTTGACCTTGAGTTCGAACTGCTCCCAGGGATTGGTTCCGTATCGTGATACGGACATGGCGGCAGCCTTGCTGGTAAGAACATCAAGAGTGCACTGATGGTCTGGAGTGGTTGATCCGGATTTATCTTCGATGGTCATGGCGAAGTCTCGACGTCGGGTGGCTTAGAAGTGGCGCCACGCAACTATCGAGAAAAAAAGGAGTTTACATAACTGTCATATCTGACAGATCGATTAGAACAAATTGCGATTAAACGGCATCTTGAACAACCATTATGCACTCCCCCTCACATCGGCCTGATATCGGTTTTCAGGCGCTTCAAAGCTCGTCGATCAGTAGGCCGCAAAGTTACTGGCGATGGCGACTTAGCATCGTTGCGAGCAACATCGGCGTATTGGAACAGGTCAACCAGGTCTTCGCCGGCATCCGCAAACAGTTCGGCCGCCTCAACATCCTGGTCAAAAGCACCGCGATTTTGAAGACCGCGCTGGCGCAGATTCCGCTCAAGCACGAGGCAGATCCGAGTGAGATGGCGGGGGCGGTTTTGTATTTGGCGAGTGATGCTTCCAGTTATACGACTGGGGTTTCATTGGATGTGGATGGGGTTTCCTGTCCTTATCTACCGATGGATAACAGAAGGCAGCCTTTGGCTGCCTTTTTTATGCGTTCACGTACTTCGAAATCACGACGGCGCCTTGAAATTCAATAACAGCTCTACCGATACGTTCCCCTCTTCAAGCGCAGCTACTGCACGGAGTGTACGCTGACCAACGGTGGTGTATCGAACGTTTCCCGCGGTTGTTATTCCCGCGGGACCGGTCAAGCCTTGCGAAGGTTCATGCTCTGGGACGGTAAAATCCACCGTTACTCCTTCCACCGGTGATCCTTTTGACGTCAGCAACACACCAGGGAATAGATACAAATTGATGAAGGTATCAACTACCGCCGGTGGAACAGGCAACGGCTTGTGTATTAGGTCAATGAATCTAAAAGAAATGCTCGGCTCAATCTTGCAGTTAACCTCCCGTGTAGTCACATCATCAGGGGTGAAAAAAACGAGCGCCGCTGTACCACTGCGGTTGTCCTCGGGCTTGAGTGACCAATTGAAGAAGCTATCGACAGGACTTACTCCTTCTAAAAAATCAGGAGTCGCATCGATCTTCACGGCGCTATGCGCCAAGCCAACCCTGACTTGCTTCACCTGGCCCGAGGTATCTTCTATCTGGATCGTGTTGACCTGCCCGCCGTACAAGGTTATTTCCTCGCCTACCGGGACCGGCTTATCGTTAACGAACAACTTGGCCCACGAAAAATGCGGTGATTTTGAATTGTTGTCTTGGATCATGGCATTGTCTCGATAATCGAAGTGGCGAGAGAAATCAGGCCACTCGACTATCAAGGAAAATGCCGAACTCCGGTACTGTCAGATTTGACAGTTCGGTTAGAACGATTGGCGATAAAAAGGATATACGTAAATACAAATCACCGAAACGCAAAGTGGATTCACTGAGTAACACAACGAGTCAACGTGGTCTCTCTCGTCACTTGCCCGTCAGCCCTTGCATCACCCAGCACATCAGTCTTTTCAGACGTTTCACAGTTGCGTTGGGGAATCGGTGGCGGTGTGGCTGGTAGCGGAGGTGGCGGGCTTGCGCAACCGCCGAGTAGGGCGGCGCAGAAGGCGAGTGATAACGGTGAAGAAACGCGTTTCCCAAGACTGTTCATTAGGCTGACCTGCGAGAAATGATGTACTCATTTTTTGTGACATCAAAACTACGCTGGAAAGTTCACGATCCGGCCACAAAAAAAATAATGTGCTCTTCCGTTTGAACTGTCAGTTATTTCCAAAAGTATGTAGGGCACATTGATGCAGGGTGTTGCTTTCGAGTTCGTAGCGCAGTTCTTCGATCAGTGCCAGCACAGAGTCCGGCGTCCCGAGCGTTGTCACGCTTAACCCGCTGACAACCAAATCCACCTGCCCGGACACCGGGTGATAAAGTTTCACCGTCAACGAATGATCCCCCGTGAGCGCACACTCACAGGCCAGCGGCGAAAAACTGCGTTCCAGTTGCAGGCGTAATTGCGCCAGGGAAATCATTGCGATTCACCTTGGCGGCGGCGCATAAACCCGTACGCTTTGTACTTAACCATGTGACGGATCCTTTGCTTGTTTCGAAGTGACACGAAGACTCATGTCGCACCCTTAAAGCCTAAGAACCACTGTGCCGGATCAAAACATCCATTTGCACCACCCCAACTAGTGCATTTGTACCTTAGCTCTGCCCCTTCGGTCGGCGTTCGCTGGAGAACAATCCGCGTTCGCGCGCCCAGACGATCGCCTCGCTGCGGCTGTGCACATCGAGCTTGGAGTAAACCGTCGCGACGTGATTGCGCACGGTGTTCGGTGCCAGTTTCAGTCGCGCAGCAATTTCTTTGTCGGCCAGGCCTTCGCAAATCAAACCCAACACATCGCGCTCTCGCGCCGTCAGGTCGGTGAAGGACACACTGGGCAGGTTCGGCGAGTTGACGCTTTTCACATTGGCGAGTTTTTCGATCAGCGTGCGGCTGAACCAGGACGCGTCTTTCATCACCTCTTCAATCGCCGCCACCAGTTCCAGCTCCGTGCGTTTGCGCTCGGTAATGTTCATCAACACCAGCAGGTAGCACGGGCTGTCCTGAATGTTCACGGTGTCGGCCGAAATCGCGCAATCGATCAGTTCGGTATCTTTTTTACGCACCCGAACATCGATGCGATCCAGGCTGCCGGTTTTCTCCAGCGCCGCGAACAGTTGTGTGCGTGTGCCCGCGTCATGGATGAAATCGATTTCGGCGATGGTTTTGCCGAGCACTTCCTCACTTGGATAAGTGAGGGTTTCGAGGAAGGCTTCGTTGACGTCCAGCACCACCTGATCACTGGCGTTACACACCAGGATCGGCACCGGCGTCAGTCGGAAAGCCTTGGCGAACCGCTCCTCGCTCTGGCGAAGGGCGACTTCAGCCATGTACCGGGGCTCCATGTCGACGAAAGAAAACAGCATGCAGTCTTCGTCATTGAGCTCAAGAGGCTGGCCTGCGACGATCACCTGCTTGCTGCCGCCTTCGGGCAACTTCAGCTCGGCCTGCATCTGCGGAATGGTGGCGTGCGCTCGCAGGCGTTCGATCGCCAGGTCTTTCTTTTCGGCGCCTTCGAGGATGTCGAGCTCATAGGTCGAAACGCCGATAACCTGATCGCGGGTGTAGCCGGTCATTTCCAGAAAACCCGCATTGACCTTGATGTAGCGCAGATCGCTGAGGCGGCAGATTACTGCCGGAGCCGGGTTGGCGTTGAAGGTCTTTTCGAAGCGCTGCTCGGCGCTGGCCCATTCGGTGACGTCATCCATGATCAATACCAACGACTCCGGCTCACCGCGGCTGTCGGCCAACACCATGCTGCGCACGTTGTGGACCCAGTTTCGCTCTTCGTCGTCTGCCGGTGTCACTTCCACCAGCACATCGCTGAACGTCTCACCGCGTGCCACGCGGTTGATCGGGTAGTTATCGGACGGCACCGGATGATTGTTGCGATAGCGCAAGGTGAAGCGCTTGGCGTATTCCTTGGCATTGGCGCCCAGTTCGCTGATTTGGCTGACACCGTGCATGGTCAGCGCGGCTTCGTTGGCCCAGAGGATGGATTGGTCGAGTTCCAGCAGAATCACCCCGTCAGATAGCCCGGCAATGATCTGCTGCAACTGGCGACGATTGGTTTCTGTGGTCAGGACGTCCTGGCTCATTGGGTCTCCACAACTCCGGTCGCGCCTGTGTGTGGCGCTCTGTGAAGATTACGACCGCAGGGGGTTGTGATCGTGCGTTGTTTCTACTCCTTGGCTGAATCTGTGGAGCTCTCAATTGTCTCTGAATGCTCCGACAGGCTAGACCCGGTTTCGACCCTATCAGTGGGTACATAGTCCAAATAGGGCTTTGAACCATCTTCACATTCAACCGAAGCTCTAAACTGCGTTACTCCTTCTAACTTTTTAAAATTAAAGTTCCAGGTAACTCCTCCGCGAGTCATAGGCTGGGGGTTGGCGGACGTAATTTCAGGTATTCCATCATCCCCAGTGAATATCAACCTTACGCTTTCACCAATCCGGCTATCAGCCAAAATGGAGAGGCTACTGTATTGCAGAGTTCGAGGTAAGGGAATTACCGCTTTGTGAGTTGGATACCCCCACACGAATGGCCCACTTACTCCAAAAGTGGTGCTTATGTAAAAGGGGTGATCAGCGCCAAAGAACTCGCAACTAATTTCCCAGGGCTTTACAAATTCCCGGCTAAATAATACGAATGTGGATTGGCTCTGTTCAACTGCAGGGGTTATCGACCATTTTGCCCCGCCAAGATTTACCCATCCTTCAGGCTCGATTAGAGATTTTCCAGAAACATCCACCAGGCGAACAGTTGCACTCACCGTCACACCATCAATCTGAAATTTGTTCTGAATACCTTTCTGCAACAGCATCGGCGAGTTCAAAGTATAAAATAGGCCGTTCACCATCATTGTCGCTTTTTCAAGCGGGTCGTCGGGCATTTCGATTGCTGAGCCATTCCCCATGATTAAAACCTCTACATTAGATAACGCGCTAAACAACACGTCTAATATCGAAGAAAATCGGCCTCAGCACCACTGTCAAATATGACAGTTTTTTATTATTAAATAGCCGCAATCGGATAATTTAAATAACTAAAAATCCTAATCGTAATAGACCGCTTCAAGTCGCGAGTTGCCCCTCAGCAATCGCCGCCGAAGCCGCCAGCATCGCCCGCAACAACACCGCACACCCGGCCGCGAGGTCATCCGGTGCGGCGTTTTCGATTTCGTTATGGCTGATGCCGCCTTCGCACGGGACGAAGATCATCCCGGCCGGGCCGAGTTCGGCGAGGAAGATTGCGTCGTGCCCTGCTCCGCTGACGATGTCCATGTGCGACAAGCCGAGACCTTGCGCGGCACCGCGTACGGCGTCTACGCAGCCCTTGTCGAAGTACAGCGGCGGGAAGTCGGCAGTCGGTGTGAGTTCGAAGGTCAGGCCGTGTTCTTCGCAGGTGGTTTCGATGACCTCGCGGACTTCGGCGATCATCGAGTCCAGGCGTGCCGGTTCCAGGTGACGGAAATCGAGGGTCATGCGCACTTCGCCGGGGATGACGTTGCGTGAGCCGGGGTAGGCTTGCAGGCAACCGACGGTGCCGCAGGCGTGGGGTTGATGGCCGTGGGCGGCACGATTGACGGCGCCGACGATCACGGCGGCACCGACCAGTGCATCCTTGCGCAGGTGCATCGGGGTCGGGCCGGCGTGGGCTTCGACGCCGCGCAGTTTCAGGTCGAACCATTTCTGGCCGAGGGCACCCATGACGACGCCGATGGTTTTACGTTCGTCTTCGAGGATCGGGCCTTGTTCGATGTGGGCTTCGAAATAGGCGCCGACGGCGTGACCGCTGACCGCGCGTGGACCGGCGTAGCCGATCGCGTTCAGAGCTTCGCCGACGGTGACGCCTTCTGCGTCGACTTTGGCCAGGGTTTCTTCGAGGGTGAATTTTTCCGCGAACACGCCGGAGCCCATCATGCACGGAGCGAAGCGCGAGCCTTCTTCGTTGGTCCAGACCACTACTTCCAGCGGTGCTTCGGTTTCTACGCCGAGGTCGTTGAGGGTGCGCAGGACTTCGACGCCGGCGAGCACCCCGAAGCAGCCGTCGAATTTGCCGCCAGTAGGTTGGGTGTCGATGTGGCTGCCGGTCATGACGGGGGGCAGGTTCGGGTTGCGGCCAGGGCGGCGGGCGAAGATGTTGCCGACGGCGTCGATGCTGACGGTGCAGCCGGCCTCTTCACACCACTTGACGAAGATGTCGCGGGCCTGGCGATCGAGGTCGGTCAGGGCCAGGCGACAGACGCCGCCCTTGACGGTGGCGCCGAGCCTGGCGAGGTCCATGAGTGACTGCCAGAGGCGGTCACGGTTGATGTGCTGATGGGTGGATTGCAGAACGTCTACGGCAGCGTTCATGGTGATCTCCTCAGGCTGTTGTTATAGGTTTTTTTCAGGCTTTTTTCTGGTGTTTTTGAGGCCGTCTTCGCGAGCAAGCCCGCTCCCACAGGAGAATGCATTTCAACTGTGGGAGCGGGCTTGCTCGCGAAGGGGTCATCCGCTACACCGCAGATTTCGCCACTGACGGACTCGGCCGCAGCGAGCACAACCCGTAATAAATCACACCGCCCAGCGCCGAGCCGGTAAACCAGCCATAGCTGTAAAACCAGCTGAACGCATCGCTGCCCAGCGACAGCAGCGTCAACACCACCGGCACACCAAACGCGATAAACCCGAACCAGTTCCACGCCGGATAAACGTCATCGCGATAAAGCCCGGCCAGATCCAGTTGCTGTTTCTTGATCAGGAAATAGTCCACCACCATGATCCCCGCGATCGGGCCGAGCAGGCTGGAATAGCCCAGCAGCCAGTTCGAATAGACCGTTTCCAGGCTCAGGTCCGAGACAATCAGCCCAAGCTTCTTCAGCAGTTCATGGCCCATCAGCAACAACCCCACCAGACCGGTGAGCAACACGGCTTTGGTGCGGTTGATCACTTTCGGCGCGATGTTCTGGAAGTCGTTGGTCGGCGAAACAATGTTGGCGGCGGTGTTGGTGGACAGCGTGGCGATGATGATCAGTGCCATGGCCACCGCGACCCAGACCGGGCTCTGGATATGGCCGATCAACGTCACCGGATCGGAGACGGTCACGCCCACCAGTTTCACCGACGCGGCGGTCATCACCACGCCCAGCGAGGCGAACAGGAACATGGTCAGTGGCAAACCGATGATCTGCCCGACGATCTGGTCCTTCTGGCTTTTGGCGTAGCGGCTGAAGTCCGGAATGTTCAGGGACAACGTGGCCCAGAACCCGACCATGGCGGTCAGACCGGCGGCGAAGTAACTGACCACGCTCGCCCCTTCCGGACGCTTGGCCGGGATCGCCAGCAATTCGCTCATCGACACGTTCGGCATCGCCCACACCAGCAGGCCGACACCGACCAGCACCAGCAGCGGAGCGGAAAGCGTTTCAAGCCATTTGATCGAGTCGGCGCCGCGAATCACCACCCACAGGTTCAGCGCCCAGAAGATCATGAAGCCGATGACTTCGCCGGTGCCGCCGAGGGATTTCCAGCCTTCGAACACCGAGCCCAGAAACAGGTGAATCGCCAACCCGCCGAACATCGTCTGGATGCCGAACCAGCCACACGCCACCAGGGCACGAATCAGGCAGGGAATGTTGGAACCCAGAACGCCGAATGACGAGCGAAGCAATACGGGAAACGGAATGCCGTATTTGGTGCCGGGGAAAGCATTCAGTGTCAGAGGGATCAACACAATGATGTTGGCGAACAGAATCGCCAGGAGCGCTTCGCCGACCGTCAGGCCGAAATACGCGGTCAGCACCCCGCCGAGGGTGTAGGTCGGCACGCAGATTGCCATGCCGACCCACAGCGCGGTGATGTGCCATTTGTTCCAGGTTCGTTCGCGCACCTTGGTCGGTGCCATGTCGTGGTTGTAACGGGGACTGTCGAGGACGTCGCTGCCGGCTTCGAGCTCGAACAAGCCGTCGCGCTCGGTCACTTGTGATCTGATCTGTTGCATGGCCGCTCCATTGTTCTTTGAATTGTTTTTGCTCATCAGGGGCTGGCGTCATCAATAAACATGCCGGGCGCCCCGATTGCGCATCGGGCAGTTCCATAAAACGCTGTATATCACTGATATTTATCAGTTTTATTTATTTATCTGGTGAGTCTTCGGTGACTTGCCTGCTCCCTCAGGCCAAAAGCCAGGCAAGTTGTCCGAACCGTCAGGACTCAATCTGGTGCATCGATCTTTTTTTCAAAGTTGCGCATCAACCATAGACCATCCTCAAGCGGCTGATTTCACATAAGAAATCTTGACCATTTTTAGAACCTGTCAAGTGCGTCAAAATGGTGAGGGGCCTCACCATTTTGGTGTTTTATCATTTAAATCATTATTTTTCAGCAACTTAGATCGGCTATATGCTTATAAAAAATATTCTTGCTGATTCCATGAACTCATACTAGTTTCTATTCCTGACAGCGTTGACAGGAATACGCCTTTTTGCGTCTGCCTCATAAAAAACATTTAGAACCGGCACCAGTCGGTCATGCCTGCGAGGAACTCGGAATGTCACTGTTAATCCGTGGCGCCACCGTTATTACCCACGATGAAAGTTATCGCGCCGACGTCTATTGCGCCGACGGCGTGATCAAAGCCATCGGTGAAAATCTTGATGTTCCGGCGGGCGCCGAAGTGCTCGACGGCAGCGGCCAATACCTGATGCCCGGTGGCATCGACCCGCACACGCACATGCAACTGCCCTTCATGGGCACCGTGGCCAGTGAAGACTTTTTCAGCGGCACGGCGGCAGGTCTTGCCGGAGGCACCACGTCGATCATCGACTTCGTGATTCCCAATCCGCAGCAGTCGCTGATGGAAGCCTTTCATCAGTGGCGCGGCTGGGCGGAGAAGTCGGCCTCGGATTACGGTTTCCACGTCGCGGTCACCTGGTGGAGCGAGCAGGTCCGCGAGGAAATGGCCGAGCTGGTCAGCCATCACGGCGTCAACAGCTTCAAGCATTTCATGGCCTACAAGAACGCGATCATGGCGGCCGATGACACGCTGGTGGCAAGCTTCGAGCGTTGCCTGGAGCTGGGCGCCGTGCCGACCGTGCATGCGGAAAACGGCGAACTGGTTTATCACCTGCAACGCAAGCTGATGGCCCAGGGCATGACCGGCCCTGAGGCGCATCCGCTGTCGCGCCCTTCTCAAGTTGAAGGTGAAGCGGCGAGCCGGGCAATCCGCATCGCCGAAACGCTGGGCACGCCGCTGTATCTGGTGCATGTCTCGACCAAGGAAGCCCTCGACGAAATCACCTACGCCCGCAGCAAGGGCCAGCCAGTCTACGGTGAAGTGCTGGCCGGGCATCTGCTGCTGGACGACAGCGTCTATCAACACCCTGACTGGCAGACCGCCGCCGGTTACGTGATGAGCCCGCCCTTCCGTCCTCGCGGTCATCAGGAAGCGCTTTGGCATGGGCTGCAATCCGGCAACCTGCACACCACCGCCACCGACCACTGCTGCTTCTGCGCCGAACAAAAAGCCGTGGGGCGTGATGACTTCAGCAAGATCCCCAATGGCACCGCCGGTATCGAAGACCGCATGGCCTTGCTGTGGGATGAAGGGGTGAACACCGGGCGCTTCTCGATGCAGCAATTTGTCGCGCTCACCTCCACCAACACCGCGAAGATCTTCAACCTCTACCCGCGCAAGGGTGCGATTCGCGTCGGTGCCGATGCGGATCTGGTGCTGTGGGATCCCGAAGGTTCGCGGACGATTTCGGCGAAGACGCATCACCACCAAGTCGACTTCAATATCTTCGAAGGCAAGACCGTACGCGGTGTGCCGAGCCATACGATCAGCCAGGGCCGGGTGGTCTGGGCCGATGGGGATTTGCGCGCCGAGCGTGGGGCCGGGCGGTATGTCGAACGGCCGGCGTATCCGGCGGTGTTTGATTTGCTGAGCAAGCGGGCGGAGTTGAACAGGCCGACTGCTGTGAAACGCTGAAATCGAGGCCTTCGGCCTTCGCGAGCAAGCCCGCTCCCACAGGGGGAATGCATTCCAAATGTGGGAGCGGGCTTGCTCGCGAAGAGGCCGGCACAGGCGACACAAAAACCAATGCCCACCAGAGGCAGTTACCTCAACAACCGTGAGGCCAACACCGTGATCAAAACCCTGAACCACCTCCCGCATCCCTACGAGAATGCGGCCACCCTCGCCGGCCATTTCACCGATCTGGCGCCGCCGTTAAACGACCGCCAGGCGCATCTGGAAGCCTCGCGCTGCCTGTATTGCTACGACGCGCCGTGCGTGAATGCCTGTCCAAGCGACATCGACATTCCTTCGTTCATCCGCAATATCCATCAGGACAACGTGCAAGGCGCGGCGCAGAAAATCCTCTCGGCGAACATTCTCGGCGGCAGTTGCGCCCGGGTCTGCCCGACGGAAATCCTTTGCCAGCAAGCCTGTGTGCGCAACAACGCCCATGAATGCGCGCCGGTGTTGATCGGCCTGTTACAGCGCTACGCCGTGGACAACGCGCACTTCAGCGAACACCCCTTCCCTCGCGCCGCAGCCACCGGCAAGCGCATCGCCGTGGTCGGTGCCGGCCCGGCCGGTTTGTCCTGCGCCCATCGCAGCGCCATGCACGGACATGACGTGGTGATTTTCGAAGCACGGGAAAAGGCTGGCGGCCTCAACGAATACGGAATCGCCAAGTACAAACTGGTGGACGATTACGCGCAAAAGGAGCTGGATTTCCTGTTGCAGATCGGTGGCATCGAAATCCGTCACGGACATAAACTCGGTGAAAACCTGACCCTCAGCGAACTGCATCAGCAATTCGACGCGGTGTTTCTCGGCCTCGGCCTCAATGCCAGCAATCAGCTGGGACTGGCCCACGAAGATGCGCCCGGTCTGCTCCCCGCCACCGAGTACATCCGTGAATTGCGCCAGGCCGATGATCTGACACAACTGCCTTTAGCCGACCACTGCATCGTCCTGGGTGCCGGCAACACCGCCATCGACATGGCCGTGCAAATGGCCCGCCTCGGCGCACGTGACGTGAATCTGGTGTATCGCCGCGGTGTCGAGGACATGGGCGCCACCCACCACGAACAAGCCATCGCCAAAGCCAATCAGGTGCGCTTGCTGACGTGGGCGCAACCCGAAGAAGTGCTGCTCGACGATCAAGGCAACGTGCGCGGCATGCGCTTTGCCCGCACACATTTGGTGGAAGGTCGCCTGCAAACCACTGGCGAAACCTTCGAACTGGCCGCCGATGCGATCTTCAAAGCCATCGGCCAGGCCTTCGACTCAAACTCCCTCAGCGATCCGCTGGCTCGCGAACTCAAGCGCCAGGGCGATCGGATTCAAGTCGATGAACACCTGCGCACCAGCATTCCGGGCGTGTATGCCGGCGGTGACTGCACCAGCCTCGATCAGGACCTCACCGTGCAGGCGGTGCAGCACGGCAAACTGGCCGCCGAGGCCATCAACGCTCAACTGATGCTCAATGTGGAGGCTGCGTAAATGGCCGATCTGTCGATTGTCTTCGCCGGCATCAAAAGCCCCAATCCGTTCTGGCTGGCTTCCGCGCCACCGACTGACAAAGCCTACAACGTGGTTCGCGCCTTCGAAGCCGGTTGGGGTGGCGTGGTCTGGAAAACCCTGGGTGAAGACCCGGCGGCGGTCAACGTGTCGTCGCGCTACTCGGCGCACTTCGGTGCCAACCGTGAGGTGCTGGGTTTCAACAACATCGAGCTGATTACCGACCGCTCGCTGGAGATCAACCTGAGGGAAATCACTCAGGTCAAAAAGGACTGGCCGGATCGCGCACTGATCGTGTCGCTGATGGTGCCCTGCGTCGAAGAGTCCTGGAAACACATCCTGCCGTTGGTGGAGGCTACCGGCGCCGATGGCATTGAATTGAATTTCGGCTGTCCGCACGGCATGCCGGAAAGGGGCATGGGCGCGGCGGTCGGTCAGGTGCCGGAGTATGTCGAGCAGGTCACCCGCTGGTGCAAGACCTATTGCTCGCTGCCGGTAATCGTCAAGCTCACGCCGAACATCACCGACATCCGCGTCGCGGCCCGTGCGGCCCATCGTGGTGGTGCCGATGCGGTGTCGCTGATCAACACGATCAACTCGATCACCAGCGTCAACCTGGAGCGCATGGTCGCCAATCCCATCGTCGGCAGCCAAAGCACCCACGGCGGTTATTGCGGTTCGGCGGTGAAGCCGATTGCGCTGAACATGGTCGCTGAAATCGCCCGCGATCCGCAGACGCAAGGCCTGCCGATTTCCGGCATCGGCGGCATCGGCAACTGGCGCGACGCGGCGGAATTCATCGCGCTGGGCAGCGGCTCGGTGCAAGTGTGCACGGCGGCCATGCTGCATGGCTTCCGTATTGTCGAAGAGATGAAGGACGGCTTGTCACGCTGGATGGACAGTCAGGGTTACGCCAGCGTGTCGGATTTTTCCGGGCGCGCTGTGGGCAATACCACGGACTGGAAGTACCTGGACATCAACTATCAGGTGATTGCGAAGATCGATCAGGACGCGTGTATTGGGTGTGGGCGTTGCCATATCGCCTGCGAAGACACTTCGCATCAGGCGGTGGCGAGCCTCAAGCAGGCGGACGGCACGCACAAGTATGAAGTGGTCGATGAGGACTGTGTGGGCTGCAATTTGTGCCAGATCACCTGCCCGGTACAGGATTGCATCGAGATGGTGCCGATGGAAAACGGGAAGCCGTTTCTGGATTGGAATCATGATCCGAGGAATCCGTATCACGTCGCTGTTTGAGATTTGCGTCGCCTGAGCTGACGCCTTCGCGAGCAAGCCCGCTCCCACATTGGAATGCATTTCAAATGTGGGAGCGGGCTTGCTCGCGAAGAGGCCGGTAGCAACACTCGAGATCTCAAGGCTCCAACCCGATCCCCCGCAAAATCACACTCGTCACCGTCTGCACCGCCCGCTCGAACTGCATGTCCGACAGCGGCTGATGATCATTCAAAATATTCACCTGATGATCAAAGTCAGCGTAATGCTGGGTCGAGGCCCAGATCATGTACAGCAGGCTTGAAGGCTCCACCGGCAGGATGCGTTTGTCGTCCACCCACTGGCGAATTTTTGCTTCTTTCATCTTGGCCCAGTCGTACAGGCTGGCGTCCAGTGCCACGCCCAACGTCGGCGCGCCGTGGATGATTTCGTTGGCCCAGACTTTGGAGCCGTAAGGCCGGCTGCGGGAGTGGTTCATCTTCGCACGGATGTAGCTGCTGAGTACCACGCGCGGGTCATCGAACATCTCGAAACACAGCGCGTCCTGCTTCCACACCTCCAGCAAATCGAACAGCACGGCGCTGTACAACTCGGTCTTGGTGCTGAAGTAGTAATGCAGATTGGAACGCGGCAGTTGCACTTCAGCAGCGATATCGGCCATGGCCGTACCGCCGAAGCCTTTTTCGGCAAAGACCTTTTCCGCCCCGAGCAGGATTTTTTCGACGTTACTGCGGCGAATCTCGATCTTGTGATTGCCCATGAGGGCTCCCTGACAACAGCGTTGCTCAAGACTAGCATTCGCTCTACCTCGCGGCGACAGGGGAAAACGAAACTTCGTACACCCGTCCGCTCTCGCTCGCAGCTAAACTGTGCCACTTCTTCGAACCTGCCTCTGAGGTACCTACGATGCTTTTCAAGAAAACCCTGTCCACCGCCGCCCTGCTCGGCTCGCTGCTCGCCGCTTCGTCGGTCTTTGCCCACGCCCACCTGAAAAGCCAGACCCCGGCTGCCAACAGCACCGTGAGTGCGCCGTCTGAACTGCGTCTGGAGTTTTCCGAAGGTGTCGAAGCGACGTTCACCAAAGTCACGATCAGCAAGGACGGCGCCGACGTACCGGTGAAAAGCCTGGCCACCGAAGGCAGCGATAAAAAGACCTTGATCGTCACCCCGGCAGCGCCGTTGACGTCGGGTGCCTACAAAGTTGAATGGCATGCGGTGTCGGTCGATACCCACAAAAGCGAAGGCGCTTACAGCTTCAAGGTTGGCCAGTAATTCATGACGAGCACGATGGTGCTGTGCCGCTTCCTGCATTTCACCGTGGTGCTGATGCTGTTCGGGGCCTGGGTATTCAGGCCATTACTGTTGGGCCGTGAGACGTTGCTGGATCCACCCCTGGCGCGAGTCAGCCGTTGGCTCGCGGCAGTGGCATTGGTCAGCGGCATCAGCTGGTTGCTGCTGATCACCGCCAGCATGGCCGGGGACTGGGCGGCGGCATTCGATCCGCCGACCCTGGGGTTGGTGCTGGGCAATACGTTTTTTGGTCAGGTCTGGACCTGGCATCTGTTGCTCAATGGTTTGCTGTTGATTGTGCTGCTGACGCGGCTCCGCACCCACCTGCCTTTGCGCCTGATCCTCGGCGGCCTGTTGCTCGCCACGCTGGCACCGGTCGGCCACGGGGCGATGCTTGATGGTCTCAGTGGCCAATTGCTGATCCTCAATCAGATCGTTCACCTGATTTGTGTCGGTGCCTGGTTGGGTGGGCTGATGTTGCTGGTGATGATTCTGCGGCAACCGGCTGGCCATGCCGTTCGCGAAATACTGCAACGCTTCAGCGGCGTGGGTTACGCATTGGTTGGCGGATTGGTCATCACCGGGCTGATCAATGTGCGGGTACTGACCGGGCAATTCTGGCCCACACCGCTACTGTCCGGTTTCGCACTGATTCTGCTGATCAAGGTTGTGCTGGTCGCCGTCATGCTGGGGCTGGCGCTGTTCAATCGGTTGCGGATCAGGGATTGCGAAGAGCGTCTCGCAACGCTCAAGACCAGTGTGATCCTGGAATGGTTGCTTGGGATTGGCGCAGTGGCGGCGGTCTCCCTCCTGGGCACTATGCCTCCCATGATTTCGAGCTGACAACACGATCCCCTGTGGGAGCGGGCTTGCTCGCGAAAGCGGTGGATCAGGCAGCAAAGATGTCGAATGTGACGGCCTCTTCGCGAGCAAGCCCGCTCCCACCGGGTTATGCGCCTCCTACAAGTCATCGTATAACTTCTAATTGACAATCCCTGAAACCCTCGCAAATAATCGCCTCCAATGTTGTACGACGACGTATAACGACAATAAGAACAAGAAACAACGGGAGCGTCACAGTGAGCAAGCACGTCCGTAATTCCTTCGCCTGCACCCCTCGCCCAACCTTCGCACGCCGTCATACCCTGAGCCTGATCGGTTGCAGCAGCCTGGCCATACTCGCTATGCCCATGACCAGCAACGCCGAAGGTTTCGTCGATGACGCCAAGGCCACGTTGAACCTGCGTAACGCCTACTTCAATCGAAACTACACCAACCCGGCTTACCCTCAGGGCAAGGCTGAAGAATGGACGCAGAGCTTCATCCTCGACGCCAAATCCGGCTTCACCTCGGGCCCGGTCGGTTTCGGCATGGATGTGCTCGGTCTGTACTCGCAGAAGCTTGACGGCGGCAAAGGCACGGGCGGCACCCAGTTGCTGCCGATCCACGACGACGGCCGCCCGGCGGACAATTTCGGCCGGATGGGCGTGGCGCTGAAAGGCAAAATCTCGAAAACCGAATTGAAGGTCGGAGAATGGATGCCGGTGCTGCCGATTCTGCGCTCCGACGACGGTCGCTCGTTGCCGCAAACCTTTCGCGGCGGCCAGGTGACGTCCAACGAGATCAGCGGCCTGACGCTCTACGGCGGCCAGTTCCGTCAGAACAGCCCGCGTAACGATGCGAGCATGGAAGACATGTTCATGAACGGCAAATCGGCAGCCTTTACCTCGGACCGTTTCAACTTCGGCGGCGGTGAATATGCGTTCAACGAGAAGCGCACCCAGGTCGGCGTCTGGTACGCAGAACTCAGCGACATCTATCAACAGCAGTATTTCAACCTGAGCCACAGTCAGCCCATTGGCGACTGGACCCTCGGCGCCAACCTCGGTTACTTCATCGGCAAGGAAGACGGCAGTGCCCTGGCCGGCGACCTCGACAACAAAACCGCGTTCGCCATGCTCTCGGCCAAATACGGTGGCAGCACGTTCTATGTCGGCCTGCAAAAACTCAGCGGCGACGATGTCTGGATGCGCGTCAACGGCACCAGCGGCGGCACTCTGGCCAACGACAGCTACAACTCCAGCTACGACAATGCCAAGGAGAAATCCTGGCAGCTGCGTCATGACTACAACTTCGTGGCACTCGGCATTCCCGGCCTGACGATGATGAACCGCTACATCAGCGGCGATAACGTGCACACGGGCGTCATTACCGACGGCAAGGAATGGGGGCGCGAATCGGAACTGGCCTACACCGTACAGAGCGGCCCGCTGAAAAACCTCAACGTCAAATGGCGCAACGCGAGCATCCGCAAGGACTTCAGTACCAACGAATTCGATGAGAACCGGATTTTCGTCAGCTATCCGATTTCGTTGCTGTAAGGCTAGGCACCTTCCCTGTGGGAGCGAGCCTGCTCGCGATGGGCTCAAGGACGACGCGCTTATTCAGGAAGCACGCGTTATCGTTTACGACCATCGCGAGCAGGCTCGCTCCCACAGGGGGCCTGCGTTTACCCAGAGAGAGAGACAACCCTCCGTCAATTTCCACAAAAGTCGCGTTGACAAGACCCGGAGACCCTAACGATACTTCGGCACAGTCGTACGACAACCTACAACGAATCCAACAACAATAATTTTGCGTCCAGGAACAGCCATGACCACCACGCCCAATGCCCCTTTCAATCGCCTGCTGCTGACCGGTGCTGCCGGTGGCCTCGGTAAAGTCCTGCGCGAAAGCCTGCGGCCTTACGCCAACGTGATTCGCCTGTCGGACATCGCCGACATCGCACCCGCCATCGATGACCGCGAAGAAGTCGTGACCTGCGACCTCGCGGACAAGCAAGCCGTGCATCAACTGGTTGAAGGCGTGGACGCGATCCTGCACTTCGGCGGCGTCTCGACGGAGCATGCGTTCGAAGACATCCTCGGCGCCAACATCTGCGGCGTGTTTCACATCTACGAAGCCGCGCGCCGCCATGGCGTGAAGCGGGTCATTTTCGCCAGTTCCAACCACGTCATCGGTTTCTACAAACAGGATGAAGTGATCGACGCCCGCTCCCCTCGCCGCCCGGACAGCTACTACGGCTTGTCCAAGTCTTACGGCGAAGACATGGCCAGTTTCTACTTCGATCGCTATGGCATCGAGACCGTCAGCATCCGCATCGGCTCCTCGTTCCCGGAACCGCAAAACCGTCGGATGATGAGCACCTGGCTGAGCTTCGGCGACCTGACCCGATTGATCGAACGCGCGTTGTACGCGCCGAACGTCGGCCACACCGTGGTCTACGGCGCCTCCGACAACAAGAAGGTCTGGTGGGATAACCGCTACGCTACCGCCTTGGGTTACGCACCACAGGACACCTCTGAAGTGTTCCGCGAAAAAGTCGAAGCCCAACCGATGCCGGCCGCGGATGACCCGGCGATGGTTTACCAGGGCGGCGCCTTTGTCGCGTCAGGCCCGTTCGGCGACTGAACCACTGTGTTTCACTTGATCCCCACAACAAAAACCCAAGGGAATGAGTCGCCATGCAAGCCGAATTGATTGTCGATGCCCGTAACGCGGTCGGTGAAAGCCCGATCTGGGTTCCCGAGGAAAACGCCCTGTACTGGGTCGATATTCCCACCGGGCGCCTGCAACGCTGGAGTGCCGAAAGCGGGCATGTCGAGGCCTGGACCGCGCCGGAAATGCTTGCCTGCATCGTGCGCAATCCTGACGGCAGTTGGGTCGCAGGAATGGAAAGCGGATTCTTTCGCCTGCATACGCACAGCGACGGCAGCCTTGACAGTGAATTGCTGGCGCACGTCGACCACGCCCGCACGGACATGCGCCTGAACGATGGTCGTTGTGACCGTCAGGGGCGCTTCTGGGCCGGCAGCATGGTACTGAATATGGGCGCCAATGCGGCCGACGGCGCGCTGTATCGCTACAGTGCCGGACAACGCGGGCCACTCGATGCGCAACTGGGCGGATTCATCGTGCCCAACGGCCTTGGTTTCAGCCCGGATGGCCAGACGATGTACCTGTCGGACTCGCATCCCCTGGTCCAGCAAATCTGGGCTTTCGATTACGACACCGACAGCGGCACGCCGTCCAACCGGCGGCTGTTCGTCGACATGCATCAATTCCCCGGCCGCCCCGACGGCGCCGCTGTAGATGCTGACGGCTGTTACTGGACCTGCGCCAACGACGCCGGGCTGATTCACCGTTTCACCCCCGATGGCCGCCTCGATCGCTCCCTCGCCGTACCCGTGAAAAAACCGACCATGTGCGCCTTCGGTGGCAGTCGACTGGACACGCTGTTCGTGACCTCGATCCGCCCCGGTGACGACCAGGATTCACAGTCTCTGGCCGGAGGCGTGTTCGCCGTTGACCCCGGAGTGAAAGGCTTGCCGGAACCTTACTTCACATGACGCCAACACTGCTCGAACTCAAAGACGTGTTCACCCACCTCACCCTCGCCCCCGAAACCGGCGGCAGCATCGTCAACTGGACCGTGCGCAGCTCGGGTCAACCGCTACTGCGCCACAGTGATACGCACGCGCTGAACACCGGCCTGCCGGGCAAGCTCGGTTGCTTTCCCCTGGCGCCATGGTCGAACCGCATTTCCGACGGTGGTTTCGATCGCCCGGATGGTTGCCTGGCACTCGAGCCCAACAGCCTCACCGATCCGCTGCCGATTCACGGCAGCGCCTGGCAGCAACCGTGGCAGGTGGTTTCGCAGACGCATGATGAAGTCGTCCTGCAACTCGACAGCACCACGCCGTTCGCGTATCGCGCCCGGCAACGTTTTCATCTGAGCGAGGGCAAACTGAGCATCGAGTTGCACGTCACGCACCTGGCCGAGCGTGCGGCGTGGCATGGCCTTGGGTTACATCCTTATTTGCCGCGCACCGCTGGCACGCGGTTGCAGGCAAAGGCTGAACAAGTCTGGTTGTGCGATGCGTCCAGGCTGCCTACACGCCTGGGTTCATTGCCTGCCGATTGGAATTTCCAACAACTCAAGACATTGCCCGACACACTGGTCGATAACGGTTTCTGCCAATGGGATGGCCACTGCCTGATCCAGCAATCCGACCTCGGTTATGAACTGGAATGCCAGGCCAGTGGCAGCGATTACTACCTGCTCTATTGCCCGGTTGACCTGGCATTTTTCTGCATCGAACCTGTGAGCCATCCGGTCAATGCGCACCACTTGCCCGGCCGTCCGGGGCTGGTCTTGCTGGAGCAGGATCAGTCCGCTGAACTGGCGTTCAGTCTGCAGTATCGCCCGTTGTAGGCCTCAGGCCCGAACCAGCATATACACCGCGACGATCACGCAGACGCTGGCGAATCCTACCTGCAACGCCCGGGCCGGTACGCGCGCGCAAAGCTGTCGGCCAATGATCATGCCGACCACACTGGCGATGATGAACGCCACGCCTAAACCATCGATCCGCACCCCGGCATGGAACGCACCGATCACGCCGATGGCGGAAATCAGGCTGATCACCATCAGGGACGTCGCCACAATCCCGCGCATCTGCACATCGGTCAGTTGCTTGAACGCCGGGACGATCAGAAACCCGCCGCCAACCCCCAGCAACCCGGAAACAACACCAGTCACCGCGCCGAGTGCCGCCAGGGTCGCGGTGCATTTTGCGGTCCAGGAAAAGCGTCCGGTCTGGTGATCGAGCATACAGTTTTTCTGGCCCCAGTTGGCGTGGCCGTGGTCGCTCGGGCCTTCTTCCTGGCGCTCGCGGCGCAGCATCCGCCAGGCCACCATGACCATCAGCAGGCTGAACAGAATCATCAGAATCTTTTCCGGCAACTGATGGGCAAAGTAGATGCCGACTGGCGAAAAAATCGCCCCCAGCAAAGCAATCAACAGCGCTGCGCGGTAACGCACCAGACCATGGCGCAACCCGTCAATCGCCCCGACCGCCGCCGCGCTTCCCACTGCAAACAAGGCGACGGGCGCCGCCTGAGTCATGGTCAACCCCAACCCCAGCACCAGGGCCGGGACAGCAAGAATGCCGCCACCGGCACCGGTCAATCCGAGGACCAGGCCCATGACCAGGCCAAAAAAACTTGCCAGCAACATAAAACACTCATGATCCGCAAAAAAGGCCGGGAACGCCCGGTATCGATGACTGACAGGATAGAGCCCGCGCAGCTTTTTACATCAATTGAATTGTTGGGGGGCTGGTCAGCGCAGGGAAAATGACACTACCCTCAATGCCTGTCCCAAAAGAAACGGCCACCATGCCTGCCTTGATTGAAGCCTTCCTCGACCCTGCCTCGTCGACCTACAGTTACGTGATCTACGAAGCCGATGGCGGCCAGTGTGCGATCGTCGACCCGGTGCTCGATTACGACCCGGCCGCCGGGCGCACCGCCACCACCCAGGCCGACAGGATCGTTGCCTTCGTTCGCGAACACCGCTTGCAGGTGCAATGGCTGCTGGAAACCCACGCCCATGCCGATCACCTGTCCGCCGCGCCTTATCTGCGTCGGGAACTGGGCGGCAGGATTGCGATTGGCCAGTCGATCAGCAAGGTTCAGGGGGTGTTCAAAAGCCTGTTCAACCTTGAGCCGGAATTTGCGGTGGACGGTTCGCAGTTCGATCATCTGTTCGCCCCTGATGAATCGTTCATGATCGGTAACCTCAAGGCCACGGCCCTGCATGTACCCGGTCATACCCCGGCGGACATGGCCTATTTGATCGGCGCAAATCTGATTCTGGTGGGCGACACACTGTTCATGCCCGACGTTGGCACCGCGCGCTGCGACTTCCCCGGCGGTAACGCCAACCAGATGTTTGCTTCTATCCAGAAACTGCTGGCCTTCCCCGCCAGCGTGAGTCTCTATGTCTGCCACGATTACCCGCCCGAAGACCGCGAATCCCGGTGCATGGCAACGGTGGGCGAACAGCGCAAAAACAACATCCACGTTCGCGATGGAATTGATGAGGCCGCGTTCGTTGCGATGCGCACTCAGCGTGATACGGGGTTGGGCATGCCGACACTGCTGCTGCCGGCGATTCAGGTGAACGTGCGGGCGGGGAATTTGCCACCGGCCGAGGATAACGGCGTCACGTACCTGAAGATTCCGATCAACAAGCTCTGAAAAATCAAAAGATCGCAGGCTTCGCCAGCTCCTACATTGAACGCGTGCACCCTGTAGGAGCTGGCGAAGCCTGCGATCTTTTGATCTTCAATTGCCCAAGGTCAACCCATTCGCCGGCAACGGCAGCGCAGTTTTATAACGCACCTGCTTCAGCGCAAAACTCGAGCGGATGTTGGCCACGCCGGGCACTTTGGTGAGGAAGTCCATCATGAAGCGCTCCAGCGACTGAATGGTCGGCACCAGCACCCGGATCAGATAGTCCGGATCGCCCGCCATCAAATAGCACTCCATCACTTCCGGACGATCCGAGATCGCTTCCTCGAAATGCTGCAACGCCTCCTCCACCTGTTTTTCCAGGCTGACGTGAATGAACACATTCACATGCAGCCCCAGCAGATCGGCATCCAGCAACGTCACTTGCTCGCGAATCAGCCCCAATTCTTCCATCGCCTTGACCCGGTTGAAGCACGGCGTCGGGGACAGGTTCACCGAGCGCGCGAGGTCGGCATTGGTGATGCGCGCGTTCTCCTGAAGGCTGTTGAGAATGCCGATGTCGGTACGGTCCAGTTTGCGCATGAGACAAAACCACCTGCTTTTTATGTTTATGCAGATTTTTTATCCTCAAATGATCTCAAGCGCAACGAAACAGAGAGAAATATTCTTCTTGGCCGGGCCTATGATTGTTGTAGGACAAGATTTCTTCCACAGAGGAATGACGGTCAGCTCACTACAAGAAATTCACAAGATCGAGCGTAGAAGCCATGAACCAAGCGTACGAACCGCTGCGCCTGCACGTTCCCGAACCTTCGGGCCGCCCAGGCTGCAAAACCGACTTCTCCTACCTGCGTCTGACCGACGCCGGCACGGTGCGCAAACCCGCCATTGACGTAGAACCTGCCGACACGGCCGACCTGGCCAAAGGCCTGATTCGCGTGCTCGACGATGAGGGCAATGCCCTCGGCCCGTGGGCCGAAGGCGTCCCGGTCGAGATCCTGCGTAAAGGCATGCGCGCCATGCTCAAGACGCGGATCTTCGACAACCGCATGGTCGTCGCCCAGCGGCAGAAAAAAATGTCGTTCTACATGCAAAGCCTTGGCGAAGAAGCCATCGGCAGCGCCCAGGCTCTGGCCCTGAACATCGACGACATGTGCTTCCCGACGTATCGCCAGCAAAGCATCCTGATGGCGCGCGAAGTGCCGCTGGTCGACCTGATCTGCCAACTGTTGTCCAACGAGCGCGATCCGCTCAAGGGCCGTCAGTTGCCGATCATGTACTCGGTAAAAGAGTCCGGCTTCTTCACCATTTCCGGCAACCTCGCCACCCAATTCGTACAAGGCGTGGGCTGGGGCATGGCGTCGGCGATCAAGGGCGACACCAAAATCGCCTCGGCCTGGATCGGCGACGGCGCCACCGCTGAATCCGACTTCCATACCGCCCTCACCTTCGCCCACGTTTACCGTGCGCCAGTGATTCTCAACGTGGTTAACAACCAATGGGCAATCTCCACGTTCCAGGCGATTGCCGGTGGTGAAGCGACCACTTTTGCCGGTCGTGGCGTCGGTTGCGGCATTGCCTCCCTGCGGGTTGATGGCAACGATTTCATCGCGGTCTACGCCGCCTCTGCCTGGGCCGCCGAACGCGCCCGCCGCAACCTCGGCCCGACCATGCTCGAATGGGTCACCTACCGCGCCGGTCCACACTCCACCTCTGACGACCCGTCCAAATACCGTCCTGCCGACGACTGGAGCTACTTCCCGTTGGGCGATCCGATTGCGCGCCTGAAGCAGCATCTGGTGAAAATCGGTCAGTGGTCCGAAGAGGAACACGTCGCTGTCAGCGCCGAACTGGAAGCCGAAGTCATCGCCGCGCAGAAAGAAGCCGAGCAGTACGGCACCCTCGCCGGCGGCCAGATTCCGAGCGCCGCGACCATGTTCGAAGACGTCTATAAAGAGATGCCGGAGCACTTGAAGCGCCAGCGTCAAGAGCTGGGGATCTGACATGAACGATCACAACAACAATATCCAGCCGGAAACCGCCATGACCACGACCACCATGACCATGATCCAGGCCCTGCGCTCGGCCATGGATGTGATGCTTGAGCGTGACGACAACGTCGTGGTGTTCGGCCAGGACGTCGGCTACTTCGGTGGCGTGTTCCGTTGCACCGAAGGCCTGCAGAACAAGTACGGCACCTCCCGCGTATTCGACGCGCCGATCTCCGAAAGCGGCATCGTCGGTGTTGCCGTGGGCATGGGCGCTTACGGTTTGCGCCCGGTGGCCGAGATTCAGTTCGCCGATTACGTATACCCGGCGTCGGACCAGATCATTTCCGAAGCCGCCCGCCTGCGTTATCGCTCGGCCGGCGAGTTCACCGCACCGATGACGCTGCGCATGCCTTGCGGCGGCGGCATCTACGGTGGTCAGACGCACAGCCAGAGTATCGAGGCGATGTTCACTCAGGTCTGCGGCTTGCGCACGGTGATGCCGTCCAACCCGTACGACGCCAAAGGCTTGCTGATCGCCTCCATCGAAAACGATGACCCGGTGATCTTCCTCGAACCCAAACGCCTGTACAACGGCCCGTTCGATGGTCACCACGAACGTCCGGTCACGCCGTGGTCGAAACACCCCGCCGCGCAAGTCCCGGACGGTTATTACACCGTGCCACTCGACGTCGCTGCCATCACCCGTCCAGGCAAGGACGTGACCATCCTGACCTACGGCACCACCGTCTATGTGTCGCAAGTCGCCGCTGAAGAAACCGGTATCGACGCTGAAGTCATCGACCTGCGCAGCCTGTGGCCGCTGGACCTGGAAACCATCGTCAAGTCGGTGAAGAAAACCGGCCGCTGCGTAATCGTTCATGAAGCGACCCGTACCTGCGGTTTCGGTGCGGAACTGGCTGCACTGGTGCAAGAGCACTGCTTCCACTACCTGGAAGCGCCGATCGAACGCGTCACCGGTTGGGACACCCCTTACCCGCACGCGCAAGAGTGGGCGTATTTCCCTGGCCCGACCCGAGTGGGCGCGGCTTTGCATCGGGTTATGGAGGTCTGAATGGGCACGCACGTTATTAAAATGCCGGACATTGGCGAAGGCATTGCAGAAGTTGAGTTGTCGGTGTGGCACGTTAAGGTCGGCGACATGGTCGTCGAAGATCAGGTGCTGGCCGATGTGATGACCGACAAGGCGATGGTCGACATCCCTTCGCCGGTGCACGGCAAGGTGATCGCGCTGGGCGGTGTGCCTGGCGAAGTCATGGCGGTGGGCAGCATCCTGATCAGCATTGAAGTCGAGGGCGCGGGCAACGTTAAAGAGTCGGCTCAGCCTGTGGTTGCCGCCGTGAAAGAAGCACCGGCGCCGAAAGTCGAAGCCGTTGTGGAAAGCAAACCGGTCGCGGCTGCAGCGCCGAGAGCGGCCGTTTGCCAAGGCCCGATGGTGGCTCGCGAGGCCGATGAGCGTCCGTTGGCCTCCCCGGCCGTACGCAAACATGCGTTGGACCTCGGGATTCAATTGCGTCTGGTGCGTGGCTCCGGCCCAGCCGGTCGCGTGCTGCACGAAGACCTCGACGCCTATCTGGCGCAAGGTCAGACGAATGCATCGACCGCCACCGCTGCGTACGCACAGCGTAACGACGAAGAACAAATCCCGGTGATCGGCATGCGCCGCAAGATTGCCCAGCGCATGCAGGACGCCACTCAACGCGCTGCGCACTTCAGTTATGTCGAGGAAATCGACGTCACTGCCGTGGAAGAACTGCGCGCACACCTGAACGAAAAACACGGCGCGACTCGCGGCAAACTGACTTTGCTGCCGTTCCTGGTCCGCGCGCTGGTCGTCGCCCTGCGCGATTTCCCGCAGATCAACGCCCGTTATGACGACGAAGCCCAAGTCATCACCCGCCTTGGCGCCGTGCATGTGGGCATCGCCACCCAGGCCGACATCGGATTGATGGTGCCGGTAGTGCGTCACGCTGAAGCTCGCAGTTTGTGGGACAACGCTCAGGAAATCTCCCGTCTGGCCACCGCCGCGCGCAATGGCAAGGCTGCTCGCGATGAACTGTCCGGCTCGAGCATCACCCTGACCAGCCTTGGCGCCCTGGGCGGTATCGTCAGCACGCCGGTGTTGAACCTGCCGGAAGTGGCCATCGTCGGCGTCAACAAAATCGTCGAGCGCCCGATGGTCGTCAAAGGCCAGATCGTGATCCGCAAGATGATGAACCTCTCCAGCTCCTTCGATCACCGCGTGGTCGATGGCATGGACGCGGCGCAATTCATCCAGGCCGTGCGTGGCCTGCTCGAACAACCCGCCACCCTGTTTGTGGAGTAAGACATGCAGACTTTGAACACCACGCTGCTGATTATCGGCGGCGGCCCTGGCGGTTATGTGACGGCGATTCGTGCCGGTCAGCTGGGCATCTCGACCATTCTGGTGGAAGGTGAATCGCTGGGCGGAACGTGTCTGAACATCGGCTGCATTCCGTCGAAGGCGTTGATCCACGTTGCCGAGCAATTCCACCAGACGCAACACCACAGCAAAAACTCTGCGTTAGGCATCAACGTTTCCACGCCTGTTTTGGATATCAACAAAAGCGTTGAATGGAAGGACGGGATCGTTGATCGCTTGACCACCGGCGTCTCCGCGCTGATGAAGAAACACAAGATTCAGGTCATTCAAGGCTGGGCCAAGGTCATCGACGGCAAGACTGTTGAAGTCGGCGACACGCGGATTCAGTGCGAACACCTGGTGCTGGCCACCGGTTCGAAAAGCGTGAACCTGCCGATGCTACCGATTGGCGGGCCGATCATCTCCTCCACCGAAGCCCTCGCGCCGACGTCCGTGCCGAAACGGCTGGTCGTGGTCGGTGGCGGTTACATCGGTCTGGAGCTGGGGATTGCCTATCGCAAGCTCGGTGCCGACGTCAGCGTGGTCGAGGCGCAGGATCGTATCCTGCCAGCCTACGACGCCGAACTGACCCAGCCTGTTCACGATGAATTGAAAAAACTCGGCGTGAAACTTTACTTGAAGCATAGCGTTCAAGGCTTTGATTCCAATAGAAATACCTTGCAGGTTTTCGATCCGAGCGGCGATACCCTGAACCTGGAAACCGATCAGGTGCTGGTGGCGGTCGGACGTAAACCGAACACTCAAGGCTGGAACCTCGAAGCGTTGAAACTGGACATGAACGGCTCGGCGATCAAGATCGACAACCGTTGCCAGACCAGCATGCGCAACGTCTACGCCATCGGCGACCTGAGCGGCGAACCGATGCTTGCGCACCGGGCCATGGCTCAGGGCGAAATGGTGGCCGAGTTGATCAGCGGTAAAACCCGCGAGTTCAATCCGACCGCTATCGCCGCTGTGTGCTTCACCGATCCGGAACTGGTGGTGGTCGGCAAGACCCCGGACGACGTCAAGGCGGCGGGTCTGGACTGCATCGTTTCGAGCTTCCCGTTCGCGGCCAATGGCCGGGCGATGACGCTGGAATCGAAAAGCGGCTTCGTGCGGGTCGTCGCTCGTCGGGACAATCATGTGATTGTCGGTTGGCAGGCGGTCGGTGTGGGTGTTTCGGAATTGTCGACCGCGTTTGGCCAGAGTCTGGAAATGGGCGCGCGGCTGGAAGACATCGCTGGCACCATCCATGCGCATCCGACGTTGGGTGAAGCGGTGCAGGAAGCGGCGTTGCGGGCTCTCGGCCACGCCCTACACCTATAAACCGAACCTGTAGGAGCGAGGCTTGCCCGCGAACAAGGCACCACGGTGTATCTGAAACACCGCGTCATCGTTCTTCGCGGGCAAGCCTCGCTCCTACAAGGGATCGCAATCTGGGCTGCGAAACAGGCCCGGAATGAAGTATTGTTGTCCCCATCCAAAAAACGTCAGAAGCCTTGAACCGTTTCGGCGGTTGTTCAGTGATAGAGGGTGTCATGGGTAACGAAAGCATCAATTGGGACAAGCTGGGTTTTGATTACATCAAGACAGACAAGCGCTATCTCTCGCACTATCGTAATGGCGAGTGGGACACAGGCACCCTGACCGAAGACAACGTGCTGCACATCAGCGAAGGCTCGACTGCCCTTCACTATGGCCAGCAATGCTTCGAAGGCATGAAGGCCTATCGTTGCAAGGACGGCTCGATCAACCTGTTCCGCCCGGACCAGAACGCCCTGCGCATGCAGCGCAGCTGTGCACGCCTGCTGATGCCGTTCGTGGAAACCGAGCAGTTCATCGAAGCCTGCAAAGAAGTGGTCCGTGCCAACGAGCGTTTCATCCCGCCTTACGGCACCGGCGGCGCGCTGTACCTGCGTCCGTTCGTGATCGGCGTGGGTGACAACATCGGCGTGCGTACCGCACCAGAATTCATCTTCTCGATTTTCTGCATCCCGGTCGGCGCCTACTTCAAGGGCGGCCTGACCCCGCACAACTTCCTGATCTCCAGCTACGACCGTGCCGCCCCACAAGGCACCGGCGCGGCCAAGGTCGGTGGCAACTACGCCGCCAGCCTGATGCCAGGTTCCCAGGCCAAGAAAGCGCATTTTGCCGACTGCATCTACCTGGACCCGATGACCCACACCAAAATCGAGGAAGTCGGTTCGGCCAACTTCTTCGGGATCACTCACGACAACAAGTTCGTGACCCCGAACTCGCCATCGGTACTGCCCGGCATCACCCGTCTGTCGTTGATCGAACTGGCCAAGACGCGTCTGGGCCTGGAAGTGGTTGAAGGCGATGTGTTCATCGACAAGCTGTCCGACTTCAAGGAAGCCGGCGCTTGCGGTACGGCTGCCGTGATCACCCCGATCGGCGGTATCAGCTACAACGACCACCTGCATGTGTTCCACAGCGAAACAGAAGTCGGCCCGGTCACCCAGAAGCTCTATAAAGAGCTGACGGGTGTACAGACTGGCGACATCGAAGCGCCAGCAGGTTGGATCGTCAAGGTTTGACCTGACAACCGCTGCATCGAAGCCCTCCATTGCCTTGGCGATGGGGGGCTTTTTTATGAGTCTTGACCGCGTTCGGCGTCTGCCAAAACGATGCGTTTGCCACCCCTGCCCTTGATCCCGCTGGCCTGACCGTCCTGTTGCTTGCCGGTCCGAGCCTGAGTGATCAACCCCGGAATCAGCGCGCCTTCAGGCAGATTCTTCCAGAATCGCGCCGGCAAATGCCCCTGCATGACTTTCGGGTTCAGCCGCGCCGGATTGAAGATGTGGCTGTAGTAGGTCAACCACATGTCGCCGTGCGGATCATCGATGTTCTGCGCCAGTTGCTGCCATTCAACCGGGCACTGGCGATGGTGAATCAACTGCTCGCCATCATAGTAAACCCCGTCCCGGGGCGTAGCGATCAACCAGCGATGTCGGCCCATCCGGCCGATGAAGTGTTCACTGGCGCTGTGCAGGATGTCGTGGGCCGGTTCATGCCAGGCAACGTAGTGCGGCCCCTGGTTTTCCGGCAGAGCGACAAACCGCACGAATGCATGTAAATGGTGAGATTCACGCTGTATCTGTTTGATTCTTCTTTGTAATTCACTGCCAAGCTGGTCACCCGCCATCATGGCGGTGCGATCTCCATGGCTGACGCGCCACAGCACTTCGTACAACAAACTCCAGCGCTGATCGCCGCGATAACGGGCAGCGCGCTCAAGGGTGTCGAGCAACATCCGCGGGATTCGCGTCTGAAATGGCCCCTGCGTCTCAGGCAGCGACTCGTCGCTGGCAAACAGATCGGCCACGCCTTCACAGGCCCAACTCACCCGACTGGGGTCAACCTCATGACTCAGCAGCCAACGTGCCTGCTGGCGCCAGGTGTCAAACAGGTCGTCGCAATCCAGAGTGATCATCCCCACAACCCCATTTGCTGAGGTTGCGGCCGGTCGCGCAGTTGCTGATACAGCAGATGGCTGGTGACCTCGGCTTGCTGCGGGTGGTAGTCACTGGTGATGAAAAACGGTTTGGCCTTGGCCAGTACGCAGCGCATTCGGGCCAGGTCTTCATAGCGAATGCGTCGTTGTTGGCGCAGCTTCACCAGCCTTTCGGTGGTGCGCAGGCCGATACCGGGAATGCGGGCGATCAACGACGCCTCGGCGCGATTGAGATCCAGCGGGAAAACGTCACGATTTTCCAGCGCCCAGGCCAGTTTCGGGTCGATGTCCAACGCCAGATGCCCCGGGCCTTTGAACAATTCACCCGCAGTAAAACCGTAACTGCGTAACAGGAAATCCGCTTGATACAAGCGGTGTTCGCGCATCAGCGGCGGCGCGGCCAGCGGCACAATTTTGGGGCTGTTCGGGATCGGGCTGAACGCCGAGTAGTAGACCCGGCGCAGGCGGAAGGTGCCGTATAGCGCCTGAGCGCTGTGGAGAATGGTGCTGTCGTCGGTGTCATCGGCACCGACAATCATCTGCGTGCTCTGCCCGGCCGGAGCGAATTTCGGTGCACGCGGTTCGTTGAGGACGGTTTGCTCGCCGGTGTAGATGGTGTGCATCGCTTGCCTGATCGAGCCGAGCTGTTTTTCCGGGGCGAGGGTTTGCAGGCTGGCGTCGGTGGGCAATTCGATGTTGACGCTCAACCGATCGGCATAGCGCCCCGCCTCCTCGATCAGCGCCGGATCGGCTTCGGGAATGGTCTTGAGGTGAATGTAACCGCGAAACTCATGGTCTTCGCGCAGCAGTTTCGCGACGCGGATCAACTGCTCCATGGTGTAGTCGGCCGAGCGGATGATCCCGGAACTGAGAAACAGCCCGCTGACGCAATTGCGCCGATAGAAATCCAGGGTCAGCGTCACCACTTCTTCCGGCGTGAACCGTGCGCGAGGCACGTCGCTGGAGCGGCGATTGACGCAATACTGGCAGTCATACAGACAGAAATTGGTCAGCAGGACCTTCAGCAACGACACACAGCGCCCGTCCGGCGTGTAGCTGTGGCAGATGCCCATGCCATCGGTCGAGCCCAACCCGCTCTTGCCTTCGGAGCTGCGCTTGGGTGCGCCACTGCTGGCGCAGGACGCGTCGTACTTGGCGGCGTCGGCGAGAATGCTTAGCTTGTCGATGAGTTCCACGGGCGGGGCCTTATACTGTTTGCATATACAGTATAGTTTCGATCCCTCATGTACAAGCTACCGGCAAACCCTTGGTCGGAGAAGAAAGCAGAATCAAAAGATCGCAGGCTGCGCCAGCTCCTACGCCGATCGCGGTTCTCCTGTAGGAGCTGCCGAAGGCTGCGATCTTTTGATCTGTTCATCTGAATCAGGAAGTATCAAATCAAATCGCGCGCCCATCTCCCTGCGCCCCAACGCCGTCACCGCCAAGGCCCGACTGTCCAGGTCCTGCGTCACCCACTTGCGCTTGATCGCCGTTTGCAACAACGCCGCCCCCAACGAACCGCCCAGGTGCGGCCGGCGCATGCTCCAGTCCAGGCAGGGACAGGCGAACCGCCGTCGCAGGGTGTTCAGGTCGTTGACCTCAATGCCCAGTCCTGCAAACAACGTTTCGCCGCTGTCGCTCAACCGATAGGCTTGCTCATCGGTCTCCAGCAACCAGCCTTTTTCCAGCAGCCGGTCATGCAGCAACACGGCCAGCGTGCCGGCCATATGGTCATAACACGTGCGGGCGAATTGCAGGCGGTCCGGAGTGCGCGGGTTGAAGGTCGGCACGGTGTTCTGGCCGATCACCATCAATGCTTCCAGTGCCTGGGCCACGCGTTTGTCCGCGAGGCTGTAATAGCGATGGCGCCCCTGAACGTGCAACCTCACCAGCGCCAGTTCCTTGAGCTTGGCCAGGTGCGCACTGGCGGTGGAGGCGCTGACCTCGGCAATCGCCGCCAGCTCGGTGCTGGTGCGGGCGTGGCCGTCCATCAATGAGCAGAGGATTTTGGTCCGGGCCGGCTCCGCAATGGCGGCGGCCACTTGAGAAACGCCGATGTCGTGTTGTTCTACGTTCATATTTCGCTCCCGGACGAATCAAGGGCCTTTCGGACTGGAGATAGTAGCAACACTTTTTCAACCACGAACAAGGCTGCGACCCATGGACCCGATCATCGCTGCGACTCATGCCGATCCTTATCCTTATTACGCGCAGTTGCGCGCTCAAGGCGGGCTGGTTTTTCACCAAGGACTGAAACTGTGGGTGGCCAGTAGCGCCAAGGCTGTCGCTACGGTGCTGGCACATGCTGACTGTCACGTGCGGCCGACTCTTGAGCCTGTGCCCAAGGCGATTGCCAGCGGCATGGCGGGCAAGGTCTTCGGTCAGTTGATGCGGATGAATGAGGGCGAACGGCAGCGCTGCCCGAGGTCGGCCATCCAACCAGGACTGGCGATGATCGACAGGGATGAGATCAATACGCTGGTCAGCGCGCGATTGATCAGTCCAGACGCCGATGGGCTGCACAAGGCGATGTTCCGTGGCCCGGTTTGCGTGGTGGCGGCGCTGCTGGGGTTCACGCCTGCCCAGGGCCGGGTCGTCAGTGAGCTGACCGCGGATTTCGTCGCGTGCCTGTCGCCCCTCAGCGATCAGGCGCAACTGAACGCGGCCCATGCGGCGGCGGAACAGTTGAGCGGCTATTTCATCGAGTTGCTGGATGACCCGGACAATCAAAGCGCCCTGCTCGCCGGTATTCGCCAGCGGTTTGCGGCAACATCCTCCAACAGCGATGCAATGATCGCCAATCTCATCGGTCTGTTCTCCCAGACCTATGAAGCCACCGCCGGGCTGATCGGTAACGCGTTGCTGGCGTTGATTCGAAATCCGCAGTGGCTGAACGATTCGATCAACATTGACGATCTGGTGGCCGAAACCCAGCGCTTCGACCCATCGGTGCAGAACACCCGCCGCTTTGTCGCCGCAGCTTGTGAAATCGAAGGCGTAAAGCTAAATGCCGGCGATGTGATTCTGGTGCTGCTGGCTTCGGCCAATCGTGATCCGCAGTTCAATGACCAGCCTGACGCGTTCATGTTCGAACGTCCGGAGCGTCGCAGTTTCACCTTTGGTGCCGGGCGTCATCAATGCCCGGGGCAGGTGCTGGCCATGAGCATCGCCAGCGCCACGTTGGCGCGGATTCTGGCGTTGAAACCCGCACTGGACCGATTGACCTGGCGCTACTGCCCTTCCCTGAACGGCCGGATTCCGCTGTTCTCGTGAAGGGGGCACAAACCCAACTGGACAAGTGGGGCTTGTATGCGTATCGGGAAACCTTTCAGGGTTAACAGCCGATCATCCCGCGTCAGCACCTCGCTCAAGTGTTACGGTGTTCGACCGTCAGGTGAGAGAGCTCATGAACCGGCACCAGACGTTTGCGAATGGCGTCGGCGTCGACATCCGCAGAGGCCACCACACTGACAATGGCCGCTCGCGCCTGTGGACCGATTTGCCAGACATGCAGGTCGCTGATCCTCACATCACCGGTCTGTTCCAGCAGATCACGAATCTTAGCTGCAACCTGCTCATCGGTGGTGTCGAGCAGCACGGCGGCACTGTCGCGCAACAAGCCATATGCCCATTTTGCAATGACGATGGCGCCTACAATGCCCATGACCGGATCCAGCCAGACCCAGCCCAGATACCGGCCGGCCAGCAACGCGGCGATGGCCAGCACGGATGTCAACGCATCGGCGAGCACATGGACGTACGCGGAACGCAGATTGTTGTCGTGATGGTGAGGATGTTCATGAGAGTGGTTGTGATCATGGCCCTGATGCCCGTGTTGGCCGGCCAGCAAAAATGCACTGACGATGTTCACTAAGAGCCCCACCACCGCAATCAGCGTCGCTTCGGTAAAGGCAACGGTAGTCGGCTGAAACAGGCGCAGAACGGATTCTCCGGCAATGCCGAGCGACACCAGCCCCAATACCATTGCCGAGGCAAAACCGGCCAGATCACCGACCTTGCCAGTACCAAAACTGTAACGGGCGTTGTTGGCATTGCGTCGGGCAAACGCGTAAGCCGCCGCCGAGATACCCAAGGCGCCGGCATGCGTTGCCATGTGAAAACCATCGGCCAGCAGCGCCATGGACCCGGTGATGTAACCGGCAGCGATCTCACCGATCATCATTACGAAGGTCAACGCCACGACCCATAGCGTGCGGCGAGCATTCTCATCGTGGGAAGCGCCGAGGAACACGTGGTTATGGCTGAAGGATGGAGCCTGAGGTGTCAGTGTCATGGTGATTGGACTCTATTTCGAGTAACGGCGAATGGCTTGCAGCAATTCTTCAACGCCTTGCGCGCGTTCCTCGTTGCTGAGATCGGGATGGGCCACGTGTTCACGGGCATGGGCGTCGATGAACTGATCCATCAAGCCGTTGACCGCTCCACGGATCGCCGCGACCAGGTGCAGGGTCTTGGCGCAATCGGCGTCGGACTCGAGGGCCTTTTCTACTGCATGAACCTGGCCGGCAATGCGCCGCACCCGATTGAGCAGATCGTCTTTGTGTTCGTGGATGTGCGACATACCTATACCCCCTACCCCTATGTGGCGCACATAATCAATGATAGGGCCGGTGGAGGCAAGGCTGTTTTGAGGTTTCTTAAGGTTGGCCGCGTTATCGTTCTTCGCGAGCAGGCTCGCTCCCACAGGTTCTTTTGTCGTTCACCATAGCCGGGACAACGCCGAACCCTTGTGGGAGATTCTTTGGTTGAGGGGAAGCCCTCAACTGGTTTTCGGTTGGTATTCGCTCTGCCCCTTCAGCAGGGCATTACGTGACCCGCCGTCCAGAAGATCCACCAAGTGATGAACCATTACGTCAACCGAGGCCAGCGTCACGACCAGATAAACCAGCAGGGTTTCGGTCGTGGCTTCGGGGTCCACGGTAAACAGGGTGCTGGGTGTGCGCGGCGTGGCTTTGATGTCGGCAGCCGATGGGAAGTGAAAGTTCGAGGGCCCGTTCGGCGGCATCGTTGAGTTTGTTTGAATCGGTTTCGTACGGGGATGCGGGATCGGTGTCCGGCGGATTGGGTGTAACCTTGAACTTAGATGGAACTCCAGATAAATAAAGTGGAACCATCACTTTCGCTACCAAAACGAAGGTGGCGGCCATACGAAGGTTGGTAGACCGGTCACCTGGAAACCCGGCGCATCCGAAGGTGCCCTACGCATGGCCACCATAAAACAGAGGACGAGAAACTTCCCTGCATAAGGTCGCGCTACGCATCAGGTTTACGGGCTACCAAACCCCATCGCTGTTTTTTCAGCGATCGGAAAATGATAGAGCCCGAGCCCAAGGTGCACAAGCCGGCGGACTCTGGCGTAACGGTAGGCAACGACGCAGGGTTTTGCAGCTTTTCAGAAAGTTACTTTGATGGCGCTTAAACATGCGCCCTCACACGACGTTCAAGACGCGACAGCGCACTGCCAACTGGCTGACATTTGTAACAACACCGCGAGTTTCAGACCTGTCCTACAGCGCCGAAATATCTTTTCGAGATAGCGTCCGCATCGTTTCCAAAACGATGAAACAAGGACGCTCATGGCTCGCAAAACAGACATCCCTCGGGTTCAAAACCCACCGTCAGGCGACGGGCACCACATCACCAGCCGCTACATGACCGCAACTGAACTGGCGGAACGGAACGCCAGACAAAAAGCCTATGACGACATGATGGCTCGACAGCAAGCATACGAAGACCGTCTTGTCAGGCAGCCGCTGTGGAAAAATCAAAACACCAAGGGTTGCGTGTTTATCAAAAGCTGCAATCTCTCGGACGGGGTAATCAACCATGACAACCCAGCCGGGTTTGTCCCTGTCGAGATACTGGCCGACTACGGAAGTTTCTCTCTCTTGGGTGGTCGCGAAAGGGACGCAGCGGGAAACATTCCTCTCAAAAAAATCAGTGGTAGCCCGTTACCTGGTGCGATGGGAACGCTTCTCTTGGGCGGGGCCGGGATTGCTGGTTCCGGGACCACCGTTGCCGGTGGTACAGCGGCAGTGACGGCTGGCGTTGCGGCCGGCGCTTTGGCGGGCGTAGTTGCACTGCTCTGGCCGTCGAGTCTCGGGGATAGTTCTCTGTATTCGGAAGAACAACTCAAATCACTCAAGGAAGGTCGTACGCGCGTCCGCCTGCAGGTAGAACAACAGGCCGATAGCACCTTGAAGGGCTATGGGTACAACACTCAGACGCGTAGCGACTGGGAAATGATTCCTGTTGTGCAGTTCATAGTTCAAGGCTCTCAACAGGTAGCTGACTTTGGTAACGGGATAACGCTGATATGGACACCAGCGGTAGATCCGTCCAGCACTTCGGGAATCCCTCCACTGGAAGGTGCTCCACAAGCCCCGCATATCTGGATTTATCCGCCCACTGAACAGGCGGATAACATCATCGTCAATCCGATCTATCCTCCCGAATATAACGACTTCATCCTTATATTTCCCGCCGATTCCGGCATCAAACCTCTTTATATTGTTTTGAGTCTGGAGTTCGATGCGGCTAGTTACCATGGCAAGACGGATACCCCAGTCAAAAGTAAGGGCCCGACAAATGGACAGCAAACGCTGGACAACTCAGTTCAGGTGAAACCTACATCTCCACGCAGAATTGGCGTCGATCCAAACACAAATGAGCTTGTTGTCTTTGACCGTACGGGAGGAGACTTCTACCACGGTCACGTCAGACAATGGGATAAACTCCACCAAGATATGAAAAATGCGCTGATGAGAGCTAAAAAAACGGACAACAAGGGCAATATTGTGGGAGTAAAAAAGTGAACTTTTTTTATCAAGACCCGTCAGTGACCCACGATGAAGCAGTGAAGCTCCTTGCCAGCGACGTGGGTGCAAGTGTCATTGCTGCATTAGTTTCCATCGGTCTGAATGAAGAGGACCGCATCTGGGCTCAGAACACTTGCCTGAAGTATCTCGAGAGTGAGGACGAATCGATTGCAGCGTCCGCTGTCACCGCTCTTGGTCATCTAGCCCGTAGGCATGGCGAACTGGATAAGGAAACAGTGTTTCCTGCACTCGAAAACGTTAAGAACGCATTCCCGGCTCTGGAAGGCATTGTTGCGGACACCCTCGACGACATTGATGCATTCACCTGAACGTCTATGGAAGGAGGCCTTGGGCATTCAGTAAACACCCCGACAAAAACTGCTTTTTGCGAACAAAGCGTGCAGTTTTTGTCGTTAAAGTTTCACCAGCCAATCAATCAATCAATCAATCAATCATCCCGCGTCAGCACTTCCAGCAATTCAATCTCGAAAATCAGGTTCGAATTCGGCGTGATCTTGCCCATCGTGCGCTCGCCATAGGCCAGATGCGCCGGCACCAACAACTTGCGCTTGCCGCCGACCTGCATCCCCATGATGCCCTGATCCCAGCCCTTGATGACTCTCCCCGTGCCAATCACACACTGGAATGGTTTGCCTCGGCTGTAGGAAGAATCGAATTCGGTGCCGTCTTCCAGCCAGCCGCGATACTGGGTGGTGATCAGTGAGCCCTTGACGGCGGCTTTGCCGTCGCCGGGCTCGATATCGATGATTTGCAGTTCGTCGTTCATGCTTCTACTCGTTTACGGTCGCCCGGGTTCGGGGCGCGGACGGTGGTTTTCGCAGAATTCGGCGCCGAAGGCAATCCATGGAACCGAAGCCCTTGGCGCCCGTTCACATGAGTATCGACCTCGTGCTCAGTAAAGGACGCTCTGATGACCGATCCACAAACACTGCGCAGTTTCATTCCACCCTACATTCTCAATCGAATCATCGCCCACGGTTCCGAGCGTCAGCGCTCCAGCGCGATGGTCACGCTGACCCACGTGCGCACACTTCGACACACGCCGGGTACACCGGTGCCTTCTGCTGCGGCGACGATCCTGCCCCCTTCGGTTCAACCCGGCCAGGTACAGCGCAGCATTCATGACGCGCAAGGAAAAATGCTGCTGCCGGGAATGCCCGCACGCCTTGAAGCCCAGCCAGCGACGGGCGATCCGGCGGTTGACGAGGCGTACGATGCCCTGGGCGCCAGTCATGATTTTTTCTGGAAGGTGCTGGGCCGCGACTCCATCGACAATCAGGGTTTTGCGCTGATCGGCAGTGTGCATTACGGCCTGGAATACGAAAATGCGTTCTGGAACGGCGCGCAAATGGTCTTCGGTGACGGCGACGGCGAGATCTTCGAGCGCTTCACCCGCTCGCTGGATGTGATCGGGCACGAGTTGACTCATGGTGTGATCGAAAGCGAAGCCGGCCTGATTTACGCCAACCAGTCCGGGGCATTGAATGAGTCGATATCCGACGTTTTCGGCGTGCTGATCAAGCAACATGTGCTCGGCCAGACGGTGACAGAGGCGGACTGGCTGATCGGCGCCGACCTGCTGACGCCACGCATCAAGGGCATTGGCTTGCGCTCGATGGCCCACCCGGGCACGGCTTACGACGACCCGTTGCTCGGCAAGGACCCGCAACCGGACCATATGCGCAAGTTCGTCATCACCCAGGAGGATAATGGCGGTGTGCATATCAATTCCGGCATTCCCAACCGGGCGTTTTATCGGGTGGCGGATGCATTGGGCGGCTTTGCCTGGGAGAAAGCCGGACGCATCTGGTACGACACGCTGTGCGACAAACGTTTGGGCGGCGATGCGTCATTCGGGCAGTTCGCGCAATTGACCCTCGCCCACGCTCGCAACCGTTTCGGCACCGACGCGGCTCGCGCGGTGAAGAACGGTTGGTCCGAGGTGGGCGTCAAACTGTCTCAGGAGGGATCATGAACACCCTGCCAACACTCGGCGATGAAGCCGTCGTTCGTCTCTCCCGCCAGGGCGGTTTCGCGGTGATCCACGCCTTGACCCGCCCCCGTGAAATCGAATTCGCGCAATGTAATCTCGATCAGCGCACGCGTATTTGCACGTTGCTGGAGGGTTGCCTGCCACTGACCCGCGAGTCTTCCGGCCAGGGCGATCAGCGCTTCTATCAAATCGAAGTGCGCTACCGCCTCAATGAGCAGGACGACCAGCTGGTGCTGAAAGTGCCCGAGGACCAGGCGCCGGGGGAATTGGTGCACTTGTGGGACAAAGGAGAAGTTCTTTAGGGACTAAAGTGCTATTGAGCCGGTGTGAACTAACCTATGCACACCTTTCCCGGAATGATGGCTCGCCATGATGGCAACTCCTGAATGATATCTGTCTCGACCAGCGCAGCCATCGGTTCGGTACTGCTTGCCGTGATCATCGCGCTGATCTACCGCGAGCGCTCGCTGCGCAAGCAGCTCGCCGAACATCGGGCGAGCCTGTCCGAACGGCAAACTATCCATCAGGACAGCGACGCCGAACGCTTCAAGCGCAGCCAGTACTTCGCGCGTATCGGCACCTGGGACTGGGATGTCGACACTGACCGGCTCTACTGGTCGGACGCGATCTACGGCATGTTCGGCTTCAAGATCGGCGAAATAACACCCTCCTACGCCTTGTTTTGCGCCTGCGTGCACCCGGATGACCGGGTCAAGGTACGGGCTGGCGAGCTGCGTTGCCTGGAAACCGGCGAGAATCATGACGAGGAATACCGGGTCACCTGGCCCGACGGCACGATCCGCTGGCTACGCGAGACCGGCAACGTGGTGAAGAACGACCACGATGAAATGATCAAGATGATGGGCGTGGTCCGCGACGTCACCGAGGAAAAAGCCTCCGCCAGTTACCTGCAACACCTGGCCCATTTCGACCCGTTGACCGGCCTGCCCAATCGACTGGTGCTCGAAGAACGCCTGTCCGAGGCGCTGGAACAGGCGCGCATCAGTGCCACGCGGGTGGCGCTGGTGTTTGTCGATCTCAATGGCTTCAAGGCAATCAACGACCGTTACGGCCATGCCGCCGGTGACCGCGTACTCGTCACCACCGCCACGCGCCTGAAGCGAATCCTGCGTTCAACCGACACCGTCGCCCGCATCGGCGGCGACGAATTCGTGGTTATCCTCCAGGGCCTGCCTCAAGGCAGCAGCCTGCAAGACGAAGCCCGCAGCATCTGCCAGAAAATCTTCGTCGAACTCTCACCGCCGGTGACGATTGGAAATGACCAGCGCTACATCGGCACCAGCCTGGGCGTCGCGGTCTTCCCGGACCATGCGCCGAGCATGGACCGGTTGATTCATATTGCGGATCTGGCGATGTATGAGGCCAAGCGCAGCGGGAACAATCAGTATCGGTTGGGTACTGAAAGCGCAGTGCGGGCTCATAGCGAATAGATCCTCGCAGGCGCTTTTGCCGGTGAGATCGCCTTCGCGGGCTCGCCCTAATACCTGTAGGAGCGAGCTTGCTCGCGATGGTCGTTAACGATGCCGCTTGTTTACTGACTAAACGCAGCGCTCTTGAGTCCATCGCGAGCAATCGAGCGTCGACCGGCTGCTCCTACAGGTATTAGGGCAAGCCCGCTCCCACACTGGATCTTCTGCGAGTCCAGCCTTTATCCTTGTGCCCCCGCGCCGTACCCAGTTCTGGAGTTTCCCCATGCCCCATGAAGGCAACCTGTTGCAAGCCGCTGTCGTGTTTCTGTTCGCGGCGGTGCTCACCGTTCCTTTGGCCAAGCGCCTGCAACTGGGGGCGGTGCTGGGCTATCTGTTTGCCGGCGTGATTATCGGGCCGTCGGTGCTGGGGCTGATCGGCAATCCGCAAAGCGTCAGCCATATTTCCGAACTCGGTGTGGTGTTGCTGCTGTTCATCATTGGACTTGAGCTGTCGCCACGGCGCTTGTGGGTGATGCGTAAGTCGGTGTTTGGCGTCGGTCTGGCGCAGGTGCTGTTGACCGGGTCGGTGATGGGTGTGGTGGCGCTGTTCGTGTTTGGCCAATCATTGAACAGCGCGATTGTGCTCGGCCTGGGCCTGGCCTTGTCGTCCACTGCGTTTGGCTTGCAAAGTCTGGCTGAGCGCAAAGAGCTGACCAGTCCGCATGGGCGACTGGCGTTTGCGATTCTGTTGTTCCAGGACATCGCCGCGATCCCTCTGATTGCCATGGTGCCGCTGTTGGCGGGCGGCGATCACACCACCAGCGCGGCCGAGGATTTGAACCACGGCTTGCGGGTATTGGGCAGCATTGCGGTGGTGGTGATCGGTGGACGCTATCTGCTGCGACCAGTGTTCCGCGTGGTGGCCAGGACCGGTTTGCCGGAAGTGTCCACCGCCACCGCGTTGCTGGTGGTGATCGGTACGGCGTGGCTGATGGACCTGGTCGGCGTGTCGATGGCGCTGGGCGCGTTTCTCGCCGGTTTGCTGCTGGCGGACTCCGAGTATCGCCACGAGCTGGAAGCGCAGATCGAACCTTTCAAGGGTTTGTTGCTGGGGCTGTTTTTCATCAGCGTTGGTATGGGCGCGAACCTGAGTTTGCTGCTCAGCGCTCCGATCACCGTGCTGGGGCTGACGCTGCTGCTGATCGCCATCAAGCTGCCGCTGTTGTTTGCGGTGGGCCGACTGGCCGGTGGCTTGGGCAAGGTCAGTGCGATTCGCCTCGGTATCGTACTCGCCGCCGGTGGTGAATTCGCGTTTGTGGTGTTCAAGATCGGCCGGGATCAGGGCTTGTTCGAGGCACGCCTGTACGACCTGCTGGTGCTGACGATCACGCTGTCCATGGCCGTGACGCCGCTGTTGCTGCTGATCTGCGCACGACTGGTCAGCCCGAGGGTGCAGCCGGTGGTGGTGCCGGAGAAATTCCGCGAGATCGACACCGACGAACCCCGTGTGGTGATCGCCGGCATGGGCCGGATGGGGCAGATCGTCGCCCGTATCCTGCGCGCGCAAAACATCAAGTTCGTAGCCCTCGACACCTCGGTGGAAACCATCGAGCTGTCGCGTAGTTTCGGCGGCGTGCCGGTGTTCTACGGCGACCCGATGCGCCCGGAAATCCTCAGCGCGGCCAAGGTCGAACAGGCGGAATACTTCGTCATCGCCACCGATGACCCGGACACCAACATCAAGACCGCCGAGGTGGTGCACAAGCTGTACCCGCACATCAAGATCATCGCCCGCGCCCGTAACCGTCAGCACGTGCACCGGTTGGTGGACCTGGGGGCCGAGGCGATTCGGGAAACCTATTATTCGAGTCTGGAAATGAGCCGGCGCACGCTGGTCGGCCTCGGGTTGACCCAGGCTCAGGCCGATGCGCGGATCAAGCGCTTCAAGCATCACGATGAACAGGTGCTGGAAGCACAGCATGCGGTGTATGACGATGCGGCGAAGGTGTTGCAGACCGCGCAGGAAGCCCGGGCGGAACTGGCGAAGCTGTTTGAGTCGGATCAGTTGGAGGAAGAGTCCAGCAAGAGTTGAGGTGAATTTTAGGGCCTCTTCGCGAGCAAGCCCGCTCCCACAGTTGTAATGCATTCCCCTGTGGGAGCGGGCTTGCTCGCGAAGAACGATAACGCGGTGCATCTGGATAAATACTAATTTCAAAGGAACCCACAATGGCCGCTGACCAACCCGCCCCCGCCCTCAAGGAAATCTTCAACGCCGAGCGCCTCAAGCACATCGCCAGCGAAATGACCGCGGTCTACCCCGCGTTCAACGCCAGGGCCTTCCTGAAACTGGCCAACGAAGGGCTTGCTGACTTGTCGATCATGCAGCGCATGGCCCGGGTCAGCGAGTGCCTGCACGCTGTCCTGCCGTTGAGTTACGAAGCGTCACTTGAGGTGCTGCGCGCCCTCGCCCCCCGCCTGAACAGCGGCTTCGTCAGCATCTCGCTGCCCCATTACGTCGCGACCTATGGCGGCCATGCGTTCGAACACTCCATGGACGCGCTCAAATACTTCACCCCCTTCGGCTCCGCAGAATTCGCGATCCGCTATTTCCTGCGCAGCGACTTCGAGCGCGCGTTGGCGGTGATGCACGATTGGTCGCTGGACGAAAACGAACACGTACGGCGTCTGGCCAGCGAAGGCTGCCGACCGCGTCTGCCGTGGTCATTTCGACTGGAACAAATCCAGGCCGACCCGAGCCTCGCCGCCGCGATCCTCGACAACCTCAAGGCCGACGACAGCCTCTATGTACGCAAGTCGGTGGCCAACCACCTCAACGACATCACCAAGGACCATCCCGAGTGGGTGCTGGACCTGATCGAAGGCTGGTCGCTGGAGAACAGGCACACCGCGTGGATCGCCAGACATGCGCTACGCAGCCTGATCAAACAGGGCAATCAGCGCGCGTTGGCGATCATTGGTGCGGGGGGCAAGCCTGAGGTCGAAATCATGGACGTGAAGGTCGAACCGGCGGTGATTGGTCTGGGGGAGAAAATCACCTTGTCCTTCAGCATCACATCCAAGGTCTCGATCAGTCAGCGACTGGTGATCGACTACGCCATCGATTACGTCAAGGCCAACGGCAGCACTTCGGCGAAGGTGTTCAAGCTTAAGGCGCTGACGCTGCCCGGCCACACCTGCGCCCTCCTTCGCCGTGGTCAGCACATCAAGGAACTCACCACCCGCAAACATTACGCGGGCCGGCACGCGGTGCACATTCTGGTGAACGGGGAACGGCTGGCCAGCACGCAGTTCGACATTATCGCGGACGCTGATTGACCCTGCTGCCAAACGGCCGGAAAACTACCTCCGGCCACTCTTTCCTTCACCTTCAGATTCCGTTAAGAAATGCCGCCGATACTCCTCCCGAATTCTCCCCGGGAGGCATCTTTCCATGCCCGATTACGACTGGAACATCCCTTTACCCCTGCATTTCGGCCATGCCGAAAATCCGCAGCTGAGTCTGGCCAGAGCCTTGCCGGACGAGCCCCGGCGTCCAGTCTTCGAAGACTTTATCCAGCAACGATTCCGCAAGGCCCACGGGGCCGACATCCGTCATTTCATGCCGGAGCTGTTTGGCATGAGCAATGCGGCCGGTGAACTCTGCGCGGTGGCCGGTGTGCGTCTGGCGAACGGTGGGCAGTTGTTTCTGGAGCGTTACCTGGATGAACCGGTCGATCCATTGATCCGCGCTGCAGCCGACCGCCCCGTGGACCGGGCCGGCATCGTCGAAGTGGGCAACCTGGCTGCCAGCGACACCGGCAGTGCGCGAATGAGCATCATCGCCATCACCTACCTGCTGGCCATGGGCGGCCTTGAATGGGTGGCGTTCACCGGCAACATCGGGCTGGTAAACAGCTTTCATCGCCTGGGTTTGAAACCGGTGACCCTGTGTGCAGCCGATCCGGCGAGGCTCGGCGACGATCGCCACAGCTGGGGCAGCTACTACGAGAGCAAGCCGTGGGTTCACGTCGGCAACATCCGCGCCGGTTTCGTCCATCTGCGAAACATCGGGATGTTCAACCGCCTGGGTTTGCCGTCGTCCATTGAGGAATCCAGCCATGTCGCCTGAAATAGAGCGTTTTAAACAGACTTTGCGCAGCCATGCCGAACGCAAGACCCATGCCGTCGCTCTGTGGGGCGATCAGTTGAAACTCGACTACGCCACGCTGTACGCCGAAGTCACCTATCGCCAGCAACGCCTGCGCGATGAAAACATCAACGTGGTTGCACTGGCGCTGGACAATGGCGTTGAAGCCATGCTCTGGGACCTGGCCACGCTGTTCGAAGGCCTGACCTGCCTGACGTTGCCACCCTTCTTCAGCCCGACGCAACGCCGCCATTGCCTGGAACAAAGCCAGGCCGAACGGGTGATCGCCGAGCCGGAACAGGAAGGCGAACTGCAAAGCGCCGGCTACGAGAAGACCGGTGAATTCTGGCGCCGCCGCTTCAGCGGTCCGAACCGGCTGCCCGAAGGCACCGCCAAACTGACGTTTACCTCCGGCACGACGGGCACACCAAAAGGCGTGTGCCTGAGCGCCGAGAGCTTTTTGGGCGTCGCCCGCGAGCTGGATCAGGCCAGCAAATCCACCCACCCTCAGCATCACCTGGCCTTGCTGCCCCTGGCCATCTTGCTCGAGAACCTCGGTTGCTATGCCGCGCTATACGCCGGGGCAACCTTGAGCCTGCCCAGCCAGAAAACCCTGGGCATCCAGGGCGCCAGCGGTGTTGATGTGCCACGCCTGCTCGGCTGCCTGGCCAGCCGAGTACCGGAAAGCCTGATCCTGGTGCCCCAATTGCTATTGATGCTGGTCAGCGCCGCCGAGCAAAAAGCGTTCAAACCCTATGCGTTACGTTTTGTCGCGGTGGGTGGCGCACGGGTTTCCGAGGAATTGCTGCATCGCGCGCAACGTATCGGTCTACCGGTTTACGAAGGTTACGGGCTGTCGGAGTGCGCGTCGGTGGTGTGCCTCAATCGACCAGACGCACATCGCCCCGGCAGCGTCGGCCGGCCCTTGCCCCATGTGCACATTCGTCTGGCCGACGACGGTGAAGTACTGATCAAGGGTTCGACGCTGCTCGGTTATCTGGGTGAAGCACCGCACGCGGAGGAATGGTGGCCCAGCGGCGATCTCGGCGAATTCGATCCCGAGGGTTTCCTCTACCTCAAGGGGCGCAAGAAACATCAATTCGTCACCAGTTTCGGCCGCAACGTGAACCCTGAATGGGTCGAGACCGAATTGACCCAGGGTCATTACATCGCGCAGGCCTTCGTCTACGGCGAAGCCTTGCCGCGCAACCATGCACTGCTCTGGCCGCATCGCCCGGATTGCACCGACGAAGAGATTGCCGTCGCTGTCGCCAAGGCTAACGAAGCCTTGCCCGATTACGCACAGATCCATCACTGGACCCGCCTCGATCAACCGTTCACCCCTGCCAACGGCCTGCTGACCGCGAATGGCCGTCCACGCCGTGACGCCATCGTCGAACGTTATCGGGCGCTACTGACTGAATCCGCACTTTCCGAGGAACACGCATCATGAGTTTTTTCGACACCCTGCAAGAAGCTACCCAACAAGAACGACACGAACTGTTCAACCTTCCGATCATTCGCGACGCACTGGAGGGCAAGGTCAGTCTGGACAGCTACCGGGCTTTCCTGACTCAAGCCTATTACCACGTGCGCCACACCGTGCCTTTGATGATGGCCTGCGGCGCGCGTCTGCCGCAGCGTCTGGAATGGCTGCGTGAAGCCGTGTGCGAATACATCGAGGAAGAATACGGCCACGAAAAATGGGTCCTCAACGATATTGAAGCCTGCGGCGGCGACAAGGATTCGGTGCGCGACGGTCGCCCGTCCCTGCCCATTGAGCTGATGGTCAGCTACCTCTACGACCTGATAGCGCGGGACAACCCGGTCGGACTGTTCGGCATGGTCAACGTGCTCGAAGGCACCAGCATCGCCCTCGCCACCCACGCGGCAGGCAGCATTCGCGAGCGCCTGGAACTGCCGGAGAGTGCCTTCAGCTACCTCAGTTCCCATGGCTCTCTGGATATCGAGCACATGCAAACCTACCGCCGGCTGATGAACACGCTTGACGATCCCGCCGACCAGGCCGCAGTGATTCATGCCTCAAGGGTCGTGTACAAGCTTTACGCCGACATGTTCCGCGGCTTGCCGCGCAACGGGGAGAATCCGCATGCGCCTGTCTGACGCTCGCGTGGTATTGACCGGTGCCAGCGGTGGCATTGGCCTGGCAATCGCGACCGCTTTGTGTGCCAACGGTGCGCGGGTACTGGCGGTGTGTCGACATCGGGAACCGTTGGAGCCATTGCTCAAACGTTATCCGCAACACTTTTTCTGGGTCGGCGCGGACCTGACCAGTGTTGCCGACCGGCGCAAAGTGCTGGCCTCGGCCGAGGTCATGGGCGGCATCAACCTGCTGATCAACGCCGCCGGAATCAATCACTTCGCCATGCTCGAACAGCTGGATGACAGCGACATCAATGCGATGCTGGCGGTGAACATCAGCGCACCGATCTGCCTGACCAGAACCTTGCTGCCGTTACTCAAGCAGGCCGAGAGCGCGATGGTGGTCAACGTCGGCTCTACGTATGGCTCCATCGGCTACCCCGGTTACGCCAGCTATTGCGCCACCAAGTTTGCCTTGCGCGGTTTTTCCGAAGCCTTGCGCCGGGAACTGGCGGATACCCGCGTCGGTGTTCTGTACGTTGCCCCGCGCGCGACTCGCACGAGCATGAACAGCCCGGCGGCGCAGGCCTTGAATGACGCGCTCAAGTCCAATGTCGACGACCCGCAAACCGTCGCCGCGGCCGTGATCCATGCGATTGCCGGCGACCGCCGCGATTTGTACCTGGGCTGGCAGGAACGCTTTTTCGTGCGCCTGAACAGCCTGTTGCCGAATCTGGTGGACCGGGGGTTGCGCAAGCAATTGCCGTTGATCCGTCACCTGAGTCAAAAGTCCGACAATGAGAACCTCAAGCCATGAAAAAACTCACCGTTTGCCTGCTGCTCACCGCCCTGAGCCAAAGCGTCTGGGCGCTGGAACCCGCTGACCAGCAACGCCTGACAGGCATCCAGCAAAGCTGGGCACACATTCAATATGAACTGCCGGCAGATCAGCGCACCGACGCGTTTGAAAAACTCGCCGCGCAGGCTGCAGCGTTTACGCGGGAACGCCAATCAGTCGCCGAAGCCTGGATCTGGTCCGGCATCGTCACCAGCAGTTGGGCCGGTGCCCAGGGCGGGCTCGGTGCGTTGAGCAAGGTCAAGGACGCGAAGGTCGATCTGGAAAAAGCCATGGCCCTGGACCCCAAAGCCCTGCAAGGCTCGGCCTACACCAGCCTTGGCGCCCTGTACGACCGCGTTCCCGGCTGGCCCATCGGTTTTGGCGACTCGGACCAAGCCGAGCTGTTACTTAAACAGGCCTTGCAACTCAACCCGAACGGCATCGAAAGTCTGTACTTCTGGGGTGACCACCTCTACCGTCAAAAGCGTTACGGTGACGCCCGGACAGCGCTGCAAAAAGCCCTGCAGGCCGCGCCACGGCCGGGCCGGGAGCTCGCCGATGCCGGACGTCGCAAGGAAATCGAAGCCTTGCTGGTGGACGTGAACAAGAAACTCGACTGACGGGAGTCCATGTGCGCTTATTACTGATAGAGGATGACGTTGCACTGGGCGAAGGCATCCATCAGGCGCTGGGCCGGGAAGGCTATACCGTCGACTGGTTGCAGGACGGCACCAGCGCCTTGCACTCGCTGCTCAGCGAAACCTTTGATTTGGCGGTACTTGACCTCGGCCTGCCACGCATGGACGGGCTCGAAGTACTGCGGCACTTGCGCGACAGCGGCTCCAACCTGCCCGTGCTGATCCTCACCGCGCGTGATGCCACCGAGGATCGCATCGCCGGGCTCGATGCCGGCGCGGACGATTACCTGATCAAACCTTTTGATCTGGCAGAACTCAAGGCTCGGCTGCGGGCCTTGTTGCGGCGCAGCGCCGGCCGCGCCCAGGTACTGATCGAACACGCCGGCATCAGCCTCAACCCTGGCACCCAGCAAGTCAGCTATCAGGGTGAACCGGTGGCACTGACACCCAAGGAATATCAACTGCTCCATGAATTGCTCTCGCCACCGGGCCGGGTCATGACCCGCGATCATCTGATGCAGCTGCTGTATGGCTGGAACGAAGAAGCCGAGAGCAACACTCTGGAAGTGCACATCCATCACCTGCGCAAGAAATTCTCCACCGACCTGATTCGCACCATTCGCGGTGTCGGTTATCTGGTGGAGGAGCGTCGATGACGTCGATCCGTCGCCGCACGCTGACGTTGATTATCGGCCTGATGCTGGCCGGTCTGGCAGTGATCAGCATGCTCAACCTACACGACAGCAATCATGAAATCGCCGAAGTCTACGATGCGCACCTCGCGCAAAACGCCCGTTTGCTTCAGGGTGTGATGCGCATGCCGTTGGCGAGCAAGGAACACACTGAGCTGTACCAGGCGTTCAACCAGGCCTTGAGCGAAGCGGTGCCGAGGGTCGACGGCCACCCGTATGAAAGCAAACTGGCCTTTCAGGTCTGGGATCAGCAGGGCGAAGTGCTGGTGCACACCGCCAGCGCCCCCTCCTTCACCGCGCCTCCCTCGAAACCCGGGTTCAGTGATGTCGTGGACCTGAACAACCGCCACTGGCGCGCCTTCCTGCTCGAAGATAAACAGAACCACCTGCGCATCTGGGTCGGCGAGCGGGACGATGTGCGTTCGGACCTGGTGGACCGGATCGTGCGGCACACCTTGTGGCCCAATATTCTGGGCAGCCTGATTCTGGCGGCGATGGTCTGGCTGGCCATCGGCTGGGGCCTCAAACCGCTGGCGGACATGGCGGCGACCCTGCGGGCGCGGCACAGTGGCTCGCTCGAACCGCTGCAATTGGACCCGCTGCCCAGCGAGCTGGAACCGATGCAAGCAGCACTGAACCGCATGCTCGCGCAGATTCAGGAAGTGCTCGGTCGCGAGCGCCGCTTCATTGCCGACGCGGCCCATGAGATGCGTACGCCCCTGGCGGTGTTGCGGGTGCATGCGCAAAACCTGCTGGAGGCCGGCACCGAACAGGAACGTCGCGAATCACTGGAATTCCTGATCGCCGGCGTCGACCGTACCAGCCGTCTGGTGAATCAATTGCTGACCATGGCCCGCCTGGAGCCCAAAGCCGTGGCGCCGGTACGGCATAGCATCGACCTGACCGAAACCGTACGCGACAGTCTGGTTCAGCTGTCGCCGTGGCTGTTGAGTAAAAACCTCGAGCTGGCCTTCGACGTCAACGATCAGCCCTTGTCCGTGGTGGCCGACGCCGCCGCCATCGACATTGCCCTGAACAACCTGATCACCAATGCCGCGAATTTTTCACCTGTGCAAGGTGTTATCACCGTGCAACTGAGCCAGGCCGACGGGTTCTACAACCTCAGCGTTGAAGACCAGGGGCCCGGCATCGATGAAGCGGATCGCGGGCGATTGTTCGAACGTTTTTACAGCCGCGGCAATACTCAAGGCGCCGGGTTGGGGCTGACGATCGTCAACACCATTGCCACTCGGTTGGGTGGCCGAATCACCCTGGTCAACCGACCGGAAGGCGGGTTGCGTGCCACGTTGTCGATTCCGGATCGCGGCCTCCTGTAGGAGCGAGCTTGCTCGCGATGGACGCCAGAACGCCGCGTTTAGTCAGGTGCCCCGCGTTATCGTTAACGTCCATCGCGAGCAAGCCTCGCTCCTACAGAGGATCGATGCCGGACAATAACTGTTGCTCACGCTCACACAATTCCACCACGTAATCCCACAACACCCGCAGCCGCACGGATTTGTGCAACTCGCGGCGGGTGCTGATCCAGTAGCTGCGCTGGATGCTTTCATCCGGTAACAACGGCACCAACTCCGGATCGGCACTGGCCATGTAGCACGGCAGCACCGCGATCCCCAGACCGGAGCGCGCCGCCTGTTGCTGGGCGATGACGCTGGTGCTGTGAAAGACCACCTGCGGGTTGCGGCAGAAGCTGTTGAGGAACATCAGTTCCTGGCTGAACAGCAAATCGTCGACGTAACCGATCCAGGCATGGCGACCGAGGTCTTCGCGACTGCTTAACGGTGGCGCCTTGTCCAGATAAGTCTGGCTGGCATACAGCGCCAGTCGATAGTCGGTGAGTTTGCGCGTGACCAGCATGTCGGCAGACGGGCGCTCCAGATGGATGCTGATTTCGGCTTCGCGGTTGAGAATGCTGACAAACCGCGGTACCGCCACCAGTTCCACTTCCAGCCCCGGATAGCGTTCGAACAGCCCGTTCATGCGGCTGGCGAGGAACATGATGCCCAGCCCTTCCGTCACGCCGACGCGAATCTTGCCCAGCGGTGCGGTCGATTGGGTGATTTCTTCCTGAGCCAGCAGCGCCACGTTTTCCATCGCCTCGGCGTGTTTGAGCAGCGCTTCGCCGGCCGGAGTCATCTCGTAGCCCTGGGCGTGCTGGACGAACAGCGCCGTGCCCAGGCTCTTTTCGATGGCCTCGATGTGCCGGGCCACCGTGGCGTGGGTGGTGTTCAAATGGCGGGCGGCGGTGAGCAAACGCCCGCTGCGTTGCAATTCGAGAAAAAACCGCAGGTCATTCCAATCGAACATGAACCGTCCTTAGAGCTACGCTGTTTAAAAACGCACAGCGGCTGCGCAAAAACTAACATTCTTTTAACGAAAGCTAACAACTAGGATGGCCGACAACAAGAACAACAATGCGAGGTCAGGGATGCAGACTTCCCTTGATGAATTCGACTACATCGTGGTCGGGGCCGGGCCGGCCGGGTGTTTGCTGGCCAATCGGTTGTCGGCCAATCCGCAACACCGGGTGCTGCTGCTTGAAGCCGGCGGCCGCGATAACTACGCGTGGATTCACATCCCCGTGGGTTACCTGTTCTGCATCGGCAACCCACGCACCGACTGGTGCTTCAAGACCGAAGCGCAACCCGGCCTGCAAGGTCGTGCGCTGAGTTACCCGCGCGGCAAGGTCCTCGGCGGCTGTTCCTCGATCAACGGCATGATCTACATGCGCGGCCAGGCCAGTGACTACGATGGCTGGGCCGCCGACGGCAATCCCGGCTGGAGCTGGAACGACGTGCTGCCGCTGTTCAAGAAAAGCGAAAATCACTTTGCCGGCGACTCGGAGTTTCACGGTGCCGCGGGCGAGTGGCGGATCGAGCGTCAGCGCCTTTCCTGGCCAATTCTCGACGCATTCCGCAGTGCTGCCGAGCAAAGCGGCATCGCCAGCATCGACGACTTCAACCAGGGCGACAACGAAGGTTGCGGCTACTTCCAGGTCAATCAGAAGGCCGGAATCCGCTGGAACGCAGCCAAGGCGTTTCTCAAACCGGTCCGCCACCGCCCCAATCTCACCATACTGACCGACGTCGAAGTCGACCGCGTCCTGCTGGAAAACGGCCGCGCATCGGCGGTCAGCACACGCTGGCAGGGCCAGGCGAAAACCTTCAAGGCGCGCAAGGAAATCATCCTCTGCGCAGGCGCCGTCGGCTCACCGACCCTCCTGCAACGCTCCGGCATCGGCCCTCGCCCGCTCCTGGAAAAACTGGGGATCGGCGTGGTCCATGAGCTGCCCGGCGTGGGCGGCAATCTGCAGGATCACCTGCAACTGCGGCTGATCTACAAACTGGAAAACGCCCGGACCCTGAACCAGATCGCCGGCAGCGTGTGGGGCAAGATGGGCATGGGGCTGCGTTATCTGTATGACCGCAGCGGGCCACTGTCCATGGCGCCGAGTCAGCTCGGTGCGTTTGCCCGGTCGGGGCCGGAACAGACCTCGGCGAATCTCGAATACCACGTGCAACCCTTGTCACTGGAACGTTTCGGCGAGCCGTTGCACGCCTTCCCCGCCTTCACCGCATCGGTCTGCGATCTGCGTCCGCAAAGCCGTGGTCGAATCGACATTCGTTCGGCCAATCCGCAGGAAGCACCGTTGATTCAACCCCATTACTTGAGCCACCCGGAAGACTTGCGCGTTGCGGCCGATGCCATCCGCCTGACCCGTCGTATCGTTTCCGCCCCCGCCCTGCAAGTATTCAAACCGGTGGAATACCTGCCCGGTGACAGCTTGCAGAGCGAAGAAGAACTGCACGAAGCCGCCGCCCGCATCGGCACGACGATTTTCCATCCGGTCGGCACCTGCCGCATGGGCAACGACGCCGACGCGGTGGTCGATGCGCAACTCAAGGTCCATGGCATCCCGGGCCTGCGCATCGCCGATGCGTCGATCATGCCGCGCATCACCTCGGGCAACACTTGTTCGCCTACGCTGATGATTGCCGAGAAAGCTGCGCAACTGATTCTTAACCCCACCACAAGGAGCATTACCCCGCCAAAGGAACTGGTTACGCACCCGTGAACCTTGGACGGACATGACTGTAGGAGCGAGCTTGCTCGCGATGAACCAGAGAGCGCACGTGGGTGTCAGGTTTACAGCGTTATCGTTGACGACCATCGCCAGCAAGCTCGCTCCTACAGGAAATACACCCGATACATCGACAGGAGCGGCACCCGCCCACAAGGCAGGCGCCGACAGTGGAACAACAAAAACAATCACTGTGAGGGATACCGATATGTCAGAACATGTACAGCCTCTGGAAATCACACGCAGCGTCGACGCGAGCCGCGATACCCGCAAAGTCATTTTCGCGTCGTCACTCGGGACGGTGTTCGAGTGGTACGACTTCTTCCTCTACGGCGCTCTCGCGGCGGTCATCAGCAAACAGTTTTTCGCCGGGGTCAACGACACCACCGCGTTCATCTTTGCGCTGATGGCGTTCGCCGCCGGTTTCATCGTGCGGCCCTTCGGCGCGCTGGTGTTCGGTCGGTTGGGGGACATGATCGGGCGCAAATACACGTTCCTCGCGACCATCGTTCTCATGGGTGTCGCGACGTTCTGCGTCGGGCTGCTACCGACCTACGCGAGCATCGGCATCGCCGCGCCGATCATTCTGGTGGTGTTGCGCATGCTTCAAGGCCTGGCGTTGGGCGGTGAGTATGGCGGGGCTGCGACTTATGTCGCAGAACACGCGCCCATCGGCAAACGCGGCTTCCACACCAGCTGGATTCAATCCACTGCGACCCTCGGCTTGCTGCTGTCGTTGCTCGTGGTGCTGGGTTGCCGTTATTTCACCGGTGACCAGTTCGAAGTCTGGGGCTGGCGGATTCCGTTTCTGTTCTCGATCGTGCTGCTGGGCATCTCGACCTGGATTCGTTTGAGCCTGCACGAATCACCCGCGTTCGTGAAAATGAAAGAGGAAGGCAAGCTCTGCAAGTCGCCGCTGCGTGATTCCTTCGGCAAATGGGAAAACCTCAAAGTCGTATTGATCGCCCTGTTCAGTATCAACGCCGGGCAAGCGGTGACCTTTTATGCGGCGCAGTTCTACGTGCTGTTCTTCCTCACCCAGTTTCTGAAAATGGACCCGGCACTGGCCAACAGTCTGTTGATCGTCAGCGTGATCATTGGCGCGCCGTTCTTCATTTTCTTCGGTTGGCTGTCGGACAAGGTCGGGCGCAAACCGGTGTTGATGATCGGCCTGCTGCTGGCCACCGCGCTGTACTTCCCGATCTTCAAGACCCTGGCCCATTACGCCAACCCGGCCATTGACCAGGCCAGCCGTCAGGCGCCGATCACCGTACTGGCCGACCCGGCCACCTGTACCTTCCAGTTCGACCCGGTGGGCAAGGCGAAATTTGACAGCCCGTGCGACAAGGTCAAAACCTTCCTGGTGAAACAGGGCCTGCCCTACAGCAGCGAAGCGGCCCCGGCTGGCAGCGGCGTGCAGGTCAGCGTCGGCGAGGTGAAAATCGATGGCTACGATGAAGCGGCCCTGCGTGGGGCGGTGACGCTGGCCGGGTATCCGTCACAGGCTGACACTCAGTTGATCAACAAGCCGATGATCGTGGCGCTGATCGTTGCGCTGATCATTATTTCCGCCATGTGCTACGGCCCGCTGGCGGCGCTGATGGTCGAACTGTTTCCGACGCGCATCCGCTATACCTCGATGTCCCTGCCCTATCACATTGGTAACGGCTGGTTCGGCGGGTTCCTGCCGACGGTGTCGTTTGCGTTGGTGGTGTATACCGGGGACATTTTTTACGGTCTGTGGTACCCGGTGGTGATTACTGCGGTGAGTCTCGTGGTGGGGATGATCTGTTTGCGTGAGACCAAGAATGTGGATCTGGATACCAACTGAGGGCTGTTTGGTGGGCTATCGATTGGGGGCATATCCGTTATTTTGGTGATGGCGGCTGGCGGTTTCGCCCTTACGGCGAGTCACTTTCGAAACGCGCGAAAGTAACCAAAGCGCTTCTGCCCCTTTCGTTCGGTGCCTCGCTAAGGCTCGGCACCGTACGTCAGGGGCAAAGCCTTTTGGTTCCTTTTTGGCGTTTGAAAAAGGGACTCGCTGTAAGAGCGAAACCATAAGCCGCCGTTACCGCAGGAATGGATATGTACACCTGAAAAAGTATGGTCGGCTACCAGGCCGCCATCGTAGCGATGCGGCGACCCGACAAGCCAGCTCCCACACTTTGATCGGTGTACATCTGCGAGGAACAGGTCGATATCAAAGTCGCCTTCGCGAGCAAGCCCGCTCCCACAGGGTTCCGGGAACATTAGCGGGACTGGACCGTCATCCAATTTCTAAAGTGAACAGAGTTACCGCAAACGCAGATCGTTTTAGTTACTCTGACCCCCGAAGCACCCATCGCCCCGCCACTCACCCGACCGAGGCACCATGATCATTTCATCCGCATCCGACTATCGCGAGGCAGCCCGCCGCAAACTCCCCCGCTTCCTGTTCGATTACATCGACGGGGGCGCCTATGCCGAGCACACGCTGAGGGCCAACAGCGCCGACCTGACGGGCATCAGCCTGCGTCAGCGCATTCTGAAAAACGTCGAAACCTTGAGCCTTGAAACCACCCTCTTCGACCAGCCCCTCGCAATGCCGATCATCCTCGCGCCGGTCGGCCTGACGGGCATGTTCGCCCGCCGTGGTGAAGTGCAGGCGGTCAAAGCCGCACAAAACAAAGGCATCCCCCTGTGCCTGTCGACGGTCTCGGTGTGCTCGATCGAGGAAGTAGCGACCCAAAGCCAACAATCCATCTGGTTTCAGCTGTATGTGCTGAAAGACAGAGGCTTCATGAAAAATGCCCTGGAGCGGGCCAAGGCCGCCGGGGTGAAAAACCTGGTGTTCACCGTCGACATGCCCACCCCCGGCGCCCGCTACCGGGATGCGCACTCGGGCATGTCCGGACCTTTTGCGTCTTCACGACGAATGTTGCAGGCCATGACCAAACCCGATTGGGCCTTCAACGTCGGCCTCATGGGGCGCCCGCACGATCTCGGCAACATCTCGAAGTACCTGGGCAAAGCCGTCACGCTCGAAGACTACATGGGTTGGCTGGCCAACAACTTCGACCCGTCGATCAGTTGGAGCGATCTGCAGTGGATTCGGGATTTCTGGCAAGGCCCGATGATCATCAAAGGCATTCTCGATCCTCAGGATGCCCGGGACGCGGTCAGCTTTGGCGCGGACGGCATTGTGGTGTCGAACCACGGTGGAAGGCAGCTGGACGGCGTGCTCTCCACCACGAAGGCATTACCGCCCATCATGCAAGCGGTGGGCAATGACCTGACGGTGCTGGTCGACTCGGGGATCCGCTCGGGGCTCGATGTCGTGCGGATGCTCGCGCTGGGCGCGAAAGGCGTCTTGCTGGGGCGCTCCATGGCGTATGCGCTGGCCGCCGACGGTCAACGCGGAGTGGAAAACATGCTGGACATTTTCGCCAAAGAGATGCGCGTGGCGATGACGTTGACCGGGGTGACTTCAATTGGTCAGATTGATGAAACCACCCTGGTGCAGGCAATTCGTGAGCTGAAAGCCTGAACGTAAAACGCCCTGTCACTGCAGGGCGTTTTCAATCACTCGACGTTTTTGAGAATCTCGAACGTTACCTGATCGGGATAGAACGCCACGTAATTCTTGATCTGTTCTACTGACACTTTGGGGTCTTCATAGCTCCATACCGCATTGGCCCCCTCATGCCCTGGGATCTGCAGGCTGAAATAGCTCGCATCGCCCTTGTAAGGGCAATAGCTCGTGTGATCGGTGCGGGCAAAAAACTGCTCGGCGATGTCCTCCCGCGGGACGTAATACACCGGAGGGTAATTGGCCTCAAGCAGCACCAGCGCGCGCGTGGACGCGGCCACCTGAATACCGTGAAACTTCACCAGCAGGCAGCCGGGCTGCTCGGCGATGGTGATGACAGGACTGGGACCGGAGCTTTTCATGAATGCGTTCCTCGGGACGGTGATAAACCAGTGGGAGCGTGCGATGCGGCGATCCGACTTTCCCGCGATGGGTCGCGCAGCGGCCCCAAAACTTGAGAACACAACTCCGTCATGTATAACCCAGATTTCGTCATCACGACGCGTTCACAGCCGAACGGAACCCTGACGGTTATCCGTCGATAGCCCGGCTCACCGCCTCCACTCTTCAAGTCATCGCCTATTAGACCAACGGCTCAACTGCGCCGAAACATCGTCTACGATCAATAGCACCGTTGACATCCCTGCTTCGCAGTCAGGTCGTCGTGGCGTGGGGTTCGAGTCTCAGAAACTTGAGGGTCACCAACATGCCGGCCAGTCGATTCTCCCTCGATCAAACACTCATCACCCTCGATGCACGCCCGGATCGCCTCGATCTGCGTGATCGCCTGTTCACTCCACGCATTCAATCGTTACCGCCCTCCTGGCCCGCCGACAAGGACATCGCCGCCGAACTCTCGGGGTATCTGGCCAGAGACATGGTGCTGTTCCAGGGCAGCGAGGGCGCATGCACTGGGAATTTTCGGGCTTCGCGATCCTGACGTTTGAAGACTGGCTGGCCAATGGCACCGACGCTTGGACCGTCGCCCTCGGCGCAGCGATCGAACACGGCGGGCTCTCCCAAAACTCGCGCCCGTCCGCCCGTGACCAGCAAACCCGCGGTGCACATCAACGTCATCACTAGTATTTTGCTGACCATTCTTCGCCTGGCACCGGGCGCGAAACTCGCGCAGCCGGTGGTTAACCTGAACTACTGAACACCCTGCCCTTGTAGGAGCGAGCTTGCTCGCGATGGACTCAAGAGCGGCGCGTTCATTCAGATAATACGCGTCATCGTTCACGTCCATCGCGAGCAAGCTCGCTCCTACAGGGGGGACTGGCGCGGTTCGTTGCAATGAATCGAAATGCACGAACTGTACATCCATACAGATAAAGATTGCTCCATCGCTCATCAGCCGCCATTCTGTGCACCTCCCGGCAGTTGATGAACGATGGTGGTTATGCGGTTGTACCTCTGTGAAAAACCTTCCCAGGCCAAAGACATTGCGGCCGTGCTCGGCGCCCGGCGTCGCGGCGACGGCTGCTGGCTGGGAACGGACGTCACGGTGACCTGGTGCATCGGCCATCTGCTGGAAACCGCACCGCCGGATGCCTATGACGCGCGCTACAAGCGCTGGGTGCTGGCGGATCTGCCGATCATTCCGGACAAATGGAAGATGACCGTCAAACCGCGCACGGCCAGTCAGTACAAGGCCGTCAAACGCTTGCTCGGCGAGGCCGATGAACTGGTGATCGCCACCGATGCCGACCGTGAGGGTGAAATGATCGCCCGGGAACTGGTGGAGCATTGCCGTTATCGCGGGCCGATCCAGCGGTTATGGCTGTCGGCGCTGGACGAGGCGTCGATCCGCAAGGCGTTGGCCGCGCTGAAGCCGGGGGCGGAGACGTTCAGTCTCTATCATTCGGCATTGGGCCGCTCACGGGCCGACTGGCTGATCGGGATGAACATGAGCCGGTTGTTCACGTTGCTGGGGCGTCAGTCCGGTTATCAGGGCGTATTGCCGGTCGGCCGGGTGCAAACACCGACCCTGCGGCTGGTAGTGGACCGCGACCGCAGCATTGCCGATTTCGTCCCCGTGGCTTACTGGGCCATCGACGTGCAACTGCTACACGACGGCACGGCATTCACCGCACAGTGGCGCGCGGCCTCCGACGCTTGCGACGATCAGGATCGCTGTCTCAATCAGGCGCTGGCGCAACACGCGGCGACGGCGATTGGCAGTGCGGCGAGTGCCCGGGTGATCAAGCTGCGCACCGAGCGGATGCGTGAAGTGGCGCCGCTGCCGTTCGATCTGGGCACCTTGCAGGAAGTCTGCTCGAAGAAGCTTGGCCTCGGCGCTCAGGAAACGCTCGACATCGCCCAGGCGCTTTACGAAACCCACAAGGTCATTACCTATCCGCGCAGTGATTGTGGCTACCTGCCCGTCAGTCAACACAGTGAAGCACCAGGTATTCTGGCGGCATTGAGGCAGGCTGATCCCGCCCTCAACGCCTTGCAGGATTATCTGGAATCCCAGCGGCGGTCACGGGCGTGGAACGATGCGAAAGTCAGCGCTCACCACGGCATCATCCCCACGGCCGCCGCAAAGAATCTTGATCGGCTGGCGGGCAAGCAGCGCGCGGTCTACACCCTGATCCGGGCGCGCTATCTGGCGCAGTTTCTGCCCAATCATGAATACGACCGGACCCAGGCCGACTTCGACTGTGCCGGTGAAGCCTTGCGTGCCGTCGGCAAGCAGATCGTCGAACCCGGCTGGAAACGCGCCCTGCCCGAGGCCCTCGCACCGGCCAAGGGCCGTGAAGCACCGGCGCCGCAAACATTGCCGATATTGGCCGAAGGGCGTGAGTGCGCAGTGACCGACGTGAAGCTCAAGGACCTCTGGACCCAACCGCCGAAACCGTTCACCGAAGGCGATCTGATCAAGGCGATGAAGAACGTCGCCAAACTGGTGGAAGACCCCCTGCTCAAGCAGAAACTCAAGGACACCACCGGGATTGGCACCGAAGCCACCCGTGCCTCGATCATCCAGGGCCTGCTCGACCGTGGTTACCTGATCAAGAACGGCAAGGCCCTGGCGGCGACGCCGGCCGCATTCAGTCTGATTGATGCGGTGCCGCGCGCCATTGCCGATCCGGGCACCACGGCGATCTGGGAACAGGCGCTGGACATGGTGCAAAGCGGCGAAATGAGCCTGGAAGAGTTCGTCACCAAACAAGCCGCGTGGATGAGCAAGCAGGTTGCCCGCTGCGCCGGCCTGAGCCTGACCATCAGCGGCCCGGCAAGCCCTGCCGGGCGCGGTGCCACACCGTGGAAAAACAAACGCAAACCGGCCAAGCGCAAACCCGCGACCGCTAGCAAACGCGCGGCAAAACCGGCGAGCAAAGCTTGATCGAGCGATGGTCTACTGTTCATCAGATCGGGCGACATCAGGAGCGACCCAGCATGCCCACGATAGAACTGCACGCCGCGCAGCGCGATGAACTGGAAACCATTGAAAACCTGATGCAGTTCTACCTGCACGACTTCAGTGAATGGCTGCCGCTGAAACTCGGTGCGAATGGTTTCTTCAACATCCAGGATCAACAGGATTACTGGCGAACCCCCACCACTCGGCCGTATCTGATCAAGGTCGATGGGGACCTGGCCGGTTTCGTGAGCGTGGATGACCACACCCATTTACCCGGTGCCGAGTACAACATCGGCTACCTGTTCGTCAGCCGCCGCTTTCGTGGCCAAGGTGTCGCGACGTTTGTCGTTTCCACCGTCTTGAGCCAGCTCCCCGGTCAATGGCAGATTTTCCACATCGACGCCAATCAGCCCGCGCGTTTGTTCTGGGCCGGTGTGATAGACGATCTCACCGGTGGCGCGTACACACGGCATCAGCAGCCGGTAGACGATTTCCCCTGCACCTTTTACCGCTTCCAAAGCTCGCCACCATCGTCCTGAGTGGCGCTTTCCGGTTCCGATTTCTCATTCCAATCAGCTTTGTCCGACAATATGTAGTGCTTGAAAATAATCACTACAAAACCGTTGACGCCTCCGATTTGCCCTTGCATGATGCAGACATCTCCCCGATCGGGAGTACGGCAACATGTTTGAGCAAGCTCGTCTGACCGCCGAGCTGTTTTTCCCGGATACACGCTGCCCACAAGGCAGATTGAAGAAGCTGACCTGGCCCGAACGTCCAGTACAAGGACGAGAATCGCTGGCGATCAATCCTCATGAAGCTTGTGACCGACCCTGAAAAAGTCGGTAGTGGCCCGAAGGTTATCGCTGCTTCTCTTCGTTGTGACGCGATTGCGTAGCAGTTATTCAACACGACTACATGCAACAGACGCGGGACCCCGTCATTTCGGCGGCCGACCGCTGACGTCCTGGTTTCGGTGCCAGGGATCAACTAACCGATGGGCTACCTGTATTAGCGAATCAACTTTGAAAGATCACCAAATGGTCAAGGGGCTTTATTATGAATCTGAACAATCAACCAACCATCGACGAACTGGCACGTATGTTCGCTGCGCAAAAAGACAGCCAGGACAGCCATATCCTGTGGATCAGCAAGTCGGGCCAGGTGCATATCGACTGCCTGTCGCCGCATGCCCATGAAGCCGAGTTCGACCAGAACAACCAGAACCTGCTGGCCCGACTGAAGATGTACCGTCGCGGCCAGGGCTATGTCGGCAAGAAAGCCGCAGCCGACAAGGACTTCATCGGTAATGTTCTGCAAACGCTGAAACAGGCTTGGGCCTCGCTGCAGAACCAGAATGAAGTTCGGGTGATTGACCGGTTCTACTAATAATCTCGCGACAAAAAAGGCCCCGCTCGAATGATCGAGCGGGGCCTTTTTGTTTGTCTAAAAACACTGTAGGAGCGAGCTTGCTCCGGGCGGCGTTCCGACGATGGTCGTGAACGATAACGCGTAAAACCAGATGCCCTGTGGCGACGTTTAGTTTTTCGTCGGAACGCCGCCCGGAGCAAGCTCGCTCCTACAAGATGAAATGCGGTGTAAAACTACTCCCGGTCTAGCATCTCCACTGTGCCAAACGAAGCTATCGTTAAGCGTATGCGCTGTTGGTCTCTGGAGACTCGCGATGAAAAATAACCTGGTATTTCTGCTGTTGCTGGTTATGACGAATGTTGCTCAGGCAAACAGCGTCGCCGGTGTCCCGTCATTCGCGGTGGAGTGCCCCGGCAAGTTCCTCGTCCAGGCAGATCAGGACGGGCCGGTGCTGATCAACAACAAGGAGGCCGAAACCAAAGCCATCAACGATCGCCGCTTCGAAGCCAAGGGCTCCGGTATCACGCTGTCCATCGTCCTGGCCGATGACGACTCGGTAGCCGTGTCCTCCACCGGCAAGGCCCCCAATGGTGTGTGCCAGTCAGTCGATGACTGACCTCGACAACACCAGCTCCATAAAGGCTACCGACGCCACACTGTGATAATTATTGTTGCGCCGCAGCAGCGCAGCCGCACGTTCGTCTCGCTGGCCGAGCACCCGACCACCTGCGCCGTGTGCACGGCAAAGCGATGGAAGCGGCTTGATCCATGTCGGCAGCCGATGCAGCGCGCCCGGTTCACGGGAGCGCTGCAATCAGTTTCATTTGTCGTCCGGTTTGGCTGACGATGGTGGCCGGATATCCGGGCTTTCCTCGGCGTTAGGCGGTGTTGGAACGCTTCCAGGCGTGAACACGTGAGTCTGCAACTCCCTGGCATTGATTTCATTGACACCATGAACCGTGCGGGCCAGCGCAACGGCCTGCTCACACTGTTTATGGGTGTTGACGCGACCACTCAACATCACCGTTCCCGCAAGGGTTTTGACATGGACATGCAAGCCAAGGGTCGGATCGGCCAACGCGATGGCTGACTTCACCCGGGCGGTCAGCCACGCGTCGTGTGCGGCCATTTCCAGCTGATGAGAGTAATGCTCGAAGGATTGAAGTTTCATGGTGGACCTCTGTCACAGACGCAGACACCTTTAATTATAGTGCGGTCCGCGCTTGCGGTCGGGTACTCAGCGTTTGACCGACAGATCCGTCTGCGTCATGCGACTGCGGATCGTGAACACACCATCTCCCGAGAGAATTGCGCTGCGGGCAAACAGGCGGCCGCTCTCCCAGTTCGAAAGACCCAGTTCCGGTTTGTTCAGCGCGTATTGCCCGTCGACCCAGCGGGTGATGCCGTTGCCGACAAAAGGCGCGTTGACCGCGTTGTAGAAACGTTCATGGGCCTCGGCATTTTCACTGATCAACGACACGGTGAATTGCGGGCTGTAGCGATTGAACAAGGCGATGGCGCTGTCCAGGTCGTCGACGATTTCCAGGCTGACTTCCGGGGTTTCTTCCCATTCCCACTCGCGGCCCAATTGATCTTCGGGCAACGGTTCGGCCAACGCTTCAGTTTGATAACCTTCGGCGCGGCAGACCTCGACCGTCGCATTCCTCCAATCGTAAGGCAAGTACGACTGGCTGCCTTCGACGATGTGCAACTTGCAGCCCTCATCCCGCGCGGCGCCAGCCTGTTTCAAGGCGCGCAGAAACAGCGGCACCAGTTCGGCGGCGCGGTTGCGGTGAATCAGGCAGACGTTCAAGGTGTTGCAGACTTTGCGGTCCAGGGAATTGCGCACGACGGCGGCAAAACGCTGGGCGTCGGCGTCCTTGTCGGCGATCAGCCAGGCGCCACCGGTGCCATGCAAGCTGACGGCGGTGCCGGCCTGTTGGGCAATGCTGCCCAGCTGGCTGACGGCACGCCCCGAACCACGGGCCACCGCCAGCGACAGGCGCCGGTCGGCGAACATGGCCCAACCGGCGGCGTGATTGACACTTTCCACCAACGACACCGCGCCCACCGGCAATCCGGCGTCACTCAATGCCGGGTTCAACGCGTGAGTGACGATGGCTTGCGCCGTGCCCAAGGCATCGCTGCCAATGCGCAGCACGGCTGTGTTGCCGGTGCGCAGCACACCAGCGGCATCGGCGAAAACATTAGGCCGGCCTTCGAAGACGAAGGCGACAATGCCCAGGGGCGAAACCACCTGCTCGACTTTCCAGCCATCATGCTCGACGCAACTGATCACTTTGCCGCGCGTGGCGGGCGCATCGCGCCAGGCCCTGAGGCCCGCGATCATGTCGCGGCGCATGCGTTCATCGGCCAGCAACCGCGTGGTCGAGCGTCCACGTGATTTGGCCCACTCGATGTCGGCGCGGTTGGCAGCCTCGATCAAGTCCCAGCAGTCCTGATCTTCAAGGCGCTGGGCAAAGCAGTCGAAGAACGCACTGATCGCCTGATCCGAAACGGCGGACATCGCCGTAAACGCGGCTTCGGCGCGCTCGATCGCTACCGCCGCCGCTTTCTGGTCCGCGACGGGAATCAGCAGCAACTCACCGCTGACCTGCTCCACCAGCAGGTGGTCCCCGGGCTGAAAGCGCAAGGCCAGTTCGGGGCTGACCACGGTGACGCGGTTACCAGCGAAAGGGATCGGCGTGCCAGCGACTAAACGTTCGAGCGCAAGAGACATGAAGCGGTTTCACCATGCAAGGGGCGGCCTGAAAATGTATAGGAAAATCCCCAGAGCGTCATTAACCCCGGCCGCTCGAATCTGTCAAAACACCGACCAGCCAATCCGCTGGCTCAGCAACTCCAGCGCCGCCATACCCGCGAGTGAATTACCGGCCGTATTCAGCTCCGGCGACCAGACGCACACCGTGAACTGCCCCGGCACCACCGCGACGATCCCGCCGCCCACGCCGCTCTTGCCAGGCAGGCCGACGCGATAGGCGAAGTTGCCCGCCTCGTCGTAGAGGCCGCTGGTGGCCATGATCGAATTGACTTGCTGTGTCTGGCGGGCGCTGAGGATCTGTTCACCACTGTGCTTGCAGAAACCGTCGTTGGCCAGGAAGCAGAACGCCCGGGCCAGGTCCACGCAACTCATGCGCAGGGCGCAATGGCTGAAGTAACTGCGCAATACCGCTTCGACATCGTTGTGAAAGTTGCCGAAGGATTGCATCAGGTACGCCATGGCGGCGTTTCGCGCACGGTGCTGGTATTCGGATTCGGCGACCTTGCCGTCCACCATCACCTGCGGGTTGCCCGACAGGCGCCGGACAAAATCGCGCATCGACAAGGCCGGTGCGGCAAAACGCGACTGGTTGATATCGCAGATCACCAGCGCGCCGGCGTTGATGAACGGATTGCGCGGGCGCCCGCGCTCGAATTCCAGTTGCACCAGCGAGTTGAACGGCTGGCCGGAAGGTTCGTGGCCCAGGCGCTGCCAGATGGCTTCGCCGGAATGATCGATGGCCTGCACCAGGCTGAACACTTTGGAAATACTCTGCACCGAGAACGGCGTGTGGGCGTCGCCGGCGCAAAACAGCTCGCCGTCGTTGCCATACACGGCGATACCCAACTGATTGCCCGGCACCGTGCCGAGGGCAGGAATGTAGTCAGCCACCTTGCCCTGACCGATCAGGGGCCGAACTGCGTCAAGGATCTCGTTCAACAGCGCTTGCATGCCGGGTTCCGAAGTCTCGCCCCATGGGATTGCGGGGACACTGACGCTAGACGCTGTCGGTCAGTGGCGGATCACAGGTTGCCTGAACACAATCGTATAAACACCACTGCACCCCTGTGGGAGCGGGCTTGCTCGCGAAGGCGGTGTGCCAGTCGCCATGAATATATCTGACACACCGCCTTCGCGAGCAAGCCCGCTCCCACAAGGGATCGCCGGTTACGTATCAGAGTGTGTACAACCCCGCCGCTGACACTCCCCGTCCATAAAACCCCGCACCTGCGACACATCGCAGATACACCCGATTGATGAAATGTGCCTGTCGATTGGCTCAGCCGATCAAAGCGCTCAACTCACTCAATGCTACGGAGTATCACCATGTTCAAGCTCTCGACTTCTTCCCTGACCCTCGGCCTGATCATCGCGGGCGGCCTGGCCCTGTCCAACGTCGCGTCGGCTTCCGAGTCCGAAGCGTTCAGCATGAAACAGCTGGCCCACGGCTACAGCCAGGTTCAGGCCGACACCGCGGAAAAACCGGCTGAAGGCAAATGTGGCGAAGGCAAGTGCGGCGCCAGCGAGTAACCCCTGCGCGGGGCCGTCGGGCCCCGCCCCCCTGACTGAACGGAGACCACGTCCATGAACGCTGCAATCTCGTCCGCCGTGAAAGGCCTGCACCTGAACCTTGATCGTGCCGGTAGCTGGCTCGCCTCCCTGACTTTAAGGGTGTTCATCGCCTGGGAATTCTTTGAGTCGGGCCTGGAAAAGTGGAATGGCGACAACTGGTTCGCCGACATCCAGGACCGCTTCCCGTTTCCCTTCGACCACGTGCCGGCGACGCTGAACTGGGAACTGTCGATGTGGGCCGAACTGATCTGCGCCCTCGCCATCCTTGTCGGACTGGGCACGCGGATTTCCGCCATCGTGTTGATCGTGGTCACTGTCGTGGCGACCGCTGCCGTTCACTGGCCGGCCGATTGGTCTACATTGAGTGAGCTTGCCCAGGGTTATGCCATCAGCAACAAAGGGCACGGCAACTTCAAACTGCCGCTGATCTACCTCGCCGCCCTGATGCCGCTGTTGCTCTCGGGTGCCGGCAAGCTCAGCCTCGATGCGTTGCTGGCTCGATTCTTCTGGCGCCGCAACAATCGCTGAAATGTTAACGTGGCATGCTGCACTTCCCACCTCACTTGCGTAGACAGGAGCCACCATGAGCGTGACCACCCAATGGATCGAGATCGACAGCGCCGAAGGTAAATTCGGCGCTTACCTGGCCATTCCGCATACCCAAAAAGGCCCGGGGATCGTGCTGATCCAGGAGATCTTCGGCGTCAACGAACACATCCGTTCCGTCGCCGAGCAATACGCCGCCGACGGCTACCTGGTGATCGCGCCGGACCTGTTCTGGCGCAGCGCCCACCGTATCGAACTGACCTACGATGAAGCCGGCTGGAAACGCGCGGTCGAATTGATGAATGCCACTGACGTCGACAAGGCGCAGAAAGACATCGAACTGGCCATCGATGCCCTGAAAGCCCAACCGGGCCTGGACGGCGGGATCGCTTCCATCGGCTACTGCTTCGGTGGCCTGCTCTCGTACCACACCGCCGCCAACGGCCTGGTGGACGTGGCCATCGCCTACTACGGCGGCGGCATCCAGAATCAACTGGACCGTGCCGATGAAATCGAAGTGCCGCTGCTGATGCACTTCGGTGAACGGGACAGTCACATTCCGCTGGAAGCCGTCGAGAAAATCGCCGAGCGCTTCGACACCAACGATAACGTGGAAATCGTCGTGTATCCGGAAGCCGAACATGGCTTCAACTGCTCGCACCGCGACAGCTACAACCAGCGCGCGGCGGCCGAGGCCCATGGCAATACGCTGATCTTTTTGGGTATGGAACTCTAAAGCCAGACGCTTTTCGTAGGAGCACGACTTGCCGTAATGCCAGTCAGCTAAGGAAATTGTAGGAGCGAGCTTGCTCGCGATGGACTTCAGGAAGACGCGTGTATCCAGAAAATACGCGTTATCGTTGACGTCCATCGCGAGCAAGCTCGCTCCTACATAGAGTCAGCTTAACTATGCGAAGTTTTAGCGGGGGGCGCGCCCGGCAATCAATGCCTGGTCATCAACCCATGCAGCACGCCGAACCGCAAACCCGGCTCGGAAGGTGTCATGTGCGAAACGCCAAAGACCTTGAACGCCGCCAGCATCAGCACCAGCCCGCCCGGCAGGATGCTCAGGCGATGACTCTGCAAACCGGCCAGTCTGAGCTGTTTGACGTGCCCCACTTCCAGCAGGCGCAACGACAGGCGCAGCAAGCCGCTGTAGGTGATTCCGCTTTGGCCTTCGTCGTTCAAACCGTTGGCCTTGAGGACTTTGGCCAGCATGCGTGCGGTGCCTGAAGAACCGATGACCTGCTGCCAGCCCAGCGTGCGATAACGGCGCGCCACGCGTTCGAACTGCAGTGTGGCGACACGCTCGGCCTCCAGCAGTGCCGGGGCGGTGATGCGGCCACCTTGAAAATAGCGCGCACCAAAGGTGCCGCTGCCGATGGCAATGCTCTCGGTCAACAGCGGTTGAGCGCCCTGCCCCAGAATCAATTCCGTGGAGCCGCCACCGATGTCGATGACCAGTCGCTTGCGTTCGGTGCCGGGAACCGTATGGGCCACACCGGCGTATACCAGCCGGGCTTCTTCATGCCCGGAAATCACATCAATGCGGAATCCCAGATGCCGTTCGGCGCTGGCCAGAAACAGCTGGGCGTTGTCAGCTTCGCGCACTGCACTGGTGGCCACCGCCCGCACACGACCGGGCTCGAAACCACGCAGCTTTTTGCCAAATCGTGCGAGTGCCTGCCATCCGCGATCCAGCGCCATTTCGTCCAGCGCGCCGCCCTGAAACCCCTCCGCCAACCGAACAGGTTCACGCAGGGTCTTCACTTCCTGGATCACCAGTTGCTGGTTCCGTTTGACCGACTGGCCGATCATCATGCGAAACGCGTTGGAGCCCAGGTCAATGGCCGCAAACAGGGAGGCGTCCCCTTTCATGGAGGTGTTCCTTGCAAAATTCATCTGTCAGCCGACGCAGGTCCGCTGAACGTTCAAGACGGTTTGCAAGAATTTTTACATGGGTTCGATGACACCCAGATGACACCCTCTACCGAGCCTCCCCTCCCTTGGGCTTATAGAAGAGAAACATGCTGGTCTGGGTGGTCTTGATGTACTTCCTGGCCCAATCGGGTTTCACAGTGCGGTCGTGAAAATATATCGCGCCGTTGGTTCGATCGTTGAGCTGCTTGTTGAGTGCCTTGCGCGCGATTTCCTTGGCCATCGCGTATTGGGTTTCTTCCTGGACCTGATCGGAACGCCCGTCACACCACCATGAAAACTGGCAGTTCTTCGCTTCAGAACCCTGTTTGACCACCGCGCACACCGTGTCCGGAAAGCCCTCATGACCCAGGCGATTCATGACCACGCTGGCGACGGCTTCCATGTCGGCGGATGATTTGCCTTTGGCTTCCCAGTAGATCGAGCGCGCCAGACAGGTGATTGCATCGTCCAGCGGTGACGCGCCGGCCGGATCGACGGCCTGCACTTCGGAGGTGGTAATCACTTCGGACTTGGGCACCGGTACATCGGCCCCCTTCTCCGCCGCTTTCTGTTCCAGGACCTCGGCCTTGTTTTCGGCCACTTCCTTTTTCTGTTCCTGTTCAGTCGCCAATGCCTGGCCGCCAAGTAGAGTGATTGCAAGGCAGGTTGCTATCCAGATAAATCGCATGATCGACCCTTCTGAGTGAGCCCGATTCAAAGCAACATCATGTCGACGCTGTACCGCGCCATCGTGGCGACATGCTTGATTGTAGTTGCCAATTTTCATTACATAAGACGGCCAACAAACTGAATTTCGGTGCGAAAAGGCATTGCGCTCACAGGGGTGAAATCGCGCATCATGGGCGCAGTCAGATCAAGGGAGATTTCCATGCGTGTCCTGTCATCCGTTTTGCGTCTTGCCACGTTGTCATTGGGTTTGTTGTTCGCTGCGAAGGCGCTGGCGGCTGACGAGAAACAACTGATTGATTCGATCAACGATTACCGCAGCCAGGTGCAGCGTTGCGCGGGTGAGGTATCGGCGGAACTGCCGCCGCTGGCGGGTGATCCACGGCTGGCGTTGTCCGCCACCAGCATCGGCAATCTGCAACAGGCCATGGTCGCCGCGAATTATCCGATGAAGAATGTGCAGGCGATCAGTCTGTCCGGGCCACGTGATGCAGCATCGGCGATGAAAGCGATCCAGGAGAGCTTTTGCCAGATCGTGCTGGACCCGCAATTCGTCGACATCGGTGTGAGCCGCCAGGACCGTGAATGGCGCATTGTGCTGGCCCGTCCACTGTTGAGCGCACGCTTGGGCGACTGGCAGGCCGAAGGCCAGAAATTGCTGGCCGAGCTCAACGTCGCACGCGGTCGGCCGCGCCAGTGCGGCACGCAATCCTTCGCCGCCGCCACGCCGTTGACCTGGAACGCCATACTGGCGACAGCCGCCGAGACCCATTCCCGGTCAATGGCCAACAACAATTACTTTGATCACAAGGACCGCGATGGTCGCACGCCGGGTGATCGGGCAGAACTGGCGGGTTACAGCGGCCAGCAGATCGGCGAGAACATCGCTGCCGGGCAAGACACCGTGCGCAAGGTGGTCGATGGCTGGGTCGCCAGCCCCGGTCACTGCGCCAACCTGATGAACCCGCAATTCCAGGAGTTGGGCGCGGCGTATGCGGTGGACCCGAAGAGTGATTCGGGGATTTACTGGACAGCGATGTTTGCTACGCCTTAACCGCATCTCCTGTAGGAGCGAGCTTGCTCGCGATGGACTTCAAGGCGCCGCGTTCATTCAGGAAAACGCGTCATCGTTCACGTCCATCGCGAGCAAGCTCGCTCCTACAGATCGGCGTTTGGCGCCGTCATAGACTCTGTCAATCAACTGGTCATCTATAGTGATTGGACGCCCCGGCCCGTTGCTTCTTGCCTGCGCACACATAATTTCGTGAACAGCGCCCCACCTCCAACGTGGGCGCCTGCGCAGGCAAAGCCCCATGATCGTCCGACCCAAGCCCAATCTGATCAACATCCTCACGTCGCTCAAGGGCTCGATCGCCAGGAAGATTGCGTTGCGCTGTCTGATGGTGACGCTGCTGGCCGCCGCCATCGTGCTCGTTGAAACCCTGCAACCCAACTATTTTGCCAAGGTGAACGCGACGCCCTTCACCCTGCTCGGTCTGTCGCTGTCTGGGTTTCGCGAATCATCGAGCGGATCGCGACCGTTGAGCTGACGCGCGATCGCCGAGTCATGCCTGGCGAACTCAGGCGTCCGCCTGAACCACCTCGATCCCCAGTTTTCGATAGTCCCCGACATCGCCCGACGCCACATGACGTTCGGTGATCAGGGTATGGATGCGGCTGCACGGCGCGACCACGAACGGCTCGACCGCGCCCAGTTTGTCCGCCGTGGTGACGGCGATCACTTGCGAAGCACTGTCAATCAGCGCCTGTTTCACCGGCACCTCGTCGAAATGCAACGAGCTGATGCCGACTTCCGGGTGGATCGCACAGACCCCGGTGAACAGCACGTCGGCCTTGATGCCTTGCAGCAGGCGCACAGTCTCGTGACCGCTGACCGACATCGTCGCCAGATTGAGCTGCCCGCCGGCCAGAATCACTTTGATGCCTGTGTATTCGGCGAGGATGATCGCGGTCATCGGCGATGTCGTGATGGCGGTGATGGAAATGTCTGACGGTAACGAACGCGCGATCTGCAGCGTGGTGGTGCCGGAATCAAACATCACGATCTGACCGTCTTCCACCCTTGCGGCCGCGAGCTGCGCCAAGCAGGTTTTAACCTCATCGGTTTCGCTGACCCGGGTGAAGTAATCCTTACCCGTGTCCTTGGGCCGAGGCAGCGCCCCGCCGTGTACGCGTTGCACCAGACCGGCCGTGGCCAGTTCCGACAGATCGCGGCGGATGGTGTCTTCGGAGACTGCGAAATGCTGACTCAACTCGGAGGCCATGACCTTGCCGTCACGCTCGAGGATCAGGAGGATTTTTTGCCGGCGCAGATGGGGTAGCTCGGCCGCCGAATGCTGATCGTGCATGTTCATGCCTGAATTTGCGGATTTGTGCGAGATTAGCCAAACCCACGCACAAACACAAATGATGCGGTGATCCGTTTCTGCGGCAACGCCGGGGGCTCGCTGTCTGTCTCACGTTTCAAGCGTTGCACTTATTCCAGGAGTTCGGGTACCGATTAATTTACAAAGCAACGATGATTGAAGTCATTCAGTTTGCTCAGGTTTTTTTGCAAAAATATTTTTTTGATACATATTATAAGAAAGCAATCTATTTTTAATGGCGTTGAATTCATTGCCAAGGACGGGGTAAGGTGTTTTTTCTTGCGGATCGTCTTCAATATTATATTTTGCAATAGCGTCTGAACCATATTCATATATGTATTTATACGGGTGGTCAACTAATGCTGATGACAGTTCGTCAAAAAAAGTAGACATAAAAAACACTCGTTTTCCTTGCTCCCTCAACAAACTAACGCCTTGTACATTGAGAGAGGAATCAGTCACTCCAAAAAAATCCGCAATTGTTGGTGCAATGTCAGTCTGGTGACTTGTTGTTGGTGTGTTCTTAGGTAATACCTTACCATTCGCCCAAAATATTAAAGGCACAGTAACCTCCTCTTCGTGCATGGAGGAGTTGTGAATAAATACCCCATGCTCCCCAAAAGATTCTCCATGATCGCCAACAAACACAAATAATGTTGAATTCAAGATGCCTGACTTGTCGAATGCATCTAACATTCCACCTATCAGGGTGTCTATTTTCATTATGCATTCTTCGTATTTTTTGATCGCTGCCTGTGAAGCTAAATTGTTAGTGCAGTTGTATGGGTAATGTGCTGCGACTGGAAAATATAATGAAATGAACCCTTTGCCTTCTTTAGCAATATCTTCCAAGTATGGAACACTTGAAGAGAATAAATATTCATCACTTTCTCCGAAGCTGCTATGGTTTTGCGGGTGAGTTTTATGCGCGATAATATCAGAAGCGGCATATGAGTTCGACACGCCTACAGACTTTAAAAAACCATCCATGTTTTCAAATTGTAAAAATAATGAACTAAAAGCAACTGCCTCCATATTTCTTTTCTTTTTTAATTCGTGAATTATACTGGGTTGATATAGGTGCATCGCCTCTTTTACTTCAATATCTGGATATGCATGCAACCCGGTAAGTATTGAGTAATAGCCTTTAGATGAATGGGGGACTGACACATACGATTTAGAAAGCATCCCTTCCTGAGAAAGTTTTTCGAATACTGGATATTTTTCACCGACATTTACACCAGCACCAAAAACACTGTTCCATCGAACCGACTCCAGGACAATAAATACCAGATTCTTAAAGTCTGGAGGGGGCTGGGAATTAAGCTTTTGAATGTTGTTGATTGCTGACAAAGGGTAAACTGGTTGTTCGAATTCCAGTATGGTTTTAGCTTGAGTGGCATTTAAAGAGATGACGCTTTTAAAAGTAGCAATCAAAGGGTTTATGAAAATATTTGTATTCAAGTCGTAGCGAGCGTCTTTCGAATAAATTGACCATAAAAAAATGGATGACAAGAACAACATAAACATTATCCTGTATTTGCCTTTCTCTTCTTTTTTTGTTTTTTGGTTTTTATGTATTTTATATGTGACCACTCCAACAAGAAACCAGGTTGCCAGGTAAGCAAGGAAGAGGATAAATACAATGAATCGAAAAGTTAATCCAAAGCCAGAGGACTGATTTAAAAATATTTCCGCTCCTGAAATTAAATTACTTGAATGTTGCAAGCTGTATTTTATCAGTGCAAAATCTAAAGGTGTGAGCCATAGCTCTCTCACCCTCATGTCTACTATTAGACATAGCAAAATACCCCCTGAGAAAATACTCAACAAGTAAAAATAACGTTTACTCTTACTTGTTATGGCTGTTGCTGCCAGGTATATAATTGCCGAAAGAATCAAGTCTTCCAATAAGAACAAAAAAATACTGGACGCACCAGTATCAATCCATCTACTAGAAAAAAATTCTATCAAAATAATCTTCGGCACAAGAAAAAGAGAAACAGCAAGAAAGAGAGTTATGTTTAGTAAATATGTTCTTTTCCACATATTGTTCAGCCTCTGAATTCTTATAATAATTGGACCGCTTGAAACGGGAGACCGGCAGGGAGCCACCACCTGCAGAACCCCCATTTGATCAACTTAAGCACCCAACCTTTGTTTGGGCAAGCAAACTCGGGGATTGAGTGAGCAATGGCATCAGGGCTCGCATCGTTTTTTTGCCGCTTGATACATCTGCGGCCTTCAGCTCGTGCCCAAACGCTCCTTGAAGCGCCTGTTTTGGCGCTGGGCCGCATTCCGTTTTTCCAAGTGGCCCGCTGTAAAAACGGAACCCTAAGTGGCTTTTACCGAAGAAACGGATAGGTACACCCTCTCATCCCACCCCTTATTCATGCCACTCGCTCGACCGTATCCGCACTGGTTTTCTGCTTTCCTCTTTTCCAGCGCATCAAAACAATTCGAACGAACTTGTTCCAGGCATAACGCACCCCGACGCCTCCGACGATGGCAATCACGACTGAGAGCACCGGCAGATCAACGATGTGACGAGCCAAGGACTGGAATTGAAAATGCGTCAAATAGATATACAGCGTTGACGAGGCTATTAACGCAAGCCCTCGCGCGATGATGCGCGGCACAGGAATGGATTTGATCCAGATCACCGCGAGAACGGCAGGCACGGCGATACCGATATATCCCGTTATGTCCAGGTCGTGCGGTCCATAGATGACCAGAAGATCCTGCCCGCCCAGCACAATGACGGTCACCGCACTGACGACCCATTTCTGGACGCTCGAATGGGCATAATGAATCGCCATTCCGAGCACCATGATCGCAAGATAGTGCTGCGGCACCCTGTCATAGAGTGCTGCTGCATCAAACAAATACGCATCAATCAGAATATCCGCCACTGCCAAAACGCATGCTGCAATGACCAGATTCCGAAAGGGGTCTGACATGAGCATTTTTCTGACTCGCTCGAACGACAGGGCGAAACCAATGATTATGATCATTTGCAGAAGAACTTCGACATACCAATAGGTAAAAGTGCCTACGACACTTTCTGGAAACCAGTTGGAAACAAGCAACACCGTTTGCCAATGAACCTTGTCGAAGAGTACCTGGACCAACATGGCGTACAGTATTGTGGGTGTCGCGATACTGACAATGGACCTTACAAGTGTGCGCACGTTACCGCGCTCATTGATGGCTTGAAGTTGAAACCTTGCCAGGCTGATGCCGGACACGATAAACAACACCTTCGTCTCGCCTGCAATCAGAAATTTTGAAAAAAGATCAAGATGCTCGATAACAATAAGCAAAATGGCCATGACGCGCAGAAGAACAGGCACTTCCATTGCCCGAAGTGAAAACCTGGAAGACCTGGCTTTATGGGCCAGCTCACACAATTCGCGCACCGGTATCATTTCCCATTGATCCGGGAGATGGCCAATCAGCGCTTCAAGTGCCATGGAAGCCTGTACAAACGAGAGCGAATCCCCACCCAGTTCGACGAACGACAAATTCGAATCAATGCGCGGGACTTCGAGTATTTCCGACCAGGCGGACACCAACTTCAGCGTCAGCGGCGAGAGATTCTGGCTCGACTCAGGCGACGTTGCATCCGTATCAATCGAGGGCAACGCGCGCCGGTCAATCTTTCCGTTCGGCGTGAGTGGTATAGCTTGCAGAAAAACGAACACCGCCGGGACCATATAGTCGGGGAGTTCCTTGCTGACATGGTCACGCAATTCAACCGATGAAACCGGCGATGTCACCACGCAGTAGGCAACCAGCCTGGCGAGCGACGTTTCATGGTTGGCGAGCACCACGCACTGCTTGATTCGGGGATGCCGTGACAGTGCGCCTTCGATTTCAGTCAGCTCGATTCGATGACCGCGAATCTTGACCTGACTGTCGCTCCGCCCCAGGAACCTGACAGTGCCATCTGGAAGATAAGTGCCCAAGTCACCGGTTTTGTAACAAATGTCGTGCTGGTCTTTCGTAAACGGGTTCACCACAAACTTTTCTCTGGTTTGCGATGTGTCATTCCAGTAACCCAACGATAAATAAGGGCTGCGTATCAGTATTTCTCCGACATCGCCTTCGCTGACCAACTGATTGGAGTCTTTCACGACCAGCAGTTGTGCGCCTTCAATCCCTTTGCCCAGCGGAATTTTTTTATTATCGGCTTCAGGATCGACAGGATGGTACGCCATGGCCTGCGGCGTTTCCGTTGTGCCGTAGAAGTTCACGCTCACGGCATTGGGAGCAATAACGCATATTTGTTTGTACAGCGTATTACTTAATGCATCTCCGCCCCAGAACAGATATCGCAGGGCGCCGAATTTACGTCCACCAGGTTTAGTTCCCGTTTCTATCAGTTTCCCCAACGGGGGCGTCAGATGAATAATGGATATTTCGTGCTTTTGTATCCACGCGGCTAGAGCAAAAGGATCTACAACGATTGACTGCGCAGGAACAACAACTTTTGCGCCAATGGAGAGTGGTGTAAATACATCCCTGTAGACAGGGTCATGACCGAGACCGGAAAGCAAGGAAAAGCAATCGTCTTTCGATAACGAATGACACCGGGTATGCCATTCAATGAAGTGAACCAGAGGCGCGTGATGGGTCACTATCCCTTTCGGCTCACCCGTACTGCCCGAGGTGAAGGTGACATAGGCCGGATTGGCCGGGTCGACTTCAGGCAAGCTCGCTTGATCACAGCTGAACGCCTTCAGTGCATCGGTGGGGTTTTCCGGTATTTGAACGACCCGCGGATTTGACTCAAGGCGTTCAAGCTTGAGTTCGCCAGTCGCCTCGCCGCACACCAGCACAAAGGAAGGCTCAAGCGCCCGGATGATTTGACCTACCCGCGCTGGCGGATAGGCGACGTCGGCCACCGTGAACATCAATCCGGCACGCGACACACCGAGCATTGCGTAGATCAGAGCCGCACAGCGACTCGAAACGATAACCACCCGGTCGGATTGTTTAGCGCCCTCTCTGACCAGGAAGGACGCAATGCCCCGGCTTATTTCTTCAAGTTGTCGATAGCTGCATGTCGCGTCTTTAGCGATGACAGCGATTGCATCAGGTGATCGCCTCGCCTGCTGCAAGAAGTCCATGAATATCGGGCGTTCGGCACAGTATTTCAGACTGAGCGTTGGGTCTGGGCGAAGATCGTGCATTTATCCTTATGCTCCGCATCATCTATACGAGGTTAACGTCGTGCCCCGAAAAATCCTGAGTGAGGTGGCGCGGGATTTATCGGTAGCCGAGCAAAACATGCAGCGTAGTTCCAGTTCAGGACGGATGTATGAACGTTAGTGCAGAGTGGCCGTTGGCGCCGATAATTTCGAAGGGCATCGATGCCCTGCCCGGTGCGATCAATGTCCGGCGATCACCAAGGCAAGAATCCGAATGCCTTCTTGAATCTCCTGCGTCGTCAGGCCGGCATAGCCCAAAATGAGCCCTGCAGATCGCTCGGGCGCTGTCGACGCGGTGTCGGCAAACAGCGGCGAGAGCGGATAAACCCCGACCCCGCGCTCAAGCGCCGCGGCCTGCAACGAGGGCTCATCCCGAGCGCGAAGTCCCGGCAACAGCAGCACGCCATGCAGACCCGCGGCCATGCCGACCAACTGCCCTTGCCCCGCCAGATGCTGTTCAACGGCGTCCAGCAGCGCTCTTCGCCGCCGTTCGTTCTCCCGACGCAGGCGGCGAACGTGGCGCTCATAGGTACCACTTTCGATCAGCGAGGCCAACACGTTTTGCTCCCAACGCGGTGAATGACGATCCGTCAGCCGTTTGGCTTCGCGGAAAACGTTAACCAACTCGCGCGGAAGAACCAGATAACCCAACCTGAGTTGTGGTGACAGTGCTTTGGAGAATGTGCCGACATAAATGACGCGCGCCTCCGTGTCCATGGATTGCAGTGCGTCGATCGGACGCTGGCCATAACGAAACTCGCCGCCGTAATCATCCTCGATGATCCACGCGCGCTGTCGACTCGCCCACCTCAGCAGTTCCAGGCGCCGCGCAACGGGAATCACCGCGCCCATCGGAAACTGGTGGGACGGCGTCACATAGGCCAACCGCACGCAGTCGTCTTCCGGCAGAGCGCCGGTATCCAGCCCGGAGGCGTCGACGGGAGTTGGCAACGCCGTCGCGCCGGTGGCCTCAAAGCAATACCTGGCCATGCGGTAGCCCGGCTCCTCGAAGACGAATGCGTCTCCCGGGTTCAACAGAAGCCGCGCGCACAGGTCGAGCCCCTGTTGCGAGCCATGCACCACGAGGATCTGGTCCGCATCGCAGGTCAAACCTCGTGCGCGTCGCAGATAGCCTTGCAGCGCACTGCGCAAACGCTCTTCCCCTTCGGGCTGGCCGTAATGATGGTTGGGCTGACGCTTGACCAGTTCGGCGCGGTAGGCGCGCTGCCACCCCAGCGCCGGAAAATCTCTCGAGGCGACCGAGCCATACTTGAAGTCGATACGGGCATGCGGAGTCGTCATGCTGTACGGCTTCAGAGCGGCAACACGCTGTCCGTACAGGGAAAGCGCAGGCGGCAAATGCTCGCGTGGCGCGGAGTCCACTTGGGCCTGCCCGGACGGGGTACGCCTCACGGAGCCTACCCGAGCGGCTTTTCCCGCCGACGTCACCACGAAACCCTCGGCGGCCAGTTGTTCGTAGGCCGCCGTCACCGTGGTTCGCGACACGCCGAGCTCGGCCGCCAGCGCTCGCGTCGACACAAGCCGGGTGCCTGCCGCGAGCGTGCCGTCTTCTATTTGCAGGCGCAGCCTGGCGTAGATACGGCGTTCCGCGCCGCGTGCGGCTGCATCCGGTGTGGTTGAAAACTGGCCCATGGGAAAACCTCAAAACTGGCACTTTTTATTGTGCAGGTGCTGACCGAGATTATGGGTTCTCATCATTGCGAGTGAAATCCCCATGTGTCCGCACCCGGGTCCACCTCAAAAGGTTTTTCAGGCCGATAAAAACAGGGAGGCCGCACCGTGGAACTGACTGTCACTACGCTCCTGGTCACGTTCGCCGGCGTCTTTCTGATCTGTTTCATGAAAGGCGCGTTCGGCGGCGGCTTTGCCATTGTCGGTATCCCGCTTCTGTCACTGGTGATGGACCCGATCACCGCCGGTGGCCTGCTCGCGCCGTTGTTCATCGCAATGGATTTGTACGGTCTGCGTTACTGGAAGCCGTCCACCGGGTCAAAACCGGACCTGAAGTTGCTTGTACCCGGCCTTGTCGTCGGCATCGGCGTCGGCTATCTGCTGTTCCGTGTGCTGGACCACCGCGCGATCGCCATCGTGATGGCAGCGGTCACGCTGTTTTTTGTCGGCCTCTGGTTCAAGGCCGGCGGAGAAGACAGGGTACGCCCGCGCTCATCGCCCAAGGCCGTGGCCGCCGGTCTCACATCAGGCATCACGACCATGGTCGCGCATTCCGGCGGGCCGCCACTGGCGATGTATTTGCTGCCGCTCGGCTTGAGCAAGCAGGTTTATGCCGGAACGACCAGCATGTTTTTCACCGTGGGCAATCTGCTCAAGGCTACGCCTTGGTTGCTCCTGGCCAGACCGACCGGCAACGTGCTGAGCCTGATGCTGATCTGCCTGCTCGCCGTGCCTAGTGGCGTCTGGCTGGGCTGGCGTCTGCACGCAAGACTGGACCAGCGTCAGATGTACCGCGCCTGTTATGGCTTGCTGGTCGTCACGGCCGTGAAGCTTTTGTGGGATGGTGTCGGCGGGTATCTCGCCTGAAACGGGTGCGTCGGGTTTCGAAGCCGTCGGCTACACTTTGCAGTCCGCGCAGGGCAGCCGAGTGGCCAGATCCCTGTCTCCCGACCTGGAGGTATCCCATGAGCGATAACACCGAACTCACGTCTTTCACCGGCTGGGCCGCAACGGCGGCCGGCGCTCCACTGGAACGCTACAGTTACGATCCCGGCCCATTGGGAGAAGATGAAGTGGAAGTCGCCGTGGAATATTGCGGCGTCTGCCACTCCGACCAGTCGCTGATCGATAACGATTGGGGCATCAGCCAATACCCGTTTATCCCGGGCCATGAGGTGGTCGGCCGTATCGTGCGAATGGGCGCACAGGTACGCGGTCTCGAAACGGGGCAACGGGTGGGCATCGGTTGGTACAAGGGCAGTTGCATGCATTGCTCTTCGTGTATCGGTGGTTCCCATCACCTGTGTGGCACGGCCCGACCCACCATCATCGGCAGCAACGGCGGCTTCGCCGACCGCGTGCGCTCGCACTGGGCCTGGGCACTTGCGATACCGGACGGCCTCGATCCCGCCATGGCCGGCCCGCTGTTCTGTGCCGGCTCGACGGTGTTCAACCCGCTGGTGGAATTCGACGTCAAACCCACGGACCGGGTCGGTGTGGTGGGCATCGGCGGCCTCGGTCATCTGGCTTTACGCTTCCTCAATGCCTGGGGCTGCGAAGTCACGGCCTTCACGTCGTCATTGAGCAAGCAGGACGAAGCCAAGCGTCTGGGCGCGCACAACGTCGTCGCCTCGACCGACAGTACTGCGCTGAAAGCCATCGCCGGCACCCTGGATTTTCTTCTGGTCACCGCCAATGCCGACCTCGACTGGGCGGCCATGCTCGGCACCCTGCGCGGCAAGGGTCGCCTGCACTTCGTTGGCGTCGTGCCCGGCGCGATTCCGGTGCATGTATTCGACCTGATTCCACAACAGAAGAGTTTGTCCGCCTCGCCGGTCGGCTCGCCCGCTACCACGGCGACCATGCTGGAGTTCTGCGCAAGGCATCAGATTCTGCCGCAGGTCGAGCACTTTCCCATGAGCCGGGTCAACGAAGCCATCGATCACCTGCGCAGTGGCAAGGCGCGTTACCGCGTCGTGCTTGACGCCAGCAAATGACGGGGCGGCGCATCGGGTAACACCGCATGCGCCATCACCTCAACGACCGATTTCGAGCAACGGGCACCCATGCTCATGGTCGGCAGGCAGGCTCCAGCGGACTTCCTTCGCAGATGCCTACCAACTTATTGAAAGCAACAGTATCCAGCGGCCGGCTCAGGAAATAGCCTTGACCTTCATCGCACGACACCGCTTTCAGCAAGTTCAGGTGATCGGCCGTTTCAATGCCCTCGGCCGTAACGGTCAGCGATAACGCACGCCCCAAGCCCACAATCGCCCGGATGATTGCCTTGTCATCCTCGCTTTCACCCAGCCTGGTCAAAAAGCTGCGGTCTATTTTCAGGCCGTCGAACGGGAATGCGCGAAGGTAGCTCAGCGAAGAATATCCCGTGCCAAAGTCATCCATCGATATCCGTACGCCGAGACGTTTGAGCGTACGCATTACTTCAAGAGCGCCGGTGGCGTCTTCGAGCATGACGCTTTCGGTAATCTCCAGTTCTACTCGGGCAGGGTCGATGCCAGAGTCGAAAAGGGTTGTCTGAATGCGCTCGACCAGATTGCCTTGTTTGAATTCGGTCGGTGACAGATTGACTGATACGAACAAACTTTCCGGCCACCGTGCGGCGCTGCGGCAGGCGGTACTGAGAACCCAGTTGCTCAAGGAAAGAATCAGCCCGGACTCCTCGGCAATCGGAATAAAAGTGTCGGGCGGTATCAAACCGCGCTCGGGATGTTGCCACCGGACCAGCGCTTCGGCACCCACCATCCGACCGTCAGCGATGCGATAGCGTGGCTGGAAATGCAGCCGCAGTTCTCCATGTTTGATCGCGAAACGCAGGTCGCTTTCCAGTTGACGGCGCTCGATGATCCTGGTGTTCATATCGCCTGCATAAAAGCGCCAGGTGTTACGACCACCGGCCTTGGCCTCATACAGTGCGATATCCGCATAGCGAAGCAGTTCGGTCGCCTCGCAGGCATCACGAGGCGCCATCGCGACGCCAAGACTGGCGCTGACGAACACTTCCTGCTCATCGATCTCTATTGGCTGCTCGATGGATTCGATCAAACGGCGACAGAGCGTCTCGACTTCTTCCTGGGAACTCACGTCAGTCAGGATCAATACAAACTCATCCCCGCCGACCCGAGCAACAAGGTCGCCATGGCGCACGCAGTCTGCCAGGCGACTCGACACTTCATTAAGGACCAGATCACCCGCCGCATGCCCGAGCAAGTCATTCACCGGTTTGAAGCGATCAAGGTCCAGGCTGAGCATGACCAACGGCTGGTCTATCGTCGGCAATGCCTTGAGTTTACCGTCGAGAAATTCCTGGAGACGGGTTCTGTTCGGTAGGCCGGTCAGCGCGTCATGCTGCGAGAGGAATTCGATACGCCGACGGGCTTCGACCTCCTCTGTCACATCCGTCGCAGTACCACGGAACCCTCCACCGGCCATTTTTCGAGCCGAAAGACGAGTGATTCGCTCCTGGCTTTCGGTATCGACGTATCGGCACTGAATGCTGATATCCGGACGACGGTTCGGGATGCTGAGCCACTGCGCCAATGTGCCCATTTCGGTGTTCAGCAAATCATCGATCAGCGCACCAATCCAGGCGTCTCTGGAGAGCCCCGTCACACCTTCAAATCGCTCTGACAAATAGGTGAAATGCCACTTGGAATCGATTTCCCATACCCAATCCGAACTGGCTTCAACGACGTCGCGAAAGCGCGCTTCGCTGGTGGCGAGGGCATCCTGACTGCTCTGCAGCGATGCATAGCTAGCGTCAAGTGCCAGCGCACCAGCAGTCGTGCGACGCAAAATGACCCACGTCATCAGGCACACCAACAACGCGGCGACGCCGATCAATGGCAACCCTATCCCCAATAACCGCAGGCCCGGTCTTTCCGGACTCCACTTCAGATTGCCGGCCGAACCGTCATCGCCCAGCGGAAGGAGCGACGTAGCGCCACTGTCGTCGGACGTGGCGACGTGCAGACGATCGACCCCGAAATCGGCGCCGATCATCTCCAGCTTGGCGCTGTTCAAAACATCCACGAAAATCAACACCGAAGGCTGCCTGTCATCAGGCACCACGGTCGGGTCAGTTCCCGGCGTAATGGCTGCTGCCGCGATGAGGGCAGGTACTCCTTCCACGTTGATGAAGGCTGTTGTCGGCGTTTCTGTTTCCGCTCCTGCACGCGCCTTATCAAGAATCCCGACAACGGACTGCTTGAGCCACTCTGTGACTTCCACGGATTTCAGCTCACCCTTGACCACAGAGTAAACGGTGCGATCGACGTCGTTGACGACGAACAGTCCCTGGATCCCGAAATCCGTGTGAAGCGTTGGTCCGACGTTCTGCCGTACGAAGGCCCAGTCAGGGTCCACTTCGGTATGCAGGTGCTTGTATGCTTCGCCCCAAAACGCGTAATCCTTGACCGTTGAGCGCAACGATTTTTCCAGCGATTGCACGGCCTTCTTCGTGTAAAACGCGCTTTCTGCCTCCTCCGTCCGGTCTAAATCGTGTGCAAGGTAAATGAGCGAATAGCTGGCAAGTAAAAACACGCCTGCCAATAGACCCACAAATTTGAACAGCGAGGCGCGAGCCAGTACCACGCTCGAGCGGCGGGAGGGGGAATGGTTCCTGGAGGCGATACTGTTCGGCATAGGTTCCCGCTGGTCGTTGAAGTAAGTCCGTTGCATCTCCTGCTATCGGCTGCTTTGGCAGAACGATGAGCAGCGGTATCCATGAGTGGCCGCTTTCTATTGAGGACTATGGTTCTGCACCCAATACGATCCAGCCATGAAGATTTCACTGGGAAATGATCTGACGCCCGCGCCGAACATGAATTTGCAGCACCCATCGCGATCGGTTCAGCGTTAATATCCGCCCGGTCCGGTTCACATTCTTGAGGATGATCCAGGTATGTCCACGCTCGACACTTCCCTGCAAGACGCCGCCGCACCTGACGGCGTTTGTTATGGCTGCGGCGGCAGCAATCCGTATGGGCTGCACATAAAGAGTTTTTGGCATGAGGACGGCGTGCATGTCATTGCCGAGCACCTGCCCGAGGCCAAATATTGTGGCTGGCCGGATCTGGTTTACGGTGGGTTGATCGCAATGCTGGTTGACTGCCATTCCAACTGGACGGCGATGGCCTATCACTACCGGATGGAAAACCGCGAAGTCGCCAGCCTCCCGCGCATCAACTGTGTCACTGGCAACCTGGGCATCAAATTCATCAAACCGACGCCAATGGGCGTACCGCTGACCCTGCGGGCGAAAGTGGAAGGCGATGTCGGACGCAAAACCCGCGTCATCTGCGAGGTCTACGCGGGGGAGTTGCTGACGGCGGTTGGGGATTGCGTTTTCGTGCGCGTCGACACCGAGCAACTGGCGGCGGTTGCACATGGCCGGTAGGTTGCACCCTCTTTAAAAATCTGAGCGATACAAGTTGGGCTACCAGGCTTTACGTTAGTGCCGATTCCTTATGCTGCTATGCCAACTGGATAGATCCATGCCGCTAGAAACCCGCAACTTTATTCTTGAGACCCTTGAAGACCTCGGCATCGGTGATTTCGCTGCCCGCCCCTTCGACTGCGCCTTCGAATTGCTCGCCGCACCTCCCAGCCGCAAGCGCCTGATCGTGATCGGCTTCAACGGCTCCCTCGCCGACGCCATCCACACCAACGCCGGCGCGGTGCACGCGGGCTACGAACAACCCGAGTTTTCCAATGTCGCCCATGGCCTGGAAGGCGGCTGGGGTTCGAAGACCTTGGCCCGGCGATTGACCGAGTTGCCCACCGAGCTTGGATTTGACTGGCGCGACACTCTCTATACCAACGCGTTGCTGCTGTGCTCCGCTGATGCGGCGTCCATACAAAAAGTCGCGCGGCAATCTTCTGCGGCGAGCCTGGAATCGCTGACACGCAAATCGATGGATTTTTTCGAGCGAGTCACTGTGCCGCTCGCGGAGCCTGAGCTGATCATTGCTTATAGCAACGGGTTGGGAAGCCCATCGGCGGCCAGGATTCTGTGGGAGCGGTTTGGCAATGGAGAAGCGCTGGATCATGTTGACGCTTCTTCCTACCGGGCGACTTATGGGTTCACCGCCACCATTTGCAGCCGCAAGATTCCGGTTGTGGGGATTCGGCATATGTCCAGATTTGTGCCGAGCGTTGAGGCAATCAAACTGGCCTGGGAACGGCAAAAAGCGTGCATCGGCAGTCAGTCAGGCGCGTGTTAACGTGCGCCCATCCTCATCTTGAAGTCACACGCCCATGTCCATCGCTGACAATCTTCTCGCTTTTACCTTCGCTGCCACATTGCTGACCCTGACGCCAGGGCTCGACACTGCATTGATCTTGAGAACCGCCACGGTGGAAGGCAAACAGCAGGCGTTGCGCGCTGCGTTGGGAATCAATGCGGGTTGCTTGTTGTGGGGCGCGGCGGTCGCTTTTGGTCTGGGCGCTTTGATTGCGGTTTCGGAACTGGCCTATGACCTGTTGAAATACTGCGGTGCCGCTTACCTGGCGTGGATTGGGTTGAACATGCTGTTGCGCCCGCGCAGCGCTCTGTCGCCCGTGGAAACGCGCGCAAAGCCAGAGGCCAACTGGTTCCTGAAGGGCATGACGGGGAATGTCCTCAACCCGAAGATCGGCATTTTTTACGTGTCTTTTCTCCCGCAGTTCATTCCCCAGGGACAGCCACTGGTAGCCTGGACATTTGGTCTGGTCAGCATCCATGTGGTGATCGGATTGATCTGGTCAACGATGCTGATTGGCGCGACTCGACCACTCGCCGGCATTCTGCGGCGTGGAAAAGTGATCAAGTGGATGGATCGCACGACGGGCATGATCTTTGTCCTGTTTGCCGCACGGTTGGCCTTTAGTAAACGCTGAGGGGGGGCCACGAAAGCGTATCTGGTAGTTTGGCGCTTTGCGGCCTGTTTCCGCTACATCTCGACCTGTGTGCCCAGCTCTATCACCCGATTCAGCGGCAACTTGAAGTATCTCAAGTTGCTATTCGCGTTCTTGAGCAAAAACGCGAACAGGCTTTCTCGCCAGCGGGCCATACCGATGCGCTTGGTCGGGATGACCGTCTCACGGCTCAGGAAATAGGTCGTGCGCATCGGACTGAAATCCAGCTCATTCAAGTGACAGAGACTCAAGGCCAATGGGACATCGGGCTCCTCCATAAAACCAAAGTGCAGACTGACCCGGAAGAAGCCTTCACCATAGGCCTCAACCTCGAACCGCCGACCAGCAGCCACTCGCGGGCTGTCTTCGGAGACCACGGTGAGCAACACGACTTGCTCATGCAAAACCTGGTTGTGCAGCAGATTGTGCAGCAGCGCATGGGGAACAGCATCGGCCCTGGCCGTCAGAAACACTGCCGTGCCTTGTACGCGATGGGGAGGCTGCGTGCGGATGCTGCCGATGAATAACGGTAGGGGAAGCACGGCTTCATCCAGCCGCTCGACAACAATCTTCCTGCCCCGCTTCCAGGTCGTCATCAAGATGAACAGACCAATGCCGGCAATCACCGGGAACGCACCGCCCTGAAAAATTTTCGGCGCATTGGCCGCGAAGTACAGACCGTCGACCAGCAAAAATCCGAGCAACAGTGGAATGGCCAACCAGCGCGGCGTTTTCCATAGGAGCAGGACGACAGCCGAGGACAAGATTGTCGTGATCAACATGGTCCCCGTCACTGCGACCCCATAAGCGGCGGCCAAGGCACTGGATGACTCGAAACCGATCACCAGCAGCACGACACCGACCATCAACGCCCAGTTAACCGTGCCGATGTAGATCTGCCCCTGCTCCTGGCTGGAGGTATGCTGGATAAACATGCGAGGGACGTAACCCAGTTGAATGGCCTGGCGGGTCAAAGAGAAAGCACCGGAGATCACTGCTTGAGAAGCGATGATGGTGGCCAGAGTGGAGAGCGCGACCATCGGCAACAGTGCCCAGTCAGGCGCTAGCAGATAGAACGGATTGCGCACAGCCTCCGGGTTCTCCAGGATCAAGGCACCCTGGCCAAAATAATTGAGTACCAGCCCCGGCAACACCAAAATGAACCATGCACGAGAAATCGGTTGGCGACCAAAGTGGCCCATGTCGGCATACAGTGCTTCAGCACCGGTCAATGCCAACACGACAGCGCCCAAAATCGCCACACCCATTCCCGGATGAACCACAAAGAACTGCACTGCCCAAGCTGGGTTAAGCGCTTGCAGCACTTCGGGACGCTGCAAAATACCGTAGATCCCAAGGGCACCCAACACCACAAACCACAGCACCATGACCGGACCAAACAGGATGCCGATTCGAGCCGTGCCATGTTTCTGTATCAAGAACAGCGCCACCAGCACGATCACTGACAAGGGCACAACCCAGTGTTCTACTCCGTCAAACGCCAGTTGTAATCCTTCAACCGCAGAGAGCACCGAAATAGCCGGGGTGATCATGCTGTCCCCGTAAAAAAGTGCCGCACCGAACAGCCCGAGCAGAACCAGAACCTTTCTCATGTGCGGATAAGGTGCTGCTGCGCGGCGGGCTAACGCCGTCAACGCCATGATGCCACCCTCACCCTGGTTATTGGCACGCAGGATGAACAGAACGTATTTGATCGAGACTACCCAGATCAGTGACCAGAAGATCAACGACAGAATGCCTAGTACTCCATCGTGATTTACCTGAACTCCGTAGTGGCCGGAAAACACTTCTTTCAGTGTGTAGAGGGGGCTGGTGCCGATGTCTCCATAAACCACTCCGACAGCAGCGACGAGCAAGCCGGCTCCTGACGTTTTGGATTTGGAGTCATCGTGTGCACTGGTCACTGTTTCACTCAAGGGTCGCTTCTCTCAAACTGCGGGAAGGAAGTGCATGCCATCCTTGGGCAATACGATTTGCCAGGGCCATTGCAGATGCGAGGCGCATGGGCGATCTAAAAATCGCGGCCAGTATCATTGCGGGCAAATACACCTACCGTAAAGAAATCGTAAAAATTTTACGGTAGATACGCCCCTTACCCATTCGAACAATTGGGCACCAGACTCGCTCTGGCGCAGAGAATCTCGTTGCTCATGTCGAGGGAAATCAACGTCAAATCCATTTTGTCCGGCTGTATTCTTTACGTACTGCTATGGGACGAGGCGGCAAATCTGCACTGGCGGCGCTTATTTCATGCGTCCTTCCAATCGCCGATCCTGAAAAAACGAAGCAGATAGCTTCGCAACCCTCAGTCGGAAAAATCGACAGAATCAGGTGCTATACACGCGTTTTTTCGAGCCATTCGACCAAAGAAGCGGGCTGTCTACTATGCTCAATGGGTTGAAGTAAAAGTCGCTTACGACACAGGTAGGGCCGACTGCATCGCAAGCGTAATGCGGAGGCAGAGATGGCATCGATATCCAGAAGACTCTTCCTGAAAGCAGGAGGCGGGGTTGCTGCAAGCGTGGCGATAGGTCTGCCCGAACTCACGCAGGCCGCGACCCCAAAGCCAACGGTAGAGGGCCGAGTCAATCTCCCCTACCAAATGCAGGCACTCACCAAAGCTCAGAAATTGCAGGTCAACACGCCAGTCCTGTTTTCCTATCCCGACGCGGCTTCACCTTGCGCATTGATCAAGATGGGCGCTCCCGTTCCGGGTGGTGTCGGCCCCGAGCGCGACATTGTCGCCTTCAGCACGCTATGCACACACATGGGTTGTCCGGTCGCCTATGACGCGGGACAGAAGTTGTTCAAATGCCCCTGTCATTTCAGTATTTTCGACCCTGAGAATATTGGCCAAATGGTTTCCGGCCAAGCCACCGAGAACCTGCCGAGCATAGTGCTTGAATACAACCCCAATGACGATTCGGTACGTGCAGTTGCCGTCGAAGGGTTGATCTACGGACGTCAGTCCAACCTCCTTTGATAAGGAGATTAAAAATGGCAACCAACAAAGACCGTATGGCACTGCCTCCGACAGATGCCCAAAAGACCAACCTGACATGCCACTTCTGCATCGTCGGTTGTGGCTATCACGTGTACAAATGGCCGGAAAATCAGGAAGGTGGACGGGCACCCGATGAGAACGCGCTAGGGCTCGACTTCCGCAAGCAGTTACCCCCCATGGCCATCATCATGACGCCGGCAATGCAGAACACGATCACCGACAAGGACGGAAAGCGCTACAACATCATGATCGTGCCGGACAAGCAGTGCGACGTTAATAAAGGGCTCTCGTCCACACGAGGCGGACAACTGGCCAAGGTCATGTACAACCCCGATGGCGTAGGCAAGGAGCGGTTACGCAGCCCACGCGTTTATGTGGCTGATCAGTGGGTGGACACCAGTTGGGATGATGCGTTGGCGCTTTACGCCGGGGTGACCAAGAAGATTCTTGATAATGATGGGCCTGCCTCGCTCGCCTTTGACTGCTTCGATCACGGAGGTGCCGGAGGCGGATTCGAGAATACGTGGGGCACCGGCAAGCTGATGTTCACGGCACTGCAAACACCATTGGTACGTATCCACAATCGCCCCGCCTATAACTCCGAGTGCCACGCTACCCGCGAGATGGGCATTGGCGAACTCAACAACAGCTACGAAGACGCGGAGTTGGCTGACGTTATAGTTGCCATCGGCTGCAACTCATATGAAACCCAAACCAACTACTTCTTGGCGCACTGGCTGCCCAATTTACAGGGGCAGACGCTCGACAAGCGTAAACAGCGCTTTCCTGGGGAAACCGTTGCTCCAGCCAAGTTGATTTTTGTCGACCCTCGCAGGACACCGACCATCGCTATAGCGGAGCAAGCAGCCGGTAAGGACAACGTGCTTCACCTGGATATCGAGCCGGGAACGGATATCGCTCTGTTCAATGGTCTGCTGACCTACGTGGTCGACCAAAAATGGCATGACGAGGAATTTATCGCAGCCCATACCAAAGCGTTTGACCAGGCACTTCAAGCCAATCGAATGTCGCTTGAGGAAACCAGTCGCGTCACCGGGGTCTCGGTGGACAAACTCAAGCAAGCAGCCGAATGGGCTTACAAACCCAAGGCCTCTGGCCATCGCCCCCATGCCATGCACGCCTACGAAAAAGGGATTATTTGGGGCAATGACAACTACCTCATTCAGTCCGCCTTGGTCGACTTGGTGCTTGCGACCCACAACGTCGGCCGACGAGGTACGGGGGTGGTGCGCATGGGTGGACATCAAGAGGGTTACACACGTCCCCCTTATCCAGGCGATACCAAGATCTATGTGGATCAGGAAATCATCAATGGCAAGGGAATGATGTACACGGCGTGGGGGGCCAATCCGTTCCAGACCACGCTAAATGCGGAGCAACATCGTGCGGTCATTCTGAAACGCGCCAACATTGTCAGGGAAGCCATGGCCAATGTTCGCGGTGGTACAACCGCGCAGAGGGTGGATGCGGTCTACGACGCGGTGAAAAATAAAGGTGGTCTCTTCTTCGCCAATATCAACCTCTACCCTACCAAGCTGGCAGAAGCCGCCCATGTGATGCTGCCGGCAGCCCATCCAGGTGAGATGAATCTCACCTCGATGAACGGGGAACGCCGGATGCGCCTGTCACAAAAATTCATGGATCCTCCCGGTTCGGCGAAAGCCGATTGCCTGATCGCAGCGGCTATCGCTAACACCCTTCGGCAGATGTATACGGACGAAGGGAAACAGGACATGGCGGCGCGTTTTGCAGGGTTCGACTGGAATACTGAGGAGGACGCCTTCAATGATGGCTTCCGTATGGCTGGCCAACCCGGTGCTGGCCCAATCGACAGTCAGGGCGGGACCACGGGCAATCTTGTCACCTACGAACGGCTGAAAGCCATGGGCAACAATGGTGTCCAGTTACCCGCAAAAGAATACCGAGACGGCAAACTGATCGGCACCGAAATGCTCTACACCGATTACAAATTCGACACACCGGACGGCAAAGCAGAGTTCAAGCCAGCAACATGGCCCGGATTGCCGAAACCGGTGGCAGAACAGAAGGCGAAGCATCAGTTCTGGGTCAACAATGGACGCATCAACGAAGTGTGGCAAACGCTCTACCACGACCAATACAACGACTTCGTGCAGCGGCGCGTGCCGATGGCTTATCTGGAAATCAATCACGAAGATGCACAAGCGTTGGCTATTGAATCTGGAGATGTGGTCGAGGTGTTCAACGATTACGGTTCGTCCTATGCGCTGGCCTATCTGGAGGCTGATATCAAACGGAATCAAACCTTCATGCAGTTTGGCCACTTCAACGGTGTGATGGGCGATCTGACTACGCCATGGACCGACCGCAACGTGGTGCCCTATTACAAAGGGACATGGGCGAGTATCCGTCGCATTGGCAAGGTGGAGGCATTCAAAGAGACGATCAGCTTCAAGTCGCGCCGGTTTAACGTGATCGCGGTTGGTTAACAGCAAAATCGTTCAACAGACGCCAAGCCCCCTCCTACCTACATCGTGTGGGAGGGGGGCTTGGCGTCTCGTGGTTATTTCACCTTTCTAATGGACACAACCCTGGCTGGATTTAACCAGTCGCCGGTTCATGAAGTGGAGTTGCCTTCAAAAAAAGTGTCACGCACCTTCGGCATGCCTCGGCAGCCCGATAGAAATCAGTGCTGCGAGCAGCACGAATGCACTTGATATCCACAAGCACGTGCCCAGCCCATACACCTGATAAACCCAGCCTGAGAGCACCGTGCCGATAAGGCGCCCCAAGGCGTTCGACATGTAATAAAAACCCACATCCAGCGACACGCCATCTTCCTTGGCATAGGACACGATCAAGTAGCTGTGCAGCGACGAATTCACCGCGAACAACGCACCAAAAACCATCAATCCACCCAACAGCACTAGCTGTTGCGACAGCCCGGTGTTCAGCCCCAAAGCAATTGTCGCCGGCAGACCCGCCAACGCAAGTGCCCACAGAAATGCCGCACGACCATCCGGTACATGCCCACGTTTCTTGCCGGTGATGTGGGGTGCAAAGGACTGCACGATTCCGTAGCCGATCACCCAGGCCGCGAGGAAGCCACCCACCTTCCAGAAGTCCCAGCCGAACACGCTGCTCAGGTACACCGGCAAGGCCACCACAAACCAGACATCGCGGGCGCCGAACAGGAACATTCGGGCCGCTGAGAGGATATTGATCGCCCGGCTCTTGGACAGGATGTCGCGAAACTTTGGCTTGGCTTTGGCCTTGCCCAGGTCCCTCTTCAACAGGATCAAGCTGCTGATCCAGATCAGCGCCAGTACGCCGGCCATGGACAGCAAGGCGCCTTTGAAGCCGATCAATGCCAGCAAGGCTCCGCCAAGAAAGAAACCGACCCCCTTGAGTGCGTTCTTCGAGCCGGTGAGGATCGCCACCCACTTGTAGAGCTTGCCCTGTTGCCCATCCGGAACCAGAAGCTTGATGGAGCTTTTGGCGCTCATCTTGTTCAGGTCTTTGGCAATCCCCGACAGCGCCTGAGCGCCCATCACCCATGGGATGGTTAGCCAGGCGACAGGAACCGTCAGCATCAGCAACGCCGCGACCTGGAGGCCCAGCCCGATGTTCATGGTTCGGTTCAGACCCAGCCGAGCGCCGAGGTAGCCACCCACCAGGTTGGTGATCACGCCAAAAAGCTCGTAGAACAGGAACAATGCGGCGATTTGCAGTGGGCTGTAGCCCAACGCGTGAAAGTGCAGCACCACCAACATGCGCAACGCGCCGTCGGTGAGGGTGAAGGCCCAGTAGTTGCCCGTGACGAGCAGGTACTGCCGCACTTCCGGAGCGAGGGCCGACAACGCTTTCATGACCACTCCTTAGACCGCTAGACCGACCATTCTGGCCAGTTCGACGGTGCGGTTCGCATAGCCCCATTCGTTGTCGTACCAGGCATAGAGTTTGACCTGGGTGCCATTGATAACCATGGTCGACAGCGCATCGATGATCGACGAACGCGGGTCGGTTCGATAGTCGATGGACACCAATGGACGCTCCTCGAAACCGAGAATGTCTTTCAGCTCATTCTCGGAAGCGTCCCTGAGGAACTGATTCACTTCTTCGACAGTGGTGGCCCGCTCGACTTCGAAGACACAGTCGGTCAGCGAAGCATTGGCCAGCGGCACGCGTACGGCGTGACCATTCAGGCGCCCACGCAGCTCCGGGAAAATTTCGGCAATGGCGGTGGCCGAGCCAGTACTGGTTGGAATCAGGCTCATGCCTGAAGCACGCGCACGGCGCAGATCTTTGTGCGGCTGATCGAGAATGCTTTGGGTGTTGGTCAGGTCGTGGATGGTGGTGATCGAACCGTGGCGAATGCCCAGTTTTTCGTGGATCACTTTCACCACTGGCGCCAGACAGTTGGTGGTGCATGACGCCGCCGTGACAATGCGATGTTCAGCCGGTTTGAACAGCTGATGGTTGACGCCCATGACGATGTTCAGCGCGCCTTTTTCCTTCACCGGAGCGCTAACCACTACGCGCTTCACGCCTTGGTCGAGGTAAGCCTGAAGCACAGCGACTGTCTTCATCTTGCCACTGGCTTCAATCACCAGATCGCAGCCCGACCAATCGGTGTCGGCAATCGCCTTGTTGGCCGTTACCTTGATTCGTTTGCCGTCGATGACAATGCTGTCGCCTTCGGAGTCAGCCTGGCAATTCCAACGACCATGCACCGAGTCGAAATTCAGCAGGTGCGCATGAGTCGGCGCGTCACCTGCTGGATCGTTGATCTGCACGAATTCAAACTCTGGCCAGCTCCAGGCTGCTCGCAGCGCGAGGCGACCGATCCGACCAAAACCATTGATGCCCACTTTGATAGTCATGTTGTTGTGCTCTTTATCTGTTGTCAGTGGGAGTTCGACGGGGTGTCGAACTGGCCGATGTATTCGATATGGGCAGGATGCTGAATGGCGCGCGGACGCAACGACTGAACATCGCGGATGGCATCGCTGAAGGGCACACCGCTCTCGATCAACAGTTGAGCGGCGACCAAACCGGAAAAAGGGTGTTGTTGCACGGTGAAAAATCCTCAGATTGAGCGCTGATTGACACGTTTCATGAGTTCTTCCGCTGACTCTTTGCGCTCGGAATAACGATCAACCAGATAGTCCTGGCGGTCGCGAAGCAGCAGCGTGAATTTCACCAACTCTTCCATCACATCAACGACACGGTCGTAGAACGGAGAAGGTTTCATCCGGCCGTTGTCGTCGAATTCCATATAAGCCTTCGGCACGGAGGATTGGTTTGGGATGGTGAACATGCGCATCCAGCGACCCAGCACTCTCAGCTGATTGACTACGTTGAACGACTGTGAGCCTCCGCACACCTGCATGACGGCGAGGGTTTTGCCCTGTGTCGGGCGTACCGCGCCCATCGCGAGAGGCACCCAGTCGATCTGCGCCTTGAACACTGCGCTCATGGAACCGTGACGTTCTGGAGAGCACCAGACCTGCCCCTCGGACCACAGCATCAGCTCGCGCAGTTCCTTCACACGAGGGTGATCGTCAGGGGCGTCATCTGGCAGCGGCAAACCTGACGGATTGAAAATCCGCGCCTCGGCGCCGAGGTGCTCCAGCAGTCGAGCGGCCTCCTCTACTAGCAGGCGACTGAAGGAGCGCTCACGAGTCGATCCGTACAGCAGCAAGATGCGCGGTTTGTGGATGGAGGTTCTCTCGATACCTAGCTTGTCAGCCGATGGGAGATCAACCAGTTCGGTATTGAGCTGGGGGATAGGGTCATCAAACATAGTCTTTGTCCTGCGCAACGGCGCGCTTTTTGGCAGTGCAGAGAAACAGGATTTTCATCGAGCGATCTCGTAGTCGAAGGCGGAATCAGGCGATCTAGGTTTCACAGCAGACGAGTACCCGTTCAGGACGGTCGCCCATTTCATCGAGGCGTTTGGCATCAGGGCTTAACCAGTGCTTGTTGCTTTCGAGCACGGTGGTCAGTACTTGATGAACCCAGTCAGGGAGATTCGGATGCAGTCGGTAATAAACCCATTGGCCTTGCCGACGGTCCGCCAACAGCCCGCAAGTACGCAGTTGCGCCAGATGCCTGGAGGTTTTTGGCTGACTCTCGTTCAACGCGCAGGTCAGCTCGCAAACACAAAGCTCTCCTTCACGGGTGATGAGCATCATCGTGCGGACCCGAGTGTCGTCAGCCAGGCATTTGAAAACAGTGGTCGGTGTCAGATGGTCAGCCATATCGTTTTCTCAGTGTTTGTTTTTGACCAAGACGAACATCTTGATGCGGCTTTGCCGGTTATTGTGAAGCCCAGCTCATATGCGGCTTATCGAATATATGTTTTTCCGCATACGAGGTAAAGAGTCAAAGGAAGATTAATCCATCAAAGCGATTGAGCTTTGCCCACCACCTTCACTGAAAGCCATGCGTTATGGCGTTATCTGCGTAAATTGCTTAGCAGATCGCATCAAAATATCTGGGGTTATGCATATACGAAATATGGAATGAATTTGTCATTCACGCAGAAATAGGTCGCTCCCTGGTAGCTCTGCCGCGCCATGGGCCTGACGCTACTTAAAGAGCAGACTCGATCAGAATGCGTCGATAAAACGAGAAATGATGTCGACTACCAGATCGAAAGGAATGACAGGATGGCTTGCTCTGCTTGAGCAGCCACGGGTGGCGAGGCCTGACGAAATTGAACCTGGCCGGTCCAATTTCGTCGGTCCATCCATTTACAGGTCGGTAATTTCCTTATGGCGCGGCACCAGCAGTTTCATCACGCTCCACGCCACCAGATAAGCCACCGCACAGATGCCGAACATGATCATGTAGCCTGTGTGAATATCATTGATCGATTTGTAGTGGTCGAACACCCACCCCCCAACCTTGGTCATCGCCACACCGCCCAGGCCGCCGGCTAAACCGCCAATGCCGACTACTGATGCAATGGACTTCTGCGGGAACATGTCGGACACGGTGGTGAAGATATTGCACGACCACGCCTGATGCGCCGACGCGCCTACGCCGATCAACAGCACCGGCACCCAGAAACTGATGTAACCGAAGGGTTGCGCCAGCAGTACCAGCAGCGGGAAGAAGGCGATCACCAGCATGGCTTTCATACGACCGTCATACGGTGCATCGCCGCGAGCCATGAAGTAGCTGGGGAACCAGCCGCCGCCGATGCTGCCCACCATGGTCATGCTGTACAACACGGCCAGCGGCCACACGATGGCCTGGCCTTTCATGCCGTATTGCGCCGACAGGTAGGTCGGAAGCCAGAACAGGAAGAACCACCACACACCGTCAGTCATGAATTTGCCGAAGGCAAACGCCCAGGTCTGACGGTAGGTCAGCAACTTGAACCACGATACTTTTTTCTCGGCGACGCCCGGCTCCGGGGTGGCGACCACCTGCGCATCGCTGCGGATGTAGGCCAGTTCCTGCGCCGAGAGACGTTTTTGCTTTTCGGGTTTCTCGTACAGCGCAATCCACACGGTCACCCAGACGAAGCCGAGCATGCCGATCACGATGAACGCCGCCTCCCAACCCCACAGGCCGGCAATCAGCGGTACGCAGATCGGCGCCAGAATCGCGCCCACGTTGGCACCAGAGTTGAAAATACCGGTGGCGAAGGAGCGTTCCTTCTTCGGGAAGTATTCGGCAGTGGCCTTGATCGCGATCGGGAAGTTACCCGCTTCGCCTATCGCCAACACGGCGCGCGACAGCATGAAGCCCGCGATCGAAACCGGGATGACGGCCAGGCCGAACGCGCCGCACACCGCCGCGATGCCCTCGCCCATCGGCACTGAAAAGGCATGCATCATGGCGCCGGTCGACCAGATACTGATCGCGATGATGTAGGCCTTCTTGGTACCGATCTTGTCGACGAAACGGCCTGCAAACAGCATGGAGATCGCATACACAAACTGGAACACCGAGGCGATGTTGGCGTAGTCGCTGTTGCTCCAGCCAAATTGCGTCGACAGATCCGGCGCCAACAGGCTGAGCACCTGACGGTCCAGGTAGTTGACGGTTGTAGCAAAAAACAACAGCGCGCAGATCGTCCAGCGGTATTTACCGACGGCCTGGCCGACACGTTGCGCATTGATGGGCTCGTTCAGATTCATGGCATCACTTTATTATTGGATTATGGTGATGATCTCTCGGTTTCAAGCGAGATCACTTCTTACGCGCAGCACACTGCTCAGCGGCTCGCGTCAGACGACGAGTAGCATGTGCTATCGGGGGGTTGGCGGAGCTGCAGAAGCGGGATGCAGGGAGGCGAGAAAGCGGATTGAGTTCATGATGGGACCCGGTTTTTGTTTTTAGGGGTATTACATCGTATGTCATCGTACAACTATGCCTTTTATAGCGAGTCCTCTACCCGGCTGTCAATCTGGAAAATTGCCGTTCGTCTCGACACATACCACCGCGGAAGATGTGATTTCCGCCGAATGACACAGGTTATGCCGCGTGACAGCACTCAGCCCTCGGGTATTGTCAGCGGGTATATAAAATCAGATAGTCGTACGACAACGCATATCGCGACGTTTAGGCATCTGTAGGAGCGAGCTTGCTCGCGATGGTCTTCAGAACACCGCGTTTAATCAGGTAACACGCGTTTTCGTTAACGACCCTCGCGAGCAAGCTCGCTCCTACAGTTTTTGAGGGGTCTTATTTGACCAGCCGCGTTTCCTTCGACGGCCTGTACCCGAAATACGAGCTATAGCACTTGCTGAAATGACTCGGCGACACAAAACCACACGCCACCAACACATCCACCTGGGACAGCTCCGTGTGCTGAAGCAATCGACGCGCTTCGGTGATCCGTAGCTCCATGTAATACCGCTGCGGCGTGGTGCCGAGTTGTTCCTTGAACAAGCGCTCCAGTTGTCGACGAGAACGACCTGCATAGACCGCCAGTTGCTCCAGCTCCAGCGGCTCTTCGAGGTTGGCGTCCATCAGCTTCACCACCTCGCGCAAGGGTGCACTCACACAGACATTTTCCGTTGGTTTGATGCGCCGGTAGCGGGACTCTTCGAACGCGAGGATGTCTTCAATACCCTCGACGAGCGCCTTGTCGTGCAAGCCCTTGATCCAGTCCAGCGCCATGTGGAAGGCACCTGACGGACTGGACGCCGTGAGCCGGTCCCGGTCGATGACAAAAGGCTCGCTGGTGACGTGCGTGGCCTTGGCAATTTCCGCGAGCGCGGGGCGATGTTCGGGATGAATCGCGCAACGGTAACCGTCGAGCAAACCGGCGATGCCGAGGAACCATGCGCCATTCCACAATCCGGCCAGACTCACACCCTGGTCGGCGGCCGTTCTTAACAGACTGATCAACTCGTCAGTGGCCTTCAGCTCGGTTCTGTAGCCACCGCAAATGACCAGCAGATCGAGGTCGTGAACCACTGAGCAATCGATGCGCGCATCAGGCCGAATGACCAGCCCCAGATCGCTGACGACTTCCCCGTCACTCAAGCCGAACGTGCGAGACGAAAACAATTGGGGTCGTAGCAGATTCGCGGTGACGATCGTGTCCAGCGCCTGGGTAAAAGCAGGCAGCGAGAAATGTTCGAGCAGCAAAAAGCCTGTCCGTGTCAGTTGAGCAGGCTCGTTGGGGTTGTCATTCAGATAGCGAAGATTTTTCCCCTTCATGCCTCCGCTGAATTGGCGTCGTTCGATCAAGGTTTGTGGCACTCGGTTGCGTTAACGAAGAGGGAGTCCGGTTCATCAGGATATCGCAAAACGGTCTACGCTCCCCCAATCGGTTCCTCCGGAGACAGCGCCATGATCCGCACCTTGCTGACAGCTTCCATGCTCCTGGCGCTAAGTCTTGCGGCCCATGCCGGCGTGACACCCTTCCCCTCCTCCTTTCGCACCGATGACATCCCGGTAGAAGGCGCGAAAATCCACGTCCGCGTTGGCGGTAAAGGGCCCGCCGTGGTGCTGTTGCATGGCTTCGGCGACACCGGCGATATGTGGGCGCCACTCGCGGCCGACCTGGCCAGGGATCACACGGTCGTGGTGCCGGATCTGCGTGGCATGGGTTTGTCGTCGATACCGGAAAGCGGGTATGACAAGAAGACGCAAGCGGGCGACGTGCGCGCGGTGTTGGCCTCGTTGGGTATCGAACACTCGGTGGTCATCGGCCATGACATCGGCACCATGGTGGCCTTCGCCTACGCCTCGCGTTATCCGCAGCAAACCGATCGCCTGGTGGTGATGGATGCGCCCGTGCCGGGCATCCCCCCGTGGAACGACATCGTGCGTTCACCGATGCTGTGGCACTTCGACTTCGGTGGCCCGGATGCCGAACGCCTGGTCGCCGGGCGTGAGCGCATCTACCTGGACCGCTTCTGGAACGAGTTTGCCGGCGATCCCACCAAGGTGGATGAAGCAACCCGTCAGCATTACGCCAAACTCTACGCCCGACCCGGCGCCATGCATGCGGCGTTCGCACAGTTCCGCAGCATTCGCCAGGATGCGGTGGACAACGAAGCGTCGATGAAAACGCGATTGACCATGCCGGTGCTGGCCGTCGGTGGGGAAAAATCCTTTGGCAACAACGAAGCCATCGTCATGCGCAATGCTGCGGACAAGGTCACGGAAGTGGTGATTCCAGGGGCGGGACATTGGCTGATGGAAGAAGCACCGACGCAGACCATTCAAGCGATTCGCGACTTTTTGCAGTGACAGCCTGTTGCAGATCAAAAACGAATTGAACCCCACGCGTCATCGTGTTTTCGAAACTTTATCAGCGCTGATCCCTGATCCGGCAAGGCGCCACTGGAGAGGAAATCCCGATGAACAGTAGAGTTCTGCTTCTGATCGCCAGCCTCGGCCCGACCCTGGTTTACGCTGAAGGCTGTGACGTACTGACCCGTTCCCAAAGCCCTTCCGTGCCCGTGGTCGAATCCCATAGCTGCTATGAGTACGAAGGCATGCCGGTCAATTCCATCGATTGGTCATGCAGCAATGAAAGCAAGGAAATGATGACCAGCACCAAGAAAAAGGTCGAACAGTGTGACGATCATTATCAGGCCACCTGCATCGCGACCTTGACTCAGGAGTCGCTGGCCAATCCTCATTCCACCAGCAAGGACAAGAGCGCCAAGTCTCTTAACATTCCCGACAATGCTCAGGTCACGACGTATTACTACGATACGGAGCATTTAAGTCAGGTGAAAATTGATTGCGAGTCGGGTGGTGGGCACTGGAAAGCGAAGTGATTATCCGAGTTTTATTTCGTCGACCAAATCACTTAACCCTGAAAATGCACTGCAGACCTTTATAAAACACTTATGACTCCGCGCATAAAACATATTGCACACGACAATATACAGGCGCCACTTAAGTGACCATTACCACCTATACTCCAGAAAGCCGACGGTTAACAGTAAGCCCCCGACTCTTATACAGCCGGATTAATTCATGCGCACCGACGAACGGATTACAAATACATAAAATCCTTATGATTCATCAACTTAAAGTTAAACAAACAACCATCTGCAATCTTCATGAAATTACGAAAAACTAGAAAAGACCGACCACAAATTCAAAAGTTTCAAACTTTTTAATTAAATAAAAAAACACATACAACCCTTTTAAAGATTGTTCTTCGATGCTAATAATCCGAGCGATCCCGGGCTCCAGGCGACGCACTCTCTGAAGTGAACATCAGTTCACACGTCGATGACCCGACCTTAATTAAATTCAAATACCGCTAGCTTGCTCAGGTTTCAATAAAACCTGGGCCGCTGTTGTATTGCGCACTAAAACTGCGCAAGGAAGACATCGTCGTGCGCCATCAGTCAAAGATTAAAATTCTGTCGATCTTCGGAACCCGCCCAGAAGCCATCAAGATGGCGCCTTTAGTCAAAGCCCTTGCTGCGGAACCTGGCATTGAGTCGCAGATCTGCATCACCGGCCAGCATCAAAGCATGCTGAAACAGGTGTTGGATCTGTTCGACCTCAAGGCCGATTACACCCTTGATGTGATGACGCCGCAGCAGACCCTCAATTCCCTGACGGCGGCGTTGTACGGGGCGATTGACCCGGTGCTGGAGTTGACGCGTCCGGACCGGGTGCTGGTGCATGGCGACACCACCTCGGCCATGGTCGCTGCGATGGCGGCGTTCCATCGGCGCATTCCGGTCGGCCATGTGGAAGCCGGGTTGCGAACCGGGGATATCTACAGCCCGTGGCCGGAAGAAATGAACCGTCGCTGCATCGACCTGGGTGCAGACATGCTGTTTGCGCCAACCCACGAGTCCCGTCAGAACCTGCTCGACGAACGCCTGCAGGGCCGCACCTTCGTGACCGGCAATACGGTGATCGACGCGTTGCAGATGACCGCGCGACGTATCGAGCAGGACGCTGACTTGCGGGCCAGCCTGGACCAGCAGTTCTCGTTCTTGCGAAACGGCCGCAAGGTCCTGTTGGTCACCGGGCATCGTCGGGAAAATTTCGGCGAGGGCTTCCTTGATATCTGCAAGGCCCTGAGCCATCTGGCCCGGCGCACGGATATCCAGATCGTCTATCCGGTGCACTTGAATCCCAATGTCATGGGCCCGGTCACCGAGCAACTGGGCGACCTGCCCAACGTGCACCTGATCAAACCGCTGGACTATCTGGCCTTCGTGCGTCTGATGCAACGGGCCCACGTGATCCTCACTGACTCCGGTGGCGTGCAGGAAGAAGCGCCTTCACTGGGCAAACCGGTGCTGGTCATGCGTGACGTGACGGAGCGCCCGGAAGCGGTGGCGGCGGGCACTGTGCGCCTGGTCGGCACGTCGCCGGACTCGATCATCGCGGGCGTCAACGCGCTGTTCGATGACGACCTGCTGTGGCGCCGATGTTCCCAGGCGGCCAACCCTTACGGCGACGGCAATGCCAGCGTGCGCATCGTCGATGCGCTGATGGGTCGTCCGGTGAATGATTTCATCGTGGTCCCTGCGCTGCCCGGATCCCTGGAAATTGCAGGAGCGAGCTTGCTCGCGATGGACTCAAGAACACCGCGTTCGGTCAGTAGATACGCCCCCTCGTTAACGACCATCGCGAGCAAGCTCGCTCCTACAGATCGACATTAGGCCTACACCTCTCTTTAAACCGAACCGCTTCTCCCCTCATCAGCTCGAGATCTACCTGAATGAAGTCTTCCGTTGCCATCCATACGGGTGCGCTCAGCGCCCTTGCCTGTGGCGTGAGCCTGCTCGCGCTCATGCCGACCTTTGCCCTGGCCGCGGACAGCCCGCTCACCCAGGCAATCAACCGGCTCAACGCCGACACACGCCAGGAACGTGAGGTGAGCTTGCGCGATCTGGGGATCGACGCACCGATCATCCTCGGTTCCACCGATGCCCGCCGCGAACTGTATCTGCCGGTGCCGGCAGGTGTGCCGCTGACGGACGCCACCCTGAATTTCGACGCCAGCTACCTCAATGGCGAAGGCGGTCGCAACACGCTGCTGCTGTCGCTGGATGGCTATCCGGTTCGCGCCGAAGGGCTCAGCGAACCTCAGGGTGACGCCAGCGCCACGCTCGGCGTGGACAAGAAAGCGCGGGACAGCGGCTCGTTGCGTCTGGGAGTTGCCTGGTCGTCAATCGTCTCCCGTGTGTTGTGCGAAGACGAACGCGCCATCGGCAACGTATTGCGTATCGAACCGGACACGCGCCTCAACTACAGCTACGACGCCAGCCAGTTGCAGGACGTCGGCGCCGCGTGGACCGCATTACCGGGCAAACCGGGAATAATGGTCGCGTCAGGCACCTTGTCCGCCGAAAGCTACGATGCGGCGTGGCGCCTCGGCGTAGCGCTGGAGCGGATCGGCAAGCACAGCCGCATCCTGCCCTTCCCTGCCCTTCAAGACAGCGTTGACCTCAGCGGTCTGCGCGTCCCCGCCGAACTGCTGACGATTCCAGCGTTCGCCAGCCTCAACGGCAAGGGCGCGCACGTTCTGGCCGACCCGGCACAAATCGGCGCCTTGCTGATGTTGGGCCAGACGCCGAACGTCCAGGCGGACCTGGCCATTAACGACCCGCAACTGCTCAAGGCCGTCAATGAATCTCTGGACGCGCTGCAGCGCCAGATTCAAGGTCTCGACGCCACGGCAGCCAACGCGCTGACGCAGTGGCGTGAGCGGCATATCAATGCAGGTCTGGCCGCCACCGGTACTGACAACGTGCGTCTGGCACTACTGGGCACACGCCCGGTGCTGATGATCGCGCCACAAGCCACCGGCAAGGCCTTGGCCTTGTTCAGCTCGGCCTGGAACACACTGGCACGCAGCCGCCAGATGACGGTCAGCGAAGCACAACTGCCCTTGAGCGCCGATGGCCGCGTGGCCTTGTCGCGCCTGGGCGGCAATCCCGGCGCCATCGACGTGCTGGCCAAATCCGACTGGAGCACTTCTTTCCCTCTCGGCAGCGTGGCCTATGACGGTCGCTTGCCAGTCAAGGCGGTGATCGATGTGTCTGCCGCGCCCGGTGCCTCGGACACTGCACCGGTGGCCTCGCTGTTTCTCAATGATTACCTGATTGGCGCGCAACAGCTCGTGGCCAACGGTGAAAAGCAACGCATCGAAGCCCGAATCCCGCGTTATGCGGTGGGCGCAACGAACGTGTTGCGCGTGTCGTTCCAGCGTCAGCCAGTGAGTGATCGCTGCCTGGAAACGCCACAAGCCTTCCCGGTCTCGGTGCTGCCGACCAGCCACATCGTGCTGGATAAAACGGCCCTGGGTGATGACTTCTCCGGCATGGCCGCGCGTTTTGCCATGGACACGCAAATCCTCGTGCCCCAGGCCTACCTCGACCATCCGGCAAGCAGTTTGCCGCAAGTGATTTCGGTGGCGGATGCCGCCGGGGTTTCGCCGCTGCGGGCGCAACTGAACGTCAGTGCCGATCCAAAGGTTTCGGTCACACCGGACAAAACCTTCCTCGCCTTCGAGCTGCCGATCAAGGACAGCAAGGAATCGGTACAAGCGGATGAGCAGGGTCGCCTGCGCATCAATCACAAGGATCAACTGTTGCTCGACGTGCATCCGCTCAACCACCTGGCCTCGTTGCAAGTGGTGGATGCCGGCGGTCAACACGGTCTGGTCTATCGCACCCTTGGCAACGACGCACCGCGCTTCGCCAGGCAGATTCTGCTGACCCGCGGCGATGTGGCCATCCTCGGCGACACCGGTGCACTGACCACCTTCGACACCCAGGACCCTAGTGGTAGCCAATTGATCGACAACGAAGAACCCAAGGGCCTCGACGCCTGGCGCACGGTGTCGCTGTCGTGGCTGATTCCGGGTGGCATCCTGTTGGTTCTCATCCTGTTGCTGGCCGGCCGTAGTGCCCGTCGCAATCGCCAGTAACGGTAACTTTCGATGACGTCGCTTTATTGGCCCTATTGGTTGGCCCACTACTACAGCTTCCTGGAGATCTCGACCATCGTGGTCGCGGTGCTGATCCTGATCTCCAGCCTGGACGATCTGTTCATCGACCTGTGGTACTGGTCTCGTCGCCTGTTTCGCAAGTTCACCGTGGACCGAAAATATCGGCCACTGACCGCCGAGCAATTGATGGCCCGGGACGAACAGCCCCTGGCAATCATGGTCCCGGCCTGGCTGGAATACGACGTCATCGCGCCGATGATCGAGAACATGGTGTCGACCCTGGATTACCAGAACTATGTGGTCTTCGTCGGCACCTACATCAACGACCAGCGCACCATTGATGAAGTGGAGCGCATGCGTCGGCGCTACAAGCAACTGCACCGCGTAGAAGTCCCGCATGCCGGCCCGACCTGCAAGGCCGACTGCCTGAACTGGGTGATCCAGGCGATCTTCCTGCACGAGAAAACCCACGGCATGACCTTCGCCGGCGTCGTGCTGCACGACAGCGAAGACGTGCTGCACCCTATGGAACTGCGCCTGTTCAATTACTTGCTGCCGCGCAAGGACATGATCCAGTTGCCCGTGGTGTCGCTCGAGCGCAACTGGTACGAATGGGTGGCCGGCACCTACATGGACGAATTCGCCGAATGGCACGGCAAGGATCTGGTGGTGCGTGAAAGCATGACCGATACCGTGCCGTCCGCCGGGGTCGGCACCTGTTTCTCCCATCGCGCCCTGCGAGTGCTGGCCGGGGAAACCCAGAACCAGCCATTCAACACCGACAGCCTCACCGAGGACTACGACGTTGGTGCGCGCCTGGCCAAGGTTGGCATGAACGCGATTTTCGTGCGCTTCCCGGTGCAGTTTCGCGTGCTGCGCAAATCCTGGTTTCGCAAGCCTTACGAATCGACCCTGAGGATGCCGTTGTGCGTGCGGGAATTCTTTCCCGATACCTTCCGCACCGCGTTCCGCCAGAAAGCTCGCTGGACGCTGGGCATCGGCCTGCAAGGCTGGGAACAGATGGGCTGGAACGGTTCGCTGGCCAACCGGTATCTGCTGTTTCGTGACCGCAAAGGTGTAGTGACGGCGTTCGTCAGCATCATCGCCTACGTGATTCTGGTGCAACTGCTGGGCCTGATCATCCTGCGCCAGAGCGGCCTGTGGGACATGAGTTTCCCGACGCCGTTCGAAACCAACGGCTTCATCCAATACCTGCTGCTGGCCAACGGTATCGCGCTGGTCTGGCGTATTGCCCACCGCTGTTATTTCACCACCGTGCTGTACGGCTGGCAGCATGGCTTGCTGTCGATCCCGCGCATGGTGGTCGGCAACTTCGTCAACTTCATGGCCGCGTCACGGGCCTGGCGCATGTTCCTGGTCGGCAAGGTGCTGAACCGCAAACTGGTGTGGGACAAGACCATGCACGACTTCCCGTCCACCGACCTGGTCGCGGCCGCACCGCGCAAACTGGGCAGCGTGTTGCTGTCCTGGCAGGCGATCAACGAAACCGACCTGCAAAGTGCCCTCACCGAACAGAAAACCCGGCACATGCCATTAGGGCGGATTTTGCTCAGCAACGGCTGGCTGGACGACGAGACGCTGGCGGAAGCCATCGCCTTCCAGAACGACTTGCCGCGGGTGTTCGATGTGGCCGCCAAGGCGCAGGATTCGAATCAGACGCTGGACGATGAATTCGCCCTGCGCTGGCGTGTGGTGCCGCTTGGCTTGAATGCCGACGGTCGTGCACAAGTGGCTGTGGCCAGCCCGCTGTCCGCCGAAGGTCTGCAACAGGTCAGCGATGAACTGGGCAGCGAACCGGTGCAGCTGATTGCCCGGGAAAGCGAAATCGTCGCGCAGTTGCGTCAACTGAATGTGCGTGAAGGCCAGTCCGTACCGGATGCCCGTGCGCCGCTGTTGGGCGACCTGTTGATCGAAATGGGCCTGCTCGATCGCGAGGTGTTCAGCCAGGTCATGTTGAAGTACCGCCCGCAGCACCACGGACGCATCGGCGACTATCTGGTCGACAGCGGTGTGCTGCCCCGCTCCACCATCGAGAAGGCCGTGGCCCGTCAGCACAGCCACTACCCCGCGGAGCTTCTGGTATGAATCGCCCCTTCCTGACCCTCATGGCCACGGGGCTGAGCCTGCTGCCCGCGTTTGTGCACGGCGAAACACTGCCGCTGCCGTTGACCGGTCCGGCGTATGTCACCGCTAACGAGGCCTACAGTGCCTACGAACGAAAAGACTACGACCTGGCCATCGCCAAGGCTCGCGAAGCCTTGCGTCAGCGCGCCGATATCATCCGCTTGAATACGTTGATTGCTCTGGCTCAGCGCGACAAGGAATTGCGTGATCATCCCAAGCGCTATCCACAGTCTCGCCAGGCTCCAGGCTTCGGCGCTGCCGCCCAGGCCTTCAAGGCCTATGATCGCGATGACTTCGGCGCTGCGACTTTGGCGGCACGCAAAGCCATCGCTCAGGCACCCAAGCGCATGGATTATCGACTGCTGCTGATCGAGTCCTTGCAGCGCCAGCAACATCTTCAAGAGGCAGATCAGGCCACCACTCAGGCGTTGGCCGTGTTTCCGGACGACGACACGTTACTGATGCGCCGCGAAGCGATTCGTCGGCAACTGGCCGCGCCACTGGCGGTTGCGGGGTATCGCGCCCTGGAGCAAGGCCATGTGCCGCTGGTCGTAGACCAGGCCCGAAAAGCCGTGGCCTGGGCGCCGGAAATCGGCGCCAATCAGCAACTGCTGATCAGTGCCCTACTTGCTGCCAAGGATTATCGAGGGGCCGAGCTGGCCGCATCAGGCGCCTTGGCCCAGGACGATGGGGAAATCGCACCGTGGATTCTGCGCAGTTATGCCCTTGATCGACAGGGCAAAACTCAAGCGGCCCAGGCGGACCTGAATCACGCCTTGGCCATCGAGGGTCTTCTGGAGTCGGAAACCCGCGACATACGCTTCTTCGCCGCCGACGCCGCATTGGCCCATGGCGAGCCGCAACAGGCGCTCGATCATCTGCAGCCACTGGCCGACGATGAAGACGGCGAAGTAGCCCGCCGACGCACCACCGCCCGCATGGCGCTGCGGCAGAAAAACAACGGGGCGAAAGCTGTGGCTCACTTTCCGGCTCCGGCCTTGAACTGTCAGGCAACCGCTTTCGGCCTGGTCTGTGATATTTGGCCCGGCAATCAACGCGATGGTGGAACCGACATGGCCACCCAGGCCTACGCGGCCCTGGCCCGCAAGGACGCCGCAACAGCGGTTGCCCTGGCGCAACAAGCCATCGACCGCGCGCCGCAAAATCCTGCTTACCGACGCCTGTTGGTCAGCGCCCTGAGCGAGCAAAAACGCGTACCCGAAGCCATTGCGGCGGCCAGTGAAGGCCTCAAGGTCACGGGCGACGACGCCCGGCTGCTGGCCCAGCGTGGACGTCTGCGTCAGCAATCGGGCGATGATGCCGGGGCGCGCAAGGATTTCACCCAGGCCCTGGCTCTGGGCAGCCTGCCCGCGTACGAAGAGGCCAGCCTGTATGCCGCCATTGGTCAGCGCCGGACCGCGCGCGAACGGTTGCAACAAGCGCGGGACAGCGGTGAACTGGAGTCGATGAGCGATTTGCAAATCGCATATTTGTCGGTCCAGGCCGGAGATGATGACGGCGCCCTGGGGTCGTTCCGCAAGGCCGATGCCGATACCCGGCTCACGCCGCCGGCCACTCAGGATGCGGCCTACACCGCGATGCGCGCTAACGAAGACGAGCAAGCCGTCGGTTACTTCGAGCGCGTCATTGATGCGCAACACGCCGGTGAAATGGACATGCCCGCGCAGCAGCTGTTCGACACCCGCCGCGCGGTGGGCGATGTGTCGCGCAGAATCGGCTTGACCAGTACCACCAGTTATCGCGGTAACAATTCCAGCAGTGGCCTGAGTTCTGCGCCAAGTAGCGGCAGTAGCAGCAATGACAGCCTGCAAAACAGCACCGAGCTGTCCTGGCGCCCGCTGGGCTATCGCAACGCACGTTTTGTCGAACTCTACGGCCGCGTCACCGACACGTTGTGGAGCAAGGACGGCGATTCGGACACCGGCTTCGATGCGCTACAAGGCGCCGTGGGTGCGCGGGTCAAACCCTTCTCGTCGCTGAACGTGATGGCCGCCGTCGAACGCACATTCCCCTTGGGATCGTCGGACGTCGATGGTGACTGGCTGGTGCGCCTGGGTTATGGCTCAAGCGTCGGCACCGATCTGCGGGTCGATGCTTCCAGTTGGTGGACCTCACAGCTGTTCGCTGAAGCCGGTCATTACATCAACGATTCGCGGGACTACTTCAACAGTGAATGGCAGGTCGGTCGCAGCTACGCGATCGGCGGCGCTGGCTCGCGCTGGGTGAGTTTCCCTCATGTTGTCGCCGCGTTCGACTACGACTCCAAAATGAACAGCGGGACCAATGCCGACGGCAGCACCGAATCGTCATCCGGCAAGGCCGGGGGGGTTGGCGTCGGTAATAACGTCCGTTACTGGTTCCGCGAAGACGCGTACAACGCGCCCCGCTCCTACGTGGATTTTTCCCTGCAGTACCGCGTGAAGGTACTGGGCGATGACCGCGCGCAGGGCGTATTCGGTCGCCTGACTTATTCCTATTGAGGACTTGCATGAACGTTCGAATCTGTTTGTGGCTGGGCCTTGGCCTGCTCCCGTCGTGGGCCCAGGCCGCCCCCGAAATCGCCCAGCTGTACGCGCCAAAATTGCCCGAGGGTTCGGCTTGGGTGCGGGTGGTCAATCCGTTCGACACCGCGATGCAAGTCCAGTTGGGCCAAGGCGCCAGTTTTGCCCTGTCCGCCCGGAGCGAGGTGGCCAGCCCCTTCCAGATCGTGGACTCACGTCAGCCGCTGCAACTGACCATTAATGGCCGCGAGATAAAGGGCCTGAACGCCCCGAAAAGTGCGTGGGTGACGCTGATCCTCGACAAAGATCCGGCATTCGCGCCACGCCTGGTCATCGATCCGCCGTTGCGTGGCAAAGACCTGCGCGCCGAACTCAACCTCTACAACCTGAGCAGCGGTTGTGAAAAGGCCAATGTCCAACTGGCCAATGGCGCCACGGTATTCAACCAGGTGCCGTTCAACGGACAGGCCCAGCGCACAATCAACCCGGTGCAGGCGACGCTGGTTGCCAGCTGCAATGAAAGCGCCAGCCTGCCGATGAAGCTGGCGCCCTTCAAGGCGGGCGATCGCTACAGCCTGTTTCTGATCGGCTCTCGCCATGCTCCGCGCTTGATTGGCCTTGTCGACCAGAGCGCGCCATGAACCCTGCATTCCACTCCCATCGTTTTATCCGCCGATTGTCGATGTCCACCCTGATCACCGGCCTGCTGTCAGGCCTGTTGAGCACCGGCGTGCAAGCGGCCTCGGCGGTGATCACCGGCGACAACGGCTGGCTGTTCCCGGCCTGGGAAAGCCTGAGCAAGATCGACAACCCCGGTACTGCACGCAGTATTGCGTTGGTGAAACAACTTCAGCGGCAACTGGAGCGCAAACACATCGGGCTGATCGTGCTGGTAGTGCCGATGAAAGCGCCGTTCTACGCCCAACGTCTGCCCGCTGATCAGCCACTGAGTCCAGCCGTGACGCAGCGCTATGAACAGGTGCAGAACGACCTGACTCGAGCGGGCCTGACCACACTGAACATCAAGCCGATTCTGCAACGAACCGAACAAGGCAAACAGACCGCGTTTTATCGCGCCGACTACCACTGGACCGCCTGGAGCGCCGAAAACACCGCCGACGCCACGGCGAAGCTGATGACCGAGCGTTACCGCCTGCAAGGCGATCCCGGTGGTGGCGCCGCGCTGGGCCAGTGGTTCGACCGCCGCGCATTCGGCGATCTGGCGAGCAACTTCCTGCCGGCGGTGAAGCGCAAGGCGATTGGTCGCGACATCTACACCGTTCGCCATCAGGCTGAAAACGACTTGCTGATCGATGACGCGCCGGCACCGGTTCAAGTCATCGGTAACAGTTTTGTCCAGCCTTATCTCGGCTTTACGCAGAAGCTCTCCAATGCGCTGGACCGCCCCGTCGCGCTGACCTGGAATCCCGGCGACGTCGGCCCATGGGCTACGCTGCTGCAATATCTGGAATCGGCGGACTTTGCCCAACATCCGCCGCAAGTGATCGTCTGGCAATTCAATGAAGGCCAGTTCCATCTCGGCCCTGACGCCGCAGGCAACTGGAACGCCAAGGGCGTCACCTCGCTGAGCCAATGGCATCAGCGCATCAACAAGGCACTTCCGTGAACATTTTCGGCTACACCGTCAGTCGAGCCTCCCTTGCCGGTGTTTTGTTTGCCGTCACCCTCGCAGCAGGGACCGGCACGCTCTACATGACGAACAAGTCTCTGGACCCAGGCATCGTCGGCATCGTCTGGCAGCCGGACAACAAGACGGTCGGCATCAACGGTCACTGGGAAAAACTCGGCGCTCGCGAACTGCTGGTGCAATGGACGGTCGTCGACGATCAAGCGTTCATTGCCGGCACCGGCCTGCCCAGCGTGCCGGTCCTGCCCGATTGGGCACGCATCGCCAAGGCGCCCTGGGCGCAGGATGTGATCCTCGGGCTGGCGGGTTACTTCAGCGAAAATCGCTCGCGCGACAACATCGAGCAATTGGCCAAGGTGTCGGAGCGCATTGCCAAACTGCCGACGCCGTTACATGTCACCGGCTGGTACTTCCCCGCCGAAGTCGACCCCAGCTGGACCCGCGCCAAAGAGTTGCCCGCCCTGCTCGCCAAGCTGCCGCGACCGTTGTGGATCAGCGTGTATGACGGCGCCAACATCGGCCCCGCCGCCACCGCCGACTGGCTCAAACAGTGGCTGCCGAATGACATTGGCGTGTTCTTCCAGGACGGCGTCGGTGTCTACGCCCGCACCGCACCGGTCGCCCGAACCTACGCCGATGCCTTGCGCAAACGCCTGGGCAAAGATCGTGTGCGAATCATCGCCGAAGCCTTCCGCCCCAACTTCGGTGGCGGATTCCGCTCTGCCACCGCCGCCGAGCTCAAAACGCAATTGGCGGCCTATGACGGTTACCCGCTCTACCTGTTCGACGGACCGCACTACGTGACGCCTGAGTTGGTGGAGCAATTGGGGCGATAACGCTTTCGGCCAAAAGCCGCCGTTGCCGATAGAGTGACAGCGCAGTTTGTTTCGAGTGAGACCTGGCTCAGTTTCACAACGACACGCTGGGAGCTTTGGAGAAATGGAGCCACACTTTAAAACCAGCGTCGATGAAATTACTCAGCCATGATCGCCTGATACTGCTTCTGGTACTCGGCATAGGGGAGGTTTGGATCCATCAATGCTTTGACGCGTGCGTCTTTGTACTGAGCAGGGGTCAGCATTCCAACCGGAACGGAGGTCAGCGTAGAAGCTGTGGTCTGGTTAGCTGGCGTGATGTTCCCGATGCATTGATATTTGACGATCATCTGACCAGCAGTGCAGTTGCCCCATCCATCGCGAACCTGGCAATTCTGGGCTTGCTCACCGAAAGGTTCGGCGCGGTTGTAAACCCCAAACCGCACATTTATATGGGGGTTGGTTTTCGCAAGTGGGGTTTGATGGTTATGTGCTCATGGAAAAGAGATTTCAGTGGGGCAGTACGAAAGGCTTCGTACATCCTCTAGAATACTGGCCTTTTCTTACATCGTGGATTTGATCTAATGGCGTCGAACATCTCTTTTTCACACTTGTTTCGTGTGAATTTACGCCGCCTGATCCTGTCCCTTGCCATTCTCAGTGCCCTGATCACCCTGGCCAACACGTTCTACGCTAGCTATCGCGTCCAGCGTCAATTGTTGATCGACAATACGCTGGAGAGCAATCGCGTTTATGCAAACAAGCTGGCCGACAGTGTTGATCAATTTCTGCGGTCAACACATCAACAACTTGCCTACAGCGCCGGCCTGATGGCCAAAAATTTCGGGGATGTATCCCTGCTGCTGACTGAGGCCGAACGTCTGCGCCTGCAGACGAACAGTTTCAACTCTGTGGTGTTTGTAGATGCTAACGGCTGGGTACTGGCTACCTCGCCAGATACCCTTGAGATTCGCGGGAAAAAGATGGAGTCGCCTGGTGCCATCGAGGCCTTGCGCGAGCGGAGGCCGCTGATCAGTCGCCCGTATGTCTCGGTAGCAGGCAACCTGTTGGTAGTCATTTCGTACCCTGTTATCGACAGTGCTGGGCAATACCTGGGCTATATCGGCGGTACCGTCTACCTGAAGCAAAAAAGCATCCTCAACAACCTGCTCGGTGAACATTACTATCGCGATGGCTCCTATCTGTATGTAGTCGATCAGAACAGGCGCTTGTTGTATCACCCAAACCCTGCTCGGGTGGGTGAAGAAGTTGGAAAGAACCCGGTGATCGATGCGCTAATCAGTGGCGACACGGGCGTTATGCGCCTGCACAACAGTGAGGGCGTCGATATGTTGGCTGGCTATGCCGTGGTGCCGTTGACTCGCTGGGGGATCGTAGCGCAGCGACCCACAGAGGCCAGTCTGGCTTCGCTGAATGAGTTAATGTTCAGCGTGCTGCGCAATACCCTACCGCTGGCGCTACTGACCCTGCTGTTCATCTGGTGGTTCGCCCAGCTGATTTCCCGACCGCTGCGGCAACTGGCAGATAGTGCCCAGGATATGGATCAATCGGCCAATGCTGATCGAATCCAACATGTGCACTCCTGGTACTTCGAATCCTCCGAGATCAAGCGAGCGATGCTGGTTGGCTTCAATCTCCTGCATTACAAGATCAACAAACTTCGCCTGGATGTGCAGACCGATCCTTTGACTGGATTGCACAATCGCCGTGGCCTGGACCTGGCGCTAGACCTATTGCAGTCCCAGCAGCGGCCTTTCGCAGTAGTGTCGCTGGATATCGACCACTTCAAATCCGTCAACGATACTTACGGACATGATGTGGGTGATCAAGTGCTGCAGAGTCTGGCCCGGTTGATGCGCAACAGCTCGCGGGATGACGATGTACTCTGTCGGGTGGGGGGCGAGGAGTTTCTCATCCTGCTGCCTGACGTTGCTCCCGAGATCGCCGAGCAGGTTGCCGAGCGTCTGCGACGACAGGTCGAGCAGTTGCTGATTGAGCCCGTCGGGCAGATCACCATTTCCGTAGGTGTTGCCCACTGGTTGCAGCATGTTGATGAAGTCGGAGCTGTTCTCAAGGCTGCCGACGAAATGCTGTACAAGGCCAAGCGGACCGGCCGCAATCGGGTGATGGTCGCTGAAAAACTGGCCTGAATGCGGCGTGTGGGAACAAGCTGCTGTTGCCAGCTTGGCCGCCGGTTTTCCGGTGACATCGATGCCCATGCCGCAACCTGAGCTTATGAAATCCCAAACAACAAAAAACCCGCGGGCTTTTTTGCCTGTACGCCAGGCGCTGAATTGGACTGATTGAGCATTGAGCAGGCTTGATCTGGATCGACATCAAGGGATCATCGAGCGCGAAAAGCGAGCAGCGTTTCGATGACCTGCCGCAGCGCCTCCTCCACCTGCTCCAGCGAGGTGGGGTTATCATCAACTCGGCGCGCCTATCAGGCCGACCTGGAAGACTTCTGCAGTTTTGTCGGACTCACGGCCGCTAATGAGTTTCGCGTCGTCACCCGTTTGCATTCGACCTGAGCTACCATTTGCATCGGATATGACCAACTCGAGTCTTGGCATGACCGGCAGAGAACGGCCGATTCTGTTGAAAAAGTCGGTCTGCCCAAACTGCCTGATCATTAAATGGTGAAAACGCCTTTTTTGCACGCTGCTACGTGAAATCCGAGTCCGGAAGCCTCTGCCAAAAGTAAAGATTTCAATCTCGGACGCGTACTTTTCTGACGCGCAAACCATGGCCGACTTTTTCAACAGAATCGGCCAAAAGCAGTCACTCGCAACGAGGAACAATCCGCCTGAAGCAGTCGCTCGACACTGCATCTGATCACCGCTTAAAGTGCCGTCCCCTCGTCAGTGGATCGCCGCCAAAAATGACTGATATCTTCTTGGGCAGTTGCCTTTGCGGTGCCGTCCAATACCAACTCCGGTCACGCCCCAAAGCAGTTTCTCACTGCCATTGCAGCCAATGCCGCAAAAGCCATGGAGCAGCATTTGCGAGCTACGGCAGTGTTTTGCGTGGCGACTTTGATCTTGTACAGGGTAACGATGACATCCGGTCTTACCCGTCCTCTGAATCTGTCGAGCGCCAGTTTTGCACGCGCTGCGGTTCGTCGCTCTTCTGGTCAAATCGCCAGGGCGAATACTCCGATTGGATCTCCATAGCCCTCGGTACGCTGGACACGCCCTTTACTTGCGAGAAACAGAAGCATGTCGAGGTGACGTCCAAAGCGCCATGGCATGAAATTCAGGATCACTGGCCAAAGTCTCGATAACCCTTCTCATGCTGATTGTCTGCGCCAGGTGCCGGGTGATGTGCCGAACTGGCGTTTGAATGCGCGACTGAACGCGGCTTCGGACTCGTAGCCAACAGCAAAGCCGATTTGCGCCACATTACCGCGACCTTCGCGCAAGTGTTGAGCCGCCACGTGCATACGCCAGAGCGTCAGGTATTGCATCGGAGGCTGTCCGACCAATGCCGTGAATCGCTGCGCAAATACCGAGCGCGACATACCGACTTCAAGTGCCAGGGCTTCTGCAGTCCAGCCCTCGGTTGGACGAGCATGGAGCAGTGCCAAAGCGCGCCCGATAGGTGGATCTCGCAAACCCGCCAGCCACCCGCGCCGCTCAGCCGGGAGGCTCGCGACATACTGGCTGACGGCTTCGACGAATAGCAGTTCGGATAGCTTGGCGATGACCGTTGTCGAGCCGACGCGCCCCGCCGCAATCTCACTGACAGCGAAACGGAATGAGCTTTCAATCCAGGCTCCCGAAGCCGTCGCGCGTACGTCTAATTTCAATAAAGATGGCAGCGACGAAAGCAATGGATTGAAGGGAATTTCAGAGCCGAGGAATCCACACAACAACTGCGTGACCTCGCCGCCCCCGCCGTATTTGATGCGTGAAATACCGCCGACTTCTGGCGGCTGAATAACATCGCGCGCCGGCATCGGCGCAATGCTCAGGTCGCTGCCAAAAGAATGCGCGTCATTGTGAGGAAGCAGAATGAGCTCGCCTGCCCGCACGTCGATAGTGGCACCACCATCGACTCGCAATTGCATGTGCCCCGCGGCGACAAAATGCGACGCAATGATATGTCGAGGTGCCGCCAGGAACGGTTTGCAATCGTCCACGGAAATTCTTCCGTTGATGCACCAGGGCGCAGTGAGTTCCGCCTCGAGGAAAACCCCTCCAGACAGCCGAATCACACGCAAGACATCAGAAAGCGCATCCAACAATTGCCAGCCCTCCTTTCCGGAGTCCGGAGCACGTAATCAGGCGGACCGGTCATTCTTCGCCTGAAAGGCGTGGCCTAGATTAGCACCAACGTGGACTCAGTGATCGCGGCTATCCCCGGACGCTTCACCCATGTTCATTGGCTCCGACGTTAACCGTAATTGCCTCATTCAAACTCGACCAGGAAAGCAGGAGATCGATATGAACACCATCGCTACCCTACCCGGCTCAGATTCGGGCAACGCCACCCGTTATGCTCAAATTGTCAAATCATCGAAGAAAGCGGAATGGCAGATCGATCGCGATTTGCTACAGGACCGGAGTTTCGACTTCTCGCGCAAATTCTTGCCCGACGGACTCTCGCGGATCGACCGCCTGACCTTTCTCGCCACGGACGAGGCGTGCCTGCTCAGCCAGATTCAGGGCCGAACCTATGCGTATATCTTCGGCCTGGTCGAGCGCTTTATCAGTGCCCAAATGCTCGATCAAGGTCGGGCCCATGTATTTGACGATCAGCTCGCACTCGAAGCGCTGGTGCGCTTTTCCAATGACGAGATCAAGCACCAGGAACTGTTCCGGCGCATAGAGGCGATGATGGGTTCGCAATTGCCAGCGGGATATCGTCAAGTTGCCGATCCAAACGATGTGGCGCGCGCGGTACTTGCGGCCAGCACCTGGTCGGTGCTGGCGCTGACCTGTCATATCGAACTGTTTGTTCAAACGCACTACGCAAAAAGCATCGCCCCGCGCGAGGAGTTGTGCCCACTGTTCAAGGATGTTTTCAAATTTCACTGGAAGGATGAAAGCCGGCACGTCGTACTCGATGAGCTGGAGTGGAAGGCGGAGCACGCGAAACTCACGCCAGCCGAGCGCGACCAGGCAGTGAACGATCTGATTGCGCTGGTGGCAGCCATCGACGCAATCCTGCAGGCGCAATCGGCATCCGATGCCGACTACTTTATTCGCAATGTTTCACGATCGTTCAGTGTTGATGAGACAGCGCAAATCAAAGCCTCCCTGCTAGGCGCCTACCGCTGGCAATACATTATCTCGGGCGTGCAGCATCCACACTTTGGCCGGCTGCTTACGCGCATGACAACACCCGCACAGATGTCCAGGATTCAGACCGCACTGGCCCCCATCATGAGCAACTGATCTACAGGGCACGACCGACCGCGCGTCGGCCGCGCGGCTGTGGAATGTCGTGCTGAAAATGACTTATTGAGGATGGCCGCCATGACGATTCCGATGTGGATGTTGCTTGGATTTGCGACCTGGACTTTGCTGCTGTTGATGGCAACCGTCGGGGTGTATCGCTGGGTCAGAATCCTGTTCTCGAATGTTCCGATTGCCTCTTTCCAAAACGATCAGCTCGAAGGCGAGGATTGGTATCGGCGCGGGACACGAGCACACGCGAACTGCGTGGAAAATCTGCCGGTCTTTGGCGCTATCGTGTTGGTGATTTCGGCCATTGGTGTCAACGGCCCTGCAGTGAACTACTTGTCCATACTCGTCCTGATCGCTCGCGTGTGCCAGTCGCTGGTTCACGTATCCCATGTGCAAACCGACAGGTTCGTGGCGGTTCGGTTTACCTTTTATTGCGTTCAGTTGGTCTGCTTTTTCGCGCTTGTTGTTATAGCTGCTTGTTACGGCGCATGAGTATCTTGGATAGGGGGATGAATCGAGGACTAGTCCTGCAAATCAACATTTCGCTCGGACGCGCTCCTGGCGAGTCAGTGGTTGAATTCGATGCAGTCAAGTCTTCGGCGCGACCAGCAGAAAACGGCCAAGTGCGGACATACACTCACAACACGGATCCCGCCCATAAGCGCGAATTGACGGCTACTTCGTAACAACCGCGTTGCCTAACGACTTTCGTAGATAGGCTGCCGACGCAGGACACAAATGCTTGAACTGGGCGGTTTGACTGATAGCGACCGGCGCATCATCCCTGTCCAAAGTTTCATAGCCATTGGCTGTAAAAAACCCGGTAGCGCTTTGAGTTAACAAGTGCAACCGAAGTGCACCCTGGGAGGCAGCATATCGTTCCAGCTCAGCCAGCACAGCTTTGCCCAGTCCTTTCCCACGATGCGAATCACAAACGACCAGTGAGCGAAGCAGCATGTCCTGATCAGAACCCTCCAGCCCGCCGTATGCGATCCATTTCCCGTCTATCTCAAAACGGAAAAACTGCCGACCCGGGTCGCTTACATCATCAAAGGGCAATGCTGCTTGACTCAGAGCCTCACGGAGCTGACTCATTCCGTTCGCCTCGATTTTAAACATGTGCATTATCAGCCCTTCCATAGCTCCCAAGGCCCTCAAGGCTAGCAGACTCAGCCGCCGCTCCACAGTGGCCTGATACAACCCGCCCGACGAAAAGTTCATACTTATTGCTTCATTTTTCGACGAATTGACTAGGCTCCTCCCATAGCCGCGCAATTGCGCGACTCCCGGCGAGGAATCCGTGATGCCTAGAGGCAAAGTCGGTTTTGAGTCAGGCAAGCGCAATCTGGCTGTGGCTGTAGCACTTGCATGTGCAATATTGATGGCACCGTAGATGAGCTCGTCGCTGGCGCATGCCGGGGCGTTCGATGACCTTACCAAGAGCGTGACTCAGAGCGTTTCCGACGCCGCGCGCAGGGGTGTCGACTCGGTCAGTGAGGGCATAGGCTCGGCGGTGAACAAGGCGACAGCGCCCACCGCCGAGGCGGCGCCTGCTTCCGGGGCAGCGGCTGTGCCCATTGGAGTGCCCGGTTCAGGTCCCTGTTACAGCACAAAATTCGTCGACCCAATCATCCACGTGACCGACACCTGTTCCTACCCGATATGGGTTTTGTGGAAATACAACCAGGAAAAAATTTGCAAGCAGACCAACGTCGATCCTGGCAAGTTCAAGCATTTCCCTGCCAAGATGGCGATTTTTGGCGTCTGCCGTAGCCAGACCAATATCAACGCCGCTACCGGCCGCTGCGAATGCGCCGCCGGCGATGAGGTGCCGAGATGAGCGCCGCCAGGGTGGCGATGCAAACTATTGGCCTGATCCTGCTGCTCGCCTCGACGCCGCTGCGCGCGGGCATGCTGGATGACATTACTCGCAACGTCAGCGATAGCGTGTCCAATGCCACACGCAAAGGCATCGACTCGCTGGGTCAGGGCATAAGCTCGGCTATCGACAAGGCGACCACGCCAGCGGCCGAAGCGACGCCCGCACCTGCAGCTGCCGAAGCAGCCAGCGCTCCGGTGGGCGCTACCGTACCGGGTTCGAATCAGTGCCTGAAGATCAACCCCAGAGGCGATGTCTCCGACTTTACCAACACCTGTGCCGTCCCCGTCTGGATCGTGTTCACCTGGCGCCCGCAAGACGGTTGCGTGCAGGACATTGTGGGGCCAGGCCAATCGAGGATCATGGCCACCGCTGCCAAAATCCATGGGGTGTGCCGCAACAAGACTTATCCGATCAAGGGCCCTGACCAATGCGGCTGCAAGGCCGGCGACTCGATCGCTGAAGCGGGCTCCACGCCGACGGCGGCTGCCGTAAAGGTTGGGCAGGACAAGCTTGCCAAAGGGATCGCGGACTTCCACACCCAGTGCGTGAACAGCAGCCTACTGAATGGACTGCACGAGTGCGAGTGTCTTACCGAGGGCTATCGGCAGCGGGCCACCCGCTCGGGTAGCACCATACTGTCCCTGAAGGACCAGAACGAGTTGTTGCAGACCTGTCCAGCCAGCCACGAGGTGACCAAGGCCTGGGTGTTCCAGTCTTGCGATGCCTTCATGCAGCACAAACGCTCCGATCACGTCGAATTCTGCAACTGCACTGGCGGCCATTTCGCGACCAAATTCCGCGCCAGCCCCCTCGCCGGTCTGCGCCAGATAGAAGCGCTGAGGAAGGAATCGATGCTGGCTTGCGGCCTGGCGGATAAATCCCACAACCTGCATTGACCCAGCCGTCACGCTCAGCCTCGGCCGCCCCCAAGCGGTCAGCCCTTAAAAGTAGACCAAGCGCGAGTAGGCGTATGGTTTGCCCCAATTTTGCCCAGTCACCATTGGCTCGCTGCCCCCCATATCCCAAATCTGCTTGGCTCAGCGGGACCCTCCCTTTCGCCTTGTAGCAAATTGTAAGCGACCTGGTTCTGGCTCCAGCTGCGGGCGTTGTCGCTGCTATGCTTGGGCTTTCTCGAAAGGAATCGACAGCATGCCAAGCGATTATTCGCTATCGGATGTACTGGAAAGGCTATCCGAAAACCAGCAAGCCCCGCCGGCCATATCAAACCTGAACCCAGGCCTATTTGCTTATTCACTAGCTATTGGTCTGGCAACAGCAGCAGTCGCAATTCAAAAGCGCTCACTCTTAACATACAGCCAAACCTGACAGGCGATGCAAGTCGCTCGCTCGGGTCGATTGACCACCCCTTAACCTGACTCTTATAAACTGAGGGATCACGGATGAACACGAATCAAATTTTGTGGCCAATCCTGGCGCAAATCCTCCTGACGCTGGTTATGTACATCGTACTTGGAATAAGAAAAGCCAAAGCAGTAACAGCAGGCACGGTTAACCGCCAGCAGACGGCAATAGATAACCGTATCTGGCCAGAGGAGGTCGTAAAAGTTTCCAACAATATAGCCAATCAGTTCGAGGGGCCGGTATTATTTTATATTTTATGCCTGATCATCTATAGCACCAACTCGGTAGGCCTCGCATTTTTGGCTTTAGCCTGGTTGTACGTATTGAGCCGCTACGCACACGCCTATGTTCATACAGGCTCAAATTCTTTGCCGTTGAGACTTCGGCTATTCCTAATTGGGTGTTTGGCTCTTTTAACCATGCTGTTTCTGCTTGCCTGGAAGCTGGCTTTTGGAGTGATTGCATAACATGGCAAGTTTGCGTTATAGCCGCTAGCTTTGCCTGCTCCAGAAACCGGACAACGCTGCCATATTTTTCACCATACACCAAGGATCACTACAATCAGGAGCCTCAATAAATACCATGAATCGAAAAATGCTTATACGCACTTCAATTCTCGCACTCCTGCTTATTATAGGTTTGGCCGTCAGCGTGATTGCCTATACACACTGGTCAATGCGTCAGTTGAGAACGTCATTACCATCACATCAAGAATTACTTGATTTGCTCACTCTAGAGAACGGCCCTACTTCCATAAGCTATATCACTACCGCGAGCTTACAGGATCAACTCCGTGGTGAGATTGTCTTTCCCGCCTTCGTGTTGCGCTGGGCTGATGGCCGCCGCTTCATAATTGATATGGGAATGGACGAGCAAGGCGCACAGAATTTTTTCAAAAAACTGGGGTGGCAGTATAAGAGTGACGGCATTCATCCTCACGGCTCCGTCGCGCAGCAATTAGGTGCAGAAATATCATCAGTTGCGGGGCTTGGCTTTACACATTTGCATGAGGACCATGTGCAGGGCGTGCAGAGCTTTTGTCGGCCAGACGCAAAAAAACTGCCGCTATTTCAAACAGCACAGCAGGCACATGAACATAACTATACGACTATGCCCGGTGAAGCTTTTGTTGAAAAAGCAGACTGTATTGAACCCCAGGTTTTGGCGGGCGATGGACCGCTTCATTCCGTCCCTGGTTTTCCAGGATTGGCAGCGATTCCAGTAGCGGGCCATAGCCCTGACAGTACCGTTTTCGTCGCAACGGTGGGAGGCAAGTTATGGATTATTGGAGGGGATATCAGTTGGCAACGTCAGTTAATGCTGGCTAATCAGCCCAAGCAGGTTTCGCTATTCCGCTCGCTTGTCATTCCTGAAGATGAGCAAAGATTCAGTGAGTTGCGCCAATGGCTTACCCAGCTTGACAGCAGTGATCTTGTTAATGTGCTGTTATGCCATGATGGTCCTGCTCTGCAAGCCTATGGCCCACCGGCATTTAAACTTGCCACTGAAAAATAGTTCTGGATATCTATCGTTCAATGCCGGTTCGATTGTGGCTTTTCCCGACGGGCAGCAATGGCCAATATCTGTGTTTCCTGATCAGAAGTCGGGTACCCTTCCCTAGAGCTCCAGGGTGCACCCGGGAGCGACTGTTCAATGAGGGAACATGCGTCAACAAAAGACTAACCACAGAATGTGGCCGTTCAAACCGATCCTGCTTATGTCCACACTCTATCTGCTGGCTCCGAGCGCCGTCACGGCACAGGATACGCACGAGACGATGATAATCATGGTCGAGGATGCGGCCGCTCCATGGTCAAAGCGTGACGGCACAGGTTACGCCAACGACATAGTGGTCGCCGCCTTCAAGGAAATGGCGGTTGAAGTTCAGCTCAAAGTCGTGCCCTACGCCCGCTGCAAGAAAATGGTGCTCAATGGCACGAGCGTGGCCTGCTTCAACATGAGTTGGCTACCCGAGTTCGAGGGCAAGATCAAACTGGCTTCGCAACCCATCTTCACCGTCAATAACGACATCTTCGAACCGATCAAAACCCCCTTGCCGAAACCTCGGGAAGGTACATGCACGTTGCCGCCCGGTACTGTAGTGGGCACCGTCAGAGGCTACGAATATTCACCTCAGGCTACAGCGCTACAGTCTGCCGGGGTGGTGTTCGAGAGCACCGACTCTGACGTGCAGAACCTTAAGAAACTCGCCGCCCGGCGCTTATCGGCCGCCATGATAGTGACCAATGACCTGGAAGCAAAAAAACAGAAGGCCAAACAGTCGGGCACAGAAGATGCCGTTCAATTTGCCTTCAATTGCGGAGTGGAAACCTCGACCATAGGCTTTAGTCTCACGCACCCGGACGGAATGCGGGCAATGAAAATGTATGACGAAGGCTATCGACGCATACAGGCCAACGGCGTGCTCACGCAAATTCATACGCGCTGGTTTCCCTCGCAGCCTTTGTGAAAGTCGAGATCAAAACACCTGACTTCCTGAAAGCCCCGACGACTACGTCAGCGACCCATTCGGTGCGCGTAGTCGACGTCTTCGTCAATGAACCCGACCGGTTGAATCCAAAGTCGAAATCGGTCAGTCCCAGCGTCAATGCCTCGCATTTATGAGATACAGGCGTCCACTCAAGCGTGAAGGGCTGAGGCAATTACTCCCGCATACACCGCTCGGTCAACATTCCCGCCGGACAGAATCACCCCGACCCTTTTGCCCGCCATGGTTGCACGCTCCTGAATCAGCGCTGCCAGGGCCGCTGCACCTGCCCCTTCAGCGAGGTTGTGAGTATCGGTGTAATACACGCGCATGGCCTCGGCAATCTGGCCCTCGCTGACGGAGACGATTCGCGCCGCCGCTGCCGCGTAGATGGCGAAGGCCTCGGGAACTGGCTTGCGCACGGCGAGGCCGTCGGCAAAGGTATTCGCCGAGGCGGTTTCGCATAGGGTTCCAGCCTCAAACGATAATTTTGCGGCCGCAGCCTCTGTGGAAACCACGCCCACCACTTGGGTGTTCAGGCCCAGTGCGTCGCGGGCGGCGATCACTCCGCAAATCCCCGAGCCACAGCCTATCGGCACGTAGACGGTATCCAGATCCGGCGCCGCCTTGAACAGCTCCAGCGCATACGTGGCCACGCCTTTAACCAACTCGGTGTGGAATGGCGGCACGAGGTAGAGGCCATGTATTTGCGACAGGCGTGCGGCCTCTTCACGGGCCTCATCGAAATCGCGGCCGTACTCAACCACTTCGCCGCCGAAGCCGCGCATGGCATGGTTCTTTTCAACCGAATTGCCTTTCGGCACTACGATCAATGCCCGCAAACCCAGCGCGCTTGCCGCCAGCGCCAGGCTTTGTCCATGGTTGCCGCGGGTAGCGGAAACAATGCCCTTCACACCTGGGTGTACGCGTTTGAGCCAGTGCATGAAGGTAATGCCGCCGCGCACCTTGAAAGCCCCCGTCGGGGTGTGGTTTTCATGCTTGACCCACACCGTGCAACCCAGCCGCTCTGCCAGCAATGGCCAAGCGTACTGGGCGGTCGCGGGCATGACTTGGTACACGTGGCGAGCCGCTTGTTCGATATCGTCGCGAGTCAGTCTATTCATGAAGCGGCCTCCCTGAGATTTTGCCCAGTCTAGACAGGGGCGCACTGCGCTGGCTTTCAAAAAACTGACCTGACTTTTGTGCTCTCTCTTCACTACTATGGCGTTCATGAGCCATCGAAACGACCTACAGCCATCGCTTGTATGTGAACCGGTCCGCCGCGTTGAGGCCGGGCCTTGGGCGATCGAATTGTTGCCCAGCTCCGCCTACGCTGCCCGGTATGTAGCGACCCATGCGGCGATTGGTTTTGCCTTCGACAGCCAGCGAGGCCTGCACGCCATCGGCAGCGACCGAGTGCAACCCTTCGTTGCCACGCCCAACAGCCTGGCGTTCGTCCCTGCCGGTTGTGACGTGTTGTCCGAGTCATCCAAAGGCGGTGAATACCTGCGGGTCATACACACCGAGGGTATGGAATGGATGGGGGATCGCGCATTCAACAATCGCGTTGATCCGCAGGCCATTACCCTCGGGCTACGAATGCGCAGTGCGCTGTTGCAGGCTTCGATGGATGACGATTGGGAGGCCTGGACACTCGCCTTGGCTGAGCGGGCGAAGGGTCGCGACGCGTTGTCAGCACCGCCAGCAGGTTCTATCACCGGCAGCCGGATGCGCCTGCTCGATGAGTTCATAGACGATGGCCTTGAGGGCCCGCTCAGTGTGCAGGCGATGGCAGGATTGCTTGAATTGTCCGAAGGATTTTTCATGCGAGCATTCAAGAGCGCGACGGGCAAAAGCCCGCATAGTTACCTGATCGACCGACGCCTCGCCAAGGCCCGTGCCCGGCTGCGCGATTCGACAGCCAGCCTGTCGGAGATCGCCCTCACCTGCGGTTTCAACTCTCAGGCGCACATGGCGACCGCCTTCAAGCAACGCCTTGGCGTGAGTCCGGCACAATTGCGTAAATGTTGAAGGTTTGGCCAGAGGCAGCAATCAGCCATAAGCAGATCTCATCGTTCAACACGAAGTATCCGTCGCGCAGGTTACGTCGCCTTGCCAATCAAGTAGCGTGTAGATACTGTCAACTTAACGCATGAACTTCAAAGGCCCGCCAGTGTTTCCATCATTGCCTGTTTCCCTGGCTGGGTAATGTTGAGTCCGAGTTTCAGAACTCACCATGAACCCTCTGAACGCTCCTGTGACTCTTCTCTTGTAAATCACCCCGGTTCTCTTGGACGATGTATAAACTCTGCCCTGAAGCGCCAGATACGCCGGTGGCGCCTTTCAAAGGAAGGGTGTCGCCGTTTCAACTATTAAGGAAGCAAACATGCCTCATCAGCCTTTGGCAGTTCGTCTCGCTGCGATAAAGGACGTCGGACCCGGAACGGCTAAGCAGTTTGTGGCAAAACTCAAGGTTCGGTCTGCAATTCTCTTTTTGATGGCCGTCTGCATGTCCCTGGTGGCGGTGGCTATCTGGGAGGCCTGGAACTCCCGCCAGTATCGCTTGCATGACAAAGAAGTGGCGATGTCAAATCTTGCGCAAACCCTGTCATCCCAGGCACAAGCGTCGATCAAGCAGGCCGACACCGTATTGTTCAGCCTGGTAGACCGCCTCGAAATCGATGGTATGGACCGCGACCGGTTACCCCGATTACGAAGTTTGCTCACTGCCCAGCGCAATGAACTGCCTCAGTTACACGGCCTGTTCATCCATGACGAAAAAGGCGAGTGGATAGCGAGTTCGAGCGGGTTCATTCCATCAAGCACCAACAATTCGGACCGCGAATATTTTATCTTTCATCGCAACCATCCAGAGCGTGGTCCGCATATCGGGCCCTCGATAAGAAGTCGCTCTACGGGCGACTGGGTCATGCCGGTGTCGCGCAGGATCAATCATCCCGATGGCAGTTTTGCCGGCGTAGTGGTGGCAACGCTGTATCTCGATCATTTTCTCAAGCTCTACAACAGCATCGATATCGGTGGTAATGGGGTCATCAGTTTGATCTCCGCCGACGCCAGGATCGCGGTCCGCCGCCCCTTTAACGAAGCTGAAGTCGATACCAGCCTCGCCAAAGGTCCGCTCTTCACGCAACTTTTGCCCAAAGAACCTTTTGGCTCGGCAATCGTTAAATCCTATGTGGACGGTGTGGAACGAGTCGTGGGTTATCGGCGACTCGATGAATATCCACTCGTCATTTTTGCCGCTCACAATAAGGAGGAAGCCCTGGCGAGCTGGCGGCAAGAGTCGTTGCTAAGCGCGGTGATAGTTGCTTTTCTGATGGCAATTCTAGGTGTGCTCGGCTATCGCCTTATCAGGCTGATGAAGGGGCAGAATCATATTCAGAACGAATTGCTGGGTGCTCAAGAAAAACTGATTGCGGTCAATCGAACGCTTGAGACGTTGGCGCTGGAGGATGCATTGACCGGGCTGGCAAATCGGCGTCAGTTCGACCTTTACCTTGAAGCCGAAATGAGGCGCGCCAAACGCAACGAACAGAGTCTTGCGTTACTGATGATCGATATCGACGACTTCAAGCGCTTCAATGATCAAAACGGTCATTTGTCCGGAGACGAGTGTCTACGCACCATCAGCGCGATCATAAGAGCAAACATCAAGCAGCCCGGCGATCTCGCCGCTCGCTATGGCGGCGAGGAATTTGCCGTGGTGTTGCCAGGCACTGACTATGTGGGGGCATTTCTGGTGGCAGAGAAGATCCGGCATGCCGTGCAGCAAGCTGGAATCGAGCACAGCGAAAGTGCCCAGGGCATCGTCACGGTCAGCCTTGGCGTAAGTGCATGTAAACCAACAGTTGACGACTTACCCAAAGCCTTGATCGGCGCTGCTGACAAGGCTCTCTATGTAGCCAAAACCAGCGGAAGAAATATGAGTGTTATCGCCAACGAACTCCATAACAGAGCTGCAACGGCAACGAAGGGCCGGGAAACCTCTCAAGGTGGTGAGTAGGCTCTCCGGCGGTGGTTGTACCTGAGTACAGACAAGCTGAAAGTCCAATTTTTTCAAAAAAAATCAGCTGATGGCGACCTGTCGCGAAGGGCAGGCAAACGGCCAGAAGCAGACTTTAGCTCTGGCACGCGGGTATGATCCGCAAAACCAGGCCACCAATGGACCCACGTCTATGCCAGCGTCTCAAATACGGCCCTCACCGGCGCCATTACTCGAGCAAGGCGAGACCGTTGTCTTGTTCGACGGCGTCTGCAAGTTATGCAATGGCTGGGCAAGGTTCTTGATCCGTCACGACCTTCACCGGCGTGTCCGGCTGGCGTCAGTACAGTCGCCCGAGGGGCAGGCGCTGCTGGCTTGGGCAGATTTGCCCTTGCATCAATTCGATACCATGGCGGTGATCCGCGACCGGCATTATTGGCTACGTTCGGATGCCTTCTTCGAAGTCATCGCCCTGCTGCCCGGCCGCTGGCGTGCATTGAAAGTGCTGCGAGGCTGCCCGCGCTGGTTGCGGGATTGGGCCTACGATCGCATTGCGCTGAATCGATACTGGCTCTTCGGAAAGTACGACACGTGCCTGTTACCCCATCCCGACCATGAACACCGATTTTTGAAGTTGCCAAGGTGAGCGTTCTGCAACGCGTCCACTGGATCGCCCGAGGAAGCCTGGTTTTCATGTTTGGCTACCATGGTCTGGTGCCCAAGTTGCTATGGCTGAGTCCAGGCGAGCGGACCATGATCGAAGCGCACGGCATCCACCAGGTGGAGTTGTTTGCCTAGGGTGCCGGGGCTGCGGAGATTGGCCTGGCCTTATGGTTACTGCTCGCGCGGCGCAGTGCCTGGCCGCTTATCGTCGCCTCGATGGCGCTGTTCGGCCTGCTGCTGGATGTCGTGATTTTCAATCCGGCAATGCTCAGGGACGCCTTTAATCCCGTCACACTCAATGTGGCCGGACTTGCCCTGTGTGCAGTGGCCTGGAACACCAAGGCTTGAGCAAAAGCGGGCTAGCCATAATCATCACGATCACAAACATCCCGAAAAACCCGAATACCCCAAAGTCTTGCGGCCCAGGGAGCATGGTCACGAACCATCCCTGTCCTCAGCGCCTGGGCAAGCAGGTAGTTGGCGACACCGCCAAGCTTCAGCCCCGCACCGGCCTTGAAGCTCAGGGTTTGGGCGCCACGACGGTGGACAGGAAGCTCCCACCCTCGCCCGGATTCAAGCCGCCGCAACACCTTCGATGTTGCTACTCACCTCAAACTGCCCCACTAGTTTTTGCAGTTTGTTGGCATTGAGCCTCACGGTTTCCGCACTGCTTTGCAGCACGACCACTGTCTGGCGCATCTCTGTGGAGGATTGGTCGACCTTCTTGATCGTCTTGCCGTAGTCGAGGCTGCGCATGTTGAGTTGCTGAATGATCGCAAACATACTTTCCACCGCTTGATGCAACTGCACGTTTTCCGAGGATGCATCTTCGGCCAGGCGCAGGCTGTTATCGACGTCCTTGACGCCCTCCTCCATGAATCCGACGGCCTGTTGCGTTTCGTTCTGCAGGCCTTCGACCATCTTGCGAATGTCGTCGGCGGCTCGTGACGTGCGTGAGGCAAGATTGCGGACCTCATCGGCGACCACCGCAAAGCCTCGACCATGTTCACCCGCGCGTGCAGCCTCAATCGCCGCATTGAGTGCCAACAGATTAGTCTGGTTGGTGATGTCGCTAATCAGGCCGGTGATCTTGCCGATCTGAGTCATTCTGCTGTCGAGCAACTGCACGCTCGAAGAAGAGCGTTCGACCACGTCCCGAATGGACTGCGTCCCTTTTTGAACGGCGAGAAATTGCTCTCGGGAACGCGTGACGACTTCATCCATCGCCTGCTTCATTTGTTCAGCGCTGGCAGATGCTTGTTGGATCTCGCCCAATTGGTCTTCGACGATAATCATCATGCTATGCACCGCTTCGGCGACCTCGGTGGAAGTAATACCGGCTTCCTGGCTGCGTCCCAGCATCATTTGATTGGTGGTGCCGACATTGCGACTGGCTTTCACCACTTGCCCGACAACCGAGTCCAGACGGTCGATGAAACTGTTTATCCAGCGCCCCATGTCACCGGTCTCATCGTTGGCCATGTGCGTGGTATCCAGACGCTGACGAAGGTTGCCCTCGCCCTCCGCGATGGTCCTGACCACACTCGTCATCTCGCTCAACCTTACCGCAAGACGTTTGGGCCCCAGCAGGCCGAACAGGAAAGTGGCACATACCATGCTCGATACCTCGACGGTATCGATCAGGCTTTGCGTCAGGCCGCTGTAATGCTGGGCCATGAAATTGCAGGCAAAGAGTCCGGTCATGGTCGCGAGATAAGGCTTCATCAAACCGTAGCCGAGTGAGCGCCGGCGGTATACCTCTTCCAGATCGGCCTCACACATCATGCCCCAGCGGTCAGGTGATCCTGGCAATTGAAACGTAACGCCCTTACCGACCACCGGAATGTGCCGGTAGTCCGAGTAACCGGGATAAGTCACGAACAGATTGGAACCCGTGCGGATGGTTTCGCGTACGCCTGGGTGCAGTTGCTGCGTCGCCGGGTCGGTAAAACGCAGTTCCAGTTCGGTGTGTCGCTGGATCTGCACGGTTTTCCAGGGTGTGTGTACGCCACTCTTCAGATTTTCGCCGTGGGTAAACGTACCGTCCTCGAAACGTGAACGTGACAACGCGGTTCCCGGCTTGATAGCGGGATCAAAGCGTGATTGCGCCATGAACAGATAGTTATCGCCCGACTCGGCGAAAATGTGCCCGGCTTCGCGCTGGATAAGATCGCCCAGCACATCGTTTGGCACGCGACCGCAGAGGCAGCCAAGGATTTTTCCATCGGCCTTCAGGGGCTGATAGAACATCAACGTGACTTCATCGTGGAAGCGTGAAGACGATGGACCGATTTGCAAGGTCAGTGGATCGGTGTAAGGCCCATGGAGAAACGGCCTCTTCATTCCTTCTTCCAATGCACGGGTTTGCTCGATCCGGGTTTTGTCGCGTCGATTCCAGGTCGAGACAATGACGGTGCCGCTGGCATCAACGACAAATAACTCCGAAAAATCTTCTGCCTGGCTGAGCTTGTCCATCAGTGAAGTGCTGTCGAGATGGGCGAAATCACGACCGAGGTTTTCCGCCAATTCAGCCAGGTGTTCCCACTGCTCGCGCGTCCAGTTGTTCAGCAACTGCACACGGGTTTCAGCGATAGCTTCGAAAGTCTGTTCGATCACCGGATAAGCCGACTGATTGAGCCGACACGACCAGCCCATCGCAATTTTTCCAGTTTTGCCGGACCAGGGTAACCAGCGCTTCTCACTGAAGGATAACTGCATCGAATTACTTGATAGCGACATTAACTTCACCAACTGCGACATTCGGATAAGAAAATGCATTGCAAATACCAGGCCAATTCGAAAGCACGCTAACCATTGTCCATGGCATAGGACGTTCTGGCGAAGCCGTGGACCCTTCTGCTTGTTTGCCTGAACGGAGTGCGCAATGCATATCCTGCTTCAACTCAGTGCGCCAACCGCGCCACGCTCTATAAGAGAGCTGTGCCAGGACGATCAAAGTCGCCAGGGCCTGCTAGCTAGTCCCACAACCAAACTTGTTTTCGATTTGGGACAGACGAGCCCAAAAAGCTGGAATACGGTTCTCAACGTCCGCCTACCGTCTAATCTGATGAGTACACGACTACACACACGCTGCTAGCCGCCTCTTGCAGGAAAACACCATGACCGGAAACACAGCACGCCACTACTCGTCATGGATCCTGCCGTCCCTGCTCGCCATCAACCTGGCGTTGATGGCGGGATGTTCTGGCAAAGCTGCCACGGCTCGCTATTCGGCCTCGAACGCAGGTTCAAGCTGTTATGCCAAAGCGCTGCCCACCTCCGGCGAGGGCGGCCTTGCTTGGGGGGACACTTTGAACATGGCGCGCCAGAAATCACTGAGTAACTGCATTCGTTATGCCGGCCGCTCCGGTGGCACGCCAGATACCTGTCAGGTGGTGTTGGCCGAGTGTAGAAATTAGGCGTGCAGTCATGTTCGCGCACGCAAATTAAACACGTCAGTTAAGAGAATTTGTAGGAGCTAGCTTGCTCGCGATGGACTTCAGGACGACGCGTGTATCCAGAGAATACGCGTTATCGTTGGCGTCCATCGTCGGAACGCCGCCCGGAGCGAGCTCGCTCCTACAAGAGTCAGCTTTCGCTTTACTGATCGGCATCAGCCACGCAGCGATCCCTTTTTTCGGATCGCATTTGTGCAACGACGCATGACTGGGTAGCAAGAGAATCCTGCCCTCTCCGACTCCCAGGCAAAAAAACAAAATCCCCATGTGTTTCCTTCGTTCTTCCCTACGTCGCAGTTCTTCACTGCCCGTTTCTGTCCGTCTGGAGTTTCTCAATGCCCTCGCCCAAATCCTTGCCCGCTGCGCTGCTGGGTCTGGCCCTTGTCTGTCCGGCCATGGCCGAAGCGCAAGGCCTGGAGCTTGGACAAGTGCTGATTGGGGCTGAGGACCGCAGCGGCGAAGACGCATCGGTCGAGGACGCCAAGGCACGCCTTGCCGAGGTGCCCGGCGGCACCAATGTGGTTGACCTGCGCCGCCCCCTGCAGGGCCGCGTGGCCAGCAATCAGGATGTGCTGGCGTATCAACCGGGGGTTTATGCTCAGTCGGCAGGTAACGAAGGGGTGAAGATCTCGATCCGCGGATCGGGGATCAACCGTGCACCGGGCGCCCATGCCTCGGGGTTGTACAGCATGCTCGACGGTCTGCCGCTGACCGGCCCGGGCGGCACGCCCTACGAATTGCTGGAACCGTTGTGGCTCGACCACGTAGAAGTGCTGCGCGGCGCCAACGGTTTCGACAGGGGCGCCCTGGCCTTGGGCGGGGCGATCGATTACGTCAGCCACACCGGCTACGACGCACCGCTGTTGCAGGTGCGCTACGCCATGGGCAGCCACGGTTATCAGCAGCGCCAGGTCAGCTCCGGGCAGGTGCTGGGCGACTTCGACTACTACGTGGCCACGACCGACGCGCATTCCGATGGCTACCAGGATCACACGGCCAGGGAGAGCCAGGGCGTCATCGCCAACTTCGGTTATCGCTTCAACCCGAACCTGGAAACGCGTTTCTACCTGCGCTACCGCCAGACCGACAACGACCTCGCCGGGCGGGTGACCAAGCGCTCCATCGAGCACGACTCACGGGCGGCCAACCCCGCGTACGTGGCGCGGGATGACAGCCGTGAACAGCCAGGCAGTACCTTCATCGGCAACAAAACCACTTACTACATCGATGACGATTCGAGTATCCAGACGGGTTTTGTCTACCACGACTATCCCATGGACTTGCGCGAGGGGCCCAACCGCCTGAAGGTCGCGTACACGGACGTCAGTGGCACGTTCGACTACAAGCGTCGCGACACACTCTGGGGTCTGGAAAGCCACAGCACTCTGGGCCTGCGAGTGACCAAACACCTACCCAATGCCGGCGCCACGGAATGGGTGCGCATCCCCACCGGCAACACCGCTGGCTACGCGCCGGGCACGCACATTCGCAACTTTAGTTACCAGGGGTCGGACACTGTCCTGCACATGGGCAATGATCTGGAGATCGCCGACGACCTGTGGCTGACGACTGGCCTCGCCGCCATCTACACCCGCCGCGAAAGCGCCGTGAGCTACCCGCAAGGAGGTGGCAAGACCAGCCTGAACGACTGGGATTACGCCCCACGTTTAGGTCTGCGCTACCAACTGACACCTGACCTGCAACTGTTCGGCAATCTCAGTCGCTCGGTCGAAGCGCCACACCCATGGTCGCTGATCTACAGTTCCAATATTCGATTCCCGGCAGGCAGCGGCGTCGCCACAGGTGCCCAGCGGGATCCGATCAAGCTACAAAACCAGACCGCGACCACCCTGGAAATCGGCGGCCGCGGCGACAGCGCGATGGGGCAATGGAGCCTGGCCTGGTACTTCGCCCAAGTGCGCCACGAATTGCTCTCGGTGTTGCCGGATGCCAACGCCACCACGCCCTACGAACTCAACGCCAGCCCCACCGTGCATCAAGGCATGGAGGCCAGCCTGCAGAGCAACCTGTGGTCGCGGGACGATGGCGGCCAACTGAGCCTGCGCCAGAGCTATACCTTCAGCGACTTCCACTACCGCGACGACGACCGCTTCGGCGACAACCGCCTGCCGGGCTTGCCGATGCACTACTACCAGGGCGAACTGCGCTACGACTGGCCTCTCGGCTTTTTCGCTGCACTCAACACGCAGTGGGTGTCCAAGGTTGCGGTGGATTATGCCAACAGCTATTACGCCGATCCCTACGCGCTGTTCGGCGCGACTCTGGGTTACAACGCGCCCAAGGGCGACTGGCAGACCTGGCTGGACCTGCGCAACCTGACTGACAAGCACTACGCCGCTACCGTCACTCCGGGCTACGACGACAAAGGACTGGACGCTGCACGATCCACGCCCGGCGAGGGTTTGGGGGTGTATGTCGGGGTGTCGTGGAGTTTGCTCTGAGACTTTGCGCGCAGGCTCATAGACGGAGCGAGACTCAAGCAGCGATATTACTAAAGCGTACAGGATGACCGCCTGCGTCGGATTGCTACGCGATCGTCCGGATCGGGTTGACCGCTACTCGGAACGCAAGGCAGCAGAACGGACCCGGCGCGTCAATCAGCGGTCGATTTGAACCTCAGGCATCAGGGCTGGGATGTCTCATTTTCACCGTGACGAACATTTTGACGCGGTCGTGAATTTCCTGGAGTGCATGGCGAAAAGGTTCATGCTTTTCACTGGTGGCGGGATCCTCAAAATTCCACGTCATCACTTCGTCAGAGATCGGCATCCTGTCTGCTTCTTCCGATGACTTGTCACACAGTGTGATGACGTAGTCGAACTGCTGACCTTCAAATTCGCGGGTTGATTTGCTGCGCAACCCGGTGGCGTCGACGCCGATATGATCAAGCGATTCGAGCGTGCGCGAGTCGACTTCACTGGCTTCCAGACCCGCGCTGAAGGCTTCAAAGTGTTCGGAGTCGGTGTGTTTGAGGAGCGCTTCCGCCATCAATGAACGAATGTCATTTTTAGCGCAGACGAACAGTACCCGGGATTTTTCGGTCATGAACAACGCCCCTCTCTCAAGACAGTGAACGGAACAGCGGTTGCTGTTATTAGAGCAGTGATTGCGCCGAAGGGAAATCCTGGCCGATGGGAAGCATGGGCAATCGAGTGCGGATAGAAAAACTGTCATGAGGCTGTCATCTATCTTTAGTAATACTGACTTCAACCCGTTGCGGGCTCTTTAACTGGCTGCCATTTTTGGCAGCTTTTTTTTGCCTGGCGTTTTTGCCTTCTCAAACAACTGCCTGACCCCTCCGGATCATTTCAGGGTATCGAGAACCAGTTTGCCGCGAGCATGTCCGCCCATGCTCTTCTTGATCGCTGCGTTGGCTCCGCTCAAGGGCCAGGCTTCAACTTCAATTTCAAGCAGGACATCCAGCAACGAAGCTACATGGCATAGTCAATTTCAACATGATTACGATCGTAGTTTGGGGCCTTCCGGAGAAGATGTCCGGGCCAGACTCGCTGATCCTGCAGCCCTGCCATACTGTTCAGCATGACCAGTGCAACCTTCCGCTTCTACGAGGAGCTCAACGATTTCCTGCCGGCCGAACGGCGGCGGCAGTCATTCACCTGCGAGTGCGCACGAGGGGCGACCGTCAAGCACATGATCGAAGCGCTCGGGATACCGCACACGGAGGTCGAACTGGTGCTGCTGAACGGCGAGTCGGTGGGCTTCGAGCGGGTGATCTTCGACGATGACCGGCTGGCGGTGTATCCCAAGTTCGAAGCGCTGGACATCAGCCCGCTGCTAAAGGTTCGTGCGCAACCTTTACGGGTGCTGCGCTTCGTCGCTGATGCGCACCTGGGCGGGCTGGCCAGTCTGCTGCGCATGAGTGGCTTCGACACCCTATACGACAATGGCTTCGAGGATGGCGAGATCGCTGAGATCGCTGCGCAGCAAGGACGCATCGTGCTAACCCGTGACCGCGAACTGCGCAAGCGACGGATCATCAGCCACGGCTGTTACGTGCATGCCCTGAAACCGTCGCTGCAGCTGCGCGAATTGTACGAGCGCCTCGACCTGGCGCGTAGCGCGCGGCCATTCAGCCTGTGCCTTCATTGCAACCTGCCGCTGCACGAGATCAGCCCGGAACTGGCCCGGCCGCAGGTGCCACCACGCGTTGGTGCCCTCTATTCGCACTTCCTGCGCTGCGACGCCTGCCAACGGGTTTACTGGGAGGGTTCGCACTGGCGCGGCATGTGTGCACTGCTGGCACCTCTGCTGGACAGGTAGCCGAGCGCGGTTCGAATGTGGGCTTTAATGTCCGTGCTTATGTGCAGCCACGTTAGCTTCGACTCATACGAAGGTGAATGCGCCTAACGGCGGGTTCAGGTTGCTATGCACTTGTCTAATCAAGGAAGAAACGACATTGAAAACAGCTTTTGGCGCCCTGTTGTTGACCTGGCTGACTGCTATCGCACTCGCTGACGAGAACCCTGTCGGCTTCCAATCTTTCACACTGCCGGACTCGCACAACGACCGCTCACTGGAGATGGTCGTTTGGTACCCCAGTGCAACTACCGCTGCCACGCAATTGATCGGCGATGATGCAGTGTTCGTCGGGGCCTCTGCCGTTCGTGACGCGCCGCCCGCTGCTGGCAAGCATCCATTGTTGGTGCTCTCCCACGGGTACAGAGGTAACTGGAGCAACCAGATCTGGCTTGCGAGTGCTCTGGCTCATAGGGGTTACATCGTCGCCGCAATCAATCACCCTGGCACCACCACTCATGACCGTAGCCCTCAAGCAGCGGCGCAGTTATGGCAGCGGCCCGTTGATGTGCGCCGAGCCATTGATAGGGTCACGACTCAACCTGAAAAATTCGGCTTGGTCGCCAATGGCCGAATTGCAGTAGTGGGCCATTCACTCGGCGGCTTGACCGCCCTGGAGATCGCCGGTGCTCGTTTCCGCCCGCGCAATCTGTCAGATCGGTTGGCCAGGGATGAGCGCTCTGGGTCGATTGCAGCCCTTCACGACAGACAGCTATCGGCCAATAGCAGTCTGTGGATGCACCAAAAAATCTAGGCGTCCCACTTATTGCCAGGCCATTCCTCTATGGCTTTAAGTGCCTATGAAACCAAGGTCGATTCTAAAGAGCGTTTTGACTACTCACCCGTCTTCCAGTGCGCCGAAACGTAGGGTGAAGGCCATGTAATCTGGATGGAAGGTGTCCTGATCGAGCGTGAACAGAGCTTTATGCGGCAGCAGCCCCTTGATTTCATTGAACGGGGCGTCATGCGTGGCATTAACGAGGCGCATGCCTATCAACACGGCATCAAGACTGGCAGCGAGTTGTTCTATACGCATTTTTTTGTTCTCCTCAGGACTGAAGACCATACGGCCGACATTGCGCCGACCGTGCAAGTCGAATAGTGGGGGTTTGCTCCGCAGACTGTGAAACGAGTTTATAGACGGGGGGACTACCAACCTTTCATTTGGCGACAGCGCTTTTTCATTTCATGACAATCCATGACCTTTAATCCGGGATTGCACATTGCATTTCTTGATTAAGTTTTTTCATGATCATCATGCCCCTCCCCGGACGTACCGATTTGTCGTAAGAGATGTGCGAATTTGGGGTTGGGGTTTGAGAGTGCGAAATCCTGCGCGTCAGCTTCGGGTCGAAAGCACTCCTTCATAGTTAACACCTATTGCCAAGAAGCCGTCGCTCGTCGACGCCGCTTTCAACCCAAGCCAAATCACCGAAATATCCGACAGGTCGATCCACACCATCAGCGTAGGGCGATAGATTTCACGCCAGCATCAGTTCGTGGCTACAACTTTTTTGCCCCCGCTGTCCCACCCTCCCCCCAACGCTTTATAGATCGCGACTATTCCCCGGTACTGGTCAATTTCACCCAGTGCCTGAGCATCCTCGGCGCTCAGTCGCTCACGCTGTGCGTCGAGCAGCACCAGATAATCCACCGTGCCTTCCTTGTACTGGATAGCCGCGAGGTCTGCGGCGGCTCGGCTCGACTCGCTTTGCTTGATCAACGACAACAGTCGCTGTTGGCGTTTGCCGTAATCGCTGAAGGCGTTTTCCGACTCTTCCAGCGCCAGCAGCACTTGTTGCTCATAGGTGGCCAAGGCGCCTTCGGCGTCGGCATCCGCGCCGCGGATACGTGCTCGCACGCTACCCAGATCGAAGGCCGCCCACGTGATACTCGGACCCAGCGCCCAGGCCCGGGCGGCGCTGGAACCGATTTGCGAACCGCGCCCGGCGGTGAAGCCCAGGAAACCGCTCAAGCTGACCCGGGGAAACAGGTCCGCGGTGGCCACGCCGACGTCCGCCGTCGCGGCCGCGAGTCTGCGCTCTGCCGCCAGCACATCCGGGCGGCGGCGCAGCAGTTCGGCGGGATCGCCGATTGGCAGCGCCTTGGCGATGGCCGGCAGGTCCGCCGGGTTCAACGACACGCTCAATTGATCCGGACGCTCACCGAGCAATGTCGCAATGCGGTTTTTCTCCCGGACCTGTTCCGCTTGCAGTTGCGGCACGCTCGCCTCGACGGCGGCCAGGCGCGCGTCGGCGCGCACTACATCGAGTTCGTTGCCAACGCCGGCATCGCGCAGGCTGACTGTCACGCTGCGAGAGTCGTTTTGATTCTTCAGGTTGGCCAGGGCGATTTTTTCTCGCAGTTGAGCACCTCGCAGTTGCCCGTAGGCATCGACCAACTCGGCGATCATGGCCACCCGCAGCTGATACAGATCCGCCGCCGCCGCGTCTTCCCGGGCGTCGCTCGACTCAAGCGCACGCTGAATGCGGCCGAACAGGTCGATTTCCCAGGCCATGTCCAGCCCCAGATCGTAGCGTTCCAGATTCACCCGGCTCTCGGTCTGACCCGGCACCTGCGAACGACCTTGCTGACTGCTGACGCGACTGGTGACCACCGGCAGGTTGTCGTTACTGATGTCGTCGCGAATCGCCCTCGCCGCTTTCCAGCGGGCAAACGCCACGCGCAGGTCGCGGTTGCCCTCCAGGGATTTGCTCACCAATTGGTTCAGCGTGGGGTCATCGAACTGTTGCCACCACACCGATTCAAAACGCGACTGATCGTAGTGACCGGTTTGCGCCGACACGATTTTGGCAGGCGCGGTGTCCGGTGTTTTGTAGTCGGGGCCCACGGTGCAGGCAGCGAGCGCGGCGACCAGAAGGCTGGGTAAAAAAAGCTTCAAGGTGTTCATTGATGTGCCTCCTGATTGAGTGCGTTTGCCTGATGAGCCTTGTTGACGTTGCGCGCGTTTTTGCGCTCGATGTAGCGACGAATCAGAACGAAGAACACCGGCGTCAGCAGCAGCCCGAAGAAGGTCACGCCGAGCATCCCGGAGAACACCGCGACACCCATCGCACGACGCATTTCCGAGCCGGCGCCAGTGGATGTCACCAATGGAATCACACCCATGATGAACGCGAAGGACGTCATCAGAATCGGCCGCAAACGCATGCGGCAGGCTTCCAGCACTGCATCCAGCGGCGACATGCCCTGGTCTTGTTTGTCCTTGGCGAACTCGACGATCAGAATCGCGTTCTTGCAGGCCAGGCCGACCAGCACGATCAGGCCGATCTGGGTGAAGATGTTGTTGTCACCCTTGGAAATGATCACCCCGGCAATCGCCGACAGCAGGGTCATCGGCACGATCAGAATCACCGCCAATGGCAGGCTCCAGCTTTCATACAGCGCAGCCAGCACCAGGAACGCCAACAACACGCAGAGCGGGAACACCAGCAATGCGGTGTTGCCGGACAGAATCTGCTGGTAGGTCAGATCGGTCCATTCGTAGGTCATGCCGTTGGGCAATTCTGCCTTCAGCAGTTTTTCAATGGCGGCCTGTGCCTGGCCGGAGCTGTAGCCAGGGGCTGCACTGCCGTTGATTTCTGCGGTGAGGAAACCGTTGTAGTGGGAAACCCGGTCTGGGCCTGATGTCGGGCTGACCTTGACGAACGTGGACAGCGGAATCATCTCGCCGCGATCATTGCGCACCTTCAACTGGCCGATCTGTTCAGGCTCCTGGCGGAACTGTTGCTCGGCCTGCACGTTGACCTGATAGGTGCGGCCAAAACGGTTGAAGTCGTTGGCGTACAGCGAGCCCAGATAGACCTGCAAGGTGTCGAAAATGTCATTGATCTTCACGCCGTGAGTCTTGGCTTTTTCCCGGTCGATGGCTGCTTCGACTTGCGGCACGTTGACGGTGTAGCTGGTGAACAGGTTGGCCAGTTCCGGAACGCTACGGCTCTTGCCGATGATGTTCATGGTCTCTTTGTACAGCTCGTCATAGCCCAGGTTACCGCGGTCTTCGATCTGCAGACGGAAACCGCCGATGGTGCCCAGGCCTTGCACCGGCGGTGGCGGGAATACGGCGATGTAGGCGTCCTGAATGCCACCGAACTTGGCGTTGAGCGAGGCGGAAATCGCGCGGGCTGACAGGCTCGGGTCTTTACGCTCATCGAAAGAACTCAAGCCGATGAAGGCGATGCCGGCGTTCGGGCTGTTGGTGAAGCCGTTGATCGACAGTCCGGGGAATGCGACGGCGCTGTCGAAACCCGGCTCGTTCATGGCGATGGTGCTCATGCGGCGAATCACCGATTCCGTGCGATCCAGACTTGCGGCATCCGGCAGTTGCGCGAAGGTCACCAGGTACTTTTTATCCTGGGTCGGCACGAAGCCGGTCGGCGTGGTGCTGAAACCCATGTAGGTCATGGCGATCAGTCCAGCGTAAATCAGCAAGGCCACACTGCTGCCGCGAATGATTTTGCCCACCGCAACCACATAGCCATGGCTGGCCTTTTCGAAGACACGGTTGAACGGTTTGAACAACCAACCGCCGAGCAGGCGATCCAGTACTTTGGAGAAACGGTCTTTCGGCGCGCCATGGGCCTTGAGCAACACCGCCGCCAACGCCGGTGACAAGGTCAGGGAGTTGAACGCCGAGATCACCGTGGAGATGGCAATGGTTAACGCAAACTGTTTATAGAACTGTCCTGTCAGGCCAGAGATGAACGCCGCCGGCACGAACACCGCACACAACACCAGCGCCGTGGCGATGATCGGGCCGGTCACCTCGCCCATGGCTTTTTTGGTGGCCTCCATTGGATTGAGGCCCAACTCGATGTTTCGCTCGACGTTCTCCACCACCACAATCGCATCGTCGACCACGATGCCGATGGCCAGCACCAGACCGAACAGCGACAAGGCATTCAGCGAGAAGCCGAACAGGTGCATCACGGCAAACGTACCGATCAGCGACACCGGCACGGCCACCAACGGAATGATCGAGGCGCGCCAGGTTTGCAGGAACAGGATCACCACCAGCACCACCAGGATCAGTGCTTCGAACAGTGTGTGCACCACCGCTTCAATCGAACTGCGGACGAAGATGGTCGGGTCGTAGACGATCTCGTAGTCCATGCCTTCCGGGAAGTTGTTCTTGAGCCTGGCCATCGTCTCCCGTACCTGGTCGGAGACGTCGATCGCATTGGAGCCGGGGCGCTGGAAGATCGGCATCGCCACCGCTTCCTGGTTGTTGAGCAAGGCGCGCAAGGCGTATTGATTGGAACCCAGTTCGATCCGGGCAATGTCTTTGAGGCGAGTAATCTCGCCGTCCGGGCCACTGCGGACGATCACGTTTTCAAACTCTTCTTCGCTGACCAACCGCCCCTGGGAGTTGATCGACATCTGAAAGCTCGTGGCATTGGGCGCAGGGGGCGAACCCAGTTGCCCGGCCGCGACTTGACGGTTCTGTTCACGCACCGCGTTGACGACGTCTGTCGCGGTCAGGTTGCGTGAAGCGGTCTTGTTCGGATCGAGCCAGATACGCAGCGAGTAGTCACCGATACCGAACATCTTTACGTCACCGATTCCGTTCAGGCGAGTCAGCTCATCCTTGACGTTGAGGATCGCGTAGTTGGACAGGTACAGCATGTCGTAGCGCTTGTCCGGCGAGGTCAAGTGCACAACCATCGTCAGCTCGGGCGAAGCCTTGTCGACGGTGATGCCGATGCGCGTCACTTCCTCGGGCAGCTTGGGTTCGGTGCGGGTCACGCGGTTCTGGACTTGAACCTGGGCGTTGTCCAGATCGGTGCCCAAGGCGAACGTCACGGTGAGGGTGAGCCGGCCGTCAGCCGTGGATTGCGAGGACATGTACAGCATGTTCTCGACGCCGGTAATGGCTTGCTCCAAAGGGGCCGCCACGGTTTCACCGATGACCTTTGGATTGGCACCCGGATAGTTCGCGTGGACGACGACGGTCGGTGGCACCACTTCGGGGTATTCGCTGATCGGCAACTGGAACAGCGAGATGGCGCCGGCGATCAGGATCAGCAGCGACAGCACCGCTGCGAAGATCGGTCGCGTGATAAAGAACTGGGAGAACTTCATGTCAAGGCTCCTTATTCGCGAGGCGCAGTGGCAGTTTCCGCTTTCACCAGAGCGGGTGATTTAGCGGAAGTTGGCTGATTGGAGCCATCGATCGCCTGACGCTGGCGGGCCAGTGTGGCGACCGTTTCCGGGCTGGCCATTGGGGCATCCTGAGGATCGATCACCGCGCCGGGCCGCACGCGCTGCAGGCCGTTGATGACGATGCGATCTTCTTTCTGCAAGCCGCTGCGCACGATGCGCAAGCTTTCAAGCTTCGGCCCCAGATCGACGCTGCGATAAACGGCTTTGTTGTCCTGATCGACCACCAGTACGAATTTCTTGCCGAGGTCGGTGCCCACCGCTTCATCTTTGATCAGCAGGCCGGGATAGGCGGCGCTGCCCACCAGTTTCAACCGGGCATACAGACCGGGGGTGTACTGACCGTCAGTGTTATCGAACACCGCGCGACCACGAATGGTGCCGGTTTTCGGATTGACCTGGTTGTCGACAAAGTTCATCTGCCCGAGGTGGCTGTTGCCCTCCTCGTTCGACAGGCCCATGTACACCGGGGTGGCTTGACCGCGCTGGCCCTGGCGGGAAAGCTGGCTGTACTTGAGGAACAGGCGTTCGTCCGCATCGAAATAGGCGTAGACCTTGTCGGTGGAGACCACGCTGGTCAGTGGTGTGGTGTCGGCGGTCACGATGTTGCCAGCGGTGATTTCCGCACGGCTGACGCGGCCGTTGATCGGCGCGGTGACGCGGGTGAAGCTGAGGTTCAAACGCGCGAGATCCAGCTGCGCCTGAATGGCATCGACACCGGCCCTGGCTTCCTGTGCGGTGGTGGTGCGAGTGTCGGCCAATTCGGCGGAGATCGCGTTGCTGCTCAACAACCGCTGGCCACGCTGCGCTTCGTTCCCGGTGCGGACCAGGGCGGCGCGTGCCTGTTGCAGCTGCGCCTCGATGCGATGCACTTCATGTTCGAACGGCCGCGGATCGATCTGGAACAGCAAGTCACCCTTCTTCACCAGCACGCCATCGGTAAACGCCACACGTTCGATCTGGCCCGAAACCCGTGGACGAACCTCTACGGTTTCCGGCGCTTCCAGGCGAGCGGTGACTTCATCCCATTCGGTAATAGGTTGCTCAAGCACTTTGGCGACGGTGACGCGCGGCGCCCCCGGAGCCTGGGCGGCACTGGGTGTGCGTTCACACGCGGCAAGCGCCACCAGCGCCAACGCAGCCAAGGAATAACGCAAAGGTTTGAGTGACTGTTCCATGGGGTGTGTCCGCCAGACGATTTGGGAATTTCCGGATTCTCGGCCTCGCGCGAGGTCGCGACGAATCGAACGGAGTGAAGTTGGCTATCATCAATAATGATAGCTATCATGTATAAGGGCAAAAAAAGGGATCGACCCGGTTAAACCTTTGTATTGGTGATCGCAGTACAAACGGAATCCAGCGCCGGCCCCAGTATCTGTGCCGCACTCAATGCCCGTGCGGTGGGCACCATCCGACGACCGATGCGCTCGAACAAAGGATCGTTGAACAGCCTTCGCAAACGCACCAGCGCCGCGCTGACGGCTGGCTGACCCAGCGATAATTGCTCAGCTGCGCGAGTGAGGTTGCGTTCCTGGATGAGCGCTTCGAATACCACCAGCAAATTCAGATCGATACTGCGCAGATCGTTACGTTTCATGGGTCAGGTCCACGTAGGGATTTTTGACTTGAGCCACAGGCCCGGGATCGCCAGACTGGCGTCGATGCCGACAAAGCCATTGCAGCAACTTTATATGACGCGCATCATCAATACCAGCCTCTCAACGAAGCTTTGCGCAAGCGAAGCCAAACGGGCTACAGGAGCAGTCTCATGAAAGTCACGAAAGACCAGGCCGCCGCGAACAAAGAGGCAATCCTCACGGCCGCGTCCCGGCTGTACCGGAAAAAAGGCATCGACGGCATCGGCATTGGTGAACTGTCGCGTTCCGTGGGCCTGACCCATGGCGGCTTTTACGGACAGTTTCCGGGCGGCAAGGAACAGCTGGCTTCAGAGGCCGTTACCCGGACGTTCGAGTCCAATATCCAGAACTGGCAAGACGCCAAATCCATTCCCGAACTCATTAAGGGTTACCTGACACAAGGGCATCTGAACAATTGGACCGAGGGCTGCCCCATTCCGGCATTGGCCGCCGATGTTGCCCGCTCGGGCGGTGCCGTCAGCAGCTCCTTCACCCAAGGCGTGGAGCGTTTGATCGACACGCTGATGGCGCTGGTCGAAGGGGAAAACCATGACGAGAAGTACCAGGAATCGCTGCGCATCCTGTCATCCATAGCGGGGGCGATGCTGATTGCCAGGGCGCTGGACAACCCTGAGTTGTCCGAGCAGTTCCTGCAGTCGGTCATCAATGCCTGGCCTGAAGCGCCCGAAAAAAAGAGCGGGCTGGCTGACCGGAAGTAATCGGCCAAAAAGAATCAAGCCCCGAAAGAAATCGGGGCTTGATGAGGGTCACACTGCATCAGGGTTTGCGTCCTCCCCCTCCGCTTGTCCCGCCGCCATCGCGTCCCATTTCAGATTTTTTGTCGCGGTCATCAGTCACATTGGTGCCGCGTCCGCTTCCCTGCCCACCGCTGGTCGATTGATCAGCCTGATTGGATTGGCGTCCGCCCGAAGCCTGGCCGCCTTTTTGGCCTGGTTTGGAGGTATCTGCCTTATCGTCGGCGAATTCGCCTCCGCGATTCGCCTGCCCGCCTCCGGACATGCGGTCCTTATCGCGGTTTTGTTGTCCACCCGAAGCTTGACCGCCTTTCTGGCCGGCTTCAGACGCCCGTTGTGGATCGTTGGCAATATTTCCGCCAGAGGCTCCTCCACCTTTCTTGCCTGCTTCAGAAGCCTTGTCCCGGTCAGAAAAACTGCCTGGATCGTTTTTTCCTGTATTGGCCATTTCTGTTCACCTCTACATCGTTAGCACGAGCATGGGCTCGTCTAATTCGGAGGACGCAGAAAATCGAAAGTTTGAAATAAAACACCGAGCACGCGACGAATGGATGGAGATATTTGGTTCCATTGAAAATGCGCGAATTCGACTGACGGTTGCGAAGCCTAGAGATCACCCGCCGCCGGATTTCTCCAACACAGTGTCAATGTTTACTAGAATGAATAATCCGTAGGAAGCCCTCCAAACATCACCCTCAGGAGGCCAGTCGATGACAGAACACATCGTGCATTATCACTGCCAGATCGATCAGGCAACGACTGAGCGCTTCAGGGATTGCTGCCTTGAAGCCATCGATCAGGGCGCCACCTCATTGCTCCTGAACCTGTCTACGTGTGGAGGTAGCACCAACTTTGGTTTCACCCTCTACACGTTCCTGAAGTCATTGCCAGTACCTCTGTGCGCCATCAACGCCGGCAATATCGAGTCGATGGGGATCATCATGTTTCTGGCGGCGGGCCGTCGCATCACTTCGCCTCATGCCAGGTTTCTGATTCATCCGATGAACTGGTACTTCAGCCAGAAATCAGTCGACCATCAACGACTTCGGGAATACCTGTCCAGCCTCGACAATGACCTCGCGCGCTACGTACAAATCTTCACGCTCGAAACCGCCGAGGCGGCGACCAAACTCGATATTTTCCATTGCCTGTCTGCGGAGGAAAAAGTCATCGCTGCACATGAGTCGCTGGCCTACGGCATTGCTCATGAGATGAAGCAGATGGTGTTCGCCGATGATGTCAAACACTGGAAAGTCAGTGGCGGATAGTTGCATCACAATCCTCAAGACAAACGACGGCTTCTTCGCTCCTCAGAACCTTAAAGCTTGAACTGCGTCACCAGGGTATTGAAGGAGACAGCCAGTCGCGACAGTTCCTGGCTGGAAGCGCTGGTCTGATTGGCACCCGCAGCGGTCTGGGTCGAGAGGTCCTGGATATTCAACAGGTTACGGTCCACCTCACGGGCGACCTGGGCCTGTTCTTCGGATGCCGAAGCGATCACCAGATTGCGCTCGTTGATGGTGACGACACTGTCTGTAATCTTCTCCAGCGCCGCCCCGGCGCTCTGGGCCAGTTCCTGAGTGCTGGAAGCCAGCGACAGGCTCTTGCCCATGGCGGTGACGGCCCCGTTAGCGCCCGCCTGCACGGTATGGATCATCCCTTCGATTTCTACGGTGGAGGCTTGGGTACGATGGGCGAGCGCACGCACTTCATCGGCCACCACTGCAAACCCGCGCCCCTGTTCGCCAGCACGGGCGGCTTCAATGGCAGCGTTGAGCGCCAGCAAGTTGGTCTGTTCGGCGATGCTGCGGATCACGTCCAGTACCTTGCTGACTTCCCGAACTTGCCCGGCCAGTTCGGTCACCGTCTCGGTCGACTCGGTGATCTCTTGCACCATGGTGCTGATGCCCACGAGCGTGTGATCAACCTGACTGCGGCCATGAGCAGCGTCTTCGGTTGCAGCTTTAGAGGCCTCGGACGTCGACATGGCGTTGCGCGCCACATCCTCGACTGCCGCAGTCATTTCGTTGACAGCGGTGGCCGCCTGCTCGATTTCGCTGTTCTGCCGCGTCAGGCCGCGGGTACTTTCATCGGTCACAGTGCTCAGCTCTTCGGCCGCCGAGGCCAACTGATCCGCGGCATCGGCGATCTGCTGAAGGGTGCGTTTCAAACCGCCCTGCATCTCCGCCAAGGCATTGAGCAACTGCCCCGCTTCATCGCCGCGGGTAGTGGAAATGCTCTGGGTCAGATCGCCACCGGCAATGCGCCGGGCACTAGCGACCGCCTGCGCCATCGGGCGAGTGATCATGCGCGTAATCAGAATGCCCAGGGCGACAGCCACCAGAAAGGCGATCACGATCCCGAGCAACAGCATCAGCGTAGCGCTGGCTCCGAGTTCCTGCGCCTCCTCGGCACCTTCTTTGATCTGCCGCTTGTTCGAATCAATCATCACCCGCAGGTAATCGCGGGCTTGAATAAACACGTCAACCGACAACGCGTTCAAGCGATCGCGTGCCAGATCAAGATCGCCGGCGTCTACCGACTCAAGGACCTTCCCGGCACCTGCCACATAACCGGGCCACAGTTCTTTGTACTTGTCTCCCGCTGTCCGCTCATCAACCGCCAGAGGTGTGGCACGGTAGGTCGCGAAGGCGTCTTCCGCCCGAGCCAGATCCTTCGCCAGGTTCTGGCGAACACGCGTCTTGTCCGCTTCGGACACGTCGCCGGCGTAAGCGTCAAGCAACCGGTAAAGCCCACGGTTGTGCGCGACCAGGCTGGTCATGGTTTCGTTGATATTGCCCACTGAAACCAGGCTGTTGGAAAAGGTCAAAGACAGCGCAGTCGCCAAACGGTTGATTCCCACCATTCCCAACCCACCCACGGCGAGGGTGATCAGGGCGCAAATGACAAACGATGTCAAAAGCTTGGTCGAGAATTTGGACTGATTCAGAAGGTTCACTTGGCAAACTCGATGGATTAGAGGTAATAAAAATGGAGAACGACCACTACCGCGAGTATTCGCGGTAGTGGGTACTGAGTGACAAACAGAACTGCATTACCCCCGTCGGGATAGTTGAGTAACGATGAAAGGTGAACCTTAAGAAAGGCTCGCGGAAATCGACTCCATTTAAAAATGGAGTCCTGTCGCTTAGAACCGATAAGTTGCCTGCACGGAAGCCCCATTCGCACTATTGTCGTAAGTGGCACTGTATTCAGGTTGAAGACCAGAATTGTCCGGCTGCTTTACCGAGACTTTGGAATCCCAGAGATAACCATAAGCAAAGTCTATCGTCAGGTCGGAATTCGGCGAATAAGCGCCGCCCAAAGTCACGGCCTGGCGATTGCCAACCGGAATGCGCACGCTGCGATCGGCATTCTTGATTGGCGACGGATCATAGGCGTATCCTGCGCGCAGCACCCATTGCTGGTTCACCTGATAGGCGGCGCCTACTGCGGTGCTCCAAGTGTCGCGCCAGTTCATTTCTTCGATCACCGTGCTCATGCCCATCGCCTGGCCCACGGGGGAAAGACCGCTGTTGACTGCCTCGACCTTCTGGATCCGGCTCCAGCGTTTCCAGGTGGTCCCCAGGTATCCCGTCCAGCGATCATTGAAATGATGGGTGATAGACGTGTCCACGGATTCGGGCATCGTGAGGTCTATCTTGTTGTCATAATTTCCGTCCAGCGGAATAACGCTCGGGGAGCCAGTAACCTGAGTATGCCCTTCGAGTTCATAGTCCACCTTCGAGTGATAGTTAATCCCCCAACTGGTTGCCTCAGTAAAGTCAATCAGGATGCCAACGTTGTAGCCAAGTGCCGTGTCATCACCTTTGATGGTGACCTCTGTGTCCACGCCGTTGTTCAGGAAGCCGGTGGCCAGGTCATTCTGAAGCTTTGCAGTGAAACGGTTTATGGTCGGTCCACCACCAATGGATACGTAATCATTGATCCGATAGGCAATGGTGGGCTGAAGGGTTACTTCCTTGGTCGTGCTATAGGAGCCATGGTAGCGGCCCTGAAAAGAGCTCTCGTAATCATTGATCAGGCCGCTCGGCGCGTAGAGGCCCAGACCAATCGAAAAACGATCATCAAGGGGCGTCGACATGTAAGCGAAAGGTACGACCCCCAAAGGTACCGAATCGCCTTTATTCGTTCCTGGGGCACCGCCCTGCGCATCACTGATGTCGTCGCTCACCGAGACGACCGCTGCCCCGCCGGAAATCTCAGGGCGTTTCAACTTCGTCAAGCCTGCGGGATTTCCAAAGATAGTGCTGGCGTCCAGCGCGGATGACGACCTTCCCGCATACGCAGTCCCCGCACTGCTTGCACTTTGTTCGTTTAATGCAATGCCATTGGCGCTTGCAATTGTAGAGGCGCTGAGTAGTGCGATGGCGCTGCTGAGCTCAATCCAGACAGCACACTTACGCTGAGTAGAGACACATGGGATCACACGGCTATTCAGTTTCATTGTCCACCTCTTGTTTATTGTTTTTGTTGATTGCACGCAGGCAAGGCTTCGCTTTCCCGTGCACTTTCAGCGCTGGTTGGAACTGATCGAAGTTGTGTAAAAGGCCCTGACTGAACAGGGCCTGGGTGAATCAGAAACTCAATTAAGCCACTCGATTTGAAAGCTATAGCGCCCCAAGAGCGGAGCCAGGACTTCCTGGTTGGCTCCGGCCCGGATGCGGGCGACCAACCCACGACGATTGTCCTGCACTACTTCAACCGCAATATCCGAAAGCCCCAGGCGCTCCACTTCCTGCTGGACTACTTTGGCAATTTCGCGCTGCTGCAAAGCCGGCTTGAATATCTTGCCCACGGCAGTCAGTGGCAACGCTTCGAGGATTTCAATGCGCTTGGGAACCGCTGCCCGCTCGCTGATGTTGAGTTGAGCGAACGCCTCAAGTTCTTCGGTGCTGCAGGCTTGCCCGGGACGCAGTTGAACGTAGGCGACCGGCACCTCGCCCGAGTAGGCATCGGGGCTGCCGATTGCAGCGGCCAACGCGACAGCGGGATGCCCCTGCAAAGCCTCTTCGATTTGCTTGGGATCGATGTTGTGGCCGCCGCGAATGATCAACTCCTTCTTGCGTCCGGTCAGCCAGAAGTAACCTTGCGCATCCTGGCGACCCAAATCGCCCGTATTCAACCAGCGCTGACCGTCGATATCGATCCAGAGGCCCTGGTTATGACGCTCATCCAGATAGCCTTCGAAGAGGTTCGGACCACTGATCGTGATGAGGCCGATCTCATCCGCGTTGGCGTCGCGCAGATACTCTCCAGAATCATCGAGCACGACCGCGCGCATATCCTGGTAGGCGATCCGAATCCCGATGGAGCCGATATGGCGCTCGCCATGGGGCGGATTGATCGTAGAGACGCAGGCGCCCTCAGTAAGACCGTAACCTTCAAGGATCTTGACCCCGGTCCGGAGCTCGAACTCTCGGAAAAGCTCAGCCGGCATGGGCGCGGCGCCACACATTGCATAGCGAAGGCTGGACAGGTCGCGGCCCTGCCATTCATTTTGCAGAAGCGCAGCGTAGACAGTTGGCACGCCGGAAAAGAGGTTGATACCGAAGTGCTCGACCATCTCCCAGAAGCGTGGGATCACGCCCTCGCCACGATACCCGTTAGGCGTCCCGAGGATCACATGGTCGCCTAGAGTCCAAGGCATCAGTCCAGTCACCAGCTGACCATTGACATGAAACAACGGCAGGCCACAAAAGATAACCTGACTACCACTGCGTGGCTGCAAGTGAGCGGCCACGGCCCATGCATTGAATACTTCAGAGCCATGGGTACGCGAGGCGATCTTGGGCAGCCCGGTGGTGCCGCCAGTGCAGATGTACGACGAGGACTCATCCTGACGGATTTGCCGACCGCTCTTCAGGTGTGTGTGCGGCTGAGCATTCATCAGCGATTGCCAATCGTGGATCGCGATGCCGCTGTGTAAGTCGCGTTCCTTCAGTGCCACGGCCTTGAGAGCCTCACGCACAGGCCCGTCGACATAGGGTTCCATGCTGACCCAGACAACAGACTTGACCGTGGGTAACTCATCCAGCTGCGAAACCAGTTTGGGCCACAGGTCGCTGCCCGCAGTCGGCGCGAGTGTCACCACCACGGATGCCTTTGCGGCATTCAGCAAGCCAGCCATCTGCTTGGCCTCAAGCAGAGGGTTGATCGCCATGGCGATGCCCGCTGCCTCCCCGCCCCATATAGTGAAGTGGGTTTCTGGCAGGTTGGGCAGGATGAAGGCAATCACCTCACCCGGTTTTATGCCCAGGTCGTGGAAGGCGTTTGCCGCGCGGGTGATATCCGCGAAAAGCTGGGAGTAGTTCCACTCGTGGGTGCGCTTGAAATCGGCGGCATCGGCGAAGAAGCTTAGCGCCGGTGCCTCGGGGGTGCGCTCGGCCGCCTGACGCAGCGCTTCATAAGTGCTGGACGCCAGGCCGCGCTCCGACAAGGGGACTCGTTCAAGACTTTCGATGTCATTCAGAGTCTGTACGACCATCAGGCTTCCCCCACGACTCGGTTGCGTTGCACGCCGAGATCGATCACACCATCGGCGCTGCGGATGCGCGCTTCGACCACATCACCGGCCTTGAGGTACTGCGTCCGGCCTTCCTGCGCCTTGAGGAAAAGCTTCCACTTGGTGGCTTCTGGCAACAGGGCTGCAATGCGCATTTTGCCAGGCGAAGGGATCGTCAGGGCACAGCCGGCAGGCGTACCGGTGGCGATCAGGTCGCCAACGGCGAGATCTTGCAAGGCGGAGAGTTCGGTAAGGGTTTCAGCAGGGCCGTAAACCAGGTTGGCGGTGCTGTCGTTCTGGCGCACTTGGTCGTTGACTGTCAGGCGCAGCTGCAGATCTTTCAGGTAATGAATGTTCGTGGCATCCAGAAGGCACAGGTACGGGCCGACCGGGCCGAAAGTGCGGTAGCTCTTGCCCTTGTAGAACTGCATCTGCGGAATCTGAATGTCACGAGCCGAGTAGTCATTGACAATGACGACGCCTGCAATGAACTCATGCAGATTGGCGTCGGTGACAGCAACAGCGCCGGTGATCGCGCGTTTCATCACAAGGCCCAGTTCGATCTCGTAGTCAAGGAAGCGCACGTGGCTCGGCTTGATCAGGTCGCTGTCAGCGGCTACCAGGCAACTCGTTGCCTTGGTGAAGATCATGTTGAATTTCTTCGCATCCGGGTCCATGCCCGACTCGATCATGTGCTGACGATAGTTGGCGCCCTGGCAGACGAACTGCTGGTTACGGGTCACCGGCGACAGCAGTTTCACTTCGCCCGCATCCAGCTCCGTACCTTTGATTTGAGCGAGGTCGGCGATACTGTTCTGGCTAATGAAGTCACCGGTGGTTTCAAAAGTACCGGGAACAACCGTGATACGGCCCTGGCGCAGCACGCCCCAATGGATACCATTCTGAAATTCAAAGCGGACTACGTGTACTGCGGACATTGAAGGCACTCCTGGAGCAGTGTTGTTCCCGTGCTCGATGGCGCGAGAATTCTGGTGTTGTTCTGAAGGCGGGCTGGTGACGCTGTAAACCAACGAGCCGCCGGCAATCACAGCGCCGGCTTTGAGCACATCGCGCCGGCCATATCTGGTTGAATTGCCCGACATAGCGGCAGCTCTACCCGAACATCCGCAAAAGTGTTATCAGCTTGCGAAAGGATACGTCCGGGCTGCGTCGCAGGTTACGGATCAGCGCACGCACATTGGCCAGGCTCATTTTGGGCTTCGTAAAACTCTTGGGCATGCGTTGCCCCCACTGCGCCATTGCCTCGGCACTCACCGGATGAATGCCCGTAGGCCGGGTGGCCGTGAAAAGATCCCCGTCGCAGTAATGCTCGTGCTTATCGCCCCATGGGTCCTGCCAGTAATCGAAGATCTGACTGCCCAGAATGTGTCGGCCAATGCCCCATGAGTGCTCCCAGCCGCGCTCGCGCAGGACGCGTTGCCCCATTCCCACGGCATCTGCATCGACGACTTCATAGGCACTATGGCTATAGGCAGCCATGAACCCTTGCGCAATCGCGAGCGTATGGTGATCGGTAGGAATGTCGCCGAGGTCAAGGCGCATGAAGGAGACGATAGGCGTGCCGTCAGGAAGTACCTGCACATCGCTGGGAATAAACCCGAAATGCTGCGTATACCAGGCACAGGTCGCCTGATAGTCGGCCACTTCAATGACGATGTGACCCAGTTTGAGGACTTCAGGGGGAGCAATCGGCGGGCGCTGCGTCGCGTTGATTCGCGGTTGCTCGTGCACCAGGTTCCAGTGCAGAGGCGCTCGATGTGCCAGAGGCTCGCCGTGCGTCTGATCGCAGACGGCTTCGACAATGAAACCGGAAGGATCAGTCAGTCTGACGCAATGCCCTTTGCCAGGATGCTCCGACTTCTCTACCGGTGACGCACCCGGGATTCGAGCGAGCTTTTCCAGGTCTTCCAGGGACTGCACTGCCAGTCCGAACCCGATAAAACGTGCAGTTTCGCCCCGTTGGACACGGTAACAGTATGAGGTGGCTTCGGTGGCGCGCAGATAGAGTGTATCGGCATCCTGCCGACTGACCGTCAGTCCGAAGTCGGTCAGGAAACGCGCCGCCTCATTCAAGTCCGGCCGTTGAAAGATCAGGTGAGTCAGGTCCTGGGCCTTCACCGTCGGCTGCGGATGCCGTGCGGGTTGTGGTGTCGCCAACCGGTGCAATTCGATTTTGTTGTTCATTGTTCTTGTTTTCCGGGTTTTTAGGGCAAAGTTGTCCCGCCCCCCTGAAAAATCAGGGGTTTGTCCAGTCAAGTCAGTTACGAGCTCAGTCGAGAGATGGCAGTGCCGGCAACTCTAGGGTCGCCAACGCACGCGCCTCCTCTGGCGGTACACCCAATGCCCGCAGAATCAGCTCGGAGGTGTCCGAGCCCGATTCGCGCCATGTTCTGTGACCTTCCAGCACGAGAAAGATCGAGCCAAGGACGCTGGTCGATATCAGCGTCATTACCGAGAGCATTTGCTCCTGCTCAAACCTGTACCGTCCACTGGAAAGCCCACTGAGAAGATCTTTGGTCGCCTGGCTGCTGAACATTTCGCGCAACGCGGCATTGCTCATGGCGAACTTGTGTATGAACGCCCCCCACTGAGAGTCCTCGTGAGCTCGACGAATGAACAGACGAATACCATTGGAAAGGCGCTGTGCCGGATCGGAAATTGAATCGAAGCTCTTGTTGACGCGCTGATGCATCTCCCTCGCGAGATGGCTGGCAACCGCCTCGAACAGGCTTTCCATGCTTTCGATATTGCTATAGACCGTTCCGCGCGCCACGCCTGCCTCTTGCGCGAGGTCAAGGATGTTCACTTGCGAGGTGCCCCGCTCGGCGAACAGGCGAAAGGCAGCCTGATGAATGCGGCGCTGTGTTGGATTCAGGGATTCCACGGCTCTCTCCAGGATTACCTTATGGCTTGATTGAACACTCGTGTTCATTCTCCGTCAACAACATTTTTCAGGATGTAGGTTTTTATCTCTGAAAACCGCTCTACAACCTAATGACCCGGATGGTTTGATCGAGGTTACCGGGCCAGCAAACGCTATACACATTGACACAAATGAACACGCGTGTTCAATTACGGTTTTATCTCAGGCTCGCCTTCCCGGCAAGCTATCCAGCCCTGCCCATCGATGAAAACCAGGACTTCAACAAACTGAGCAAGCACTGTGCAGACGGCGCTCAAACGGTTTGACACGTAGCGATGGCTGGCCGATTTTTCACTAGCTCAAGGACAGAATATGACCGGCTCAAAGCTCTTCAAACCGCTTCGATTACCTAACGGCACGGTGATTCCAAACCGAATCGCCAAGGCTGCCATGGAGGAGAACCTTGCGGATGAGGAACACGCTCCCGGGAAAGCGCTGGTTAACCTTTATCGGCGTTGGGCCGAGGGTGGCGCCGGCCTGATCATCACTGGCAACGTCATGGTTGACCGTCACGCCTTGACCGGCCCCGCTGGCGTAGTGCTTGAGGACGATCAACACCTGGCCAAATTCAGGCTATGGGCCGATGCCTGCCGCAGTCGCGGAGCCCAGGTCTGGATGCAAATCAATCATCCCGGACGGCAGCTATTGGCTTCAATGGGGCAATCGGCAAGGGGCCCCTCCGCAGTTGCGGTCGATATCCCCGGACTTTCAAAAGCGTTTGTGCTGCCCAGGGCTTTAGAGGAGCAGGAGATCGAAGAGCTGATCGGGCGTTATACCCAAGCGGCGGTGCTGGCCGAACGTGCCGGATTCACCGGCGTGGAGATTCACGCAGCGCATGGCTACCTGTTCAGCCAATTCCTTTCGCCCCTGACCAATCGTCGTGACGACCGCTGGGGCGGCAGCCTGGAAAACCGCGCGCAAATTCTTCTGAAAACCATCGACGCAATACGTCAGCGAGTGGCACCGATCTTTTGCGTCGCAGTGAAACTCAACTCCGCGGACTTTCAGCGTGGCGGATTCGATGCCGCGGATGCGGCTCGCGTGGTGGAAATGCTTAACGCCAAGGCGGTCGACCTGGTCGAGTTGTCGGGTGGCAGCTACGAAAGCCCGGCAATGCAGGGACAGACCCGCGATGGCAGCAGCCTGGCTCGAGAAGCCTACTTTCTCGAATTCGCGGAGAAAATAGGAGAAATAGCGCGCATGCCACTGATGGTCACCGGCGGCGTGCGTAGAAAGGAGGTCGCGGAGCGCGTGGTTAGCGGCTCAGTGTCGATGGTGGGGCTTGCCACTGCGTTGGCAATCGAGCCGACCCTGCCAAGCCAATGGATGGCAGGCCAGGACACTCAAGTGGAGCCCGTCGTCGTCCGCTGGAAGAACAAGGCACTGGCATCGCTTGCAGTGGCGTCGGTGGTCAAGAAGCAGCTCGGCTTGCTGAGCAAAGGGAAAGGGACAAAACCCGGGACCTCACCCCTCCTGGCCTTGATCGGCAATCAGTTGAAGTCTCGTCGCCAGGCGAAGAACTATCGGCTATGGATTGATCAAGCCAGACCGATCAAGGAAGTCATCAGTTCAGGCCGGTAGCGGCTTGCCGGCGATTCTCCTGGCTCTGGCAGGTGTTACACCCAGAGCCTGGAGAACCATTTCGGCGACCCGCAGATCGTACTCCACCACTGCACGCCCCTCGACAACCGAGCGCATGGCTCCGGTCGTGCACGACAAAACTATGTCCAGGGCGACCCTTTCGTCCTCGTAAGCAATAGTGCCCTCACGCAGCCCCTCTCGCAGATCGCCAAGTACATGGCCAGCCAAACGCGAGCGCATGGCCTGGTCGAAATGGATGATTCGCAACAGCGCATTCGCCCATTGGTGGTCGGTGGCGGCCCGGCATACAAACATGCGCACGCCAATCGAAAGCCGCTGTGCGCCGCAGCTTACGTCCTTACTCACGGCGGAAATGGCATCGGAGAACTCGGCGGCCATGGCAATGCCCACCGCCTCCAGCACCTCGTCGCGAGTTCGAAAATAGTTGTAGATGGTTCCGTTGGATACCGCCGCTTCCGCGGCCACCTCGAGCAGTGCAATCTCCCCCACTTCCTTACGTGCGATAAGACGCAATGCCGCGTCGACCAGACCGCGACGGGTGCGCTCACGCTTCTTGTGACCTCTCGAGAGAGGTTCTGGCGTAGCCGCTTCTAAAGGAAGAGTGGGGGAATGCATTATCAAGCTCGCAATCTAATGGGCTCGCTGATGGTAGCGGAAACGCTGGTAGAAGTGGCGTCTTCGCTAGCCAGCAAGCCCTTGCACACTTGAATGAAACTGCCTGCCTCTGCGCCAGGGGCGTGGTGCATGATGATTCGGTCGGGACGAATCGCGACGAGCGTTCCCTTGGCAGCCAAAGGCAGAATTTCATGATTCATGTCTTCGATGAAATCACAGCTGCCGTCGGAGCGCTGGCCTCGTGCTCTGACCTCCAGGAAGTGGCCTCCCATTTTTTCCCAGGAAACGATCTGTTCAGTGGTCAGCAGTGACAACGGGTCAACACCGAATCCAACCAGGGTCAGGTTATCTCCAAGCGCATCGTCGCTCAGCTTGATCTGCTTTTGGAAGTTGCGAACCCAGGCCTGGGGGAACAGGCCGCCACGTACCAGCTTGTCGCCCCGACGATGCTTCACGAACAGGCCGTTTTTGAAGATGTTCTTCGGCTTGATGTCCAACTGTTCGAAGTACCTCCTGGTAGCGGGAGCCAACGCCAGCGTACGCATCAGGCCGTGGATAAAGAAAGCCGCGATCTTGTTCTTGGGCATCACCAGGCGGCCCATGAGTTTCGCCAGATTGATCATCGCCTGGGCATGGGGGCGGCGCTCTACGTCATAGGTCTCGAGTATTGCAGGCGCAGCATGGCCGCGAAGGACCCAAGCAAGTTTCCATGCAAGGTTGGCACCGTCTCGAAGTCCCGCTACGAGACCTTGCCCGACAAAAGGAGGCGTGATGTGGGCTGCATCGCCAGCAAGAAAGACGCGACCCTTGCTGAATCTGTCGCAGCAGCGCGCGTGGAATCGATACACCGCTTTGCGCTCGATTTCCAGCTCCTGCGGATTGATCCATGGCGAGATCAGCCGGGCTATGCTTTCCGGGCTTTCCAGCTCTTCCCGGGATTCGCCGGGTTGCAGCATGAATTCCCAACGTTCCCTGCCGCCGGGTGCAGGCATGTGCGGCGTTGGGCGCCGTGGATCACAGATAAACTCAACGTGATCAATCGCTGACTTGTGCCGGTTCTTGACATCGACAATCAGCCAATCCTCCGCATAGGTCTGCCCTTCGAACTCCTGGCCAATCAGCGCCCTGACCCTGGAGCTTGCGCCATCCGCACCGATCAGGTACTGGGCACGAACGGAATGCGACTGCCCATCTTCATCCCGTACGGAAGCGAAGACGCCATCCGACATCTCAACCAGGCTCTCAAGCTCAAAACCACCCAGGGTGGTTACGGACTTCAGCCGGGAAACCTGGCAGCGCATCGCTCGCTCAAGGTCGGGTTGATAGAAAGTCACAAGCTTGGGATGGCCGTCGATACACCCCTCGGTATTGGCTCGACCGAACTGCCCGACCACCGGGGAGTGCATCTTCACTTCAGAAATAACGATCTTCTCGAACGCGTCTTCCGACAAACCGGCGAGTTGCAGGATACGCAGTGCCTCGTTGTCCAGAACAATGGCACGAGGCATCAACAGGATCTCATGGACCTTGTCCAGTACCAGGGTCGTTATCCCATAGCGGCCGAGCAGCGCCGCGATTGTCGCACCTACCGGACCGTAACCGATGACCAGCACGTCAACGGCGGCGGGAGGCAATTCGGAAACTTTTTTGTTGTTGTTCATCTCGAGCCCTTGTTGTGATTGAAGTCGTGAGAAGCGTGGTCTCATCGTCAGGCAATGTGAAAGGTATGCAATATTGAGAGATATTTCAATATTGATGTTTTTGTCATTATTTTTTGGGATCATTGCCAAGCCGCCTCAGGCCCATACAAGAAGGCGAAATGTCAGGCGTCAACGGGCCGCGTTCCGACCGGGTTGCCGGGTGACGTTAAGTTGTGCGTGTACCAGTTTCCGACCGACGACGCTTGGCTTCAGAACCGATCAGCGTTGTCATTGGAGCATTGGCCCAGAACAGAAGAGCAGCGTGACTGGCGTCAAGGGATCAAATTGAGCCGAGGCAGGAGAACGGTTGAAAAAAAAGCGGGTCAATAGCACCAGGAAACCGGCCACACCCTAATGCCTGTCAGGGTAGGAGCGAGCTTGCTCGCGATGGACTTCAGGACGCCGCGTGTATCCAGAGAGTACGCGTTATCGTTGACGTCCATCGTCGGAACGCCGCCCGGAGCAAGCTCGCTCCTACAAGAGTCAGCTTTTAACTGATCAGCATTAGGGTACACCCCGGTTTTTAGTATCGAACCCCATGTGAAGCTTCGCAGCGCATAACCCTGTTTTAGTTTTTAGGAATCAACCGTGGCACGTCCGCAGTCCCATTCGAACCCAGTATTGCTCTGCTTCGTCGAGTTCGAGCTCGACGAATCCAACGCCTGTTTGTTGCGTAACGGACAAGCGGTGGCGTTAGCGCCGACTCCCTTCAGTTTGTTATGCGTGCTGGCACGCCAGCCAGGATCGCTGGTCACCAAGGATGCCTTGCTTGATGCCGTGTGGGGGCATCGGTTCGTCAGCGATTCGGTCCTGAAGACGGCCATCAGCGATCTGCGCAAGGTGCTGGGCGACGACCCCAGGCATCCTCGCTTCATCGAGACTGTGTCGCGGCGCGGCTATCGCTTCATCGCCCCGCCCTCCTCCGCACTTTCGATGCTGCCTGCATCCGCGACGGTTACGGCGCCCGGCACACATTCGTCACCGTCATTCATCGGTCGCACCGACGAGGTCTCCAGGCTGCAACGGGCCTGGGAGCGGGCAAGTGGCGGCCAGCGTGCAGTGGTCTGGCTCGCCGGAGAACCGGGGATTGGCAAGACGACATTGATCGAACACTTCCTCGAAAACCTTGGCGACATCGCCTGCGCTCGCGGCCATTGCGTGGAGCACTACGGCACCGGCGAGCCGTATCTGCCGGTGCTGGAGGCGTTAGCCGATCTGTGCCGCAACGACCCCACCCTGCCGGCGCTGATGCGCGCCGTGGCACCGACCTGGCTGCTGCAGCTTCCGTGGCTGAGTACTACGGAGGAGCGAGACGCATTGCGGCGCGAGCTTGCCGGCGTCGGCCCGGAGCGCATGCTCAGGGAGATGGGCGAACTGCTGGACCGCTACACCGAGCAGCGCCCGCTGATGCTGGTGACCGAAGACCTGCACTGGAGCGATCGAGCTACGGTTCAGCTAATCGACTATGTGGCGCGGCGACGTGGCCGCGCGCGGCTTATGTGGTTGTCGAGCTTCCGGCTTGCCGAGATCGTGGCACTCGAGCATCCGCTCAGTTCGTTGCGCCATGAACTGCGCCTGCAGCGTTTGTGCGAAGAAGTGGTGCTCGATCCGTTCTCGGAAACCGAGGTCGCTGACTATGTTGCGCTGCGCTCAGCCTCGCTGGCAGGCGATGAAGCCTTCGTGCGCGCCCTGCACGAGCGGACCGACGGTGTGCCGTTGTTCGTTTCGTCAATCATTGGTGAAGTGATGGACCCACAGGACGACAAAGCCACCGTCGAGGCTCGGCTTGCGGATCTGGCGGTTCCAGAAAACCTCGCAGCCATCATCGATCACTACATCGCCAAGCTGAATCCGGAGCAACAAACACTCCTCTCGGCAGCAGCAGTTTGCGGGGCCGAATTCCGGGTTGAAACGGTTTCGCTGGCCCTCGAACGCGACCATTCCTGGGTCATCAGCGCTTGTGAGGAGCTGATGCGCGCGCAGGTCTGGCTCACACAGTCCCGGGCCACCGACGCTGAAGAGATAGAATTACCCTACTCGTTCCGGCATGCCCTCTTTCGCCAGGTGCTGTATGAACGCACGCCACGCTCATTGCGCACCCATCTCCATCGCCAGGTCGGCGCTGCCCTCGAACGCGAGCGCACGACCGGCGTACAGGTTGCTGCCTCGGAACTGGCGATGCATTTTGACCGCGCCCGGCTGCCAATGATCGCACTGCGCTACTACGCCGAGGCCGCAGAAGCTGCGCTTCTGCACTTCAGCCCGGACTTGTGCATTGGCCTCACTGAGCGCGCCTTGGTCCTGCTCCCACAGGCACCCGAAGGGACGGAGCGAAATGCGCTCGAAATTACCTTGGCGACGCTGCAGGGGGTTTCGGCATTCCATATGTTCGGTGTCGGTAGCGAAGCCAAGAACGCCTTCGAACGTGCGTACAGGCTGCTGGCAGATGTACCCGAACACCCCATGCGCGGTCGCCTGCTGCACGGGTTCGGCTATCTGCTGGGTCTGCGCGGCGACTATGCGCTGGCGCTTGAGGTGGCGGAGCGTGCGGAAGCCCTCTCCTGCGACACACATGATCAAGAGCTCATGCTGGCGGCGTGCTTCGTCCAGGGCGATGTGCATCACCTCCAGGGACGCACGAAAACGACTCGCCGTTGGCTGGAGCGCGCCCTCGCGATCGCCGAGCCGCTGGACATCGCGACGAACGAGATTTTTGCCGCCGATCCTCAGGTGATGTTGCACGGCATGCTGGCCATAGAGCTGGTGCGCTCAGGCCTGGTTGAGCAAGGCCGAACTCATATGCAGCGGGCGCGAACCCGCGCGCAAACGCTTCGTCAGCCTATGACGTGGCTGATAGCCACCTGGCAGGAGGTGCTGATCGAGGTGCGGCTGGGGAACCCTCTGCGTGTAGCGGCGCTGGCTGACGACATGCAGAAGTTGGTCGATGAGTCTTCACTCGCACTGGGGCGGACGGCTTGCCGCTGGTGGCGCGGTTGGGCTGACGCGCGCAACGGTGCACCGCGCGACGGCTACCGACGCATCCGCGAGGCCTACGAAGAACACACCGGGCTCGGCATGCGCTCCGGCGCCAGCGAGGTACTCGGTTACGCCGCCGAGGCGTTGCTGCTGGCAGGTGATTGCACTGCAGCGCAAGTCGAACTACAGGAAGCACTTCGGGTGGTTGAGGAACTGGGCGAGCGCGTGTACCTGCCGCAGCTATGGTTACTGGAGGCAGTGATCGCGCGAACGCAGGGTCGGTGGGACGCAGGCAGTGCTGCGGTGCGGCGCTCAATTGTGGAAGCTCGATCCCAGGAGGCACCGTGGCTGGAGCTGCAAGCGCTGGTGGAGTTGTGCGAACACCACGAGGCTGCGGCCGAGGACGACCAGGCATTGTCGACGCTGATTGAGCAATTGCCTGAAACTCACGGAACCGAACTGGTGAAACGTGCACGCTCACTGCTTCAGGCTGCCCAGTCGACTTGAAGCGACAAGACGTACCCTGCATGTCTGGTGGACTGAGATCGCGCCCACTCAGCGTGGGCTGAAAACCGTGCGGCCACCAGCGTTCCGCTGATCGCCGCCTCTGTTCGGCGGGTACTGTCCCGACCGAATTCCGACCTTTTGCTTACGACTCCACCCAGGGGGCGGCATACGCTGTCGCCGAACTTCCTGATCCCCTGGTCCGCCATGAGCCTGAACCCTGAATCCAAGTACCCGAGCCGCCGCTCGTACGTAGTCAAGCTGCGTAGCGATGCCACGCCCGAGGCCCTCGTGGGCCGCCTCGAAAACCTGGTCACCGGGCGTCAGCGCGAGTTCTCGTCCGCCGAAGAGCTGCTGGAGTCGATTGCCTCAGACCTCGCGTCCGCGGCCGGTGAGCACGCGGCAGATGCCGACGGCGAGTGACGCCTCCAACCTGAATGAGAGCCCGATATGGCGACCGAGCGGCGACCCTTCGCTGACGACTTCGCGCACCCTGGGCTCTACGCTGATGCAACCTCGAATCTTTACGAGTCCAATCCGATGTCGCGACTTCCAACTTCCCATCTGTTGACCCGCAGCGGGCAGACGCCCCTGCAATATGCCGAACGCGTGGTTAGCGTCATCATGGGGGCAGCGCTCACCGCGTCTGTTGCCCTGGTCTTGAACGGTTGCTCCACGGAGGTGCTCACGCCGTCGGTAGAACTGCCGAGCAACTTCTCCGCGAGCACGGCCTCCGAAATGGAGCCCGAGGCGGCGTGGTGGGAGGTCTACCACGACCCGGTGCTGACGGATCTGGTGCGCCGGGCAGCGCGCGAGAATCGCGACGTCAAGATTGCCGCCGAGCGCCTGCGCGCCGCGCGTGCCGGCGAAACGGTCAGCCAATCATGGCTGTTCCCGAGTGTCGGCGCATCCGCCTCCGGCAGCGATCGCAGCAGCGGCTACAGCTCGGCCACGAAACAGGGTTATCCGGATACCAAGAGCACCAGTGCGGGCCTGGACGTCTCGTGGGAGCTCGACCTGAGTGGCCGCCTGCGCGCCGGCGCAGCGGCGGCCGACGCCGATGCGATGGCCGCGGAGCACAGCATGCGCGGCGTACGCCTGCTGGTGATGAGCGACGTCGTCAGCAACTACTTCACACTGCTCGGTGCGCAACGCCAAGTCGCGACGCTGCGCGCCATCTCAGCGATGCAGGACGAGACGCTGCGCCTGGTTGCCGCTCGCCAGCAGGCGGGCCTGGCGTCCGCCTTCGACGTCGAACGCGCGCAGACCGACGCCTTGTCGGCGCGGGCGCAGATTCCGCCGCTGGAAACGCAGGTGGCTGTGTCGCGCCATCGTATTGCGGTGCTTATTGCCGACCAGTCCTTCAATACCGCGAACATCCAGACTTCGATTAGCGATGTGGCCGTGGTGCCCGAGGCCAAGCCGGGTCAGCCCGCCGAGCTGCTGCAACGCCGACCTGACGTGCTGGCGCTGATGGCGCAGCTCGATGCAGCCAATGCGCGCCGCAAGGTGGCCGCGGCCGAGTGGTTTCCGCGGCTGTTCCTCGATGCCTCCTTCGGCCGCCAGGGCTTGAGCCTGAACGGCGCCGATCTCGGCGTTGCACGCTTCACCAACGTGGCGGGCCTGCTGGCGATGCCGCTCTTTAACGCCGGGCGCACGCAAGCCATCAACGATGCTGCCGAAAGCGCTCAAAAAGAGGCGGTGCTGCGCGCCGAAGACGGCATCGTACGGGCACTCGAAGATGTCGAGAACGCCCTCGTCACGTTGGCGCAGGAGCGGCGCCGCGCCGGGTCGCTGCAATTGGCCGCCGCGTCCGCCGAGGCTGCGCAGAACCGCGCCCAGTCACTCTATAACCGCGGGCAGATCGACCTGTTGCCACTGCTGGATTCGCAGCGCGCGCGCCTGGCGGCACGCTTGAACTCCAACGAAAGCAACACCCGCCTGCTGATCGATAGCGTGCAGCTCTATAAGGCACTGGGCGGGGGCTGGCAGGTGTTCGAACAACCCGCTACCCCCACCGCTGCCACCAAAGCCGACCTGCCACCACTTTCTTAAGAATTTGCCGTTTTACTAGAGGAACCGCCTTGAAAACCTCCCTTACTGCGGCCGGCGCCCTGGCCGTCGCCGTCATGCTTTGCGCGTGCAGCCCGGACAAGCCGACCGTGCAAGCGCCACGACCGGTACGCACCGTTGAAATCAGCTACGACAATGCCCGTAACATCAGTCGCTACGTGGGCACCGTACAGTCGCGGCATGAAGTCGACCAGGCCTTCCGCGTAGGCGGCAAGGTAGCTCAGCGCAAGGTCGATGTCGGCCAGTTTGTGCGCGAAGGCGACATCCTCGCCGTACTGGATGACAGCGACTACCGCCTCGCCGAGGAAGCGTCGCGACAGCAGTGGACGGTTTCCGTCGAGCAGACACGCCAAGCCGACTCGGACCGCCAGCGCCTGACTGCGCTGAAGGCTGACGGCTCGGTCAGTGCGGCCGACGAAGAGCGCGCGCAGACCAATGCCCAAACCGCGCATGCGACCGCCGAAGCCGAAGCGCGCAAGCTCGAGCTTGCGCGCAACCGTCTCAAATACACCGTATTGCGCGCCTCGCGCAGCGGCGTCGTCACAGCTTTGCGCTTTGAGGCCGGCCAGGTCGTGGCGGAGGGTCAATCGGTTGTCTCGATTGCGAATCCCGATGAATCCGAGATCGTCATAGACGTGCCCGAGGATCAGCTGTCCGTCTTCAAGGGCGCGCGTTTCAAGGCCTCGCTGGCCAGTGCGCCGAGCGAGGTCTTCGATGTCACGCTGCGTGAGCTGTCGCCACAGGCTGCAGCGCAGACGCGCACCTATCGCGCGCGGCTCAAGCCGGTGCAGGCACTGCCGCTGGGCGCCACCGCCACGGTGATGGCCGAGCGTGTAATGACAAATACCGCTGTGGCGGCAGTGCCCGCCACGGCACTGACGCAAAGCGCCGGTCAGCCCGCGCTGTGGGTGGTCACGCCCTCGGGCAAGGATCCGGTAGGCACCGTCGAACTGGAGCATGTGGCCGTTTTGGGCTACCGCAACGATGAGGTGCTCGTCTCCGGGCCGAAGGCTGGCGCATTGGTCGTCACCGCCGGCGTCCAGAAGATGACATCCGGACTGACGGTCGCGCTCCCCGGTGCGCCAATCGCTGACGCGAATACCACGCAGCAGGCCGCCCGATGAACAACTTCAACCTCACCGACTGGGCGCTGCGCCATCGCGCCATCGTTCTGTTCATGCTGCTCATTGTTGCGGTGGCCGGCGCCTTCAGCTTCACCCGGCTCGGCCAGCTCGAAGATCCGAACTTTTCCGTGCCTTCCATGACCGCCATGGTCATCTGGCCGGGCGCCACTGCCCAGCAGTTGCAGGACCAGGTCCTCAACCGCATGGAGAAGAAATTCGAGCAGATCGACAACTTCGAGAAGGTGGTCACCTACGCGCGGCAAGGCTACGCAGGGATGACGCTCACCGTGCGCGGCGGCACTTCCAAGGCTGACCAGCGCGAAGCCTGGTATCAGGCGCGCAAGAAACTCAATGACCTGAGCCTCGAGATGCCTGACGGCGTGATCGGCCCGATCCTGAACGACGAGTACGGCGACGTGTATGGCCTGATGTACGCCATCAAGGGCGACGGCGTCGGTCACGCCGACCTGACGGACGCGGCCGAGAACATCAAGCGCCAGATGCTGCAGGTGCCGATGGTCAAAAAGATCGACCTCATCGGCAAACAGGCCAAGCGTATCTATGTCGAGTTCTCGCACGAGCGCCTGGCAGCGTTGGGCATTACACCGCTGGCAATCGCCGAAAGCCTCAAAAGCCAGAACGCGATGTTGCCCGCAGGTCAGATCGACACCCATGGCGACCGCGTCATGGTGCGCGTGAGCGGCCAGTTCGAAAGCGAAGAGGCTATCCGCAACGTGCCCATCACCGCGGGCGGCCGGCTGATCAAGCTTGGCGACATTGCGACCGTCACACGTGGTTTCGAAGATCCGCCCACCTACACGGTGCGCCACAACGGCCAGCCGGTGCTGATGCTCGGCATTACGATGACCAGCGACGGCAACATCGTGGACCTTGGCAAGGAGATGGACACGGCCGTCGCCAAAATCCAGTCGGAGCTCCCGCATGGCGTGGAACTCGAACTCGTGGCCGACCAGCCAACCACCGTGCGGGATGCAATCCTGGACTTCGGTCGCGCACTGGCCGAGGCGTTGATCATCGTGATCGCGGTGAGCCTGGCCAGCCTGGGCTGGCGCGCAGGCCTCGTGGTCGCGGCCACCGTGCCGCTGGTGCTCGGCGGTGTGGCGCTGGTGATGCTGGCGATGGGCTGGAACCTCGAGCGCATCTCGCTCGGCTCGCTGATTATCGCGCTGGGACTGCTGGTGGATGACGCCATCATCGCCATCGAGATGATGGTGGCGAAGATGGAAACCGGCATGGACCGCGTGAAGGCGGCCGCCTTCTCCTATCAGTCCACCGCCATGCCGCGCCTGACCGGCGCACTCATCACCGTCGTGGGCTTCCTGCCGATCGGCCTCTCGAAGTCGACCACCGGCGAATACGCGGGTGGCATTTTCTGGATCGTCGGCGCCGCGGTGCTGTTCTCGTGGATCTGTTCCGGCATCTTCACGCCGTACCTGGCGGTCAAGATGCTGCCCAATGACCTGGGCAATCACCAGCACGGTAATCCGCACGACACAAAGTTTTACCGCAGCCTGCGCCGCCTGATCGACGCCGCCATCGAGCGCCGCTGGGTGGTCATCGGTGCGACAGTTGGCGCTCTGGTGCTTGCTCTGGCGTGTATCAAGCTAGTGCCGCAGCAATTCTTCCCCAACAGCTCGCGCCCTGAGCTGGTCATTGACCTGCGCGTCAAGGAAGGTTCCTCGTTCGCCGCGACGACCGAGCAGGTCAAGCACATGGAGGAGCTCCTCGCGAAGGACGAGGACGTGCGTTTCTATACCGCCTACACCGGCGCCGGTGCGCCACGCTTCTATCTTTCGCTCAACCCTGAACTGCCGAATCCGGGATTTGCCCAGTTCGTTGTGATGACCAAGGACCTGGATGCACGCGAGCGGGTACGTGCACGGCTGGTGGCCTCGGCCGACCAACAATTCCCGCAGGCGTGGGTGCGCGTGACCCGGCTCGAGTTGGGGCCACCTGTCGGCTACCCGGTGCAGTTCCGCGTCGTAGGGCCTGATACCCAGAAGGTGCGCCAGATTGCTCGCGAGGTGGAACACGTGGTGGCGTCCAACCCGAAGATCCGCGACCTCCAGCTTGACTGGAACGACCCGGTGCGCACGCTGAAGGTGGAACTGGATCAGAACAAGGCGAGTTCGCTCGGCCTCACGCCGTCTGACGTGTCGCTGGTGACCCAGACTGTGATGAACGGTGCAACCCTGTCGCAATTGCGTGAGCACGAGGACCTGATCGACATCGTGGCCCGTGCTGTGCCTGAGGAGCGCTTGAACCTCGACACACTGAAAGACATCAACCTCTACACGCGCCAGGGAACAGTTGTACCGCTGTCGCAAGTCGCACAAGTGCGCTCGGAGCTGGAAGAGCCAGTGCTTTGGCGCCGCAACCGCGATATGGCAATCACGGTGCGTGCCGACGTGAAGGATGGCGAGCAAGGTGTATCGGTGACTCAGGAGATCCTGCCGTTGCTTAAGGACGTCGAAGCGAAACTGCCGTCGGGCTACCGCATCGACGTGGGTGGAGCCGTTGAGGAAAGTGACAAGGCCAACAAGGCGCTGATCGCGGTGGCCCCGCTGATGATGATCACCATCCTGCTGTTGCTCATGCTGCAACTGCAGAACTTCTCCCGCATGTGGATGGTCGTGCTGACCGCACCGCTGGGTCTGATCGGTGTGGTGCCGGCGCTGCTGGTGTTCCAGTCGCCGCTGGGCTTCGTTGCGATCCTGGGCATCATCGCACTGGGTGGCATGATCATGCGCAACGCAGTGATCCTGATCGATCAAATACAGATCGAGATCGCCGAAGGGCGCGACCCATGGAATGCTGTGCTGGATGCTGCCATTCACCGGGCCCGACCGGTGATGCTGACGGCGCTGGCCACCGTACTCGCAATGATCCCGCTGACGCGCAGTGTGTTTTGGGGGCCGATGGCAATTGCGATCATGGGCGGCCTGACCGTGGCGACGCTACTGACGATCTTCTTCGTCCCGGCGTTGTACGCGGCATGGTTCAAGGTGGGTCGCCAGCCCGCCGCTGACACTCAACCGTTACAAGGGGATGCCGCGCTTGCTTCTGAGTGATGCAATCTCGGTAAGCGAAAGCTGACTCTTGTAGGAGCAAGCTTGCTCGCGATGGACGCCAACGATAACGCGTATTCTCTGGATACACGCGTTATCCTGAAGTCCTTCGCGAGCAAGCTCGCTCCTACAAATCCTCTTGACTGACAGGCATCAGCCGTTTCGGCGCCTGACATTATCAAGCGATCTTGATGATCACTTCCCCCCCCTGCCGAGACTCTCGCAGGCTTCACGTACCTGTACAAACGGATACCGCACAGTCACTCCGGATCGAAGATCAGGTGCAGCGATCCCGTGTATCACAGTGTGTCTGTCTATCCTCTTGATACATGAGTTTTCACCTGGCCGCCGATTCGACACAGGCCAGATACGTCACCGCGTTCAAATGCTCGCAAGGCTTCAAGGGGATCAACCAGAACCCCTGGCCAACGGCATGCAACGGAGACATCAGTATGAAGATGGCACTGCAAAACAAAACCGGCACTACCCGCCGCCGTCTGGTCGGCTCGTCGATCCTCGCGCTGGCTCTGTTTGGCGCAGTCGGTGCAGCCCACGCACAAACCACCACCACCGCACAGACAGCCGAGACCAAGACCGACGCCACTTATGCCCCATCGCCGTTCGGCCCACTCAAACACGTCAAGGCCGGACTGCTGAACGTGGCCTACGCCGAGACAGGCCCGGTGGACGGTCCGGTGGTGATTCTTCTGCACGGCTGGCCGTACGACATTCACAGCTATGACGAGGTCGCACCGCTGCTTGCCGCCAAGGGCTATCGAGTGCTGATGCCCTATGCGCGTGGCTATGGCGATACACATTTCCTGTCCGGGAAAACCGTGCGCAACGGCCAACCGGCCGCGCTGGCCAGTGACGTCATCGACTTCATGGATGCGCTGAAAATCAAACAAGCCGTGCTCGGTGGTTATGACTGGGGCGCGCGTTCGGCCGACATCGTCTCGGCGTTGTGGCCAGAACGGGTCAAGGCGCTGGTCTCGGTCAGCGGCTATCTGATCGGCAACCAGGCGGCCGGCAAGAATCCGCTGCCACCCAAGGCTGAATTGCAGTGGTGGTATCAGTTCTACTTCGCCACCGACCGCGGTCGCGCCGGGTACGAGAAAAACACCCACGACTTCGCCAAGTTGATCTGGCAACTGGCTTCGCCGAAATGGGCGTTCGATGACGCCACGTTCGACCGCAGCGCCAAGGCGTTGAACAACCCCGACCATGTCGAGATCACCGTGTTCAACTACCGCTGGCGTCTGGGCATGGTCCAGGGCGAGCCCCAATACGAAGCGATCGAGCAGAAACTGGCCACGGCGCCTTCCATCAGCGTGCCGACCATCACCCTTGAAGGCGACGCCAACGGCGCCCCGCACCCTGCTCCCGAGGATTACGCCAAGCGCTTCACCGGCAAATACGAGTTCCGGCTGATCAGCGGCGGCATCGGCCACAACCTGCCGCAGGAAGATCCACAGGCGTTCGCCAAAGCGGTGATTGATGCGGATCAACTTTGAGATTGATCTGACGTCCGGGTACTTTCCCCGATAAGCCTCTGCACAACGACGGCTCGTTTTTAAAACGAGCCGTTTTTGTTTCGTGAACATCACTCCAGCAGCGAGACCAGGCGCGGCTCTATTGAGGTTTCGAGTACGTCCAACAGCGCCAGCGTCACCGGCAGTTTGAAGCGCCTGCGTCCCGCGCTGCCCGGATTCAGATACAACCGTTCGCCGCGCCATTCGATGCGTGGCTTGTGTGAATGCCCGGTGATGACCAACGTGATGGCGGTATCGAGCACGGCCGGGACATCGGCGATGTCATGCACCAGCAACGTCTCCCAGCCGTTGAGGTCGAAACGCAGGCAATCTGCAAGATCCTTTGCCCAGGGAGCGTCAAGATCATTGTTCCCGCGCACGACATGCAGTGGGGCGATGGACTCCAATTGATCGAGAATGTCCAGGCTGCCGATGTCGCCTGCATGGATGATCCGTTCACAACCCTCCAGCGCGGCAAGGGCCTCAGGGCGGAGCAAGCCATGGGTATCGGAGATCACGCCAACTTTCATGCAAAGCTCCAGACGATTGTCGAGACTGAAAACACCGTTCCCGCGCAGTCAGTTCTTCCAGCAGGTCGATCAAGTAGGCGTCAGGGTTGAGCACACAATGCCATCCTCTAGCGCTGACGCGACAACAATGTGTGCGGGCACGTTGATCCAGGTTGAAGCATCAACTTCGCCAACAGATGCAAGCCAGCGCCCAACCATTTGATAACCGAGCGTATAGCCGAGCCATTTAGGGTAAGCACCAAAACCGAAAAACCATTCGCCGTGGTTATAGTTCGTTGACTCCAGCGTTTTCAGGTCTATAGGCGTGCGAAGAAGCACCTCAGTGGTTACGGCATTTTCCCAAGGCTCTGGCGCGCTCCCGAGCAAATGCCGGACAAAGTGGCCAGCAAGTCCTTCACTGATCAAGGCTTCACCTAACGTCCCACCGTACCCGGGCCCCGCCATGCGCAGACAATGATGGACTTCATGGACAATTTGCCGATGCAGTGCGCCACTGCGCAGGCTCGGTACCCAATTCGGGTTTTCGGGATCGATTGTCATCGTGAACATGGAGCTGCGATAAGCTCGCCCCATGAGACCCATTTCCGGAATGGTTTCGCCAGGGAGCCTCTGGATCAACACATCCAGTCGCGGAGGAGTGATCAGACGGGAGACCGTCTGGTAAGCGGCGTCAAATTCGCCGATCAAATCTGAACGAAGTTCGGCAAGGCTTCCCGAGGCTTCCAGCCAATGCAGTGTCCACAAGTCCATTTTTACCTCTAACAATTGCCGCGCAGACTAATAACCCATTCCAACCAATTCTTTGAGATAAGCTGGGATATTTCGAAGGTAGAAATTTTTTCGGTGAAATTGCTCTCCGGTGGCGGCGGCTCGCTATCCGCCGCCTAGGGAATTCAGCCCTTGGCCGCCATCGCAGTCACTTCCACGCGCATACCCTCAACCGCCAGCGAGGCCACGCCAACCGCAGCGCGAACCGGCCACGGCTTGGCGAAGAAACGCTTATAGACTTCGTTGAACGCGGCGCGGTCGGCCATGTCGGTGAGGTAGATGGTCAGGTGCATGACGCGGTCCATGGAACTGCCGGCGCGCTCCAGTGCCACCTTCAATGCCTGCAACGTGCATTCGCTTTGCAAGGTGATATCGCCCAGTTCCAGGCTGCCGTCGGCGCGGGTCGGGATCTGCGTAGAGACCAGGATGCCGTTGAAGCCGGCAACGTCGGAGGAGATGGAATCCGCGTCGGGATCGGGGGTGAAGGTGATGTCTTGGTTCGCCATGGGGTTCTCTTGTTTGACGTGATAAAGGAGGCGGCCAGTTTACCGCCCTGCTGAATCAAACGCTCTGCATCAGTTATTTATACTCAAATGCCAGCTTAATAATATTTTACCGATACCAGGGTCATCCCTAGTCTTGAGCCCAAGAAATGGCAGGCCGTTCGCGACCTAATTCCAACTTCGAAGGGTATTGAGATGACCACTGAAAAAATAAAAACAGATACGCTGATTGTTGGCGCCGGTCAGGCTGGCGTGGCCATGAGTGAACACCTGAGCAAACTTGACGTACCGCACCTGGTGCTGGAGCGCAACCGTATTGCCGAGCGCTGGCGCACCGGGCGCTGGGATTCGCTGGTGGCGAATGGCCCGGCGTGGCATGACCGTTTTCCGGGCCTTGATTTTGACGACCTCAGCCCGGACGAGTTTGCGCCGAAAGAACGTGTCGCCGATTACTTCGAAGCCTATGCGAAGAAATTCAACGCGCCGATCCGCACTGGCGTGGACGTGCTGAAAGTCGAGCACAATGTCGGTCGCCCGGGTTTCACCATCGAAACGTCTGAAGGCGTGATCGAGGCCAACCGCGTAGTGGCTGCCACCGGGCCTTTCCAGCGTCCGGTCATCCCGCCGATTGCACCGAAAGATCAGCCCTTCCTGCAAATCCACTCCGCCGACTATCGCAACCCGGCGCAATTGCCTGAAGGCGCGGTGCTGGTTGTCGGCGCGGGTTCGTCCGGTGTGCAGATCGCCGATGAATTGCAGCGAGCCGGCAAGCAGGTTTACCTCTCCGTCGGCGCCCACGACCGCCCTCCTCGCGCGTATCGCAACCGTGATTTCTGCTGGTGGCTGGGTGTGCTTGGCGAATGGGACCAAGCGGCGATGAAGCCCGGCCGTGAACACGTCACCATCGCGGTGAGCGGCGCGCATGGCGGCCGCACCGTGGACTTCCGTGGCCTTGCCCATCGCGGGATGACGTTGGTCGGTCTGACCCAATCATTCAATGGCGGCGTGGCGACTTTCCAACCCAACCTGGCCGAGAACCTGGCGCGCGGCGACGAGAACTATCTGGCGCTGCTCAATGCCGCCGATGCCTACATCGAACGCAATGGTCTGGACTTGCCGGTAGAACCTGAAGCGCGCATTACCTTCCCCGATCCGGAATGCGTGACCCACCCGATTCTTCAACTCGATCTGGCCAAGGCCGGCGTGACTTCGATCATCTGGGCCACCGGTTTTGCCACGGATTACAGCTGGCTCAACGTTGACGCCTTCGACGACAAGGGCAAACCGCAGCATCAGCGCGGCGTGTCGAGCGAACCGGGTGTGTATTTCCTCGGGCTGCCATGGCAGTCGCGGCGCGGGTCTTCGTTCATCTGGGGCGTTTGGCACGATGCCAAGTATGTGGCTGATCACATCGCTATCCAGCGTTCCTATCTCGACTACCACGATGCGGCGCAACGCGAGGCTGAAAAAGCCCCGGTCGCTCATAAAACCACGGTCAGTGCTTAAGCCTTTTTCTGTCAGGAGCGACAAATGTCCACGCCAACCCATACCCGTATTCGCATGTTCAACACCAAGGAAACCTACCCGAACCAGAGCCTGGACAATGACCTGTGCCAAGCCGTCCGCGCTGGCAACACGGTTTATGTTCGGGGTCAGGTCGGGACGGATTTCGAAGGCAAACTGGTCGGCCTCGGTGACCCGCGAGCTCAAGCCGAGCAAGCCATGCGCAACGTCAAGCAGTTGCTGGAAGAGGCTGGCAGCGACCTGAGTCACATCGTTAAAACCACGACTTACCTGATCGATCCGCGGTATCGCGAGCCGGTGTATCAGGAAGTGGGCAAGTGGCTCAAAGGCGTGTTTCCGATTTCGACCGGGTTGGTGGTGTCGGCACTGGGGCAGCCGCAGTGGCTGATGGAGATTGATGTGATTGCGGTGATTCCCGAGTAGACCGAGTCGCGGCCTTCGCGAGCAAGCCCGCTCCCACATTTGATTTGTGTCGCGCACAAATTTGTGGCCACCGAAGATCCCCTGTGGGAGCGGGCTTGCTCGCGAAGGCGCCCGCCCAGACACCTCATTTACCAAGGAGCAAACCCCATGACCTTCTCCATCGCCGCCCGTTGCCCCGAAACCGGTCAGTTCGGCATTGCAATCAGTTCCTCCAGCATCGCCGTCGGCGCCCGCTGCCCCTGGCTGTTGCCGGGTGTCGGTGCCGTCTCCACACAGAACATCACCCTGCCCTCCCTTGGCCCGGAAGTCCTCGCCCTCCTGGAGCAAGGCCTCGCCCCGTTTGATGCACTGGACAAAGTCCTCACGCGCAATGGCTACAGCCAATACCGCCAGATCACCGCCGTCGACCACCTCGGCCAGACCGCACACTTCAGCGGCACGCAAACCCTCGGTAACCACAACGCCGTGTCCGGAGAACAATGCGTCGCCGCCGGCAACATGCTCGCGGACCGTTCGGTGATCGAAGCCATGGTTGAAGCCTTCGAGCACGGCGAAGGCCAACTGGCCGACCGCTTGCTCGCCGCGATGAAAGCCGCCATCGCGACCGGTGGCGAGGCCGGGCCGGTGCATTCGGCTGCGATGGTGGTGGTCGGCGAACTGACCTGGCCGATCATCAACCTGCGGGTCGACTGGGCGGACAACGATCCAATCGGTCAGCTGGAAAAACTGTGGGACGCTTACCGCCCGCAGGTTCAGGATTACATCGACCGCGCCCTCGCCCCAGACAAATCCCCCGGCTACGGTGTCGCCGGAGACGACCGATGAGCACCCACCGTGATTTGCTGAAGACGTTGGTGGCATTCGACACGACGAGCCGCGAATCAAACCTTCAGCTCATCGAGTTTGTCCGCGACTTCCTCGCGAGCTTCGATGTGCCTTGCGAACTGATCTATAACGAGCAACGCAGCAAAGCCAATTTGTTCGCCACCATCGGCCCGGCGGAGTTGCCGGGCATCGTGCTGTCGGGACATACCGATGTGGTGCCCGTCGATGGCCAGCCGTGGACCGTTGCGCCGTTCGAACTCACTGAGCGCGATGGCAAGTTGTACGGTCGCGGTACGGCGGACATGAAGGGCTACATCGCCTGTGTGCTCGCCCTCGTCCCCTCCTTGGTGAACGCGCAACTGCGCCTGCCAGTGCACATCGCGCTGTCTTACGATGAAGAAGTCGGCTGCCTCGGCGTGCGCTCGTTGCTGGCGGAGTTGGAGCAACGGCCAGTCAAACCGATACTGTGCATTATTGGCGAGCCGACTGAGCTGAAACCGGTGCTCGGACATAAGGGCAAACTGGCGATGCGCTGTGAAATTCACGGTGAAGCGTGCCATTCGGCGTACGCACCGCTTGGGGTCAATGCCATTGAATACGCCGCCGAATTGATCGGCGAACTGGGACGGATTGGCAACCGACTCAAAGCACCCGAGCATCACGACGCGCGTTTCGATCCGCCGTTTAGCACCGTGCAAACCGGCGTCATTGCCGGCGGCAAAGCCCTGAACATCGTCCCCGCCGATTGCCGCTTCGACTTCGAAATCCGCGCTCTGCCGTCGCATGATCCGAGCGACGTCGCCCAGGCATTGAAAACCTACGCCGAGCAACACGTACTGCCGCGAATGCGTGCTGTCAGTGAACAGAGTGAGATTCGCTTCAGCGAGTTGTCGGCGTATCCCGGATTAGCGACCGATGCACACAGCGAAGCGGCTGAGTTGATCGCTGCATTCTCCGGCTCCCGAGCATTCGGCACAGTGGCCTTCGGCACCGAGGGCGGGCTTTTCGATGCTGCAGGAATCCCCACCGTCGTGATCGGCCCCGGCAGCATGGATCAGGGCCACAAACCGGATGAATTTGTCACCCTCGATCAACTGAACGGCTGTGATGAAATGCTGCGACGAATGCTGACCTACCTCTCCGGCTGACACGGTCACTGTAGGAGCGAGGCTTGCCCGCGAAGGGCAACATGATCGTTGACAGACACACCGGCTTCGCGGGCAAGCCTCGCTCCTACAGGCTATCTATACGACCTGTCTGCGCGCCCGCGCGGGCGCCGTAAAACCCAGCACCACCCCACTCCAATCGACCTACTTTTTTTAACGTCTATCCCAACAAACTTACTAATTTATCTATCCCACCCCACCGCACATCATCAACTCCAACAAGAAAAGCGTCGCCCCCCGTGCGGCGCTCAGCGCCATCCTCTCGATCATCCTCCTCGCCGCCTGCTGCTTCGCCGCCGTTGGCGCTTCCGCCAACTTCATCGGCCACTTCGTCGACATGGTGCTGGTGCTGCTCGTGGTGCTGGTGCCGTGGACCGCGATCAACCTGATCGACTTCTACGCGATTCACAAAGGCAAGTACGACATCAACTCGATCTTCAAGGTCGATGGCGGGATCTATGGCCGCTACAACCCGCAGGCGTTGCTGGCGTATGCGATCGGGATTGCGGTGCAGATTCCGTTCATGAACACGCCGCTGTATGTCGGGCCTGTATCCGAACACATCAACGGGGCTGACCTTTCCTGGCTGGTGGGCCTGATCATCACCTCGCCGCTCTACTATTGGCTAGCCAACCGCGACACCGCCTACAAGCGCCGCCTCTCCACCGGAAAACTCGCCAACTCGATCTAACTACCCCCCAAAGCCCCTGTGGGAGCGAGCCTGCTCGCGAAGGGGCCCTGTCGGGCAATATAGATTTAACTGACAGAGCCCCATCGCGAGCAAACCCAAAGCCGTCTCGCTGTAATCGAACAACATGAATTTGAAAGAAACCGCATTGATGCGGTTTTTTTAATGCTTGTTCATATTCTGTAATTCCAAAGTATTTACTATGGCGTGTAATGCAAGCGCCAATAAAACAGGCATAAAAATTTTGACATGTTTCAGCAACTTTACATCACGAAAGAAATTTAATTGATGTGATAAAAAAATTGTAACGCTGGCGTTGCACCTCGCCAGTGCCAGTTCGAAAAACACTATTAGAATCTGCCTGATTTTGGTGCATAAATTCATCTTCCATCCCTATGACCAATCGCGACAGCTTTTTTATCTAGCTGTTTTTATTGATGTTTTTCTAACGTCATCGTGCTTTATGGTTTGGCGCTCGCTTTTTGGATCCTAATAATTATATTGTCAGCACGATATGTTCGAAATTTCTGTTAAAAAAAATGACAGTGCCTGAATAATGTTTGTCTACACTCTTAATTCTTCGAGTACGACAAAGAAAAAGTTATATCAATCTGCCGCTTAGTTGGCCCGACAGTGTAACTGTCGGCCTGCGCGGCATGCCGACTGCCTTCCTGAATCAGGGTACACGGGAGATTCACCGATGCGGATCAGCATATTTGGTTTGGGCTATGTGGGCGCTGTATGTGCGGGCTGTCTCTGTGCTCGCGGTCATGACGTCATCGGGGTGGATGTATCGCAAGTCAAGATCGACCTGATCAATCAGGGTAAGTCGCCTATCGTTGAGCCCGGTCTGGAACCGCTGCTCGAGCTGGGTGTGAAATCCGGGCGCCTGCGTGGTAGCAGTGATGTGAAAGCGGCCATGATGGGCACGGATATGTCCTTCCTCTGCGTCGGTACGCCCAGCAAGAAGAACGGCGATCTGGATATGGTCTACATAAAATCCGTCTGCCGCGAGATCGGCGAAGCCCTGCACACCAAGGACAGTTGGCATACGGTGGTGGTGCGTAGCACGGTGCTGCCGGGCACCGTGAAGAACGTGGTGATCCCGATTCTCGAAGACTGTTCCGGCAAGAAGGCCGGGGTCGACTTCGGCGTGGCGATCAACCCGGAGTTCCTGCGCGAAAGTACGGCGATCAAGGATTACAACTGTCCGCCCATGACGGTGATCGGTGAACTCGACCAGCGCAGCGGGGACATGCTCGTCGCGCTCTATCAAGAGCTGGACGCGCCGCTCCTGCGCCGGAGCATCGAAGTGGCGGAGATGATCAAGTACACCTGCAACGTCTGGCACGCGACCAAAGTGACCTTCGCCAATGAGATCGGCAATATCGCGAAGGCCGCCGGCGTGGACGGTCGCGATGTGATGGACGTGGTCTGCCAGGACACCAAACTCAACCTGTCGCGTTATTACATGCGCCCCGGTTTCGCCTTCGGTGGCTCCTGCCTGCCCAAGGATGTGCGTGCGCTGAACTACCGCGCCGGGCAAATGGATGTCGAGCACCCGCTGCTGGCCTCGATCATGCACAGCAATGCGGTGCAGGTCCAGAGAGCCTTTGACATTGTCACCAGTTACGGCAAGCGGCGTATCGCCCTGCTCGGCCTGAGCTTCAAGGCGGGCACCGATGACCTGCGCGAAAGCCCGCTGGTGGAGTTGGCCGAAATGTTGATCGGCAAGGGCTACGACCTGCATATCTTCGACCGCAACGTTGAATACGCGCGTATCTACGGGGCCAACAAGGATTACATCGAGTCGAAGATTCCGCACTTGGCTTCACTGTTACGCGCTGACCTTACGAAAGTGATCGAGGAGGCGGATGTGATCGTGCTGGGTAACGGTGACGAGTCCTTCAAGGCCATTGCACTTGAGGTGCCCGAAGGCAAGCAGGTGGTTGATCTGGTGGGCTTCATGCCACACGCCAGTGACGATCGGCTCGAGGGTATCTGCTGGTAAGCGAGGCACGGCGCCGGGGCATCCCGAGCACTATGGGTTTATCGATCAGGGGTCACATGCATGGCTGATTCCAGGGGTTACTTGCGCGAAGCGGCGGGGTGGCTGTTCTACCTCACTGCGCTGATGGGGCTTGCATTGTTGCTGCCGCGTTCGGTGTTCGATCCCCAATCCAGGGACTTTCTCCTGTTGCTGGGGGCGGTCGGTATCTGGCGTTACTCGATGGGCGCGATCCATTACCTGCGGGGGATACTGTTTCTTTATCTGGTATTCCCTTACTACAAACGCAGAGTCACCCGGCTCGGAAGCAGTGCCGATCCATCGCACGTGTTTTTGCTGGTCACCAGTTTTCGTATCGATGCGTTGACCACGGCGCAGGTATATCGCTCGGTGATCGAAGAAGCCATCGGTTGTGGTTACCCGACCACGGTGGTCTGTTCCATCGTCGAGCTGGCGGATGAACTGCTGATCAAAGCGCTCTGGGACAGCTATAGCCCGCCGGAACAGGTCAAGCTGAGCTTCGTGCGGATTCCCGGAACTGGTAAGCGCGATGGCCTGGCCCATGGTTTTCGGGCGATCTCTCGGTACGTACCGGATGCCGACGCAGTGGTGGCGGTGGTCGATGGTGACACCGTGCTCTCGTCCGGGCTGGTGCGTCAGACCGTGCCCTGGTTCAAGCTGTTTCCGAAAGTCGGCGGCCTGACCACCAATGAGTTCTGCGAGGTGCGCGGCAGCTACCTGATGAGCCAGTGGCACAAGCTGCGGTTCGCCCAGCGGCACATCAATATGTGTTCGATGGCACTGGGCAAGCGAGTGCTGACAATGACAGGGAGGATGTCGGTGTTCCGCGCCCAGGTGGTGACCGACCCCGGCTTTATTCAAGACGTTGAACGCGACTATCTGCAGCACTGGCGTCTGGGGCGTTTCCGCTTCCTGACCGGTGATGACAAGTCCAGTTGGTACAGCCTGATGCGGCTGGGCTACGACACCTTTTATGTGCCCGATGCGGCGATCAACACGGTCGAGCATCCCCCGGAAAAAAGCTTCTTCAAGGCCAGCCGCAAGCTGATGTTTCGCTGGTATGGCAATAACCTGCGGCAGAACTCGCGGGCCCTGCACCTGGGCGTGCGGCGGTTGGGCTGGTTCACTTCGCTGGTGCTGTTCGACCAACGCGTATCGATGTGGGCCAGCCTGATCGGACCGTCGGTTGCGATCATCGCCAGCCTCAAATACAGCGCGGCCTACCTGCTGATCTATTTGCTCTGGATCGGCGTGACTCGCTTGATCCTGAGTCTTCTGTTGCTGGTTTCGGGGCACCCGGTCGGTCCGGCTTATCCACTGATTCTCTATTACAACCAGTTGGTCGGTGCCATCGTGAAGATCTATGTGTTCTTCCGTCTCGACCGGCAATCGTGGACGCGCCAGAAAACCCGGCTCGACCGCGGACTGGCGAGCTATCAGCGCTGGTTCAATACCTGGTCGTCGCGGGCCATGACGTTTTCGGCCGGCAGTGTGTTTTGCGCGCTGCTGATGTGGATTGTGTAGCGCAGGTGTCAGCGCAATGAACAAGCCGTGCCGTTTAAATAGCGGTAACGGATAACAGTAACACCGGCTGTGATCTGCCGGATCGGTCTCAATCGTGGATGGGAAGGGACGCGTTATGAACACAGCCGTTATTGCTGTTGATGACAATGTCGTGCATGAGTCAGAGGTGCAGCGTCAGCATGCGCGGCTGAATCTACCGGCACGGATCAAGTTTCACGGGCCGAACCGGGAGAAGTTCGATTGCGAGCTGATCGACTTGTCGGCCGGTGGCTTCAGCCTGAATCAGCCGGATACACCACTGATCGCGGGCCGCCATTACAAAGGCAAACTGGTGTTCCAGGTCGACGCACTTGGGTTTGCCATCGACGTGGAGTTTGTCGTGCGCTCGATTGACGACGAGGGGCAGCGGATAGGTTGCGAGTTTCACAACCTGCGCCCGCGCGCGATCTCCGCATTGCGTTATGTCATCACCTCCTACCTCTCGGGAGGGGTGATCAGCCTGGGAGACATGCTCGCGACCCAACAGCGCGACACCTTCACCAAGCCACGAAAGCATGAAAGCGGCCACGGCATGAGCTTTTTCGCACGCTTGCGGGCGACTACGGTGAGCCTCCTGATGTTCCTGGTGGGACTGGTTGCCTTTGGTTATGTGGCGCACCAGTTGTATGGCATTTATTTCGTCACTCACGCCGAATCCGCACGGGTCAATGTGCCCGGCCAGTTGATCGGCCTGCCGCGTGACGGCAGCGTCAAATCGTTGGTCAAGGTGGGGGCGGTGGTGCCCAAGGGGGCCCCGTTGGCGACCTTTTCCGCCTCGTTGCTGGATGTGATGAAAGGCAACCTGCCGCCTGGGCAGGCGACACCGGAAAACCTTGAGCGGCTGTTCAGCCGTACCCTGCAAGGTTCGCTGACCAGCCCTTGCGATTGCCGGGTGGTGGCGCAGCTGGTGCCGGATGGCCAGGTTGTCGGCAAGGGCACCACGGTCTACGAGTTGATGCCGATCGACGGTGTGGCAACCATCGAAGCGCGCTTCCCTTATAAGAATTTTGCCAAGATCCAGCCTGGCAAGTCAGCGAGCTTCCAACTGATCGGTGAAGAACAGCCACGCACCGGCAAAATCACCGCAGTTGAGCTGGACAACGGCGGCCTGGCCTCCGACCTGCGGGTCACCATTGAGCCTGACAGCCCGTTGCAGACTGACCAGGCCGGGCGCCCGGTGGAGGTCAGTATCGAAGACCTGCAGGGCAATGTCTGGGTGCAGAATGCCTCGGCGGCCAATACCTGGGTGAAGAACGCCTGGGAGAATAAAGTCATGGCGGCCGGAAAATGAACGGCGCATGGCGATCGGGGCTGCGGTTTTCTGCGCTGGCCGCTGCGCTGACGATGATCCACGGTTGCGGCACCCTGCCCGATCAAGGGTTGGCGCGCGAGGCCATGGCGCGCGGCGATTATGAAACGGCACGCAAGAACTACTCGGCGCTGGCCGAGGACGGCTATGCCGATGCCCAGGCCGGGATGGGCGACTTGACGGCCTCGGCGGGCGACCCGGCGAGCCTGAAAGAGGCGGAAGCCTTGTACCGGCAGGCTGCGTCGGAATCGGTCAAGGCGCAGTCACGCCTGGGTCGCTTGTTGCTGCGTCAGAGCCCGAGTGATCCCCAGCAAGTGCACGAGGCCCGGCAATTGCTGGAAGGCGCGCTGGACAAAGGCGAATTCAGTGCGGTAGTGCCACTGACGTTGTTGTACCTGGGCTACCCGCAAATGGCGCCTGTGATGAATCCGCAGCAGAAAGTCGATAGCTGGCGCGCTCAGGGCATTGTCGAGGCGGACCTGGCGCAGATTCTGATTTATCGCAATCAGGGCACCTATAACGCTCATCTGCCGCAGATCGAACAGTTGTGCCGGGCTCGGCTGGCGGTACTCGATGCCTGTTATGTGGAGCTGGCCACCATCAACCGAATGCGCGCCCAGCCCAAGGCGCAAGCGGACCTGCTGGTGCAGTTGCGCCAGGGTTTGCGCGAGGGCCGAGTAGCGCCCTTGCGGGTCGAGTCGGTGGCGCGCGTTCTGTCGTCGCCAGCCCTTGAAGGCCCGGCCGATCCGCAAAGCGCCCAGCGCCTGCTCGAGGAACTGGCACCGGTCTATCCGCCGGCCTGGACCAGCCTGGCACGTTTGATCGACGACTACCCCGCGCAAGGCGATGCGCCGCAACTGCTCTCGGCCTTGCAACGCGGGCGCGAAGCAGGCGACCCACGGGCGGAATTGCTGACCGGACGACTGTATTACCTCGGCAAATGGTTGCCACAGGATCCGCGCCTGGCTGAAGAGCATTTACTCAAGGCGGCCGCGGGCGGTGAAGTCGGGGCGCATTACTACCTGGGTCAGTTATACCGGCGCGGTTATCTGGGCCAGGTCGAACCACAGAAAGCCCTGCTACATTTGTTGCTGGCAGCCCGCAACGGCTCGCCCAACGCCGATTTGGCCTTGGCTCACATGTTTTCCGACTCCCGCGGGGTCAAGGTCAATCGGATCAACGCCTTTGTCTTTGCGCAACTTGCGCAACGCAAAGGTGCGGTAAATGCAGGGCCAGTGCTGTCGGCCCTGCAGTCGGGGCTGACCCCGGCAGAAAGGAAACTCGCGCAGCCCTTGCTTGAGGAAGAAGCCCAGGCCCGTCTGACGGGCGCTGCTTTAGCCAGGCTGCAAACTCCGGAAAATGGACAGGACTTACTATGAAGCAAGCATTATTGGCTGGTTATGGTCTGGGAGTTTCACTGATGTGCAGCGCCAGTCTGGTGCTCGCAGCGGAAGTGGCACCGAAGAATTTCGGCCTGGACGTGAAGATTACCGGTGAGTCACAGGACGACCGGGACCTGGGCACTGCGCCCGGTGGCACCCTCAACGATATAGGGATCGACTTGCGCCCCTGGGCATTTGGCCAATGGGGAAACTGGAGTGCCTATACGATGGCGCAGGCGGTCGCGGCGACCGATACCATCGACACTGATACGGTGAACAACGGCGCCGACGATAACAACACCCGTGAAGCGGATGACAGCTACCTGGCGCTTCGCGAGTTCTGGGTTGATTATTCGGGCATCACGGCCTATCCGGGGGAGCATCTGCGCTTGGGGCGCCAGCGTCTGCGTGAGGACAGTGGCGAGTGGATGGACACCAACATCGAAGCGCTCAACTGGACCTTCGAAACCACCCTGCTGCGCAGCCACCTCGGCGCCGCCCAACGCTTTTCCGACTATCGCACCGATTTCGACGACCTGGCGCCCGAAGATGAAGACCGTTCCCATGTCTTCGCCGACATTTCTACACAATGGACGCCCAATAATTGGGTAGGCCTGCGTGTCCATCACTCAGAGGACAGCGGCAGCCTGCCCGATCCCGGCGAGCAGGTCGATTCACTCGACAAGACCAACACCGGCAGCCTGACCTGGGTCGGTCTCGAAGCGAACGGTGACGGCTACAACTATCGCTCGACGATGCCAGTCAATTACTGGGTCAACGCAACCTGGCTGACCGGCGATCGCGACACCCTCACGACCGAGCTCGACCCTGCCGGCGATCGGGTCGCGACGGGCCACACCAGTGGCGACGTCAACGCCTGGGCCGCGGACCTGGGTTTGCGCTGGAACATTGATGAAAGCTGGCGCCTCGGTGCCGCCGCCGCCCGCGGCGACGGCGGCGGGGACGACGGGGAGAATCAGTTCCAGCAAACCGGCCTGCAAAGCAACCGCTCGAACTACACCGGCACGCGTTCGCGCGTACACCGCTTCGGCGAAGCCTTTCGCGGTGAACTGAGCAATCTGCAGTCGGCGACTTTGTTCGGCTCCTGGCAGATGCGCGAGGACTACGACGCCAGCCTCGTCTACCACCGTTTCTGGCGGGTAGACGACCAAACGGAAACCGGCGACGACGGGATCGTCAATGCGGCGCTGGTAGATGGTGAGAAGGACCTGGGCCAGGAAGTCGATCTGGTCATGACCAAGTACTTCAAACAAGGCCTGTTGCCCGCGAGCATGGTGGATTGGGTCGACGAACCTTCGGCGCTGGTCCGCTTGCGCCTCGGCGTGTTCTTCCCAGGTGACGCCTACGCCAACGACACCGACTCGAGCATGCACCGGGCGTTCATTGATTTCGTCTGGAAAATCTAGGCCAAGGGTGTTGCCCGCGATGATGCCATCGCGGGCAACGTCGCACTGATCACACCAGATTGCATTTTTTGATGAGTGAGACTTATGGACAGTGTCGTCAAGATAGGGCTGTTGCTCGCCGGACTGCTGTTGGTGCAGGCGGCAGGGGCCAGTGCGGCGAATGACATCCTGGCGCCGCGTTACACCATCACTGAGGCTCCAGGAAAGCCGTTGCTGATCAAGGAGCCGAAAATGCCCGACCTGTCGGGCTATACGGCCGAGGCAGTCGCAGCGAAGATTTCCTACAAACCCGCCGGCCGCGCCTTGATCCAGCCGATGCTCAAGGAAAACGCGCTCGACGAATTCATCGGCGGCGAGGATCGCCTCAAGGAATGGGTGGTGCGCCAGAAGCAAATGCCCGTGGCGATCTTCATCGACCGTGGCTACATGAGCCTGACGCAACTGGCGCGCAACCTGCCACCGACCGCCTTGCGCGAAACCGCGCCGGGGGTGTTTCTGGTGCGCCTGCCGATCGTCATACGTCCCGGCGCAACCCTGCATATCGACAAGTCTGTCAAGGAGCTGCGCTTGTCCCAGGAAGGCGGTTCATTCCTGGTCAATGACGGCAAGCTGTTTATTACCGATACCAAAGTCAGCGCCTGGAGCGAGAAGGACGACAGCCCGGCCTGGTACAAAAAGGAGGGCGAGTTCCGGCCCTTCCTGGTGTCTTGGGGCGGCACCCAGACCTACATCGTCAATAGCACCATCACCAGCTTCGGCTACACCGCGAGCAAGAGTTATGGGGTGAGTATTTCCCAGTACAGCCCGAGCATGGCGCCGAGGATGAAACGCAAGCGGCCGACTGGCTGGCTGCTCAATTCCGAGTTTGTCGACAACTGGTACGGCTTCTATTGCTATGAGGCCGACGACGTGGTGATCCTCGGCAATTCCTATCGCGACAACATCGTCTATGGTATCGACCCGCACGACCGTTCGCGCCGGCTCATCATTGCCCACAACGACGCCTTTGGTACCCGCAAGAAGCACGGCATTATCGTATCGCGCGAGGTCAATGACAGTTGGATCATCTACAACCGCGCCTACAACAACCACCTGTCGGGCATCGTCCTGGACCGTTCCAGCGTCAATAACCTTGTGGCCTACAACGAGACCTACAAGAACCTCTCCGACGGTGTAACCCTGTATGAGAGCGGCAATAACCTGCTCTGGCGCAACCGCGCGAGCGACAATGGCCGGCACGGTATCCGGATTCGTAACAGTACCGGCGTGCGGCTTTATGAAAACGAGCTGATGGCCAATGCCCTGACCGGCATCTATGGCCACATCAAGGATTTGCGCGGCACTGACCGCGATCTCAAGGAAGACCCCTACGAAGCCAGGCTGTCGCTCACCGTGGTTGGCGGCAAGCTGATCGGCAACGGCTCCAGCCCCATCACCGTGTTTTCACCCTCGCGCCTGGAACTTTACAACTTGACCTTTCTGGCGCCACAGAAACAGGACGGCCTTGCCTTCACCGGTTTGCTCGGGGAGGTTCAGGGCGACTTGATAGACATCCTCCTGCGCCGCCATGCCGCCGCGTTGATTCTGCCCGAGAAACTGTGAGGAGCCTGCCAATGAACACCCTTCATGGATTTGCCGCTCTATGCCTGCTGTCCGTTCCGACGTGGGGACAGGCGCAGCCGCAGTACACGGCCGAGGCCTGCTGTCAGCTGTGCCCGCAAGCAGCGCAGGCGACCTATTACGAGCAGCCGGAGCTGAAAAACTACGCGACCCTGATGGAGGCCAAGGACCAGTGGCTGTTTCGCACCCGTAGCGATTTTCGCACTGACTTCGGCCTGGATGAGAGCGGTTATAAAGCACTCAAGCGCCTGCGCGACGGGCTGGCTCAACGCGGGGTCGAACTGGTGCTGGTGATGCCACCCAGCCGCGGCTTGCTGCACGCCGACCGCTTGACACCGCTGGCACTGGCCAGCTTCGATCAGGCCAGGGCTCGGCAGAACTATCTGCAAGCGCTGGACCGGGTGCGCGACTTGGGCATTCAGGTCGCCGACTTTACCAACCTGTTGAGTGCACCCCCGCCCGCCGGGCAGCCCTTCTACTTCAAGGGCGACCACAACTGGACGCCCTATGGTGCCGAACGCAGTGCCCAGTTGGTGGCCCAGACGCTCAAGGGCAACGATGTGCTCAAGGCATTGCCGCATCAGGTCTTCGCCAGCCAGCCCGCCGGTCTGCTGGGACGCTCTGGCACGCTGCAAAAAGCCGCCGCAAAGATCTGCGGCAATGGCTATGCGGCGCAGTATGTCACCCGTTATCAAACCCGGGCCGAGGGCACCGCCAAAGGCCCCGCCAAGGTCGCATTGATCGGCACCAGCGCCAGCGGTGACGCGTTCAACTTTGCCGGCTTCCTCCAACAGTACCTGGAGACACCGGTCAGCAACTTCAGTGTACCGGGCGGTGGCTACGATGATTCGTTGATCGCCTACCTGCTCGGCGACGACTTCCAGAAAGCCCCGCCGGCGGTGCTGGTATGGGAAACCGACAATCTCGACAGCCTCGGCAAATCCAGCTTCTACCGGCAGGCGATGGCGGCGCTGGGCGATGGCTGCGACAACCAGGCACCGCTGCTCAAAAGCAATTCGACCCTGCACAGCGGGCGCAATCAGGTGCTGTTCAACGGCGGTGGCGGCAATGTGTATCCGATCAAGGGCAATCGCTATCAGGTCGACCTCAAGTTCGCTGATCCCGGCGTGCACCTGTTGAACGCGACCATGACCTACATGAACGGTCGCCAGGAAAACATCAGCTTGAGCCGTTCGCCCACGGTCAATACCCAGGGCCGCTTCGCCTTCGAGCTGCGCGCCGACGGGGACTGGGACGAACAGACTTTCCTTTCCATGGACGTGCAGCCACCGCCTGGAATGACCTCCGGGGAGCTCTCGACCCGCTTGTGTGTCAAGCCAGTCATCACTGCGGCACCTACCCTGCGCACCGCGCAATCGGAGGGGCAATGATCCGTCAGACGCACTGGGCCGCCGTTGGCGTGGCCTTCATTTTGATGGCGCCCACCGTGCAGGCGGCGGCCGCTCAACTTCGCCCGCCGCAGGGCTATTACGCACCGGCCGTGGACAAGAAAGGCGACGCACCGAGCTGTCCGGCGGCGCCCAAACCCTATACCGGTGACCTGTTGATCCCCAGCAAGTACGAGGGCTCGGGCAAGGCGCGTGATCAGCTCAACGTGGAATCCAACAAACGCTACAAGCAAATGTCAGGCGATATCAACGAACTGGAAAAAGGCGTCAACAAAGAAGTCGCCGCCTATTTACGGCTCGGCCGCACAGGTCACGTGGAATGCACTTTGAGTTGGCTCGGCGATTGGGCCAAGGCGCAGGCGCTGCTGAGTACCACCTACACCCACACCGGCAAGTCGATGCGCAAATGGGCGCTGGGCAGTATTTCTTCGGCCTATCTGCGGCTCAAGTTTTCGCGTTCGCAGCCATTGAGGGGCCGCGAGGCGCAGACCCGGCCGATCGAGGCCTGGATCGGCCAGGTCGCTGATCAGGTGGTGCGGGACTGGCGCGACCAGCCGCTGGACCGCCTGAACAATCACCAGTATTGGGCGGCATGGTCGGTCATGGCGGCCTCGGTGGTAGTCGATCGGCGCGACCTGTTTGACTGGTCAGTTGCGCAGTTTCGCATCGGCGCTTCCCAGGTCAATGCAGACGGCTATCTGCCCAACGAACTGGGCCGTGACACCCGCGCACTCGCTTACCACAACTACGCGATGGGACCGCTGATGATGATCGCGTCCTTTGCCAAAGCCAATGACATCGACCTGCGCGAAGAAAACCACGGTGCCATGCGGCGTCTGGCGGCGCGGGTGGAAGAAGGCATCAAGGATCCCCGCTCGTTTGAACGCAAGACCGGTTACAAGCAAGAACTCGAGGACCTCAACGAGGATGGCAAGTTTGCCTGGCTGGAACCTTACTGCGCGCTGTACGACTGCTCGGCGGAAACCAACCGCTGGCGCCAATCGGTCGAACCGATGAAAAACTACCGCCTGGGCGGCGACATAACCCAACTATTTGCTGAACAGAAAGAATAGGTGCAACAGCCAATACGCCCTGATTGCGACCGCTCTGAATTGAGCTTTTGTTTCAAATAATGGAAGGCAGTCCTTCGCTGGTCGAAGCGCCTTCATGTCGAGTGATGAAGGTGCGGGAGGAAAGTGAAATGATTCCAGTGATTCTGTCTGGCGGCAGTGGTTCGCGGTTGTGGCCATTGTCGCGCAAGTTGTATCCCAAACAGTTCCTGAGTCTGGCGGGTGAAGGGTCGCTGTTTCAGCAGACCCTGCAGCGCCTGGCATTCGACGGCATCGGCAAGCCCATCGTGGTTTGCAATCAAGAGCACCGCTTCATCGTCACTGAACAACTCGCCGCCGTTGGCTGTACGCCGCAGGCGATATTGCTCGAACCCTTCGGCCGCAATACCGCCCCGGCAGTGGCACTGGCGGCCCTCAAGCTGATCGCCGAAGGCCGCGATGAACTCATGCTGGTACTTCCGGCCGACCATGTGATCAGCGACGTCCCCGCCTTGCGCGCCACACTGGCAAACGCGCAGGACGAAGCGCTCAAAGGCAACCTCGTGCTGTTCGGCATTCCGGCGACGCGCCCGGAAACCGGCTTCGGCTACATTAAGGCCGACTGCTGCGATGCGGGTGCCAGCGCCTTCAAGGTCGAGAAATTTATCGAGAAACCCGACTCGCAAACCGCCGCCGAATTTGTCCGCTCCGGCGAGTACTTCTGGAACAGCGGCATGTTCCTGTTCCGTGCGAGCCGCTTCCTCGAAGAGCTGCGCACTCACGAACCGGACATGTACGACACCTGCGTGATGGCCCTGGAGCGCAGCCCCAGCAGCGAAGGCGTGACCAGCATCGATCGCGTCACCTTCGAATGCTGCCCGGACAACTCCATCGACTACGCGGTGATGGAGCGCACCCACCGCGCCTGGGTCGTCCCGCTCAGCGCCGGCTGGAATGATGTCGGTTGCTGGTCTTCGCTGTGGGATGTGCATGACAAGGACGCCGATGGCAACGTGCTCAAAGGCGATGTCGTCAGCTACGACAGCCGCAGTTGCTTCGTCCATGGCAGTAGCAAGCTGGTGACCCTGCTCGGGGTGGAAAACCTGGTCGTGATAGAAACCGAGGACGCACTGATGGTCGCGCACCGCGACAACGTGCAAGACGTGAAAAAACTGGTGAATGCGCTCGATGCAAAAGGCCGCTCGGAAACCCAGAACAACTGCGCGGTGTATCGTCCCTGGGGGAGTTACCACTCGGTGGACAACGGCATCCGCCACCAGGTCAAACACATCACCGTCAAACCTGGCGCACAACTGTCTCTGCAAATGCATCACCACCGCGCCGAACACTGGATCGTCGTCTCCGGCACCGCCCAGGTGACGTGTAACGACAAGGTCTTCCTGCTCACTGAAAACCAGTCCACCTACCTCCCGATCGCATCGGTACATCGCCTGGCCAACCCCGGAAAAATCCCGTTGGAAGTTATCGAAGTGCAGACCGGCAGCTACCTGGGCGAGGACGATATCAAGCGTCTGGAAGATGTCTACGGCAGGAATCAAGAGGTGAAGAGTTGAGCCCATTTACCGCAAGCGTTGGCGTGTTTAGGACACAGAGCACTTCGCCCTGGAGACACACGTGGACTACATTGCGCAGCGGATCAACGAGGTGATTGGTCACGCGGTATAAAGGGATCACAGGCGGACGCAATAGAGTGTCCGCCTGCACTCCCCCCTGTGGGAGCGGGCTTGCTCGCGAAGAGGCCCGGACATTCAACATCAACCTCGACTGTCTCACCTTGCGCGAGCAAACCACCAGCGCCTCGCCCCCCAAACACCCACAACCTCAAAATTTAATGAACCCCACCGCCCCCTGCCCACCTAACTAACAGACCATCAGGAGGGCAACCCATGCAAACCGAAACCATCTGGATCGTACTCGCCGCAGTTCTTGTGCTGGTCGAGCTATGGGCAATCAACAAAGTGCGCAAAGCCGAAGGCAAATCCAGCAACAAACTCGTATGGATGGTGGTGATCGTGTTTGTACCGCTGTTCGGATTGATCGCGTGGGCAATGGCAGGGCCGAAACACACCGATCCCAATCCGCATTCGCCGCAGGCTAGACAATGACCCCGGAAAATCCACGCTAAGGATTTAGAAACTGCACAATTTGAGACGACAAAGCCCCGATGATTCGGGGCTTTGTCGTTTCTGGTCACTCGACTTTCAAACCTGACGTCCGAAAATCTCGTAGGAATTCACCCTTTGTGGTGAGGGGATTCATCCCCGTTGGGCCGCGAAGCAGCCCCAAAACCTGCACCCCATTTCCCAAGGCACTCCACACAGCCCGAATCACCGCGACAAGCCCGAAAATAGTGGCGTTCAGCCTTGTCACAACAAACGCGAAAACGTCCTACAGCCCGGTTGTGAGCACCAAAATCGCAGCTTATAGTTTCCCCCGTCGCTGCCATTGTCGGTGACCGGGATTCGCAGCCCAAAAGAGAAGACACCGAAGACCGCCAGACCCGCGTAGCCGACCTCCGTCGGTAAACGAGTAATGGCGATTGTGATTCATCTTTTTAGGACTACATCCATGACGACCCAATATCCGCCGCGCCGCTTCACCCCCATGTCCCAATTCGCCACGGACTACCCCGTCCTCCTCATCGACAGCGACGCCCCAATCCGCGAACTCCACAACTGCGTCAGCGAACGCCTCAACGCCGTCCTCAAATACCTGAACCTCATGGCCTGTACCAGCCTCCCCGACTACGCCGAAAACGACATCAACACCGTCACCAACATCGCCCGGATTCTGGTCCAGGATGTAAGCGATGTGTTTCGGGTGCTTGAGCAGCGGGGGTTTGAGGCACCCAAGGGATACTGAACAGCTTTTGAACCGCAGCAACCCTCGTTGTTGCGGTTTTTTTGTCGCTTGAACACACGGTAATGGTCGTTTTCTTTTCAGTGAGCAGGTTTCAGTGGATCGTTACAGCGCGCTATCGGGCAAAAGCCCCCGCATTTTATGTTGGAAAATCTGTCCCTTCACACAGTGATCAAGGCTTACACTACCGAGGAAGTTGATATGGACCTGATGACGTTCGAAAGCCCGGTTAATGCGGTACTATCCGGGCAAGAAGCACCAGAGCACTCGCTCAGGCGGAGAATCCCGATGACTGCAAAAACCAAAAAACTTTCGGATAAGGAGATGGATGCTCTGGAGCGCCAGATACCTGATCTCGCTCAAATAGCCACCAAGACTGCTTATGCTCGGGCACTGTTGGTGAGCGATAGCGTGCTTCGCGTCGATTCCGGAGATTTGGTATGGATCTCACTTGATGGCAGCAAGACGGTTGTAGCCAAAGCCAAGCCGCGCCGCAAAGTCAAGGTAGGTGCGGTGATCACCGTGCGCCGTATCGAAGATCAAACGGCTGGTGGTCGTGCCTAGGTTTCGAGTATTTGCGGGACCGAACGGGTCAGGCAAAAGCACCATCAAGGGAGAAATTGATCCCGCCCTTATCAAGATGTACGTGAATGCCGATGATCTCGAGAAGCAGGCAAAAGCTACCGGGTTCATCGACTTGGCTACCTTTGAAGTCGCCACTACATTGCCTGAGTTACTCACGTTCCATGCCGATCACTATCTGATAAGAAACAAAGAACTCAGCGATCAAGCCAAACAAATTGGTTTGCTGGGCACCAAAGTTGACTACCGAAACGTCCACGTCAATTCCTATCTGGCGTCCGTGATATCGGACTTCATTCGCCAGCGCCTGCTGGAAAAAGGTGTGAGTTTTACCTTCGAAACGGTGATGTCACATCGCAGCAAGGTCGACTTCATGAAAGAAGCCCAAGCTCACGGTTATCGGACATATCTTTACTTCGTTTCGACTGAAAACCCGGCAATCAACATAGACCGCGTACAAATCAGAGTCCGCGAAGGTGGCCATCCAGTGGCATCTGACAAGGTGCGCGAACGGTACTACAAATCGTTGGGTCTACTGCCGGAAGCCATTGCAGTTTGCAATCGGGCTTACATCTTCGATAACTCCGGTGACAGTGCAGTTCTTCTTGCGGAGATTACTGATGGGCACAGCCTTGAATACCGTACTGAAGATATCCCTGACTGGTTCTTCGAGTCTTATGTCGATAAAGTAGAAAATATTTAAGCCCATGAATCATTAAATCGGCGAACGCAGCCTTCGGCATCTGCTACAGGCTGGCGTCCGTTTTTTTGATCAAAAGTTGGCCGGAGTGTTCGCGCTGATGATTTCCGCTTCATCCTGGCCAATATTGCGAAACTTGTGCGGCAACGTCGTCGGAAAGTAATACCCGTCTCCGGCATTCAACACACTAATCTGCCCATCAACAGTCAACTCAACCGTCCCCCGCGTAACCAACCCACACTCCTCCCCTTCCGAATGCACAATCGGCTCTTCCCCCGAACTCGCCCCAGGTGCGTACTGCTCACGCAACAACCGCATCTGCCGACTCGGCACCGAAGCGCCAATCAGCAACAACCGCAGGCCATGACGCCCAAGATCCGGCTGTTCATTGGCGCGGAACACGTATTGATGCTCGCGCGGCGGCTGATCAAAGGTGAAGAAGTCCGCCAAGGACATCGGAATGCCTTCGAGCAATTTTTTCAGGGAGCTGACGGAGGGACTGACGCGATTTTGTTCGATCAGGGAGATGGTGGCATTGGTGACGCCGCTACGCCGGGCCAGCTCGCGCTGGGAGAGTTTGTAGCTTTCGCGTACTAGTTTGAGTCGTGAGCCCGTGTCCATGACAGCCTTATGCGAGGAAAACTTAAGGGTTATGGGGGTGGATGGCGGGCGACTTTTGGCCGCGAAAGTACCGCTTCCCTGTCCCGGAATTGTGAAAGGCGGGTATTAAATCACGTTTGTTGGTGTTGCTCAGCAGGTTCGATGAATGGGTGGGTGAAAAGGTTGTTCGGACCTGAAGCCAGGCGGTTCAGCCGTGAAAACTGTAAGTACGATTAGTGTGTGTCAGCCGGTATTGATAGCGACTGGGATGGCGTCATCGCGAGCAAGCTCGGCTCCTACAGGGGTTGCGGTGTGTCAGGTGAGGTTGTTGGTGACTGATATGGTCTCTTCGCGAGCAAGCCCGCTCCCACAGTTTGGTCCCGGTGGTGCACAGATTCTGTGTACACCAAAGATCTACTGTGGGAGCGGGCTTGCTCGCGAAGGCGGTGTGTCAGGCGACATCAATGTTGACTGTGCCGCCGTCTTCGCGAGCAAGCTCTGCTCCTACAGGGGTTGCGCTGGGGTTAGATGCCGAAGCGGTCACGCAGCGCGTAATACGCGGCGCCCATGGCGGTGAGTGGGGCCTGGAAGGTGCGGCCGCCGATCATGGGCATGTGCGGTAAGGATGCGAAAGCATCGAAACGTTCGGCGTCGCCGCGGATCATTTCCGAGATCAGTTTGCCGGCCAGGTGCGAGCAGGTGACGCCGTGACCGCTGTAGCCTTGCATGTAGTAGGCGTTTTTCTCGATGCGGCCGAATTGCGGCATGCGGGACATGGTCAGCAGGAAGTTGCCGGTCCAGCGGTAGTCGATCTTCACGTCCTTCAGTTGCGGGAAGGTCTTGAGGATTTTTGGTTTGATCAACTGCTCGATGTCGTCCGGTTCGCGCGCACCGTAGACCACGCCGCCGCCGTACAGCAGACGGTTGTCGGCGGTTAGGCGGTAGTAGTCGAGCAGGTAGTTGCAGTCTTCGACGCAGTAGTTGTTTTTGATCAGGCTGCGCGCGACTTTCTCGGACAACGGTTCGGTGACGACGATTTGCGAGCCGCACGGCATGCTTTTACGCGTGACGCGATTGTCGAGGTCTTGCGGCAGGTAGGCGTTGCCGGCGATCAGCAGGTACTTGGCGCGGACCAGGCCTTTGGCGGTGCGCACGGTGATCGGTTCGCCGTAGGTGATTTCCACGGCGGCCGATTGCTCGTAGATTTTGCCGCCCAGACCGATGATGGCCGAGGCTTCGCCCAGGGCCAGGTTCAGCGGGTGGATGTGGCCGCCCTGCAGGTCGAGCAGGCCGCCGACGTAGTTGTCGCAACCGACTTCGCGCTTGATGTCGGCCGCGTCGAGCATTTTCAGGTTTTTGTTGCCGTAGCGTTCCCAGCTGTTTTTCTGCTCGGCCAGGCCTTTGAGTTGCTTTTTGTTCAGCGCGGCGAAGATGCCGCCCGGGCGGTAGTCGCACTGGATGTCGTAGTGTTGTATGCGCTGACGGATGATGTCGGCGCCTTCGAAGATCATGCTGCCGAGGACTTCGGCGGTCTTGTCGCCGTAGCGTTCTTGGATCACATCGACGTCGCGGCTGTAGGAGTTGACCAGTTGGCCGCCGTTGCGACCACTGGCGCCGAAACCGACTTTGGCGGCTTCAAGTACGGTCACGCTATAGCCAGCTTCGGCGAGGAACAGGGCCGAGGACAAACCGGTGTAGCCGGCGCCGATGATGCAGACGTCGCAGTCCACCGCTTGTTCCAGCACCGGGAAGTCGCCGGTGAAGTTGCGGGTGGCGGCGTAGTAGCTGTTTACATGCTTTTGTTTAACAGAGTCTTGTTTCATAGGTTTCTCCGATGGCCGCCGACACTCGCCGGCGACCGCCGTTGTAGAAGTGTTAGAGCTTGATCCAGGTCGCTTTGAGTTCGGTGTATTTGTCGAACGCGTGCAGCGATTTGTCCCGACCGTTACCCGACTGCTTGTACCCGCCGAACGGCGCGGTCATGTCGCCGCCGTCGTATTGGTTGACCCAGACACTGCCCGCGCGCAGGCCGCGAGCGAAGGTGTGCGCCTTGCTCAGGTTGCTGGTCCAGACGCCTGCGGCCAGGCCGAAGATGCTGTCGTTGGCGATGGCCAGGGCTTCTTTGGCGGTGTCGAAGGTGATCAGCGACAGCACCGGACCGAAGATTTCTTCACGGGCGATGGTCATGGCGTTGGTCACGCCGTCGAAGATTGCCGGTTCCACGTACAGGCCACCGGTGGCTTCGAGGGTGCGGCTGCCGCCCGCGATCAGTTGCGCACCCTGGTCTTTGCCGACCTGGATGTAGCGCAACACGTTGTCCAGTTGACGCTGATCGACGACCGCGCCGACCGTGGTTTGCGGATCGAGGGCGTGCCCCGGTTTCCAGGCTTGCAACGCTTCCACCAGCAGCGGAATGAACTGCTCGCGAATCGAACGCTCGACCAGCAAGCGCGAACCGGCGGTGCAGACTTCGCCCTGGTTGAAGGCGATCCCGCTGGCCGCTGCTTGTGCTGCCGCGCGCAGATCCGGCGCATCGGCGAACACCACGTTCGGACTCTTCCCCCCTGCTTCGAGCCAGACGCGTTTCATGTTGCTTTGGCCGGCGTAGATCAGCAGTTGCTTGGCAATCGCGGTCGAGCCGGTGAAGGCCAGCACATCGACGTCCATGTGCAACGCCAACGCCTTGCCGACGGTGTGACCGTAGCCCGGCAGGACGTTGAACACGCCTTTCGGGATGCCGGCGTCCAGTGCCAACTGCGCGATGCGGATCGCGGTCAGTGGCGATTTTTCCGAAGGTTTGAGGATGAACGAGTTGCCCGCCGCGAGCGCCGGGGCGAACTTCCAGCTGGCCATGATCAACGGGAAGTTCCACGGCACGATGGCGGCGACCACGCCGGCAGGTTCGCGGGTGATGAGACCGAGTTGGTCGTGCGGCGTGGCGGCGACTTCGTCGTAGATCTTGTCGATCGCTTCGGCGGTCCAGCGGATCGCGTTGGCGGTCGCCGGGATGTCGATGTTCATCGAGTCGTTGATCGGCTTGCCCATGTCGAGGGTTTCGAGCAGGGCGAGTTCTTCCTGATTGGCCAGGATCAGGTCCGCGAAGCGAATCAAAATGCGCTTGCGTTCTGCGGGCGCCAAACGCGCCCAGATGCCGGAATCGAAGGTGCGGCGCGCGACGGCGACGGCTTCGTTGGCGTCGGCTTCGTCAGTGCTGGCGACGTTGGCCAGAAAGCGGCCGTCGACCGGGCTGATGCATTCGAAGGTGTCACCGCTGAGGGCGGCGCGGTATTGGCCATCGATGAAGGCGCGGCTTTCGATGGTTAGGGACTGGAAGCGTTGTTCCCAGTCGCTGCGAGTGTTTGTCATTGTTGTGACTCGACGCAGAGGAATTGGTAGTGGAACTGAGTACTGCTCAATCAATGATTTGAAACGCGGTCCCCCTGTGGGAGCGGGCTTGCTCGCGAAAGCGGTGTGTCAGGCGACATCAGTGCTGACTGATCCACCGCTTTCGCGAGCAAGTCGAATCGTCGCACCGCCGCTCCCACATTTGATTGGTGGTGCAGGCAGGGAATGCGTACACCACTTGGCCCATCAAACCGTGTGCAAATACCAGTTGTACTCAAGGTCCGAGATGGAGTTTTCGAACTCGGCCAGCTCGCTTTCCTTGCACGCCACAAACACGTCGATGTACAGCGGGTCGATGTATTTGGCCATGACTTCGCTGTCGTCCAGCTCGCGCAGCGCATCGCGCAGGTTGTTCGGCAGGCTCTGCTCGTTTTGCTCGTAGCTATTGCCTTCCACCGGGGCGCCCGGCTCGATCTGGTTGGTCAGGCCGTGGTGAATACCGGCCAGCACCGACGCCATCAGCAAATACGGGTTGGCATCGGCACCGGCGACGCGGTGTTCGATGCGCACAGCGTCCGCCGAACCGGTCGGCACTCGTACTGCAACAGTACGGTTATCAATGCCCCAGCTCGGCGAGTTCGGCACGTAGAACTGCGCACCGAAACGACGGTACGAGTTGACGTTCGGGCAGAGGAACGCCATCTGCGCCGGCAGGGTCTCGAGCACACCGCCGATCGCGTGTCGCAGCGCGGCGTTCTGCTCGGGATCCTCGCTGGCAAAGATGTTGTTGCCTTCTTTGTCGAGAATCGAAATGTGTACGTGCAAACCGTTGCCCGCCTGACCCGGATACGGCTTGGCCATAAACGTGGTGTCCATCTCGTGGTCGTAGGCGATGTTCTTCACCAGACGCTTGAGCAACACCGCGTAGTCGCAGGCCTTGATCGGGTCGTTGACGTGATGCAGGTTCACTTCGAATTGCGCCGGGGCGCTTTCCTTGACGATGGCGTCGGCCGGAATGCCCTGCTCTTTCGCGCCTTCGAGGATGTCTTGCAGGCAATCGACGTATTCGTCGAGGTCGTCAATCAGGTAGACCTGGGTCGACACCGGACGCTTGCCCGATACCGGCGAACGCGGCGACTGCGGACGACCGTTCACGTTGTCCTGGTCGATCAGATAGAACTCCAGTTCGAACGCGGCGCAGATGGTCAGGCCAAGTTCGTCAAATTTGCGCACCACGTTGGCCAGCACTTCACGCGGGTCAGCGAAGAACGCCTGGCCTTCCAGTTCGTGCATGGTCATCAGCAATTGTGCGGTGGGGCGCTTCTGCCACGGCTCGATGCTCAGGGTGCCAGGGATGGGGAAGCAGATCCGGTCAGAGTCGCCGATGTCCAGACCCAGGCCGGTGCTTTCCACCGTGGAGCCGTTAATGTCCAGGGCAAACAGAGACGCCGGGAGGTTGATGCCTTTTTCGTAAACCTTATGAAGACTGGTGCGCTCGATGCGCTTGCCGCGCACCACACCGTTCATATCCGCAATCAGAAGGTCGACGTACAAAACCTCAGGATATTTCTTAAGGAATGCGTTTGCTTCGTTGAGTTGAACGGCACGCAGAGGGACCGACATGATGCACCTATTAGCTGTTAATTATTATGTTCACTGCTGTTTCGCAGAGCCAGTCAACCCGAACGGCAAAGTGAAGTCAATAGCGAACACCTGGCTCTCATCCTTTATTTTCTTGCCTTTTTTGGGCACGAGAGTGCCAGATCAGTCGTGATCACCGCGTAAATCCTGGCGATCGGACGTGCGGCGTTTAGAATTTTTTACATGAGAGTTGTTAATTAAAATCAACAAGGCTAAGCTCCGGAAAAGCTCGTTCAAGTGTGAAACTTCGAGGTGATAAAAATGGCATTCAAGCCATTGATCGGTGTTACAGCGTGCGTCAAACAGATTGGCCTGCACCCCTACCACATCAGCGGCGACAAGTACTTGCGTGCTGTCAGCGTCGCGGCTCTGGGGCTGCCTGTGGTCATTCCTTCCCTAGGCGAACTGAACGAAATCGAGGATGTGCTCGCGCACCTTGACGGTCTGTTGCTGACCGGTTCGCCGTCGAATGTGGAACCTTTCCACTATAAAGGCCCGGCCAGCGCCCCAGGCACGGATCACGATCCGGCGCGGGACGCCACTACCCTTCCTTTATTGCGTGCAGCCATTGCGGCGGGCGTTCCGGTGCTCGGCATCTGCCGTGGCTTTCAGGAAATGAACGTGGCCTTCGGCGGCAGCCTGCACCAGAAGGTGCATGAACTGCCGGGCATGCTCGATCACCGCGAAGCGGACAGCCCCGAGCTGGCGGTGCAATACGCCCCGGTGCATGCAGTGACGGTGCAACCGGGTGGCGTGTTCGAAGCGCTGGAGTTGCCGGCCGAGTTCATGGTCAATTCGATTCACAGCCAGGGCATCGACCGCCTCGCTCCCGGCCTGCGCGCCGAGGCGATTGCGCCGGACGGTTTGATCGAAGCGATTTCGGTGGACCACAGCCCGACCTTTGCCGTCGGCGTGCAATGGCACCCGGAATGGCAGGTGCTTTCGAATCCGCCCTATTTGAGTATTTTCCAGGCGTTCGGCGATGCATGCCGGCGACGGGCTGCGCTGCGTAAAACCCGCTGACCTAAAACACTGAATGACTGCCCCCGCGAGTCAGGCGGGCGTGCCTTTGCGCGTCCGTGACTCGCGAAATAACACTCTGCAATAACAACAAGTACGACCCAGGCAGCCAGGACGGCGGCGCCGAATAAGCCCGAGCGGTATGGATGAAGCAATTGATCCAAACGCAAATCCCTGTGGGAGCGGGCTTGCTCGCGAAGACGGAGTGTCAGTCGACATCATTGTTACCTGATACACCGCCTTCGCGAGCAAGCCCGCTCCCACAGGGGATCACTGCATGCCCAGGGCTTGCAATCCACTCTTAAGTCAGGCCGCGTTGGCCCGACGACTGAAACCTGTTGGGAGTTTCACATGGCAAACGCCTCCAGCATTTACAGGAAGGCTCTTGAAGGTCACCAGGCACCGAAAAAGGTGTTGGTGAAAGTCGACCGCGTCACCAAGAAATTCGACGAAACCACCGCAGTGGACGATGTCTCGCTTGAGATTCATCAAGGGGAAATCTTCGCCCTGCTCGGCGGTTCCGGTTCCGGCAAATCGACGCTGCTGCGCATGCTCGCCGGCTTCGAGCGCCCGACCGAAGGGCGGATTCTGCTCGATGGCGTGGACATCACCGACATGCCGCCGTACGAACGGCCGATCAACATGATGTTCCAGTCGTACGCCCTGTTCCCGCACATGACCGTGGCGCAGAACATCGCTTTCGGCCTCAAGCAGGACCGTTTGCCCGCCAGTGAAATCGACGCCCGCGTTGAAGAAATGCTGCGTCTGGTGCACATGACCCAATACGCCAAACGCAAACCCCATCAGTTGTCTGGCGGTCAGCGTCAGCGCGTGGCCCTCGCCCGCTCCCTGGCCAAGCGTCCGAAGCTGTTGCTGCTCGACGAACCGATGGGCGCGCTGGATAAAAAACTGCGTTCGCAGATGCAGCTTGAACTGGTCGAGATCATCGAGCGCGTTGGCGTGACCTGTGTGATGGTGACCCACGATCAGGAAGAGGCCATGACCATGGCCCAGCGCATCGCGATCATGCACCTCGGCTGGATCGCCCAGATCGGCAGCCCGGTCGACATTTACGAAGCTCCGGTCAGCCGCATGGTCTGCGAGTTCATCGGCAACGTGAACGCTTTCGACGGCACCGTGGTGGAAGACCTTGAAGGTCACGCGATCATCCACAGCAAGGATCTGGAACAGAAGATCTACGTCGGCCACGGCGTCAGCACCTCGGTGCAGGACAAGTCGATCACCTACGCGATCCGCCCGGAAAAACTGCTGGTCAGCACCACCCAACCCGAGTCCCGCTACAACTGGTCCCAGGGCAAAGTGCATGACATCGCCTACCTCGGCGGTCACTCGGTGTTCTATGTCGAATTGCCTGGCGGCAAAGTCGTGCAGTCGTTCATGGCCAACGCCGAACGCCGTGGCGCGCGTCCGACCTGGGACGACAAAGTCTACGTGTGGTGGGAAGACGACAGCGGCGTGGTACTGCGCTCATGAAAACACTCAATCAGCAGTTCATGCGGCTGATGCCGAGTGGTCGAAAGCTCGTCATCGGGATTCCATTCCTGTGGCTGTGCCTGTTTTTCCTGTTGCCGTTCTTCCTGGTGATGAAGATCAGCTTCTCGGAAGCGGCGCTGGCCATTCCTCCTTACTCCGAGATCTACACCTTCGCCGAACAGAAATTCCAGCTGTTCCTCAACGTCGGCAACTACCTGTTGCTGACCGAGGATGAGCTGTACATCTCGGCTTACTTCGGCTCATTGAAGGTCGCGTTTTTCAGCACGCTGATGTGCCTGGTGATCGGTTTCCCGATGGCCTACGCAATCACAAAAGCAAGCAAGGAAACGCAAAACGTCTTGCTGCTGCTGATCATGATGCCGACCTGGACCGCGATCCTGATCCGCGTTTACGCGTGGATGGGCATCCTCAGCAACAACGGTTTGCTCAACGGCTTCCTGATGTGGACCGGGCTGACCGATCACCCGATCGAGATCCTCAACACCAACACGGCCGTGTATATCGGCGTGGTTTACGCCTACCTGCCGTTCATGGTGTTGCCGCTGTACGCCAACCTGGTCAAGCACGATCAAAGCTTGCTGGAAGCGGGTTCGGATCTGGGTTCGAGCAACTTCAACAACTTCTGGAAAATCACCGTGCCGTTGGCCAAGAACGGCATCATCGCCGGTTGCATGCTGGTGTTCATTCCGGTGGTCGGTGAGTTCGTGATTCCGGAACTGCTGGGCGGCCCGGAAACCCTGATGATCGGCCGTGTGCTGTGGCAAGAGTTCTTCAACAACCGCGACTGGCCGGTGGCGTCTGCCCTGGCGGTGGTGATGCTGTTGATCCTGATTGTGCCGATTCTGCTGTTCAACCGTAGTCAGGCCAAAGAGATGGAGGGTCGGGGATGAAACGCTTCGGATTTTCAAAGTTCATGCTGATTTTCGGCCTGTCGTTTATCTACCTGCCGATGCTGATTCTGGTGATTTACTCGTTCAACGCCTCGAAACTGGTGACAGTGTGGGGCGGCTGGTCGGTGAAGTGGTATGTCGGTTTGCTCGATAACACGCAACTGATGGGCTCGGTGGTGCGCTCGCTGGAAATCGCTTGCTACACCGCGATTGCCGCTGTGGCGCTGGGGACACTGGCGGCGTTTGTGCTGACCCGCGTGACGCGCTTCAAGGGCCGCACGCTGTTTGGTGGTCTGGTCACCGCGCCGTTGGTGATGCCGGAAGTGATCACCGGTCTGTCGCTGTTGCTGCTGTTCGTGGCCATGGCGCAGCTGATCGGCTGGCCGATGGAGCGTGGCATCGTCACCATCTGGATCGCCCACACCACGTTTTGTGCCGCTTATGTCGCGGTGGTGGTTTCCGCCCGCCTTCGTGAGCTGGACCTGTCCATCGAAGAAGCGGCCATGGACCTCGGGGCGAAACCGTTCAAGGTGTTTTTCCTGATCACCATTCCGATGATCGCGCCGTCACTGGCGGCCGGCGGCATGATGTCGTTTGCCCTGTCGCTGGATGACCTGGTGCTGGCCAGCTTCGTGTCCGGGCCGGGTTCGACGACCCTGCCGATGGAAGTGTTCTCGGCGGTGCGTCTGGGTGTGAAGCCCGAGATCAACGCCGTGGCCAGCCTGATTCTGCTCGCTGTTTCGATCGTGACCTTCATGGTCTGGTACTTCAGCCGCCGCGCCGAAGCCACCCGCAAACGTGCGATCCAGGAAGCGATGGACCAAACCGCCAGCGAATCCTGGCAACAGCCGAAAAAGCAAATGGTAGAAGCGACGGCTTAATACCGTCCCCTGTAGGAGCGAGCTTGCTCGCGATGGACGTTAACGATGACGCGGGCTACTTGAATTAAATTGGCGTCCTTGAGTTTTTCGCGAGCAAGCTCGCTCCTACAAAGGAACGCAAGCGATCTCGCCACACATGTTTGCCGTGTGATTTTGAAAAAAGAGAATTGGAGTTGTACCGATGAAAATGTTTGGCAGGACTCTGCTGACACTGTCCTTATTGGGCGCAATCGCCACGGTTGCCCAGGCCAATGACAAGGTACTGCGCGTCTACAACTGGTCGGATTACATCGCCCCGGACACGGTCAAGAAGTTCGAAGACGAGACCGGCATTCGCGTGACCTACGATGTGTTCGACAGCAATGAAACCCTTGAGGCACGCCTGCTCGCGGGCAAATCCGGCTACGACATCGTCGTGCCGTCCAACAGTTTCCTGGCCAAGCAGATCAAGGCTGGCGTCTATCAGGAACTGGACAAGTCGAAGCTGCCGAACTGGAAAAACCTCAACCCGGTGCTGCTGAAAAACGCTTCGACCAGCGACCCGGACAACGGTCACGCTTTCCCGTACATGTGGGGCTCGATCGGCATTGGTTTCAACCCGCAGAAGGTCAAGGAAGTGCTCGGCGCCAACGCCCCGACCAACTCCTGGGACTTGCTGTTCAAACCGGAAAACGCGGAAAAACTGAAAGCCTGCGGCATCAGCTTCCTCGATTCGCCGACCGAGATGCTGCCCGCTGCCCTGCACTATCTGGGCTACCCGGTGAACTCGCAAGACAAGGCGCAGATCGCCGAAGCTGAAGCGCTGTTCATGAAGATTCGGCCGTCGGTGGCGTACTTCCATTCGTCGAAATACATCTCCGACCTGGCCAACGGCAACATCTGCGTGGCGGTCGGTTACTCCGGCGACGTGCTGCAAGCCAAGGCCCGCGCGCAGGAAGCGGGCGACAAGGTGAAGATCGATTACAGCATTCCGAAAGAAGGCGCCGGCAGTTTTTATGACATGGTCGCGATCCCACGGGACGCAGCGAACGTCGAGAACGCTTACCTGTTCATGAACTTCCTGATGCGTGCGGACATCATCGCCGAGATCACCAACAACATCGGCTACAGCAACGCCAACGCGGCGGCGACGCCGTTGGTGGATGAGGCGATTCGCAATGATCCGGGGTCGTATCCGCCTTTGGCCGTGATGGCGACGTTGTATGCGATTCCGGATATGCCGATTGGTGTTCAGCGGGTGATGACGCGGGGCTGGACGCGGGTGAAGCTCGGTAAGTAAAAATATTGATGAACACTGCGGGCTAATGTGGGAGCGGGCTTGCTCGCGAAAGCGATGGATCAGTCGCCATTGATGTTGAATGTGATGGCCCCTTCGCGAACAAGCCCGCTCCCACCTTTGATCCGCGGTGCTCTCTTCGTTTTCCGTTCACGCAGCGCCTTACCACCGCTGCACTCCTCTCTGACGAACGGCCTCACCTGGCTTCCTCGGTTAAGGTGAATTTGGCGCCCTCCTCGGGCGCTTTTTTTATGCTGGAACGAGCGGCCATTCGGCCAGCGCTCGATAGCGACCCTTGTGGGATTCAAACAGCACAAATCGATCGGCCCGCAGAAAAAACTCCGGCGGCGTCGCCGACTCAGGCACCGGCGCCCGATAGTCACGCATCAACGTCAGGTGCGGCCGAAACTCCTTCGGTGCCTCCTCAAACCCGAACGGCAACATCGCCTGTTCCAGCGCATACACCAGCCGCAACAACTCCGGCGGCGCTTGCTCCGGCGCGAGGACCAGCGCCCCTGCCCTGCGCCAGACATCCAGTCGATCCAGCGCCACCCGCAACGCCACACCCGGCACACGAACCTTTGCCGCCGCCGTGCAGATCTCGGCAATCTGCGCCACGCCCACAGCGCCCAGAAACAGCAACGTCAGGTGAAAGTTTTCCGCCGGCACCGGCCGGCCCGTGCGCAATTGCAGCGCGCTGCGCCACTGGGCAATGGCCTTGCGTTGCTCGGGCGGACAGCCCAACGCGAAAAACAGCCGTTTGACCGGCTCCGGGGTTTCGTCGCTCACGCCTGGCACCTCCTGACATGCACGTTATAGTTGAACCAACCGAATGAACGGGACGGGGCCATGCGAGAGATCATCAGCAAAGAGCCATGGTGGGCCATGCCACCGCAACCGGGTCAGGATGAGTCAGAGCTGGATTGGGGCTGGCTGGTTCACTATAGCGAAGGTGAGCCGCGTTTCGAGTTCGTCAGGGAGCGACCTACGGACAGCGAGATCCGTAATCGCAAGAGTTGCAGGATCACCCCGGCATCGGAGTGATCCTGTCACGCGTTCACGCCTGCAAGAGGATGTTGAAGCCGCCGAAGATCATCCGCTGACCATCGAACGGTATCGGGTTGACGTCCTGCTGCATACGCGGGTCAGCCATCATTTTCTGCATGCCGGCATCGCGGGTGGGTTTGTCCGGCCAGACGATCCAGGAAAACACCACGGTTTCGTCGTCCTTGAGTTTCACCGCCAGCGGAAACGAGGTCACTTTGCCGTCGGGCACGTCGTCGCCCCAGCATTCGACAATGCTTTGGGCGCCGTTCTCTTTGAAAATCACCGCGGCGATTTCCGCGTGCTTTTTGAATTTGTCGCGGTTGGCGGTGGGCACCGCAAAAACACAGCCATCAACGTAAGACATGGTCATTCTCCTGCCGGGGGTAGAGGGTCGATCTGCGAGTTAGTCGGTTCGGGCGGACTCCAATCGACAGCGCCGCTGCTTGAACTGACCGACGGTACTTCGACACTCCCCGCCAGATTGCCCTCGATTTGCCCTGCCATGTACAACGTCCCCGCCATCACACCGGTGGTCGGGTTCTGCACCAGTTTTATCCAGGCCTTGTCGAACGTGTTGCCCAGACTGCTGCGAATCAGTGCTTCGCTGTCAGGCCGGTCGCTGGCCTGAATCAGCGCGCGAATCCCCGCCACACCCAAGGTAATCAAGCCTCCGGCGAATTTTCCCGCCACTGCGGACACCGCACTGGCGGCACCGCGTGGGGCCATTTCGGCTTCTATGCGCTTGCTGGCGCGTTTGGCCACGGGCGCCATGGCGGTGTCGGTGGAATCAACGCCCTTGTCACCGCCGGCCTTGTGGATCTTTTCGATCAGCGCCGCGTAAGCCGGCAGCGTGTTCAGCGGTTGAGTGTGCACGACCTGGTACAGCGTAGCGTCCCGCGCGGGCGGCGGTCCCAAGGCGATGGCCGGTATTTTCTGGATACGGCCGTTGAGTTGCGCCATCGGCACGCCGTGGCGCTGGGAGATTTTCTGCAGCTCTTCCTGAAGAATGTCCACGTAGAACGCCATTGCCAGGCCGAGGATCTGGTCGGGATCAATCTCTACCGCGACCGGGGCCAGCACGCGCTTCTGGTATTGCTCCAGCAGATAGGCCGCCAGGCGTTTCTCCGAAGCATCCTGCTCGCCCTTGGCACTGAGGGTGTACCAGCTGACCTTCATCGACAGCCATTCCTGGGTCCAGTAACTGCTGAACCAGGGAATGAACTTTTCTTCGGTCAATTGATAGACCCGGGTTCGCCAGTAATCCATGGCGCCGCGCGAGTAGATTTTGGCCTGTTCGGTGGCGGACTGGGACGCTGCAACGATGTCTCGATCCACCTGCTGCCAGGTGATCTGGGAAATGATCACCGGCGGCGCTGGCACCGGGGCACGCGCAGGCATGGCGCATCCCGCCAACACCAGCAGCACGGCGACGATCAGCGAACGCAGGTTCAAGATCGTGGTGTCCTACAGTCTTCCCCCGAACAGGATATTCGGGGGTTAAAGCACCCTGAATTGAGTATAGGCGGCGATGGGGGCTTGCTCTGGGGTTGATGATGTTCGTTCGGGCCTCTTCGCGAGCAAGCCCGCTCCCACATTTGGAATGCAATCCCCTGTGGGAGCGGGCTTGCTCGCGAAGAGGCCCGAATGAACACCGCAAAAACCCCACCATCACTTCTGTCGATATTCACCATCGCCGCGAATGCCTTCCGCTCATAAACCGTCAGCGTAGGATCAACCTCAACCCGACACAAAACCTCGAACCGGAGGGGCAAATCATGTTGATCCATCTGCTGACCTGCCTGTCCCTGACAGCCTTCACGCTGACCGTTTTTTCGTGGTACGTCCTGACCGAGGAGCGCACATCATGATCCACTCAGTCACTCTCGCCGTGAGCTTCCCGGTGTTCGGCAACAACTACTACTCGCAGCAAGGTGTCTCGCGCAAAGTGCTGTCGCTGGCGTTCGACAAGAACTTCGAGGCGCTGCTGATGCCGGCCGCCGCCAACCACTTCAGCAACGAAGTGGTCGGGTTCAACGATCAGTTCCGCTTTTTAAATGATGTGCTGGCCGAGCATCTGCTGGATGCCGAACTGGCCCGGCACTCCTCCCACTCGTTCACCTTTTAAGGTTCGTTGTTTCGCGCACACACCTCTCGTACGCAGCCACGTAACCAGCGATGCACCGGATCGGCTTCCAGCCGTGGATGCCACAGCATTGCGACGGTGAACGCCGACAGGGAAAACGGCAGCGTAAAGCTGTGCATGCCCGCCCGCAGGTTTTCGGTATGGCGTTCAGGAACGGTAGCGATCAAGTCGCTGGCGCGGGCAAGCGCCAACGCGGTCGAGAAACCGGCAACGATGGTCACGACCTGCCGTTCCAGTTGCAGCGCCGCCAGCGCTTCATCGACAGGCCCCTTGTCGAGCCCGCGCCGCGAGACACTGATGTGGCCCCCTGCCGCAAAACGTTCCGGTGTGATCTCACCCTGGCTCAGCGGGTGCCCAATGCGCACCACGCCGACGAAGCGGTCGCGAAACAAACCTTGCGTGCGCAACTCGGGTCCGGCGGCCTTCCCCACCACACCGGTTTCCAGATCAACGGTCCCGTCACGAAGCGACGTGCTGTCCTTGTCAGGTTTGTGCATGAAGCGCAGGCGCACGCCGGGCGCTTGCTCGGCAATCCGAGCGATGAGCGGCGCGCCAAAGTTCTCCACAAAACCTTCGCTGGTGCGCAACGTGAAACTGCGGACCAATTGCTTCAGGTCAGGCTGTTCGGCCGGTCGCAGCACCGCCTCTGCATCCTGCACCAACTGACTGACCCGCTCGCGCAGTTCCAGTGCCCGAGGCGTGGCGACGAGCCCACGCCCGGCCCGGACCAGCAGCGGGTCGCCCGTGGTTTCACGTAACCGCGCCAACGCCCGACTCATCGCCGACGGGCTCAGTCGCAAGCGTTTTGCAGCACGTGCCACGCTGCCCTCGGCAAGCAGCACATCAAGGGTGACCAGCAGATTGAAATCGGGAGTAGACATGAATCGCCCCGCGGCAAAGTGAGATGGCGTTGAGCGCACGAATAAAGTGCTAATCGTGCGCCTTCCGCCATGTTAGGCGCCGGCGTACATTTCCGACAGCTCCGCTTCGGGAGTGGCCAGATCAAGAGAGGGACAGAATGAAGCCGACTATTGCCCTCGTTGACAGCGCACCACAGACACCCGCCGTAAGGTGGGCGCTGATCAGCCTGTCGCTGTCGATGCTGCTGTCTTCGCTCGGCACCAGCATCGCCAACGTCGGTTTGCCGACGCTGGCGCAGGTGTTCAACGCGACGTTTCAGGACGTGCAGTGGATCGTCATTGCTTATCTGCTGGCGATCACCACCCTGATCGTCAGCGTGGGTCGTCTCGGTGACCTTATCGGGCGTCGACGGCTGCTGCTCGGCGGCATCGGCGTGTTCACCCTTGCCTCAGCGCTGTGTGCTTGGGCACCGACGCTGGGGATGTTGATTGGCGCCCGGGCACTGCAAGGGCTCGGCGCGGCGATCATGATGGCGCTGACCATGGCCTTCGTCGGCGAGACGGTGGCGAAGGCCAAAACCGGCAGCGCCATGGGTTTGCTCGGGACGATGTCGGCGATTGGCACCGCGATGGGGCCGTCGCTTGGCGGCCTCTTGATTGCCGGGTTTGGCTGGCGGGCGATTTTCCTGGTCACCGTGCCGTTGGGCCTGATGACATTGCTACTCGCGCATCGCTATCTGCCCGCCGATCGCCAGCAGCCAACCACCGGGAGCACCCGTTTCGACGCGTGGGGCACCTTGGTGCTGGCGCTGACGTTGGCGGCGTATGCGCTGGCCATGACCCTCGGCCGTGGTCATTTCGGGCTGTTTAACATGGGTTTGCTGTTGGCGGCGGGGTTCGGCGTGGGGCTCTTCGTGTTCGTCGAGACGCGCGTCGCCTCCCCGCTGATACGGCTGGCGATGTTTCGCAATCCGGTGTTGAGCGGTAGCCTGGCGATGAGCACGCTGGTGGCGACGGTGATGATGGCGACGCTCGTGGTCGGGCCGTTTTACCTCGCCCATGGGCTTGGACTGGAAGCGGTTGTGGTGGGACTGGTGCTGGCGGTCGGGCCGTGTGTCGCGGCATTGACGGGTGTGCCCGCCGGCCGGATCGCCGACCGTTTCGGCGCACAACGGATGACGATCGCCGGGCTGATCGCGATGGCTGTCGGTTGCTTCACGCTTTCGGTGCTGCCACAGGCATTCGGCATCGGCGGCTACGTGGCGCCGATGGTGGTGATCACGCTCGGCTATGCGGTCTTCCAGACGGCCAACAACACCAAGGTGATGACCGATGTTGCGCCAGACCAGCGCGGTGTTGTCTCGGGCATGCTCAACCTTTCGCGAAATCTCGGACTGATCACCGGTGCCTCCGCGCTGGGCGCCGTGTTCGCCCTCGCCTCGCAGGCACTCGACATCACGACCGCGCAGCCCGAAGCCGTGGCCCACGGGATGCGGGTCACCTTCGCGGTAGCGCTGGGGCTGATCGTTGTTGCACTTTGTGTTGCGCCGACTCGACCACCAGCAATTGACCGCCCTCCTCAACCCACCACGAACCCCCTGTAGGAGCTGCCGCAGGCTGCGATCTTTTGATCTTGATCTTCGGTGGTTTCTGGTCAGCCAAGAATCAAGATCAAAAGATCGCAGCCTGCGGCAGCTCCTACGGGGGACGTGTTGGTTCTTGCGAATTCAGCGGGCCTTACTGTTTGATGACCACCAGCGGTTCGCCTTTCTTCACGATATAGGTCGCCAGCTCCGAGCCGGTTTTTGTCCCGATGTTCTTCGCGATATGCGCGACGCCGGCCGGGATGTACAAAGAATCACCGGTTTTCAGGGTTACCGGAGGCTGCCCTTCGAGTTGATATTCGAACGTGCCATCGATGACGTATGCCACTTCAACGCCTGGATGGGAGTGGTTGGGGGATGAGACGCCCGGATCGATATCAACCCGTACCTGGATCACTTCGCGGCCGTCGACGTCGAGATCTTTTTTCAAGAGATCGGTGCGATGAATCCCTGCCTGCCAGTTTTTTGCAGGGGCCTTCACTTCCTCGGCCTGAGACACGCCCGAGAATGCAGCGAGCGCGGCAGTGGTGGCAACAGCGACGCCGAGCATTCTGGCGGTGTGACGAGCGTTGATACGGAACATGGCGTTTCTCCGGCTATACCGTTGTGGTGCCCTCATTAGGCAGCCGCCGTGTATCCCGTACATGTCGCGGATGCCATGGATTTGTAAGCGAAGGTAGCGGCGGGCGCGGCGGATACGCAGGGATACAAACAGATCGCCCAGGCGAAACGCGATCTGTAGCACCTGTCGAGGTGGCGAGGGGATTTATCCCCGTTGGGTCGCGAAGCGGCCCCCTGCAATTATCCAGTCGAACCGCATCGACAAAGACTGCGACTGCTGCGCAGCCGAACGGGGCGGTGCGACGTTTCGCTAAATCCCCTCGCCACCTCGCAGGCTCGGCAGCTGCTACAGGTTGCGTTACGGCGCCTGTGTGTTGAGCACCACCGCCGCACGGATCAGCACCTGCAGTGCCTTCTCATCAATCGCATCGCCCTCATGAACATCTATCGCCCGTCGAGTGTTGCCCTCAAGGCTGGCATTGAAGAGGCCCGAAGGATCGTCCAGCGAGGCCCCTTTGGCGAAGGTCATCTTCACGGCGGTCTTGTACGTCTCGCCGGTGCAGATGATTCCGGCGTGCGACCACACCGGCACGCCCCTCCACTTCCACTCCTCGACCACGTCAGGGTCTGCCTGCTTGATGATCGACCGGATGCGAGCGAGCGTTTCACCCCGCCAATCACTCAATTCATTGATTCGTGCGTCGATCAGCGCAGAGGCAGATTCTCCCCCGCTGCGTTCCTTCTTCATGGCGCTCGCCCCTTCGGAATAATCGTCGCATCAGTATTGCCGACTTGCGGATTCTCTCCAGCCGTAACGTGACCGGCTGGCCGCGCAAGGTTGCGGGCGACGCAATCGCGGCCTATGGTCCAAGCGATGCATTGTCGGCGACTGACGCGCGTGGATCGCCGCCGGTTGCCGTCCTTCCCGTGCCAAGTTTCCCAAAGAGGTGACACATGCCGAACGATTCCCGCCCTGCCGTACTTGAACTGATCGGCAATACGCCACTGGTGCGCGTCAGCCGTTTTGATACCGGCCCGTGTACGCTGTTTCTCAAGCTCGAATCGCAGAACCCCGGTGGCTCGATCAAGGACCGCATCGGCCTGGCGATGATCGACGCCGCCGAGCGCGACGGCCGGCTGAAACCCGGTGGCACCATCGTCGAAGCCACCGCCGGCAACACCGGACTGGGCCTGGCCCTGGTCGGCCGCGCCAAGGGTTATCGAGTGGTGTTGGTGGTGCCGGACAAGATGTCCACCGAGAAAGTCCTGCACCTCAAGGCCATGGGCGCCGAGGTGCACATCACCCGCTCCGACGTCGGCAAGGGCCATCCCGATTATTACCAGGATGTCGCGGCGCGGTTGGCGCAGGAGATTCCCGACGCGTTCTTCGCAGACCAGTTCAACAACCCGGCCAACCCGCTCGCCCATGAGTGCAGCACCGCGCCGGAGATCTGGGCGCAGACCCAGCATGACGTGGATGCCATCGTCGTCGGTGTCGGTTCGGCGGGCACGCTGACCGGGCTGACCCGTTTCTTCAAGCGCGTACAGCCGAACCTGACCATGGTGCTGGCCGATCCAATCGGTTCGGTGATGGCCGAATACAGCCGCAGCGGCACCATGACCACCCCAGGTTCGTGGGCGGTGGAAGGCATCGGCGAAGACTTCATTCCGTCGATTGCCGACCTGTCCAGCGTGGGCCATGCCTATTCGATCAGCGACGAGGAAAGCTTCGACCACGCCCGCCAGCTGCTGCGCGCCGAAGGCATTCTCGGCGGGTCTTCGACCGGCACCTTGCTGGCGGCGGCGCTGCGTTACTGCCGCGAACAGACCGAGCCGAAACGCGTGGTCAGCTTCGTCTGCGACACTGGCACCCGCTACCTGTCGAAGGTCTACAACGACCAGTGGATGAACGATCAGGGGTTGTTGGCACGCAAACCCTATGGCGATCTGCGCGACGTGATCGCGCGGCGTTTCGAGGATGGCCGGGTAATCAGCGTCGGCCCGAACGACACCCTGCTGACAGCGTTCCAGCGCATGCGCCTGGCGGATGTGTCGCAATTGCCGGTGCTGGTGGACGGCCAGCAACTGGTCGGTGTGATCGACGAATCCGACATTCTGCTGGGCATGCAGGAAGACCCTTCACACTTCCGTTTGACCGTGGCCAGCGCCATGACCGACAAAGTGGAAACCCTGCCAGCCAGCGCGAGCATGGCCACGCTGCAGGCAGAACTCGATCGCGGGCTGGTGGCGATCATCGCCGACGCCTCGGGCTTCCATGGCCTGATTACCCGCGTCGACCTGCTCAATCATTTGCGGAGATCTTTTGCATGAGTCAACACGATGAAAACGCCGCGTCACGCGCCTTCGCCACCCGCGTGATCCACGCCGGGCAGGCGCCGGACCCGACCACCGGGGCGTTGATGCCGCCGATTTATGCCAACTCCACTTACCTGCAACAGAGCCCTGGCGTGCACAAAGGCTTCGACTACGGTCGTTCGCATAACCCGACGCGCTTTGCCCTGGAGCGCTGCGTCGCCGACCTGGAAAGCGGCACCCAGGCCTTCGCGTTCGCCTCCGGGCTGGCGGCGATCTCCACCGTGCTCGAACTGCTCGACGCCGGCTCGCACATCGTCTCCGGCAATGACCTGTACGGCGGCACCTTCCGACTGTTCGACAAGGTGCGCAAACGCAGCGCCGGCCATCGCTTCAGTTTCGTCGACCTGACGGACCTGGCGGGATTCGAAGCGTCGTTGCAGGACGACACGAAAATGGTCTGGGTCGAGACGCCCAGCAATCCGTTGCTGAGCCTGACGGACCTCACCGCCGTCGCACGCATCTGCCGCGCGCGCGGCATCATTTGCGTCGCCGACAACACCTTTGCCAGCCCGTGGATCCAGCGTCCGCTGGAGCTGGGTTTCGACATCGTGCTGCACTCGACCACCAAGTACCTCAACGGCCACTCCGACGTGATCGGCGGCATCGCCGTGGTCGGTCAGAACCCTGAACTGGCAGAACGCCTGGGCTTTTTGCAGAACTCGGTGGGCGCGATCGCCGGGCCGTTCGACGCGTTTCTGACCCTGCGCGGCGTGAAGACACTGGCACTGCGCATGGAACGTCACTGCAGCAACGCGCTGGAACTGGCGCAGTGGCTGGAGCGCCAACCGCAAGTAGCACGCGTCTACTATCCGGGCCTGCCGTCACACCCGCAGCATGAGCTGGCGCAACGGCAGATGCGCGGTTTCGGCGGGATGATTTCTGTCGATCTGAAGAGTGACCTCGCGGGCGCCAAGCGTTTCCTTGAGAGTGTGAGCATCTTCGCCCTCGCCGAGAGCCTGGGCGGCGTGGAAAGCCTGATCGAGCATCCGGCGATCATGACCCACGCCACCATCCCCGCCGACACCCGCGCGCAGCTCGGCATCGGCGATGGCTTGGTGCGTTTGTCGGTGGGGGTCGAGGATGTCGAGGATTTGCGCGCTGACCTGGCTCAGGCGCTGACGCGGATCTAAGCAACGCAGGGTTGCCCTTGTAGGAGCGAGCTTGCTCGCGAAAAACGTCCGGACAACGCGTTCATTCAGGCACGCGTTATCGTTAACGTCCATCGCGAGCAAGCTCGCTCCTACAAAGTGTTACGCGCCGGACTTGATGCTGGTCCAGACCCGAGTACGAACCCGCTCAAGCTTTTGCGGTAACGGCTGCACCACATAAAGCGTTTTCAACGCTTCGCTGGTCGGCGTCAGGTTCGGGTTGCCGGTGATCTCTTTGTTGATCAGCGCAAGCGAGTCCTTGTTGGCGTTGGGATAGCCGAGGAAGTCACTGATCGGGGCGATGACGGTCGGGTCCAGCAAGGTGTTGAGAAACTCGTGGGCCTCCGCGACGTTTTTCGCACTTTTGGGAATCGCAAAAGTGTCAAACCAGATCGGCGCGCCTTCCTTCGGCAGGCGCCAATCGACCACCACGCCGTTGCCCGCCTCTTTGGCGCGATTGCCGAACTGGTAGAAGCTGCCGGAATAGCCGATGGCGACGCAGATATCGCCGTTGGCGATGTCGGTCATGTACTTGGCGGAGTTGAAGTAGGTGACGTAAGGGCGAATCTTCAGCATCAACGCTTTGGCTTTTTCGTAGTCGTCCGGGTTCTGGCTGTTAGGGTCCAATCCCAGGTAGTGCAACGCCAGCGGCAGGATTTCCGATGGTGAGTCGAGCATGGCCACGCCGCAGGATTTGAGCTTCTCCATGTTCTCCGGTTTGAACACCAGATCCCAACTGTCCACCGGCGCATTCTCACCCAGCGCGGACTTGACCTTGGCCGGGTTGAAGCCGATCAGCACGGTGCCGTACATGTAGGGCACGCCGTACTGATTGCCGGGGTCGTTCTTGTCCAGCAACGCGAGCAGTGCCGGGTCTTGATGCTTCCAGTTCGGTAGCCTGGACTTGTCGAGCTTCTGGAACACACCGGCCTTGATCTGGGTTTCGATGAATTGATTCGAGGGCACCACCAGGTCATATCCCGAGTTGCCGGTGAGCAACTTGGCTTCCAGCGACTCGTTGGTATCGAAGGTGTCCCAGGTCACTTTGATGTCGCTTTTCTCAGCGAAGTCCTTGGGCACGGACGGCAGGATGTAATCCGCCCAGTTGTACACCCGCAGTTCCCGCTGTTCGGCGTGCACGGCGCTGGCCAGCAGCGTCAGCCCACACACGGTGGCGCCCAGTATGCGTTTCATCGTGACCATGAATGAATTCCCCAAGTGTGTCGCTCGTTGGTTTTTATGTTCTGTACACGGCAGGACTTGAAAATTGCCAAGGGCAAGGAAAACGGGATGCTTGTTGTGGTGTCGCGAGCGTGCTGGAACAACAGTGCTGCTCCGATTCTTGCTGACGAACTGGACAGTTCATAGTGCGAGGTCGGCCAAAAGGAGATCGAAATGGCCAATATCGGTGTCCCGGTAGGTCCGGTTGTTGATGGCGCTAGGGTGTATATCCGTTTCTGCGGTAACGACCACCTAGGAGTCCGCTCTTACAGCGGGTCACTTGGAAAAGCGCCAAGTAACCAAGCGCTTTTGCCCCTTTCGTTGGGTGGCTCGCTCCGATCCTGCTCCGTGGGCCCGCCGCCATCCATGCCGGGTTGCCCACTGCGCAGAACCTCCACTCGGCCTCTCGAGGAGGCGACTACCGCAACAGCACCACGAGGCGGCCTGCCAGCCGGCCTGGCTCTTCAGACGTACGCATTCCCCTGTGGGAGCTGGCTTGCCTGCGATGGACGAGAACGATAACGCGTGCTGTCTGAATGCACGTGTTGTCCAGGTGCTTTTCGCGAGCAAGCTCGCTCCTACAGTTTCCAGGGGCTCTGGCCGGTTGATCCTGCTTTTGCTTTGCTTTGCTTTGGCTTTTGATCTTGATCTGCCCCGTCGGGAGGCCGAGTGGAGGTTCTGCGTAGTGGGCTCGCCAGAAAGTGTTAGCCATGTCCCCGCACACGCGTAAACGATGTCCCCGGTCCGTACAGGCGCGCCAATGTGACCCGCCGTAGGGCGGAACCGTAGGCGGCCGTTACCGCAGAAACGGATATGTACACCATCAAAAAACTCGCCGCCTGACACACCGCTTTCGCGAGCAGGCTCGCGCTCCCACAGGGGTTTGTGGTGTTTTACGCGAGATGACGGCAGAAACGACAAAGCCCGCACAAGGCGGGCTTTGGTGTTTGAGTAGGTGGCCGGCGCTGGTCTCCGGCTTACAAGGTTTATCAGGACTCTCACAGAACAGTTTTGTGCTCTTCTGCTTCACACGGCATAAGGGCTGGATCTCAGCGCGGAGATCTTTCTAACCGTGTACCCTTCGGAACGCGCCCCACGTGTCCTTGCCATCCGCTTGCGCATCAGTCTGCGTCTTCACCTACATTTTCAAGCGTAGTACATCGTCGCCGGTGCGGCTCGGGATTTTTAGATCGATTTGGTCCGCATCGAAGCCCGGCAGGAAACAAAGACAATAACCGACCCTCCCTGCATACCTGCACGGACTGGCAACAGTGTTTGTCCGACGGGTAGATCGCAAACAGGTTGAATTCCTCAAAGTGTTACTACGGCAGTGCGCGCACCAAGTGCCGGCTCTCAGACGTCATCTGGCCACAAATGCGCATCAGCCATTGACCGCTTGAATGCATCGTCATAAGCAGACCTTCAGAGCCATTGAGATAAAGTCGTGGGCAACGATTTCAGAACAACAACAAAACAGGAGTTCAACATGTCGGAACTGAAACTGCACCCCAACGCCGCTGCCTCCTTGACCCAATGGCACGACATGATCCGCCAGGGTGACTTGCAAGCCCTGCCCGAGTTGCTGGCTCCCCAAGCGGTGTTCCGCTCGCCGATGGCGCACACGCCATACCCAGGCGCAAAGGTGGTCACGATGATTCTGACCACTGTGTTCGACGTCTTTGAAGATTTTACCTACCACCGCGAATTGTCGACTGCGGACGGCTTGAATGTCGTCCTGGAGTTCAGCGCCAAGGTCGGCGGAAAAGAGCTCAAGGGCATCGACATGATCCGCTTTGACGAGCAAGGCAAAATCGTTGAGTTCGAGGTGATGGTTCGTCCGTTGAGTGGCTTGCAGGCCCTGGGCGAAGAAATGGGCCGCCGCCTCGGCGCTTATCTGGCGGCCAGCAAGGCCTGACAACGATTGGGTCACCGACCTGACTGCTCGCGAAAGCGGTGTGCCAGCCGGTATCAATGTTGAATGTTGCACCGCATTCGCGAGCAAGCCCGCTCCCACTTTGAAATGCATTCCCCCTGTGGGAGCGGGCTTGCTCCGGGCGGCGTTCCGACGAAGGCCTCACCGCAAATCCAACGCCAGGCCCTACAACGTCCTCTGCCCGTTGCCGATGTCCTTGGCCTTCTCGATCCCCCACTCCATCGCCGCCTCCATGTCGAGAAAATGCAGCGCTGGATGGTCGTTTTCCTCAATGGCCGTGCCATCAGGTCGGTAGACACCTATGAACATTCCCAACGAACCGTCCCGCAGAATTTCGGCCTTGACCTTGATGCTGCATCCGTTCGACAGCGTTTCCGTGTGGAGCAAATGGCGTTCAGTCATCGTTGCGTTCCTCCGGGTAGTGAAGTCGGTTAACGCGTACCGCAGCCCTTGTTTTTAGTTCAACAAAACCGCCGAAAAGCACGGTTTACGGGGCGCAAGACAGCGGCGCAATGCCACCTATACTACAAGCCACCGCCCCCTCGGGGTCTGCACTTTCAACAATAAAAAGCAGAGGTGGAACATGGTCTGGCAGCAAATCTACGATCCGTTCGGCAACCCGGTCATTTCAACCATCATGGCAGCAGTGCCGGTCGTGGTGATGCTGGCAGCGCTGGCGTTCTTTCACATCAAAGCACATCTGGCGGCGTTGCTCGCCCTCGCTTCGGCGCTGGTCATCGCGATCTTCGCTTTCGGCATGCCGGCGAACATGGCAGGCTCGGCTGCCCTTTATGGCGCCGCCAATGGCTTGCTGCCGATTGGCTGGATTGTGCTCAACATCATCTTCCTGCACCGACTGACTACCGAGAACGGCTCGTTCAAAGTGCTGCAAGACTCACTGGCGCGCATTACCGATGACCGTCGCCTGCAATTGTTGCTGATTGCCTTCTGCTTCGGCGCCTTTTTCGAAGGGGCGGCGGGTTTCGGTACGCCGGTGGCAGTGACCGGGGCGATTCTGATCGGTCTGGGCTTCTCGCCGCTGGCCGCGTCCGGCCTGGCATTGATCGCCAACACCGCACCCGTGGCGTTTGGCGCCCTGGGTACGCCAATCATTACGCTGGCCAAGGTCACCGGACTGGATGAAATGGAGCTGTCGATGATGGTCGGTCGGCAGTTGCCGTTTTTCTCGGTGATCGTGCCGTTCTGGTTGATCTGGGCCTTCGCCGGCTGGCGCAAGATGCTGGAGATCTGGCCGGCCATCCTGGTCGCAGGCGTCAGTTTTGCCGTGCCGCAATTCCTGGTGTCCAACTACCACGGGCCGATGCTGGTGGACGTGATCGCCGCGCTGATTTCCATGGCCTGCCTGACCGGTTTCCTCAGGGTGTGGAAACCCGCGACTGTGCACACCTCCGCCGCCCTGTCCGGGCGCGTCGACAACTCGAAAATAGCCGAAGAGCATGACGAAAAACCCGTCGCCAGCGCGACTTTTGCCAGCGATGCCAAACCGGCTGTGATGCGTGCGTGGATGCCGTGGATCATCCTCACGGTGTTCGTTTTCGCCTGGGGCACCCAAGGCTTCAAAAACATGTTCGATACCCGCCCGGCGATTGATCCCGTCACCCACTCGGCCAAACTCGACCCCCAGGGCAAACCGCTGCGCGAAGCGAACCCGATTTTTGCCCCGGTCGTCACCTTCGGCACGATCCACCAGCAAATCGAAAAGGTCCCGCCGGTGGTGCCTGCGCCTAAAACCGAGGACGCGGTCTACAAGTTCACCTGGCTCACCAGCACCGGCAGCGGCATCTTGCTGGCGGCGATCCTTGGCGGGCTGTTGATGGGCTATTCCATTCCGCAACTGATCAAGCAGTACCTGCGCACGATTTGGGTGGTGCGTTACTCGCTGATTACCATCGTCGCGATGCTTGCCCTCGGTTTCCTCACCCGTTACTCGGGACTGGACGCGACCATGGGGCTGGCCTTTGCCGCGACGGGGATTTTCTATCCCATGTTCGGCACCTTGCTCGGCTGGCTCGGCGTGGCGCTGACCGGCTCGGACACGGCGTCCAACGTGCTGTTTGGTGGTCTGCAACGGGTGACTGCCGAGCAGTTGGGGATCAGCCCGGTGCTCATGGCAGCTGCCAACAGTTCCGGTGGGGTGATGGGCAAGATGGTTGACGCCCAGTCGATCGTAGTGGCTTCTACTGCTACGCGCTGGTATGGGCATGAAGGGGAAATTCTGCGTTATGTGTTCTTCCACTCCATCATTCTGGCGATTCTGGTGGGTGGGTTGGTGACGTTGCAGGCGTATGTGGCGCCGTTCACGCAGATGGTTGTCGGTGGGCATTGAGCTCAGTGGGCATATCCGTTTCTTCGGTGATGGCGGCTATTGGTTTCGCCCTTACGGCGAGTCACTTGGAGAAGCGCCAAGTAACCAAGCGCTCTTGCCCCTTTCGTTCGGTGCCTCGCTAGTGCTCGGCATGCCCTCGCTCCGGTCCTGCTCCGTGGGCCCGCCGCCATCGGCCATCCATGGCCGGGGGCGGCTAACCCGGCATCCATGCCGGGTTGCCCACTGCGCAGAACCTGCGCTCGGCCTCTCGAGGGGGCGACTACCGCAACAGCACGCGAGGCGGCCTGCCAGCCGACCTGATTTCAGGTGTACGCGTTCCCCTGTAGGAGCTGGCTTGCCTGCGATGGACGTCAACGATAACGCGTGCTGTCTGAATGAGCGCGTTGTCCAGACGCTTTTCGCGAGCAGGCTCGCTCCCACAGTGGATCGGCGTACGGCTTTCGCTTTTCACCACTCATCAGGTCGAGCGTTAGCTCGCCTTCAGCTTTTGATCTGGCTTTTGATCTTCTTGCCCCCTCGAGAGGCCGAGTGGAGGTTCTGCGCAGTGGGCAACCCGGCATGGATGCCGGGTTAGCCGCGCACGGCCAGGGATGGCCGATCGCGGCGGGCCCACGGAGCAGGACCGGAGCGAGGGCATGCCGAGCACTAGCGAGGCACCGAACGAAAGGGGCAAAAGCGCTTGGTTACTTGGCGCTTTTCCAAGTGACCCGCTGTAAGAGCGGAACCATAAGTAGCCGTTACCGCAGAAATGGATATACACCCAAGCGCTCAAACACCAAACCTAGTGAACAGCATCACAGACCGCTGCCCGGGCTTTCATGAACGGAGTATCGTAAAACGACTATGAACATTCTCTACGATGAAAGCGTTGACGGTGTGCTGCCCGACGTAGACAAAGCCGCACTGCTCCAGGCCCTGAAAACCCGCCTGCCAGGCCTGGAAGTGCTGCATCAGCAGGAAGAGCTCAAGCCGTACGAATGCGACGGACTCTCGGCTTATCGCACCACGCCCCTGCTGGTGGTGCTGCCCCGCCATCTCGACGAGGTGCAAGGCGTGCTGCGCCTCTGTCATAAGTTGCAGGTCCCGGTGGTCGCCCGTGGTGCCGGCACCGGTTTGTCCGGCGGCGCATTGCCGCTGGAAAAAGGCGTGCTGCTGGTGATGGCGCGCTTCAACAACATTTTGCACATCGACCCCGCCGCCCGCACTGCACGAGTCCAGCCGGGCGTGCGCAACCTGGCGATTTCCCAAGCGGCAGCGCCATTCGGCCTGTACTACGCGCCGGACCCGTCTTCGCAAATCGCCTGTTCCATCGGCGGCAATGTCGCTGAAAACGCTGGCGGCGTGCATTGCCTGAAATACGGCCTGACCGTGCACAACCTGCTCAAGATCGACATTCTGACCGTCGACGGCGAACACCTGACGTTAGGCTCCGATGCCCTCGACTCGCCCGGCTTCGACCTGCTGGCGCTGTTCACCGGTTCCGAAGGCATGCTCGGGGTAATCACCGAAGTCACGGTCAAACTGCTGCCCAAACCGCAGACCGCAAAGGTGCTGCTGGCGGCGTTCGATTCCGTAGAAAAGGCCGGTCGCGCGGTGGGTGACATCATCGCCGCCGGCATCATTCCCGGTGGCCTGGAAATGATGGACAACCTGGCGATTCGCGCCGCCGAAGACTTTATTCACGCCGGTTATCCGGTGGATGCCGAAGCCATTCTGCTGTGCGAACTCGACGGCGTCGAAGCTGATGTGCAGGACGACTGCGACCGCGTGCGCCAGGTGCTGGAAAACGCGGGCGCCACCGAAGTGCGTCAGGCCAAAGATGAAGCGGAGCGCGTGCGTTTCTGGGCCGGGCGCAAGAATGCCTTCCCGGCAGTGGGTCGCCTTTCGCCGGATTATTACTGCATGGATGGCACGATCCCGCGCCGCGAGTTGCCCGGCGTACTGCGCGCGATTGCAGCGTTGTCCGCCGAATATGACCTGCGCGTCGCCAACGTTTTCCACGCCGGTGACGGCAACATGCACCCGCTTATTCTGTTCGACGCCAATCAACCGGGCGAGCTCGACCGCGCCGAAGCCCTGGGCGGCAAGATCCTCGAATTGTGCGTGAAGGTCGGCGGCAGCATCACCGGCGAACACGGCGTGGGCCGCGAGAAAATCAATCAGATGTGTGCGCAGTTCAACAGCGATGAGCTGACGTTGTTCCATGCCGTCAAAGCCGCGTTCGATCCGAGTGGTTTGCTCAATCCGGGCAAGAACATTCCGACCTTGCACCGCTGTGCCGAGTTTGGCGCCATGCACGTGCACATGGGTCAGCTGCCCTTCCCTGAGCTGGAGCGTTTCTGATGCGCAGTGAACGGGATATCGATGACAGCGCCGTGCTGCTGGAGCAGGTCAACCAGGCGCTGGAAAACGCCACACCGCTGCGCATTCAGGGGTCCAACAGCAAGGCGTTTCTGGGCCGTATCGTTGCGGGTGAAGTCCTCGACACGCGCGCGCACCGTGGCATCGTCAGCTACGACCCGACCGAACTGGTGATCACAGCCCGTTGCGGTACGCCGTTGTCAGATCTGACGGAAGTGCTGGACGATGCGCAGCAAATGCTGCCCTGCGAACCTCCCTCTTTCGGTGACGACGCCACCGTCGGCGGAATGATCGCCAGTGGCCTGTCAGGACCGCGTCGTCCCTGGTCAGGCTCGGTGCGCGACTTCGTCCTCGGCACACGGGTCATCACCGGGCATGGCAAGCACTTGCGCTTCGGTGGCGAAGTGATGAAGAACGTCGCCGGCTACGACCTTTCGCGTCTGATGGCTGGCAGCTTCGGTTCCCTTGGGGTGATCACCGAAGTCTCGCTCAAGGTGCTGCCAAAACCACGACAGTGCCTGAGCATCAGTCTGGAAATGAACAGCGAACGCGCCTTGCTGCGCCTCGCGGAATGGGGCCAGCAACCGCTGCCGATCAGCGCCGCGTGCCACGACGGCGAACGCCTGCACCTGCGGTTGGAAGGTGGCGAAGGTTCGGTGGCGGCGGCCCATGAGCGGTTGGGTGGCGAGTTGTTGGACAGTGCTTACTGGACGGATCTCAACGAACATCGGCTGAGTTTCTTCGATGAGGATCAGCCGCTTTGGCGCTTGTCCGTGCCACACAACACCGCCCGGTTGTCCCTGCCCGGCCGGCAATTGATCGATTGGGGCGGTGCCCAGCGCTGGCTCAAGTCTGACGCTGAAGCGACGTTCATTCGCAAGGTTGTCGAAGAGCTTGGCGGCCACGTGACCTGCTACAGCCATGGCCTGATCGACAGCCCGTTCCAGCCGTTACCTGCTGCGTTGATGCGCTACCACCGCAGCCTGAAGCAACAACTCGATCCACGGGGCATCTTCAACCCCGCACGCCTGTACGCGGAGCTTTGAACCATGCAGACGACCCTGAGCGAAACCGCCCGGCACCTGCCCCGCGCCGAAGAAGCCGAAAGCATCCTGCGCACCTGCGTGCACTGCGGATTCTGCAATGCCACCTGCCCGACCTATCAATTGCTCGGCGATGAACTCGATGGGCCACGGGGCCGCATCTACCTGATCAAACAGGTACTGGAAGGTAACGAGGTCACGCAGAAAACCCAGCAGCATCTGGACCGATGCCTGTCTTGCCGCAATTGTGAAACCACCTGCCCCTCCGGCGTCGATTATCACAACTTGCTCGACATTGGCCGTGCGGTGGTCGATGCGGCGGTGCCGCGCTCCATCGACCAACGCCTGTTGCGTGAAGGATTGCGCAGCGTCGTGCCCAATCCGGGGCTGTTCAAGGTGCTGGTCAGCAGTGGTCAGGTTTTTCGGGCGCTGCTGCCCAACAGCTTGCAGGCAAAGTTGCCTCGCCATGTTTATCTCTCTCGGCCACGCCCCGTCACCCGCCACGCCCGCCAGGTGCTGATGCTCGAAGGCTGCGTGCAGCCGAGCCTGTCGCCCAACACCAATGCAGCGGCTGCGCGGGTGCTGGATCGACTCGGAATCAGTGTCACCTCGTCCAGTGAGGCGGGCTGCTGTGGCGCCGTGGATTATCACCTCGACGCACAGGCCGCCGGACTCGACCGCGCCCGGCGCAACATCGATGCGTGGTGGCCCAGTATCGAGAACGGCGCCGAAGCCATCGTGCAAACCGCCAGTGGTTGTGGCGCCTTCATCAAGGACTATGGCCATTTACTTGAACGCGATCCGGCCTATGCCGAGAAGGCGAAAAGGGTCAGCGCGCTGGCCAGGGATCTGGTGGAAGTGTTGCGCGACGAACCGCTGGAAACCCTCGGCGTTCACGGCGACCAGCGCCTGGCCTTCCATTGCCCGTGCACCTTGCAGCACGCGCAAAAGCTCGGCGGCGCGGTGGAAGCGCTGCTGACTCGCCTCGGTTTCAACCTCACGACCGTGCCCGACAGCCACCTGTGTTGCGGTTCGGCGGGCACCTATTCGATCACCCAACCCGAATTGTCCCGACAACTGCGCGACAACAAACTGAACGCGTTGGAAAGCGGACATCCCGACGTCATTGTCACGGCCAATATCGGCTGTCAGTCCCACCTCGACGGTGCCGGTCGAACCCCGGTCCGGCACTGGATCGAACTGGTCGAAGCCGCGCTGCCCTCACCGATCACCGGAGATTCACCATGAAAAGCAAAGCCGTCCTGAGCCAGGCCGAAGTCAGCCAGATCCTCACGGCCGCACGCACCGAAGCACAGAACAACCAATGGGCCGTAACCATCGTGATCGTCGACGACGGCGGCCATCCCCTCGCCCTCGAACGCCTCGACGGTTGCGCGCCCATCAGCGCCTACATCGCCACTGAAAAGGCCCGCACCTCGGCGCTGGGTCGGCGTGAGTCCAAAGGTTATGAAGAGATGGTCAACGGTGGTCGCTTTGCGTTTTTGTCGGCACCGTTGCTGACATCCCTGGAAGGTGGCGTGCCGATCATCGTCGACGACCAGGTGGTCGGCGCGGTCGGGGTGTCCGGCGTCAAGGCCGAGCAGGATGCGCAAGTGGCCAGGGTTGGGGCGCAAAGTTTGCACTGATGGATCGTTCTCACGCTCCGCGTCACTGATGCCCGGTAAAAGTCTACTGCGCAGGTCGGTTGAAAACGATGTAAAGCGGGTCTAGCCCTGACTCGACGGGGAAGACCAGGATGTAGTCGTCAAACCGGTCATGCGCCTGTTCTGGATTGGCCTCAATTGTCGGCACTCGCGCGGATTGAACAAACCCCACACGACGCTGTTGGGTCGGTGTTGCAACCGGACCGGCTTCAAGGGAAATCGGCGCAGTCCAGTGGACCGCGACGGCTGAAGAACCCTCAGGAGAAAAACTGAAACTGTTCAGGTGCTGATCCTGCTTCACCGCTCTGACCCTGACGCCGGAGATGGAACGACAGCCGCTGCAAGCCGTGACGTAAACCTGCGACAACGTGTTGATCTCGCGCAAACCCTGGAACATTTTGCCGGGTGTGGCGGGGACTGCCGCAGTGCTCATGCGAAAAGGTGCATCGACCTCAGCCCGGTTCGCGGCCAGGTGTTGCCAATCCTGGCCCTCGATGGGCAGAAGCTCGGACAACGGGACGCTGACACCGAAAAACCGAGTGTCTGCCCGACTGGAAAAAGCGAAGCTCAAAACAGCAGCCCGCTGGTTTCCAGTGTCCGGTTCGCCTGAGGCGTTCTGCCAGGAAAACTCGGCAACAGCCGAGCGCATCGCTTTCAGCAGATCAGCCTGTTGAGACGCCAGCAGCACGGGCGAACCGCCAGCCAGCAGAAGGTCGGGGCGTTTATCGGCAAAAGCGAGCGAGGTGCTGATCGCGTGCATTGTTCGTGTGGAGCTACGCGAATGGATCAAGTGTTCATGCGCCGCCATCAGCAATGGTTCCGCTTCATCATGCAGAGTGCGATGGCGTTGAGTCATGCTTGCCAGTCGGGTGATGTAGCGATCGCGGGTGGCGTTGATCTGCTGCACAAGGCTCTGCCATTGCGCATGCCCGGACTGCGCATGAGTCAGGTTGCGCTGAGCGCCGCTTTGGACAAACTCCACTCGCATTTTCCAGAACTCATACTTTCTGACGGCCATCAGTGTTTCATGCTGGGCATGTTCCAGGGTGCGGATGCCTGCTTCCTGTTTGGGGATGTCCCGATGGGTGTTCTGTTGACTTTGAAGGTTGTTGATCTGCTGCTCGAAATGGCTGAAAGCCTCTTCAACTACCTGTCCCGAGACGGTCACATCCTCACCCAGTTTTTCGACCTCGGCCAGGCTCCTGGCCAAAGGGGTCAGGGGCGCAACAGGTATCTTCGCGACAGGAATATTCTCGTCTTTGAAAGCCGGAATTCCTTGCTGGTGATGCCATGTCCTGACGTGGTGTACAACGGCTTCCGGGCTGTTGGAGTTGTATTTGTCCGACGGGTAGAACAGCAGATCCGCCCCTTGGGGATGACCGGCGATCCGGTCGAAATGATTGATCAGTTGGTCATGTTCCGGTTTTGGCAGATCAACGGCCCAGATTCTGTGGACCAGTGCCTGGAATTCCGCCGCGGTGTAATCCTTGAGTGTGGTTTTAAGTTCCATCTTGAATTTTTCCTTGTTTCTATCGAGTCGCGGAATGCGAAGGCACCTGCTCGTTCCTTATGAGCAAGTGCCTGTTGGAATTTACTCGTGACCTTTTTCAATCAAGGTGAAGACCAACGTTTTCACTTCCATCGCTGCGGTGTATTGAAATACAACTTTCTTGCCGGGATGAACGGCCGGATCAAGGGGATAGGATTCCCATCCGCCTGTTTGACCCATCGGTTGGGGCATTTTGATGGGGCCTCTTGATTCCATTGGTTCGCCGAAGAGTGCATGAACATCAGATTGAGTGATTACTTTCTCATAGGGTTCTGGCATACCTCCTGCATATACGGTGATACCAGGCATTGTTTCCATGCAAGTTATAAAAACCTTCTCCAACCTGCTCGTCTCTGCCCAAAAGCTGAGTTCCACGCCTGGAACCGGAGAAATATCGAGCCAATCTCGGCCTGAATAGAGCTCCTGCAAGGGCATATTAGGAATCACCGAGTTTTCAACTAACGTCCTGTATGACTGGCCTAACCCCTTAATCCAGCGATCTATGGTAATAGCATCCATTAGTACCACCCCTGCTCTTTGCTTAAAGAATGTAGCTGCTCGAGTGCCTTTTCAAGTTCAACCTCTGAAAAGCCTTCCTTTTCCAATCCTTCCTTTATTTTTTTAAAGTTACTTTCTATTGCATTAAACATATCTGAGGAATCTTCAGCGCGTTTCTCCTTGGAGTTACGACCACCATAAGTCTCGCTAAATTTTTGATGAACTTTAGTCGGTATGGCAACACTCGGAGCACGATTCAGCATTCTGTTAATTTCCTCTCGCGTCAAATCCGGAAAATTCACCTCTAAGTGCGCCTCCAGGGCTTTCCGCGAAGGAATATGGTCAATATCCAGCCCATCTCCCCTGCTCCGACCACTGAGTTCGTTATACGGGCCCACCTCCAACGGCTCAACGGGCGGACCAACGAAAACCAGTCCCGGCGAAGGCAGTTCCATATCCCCCGGAAACCCGGGAATACTCGCACCAATCTCCCCTTCGTCAACCGCCGGAAACGTCTCGTTTTGCGGTAGGACCGGGATGGCCGGGCTGCCGGGATAAACCACTGGGACGTTGGGTGCGATTGGCGATGTCGTCGAACCCAGATGTTCGCTACCCGGTGGCACCAACGGTGTCCAGGTGCCAACAGGCGGAATTGGCCAAGGCACAACCGCTGGAACGATGCCCAACCACCCTTCGGCACTTTGCGGCGTTTTGATGCTGATTTTGTCGAGATTGAAAGGGTCGGCCCAGAACTCCGGCCGCTCCTGATATCGCAGTTCGAACTCGCGGTTTTCACCTACCCAGGTGCTTTTCGGCGCGTACGGGGCGAAACCTTGTGCAACACGTTTTTTGTTCACCTCATCGAGTTGACTGGTGAGCGTTGCGTGCTCGCCGAGCGTTCGCCACAACGCCTCATCAAACGCCCCGAACGACTTGAATTCCCTGCCCCGGAACTGATCGCCAATCTGACTCGGGATCGCTGCGCCGGCTGTTTGACTGGCGCCTTTCCACCAATCAACCGTCGGCGGTTGACCGGTTCCGGTAACAATGCCGGTGCCCATGGCCGGAACGTTGAAGGACAGGTAGGTCGGTGGCAGACCAGGCACGCAGACAATGCAATCCTGAATGCGCCAATCAACACCCGTCGGGATGTCCTGAATCTGTGGTTCCGTGACGGTCAGGCGAGTCTCGCTGGCCAGGGGCGCTTGAGGCGTGGCGTCTGGTGTGAACTGCACATGCCTGGCCGGTGATCCAGGAACTTCGGCGGTGTAGATGCCTGTCTGCGGGTCGAGCACTGCATTCACGACCGGGACGCGAGAATCGATATCGCCACCCGTCGCGGCGACAACGATCGCGGTTCCTTCCGGTGTCGCTACAGGTTTGAGCCGGTATTCCACCTCCACCGAACCGCCTGCGTCGGCAGCGGCCTGCAGCTCTTGAGGGCTATGAAGTTCCAGGGCTTGAGCCGGAATGGCGACGGCCTCGGACAATCGATGTCGTTGTTCAGGGGTCAACTCGCCGTTGCCCAATTCGCTGGGGGAGGCGATCCCCGCCATGAAGATTGCGGTTTGCCCTACCGTGAGCGTCGCGGCGACGGAGCCCAATGCGGTGACTGCACGCGAAACGGCTATTACCAGTTTGTCGGCATCAATCCATTCCCCGCCGTGGCCGGGCAATACCCCGGCAGAAAGCGCTGACGATGTACCAGGCAAATGAAAGGTGTTGGCCTGCCTGACCCGTTCGAGGCGAGCATCCTCATCAACCTGTTGCTTGAACCGAACGCGCGCGTCTCGCTGCTCGGCGTGCTGTCGATGACGCTCCCAAAGTGCCTCACGCTCGCGCCAGATGATGGTCTGTTCGGCATGATGAGTGGCCAACGCGTTGGATTTTTCGTTGAGCGCATCGAGTTGCGTCGACAGCAATCGGGCTTCATGAGCCGCGTCGTAAGCGGCCTCCCAAAGCTGATGGCCACTCATGAGGAGCGCATCACCGAACTGCTCGAGTCGGGTCAGGTAATCGTCCGCGGTGCGCGTGAGTGGATCGTGCCCGTCGAATGCAGCGGCAATTGCGTTTTTGTCGTTGAACGCTGCGGTTTTCTGGGCGATCAGCCCATCGACTTCGTTCTTGTCTTTGGTGATGAGATAGAGCTGCCAGCGTTCGCTGTACTGCCCGTCATGGTGGCGTTTGGCGGCAGTGATTTCGTGCTCAAGTGATTGCGTGAGTTGTTCGGCCCTGGCTGTAAAGCTTCGGTCCAGTTCGGTTCTGAAGGTGCCATGACGCTGGGTCAGTACACCGAGCAGTTGCTGCCGCGATTGGATGCGGGCTTGCTCCTGCGCTCGTGCAGCGGCATCGGCCTTGTCTTTCGCTGCCTTTTCTTCGCGTGCCTTGTTGGCGGCTTTCCTGAGCGCTATGGTCTTTGAGCTGGGTCCACCAAAATTACCGGAAGCCCCGACGCGATTTCCTCCGCCACCGCCACCGCCACCGCCACCGCCACCCCAGCCGCCGCCCGAAGCAGGCGGGCCGGACCTGATGTTGACATCTCCTGACGTTCCATCGTTGAATCGTTGTGCCATACAGTCTCTCCTTGTCTGTAGGGCACAGCTTGTCGATGGGGGAATGGCCAGGTGCGGTACATATGTATCGCGCGGGATTTATTTCGCAGATTGGCGCTTTCTGAACGGTTGAGTCGCGGGCCTACAAAACCCTGTTCCTGCGCTTGACTGACAAGGGTTCGTCAACGTCAAAGAGGAAGCGCACCGATGACCCGTCTCACCGCGAAAGACTTTGCCCCGGAGCTGCTCGAACTCTACGACTACTACGCCCACGGCAAGATCACCCGGCGCGAATTCCTGGACCGTGCGGCGTTGTTCACCTTGGGTGGTTTGACGGCCAGCACGCTACTCGCTGCCCTGAGTCCGAATTACGCACTCGCCGAACAGGTGGAATTCACCGACCCGGACATCGTCGCCGAGTACGTCACCTACCCCTCCCCCAAAGGCAACGGGCCGGTCCGCGGTTATCTGGTGCGCCCGGCCAAAGTCACTGGCAAGTTGGCGGCCGTGGTGGTCGCGCATGAAAACCGCGGGCTCAACCCGTACATCGAGGATGTTGCACGGCGGTTGGCCAAGGCCGGTTTCATCGCGCTCGCTCCCGATGGACTGACCTCGGTGGGCGGCTATCCCGGCAACGATGACAAAGGTCGGGAGCTGCAGGCGACCGTGGACCCGGAAAAACTCATGAACGATTTTTTCGCCGCTATCGAGTGGTTGATGAAACACGACGCGAGCAGCGGAAAAGTCGGCATCACCGGTTTCTGCTACGGCGGTGGCGTGGTCAACGCTGCGGCGGTGGCCTATCCGGAGCTGGGTGCCGCCGTGTCCTTTTATGGTCGGCAGGCAGAGGCCAAGGATGTCCCTCGAATCAAGGCGCCTCTGATGCTTCATTACGGTGAACTGGACACACGCATCAACGAAGGGTGGCCCGCCTATGAGCAGGCTTTGAAAGCGGCGGGCAAAACCTATGAAGCCTATATCTATCCCGGTGCCAACCACGGTTTCCATAACGACTCCACGCCTCGATACGATGACGCCGCTGCCAGACTGGCCTGGGACCGCACGCTGGGGTGGTTTCGGCGTTATCTTGTATAGCGTGGGCGCGATAAGTGGTCATTAATTTTTTTAGCTACTCCCAAACTTATAAGAGTTGAATCCCATGAGCGACACTGATTTTTTGTCGGCAAAGTCTCCACCCTTCAGCATTGTCCTGGTCAATTACAAAACCATCGAAATCACCAGAATTTGCCTGGACTTGTTGCGTCAGGACCTGGGCGGCAGCAACATCCCGATCTGGGTGGTAGACAACGATTCCGCCGATGAAAGCACCGAGTATCTGCGGACCCTGGACTGGATCAATCTGATCGAGCGAACCGCTCCCGGACCAGAGCACGGTCATATAGCGCATGGCAAAGCACTCGACATGGCGCTGGAACGAGTTGAAACCGACTATTTATTTTTACTGCACACGGATACGTTTATTTTCGACAAAAATGTATTTTCGATGATGTTGAACAAATGCATTAAAAACCCGAAGGTCGTCGCCGTCGGCTGTGTAGAGCAGCTTAACCGCGGCACAGCGAGAACTCTCTGGCGCTTTAGCTCACGACTGGTAAAACACCATGTCAGACGCCTGAAACTGTCCCTTGGATTACGTTCAAGAGAGCCAAAGCCCTACAGGGAAGTGTATTTGAAAAGCTTCTGTACCTTATGGAACTGCAAGCTGATGAAACAGCACGGCATGCACTTCCTGATGGATGATCGCGTACCCGGTTATACCCTTCAGGACCGCATGACCGAATTAGGCTACGTTGTTGAATTGCTGTCGGCGCGGCAGATATTCAGCTACCTCGACCATATTCAGGCCGGCACCGTCGCGGCCGCTGGCGGCTACGCAACAACGCATAGACGTACGAAGATGTACAACGACATTCTCAAGCGATTGAACAACGACGGCGGCCACGTCTCGTCATCACAACGCAAGTAATGCACACGACGCTACCGGAAGGTTTCACCAGGTCGTTATGAATAATTTATTGGAGCGTTAATGACACCTATCACGCAGACACTGCCCATCACCGTTACCCCGGAGCTTGATTTCGACCAACAGGCCGCCACCTCGTTGGGACAGTCACTGGCGGATAATTACAATAAAGCCACCCCCTTCCCGCACATCGTCATCGACGACTTCTTGCCGCAAGACCTGGTTGCCAGTATCTGCTCGCACTTTCCCGTCGAGCCGACCAGCAACGAAATGCTCTACGAACGAGGCTACAAGGGGCAGCACAAACGGCAAATCAGCCCCAACGAATGTGATCCCTATTTGAAGACGATTTTCAACGCCTTCAACTCGGCGCCCATGTTGCAGTTTCTTGAAAAACTCACCGGCATCGACGGCTTGATACCCGACCCCTACTTTACCGGCGGCGGACTGCATGAGACGAAAAAAGGCGGCTTTCTGGGGGTGCATTCGGATTTCAGACTCAACAAGAAGCTGAATATCGAGCGCAGACTGAATGCCATTATTTACTTGAACAAGGATTGGCAGGAGGCGTATGGCGGCAACCTGGAACTATGGGATGTCGAGATGAAAACCTGCCTTAAAAAAGTCCTGCCGATTTACAACCGCTGTGTCATTTTCAACACCGACAAAGACAGCAACCACGGCCACCCGGAGCCTTTAACGACCCCGGACCACATCACGCGCCGGTCCATCGCGCTTTATTACTACACCGCCGCTACCGTGGCGGCTGATCCTACGCAAAGGAACAAGACCCATTACAAGCCAAGGCCCAAGGATCGTTTGAGCCTCAAGTACTACCTCAACAAACTCATCAGGAAAAAGAACTGACAGTCGCGGCTCTACCCCACCCTGTCTATCAACTGCTCACGCTGCGCGCCCGTCAGCATCGGACCGAACCCCGCACCGGCATTTTCCGCCATATAGCGCGGGTTGCCGGTGCCGGGGATGACGCAGGTCACGGCCGAATGCGCCAGCAAGAACTTGAGCGCCAGTTGCGGCCAACTGATGACACCCACCTGCGAGGCCCAACCCGGCAGGGGCTCGCCCTTCAACCGGGCGAGCAAATCACCGCCGCCAAACGGCCGGTTGCAGATCACCGCCACGCCGCGTTCGCGACACAGCGGCAGGATGCGTTTCTCTACGCCGCGATCGTCCAGTGCATAGTTGATCTGCAAGAAATCCAGCGGTTCGGCTTTCAGCACCGCTTCCACTTCGTCATAAGCCGACGCTGTGTAATGGGTGATGCCGATGTAGCGAATGCGCCCTTCTTCCTTCCATTTTCGCAGGGTCGGCAAATGGGTTTTCCAGTCCAGCAGGTTGTGAATCTGCATCAGGTCGATCCGGTCGGTCTGCAGCAGTTTGAAGGACTGCTCCATCTGCGCGATGCCTTCTTCACGGCCACGGGTCCACACCTTGGTGGCCAGAAACGCCGGTGAGCGCGGCTTGTGGATCGACAGCAGTTCGCCAGTGGTCTGCTCGGCGCGACCATACATCGGCGAGCTGTCGATCACCGTCCCGCCCTTTTCGAACAATGCACTGAGGACGGCGGGCAGGTTTTTGTAGGTCGGATCGGCAGGCGCGACATCAAAGCCGCGATAGGTGCCCACGCCGACAATGGGCAATGGCTCGTTGCTGGAAGGAATGGCGCGGGTCAGCATGTTCTTGCCTCCTGTTTCCTTCGACGGCGCGGTGGCTGCAAAGGCCGGATCTAAAGTGAGCACCGCCGAAGCACCGGCAGCCAGCGTGAGTATTTGTCGACGCGTGTATCCATCAGTGTGGCTCATGGATTTGTCCTTCCATTGCTGGCTGTTGGCCTTTTGCACTTCTGCTTGGCAAACGGCACGATCAGCAGCAACGCCAGACTTCTGCTCGCTACAACAGAATAGCTGCCGGCGACAATTCGTCCCGGCTCGAAATACAACAAGGTCGCAGGTGCTGGTGGGCAGCGGCAATCGCTTGGGTGTATATCCATTATTTTGATGATGGCGGCTGGCGGTTCCGCCCTTATGTACATTCAGACGGCACGCGTTATCGTTGGCGTCCATCGCAGGCAAGCCAGCCCCCACAGGGGAACGCGCACACCTGAAATCAAGCTGCAGGCGAGCTAACGCTCGACCTGATGAGTGGTAAGAAGCCAAAGCGTACGCCGATTCATTGTGGGAGCGGGCTTGCTCGCGAAAAACGTCTGGACACCGCGTTCATTCAGACAGCGCGCGTTATCGTTGACGTCCTTCGCGAGCAAGCCCGCTCCCACAGGAGAAATGCGTACGCTTGAAGTGATAGGTCGACTGGCAGGCCGGCTCGCGGTGCTGTTGCGGTAGTCGCCCCCTCACGCCCTGAGCCTCTCCGTCAACCCGTAGATACCTCCATCGGCGCCTCTATCAATGTTGATCCGCGCTGCGTTAAAGCCAGCAAGTAAGCCCGCTTCCACAAAAATACAAGACCATCCGCAAAGCCAGGCGCACCGCTGTCGTTCAACTACACTCTGACAGCGATCAAGCCGTCGCGGTCGTCAGGCCCAGAGCAGTCAATGCCACCCACCAGCATTAGCCGAATGTCGCGCACCCTGATGTATCTCGTCCTCATCATTGCCGCGTTGTACCTGGCGCTGTGTGTCGCGCTGTTCGTGTTCCAGCGCGCCCTGATCTACTTCCCGCAACCCGCCGCGATCGGGGCGCCCGAAACGCTGCTCACGCTATCGGTGGCGGACGCACAGGTGCAAGTCACCGTCAGACCGCACGACGGGCCGAATGCATTGATTTATTTTGGTGGCAATGCCGAGGACGTTTCGCGAAACCTGCCGGAATTCTCCCAGGCGTTCCCCGACCACGCGCTCTATTTGCTGCACTACCGGGGTTTCGGCGGCAGCACCGGGTCGCCATCAGAGGAGGCGATTTCCCGCGATGCCATGACCTTGTTCGACAAGGTCTACGACGCCCATCCTCATATCGCCGTGGTCGGCCGCAGCCTCGGTTCGGGCGTCGCCGTGCGCCTTGCCAGCCAACGCCCGGCCGCGCGGCTGATCCTCATCACACCCTACAACAGCCTTGAAGACCTCGCCGTCCGCCAATACCCGATTTTCCCGGTGAAGTGGCTGCTGCAGGACAAGTTCGAATCGTGGAAATACGCTGCGCATATCTCGATACCGACGCTGCTGCTGGCGGCCGGGCAGGACGAAGTCATTCCGCGTTCGAGCACGGAAAAACTCTACGAACATTTCGCCAAAGGTGTGGCGACCCTGAAGGTCCTTCCGGGTGTGGGGCACAATTCGATCTCCGACAGCCCCGAATACCTGAAGCTGATGGAGGACGGGTTGTAGGTCACTCGATCATTTGCGCGCCAGCTTAAAGCGCACGCAATCTTCGTAGAAACTCTGCCGCAGAGCCGCGGGTTTGATCCGCGACGGGCTGTCGTAGGTTTGCTCGGTAATGCCCATCGCCGTCATGCGCATCCACGGCTTGCTGAACTTGAAGGTCTGTAATTTCTGGCGGGCGGCGTACAGCGAAACGCCCGCCAGTTTGAGTTCCTGGGCTCGTGCTGCGGTGCCCGCGCCCCAACTGCACATATACCGGTCATTGGTTTGAAGTTCCTTGGCCTGGGCCGAGACGGCGATGCCAGCCAGGCTAAACGAAATCAGTGCGATCCATACATTGCGCATTTAAAGCCAGCCCTAACCACCTGAAAGTAAAGTGATTCTGTCTGTAACTTTCGGGCTTCGGGGCCAGCAAAATGCCTTACTGAAAAACGTCTCAGTTTCCCGTGACCAGCTTGAGTTCGATAACGCCGCCCAAAATGTGAAAATGCATTTCAACGACTAGCTATGCACCCGGTTACGCCCATTGCGCTTGGCCTGGTAAAGCGCGTCATCGGCGCGGGTCACCAGGCTGTCCAGACGCTCACCGGGTTGCGCGAAAGCCACACCGAAGGACGCCGTGATCGTATCGAGCACTTTGCCGTCGACACGCGCCTTGATCCGCAACGACTGGATCTTCACCCGCAGTTGCTCAGCAAACACCCCGGCACTCGCCAGGTCGGCGCAATGTTCCAGAACCACACAGAACTCCTCTCCGCCGTAACGCGCCGCCGTGGCGTGGGGTGGCAGCGAGCTGCGCAGTACCTGCCCGACATGTTGCAGGACCCGGTCGCCCAACGGGTGACCGTACTGATCATTGAATTGCTTGAAGTGATCGATATCCAGCATGAGCAGCGCCACGCCCCGATCGGTATGGCTCAGCGCCTGCTCGAGCAAACGGGTCAAGGCGCTGCGGTTGAGCAGTTCGGTCAGGCCATCGAGTGTCGCCGCCAGTTGTGCACGCTCAAGTTTGCTGCGCAGGCTTTTGATCTCGCTCTGGGCCGAGTGCAGTTGGGAGAGGAAGCGTTCCTGCTGGTTCTGCATGAGCTGCGTGCTCTGTTGCAGCTCACTCAAAATATCCGGCAAACGCTCGCTGGCGGGCGACTCAAGCATCTCCAGGCATCGTCCCAGACTGCTTTGAAAGTCGAGATTGCCCTCGACGCTGCGTGAAACGTCGCGCTGCATGTCATCCACCAGATTGATTGCCTGCTGCTGCCCGGCGCGGGCCTCCGCCAGCTCGTCGCGAATGATGTAGTCGCGAAACAATCGGGCGGCGGATTCCGGCGGGAAGCAATCGAAGTCTTTGACCACCCGGTCCAGGTGCCGGTTGAGCTCGGGGTCCAGGCCTTTGCTGTAGGTGTACCAGAGCGCGTAGTGCACAGGATTGGGCGGGATGTTGTGACGAACCATCAGCGGGATGGCTTGCTTGAGCAGCGCCGCGGCCTCGCGGGAATCTTCCGGATACAGCGCCAGGGCAGTCGCGCGCGTCTCTATTGGGCTCATGACATCACCGTGGTCGTTATTGATTGGCGAATGCAAAACGATACGAGCATAACCAGACGCGTAGCAAACGACCATCCCTATGTGTGGACTTGTAGGAGCGACCTTGCTCCTGCAGAGGTTACTCAGCTACCCGCACCACCGTGCGCTTCTTCGAAGAAGCAATCCTTCCAGCTACCCGCCCTGTTTTTCAGTACACCCAACTCCTGCAGTTTCTCGGCGTAGATCGCCGTGCGCTGCGGCACAACCGTGAAGTTGATTTCGGGGTCGTTGACGATTTGCTCAATCAGTGGAAGGAACAACTTCGATTGCTCCACGCGGATGTAAGTCTGGGCGGCTGCGGACTTGTCGGCCTTGATGATTTTTTCCACTTCGGCGAGTGCGTCGTAAAACGCCTTGTAGGTCTTCGGGTTTTCGTCGTGGAATTTTTCCGTGGTGTACACAACACGTCGTAGGAACTCAGCACCTTGTGCACGTTGGGATTCTGCAGTTCCTGGTACTGGAACGGCGGGCTGGAAAAGTGCGAGTTGATTTCAGACCCCCCGGCAATCAGCGCCGCCGTCGCATCCGGGTGGGCCGTAAATGGCTAGCCTGCGCATGCTCAGTCCCTGTCCTTGCCCAGGATAAAACGTGCGGCGACCGGCAGGTGATCCGAGAACTCGTACTGTCCAAACCCGCCACTGGTCAGCTTCTTCGTGAAGCCACTGACTTCAATGTCTGATCGAATGATGATCTGCTCTTTCAGGTCATCCTTGGGCATGAGTGCCAAGGTGTCCTGTGTGACGACGATGTGATCGAGCAACCGGGCACTCGCGAACCGCGTGATGGCGCCGTCCTCGCCAGTGCCGTATTTTTTCTTCATGCCTATCGAAAGCAGCCGCAGGTCCTGCGCCTCGGCAAACGGAGCGAGCCCTTGCTGTGCCTCTTCCGCATTGAAGTCACCCATTACGAAAAAGTCTTGCTCCGCACCGTTGTTGCGTTGATCGGCGACCCATCTAGTCAGTTCCGCAGCGGCGGCGGCGCGCATACCTGAGCCTGTGTCCTTGAGCTTCGAGTCCGTGGACTTCAAGTGGGTTATCGCGCAACAAAAGTCGAACACCTTGCTGCTACTTTGCTTCACCCGAACATCGCACAGTAGCGGTGGACGCGGAAAAACCTCGCGTGTCTTTTTCACGCCTTTGGTATCCGCGACCTCGATGACATTCTCGAAATAACCCGTCGGGTCCAGGCGCCTGACGCGGACAGTGTCAGTGCGATAGATGCAGGCGCTCTGCTGTCCGGCAAGACCCTCACCATCAGCCCCCTGTGTGACGAGATAGGCGTACACCAGATCGCCATTGACGTTCATGGTATTCACCAGCGCCTCGACGCCGTCGGCACCCACTTCCTGGAGCGCCCAGAAGTCGCAACGAAAGGCCAGCATGTACTCCGCAATTTTCTCGATGCGCCCTTCCTTCTTTTTTCCGTGCAGGTGCTGGATGTTCCAAGTGACGATGTCCGCAAAGGCAGGTGAGTCTTCAAGCGAGCGCACCACGATCGCGAAGGGATTTACCACCTCGTTCTGACTGCCGGGTTCATCCAGGCCACTTTGTCCGAACAGGCCATTAGGCGGTACTTCGACTCTGAATTGCTCGGAGGGTCGGGTGGCGTACCTCTGACGGGTTTTCGGGGCCTCGCCGTTGGCCACGGCGCTGACGCGACGCTGGGCTGATGGCGGGAGCAAACGGCGATCGATCGATTCAATGCGCTTCAGCGCTTTTTTCTCGTTCATCGGTGCGCTGCGGCGACCGGGTACGTTGAAGTCCCTCAACCAGCCCAGTGCGCCAATGTAGTTCAAGTACGACCAGGCGCCATGGTCCGCACGCGTGTCCATTTTGTTGCGATGGACAACATCTTCGAGCTGCTGCCAGGCGCCTTCGTTACTCAGCGGATGCTGCAAGTACAGGGGCACCAGGAGATCCGGTGTGTCCCACAGCATTTCGGCAAACCCGGCGGTCTGTTGGTCAGGCATCGCAATGCGTACCGTCACGGGATCGGCAAAGGCAACCTTGTCACCGTCGATCCCTCCCAGTTCCGCCCAGATTCGGTACACCCCGGGTTCCGTGAACACCGGGCCATTTGCCCCCAGAAAAAGTGGAATGGCATGGGAGCGCTTTTCTGCGCCACTGCCCAATGCCAGCTGCTGTGATCGGGCACACAACCGCAGGGGAGGCACGTATCGGGTCTGCTGCCCGTTCGGCGTTTCAATGACGATACGCACAAACCCCTCACTCGGATCAAGCGCATCGGGAATGCGCGCCGATGTACCAATGGCCGTGCGAACGCTCAGCTCCAGGAAGACCAGCTCACCCAACTGGTAACTGCGCCTGGTGGTCGCTGCCGACAACTCGACACCCACCGACTGACGGAGCGGATTCGACATTAGGCTGGTGCGACGCGGCTGCGCGACACCCCCCTCGTAGATCGAGCTGGGCCCCTCTTCGTAAACGCCGAAAGGAAATCCACCGGCGGCTACTTCTCGGGAGGTTCCGTGGCGCAGGTGACGCAACTCGTGTTCATCGAAACCTTCCGAGAACCCCCGCCAGAATTCGTTCGACCCATCATGGTGCGGCCCCGCCTGACCTCCCAATGGATAGAGCTGCGGATAATTCATCCAGGACAACGCTGCGGGTCGTCCTTTGTCGAAACTGTGCGTCAGGTTCAACGCATGCCCGACTTCGTGGATGACGGTGTAGACGAACTCCCGGCGACGCACGTCGTCGGGTACGCGGGGGTCGGAAAACATGGGATGCTGGCCAAAGATTGCCACGCCTTCTCTGGCTCTGCGGTTGATGTCGTTCGCCCCGAAGTCATACATCACGCCCAGCACGTTGCGCCCGTTCCGTTCGGCGAGGTATGAACAGACGAAGACATGCGTGTGCAGCCGGCCCGGGTCGATTTGAACATCGCGACGCTCCTGCATGGCGCGGTGAATCTCGGCATAGGTGTAGCCGCGCAACTCCTCGTCGTGTGGCATGCCACTGAATGAGTCCACCCGCACCTGGGCGTCTATTCCTGCATCGCTAAACGCCGTCTCCAGCGAAATACGCACCCCGCGACGGGAAAGGTAAGAATCGAAGTAAGGCTGGCCCGCCACGCCATCGACTTCGATGGAGATCCTGCGATACGGACTCCCTTGCCACTCCAGTCGGCCAAGCACATGGTCCTGGTGTCCGCCCTCAAGGTCGACCGTGATCTGGAACGAACCCAAACCCCGGGCATCCGCCTGGACCGAGACTGTACCGGTGAACAATCGCGAATTGCCCCGAAAACTGATCGGGCCGAAGACCCGCGTTCCGTCAACGATCGGGTCATGGCAAAAAAAACTGGCCAGGAATTTGCCACCGACGAACACGTCGCCGCTCAACGCCAATGGCATCCCGTCATCCTCTGATTCCAGCCGGATCTCGACAGAAAGATCCTCGCTCTTCCCCAGGTACGTCCCGCTGCGCATGGCTCACCCCTCGTCCGATTGATCGAGTGCGTAAAACGTCAAGCCAGCATTTTTCACGGCAAACCCGCCGAGGAACGCCGATCTTTGCCAAGAGCATAGCTCGCTGTAGCCGTTGCATGATCCTTCATGAAGGCCGGCGAATCGCCCTCACCTTCCCGCTGCCACCGCCGCCGCAAAAGAACTGATCACCGCCATCGGATTCAAGTCCCGACACGCCGACACCGGCCGGCATTTTTACGCTGTGCAGCACTTCCCCGGTTTCCGAATCAACGTGACGTAATTCGCTCTCATCCCCTTCCCACGTCCCATGCCAAAGCTGCCCCTCAACCCAGGTCACTCCGGTGACGAAGCGGTTGGACTCGATCGTGCGCAAAATCGCTCCGGTTTCAGGATCGATCTGGTGAATTTTCCGATCGCGATACCGACCGACCCACAACGTACCTTCAGCCCACGTCAGCCCGGAATCATTGCCGCCACCCGGTGCCGGGATGGTGTTGAGCACCTTGCCGGTCTGCGGGTCGATTTTCTGGATACGGTCGGCGGCGATCTGGAACAGGTGCTGGCCATCGAACGCCGTACCCGCATCCGCGGTGACATCGATTGAACGCAAGGTCTTGCCACTTTGCGGGTCGAGGGCGATGAGTTTTTCGCCACTGGCAAACCAGACGCGCTCACCGTCCCAGGTCACGCCATGCACGCTGTCGACACCGGTGAACGGGCCGTATTCACGGAGGATTTCTGCGGTTGAATGTTTCATCTCGATTTCCTCATCAGGGGTTCGTGGCGTTCATCCTAGTCACTCGGCAGGGGCGCCGGGAGTAACAAGGTCGTCGCGAAACCCGGCACCGGCGGAGTCATCCAGCGCCGTGCGCGTCCATGCCCGAATGACTGCACTTTGCCGGCCGCCGCCAGCACGTCGAGCATGCGTTGCACGGTGCGCTGACTGGTGCCGAGCGCCAGCGCCAGGGCCGAACTCGACCACGACTCACCGTCGGCAAGGAAGGCAAACAGCGCCGCGTACTTCTCTTCGACCGGTTGCGCCAGCACCACGACGTCGGATGAAACCAGTGCCACCAGGGCAAACCCGTGTCGGGTGGCGATGACGCCGGCCAAGGGTTTCAGCGCCGCGCGCAACCGTCCGACTTCGACGCGCAACCGTGCTCGGTGAGACTCGTCCGAGAGCTTAAGGCGGAACGCCTGGCGAATAAGTGTTTCCCTCGACACGTCGCCCGGCCAGGCTTCGGCCAACGCGCGAGCGAGGGTAAACAACACGGGACGCGTGGCGAGGGACACCGACATGCCGGCGCCGCGCACGGCATAACGGCAAGCATCGACCACCAGCGAGGTTGAACCGAGCACGGCTTCCACTTCTTCCAGCAGTAAAGGTCGCTCTTCGCCATGGACAATCAGGCGCGCTGCCGGAGTGTTCAGGACAAGCAAGGCGTTTTCGACTTCAGCCGTGAGCGCCGGGATACCGACCTCGTGCGCAGCATGCTCAGCCCTCGTCAGGGCATGCCGGGCTGCTTGCGATTGCAGACGCCGGATGGCAATCCCCGCCACCACCAGCTCATGGGCAGCGCGCAGTGCCGGTGGCATCGGCGCAGGATCAAGCGCGGCCAGCAGAACGTCGGCCTCGTCGAGCCGGCCGATCAGCAACAATCGCCGAATCTGCAGATACCGCGCATGAGCCGCGTTGACCCGATCACCGTGCGCCTCAAGCGTCACCCGCGCCATCTCGAGCGCCTTCACCGGCCAGCCCAGGTCTCGCGATGCCAGCGCGATTTCCGCCTCGGCGACCACGCACCGCGCCCGCGCCAACGTCTCCTTTGGCCCGAAGCCACGCGCCGCACTCTTGATCAGCGCCTTCGCCCGAACCAGATCGCCGAGCTGCGCCATCGCGATGCCGCGCAAGGCGAGCGCTGGCGCATCGTCGCGCAACGCAATCCGGTCCAGCGCGCCCAGCGGATCACCCGCCGCCAGTGCCCGCGCTGCCGCGGTGATCAACGAGTCCATCTGAGTTGCCCCACACTGGTCACTCCCACCGCTCAATGTGGGAGTCAGTCTAGTTCACGACTTTCCACCAGGACCGGGGTTGATCGGGAAACCGGGCGTTTGTTCTGACGCCTTCGCAGGCAAGCCAGCTCCCACAGGGGAACGCGTAAACCTGTGGGAGCTGGCTTGCCTGCGATTAGGCCCTATGGGCGCCAACGATTCATCTATAACCCCGCAGCTGCACAGCCAGACATAAAGCCCCTCGTCCTGATTGCGGGCTCCATGCACATTTTTCATAAGCGTTTCCTGAACATTCGACTCGACCTGAAGCACGGCTTCAAGCGTCCCAAGGCGCGATGGCATCAACATCAATGGCGTAGCGCGCAATCGCCTCGGCACACACACCGGCATCGAGGCGCCCCTCCTGAACCAGAGACGTCAGGGCACTCAAGACGATCTGATGGCGGTCCACTTCGAAAAACGCGCGCAGCCGGCCGCGGGTATCACTTCGGCCGAAACCGTCGGTGCCGAGCACGGTGTAGCGCGCCGCCAGGTAACTCGCGATTAACTGGGGCAAGGCGCGGACGTAATCGGTGCAGGCAATGATCGGCGCCGAGTCGTTGAGCGATTCCCGTACGTGGCTGCGTCGCGCCGGCTGTCCGGGATGCAGGCGATTCCAGCGCTCCACCTCACGGGCATCGCGGGCCAGTTCGGTGAAGCTGGTCACGCTCCACACCTCGCTGTCGATGTTCCAGTCGCTGGCCAGCATCTCGGCCGCCGCGATTACTTCAAGCAGGATCGTGCCGGAACCCAGCAACTGGACACGGCCACGGGTGTCCTCGACTTCATGCCGGGCGAACAGGTACATGCCTTTGATAATGGCCTGTTCGACACCGTCGGGAAGGTTGGGCTGCGGGTAGCTTTCGTTCATCAGCGTGACGTAATAAAACTCGTCGACCTGACGCTCCAGCATCTGGCGCATGCCGTGATCGAGGATCACCGCAAACTCACCAGCGAACGCCGGATCGTAGGCTCGGCAGTTCGGCACCATCGCCGCCATCAGGTGGCTGTTGCCGTCCTGATGCTGCAGACCTTCGCCGCCCAACGTCGTGCGACCCGCCGTGGCGCCGAGCAGGAACCCGCGCGCCCGCTGGTCTGCCGCCGCCCAGATCAGGTCGCCGATGCGCTGGAAGCCGAACATCGAGTAGTAGATGTAGAACGGCAGCATCGGCAGGCCATGCACCGAATAGCTGGTCGCCGCGGCCACCCAGGAACTGATCGCGCCGGCCTCGCTGATGCCCTCTTCGAGAATCTGGCCGTCGAGCGCCTCTCGATAACTCAGGATCGAACCGATGTCCTCCGGTTCATAACGCTGGCCCACGCTGGAGTAGATACCGATCTGTTTGAACAGGCTGGCCATGCCGAACGTGCGTGCTTCATCGGCCACGATGGGCACGATGCGCGGGCCCAGTTGCTTGTCCCGGAGCAAACCGCTGAGCATCCGCACGAACGCCATGGTGGTGGACATTTCCTTGCCTTCGGCGGCCATGGCAAACCCGGCGTAGCTGTGGACGTCGGGCACGGCCAGTGACGCCGAGGTTGCAGGTCGCGACGGCATGTAGCCGCCCAATGCCCGGCGACGTTCATGCAGGTAGCGCATTTCGGCGCTGTCATCGGCAGGTTTGAAGAAGCTCAGCGAGGTCGCCTGTTCATCGGTCAGGGACAAATTGAAGCGGTTGCGGAAGGCGATCAAGGCGTCCTTGTCGAGTTTCTTCTGCTGGTGCACGGTCATTTTTCCCTGCCCGGCGTCGCCCATGCCGAAGCCTTTTTTGGTCTGCGCCAGAATCACCGTGGGTTTTCTGCCCTCGCGCATCGCGCTGTGATAGGCAGCAAAAATCTTCTCCACGTCGTGACCACCGCGCTTGAGGCGGTCGATCTGTTCATCGGTCAGGCCCTGCGCCAGACGTGCCAGTGCTTCGTTCTGGCCGAAGAACTGATCGCGGTTGAAGCGCCCGTCTTTTGTGGCAAAGGTCTGGAACTGGCCGTCGACCGTGGCGGACAAGGCCTTGACCAGCGCGCCGTCGTGATCCTGGGCGAACAGGCCATCCCAGTCGGAGCCCCAGACCAGTTTGATGACGTTCCAGCCAGCACCACCGAACAGTGCCTCCAGCTCATCGATGATGCGACCGTTGCCCCGCACCGGTCCGTCCAGCCGCTGAAGGTTGCAGTTGACCACCCACACCAGATTATCCAGCCCTTCTCGCGCCGCCAGCGTCAGGGCGGACATGCTTTCCGGCTCATCCATTTCACCGTCGCCAAACACACCCCAAACGGTGCGGCCGGCGGTGTGTTGCAGGCCGCGATGTTGCAGATAACGCATGAAGCGCGCCTGGTAGATCGAGCTGATCGGGCCGATGCCCATCGAGCCGGTCGGGAACTGCCAGAAGTCCGGCATCAACCACGGGTGCGGATAACTCGACAGGCCCCGGGCGCCTTGGGCGCGCGCGCCGATTTCTTGCCGATAGTGCTGCAGATCCTTTTCCTTGAGGCGACCTTCCAGAAAAGCCCGTGCATAGATGCCAGGCGCCGAGTGCGGCTGATAGAACACCAGATCTCCGCCGCTGGTTTCGGTGCGCGCCTTGAAGAAGTGGTTGAAGCCCACTTCAAACAAATCGGCAGCGCTCGCATAACTGGCGATGTGGCCGCCCAGCTCCCCATAGGCCTGATTGGCTCGGGCGACCATGACCAGCGCATTCCAGCGCATGATCGAGGCCAGGCGTTCTTCCATCGCCAGATCACCCGGAAACACCGGCTGCTGCTCAACGCTGATGGTATTGATGTAAGGCGTGCCGTGGTGCGGCCGCCAGCCCAACCCGCAGGTGCTGGCCAGCGTCACCAGCATGTCCATGATCTGCCCGGCCTGCCCGGCACCGCCATGGGCGATGACCGAGAGCAAGGCATCACGCCATTCAGCGATTTCCTGTGCTTCTTCAGCTGTCTGGCCCGGCAATTGGGCGTGAATATCGGACGGGTTCATGGGCAACTCCTGCAGGTGTCGGGTAACACTTCAAGGTGGTGCGAATGGCTCACTCGGGCGAGGCTGACGTCCTCAATATCTGGCAGGTCTTTATAGTTGACACCATTGCCGCCACATCGAAGCTCGACGCGAAAAGCACTTCATCTCAAGGGTTTCGCTGAAAGATTCTGCCTATCGAGGCGCAACACTCCACCTATTAGCTGACTTCCCGACTCGGGTCTAACCTTAGTCTGCGCTGGCGTCACAAGCCGGCCGGATTAGCGCTGGAAAGGAGACAGGAATGAGCCCGAAGCTTGACTAGGCCCCCGTGGACCACCGCGCAGGCAACCTGATTGCCTCTGTTCAGAACTCCCGTGTGGTTACCACGATCAGTTGATCCAACTGCTGGCCCTGCAGCCTGTGTCTTGATCTCGCTCGTCGCTATTTAACGCCCGCTCCGGGCCCGATAGCCGGATGAACACGACCAAAGGTAGCTCGCACATGGCAAATGAATCGAAATGCCCGTTCAATCACGCCGCTGGCGGAGGTACGACCAACCGCGACTGGTGGCCGAACCAACTGAATCTGAAGATCCTGCACCAGCATTCGTCCCTGTCTGACCCCATGGACGAGGGCTTCAACTATGCCGAAGCATTCAAAACACTCGACTTTGCGGCGGTCAAGCAAGACCTGACTGCACTGATGACCGACTCGCAAGACTGGTGGCCGGCAGACTTCGGTCACTACGGGCCGCTGTTCATTCGCATGGCCTGGCACGCCGCCGGCACGTACCGCACCGGCGACGGGCGTGGCGGTGCCGGTTCCGGTCAACAGCGCTTCGCCCCGCTCAACAGCTGGCCGGACAACGTCAGCCTCGACAAGGCGCGCCGACTGCTGTGGCCGATCAAGCAAAAGTATGGCCGCAACATTTCCTGGGCTGACCTGATCGTCCTGACCGGCAACGTCGCGCTGGAATCCATGGGCTTCAAGACCTTTGGCTTTTCCGGTGGCCGTGCCGACGTCTGGGAACCGGATGAGGACGTTTACTGGGGTTCGGAAAACAAATGGCTGGGGGGCGACACCCGCTATGACAAAGCGCAAAAACCCGTGCAAGCACCCGGTGATGTTCCACTCGTGGCCGAGCCCGGAAGAAATGAGGACAGCCGTACCGACCAGGGACGCAACCTGGAAAACCCTCTCGCCGCGGTGCAGATGGGCCTGATTTACGTCAATCCGGAAGGCCCTGAAGGCAACCCGGATCCGGTCGCATCAGCCAAGGATATCCGCGAAACCTTCGGCCGCATGGCGATGAACGATGAAGAAACCGTGGCCCTGATCGCCGGCGGCCATGCCTTCGGTAAAACCCACGGCGCCGGGCCTGCCGACAACGTCGGCGCCGAGCCTGAAGCGGCCGGCCTCGAAGCCCAGGGGTTTGGTTGGAAAAACAGTTTCGGTAGTGGCAAAGGCCCGGACACCATCACCAGCGGCCTGGAGGTGACCTGGACCACCACGCCCACCCGGTGGAGCAATAACTATCTGGAAAACCTGTTCGGTTTCGAGTGGGAACTGAGCAAAAGCCCGGCCGGTGCAAACCAGTGGATCGCCAAAAACGGCGCTGGTGCCGGGACCATTCCGGATGCACACGATCCGTCCAAGCGGCGCAACCCAACGATGTTGACCTCGGACCTGGCCCTGCGCTTCGATCCGATCTATGAACCGATTTCACGACGCTTCCTGGCCAATCCAGACCAGTTGGCCGATGCCTTCGCCCGCGCCTGGTTCAAGCTGATCCACCGCGACATGGGTCCCCTCTCCCGCTACCTCGGCCCGGAAATGCCCAGCGAAGAACTGTTATGGCAAGACCCGATTCCGGAGGTCGACCACGAACTGGTTAACGACAGCGACGTGGCAGCGCTCAAGAGCAAAATCCTCGCCTCGGGCCTGAGTGTCTCGCAGCTGGTATCAACGGCCTGGGCGGCGGCTTCGACCTTCCGTGGCTCCGACAAACGTGGCGGCGCCAACGGCGGTCGCCTGCGTCTGGCGCCACAGAAATTCTGGCAGGCCAACCAGCCTGAGCAACTGGCCAACGTGCTGGCGAAACTCGAAAGCATTCAGAGCGAGTTCAACAACAGCGGCAAGAAAATCTCGCTGGCGGACCTGATCGTGCTGGCCGGCGGTGCCGGTGTCGAACAAGCCGCAAAAAATGCGGGTCACAGCGTAACGGTGCCATTCACACCGGGGCGGGCGGATGCCTCGCAGGAACAGACCGACGTGGAATCCTTCGGTTTCCTTGAGCCCATCGCCGATGGCTTCCGCAACTACACCAAATCCCGCTACAGCGTACCCGCCGAGCATCTGTTGATCGACAAGGCACAACAACTGACCCTCAGTGCGCCAGAGTTGACCGCGCTGATTGGCGGCCTGCGTGTATTGAACACCAATGTCGGACAAACGAAGCATGGCGTTTTCACCCAGCAGAAGGAGGCGTTGACCAACGACTTTTTCAAGAACCTGCTCGACATGGGCGTGGAATGGAAACCGGTCTCGGAGGCTAACGAGGAGTTCGAAGGGCGCGATCGCAAAACCGGCGAGGTGAAATGGACCGGCACGCGGGTGGATCTGGTCTTTGGCTCGCATGCGCAATTGCGCGCGCTGGCTGAGGTCTATGCCTGCAGCGATTCGAAGGAGAAGTTTGTGAATGACTTCGTGGCGGCGTGGACCAAGGTGATGAATCTGGATCGGTTTGATTTGAAGTGACATCGTAAAAACTGCAACGCCTCCCAAGTGGAGGCGTTGTGCTTTTTGCGGACTGGAGAAACGGACTAAACGGGAGAGATCGTCGCCAAGGCACCGATCAAAAGGGTTAACACCAGAAAACCACCCAGGAAAAGGGACATCTTGGCCATGGAGCCTCCTACGGAATGAGAGTGCGGTGCAAGCGCTACAGCGAATGCGGACCGTGCTGTCATTGTGAGGCGCAGCCCCGATGCGTAACAGATGCAGATCTCGCAGAAAAATACGGATCAGAGCACCTGTCCTGTCAACGCCCTGCCGGGATTGCCGCTGTCGGGGATAAGGTTTGAAACCACGGCGCTTGCGACGTTTCCATCAGCAACTGATCCACCACTTGCGAAAGTGCAGCGTGAACATCTTCCCCACTGCGCAAGGCTCGCCGGTAGACGCCAAGTTGTCGTTGCGCACTGGTGCCTTCACGGAGCATTTGCCGGATGTGAGCAAAAACGGACTCTGCGCTCAGTGTTCGCGCCGTATCGCTCAATATCTGTTCAACCATGAAAAGCCACTGCTCCATTGAGAACGGCCGGTCGTAACCTTCAATAATGAACGACGCCTGAGTTCCGTAGCGTTTCGCCCGCCAGCGGTTTTCCTTGAGAATCCATTGGGATGTTTGTGAATAGGCAGATCCGGGACGCGGTTGGTCGATGGCATACGCCACTACCAGACGAAAAAAAGCGGCAATGCACAAGGCATCATCCAGGCGTGGACAGGCATCCGTCATGCGCAATTCCAGGGTTGGATATTTCGCCGCAGGCCGCAAACCCCACCAGATATCGCCAGCCTGCCGAACAGTCCCGGTACGGATCAGCAGTGCAACGTAAGCGTCATAGGCGGATTGATCTTCAAGAAACTCCGGAATGCCCATCCGCGGCCATTCATCACAGGCCGTTTGCCGGTAGCTCGCAAAACCGCTGTCGGCGCCCTCCCAAAACGGTGAAGAGCTGCTCAAGGCCAGCAAAAACGGCGTCCACGGCAAGACCTCGTTCATCACGTGGATACGGTCCAGGTGACCCGGAATTTCAACATGCACATGCAGACCGGACAGCAGGCTACGGCGGGCTACGCGCTGGTAGTCTTCGAACAGTTGAAGAAAATGGTCCTGCTCTGTGGCCTGTTGCAGACGCCAGTCCGCCAGCGGATGGCTGCCGACACTGAGCAGTCCCAGGCCATAAGGATCAAGCGTTTGTCGCAAGTTTTTGCGAACTGTGCCCAGATACTTCGCAGCATGCGCAACGTCGGTAAAAACGGGAGAAGCGACCTCGACCTGCCCTTTAAACATTTCATAGGCAAAGCACGGGCCCAATTCAGTCTTGCAGGCTTCAATGGCTGCGCCGGGCGGCCCCTCCGACATGCGCCGAGTGCGCAGGTCAGTGATGAAGTATTCCTCTTCAATGCCGAACGTCAGATCTGAATTCATCGAAGCCCTCCCGGCGTCCGCAAAACGGGCTAGATCATCGGCGAACTACTGACCACACGCAGTGCCAGTCCCTCATAGGCATCCAGCGTGATAGTGAATTCGCCCTCAGGCGTGAGATCGCCTTCGACCCGTTCATTGATGATGTCGACCACCGGCCCCGGGGCAATATTGGGCAGGTGCAGGGTTTCGGTGATCGCTGTCGAGCCGAAGTTCAGCGCGGTGATTTGGGTGCCTTTGCCGGCCGGAAGTTCGTGGACCATGATCAGCAACCCAGGATGTTCGACATCCGGGACCAGAATCTGGCGACTGGCGGCGATATCGTAGGAACGGCGCGCCGCCAGGATCCGCTTCAGCTGCGAGGCAAACGAGTCATGGTCTTTCAATTGACTGGTCAGGCTGCCATACAGCGTTTTTGGGCGCGGCATCTGCCCGTCCGACAGCTCCGCTTCCGGATTGAGGTCAACCAGGTCGTAGGCGCCGCGATGAATCCAGCGGGTATCGCCATCGAGCATCAGATGCGCGACCTGCTCTGCCGGCAGCGGCAGTGCGCCGACAAGATCCCAACCCGACAACGCGAACACGCCCGGCTGCATTGCGTTGTACATCACCAGCAGCACATGAATCTGGCGTATCTGCTGAATATCCGTCGGGGTAATGGTGTCGAGGTCGCGAATCCCCAGTGCTGCCGTGATGATGCTGGCGGTGGTACAGGACACGCCGTTGGTGACGAATTTCAGGTTATACGGCGCGTGCTCGCCGGCCAGGCGTTCGTACATCTGCTCGCGAATGTGCTCACGCAAAATGTTGCCGGGGAACGTCTGCCCTTGATAGAGAAAGGTGTCATGGGCGTGCAGGGTCCAGAAATGCACCAGTTCGAGGGTCAGTTCGTCATGGTTCTGCAACGCATGGATCAGCGAGCCCGGATCGATGCCGAGGGTATGCATCTGACGCAGCATCAAGCGCAGGAATTCGGTATCGCCCATCAGCAACGCGTGCTGGTAAGCGGGTCGGGTGATGAAGTCATATGAAAGATCGGCGCCGCCGTGGGACATGGCGGCGATATCGTCAACGGTCAGGTTCAGTTCCTGAAAACTGAAACCGCCAGCCTTGCGAATCGCCCCGGCCAGTAACTGGTTACCGGTGATCGACAAGGGATGGCTTTCCGACCAGGCGGTGCCATCGAGCTTGCGTTCAACGCCGAGAAAACCGTTGGCGTCCAGCCGCAGGATTTTCGCGCCCATGACGTCGATGGCGTGCAGCGCGTCGCCGATGATCATTTGCTGTGCGGCGAAGGTCGGGTCCAGCCAGTTCAGCGACGGTTGCCCTTCCTTGAAATAATGCAGGTAAACCCAGCGTCGCGGCTTGCCGTCGACCCCGATCACAATCGGAGTCGCACTCCAGTCGGTTTCCTTGACCCCGGGCTCGAAGAAGATCACCCGTTGCAACTGGCCAACGATGTAATGCTTGTCGCGCAGCACATCGACCTGCTGCGGACTGAGATTCTGCGCGTCACGGCCCTCGATGACATCGGGCAGCAGCGGCCAGTCCTCCTCGCGGATTTCCACCATGTGGTAGAGCCCCGGATAGTCTTCATAAGCCATCTCGGCCAAGCGAAAATCCGCGCCTTTGCCGGTATGCGACGGGATGACATCGTCGATTATGACCGCATTGTGCGCGGCGGCCATGCGCGTCAGCGCCTGAAGCTGGGCCTCGGTGCCCAACTGCGGATCGATGTCGAAACTGATGCGGTCGAAGTTGCCGTCAATGGTGGGCGTGTGCTTGCTGCCCGACAGGCCGCCAGACCTTTTCAGCGGGCCGTTGTGAATCCCCTGGATACCGATTCTCGACAAGGCGTGCCATAAGGTTTCGTCCCCCAGGGCTTCGAGCACGGTGCCATTTTCACGGGTGACTATGGACGCCGGGTACGCGGTGAACCACACGGAAGCCAGGGCCGAGGCGTCACGGGGCCGGGTATGCGCGTAGGGCTGTTGCCACAAACGGCCTTGCCCCGAGTAGAGCCTGGCCCGTTGTCTTGCGGCATGCAGCATCGATTGTTCGACCAGCCAGTCCACATGGTTTTTCTCAGCCGCCGTCATGGAAACAATCACCTCTCGTCATGAAAAAATGGCATCCGCCCTTCTGCACTAAAGGCGCCGCTCGTTTTTATATGAGGCCCTGACGTGGCATTCGTTGCATCGTGCTGTTTTATGACGGTCTTGCAGGCTACTCGGAAACCGCGACTTGATTACGCCCGCGCGCCTTGGCTCGATACAGCGCCTTGTCCGCGTTGTTCATCAAACTGTGCAGATCGTTATCCTCGGCATTCATTGACGCGACACCGCCGCTGGCCGAGATGCGATGGACCGGCCCGGTCATCAGTCCGGCGATCGACTGGATGAGTTCCTCGGCAATGTTCTGCGCGACCTCAATCGATGTGTCCGGCAGCAAAACAGCAAACTCCTCCCCGCCCAACCGGCCGTAAACGTCGGTTTCGCGAAACGAACAGCTGATGACCGAGCCCATTTGCCGCAGCACCTGATCCCCGACCTGATGCCCGTAGGTGTCATTGATGTGCTTGAAATGATCCATGTCCAGCATCACGGCACACAGCGGCAAGTGGTTGTCCTTGCAGTGGCCATACAGTTGCTGGGCGTGTTCGAAAAAAGCCCGGCGGTTCATCAGGCCTGTGAGCTCATCCGTCTGGGCGGCACGGGTGGAAACACTGTGCGCCTGCTCCATTTCACGGGTTAGACGAAAGGCGGTTTCCAGTGCGTCGGACAGGTTGCGCGTCGCGCTGAACACAAAGGAGGCGAACACCAGAACCGCCACCCCCATGCCGACCTGCAGGGATGTGGATTGAAGCATCAGCCAGATCGTACAAGGCAACAGCACCAGGGAAATGGACACGACCGTCATGTAGCGATAGGCCGAGTAACAGGACACCGCACTGACAGACATTCCGACGCAAAAGAGCATGACCAGGGCCTGGGCCAACAGGTCATCGGCCGGCATGACCGCCAGCGCGCCGCCGCCCCAGATACCGGCGGACAACACGAGCGTGGCCCAATACGTGCGCTCCCAGCGCTGAGGGGTACGCTCACTGACGGGACTGCGGAAATAGGCGATGAACATCGAAATCCGCAACAACGACGCCGCCGCCAGCAGCGCTATCCACCACGCAATGACCGTATGATCAAAACGTTCCCAGCACAGCCAGCACAGCATCAACACCGCGAGAAAGCTGCCGAATACCGCTGAAACCGACTGGCGGAACAGCTGGTGCAATCGGTCTGTGTGCACCTGCCTGACGATCAACTCTTCCGTTTCGTACCGCAATCCAACGCCATCCATTTCATCCGCCTGATCATCATGCTGTGACGATGGCGATTGTGGCACATTGCTTATGGGCATTCGCACTTCAATCCTTGCTGCCCGATTGTTCGAGCAACGGCCGTATGCGTACCTGAAAGAGTTCTCACGCGCCTGCCGACACAGCGGGCGAGTGAGATTACCGAACGGCTACCGCGTCGGTGGACGAAATACCAATCTTTATACTTACGATCGATTTAGACCCGGAAGCGATTAACCAGCAAGGTAAGTTCTCTGGATAGCTGATCCAGGTCGACACACATTTCGTTGTTGCGGGTGGTGATAGCTTGGGTCTCGCTGATATGACGGCTTATCTTTGACAGGCTCTGGTTCACCTCGGCACCGATGCTGGACTGCTCTTCAGCTGCCGTAGCGATCTGGTTGTTCATCCCGTTGATCTCCGACACAGCATTGCTGACCTCGACAAGGATCTGACCGGTGCTATTAATTTTGTTAACTGCACGCTCGCTACCACTAAGACTGTCCTGCATGGTGCTCACTGCGGCACGCGCACCTTGTTGCAGTTGGCTGATCTTGTCCTGTATTTCAGCGGTACTTTTCTGAGTTCGCTGCGCTAGCGAGCGTACTTCATCGGCCACCACGGCGAACCCGCGCCCCTGCTCGCCAGCACGTGCAGCTTCTATAGCGGCGTTGAGGGCCAGTAGATTGGTTTGGTCGGCAATGCCCCGGATCACATCGAGAATCGAACCTATGGACTCAACATCTCTGCCCAATATCTGGATATCCTCCGCGGCCTTGCCGATGTCGTTTGCCAGGCCACCGATTGCACTCATTGTGTCGTCCACATTGTTGTGCATGGCTTGAGCCTGGTTGTCTGTATCGCGTGTTACCTGAGCTGCGCTTTGTGCCGACTGCGCCACGTTTTCCGTAGCCAGGGCCATCTGCTCCATGGCATGAGCGACCTGATCTGCATCCTGGGTCTGCTGGTCAAGGGCGTCAGCAGCATGCTGGGCACTTTGCTTGAGCTGTTCGTTGCGTTCCTGCAGCAATCGAGCGCAGCGTGCAAGGTCGAGCACCATGTCACGGATATTGCTGACAAACCGATTGAAGGCGATGGCCAGTTGCGCAGTTTCCTCGTTTCCGTCCACTGGTAGTTGGATAGTCAGGTCCCCGTCTCCGGAGGCCAAGGCCTTCAAGTTACCCGTCAGAAGGTTCAGAGGTCTGACTATGCTACGCGTGACATAGGCGACGATGAGACTTAGCAGCAACAACAAAGCAACCATAATTCCCCACTGCTTCCACCGCAGTGCGTCCATAGTCTGCTGCTGACTGCGGGTTTGCTCGGTAATAAGTGCATCGAGGCCATCAATATAAAAACCGGTGCCGATAGTCCAGTGCCACTTATCCAGGTAGCGATTGTATGAAAGCTTCGGGTAAGGCTTGGTATCTGCGCCCGGCTTGGGAAAGTAGTACGTCACAAAATCACCGCCACGCCTGGCGGCGGCGGTCAGCTCACGAACGAGGTAAGTACCGTTGCTGTCTTTGAGGTCCCAGAAGTTTTTCCCTTCGTCCTTGCCAGCAAGGAATATCCGATCGCCGGTGTCGCCGTAGCCAAAGAAATAACCGTCTTGTCCATAACGCAAATTGCGCAGCCTGAGCCTGGCTTCCTCCTGTGTTGCCGGGTTCATCGCGTCAGAGCCTTCGTACAACGGCTGGATGGTGCTATAGGCTATATCAAGGTAGTGAACCAGCTCGTCCTTACGGGTCTTGATCAAAGCCTGTCGGGTTTCTTCCAGGCTTCTTTCTCCAAGGGACTGCTGCTCAGATAAGGCCAGCAACTGAATGATTAATGCGAGTACAAGCGCCGGAGCAACCGATAACATCAGAACCTTGTTGCGAATCTTCCATTTCATAAAAATCTCTGATCAAGAACTGCAGATATATTTGCTTACATTTATCGGCACCGTCAGACGATTGTTTAGTCCTACTTTGAGGCTATTCGACAAGGCAACCGCCGCTGCGTAACGAGCCTGCAAACAACCCGTTCGAGCGTTCAAGCGCCCACGACCGGATCTGGTTTTCGACCGCCTTATCATCTATGGGTACAGCACCGTCCTCGAGAAATCGAGTCAATGGCATCCAGCGCTTGAGGCTGGAATCGAGAGCTTTGGTGATAGCCGATCCTTCGGGCACAGGTCTTGTTGGGCCAGCATCCGGAAATGCAGTGCTTCGAGAATGGGTCCGCTTAAAAATACGTGGCCACAATCGTCCTTATTGCCCAGGGCGGAAGGTGTGTCCGCCGTCCGGTTACAATCAAACTTTTAATAAGCTATCCGCAATTGTCCCGAAAAACTCGCCTCTACCGGCCCAATGAGAAACACCGGCCCCACACCATCCCATTGAACGGTTACGGTCCCGCCATCACATTCAACCTCAACGGTATCGTCCAACAAACCACGACGAATCCCGTTAACAGCAGCGCCACAAGAGCAGGAACCCGAACCCAGCGGAATACCGCCCCCACGCTCCCAAATGCGCAACCGAATATGCTTGCGGTCAATGATCTGGACGAAATGGACGTTCGTTTTGAGGGGAAACAAGGGGTTGGTTTCAATGGTTTGACCGATTGTCGCGATATCAATCGCCGTCAGGTCATCCACAAAATAGGTGCAGTGCGGATTGCCCATGCTGCACGCTGCTGGCCCGCCGTCCAGAGGCAGGACAGCCGTATCCAGTTCCTGTGCCAGAGGAATATCCGACCAGCCGAAAAGCGGCGCTCCCATGCTGACCGAGATGGTACCGGTGGAAGTTCGTTCGCACGTCAGCAGACCACGGTTGGTCCGTAGTGCGACAGAAGTCGTGTTTGATTCGCGCATCAGCCTGTCCGCCGCACCGCGTGTTGCGCTCCCACAAGCGTCCAGCGGGGAGCCATCAGCGTTCCAGAACATCAAGCGCGCTGCTGCGTCATCGCAATCGAGCAGCACCGCGAGTTGATTGAATCCGACGCCACGGTTGCGATCACCCATTCGCCGAGCGATGGCACTGGTCACTGGATTGACGGTGTTTCTCGCGTCCACGATCACGAAGTCATCGCCATTGGCGTGCATCTTGTGAAAACTCAGCGGCATGAACAGATCCTGGCGACGGGACATAGGGGGAATTGATGTTTGAAGGCAATACAGCCCCATTCGCAGCACTTTTTCAAGCGGTGCTAAGTTCGCTGGCCGCTGATATCAGACCTGTTTCGGACTTTTCCCAAAACAACCGTCAGGAAGGAAACAGATCCAGTGTGCGCTCCACCTCTTCAATATCGATTGTGAAGCCATCGCCCTCAGGTGTTCCGACCACAAAGCCAAAATTCTGCTGGTCGCGATCCGTCAGGTACTTGAAATAGCTGACAAAACGGTTCGGTGGCTGCAGGGCCAGCAACGAACCGCCCTGGCGCAGTACATTGACACCATGGACGAGCTGGCTGCCTTCGACCCCGATCACGGTCTGCGCTCCGGCACAGGTCGCCACGATGGTCGGGACGTCGGTTTTCAGAGGATCGAGTACGCGAAACCCCCGAGTCTTGCGCAGATGTTCGGCGATCTCGAGTTCGTTGCGCAAAAGGCGCAAGTCACCGGCGCTACCGCGAAGAATGAATACGCCTGGGTGCTCCTCATGACTCACGTGCGCCAGCAGCTTTTCACCCATGGCACGGTAACGCAGGTGCCTGCTTTGGTTATTGCTGAAGTCGTCGAATAGCACGAGCTCATGAAAAAACGCGCCGTTCAAGCGCACCGGCTTCATGCCAAGCCAGTCTTCGTACGCGAGGGTCTGGGCAGATAGCGGAAATCTGGCGGAGGGCGCGGTGGTCACCGGAACGCCTTCGTCGCATGCCAATGAATAGGTCGGGAAGTCTTCCATCAACCGCGTACCAAACCAGGTATTTCCATTTTGCGTGCAGAAGACGGCGGCGCGGTCGATCTCGTTTTCCACGACAATGCGCGGAAACCTGCCGGGCTTGAGAGACAACCAAAAACTTGCATTGTCCTTGTAGAGCGCCCCATCGATCAGCCAGACATCCTCAAGCAAGTAACCCCGTGTCGGGCCTTGTACCACGTCACCCAGCCCTTCCATTGTGCGCGCGGGATGCTCGAACGGATAAAAGCGCTTCGCCTCCCAACCCGTCACGCGTTCCATTTGACCGGGCAGGAAGAAAGCCGGCGGAGAATGCGATACCCCACCCGGCGCAACGTCCCAGCGTTTCACCGCCAGGCTTTTCAAGTTGATCTCTGCTTTGCGTGCGAGTCTTTTTCTTGCCATGCACCGGTAGGCGGCAAGGGTCCATTTCCTTCGACTGCCAGCGGTCGAAGTGCTGATTTCCGAGACATCGCTTTCCATGAAAAGTCCTCCCTTCGGGACAGAGCGTCCTGAAAATACTCAGCTGGATGGAATCCTTTCCATAACGGGTGGGGTCTGCAAGCTAGCGTAGCGACTGCGCAAGGTTTCGAGAAACTGTTCGCCCGAGTTCCTGGCGCAATAAAGATAAATTTTGTGCAGCCCGCCAAATACCATTTCATGATAGCGGCTGGCAACCTCCTCATCGCTTGGCCCTTCCGGCAAGCCAAGGTGAAGGGTCAATGCCTTTCCTTCGGCAGCGAACAGCGGCGTTTCCCAAAGGAATCTGGCTACACCTGTCTTGGGTAGACGCAGAAACATATAAGCGTGGTTTCCCAGAGAATCAACGTCACCGCCACGCCTTCTTTTCCATTTCAGCAGTCCGTCATCCGGCCGCCCCAGGCAGTGCCCGATATCGTAATAATCGAAGCCATTTTCGACCGCCCATTCAAGCGCCATGAAGGTGGTAATCGCGTTGACCTCGCCCAGTCGCTTGGCATCTGAAAAAACCGCCTCGGTGTATCCGAAACGCAGCGTGCTCCAGTAACGCTTTCCGCCACGCGTTATAACGCAGCCAAGGTGACAGCCAATCACCTCACCCTCCCGCTCGATAAGGTCAAGCCGCCCGACAGTCCTGGCTATCCTGAACACTTCCTCGGTGGGAAATTGCGCAACGTGGATGCCTTGCCTTGCTTGGGCATAAGGCCGAAGCATTTCCCTGTCGGCCTTTGCAATTTCTTCATCCAGCAGCGCCGGTCTCATGCGATAGAGCGGCCGGTTCTTGCGGATGTTTCGACGCAACTCACCATCGTATTTTGCGGTGATGTCCTCGATGGAACGCCCCAGCGGAACGACGGCACTCAGATACAGGGGGACAGACAAAGCCCCCGGGGTCCGCACCTCACTGACCACCACCACATGATTCGACGCGGCAGGTTCCGGCTCGCCCTCGGTCGTAGGGGCATTGCCCTGGGCCTTCCCGCCGATGAGCAGCTTGGCCATCTCCCGCTGCTGTTTCCTTCCGATATAGAGGATCTCGTAAGGACTGTCTTTCTGCAGCCTGAACCTGGCAATTTCCCAACGCCAGACGCACGCACGCCCAAGGATGTCTCGCAGCCAGTTTGAAGCCTGCCTCATCTCATACCGCATTGAAGGGGATATGAGTTTTCGGATAACTGCCGCCAAGTTATCTTTCATTTTTCGTCATCCTTTGAGCTTTATCTTCGGTAGATCAGATACAAAGATCCGGGCGGGACTTCAACAAACGCGCTTAAACCTTGAAATAGAAGACATTATTAATGAGACAACACGCTGGCATCGGGTAACAGTAAAGATACAAGGGCGTGACTTTGCAAGGCGGCATACCGGCCTTTCCGGATTGAAACCCGTGTCTAGTCCTTAAATTGGTATACACCGCATTTCATTTTGTAGGAGCGAGCTTGCTCCTACAGTGTTTTCGCCCACAAAAAAGCCCACTGACCGTTACCGGCTCAGTGGGCTTTTCGATTGCGCCCTGATTACAGAGCCAAATCACTCGCAGCTTTAGCCTTTGGCGCCGTAGGCGCTTCAGCCGGGGCAGCAGCCGGAGCCGCTACCTGACCGATCGCCGGCGGCGGAGTCAGTTGCAGCACCTTGGCGGTGTAAGCCCACTCTTCAGCCACTTTTTCAGGGCTGCCGTTCAGCTGAGTGCCGTAGCTCGGCACGATCTGGTGCAGCTTTTCCTGCCAGGCAGGCGAAGCAACCTTGTCCTTGAACACCTTCTGCAGCACGGTCAGCATGATCGGCGCAGCGGTCGAGGCACCCGGCGAAGCACCCAGCAGACCGGCGATGGTGCCGTCAGCGGAAGCAACGATTTCGGTACCCAGTTTCAGTACGCCACCGGCCGCTTCATCACGCTTGATGATTTGCACGCGCTGGCCGGCTTGCCACAGGCGCCAGTCTTCAGCCTTGGCGTTCGGGAAGTATTCTTTCAGGGCGTTGAGGCGGTCTTCGTCAGACAGCATAAGCTGGCCGGCGAGGTACTCGACCAGCGGGTATTCCTTGATGCCGACCTTGGTCATTGGCCACACGTTGTGCGTGGTGGTGGTGGTCAGCAGGTCCAGGTACGAGCCTTCTTTGAGAAACTTGGTGCTGAAGGTCGCGAATGGGCCAAACAGGATGACGCGCTTGCCGTCCAGGACACGGGTGTCCAGATGCGGAACCGACATCGGCGGTGCGCCAACGGAGGCTTTGCCATAGGCCTTGGCCAGATGTTGCTCGGCGAGGGTCGGGTTCTCGGTCACGAGGAACGAGCCGCCGACCGGGAAGCCTGCGTATTCCTTGGCTTCAGGAATGCCGGACTTCTGCAGCAAGTGCAGTGCACCGCCGCCCGCGCCGATGAACACGAACTTGGCGTCGGTTTCGGTTTTGGTGCCGTCTTTCAGGTTTTTGTAGCTGACGCGCCAGGAGCCGTCTTCGTTCTTGGTGATGTCTTGCACTTCGCTAGACAGCTTCAAGTCGAATTTCGGGGTGGTTTGGAGGTGCGCAACGAACTGGCGGGTGATTTCGCCGAAGTTCACGTCGGTGCCGATCGGGGACCAGGTGGCTGCGATTTTCTGGCTCGGGTCGCGCCCTTCCATCATCAGCGGAACCCACTTCTTGATCACAGCCGGGTCTTCGGAGTACTGCATGCCGGCAAACAGCGGGCTCGCCTGCAGGGCTTCGTAGCGCTTTTTCAGGAATTTGATGTTGTCGTCGCCCCACACAAAGCTCATGTGCGGCGTGGAGTTGATGAACGAACGCGGGTTTTTCAGCACGCCTTGCTGAACCTGCCAGGCCCAGAACTGACGGGAAATCTGGAACGCTTCATTGATTTCAACCGCTTTCGGGATCGAGACTTTGCCGTTCTCGTCTTCCGGGGTGTAGTTCAGCTCGGCCAGGGCAGAGTGACCAGTACCGGCGTTGTTCCAGCCGTTGGAACTTTCCAGGGCGACGCCGTCAAGGCGCTCGACCATTTCCATCGACATGCCAGGTTCCAGCTCATTGAGCCAGACACCCAGGGTCGCGCTCATGATGCCGCCGCCGATGAGCAATACATCGACTTTCTTTGCCTCTTCCGCGTGAACGGACGTGATCCCCATCGACAAAGCCAGCCCCAGCAGGGCCGTGTTCATTTTCTTAAACATCTGTTGCACCTATGATAAAACGCCATCCGCCCTTCCATCCTGATGACGAAACCCTTGTCTCACACGGCATTCAGGCAGGATGTCGTGGGTCTCGCACATAAGAACCGGAGGGGTGGGCACACAAGGCCGACGTGTTCCATCGACCTCAGTTTATATGTCCCTACTGAACTGACTTTTTATCTTTATTGGCTTCAGCTACTTGAGCGACAGTGATTCCGCTGGCGCGTCTCGAGGACACGCAAACCAGAATAGGTCAAACCAAGTTGGGGCAAAGAATATCACGACATCGCAAACCCGCGCGTCTGTTCCCGACCTGATAGTCCGAACCCCCGCGCCGGGACCACTATACTGATCCTGATTTTCTCGACGAGTCGGTGAGGAGCAGTCATGAGCGACAAAAACGATCTGCGCAAATATTCCTCTCAAGTGGTCGACGGCGTGGAGCGCGCGCCCGGTCGTTCGATGCTGCGGGCCGTGGGTTTCACCGACGAGGATTTCAAGAAACCACAGATCGGCATCGCCTCGACCTGGGCGATGGTCACGCCGTGCAACATGCACATCGACAAACTAGCGATAGAGGCCGAAAAAGGCGCGAATGCCGCCGGCGCCAAGGGCGTCATTTTCAACACCATCACCATTTCCGACGGCATCGCCAACGGCACCGAAGGCATGAAGTATTCGCTGGTGTCGCGCGAAGTAATCGCCGATTCCATTGAAGTCGTCGCCGGGTGCGAAGGCTTTGATGGCCTGGTAACGGTAGGCGGCTGTGACAAAAACATGCCGGGTTGCCTGATCGGCATGGCGCGGCTGAACCGCCCTTCCATCTTCGTCTATGGTGGCACGATCCGGCCGGGCGCCGGCCACACCGACATCATTTCCGTGTTCGAAGCCGTGGGACAGAACGCGCGCGGTGACATCAACGAAATCCAGGTCAAGCAGATCGAGGAAGTGGCGATTCCCGGACCCGGTTCCTGCGGCGGGATGTACACCGCCAACACCATGGCCTCGGCCATTGAAGCGCTGGGTATGAGCCTGCCCGGTTCCAGCTCTCAGGACGCCGTCGGCAGCGACAAGGCCTCGGACAGTTTTCGCGCCGGCCAGCAGGTCATGGAGCTGCTGAAGCTGGACCTCAAGCCGCGGGACATCATGACCCGCAAAGCCTTCGAAAATGCAATTCGCGTGGTGATCGCCCTCGCTGGCTCGACCAATGCGGTGCTGCATCTGTTGGCGATGGCGCATGCGGTGGACGTCGAGCTGACGCTGGATGATTTTGTCGAGCTGGGCAAGGTCTCGCCGGTGGTGGCCGACCTGCGCCCCAGCGGCCAATACATGATGAGCGAACTGGTCGCCATCGGCGGCATTCAACCGCTGATGAAGCGCATGCTCGCGGCCGGCATGCTGCATGGCGATGCAATGACGGTGACCGGCAAGACCCTCGCGGAAAACCTCGAAAACGTGGCGGATTACCCCGAAGGCCAGGACGTGATCCTGCCCTTCGACCGGCCGATCAAAAAGGATTCACACCTGGTGGTGCTGCGCGGCAACCTCTCGCCCACCGGCGCGGTGGCCAAAATCACGGGCAAGGAAGGCTTGCGCTTCGAAGGCACAGCACGGGTTTATCACGGTGAAGAAGGTGCGCTGGCCGGCATTCTCAACGGTGAAGTGAAAGCGGGTGACGTGATCGTGATCCGCTACGAAGGCCCCAAGGGCGGTCCGGGCATGCGCGAAATGCTCTCGCCGACGTCGGCGGTCATGGGCAAGGGGTTGGGCAAGGATGTTGCGCTGATTACCGACGGCCGCTTTTCCGGTGGTTCGCACGGTTTCGTGGTAGGGCATATCACGCCGGAAGCCTTTGATGGCGGGCCAATCGCGTTGATCGAAGACGGTGACAAAATCACCATCGATGCCGAAACCCGGCAGATCACTGTGGACGTTTCCGATGCTTTATTGGCCGAGCGCAAGACCCGTTGGGTGCGGCCAGAATCCAGGTACAAACGCGGGGTGTTGGCCAAGTACGCGAAGACTGTGTCCAGCGCCTCGGAGGGTGCCGTCACTGATAAATACTTGTAGGAGCCGGCTTGCTGGCGATGGACGCAACGCGGTATTCCGCCAAACCTTGTTGCCTCCATCGCCAGCAAGCCGGCTCCTACAGGATCGCGTTCCTGTTTCAGATACGAAAGCGATCCACCGATTGCGACAGCTTACCCGCCAGGGTAGACAGCTCATCGGTGGTCGAAGCCGTCTGGCCAATGACCTTGCTGTTCCCTTCAGACATCCCCGCAATCATCTCCACCTGATGCGCGATTTCATTACTGGCCAGGCTCTGCTCACCGATCGTGCGAGAGATGTCGTTCACCAACTGCGTGGTGTTCAGCGTGGCTTCCAGAATTTCGCGGATGGCGCGTTCGACGTCAGCGGTCACGGCCATGCCTTTATCGACCTGAGCCACGCCCGCCTCCATGCTGGTGACCGCCTCGCGGGTGCTTTGCTGGATGCGCGCAACCATGGTGGCGATTTCCTGGGTAGAGGCGCTGGTGCGGCCCGCCAGGCTACGGACTTCGTCGGCCACCACGGCAAACCCGCGGCCCTGCTCACCGGCACGCGCGGCCTCGATGGCGGCATTCAGCGCCAGCAGGTTGGTTTGATCGGCGATGCCCTTGATCACCTGAATGATGCTGAAAATGCCCTCGGATTCCTTGTCCAGCGTGCGAATGACCTGCGCCGACTGCTGCGCCGAACGCGCAATCCCGTCCATATCGTTGACCACCTGATGGATCACCCGACCGCCATCCTTGGCCAGTGCCTCAGCCTGGTTAGCCATGTTTAACGCGCGCTCGGCGTGGCGGGTGATTTCCTCAATGCTCGCGGTCATTTCGCTCGCAGCGGCGGCCATGGTGCTGGCGGCCACGCTTTGCTGCTGGCTGCTGCCGGCGACTTTGTGGCAGCCATTGCTCAACTGCTCGCTCATGCCACTGACGCCATGGGCGTTGCTGCGCACGACTTCGATCATGCCGCGCAGATCGCGCTGCATGGTCGCGAGGCTACGGATCAACGCACTGGCTTCGTCCTTGCCGGTGGGCTCGGCAATCCGTTCGCTCAAGTTGCCGTGGGCGATGCTTTCGGCAATGCGGCTGGCGGCCTGCAACGGCCCCATGATACTTAAAATCACCCAGCGGCCCTGGACGAGCAGCAGCAACAGGCTGGCGATGAGCACGATACCGAGCGTGAGGTTGGCATTGCTGATGGCTTGCTGAGTACCTGCGCTGGTCTGCTGGGTGTTGGTCTCGATCAGCTCGCTGAGGGCGCCCATCTGGTCTTCCAGCTGGCTGAACGCGGTGTTGAAGTTACCCAGTTCTTTTTGCGCGGCATCCGGGTTTTCCAAGGCCAGTCTGACAATGCGTTCGGCGGCGCTGATATAGGTATCGAGACTGGGTTTGACCTTGTTGAGGCCGGCCTTGATGGTGTCGTTGACCGGCAGCTTGAAATTCTCGCCCAGCACTTCACGAAAGTGCGAGGCGTGTTCCTCGATGGAACTGCGCACCTCAGCGTTGGTACTGGTGCTTTTACCCAGCCCGACCAGCATTGCGGACAATACGTCTGCGCGCAAGGCGTCGTGCATCATGTCGGCTTCGAGATGATTGCGCAGCGCGGCCATGCTGACCTCGTTGTCATTCACCGCGGTCGCCATTTGCGAATTGCCCAGGTAACTGACCAGGCTCATGATCAAGGCCGTGAGCAGGCCGGTGCCAATCAGCAGGATCAAGCGGAATTTTATCGACACTCTGTGGGTCTCCTGTCAGTCGGATACAGCCATTCGCGCGGATGGCTTCTGACAGGTTATCGACCGCTGAAAGCGGGAATTGAAGGCTAAATCCCTATACGCCGATTTTTACGACATGCGGTCATTGCCGCCCAGCAATGCTTGCAGGGTCAGTGCATTGCCCAGCGCAAAACCACTGGCGGTGTTATCAAAGATGCACCAGTTGATAGTGCCCGCCTGCCCGAAGTTGTGCACGTGCCGCGCCAGCACTTCCAGTCGTCTTGGGTCGTAACTACTGTTATAAATGCGCGGTGAACCGTGCCAGCGCCAGTAATGGATCCCCGGCCAACCACCCGGCCTGTCGCCACCGGTAATCGACGATGGATCGGCAGCCACCCGGCCGATTGTCTGCTCAATCAACAAGGTCTCAGCGTCCAGCCAGCTTGCATGCCGGGGCTCGAGCACTACCGGTCCGGCGTAACGTTGACGCAGCGCCACGAAAAACGCCGAAGCGATGCCCTCCTCGTAAGCCAGCGACGGCGGCAGTTGAACCAGAATACAACCCAAGGAATCACCCAGCGCCGTGCACTGGGACAGAAACTCGTCCAGCAACAACTCGCTGCCCTGCAAGCGTTGAACATGGGTGATGAGCTTGGGCATCTTCACCGAAAAACGAAAGGCGGCCGGCACCGACTGCGCCCAGCGCAAATAGGTTTGTGGGCGATGGGGGCGATAAAACGAGCTGTTGATTTCGACGGCCGTCAGTTGCGACGCATACCGCTGCAAGTGCGTGCCATCGGCAGAAAACTGCGGCCAGTACTCGCCAGGCAAATTCCAACCGGCGCAACCGATGTAAATCTGATGACCCTCGTTCAATAGAGCACTCCCGCGGCATCGCGCATGAAGATCTCCACGGTCTTGGGCCCTACACCGTCGAATTCGCGCAAGCGCTGTTCAAAGGCCTGGCGATCCTCGCTGGCCTCGCGGATGTTGCCGATCCTGCCCGCGTACAGGTCACAGAGCTTTTTACTCAGGTTCAACAAGCGCGTGGCGGTGGTTTCGTCGTATCGCACGTAGTGAGCTTCGCCCAACATCACCACGAGCTCGCGATGGGTACAGCTTCCAAGCTTGCGCGCGGTGTCACGGCCGTGATTTTCCACGATAACGCGATAGGCCTGCGCGGCGATTTCGGCCTGGATGCGTTTGCCCATCAGGAAGCTGGCGATAAACCATTTGAACAAGGTGCTTTCGTCATCCCGTTGAAAATGAATGCCGAGGTCGCTGGCATTGATCGTTTTGCTCATGAGAGGCGTCCCAGTCCGGAACAAGATCCGGTTCCTTAGCTTCGAGAAACCTGGGCCCCGCAAGTTCGTTTTTTCCTCGATGCGTGCCAGGTTGCACGACGATCTTGAGCGCCGCTAAATCAGGTTTGATGCGCCGATAGAAATCAACGATGGATCTAGCCCGAACCCCTCCCGTCTGGATAGGGTCTGCTCCTATATGACCTCTCGGGAATAAGATCCTATGTCCACCCAACACAACCTTGTCGTACTCGCTCGGGGGGGTTATGCCGCCCGAGGCGTTCTTTATCTGGTGATTGGTATCTTTGCTCTGCTGGCGGCTCTCGACTCGACTAAACCCAAAGACAGTCAGAAGAGCCTGGAGGCGTTGTTAAGCCAGCCATTCGGTTATGTTTTAGTCGGGCTGGTGGTGGCTGGTCTACTCGCCTTCGCCGGTTGGCGAGTATTGCAAGCGATTCGCGACGTTGATCATCACGGCAAAAAACTCAAGGGATTGGTCATTCGTGCAGGTTTGTTGGCGGGAGGCATAGTCAACGGTGCCCTGGCGTTTTTTGCCTTGGGCCTACTCATTAGCGGCATCAGAAGCTCGGGCGATTCCGGAGATGGGCAAACCAGGGATTTACTGGCGCATCTGTTGTCGTGGGAACATTCGGATTTAATGCTGTACCTCGTCGCACTCGTACCACTTGGCGTAGGCATTGCTCATATCATTAAGGGTTGGAAGGCGTCGTTCGAGAAATATTTTGAAGCTGACGAAGACGTTATGCGGTACGTCCGTCCGGTGTCTCGGCTTGGCCTTATAGCCCGTGGAATCGTCTTTATCGAGATTGGGCTATTGCTGATATTCAGCGGTTCGAATTACAAAGCCCTGGATCCACCGGGTATGAAGGACGCCCTCGATGCTCTGCAGAATCTGCCGGCGGGAGGTATCGTCCTGATGGTAATGGCCTCGGGGCTGGTCGCCTTTTCGGTTTACAGCTTTGCTGAAGCCGCCTGGCGCAAGATAAACATGGACGTGCCGGGCATAGCCTGACGCATTACGTGAGCGCAACCCGCTAAAGCTGCCTCGCCTTGTGGACGGGCAATAACCGTCTTCATGGATCGACTTGGGCCATCAGTTCAGCGACCGTTTCCGGGCGATTGGCATAGCGCTGCGCAAGTACTGCGCAGACCATCAACTGAATCTGGTGGAACAGCATCAACGGCAGGATCAGCACGCCAATGGTGCTGCCAGCAAACAACACCTGGGCCATCGGGACGCCGGTGGCCAGGCTTTTTTTCGAACCACAAAAGAGGATAGTGATGCGGTCTTCCCGATTAAAGCCAAAGGCTTTGCCGAGCACGGTGGAAGCGAACAAAACCAGCCCCAGCACGATGCAACAGACGACCACCAGCCCGGCCAGTTGCCAGACCGGGATCTGATGCCAGATGCCTTCGATCACCGCCTCGCTGAACGCACCGTACACCACCAATAGAATCGAGCCCTGGTCGACGAATTTCAGCCAGCTCTTGTTGCGCGCCACCCAGGCACCGATCCAGCGTCGGGCGATCTGACCGGCAATGAACGGCAGCAACAGTTGCACGCTGATCTTCAGAATCGCATCGAGTGTCGAACCGCCCTCGCCGTGCACATCCAGCAGCAACGTCACCAGCAACGGCGTGAGGAAGATCCCGAACAGGCTGGAGGCTGCCGCGCTGCAAATCGCCGCCGGAATGTTCCCGCGAGCCAGGGAAGTGAAGGCAATCGCCGACTGCACCGTTGCGGGCAGTGCGCAGAGGTAGAGCATGCCCATGTACAGATCGTCGCCAATCAGCGGCGAGAGCAAGGGTTTGAGCGCCAGGCCGATCAGTGGGAACAGAATGAACGTCAGGCTGAACACCAGCAAATGCAGGCGCCAGTGGCCGGCACCGGCGATGATCGATTCACGGGACAGTTTGGCGCCATGCAGGAAAAACAGCAGGGCAATGGCGATGTTGGTCAGCCAGCCAAAACCGACTGCGACCTGGCCGCTGGCGGGAAGCAGGCTGGCGAGAACGACCACGCCGATCAGGGTCAGGGTGAAGTTGTCGGGCAAGAAACGGGGGCGGGTCATCGGTGTCATCCGGCGGCGGGCGAGGAACGTTGCGTCGACTCTAACGCGCCTGCCGATTGCCGACTAACGCTAATAAGTCAGTAGATGTCGCCAAAGAGACATAACATCCAAAAGGAGTAGACAGCCACAGCGCCTAATGCTGATCAGCTAAGCGAATTTGTAGGAGCGAGCTTGCTCGCGATGGACTTCGAGACGCCGCGTGTATCCAGAAAAATTCGCGTTATCGTTGGCGTCCATCGCGAGCAAGCTCGCTCCTACAAGAGTCAGCTTTCGCTTAACTGATCAGCATTAGCCCCCGCACCCACTCAATCATCCTCATGCAACTTGATGCCCCTGGCGTGCAACAGATGCGGCACCACCAGCACCAGCAGCGTCAATGCGAGAACCGCGGCGGAAATCGGTTGCGTGATAAACACCGTCCAGTCGCCCTCGCTGATCGACAACGCGTTACGCAGTTGTTTTTCCGCCATCGGCCCCAGCAGCATGCCCACGATCACCGGGGCGACGGGGAAGTCGAAACGACGCATCAACACCCCGCCCCACCCGATCGCCAGCATCAGCAACAGGTCGAAAGAAGAGTGGCGCATGCCGTACACACCGATGGTGGCGAACACCAGGATTCCAGCATTCAAGTACGGCCGGGGGATTTGCAACAACTTCACCCAAAGCCCCACCAACGGAAGATTCAATATAAGCAGGATGACGTTGCCGATGTACAGCGACGCCACCAGGGTCCAGACCAGTTCCCCCGAGGTTTCAAACAGCAGTGGTCCCGGTTGCAGGTTGTAGTTCTGGAACGCGGCCAACAGGATGGCTGCCGTGGCCGACGTCGGGATACCGAGGGTCAACAACGGCACCAGAGAACCGGTCGCACTCGCGTTGTTCGCCGCTTCAGGGCCGGCGACCCCCTCGATGGCGCCCTCGCCTTTGTTGGCGGCAAATTCTTTCGGGTATTTGCTGAGTTTGCGCTCGGTGGAATAGGACAGAAACGTCGGGATCTCTGCGCCACCGGCCGGAATCGACCCGAAGGGAAAACCGATCAGCGTTCCTCGCAACCACGCCGGAACCGAGCGTATCCAGTCGGCGCGCGTCATCCACAAGGAGGTCAGGCGATGCCGGTCCGTCGCCTCTTCTTTCTGATACAGCAGGCTGTACAACGCCTCGCCCACCGCAAATAACCCGACCGCCACGAGCACGACTTCGATGCCATCGACCAGTTCCGGGACGCCCAAGGTGTAGCGAGCAATACCCGAGGTCGAGTCCAGGCCAATCAAGCCGATGGTCAGGCCAACACCCAGCGATGCAAAGCCGCGCAACATCGACGCCCCGAGCACGGCAGACACTGTCGTGAACGACAGCACCAGGATTGCGAAATACTCCGCAGGACCAAAACGCAGCGCCAATTTGGCCACGATTGGCGCAAACAAGGTCAGCAGAATCGTCGCAATGGTGCCCGCCACAAAGGAGCCGATGGCCGCCGTGGCCAGGGCCGGTCCTGCGCGGCCATTGCGGGCCATGAGGTTGCCTTCCAGGGCTGTCACCATGGAGGACGATTCCCCAGGGGTATTGAGCAGAATGGAAGTGGTCGAGCCGCCAAACTGAGCGCCGTAATAGATACCGGCGAACATGATCAGCGCGCCGGTAGGGTCGACCTTCGCGGTGAGCGGCAGCAGCAATGCCACCGTCAGCGCCGGCCCGATGCCCGGCAAGACACCGATGGCGGTGCCGAGCAGGCAGCCAATGAACCCCCACATCAGATTGATCGGCGTCAGGGCCGAAGAAAAACCCATTGCCAGGTTTGCGAGAATGTCCACCCTGTTGATCTCCTTCGGCCCGAATCAGATCCAGGCGTTGACAAGCGGCGGAAGGGAAACCCCCAGCCCGGCATTGAACAGCCAGTAAATAGGTAGCGTCAGGGCAATGCCGATGGCGAGATCGCGCAGTGGATGGCGACTGCCAAAGCCCCGCGCCGAACAGGCGAACAACAGCGCGGCTGACAGGACGAATCCGATGAGATTGATGAGCGCGGCTACGCCTATCAACCCCACCGTCACCCAGGTCACACCCGCTTTGCCACCGGGCAACGCTTTGGCGGATTCGTCGTCGTGGTCGGCCAGTTCGCGAAAACCGCCGGTGACGGCTTGATAGCTCAGGACCGCACCCACGCACCCCAGGAATACCGCTACGGCATAGGGATAAACATACGCGCCAAGGATGACGAACCCCATCTCGGGCGGAAACAGAAAGGCGCCGTACGCCAGCACGGCACTGATGATCATCACTCCGACGCCAATCGCCAGTTGCACCGGGACGACTCCGCGCGATTGAGTCATTTCGCAACCAACCCGACCTCGACCAGCATCGCATGCAGCCGCACGTGCTCCTCGTCGACGAATTTACCGAACTCGTCACCGGTCAGCATGTTGGCAGACCATTTGTTGGTTTCGATATTGTCTTTCCAGACTTTGCTGTTGGCGGCGGCGACCACGGCGTCGGTCACTTCCTTGCGTTGCTCGGGTGTGAGATTTGCGGCACCGTAAACACCACGCCAATTGCCGATGATCACGTCATACCCGCTTTCTTTGAGCGTCGGGGCATCGATGCCGGCAACGCGCTCCGGTGCACCGATGGCGAGCACACGGAACTGATCGTTCCTGATGTACTGGCCAAGCTCGGCGTAACCGCCGGTGATCACTTTGATCTGCCCGCCCAATGCCTGGGCAACCACTTCACCCCCGCCTGCGAAGGCAACGTAATTGACCTTGTTGACCGGAATACCCATTTTTGCGGCCAATTCGGCAATGCCGATGTGATCGATCGACCCCTTGGAGCCACCGCCCCAGGAAATACTGGTCGGTTTGTCCTTGAAGGCTTTCAGCAGGTCCTCCAGGGTTTTGAATTCGGACTCCTTGCGCACCGCAATCACGTTGTACTCGGTAAAGAGGCGGGCAATCGGCGTCACATCCTTCAAGGTAATCTGCGGTTTGTTCTGCTCAATGCCCGCGACCATGATCGCGCCGACCACGAGCAGCGCATCCGGATCGCCCTTGGTGCTGTTGGCAAACTGCGCCAGCCCCAGCGTGCCCCCCGCTCCCCCCTTGTTTTCGAAGGTGGCGGATTTGGCCGCCTTGGCTTCAATCAAGGCTTTGCCCAGGACGCGTGCGGTCTGGTCATAACCGCCGCCTACCGAACCGGGGGCCATGAACTTGACGGTATCCAGCGCAAAGGCAGGTGTTGTGAGCGCGGCGGCCGTGGCAACAACCGCTAGATAACGGGTGGATCGACGTAACAATGCGAACATGCGTTTTCTCCCGAGACTTTTGTTTTTATGGGGCGCCGGTTGAACGTCGATCAGGGCGCATACCCCGATCAATGAACATCCATCTCGGGATAAGCGTAGGCCATAGTTAGAATGGCGGCATACAACAGTGAATCACTTCATTTCAGGAAGACGCGTACATGGACGACCCTCGTGCCGATAACCGCAGCAGCGCATGGTCGGTGTTTCTGATTTTCCTGCGCCTCGGGCTGACCTCTTTCGGCGGCCCCATCGCCCATCTGGGTTACTTCCGTGATGAGTTCGTCACACGACGGCGCTGGCTGACAGAGCGCAGTTATGCGGATTTGGTGGCGCTGTGCCAATTCCTGCCGGGGCCGGCCAGCAGCCAGGTCGGCATTGCACTGGGCATGTCTCGGGCGGGATACCGCGGGGCACTCGCCGCGTGGGCCGGTTTTACGCTGCCTTCGGCCGTGGCCCTGATCCTCTTTGCACTGGGCATTTCCCGATACGGCACGGCGTTGGCGCCCGGCGCGCTGCACGGGCTCAAAGTGGTGGCCGTCGCGGTGGTTGCGCAAGCGGTGTGGGGCATGGCGCGAAACCTGTGCACGGATGGGCTGCGCGTCACCCTCATGATGATTGCGGCTTGCGTTGTCCTGCTTGAACCGTCCGCCTGGGCGCAGGTCGGGGTGATTGTCGCCGCTGGCGTCGCCGGCCTGCTGTTGTTCAAACCCGCGCAGCGTGACGGGCACGATCCTCTGCCCATCCCCCTCCGCCGACGGGCCGGGGCGATCTGGTTGTCGCTGTTTCTGGCACTGCTGATCGGCCTGCCGATCTTGAATCAACTCTTGCCAAGTCAAACCCTGGCCCTGGTGGATGCCTTCTACCGGGCCGGCTCACTGGTTTTCGGTGGCGGCCACGTCGTGCTGCCGCTGCTGCAAGCCGAGGTGGTACCTTCCGGTTGGGTCAGCAACGAAGCGTTTCTCGCCGGGTATGGCGCCACGCAGGCCGTACCGGGTCCGCTGTTCACGTTCGCCGCGTTCCTCGGTGCTTCCATGAGCCTTGCGCCATCGGGCTGGCTCGGCGGGTTGATCTGCCTGCTGGCGATCTTCGCGCCGTCATTCCTGTTGATCCTGGGCGCCTTGCCTTTTTGGGAACGGTTGCGCAGTAGTCTGCGCGCACAGGCTGCGCTGACCGGGGTGAATGCAGCGGTGGTCGGCCTACTGCTGGCCGCGCTGTATCAACCGGTCTGGAGGAGTGCGATTTTCACCGCACAAGACTTCGGACTGGCGCTGGTCGCCCTTGTTACGTTGATGTTCTGGAAGCTGCCGCCGTGGCTGGTGGTGCTCGGCTGCGGAGTTATGGGGTGGCTGTTGAGCGCCGGGTAATCCAAAGCAGGTAAGTAACCGTTTGATTTTCGCGCAGTTACTTTTTCAGAAACATTAAACCTGGGGACCCCGGCGTAACACTGAAAATGGGCGAGCTATTCTAAAAACCAACTGGACTTCGCGACTTGAGTTTAATGATGGCGTGCATCAGGAGACAGGTCATGAAAGGCATGCTCGGCGGCATTGGTTTGTCATTGATACTGGCGGCAACCGCAGCGTTCGCTCATCACGGCTGGAGTGAATACAACTCCGACAATCCCTTGCAATTGAACGGCACGATCGAAGAATCGGGTTACTCCCATCCTCATGGATTCGTGCGCCTCAAAACACCGGACAAGACCTGGAACGTGGTATTGGCGCCGCCCTCGCGCATGGAAAACCGTGGTCTTTCCCGAGAGATGCTAAGCGTCGGCAGCACGGCCAGCGTGGTCGGCTATCAGAACCGCAACAAACCGGATGAACTGCGCGCCGAACGCATCACAGTCGGCGGAAAAACCACAGAGTTACGCTGATGCAACCCCTCAATACCGGCGTGAATCCGGGTGCGGATAGCTGGCTGGACTGGGTGGGTGACTCGCAGCTGGGCGCCGCCATGCGGGGCGACCTGTGGCTTTATCCGATGGTGGAGGTGGTGCACATCATCGGGTTCATCGTGTTGGTCGGCTCCGTAATGATGTTTGACCTGCGCGTGCTCGGCCTGTCGAAAAACATTGCCGTGACCGACCTCGCTCGCCACCTCCTGACCTGGTCGATAGCGGCGCTGCTGTTGATCGTGCCTGCCGGGTTGATGATGTTTTCAGCCCACCCACATGATTTCGCCTCCAACAGCGTTTTCATCCTGAAGCTTTGCCTGATTGCGACGGCAGGCCTCAATGCAGTGCTGTTCCACGTCGGTGTCTATCGTTCAGTCAATCAATGGAACACCGCCGTCGCCGCGCCCGGCATCGCAAAATGCCAGGCGCTGCTATCGATCGCTTTATGGCTCACCGTGGTGTTGTGCGGTCGGCTGCTGGCCTACACCTGATGATCAGGTATTGGTTTTCAACTTGGTCCACAGACGCGTGCTCAACCGCGCAATCGCCGCCGGCAGTTCCTCGACGGTAAACAACTTGTCCAACACACTTTTCGGCGGGTAGATCGCCAGGTCCTGCTTCACGGCCGGGGTCACATACTGATCCGCCGCGAGGTTGGGGTTGGCGTAATGGATGCTGTTGCTGATGTTGGCAATGACTTGTGGCGTCAGCAGGTAGTTCATGTAGGCGTAGCCATCTTTCTCGTGCGGCGCGCTCTTCGGCATGACCACCATGTCGAACCACAGGGTCGAGCCTTCGTCAGGAATCGAATAGGCGATGTCGATGCCGTTGTTGGCTTCCTTGGCGCTGGCGGCCGCTTGAACGATATCGCCGTTGAACCCGATCACCGCGCAGACATTACCGTTTGCCAGGTCGCTGATGTACTTGGAGGCATGGAAATACTGCACGTACGGCCGGATTTTCAGCAGCGCCTGCTCGGCTTTCTTGTAATCCGCCGGCTCGTGGCTATGGGGCGGCAAGCCCAGGTAATTGAGGGTGATCGGCAGAATCTGCGTCGGGTTATCAATAATCGCCACGCCGCACTGGCTAAGCTTCTTGATGTTTTCTTCATCAAAAAACAGCTTCCACGAATGGGTGACATCGGTGTTGCCGAAGATCGCCTTGATCTTCTCGACGTTGTAGCCAATCCCCGCCGTGCCCCACATGTACGGATAGCCGTACTGGTTGCCCGGATCATTGACTTCGAGTTTCTTCATCAACGCCGGGTCAAGGTTTTTCCAATTGGGGAGCTGGCTCCTGTCGAGTTTCTGAATGGCCCCGGCCTTGATCAGGCGCGACAGGAAATGGTTCGAAGGGCTGACCACGTCGTAGCCGGTATTGCCGGTCATCAGCTTCGATTCCAGCACTTCGTTGCTGTCATGGATGTCGTAAGTCGCCTTGATCCCGGTTGCCTTGGTGAAACCTGGCAGAGTGTCGTCGGCGATGTAGCCGTTCCAGTTGGATATATTGACGACTTCGTCCGCGTAAGTGGCGGCCGACAACGTGGTCAGTACAACCATCAGGGGAATTGTGTTCACGCGCATGTTCAATCACCTTGTTGATGAGCTTTTGTTGTTTTTTGATTGCCGGGTTTTTTAGATTTCTGTTCTGGCCCTGACCGCCTCCACGCGCATGCGAAGCATGGCACCGATATCGAGCAACGGTTTCGGCGGGAGCCAGCCCGGTTGAGCCCTGCTTATCACCGAATCCAGAATGGGTGAGCTGACGCCCGACGACAGTTCGGCAAGCAGCCGGCCCCACAGCGTGCCGCGCGCGACGCCCGAACCGTTGCAGCCGGCCACCGCAAACACGCCCTCTTCGACTTTGCCGAAATAGGGTTGCCCGGTGCGCGAGGCGCTCAAATGTCCGGTCCAGGTGTACTGGATGTCCTGCTCGCCGAGAAACGGAAAGCGCCGTTGCAAGCCGAGCACATGGTGTTTGCGCCGATGCAGAAGCTCGCTGTCGGTCAGGTCACGGGAGCGGTACTCCGCGGTGTTGCGGATCATCACGCGACGATCCGGGGTCAGTCGCACCGTGGCGCCGAGCGGCCGGGTGGAAAGTACGCCCCACGGCTCGACAGCGCCGATGGACTGGAACTCTTCATCGCTGAGCGGCCGGGTCAGGCTGGCGCTGAGCTCCATCGGGAAGGTTCCGCTGTCCTCTATGCCCGAACGGGGAATGAACGCGTTCAGGCACACCATGACTTGCTTCGCCTCGATGCTGCCGGCGGTGCCATTGGCGCGAATACGCCCGATGCCCGAACGCTCCAGACCGGTGATGTCGGTGTTCTCGAAGACGGTCACGTTGTCCGGCAGCGCATCCAGCAAGCCCTTCACGTATTTCGCCGGTTGCAGCAGCGCGTTGCCGTGGCCGCACCAGATCCCGGCCTGGTAATGCCGGGTGCCGAGTTTTTCGTTCAGCTGTTCACCTTGCAGAAATTGCGCAGAGGCGCCGACGGCGCGCAATGTCGCCAGTTTGTCCTCGACATCGGTCAACTTGCCTGGATCGCTGACGGCGAAGAAATAGCCGGAATCCCGGAAATCGCATTCGATGCCGTGACGCGCGATGCGCTGGCGTACTTCGTCACTGGCGGCGCGTGAAATCGAGGTGTCCACTTCATACCCGGCAAAGCCGTGGTTGCCGATCAGTTCATCCTTGGTCGGGTGTTCGTGGCCCACCACAAAACCCGAGTTACGCGCCGAGGCGCCTTGCGCCGCGCGCTGCCGGTCAACGATCACGATCCGCGCCTGAGGGTGCATTTCCGCGAGCGAGTGCGCGGCACTCAGCCCGGTGATGCCGGCACCGATAATCAGCCAGTCGGCCTTTTCCGTGCCTTTGAGAGGACGGCGAGCGGGTGAACTTCCCGCCTGCGCAATCCAGCCACATTCATTGGTCATGCCTCACCTCATTGGACTGTCGTTCTGCGAGCACATGCCGTAATCGCATGAGCGTTTCCGGAAGACGCTCGCCAGAGCTAGAATCTATAAGGCCTGTAGTGATACAACCAACGTTATAAAATCATCGAGCCATTCATAAAACGCATGGATAAAATTCGCCACGTTCCCTCGCTTCAGGCCTTGCAGGCGCTGGTGGAAGTGTCCGACTCGGGCAGTTTCACCCAAGCGGCGGCCAGGCTGTGCCTGACCCAAAGTGCGGTCAGCCGAAAGATCCAGCTGTTGGAGAGCCACTTCGGCGTTCCGATGTTCGCGAGGACCAGCCGCAATGTCCGGCTGACCCCGGAAGGTGAACAGGTGCTGGGCACCGCCCGGAATATCCTCGCGCAACTGAAAACACTGGAAGACCGGCTCGCACCGCAGGAACGCCCCTTCCGCATCCGCATGCACGTGTCGCTGGCGGTTCGCTGGTTGCTGCCGAAATTGAGCGAGTTCTATCGAAGTCATCCGGAGGTTTCGCTGTCGATCGAAACCGTGGCGACGGAAGTGGTGGAGCCCGCCATCGACAGTGATGCCTACATCCTTTATCTGCCCGAAACGTCCCCTGATCCGGATTGCCTGACCCTGTTCAAGGAAGCGTTGGTGCCGGTGTGCGCCCCCGGACTGGGCAACGCGACGCGCCCACTGGCGGTGGTGGAAGATCTGGTGAGTTTCCCGTTGTTGCATCGCTCGGCGGACCGGCATGACTGGGTCCAGTGGCTGGCAGCCAATGGCGGCAGATCGCTGGAGGATTACCGCCACATCCCCTTCAACCTCGACGAACTGGCACTCGATGCAGCAGCACGAGGATTGGGCGTGGCGATGACTGACAGGACGCTGGCAGGGGAATCGATCGAACGGGGCGTGCTTGTCATCCCGTTCGGCCACCCCTTGGAAACACGAGGTGTTTACGCGTTGAATCTGCAACCTTCAGCCGCCGCTCATCCGGCCTGCGCGCTGATCCTGCAATGGTTCGCGCAGCAGGCCGAAAAGGAAGCCGGTGAGCGCTGATTGAGCCTAAGTGCCTCCGCCCACCCCTTGTGTCGCATTGGAGAAAGCCACCCCGGCCTCGCGCACCAGTGTTCGCCATTCCGCGCTGTTGATCAGTCCAGCGCGCTCAATCTCATCGGCGGCCTTGAGCAACTCGTCGTATTGCTCCTCCACATCCATGCGAATCTCGGATTGTGCGAGGAGCTTGTACCAGGCCGCCAGGGCATCCCGTCTCAGATCATCGGTCATGGTGGAACTCCCAAGGATTGTCTTCGGTTGGAAGTACATGAGTGGGTGACCGTTCCGGGCGCCCGACATACGGCAGAGCTTGCATTACAAACTTGTCCGTAAATACTTTGCCGCGACGTGCCCCACGACGGGGGTTACGTGTTTTGAGCTGGTTTTTTCCGGGGCGGATCAACGTTGGTAGAGGCGCCGATGGAGGTAGTCACCGGTTGACGGACAGGCTCAGGACGTGAGGGGGCGAGTACCGCGAAAGCCAAAGCAAAGCAAAGCAACGGCAACGGCAACGGCAACGGCAACGGCAACGGCAACGGCAACGGCAACGGCAACTAACGTGAACCCGATGCTTGGGAACGACACCGATCAACTGTAGGAGCGAGCTTGCTCGCGAAAAACGTCAGGACACCGCGTTCATTCTGACTGCACGCATTAACGTTGACGACCATCGCAGGCAAGCCAGCTCCCACAGGTGAACGCGTATACCTGATATCAGGTCGGCTGGCAGGCCGCCTCGCTAATAAGGATCGTTGGGCATCGATTCTCATCGAGGCGCGGGGCTAGCAATCCCACTCAGACCCCGAATAGATGAAAGCAAGCCAAACACGACATCAAAAACAGTTTTGCAGAAAAGGGGGTAACCATAGATGTAAGAGCGAAACCGCTAGCCGCCGTTACCGCAGAACGGATATGTCCCCGACCCCACCTGAAATGGCAAAAAACACCACCCCCCTTGAGCACTTTCGACATAGGCCAACACCGTCGCTGCCCCTAGACTCTTTCCCAATAACAGTGCCAACGCGCACCTGACTGAACCAGGGAAACCCTCATGAACCCATCCGACATTTTCGTTATCAGCGCCGTCCGTTCCGCCATTGGCAGCTTCGGTGGCTCGCTCAAGGATGTGCCGCCGATTCAACTGGCCACCGACGTCTGCCGCGCCGCCATCGAGCGCTCGGGGCTGGCGCCGGAGCATATCGGCCATGCGGTGATGGGTCATGTGATCCCGACCGAAGCACGTGACGCCTACATTTCCCGGGCGGTGGCGATGAATGCCGGGCTGCCGAAAGAGACGCCAGCCTTCAACGTCAACCGTCTCTGCGGTTCCGGTTTGCAGGCGATTGTCAGTGCCGCGCAAAGCCTGATGCTGGGTGATGCAGGGGCTGCGCTGGCCGGCGGCGTCGAGTCCATGAGCCGTGGCGCTTATCTGTTGCCGCAAGCGCGTTGGGGCGCCCGCATGGGTGACATGCAGGCCATCGACTACATGCTCGGCGCGCTGCACGACCCGTTTGGCGGTTTCCACATGGGCGTCACCGCGGAAAACATCGCCGAGCGCTACGGCATCACCCGCCAGGCCCAGGATGAACTGGCCATGGCCAGCCAGCAACGGGCAGCGCGGGCGATTGCCGAAGGCCGGTTCAATAGTCAGATCGTGCCGATCGAAGTGGCGTCGCGCAAAGGCACCGTGACCTTTGCGACAGATGAACACGTGCGTGCCGAGGTCAATGCCGAACAATTGGCCAAGATGAAACCGGCCTTCAAAAAAGACGGCAGCGTCACCGCCGGCAACGCCTCCGGCCTCAATGACGGCGCCGGTGCGCTGATCATGGCCACTGGTGAAATGGTGCTCGCGCATGGCCTCAAGCCGATGGCCCGACTGGTCGCCTACGCCCACGCCGGTGTCGAACCGGAATTGATGGGACTCGGTCCGATCCCTGCCACCCGACTGGTCCTCAAACGCGCCGGCCTGACCGTGGCCGACCTGGATGTCATCGAATCGAACGAAGCCTTCGCCGCACAAGCCTGTGCCGTGGCGCAGGAACTGGGCTTCGACCCGGAGAAGGTCAACCCCAACGGTTCGGGCATCTCGCTGGGTCACCCGGTGGGCGCCACCGGCGCGATCATTGCCACCAAGGCCATTCACGAACTGCACCGCGTTCAGGGCCGTTATGCCTTGGCGACCATGTGCATCGGCGGCGGCCAGGGCATCGCCGTGTTGTTCGAACGCGTCTGACCTATCCACCCTGCCCCCCCGTTCAGCGGGGGGCCAGGTTGAGCGCCGCCGACCAAACTATTCTTCGAAGGTTTACGTGATGACCTAACCTCATAGGCTGAATGACTAACAACAGAGTCGGACATTCCTATGCGTCATGCACTGAAAGCCATGATCTTCGTCGCTTTCACGCTTTTCGGGGCGGGGCCCGAAATGCTGTCGGCGGCGGACCCTCCAGACGCTTCAGCACCAAGGGCCGCAAACGCAGCCCTCGCCGTCTCCCAGAGCGATCTCCACGCGTTGCAACTACGGCTGGACGGCCTCAAACAGCAGATCTCGCTGGTCGATAACTTCAATCAACTGGAAGGCCCGCAGGACCTGGTCCAGATGTTCCTGCTGGATGTCGATCGCCTTACGGCCTCGCTGCTTCCCCTGCAGACTCAACTGCGCGCGCAACTGGGCGTGCTAGGGCCGGTTCCCGTCGACGATACCGCGGCCGAGCAGTCCGATATCGCCGCGCAAAGGGTCGCGCTCACCGAGCAAAAAAACAAAGTCGACGCCACCCTGAAAACCCTGGCGGCACTGAAAGCGAGTGCCACCGAGCTCATCATTCAGATTGCCGGCATCCGCCGCAACTTGCTGGAAAGCGAACTGACCCTGAGCACCCGAAGCATCCTGAACCCCGACTTCTGGTCACCGGTCCTGGCCCCGTCGATGGACGATCGGCTGCGTTTCAGAAACTTCTTCGATCAGGCGAGAGTGGTCGCCAAAGCCGCCTGGCAACCGGGCCAACGTCTTATCACCAGCGCCCTGTTACTGCTGACCCTGGTCATCTGGACGCTCGGCCGCCGGCTCGCCGAACGAGGGCTGACCTGGCTGTGCATTCACCGGATGCCCGAAGGACGCCTGCGTCGAAGCTCCCTTGCATTGGCCTCCGTTTTGGCCACGGTGCTGACCGTTGGTCTGTCCCTACTACTGCTGTTTTATACCTTCACACGTCAGACGCCGCTGACACCGATGCTGACGACGTTTTCCCAGGAATTCGAAAAAGTCGCTTATACCTGCGTCCTGATCACCGCGCTGAGCCGCGCCCTGCTGTCCACGCATCACCCGTCCTGGCGGCTGCCGGCGCTTGCCGATCCGGTGGCGCTGTCACTGCAACCTTATCCCCGAATTCTCGCGGGTGTGCTGTTGGTTCTGGTGACGATTAACCAGATTATCAACGCCACTGGCATGAGCAGCGGCATCGTGATCGCCGCCCGAGGCATCGCCGCGTTGGTGGTTTCGATTGTTCTGGTGGACTTGTTGTGGCGCACCGGCAGAGTCCGAAGAGCCGTCGTGGCTGCTGGAGAAGCCCCTGAAGCGGGCAGGACGCTCGCCGGTTTGCTCTACACCATCACCGGTCTCTCGATGGTGATTTCCCTGTTATCTCTCTTGACCGGCTACGTGTCCCTGGCCAGGTTCATCACCTATGAACTGGTCTGGGGATTCCTCATTCTCTCCGGTTTTTACTTGCTGATGCAGTTCTTCAAGGATACCTGCGAGTACCTGTTTTCGATCAAAAGCCCCAGCGGCAAGGCGTTAAAACAGTTGCTGGGCATTGAAGACCGGCGTCTGGAGCAAATCTCGACCATTCTGTCGGGTGTCGGCCGGGCCGGTCTGTTGCTGATGGCGATCATCACCCTGTTCGTCGGCGGTGTCGGCACGACACTGGAGCAACTGCTCACCAATGTCTTTTCCATTCTCGGTGGCGCCGGGCTGCGCAAACTGAACATCATCCCCGGTCACTTGCTCAACGCCACCCTGGCCTTGCTGATTGGCATCTACCTGATTCGCACGCTGGGCCGCTGGCTGGACAAGGAGTTACTGCCGAAAACCGAGATGGATCCGGGCATGCGCGCCTCACTGACCACGCTGTTTGCCAACATTGGCTACGCCCTGGTCATCCTGATGACCCTGTCATCACTGGGCGTGCAGTGGACCAACCTGGCCTGGATCGTCAGCGCGTTGTCGGTGGGGATTGGTTTTGGCTTGCAGGAGATCGTCAAGAATTTCGTGTCCGGCCTGATCCTGCTGACCGAGCGCCCGGTGAAAGTCGGCGACCTGATCAGCATCAGCGGGGTCGAAGGCGACATCCGGCGGATCAACGTGCGGGCCACCGAAATCCAGCTCAGTGACCGCTCGATCGTCATCGTCCCGAACTCGCAGCTGATCTCGCAGAACCTGCGCAACGTGACCCTGGGCGGTAGCGCCCAAGGGGTGGCGACGCTCGAACTCACCTTCCCCCTGGACATCGACCCCGAACAGGTGAAAGACCTGCTCTACAACACCTATTGCGAGCACGAAACCATTCTCGACAAACCGGCGCCGGTGGTGCGCTTCAGCAAACTGACGCCCGAAGGCATCACCCTGACCATCACCGGTTATGTCGGCAGCCCGAGAATTGTCAGCATCACCAAAAGCGACCTGCTGTTTGAAATTCTCAAGCGCCTCGGTGCCGCGGGTATCGAACTGGCGAAGCCGGCACCCGCGGTGTGAATCAGTGCGCGATGCACACCGATTTCAGCTCGGTATACGCCTCGATCACCGCTTGCCCGAACGCGCGGCCCATACCGGATTGCTTGAAGACAAAAAACGTACCTGCGGCAGCCCCCGTGTTTACTCAGCGCCTCCTGCCTGACTTTTTTCGGCCTGAATGTTGTAAGAAACCGCTGGGATCCAGTGAATGATCCACTCTGCTGCTAAAGTGATAGCACCCGTCTTCGTCTCACCGGATTTACACAATTGAGCGTGGAGACCTGTCACAAGTATGAGCAGCTTGTGTGTGACGCTGAGGCTCTCAAGCGAGGGCTGTTTTGACCTGAACCCCGTCATTATCGAGCGCAAGGGAAAGCAAATGAGGTCTAAATATGATATTTGAGCCCAACAGTACCCGTTCCGTTCTCCAGCGAAGAAGCAGCACCAGTATCGTCGTTCAGGCCGGTCTCGATTGCGTTGCGGTAACCGGTGTCGCGTGGTTTTTGATCAATTATCATATCGGCTTCATTTCCCAAGACTACGTCATCCTGCTCCTGCTGCTGCTTGGGGCATTGGCCGTCGTGTACGACCACTACGCTATTTATCGCAGCAATGTCGGCTTTACCGTCAAAGCCTTCAAGCTTCTGAAGGCTTGGACCGCGACCTTTGGCTTTCTCGTGGCCATGGCTTTTCTAACCAAAACCAGCGAACAGTATTCGCGGCTGTTGGTTGGGGAGTTATTTGTTCTTGGCTATATTGCCCAGTTGCTGTTGCACCTTGCCACGCGCGAAATGCAGAAAAAGTTTCTGGCCCATCCGACGCAACTGGAAAATTCGCTGATCATTGGCTCGGGCGAGCTGGCCAACTACCTTCACAAGAAAATCAGCAATAACCCCTGGCTGGGTGAGCGCATCGTCGGCTGTGTGTTGATTGGCGCGGACGATGAGCGGGGAAAGGAAGGCCTGGAAGGCGCACCACGCCTGTCGATACTGGGCAATATCTCTGATCTTGATGAATTGGTGGTCAAGCACGCCATTCGTACCGTCTATTTTGTGACCCCTGTGGGTGGCTCCGAAGTTATCCAGAAGGTTTATTTAAGTCTGTTCGATAAACACGTCAGGGTTAACTGGGTACCTGACATTTTCGCCTTGAAGTTGATCAACCACAGTGTTCGCGAGATTGCCGGCATTCCCGTGCTGACCTTGTCCGAAACTCCGCTGATGGGCATGCGACTGTTTTTGAAGAATCTCGAAGACAAAGTCGGGGCTTTCCTCATCCTGCTTTTTGCCGCGCCAGTGCTGGCGATGGTCGCCCTTGCGATCAAGATTGATAACCCCGGCCCCGTGTTCTTTCGTCAACAACGCATGGGATGGAGTGGCGAAGTTTTCCGTATCTGGAAGTTCAGAAGCATGGTGGTCCATCAGCCGTCAGACGGCACCGTCCAGCAGGCACAAAAGAATGATCCACGCGTGACGAGGGTGGGCGCCTTTATTCGGCGAACCAGCCTGGATGAGCTACCGCAGTTGTTCAATGTGTTGATGGGAGAAATGTCGCTGGTGGGACCTCGCCCGCACGCGATCCAGCACGACATGCAGTACTCGCCCGATGTCTCGGGCTACTTTGCGCGTCACAACATTAAACCGGGCATCACCGGTCTTGCTCAGGTACGTGGCCTTCGCGGTGAAACGAAAGTTATAGAACAAATGATTCGGCGGGTTGACTCAGACATCGAGTACATCAACAACTGGTCGCTCTGGCTCGACTTCGTCATTCTTTTACGAACGATATCTGCGTTCTCCGGCAAACAAGCCTACTAGTCGGTCATGAGTACAGGGACGACCGTTTGATGTCGAATAATGCTGTTCACCTAAGCGCAAGTGCCCACATTTGTGGCGAGGGGATTTATCCCCGTTGGGTCGCGAAGCGGCCCCAGCGTCCGGCCAAATAGACTGAATTGTCTGGATTGGCGACTGCTTCGCAGCCGAACGGGGATAAATCCCCTCGCCACAGATTTCCGCCTACATCTCGCCGCACGATGACGGAAAGAGATCCAGCGTGCGTTCAACTTCATCGGGGTCGATGGTGAAGCCACGACCTGCTGGCGTACCCACCACAAAACCAAAGTTCTGCTGATCACGATCGGTCAGGTACTTGAAGAAACAGACGAAACGATCAGGCGGCTGCAAAACGAGCAGCGAACCACCCGGCGGAAGTACATTGACCCCATGGATAAGTTGACTCCCCTCGACCCCTATCACGGTTCTTGCCCCGGCACAGGCCGCGACAATGGTTGCAACATCGGATGTCGCCGGGTCGAGAATGCGAAAACCTCTGCGGTCACGCAGACGTTCTGCAAGCTCCCTCTCATTGCGTAACAACCGCAGTTCACCCTTGCCACCTCGCAGGATGAACACGCCCGGATGAGCGCTGACGTTGACGTGTGACAGCAGTTTTTCACCCATCGCCCGAAAACGCAGGTGCTTGTGTCGATTGTGGCTTAGATCGTCAAAGATCACGAGTTCACGGAAAAATGCATTGCGCAAACGAACTGGCCTCATGTCCAGCCAGTTCTCGTAATCGGGGGCGTGAATTATGCCGTTCCTGGCGATGGAAACATTATCGGCAAAGGGTGCGGTGGTCACCGGGACACCTTCGTCGCTGGCCAAGCGATACGTTAAACAATCATCCATTAGCCAGGTGCCAAACCATTTGTTTCCCCCCGCTGTGCAATACAAGGCACCGCGATCGATTTCGTTTTCTACGCGAATCCCCGGCAACCGGCCAGAACCAGGAGTCAACCATGATTTGGCATTGCCTTTGTAGAGCGTGCCATCGATCAACCAGACATCCTTCAGCAAGTAACCTCTGGTCGGATTATGTTCAACACGACCGACGCCTTCCATTGTGCGTCGAGGATGCTCGTGAGGATAAAAAAGCGCCTCGGCCCACCCCGTCACACGCTCGAGCTGGTTGGGCAGATAAAAAGCGGGCGGAGCCATCGCGATTTCGCCCGGAGCAATTTCCCATTTTTTCACGGCCTGGCTCTGCAGGGTCAACGACGGCGTCCGCGTGACGCGTGTTTTGATAAGGTGCTTATATGCAGCAAGGCTCCACTTCGATTGGCCGCCACTGGTCAATGCATTGAATTGAGACATAGCCACCCCATCCAGACATGGATAAACAGCAACAAGCGTTATTGGCGAAACTGACTTTGTTTAAACACAACGACTTGTTCAGGTGGATACGACACTTTCCAGAACAGGGGGTGAGTTCAAATGAGCGTACCGACTGCGCAAAGTCTCGAGAAGCACTTCTCCCGGCACCCTGGAACAATGGAGGTATATTTTGAACAGGCCACCAAAACCCATTTCGCGATATCGGTTCGCAACTTCTTCATCACTGGGTCCGTCCGGTAACCCGAGATGAAGTGTCAGGTGCTTTCCTTCTACAGCAAATAGCGGTGCCTCCCAGAGAAACTGCGCTGCGCCAATCCTGGGCAGTTGAACAAACACATAGCCGTGGTTACCCAACGTATCAACATCGCCGCCGCGTCTTCTTTTCCATTCGAGAAGTCCGTCGTCCGGGCGAGCCAGGCAAGTTCCGATATCGTAATAGTCAAAACCATTTTCAATCGCCCACTCAAGCGCCATGAAAGTGGTAATGGAATTAACTTCACGCAACTTCTTTGTATCTGAAAATACGACATCGGGGTAACCGAAGCGCACGGTACTCCAATAACGCTTGCCTGCCCGGGTGACTACACAGCCAAGATGGCACGCGACAATCTCGTCTTCCAGCACCACCAGGTCGAGTCGCCCGGCAACTTTTGCCACCCGCTGAACTTCACGCGCTTCAATCTGCGAAGCGGCCGAACCATGTCTGGCCTTGGCATAAGGTTGAAGCATTTCGCGGTCTGCAATTTCAATCTCGTCATCGTTCAACGCTTGTTTCATGCGGTAGCGCAGACGGTTCTTGCGCAGATTCCGGCGTAACTCGGTGTTGTATCTCGCGGTGATCTCGTCGATTGACCGAGTCAGCGGCACGACAGCACTCAGGTATTGAGGCACGTATAATGCCCCCGGGGTCGGCATTTCACTGACCCATACCGTCCGGTCTGACTTGCCCAACTTCAACTGACCATCAACCGCTTGAGATTGAACGCCCAGTAAAACCTTCACAAACTCCCGCTGTGTTTTCCTGCCCGCGTAGAGAATGTCGTAGCGACTGTCTTCCCGCAGTCTGAATCTGACAATTTCCCAGCGCCAAAAACAGGCTCGTCCAAGGATATCCCGCAGCCAGGCGACAGCTTTCCTCAGCTCAAATCGCATTGAAGGAGATAATAACTGACGCATTAATTCCGCTATATATTCTTTCATTTGGTTAGCACAATTCAAGGAAGGGCCATTGAATTTCAATTCAATACATCAAAGACTCGAAATGAAAGCGCGACAACTGAGCACATTTTTCAAAAATGTGCGGATATTACAATCTCGATACAGTCCGCATCCACTTTGAGCACGCCACCTTCCTTCTTGCGAAAAACTCGCAACTCCCTCCCTGAAACTCAAGACGGTCCGACAACATTTTGTTGACGCCAATCTCAATGAAGCACACAACCGCAAGCACACCCGTCAAGTCGATGACTTCAACATGAGTAAAGGTGCAACGCCGAAGTTTTGCAAGATATTTCAAGCGCTGTTTTTATGGCGCCGGAAAAGCTTGAACCCGCGTCAAAAGACCTGTTACGTCAGGCTTGCCTGAAGATTAACGTACGTAAAAGGAACAGCGGATTACCCATCACGTAGCGACGGAATAATCGCTTTGGCTCAGTGAGGAGTCTGAACACCCATTCACAGCCGAGACGGCGCACCCATTGCGGAGCGCGAGTCACTTTGCCGCCGAGAAAGTCCAGGATTGCCCCGCCGCACACGACAAGACAGGGCACACCGCTGTCGGCCAGCCTGGCAGCAACGGCTTCTTGCTTGGGCATGCCCATTCCGAGCACAACCAGTTCCGGCTGAAACTGTCGGGCAAGGTTTATGTAGGTATCCACTGGCGCGAAGCCATGGTGAGCAGAGACAACATTGACCGCGAATTCCGCTTCGCCATGCCGCACCGCATTGGTTAGAAAAGGTTCTTCAGTGCCCCAGAACGCCACACGCCTGCCCATGTACGCAGCCAGCAGTTTGGGGATGAAATCGGTGCCATTCATATTCAGCCCCGGCTCCAGACCGAGGCGACGAAACAGGATGGCCAGGCCGGAGCCATCGCGCAGTAACACGTCCGCTGACAGCAGCGCGTGATGGTAATCGGTATTGGCTGCCACAAGGTTCATGGCATGGGCATTGGCGAATCCGAGCACTGTTGTCACGTCAGGCCTGGATAACGCATCAATCAGTCTTTGCTCATCATCAACGTCGCTGACCACCCTGAGTTTCCGGGTAATCGTTTGCCAGCGGTGTTGCCAGGACGAAGCGTGCATTAGTTGTCATCTCTCTTCGAACGCACCCACTCGACCTGGCGCTTGAACACGAAGCCGATGTACAGGGGGATTTTTTTCAACGCGTAGAACGGCGCATACAACAAGGTCGAAAAAGGGATGATCCCGCGACCGAACCCGCTCCATGCCAACAGGACAGCCCCTGCCAACAGGACCATCCCGAACGAAGCGATCAATGCGGGCGCCCACGCTCCGCTCAGCAAAAACACCAGCCATGACAGGGCAAAGGCTGCGCCCAGAACCAACGTCAGCAAGGCCAGCGGAGGGACTAACAAATCCACTGTCATCGCCAGCAGACTCCCGTTACCCCGGGTGATCGCCTCCACCATCAACTTTGGCGCATCACCCAGGATGACCCCCAGATGACCGTGTTCCCAGCGCGTACGCTGGGTACTCAAGCCTTCATCACTGCGGGGAAAATAACTGCTCACCAGGGCTTCGGGGCAAAACAACGGCGGCTTGCCGTTTCGGCAGAAATCCAGGCCCATCTTCAGATCTTCGACGATATGGCCACTGGCTAAATCAATCAAAGCGAGATCCTTCCAGACGAAAGCCATTCCCGAGCCCATTAATGAACAAGGCAAACCAAGCCGGGCCCAACCTTGCGGCCGCACCCGGTTTTTCACACACCAGGCAAACTCGGCAAGCTGCACTTTCAGCCCGGAACCCGCTGGAGCATGCATTAAATACAGTGCCTGCACTGGCCGCCCTGAGTGGATGCAGCACATTGCCAGGCGCTCGATGGAGCCCTCACCCGCCAGGGAATCGGCATCGATGATGATCATGACGTCCGGCGCATCGCTCGCCAAATGCCGCACCCCAAAGTCCAGCGCATACCCCTTGCCACGCTGCTGCTCGTTGCGGCGCTCCACCACCTCGGCACCCGCCGCGCGGGCCAGCGCCGCCGTGTCGTCAGAACAGTTGTCCGCCACCACCAACAGGCGATCGCCTTCCAGTAGCTGCGACCGAATGCTGTCCAGCGTCGAAACGATGAGCGAGGATTCATTGTGCGCCGGCACCAGCACCGCCACCCGCGGCCGCGGCCCTGGGTTCGACGAACGCGACCGCACAGGCAGACAGGCCAGCAGCACCTGCACAAACAGCACCGACACTGGCAGGACGATTAGTAGCAGCAGTGCGCTGTACAGCCAACCGAGTAATGTGATCATGTTTGCGCCCTGAACAAATGAGCCAACCTGGCTGCTTCGGTATCGATATCGTGTCGTTCCACCACCCGCTGATAGGCCGCGTCGCCCATCCGCTGCAACACCTCGACAGGTTGCGCGAGGCAGTCCGCCATCGCCGCCGCCAGCGCCTCCACTTCGCCGGCGGGAAACAACCAGCCGTTCTCGCCCTGACGCACCAGCTCGGGAATGCCCGCCACATAGGTCGTCAACACCGGTCGGCGCAACGCCATGGCTTCCATGATGACCACCGGCAAACCCTCCGCAAAGCTGGGCAATACCAGGGCCCGCGCGGCAAGAATTTCTGTGCGCACCTGGTCGCTGCTGATCCAGCCGGTAATTCGTACCTGCGACTGCAAGCCATGCTGTGCAACCAGGGCTTCGATTTGCCCACGCATTTCCCCATCGCCGGCCAGTACGATCTCGAACTCCACAGCTTGCCCGGCCAGGATGCGGGCGGCCTCCAGCAACAGCAGTTGGCCCTTTTGCTCACACAAGCGACCCACGCAAACCAGACGCGGCACGGCAGGCACGGCAACGGGCGTCACATCGTGAAACGTCTGCTCCAGGCCGCAATGCACTACTTTTACCTTGGCCCAGTGCGAATGATCCACCCAGCGAAACAGCTGACTGCGGCCATAAGAGCTGATGGCCGCGACAAACGCCGCGCGGCGTACTTTCTCGCCCAAATGAATGAACTGCGGTTTGTCGAACTCTTCCGGGCCGTGCACGGTGAAACTGTACGCCGGCCCACCGAGTGCGTTGGCCAGCATCACCACCTCGGTGGAGTTAGTACCGAAATGCGCATGCACATGCTTGGCGCCGAACGCCTGTAACCAAGTCAGCAGGCGGCAGGCTTCGAGCAAATAAACCACGTGATACGGCCAGGCGCGATCAGCCCGCCGGCCCATGCGTAACGCCAGCCACAGGGCCGAAAAGAAGCGTTGCGGCTGTGCGCGCAACACCTTCAGCGCGGGCCCCAACAGCCCTTTTACTCCGTCCTGCAATACATACCGGGTTTTATCGCGTTCGGACACGTCCTCGGCATCCACCAACTCGGCGTCCCAGCCACGCAGCGCTATACGCTGTACCTCAAAACCCTGACGTTCCACCGCCAAAATCTCTCGACGAATGAAGCTATGGCTGACCTTAGGGTACTGATTGATGAAATAAGCGATATGCATAGGAACCCTGGCTCAGTTGTCGTTGCGGAGGGTTATTGCTGCCGGTGATTCCACACTCGTACGGCTGTCAGGAACGTCACGCCGTTTGCTGTAACTGGCTGACAACACGCTGTCCAGCTTTCTGAACGTGTCATCCAGAAGTTCATAGCGTCTGCGGTACATGGCACGTTTTTTTGACGCAATACTGTCGAGCGGCTTTCTCGACGGTTCCATGGGAATCTCAAAGAAGTCCTCGCGCTCTGAGGGCGTCGCGCCGTGCTCCAACCAGATGACGTCGTAATTTGCCGCCAGATCCTGAGCTTTTTCAGTACCAAAATACGGATGACGGTGGTGGCGATACCCATCCCCTACCGCATAAATTTTTTCAACGCCGAGGTTGATGGCAAGGTATTTGATCACTTCGATCAGGAAGCTTCTTGGCCGTAGACCTTCAAAATCTTTTGTCAGGTCCCTGTAGATGCTCAACGACAGATCACTCTCCACGCCTTTGTGTATCCCTTGAACGGCGCCGATGAAAATACATAACTCAGTGTCTGTGCGGCACAAGGTGAACGCGATGGAGGCAATGCGCAAATCACCCTGAAACAAATTCAGTACCAGTTCCCCTTCACGCATGAACCATGTCGGACGATCCAGCACCAGGGAGCAACCCGCGGAGAACTCCGACAAGTCACTCAACACCAGACTTTCGCTTCGCCCGAAAAGCAACAATTGCGGGCAGCTTTTTGTGATGACTTCGTAATGCGACGCCAGCACACCTAATCTGTCCTGAGCGCTCCAGTTTTTACTGATGTATGGCCAATGAACAACACCGACACAATCTACCCCCAACTTCTCGACACCGGACTTGCCCAGGGCGTTCGACATGCGCCCCAGGAACGCGTTGAGCCCCGACCAGTTTTGTCCAATCAAAACCAATAATTTAAGCTTGTTTTTCAAGGCTCTTAACGAATAGCCCGCGTGCAGGGAAAACACGCTTTTCAATAGCAGCCAATTATTCATGGACGTCTCACTTGTATTCGATCAACGCCGACTTGCCGGTGCCGAATCTGTTCAAAAGAAACCTGGCTTGTCCGAGCATTTCGGGAAATTTGCCCAGCACGAGAAATAAAGCCAGCAGCCAGTTTTCGCGCGTTGATCTACCGCCCCGGCGAGCCAGGCGCACGACTTGCAATGGATAGACCAGCAGCAAAAGCAGCCCGGGCCATCCCAGCATCAACATCGCGATCACCGTCGCCAGCGGCACACCCAAGCCCCAGAACCAGGCACGACGAGACTCCCGCAGCCAATGTTTCTCCGGTGCAGCCCCATGCAAAAAAGCGCCTTCGGCAAAGGCATGGCCGCCGCGCAATGTACGCCGCCACCACTGGCCGAAGCGGGTCATGGCCGCATCGTGCAGGGTCATTTCCTCAGCCAGACGCCAGACCTTCCATCCATTCGCCCGCAGGCGCACACACAATTCCGGTTCTTCCCCGGCAATCAGATCCGCCCGAAACCCCGACGCTGCGGCGAAGGCATCGGCCCGCATCAACGCATCGCCACCACAGGCTTTGGCCTCGCCTATCGGCGTGTCCCATTCGAGGTCACACAACAAGTTGTAAATCGAGCGCTGCGGAAAACGTTCGCGGCGCCGTCCACAGACCACCGCCACTTCAGGCCGTGCCTCGAGAAAGGCCTGAGCCCGGGACAACCAGCCTTCGACAACCTCGCAATCACCGTCGACAAACTGTACGTAACGCATCGCCGGCAGCAGATGTTGCAGGCGGGCAAATCCTTCATTGCGCGCGCGCGCCGCCGTAAACGGGATCGACATATCCAGCTCGACCACCTCGACCCCGAGCGCCTTTGCCATCTGCACCGAATTGTCCGTTGATCCGGAGTCGACATAGACAACCTGCTCTGCCGCACCGACCAGCGAAGCCAGGCAACGCTCAAGCCGCAGGCCTTCGTTGCGACCGATAACGACGACACCCATGCCAATCGCCATGGGCTTCACTCAGCGTCGCAGTCGGAAGTGTCCACGGAGCATGCTGTTGCTTCTGCAGACTGCCTTCTCTTGATAATTGCGGGTACCCCCACTGCCACCGAGTCGTCCGGCACATCGGTCAGCACCACGGCATTGGCACCAATGACGACGTTGTTACCAATGCGGATATTGCCCAGCACCTTGGCCCCGGTGCCGATATCAACGTTGTTGCCGATCACCGGGGCGATCGGCTCGTTGACGTTCTTCAGCCCCACGACCACGCCATTGCGGATCCGGCAATCATCGCCGAACTGCGCATAACCACTGATAATGATGCCGCCGAAATGATCGATGACAAAGTTGCGTCCGACCACGACTTCACAGGGCAGCTCGATGCCCGTGAGGATCTGCACGAGTTTGTAGAGCACTTTGTAGATAAAGGAGAGCAGCTTGCGCAACAGGGCCGGACGCACGCCGTAGCGCCAGCGTCCGAAGCGATAAACCACCATCACCCAGAAGCCCTGAGCCCCCCAATCACCCGCGTATGCACGCAAGTCCGCACGTATGTTTTCGAACATGAATGGCTCTACCGTGTTGGTTGGCTAGCGAATTTGGTCTCACGCAGCAGCGCCCAGGTGGCACGCGCATGCTGCCAGCACGCGCCGATGGCCGCTCGGCCCCGACCTTTCAATAACGCCTTGAGCGCCAGAATCAGATCACCCACGCACACCAGAAACATATGCAAGGCCAAACCGGGCAGACCGTGGTGCTTGCGGAAATACAACAGCTCACTTTCGATCTGCATTTTGGGTATCTGTCGACTGACCGCATTGAGCTCGACAACCGTTTTGGCACTTTCACCGCCGATATGCACCACCGTGGTGTCCGGGTAGTAAACCACCTTCCAGCCGGCCTGCTTGACGCGTTTGCAGTGATCGACCTCCTCGTAATATAGGAAGTAGCGCGGATCGAACAAGCCCACCTGGTCGATGACTTCACGGCGGATCAGGTAATAGCAGCCAGGTACCCAGTCGCACTCACGGACCGAGGCGTGATCCCAGTCCATGTCATCCACCCTCTTCACCACGGGGAAAAACCGTTCAAGCCCGGTACGCGAGAGGAAGACATTCAGCGGCGTCGGGAAGTAGCGACACGAGGGTTGCAGATCGCCTTCCCGGCCAACCAGCCGAACGCCGAGGACACCGCAATCCGGATGAGCCTCCATGTAGTCGAGGGTTTTTTTCAGGGTGTCGGCGGCAACGAAGGCATCGGTATTAAGTAGCAACGCGTACTTGCCCTGAAGGTGTTCAACCAACTGATTGTTGGCGCGGCCAAAGCCCACATTGTTTTCATTGGCCAGTAACAATGCCTCTGGGCAAACATTCTCCAGACGCTCCAGGGAATTATCGGCAGAGGCATTGTCCACGACCAGATAGCGCGTCAGATCAGCACTGTTTGACTGGCGCAATGCATCAAACATCGGCTCCAACAGCTTCGCTGTATTGTAGTTGACGACCAGCACATCAAGGGGAGTATGGGTCATTTAGGTGGCTCGCCAAAAAAGTACTGCACTCGCATGGCCGTAAGCGCTGACTCCACACTTGGATCATAGGAACCGGTGCGCTCTCTGATCATGTCCATCCACGGATAGTCGTTGCAACGCGTCTCGAATTTTTTCATCAGCTCTTCAACGGTACAAAAAACTCTCGCAGGATTGCCCCCGACCACGACACCAGGCGGAACATCTTTCCTGATAACAGCACCTGCGGCGACAATTGAACCCGGACCTATGGTCACGCACGGCATGATGATCGCACCATGCCCGATAAAACAGTTGTCACGGATGTCGACTGGTCCGACAGAATCAAGTTTTACGTTGTAGAGAGTGGAGAAGAAAACGGCTCCATCGTGGCAGAACAGCGTGCAATCCGATAAAGCGATGTTGCTGCCGAGGCGCACCAGCGAAGGGTCAGCGATATTGCACCCGACATTGATCCACACATTGCTGCCGACGGAATGCAGCGACCCCCAGCGCGCCAGATATCGAGCCCACTCGAACCCGTCAGGGTTACAAAACCGTTTAAAGATCCAGCCTCCCCGCCCCGTTTTGTTGACGTAATAACTTACAGCACGCCTTGCCAGCCCTATCATCCTGTCAGCCTCACAAATCCTGCGATTCTCATCCGTGCCAGAGCCAGATACACCCCGGTTTTTTTGATTGTAGTATCAGGAATATCTGCCCGCCGGCCCCGCTTGATGATTAAGATGATCTGCCAGCCTCAGGGCAAGCTGTATAAGAGGCATGGTCGGATTGCTCGCACCGGCTGTAGCAAAAACACTGCTGCCCGCCACGTAAAGATTGGCGGTACCGAACACTTTGCAGTTCTCGTCGACCACTCCGGACTCAGGCGTGGAGGCCATCCGTGTAGTCCCCATATGATGAGCATGGGGCGCCACTTTCAGTGGCACAGAGACGTCATACACGCACTCATCCAGCCTGACGAAGCCCAGCCCCGTCTCGGCAAAACACTTCGCCACCTCCAGCCCTATCGACTTGATGGTATGTCTGTCTTCGGGGGCCAGTTCCCAATTGATGTTGACCTTGCGCATCCCTAACGCATCCCGTTCCTCGAGCAAAGTGAGGCGGCTGTTGCGGTTGGGAAACTGTTCGATAAGGGTGGTAATCACCCCATCACCGGGGCAATTGAAGTGAGAAATAAAATCGATCTTGTGCGCCAATCCAACGTCGCAGACGAGGTTCTCCAAAAAGTCCTTGATGGCAGCCGTTCGCCCATAGACCTTCACTTCCGCCAGAAGCGCCGCAGACACATTTCCTTTGCCTGACTGAAATTGCGTTACAAACGCATCGGTCGTGAAATACTGTCGAGGCTCGGGACTCTGTCCATCTCTCAGAATGAAGGTCCCCAGGTCGAGGTTCAGGTGCTCCATGAAACATCTGCCGACGAAACCGTCCTTGCTGACGACACCGGCGGATGCCAGGGACTCACTGTTCATCAGTTGCCTGGCATTCTCGATGGCGCCCATTGCCAGAATGAAGTGTCTGGCCGTCACGTGTTCTCGGTGCCTGTTGTAATCCGACACTACGACGGAGGCGATGCGGCCAGTCTTGCTATCGAATTCAAGATCGACACAGTTGCAATTGATGAAGACATCAAGCCCCTCGGTCTCTTGAAGATCTTTGGCGTATTTTTGTGCAAATCGCGTCGGCGGGCTCAGCAGGAAGCGATCCGCGTCAAAGTCGTTGCCATCCATGGACGCATTAATGGCCTTGAATCCCGAATCCGACGGGAGATCCACAATGGCCATGGCCGCTGGCAGATAACGCTCGATCTCGGAAAACGCTATGGGCCAGCCGGGCACATTGACGGGAGGGGCCACTTCAAAGTCTGACTTCTCGAAGGGACGGCAACGCCCTGCCCAGTGATTGGACGTACCGCCGAGAAAGCGCAGACGTGTTTCTTCAGCGTAGACATTCATGCCTGTCGAGGTGCAGTTGTAGAGGGTTTGCGAGGGCGGCGAATATTCGTGCCCCCCGCCCTCGAGAAGTAGCACGTGTCGACCATTCCCGGCCAGGCGCAACGCCAGCGTGATGCCCGCCGGGCCGGCCCCGATGATGCAGAAGTCATAGAGGTCACGGAGTTCTTTCTGCGATTGGTAATCTTTGATCATGTTCGCGTTTGCCGAAAATACTGGGCAGGCAACACCCAGCCGTTGACCACGACAAACCCGTTTTTTTCAGAAGAAGGAGGAGCAAGGAGCGAGGACAATCCAAATGTAACCCCCCCAAGACTCAATAAGGCAAACGCCTGGAGGAAGTCTCTGCGCCCCATCACAGAGGTATTCAAATCAATCTCACCCATGACTCAAAGCCCCATGACATTAAAATTGTGTTTGTTTTTTTAACTACACATCCAACCCCATCGTTCCCCGAAGGGTGTAGCAAGTGCCTCGATCAAATCAAAGCCATTTGGCAAAGGCCAGCACCAACTCCCCGCACAACACCCCGACCAGCAACATTGGCAGCACAACAAGTTCACGTTTGAGATCGAACAGCCCCACACGACAGTTCACATAAACAATTAGCACAAGTGTAGGAAACGTATGCAGCGCGACACCCCAAATTGCATATTTCACTCCGCCAACGGCTAGCAGAAGAGGCAGCAACACCCATAACGAGACCGCGCGAATAATGTTATCCATGGCCTGGTACTTCGTGAGTCCCAGTGCCAGCCACGCTTGATGCGCGACGCCATAGCGCAAGGTGAAAAAAGACACTGAAAGCACGGCCATCATGCTGCCGGCCTCGGCATAACGCTCGTCGTATAACCAGTGGATGATCAAAGGACTGATGACCCACAACAGTCCGGTGATAAACAGCAAGGCGATGTCGACAATCAGTCTGAAGCGGTCATACAAAGAGCGGAGCCGCACGGTGTCATTGCTTCTTGCTGCTTCGCCGAATGCTGGCAACGCCACGGCGCCAACCAGCCTCTGCACACCGAGTGTAATAGCCCCCAGAATCAGCACGGCAATGGAGTAGACACCCAGTTCGGCGGCCGACATGCTGCCGCCGAACCAGATGCGATCGCCATTCATGGCCAGCACGCCCACTGCTGAAGACAACAATATCCATCGGCCGAAGACGACCAGCTCCTGGAGCGCACTACGATCCCACAGCAGACGGTTATGCGGACCCGGAAACCAGAAATGTCCCAGAAGCAGGCTGACCAGAGCGGAGACCAGACCCGCCCCCACCAGTGACCAGATAGACCGGGTGAAGTAACCGATAACCAGCATCACCAGCAGGCCGGCAATCTGCGACGCAAACTCGGCGAGCACGACTTTCTTTTGCTGGAATGAGCGAACGGCCACGTCGACTTTTGTCGACTGAAAACCATAGATGATCGCGGACAAACCGGTAATGGCCAACACCAGCGGCAACTCGGGTGCAGCATAGGTGGATTCGGGCGACCACAGATGGATGGCCTGCGCAAACCAGGCGAAGCCCGCGATCAGAAGTGTCGCGGCAAAAAGGACAAAACCGCGCACGATCTGCACGGTCCACACGGTATTGAGAAATACTGGATCGTCACCCCGCGGGCTCTGGATGATGTTCTGGCGCAAGCCGACATCGGAAAGCAAATGGATGATCACCGAAACGGTGGTGGCGATGATCATGATGCCGAACATCTCCGGCATCAGCAGGCGAGCCATGATCAGATTGCCGCCCAGGCGCATGGCTTGAGACGTGACAAGTGCCCCGAGATTCCATGCCCCGGCGAATATCGCTCGCTTGCGCAGGCTCAACGATGGCGATATATCAATTGAAGGCATAACATCAATCCCGGACTCTGTTGCACGAACGTTACTATAGCCGCAATCAGGCAATGCACTATCCTTCGCTCACCAATCAAGTAAGTTCATGAACCCATGCCTGAGCACATTCGCGCGCTAATCGTCATTCTGGTTCTTGCCGGCACCGTTTTTACCCTTGCCCGTCGACCAGCAACGGACCTGATCCCGTACAACGACTTCACCCGTCGCCGCAATCTGTGGTTCGTGTTGACCCTGCTGGTTTTTTTCGCGCACAGTTTTTGGGTGTATGCGGCCGTTGCCGCGGTTGTGTTGACCCTCGCAAGAAAACGCGAGCGCAATCCCCTGGCGCTGTTTTTCATATTGCTGTTTCTCGTCCCGCCGACGTCGGCGCAGATTCCCGGCCTGGGCCTGATCAACTATTTCTTTGATCTCAACCATATCCGTCTGCTGTCCCTGTGCGTCTTGCTTCCGGCGTTTTTCGCCCTGCGCAGACGAGCGGACACGCTGCCTTTCGGGCGCACCTGGCCCGACAAACTGCTGGCCGGCAGCCTTCTACTGACGAGCCTGCTGTTGCTGCGCGAAACCACACTCACCGACACGTTGCGCCAGACGCTCTACATGTTCATCGAAGTTTTTCTGCCTTACTACGTTGCCAGCCGGGCTCTGAAAAACCTCAGCGATTTCAGGGATGCCCTGTTGGCCTTTGTCCTTGCCGCCATGGTGTTGTCCATTATCGGGCTGTTCGAATTTGCCCGGAGCTGGTTGCTCTACAGCGCGCTGATGGACGCCCTGGGCATGCAAGGGGAAATGTCCAGCTACTTGAGCCGCGGCGGTTCATTGCGCGCCAGCGCCACCACCGGCCATGCCATTGCGCTGGGGTTTGTCGTCAGCGTGGCCCTCGGCCTGTACCTGTTTTTGCAGGAAGATGTGCGCAGCAAGTTCCAGCGACGTCTTGGCGGTCTCCTGCTGGCTGGCGGACTGGTCGCGCCACTGTCGCGAGGTCCCTGGATCGGGGCCGTCGTCATGATCACAGCGTTCATCGCCACGGGTCGTGGCGCGGCCAAACGCTTGATGCTGCTGGCGCTCGCCGGCGTGCTCGCCCTACCTCTGCTGGCCATCGTGCCTGGCGGGCAAAAAGTGGTGGATCTGCTACCGTTCATCGGCACGATCGAAGTAGAGAACATCACGTACCGGCAACGTTTGTTCGATAACGCAATGATCGTTATCCAGCGCAACCCCTTGTTCGGGGCTTTCGACTTCCGCAGCACGCCGGAAATGCAGACCATGATTCAGGGCCAGGGCATCATCGATATTGTGAATACCTACATCAACGTGGCGCTGCAGGTCGGGTTGATCGGGTTGACGCTGTTCGTGGCTTTTTTCGTCACTGTTCTGCTGGGCATCCGCAAGGCGATGCGTTCATTTCCCGATAAGGACGATGAGACGCGCCGGCTCGGACGCGCGCTCCTGGCGACACTGGCCGGGATTATGGTGACTATCGTGACCGTCAGCAGTATCACTTTTATCCCCGTGGTGTATTGGTCGGTGGCCGGGTTGGGTGTTGCCTATGCCCAGATGGTTCGCAATCTCAAGCACACTTCGACCGTAGTCACTGCGAGTGCTCACCTCCAACTCCGGTAATGCCAATGACCACTTTGTTTCGCCGCACTCAGATGCTGCTCCCGGTTTTCCTGTGCGTTGCGATCTGGCCATTCACGTCCCGGGCGTCGGACTGGGTCGCCAGCGTCGATGACCGCAGTGGGCTGCCCATGTTGGTGCACGGCGGCAATCCCGTCGTTGCGTCAAAGTTCACCTTTTGGGGGAGCAACTGGGACTGGACGAATTTTGTCACCCAGTTCAAGGTCAATACCCCCTACGAATACACCCTGTCCGGCCAGAACGAAGCGCTGGACTTCGACCTGACGGCGCAGGTTCAGAAGGAAGACGAGCAGAAGCTGACCTGGGACTTTGACCTGGATGCCCACAGCATGAAGTCGGGCGTGATGGGCGGCGGTGTCGTCTTCAATTTCGACCCGGCCCTTTTCGCCGGAGAAATGGGCAAGCCGGATTTGCTGCCCGGTAACCGCGGCTGGTCCTGGGGCAATGCACAAGGTCGACGCATCGAGATGCGTTTTGAGCCGGCACTGGCGAGTGTGTACTTTGAGCCCGGCAATCCCTCCGAGGTGCGTGCTTTCTTCTACAAAAACACGATCAAACCCGGCCGCCAACATTTCAAAGCCACCTTGAGCATTTCTGGTGACGTGGCGCTCGGCCCTACCACGACCGAGCGCTTTGGCCTGGCGGACCCGAAGAGCTGGCCAGATGACAAAGTCGACATCAAAACCTCACCGGTCGATCTGTCTTTTCTCAACGCTGACGAAAAACCTGCGGGCAAGCGCGGCTTTGTCAAAGCGTCCGGCGAGCAACTGCTGTTCGCGGACAACACCCCGGCGCGTTTCTGGGGCACCAACATCACCTCCTATGCACTGTTCCGAACGCCCGACGAAGCAATCAAGCAGCAGGCCAAACGCCTGTCGGCACTCGGTTTCAACCTCGTCCGACTGCACCACCATGACTCGCCGTGGGTCAGCCCGAATATTTTTGGCGACCGCGACCTCACGCATGACACTCAGCAACTCAGCGCGGCGTCGCTGAAAAAAATCGACTGGTGGATCAAATGCCTGAAAGACGAAGGCATTTATGTATGGCTCGACATGCACGTCGAGCGAGCCCTGACGGCGAAGGACAACATTTTTGCCTTCGATGAGCTGCCAAAAGACCAGCAGAACAACGCCAGCCTCAAGGGCTACGCGTATGTAAACATCACCATTGCGCAGGCAATGAAACGCTTCACCGAAGCCTATATAACCCATGTAAATCCCTATACCGGCCTCGCCTATAAAGACGATCCGGCCATCGCCGCCGTCCTGATCACCAACGAAAACGACGTCACTCAACACTTTGGCAACGCGCTGTTGCGAGACAAGGGAGTCCCCAGGCACTGGGAGCTCTACAAGAACCGGGCCGATGCCTTTGCCAGCCAGCACAATCTATCGGCAGGACTCACCTGGCGTTCGTGGGAGCATGGCCCCGCCAAGCTGTTCCTTAACGATCTGGAACAGAAGTTCAACGTAGAGATGATTCAGCATCTGCGCGAATCAGGCGTCAAGGTGCCCATTGCCACCACCAGCAGTTGGGGAGGCGACGGCCTCAGCTCCTTGCCGGCCCTGACTGCCGGCGACGTCATCGACGTTCACAGCTATGGCGGCGGCGGGCAGCTGGAGAAGAATCCGCTCACCAGCGAAGGCATCGTGGACTGGATTGCCGCCGGCCAGGTCACCGGCAAACCCCTGACCGTCACCGAGTGGAACAACGAACCGTTTCCGACACCCGACCGCCATTCGCTGCCACTCTATGTCGCCGGCACCGCCAGCCACCAGGGCTGGGACGCACTGATGCAATATGCCTACAGCCAGCAGCCGCTCGACGGCGGCTGGGTAACGGCGGACAACTGGCACGCTTACAACGACCCTGCAATGCTCGCCACCCTGCCCGCCGCCGCCCTGCTCTATCGCCGCGCCGACGTTAGCGAAGCCAACACGACGTATGTCTTCGCACCGACACCCGATACCCTGTTCAACAAACCGGTCTCACCGGCCAATTCTGCTCTGCTGCGCACTGCCATGGAGAAAGGCAAACTGCAAATCGCCATGCCACAGACGCCGGAGTTGCCCTGGTTGCAGCCGGGCATTATCCCGAGCTCTGCAAAGGTGTTTCACGACCCTGACCAGTCGTTGCTGGATGCCAATGCCAGCGAGTCGACGACCGATACGGGCGAGCTCAAGCGCAATTGGAAAAAAGGCATCTACACCATCAATACGCCACGCACCCAGGCCGCCACCGGCTGGATTGGCGGTGAGTCGATCACCCTCGGCAACATCCAGGTTCAAGTGAAGACCGCCAATGCCAGCGTGGTGGTACAGAGCCTGGACGGCGCGCCTGTCGGTCGATCGCAGGATCTGCTGATTTCGCTGGGCACTCGCGCCATTCCCAAAGACGATGACAAAACACCTTTTTATGTCGAGCCTCTCGAAGGCACGCTCAGCATCCAGGCGCCGCCAGGGTTGACCCTGTTTACCCAAGGCACGCTGGCGCCAATGAAGAAGTTGCCCGCGACTTACCTTGATGGGCGCTATACGATCAAGTTCGATGGCGTGCAGGCCTTCAATTGGTTGTTTTTGAGAAAAAACGCTGCTCACTGACGGTACAATCCGCGTTTGCACAGCAATGGTTTCCAGGAGGACAGGATGAATTTTTTGGTGGTCGGCGGCGCAGGTTATATCGGCTCGCACATGGTCAAGCATCTGCTGCGCGCAGGTCACGAGCTGGTGGTGGCGGACAACTTTTCCACGGGGTATCGCGACGCGTTGATGGGCGGAAAACTGGTTGAACTGGACATCGCCGACGCGCAAGGCCTGGACACCTTGTTTGCCACACAGCACTTCGATGCCGTGTTCCACTTCGCCTCGTTCATACAGGTCGGCGAATCCGTCACTGAACCGGCCAAGTATTACCAGAACAACCTGGCCGCCACCCTGACGCTGCTACAAGCCATGGTTCGCGCGAACGTCAAACACTTCATCTTTTCCTCGACGGCTGCTGTCTATGGTGATCCGGCGTATGTGCCCATCGACGAAGAACATCCCAAGGCGGCGATCAATCCTTATGGTCGCAGCAAGTGGATGGTGGAACAGATGCTTGAAGATTTCGATCGTGCCTACGGACTGAAATCTGTCTGCCTGCGCTACTTCAATGCCGCTGGAGCAGACCCTGACGGACAGCTGGGTGAACGCCATGAGCCGGAAACCCACCTGCTGCCACTGATCCTGCAAGCAGCCTCTGGCCGGCGCGCGAGCATCACCGTCTATGGCCGCGATTACGACACGCCCGACGGCACGTGTATTCGCGACTACGTCCACGTTGCCGATCTGGCGGCCGCTCACGCACTGGCCGTGGATTATCTATTGGCTGGTGGTGCAAGCACGGCGTTCAACCTCGGTAATGGCCAAGGGTTCTCGGTACAGGAAGTGATAGACACCGCGCGCCAGGTCACTGGCCGGGAGATTTGCGTCAGCGATGCGCCGCGTCGTGCGGGTGATCCACCACGTCTCGTGGCCGATCCTCAACGGGCGTACACATTACTGGGCTGGCAGCCGCAATTTGCTTCACTGGAACAGATCGTGACGGACGCCTGGAGTTGGGAAAAGAAACATCCCTGGCACTAAAGTCGGCGCTCGCCAACAGCGCCGACTGCTTGAGGATAACGCCCTAGTAGTAGGAGCGGTTTTGCGGCTCGGCTTTGTTCAGCACAGTGCCAATCAGATTGGCTGTCCCCAGATGGTGAAGGCTTTCCTCGATCTCTTTCTGGCTGTTCATGCCGTTGGCGACCACGAGCAGGACACAGTCGAATTTAGGCAAGATGGTAATCACATCGTCCGAACTCAGGATGGGTGGCAAATCGAAAATCACGATTCGTGAGTTGTAGCGCTCGCGCAAATCACCTATCAAGTTACTCACCTTGGGCGATGACAGCACCTCGGTGGAGAGAGGAATCGGCTTACGGGTAGGCAGGACTACAAAGCGCGGCAAGGTCGGGTTAACCAGAACCTCTTGCAGCTCTGCTTTATCGGCCAGGTATTCATTGAGCGATAGCTCCATCGACAGCCCCAGGCAGGCGCCCACTGTCGGACGGCGCAAGTCGAAATCAACCAGCAACGCCGTTTTGGTAGTGTGATGAGCGATGCTCATTGCAAGGTTAATCGCCAGTACCGTCTTGCCGGCCTCCGGTGTCGGCGAGGTGATGGCGAGCGTGCGCCAGCCATTTTCTTCCATGATTTTCAGAACTTGCGTACGCAGCAGATCGAACGCCCCGCCCATATTCGAGTTCTTGTTGTACGCCACGATGCGATTGCGCTCGAGGTGATCCGGCCGCAAAGGCACAACTTTGGTTTGCACATAACTGAGCGCATTCAGACTTGAAGACTGCGCTGAGGACGTCATGGCTCTTGAAGAGGTCTCGGGCTCGGTGTTTTCGGTATCGGGCTTGATTATTTCCATGTCTGTATTCCTTATGCAAACCGGCCCAGCGTTCTAAACGCCAGCTGATCCAGAGGCATGTAGAGGAAGTGCACGAGCACCAGAAGTATCGCGAACAGCAAGACTCCACACACGATCAGGCGCGTTCGCCACTTCTTGCGGCGTTCCAGTTCGGCCATGGTGTGAATGTAGGGAATGGACACCAGTACGCGCCTGCCGAGCACACTGGCCAGGGCTTCAGCCCCGCGCACGCGAGAACTCATCATTTCGAGAAGCATTACCAGTGCGCCCGCGCCCACCGGGGCAAGCACGAAGCCCATGGCAACCACCTTTTTACGGTTCGGGCGTACGGGCTTTTCGGGCATCAGCGGCGATTCCAGAAGTACAAATCGTTCCGCCTTGTTCTCCTGTTCCAGGCTTTCGGAAATTCGCGCACTCATCTCCTTGGCGCGCATCTCCTCATATTTCTTTTTCGCATTGTCATGGTCGCGCATCAGAGTGATCAGGCCACGCTCGACTTGTGGCATTTCAATAATCTGCGCTTCGTATTCGGATATTTTCTGGAGCGTCTGCTGCTTCTGATCGGCCAGTGACTTGATACGTGACTCAGTGGCGGCGATCCGCGCCTGAGCCTTCGCTGCATCCATATTGACGGGCACTGCCGCACTACCGGCCATCGCTTTGTTCGCCTCAAGGGCCGCAATCTTGCGTTTCACGGCACGCACATCGGGGTGGGCCTCGGTATACAGCGTCCGCAAACGGGCGTACTCCACCTTGAGGCTGCCCAGATCCTGCGGTTTGTCAGCGGCTGCCCCCCCCACTCCCGGCTTGGTCGCTACGCCGGTATTGGCGGCGATAAGCTCCAACTCGTTGAAACGCAATTCCTCACGGGCAGCCTTGTAGTCACGGTCGACCTCTTTGAGATCGGTTTCGGCGCGCGTCAACATGTTCGTGAGCAATTCCCGATTCTCGGGCAGCGCGTTGCTGTGCAGCTCCTTGAATATTGCCACGCGACTGTCCTGGGCATTCAGGGCAACCTCGAGCTTGTCCGCCTCCTGCTTTGCGAACTCTGTGTTTTCATTGGCGCGCTCGGTACGCTGCCTGATGTTTTCATTCAGGAACAGCGTCACCAGTTCATTGGCCACTTTGTTGGCAATCTCTGGCTCGCGGTGCTCAAAGGAAAGGCGAAACGCAATCGTCACTTCCCCGCGCCCCTTGATCGCAGCGCTGACCAGGGTGACGCCAATCGCATTGCGCATTTCATCGATTTTGTCGGAAACGCTCAGGTGCCGGCCTTGAGAAGAGAACAAATTGTATTTGTCGATGATCGCCGCCAGATTCTCTCGGGTCATCACACGCTGGCGAATGACTTCGATGCGCTCATCGGCAAAGGTGCCGTTGTTCGCCGCAACCAGGTCAGGCGAGATCTGCTGCGACTCGATCAGAATCGTGCCGGAAGACTCAAACGTGGGCGGGAGCGACATCGCGACCGCAATGCTGACGCCCAGTATCGCCGCGCAGCTCACGATCAACAGCAGGGCGTGGTGCTTGATGATAGCTATGTAGTCGTTGACCGACATTTCGTATTCAGTAGTCATAAGTGATCACACAGCTGAATTTTTCAGAGACCGGGATAACTATATGTCAACGTCAACCCGACGACATTTGCGCTGGCATCCGGCAAGCTGTCTTGCTTGCGTTCTTTGTAGGTGAAGAATAGGCGGGCATTCCAAAAAGGCGAGAGTTCCTGACTGACCCAGGCGCTGTAATTGACCAGGGTATTCGGCGTCTGCCCTTTGGTGTCTTGCCAGGAAGCATCAAGACCGGTGCGTCGGGTTTCATCGATGAGGTAACTCACGGAGCCCTTCAGGCTATCGGCCTCGACGAACCCACCATCCCCGCTGGCGACGGTGCTACGGCTGGCGTCGAAGCTGGTTTCAAAGCGTTCACCGGTATACCGCAAGTTCACCCCGCCCTCGCCTGTGGGACCGTCACCCGTGCCGGAGACTTGATTGACGCCCGCGTACACCGATCCCTTCAATGCCTCGGAGACCTGGAAATTCAGGCCAACCGTGGGGGTGTAGCTATTCGAGGAAGACGCCGCGGTTCCCTCCTCCGGCTCATAACGCCTGACGCCAATACGGGTGAACAGCTCGACCCGCTCGCTCCATGCATAGGTCAAGCTAAAGCGGCTTGCCAGCTCGTCATAGTCGATCAGGGTAGGAATGTCGTAAGTGACATGAGTGTAGTCAGTTTCGTTGAGCAGGGTGGTTCGCTCGCTGAGCGCAGTACGCCAGTTGCCACCCACGGTATAAAGCTTTTGCGTGCCGTCGGAAGCCACTACGCCGGTTTCCTGAACCTCGGTGGAAAGCGTTGAGCTCTCTTCATAGCGGGCCGTGAGTCCATAACCACCGGTTTCAGTCTCGCGATGCCACCCGAACTTAAGTCTGGGGTCTTCACGGTCTGACACGATGTCTGTATCGGACGAACGCACGACATACACTCCGAGACCGAACTGGAACTCATCCCGTCCGGAAGTGCCGACAAGGCTGAAATCGGGGGCGATGATGGCGCGGGTCACCCCCTTTTCATCACTCGTCAGCAACAGTGGGTTGCTGTCGTACTCGACAGTCGAAGGCACCGCGACTGTTGATTGCCAGGTAGCCGCATAGGCCACACCCGAGCACGGCAGGATCAGGATTGCCGTGGCAATCCCCGTAGTTCGCAACGCAAGCAAAGTAATCCCTAGTGCATCGCGCAAGGCTAAGGCACGACCAGCGTATCGCCGGCTTTAAGTAGAAAATTGGTGGACATGTCATCCCCGGACATCAACTTGCTGTAGTTGACGCGCAGGATTTCCTGCTTGGTCCCGTTGAGTCGCACGACCTTGATGTCATCCTTGTCGGCGAATTTGTCGAGCCCGCCAGACAGGCTTAAAACCTGCAGCACTGACGTTGGACCGGACATATGCACAGTGCCGGGTTTCACTACCTTGCCCTGCACGTAGGCGACATTGCCTTCGGTGCCGGTGACGACAACGCTCACCTGCGGATCGGGTATGAATTTTTCAAGCTTGGCCGCGATCTTCTCAGCGACTGCGGTGGCATCAAGCCCCTGTACATCGACTTGGCCTGCCAGCGGGAAGGTGATGCTGCCATCGGGAAGTACGCGTACATCCTGTTTGAGCTTGTCTTCCCCCCAAACAGAAACGGAAAGGTTATCACCCGGACTCAACCGGTATGCCGCGTCGTTTGCGACGGCACTGGAAATGCTGGGCAGGACAGCCAGCGCGCAGACCACAGGTAACCAGAAACGCAACATCGGGATCCCTCCGCCTAAATAGCCTTGCCAAGAGTTTCACACAAAAACGGGGGCAAATCACGCTCGCAAATTTTCACGCCCAGAAAGGCTTCAGCGAGCATTTTTTTGCGGCTGGCGGCGGTCAGTTTTCGTCGACCCGACGTCTCAATTACCTGGAGGATAGCCTCTAGTGAAGGAAGTTTTCTATTTAACAAAAACTTGTCGTTAAACATGTTACCCCCGATGTTTGCTCGCCAAATTAACAGCAACTCTGGTCAATAGAGTCCGTCATTCAGTCAATACATCGCCAACCACTTACACATCAAACTGATATCAATCACTAGTATCAATGCGCCATACAATCATGAGCAAAAACAACCGCTAGCTATATCTTCCGCCGGTTGGCGACCATAACAAAACCGAACAACGCGGACGAAAACAACCAGGCAGCAGCAGACAGCGGAACTGCGTTCGGTTGATTGGTGAAGGCATCATCCTCGCCACTCAAAACTTCACTCTGCGCACCTGAATCTGTCGTTAATTTGCCATTGGCAAGTTGCGCCATTAATCCGTCACAAGATGAACTATTGACGGCAGCGCCCACCTTGGCGACAGATTCAATGAGGCTGTTGAGTTGATCTTTTGCAGTATCAGCGGAGGAAATATCGCTGACCGAAGCAGCCGCGCCATGACTGCTTGCAACATTTGAAGGGGCACCACCCTGCTCTTCGGCGGCCGTGCCCACTTTTGGCCCAGACCCTGCGCAAGAAGTGCCTATGCGGTTAATTTCATGGGCCAAATTGGTCGCGTGTGCGCTGGCGAGCGCCGCACCATTAAAGAGCACACAGAATAAAACGGATTTGATAACCAGTGACGAGCGCATAATGACCGCCTCCCTGCACACAGGGTTTCCTGATATCGAATGAAGGATTCGTTACCCAGCTAATTGGAGCCTATAATCACATCGCCATTACGTCAATGGTCCGTCACCACAATAAATAAAAATAAAAATTTACGAAAAACAGCGTCAAAATAACGCCATCAAAACCCTTTCAATCCTGCTCGTTCTATTCGTATGAAAGGGCTCAAGCGCGGGCATTAGCCCCCCTATCTGAAGTTCTAGAAACCGGCTGCACCTCGCCGAAAGGCCGGCGACAAAAAACTATCGCCGCGTCCCACTGCGCATCCATTCTCGAGGGCTGGTGTTGACGCTTCGCTTATCAATAGAAGTACCCGCCATTGCGGTAGTTGCGTTTCCCGGAACAACGCGTTCCCCTGTGGGAGCTGGCTTGCCTGCGATGGAAGCCAACGATAACGCGTGCTGTCTGAATGAACGTGGTGTCCGGACGTTTTTCGCGAGCAGGCTCGCTCCTACAGGAGATCGCCGAACGTTTCTGCTTTTTCACCACTCATCAGGTCGAGCGTTAGCTCGCCTGCCGCTTTTGCTCTTGGCGCCTCCCTCGAGCACGCCAGTCACCCCTATGGGCAAACCAACGCAGGCCGCTCTATGATTGAGCCCTATGACAATCTCGCTGCCGATCCGCCAACCCTGCCCGCCCGGTGCCTGCATCTGCGAGCGTGAACCGCTGCTGGAAACACCAGGCGCGGACCTGCGCATCCTGTTTCTGACCCGGTCCGAGGAAAAGCGCCTGATCGAACGCCTGGAAAACCTCCAGAGCCTGAGCGACCTTGAACGGCTACAGCAGCGCATGTACGAGCAACTGGGCATCCGGGTAGAGATCGCTCCCGGTTTCAATGAAGTCCGAACCATGCGCGGTATCGCCATCACCATCGCCGAACTGCCGGGCTTGTGCCGCAAAACCCGCCAGGCGATTCCGACCGCCATTCGCCGCGGGCTGGAGAAACGTCCGGAAATCGCCTACGAACTGCTCAACGCCAACGACCTGTTGCGCGATGCTTGACGGTCAGGCGCCTCGTCAATTCCAGATGTAATAAAGAGGATCAACGGTCATACGCGAACCGCCGCGCGCTGCTATGCCTTCTCAAGGGAGAAATCGTTACAGACCCGACAGGATGACACGGGAAACAGGCGTGGCCGTGGTCCCGGCGCCAGCCAGGCGCGCGAAGAGCAACAGGTGCCAGTCCGTTATAGGAGGTGGCAAATGTTATTCATGGTCAGTTGGTCGATCAGCCCGGAAAACCGCAACACCGTGATCAAGCGTTTCCTCGAGACCAAAGGGGCTCCGCCCTCAGGCGTCAAGATGCTGGGGCGCTGGCATGCCGTCGGTGGTTCGACCGGTTTTGGCATCGCAGAAACCGATGATGTCGTACAGATTCAGAAGTGGGTCCTGCAATGGAATGACCTGATGAACATGGAAGTCCATGCGGCGCTGACCGACGAGCAGGCGGGGCCGCTGCTGGCGGCGGCTGTCGGCAAGCAATAGCCGTTCGGGGAATTGCGACGGGCACACAATTTGTGCGCGACACAGAACCACTGTGGGAGCGGGCTTGCTCGCGAAGAGGGAGTATCAGAAAACATTGATGTCGACTGACACTCCCTCTTCGCGAGCAAGCCCGCTCCCACATTTGGACCGCGTTAGGCCTTAGATCCTGCTACTTCTTCATTCCCACCCGCCGCCGCATCTCGGCGGTGATTGCCTGTTTTGTTTTCTTCAGGTCAGCCCAAGGCTCGTCGCCCACCTCGGCCAGGCGTTCATGCACCGTGTGGACGTTCCACTGATTGCCGCCCTTGAGCCCGGCCACCTCCTCGCGAAAGATCGGTACCGAGACCGGCAGCCCTTCGCGGGTGCGCGCGGCGTAAGCACAAATGGTGGTGGCGCCGAGGCCGTTGCGCAAGTAATCGATGAAGATCCGCCCGACCCGGTTTTTCGGCCCCGAAACCGCGGAAAACCGCTCCGGCAACAGTTTGGCCATGTGGCTGACGATGGCGTGGCTGAAGTCCTTCACTTCATCCCAGCCGAGCTTGCGGGTCAGCGGCACCACGAGGTGAATGCCTTTGCCGCCGCTGGTTTTGAGAAAGGCCTTGAGCCCCAGCTCATCCAGCACGGACAGCGTCAGTTGAGTCGCCTCGACCATGCTTTTCCACGGAAGCGCCGGGTCCGGGTCGAGATCGAGGACGAAGCGGTCGGGCTTGTCGAGGTTGTCCGAGGTGGCGTTCCAGGTGTGCAGCTCGACGGTGCTCATCTGTACGGCACCGATCAGTGCTTCGGCGCTGTTGATGATCATGATCGGCTGGCCGGTGAGTTCCTTGTCGAGGGTGGTGATCCCCGGAATGGCCAGGCGCTCGGCGTTCTTCTGGAAAAATAATTCACCGGCAATACCGTCCGGCGCGCGAACCAGCGCCACTGGACGATCTTTCAGTTCGGGCAGAATCCATTCGGCAACGGCGGCGTAGTATTCCGCCAGTTGCACTTTGGTCGTGCCACTGCTGGCGTCGATGACCCGGTCCGGGTGAGTGATCCGCACCTTGCCCTCGCCCAGACCGAGCTGCGACGGTGCCGGCGCGGCTTTTTCCGCGCCGCTCTTTTTACTGGCGACAGGTTTTTCCGCAGCGCTTTTCTTCACCACTTTGGGGCGCTCCTCGGTGATGTCTTCCGCAGGTTTATCGTCACGCAGGCCGTGGAACACGGCATGGCGCACCGAGCCTTCCTTGGTCATTTCCGCAAAGGCGATTTCAGCCAGCAGCACGGGTTTGAGCCAGTGCACGCCTTTGGCATCAAAACCGGTCGGTGGATTGACCACCGACGGCTTCTTCGCCTGCAACGGTTTCAGTTGTTCGTAAATGCTTTTAAGCGTTGTCTCGTTGAAGCCGGTGCCGACCTTGCCGGCATAACGCAGCTCACCGCTGTCCCGATCATGCAGGCCCAGCAACAACGCACCAAACGCATTGCGCGACCCTTTCGGATCGGTGTAGCCGACCACTACAAACTCTTGCCGGTGCTTGCACTTGAGCTTGATCCAGTCGCTGCTGCGACGCGACACATACGGCGAGCCCAGGCGTTTGCCGATCAGCCCTTCCATCTGCATCTGGCAGGCGCTGTTGAGCAAGGCATCGGGTTCTTCGGCGAACGCGTCGGAGAACCGCAGCAACGGGTCTTCATTCGGTTTGAGCACCGTCGCCAGCGCGACCCTTCGCTCTTCGACCGGCACCTCGCGCAGGTCCACGCCATTGAGGTAAGGCAGGTCGAACAGGTAGTAAAGAATGTTGCCGCTGCGCCCGGAGTCGAAGGCGTTTTGCAGCGCTTGAAAGTCCGGGACGCCCTGCTCGTTGGCGACTACCATTTCACCGTCGAGCCAGGCTGATTCAAGTTGCAGCGACGCCAGCGCCTCGGCTTGCTTCGGCAGTTTGTGGGTCCAGTCGTGACCATTGCGAGTGAAGAGTCTGACCTCGCCATGGTCGATGCGGGCCATAATCCGGTAGCCGTCGAATTTGATCTCATAGCTCCACTCGCCATCCGGGGCTTTTTCCACCAGCGTCGCCAGTTCGGGTTTGATCAGGTCCGGCAATTTCGCTTTGTGCGCGCCGGTGAGTTGCGCCGACTGTTGTTTAGCCGCGACCTTGCGCGCCGGTTTCTTGATGGGCTTGAGTTTGTCCGCTGCTTTCGATTTTTTTGGAACGATGGTCCGGTCACTGAGCACGCTGTCCGGCTCGGCGGCGACCACGTCGTAATCGCTTTCGGGTTTGGCCGCGCTGTCCTGATGCTTGATCAGGAACCACTGCTCCTGTTTGCCCGGCATGTGCGTGCGCACCAGGTTCCACAGGCCGCCGAGCTTCTCGCCTTGCAGTTCGAACTTGAGCTTGCCCTTGGCGTAGGCCTTGGCCGGATCTTCCTGCGGAATCCACACGCCCCGGTCCCAGACGATCACATCACCGGCGCCATAGTGACCTTCGGGAATGTTGCCCTCGAACGTGGCGTAATCAATCGGATGGTCTTCGACATGCACCGCCAGGCGCTTGACCTTGGGGTCCAGCGACGGGCCTTTCGGCACCGCCCAGCTTTTCAGCGCGCCATCGAGTTCCAGGCGAAAGTCATAATGCAGGCGCGAGGCGTCATGCTTCTGGATGCAGAACTGCAAAGCGTGATCTTTCGCGGCTTTCCTGCCCGAACGTTGGGCGGCCGGTTCAGAGGTCGCCGAGAAGTCGCGCATGCGGTTGTAGTCATCCAGATTCTTGTTCATGGCTCACTCACCTACGGCTGATTCAACGCTTCCCCCGATGCCCGAAGCGATCCGCGTAACGATCAGCGCAACCACCGCAATCCGTTCCACCCGTTGGTAGCCGGGCGTCAACAGTTCTTCGCCGAACACATCCGGATCGATCTCGTGATAGGTCCAGCCGAACCGTGCCGAATCCAGGTACGGCGCCAGCGCGGCGAGAAACGGATCGCAGCCATCGACCATCGCCACACCGGTGTACAACACCAGCGCACCGCCCGGGGTCAGTCGGTTCAGCGCCTGCTCGACAATGCGCACCGACAACTGCGCGCCGTATGCCCCGCCGCCGTGGCGATAGGCACGCTCGGCCGGATCAGCCATGTACGGCGGATTGGCGACGATCAGGTCGAATGTACCGTCGACACCCTGCAGCACATCACTGGCCTCGATGCTGACGTTGGCCACTTCTGCGAGCGCGGCGTTCACAGCCGTCAGGCGTAGCGCCGCCGGGTTGATGTCGACCGCCAGCACCTCCGCTTCACGGCGTGCGCGAGCAATCACGATGGCGCCGACCCCAGCGCCGCAGCCGATGTCCACGGCGCGTCTGACCGGCGCGAAACTCTGTTGCAGATGGGTGTGAATCAACTGGGCAAAACGGTAGGTGTCCGGGCCAAAGAACACCGCATCGGCCGCGTCCGTGGGAAATCCGGAATGCACGAACAGCAGGTCATCGAGGCTGGACCAGCGTACGTGGCTTTTCAGCCGGCCATTGCTCTCTTCGAGAACGCCCGCCTGTTGCAATTGCCGCTGTTCGTCCACGGACAGCAGGCCGGGCTCAAACGTCCGCGACCAACCGAATACCTCGCGCAGGGTTCGGGCACTTTGGCCGAACGCGCGGTCATTGACCCGCTGATGGGTCAGCGGTGTCGGCGTGATAAAGCGGTAACCATCCGCCTGCAAGCGCCGCCCCAATTGCAGCAAGGCCAGATCCGCAGCACCCAGTTGTTCTTCCTGATTCATGCCGTGCTCCTATCGAAGGCTGGATTTGAGTTCGATGAACCGCCGCGTGGCCATCAGGCCGGCAGGATGGGCGTGTCGGTGGGCGGACAGCCACGGGATCAACACCGGCATCTGCTCGGCGGCGGACAATCCATCCAATGCGGCTTGCAGACTCTGGATATCCGGGTCGCTGGCGGGCAACGCCGGTTCGACCGCGCCGCTGCTTTCACGGCGCGCCGCTGGCGTTGAACGCTCCGCTGTCCAGTCACCCGAGATCCAGTCGTGCAGCAGCTGTTTTTCATAGGGGCTGAACACACCGAACATGGCCGCGCCGTCACCCTCGATCAGTTGCCAGAAGCGGCTTTCCTGCGGGTCCTGATGACGTTTGATCCAGCCCTTGTTTTCCAGGGCGGTGAGAAACCCTGGCAATTGCTCCGGCGAGGACAACCATTGATTGACGGTCTTGCCCTCGAATCGGCAGTAGTCGGAATGCATGTGCTGGCCGAACGGGCGTTTGCGCTCGAGCATGTTCAACACTTCAGCGTAAAGGTCGAACGACTCGATGATCGCGCGACTGCCCTGCCCCAGGTCATTGAGCCGATAACCCAGCGCGACCCTGCGCAAAAAGTCTTCGCGATCACCTTCGATCGGCAGCAGGTGCAGCACCGATTGCACGGCTTTTTGCGCGTGCCCGGTGCTGGCGTTGTCGATGGTCACGTGCAGGGTGAAGTAATACGGATCGATGCCCAATTCGCTGAGTTCGTAAGCACTGATCAGCAAGTGCAGCGGCAGTTGTTCATAGCCGAGGTTGTAGCCGATCACCTCTGGCAAAAACTCGTCGGCGCATTCGCCCAGCGCCAGTTGAATCGCGCCTTGCAGGTAATGCTCGTCGGCGATGACGCCGGTGTCCTGCAAACCCTGTTCAGCGAGTAGCTTGCGGTAAATCACCACATGATTCTGCGCTGGGTTGCCCTCGCCCAACTCTTCCAGATAGGTGCAGATCAACCCTTCGAAACGCGGGTCGCGCCAGTGCTGCAACAGGCCGTACAACCAGGCACCGTCCACCAGTTTGGTCGGGCTGACCGCTTGCAGGAAGAACAGCGCGTGCGCCTTGTTACTGAAGAACTGCCGCGGCCCGCCTTCCTTGCGGCTACTCAGATAGTCAGCATATTGCCGCGCCACTTCGGTGCTGTGCTGTTCGACGAAGGTTTGCAAGGCCGACAGGTCCTGCGGCATCTCTGCGGGCAGGTCGGCGGACCGTTGCAGTTGCGCTTCCAGGAAGGTTTTGCCCAGAGCGCGGCGTTGCTCGGCATCGTCGCCCAGCAGCAACTGTTCATAGCACTGCTTCAGGCTACCGGCAGTCGGGATGGCGTGCTCGTGGGCAGGCCGGGATTCGAGTCGTGTCAGGGCAGTCATGGGCGCATCTCTCGGTCTGTAGCCAGTGGCAGGACGCTGAATCAACACGTCTCTACATCAGCAGAGCGATTTGCCCGGAGAAAAATTCAATCGGGGTTGAAATTGCCCTGACAGACGGGCCTGCGCCTCTGCACCCGGTGCCCGTTGGAGTGAATATACTCAACCGGGTGTAGACTCATCCCCGGGAGAGCAATCATGCGAACGGTTCACGTCATCGGGTCCGGAAAAACTCCGGGACCGGTCAATGTCGTTGGCGAGGCGATCACGATTCTCGCGGGCGGTGATTTGAGCAAACCCTTTGAGATGCATATCCAGGAAGGCGTGCAGGGAGGCGGCCCGCCACTGCATTTTCATCCGTGGGACGAAGCGTTCTACGTGATTGACGGGCAGGTGGAAGTGACGCTCGAGGGCGAATCCACCATTGTCTCGGCCGGCGGCTACGTGCATATACCCGGTGGGTCCATCCATGCCTACAAGAACATCAGCGCCACGGCGAAGATGATCGGCGTGGTGTCTGATCCGCGGGGCGGCCAGTTCTTTGCGGCGGTAGATCGGCTCAAGGTGCCGGAGGATTTGCCGCGGATACTGGCGATTGCCGAAGCGCACGGGGTGACGTTTCTGGTGTAAGCCTATCGGTCAGGCCACGCCACCCTTGGCCTGCTGTTCCAAATGCACCTGCAACTCCGGATCAATCTGCAACGCCGCCGCCAGTTCATCGAGGTAACTGCGTTCGGCGTCCTGCTGATCGTCCACCAGCATCACGCTGGCCAGGTACATTTCCGCCGCTATCGCAGGATCCGTCGCCGACTGCGCCACATCGGCGGCATCGAGCGGCCGGGCGACTTCATCGTCAAGCCATTGCTGCAGTTCCGGGTCATTGGTGTGGCGACCGATTTCGGTGCTGATCATGTGCTTTTCGGCGTCATCGATCCGGCCATCGGCCTTCGCCGCTGCTATTAATGCTCGAAGGACGGCGTGGCTGTGGTCTTCGACTTCCGGGCCGGATAACAGATCCACGGTGCGGGGTGCCTGTTGTGGCGCGGCCGCCTGGCTGCGTTGCCAGGCCTGATACGCTTGAAAAGCCATCATCCCCAGGGAGGCCAGCGCCGCGTAGTTGGCGCCGCCACCGGAGCGTCGTTGGGTCGAGCCACCCATGGCTGAGCCGCCGCCGAGCAATCCTCCCAACAAACCGCCCAATCCGCTGTTTGCACCGGCACCGCCGCCCAGCAGGCCGCCGAGCAATCCGCCAAGACCGCCGCCCACGCCGCCCTGAGCAGGTGCGCCGCCACCGTGCTGTGTCGTCGAGCCCTGGCCGGCTCGCAGCAGTTGTTCGAGCAAATCGCTGGTGTTCATGACGACGCCCTCATTGGTTGGAATTGTCCAGTCAGGCAACGATAGTCCTCATAGGGTATTGCGCCAGCACCGTTTGGCTGACGTCGCCGACCGTACAGATCTCGTTCACCCTTTCATTAAATACTTGGGTTTGTTGTTCAAGCGTTTGGGGGGATATCCATTGTTTAGGTGATGGCTGCTGGCGGTTTCGCCCTTACGGCGAGTCACTTTCGAAAAGCGCGAAAGTAACCAAAGCGCTTCTGCCCCTTTCGTTCGGTGCCTCGCTGTGGCTCGGCATGCCCTCGCTCCGGTCCTGCTCCGTGGGCCCGCCGCCATCGGCCATCCATGGCCGGGGGCGGCTAACCCGGCATCCATGCCGGGTTGCCCACTGCGCAGAACCTCCACTCGGCCTCTCGAGGGGGCGAGTACCGCAACAGCAAAAGCGAGGCGGCCTGCCAGCCGACCTGATTTCAGGTGTACGCGTTCCCCTGTGGGAGCTGGCTTGCCTGCGATGGGCGTGAACGATAACGCGTGCTGTCTGAATGAACGTGTTGTCTGAACGTTTTTCGCGAGCAAGCTCGCTCCTACAGTTTCCAGGGGCTCTGGCCGGTTGATCCTGCTTTTGCTTTGCTTTGCTTTGCTTTGCTTTGCTTTGGCTTTTGATTTTGATCTGCCCCGTCGGAAGGCCGAGTACAGGTTCTGCGCAGTGGGCAACCCGGCATGGATGCCGGGTTAGCCGCGCACGGCCATGGATGGCCGATCGCGGCGGGCCCACGGAGCAGGACCGGAGCGAGGGCATGCCGAGCCTTAGCGAGGCACCGTACGTCAGGGGCGCGGGCGCTTGGTTACTTGGCGCTCTTCCAAGTGACCCGCTGTAAAAGCGGAACCATAAGTGGCCGTTACCGCAGCAACGGATATGTACCCCATCAAAAAACCCGTCGCCTGACGCACAGCCTTCGCGAGCAGGCTCGCTCCCACAGGGTTCCGGGTACATCCGCAAGACCAGGTCAACCATCCCCGAAATGCCCGGCAGCGCAGTCCGCCAGGGACATTCCCCTTCGTCCAGGATGTCAGCCCCACTCAAGAATCCTCCAAGTAAACAGCATCAGGATTAATCCGGAGTATTTTTTGGCGGCCCAGCTAAGATTTACAGACGGTGAACCTTATTCCCGGATTTCCGGTCGATACCTGCAACCCGACCCGGTTTGCCGCCGCCCTCGATCAACGAGGGTGATGACTGGCTTGCTTCACTTTTTGGAGAACGCCCCGTGATTTCGACTCTACACATCGCCAGGCTCAAAGCATGGGGCGCCCATGGTTTTACCGCCACGGGCGTGGTCACTGCCTTCCTCGCGACCCTTGCCCTGCTGGAAAACCAGCCCACCAATTGCCTGCTGTGGCTGGGCGTCGCCCTGATCGTCGACGGGCTGGACGGTGCGTTGGCGCGCAAGGTCAATGTCCAGTCGGTGCTGCCGAGTTTCGACGGTTCGATCCTCGATCTGGTGATCGATTACCTGACGTATGTGTTCATCCCGGCGCTGTTCATCTATCGCTACATCCCGTTGCCGGACTACACGCTGCTGCTGACCGTGTCGCTGATTCTGGTCTCGTCGCTGTTTTGCTTCTGCAACGTCAACATGAAAAGCAAAGACAACTACTTCCAGGGCTTCCCCGCCGCGTGGAACGTGGTTGCGCTGTGCCTGTACATCATCGCCCCGTCGCCGTGGATCACCCTGCTCACCGTCATTGGCCTGGCACTGTTGACCGTGACCCGGATGAAGTTCCTGCACCCGTTCCGCGTGCGCAGGTTCATGCCGATCAACATTGCCGTGACCGCCATCTGGTTGCTGTGCAGCTTGTCGCTGGTGATCAACCACCCGGTGATCAACCCGATGGTCATGGGGCTTTGGCTGCTGATGTCGGCTTACTTCCTGGGGATTTGCATCTGGCGTACGGCGCTGGAGTGGTTTGACGGGTCGCGACACCGGTAAGTCGCCATGCCCATTCATATCGTACGACTCGGTTCACCCCGACTGCCCGATGAAGGCCTGCGGTTAGGCACGGTGCGCCGCCCGCCTCGCGGCGTGCCGAAGGCCGACTTCGCCAGCCGCGATTTTTATGATGTGTGGCAACCGCTGCTGTCGCCCAGCGCGGAACTGGTTGCGGAGGCAAAAGCCGCGGAGGATGTGAAAGCCTGGGAGGCCTTTCGGCGCAAGTTCAAGGCTGAGATGAATCACCCTGCCGCCAGCCAACTGCTGGATTTGTTGGCGGCGCTCTCCCATCAAACCTCGATGGCCGTCGGGTGTTATTGCGAAGATGAAGTGCACTGCCATCGCTCCGTATTGCGCGAGCTGCTGGCGGCACGCGGCGCCAAAGTCGTTTAAATCAGTCAAACACCACACATCCCCTGTAGGAGCTGGCAAAGCCTGCGATCTTTTGATCCCGGCGGCGGTGGGGTCTACAAGGATCAAAAGATCGCAGGCTTCGCCAGCTCCTACCTGGACCGCGTCAACCTGTTGCGCCTGCGCCTGCGTTGATCATGGTCAATACTTGAAGGACTGAATGCCTGCCGAATGACCGCACATCGGGCGGCAATGTCCAGGCTGTTGCAAAGGGACCGTCACCTGCTCGTTAACCCACGGGAGGTTTGTCATGTCTGAGCAATCACGTTTCATGCTGGTCGCCTCGCCCCTGATGGAACACAGCCCCGCCTTCGACCGGGCTGCGGCGCTGGCCAAGGCCGAAGATGCGGCGCTGCACATTGTGGCGTTCGATTACCTGGAAGGCCTGGCGACCGCCAGCCTGGTCAACGAAAAAGCGATGGAGCAAATGCGCCTGGGCTACGTCGATCGGCACCGGCAATGGCTTGAGGAACAAGCCCGGCCCTTGCGCAAGATCGGGGTGCAGGTCACCACAGAGGTGACGTGGGTCGAACGTCCGCTGGAAGAAATCCTGATTCACCTCAAAGAACAGCCGATGGACGTGCTAATCAAGGCGCTGGAGCCGCATTCGATGCTCTCACGGCTGATGTTCACCCCGCTCGACGTGCATCTGTTGCGTGAATGCCCGGTGCCCCTGCATTTCGTCAGCCATGCCGTGCATGCCCTGCCCCGCAGGATTGTCGCGGCGGTCGACCCGTTTCATCGGGATGATCAGTACAAAAGCTTCAACGACCGGATCCTTCACGAAGCGTCGAAACTGGCGAGCGCCTGCAATGCCGAGCTGGACATGGTCTACGCCTACGACCTCTCATCCATCAGCGCCGACGAATTCGGCTTCGACAATGGTTCTGCGTTTTTCTCTTCGGCCAAGGCCAGAACCCTGTTCGACTATCAGGAAGACGCCTTCCACGAGTTGGCCGAACGCAACGGCATCGCGCCGGAGCAGCGGCACATGATCATGGGCAACCCGGCCAAGGTCCTGACCCGTTACGCCGATGCCTTTGACGTCGACGTGCTCGTCATGGGCCGGATCGGCCATCGCGGAGTGGGGCGGCTGATCGGCAGCACGGTGGAGCACTTGTTGTACAAAATGCCGTGCAGCGTCTGGGTGGTGTACACCGAGCGGCTGGATGAGTAACTAATCGAGCACACACCGTATATCCCCCTGTGGGAGCGGGCTTGCTCGCGAAGGCGGAGTGTCAGGCGACATCCATATCGACTGAACAGACGCCTTCGCGAGCAAGCCCGCTCCCACAGGGGGTTTTGTGTGGGCCGTTCAACGCCTTGTAATCACCACTTCAAGGTATTCACTCGGCACCACCACCGACTTTTCTCCCGCCCGGTTCAAGCGGTTTATCAGCTCGGTCAGATCATCCTCCAGCCCCTTGGCACCTTCCGGGGGCAGCGCCGCGAACGCCTTGTGGACCGGGCCGTACCAGGTGCGGAACGTGTCAATGAAGTGCGCCGCCGAGCGATACCGGAAGTTGAAGAACCGCCGGGTCACCTGGATCAGAAAATCCCGTTCATCGAAGTGCGAATGCAACCAGGCCTCGGTGCCCCAGTTCGATGGCGGTTGCGCCCCCGGCGGTGGCGGCAGGTGACGGCCCAGGGTTTTGAACATCTGGCCGACAAAACCTTCGGGCGTCCAGTTGGCCAGGCCGATCCGGCCACCGGGGCGACAGACCCGTGCCAGCTCTGTAGCCGCTTTAGCCTGGTCCGGTGTAAACATCACACCGAAGGTTGAAAGTACGGCGTCGAAACTGGAGTCCTCGAAAGGAAGCGCCTCGGCGTCGGCTACTTGAAAAGTGACCTCCAGGCGTTCCGCCCGGGTCCGGTCTTCGCCACGCTCAAGCAGTGCAGCCACATAGTCCGTTGAGGTGACACGAGTGCCGCGGCGTGCGGCCGCCAGCGTCGCATTGCCGTTGCCGGCGGCGACGTCCAGCACGCGCTCATCGCAAAGCAGGTCGCAGGCTTCGGCGAGCTGCTCGCCGACAATCTGCAAGGTGGTGCCGATCACGGCATAGTCGCCACTGGCCCAAGAGGCCATCTGACGGTTTTTCAAGGCAGTAAGATCAATGGGTGTACTCATTAAATCCGCTCCGTTACGGGCTACATCCCCGGCTTATTCTGCCGTGGTGGGATCGATGATGGTCGTGACCCGGGAAATGCTGTTGGCCGGGAAACCGCTCAGCCTGGCGTGTTCCCTGATCAACTCTTCGCTGGGCGAGATGTACACGCAGTAGAGCTTGTCGCCGGTGACATAGCTCTGCTGCCACTGCACCTCCGGCAAGTCGCGCAACGCCCTGCAGGACTTTTGCGAAGCCGCTTTCAAATCCCTTTCTGACAGTGTTCCAGCACCCGGAATCTCGCGTTCAATGACGAACTTCGGCATGGCAACCTCTCATTCTTGTTATTGATGACAGGGTCGGCAGACCCTGTGCGTCCACTATCGCGCTGCTGGCCGGGGGCGTCCTGCCCGATCGTCGGCCAACCTTGTCCGATCGTCCGGAGGTTTCGCGTTGCGCCACGACAGGCTCACAATCAAAAGCTGCCCGCCCATAGGGGAAAACCATCATGGACGCCCTGTCCCAGACCCTGCGCGTCGTCCGCCTGGTCGGCGCGATTTTCATCAACGCCAGGTTCACCGCGCCCTGGTGCTACCAGTCACCGAGCGCCGACACGGCAGCACCGTTTCTGGAGCCTGGCGCCGAACGCGTGGTGATCTTTCACTTGATCACCGAAGGCGAGTGTTATGTCGAACTCGGTGATGATCCGCCGCTTCTTCTAACGGCCGGCGATGTCGTGGTGTTCCCTCAGGGAGACGCGCACCGCATGGGCTCGGCACCCGGCCTCAAACCGGCCACAGGTGCGCGGCTGGACGTGGTGCTGTCACGGCGTCCGCGGCAGTTGAGCTACGGCGGTGGCGGCGCGGTCACGCGGCTGGTGTGCGGCTATCTGGCGTGCGACACACGGTTGGCCGGCATGTTGCTGACCGGGTTGCCGGCCGTTGTGCGGGTCAATGTGCGCGGCTCGAATGCCGGCATCTGGCTGGAATCGTCGGTTCGTTATGCGCTGGCCGAAGCCCGATCGCCAAGGCCCGGTGGCGAAGGCGTTCTGGCCAAACTGGCCGAGGTGCTGTTCATCGAGGTGCTGCGCCTGTACATGCACGAACAGGGCGAAGGGCGGACCGGTTGGCTGGCGGGTGTGGGCGACCGGATTGTTGGCGCCGCCCTCAACGCGCTGCACAAAACACCTTGTCACACCTGGACACTGGATGAACTGGCGCGCACCGCCGGCACTTCAAGATCGGTGTTGGCGGAGCGCTTTCAACAACTGGTGGGGATTTCGCCGATGCAGTACCTGACGCAATGGCGGATGCTGCTGGCGGCCAATCTGTTACGCAGCAGCAACAGCTCATTGCTGCGCATCGCCGAAGAGGTGGGTTATCAAACCGACACGGCATTCAGCCGGGCGTTTCGTCGTGAGTTTGGCGCACCGCCGGCGGCGTGGCGGCGAGGCCAGGAGAAAAAGACAATGGCCCACGGCGCGGAGCCTGTGAGCCATTGATATGCAAGTTTACGCCGCTGGCGCGGGGGCTTTGGCGTCTGCCTTGGCCTCTTCCAGCAACTGCTGGATCATCTTCTCCTGCGTCTCGTAGCGACCTTCACCAAAGTGGGTGAAACGCACCTGACCCTTGGCGTCGATCAGGTAGTGAGCGGGCCAATACTGGTTTTCAAAGTTGCGCCAGATCGCGTAGTTGTTGTCGATGGCCACCGGGTAGGTGATGCCGAGCTTCTTCACCTGGTCCTTGACGTTGCCAATGATGCGTTCGAAGCCATATTCCGGGGTGTGGACGCCGATCACCACCAGGCCATCCTTCTCGTATTTCTGCGCCCAGTCCTTCACGTAAGGCAGGGTGTGCTGGCAGTTGATGCAGTCATAGGTCCAGAAGTCCACCAGCACCACTTTGCCTTTGAGCGAGTCATTGGTCAGTGCCGGCGAGTTGAGCCATTCGACGGCGCCGGACAGCGACGGCATGGCGCCTTGGGCATTGTCGAGGGTTGTGTCGGCCTTGACCTTGCTGACCAGGTAATCAACCACTTTCGGTACGCTTTCCAACACGCCTTTCTCGAGGGTGCTGACGCCTTCGGACGAGGTGCCGGCCAGCAGTGTCTTGTCGGCGCCGGTGGAAATCACCACCGCAGCGCCCAGCACCGCAAACCCGGCACCCCGACGCAACCAACCGGTGACCGGAATCGACGCTTTCAAGCGATTGACCAGGCCGCGGCCGGCGAAGATCAAGGTGCCCAGCGACAACGCGCTGCCCAGGCCGTACGCCACCAGCAACAGACTGGTTTGCGCATTGGCGCCTTGCAGCATGGCACCGGTGAGGATCACGCCGAGGATCGGCCCGGCGCACGGAGCCCAGAGCAGACCGGTCGCGACGCCGATCATGACCGAACCCAACGGGCCGGACATTTTCCGGGTGTCCGGGTCGAGGCGGTTGCCCAGCAGTACGAACGGGCGTGCCAGCCAGTCACCGACCCGCGCGGAAATCAGCGACAGGGCGAACAGTCCCATCACGATCAGGGAGACGTGACGACCGGTGTTGTTGGCTTGAACCACCCATTCGCTGCTGACCACGGTCAGGCTGGAGATCAGGGCAAAGGTCAGGACCATGCCGCCGAGGGTGAGCAGGATCGACGAACGGGTGCGGTCAACGCCGGCGAACAGAAACGGCACGACCGGAAGGATGCAGGGGCTGAGGACGGTCAATATGCCGCCCAGGAACGCGATGAGAAACATGAGAATCACCTAATGCAAATGAGGATATTGATTCACACAGATCCAATGTGGGAGCGGGCTTGCTCGCGAAGGGGCCAGTACATTCAACATTGATGGCGACTGACACTCCGCCTTCGCGAGCAAGCCCGCTCCCACACTGGATCGGGTGAATACAGAAACAGTGTCTGGCTTCAGGCCGTCTGCTCATCCAGCAACTGGCCTTGCGGCGTACGGCTGGAACCATCCTGTACCAGCAAGTCATTGACGCCCTGCTCGTTCACCGGCGTCAGCTGGAAGCAGGTACTGCTGCCGCAGGTGCTTTGTTCAACGGCGGCGTTGGCGTGGGCGGCGGCGCCGGCAAGGGCGAAGACAGCGGCGGTCAGGTAGCGGGTGACGTTGTTCATGGTGTTCTTCCTGTTTCAAAGGGGATTGGCAATCGGTCAGCGAAGGACTCAGTTGTCTGAGTTGCAGTCAGCCAATTTGCGGTAGTCCAGAACCTGGGTTTTGCCCTGGGAGTCCAGGTAGGTCATCTGGGCATCCACAATCCCGCAGGAAGTCGTGGCGTCCTGTGTCATCGACAGCACTTTCTTGATGTCCAGGTGCGTGCCATAGGTGTAGGTTTTCGGGGTGACGTCTGCCTCGGCGCGGGCCGACAAGGTGCAGATATTCAGGGCGGCAAACAGGCAAGCGGCGTAGACGGCTTTAGTGTTCATGGCGGTTTCCTCAAGGCTTCAATGGTCAGGTCGTTCAATTGAGCCGAGGCGGTTGGGTTTGCCTCGATGGAACCTATTAGAAGCCTGCGAGGTATCTCGTCTGTGTCGAAAACAGGCATGTGTAAATCGGTATGTATCAAAGCCGCCTGCGGATACACAGCGATACAAAACCCCTGAAATCTGGCGTTTTTGCGTCCACGTGTATCCGCCGATACACCAGATACACTGCAATACAAAGGGTGGCGGGCGAGCGGGCAAAGGCTCGATAGACTGTGCGTCATCTCCTATCTTCAGAGGCTTGGCCCCATGGAACACGTCGATCACATTCTCATCGTGGACGATGACCGCGAAATTCGAGAGCTGGTAGGCAACTACCTGAAGAAGAATGGCCTGCGCACCACCGTCGTCGCTGACGGCCGGCAGATGCGCGCGTTCCTGGAGTCCACGCCGGTGGACATGATCGTGCTCGACATCATGATGCCGGGCGACGATGGCCTGATGCTGTGCCGCGAGATCCGCGCCGGCAAACACAAGGCCACGCCGGTCTTGATGCTCACCGCCCGCAACGATGAAACCGACCGCATCATCGGCCTGGAAATGGGCGCCGACGATTACCTGGTCAAGCCGTTCGCCGCCCGTGAACTGCTGGCGCGGATCAACGCGGTGTTGCGTCGCACGCGGATGCTGCCACCGAACCTGGTGGTCACCGAAAGCGGACGCTTGCTGGCCTTCGGTCGCTGGCGCCTCGACACCTCGGCCCGCCACTTGCTCGATGACGACGGCACCATGGTTGCGCTCAGCGGCGCGGAGTATCGGTTGCTGCGGGTGTTCCTCGATCATCCTCAGCGCGTGCTCAATCGCGACCAGTTGCTGAACCTGACCCAGGGCCGCGACGCCGATCTGTTCGACCGCTCCATCGACTTGCTGGTCAGCCGCTTGCGCCAGCGCTTGCTGGACGATGCGCGGGAACCAGCCTACATCAAGACCGTCCGCAGTGAGGGCTATGTGTTTTCCCTGCCGGTGGAAGTCCTCGGTGCGCCCTCATGAAACGCTCGTTGCGCTGGCCTCGCACCCTCGCCTCGCGGCTGTCGCTGATCTTCCTGATCGGCTTGATTCTGGCGCAGGCGCTGTCTTTCGGCGCGCAGTATTACGAGCGTTACGAAAGCGCGAAAAACACCATGCTAGGCAATCTGGAGACCGACGTCTCGACCTCCATCGCCATCCTCGACCGCTTGCCGGCCGCAGAACGCATGAGTTGGTTACAACAACTGGAACGGCGCAATTACCGCTACTTGCTGGATGAAGGCTCGCCGGGTACGGCCATGAGCGACACGCCGATTGCGGTAACCTCGATCAAGGATGCGATCGGCAAGGATTACCCGATGACCGTGACCGATATTCCCGGTCCGATAAAACACTTCCAGGTCCACCTGAAACTGGCCGATGGCAGCCCGGTGACCATCGATGTGCGCCCGTCGATGGTGCCGCTGTCGCCATGGTTGCCCGTCGTTTTACTGGGCCAACTGCTGCTGATGATTCTCTGCACCTGGCTGGCCGTGAGAATCGCCATCCGCCCCCTCACCCGCCTCGCGCAGGCAGTGGAAACCCTGGACCCCAACACCCATGCCGTGCACCTGGACGAAAAAGGCCCGACCGAAGTCGCCCATGCCGCCAAGGCCTTCAACGCCATGCAGGCGCGCATCGCGGCCTATCTGAAAGAACGCATGCAGTTGCTGGCGGCGATTTCCCACGACCTGCAGACGCCGATCACGCGCATGAAACTGCGCGCTGAATTCATGGACGACTCCAGCGAAAAAGACAAACTCTGGAACGACCTCGGCGAGATGGAGCACCTGGTGCGTGAAGGCGTGGCCTATGCCCGCAGCGTCCATGGCGCCACCGAAGAGAGCCGCCGCACCAATCTGGATTCGTTCCTCGACAGCCTGGTGTTCGACTATCAGGACATGGGCAAGGACGTACAGCTCAGTGGAAAAAGTGAAGCCGTCATCGACACCCGGCCGCACGCATTGCGACGCGTGCTGGTGAACCTGACGGACAACGCGCTCAAATTCGCCGGCGCAGCGGAGTTGCAGGTGGAATCGAAGCCTGGCGGCAGTTTGTCGGTGAAAGTGATGGACCGCGGCCCCGGGATTGCCGAAGAAGAACTGCCCCACGTGATGGAGCCGTTCTACCGCGTGGAGAATTCGCGCAACCGCAGCACCGGCGGAACCGGCCTGGGCCTGGCGATTGCCCAGCAACTGGCGCTGGCCCTTGGCGGCTCGTTGACGTTGAGCAACCGTGAGGGCGGCGGATTGTGCGCGGAGTTGAGGTTACCGGCAAAACCCCTGTAGGAGCGAGCCTGCTCGCGATGGAGGATAACGATAACGCGTGCTGTCTGGATGAACGCGTTATCGTTATCCTCCATCGCGAGCAAGCTCGCTCCTACAGAAGTACACCTCATCATTTATATGGATATTGGCTAATGGATGAAAACAGAAGACCCATCAAGACGCGTTCTGCGGGGTGGGCCAAACGCATCACTGACATTCTGGTGAAAAAGGACATTTCCCCCAATCAGATCTCCGTCGCCAGCATCGCTTTCGCGCTGTTCGGCATCGTGGCGCTCAATATCGATATCGGCATTACCGGATCAATCCTCTGCGCGATCGGCATTCAATTGCGCCTGCTGTGCAACCTCTTCGACGGGATGGTGGCGATTGAGGGTGGCAAGAAATCCGACATCGGCAGCCTCTACAACGAATTCCCCGACCGGATTGCCGACAGCCTGCTGATTGTCGGGCTGGGGTATGCCATCGGCTATTCGGACCTTGGCTGGTTTGCGGCGCTGGCCGCGGCACTGACGGCATATGTCAGGGTGTTTGGCGGTTCGATCGGTCTCAAGCAGAGCTACATCGGCCCGATGGCCAAGCAGCACCGGATGGCGGTGATGACCGCAGGCCTTCTGCTGAACGCTGTCGAAGCGAGCGTTTATGGCAGCCACTACGTGCTGCTGATCGCGCTGGCCAGCATCGCCATTGGCTCCGTCGCCACCTGCGTCACGCGAACGCTGGCCATTTCCAAGCAACTGAAAGGTGCCGCCCATGTGGATCAGTAATGCGTTGATTTCGGTTCTTCGCTTCCTCATAGGTGTCACTGCGAGGTGGGAAAGCCCGCCGGATCTTTCGCGTCAGCGCATCTATTTCGCCAATCACACCAGCCATATGGACACCCTGGCGATCATCGCCGCCCTGCCCCCCGAGGCCCGGTTGAATGTAAAACCGGTGGCTGCTGCCGATTACTGGGGAAAGAACCGGTTTCTGTCGTACATCTCCCAGAAAGGGTTGAACGCGGTGCTGATCGAACGTAACCCGGCGCCCGGCGTGAACGTGCTGGAGCCCATTTTTGATGTGGTACGCGCCGGCCATTCGATCATCATCTTTCCGGAAGGCACGCGGTCCAGCCAGGCACTGCCCGGTGAGTTCAAATCGGGGCTTTACCGGTTGAGCGAGACCTTCCCCGATGTCGACCTGGTGCCCATCTACCTGGAAAACCTGCATCGCTCCATGCCCAAAGGCAAGCACGTGCCGCTGCCGATTATCTGTACGATCCGGATCGGCAACCCGCTAGAGCGGATGGCTGGCGAGGAAAAACAGGTGTTCCTGGAGCGGGCGCGTGACGCCATTGTGAGGCTGTCGAAATGAGTCTTGAAGCAAAGTTCTTATGGTTCTTTTTTGCAATCGCCTGCCTGCTGGCGGTGGCTTCGCTCACCGGTCGACTGCTGGCCCGGCGAGCCAAAACGGAAAGTTCGATCTCGACCATCGAGAACCTCAACCAGCGCGTGAATGCCTGGTGGGGGATGGTGATCATCTTCTTCGTGTCCTATCAGTTGGGTGGCAACGCTACCGTTGTGCTGTTTGGCTTCATTTCACTGTTTGCGCTCCGGGAATTCATCACCCTGACACCGACCACCCGGGGCGACCATAACGCACTGTTTTCGGCATTTTTCATCCTGATTCTGCTGCAATATGTGCTGATCGGAACCCACTGGTATTCGATGTTCACGCTGCTGATTCCGGTGTATGCCTTCCTGCTGCTGCCGGCGATTGCGGTGCTGAGTCAGGACACCGAAGGCTTTCTGGAACGGACCGCGAAGATCCAGTGGGGCGTGATGATTTGCATCTATTGCATCAGCCACGCGCCTGCGTTGTTGCTCCTGGATCTGCAAGGCTTCCAGGGCCAGAACGCGCTGCTGCTGTTCTACCTGGTGTTCGTCGTTCAGCTGAGCGATGTGTTGCAGTACGTGTTCGGAAAGCTCTTCGGCAAGCACAAGGTTGCGCCGCTGGTGAGTCCGTCGAAAACCGTTGAAGGCCTGGTGGGTGGCGGTTTGTCTGCCACGCTGATTGGCGGCTGCATGTTCTGGATGACACCGTTCAGTTTCTGGCAGTCGCTGATGATGTCGTTTGTTATCGTGGTGATGGGCTTCCTGGGCGGGCTGGTGATGTCGGCGATCAAGCGCAGCCTCAGCGCCAAGGACTGGGGCACCATGATCAAGGGCCACGGCGGCATGCTCGACCGGATGGACTCGATCTGTTTTGCGGCGCCGATCTTCTTTCACCTGACGCGGTATTTCTTCTCCGCCCAGTAAAGAACGAACACCACAATCCTAATGTGGGAGCGGGCTTGCTCGCGAAAGCGGAGTGTCAGTCAACATCAATGCTGACTGACACTCCGCTTTCGCGAGCAAGCCCGCTCCCACAGGTGATTAGTGGTGTGCTGGAGATCGCGCTCTTAAGCGGCGATGCCGACCACCCCTTCCCCATGCATCTGCCGCAACAACGCCGCCCCGCTGTCCATGAAATCCTGCGATCCGGCCGCTCCTGCCTCGATGGCCAATCCGTCCAGTTGCTCGCGCCCGTTCAGCTGGGGAAACTCTCCAATCCGCTGCAACAACCGCCACGCCAACGGGCTCAATTCGGAAAACTTCACACTCCAGTCTTCAACCCGTCGCACCAGCAGCAACGTCGGCTGGGCCGGTACAGCGTCCGATCGATAATCCGGTCCGACCAAATGCACCGGCCACGCATACGCCAACGCCCAGGCCAGCGGCGAAACCTGCAACGGTCGATCCAGCAGCGCCCCGGCATCGCTCGCCGGCAACGGCTCGGCCTCGGACTGCTGCAACGCCATCTCGACCCACTCGTAATGCGCCAGTTCGACCATGAAGGGCGGCCACGGTCCGTCGTTCAACGCCGGCGGCTGAGTGGCGAGAAACTCGACAAACTCCTGGGCGATCTCACCGAATTTCGGCGTGTGCGCGCGATAGTCCCGCAGGAAAATTCGCACCAGCGAACGCCAGTTCTCATCGCCAAGAATCTTGATCAGCACCGGAAAAGTGCCGCTGAGCAACATCGACAGGTTGTTGAAAATCAGGTCGCGGTAAACCTGTGCCCGCGCCACATCCATCCCGGCCGGCGGCGCGCAGTGATCGGGGTCGCGCAGGTAAAGACCCAGGGTGTTCTGCTGTTGAAACAGGGTTGATTTATCCACGGTTCACCCCTTCGGCCTGCAAGCGGCGGATGGTCTGCAATTCGGCGACCAGTTCAGCGAACGCAGGGAAATTGAAATCCCGCTCCAGCAGCGTCGGTTGCGCGCCGAATCGAGCGTAAGCCTCGGCCAGCAACGACCAGACAACAGGTTTCACCGAGGCGCCGTGGGTGTCGATTTTCAAGGTATCGGACTCATCGAAATGCCCGGCCACGTGCATCGCCACCACCCGCCCCGAATCGATGCCCGCCAGAAAAGCCTGCGGATCGAACCCGTGGTTGATCGAGTTGACGTACACATTGTTGACGTCCAGCAACAGGTCGCAATCGGCCTCCCGCAGCACGGCGTTGGTGAATGTCAGCTCGTCCATGTCTTGCTGTGGCGCGGCGTAGTAAGAGACGTTTTCCACCGCCAGACGCCGACCAAGGATGTCCTGGGACTGACGAATGCGTGCGGCGACGTGGTGCACCGCTTCTTCGGTAAAGGGCAGCGGCAACAGGTCGTAAAGGTGACCGTCATCGCTGCAGTAGCTCAGGTGCTCGCTGTACAGCGGCACGTTGTATTGATCGAGAAAAACCCGGACTTCCTGCAGAAACCCGACGTCCAGCGGTGCTGGCCCGCCCAGTGACAGCGACAGACCGTGGCAGGACAGCGGATATCGTTCGGCCAGGGCGCGCAACGCTGCGCCATGGGCACCGCCGATGCCGATCCAGTTCTCCGGCGCGACTTCCAGGAAATCGAAATCGCCCACCGGGGCAGCCTGGAGGTTCTTCATTAAACCGCGACGCAGGCCAAGTCCGACGGTCGCTTTCGCTGTGGTGATGGGGGTCTGCATGATGTCGATCTCAAGGGTTGTCAGCACGGAGTCACAGTTAACCGATGCGGTGTATCGGGCCTGTGTTCCGTTCCGGCAGAAAATCGCAGCGGTTGTATCGTCGGCGGGTCTGTACACACTTAGGTACAGACCCGCCGGATGGCGTTACGCGAGGTCGTATTTCTCGCGCAGCGGTAAAAAGTCCGCGAGCTGGGCGAGCGCTCGGGTCAGTGCGATACACACGATTCTTGCAGCCACTGCGCAACCTTGTGGGAGCGGGCTTGCTCGCGAAGGCTGCCGGTCCGTCGACAATTATGCTGCCTGACACGCCGCCTTCGCGAGCAAGCCCGCTCCCACAGGGTTTGGTGTCAATCAGTGGGAGTGTGGGCTTTCGTCGCTAAAGGCTGCGGGACACAGCCCCCGAACTAAACTTAATGCAGCCAGGACGCGGTCATTGTCCTGTTCATTCCCACGACCACCGCCCAGAGCTGAATGCCTCGACCCACAATTCCCCTGAGCCGCGGTCCTGTTGAAGGAGCACACCTGATGGACGAAGCCAGACTCAACGATTTCATGGGCAAACTGGTGAACGACATGGGCGGCGCGGCGATGCTCGCCAACGTCATCCTCGGCGAAGAGCTTGGGCTGTACCGAGCCATGGCTGACAGTCAGCCAATCACCCCTGAAGCACTCGCAGACAAGACCGGCTGCAACCCCCGCCTGCTGCGCGAATGGCTTAGCGCCCACGCCGCTTCCGGCTATATGGAACACACCGACGGCCAGTTCCGCCTGCCCGAAGAACAAGCCCTGGCCCTGGCCATCGAAGACTCACCGGTCTACATCGCCGGCGGTGTCGGGGTGGTCGCGTCGTTTTTCCATGACAAGGATAAACTGGTCAACGCCATGCGCGGCAATGGCGCCCTGGCCTGGGGCGATCACCATCCGTGCATGTTCAGCGGCACGGAGCGATTTTTCCGCCCCGGCTACAAAGCGCACCTGATCGCCGAGTGGCTACCGGCCCTCGACGGCGTCGTCGCCAAACTGGAAGCAGGCGCCAAAGTCGCCGACATCGGCTGCGGCCATGGCGCCTCCACGGTCATCATGGCCCAGGCGTTTCCGGATTCGCGGTTCGTCGGCTTCGACTACCACGCCCCATCCGTCACCGTCGCCACCCAGCGCGCTGAAGAAGGCGGCGTGTCCGGCCGGGCGCGGTTCTTCCAGGGCACGGCAAAAAGCTATCCCGGCGACGACTACGATCTGGTCTGCTATTTCGACTGCCTGCACGACATGGGCGATCCGGTGGGTGCGGCCAAGCACGCTTATGATTCGCTGAAACCGGACGGCACGGTGCTGCTGGTGGAACCGTTCGCCAATGACAAGCTCGACGACAACGTCACCCCGGTTGGCCGGTTGTTCTACGCCGCCTCGACCTTTATCTGTACGCCGAACTCCCTGTCCCAGGAAGTCGGTCTCGGGCTCGGCGCCCAGGCGGGTGAGGCGCGGTTGCGCAAGGTGTTTACCGAGGCTGGTTTCAAGACGTTCCGACGGGCCACGGAAACGCCGTTCAACCTGATTCTTGAAGCACGTAAATAATCACCGGTAACCGCTGACTGCGAACCGCTTACTGTAGGAGCTGCCGAAGGCTGCGATCGTTTGATTTTGTTTTTTAAATCAAAATCAAAAGATCGCAGCCTTCGGCAGCTCCTACAGGTTTACCGGAGTGTTGAACATGCCCGACAGCCGCACCCGCGAACAACTCGACCGGCTCCAGCAGTTCATGGCCGACCAACCGTTTGTGGTCCTGACCGGTGCCGGCATCAGCACCCCGTCGGGCATTCCGGATTACCGCGACAACCAAGGTGTACGGCGTGGCCGGCAGCCGATGATGTACCAGGAATTTCTATCTGCCCCGGAATCCCGGCGCCGCTATTGGGCGCGGGCGATGCTCGGCTGGCCGCGTGTGCGCCTGGCCCAACCGAATGTGGCGCACGAGGCGCTGGCCAGTCTGCAAAGCACCCGGCGGATCGGGGGATTGATTACACAGAACGTCGATACATTGCATGATCAAGCGGGAAGCCATGAGGTGATCGAACTGCATGGCAGCCTGCACCGGGTGCTGTGCCTGGACTGCGGACAACGCAGCGAGCGCGATTCGATCCAGCAGTTGATGGAAGCGCAGAACCCTTACCTGGCCGGTGTCGACGCGGTACAGGCACCCGATGGCGATACCTTGCTCGATCCGGCGTTCGAGGCGCGGTTTCAAGTGCCGCAATGCCCGCATTGCGCGGGTGAACGAATGAAACCGGATGTGGTGTTTTTTGGCGAGAACGTGGCGCAGGTGACAGCGGCCAAGGCGATGGCAGCGGTCGAAAAAGCCACGGGATTGCTGGTGGTCGGGTCTTCGTTGATGGCGTATTCGGCGTTTCGGTTGTGTCGGGCGGTGGCGGATCAGGGGAAACCGTTGATCGCGATCAATCTGGGGAAGACGCGGGCGGATGACCTCCTGGATTTGAAAATAGAAGCGTCGTGCGAACAGCTTTTGCCCTTGTTGGCTCAACGCCTTTCCTCCTGATCGACCTAAGACCCTGTGGGAGCGGGCTTGCTCGCGAAGGGGCCAGCACATTCAACATTGATGTTGTCTGACGCACCGCCTTCGCGAGCAAGCCCGCTCCCACATTGGACCTGTATTTCAGTGCGCAGATAGGCGCTCGTCCAGGTTTTCCTCCTTCAGAATATCGAACAACGCCTGCGCCGCCGCCGACAGCTCAACCCCAGGTTTGGTCAGGACTCCAATCGCCCGTTCCACTACCGGGTCCCGCAAGGTAATACACCGCGCCCCCAACTCGCGCATCTGCCCGGCGCACAACGCTGGCACCGCACTCACCCCCAATCCGCTGGCCACCATCCTTCCGACCGTCGCCAACTGATGGCTTTCAAATTCCACCGGCAACTTCATCCCCCGCGCCTGCAGATGCTCTTCCAGCATCACCCGCACCGTCGACGGTCGTTGCAAGGTAATGAACGGCTCCTCAAGCAAGGTCTGCCAATCGATGTCAGCCCGTTCCGCAAACGGAGAATCCTGCGGCACGACGGCCACAAACCGGTCCATATACAACGGTGTGAATTGCAACGACGAACTCTGCGTCGGCTCAAACGCCACCCCCAGTTCGACCTGCCGATCACGCACCATTTCCAGCACCTGTTCGTTGATCACGTCATTCACCGTGACGTTGACTTTCGGATAGCGCGCACGAAAGGTTTTCAGGATCGGCGGCAGCAGGTTGCCGGCAAACGACGGCATCGCCGCCAGCGTCACCCGCCCGCGTTGCAGGGTAAAACGCTGGCGCAGTTCATCTTCGGCGTTGTCCCAGTCCGCGATCAGTCGGCGGGCCAACGGCACCAGCGCCTCACCTTCAGCGGTCAGCGCCACATTGCGCGTGTTGCGCGTAAACAGCCGCCCACCCAGCCCCTCCTCCAGCGCCTTGATGGTCAGGCTCAGCGCCGATTGCGACAGGTGCAACCGCTCGCACGCCACGGCAAAGCTCAAGCTCTGGGCTACCGCCAGAAAGGCGCGGATCTGCTTGACTGTCATGTTCGAATGGCTCCAGTAATAGGCGCAGGTGCTTTCTGTAGGAGCATGGCTTGCCAGTCAGTTAAGCACTCTTGTAGGAGCGAGCTTGCTCGCGATGGACGCCAACGATAACGCGTATTCTCTGGATACACGCGTCGTCCTGAAGTTCATCGCGAGCAAGCTCGCTCCTACATGGCATTAGGGCAAGCCTTGCTCCTACAGGATTTATTGGTGAGTTTTATCTATCAATCAACCTTAAAAATCAACTTAACAAATAAATACGCCGGCGAGACACTTCATCCCATACGGCTAGCCAGCCGCTCACAAAGAATAAAAGAGGTGCATATGGCAGGTTTCGACAAGCGCGTGAGTTCCTACGAGGAAGCTCTGGCAGGTCTTGAAGACGGCATGACCGTGATCGCCGGCGGCTTCGGCCTCTGCGGCATCCCGGAAAACCTGATCGCCGAGATCAAGCGCAAAGGCACCCGTGACCTCACCGTAGTGTCCAACAACTGCGGCGTCGACGGTTTCGGCCTGGGCGTGCTGCTGGTAGACCGGCAGATCAGCAAAGTAGTGGCCTCCTACGTTGGCGAGAACAAACTGTTCGAAGACCAACTGCTGAAAGGCGAAATCGAAGTCGTCCTGACCCCTCAAGGCACCCTCGCCGAAAAAATGCGCGCGGGCGGCGCCGGCATCCCGGCGTTCTTCACTGCCACCGGCGTGGGCACCCCGGTCGCCGACGGCAAGGAAGTGCGCGAATTCCACGGTCGCAAGTACCTGATGGAAGAGTCCATCACCGGTGACTTCGCCATCGTCAAAGGCTGGAAAGCCGACCATTTCGGCAACGTCATCTATCGCCACACCGCCCAGAACTTCAACCCGCTGGCCGCCACCGCCGGTAAGATCACCGTGGTCGAAGTCGAAGAAATCGTCGAACCCGGCGAGCTGGACCCGGCGCAGATCCACACCCCTGGCATCTACGTCGACCGGGTCATTTGCGGCACGTTCGAGAAGCGCATCGAACAGCGCACCGTGCGTAAGTGATCCCCTGCCCCCGGACCGAATGAAGGAATAACAACAATGGCACTTTCCCGCGAACAAATGGCTCAACGCGTCGCCCGCGAAATGCAGGACGGCTTCTACGTGAACCTGGGCATCGGCATTCCGACCCTCGTCGCCAACTACATTCCTGAAGGCATGGAAGTCATGCTGCAGTCGGAAAACGGCCTGCTCGGCATGGGTCCTTTTCCTACTGAAGAAACCATCGATGCCGACATGATCAACGCCGGCAAACAAACCGTGACCGCGCGTATCGGCGCTTCGATCTTTTCCTCGGCCGAGTCCTTCGCGATGATTCGCGGTGGTCACGTCGACCTGACCGTGCTGGGCGCCTTTGAAGTCGACGTGCAAGGCAACATCGCCTCGTGGATGATCCCCGGCAAACTGGTCAAGGGCATGGGCGGCGCTATGGACCTGGTGGCCGGCGCGGATAACATCATCGTCATCATGACCCACGCGTCGAAGGACGGTGAGTCCAAGCTCTTGTCCCAATGCAGCCTGCCGCTCACCGGCGCCGGTTGCATCAAGCGCGTACTGACAGACCTCGCCTACCTGGAAATCCAGGACGGCGCGTTCATTCTCAAAGAACGTGCACCGGGCGTCAGCGTCGAGGAGATCGTCGCCAAGACTGCCGGTAAACTGATCGTGCCTGATCACGTTCCGGAAATGCAGTTCGCTGCCCAGTGAGGAATCATTCCATGCAAGAAGTCGTCATTGTCGCCGCCACCCGTACCGCCATCGGCAGTTTCCAGGGCTCGCTGGCCAATGTGTCCGCCGTTGACCTGGGTGCCGCGGTGATCCGTCAGTTGCTGGCGCAAACCGGTCTGGACCCTGCTGAAGTCGATGAAGTCATCATGGGCCAGGTGTTGACCGCCGGCGCCGGGCAAAACCCTGCGCGCCAGGCTTCGATCAAGGCCGGTCTGCCGTTCGCTGTACCCGCCATGACCCTCAACAAGGTGTGCGGTTCGGGCCTGAAAGCGCTGCACTTGGGCGCCCAGGCGATTCGCTGCGGCGACGCCGAGGTGATCATTGCCGGCGGCCAGGAAAACATGAGCCTGTCCAATTACGTCATGCCCGGTGCCCGTACCGGTCTGCGCATGGGTAACGCGCAAATCGTCGACACCATGATCAGCGACGGCCTGTGGGATGCGTTCAACGACTACCACATGGGCATCACCGCCGAAAACCTGGCTGACAAGTACAACCTGACCCGCGAGCAACAGGACGCTTTCGCTGCGGCCTCGCAGCAGAAAGCCACGGCCGCCATCGAAGCCGGGCGTTTTGCCGATGAGATCACGCCGATCCTGATTCCGCAGCGCAAGGGCGATCCGCTGTCCTTCGCCACCGACGAACAACCACGCGCCGGCACCACCGCCGAATCCCTGGGCAAACTGAAAGCCGCCTTCAAGAAGGACGGTTCGGTGACCGCCGGTAACGCGTCGTCCCTGAATGACGGCGCCGCCGCCGTGATCCTGATGAGCGCGGAAAAAGCCAAGGCCCTGGGTTTGCCGGTGCTGGCGAAAATCGCCGCCTATGCCAACGCGGGCGTTGACCCGGCGATCATGGGCATCGGTCCGGTATCGGCCACTCGCCGTTGCCTGGACAAGGCCGGCTGGTCCATCGACCAACTGGACCTGATCGAAGCCAACGAAGCCTTCGCCGCGCAATCCCTGGCGGTGGCCAAGGACCTGGAATGGGACTTGAACAAGGTCAACGTCAACGGCGGCGCCATTGCGTTGGGCCACCCGATCGGTGCCTCGGGTTGCCGGGTGCTGGTGACCTTGCTGCACGAAATGATCAAGCGTGACGCCAAGAAAGGCCTCGCCACCCTGTGCATCGGTGGCGGTCAGGGCGTGGCACTGGCGATCGAACGGGCATAAAGCGTTCAACAGACGGCGCGGGGACCCACGAAGATCCGCCGCCGCCTGGCAACACCCCCGGTGTGACCCACGTCGCACCGGGCTCCGGCGAAACCCTGTAGGAGCGAGCTTGCTCGCGAAAAACGTCAGGGCAACGCGTTCATTCAGACGGCACGCGTTATCGTTGAAGTCCATCGCGAGCAAGCTCGCTCCTACAGGAACCGTGTTTCAACCGAATTTAACCAGGTTCAGAGCCGGTAGCGGACCACCCGGAAACTGCACCAGCCGCGCACCGATACTCAGCTCCCCAAGGTCGACCCCGAAAAAGCCCAATCGCTCGATCAGTGACGCCACCTGAGCTTTCGCCTCCGCCTCATCGCCCGACAGAAACAACACCCGTCGCCCACCCTCCGCTTCCGGATCGCTCTCCAGCAAGCGCGCCGCCAAGTGATTGAACGCCTTCACCACCCGCGCCCCCGGCACCCATTCGGCAAACACTTCGCTGGACGTGCGACCCTGCAAATCCACTGCCTTGAACGACGGCGCCTCGATCGAGTTGTTGGCGTCGATCACGATCCGCCCGCCAAAGTCGGGCAAACCGGCCAATGCCGTCGGCAACTTAGACCAGTTGACCGCGACCAGAACGATCGGCTGGGCCGCCGCTTCTTCACGGGTTCCGGCACGCGCCGTCGGGCCGAGTTCTGCCACCAGCGAGGCCAGCGTTTCTGGTCCACGGCTGTTGGCGATGACCACTTCAATGCCTTGGCGCGACAGTGCTCGGGCAAACGCTGCGCCGATGGCGCCGGCGCCGATGATTCCAATAGTGCTCATGATGTCTTCCTCAAAAAAGTGATCAGGCGGTGAAGCCGCCGTCAGCGACGATGTCGGCGGCGGTCACGAACGCCGCTTCCGGGCTGGCCAGGAACGCCACGACACTGGCGATCTCCTCGGGTTTGCCATACCGCCCGACAGCGATGCCAGGGCCGACGATTTCGCTCACCGGGCCGCCATCGGGGTTCATGTCGGTGTCGGTCGGGCCGGGGTGAACGGTGTTGACGGTGATGCCGAGCGGGCCGAGATCACGGGCCAGGCTGCGGTTGAAACCGGCGATGGCGCCTTTGGTCAAGGTGTAGAGCGAAGCGGTCGGGAACGCGGCGTAATGGGTCATCGACGAGCCGATGTGAATGATCCGGCCGCCCGCCTTCATGTGCCGCGCCGCTTCCTGAGTGGCGACGAAGACGCCAGTGACATTGACCGCGATCATCCGCTGGTAGTCGTCGAAGCTGATGTCCTGAATCGGTCCGCCGAGGGCGATGCCGGCGTTGTTCACCAGAATGTCGAGGCTGCCGAACGCTTCAATGGTGCGGGTGACCGCAGCGCGCACAGCCACTGGATCACCGGCGTCAGCGGCAATGGCCAAGGCGCGACCGCCCGCGGTTTCGATGGCTTGCACCACCTCGAACGCTTTGGCCGGGGATGCGCTGAACGTCAGCACGACGTTGGCGCCGTCGGCGGCCAGGCGCTTGGCAATCGCTGCGCCTATCGAGCGGGAGCCGCCAGTGACCAGAGCGGTTTGGCCTGTGAGAGGAAGGTGGGAAGTTGTCATTGATTACTCACTCCGTGGATGGGGATTGGAGTGAATACTGCGCTTGCCATTAGCGCCTGATTAGCGGGTAATGACTTGAATGATCTTCAAGCATTGATAGCAGGTGCCAGCCATGGAAACCCTCGCCAACCTCGAATCCTTCGTGCGCAGCGCTGAAACCGGGAGTTTCTCGGCGGCGGCACGCTTGCTCGCTTTGACGCCGGCGGCGGTCAGTCGCAACGTGGCGATGCTCGAACGCAATATCGGCGTGCGGCTGTTCCAGCGCTCGACCCGCAAGTTGTCCCTGACCGAGGCCGGTGAACGTTTTCTGGCCAGCATCGGCGGCAATCTGGAAGCGTTGCAGACGGCGATCAGCGCGGTGACCACCGACCGCGGTGAACCGGCAGGCGTGCTCAAGGTGAGCCTGGCGCCGACCTTCGGCATCGGTCATATCCTGCCGCTGCTGCCGGCGTTTCTGGCGCGCTACCCGTTGATTCGCCCGGAATGGCACTTCGAAAATCGTCCCGTCGACCTGATTGCCGAAGGCTTTGACGCGGCCATTGGTGGTGGATTCGAGCTCACGCCGGGGGTGGTGTCACGGACATTGGCGGCGGCGTATGTGGTGGCGGTGGCCTCCCCAGCCTATCTGGCGGGACGCCCACTGCCCGACAGCCCGGCGGACTTGCACCGCTTCAACGGCATCGTGATGCGCGGGGTACGCACCGGGCGGATTCGGCAGTGGGTCATGCAGGATGGGGCGGGTCATGAAGCGGCGGCCAGCCTGAACGACAACATCGTGCTCAATGACCCCGCCGCCATGCGCGAGGCGGCGATACTGGGTTTGGGGGTGACGTTGCTGGTGCTGCCGGATGTGGCGGCGAATATCCAGCGCGAGGAACTGGTGCGACTGCTGCCGGACTGGCACGCTGATGCGGGGCCGATTTCGCTGTATTACCCGAGCCGGACACTGATGCCGGCCAAGACCCGGGTGTTTATTGATTTTGTGGTTGAGGCATTTCAAAGGAAGACCGCGTAATCGCCCTTCGCGAGCAAGCCCGCTCCCACAGGGATTCGTGTTCACCGCAGTTCAACTGTGGGAGCAGGCTTGCTCGCGATGGACTCAAGAGCGCCGCGTTTAACCAGTAAACACGCGTTATCGTGAACGCCCATCGTCGGAACGCCGCCCGGAGCAAGCTCGCTCCTACAACAACCTGCGATCTTCAGGGTTCTACAATGCCCAGCAACTGCTGCCGCAACTCGGGATTGCTCGTGCGCGGGTCGAGCCAGATATCAAAAAACACCCGGACGAACACCGGGTCCTTCACCTCGTACTGCAACTGCTGGCCGACAAAAAAGCGTGCGCCCTGCCCCGGCAAGTAAACCCCGGTGAGCCGGGTCCCGGCCTGCACATCGACAAGCGCCTGCTGCATCTGCGCCTGCCATGCCGCGAGTTGTCCGGCACTGACCGACGCTCCCGACAAACGCTTGATTTCATCGACGCTGGCCTGGACCAGATCTTCCCGGGAAATCCTGCGCTGATAAATCAGCTCCAGGGCAAACGGCTGGTCGCTCGCGAACGGCTGCGCGGCGCTCCAGAGGCGGGCGTTGTAGACATCGAACCCGAACATCCGAAATTCGCCAGTGCCAATGATCCGGGCGCCGGGAAGTGCGTCCTGCCAATTGGCCAACGCTTGGCTGCCAAGTAATGCCAACAGCCACAGGCCATGACGCAAAGGTGATAGGTGACGGTTCATGATCGGTTCGATTCAGCGCGAATGGATGCTGATCCTTATACGCAAAATGTGTTGCGGTACAACCTTTCAACTTTGTATACAAAAATCAAAAATCCATGCAGCAATCCACCTGTGGCAATGCTAACGTTGCCGACTCACACTGGTCGGAGGTGCAGGCGTGCTGCTGCTCAAATTGCTGGTCATTCCCGGGTTTCTCTTGCTGATATCCCTGGCAGGCAAACGCTGGGGTCCGAGCGTCGCCGGGTGGCTGTCGGGGTTGCCGGTGGTGGTCGGGCCGATCCTGTTTTTCCTCGCCATCGAGCAAGGTGAGGTATTTGCCGCGCAATCGGCGACCGCCGCGTTATCCGCGATGTTTGCGATGATCGCCTTTTGCGTCACCTACGCCCAGGTCGCACAACGGGCAGGATGGCCATGGGCACTGACGGTTTCGTTGCTGGTCTGGGCGACGGCAGCCGTTGTGCTGTCGGTGATCCCGCCGTCTCTGGTGTTTTCCGTCATCGCCGCCGCGACTGCGCTGATGGCAGCACCGTATCTGTTCCCGGCCGTGCAGCCCATCGTTTCTGGCCCGGCACCGAAATCCGACAAACTGCTGCTGCGCATGGTCGCGGGCGCCCTGCTCACCCTCGCCGTGACCTTGCTGGCGAGCACCGTCGGCGAACGCTGGAGCGGCCTGCTCGCGGTGTTCCCGGTCTTGGGCAGCGTGATGGCGGTGTTCTCCCAGCAAACCCGCGGGCCGGCATTTACCGCGGCATTGTTGCGAGCCACTGCGACCGGCATGTATTCGTTTGCAGCGTTCTGCCTGGTACTGGCACTGACGTTACCCGTCATGGGTCTGAGCGGGTTCGGCGTTGGCGTCGCAGTGTCCGTAGCGATGCTCGGCGTCACCAAACGCCTGCTTGCCAAACCGGGGGTTAGCGCAGCAACACGTTCGACTATTCCGAACGAATAGAACAACAACCTCGTACGTCAATCGAACGGGTTTCGCCCACCATCAGCCTCAGTTACTCACCCCACCACTGACTGAGGCCTACACCATGAAGTTCTTTTTCCACCCTTCGCCAAACCCGATGAAAGTCGCCCTGCTGCTCGAAGAACTGCAAACGCCGTACGAATTGATCGGCGTCGACACCTTCAAGGGCGAGCAACACCAGCCAGCCTTTCTGGCGATCAACCCGAACGCCAAGGTGCCAGCCTTGGTCGATGGCGACGCCACCGTCTTCGACTCTCAGGCAATCCTGTTGCACCTGGCGCAAAAACATCAGCGCTTCCTGCCGGCCTCGGTCACCGGGCAAGCCGAACTGCTGTCGTGGCTGATGTTCATCGCCACGGGTTTGTCGCCGTTCTCCGGCCAGGCCGTGCACTTCCTGCACCACGCGCCGGAAAACCTGGCTTATGCGAAAAACCGCTACCACAAGGAAGTCGAACGCCATTACCGCGTGCTCGACCAGCGTCGGGCCGATCATCCCTATCTGGCGGGCGACACCTACAGCATCGCCGACATGGCGCTCTGGGGCTGGGCCAGTTACGCGCCGTACATTCTTGGCGAAAACGATTTGGCGGCGTACCCGAACGTCAAGCGCCTGTTCGACGAAATCAGCGCCCGCCCAGCCGCTCAGCGCGCTCAGGGTCTTAAAGAGAAACTGGAGCTGAAGGCCGAGTTCGACGAAGAAACCCGCCGCAATCTGTTTCCGCAGAACCAGGCGCAGTAATCCATTCCCAGCATGCGAAGGTGCTGAAATGAGTGATCAAGTCGCGCTTATCGTTTACCTGCCGGCCAAACCGGAACGTTTCGCCGAAACCAAAGAACGGCTGCTGGACGTGGTGCACCAGATGTCGGCCGAGCCGGACTTCGTCAACACTTGGGTCCATCAACTCCAGGACGATCCGAACACCCTGGTGCTCTACGAAACCTGGAATTGCAGCAAGGAAGACTTCATCACGCGTCACCTTAGCAAGTCGTATCGCCAGGATTATGAACAGCGCCTGCCGGAGCTGTTGGCCAGCGAACGCCGGATCGAGTTCCTGGATGTGATCAAGAGCTACCCGGTGCGCCGCGAGGTGTTACTGCGTCAAATCCCGTGGTGAGGGTTCGCCGCTCACCACGGGGACACTGGCTACGTTCAAAAGCGGTTTACTCACCGGAACCCGACCGTCCGTTAGCCCACGCTGGAATGCGTCACGACCTCCATGGGATGATCGCCCCCCACCGCGAGAACCCTGGAGATTTTGAATGTCACTGTTGAGTAAAAAAGCCGTTGTCCTGCTGCTAGCGGTTGCCAGCCTGGGGGCTTTTAACGCGCAGGCTGCCAAGGTCGTGGCCAAAGAGGCGGCGTCGACGCAGAAAGTCTCGATGTTGGGCAACAAGTTCACATTCACCCTGCCCAAGGGCTTCATCGCCAACGCTCTACCACCGAGCTCGACCGGCGCGAGTGGCACCATGTACACCAACGAAACCACGAAAACCGTGGTGATTGCCGCAGAAAACACCATTCCCGGCGGCGTCAACGCCAAGGACAACGACGGTGAGTTCCTCGACGCCACGGCGTCCGACTTCGCCACCGAGCAAGCCAAGGCGCTGCCGGATTTCACCAAGCTCAGTGAAAAAAGCATCACTCAGAAAGGCACCGGCCTGGGACTGCGACAGATCGACAGCATCGCCACCCAGGGCGGCGGCAAAACCCTCGACACCACGCTGATGGCCGCTTCGGGCACGCGCATGGCGCTGGTTCAGGTGATTTCCCGTCTCAGCGACAATGCAGGCCACGAAGCGTTGGTTAAACAGATCGTTTCCGGCAAGTAAGGCTCAGGGGTTGAGACGCTGCAACCAGGCACTCAAGTCCTGCATTTCGGTGGCACTGATGCTGTGGCCGACGCCTGGGTAGGCATGAAACTCCGGCTTGAGTGACAGGCTCTGCAACAGGCTGTCAGCCTCGGTGCCGTCGTTGAAGGGAAGGCGTTTGTCCGCCGTGCCGTGCCCAATGAAAATCGCCAGTGGCTGGCGCTTTTCATCCGGTTTGAGCTCGGACTTGAGCACCGGCAGAATTCGCCCGCTCAACGCGGCAATCCCGCCCACGGCCTCGGGATGACGTAACGCGACCTCGTAAGACATGATCGCGCCCTGGCTGAAGCCCACCAGGAAAACCTTGTTCGGTTCTGTGTGATATTTCTTCGCAGCCTGTGCGACGAAATCCAGCAACAGCTGACCGCTGGACTTCAGATCATCCGTCTCGCCGTTGTAGGCACCTTCTCCCTTTTTGCGAAACCACTGATAACTGCCCTCTTCCATCACGATCGGCGAGCGCACCGACAGGTAGTTGTAGCGGGTCGGTAGCTCATCCTTGATGTCGAACAGGTCCTGTTCGTTACTGCCATAGCCGTGGAGGAAAATCACCAGAGGCTGATTCACGGATTCGGGGTTGGCCTGTTCCAGGTACTTGAGCGGCAGATCGGTGTGCAGCGGGGTTTGAGCGTGGACGGCGGCGGACGCCAGGAGTGTCAGCAGAGCGAGAACCTTCAACATAAACCTTCCTTCACAAGTGCAGGATTCGGGGCAGAGCCTAACACCGTGAAGCCAGCGGGTATATTTTCGGTGCTAGCTGATGCCGCCTTCGCGAGCAAGCCCGCTCCCACCTTTGGAATGCGTTCCCCCTGTGGGAGCGGGCTTGATCGCGAAGAGGCCCTACGAGGCACCAAATACGTCAGTCGTTAATCAACTTCCCGACCCGAATCGGCTCGCGCCCGGCGACCTTCGCCTGCCATGTACCGGGTTGCGTATAGCGCCCACGATCAATCGCAAACAACACCCCACTGGTCCCGGCACGCACGGTAGTCACCCGATCATTCAACGGATCAACCACTTCAAACAGCGCGTCACCCTGCTCCACCCACTCACCGGCCTCCCGCAGGAAACTGACCACGCCATGATGCGGCGCAAACAGATACTCCGTGCCTTCGAACGGCATGCCTTCACAACATTCACCCGGTGCCGCCGGCCAGGTGCCTTTGATGAAACCCTGCTCGGCGAGGAACCCGAGAATGGCCTCGCAATTGGCCTGGGCCTGATCGACGCGGGTATCCCCCATGCTGCCCAATTCCAGGGTTGTCGCCAGGTTGGCCGGTGGAATCGCCGCCCCGGGGAAAGCCCTGGCCAGTCGCAACCACGGCGAAGAACAGGATTCATCGAATGAACTGCCGCCAGAATCTTCACACAACAACGCGACTCCCGCCTTCAAGCGCGCCGCCAGGGGCTGCCATTGCGGCCAGTGTTGCGGCAAGGCATAAATATGAATGGCCGCCTCGAAATCGCAATGCAGGTCGAGGGTGATGTCGGCGTCACAGGCGTGGCGCAGCAGCAAGCGGTGCATGGCTTCCAGTTGCGACTTGGGTGCAGGCAAATCGTCGAGCACCTGGCCCATGGTCTGACGAATCAACGCAATGTTGGCCTGGGCATCGGCGCCCAACTGATCACCGATCAGCTCACCGACCGGCGCGCTCAGTTCAACGAACGAGCGGTTGAAATTCTTGCCGCTGCCGAGTTCGAAACGGCCCATGTGGCTGCCTTGCAGGTGCTGATCCAGACCGATGGGATTGGCCACCGGCACCAGTTCGATCACGCCTTGCAACTGGCCCTGGGTTTCGAGTTCGGTCAGGCGTTTCTTCAGTTCCCAGGCCGTGCGCATCCCTGGCAGTTCATCCGCGTGCAGGCTGGCCTGGATATAGACCTTGCGTGTGCCCGCGCCATAACGAAACACGCTGAGGGTGCGTTCGGTGCCCAGGTGGCTCCAGGGCAGTGGGTGGTCGATGCGTTGCATGGGAACTCCAATATAAGCGGCACTGAGATCACCTGTGGGAGCGGGCTTGCTCGCGAAGAGGCCAGCACTTTCAACATTGATGTTGCCTGAAACAACGCCTTCGCGAGCAAGCCCGCTCCCACAGGGGATCGCGGCCTGACTAGGAAAAACACAAAAAAAATGGCAACCGCATTCACGGTTGCCACTTTTTTGTACCGCTCGATTACTCGCCGTAAACGTCAAAATTGAAGTACTTGTCCTGCACTTGCTTGTACTTGCCGTTGGCGCGGATTTCAGTGATGGCGGTGTTGAATTTGTCCGCCAGCTCTTTATCACCCTTGCGCACAGCAATACCGGCGCCGCCGCCGAAGTACTTGGCGTCTTCGTAGGTCGGGCCGACAAACGCGAAGCCTTTACCGGCGTCGGTTTTCAGGAAACCGTCGTCGAGGTTGACCGAGTCCGCCAGCATCGCGTCGAGGCGGCCAGAGACCATGTCCAGGTTGGCTTCCTGCTGCGAGCCGTAACGCACCAGGATAATGCCGGCCGGCTGCAACACTTCAGTGGCGAAGCGGTCGTGGGTACTGGCGCGCAGTACACCGACTTTCTTGCCCTTGAGCTCGGTCAGCGGATCTTTCACGTCGCTGCCTTCCTTCATCACGAAGCGCGCCGGGGTGTGGTAGTACTTGACGGTGAAATCGACGTTTTTCTTGCGGTCGTCGGTGATGGTCATGGACGACAGGATCGCGTCGATTTTCTTGACCTTCAGAGCCGGGATCAGGCCGTCGAACTCTTGCTCGACCCAAGTACATTTCACTTTCATCTGCTCGCACAGCGCGTCGCCGATATCGACGTCGAAACCGGTAAGTTTGCCGTCAGGGGTCTTCATCGAGAATGGCGGGTAACCGGCTTCGATACCGATGCGGATCGGCTTGGCGTCATCGGCCACAGCCGTCAGGGACAACATCGACAGTGCCAGGGCACCAAACATCACTAGCTTCTTCATTTATAACTCCTGTGTGCGGAGGCTTTTATTGGCAGCGTTCGATTGGTAGCTTTCGGTCAGAGCTTTATTTATTGGAGAAGACCGAAGTGGCGGGCAGTCTAGAGCGGCTTCAGGCGTGCAAATTGTGCATATGCGACAAATACTTATAAAAAGGCGAGCTGAATGAACGATGAGATGCGCAGGTTGAACCTGATCCAGCACCACCCTGCCGAAGGTCCGGGCGCGATTGCCGAGTGGGCTGAGTCGCGGGGATTGGCGTTGATTGTCTTTCGCGCCGACCTTGGCCAGTTACCGCCAGTGAGTGCGCAACCGGCGATTTTGTTGGGCGGGCCTTATGAGTCCAACGCTGGGCCGGCATGGCTGGAGGCCGAACGGCAGTGGCTGGCGGGCAGCCTGGATCAAGGCGCGGCGGTGTTTGCGATCTGTCTGGGGGCGCAGTTGTTGGCGCTGGGGCTGGGCGGAAATGTGCGGCGGATGGACCGGACTGAAACCGGCTGGACGCCTGTGCGTTTTGCCGATGGTCAGGTATTGAAGGTGCTGGAATGGCACGAAGACGCCATCGACCTGCCACCCGGCGCGCAGTTGCTGGCCAGCAGCGATCAGTGCGAGCAGCAGATGTATTGCGTCGGCTCTGCGCGGGTGGGTTTGCAGTTTCACCCCGAATGGAATGCAGAATCGGTGGCAACGCTTAATGCCCACTTTGCCGATGAGTCGCCGTTGCCGCGGGGTGAACCGGACAGCGCCGCCCATGCAGCCGTTTTTGAATGGTTGCAGGCGACGCTGGATCAGTGGTGGACGGCGGCCTAAGGGTCAAGATCAAAAGATCGCAGCCTGCGGCAGCTCCTACAGGAGAATGCGTTGCCCATGTAGGAGCTGCCGCAGGCTGCGATCTTTTTTTGCTACGTCAGCATTCGCAGCCGATTGCGGTCGCGGCAGGCCGTTGCACCTGCGTGCTCAACTCAAGCCCTTCATCCAGCCACCCGGTCACCCCGCCGATCATCTCCTTGACCGGGTAACCCAGCGCCGCCAGTTTCACCGCGGCCTTGTTGGCACCGTTGCAGTGTGGCCCCGCGCAATACACCACGAACAGCGTGGATTTCCCATAACCCGCCAACCCTTCAGCGGTCAGCAGTCGCCCCGGCAAATTGATTGCGCCCGGCACATGGCCGCGCTCAAACGCCAGCGGACCGCGCACGTCCACCAGGACAAAATCCACGTCCCCCGCCTGCTGGCTGCCATAGACGTCGGAACAGTCGGTTTCAAAGGTCAGGCGATTGCTGAAATGCATCAGGGCAATGGCCGATGGTGCGGCGGGAACATTGCGGACCAGGCTGGTCATGGGTCGTACTCCAGAGTCTCGGTGGGTGTGAGAAGACTTTATTCGCCAGTCGCCAACAGCTAAAGTGGCGCACAAGACACTCACCGGGAACTTTCCGCCAAATGCAACCCACCCCTGGATTGGTCGCGATTCTGGCCTACGACGGCCTGTGCACTTTCGAGTTCGGCATCGCCGTGGAGATCTTCGGCCTGTCGCGACCGGAGTTCGATTTCCCCTGGTACGAACACCGGATCGCCGCCGTCGATCAGGGCCCGATGCGTGCCATGGGCGGCATTCAGGTGCTGGCCGATGGCGGCATGGAACTGCTCGGCGACGCCCGAACCATCATCATTCCCGGCTGGCGCGATCGCAGCGCCCCGGTGCCCGAAGCGTTGATCGCGGCCCTGCGCCAGGCCCATGCGCGGGGCGCGCGATTGCTGTCGATCTGCTCCGGCGTGTTCGTGCTGGCGGCGACCGGCTTGCTCGACGGTCACGGTGCCACCACGCACTGGCGCTACACCACGGAACTGGCCGAGCGATTCCCGAACATTCTGGTGGACCCGGACGTGCTTTACGTCGACTCGGGCCAACTGATTACCTCGGCGGGCAGCGCTGCCGGTATCGACGCCTGCCTGCACTTGGTGGCGCGGGATTTCGGCACGCAAGTGGCCAATTCCGTGGCGCGGCGGCTGGTGATGTCACCGCAACGCACCGGCGGCCAGGCGCAGTTCATTCCGACGCCGGTCAGTCCTACGCCGCGCAGCGATCTTTCACGCGTGATGCAGTGGGCTCGGGAGCGCTTGCATGAACCCCTGGAGGTTCGCGAACTGGCCAGCGAAGCGGCCATGAGTGAACGAACGTTCCTGCGCCGGTTTACTGAGGCCACTGGCATGCCGCCCAAGGCGTGGTTGCAGCATGAGCGCCTGGCGCGGGCTCGGGAGTTGCTGGAAAGCACCGGCCAGAACACCGACCGGATTGCCGAGCATTGCGGTTATCGCTCGGTGGAAAGTTTTCGGGTGGCGTTTCGCAACGTGGTCGGCGTGCCGCCGTCGGTGTATCGGGAGCGGTTTGGGCGGGGGATCAAAGCGAATTCTTGAGGCGCGGTTGAGGGACCCTTCGCGAGCAAGCCCGCTCCCACAGTTGAAATGTATTCCCCTGTGGGAGCGGGCTTGCTCGCGAAGGCGTCAGCCCAGACACCGATGCACTCAAGACTTTCGCAACAAATAGGTATCCATAATCCACCCATTGGCCAACCGCGCCGCCTTGCGCACCCGCTCGATCTCATCCGCCACGTCCTTGAGCTTGCCGCTGATGAGGATTTCATCCGGCGTTCCCAAGTAAGCGCCCCAGTAGATCTCTGTCTCCTGATCCGCCACCTGATGGTAGGAATCTTCCGCGTCGAGCATCACCACCAGGCTGTCGGCATCACTCACCTGCCCCGCCGCCAACCGCCGGCCGGTGGTGATCTCAATCGAACGACCGATACGGTTCAGCGGCACCTTGTGCTGCGCCGCCAACGCCTGAACGCTGGTGATGCCGGGGATCACGTCAAACTCGAAAACACATCGGCCCGACACCAGAATCGCCTGCAGGATTCGAATGGTGCTGTCATACAACGCCGGATCGCCCCACACCAGGAATCCGCCGCACTGGCCGTCGGACATTTCCTCATCGATCAGTCGCTCGAAGGTCAACTGCTTGGCAAGGTTCAGATCTTCCACACTGGCCTTGTAGTCCACATCACCGCGTTCACGCTCCGGGCTGTGCGCTTCAACGAAACGGTAATCGTGGTCGCTGATGTAGCGTTCACAAATCTCGCGACGCAGGTCGATCAGCTTGTCCTTGCTCTGGCCTTTGTCCATCAGGAAAAACACATCGACCCGGTTCAGCGCCTTCACGGCCTGCATCGTGATGTAGTCGGGGTTGCCGGCACCGATGCCGATGACCATCAGTTTTTTCATTGACAGGTTCCCTCACCCGACAGACGCAAGCGCCAGCAACCGTTGAACCGCAACTCGATGGCTGACAGCGGTTCTACGTCGACCCGATTAAACGACGGGCTTTGCAACACCTGGGTCAACGCCGCGCGAATGACAAATGGATGGGTGATGGCAACGATGTGCCCCGGCGTTGCTTCCAGTGTCGCGAGCCATGCGGCCACCCGCGCACCGAGTTGTGCCACCGACTCGCCACCGTGAGGCGCCGAATGCGGATCATCGAGCCAGGCCTGCAGCGTCTGCGGTTCGGATTTCTGCAGGTCGTCGATTCGCACGCCGCTCCAGCGCCCGAAATCGCAATCCCTCAGTGCCTCGACAATCGCCACATCGCTGCCGAACAACCCGGCGGTCTGCCGGGTTCGCAGTTCCGGACCGCTGAACAGACGCGGCGTCCCCTTGAACCGGGAACGAAGGGAACCCTGTGCCGATTGCCAATCCATCTCCACAGGCTCGTCCGTAGGAAAGCGCGCCAATTTCTGTGCGACGGTTCGAGCGTGGCACATCAGGGTCAAACGGGTTGCCTGCACGGAAGATCACTCGGTTGAAGGAAGAGAAAACGGCATCCATGCGCAATTGTGCCGTAAGAAATGCGATCGAGGGCGTTTCATTACGCCGATCCTCCGTAAAAAACAGCTATCTCTGACAACACTGTCAGCGAGGGCCTACAAGGCTGATCGACATCCGTGTAGCCCCCGACCTACGGGCACTTCGCCCCGTATTGGGGCTGGACAGGACCGCGCAAAAATTCACTAGACATGTGGCGCGGGTTAAATAAATACTGCTGTAACGGATTATGAAATGTAAACAACACGCCCCATCCAGCAGGAGCCCGGATGCCCTCTCCCAGCGACATGAACCATCGCCTTCGTTACCAAACCCCCGACCGGTCTCTCGATACATGGGACGCCGAAACAGTGCTGTCCCGAATAACGGCTGACTAGAAAAAGAGCGGCGCTGGCAAGCCATCAAGCGACCGCCGATTAAACGCGTGGAAACCGACAGTGATAGTCAGGTTCGTGCCAATCGCCGAACCCTTTGATACAGGAGTGCATCCATGCTGGTCTTACGCCCAGTGGAGTTAACCGACCTGCCGCAGTTGCAGCGACTGGCGCGCGAAAGCCTGGTCGGCGTCACGTCCTTGCCGGACGATACCGAACGCTTGCGCGAGCGGATTCTCGACTCCTGCGCCTCATTCGATAAAGACGTCCGGGGTCATGGCCCGGAAAACTACTTCTTCGTGCTGGAGGACCTGACGAACCAACGCCTGACAGGTTGCTCGGAGATCCTCGCCACGGCCGGTTTCGACGAACCGTTCTACAGTCTGCGCAACCGCCATTTCACCAGCGCCTCGCGGGAACTGAACATCGAGCACGGCGTGCCGGCGCTGTCGGTGTGTCATGACCTCAGTGGCCATACCTTGCTGCGCGGTTTTCACATTGATGCGGCACTTGTGCGCACGCCGTCCTCCGAACTGCTGTCACGGGCGCGACTGATGTTCATTGCCGCTCATGCGCAGCGCTTTGCCGAAGCGGTGATCACCGAGATCGTCGGCTACAGCGACGATGAAGGCGGATCACCCTTTTGGGATGCGCTGGGCAAACACTTCTTCGACCTGCCCTACGCCGAGGCCGAGCGCCTTTGCGGCCTGGAGAGCCGGACGTTCCTGGCCGAACTGATGCCGCAATACCCGATCTACGTGCCGATGCTGCCCCAAGCGGCGCAGGACTGCATCGGCCGCATCCACCCCGATGGCCAGGAGGCCTTCGATATCCTTGAACGCGAGGGTTTCGAGACCAACAGCTACATCGACCTGTTCGACGGCGGCCCGACCTTGCACTCGCGCCTCGCCAGCATCCGTTCCATAGCGCAAAGCCAGACCGGCACAGCAACAACGGGCGACGTCATCGATGCTCGCGGTCGCTACCTGGTGAGCAACGATTCGTTGAAGGACTATCGCGCCATCGTCGCCGACCTGGACTACACCGCCGGACACCCCGTGACCCTGAGCGCCGAGATGTGCACGGCCCTGAACGTAAGCGAAGGCAGCCCGATCCGGTTGATCGCCCTGTGAGCATTATCCGGCCCCAGGCCCAACGACCGCGCCAGCCCGTAGAAGGAACTGCATCATGATTGTCCGTCCGGTTCACGTCACCGACCTGCCCGCCCTGCTGGCACTGGTACGGCAGGCCGGCCCGGGGTTTACCACCCTGCCCGCCAACGAGGAACGCCTGGCCCACCGGCTGCGCTGGGCGCAACGGACCTTCGCCGAACAGGTCGAACGGGCCGACGCCGACTACCTGTTCGTGCTCGAAGACGACGACCAGCAAGTGGTGGGGGTCAGTGCCCTGACGGGGGCCGTCGGGCTGCGCGAGCCCTGGTACAACTATCGGGTCGGGCTGACAGTCAGTTCGTCACCGGACCTGGGCATCCAGCGACAGATTCCAACGCTGTTTCTGAACAATGAAATGACCGGGCAATCGGAGATCTGCTCATTGTTCCTGCGACACGATCAACGCCAGGGCAGCAATGGCCGATTGCTGTCGCTGGGTCGCTTGTTGTTTGTGGCCGAATTTGCCCACCTGTTCGGCGAGAAGCTCATCGCAGAATTGCGTGGCAGCGCCGATGAGCAAGGCTGTTCACCGTTCTGGGACAGCCTGGGCCGACACTTTTTCAAAATGGATTTCAGCCACGCCGATCACTTGTCGGGGCTCGGCAGCAAAGCGTTCATCGCCGAACTGATGCCACGCCAACCTCTTTACACCTGCCTGCTCACCGAACAGGCCCAGGCAGTGATCGGCAAGGCTCACCCCAACACCGAGCCGGCGTTGAAAATCCTCACGGCCGAAGGTTTCACCCACAACGGCTACATCGACATCTTCGACGCCGGCCCGGTCATCGAGGCACCGCTGTCGAAAATCCGTACCGTGCGCGACAGCCAGGCGCTGGTGCTGGACATCGGCACTCCGGACGATCAGGCTCCGGTCTGGCTGATCCATAACCGCCGACTGGAAAACTGCCGCGTCACCGCCGCCCCGGCGAGGCGGGTGGGCAATAGCCTGATCGTCGATCGGCTCACCGCCAAACGCCTGCAACTGCAACCCGGCGACTCGGTACGCGCAGTGCCACTGCTCAATCAACAGCAGCAGGCTGTGGCGGCCTGAAAAACTTCCCCCCCGGCCTACCGGATTGGTTTCGATCAGGACCGTCCAGCAAATTCGTCATCATTCTCCCCCCTGTTGCGTGATAGCCTTTTATTCCTTCGGCGTTGACACTCTTGCTCAAGCCCTTCCATTTCTTTGTATTGGTGGAACTCATATGTCCAGGCTTTCCCATCAGGATTTGCGCCGTAACTTCCGTGAACTGTTCGCTTCCAACAAGTGCTATCACACGGCATCGGTCTTCGACCCGATGTCGGCACGCATCGCGGCGGACCTGGGTTTTGAAGTGGGGATTCTGGGTGGTTCGGTTGCCTCGTTGCAGGTACTGGGCGCCCCCGACTTCGCCCTGATCACCCTCAGCGAATTCGCCGAACAGGCCACCCGTATCGGCCGCGTCGCCCAATTGCCGGTCATTGCCGACGCCGATCACGGCTATGGCAACGCATTGAACGTCATGCGCACCATCGTCGAGCTCGAACGCGCCGGCGTGGCTGCCCTGACCATCGAAGACACGCTGTTGCCCGCGCAATTCGGCCGTAAGTCCACCGACCTGATCGGCGTCGCCGAAGGTGTCGGCAAGATTCGCGCGGCGCTGGAAGCCCGGGTCGATACGGAGATGGCAATCGTTGCTCGCACCAATGCCGGGATTCTGCCGGTGCAGGAAGTCATCAGCCGCACCCGGCAGTACCAGAAAGCCGGTGCTGACGGGATTTGCATGGTGGGTGTGCGTGACTTCGATCACCTGGAACAGATTGCCGAACACCTGAGCGTGCCGCTGATGCTGGTCACCTACGGCAACCCGCTGCTGCGCGACGACAATCGCCTGGCCGAACTGGGCGTGCGCGTTACCATCGACGGGCATGGCGCGTACTTCGCGGCGATCAAGGCGACTTACGACAGCCTGCGGGAACAGCGGCAGATCTTCACTCAGGCGTCGGATCTGAACGCGACTGAACTGACGCATACGTACACGCAACCTGAGGAATATATTCGTTGGGCGGAAGAGTTCATGAGCGTCAAGGAATGAGCTCCCTCTGACTTCGGCTTCTGAAGCGACCTGTGATCCGGCCGGTAGACGCAATATGTCTTCTTCACTAAGCCTGATCATTCATGCGCCGCCAACGACCAGTGCTCAGGCAAAATCATCCGTGCTCGGCGGCGGCGCCTTCCTTGAACACCGCGTCCATGCGCGCAAATTCGACACATACAAACCTGATTCACCGAAGATCCCCTGTGGGAGCGGGCTTGCTCGCGAAGGCGGTGTGTCATGCGAAGTAATGTTGAATGACACGGCCCCTTCGCGAGCAAGCCCGCTCCCACAAGGGATTTGTGCAGGCTTTCAGACTGTATCAAGCAACTCATGGCGGGGCTGGCCGTCCGCACAACAGATCACGCGATTGCGGCCAGCAGTCTTGGCTTCGCAGAGCGGCTGATTGAGATCGCCGCACCGCTCACGCTTGCAAAGGCGAAAGCATTGCCGCGCAGTTTGGCTATACATGAAGAAGGGGTTCAACACATAACGATAAAAAAGGCGGCCCATGCAGACTTTTCAGGTGTTGATCATCGGCAGCGGTTTTGGCGGACAGTGCGCGGCGATCAATTTGCTCAAGGCCGGCATCGATGATTTTCGGCTGCTGGAGCGGCGAAACTTCTTCGGTGGCACCTGGTGCCAGAACACTTACCCCGGTGCGGCCGTCGATGTGCCCTCGCCGCTTTATTCGCTGTCTTTCGCCCCCTACCGCTGGACACAAATGTACGCCGAACAGGCCGAACTGCACCGCTACACGCAATACGTGGTGGAGCAATTCGGCCTGCGCGACCGAGTGGAACTGGAAGCGAACGTCGAACGCATCGAATGGGACGACGACGCCAAGCGCTGGGCCGTGCACACCGCGAGCAAAGGCACGTTTTACGCCCGATTCCTGATCAATGCCACGGGGCCGCTGAGCCAACCCGTCATCCCGCATTTCGAGGGCCAGGAGCGCTTTCAGGGCAAGACTTTTCACACCAACAACTGGGATCACGCCTACGACTATCGGCAAAAACGCGTCGCCATCGTCGGCAGTGGCGCCAGCGCGGCCCAGGTGATTCCGGCCATTGCGCCGGACGTCGAGCATTTGCACGTGTTCCAGCGCACGCCCCATTGGGTGTTGCCACGGGCCGATCGCGCCTTCGGCCCCTTCCAGCGCTGGTTGCTCGGCCTCAAACCGGCCTACAAACTGCTGCGCTGGATGATTTACTGGCAATTCGAAACCCGGGTGATTGCCTTCAAATACTCGAAACCGGCGATCCGCATGGTCCAGCAACACGCCCTGCGCTTCATCAAACGCCAAGTCCCCGACCCGGAACTCAGGCGAAAACTGACACCGGACTACGCCATCGGCTGCAAACGGGTCATCGTTTCAAGCACCCTGTACCCGGCACTCGGTCGCAGCAATGTGACGTTGCACAGCCGCGAACAGGGCATCGCGTCCATTGATGAAACCGGCATCGTCACGCGGGACGGGCAACACATCGACCTGGACCTGATCGTCTGGTCCACCGGTTACGACGCCACCGACGGGGTGATTTCCTACCCGGTCAGCGGAAAAAACGGCAAGCAACTCAGGGAATTCTGGGCGACCTACCCACGCGCCTACCTCGGTACCAGTCTGCCGGACTTCCCCAACCTGTTTATTGTCACCGGGCCCAACACCGGCATCGGCCACACTTCGGCGCTGTTCATCATCGAATCCCAGATGAACTACATTCTCGATTGCATTCGCACGCTCAAAGAACAGGGTTTGCGCAGCATCGAAGTTCGCCCTGAGGCAGAACGTACCTACACTGAAATGATCCACCAGGAAATGGAACGCACGGTGTGGAAATCCGGAGGCTGCCACAGTTGGTATCAAAGCAAGAGTGGTCATGTGATTGCCATGTTTCCCGGGTTCAGTTTCAGCTACCACCGATTGACCCGGACACTGAAACCCGCCGATCACATCTTGTCCTGATCAGAGAGAAGGGAGACGCCTGATGCTTTTGTTGGTTGTCGCAATCGCGGTTTTCGTGGCCTGGAGCTGGTTGAGCTACCCGGCCATCGGTCACTGGCTCTATGACTTGAACATGGCGGCCGAAGCCAAGCTGTATCGGCTGCACAAGATTGTCGTGCCGATTGCCGAAATGACCGTCTCGACCTGGCAAGGCGGGCCGTACGAAGCGTCGAGCAGCGTGCTGATGCTTCACGGCTACAGCGCCGACAAGAACATCTGGCTGCGCTTCGCCCGGCATTTTGTCGGCACGTACCGGGTGATCATCCCCGACATCGCCGGGCATGGCGAAACCGGCTTCAAGGCCGGCGGCGGTTACGACATTCCTTTGCAGGCGAAGCGGATGATCCAGTTGCTCGATGTCTGCGGCGTCGAGAAGGTGCATGTGATCGGCAACTCGATGGGCGGCTACATGGCGGCGTGGCTCGCGGCGACTTACCCGGACCGCATCGCGTCGCTTGCCCTGATCGACCCGGCGGGCGTCACCGCCCCCGAAATCAGTGACCTGGAGCGCCACTTGGCTAAAGGCCACAACCCGTTCCTGATTAACTCCCGTGAAGAATTCCGGCGCTTCTACGCCATGACCATGGCCGAACCGCCATGGGTACCCGGCGTGGTGCTGGACGCCATCGCCCAGCGTTACGAACAGTCCCGGGATGAGCTGGAAGAAATCTTCAGTGACTTCCGTGCCAGCCCGCCGATGGAGCCGAAACTGCCCGACATCAAGTGCCCGGCGCTATTGCTGTGGGGGCGCAAGGACCGCTTGATCGACGTCAGCAGCGTAGCGATCTGGAGCAAAGGCATCGAAGACCTGCGGGTGGAGATCTGGGAAGGTGTCGGCCATATGCCGATGGTCGAAGCACCGGCGGGCACGGCACGGCTGTATCGTGAGTTTTTGGCATCCCAGCGCACTCAACTGCATGTGTAGCGCAAGGCTGCTGCTACAGCAGTCCTTTGCAGAATGAAGTCCGTAAGATTCTTCGTTTGTCGGCGCCGCTGAAGGCTGCGATCTTTTCTCCCATCCTTCACGTCACCGCGCCTGGAATTTTTTCATGAGCCACCCAAGCTTTGTCAGCCCTGACCTGATCCGCCAACGCTTCTCCAAAGCGATGTCCGACATGTACCGCGAAGAAGTGCCGCTGTACGGCGCGCTGATGGAACTGGTGGAACAGACCAACCGCCGTGTGCTGGACAGCGAACCGCAGATCGCCCGACAGCTGAACAACACGGGCGAAATCCAGCGTCTGGACCTGGAACGCCATGGCGCCATCCGCGTCGGCACTGCCGCTGAACTGGCGACCCTCGCCCGGCTGTTCGCGGTGATGGGCATGCAGCCCGTTGGCTATTACGATTTGACCCCGGCCGGCGTCCCGGTACATTCCACCGCATTCCGCGCAGTGCATGAGGCCGCGTTGCAGGTCAGCCCGTTTCGGGTGTTCACCTCGCTGCTGCGTCTGGAACTGATCGAAGACCCGCAACTGCGCACCTTTGCGCAATCGGTGCTGGATAAACGCTCGATCTTCACGCCGACTGCACTGACCCTCATCGAACGCGCTGAATCCGAGGGAGGCCTCACCGAACAGGAGGCGCAGGACTTCGTTCTGCAGGCGCTGGAAACTTTCCGCTGGCACCACAGCGCCACCGTCACCGCCGAGCAATACCAGAAACTCAGCGCCCAGCATCGCCTGATTGCCGACGTTGTGGCGTTCAAGGGTCCGCACATCAACCACCTGACACCGCGCACCCTGGACATCGACATTGTGCAAGCGCAAATGCCGGCCCACGGCATCACCCCCAAAGCGGTGATCGAAGGCCCGCCCCGCCGTCAGTGTCCGATCCTGTTGCGCCAGACCAGTTTCAAGGCGCTGGACGAACCGGTCGCTTTCACCGATCAAGCTGAAAGTCACGGCAGCCACAGCGCCCGTTTTGGTGAAATCGAACAGCGCGGCGCCGCGCTCACCCCCAAAGGTCGGGCGCTTTATGACCGTTTGCTCAACGCCGCCCGTGACGAACTCAAGGACTTTCCCAACGAAGCCAACGCCGCACGCTACAACGCGCTGATGACGCAGCACTTTCGCGAATTCCCTGACACCCTTGAAGGCATGCGCCGACAGGAACTGGCGTACTTTCGCTATTTCGTCACGGAAAAAGGCCAGGGGGCGGAAGCGCTTAAATCTTCGTCGCTGGAAGATCTGCTCGTCGGCGGTTATTTGCGGGTAGAACCGCTGGTGTACGAAGATTTCCTGCCGGTCAGTGCGGCGGGGATTTTTCAGTCAAACCTTGGGGATGCGGCGCAAACCCACTATGGCGAGCATTCGAACCAGCAAGCGTTCGAGAAAGCGCTGGGGCGCCGGACCATTGATGAGTTGGGGTTGTATGCCGAGACGCAGCGGCGCTCGATCGAGGAATGCTTTGCCACGCTGAATTCAAAATGACCCCCGCCCCTTCAACGCACACCGACCTGTAGGAGCGAGCTTGCTCGCGATGGTCGTTAACGATGACGCGTACTTTCTGATTAGCGCGGCGCTCGTGAGTCCATCGCGAGCAAGCTCGCTCCTACAATTTCCTTGACTGACTGGCATTACAGCAAGCCCGGCTCCTACAGGTTTTTATTTATTTCAACTTCGCCAACAGCGCTTCAGCCGTGGCCTCGGACGACGCCGGATTCTGACCGGTCAGCAGCACACCATCCGTCACCACATAACTCGCCCAGTCATCACCCTTGGAATAAATCCCGCCCTTCTCCTTCAGCATGTCCTCGACCAGAAACGGCACAACGTCCGTCAGTTGCACCGCCTCTTCCTCGGAGTTGGTGAACCCCGTCACCCGCTTGCCCTTGACCAGCGGCTGACCGTCGGCCCCCTTGACGTGACGCAACACACCCGGCGCGTGACAGACCGCCGCAACCGGTTTGCCTGCCTCGTGCAGCGCTTCGATCAACGCGATCGAATTCTTGTCTTCGGCCAGGTCCCACAGCGGGCCATGGCCGCCCGGGTAGAAAACCGCATCGTAATCTTCGGACCTCACACTGCTCAGCAGCGCGGTCGACGCCAATGCCGACTGGGCCGCGGAGTCTTTGCGGAAGCGATCAGTGGCCGCAGTTTGCGCGTCCGGTTCGTCGCTCTTCGGGTCCAATGGGGGTTGTCCGCCCTTGGGTGAAACCAGCGTCAGCTGAGCGCCGGCGTCTTTGAAAGCGAAATACGGTGCGGCGAATTCTTCCAGCCAGAAGCCGGTTTTCTTACCTGTATCGCCCAATTGATCGTGGGACGTCAGAACCATCAGGATTTTCATGTCGCACTCCTTGAATTCGGGAAATGTTCGGTCACCCTCGGCGCTGAGTTTGACCATCAGGCTGCGCAGTTCGTTGCACCTTTCACGATTGGGCTCTTCGGGATGGCCAACTGCCTTGATGCGCAAGAAGTTGCGCAATCGATCCGGCCAAACACGCTGTTTCAGCGCTGAGCACCCGACTTTTCAGGCCTTCCAGCCCAGTGCGCAAAAAGTTGCGCAGTGCTGCGCAAGTTCTTGCGCACATTCCGGGGTGAACGTTGCCGGCCATCTTTCCAGCGACCAAAAATTCACTGCAAAGCCATGATTTTTATGGCTTTAAGCGTTTCTGGCACAGACCTTGATAACAGTCATGCACCCACCGGGCGATATCGCCTCCCGGGCACCCTCACTTATTCAGCAAGGAGAGCATCCATGGCAACACCAGCGTACATGTCCGTCACTGGCGAAAAACAAGGTCTGATCACCGCCGGCGCCTTCACCGCCGACTCGGTTGGCAACACCTACCAGGAAGGTCACGAAGACCAGGTCATGGTTCAGGCTTTCAGCCACGACGTGATCATCCCGCGTGACCCGCAGTCCGGCCAACCAACCGGTCAGCGCGTGCACAAGCCAGTCGTGATCACCAAGGTCTACGACAAGTCTTCGCCACTGTTGCAGGCAGCTCTGACTTCCGGCGAGCGCATGAGCGAAATCGTTATCCAGTGGTATCGCACCTCGGCTCAAGGTACCCAAGAGCACTACTACACCACCAAACTGGAAGACGCGATCATCGTCGCCATCAACAACAAAATGCACAACTGCCAGGATCCGTCGAACTCGCACTTCACGCACCTGGAAGAAGTGCAATTCACCTACCGCAAAATCACCTGGACCCACGAAGTATCCGGTACTTCGGGTTCCGATGACTGGCGTCTGCCGGTGGCCTGATCCAGGTCGACCGTCTAAAGCATCGGCCAGCTCTGCTGGTCGATGTTGTTTACGCCCTTCCAGAATTTTCGCGTCCGCAAGCGCCCTGCCCGGGTGCCGGCGAACGCCGCAGCACTGCACGAGGAACAAGGGATGTTCGCGCCGGCCAATCAGACTCACTTTGCCCTGACCATCGAAGGTCTTTCCAACGACTTCCAGGTCTTGTCCCTGCAAGGTCGGGAAGCCATCAGCCAACCTTTTGTGTTCGAGGTGGAACTGGTCAGCGAAAAGCCGTCCCTGGACCTCGAAAGCCTGCTGCACAAACCGGCCTTTTTGCAGCTCTCGCCTGACGGCAGCGGCATTCATGGCCAGATCTACCGTGCCGCCCAGGGTGATTCCGGCAAACGCCTGACCCGCTACGCGGTGACCCTGCGCCCGCAACTGTCCTACCTCGCGCATCGCATCAACCAACGCATCTTCCAGAACCTCACGGTGCCTAAAATCATCGGACTGGTCCTCGAAGAACACGGCATCCAGAGCAATGCCTACGAATTCAAGGTCGGGGCGATTTATCCCGAGCGCATCTACTGCGTTCAGTACGACGAATCGGACCTGCAATTCATCCAGCGCCTGTGCGAGGAAGAAGGTATCCACTACCACTTCGAGCACAGCGCCACCGCCCACAAACTGGTGTTCGGTGATGACCAGACGGTGTTCCCGAAACTCGCGCCCGTGCCCTATCAGCAAGACTCCGGCATGGTCGCCAACAACCCGGTGATCAAGCGCTTCGACCTGCGCCTGGAAACCCGCACCAGCCGCATTACCCGCCGCGACTACGACTTCGAAAAACCGCGCATCACCCTCGAAAGTGAAAACCGCGGCGACGCCCTGCCCGACCTCGAAGACTACGACTACCCCGGTCGCTTCATGGACCGCGAACGCGGCAAGCACCTGGCCAAACGCGCCCTCGAACGTCACCGCAGCGACTTTCAACTGGCCGAAGGCAAAAGCGATCAGCCGTTGCTGGTCAGCGGCCACTTCCTGGCCCTGACCCAACACCCAAAAGCCAAATGGAACGACCTGTGGCTGCTGACCGAAGTCCTGCACGAAGGCAAACAGCCGCAAGTGCTGGAAGAGTCGGTCACCAGCAGCACCACTAATCTGAAAGACGATTTCCATCAGGGTTATCGCAACCGCTTCCAGGCCACGCCGTGGGACGTGCCGAATCGTCCGCCGCTGACACAGAAAAAACCGCGCATCCTCGGCAGCCAGAGCGCTGTGGTCACCGGCCCCAAAGGTGAAGAAATTCACTGCGACCAGTACGGCCGCGTCAAAGTGCAATTCCACTGGGACCGCGAAGGTCAGGCCGACGACAAGACCAGCTGCTGGCTGCGCGTCTCCTCCGCCTGGGCCGGGGCGCACTACGGCGGCATCGCCATCCCGCGAATCGGCATGGAAGTGCTCGTCAGCTTCCTCGAAGGCGACCCCGACCAGCCGCTGATCAGCGGCTGCCTGTACCACAAGGAAAACGTCGTCCCGTACGCCCTCCCGGCGAACAAGACCCGCACCACTTTCAAAACCCTCAGCTCACCGGGCGGCGCAGGCTTCAACGAACTGCGCATCGAAGACAAGAAAGGCCAGGAACAGATCTTCCTCCACGCCCAGCGCGACTGGGACGAAAACGTCGAGCACGACCAGAAAATCCGCGTCGGCAACGAACGCCACGACACCGTGGAGAAGAACAGCTACAGCGAATTCAAGGCCGAAGAACACCACACCGTTTATGAAGACCGCAAGGTCGAAGCCCGCGCCAACGACCACCTGACCGTGGGGGTTAACCAGCACATCAAGATCGGCACCGGGCAATTCATCGATGCGGGGCAGGAAATCCACCTGAGCAGCGGCATGAAAGTGGTGCTGGAGGCAGGGAGCGAACTGACCCTCAAGGGCGGCGGCAGCTTCATCAAGATCGACGCCAGCGGCGTCACCCTCAGCGGCCCGGTCATCAACATGAACTCCGGTGGCAGCCCCGGCAGCGGCACTGGCGCAGCGCCACTGATGCCCGGCGTGCTGAAACAGGCGGATGCCAACAAGGCCGGCGCGGTCCTGACCCCGGCGCAGATCAATACGCTGAAACGCAATGCACCGTTTTGTGAAGAGTGCGAAAGGCGACCAGACGACTGCGAACCTGGCCAACGTCAAAGGCAATCGCCTGCTGATGCAGGGGGACCGCCACTACGACTACGACGCCCACGGCAACCTGATTCGCGAACGTCGCGGCGCCGGGCAGAAACTCGTCACCGAGTATCGTTACGACTGCCAACATCGCCTGATCGGCGTCAGCCTCCCCGGAGGCAGCATCGCAAGCTACAAGTACGACGCCTTCGGCCGACGCATCGCCAAAACCTTCGATGGCCACACCACCGAATTCCTGTGGCAAGGCGAACGTCTCATCGCCGAAAGCGCCGACAACCGATATCGCAGCTACATCTACGAACCGGGCACCTTCCGCCCGCTGGCGATGCTCGATGGCGAAGGCCCGCTGAACGCTACGCCGTTCTACTACCAACTCGACCACCTCGGCACGCCGCAGGAACTCACCGACTACAGTGGCGAGATCATGTGGTCGGCGAAATACCGCGCCTACGGCAACCTCGCCAAACTCGACATTGCCGAAATCGACAACCCGCTGCGCTTTCAGGGGCAGTACTTCGATGCGGAAACGGGCTTACATTACAACCGGCATCGCTACTACAATCCGGGCACTGGACGGTTTCTGACACCGGATCCGATCAAGCTTGCGGGTGGGTTGAACAACTACCAGTACGTACCTAACCCTACGGGGTGGGTGGATCCGTTGGGGTTGGATACGTGTCCAGGAGGAGATGGATGCAAACCTCCAAATCCGATGGAAGATCCTGTATCCAAAGCTAGTGTGGTAGATCTTACAAAAGCACCTGATGTTGCGCAGTCTAAACCAGACTTCTATGTAGGTCCTTCAGGGCCGGACTCCACGATGCCTTCTACAGGATATCGATACATCAGGTACAAAAACGATGATGGAAGCATCAATAAGTGGGGGCAGGATGCAATCGAAACGAAAACACAAGGCGTAACGTATTTCGGATTCGAAAAGCACGAAACAGGTAAAGGCGCGCGCGACGCATTTCAAGTCAAGGGCCCGGAGCACGGACCGGATGAAAACGGGCCTGGTTCTTGGAGTGATGCCAGGATAAGAGCCGAATTTGATACGTTACAGCTTTATGTTGATGGAAAACCCAAAGCCAGAGTTCCATATTGGAAAGGTGACACTGACAAAAGTAAGTTAGAACCATTGGCCGAAGCTTATGAAAAATATGGCGACGGAGGAGCTCAGCAGCTCCATTTAGACGGTCAGAAGGTAAACTTCGACCAAGTCGATATACTTCCGGAGAAGTAATGAGAACTTTTTATGTAATCGCCAAAAAAGATATGGAGCCAACTCTGCCGCATAGCTCTGAATGGCCAAAAATAATAGGCTACTCATATAAAGACAATTACTTTTACCTGGCCGAAGGTAAAGGCCATGGATTCGCCGCAAGCGACATGCCTGAAACAAAAGCTAAAAGACCGGAGTGGCTTGAACTATTTATAGCCTTAGACCTGCTATGGTTCATAGACCTGATTGATAATACAAACTTCGTTGATGAACACGATTTCATCGACAAGATAACAAAACTAATCGGTCAACCTGAAACTATAGAGTTTTAAATCACGAATAGATTTATGCACTCACAAAAAAAACTGCCCTCTTCTTCATTAAAACCTGAATGACACCAACTGACTAGGGAATTAGCCCATTAGCCAAAATCGCCTTGCAGGAACCATCGAATTGAAACGGTGAGGTAAAGGGACGAAACGCAAAGGGTTCTGGAAAGGTGACGAAGATAAAACCAAGCTGGAGCCATTTGCTGACGCATATCCAGAGTATGGAGAATGTGGTGCACAGCAGATTCACACAAACAGCAGAGTTATACATTTCGACAAAGTTGAGGTCCTGCCGGAAAAACAATGAAAGACTACTTTATTTTAGCAAAGAAAGACATTCCGTCAGACAGCCCTCACGACCCGGAGTGGCCAAAATTTATTGCGTATTCCTACGAGCATAAATGCTTGTTGTTTTCAGCAGGGAAGGGTCATGGGCTATCGGGATTCGAGTTACCGGAGGCTGAAGCTTCCACCCCTGATTGGACACCTTTATTTATCGAACTAAACGCACTCTGGATATTGGACTTTTTAAAAAATCAAGCTTCTCCACACTAAATGATTTCATCAAAGCGCTCGACAAAGCCAACATACCAATAAGTAAGTTTCGAGCTTGAAAATTGACAGATCTATTTTCTATGGACGCAAACTAATTAAATAACTCCGACCCATTTAGTTCTCCACTACCGATGCACCTGGTGTATCTACCATGACAGAAATACTAGCTAAATGAATACAGTCCAAGCCCATGTTACAAAATCCGACAGCGATTTTGTTAGAGTAAAAATTCTTGATGCAAAAATAATAGAAAAACTTATTGGCATTGGTTTTACAAATGCCATTGATCTAAATGAGTACAAAATCATCACACCAAACGATGAAAAAAAAGCTGAAATATTTAACCAACTCAGGGAGCTTGAAGTTTATTTTTCCGATGGTAGAGAGTGGTGCCCTGCCGAGGTATTTAAGTACCTAAGAGACAAGGGGCTTTAAATCGGAAATTTTACAATGATCGCGTAAAGAGCTGAGCAAGGCCACCGACGCGCAGGACATTGACCTTTACAATCAACGCATGGCAAAGCTCATCAATGATGGCGGTCCTAAAGACATAGAACATCTGTAGAGAAGGAGTGTGTCATTTGCCATATCCCGATCTGAAAAACGCTGTACAGCGTGCTGGTTTCACCGTCACCGCGTTTTCGGATCAGCGAGCGTACTTCGGCTGTTGGCCACTGACCGTCAAAGGTAATGGACACATCTACCTAATAGTCAACGAAGGACGAGAGGGTTGGCTAATGTTTTATCGCCAGGATGTGACAGGGATTTTTACTGAGCTAGCTAAGAAAGAATCGTCGAGGATGGATGACGCAGAAAAGGCAACCCAGTGTCTGATATGGCTTTCGGGCGTGCATCCGCTCCCACAGGAGCGCGAAGGCCGATAACCACCCTCGTGCGCGTCACCCAATGACAGTCCATTACGGATGACTGCAGTGCGTATCGCACCTGGACAAGGTGTTCGCCCAGTGTAATGGCCTCGGCAATCCATGCACTGGCAAAGAGCCCTGCCACTGGGCGAACGGGAGGTATTCTAGTAGAACTCTTTGTATATGTCCGCGCATATAACATGAAATTTACCGAGTAATGATTAGATGTCAGCCTAAATATGACTTACATACACCAACCAAACTCACCAGTTCGATCATAAAGCCAGTTATTCCTGTACAAAAGTTATACAAAAACTATCGTCACATAGAGTTAATACTCAACTTTCGTGTTGACTGGTTACCTTCAATACATCGGTATAAGTCACAACAACGCTTTACCCTACTTTCAAGTCCTTCAGCCTCAGCGCCGTCCGTGCCACTGAGCATAGACATTGCTTAGCGATTCTCCGCCGTTTCTTGCGCGGTGGATTCGCCACTGTCGGTGCCTTTGCCGCTGTCCTTGCGGCGGGTCGGATCGGTGGGGCGCAGGGCGTCGTTGTCGCGCTCGACTTCTCCGGGTGGACGCGGTTCGTCGGGGTGTTCCGAGGTGTCAGGCGATTGGCGGTTCATGATGGTTTTCCTCAGGCGTCGGGGTCGTCGACCTCGTGGGCGACGTTCACACCAGGCGAGTCTTTGTGGGATTGATCGGCCTTGGCCTTCAGGGCCTGCCACTGGTCCAGGTCGATGGCGCCCTGCCCCAGCAAATCGTCGGCCATTCGCAGCAGCTCGGCGTAATGGGCGTCGGGGGATTGCTGCCAGTAGGCCTTGTCTTCGAACAGGCGCTGCCACGAGGCAAGGCCGGGTGGTTTGAGGTCGTCGCTCATGGCGGGCTCCGGTGGGGCGTTCGTACGGTAGAGAGTCGGGCGACGGTCGTAGTTCCTGTGGATTGGACACATAAGGTCAAGAGCAGGATCAGAAGATCGCAGGCTTCGCCAGCTCCTACGCGAAGCCTGCGATCCTTTGATCTTAATACCCGGTCATTTCCAGATAGCCCTGCCCCGCGTGACTGCCGCTCAGGCGCACGGGGCCTTCCCAGTACGGAATGCGCAAATCCATCCAGGCATTGGGGTTGAGCGCGTTGATGGTGATGTCGAGGTGTTTGGCGGGGATGTTGATCGACCAGCGCACGGGCATCAAACGCCCGGCGACTTTCGCGGTGTCTTGCGGTGTGAGGCGGATATCGGTGGCGTGCAATAACTGTGTCTGGCCCTGGGCGTCGATCCAGGTGCCGGTGAGATACAGTTCGCCGTTCTTCTGCCGCATACGGTACAGCATGACCTGCTCGCCGCTGTCCAGGTGCAGGGAAAACCAGTCCCAACCGCTCTGGTTGGCGGTCAGCGGCTGGCTGCTCCACTCGCGATCGAGCCACGCCGGGCCGCTGACCTGATAAGTCTTGCCGTCGATATCCACCGTACCGCTGGCCTGAAAAAACGGCTGACTGTAGTAGTACGAGGCCTGGCCCTGTTCGGATTTCTGGCTGAAGCCCTTGTCGCCTTGCAGCACCGGCGGACGCGTGGACGTGAGCCGCAATTGGTAGCTGAATAGCTTGTCACGGGCGCTGAGTTGAAGATCCGCCAGCGCATCGGCGCCCTGACTGCTGAACCGCCAATCGTCGATCCATGCACTGAAGGGCTGCACGCTCACCCCGGCCTGCCCGACGCCGCCACGGGCATAGCGTTCAGCCGCGTGATGCACCGTCGCCGAGGTCACGGCCGCATGGCCCAGCCAGATCGTCTGGTTCCCCCACCCCGCCACCTCGGGTGCCGCTTTCAACGCACTGCGAAACAGTGTCCATTGCACACCGAACTCGCGACCCTGCTCGTCCTTGAGGTTGGCGGTGACGTACCACCACTCGATGCGAAAACCGTCGTGAGGTCCGTGATCTGCCGGAAAGCTGAACACCCGACCAGGCAGCACCGGCGTAAATGCAGCGGCCTCACCGCCGAGACCGGCGAAGCCTTTTTCAACCGGCGCCGAGTCATCGCAGCCGCTCAAAAGAAGCGCCAGCAACAGCACGCCGAGCTTAATCCTCATGAGCAAACGTCCTCAACAGATCCGCCGGTTGCGAGCGATACAGCGAGTACAGCGGCCACGCCGACGCCAGCAAGGTCGCCAGCAATGCCAGCCCCATCAACTGCGCCAGCTGCATCGGGAACAACCGCAACGGCAGGCGCCAGCCGAACGCCTGAACATTGATCACCGTGTCCAGGCACCACGCCAGTGCGATGCCCAGCGGCAACGCGAGCACCAGCGTCAGCACCGCCAGCAACCAGGTTTGTCCGAGGTTGAGCAGCATCAATTGCCGGCGCGTCACGCCCAACGCCCACAGCGGCGCGAGTTGCCCGAGGCGGCTCTGGCTCTGGGTCAGCAGGCTGATGAACAACGCCACGCCCGCGACGCCAAGGGTCAGGCTGTTCAGCGCGGCGGTGGCGGCGAAGGTGCGTTCGAACACCTGGGTGGACCAGCCTTTGAGCCGGGCCTGATCGACGATGCGGCTGTCGTCGAGGGCGAAGCGTGTTTGCAGCGTTTTCAGGAACGCCGGGATCAACGGAGGCTCGATGCGCAGGTTGAAGCGGTTCGGCGTCAGTTGCGGCCAGCCGCGCAGCAGGTGGTCGACGTTGACCAGAATGTGGCCCTTGGGATTGCCGTAGTCGGCGTAGATCCCGACGATTCGCGGCGACCACGGACCGGTCGGCGTGGGCAATGTGAGGTGGTCGCCGAGACGCACCTTCAGTCGCCGGGCCAGTTGTTCGCTGAGCATCAGCGCGTCGTCCTTGGCCAGTCGGTCCCACGGGTTGTCGCCCAAGGCTTCCAGCAACGGCCAGTGTTGACGATACGTCGGGTGGTCGATTACACCAAAAACGTCCGCCGGCCAGCCCTGCAACTGGATCGACACCTGCCAGTTGGGCAGCACGGCGGTGAGTGAGGGTTGCTGTTTGAGCCAGCTCTGCAGTTCTCTGGCCTGGGCCGGATTTTGCGGGTTCACGTACAGCTCGGCGGTCAGCCGTTGTTCGAGCCAGTCGCTGAAGGTCTGGCGAAAACCGGCGGTCATGCTGCCGGCGCCAATGTTCGCCGCCAGTGCCAACAACAGCGCCATCAACGCCAGGCTCAGGGCCGGCAATTGCTGACGGCAATCGGCGAGAAACCATTGGCCGAGCACCGAACGGCTGCGATGCAGCACCAGGTTCAGCAGCGAATCGAGCACCACCGGTAGCGCCAGCGCCGCGCCAATCAGCAGCGCGGCCATCAGCACGAAGCCACTGGCGAGACTGTCGCCAAAGATCAACGCCAGCAACGCGATCAGGCCGGCCATCGCCGCAACCCAACCCTGTCGCCGCAACCAACGCGCGTGGGCCTGATGCCAGGCCTGCGGATCGGCCAGGGCCAGCAACGGCAAACGCGCCGCCCGCAACAGGCTGTTGGCACCGGCCAGCAATGCACCCAGCAGACTCAGGCCAACACCGCTGAGCCACCACCCTGGGCTGAGGCTCAACTGCCCCGCCACTTCGGCGCCGTACAACCCGCGCAGACTGGCGGCGACGTCTGGCAGCAGCACACTGGCCAGCAGGTAGCCGCTGGCGACGCCGAACAGACCACCGATCAGCGCCAGCGCACCCATTTCAATCGCGAGACCGGCCATCAGCATACGTGCGCTGACACCACAGGCACGCAGGGTTCTGAGCAAGCCACGACGCTGTTCCAGTGCCAACCCGATCGCGGCGTGAACGATGAACAGGCCAACGACAAAGGAGAGAAACCCCAAGGCATCGAGGTTCAGGTGAAAGCTTTCGGTCAGGCGCGCGAGATTGTTTTCTTCGCCGCTGGTCTTGAGTTGCAGTTGTCCCTTGAACCGATCCGGCAAGGTCGCGGTGAAATCCTTGGGCAACAGCAGCCGCGACAGTTGATCCGGCAGTCCCAGAATCTGCTGAGCGAAACCAATGTCCACCAGCAACACACCAGGGGCCATGTCGGTTTGCACCTGCAGTGGCGGCAACGCCACACCGTTCAAGCTGGAAGGACGCTCGCCTTCGCGTAACCCCAACGCCTGCAAGGTCTGTGGGGAAATCCAGGTGCTGCCCGGCGGGCTGAAAAACTCGACGACCTGCTCGATCGCCAGCGTCCGCCCGGCCACCGCAGAACCGGACGGCAACGACACCGGCTCGATGCCCATCAGCTGCAAGCGCTGGTCTTCATGGCCCTTGAGCGTTATTCGCCCCTGCAGCACCGGCGACACCGGCCAACCCGCACGGCGCAGCTCGACAAACAAGACTTGGGAAAACGTCCCGCCACCGGGCGCGCTGAGGCTGGCCTGGGGTTCGCCGCCGATCAACTGACTGGCCCGCGCGTAACTTTCCCGCGCCTGGCTGTTCAGCGCCTGCACGCCGGTCAGCAGGCTGGTGGCGAGCCAGAGCCCGGTCAGCACACTGAAAAACTGCACCGGGTGCTGCCGCCAATGGCTGAGCAGCGCCCGCAATGTTTCACGAAGAACCCGCACCTCAGCGCTCGTCCGCGCCAGCCAGACGACCATGGTGCAACACCACTTTCTCCGCCAGTCGCGCCGCCACCCTTGGGCTGTGGGTGACCATCAACAATGTCGTAGGACTGTCGTCGAGCAGCTCCAGCAACAACTTCAGCACGTCATCGCTGGTGGCTTCATCGAGGCTGCCGGTGGGTTCGTCGGCCAGCAGCAGTTTGGGTTTCGACGCCAACGCCCGCCCCAGCGCGACCCGTTGCTGTTGACCGCCGGACAGCTGTTCCGGATAACGCCGCAGCAAATCACCCAACCCCAGTCGCTTGACCAGATGCGCCTGCCAGCGCGGATCGTGGCGCCCGGCCAGTCGCGCCTGAAACGCCAGATTGTCCTCCACGCGCAAACTGCCGATCAGGTTGAACTGCTGGAACACCAGACCGATTTCAGTCCGCCGCCAGTTCGCCAGTTGCCCTTCACTCATCCGTTCAAGCTGATGCTCGCCACTGCGGATGCTGCCGCGATCGACCTTATCCAACCCCGCGATCAGGTGCAGCAAGGTGCTTTTGCCACTGCCCGACTCACCCATCAACGCCAGACTGCTGCCGGGTTTCAGCGTCAGGTCGACACCTTGCAACACCGGCAGCGAACCTTGCGGCGTGGCGTAGCTTTTGAAGACGCCTTGGACCTGAAGCATGGGTGAACCTGATTGAGGGGGCGTGGGGAAAAGGATAGCGGCCTTGTGTGGGTTTTGTTCGTGGACATTGTTGCGGCACTGCGCTGACGCCTAGCAATCAACGATGACATGATCTGTCCCACACACTTCAAGGAAAAGACATACGTGACAAAGGAACGGCCCGACTGCTCTTTCGTATGCAGTCAGATGAAAATGGGTAACGAGGTTTAACCATGAGCCAAACTTTGACTACATTCGATATGGCCGCGCTGCTGGATAGTGACGAAGCCATCAGCGAGTACCTTTCCCAAGTGCTGGCAGACGGCGACAACGAGGAGTTTCTTCGTGCTATCGGCTACGTCGTAAAAGCCCGTGGTATGACACAGGTTGCCAAGGATTCGGGCATGGGTCGCGAAAGCCTGTACAAAGCCTTCGCACCCGGCGCTAAACCACGTTTTGATACAGTTTTAAAGGTCATTCATGCCCTTGGAATTGATCTCTACGCGCAACCTGGTCACCCGGTAAATCACTCGGTTCTCTGAGGGTAATGCTGTTCACTTAAGAGAATCTTCAGGCGGGCAAGAAATCTGTGGCGAGGGGATTTATCCCCGTTGGGTCGCGAAGCGGCCCCTAGCGTCCGGCCAAAAAGATTGAAAAGATTGAGTTGTCCGGATTACGACTGCTTCGCAGCCGAACGGGGATAAATCCCCTCGCCACAAATGTGGGTGCCCGCATTTAAGTGAACAGCATTAGGCTCTCTGAGAGAGTCTTCTCACCAGGCTGCTCGCTTCACTCCCACCCACGTAAAACACAACGACAACTGCGCCGCTTGCTTCTCATAGCGGTCATAGAGCTCCTCGCGATTGGAATGCGGAGAAAGATTATCGGGTGTTTGTTGGAATGTTGTAAGCCAGGCATCGCCCACGTCCGGCAGCTATAGTTAATGACCTTGGGGAAATGCGGGAAAACCGATTTCGCAGGTGCTGCCATGAAACACATCGATCTGCCGCTGTTGTTCGCCCTCTGCCTGACCGCCGCCGGCGTTCACGCGCAAGACAGCCTGACACCCACGTCCGAGTACAGCAGCGAGTTCAACTATTACGGGGAGAACCAGCCCTTCGCCCACCCCGTTCCGCCGACCCTGAATACCGTGCCGCCGCGCTCGTACATCCCGACACCGCCTCTGGAGTTCATCCCTATCGCCAGCCAGCACGAGTTCTCCGACTCACGGTTGCCGACGATCGCGGACGCCACCGTCCGGGTGTTCATCCGCTCCTACGATCCGGAACGCGGCATCTACGTGAACGAAGAAGTCGTCGACCCCACTTGCCTGCTGGCCTGCCTCAGTCGCCAGGGTCAGGCGACGCCCGTTTACCACTGACGTTTGTCCGGGCGCGCGAGGCCGAGTTTTTCGATCCGGTAGCGCAGCATGTCACGGCTCAGGCCCAACAGACGTGCGGATTTGGTGACGTTCCAGTCGGTCTTGTCGAGCATCTTGCGCACCATGTCGCGTTCCACTTCCGGCAGGTTCATCGACTCGTTCCCGTTGTAGACCGGACGTGACTCGCTGAGGTGATGCGCTTGCAGCATCACCTGGGGCTCATCCACCAGACTCAGGCAGACGTTCAACTGGTGGGCGGCGATGGTGTCGGTCTGGGCCAGCAGCACGGTTTGTTCGAGCATGTTGCGCAACTCGCGCACGTTGCCCGGCCAGCTGTAACTGAGCAGTAATTCTTCGGCCTGATCGCTGAAATGCAGGCTCGGTTTGCCATAACGCTTGCCGTGGATCGCCAGGAAGTGCCGGGCCAACAACAGGATGTCCTCGCCACGGGCATACAGGCGCGGCACCTTGATCGAAATGATGCGCAGGCGGAAGAACAGGTCGCGGCGGAACTTGCCCTGCTGGACCATTTGTTCGAGGTTGCAGTTGGTGGCGCTGATCACCCGCAAATTGACCTTGCGCTCTTTCACCGAACCGACCCGGCGAATGGTCCGGTCTTCGATCAGCTTCAGCAGTTTGGCCTGCAGCAGCAAATCCATTTCACCCACTTCATCAAGAAACAACGTGCCGCCATCGGCCGCTTCCACCAAGCCCACGCGACGGTCCTTGGCATCGGTGAACGCGCCCTTCTCATGACCGAACAATTCCGACTCCACCAGATTGGAAGGAATCGATGCGCAGTTGAACTCAATGAACGGCCCCTTGGCGCGCGGACCGTCAAAGTGCAACGCGCGGGCCACCAGTTCCTTGCCGGTGCCGGTCTCGCCTTCCACCAGCACGGGCGGCAGATCGGTGTTGGCCATCCGGCGCTCGGCGTCGAGCAACTGACCAATCGTGCTTTTGAGATAGAGCATCGGCCCCGATTCGCCGATCAAGGCCTGCACCCCCGACTTCTGCGCTTCGCGTTCCTGATAGAACGACAGCGTGCGCTCCATCCGGTCGGTGGCCAGGGCCTTGTCCAGCAACAGCTTGAGCTCCGGCAGCGCCACCGGCTTGGTGACGTAATGGAACGCTCCCTCTTTCATCGCCACCACGGCGTCTTCGACATTGCCGTAGCCGGTCATCATGATCACTTTCAGGTCCGGCGCGCTGATGCGCAGCTTCTGGATCAGATCGTGACCGTTCATGCCCGGCAGCGAATTGTCGGTCAGCACCACGTCCGGGGCGAACGTGCGCATTTGCTCCAGCGCCTCTTCAGCCGAGTGGCAGACCGTCACCTCAAAGTCCTTGAGCTCAAGGTAGGTCTGAATGTTCTCGGCGAGGAGTTCGTCATCCTCGACCAGCAGAATGCTGTGCTCCATATTCCCCTCCCGTTGCCACTTTAAAGTTAAGACTGACGCGGGTCCCTTGCTGCTCCTGACTGGTCAGTTCGACCGAGCCCTCGAAGCGTTCCATTATTCGTTTAACCAGGGCCAGGCCCACGCCCAACCCGCCTTGTTTGGTGGTGAAAAACGGCTTGAAGACCATTTGCTGCTGCTGTTGGGTCATGCCCTTGCCGGTATCGCTCAGGGTCATGCGCATGTGGCCGGGCTGAGTCGATTCGATGTCGATAGTCAGCACGCCGCCCTTGGGCATGGCTTCCAGGGCGTTGGCAAACAGGCTATTGAGAATTTGCGTCAGCAGCACTTGTTGGCTGACGACAGGCGGGAAGGTGTTGGGGGTGAAACGGATCTCGACATTGGAACGGTCGATCAGCGCGTCGAAGGCACTGAGGGTGTCGTCGATGGCCAGCACCAGATCCACCGTTTCGTACTCGTCATTCATCGGTCGCAACGACACCAGCAGCTCGCGAACCCAGCGCGACATGCGATCGACCTGATTGATGATGTCGCCGATGTTTTTCTGCGCATTCTGGCTGGCGATCTCTTGAGCCAGTTCGGCACTGGAGCGTATGTTCGCCAACGGATTGCGCAAGCTGTGGGCCACGGCCGAGGACATTTCACCCAGGGCAACGAACGTTTCGTTGGCGATCAGCTGTTTCTGCTGGCTTTCGAGCAGCTTGGCCGCACGCCGCACAATCCAGAACAGCCCGAGGTAGATGACGGCACCACCGATCAAGGTCGCCAACCATATCGACTTGAAACCGCGCTGGATGCGCGCAACCAGATCTGCCGGCTCCTTGTAGACCTCGACCATGGCGATGACCTTGCTCTTGTCGGCATTGAACATCGGAATGTAGTTTTCGATGAACAGATACTCCGGCTCGCGCAACAGCCTCTGCTCGGGACGTTCCTCATCAATCTCGTGGTAGCTGGTGGACACGGATTCCTTCATCTCGAAAGATTCGTCCAGTTCCTGATCATCTTCAATTCGCAAGCCGATCAACTCCGGGTTGGTCGACCAGACCACGGTGCGATCCTGCGCGTACACCGTGGCCAGCAGAATGTCGGGCAGATGCTGCACATGTTCGAGAAACTCGGTGCGCGCGGCGGCACGGGCACCCGGATCGACATCGGGGTAGGCGTTGTCCTGACGCGGGTCGAGCATTTCGCCCATGGTTCTGTTCGGGGTGATCGATGCGTGGCGGATTTCGGCATCACCGATGGCCTGAATGAATTGCGCGGTCAGCATGGAATCGCGCGCGATGCTCTCCTCGACCACGAAACGCGTGGAAATGTAGCCAAGCCCCAACGCCACGGCGGCAATAATGAAAAAGCTGCCAAAGGAGAACCAGCGCAGCAGATTGAACTGTCCACGCCATCCCGTGCTTTCTGCTGCCGGCGTATTCGGCGGCGCAGGTACTTTTTGTTGTTCGAGTATCTGCATGGGGCGAATCCTGGGTACTGACATGAAGCCTTTTCAGTGGCGTTTCGGATCAGTGTAGGTGGCATTGTTCGAGCCCGGTGGCTCAACTAAAGTAATTAGCCGCTATGGCGCCTGTGCGGCCTGCAACAGTTGCTGACGTTCGGTTTCCTCCTCCAGAAAATCGACGATGGACTGCGCCGCGTTCACATCCAGACGCAGGTTTGGCATCGGCACTTTGTCGAAGCGTTGAAACAGTTCCAGCGCAATCGGGTCCTTTTCGGCAAGCATGCGATCCGGTTCGCGGATCCAGCGATTGAGCCAGGCGGGATCCCGTAGACGGGTCACGCCGATCAGGTCCGGACCGATGCTGCGCATGCCGATGCCCTGCCCGTCTTGCGGCCCGAGGCTGTGACACGACGCACAACGGGTACGAAACAGCTCTTCGCCGTTGCTCGGTGGACGGATCTCGGGCGCATCGACATAACTTTCTTCAACGCTGGGTTGCTTCCAGTTCTGCAAGGTATTGGCCAATTGATCGGCGAGGATCCATGGATTTTCGAACGGTGAGGCTTTCATCCAGCGACCGGTGCTCTGGTTGCCCACGATCAGGCTCAGGTTGTGGTCCTTGCTGCGGCCGTTGTCGACGCCTTCGATGAACAGCCCGAGCTTCTTGCGCAGATCGGTAACAGCGTCGAATTCGCCGGTGAAAAACTGCCAGCCCGGCCCGACCTTGAAGCGCTGTGCGTAGGCCTTGAGCACTTCGGGTGTATCGCTCAACGGGTCGATGCTGATCGAGTAGAAAAAAATGTCCCGGCCCACCCGGTCCCCCAGCAACTGTTGCACCTGGCGCAGGCGCGCGGTTTCCAGCGGACAGGAGTCGCTGCATGTGGTGAAGATGAAGTTGATCACCACCACTTTGCCCTTGATCAGGTCATCGAAAAAACGCACCTGCCGACCGTCCTGGTCGGTCAGCAAGGTGTTGGGGAAGTAATCACCGCCCCAGGGTGTCGCCGATTCCGTCGGCGACGGTTCATCACCTTCATGAGCGAGCAGTACCCAAGCGGCCAGCACACAGCTGACCAGCAGCAAAATCAGGTACATGCCCAGGGCGCGGGAGCGCGGCGTACGTGATGTCATGCCGGCTCCCCTGCGGATCATGGTTTGACCTCCGCTTTAGGGCCGAAGCCATCGCCGGTGCGAAAGGTTGGCAGCGCGGCGGAGTTCACGTAGCGCACGCCATCCCAGCTCGGCAACGGAGTCGGCATCAACTGCAGTTGCCCCGGTTTCTCAAGGTCCCACCGCAGCAACATGGAGTTGTCCTCATGTTGCGTGTTGTGGCAGTGCTCCATGTAGGTGCCGGCGAATTCGCGGAAGTTGATCGCAATTTCGACATTGTCCGTACCATCCTTTTCCGAACCGATGCGATACACGTCCTTGCGTGCCCATTTTTCCCATTCCGGTGGTGGCTTGCCGCCACGGCTGAGGATGATCCCTTCCTCGAAGTGCACGTGCACCGGGTGACTCCAGCCCGTGCCGCTGCCCTGGATATGCCACACCTCCAGCGTGCCGAAACCCGTGACGCCGGCGTCGGTCGGCCCGCTGGCCAGTTTGGTCGAGGTGTTCAGCCGGCGCGGGTCCATGCGAAACCCGAAGCCGCCGTCGGTCTTGATCGTCCAGGGCGCTTCATCGGTGCCGTCGGAACGGCCGAAGGTGTAGGTGCGGTGGCGGGCTTTGGCCAGCAGCGCCTTGTCGGCAGCATTGTCGTAGTGAATCTTCAGCGGGATCATCATCAAGCCCGCAGCCTTGCCCGGTTTGGCCGGTTCATAAGCGGCCGGGTCCATGGCCAGGTCCTGACCGGTGTAAGCCTTGACGTTGAGTTGCAACACCTTGCCTACCGCCGGATCACCGTCTTCCCATTTCGGCCCCTTGCTGGTTTGCTTGATGATCGCCTTGTATTTCTCGGACAGCACGTCAGCCAGGGAGACGGGTTCTTCCGGACCCTTGCCGTCTTCGTGCACCAGCAGGTTGACGAAGAACAGCTTGTCGCCCGGTTTGATCCCGTTTTTCGCGAAGTTGACGATGATGTCGTGACGTTCGGCGATGCCCAGGGTTGGCAGGATCGCGTTGTGGTTCTGTTTATCACCGTCGGCATCCAGGTCCATGCTGCCGTCGAACGGCACGCTGTGTTCCATGATATTGCCGTCGTTGGCGATCATGTGGAACGGCACCCGGGAATACGACACGCCCGACCCGGCAGGCCCTGGGAACTCGCCGCTGGTGCCCTTGATCTCGCGCACCAGCGCCATTTTGAAGTAGCGCGACACTGAGCCATTGAGCATGCGGAAGCGATAGCTGCGGGCCCGCACGTCCAGGGTCGGTTTCCACCGCCAGTTGACCAGCACCTGGTCACCGAGGAAGCCGTCAGTGTTGAAGGGGTTGAACCACAGTTGACCGTTCTTATCCCACGCCTTGTCGGAAAACATCAGGTTGACGTCGTAGTCGCGGTTACCCCAAGGCAAGGCGCTGCCGCTGGGGAGACGCAGGTTGACGCCGTCATTCACCGATTCATTGCCGCGATCCAGGGCGCTGTAGTAGTTCATCATCGCCGCGTTGCCCTTGTAGACGTTCTGCGCGGTGAAATCGAGCATGTGGTCGTGGAACCAGTGGGTGCTCATGGTTTCGCGCCAGTCGCCGCGGACCTTGATCATGCCGTTGTCGCAGGTCTTGCGGCTGGGGTTGAGGTCGTTGGTCCACAGAGTTTCACCCGGTGAGCACGGAAAGGCTGCACGCGGGTCCTCAGCCTTGGTGTTGATGCTGTCGTAGCCGGCCAACTGGATCGGCCAGCGATAGTCGTAAAATTGCCCGGGGAAGAAAAACGCATTGGCATAACCGTCGCTTTCCGCCGGTGCGTGACCGTTGTGCTCGTGGGTGGTGATGGTGTGCAGGCCAAAACCCATGTTTGCCGACGGGTCGATCGGCAAGCCGTTGTAATGGCGCATCAACACGGGTTGCCCGTAACGCACCATGAGCAATTTGGGCGGCAAGGTGCCGTCGAAGGTCCATACCGATTTGTGGTTCTGCACCGGCATTTTCGGGTGAAAACGCGGTTCAAATCCTTTGGAGGTGCCTGCGGTCGCCGGCACGCCTGCCACATTGTAATAGAGGCCATTGGGGCCAAACTCGCCCACGGCATAGCGGTGCATCTGACGACTGTCACGCATACCGGTATTCAACCGTGCGCCGGTTTGCACGGTTTTGTAAGACACCTGCGGGTAAAACTCGTTCCAGCGCTGGTGCGACCAGCCTTTTCCTGGCGGACGGCCTTCCGCCGACGAGCCGACACGGCGGTTGAGGAAAAATTCGATCTGCTTCTGCCAAGGGTTGCGGTCGACCACGTTGGAATAATGGCTGGGGAACGGAGTCAAGCCTGGTTGACGCAAAAACGCGTCGAGCGCCGCACTTGGTGGGGCGCTGCGAGCGACGCTGGTGGGATCTTGTTGCGGCAACGGTCCGATGGCGGCGGGTGGAAACGGCAAAAGTGCCGCCGGAGTCGTGGGGTCGAGTTTTTCCAGACCGAATTCTTCGAACAGCGCCAGTGGCTGAGTGAACGGCAAAGCACCATACAGCGGACTGGGTTTTCCGTTGGTGGGGTAATTGAAACTGGTCTGCAGCGCTGGCGGCAGGATGTTTTCCTGGCGCGGGGTGTTTCGGTTGCCTTTGACGCCACCCGGCAAATCGAAGGAATCCAGGTTAGCCGGCGGCATGGTCAAAATGGCGTTCAAGGCGCCAGCTTTGTCCGCCGGTTCGTCGTAGTAGGCTGAAGGGTCGGACGGTTGCGGCTGTCCTTCGTCGTCGATCGGACCGGCGCGCAGGCTCGTTGTGCCGAACGTCATTGTGAGAAGGACGCTCAGAGGCGTCAGGAGACCAAGCCACTTGCAGGGGTGCCGCGCTTTTCTGTCCATCACCAGCCGCCTCGAAGTTGTGAAGGGGTGATGGGTGTTTTGCAAGGAGCTCGCCAGTTAGTAACAACGTTTTACAAATACACTAATACCTAGCGAAACAATGGCTTATCAACATCAATTTGCCACGCCCGAAAAAACGACTGGGGAATGACACCCGCTACCGGGGAAAGTTCATCCCCGTTTCAGGGAATCTGCTGGAACGACAGGCGGACACACGTGCCCTCGCCCTCGCGACTGTCCAGGCTTACGGCGCCGCCGTAGCGCTCCATGATTCGTTTGACCAGCACCAGCCCGACACCCAGCCCGCCTTGCTTGGTGGTGAAAAAAGGCCGGAAGGCCATGCTGCATTGTTCCTCGTTCATGCCTTTGCCAGTGTCGCTCACCACCATGCTGACGCCTCGGGCATCAGTGGGTTCCAGGGAGATGATCAGCGTGCCGCCCGTGTCCATGGCTTCCAGCGCATTGGCGAGCAAACTGTTGAGGATCTGCGTCACCTGTATTTGCTGGCTCAGGACCATCGGCGTTTCCATCGGCACGAACACCACGTGAACTCCGGCCTTGTCGATCTGCTGTTCGAAGGCCATGAGGCTGTCGTGCAACGCCGCCACCAGATTCACCGGTTCGGGCTCGTCATGCAGTGGGCGCAAGGACTGGAGCAATTCCCGGACCCATGTCGACATGCGATCCACCAGGCCGATGATGTCGGTGATGTTTTTGTGCGCCGGGCCGCTGTCGAACTCCAGCGCCAGCTCGGCGCTTGAGCGAATGGTCGCCAACGGGTTGCGCAAACTGTGGGCCACCGCCGACGACATCTCGCCCAGGACCACGAAAGTCTCGTTGGTGATCAGTTGTTTTTGTTGCGCCTCCAGCAGAATCGCCGCCCGGCGCACGATCCAGTACAGCCCCAGATAAATCAGCCCGCCGCTCAGCGCGGTGGCTAGCCAGATCAACACCAGGCCGCGCTCCATGCGGTCGATCAGGTCCTTCGGTTCCTTGTAGATCTCCACCATCGCGGTGACGTTCTTGCCATCGGCATCGAACAGCGGAATGTAGTTTTCGATGAAGATGAAATCCGGTGGCGATATGAACTTCTGTTCCATGCGTGTCTTGTCGACACTGTGGTAGCTGGTCGACACAGGCGTTTTGGAGGCAAACGCCTGTTCCAGGTCTTCGTCGGAGTGAATCGTGGTCCCCATCAATGCCGGGTTGGTCGACCAGATCACCATGCGATCGGGCGCATAGATGTTGGCCAGGATCACGTCCGGCAGGTGCTCGATATGGTCGAGAAATTCGTCTCGGGCATTGGCGCGGGCCATCGGGTCGACGTCCGGGAGATCCCTGTCCTTGCGCGGGTCCAGCAGCTCGCCCAGGGTCCGCACATTCGGGAAAGACACATGACGCTCCTCGGCCGAGGCGATCGCCTGGATGAACTGCGAGGTCAGCAACGCATCGCGCTGCACGCTCTCCGTAATCACGAATCGCGTGGACACTGCGCCCAACGCCACCGCCACCGTGCCGATCACCGCCATGCTGATCAGCGAAAACCAGCGCAGCAGGTTGAACGGCTGCTTGCGCGAGCTCAGGCGGCTGCCCTCCTCGGACTGGAGCGTTTGCGTAGGCAGATTCATGGGTCTACTTCTCGGCGGTTCCCCCATTGGTTATAGCCCACTCATGATTGTTTGCCTGACCCCCGGTCCGCACTTCCCCCATCTTTCCATCTGCCCCCAATGTTGGGGACAGTGGCCCTGACGCCCGGCCGGCCATTCAAACGCCGCTTGAGCCTGACAAGCCTTGATACCGGGCTTCTGGCGCCAGTTTTCCGCGATTGGTATGGAAGTTGCCGAACACCCTCTCAACTGACCCCTCCCCACGGGGCAGGTCTCTGATAGAGGGAATACTCATGCACCCTTTACTGTCCAAAACCGCGATCGCCCTGGTCGTGTCCACTCTGGCCCAAGGCGTCGCCCAGGCAGCGCTGTTCGCTGTCGACCCGGGGCCTTATGTTCCCGGCAACGGTTCGTTTGCTGCCTGGTATCAGGACACCCACGGCCGAACCCTCGATCTTTGCCTGTCCAAGGCGGTCAGCTCCAGGGTTCCCAGTGCGCCCGGTGCGCCGTCTTACATGTGTCTTTTGAATCCGACTCCCGGCGTTTTCGACGACACCCAACCCATCGTTTTCCCGACCAACTTTCCCGACGAATCGTTCTGGTTCACCGGCGACGGATCAATCGTCGACGCGGCACGGGGCATCGACCTGACCTATGTCAGCGCCGTCGAAGCAGCCTTCGCCGCTGAAGATCCGGTTGAAGGCGACCAGGTCAGTTTTGGCCGTATCCGTATTCGGGTCGACGTGCCCACCGCGGGCACCTATGTCATCACTCACCCCTACGGCGTCGATGTTTTCAACGTCGATACCCCCGGGCGTCGTGCGATCAACATGACCCGGGACATTGGCATCGGCTCGCCGAAAACCTACGACGGCGCACTCAAAAGTGACATCGGCCCGTTCCTGCGCAGCGTCAATGGCCCCTACACCGAGACTAACCCGGTCACCGGTTCCGCCGAGCGATTCGTGGGTGATCCGAACCTGGAAGAGGCCTTCACCGGCAGCCCTTTCAATACCAACTACATCCGCATTGAAGGACCGAACGGACTGGACTTGCGCACAACGGTGATGGCCATTTCCGGCAAATTATCGACGCTGGCCCGACCCACCCCGATTATTGCCGAACGCAGCACTTACTCGCGCAAGGCCGGCAGCAGCGCCCCGGTGGCCCAGCAAGATGTTTTCGTCATGGCCCCGCCACCACCGGCCACTGTAACCCTGGACAGCAACAGCCCGGTGCTGAAACTGACCGAGGCCGACACCACCGGCCACTGGTACGCCCAGTCAGCCACCAACCCGACGTTGCCGAGCAACTTGCTGGTGACGGCCGACAACCATCTGGCCATCCCCAGCAGCACGCCCACTTCCTTGTCCATGCCGCTGACCGACCTGGTGGTGATTTCACGGGCCGAGTACAGCCTGAGCAGCGGACAAATCACGGTAGTGGCTTCGACCAGCGATGAAACGTCGCCGCCGGTACTCACCGTCACCACCGGCACAGGTGTCGCCATCGGCGCCCTCAGCGGTAACGGCGCAGAGAAAACCCTGTCGACCGGCATCTCGCCGATTCCACCGGGCAAGGTTCGGGTGACGTCATCCAATGGCGGCAGCGACACCGAAGAAGTGGTCATCGTGCAATGAACGCTCTCATGCCCAGATCCGCATCAGGAGGCATCATGAATAAGTGGCCACGTTTCGCGCTCAACGCGCTCGGGCTGACTCTCTCGCTGTCCGGCAGTGCGTTCGCGCAACTCAATGCCGTCGATACCGGCCCCTACACCTTTGCCACGGGGAAATTCCCCATGTGGTATCAGGACAGCCATTTGCTGTCGCTGGAACTATGCCAGTCGCGCGCCACCAGCTCGCGGTCACCCGGTGCTCCTGGCGCGCCCTCCTACATGTGCATCCTGAATCCGGAACCCGGCGTCTTCGACGACACCCAGCCGATGGTGTTCCCCGATAACTGGCCACCGGAAGCGTTCTGGTTTCTCGCCGAGACCAGCATCAACGATGTCGGAGGTTATGGCGTGGATGCCTACGTGGCCGGGATCGAAGCGGCGTTCACTTCGGAAAACCCGGTCGACGGCGATCAGGCAAGCTTCGCGCGGATTCGTCTGCGGGTGAACATACCTGTCGCGGGGACCTACACCATCACCCACCCGTACGGTGTGGAAACGGTCAACGTCACCGCTCCGGGCCGGAGGGCGATCAACATCACCCGCGACATCGGCATCGGCGCTCCGGGCAACTTCTCGGGTGCGCTCAACGGGGAGGTTGGGCCATTCCTGCGCAGCGTCAACGGTCCGTACACCGAAGTGAATCCAGACACCGGCGCCATCGAGACTTATGTTGGCGACCCGAACCTCACCGAAGCGGTCACCGGCAGCCCGTTCAACAACAACTTCCTGCGTGTCCAGGGTCCGGCCGGGACCCTCCAGACCAACCTCTTTACCGTGTCCGGTAAAGTCCTCGACAACCGTGCGCAAACACCGGTGGAAATCGGCCGTGCCACTTACCGCCGCACCTCTACAGGAACGGGAACGAGCAGTACCCGGGTAGAAGTTTTTGCCAAATCGGCCAACAGCTCGAGCCTGTGCTTCCGCGAAACCGTGGCCCTGGTTCCCGGACCGCCAAAGACGCCATGCCTGGTCACCCTGCTTGGCGACAACACCGGCCAGTTCTTCGGCCATCGCCTGACGGGTAGCACCGTTCCTCCGGTGGTGGTGATCACCGCTACCGACCCGAGTGGCACCAGCCGGCCAACGGCGGTGTCGAGCAAAGTCACCGATGTGGTGAAAGTGCAGACCGCTCGCTACAACTTCAGCAGTAAAAGCCTGCTGATCGAGGCCACTTCGTCTGACGAAGTCGCAGTGCCGGACATGGTCGCCCAGGGCTACGGACGGCTGAGCAAAACCGGCATCTTGCAACGGCTGACCGTTGCCGGTCTGACGCAGCCTCCGGCCAGTGTCACCCTCAAATCCGCCGCCGGTGGCAGTGACACTGAACCTGTCGTGGTAGTAGGCACAGCGCCGGACAGTGGTGAGAATCAGGCGCCGCTGGCGGTTGCTGATTCCGGCAGTACCAGCTTCGGGGTGCCGCTCACTCTCAACCTGCTGGCCAACGACAGCGATCCGGACGGCAACACGCCGCTGAACATCACCGCGCTGACCCAACCGGCCGCCGGGCAAGGCACCGTCGCATTGAGTGGCTCGGCCGCCGTGATCTACACCCCACCGGCGGTGGTTAACGCACCGCTGACAACGACCTTCACCTACAAGGCTCAAGACGTCAAAGGCCTGGTCTCGGCAAACCCGGCGACCGTGACCATTACCGTGGCGCCTAACCGGCCACCGGTGGCAGTCGCGGACAGCATCGCAACGCTGGGCGTGGCGGTGCCGATCAATGTGCTGCTCAACGACACCGATCCGGAAGGCAACGTGCCGCTGGCCGTCAACAGCTTCACCCAACCGCCGGCCGGTCGCGGCACCGTCAGCAGCAATGGCACGGTGATCACCTACACCCCACCGGCCACCATTGCGACGGCGTTCACCACGACCTTCACCTACATCGCCCGAGACAACCTCGGCGCCCTGTCGACGGCACCGGCGACGGTCACCGTGCAAGTCTCGCCACGGCCACCGGCAGAAACCTTCACGGTGACCACGGCAACGGTGTCGGCGCGCTCCAACAACCGTTTTACCTGGGACTTTGCGGGCACGTCATCGGTGACCACCGGCAACACCATCACCGTCCGGGTCAGCACCCCGACCGGGTTGGCGACCCTGGGCACCGCCACGGTGCCGGTGACCGGTCGCTGGCGGTTGACGGTGAACAACACCACCACGGTGATTCCGTCGGCGAACCCGACCGCCACCATCACCTCGTCCCAAGGCACCGTGCGCACGGTGTCGGTGATCTCGAACTGAGCCCTCGCCCCATCGGCCACAGGGTCGATGGGGCGGGTCTCTTTCTAAAGGACAACCTCATGAAAACGTCGATCGCCACCCTGCTCTGCCTGCTTCTGCTCTGCAGCAGCGCGGGCGTGCGCGCCGACGATTTGATGGACAACGACGACCTGGCCCCCGGCGCCGACCTCGGCGAGTTGCCACCGCCGATTGGCCAGCACGCGCTGATCGACCAGAACGGCCAGGCCAACGTGGCGCTCGTGCAACAGAACGGTCAGTCGTTGCTCGGCACCATCGTCCAGTCGGGGAGCAATCAGGAAGCTTTCATCCTGCAGCAAGGCAGCGACCTGATGGCGATGATCACTCAGCAAGGTTACGGCAACTCCGCCTCCATCACTCAAACCGGCAGCCAGAACCGCGCGCAGATTTCCCAGAACGGTAACAACAACGACGCCAGCATCGACCAGGCCGGCACGGGGCTTTCAAGCGCCGTGAGCCAGTCGGGAAACGGCATGAGCGTTTCGGTCAAACAATACCGCTAAAGCACTGCACCACATGGAGGTTTCATCATGTTCAAACTGACGCCCCTCACCGCCGCCATCCTGATCATTGTCAGTGCCCAGGCGCTGGCCAACGACAGCCTTTCCACCCAGGACCAGGTCGGCACCGCCAACGTCGCCGACGTGAAGCAGACCCTCGCCCCGTTCAGCACCGCCACCCAGCAGCAACTCGGCCAGGGCAACGATGCGGCGGCGGTGCAAGATTCCGCCACCAGCACCATCGACCAGAACCAGGTCGGCGATTACAACGCCGGTTACGCCGAACAATTGTTCGAAGACAACAGCACCATCACCCAGCAACAGACCGGCAGCTACAACACCAGCCACGCCAGCCAGTCGATCGGCGCGGGGGGCGGTGAAGTGCTGCAACAACAGCAAGGCTCCGGCAACTTCTCGTTCGTCTATCAGGACAGCCAGGAAAGCACGACCGGTCAAACCTTCCAGTTCGGTGACAGCAACGAAGCCAACATCGAACAGATCCAGCCCGGCATCGCCAACACCGCGGTGATCATCCAGTACGGCACCACCAACTACGCCACCGCCGAACAGATCAACCACATGGGCGGCCAGATCGACATCAACCAGACCGGCACCAGCAACTATGCCTACGGCGACCAGCGCAACGGCGACGGCGGCAACCTGACCATCAACCAGCTCGGCGAAGGCAACGGCACTGAAATCTGGCAAGACGGACAAGTCGGCAGCGAAGCCACCGTCGACCAGATTGGCCTGACCAACGAAACCGTGGTCGACCAGAGCTTCGGCGAAAACAACACCGCCCAGGTCTTCCAGGTCGGCGACCTCAACGCGATCTATGCCGACCAGTTCGAATCCACCGGATCGACCCTCGCGCTGTACCAGACGGGCACGGGCAACGTGCACTTCACTTACCAGACCGGCGAAGGCCATACACTCACCGCCACTTCGGTGGGTAGCGACAACAAGGTCTACGCCAGCGACTGGAAAGGTCCGCAAAAAGGCGGTCAGTTCGGCAGCAACCAGAGCGCAACCATCACCCAGACCGGCACTGCCAACGTGGCCAACTTCACCCAGGACGGCGTCGGCCACATCATGACCACCCACCAGACCGGCAGCGGCAACAAAACCACCGTCAGCCAGGCCGAAAACTACAACGAGCTGTACTTCGACCAGAACGGCAGCGACAACATCCTCATCGCCGACCAACGCGGCACCACCAACCTGGCTCAGGGCAGCAGCAACGGTATGGGCAACAGCACCGCGTTCGACCAGTCCGGCACCGACAACCAGGCTTACACCACCCAGTGGGGCAACGATAACCAGATCACTCTGAAACAGGCTGACACCATGAACGTGGCGTATTTGACCCAGGGCGGCAGCGGGAACATTGCCCATGTTGAACAGAGCGGCGTGACGCAGATGGCGACTGTTCAGCAGATGGGTATGGATAACCGGGCGACGGTGTTGCAGCAGTAATTGCGGGGTATAAAAAACCGCGGCTCTGGGTGAGGGTCGCGGTTTTCTTTGGGGTCGAGGCAACAGAAATCCCTGTGGCGAGGGGATTTATCCCCGCTGGGTTGCGAAGCGACCCCAATCCCGGCGAATGCATTTTTACTGGCACACCGCACCAGCTGGTTTTACGACTGCTACGCAGCCGAACGGGGCGGTGCGACGTTTCGCTAAATCCCCTCGCCACAAAAGCACCCCACCCCAGTTCAGTGGTCAGCCTTGTGGATCAATGTTATCCAGCGCCCGATTCACCGCCAGATCCGCCAGCATGATCACCCGCTGGATACCCAACAGCATGCTGCGCTGCGGGCCGTCCAGAAAAACCGCGAAATCACAGGCCATGACACTAGCCGAAGCCAGCGATCCGCAGGCGCTCGACAACAGGGTTTCGGTGTCGATGTCCGGGGCGAGCAAGAACATTGTGTTAGGCGTGTAGGGATGTGATTTTTTTAAAAGGAAGGGATCGAAACCCGGGTCGGAAGCGGGATCGGCGGGATTGTTTTCGGGGGGATTGGGGGTTGGTTTTGGCATGGTGAAGCTCCTTGATCAATGGAGCCGCCACGCGTTGCTGCTAAACAATGGGGTGGCGGCTGTACGCGGGTTAGCAGACCAGGGATCAAGGAACCCGGCGCACCGAAGTGCCCCACGCACAGTCACCATAAACGCAGACCTACCCGCGCAACATTCGCGTGGAAGGGTCAGGAGGCGACACTGGCGTGCCTTGAAATTGTCCGAGCTGCTAAACCCGATCGCTGAATTGGCAGCGACACGGAAACAATAGAGACCAGGACCAAAGCACACAAGCCGGCGGATTCTGGCGTAGGTGTAGGCAACGACGCAAGAAACTGTAGCTTTCAGGAAGTAAATCTAAACACCATTAAACAAAGTCTTCAGATCAGACCAAGTCCCCCTGTAGGAGCGAGCTTGCTCGCGATGGACTTCAGGACGACGCGTGTATCCAGAGAATACGCGTTATCGTTGGCGTCCATCGCGAGCAAGCTCGCTCCTACAAGAGTCAGCTTTCGCTTAACTGACGCGCATTAAGGCTCGTCCGCGAAGGCGGCTTAATAGCCGACCTATATTTTGTTGACCTCGCCTTGCGCTTTTTATCTTGATCTCCCTCCCACAGTACATCTGCAAGAGCAGGTCGGCTGTCAGGCAGCCATCGCCGGCAAGCCAATTCCCACAATGGTTTCGGGTACATCCGCGAGAGCAGGTTGGTTGTCAGGCCGTCTTCGCAGGCAAGCCAGCTCCCACATTGGTTCCGGGTACATCCGCGAGAGCAGGTCGGCTGTCAGGCCGCCTTCGCAGGCAAGCCAGCTCCCACATTGGTTCCGGGTACATCCGCGAGAGCAGGTCGGCTGTCAGGCCGCCTTCGCAGGCAAGCCAGCTCCCACAATGGTTCCGGGTACATTCGCGAGAACAGGTTGGTTGTCAGGCCGTCTTCGCAGGCAAGCCAGCTCCCACATTGGTTCCGGGTGCATCCGCGAGAACAGGTCGGCTGTCAGGCCGTCTTCGCCGGCAAGCCGGTCTCGCTCCCACAATGGATCGGCGTACACCCACCAAACCACGAGGTCGAGCGTTAGCTCGCCTTGCGCTTTTGATCTTGCTTTTGATCTGCCCGCCCCTTCGGGAGGCCGAGTGGAGGTTCTGCGCAGTGGGCAACCCGGCATGGATGCCGGGTTAGCTGCCCCCGGCCATGGATGGCCGATGGCGGCGGGCCCACGGAGCAGGACCGGAGCGAGGGAACGCCGAGCCTAAGCGAGGGGCCGGACGCTGGGGCAAGACTTTTTGGTTCCTTTTGTGGCGTTTGACAAAAGGGACTCGCCGTAAGGGCGAAACCGTAAGTGGCCGTTACCGCAGGAATGGATATGTCCTCGGTCAACAAAATATAGGTCGGCTATCAGGCCGCCTTCGCAGGCAAGCCAGCTCCCACAATGGTTCCGGGTGCATCTGTAAGAGAATGGTCGGCTATCAGGCCGCCTTCGCGGGCAAGCCTCGCTCCTACAGGAGGGCATCCGGTGCATTCAGAGGAACCAGGTCGGCCCGAAGGCCGCCTCGGTTTACTCATCTTCAGGCACCCTGTTCTGAGTCAGGTAACGGTCAAGCGTCTCCCCGCTCTGCGGCGAATTATCCCCCGCCACCTGCCACAAACGCCGCTCGATCCCCTGCGCCAACAGATGCCCCACCGCCGCCTCGATCGCCGACAACACACACAACTGCGCCGGCTCGTTCGTGGTGTACCCGACCTCCGCCTCAAGCAACTTCTTGAACTCGATAAACTTGAACACCCCGGCACTACGGCCCACAGAGTAGATCGTCTTGCTGGTCATGACATTGGCCAACACCTGCCCACTGCGCACATCCACTGCCCGCAGGTTCACCGTGACCTGATCCACCCGATACTCACGGGAAATATCGATGCCCAGATAACGCGCCCCCTCCCCGCCACTTTTCACATTAGTGTCGTACGCAATGATCCCACCCTCGAGCATCATGTTCGCCGCTTGCAACGGCGGCAGTTCACCCTGGATATTCACCGGCGTGTTCGGCTTTTTCTGCGAGGCGCGAATGATCTTGCGCTCGGTCAACAGGTTCTGCAGCCCTTCCCGTTCCAGCACCACAAACCAGCCGCTGGCCTGCAACGCGTCCATCAGCATGCTCGCCGCGCCCTGGGTCACGCTGGTGGAAAACGAGCTGGCCGGGGTCGGTTTGTACTGACCGGTCTGGTCGCGAAAACCGTAGACCACCGCCATTAACCGGCCCTTGGGTCGCGGCATGTTGATCAAGTCGTAGTAGGTCGAAGCCCTCGGTGTCAGCGTCGGGGTTTCAGTGTCCTGTTCAGCCCCCACCGGCTCGCGCAGACTGCACCCTTGCAATGTCGCCAACATCAACCCCAGCACCATTATTTTTTTCATGCCCTTTACTCCCCATCAACCCGAATCCCTATCAAGGGGCCAGGCCGCTCACCTGAATTTCGGAGACTTCACCGGTCGCTCGGTCAGTCACGACAATGGTCAATTGCCCGGAGTCGTCGACGACGTTGACGATAAAGGCGTCGGTGGTCAGGCTCCCCGTGTTGCCCGCGGAAATGTTGTCCATCAACTGGCCGAGCAACCGCGATTGCAACTGACTGGTGAACCGCTCCAGTGCCGAAGTACCGGCCGCGGCGGTACGTTTTTTCAAGTCGGGATCGTCGTAGTCGTTCTGGGCCTGGGCGTTGTTGAGCAACCAGGTCCCGTTCAACGGATTGCCACCAAACGACGGGTTGATGGGCGTGTAGACCAGCTCCGTGGCCTGGACCAGGCCACAACCGCCAAGCCCGAGCAGGCAGAGGCCCGCCCAAGAAAGCCCGGGGCGTTGCGAGAACGTTTTTGTTTTCATAATTCGTCCCTCTCCAAGTCCGTTGTGTCCTGCAACATGGCTTCCAGCTTGCGCTGGACGATCTGCCCGCGAACCCAGTCGGCGGCGTCATAGGCCTCTTCCTTGAGTTCCACGGTGTTCGGCGGCAGAAAACGCCGGTAAACCAGACGCTGCTGATATTCCACGGTGACCAGGGCGCCCCAGCGCGCCGAAGGTCGTTCGCGCACCACCAGGTTGAAATCCATCGGGCTGGTGGCGCGCAGGCGTTCACTGAACGAGTAGTAAAAGTCGTGGCCGATGTGCGAGATCGTGTCATCGACGATGAAACCCATCATTTCGTCCTCTTCGCCGGCCACGGCGGCAGCGGACGCCAGCATCAGGATCACGGCCACACAGAAGCGGTTCATGGCTGCAACGCCTGGGGCAATTTCGACTGGCCTTTGGCAGGTCCTGACGAGCCATCGAGGAAGGCTTTCTCGGCCACGAACTGCCAGTCCTTGTAACTGGCCATGCCGGCGAAGTCCGACCACTGGGCGGGGAAATCCGCCTGCTTCAGCGGCTTGTCCGTGGACGCGCTGTTGAGGCCGGTGATGCGTCCGTCGAAGCCGAGCATCAAGGTCCATTCGCCGCCGCCAATCGGGTCCGGATACAGCTGCCGGAGATGGTGTTTGGGGTTGGGAAAACGCTCGTCCTGCAACAGGTCTTCGAGCGCTTTCGGGTACTGGGCCAGCCCTGGCGAACTGCGGTAATAGCTGCGCAATGCCTGGGCGTATTGCGTACCGACCCAGAGCAACTGGCGTTCACGATCCCGACGCGAAGCGGTCGCCCACAACTCGCCGGCACTGGCCAGGCCCATGCCTATCACCAGGATCAGAAACAACACGCCCAGGTAGGTGAAACCGCCCTCGCTGGTCCAGCGCTTCTCACTCAAGCTTGATAGCGGACGTGTGGCGAGGGAGTTCGCTCCCGCTGGGTCGCAAAGCGGCCCCAAAAGAGGGACTGCTACGCAGCCCAGCGGGAGCAAGCTCCCTCGCCACAGGTTTTTACCACTCGGAATAAAGGCTGCCATCACGCGCCCTCCCTGTGGCGCCGCTTTTGATATCGGCGACCCCGCCCGGTACGCCCTCCGGCGGCGCGACCATGACCCAGAGGTCCTTGCGCTCGGCAATCGGGTCCATTGGCGGACTGCGCAGGTAACGCTGCTCCACCAGTTGCTCGATCGAGTCGGGATAACGCCCGGTGTCGCCGTAATAGTGATCCAGCGCTTCACGCATTACCGACAGGCTCTGGCGCAGCGTGGTCTCTTTCGAGGTCTCGAGGCTGTTGAAATAACGTGGCATGGCGATGGTCATCAGGGTCGCGATGATCGCCATGACGACCATCAGTTCCAGCAGGGTAAAACCCTTTTGCCGACGCATAAGTTCACCACTCCCGGTACGCGATGCCGTTGAGACCCTTGCCGCGCGCCTTTGAATAAACGTCAAAGACGTCTTGGCCTTCGCGTGGGTTTTGAGCCGTGCTGTCATAGGCGCGCAGGCCCCAGCCGCCTTCGTCGTCGCGCTTGACCGGGGCCAGCGGGTCATGGGGCACCCGGCGCAGAAAGTAGAACTTGGCGCCCTTGGCGCTGCGCACATCGCGCACACCGTCCACCAGCACTTTGAGGTTCGGCGGATAGCCGCTGCTGTTCAGCGACTTCTCGATGTAACCGGCGTCGAAAGCGCGTTTGTAAGCGTCGATGGCATCGCGAATCTGGTACAGCGCGGTGCGTAAATCCTGCTCCTTGCCCCGGCGCACCACGGTCTCGGTCAGTGGCGCGGCCATACCGGCCAGCAAGCCGATCAGGGCCAGCGTCACCACGACTTCGATCAAGGTAAAACCGCGTTGCGAGGCGTTCATGATCAAGGCTTCCCGATCACGACTTGGGTGGTGGTGGCCGCCACCGGGCGGTCGATGCGCTCGTTCGAAATCGACGATTCCATCCGACGGTCCGGTGCCTGAATGTGCATGCTGGTTTCAGTGCCGGTCGGGAATTCCATGTCCGACGGGCTCTGGTACGGCAGGTTGCGCACAATCCGTGGGGTGATCGACAGCACCAGTTCCGATTTGCTGACGTTGTCCTTGTTGCTGCCGAACAACCGGCCCAGGCCAGGGATGTCGCCAAGACCGGGAATCTTGTTGCCGGTGGCGCCATGGTCGTTGCGCATCAAGCCCGCGAGGATCTGGGTTTCGCCGTCATGCAGGCGCAGGGTGGTCTGGGCGTTGCGGGTGTCGACCTGCACCGGGATCGTGCCCTGACGGGTTGGCTCCAGCGGTGTGGCGTTACTGACTTCCAGGGCGATCTTGATCGCCACTTCGTTGTTCAGGTGCACGGTCGGCTGCACTTCCAGCTTCAGACCGACGTCCAGGTAGGTGACGCTTTCAGTGATCACCGGACCCTGGGTCGACGGCACCGAGGTGGCGCTGATAATCGGCACACGCTGGCCGATGTGGATGCGCGCCTGCTCGCGGTTGCTGACGCGAATCACCGGGCTGGCCAGGGTGTTGATGTCGTTGTCCTGGGCGTTGATCTTGAGCTGGGGCGATGGCGAGATGGTGATCCGGCTGGAGTCGATGCCTTTCAGTTGATCGAGAATTGTCACCGCCGAACCGTCGCTGTTGACTACGCCGAAGGTGTTTGGCCATTGCAGGCCAAGGTCAAGAATCCGCTGGGTGGCGACTTCCATCACCTCCACTTCCAGCACCACTTCCGGGTTTGACTGGTCTTGCGATTGCAGGAGTTTTTCCGCCATGCGGACGGCGTCTTCGGTGTCGCGCATGGTCAGGGTGTTGAGGCGTTCGTCGACAAACACGTCGCGGGTCTTGAGCATGGTTTTGATCATGTTCAGCGCGGTGTTGGCATCGATGCTGGTCAGGTAGAAGGTGCGCATCACCAGCTCTTGATAGTCCTTGAGCTTCTGCGGGGAGTCCGGGTAGATCAGCAAGGTGTTTTCGTTCACCACTTTCTGGTGCAGCTGATTCTGTTGCAGCAGCAGTTCCACGGCGTCTTCGATGCGCACGTCACGCACGAAGATCGTGGCTTTCATGTCCGGGCGCAGGTCCTTGTCGAAAATGAAATTCAACCCGGCGACCTGGGACAGCACTTCAAAAATGGTCTTCAGGTTGGCGTCGCGAAACTCCAGGGTCACCGGCCGTTCCAGGCGGGTGCGCAGTTGGGGGTACGGGATCACGTTGCGGCTCTGGACCAGACGGATGCTGCCTTGCAGCTCCAGAGCGCCTTCATTTTGCGGGTCCAGTTCGAGGATCTGTTTGACCTGGCGATCAGCCGCGTAGATGTCGCCACGACGCAGGTCGCCACGGGCCAATTCGAGTTTTTCGTCCATGCTGCGCAGGTACTCGAGCTGGCGCATCGCATCCTGGGCGCGCCGGTTGTTCGGCTCGATGGTCAGCACCCGGCTGTAGTTGATACGTGCGGCGGAAAAGTCCCGGTGTGCACGATCAGTGTCACCCTCGGTCAGCAGCGCAGTAATCGCCTTGGCGTGAGCGGTGTTCAGGGCGAGGTGCAGTTCGGTGTCGCGAGGGTTTTCCCGCAACCCTTCCTGGATACGCGCCAGGCCGGCTTCGTATTGTCCTTGCTCGATCAACTCGGACGCTTCCTTGTTGGCGACCCGCGCGGAACTGCACGCGGCCAGCCCTGCGCAGAGGCAGACAAGGCTCATCAGCGTTCCTATCGTATTACGGCATGATCTGTTCATGGCGCGCTCCCCACAGACAAGGTCTGGAACACATGCAAAGGCAGGTAGACGAAGCTCAGTTCCACATCGGAAATGCCCTCAATCCGCCAGGTTTCGTCGATCACATCCCCTTTGCGTACGACGTATATTTTTTCGCCGTTCTGCAAAAACACTTGCAGGTCGGAACGGTCATCCAGCCTCCCGATAAACTGGAAAGGCATCGGCGGTGCGCTGGGGACTTGCACCACCGGGGTCTCGTTGACGGGTTGTTCGATGACGCTGGCTAGGGTCGGCGCCGCTTTCCAGCTGCGGGCGGCAAACAGGTCGCCCGCCGGGCTCAAGTCCTTCACCAATGCCGGTTTGCCAGAGGCTGGCGCGGCTGGCAGGACACCACGGGTTTTGCTATTGCCCGCAGCGACGACGGCGACCGAGGCATCGCCCTCGTCGGCCGGGTCGGCCGGCATGAAGTAATCCGGCAACCAGGCCAGCGCCGCCGCGACGCCGAAGAACCCCACCCACCCCGCTACGCGCTTGGTATTCATCATGACCTCGACAGGTAAAGGGTCATGCGGATCCGCCCGGTCAGGTCGGTGTCAGCGATTTTCTTGCGCTGGAACTCCACGTCCTCCACCACCACCGCCGGCAACTGGCCGAGCAAGGCATGCAGGAAACGCCGCAGTTGCGGGTAACTGCCGCGCACCGGCAGCAGAATCTGATAGCGGGCCAGATGGGTCTTGGGGTCGATGCCCAGGGCATATTCACCACGCGCCAGGGTGATGTGTTCCTGAGCCGCCAACGCGTAGATCTTGTCGATGGCCACGGTGGCCTGAGGTTGCGAAGGCAGCTTGCTGCGGAAGTCGTCGAGCTGACGTTGCGGCACCACCGGAGCGGCGACGCTACCGTCTTCAACCCTGGCGAGGTATTCGCTGGCTTCGCGGGTCTGCTGGCTGAGCTGTTGCAGCGACTGCCAGTCCGGCATCAGGCCCACCAGGCCATAGACCAACGCGAGCACCAGCATCGCCAGCCCCGCCAGACCGGGAATGCCCAGGCCTTGCAGGTATTCGTGGACGATCAATCTAGGGATTCGCATCGCCAATCTCCCAGGTAGCCGACAGGTTGAATTGCACCGGGTGCTCCGGCACGTTGGCCACGATTTCGTGGCTGAGCAGCGACACATCGGACAGCTCTTCGCTGGCTTCGAGGTTGCGGTGGAATTCGAGCATGGCGTCCAGGTCTTTCGCCTCGGCGCTGATGCGCACCTGGCCTTTGCGGGCGTCGGGCGTCAGGGTCAGCAGGGCGATGTTGTCGCGAGGCATGGCTTCGAGCATGGCGAACAGGTTTTCCCAGGGCCGGCGCAATTGCTGCGAGACCTTGCGCATCTCGGCGAGGTTCTGCGCCTGCTCGCGGATTTGCGCCGGGGTCAGGCTGACCTTGCCACCGGTGTCGCCGGTGAGGACGCGCTGGGTGGTTTGCAGATGACCCTGTTGTTGCGCGGTTTCATCACTGAGGTGCTGCTGAACCAGGACGCAACTCAGGGTCAATGCCACGCCCATGGCCAGCAGGCTCCAGCCCAACGGGCCGGAGCGGCGGCGCGGCTGAAAATCGAGGTTGAGGGCGCGCATCTCAGGCCACCGCCCGGGACATGACGTGCAGGCAATCGCGTACGGGTGTCCGGCCTTCTTCGAGGGTGCGCAAGTACACGTCGGGTACGTCGGGCTGCACGTCGATGCGCGCGGGGGCATGCAGGTAGACGTTCAATGGCCGTTCGCTGGTGGAGGCCTGCAATTGGCTTTCGCGGCCGATCAGTGCAGTCAGCGCGGCGTCGCTGTCGCTGCTGCCCACCGAACGCACCGCGGTCCAGCGGCCTTCCCGCGCCAGCAGCAACACGCTGCGCACCGGTTCAGCAACGACGAACAGGAAGTCGCCGGCATCGAGGCTTTTATCGAAATGATTGAAGGCCGCCATCAGGTACGGCTGCACCGAACGCAAGCGCAGGCCACGGGCGCTGACCAGTGTGCGCAGACGCGCCAGCAAGTCCTGGGGCAACGCGCAGGCGATCCGGTCGTAACCCGCCGGCTCCGCCGAGAGCACCAGGCTCCAGGGTTGAGCCGGCGCACCGTAAAGGTCTTCGAAGCACAGCCGGGCAAAGCCGAGCAATTCGTCGGGGCTGCCGATCTGTTCACTCCAGGGCACCAGGCAGAAGCGGCTGAAGTGCCCGGAAATCACCACGCTCAACTCGGCACCGGCGCGGGTGTGCTCGGCCAGCAGATGGTCAAGGGTGTCCAGCGCCACCGCCCAGGCCTGGAAGCCTTCGTCGATAAAACCGACGCTGCCCAGCCACAGCGATTCGCTGCCACGGCGCTGGCCGAGGCCGACACCACTGGCGCCGATGACGGCGACAAAACGATCACGAGACAAAAGTGACACGATTGATCTCCTCGAGCGTGGTCCGTCCGTCCGCAACCAGTTCCAGTGCCGACTCGCGCAGCAGGCGCAAGCCACGTTTGCACGCATGGGCCTTGATTTTCGAAATCGGTTGGCGCTCGACGATCATCTGCCGCAGCTCGTCGTCCAGGTGCAGCAGTTCGGCAATCGCCGTGCGCCCGCGATAGCCGGTGCCCCGGCAATGGCCGCAACCCTTGCCGTGAACGAAGCGATAGTGATCGACGTCGTTCGGGTCGAGCCCCGAGGCGCGCAGTTCGTCGTCGGTCGGGTGGCTCGGCGCGCTGCACGTGGTGCAAACCAGTCGGATCAAGCGCTGGGCCAGCACGGCATTGAGCGCGGAGACGAGGCTGTAGGGATCGATTTCCATCTGGGTGAAACGGCCAATCACATCGAACACGTTGTTGGCGTGAATGGTGGTGAACACCAGGTGCCCGGTGAGCGCCGACTGCACGGCGATCTGCGCGGTGTCGGGGTCGCGGATTTCACCGACCATGATCTTGTCCGGGTCATGGCGCAGGATCGAGCGCAGACCACGGGCAAAGGTCAGGCCTTTCTTTTCATTCACAGGGATTTGCAGCACGCCCGGCAACTGGTATTCCACCGGGTCTTCAATGGTGATGATCTTGTCCACGCCGTGGTTGATCTCGGTGATCATCGCGTACAGCGTGGTGGTCTTGCCGCTGCCGGTGGGGCCGGTCACCAGCACCATGCCGTAGGGTTCGGCGGCCAGCCTGCGCAGTTGACGCAGGGTTTCGTCTTCGAAGCCCAGGGCTTGCAACTGCACGCCGCAGACCTTGTCCGCCAGGTCCTGTTTGTCGAGCACCCGCAGCACCGCGTCTTCGCCGAAAATGCTCGGCATGATCGACACCCGGAAGTCGATCTGCCGACCACTGATGCCGATCTTGAAGCGACCGTCCTGGGGCACGCGTTTCTCGCCGATGTCCAGCTCGGCCATGACCTTGACCCGGGAGATCACCTGTTCGGCGAACTCGCTGCCCTGGATCTTGCTGATGTTATTGAGCACGCCGTCGATGCGGTACTTGATCACCAGACCGCTGCCGGTGGTGCCCAAATGGATATCGCTTGCGTGCATTTTCAGCGCGTCGTAAAGGGTCGAGTTGACCAGTTTGACGACGACGCTGGCGTCTTCGCTGATGCTGGTCAGGGACAGGCTTTGCAGGGTATCGATTTCGATGTTGGCGCCAGCCTGGGCGTTGAGCGATTCCACGGCGTGGAAGCTCTCTTCGTGGCGCGCCAGATACGCCTTCAGGTCGTCGGCATGCACCAGGTACAGCGGCGCGCCGTGCAGACAGTCGTCGATCCAGGCCAGGCGCGAGGTGTCGAAGGGGTCGGCAAATACACCAATGACTGCATCGTCGTGGCGCAGCAGGATGAATTCGCGCTTGAGGCATTGGGCCAGGGTGACCCGGTCGAACACCGGGGTGGCCTTGAACAGGCTGTCGGTGTCGAGCACCGGGTAATGCAGGGTGGCGCCGAGGCGCTGGATGAAGGGCATGGGGGCCAGTTCGCACAGAACCCCAAGGGCTTCAAGAATACGTTCGCCGGAACTGGCGGCCAGCGATCGTGCCTGGGCCAAGTGCTCGCTGGTAAAGCGCGACGGTACAGATTCCGACTGCGCCGGCTCGACGGCAAGGGATAGACGGTCCATGGCTTGCTCTCCAACGCCGGGGGCTTTGAGCCCTGTCGACGCGGCGAGCAATTACGGCGGTTACCGGAACGGCTTGTCGCGCCACTACTCCCCGGTGAGCAATTGTTTGTCGTCCGGTGCCCTGGAGGTCGATAAACTTCGTCGACGATCCGCCAGCACCCAACTGCCATCGTACAACTGCAACGGGAAACTTTCGGTCCTGCTCTGGCGTCGTTCGACAAAACCTTCGGATCGGCTCATGCCTGCCTTGAGTTCGCGCTCCATCCCCAGAAGGTCACAGACTGCACGGGCCAGTTCCGCCATTGGAAACGGTTTGAACAGGATATGGCTGACTCCCAGTTGCCGGGCCCGCTCACAGACTTCAGCGGTGGGGTGCCCGGTAATCAGCACAAAATGACAGTTCCTGTTATGGCGGACGGCATCGAGCACCTCGAAGCCTTCCATATCGGGCAAGCGGTAATCGAACACCATCACATCGGGTGCAAACTGTTCGGCTTCACCGATACCCGTCGCACCGTCATGTGCAATCCGGACGTCCAGTTCTTGCGCCTGAAGGTAATCCTTGAGGTTTTCGGCAAGAAGCTGTTCGTCTTCGACAACCAGTACTTTGTTTAACAAGGTGGACTCCTTGAAACCGCAGGTCCGATCTCCGAGCCTGGTGGAATGCGCGCCTTACTGAGGCTTACGCACACTTCATGCCAGGCTGAGCACCGGTTGTTTTACCGCTGCATGTAATTGATTTCCATAAAAAAACCTTTTAGTCCAGGCACCCCGTCCCCCAAAGGCGGGGAAGCACACGGATTTGCGCTGAAGCTTTTCCCCACTATTGGGGGGGGGGAACCTTCAGTCATCGTCAATCCGTTCGATTCGATTGCGCGATCGCAGCTGCGCCAGAACCTGAAGACGAACCTGGGCCTGTTGCTGTCGGGCAAGGTACGCCCGAACGCTGTCAAGTCCCTGTTGTTCTGAGACATCGGCCGCCTCCATGTGGTTCTGTACGCCAATCAAGTGCCAGCCCAGCGGTGTGCGAACAGGTTCACTGACCTCACCGGGCGCCAAGGCAAAGGCTACCGTTTCGAATTCGCGCAGCATGCGTCCACGAGGAAAATAGCCCAGATTTCCGCCTTCGCTGGCGGAAGCGTCCTCGGACCCGGTCCGGGCCACGTTGGCAAAGTCAGCGCCCTGGCTGATTTTCACCTGCATCTCCACTAAGCGTAGCCGTGCCGCTTCGACTGTGGCGGCATCGGCGTCCTGAGGCACTTTGATCAGGATGTGCCGCGCCTGCACTTCCTCGGGCCGGCTCATCTCGGCGCGGTGTTCTTCGTAGAACGCGCGGACCTGTTTTTCATCCGGTCCGTCGACCTTGGTCAGCTCGGCAAACACCTGCTGAGCCGCGAGCTCACGGCGGGTGTATTCGACAAAACCGGCCTCGTCGAAACCGGCGTCTTCCAGGCGTCGAGCAAATTTTTCGGCACCACCCATGGCTTGCCGCGTGTGTTCAACCTGGCTTTGCACCGTCGCCTCGCTGATCACCACCCCGCGCTTGACGGCTTCCTGCCACAGCAACTCGCGGTCAATCAACGCATCCAGCGCCTTCTGGCGCAGTTGTTTGTACGCCTTGGGATTGCGAATGCTGCCCAGCGCCCGGCCCTGATCTTCCAGGTACTCGGCGAAATAACGTTCAAGGCGCACTTCAGAAATGTCCTCGCCATTGACTCGCGCGGCGGCCGGGCCGTTGCTGCCGAGCGCCACGGGCACCCACAGGGTCAGCAGGATCAGCAGAGTCTTGAGCTTCATGATCGAGGCCTCCGGTCAGGGTGTTGCGGCAATCGGTTTGTAAGGGGCGACCAGATAGAAGCGCTGGTCGGGCAGGTCCACGGTAACGATGTGCGCGCCGCTCAAGCCCAGGCGCCGGCCAGGCCCGAAGCTGATCCGCGGGGTCAGCCCGGTCTCGAAGTCATGCAGGCCTTCCAGCGCATTGATCAGCTTTTCGCGGCTGGCGTCGCGTCCGGCCTGCTTCATGCCTTCGCTGAACAGCAGCATCGAGCTGAACGCGCCGACTTGCAGCACCGCGTGCTGGCCGCCAAGCCCCTGCTGTTCGCGCACTTGGGTCAGGGCCTGGCGTCCGGCCAGCGTCCAGTCACTGGGCACGAACGGATAGGACAGGAACACCCGTCGGGAAAAACCGCTGGGCACCTGCAACAGGTCACCCGCCACCTGATTCGATGTAGCGAACAGGTAAGGCACCTGCCCCGCCATCTGTAAACGTTCGGCAAGCCGACTGAAACCGCCACCGCTGCCCAGGTAAAACACCGAGCGCGAGCCCAGCGGCAATTCGTCCTGCGCCGGGTCGTAGGCTTGCAGGCTGACCTTTTGCCAGGCGTTATCTTGCAGGTATTGTCCGAGGTTCTGCGCCGCCAGTCGCTGGCCGGGCTCGTCCGGATAGGCGATCAGCGTCGGTCCCTGAAGCACGCGCAGGCTGTCAGTGGCGAAATCGGCCAGGGCGATCAGTTGTTCACGCAAGCCCGGCAGCGGTTCGAAGATCTGCCGACTGCTCTGGGCCGTGCCCTGCAACGAAAGCGGGCCGATCAGCGGAATGCCGGCCCGTTCCAGACGCTCGACCAATTGCGTGTCGAGTGCCGGCGCCAGTGGTGCGATCAGGGCGAACACTCGTTCCTGCTCGATCAACCGGTCCAGCGCCTGCTCGGCACTCGCCAGATCCGGGCCCGGATCGAGGATGGTCAGGCGCAACTGCCGACCATGAATCCCGCCCGCCTTGTTGATTCGCGCCACGCTGCCGTTGAGCACCGCCGCCACCGTCGCGCCCTCCTCGGCCAACGGTCCCTGACTCGGCAACAGCGTGCCCAGGTGCAGGCTGTCTGGCGTCAGGCCGGGATCGCGCTCATCGGCCAGGCGTTTGAGGTAGGCCGTGAGGTTGCGCTGATCGTTCATCGACAGCACGAACCGCGGCATCGCCGGGTCGAGACGATTGTTGCCGGGATCGCGTCCTTCCTGGACCGCCCGTGCCAACGTACCTTCGGTGTACGCCGGATAGTGGCGGCCATTGATGTGCTGCTGGCCGTAGGTGCTGGTCAGCCGCGACCAGCTCAGGTCCGGCGGTCGCACCCCGCCCTCGGGCCGGCCGAGGCCATCGGCGCCGTGACAGTTGGCGCACGGCAGGCTGGTGGCCGGCAGCAACATGCCCGCCGCCCCGACCCGCGCCATGATCGGTGCACCGCTGCCCGACACACCCTCGCGGTACAGCCGTTTGCCGGCTCTTTCGTCAGGGCTCAAGGGCAACGTATCGGCGGCGCAAGGAAGACTGCCGATCAGGAACAGGCCGAGGATAAGGGAGGCCTTCATGGTGCGAGCTCAGCGACCGGCCACGGGCATTGTCAGCCACTGCAAGCGCTGGGCAATGGCGGCGGCCGGGGCATCGGGACGGATTTTGCTCCAGCGCTTGTTGGCCACATCACCCACGATCAGTTGCGTTGAATGTTGTTCGGGCGTCGGCACGATCTGGCCAATGCGGCCCAGTACCAGATCCATTTGCGCCTTGTCGCCGGTAAGAAAAAGCCAGTGGGGCCCATTGACGCCCTGTTTCAAGGTGTAAGCCTTGAGTACCGCCGGGGTGTCCCGCAGCGGATCACTGGTAAGGGAGATAAAGGTGATGCCGTCCGCCTTGTCGCCCAGCAACTCACGCACTTCCTTGAGCTTGCGGGTGATCAGCGGGCAGGCATCCGTGCAACGGGTGAAGATGACGTTCAGCAGCACGACGCGGTTTTGCAAGGCGTCGCTGTAGAACCGCAGTGTCTCGCCGTTCTGATCCTGCAACGGCGTGTCGGTGAACCAGGTTCTCGCGTCGCGCGTGCCGCTCGCCGGTTGTGCGGCGGCCACGGCGGGAGCGGGTTCTTGGTGCCCCTCGTGAGCGAAGGCCATCGAGCTGAAAATCCAGTAGCACAGACTCAGGGCAATCCAGTCGACAGCTCTCATGGCTGATGCTCCATGGCGATGGCAGTGTGCTTGGCGTGGGCGTTGCGCTGGCCGCTGAGTTTTTCCACTTCACGGGTCAGTACGGCCGGGTCGGTGAAGCCGTAATAGCGTGTCCAGTGGCGGCTGTTGCCGTCACCGACAAGGATCAGCGGCTGATGGTTATTGAAGTCACCGCTGAAGTTGCCGAGGCCTTTGAGGGTGGCGTTGATCGACTGCGAACTGCCGGTCAGCCAGCTCCAGCCCGGGCCTTTCTGGAAGTCGCGGGCGTAGTCGTTCAGGCGTTCGGCGTCATCGCGCTGCGGGTCGATGCTGATCGACACCATCTGCACCTCGGTGCCCACCCGCGCGCCCAGCCGTTTCTGCACTTTGCCCATGATCGCCGACACCACCGGGCACACCGTGGTGCAGCTGGTGTAGATAAAACTCATGACCACGATTTTGTCCGTCACCAGGTCTTTTTCCAGCCGCACCGGTTGGCCGTTCTGGTCCACCAGCGCCACGTCGGCGAATTTGACCTGGGCACTTTCCGAGCGGGCACTTTTGCCCGGCATGTCGTGCCCGGCGTGCTCATCCGCCGAGTGCGCCAGGGCTTGCCCGATACCGATGGCCAACAGGCAGAAGGTCAGCAGTCCACGGTGTGCGAATCGGTTCATGTCGAATTCCTCTTCAGTGGGCATCGCCGGGCAGGACCCGAACGCTGGCAAAAGTCTTGTCGTCGAAACCCGCGCCGAGGGACGCGGCCCGCACGTGCAGGTACCAGGCGCCGTTCTGGTCGAGGGTGACCGGGGCTTCGTAGATCCCGTTGCCCACTTCAAGCGCGGCGACTTCCCGAGCCCGCGAAGTCGGGGCGCGGAAGTAGCGCACCTGAACGTCCTTCACGCCGCTGCGCTGCGCCTTTTGATGACCCTGAACGATGCGGAAACGAACGGTGTAAGGGCTGCCAAGGGCGGCGGTGGTTTTGTCGAGCATGAACTCGACTTTCGGCACGCCGGGGAGCCTGGCAAGGCGCTTGTCCGGCTCAACCAGCGCGGTGAAGCAATGGATGATGTTGGGTTGATTGAGCAGGAACGCCACGTCGAAACGCCCGGCGTCTGGCAGCTTGATCCGCGCGCTGTACAGCCCCGGTTCGACCTCGCGCAGGCTGCGGTCGATGACCATCGCCGCCCGCGCCACTTGCCCGCGATTGGGATAACCGGACATCGGCGCGTTCATGCCTTCGGCATAGAAGTAAGTGGTGTTGTCCACCGGGTTGACCACAAACACCGCATTGTCATCCCGCGACACCGCGAGGCTCGACGCCAGCGGCAAATCGCCGGCCAGCCGGGGCGCCTGCGGCCCGGCTTCGAAGCCCTGGCTGATCGGCGTGCGACCTTCACCCAACGACGACAGATTAATCATCGTGACTTTGGCCGAGGCCAGTCCGCGCACGTAGGCGTAAGCCTTGGTGAACACCACTTGGTAGGGCTCGGCGGACACGTCCAGTTCGTGGATCAGCGCATCGGTGGCGGCGTCGATCACGGCCACCTGGTTTTCCAGGGTATTGAGGACGATGCCGAAACGCCCGTCCGCGCTGAAGCCCATCGGGCCCAGGCCCTGTTTCATTCTGATCACCCGGCGCACGTCGAGGCTGGCGCCATCGACCACGGTCACGGTGCCGTCCTTGCCGTCGACGACATACACTGCCTGGGAGAGCGGCGAGTACGCCAGCGACAACAGGTTCGAGCCAGTCTTGAGTTGCTTGCTGATCGTCAGGCTGGCGATGTCGATGATGCTCAGCGTGCCGTCGTCGCGGTTGCTGACGAAGGCAAAACGGTTGTCCTTGCTGAACGCGATCTCGTGATGCCCGCGTCCGGTGACCAGGTGTTTGAGGCGCTTCAGGCTTTGGGTGTCGATCACCGTGACGCCAGACTCTTCAGCCTTTGCGGCATTGTTGCCGACCCACAACAGGCGCTCGTCCGGCTGCAACGCCACGCGCACCGGGTGGCTGCCGGCGACAACCGAGTCGATCAGTTTGAATTGCTCGCTGTCGATCACCGCCACCTCGCCGGCGGTGGGCATGGAAATGAACACCTGTTTGTTGTCTCGGGTGGTGACCCAATCCATTGGCGGTTGCTTGAGGTCGATGCGGGCCATGGTGCTGGTGATGCCGCCCACCGAGACCGACGGGTCGACCACGGAGACGCTGGCATCGCGGTTCATCACCAACAGGAAATAGCTGTTGAGGTCGAGCAGCGGCCGCGCGCCGATGCTGGATTTGAGGAATACCCCGACCCGTGATTTACAACTCTGTTCCCGCCCCTGGGCCTGGTCGGCCGCGACCGCTTCGGGGTCCAGCCAGGCACCGGGATTGACGCCGGAAAGGGGTTGGCCCGAAGTGCTGTCACTGACCCGGAAGAGCACGTCGGCAAACCCGCCTTCGCGCAGCACACCGTCCTTGGCCAATGGCCGCACTTCCAGCGCCACCGACACGCCATCGCGTTGCAGGGTCTGGCTGCTCCAGGTGTCCGGCATCGCGACGTCACTGAGCAGGGTCGGCGTGGTCGCGCGCCAGACGCCGAGCCACAGCAATGCCAGCCCGACCACCCACGCACACCCAGCGATTTTTATTGTTCTATTCATCAAGTTTCTCCCCATCAGATCCCTGCCTGCCCCACCGCGCCTCCTGTGGGAGCGGGCTTGCTCGCGAAGGCGGTGTATCAGTCAACATCGACGTTGAATGTGCTGGCCCCTTCGCGAGCAAGCCCGCTCCCACATTGACCGTATCGCCCTCTCGATTTAGGGGGCCGGTTCCGGTTCGTTGGTCACCCGCAGCAATCCCCACAACCCGGCGGTGTTGCCATAGGCGGCGTAATCGCGGAACAGGTAGTCGCCCGGTATCGCATTGCTGCCCCCGGCGCTCGGGTGCATGAAGCTGAAATGCGCCGCCGGCAGGATGCTTTCGCGGGCGCCGATGTACATCGACATCGGGTTGTAGCCGAACCGCACCGAACCCACCCCCGGCGTACCCATCGGGTAACCCCCGGTGTCGCTCTTCTCCGACTGGAACGGGTTGATCGACCAGACGTGACCGTCCAGCTGGAAGGTCGTGCCGCGGCTGCCACCGCTGGGCATCAGGATGTGCGTGCGGAACGGTTGCCCCGGTTTCACATACAGCACCGGCGTCTGCGGATCGCTCCCCACCAGCGCATTGCTGTACGCCATGTGCGCGTTGGGCATGTCGCCGTAACCCGCGCCGTCGGCGTGACCGAACGGTGCATCCGGCGCCAGGCCGAAGCGATACCACAGCGGCTCGGCCTTGTAGTTGATGGCCATGCTCGAGTTGTCCTGCGGATCGGTCGGCACGCCGAAGCCTTCCGCGGCGATGCCTTCCACCGGCCGACCATTGGCCCAGCGAATGTTCAACGCTTTCTGCCAGACCATCGCAAAGTCGCGGTAGGTGGTCTGCCCCGGTGCGGTGACAGTCGCGTTCGTCTTGCGCGCATCCTCAACCCAGGTGGCGCCGACCGGCAGGATGCTCATCGCACCACCCAGGCCTTTCTGCGGTTGCTTGATGACGTCGGCCGGGGTGAAATTCAGCCCGCCGAACTCCACCGCCGTGGCGTTGATGTTGTCGACGCTGCGGCCCAGTTGGGTGATCGGTTTGCCTTCACGCTCCAGGTGCCCGGCGTAGTATTGATAAGTACGGTTGGGGTAAGCACCGCTGTTGCCAACCCGTGGCGGCACGGTCTGGATCGGGTTGGCGCCGACGTTCGTGCCGTCCGATTTGGTGATGTCGTACGTCAGCAACTGCGCGTGCAGGCCCACGTGACTCGATGGCCGCATCAGGTTGTTGCTGAAAGTGGTCGAACCCTGGCCGCTGTTGCGATCCCGCTTGACCATGCCTTGCATCACCGCGGTCTGGACCAGGTCCGGCATGACCATCGGCAGACGGTTTTCCAGGGTGATGTTGATGCAGTCACCCGCCGTCGCGCGCAGCACCAGAGGTTCGACCGGCACACCGGTTTTGAGCTTGCCGGTGGCTGGATCAAGGTCGGCCTTGCGCACATAGAGGATCGCGGTCGGATCATGCAGCGGCCCGCTTTGCCCGCCGATGGTGATGGTTTCGCCATCTTCCGGGTCCTCCACGGTGACTTGCGGAATGTTCACCATCCGCGAGTTGAACACCAGGGTGCCGCCCGCCGGATTCAACGGCCCGCCGACGTATTGCCCGATCCCCGCCGGATCGCCGAGGGTCAGGTTCAGCGGATTGCGCAGAATGTCGTTGGCCAGCGCCGCGACCACTTCATAGTTGCGCTGCACGGTCGGCCTTGTGCCGATGCCGTTGGGGTTGGCGCTGATCCGTGGGCAGATGCCGTCGAACGCAACAGTGTTGCGCATACCGGCCGGTTTCGGGTTGTTCGGCACCGCGAACAGATCGCTGCGCTGGGCCGTGTAGTTGCGCATCACGCCCCAAATTCCGCTCCAGTAACCTTCAATGGAGGCGTCCATTGAGTACAGATAATCACCCGTGGTCGCCGCCGAACTGGACATCATCGCGAGCGGCGCATTAAAGCCCATCTGCTCGGAAATCCCGATCATCTGCGACGAGCGCCAGCCGGAGTTGGAACTGTTGCCGAAACCGGAACCGCTTTGCAGCCATTTCACGCCGTGCAGGGTCACGTTGTGCTCTTCTTCATGGCCGCCGGCATGCACCCGCAACCGCACATTGTCACCGGTGTAGGTGCGCAGCATCGGCGTGAACGGATCGCCTGGTTCGGCGCCGCCACGGTTGATGTGCGGCGGAAACAGCGTACTGCCGCCGGTTGGTCCGGTCGCCGCCGTGACCAGGTTCGGCGCCAGGTTCATCGCCGGGATGGCGCGGTCGGTGCGGCTTTGCATGGCGTACGCGAGGTCGCCGCCGAGGCCGTCAGCCTGCATGCCGCGCTTGCCGTCCGGGCCGACCTTGTTCGGGTCGTACACCCGCAAGGCCAGCGGTTCATTGCGGTAATTGACCACGAACATGCCGGGGTCATCGACGGAGATCGCCTGGGGGCATGGCCGGGTCGGACAACCGGGGACCCTGCCGCCCTGCACTTCGACAATCCCGTCCAGCAAGCTGCTGGCGTTATTGCGCACCGGCGGGTTGATCGCATAGCGGAAGCTGTCCGCGGTGGCCGGGAACGCTTGCGGGTTCGGGACGCCATTCGGGCCAGCGCCGACGTACACGCCGGCTTCATAGGCGTGCTGGAAGTCGCTGTATTCGAGGAAGAACTCACGGAAGCTGTCGTTCTTGCCGTCGCCGTCCAGGTCACCGGTGGACACCACCGCTTGCCACGACGTAGGCCCGCCGTCCTGCCGCGCGCCGCTGTACAACGGCTCGCCGGTTTCGGCATGGAACCAGGTGGAACCAGCCGGTTCAGCCAGTACGGTGGCGTACAGACCAATCTGTTGGTGCGTCGATGGGCCGAGGTGGTCATGGGTGAAGATGGTCCCCAGGCCACGGTCGACGCCTTTGCTGTTCACCACCGGATCGACAAACCAACGCTGCATCGCCGTGCGCGCACCGACCCAGTCGGCCCGGCCGAATTGACCGAAGTACGGGTGATTTTTGGCTTTCGGGCAGGCCGGCGTGCCGTCACGCGGGTCGGTGCCCGTGCATTGATTGAACTCGCGAATGGCGTGGATGCGCTCTTGCACCGCACCGGGGGAAAGTACGCCGTCTTCGTAGTTCCAGCCGTTGGCCGAGCCGTCGGCGGCTGTCAGGTCCCACTTCGGCAGGTGAATGTGCTGGCCGATCACATCGGTCGGCGTGCGCACTTGGTAGTCGTCCATCTCATAGGTGGCCGGCACCAGGTTGGTTTGCTGGTACTGCACGCAGTCGAAGGTGTTCATGCGCATCACCAGCGGTTCTGGCGGACGCTGCTTGGTGATCACCGGCCAGGCGTCTTCCCACAGCGCCAGGATGCGTGCCTGCGGAAAGTGATAACCGACCTTGTTGTAGACCGCATCGAACTGGATGTTCGCCGCTTTGTAGACCCGTGGACGGTCGGCGGTGAAGGTCGAGGAACCGGTGTAGGACATGCCGTCGATTCGCTCGCCGCTGGCAAACTCGCCAGTGCCGGCGCTACTGGTCAGGCGTTTTTGCCGGTCATCCATGCACGGTTCGTAGTACGGCGCACCCGCTATTGGCAAGGCGCCGTTGGTGCGGAAGTTGCGTGCCACAATTTGATTGCCGGGCAGCAAGGCAAAGCTTGGGTGGTCTTTTTTGGCGTGGAAGGCCATGGCGGCCTGTTCGACTTCGGTGCCTTCTTCGGGCATGTAAATCGGTTTGGCGCGGGTCACTTCCTTGGAGAAATCCAGGGACGTGGTCACGGTGTGCGCCTCGCCACCGGCAGAAAATCCATCGAGGGAGTGACGCCCCAGACCGCCATCCCAACCACCGGACTGCGCCGGGTCAAGATTCGCCCACAAGGCTTTGCCACTGGTCTTCAGGGCCTGAGCCTTGGCGGCGTCGAGCATGTCCAGCGGTGGGGTCGGCGGGCGTTGGCCAACCGAACTTTCCATGCCGCCGATCCAGAACGGATAGCCAGGGTTTTTCAGGCTGCCGTCGGCGTTGCGGTTGGCTTCGCTGCGATCCACCAGCACCAGCGAACCGATGGCTTGGGTGCCACCGCTAGCGCCGTGATGTTCATCGTCTTCATCGTCATCATGACCGGCCACCCGGGTCTCACCGATTTTCGGCACAACTGCGACTTTGCCCGGCATCGGCGCCATGGCCTTGCCCGGCAGCGGCACGACCGCTGGAATCGGCGTACCGGCAACGATCTCGCCATCCGGCAAGGCCCGGGCGCCAGCGGCCGGTTTGCCGCTGCGCAACGCGTAAGGTTCGCTGTGATAACCATCAGCACCTTGCTGGGAGACTTCCAGTCGAGTGCCTTCTTCAAACACGTCGTGCACTCGCCACATGCTCCACATGCCCTGGGCGAAGTGCGGATAGAAGTGGCAGTGATAGATCGCATCGCCCGCGACGCGGTTGCGATTGCCCGAACCGCCGTTGGCGATTTCATAGGTGTAGCCGGCACCCGGACCGATGCCTTGCGCGTCCACATAGTCGGAGTTGTCGTCGTTGGGATTAAACAGCCACTGATGCCCGTGCAGGTGGAAGATGTGCTGCTCGTGGCCGTTGTGGGTGTTGCGGAATTTGACGAAGTCGCCGATGTAGCTGTGGTTGACGTTGGACGGCTCGGACGGATACAGCGCCATGGTCGCCTTGACCCCGATCTGATCGGCGCGCGGCGTTTCACCGGGGCGAATGTTTTCCAGGCCGGCGTTGGCCGGGACGTCCACCAGCATCGCGACGTCGCCGACGGTGTGCGAGCTGAGGAAGAATTCTTCGTAGGCGCAGGACAGGCAATCGTGCATCGGCCCTACACCCAGCCGATTGGCCACCACCTCGGCGCCCATGCCACCGGAACCGTAATTGATCATGAACGAATCGCGGGTCGGCTCCAAAACGTGAGCCATGACCGGGTCTTCCCAGTACGCGGGGAATGCCTGGGTCGCGGCGGTTTCATCCTGGAACTGCGAAGCGAAATCGCGGAACGGTTCCAGCCGGTTGGGCAGCGCCGGGTTGCGTTTGCCGATGGCTTCCAGCGGATAAGTCGATGGCGGGAAGCTGCCGTCGGCGTTGCTGCCCATCACGATCGCATCGCTCTCGCTGGAGATGATTTCATTGCCGTCGACCATGTTGATGATCGGCGTGCCGGCCTTGCCTTCACGGATCCACGGTTCGCGCTGCGGGTAGCGCGCCTGGTAGTCCACTATCGGTTGGCCGGCCGGGGTGCGACCGGTGCTGGCCAGACGCATTTCTTCTTCGGTCACGGTGTTGCGATAGGTGCGGCCGCCCTTGGGTACTACCACCACTTCGGCGAACAGGCCGTTGGCCACATTGCCCGCGTCGCCTTCGCCCCCGAAGGTCGCGCCGCGGCTGCTGGCGGCGAATGCGCCTTCGCGCTCGGCATACAAGGTGTAGGAACGGGTTGCGCCCGGAGGGATCAAGGTGTTGGCGTTGCGACCGCTAAAGGATGCAATGTCGTCAATGCTGTTGACCGCCTGCAGACCGTTGACCTGGAAGCCGACGTGACGGTCAGTGACCTGCTCGTCGACTTTGAAGTCGTCTGCGTTGCCGTTTTCGACACCCTCTTCTTCCTCGTCACCGTCTTCATGCGAGCCGGGGTTGGCCTGATAAGCGAGCAAATTCTGCAGGTTGATGGTCAGGCAATCACCGGCGGCAACCCGCAGCACCAACGGACGCGGACGCTTGTCGGGCCGCAGCGAGACGTTGCCCGGCACGGCCGCACCGCCGCGGGCCAGGGACATGTCATGGTCATCGACCACGTCGCGACGCAGGGCGAACATCATGCCGTTGGCGTTCTGCGCACCGAGGCGGTTGAACATCAGCGGCTGATCCAGCGCCACGACGTTGGCCACCAGATTGCGTTCGCAGCGTACGGCGGCGTCGACCATCTCGACGCCCAGCATCGGCAAGAGAAACAGCAGCAGGTTAGCCAGGTGATGAGCGCGGGAGATGCTGGTCATGATCGCGGGCCTCGCTGTGGGTGCTCACAGGGAATACTTCTCGACAAATCCCTTGGAGCAATCCGCATGCCATAAATATTTTTGTTATTTTTCAGCAAGTTATGTAAATGACTTGATAAGTCGGGGGATATTCCCCGCCCATTTCCCCGGTTTCCGGGCAATCGCAAAAGATCAAAAGATCGCAGCCTTCGGCAGCTCCTACATTTGTTCGGCGTACCCTGTAGGAGCTGCCGAAGGCTGCGATCTTTTGACCTTTCCCCACATGTGGGGGAGGTTTCCCCCACGGTCGCCAATCACAGCGGCGCATCCACGGCCAGGCCCTGCAAGCGGCGGTATTGGCGCAGCACGCTCGGTACATACCGCTGGGTTTCGGCGAACGGCGGAATCACACCGCCACGGCTGAGCACCGCTTGCGGCCCGGCGTTGTAGGCCGCCACGGCGAGGGCGATGTCGTTGTCGAACAGGGTCATCAGGCGCTTGAGGTATTTGGCCCCGCCCTGGATGTTGGCCTTGGGGTCATAGACGTTGGTCACGCCCATCTCCCGGGCGGTGTCGGGCATCAGTTGCATCAGCCCCCCCGCCCCTTTGGCCGACAGTGCGCGGGCGTCGTAGGCGGACTCGGCCCGGATCACCGCATGCAGCAGCGCCGCCGGCAATTCATTGGCCGTGGCAGCCGCCGAGACCAGCTCGGCGTAGGGTTGCCGGGCAATCATCTGCGGCTGTTGATCGCGGCTGACCAGCGACGATTCGGGCTCATGAATCACCCGTTCATAGGTGCGACCGGGACGGTGGACATTGGACAAAACGTAGCGGCCATTGATGTCCACGGAAACGAACACATCGGCCTGAGCGACGCCTGCCAGCAGCACACAGCCGAGCAGTCCTGTGGTGAGTGTTTTCATTTTTGTCTCCCCTGACCGGCCCCGAAAAATGGGGGTAATGCCCCAATGGCCGGTAGTGAATCAGCCATACGCAAGCACTGTGCCGGATGCGCATAGGCCCGTAATTCAGGGGTTGCAGAAGGATGCCCGACGGTGAGCATGGCAATTGCATGAGTCGCTGTGGCGACCCTTCTGCCGACTGTGTGAGGTCATCATGTATCAGCGTCTGTGTAGTGCCCCGCGTAACTGTTCACCGCGAACCCAGCGCGGGTTCACCCTGCTCGAACTGTTGGTGGTGCTGGTGGTGCTCGGGTTGTTGGCCGGCATTGTCGCGCCGAAGTACTTCGCCCAACTGGGCCGCTCCGAAGTGAAAGTGGCCAAGGCGCAAATCGAAGGCCTGGGCAAGGCACTGGATTTGTACCGTCTGGAGGTCGGCCATTACCCGTCGACCGAACAGGGGTTGCAGGCGCTGGTCACCGCACCCAGCGACGAGACCCGCTGGACCGGCCCGTACCTGCAGAAAAAACTGCCGCAGGATCCGTGGGGCCGTAATTACACCTACCGCTACCCCGGCGAAAACGGCGAATACGATCTGCTGTCCATGGGCAAGGACGGCCAGCCCGGCGGCGAAGGCGAAAACGCCGAAGTCACCAGTTGGCAATGACGGGAGGCGACCATGCGCTTTCATCTCAAGGCGGTCGGCAAGGCCGGCGTGGTCGCGATGACCGTCGAGGCCCAAGGAGACAGCGAAGCCCGGCGCATCGTCGAAGACCAGGGACTGCGAGTGGTCAGCCTGCACGCCGAGCGGCATTGGCGGATGTTGCGATGGCAAAAGCGCGAGACGTTCAACCTGGTGTTGTTCAGCCAGGAACTGACCACCCTGCTCAATGCCGGCCTGCCGTTGATCGATGCGCTGGAAAGCCTGGCGGAAAAAGAAAACGCGCCACAGGCCCGCAAAACCTTGAGTGAACTGGTGCGCCTGCTCTACGAGGGCAAATCGTTCTCCCAGGCGTTGGCCCAGTTGTCGGCGGTGTTCCCGCCGCTCTACGTTGCGTTGGTACAGTCCAGCGAGAAGACCGGCGCGGTGGGCGATGCCCTGGGCCGTTATGTCAGCTATCGCCAGCGCATGGACGAGGTTCGACAGAAGATCGTCAGCGCTTCGATCTACCCCATGCTGTTGCTGGTGGTGGGCGGTGGCGTGGTGTTGTTTTTGATGGGCTACGTGGTGCCGCGCTTCAGCCTGGTGTTCGAAGGGCTGGGCAACAACCTGCCGTGGCTGTCGCAAATCCTGATGAGCAGCGGAATGTTCCTGCATGCCCATCAGGGCGAATTCTTCGGCGCCTTGGCGGCGATTGTCGTCGCCTTCGCCTTCCTGCAACGCCAACCGGCCTTTCGCCGGGGCGTGAACCGGGTGATCGAAAAACTCCCGGCGGTCCATCAACGCATCTTCATGTATGAACTGACGCGCTTCTATCGCTCATTGGGAATTCTGCTGCAGGGCGGTATCCCCCTCGTCACTGCCATGGGCATGGTCCGCGGCCTGCTCACCGTCGCTTCCCGCGTACGCCTGGACCAGGCCTGCGAACGGGTGCGCGAAGGACAATCGCTGTCGACCGCGCTGGAGCTCAATCACCTCGTCACCCCGGTGTCCCTGCGCTTGCTGCGTGCGGGCGAACAGTCCGGCAACCTCGGGCAGATGATGGAACGCAGCGCCGATTTCTACGACGAAGAAATCAGCCGCTGGATCGAATGGTTCGTGCGGCTGTTTGAACCCTTGCTCATGACCTTCATCGGCCTGTTGATCGGGGTCATCGTGATCCTGATGTACATCCCGATATTCGAACTGGCCTCGAGCATTCACTGACCTCTGAAACAGGGTCGGGTTGTACCTTTCATCGTTCATCGACGTTGCAACTGAATAAATCAGTACTTTGCGGTGTTCACCCACTGAATCAGGCAGCACGTTGCATTCATCAACGTTCCAATCTGAATAAGAAGACGGAGAACGATATGCACATGAAAAAACTTTTGCTGGCAGTGGCTATTGGCGCAGTTCTTTCGGCGTCCACCGTACTCGTGCCGGACAGCGTGTCCGGTGTATCAAGCGCTCAGGCCAAGGATGGTGGGAGTGGTGGCGGCGGTGGTGGTAGCGGTGGCGGAGGTGGCGGAGGCAGTGGCGGTCATGGCGGTAATGGTGGTGGTCACGGTGGCAGCGGCAGCGGTCATGGCGGCGATGGTGGTGGTCACGGTGGCAGCGGCAGCGGTCATGGCGGCGATGGCAATGGTCATGGCGGCAATGGCAGCGGTCACAGTGGCAACGACCATGGCTCAGGGCATTCCGGGCATTCGGCCAACTCCGGGCGAAACGGCAACCACGCCGAACCGGGTGATGATCACGGGGTTCATCATGCCGGCGAAATCGGCCATAACCGCGGCGTTCATCGCGCCGGTGAAATCGGTGATGACCACGGCGTTCATCGCGCCGGTGAAATTGGCGACGATCATGGCGTGCATGTCGGCGGTGAACCGGGTGACGACCACGGCGTGCATGTCGGCGGTGAACCGGGCGATGACAAAAGGTCCTGACCACCGCTGATCTCAGGAACCCCATTATTACCTGTGGGAGCGGGCTTGCTCGCGAAGGCGGAGTGTCAGGCGACACTTACATCGACTGACACTCCGCCTTCGCGAGCAAGCCCGCTCCCACAGGGGGACCGCGTGAAACCTAGAGTCCGCCCTCAGTCTGATCCAGCCGCTCCCGCAAAAACTCGATCAACGAGTGTCAGTCGATGAAAGTGTTGCCTGACACTCCGCCTGCGCGAGCAAGCCCGCTCCCACAGGTGACCGCGTGAAACCTAGAGAACACCCTCGGTCTGATCCAGCCGCTCCCGCAAAAACTCGATCAACGCCTGCACCGGCCGCGAACTCTGGCGATGCTGCGGATACACCGCCGACAACGTCAGCGGCTCCGGCCGAAACTCATCCAGCACCGACACCAGCCGTCCATCCTTCAACGCCGCCCCGACAATGAACGTCGGTAGATACGTAATCCCCATCCCGGCCACCGCCGCATCCTTGAGCAACTCCCCGTTGTTGACTCGCATCCGCCCGGTGACGTTGACCATCAGCGGCTTGCCCTGCCCTTCGAAACGCCATTGCACCTGACGCCCGTGGCCGTACGGCAGGCAGTCATGCGCGTGCAAGTCTTCAGGTTTGAGCGGTGTACCACGCTCGGCCAGGTAAGCCGGGCTGGCGCAATACACCCGCTGGATGGAAGCGATGCGTCGGGCGATCAGCGTCGAGTCTTCCAGGATGCCGATGCGCAACGCCAGGTCGTAACCCTCGCTGAGTAAATCCACCGGGCGATCGCTCAAGTCCACTTCCACCGTGACATCGCGATAGCGCTGCAAGAACACCGGCAGCAGGCATCCCAGATGCGCCAGCGCAAACGACAACGGCGCACTCACGCGAAGGGTGCCGCGCGGCTCGGTGGTCTGGCCAGCGATGCCCTGCTCCACTTGCTCGACTTCACTGAGCAGGCGCAACGCGGACTCGTAATAACTCTGGCCCAGCGGCGTGACGTCCAGCCGCCGCGTGGAGCGGTTAAGTAGCCGCACGCCGAGGCGCTCTTCAAGTTGCATCAAACGCCGGCTGACGAACTGTTTCGACAGTCCCAATTGATCGGCTGCAGCAGTGAAGCTGCCGGAGTCCATGACCTGGCAAAAAATACGCATGTCTTCGAACGGATTCATTGTCACGCCTTGATTGACAGTTAAACGCCTTATAGCTGCTTTTTCCCCTTTCGGCAGACTTTTCTGATTTGAGTCCAAACCCTTCGCCACGCAGAGATGCGTGGCGAAACTGCTTTTTTGTGGGGAGCAGAAAAAAATGCCCGCACAGTGGCTAATGCCGATCAGTTAAGCGAAAACTGACTCTTGTAGGAGCGAGCTTGCTCGCGATGGACTTCAGGACGACGCGTGCATTCAGAGAATACGCGTTATCGTTGGAGGCCATCGCGAGCAAGCTCGCTCCTACAAATGCTCTTAACTGACAGGCATTACGCACATTGGCGGGCATTTATATCGGCGGCCAGGCTTACTTCGAAGTCAGCACCGAGTAGCTGTTCATCAGATTGCGGTAGTTCGGAATGCGCGGCGACAGCAGGTTCGCCAGGCCTTCCATGTCGTTGCGCCAGTCGCCCTGCAGCTCGCACGCCACCGAGAACCAGTTGACCAGTTGAGCACCGGCCGCCGCCATGCGCGCCCAGGCGGCTTGCTGCACGGTTTCGTTGAAGGTGCCCGAAGCGTCGGTCACCACAAACACCTCAAAACCTTCGGCCAATGCGGACAGCGTCGGGAACGTCACGCAGACATCCGTCACCACACCGGCGATGATCAGTTGCTTGCGGCCAGTGGCTTTAACAGCCTTGACGAAATCTTCGTTGTCCCAGGCATTGATCTGGCCTGGACGCGGAATGTACGGCGCGTCCGGGAACTGCTCTTTCAGCTCTGGAACCATCGGGCCGTTCGGGCCATTTTCGAAGCTGGTGGTGAGGATGGTCGGCAGTTTGAAGAACTTGGCCACGTCACCCAACGCCAGCACGTTGTTCTTGAATTCGTTCGGCGAGAAATCCTGAACCAGCGAAATCAGACCGGTCTGGTGGTCGACCAACAGGACAACGGCGTCATCCTTGTTCAGGCGTTTGTACGGAAGGTTGCTCATGTGAAACTCCTTGATGGATGGGTATTACATAAGGCGCCGACACACGGGGCCGGCGCTTTTTTTTGTGATCTTCAGAACGCGAAGCACGAGCAGCCAAAGGCGCCCCAGAAGCCGGCGAAATCGCTGACCGGTGCATTCGACAAGCGCGCCCGATCGTGGCTGTGGGCATGCACGCCGCACGGCCCGCTGCAATGGTGAACCTGCGCCTGTATCGGCGACGTCGGACGCCAGTGCCCCGGCACCTTCACCACCGGCGACCAGTCCGGCAGCACCGGCACACTGGCCGGCCCGAGTTTTTCGAAATCACCGGCGGCGTACACCACCTTGCCGCCGAGCACGGTCAACACCGATTCAATCCACTTGATCGCTTCTTCGTCGACGCTGAAAAAGTCCGCGCTCAAGGCCGCGACGTCAGCCAGTTGGCCGACCTTGATCATGCCTTTCTTGCCCTGCTCGGAAGAGAACCAGGCGCTACCGTGGGTGAACAGTTCCAGCGCGGTTTGACGGGACAAACCCTCGGCATGCAGCTCCAGGCCACCGACGGTGCGGCCGCTGACCATCCAGTACAACGAGGTCCATGGGTTGTAGCTGGACACCCGCGTGGCGTCGGTGCCGGCACCGACCGGTACACCTTCGGCGAGCATGCGCTTGATCGGCGGCGTCGCTTCGGCAGCCTTGGCGCCGTAACGCTCGACAAAATACTCGCCCTGAAACGCCATGCGATCCTGAATCGCAATGCCGCCGCCCAGCGCCCTCACCCGCTCGATGTTCTGCGGAGTGATGGTTTCGGCGTGGTCAAAAAACCACGGCAACCCGTTGAACGGAATGTCGCGGTTAACCTTTTCGAACACGTCGAGCATGCGGCTGATGGATTCGTTGTACGTAGCGTGCAAACGGAACGGCCAGCGCTGCTCGACGAGGTGGCGGACCACCGGTTCCAACTCGTCTTCCATGGTTTGCGGCAGGTCCGGACGCGGCTCGAGAAAGTCCTCGAAATCCGCTGCCGAAAACACCAGCATTTCCCCGGCGCCGTTGTGCCTCAGGAAGTCATCGCCCTGATGCAGGGTGACGCTGCTGGTCCAGTTCTTGAAGTCGGCCAGCTCTTCCTTTGGCTTCTGGGTGAACAGGTTATAGGCGATACGGATGGTCAGCTGCTGGTCCTTGGCCAACTGCTCGATCACCTGATAATCGTCCGGATAATTCTGGAAACCACCGCCGGCGTCGATGGCACTGGTGAGGCCGAGACGGTTGAGTTCGCGCATGAATTGACGGGTCGAGTTGACCTGATATTCCAGCGGCAACTTCGGCCCTTTGGCCAGCGTCGAGTACAAAATCATCGCGTTCGGCCGCGCGACCAGCATGCCGGTCGGCTCACCGTTGGCATCGCGCACAATCTCGCCACCCGGCGGGTTCGGTGTGTTGCGGGTGTAACCGGCCACGCGCAACGCGGCGCGGTTGAGCAAGGCGCGGTCGTACAAGTGCAGGACAAACACCGGGGTATCCGGCGCGGCCTGGTTGAGCTCTTCCAGGGTCGGCATGCGCTTCTCGGCGAACTGGAATTCGTTCCAGCCACCGACCACGCGCACCCATTGGGGCGTCGGCGTGCGATCGGCCTGATCCTTGAGCATGCGCAGGGCATCGGCCAGCGACGGCACACCTTCCCAGCGCAGTTCAAGGTTGTAGTTCAAACCGCCACGGATCAGGTGCAAGTGCGAGTCATTGAGGCCGGGGATGACGCAGTGGCCCTTGAGGTCGATGACCTGGGTGCCGGAACCGCGCAGGGCCATGGCTTCGGCGTCAGTACCGACCGCGACGAAACGACCGTCGCTGATCGCAACGGCACTGGCGCGCGGGTTTTCACGGTCAACGGTATGAAACTGCCCATTGAATAAAATCAGATCGGCGTTCATCGCGTTTCCTCGGGCTGAGTGGAAGAGGACAGCCAAGGCGCGAACAAACGCGTCGCCATCGGCATGAACAGGTACACCACCGAGACGACGATGGTCAGCGTGATCAGGAACGTGGCGACCACGTAATTGGACAGAAACGCGTTGAGCTGCAGCAGCGGGCCCCAGATCAGCGGCACCAGCAAGGTGTGCGGCAGAATCACCAACAACGTCACCACCGCCTGCTTCCAGCGCGGCGGCGGTGAACTGGTTTCAGCCTGAGGGGCGAACCAGAATTCATTGACCGGATTGACCTCGGTCTGGTCACCGTCCGCCAGCATCGGCGTGGCTTCGTTGACCAGTTGCAGCCGCTGCGACGAATCAAGCCAGCGCTGCATCGCTTCAGCGGAACAAAAGCGCAGCACGCAGGTGTACAGGTCGAGCCCGGCGTTTTTGCCACGAATCACGTCGACGCCCAAGTGCCCTTCCTGCTGCCCGGCAATGCTGACAATGTTGCGCAACCAGGCCTCATAGGGCACCTCAAAACCGGCCTTGACCCGGTGCTTGATGACCAGAGTCACGACTTCCTCGAAACGATTGGATTCAGGCATAACGCAAAGCTCCGGCGAATCGGACATTGAACGCCAGCCGTCCCGGCCCGGCGATAAGAATGCTGGTGAACAGAATCAACAGCAGCCAGCCGAACTGCCCTTCATCGAGGCCCCATTGCGGATGCACAACCAGCAACGCGACCCACAGCAAACACAGAACCGGCAGGCACGCCAGACGCACCAACACCCCGACGATGATCAGCAACGGACACAACACCTCGGCAAAAATCGCCAGCATCAGCGTGACGTTCGCGCCCACGTGAAAAGGGTCTTCGATGACTTGTAGCTGAGCGCTGTAGTTAAGCAACTTCGGCAGACCGTGCACCCACAGCAGAAACAAACCGCCGCTGACCCGCAAAAAAAACAGCCCAAAGTCCTCAGCCCGTTCACTCCATCGCGAAGCGTTCATGGGATACCTGCACAAATGGAAAACCACCGGCGTCAATGCACCGGAACCTCGTTTGATAGTGCCGGTGAGGCGGAGGGAAAAATTGAATGTACGTGCTCTTTTTGTGGGTGAGCCCGGATCTGCAAACCGGCGGGGGGCCCTGTGAAGTGGGGTTGCTCACGAAAGCGGTGGGTCAGGCGTTATCAATGCTGAATGTCATACCGCCTTCGCGAGCAGGCTCGCTCCCACAGGGGCCGAGGACATCAGCAAAAATCTGGTCGGCTATCAGGCCGCCATCGCAGGCAAGCCAGCTCCCACAGGGGCCGAGGGCATCAGCGAAAATCTGGTCGGCTGTCAGGCCGCCTTCGCCAGCAAGCCGGCTCCTACAAAAACAGGCTGGCGTACACCCGCTTTTCACCACTCATCAGGCCGAGCGTTAGCTCGCCTTGCGCTTTTGATCTTGCTCTTGATCCACCCGCCCCTTCGGGAGGCTGAGTGGAGGTGTTCATCCGGGGAGTGGCGCGCAGCGCCGTTCGACGCAGTCGAACACGCTGCATGTAGGTCGTCGCGAAGCAGACCGGAGGGCAGTGTCCCCGGATGAATACCGGAGCGAAGGAACGCCGAGCCTTAGCGAGGGGCCGGACGCTCGGGGCGAGCCTTTTTTTGCTTACTTTTTTTTGGCGTTTGAAAAAAAAGTGAGTCGCCGTAAGGGCGAAACCCTAAGTGGCCGTTACCGCAGGAATGGATATGTACCCCGTCAACAAAAGACAGGTCGGCTGTCAGGCCGCCTTCGCGAGCAAGCCCGCTCCCACAATTGGACGGTGTACACCTGAGAGAGCCTGGTCGGCCCGAAGGCCGCCACGTCACGACGAAACAGGCAAAGGCCTAGACATGAACTCACTGATCCGCGACCGCAACCACCGCTCCGCCGGATCATTGTCATGCACCCCGCTCCAGGCCATCGACAACTGCGCCGCTTCAATCGGAAACGGCGGATCTTCGGCGCGCAAGGCACAGCCTTCAACCAACGCACACGCCGCATAATCCGGCACCGTGGCAATCATCTCGGTCCCGGCCAGCAACGCCCGCAACCCACTGAACTGCGGAACCCCCAACACCACCCGCCGACACCGTCCGATCTTCGCCAGATCCAGATCGATATTGCCGCTCAAGTCGCCGGAGAACGACACCATCGCATGCGACCGCTCACAGTATTCATCCAGCGTCAGTGCTTCCGGACGCTTGTCACCACGCAGCACCTTACAGGGGATGTCCCGCAACTTCTTGCACTTGGCATTCGCCGGCAAATCCGTGGTGTAGCTCACCCCCACAGAAATTTCTCCCGAGGCCAACAACGCCGGCATCAGCAGATAATTGGCGCGACGTACCACAACGACGATTCCCGGCGCCTCTTCTTGCAGTTGCCGCAGCAAAGGCGGAAACAACCCAAACTCGGCATCGTCCGACAGGCCGATACGAAACACATCGGAGCTTGTAGTCGGATCGAATTCCTTAGCTCGGCTGACCGCTCCGGAAATGACATCCATCGCCGGCTGCAACTCCTTGAGAATGGCCAGCGCCCGCCCGGTCGGCTCCATGCCGCGACCGTTGCGCAACAGCAGAGGATCATCGAACAGGTCTCGTAAACGACCGAGCGCAGCACTCACCGCCGGTTGACCCATGAACAGCTTTTCGGCGACGCGGGTCAGGTTCTTTTCGAACATCAACGCCTCGAAAATTACCAACAGGTTCATGTCGACGCGGCGCAGATCGTTACGGTTCATAGGCGCGGTTTCCTTGAGTGTGTGCAGCGGACTTTACTCGATCAGCGGGATTTCGGCCGCTCGTTTGTATGTACTGAGTCAGCACGGTTGTTCCTCACTGCGCACAGACGAAATTAACAACGTTTAACTCGCCTGCCATAGCACCCGCGCCCAAGAATGAAGCTCACCGACATGGACATTTGTCATGGCTCATTCTCAGCAAAACGTCGCCTGCGCGACCGTCACTGAAACGCCAAAGAAAAGCACGGGCGGCCTGACCCCGTGGCGCGAAAGCCTGGCCAAGCAACTGATCCTCGAGCGTCTGGGTGAAACCATAGAAGTGACCGAACTGGCCCGCGCCTGCGCGCTCTCGCGCAGCCATTTCTCCCGCGCGTTCAAGTGCAGCACCGGCCTCTCGCCACAGGACTGGATTCGCCACCAACGCATCGCCCGCGCCAAACGACTGATCCAGAACACTGACCTGACGCTGACGCAAATCAGCCTCGAATGCGGCTTCTGTGATCAGGCGCATTTCTGCCACATCTTCACCCGCAGCGAAGGCATCAATCCGTTTGCCTGGCGTTGCCACGTCGTGCGTGCCCTCCCCCAACGCCCCGCCCGCACCGCTCAACTACCCGCGTAATAACGCTCGGCTCACTGTAGGAGCGAGCTCGCTCGCGAAAAAGCCAAAGACACCATGGGCTATCAGGAACCAAGCGTTATCGTTGACGTTTTTCGCGAGCAAGCTCGCTCTTACAGTGAGACGTTCGGGGCCGTAGGAACCGGCGCGGATCGGCGTCCGCGCCAGACAACATCAACCCTTGAGAAACGCCAGCAGGTCAGCGTTAAGCTGATCCTTGTGGGTGTCAGTCAAGCCATGAGGCGCGCCGGGGTAGACCTTCAGCGTCGAACCTTTCACCAGTTTTGCCGAAGCAATGCCAGCGGCCTCGATTGGCACCACCTGGTCCGCATCGCCATGCACCACCAGGGTCGGCACGTCGAACTTCTTCAGGTCTTCGGTAAAGTCGGTTTCGGAGAACGCCTTGATGCAGTCATAAGCGTTCTTGTGGCCGGAGGTCATGCCCTGCATCCAGAACCAGTCGATCATGCCTTGTGACGGTTTGGCGTCCGGCTTGTTGAAGCCGAAGAACGGACCGCTGGCGAGGTCGATATAGAGTTGCGAGCGATCGGCCAGGGAGGCCTGACGAATGCCGTCAAACACCTCAATCGGCAATCCGCCGGGGTTGGCTTCGGTCTTGAGCATCAACGGCGGCACCGAGGAAATCAGCCCGGCCTTGGCCACGCGCCCGGTGCCGTGTCGACCGATGTAACGCGCCACTTCGCCACCGCCGGTGGAGAAGCCGAACAGCACGGCGTCTTTCAGGTCCAGCAACTCAATCAGTTGCGCCAGGTCATCGGCGTAAGTGTCCATGTCATTACCGGTCCACGGCTGGCTGGAACGGCCGTGGCCACGGCGGTCGTGGGCGATGACCCGATAGCCTTTGGAGGCGAGGAAGATCATCTGCGATTCCCAACTGTCTGCATTCAATGGCCAGCCGTGGCTGAAGACGATGGGCTGACCGGAGCCCCAGTCCTTGTAGTAAATCTCGGTGCCGTCTCGGGTCGTGAACGTACTCATGCGATGTCTCCTTAGTGAGGGTTGGGGTGATTCAAACCGGTACGTGGCTCATGCGCTCAGCCAGCCGCGCCACGCGCTCGCCCAGGTGCGCGGCGGTGCAACGGTCTTCGGCGGGCGGTGCGAGTTCGGGGGATTGTTCGACATTCGATTGCGCCATGGCGCCCAGCGAGCTGCCCAGACGATTCAGTTGGCCATCGAACACGCCGGTGCCGGAGCGCGCCGGCAGCAGGTCGAGGCCGACCCAGATCATCGAATGCTGCGCGGCAAACACTGCCATCTGCAGCAAGGTGTTGAGTTTGTCGCCGCACAGGCAACCGGAATTGGTGAAGCCCGCCGCGAGCTTGTCGCGCCAGGGCTGGGCCAGGTAGAACGCCGCCGTCGCTTCCATGAATCCCTTGAAGCGTGCAGAGGCGCTACCCATTAGGTTGGCGCGCCGAAGATGATTGCGTCGGCGTTGTGCAAATGGTCCCAGTGCTGGTCCACATCCTCGACCGAAATCAGCTGGCAGGTGCTGCCCAGGTGCCGTTCCACACCTTGGGCCACGGCTTCGGCCATGACCCGGGTGTGTCCGTAGCCACTGTGATAGACCACCACCACGTTGCTCATTCCGGCGTCCTCATGACGAATAAATCCCTTGGCAACGATGCCCCTGTGGGAGCTAAAGCTGTTCACTCAAGCGCGCTCTTGGGTCGTGCATACCTTTGTGGCGAGCGAGCTTGCTCCTGAGTGTTACGCACTCAAGCGGGAGCAAGTTCCCTCGCCACAGGTTCTCTGATTCAAGACCCTCTTAAGTGAACTGCATTGCCCTGTGGGAGCGGGCTTGCTCGCGAAAGCGGTGGTACATTCAACATCAATGCAAGCTGACACACCGCCTTCGCGAGCAAGCCCGCTCCCACAGGGGGGACAGTTGCATGAAGCGCAGTTTTGGGCGTAGACCTGACGCAGGACGAGTTAAACGTTGTTAATTTTCCCTGGCGCGCCAAAAGCCCCGGCGACACCTTTTCGAGTGCCCCGCCCAATAAATACGGAACTCAGGAACAGAGACGGGAAACTGCCAGGCCAGACGAACACCCGGAAGCCACTGCATAGCGCATTGCACTGATCAACAAACCTGACGACTATGCTCGAAACCGCATACCAGACGGTTGCAAGCAGGAGTGACCCGTTGACCCTTTCCCCCGCACAGGCCATCCATTTCGGCCCCTACCGGATCTATCCCGGCCAACGTCTGGTGATGGAGACCGACCAGCCCTTGCGCCTGGGGCGGCGTGCCATGGACATTCTGTTGATCCTTCTGGAACAGGCCGGGAATGTGGTCAGCAAACAGGAACTGATCGCCAGGGTCTGGCCCAAAAGCGTCGTCGAAGACATCAACCTGCGGGTGCACATCGCGGCATTGCGCAAGGCGCTGGGCGATGGTCAGGCCGGCCAGCGTTACATCGTCACCGTGGCTCAGCGCGGCTACAGCTTTGTCGCGCCGTATTCGCTGGAGCACATCGAGCAACCCGCGGCGAGCCAGGCGCCCGCGCCGAGCGGCCACAACCTGCCAATGCGTCGAACCCGCCTGATCGGGCGTCAGTCCCTGGTCGACAGCCTGGTAATCCAGCTGTCACGCCAGCGTTTCATCACCTTGATCGGCCCCGGCGGGATCGGCAAGACCACCGTGGCCCTGCACGTCGCCGAACAGCTGATCGGGTGTTACCGGGACGGCATTCGCCTGCTGGATCTGGCACCGATCAACGACCCGGCGATGATCACCGCGCATCTGGCGACCTTGCTCGAACTGTCCTTGCACGATGCCGAACCGATGAGCGTCCTCGCTGCATTTTTACGCGACCGGAAAATGTTACTGGTGATCGACAACTGCGAACATCTGATCGACGCCATCGCCCTGCTGAGCGAAAGCCTCCTGCGCGCCGCGCCCGAGGTGCACATTCTGGCCACCAGCCGCGAAAGCCTGCGGGCCGAAGGTGAATTTGTTCAACGGCTTGAGTCACTGGACTGCCCCCCGCCCATCGCCGTGCTCGATCGCGCTCAGGCCCTGACCTTTTCAGCCCTGCAGTTGTTTGTCGAGCGGGCGATGGCCAGCCACGACAGTTTCGAACTGACCGATGACGAACTGCCGCTGGCGATTGAAATCTGCCGACGCCTGGACGGTATTCCACTGGCGATCGAACTGGCGGCCGCGCAAGTCAGCAGCCTCGGATTGAGCGGACTGCTGACGCAACTGCAGGGCAGCTTTCGCCTGCTCACCCAAGGCTGTCAGACCACACTGGGCCGGCATCAAACCCTGCGTGCGACGCTGGACTGGAGTTTCGAACTACTCAGCGCTTGTGAGCAAATCTGTCTGCGTCGACTGGGTGTGTTCAAGAGCGGTTTCACACTGGAATCGGCAGCAGCGGTGATCGTCGGTGAACACATCGAACCCCGTGAGGTGTTTGGTTCGATCACGCAACTGGTGGCCAAGTCGCTGTTGAACGTGGAGGTCGGTGATGAAGAGGTGTTTTACCGTCTGCTCGACACGACCCGCAGCTATGCGCTGGAAAAACTCGACCAGGCCGACGACCTGCCGGACACCCGCAAACGTCACGCCGAACGCTGCCTGGCCTTGATGCAACAGGCCCGGCATGAATGGGAGGCGATCCAGACAAGCACGTGGATCGAGCGTTATGCCCGCAGTCTGGAAGACATTCGTTCCGCTCTCGACTGGGGTTTGAACGCGCAAGGGCCGCAAGCATTGGCGATCCGCCTCGCCGCGACTTCGGCGCCGTTGTGGCAGGAATTGTCGCTGCTCAGGGAGCACGGCGTGTACGTGCGCAAGGCGCTGGTCCTGCTGGACGCCGCGCCCGAGCCTTGCCCTCGGCTGAAAATGGCCCTCAAGCTGGCCCTCGGCAGCTCGTGCTATCACACCCAGGGCGGCACGGCGGAGACCGTTGAAGCCTTTGTCAGTGCCAGAACCCTGGCCAGGCAGTGCAACGATCTGAGCGGTCAATTGCGAGCGGTGTCCGGGCACCTGGCGGTCAACCTCAGTTGCGCGCACTATCAAACGGCCCTGGAACAGAGCCGACAATTCGACCGGCTGGGGCTGAACGGCGATGCGGTGTTGTCTCTCAGCGCCCACCGCTTGCGAGTGCTGGCGCTGCACTTTGACGGTGACCAGCAACAGGCACGGGTTGGTGCCGAGCAGGTCCTGCAGCGTATGTCCCAGAGTGGGTACCTCAATCGCTTCAGCCACGGTTTTGGCGTGCACTACGATCAGAGCGTCGCCGCCCTCACGGTTCTGGCGCGCATCCTCTGGCTGCAGGGCCAACCGGAACAGGCATGGCGCGCCGCCCGACAGGCACTGGACATTGCGCTCCAGATCAACCACGGCACCTCCATTTGCTACACCCTGGCGCTGGCCGGTTGCCTGATCGCTCATTACAACGGCGATACCCGCACGGCTCGCGAACTCCTGCGCCTGTTGCTGGAGCAGGCGCAGAAACACTCGGTGCTGCTGTTCTACACTTGGGGCCGGCACTATGCGCAGGTGATCGACCGCGCCGAAGCACACTTGCCTCTTCAGCCAGGCGTGGGGCTGATCAAGGACATCATGGTCACGCTGGACCCCGGTTTCGTCGATGACGCCTTGTTGCAACGAGCGGACACCGGCACGGCCGGCTGGAGCACGGCAGAAATCCTGCGAGCCAGGGCTGATGCGCTGCTGGCTGAAGATTGCCCGTTAAGAACCGAAGCAGCCGAAGCCGTGCTGATTCGGGCCTTGAACGTGGCAAAACATCAGGGCGCCCTTGCCTGGGAATTGCGAAGCGCCACTTCGCTGGCACAGCTTTGGCAGCGACAGGGCCGACACCGGCAAGCGCACACATTGCTGGCGCCGATCTACAACCGGTTCACCGAAGGTTTTGCCACGCCGGACCTGAGGAAAGTCCGCCGGCTACTCGACGAGTTGCAGCGCAACCTGCCCAGTTGAAACCAGCGCGTCCGCTCTCCTTGTAGGAGCGAGCTTGAACTGGCCTAATGATTTTGGACACTTCAATCGGGCGCTATGATGGCGCCCAAATCTGAGGTGTTTGGATATGCGTAAATCTTATTCCAGTGAGTTCAAGCTCAAGGCTGCCAGCATGGTGCTGGACGAGGGCCGGTCAGTTCCAGAAGTCTGTACCAGTCTGGATATTGGCCCTACCGCCTTGCGCCGTTGGGTCGATCAGGTTCGCAAGGAGCGCTTGGGTTCTCCCCCTGAGGGGGCCAAGGCGATTACCGCCGATCAGCGAGAGATTCAGCAGCTCAAAGCGTTGCTCAGGCAAAAAGACCTGGACATTGAAATCCTAAAAAAGGCCAGTGCTCTCCTGCTTTTGGACTCCAAAGATCATTCTCGTTGATCAATGAGCTGGACGAGCAGTACGGCGTTAACAATTGCTGTCGGGCGTTTGGAGTCAACCGCAGCAGCTTTTACGCCTGGCGTCAGCGCCAAGGCAAGGTGAAGCCTGAGCGGGAGAAACTTAAAGCCGTGCTGGTCGAGCATCACAAGGAATCCAGAGCGTCCGCAGGGTCTCGCACCCTTTCCAGGGAGCTGCAAGCCAAGGGGCATCGTGTCGGGCGACATATGGCTCGCAGCTTGATGCGCGAAGCCGGTGTCGCCAGTCATCAGCGCAGGCGACATAAGTACAAATCTTCCGGCGTGGAAGCGCTGGTGGCGCCACATGTGCTCAAGCGCAAGTTTGATGTCACGGCGATCAACCAGGTGTGGTGTGGCGATGTGACGTACATCAAGGTCGGCAAGCGCTGGATGTATTTTGCGGCGGTGCTGGATCTGTTCGCTCGCCGGATCGTGGGTTGGTCGTTTTCAATGATTTCCGATGCCACGCTGACCTGCGAAGCATTGCGAATGGCAGTCGAGTTGCGAGGCCGTCCCAAAGAAGTGCTGTTTCACTCTGATCAAGGCTGCCAATACACCAGCCATAAATTCAGGAATGAGATGCGCAAGCATGGACTCCTGCAAAGCATGAGTCGCAAAGGTGAGTGCTGGGACAACGCCCCGATGGAGCGTTTCTTTGGGAGCCTGAAATCAGAGTGGGTGCCAGAAGACGGCTACCGTTCAGAGCATGAAGCCCGCGTGGATGTGCAGCGTTATGTGATGCGTTACAACAACGTCAGACTCCATAGCTACAACGACTACCGGTCGCCGGTAGCTATGGAGAAACTGGCGGCGTGAAAACCTTAACTGGTGTCCAAAATTACTTGACCAGTTCAGCTTGCTCGCGATGGTCGTTAACGATGACGCGTGTCCTCTGGATAAACGCGTCGCCCTTAAGTCCATCGCGAGCAAGCTCGCTCCTACAATTAGCGCGTCTGGCTGATGTAGCGGGCGTAGCGCATTTCAAAGGCCCGCAACTCACCGCTGTGTTCAAGTTTTTCCAGAGCATAGGTGCGCGTGGTGTTGAGGAAGCGGTATCGGCTCAGGCCGCCACTCTGCTCCAGCGACAGCAACGATTTGAGCGCCAGGCTTTCCACCACTTCGATCAGACGGCCGGGTAGCAGCGCCGCGCAACCGAGCACGCCAACCGCCGAGTCCAGCGTAAAGGCCTTCTTGAACACCGCCAGACGCTGCAACACGGTTTGCTCCAGCGGGCTCAGTTGTTCATAGCTCCAGTCCAGCGCCGCTTTGAGGGTTTGATGCCGGGGCACGGCGGTGCGCCGGCCCTGGGTCAGCAGTTGAAAACAGTTGCCGAGCTGGGCTTGCAAGCCCACCAGCGCCAACGCGTCGATTTGCGCGGCCGCCAGCTCAATGGCCAGCGGTAATCCATCGAGCCGGCGACAGATTTCGCCCACGACCTTGAGGTCCTGTTGGCGCAGGACAAACCCTTGCTGACGGGTGCGCACGCGACTGACGAACAGCTGCACCGCCGAATAGCCCATGGCCTCGGCCACACTGTGCACGGCCGACGCCGGCGGCACTGCCAATGGCGGCAATCGCTTGACCGATTCCCCCAGCGCGTTGAGCGGCTCTCGACTGGTGACCAGGATCGACAGCCGCGGTGCGCATTTCAGCAGGTCCTCGACCAAAGTGCGGCAGCATTCGTGCAGGTGCTCGCAATTGTCCAGCACCAGCAAGGCATGGCGATGTTTCACCGTATCGAGTGTCGTCCCGACCTCCAGTTCAAGCGCCCGGGTCAACTGATCGACCACCAGTGCGGGATCATCGGTTGCCGCGAGATCCACCAGCCAGACGCCATCCTGATAGTGCTGCAAAAGCAGTTCGGCCACACGCAGCGCCACGGTGGTCTTGCCGATGCCACCGGGACCGACCAGGGTCATGAAGCGTCGAACCGGCAATTGCCGGACCAGGCTGCCGACGATCGAGTCGCGGCCAGTCACCGGTGTCAGCCGCGCGGGCAGGTTGTGTTGAAGTTTCTGAAACGTCTCGATCGACGCCAGAGGACACGCAGGTACTCGCTGCACCGCCGCGATAAAGCTGTAGCCACGTTGCGGAATGTTGACGATATAGCGCTGCCCGCCCAATCCGTCGCCCAAGGCGCGACGCAGCGCGGCGATGTGCACGCGCAGGTTGATTTCCTCGACCACCGAAGTCGGCCAGACGAGCGCGATCAATTCGTCCTTGCTGACGACGGTGCCTGCGCGCTGGACCAGCACCTGCAAGATATCCAGGGCTCGCCCGCCCATGCGCAGCGGCCGGTCACCGTCCAGGATCAACCGTTGCCGCAGGTGGAGTGCGTAGGGGCCGAATTGCAGCACCGCGTCGCTGTTCAAATCTCTGATGCTGTTCATGCACGTTCACGTGCGCAAACCCGGGGCGGCTCGAAGGACTGCACATCCATCGCGCGCCAGGCTCCCGCACCTCCATTGCCAAGAGTTCAGCGGTATCTTGGCAGGCCTCTGCGACAGTACAACCGCGACGGTGGGAGCGTCACAGCCATCACGGTGCGCAAAACGGACAAGAAGGCTCTAGCTGAACTGTTCCCGGTACTGGGTCGGCGTCAACCCAAGTTTTTCACTGAACAAAAACCGCATGTGCCGCACACTGCCGAAGCCACTTTTGAACGCCACGGTCTTGAGCGGCAGTTCAGTGGTTTCCAGGAGATTTCTGGCGCAGTCGATGCGGGCGCTTTGCAGAAACTCCATCGGGGTCATGTTCACTTCCCGGGCGAACACCCTGGCGAAATGACGGGGGCTCATGGTGGCAAGCCCGGCCATGCGTTCGATGCTGAACGCCTCATCCAAATGCTCAAGCACATGGTTCTGCACTCGGGTCACCGGCGTTTCATGGGGCGCGACGGTGGCCATCAACGGACTGAATTGCGCCTGACCGCCCTGACGTTTCATCACCACCAGCAACACCTTGGCCACGTCCTGAGCGACTTTCTTGCCGTGGTCTTCGGCGACGACTGACAACGCGAGGTCGATGCCGGCCGTGACGCCGCCGGAGGTGATGAGGTTGCGGTCCTGCACGTAAATCTGGTCGGTTTCCACCGTCGCCTTCGGGAAGCCCTTGATCAGCCGTTCGGTGTAATGCCAGTGGGTGGTCACGCGATAACCGTCGAGCAGACCGGCGTGCCCGAGCACAAATGCGCCGGTACAAATCGAGCCATAGCGGCCTGCGCGGCTGACGGCGCGTTGCAGCCAGTCGAGTAACGGCGGGTATTTTTCGCTGTAGGCGCCGGGACCGCCGGGCACCAGCAACAGGTCATACGCTTGATCCGCCTGATCGATGTGCACGTCGGTATGGACGCTGACGCCGTTGGACGCGCGCAATGCCCCGTGTTCGGTGCCGATGGTCGACAGCTCATAACGCTGCGCCGGGGCCAGGTAGCGATTGGCGATGGAAAACACCTCCATGGGCCCGGCCATGTCAAGCAGGAGAAAGTCGGGGAACAGCACCATTGCCACGGTTTTCATGGGTTACACATCACTGAAGTCATAAGAAGGTCGGCCTGCCAAACACGTAACCCCTGTGGGAGCTTGCTCGCGAAGACGGCGTCACATTCAACATTTTTGGTGACTGACACACCGCTTTCGCGAGCAAGCCCGCTCCCACAAGGCGTTACGTGTTCGGCATCCGGACATGCTGTGCATTATCGCCAACTGTGACATTAACAGCCGATCTATATTGTCAACTTGAACAAGACAGTATTTCAATTTCCATCTACTTATTGCGCCCGAGGATAAACATTAACCTTCTCCTCACTCGGACGAATCAACGTCCCCACAGGAGATTTCATCATGCTGACCCTTCGCAAAGCTTCCGATCGCGGCGCGGCCAATCATGGTTGGTTGAAGTCGTTCCATACCTTTTCCTTCGCCAACTACCGCAACCCGAAAGAGCAGGGTTTTTCCGACCTGCTGGTGATCAACGATGACCGCGTCGCCGCCGGCAAAGGCTTTGGCCAACACCCGCACCGCGACATGGAGATTTTCTCCTATGTGCTCGAAGGTGCCCTGGAACACAAGGACACCCTGGGCACCGGTTCGGTGATCCGTCCCGGTGACGTGCAATTGATGAGCGCCGGCAGCGGCGTGGCGCACAGCGAGTACAACCACTCGGCGACCCGTGGTGTGCACTTCCTGCAAATCTGGATTGTGCCGGACGTCAGCGGTGCCAAACCGCGCTATCAGCAAGAGCATTTCAGTACGCAGAAGAAACGCGGCCGCCTGCAACTGATCATCTCCCCCGAGGGGAAAAACGGCTCACTGAAAGTGCGCCAGGATGCACGGGTGTATGCCGGGTTGATCGACGGCAAGGAATCCACCACCCTGGAACTGGCCGCCAATCGCTATGCCTATGTGCATGTGGCTCGCGGCAGTGTCGAACTCAACGGCATGCCATTGCAGGAAGGCGATGGTGTGCGGGTTCGGGATGAGCAGCTGTTGACCTTGAGCAATGGCGTCGATGCCGAAGTGCTGGTGTTCGACCTGCGTCCACAGGAATTGCCGGAAATGCCATAACGCTGATTGGAAAATCAAGAGATCGCAGCCTCGTTTCACTCGACAGCTCCTACAGGAATTGATACGCCTGTAGGAGCTCGCGAGCTTTCAGGCCTTACGCCAAGGACGTCGACCTGATGGCGATCATGGGCAAACGCGCGACGATCACCGGCTCACTGATGCGCTCGCGTACACGCGAAGAAAAAGCCTCGATCGCCGAACAACCGCGCGAGTACGTCTGGCCGGTACTCGCCGCCGGGGGTTGCCTGCCGATGATCGAAAGGTCCCGATGCGGCGCGGGCTCATACGCGAATGGAAGGTGGCGATCACATTGGCAAGATTGTGTTGCGGGTGGATTGATTCGCCACTGCCCCCCTGTGGGCGGGCTTGCTCGGCAAAGCGGAGTGTCAGTCAACATCCATGTTGAATGTGAATACGCTTTCGCGAGCAAGCCCGCTCCCACAAGAGGTTGGTGCACGACTGTCGAATTATTTACCGCCGCCCACACGCTTCTGTTAAAACCCGAACTTCAGTTTTTTGCCGGTAGACCACCCGATGCCCTCCGCCCCGCTCACACGTCTGCGCCGACGCTGGTTGCCATTGCTGTGCATGGCCGCGCTGATAGTCGGTCTGCCCGTGAGTTGCGGCGTGCTTGAGCACACCGAGCGCGAACTGTTGTTTCGTATCGAACCCGGCACGGCCGGCTGGTATCGCGGCTTGCCGAAGGACGTTCAGGAGTTCGACATCTCGTCTGCCAGCTTCAAAGGCGGGCAAAACCTGCATGCCTGGTGGTGGCCCGCCGCACGCCGTGATGCTCCGTCGATCCTCTATCTGCATGGCGTGCGCTGGAATCTGACAGGTCAGGCATTCCGCATCGAGCAATTGCGCGCCATGGGTTATTCAGTGCTGGCCATCGACTACCGTGGTTTTGGTCAGAGCAAAGGTGATCTGCCGTCGGAAGCCAGCGTGTATGAAGACGCCCGAGCCGCCTGGGAACGTTTCAAGACGATGCAACCCGACGCCAGCAAGCGCCTGATCTACGGCCACTCCCTCGGGGGCGCCGTGGCCATCGATCTGGCGGCTGACCTGGCTGCACAGGCGAAAAAAGACCGCGTTGCCATCCCGGTGCGCGGGCTGGTGATCGAGTCCACCTTCACTTCGCTGGGCGATGCCGTGGCGCAGGTGGCCGAAAACAATCTGCCGGTGAAATGGCTGCCGGTGCGCTGGTTGCTGTCGCAGAAATTCGATTCCATCGACAAGATCGTCGACATCGATATGCCGCTGCTGGTGGTCCATGGCCTGGCCGACTCTTTCATGCCCTCGCGATTCAGCCAGCAGTTGTTCAATGTCGCCAGCGAACCCAAACGCCTGCTGCTGGTGCCGGGTGGTACGCACAACAACAGCATGAGCCTGGGCGGCGCCCAGTATCGCCAGGCACTTGAAGGCTTGATGAAGGCATACCCACCGCAGATGGCCGGGCCGACGTTGACACGCGGCACTCAGGATTCCTGACGGCTATCGATAACCTTGCGCCTGCTGGTGGAACAACTGCGCGTAACGCCCGCCCGCCGCCACCAGGCTGTCGTGGTCGCCGCGCTCAAGGATCGCGCCCTGATCCAGCACGATGATGTGGTCTGCATTGCGCACACTGGAAAACCGGTGGGAAATCAGCATCGTCATGCGACCTTCGGTGTGCTCGCTGAAATGCTCGAACACCGCCGCTTCCGCCGCCGGGTCGAGGGCTGAGGTCGGCTCATCCAGTATCAGTATGTCGGCATCACGGCGCATGTAGGCGCGGGATAAGGCGATCTTCTGCCATTGCCCGCCGGACAGTTCTTGCCCGCCGGCAAACCAGCGGCCCAATTGCGTGGCATAGCCACGATCCAGACGCTCAATGAAAGGCGCAGCCATGCCCTCGGCGGCGGCCGCCTGCCAGCGCTGTTCATCGTTGAACGCCAGGGTGTCACCGACGCCAATGTTCTCGCCCACAGAGAACTGGTAGCGAATATAGTCCTGGAAAATCACGCCGATACGCCGGCGCAGCGCATCTTCGTCCCACGCCTGCAAATCGCTGCCGTCCAGCAGGATGCGGCCCTGATCCGGACGATAAAGCCGGGTCAGCAACTTGATCAACGTGGTCTTGCCCGAACCGTTCTCCCCCACCAGCGCCACGCTGTGCCCCGGCACGAGGTGGAGATCGATACCTTCCAGCGCCGCGCTGCTCGCGCCCGGATAGCGGAAACCGACCTTCTCGAAACGCAAACCATCCCCGGGCAGCGCACCCTCGGTGAGGTGCCCGGTATCCGCGACGACAGGCTCAGCCAGGTATTCATAAAGGCTCGACAGATAAAGTCCGTCTTCGTAGAGGCCACTGATGGCGCTCAAGCTGCTGCTCACCGCCGTTTGCCCCTGCTTGAACAGCACCAGATACATGGTCATCTGGCCGAGGGTGATGCTGCCGTGGACGGTGTCGACCACCACCCACGCATAGGCCAGGTAAAACGCCCCCGTACCCAGCAACCCCAGCACAAACCCCCAAGCATCCCGGCGCAAGGTCAGTCGACGGTCTTCGCCGTAGAGTCGCGCGAATGTATCGCGATACCGCTTCAACAGCAGCGGCGCGAAACCGAACAGTTTGACCTCTTTGATGTAGGCCTCGTGGGAGAGCAGCGTCTCGATGTAGTTCTGCTGCCGACTCTCCGGTGCGCGGCGGGTGAACAGCCTGAACGCATCCCCGGAGAAATGCGCTTCGGCAAAAAATACCGGTAGCGCACCAACCACCAACAGCACCAATGCCCACGGCGAAAAATGCACCAGCAAAACACCGAAGCTGATCAATACGATCAGGTTCTGGATCAGCCCCAGCGACTTCATCACCAGTGCCAACGGCCGGGTCGAAGCCTCGCGCCGCACCCGAACCAGCTTGTCGTAAAACTCCGAATTTTCGAACTGCACCAACGACAACGTCTGGGCCTTCTCCAGAATCATCGTGTTGACCTTCTGCCCCAACTGCACCCGCAACAACGACTGCTGAACCGACAAGGCCCGCTGGGTCCCGGACAGCAATGCGAGTACACCGGCTTCAAACAGTACGTAACGCACGACCGGCCACAACGGCGCACTACCCTGCTGCGCGTGCAACTGCATGGCGAAGACCACCGCATCGACAATGCGCTGGCCCAACCAGGCCGCCAGCGCCGGGAGCATGCCGGCAATCAGGGTTGCCAGCACCAGGCCCAGAAACAATCCGCGAGAGGTGGACCAGACAAGGAGTAAGGCCCGTCTGGCCTGGTCGAGTACTGAGGTGACGCGGGAAAGGCTCGCAGGCATGTTTATCTGCTGCGCTTGCGCGGTCGCTGTAATTCTCTTCTTGAAGGTGGAGGCCCGATTGGAATCACCAGTCCGGGGGGAGGAGGACCACCATTTTCCCATTCCTCCATTAACCGCCTCAGTTCAGGCGGCATTACGTTCGGCATTTTGCTCATTTGATCACCTTATTGTTGTGGCAAATTCGACCCACTGTACTTTTGAAGCATCAATAACAATAACCTTTGCCCTGACAGGCAATGGATTGTCGTCGCTATCAATCCAGCGAGGGAACTCGAGAACAAACTGTCCGTTTGCAGGCTCCGATGGCCATTCGCTTGGCCAGCCAAACAGGCGTTTCCCTCCGTTCAAATGCAATATCACGAAGCCCTGTCTGAATAAAAAAGCACTGTACCACTCGCTGGGGAACGAATTTTGAGTGGTGACTTTCAGCTTCCTGAGTAACACATGAAGCTTGTCACTGATCGCGAAGTGGCACGAAAGAAATCCCATCACCACCGCAATCACTGCTGACCATAACGTCTCCGATTTCTTGTCCCAGGCGTCAATTGAAAAAATGTGTTCCCCCGTTAAAAGCAGCAACGCTCCCAAACCGACAACCAGCGACTGAATCACAAACGTGAAAATCAGCGCCTGGACTATCTGTCCAAAGGTATCCGGGCGTTTGAACGCCGTGAGCGAGTAAAAAATCCAGGCTGCTAAAAAGCCGGGGAGCAAATACTGCAGTAACGGAATGACTTCCTTGACCAAGCTATCCATGCCATTTCCAATCCATTGAAAAATCGACCCGGAGCAAATAAATACAGCACCTCTACGGCCTGTGTCATCCACTGCTTCAGTGCGGTCGTCACAAGAGATTTCAGGACTACAAGCGGGACTACACGCGGAAAATCCTCCTACATTTAACAAAGAATAATTGGACAAAAACTCAATCTTGATCCGACGTCATGTGTTCCTGAAACCGCGCCCGATACCGCCCCGGACTCTCCCCTGTCCACTTCTTGAACGCCCGATGAAACGCGCTCGGTTCCTGAAAACCCAGTTGCTCGGCAATGTCGCCAATGCTGGCCTTGCTCTGCCGCAACCGTTCAAACGCAACCCCGCGCCGTACCTCATCCTTGATCTCCTGATACGAACACCCTTCCCGCTCCAGCTTGCGGCGAAAGGTGCTGGGACTGAGGTGTTGCTCCAGGGCGAAGGCCTGCAAGGTCGGCCATTGGCTGTAATGACAGCTGCGCAAACGCTGGTGGACCTGCGACGTGAGGCCATGCTGATTGCGGAATCGGATTACCAGCCAATGCGGCGCGGTGCGCAAAAACACTTTCAGCGAGGCCAGGTCCTGAACCACCGGCAGGCGCAGGTAGTGGCTGGCGAATTCGATTTCGGTGCGCTCGGCGCCAAAGGTCAGGTTGGGGCCCCAGAGCAAACGGTCATCGCTGAGGGCCACGCGCTCATGACGAAAATCGGCGCGATCGATGGGGATGCGCCGACCGCCCAGCCAGCACAACAGGCTGATCATCAGCACCAGAAACGTCTCTTCGCCCAAACGCGCAACATCATCGTTTTGCGCGCAGGTTTCCAGGCTGATGACCGCACGCTTGCCGCGTACCGTCAGCGTGCCGCGAAAATCGCGAAGGAACAGCGAAAAGTTGCTCAGGCACTGGCGCAGGGCTTTGTGCAGGTCGGGCTCCTGAATCAAGGCGCGGCAGATCAGGGCGAAACTGCCCGGTGGCATGCCGTGGGAATCGAGCCGGAAGAACTCGTCGTCGAGCTCACGGATCTGGATCAGCCACAGCGCGGCAAACGCGCTGGCCGGCACTCGCGCCAGCGGTTGCTCGATCAACGCAGGATCGATACCCGCTTGTTCCAGCGCAGCCCGCCGCTGCTGCGAATTGTCCCCCAGCCTATGGATCATCGCCTGCACAAAGTAGGCGGCCACCGAGTCCTTTTCCCGCATCTGAATGTTTCGCTCCCCAATCACCCGAATGGCAAAAAACACCAGCTCCGTTGAACAGTTTCGGCATAGGACAACCGTCCCGCCGGTTCTAGACTCGCGGCCAATAGTACGCCTTCGGCCGCTACGACGGCCAAGGAATCGCAGGGTTTGATCGGAAGGACGTGTACATGAATCTGCAAAACATTGGCGTGATCGGCGCTGGCACCATGGGCAACGGCATCGCGCAAGTCTGTGCCCTGGCCGGCTTCAATGTGACCTTGATCGACATCTCCGAGAGCGCTTTGCAAAAGGCAATCGCGACCGTCGGTAAAAACCTCGACAGGCAGGTCACCAAGGACACGCTGACCCAGGAGCAAAAGCTCGCCGCCCTCGACAAGATCCGCACCAGCACCGATTACGGTAGTTTGCAGAACGTGCAACTGGTGATCGAAGCCGCCACCGAAAACCTCGACCTGAAACTGCGCGTGCTGCAACAGATCGCCGCGCAGGTCAGCACCGAGTGTGTGATTGCCTCCAACACGTCGTCGCTGTCCATCACCCAGCTCGCCGCCAGCGTCAGCCAGCCTGAGCGTTTCATCGGCCTGCACTTCTTCAACCCGGTGCCGGTGATGGGCCTGATCGAAGTGATTCGCGGCCTGCAAACCAGCGACGCAACCCACGCGCTGGCGCTGGACATGGCCACCACCCTGGGCAAAACCGCGATCACCGCCGGCAACCGCCCGGGGTTTGTGGTCAACCGGATTCTGGTGCCGATGATCAACGAAGCGATTCTGGTGTTTCAGGAAGGCCTGGCCAGTGCCGAGGACATCGATGCCGGCATGCGCCTGGGTTGCAACCAGCCAATCGGCCCGTTGGCGCTGGCGGACCTGATTGGTCTGGACACCGTGCTGGCGATTCTCGAAGCCTTCTACGACGGCTTCAACGACAGCAAATATCGCCCCGCGCCACTGCTCAAGGAAATGGTCGCCGCCGGTTACCTGGGACGCAAAACGGGGCGCGGTTTCCATGCCTATGCCTGAGCGTTGCTCACGTTTTGCCGAGTACCGGGACAAGGTGCTGGAGCTTTTTGCCAGCAAGGGTTTCGGTCAGGTCGGCATACGTGAGCTCGCGACGTGCCTGGGGGTCGCCCCGGGCTCGTTGTATCACCATTACCCCAGCAAGCAGCACTTGCTGTTCGACCTGATCGAGGAGTTTTACGAAGAACTGCTGGCAACACTGGCCCGCATCGAACAAAAGGCTCCGGCAACACGCGACAGGCTCAACAGCCTGATCCGCGCGCACCTGAATCTGCATCAGGAAATGCCCTGGCATTTTCGTCTGGTGGAGCGCGACAGCTGTTGTCTGAATGACGAGCAGCAGGTGCGGGTTCGGCAACTGCGCGAGCAGTACGAACGCACATTGCTGCTGATGCTCGGAACCGAATTGCGCCTCAGCCAACCGGCACAACTCGCCGCCGCACACGCCATCGCCAACCTGTTCAACAGCGCGCCCTGCTGGCTGGCGCAGCATGCGCTGGAGGAAGAAGAGCGCGATGAACTGCTGGAAAATCTCGTCAGCGGGGCCATCGAGCGTCTATTGCGTCCTTCGGTGCCACGTGCAGTGGCCTGAAGCCGCTGTTTTCGCGAAGCCATAAGCCACGCCCTATCAATAGGAAAAACATCTAAACGAATTTTGCCAATCGCCCTCTCTAACGCTTTGCTAATGGAGTCCAATTGCCGCAGAGCCAGAGCTTGATCCCGCCTCCCTCTGCCTCCTTAATCACCGGGAGTAGAACATGAAAATCAATCCCTACCTCATCTTCAACGGCGACTGTAAAGCCGCGTTCACCTTCTATGCCCAAGCCCTGCAAGGCTCGCTCGACGTCATGATGACCTTCGGTGAAAGCCCGGCGCGCGAGCACTTACCGGCGGACTTGCACAACCTGATCATTCATACCCGCCTGTCGGTGGGCGATCAGGCACTCATGGGTTCGGACACCACACCTGATCGCCCCACGGATGACATGGCCGGTTGTTCGGTCTCGCTAAATGTCGACAACATTGCCGAGGCGGAGCGGGTTTTTAACGCGTTGGCGGAAGACGGCAGCGTACAAATGCCGCTGGAAGCCACCTTCTGGGCCGCGCGCTTCGGCATGCTGGTCGACCGGTTTGGTGTGTCGTGGATGGTCAATTGCGAAAAGGACCAGTGACCCCTGGAATCCTGCAAGAGCTGGTTTGTCGGATCGCCGCACCGCAGCGATGGCGGTGGGTCAGTCGACCTGTTTATTGACTGAACGGACGCTATCGCTAGCAAGCCAGCTCCTACAGCGGATTTCTACCGAAAAAATCGAAGTTCAATGCCGCAACAATTTCCGTAACGGCACCCCATCTTTAAGCACCGGAGACTTGATGACGATGTAACTGAAGTACTTGGAAATACCAATATTCTTGTCCAGCAAACTCTCAATCACTTCCTGATAATGCTGGATGCTGCGCGTCATGAAACGCACCAGATAATCGTAGCCACCGCTGATCAAATGGCATTCCAACACCTCATCCACCTGCCGGATATTGGACTCGAACTTGGCGAAGTCTTCGCGCTTGTGGTCGCTCAATGTAATTTCGGTAAAGACCGTGACCGAATCGGTGATCTTCGCCAGATTCAAATGCGCCTTGTAGCTGGAAATATACCCGGCCGACTCCAGCCGCTTTACCCGTTGCAGGCAGGGACTGGCGGACAACCCCACCGCATCGGCGAGGCTGACATTGGTCATGCGCCCGTCTTTCTGCAACTCGACCAGGATGCTGATGTCGATCCGGTCCAGTTTGACTAACCCTTCCATTGCGTACCTCTGACTGCCATCTGTAAGACAATCTTCTAGCAAGATCAGCGCCGTAATGAAAGCTGATGCTGGGCCACCAGATCCGCCATGCTGTTGATGCAGTAATCCCCCGCACAAGGTGAAGGGTTTTTTACCCGGCTGCGAGAGATCAGGCAGACGTCAGTGGTAGCGTCATGAGCAGCCGTTGCACGGGTCACTTGCAGGATATGCGCGGCTTCAAGTTCATTGTCTTTTAACCACTGCGGGTCGTGTATTGGATCGCTGGCCAGTGAAATAAAATCGTCGGGCACAATCCCCAGCCGCTCGCACAGCAGCGCTCGATCCTCGGCGTCCCGGTCCCCTTGCACCAGCAAGCGATAGAACTTGCGCAGGTACAACATCGCCCCGGGTGCATCCTCGAACAGCGACCAGCTGGCGACTGAACGGGCAAAGCTCATGCCCTCTTCCCAACTGGCTTTCAATCCCCAGCGTTCGGCCAACTGGCGATGGGCAAAACACAGCAAGCCACTAAAGCCTAGCTCTCCAAACCGGGGATAGAGTGCCGTTATTACCTCGGCATATTCAGCCAGCACCTGGTCCTTGTCCGGGTCACCACCCCGGCTGTCGAGCAACGGTTGTAATGCCGTCCAGACACCCGAATCCCGATCGACCAGTACCTCGTCGCAATCAATGAGCAGCACCCGATATTTAGTCAGCCCCATAGTGTGCCAAGCCTCCGATGATGCATTTCATCCGACCATGCTCCATAAACGCTCACGGGCGATGCCTCAAGGCACCGTCCGTGAGCGTGCATAAGCTCATATCAAGACGCGTGCCAATGCATCTTGCAGAATTTCCAGCGCTTCATCGACCTGCGCTTGCGTGGCCACCAGCGGTGCCAAAAAGCGCAGCACGTTGCGGTACACGCCGCATTTGATCACCAGCAAACCGCCGGCGCGGGCGGCATCGATCAAACGCTGATTCAAGTCGGCGTCCGGTGTGCGCGCTTGATCATTCTTGATCAGTTCGATCGCCAGCATGAACCCTGTGCCACGCACATCGCCGATTTGTGGGTAGCGGGTTTGCAACTGCAGCAAACCCTGGCGCAAACGCTCGCCCAAGGCTTCACCGCGCGCCAGCAATTGTTCTTGCTCGAAGGCGCCGATCACCGCCAGGGCCGCCGCGCAGGACAATGCGTTACCGCCGTAGGTGCCGCCCAGTCCGCCTGGCAGTGGTGCGTCCATGATCGCGGCTTTGCCGACCACGCCCGACAGAGGCAAGCCACCGGCCAGACTTTTCGCGACGGTCACCAGATCCGGCTGGATCCCGGCATGCTGGAAACCGAACCATTTGCCGGTGCGTCCAAACCCGGTCTGGATTTCATCAAGGATCAACACGATGCCGTGTTTCTCGGTCAGGGCCCGCAACGCCTGAAGAAACTCCACCGGCGCCGAGAGGAATCCACCGTCGCCCTGCACCGGTTCAATGATGATCGCTGCGACCCGTTCCGGCGCCACTTGAGTGGCAAGCAATTCGTCAAGCGCCTGCAGCGCCATGTCGCTGGTGACACCGCGATAGGCGTTCGGGTATGGCGTGTGAAACACCTCTGGCGCGAAAGGTCCGAAATTCTGTTTGTAGGGCTGACTCATGCCGGTCAGCGTGGTGCCCAGCAAGGTACGACCGTGGAAGCCGCCGCGAAAGGCAATCACCGCCGAACGGTTGGTGTGGGCACGGGCGATCTTCACCGCGTTCTCCACAGCCTCGGCGCCCGAGGTAAAGAACGCCGCTTTATAGGCTTCCTGACCGCCGATCATTTCGCACAGACGCTGGGCCAGATCGAGATAAGGTTGGTAGGCCACGACCTGGAAGCAGGCGTGCGAGACCTTTTGCAATTGAGCCTGCACGGCCTCGACCACTTTGGGGTGATTGTGGCCGATGTTCAGCACGCCAATACCGCCGACGAAGTCCAGGTAGCGCTTGCCGTCCACATCCCACAGCTCGGCGCCCTGGGCGCGATCGATCACCAACGGGTGAGCAGTGACCAGGCCACGCGGCACGAATTGATCGCGCTGACGGAGCAAATGAGGGGTTTCGTCAACTTTGCTATTCATGGCATTTCCCATCGTGAGTCCGGCAACCGGGAGGTGGTTGCGATGGGATTCAGGTTAAGGCTTGCGCGGAACCAACTACGCCGAACTTGGCCCCTGAGAAATCCGGATCAACTGTTTTCACCCCGCCAAACGGCAGATTCCTTCAGCCCGCCGAATCTGCCGGGACACGACGGATCGGACACTCTGAAAGCCGTTTAACCCGGCCCTTTCGACAGATCCTGCGTCAGCTTTACGCGATGATGGAGAGCACTTTCACTTTTCAGGAAAAGCCCATGGCCCTGCTCTATAAAGCTGACCCTGTGCGCGGCGAACAATGGAAAGCGCTGTTCGCCAAACACGCCCCGGATATCGAATGGCGCGCCTGGCCGGACATCGGCGACCCCGCAGACATTGAATACCTTGCCGCCTGGCAGGCGCCTGAAGATATCGAGACGGTGTTGCCCAATCTTAAAGTGCTGTTCGCCCTGTCCGCCGGGGTCGATCAACTGGACCTCGGCCGCCTGCCACCGGATTTGCCGGTGGTCCGCCTGCTGGACCCCGGCATCACCCGCGGTATGTGCGAGTACGCCAGTTTTGCGGTGTTGAGCCTGCACCGGGATATGCTGCGTTATCGCCAACAACAAGTGGCGCGCTGCTGGCAGGCACACCTGCGGCAACCTTCCTCCAGTCGCCGCATCGGCGTCATGGGTCTTGGCACCCAGGCCCGGGAAATTCTGAAAACGTTGCGACCTTTGGGGTTTGCGCTGTCAGGTTGGGCGCGCAGTCGTCATCAATTGCCCGGCGTGGAGTGCTATGCCGGCGATGCACAATTGCCCGCGTTTCTCAGTCAGTGCGACATTTTGCTCTGCGTGCTCCCGCTGACCGAACACACCCAGGGCATCCTCGACCGCCGGCTGTTTCAACAACTGCCGCACGGCGCCGCGCTGATCAACATGGGTCGCGGTGGGCATCTGGTGGAAAGTGATTTGCTGGACGCGCTGGACAGCGGTCAACTGAGTGGCGCGGTGATCGATGTGCTGCAACAGGAACCCGCGCCTGCGGATCATCCGTTCTGGGATCACCCGCAGATTCTGCTGACGCCGCACATCGCCGCGATGACGCAACCGGAAAGTGCGTTTGGGGTGTTGCTGGAGAATATTCGGCGGCATCAGAAAGGCGAGCCGATGGTGGGTGAAATCGACCGCACCCAAGGTTACTGACCAATACACATAACAACTGTGGGAGCGGGCTTGCTCGCGAAGGCGGAGTGTCAGTCAATATTGATGTTGACTGACACTCCGCCTTCGCGAGCAAGCCCGCTCCCACAGTTTGATTGATGGTGGGGTTAGAGAATGTCGGCGATGGCCTTGCCGACATCTTGCGTCGAGCCCTTCCCGCCCAGATCCGGGGTGATCGGCCCTTCGGCAATCACCCGTTCGATCGCCTGCAAAATCCCGTCGTGCGCGGCGCGGTAACGCTCATCACCGTTGCCCAGGAAATCCAGCATCAATGCCCCGGACCAGATCATCGCAATCGGATTCGCGATGTTCTTCCCATAGATATCCGGTGCCGAACCGTGCACCGGTTCGAACAACGAGGGGAAGCGTCGTTCCGGATCCAGGTTGGCCGACGGCGCGATGCCGATGGTCCCGGCACACGCAGGCCCCAGGTCAGAAAGAATGTCGCCGAACAGATTGGACGCCACCACCACATCAAACCGGTCCGGTTGCAGCACAAAACGTGCGCACAGGATGTCGATGTGCTGCTTGTCCCAGGTAATTTCAGGGTACTGCTCCGCCATCAGTGCGGTGCGCTCGTCCCAGTACGGCATGCTGATGGAGATCCCGTTGGACTTGGTCGCGGCGGTCAAGCGTTTGCGTGGCCGGGTCTGAGCCAGGTCGAAGGCGAACTTGAGAATCCGGTCGACACCGCGCCGGGTAAACACCGATTCCTGCAACACGAATTCGTGTTCGGTGCCCTCGAACATCTTGCCGCCCACCGAGGAATATTCGCCTTCGGTATTCTCGCGAATCACCACAAAATCGATGTCCCCCGGCTTGCGTCCGGCCAAGGGGCACGGCACGCCCGGAAACAGGCGGACCGGTCGGATGTTGACGTACTGATCGAAATCGCGGCGAAACTTCAGCAACGAACCCCAGAGCGAAATGTGGTCCGGCACTTTATCTGGCCAGCCCACCGCTCCGAAGTAAATCGCGTCAAACCCCTTGAGCTGTTCGAACCAGTCGTCGGGCATCATTTGCCCGTGCTCCAGGTAGTAATCGCAGTGCGCCCAGTCAAGCACTTCAATGCTCAAATCCAGCTGCCACTTTTTCGCCGCCTGCTCCAGTACCCGCAGCCCTTCCGGCAACACTTCCTTGCCGATGCCATCGCCGGCAATCGCGGCGATTTTGAATGTTTTACCCATCATTCATGCCTCGCAAAATGTCTGTGCAACCGGATCACAAACCACCGATGTGGAAGGCTTTGACTTCCAGGTATTCGTCCAGGCCGTACTTACTGCCCTCGCGACCCAGACCGGACTGCTTGACGCCGCCGAACGGCGCAACTTCCATGGAGATGAGGCCGGTGTTAAGACCGACCATACCGAACTCCAACGCTTCACCAAAACGCCATGAGCGGCGCAAATCCTGAGTGAAGAAGTAGGCGCCCAAGCCGTATGGCGTGGCGTTGGCCAGCGCGAGGGCTTCGGCCTCATCGGTAAAACGCATCAGCGGCGCCACCGGGCCGAAGGTCTCTTCGTTGGCCAGCAACATGCCCGCGTGAGCTTCGCCGAGCACCGTTGGCTGGACGAATTGGCTGTCGCCCGCGGGAATGCCACCGCACAGCAAGCGTGCGCCCTGACTCAATGCCTCATCAATGTGCCGGGCGACTTTGCTCACGGCTGCCGGGTTGATCAGCGGGCCGATGGTGACATCGGCGTCCAGGCCATTGCCGACTTTGAGCTTGCCGACTTCCTCCACCAGGCGCTGGGCGAAACGTTCGTAAATGCCATCCTGTACCAAAATGCGATTGGCGCAGACGCAGGTTTGCCCGGCGTTGCGAAACTTGCTGAGCATGACCCCGGCGACCGCCTGCTCCAGGTCCGCGTCGTCAAACACAATGAACGGTGCGTTGCCGCCCAACTCCAGGCTCAAGCGTTTGATGTGCTCCGCGCTCTGGCGCATCAGCAACCGGCCGACAGCCGTCGAACCGGTAAAGGAAATCTTGCGCACCGACGGGTTGCCGGTCAGTTCTTCGCCGATGCCGGCGGGCATGCCGGTCAACACGTTGAACACGCCGGCCGGGATGCCCACCCGTTCGGCCAGCACGGCCAGGGCCAACGCCGACAAGGGTGTCAGGTCCGACGGTTTGACGATGATCGGGCAACCTGCGGCCAAGGCCGGCGCGCATTTGCGGGTGATCATGGCGTTGGGGAAATTCCACGGCGTAATCGCCGCGCAGACACCCACCGGTTGCTTCAGCGTCATCAGCCGACGATCGCCGCTGGGGGCCGGTATGGTTTCGCCGTAGACCCGACGAGCTTCTTCGGCAAACCATTTGACGAAACCCGCGCCGTAGCGGATTTCGCCTTTGGCTTCGGTGAGGGGTTTGCCTTGTTCGCAGGTCATGATCAGCGCCAGATCGTCGAGGTTGTCGATCATGGCTTGATACCAGCGTTCCAACAGCGCTGCGCGCTCCGTCGCCGGACGGGCGCGCCAGGCCGGCCAGGCTTTTTCGGCGGCCTCGATGGCCCGACGGGTTTCTCCGCCTTGCATCGCTGGGACACGGGCAATTAATTGGCCGTTGGCCGGGTCGATGACGTCGAGGGTTGCTGCGTTGTCAGCGCCGATCCACTGTCCGTCCACATAAGCGAGTTCTGCCAACAGGCTGGGGTCTTTCAAACGATTCTTGAGCATGGTCGAGTCCTGATCCGAGACAGGCTTCAGTCTAGGGAGGTGTGCGTGGAAGAGGATGCTGAAAGGGGCGTTTGGGCGGTGTTGGATGCTGAAAATCGGGGTGGGACGGCAGGCTCTACTCTCTGCTGAGGGATTGGGCTTTTTTGGATGTGTGTGTATCCGTTTCTGCGGTAACGGCGGCTATTGGTTCCGCCCTGACGGCGGGTTACTTGGAAAAGCCCCAAGTAACCAAGCGCTCTTGCCCCTTTCGTTCGGTGCCATCGGCCATCCATGGCCGGCCCACGGAGCAGAAGTGGGGAAAAACCTGGTGTACACCGATTCATTGTGGGAGCGAGCCTGCTTGCGAAAAATGTCCGGACAACGCGTTCATTCAGGCAGTACGCGTTTTCGTTGGCGTCCATCGCAGGCAAGCCAGCTCCCACAGGGGAATGCGTATGAGCATAGAGACAGGTCGGCTCGTAGGCCGCCTCGCGGTGCTGTTGCGGTAGTCGCCCCCTCGAGAGGCCGAGTGCAGGTTCTGCGCAGTGGGCAACCCGGCATGGATGCCGGGTTAGCCGCGCACGGCCATGGATGGCCGATCGCGGCGGGCCCACGGAGCAGGACCGGAGCGAGGGCATGCCGAGCCTTAGCGAGGCACCGAACGAAAGGGGCAAAAGCGCTTGGTTACTTGGCGCTTCTCCAAGTGACCCGCCGTAAAGGCGGAACCAATAGCCGCCGTTACCGCAGAAATGGATATGTACACCTGAAAGAAAATGCTCGGTTATCACGACGCCTTCGCGAGCAAGCCCGCTCCCACAGTTGATCTGCGATGGCTTTGGAACCTGATTACAATTTCAGGGACCCAAGCAACCCCTCGAGAAACCGTTCCCCCGCCTCCATCTGAGCAATCTCGATAAACTCATCCGGCTTGTGCGCCTGTTCGATCGAGCCCGGCCCACAGACCACCACCGGCACATCCAGACGCTGATTGAACAACCCACCCTCAGTACCGAAAGACACCTTGGACGTACCGGTATCCGGCGCCGCAAAGTTCTTCAAAAAGCGCACCGCCTCGACACTCGGGTGCGTATCCAGACCCGGATAGACATTGATGGTTTCGATCTCGATGGCCGCCACACTGGACAGCTTGCGCGCTTCGCTCACGATCAGTTCGGCACGCTCCTGCATCTGCGCCAAAAACTGATCGAGATCGTCCGCCGGCAGGTTGCGCACTTCGAAATCCAGGGTGCACAGGTTCGGCACGATGTTCAGCGCCTTGCCGCCGACAACCTGCCCGACATGCACGGTGCTGTAAGGCACGTCGTAGTCGGTATCCTGAGCACCGTGCTGTTGCAACTGCTGCTGACTCTGACGCAGCGCGGCGATGAAATCGCAGGCCACGTGAATCGCATTGACCGAACGCGGAGCCAACGAAGAATGCGCCTCCAGCCCTCGGCAATAGGTGCGGTAGGAACCCTTGCCTTTGTGTCCGAGCACAAACTGCATGTTGGTGGGTTCACCGATCAGGCACAGAAACGGCCGGACCGGCGCCAGGTGCAAGACGTCCAGCAAGCGCCGCACGCCGACGCAACCGATCTCTTCGTCATGGGACAAGGCGAGTTGCAACGGCCGGCTCAGCGAATGGTCGGCGGCATCGAGCATCGCGTCGATGGCCAGGGCGATAAAGCCCTTCATGTCGCAACTGCCGCGGCCATAAATACGACCGTCCTGCACCGTCGCCTGGAACGCCGGAAAAGTCCACGCCGGCCCTGCTGCCGGCACCACGTCGGTATGCCCCGAGAGCAAGATCCCCGGCAAGGCCTTCGGGCCCGTGCTGGCGAACAGGTTGGCCTTCTTGCCGGTTTCATCCTTGACGATAAGCGACTCGATGCCCTTGCTCAGCAGCAGCTCACGGACGTATTCGATGAGGGCCAGGTTCGACTCCGAAGACACGGTGTCGAAGGCCATCAGGCGTTGCAGAATGTCGAGCACACGAGGTTTCATGAAGCCTTGCTCCGTTGCTCTGCAGAAGGTGCGAACCGGTTGATCGAAAACGGTTCAATAGAGGTGCTGGTGCTGCCGGTGCTGATCAGTTCGGCCATGACGTCGCCCACTCCAGGGCCAAGCTGGAAGCCATGACCGCAGAAACCGAACGCATAAAACAAGCCATCGACCGTGCCGCTCGGCCCCATGACGGGCAGCGAATCGGGCAGATACCCCTCGATGCCGCTCCACACCCGAATGATGTTCAGGTTGCCGATACCCGGCAGCAGGCGACGCATTTGCTCCATCTGATTGAGGATGCTGCGCGGTTCGACCTGCGCCCGGCGAGTGAGCATGTCCGGCTTGCTGCGGTAGCCGCCGCCAATGACGATGTTGCCGCGAGGAATCTGTCGGAAGTAAATCACTTCCTCGGGAATTTTGGTGTACACGCCAATCACCGTCGGCAACGCGTAGGGCACCGGTTCGGTGACGGCCATTTGCGGGCCGTGGGTGTCCAGCGGCACTGGCTCGCCGAATTGCGCCGAGAGTTTCTGGCCCCAGGCTCCTGCGGTAATCAGCAACTGGGCGGCGCGGAATTCACGGCCGTCGGTGGTGGTGATGCTGAACTCGCCACCGACCTTCTGCACCTCGGCCACCTCGGTCTGCTCTTCAATCTGCGCGCCCAAACGCCGCGCTGCCCGGGCAAACGCCGGGGCGGCCAGACGCGGGTTGGCATGCCCGTCGTGAGGGGCATAGGAGCCGCCCTTCACATCCGGACCGAGGAACGGAAAGCGCGCGTGCAGCTCAGTGCCACGAAAGATTTTCAGATCCAGCTGCTCCGCCTCGGGGGCGTCGGCATAGGCTAGCAGCTCGGCTATCTCGTCTTCGCGGTAACACACCCGCATATGACCGCTGGCAATGAATTCGAGGTCATCGTCGATCAGTTCCGGCAGACGCTTCCACAGCGCCCACGAGCGGTTGGCCAGTTCCAGTTGCCCGAGAAATCGGCCCTGGCGCCGCACGTTGCCGAAGTTCACGCCGCTGGCGTACTGACCAATCTGGTCGCGCTCCAACAGGATCACCGACTGCCCGCGTTGCCGCAGGAAGAACGCCGCCGCCGAGCCCATCAGGCCGCCACCGACAATCACCACATCCGCTTTATGTACCGTCATGGCGAAACCTCCTCGGTGAGTATCGACAGCGGTTTCACCGGTGCCTGGCCGCGCTGACGGCCAACCTGTTGCACGCTGACCCCAGCGGCGGCGGCAATCACCTCGGCCCCGGCCTGCGAGCAATAGCGCCCTTGGCAACGGCCCATGCCGACCCGACTGAACGCTTTGGCCCGATTGACTTCGCACGCACCTTTTTCACTGACCGTGCGGCGCAACTCGCCGGCGCTGATCATCTCGCAACGACAGACGATGGCTTCATCCGGCAACACCCTCGCCTGCTCCGCCGGCCAGGGAAACGCCTGAGCCAGACCGAGACGAAACTGATCCATGACCGCCAGTGCGCGACGTTGCTCATCGCGCAATCCGACATTCACCGGTTGCCGCAGATCTTCCAGCAGAGCCATCGCCACCAGGCGCCCGGCGTGCTCTGCCGCATCCGCGCCGCGAATCTTCGAACCATCCCCGGCGGCATACACACCGTTGACCGAAGTTCGTCCTTCTTCATCCACCGCCAGCCACCATTGGCCGGACGCTTCATCGAAGCGCATACGGCAACCGGCCAGATCCGCCAGTTGGGTTTCCGGGCGCAAGTGATAACCCAGCGCCACCGCATCACAATCCACATTCAACGTCTCGCCGCGAGCCGTTAGCACCCGCACGCCACTGACACCATTGGCCGGGTCGCCCTGCACTTGCAGCGGCTTAATGCCCAGGTGCACCGGGATTTTCGCCCGGTACAACTGCGCCAACAGTTTCATCCCGGTGAACAGCAACCCCGGGCGCGCCATCAGTTTCGGCAGTGCCGCGATACGCTTGCTGATGGGTGAAGTGTCGAGCACTGCCGCGACCTTGGCGCCGGCTTTGACGTATTGGCTGGCGACCAGATACAGCAACGGCCCGCTGCCCATGAACACCACGCGGTGGCCGATCGAGACGGCCTGGGACTTGAGCGCGATCTGCGCCCCGCCGAGGCTGTAGGTGCCCGCCAATTGCCAGCCTTCAATCGGCATCAAACGGTCGGTGGCGCCGGTGCAGAGAATCAGCGCGTCGTAATCCACCGTCGTGTGCTTGCCCTGGCTGACGCAGCACAATTGCCCCGGCGTCAGGTTCCACACCAGCGTGTCCGGGCGATAGTCGATCTGCCCGCGCAAACGGTCGAAACTCTGGTGCAAGTCTTTGGCCTTGGCGGCTTCGGTGCCATACAAGGTGGCGTAGTCCCGGGTAAACCCTTCCGGCTGGCGACGGTAGATCTGCCCGCCATCCCGGCGATTCTCGTCGATCAGGATCGGTTTGAAGCCGGCGGCCAGCAAGGTTTCAGCGCAGCGAATGCCCGCTGGCCCGGCACCGACAATAACGACTTTATTAGAGCTCAGCCGTGCAGTGGCCATATCGCCTCCGGTTGTGTGGTGACGATGTCCAGCCCTTCACGGACCTCATTGGAACAGGCGCGCAGACGCTCGCCGCCGCGGGTCCAGACCCAGCAATCCTGGCAGGCGCCCATCAGGCAGAAACCGGCGCGGCGGCCTGAATCGAACTCCGATTGGCGCAACGCCGAACCCTGGGTCAGCAACGCGACCATCAGCGTATCGCCCTGCAGCGCCTCGATGGGCGCGCCGTCCACCATGAGTTTGACGATTGGCCGGCCCTGTTCAGCCAGCCTTACGAAACGCTCTTTCATGCACAGGCCCCCACAATCATGCTGTTTGAATCCTGCTGGCTTTTAAGCAATTCGGCACTGCCGTGATGGCAGAGGATTTCACTGCCTCCGTCGATGACCCGGCGGGTCGGCGCGGTGCGATTGCACAGGCCGTCGATCCGCACCGGGCAACGATTGAGGAAGGTGCACAGCTCCGGCACATTGGCCTTGGCCCCGATCGGCGGCAGCGTGCCGCAGGTGGTTGTACCGCAGCTTTCCAGCCAGCCTTGGCGCAACTCCGGCACCGAATGGATCAACAGGTCGGTGTAGGGGTGGAACGGTGCCTGGGCGTACGACTGCCGAGTGCCGGCCTGAATCTTGTGGCCGCTGTACATCACCACAATGTCATCGCACAGCGCGCGCACGGTGGAAATGTCGTGACTGATGAACAGATAGGACACACCCAGTTGCTGACGCAGGTCGCGCAGCAGTTCGAGAATCGCCGCGCCGACCACGGTGTCCAGCGCCGAGGTCACTTCGTCGCAGAGAATCAAATCAGGTTTGGCCGCCAGGGCCCGGGCCAGGTTGACCCGTTGTTTTTGCCCGCCGGAGAGTTCGTTCGGGCGCCGGTCGGCCAGGGTCCGAGGCAGGCGCACCAGATCCAGCAGTTCGCCGATCCGCTCGCGCAGCGCAGCGCCCTTGAGGCCGAAATACATTTTCAGTGGTCGGCTCAGGATGGTGCTGACGCTGTGCATCGGGTTGAGCGCGGTGTCGGCGTTTTGAAAGACCATTTGAATGCGTCGGAACTGCTCGTCAGTGCGCGACGACAGGTTTCCGCCCAAGGGCTGGCCATCGAAGGTCAGCCCGCCGAGGGCCGGCGCCAGCAATCCGGCCACCACCCGCGCCAAAGTTGACTTGCCGGAGCCTGACTCACCGATTACCCCGATCGCTTGGCCTCTGCGAACCGTCAGATCAATGTCCTCCAGCACGCGAATCGACGGCATGCCATGCAGGTTCTTGTTGCCGTAACCGGCGGTCAGCCCCTGGATGGTCAGCAGCGGTGTTTCTTCGGCGATGCCGCAGGGCGGGCGGATTGTCGTGTCCGGGCGGGCCGCCGCCAGCAGGCTGCGGGTGTACTCATGGGCCGGGGCATTGAGCAGCGGCGCGGTGGCGCTCTGCTCGAAGATCTGCCCACCATTGAGCACCACGATCTGGTCAGCCATCTGCGCCACCACCGCGAGGTCGTGGGACACGTAGACCGCCGTCGCCCCACGTTCACGGACCACCCGTTTGAAGGCGCGCAGCACGTCGATCTGGGTGGTCACGTCGAGGGCGGTGGTCGGTTCGTCGAGCACCACCAGCAATGGATCGCTGATCAGCGCCATGGCCGCCATCACCCGTTGCAGTTGACCGCCCGACACCTGATGCGGATAACGCTGACCGATGTGATCGGGGTCCGGCAGGGCCAGGTCGCGGAACAGCTCGATGCTTTTGGCTTCGAGCACGGCGCGGGTGCCCAGGCCATGAATCAACGCGCCCTCCACCACTTGATCGATCAGCTTCTTCGCCGGGTTGAACGCCGCCGCCGCGCTTTGGGCAATGTACGACACCCGGTTGCCGCGCAGGCTCTGCAATTCTTTTTCGCCAAGCGCCAGCATGTTGTGCTCGCCGACCTGCACCACACCGCCGGACAACCGACAACCGCGCCGGGCATAGCCGAGCAACGCCAGGGCGATCGTGGTCTTGCCGGAGCCGGACTCACCGATCAACGCCAGCACTTCACCTTTTTCCAGGGCGAAGCTCACGCCCTTGACGATTTCCGTTTCGCCGCGCTCGCCACAGGCGACCACGCGCAGGTCTTCGACTCGAATCAATGCGTTCATTTCAATGACCTCCCGTACGGCGACTACGTCGGGACGACAGTCTGTCGATAAACAGATTCACACCGATGGTCAGGGTGCCGATGGCCAAGGCTGGAATCACAATGGCCGGTGCGCCTTGATTGAGGCCGCCGATGTTTTCCCGTACCAGAGAACCGAGGTCGGCATCCGGCGGTTGCACGCCGAGGCCGAGAAAGCTCATGCCGCTGAGCAGCAATACGATAAAACCGAAGCGCAGGCCGAGGTCTGCCAGCACCGGGTTGAGCATGTTGGGGAGGATTTCCACGCAAGCCACATACAGACGGCGCTCGCCACGGGTACGGGCCACTTGCACGTACTCCAGGGCCTCGATATTCACCGCCATGCTGCGGGCGATGCGAAACGCGCCTGGGGTAAAACTCAGGACCGCCGTACAGATCAGCAAGGTGACCGAAGAGCCGAAGGCCGAGACCATGATGAGCGCCAGCATCTTGCTCGGGATCGAGATAAAGGCATCCATCAAACGACTGATTGTTTCGTCCAGCCACTTCGGCGAAACCACTGACAGCAACGCGCAACTGGTGCCCAGACCGCTGGCCAACACCGCAGCAATCAACGCCAGGCCGACGGTGAACCGCGCCCCAACGAGGATGCGACTGAGCATGTCGCGGCCCAGGTAATCAGTGCCGAACGGGTAAACGCCACTGATGCTGTCAAAGACATTGTCGGAGACCACTGCGCCTACCGGGTGCGGCGCAAGCCATGGGCCGAAGATGGCGACCAGCAACCAGATCACACACATTGCAGCGCCGGCCAGGCCGAGCCAGGAGGAATTATGGGAGACCTTGCCCAGTGCCAGTATTGGCGCAGAAGATGGCGATTTCTCAATGAGATTGTTCATTGGTTTCTCAGCCTCGGATTGGACAGAATCGCGCACAGGTCGGCGATCAGCACCAACGTCAGATACGCCGTACAAAACAACATGGTGCAGGCCTGAACCAATGCCATGTCGCGGTTCGTCACTGCATCGACCATCAGACTGGCGATGCCGGGATAGTTGAAGATCGTTTCTACGATCACCACCCCGCCCAACAGGTAGGACAGGCTCAGTGCAATGGCATTGGCAATGGGGCCGATGGCATTGGGCAAGGCATGGCGCAGGACGATCCGCATCTTGCTCACGCCTTTGAGCCGGGCCATTTCCACGTACGGACTGTCAAGCTGATCGATCACTGCCGCCCGGGTCATGCGTGCCATCTGCGCGACAATCACACAGCACAGCGTCATCACCGGCAAGGCGTAGGTACGCATGAATTGCCAAGGCGAGGTGATGTCGCTGGCATAAGACAACGCCGACAACCAGCCCAGGTTCACTGCAAAAATGAGTACCGCCAGGGTGGCGACCAGAAACTCCGGCACCGCCACCATGGTCAAGGTGAAAAAGCTGAGAAAACTGTCGATGCGCCCGCCCCGGCCCATGGCCGAACCAATGCCCAGGATCAATGCCACCGGCACTGATACCAGCGCCGTGGCGGCCGCCAGCATCAGCGTGTTGGGCACCCGCCCCGCCATCAAGTCGCTGACGGGCATGGCGTTGGACACCGACAGGCCCATGTCACCGCTGAGCAGGTTCATCAACCAATGCAGGTAACGCACCACACCGGGTTGATCCAACCCCATTTTCAGGCGCAAGGCTGCCACCTGTTCGGGCGTGGCGAATTGCCCCAGAGATTGTTGCGCCGCATCTCCCGGCAGCACCGCCGTGATGGCGAATACCACCATGGACACAATCAACAGGGTCACGATCGCCGCGCCCAGACGCCGGCCAATCAACCACAGTGTGGTGCTATTCATCTAACTACCCTCATGCAAAATAGCAGCAGCAAAAGCCTATCTTCAGTCAAGCGTCCAGCCAGACTTGCTCGGCAAACATGTACCCCATGAAACCGCCCAGGGGGTTGGTGCCATAGCCTTTGACGCGCTGATCGACACCATCGATGTTGCTGATGAACACCGGAACGCCGATACCGCTGTGCTCATGCACCAGGACTTGCATGTCGGCGTACATCTTGCCGCGCTTGGCCTCGTCGGTTTCACCGCGGGCTTGAACCAGCAACTGATCGAACTGATCGTTCTTCCAGCCCGATTCGTTCCATGGCGCGGTGGACTGGAAGAATTGCGAAAAGAGCATGTCGGCATTGGGCCGCGGGTTGATGTTGCCGAAGCTGAGCGGGTGCTTCGCCCAGTGATTGGACCAGTAGCCATCGCTTGGCAGACGGTTGACGTCAAGCTTGAGCCCGGCCTCTTTGGCTGACTGCTGCAGCAGCACGGCGATATCCACGGAACCGGTCGCAGCGGGCGAACACATCAGCGGCATGCTGATTTTTTCCATACCGGCCTTCTTCAGCAGAAAGCCCGCCTTCTCCGGGTCGTACGTGCGCTGCGGCAAGTCGGCATTGAAGAAGCGTGCGCCGGGCGCAATCGGATGATCGTTGCCGACCACCGCGTAGCCACGAAATACCGCGGACTTGATCTGCTCGCGGTCCAACAGCAACTTCATCGCCTGGGTGAACTCCGGGCTTTGTCCCGGCAACTGATCCTGGCGAATGATCAGGTCGGTGTAATTGCCTGACGGCGAGTCCACGACCCGATGCTTGGTGCTGTCCTTGAGGCGTCCAGTCGAGCGTGGGTTAACCTCGTTGACGATGTGCACGTCGCCCGACAACAGGGCATTGATCCGCGACGGTTCGTCGGCGATGCCGATAAATTCGATTTCGTCCAGATACGGCAAACCGGGTTTCCAGTAATTGGTATTGCGTACACCAATGGAACGCACCCCCGGCTTGAAATCCTTGACCTTGAACGGACCGGTTCCGATGCCCTGACTGAAATCGCTCGTACCCTCGGGAACGATCAACATGTGAGCGACGGCAAAAACCGATGGCAATTCAGCATTTGGGCCGGTCAGTTTTATCTGCACTTCGTGAGTGCCGACGGCCGTGACTTCAGCGAACTGCGACGCCAGCGGCAGGACCTTGGAACCGGTGAGCGGGTCCTTGTGCCGCAACAGAGAAAACACCACATCGGCGGCTGTCAGTGCCTTGCCGTTGTGGAAAGTCACGTCCTTGCGCAGGGTGATCACCCAGAGGGTGGCGTCAGTGGTTTCGATACGCTCGGCCAACTCCAGTTGCGGCACCATATGGCTGTCGAAACGCGTCAGGCCGTTGTAGAACATGTAATGGCGCACGTAGTCGGTGGACGATGAGCCTTTGGCCGGATCCAGGGTGTCGGCGGTGGAACTGGACGAGCCGGCGACGCGAATTCGCCCGCCAGGTTTGCCTTTGCCGGGGGTGGCGGCTTCTTCAGCGAACAGCTTGCCGGCGGCGCCGAAAAGGCTGCCGGCGCCTGCTGCGGCTACACCCGCCACACCGAGCATCTGCAAGGCGTTACGGCGCGACATGCCGCGATTCAGACTTTCAAACACTCGCAGGCTTTCCTGGCCTGAAATGAGTGTCGAGTCGTTTTTGTTGTCAGTCATATCAGTTGTACCTGTCGATAGTGAGAAGGCTCAAGCTCGCGGTTATCCGGAGCGTCTTGAAACGCAAACGACGGTGACTCCACAACATCAACTCAATGCAAATAATCCTGGAAACGGTAGTATGCGCCGACAAAAGGCAGGAACCACGGCTTGCCGAAATGTCCGGGAATCGCCGGCCAGTCGAGTTCGCGCCAGGGGTTGGCCTCGACGTTACCGGCCATGACTTCAGCCATGACCTGACCCATGTGCACCGACATCTGCACACCGTGGCCGCTGTAGCCCATGGAGTGAAAAACCCCGCCGTGCTGACCGGCCCGCGGTAGCCGATCAGACGTCATGTCCACCAATCCGCCCCAGCAATAGTCGATTTTCACGTCGGCCAACTGCGGGAACATCTGCACCATCGCCGCTTGCAGCACCTTGCCGCTTTTCGCGTCATTGACGCTGTCCGACATGGCGAACCGCGCACGGCCGCCAAACAGCAGACGGTTGTCCGGCGTGAGGCGAAAGTAGTTACCGATCATGCGGCTGGTGACATACGCCCGGCGACCCGGCAGCAACTGCTCGATCAACGACGGCGGCAGCACCTCGGTGGCAATCACAAAACTGCCCACCGGCACGATGCGCCGGCGATACCAGCCCAACCCACCGTGCTGACAGGCCCCCGTGGCCAACAAGACTTGCCCGGCGTGCAGCGAACCCTTGCTGGTGTTGACCTGGTAGCCGCCGGCCTGGGCTTTCCAGTCCTTCACCGAGGTGCCTTGATGAATCAGGGCACCGTGGCGCGCCGCTGCCTCGGCCAGACCGACACCGAAACGCCCGACATGCATCTGCACCCCGTTGCGTTGCAGCAGACCACCGTGGAACTGAGCCGAATTGACTTCTGCACGGGCTTGTTCGGCGGTCAGCAATTCGACGTCGGCATCGACCTCATTGCGAATCAATTCACAGGTCCGCGCCAGACCTTCGTAGTGCATGGGCTTGGCCGCCAGCTTGAGCTTGCCGTTGCGAACCAGATCGCAAGCGATTTGCTCCTGCTCCACCAACGAAACGACGCTCTGCACCGCACTTTCATAAGCCTTGTAATAGGCCCGTGCCTTGTCAGCGCCGAGACTGGCGCTCAGCCCGGCATAATCCTGGGCCACCCCGGTGTTGCATTGCCCACCGTTGCGGCCCGAGGCTTCGCCGATCACCCTCCCGGCTTCCAGCACCACCACACTGGCGCCTTTCAGGGCCAGCGCACGAGCCGCCGCCAGGCCGGTGAAACCGCCACCGACAATGGCCACGTCGACCTGCCCGGGCAACGCGCCGAGCTGAGCACCGGTGAAGGCCGGTGCGGTGTCGAGCCAGTAGGATTCACTGCCCATGTCTAACCCCTTATGCGATGAAAAGCGCCGTGACGACTCAGAGCCCGACCAGCGCGGGCAGCCCGCCAATGTCACTGATCTGTTGATAGCCATAGAACGCATTGCCCGGAACTTCGTGACCACGGGCGACGAAGGCCTTGTTCTTGATCTTCATGTCGTGGGCCGGCATCAGGTCGTAACGGAAGCTCGAAGACACATGCAAGATGTCTTCCGGACCGCAGTTGAGGTTGTCGAGCATGAACTCGAATGCTGCCAGGCGCGGTTTGTAGGCTTGAGCCTGTTCGGCGGTGAACACCTTGTGAAACGGTGCGCCGAGCTTCTCGACGTTGGACATGATCTGGCTGTCGCTGGCGTTGGAGAAAATTACCAGGGGGATCTTGTCGGCAATTTTCGACAGACCGGCCGGCACGTCAGCGTGCGGACCCCAGGTCGGTACGGCGTCGTAGTACAGCTGACCTTCTTCACGGTACTCGATACCCCAGCGCTTGCAGGTACGCGCCAGGGCAGTCTTGAGGATTTCGTCATACGGTCTCCAGTCTCCCATGACCTGATCCAGGCGATAGGCGGAAAAATCTTTGACGAATTGCTCCATCTGCTCGGGTTGAACACGATCGGCGAAAAGCTCGCGAGTCATGGTGCCCATGTGGAAATTGGTCAGCGTACCGTAGCAGTCGAACGTAATGAATTTGGGACGAAGGAAGCTCATTGAGTGCGGTCCTGTAGTTCGTTGAGGTCATGGCGCGACAAGCATTAGCTGCGTTTCGCCAGCAGTGATGCAACGCTGCAGCACACCGTCATTACACCACCGTGAAATCAGCAGATGGCGTTAAAAGCGACCGCTGCTCGATACAAACCACCGTTTTAGCCTACCCCCTCAGCAGACTTTGCGGCACGCTCCAGCCTTGGGCAAACCCTGTATTTATGCGCTCTTATGGGCCTTTATTGCCCTGTTCTGCATGGCTGTGTCGCCATTCGCCGCAGAACCTGCGCCCGGCCGAACAAAACCGGGCGCGTCCCTGAGGAAGCGCCCGGTTTGTGCTGCTTGAAACGTGTTGAAGACCCGAGGGGAGCTGAGAACCTGTGGGAGCGGGCTTGCTCGCGAAAGCGTCGTGTCAGTCGACATTAATGCTGGCTGACACACCGCTTTCGTCGCCGCTCCCGCAGGTGTAATGCTGTTCGCTTTAGCCCTGCCGGGTACAGACATATCTAGCGGGATTGGGGTTGGGGTACATATCCGTTGCTGCAGTAACGGCGGCTGGCGGTTTCGCTTTTACAGCGAGTCACTTGGAGAAGCGCCAAGTAACCAAGCGCTTTTGCCCCTTTCGTTCGGTGCCTCGCTGTGGCTCGGCATGCCCTCGCTCCGGTCCTGCTCCGTGGGCCCGCCGCCATCGGCCATCCATGGCCGGGGGCGGCTAACCCGGCATCCATGCCGGGTTGCCCACTGCGCAGAACCTGCGCTCGGCCTCTCGAGGGGGCGTGTACCTCAAAAGCCAAATCAAAAGCCAAATCAAAAGCCAAGGCGAGGCGGCCTGAGAGCCGACCTGATGTCTAGTCCGGTCATGTCATCGGTGGTGAACGGTGAACACCAATGTCATGCCCCACAAAAATCTAACTGTGGGAGCGGGCTTGCTCGCGAAGGTGGACTGACATTCAGCATATATGTCGACTGACACGGCCTCTTCGCGAGCAAGCCCGCTCCCACAGGTGAACATTGCAAGTCCAGAGTGTGCGAACGGCTAAGTAAGCGAAGCGCGCCCGCTTGATGCCCAGGTCGGCTATCAGGCCGCCTCGCGGTGCTGTTGCGGGAGTTGCCCCCTCGAGAGGCCGAGTGCAGGTTCTGCGCAGTGGGCAACCCGGCATGGATGGCCGATGGCGGCGGGCCCACGGAGCAGGACCGGAGCGAGGGCATGCCGAGCCTTAGCGAGGTACCGAACGAAAGGGGCAAGAGCGCTTGGTTACTTGGCGCTTCTCCAAGTGAGCCGCTGTAAGAGCGGAACCAATAGCAGCCATCACCAAAACAATGGATATACACACAACAGCTTGAGCAAACAGCATTTGCCTATTACTGAACGATATCAATCAACACACTCTTAAAGCGCAGATTGGCCTCAAACGCTTCACGCCCCAGATCCTTGCCGATGCCAGACCGTTTATCTCCGCCAGTCGGCAAGATGTAGTCATTACTGCGCCCGTAGCGGTTAACCCACACCGTCCCCGCTTCCAGCTTGCGCAACAGGCGCAAGGCACGATTGATGTCCGCTGTATGCACGCCCGCGGCCAAACCGTAGGTGGCGTGCGCGGCCAATACCAGCGCCAGAACCTGTTCTTCGTCATCGAAGGCTTGCACCGTCAACACTGGGCCGAAGATTTCTTCACAGATTGCCGGATTATCATTGTCGAGATTCACCAGCAACGTCGGTTTGTAATAAGCACCGCCCAAGCCATCGAACAGCCCGCCACCGGTAAGCACTTCGGCGCCAGCCTGACGCGAGCGCTGCACGATACCGTCGATGCGACTGGCCTGGAGTCGGGAAATGATCGGCGACAAGGTGCTGGCGGACGACCAGGCCGGCCCGGGACGCAACGCTTCAAAATACGCCTGCAAATGCGCGATAAACGGTTCCATTCACCGGTGACGCGACCATCGCCCTGCACCACGTTGAAAATCCCGGCCGGAATGTCTGCCAGGCATCATTGAGCGCTTCGTCTACCAGATCGGCATCGGCGATGGGCAACTGGGCATAGGCCTGGCCGTCCGACGGTCGAACAACTTCCAGACCCGGGCTGCGCATCGCGGTATTGGCCAGCGATAAAGTGAGCGCTGCGCACAGCAATAAGGCGAGGCTCAAAGCTATCCATGGAGCACTCCAGAAGGCGATGACGAGTGGTGAACTCAGGCCTCCATCGTAGAAAAAAAACCCAAGCATTTGCTGCCGACGTTGTTGTGCAATTAAGTAGTAAGTGTGGTCTTGCGACCTTCGGCGCGCGGAATCTGCCGAATGTTCCAGCCCCCCTTGTCAGCCCCCCACACAGATGGGATACAGGCATCATCGCACTGGAAAACCGGTCGCTCGCACACACTGCTCAACGGAGACTCGCCATGTCCGCCCTGCCACAATCCGCTGTTGTTTATCGCCCGATGACCGCTGCCGATCTTCCCGTAGCCCATGATTTATCGGTGCAGTTGAAGTGGCCCCATCGCCTGGAAGACTGGGCCATGTTGCAACGGGTCAGCGAAGGGTTTGTGGCGGTGGATGGCGAGCGGTTGATCGGCAGCGCGTTCACCTGCCCACAAGGGGAATTCGCCACCATCGGCCTGGTGATCGTCAGTGGCGATTATCAAGGCCAGGGCATCGGTCGCCAGTTGATGGAGCAGGCAATCGCAGCCTGCGGAACACGCACCCCGCTACTCAACGCGACGATCGCCGGTCAGCCGCTTTATTCAAGCCAGGGCTTTGTCGAGTTCGGCAGGGTTCAGCAGCATCAGGGCAACGTCGATCCACCCGCAATTGAGGCCTTGGCCGACGGTGAGCAGTGCCGCGAATTGAGCGAGGCCGATCACGCTGGCGTGCTCGCGTTGGCCAACGCCGGCAGCGGGCTCGATCGACACGCCGTACTCAGCGACGTGTTCGGTGTGGTCGAAAAAGAGCTGGTGATCGAACGCGACGGACAGCTGCGCGCCTTCGCGCTGTTGCGCCCCTTTGGCCGCGGTCGTTGCATCGGTCCGGTGGTTGCCGAAAACCTTGAACAGGCCAAACACCTGATTGCCGTTTTGCTCGCGCAAGTGCCAGACGCGTTCGTGCGCATCGACATTCTGGCCGACAGCGACCTGTCCGAATGGCTGGAATCCGCAGGTTTGAAGCACATCGACACCGTGGTGCCCATGGCCAAGGGCACCCCGCCGCAAGCCAGCCAAGGCGTGCAGCAATTCGCCTTGGTCACCCAAGCCATCGGCTGACCGTTACTCAGCCTCCAGCCCCCCTGTCCATGGAGCATTACTCGTATGTTAGAACCTACTATTCTGCTGTTGGCTCGCGCTGATGGCAGCCGCGTTGACACGTCTTTCACAGCAAGCTCCTTGAGTGCTTTCGACCCCTTCAAGGACGGTCGGCAGGTCGCCTATAACGGCGCGGATGGCGTTTCGGCAGGCGTCGTGCACACCCGCGGCACATTCGACAGCGATGACTTCCCGCACACCGAAGTCATCGTGATCCACGCCGGCCACGTCGTGCTGCAATCCGAGGATCAGACCCTGCAACTGGGTGTCGGCGCCAGCGCCGTGATCGGTCGCGGTACAGCACTGCGACTCCTCGCCGAAGCGGATACGTGCTGGGCCTTTTGTGCCGTCAGCACTCCCGCCCCGACACCCGGCCTGACCGCGCTCGATCCGCTGGACATACTCGCGCCTTCGGCGGCACCGGAATCACAGATTCTGATCGGGCCGACGCCGCAGTGCCGGTCACACAATGCCTTTGAAGACGACACCAGCAACCTGCGCGTCGGCGTCTGGGATTCAACACCGTACGAGCGCCACGGCCGGCCGCACAAACTCCACGAACTGATGAGCCTGATCGAAGGCAGCGTGACCCTGACGGCGCCGGGCGGAACGAGTGTGACGGTCAATACCGGCGACAGCGTATTCGTGCCGCACGGTGCACCGTGCGCGTGGAAAAGCACGCGGTATGTACGCAAGATTTACGCGGTAAAGTAGCCACCCTCGCCGGGCTGGACGCGTTTTGTCCGAAGCATGGATGCTTCGGACAAAACGCCGTTTCAGAGCTTGGCGATCGACACCTCGGTGGATTTGACGAAAGCGATCACCTCGCTCCCCACCTTCAATTCAAGATCACGCACCGAGCGGGTGGTGATCACCGAAGTGACAATCCCGGAGGCGGTTTGCACATCGATTTCCGAGACCACTTCGCCTTCGACGATTTCCTTGATGACACCCTTGAACTGGTTACGGACGTTGATCGCTTTGATGGTCATGTTGAAGCTTCCTGTGTGAGGTAGAACGCATCCGAACGGATGGGCAGGCGTTCAAAGTGCGCCTCACGGAACGACACTAAAAGGAATATATAATTATTTATTTATACCTTTTGGAAATATAGGCCTCCCACACCTTGGGTGAATCACGCGGAATCTGTAGGAGCTGACCTTCAGAGATCACGCCATCGCCTGGCATTCAGACGACTGAATCGAGTTGTAACCGCACTTTAGGAACCGTCTTACATCAATTCAAATGCGCCCTTGGTAGCGTTTCACCGAACCCGGCTCCGGGGCGTTTTGTTGTGTTGGCCATGGAAGGTCATACGCAAGCGTTGCATCAACGTCCCGAAGCCTGTGCCACGCCACAGGAAAAGGAACCCTGGATGCTCAACGCAAATCCCCACGCCCGTTTCAGCCTCACGATCGACGACTTTCAACATGACCTGCAGGTGCTCAAATTCACCGGCAAGGAACTCATCAGCCAGCCTTACGCCTTTGAGATCGAGCTGGTCAGCGACAGGCGGGACCTGAACCAAAACGATCTGTTGCACAGACTGGCCTTTCTCGCTTTCAACGACGCCGGCGATGGCATTCACGGACAAATTCATTGCGTGAGCAAAGGCAGTCTCGAAAATGGCCTGACCCGCTACAGCGTAACGATGGTGCCTCGGTTGACGTACCTGGACCACCGCATCAATTGCCGCATTTTTCAGCAAATGACCGTCCCGCAAATCATTGCGCAGGTGCTGGAAGTCCACGGCATCCATCTTGAATTCCACCAGTTTCAGCTCGGCAGCGTTTATCCGGATCGTGAGTACTGCGTTCAGTACGATGAGTCCGATAGAGCGTTCATAGAACGCCTCTGCCAGGAGGAAGGACTGCACTACCACTTCCGGCACAGCCGCGAAAAACATGTGATGGTGTTTGGCGACAACCAGACTGTATTTCCCAGGCTCGACCGTCCGACACGCTATAAACACAACAATGGCATGGTCGCCGAAACACCCGTAATCAACCACTTCGACGTGCAAGTGAAAGCCGGCACCAGCCGCACGACTCGCCGCGATTACGACTTCAAAAAAGCGCGTATTTTGCTGGAGGCCGAAAGCAGGTCTGATATTTCCAGGACTCAGCCGGATCTTGAGGATTACCAGTACCCCGGTCGCTTTACCCAGCGCGATCGCGGCAAGTTGTTGAGCCGACGCGCACAGGAACGTCAAGGCGCCGAGTGCCATTTGGCGCGGGGTAAAAGCGATCAACCGATGCTGCTCTCCGGGCACTTCCTGCCACTGTCCGAACATCCGGACGAAGAATGGAACGACCTGTGGTTGCTGACCGAAATAACGCATGAAGGCGCACAGCCGCAAGTCCTGCAACAGTACGCGGCCTACACCGGCACCAGCGTTGAAAACGGCTTTCAGGGGTATCGTAATGAGTTCCTCGCCACGCCTTGGGAGGTGATCTACCGCTCGCCGTTGACCCACAACAAACCGCGCATCGCCGGCGTTCAAAGCGCTGTGGTCACCGGCCCGAAAGGCGAGGAAATTCACTGCGACGACTACGGTCGGGTCAAGGTGCAGTTCTTTTGGGATCGCGAAGGTCGCAACGACGATAAAAGCAGTTGCTGGCTGCGGGTCTCCTCCCTCTTGGCTGGCAATGCTTTTGGCGGCGTCTCCTTGCCGAGAGTAGGCATGGAGGTCCAGGTCAGCTTTCAGGACGGCGACCCCGATCACCCCGAAATCATCGGTTGCCTGCCCAACAGCGCCAACCCGGCGCCCTACGAATTACCCGCCAACAAAACCCGCAGCGTATTCCGCTCCCGCAGCTCGCCAGACAGCACGGGGTTCAGCGAACTGCACGTTGAAGACCGTGCCGGTCAGGAATTGATTTATCTGCGCGCCCAGCGGGACATGGAACAGCGGATAGAAAACGACAGCCGGATGGAGGTCGGCAACGAGCTGCGCACCACCGTCAAGGGCGACAGTTTTACCGTGCTGGAAGCCACGGAACACCGCACCACCACCGGTGATCGGCATATACAGCTCAAGGCCAACGATTATCTGCAAGTTGCCGGCAACAGCCACACCCACGTTGATCAGACGCTGGCGCTCAGCGCTGGCCGGTTGTTTGTTTTTGAAGCCGGCGATCAGATCATTCTGAAAGCCGGGGCCAAGTTCTCGATCGAAGCCGGTGGTGAACATTTACAGGTAGGCGGCGGCGGAATATTCGGCAGCAGCGAACTCCAGATCGGTGGTGCTCCGATGCGCGTACCAGCCGCCTCAGTCGCTGCGCCTCGATCAGTTGATGGCTTGTCTGTGCCACATGAACTGCCGCCTATGCTCGCGTCTTCCCAGCCCGCACTGATGGCGGCAAGCAACGCGTTGGCGGCGGACTTCTGCCCGATCTGCGAAGCCTGCCGAGATGGCGTCTGCCCAACGGAAGGAACCGCCGCATGATCAACACACTCCCCCGCCAATGGATGAACGAACAGCGCCGCTCGGGCCATGAACTGTGCCTGGTGCTGGACTCGCAGAACGAGCGCGAAACCCGTCAGCTGTTGTTGAAATCCAGCGGGCATGACCAGTATTTGAGCGTCTACAACGCAACAACCCTCGCGAATCTGGCCGATGCCGGTCCGTTTATTTTCACCCTGGTACAGTCCGGCGACAGACGCCTCGATCACCTGCTGGATCATCCCGAACGCAACTGGGGCTGGCTCGCGAGCGTGGAAAAAGGTGCCTTGCGCGGGTTGGTCAATCACTGGCAAGAGCGATTGATTGTCGGGACGCGCCCCTATCAGGCGCTGTATCGCTTTCACGACAACCGAGTATTGAGTCGCGCGCTAAAACATCTGCCGCCTGAAGAATATCCGGTCTTCCTTGGGCCGGCGATCAGCGTCTGCTACTGGGACGGCGCAGCCTGGAAAACAGCTCAAAACCCTGCCCCCGGCACGCATCCCGTTCCGGACAACCCACTCTGGTTGCGCACTCCCCTGCCCCAACCGCAGGCCTCGGAAATTCGCCGTCTCAATGCCCATCGGTACTTACTGGCCGAGCATGTCGAGGCCTACGCCAACCTCGCCGAACAGCATGACCCTGACGCTTGGTTGCGTGAGCGCTTGGCCATGGCGGATGCGTGGGGATGGATGGAGCCGGAGCAGTTGGAATTTCTGTTGATTCAGAGTTTGCAAGCGTCGGGGTTTACGTTGTCGCCGGAGTGGGAGGTGCGGGGGCATGAGAGTCCGGTGGAGCACTTTGAGCGGGTGCGGCAGTTGGTGTTTTTTTGGCAAGGAGATGCGCCGATATGAACCAGACGCGTGTCATCAATTCGGACAATCCCACCATACTGTTAGAAATACAGGTCGGAAAATGAAACTACTTTTGCTAAGTCTGATTATTCCTCTACTGACTGGTTGTACTTGGGGCCTACTATTCATAAAAGAAGGGACGATGGAACTAACCAGCCATTACGGGTTTCGGCGTGCAACCATAATAGTTGAGACACCTGCAAATTTTCACGCTTCCTACACAGCTTACTATAAGCCTCGCACTCCGGAAAATTGCCAATTTTATGGCGTTGGCACCGGAGGCTATTACACTCGAGACAGAAAACAAAAATTTGAAAAATCCGAAGCAAGCAACTCAGAACAAACTATAAAATTTAGAGTGCCACTTACCTATCACATTGGCACTTGCACGATGCATCTCTCTGGATTGAAAACCGAAATCGAGTCCACATATAACCGAGGATCCAGCACTTCCCTAGACATTATAGATACTACTCAAAAAACCAATAAAGACACTCTCGGAGAGAGAATTATCAGAAATTTATGCGACCCTAGTTTCGTTATAAAGACCGCAACTACTGATATCAAAAAAATATCCATGTACTTACCTTGCAAAAAAGCCAATGAACAATGGCAACTTTTGGAAAACCTCTTGCATCAACCTAACTTACACAAAGAAATTTCGTTCGACGAGCTTAGGCGCACGCCTGTTCGATATATCTACCGCATAACACAAAATGAACGACCGCTATTTCCGAAGAACTGGATAAAGTCAGAGAGTGGCTGGAAACCCTGCGCACCCATATCGAAATCGCTAGGCGAAGGAGCATGTAGCCACTCTAAATCGAAATTCACGAACTTTCAGACTCCAGATGGCCGTATATGCACCATATACCCCGGCTGCACGGAATAAGGATATCAATCACATGGCAATATTTTCTTCGCTACAGAAGCTGCTGCTGAAATATTCTGCGATGAGTTGCTGCTTCATACTAATCACTGGCTGTACCAATAGTCAGCCGGACACGTTCACCTTTACAGCCGATTTACCACCCAACTTTGCCTATAAGGCCATCGCCGAGTATGTGCCCGCCAAAGGTGAAACCTGCACCGTACCGGGGGGAAGGAATACGGCCGTCGGGTACAACATGAAGTGGCGTGAAAGTTACACGCCGAATTCTGAAATTGCCATGTATAGGACAGTCAGTGGCTGTCCGCTGGTGATCAGGCGTATCAAGCTGGATATCAACGCTTCCTATTGGACACATCGGGGGGACTTCGGTGGGGACAGCGCAATGGTCATCGTCCGCGATGATCTGGAGGAACAATACAAAGGCACGTTCAGTGAATCGGGTGAAAGCACTTTTTACGGTCATTGCCAGTGGCTGTTTCGCACTGCGGGTGCGCAGCGACGCATTGTCAAAATTCTCGATTGCAAAACAGCGAACGCCGAAGGCGAGCCGGCACGTGGCCGCCCGGTTTCGGGATATAGCCTCGATCAGCTGAAAGGCAAAACCGTAAAAATGAAGATCACGTTGGCCGCAGAGGAAAGGCCTGGTTGGGGTGACACATGGGTCGAAGTACCCGGTGGATGGAAGCGCTGCATGGGAAAAGGTTTTGAAGATCAGGATGCGTTCTGCTTTGGAAATCACTCTGATTTCAGCACGTTCAAAATGCCAGATGGCCGTATCTGCACTATTTACCCTGGCTGCACGGAATAAGGACATTAATCACATGGCAATCATTTCTTCGCGGCTTAAGTTGCTGCTGAAATTCTCCGCATTGAGTTGCGGCATAGCATTAACCAACGGCTGTGCCAAGAGTCCGCCGGACACTTTTACCTTAACCGCTGACTTACCCAATAATTTTGTATATCAGGCAGTTGCAGAATATGTACCGGCCGATGGGGAAACCTGCACCGTACCGGGAGGACGAAACACCGCAGTCGTTCACAACCCGATATTGCGTAAAAATTACATCGAAAACTCCGAGATCGCCATTTACAGAGTCGTCAGTGAATGCAGGTTGGTGATCAGCCGCATCAAGCTGGACATACATTCCAAATACGGCAATTCAAGTTGGGACTTCGGTGAGGACTTCGCAACTGTCGTCGTCCGAAGTGAACTGGAGAAAAAGTACAAAAAAACCTTTAGCGAAGCAGGTGAAAGTACCTTTTACGGTCAATGCGAGTGGCTGTTTCGCACAATGGGACCGAAACGACGCATCGTCAAACTCCTCGATTGCAAAGCAACTGATGCTCAAGGCGACTCAGGGCGTGGCCATCCTTTTGCTGCGTACTCCCTTGACCAATTGCCAGGCAAGACTGTGAGTATGAAGATCAAGTTGGCCGATACGGAGAGACCCGCTATTGGGGACACTTGGGTCAGGGTACCCAACGGGTGGAAGCGGTGCATGGGCCGTAACTTTGAAGATCAATACGCCTTTTGCTTCGGAAATCACAAAGACTTCAGCACTTTCAAAATGGTAGATGAACGCATCTGCACCATTTACCCCGGCTGCATAGAATAAGGAGATATTCCCATGACATCATTGGAAAAAGAGATGGAGTCAAAGTTGAGCAATCGAGTGCTCGCCTGTCCGTTGCAAGGTAAATGGACTAGCTTCCAATTGGTCGACGAATCTGGATTAGGTGAGCCTTATTCAGGATTAACTTTTACTGCTATTGATTCTGAAGGACTTAAATATAGTGGCAACTTGGATACTGCCGGTGCAGCCACAATCACAAATCATTCTGCGGGACCTGTGGCGATTCTCTTCCACCAACCGTACGAAGGTCTCGAAGATTACTATGCGTTTTTACAGGCAAGACCCCACTACGCTTTAAAAATCACCGAACTTCAAGTACGCGCCGAACAAACCCGCTATCTGAATAAAAATTCAACCCGTACCCGGACAAACCCCGCACAAGACTGCGCAGATGAGTTCCTCCAAGTAGAAGTACGTCACCTGGTCAAGCATGTTTCTCACCTGCCGCCCGAGGTCTATCGTCATTTTCCCCATAGCCCAAACCGAGCGAGAACCATGGGTGAACATGGGAAGCTCGGCGTTGCGCTGATACCCCAAAAACACACGGTTCTGGAAGTGCGTCCACTGCGAGCGTTGCGACCAATGCTGTCGACCGACCCGGAGTTCTGCGCGCTGAATCTCTACCAGCTCGCGCTGATGGCTACGTTGAGTTATTGCCCTTTCGGGCAACAGCCCGACGGTCACCCGGTTAAAGCGACGACCGTGACCTTCCCTATACAACCCAGCGTGGGCCATTGGTTCGGCGATGCGTTGGCCAAGGCTGACGAGTTGTGGCGTGTCGATGCGACGCAAAAAAGCGCTTTTTATCCACTGTACGAGGATGTGCCGTACTCCAAGCGTCTGGAGATCGTGCCATTCGATCCGGGACTTTATGAGGTCAACCGGCTCAATCAAGAAGTCGAACAGGAACACCCTGCCAAAATTCACTTTCTAGATGACGCAGCGCAAGGTGCAGAGTCGACCGACACCCAGGCCTTCATTACCCACAATGACGAACTGATCCTGATCGCGATACGTGGCACTTACGAGCTTATCGCGGATGGATTTCGCGATGCCGATGCATTTCAAGTGCCGTTCGAAGACACCGACAGCAAAGTGCATCGCGGCTTCTACGAAGCAGCGCAACAAGCACAGAGCTTCGTCGTGAAGTACGTGACTAAATTCTATACAGGGCAAAAGCTCATCATCTGTGGCCACAGCCTCGGTGGCGCAGTGGCGTTGTTGCTCTCGGAAATGCTGAGACGAGAGCAAAATTTTAGCTTTAACATCCAGCTCTACACCTACGGCGCCCCCCGCGCGGGCGATGCCAACTTCGTCAAAGACGCAGAGAGCTTGGTGCATCACCGCGTCGTCAACCACAATGACCCGGTGCCGAGCGTGCCGGGCACCTGGATGGACACCAAGCCCGGTGTCTTCGCGACGGGATTGGCTTTGACGCTTGCTAACGTGCCGGTCGGGATGTCGGTGTTTTTTACGGGTATCACGAACTGGACGGGTGAGCCCTACGATCACCATGGCAAGTTGCAGCACTTCATGCCGGTGCGATTCAGTGGTGGGGAGAAGTCCGCGTTCATGTGGGAACCCGGTTGCGACACCATCACCCAACATGCGGCGTGCACCTTGGCCATTCAGCAGAAGAACGGGCTGCCGGACCGGCCACCATTGCTGGCGCAGATATTCCAGGCCGGGAATCATTCGATGACCGGTGGCTACGTTCCGGCGTGTTGGGCGGTTTTGCTGCGATGGAAGCAGGCGTATGACGAGAAACGTACGCGTATCACTGAGAGCGAGTTCAATTGGGTCAAGGATTCACTGGCAGAGAGCACCACCCAGCTGCGAACAATAGAACGTGATTTAAGAGGACGTTCGGAGGCGTACGCTCGCACCCAGGAGAACAACATCCGCGCGCTCGATCTTGAAAAGAGCAGGATTGAAACCACCGTCGCACGCCTGAAAAGCATTCATCCTCAGAGGATTAGCGCACAGGCGCTTTACGGATCGCTATCCGAACAGCCCGAGGAGCTGATGAAAAACGTCGAACGTTGGCTGGCGCATCCTGAGAACAAGGTTAAAGACCCGTTCGCCATGGCGCCGGAAGACCCTGAGGGGGACGCGCTGACGGCTTCGATCTATGGGCACACCATCGGGGCGCCGTACACGCTGGATATTGATTCAATCTGTTAAACACGCCCGTGTTTAAAAGCTCCGCCGGTTACTTCGCGAAAGCTACAGCGCCTTGCGTCATTGCCTACGGTTACGCCAGAATCCGCCGGCTTGTGCGCCTTGGGCCTGGGTTCTATTGTTGGCCGGTCGCTGAAAATCAGTGATCGGGTTTGGTAGCCCGGATTAATTAGGCGCGTAGCGCACCGATTGCAGACCTTAAAAGTCTCTGCTTTATGGTGGCCATGCGCAGGGCTCCTTCGGGAGCGCCGGGTTCCTAATTACCGGTCTACCAACCTCCGCATGGCCGCCACTCTTCGTTTGGTAGCGAGAGGTGAAGGCTCCTTCGTTTCAATTAGGAGTTTCATCAATGATCAAGCAAACACCCAACCCGCCAGAAACCGATCCGACATCCCCCTCCAAAAATTTCGACCCGGAAAATCCCGACGAAACCTCGGACCGCATCCCCTCCCACGCCGACATCCGGGCCACCCCGCGCACACCGAGCACGATGTACATCCTCGATCCGCACATCAACACCGAAGACCTTTTGGGACACGCTTGCGTATCACTGGCATCAGCCCATGTCATGACCATGGACCTGGCGGACCTTACGCACGGGCCGAGTCTCAATACCCTGTTGGGCATTGCTCAGATCATCATGCTGGCTGAACTCGACGTAAACCGGGCGCTGGATCGACTCGACAGTCCGAAATAGCCGAGCTTGAACGCCCATTAAAAAGCCCAACCTGAAATGGTCGGGCTTTTTCATTTATGGGCGGGTATCCATCATCTTGTCAGCGAGCGCCTTGGCTCTTTCAATCAACAGATTCTGCCTGTCCTCATGAGTGGCCCCTCCTACAACCGGCGCCGTCAGATTGCTTTCCGCAATCAGCGCAGCGCAGAAATATTGATCCCAGACAGCTTTGTCCGCGGACGTCTGTGCGGTCGTTCGGTCGGCAATCATATTGCGGCTCCTTTTGATGAAGTAGCTCTGCCAGTTTACGCCCGATTGATAACCCGCAACCGACCACCATTCGTCGCCTGAAAACATCCGTCAAGAAATTGTAACAACATCTGGCGCAGGCTTTGCAAACGCTGGCCGTAGCCGCCCCGGAACGACGGAATTCTGACGTGACGGCCAATCAATCAATACTTATGGACGCCAGCGATACGCTGGGTCCGTCACCCGGAGAAGTAACGTGTCAACTCTCAATGAAATCGCAGCGAACCACGCGAAAATGGCGAAAAAACTGGCGGGAGAGTCGACCGAAATGTGTGAACGACAGCCGCTGGTAGTGGGTGGGTTTGAGGTTTCTTCCGTTGATGAGCAACCCCATGTACCCCTGCATCTCATCGTTGCCGGGCAGGACAACCACCTCGTTCAGGCGGCTGGCTACTTGCCCTGAGCTATTGCGACAGACTCAACGACATCGCCGCGACGTTTACGCAAACCTGAAACGAAAAAAGGGATCAAGCATCTGAATGCATGATCCCTTTGACTGATATGAAATAGAGGGCCTCGCGATGAGTGGTCAGGGTTGACGTAGCATCCGCCGCGCCTTTCAGCTCAATTCGCTTTCCCGGATGAGCTTCTTGTTAATCTTCCCGACGCTGGTTTTAGGGATCTCGGCGACGAACTTGAACTGCTTGGGGATTGCCCATTTATTGATACGGCCACGCTCGACAAACCCTTGCAGGTGCACCTCCAGCATCTTGCGGTCGAGATATTGCCCAGGCTCGCACACCACCAGCGCCATCGGCCGTTCGCCCCATTGCTCGTCCGCAATGCCCACGACCGCGACCGACATGACGGCCGAGTGTTCGCTGATCAGGCTTTCCAGTTCCAGGGAGCTGATCCACTCCCCGCCCGTCTTGATGACATCCTTGATTCGATCTTTGATTTCCACCCCTCCCAAGGGGTCGATGGAGGCCATGTCGCCGGTGTGCAGCCAGCCGTTATGCCAAAGCTCTGCACCCTTTTCGGGCTCCTTCAAATAGCCTTGGGTGAGCCAAGGCGCGCGCACCACGATCTCGCCCAGGGACTCTCCGTCGTGGGCAACGTCATTGCCACTGGCATCGATAATTTTCAGGTCGACCATCGGCACAGCCGTGCCAGTCTTGATGCGGGTAGCCAGTTGGGCTTGCGTGGATTGTTCGAGATCTTCGTCACGCAGGTAAGTGAGGCACAGCAACGGGCAGGTTTCCGACATGCCGTAACCGCTGTGTACCTGAATACCTTTGGCACTCGCTTCACTGGCGATGCCCAAGGTCAGCGCGCTGCCGCCCAGGAGCATTTTCCAGCCATCAAAACGAGTCCGTTGCGCTTCCTCGCAGTTCAGGATCATTTGCAGAATGGTCGGCACACAGTGGGAGAACGTGACCTTCTCCTCTCGATACAGCCTGACCAGGCTGTTGGGCTTTTTGCGCGCCGCGCTGTCGCCGGCGAATTCGATCTTGTCGCGCAACTGCTCTTCGGATGGTTTCCGGCAGCTTGATCAACGGCGCGGCCGGGATCAGACGCTCGGTGCTGTAGGCACCCAATGTATTGAGAAAACCGGTGTAGGTGACACGATCGCCGACTTGTACGTTGGTCACCCCTTCGCCGACGGCCTGGACCACACCGGACGCTTCAACCCCCATGCCGTTGGGCATCGGAATCGGATAAGTGCCATTGCGAAAATAGGTGTCGGCATAGTTAAGGCCCACCGCCACATGACGAAGACGAACCTGGCCTGGACCGGGATCGCCGACCTCGACCTCCTCATAACGGAGGACTTCGGGACCACCGGTTTCGTAGAAGCGTACGGCGTTGGCCATTTTTTCTTATTCTCCAGTCTGTGCAGCGTCGATTTGCGCTGATTGGACTGTAGGACGCCGTCTGGCGAGACGCTTCTCATCAGACGACACTGGCTTTTCATTTCATGACAGAGGGCTGCGGTCATCAACCCGTAAAAAAGCCCGCACTGTGCGGGCTATCGAAATGATCCGGACTTGTTCAGGCGCCTGATTCAGGATCGCTCGCAGGCATGCCGCGAGCCTCCTTACCCTCTTCACCCTGATCGTTCATCTGTGGGTCGGCGTCCGGATCAACGACGCGACCGCTCTTTCCAGCGTCGGGATGCTCACTCGATACCGAGTTGTTGGCATCCACGTCGGTCATATCTTCATCAACAGGGGCTTCGTCGTCCGACTGCAACGGAATCTCTGGCTCATCCCGTTTAGGGTCATGACCGGTTTCGTTGTCCGCCGCGCGCGTCACGTCCTGCTGCGATTTGTTGCCAGGTGCATCCTCGTCAATATCCATGGTGACTCTCCGCTCTCATGCCCGGGTGAATCCGTGCTTAAACGTGAGAGAGTCACACCGCGCTCGAGTGCCCGGCATTGGACGAATGGCGAAAACGAAAAACCCGGCACAGGGGCCGGGCTTTTCTTGTGTCAGTCCCCAAAGCGCAAGATCGGCAGGTTGGTAAATACTGGCCTGGTTCACCTGCGTGTACTGCTACAAGGGGCCGTGCAGTTAAGGAAGTAAGCCCACCCTGACCAGTTGCGGCCACTCAGCATTTCTCTGAAACAGCTGGCAGGGCGAACTACTGGACCTTATTCGAGTGAGGCTTTCTCGTATCAGCTATTCCCTGATACCCACCGTCAGCATTCCCCGCAAATGTTACGCACATGAAAAAGGCCAATGCTGTGAACATTGGCCTAAGTCATTGAAAAATATGGTCGGGACGGAGTGATTCGAACACTCGACCCCTAGCACCCCATAAAGGTGAATTATAATCCAGCAACGTCCTTCAAGATCCAAGACCACCTCATAACGCTCTGAAAATATAGATATTACCCGCTACCACTGTCCATTAGCATCCGCTAACATCCCCCTAAAGCCCATCTCAATTCACTACCAATTCACTACCAAGAGCAAACGCATGGCCAACATTACAGACAAGGCAATGAAGGCCAAGCCTGGCCAAACTCATAAATGGATGAGTGAAGTCGCGATTTGGGGCCATGGATCACTTCTGGCCCGCATAACGCCATCGGGTGACCGCCTTTTCTACTTCCAATACACCAATGAGACAGGCAAGAGATACGCTCTACCAATCGGAACTTATGGTGCCGGGGATGATTCCGCAACAATGACTCTTTCGGATGCACGACAAAGAGCAATGGAATTGGCCGGTCTTCATAAAACAGGCATCAAAAACATCCGTGAGCACCTTGAGTCCGAAGAAACTGCACGTATCGCTGCCCGCAACGCCGAGCTAGCACGGTTAGACGCGGAGAGAGCCACTGCAGAAACCGAGCTAGTCCGCCAGGCATCCCGCAAGAGCGTTACCGAGCTGTTTGAGCACTGGGCCAAGATCGACTTGATCAATCGCAAAGATGGCGGCGCAGAAGTGCGTCGAATGTTTGAAAAAGACGTATTGCCCTTTCTAGGCCAATTCGCCGTAGCGGACGTAAAAAAAGGCCATATCACAGAAGTAACTGACACCATGCTTGCCAGAGGCGTCAACCGTGCTGCAAAAATAGCTTTCTCCCTGATGCGCCAGATGTTCAGATTCGCAGTAGACCGTGACCTCATAGAACACGATCCCAGCGCTAGTATCCGAAAAGCAAAAATTGGCGGTAAAGACGTCGAACGCGACCGCGTTTTGACTGATGATGAAATTCGTAGCCTTGCGAAGAAAGCACCAGGGGCGGGACTTCTAATGACGACAGAAGCTGCAATCTGGATTGCACTTTCCACCTGCTGCCGCATCGGTGAACTACTAAATAGTCGTTGGGAGCAAGTGGATCTCAAACAGCGCACTTGGCTAATTCCTGCTGAGCACAGCAAGAATGGCAAGCCGCATACTGTTTTCCTGTCAAAATTCGCTGTAAGTCAGTTCGAGCGGGTTCAGAGCATCAATAGCAGGTCGGCCTGGTGCTACCCAAACACCGATAACAGTGGCCCAGTCAACTCCAAGACCGTGACCAAACAGCTGGGTGATCGTCAACGCCAGCCTGAGCAAGGAACAATGAGCCGACGCAGTGCTAAAGCTCAAGGCCTGCTGCTTCCTGGTGGTAAATGGACTCCTCATGACCTTCGTCGCACAGGCGCAACGTTAATGACCGCACTGGGAGTGATACCTGAAGTGGCTGAGCGCTGCCTAAATCACACCGAAGACAATAAGGTGAAGCGAATCTACCAGCGCCACAGCTATACAGCCGAAATGACTGCCGCATGGAACCTACTAGGCGAACACCTTGAGATACTCACAAACCCAAAGGTTACAGATACAAAGCCACCAACAGCCTAATTGAAAAAAATTCAGCCATATATCACAACAATGAACATCTCATCATGGAGACCAAACCATGTTGTTGCAGTGTCGAAGGCATCAAGTCGTCGCCCAGCCCTCACCAGACACTTGCCCGTTAGCCAAAGGCAATGCCTGCAAGCCCTACGGGCGATTGCATGTGGTGATCAGCGACGATGACCCACTCGGCAGCTTTGTCTTCCATACCACCGGCTTCAACAGTATCCGTAAAGAGATAAACCCGGTTAGCCTAAACTTACTGGTTTCTCGGGTCGGGTTGCCCACGTTGACAAAGACGAAGTGCGGAGCGCCTACAACCGAGCAGACTATATTGAACGCCGACGTCCAATGATGGCTTGGTGGAGCGGACACATTCAGGAAGCAGCCACAGGCAACTTGTCTATCTTAACGCTCACCCAAAATCGAGACCGAAAGGTTGACTCCCTACGCTGAAGATTCGTTCGATGATGAGCAGTCACTCGACCCTAGCTATCGGCCTCATGAACTAAATATCACGCAGGTATCCACACTGTCAGTACGGATACCTGCAACGTAACCTTCTGGCCATGTCCCTCAACCAATGTCCCTCCTCTCGGGGTGAACAAACATTTGACCATCCCGAATGAACCCGCTCCTACCAAGTCAGCGACATAACCTCACAAAGTATCAGCCACCCGAACCTCTAAGGCCTTGATCGCTCGGGCGATGGCGCGCAGCGTGGCGTGAATGCGTTCTCGTGTGACATCTAGGTTGATGACTTCCTTCTGCACGTCAAACTTGAAGGTAGCGACTAACAATTTTTCCAGATCAGGTACGGGTTTCAGCTCTTTTCGAGATATTTGAATCCTGAATAGCCCTGATTCGGAATAAATCAAGAAGTACAGGCAGCAGTCCCGAAATACAAGGGCCAGATCAAGGCTCGGCTCGAACTCCGAGCCACTGACTGTCTGGTATTCATCTAGCCGCAGCGGCAAGAGCTTTTTTTGAAGTTGCTCCGCTTCAAGCTGGGTGAACAGGTGATAGCTGAACAACTCGGCATGCATTCCGCTCATTCGGCTTTTCTTGAGCAGGTAAATTTGGTCGTTGTACCAACGCAGCGCATGTTCACCGCAATAGCGGAACACCGCTGGCGTATCCACCATGATCTGACGCCAAGGCTCCAGGCCCTCGGCATTGGCAATCAGCTCATCCAGTTGGCCTTCTAACGGAGCGTCAAGATTGATCTGCTCCAACAGCTTTTGCAAAAGCGCGCGGGCTTCCTGCACATTGTCCCCAGCACCACCGCGTAACAGCCGTTTCCAACTGGCTTGCTCCGACGCCGAGTTGACCAGGAACGAGTAATTGGAGCCGCTGAGTAAAAAGTAGTCACCCAATGACAGCAGGGCACGCTCCCATCGGAAGTCCGCTAGGCTGTTCAGGCCGCGCGCATTGAACATCTTTTCCGCCTTGTCCAGGTATTCGGAAAAGCGCTGTTGCAGCAAAAGATGTTCGTCGGGCACCCACTGGCCCAGGCCGGCCTTGCGTCGCTTGGCCAAGACACCACTAAATTCCAGTAGGAACTCGATCTGGCCCTTGAAGTAACCATGTTTCTCCGCCCGTTCGATCAGACCGCGCCAACCACAGTGGGCCAGTAGCAATTCGGCCTTGAACTGCTCTTCACTGACCTGTTGCAGGTAAAAGCCCGCGGTCGGTTTTTCGTTGCTGGCGAAGTAGCCGAGGATATCGCCAGCATGCGGTAACATACCCAGGACCCCCAGCAGGCTGCGCTGCATGTCGGCCGGGCGCTCGTAACTGGAATTGTTCGACAGGTTGTAGATCAACCGCACCCATTCCAGCAGCGCTTGAGGTTCGACTTGCTCGCCTTTCGCACGCAGGAAGGCGACGTAAGCAAACAGCTGCACCAGGTCGGCATATGCCAGGGCCGCAGGGTCGCTGACCAAGCGCTGGAACACGGCTGCTTCGTTGAAGTACGGGTTGTCTGGCAGCAGCGGCGTGAACCGATTGTCCTCAGAGCTCCATTTTTCCAATAGCAACATCAGGGTGGCGGAAAAATCGCGCTCCAGCCATCCGCTTTTGTGGTACAGAGCATAGGCTGACTTCAACGGCTTACCTCTGAAGGTGCTGATGTCCTCCAGATAGCCGGACGATTCCGGGTCGCGGCAAATGAACGCCACGGCATGGAAGAAGTTCATGATCGCATCGTCGTAGAGATGGGTGTCCTTGTCGCGAAACGCCCAGAAGAAATCGGCCCAGCGGTTGTCCATGCGGCGGGCGAAAAAGTCGGCAACGGTGAAGGTCTGGCCGCCGATGTCCCGGGTCTCGTCGGCGAACTGGCCCTTAAGCTCGTGCTCGTAGCGGGCCTTGAATGTCTCGAAGGCCGTCAGTGGTTTGCCCCGGGCGTTCATCTTGATGTACAGGTCGTCGGACAGCCCGAAATGCTCGAGGTCCAACAACTGGAAGGTGATCACCGGTTGCTGTTCGTCCATCAGCCGTGCGTAGGCGCCCGTGACGTCGCAGAAGTGACGGTGAATGGCTTCCAGCATGGTAAGGCAGGACTGAATAGTCGGGTCCAGGCGCCAGTAACGGAAATACCAGGCCTGGTTGGTGATCAACCTGGCCAATGAAGCCCCGTCGGCGGCCTCGCGCGCCGGCCAGAAGTTCACCAGCTCATCGAAGAACTCGGCGCTGCTCGGGCGTACGCTGTAAGAAAACCGTGAACCTGTGCCTTCGCAGAACACCTGGCGGAACGCGGCTTGGCAGTCGTCGCGCCAAGCAAGATACCAGTGCAGCAGAAACAGCGTGGTCAGTCGTTGTTGGCCGTCGAGAGGCAGGAAGCGGGTCGGGCCATCGATGTCGAGGCTACCGTAAATGAAGTCAAGGTTCAGGGGGAGGGCATCGTCACTCGGTGCCAACGCAAACGCCTGCTGCAAAGTGCCGAGGAATTCCTCACGTACGTCCTCGGCCGCCGGGCGGCCTTGGGCATAGTCGCGTTGGATCATCGGGATTTGGATACGCTGGTGGCGGCCCAACAGCTGTTTCAGGGTGATCTGGCTGCCAGACTCGCTCATGGGGTGATCTCCTGGGTTGCACTGAAGAAGCCCACTAGGGCTCGGGTGATTTCGGCCTGGTAAGCTTCACGGTCGTCCCTGCTCCAGAACATCACGTTGTCGGCCTGCGGGCTGTAGCATTTGAGAAACACATTGCGAGTGCACAGCGGCACGAAGATCCCCGACTGGTCGAGGGCCAGCATTGCCTTGCGCTTGACCGCGAACACGGCGTTCTTGTAACTACGGTTGGTGCCTTTATCCAACAGGGTCAGGTTGCAGATACCATGGTCGGTCGGCGCTTCATCGTTTTCCTGGAAAAAGGCCAGCAGTTTTTTGTACAGCGCTTCGAAGGCTTCGTCCGAATGGGCTTTCTTTGATTGCTCGATGAAGGCATAAATGCTGATCAACAACTGCTTGATCTGCGTGCCCTGGTCTTCGAGTTTCTGGGCTTCCAGGTAACCCGCGCACAGATTCAGCCAGCTCACCTGGTCATGCAGACGCATGGGACGGCTGGATGCAATCGAGCGTACGTGTTCGATGTCCCACTCACCGTTCTTGAAACTGTCGAACTGGAATCGCAGGTTGGAGCGCGGACTGTCCAGCAGGGTGGCCAAGTTGAATAGCAACAGCAGCGAGCGAATGCTCGGCGAATGGCGGCCGTACTCCAGCTCTTCGAGCCGTTCGCTGATGCACATGTGCAGCATTTCGGGTGTAAAGGAGTCAATATCTTTGTCGCCGATGGTGCAGGTGAAAACCTCTTTACGCAGCTTGCGTTCGAATGCGCTCTTGGTGGTCTGCAGCGATAGTTTGCAGATATGCGCGACATCAATGCCCTGATGAATCAGGAACCCGACGATGTGATAAAGCGTGCGGTCTTCAAACCACTCCTCTAGCATCATGAAGGTTTGCTTGATGCGCAGCCATTCCTTCGAGGTGGCGCCGGAAACCTTAAGTTTCCTGCTGTAGGCATGGAAGATGCCGTGCTCGTCCTGTTCCGCCCCGTTGCCCAGGCCGTCGGCATTGGCCACCAGCTCGAACAGCAGGCCGATGCGGTTCTGCGGTCGGCTCTGCTGGTTACTGAGGAAATACCAGAATTCGTCCGCCTGCAGGGCCTTCTCCAACTGATCCCATTCGTGGGCAATTTTCAACTGTCGGATGGCGGTTTGCGGTTCGCTAGCATCACTTCGCTTGAGGAACAGGGCACGGATCAGTTCGTCATCAGTCAGTGCAATCTTGCCCACGTTGAGGCGGGTGAACGCATCCACGGCATTGTCCTGGGCGCCCAGTTCGAACCAGATGACTCGGGTCTTGTTCAGCAGTGCGGACTTGATCTCATCTACTTCGTGAGCGCGATTGCTGAACCAGTCTTCAATAGTGTTGATGGCATTGAACAGGTAGAAGTAATCGACATTGCTGTCGGCGCCGGCTTCGCTGGGCTCATCAAGAAATGTCAGCAACTGCGGGCGGGTTTCGTAGTCGAGAGTGAACAACTTCTGCCGATACTTTTCTGCCAGACGCTCATTGAAATGCCGAAGAATCAACAGCAGCGTGGTCAGCCGCTGCTGGCCATCGACGACCTCGAACGGGCCGTGCTCGGTGGCCTTGATCACTAGCGGCTGCAGGCAGTAAAACTCTTCCGGTTGGGGGTTACGGCGCTGGCTGAATTCGCGGATATCTTCCAGCAACTGGGTAACCTGCAGGGGCTTCCAGCGGTAGCCGCGCTGGTATGCGGGAATCCAGAACTGTGTCGGGTTACCATGTTCATCGGTGAGCAGTTCATGTATCGGTTTTAAGCATAAATCGGAATGATTCATTCGAATCCTTTCGGGGCGGCAAGGCGCAGTGCGGTAGAGTGATGAAAGCGTTTGGCCATTATTATGCCGACTCGGTGATGGCGAGGGACAGAAGTTATCGATATTCATACAGTTGCACTGCTTTCACAGGCGGTATCACGGGCGTACTGCCTTGCTCCCTAGAATCCCACGCATGAAAAGCCCTGACTTTGATGCCATCCAGGCTTTTATCCTGATAGCCGACCTGAATAGCCTCACCCACGCCGCCAAACTGCTCGACTGCATGCAGTCCGCCATCAGCCGGCTTCCGGCCTGAAATCCTCCGATCACAGCCACCACGAAAATCACATCAGCCCAGGCTAGAAGTAGTTGGCCACCCACCCGAAACGTCGAGTCCCTCTTCGGCTGACAGATTGTGCAGGAATGCCAGCATATGGCGCTCGATACTAAACACGCCGGGTGTGTAGTCGAGTTTTCGCTAACATATTCATGCACCCGACACGCTGACCAATTGCAAAACCTTTCACACAAAGTCAGCATACTCGTCTCAAAGGGGCAGAACGCCACCATGGACATTGCTTCAGTCAAAAGGAACTTGTAATGCCCCAGTCCCTGCGCCCGACTAAAGAGGCCGCCCGCCACAAGTCATCGGGCAACCACGATACCCTGATCTACCGGATGGCGCAGATTCTCAACAAGCTCAACCTGGGCGAGAGCCTCGAACCTGCAGCGCTGGTCGAAGAGTTCGGTGTCAACATCCGCACCATCCAGTGCGACCTCAACGAGCGCCTTGCCTATCTCCCATTGAACAAGATCGACGGCCACCTTCGGCTCGACCGGGCCTTTCTCGGCAAGATCGACGTGCGCGACGTCGAGCGCTCCGTGGGACTGGTCGGCATTTGTGAGCTGTTTCCATCCCTGTCCGACGATGTCCTACGCGATATCTTCGACGACCGCATACAGAGTCCCCTGCTGATCAACAGTCAGCGTTTCGAAGATCTCAGTGGCCGTAAAGTGCCGTTCCAAGCACTGGAAAAGACCAGAGTCACGCACCGTCGCATCCGCATCATCAGCCCGGAAAGCGTGCAGTACGAACTGGAAAGCGAAGTTCACACCGCCCTCGCCCGACGCCCCTCGTATAAAAGACTCGGCCGAGTACCCACAAAGGCGCAGGCACAATCATGGAGAAGAGCATGAAATTCAGGAAACTCGGTCTTACCCTGTCTGGCGGCGGCGGTAAGGGCGCCTATCAAATCGGCGTCTGGCAGGCCATGCGCGACCTGGGCCTGGACAGCCAACTAAGCGCCATTTCCGGCACCTCAGTGGGCGGCCTCAACGGCGCAATGTTCGCTCAAGACAAACTCGATCTGGCCAAATCCATGTGGCTGAACATCGAGAGCCGCAACATGCTTTCAGTACAGGATGTGCCGGGACTGGCCTCGCGCCTGGCGTTACTGACCGCCAGCGGTATGATCTCGCCGATGCTCAGCCACTTCATCAGTACCAAGGGCTTTTTCAAGCAGGATGGCCTCAAGAGCATGATAGCCGAAGGCCTGGACGCAGGCAGGCTGGCCTCCTCGGCGCTGCCGCTGACTGTGGCGCTGCACAATACTGCCGCCAACTGCGTCGACTACATCTCGGTAAGCGATACCCACACCGCTGCGGACATGCTGCTCGGTACTGCTGCCCTGCCCCTGATCTTCGACGAGGTCGACATTGGCGACGGCATTTATACCGATGGCGGCTTCTACTGGGGGCTGCCGCATAAACATGTCGACAACACTCCGATTCGGCCTCTGATCGAGGCCGGCTGCGACACCATCGTGGTGGTGTATCTGTCGCCCGACGACCTGAGCATCGACCCGCGCCACTATCCCGGGGTGCGCATTTTGCCGATCGTTCCTGCCAACAGTCTGGGCGGCGTCACCGCCACCCTCGACTTTTCCAACGAAGGCGCCGCAAGGCGCATGGAACAGGGCTATGCCGACGGCCTGCAGATCTTCCGCCACCTGCAGTTGTTCCTCGACAACGAGGCTCAGTACGAAGCCCTATGGGAGCGCGCCCGCCTGGCCGCCGAACAGGAGCGCAAGCTCAGCGACAACCTGTACGACGTGGACCGTAAACACAGCAAGGCTGTCGACGATATCCATGACTTCGACCGGCAAGTTCGCAACGACGATTTGAGCCAGAAGCTCGACCTGGCCGACGACGATATCCCTCTCGCACTCGAGCACCTGGCTCTGGACAACACTGCGCTGCTGGCTGACATCGAGCGTCAGCAACTCGAAACTGCCGTCGACAGTTTCCTGGCCCAGAACAGCAACAACCGCCGGGCGGTCGAAACCTCGGTGCTGGACGCACTCGCCACCCTTTCTCCAGTCAGCGGACGCGCCACCTACCTGCGTGAGCAGGGATTACTGTCGCGCTTCATGGGCGCTATCACCGGCAAAAACCAGCAGATTGCCGCCGAGAATGACCGCGACCTGGCCCAGGCGCAATTCGCCGCCCTGCGCCTGATTGCTGCAGTTCAGGAAAAAGGTGCAATCACCCTCGAGTTCGCCTGCACCTTGCAAAACCGCCTGAACGGCGCCTTCGCCGAAATCCAGCGACTGGGAGATCGTCATAATCAGGATCTGCGGCGCGTCTACCGCTCGCTGGCCGGAGTCTACTGCAAGCTACGCGACCGCCTGAGTACACATGAGAACCGCCTCGAAGCCCTGGAACGCACCAGCCGCTTGCACGATTGGCTACTGCATCCCAATAGGCGTCATCTTGACGGCAAGGCGCTCAGCGAACTGCCTACTGCTTTGCGTCTCAGCTGTCTGGCCAACGACTTCTTTCGCCTCACCGAAGGGCAGTGGACAGTCCACGAGCTGAACAGCCTTAAAGAGATGTGCCTGCTCGTCGGGCTGGATCTTGCTCACCCCGTGAAGATCGGCGAGTTCTGCACCCAGTTGAGCGAGCAGCCAGCCTGCCTACAGGCACTCACCCTACACCTGGCCGCACTGCCTCAGACTAACTTGTTCAACCCGACCGCTCTCTGGCTGCTCGACCTGCGCGCCGGTACCGCGCCAACGGACAACAGCAGCGTATCGGCCCGCTGGGGATACGGCGCGGCAACGGCGTTACCTGCCTGGGACTTTCTCGCCGAACTGCTCTACCACCTCCAGTCCGCCGGATTTTCGGTGGTGCGCAGCAGCGACCTGAGCCAGTACAAGGAGCATTGGCTAGGACAGTTGCAGGTGCTTGACGACCTGCTGGGCGAAAACATCCTGCCCAAGAGCTTCGCCGGGGAGATCAACGCTCTACGCCAGCAGATCACCGGTTTCCACCTCAAGGTACCGCTGATCGGCAAGTTCAGTGTTGGTAAGTCGACCCTGCTCAACTGCTGGCTGGGCGAGGATATTCAGAAGGACGACCTCAGCGCCTGCACCAGTCTGGCCACTGAATTCCACTACGCCGAACCGGGCGCGGAAAAGCTGGTGATCCACTGGCTGGAGGACGCCGGGACTGGCCAGGTACGGCGCGAGGAAAAACCGCTCACAGCCTACGCCGCGCTACTCGACGATCCGCGCACTAACGCCCGGCCACCCCTGTTCGTAGAACTGCACCTGTGCCGCACTGCCCTCGCCCGCCACCCTGATCTGGTGCTGGTCGACACGCCGGGCCTGGGCTCCAACAACGGCCAACATGAACGTGCGCTAGAGCAATACATCGGAGAAGCTGTGTCGTGCATCCTGTGCGTCACCCGTATCAGTCAGGTCGGTATCGACGAGCTGGCCTTCATTGATCGCCAGCGCTCCCTGGGTCAGACGTTTACCCTACTGGTCTGCCAGGAGGCACTGAACAGCCGTCAGCAACGCGAACCCCTGCGCCGCTCCCTCGCCGAACAGGCCGGCCTAGACTTAAGCCAACCGACCCGTGGCTGCTCTGCGCGTGAGGGCGATCTGAGTGGCTTCGAAGACTTGCTCGCCGGCCTCGAAACCCAGAAAGCAACCCTGTTCCACGAACGCTTCGCTGCGCAGATCAAGGCGTTGTTGGTTCAGGCCGAACGCCTGATTCGCCAGCAACTGGCGATGGACACCAGCGCAGAGCAACTGCTCGAACAGCAGAAGATCCTCGACAAGGGCATGGCCCGACTCGAAGAAAACCATGCCAACGAACAGGACAGCCTGCTACGCGACTGCCGCGCAGCGATCAGCCATCAGGTGCTGGCCACCGTCAACAGTTACCTGCGCAGTCGTCGCCAAACCTACAAACAGATGCTGCTGGCTGGCCAAGGCATTGGTCCGCTGCTCACCGCCGATGCGCGTAACGCTTGCCAGTTGGCCATTGAGCAGAACCTGACCCCGCGTCTCATGGACGCCTGCCAACGCCTGGGCAGTCATATCGAGTTCAGCGCCTTTGAGGGGCCGCAACTCTCCGGCGACGGCCCGGCGGGAATAGAGGCCGACTATGGTTTGGGTGCCTCAGCGGCCGGAGCAGCAGCTGGGGCGGCTATCGGCACCATAGTGCCGGTGGTTGGCACCCTGATCGGCGGCCTGGTTGGCGGCGCGATCGGCCTGTTCGCTTCGCGCAGCAACAAGGAGAGCGAAGCCGAAGGCAAAGCCAATGAGGCGATTGAAACGGTCATCAGCCAGTTGCAAGGCGTGATTCCCGATGCACTCGACAAGCATGCCCGTCAGTTCATCGGCGATATGTGCGACAGATTAGCCGCGCAGTTGGCGACGCAACGGGAGAACCTCGATCGCATCGAACAGCAACTGGTAGCAGACCGTGACCGCAAGCAACATATCCAGGACAAGGCCGAACAGGCGCTGAACAGCGTCGCCCGACTGCTCGACCACAGCCGCCAGCAACAATCCCGACCTGCGGAGGCCTGCGCCAATGTCGCTTGATTTCAGCTTATCCCTCGAAGAGCTGGAGGCCGCGCAATCGGCCACCACCAACCCTTACCTGAGAGATCCCGGTAAAGGCTTGCAACTGATTGCCAGCCTGGTCGGACAGCCACGTCCGAACGTGGGCAAGGCGCAACGGCAGCAACTGCCCGCCGCGCTGCACCGACTGATCCATGAGCGCTTCATCGAGCTTACGTCCAAAGGCAGCTTTCCCGGTGAAGCCCAGGCGTTGCGCGAGCTGCAGGCGCTGGAAGCGTCACTGGAAAACCTTGCTCTGTTTCCCGACCTGGCCAACAAGACCGTGGTCGGCGTCGGGGGTGGTTTCAGCGCCGGCAAGTCGCGCCTGCTCAACACCCTGCTCGGCGTCGATCTGCTACCGGAGTCGCTGGAGCCAACCACGGCGATTCCCAGTTTCATCACCCGTGGCGAAGACGGTATCGTTGCGCTGAACACCTTCAACCAGCAGATTCGACTGGACCGCGACGGCCTGCAGGCCATCACCCACGCCTTCACCAACCACTACCGCGACAGTCTCGACGAGGCGTTCGGTTTTGCCCACGTGCTCAAGCTGTTGATGCTCCACTGCGCAAGCTTCGCCTGGAGCAACCTGGCCTTCCTTGATACGCCTGGTTACAGCAAGGTAGACGCCCTTGGTAGCACTGACAGCGATGAAACCATTGCCCTCAAGCAACTGACCGAAGCCGATCATGTGATGTGGCTGCTCAGCGCCAGGAACGGTTCGATTCGCCAGGACGATCTGGCATTTTTGCGCAGTCTCGATCATCCCGGACCGATCTTCTTCGTCGTCACTCAGGCCGATCTGGTCGGCCGCTCCTCTATCGACGCCATCCTGCACAGCACCGCAGAGGCGATCGAGGCTTCGGGCATTCCTTGCGCCGGACTGATGGCCTGGGCAGCACCGCTGGGAGCCGAACAGGGAGCGTTGATTGCTGGTGACGATATTCGCGTGTGGCTCCAAACGCTGGACGAGGCTCCCAAGTACACCCACCACAGGCGCACTTGCGAACGTGTGCTAGACGGTTATATCCAGCACAATCGGGAAAACCTGTCCAACAGCCGCCGAAAATTATCGCTGTTCAATACCCTTCTGCCACTGCAGGAAAAACTGCCTCAAAGTGAACAGGCAACGCTACAGGAACTGCTCCAGGAGCAACGTACCCGGCAGAAAGTCTTTGCCGAACTTGTCGACGCCTTCACCGTTTTAAAGAACGAAATGCAGGAAATCATCGCGCAGATCATCGGTGACCTGGCCATTGATGCGCTTTCCATCGAAGAGCTCTACGGCAAGGGCCTGGCACTTCATGAGGAAGGCGATTACGACTCAGCGGCTGTCTTCTTCCAGCACGCCGCAGAACAGGGGAACGCCGCTGCCCAGTTTCAACTCGGCATCTATCACGAGCTTGGGCAAGGCGTGTGCGTAGACGAACGCCTTGCGGCGCAGTGGTACCGCAAGGCCAAACACCAGGGTCATGTGCAGGCCCAGTTCTACCTAGGCGTCTGCTACGAGAACGGTGTAGGCGTTCCAGAAAATCTGCAAAGCGCCGTCGCCTGTTACCTCCAGGCCGCGGAGCAAGGACACGCCGAGGCTCAATACAACCTGGGCATTTGCCTGACCAGGGGAGAAGGGATTGCCAAAGACGACGAGCAGGCACTGTATTGGTTTGAAAAAGCAGCCAGGCAAGGTCACGAGGAAGCCCGCTTCTACGTGATCACACGATCAGCCAAAAATGGCAGCCCCGCCGGGCAATACGCTTTAGGGGTACTTTACGAAAAAGGCCTGGGTGTTTCCCAGGACCTGGAAAAAGCCATTGTGGCTTATCGCGCAGCGGCCGAGGCAGGGCATGCCGATGCCCAATTTGAACTTGGCCGCCGCTACTTAAATGGCGAAGGACTGAGAAAAAACTCCGCTCACGCTATCAGCTGGCTGGAGAAGGCTGCTGCACAAGATCATGCCAAAGCATCTTCACTGCTCAAGAAACAACAAGCAATTGGCCCCTTTTGGTCGCCTGGCACATTTGCGACTTGGCAAAAAATTCTCGGGAAAAATTCGCTATGACCGCCAAAACTTTCACCCTGGCTTCGCTAACCTCGCATGCCACTGTTATTGACGCCGAACAACTCAGTAGTCTGAAAACCTTGCTCGACGGGCTTGAAGTCAATCTCCACGCTGCGCGCGAGAGCGGTCGCGACCTGCGCATCGCTGTCGTTGGCCAGATGAAGGCCGGTAAGTCTTCGTTCCTCAATGCTGCCTTTTTCGGCCGCGACCTGCTGCCCAAGGCTGACACGCCGATGACCGCTGCGTTGACCAAGATTGTCTACGCCCCCAAGGCCAAGGCTGAAGTGGTGTTCTACAGCGCCGACGACTGGGCCGACATCGAACAACGCGCCAACGAGTACCCCAAGGCCTATGCCGAAGCAGAGCGCAAGCTGAGGGAGCCGCCGAAGAGCGACAGCCCTTTCGCCAAAGTTCTCGCGACACCTCGCGCGCGCACAGCGGAGGAGATCGATCGCCACGTTCCCGAAGCCATCCGCTCCTCGCGAGAGCTGGTGGAAATGACACGCAGGAAGGGCCTCGACGTACACGACTACCTGGGTAAAACCGAGGTACTGGACGTCGCTGGTGGCGCAGAAAACCTGGCCTATGCACTGCAGGAATATGTTGGCAGCGGCGGACGCTTCACCGCCATCACCAAGATGTCCGTGCTGCATGTCGACGACAAGCGCCTGCAGGGCCTAGAAATAATCGATACCCCCGGTTTCAACGACCCGGTGGTTTCCCGTGGCCAAATCACCCGTAGCTTCCTTGGCCAGTGCGACGTGATCTTTCTGCTCTCGGCAGTCAGCCAGTTCCTCACCTCCTCCGACATGGCGGTGCTGCGCGAGCAACTACCCGAAGCTGGTATCGACGAAAAGGCGGTGTTCCTGGTCGGTTCGCAGCGCGATCTCGCCCTGCGCCAGGATCGTGGCATAGCCATCACAGCCAGCAAGCTCGCCGAACGGGCACCCGCCGAGAAACGTTCTGCTGTACGAACCGGTGCGATGCTGCAGCTGCTGGACAAGAAAATGACGGATCAGGCCAGCCTGACGCTGGAGGCGCAGATCAACCAGCCCGGCCAGGACAACAAGACCCGGCGCATCCTCAGCGCTGTCAAAAAATCCGCGCCACGATTCATTTCCAGCTGGGCATGGCTGGTCGCCGAGCACTTCAACTCCCTGTCCGAAGAAGACCGGGAACAACTCGATCAGCTATGCACCGCCACCGGTTTTGCCTTTGAACCGAACAGCCTGCGGCAACTCTCCAACATTACGGCGCTACGCGACGAGATCCTCGCCCAGCGCGAACACAAGCAGCACCTGATCACCAGCAAGGAACAGCAGCTGATCGAAGGCGTGCACAACGGAACACGTGAACGCCTGCAACAGATTGAGCTCAGCCTGCAGGCGCGTAGCGAACAGGTTCGCAACGGCGACATCGGGGAGTTGGAGAGAATCGAGCAGGACATGCTCAGGCGTATGAAAGGCGGCAAGGCGCGCCTGGAAGGCGTGTTTGACGAGCAGTTGGTCAAAGCCAGCCAGCAGTTCGCGCTGTTGAAGACAGACATTCGCGAGCAGGCACAGAAATATTCACGAATACAGGTTGTTCGAGAGACAACCACAGAGAGTTATCAGGTCGACACTTCGTGGTTCGGCGGTTTTTTCGGCCATGACTGGGAAACGCGCTACCGCGACGTGGTCACCACCTACGCCAGCGCCCAGGATGCCATCGAACAGGTCCAGGTTTTCGCCTTGCAGACCACCAAGGCTCTGCAGAAGGCAATCATCGGCTGCGTCGATCTCGATGAGCTGCGCCGAAAAGTGGGTGTCGCGGCGATGTCACTGTTCGACACCGGCAGCGCCGACTTCGATGCAGAACTGATGCTGGCAGAGGTCAACAAGAGCCTGCGCCGCATCACCATTCCGAATGTTAGCTTCGGCGACAAGGACTACAGCATCAGCATCATTAAATCGTTTGGCAGCGAACGGGTTTCAGAGAGCCAGATCAACGGCCTCAAGGAGGCCCAACGCGAAGCTGTGGCCGCGATCATTCGCGACCTGGAAGGCGAAGTGAAGAGCAAGGTGGAGGCTATCGAAAACAGCCTGGGCAGCACCGGCCAGACCTTTGTCGAAAACATGAGCCGCGACATCCAGCAGAGCCTGACCCACTTGCGAGAAGACATCGCCAACAAGGAGCAGAGCATCCAGCAGATCACTGCAGCCCGCCAGGCGGTAGCAAAAGCACTGGCGGCGCTGTGATGGTGAAGTGCCGAGCGCCTGATACCGCGATGAAATATCAGCCAACACGAGACAGTGGCCTGCAAACAGAAGAATTCTAAATGTCCCTTGATTTCAGCTTCTCCCTCGAAGAACTGGAGGCCGCCGAAGCCGAAACTGCCAACCCTTATCTGGCAGATTCGGCACTGGGCCTCCAACTTATCACCCGACTGATCGCCCAGCCTCAGGGCGTGATCCACAGCGAACATCGTCGGCAGTTACACCGTTTGCACCAACTGATCCACCAGAGCTTCGTCAATCTCGCGGCACGCGACGACTATCCGGCCGAGGCACAAGCCTATCGCGAGTTGGTGGCGCTTGAGCAGTCGCTGGAGGACCTGGTTGCTTTCCCCGACCTGGCCAACAAGACAGTAATTGGTGTCGGCGGCGGCTTCAGTGCGGGCAAGTCACGCTTTCTCAACAGTCTGCTCTGTGTCGATGTGCTACCTGAATCGCTTGAGCCCACCACCGCGATTCCCAGTTACATCGTGCAGGGTGAGCGTGAGGAAATCATTGCGCTGAACAGCTTCACCCAGGAGGTCGCGCTGGATCGCAGCGCTCTGCAGGCAATCACCCATGCCTTCCAGAAGCATTACCAGGAAACGCTCGGCGTGGAGGTTGGTTTCGCTCATGTCCTGCGCCTGCTGATGATCCATTTGCCCGGCCTGTGGCAGCGCCTCGCATTCCTCGACACGCCCGGCTACAGCAAGGCCGACCGCAACGACGCGGTGCACAGCGATGCACGGATCGCCCAGCGCCAGCTCGCCGACGCCGACCATGTTATCTGGCTGCTCAGCGCCAAGAACGGCTCGATCCGCCGCGATGACCTCGAGTTTCTGCGTACCCTCAACCATCCCAAACCGATCTTCTTCGTCGTCACCCAGGCGGATCTGGTCGGTCGTTCACGCATCCAGGCGATCCTCAACAGCACAGCGCAGGCACTCGACGATGCGGGCATCATCCGGGCCGGACTGATGGCTTGGGCTGCCCCACTGGGTGATCTCAATGGTCAGCACATTGTCGGCGATGACGCACGCGCCTGGCTGGATACGCTCAATAGCCAGCCCAAACGCACCGAGAAGCGTTTGGCTTGCGCACGAGTGCTGGACGCTATTATCGCCCACAACAGCAATGCCGCGGCCAGCAACCGTGAGCTGCTGGCCGCAATGAACGAGCTGCTACCCATCGCCGAGAATTTGGCTGAGAAACGACGTGCAACGGTAAAGCACCAAATCGAACGCTTACGCAATGACCAGCGCCGACTCAACGAAATGGTCGGCGCCTTCGGTGAGCTCAAGCAGGAAATGCTCGAGACGATCACCCGCATCGTCGGAGGTGTAGCCGAAGACGAAGAAGTGCTACGCGGCCACGTATTGATCTACAGACTCCGACGAACATGGCTGAATCGCCCGCTTGCCATCGGTGAGCACTTCGAGATCCGGGTGCTGGCGGTCAAGCCGGAGATCAAAAAGATCATCGTAGAGTTCGGCAGCGGGATTGCCTCCACAGGTCTGAGCTTCAGCATGATCCGCGGAGGTCTGCGCATCGACCCGCAGGTTCTGGTCAAGGGCAGTTTACTGCAAGGTGAAGTTCGCCTTGTGGATGATGAGCATATCACCCTGGCGATCACCAATCCGCACGCAGCAACATGAGCACTTCGCCGGCGACCTGAGAAGGTTGCAGGCGATGCAGACTCAACTGCAGCAGTTGACATAACTTCGCGTACCGACGAGCACTCAAAAGCGTCGCAGTTGCGCCAGCCATTCAGCCACTGTGCGATCGATAACGTCCGCTCGCCGATGACTCAACGCCTCGCTACCGCATTTGGGGCAGCGAGCGAACCAGTCACCGGGCCCCAATACATCGCTACGTGGTGCTACAGTTTTTTTCCAACCACACTCATCACAAACAAAAGTGAAAGGTTTGGGTTTAATTGGCATCGCAGCTCTCCTGAAAGTTCATCCATAGTCGTCTCCATCAGCGCTTTCAGCCAGCGGGATACTCTAGCTCAATCTGCTGATCAAACTCTCCACCATACCCACAGTACTCACGTGGAATGCGCTCGACATCCTCGGCAATTTGCACAATCACTTCACGCAGCTCCAATTGCTCGAACCACCGAGCAGGAATCGCCGCAGCACCATACTGAACACCTAACAAATGCCCGGCGATGAGCCCGGTACTGTCGCTATCGCCACTGTGATTCACCGCCGTGATCACGCCCTCTTCGAACGAACGCGCTGCCAGGGCGCACCATAAGCCGATAGCCAGCGTTTCTTCGGAGATCCATCCGCCACCGAGCTCGCCTATTCGTTGCGGAGTGGGCTGGTAGCCCTCGTAAAAGAAGAAAAGTACGCGCTCAATGAGGCTCCGTGTTTCTTCCATACCCGGCGCTTGTCCATATTTGGCCAAGCTCTGAGTAACCGCGTGCTCCAAGCTGTCTTGCCGATCGACAATGCGCTGGAGAATATCGGCGAACATCCCGGCCGCCAGGTAGCCCGTAGGATGTCCGTGAGTCAGGCGTCCTGACTGGGCAGCGTAGTCAAAGGCGTTTGCAAAAAAGGCGCAGGGCGCAACGCGCATCAAGGCGCCACAGCCTTTGCTGTTGTTCTCGGCAACTGCGCCTAGCCGCGGACTGACCTTGAGTGCACCTAGGCAAGTAGTGCCAGGGGCTCGCCGAGACCAGAGTTCCGATTGATTGATCAGCCAGCCGTCCACGTCGATTGGCATCGCCGTAGGGTAGTCCTGGGTTATCAGCCAGCGCAGCAACGCATGATGAATAATGCTGGGGACGTGGCAAGCCCCTCGTGAGCTGCCGTGCACATACGCCCGCAGCAAGCCCTCTGCGGTGAAAAGCATCATCTGAGTGTCGTCGGTGATGGCGCCGGTGGTACCGAAAGCAGGGGCAAAATCAACGATACCTTGTGGACCGAACTTAGCTTCAATAGCTGACCATTCGAGAAACTCCACTGGGGCGCCTAGCGCATCACCGACGGCGCCGCCGAGCAGGCAACCCTTGATCCGTTCAAGTCTGTTCATGTCCTTTCCCTCATCCCTCTGCCGGGATCAATTCCTGCAGAATCACCAGCTTTCTTTGTAACTGCTGGACGTGCTCTTTCTCGGCTCGCAACGCCGAACGCAGTTCGCGGTTTTCCATTTCCCAGATCCGCGCCCAGCGCACATTTTTTTGGCAGCTCATAGCCATCTGCCAAAGCTCACGCAATCTCAGACACTGATGCAGTAACACCAACAAGATTGCTCCCATCATCAGCAATGCACCCGTCGAAACCGCTTCTGACATACTCATGTCCACTTCCTTTCGTGACTTCTATTCATTTTGAAGACAGACACACGATATGTAGTGTTATACGACAGGTCTAGAATGTAGACTTATACAGGTAAAGTATTCGCGCACATGGAGAGGGTATGAAACGCAAGCAGTCCATCGAGCAGGTCCGCTGGGATCTGGCACTTCGCTATCGTTTGATTGAGACAGTTGCCTGGTGGGAGGGCCGGTTGACCACGGGACACTTGATGCAGAGCTTCGGCATCAGCCGTCAGCAGGCGTCCAAGGACATCAACACCTACATCACAGAACATGCGCCTAAAAATCTTACATATGACAAAAAAATAAAAGGTTACGTGCCCAGCAAGACGTTCACGCCGCTGTTCATCGACGATAGCGCCAGCGCCTATTTGCACCTGCTTTACCAGAACAACGAACGCGCTCCGCACATCGACGGGCTCGCCCTGGCCTACGCCCACACCAAAGTGCTGGAAGTCCCGGATCGTCCGATTCGGCCTGAGGTCCTGCGCCCATTGCTCAAGGCCTGTCGCGATGGACTGCGCCTGGAAACCGAGTACGTGTCGCTCAATACTCCGAACGTGGAGATTCGCCTCATAGCCCCTCACACGCTGGTCTACACCGGTATGCGATGGCATGTACGGGCTTACTGCGAGAAGAATGGCCAGTACCGCGACTTTGTACTCAGCCGCCTACGGGGGCAGCCGGATTTGCTCGACGAATCGCAGAACACTCGTGAGCTGGATGAAGACTGGAATACCGAGATACCCGTCATCTTTGCAGCCGATGGGCGATTGAACGCGGCGCAGAAGTCAATCATCGAAACCGACTTCGGCATGATTGATGGCCAGCTAGTGGTGCCCAGTCGTAGGGCGCTGGTGAAGTATGTATTGCAACGCTATCAGATCGACCCGAGAAACCAGGCCACTAACCCTGAGGCACAGCAAATCGTGGCAACCAACCTCAAGGAGCTGCGCCCCTGGCTCATGCATGACTGATCCACAAACCTCTGGTTTATGGTGTGTTGCTCCGAGTCGATTACGGTCCGTCATGCGTTTCGATTCGGCGACATCCATGTCCACCCGGCCGACATCTCGTGCCAGATACGCGCAGCGCTGATCCAGTTGTCGATCTCCCGGATCAACAGCTGCTGCGCTATGTCGTGATGGCCATGGAGGATGGCCAGATTTCGAGCGGTATTGCCCTCATTGTTCTTCGCATTCATATCAAGTTCGAACATATTGTAGTTATCAGTGAAGTACTTGACGGCCTTGAAGTGGCCGTTTATAGCGAGCCAATGAATAGGCGTATTTCCGCCCACATCCCGATGGTTGAGACTCCCGCCTAGCCGGAAACGCGTTTCAAGAGTTTTTATTTTTCCCTGCCTGGCGGGAAGATGCATGTATTTATCGTGCGGCATGAAGCTGCCGAGGCCTTTCCAGCCCCGCAGTTGCTTGTCCCCCAAGGCACCGAGTGCCTCCAGCTTCTCGATCAGGGCGATTCGGTTCAGCCGATAGGCGATGTCCAGTGGGGTGTCCCCCACAAGATTCCGGTCATTGAACGCCAGCGGATCAAACGACGACAGATACTGCGTATTGTCGAGAAGCACTGAAGCGTGCCAGTCCCCCAAGCCGAGCCCCTCCATGTCATCAACGCAAAAGCTCGTCGAGGCCAAAGCCTTCTGCAGCAGAGGAAGCAAAGCGGGCGTGTATGGCATTACTGTCTTCCCTGTTGCGGATAGATGACAAAAACCTTGATGGCACTACTCACACCGGGCGAGAGCATTGGCAGCCGTCCCGTACCTGACAGCCATGCACAAACCGTTGACCAGGCTCATGTCGTGCGGAGTCAGGCAGCGTATGGCAGTTAGATCGGGGCTGGCGACGATACACGCCAGCGATTTCGCCCGGCTGACGGCCACATTCAAGCGATTTTTCGAGTACAGGAAGCCAATGTCTCTGGGCAAATAGTCTTCATTCGAGGTCGCCATCGATACGATGACAATCTCCGCTTCCTGCCCCTGAAACTTATCCACAGTACCGACACGAGCGCCCGCTGGCAGCACCTGTTTCAACAACTGCACTTGCAGGTTATAGGGAGCGACTACCAGGATGTTTTCGATGCACATCGCATGATCGACACCCTTGTTATCCACATAACGCTGCCGCAAGAAGTACGCAAAAAGCGCTTTGACTTGCGCCGCTTCTTCGTCCGAACTCTGGCTGTTGCCATCGTGCGTCACAGGGCAAAACATTAGCCCGCTCTTCGGCACCTCAGGTCGCTGGCCATCCAGTAACAACACCCGTCGCTCGGTGCCTGGCGCCGAAGAAAGTTGCCCTTCGTACACGGCTTGCGAAATGAACGAGCACACGTTGGGGTGCATCCGCCAGGTTTGCGCCAGGAACACGCCGCGATCAGGTGCGATAGTAGGCGTGCCGTCCAGCAGATAGTCGAGGATGGAATCCCCTGAGCGGCCCGGATGCACGCCTTGCACCGGCTGCGACAATTGCATTTGGTCGCCCATCAAGACGATGTTGCGCGCAGCCAGGCCCATCGTGACCAGGTTCGCCACACTCACCTGACCAGCCTCGTCGATGAACAGATAATCCAGTTGCTCGGTAAAGGTGTCATCGGCGAATAGCCAGGCGGTGCCGGCCGTCAAGTCAATGTTCGGCCCCCAGGCATCGAGGAACTGCTGTTTTTCCTCGATGGAACGGATGCAGCGGCCGGTGAACTCGGTGCCTTCGCCCTCCGAAGATTTTTTCAATCCCGTGAAAGTGCACCCCTCTTCCTGCGCACGAGTTTCAACGGCAGCCAGCAGGTTATTTATGGCGTGGTGCGAGTTTGAAGTTACGCCGATGCGCTTGCCCGCCTTGAGCAAATCAACGATGACGTGCGAGCCGGTGTAGGTCTTGCCGGCACCGGGCGGCCCCTGAATAAAAAGCACGCTGTTTTCGAGGTTTCGCACCACCTGCTTGATGGCATCAATCGAAGGCAGGCTTGAATCAAGCAGTGGTGCACCCGACTTGACGCCCTTCACCCGCGGAGCGCGTCGATGCAGAAAGTCCGCAACCGCCTGGAAGCGCTGTTCGCCGGCCAAGAGGCTGTCGGCATAACGGAACAACGCCTTGCGCAGCGAAGTATACGGGATCGGCCTCCCGGGAATCATGTCGAAGTAATCAGGCGGTGCATTTCTCTCGGTAGCCTTGAATGTCGCCAGACCGTTGTCATGGTCCAGATTAACCAGCTGTACGCTGGCCAGGGACTCGGTGATGACGCCCTGAGAACCGGTACGCATTTTGGTTTCTTGAGGTTCGAAACTGTACTCATACAGATAAGACCGATTGATCGGTTTTGGCAGTGTTTTTGTACGCTGCAATCCGGCCAGACTCTCGATATCTTCCAGCAGTTCTTCGGTTGTCATGTCCTGACGGCTGAACAGCTGCCACCACGTCGGCTTATCTGCGCGGCGGTGGAAGTCGAGCAACTGGAAGGTGAGCAACGTGACCTGATCCTCGTCACACATGGCCTCTTCGTCGGTGCACATCCCCCCCAGCAAACGATCGCGATAATCTTCCAGGCGAATCTCAATCTCTTTTTGCTCCGCCATGGATTTCTCGCTTTCGGCTTCAGACCCGAGAAAAGCGCCTGCATCCGACGGCTTGATTTCCAACAGCCACTTACGCAGAAGATAGGTGGATAGCACGTCGTCTTCGTTGTATCGCTCGATCTGCTCAAGCAACTTCGATTCGCCGGTCTCTTTCCACCGCTCATAAAACACGATGCTCGCGCCGGCATTGGTGACGTCGCCGTCGCGCTGATCCATGTAAAAGTGCTCGATATTCTTGATTGAGTAGCTGGGCTCGGACACCCGGATCGCTTCGCGCACAACCTTGTACAGATCGATCAGCTTGCCGTTGCGCAGCAACCAGTCCACTTGTGCTTCACGCGTCCCGTGCTGGCTCATCAGGCGCTTGATGGCCGTCTCTTCATAGCTGGCGTAGTGGTAAATATGTGCGTCGGGGTAACGCTTGAGATGGCCAATGACCCAGTCGATGAATTGCTCGAAGGCGACCTTTTCTTCTTCCCGGGTATGCGCCCAGAACGGTTTGAAGGTTCGCTGCCCATCCTCGTCGATGTAAAGCCCGAAGAGGTATTCCAGCCCACCCTCTTCCAGCGGATTGCCCTCCATGTCGAAGAACAGATCACCGTCGACCGCCTTGGGCATCCGATGGAAACCACGCCGTTCACCCAAGACAGGCAGGAGCTCGAACAACGGGACATCACTGGAGCGCCCCTTGAACTGCAACCGCGCCTGATGTCGCAACTTGCTCAACGACTCTGTCTGCAATTTCGGGATGCGCAGCTCGTCGGGACTGTCCGCCAGCTGGTGCAATGTGGTCACGCCGGCACTCTGTAACTTCTTGATTTGCGAACGGCTGATTCCCGCTACCGCCGAGAGGTGATCGTCCTGCTGTCGTTGTTCGTCGCAGCGATCACGCCAGGCGCAGAACCCACAATGCCCGCACGGTTCGGGGTAGGTGACTGGCGGTTCGGCACTGTTCACGAACGCATCGAAACGCTGCAGCACATGTTCCAGATAATCGGCGTAGTCGGCCACCCGAAATGCCTGCTCGGTACGCGCAGCATCACCGAGTACGACGTACATGAACTGTGGCTGTACGCTCTGGATCGAGATCAGCATTCGCGAGTAAAGCGCAACCTGCACAAGAAACTTGGCCTTGGCCGTTTTCGCCAGCTTGGTGTCGATCACCTCATAGCTGTGGTCGCCCAGCGCCGACTCTCGCGGCACCTTGCGCAGGAAGTCGGCATGGCCAATAAAGGCGCCTTCCTGAAGCGACGCCTGAAAGATGATATCGGCGCCGGCCTTCATGGCCTGGATGGTAAGTTCCACCCGGCGCGCGAAACTCGGATTGCCCTCGGCAATGTCGACTACGTTGGCATTTTCGCTTTTGAGCCGCTCGAAAAAGGCCGCCTCGTGGGCCAAGCCCTTGTCCTGTATCAGTCGGTTCTGATCGCTTGCCGCGGCTTTTTCCATAGGCATGACAAGGTTCTGAAGGTCTAGCGCCGTCAGGTGCTGGCACTCAAGAAAACCGCAAATATCTGAGGCAGAATACAGCTGAATTCCGTTTCGGGTTTGCATGGTCGCTTCCAGTCCGGTGAAGCGTCCAGGAACGCTTCACGCTGATTAAATGTCGTGTGTGAGTCAGGCGTCGAGCGAACATCCGCGAAAAAACTGCTACAAACCAAGCTATAAAGGACTCAGTTACAGGTTGAGCCAGGAACTGTTCGCGCTTGATGCAGACCACCTTGCGGGTAATATCGAATGGCCATACCCTAAGTAAAAACACAGCCTCCGTCCATGTTGTTTGTCCGTACAGGTAAACAAATGGAGCAGGTTCTCAGGCTCTAGATCGATACTTCTCAACCCACGCCAGGGCTTAATCAAAAAACACGTAAAGTTTTCAGACGCTTCCAATTTATTTGCGTACTGCCCACGACCTCAAGGATCGGCACCCCATGGACCATCAAGCACTCAAGACCCGTCATCGCCAGGAACGCGAAAGCCATCATCCCAACCTCACCTTGCGTGTTCATCGCGCGCTGAGTTGGCTCAATCGTGCCGAGCAAGCTGACGATGTCGACGGGCGCTTTATCTTCCTGTGGATCGCCTTCAACTCCGCCTACGCCACCGATATTGACGAGCAATACCGCCTTTCCGAGCAGTCCACATTCAAGGCGTTCCTGGACAAACTGTGCGCGCTCGACACTGCCAACCTGATCGAAAACCTGGTCTGGTCGGAGTTCTCTGGCAGCATTCGCGCGCTACTGGACAACCCCTATGTGTTCCAGAGTTTCTGGGATAACCAGAACGGCAAGATCAGCGAACAACAATGGACCGAGCGCTTTGCCAGCGGTCGGCGAGCAGCACAGCAAGCCTTGGCCAACCGCAATACCCCAGCAGTACTCGGTGTTCTGTTCAATCGAATTTATACATTGCGTAATCAGGTAATGCATGGGGGCGCAACCTGGAACAGCAGTGTGAATCGAGATCAGTTGCGCGACTGCTCGAACCTTCTCGGCAAGCTGGTGCCGGTGATTATTTTGCTGATGCTAGATAACCCGGAAACGCTATGGGGTGATGCCTGTTATCCAGTGGTTGCTTAGGAAAAACCACAAAGATCCTACTTTGATCACCATGGCCCGTCTGAACCAGCCGGGCCATGGTCACTATCGACTCGTTCGATTGCTGAAAACAAAGGCGCGTCATTGGAGTTTCAGCTCACGACGCATTCTGACCATTCTCGCCTCTACCCTGTCCTCTCTTCAGTGTCAGGACACTTCCTATGCGTACCACTCTCACTCCATTCACCGCCGATGACCAGCGTGCAGCCGACACCTGTCCGCTCTCGCGCAAGTGGTGTCTCCAACTGCTGCTGCAGCTTGGCGGACACCGAAATCTTCTCGGCCGGCACGGCTTTAACGATGATGATCTTGCGCTCGGGATGGGCCTTGGGAGGTGGGTCGAGGCTGATGATTACAGCGCGGCTGATGTTGTTCAGTACTGAGATAAATACCGAATGCGCACAGCCCGGGCCAGTGGGTGACCCTGGGCTTTTAATCGGGTTTAAAGAGTGTTCAGAGTCACCCTGGGGATTAAGGCGTCTTGGTTCAGTGGGCTATGGATGCGATCATCCAGCTATGCCCGCGAGCGTCAAAATCTAAAGGTGTCGGACGATGAAAATGGACAAGTTGCTAGAGTCGATTTGCTTTGAGTGTGTGGGGGATCACTATTTGAAGCAGAGGATTGTAGGTTCAGGGGTGAAGGGCAAATGTTTGAACTGTGGGGAATACCGGTTTTCCATTGAGCTAGAGACATTATCCGATGATATAGCCGAGATACTTCTGACAAACGTAACGCCTGGTGATTTATTCGATGTCTGGGACATTGAAAGGGATCGAATGAGCCATACCGAACGACGGGGTGAGTCGCTCAGTTACTACGTAAGAGAGATCCTGCAAATCCATGAAGAGAGCAATTCGGTCATCGACTACGTGCTGGGTACGCTGGTAAGCCAGTCGCCAGGCAACAAAGGGTTCTTTGATGAGGGTACCTATGAACGAAGAGTATGGGTACCAGTTGACGTAGAGGAAAACTGGCTCGATTTTCGAAACGGATTGATGCATAAGAGCCGTTTCTTCAATCACAAGGCCAGAGAATTTCTGGAGTGGCTGTTTGAGGGAATCGACGATTACCAGGTATGGGGCTCTGGCCCTGGTGTCGTTCGTCCGCTAAATCCCACCGAGAGCAAGCCGATTTTTCGTGCGCGAGACTGTACGCCACCGAAGGACCGTAGTTCGGCCATTTTTGCTGATCCCACTAAGCAGTTAGCAGCGCCTCCGAAAGAGTTAGCGCCTGCCGGGCGGATGAGTCCTGCGGGTGTTCCAGTGTTCTATGGTGCCTTTGAACGTGAAACGTGCATCGCTGAGCTCAGGCCACCCGTCGGTGGGAAAGTCATCAGTGGCGAGTTCAAACTCACCAAAGAAATACGAGTATTCGACTTCACAGCGCTGGAGGATGCCTACGACAGGAAAGTCATAAGTTACTTTGAACCGGACTATCGCCGAAAAATTGAACGGCGGCAGTTTTTGAAGAGTTTCCACAGCATCATCAGTCGCCCTGTGGTACCTGGTCAGGACCATGAGTACCTACAAACTCAGGTGATCGCTGAGTACCTTGCCACTCAACATTCCCCGCCCATTGATGCCGTTATTTTTGCGTCTGCGCAGAACAAGCATGAAGGAGGCAAAAACATTGTGCTGTTTTCGCAGGCTATATCGCCTGATCCGCTTCTGCCTGTTGTTGATGAATACGGCCATTTGCCGTGGGTAGGTGAGCAACCTGATTCCGCAATTGAGTTTGTACCCGAGTCACTGATGGTTCACGAGATCGAGCAGGTGAAGGTCAAGACGAAGGATACGAGGGTGATCAAGGGTCAGCTCGAAAGCGATATCGATGATTCCTATGAGCGGGGTTACTGGGACTGAATGCAGCCCCTCCTTTTTGACTTTCGAAGGCTTTATAAAGCGTTTACGGCACTTGTCCATCCGGCAGTGCTGGTTCAGTACGTGCTGAGGAACTGCAATGGTCTGAACATGATGACGCTACAGATGGGGGTGATTCTGTCGGGCGATCCGCGTTTCTATGACGCGATAAGGACAGTGTAGGACGAATTTAACCAGATCCTACCAGGTCTGGCTTCATCTCTTAACTGAATCAGGAGCGAAGTTTGGGACGTGCCAAGGATCACATGATGGAGCTTGAAAATGACCGTATGCGTCAGTGGATGATGGATACGTATGACATTGATAAGGATGAGTTGGAAGAATATTCATAAGAATGGCAAGAAATGACACAGGAATATCAGGCGGAATGTCGACTGAAGTCCAAGGGGCTGCAGCACCCCATAGGTTTCGTTCATTGAGCGGAATGTAGGCGATTGGACCTACTCTGCGAAGACCTCCTCGACCAACCGAGGCAGAACCTCTGCCGCTCTGCCCGCCAAGCTGAATTCGCGATCCCCTTTTACAGGCTCAGGCTGCAAATTGATGTGCAGCACCTGCGCGCCATGTTGCAAGGCAATCCGAGGGATCTCGGCCGCTGGTTGCACCAGACCGGACGTGCCGATCGAAAGCAGCACATCACAGTCCTTCGCTGCCGACACGGCCTTGCGCCACACATCATCGGGCAGCGACTCGCCAAACCAGACCACTCCTGGTCGCACTTTTCCATTGCAATGTCTGCAGCGCGGCGGCTCGATGCGGCGCCCGCCTTGCGGCTCATCGAGTGGGTCCGCGCTGAACGTATACGGTCGCGCACAGGCAAAGCAGCGCGGTGAACTCAGACTTCCGTGCAGATGCAAGACATCACAACAGCCGGCGCGCTCTAGCAAATCATCAACGTTCTGGGTGACGACGGTGAGCATGGGCACGCGACGAGCCAATGCGGCGATGGCCCGGTGCGCAGCGTTCGGTTGTGCGCCAAGGACCTTGGCACGTCGCCACTCGTACCAACCCCATACGAGGGCGGGGTCATTGCGGAACGCTTGGGCTGTGGCCAGTGCAGCGGGGTCGAAGTTCTCCCACAGGCCGGTCAAGGCATCGCGAAATGTCGGGATGCCACTTTCTGCAGAAATGCCTGCGCCGCTAAACACCACGACGTGGCGTGCGCTACGCAACTGATCAACCTGGAATTCCATCACGACCTCTTGCATGTTGTCAGCGTGGCCTCAGTACTGCTCAATTCAGTGAGCTACCGGGAAGCCGTCACCAACGGATAACGCACGTCGAAGCCCACCATGAACAATGCCCGCTCCAGATCCAGCAGTCTCACTTCCCGCCCCTGCGCGGCGAGCACCCGGATCACCGCGTGGAGGATGCGACTGGTCACCCGCACAAGTCCGGCCCAGATTCCGGCAGGATTGGGCCCCTTGGTGCTGCTTCTGTAAAGATTGATAAATTCGAAACCTTCTTGCGAAGGGTCGCGTGTTTCGACGTTATTGTTGGTTGTTTTTTGATTGGGCCCCCAGCGAAACGCCAGGTCTGGCGGTACAACGCTCCCCCCGATGCCTTCAAGCCATTTACGCACCAACAACCCCAGCGCAGCCCCTACCCGTCCATCATAGATGATGATGCCGTCCGGGGCGGCAGCGGCGTAAATCTTGGTCATTGCGGAGTTCATCAGCAGGTTAGTGCCATCGAAAGCCGTGAGCGATTCGTTGCTTGCGGGTCGAAGCAATTTCACCGCCTGCAAGATCGAATGGCACAGGGTCTGGTCGGCGAACCGGGTCTCGACCCACAGCAAAGAGGCGTCGCCCGGCTTACTGGCGACACCTCCCCATTTGAATATCTGCAGGCAGGCCTCTCGCGCGGCAATGCAATCGTTCGCCGCAAGTGCCGTGCGAAGCCGCGCCGCAATGCTGGAAAAGTCATCAGGTGCTTTCTTTTCCGGCCAGGAATAATGCTTGGCGGCCTCGGCCAGGGTCAGGCACCACCACTCCTTGTTTTGGGGCCGGGTCAGCTCCTTCCATGGCGTCCATGAGTGATGCCTGGTGATTGAATAACGATGCTCGAATGAACCCGGACCGCCTGACCATAGTGTTGCCAAATGATCGGCAAACGCCTGTTGAACCGGGCTGAGACATCCTGCCTTCAACTCTTCAACAACCCGTTGATTCGGTTCGACAACCGCCGCTACGGCCACGGACCGCGTCGTCAACCAGACCGCAGTGGGCTGTTTCGAGCGGATCCCCACAACTCCCAATTGCTCAAGAATCGGAAGCACGTAGGTGATATTTCGCGGACCGTAGGTTCCACTGGAAAGTTCTCGGGCGACCTTGCAAAGCGGCCCGGCTTTTTTATGGTCATTATCGGATTCGATCACACACGGATTACCGGCGTGGTGGTCGTTGACGTGCAGATATTCCAGTACGGCTTCGAAGGCGGCTTTCGGGATCGCAAGCGTCGTCTTGCCCACCGCTACCTTGACCCGCTCGGGCGTCACACTGTCTACACCGAATTCAGAACGTCGCGACGGTGTTTGAAGCGTTCCCAATGCCCCCATCATTGGCCACAACGATGAGACTTTTTGAGCTGCCACTTGCGTCATGCTTACTTCCTTGCTGAATTCGAGAATAAGATTGCCGGCGGACACTACCCCTCCCCCTGCGTCCTGCGCAAGATTTCAACCTCCGCTTCCATCGACTTGTAATGCCGGTACATCTCATACCCTTTCTTGGCGATGATTACGACGCCTACAGCGGCCAGAAAATTTTTCAACATGGTCACACCCTCAGTTGTTGGAAGGTTTGATCATGATCAGGGGCCGCGACAAATTGAGTCGCACCGAGCAAAAGTGGCGTTGATGCACCCACCCCACTCAAGCTTTTCCCGGCGATGCCGATAAACGGCAATGGACCATGCTCCACTGGCATAAAGCCCCACACCAACAAGGACGTTGCGTATGCCTCTTGTAACCCGCTTCACGGTTCTCCCCGGACCGACCTCTCGACCAACACTTTCTACAGCCATTGGGCAATTTCAATGCAGCTTCGCTGAACTGACGGCGCCTGCGACTGCGATTTATCCCCCCATCGGAACATCGGGCACGACACAAAATGTCGCGGGTACGCCTGACACTCAGCCCCACCAGGCTGACTCCATCACACAAGGAACAGTAATGAACGCGCCCCAAGACCTTAACCGCCTGTATTCCGACGTTTCCGACAGTATCGCCGGCGCCATGGCCGACATTCTGGATTTGAATGTCGAGCACAAAGACGGCAAGCGCGAAGTCGGCAACATGACCGAGAAGCTTCGCGCCATCCAGGCTCAGTTCGATGGCGAACTTGATCAGCTGAAGACGCATGCCGAGTGGGACATGTTCACCATGGCGTTTTTCGGTGAAACCAACGCGGGCAAGAGCACGATCATCGAGTCGTTGCGCATTCTGTTCAAGGAAGAGTCCCGGCAAGCATTGCTGGAACAAAATGCTCACGACTTGGTGAAGTACGAAAAAGCGCTGGCCGAGCATATCGAACGATTGCGTGAAGGCCTGAATGCGGTTTACGAGGAACATGCCGCGCAAATCTCTGACATCCGCCAGGGCACGCGCCGTCTTTGCGAGATTCTGCAGGAAGAGACCGCTGCCAGAAACCGCATCGCTGAAGCCGAAGCGCAGGCCCGAACGGCACTGGCAGAGCAAGAGGCCAATGCCCGATTGAAGGCCGAACAGGAAGTCGCCGCACAACGGCTAAAGGCCGAGCAGGACATAGCGGCGCAACGTTTGAAGGCGGAACAGGAAGAAGCCGCGCAACGCCTACAACTGGCCCAAGACCAATCCAACGCCAAAATCAGGACAAAACTGATTGCTTTTACCTGTGGCGGAATGGTGCTGGGGGCAGCCGCATCGGCACTGCTGTTGAAACTGGCAGGAGTCTGAGATGAGCAACTTTGAGCTCGACGAACTGTTCGATCAAGCGACCGCGGTGCCTGAAGACGCGCCGATCGCTAACCCCTTTGCTCACATCAAGACCCAATCGGCCGCCATGGATGACGTGCTGAATCAGCGACTGGCCGATGTATTTTCCGGCGCTCTGGCACTTGACCGAAAAAAAGCCCTGGCCTTGCGTATCGACGGGCGGATCATCGGCACCGGCGAAGCGGATTTCACCAAAGGCAATACGTTCTACACGCTCAACTACAAGGGCAAACGCTTCCAGTTGATCGATGTACCCGGCATTGAAGGTGACGAGGGCAAGTATTCGCACATGGTCCGTGAAGCGGTGGCCAAGGCGCACCTGGTGTTCTACGTCAACGGCACCAACAAGAAGCCTGAAAAAGCCACCGCAGAGAAAATCCGCTCCTATTTGCGTCTCGGCACCCAAGTGTGTCCCTTGGTGAACGTGCGCGGCAACGCCGATGCCTACGAGTTCGAGGAGGACCGGCAAGCCCTCGAAAGCGGTGCATTGCAGCAGACCGTGGGCGTGCTCGAGTCTGTGCTGGGCGCCAAGGCCATGCAGTCTGGCCACTGCGTGCAGGGGTTGCTGGCTTTCTCGGCGCTGGCCGCTGCACCAGGGACGGAACGTACGACCATCCACCCTTCCCGGGATCGCGACCTGGTCATTCAGCAACGGAATTACCGCAAGTATTTCGCCTCGCCGAAGGCCATGTACGAGTTCAGCCAGATCAAGTCAGTCGCCCAGGTGCTTCACGGAAAACTGGGCACCTTCAAAGAAGACATGATCGAGAGCAACAAGACCAAAGTTCATGAGTTGCTGGTGGAAAACCTCGCCATCCTGCAAGAACTCCACACCAGCCATGAAACGTTCGTGGCCAGGACAGAACCAGAGTTCGACAAGTGCCGCATTGCCGTCAAAGACGGCTTGGCCAAGTTCGAACAGTCCGTCACGAAGGGCCGAAAAATCCTGTGGGACCGACTCTTCACTGACATGAGTGCGACTGCCGACGACATCGTCGAGGAACACTTCGGCGAAAACGAATTGGTCGCCAGCAAGATCCAGCGCGCCTTTCGCGAGCGCCAGGAACAGTTGAAAGAAGAATTGCAGACTCAGTTCGAAAAGTATCTGGCGGAGTTGCAAAACGATCTGGTGCAGGCCATGCAGCGGCTGCTGGAGGACGTTTCGAGGGTTGAGTTCGAGCAGGCAATCGCTTACGCAGGCGCGGACCTTAACGCGAGCTACAAGACACCGGAGCTGGGCCTTGGACTGGATTTCAAAGATTACGGCTGGATGCTGTTCAACGTAGGGTCCTATGCCCTCGCGGGCGCCGGGATCGGCACCGCATTCCCTGTCGTCGGCAACCTTATTGGCGCAGCTGTCGGCGCTGCGGTGGGGCTCTTGATCAACCTCATGAACTTCCTCCTCAGCAAGGAAAAACGCATTCGCAAAGCCCAGGCTCAAGTCCAGGACAAGATCGCCGAAGCACGCGCCAATGCCGCCGACTCCCTGCGTGATGAGCTGAAGGCTTTGCTCACACCTGTTCGCAGTCAAATCGAGGCAAAAGTCCTCGGACAAGTCAACGACATCCATGCATCCCTGATTCGCCCGCTGCACATCATCAAGCAGCAGATGGCATTGATGCAGCGCACCAAAGATCAACTGGAGAAAATGCCCCATGGAACAATTCACGCAATTTAATGTTGATAAGCAAACAGCGATCAAAGGCCTGGATCAGCTTCGAGTCATCCTGAAAGAGTTGGGCGAGCTAGGCAGTGACGTCAGTGCCGAAATGGAAAAGATCGATTCAGCCGTCAAGGCAATCGAATCCGACGTTTTGCGCATTGCACTGCTAGGCGCCTTCTCCGACGGCAAGACCAGCGTGATCGCCGCATGGCTGGGTAAAGTCATGGCCGACATGAAGATCGACATGGACGAATCCTCCGATCGCCTGGCGATCTACACGCCAGAGGGGCTGCCGGGCAAGTGTGAAATCGTCGATACCCCCGGCCTTTTCGGTGACAAGGAAAAGACCGTCGATGGCGAACAGGTGGTTTATGAAGACCTGACCAAACGCTACATCTCCGAAGCGCATCTGATCCTGTACGTCGTGGATGCCACCAACCCGCTCAAGGAAAGCCACAGCGCTATCGCCAAGTGGGTGCTGCGCGACTTGAACAAGCTGTCTTCGACGGTGTTCGTCATCAATAAAATGGACGAAGTGACCGACCTGACCGAACAGGTGCTGTTCGATGATCAGGCCACCATCAAAAAGGACAACCTGAAAGCCAAGTTGCAGCGAGTAGCCAACTTGACCTCGGAAGAACAGGCACGCCTGAACATCGTCTGCCTGGCCTCCAACCCCGGTGGTCGGGGTCTGGAGTTCTGGTTCGGCAAGCCCGAGCACTACGAAAGCCGCTCGCGGATCAACGACCTGAAGGCCATGACCAGCCGCATCCTGCAAGACAACGTACCTGCGGCACTGATGGCCAAGACGGGCATGGACGTTGTGCGCGATGTCGTCGGCCAGCATGTGGCACGGGCCGAAGAGCAATTGGGCAGACTGGATGCCTTTGCGCAGCAGAACGCCGAGGAGTCCGTGCGGATCAACCAGGATATTTCCAAGGGCCGTCGCGAGGTGAAACGCCTTGCTGGGGAGCTTTTCGATGAGCTGAACAATCTTGAAAAAGACTTGCTTGGCAAGCTTCGCCCGCTGTCGCTGGAAAATATTCGTGACTTTCTCGAGGATGAAATCGGCTACACCGAAGAAGGTGTCGGCTACAAACTCAACCTTAAAATCAAGGCCGCCATCGACCGCTCGTTCGATCAATCCTCCAAGGTCACCAACCGCATTTCCCAGGACATCGGCCGTCAGCTCAACTCAAGCGAAAGCTTCCTCAATGCCATGAGCGAGGGCGCACTCAAGTCCATGGGTGGCGCCGCTAAAGGTATTGCCAACCTGAGCCCGGACATCATCAAGAGTGCAGTGTTTGCTGCGAGAGATGCACTGGGGGCCGTGACCGGAGTGGTCTTCAAGTTCAAACCGTGGCAGGCAACCAAAATTGCTGGCGCCATTTCCAAGTGGGCTGGCCCTGCAGGCGCTGCCTTCACCCTGACCTCGGACCTTCTGGGTGCCTACAAGGCTCACGAACTCGAGCAGGAATTGAAGACTGCCAAAGAATCCATCACCACGATCATCAAGAGTTCGTTCAAGGACATCTACGACCTTATTGGCGATGACGAAAAGCTGCTGGACTTCTTTGCACCGCAGCTCAAAGAGTTTGAGAAGATCGTCGCAGCCGTTGATGAGCGCTCGAAATTCATTCGCAGCAACCAGGAAAAGCTGATTCAAGTACGCGAAAAACTGAACGCGCTGGGGCTGCCAGGCAGCACAGAGCCTTCAATGCGAGCGTTGACCGCTTAACCAGGGCTTTAACGCCGCCAGGAGCAGCACGCTGGCGGCTACCCTTTCCTCAATGCAACCCGTCATTGCCCAGCTTCACCCGCGCATAAAAAATGATTGCGACTGCCGGAATCAATGCCGAGTAACCGGGCTTCAATGCTGTCTTGACGTTGGTAATCACTCGTCCGACCGTCGTCGCCGCCAACAGTTTTGGCACCATCGCCAGCAGGTTAGGCGACACGAAGCTGCCAATGGTTGCCATTGTAATCTGCGAACTGACTGAGCCAGATGCCTGCGCGCCCATCGAGGCTGATGACTTGAAGCAGGCACTCAACGTTAACCGTCCCGCCAAAGCATCGACGTGCCTGAAATAGTGCTCTGCCGACAGGGTTTTCAGGTCCGTTTCCGTTGATTTGCTGAGTTCATGCCCTTCTGGAAACGCGTTATGGAAGAACCTGCGGACCAATGCGCCCTCAAGCTCCAGGATGGTCGTGCACCTATGCAACTCGTCTTCATCCAATTCAAAATGCGATGCCAGCATTTCAAGCACTTCGGCGTAAGGCAAACCTCGGCGTCGCGTCATGTTGGCCAGGCAATGGCCGCCCAACAGTTGAAATTCCCGGGTGAAGGCGTAGTGCTTTTCGTTTGAGTCCTGGTTGTCGTCAAGGGACGTCCAGCTGCTGTTCTTGAGGTGCTTGATCGCTTCCTCCAATAACGTTGGGTGCGACGGTTCAAGGTGTTCAAACAGGTCGTAGAGCAGATAATCCGTACGCACGTGATCATCCTGCAGATCGCCTTCCTTGTTCAGAAGAACCGGATAATGCTGCCCCTGGAAACCGGCAAAGACAGTGACCGTCAAAACCTTGTGCAGGTTCGGCCAGTAGTCTTGATGGCCGAAACCGGTCATCGAAACATTCTCGAAATTCGTCACTTCGTGGCGCCCCAGGCAAGTTTCGTCTGCGTTCATCAGCAGCATCCTGTCGGACCTGGAGTAGGCATTGATCAACCGTCCTTTGATACAGGCCTTGAGTCCTGGCACTTCGTCAGCCTTCACTTCGACAGCAGCGGCCATCAGCAGTACATCGCCGATGGTGAGGCTATAGCCGTCGGGTTGGCGAACCAGTTTCCTCAAGGCACTGACCAGCACTCGGCCGCCCAATGAGTGGCCGATCAGATTGATTTCGGCCACCTCGGGATGATTCGCCTTCAAGTAATCGTGCAACTCACTGAGCAGGACATCACCCATTTCCGTTGCCCGACGACGACTGAGGGCAAAATGCGCCACGCGGTCCGCTACAAATGCAGCGGCCGTTGCATAGGGATACAGGCGGCCGGCGGCGACAACGAGCTGCTTGGTGGTGTTGGACACCTGCAAGTAATGGCCCGAGCGCCAGAAGCCAAGAATGTTGATGCCATTGTGCAGCGTGGAGGGAATCTGCCTGGACAACAATCGGCGATCCTTCAGATCGTGCCCGGCGGAATACCCGTGAACGAACACGTTCGCCACCGTGCTGGCACTGTGCGGCAGGGTCAAGAACCTGAAGTGTTTTACCAAAAGTGAAGCTCCGTTCTAACCAGGATTTTTCAGTGCCATGGGTACACTTCGAAACAAGCCCTTTGCCTATTCGCCTGTGGATCCCGATCTTCAAAAAGTGATAGCTTATCGCCATTCCGCGACACAATGTACTCCCGTAAATTCCTCCCCCGGTTGCTTTTTCACCCTCCCCCCGCACAAGGAAAATACCGTGCCGTCAGCCAAATCTCATTCCACGGTCAGTCGTCAATGGGAACTGCTCAAGCTCCTGCCCAAACGCGATTCAGGCATCACCGTGACGGAACTGCTGGCGCGGCTTGACACGTTTGGCTACCAGACCAGCCGGCGTACGGTCGAACGCGACCTGGTTGATTTGTCCCTGGTGTTTCCATTGCAGTGCAGCGAAGACGGTTCACCGCAGGCCTGGCACTGGACGCCGGGGGTGAATGTCGAGTTGCAAGGCATTACCTTGACCGAAGCCTTGAGCCTGGCGCTGGTTGAAGATGCCATTCGCCCGTTATTGCCCGCCAGCATGTTGAGCGTGCTGGAACCGCGCTTCGTGCATGCCCGGCGCAAGCTCAAAGGCCTGGAAGACGATAACCCGGCAGCTCGCTGGCTGGAAAAGGTTGCCGCCGTGCGACCGGACCTGAATCTCCAGGCACCGGACATCGATCCGCACCGGCTGGAGTCATTGCAGAAGGCATTGATCAATGAAAGTCAGGTGCAGTGCCAGTATTACTCCGCACACACCGACAAGTTGAGCGAGATGACGCTCAATCCCCTGGCAATGGTGCAGCGCGGGCTGGTGACCTATTTGATTGCCACGGCGCATCCGTACACCGATATACGCCAGTTTGCAGTGCACCGTTTCCGCACGGTCGAGCAGCTCGACAGACCTGCCGAGGGCGTGCAGGGATTCGACTTGCGCGCCTACCTGGCCAGCGACGCGTTGCAGTTCGGAACGCCGGAGAAAATTCAGTTTCAGGCATGGGTGAGTGAGCGCCAGGCACGCTTGATCCGCGAGACACCGCTGAGCCCGGACATGACCCTGGAACAACTCGAAGATGGCTATCGGGTGCGCTCGACGCTGAGCAACACCTGGCAACTGCACTGGTGGATTCTGTCCCAGGGCGACGCCATGGTGGTCGAACAGCCGGCCGAACTTCGCGCCCAGATCGGCGAAATGCTGCAGCGTGCAGCAGCTGCCTATCAACCACTTGATAAGGTCGCGGGAACAGTGGTCTCGCAGGTTAACGAGCAAGCGGCGGAACAATCCACCGCGTCTGTCGCGTAGGACCCTGGCTAAGCCGCCGGTTGAGGCTGGTCACACAGTGGAAACCGCCCGACGCAGACAACCTCGACTCGATGAAGAGGCATCGTTTTGCCGGCAAAAGGTGCCATTTGAAATTGGGCTCGCTCTGCCCCATTTTCGGATGGTGTTTCTCGACAGTCCGGTGCGCTTGGCTATCCCTTCTGACCGATTGCTGCACCTAATCGTCAAAGAGCCCGATTACGATTCGATTCAAAACGATCTCAGTCATACATCACGAACCTGCACCTATCCGCATCAGGCATCCCCCAGACTTCGCAGTCTCTCCATTTAAGCAGATCGCGCAGGCGACCTGCTTGATGGGCTCTATGCCCGTGCAATGACTTCATCCCGACTTTCTCGACAGGAACCCTGCACATGACCACTCAATGCCCACGCTGTCACTCCACCGCAGTCATCACCAAAGATTTGGGCAGGAAAATCGGCGCCCTAATTGGCACCGTTGGTGGCGCAGCCCAAGGCGTCACCGGCGCCATGGCCGGTGCCGAAGTTGGCGCAGTAATCGGCGTAGTCGCTGGCCCCGCCGGTGTTGCTGCTGGTGGCATGGCTGGGGCCATTCTCGGGGGGCTAGCCGGCGCGGCGACCGGCTGTATCGCGGGCGCCAAACTCGGCGAAGTCATCGATGAACGGGTTTTGGACAATTACGCTTGTCTCGACTGCGAACTGCAGTTTAGTGGCCGTCATTCCGTTTGAACTGCTCCTCTCCCGCTTGACGTAATTGCTGTTCCCCACCTGCTTCATCGCTCCCTCCCCTCTCTATCAACACGCCGCACACCGACTGATCCCTGCTGAATATCCAGCGGCTTCGCCGTGCACCTATGAAAAGGAATCACTTCCATGGCTCATCTCATCGAACAAATGGCTTACGTTGGCGCTACACCTTGGCATGGTTTGGGTAACCGCCTGACGCAAAAACAACCGCTGGAAATCTGGCAGCGTGAAGCCGGCATGAACTGGCAAATCCATCACAGCCCAGTGCATTTCAAATCAGACAGTATCGGCACCCTGGGCTCGATCCACTCTTTCCCTGAACAGAAGGTACTGTATCGCTCCGACACCAAGGCCCCCTTATCGGTGGTATCCAACCGCTACCAGGTTGTGCAGCCGCGTGAGGTGCTGGAGTTCTACCGAGATCTGACTGAGGTTTCTGGTTATGAGCTCGAAACAGCCGGGATACTCAAAGGTGGCCGCAAGTTCTGGGCGCTGGCCAGGACGGGGCAGACAACCGCGCTGAAGGGGAACGACCAGGTGAATGGCTATCTGCTGCTAGCTACCTCCTGCGACGGCACCCTGGCCACTACTGCCACCCCGACCACAGTGCGCGTGGTCTGCAATAACACCCTGACCATTTCTCTGAGCGGCGCTACGCATGCGATCAAAGTGCCGCACAACACCCGCTTTGATCCACAGGCAGTGAAGAAACAACTGGGGATCGCCGTCTCGCAATGGGACGAGTTTATGTACCGCATGCGCGCACTGGCAGAACGCAAGGTGCAGTGGCATGAGGCGATGGGCTTCTTCATGAATGTGCTGTGTGATGTGGCCCCCAATAGCAAGCTGCCGGAAGTGCTTCCGAATGAGCGAGCACTGCGCAAAGTCCAAGGGCTGTACGAAGGCCAAGGTCGTGGAGCGACGCTTGAGTCAGCTCAAGGAACTGCGTGGGGCTTGCTCAATGCCGTGACGGAGTATGTCGATCACGAGCGACGCGCCAGGAGTACCGAATACCGAATGGACTCTGCGTGGTTTGGGGCCGGCGCAGCCCTCAAAGAGCGCGCACTGAACGCCGCACTGCAACTCGCCGCCTAGCCCCACTCACCAACTCAACTGTTAAAGCGCCTGGTTAGCTTCTACTGGCCGGGCGTTTTTTATGCCGCACAGGAAAACATCATGGGCACGCAAACTCGGCAACAAACCAGTAGCAAACCCCGCCCAGCACTGCGCCTAGTGGGCACCAAACAACTGCCACGCGAAGACTGGCTGGCTGTACGTAAACAAGGTATCGGCAGCTCGGATGCTGCTGCGGCCGTCGGTCTTAACCCTTACAAATCCCAGCTGGAGCTATGGCTGGAGAAAACCGGGCGTGACACCTCTTTGCCCAAAATAGATCCCAATGACGAAGAGAGCCCTGCTTACTGGGGCAATATCCTGGAACCGATTGTCACGACCCACTACACCAAGCGCAGTGGTCACCGGGTACGACGCATCAATGCAGTGTTACAGCATCCTGATCCTAAACTGCCCTGGATGCTGGCCAACATCGACCGCGAGGTCATCGGCGCCGACGATGTGCAGATTTTGGAATGCAAAACGGCCGGCATCAACGGCGCACGCCTCTGGAAAGAGGGTGTGCCGGAGTATGTGCAGTTGCAAGTGATGCACCAGCTGGCCGTGACGGGTAAACAGGCAGCGGATGTCGCGGTGCTGCTCGGTGGTCAGCACCTGGAGATCCATCGCATCGAACGGGACGAATCGATGATTACTCGGCTGATCGATCTGGAGCTGCTGTTCTGGGATTACGTGGTCAGTGATACCCCGCCACCGGCCGATGGTACAGCCTCGGCCGAAGCGGCGTTGCGTTGCCTTTACCCCGAAGACAATGGTCAGACCCTGGACTTCAGCCAGCACACGGAGCTGGCCAGCACCTACCTGGAGCTCAAGGCTATTCGCCAGAGCATTGTCCAGCAGGAGACGCGTGAGGCTCAGCTCAAACAAGCCTTGCAGCAGGCTATGGGTGCAGCCACCCGTGCGGAGTTTGCGGAGGGCTACATCAGCTGGAAGAAGTCTAAAGACAGCACCGGTCTGGATGTCGAACAGATGCTGAAGGACAAACCCTACCTGCAGGCCCGCTATCCCAAGATCAAAACAGGCAGTCGCCGCTTCCTGATCGGCTGAACCATTCCCCCTCACCCAGGCCACCCGGATCGTTTACATCCCGGTGGCTTTTTTCTTTTCAGATCAAGGATAACCGCCATGCTCAAAGGTTTAGCCATCACCCCGCCAGTACTCGGGCGCATTTCCATCGGTAAGGTCGTCGAGAAAAACGGTAAGCGTCTGCCGGAGAAAGACGATCAATTCACCCTCACCTCGCAGGTGCAAAGCCGTGACGGTTGGCTACTGCACCCACTCAATGAGGAACTGCGGAACGGCCAGGACGGCAAGCTGCGCAGTATTCCGATCCGATTGCTTTTCAACGAGCCCCATCTGAACTTTCGCGCCGATTACAGCCTGTTCGACCGCACCACCGGCCGCCCGCTGTGCGTCGGCAACGGCGAGACCTGCAAGCGTCTCACTAAGGATGGCATCCAGTCGTTACCCTGCCCTTCGCCGGATGGTTGCTCACTGGCGCAAGGCGGAGTCTGCAAGCCTTACGGCCGGCTGAACGTGGTGATTGGTGACGATGATCCACTGGGCAGTTTCGTCTTCCGCACCACTGGGTTCAACAGCATCCGTACCCTGGCGGCACGCCTGCAGTATTTCCAAGCCATCTCCGGCAATCGCCTGGCCTGTTTGCCGCTGGAATTGCGTCTGCGTGGTAAATCCACTCGGCAGAGCCACGGGACACCAATCTTCTACGTCGATATCACAGTGCGCAACGGCCTGAGCCTAGAAGGCGCCTTGCTTGCCGCCAAGCAACTAGAGGAAACCCGGGAAGGCGCTGGCTTTGACCAGAGCGCCTTGGATCACGCGGCATGGCAGGGATTTAACAATGGGGCCTTTGAAGACAGCGAGGAGGACACCGGTGGCATCGTCGAGGAGTTCTTCCCCGCCATTGAAGATCAGACCAACCTAATAGAGCCCCAAAACCAACTGGCAGCGCCTACCAAACCCACACTCGCGCAAAAGCTGGAGTCGCAAGCCATGCGATACAACGGCAAGCCCACCGCTCAGTAACCGGATTTCTCCCCCCCTCCGTTCTCACGCATACGCACAGGAATACCCGCATGAAATATCACAAGCTTGTAGCCGGTGAAACGACCGGTACCTATGTCATGGAGACTCCAGTCACCGAAGCTGACATCCTGCAGATGGCTCAACAACTGGCGATGAGTCGTCTGTCTAAAGGCCGAGCACTGACTGAGCCGAAGCAGGTTTTCAGTCACCTGCAAACACTGCTGCAGTACCATGAGTATGAAGTCTTTGCCTTGCTAATGCTTGATGCCAAGCACCGGGTGATTGGTTTCAGAGAACTATTCAGAGGCACGTTGGATGGTGCCAGCGTGTATCCACGGGAAGTGGTGAAGATCGCTTTAGAGCACAACGCTGCGGCCGTAATCCTGGTTCATAATCATCCCTCCGGCGACCCAGAGCCTAGCCAGGCCGATTGCACATTGACCACCACCCTCAAGAACGCACTCAACATGGTCGGTACCCGGATATTGGATCATGTGGTGGTGGGTCATGACGGCTGCGTGTCGTTGGCTGAACGGGGGTATCTGTAATCGAAAGGCCAGACACTCCGTCCGTTAGTCTGCCCTGGCCGATGCCAGGGCGGTCATCAGCAGGATACCCTGGCATTAGGTTCTGCTTGCGTGCTGTATCTTCAGTCGAATGCAGCGGGGTTAATTGGATAGGTCTCATACTCAGGGAAAGACGCTTGACTGCGTCTTTCCCTGAGTATGAGACCTATTGATGTTCTTTTTTTGCCAGTCAGGCAGAATCTGCAGCCCGATAGGACCACAACCAGACACTGATGAAATTACTCAACACCTACGACGACCGCGACGAAGCCGAGGAAGCCGCCGAGAAGCTGACTGGCGACAAGCGCTTAGCCAGCGAACGCGACGCCACCGTGGTCATCTACAACCTGTTCGGCATTCCCAGCTGGGGAAATTTCCATCGGCTAGGAATGTACAACCTGAGCGTACTGAAAAACCTACTTGACTGCCGTGCTGCCTGGAATCAAACCAACAGAACCCAACACGCCGAGATCATCTCTACATTAAAAACAGTGTCTAAGAACTATGGAATAGAAGTACCTGAACATTGGTTATGACAGCAAAAATCAGTGGTTCTCAATTTACCCACGAAAAATATCCACCTTGGTTTCAAGGCACTTTCGCAGACTCAAGTCGTTCGCGCCCACCTCAAACCAGCCACCCGGCTTTTGGTAAAAATCCAGGCCTCGCCCGATTTTGATGACCCAACCGTTGTCCAGGCGGATTTCCCGATCGTGCATGTTCGGGTTGAGTTTGACCTCAAGCTCCACATCCATCTCGAGCAAGCTTTGCTTCAACTCTTCCAGCTTCTCTGCAATATCGGCCAGCTGCGTGTTGTCGTCGTATCCGGTGATGAGGTTGATCTTCTTCACCGTTCCGGCCTTTAAGACGCACTCACAAAAGCGAACGAAATTCTGGATCTGGTGCTGAAGGCGAATGTACGGGTCTTCAATGATGACCGTCTTTGCTCCTCGCAGGTAGGGACCAATGATCGATTCGTAGCTGTGGCCGACGTCACCGTACATAATCGTGAAGTGCTTCTCTACCAACTCTTCTGGAACAACAGGGGTAACGACAGGGGGAGTTACTTCGACTTTGATCGCAGGCTCGGGCACCCTCGGCTCTTGTATAGCCTCTGTCGCAGCGTCACGTTCAGGTGCAAGTTTGTCGTTGAGCTGCCGTCTAAACGGTTGCTGTGTAGCTGCGGCATCCTTCGACTCGGGACAATAGACAACAACTTCTTGCCCTTGCGCATTAAGGAATGAGAGATCGATGCGCGCAAACTCATCATCGGGTTTGCGTTTATTCATCTGTTCCTTCACACGTCGACGGCACTCAACTGCGTAGGCTACATATTCTTCGAACTCCTCATCGGTCGGAGAACCGGTAGGGTGAAGAATCTTCAGGAAGGCACAGACGGTTTTCTTGATGCCTTTTTCATCACGGCCCTCAACACTCTTGCCAAGTCGGATGCGTTTGCTGACTTCTTCGTACCGATTGGTGTGCTTGAACTGGTAGTGGAATGCTTCCGCCAGGTAGTCCGTAATGAACCCGTAGCTACTGGTTAGAAATTCACTGCTGTTCTTGGGCATTTCCCAGCCAGGTATGTAGGCTGCGAATCGATCCATGATCGCCAAGTCAAACTCAGCGGGCAATGGTTGGAAAAGATCATGCTCAACCGAGTTAACTACTTGGCTGATGGAGAGATCGAAATTGCCAACAAAGCTAAGGCTGGCATCAGCGATCACTTCAGCGCCACGCGAAAAGCGACCATTCGCCATGAAATCCTTCATGATTTGAATGGTGTCCGGATCTTTGACTTTGATGCCGCCTACTTCGTCGAAAGCCACGGTGTCCCAAAATCCAACCAGACCAACCTTACGGCGTGCGTTGTTGTAGAACAGCGCCGACTTGGTCGCCTGGCCACCTGAAATCAATGTGGCGTAGGGCGAAAATTCACTGAAGAAATACGACTTCCCGGTGCCGCGTGGCCCAAGCTCAATGTAGTTGTAATTGGGTTCAACGAGGGCCGCCAGGCGCGCAATAAAGTGCATGCACACCCGCTTTGACAGCTTTGTTGGCTCCAGACCAACGGTGCGCAAAATCGCCGCAATCCACTCGTCACGGGTGAACTGAGTACGACCATCACAATAGCGGTCAAAATCAAAGCGGCTGATCTGGATGGGGCGCAGGTCTTCAATATAAAACGCGTAGTCGTCTTCTTCGATCGCGTTATGTGCCAACGTCACCTCAGCCCAAATTCCGCCCTCCAGTAGGCGGTCATTGTCTCGGTAGAACTTCTCGCCAATAGCGATACGCTGTGAATTGAAGTTCTCCAATGAGGCCCAGTGGCGCTTTTCCTTCTCGACATACCGAACATGGACCTTGTCGATAAAGCGATGCTTGCCTTTGGTTGCCACCTTTGACTGAGCGGCATTGGCCTCGTCAGGCTTTACATAGTTGTCTTGTAGGCTGGCCAGCACCGCCTCCATGCCCGCGTCCATCTCGGCCTGATCATCACTCGCACAAAAGCGCGCAAGCAAAAACTCCAGCACGAAGGTTGGGACGTTGGTTCCCTTCTTAATCCGGTGGAGTAAATCCTTGCGCAATACCTTGCCATCAAAGGTGGCGGTCAGCTTTTGGTCGAGTTCATTCATCGTTTTTACACCGCATAGTCGGTTGCCAGGTCAAGTTGGCAGTACACCGTATAAGTCGTTGGATGCAAAGCTTTGATCTTGAATTTCCCCTCGAAATCCATTTGCATCTTGATCGTGACTTGAACCTTGTCACCTGGCTTCAACGACAATGTTCCTGTTGCCGGATTCACTGCCCCCCCGGCCTTCGCTTCACCCACCACTTCGCCCTTGCTGTCGTGTGCCTCCAGCAAAATCTCGAACTCGTTTTCAGTCGAGAACATGTCTGCCGTTTCAACTGCAAGGTCAATCACTGGCATACGTGTGGTGATGGCCTTGGCACCGTTCTTGTAGCTCATCGCCACAGATGCTTTATGCAGTGTCGGTTGATTGGATGTTTTCAACTGCATCGTTATCACCGGCACCACGCATTCCTGCAAAGAAATGCCACCGTGATAATAGAGCAAACCACTGCGATAGGCTGCCAGCGAATGTGGCGCAGCGAACTTGGCAAAGTCACCGCGAATGCCCATTTTCTCGGCGGAGACCACCAGGTGATTACTGTCGCCAGCACCATCACCCAGCGCGCACCGGTCATGAATGCCAATCCAGTTGCCAGCGGGCTTGCTGCAGACATCGCCCGCACCAGCGTGGGTGTTCATGAAGAAGCCATGATCGGTCGCGATCACCACCTCATGAAAGCCACGCTCTTTCAGCTTATGAATTGCGACCCGAATGCGTTTGAGTGCATTGGTAATCTCTGCAGGAGCGGTGTCAGGATGGTTCTCAAAGTGGCTATCTATCTCTACAGCGCGCAACACCAACAAATCGGTTTCAGGCGAGAAATCGAAACGTCCGCGCACAAAGTCTTCCAGCCGCCCCTCTTCAAAGCGCTGGCCGTATTTCTTCCGAAACACATCCATGCGCTGCGCAACGGTATTTACCACCTGGTCACCCAGCATTGGCACCAGGCTCTGTTCGTCATTCTTGATCCGAAGCTGCTGGCCAGCCCCGGGCAACAAGCTGGCCATGCCTACTGGCGTGATGCTTGGAAGCTGCGCCATGGCAGCCTGCACTTCAACTTGTCCGTCTTCCGTCAACTGCCGTTCCAGCGCTACGCCCAATTCGTAGCGAAGCGCATCAATCATGAAGTACGCCACCTTGTGGCCGTTTTTTTGCAGCTTGGGCGCAACAATGCGGTCAAACACATCAGTATTCGATAGCTGCCCAGCCAACGGCCAGCCACTTTGCTGCACATGACGAGTGAAGATCAACTGCACCTTCTCGACCAGTTTGCCGTACTGCTTACGAACCTGCTGCTTGACTGGCGTCATGACACCTTGCGCGTCTTGCCAGTCGTAATCGCTAACTGCCTGTTCGAACTCGCGATGCAAGCGATCAGCTTCACGCAAACTGCTCACGTAAAAGGTCAACAGCACATCAAGATTGCGTGCGTTGTCCGAAAGCTGCCGCTCCATGTCGTCGCAGGTTTGAAGCAACTCAGTAGCCGATCGAATCAAATCCCACTGGGCACGGCTCTCGCCTTTGCCCGTCCACACCGATTGCTGATGGCGCTCCGAGATGCTCCTCACCCGGTCGATGTCATCACGTAGGATGCCTTCGATCGCCCGACTCAAAAACGTGCGCTCCTCAAACGGGAAGGTGTCCCGGTCGCCCAAATCAGACCAGCTACCAAATTGGCTGACCAGGTTGAGATCCCGCTCAATTTCTTCTGCGCGGTCGATATAGACACTCTGCGTGCGGCGATCATTGCGCAGCAGATCGCACAGGTATTCAATCAACGGCTTCGCCTGCGTTTCGGCTCGCGGTACATCGTTCAAACTGGCAGGCAATGCACCAGGCAGATCAAATACAAACTCGCTGAACAAAACAAAACGCCATAGTTCGCTGGCAACCGAGTCCCATGTCTTGCCCCTGGTTTTCAATGACAGGCCCATGCTGTTGCGAAGCAAATCACGCGCCTCTGTCACCCAGCTATCACTGCCTTTCAATGCCGCTTGTTGCGCATCGTTTGGCACAAGCAGCGTGAACAGAATGTCTCGGGCGGACTCGACTGCCAGTAGCGCACGTAAGTTGGGCCAGCCCAAGCCGCCGCCAACAGCATCCACCACCGCAAAACTAGGCGAAGCATCCTGCTCAAAGATGGCCCGAATGGCCGTGGTGTGATCTGGTTTCGCCTTCAGGCATAGGCTCTCAAAGCTATCACCATCCCCTTCGGGGAACATCGCCCCTGCTGCGGCAATGGGAGCGAAGGGATCAGCCTGCCTTTCTTCATCGCTCTCGGGCGCTTTTGCAGGCACATAGACCAGAATTCCAGCGAGCTGCCGATCAATCACATCACGCAAGCCCTGCATTGCAGCTACCCGACTCTCAATGCTGCTCTTTGAAGCATCCACAACCAGCAGCTTGTCGTCAGCCAAACCTTTGCAGACATCTTGGTAATGCCCGGCAGGGTCATACACCACGAGACTGCCCGCCTTTTGCAAACGGGGACGAAGAATCTTGTTCTGGATGAAATCAGCAATGCTCATTCGTCAGCTCCCGCTTTCTTTTTTCCGCGCGTTTTCCTGGGAGCGACCTCTGGCTCCACGTACAGATCTTCAAGCCCATGCGCGATGGCGAGGGATTTGTCGGTCTTGCACTTCTCACGCACGCGTTCTGGCCAATATGCCATGGCCAGGTGTGCCCAGTCGTAGTCTCCTTTTCCCAGCTTGGACCAGGTGTCTTTCAATACCTTTTGCCACGGCTTGTGGCGGAACAGGGGCCACAATGGGGCAGCAGTAATTTGCACGCCGTCGTCGTGGTTTGGCTGGTAGACAGGGGCAATTTTGAGTAAGTTTTCTCGAAAATCAATGAGCTCCTGTTCAAAGGTTTGCAGAACCTCATATTGCTTTTCTTCATCGTGCGTCCGGCCACTACCTTTTACGCGCATTTCGGCACACTCACGGCTGACTTGCGTGAGTTTCCCATTTGGACCATCGATAAAATCGTTAACAGCCGTAAATAATGTTTGATTGTTCAGACTCGGGTAATAGATCCAGATCGTGTAGGTACATGACGCAGTTGATAGTGGCCAATAGATAGGCGCTTTCCGACGGCTTTTCGTATAGCTTTTTAAATGATTGGCAAAAAACTGTGCGGGCCGGCTTAAGTAATCTCGCAATGTTTTTGCGCCCAACTCTTGAAACAAAGAGCTTTCAAAATCTGTAGCTTCTTGCGGCTGGATTAATCTCAAAACCTTACTGACGAGACTAGTGATATCTTGTGGATTTGCAGTGTCCTCCACCAGAATCCCGTAAGGGCCAAACGTAATCGGATATGTGTCAAAGTTATTTTTAATGATTTCTAATCTTTCAGACGGTGGCAACATCCCTGGAGGGATCGCTGGTAGCGGAGCGAATGGGTTCTCAGACACATCAGATTGTTTATTATCTATGACATTTCTTATATCCCATCGACCAAAAGCACAACCCACTGCATAAGACAAAATACTGTAGAGCCGAGTTGTAGGCTCATCATCTAAATTTGCGCTGACCTCTTCACTCGATTCAATGTCATCAAAATCCAGCTCATCTTTTGCATTAAGAGCTTCTAAGAGGTCTCTCTGCAACATCTCAAAGTCGCCAATGTTAAGGCCATAGGCAGCGGCAATCTGTCGTTCTAACTCATCGCCTAGAAGTGAGCGCCTTCCGGAGTCAGCTTCTGCTTTTAGCACATCGATTTTGCTAGGCGAAAAAAACAGAATTTCAGTATCATCGGTAGAGAGTTTTGACGATACTCGTGTTCTTTCTTTCTCAATGGCGCTTAGACCCGCCTTTAATATATCTTGATCAAATTCCAAATATGGCACCGCACCGACCATTGAATTTTGAAATTTTGGATGGCTAAATTTTTCACCCCTAAAGCGAGCGACACATGTGGCAATATTGGAACCCATTAAAATAAGCATCCAATCAACAAGCTCTGGCTTTGGATAAACTTGGGACCGACCAGCAGTCGGAATTACCCCAATGGGTACTACATAGGGTACTAACCTCGTCGCGCGAAGCATGTAACTAAACCCCGGCTGAAAATATCGGTCCTCGCTCATGACGTGCTTCGATGCGACGTGGCCCTTACCCTCAATAAAGGCCTTCACTTCTGAACCGTTGTGTCGCCAATTTACTAGCATATGAATTGAGGCTTGGAATGCCGACGACTTGTCAGTCTTGGAATACCACGCCCAATGACGACCATTCGCAGTTTGTCGAATACAGTTCTGCTGTACAGAATTCTCTTTATTATTCGGCTCAATGGAAACTATCTGATCAGACATAACTTCGAACCACAGCCGCAGAAAGCGGAAGTCGTCATTAGTCTGCAAACCGACTCGAATATCGCATCCTTTTGGATCAACACGCGGCAGGCGCGAAAAATTTTCTATTACTTCTTTTGGAAGCCAATACACATAAGGCAAATCGTCAAGAAGTGAGAATTTTTCAGGAGCGACAATGAATGTGGATGAATCGTTGCGCCCGGCTCTAAAATTCTGTATTGAATTAAATAGGTCAGCAGATTTATTCTGCGACATCAAATGCCTAAAAAATACCGCTTCCTTTGTAGGGTCAGGTGAATTAGACCAGGTCACAGCAGCGGTTTCGACTAAAGCATCCAAAACTCCCTGACCAAAATCGGAAAAAGTTTCGAGGCAGTATTTTGTTGCTAAAACGTCCCGTCTAAAATTAGAGAAACTCTTTAGATAAAATCCTGAGCGACTAACGATTGCGCCTAATTGACCACCTTTCCTTAATAAATCAGCAGCCCTCTCGATAAAATTCGTCAACAAATTCCCTTTGGACGCGGAATAAGTGCTATCAATGTACGCCTTTGTACCTTGAGCAGCCTCACCGAATGGCGGGTTCATAACAATCACGTCGAACTTATTACTAGTTAAATCGATTAATCGTAAAACCTCCAATGCATCCTGCACATATAAATGCCCTTGATAGGTTGAACCTGCAACTTGTGCAAACTCATTCAGCGATTTACGAAGGCGCGTTTCTGCTTTTTCCCATGTATCTTTCTCTTCCGCTGCAAATAAGTCGACCATCCTTCCGCCGACGAATACTTGTCGGATCAAATGCGGCAATTCACGCTCAGTTTTAAGCAATACACCTAATTCTGGAAGGCCTTTAAGTAACTGCAGTACTCGTTCAAACAGCTGACTATCGAGACCATCTAATGAAGCTTGAAAGTTAGTCAGCAATTTTCGCTCAGCAGGAGGAGCAATAGCTGAAATTACGTTTCCTTTATCAATTAGGGGGCGGTCTTTAGCTTTAATCTTGCCCTCATGCCATGCACGCTGAGCTCGAAGCCACAATGCTAATGACGCAATTTGTGCCGCGCGAGGATCTATATCAACGCCAAAAATGTTATATTTAATGATTAGACGAGGCACATCTAAAAGAAATGCACTTTGATCTAAGTATTCGTGAGTCAAAGGTTTCAATGCTAAACTTGACGACGTTGAAACGTCGAGCGACCCAGGGCCATACTGCAGTTCCCAATCCCAAGATTCACGATAAATCTCAAGGAATAGGTCAAAAGCATATAGGCCAAAATGCATGGACCCACAAGCTGGATCCAGCAACTTTATCGTACGCGGATCTCGTACGCTATCTTTAGCTATCGGCTTCGCGTGAGGTTGAATCGCTAGATATGTGCAACGATTTGTTAATTCTGTTTTGCCACCTGTACTGTTATACCAAAAGCGTCCGAGCGTGTTGTCGACTAGTAGCTCCACGACGTAACGCGGCGTGAAGAACTGATTCCGTACTGCTAACTCTCGACTATTACGGGGAGCTCGAGCGTCGCGAAGCTTTTTGCGCTCTTCTTTGGAGTTGAAATACTGGTATATCCAACCGACAGTTTCGTCTTCTGCCCAAAGCGGTTCGATTTCGAAGTGGTTCAACTCCTCTAACAACGCGCGCAGCGCGGTTTCGCGTGGAAACAGCAAGCCGTTGGCCGCGTAGCGATCGAACAGCATGGGCAACTCTTGCGTCAGCTCATCGAACATACTGAAGAGGTAAATTTGGTAGGCCTGACCAGTTTCACCCAGCGCCGTACCGGCGATCTTGCTGTAGAGCTGATAGCCACGCGATTGATAGCCTTTGCTGACCGACTCAATCAACTGACCGCGCGCTTCCATCATCAGCAGCGCTGCCAAGCGGTTGAGTACCGTAAAAGCTTGTTCACGCACCATACGGTCGATCACAGCAATGCGGTGATCGGTGTCGTCGGCATCTGCGCCCAGATAGTGGGCTAAGGTTTGGCGTAGCACTTCGGCCGTGTGGCGTTGCCGGTCATCCAAATGGGTGAGTCGTGCCATGGGCGTGACTTCACCCGTTTTGGGGTCTAGGCCGTAGGTTTGTTGAAGCTGGATGCTGAATTCGTCTGACAGCAGGCTTCGGCAACTGTTAACCAGCTTTTGCAAGCGGCCCCGCGTGGATTGATCGAAAGCCCCATTTCTTTCAAAACTCATAGGTCGTCCTGCAGTTCGAGGTTGACGGCAAAAGCGTGAGCATATTTCAGCTCGCCACGTAACTGCTGTAGTTGCATGATCAGCGCATCAAGGTCATCCATTGTGGTGATCTTGGTGCGCGCTTTGATGCTGCGAGCCACCGTGGGCTTGGACTCCTGCACCTCATCAACGAGTGGTGCTTCAGCTTCGAGCTGCTCCTTAATTCGCTCCTGCCCCAGACGCTCAATACGATTTTTGAGCTGCTGTACGTAGGATTGCAGCTCGTAGTCCTTGTTGAGCATGGTGGTGAGGCCCGCCAGGTCGGGGGCCACATCCACAATCAGGCGCTCGAGATTACCAAGTAGTTCGGTTTGCTCTTGCTGCGTTAGCCTGATCCATTCAGGAACCCGTTTAAGATCAACCTCAGCTTCTTTGATGCGCGTTTTGAGCAGGCCTTGCATCGCAATGACCGTATCGCGAATGCGAGCGCGAATGGTGGTGAGACTGGTGCTGAAATCCGCCGCAAAACGATAGAAGTCGGCCTGCTGCAGGCGCTCCTCAATAAGGCTAAGGGCCTCAGCCAATTCTTCTTTCAGCGTGGCCAGCAAGGCCACATTCGGCAGGTTGGCAATGGCCGTGCAGTGCTGGCGCAGATCGCGCAGCGTTTGCTCCAGGCCTTGCTCCAACTTTAGTTTGACTTCGGCAGCCCATTTGAGACTTTCGAAGAGCTCTGATTGCTCGTTGCCCAAGCGACGCGGCGCATCCGAAGCATCGGTGAGCAGCACGTCGTTGATCTCGTGGGTGAGGTTTTGCAGGCGGTCTACGCCCGGCAGGTTCAGGCCGCGAAGCTTTTCTGTGAGAGGGCCGTATTGGTGCTGCAGTTGCGGAAAGAGCTTGGTGGTGACTTTGCTGATGTCGTCTTCTAGCGGCACGACGGTGTCGCCAGTCAGTTCGGTCAACCGGGTTGCAGCGCGTGCCAGTACGTCGTTGGACGGACGGTCGCCGCCGCGAAGCGAAATTCCGATGCTTTTGAACGTGTTGTTGGTTTTGATGGCGTCGATGGCCTGCTGGCCATTGACGGTGACTTCGCGCCCCGCCACCTTGAGCTTGATCTCACCGGCCAGCAACATGGCCGCTACCAAGTAGCGCAGGGTGTCTGCCGACCAACCAAAGGGCGCATCAGCAAAGACATCCGTCAGACGCTTGCCGTCAACTGTGCCGTTGCGATCAATGTAGTCACGGATGCTCACCATGGCCAAGTGGTCGATACGAATGCTGTGCCCTCTACTTTGGGTCTGCACAAGATTCAGCGGATCAAGAGCACTTGTGATACCCGACAAATTGCCTACCCGGAGAAATTTCTCGGCGAGTTCTGTCACGGCGCGCACCGGCGCCTCTGCGTAACGATCGAACACTTGCTCGGCCACTTCGCTCAGGTGTTTGCGAGCAGCATCCAGCAGCTCCACCGCCAGCGTATCTACTGCGACAACCTGGCCACGGAAGATGAACGAGCCTTGCAACAGGCTGCGCTGAATCTGTGCCCGCAGTTTGGTGCTGAGGTGTTCAGCCCGGTCGGCCTGGCCGTTGCAATATTCGCGAATTTCCTGATCTGGATCGCTGCGGTAGCGGTTGGCGATCTCACGGCAACGGTGGATGTCAGCCGTCAGTTCGTCCATTTCCGGCGTCGTGCGGCCCACCAGGTAGATGTTGAACTTGGATGAGGTGTGACGCGACTCGTCAGTGACTCGAGTGCGTGCGCTGTCGATTTCTTTGGGGTCGACCAGTTCCACAATGGTTTGGATCTGGTTACGCTCACCCGCCAACGATGCGGGCACATTGCCTGCCGATTGCGCCTTAAGTCCGGTGGATACGGTATAGGAGCCGTGCAATTGGGTGGAGGGCAACGGCGCATAGACACTGGTCAACGCTTCGTTAACGATGCGACGCAGCTCAACGCCGCGCAGTGCAACTTGGCTGCGTTCCTGTTCAATGTCGTTCAGCTTTTCACTGAAGAAGCAAAGGTTGCCGTCTTGTTCGCCAAATGGAACGATGGAGTCGTTGATCAGGTCTTCGACCGCCTTGGCCACAGCGTCTGCTTGAGACGCCCCGGCGATGCTGGCGTGCATCAGGCTCGTGACGTTTTGACGGGTGATCGGCAGGTTGCCAAGGATTTGCAGAACGGCGACCGTCTTGGCGATGTTTTGATGCAACTCGGAATGCGAGAAGCGGATCTTGGTGGCTTTCTCGACCGATGCGTGCAAAGAGGCGAAGGCGCGCTTGATGTCTTTATCCAGAGCATCAAACAGCGTGACGGTGGTGGCGAGCCAGCCAACGGCTTGTTCTGCAACGGCAGGTTTGCCTTCAGAGCCGTCAATCAGAATGTCTTGCACCACCTTGATCGCCGAGCGCAGGCCGATGCCACCCGTGGACTTGGCCAGTGCGCCTAGCAAATGCAGCAGGATATCGAAATGCGCGGGAAGGAACGGGTAGAGATCGACAAAGGTCTTACGATCGAAATCGACGCCATAGACGCGCGCATCGACAAGCTTGGTGTTCTGGCGCAGCTGCTGGCCATATTGATCAAACAATCCGCCTAATTCGGCTTCCGCTGGTAACGACTTGCCCAACAGACGTGTGTAGCAAATTTCCTTGATGTCGTTGGATTCAAGGGCGATTTGAATCGGGAAGCGGTCATTAAGCTTGAACAGTTCTGGCGAGTTGAGGGCTGCCTTCGCGTCGTCCGCCGTGAGCGTTTGCTGTGCCGTTCCGACGATCCAAACCTTGCCGTCGCCGATGTTTTTCAGGTTCTTCGCCAATCCATCGAGGTTCAGGATCAGATTGGGCCGTGGGCCAACGTACTGACCGACTTCATCGATGATGAAGATGATGTATTCCTTGCCCGATGCCTCGCGGGCAATCTCCAGCATTTCACGCACACGGTCGTTTTCGAAAACGACGATTTCACTTGATTCGGTCGTGAACGAACTGGGCGTCTTGAAAAGTGTGGGATAAAGCTTGTGCGCAATCTCAGGAATGAGGCTGTCGACCACCAACTCGTCGTTACGGTAATTGTTCCAGTCTTCACCGCCCGCAGCTTCTTTGAATGCATCCAGGAATTCGTTGTAACGACCTTCCTTCTTGAGCCTGCGTTCCAGCGCTGCAACTTTGAGATTGCGCGAATAACCTGCCCACTGCAGGACCTTGTAGAACAGGACCGTCGACACCTCTTCCATGGTCGCACCTGCGACCTGTTCGCTGGCCAAGTCCAACATCAGCACTGCGGCAGGAAAGCGCTTGGCTACGTTCGAAAGCAAGGACTTGGTTTGCTGACGTTTGAGGCGATCTTGGAGGTGCTGGATGAATGGAACGCCATCAATGGTGATGCGATCGTCAAATGCCAAGCCCAGATACTTGGTGAACGAGCTCTTACCCGAACCATAGAAGCCCGACACCCAGACGCCGACTTCGTTTTCGCCACCAATGTCCATGGCGGCTTCCATCTTGAGCAGGAGATTCTCAAACTGCTGGTCGATGCTGTCGGTAACCACGTATTCCGAGATTTCCGATTTCAGGCGCGCCTCTTGTGACACGCCATAGGTGATGACCTTTTCAATGCTGCGATTGATGCTCTTGCTGGGGTCGAAGAGTTTTTTGATCGTCATGTTTTACCTCAATGATTAGCCGCCGACGTGGACAGAGCGGTAGTTGCCATCGTCGGGGTAGAACCCCAGGAATTTGAGTCGTGTCTTGCCGGTGCGCACGCCAGGGTAGAAGAACACCGTGGGCACATGGAATTTGCCTTGCAGTTTGCCTTCGATGACACCGATGCGTGTGTAGGGATGCAACGCCTCAAGATCGGTGACCAGCAAAATGGCCTTAGGCTTGCCTTCAAGTTCGGCCAGCTTGGCTTCGATGCGTGCCTGCAACGCGCCATTACTGATGGCATTGGCGAGCGACGCATTGGTCTTGTCCCATGCCAAGGGCGCTTTCTGATCGGCAGCGAGCCAGATCTTGCGAAGCGGTGCCTTCTCGATAATGTCTGCAACATGCTCGGCGATCGAAAAGGTTTCGACTTCCCAGCCTTCGTTGCGCAGTCGGTGCATCCACGCTGGTGTTTCGCGCTTCACATTGAGGATCTGATTCGGCGGAAAAACCAAATAGAAAATGGGCTCGAAGCTGGCATGGCCAAACTCGCGCCCCTGCTTAATTCGCTCCATCAACTCATTGAAATCAGCTTTGAGCGATGACATCGATCAGTTCCTCCATGCTTTTATAGGTCCACCCGATATGCACGACATCGGAAGCGGCCTGAAATATGAGCAGGCCTTGTAATGACAAACGTTTCAGTTGGTCTCGGACGTCAGTTCGTTCCAGTCCAAAGAGATCCCAGTCGGAGCTTGAAACAATTTGGTTGTCACCAAGACCACTGAACTTCAAGTCGTAGGCCAAGTAGGCGGCGACCTTTGGCAAGATGCGATAAGCAGCAATCGAGCGCTGGTTGCGGCCTGTGGTTGTCAGCAATCCATAGTCGGCGCAGCAGCCCATCAAATACGATGAGATGCGCTTGATCGTGGTCTCAGACCATGGCTTTTGCGTTTTTCCTTCGCGCACGCTGTTGGTAACAAAGGTGCGTGCGTCTTCCAGCTGGAGATCATTTCGCCCTGCTGAATAGCGCGCCCAATAAACCTCTCGAACGAAGTCTGCCAATACAAGATTGGCTCGCGCGGTATAGATGAAAAGCAGCTGATTGAGCTCGGCGGTCGTGAAATGATCAACCAGGGACTTGAGGCGCGCGGCAACGTATGGGTCGCGCATGTAGCGTGGGGCAAAGCACTCGACAACAATATTGCGTAGGCGCCTTGCCGTTACCAATGGGAAACGACCCGATGCCAGCGCGGCTTCATAAAGCTGCGACGCACTCATGCCAGGTTGATAAACCTGGAGCAGTTGCCTTGTTTCTTCTAGGAGCCCCAGTCCGGCTTGTAGCTGAGTGGTGTAGTAGCGCTGTTGACTCACTCAACCTCCCGAACGAAGGGGAACGTCTGAATTCCGGAGGTCAGGGCTGCACAATAAAAGCCCGCAGCACGTTGTAGCTCGGCTTGTATATCTTGACTCATCTGGCCCAGCGAAACAGGGCCTGGCGATGCGGACTCTGGTTTATCCGCCAACTCAGCCAGGCGCACCATCGCCAGCTCACGACTTGCCAATCTGCCTTGCAAGATTTGCACGAAAGCGGTGTCATTGAGCGCATCAGCAGATGATTGCTCGAGCCCGATCGGCAAACGAAATAGGTGATAGATACGGCCAACACCAATGACCTCGTCGTGAACTTTAGCTGCCGCCGCAGTTGCCCCCTGGTATTGGGCAAGAAACAGAGATCGGTTGAATATTGGAGCCAAAAAAGCAGCCGCTGTAGCGCCAAAGAACTCGCTGCCCCACCAATTAGCCTGGCCCTTTTCCCCCAGGTAACCAACCAGTATCCGGAGCTCTGCGATTGTTTTTGCGATGGTATTCATCAAAAGTCCTAAATCGTTTTTTCCAGCTGGGCAGCCGAGCAGTTTGGCAGCACAGTTAATAATTTGTCTTCGCCTCGTCCAGGCGGGGTTCTTTGTAGCCTGGAGCCAAAACAGCATTTTTGACACCGTACAGCGCCAACTGGTCCTTCAGCCAAAGTCGGTACTCATGTCCACGCAGACTATGGCCTGGCGAGCAGTCCACGCTCCATTGCCTTAGGATGTATCCGGCAGTGGCGGCTCGCAGCTTCATGTGCAGTGCCCCTCCATCCATCCCATAATCCATTTCGGTTATTTCTGGACGCGGCTGGCTCGGATGCGGCACCAACTCTAACTCGACGATTCGAGTCCACTGAATGTCTTGATCGCTCATCTCGTGAGGAGCCACGGACTGGCCATTAAGCACCACGGGGCGCTTTATCCGAGTAATGACGAAGTCGCGGAATTCCTTTGACTTCCGATCGAACGCGCGAACATGCCAGCGCAAGCCCGTATCGATCAAAGCAAAAGGCACGATCTCGCGTTTCGATTTGCCACTGGAAATCGAGTGGTACTCAACGGCCAAGGGGCAGCACTGATGGATGGCACGCGTCACACTCGCCAGTACGTCCAAGTCAGGGTTCGTCAGCCTAGAAGGAGTTTCACTAGGCACCCAAGCTTTTAACTTAAGCGGCTCGCCATCACCGAAGGCCTGAGTCAGCCACGACATAACTCTTTCGGCCGGGTAATCGAACAGCGAACGGAAGTCAGCACCAAGGACATAGGTCTTGGCCTTGGAGTCATAGTCGATATTACCGGAGGCTAGCTCCCTATACAGCGCAAGATCCCGGGTCGCCGCAGCGGACTGGATGGCAAAGCGCTCCACCAGATCCTGTCTCCGAATCTCCCCGACGAAACGCACACGCAGCTCGATAAAGGCTAGGCGGTCACGCTGTGGCTGAGCGAGTTCTGCAAGAGCGTTTATGGGCGTCATATGAATTAGCGGCACGTGATCTGACTATTTAACGGATATTATTGTACGCCTTAGGCGCATGTCCATATTTGTATTTTACAAACATGGTGGTACTCATTTTGATTACCTAATCTTCCATGCATTAGAAAATGCAAGTCGCGCCTGATCGCGACGAGTCGGCATTTTAGAGATGCCGCCCAGACACTGCATATCGAGCTCTAGCGGTGCCGTTCTAGGCGCTGAAACTGTCGTCGATGAACAGGGGCTTGAACTGTTTGCCTTCCACATAACCCTTGATCTGTCGATCACATGTAAGCTTTTTGGGCGCATGCTCGGTGATGTAGGTATTGATGTCCTTAGACGCCTGCTGACGGCTGATACCGAAGCTCTGCATCAAGTGTCCCGTGGTCAACCGGCCCTCCCACCAGGAAACGGTCTCAATCAAACGATAGCGAAGTGCCAGATCCCAGCGGACCTGTTCGATGGACTGCTCGCGTTTCATATCGCCTCCTTGTGAATGAATACTTTACCTGTATAAGTCTACATTCTGGACGTGTCGTTTAACACTACATATCGTGACTTTGGAGTTGACGACATGAGGGACATGTTTATGGATGGTTTGGATTGGATAGCGTTGGTAGCGATGCTGATGCTGTTGATGATCCTACTGATGCTTTTGGTGCAGTTTCTGCAGACTAATAAAGCCTGGAGATTGCTTGAGCATTGGCATGCGACGAAGAAAGAGCGGCAGACGCGGCTGAGCTGGCATGCCGAGGAGAATCACGAGTTGAAATCGGCGCTGCGAGCAGAGAAGGCTCATGTGGAGCAGTTGCAGCGCAAGGTTGAGATGCTGCAGGCTTTGTTGCCCTAGGCGTGAGGTCCGGGGCCTTGATTCAAGGTCCCCGTGATTGGCGCCGATACAGTGCGTATCTGTAGGGCCACATATCCTCTCGTGTTGCAGGATGGGCGGTCACCCGGGATGTAAAACCGGTCTTGATCGGCGCCCTGTGCCTTAAACCGGAACTTAGACAGAACGCTCAAAAAGGACATGCGATGACAGCACTCATTTCAAAGGCTCAAGCCGAGTTCGAGCTTGCACTGATGCAAGCCGAAAGTGATTCCATGGCCAGCAGCGATCTTTATATCTGGTTGCGCGAATGCGGTTTGTCGCCGGAAATCGCCGTACGGCTCAAAGAGCTGGTGAACGTGACCCAACGTATCAGTAACAAGGTTGTCTCCATCGGCAAGCTGATCGTGATGAAGTTGCGCGAATTCATCACGGCGCACAAGGGTCTGGCCATTGGCACCCTAATGGGCGCGGCCATTGCTTCGCTGGTTGCTGCGATACCGTTGCTCGGTTCGATATTGGCGCCCCTGGGTGCGTTGCTGGGCCTGACGATCGCGGTTTCCGGTCATCAAAGCGATAAGCAACCAACCGAGAGCGGGGACGGTGTGAGCTTGCTGGCACTTCCGCAGAATTTGATGGAAATCGCCCGGACGTACTTCGATCTATTCATTGAAACGCTCCAGGCCGTCATGGCTGAACTGACTTCGGTGAAGGCCTCATGAGTCGGCAGCCAAAGGTCAGCAAAAAGCAGCTCCTCAAGGTTATCGACGAGCTAGAACGCACACCCCAGGACCGTGTAGGCATCCTGGGGGAAGTGGGCATCAGCACGCTTGGTATCGGCCTCGGCGCCGCCGCAGCCGGTACTGTGGCAGGTATCGCCGGTGCGACCAGTATTCCAGTCCTCACGACGGCCGCCGGTTGGGTCGGTGTTACTGCCGTGGCGGCGACGCCACTTGGCTGGGCACTAGGCGCTGCGGCAGCCGGTGGCGTTCTGGCCTACGGCGTCTCGCGCTGGATTCGCGGCGGTGCGATGGCAGAGGGGCGCAAGCAGGAGTTGTTGATGGTCTATCAGGAGCGGTTGGCGGAGATGGAGACCAAGGAACGCATGGGTGCTGTCACGCTGTTGGACAAGTCCGGCTTTATCTCGTCACTTCGCGAGGTGATCGAGAAAGATGTCATCAGTGCCGATAAGGCCCTGCGGCTGATTGAGGCAGTGGAAGGCGGGAAGTTGCCGTTGCCTGAGGCCTATCGATTGGTGAACGGGCTCTTGCAGGGGTAGTGCGCGCTGGGCGCAGCAGTCAATAACACGCCGACGGATCATCCAGTCACGACGCGTCTTGTCGCGCTGCTCCCTCATGCTCGCCTCATTTGGAATCAGCCAACCACAAGGGGCCGTCGCATGAAAAATCTGTTCGCAGTCATTGGCGTCATCATCGTCGTAAAAAAGGGCTACGAGTTCTTCCGCGAATACCACGAGATGAAGCAGGAACTGGACAAGCGCACCAGTGATTCGGCCTGACTCGGCGCGGTGTCGGTTACTCCATTTTTTCTACGACTAGCAGGTTATCTCTATGCCTTGGCCACCGCATCCCTTCACATTCACCTGCCCTCAATGCCACTGGCATAAAACGACGGTGCCGCCCAGCGATGCGCTGCGTGAGGGCAAAGACTGGTTTTCAGCCTGCCCTTCATGCCAGCACGTTGATCTGGATGTCCGGCCTGCGTCGGGGCTGGAGATCTTCAAGGCCAAGCTGTTGCAACAGTAGCGCTAAATAAATGAGGCACGGTTAGTACTGACAGTGGACTTGCTGCTCGCTGACCAGGGCGTGCTGCAGTGCCTCCGCCGTTTCTACCTGGATTTGCGGGGCTCGAAGGTTGAAATCCGGTCGACCACCCTCCTGGACTAGGCGACTGATGACGATTGCAGCATGTGATTCAGATAACGGAAGTCGTGGGTTGATGTAAGGAAGAAGCATGATCGTGCCTGCTGGAGAACAGATTGAGTAACGGGGAGCTAAGCAGCTCCCACCTGATCAGCTGATTTGGTTCTTGCCCCACCTCCCTGACCTAGCACCAGCTCACCGCTGTCTGATGTGCAGAGCCATTCAGACGCTTGGAGCACTCCCTGCTCATTGGATTCTGAGGGTCAAGGAATCGACGAATCTCTGAAGGTGACTAATTAAGTTGCCTTACTCAGAAGGCAGATTAGCGTTCCGAAATCTCTCTGATGGGTTGGAAATAGGGAGCGACGCCTCGATATAGCGAGGGTGAGCGTCTTTTGGCGTTCTGGTTCCAGGTCACGGCGTGTGACCTGATTACCTTGCCCCTCATTGCACCCGGCAACTGGCAACTGGCAACTGGCAACTGGCAACTGGCAACTGGCAACTGGCAACTGGCAACTGGCGGTCACAATCTCACTTCCGGGCATGTACAGGAAATTCAAATGGATGACGTTACGTTTTACCTATGTGTGGGGGGACCGTTTGACGGTACGAGCATCACTATTCTGCACGGACAACCGTGTTACAGGTCCCCAGGAGCGCCACCCGAAGCCCATCCTTCAGCGCTAGAGGGTGAGGCTCTTGAAGCTTTCGGTTATTACCAACTCCAACTTCATCCACAGCTCGGAAAGGCCTGGGTTATTCCAAAACCTTTTAGCATCACCGTGATGCACTCTGCTGGTGATCAGCATTGCCATGGTAAAGCTCTACTGTTCGAGCCCTCCTATGGTGGCAACCCAATCAGTCATGAAAACTTCCAAACTTTGGACGGGAAACCCTATCCGCCTCACCAGCCATTGCTCTGCGAAACTTGCGGCGTGCAAATCGTAAACCTGTTTGATTGCGCCGTAGACATGGATTAGTTGGAAAGCCATGCTTGCCTTGTTGATCTCTCCAATCTTCGAGGTTTCCCGGGGGCAGATCTATTGGCGCATAGACCGACATTGAGTCCGACTGTCAATCATCTCGCCTTAATATGCGATTGCGTCCATCTCCCGAGAGCTGAACTGTAGGCGGATTGTTTCTACCAGTGCGTTCATCGATTGAACACTGCTCAAACAGCCGGTCTCATCTCATTCAGGCAGACCTGCCCCACCGGACTGAGCTCAAACCCTATCTCTCGGTACGCCATCCAGAACACCTCTTGAATCTCATCGTCGCATCGTTCCGCGTATGTCCCACATATCTGTGGCACACAGCGGAATAGCTTGGTCAGCGATTTCGACGTGATCTGCTCATCCCCCACAGCATTCAAGGTGACATGGCAGGCAGGCTCGTCCGTGCCAGTGACAGCCTCGAGCACAGGTTGATTAAGATTGAAGTACCAGAACAGGATAGATCGATGCGTGAATCACTGATGGGAAAACTCTTGAGTGCTCCTGCTAAATAATTGATGGACTGAGAATGGAATTAGCGAAATAGCTCATGCCCAAGAGCATGTCCCTAGCTATACAACGCCATTGCTCACGCATGGCCAGCCCCCACACGGAACGTGCAGTCGTATGCAAGCACAGGGCGAGGCTGGAGGCGTGAGGTTGGCGTTCGGTAGTCAGGGGGAATCCTCGCCCGATGACAAGCCGATCTGGATTGGAATCAAAGATGACGTCGCTGCGGGAAAAGGAGTTCAGGCTGTGGCGGTGACGCCATCACTCAGCGCCTGCTGCAACCAAACGCCCGGCATCGACTGCCGAACTCCTTGGTCGCGGCCTTGGCGAGGTAGCTCACTCGGTGGAAGTACCGATCCATCTGCGCTGGATCGTCCTGAGAGAGGTTGAATGTGGCGTTTGCCGGGATATGCACCAAGCCCTCAGTATCGTCGACGCATATTTTCAGCGCGCTGGCCCATGCGGACTGAATGCGGCTGTAGAGATTCTCTCTTTCAGATTGAAAGCATCCCACCGTGTGGAACGCATCCCTGTTGAGCAGCAGGACAAAGTGAAAGTGCGGGCGCCCCTCTCGCCCTACCTCTCTAACCCAGCACCAGCGAACGCTTGTCTGATGGGCAGAGCCATTCAGACGCTTGGCACGCTCACGTGCAATTTCAATCTTTGTGGACAACGAAGCGACAAACCTGGAGATCACAGCGTTGCTTGATGTAGGTGGCAAATAATCATCTGGGAAGCGCAGATCGAAACGTACCGCAAACACCCGACGGTGGGCACTCAGTGCCGACTGAGTCGTTTCAAGAAGACTTTGCAGGTATTCGGCGATGAAGGGGGCGTGGGACGCCATCACGGGTAGACCGCAAAAGGTGTCATCGTAATGCAGGTGAAGATTGCTGTTGCCGGCGTGACGCTTGGATTGACGAGCCATGGAAGGTGTTCCGCTGAGTGAATTCATAAACTCAGCGGACTGGGTATTTACTTACGATCAACTGGGGGACTGACCTCGTCTCAGCGCTTGGCGCTGATCCTGTTGCTAGTGACATCGCGGGGATGGATGACTGAGCTAATGCGCTTACCCTTCATGGGGTAAGCCTGATAGGTTTCTGAATTCTGAAGCTTGGCAGATGCAATTGACTGTGATGGCTGACGCTATGAGCAATGGATATCTCGTATAGATATTGGCTATGGATATCGACTCTATGAATGACTCTATAAATATAACTCTATAAATAATACTAATACCGAGATCCAGCTCCCCACGCCTGCAAGGGCGTGGGGAGCGGCTATGCCAGGGAACACGGGAAGAATGGGACGATTTCACTGATTCAGATACTCTGGAACTAAACCACTTTTGGGAATCATCCGATCAGCACGAACGCCGACCGAATGACTGGGCGCCAGCTCAACACATCGACGGGGATCATGCAGCCTTCAGCTGCGACACCGTAGAGAGGGACTCATGTCGATCACGAGCCTCGATCCTGGCCATGACCCAGGTCATGACCTCACTTTCAACCCAGGCCACCGCTCTTTCACCCAGCGACACTGACTTAGGGAAGACTCCGTCTTCGATGTACTTGTAGATGGTGGACCGACCTAGCCCAGTGACGTGTTTGACATCCTTCAGGCGAATTAACCTCATGAACAGGCTCCTCTGTATTCCGTTCAGAGGATTGGGAGATCCTGTAAGTAAATACCTAAGTGGCCGCCCCCTCGCTGCCTGGCCGGGTCAACAGCCCATAGCGGTATCGATCCACAAGGGGGATCTCAGACTCCCGTCCAAAATACTGCTGCTCTGCTGATGGTTCGATGACTAAACAGCTCCAGCCATCATCTAACTCACGGGGAAGCGCAAGCAACGCGAATCGATAATAACCAAGGGCCATGGGCTGAGGAATGATGGCGAAATCCATCGTACCAAATGAAACATCGGATGCTTGGCAAAGCAGATCTTTGATCCAGATCGCCAAATCGTGTGCCCAGTGACATAACTCTTCCACCAACAAAACGTGCTGATCATCAATTTCTTTCATCTGCTCAGTATCTGCAACTGGCAGCGGTTTCTGTCGCAGAAAGTCCTTGCCAATGAGCACTCGCCACTCTTGAGCGTCGATCCACCTGTTAAACGGCTGGACACCTAGATCAGACCAATGCTTGGATAGAAAACCAGCGGCATATTTTTCCAGCATCGTCTGTAATACACGAAAAAATGATCGGAACTGCCCTTCAAAGGCACCAAGAAGCGGCGTGCACGGTCGCCTTCCATAAACCTTGGAACTCCCCTTGGAGAAGACGGTTTCGCTATAAAACCTGTATGCGTGCAGCACATCTGGTTCACGGTCGGGGAATGGGTCCCCTGTTACGCAAACCAGAACTGACGTGACACTTCCTTCGCCTGATAGCTCAGGGTGGTTCAGGTTGAGGAAATAGATGCTTTTCGTTTTGGCAGAAAGAAGTGTGCCGGTTGCACCCGGCACATAAGCCCGTATCAGCCCCTGATCTATCAGTCCCCGCACTCTGTACCTCAAGCGTTCCTGACTGAGCCCCGTGGCCTTGCGCAGCGCTGAAGAGCCCAGGTCGCTAACCACGCCAAAACGGTCGGCGTGGCATAACAACACAGTCAGCAACAGGCGATTCACGACACTCAACTGACCGGGCCGTATTTTCCTCCGTATATCAGCTAACGGAGCCAGATCGACCTTTTGCTTTTCAGGTTTTTCGCTTGCTTGGACAGGCCTCTTAACTTCGTGCTTCAGCAGACTGGCGACGGTTGCCGCATGCTGCATTGTTGGCAGCCGCGCTGCCTTATCAAGGTCTCTGTGAAAATCCTCCTGGAGTCGGTAGCACCTCTTCGGTTGCCCCCTGCCCTCGGGAGTGGACGAAACGGTCATTACACCGCACTCAACCAGCTCTTTCAGCGACTTAGTCACCTGGCGATCAGAGAGCCCAAACTGATTCGCAAAAGCCTTCACTCCAAGGCTGACGGGCTCCGCTATACCAAAGTTCTGAATGAACCGCACCAGGAAATATTTCCCCTCTGGCTCAAGTCCTTTTACCTCACAAAACAATGCAGCTACAAACACGCAGAACCTCCACAAAGCCAGGGCACAGGAGGTCATTATATCGCAATAATTACAGGCTGTTTTTAGATGAAGTCCGTGACTTCATCACGTGACGACAAACATGATAAAGTCACGTGATGAAGAAAAGGGTATACGTTCACAAAATTACGCTGAACATTGAGGGGGAGTTATGGGCCAGAAGTTAACTGGACTTACATGGCTTGATAGCCGAAATCACGAGCAGCTGAAATGGGCTCACAAGTACCTGCAAGGGAAAGGGGTAATAAACCAGCAACAGCCATACTTAACGAGCGATCAGCTCATTCAGATCGGCGAAGGCTTGGAGAACTCTAGAAATGGCGTATTGACCCTTGGGCGGATGAGAGACGCATGGCGACAGGTAAAATGCAACGCCTCGGACAAGGACAAGAAACGGAAGACCTCCGCCTTCAAGCTCAGAATCGACGTAAAGAATGAACTGACACGACTCGCCAAGATGAACCAGATCCCCGCAGCCGACATGCTTGGCAGGTTGATTTTAGGTGGTCCGAACAATGATGCAGCTCGGCACGGAGAGCTCAAAGCTCAACTGAGGGATTCAAGAGGGGAAATTAAAAAACAAAAAGATACCAGCGCGATCCTAGCGGACTTACTGAAGAACAGCATAAAAACGCTGTGTCAATTTGAGATCCAACTACAAGACGCCCGCTTTTCGGCTGAATCCAGCCCCAAGGATCAGTCGAGGAAAGTGAAGAAGCTATATAAGCAACGAATGAACGACATCACGGATGTGATAACAGCCCGGACTAGACTCTCACCCGAAGAACTCTTTGAACGGATCATACAAAAAAACGTTTCTGCATACCGCGCAGCGGAAGAGGGTGAAGACAGTACACCGACGCAGCCAACCCAGGCCCAGATGACAATTGATGAGAACCCAGTCGCTGACCCAGCACCTCAGGACCAGCAGACTCCAGAAGCAAAGCTAGAGCCCAGCAATGCACTCATGAGCAATAGCTCCAATCCAGTGATCTACCATCCTGTTAGCGAGGACCTGGAGGCGCAAGCCAATGAAAGCGCCTCAGCCCACCTCAAGACAGGAGGACCATCCCCGAGCACTCATGCTGCCACACAAAGCCCACTCGGCGGCGGTATAAGCTTCAAAGCCTTGGGAATCTCCTTCGCGAACAAGAAGAAGCCCATCACTTCGACAGTTAAGTCCGAACCTGATTAAAACCAGGTCATGCGACACCTTCCCTGGCAGGCGCCGTACTCCTCGGGCAGCATGCACCGATCGCAAAAAGTCACGGCCCGCCCAGGTGGGTCCGTTTTGAACCGGCAGGATGGGTCAGTTTGCATTAGCACTGATAACTGTCCTGCAACCACCAACCTGACATAGCAACGCAATGCGCCAGCAAGTCTCAATTCACTACCATTTAACTACCAGAAACCCTAAATCGCAGATATGAAAAAGCCCAATCTTTTCGGACTGGGCTAAGTCATTGAAAAATATGGTCGGGACGGAGTGATTCGAACACTCGACCCCTAGCACCCCATGCTAGTGCGCTACCGGACTGCGCTACGCCCCGACTAGGCGTGAAACTCGTTCTTCATCTCGAAGAACGCTCAAGAATATATCGCAAGCTTTTGAAAACTGGAAGTATTCAAACGCATGAATTTATTTCTTGAGCACCACCAGCACATCTTCCAATTCGGCAATCATCTGCCGAATCATCTGTTTGTATTGCGTGGTGTCGTCTTTGGCTTCATCGCCGGACAAACGCAAGCGCGCGCCGCCGATGGTGAACCCTTGATCGTAAAGAAGCGCGCGGATCTGCCGGATCATCAGCACATCTTGTCGCTGATAATACCGGCGGTTTCCGCGCCGTTTGACGGGGTTGAGTTGAGGAAACTCCTGCTCCCAATAGCGCAGCACGTGCGGTTTTACGGCACACAGCTCGCTGACTTCACCAATGGTGAAGTAGCGTTTGCCTGGGATGACGGGTAGCTCGTCGTTATGACTTGGTTCCAGCATAAGCCTCAACTCGGGCCTTCAACTTCTGCCCTGGACGAAAGGTGACCACACGGCGAGCCGTGATCGGGATTTCTTCACCCGTTTTCGGATTGCGGCCAGGCCGCTGGCGTTTGTCCCGAAGGTCGAAATTGCCGAAACCGGACAATTTGACTTGTTCGTTGTCTTCAAGAGCGTGCCTGATTTCTTCAAAAAACAGTTCGACCAATTCCTTGGCTTCCCGTTTATTCAGGCCCAGCTCTTCATACAGACGTTCCGCCATTTCAGCTTTCGTCAGAGCCCCCATACGTCACTTCCTTAACGTGGCGTTCAACCTTTGTTCGAGCGAGGTGAGGATGTTTTGCGTCGTGGTATTCACCTCATCGTCATTAAGAGTGCGCGATGGATGCTGCCAGGTCAAGCCAACTGCAAGGCTTTTTCTATCAGGATCAATGCCTTTACCCTGATACACGTCAAATAGCCTGAGGTCTGTGAGCCATTCGCCTGCATTTTCACGGATTACGTCCAGCACGGCACTGGCTGCAACGCCGGTCTCGGCTATCAGTGCCAAGTCACGACGCACTTCAGGAAAGCGCGATAACTCCTGGAATTTAGGCATTTTGCCCAACGCCACTTCGGCCAGAACCAGCTCGAAAACGAAGACCGGACGATCGAGACCGAGGTTTTTCGACAATTCAGGGTGAATCGCGCCGACGAAACCTACCAGACGACCTTCACGTTCAATACGCGCGGTTTGACCCGGGTGCAGCGCAGGGTGTTTACCCGGCACGAACGTGAACGAATCCAGCGCACCGGCGAAGCCCAGAACCGCTTCCACGTCAGCTTTGACGTCGAAGAAATCCACGACATCGCGACCTTGCGCCCAGCCTTCCGGCAGACGGCTACCGCAAACAACGCCGGCCAGCATCGGCTCTTGCTTCAAGCCATCCAGTTGACCAACGAAACGCAGACCGCTTTCGAACAGACGGACGCGATCCTGTTGACGATTCAGGTTGTGCTGAAGCGCCTTGACCAGACCTGGCCACAGGGACGAGCGCATGGCCGCCATGTCGTTCGAGATCGGGTTGGCCAACAGCAGCGGCTCGACACCCGGATTAAACAACTCGAACTGTTTTGGGTCGATGAAACTGTAGGTGATCGCTTCCTGATAACCACGAGCCACCAGCAGGCGACGCAGTTCAGGCAGATCGCTACGCGCTTCAGCCTTGGCTTGCGGCGCCAGACGGGCTTGCGGGTAGCGAACCGGCAGACGGTTGTAACCGTACAGGCGGGCCAGCTCTTCGATCAGATCAACTTCAAGGCTGATGTCGAAACGATGGCTTGGCACTTCAACGCGCCACTGCCCTGCCCCATCGGCAGAAATCTTCAGACCCAGGCCGCTGAGCAGTCGCTCGACTTCGGCCGAATCCATTTCCATACCCAGCATCTGAGTGATGCGTTGCGCGCGCAGAGTAACCGGCGCAATCGAAGGCAGGTGCTGTTCGCTGACGGTTTCGATGATCGGGCCGGCTTCGCCGCCAGTGATTTCCAGCAGCAGGCCAGTGGCGCGCTCCATGGCTTCACGGGCCAGTTGCCAGTCCACGCCACGCTCGTAGCGGTGCGAGGCGTCGGTGTGCAGGCCGTAGGAACGAGCCTTGCCAGCAACGGCAATCTGATCGAAGAACGCACTTTCCAGGAAAATGCCGCGAGTGGTCGCGGTGTTGACGCCGCTGTGCTCGCCACCCATGACGCCGGCGATTGCCAGGGCGCGGGTGTGGTCGGCGATCACCAGCGTATCGCTACGCAGGGTGACTTCCTGACCGTCGAGCAGCACCAGCTTCTCGCCTTCTTCGGCCATGCGCACGCGGATGCCGCCATTGATTTCGGCGAGATCGAATGCGTGCAGCGGTTGACCCAGCTCCAGCATCACGTAGTTGGTGATGTCGACGACAGCGTCAATGCTGCGCACGTCGGCACGACGCAAGCGCTCGACCATCCACAGCGGCGTAGGCTTGGACAAGTCAACGTTACGGATCACACGACCCAGGTAACGCGGGCAAGCGGCTGGCGCCAACACTTCAACCGAACGCACTTCGTCGTGCACGGCTGGAACGGAGGCGATGACCGGGCGGGTGACTTCGGCGGCGTACAGCGCGCCCACTTCACGAGCCAGACCGGCCAGGGACAGGCAGTCGCCGCGGTTCGGGGTCAGGTCGACCTCGATGCTGGCGTCGTCCAGGCTCAGGTATTCACGGATGTCTTGACCGACCGGCGCATCGGCCGGCAATTCCATCAGGCCATCGTTGCCTTCGCCGACTTGCAGCTCGGTTTGCGAGCACAGCATGCCGTTGGACTCAACGCCACGCAGCTTGGCTTTCTTGATTTTGAAGTCGCCCGGCAGTTCGGCACCGATCATGGCGAACGGGATCTTCAGGCCCGGGCGCACGTTCGGCGCACCGCACACGACCTGGAAAGTCTCCGAGCCATTGCTGACCTGGCAAACGCGGAGCTTGTCGGCGTCCGGGTGCTGCTCGGTGCTCAGCACCTCACCCACCACCACACCACTGAATTCACCGGCGGCCGGCGTAACGCTATCGACCTCAAGACCGGCCATCGACAGACGAGCAACCAGCTCATCGCGACTTACCTGCGGGCTTACCCAGCCACGCAGCCATTGTTCACTGAATTTCATCCTGCTCTCCTAAGAATTCGTTACGACTAGCGAAATTGCGCGAGGAACCGCAAGTCGTTGTCGAAGAACAGACGCAAGTCGTTCACGCCGTAACGCAGCATGGCCAGACGCTCCACGCCCATGCCGAAGGCAAAGCCCGAAAATTCTTCCGGGTCGATCCCGGACATGCGCAGCACGTTCGGGTGAACCATGCCGCAGCCCATGACTTCCAGCCAGCCAGTCTGTTTGCAGACACGGCAGCCTTTACCGCTGCACATCACGCATTCCATGTCGACTTCAGCGGATGGCTCGGTGAACGGGAAGTACGAAGGACGGAAACGCACGGCCAGTTCTTTTTCGAAGAACACGCGCAGGAACTCTTCGATGGTGCCTTTCAGGTCGGCGAAGTTGATATCACGGTCGACCAGCAGGCCTTCGACCTGATGGAACATCGGCGAGTGGGTGATATCGGAGTCGCTACGGTACACACGGCCCGGGCAGACGATGCGGATCGGCGGCTGTTTCGATTCCATGGTGCGGACCTGTACCGGCGAGGTATGGGTGCGCAGCAACATGTTGGCATTGAAATAGAAGGTGTCATGCATCGACCGGGCCGGGTGATGGCCTGGGATGTTGAGCGCTTCGAAGTTGTGATAATCGTCTTCGACCTCAGGGCCTTCGGCAATGCCGTAGCCGATGTGGGTGAAGAACTGTTCGATACGTTCCAGAGTGCGAGTAACCGGATGCAAACCACCCGAGGTCTGGCCGCGGCCAGGCAGGGTCACGTCAATGGACTCGGCAGACAGTTTGGCGGCCAGGTCGGCCTCTTCAAACAGTGCCTTGCGGGCATTGAGAACCTCTGTGACACGCTCCTTGGCAACGTTGATCAGGGCGCCGACTTGCGGACGCTCTTCTGCCGGCAAATTCCCCAGGGTCTTCATCACCTGAGTCAATTCACCTTTTTTGCCAAGGTAGTGAACCCGGATTTGCTCCAGGGCATTGATATCTTCAGCGCTTTGCACAGCCTCTAGTGCTTGAGAGACGAGCGCATCCAGGTTTTCCATGTACAGACTCCAGATACAAAATAGGGGAAGAGCTTGAAGGCTCTTCCCCTATTTATGACGTTTAACACCTGGCCCCACAGAGGTGAGGCCGGGTGACTGTCGGGGGTACTTAAGCCAAGGTGGCTTTAGCTTTCTCGACAATCGCAGCAAACGCCGCTTTTTCGTTCACTGCCAGATCAGCCAGAACCTTACGGTCGATCTCGATGGACGCTTTTTTCAGGCCGGCGATGAAACGGCTGTAGGACAGACCGTTGATACGTGCACCAGCGTTGATACGAGCGATCCACAGAGCGCGGAACTGACGTTTTTTCTGACGACGGTCACGGTAGGCGTATTGGCCTGCCTTGATTACCGCTTGCTTGGCAACACGGAATACGCGCGAGCGAGCGCCGTAGTAGCCTTTAGCAAGTTTCAGAATTTTTTTGTGACGTTTACGGGCAATGACGCCACGCTTTACACGAGCCATGAGTTACTTCCTCTATTCTTGACTAAAATTAACGAAGGCGCAGCATGCGCTCGACTTTTGCCACGTCAGACGGATGCAGCAAGCTGCTACCGCGCAGTTGACGCTTACGCTTGGTCGACATTTTAGTCAGGATGTGGCTCTTGAAAGCGTGCTTGTGCTTGATACCGTTAGCAGTTTTCAGAAACCGCTTAGCAGCACCACTTTTCGTTTTCATTTTTGGCATGTTCGGATACTCCGCATTCAGTTGATAAACATAATCAGAAGGCCTGCCGTGCCCTGTTGATTACTTCTTCTTTTTCGGGGCGATGACCATGATCAGCTGGCGTCCTTCCATCTTAGGATGCTGTTCGACCGAACCGTACTCGAGCAAGTCACCTTCAACTCGCTTGAGGAGTTCCATCCCCAGCTCCTGGTGGGCCATCTCACGGCCGCGGAATCGCAAGGATACCTTGGCCCTGTCCCCATCACTCAGGAAACGTACCAGGTTGCGCAGTTTTACCTGGTAATCCCCTTCCTCCGTCCCTGGACGAAACTTGATTTCTTTAACCTGAATCTGCTTCTGGTTTTTCTTGGCCGCGGCAACCTGTTTCTTCTTCTCGAAGATCGATTTGCCGTAGTCCATCAGTTTGCAAACAGGGGGTACTGCATCGGCGGAAATTTCCACCAGATCCAGTTTGGCCTCTTCAGCCTTAAGAAGCGCGTCTTCAATTGACACAATCCCAAGCTGTTCACCTTCAGCCCCAATTAACCGAACCTCGCGTGCCGAGATATTCTCGTTGATCGGGGCTTTCGGTGCAGCTCGTTTATCTTGTCTCATTTCACGCTTAATAATAATTACTCCGAATCTGGGCGACCACGCCGGGAAACCGCTTGCGCGAGAAACTCAGCGAACTGGGCGACGGGCATCGAGCCCAGGTCAGCACCTTCACGAGTACGCACAGCGACAGTCTGCATCTCGACTTCCCGATCTCCGATAACCAAGAGATAGGGAACCTTGAGCAAAGTATGCTCGCGGATTTTAAAGCCGATCTTTTCATTTCTCAAGTCAGACTTGGCACGAAATCCGCTTTCGTTGAGGGTTTTTTCAACCTCGGCGGCAAAATCGGCCTGTTTGTCAGTGATATTCATGATCACTGCCTGAGTCGGTGCAAGCCACGCAGGGAATGCACCCTCGTAGTGCTCGATCAGAATTCCGACGAAGCGTTCGAAGGAACCCAGGATCGCCCGGTGCAACATCACCGGGTGCTTGCGACTGTTGTCTTCGGAGACGTATTCGGCTCCCAGACGGACAGGCAGGTTAAAATCGAGCTGCAGAGTACCACACTGCCAGACGCGGCCGAGGCAATCTTTCAGCGAGAACTCGATTTTCGGACCGTAGAACGCACCCTCGCCCGGCTGCAGATCGTACGGCAAGCCAGCGCTATCAAGGGCTGCAGCCAATGCAGCTTCGGCGCGGTCCCACAATTCGTCGGAACCGACGCGTTTTTCCGGACGAGTGGACAGCTTCATCTCGACGTCTTTGAAGCCGAAGTCGGCGTAGACGTCCATGGTCAGCTTGATGAACGCGGCGGATTCAGCCTGCATTTGCTCTTCGGTGCAGAAGATGTGGGCGTCGTCCTGAGTGAACGCACGCACGCGCATGATGCCGTGCAGCGCACCCGATGGCTCGTTACGGTGGCAGGCACCGAATTCGGCCAGGCGCATCGGCAACTCGCGGTAGCTTTTCAGGCCCTGATTGAACACTTGCACGTGGCAAGGGCAGTTCATCGGCTTGATGGCATAGTCGCGGTTTTCCGACTGAGTGGTGAACATGTTGTCGGCGTAGTTGGCCCAGTGCCCGGACTTCTCCCACAGGCTGCGGTCAACGACTTGTGGAGTCTTGATCTCCAGGTAGCCGTTGTCGCGCTGAACCTTGCGCATGTACTGCTCGAGTACCTGATAAAGCGTCCAGCCGTTCGGGTGCCAGAACACCATGCCCGGCGACTCTTCCTGGGTATGGAACAGGCCCAGACGCTTGCCGATCTTGCGGTGATCGCGCTTTTCAGCTTCTTCGATGCGCTGGATGTAAGCCGCCAGCTGCTTTTTGTCAGCCCATGCGGTGCCGTAAACGCGCTGCAATTGCTCGTTCTTGGCATCGCCACGCCAGTAGGCGCCGGACAACTTGGTCAGCTTGAAGGATTTCAGGAAACGCGTGTTCGGCACGTGCGGACCGCGGCACATGTCGACGTATTCTTCGTGATAGTACAGGCCCATGGCCTGCTCGTTCGGCATGTCCTCGACCAGGCGCAGCTTGTAGTCTTCGCCACGGGCCTTGAACACTTCGATCACTTCGGCGCGCGGAGTGACTTTCTTGATCACGTCGTAATCTTTTTCGATCAGCTGCTGCATGCGCTGTTCGATAGCGGCCAGGTCGTCCGGAGTGAAAGGACGCTCGAAGGCGATGTCGTAATAGAAGCCTTCGTCGATGACCGGGCCGATGACCATTTTGGCCGTCGGGTACAGCTGCTTGACCGCGTGGCCGACCAGGTGGGCGCAAGAGTGGCGAATGATCTCCAGCCCCTCTTCATCCTTTGGCGTAATGATTTGCAGCGTAGCGTCGGCGCTGATGATGTCACTGGCGTCGACCAGCTTGCCATCGACCTTGCCGGCCACGGTGGCCTTGGCCAGACCGGCACCAATGGATGCGGCGACCTCGGCTACGGAAACCGGGTGATCGAAGGAACGTTGACTGCCGTCGGGAAGAGTAATAGTTGGCATGGCGCCTCCTCTCCTAGTGGTGACCCCTACCAAAGGTCACGTGGGTTGGGATGAGCCAGTACAAGATCCGGTCCAGGCCATTCAATGACGAACGCCTGCCTTACAGCGGCAGGAGCCTTGCGGCCAACCGGAAAACCGAACCAGAGTGACTGGGATTCAAATCAGGGTTATTCGGACATTGCCGCCACCGGGACTGAAGGTCATCCGGAGCTTGCAAATACCCGAGCGGGGCATGCTAGCACAGATGAACGGTCGTCGCGGTGCCGGGTGTTCTGCGGGGGTAAATCAGGTGTTTTTATGCCATTGTGCTGAACTTGAACCCTGCTTTACCCCTCAGATGACAAGACATTGACCCACAAGGAGCATCCCAGCATGCGTCTGAATCGTTTGTTCGCAGTAGTCGCCCCCATCGTCCTGCTGCTGCCACTGGCCGCCCATGCCGATTGGCCAAAGGGCGAGCGCGATAAATACATGGCTCAGTGCACCCAGGCAGCTACTCCGCAGATCGGCCCGGCGGCGGCAAAAGCTCATTGCGCTTGCGGCGCCGATGCGATCAAGTCGTACCCGGCCAGCGACATTCAGGCATTGATGGACAACAAGGCCAGCGACGCACTGAAACAAAAAGCACTGACCCAGATTTCTTCGTGCAAGGCCGATAACAAGGCGAAAAAATAAGCCCGAAAGGACGCTTTGAAGGCCTCAACGGCCGATGAAAAGCCCCTGAAAAGCTGTTTTTCGTACAATTGATGCAGGTTTTACAGCTTTTTTTATCGTCTTTACTTTCGGCCGAAAGCCTTTTAAAACGGGGCTTTCAGCCACATCAAGCAACAAAGAAAGCGCGACTGCAGGGCAAACAGCACGTCCGGGGGGCTCCCAAAGCGAACATTTCGACTATGATACCCCGGTGTGCCCAGTTGGCCTGAGCAGCACAGTACTACTGAAAATATATGTTTCTTGGAGATACACCATGTCTAATCGCCAAACCGGCACCGTTAAATGGTTCAACGATGAAAAAGGCTTCGGCTTCATCACTCCTCAAGGTGGCGGTGACGACCTGTTCGTACACTTTAAAGCTATCGAAAGCGACGGTTTCAAAAGCCTGAAAGAAGGCCAGACCGTTTCCTTCGTGGCTGAGAAAGGCCAAAAGGGTATGCAAGCTGCTCAAGTTCGCCCAGAGTAATTTCCAGGCGCACTAAAAAAACCCCGTCCATGTGACGGGGTTTTTTATGGGTGAAGCAAAAACCTGACGGTATCAGCCGCAGCTGATGCGCGTGACCACCAGGTTGTTATCGGTGTTCAGGTTCAGGCGATCGGAGCGGTACTCCAGGGTCACCATATCGTTTGGCTTGAGGATACGGGCATTTTGCGCGCCAGCGCGAAGGCGCGCCTGCTCCAGCAGTTCGGGCGAAGCCTTTTTGCCAATGGTGAATTCGGCAGCCTTTGCTTCGCAGCGGCTGTGACCGGTATCAGTCGTCGTGACAGGGTCTGTTGACGATTCGGTGGACGTACTGCTGCATCCTGCCAGCAGACTAGCGGCCAACAAAGCACCCAATGACGCGAGCTTCCAAGGCATGAAGCCTCCTTTTTTCAATAGTTAAGCTGAGAGCGTGCGACCGCCACTCTGGCGTTTGGTTTCACAGGCAGCGCTTTCACCCTACCCTCGATCCGGACAATCGGCGAGTTTGCCTGAGCCTTCCTACCGGTTCATCCCTCAATCGTGACTGAATATGAACAGCACTCAATAAATGTCGATGTAGTCGAACGGTGGTGTCGGCCAGTTCTCTTTCAGCGCATTGAAAATCTGCATGACCCAGACCTCGTCACTGGCCGCGACCAATCCCACATACCCGGAGCCCTTGGCCCACGTCTCCAGACGAAACAGTAGACCGTCTATGTCGGTGCCGCCCACGACGCCCGATGAAATGTAAGCGATGCCGCCCTTGGTGACCCGCAACTGAGTGTGCTCATCATCGCTGGCGCTGGCCAGTAGCTGGCGCACCGCTTCAAGGGTCAAGCCGTCAGGAGTGTTCAAATCGATCTGCACAGCGCTGTCCTTGAAAAACTCATCAAAGAGCAAGTGTCGCATAGCCCTCCTCTCATGCCTAAGTCGGAGTGCCAAATGTCCGGCAAAAATGGTTAACTCACCCTCAGACTTTCCCGAACTCACGAGCGCCATCATGACCACTGTAAGCATCGACGCCGACATCAAAGCCAAATGGCCGCAAGGTCATAGCTCCTACAGCCCGGGCAGCCCGGAAGAGTTGGCAATCATTGGTATCGATCTATTGGTCAAGGAACTGGGGACTGAAGCAGCGCAGTCCTTCATCGCGCAGGTGTTCGAGAAGTACCCGCCCGACTACAAGGGCGCTGAATACAACGAAAGGGAGTGAAACCCGCAGGCTGGCACCTGCGGGGGTGAAACTTATTTCAGACGCGCCAGACGCTGGGTCAGCAGGTCGAAGAAGCCTTGGGCGTCGCCGCTTTCAACCCAGAAAGCGTTCTTCGGCGCTTTCAGGCCGTCATACCAGTCGACGACGGTTTGACCGAAGGTCGGACCTTCGCGACTATCAACCACCACGTTGACCGAACGGCCGGTGAACAGCTCCGGCTTGAGCAGGTAGGCAATGACTGTAGCGTCGTGCACCGGGCCACCCGGAAGACCATAGTGCTCCATGTCGCCTTTGACGTATTCGTTGAGAATATCGCCCACCAACTTGCTGGCGTTGTTGTTCAGTGCCGCGATCTGCTTCAGCCGTGCTTCGCTGGTGAGGATCTTGTGGGTTACGTCCAACGGTAGATAGGTCAGTTTGACACCACTTTTCAACACCACTTCCGCAGCCTGCGGGTCAGCGAACAGGTTGAATTCGGCCACCGGGGTGATGTTGCCACCGTTGAAGTGCGCGCCGCCCATGATCACCACCTCCTTGATGCCCTGAACAATTTCAGGTTCCTGGATCAGTGCCAGGGCCAGGTTGGTCTGTGGACCGAGCATGGCGATGGTGATGCTGTGAGGCTTGGCGGCTTTCAAGGTATCGATCAGGTAATTGACCGCATTGCCCTTGGCCAGGCCTTGCTTCGGCTCATGCACGGTGACGCCCGACAGGCCTTCCTTGCCATGAATGTTCTCGGCATAGATCGGCGTGCGCATCAGCGGCTTTGGCGCACCGGCATACACCGGCACCTCTTCGCGCCCTGCCCACTCGCGGGCCAGCCGCGCATTACGCGAGGTTTTGTCCAGACGCACGTTGCCGGCGACGGTGGTCAGCGCGCGGATGCTCAATTCTTCCGGTGATGCCAGGGCAAACAGCAAGGCCACCACGTCATCGGCACCGGGGTCGGTGTCGATGATCAAGTCGATCTTTTCCGCCGCCTGGGCGCTTGTTGCGGTCATCAGGGACAAAAGCAGCAGACTCCGGAACAGATGGTGCAGTTTCTGAGCATAGCGGTGCATGGCGCACTCCTTGTGCGTGGGAAAGCAGAGAGACAACGGCGAATCAGAACGTCACCCCGGCCACCAGCACGATGTTGCAGTACGGCTGACATTCGCCTGTACGAACAATCGCCCGTGCTTGTCGGCTCAAGACCTTGAATTGCTCATGACTGAGCAGCTCACGCTGACCCAGCGCGCCTTCGGCATTCAGTTCGTCCAGCGTGACCAGCGACGACGGCTGCTTGTCCAGGATCTCTTGGGCCAATACGTGGCGTTCGACCTGCATTTCGCTTAGCACGACTTTTACTGTGCTGATGAAATCCGGAATGCCGTGGGTCAGGGCCAGATCGATCAGCTCGACGCCCGGCGGCACCGGCAGACCGGCATCGCCAATCACGACCATGTCGCCGTGGCCCAGGGAAGCGATCAGTCGCGACAGCGCGACGTTCAGCAGAGGTGTCTTTTTCATGGTGTTTTAAAGGCCTGTACATCGGACAAATCAGGAATCGAGGGTTGCGCGCCAGCACGGGTCACCGACAGCGCAGCGGCCACCTGACCGAAACGGATCGCTTCGCCCTCGTTTTTGCCGGCCGCCAGCGCGGCGGCGAAACCACCGACAAAGGTGTCGCCAGCGGCCGTGGTATCGACAGCTTTTACCTTCGGCGCCGGAAAGTGTTCGAAGCTTTTGCCATTGGCAAACAGCGAGCCTTGGGCACCCAGAGTGATGATGACTTTGCCCGCCCCCATGGCAATCAGCCGGGTCGCTGCGGTTTCAGCGGTTGCCAGCGAATCCACCGGCAAACCGCTCAGCGCCGAGGCTTCGCTCTCGTTCGGGATCAGGTAATCGATGGCCGCATACCAGTCTGCCGGCAGCGGACGACTGGCGGGTGCCGGGTTGAGGATCACGGTTTTACCCAGCTCACGACCACGCTTGAGTGCATGCCCGACCGTGGCCTCCGGCACTTCCAGCTGACAGATGATCACGTCCGCCGCCTGCAACACCGCGTCGAAACGATCGATCACTTCCGGCGTCAGCGCTCCATTGGCACCGGCGACGATGACGATCGCATTCTGGCTGTTGTCATCGACCACGATCAGCGCCACGCCGCTGGCACCGTCGACGGTGCTGACCGCCTGACAATCGATCCGGTCGGCCAACAGCGCCCCGCGCAATTCCTCGCCATAGGCGTCAGTACCCACGCAACCAACCATCGACACCTGCGCGCCCAGCCGCGCCGCAGCGACCGCCTGATTGGCGCCCTTGCCACCGGAGATCGTGGTAAACGACTCGCCGATCAGCGTTTCACCGCCACGGGGCAACCGCGACGCGCGGGTCACCAGGTCCATGTTCAGGCTGCCTATCACCACTACTTTTGCTGACATACATCACTACTCATAAATGCTATTTCAACGGAAGTGGTCAAAAACACCGGCCAGTGGCGCAGTCGATTCCCGCAAGACAATACTGGGCGTCACGATCCGTTGATCAGTGGCCATATTCGGTGTGGCGATCCTGCGCAAAAGCACGCTGGCCGCCATCTCGCCGAGTTGCACGATCGACTGGCCCACGGTGGTCAGCGCCGGATAGACATAACGGCTCATCTGGATATCGTCGAAGCCAATCACCGACAGCTCGCTCGGCACACGAATATTGCGCTCGGCGGCGGCTCGCAGCACGCCGATGCCGATCATGTCGTTGCCGGCAAAAATGGCGCTCGGCGGGTTCTTTTCCAGCAGGATCGCGGCGGCGCTGTAGCCGCCAGTGCTGGTGAAATCACTTTCCAGCATGCGCTCGCGAGGCACTTCGATGCCCGCCTCTTTCAGCGCGCGGCAATAACCCGCCAGACGCATCTGCGCCACGCTGGTACTTGCCGGCCCGCCAATGGTGGCGATGTCCCGATGCCCCAGCTCCAGAAGGTGCCGGGTCGCCAGATAAGCGCCGTACTCATGATCGATGCGCACCATATCGGCATTCACGCCTTCCAGTCCGCGGTCGACGATGACCATCGGCGTGCGCACGCCTGCCAGACCTTCAGCCAGCCCCGCATCACCACCAGCCGACGCCACGATCAACCCGTCGATGCGCTTTTCCAGCAACACGCGCAGGTAGCTGCGCTGCTTGTCCGGGTTGTCGTCGGAGTTGCAGAGGATTACGCAGTAGCCATTGCGCTCGCAGTAATCCTCGATGCCGCGAGCGAGCTCGGCGAAGTACGGGTTGAGGCTGTTGGGCACCAGCAGGCCGATGGTCGCCGTGGTCTTGGCCTTCAATGAGCGGGCCACGGCGCTGGGTACGTAGTCGAGACTTTTGATCGCGGCCTCGACCTTGATCCGTACTTCCTCGCTGACCGGCCGGGACTTGTTCACCACGTGGGAAACCGTGGTGTAGGAAATCCCCGCGAGCGCTGCCACATCCTTGATCGTTGCCATGACTCAGGTCCGCCGGCTTGCGCGCTGACTGCGATAGGTATCAAGCACCACCGCCACCACGATGACCGCGCCGGTAATGATGCGTTTGGTCGGTTCGGTCGCGCCGATCTGCGCCAGACCGGCCGCCAGTACGGAAATGATCAGGACCCCGAAAAAGGTGCTGATGACCGAACCGCGCCCGCCCATCAGGCTGGTTCCGCCGATCACCACCGCGGCAATGACTTGCAGCTCCAGACCGGAACCGGCATTCGGATCCGCCGCTTCCAGGCGAGAAATCTGGAACAGCGCGGCGATACCGGCCAGCAACCCCATCAGGCTGAACACCAGGATCTTGTAGGGTTTTGGATTGATCCCTGCCAGACGCACGGCTTCTTCGTTGGTGCCGATGCCAATCAGGTAGCGGCCGAACACCGTGCGGGTCAGCACGGCCTGAGCAATGAAGATGATCAGCAAGGCAATGATGAATGACGGCGAAATGCCGAAGGCGATCGGGTTGGACAGCCAGGCAAAGGCATCACCGATGTAGGCGGTGCGCGAACCGGTCATCTGGTACGCCACGCCGCGCGCCATTTCCAGCACGCCGAGGGACACGATGAACGACGGAATACGCCACGCCACGGTGATCGAACCCGTGATGGTTCCGGCCAACGCTGCCGCCGCCATGCCGAGCAATGCTGCCGGCAGTACGCTCCAGCCCCAGCCGAGAATCGCCACGCTGACCGTCGACGCGGCGAGTGCCAGCACCGAGCCCACCGACAGATCGATGCCGCCGATGATCAACACGAATGTCATGCCGACCGCCAGCACCATCAAGTCCGGAATCTGGTTGGCCAGGGTGCTGAAGGTGTCGTAAGACAGGAAATGGCTGCTCAGGACCGAGAACAGCGCGACCATCGCCAGCAAGGCACCGGCCAGGCCCAGATAGGTGCCGAGGCCGTAAAAATTGCCACTACGTTTACCGGCAGACGTTGCAGTTTTCATTGAGGATTCCTAGGCGCTGCTTCATTGAGCAACGCATCACGTTTTTGGTAGCCGGCAAAAGCGGCGGCAAGCAAGTCATCCTGGGTCCAGCTATCGCGCTCGAATGTCTCGATCAGGCGCCCCGCCGACAGCACGCCGATGCGGTCGCAGATCAGCATCAGTTCGCGCAGATCGCTGGACACCACCACCAACGCCTTACCCTGACGGGTCAGCTCACCGAGCAGTGCATAGATGTCGAATTTGGCGCCGACGTCGATGCCGCGTGTCGGCTCGTCGAACAGCAACACTGAACAATCGCGCTCCAGCCATCGGCCGATCACGACTTTCTGCTGGTTGCCGCCGGACAGCTCCGACACCAATTGCGTCGGGCTGGAGCTGCGGATGCGCATGGCGTCGATCTGACGCTGAGCCAGGGACATTTCGTCACCGTTGTTGACGAAACCACCGCTGGAAATCTCCGGCATGTTGCCCAAGGCGATGTTCGCACTGATCGATTGGGTCAGCAGCAAGCCTTCGCCCTTGCGGTCTTCAGTGATCAGGGCGATGCCGTGTCTGACCGCGTCCACCGGTGAACGAATACTCACGACCTGTGCTGGCGAACCCAGCGCAACCGTGCCGCTGTCCGCCGTGTCGGCGCCGAAGATCAGGCGCAGCAACTCGGTGCGCCCTGCCCCGATCAATCCGGAAATCCCGAAGATCTCGCCGGCACGCACTTCGAAGGACACGTCGCGCACCTTGTCCGAGCGGGTCAGCCCCTTGACTGTCAACGCCGGCGCTCCGACCTGGCGCGAGCCCATGTCGATGTGTTCGCCGAGTTCACGACCGACCATCAGGGTGACCAGTTGCTCGCTGTTGTAATTGGCCATCGGCTCGACGCAGACCAGGTTGCCGTCGCGCAACACCGCAATGCGCTGAGCCACACGGGCCAATTCTTCGAGACGGTGCGAGATATAGATGATCGACACGCCGCGCGCTTGCAGGCGCGTGATCTGCTCGAACAGCATCTCGACTTCACGGGCCGTCAGCATCGCGGTCGGTTCGTCGAGGATCAGCACATGACAATCGCCGATCAGGTTGCGGGCGATTTCGACCATTTGCTGGTGACCGATACCCAGCTCGCCGACCAGGGTGTCCGGGTCGATCGCGTCGAGCCCGACGTGGGCCATGGCCTCGATCGCTGCCTTGCGCAATTGCTTGCGGCTGATCCAGCCAGCGTTGCTGGGCAGGTTGTCGAGAAACAGGTTTTCCGCCACCGACAGGGTCGGCAGCAGATTGAGTTCTTGCATGACCATGCGAATACCCAGGTCTTCAGCCTGGGTGCGACTGCCGGGACGATAATCCTGACCCTGAAATTGCATCTGGCCGGTGGTCGGCGTGACTAGCCCGCCGATGATCTTCGACAGCGTGCTTTTGCCGGCGCCATTCTCGCCGGTCAGCGCCAGCACTTCACCGCGCATCAACGTCAGGTCGATGCCGCTGAGGACAGGTTGCGCATAAGTCTTACCGATACCGCTGACCGAGAGGACAGCGTTCGGAGCGGAAACTGACATAAAAAACTCTCCATGCGCTCGCCCGGACGGGCGAGCACCGTTGTGTCGCCAGAAGGACTACTTGGTCACCAGCTCTACCGGAGTTTCGATGACGCCGTTGGTGCCGCTGTCGACCTTCTCGCCCTTGATGATTTTCAGCGCCGTCTCGATGCCGAATACGGCTTGCCTGGCGGCAAACTGGTCAGCGGTGGCCAGGACGCGGCCATCCTTGAGCATTGGCTTGATGGCGTTGATGTTGTCGTAGCCGACAACTTGCACCTTGCCGGCCTTGCCCGCGGCTCGCACGGCGGAGACCGCGCCGACGGCCATGCTGTCGTTGCCGGCCAGCAGGGCTTTGACGTCCGGGTATTCACTAAGAATCGAAGCCGCGACCTTGTTGCCTTTATCGATTTCCCAATCGCCGGACTGTAGAGAAACGACCTTGATTTGCGCCGCTTCCATCGCATCCTTGAAGCCAGCAGTCCGGGCCTGGGCGTTGGTGGTGGTGGACACGCCTTCGATGATGCCGACTTCGTCACCGGCCTTCAGTTGCTTGGCCAGGTATTCACCTACCAGACGCGCACCTTTGCGGTTGTCCGGGCCTACGAACGGAACGGTGATGTTTTTGCTTTTGACGACGGCAGGATCCAACTGGTTATCGATGTTGATCACGGTGATGCCGGCATCGATGGCTTTCTTGATCACCGGAACCATGGCCTTCGAATCAGCGGGTGCGATGACCAGCGCATTGACCTTGGCCAGAATCATTTGCTCGACGATGCGCGTTTGGCCCGCGGTGTCGGTTTCGTCCTTGATACCGTTGGAGATCAGGTCGAAATCGGCGGAGTGGTCTTTCTGGTAGGCCTTGGCGCCGTCTTCCATGGTCAGGAAGAATTCGTTGGCCAGGGATTTCATGACCAGCGCGACTTTAGGTTTTTCAGGGGATTCGGCGAAAGCCGAGGAGGCAGGCAACGCGACGGATGCGGCAGCCAGCATAGCGACAGCGAGAAGACGTCCAGCGAATGGCAGCTTCATGGATTCACTCCGATCTTATGATTATTCTGAGCAACGTTTGCGCCGGTGCAAGCTTCACCGCATTCGCCGAGGGACACACCCTCGACGGAGCCGCGCAAACGTTTGCGTAGACCGAACTATGCGAACCCTGTCGTCATTTGTCAACGACCGAAAAATCCGTTTTGTACTTCGGGGAGTGTCCCTTTACGCCGTCGTGCTGACAATACCACCCGCGCTGGACCCCTTGGCCAGTTCCTTGACCAGATTGCCGGTTACTTCTGCCAGCGCGCCGCTGGTGTTCGCGACCTGCCCCTGAATTGCCATGACTACCGCGGTCTTGGCTTCCGGTGTCGGGTAAGACGCCGCCTGAGCCGCAGCCAATTGCTGCTGTTGCTCGCGCAGTTGCTGCTGCAATTCCTGCATGCGCTTGAGCAATATTTTTACTGGGATGCTTTGGTCGCTGCCGCTATCTGCTTTGGCTTCGGCCGGGGTGCCGCCACCGGTGCGGACCTTGGTTTCGTCAGCCACTTCCTCGTTACCCAACGCCAGCGTCGACGTTTCGGAAGTCGATTCGCTCAAAGCGTTGATCGTCGCCGTGGACTTGCCACCGATGGTGATTGCGCCTGCATTGGGGAAGCCAACCGGAAATGACATTTGAACTCCTGGAGAAAAAGATCCTTTGGAGGGCATCGACCTGCGCGCGAGGTTCTTTAATGCTGATTCGCTATCTGGCAAGACGACTTGTTCGACAGGGTCCGTAGTCCTTTTCGGAGAGCCGAACGCAAATGCCAACCATATTCGGAAACCCGGACAACAAGCTGGTGAATGTCTATCTGACACAAACCAGAAAATTGATACCAATCATTAGGTTAAAGGCATTTTTTCAATTCCGGATATGACTGGTACAGATCCTGCTCCCTCTCCTCCACCCCAAGCGTTCAGATCCGCCTGGGGCACATCTAGATGAACCTGCATCAGCACCGTCACTACTAGAAGAGAAAAATAATGACATCTGCTTTCAAGACTTTCGTTCCGGGCGCCTTGGCCCTCCTGCTACTCCTTCCGACAGCCCTTCAGGCAAAAGAAGCCGAAACCCAACAGAAACTGGCGAACGTGGTGATCCTCGCCACCGGCGGCACCATTGCCGGCGCAGGTGCCAGCGCCGCCAACAGCGCGACTTATCAAGCGGCAAAAGTCGGCATTGAACAATTGATCGCCGGGGTTCCGGAACTGAGCCAACTGGCTAACGTTCGCGGCGAACAGGTCATGCAGATTGCGTCAGAAAGCATCACCAACGACAACCTGCTGCAACTGGGCCGTCGTGTGGCCGAACTGGCCGACAGCAAAGACGTCGATGGCATCGTCATCACCCACGGCACCGACACCCTGGAAGAGACCGCTTACTTCCTGAACTTGGTCGAAAAAACCGACAAGCCGATCATCGTCGTGGGCTCCATGCGTCCGGGCACCGCGATGTCCGCCGACGGTATGCTGAACCTGTACAACGCCGTCGCCGTGGCCAGCAGCAAAGATGCTCGCGGCAAAGGCGTACTGGTGACCATGAACGATGAAATCCAGTCCGGTCGCGACGTCAGCAAAATGATCAACATCAAGACCGAGGCGTTTAAAAGTGCCTGGGGTCCCCTCGGCATGGTGGTTGAAGGCAAATCCTACTGGTTCCGCCTGCCAGCCAAGCGCCACACCATGGATTCGGAATTCGACATCAAGGACATCAAGAGCCTGCCTGACGTCGAAATCGCCTATTCCTACGGCAACGTGAGTGATACCGCCTACAAAGCGCTGGCTCAATCCGGCGCCAAAGCCATCATCCACGCCGGCACCGGCAACGGTTCGGTGTCTTCGCGGGTCGTTCCAGCCCTGCAGGCCTTGCGTAAAGACGGCGTACAAATCATTCGGTCTTCCCACGTCAACGCCGGTGGTTTCGTACTGCGTAACGCTGAACAGCCTGACGACAAATACGACTGGGTCGTGGCGCATGACTTGAATCCACAGAAAGCCCGCATCCTGGCCATGGTCGCGCTGACCAAGACCAATGACAGCAAAGAGCTGCAGCGGATGTTCTGGGAATACTGATTCGCCCTCGCCCGACCGGTTCCGGTCGGGCACCACCGTCACCATTTGCCCCCTGGCAAGTGGTCTCTTATCCGATAAAAAAATTTCCCTCTTCCTACACCAAACGGAAAAAACCACTGTCAGAGGATTTTCTTGAATTTTAAGCAGTTGCGAAAATGCCTACAGTTAAATACTGTATGCACGTACAGCTTAATAAGGATAATTCCGTGGCCACCACCCCTGCCTCTCCTGACGCCTATCAACGCATGGGTATGCGCGTTCAAAAAATCATCAATTCCCCCACCGCCCAGAAAGCCAAAGCCGCACTGATCTTCCGTCTTCCGGACGAGCCCGTGGATGAGTGGGAACAATTGCTCGAAGAAATCGACGAGAACGACAACGTCACCCTCGCCTACCGCGACGATGGCGGCGTGCAGATTTTCTGGGTTGTGCCGAAGGAAGATTGAGTCAATGAGTGTCCGTTGTTTTGTTTTGCTGTTTCTGTTCTTCGCGATGGGCGCCCAGGCTGACGCCCCGCGCACTTTCAACGAAGCCAAGAAGGTCGCCTGGAAGCTGTATGCGCCGCAATCCACCGAGTTCTACTGCGGGTGCAAGTACACCGGCAACAAGGTAAACCTCGCCGCCTGCGGTTATGTACCGCGCAAAAATGCCAAGCGCGCTTCCCGCATCGAATGGGAGCACATCGTCCCCGCCTGGCAGATCGGCCACCAGCGTCAGTGCTGGCAGGAAGGCGGACGCAAGAATTGCACGCGTTACGACCCGACCTATCAGAAAGCCGAGGCCGATTTGCACAACCTGGTACCGAGCATCGGCGAAGTGAATGGTGATCGCAGCAATTTCAGCTTTGGCTGGCTGCCGGAGCAATCCGGTCAATACGGCTCGTGCCTGACTCAGGTCGATTTCAAGGCGAAGAAGGTCATGCCTCGTCCTTCCATTCGCGGCATGATCGCCCGGACTTACTTCTACATGAGCAAGCAGTACGGTTTGCACCTGTCAAAACAGGATCGGCAACTGTACGAAGCCTGGAACAAAACTTACCCGGTTCAAGCCTGGGAACAGCAACGCAACCAGAGCGTGGCGTGCGTAATGGGGCGCGGTAACGAGTTTGTCGGGCCGGTGGACATGAAGGCCTGCGGTTAAACGCTGACGCGCACAAAAAAGGCCTCGGGGTAACGCCCGAGGCCTTTTTTGTTTAAACCGCGCTCGTCATTCCAAGGCGCTCGGCCGGCGGATGATGCCGTTACTGAGTCACCGGTCGCTCGATGACCAGCAATTCGATGTTCTGCTTTTTCGCACGGGTCAGTGCTGCGCGCACCTCTTCCTGTTTGGCTTCAGCTTCGGCTTTCGAACTGAATGGTCCCATCAGGATGCGGGTCTTGCCATTTTCCTTGACCACACTGGAAACGAAACTGTGCTCAATCAGCCAGCCACTCAGATCGCTGACAGCCTGGGTTATTTCACCTCGCACTTCCAGATCCCACTGCGGTCCGGAGGCCACCGCAGGCGCTGCAGTCGCCGCCGGCTGCGGCTTTTGCGCGTCAACGCTCTTGCCTTCACCACATCCCGCCATTGCCAGTACTGCGATTACCAAGGCCATTTTGCGCACAACGCTTCCCTCTGAATGCTGAAAGCGGGGATTTTAACATCCATGAATACTTCTCGAGTGCCGCAAAATGGGCGCAAAACAACGAGAATGATGGATGCGGCCTCTGTATAGTTACGCCTTGGGAATTAATGCAGCATCTGCGCGTCAGAAAGAGGCACCCAAACCGTGAGACTTCGCACTAATCTATACAGACCACCGACCTCTGCACTGTCCGAATCAGGTGCCCCACAAAGCAATCAAGGAGAAGACCATGCTGATACTCACCCGCAAAGTCGGTGAAAGCATAAACATTGGTGATGACATTACGATCACCATTCTGGGCGTAAGCGGCCAGCAAGTCAGAATTGGCATCAACGCCCCGAAAGACGTTGCGGTGCATCGCGAAGAAATTTATCAGCGCATTCAGGCTGGCCTGACCGCCCCGGACAAGCCGCAAACCTGAATCCTGTTGCAGTCAGTAGCCAGCCCGTTCGCCCTGGAATCACGGCTGGCTAAGATTCACGCGTCGCTAACACCACCGCAGTCACCCACCCAGAACGTGAAGCCGATACTAGCGGCATGTCTCACGTCATGGCTGTCGGACGTTTCGGATAAACCCTGGGGAAGTGCGCAATCACACTCGACTAACCCAATGTCACACCCCGCGCCATGCCCGTAGCCGCCACAACCATCAGCAGCACCAGCAGCGCTTCGATATGACTGATCCGTGCAAACAGCGTTGCACGACCGGAATTGATGGCTGCACCCCGCGCCTGCGCAATCCGCCATTTGATCAACGTCACCATCGGTGCAACTTCAAGCAACAGGATCAGGACGAACAGCGCCATCTTGAGGTGGAACAGCGGCTGATGAAGATAGTAGTCACTGCCCTTTTCGTACCCGCCAAAAGCTCGCATCCCACCGGTGACCAGCAGGACGACCGCAGAAATCCCCCACAGGTTATCCGCGATCAATACGCTGCGAGCCTCCCCCACGCCCGTAGCCAGGCGCCGAAAAGCCGTACCTCGGGACAGGACTGCCCAGAAGCCGAGGGCAAACGCCAATAGATGGATCGCAGCAAGAAACCAGTGCACAAGCATCGATATACTCCCGTCAGGCCAACGTTCCGATTGGCCTGAAAGTAGTAGCCCAAAAAGCAGAGACCTGCCTGCGGCGAAGGATGGAAGTCATGAATGGCTCAGCATTACTAAACTCAGCCAAAAGGATCAGAGCCCACCCGCTTCGCGCCCCTGTCGCAACTTGAAATCTTGATGACGGAACAGCAATCGCGGCAACTTGAAGAGTTCGCACGCACGATCAATCAGCTTGAAAGCAGTTAATTTTCGACGTTGCGCGACAATTATTCGGCCGATTTCGAAACCAAATTCAGTTGCGTCCTCCCGCGACACAAAACGCATGGAAGGGGCCTCACCTGCTTCCCTGATCTCTTTGCCATCGAACCAAATAGAAATCCTGGCTTTGTGATGCGTGTGCAGATTTTCCGGTTCGTCCTGCTGTGTTTTGATCGGCCCGACTGTAACCACCTGGATTTCGTAACCTAAGTGAGTCTCTTGTTTCGTAACGATTGAAGGCACTGTTGTCATTACCGCGTCCATGGCGTGAGGAGGAACGGGCGCCACAATACTCGTTAATTTGAGCAATGCCAAATTGCCACCACCTCCATGTCTCATCCGGTCACGGAGGGCGGGACCTGACTGGAAATGACTATGACCCTGGAGCCTTGGTTGTACCTCGGCGATTGCCTTGAGGTGATGACTTGGAGGTGGGCGCCGAGCTGGCGCTTTGAGGGGCGCTGAAAAATCGCAGGCAACAAAAAAGGGCCCACCTTTCGGTGAGCCCTTCTAGACCGCCCAGCAGAGCGGATTTTGTTTGGTAGGCGCGATTGGACTCGAACCAACGACCCCCACCATGTCAAGGTGGTGCTCTAACCAACTGAGCTACGTGCCTGCTGTGAGGCGGCATTCTACGGAATTCCGGAGGGGTGTCAACACCTTTTTTCGAGCTAACCCTATGAATATGCAAAATATTTAATTTCGTCGCTACAAAGAAGATTTTGCGGTGGCTGGCGGTCGATTTTTAACTCGGGTAGCATCGGCGCACTCGTAAAATATATTAAACAGAGGCTGCAGGATGGCTAACACCCCCTACCCAGAGTCCTATTACGCTGCATCGGCCAATGCGGTTCCGCCGCGCCCGGTCTTGCAGGGTGACGTAGAGACTGATGTCTGTGTGATCGGTGCCGGTTACACCGGTCTGTCCTCTGCCCTGTTTCTGCTGGAGAACGGTTTCAAGGTCACGGTGCTGGAAGCCGCCAAGGTGGGTTTTGGCGCGTCGGGACGCAACGGTGGCCAGATCGTTAACAGTTACAGCCGCGACATCGATGTGATCGAGCGAACCGTAGGTCCCAAGCAGGCGCAGTTGTTGGGGCAGATGGCGTTCGAGGGCGGCCAGATCATTCGTGAGCGGGTGGCCAAATACAACATCCAATGCGACCTGAAGGACGGCGGTGTGTTCGCCGCCATCACCGCCAAGCAAATGGGCCATCTGGAATCGCAGAAGCGTCTGTGGGAGCGTTTCGGTCACACGCAGCTTGAGCTGATGGATCAGAAGCGCATCCGTGAAGTGGTGAACTGCGATCAATATGTGGGCGGCATGCTCGACATGAGCGGCGGGCACATTCATCCGCTGAACCTGGCACTCGGCGAAGCGGCGGCGATCGAGTCGTTGGGCGGCACCATTTATGAGCAATCGCCGGCGGTGCGAATCGAGCGCGGCGCGAACCCGGTGGTGCACACGCCCCAGGGTAGAGTCCGGGCCAAGTTCATCATCGTGGCGGGCAACGCTTATCTCGGCAATCTGGTGCCGGAGCTGGCGGCCAAGTCGATGCCTTGCGGAACTCAGGTAATCACCACCGAACCATTGGGCGAGGCACTGGCCAAGAGCTTGTTGCCGCAGGATTACTGCGTCGAAGACTGCAATTACCTCCTCGACTATTACCGCCTGACCGGCGACAAGCGTCTGGTTTTCGGCGGTGGCGTGGTGTACGGCGCGCGGGATCCGGCGAACATCGAGGCGATCATCCGGCCGAAGATGATCAAGGCGTTCCCGCAGCTCAAGGACGTGAAGATCGATTACGCCTGGACCGGCAACTTCCTGCTGACCCTGTCGCGTCTTCCTCAGGTCGGGCGCTTGGGCGATAACATCTACTATTCCCAAGGTTGCAGCGGTCATGGCGTGACGTATACGCATCTGGCGGGCAAGGTGCTGGCCGAGGCGTTGCGCGGCCAGGCTGAGCGTTTTGATGCGTTTGCCGATCTGCCGCACTACCCATTCCCCGGCGGGCAACTACTGCGGACGCCGTTTGCGGCGTTGGGGGCCTGGTATTACGGCTTGCGGGACAAGCTCGGATTCTGACGACGAATGTGCAAAGGGCCGCTTGAAGCGGCCCTTTTTTTCAGACACACCAAAAATCCATTGTGGAGCGAGCAGGCGCTCCTGTGGCGGTGTTGCTTGGGCCGCCTTCGCGAGCAAGCCCGCTCCCACAGTCGATATGGGCTGCTCACTCAATCTGTGCAACGGCGCAAAACCAATGCGGGAGAGAGCCTGCTTGCGATGGCGTCAGGTCAGGCATAGATATCTCGGATGTGCCTCCGCCTTCGCGAGCAGACTCCCACAGGTTCGATTCAGAAGTCGACAGTCGCCGAAAGCAGGTAGGTGCGCGGCGTCGACAACGTCAATCCAGGCTCGCTGTCATCCGAGGCCCCGGCCGAACTCCAGTAGCGCTTGTCTGCCACGTTCTCGATATTGGCCCGCAGGGTGATGTTCTTCTCCTCGACCTTGAACGCATAGCGTGCGCCCACGTCGAAACGCTCCCACGAGTCGATTTCCTTGTTGTTGGACTGGTCCAGAAACTGCGAGCTGGAATAGATGCCACGACTGGTCAGCGTCAAGCCCTGTACGTGCGGCACGTCCCACTCGGCGCCCAGGTTGACGTTGTATTTCGGTGTGGCCGGCGCGCGGTTGCCGTCGAAGGTGCCATTGGTGGTATGGGTCAACTCGCTGTCGATGTACATGACACCGCCGAGCAAGCGAAAACCTTTGAGCGGCTCACCGAACACACTCAGTTCCACCCCGTCGTTCTGGCGCTTGCCGTTCGGGCCGAAAACCCGCGTCGTGGCGTTGGTTTCATAGGCCGGCTGCTTGATCCGGAACACCGCGGCGGTCACGGCAAACGCACCTGCGTCATACTTGGCGCCGACCTCGACCTGGCGGCTGACGAACGGCGGGAAGATTTCGTCCTCGTTGATCGAGGTCGACGGTGCAATCTTGCCCTGACTCAGGCCTTCCATGTAGTTGGCATACAGCGATAGCTTGTCGGTCGCCTTGAACAGGATGCCGCCCGACGGCGAGACCTTTTCCTCATCGTAGGCGGTGTCGCCTTTGACATCACCGGTCCAATCGTCGACCTTCACGCGCTGCCAGCGGGCGCCAAGGGTCAGCAGCAGCCGGTCATCGAAGAAACCCAGTGTGTCGGCCAGCGCCACGCCGCTGAAGCGGTTCTCGGTGTAGACCTTCGAATCGAGTCGAGTGGGCCTGACAGGCGTGGGTGTTTCCACGGGGTTGTAGAGGTTGCTGTTGGCCGCGGCATAACGGGCGCCGCCATTTTCGAAGTCCATGTAGAAATAGCTGGCGGCCAGGTTGACCTCATGGCTCACCGGGCCGGTGTGGAACCAGTTGCGCACCCCGGCGGTAGCCGTCCGGACACTTTCGTCACGGGTGAAGTCACGGGGCTGAACGCTGAAGTCGCCCTTGTTGTTGGTGACCGCAACGGCATGACGGAGGAAGTCATGATTGCTTTCGCGCGCCCCTACACCGCCGTACAACATGACGTTATCGCTGACATCGAATTCGCCGTTCACCGTGCCGAACGTGTCGTTGGTACTCGCCTTGCTCCAGGACTGCGCATAGTTGTGACGCACATCACTGGCATGCGGTACCTGCGCGTTAGCGCCGACCTGCACGCGCTCTTGCGGCGCGTCGGTATCACGCTCGGTGCGCCCAAGGTCGGTCGAGAGTCGCAGGCGCTCACCGCGAAAATCCAGGCCCAGTACGGCCATCTCGCGGTCGACATTCTGGTGATCCCATTCGGTGTCGCCGGACTGCTTCACGCCGTTGAAACGAATCCCGAATTTGTTGTCTTCACCGAAGCGCCTGCCAATATCCACGGCACCGCCGGTCTGGCTGTCGGACGCGTAGTTGCCGGTAAACGAAGTGATCGGCTTGTCGGTCGCACGCTTGGGCACCACGTTGATCCCGCCACCCACGGCGCCTCGCGGCGAGATGCCGTTGATGAGCTGGCTCGGGCCTTTGATGATATCGACGCGGTCGGCCATCTCCATGTCGATCGTGTAGGTCGGCAGGACGCCGTACAGACCGTTGTAGGCGACATCACTGTTGAACAGGCTGAACCCGCGAATGGTGAATTGCTCATAACGCCCACCGGCCGGGTTGGTGGCGCGAACCGAAGGATCGCTGGCAATCAGCTCGCCAAGGGTACGCGCCTGCAAGTTCTTGACCGCCTCGCTGGTGTAGGTGGTCATGCTGAACGGCGTTTCCATGAAGTCTTTCGAGCCCAGCAGACCTTGCGAACCGCGGCGCGCGACCTGGCCGCCGGCGTACACCTCGCCGTCCGCCCCGCCGGTCGCACCGAGAATCGAGGTGGGGGCCAGTTGCAGGCTGCTGCCTTCTGGCGCCGGGGTCAGGATGTAAGCCTGTTCGCCCACCGGTTGCAGTTGTAGACCGGAACCCTGCAACAGCCGGGCAAAGCCCTCCTCCACGGCGTATTCGCCGGAAAGACCGGTGCTGTTGCGACCGCTCACCAGCGCCGGGTCTACCGAGAGATTGACGCCAGCCAACCCGGCGAAACGGGTCAGCGCATCGCTCAGGCTGCCGGCAGGCACCTGATAATTGCGCCGGGCACTGTCTTCGGCCCAGCTTGCAGTCATGAACAATGGACTGGCACTCAGGCTCAACAACAGGCTCAGGTGCAACAACGGACGCAGGCGGAAAGACGCCGGGCGTGGATTGCAAGTTGCGGACATTGAAAGGGCTCTCTTGATTCGTTCACATGCCTTGAATGACAAGCGAGCCGAAAAAAGGGGACAGGCTTCACACACTATTTTTGCGCGGCAGCAACGTGACCCAGTAACGGGTTCGGGAATGCACCTCCAGCGGCAGGCTGGCCGCGAGCAACGCGAGGACGCGATCAGTGTCGTCCAGCAGGAAACTGCCGGTGACACGCAGTGTTTCCAGCTCCGGCTCCCAACGCAGGACGCCCGGTCGATAAGTGCCCAGTTCGCGGAGGAAATCGCCGAGCGGCTGGTTCTTCGCCATCAGCACGCCCTCGCGCCAACCTGGAGCAAGCGCATCGAATGGCATGGTTGCTCCGGCACCCGCGATTTGAAGATTGGCCTGCTGACCAGCGCTTAAGGCCAAGGCCGGACCTTGCAAGGGCTGCAACTGCACAGAACCATTGAACACCGACACCCGGCAGCCGTGCGCAGCCTGACGAACACAGATTTCGCTCTGGCTGACGATTACGTTTCCGAACCTGGTCTGGATCATCATCGGCGCCGCACCCGGCACCCTCAGCGACAGTTCGCCCTCGATCAATTTCACGCGGCGGTTCTGCAAATCCACATCGACGGCGCTGGCGGTGTTGAGTTGCAAGGAACTGCCATCGGCGAGCTGCACTTTTTTGCGCTCGCCGGTGGCGGTGTGCAGGTCGGCACGCCAGACCTCCAGAGGCAACTGACGGCTGATGAGCCAGGCCGTCGGCACCAGCACCACCGCGCCCAATGCGCGCTTGAGCACCACGCGCCGCCCCGGATCAGGACGATCCAGACTGCTCAACGCCAACCCTGAAGGCAGATCGGCGAAACGCTGACGCAAGGCTTGCGCCTTCTGCCAGGCCTGCTCGTGACTGGCACACGTATCACGCCAACGCTGTAAATTCGCTCGATCCTGCTCATTGGCGCCGCCAGATTCCAGCAACGCAAGCCACTGCGCCGCAGCACGGACAGCCTGACGGGCATCGGACGTTTGACTGTTCACAGTTCCACCAGCAGGCAATGCTCGTAGGCTTGCGCCATGTAGCGTTTGATCGTGCGCTCGGACACCTGCAGACGCTCGGCGATTTGCTGGTAATTCAAGCCTTCGAGCTGACTCCAGAGAAACGCCCTGCGCACCGCCCTCGGCAGCCCATCGAGCAGCTCATCCAGCGCTTGCAGGGTTTCCAGCAGCAGCCAGCGCTGCTCGGGTGATGGCGCACACTCTTCGGGCATCGACGCCAGCGCGGCGAGATAGGCCTGCTCGAGGCTGCGACGCTGGTAGAAATTGCTCAGCAGGCGTTTGCCGACTGTCAGTAGATAGGCACGGGGCTCTTGCAGGTCAGCGATCCGTTGAGAGCTGGCGAGCAAACGCAGGAACGTGTCCTGGCTCAGGTCCGCCGCATCACAGCCGTTGCCCATGCGTCTCCTCAACCAGCTTTCAAGCCAGCCACGGTGATCGCGGTACAGGTCGTGAAGGGTTTGCTCCTTCGGCATCGCTGCATCACTCATCTCAAGAAGCCCTGTGCCAAGGAGTTATCGTAAATGAGAGTGATTCTAATTAATATCGGTGTCGCGAAGGAAGTCCTTTGTGCACGGACCGAGTAGAAAGGTTTGAATTGTGAGATGGCACACTCCCCCTGTAGGAGCGAGCTTGCTCGCGAAGAACGATCAGACGACGCGGGCTTACAAAAGCGCTACGTCATCGTTGAGGTTCTTCGCGAGCAAGCTCGCTCCTACAGGGGCTGTGTTTCAGATTCAGAGAAGTCAAATCGCAGACACAAAAAACCCCGGTCTTTCGACCAGGGTCTTTGCTATCGACTCGAAGATAAACCAGAGGTTTCCTTCGTAGCTGCAAGGCGTTCAGTGGGCCTTGAGGCAGATATGGCGCAGCGGACGGGACTCGAACCCGCGACCCCCGGCGTGACAGGCCGGTATTCTAACCGACTGAACTACCGCTGCGTATCGCTTTGGACTTGCGTCCTAACTCGTCTGATTGAAAGCTCCGAGACTTTTCAATCTCTCTTTCAATCTCGAATCAGGGCGTACCTGACTCGGAAAATATGGCGCAGCGGACGGGACTCGAACCCGCGACCCCCGGCGTGACAGGCCGGTATTCTAACCGACTGAACTACCGCTGCGCGTCGGTGGAGGCTTTTCAGCTTCCATCTTGCTTTCGCAAGACTCTCAAGAAGTGGTGGGTGATGACGGGATCGAACCGCCGACATTCTGCTTGTAAGGCAGACGCTCTCCCAGCTGAGCTAATCACCCTTTGCTTCTCCGAGGCCGCGAAATTTACGCACCTAACGAAGCTAAGTCAATAGCCCGCTTGAAGTTTTTCTGAAAAAGACAAAAACATGTCATTCGGGACAACGTTGGCAATAGTGAGACCGCCTTCGCGAGCAAGCCCGCTCCCACATTAGAACGCATGTTGCCTGAGGAAACGCGGTCCACTGTGGGAGCGGGCTTGCTCGCGAAGGCGGCGGCAAATTCAACATCAATGCCGCAGACAGCACTCCGTCCTATCAGTCGCTGTAAATCATCTTCTTGGTCATGCCACCATCGACCACGAACTCCTGACCCGTGACGAAACCCGCATTCTTCGACAAGAGCCACGCAACCATCGCTGCCACGTCCTCGACCGTCCCTACCCTGCCCGCCGGATGCTGCGCATGGTCGGCCTCGGTCAGCGGTTCGGCACGGCGTATCGAGGGATCCCGCGCATCAATCCAGCCAGGACTGACCGCATTGACACGAATTTCCGGACCCAGGCTGATCGCCAACGCGTGAGTCAGGGCCAACAGCCCGCCCTTGCTCGCCGCATAAGCCTCCGTGTCGGGTTCCGACTGTCCAGCGCGGGTCGAGGCCAGGTTGACGATCGCCCCGCTGTGGGCACGCAGGTACGGCGCACAGTGCTTGGCCAACAGCATCGGCCCGCTGAGATTCACCGCCAACACCCGATTCCAGTAAGCCAGATCAAGGCTTTCCAGGGTGATGTTGTGGGGATCGGCCACTGCCGCGTTGCACACCAGCGCATCCAGACGCCCGAACTGCCCCAGCACCTCGGCGACGCCCAACGCCACCTGCCCTTCGTTCGAAACGTCCATGGCGATGAACCAGGCGTTGTCGCCCAGCACCTTCGCCACCTTCGAACCGCGTACCCGATCCAGATCCGTCAGCACCACCTGCCAGCCTTCGCTGATCAGCCAGGCCGCAATCCCCAGGCCAATGCCCCGCGCAGCACCGGTGACCAGTGCAACTCGGCCATTGGAACCGGTAGTCGGCGTGGACAACTCGATCACAAGGCAGCCAACCCGCGCGCCAGATCCGCCTGCAGGTCGGCCACGTCTTCCAGACCGACCGCAATGCGGATCAGGCTGTCACAAATACCCGCTGCTTCACGCTCCTGCGGTGCCAGACGGCCGTGAGAGGTCGTGCTCGGGTGCGTGATGGTGGTCTTGCTGTCGCCAAGGTTGGCGGTGATCGAAATCAACCGCGTCGCATCGATAAAACGCCACGCACCCTCTTTGCCGCCCTTGACCTCGAAACTCACCACAGCACCGAAACCTTTCTGCTGACGCTGAGCCAGTTCATGCTGCGGGTGGCTCTTCAGGCCGGCGTAATGGACTTTCTCGATACCGTCCTGCTGCTCCAGCCACTCGGCCAGTTGCTGGGCATTGGCGCAGTGCGCCTTCATGCGCAGACTCAGCGTTTCCAGGCCCTTGAGGAAAATCCAGGCATTGAATGGACTCAAGGTCGGTCCGGCAGTGCGCAGGAAACCGACCACTTCTTTCATCTGCTCGCTGCGACCCGCCACAACACCGCCCATGCAACGGCCCTGGCCGTCGATGAACTTGGTCGCCGAGTGCACGACGATGTCCGCGCCCATCTTCAGCGGCTGCTGCAATGCCGGCGTGCAGAAGCAGTTGTCGACCACCAGCATCGCGCCTTTGGCATGAGCGATTTTCGACAGCTCGGCGATATCCACCAGCTCGGCCAGCGGATTGGATGGCGACTCGACGAACAACAATTTGGTGCTGGCCTTGATCGCCGCATCCCAGCCGGACAGGTCCGCCAGAGGCACGTAATCGACTTCGATGCCGAAGCGCTTGAAGTACTTCTCGAACAGGCTGATGGTCGAACCGAACACACTGCGCGACACCAGCACATGATCGCCAGCACTGCACAGGCTCATCACCACCGCCATGATCGCGGCCATGCCGGTGGCGGTAGCCACAGCTTGCTCGGCGCTTTCCAGCGCGGCAATGCGCTCTTCGAACGCGCGCACGGTGGGGTTGGTGTAACGCGAGTAAACGTTGCCCGGCACTTCCCCGGCGAAGCGCGCGGCCGCATCAGCGGCGGTACGGAATACGTAGCTGGAAGTGAAGAACATCGGATCACCGTGTTCGCCTTCCGGCGTGCGGTGCTGACCGGCGCGTACGGCCAGGGTATCGAACGCTACGCCTTCGAGGTCGCTGTCCAGCCGACCGGCATCCCAATCCTGACTCATGCTGTCACTCCTTGCCTTGCTCGGTAATAGATACAAAACCGGCCTGGAGGGGAACACCCATTACGTAGGAGCGAGGCTTGCCCGCGAAGGGGTCGTCACATTCAACATCATTGTTGCCTGTGATACCGCCTTCGCGGGCAAGCCTCGCTCCTACAGATACAGGCCGGTAGTTACTCAGTTGTTGTACAGATCAATGATCGCACTGACTGCCTGCGTCTTGACCTTGGAGGCATCGTTGCGTGCCTGCTCGATCTTGTTCAGGTAGGCCTCGTCGACATCGCCGGTGACGTACTGGCCGTCGAACACCGCGCAATCGAACTTGTCGATCTTGATCTTGCCGCCACCCACTGCTTCGATCAAGTCAGGCAAGTCCTGATAGATCAGCCAGTCAGCGCCGATCAGGTCAGCGACGTCCTGAGTCGAACGGTTGTGCGCGATCAGTTCGTGAGCGCTCGGCATGTCGATGCCGTAGACGTTCGGGTAGCGAACGGCCGGTGCCGCGGAGCAGAAATACACGTTTTTGGCGCCGGCTTCGCGGGCCATCTGGATGATCTGCTTGCAAGTGGTGCCGCGAACGATCGAGTCGTCCACCAGCATCACGTTCTTGCCACGGAATTCCAGTTCGATGGCGTTGAGCTTCTGGCGTACGGATTTTTTCCGTGCGGCCTGGCCCGGCATGATGAAGGTCCGGCCGATGTAGCGGTTCTTCACGAAGCCTTCGCGGAACTTGACGCCCAGGTGGTTCGCCAGCTCCAGCGCCGCAGTGCGGCTGGTGTCAGGGATCGGGATGACCACGTCGATGTCGTGATCCGGACGCTCGCGCAGGATCTTCTCGGCGAGCTTCTCGCCCATGCGCAGACGGGCCTTGTAGACCGACACGCCGTCGATGATCGAATCCGGACGCGCCAGGTAGACGTGTTCGAAGATGCAGGGGGTCAGGGACGGGTTGGTCGCGCACTGACGGGTGTGCAGCTTGCCGTCTTCAGTGATGTAGACCGCTTCGCCCGGTGCCAGGTCGCGAATCAGGGTGAAACCGAGCACGTCCAGGGACACGCTTTCGGAGGCGATCATGTACTCGACGCCTTCGTCGGTGTGACGCTGGCCGAAGACGATCGGACGGATGCCGTGCGGGTCGCGGAAACCGACGATGCCGTAGCCGGTCACCATCGCCACGACGGCGTAACCACCGACGCAACGGTTGTGCACGTCAGTGACCGCAGCGAACACGTCTTCTTCGGTCGGCTGCAGCTTGCCGCGCTGGGCCAGCTCGTGCGCGAACACGTTCAGCAGCACTTCCGAATCGGAGTTGGTGTTGACGTGGCGCAGGTCAGATTCGTAAATCTCCTTGGCCAGCTGTTCAACGTTGGTCAGGTTACCGTTGTGCGCCAGGGTGATGCCGTAAGGCGAGTTGACGTAGAACGGTTGAGCTTCGGCCGAAGTCGAGCTGCCAGCGGTCGGATAACGCACATGGCCAATGCCCATGTGGCCGACCAGACGTTGCATGTGACGCTGATGGAACACGTCACGCACCAGGCCGTTGTCCTTGCGCAGGAATAACCGGCCGTCATGGCTGGTCACGATACCGGCAGCGTCCTGGCCGCGGTGCTGGAGGACGGTTAGCGCGTCATACAGCGCCTGATTGACGTTCGACTTACCGACGATACCGACGATGCCACACATGCGACGCAACCCCTACTTAATGGATCTGAACTGAACACAACTCACTGAGGCGTTTTGGCCGTCGGCAAGAGGTGCTCCTTGAACGGTATTTCAGCGGGTACGCTGATACCGCTGGCAAGCCACTGACTGCTCCACCCGAGGATCAGGTTTTTGGACCAGTCTGCAACCAATAGAAATTTTGGCACGAGCTGCGACTGTTGCCACCACCCGTCCTGCTGTACCGGCCCCAGGCTCAACAGCCCGACCGCCACGACCACCAGCAACACGCCACGCGCGGCGCCGAAGGCCATGCCGAGGAATCGATCGGTCCCGGACAACCCGGTGACGCGAACCAATTCGCCGATAAGATAATTGATCATTGCGCCTACGATCAGCGTGGCGACAAACATTATTGCGCAGCCCGCGATCACGCGAGCCGATGGCGTTTCGATGTATCCGGCGAGGTACTCGGACAATGCACCACCGAACATCCAGGCAACGACTCCTGCGATGATCCAGGTCACCAGCGATAATGCTTCCTTGACGAAGCCGCGGCTCAGACTGATCAATGCGGAGATGGCGATGATTGCAACGATCGCCCAGTCAACCCAGGTAAATGGCACAGTGCAGCCTACAGACGGATAAGGCGGCGCATTTTAGCAGAGCCCATGCTTATCGGTAAGCTGCGATTGTCAGTGCATTTCAAATCGGGGCGATAGTTTTCAACCGCGCTCAGGCTGGAAGCGCACCACAAAACCCTTGAGGTTCTGCTGGCGGTTCAACAAGTCACGCAGACGATCGGCTTCTGCACGCTCGATCAGTGGCCCGACGAATACCCGATTCTTGCCGTCAGCCGTGCGGATGTAGGCGTTGTAACCCTGGCTGCGCAGGGTTTTTTGCAGGTTTTCTGCACTGGCACGGTTCGACAGGCTGGCCAGTTGCACCGACCAGCTGACCGACAGGCCATTGGCGTCGACGCGACTTTGCGTAGTGTCCGGCTTGCCCGGTGCGGCGGTAATCGGCTGACCGGGTGCAGTCGTCGGTTTGTTGACCGGAGCCGGCGCTGGAGGCGGCGTTACCGGTTTTGCGGCAGGCGCAGGCGCGACGGGCGCAGTCGGTGCGATCGGCATCGATGGCTCTTCCTGCTGGGCGATGTCGTCATCACTCGGCACGGGCTCTTGCGGCAAGGCCTGGGGCTCGGGCACGACCACCGGCTCAACCTGAACCTGCGGCACCGAAGGCGCCTGCGGCGCAGCCGGCGCGTCGACCGTTACCTGACGCTGTTCATCCTGTCGGGAAAACAGCATCGGCAGGAAAATCACTGCCAGCGCCACCAACACCAAGGCGCCGACCATGCGCTGTTTGTAAGCCTTATCCAGCAATGCCATTTGCCACTTCCTCCGTGGAGCGCCGAGCCAGCCATTCAAGGGCCTCGGCGACACAATAAAATGATCCGAACAACAGAATCTCGTCGTTGCTCGTCGCCAGCGCGCACTGCCCTTCCAGGGCGGCGGCCACGCTGTCATAGGACGCTACCGAAGCACCAAGGTTCTGCAACGCCCCGTGCAAATCGGCGACCGGCCGCGCCCGCGGTGAATCCAGCGGCGCAACGGCCCAGTGCTGGACACTAGCATTCAATTCGCCGACAACACCATCCAGATCCTTGTCTGCCAGCAATCCAAATACTGCGAGACGTTTGCCGACCGGTGGTCGGCTCGCCAGGCGACGGGCCAGATATTCGGCCGCATGGGGGTTATGCCCCACGTCCAGCAACAGATTCAGACGCTTGCCCTGCCAGTCGAACTGCCGGCGATCGAGACGCCCGACCACCTTCGTGGCTTTCAGGGCATCAATAATTTGCGCATCTACCCAAGGCAAACCAAGCAGCAGATAAGCCTGCAATGCCAGTGCGGCGTTTTCCATCGGCAGATCGAGCAATGGCAAATTGCGCAATTCGACCACACACCCTTGAGCGTCCAGGCCACGCCACTGCCAACTGTGATCGGTCACACCGAGGTCAAAATCGCGCCCACGCAGGAAAAACGGGCAAGCCAGCTCGCGCGCTTTGTCCAGCAGAGGTTGAGGAGGATTCAGATCGCCACAGAGCGCGGGCGCGCCCTGGCGGAAGATGCCGGCCTTTTCATAGGCCACGGACTCACGGGTGTCGCCCAGATAATCGGCGTGATCAACGCCAATGCTGGTCACCAACGCCATGTCGGCATCCACCACGTTGACCGTGTCCAGACGTCCGCCCAAGCCGACTTCCAGCACCACAGCGTCAAGTCCAGACCGCTGGAACAGCCAGAACGCCGCCAGGGTGCCCATCTCGAAATACGTCAGGGAAGTCTCGCCACGGCCAGCCTCTACCGCAGCGAAGGCTTCGCACAGCTCGGCGTCAGTCGCTTCGACGCCGTTGACCTGCACCCGCTCGTTGTAACGCAGCAGGTGCGGAGAATTGTAGACACCGACTTTCAGACCCTGCGCCCGCAGCAACGAAGCCACGAATGCGCAGGTAGAACCCTTGCCGTTGGTGCCGGTGACCGTGATCACCCGAGGCGCCGGCTTGCCCAGCCCCATGCGTGACGCTACCTGTTGCGAGCGCTCCAGCCCCATGTCGATGGCCGAAGGGTGCAACTGCTCAAGGTAGGCGAGCCACTCGCCAAGGGTACGTTCAGTCATAGGTTGGCTGGCACCGGCGGAACCACGATCGGCTCGATGGGTGCGGCAACGAATTTCGGCGTCGGCTTGCCGGTCAGTTGCGCCAGCAGGTTGCCCAGACGCGGACGCAGCTCCTGACGGTGAATGATCATGTCGATCGCGCCATGCTCCAGCAGGAACTCACTGCGCTGGAAACCTTCCGGCAGTTTTTCGCGAACGGTCTGTTCGATCACGCGTGGACCGGCGAAACCGATCAGGGCTTTCGGCTCACCGACGATCACGTCGCCGAGCATCGCCAGGCTGGCGGAAACACCGCCGTAGACCGGGTCCGTCAGCACGGAGATGAACGGAATGCCTTCTTCACGCAGACGCGCCAGCACCGCGGAGGTCTTGGCCATTTGCATCAGGGAAATCAGGGCTTCCTGCATCCGCGCACCACCGGAAGCGGCGAAGCAGATCATCGGGCATTTGTTTTCCAGGGCGTAGTTGGCGGCGCGCACGAAGCGCTCACCGACGATGGCGCCCATGGAGCCGCCCATGAAGGAGAATTCGAAGGCCGAAACCACCACCGGCATGCCCAGCAGGGTGCCGCTCATGGAGATCAGTGCGTCTTTTTCGCCGGTCTGCTTTTGGGCAGCGGTCAGACGGTCCTTGTACTTCTTGCCGTCACGGAATTTCAGGCGGTCGACCGGCTCCAGGTCCGCGCCCAGCTCGCTGCGGCCTTCGGCGTCGAGGAAAATGTCGATACGGGCGCGGGCGCCGATACGCATGTGGTGGTTGCACTTGGGGCAAACGTCCAGGGTCTTTTCCAGCTCCGGACGATACAGCACAGCCTCGCAAGACGGGCATTTGTGCCACAGACCTTCAGGCACCGAGCTCTTCTTGACCTCGGAACGCATGATCGAAGGGATCAGTTTGTCTACTAACCAGTTGCTCATGCTTTCTTTCTCCAGTACCGGCGGCCCGAACGCTCTGGTTCGCAGCCCCGCGTATGCCCTTGAGCTAAATTCATGTGTGTGGCGATGATTGGTGGATGGCCGGGTCAGTGAAGCGTGACCTGCGTACAACCCATCAATCCTCAGCCGTGCCTGCTTTATGCAGCGCAGTGCATTTTGGGACGGCGGCAGTCTGCCAGCCGTCACATCAACTACGTGCTACTACGTACAGCCTTGATGAATGCCTGAATCTTTGCGTGATCCTTGATGCCCTTGCTTGCCTCTACCCCACCGCTGACGTCCACGGCGTAAGGCCGGACCCGGGCAATCGCCTCGGCGACATTGTCCGGCGTCAAGCCGCCCGCGAGGATGATCGGTTTGCTCAAGCCTTGCGGTATCAGAGACCAGTCGAATGCTTCGCCGGTTCCGCCGGGTACGCCTTCAACGTAGGCGTCGAGCAGGATACCGCTGGCGCTCGGAAACGCATCGCATGCCGCCGCGATATCGTCGCCGGCCTTGACCCGTAGCGCCTTGATGTACGGCCGATGCCAGCCTTCACAGTCGGCTGCGGTTTCATCACCATGAAACTGCAACAGGTCCAGCGGCACGGCGTCGAGCAGTTCGCCCAACTCGCAGCGGCTGGCGTTGACGAACAAGCCCACAGTGGTCACGAACGGCGGCAGCGCCTTGATAATGTCGCGCGCCTGCTGGAACGTCACGGCCCTCGGGCTCTTGGCGTAAAACACAAACCCGATGGCATCAGCCCCGGCCTCGACCGCCGCCAACGCATCTTCTATGCGGGTAATCCCGCAAATCTTGCTGCGAACGGCTGACATGTCGATAAAACCTCAGGGCAAATCCGGGAAAGTCCCGGATGGTAACAAATGCGTTCGAGGGCGTCAGCCGTCAAGTTCGGCGAAACCGGTCAGGAAGTGTGGACCGATGTAACGCTCGGGCAATTCGAACTCGTCGCGGTACTCGACCTGCACCAGATACAAGCCAAATGGATGCGCCGTCACCCCGCCGGAACGGCGAATCCGGCTCTCCAGCACTTCTTTCATCCACTCCACCGGACGCTCGCCGGCGCCGATGGTCATCAGGACTCCGGCAATGTTGCGCACCATGTGGTGCAGGAAGGCGCTGGCGCGGATGTCCAGCACGATCATCTTGCCGTGACGCGTGACGCGCAGGTGATGCAGCTCCTTGATCGGCGACTTGGCCTGGCACTGGCCCGCGCGGAAAGCGCTGAAGTCGTGGGTGCCGACCAGGTATTGCGCGGCCTCGGCCATGCGCTCGACGTCGAGGGGGCGATGATTCCAGGTGATTTCTTCGTTCAGGTGCGCCGGGCGGATCTGATCGTTGTAGATCACGTAGCGATAGCGCCGGGCGATGGCCTTGAACCGCGCATGGAAATGCGCCGGCATGACCTTGGCCCAACTGACGCTGACGTCGTGGGGCAAGTTGATGTTGGCGCCCATGACCCAGGCTTTCATCGAACGCTCGACCTGCGTATCGAAATGCACCACCTGACCGCACGCATGCACGCCGGCGTCCGTGCGCCCGGCGCAGAGCAGTGACACCGGTGAGTCGGCGACTTTGGACAAGGCCTTTTCCAGGGTTTCCTGCACCGTGAGCACACCGGACGCCTGACGCTGCCAGCCGCGAAAGCGCGAGCCTTTGTATTCAACGCCCAAGGCGATGCGGAAAAAGCCGTCAGCCGCCATTTCGGCAGCCGGGTTATCTATATTTGCCAAGGAGGGACAGCCTGCTGATGTACGCAAAGGCGGGCATTATAAGGCCGCTGGATCGGGATGCCAGTATAAGCGTCGATACTGTGTTGAATGTGATGGACCCTTCGCGAGCAAGCCCGCTCCCACAGTGATTTGTGTCGCTCACAAAACCTTGTGGGAGCGGGCTTGCCCGCGAAGACGTCCGATCAGGCGCCATCGCACCCGGCAGAATAAAAAACGGCAGCCTCAATGGGCTGCCGTTTTGTTTACGCTTTACCGCTCACTCAAGCCAGACGCGCAAGCATCTCCTTGGCTTCGCTCTTCTGACCAGCATCACCTTCGGTCACGACCTCGTTGAGGATGTCACGCGCGCCGTCGGCGTCACCCATGTCGATGTAGGCCTGGGCCAGGTCGAGCTTGGTGGCGACTTCATCGGTGCCGGAGAGGAAATCGAATTCCGGCTCTTCAGTTGCAGAGGCCAATGCGTCTTCTGCCGTGAAAGTCGGCTCGGCAATGCTCTGGGACAGACGATCCAGCTCGGCGTTGACGTCATCCAGCTCTGCCGCGAACGCATTCGGCTCAGCCATTTCTTCGGACAACGACAGATCGAAATCAGCCGGCAGCTCCAGATCATCCAGAGCCACCTCAGGCACGGCCGGCACGTCAGTAGCAGGCAGGTCCTTGATGTCGTCATCCAGGCTCAACAGGAAATCATCTTCCGCCAGCAACCCCGACGACGGCTCGGCACCGAGATCCATGTCCAGGTCAAAGTCCGACAGGTCGTCGAGGTTTTCCTTGATTTCGGTCTGCTGCTGCAGCACCGACCCAAAGCTCAGGTCGTCGTCCAGCGGGAATTCATCCAGCTCGGCCAAAGCCTCTGTCGAAGGTGCCGGCTCAGGTGCAACCACCGCAGGAGAGGCATCTTCCAGATCATCCAGACTCAGATCAAACGCGCTGTCGAAGTCGTCATCGGCCAGTGCTGCCGGCGCCGGTTCTTCGGGCTCGTCCATCAACAAGTCCTTGACGTATTGGGCGTCCAGTTCGGCAGCGACGGCCGCAGCCGCCAGGCCACCAGCCACGACGACAGCCATGGCCGGGAAGCGGCTTTTCAGCTCTTCGACACGAGCGAAGTTTTCGCCGTTGGCCACGAGCTGACGTTCCTGAGCCACGAACGCATCGCGATCGCCCTGCTGTCCGTAGACTTCCATCAGCTTCAGACGCAGGTCACTGCGCTGAGGCTCTTGTTTGATGCCGTCTTCCAGCAACGCAGCAGCCTGATTCAGACGACCGGCGGCCATGTGCGACTGCGCCTTGGTCAGCACGTCGTCATCGCGATCAGCGGCAGGCGCGACCAGTGGCGCGGCGATCGGCGGCGTGACCACCACCGGCGCAATGACCGGAGCCGGAGCAGGTGCCGGGATTGGTGCAGGGGCCGGCGCGGTCGCGAGCTTCACGCTTGGCGGCGGCACTTCCAGACCTTCGAAGCTGCTTTCAGGCAAGTCCTGATCAACCGAGAATTCCTGCTCCTCGGACAAGGCACGGGCCATGCGCAGGTGTTTCTCGGCTTCCTGCTGGGCTTTGCGGCGACGGGCCAGCAACAGCAGCAACAGCAACAGCAGCAGAACCACCGCCCCGCCACCGACCAGACCCAGCAGCACCGGATTGGTCAGCAAGTCATTGAATTTTTGATCGTCAGACGCGGCTGGCGCTGGCTCGACAGGCGTCTCGGCCGGGGCAGGCGTTGCCTCAGGGGCGGCCGCCACCGGGGCTGGCGTTACTGGCGCAGGGCTCGGCGTCAATTCGGCCGAGATGGCCGGAGCCGTCGTCGCAGCAGCCGGCGCACCCGCAGCACCTTCAGCCTGCAACTTGGCCAGTTGATTGTTCTTCAGTTCGATCAGGCGCTGCAGCTTATCCAGCTGGCTTTGCAGATCGGTCATGCGGCCTTTCAGTTCAGCGTTGTCACGACGGGTCGTGTCGAGGCTTTCCTGGGTCACGGCCAGCTTGTTGCTCAACGCCTTGGCGTCGCCGGCGGCACCTTTGCCACCGGTCTTGCCGGACTCGGCAGACACCAGGCTCAGATTATCCTTGGCAGGCTGTGCAGGAGCGCCTTCGCCGCGACCGCGCGTGGTCGCATCGAGTTGTTGCTGCCCGGCACCGGGCTTCGCCACATAGCGACGACCCTGTCGCCACGCGGTGTTCTGCGCAGCAACTTCAGCAACGGCCTTGGGTTGCGGCACGCTGGCGCTCTGCGTCTGATCCGGCAGGCGCAGGACTTGACCGGTTTTCAGCAGGTTGATGTTGCCGTTGATGAACGCATCCGGGTTCAGCGCCTGGATGGCCAGCATGGTTTGCTGAACCGAACCGCCATTACGCGCCTTCGCGGCGATTTCCCACAGGGTATCGCGTGGCGTGGTGGTGTATTGGGTCGGCTTGGTGGCGCCGGTCACGGGTGCAGTGACCGTCTGGGTCGGTGCCGGTTGCGCAGCCGCTTCAGCGGTTTGCGGCGAGAATTTGGACGGATCGAGCAGCACGCTGTAATCGCGCAGCAGGCGACCGTTGGGCCACATCACCTGAACCAGGAATTTCACCATCGGTTCGGACAGCGGCTTGCTGGAGGTCACACGCAGGACGCTTTTGCCACTGGCATTGAGCACCGGTGTGAAGCTCAGGTCGTTGAGAAACGCCTGGCGGTCGACACCGGCCTTGGCGAAGTCTTCCGGCGACGCCAGGCTCGGCACCACTTCGGCAGCGGTGAGGTCCTTGACGTCGAGCAGTTCGATTTCCGCCACCAGCGGCTGGTTCAGCGACGACTTCAGGGTCAATTCCCCGAGCCCGAGCGCATGCGCCATACCGGAGGACAGCGCCGAGGCGGCCGCTATTGCTAACACCAGTTTGCGAACTTGAACCATAGCCTCATCCTTTGTTTGAACATTCCTCGGCCAGCGAGAAGGTGTTGATAGTCGCTGCCGTAAGGCATTGCGCGCGGCGGCGAAGGGTCGTCGCGCGCGATCATTTCTTTCATGCCCCGGAAAGCACCGCAGGGTGGCTTGCCTTCAGCAATCCGGCCCGGCATGGCGCCCGGCCAGAATCATTCTGCAAATTGTTGCCAAGTATCTTTTACAGCAGGTCTTTTATCAACAATTCAGCCACCTGCACAGCATTGAGCGCCGCGCCTTTGCGTACGTTATCTGACGTCAGCCACAAATTAAGTTCCGACGGGTCGTCGATTCCAGCGCGAACCCGACCAACGTAGACCACGTCCTGCCCTACCGCGTCGCCGACCGGGGTCGGATAATCGCCGGCTTCCACCAGCTCGATACCCGGAGCGTCTTCCAGCGCTTCGTTGATTTTTGCCAGGTCCACAGCGCTTGCGGATTGCAGGGTCACGCTAAAGCTATCGCCAAAAAACACCGGGGCTTGAATGCAAGTGACGGAAATCTTTAATGAAGGCAAGGCCATGACCTGACGCAGTTCACGCACCAGACGTTTTTCCAGCAGCGTATGGCCTTGATCGTCCGGCTTGCCGACTTGCGCCAGCAGGTTGAAAGCCATCTGCCGATCGAAGAAGGTTGGCTCCAGCGGCCGCACATTGAGCAGCTCGGCGGTTTGCCGGGCCAGTTCGGTGACAGCTTCGCGGCCCTGGGCAGAGACGGCCAGACTGGCGGTCACATTGACGCGTTGCAGGTCGAGCAAACCGAGCAACGGCGCGAGCACCACAGCCAATGTGGTGGCCGACGGGCTTGGGCTGCTGACCTGGAACGGTTTTTTCAGACCGGCCAACACCTGGGCATTGGCTTCCGGCACCACTTGCGGCGCCTGATCGGCGGGCAAGGCGCCGGACAGATCGATCAGCGAGCACCCGGCGGCCGTGGCGCGTGAGGCGAAACTCAAGGTTACCGCCGGGCCTGCGGCGAAGAACACCAGTTGCACTTTGCTGAAGTCGAACTCATCGACTTCCCGCACCCGCACGTTCTTGCCGCGAAACGGCACCGAATGCCCGGCGGATTCGCTACTGGCCAACAGATGCAGGTTGCCGACCGGAAAGTCACGTTCTTCAAGGATCTGCACCAGCGTTTCGCCGACAGTACCGGTGGCGCCGATCACGGCAATATCAAAGGACTGGCTCATGGTTCTACCTCTGGCGAAACGGGGGGAGCGGCACTTTACCGGGTGGTTGGCGTGCAGGCAATTCGGTGGGGGTTTTCCGGCGCCTGTGACGGCCTCTTCGCGAGCAAGCCCGCTCCCACATTGGAATGCATTTCAAATGTGGGAGCGGGCTTGCTCGCGAAGGCGGCCTGTCAAGCACCTGATCAATGTCAGGCTGTCGACAATAAAAAACCCGCACCTCTTTCAAGGCACGGGTTCTTTCATTACTTCAATCAATCAACGCTCAAGCAGAATCCGCAGCATGCGACGCAGCGGCTCGGCCGCGCCCCACAGCAGTTGGTCGCCGACGGTGAACGCGCCGACGAACTGCGAACCCATGTTCAGCTTGCGCAGACGGCCAACCGGAACATTCAGGGTGCCGGTGACCTTGGTCGGGCTCAGCTCCTGCATGCTGATGTCGCGGTTGTTCGGCACCAGTTTGACCCAAGGGTTGTGCTGGCTGATCAGCCCTTCGATGTCGGCGATCGGCACGTCTTTGTTCAGCTTGATGGTCAGTGCCTGGCTGTGGCAGCGCATGGCGCCGACGCGCACGCAGATACCGTCCACCGGGATCGGACTCTTGAAGCGACCGAGGATCTTGTTGGTCTCGGCCTGGGCCTTCCACTCTTCGCGGCTCTGGCCGTTCGGCAGTTCCTTGTCGATCCAAGGGATCAGGCTGCCGGCCAGCGGTACGCCGAAGTTTTCGGTCGGGTATGCGTCGCTGCGCATGGCTTCGGCCACACGGCGGTCGATGTCGAGGATGGCGCTGGCCGGGTCGGCCAGTTGATCGGCGACAGCGCCGTGAGTCACGCCCATTTGCTTGATCAGTTCACGCATGTGCTGCGCGCCGCCACCGGAGGCCGCCTGATAAGTCATGGCGCTCATCCACTCGACCAGACCGGCCTCGAACAGACCGCCCAGACCCATCAGCATCAGGCTGACGGTGCAGTTGCCACCGATGTAGTTCTTGGTGCCCGCGTCGAGCTGCTGGTCGATGACCTTGCGGTTCACCGGGTCCAGCACGATCACCGCGTCGTCCTGCATGCGCAGGCTGGAAGCGGCGTCGATCCAGTAACCCTGCCAGCCGGCTTCGCGCAGCTTCGGGAAGACTTCGCTGGTGTAATCGCCACCCTGGCAGGTCAGAATCACGTCGAGGGTTTTCAGCTCTTCAATGCTGTAAGCGTCCTTGAGCGGAGCAATGTCCTTGCCCACGGACGGGCCTTGGCCACCGACATTGGAAGTGGTGAAAAACACCGGCTCGATGAGATCGAAATCCTGCTCTTCCAGCATCCGCTGCATGAGCACGGAACCGACCATACCGCGCCAACCGATCAGACCTACACGTTTCATCGCAACTACACCTTATTGAAAAGTGGGCCGCTGCTTTCGAAGTGGAAAGTGGCAGCGGGCCCGAGAGATTACAGATTCCGCAGCGCGGCGACTACTGCGTCACCCATTTCCTGCGTACCGACTTTAGTGCAACCGGTCGACCAGATGTCGCCCGTGCGCAGGCCCTGGTCCAATACCAGGCTAACGGCTTTCTCGATCGCATCCGCCGCGCCCTGTTGGTTGAAGCTGTAACGCAACATCATCGACACCGACAGAATGGTCGCCAACGGGTTGGCGATGCCCTTGCCCGCGATGTCCGGCGCCGAACCGTGGCACGGCTCGTACATGCCCTTGTTGTGGGTGTCCAGCGACGCCGACGGCAGCATGCCGATGGAACCGGTGAGCATCGACGCCTGATCGGACAGGATGTCGCCAAACAGGTTGTCGGTGACGATCACGTCGAACTGCTTCGGTGCGCGCACCAGCTGCATGGCGGCGTTATCGACGTACATGTGGCTCAGTTCGACTTCCGGGTAATCCTTGGCCACTTCCTCGACGATTTCACGCCACAGCTGGCTGGAAGCCAATACGTTGGCCTTGTCCACCGAGCACAGTTTCTTGCCACGCACCATGGCCATGTCGAAACCGACACGGGCGATGCGGCGGATTTCGCTTTCGCTGTACGGCAGGGTGTCGTAGGACTGACGCTCGCCGTTTTCCAGGGTGCGGGTGCCGCGTGGCGCGCCGAAATAGATACCGCCGGTCAGCTCGCGAACGATCAGGATGTCCAGACCGGAAACGATTTCAGCTTTCAGGCTCGAAGCCTCGGCCAATTGCGGGTACAGGATTGCCGGGCGCAGGTTGCCGAACAGGCCCAGTTGCGCACGAATTTTTAGCAGGCCGCGCTCAGGGCGGATGTCACGTTCGATGGTGTCCCATTTCGGACCGCCCACCGCGCCCAGCAGGACAGCGTCGGCTGCGCGGGCACGCTCCAGGGTTTCGTCGGCCAGCGGCACGCCGTGCTTGTCGATGGCGGCGCCGCCGATCACATCGTGGCTCAGTTCGAAGCCCAGGCTGTACTTGTCGTTGGCCAGTTCCAGCACCTTGACCGCTTCGGCCATGATTTCCGGGCCAATACCGTCACCCGGGAGAATCAGAATCTGCTTGCTCATGCTTTCCTCATGTCATCAGTCGGTGTGCCCAGGGCACTCCCGGAAAAATTCTATCGTTCCGCCATCAGCACCAGCACATCTGTACTGAACGAACCATCGGCCTCAATCTCAAAATATTCGCGTACTTCGTTGCCCATCGACTGCTGCAACTCGCGGATCGCGGCGCGCATCACTGGCGGTGTGCGCATGCGTTCGACCCAGGAGCTGTACTCCAGACGCAGGCGTTGACGCGTAGTGCTGCGAGTGTGCAATCCCGCCTCGCTGACCTGACGCAGCCACTCGCCAGCGGAATAATCGCGCACATGGCTGGTGTCGCGCAGCACTTCGACGCTTTGCAGGTAAGTGTCGAACAACGGACTACCCGGTGACAACACGTCGATGAACGCCGCCACGCCGCCCGGTTTCAGCACCCGGCGGACTTCACGCAGGGCCAGGCCGAGATCGCTCCAATGGTGCGCCGAATAACGGCTGAAGACGAAATCGAACTCGCCCTCGGCGAACGGCAGGCGTTCGGCGGCGCCGAGGACCGTGGTTACATTACTCAAACCCCGATCAACGGCTGCGACGGCGACCACGTCGAGCATTTGCTGCGAGAGGTCGCAGGCCACCACTTCTTTCACCAGCGAAGCCACATGAAAACTCACGTGACCGGCGCCGCAGCCCAGGTCCAGCACCCGGGCATCGCCCTGCCCGGCCAGCTCAGCTTGTAGCAGGGCGAATTCGGTGCCTTGAGCGTGGACGGCGCTGCTCAAGTAGGCCGAGGCCTGTTCACCGAATTGCTTTTGTACAACCTGAGTGTGGGCGGTGCTGGTCATAGTGAAGCCCTTGTATTTGTGTTGCTGAGCTGCCGTCTTCGCGAGCAAGCCCGCTCCCACATTGGAATGCATTTCAAAAGGTGGGAGCGGGCTTGCTCGCGAAGAGGCCGGTTCTACCTACATAAATTTCGGATCAATCAAGCATCACGGAACAACCACGGCTGACTCGCCCGATGCTTGGCTTCAAACGTCGCAATCGCCTCGTGATCCTGCAAAGTCAGGCCGATGTCATCCAGACCGTTGAGCAGGCAATGCTTACGGAATGCGTCGATTTCGAAGTTCAACACCTTGCCGTCCGGACGGGTCACGGTCTGGGCTTCCAGATCAACCTGCAACTGGTAGCCAGGATTCGCTTCAACCTGCTCGAACAGTTCATCTACTTCAGCGTCGCTCAGGATGATCGGCAGCAAGCCGTTCTTGAAGCTGTTGTTGAAGAAGATGTCGGCGTAGCTCGGCGCGATGATGCTGCGGAAACCGTATTCTTCCAGCGCCCATGGCGCGTGCTCGCGGCTGGAGCCGCAACCGAAGTTCTCGCGGGCCAACAACACGCTGGCGCCTTGATAACGCTCGGCGTTGAGGACGAAGTCCTTGTTCAACGGGCGCTTGGAGTTGTCCTGGTACGGCTGGCCCACATCCAGATAACGCCACTCATCGAACAGGTTCGGGCCGAAACCCGTGCGCTTGATCGACTTCAAGAACTGCTTCGGGATGATCTGGTCGGTGTCGACGTTGGCACGATCCAAAGGCGCGACAAGACCAGTGTGCTGGGTAAAAGCTTTCATGCTGCGCTCCTTTAGATCAATTCACGGACGTCGACGAAACGACCGTTTACCGCGGCAGCGGCGGCCATCGCCGGGCTCACGAGGTGGGTACGACCACCGGCGCCCTGGCGGCCTTCGAAGTTGCGGTTGGAGGTCGATGCGCAATGCTCGCCCGACTCCAAACGGTCCGGGTTCATCGCCAGGCACATCGAGCAACCCGGCTCGCGCCATTCAAAACCGGCGTCGAGGAAAATCTTGTCCAGGCCTTCCGACTCAGCCTGCGCCTTCACCAGACCCGAGCCCGGCACCACGATGGCCTGCTTGATGGTCGAAGCCACTTTGCGGCCCTTGGCGATGACGGCCGCAGCGCGCAAATCTTCGATCCGCGAGTTGGTGCAGGAACCAATGAATACGCGGTCCAGCTGAATGTCGGTGATCGCCTGATTGGCGGTCAAACCCATGTACTTCAAGGCGCGCTCGATGGAGCCGCGCTTGACCAGGTCCATTTCCTTCGCAGGATCGGGAACGTTCTGATCAACGGCCAGGACCATCTCAGGTGAGGTGCCCCAACTGACTTGCGGTTTGATCTGAGTAGCGTCGAGTTCGACGATGGTGTCGAACGAGGCGTCTTTATCCGTTACCAGGTCTTTCCAGGCTTCGACGGCCAAGTCCCATTCCGCGCCTTTCGGTGCAAATGGACGGCCCTTCACGTAGGCCACGGTTTTCTCGTCCGCAGCCACCAGACCTACGCGAGCGCCGGCCTCGATGGACATGTTGCAGATGGTCATGCGGCCTTCGACCGACAGATCACGAATCGCACTACCAGCGAACTCGATGGCATGGCCGTTACCGCCAGCGGTGCCGATCTTGCCAATGACAGCGAGAACGATGTCCTTGGCCGTCACGCCGAACGGTAATTTGCCTTCGACGGACACCAGCATATTCTTCATTTTTTTGGCGACCAGGCACTGGGTGGCGAGCACGTGCTCAACCTCGGACGTGCCGATACCGTGAGCCAAGGCACCGAATGCGCCGTGGGTCGAGGTGTGGGAGTCGCCGCAGACCACGGTCATGCCCGGCAAGGTCGCGCCCTGCTCCGGGCCGATCACGTGAACGATGCCTTGGCGCACATCATTCATCTTGAATTCGACGATGCCATATTCGTCGCAGTTGTCGTCGAGGGTCTGAACCTGCAGACGCGAGACCTGATCAACAATGGCTTCGATGCCGCCCTTGCGCTCCGGCGTGGTCGGTACGTTGTGGTCCGGGGTCGCGATGTTGGCATCGATGCGCCAAGGCTTGCGCCCGGCCAGACGCAGGCCTTCAAAGGCTTGCGGCGACGTCACTTCGTGGATGATGTGACGATCGATGTAGATCAGCGCAGAGCCATCATCGCGCTGTTTGACCAAGTGCGAATCCCAGAGCTTGTCGTAGAGCGTTTTGCCGGCCATCAGACGGTTTCCTCATCAGCTTGTTTCTATGCCCCGGGCTATGAAGTTTCAATAACCCTTTGGCTTGTGAGGTCGATCCTAGGGGGTTACATTAAATAACTCAAATTCATATTTTTTATGCTTTGGATAACCAACTGGAATACAGCAATGGACCTCGCTAACCTCAATGCCTTTATTGCCATCGCCGAGACCGGCAGCTTCTCCGGCGCGGGGGAACGGCTGCACCTGACGCAACCGGCAATCAGCAAACGCATTGCCGGGCTGGAGCAGCAATTGAAGGTGCGCCTGTTTGATCGTCTGGGCCGCGAAGTGGGCCTGACCGAGGCCGGCCGCGCCCTGCTGCCGCGGGCCTATCAGATTCTGAACGTGCTGGACGACACCCGTCGCGCCCTGACCAACCTGACCGGCGAAGTGAGCGGTCGCCTGACCCTGGCCACCAGCCACCACATTGGTCTGCACCGTTTGCCGCCTTTATTAAGGGAGTTCACCCGCCGTTACCCGCAAGTCGCGCTGGATATTCAGTTCCTCGATTCGGAAGTGGCCTACGAAGAAATCCTCCATGGTCGCGCCGAGCTGGCCGTCATTACCCTCGCGCCCGAGCCCCACGCTCTGGTCAAGGCCACGCCGGTGTGGGACGACCCGCTGGATTTCGTGGTCGCCCCGGAACATTCACTGATCAGCAATGGCGCGGTCAGTCTGGCGGATATCGCCCTGCATCCGGCCGTATTTCCTGGCGGCAACACCTTTACTCACCACATCGTCCAGCGCCTGTTCGAAGCCCAAAGCCTGACGCCGAACATCGCCATGAGTACGAATTATCTGGAAACCATCAAGATGATGGTCTCGATCGGCCTGGCCTGGAGCGTTTTGCCGCGCACCATGCTCGACGATCAAGTTGCACGAATACCTTTGCCGGGCATACAACTGACTCGCCAGCTAGGCTATATCTTGCACACCGAACGGACGCTGTCGAATGCAGCACGGGCTTTTATGGCCTTGCTGGATGCACAAATCGATCTGCCAGGGACTAAAGGCTAACTTGTGCTACTCCTATAGAGCCTCGATTTCCTGTGCCTAACGCCCAATTCAGCTCAAGGCCTGCCAATGCCGAAATCTGTTGACCGTATTCCACCGATGCCACGTATCCAGGCGCTTGACCCGAAACGGTCCGAGCAAAGCTGGGAAAGCGCGCCACAGCTGCTGGCCGCCCTCAACGGAGCACGTCTGGGCGCCTGGTATTGGGACATCGAGCGCGGGCAAATCAGTTGGTCGCGGGGCACGCAGGCTTTGTTCGGGTTTGACCCCCGGCAGCCGTTGCCGGCCGATCTGGAATACCTCGACCTGCTGCCGCCCGAAGACCGGGCCAAAACCATTCGCGCGTTCCACGCCGTGATTGCTGGCGCCCCGCTGGAACAAGCCATGCACCACCGCATCCGCTGGCCCGACGGCAGCCTGCACTGGCTGGAGATCAATGGCAGTTTGCTGCCGGATAAACAGGGTCGGCCGCGCATGATCGGGGTGATTCGCGAGATCACCCACCAGCGCCAGCGCGAACAGGCGCTGAGCAGTTCGGAAAAGCGCTTTGCGACGCTATTTCACTTGTGCCCGAACATGGTGTTGCTGACCCGCCAGGAAGACGGCCTGATCTCCGAAGCCAATCAGTATTTCGAAAGCCTGTTCGGCTGGCCGGTGCAAAACGCGATTGGCCGTACCACCCTCGAACTGGGCCTGTGGGTACATCCGGAGCAACGCGAGAAACTGGTCAAGGCGACCAAGGCCAAGGGCGAGCTGATCAGCATGGAAGTGCAGTTTCGCGCTAGCAATGGCCAGGTCCACGACGGCATTCTCAGCGCGCAAAAAGTCGAACTCGAGGGCCAGCCCTATCTGCTCAGCACCTTCCTCGACACGACTGAAAGCAAGGCCGCCGAACTCGCCCTGAAAGACAGCCAGGAGCGCCTTGACCTGGCGCTGGACTCGGCGCAACTCGGCACCTGGGACTGGCACATTCCCAGCGGCATGCTCTATGGCTCGGCCCGGGCCGCCCAGTTGCACGGACTGGAACCCATACCTTTCCATGAATCGTTCGACGCGTTTTTCGAAGGTGTGCCCGGCGAAGAGCGCGACAGCATGCGCGATGCCTACCGCAGTCTGCGCGAAGGCCCGGCGGGCAATTATCAGTTGACCTATCGCGTTCAGCTCGAGGACGGCAGTTCGCGCTACCTGGAAAGCCGCGCCCGCCTCTACCGCGATGATAACGGCGTACCGCTACGCATGGCGGGGACCTTGCTGGACATCACTGATCAGGTGGAGCGCGAACAGAAGCTGGTCGCCTCCGAAGAGAAATTTGCCACCCTGTTCCAGGTCAGCCCGGACCCGATCTGCGTGACTCGCCAGGACACCGGCCAGTTCATCGAAATCAACTCCAGTTTTACCCAAACCTTCGGCTGGAGCACGGCCGAGGTGATTGGCCGCAGCGCCGATGAAATCGGGCTGTGGGACGCGTCGGCAAAAAGCCTGCGACGGATCGAACAAGTCATCCGCGAACAGGGCCTGAACAACGTGGCGATCCTCGTTCAGCACAAGGATGGCCAAACGCTGACCTGCGTGATTTCCAGCCGCCAGATCAGCGTCGGCGACCAGCCGTGCATCGTCACCAACTTACGCGACATCACCCAACAACAACGATCGGAAGCGGCGCTTAAAGCCAGCGAAGAGAAGTTTGCCAAGGCCTTCCACTCCAGTCCCGACGCCATCACCATCACCGAACGCGACACCGGGCGCTATCTGGAGGTCAACGATGGTTTTTGCCGCCTGACCGGCTATCGCGCCGATGAAGTGGTCGGCCGCACGGTGTACCAGGTCGGCATCTGGGCCGAAGAAAAACAACGCTCGGCGCTGCTGGCCGAGCTACAGATCAAGGGCCGGGTGCATCACCAGGAGATGCTCGGGCGCAACAAGCGCGGTGAACTGCTGACCGTCGAAGTGTCGGTGGAACCGATCACGCTCAACGAAACCGCGTGCCTGCTGCTGACCGCGCGGGACGTCAGCCTGCTGAAAAACGCCGAAGCGCAGATCCGTCACCTGGCCTACCACGACCCGCTGACCAACCTGCCCAATCGCGCGCTGTTGATGGATCGCCTGAGCCAGCAGATCGCCCTACTCAAACGCCACAACCTGCGTGGCGCCCTGATGTTTCTCGATCTCGACCACTTCAAGCACATCAACGATTCGCTCGGCCACCCGGTGGGCGACACGGTGCTGAAGATCATCACCGCCCGCCTTGAAGCCAGCGTGCGCATGGAAGACACCGTCGCGCGGCTGGGCGGCGATGAATTCGTGGTGTTGCTCAGCGGCCTGGAAGGTTCGCGCAATGAAGTCAGCGAACAGGTCCTCGACCTCGCGGACACCTTGCGCGAACTGTTGTCCGAACCGATGTTCCTTGATGGTCAACGCCTGCAAGTGACACCGAGTATCGGCATCGCGCTGATTCCCGATCACGGTTCAACGCCGACCGACCTGCTCAAACGCGCCGATATCGCGCTTTATCGGGCCAAGGATTCCGGGCGCAACACCACGCAGATGTACCACAACACCATGCAAAAGGCCGCCAGTGAACGCCTGCGCATGGAAACCGACTTGCGCCTGGCCCTTTCCCGGGGCGAGTTCGAGGTGCATTACCAGCCTCAAGTGGACGCTCGCGACAACCGCATCGTCGGCGCCGAAGCGCTGGTGCGCTGGAGCCACCCGGAACTCGGCGCACAATCGCCGACCGAATTCATCAAGGTCCTGGAGGACAGCGGTTTGATTCTGGAAGTCGGCACCTGGATCGTCGACGAAGTGTGCGCCGCCTTCAAACATTTGATCGCCAGGGGCTTGATAGACCCGTTGAATTTCAGCCTGTGCGTGAACATCAGCCCGCGGCAATTCCGCCAGAACGACTTCGTCGAGCGCATCGAGCACAGCCTCGACAGCCACGGCCTGCCCTGCTCGCTGCTGAAACTGGAAATCACCGAAGGCATCGTCATCCAGAATCTGGAAGACACCATCGGCAAAATGCGTCGCCTGAAAAAACTCGGCGTGAGCTTCGCCATGGACGACTTCGGCACCGGTTATTCCTCGCTGACCTACCTCAAGCGACTGCCGGTCGACACCCTGAAAATCGACCAGTCATTCATCCGCGACGCCACCACCGACCCCAACGACGCCGAGATCATCCGCGCCATCGTCGCCATGGCCCGCAGCCTGGAATTGAAAGTGATTGCCGAAGGAGTGGAGACACCGGAACAGCTTGAATTTTTGCAGGGGCTGGGTTGCCATTTTTATCAGGGGTATTTGCACAGCGCGCCGTTGCCGGTGGAGGCGTTCCAGAAACTCCTCAAGTAGCTCTTTGTAGGAGCGAGCTCGCTCGCGATGGCCGTCAACGATTACTCGTTCATTCTGGATGAACGCGCCGCCATTAAGTTTTTCGCGAGCAAGCTCGCTCCTACAGGGGACAAGGGACAAAAAAGGGCGCCAGTGGCGCCCTTTTCATTGCCCTGCCTTAGTGCTGCAGAGCTGGTTTTTGCGTCCCGTTGATCGGGATGCGTTTGGCTTTCGCCTCTTCCGGAATCACCCGCAACAGGTCGATGCTCAACAGACCGTTGCGCAGGTCGGCGGCCTTGATCTCGATGTGATCGGCCAGGCGGAACGACAATTTGAACGCACGCTGGGCGATGCCTTGATGCAGGAAGGTCACGCCTTCCGTCGCGTCACGTTTGCCGCCACTGACGGTCAGCACACCCTTCTCGACTTGCAGTTCCAGGTCTTCTTCCTGGAAACCGGCTGCCGCCACGACGATCCGGTATTGATCGTCACCGTGTTTTTCCACGTTGTAAGGTGGGTAGGTGCTGCCTGGCTCGTTGCGCAGGGCGGTTTCGAACAGGTCGTTGAAACGGTCGAAGCCTACCGAGGAACGGAACAGTGGAGCCAGGGAAAATGCAGTAGTCATGATTCAAATCTCCTGAAAACAATCAGCAAGTTTTTTGTCTCCGCGACCCGAATTCGGCATCGCGTAACCCCTAGATAGGGACCGCTGTTTACTTTTCAAGAGATTATTTGAAGATTTTTTTCAGGCCGCTTCAGCCACCTGCAGGCCCAGCAAACGCGAGACCTGATCCAGCTCCGTTTCTCGGCGCAGCACGGTAAACAACTCAACCGCTTCGGGATAATTTCGCGTCAGCATGGCCAGCCACTGCTTCAGGCGACCGGGCGATTGGCGGGGTGTCATCTGCGCCTTGGCCTGCAGCCAGAAGTCCTGAACCAGCGGCAGCAACTCGGCCCAGGTCATCTCGACCACCTCTTCACCGGCACGTGCAGCGGCGATTTGCCGGGCGAGGTCCGGACGCGACACCAGCCCGCGACCGAGCATGATGTCTTCCACGCCGCTGATTTCACGGCAACGACGCCAGTCTTCAACACTCCAGATATCACCATTGGCGAACACTGGCACCTTGACCACTTCCTGCACTCTGGGAATCCACTCCCAATGTGCCGGCGGTTTGTAACCGTCCATCTTGGTCCGCGCATGCACCACGATATGTTCCGCGCCGCCTTCGGCCAGGGCCGTGGCGCAGACCAGCGAGCCGTCCGGGCTGTCGAATCCGAGACGCATCTTCGCGGTGACCGGAATGTGCGCGGGAACGGCGCGACGGACATGCTCGACGATCTGGTTCAGCAATTCAGGTTCTTTGAGCAGTACCGCGCCGCCACGGGATTTGTTGACGGTTTTGGCCGGGCAGCCGAAGTTCAGGTCGATGACTTCGGAGCCCAACTCGCAGGCCAGCGCCGCGTTTTCCGCCAGGCACACCGGATCGGAACCCAACAGCTGCACGCGCAACGGCACGCCAGACGCGGTGCGCGCACCCGTCAGCAGTTCAGGGCCGAACTTGTGGAAATAGGCAGGCGTGAGCAACTGATCGTTGATCCGGATGAACTCGGTCACGCACCAATCGATACCGCCCACACGGGTCAGCACGTCCCGCAGGATGTTGTCGACCAACCCCTCCATGGGTGCCAAAGCAATTTGCATGAAAAACACACTCGACGAAAAACGTGCGGCAGTTTACTGGTTTCGGCGGCTGGAAGGTATTTCGTCAGACGGGGTGGTGGCGTTTGTGCAGACGCCTTCGCGGGCAAGCCTCGCTCCTACAGGTTTTGTGTCGTTCACCATTATGCGAACGACGCAACACCTGTAGGAGCGAGGCTTGCCCGCGAAGGGATCAATTAGATCGCGACTTGCAACGCCGGGCCGTAGCCTTCGATGAATTCGACCGGCATACGCTTGGGCCTGCCCGTGGACAATTCAATACAGACAAACGTGGTCTGCGCCCGCAGCAACGTGGTGTTGTCGCTCGGGCGTTTCAGCTGGAAGTGCCGGGTCATTTTCAGACGCTGATCCCAATCGACGATCCAGGTCGCCAGTTGCAACTCATCGCCTTCATACGCCGCGGCAAGATAATCGATCTCGTGCCGCACCACCGCCATCGCCCGATCCAGCCGCCGGTACTCGACCAGATCCAGACCGAGCCGCTGAGAGTGGCGCCAGGCGCAGCGCTCGAGCCAGGTCACATACACCGCGTTATTCGCGTGACCCAAGCCGTCGATGTCCTCGGCGCCCACTTCCAGATCAATGATAAATGGCGTTGCCCGATCCCAGCCCATGCCCCACTCCCGGTCAGATTATGTAGACCGGGGCAGTGTAACGGATGCTCAGGCCGATTGGCGCGATTGCAGGCTGCGGCCGGCCAGCAGTGATAACACGCCATCAATCACCCGAGGGTCGGCAAGCACCCGTTGATGACCGCCTTCTTCCAGTCGCAGCAGACGGCTGTCGAACCAGGCATCGTGGATCAGCTGCGATTCCTTGACCGGGACGAAGCAGTCGTCTTCGGCGTGAACGATCAGCCCGGGCATGTCGAGTTGATAGTGCGAGACATCCAGTGCCGCGGCGCGCATGCCGACGTCTTTCTCAACCTGGCGAATGAATGCCGAACGGGCTTTAGGCGGCAGCCGCACGTAGCGCGCGAAACCACGCAGCACCCCGAGAATCCGCGCCGGAGCGGCAATCGTCACCAGGGTTTCAGTGCGCAAACCCAATTGGACGGCGAGCATGGCGCTGGCACCGCCCATCGAGTGACCGATGACCGCCTGCAGCGGCGGCAACTCGGCGGCGGCCTCGAGCATGGCCCGGGCGAACAGCACGACGTTTGCTTCGTTGCCCGGTGAACGACCATGCGCAGGGCCGTCCAACGCAACGACGGTGTAACCGGAATCAACCAGCGCGGTGATCAGACTGGCAAACTGCGTCGGCCGCCCTTCCCAACCGTGCATCAGCAACACCGCCGGGCCTTGCCCCCAGCGCAACGCTGACAGGCCGAAGCGTAAAGTGATGCGCTCGGACTTCGCCAGTAACGGCAATTCCCAATCACGCGGCGGCAGATCCCGCGGCGTCATGAATGCCAGTCGCATTTTGCTCGCGACCAGTTTCGGAGCAAACCAGCCCAAGGTGCCATTAACGCCACGAACCCACTTTAACGTGCTCATCGCTCTCACTCCCAAGGCTCGGCCTTCAGGTCATAGCACCGCCGACTTGGCGGCACGCAGCAATCGATCGGACAATTCTCCAGGCCCCAGCGCCCGCGCCAGAGCCAGACCACCCACCATCAAAGCCATGTCGGCCAGGGCTTTGTCGGTGTCTTCCGGGCTGGCCGCCAACTGCGCGACCATCATTTCCACATGCTCATTCAACGCCACGCGAAACGCGTCCGGCAGACGCCCCAGCTCGCCGACGGACGCCGGGATCGGGCACGCCGACTCAGAGGAATCACGGTGTTTGCGTGACAGGTAAAACGCAGCAACCAAGGCGCGACGCTCTTCGCCGGTCAATTCGGAGTCCATATCGGCGATCAAGCCACGGCGATAACCCAGCAGTTGCTTGAACGCCTCCAGCATCATCGCGTCCTTGCTTTCGAAGTGCGCATAGAAGCCGCCAACCGTCAGGCCGGCTGCGCCCATCACTTCGCCCACGCTTGGTTCGGCCGGGCCACGCTGAATCAGCGCTGCGCTGGCGGCCTTGAGGATGCGTTCGCGGGTTTGAGCTTTTTTATCGTTCATCGTTGCCTCCGAATATTACGACTAGAATATTATTCTCATAATAATTTTACGCAAGTCGTGAGTGTGACCGCTGGTCTGAAGCACAGTTTGAAAGAAATGAGGGGATTTGGCCAAACGCCAGACAAACAAAAGGGCCATTCAATAATTGAATGACCCTTATAAAATCCCGCAGAGCGGGTAATCGTGGCGTCCCCTAGGGGACTCGAACCCCTGTTACCGCCGTGAAAGGGCGGTGTCCTAGGCCACTAGACGAAGGGGACGCAAAACCTTCTATACAACTGATCAGTGCTGAGAGCTGATCGATTCAAGGCCGGTGTGGCCAGACCTTGAACTGTAAAATTGGTGGAGCTAGACGGGATCGAACCGTCGACCTCTTGCATGCCATGCAAGCGCTCTCCCAGCTGAGCTATAGCCCCGGATTTTTCGCCTCGCGGCGGAGCGACATCTTGCAACATCGCTTCTGTAAAACTGGCGTCCCCTAGGGGACTCGAACCCCTGTTACCGCCGTGAAAGGGCGGTGTCCTAGGCCACTAGACGAAGGGGACGCAAACCCTTCTATACAACAGATCAACGCTGAGTGTTGATCGCTTCAAGGCCGGTGTGGCCAGACCTTGAAGTGTAAATTGGTGGAGCTAGACGGGATCGAACCGTCGACCTCTTGCATGCCATGCAAGCGCTCTCCCAGCTGAGCTATAGCCCCTCATCGCTGAGGACGGGGCGAATCTTAATGGCGCATCGAAAGGCTGTCAAACTTATTTTTAAAATATTTCAAAGTTTTTTGCCGACATAACAATCACTTACCGCCCTCTCCCGGAAAAACGGGGGCGCCGCCAAAAGCAAGATCAAAAGATCGCAGCCTTCGGCGGCTCCTACAGAGTGCATTTCAAATGTAGGAGCTGGCGTAGCCTGCGCTCTTTTCGGGACATCAAGGAATCAGGCGATGTTGCCCAGGAGTTTTTCCCACTCCTTGTTTTCCTTCTTCGACACGCCACCGAGCAGGTCGATAGACTGGCGCAGACGGAAACGGGTCAGGTCCGGACCAAGGATTTCCATCGCATCGAGCACCGACACCGAGCTGGCCTGGCCAGTGATCGCAGCGAACATCAGCGGCATGGCGTCACGCAGCTTCAGCTCCAGGGATTCGACCACCGCTTGAATCGTCGCGGTGATGCTGTCTTTCTCCCACTGACGCAGGCTTTCCAGTTTCCACAGGATCAGTTGCATCAACTGACGAACCTGATCGCCCGAAAGCTTCTTCGATTCAAACAGCTTGGCATCCGGATTCACGCCACCGGCGAAGAAGAATCCGGCCAGCGGTGCAACCTGGCTGAACGTTTCGACGCGGCCTTGTACGTGCGGCGCGATCTTCATCATGTATTCAGGGTTGAGTGCCCAGGTCTGCAGACGACTGGCGAACTCTTCCACCGGCAAATCACGCAGCCACTGGCCGTTGAGCCACGACAGTTTCTCGATGTCGAAAATCGGCCCGCCGAGGGAGACGCGGCTCAGGTCGAAGTGGTCGACCATTTCCTGCAGCGAGAACTTCTCGCGCTCGTCCGGCATCGACCAGCCCATGCGCCCGAGGTAGTTGAGCATCGCTTCCGGCATGAAGCCCATGCGCTCGTAGAACGTCACCGACGTCGGGTTCTTGCGCTTGGACAGCTTGCTCTTGTCCGGGTTACGCAGCAGCGGCATGTAGCACAGCTCCGGTTGTTCCCAGCCGAAGTATTCGTACAGAAGAATCAGTTTCGGTGCCGAAGGCAGCCATTCTTCGCCGCGCAGAACGTGGGTGATGCCCATCAGATGGTCATCGACCACGTTGGCCAGGAAGTACGTCGGCAGACCGTCGGTCTTCATCAACACCTGCATGTCCATGCGATCCCACGGGATCTCGACGTCACCACGCAGCATGTCCGGCACCACGCACACGCCTTCGCTCGGCACTTTCATGCGGATCACGTGCGGCTCGCCAGCGGCCAGACGGCGCGCGACTTCTTCGGCCGACAGCAACAGCGCACGGCCGTCGTAACGCGGGGTTTCGCCGCGAGCCATTTGCTCGGCGCGCATCTGGTCCAGTTCTTCAGCGGTGCAGAAGCACGGGAACGCGTGACCCATCTCGACCAGTTGCTGGCAGTACTTCTGATAGATGTCGCCACGCTCGCTCTGACGGTAAGGACCGTGCGGGCCGCCGACGTCCGGGCCTTCGCTCCAGTCGATACCCAACCAGCGCAGGGCGTCGAAAATCTGCTGTTCGGACTCGCGGGTCGAACGCAATTGATCGGTGTCTTCGATCCGCAGGATGAACTCACCGCCATGCTGCTTGGCAAAGCAATAGTTGAACAAAGCGATGTAAGCGGTACCTACGTGGGGGTCCCCGGTAGGCGATGGCGCGATGCGCGTGCGGACGGTGGTCATGGCAAGTCTCGAAATGAAGATAAAACAAAGGGCGAATGGTAACAGGCGTTGCCCGCCCGGCTCCAGTGAGCAGGGCATTTAAGCCAAGTTTGCGTCGACAACGCGCGCTGGCCGCGATGAATGATGGATTATCAGCCGATGGCATTTACCCACTATCGACTGTATGCCAGATTCACCTGCTGATAACTTTCCTTACAATTTCTCGACTACAGTTTGCCCCATGCCTGCCCAACTCAAGCGTCGCCTGTTTATTTTCCTGTTGATCGTCCTGCTGATTGCCGGGGGCTTTTTTGCCCAGTGGTTCTTCAAGGGACGGTTTTATGAAAGCACCGACAACGCCTATGTCCAGGGCGAGATCACCCGTGTCTCGAGCCAGTTGGGCGCGCGCATCGATCAGGTACTGGTGCAGGACAACCAGCACGTCGAGAAAGGCCAGTTGCTGATCAAGCTCGAAGGTGATGACTTCCACCTCGCCGTCGACCGCGCCAATGCCGCTCTCGCCACCCGCCAGGCCGAACGCCTGCAAGCCCAGAGCAAACTGACCCAGCAAGCCAGCCTGATTGCCTCCAGTGAGGCGCAAGTCGCGTCCAGTCAGGCCAGCCTCGGTCGCTCGCAAATTGACTTGTCCCGCGCGCAAACCCTGCGCAAACCCGGCTACGTCTCCGAAGAGCGGGTGACCACCCTCTCCGCCGACAACCACATCGCCCGCTCGCAGGTGACCAAGGCCCAGGCGGACGCTCAAAGTCAGCGCCAGCAAGTCAATTCCCTGAGCGCCGAAATCAAGCGCCTCGACGCCATGATCGCCAATGCCAAAACCGATCTGGCCCAGGCTGAACTGAACCTGACCCGCAGCGAAATCCACGCGCCCATCAACGGCCTGATCGGCCAGCGCGCCGCCCGCGAAGGCCAATACGTGCAGGCCGGCGCTTATCTGATGTCGATCGTGCCGGACCAGGACATCTGGATTCAGGCCAACTTCAAGGAAACCCAGATCGGCCACATGCAGCCCGGCCAGCAAGCCGAACTGACCTTCGACGCCTACGGCGACACGCCAATCAAAGCGCGTGTCGACAGCCTGTTCGCCGCCTCGGGCGCGCAGTTCAGCCTGTTGCCGCCGGACAATGCCACCGGCAATTTCACCAAAGTCGTACAACGGATTCCGGTAAAACTGACCTTCGCCGCGGACAACCCGCTGCACGGCAAGATACGTCCGGGCATGTCGGTCACCGCGAAAGTGAACATCAAAGACGCCCCTGACGATGGCCGGTGATCAACTGATCCGCCCCGCCGGCGAACCGACCCGGCGGGACTGGATCGCGGTGATGAGCGTGATGCTCGGCGCGTTCATGGCGGTGCTCGACATCCAGATCACCAACTCGTCGCTCAAGGATATTCAAGGCGCGCTGTCGGCGACCCTGGAAGAAGGCTCATGGATTTCCACGTCGTACCTGGTCGCGGAGATCATCATGATTCCGCTGACGGCGTGGCTGGTGCAGCTGCTCTCGGCGCGACGACTGGCCGTGTGGGTCTCGCTCGGGTTTCTTGCCGCATCCCTGCTCTGCTCCATGGCGTGGAGCCTGGAAAGCATGATCATTTTCCGCGCGCTGCAAGGTTTCACCGGCGGCGCGCTGATCCCTCTGGCGTTCACCCTGACGCTGATCAAACTTCCCGAACACCACCGCGCCAAAGGCATGGCGATGTTCGCCATGACCGCAACGTTCGCGCCTTCCATCGGCCCGACGCTCGGCGGCTGGCTGACGGAAAACTGGGGCTGGGAATACATTTTCTACATCAACATCCCGCCGGGCCTGATCATGATCGCCGGCCTGATGTATGGCCTGGAGAAGAAAGAAGCGCACTGGGAACTGCTGAAAAGCACCGACTACACCGGGATTCTTACCCTCGGTATCGGCCTTGGCTGCTTGCAGGTTTTTCTGGAGGAAGGTCATCGCAAGGACTGGCTCGAGTCGGACCTGATCGTGTCCCTGGGCAGCATCGCGCTGATCAGCCTGATCACCTTTGTGATCGTGCAGTTTTCCAAGCCCAACCCGCTGATCAACCTCGGCATCCTGGGCAATCGCAACTTTGGTTTATCGAGTATTTCCAGCCTGGGAATGGGTGTCGGGTTGTACGGTTCGATCTTTCTGTTGCCGCTGTACCTGGCGCAGATCCAGAACTACAACGCCCTGCAGATCGGCGAAGTGATCATGTGGATGGGCGTGCCGCAGCTGTTTCTGATTCCGCTGGTGCCGAAACTGATGAAGTTCATTTCGCCAAAATGGCTATGTACGCTGGGTTTCGGGTTGTTCGGGTTGGCGAGTTTTTCCTCGGGCGTGCTGAACCCGGATTTCGCCGGACCGCAGTTCAACCAGATTCAGATCATCCGCGCGCTGGGCCAGCCGTTGATCATGGTGACGATCTCGCTGATCGCCACCGCGTACATCCTGCCGCAGGATGCGGGGTCGGCGTCGAGCCTGTTCAACATCCTGCGCAACCTCGGCGGCGCGATCGGCATCGCCCTCCTCGCCACGTTGCTGGACGCGCGGACCAAGACCTACTTTGATTATTTGCGCGAAGCGATCGTGCCGAGCAACCCGCAGGTCGCCGAGCGCATGGCGTCGCTGACGGATCGGCTTGGCAGTGAAACAGCGGCGCTGGGCAAGCTCAGTGAAATCGCCCATCAGCAGGCGTCGATCATGGCTTACAACGATGCGTTTCATTTTGTCGGGATTGCGCTGGGGGTCAGCATGATCGCGGTGTTGTTGACCAAGCAATTGCCGGCAGGGTTGAAGGCTGGCGAGGCGCACTAGCAAACTAATGCGGCGCTCTTTTGGTCGCCTTCGCGAGCAAGCCCGCTCCCACATTTGACCGTATCCGTCCAGACACCTCGCCCTACTGTGGGAGCGGGCTTGCTCGCGAAGAGGCCTTAATAGGCACTGCAATTTTCAAACCGCGATCAACCGCTCCCGAAGCTTGGCAATCTCGTCGCGCATCTGCGCCGCCGCCTCGAACTCCAGATCGCGAGCGAGCTGGTACATCTTCTCTTCCAGCGCCTTGATACGCTTGGCGACTTCGCCCGGCGAGCGCAATTCCGCTTCGTACCTGGCGCTTTCCTCGGCAGCCTTGGCCATGCCTTTGCGCTTCTTGCTGCGCGAACCCGGCACGGTGGCGCCTTCCATAATGTCGGCAACGTCCTTGAACACACCCTTCGGCGTGATGCCGTTGGCGAGGTTGAAGGCGATCTGCTTGTCGCGACGACGCTCGGTTTCGCCGATTGCCCGCTCCATGGAACCGGTGATCCGGTCCGCATACAGAATCGCCCGGCCATTGAGGTTCCGCGCTGCACGACCGATCGTCTGGATCAGCGAGCGCTCGGAACGCAGGAAGCCTTCCTTGTCCGCATCGAGGATCGCTACCAGCGAGACTTCCGGCATGTCCAGGCCTTCACGCAGCAGGTTGATCCCCACCAGCACATCAAACGTGCCGAGGCGCAAATCGCGGATGATTTCCACGCGCTCCACGGTGTCGATGTCCGAGTGCAAATAACGCACGCGCACACCGTGGTCGGCCAGGTAGTCGGTCAAGTCTTCGGACATGCGCTTGGTCAGCGTGGTGACCAACACCCGCTCTTCGAGGGCGACACGCTTGGTGATTTCCGAAAGCAAGTCGTCGACCTGGGTCAGCGCAGGACGGATTTCGATTTGCGGGTCTACCAGACCGGTCGGACGCACCACCATGTCAATGACACGCCCAGCGTGCTCCGCCTCGTAATTGCCCGGCGTGGCCGAGACAAAAATCGTCTGCGGACTGATGCTTTCGAATTCGTCGAAGCGCATCGGCCGGTTGTCCAGCGCCGAGGGCAGACGAAAGCCGTACTCCACCAGCGTTTCTTTACGTGAACGGTCGCCCTTATACATGGCGCCGACCTGCGGCACGCTGACGTGGGATTCGTCGATCACCAGCAAGGCGTCGGCCGGCAGATAGTCAAACAAGGTCGGTGGCGCCTGACCGGAATCGCGACCAGAGAGGTAGCGCGAGTAGTTCTCGATGCCGTTGCAGTAGCCCAGCTCGAGGATCATCTCCAGGTCGAAACGCGTACGCTGTTCGAGGCGTTGCGCTTCCACCAGTTTGTTGTTGGAGCGCAGGTACTCCAGACGCTCCTGCAACTCGACCTTGATCCCCTCGATGGCGCCGAGCAGGGTTTCCCGCGGCGTTACGTAGTGGCTTTTCGGATAGAACGTGAAACGCGGCAGCTTGCGGATCACCTCGCCGGTCAGCGGATCGAAGGCAGACAGGCTCTCCACTTCGTCATCAAACAACTCGATGCGGATCGCTTCAAAATCGGATTCTGCCGGGTGAATGTCGATCACATCACCGCGCACGCGAAACGTCGCGCGGGCGAAATCCATGTCGTTGCGGGTGTATTGCAGGTCGGCCAGGCGACGCAGCAACGCGCGCTGATCGAGCTTGTCGCCGCGATCCACGTGCAGCACCATTTTCAGATAGGTTTCCGGACTGCCCAGACCATAGATGCACGACACCGTGGTGACGATGATCGCGTCCTTGCGCTCCAGCAACGCTTTGGTCGCCGAGAGCCGCATCTGTTCGATGTGATCGTTGATCGAGGCGTCCTTCTCGATGAAGGTGTCCGAGGACGGTACGTAGGCTTCGGGCTGGTAGTAGTCGTAGTAGGAAACGAAGTACTCGACGGCGTTGTTCGGGAAGAACGCCTTGAACTCACCGTACAACTGCGCCGCCAGGGTCTTGTTCGGTGCCAGCACCAGCGTCGGGCGCTGAACCTGGGCAATGACGTTGGCGATGCTGAAGGTCTTGCCCGAGCCCGTCACACCGAGCAACGTCTGGTGCGCCAACCCGGCTTCGATGCCCTCGACCATCAGGCGAATGGCTTCCGGCTGATCGCCGGCGGGCTCGAAGCGGGTGACTAGCTGGAATTCAGACATGAAATACCCTCTGGGTCGCGCCCGTCCGGGCAAACCGGACAGCAACGAAAAAGACCACAAACGACCGACGTCGCCCGAGGAAAAAACTGGATTGAGCTCAATGTGGTGCCGATTGCCCTCGCTTTCAAGGCAAACGTCCTACATCCCTTGAAGTCTTTGACGCTTCCAATCGACTAACGGCCGAAAAATAATCGAAAAAACTTACGCTAAAAGCCGAATCGACTGTCGCCATCAATCGCAGATGGCCTCTATACTAGCTCCCCGTTTGTGCACCGCTCTAGTGCATTCGGCTGGAGCGCGACACGTCCCTCCACACTCCATTCAGAGCCGCCGCAAAAATGAGCCTGTTCTCCGCTGTCGAAATGGCACCACGCGATCCAATCCTGGGCCTCAACGAAGCATTCAACGCCGATACCCGTACCAACAAGGTCAACCTGGGGGTCGGTGTTTACTGCAACGAGGAGGGGCGAATTCCACTCCTGCGCGCCGTTGTCGAAGCCGAGACGATTCGCGTCGCTCAACACGCTTCCCGTGGCTACTTGCCGATCGATGGCATCGCTGCTTACGACCAGGCCGTACAGAAACTGCTGTTTGGCAATGACTCGCCGCTGATCGCTGCTGGCCGCGTCATCACCACTCAGGCCGTTGGCGGTACTGGTGCGCTGAAAATCGGTGCCGACTTCCTCAAGCAACTGCTGCCGAACGCCGTCGTGGCGATCAGCGACCCAAGCTGGGAAAACCACCGCGCACTGTTCGAAACCGCCGGTTTCCCGGTGCAGAACTATCGTTACTACGACGCCGCGACCCACGACGTTAACCGTGCCGGCCTGCTGGAAGACCTGAACGCCCTGCCGTCCGGTTCGATCGTTGTGCTGCACGCCTGCTGCCACAACCCGACCGGCGTCGACCTGAGCCCGGCGGATTGGAAAAACGTCCTGGACGTGGTGAAAGCCAAAGGTCACGTGCCGTTCCTCGACATGGCCTACCAGGGCTTCGGCGATGGCATCGACGAAGACGCCGCTGCCGTGCGTCTGTTCGCTGAATCGGGCCTGACCTTCTTCGTTTCCAGTTCGTTCTCCAAATCCTTCTCGCTGTACGGCGAGCGCGTTGGCGCCCTGTCGATCGTCAGCGAGTCGAAAGAAGAAAGCGCACGCGTGCTGTCGCAAGTCAAACGCGTAATCCGCACCAACTACTCCAACCCGCCGACCCACGGTGCAAGCATCGTCGCCGCTGTGTTGAACAGCCCGGAACTGCGCGCCCAGTGGGAAGCAGAACTGGCTGAAATGCGCCTGCGGATTCGCGGCATGCGCACCCAGATGGTTGACCTGCTGGCGAAACAGGCTCCGCAACGTGATTTCAGCTTCGTCGGTCGTCAGCGCGGCATGTTCTCCTACTCCGGCCTGACGGTTGAGCAAGTGACCCGTCTGCGCAACGAGTTCGGCATCTACGCCCTGGACACCGGCCGCATCTGCGTCGCCGCGCTGAACCAGAGCAACATCGATGTCGTGACCAAGGCTATCGTTGCGGTGATCTGAGTCGTGTGGTGATACGAAAAACGGGAAGCCAAATAGCTTCCCGTTTTTTATAGGTCGCAGATAATTCTCAAAGCGATGGCTCCGCCCTCTAAACTCCACACCATACCCACTGTGGGAGCGGGCTTGCTCGCGAAAGCGGTGTGTCAGTCACATCAATTCTGAATGTGCCACCGCATTCGCGAGCAAGCCCGCTCCCACAGTTACCCGAGAATTCTGACGAGAACCCACATGAAAAACGATGACCTGCGCGCTGAGCGCGATGATCTGGATGACCTGAATGACTTCATCCCGCGCGCCCCGGCCAAACGCGGCAAAAACCTGGTGCTGCAAGTGGCTGCGGGTGTGTTTCTCGGCGGCCTGGCCTTGTGGCTGGTGCAGCTGGGCGCGACGATGCTGTATGCCAAACTGATGCTCGCCACCGTGACCTTCGGCGGTTAAGCCAGTTCGGTCGCGCGCTGGCTGGCCGCATCGTCATAGGCGACGTACAGCGATTCGGCGACCTGGCTTTTGATGGCCTTGGTGCTTTCCAGGCCCAGGACAAAACCTTCGGCCTTGCCGCCTGCGCGGTTCAATTCGTCAGCGGTGCTGGCCTGAGTGATGGCGTCGAACAGTTTTTCGGCGTGGGGGCCGACCCCTTTGGGCAGGCTGATCTGTGCGATGCTCATGCGAACACCTCGTTGCTTCGGAGTGCGAGGGCTGGGTAATTCATGGCGCGTACCTTTTCGGCGAATGGCCGGCAGCGCGTGTAACCACTTCCGGGCGGCCATGGTAGACCTCTGGTGCAGTTCTGGTAACCGCCAATCGCCGATAAACCACCGTCCGTCCCGGTGAATCCCCCAAGTTGTTAACAGGTGCTTGACTTCTCTTTTTGAATCAGTAACATACACGCTATTCCGCGATAGCTCAGTTGGTAGAGCAAGTGACTGTTAATCACTGGGTCCCTGGTTCGAGTCCAGGTCGTGGAGCCAGACAGCAATATCGAAAAGCCCCTGAATCGAAAGGTTCAGGGGCTTTTTTGTGGGCGGTGGAATAGATGACTACAGGACGGGGTCATGTCATGTAAAAAGGCGCCCCGGAGGGCGCCTTTTTTAATCAGACATGCTCACTGCTTTTCGCATGCACCGCCCGAGGCTCTCCATGCCCATGGTCCGCCTCCACCACCGGGATCTCTTTCCCGTCGCAGTCATGCAATTTGCCTTCGCTGAAATAGTCCCCTTCACGCAATGCTGCCAGGTCCTGATAACGCAAAACCCGTTCTGTACCGGCAGCAAACACCGACTGCTGATCCGAGTTGCCGGCGGTGAGGTGGTTGAAGGCCAGGTTCAGCACGATGGCCATGATCGCCGAGGAGCTGATGCCTGAGTGGAAGATCGTGGCGAACCAGCTTGGGAAGTGGTCGTAGAAATTCGGCGCGGCGATGGGGATCATGCCGAAACCGATGGAGGTGGCGACGATGATCAGGTTGACGTTGTTGCGGTAATCGACCTTGGACAGCGTGCGAATGCCGCTGGCCGCCACGGTACCAAACAGCACGATACCGGCACCACCGAGCACGGAAGTCGGCACGGCGGCAATGACCCGCCCCATGAACGGCAGCAGGCCGAGGATCACCAGGAACAAGCCTCCGGTGGCCACCACGAAGCGGCTCTTGATCCCGGTCACCGCCACCAGCCCGACGTTCTGGGCGAACGCGCTTTGGGTGAAGGAGCCGAAGATCGGCGCGATCATGCTCGACAGCATGTCGGCGCGCAAACCGTTGCCCAGGCGTTTGGAGTCGACCTTGGTGCCGATGATTTCACCGACGGCGAGGATGTCCGCCGAGGTTTCCACCAGCGTCACCATGACCACGATGCACATCGACAGAATCGCAGCAAAGTGGAAGGTTGGCATGCCGAAGTGGAACGGCGCCGGGAAGCCGAACATCGGGCCTTGGGTGACGGACGAGAAGTCTGCCATGCCGAGAAACACCGCGATGATCGTGCCGATGACCATCGCCAGCAGGATCGACAAACGGGAGATGGCTGCGCTGCCGATCTTGCTCAGCAGCAAGACCAGCACCAGCGTCACCGCCGCCAGACCGATGTTCGACATGCTGCCGAAATCCGGCGCATGGCTGTTGCCGCCCATGGCCCAACGCGCGGCCACTGGCATCAGCGTCAAACCGATGGTGGTGATCACGATGCCCGTCACCAGCGGCGGAAAGAATTTGGTGATTCGCGAGAACACCGGCGTGATCAGCAAACCGATCAACGATGCGGCAATCACCGCCCCGAGAATCGACTGAAACCCGCCCTCCCCGCCACTGCTGACAATCGCCACCATGGTCGCGACACCGGAGAACGACACGCCTTGCACCAGCGGCAACTGACAACCAAAAAACGGTAAACCGAGGGTCTGCAGCAATGTCGCCAAGCCCCCCGCAAACAATGAAGCAGCAATCAACAAACCAATGTCCGCCGGCGAGAGCCCGGCCGCCTGGCCGATGATCAAAGGCACCGCGACGATACCGCCGTACATGGTCAGAACATGTTGCAGGCCGTAAGCCATATTCGCGCCGACCCCGAGGTTTTCGTCCTCAGGCCGTTGGTGTGAAACATGGGGCGTTTTCATGATTGGGGGGTTCCCTGGTTTTTGTTATGCGCACACTGTATGCAAGACTCAGGACAAATGTCTATAGAGTTGTATACAACTATTCAGTCATATTATGGACATGTAGCCATCCCCGCCCTTGGCTCGCCCACCGCATCATTCAATAAACCTTGAAATATATCCGTCCCAAGCCTCCTTCGTTCCCCCGCTAGTCTTTTGAGTTCCTGGCGACCACTGGTAAGGCCGCCCTCTTTTTTATACATATAAAGTATGCATAATGAAGCCATTCGAAATTCAGTATCACAAGGCAAAAAACGCGGCGAACAAACTGAAGCACCAAGGCATCAGCCTCGCTGAGACTGAGGCCGTGTTCCATGACGAACGAGCACTGACGTTTCAGGATGATCATCACGATGAACAGCGATGGATCACCATGGGGCTGGACGCCAAAGGGCGCTTGCTGGTCGTCGCCTACACCTACCGCGATCCGAATTTCGTTCGAATCATTACCGCGCGTCTCGCCACGAAAAACGAGCGTCGTCAATATTTGGAGGCTTGAGTGATGAAAGATGAATACGACTTCAGCGATGCCAAGCGTGGAGCGGTTGCCCCCGGCAAAGGCAAAACCCGCATTACCATCATGCTGGATGAAGCGGTCATAGAGGCGGCTCGCTCGCTCGCGGAAAGCGAGGGGTATGGCTACCAGACGGTGATCAACAACACGCTCCGTCACGCATTGCTGAATGAAAAAGGCAAATCTGCCGAGACCGGGCATCTCAAAAAAGGAATAACGCCCTCTGACCTGAAAAGCCTGGAGAAAAAGTTACTGGACGCCGTCAGCGAAATCCATCGAATGATGGAGCCTGACGCTCGTCCCTAGGCGGGCTCGATCAACCGCCCAAGCACCTGCTTCAAATGTGCATGCTCGGGCACCCGAATGCCGAACTCGCTCCCCAGCAACTGAACCAGATCAGCCACATCCGCGATCTGCCGCCGCTCGCTCTCGCTGCCGATCCGGTGGATCGCAAAACTGCCGTTGTTCAGCGTGCGCCGCCAACCTTCCCCCGTCCGCGCCACCATCAGCTGTTTGGCGAAAGACGATTCGGGATGGGTCGAGACGTACCAGTTGCCGACGGCGTAATCGATGTCTTCCTGACGTTGCAGGTCAAAGATGTACATCGGTCGCCATTCACCAGCGACATTGGCGCGCAGGGTGTAGCCGTCGACATGTTGCTCGATGCGATAGGGTTCGTGAGGTGTGATTTGCTCGTCTGGAGTGTCGAGCAGCAGCGGCGCGGTGGGGACCATGCCGCCGAAGCCGACGTCGGTGATATAGCGCACGCCATCCAGGGTGACCAGGGTCAAGCGGTGCGTACGCGCGGTCCATACACCCTCGGGCTGGCCCATGACCACGCGGCCGGAGATGCCGCGAGCGTCGAAACCCAACGCCTGAAGCAGGGCCAGAAACAGAAAATTGAGTTCATAGCAGTAACCACCGCGGCCATCGTGCAGGACTTTTTGCTCGATGGACGGCAAGTCGATGAGTACCGGCTCGCCAGACAACGTGGTGAGGTTCTCGAACGGGAAAGCACTGGTGTGACGAAACTGCAATTGACGCAAGGTTTCCAGGGTTGGCGCCGGTGGCGCGTCGAAACCCAGACGTTGCAGGTACAACGCAAGATTGCTCAGACGTGGCTCGCTCATTGCTCGGTCCTTATGCACGGGGCCGCGGATCTCTCCGCCGATGGGCGCCATGTATAAGGGATAAACCGGTGCGACCGACAATTGATTTCGCCAATCGCCACTCACGAAAAATCATCGCCGCTTGCGCGAACCCAGTTGAATCCACGTCGGTGCATGATCGCTGGCATGCGGCTCGTTGCGTACCCAGGCATCGACACCGGCCTCTTGCAGATAAGGACTCAGCGCCGGATTGAGCAACAGATGGTCGATGCGCAGCCCGGAATTTTTCTGCCAGTGTTGTCGGAAATAGTCCCAGAAGGTGTAGAGCCGATCCTCCGGATACAGATGGCGCAGGGAATCGGTCCAACCCTGGTCCAGTAACCGCTGATAACACTCGCGGCTTTCCGGTTGCAGCAGCGCATCCTTGAGCCAGGACCGCGGGTTATAGATGTCCAGGTCGGTCGGCACCACGTTGTAATCGCCAGCCAGCACCACCGGGTGCTCGCTGCTCTGGAGATCCTTGGCGTAAGTGATCAACCGCTCGAACCAGGCCAGTTTGTAATCGAACTTCGGCCCAGGCTGCGGATTGCCGTTGGGCAGGTACAAACAGCCCACCAGCACGCCGTGCACGGCGGCCTCCAGATACCGACTGTGCGTATCGCCGTCGTCGCCCGGCAGACCGCGACGACTCTCCAGCGGTTGTGCGTCGCGCGCCAGAATCGCCACCCCGTTCCACGATGACTGCCCCTGCCAGATCGCACCGTAGCCGGCCGCCTCAAGTTCTGCGGCAGGAAATGCACTGTCCACCGACTTGAGCTCCTGCAAGCAGGCGATGTCCGGCTTCTCCCGCTCCAGCCAGGCCAGCAGGTTCGGCAGCCGCGCGCGCATGCCATTGACGTTGAACGTTGCGATTCGCAAATTTTTCATGGGCCAGCGCTCCGGACAATTGCGTTCAGTGCTGTGACACCCCTGCATTCCGGTGGTTGCGTCGGCCAGCTCAATTACGGCGTAATAGACGCCCGACGCCCACCCGATCTGCCGAGAAAACCGCTGTCATGAAAACCACGCTGCAAGGCCACGGAATCAGCCTGCGCCCGCTGCAATACAGCGATGCCGACGCATTGGTACACGCCGCCGCTGACGGCGAACTGTGGAACCTGACTGTCACCGTCGTGCCCTCCCCGACCTCCGTCGACAGTTATCTGAAAAAAGCCCTCGACGGCCGGGATGCCGGCACCGTCCTGCCCTTCGTCATCGTGCTGAACGACACCGGCGAGGTCATCGGCTCGACGCGTTTCTGGAAAATCGACCGGCTCAATCGCAAGCTCGAAATCGGCAGCAGCTGGATCTCGGCCCGCAGGCAAAAAACCTTCGTCAACACCGAAGCCAAATACCTGATGCTGAGCTTTGCCTTCGACGTGCTGGACTGTGTGCGGGTGCAATTCACCACCGACGAAAACAACCAGAAATCACGCAACGCAATCCTCAGACTCGGGGCGCAGCAGGAAGGTATCGTGCGCCACGAACGGATCATGCCGGACGGTCGCAAGCGCAACTCGGTGCGGTTCAGCATCATTGATGATGAATGGCCGCTAGTGCGGCAAAACCTCGAACAAAAGCTTCAGGCTTTTGCGAGCAAAGACCATCACAATACATTATGGCCATAAAAAATTACTAACAAGAGACCGTATGAAACGAGATAACTTCCCGCAATCAATAATTCTCACTTTAAGAGACCGAGCCGGAAACTTTTGCTCAAAGCCTGACTGCAAAATATCTACCCGGAGCGCCCACTCATCTTCAACTAAAACGAAAAGCACAGGTATTGCTGCTCACATATGTGCAGCGGCAAAAAAAGGACCACGATTTAACTCAAACATGTCAATGGCTGAGCGCAAAAGTATCAACAATGCTATTTGGCTATGCTGCAATTGCGCCACAGAAATAGACAAAGACCCTTCCGCCTTCCCAGTGAGTCTATTATTAAAGTGGAAATGTGACGCCGAGATCAGAATCTCCGAAAATCACGGCAAACCATTCCTCACCACCAAAGAATACGAAGTAAAATTTAGAGACGACTTGCTAAAGCAAAAAGAAATCCTTTCTGCCTTACTCGCCAACGGGCTCAACCCAACAGAAGACTTAACACTAAAACTCAAGGGAATTGAAGAAAAGCTACTGGATGTTGAAGCCAGCTACAAATCAGAAGTTGAATTACGACAATCAATCGAAACCACTTTAAACAGTCTAAAAAGCGAGCTTCCAGAAGAACTCCTATCAGAAGCCAAAGAATCCCTCGATCAAGGAAGCATGCAAAAAGCAAAGGGAATTTTTCACACCATCATTGAAACTGGCGAATCCAATCTAGTCCAAGCCTATTGTGCCAGCGGCGATATTGCGGAAAGCGAATTCGAGTACAGACAGGCTTATACATACTTCTACAAGGCTGCCGTATTGTCGGACTTTGTCCCGCAGATAGTTAATCACGCAGCACAGCTATCATACAAACTTGGAAACTTTAAAGATTCATTACAACTACTGGAAAATGCCATTGCAGCACCAAGTAAAGACAACTTGGAGACTCCTCATTTCCTAAACCAACAAGGACTTATTTATAGAGCAATTGGCGATTACCCCACTGCTGTAAAAAAGCTAAATTTAGCCCTAGAGGCCGCTAGCAAGACAACTGAAAAAGAAATAAAAAACAATCTATTAGAAACCATAAACAGCAACTTGGGACTGGTCTACTTGGACCAAGGCGACTATAGCAAAGCAAAAAAAATCTATGAGACACTGATTGAAACAGACTCTATTAAATATGGCGAAAACTCAATCAATGTAAGCATTAGCATGAGCACGCTCGGCACAATATTCGAGAAAGAGCATAACAAAATAGAAGCCGAAAAATTGTATAAAAAATCTTATAGTATCCACCGCTCACTATATGGCGAAGACCATCCAGAAACCCTAAGCCCGCTAAACAACCTCGCCATGATTTATATACACAGTAACCCCACACTAGCGGAAAAAATGTTAAGAAAAGCGCTAAGACTAAGAATCAAATATTTCGGCGAAAATCATTACAAAACGCCAACAATCCTCATCAACTTAGCCGCCTGCCTTAGCGCACAAAACAATCATACCAAAGCTATAAAACTGTACAGGAGGGCTTTGAATGTCGTGCGCTCCTGCTATGGGGATCGCCACCCGGAGGAACTGAGAATAAAACACAACCTTTCGTTAGCCATGTATAGCGATGGCCAGTTCATTCCATCAATAGAACTTATGCATGAAGTTATCTCTGCAAGAGAAGCAATTTTGGGTTCAGACCACCCATTAACTATTTTGAGTCGTAAGTGCCTTAAAGACCTGGAACGGCAGAATAGCCACTTAAATATACTGGAATATTTTTTAACCACTTATGCTACTAAATTGCATCCAACACCTACAAACCGTTAGCATTCACATTATCCAACACCACAATCATTACCACCGCTGATGCTCTGCGTCAGCGGCACGAACTACACGACAAAGCACTTGCTGAACTCGACCCTCTACGGGTGCAATCCAGCACATCGTCGAAACATTATGCAATCCACGGCGGCTAAACATTAGCCGTTAACGTGCTGACCACGCGTAAGCGACCCGTGAGGTGAAATCACGGGCCGCGTGAGCCGACGTCATCTCAACGATCAGAGCGCAACAATTCCCCGACGCCAACGTCCATCGACAGCACCGCCGAGCGGTTTCGCCCGGAATGCTTGGCCTGATACAACGCCGCGTCCGCGCGCTCGATAAACACTTCGGTGCTGTCCAGGCGCGTCGGTACAAAGGCATAACAACCGAGGCTGACGGTCACGTAACCGCTGGGCGCACCGCTGTGGTTGATGTTGCGGTCCATGACGCTGTGGCGGATCTGCTCGGCAATGACCATCGCGCCGTGAATATCCGTATTCGGCAGCAACACGGCGAACTCCTCACCGCCGTAACGCACCGCCAGATCGGCTGTCCGATGGCAGCAACTCTTCACCGCCCTCGCCACTTCTGCCAGGCAATGGTCACCCGCGACGTGGCCGTAAGCGTCGTTGTAGCGCTTGAAGTAATCGATATCAAGCATGATCAGGCTCAGCGGACTCGACTGCCGGATGCCACGACCAAACTCGATGTCCAGCGCCTGCTCGAACAGTCGGCGATTGGCCAGACCGGTGAGACTGTCATGCGTCGCGATCAGCTTCAGCGCTTCCTTGGCCTTGCGCAAATCCCTCTCGACCCGTTCACCGAGGCGCACCTGGCGCACGAACCCCCAACCGAACAGCCCAACGCCCAGCACAACCAGGGCCACAATGACGCTGGATTGAATCGCGCTGTCATACCAACCCTTGAGAATCGAATCCCTGGACGAGGCCGCGGACACTACCAGCGGATAAACATCAAGTTGCCGGTATCCATGCAAGCGAACGGTGCCATCGAGTACAGAACCGATCATCGCGTTGCCAGACATGGCGCCAGCCAGGTACTGGCTGAAAATCTCCCCTTTGGTCAGTGACTGGCCAATCTGTGATTCCACAAACGGCCGTCGCGCCAGCAGCGTTCCGTCGGTCAGCGCGAGAAACATGGAGCCGTCATCATCGATGCTGAAGCTTTTGAAAAACTGATCGAAGTAGGACATTTTGATGCCGGCCATCAAAACGCCCTGGAAATGGCCGTCCTTGTCGTTGACCCGTTTTGAAATCGGGATGATCCACTCGCCATTTTGGCGACTGCGAATCGCCGGCCCGATGTGCGCCACGGACGAAACATTCTGCTGGTAAAACAGGAAATATTCCCGGTCCGCCACGGCGGCGCCGCGAGGCAGGTCCTCGAACGAGGTCACGACCAATAGCCCCTCCTGGTCGAACAGGAAGATCCCGTGCAACTGACTCAGCGCCTGCACCCGTCGGGCGAACGTTTTCTGTAAACGTGGCTTCTGCGCCGGGCCAAAACCATCAACCTGAATCCAGTCCGCCAGACTGGTCAGTACCAGATCGGCTTTCATGAAGGTGTCTTCGGCTTGCTGTGCCATGGCGCGTGTGAGGTTCGACGACGCCACTTCGGCCACCGCCAGATCGTGCCGGCGCGATTGCTCCAGTTGCAGGTAGAGCAAACCGCAGAGGCACAGACACACCACCACAATAAACAGGACTGCAGCCGTGCGCAGGGGTAACCGTTTCAAAGCGACGCTACTGGTGTGGCGCGGGTCGTCATGGGAGATAGGCAAAAGCTCGTCCTGCAAGGGTAAGGCATGGGCGAAGACCCCAAACCCTTAAAGGTTGCGAGCTTAGTCTACGGGATGGTGCGGGGCAATTGTCCTTTGGACAGGCGTTGCATCGCACTGTGCAAATGCGCCCGTGTACTCTCGGCATCTCCGCAGGAAAAATGCTCCCCGGCGCAAGCGCCGAACGGTTGACGGTCGACGTCCTGATGAGGGCGGACTGATCAGTCTGGATTCGACCCCATTACTGCCCTGTCCCCACCGAAGCCGTTGCCGCCTGTAAATTCAACACAGGCACTTGCGCAGGTCGGTTCAACGCCCGCAACACAGGCGCATCGTAGCCGTACACATCCGGTTTAAACGCCACGCGCCCGTCACTGCCCAAATCGACTGTCCAGTAGGCCAACAACACCGGCACTTTCACCGGCAGCCGAATGTTCTCGGTCTTGCCGTTGGCCAACTGTTTCTGAATACCGACGCTGTTCCATTTAACCGGGTCGTTGAACAACAGTTCCACCAGTTGCAGGGGGTTCTCCACCCGGATGCAGCCCGAACTGGTCGCGCGGACAGTCTTGGCAAACAACTCGCGATGCGGCGTGTCGTGAAGATAAATCGCGTAGTCGTTGGGGAAGCGAATCACCACCTGACCCAACGAGCTCTCCGGCCCGGCGTCCTGGCGCAAGCTGATGCCACGCGGGTTGGTCCAGTCGACGGCCGCAGGATCCAGCTCGTTGCCGTCGCGATCAATCACGCGAATACGGTTGGCGGCCAGGTAACCGGGATTGCTCTGAATCTTCGGCAGCACGTCTTCCTTGAGGATCGTCGGTGGCACCGTCCAGGTTGGATTAAACGTGATGTAGGTAATCTGCGCCTGAAAGATCGGTGTATTACGCGCCGTTTTGCCGACCTGCACCCGGGAGCGCCAGATCGGCTGACCATCGCGGTACATCGCCACTTTGTAGCCGGCAATATCAACGATAACGAACGTGCCCTGGAGTTTATAAAGCAGCCAGCGCGCCCGCTCCATGTTCACCCGCACCTGATCAATGCGTGCGTCAACGGGCACATTCAATGCCGCCAGCGTGGTCGCCCCCGCCATGCCATCCGCACCGAGGTATTGCTCGTTCTGATACTTTTTCACCGCCGCGGTGACGGCGCCGTCGTACTTCGTGCCGCGGATCAATCGCGGATCGAGAAACCCTGCCGCAACCATCCTGGCGCGCAACTGCGCGACAGCCGGTTCGTCCATGCCAGGTTTGAGCGAATGGTCTACAACCACTTTCGGCCAGCCGCCCCGATCGCGAATACCGCGCAATTGCGCCAGCGCCTGGCGTAACCCCCCATAAACCGCTTCTTGCGGCGGTGCTTGAGCAAAAGCCGTTGCTACATCGTGATGGTCGAGCGCGGCGAAGAACGCATTGACGTCGTCGCGCGGGTCTACGCCATTGGTGTCAAAATTCCAATGAATGTCGAGCCGCGAAGGATCGACTTTGCCCCGCCGCAACTGCAGCAGCGCGGTGATAAAGGTATGCGTCGTCGCCAAATCAAAGGCCGCCCGCTGCTCGGGCGTGACCGACGTGGCCTGCATCGTAGTCCGGGACCGGATCAGCTCATCAATATGAAAGTCCGCCGGGTTCAAACCGTCGGCTTCGATCGCGTTCAGGCTGGCGATCAATTGTGCGACGTCGCTGTCATTCGTCCACGCTGCGCGATAGGCGCGGTGCGTATAAAAATCCATGACCAGACGGCTGACATCCACCCGCCGATGACGCGACGAGGTCAGCAGCGGTGGAAACCCGGTTTTCAGTGGCTCAAGCGATGCCTGAATCGCCTGACCGACGTTGTCGTCCGCTGCGGCTTCGATAACGGAGCTCGGCGCAATTGTCGGCTCAATCGGCGAAGTTTCCGCGAGCGCCGTGCCGCTGATCAGAAAGCCCATAAAAAATACGCGGCTTATGACGAATAACCTTGTTAAAAGCACCATGGATAATCCTTAATCTCCCGCATTCAACGCTTGGCTTTCGCCGCACTGCTAGACTCGAACTTAACATGATGAGACATCTATATGGCGCCACTACGTATTGGCTATCTACTGCCGGCCCTGCTACTGACTGCAATGTCCGTACCGTCAGCCTACGCTGATTCGCTCGCGGCCGCCCTCATCAAAGCGGCTCCGAAAGCCAACGCCAAGGTCATCAACCTCGCCGTTCGTGCGTCGCAATGCAGCATCGCTCAAGGTGCTGCTCCTGTCCAAAGACTTGCGGTGATTGATTATTCCCTGCCTTCGACCGAACAGCGCCTGTGGGTGTTCGATTTAAAGAAACGCAAGTTGCTGTTTCATGAACTGGTCGCCCATGGTCGCAATACCGGCGAGAACATGGCCGTGAACTTCTCCAATCAAAATGAAAGCTTTGCCACCAGCCTCGGGCTGTATCGCACACAACAGAGCTATGTCGGGCAGAACGGTTATTCGCTGCGCATGGAAGGCCTGGAGCCGGGTTTCAACGACAATGCGTTTGAACGGGCAATCGTCATTCACGGCGCGCCTTACGTCAGCCCGGTGCTGGCGCGGGCTAACGGACGTATTGGTCGAAGCCTGGGCTGCCCGGCGGTGCGACCGGCTATTGCGCACAAGCTGATTGATTCGATGAAAGACGGGCAGTTGTTGTTTTCGTACTACCCGGATCAACGCTGGTTGAAGACTTCTTCCTACATTAATTGCGGTGGTGGGACGGTGGCGACGGCGTCGAAATCCACGAGCAACCGTTGACGCCGACTTTCTGTGTGGCAATGCGTGACCTGATGCCTGCGACTATCTAAACTCCGGAACATGCCAAAAAATACCTTCGGCACGCTCGGGACAACACACATGGACCTTCAACATCGCAACAACGTCAAAGTGATGGGCAAAGGTCGGGCAACGCTGATCTTCTCCCACGGCTTTGGCTGCGATCAGACCATGTGGCGTTATCTCGTCAACGACTTCACCGGTCGTTTCAAGGTCGTGCTGTATGACCTGGTCGGTGCGGGCCAGTCGGATCTTGCCGCGTACGATCGGGACAAATACAACTCGCTGAACGGTTACGCCCAGGACCTTGTTGAAATCGTCGATCAGTTCGCCAGCGGCCCGGTGATTCTGGTCGGCCACTCCGTCAGCGCCATGATCGGTGCACTGGCGGATCGTCAGTCACCCGGAAAAATCGCCGCCCACGTGATGATCGGTCCTTCGCCCTGCTACATCGATTCCGACAACTACGTGGGCGGTTTCAAACTCGAAGACATCCATTCGCTGCTCGACACCCTCGACAGCAACTACCTCGGCTGGTCCAGCACCATGACCCCGGTCATCATGGGCGCGCCCGGACAACCGGCGCTGAGCGAAGAACTGACCAACAGTTTCTGCCGCACCGAACCCGAAATCGCCAAGCAATTCGCGCGAGTGACATTCCTCTCGGACAACCGCCAGGACGTCGCCGGCCTGACCACGCCTACGCTGATCCTGCAATCCACCGACGACCTCATCGCCCCGATGGCCGTGGGTGAATACCTGCACGCCGTACTCACTAACAGCACGCTGTGCGTGGTGGACAACGTCGGCCACTGTCCGCACATGAGCGCGCCCAGCGCCTGCTCCGAAGCCATGGCCAGCTTCCTGTCGCCGTGGGTAGGCGCGCATGTCGACTGATCTGCCAGACCCGCAGACACTGTTTGAAGAAGCGCCCTGCGGATTGGTGGTGACGAAAGAGGACGGCACGATCCTGCGCAGCAATCAGACGTTCAGCCACTGGATCGGCTTCAGCCAGTCAGAGCTGTGCGGCAAGCGTTTTCAAGACCTGCTGACCATGGGCGGGCGGATTTTCCACCAAACCCACTGGGCGCCGCTCATGCGAATGCAGGGCTCGGTCGCCGAAGTAAAACTTGACCTGGTTCATCAAGACAAACGCATCGTCACCGTGCTGCTCAACGGCGTCCGGCGCGAACACGCCAACGGCGCGTTCAACGAACTGGCGCTGTTCGGCACCACCGACCGCGACAAGTACGAACGTGAACTACTGAACGCCCGAAAAATCGCCGAAGGCCTGCTGCACGAAAAAACCACCGCCGAAACTGCGCTTCAGCAAGCCCAGGCCGAACTTAGCCTGGCGTACGAAAAAGCTCAGCGCCGCGCTTCGTTTGCCGAACAAATGGTCGCCATCGTCAGCCACGACCTGAAAAACCCGCTGACCGCGATCAAAATGGCTGCCGACATCCTTGCCCGAGACAAGCGCAACGCCAAGGAAACCAAGTTGCTCGGCCACATCGGCCAATCGGCGGACCGTGCCGAGCGCATGATTGCTGACCTTCTGGACTTCGCATTGGCCAGGGTCGGGAGCGGCATTGCGATTGTTCGTGCATCGCAGGACTTGCATACATTTGTTAGTCGCAGCGTCGACGAACTGCGCGTTGCGTTTCCGAAAGCGACGTTGTTGCACCAGTCTTTTGGTACCGGCTCCGCTGTTTTTGATGCTGATCGTGTGCAGCAAATCATTGGTAACCTGGTGGCCAACAGCGTGGCTTACGGGGATTTGAAGCAGCCGATAACGATTACTTCCCGCGTGGACGATGATCAGGCCGTTGTGTCGGTGCAAAACCACGGGCCGGTTATTCCGGAGGCGTTGATGGCGGTGCTGTTTGAACCGATGACCCGGGGTGCTGAGACTGACAGTGATGTGCGCAGTGTGGGACTTGGGTTGTTTATTGTTCGGGAAATTGCCAAAGCGCATGACGGGAACGTTTCGGTGAGTTCGAGTCTGGAGGGTGGGACGGTGTTCAGTGTTTATTTTCCGTTGGGCACCGCTTCAGGCGTTTCGCCGAGAAACTGATCAAATCCATCATGGACGCCGGATAACAATGAAAACTGTAAAACGCATATTGATGCTTGGCGGGCTGCTTGCCTTCTCGTTTGCCGCTCAGGCAGAGCCTTCGCATCTGGACAGCGTCATCCAGCAAGGCCAACTGCACGTGTGCACCACGGGTGACTACAAGCCCTACACGTTTAAAGCCGAGAACGGCGAATACTCGGGAATCGACATCGCCATGGCCCGCTCGCTTGCCGACAGCCTGGGCGTCAAGGTCGAGTGGGTGCAGACCACCTGGAAAACCCTGATGCCTGACATGCTGGCGGGTAAATGCGACATCGGCATGGGCGGGATCTCGGTCACGCTGGAGCGGCAGAAAAAGGCCTTCTTTAGCACCACGCTGGATGTCGACGGCAAAGTCCCGTTGGTGCGCTGTGAAGATCAGGCGCTGTACCAGACTGTCGAGCAAATCAACCAGCCTTCGGTTCGGTTGGTTGAACCGGCTGGTGGCACCAATGAAGCCTTTGTTCACGCGTTCCTGCCGAATGCGCAATTGAGCCTTCACGACAACGTGACCATCTTTCAGGAGCTGTTGGACAATAAGGCTGACGTGATGATTACCGATGCGTCGGAAGCGCTGTATCAGCAGAAACTAAAACCCGGGTTGTGCGCGGTGAATCCGGGGCAGTTCATGCAGTATGGGGAGAAGGCGTATTTGCTGCCGCGTGATGACGTGACGTGGAAGTTGTATGTGGATCAGTGGTTGCATTTGGCCAAGGTGACGGGGAAGTACCAGAAAGTTTTGGGTGAGTGGATCGCGACGCCTGAGACCAAATAGCCGTATTTCATGTAGCAGCTGGTGCAGCCTGCGTTCGACTGCGCAGTAGTCGCCCACCCCGGAGAACACGCAACGGCCGGAATACCGCGCATTTGCGTCACACTCTAGTCGTCGTGCAACAACCCCGAGCTGTACTCGCCGAAGCTGCTACCGAGCGCACTGCCATGGAAATTCAACTTACCGGGGTTGTTAGTGGGGCCCGGGCCAAAGCTGGCAGACGGCTGGAGATCTTCCGAATAGTTGCTAGGGGTGCTCACACCCGAACAGGCGCTCAACAGCAACGCACCACCGATCAGAAAGACTTTGAAGAGATTTGAGATCATTTTTTGGTTTCCTGTGCGCTGGAGGCGTGGTGATACGACCTTTCGCCATCATCGTAGGCCGTGAACCCGTTGGAGATTATGAAACTTCGCAGGACGACAGCTTTTGTTCAGCTGCCGCGATTTACTGATTCTGGGCTCACACACTTGGTACAACGGTTGCCTGACTTGCAGAGGCCCGGCAAGTCCAATCCTGATAAACTCCCCTACCTCCTAGCCCCACCGATTCCAGATCCCCAATGCCCCCAATAACCGCCACACCCGCCCCACTCTCCCGCCGCTTCTCCGTCGCACCCATGATGGATTGGACTGACCGCCACTGCCGTTTCTTCCTGCGCCTGCTCTCCAAGCACGCCCTCCTCTACACCGAAATGGTCACCACCGGCGCGCTCCTCAACGGCGATCACGACCGCTTCCTGCGCCACAACGAAGCCGAACACCCGCTCGCCCTGCAACTCGGCGGCAGTGTTCCCTTGGACCTGGCCGCTTGCGCGCGCATGGCTCAGGAGCACGGTTACGACGAGGTGAATCTGAATGTCGGCTGCCCGAGTGATCGGGTGCAGAACAATATGATCGGCGCGGTGCTGATGGGGCATCCGCAGTTGGTGGCTGATTGTGTGAAGGCGATGCGCGATGCGGTGTCGATTCCGGTGACAGTGAAGCACCGCATCGGGATCAACGGGCGGGACAGTTACGAAGAGTTGTGTGATTTCGTTGGCACGGTTCGCGATGCCGGGTGCACGAGTTTTACGGTGCATGCGCGGATCGCGATTCTTGAGGGGTTGTCGCCGAAGGAGAACCGCGACATTCCGCCCCTGCGTTATGACGTGGCGGCGCGGTTGAAGGCGGACTTTCCGGAGCTGGAGATTATCCTCAACGGCGGGATCAAGACGCTGGAGGCCTGTCACGAGCATTTGCAGACGTTTGACGGCGTGATGCTCGGCCGTGAGGCGTATCACAATCCTTATGTGATGGCTGAGGTGGATCAGCAACTGTTCGGCAGCACGGCGCCGGTGATCAGCCGCGCTGAGGCGCTCGCGCAGTTGCGGCCTTATATCGCCGCGCATATTGCTGCGGGTGGTTCGATGCACCATATCACCCGGCATGTGCTGGGGCTGGGCACCGGATTTCCGGGGGCGCGCAAGTTTAGGCAGTTGCTGTCGGTGGATATCCATAAGGCTAAAGAGCCTTTGGTGTTGCTGGACCAGGCGGCGGAGTTGCTGGAGGGGCGGTAACCGGAAAATCCCTAGCTACGTTAATGGAATGGAGTGTCATTGATGGCAACTGCAAGGCTAACGACGAAAGGACGGATTACCATTCCGGCGCAGGTTCGCACCTCGCTCGGATTGGTTGCTGGGGATCTAGTCGAATTTGTGACGTTGCGAGACGGAAGTGTTGAGTTTGTGGCCAAGACCGGCTCGGTTCATGCGCTCAAAGGCCTTATTCGAAGGAGCTGAATCATGCCCCTGACTGAAAAACAACTGATGGAACGGGATGCCAAACGCAATATTGGCGAAGAACTGTTGGAGTCAATTCTTGAAGTCAAAGCCGGCCTACACGGCGACGTTCACAAGGTTGAAGTAACCGAGGCTGCAGAGGCCCGAAGTAAAACCGGTCTATCGCCTATCGCTCTTCATATCGCCGCTATTCGCCCTGACGTTTTCCGAGACGTACTGGCGAACTGAATTCAAGACTCTGGACCTTCTGGACGCTAACCGTCACCCGGGTTGAACCTGCGCCCGGATTTGGCATCGTATTTACGGACACCGCGCCGCGCCATTCAAACAGCCGTTTTCAGGTTGTTGCCGCCGGGGCCTTCGATACGTACATGCGCCCTTGAGTGGCTGTCAGCGCTCGGGTAATGTCATTAGACCCATAGGACAGAGCACGCCCATGACTTCCAAGCTGGAACAACTCAAACAAATGACCACCGTAGTTGCCGACACCGGCGACTTCGAAGCGATCGCTCGTGTTAAACCGGTGGACGCTACCACCAACCCTTCCCTGCTGCTGAAAGCGGCGGCCATTCCCGGTTATGCCGAGTTGCTGAACGCTTGCGTCAGTGACTGCAAGGGCGATGTGGGCCTGGCCAGTGACCGGTTTGGCGTTGCGGTGGGGCAAGAGATTCTGAAGGTGATTCCTGGCCGTATTTCCACTGAAGTGGATGCGCGCCTGTCGTTCGACGCTGACGCCGTATTGAAGCGTGCGCACCGTCTGATCGAGCTGTACGACAAGGCCGGCATTGGCCGCGACCGTGTGCTGATCAAGATCGCTTCGACCTGGGAAGGTATCCGCGCTGCCGAGATTCTGGAAAAAGAAGGCATCCAGACCAACCTGACATTGCTGTTCTCCTTCGCCCAAGCGGCGGCGTGTGCCGATGCGGGTGTGTTCCTGATTTCGCCGTTCGTGGGCCGTATCTACGACTGGTACAAGAAGGCAAACGGCAACGACTACACCGGCACGGATGATCCGGGCGTGCAGTCGGTGACGCGTATCTACAACTACTACAAGGCCAATGACTACAAGACCGTGGTCATGGGCGCGAGCTTCCGTAATCTGAATCAGATCGAGCAGTTGGCCGGTTGCGATCGTTTGACTATCAGCCCGGATTTGATCGACAAGCTGGCGGCGGACACAGGCAAACTGGAGCGTAAACTGGCGCCGGGTCATACCGGTGAGGCGCGTTTGAGCCTGAATGAAGCGCAGTTCCGTTGGTTGTCCAACGAAGATGCGATGGCAACCGAGAAACTGGCGGAGGGGATTCGTCAGTTTGCTCGGGACCAGGAAAAGCTTGAGGCGCTGTTGCAAGCCAAGCTGTGATTTAGTTCAGCGCAATGCAAAAAGGGCGAACCTTTGTGGGTTCGCCCTTTTTTATGTGTCGATTTTGGGATTGCTTCGCAATCCAGCGGGAGCAAGCGCCCTCGCCACAGGAATCAGTGCCGCTCCAGCGCATTCACCAGATCATGGAACGCCTCACGATTGGAATCGTTCAGCCCCATGAGAATCTTGTGCGCTTCGAGCACTTTGATCCGCACCACTTCCTCGGACTGATCCTGGTCTGGCAGGTCGGTCAGGCATTCAGGGCACGGGATCGGGCGGTCAACGATGTTGAACACTTGCTCGAAGCCCATGGACTGCAGCAGACGGGTGATGTCTTCGTGGGTGGTGACGACGGTCGGCAGCAGGCCGACCTTTTGCCGCGACAGGATCGACAGTTTGGCCAGCAGGCCAAGGGTGGTGCTGTCGATGCTGCGGGTTTCGGTCAGGTCGATCACGATCGCGTTGAAGTTCAACGCCGTGAAGATCCGCTCAATAGTCGCATCCAACGCCGAACACAGGGTCAGGCGAACTTCACCGACGAACTTCAGGACGAAGGTGCCGTCCTGCTCGGCGAACTGGATTCTACCGGTACTCATCAAAGATTCCTGCTCAACACCAACAGGGCGATATCATCCGGCATCTCCCCTAGCGTGGCCAATCCAAAAACCTGCCGCAACCCATCCAGGGTGCCGCCCGCTGCCTTGACCCGCTGGGGCAAAGCCGCTTCTTTTTCTTTGAGTGTAGGTTCTGGCAAAAGGTCCAGAATGCCATCAGACATCAGCGTCAGGCTGAACGTCGGCGGCAGTTCCAGCACGTGGTCTTCGTAGGTGGCCTCATTGAAGAGGCCGACCGGCAGACCACGCCCTTCCAGATAACGAACACTGTCTGGTGTGTACAACACAGGCAACGGCAAATGACCGCCGATGCTATAGGTCAACAAACCTGTCTCCTCGTCGATGACTCCACCGACCATTGTGACGTGTTTGCCCAGCTTACAACTGATTAGGCCCCGGTTGATATGACCAAGGACCTCTGAAGGCTTGAATTCCGGCAATGTGCCGCTGCGCTTGGATTCGAACAGCAAGCGCGTGGTCATGAATTTCAGCAGCACGGTAACGAACGCTGAAGAGGCGCCATGACCGGAAACGTCCGCCAGGTAGAACGCTACCCGACGCTCGTCGACCCGAAAATAGTCGACGAAATCACCCGACAGGTACAGCGACGGGATGATCTGGTGGGCAAACTGGAACTCGTCGATGGTCCAGGGACTGACCGGCAGCATGTTCATCTGCACCTGGCGACCGGCGTTCTGGTCCTCCTGGAGCAGGTTCAGGCTGGCTTCGAGCTCGCGGTTGGCCTTTTCCAGCTTCTCGCGGTAGCGCTGGTTTTCCAGCAGCAGCCGCGCGCGATCCAGGGCCCGGCGCACAGAGTGCTCGAGCACAGCCAGATCTTCGAGAGGCTTGATCAGGTAATCCGCCGCGCCCAGGCGCAGGGCCTCGACCGCGTCGTTCATCACGCCGGCACCCGATACCACAATCACTGGGGTTTGCGGTGACCGCTCGGTCACCTGGCGGATGAGTTCGAGCCCGCCCATCTGCGGCATGCGCAGATCGCAGATGACTAAATCGGGCTTGTCTTTCTCGAATACCTGAAGACCCTGCTGGCCATTGCTGGCCTGCAAGACACTGAAACCACTGTCGTCCAAATAGGCGGCGAGGCTCGCGCGCACTACTTCGTCATCATCGATTATCAGCAGCGTGGCACTGGTTTTTGGCATGTGGGCAAACGGCGCCAGAATTAGGTTGGCGTAGCAGGCTGGGGTTTTGTCCCGGCTCACACTACTGGATTCGCTTTCTAGCCTCTCTGTTGCACCACTTTCGGGCATTCACCCTACTCACAGGCACACCCAGAGGTGCCCTTCTAAGGCGCAGACGGTACTCCCATCCGCGGGGCGTTTCAAGCTCACGCCGATGGTCGCTTGACGTCTTTACTTGTCAAATCACCGAGAGTTATAAGAACAGGCAAAACCGTAACCCAATGGAAGGACGAAGCCCATGAGTCAAACCGATCGGGCCTACGGCGAAAAGCGTGATTTCATCCGCATGCGGGTCTATGCAGAACGGGACGGCGGCAGTCAGAAACTCGGCCTTACAATTTTGAAGATAAAATAACCGGGATCAAAACCAAAGAAGGCGGCCCATTGGCCGCCTTCTTCGTTTTACCGGTCGCGATTAAAAATCGTCTTCGACCTGCCCGTCTTTGACTTTGAATTCACGGTTCTGCAAGTACGCATTGCGGATGAAGGTGTACTTGTCGCCGCTGATCAGCTTCTCGGCGGACAGCAGGCTGGCGCGGGTGTCGACGATGTTGAGGCCGAAGATAGAATTACGCACCGGCACATCGTGAATGTACGGGTATGGGCCGGTGTAGCCATCGACGTACTTCGCCGGAGCGTCACGCAGCGTGCTTGGGCCCAGCAACGGCAGCATCACGTAGGGACCGCTTCCTACGCCCCAGTAGCCCAGCGTCTGACCGAAGTCTTCGTCGCTACGGTTCAGGCCCATTTTAGTGCCCACATCGAAGAAACCCAGCACGCCGAAGGTGGTGTTGAAGATCAGGCGCGCGGTATCGGTCCCGGCAGCGGCCGGTTTGACCTGCAAGATGTTGTTGGCAAGGTTGGTGACATCACCGACGTTGCGGAACATGTTGTGGATGCCGTCTTCGAGAAACTGCGGGGTAACGAACTGGTAGCCCTGCGCCAACGGCTTCAGCGCATAGGTATCGACCACATCGTTGAATGTGTAGATCGGACGGTTGATGCTTTCCCAAGGGTCATCTTCCGAGGCTGCCTGAGCAACGAACGGAGCCAGTAACACACTGGCGCACACACAAAGCTGAGCTAGACGATTACTCCAGCGCATAGAAAACTCCTTGGATTGTACTGGCGCGGACATCTTGGCCCGGGCATTAAGCTCGCTAGTATAAGACGGAAAAGCCGCTGAAGGCAGCCTCGGGCGCGATGGCCTACGGATGATTCGCCCTGACTGTGAGCGATTCACATCAATGTCACTCAACTGTCACCGGCAACGCATAACCTTGTCGCTATTTCAGGGACGTTGATATGCCGCACGCCGAAACCTTGCCCCTCGCCGCACCCGGCCTGACCGCCGTCCTGTTCGGCCTCAGCGGTTGCCTGGTGGATTTCGGCGCCCGCACGCGCCAGCACGACACCCACTCTGCCGAGCACGCCGAGGTCACGCCGGGTGCCCTGGACAGTTTGCACAGTTTGCAACGTCAGCAGATTCCCTGCGCCTGGCTCGATGAGCTCACCCCTGCCCTCAGCCATTCCCTGGCGGCCGCTCTACCAGATTGGATCAAACCTTCGCAACACCCCGCAACAATCAATCCTTGGCCCGCGCCGAATGCGTGCTGGCAAGCCTTGATGGCGCTGAATGTCGAGCGCCTGGATGGCTGCGTGCTGGTCAGCGGCGAACCGCGATTGCTGCAGTCGGGCCTGAATGCCGGGTTGTGGACAATTGGCCTGGCCTCGTGCGGCTCGCTCTGCGGGCTGGCGCCCAGCGAATGGCAGGCGTTGAGCCAAAAGGAACGCGAACACCTGCGCGGCAAGGCAACGGTGCAGTTGTTCAGCCTCGGCGTGCACTCGGTGATCGATCACCTCGGTGAGCTCGACACCTGTCTGGCCGACATCAGCCTGCGCCGCTTCAAGGGCGAAAAGCCTTGACCGCTGCCTTACACCTACGGAGGCATGCAGGTTGCGCGCGAGTGGATTAATCTAAAGGTCAGCCATAGACTTTTGGCGCGCTGCTGCGGTCTATGCCAGTGCCTATCGATAAAAGGAAGAACGCCATGCCTGCCCGCGAACTGCAACAACAGCTCAATACTCTGCGCGAGCAACTGGAACAGAATCCGCCGCTGACCGAAGCCGAGCGCGAAGACCTGCACGCGCTGATGCAACAGATCGAACTTGAGCTTGAACTGGAAACCAAAACCCAGGACTCCAGCCTGTCCGACAATGTGAACCTGGCCGTAGAGCGCTTTGAAATTGAGCACCCGACCCTTGCCGGCACTCTGCGTAACATCGTGCAGGCCTTGGGCAATATGGGGATCTGAAGCCACCGGATACAAAAAAGCCCCGCCAGTGATGGCGGGGCTTTTTCTTACCTGCGATTTGCAACGCATTCCCTGTGGGAGCGGGCTTGCTCGCGAATGCGGTGTATCAGTCAGCGTTGATGGAGCCTGACACTCCGCCTTCGCGAGCAAGCCCGCCCCCCCATTAGATCTTTATTGACGGACCAGTCGGTGGTTCGGCAGTTGAACCGTTTCAGTGCTGCGATACGGATTGATGTCCAACCCGCCACGACGCACATAACGCGCATACACCGTCAGCTTCTCCGGTTTCAACAACCGTTGCAGGTCAAGAAAGATTCGCTCCACGCACTGCTCATGAAAGTCCGAGTGCTGACGGAAGCTCACGATATATTCCAGCAAACTCGCATGATCCAGCGCCGCGCCACGGTATTCCACCGCCACGCTGCCCCAGTCTGGCTGGCTGGTCACCGGGCAGTTGGATTTGAGCAAATGACTGTGCACGCTCTCCTCGACAATGCGCGACTCGTCGCAACGCAGCAGTTCCGGACGCGGATGCTCGTAATTGCTGACGCTGATGTCCAGATCATCGATGCACACGCCCGGCAGCGCCACGACGCCTTCGGCCTCAACGTCTTTCAGACTGCGAATTCGCACGCCAACCGATTTACCAGCCGCTGCGGACAAGTCTTTCACCAGCGTGGCTTCAAGGCTCGCTGTATCGGCAAACGGCGTCTGGTTCAGCGAGTTCAGGTACAGTTTGAACGACTTGGATTCGATGATGTTCGGCGAATCCGCCGGGATGCTGAATTCGCCGATTGCCACTACAGGCTTGCCGGACGGTAACAACCACGACAGCTCGAAGCAGTTCCAGAAATCCACACCCTTGTACGGCAGGGTTTCAGCCGTCAGGCCCAGCTCGGCCCATTTCGCGGTGCGCGGGATCGGGAACAGCAAGGACGGCGTGTACGTGGCGATGTATTCGCTGGATTTGCCCAGCGGCGAATGTTCGGCTGCGGGATGCATGGCGGAAACCTGACTGAAGAATCAGCGGATTCTACCAGCCTTTGCGCCCGCCTTTGAGTGCTTACTGACTGACAGTCAACTTGCCGACCATGCCAGCCTGATAGTGGCCAGGAATATTGCAGGCAAATTCCAGGCTGGTGGCCTTGGTGAAGGTCCAGGTCAATTCAGCGGTTTTACCCGGCTCAACCAGCACGCTATTGGGGTCATCGTGCTTCATACCGTGATCCATTCCGGGCATCGCGCCGTGGTCCATTTCCTTCATGCCTGTAGGCGTCAGCATGCCGCTCTGCTGCATCTTCATCATTTCCTGCTGATGTTTTGCATGCATCGCCGCGTCGCCGAGGTTGAATTCGTGCAGCAACTGGCCTTTGTTCACCAGCACAAAGCGAATCGTCTCACCGGACTTGATATCGATGGCGTTGGGGGTGAACGACATGTCACCCATCACCACTTCGACACTGCGGTCAGCCTTGGCGGCCGGAGCCGGTTGACCGAAATCGAAGGTGTGTGCCGGCGATGCCCACACCGGCGAGCTCAACGCCAGCAAACACGCGGCCAGCACCGGAGGTTTGCGCAAAAACATAGTCGTACTCCAACAAGGTAAGGTTCAGCGTGTGGAAAACTTTAAACTGCAGCCACTGCCCACAACCTGACGGCCAGATTACAACTTTGTCAGGTTGGCCTGCACTGCCGCTGCCCACGGTATAAAGCGTTCGTTCCATTTACCCCGAGTCGCCCATGAAACTGCTGATCGTCGAAGACCAACCAAAAACCGGCCACTACTTGCGCCAGGGCCTGGCCGAGGCCGGGTTCAACACCGACCTGGTGGCCGACGGCAGCACTGGCCAGCAATGGGCGCTGAGCGGTGAATATGCGTTGCTGATCCTCGATGTGATGCTGCCCGGGCGCGATGGCTGGCAAATCCTGCAAGCCGTGCGCAACGCCGGCCTCGATACGCCGGTACTTTTTCTGACGGCACGAGACGCTGTGGAAGACAGGGTCCACGGCCTCGAACTCGGCGCCGACGATTACCTGGTCAAGCCTTTCGCCTTCTCCGAACTGTTGGCCCGGGTCCGAAGCCTGTTGCGCCGTGGCAGCGCCCCGCATCAGGAAACCAGCCTGCAACTGGCCGATTTGCGCCTGGATTTGATCCGCCGCCGGGTCGAACGCAGCGGTCAACGTATCGACCTGACCGCCAAGGAGTTCGCCCTGCTGGAATTGCTCCTGCGCCGTCAGGGCGAAGTGCTGCCCAAGTCGCTGATCGCTTCCCAGGTCTGGGACATGAATTTCGACAGCGATACCAATGTCATCGAAGTCGCCATCCGCCGGCTGCGCCTGAAGATCGACGACGAGTTCCCGAACAAGTTGATCCACACCGTGCGCGGCATGGGTTATGTCCTTGAAGAGCGTCCTGCCTGATGCGCCGTCTGTCCTTGAGCAGCCGCCTGGCGCTGCTGTTTGCCGCCTGCACCGCCGTGGTTTCGTTGTTCGCCGGGGTGTTGTTCAGTCGCGCCAGCGAGGCGCATTTTGTTGAACTGGATCAGCAGTTGCTGGACGGCAAGTTGATTGGTTTGCGTCGGGCGCTTCACGATCTCCGGTCGAGTGAAAGCGAAGTCCAACTGGCCGATGAACTGAGTCGCCAGGCTGATCTTTCACTGCGGATTACCGGCAGTGACGGCCAGCGTTGGTACGACAGCTCGGCGCACTTGCCCGACAAGCTCCCGCAAAAACCGGGCTTGTCGACCCTCAATGACAACGACACCGACTACCGTGTCCTGAATGCGCCATTGTTTGTCGACAAACCTGACTCACCGCAATTGACCCTGCTGCTGGACATCACCCACCACCAACACTTTCTGCAACGCATGCAGCACCTGATCTGGCTCACAGTTGGCTTGTCAGCCTTGGCCACGGCGTTGCTCGGTGCCTGGGCGGCACGCAGCGGGTTACGTCCATTGCGACGCATGAGTGCGGTCGCACGCGGTGTTTCGGCGCAATCGCTCAACGCTCGCCTGCCCGAAGAAGACATGCCACCTGAACTCGCGGAAATGGCCCACCACTTCAACGCCATGCTCGGACGCCTCGACGACTCATTTCAGCGACTCTCGGCGTTTTCCGCCGACATTGCCCATGAACTGCGCACGCCGCTGTCGAACCTGCTGACCCACACCCAGGTCACCCTCACCCGCCCCCGGCCCATCGAGGATTACCGAGAAGCGCTGCACAGCAACCTCGAAGAACTGCAATGGATGGCGCAACTGGTCAACGACATGTTGTACCTGGCAAAAGCTGACCATGGCTTGTTGATGCCCAAACGTGAACCGCTGGAGCTGGCGGTGGAAGCGGATGTGTTGCTGGAGTTTTTTGCGCCACTGGCCGAGGACGCTCGGGTAACGTTGAGCCGTGACGGTCATGCGCGCATGGCAGGCGATCAGAGTATGTTGCGGCGGGCGCTTTCGAATTTGCTGGATAACGCGTTGCGGTTTACGCCGGCCGATGGCGAGGTCCGGGTGCGGATTATCGAGCGGCCTGAAGGTTTGAGTCTGACGGTTGAGAACAGCGGCGAAGGCATTGACGGGGCATTACTGCCGCGCTTGTTTGATCGCTTCTACCGGGCGGATCCGGCGCGTCAGGAAGGCAGCAGTGAACATGCGGGGTTGGGATTGGCGATTACCCAGTCGATTATTCGTGCCCATGGCGGGCAGATTCGTTGTGAATCTGAGAATGGGTGGACGCGGTTTGTGATTGAGTTACCGAAGGGGGATTGAGGGCAGCAGGGCCGGCCCCTTCGCGAGCAAGCCCGCTCCCACATTAGATCTCCATGAACACAGATAATGTGTACGACGAAGATCAAATGTGGGAGCGGGCTTGCTCGCGAAAGCGGTCTATAGGTTTACGAATACCGCAACGCGTGAGCCGGCTCGATCTTCGCCGCCCGCCAAGCCGGGTAAACCGTGGCGAGGAAGCTCAACACAAACCCCGCCGAGCAAATCAACAACACATCCCCGCCCTGCAATTCCGAAGGCAGGTTGCTGACGAAATACACATCAGAACTGAAGATGTGCTGCCCGCTCACCCGCTCCATCCAGCCCACCAGCTCACTGACGTTCAGCGCGGCAATCACGCCGAGCACGCCACCGATCAACGTGCCGACCACCCCGATCACCGTGCCCTGGACCATGAAGATCGCCATGATCTGCCGTGGCGTGGCACCGATGGTGCGCAGGATCGCGATGTCCGCGCCCTTGTCGTTCACCACCATGATCAAGGTGGCAATGATGTTGAACGCCGCCACCGCAACGATCATCAGCAACAACAGGCCGATCATGGTTTTTTCCATTTTCATCGCGCTGAACAGGCTGCCCTGGGTGTGGGTCCAGTCGTCAGCCTTGTAAGCCGTGCCCAAGCCGCCAGCGATATCGCTGGAAACCTGCGGCGCCGCATACAGGTCCTTCACCGCCAAGCGCACGCTCTGCACCTGGTTGGGCTCCCAATGCTGCATCTGCGCGGCATCGGCGACGTGGATCAGCGCCATCGAGCCATCCAGCTCGGCACCCACCTTGAACACGCCCACCACGTTCAGACGCTGCATGCGCGGGGTAATGCCCCCCGGTGCATTGCTGACTTCCGGCACGATCAGGGTGATCTTATCGCCCACATTCAAGCGGAAACGCCGCGCCGTGATCTCGCCGATCACTACGCCGAACTCGCCCGGTTTCAAGGCATCGAGGCGGCCCTGAACGATGTGCTGGGCAACGATCGACACCTTGCCTTCCAGCGCCGGATCGACGCCGCTGACCTGAATCGGCTGCATCGTACCTTTATAGGAAAGCATGCCTTCCATCTCGGTGAACGGCACGGCGGCGGTCACTTCCGGGTTTTTCATCGCGGCCGCGGCCACCGGTTGCCAATCGTCGATCGGATTGACGCCGACGATGGTCGCGTGGGGCACCATGCCAAGGATGCGCGAGCTCATTTCGCGCTGAAAGCCGTTCATGACCGACAACACCACGATCATCGCCAGGACACCGAGGGCGAGGCCGATCATCGAGGTCATCGAGATGAAGGAAACAAAGCGATTGCGGCGCTTGGCGCGGGTATAGCGCGTGCCGATAAAGATCGATAACGGTCTGAACATTCGCTGGGGCACCGTATAAAAATAAAAGACCCGACGTACCGTTCAGTACGTCGGGTTTCGGTCAATCAGATGGGCGTCAGGCAACCTTCCTGCAAATGCAGGACGCGATCCATCTGGCGAGCCAGATTCATATCGTGGGTCACCACCAGGAACGCCGTGCGCATCGAAGTGCTGAGTTCCAGCATCAAATCCTGAATGCCCTGGGCGGTGTGGGAGTCGAGGTTGCCGGTCGGCTCGTCGAGCATCACCAGGCCTGGCTTGTTCACCAGAGCGCGGGCAATGGCCACGCGTTGACGCTCGCCACCGGACAATTCCGCCGGTTTGTGCTCCAGACGATGACCCAGCCCTACCCGCTCCAGCAACGCCGTCGCACGCTGGCGCGCTTCCGCAATTGCGGTCTTGCCGATCAGCAGCGGCATGCAGACGTTTTCCAGCGCGGTGAATTCCGGCAGCAAGTGGTGGAACTGGTACACGAACCCGAGGGAACGATTACGCAGCAGACCACGATTTTTCTCGCTCAGTGCCGACAGCTCTTCGCCGTCGAGCCAGACGCTGCCCTTGGTCGGCGTATCGAGGCCGCCCAACAGGTTGAGCAAAGTACTTTTGCCCGAACCCGAGGTGCCGACAATCGCCACGCGCTCACCCGGATGCAGCTCCAGTTGCAGACCGGCCAGCACTTCTACCGACTCCGGACCTTCCTCGTAGGATTTGCCCAGGTTGCGGCAGCTCAAGATTGCTTTATCACTCATGCCCGACTCACTCATAACGTAGCGCCTCCGCAGGCTGGGTGCGCGCGGCACGCCAGGCTGGATACAGGGTGGCGAGGAAACTCAGGACCAACGCGGCGGCGCAGACCATCAACACATCCTGGCTCTGCACTTGCGACGGCAGGTAATCGATGAAATACACGTCGGCGTTGAGGAACTTGTGCCCGATCAGGCCTTCGAGAGCTGAAATCGCGGCACTGACATTCAGCGCGGCGAAGATCCCGACCACGGCGCCGATCAGCGTGCCGAACACGCCAATGACGGTGCCCTGCACCATGAAGATCGCCATGATCGAACGCGGTGTGGCGCCGAGGGTACGCAAAATCGCAATGTCGCCCTTCTTGTCGTTCACCACCATCACCAGCGTGGAAATGATGTTGAACGCGGCCACGGCAACGATCAGCAACAACAGCAGACCGATCATGGCTTTTTCCATGCGGATCGCCTGATACAGATTGCCGTGGGTGCGGGTCCAGTCGCGGGCGTAGAAATGGTCTTCGCCGAGCTGCTGGGCGATGTTCCATGCAGTGCGTGGGGCCTGGAACAGATCGTCGAACTTCAGGCGGATGCCCTGCACCTGATCCGGCTTCCAGCGGTGCAGCTTCGCCAGGTCCTGCAGGTTGGTGACGCCCAGGTAGCCGTCGATCTCGCCGGCGCCGACATGGAAAATGCCGACCACGGTAAAGCGTTTCATCCGAGGGAACATCCCGGCCGGGGTCACGGTGACTTCCGGTGCGACGAAGGTCAGCTTGTCGCCGATGGCCGCGCCGAGCTTGGCGGCCGCCTTGTCGCCGATGACGATGCCGAAACTGCCGGGCGCAAGGTCGTCGAGTTTGCCCTGCAGCATGAACTTGTCGATGATCGACACCTGGCGCTCCAGCGCCGGGTCGATGGCATTGAGCAGCACTTTGGAGACCTTGCCGTTATTGGTCAGCAATCCCTGCATCTGGGTGAACGGCGCAACGGCTGTCACCTGCGGATTCTGCTTGACCTTGGCGGCGAGGCCTTGCCAGTCGCTGATCGGCTCACCGGACTCGATGGTCGCGTGGGGCACCATGCCCAGCACGCGGGTGCGCATCTCATGATCGAAGCCGTTCATGACCGACAGCACCACGATCATCACGATCACGCCGAGGGCAAGACCGATCATCGAAGTCAGGGAAATGAACGACACAAAATGATTGCGACGCTTTGCACGGGTATAACGCGTGCCAATAAATACGAAGAGAGGTCTGAACATGTCGGGGCTTGTTCGGAGGGAAAAGGAACGTCCTTGTGGCGGGGGTCGATAACCAGCTTTACACTCAGACCACCGCCGCTACCATGGGTTCGCCATGTCGACATTAGATGAAGAAGATCGCCGCGAATACTACCGTATCGAGGACACGATCGCACTGGAAATTCGGCCCCTGTCCGCTCCCGAAGCCGCAGGCCAGGAAGTGTTGCAGGATGCTTCCCCGCTCTTCAATCTGCTCAGCGAACTGCACTTGAGCGAATTCGAATCGCAACACCTGCTGCGCCAGATCAGCGAGCGCGACCGCAACCTCGCGGCGTTCCTGAAATCCCAGAACAAACGCATCGATCTGCTCAGCCAGGTGATCGCCATCACCGTGCTCGGGCAGATCGGCGAGCCGCAACCCGTGATCATTTCCGAGGGCGGCGTCCACTTCCAGTACCCGACCGCTATCGCCACGGGCACGCACCTGTCGGTGAAGCTGGTGCTGATGCCGCAAGCCCTCGGCCTATTGCTGCGGGCGCGAGTTACCCATTGCGATCGCAAGGGTGACGGCTACGACGTGGGCACCGAGTTCGAACGCCCGACCGATGCCCAGCGCCAACTGCTGGCCCGCTACATTTTTCAGAAGCAGGCCCAGGAACGACGTCTGGCCCGCGAAAACGAATCAGGCATTTAATTTAAGGAAGAATCGTGACCCTCATCTACGGCCATCGCGGCGCCAAGGGCGAAGCACCGGAAAACACCCTGACCAGCTTTCAGGAATGCCTCAAGCACGGCGTGCGCCGCTGCGAGCTGGACCTGCATCTGTCCATGGACAACGAGTTGATGGTCATTCATGACCCGACGCTCAAGCGCACCACCGACCGGCGTGGCAAGGTCGTCGAGCACTCGGCGGCAGAGCTGGTGACCTACGACGCACGCACGGGCGGCCCCGGCTGGATTAAGCCGTGCCCGATTCCGACGCTGGAAGAATTGTTCGAGAAATGCGACTTCGAACACTGGCAACTGGAAGTCAAAAGCGCTTCACGCACCCGCGCCGCGACCACGGTGTTGGCGATTCGCGAAATGGCTCAGCGTTTTGACATGCTCGACAAAATCACCATCACCTCGAGTTCGCGAGAAGTGTTGAAAGCGGCTTTGGATCTGGTGCCGGATGTGTCCCGCGGACTGGTGGCCGAATACGCCTGGCTCGACCCGCTGAAGGTCGCGCAAAGCTATGGCTGTGAGATTCTGGCGCTGAACTGGACCCTGTGTACGCCGGAACGCCTGCAGAAGGCGCAGCGTCAGGGGCTGCATGTGTCGGTGTGGACAGTCAACGAGCCCGCGCTGATGCGCAGACTCGCCGACTTCGGCGTTGACAGCCTGATTACAGACTTTCCCGGTTTGGCCACTGCCACGCTCGAGAATTGCTGAAATCGGTCTCCCCGGCCGGCTCAGGCCACCGGCCGGAGCCGCTCAAAAAAGCCGGTTGAGGCCATCGTACGCCGCTACCCGATAGGCTTCAGCCATGGTCGGGTAGTTGAACGTCGTGTTGACGAAGTACTTCAGCGTGTTCAGTTCGCCCGGCTGGCTCATGATCGCCTGACCGATGTGCACGATCTCCGACGCCTGATAACCGAAGCAGTGAACGCCCAGCACTTCCAGGGTCTCGCGGTGGAACAGGATCTTCAGCATGCCCTGAGGCTCGCCGGCAATCTGCGCACGCGCCATGCTCTTGAAGAACGCCTTGCCCACTTCGTACGGCACTTTGGCCTGCGTCAGCTCCTGCTCGTTCTTGCCGATCGAGCTGATCTCCGGAATGGTGTAGATGCCGGTCGGCACGTCGTTCACAAAGCGCCAGCTACCGTTATCAACGATGCTGCCAGCGGCCGAACGGCCTTGGTCGTGCGCGGCACTGGCCAGGCTCGGCCAGCCGATCACGTCACCGGCGCCGTAAATGTTCGGTACGCAGGTGCGGTAGGCTTCGTCGACTTCGATCTGGCCACGGCTGTTGACCTTGACGCCGATGTTTTCCAGACCCAGTTGATCGGTGTTGCCGGTCCGGCCGTTGCACCAGAGCAAGGCGTCGGCCTTGATCTTCTTGCCGGACTTGAGGTGCAGGATCACGCCGTTGTCCACGCCTTCGACACGGTCGTAGTCTTCGTTGTGGCGAACCGTAATGTTGTTGTTGCTGAAGTGGTAGCTCAGCGCCTGGGAAATTTCCGAGTCGAGGAAGCTCAGCAACTGACCACGGTTGTCCACCAGTTCAACCAGCACGCCCAGACCGCTAAAGATCGAGGCGTATTCGCAACCGATCACGCCGGCGCCGTAAACGATGAGTTTGCGCGGGGTGTGACCGAGGCTGAGGATGGTGTCGCTATCGTAGATACGCGGGTGATGGAAATCGATGTCCGCCGGGCGATAAGGACGCGAACCCGTGGCGATGATGATGTGCTTGGCCACCAGTTTTTCGACCACGCCGTTGGCGCAGACCACTTCGACGGTTTGCTCGTCGGCGAAGCTGCCGGTGCCGAAGAACACGTCGACGCGGTTACGGGCGTAGTAGCCGGTACGCGAAGCGACTTGTTTGGAAATGACTTTCTCGGCGCTTTTCAGCACGTCCGGGAACGAGAACCAGCGCGGCTCACCAATCGCCCGGAACATCGGGTTGGTGTTGAACTGCATGATCTGCCGGACCGAGTGACGCAGGGCCTTGGAGGGGATGGTGCCCAGGTGGGTGCAGTTGCCGCCGACCTGACGACGGCTGTCGACCATCGCCACCTTGCGCCCTGCTTTGGCGGCGTTCATTGCCGCGCCTTCTCCCGCCGGGCCGGAACCCAGCACCACCACGTCGTAGTTGTAGACAGCCATGCGTACTCCTCAGAACAGGCCGCGGCGCCCTCGGCACCTGCGGCTAAATCACGCCGATCTGTGGCGTGAAGGAACAATTTGGGGCCAGTGCAGAACCCGGACACAGTCTATAGAAGCGTCAACGCCGCGCACATTAACCCTTGGTCGCGTCGTAGGCTACTTTTGCCTGCACTACAACGCCAGTCTTCAATGCGCAAATCGCCGCAATCATTCGGTTTTGCCGCCACTGAGGCGTTCAAAAGCCTGATTGGTTCGTGTGACGAAACCTGTATCGGCACGAATCACAAAGAATGCACCGATGTTGTGAGCCTCGGCATAGTCCCAACCCCGTTCAGGGCCGAGAATCAGCAACAGCGTCGATAAGCCATCGGCCATCAACGCTGAAGGATGAATCACCGTGACTGACGCCAGGGCGTGTGAGACCGGCGCACCGGTGCGGGCATCGAAGGTGTGGGAATAACGCCGACCACCCTGTTGAAAATAGTTGCGGTAGTCGCCGGAAGTGGACACGCCGTAGCCGTCCACATTGATGATGCGCTGAGCCACTTGCTGATCGTCGCGGGGTTCCTCCAACGCAATCTTCCAGGGTGAGCCGTCGAGTTTCTTGCCCGACGCCTTGAGTTCTCCGGTGACTTCGGCGAGGTAGTTGTGGATGCCCATGGCTTCGAGTTTTGCGGCGATTATGTCGACTGCGTAGCCGGCGGCGATGCTGTTGAAGTCGACTTCGACAGCAGCGTCCTTGCACAGCTGATCGCCTTCAATGCGCAGGTGTTGATAACCGACTCGCTGCCGCACGTTCGCCAGCGATTGGGCAGTGGGGACTTTTTCCTCACGCGCCTGAGGTCCGAATCCCCAGAGATTGAGCAGCGGTTCCACCGTCAGGTCGTAGGAGCCTTCGCTTTGTTCCGACAGTTGTTCTCCAACGCGGACTAATTCGAGGACGGGCGCGGGCATTTTCTGACAGCGGTTGGCGGGAAGATCGTTGAAACGTTCGATGTCCGAGTCGCTGCGGTAGGTCGACATTTGCCGGTCGACTTCAGCGAGGATTTTTTCGACTTCGACGCGGATCTCGGCGGCTGCGGGAAGATCGGCGTGGCGCAGGTACTTGATCGAATAGGTGCTGCCCATGGTCGGACCGCTGATGGTTTCCATGGAGTCGCCGTTGCCGCAGCCTGACAACGCGCCCATCAGCACCAGAAATAAACCCTTCCACCCTTTCGACAAAATCCTGTCTCTCCTGAGCAATTCCCTGACACACCGCCAAGGCCAGCCATTATGCGATGGAAATTGTGGGAGCGGGCTTGCTCGCGAAGGCAGTGTGTCAGACGACATCTATTTTGACTGACACACCGCTTTCGCGAGCAAGCCCGCTCCCACACGATTCAACGGCGCTCACATGATGCGTGTTAACACCTCTCCCCCTCTGTGGGAGCGGGCTTGCTCGCGAAAAGGCCCGCCCAGAGATCCACCGTCAACCGGCACACCGCACAAACAAAAACGCCCCGACCAAAGTCGGGGCGTTTTCATGTGCAGCTAAGGCTTAGCGCGGGAATGCTGGCGGGTTTACACCGGCCATGTCTTCCATCACGCGAACCACCTGGCAGCTGTAACCGAATTCGTTGTCGTACCAAACGTACAGAACAACGCGGTTGTCTTGGGTGATGGTTGCTTCAGCATCCACAACGCCAGCGTGGCGCGAGCCAACGAAGTCGGTGGAAACCACTTCCTGCGAATTGACGTAGTCGATTTGCTTATGCAGATCGGAGTGCAACGCCATGTAGCGCAGGTACTCGTTCATCTCTTCGCGGGTAGCGGCTTTCTCAAGGTTGAGGTTGAGAATGGCCATCGACACGTTTGGCGTCGGAACACGGATCGCGTTACCGGTCAGCTTGCCGGCCAGCTCAGGCAAAGCCTTGGCAGCAGCAGTGGCAGCACCGGTCTCGGTGATCACCATGTTCAGCGCGGCGCTACGGCCACGGCGATCGCCCTTGTGGAAGTTGTCGATCAGGTTCTGGTCGTTGGTGTACGAGTGAACGGTTTCGACGTGACCGTTGATGATGCCGAACTTGTCATTCACAGCCTTGAGCACCGGCACGATGGCGTTGGTGGTGCAGGAAGCGGCGGACACGATCTTGTCGTCAGCGGTGATTTCACCGTGGTTGATGCCGTGAACGATGTTCTTCAGCTTGCCCTTGCCAGGCGCGGTCAGAACAACGCGGTCGATACCCGGGCAGGCCAGATGCTGGCCCAGACCGTCAGCGTCACGCCACACACCAGTGTTGTCCACCAGCAGCGCGTCTTTGATGCCGTACTGGGTGTAATCCACTTCAGTCGGGTTTTTCGCGTAGATAACCTGGATCAGGTTGCCGTTGGCGGTGATGGTGTTGTTGGCTTCATCAATGGTGATGGTGCCATCGAACGGACCATGAACCGAATCACGACGCAGCAGGCTTGCACGCTTGACCAGATCGTTCTCGGCGCCCTTGCGGACAACGATGGCGCGCAGACGCAGGCCGTCGCCGCCACCGGTTTTCTCGATCAGGATGCGCGCCAGCAGACGGCCGATACGACCGAAGCCGTACAGGACAACGTCGGTGCCTTTGCGAGCGGCAGCGTTTTGCTGGCCAACCACGTCAGCCAGTTCTTCACGGACGAACTGCTCGGCCGTACGGCCATTGCCTTCGGCCTTGAACTTGACCGCCAGCTTGCCCAGGTCTACCGAAGCGGCGCCAAGCTTGAGCTCGCTCATGGCCTTGAGCAGCGGGAATGTTTCGTGGACGGACAATTCGCTGTCATCGGACTGGCGATGACGGGCAAAGCGGTGAGCTTTGAGAATCGCGATGACTGAACGATTGATCAGGCTGCGGCCATAGATCGAGCTCACCACGTTGTTATTGCGGTAGAGCTGACCGATAAGCGGAATCATCGCTTCTGCGAGTGCTTCACGGTCGATCCATTCACCAAGACACTGGTCGGGCTTCTGAGTCACGGGAACCTTCCACATGTAGGGGCAGAAAAAAGGGGCTACATTATGCCGCCGACTCCCTCCCGTAGCAATGCGCGCCTGTCGTACGATCCGTAACAAATTGCCGTTCAAAAAAATTACGCGCCGCCGAAGCCCAGTAAAACCGCGGGTTTCAGCGCAGTCAGTTTTTTGGAAACATCGCTGCCGTATCCGTAACCCTCCGTAACACTCGGTCGTTTTGCCACTACATAATCGGCAATTTTCAGTAAAAAACCGGCGTTTTTTGTCTTTACCACTACATTTCGCCAAACCTGCGTAATAGACACATCAGCAACTGACAGGCGGCACCCGGGGCCGCTACAATTACCGACTTTGTCGCAACGCTTGGAGCTCAACCTTCCGTGCCCGTTCTGCGTCTACCGCTTCTCCCTGCCGCGGCAGGTAAACAGCACTGGGGCAACCTGCCCGGTGCCGCCCTGAGCCTGGCCATCGCCGAGGCTGCCAGCGCTGCCAAGCGCTTTACCCTGCTGCTGACCGCCGACAGCCAAAGTGCCGAACGGCTGGAACAGGAGCTGGGTTTCTTCGCCCCGGATTTGCCGGTGCTGCATTTCCCGGACTGGGAAACCCTGCCGTACGATCTGTTTTCGCCACACCAGGACATCATTTCCCAGCGCATCGCTGCCCTTTATCGGTTGCCGGAACTGAGCCATGGCGTGCTGGTGGTGCCGATCACCACGGCCCTGCATCGCCTGGCGCCAACTAAATTCCTGCTCGGCAGCAGCCTTGTTCTGGACGTCGGCCAGAAGCTCGATGTCGAGCAAATGCGCACCCGGCTCGAGGCCAGCGGCTATCGCTACGTCGACACGGTGTACGAGCACGGCGAATTCACCGTCCGCGGCTCGCTGATCGATCTGTTCCCGATGGGCAGTAAACTGCCCTTCAGGATTGATCTGTTCGACGACGAAATCGAGACGCTGCGTACATTCGATCCGGAAAACCAGCGCTCCATCGACAAGGTGGACACCGTTCGCCTGTTGCCGGCTCGCGAGTTTCCGCTGCAAAAAGACGCGGTCACCCGTTTCAAGGCGCGCTTCCGTGAGCGCTTCGATGTCGACTTCCGTCGCTGCCCGATCTTCCAGGATTTGAGCAGCGGGATTACACCGGCGGGTATCGAGTACTACCTGCCGCTGTTCTTCGACGAAACGTCCACGCTGTTCGATTACCTGCCCCAGGACACGCAAGTGTTTTCCCTGCCGGGCATCGAGCAGGCGGCGGAAAACTTCTGGAACGATGTGCGCAACCGTTATGAAGAACGCCGCGTCGACCCCTCTCGTCCTTTATTGCCGCCGGCCGAATTGTTCTTGCCAGTGGAGGATTGCTTTGCCCGCCTGAAGAGCTGGCCGCGTGTGGTGGCCAGTCAGCAGGACGTGGAAACCGGCGTCGGCCGCGAGCGATTCCCGGCGCGAGAGCTGCCGAACCTGGCCATCGAAGCCAAGGCCACGCAGCCATTGGCGGCACTGGCTGGCTTCCTCGACGAGTTCCCCGGTCGCGTGCTGTTTACCGCCGAATCCGCGGGCCGTCGTGAAGTGCTGCTGGAACTGCTGGAACGCCTGAAGCTGCGGCCGAAAACCGTCGACAGCTGGCCGGACTTTGTCGCGAGCAAGGAGCGCCTGGCGATTACCATCGCGCCGCTCGACGAAGGCCTGGTGCTTGACGATCCGGCGCTGGCACTGGTGGCTGAAAGCCCGTTGTTCGGTCAGCGCGTCATGCAACGCCGACGTCGCGAGAAGCGCGCCGACGCCAACAACGACGCCGTGATCAAGAACCTCACCGAGCTGCGCGAAGGCGCGCCGGTGGTGCACATCGATCACGGCGTCGGTCGGTATCTGGGTCTTGCGACACTGGAAATCGACGATCAGGCCGCTGAGTTCCTGACCCTGCAATACGCCGAAGGCGCCAAGCTGTACGTGCCGGTGGCCAACCTGCACTTGATCGCCCGTTATACCGGCAGCGACGATGCGTTGGCTCCGTTGCACCGTCTCGGCTCTGAAACCTGGCAGAAAGCCAAACGCAAAGCCGCCGAACAGGTGCGCGACGTGGCTGCCGAATTGCTCGACATCTATGCCCGCCGTGCTGCCCGCGAAGGCTATGCCTTCGAAGATCCGAAAGCCGACTACGCAACCTTCAGCGCCGGTTTCCCGTTCGAAGAAACCCCGGACCAGCAAACCACCATCGAAGCGGTGCGCGCCGACATGCTCGCACCGAAACCAATGGACCGCCTGGTCTGCGGCGACGTCGGTTTCGGCAAGACCGAAGTGGCGATGCGCGCGGCGTTTATCGCGGTGCACGGCGGTCGTCAGGTCGCCATTCTGGTGCCGACCACCCTGCTCGCCCAGCAGCACTACAACAGTTTCCGCGACCGCTTCGCCGACTGGCCGGTGACCGTGGAAGTGATGAGTCGCTTCAAGTCGACGAAGGAAGTGAACGCTGCCGTCGCCGACCTCGCCGAAGGCAAGATCGACATCGTCATCGGCACGCACAAGCTGCTGCAAGACGATGTGAAGATCAAAAATCTAGGACTGGTGATCATCGACGAAGAACACCGTTTCGGCGTGCGTCAGAAAGAACAGCTCAAGGCCCTGCGCAGCGAAGTCGACATCCTCACGCTTACCGCGACGCCGATTCCACGCACGCTGAACATGGCGGTGTCCGGCATGCGCGACCTGTCGATCATCGCCACGCCGCCGGCCCGTCGCCTGTCGGTGCGGACCTTCGTCATGGAACAGAACAAGAGCACGGTCAAAGAGGCCCTGCTGCGTGAGTTGCTGCGTGGCGGCCAGGTTTACTACCTGCATAACGACGTGAAGACCATCGAGAAGTGCGCCGCCGACCTCGCCGAACTGGTGCCGGAAGCGCGGATCGGCATCGGCCACGGGCAGATGCGCGAACGCGAACTCGAACAGGTGATGAGCGACTTCTACCACAAGCGCTTCAACGTGCTGATCGCCTCGACCATCATCGAGACCGGCATCGACGTGCCGAGCGCCAACACCATCATCATCGAGCGTGCCGACAAATTCGGCCTGGCGCAGTTGCACCAGTTACGCGGCCGCGTCGGTCGCAGTCACCACCAGGCTTACGCGTACCTGCTGACACCGCCGCGCCAGCAAATCACCCCGGATGCAGAAAAGCGTCTGGAAGCGATCGCCAATACCCAGGACCTCGGCGCGGGCTTCGTGCTCGCCACCAACGACCTGGAAATCCGTGGCGCCGGCGAACTGCTGGGCGACGGTCAGAGCGGGCAGATCCAGGCCGTCGGCTTCACCCTGTACATGGAGATGCTCGAGCGCGCGGTGAAGTCGATCCGCAAGGGCGAACAGCCAAACCTCGATCAGCCGCTGGGCGGTGGCCCGGAAGTCAATTTGCGTGTACCGGCATTGATTCCCGAAGACTACTTGCCGGACGTGCATGCCCGACTGATTCTCTACAAACGCATTGCCTCGGCCACCGATGAGGACGGCCTCAAGGACCTGCAAGTGGAGATGATCGATCGTTTCGGCCTGCTGCCGGAACCGACCAAGAACCTGATGCGCATCACCGCGCTGAAGTTGCAGGCCGAAGTGCTGGGCATCAAGAAAGTCGACGGCGGCCCGCAAGGCGGCCGGATCGAGTTCGCCGCGCAGACACCGGTCGATCCGCTGACACTGATCAAACTGATTCAGGGCCAGCCTAAACGCTACAAATTCGAAGGCGCCACGATGTTTAAATTCATGGTCCCGATGGAGCGCCCGGAAGAGCGCTTTAATTCTGTAGAGGCACTGCTTGAATGCCTCATTCCGAAAACTGCTTGAAGGACGCCGCATGCGCCTGTTTCGCTTACTGACTTTGCTGATGACCCTGGCCGCCCCCACGGCGTTTGCCGATGACCTGTATCAGATTGAAATGATTCTGGTCCGGCAAAACGCCGTGCCCGCCATCGTCAGCCGCGCCGCGCCGGAAGACTGGGCTGCCGGCGCCCAGCGCATCAGCCCCGAGAGCCTGCGCACGCCTAGCCTGAATGGCGAAGTGGAAAAACTCACCGCCAGTAACGAATACACGGTGTTGCTGCACAAGGCCTGGCAACAGAACCTTGGCGAAGAAGCCAGCAAAATTGCAATCAGCGATGGCAATGAACAGTTCGGGCAGTTCCCGATCGAGGGCACGCTGAACCTGAAACTGGGCCGCTTCACCGATGTGGACGCCGACTTCTGGGTCAACCAGATCGACGCCAACGGCATGGTCACCGCCAGCGAACGCCTCAAGCAGGAAAGCCACACCAAGAACGGCCAGCTGAACTTCCTCGACAACGGCCACCTCGGCCTGCTGATCAAGATCACCTCGCTCACCGCCCCTGCGCCTCGGCCAGTCCCCGATGAAATTCCGGACTGATTGAAGTCCATATGCCCGCGACCCTGAGCAAACCCCTGGCACCTTCATGGGTCAGTCGATTCAAGGAACAAAGCCTGGAGCGCGGCCGTCGCTACGCGTTGGAGAACCGCGTCAGGATTGTCGAAGTCGGCGACGCGACCATTGCCGCCGCGTGCGAAGGTTCTGGCGGTAACGTTTACCGTCAGACCATTCGCCTGCGAGAGTCAGCCAAAGCCACGCTGCTGATGGTCGATGCCACGTGTACGTGCCCGGTCCGCAGCAACTGCAAACATTGCGCAGCCGTGCTGTTGAAGGTGCAGGAAACCCTCGCCTACCCCGCCGCCGCGCAAGATGCCGACCTGCTGGAAAAACTCCAGGCAGTGCTGGAAAACCGCAGCCCGAAGGCGCCTCCGCAAGTGCTGGTGGACAATGTGCAACCGGTGCCGCGTCTATGGCTGGCAAGCATCGAGTTCAGCGCCTTCGAACCGCGCAACGGCAAGATGCAGCGTTACATTCAGCATCGTGCGGCGCTGTCCTTCAGCTATCTGGATGAATACGTTAGCGGACAGAAAAACGCCGACATCCTGATTCGCCAGGAAACGCAGACATTACGGATAAAACGCCACCCGGAAGTCGAACAGGCCTACAGGGAACAGTTGCGAATTCTCGGTTTCAAGATCGCCACGCGGCAAAGCAAGGCCTTGCCGGAAAGCGCTGGCGAACTCTACGAGATGGTCAACGACAGCGCCTGGCTGACCTTCACCCTCAATGAGCTGCCGAAGCTGCGTACTCAAGGCTGGGAGTTGCAGATCGACGAGGATTTCGGTTTCGACCTGACCGCCGTGGACGACTGGTACGCCACCGTCGAACAGGTGCCGGAGCGTGACTGGTTCGATCTGGAGCTGGGGATCATCGTCAACGGCGAGCGACTTAGCTTGCTCCCCATCCTGCTGAACCTGATGCGCTCCCACACCGAAATCCTCAACCCGGAACGCCTCGCCCGTCGGCGCGACGACGAGCTGATTTTGGTGAACATCCCCAATCGCCCGAACTCCAAATATGGGCCGCTGCAAGTCGCCCTGCCCTTTGGCCGCTTGAAACCGGTACTGGCGACCCTCGGCGAGTTCTACCTGCAGGAACCCGGTGAGACCACGCTGCGCCTGAGCAAGGCCGATGCCATTCGGTTGAACCCGCTGGAAGACATGCCGCTGCTTTGGGAAGGTGGCGAACAGATCCGCACCTTCGCCCAGCGCCTGCGGGACATCAAGGATTACACCGCGACTGCACCGGAAGGCTTGAACGCAACGTTGCGCCCGTATCAGCTGGAAGGCTTGAGCTGGATGCAATCGCTGCGGCAACTGGAAGTCGGCGGGATTCTCGCGGACGACATGGGACTGGGTAAAACCCTACAGACCCTGGCGCATGTTCTCAGTGAGAAAAACGCCGGACGCCTGGACCGGCCGTGCATGGTGGTGATGCCCACCAGCCTGATTCCGAATTGGCTCGACGAAGCGGCGCACTTCACGCCACAACTCAAAGTGCTGGCGCTGTACGGCGCCAGTCGCAAGAAACATTTCGACAATCTGGCCGACTACGACCTGATCCTGACCACCTATGCGCTGCTACCCAAAGACGTCGAACGCCTGGCCGCGCAGCCGTTGCATGTCCTGGTGCTGGACGAAGCGCAGTACATAAAAAACCCCAACAGCAAGGCCGCCCAGGCTGCGCGCGAACTGAATGCGCGCCAGCGTCTGTGCCTGAGCGGTACGCCACTGGAAAACCACCTGGGCGAACTGTGGTCGCTGTTTCACTTCCTGCTGCCCGGCTGGCTCGGCGATGTGAAGAGCTTCAACCGCGATTACCGCGTGCCGATTGAAAAGCGCGCCAGCGAAGTCAGACTTCAGCACCTCAATGGTCGGATCAAACCGTTTCTGTTGCGCAGAACGAAAGAGCAGGTGGCGACCGAGTTGCCGCCGAAGACTGAGATCATTCACTGGGTCGAGCTCAACGAAGCCCAACGCGATGTGTACGAAACCATGCGCCTGGCCATGGACAAGAAGGTGCGCGACGAAATCACCCGCAAGGGCGTGGCGCGCAGCCAGATCATCATTCTTGAGGCACTGCTGAAGCTGCGTCAGGTGTGCTGCGATTTGCGCCTGGTCAACGACGCTGCACTGCCGGCTCGCGGCAGTACTTCGGGCAAGCTCGATAGCCTGATGGAGATGCTGGAGGAGTTGTTCGAGGAAGGCCGGCGGATTCTGCTGTTTTCGCAGTTCACTTCGATGCTCGCGTTAATTGAGGTCGAGTTGAAAAAACGCGGTGTTGAATATGCGTTGTTGACTGGACAGACCCGTGACCGACGCTCTCCGGTGAAAGACTTCCAGAGCGGCAAGCGTCAGATCTTTCTGATCAGCTTGAAGGCAGGTGGTGTAGGCCTGAACCTGACCGAAGCGGATACAGTGATTCATTACGACCCGTGGTGGAACCCGGCGACGGAAAACCAGGCGACTGACCGCGCATACCGCATTGGCCAGGAGAAGCCGGTGTTCGTCTACAAGATGATTGCCCGGGGCACAGTGGAAGAGAAGATTCAGCACCTGCAAAAGGAAAAATCCGACCTGGCGGCCGGCGTGCTCGATGGGCGCAAGACTGGGGACTGGAAGTTGCAGAGTGATGATATTGAGGCGTTGTTTGCGCCGTTGCCGGATAAGCTGGAAAAATAGCGGCGACAGATAGAACGCCTTCGCGAGCAAGCCCGCTCCCACATTAGATTTATGTTGTTCCCGTTAACGTGGGCAAACACAGATCCGATGTGGGAGCGGGCTTGCTCGCGAAGGGCTCGACTCGGTTTATCGACTACTTAACCTTTAAGCACCCGCGCCAACGTCGACTTCACCTTCCCCATCCCGTCGTGCAACGCCTGCTCGATCTCAGCCATCGTGATCACTGCCGTCGACTTGCCCGCCGCCGGGTTCACCACCAGCGCCAGACAGGCGTAATCCAGTTCCAGCTCACGCGCCAATGCCGCTTCCGGCATGCCGGTCATGCCGACGATGTCGCACCCGTCACGCTCCAGACGCGCAATCTCCGCGACCGTTTCCAGACGCGGCCCCTGGGTACACGCGTACACGCCATGACTGCTGTAGCCAACGCCTTCAGCCGCCAACGCCGCGATCAATTGCTGCCGCAGCGGTTCGCTGTAGGGATAGCTGAAGTCGATGTGGGTGACATGCTCCAGGTCATCGGCAAAATAGGTGTGTTCGCGGCCGCTGGTGTAGTCGATCAACTGATGCGGGACGCAGAAATGTCCGGTGCCCATGGCAGCATGAATTCCGCCTACCGCGTTGACCGCAAGGATCGCCTCGGCACCGGCCTGTTTCAATGCCCAGAGGTTGGCGCGGTAGTTCACCTGGTGCGGTGGAAAACGGTGCGGGTGCCCGTGACGCGCAAGGAACAACACTTCCTTGCCGGCGTATTCACCGATCTGCACTTCGGCCGAAGGCGCGCCATAAGGAGTGTCCACCGCCAATGACTGACGAATGCTCAGGCCTTCGAGTTGAGTCAGGCCGGTGCCACCAATAATCGCGTAAACCGTCATAACGTGAAGTCCTTATTCAATCAGTTGAGCGTCTTTAAGCGCGCCAATGGCTGTCAGCCAGCGCGGATCCTGGCGGTATTCAGTGCTGGCGTACGACTGGCCACGCATGCGCGCAATGCGCTCGGACGGCGTGACCTTCAAACGCTGGGCGGCGCTCAAGGCGAGTTCCGCGGCAGCGCGGTCGTTGCACACCAGCCCCATGTCACAACCGGCAGACAACGCGGCTTCGATACGGCTGGCAGCATCACCGACCACATGGGCACCGGCCATCGACAGATCGTCGCTGAAGATAACGCCATCGAATTGCAATTCGCCGCGCAGGATGTCCTGCAACCAGCGCCGGGAGAATCCGGCAGGCTGGGAATCGACTTGTGGGTAGATAACATGAGCGGGCATGACGGCAGCCAGTTGCTTGCTCAACCGGGCGAACGGCACCAGATCGTTGGCGCGGATCTCGTCGAGGCTGCGCTCGTCATTCGGGATCGCGACGTGGGAATCCGCCTCGGCCCAACCGTGGCCGGGGAAGTGTTTGCCGGTGGCGGCCATACCCGCGCCGTTCATGCCACGAATAAATGCACCCGCCAGCAGCGCCGCGCGTTCCGGATCACCTTCGAACGAACGGGTGCCGACCACGGCACTGCGCTGGTAATCCAGATCCAGCACCGGGGCGAAGCTCAGGTCGAGGCCGACGGCCAGTACTTCGGTGGCCATGATCCAGCCGCACTGTTCGGCCAGGTACTCGGCATTCGGATTGTCAGCGATGGCCCGCATGGCCGGCAGTCGCACAAAGCCCTGACGCAAGCGCTGAACCCGACCGCCCTCCTGATCCACTGCCAGCAGCAGATCGGGGCGAATGGCGCGAATCGCGGCGCTCAGCTCGCGCACCTGACGCGGGTGCTCGATGTTGCGGGCAAAAATGATCAGGCCGCCCACTTCGGGCTGGCGCAACAATTGGCGATCTTCAGCCGTCAGCCACGTACCGGCGACGTCCACCATCAACGAGCCTTGCAGGCCAGCAGTCATAGAGATTCCTTGATAACGATAAACCCGGCTCGCACGCATTCGCCGCCCTGGGCTGTGCCCGGCAGGTCGGCGATAAAAATGGGGAGCGGGTTCAGAACGAGAGTCGGCATGGGCGGCTAGCTTAGCGGATGTCAGCTGCCGCGCCCACCCGTGTGCGGTTAAACCTTGGCGGCAACCTGTGTCGATTTGCTGCGCGGACGCAACTGCGCGGTGGCCATGGCCGTGTCGGTCACGCCGGTTTCGGCACGCATGCCGGCCGCCAGGAACGGCACCATCAGGCGCATCACCTGCTCGATGGAAGTGTTGACGCCGAAATCGGTTTCGGCAATCGCGCGCAAGGCCTTGATACCAGACATGCTGAACGCCGCAGCACCCAGCATGAAGTGCACACGCCAGAACAGCTCGATCGGCGGAATGCGCGGCGCGGCTTCGTTGACCAACATCATGTAGCGGCGGAACACCTTGCCGTACATATCTTCGAGATACCGCCGCAAGTGACCCTGGCTCTGGCTGAATGCCAGTCCCAGCAATCGCATGAAGATGGAGAGATCGTTGCCGCTGCGTGGCTGCACCACCATGGCTTGCTCGACGAGGATTTCCAGCAATTCTTCGAGTGTCGGCTTGTTCTCGGGCTTGGCCTGGCGCCGCTCCAGCTCTTTATCGAGACTCAGGCAAAACGGTCCGAGAAAGCGCGAGAAGACGGCTTGAATCAGCGCCTTTTTCGAGCCGAAGTGATAGTTCACAGCCGCCAGATTGACACCGGCCTTGCTGGTGATCAAACGCAACGAGGTTTCAGCAAAACCTTTTTCCGCGAACAACTGCTCGGCAGCATCGAGAATGCGTTCAACGGTTTCCGACTGGGCCATGGCTACTCCGCATGACAAACACTTGTTTGAAACATACGTTTCAGCCCAGGCCTTGTCAAGCCTGGAGGTTCGTTTGGGAATGGTCCGTCAGCTATTTAACCATAGATCTGCGACGTGTTAATCCGCGTGCTGATTGACCGTCTGGCGGCCGGCAAAAAAAGGGGCATTGCCAAGATGCTTTCACTGTATATAATCCCAGTCACTGTATAAAAAGACAGAGCGATCAATATGCTAAAGCTGACGCCACGCCAAGCCGAGATTCTGGCCTTCATCAAACGCTGCCTGGAAGACAACGGCTACCCGCCAACCCGCGCGGAAATCGCTCAGGAACTGGGTTTCAAGTCGCCCAACGCGGCAGAAGAACATCTCAAGGCACTCGCCCGTAAAGGCGCCATCGAGATGACGCCAGGCGCCTCCCGCGGCATCCGCATCCCCGGCTTCGAAGCCAAGGCAGACGAGTCCACCCTGCCGATCATTGGCCGAGTCGCTGCCGGTGCACCGATCCTTGCCCAGCAGCACATCGAAGAGTCCTGCAACATCAATCCTGCGTTCTTCCATCCTCGTGCTGACTATTTACTGCGCGTTCATGGCATGAGCATGAAGGACGTGGGCATTTTCGACGGCGACCTGCTGGCCGTCCATACCACCCGCGAAGCCCGCAACGGCCAGATCGTGGTGGCGCGTATCGGCGACGAAGTAACGGTCAAACGCTTCAAGCGTGACGGCAGCAAAGTCTGGCTGATTGCCGAAAACCCTGAATTCGCCCCTATCGAAGTGAACCTGAAAGATCAGGAACTGGTGATCGAAGGCTTGAGTGTCGGCGTCATTCGCCGCTAAAAGGAGGCTTTATGCAGTTCCCACACACATCACAGCAAGCCCAACTGCCGTTGTTCGAGGCTTTCATGGTGCAGCCGATGGCGCCGATTCTGAAAGACGTGGTCGAGTCGCCCTGGAGCGCCGAACCTGAAGTCTTCAGTGAGCTGTCACTGCGTGGTGCTGCCGGGAACTGCCTGAATCTTCTGGCACCGATCCTCAGGGAGTTGAGCGAGGATCAGGACGCGCGCTGGCTGACACTGATCGCCCCGCCCGCCAGCCTGACACAAACCTGGTTGCGAGACGCCGGCCTGAATCGTGAACGTATTCTGCTGCTGCAACCGCGCGGCACCCAGAGCGCACAACAGTTGACCTGCGAAGCCTTGCGACTGGGCCGCAGCCACACTGTCGTCAGCTGGCTCAATCCATTGAGCACCACGTCACGGCAACAGTTGATCAGCGCCGCCCGGATCGGGGACGCACAAAGCCTGAATATTCGACTGGGTTAAATGAAGAGTGCGCTGAGCAACGCGGGGCTTCTCCAAGGATAGAGAAGCCGATCAATAGCGGTATCAGTTAAATGCGACGAACGGGATCAATGAAGGACCCGAGCACTCTCATCGGTATTGAAATCGCCTTCAACCAGGCGACCGGCCATCTGAACACCTACGCTCAACATCGCCTTGGCGACTTCCACGTGTTGGCCTTGCAGGAACGCCTTGGCATCCTCGGAGAAATCCAAAGTAACCAGAGAACCCTCGTCCTCAGCCCTGCGCAGCTCGATTCGGCCGTCTGGTAACTCGACAATTTCTAGAAAGGACGTTGGCATAAAGGTCTGTTCTCCACGAAAGGCGGGGATTATATAGGCATCGGCCAGGCTTCGCTCGGGATCTTGACCAGATGCCACTACAAAGCGAAATTTCTGACAGCACGCTCATCCCTGAACAGACAGCCTCTCGCAACCGTCCGTCGAACACTCAATCCTTCAGCACTCGTTCAAGCCTTCGCGAAACCGGATCGCCAGACCTTTGAGGTTCTGACGCCAACTCTCCAGCTCTTCCCGGCTCAACGCTTCGGGCGCGTCTTCTTCATCCAGGTTAACGGCTAGGATCAACGGCTGTGTCACGTCGCCCTTGGGTTTGTGCGGTGCGCGGGGCGGCTGAAACAGTGCCGCATGCGCTGACAGCAGCTTGGCCAGCCAGGTTTCGGGGTTCTGCGCCAGTTCGACCATCTCGGCCATTTCAGGAATGGCGATGGTTTCCAGTACCTCCCGGGTCAGCAGCATTTCCGCCCGAGGCGCACTGGCCTGCGGCAAGCGATAGAAACCAGCGATTTCATGGCACAGCCCGAGCAACGCGCCGTACAAGTGAAACAACGCCGATTCGCGTCCGGCCTGAATCAGCGCCAGGGAATTCATCGCCCGCCCCTCTTCGGCCTTAGCTAGTGCTTCCAGCGACAGACCGGCGAAATAAATCTTCTGGTTGGTACGGGTATAGAGTTCGTGGGCCATGACGGCAGCCTCCACAACGAAATAATTGCTTCACGCAGGTCATGTAGGAGCGAGCTTGCTCGCGAAGGACGTCAACGATAACGCGGGATGCCTGACACCCCGCGGCGCTCTCAGGTTCATCGCGAGCGAGCTCGCTCCTACAAGGTCTTGCGATTTTAAGCCTTCGCAGCCGGTCGCTTGTCCTCGACCTTCCATTTGCCACCATCATAGAACGCTTTCCAGCCAGTCGGCTTACCGTCGACTTCTGTCTGAACGTACTGCTCTTTGGTTTTGCGGCTGTAGCGGATCACCGCCGGGAGGCCATCCGGATCTTTCTTCGGCGCTTCACAGAGGAAATGATACTTCGGATCGATTTCATCCTTGTGCGGCACAATTTCCATGACCAGCGGAGCACGGGTCTCGCGGTTTTTCGGGAACTGGCTCGCCGCCAGGAACAGGCCGGAAGCACCGTCGCGCAGGATATAAGTGTCGTTGACCTTTTCGCATTTCAGCTCAGGCATCTTCACCGGATCCATTTTCGGCGGCGCCGCGTCACCGCTTTTCAACAGTTTGCGGGTGTTCTTGCACGTTGCGTTGGTGCAACCGAAGAACTTGCCGAAACGGCCCGTCTTGAGTTGCATCTCGCTGCCACACTTGTCGCATTCCAGGCTCGGACCTTCATAGCCCTTGATGCGATAGGTGCCCTCTTCGATTTCGTAGCCATCGCAATCCGGGTTGTTACCGCAGATGTGCAGCTTGCGCTTCTCGTCGAGCAGGTAAGCGTCCATCGCGGTGCTGCAGATCGGGCAACGATGCTTGCCGCGCAGAACCAGCGACTCCGATTCACCCTCGTCGTCCGCCGCGATTTCATCGCCCGGCACCAGGTTGACGGTGGCCTTGCAGCGCTCTTTCGGCGGCAGGCTGTAACCCGAGCAACCGAGGAATACGCCGGTCGATGCGGTACGAATCTGCATCGGACGGCCACAGGTCAGGCACGGAATGTCAGTCATTACCGGCTGGTTGGCACGCATGCCGCTTTCCGGGCTTTCGGCTACTTCGAGCTTTTTCTTGAAGTCGCCGTAGAACTCGTCCAGCACGTTTTTCCAGTCGCGTTCGCCTTGGGCCACGTCATCGAGGTGCTCTTCCATGCCGGCGGTAAAGCCGTAGTCCATGAGATTGGAGAAGCTCTCGGACAGACGCTCGGTGACGATGTCACCCATCTTTTCCGAATAGAAACGACGGTTGTGCAGCGCCACGTAGCCGCGGTCCTGGATGGTCGAAATGATCGCCGCATAGGTCGAAGGACGACCGATACCGCGTTTTTCCATTTCTTTAACCAGGCTCGCTTCCGAATAACGCGCCGGTGGCTTGGTGAAGTGCTGGGTCGGATCAAGCTTGATCAGCTTCATCGCGTCGCCCTGGGCCATGTCCGGCAGCACGTCGTCATCGCCAGGCTTGGCGATTTGCGGCATGACGCGGGTGTAACCGTCAAACTTCAGGATACGGCCCTTGGCGCGCAGCTCGAAGTCGCCGGCACCCACGGTGACCGTGGTCGACAGGTATTGCGCCGGCAGCATCTGGCAAGCGAGGAACTGGCGCCAGATCAGCTCGTAGAGCCGCTCTGCATCTCGTTCCATGCCCGACAGCTTGCTTGGCTCGGTGTTGGCGTCGGACGGACGAATCGCTTCGTGAGCCTCTTGTGCGCCTTCCTTGCTGCTGTAGACGTTCGGGGTTTCCGGCAGGTACTTCTTGCCGAATTCGCCTTCAATATAAGTACGCGCCATCGTCACGGCATCGGCCGAGAGGTTGGTGGAGTCGGTACGCATATAAGTGATGTAGCCGGCTTCGTACAAACGCTGGGCCATCATCATGGTTTTCTTCACGCCGAAACCCAGGCGGTTACTCGCAGCCTGTTGCAGGGTGGACGTGATGAACGGTGCCGACGGCTTGCTGCTGGTCGGTTTGTCTTCGCGCTTGACGATGCTGTAGCTGGAAGCCTTGAGCTTCTCCAGCGCGGCCATGGCCTGGGCTTCGTTCAGCGGCTTGAAAGCTTCACCCTTCTCGCGAGCCACGTCGAAGCGCACGGTTGCGCCCTTGGCGGTGCCGAGGTCAGCGTGGACTTCCCAGTACTCTTCCGGGTTGAACGCACGGATTTCGCGCTCACGCTCAACCACCAGCTTCACGGCAACCGATTGCACGCGACCGGCGGACAGGCCACGGGCGATCTTGGCCCACAGCAGCGGCGAAACCATGTAACCCACCACGCGGTCGAGGAAACGACGCGCCTGCTGGGCGTTGACACGGTCGATGTCCAGCTCGCCCGGCTTGGAGAAGGCTTCCTGAATCGCCTTCTTGGTGATTTCGTTGAACACCACGCGCTTGTAGCGGCTGTCGTCACCACCAATGGCTTCGCGCAGGTGCCAGGCAATGGCTTCCCCCTCGCGATCCAAGTCGGTTGCGAGATAGATGGTGTCAGCATCCTTGGCGAGCCGGCGCAACTCTTCGATGACCTTTTCCTTGCCCGGGAGGATCTCGTACTTGGCTTTCCAGCCATGATCGGGATCGACACCCATGCGCGAGACCAGCTGCTTGCGCGCTTTCTCTTTCGGCGTGAGCACCGGACCTTCACCCGCGGCGGCCTTGCCGCGCTTGGCGGCTGGCTCTTTGCTGGCGCTAGCCGAACCGCTGGTGGGCAGGTCTCGGATATGGCCGATACTCGACTTCACCACGTATTGGTTACCCAGATACTTGTTGATGGTCTTGGCCTTAGCCGGGGATTCCACAATGACCAGCGATTTGCCCATGGATCAGAAAATTCCTGAATTCTAGAAGTGAAAGGCGGTTGGCGCCTGACGCGGCACCGCTGTATATAGTGGCTACAAGGTGAGGTCAAGCGCAGGGTTTTGCGCGCACTCAGCTTATGGCTTCGAAAAAAGGCTCGGTTCGGCTTGCACCAAAGCAAAGCGCGGCACCTGTTCGCCGTCAACCTCGACCGACTCCAGGAACATGCTCAAGGGACGTACCCAAAAGCCGTAATCGCCATACAGGGCTTGGTAGAAGACCACTTCTTCTTCGGTTTCCGAATGCTGCGCAATGCTGAATACGCGGTACTGCGGACCTTTGTAATGTTGGTAGAGCCCAGGTTGTATCGGCATGCTTTGGCCCTCACTCAAATCTTTTCAAAATAAAAACAAAAATAATTCCGGAAAAACAAAAACCGGGGCACTTGGCCCCGGCTTCCTTCAACGAAACGCTTAAACGCGTTCGAAGACGGTGGTGATGCCTTGGCCGAGACCAACGCACATGGTAGCCACCCCGAAGGTGCCGCCATTCTGCTTCATCACGTTCAGCAAAGTGCCGGAGATACGCGCACCGGAGCAACCGAACGGGTGACCCAGAGCGATCGCGCCGCCGTGCAGGTTAACCTTCTCGTTCATCTTGTCGAGCACTTTCAGATCTTTCAGCACTGGCAGGGCCTGTGCGGCGAAAGCTTCGTTGAGCTCGAAGAAGTCGATATCGTTGATGCCAAGGCCCGCGCGCTTCAGTGCTTTCTGTGTGGACGGTACTGGACCATAGCCCATGATTGCCGGATCCACACCTGCCACTGCCATCGAGCGAATCACCGCCAGAGGCTGAATGCCCAGGTCCTGTGCACGCTGCGCCGACATCACGATCATGCACGAAGCACCATCAGTGATTTGCGACGAAGTACCGGCCGTCACGGTGCCGCCCTTCGGGTTAAACGCTGGCTTCAACGCCGCCAGGCTTTCCAGGGTGGTTTCCGGACGAATGGTTTCGTCGTAGTCGAACAGTTTCAGGAAACCGTTCTCGTCGTAGCCCTGCATCGGGATGATTTCGTCTTTGAACTTGCCTTCCAAGGTCGCCTTGTGGGCGAGTTGGTGGGAGCGCACGCCGAAAGCATCCTGTTGCTCGCGAGTGATGCCGTGCATTTTGCCAAGCATTTCAGCGGTCAGGCCCATCATGCCCGAGGCTTTCGCCGCGTACAGCGACATGTGCGGGTTCGGATCGACACCGTGCATCATGCTCACGTGGCCCATGTGCTCGACGCCGCCGACGACGAACACGTCACCGTTGCCGGTCATGATCGCTTGCGCAGCAGTGTGCAGAGCGCTCATCGACGAGCCACACAGACGGCTGACGGTCTGGCCGGCGGCAGTGTGCGGGATCTGGGTCATCAACGAAGCCATGCGGGCGATGTTCCAGCCCTGCTCCAGGGTCTGGTTCACACAGCCCCAGATCACGTCTTCGACTTCGTTCGGGTCGACCTTGACGTTGCGTTCCAGCAATTTGCTGATCAGGTGCGCCGACATGTCTTCGGCGCGGGTGTTACGGTGCATGCCGCCCTTGGAGCGGCCCATCGGAGTACGACCGAAGTCGACAATCACGACGTCTCTAGGATTCAAGCTCATATATTCACTCTCACTCTAGTTGGGGGCGCTTAACCGAAGAAGCTCTGGCCGTTCTGGGCCATTTCACGCAGCTTCGCGGTCGGGTGGTACAGCGCGCCCAAATCAGCGTACTGGTCAGCCAGGGCAACGAACTCTGCCACACCGATCGAATCGATGTAGCGCAGCGCACCGCCACGGAATGGAGGGAAACCGATACCGTAGACCAGACCCATGTCGGCTTCGGCAGCGGTTTCGACGATGCCGTCTTCCAGGCAACGCACGGTTTCCATGCACAGCGGGATCATCATCCAGTTGATGATGTCTTCGTCAGTGACTTCGCGCTGTTCGAAAACGATCGGCTTGAGCACTTCCAGCACCGACGGATCGGCGACTTTCTTCTGCTTGCCCTTCTTGTCGGTCTCGTAGGCGTAGAAGCCCTTGCCATTCTTCTGGCCCAGGCGCTTGGCTTCGTACAGCACGTCGATAGCCGAGCGACGGTCGTCTTTCATGCGGTCCGGGAAGCCTTCAGCCATCACGTCACGACCGTGGTGGCCGGTGTCGATGCCGACCACGTCCATCAGGTACGCCGGGCCCATTGGCCAGCCGAATTTTTCCATGACCTTGTCGATACGGACGAAGTCCACACCGGCGCTGACCAGTCTGGCGAAACCGCCGAAGTACGGGAACAGTACACGGTTGACCAGGAAGCCCGGGCAGTCGTTGACGACGATCGGGTTCTTGCCCATTTTCTTGGCGTAGGCAACGGTGGTGGCAACGGCCAGCTCGCTGGACTTCTCGCCACGGATCACTTCAACCAGCGGCATCATGTGCACCGGGTTGAAGAAGTGCATGCCGACGAAATTTTCCGGACGCTTGAGGGCCTTGGCCAACAAGGTGATGGAAATGGTCGAGGTGTTGGACGCGAGGATGGTGTCCTCTTTGACCTTGTCTTCGACTTCGGCCAGAACGGCTTGCTTGACCTTAGGGTTCTCGACGACAGCTTCGACAACCAGGTCGACGTGACCGAAGTCGCCGTAGGACAGGGTTGGACGAATGCCGTTGAGGATTTCAGCCATTTTCGCCGCGGTCATGCGACCTTTATCAACGCGGCTCACCAGCAGCTTGGCGGCTTCAGCCAGGCCTTGCTCGATGCCGTGCTCGTTGATGTCCTTCATCAGGATCGGCGTGCCTTTGGAGGCCGACTGATAAGCGATACCGCCACCCATGATGCCGGCGCCCAATACGGCAGCCTGCTTCACGTCTTTGGCGATTTCGTCGTAGGCCTTGGCCTTTTTCTTCAATTCCTGATCGTTCAGGAACAGACCGATCAAGCTCTGCGCGGCAGAGGTCTTGGCCAGTTTGACGAAACCGGCGGCTTCGACTTCCAGCGCTTTGTCGCGACCGAAGTTCGCGGCTTTCTGGATGGTCTTGATCGCTTCAACCGGCGCCGGGTAGTTCGGGCCAGCCTGACCGGCCACGAAACCTTTGGCGGTTTCGAAAGCCATCATTTGCTCGATGGCGTTCAGCTTGAGTTTCTCAAGCTTCGGCTGACGCTTGGCCTTGTAATCAAACTCGCCGGAGATGGCGCGCTTGACCAGTTCCAGAGCGGCTTCCTGCAGTTTCTCAGGGGCAACCACGGCATCGACGGCGCCGACTTTCAGCGCGTCTTCAGGACGGTTTTCCTTGCCGGCGGCAATCCACTCGATGGCGTTGTCGGCACCGATGATGCGCGGCAGGCGAACAGTACCGCCGAAGCCCGGGTAGATGCCCAGTTTGACTTCCGGCAGACCGATCTTGGCCTTGGTGGACATGACGCGGTAGTCCGCCGCCAGGCACATTTCCAGACCGCCACCCAGGGCGATGCCGTTGATTGCGGCGACAGTCGGGACGTTGAGGTCTTCGAAATCGCTGAAAATCCTGTTGGCTTCGAGGTTACCTGCAACAAGCTCTGCATCCGGCAGCTTGAAGTTCTCGACGAATTCGGTGATGTCGGCGCCGACGATGAACACGTCCTTGCCGCTGCTGACGATCACACCCTTGATCGAAGCATCTGCCTTGATGGTGTCTACGGCCTGACGCAGTTCGCTCAGGGTTAGACGGTTGAACTTGTTGACGGACTCACCCTTGAGGTCGAATTTCAATTCGACAATGCCACTTTCAAGGGCTTTAACCGTGATGGCTTTACCTTCGTAAATCATCAACTGATCTCCACGATATGGAAGCTGAACAGTACACGTCGGACGCAGATGAATGGCTCGGCAGGACGTTATCGTCGATGCTACGCCAATCCACCCGGCACACCCGCCAACGCGATAGTCGGGGTTCTGTAGGAACGGTCTGCAATGCAAACGCTCAATTCATACGCCCGTTTGATTTGGGGCACACCACCTTCACGGAATTTCCGACAATTGTCAATCGCACAAAATACGGGTTTAAATGCGACTTTCCGGTCATTTCCGTACCACGAGTACCTGCATCACACGGATACATGCGAGACCATTCATAGAATCAATACTTAGAAAAGTCGCCCTAATTCCCGGCAGCCTTTGTTTAACAGGCTACGCTGGGCGGGAGATTGCGGAAAAAATATCAACACGTCGGCGAATGCCCGGCGCAAGATCGAATTACCGGCCTGCCTGGCCAACTCCAGCCCGATGATGAATGTCGGGCTTTTTATTGCCCCCCTGTAGGAGCGAGCTTGCTCGCGATGGTCGTCAACGATGACGTGTGGAACCTGGTGCCCCGCGGCGTTCTCAGGTTCATCGCGAGCAAGCTCGCTCCTACAGGGGATCGGGGTTCAGGCGAGGGCTTTGAGGGTGGCATCGATTTGTTGCAAAACCGTCGCCTCGCCCTTCTCGCCCCAATACAACGTGATCATTTGCTTGTCCGCTTCGATCTTGTAGACATTGGCAGGCAATTTTTCGAAATGATTGAGCAGCGCTTGATCCTCGCAGACCTCCTGCCACTGATTCACCCACACGCCCGGCGACTTCTGCCAGTAGCTCCAGCACGCCGGCTGATTGCCGCGACGAGGTCGATGGTACTGCGCGCAAGGGCTCGGCGGCTCCTGACTCAACCAGTGCGGCCACTCCTGAGGCGCAAGCTGCATGGCCAGCCCGATGCGTCGCGCCTCCATGCGCAGGGCCATGCGCCCGCTCTGACCACGGGACGGTCGCAACCATGCCAGCGGGCTCAGCACCACCAACAGGATTGACACCACTATCCAGACCGTCATATGTGTACTCCCGATTCTTGATGAGCGCTTTGGGTCACTTTGAGAACAATGCGCTTGAAACCAGCCATACTTACCAATATTGCAATCCTCAGGAGGAGCACCTCATGCCCTACAACCACATTCTGGTCGCTGTAGACCTGACCGAAGAGTGCGACCCTGTCATCCACCGTGCTCGCGAACTGTCAGTGAGCAATGGCGCGAAGTTGTCCCTGGTGCACATTGTCGAACCCATGGCCATGGCCTTCGGCGGCGACGTGCCGATGGACCTGTCTCAACTGCAACAGCAGCAGTTCGATCAGGCCAAGGAACGACTGGACCGATTGATCGTGAAGTACCCGGAACTCTCCAAGGAATACAGCCACCTGACCTACGGCCAGCCGCGCCAGGAGATTCATCACCTGGCCAAGGAACAAACCTGCGACCTGATTGTGGTAGGTAGCCATGGCCGGCACGGTCTGGCGCTATTGCTGGGCTCTACCGCCAACGATGTGCTGCACGGTGCGCCTTGCGATGTGCTGGCAGTGCGCCTGCAAAACAAAAGCTGACAATACAAAAACCCTGTGGGAGCGGGCTTGCTCGCGAAAGCGGTGTATCAGCCGACTTCAATGTTGATTGATACACCGCTTTCGCGAGCAAGCCCGCTCCCACAAGTGGATCTGCGCCAGTCTGCAGATCGTATTACATATGAAAAGCCCGGCGCTCATCACTGAGCGCCGGGCTTTTTTGTTACTGGTTCAATCAGGCATCCAGCTCGGCCCAACGCTCGACCATGACGTCGTGCTCAGCCTGCAATTGCTCCAACTGAGCGATCACCGCGGCGGTCTCGGCAGCAGGACGCTGATAGAAGCCAGCATCGGCCATCTGGGCCTCAACGACTGCGATCTGTTGTTCCATGGCTTCGATCTGAGCCGGCAACATTTCCAGCTCACGCTGCAACTTGTAGCTGAGCTTCTTCTTCGCCACCGGTGCTTCGACGGCTGCTGCGACTGGCGCAGGTTCGGCTGAGACAACGGCAGAGTTCAGGTCGGCCTTGCCGGACTTGCTCTCGGTCACGCCCAGCAGGCGCGGCGAGCCGCCCTGACGCAGCCAGTCCTGGTAACCACCAACGTATTCGCGAACCTTGCCTTCACCTTCGAAGACCAGGGTGCTGGTGACCACGTTGTCGAGGAATGCCCGGTCGTGGCTGACCATCAGCACGGTGCCGTTGAAGGTCAGCAAGACCTCTTCCAGCAGTTCGAGCGTTTCCACGTCGAGGTCGTTGGTCGGTTCGTCGAGGACCAGCAGGTTCGCTGGCTTGCTGAACAGTTTCGCCAGCAACAGACGGGCACGCTCACCACCAGACAGCGCCTTGACCGGCGTGCGGGCACGCTGCGGGCTGAACAGGAAGTCGCCGAGGTAGCTCAGCACGTGACGGCTCTGACCGTCGATGTCGATGAAGTCGCGACCTTCGGCCACGTTGTCGATCACGGTCTTTTCCAGGTCCAACTGATGGCGCAACTGGTCGAAGTAGGCCACGTCGATGCGCGTGCCCTCTTCCACTTTGCCGCTGGTCGGTTGCAGACCGCTGAGCATCAGTTTCAGCAGCGTGGTCTTGCCGGTACCGTTGGCGCCCAGCAGACCGATACGGTCGCCGCGCTGCAGGACCATCGAGAAATCCTTGATCAGGAACGGGCCACCCGGGTGAGCGAAACTCACGTTCTCGAGGACCATCACCTGTTTGCCGGACTTGTCAGCGGTGTCCAGCTGAATGTTGGCCTTGCCGGTACGCTCACGACGCTCGCTGCGCTCGACGCGCAACGCTTTCAGTGCACGCACGCGACCTTCGTTACGGGTGCGACGGGCCTTGATGCCCTGACGGATCCAGACTTCTTCCTGGGCCAGTTTTTTGTCGAACAGCGCGTTGGCGGTTTCTTCAGCGGCCAGCGTGGCTTCTTTGTGCACGAGGAAACTGGCGTAGTCGCCGTTCCAGTCGATCAGGCCGCCGCGATCCAGTTCGAGGATGCGAGTGGCAAGGTTCTGCAGGAAGGAACGGTCGTGCGTGATGAACAGCACGGCGCCCTGGAAATCCTTCAGCGCTTCTTCGAGCCAGGCAATTGCACCGATGTCCAGGTGGTTGGTCGGTTCGTCGAGCAGCAGCAGATCCGGTTCGGACACCAGCGCCTGCGCCAGCAGAACGCGGCGACGCCAGCCGCCGGACAATTCGGCGAGGGTCTTGTCGGCCGGCAACTGCAGACGGCTCAAAGTGCTGTCTACCAGTTGCTGCAAACGCCAGCCGTCGCGGGCTTCGAGGTCGTGCTGGACGTGCATCAGTTTGTCCAGATCGGCGTCGGTGACGATGTTCTGGCTCAGGTGGTGATACTGCGCGAGCAGCTCGCCGACACCGTCCAGGCCTTCAGCCACCACGTCGAACACAGTCCGCTCGTCGGCTACCGGCAATTCTTGCGGCAATTCGCCAATCTTGAGACCGGGTGCGCGCCAAACGGAGCCGTCGTCGGGCTTCTGGTCGCCCTTGACGAGCTTCATCATGCTGGACTTGCCAGTGCCGTTGCGGCCGATGATGCACACCCGCTCACCACGGGCGATCTGCCAGGACACCTTGTCCAACAACGGCATAGCGCCGAAAGCAAGGGACACATCGCTGAATTTGAGCAGGGTCATGAGCTTCTCCAAAAACCGGGCGCGCATTCTACCTGACTTGAGGCTTCAGAAGGCCGGCAATTTCACCTTCGCGACACTCTGCATGACAAATGTTGCGAACTGATGCTGACAGGCCCGCAAAGCTTTCGCCCGCTGCTGGCAAAAGGCTAAGCTACAGATTATTCAGTGCGGCCCACGCCCGCACTTGTCATGATTTCTCTGCCCGGATGTCTCATGCGCAGTCGCCTTTTCAGTCTTTTGTCCTGTTTTCTTCTTTCTGCCACTGTCGTTCAAACCGCCCAGGCGGTGGACCTTTCCACCCAGCGCCAGTATTACGATGAAGCCAAGCGCGCGCTGGCCAAGGGCGATACCGGTCCTTATTTCCGTTACAGCCAGGCGCTCAGCGATTACCCGCTGGAGCCGTATCTGGCGTATGACGAACTGACCGCGCGCCTGAAAACCGCGAGCAACGCCGAGATCGAGAAATTCCTCGCCGAACACGGTGACCTGCCGCAAGCCAATTGGATGAAATTGCGCTGGTTGCGCTGGCTGGCCGAGCGTGGTGACTGGGCGACCTTCGTCAAGTACTACGACCCCAAGCTGAATTTCACCGAACTGGACTGCCTGAACGCGCAGTACCAGATCGGGCAAAACCAGAAATCCGAAGGCTACGCCAACGCGAACAAACTCTGGCTGACCGGTAAATCCCTGCCGGAGGCGTGCGACGGCTTGTTCGGCGCCTGGGCGGCCGAAGGCCAACTGACCGAACAGAAACGCTGGGAGCGCACCAAGCTGGCCGCTCAGGCGCGCAACTATCCGCTGGCCAACAGCCTGGTCAACGGCCTGACCACCCTCGCCCCTCGCGGCCGCTTGCTGGTGGAGGTGGCGCAGAAACCTGAACTGCTCAATCAGCCGTCGCGCTTCACCCCGGCCGATGAACCGATGTCTGACATCGTCAGCCTCGGCTTGCGCCGTCTGGCCAAGCAAGACCCGGACAAGGCGATGGAATTGCTCGACGGTTATGCCAGCAGCATGCATTTTTCCCGTGATGAAAAAGTCGCGATCGCCCGGGAAATCGGCCTGACCCTCGCACGCCGATTCGACCCTCGCGCGCTGGACGTGATGACCAAGTACGACCCGGAATTGCGCGACAACACTGTGTCCGAATGGCGCTTGCGCCTGCTGTTGCGTCTGGCCCGCTGGGACGATGCGTATCAGTTGACCCGCCGTTTGCCGCAGGACCTGGCGACCACCAACCGCTGGCGCTACTGGCAGGCCCGCAGCTTGGAACTGGCGCAGCCGCAGAACCCGGAAGCACAGACGCTTTATAAAGGCCTCGCCCGCGAACGTGACTTCTACGGTTTCCTCGCGGCCGATCGTTCGCAACTGCCTTACTCGCTGATCAACAAGCCGCTGGTGCTCAGCCAGGCGTTGATCAACAAGGTTCGCAACACGCCGGGGGTACGTCGCGCCCTGGAATTCCACGCACGCGGGCAGATCGTCGACGGGCGTCGCGAGTGGTATCACGTCAGCCGCCACTTCAATCGCGACGAGATGGTCGCCCAGGCGAAACTGGCCTACGACCTGAAATGGTACTTCCCGGCGATTCGCACCATCAGTCAGGCGCAGTACTGGGACGACCTCGACATCCGCTTCCCGATGGCCCACCGCGAAACTTTGGTACGTGAAGCCAAGGTTCGTGGCCTGCACTCGAGCTGGGTGTTCGCCATCACTCGTCAGGAAAGCGCCTTCATGGACGACGCCCGCTCCGGCGTCGGCGCCAGCGGCCTGATGCAACTGATGCCCGGCACCGCCAAGGAAACCGCGCGCAAGTTCAGCATTCCATTGGCCTCGCCGCAGCAAGTGTTCGATCCGGACAAGAACATCCAGCTCGGCGCCGCCTACCTGAGCCAAGTGCACAGCCAGTTCAACGGCAACCGCGTCCTCGCCTCTGCCGCCTACAACGCCGGCCCGGGCCGCGTGCGCCAGTGGCTGCGCGGCGCGGATCACCTGAGTTTCGACGTCTGGGTGGAAAGCATCCCGTTCGACGAAACCCGCCAATACGTGCAGAACGTGTTGTCGTATTCAGTGATCTACGGCCAGAAGCTTAACTCGCCACAGCCGTTGGTGGACTGGCATGAGCGGTATTTTGATGATCAATAACCGGGAACCGGTTATGTAGGGGCTGCCGCAGGCTGCGATCTTTTGATCTTCGCTTTGAGCCGCAAACAAAAATGCCCGCATCGATTGATGCGGGCATTTTTATTGGCATCAGGAATGTCTACGCCGACTTGAGGCGTGCGGCAACCTGCTTGCCCCGCTGGGTCAGTCGATATTTTTGAGCCGGACTGCTGGGCGACTCAGGCTGGGTCATTTCAATCAAATCGGCATTCAATGCGGGCCTGAGATAGTTAGTCCGAAAGGTCGGCTTATGAACCAGACCGAGCTCTGCCATTAAGTCGCTAATTTTAAGCGGGCCTATCGCATGGAGCGCCGAAAGCAGTTTCCCTACTGGGTCGGTTACCAGGTCGGTTACTAGGTCGGTCACTGGCTCGCTGCGGGCGGCTTCCTCAAGCGCCAGGCTTAATGCTTGCAGCATGAACTCGACAAAAGGGGTCGCTTCGGCCATTTGGTCGGCTGCCGACAACGCCGTGTAGTAAGCGTCCTGCTGCTCTCGAATCACGGCTTCGACCGGCAGATAAGCCAGCACGGGGCGCCATTCGCTAAGGATCAAGGTTTGCCAGAGTCGCCCCATTCGCCCATTACCATCGGCGAAAGGATGGATAAACTCGAACTCGTAGTGGAACACGCAACTGACAATTAATGGATGCCAGTCCGAAGCCCCGAGCCACGCCAGCAAATCATCCATCAAATGCGTAATGCGACTCGGTGGCGGCGCCATGTGGACTAATTTCTCGCCACGGTAAATGCCCACTCCGGCTCGGCGAAACTGCCCACAGTCGTCAATCAATCCCCCCATCAGCAACTCGTGGGCTCGCAGCAGGTCGGCTCGGCTACTTGGCTGCCAATCCGGCATGGCTTCGTAAGCCGCAAAGGCATTACGCACTTCCTGGATTTCCCGAGGCAATCCCAGCACTCGCTGCCCCGCCAGAACAGCAGTCACCTGCTCGATGCTCAGGGTATTGTTCTCGATCGCCAGAGAAGCCTGAATCGTACGAATACGATTGCCCCGCCGCAGTTGAGGCGTCTGCCGTCGATCATCCACAGCCGAAAGTTGACCGATCTGCTCACTGATCCCGGCGATCAACGCGAGCATTTTGGTGGTCAGGGTCAACGGTGGTTGATAACGGCTCATATCCTCATCCATGCTCGCACTGAGGCCGACATAATGCCCGAACCCGGCAGTATTCAGCAGCGCTCATTCACGCCGCTTCATGTCCATCATTGAACTGCAACGCCGCCAGCCGTGCATACAGCGCATTGCTCGCAATCAACTCCTGATGCGTGCCCACCGCCACCAGCTTCCCCTGATCCATCACCGCGATCCGGTCGGCGTTTTTCACCGTGGCCAGGCGGTGGGCGATGACCAGGGTGGTGCGGTTTTTCATCAGGCTGGGCAGGGCTTGCTGGATCAGGTGTTCGCTTTGCGCGTCGAGGGCGCTGGTGGCTTCGTCGAGCAGCAGGATGGGCGCGTCCACCAGCAGCGCGCGGGCGATGGCCAGGCGTTGGCGCTGGCCGCCGGACAAACCGAGGCCTGCGTCACCCAAATGAGTCTGATAACCGTGGGGCATCGCCTCGATAAAGTCGTGGGCGTAGGCGATTTTCGCCGCCTCCTGAACCTGCTCCAACGTCGCCGTCGGATTGCCGTAGCGGATGTTCTCTTCGATGCTGCCGAAGAACAGTGCCGGGGATTGGGAGACCAGGGCGAAGCAGCGGCGCAAGTCGAGTGGATCGAGCTGAGTCAGCGGTACGCCGTCAAGCAGAATGCGGCCTTCGGCCGGGTCGTAAAAACGCAGCAACAAGTCATACACCGTCGACTTGCCCGCGCCCGAAGGTCCGACCAGCGCCAGGGTTTCGCCGGCCCTGATGGACAGGTTCAAGCCATCGATGGCATAGCTTTCAGGACGCGACGGGTAGGAAAAACGCACGTCTTGCAGCACCAGATTCCCCGTCACCCGCGCTGGCAAAGTCACCAGACCCGTGGTCGGTGGCTGGATTATATTTTCCGAACGCAGCAACTCGGCAATTCGCTCGGCGGCCCCTGCGGCGCGCTGCAACTCGCCGATCACTTCGCTCAGGGTGCCGAACGCGCTGCCGACGATCAGGCTGTAAAAAACAAACGCCGCCAGTTCACCTGCGGAAATCCGCCCGGCCATCACATCCATACCGCCGACCCACAGCATCACGCCGACCGCACCCAGCACCAGCACGATCACCAGGGTAATCAGCCAGGCACGCTGGAAAATCCGTTTACGGGCGGTGTTGAACGCCTCCTCCACGGTCACGGCAAATCGCTGTTCGTCCTGGACCTGATGGTTGTAGGCCTGCACAGTTTTGATCTGGCCGAGGGTTTCGGACACGTAGCTGCCGATGTCGGCAATCCGGTCCTGACTCAGGCGCGACAGGCTGCGTACCCGTCGGCCGAAAATCAGGATCGGTGCAATCACCAGCGGCAAAGCCACAACGACGATGCTGGTGAGTTTGGGATTGGTGATAAACAGCAACACAATCCCGCCGATCACCATCAGCAAGTTGCGCAGAAACAGCGACAGCGAAGAGCCGATCACCGATTGCAGCAACGTGGTGTCGGCGGTCAGCCGCGACTGGATCTCGGAGCTGCGGTTGTCTTCGTAAAACCCCGGATGCAGGTAGACCAGATGGTTGAACACCTGACGGCGGATGTCGGCCACCACACGCTCGCCGATCCACGACACCAGGTAAAAACGCGCAAACGTGCCAAGCGCCAGACCCAGCACCAACAGCATGAACAGACCGATGGTCTGGTTGAGCAAATGCGCTGACTGGGTCATGAACCCCTGATCCACCAACAGCCGAATCCCCTGCCCCATGGACAAGGTGATGCCCGCCGTGACAATGAGTGCGAGCAACGCACCCAAGGCCTGCCAGCGATAGGGCACCAGGAAACGGCTGGCCAGGCGAATCGCGCGACGGTGACGGGCAGATAGCATCGGGGTTTTCCAGTTCACAAGTTAAGGGGCCGGCTATACCGCTCAATGGGGGGAAACTCTGTAAATCACAACGAGTCAGGTTAATTATGACCGCAAAGACCACCCCCTAGACGCTAATGGTCTAAAGTTCGGGTGGCAAGGTTGCGGTATTTCTGGTGGACTGGTATTGCCGCCCCGAGAAGATCGCAGGGATTTGTCACAGCCCGGTCACCTGGCGGTTCTACAGTAAGCACACAACCTGAGGAGGAGACAGGCCATGTCCTTGCAAAACAGCAGCGATGACAAGATTCAAGTGATCCGCACACAGCCAGATCAGTCTCTGGGCTGCTCAATCATTGACGAAAAAGGCCGCGAAGTACCGATCACTGAAGGCATGATCCAGGACGCCTGCCGCGAACTGGAAGAGCGATTGGTCACGCCTGCCAAACAAGATTGATATAGCCACCGTCTTCTTGACCCGGCCCAGATGGCCGGGTTTTTTGTGGGTGCTGATCCAGAATTGTGGTGCGGCCCTTCGCGAGCAAGCCCGCTCCAACAGTGGCGCATGACCTGTAGGAGCGGGCTTGCTCGCGAAGGAGCCGACCCGGTCTCTAGACAGCCGTTGCACCCAACGCCGCCACGATCTTCAACAACTCAGGCGCATCCCCCTCAATCCGCACCTGCAACCCATCGATCTCCCGCCGCGACGGATAGTTCTTACGCAACGCATCAAACGCCGCACGCTGCTCATTCACACTGCCTACAAGGCTGCGGCGGAAATCCGCGTCGTCACGACGCGGGTCGTACACGCCACGGCACAGCATCGCCAGTGCCCAGGCCGGATCACTGTCAGCGTGCAAGGTCACTTGCGACAACCAGGGCGCCGGCAGCAAATCACTCAGGCTGACCCGCGCCGGTTGCCCGAGAAAATCGCAATACGCCTGATGGATTTGCTCCGTCCCGCGTTGTCTGCCATCGAGGCTGTAACCGGCAATGTGCGGCGTCGCCAGCACGCAGAGTTCGGCCAGCGCCACGTCGACTTCGGGCTCGCCTTCCCAGACGTCCAGCACCGCTTGCAGGTCTTCGCGTTGCAGCAGCACCTCGCACAGGGCGGCGTTGTCTACCACCGGGCCGCGGCTGGCGTTGATCAGCCAGGTGCCGGGCTTGAGCTGGTTCAAACGGTTTTTGTCGAACAGATGCCAGGTCGATCCGGCACCGTGTTTCTTCAGCGGTGTGTGCAGACTGATGACATCGCACTGCTCAACGATCTGCTCGAGGCTGACGAAATCGCCTCCTTCGGCGGCTTGTCGTGGCGGATCGCAGACCAGCACATTCCAGCCCAGCCCTTGTAGAACCTTGACCAGTCGACCGCCCACTTCGCCCGCCCCCACCACGCCGTAAGTGCGCTGAGTGAGGTCGGCGCCTTCGATTTCGGCGAGGGTCAGCACACTGCCCAGCACATAGTCGACCACGCCACGGGCATTGCAGCCGGGGGCGCTGGACCAGGTGATGCCGGCCTGCTGGAAGTAATCGAGGTCCAGGTGATCGGTGCCGATGGTGCAGGTGCCGACAAAGCGCACCTTGCTGCCTTCAAGCAGAGAGCGATTGACGTTGGTCACCGAGCGCACCAGCAGCACATCGGCCTGTTCGACGGCGGCGCGGTCGATGGAACGTCCCGGCACCCGGCGGATTTCGCCGAAACCTTCGAAGAAGGCATCGAGCAGCGGAATATTTTCGTCGGCAACAATCAACATGGCAGGCTCCTTTGGCGGATCGGCAGTGTAGGCGGAGATGACTCTTCACGCCTAGCACGCATAACTGTAGGAGCGAGCTCGCTCGCGAAGGACGTCAGGTCACCGCGTTCACTCAGACAACCCGCGTCATCGTTAACGTCCATCGCGAGCGAGCTCGCTCCTACAAGTGGCGGTGCGATTACAAATCGCTAACACAGGACTTTTCCTGACCACTGCGTCAAGGCGTAGAATGCGCCGCCTCGTGCATAAAAATCTTTTGGACGTTTCGCCCTTGAATTCCGTGACTGACCGCACCGCCGCCATTTCCCTCAACCGCCCCGCCCGGGTTCGCCTGGAGCTGAAAACCCTGCTCGGCCTGGCGCTGCCGATCATGATCGCGCAGCTTGCCACCACGGCGATGGGCTTCGTCGATGCGGTGATGGCCGGCCGCGTCGGCCCGCGGGATCTGGCGGCGGTGGCGTTGGGTAACTCGATCTGGGTCCCGGTGTTTCTGCTGATGACCGGCACCTTGCTGGCCACCACGCCAAAAGTCGCTCAGCGCTTTGGTGCCGGGACGCACAGCGAGATCGGCCCGATCGTGCGACAGGCGCTGTGGCTGGCGTTGGTGGTGGGTTTGATGGCGACCGGTATGCTGCTCAGCGCCGAACCGATCTTGCACATCATGAAGGTCGACCCCGAACTGATCGGCCCGTGCATGCAGTACCTGCACGGCATCGCCAGCGGCTTGCCCGCCGTCGCGTTCTACCATGTGCTGCGCTGTTTCAGTGATGGCCTGGGGCGCACGCGCCCGGCCATGGTGCTGGGGCTGTGCGGTCTGGCGCTGAACATTCCGCTGAACTACGTCTTCATCTATGGCCACTTCGGTGTGCCGGCCATGGGCGGTGTCGGTTGCGGCTGGGCCACGGCGATTGTGATGTGGGTGATGGCGCTGGGCATGGCCGGCTGGGAACGCTGGGCGCCGGCGTATCAATCGAGCCAGTTGTTCAGCCGTTTCGACTGGCCGCAATGGTCGGTGATCAAACGCCTGCTGGGCATCGGACTGCCGATCGGCATCGCGGTGTTCGCCGAGTCGAGCATCTTTGCCGTGATCGCTCTGCTGATCGGCAGCCTCGGTGCCACCGTGGTGGCCGGGCACCAGATCGCGCTGAACTTCAGTTCGCTGGTGTTCATGATCCCCTACTCCCTCGGCATGGCCGTGACGGTGCGCGTCGGCCAGGCGCTCGGTCGTCAGGAACCCCGTGAAGCGCGTTTCGCCGCCGGTGTCGGCATGGGCACGGCGCTGGCTTACGCGTGTATTTCGGCGAGCATGATGCTGTTGCTGCGCGAGCACATCGCGACGATCTACACGGCTGACCCGACGGTGATTCGCGTGGCCGCGATGCTGATCGTGTATTCGGCGCTGTTCCAGTTTTCCGATGCGATCCAGGTCACGGCGGCCGGGGCGTTGCGCGGCTATCAGGACACGCGGGTGACGATGATCCTGACGCTGTTCGCGTACTGGGGCATTGGTTTGCCGGTGGGTTACGCGCTGGGCCTGACCGACTGGTTCGGCACGCCGAGCGGCCCGAGCGGGCTGTGGCAGGGTTTGATCGTCGGCCTGAGTTGTGCGGCGCTGATGCTGTCGATCCGCCTGACAGGCAGTGCACGCAAGCGGATCCGTGTAGGAGCTGGCTTGCCAGCGAAGAACTCCAGAACGACGCGAGCAACCGATGAACACGCGTAATCGTTAGCGACCATCGCAGGCAAGCCAGCACCTGCAAGGGCCATAACTCCCACGCAGTTTTTTTGCTTTTAAACGGACTTCTTGCGGATCCAGTAGAGGTAGGTGCCTGCCTCTTCGTGCTGCGCGACCAGTTCGTGGTCGAGGAACACGCAGAACTTGGGAATGTCACGTCGGGTCGACGGATCGGTGGCGATCACCTTGAGCAGGCCGCCGGGCGCCAGGTCACGGATATGCTGGTGCAGCATCATCACCGGTTCCGGGCAGTTGAGGCCGGTGGCGTCGAGGGTGCCGTCTACCGGCGTATCAAGCATTTCACTCATGATTCACTCCTGAAACTGGCCGGCATTGTCGCGCATTGCCGGGTATGTGGCGAGGGAGCTTGCTCCCGCTGGGTCGCGAAGCGGCCCCAGTTCTGGCTATGCGGTCTATCAGAAGATCTCGGTGGCTGGTTTTAGGGCTGCTGCGCAGCCCAGCGGGAGCAAGCTCCCTCGCCACACACGCCCCACACATTAATTCGCGTAAATCAGCGGGACTTGGGTTTCTTCACGTCCAGCCGGCGCAGGTGGCACGTGACCTCTTCGCGGTCGTGATACAGCTGTTTACAGCCAATCTCGACCCGAATCCCGCGCTCCTTGAAGCCGTCGGCAATACGCTCCAGCAAACGCTTCACTTCGGCGTAACGTTGCTTCATCGGCAGCTTGAGGTTGACCACCGCTTCGCGGCAATGGCCCTCGCCGATCCACTCTTCCAGCATCGCCGCATTGCGCGCCGGTTTCTCGACGATGTCGCAGACCATCCAGTCCACCGGCTGTCGCGGCTTGTAGGTGAAACCGTCGGCCATCAAGTGTTGCACCAGACCGGTGTCCATCAGACTTTCCGCCATCGGGCCGTTGTCGATGGCGGTGACCAGCATGCCGCGATTGACCAGTTGCCAGGTCCAGCCGCCGGGTGCTGCGCCGAGGTCGACGCCGGTCATGTCACTGTGCAGGCGCTCGTCCCACTGGTCGCGCGGGATGAAGTGGTGCCACGCCTCTTCCAGCTTCAGGGTCGAGCGGCTCGGCGCCTCGCGTGGAAACTTCAGGCGGGGAATGCCCATCGGCCACATCGCCGAGTTGTTCGACTCGGCCAGGCCCATGAACACTTCGCGACCACTTTTGAAGGTCAGCAGCAAACGCGGCTTGTGCGCGTCGTCCACCAGTTTGCCGGCGGCCATCAGCGCCTTGCGCAGGTGCACTTCGAATTTCTTGCAGAAGTTCGACAGTTCCTTGCCGTCGTTGGTGTCGACCATTTCCAGCCACAGGCTACCGCACAGCGGGAAGTCCGCCATGTGCGCGAGGATCACGCTGATGCGGTCGGTTTCCGGCAGGTCGATGAAAATCCCGCGCGCCCACTGACGCGGAAAGATCAGATCGGCGAAACGCTGGCCGCGCATAAGACGCTCGGCACCGTCTTCTTCGGTGCAGATGAATTCGGCGCAGGCGCTGGCGGTTTTGGCCTTGGCATAACCGGCCACGTTCAGCCGCGCGGCGTGTTCGGAAATCTCGGAACAGACTTCACCTTCGAAGCCCGGCCGGCAATGCATAAAGAGGGTGTTCATTCTTACTCCTGGGCAGTTGGCGAAGAATTCAGCCACTGCGCGATGCCCAGACTTGCGTTGAAGCAAAGCCTGTCACGAAAACCGGCGCATGATAGCCGAGTTCGGAACCTCGGACTTGGCCATAGAGTCCAGTTATTAGCTTTAACGTTCAAACGGGGCTAGGTTGAAAGCTCTGTCCGTCCCCTCAGTCCGTAGCCGTGCGGACTTAAAGGAGTGATCGCTATGCCGTCCCTCGATAGCCTGAAAACCCTTAAAACCCTGCAAATCGACGACAAGACCTACCATTATTTCAGTCTGCCCGACGCCGCCAAAAGCCTCGGTGATCTCGACAAACTGCCGATGTCGTTGAAAGTATTGCTGGAAAACCTGCTGCGCTGGGAAGACGAAAAAACCGTCACCGGCGCCGACCTCAGAGCGATTGCCGCCTGGCTCAAGGAACGTCGCTCCGATCGCGAAATCCAGTACCGCCCTGCGCGGGTTTTGATGCAAGACTTTACCGGCGTTCCCGCGGTGGTCGACCTGGCCGCCATGCGCGCCGCCATGGCCAAGGCCGGCGGCGACCCGCAGCGCATCAATCCGCTGTCGCCGGTGGACCTGGTGATCGACCATTCGGTAATGGTCGACAAGTTCGGCAGTTCCAGCGCCTTCGGACAGAACGTCGACATCGAAATGCAGCGCAACGGCGAGCGTTATGCCTTTCTGCGCTGGGGCCAGAACGCCTTCGACAACTTCAGCGTGGTGCCGCCGGGCACCGGGATTTGCCATCAGGTCAACCTCGAATACCTCGGCCGCACAGTGTGGACCAAAGATGAAGACGGCCGCACGTACGCGTTCCCCGACACCTTGGTCGGTACCGATTCCCACACCACCATGATCAACGGCCTCGGCGTACTCGGCTGGGGCGTCGGCGGGATCGAAGCAGAAGCGGCGATGCTCGGCCAACCGGTGTCGATGCTGATTCCGGAAGTGATCGGTTTCAAACTTACCGGCAAGTTAAAAGAAGGCATCACCGCCACCGACCTGGTGCTGACCGTGACGCAGATGCTGCGCAAGAAAGGCGTGGTCGGCAAATTCGTCGAGTTCTATGGCGACGGTCTCGCCGACCTGCCGCTGGCCGACCGCGCGACCATCGCCAACATGGCCCCGGAATACGGCGCTACGTGTGGCTTTTTCCCGGTGGACGACATCACGCTGGAGTATCTGCGTCTGTCCGGTCGCCCACTTGAAACCGTGAAACTGGTCGAGGCCTACAGCAAGGCCCAGGGCCTGTGGCGTCTGCCGGGTCAGGAACCGGTGTTCACCGACAGTCTGGCGCTGGACATGGGCAGCGTCGAAGCCAGCCTCGCCGGGCCGAAACGACCGCAAGACCGGGTTTCGCTACCGAATGTCGCACAAGCGTTCAGCGACTTCATCGACCTGCAATTCAAACCCACCAGCAAGGAAGTCGGTCGCCTCGAAAGTGAAGGCGGCGGTGGCGTCGCGGTGGGCAATGCCGATCTGGCCGGTGAAGCCGACTACGACTTCGAAGGTCAGATCTATCGCTTGAAAAACGGCGCGGTGGTGATCGCCGCAATCACCTCCTGCACCAACACCTCAAACCCGAGCGTGATGATGGCCGCAGGGCTGGTGGCGAAGAAAGCCGTGGAGAAAGGCCTCAAGCGCAAACCGTGGGTCAAGAGCTCGCTGGCCCCAGGCTCGAAAGTGGTCACCGACTACTACAAGGCCGCCGGCCTGACCCAATACCTTGATGAACTGGGTTTTGCGTTGGTCGGTTACGGCTGCACCACCTGCATCGGCAACTCCGGGCCCTTGCCGGAGCCGATCGAAAAAGCCATTCAGGCCGCCGACCTGACCGTCGCCTCGGTGCTCTCGGGCAATCGCAACTTCGAAGGTCGCGTGCACCCGCTGGTGAAAACCAACTGGCTGGCCTCCCCGCCGCTGGTGGTCGCTTATGCGCTCGCCGGCACGGTGCGCATTGACATCAGCAGTGAGCCTTTGGGTACGGACAAGGATGGCAACCTGGTGTATCTGCGGGACATCTGGCCAAGCACCCAAGAAATTGCCGACGCGGTGAATCAGGTCAACACCGCGATGTTCCACAAGGAATACGCCGAAGTGTTTGCCGGCGACGAGCAATGGCAGGCGATTGAAGTGCCGCAAGCGGCAACGTATGTCTGGCAGGACGATTCGACTTACATCCAGCATCCGCCGTTTTTCGACGACATCGGCGGCCCGCCGCCCGTGATCAAGGACGTCACGGGCGCCCGGGTCCTCGCGCTGCTCGGCGACTCGGTGACCACCGACCACATCTCCCCGGCCGGCAACATCAAGTCCGACAGCCCGGCGGGCAATTACCTGCGCGAGAAAGGCGTGGAACCGCGGGACTTCAACTCCTACGGCTCGCGTCGCGGCAACCATCAAGTGATGATGCGCGGCACCTTCGCCAATATCCGGATTCGCAACGAGATGCTCGGCGGCGAGGAAGGCGGGAATACGATTTACATTCCCACCGGCGAGAGAATGGCGATCTACGATGCGGCCATGCGTTATCAAGCGTCGGGCACGCCACTGGTGGTGATCGCCGGGCAAGAATACGGCACCGGCTCGAGCCGCGACTGGGCCGCCAAGGGCACCAATCTGTTGGGTGTGAAAGCGGTCATCGCCGAAAGCTTCGAGCGGATTCACCGCTCCAATCTGGTGGGCATGGGCGTGTTGCCGCTGCAGTTCAAACTGGATCAGAACCGCAAGAGCCTGAACCTCACTGGCAAGGAAACCCTGGATATTCTGGGTTTGACGGGGGTGGCGTTGACGCCGCGGATGAATCTGACGCTCATCATCACCCGCGAGGACGGCAGTCGCGAGAAAGTCGAGGTGCTGTGCCGGATCGATACGCTCAATGAGGTGGAGTACTTCAAGTCGGGGGGGATTTTGCATTACGTGTTGCGGCAGTTGATTGCGTCGTAGGCTTGGGGCTTGGGGCTTGGGGCTTGGGGCTTGGGGACATATCCGTTTTTTTGGTAACGGCTTCTATTGGTTTCGCTTTTACAGCGAGTCACTTGGAAAAGCCCCAAGTAACCCGCCCTAAGGGCGGAACCGCCAGCAGCTATCACCAAAATAATGGATATACACACCGCTCCCACCCCCTACCGCCCCCGTCACAAGCTGTTCACCTATCCGATGCTGGCCGGCTGACGCAACGGTCGTTTTGCGACGCACCGCTGATTATTGAAAAATATTTTCAATAAATCCCTGACAGTGCCGAGAACCTCTCAAAGCCTTGCGGATTGAAAAAGCCATGCGTAACAACCAGCCCATTACACAACGCGAACGGACCTTCCCGGCTCAGCAACGGTTGATTTCCACCACCGATGCCAAGGGCGTGATCACTTACTGCAACGACGCGTTCGTCGAAATCAGTGGGTATTCCCGCGAGGAACTGATCCGTGCGCCACACAACCTGGTCCGTCACCCCGACGTACCGGCCGCGGTGTTCGCGCACATGTGGGGCACACTGAAACAAGGCTTGCCATGGATGGGCATTGTCAAGAATCGTTGCAAGACCGGTGACCACTATTGGGTCAACGCCTATGTCACACCGGTTTTCGAAGGTAATCAGGTCGTCGGTTACGAGTCGGTGCGGGTCAAACCCACCGCCGAACAGATCCACCGTGCCGAAGCGCTCTACCAACGCATCAACCAGGGCAAGTCAGCGATTCCTTCCACCGACAAATGGCTGCCGGTGCTTCAGGACTGGCTGCCGTTCATTCTGGTCAGCCAGCTGAGCTTCATGATCGGTGCCACGCTCAACTCCCAGTGGGGCTTCGCCTTGGCGGCCGGCCTTTCGGTGCCGTTGGGCCTGCTGGGGTTGAGCTGGCAACAGCGCGGTCTCAAGCGTTTGCTGCGCCTGGCCGAGCAGACCACGTCCGACCCGCTGATCGCGCAGATGTACACCGACAGCCGTGGCGCTCAGGCGCGTCTGGAAATGTCGATCCTCAGCCAGGAAGCCCGCCTGAAAACCTGCCTGACCCGTCTGCAGGACACTGCCGAGCACCTGACCGAGCAAGCGAAGCAGTCCGACGCCCTGGCGCACAACAGCTCCACCGGCCTGGAACGTCAGCGCATCGAAACCGAGCAAGTGGCCACCGCCGTCAACCAGATGGCCGCCACCACGCAGGAAGTCGCCAGCCACGTGCAGCGCACCGCTGACGCGACTCAGGAAGCCAACCGCCTGACCGGTCGCGGCCGTGACATCGCCGGGGAAACCCGCGAAGCCATTCAGCGCTTGTCGGTGGTGGTCGGTGAAACCGGTCTGACCGTGACCCAACTGGCCAAGGACAGCGACGAAATCGGCGGCGTGGTCGACGTGATCAAAGGCATCGCCGACCAGACCAACTTGCTGGCGTTGAACGCTGCCATTGAGGCCGCTCGTGCCGGCGAGATGGGGCGTGGTTTTGCGGTGGTGGCTGACGAAGTCCGTCAACTGGCGCAACGCACCAGCGAATCCACCGGGCAGATTCACGCCCTGATCGCCAAACTCCAGCAAACCGCGAGCACCGCGGTGCAAACCATGGAAACCGGGCATCGCCAGGCGGAAGAAGGTGTGGCGCGGGTACTTGAGGCGGATCAGGCACTGGTCGGGATCAGCGAAGCGGTGGCGCACATCACCGACATGACCACCCAGATTGCGGCTGCGACCGAAGAGCAAAGCTCGGTGGCGGAAGAAATCAGCCGCAACATCAGCAACATTTCGCAACTGGCGGATCAGACATCGGAACAGGCACAGCACTCGGCGTTGTTGAGTGAAGAGCTGACCAAGACGGCGAATACCCAGTATTCGTTGGTGGAGCGGTTTAACCGCTGATTGATGTTGGAAAGTCAAAAACCCGGACAGTGAAAGCTTCCGGGTTTTTTATTGTCAATCTGATTGAGATGTCGCCTGTTCGGACCTCTTCGCGGGCAAGCCCGCTCCCACAGTGAACCGGGGTGTGGTTAGATTTTGTGATCGACACGAAACCCTGTGGGAGCGGGCTTGCTCGCGAAGGGTCCCGACTCGGCGCCCATTATTTCACTGAAGAAATGCCGCTACCCGACTCGCCGCCGAAGCCAAATGCTGCTCATGGGTAAACCCGGAAACCTTCAACGGCTTCAAATCATGATCCCCCGCCGTCAACCAAAACACCTCGATACTCGGCGATAGCGCATATCCCTCGACCGTCTCACGATTCCCCAACGCATCGCGCTCACCCTGGACAATCAAAGTCGGCGTCTTGAGCGCAGCCAAATGCTCGACCCGAGGTTTCTCCGGTTTACCCACTGCATAAAACGGATAACCGAGGCACACCAACGCATCTGCCTCGAGTTCATCGGCTAAAAGACTCGCCATCCGCCCACCCATGGACTTGCCGCCAACGGCCAGACGCCCAGTGACATGGCGTCGCACCACCGTATACACCTCACGCCAGCATTCCAGCAGTTTCGGCGCCGGATTCGGTGGACGCTTGCCGCCATCGACACGCCGTTGCGCCATGTATGGAAACTCAAAGCGCAGCACGTTGACGCCCTGCGCAGCAAGGCGCGCAGCCATGTCGTTCATCCAGTCGCTGTCCATCGGTGCACCGGCGCCATGGGCGAGAATCAGCGTCGCCGATGCCGGCGATACCGCGGCATTCCACAACCATCCATGATCCCGCACACACTGCGCCCATTGATCCCCGTCAATACTGGCTTTGTGCTCTTTGTCCATGCTTGCCTCGCTTTTAGTCTGCCTATAACTCCAGGCGAAGGGAGCGTCTGCCTTGCGCGAACGCCTCCAATTCGGCTGAACCGTGGATGGGGAACCATGAACACTTCTATCAGTACCGCCTACAACTACAAGGTGGTCCGCCAATTCGCCATTATGACGGTGGTGTGGGGCATCGTCGGCATGGGGCTCGGGGTTTTTCTCGCGGCTCAATTGGTCTGGCCCGAACTCAACTTCGATTTGCCGTGGACCAGTTTCGGCCGGTTGCGCCCACTGCACACCAACGCGGTGATCTTCGCTTTCGGCGGCTGCGCCCTGTTCGCCAGTACGTTCTACTCGGTTCAGCGCACCTGCCAAACCCAGCTGTTCGCGCCGAAAATCGCCGCGTTCTGCTTCTGGGGCTGGCAACTGGTGATTCTGCTGGCGGCCATCAGCCTGCCGCTGGGCTACACCACCTCCAAGGAATACGCCGAACTGGAATGGCCGATCGACATCCTGATCACCATCGTCTGGGTCGCCTACGCCGTCGTGTTCTTCGGCACGATCATGAAGCGCAAAACCAAGCACATCTATGTGGGTAACTGGTTCTTCGGCGCGTTCATCATCACCGTGGCGATTTTGCACCTCGTCAACAACATGGAACTGCCGGTGAGTTTCACCAAGTCCTACTCGCTTTACGCCGGTGCGACCGATGCCATGGTGCAGTGGTGGTACGGCCACAACGCCGTGGGCTTTTTCCTCACCGCCGGTTTCCTCGGGATGATGTACTACTTCGTGCCGAAACAGGCCGAGCGTCCGGTGTATTCCTATCGTCTGTCGATCGTGCACTTCTGGGCGCTGATCACCCTGTACATCTGGGCCGGTCCGCACCATTTGCACTACACCGCGCTGCCGGACTGGGCGCAGTCGCTGGGCATGGTGATGTCGCTGATCCTGCTGGCGCCGAGCTGGGGCGGGATGATTAACGGCATGATGACCCTGTCGGGTGCCTGGCATAAGTTGCGCAGCGACCCGATCCTGCGCTTCCTCGTGGTGTCGCTGGCGTTCTACGGCATGTCGACCTTCGAAGGTCCGATGATGGCGATCAAGACGGTGAACGCCCTCTCCCACTACACCGACTGGACCATCGGCCACGTTCACGCCGGCGCGCTCGGCTGGGTGGCAATGATTTCCATCGGCGCGCTGTACCACATGATCCCGAAAATCTTCGGTCGTGCACAGATGCACAGCATCGGCCTGATCAACGCGCACTTCTGGCTCGCGACCATCGGCACCGTGTTGTACATCGCGTCGATGTGGGTCAACGGCATCGCCCAGGGCCTCATGTGGCGTGCGGTGAACGAGGACGGCACGCTGACCTACTCCTTCGTCGAAACCCTGGTGGCCAGCCACCCAGGCTTCGTCGTGCGACTGGTGGGCGGTGCGATCTTCCTCAGCGGCATGTTCCTGATGGCTTACAACACCTGGCGCACCGTGCGGGCCTCGCAGCCTGCCGAAGTCGCCGCTGCCGCGCAGATGGCCTGAGGAGTCCGCCATGAAACACGAAACAATCGAGAAAAACGTCGGCCTGCTGATGTTGCTGATGGTCCTGGCCGTGAGCATCGGCGGTCTGACCCAGATCGTCCCGCTGTTCTTTCAGGACGTGACCAATAAACCGGTGGAAGGCATGAAGCCCTACACCGCCCTGCAACTGGAAGGTCGCGACATTTACATTCGCGAAGGCTGCGTCGGTTGTCACTCGCAGATGATCCGTCCGTTTCGCGCAGAAACCGAACGCTACGGTCACTACTCGGTGGCCGGTGAGAGCGTCTGGGATCACCCGTTCCTCTGGGGCTCGAAACGCACTGGTCCGGATTTGGCCCGGGTCGGCGCGCGCTACTCGGATGACTGGCACCGCGCGCACTTGTACAACCCGCGCAACGTCGTACCGGAATCGAAAATGCCCGCCTACCCATGGCTGGTCACACAAGCGGTCGACAACAGCCACACCGAAACCAAGCTCAAAACCATGCGCACCCTCGGCGTGCCGTACACCGACGACGACGTCGCCGGCAGCGTGGCCTCGCTCAAGGGCAAGACCGAAATGGACGCGCTGGTCGCTTACCTGCAAGTGCTCGGCACTGCCATCAAGAGCAAGAGGTGAGCCCCATGGTCTTTGAAATGAGCAGTGGAATGATTCGCGGCCTGGGCACGGTCGTGGTGTTCGTGGCCTTCGTCGGCCTGACGTTGTGGGTGTTCAACAGCAAGCGCAGTCCGGAATTCGCCGAAGCGCGTTTGCTGCCGTTCGCCGATGACCCCCTATCCGATGACGCCACCCAAGAACCTGAAACAAGGAGTACCCGGTCATGACCACTTTCTGGAGTACGTGGATCTGCGTACTGACCATCGGCAGCCTGATCGGCCTGACCTGGCTGCTGATCGGCACCCGCAAGGGCGAAACCAAGGGCAGCGTCGACCAGACCATGGGCCACAGCTTCGACGGCATCGAGGAGTACGACAATCCGCTGCCGCAGTGGTGGTTCATGCTGTTTGCCGGCACGCTGGTGTTCGCCGTGGGCTATCTGGTCCTGTATCCGGGTCTGGGCAACTGGAAAGGCATCCTGCCGGGTTACGAGAACGGCTGGACCGGCGTGCACGAATGGGAAAAGGAAATGGCCAAATCGGACGCGAAGTTCGGACCGATCTTCGCCAAATTTGCCGCCATGCCGGTGGAAGAAGTGGCCAAGGACCCGCAAGCACTGAAAATGGGCGGTCGCCTGTTCGCGTCGAACTGCTCGGTGTGCCACGGCTCGGACGCCAAGGGCGCTTTCGGCTTCCCGAACCTGGCCGACAGCAACTGGCGCTGGGGTGGCGACGCGGAAATGATCAAGACAACGATCATGGGCGGTCGCATGGCCGCGATGCCGGCCTGGGGTGAAATCCTCGGTGATGCCGGCGTGAAAAACGTTGCCGCGTATGTGCGTCATGAACTGGCGGGCCTGCCCTTGCCGGCCGACAGCAGTGCCGACCTGCAAGCCGGACAGCAAGCATTCAGCACCCTGTGCGTCGCCTGTCATGGGGCAAACGGCCACGGCACTGAAGCCATGGGCGCGCCGAACCTGACGCAACCGGCCGGGTTCATCTATGGAACAGGCCTCACGCAGCTTGAACAAACGATTCGTCATGGCCGTCAGGGCCATATGCCGGCGCAGAACGAATTGCTCGGCAACGATAAAGTGCAATTGCTGGCCGCTTATGTGTACAGCCTGTCCCACGGTCTGAATACAGAGCGTTTGCAGGCGGAAGGCAAAAGCGAATAATTCTTGACCGCTCTGCTGCCGCATTTTTCCCGAATGCGGCAGTTCCCTGTCCCTTTGCGACCCATTGTCGCACCCTCCGTTAGCCCCCCTTTCGATTCCCCGGATTCGGGACTAAGCTTGCTCCGATGCGAACTGGCATGAGCCGGTTCCAGGTCGACCCAACCCGATGTGTTAGACGGATTTGTTCGATGACAGGCCGCAAAGGCTGGTAGATACCGGCTGTCGTGCCAATTGCCATCGGTCACCCGATCGTTGCGTTTGAACACACCCCGTTACAACTGACCTGACCCCCTCACCATTTTCGTTCGATGCGACATTTGTCCGAGGGCGATTTTGTCCTTACGCGGCGCATGGAAAGGCCGCAGAATCAGCTTTTGAAAGCATTGACCCAGGTCATGGCGCGTTGCAATGACCCCCTGCTTTCTCCATACTTGCGGCCGATTTTTACTCCTAATAAAACACCCAAACCGTGGAACCTTAGAATGAGCACAGCAATCAGTCCGACTGCTTATAACTATAAGGTAGTCCGCCAGTTCGCCATCATGACGGTGGTCTGGGGGATCCTTGGCATGGGGCTCGGTGTCTTCATCGCCTCACAGCTCGTATGGCCGGAATTGAACTTCGGTCTGCCGTGGACGACTTTTGGACGCTTACGCCCGTTGCACACAAACCTGGTGATTTTCGCCTTCGGTGGTTGTGCACTGTTTGCCACTTCTTATTACGTCGTGCAGCGAACCTGCCAAACGCGACTGATTTCCGACAGCCTCGCGGCCTTCCACTTCTGGGGTTGGCAAGCGGTGATCGTTGGTGCAGGCATTTCCTTGCCATTGGGTTACACCACCAGCAAGGAGTACGCTGAGCTGGAATGGCCCCTGGCTATTCTGCTGGCCGTTGTCTGGGTGACCTACGCTCTGGTGTTCTTCGGCACTATCATCAAGCGCAAGACCAAGCACATTTATGTGGGCAACTGGTTCTACGGTGCCTTCATCCTCGTGACCGCAATGCTGCATATCGTTAACCACATCTCACTGCCGGTCAGCTTATTCAAGTCCTACTCGGCCTACGCCGGGGCGACTGACGCGATGATACAGTGGTGGTACGGCCACAACGCGGTCGGCTTCTTCCTGACCACCGGCTTCCTGGGGATGATGTACTACTTCGTTCCGAAGCAGGCCGAGCGTCCGATCTACTCCTACCGTCTGTCCATCGTGCACTTCTGGGCGCTGATCACCCTGTACATCTGGGCCGGTCCGCACCACTTGCACTACACCGCACTGCCGGACTGGGCTCAGTCCCTGGGCATGGCGATGTCGATCATCCTGCTGGCTCCGAGCTGGGGCGGCATGATCAACGGCATGATGACCCTGTCGGGCGCCTGGCATAAATTGCGCACCGACCCGATCCTGCGCTTCCTGGTCGTGTCGCTGGCGTTCTACGGCATGTCGACCTTCGAAGGCCCGATGATGGCCATCAAGACCGTCAACTCGCTCTCGCACTACACCGACTGGACCATCGGCCACGTACATGCCGGCGCTCTTGGCTGGGTAGCGATGATCTCGATCGGCGCGATCTACCACATGATCCCGAAACTGTTCGGTCGCGCGCAGATGCATAGCATCGGCCTGATCAACGCGCACTTCTGGCTCGCGACCATCGGTACCGTGCTGTACATCGCTTCGATGTGGGTCAACGGCATCACCCAGGGCCTGATGTGGCGTGCAATCAACGACGACGGCACCCTCACCTACTCGTTCGTTGAAGCGCTGCAAGCCAGCCACCCTGGTTTCATCGTTCGCGCCCTGGGCGGTGCGTTCTTTGCCAGCGGCATGCTGTTCATGGCCTACAACGTATGGCGTACCGTACGCGCCTCGAACCCGGCTGAAGCCAAAGCCGCTGAACAGATTGCTGTAGTTGGAGCTCACTGATGAAGCATGAAGCAGTCGAGAAGAACATTGGCCTGCTGGCCTTCTTCATGGTTATCGCCGTCAGCATCGGCGGCCTGACCCAGATCGTTCCGCTGTTTTTCCAGGACGTCACCAACAAGCCGGTCGAAGGCATGAAGCCGCGCACCGCCCTTGAACTGGAAGGCCGCGACATCTACATCGCCAACGGTTGTGTCGGCTGCCACTCGCAGATGATCCGCCCGTTCCGTGCTGAAACCGAACGTTACGGCCACTATTCGGTCGCCGGTGAAAGCGTCTGGGACCACCCGTTCCTGTGGGGTTCCAAGCGTACCGGTCCGGACCTGGCCCGTGTCGGCGGTCGTTATTCCGATGACTGGCAGCGTGCGCATTTGTACAACCCGCGCAACGTGGTGCCCGAGTCGAAAATGCCGGCTTACCCGTTCCTCGTGGAAAACAAGCTCGACGGCAAGGAAACCGCCAAGAAAATGGAAGTCTTGCGCACGCTCGGCGTTCCTTACACCGACGAAGACATCGCCGGTGCTCAGGATGCTGTGAAGGGCAAAACCGAAATGGACGCGCTGGTGGCCTATCTGCAAGGCCTGGGCACCATCATCAAAAGCAAACGGTGATTTAGATGGATATCGGGATGATTCGTGGCCTGGGCACCGTTGTCGTGATGGTGGCCTTCATCGGTCTGGCGTTGTGGGTGTTCAGCCCCAAGCGCAAGTCGGAGTTTGAAGACGCGACCTTGCTGCCTTTCGCGGATGATCCCGAAGCCATCAAGCACGTCGAGCAAGCTTCTAGGAGTAACAAAGAATGACTACGTTCTGGAGTCTGTACGTCACAGTCCTCAGTCTCGGCACCATCTTCGCCCTGACCTGGCTGCTGCTGTCCACCCGCAGGGGTCAGCGCAGCGAAGCCACCGAAGAGACGGTTGGCCACTCTTTCGACGGGATCGAGGAGTACGACAACCCGCTGCCAAAATGGTGGTTTATGCTGTTCGTGGGCACCATCATTTTCGCCTTGGGCTACCTGGTGCTGTACCCGGGCCTGGGCAACTGGAAAGGCCTGCTGCCGGGTTACAACTACGTGGATAACGAGAAGCAGACCGCGTTCGCCAACGGCCAGACCGGCTGGACCGGCGTTCACGAGTGGGAAAAGGAAATGGCCAAGTCGGACGCCAAGTTCGGTCCGATCTTCGCCAAGTTCGCTTCCATGCCGATTGAAGAAGTCGCCAAGGACCCGCAAGCCCTGAAGATGGGTGGCCGCCTGTTCGCCTCCAACTGCTCTGTTTGCCACGGCTCCGACGCCAAAGGCGCTTATGGCTTCCCTAACCTGACCGACGCCGACTGGCGCTGGGGCGGCGAAGCGGAAACCATCAAGACCACCATCATGGGCGGCCGTCATGCGGTCATGCCGGCGTGGGCTGAAGTGATCGGCGAGCAAGGCGTGGCGGACGTTGCTGCGTTCGTGCTGACCAACCTCGATGGCCGCAAGCTGCCGGAAGGCACCAAGGCTGACCCGGCTGCCGGGCAGAAACTGTTCGCCGCCAACTGCGTGGCGTGCCACGGTCCGGCCGGCAAGGGTACGCCAGCGATGGGCGCACCTGACCTGACTCACCCGGCAGCGTTCATCTACGGTTCGAGCTTCGCTCAACTGCAGCAGACCATCCGTTACGGCCGTCAGGGCCAGATGCCTGCGCAAGAACTGCTGCAAGGCAACGACAAGGTTCACCTGCTGGCCGCTTACGTCTACAGCCTTTCTCACGGTGAGAAAGCGCCGGTCGCAGACGCCCAGTAAGGCAAACTTGATGCAACAAAAAACGGCCCCGCCAATGAGAATTGGCGGGGCCGTTTTCATTTAAAGAAAAGTTGCATCTCAAATCCGCCCGAAACATGCCCAATCAATCCGGCCACGGCAACTGTTTGAATAGTCGTGAGCCTTGGCATACCTTCGAAAACGCAAACATACACCTCATCTAAAACTTAGAAATGGATTTCTAATGAAACTATCAAACCGCATTACAACCCTGGGCCTGCTGATATTTGCCTGTAGCGTAAACATCATACCCGTGCTCGCCTCCGAACTTTCTCCACGCTATATCGTGCTGGCGTCGAGCCCAAAATTCCCGTCAAGTGAAAAGTCCGATAACGGCGAAGTTGAATCCGCCTCGGACAAACAAGCGCGCTCAAAGTGGCTGATCGATGCGCAGTACACCAGCATTGCCGACTTCAGGGCGCAATCAGGGGGAACTGCCGCAGTTCCTGTCATGATCAACGGTAATCTCACCGCTACCGGGAAGGACAGCGAGCGCTCATACATCCGTTCGGTTTTGCAAAATAAACTGAACAACGTTTACGACTATGGCCTGGGGAATTTTGACTACGACAACAATGTCGCTGGTCGCCCGGATTGGGCGGCCGGAAGTGTCAACGACCTCAAGGATCGTTACTGGGGAAAGGTCGACAACTTTGATCTCGCCGCGAGAGCTTCCGGCATGACGAAAACATGGTATGGAAGCCTGGCTTACTCCAGGGACTTTGGCGACGTTCATCTGGTTCAACTGAATAACGAACCCACCTACTCAGCCAGTTTTTCCACCCGTTCGTTATTCAATACGACCGCTTATGAAATCACTTCTTCCCTTGACTGGCTGGAACGAGATTTGAAGCGGGCGCGGACGCAAGGGAAAATTATTCTGCTCAACCTGAGTCAACCGTTCCACTGGCCCGTGACGGAAACCGAGATTTCGCGGTTCACAAAAATGATCGAGGACTATGGTGTAACCGCCGTGTTTTCCGCGAATGCGCACAAGCGAAGCGGGAAATATGAGTCGAGCAACTATATTTACGGCGACATTCCCTTGTTCATGAGTGGCTCGGCAGTTCAGCAGAGCTGGTTGTTTGCCGCTCTTTCGACCGATAGAACGCAACTGACGGTAAACGTCATTGCCGGTAACGACTGGCGTAACCCCATTGCGACTCACACTGTCCCGGTCAGGTAGCCGTCTGGCGCCAGCGTCCGAACTGATGGCTCCCGCCCCTTGTAAACGATGACGAACGGTACAGCCGTTTTCCTTCAACCAGTTGCCGGACAGCGGGCTTGGTAGTAACGTTTCTACATTAGATTTTTCAGGAGGGTCACCATGATGGCCATCACCACCATATCCAGCCGTGAATTCAATCAGGACACAGGTAGTGCCAAAAAAGCCACGTGCCAAGGGCCGGTTATCATCACCGATCGTGGCAAGCCGGCACATGTACTGCTAAGCATTGAGGACTACCAAAAACTGACCGGCAACAACGCCAGCATTGTCGACTTATTGGTGATGCCAGAAGCGGCAGACATCGAGTTCGAAACCGAGCGTGCCGCGATCACTCATCGACCCGTGGACCTGTCCTGATGTTTCTACTCGACACCAATGTGATCTCCGAACTACGCAAACCCCGGGCAGACGCCAACGTCGTCGCCTGGGCCAAAAGTGTCATCGCCCCACGCATGTTTATTTCGGCGATTACCCTAAAGGAGCTGGAGACCGGGGTTCTGCGAATGGAGCGTCGTGACCCGGCGCAGGGGAAGGTATTGCGGACCTGGCTGAAGCGTCATGTCATGCCCGCCTTCGATGCCAGAATCTTGCCGGTCGACGCCGCCGTGGCCCTGCGCTGTGCCCGTTTGCACGTTCCAGACAGCACCAACGAAAGCGACGCCCTGATTGCAGCGACTGCCTTGGTTCATGGCCTGACCGTGGTCACTCGCAATATCGGCGACTTTCAGTCCAGCGGCGTTGCGCTGATCAATCCTTGGGCCGACTGAACGCCGACACCGGCAAAACCGTCCATAATTTCACCAGTCAATTGATTCAAGTCATTACACCGTCATTTGATTTCCACCAACGTGACCAAAGGTCGCACCCTTGGGCTAGAGCTACAGGCGTATCATTGCGCCACTGCAACACCTCTTTTTGACCGCGGTCGGCATGTACTGACCGAGGCATTTTTCCACTGCCGTGGGATGCAACCGATGAGCAACCAGATACCGGTACACGACGTTACTCCGCCTGCCAAAAACGCGAACAACAGCGTCGACCTCTATGCCTCTCGAGAAAAGATTTACACCCGCGCCTTCACCGGCCTGTTCCGCAACCTGCGGATGATGGGCGGGGCCTTTTTGTTTCTGTTGTACTTCGGCACGGTGTGGTTGAACTGGGGCGGTCATCAAGCCGTCTGGTGGAACCTTCCGGAGCGCAAATTCTTTATTTTTGGCGCCACCTTCTGGCCTCAGGACTTCATCCTGCTCTCAGGGATTCTGATCGTCAGCGCCTTCGGGCTGTTTTTCATTACCGTGTACGCCGGTCGCGTCTGGTGCGGCTATACCTGCCCGCAGAGCGTGTGGACGTGGATTTTCATGTGGTGCGAAAAGGTCACCGAAGGCGACCGCAACCAGCGCATCAAACTCGACAAGGCGCCGATGAGTGCCAACAAACTCCTGCGCAAATCCAGCAAGCACGCGATGTGGCTGTTGATCGGCTTCATCACCGGCATGACTTTCGTCGGCTACTTCTCACCGATCCGCGAACTGACTCTCGACTTCTTCACCGGCGAGGCCGATGGCTGGTCGTATTTCTGGGTCGGTTTCTTCACCCTTGCCACTTACGGCAACGCTGGCTGGTTGCGCGAGCAGGTGTGCATTTACATGTGCCCGTATGCGCGCTTCCAGAGTGTGATGTTCGACAAGGACACGCTGATCGTTTCCTACGATCCGCGTCGCGGTGAAAGCCGCGGCCCGCGCAAGAAAGGCATCGACTACAAGGCTCAGGGCCTGGGCGACTGCATCGACTGTACCATGTGCGTTCAGGTCTGCCCGACCGGTATCGACATCCGCGATGGCCTGCAAATCGAGTGCATCGGTTGCGCCGCCTGCATCGACGCCTGCGACAGCATCATGGACAAGATGGATTACCCGCGCGGCCTGATCAGCTACACCACCGAGCACAACCTGTCCGGGCAAAAAACCCATAAACTGCGCCCGCGCCTGATCGGTTATGCCGCGGTGTTGCTGGCCATGATGGCGTTGCTCGCGGGGGCATTCTTCATGCGTTCGCTGGTGGGTTTCGACGTCAGCAAGGACCGCGTGCTGTACCGCGAGAACGCCGAAGGGCGGATCGAAAACGTCTACAGCCTGAAGATCATGAACAAGGATCAGCGCGACCACACGTACGTGCTGGAAGCCGCTGGCTTGCCGGACCTGAAGCTGCAAGGCAAGCGCGAGATCAAGGTCGCCGCGGGCGAGATTTTCAGCCAGCCGGTCGAACTGTCCATCGCTCCGGAAAAACTGCCATCGAGCACCAACGAGGTGAAATTCATCCTCAAGGATGCCGATGATGAAAGCATCCACGTTGAAGCCAAGAGCCGGTTCATTGGCCCACAAATTCGTTGAGAGAAGTGATCATGCCCGCAGCAAACGCCGCAAGTCCCTGGTACAAGCACCTTTGGCCGTGGATCATCATCGCCATCCTCGCCTGTTCGGTGACGCTGACGTTGTCCATGGTGACGATCGCGGTGAAAAACCCGGACAACCTGGTCAACGACAACTACTACGAAGCCGGCAAAGGCATCAACCGCTCCCTCGACCGCGAGCTGCTGGCGCAGACCCTGCTCCTGCGCGCCAGTGTGCACCTGGATGACGTGACCGGCGAAGTCGACCTGCGCCTGAGCGGCAACAGCCAGCCGAAAACCCTGGAGCTGAACCTGATCTCGCCGACGCAACCCGAGAAGGATCGCAAGATCACCCTTGCCCGCAGTGAAACTGAACAGGGTCGCTATATCGGCCAGTTAAGCGACAAGGTCGATGGCCGTCGTTTCGTCGAGCTGCTGGGCGTACAGGATGACAAGACCTGGCGCATGTTCGAAGAAGAACAGGTCAGCCATGACAAGGATCTGCTGCTGGGTGACGAACCGCTGCAAGGCGCGGAAGACCTGAAGAAGTAAAGTCGCAATGTGGCGAGGGGATTTATCCCCGTTGGGCTGCGAAGCAGCCCCCGGCATTCTTCCAGTAGTATTTTGCTAACAGGTTTCCCGACTGCTTCGCAGCCGAACGGGGATAAATCCCCTCGCCACCGAACCTGGCCCGGTTTTAACAATATTGTTTTCATGGCCACTTAGATGACCACCCAACTGTCCTGCTACCACTGCGCCCTGCCCGTCCCGGCCGGCAGCCGCTTCACCGCTGCCGTCCTCGGTGAAACCCGCGAGTTCTGCTGCCCGGGTTGTCAGGCCGTGGCCGAAGCGATTGTCGCCGGTGGGCTGGAAAGCTATTACCAGCATCGCAGCGAAGCCTCGGCCAACCCCGAAGCGTTGCCGGTGCAGTTGGTGGACGAGCTGGCGCTGTACGATCGCGCCGACGTGCAAAAGCCTTTCGTGCGACACGACGGCGAACTCGCCGAAACCACCCTGTTGATGGAAGGTATCAGCTGCGCAGCCTGCGGCTGGCTGATCGAGAAACACCTGCGCGGTTTGCCGGCGGTGGCAGAAGCGCGCCTGAACCTCTCCAACCACCGCCTGCACGTACGCTGGGCTGATGCGCAATTGCCGTTGAGCCAAGTGCTCAGCGAGTTGCGCCACATCGGTTACGCGGCGCACCCCTATCAGGCCGACCGCGCCAGCGCACAACTGGCCAGCGAAAACCGCTTGGCCTTGCGCCAACTCGGGGTCGCCGGGCTGCTGTGGTTCCAGGCGATGATGGCGACCATGGCCACCTGGCCGGAATTCAACATCGACCTCAGTCCCGAGCTGCACACCATCCTGCGCTGGGTCGCGCTGTTCCTCACCACACCGATCGTGTTCTACAGCTGCGCGCCGTTCTTCAAAGGCGCAATGCGCGATTTACGCACCCGCCACCTGACGATGGACGTTTCGGTGTCGCTGGCAATTGGCGGTGCTTACATTGCCGGGATCTGGACCTCGATCACCGGGGTCGGCGAACTGTATTTCGATGCCGTCGGCATGTTTGCGCTGTTCCTGCTGACCGGGCGTTATCTGGAGCGGCGCGCCCGTGAACGCACCGCCGCCGCCACGGCACAACTCGTCAACTTGCTGCCCGCCTCGTGCCTGCGGCTGAGTGCCGACGGCCAGAGCGAGCGGATCCTGCTCAGCGAACTGCGCGTCGGCGATCAAGTGCTGGTGCACCCCGGCGCGATCCTCCCGGCCGACGGCAAGATCCTCGACGGCCAGTCGAGCATCGACGAGTCCCTGCTGACCGGCGAATACCTGCCGCAACCGCGAACGCTCGGCGATGCCGTCACCGCTGGTACCCTGAACGTCGAAGGCGCGCTGACCGTGGAGGTTCTCGCCCTCGGCCAGGACACCCGACTGTCCGCCATTGTCCGCCTGCTCGACCGCGCTCAGAATGAAAAACCGCGACTCGCAGAAATCGCCGACCGCGCCGCACAGTGGTTCCTCTTGCTGTCGCTGATCGCTGCCGCCGTCATCGGCCTTGTCTGGTGGGAACTGGATGCGTCGCGGGCCTTCTGGATTGTCCTGGCGATGCTCGTCGCGACCTGCCCGTGCGCCTTGTCCCTCGCCACGCCGACTGCCCTCACGGCCGCCACCGGCACGCTGCACAAGCTGGGTCTGCTACTGACGCGCGGCCATGTGCTGGAAGGCCTGAACCAGATTGACACGGTGATCTTCGACAAGACCGGCACGCTCACCGAAGGGCGCCTCGCGTTGCGTTCGATCCGTCCCCTCGGCGCACTCGACAGCGATCAGTGCCTGAGCCTCGCCGCCGCCCTCGAAAACCGTTCCGAGCACCCGATCGCCCGCGCATTTGGCCGGGCGCCACTGGCCGCCGAAGAAGTCCACAGCACGCCCGGACTGGGCCTGGAAGGCGTGGTCGGTGAGCAACGCCTGCGCATCGGCCAGCCGGGTTTTGTCTGTGAACTCAGCGGCACCGCCGTACCGCTGATGCCCGATGAAGCGGGCCAATGGCTGTTGCTCGGCGACCGTCAGGGACCGCTGGCGTGGTTCGTCCTCGACGACCGTTTGCGCGCCGATGCACCCGCATTACTGGAAGCCTGCAAGGCGCGCGGCTGGCGCACGTTGTTGCTCTCCGGGGACACCTCGCCGATGGTTGCCAGCGTCGCAGCGGAACTGGGCATCGACGAGGCCCGTGGCGGTTTGCGACCGGACGATAAACTGCAGGTCTTGCAACAGCTGCACAAGGAAGGACGCAAAGTGTTGATGCTCGGTGACGGGGTCAACGATGTCCCGGTGCTCGCTGCCGCCGACATCAGTGTCGCCATGGGTTCGGCCACCGATCTGGCGAAAACCAGTGCCGACGCCGTGCTGTTGTCCAACCGCCTGGACGCGCTGGTGCAAGCCTTCAGCCTCGCCCGGCGCACCCGTCGGGTAATCATCGAGAACCTGCTGTGGGCCGGGCTGTACAATGGCCTCATGTTGCCGTTCGCCGCCCTCGGCTGGATCACGCCAGTGTGGGCCGCAGTCGGCATGTCGATCAGTTCGTTGACCGTGGTGCTGAACGCCCTGCGCCTGACTCGCCTGCCGAGCGCGCCGGCCGCCAGCGCCACGCCAGAAACCCGCCCGCTGCCGGCCTGAGCCGCGCGGGCATGGAGCCTTGCCATGCCAGCTCTTTACGTGATGATCCCGGCCGCGCTGCTGATCGTGGCCATCGCGGTCTACATCTTCTTCTGGGCGGTCGACAGCGGTCAGTACGACGACCTCGACGGTCCGGCCCACAGCATCCTCTTCGACGACCAGGACCCGAATCACACCGCGGCGGTCGATGAGGCCAGCGGCCATCCGGTCAAACCGGACGACAAGGCGCCCCCGCATGTTTGAGTTGGCGCCACTGCTGGTGTCTGCGGTGATCCTCGGCCTGCTCGGCGGCGGTCATTGCCTTGGCATGTGCGGCGGCTTGATGGGCGCGTTGACCCTGGCCATTCCCAAGGACCAACGCACCCGACGCTTTCGATTGCTGCTGGCCTACAACCTCGGGCGAATTCTCAGCTACGCCACTGCCGGCCTGCTGATCGGCCTGGCGGGCTGGGCGGTGGCGAACAGCCCGGCGGCGATGTTCATGCGCATCCTCGCCGGATTGTTGCTGATTGCCATGGGACTTTATCTCGCCGGCTGGTGGAGCGGCCTCACCCGCATCGAAAGCCTCGGTCGCGGCCTGTGGCGGCATATCCAGCCGGTGGCGAACACATTGCTGCCGGTGTCGAGCCTGCCCCGCGCATTGCTGCTGGGCGCACTCTGGGGCTGGCTGCCATGCGGGCTGGTTTACAGCACGCTGCTGTGGTCGGCGAGCCAGGGTAATGCGCTGGACAGTGCATTGCTGATGCTCGCGTTCGGCCTCGGCACCTGGCCGGTGTTGCTCGCCACGGGGCTGGCGGCCGAGCGCGTCACGGCGCTGTTGCGCAAACGCAGCGTGCGCATGACCGGTGGCCTGCTGGTGATGCTGTTCGGCATCTGGACCTTGCCGGGGCCGCATCAGCATTGGCTCATGGGGCACTAGATCGGCGGCGCCCTCTTCGCGAGCAAGCCCGCTCCCACATTGGAATGCATTCCCCTGTGGGAGCGGGCTTGCTCGCGAAGAGGCCCGCACTGGCCACACAAATCCTGACCGTTGATGCAAATCAAGATGCTCCAACGCCGCACCCCATAGACTTGCGAATATTGCCAGCCTATCCGGGGGAATGCCCGCATGATGCTCGACGCCATTCGTTGGGATACCGATCTGATCCGCCGTTATGACCTGGCGGGACCGCGCTACACCTCCTACCCGACTGCCGTGCAGTTCGACGGTCATGTCGGCACCTTCGACCTGTTTCATGCGCTGCGCGAAAGCCGCAAGGCCCTGCGCCCGTTGTCGCTGTATGTGCACGTGCCGTTCTGCGCGAACATTTGCTACTACTGCGCCTGCAACAAAGTCATCACCAAGGATCGCGGCCGCGCCCTGCCCTACCTGCAGCGCCTGGAGCAGGAAATCCAGCTGATCGCCTGCCACCTCGATCCGGCGCAAAAGGTCGAGCAACTGCATTTCGGTGGCGGCACGCCAACCTTTCTCAGCCATGACGAATTGCGCCAGCTAATGGCCCAGTTGCGCAAAAGCTTCAACTTGCTGGATGACGACACCGGTGACTATGGCATCGAGATCGACCCGCGCGAAGCCGACTGGTCGACCATGGGCCTGCTCCGTGAACTGGGTTTCAATCGGGTCAGCATCGGCCTGCAAGACCTCGACCCGGCCGTACAACGGGCAGTGAATCGCCTGCAAAGTCTGGAAGAAACCCGGGCGGTGATCGACGCGGCGCGGACGCTGCAATTCCGCTCGATCAACATCGACCTGATCTATGGCTTGCCCAGACAGACACCCGACAATTTCGCCCGCACTGTCGAAGAAGTGATCAACCTGCAACCGGACCGGTTGTCGGTATTCAACTACGCGCACTTGCCGGAGCGCTTCATGCCGCAACGGCGAATCAATAGCGACGAACTGCCGACGCCGGCGCAGAAACTCGAGATGCTCCAGCGCACCATCGAACAGCTGACCGCCGCCGGCTATCGCTACATCGGCATGGACCACTTCGCCCTGCCCGACGATGAACTGGCCATTGCCCAGGAAGAATCGACCCTGCAACGCAATTTCCAGGGCTACACCACCCACGGCCATTGCGATCTGATCGGGCTGGGCGTCTCGGCCATCAGCCAGATCGGCGACCTGTACTGCCAGAACAGCAGCGATCTGAATCAGTACCAGAATGCCCTGGCTTCCACGCAACTGGCCACCAACCGCGGCCTCCTGTGCAACGCCGATGACCGCGTACGGCGGGCGGTGATTCAGCAGTTGATTTGCAGTTTCAACGTGGAATTCGCCGAGATCCAACAGGCCTTCAACATCGACTTTCGCGGTTACTTCGGCGAGTTGTGGCCGCAGTTGCAGGGCATGGCCGAGGACGGGCTGATCGAACTGACCAATGACCGAATCAACGTACTGCCCGCCGGACGATTGCTGGTGCGTTCGGTGTGCATGGTGTTCGATGCCTACCTGGATCAACAGAACCGCCAGCGGTTTTCGCGAGTGATCTAACGTTTCATCGCCCCTTCACGCGATGTGACAAAACGGCACAGCGCTGGCCTGATTGTCTTCCCGTGAGTTACCCTTACGTCTTATGTGTGTTTTCCCACAAGGATTTAAGAAATGTCCGAGCCAGTAAAGCAGCGTGCTCATAACCAGGCTCATTGCAAGGATTGCAGCCTGGCTCCCCTCTGCCTGCCACTTTCTCTGAATCTGGAAGACATGGATGCGCTGGACGAGATCGTTAAACGTGGCCGTCCCTTGAAAAAGGGCGAGTTCCTGTTCCGCCAGGGCGACGTTTTCGATGCCGTTTATGCAGTACGCTCTGGCGCCCTGAAAACGTTCAGCCTGAGCGATGGCGGTGAAGAGCAGCTCACCGGTTTCCATTTGCCGAGTGAGCTGGTCGGGCTTTCGGGCATGGACACGGAGAAACATCCGGTGTCGGCGCAGGCGCTGGAAACCACCTCGGTCTGTGAAATTCCGTTCGAACGCCTCGATGAACTGGCGCTGCAACTGCCGCAATTGCGCCGCCAGCTGATGCGCGTGATGAGCCGCGAGATTCGCGACGATCAACAGATGATGTTGTTGCTGTCGAAAAAAACCGCCGACGAGCGCATCGCCACGTTCCTGGTCAACCTGTCGGCGCGTTTCCGCGCTCGCGGCTTCTCGGCCAATCAGTTCCGCCTGAGCATGTCGCGCAACGAAATCGGCAACTACCTGGGCCTGGCGGTGGAAACCGTGTCGCGGGTGTTCACGCGCTTCCAGCAGAACGAGCTGATTGCCGCCGAAGGCAAGGAAATCCACATTCTTGACCCGATCCAGCTCTGCGCCCTGGCCGGCGGTTCGATAGAAGGCTGATTTCCGACGATCGCGGCTGAGCGAAACGGTTCAGCCGCCGGTATACTGCGACGTTTGCAGCCTGCCAGGACACCTCGACGATGGTCTTCGACTCCTTCGACATCAAATCCCTTATCCGCCCTGTGATCGACTTCCCGAAACCGGGCGTCATCTTTCGCGACATCACCCCGCTGTTTCAGTCGCCGACCGCCCTGCGCCTGGTGATGGACAGCTTTGCCCACCGTTACGTCGAGGCCGACTTCACCCACATCGGCGCCATGGATGCCCGTGGCTTTCTGATTGGTTCGGTGCTGGCCTATCAGTTGAACAAGCCGCTGGTGCTGTTCCGCAAACAAGGCAAACTGCCGGCCGACGTGCTGGCCGAGGGTTATGCGACCGAGTACGGTGAAGCCTTCCTTGAAGTGCACGCCGACAGCCTTTGCGAAGGCGACTCGGTGGTGATGTTCGATGATTTGATCGCTACCGGCGGCACGCTGATTGCGGCGGCGAACCTGATTCGGCGCATGGGCGCGCGGGTGCATGAAGCGGCGGCGATTATTGATTTGCCGGAGTTGGGTGGGTCGCAGCGGCTGGAAGACATGGGGATTCCTACTTTCTGTCTGACGCAGTTTGCCCTTACCGATAAGTAAGCGGCGTCTGCACTGACGACATCGCGAGCAAGCCCGCTCCCACAGTTAATCTCCGTCGTGCACAAAACTTGTGTACACCTGGAATCCCCTGTGGGAGCGAGCTTGCTCGCGAAGGCGTCAGCCGCAACACCGCAAAACTCAAAGCCCCATCTGCTTGCTGATAATCTCGTTCATCACTTCCCGCGTCCCACCACCAATCGACAGAATCCGGTTGTCCCGATAAAGCCGCTCCACCAGGCTTTCACGCATATACCCCAAGCCACCCAGAATCTGCACCGCATCGCTGGTAATCCGATCCGCCGTGTCGGTGGCAAAATTCTTGGCCATGGAAATCTCCTTGATCACACTCTGCCCGGCAGCCATTTTCGCCGCCTGACGGTAAGTGAACTCCCGTGACACCTCCAACGCGGTAGCCATTTCGGCGAGGCGGTGTTTAAGCACCTGAAACTTGCCGATGGGTTTACCGAATGCCTCGCGCTGACGCGCCCATTTCAGGCTTTCTTCCAACGCCAGTTGCGCAGTCATGTTGGCCATCAACGCCAAGGCCAGGCGTTCACTCTGGAAGTTGCCCATGATGCAGGCGAAGCCCATGTTCTCGGCGCCGATCAGATTTCCGACAGGCACGCGGCAATCGTCGAAGAACAACTCGGCCGTGTCCGACGCCCACCAGCCCATTTTCTTCAACTGGCGGCCTACGGTGAAACCCGGCGTGCCCTTCTCGATCAGCAACAGGCTGATGCCACCGAATCCAGGCGCGCCGGTACGCACCGCGACGGTGTAGTAATCCGCGCGCACGCCGCTGGTAATAAAGGTTTTGCTGCCGCTGACCCGGTAAACATCACCGTCGCGTACGGCGCGGGTTTGCAGGTTGGCCACATCGGAGCCACCGCTGGGCTCGGTCACCGCCAGGGCGCTGATCTTCTCGCCAGCCAGCACGGACGGCACGATGCGATCTCGAACGTCGGGCCTGGCCCATTTGAGGATCGGCGGCAATCCGATGTCCAGCGAGCCGAGCCCCGCCACCAACCCGCCGGAGCCGCAGCGCATCAACTCTTCGCTGGCGGCGATTTTGGCGAACACATCACCTTCGTGACTGCCACCCAGGGCTTCGGGGTAACCGATCCCCAGAATCCCCGCCGAACCGGCCTTGAGGTAAAGCTCGCGGGGAAAGCTTTCGGCTTCTTCCCACTGGTCAATGTCCGGAAGAATCTCACGCTCGACGAAACGTCTGACGCTGTCACGGACCAATTGGTGGCTGGGGTCGAAGTATTCCTGAAAGGCAGGCATCGGCGAACTCCACTGAAGGGTTCAGCGACGTTAACCGAGCGCTTGCTTGGTTTTCAACAGGATTGTGTGAATCAGATGGACCGAGGTGCGCCCTTCGCGAGCAAGCCCGCTCCCACATTGGAATAGATTCCCCCTGTGGGAGCGGGCTTGCTCGCGAAGGCGTCAGTCCAGACACTACAAAGCGATCGGCTTACGCCCCGCAAACGAATGCGCCAACGTCCCGCCATCCACCAACTCCAGCTCGCCGCCCAACGGTACGCCGTGGGCAATGCGCGAAGCGATCACGCCCTTGTTGCTGAGCAACTGGGCGATGTAGTGCGCCGTGGCTTCACCTTCGACCGTAGGGTTGGTCGCGAGGATGACTTCGGTAAACGTGCCCGCCTCTTCGATCCGCGCCAGCAACTGTGGAATTCCGATGGCTTCCGGCCCGAGCCCGTCGAGCGGCGACAGATGGCCCTTGAGCACAAAGTAGCGACCACGGAAACCGGTCTGCTCCACCGCGTAGACATCCATCGGCCCTTCCACCACGCACAGCAAGGTGTCGTCGCGACGGGTATCGGCGCATTGCGGGCACAGGTCGTCTTCGGTCAGCGTGCGGCACAAACGGCAGTGACCCACCCCTTCCATGGCCTGGCTCAACGCCGACGCCAGGCGCGAGCCACCGCTGCGATCACGCTCGAGCAGCTGCAATGCCATGCGCTGGGCAGTTTTCTGACCCACACCTGGCAAAATTCGCAGGGCATCGATCAGTTGGCGAATCAAAGGGCTGAAGCTCATGGGGAAACGTCCGACAAAACAACGAGACGCGGTTTATACCCGCGCCTCGAATGAGCGTCAATTATTCAGTTCTGTGCGACCCGCACCACCAGTTTGCCGAAGTTGCGTCCTTCCAGCAGACCGATGAACGCCTCGGGTGCATTCTCCAGACCCTCGACCACGTCTTCGCGGAATTTCACCTTGCCATCACGCACCCACGGCGCCATGGCGCTGACAAACTCCGGCTGACGGTCACCGTAGTCGTCGAACACGATGAAGCCCTGAATCCGCACACGCTTGGTCAGCAACGTGCGCTGCAATTGCGGCAGGCGATCCGGGCCGGTGGGTGCATCGTAGGCGTTGTAGGTAGCGATCAGGCCGCACAGAGGAATCCGCGCCTTGGTATTGAGCAGCGGCAGTACCGCATCGAAGACTTTTCCCCCCACGTTCTCGTAATAGATGTCGACGCCTGTTGGACAGGCCTGCGCCAGTTCTTCGGCGAAATTCGGGCTCTTGTGATCGATGCAGGCATCGAAGCCCAACTCATCCACCACATAACGGCACTTGTCCGCGCCGCCCGCCACACCGATCACACGCAGGCCCTTGATCTTCGCCACCTGGCCGACCACCGACCCCACCGCACCGGACGCCGCAGCGACCACCAGGGTTTCGCCGGATGTGGGCTGGCCGATGTCCATCAACCCCATGTAGGCGGTCATCCCGGGCATGCCAAGCACGCCCAGTGCCATCGACGGGCTCGGCAGCCCGGACGGCACCGGAATGATGTTGCGACCGTCGCTGATGCTGTGGCTCTGCCACCCGGTAGCGCCGACGACCAGATCACCTTCATGAAACTTGGGATTCAGCGAACGCTCGACCCGGCTGACAGCGCCACCGGTCATCACCTCGTCGATTTCCACCGGCGCCGCGTAGGAAGGGGCATCACTCATGCGACCGCGCATGTAGGGATCCAGTGACAGAAACAGGGTCTTGAGCAATACCTGACCGTCGGCCAGGTCCGGCAGCGCTTCCCGTTCCAGGCGGAAATTCTCTGGCGTCGGCGCGCCAACCGGGCGGGACGCCAGGACGATTCGTTGGTTGAGGGTCAATGCTTCTGGCATGCGAGCGTCTCCTTTGAACGATGAATTCGGTGGTATAGGGGAGCAGACCTTTGTGGCGGTTGGGCGTTCGATGTTTCTGTCCGGGACCGAGTCGACTTCTTCGCGGGCAAGCCTCGCTCCTACAAGAGCGACACATGACCTGTAGGAGCGAGGCTTGCCCGCGAAGGCGGCGTATCAGTCGTCACATATCCAACAGACAGAAACAAAAATGCCAGGCGCAATGCCTGGCATTTTTTTGTAGCTCATCCAACGCGCCCAGGCGAATCAGAATGGCAGTTTCATGCCCGGTGGCAATTGCATGCCAGCGGTCATGCCGGACATTTTGTCCTGGCTGTTGGCTTCGATCTTGCGCACGGCGTCGTTGACGGCGGCGGCGAACACAGCCTCCAGCATTTCCTTGTCGTCTTCGCTCAGGCCTTCGACCAGGCTTGGGTCGATGGTCACGCGCTTGACGTCGTGACGACCGGTCATCACCACGGTGACCATATCGCCACCGGCTTTACCGGTGACTTCGGCGTTGGCCAGTTCTTCCTGCATCTTGGCCATTTTTTCCTGCATCTGCTGCGCCTGCTTCATCAGGCCGGCCATGCCACCTTTCATCATGGGAATCACCTCAAATTACTTGGATAAAAACAGCGCCCGGCCCGTTCGGCCGAACCCCTTCAGTTATTAGCCCTGACTGACCAGGGCTTCGACAGGTTCAATAGTATCGTTACGGACCACCGCACCGAACTGCTGCATCATTTGCTGGATGAACGGATCACCGTGGATTGACTCCTCGGCCTCGCGCTGACGGTTTGCGCGGCGCCGGAATGCGGCTTGGGCCGGGGTTTCCTGCTCGGGTTTGATCAGCTCCATACTCAGGGTCAGCGTGCGCCCGTGAAACTGGTTCAACGCATCGTTGAGACGACGCTGCTGGGTCGCGTTGAACAAGGCGCTGTGGGCCGGGTCCAGGTGCATCAACCAATGGTCGCCCTCCACGGAGATCAGTGTGCAGTTGGCGGCGATGCTGCCGGTCATGCCGGAAATCGGCAGTTTCGGGAACAGCTCCAGCCATTGCAGGGCCAGACCGGTGGCGGGCATCGCGGCCGGTTCAGGCTGGGGCTCCGGCGCTGGCTCGGCGGTATGTTCACTGGCCAGTTCGTCGAGGTAGCTATACGCCGAATCCATGTCCGGCTCGATGTAATCCTCGTCGAGCGGCGGCTCGTCGTCGAGGTCAATGCCGGGCGTGGCGGCATCGACGTCGGCCACAGACGGCTCGGGGATTGGCGCAGCGGCCCACTCCGGCGCGTCCGGCACAACGCTGTCCGGCGTCGGCAACGGCATCGGCGGCAACTCGGGTTGCTCAGCGGCGGTTTCCAGCACCGGCTCGACGGCTGGCTGCTGGACGACTTCGGGCTCTACCGGGTCGTTCCATGGCAGATCGACGACGGCTTCAACCGCAACAGGCTCGGGCACGACAACCGGTTCTGGCACGACAACGGGCGCGACCGGTTCTGGCTCTGGCGCGGGAACCGGAGCCACAACCGCAGCGACGGGTGCAACTGCCGCAGCGACTACCGGCGCCACCACCCGCGCGGCAGCCACTGAGTTTGCGGAATCAACTGTGGCCTGGCTGATCCCCACTGGCTTTAGCGGTTGTCTCGGCGCGTCTTCGGTATCGGCGGGCCGGAACGCCAGCATCCGCAGCAGGACCATTTCAAAACCACCACGCGGGTCCGGCGCCAGCGGCAAATCGCGGCGACCGATCAGGCCCATCTGGTAGTAGAACTGCACGTCTTCGGCCGGCAAGGCCTGAGCCAGCGCAAGCACCCGGTCACGGTCGCCGTGGCCGTTGTCGACGCCTTCAGGCAAGGCCTGGGCGATGGCGACACGGTGCAGCACGTTAAGAATTTCCGAGAGCACGCCGTTCCAGTCCGGGCCTTGTTCGGCCAGATGACGGACGGCTTCGAGCAACGCCTTGGCGTCGCCTTCGATCAGCGCATGCAAAACGTCATAAACCTGACCGTGATCGAGCGTCCCGAGCATCGCCCGCACGTCGGCGGCCATGACCTTGCCTTCACCGAAGGCAATGGCCTGGTCGGTCAGGCTCATGGCGTCACGCATCGAACCGTCGGCGGCGCGGCCCAGCAGCCACAGTGCGTCGTCTTCGAACGGCACGTTCTCGACGCCCAGCACGTGGGTCAAATGCTCGACCACACGTTCCGGGGTCATGTTTTTGAGGGAGAACTGCAGGCACCGCGACAGAATAGTTGCAGGAAGTTTCTGCGGATCGGTGGTCGCCAGGATGAACTTGACGTAGGGCGGCGGCTCTTCGAGTGTTTTCAGCAGCGCATTGAAGGAATGGCTGGAGAGCATGTGCACTTCGTCGATCAGGTAGACCTTGAAGCGCCCACGGCTCGGGGCGTACTGCACGTTGTCGAGCAGCTCGCGGGTGTCCTCGACCTTGGTCCGGCTCGCGGCGTCGATCTCGATCAGGTCGACGAAACGCCCTTCATCGATCTCACGGCACACCGAGCACTCGCCACAGGGTGTCGAAGTGATACCTGTTTCACAATTCAGGCATTTGGCGATGATCCGCGCGATGGTGGTCTTGCCGACCCCGCGCGTCCCGGTAAACAGGTAGGCGTGGTGCAGCCGCTGGCTGTCCAAGGCATTGATCAGAGCCTTGAGCACATGGGTCTGGCCGACCATTTCGCGGAACGAGCGCGGACGCCATTTACGTGCAAGAACCTGATAACTCATCGAAAACCGTCGCCACGAAGGAACACAAGCCGCTAATGCTAGCGGAGCAAGGCCAAAATTGCATCCGGCGCGCTCGTCTAATCTGGCTAAGCTGCATTTTGGGGGGATTTATCGGAGTGTTTATGCGGCTGGCCTTGGGGGCACTGCTGTTGATGAATCTGAGCGTCGCGGCCGCCGAAGCGCCGTTGCGCTTCGTGGTGCCCGACAGTTGGGCGATGCCGATGGTGCAACTGGAGAGCGGCCGTCCGACCCAGGGCATCCTGCATGACGTGATGGTCAGCCTCGCCACCCAGGTCGGCGTTCCGATCGAATTTCACGTGCTGCCCCGGGCGCGGGTGCAAGGCGCGATGGAACACGGCGAGGTCGATGTTCGCTGCTATGCCGCGCAGTCGTGGCTGCCGAACCAGTCCGGAGACTACATCTGGAGCATTCCGCTATGGACTCAGCCTGACGTGCTGATCAGCCGGCAACAACCGGAGATCGCGATTACCCCGGCAGACTTGCCGCGACAAACCATCGGTACGGTGCTGGGTTACAGCTACCCGGCCCTGCAACCGCTGTTCGACGCCGACCGCCTGATTCGCGAAGACGCGCGCAATCAGGAACAGGTGCTGGAAAAACTCATGGCCGGACGCTACCGCTATGCCGTGAGCAATCAGTGGACACTGGACTGGTTCAATCAACGCTTGCTGCCTGACCGGCAATTGCAAGGCGTGGCGGTGCTACAGGAGCAAAGTGTCGGCTGCTTCGTGCGCAACGATCCGAACGTGCCGGTTCAGCGAGTTCTGCGTACGTTGCTGAGGATGAAAATGTCCGGGGAAATCGATGACATCATCCGGCTTTATGTCGGCAAACCCTGAACCTGTGGGAGCGGGCTTGCTCGCGAATGCGGTGTATCAGTCGACAGTAATGCTGAATGACACACCGCCTTCGCGAGCAAGCCCGCTCCCACATTTGATCTTCATAGGTCTGACAACCTCAGGCGGTCTGATCGAGCACCCGCCATTGCAGCGGCGCAACAAACCCTTCAACCCAGCCCGGCACCTCCGCCGCTGGCATCGGTTGGGCAATGAAAAAACCCTGGGCAACGTCGCACCCCAGTTGCAACAGCAGTTCACCGTGCTCGATGCTTTCCAGCCCCTCGGCGACTACCTGCCGGCCAAACGCCCGGGCCAGACCAATGACCGCCGTGGTCAGGGCCAGGTCATCGTGATCATGCAGAATGTCGCGGACAAACGTCTTGTCGATCTTGATGGTCTCGGTATGCAAACGCTTGAGGTAACTCAGCGACGAATAACCGGTGCCAAAGTCGCCCAATGAAAACTGCACCCCGAGCTCCTGACAGGCCTGCAGACAGGCGCTGACATGCTGGATGTTTTCGATGGCCACCGACTCGACGATCTCCAGGTCGAGCATCTGTGGATCGACCCGGGCATGCCGGGCGAGCACCTGCCTGAGGCGGTCGACGAAATCCGCCCGCTGAAAATGCCGGGCAGCAATGTTGACGCTGATCGGCCAGACCTGCCCCGCTTGCTGCCAACGGTCCAACTGCAACAACACCTGATCCATCACCCATTCACCGATATCGATGATCAGATCCGTTTCTTCCACCAACGGCAGAAACTCTCGGGCCGACACCGTGCCGTCTCGCGGGTGCTCCCAGCGCAACAACGCCTCGAAGCCGACGACAACACCGTGACGCATATTGACCTTGGGCTGGAAATACAGGCGCAACTCACCGGCGGCCAGCGCCTGGCGTACCCGTTCGACGATCTGGTGAGTGGCCTTGACCTCTTGATCCCGGAACACATCGAACAAATGAAAACGATTGCGCCCGCTCTGCTTGGCCACGTACATGGCCTGATCGGCGTGACGCAGCAAGGTTTCGGCATCTTCGTTGTCGTGGGGAAACAGGGTGACGCCGATGCTGGCATAGACATTCAGGGCTTTGCCCTGCAGCGCGTACGGTGCGGAAATCGCCTCCAGCACACGGTTCAGTGCCGCACGCAACTCCGGCACATCATGCACATAACGCAACACCAGCACGAACTCGTCACCGGCCAGCCGCGCCACCACATCCTCGCCACGTACGATGTCGCGCAAACGCCTGGCCACTTCCACCAGCAGCAGATCGCCACTGGCATGCCCATAGCCGTCGTTGACCGCTTTAAAGCCGTCGAGGTCGAGCATGCACACCGCCAGCGGAATGTTTTCCTCGCGGGAGAAGGCTAGCGCCTGATCCAGCAAATCCGAGAGAAACGCGCGGTTGGGCAGTCCGGTCAGCACGTCATGGCCGACCCGCCATTGCAACGAATGCAGCCGTTGGCGCTTTTCGCTGATGTCGAAACGAATCGCCAGGTAACGGTGAATCCGCCCGGTGGCGTCATCCAGCACCGGCACCAGGGTGCTTTCGACCCAATACAGACGGCCGTCCTTGGCGCGATTGCAGATCTCGCCCTTCCAGACATTGCCCAACGCGATGCTCCGCCACATCTCTGCAAAGAAATCAGCCGAGTGCAGACCGGAGTTGAGCAGGCGATGGTTCTGCCCGAGCAGTTCGTAACGGCTATAGCCGGACACGGCGCAAAACTGATCATTGACGTACGTAATCCGGCCGGTCAGATCGGTCTCGGAAAAAATCGCGGCGGCATCCACTGCCCTGCGGTATTTCTCATCCATGAGTCACGCTCACTGTCGCTAGCGGTGGTACAGCTCGACCAGCGCACAATGCCCGGAAGAGATGTTGTGAATCGTACTGCGCAGAGCCACGTGTTCACTCCCTATACAGCGATTGATGGCCCATTGGCAGCCGAAGATCAACTAGGCTCAAAGACCCTGACAAAGGGCCGCAACAACGATTTCGGTAACATTTTTGCAAGGCTTCAGAACCATTTCAGCGCTCCGCACACGCTTCGAGGGAGCGCAATGCGGGCTCTTCCATATCAGCCAAACTTCCGAAAACAGATCACCGAATACCCCTTTGGGTCGGCGATTCTACGAAATACATCACATTTTGCAAAGCAAGGTGATGGACCATGCGGTTGTCTAATGCAAAAATCTATCGTTAAGTTCTTGATTCTAAATGGGAATTGAGCGATGCAAATTTCAAGTTTGGGTCCAGCCATTCGGCGTTACCGCAAGGTCGCGGGGCTTACTCAGGCTGAACTCGGCGAAAAAACCGGTTTTGACCCCAAAACCATCAGCCGCTTCGAAACCGGCACCTACACTCCCAGCGTGGAAGCACTGTTCCTGCTTGTGGATGTGCTGGGCGTGAAGCTGAAAGCCTTTTTCGCAGATTTGGGCGACGAAGATGAACAGCGGGCGTACCTTTTCGCAGTCATACACAAAGCCACCCGGAAGGATCTGGGAAAGCTGATTGCAGCGGTTGACCAGGCCTTGTCCAAGCCTTAGTGGCAGAAATGAAAAAGGAGGCCGACTTGTCGTGATTCGACAAGTCGGCCTCCTTTTTTTGCGCCGCTTTCAAAACGGAAACGACGAAAATCCGCCCTGGACGAGATCCATGGCAGGACAACAAAACGGGATGTTTTTGATGGATAACGCGAGAGAAGGCTCGCGAGGCGTTATGGAGGCAACCCCACCAGCCACACCCCGGCACACAATGTTCCCGCTGTGGCTGCTTCCTTCCGGATCTGACCAGGTTCACGGGTAATCGTTGCGGGGGGACCGATGGGGTCAGGGTTTCAGGCTCTTTGGGTTGCAATATTTCTACCGTGCAAACTCGCTGCACGGGCAGTCAGAAAACGGGGTGTAGTCAGCACTGTACAACTTTGCTGTACAACACAGGTGTACAACATGGCCTACATAACCCGCCGTGGACCCGTCTATTACCTGAATCTCAGGCTACCCAACCATCTCTTCCCGAGGTGTCACACCTTGCGTTTGAGCCTGAACATTCGGCATCGTCAACACGCACTCTTCCTGGCAACCTCACTCGCCCAGCAAGTCCACAGCCACTTGAACGCCCACCCCATGGCTGACCTTCAGACGCTGCGTAGGCTGTGTTCGGAGTGGCGAGACTCTGCCCCCTCACCAACGATCCCACCTGCTGTACGGAAAACGCCAACCAATGCCGTGATGCGGAACAGTGACGGCCCTACGCTCGCCAGCTTGTCCAAGCTCTATATAGAAGAGGGAAAACGTGGTGGCACGTGGCGTGAAGTCAGCACCCACGAAGTTGAACGCTCAATACGAGATTTGTTCGAACTGATGGGCGACATGCCCGTTGAAGCATTCGACGTACAGCAAGCCCGAATATTGAAAGATCGTCTCTGTCGCTGTCCACAGTACTTCGGCCTACGCCCCGAATATGAAGGCAAGCCCCTGAAGCAGGTCGTTGAGTCAGGCGCCACTTACAAGACCATCACCGCCGTTACCGTGAACAACCGCTTACGTAAGCTCTCGGCATTCATGAACTGGTGCAAGACAAATGGATATGTAGCGGACAACCCATTGCTGGGACTCAATGTCATGACCGGGTCTGCCAAGGAAGCCCGGTTGTCATTTGATCGACAGGATCTGAGCATCCTACTGGATCTGGCTGAACTCAAAGCAGAAGCCCGCAAGCATCCATGGCGTTACTGGCTGCCGCTCCTTGGGCGAACCACCGGGGCAAGACTGGAAGAACTCTGCCAACTGCGTGTGGATGACTTCATTGAACAACAGGGCATTCAATGCATCCGCATTGATGACAACAGCGAAGGCCAGAACCTCAAGAACGCCAGCAGTCGCCGTTTGCTACCCATCCACCCTACCCTGATCGAACTGGGTCTACTGGTCCACGTTGAGTCAGTCAGGGCCACCGGGGCAGATCGCCTATTCCCTGAACTTGAACCAGTGCGGGGAAAGCTGGGCCATGCGCCGTCGAAGTGGTTCGGACGTTACAAGAAAAAACGCGGAATTACCGACCCCAGGAAAACATTCCACAGTTTTCGACATACGCTCATCGATGATCTTCGGGACTCCGGGGTCCAAGACTCTCTAATTAAGCGAATTGCAGGGCACGAGGACGGTGCAGTGACGTTCAGCATCTACGGCAGTCGCAGCCCATTGAAGGCTATGGTGGGCGCACTGCGACACTTTGAACTGATACCCAGCGAATAAAAAAGGGGTGCCTCTCGAAGCTGTATCCATCGAGAAGGCACCCAAAATAATTAAATCAAACTAAAAACAAATAACTAACACCACAGCACACCACCAACAAAACAGCGCCAATAACGATTTAATCAAATTATTATTCAACACAAGCAAACAAACCTCAAATAACACCATTACAACACCCATAAAATTAAAAATATTTTTCGATTGTGTTTAGATTTGAGCAAAACGGCCTCATACTCCACTCAACCAAAACGAAATCCCCGCCAACACTGACGATCACGGTCATTGACAGCTAGGATCAACTCAACCCAAAAAAGGTATATTTAGTAATGACCAAGAAGTGCATTTACACAGCCATCGCCGCACCTGGCGCAGGTAAAACTCAAGCCGTAGTCAATAAAATCCCAGACTATATTAATAATGGATTCAAAGTAGTCATGGCGCTTCCAACGTTAAAATTAAACGACGACATCTTGAAAACAATGAAAAAAGCAAATCTAACCCCCCTGATCATTAACAGTGACCAGGATGAAATCAAACACAATAAAACATCAGTAACAAGGGTCTTGGCCCAAGTTCTTAAGAGCAAGGCTCATCCGCTGATTATCATCACACACGATGCTTTGAGGCGCACCGACCCGATTCTTTTCAAAGGTTACATCCTGATAATCGATGAAATTCCTGAGATCATGGATATCAATCATTTCACCTTGAAATCCAAAGAAGCAGAAACAATCTTTGCAACCACCGAAGCTTTTAATAATCAACTGCAAATCAAGGATGGTCTGCTTACGGAAATAACGGCTCGGGTAAAAACGTACAAATCATCAATGTCAAATAAGGATAACGCGTCTACATTATCGGCAGTTGAACATAAGATTTATGACACAATCTTGACCGGAAATATCGTACTCTTTGAAACGGAAAAAGGCGGAATTATCAACTTCCACACTATTGTCGAAAAATCCGTGTTTGCTCAGATTGATCGGGCAAGGGAAACCCATATCTTGGCTGCGAATATTGATGGAGGACTGTTTGACCTTTTTGCAAAGAAATTGGGCTACAAATACACACGTTCGAAGTTGACTCCTGAACCGTCCAAATATAATTGCCCCATCTATATTTACCCAATGTTAAATGGTAGCTGGTCAGCCGATGAAAAAACCAAAGCTATTAACTTCATCAAACATGGGTTCAATAACGGATTTAAACAGGCCGACATCAACAAAGCTGTGATGGAGCTTTGGAAGGTAGCCGAGAGAACTGCCCGTACATGGACAAAGAATGTCCGCGAAAGCTTACCAGTCAAGCCTGTCGAAGGCCTGGAACAGTTCTTCGTATAATACTGATTCCGCCCGGTGCAAGCTGGGCGGCTAGCCTGCATAAAAACGGCCGCAACCCTAAGAATACTTCTTAGAGATATGGCCGCCATTTAAAGTTTTCAAGCAGGATCTAGAACCCAAACAGTTATTTTAAACACAGATTAAACCAGAAGGCACGAAGTGCATTCTACGCGAAGCGTGTATCTAGAACGACTTGAACATTATAGTGGCTCTAAGTTTAAAAACCGCTGGATCATTTAGAAGACCAAAGGCAATATCGGTTTTCATTGATTCTGATCACCCGTACCGGGTGCACTCGCAAGCTCGTGCAATCGAAGTAAACAGACCATAACCCTAGCGATCATCTATGATATTTTAAAAGCATAGAGATTTAACAAACACATCCGTTCCGATTGCCTACGGCGCCATCACGGATATTAACCAGGAGTTCCACATCAAGCGCTATGCAGTTTGCAGTAAAATCACAACCCGCATAGAAAAACACAAAATATTAATATAAAAGGATTTCTTGTTATTTTTAATACCACGACCTTCGCTGGCCACAGCCTAAAAATCTAAGGACAAGTGACAGGACCATTGTACCAATGCGCCAAAACACGCCATTTATAGGCGTTTTTTATACACAGCCGTATGATATAGCGACCAGACCACATAGCACTGGCCATATGTGCCTTTTTATATTTTAAAACTGAGCCGCTCCATCCTATGACCTAATAAAATAGGGGCATCCTAGAGGACACAATACAACAGATAAAATACTTCCAGCCTTAGTTAAATAAGCAGGATACGAAATAGACCGGACCAGATATATGGAAGCATTGCTGGAAAAGTGAACAAGTAGCTTCGATATGGCTGTTGTCCTGTTCGAGCACTTTGGGCGTAAAGGAATGACCTTGCTTAGTCATCAGACACTTCTCTATGGAGAACATTTTCGCCTAAATGGGTGTCTGAATTCATTAGACCACTACAAATGGATTTGTTTCAAGCAACGGCGGGGATAGCCGGATTGTTTGGCGAATATTTTCGAGCCAGGATACGCGGTGTCTTCACCAGTAATTTCACCCAACAGCGCCTGCGAAGATCAGCTATCCCGCCTTAACTTGAAGACATGCTGCCGGTGATGGCTCAGAAACTGACACTGCTTCTGACTGAAGTGACCGACGTTGATATCGGGCTTGATATGCCAAGCTCTGAGCACTTTGAGAGCCTCATCCGTTACTAGCAATTGCCCATCCTCAGTGAAGCTAACCCACCCCTTGTCGAATAGCCTGTCGATATGAGGTGCTAACAGCAAGCCGTTCTCCCCGTCTAGTCGCTCCTGATCATCCGACACCTTCCAAGGCTTGATGTGGCTTGCAATCAGAAACCGCTCATCTGCAACCCCGGTGACCCTACACCTTCCTTCCACCGACATGACACGCTGACGAAAGACTCCCTGCCCCTGCCTCGCTCTGACCAGTTGATCCTTCTCGGTTGGCTGACGCAGGGAGTCGAGAATCTCTTGCTCTGCCATATCATCTTCAATCTGGTCCGCCAGCTCATCTATCCGGTTGATTACCTCTGGATCTGGTGGGCCAGCCAGGGTTAAAACAAGGCGACCCAGATTGATAGAGATGCTGGCTAGGTAGCAACTTTCATTACCGTTGCCATCTCGACGGATAGGGGAGTACTTGTCGGGCAGCAGTGGCGCAATCTGAGAGATGTAGTCTTTTGGTTTAATCGGCACGGGAAGCATTGTCCATTCAACAGGTACCAGCCACCCGTCGTCCTCTGACCAGTTATCTCCGACCCCTTGCGCGAACTCTTGTGGCTTGCCTTGATCCTGAGCCCTCGCTGTTGCGACACCGATAGCTTTAATGGCGGTGTTGGCATAGGAGACCACCACATCCCCAGGCTGCACATAACTCAGATTCTCGTAAGTCTGATTAAAGCTGCCATTCTTCTTTCGCTTCGGGGACCAAATGTATCCGCCCTCGGTTTCTTCCTTGAATGTCTGCTTGTGATTGACCCACCAGTAAGCACGTCCGTTGCTGATCATTAAACGTCCCTTGTCATTACGAGAATTGAGGAGGCTGAGTGCGCAACGCTACCACTGAAACGGCTCGTATGCGCCATTGGTGAAATCATAACGGAGATGGTCTTGGGAAGGGGGGGGACCGACTACATACTGTCAGAACGGTCCAAAGGGGCTTATGGGGCCCCTTTGTTTTGGGTAGGAACCAATCTAAAAAACAGGCGCTCAAAAATTTCCAGATCACAAAATTTCTGATGGAAAACTCCCCCCAGCCGAGCATGTCAATCAATGTCGTCGGCTTCCATGGGCGACTACCTCGCTACTGGACAAATACTGATGATCTGACGATCAAAGGACTAGACAGGTCTGATAGTCCTGCAACACCCTCCAAGCAACTATCAAATAACTATTGTGGATATCTATATGATTCTATTATCATAGCTCTATCAAACCAAATGCTAAAGGATAGTACGTCATGAACACTCACCTTTATCTGCGTGCCAGTACCAAGGATCAGGACGCCCACCGTGCGAAAGTCGCCTTGGAATCGTTCGCTACTGACAAGGGTTTGCACATTACGGGTGTGTATGCCGAGAACATCAGCGGGACAAAACTCCTTCGTCCTGAACTGATGCGCCTGCTAAACAACGCCGAAAAGGGTGAAGTGTTGCTGGTGGAGTCTGTAGACCGCTTGAGTCGCCTCTCACAACCTGATTGGGATACTCTCAAGTCAACCATTAAGACCAAGGGGCTTCGCCTGGTAGTGGCTGACCTTCCCACGAGTCATATGATGGTTGAGGACAAGGGCATAACCGGCCAAATCATGGAAGTAATCAACAGCATGTTGCTAGACCTGATGGCAACCATGGCACGTCTTGATCAAGAGAAACGTGTGGAGCGCATCAAGCAAGGCCTTGAGAACAAGCGTGCATCTGATCCTGGGTGGAGGCCAGCGGGCAAGGGTAAGAATGAAGCCAAGTGGACAGAGGTACAGTCGTTAATGCGGGAGCATCCAAAAATGTCTGCGGACAAGATCGCCAAGTTAGCCGATTGCGGTGTCGCCACCGTTTACCGCATCAAGAGGGAATTGTCGCTGTAAGCGTCTTCAGCTCATATGAGAGAAGCGCCATGAGTTGCTTTTTCATTTCAGGATATTCGAGAAACAGAATGGTATGCGAGCCTATGGAAAGCCCTACCGGGTTAAGTAGCCCGCTCTATAACGTTACTCTCCATCCGCTTGACAGAATCCCCCCTTTGATATTCGCCCGTTCAATGGCCCGACATTTCTAACCTGCCTGCCATGGCAATTTTGAAAATTTAGGTAGTTGGCCAAAATAAGATAGTGAGCCGGTGAGCAGCAGCCAAACATATCTGGATCCCTGCAAACTACTCTGCCACTCAAGTTCAGCCAGCAGCTAGATAAAACAGAGCTCCCACGCCATCCCTATGCTACTGTAAAAAGCGTCACTGGAAAAAAGTCCGAAGTACTCGCAGCTTGACACGCCCCTCCCTCTGCCGAAGCCTTGGCCAGATTGTATGACGACGAAATCAACGTCACGATCAACACATCAGCGGAGATAAATATCGCGCCCCTGACTTTGCTGCCATACACCTATAACCCGATTGCGGGCGTAACTCCGCCCGCACCAGGTTAGGCCAATTATAAGATATCAATCTGCATTGCCGTGTCTCCGAGACCCTCTACGTTTACGCGACTTTCTGCTGTCTTTGAGGAAGTCAACACCATATGGTTCAATCTGCTGCAACATATTCGTTACAGTCTTCCACTGGTGACTTCCTTCAGTCGCCAAAGCCCATTCTATCTGCGCGACTCTGTCAACCAACTGTTCGTCGGACCACACCTTTCCAGAATGAAAGGCCACGAATATATTACCAAAATATGAAACCTTAGATGAAAACTCCGCAGGAACTTCAGCTCGAATCGTCTCAATATTTTCAGCTGATAATGACGGCAACCAATCACGTCGAGTTATGCCATCACAAGTACCAAACGCCATGTCACAGAGATTTCGCGTCATTAACGTATTATCATCTAACCAAATCCGCAGCAAATCATCTAGAATCTTTATAGCGGGCACCACCGGAGACTTAGAGCGATAACGAGTTAACGCCCAACACCAGATAGCAACATGCACAATACCAGGATGTGCATGATTAAATCTCTCTTCTATAACTGGCATAAACTTTGAAGAGATTCGAACCGGTAAACTTACATTATTCCATAGCAAACCTACATAGGTCATAAGCCCAAGGCATATTTTTTCAGGCGATGTATCTTCAATTAAAGCAATAATTTCTTTTTGACCTACAGCGCTTAACCAGTAAGCGGTTGGCTTTCTAAGTATCGCCAGACCCGCATAACTATTTCTCATCCAAGTTTCGCTCGGCCAATCCATATTTCTATAGAGCAGCCACGATTGATGTAATAACTCTTCACCGTAAGGGCCGCACGCAAGCGCACGCCAGTCATTCTCAGTCCTGCAACCTTTAGCAAAAAATACAATAATGTTTAATGCCTTAGTAATGGTTGGCGATTCAGCTTCAGCCTCCTCAGCAAGGCTTTGTACCAATCTTGACACATCACTTGGTAGTGCAATATTAGTCAGCCAATCAGCTTTACCTGGAAAATCTTTTCCTTCCAGTATTTTTTTCTTTAGAACCAGACTTCTTTTTACTAAAGCAGCAATCAAGGGCTCAGCCTGCTTACCAACCAAAACAGCAGCCATTGGAATAACTTCTTTCCACTCATCTACCGCAAGCTTGTCTGCCAAGGGTTTCAATATTGTGGAGCGCGTATCAAAGCCTTCATAATTACCTTCAGCAATTGCAATTGCTGCCAAATATTCCTGAAAAGTCAAGTGCCTGAATTGGTAGAAAGGAATAGGCATCCCTTTTTCAAACTGATGACCGGCCTCAAGCAATAAGCTTGAACGAAGTTCGACCCTTTTAAGAAACTCGTAAGGAGTATCGCGAGCATAGCGTTTAATTTGCGGCACATTATCTCGAGCATTTTCTAGCAATACAAGTAGCTCTTTCTCCGTTGCGGTCTGCTGCCCAGAACGCATAAGTGCAAGAGCCACATAAGACAATTGCGGAACTGACTCTTTTATACTAAGAGCATCATGCCCTTTTATGTTCCATGTATCGAGCAAAAGTTCGACCGCTCTACCGTACAGGCTTACTCTATCAGGTGGTAAGCGACCTGCCCCATGCTTCACTACAAGCAACATGGTTAGCAGCAGCGGATTTTCAGCAAGCCTTCTTAATGATTCAGTACTGGTCAATTGGTCGCTTAGTGCCGCAGCCTCCTTCATTCCAACCTGCACATTTGTGACCATCAACTGATGCCAGTACTGACATAGCAATTCGATTGCGTATTTACTTAGAGGAGCAACCCTCCATAACTCACAGTATTCCATCAAGCAAGGTGCTACTAGAGAAAAACCAGCCTCCCTACTTGTTACGACAATTCTTATTCCCCTGTAAGTGTCTAAAAAACGCCTTAAATTCTCAACAAATATTGTGCGATCTGCATTGTCGTGAATTTCGTCTAATCCATCGACCAATAGCAGAATCTTCCCTTCTTTCAGTAACGGAACGAGAGCCTTTCCCAGCCCTGCCAAGGATGAATATCCGGTAATGTCCCCTAATTTTTTAAGAAGCGTCATGATTGGTAGCTTTATATGATCTCGCCATTCCCTGCACCGGATCAAAACGGGTGTCAAATCTTCTTTAGGGAGTAAATCCTTACCACGCAAGCGACGCTCTTCACTTGAGTATGCAACTGCAAGGCGTTTTAATAATAGTGATTTTCCGCCCCCAGGAAGAGCAAGAAGAGCCAATCCACGAGTACGACTAAAAACCTCTCCGAACGGTTTGTTTTTTTTATTTTTCTCCTCCCAAGCCGCAAGCTTTTTGTCGCGTTCAGTATCACCCAATGGAATATGCGGAGGACACGCCTGCAAATCCAATGGAACGAACAGCTGCTCTAAGTCAAAACGTTTCCTTGCTGTTTCCATATCAGCTCGAATGCCCTCAATAGCCATCTCGCCGCAGTCTTTTAGGAGAAAACCTCTATACTCATTTAACAAGTCATCATTTTTTCCAGAGTCAGCTTTTTGCTTTCTAATTCTGTGCGCTTTCGGGGTGTTATTTTTAATATCCGTTAGCAATGCCATTAAAAAAGACGGAAGAGCTGCCCGATCATCACCAAATCCAATAGGCTCAACGAAACCATGCCATGATTCATCTCTATTGCGATCAGAACACTGGGAATTAGCGACAACAGCATAATGTTGAAGTGTTGTGGCCTTCATGTTATTGCGTAACCACAGTATTAACGCAGAAAAATTCGGATCAGAAAAAGTATCTCCACAACCAATAAATAGCAATCGCTTGAAGGTACCTAGAGTACGCTGAAAAAGATCTCTAGTTTCGTGATTTATGGTTTTTTCGTAATCCCTAATACCAAGAATGCACGACTCTGGCTCTTGCCAACATCCGTGCAGATGCAAAACGCCCTTTTCATCCCCACGCATCCAACCTGTCGTTCTTCTTAAGTCCGCAACAGAAATAGAGTTAAGACCAGTAACCTCTTCAATCAAGGTATCATAATTTAATGTAGCAATGGGTATGTTTAAGCTCGCAACACACTTAATTACATCAAACATCTGATTGGCTTCGGGCTTTATTTTTTCAAAAAGACTATACATCCATCTCTTATAGAGATCACCTGATGGAGACTCAAGTTTTTTACCCATAAACTCTGCGGCACTTAACAGCTCATCTATATCTGATGAGCCCAATAGGAGACTCCAACGTTCTCGCTGACCCTCCTCAATTTTCCCTTTAGCAACACCATAGCTAAATCCATTTTCTATCAGCCCTCTCCATGAAAGATGAGAGTGGCTCCCGTTGGTTAGAGCTAAGCTAACTCCGGTCCCCACAACCACAACCAACTCGCCCTTTTCAGCAGAGGATTTGACACTTGCGATTTTTTCTAGATCAGACACCAGAGCTCTCCCTGCATATTTTTTGATTGCTCCACCAAACCGCCCTAATCAGCAGGTACGTGGCGCCCTATGATTTGCAGCTATCGACGCCACTAGCGCTACAGCGACACAGACGTAAACCAAGCCATTAGCAATGGGGCCATGCTACTTTTATTTTAGCTTTTCTCCAATATTTAATAGGCAGATAGAGCCCGCAAATAAAGGAAAAACGCCCATAGTCGGCTTGCAGAAATGCAGACAGCCTTCACCGGAATATTTTCCCGCCCACGAGCAACGACCGGCCCCATTAAAAAGAAGGCAAACCTAGGGGTTCGACGCCATGCAGATTGCCCCCCCTCAGACGCAACACACTGCTCATGCCCGACCATCGTCAAAAACTACACCGCAAAAAAACACCTAATCCATGTTTTGCCTACCGACCCACAAAAAAATCAACAAAATAAAACTTAACAATCATTTAAAATTATCGTGAAGCTTATTGAAACCCAAAGGAGGAAACCCCTATAAATTTAAATTCTCCTCTACATCAAGCAATCGGCATTTACACATAATCACCTAAGACAAGGCGATAAGTAAAACCGAAAACTGGATACACCCCGCCAACAAAGTAAATAACTTACTTTGCAACGATCACTAAAGATAGTTAGCTGCCAGTTCCTGTACTTAAAAAACAATTTTATAGTAATGAACTGAAGACTTTCATCCAACCCGCCAATCGTGACACACCAAAGAAACGAAATCTGCTATTACCACGGTGCATTATCCAGACCTTTACGGAAACCAGCTCTTGGAATATGGTCATGACCTACGCTAGGTTCAAGTAGCTGCCTACATATGGCAGGCAGATTTGTGAATGAACTCAAACCGAGCCACGAGCGGCACCCTAAGCCACAGAGACGTACACCGTCACTCCAGCTCATGAACTAGCGCTGTAGGACCATCACCCCAAGGACCATAGCCATGCCAGATAACCCAGAAGCCAAGAGGCATGATCCTCAACCCCTGCTACGCCTTCACTGGCCGTTTCTCCGCTGCCACAGCCTGAGGACATCGCCATGGATTTAAAGGATTTCATCGCCAATAGCCTGACCCAGATTACAGAAGGAATCTTAGCCGCGAACGAAGCGCTGAAGCACACAGACGCAGTGGTGAACCCCACCCAGAATAATACTCACAGCAATGATGGTCCTAAGGGCTTCGCCCGCACACTTGAAGTGGATGACAAATCGTCACTTTCACGGACACGGCTTGTAGAGCGAGTTAATTTTGATGTGGGTGTAACTACTGAGGCTTCCACGAAGGGAATGCAGGGTTGAAGGTTGCAATAACTACCTTCGGGCTCAATGCAGGCGGGAGCTTGAAGGATAAGGCGGGGCAAGAATCGAGAATCCAATTCGCCATCTCTATGGTTTTTCCTTCTAAAAGGATGACACCTGAGACCGGGGAGCAGCTTCAGGAAAACTCACAGCTATCCCCCGAATAATCACAGGTTCGCACTTGAGCATCTGCGGGCTCTTAGCTGGGAGCCTGATATCTCAGGGCTCTGCTTGATCTTGTCCAAGCTAAATCTCTAAGCATGCTCAGATCGGACCTATTTCATCCGAACGACAATATCGACTCGAATCGCGCAGCTAGCCCGGCACCTGGCATTCCCAGTCCCTCAGAACAACGTGGAGTAGCCCATGCACAAGATCCTCCTGCACAGTCCGTTGAAATGGTGTCATGCCGCAGTGATCGGCATTATCTTTGCCTTGGGCGGATGCTCCACGTCAGTGGTCAATTCAAATCCACGGAATGTTGTTGAGTCGCAGTCTCTGAATACACAGGGGGGCACAGAGATTGGCTGATTCTGAATGCCTGAAACACAACCGCTACGCCAAGATGACAATCAAGGGCGGTTACTGGGATCGGAATTACACCTTTGAATGCGTGGAGTGATCAAGTCATTCCTAACTCGTCACACAGGAAGCCACACTTACACTTCAGCATCTTTTCGCGGGAAGGCATCTCTAGCTGACTTACCGCTGCCGACTACATGATCCAATCGTAGAGCGCTCAGTGAGTTGCTGGAGTAGCTATCGCAAGCACGATAATATGCCGCTTATGGTGCACCACTTGGGTGTACTTAAACGCTGTCACACTACAAGATTTTTAACTGACAAATCCTTGAAAAATCAAGGACTTAGAGATAGGTGGCGACCCCACCAGCCACACCCCGGCACACAATGTTCCCGCTGTGGCTGCTTCCTTCCGGATCTGACCAGGTTCACGGGTAATCGTTGCGGGGGGACCGATGGAGTCACCATAACGATGCTCACCTGACGGCGAGCCGCGCCATTGTACCTGTCTGAGACGAAGTTACAACCGTTCGGGCGGATTAAAAAATATGAACTGCTTCAAGGACATGCGGTACGCCTGAAAAGATCGCAGCCTTCGGCAGCTCCTACAGGTGTACACCCATTCATGTAGGAGCTGCCGGAGGCTGCGATCTTTTGATCTTATTGCGCCAACACCTCATCCGCCCTGCCGCCCTCCTGCTGGATCACCAGATGAATGAAGTGCAGCTTGGCGATCACCGCCGGCGGCAAAACGAACGGGTAGAAATCCGGCTGGCCCATGCTGCGCGACAGTTCGTTGAGCATGCCGGCCAGTTCGATCCATGCATTGACGAAGGACAGGAACGCCGCGCCGCCGGGATGCCGCGGATCGTAGAGCGTTGTGGACGGAAATGGCTGGTAGTCGAAATCCATTTCCCGCGCGCTCATGCCGAAGCCGAGGGCAGTGTCCACCGCATCCATCATGTGCAGGTAGTGCGCCCAGGTTTCCGCCCAGTCTTCCCATGGATGCATGGTGGCGTAGGCGCTGACGAACTGTTGCTGCCAGTCGAGCGGTGCGCCTTGTTGGTAATGCCGCTCAAGGGCGTCGGCGTAACTCGCGCGCTCGTCACCGAACAGCCGGCGAAACGGCTCCAGCCACTGGCTGTTGGCGATCAGCCGATCCCAATAATAGTGCCCGACCTCATGACGAAAGTGCCCGAGCAGCGTGCGATACGGTTCGCGCATTTGCACCCGGACCTGCTCGCGGTGGGCGTCGTCGGCTTCTTTGATATCGAGGGTGATCAGGCCGTTGGCATGGCCGGTGGTCGGTGGTTTGCCTTCGAGGTCTATGCCGATGAAATCGAAGGCCAGTCCGGTCTCTTCGTCCACGGTTTTGGGAATGACCTGCAACCCCAGGCTGACCAACTGCGCGACCAGGCGACGCTTGGCGGTCTCGACCTTGTGCCAGCGTTCGTGATTCTCGGGAATCGACAAATCGGGAATGGTGCGATTCAGGCTACAGGCGATACACAACGCATCATGGTCGTTGGCTGGCAACAGCCAGTTGCACGCGGCAGGGGAATCGAGATTGGCGCAGCGGCGGAACACACCGGCGTCGGGATCGGCGTCGAGAATCCAGGTGTCCGCCTGCAAGCCGGGCTGCAGCGAAGACAAACGACTGTGTTCAGGCTGATAACCCAGCACCGCCGAACAGGCCAGGCACTGGCTGTTTCGAAAGAACAGCGACTGCCCACAGCGGCACTGCCAGACCTTGCTGTTGCGCGAACGCTCGCCGATGAAGGGCGCGGCAATGCGCGAGCTGAGCTGTTCGAAGAAGCGGTACATGGCGGTCTCTCCCTTGGGCTTGCCAAGACTAGATCATGATCGCCTGACGATCGTTCCCGCTTTTTTGCGCAACGGCAAAAATTGCCTTCGCGAGCAAGCCCGCTCCCACATTTAACCGTATTCCATCTGGAGGAACTCGGTCGAATGTGGGAGCGGGCTTGCTCGCGAATGGCATCACACGGAAATACCGTGCGTGCTCAGAAACGCCACAAACGCCTCTTCATCCAGCACCTTCAACCCCAGCTCATTGGCCTTGGCCAACTTCGAACCGGCACCCGGCCCGGCCACCACGCAATGAGTCTTGGCCGACACCGATCCGGCCACCTTGGAGCCGAGGCTTTCCAGCTTGTCCTTGGCGACGTCGCGGCTCATCAATTCCAGCGAGCCGGTCAGCACCCAGGTCTGCCCGGCCAGCGGCAGTCCTTCGACGACCTTCTTCTCGCTCTGCCAATGCATGCCGAAATCACGCAGCTGCTTTTCAGCGGCCTCAGCGATCTGCCGATTTTCTACAATCGCAAAAAACTCGCGGACCGAATTGGCCTGCTTCTCCGGCAGCGCCTGACGCATGTCCAGCCAGTCAGCGCCGAACACGCCTTCCAGCGAACCGAACTTCTCCGCCAGTTTCTGCGCGCCACCCGGCCCGACCGAAGGAATGTGCAACTTGTCGAGAAAACCGCCCAGCGTGGTGCTCGCCGCAAACTCGGCGCCCAGGTCGCCCTGATCCTGAATCTGCAGGCCATGCTTGAGCAGATCCGCGATCACCTGTTGGTTATGCGCATCTTCAAAGAAGCTGTGAATCTCGTGAGCCACTTCCAGACCGACGTCCGGCAAGTACGTGAGCACGTGCGGCAATGCTTGCTGAACCCGCTCCAGCGAACCGAGCGAGCGCGCCAGGACCTTGGCCGTCTCCTCGCCGACATCGGGAATGCCGAGGGCGTAGATAAACCGGGCAAGGCCTGGTTTCTTGCTGTCTTCGATAGCGCTGAGTAACTTCTTGCTCGACAGCTCGGCAAACCCTTCCAGATCGACAATGTCGTCAAACTTCAGGGCATACAGATCGGCCGGAGAACTCACCAGGCCTTCATCGACCAGTTGCTCGACGCTTTTATCGCCCAGCCCCTCAATGTCCATCGCACGACGCGAGACAAAGTGAATGATTGCCTGCTTGAGCTGCGCGCCGCAGGCCAGACGGCCGACGCAGCGATACACCGCGCCTTCGCTGACGGTTTCGCGACCCTTGCTGCGCTTGACCAGTTGCGTGCGTTCGACATGGGAACCGCAGACCGGGCATTGCTCGGGAATCTGCACGGCCCGCGCATTTTCCGGACGGCGCTCCAGAACCACTTGCACCACTTGCGGAATCACGTCGCCCGCGCGGCGGATGATCACGGTGTCGCCGATCATCAGGCCCAGACGCGCAACTTCATCCATGTTGTGCAACGTCGCATTGGCCACGGTGACGCCCGCCACCTTGACCGGTTTCAAGCGCGCCACGGGGGTTACTGCACCGGTACGGCCGACCTGGAATTCCACGTCGAGCAACTCGGTGAGTTCTTCCATGGCCGGGAATTTATGAGCAATCGCCCAGCGCGGCTCGCGAGCACGGAAACCCAGTTCACGCTGAGAGGCGATGTTGTTGACCTTGAACACCACGCCGTCGATTTCATAGGCCAGCCCGTTGCGGCGCTCACCGATGTCGCGGTAGTAATCCAGGCACTCATCAATACCGTGCGCCAGTTTCAGCTCGCGACTGATGGGCATGCCCCATGCCTGAAGCTGCTTCAGATTGCCGATGTGCGTGTCGGCAATGTCCGCCGACACCTGGCCGATGCCGTAGCAGCAGAACTCCAGCGGACGGTTGGCGGTGATCTTCGAATCCAGCTGCCGCAAACTGCCTGCCGCCGCGTTGCGCGGATTGGCGAACGTCTTGCCGCCGACTTCCAGTTGCGTAGCGTTGAGGCGTTCGAAACCGGCCTTGGACATAAACACTTCGCCGCGCACTTCGAGGGTCGCCGGCCAGCCGCTGCCTTGCAGCTTGAGCGGAATGTTGCGCACGGTGCGCACGTTGACGCTGATGTCTTCGCCAGTGGTGCCATCGCCGCGGGTCGCACCGCGCACCAGCACACCGTCCTGGTAAAGCAGGCTGACCGCCAGGCCATCGAGCTTTGGTTCGCAGCTGTATTCCACCGCCGCACCGCCGCCAAACAAATCGCCGGCCGGCAGATCAAGACCTTCCGTCACACGGCGATCGAACTCGCGCATGTCGCTCTCTTCAAAGGCGTTGCCGAGGCTGAGCATCGGCACTTCGTGACGCACCTGAGTGAATGCCGACAGCGCCGCGCTGCCGACGCGCTGGGTCGGCGAGTCGCTGGTGATGAGGTCAGGGTTGGCCGCTTCAAGGGCCTTTAGCTCATGGAACAACCGGTCGTATTCGGCGTCCGGAATGCTCGGCTCGTCCATCACGTGGTAGCGATAGTTGTGCTGATCCAGCTCAGCGCGTAGCTCTAGAATGCGGGTTTTGGCGGCGGTCATGGGTGTTCTCTCATAAAGCAAAAGAGCAGCCGAGGCTGCTCTATCTCATTTCCTTCAGATCAAGAGATCGCAGCCTCGTTTCACTCGACAGCTCCTACAGCACATCGCGATACCTGTAGGAGCTGTCGAGTGAAACGAGGCTGCGATCTTTTGCCTTTATCGCTTCTGGGTCAGTGCGCGACGTTCAAACTCAACAATACGCTGACGGTAATGCTCGATCGTCTGGGCGGTCAGCACGCTGCGCTGGTCGTCCTTCAATTCGCCGTTCAACTCCTGGGACAGCTTGCGCGCCGCAGCCACCATCACGTCGAAGGCCTGCTTCGGATGACGCGGGCCTGGCAGACCGAGGAAGAAGCTCACGGCCGGCGTGCTGAAGTGGTCGATGTCGTCCAGATCGAAGATGCCCGGCTTGACCGCATTGGCCATGGAGAACAGGACTTCGCCATTGCCGGCCATGCTTTCGTGGCGGTGGAAAATGTCCATCTCGCCGAAGCGCAGACCGCTTTCCAGAATGTTCTGCAACAGCGCCGGGCCTTTGAAGCCGGCGGCGTCGCGGCAGATCACGCTGATCACCAGCACTTCTTCGGCTTGCGGTTGTTCCTTGTCGCTGACCGACGGCGAGGACTTGGTGTCATCCGGGAAATCGTCGTCACGGCTGCTGAAACTCGGGCCGCCGTCCAGGTCCAGGCTGAGGTTCATATCACCTTGCGACGGTTCGCCATGGCCACGCTTGCCGCGTTTGGAACCCGACTCACGGGGTTCACGGGCTGGCATGCTCACCGACGGCAGATCGTGCTCGTCCAGATGCGGCTCTTTGTGGGTATCCAGGACGCGGGGCGGGCCCAACAGCTCGGCGCCGGTGTCCTCGTCCGGCAAATTGGACAGACTCCGGTCAAGACGGAATTTCAGTTTTCCCTTGCCGCCGCGCATGCGGCGCCAGCCATCGAAAAGAATACCGGCAATGACAATAATGCCGATGACGATCAGCCACTCGCGCAGACCGATTTCCATGTAATCCCGTGCCTCTATAAAAAATGCTGAAAAATAAGGGGTTTACAGCTTGTAAACCGCTTTAAAACGTGGCGCCAACTCTATGTTCTGACAGGCGTTTTGCCCACGTATACGAAAATTTGACATTAAACTAGCACGACCAAAGGCAACTTTACACCGTCTGTCACAGTGGCTTGCGCGAATATGTCGATTGGCCAGCAAGTAGAGGGAGGTAAATATGTCCTACAGACAAAAAACACCTGCCCTTCAAGCGCTGACTCAGGCATCCACCATCGCCATGGCCTCCTCGACATCCACCGCCACCAGACGCGAGCACCCCGGCTCGTGCATCGTCACCCCCATCAATTGATCGGCCATTTCCATGGCGATCTTGTTGTGGGTGATATAGATGAACTGCACCGTCTGCGACATCTCTTTCACCAGCCGGGCGTAGCGTCCAACGTTAGCGTCATCCAGTGGCGCATCAACTTCATCGAGCATGCAGAACGGCGCCGGATTCAACTTGAAGATCGCAAAAACCAGGGCCAATGCCGTCAGGGCTTTTTCGCCGCCGGAGAGCAAATGGATGGTGCTGTTCTTCTTTCCGGGCGGCTGCGCCATGATCGTCACCCCTGTATCGAGTAGATCTTCGCCCGTCAGTTCCAAATACGCGCGACCTCCACCGAAAACTTTTGGGAAAAGCGCCTGTAAACCGCCATTGATCTGATCAAAGGTATCTTTGAAGCGGTTGCGGGTTTCCTTGTCGATCTTGCGAATCACGTTCTCGAGCGTGTCCAGCGCTTCCACCAGATCATCGTTCTGCGCATCCAGATAACGTTTACGCTCGGATTGTTGCTGGTATTCGTCGATGGCCGCGAGGTTGATCGCGCCGAGGCGCTGAATCCGCGCGGCAATGCGTTCGAGTTCTTCTTCGGCGTCCTTCTCGTTGGCCTCGGCCACCAGCGTGGCGAGTACGCCGTGCAGGTCGTAACCGTCTTCCAGCAACTGATCTTCCAGGGTCTTGCGGCGCACGGTCAGGGCTTGCCATTCCATGCGTTGCGTTTCCATCTGGCCACGAATCAACTGCGATTGCTGTTCGGCCTGATTGCGGCGCTTCTCGGCGTCACGCAGTTCACGGTCGGCGTCTTCAAGGGCAATCTGTGCGGTCTTGAGTTCTTCGTCGACGGTCATGCGCTTGTCGAGCAACTCTTCGAGCTTCAGGCGCAATTCTTCCAGCGGCGCCTCGCCCTCCTCCAGATTGAGGCTCAGCTGTTCGCGTTTCTCGGTCAGACGCTCGGCCTGCATTTCCAGCCGTTCCAGCGCCTGACGCGTCGAGTCGTGTTGCGCCTTGAGCGACCCCAGACGCACCGCCAATTGATGCGCGTGATCCTTGTGTTGCCGGGCTTCCTGACGCACGCGATCCAGTCGCTCGCGCAGACTGTCGCGCTGGGCCAGCAGCAACTCCCGCTGCTCGGTGTCCAGCGCCATGGCGTCCAGAGCGTCCTGCAATTGCAGACGCGCTTCACCGATGTTTTCGTGCTCCAGCGCACGTTGTTCGGCCAGTTCGGTGAGTTCTTCATCGAGCCGGGTGCGACGCAACGTCAACTGTTCAACCTTGGCTTTGCCGGCGGACAACTGGGCTTTCAACTCACCTTGCTGACGCGCTTCGTCTTGCAGCAAACGGCGCAAATGTTCGCGACCGTTTTCCTGCTGACGCTGCTGCGCCCGGAGATTTTGAAGTTGGGTTTCGAGGGTTTCGACCGTGGCTTCACGCTCTTCACGCTCGATGCTCAGCCGCTGGATTTCCTGACCGCGAGCGAGCACACCGCTTTCCGCTTCGCTGGCCCGGCGCACCCGTAAAAAGTGCCGACCGACCCAGTAACCGTCGCGGCTGATCAAGCTCTGGCCGGCGCTCAACTGACCGCGCAGGACCAAGGCCTGCTCGAGGCTATCAACCGGCTTGACCTGCCCCAGCCACGACGACAGATCGATCTGCGCCTCGACCTTGTCGAGCAGGCTGCCGGGCACGCGCACGCCATCGCTGGCGGGGCTGAGCAATCGCAAGTCGCCCTGGGCAAAACCGGCCAGATCGAAATCGCCGAAATCATCCACCAGCACTGCTTGCAGATCGGCACCGAGCACGGTTTCCACCGCCAATTCCCAACCGGCTTCCACTTTCAGGCCTTCGGCCAGTCGCGGGCGGTCGGCCAAGTGTTGTTCGCGCAGCCATTCAGCGGTGCCGGTGCCCGGATCGAGTGCGGCTTGCTGCAAGGCTTCCAGCGAGGCGAGGCGCCCGTTGAGGCGCTGCAAATCACCCTGCGCCTGTTGCTGTGCCGACAGTGCTTGCTGCAATTCCTGACGCAACTGCTCGAGGCGTTCGACCTGCGCTTCCTCGCTGGCCTGCAAATCTTCCAGCGTCGCTTCGCTAGCGGCAAGTTGCTCGCTGAGTTCCATGATTGCCGCATCTTCCGGGTCCGCCGAGAGCAACGCTCGCTCTTCGCCAAGACGCTTCTGGCGATCCGCCAAACGCTCCATGCTGGTTTCCAGCTGCTGAATGCGCGACTGCTGGACTTCGGATTGGCGACGCGGCTCGGCAGCGGTCAGGTTGAACGTGTCCCACTGCTCCTGCCAGCCGTGCATGGTGGTTTCGGATTCTTCCAGCGCGGCGGCGGCTTCTTCGGCAGCGGCGCTGGTGACTTCCTGCTCCGGCGTGAGCATGTCCAGCTCTTCGCCGAGGGTCAGCAGCAACGTGCGGTCGTGCCCCAAATGCGATTCGGTTTCCAGACGTGCGCGTTCGGCTTCTTTCAGATCGTCCTGCAACTGACGCAGACGTTGCTGACCGTGCTGGATGCTCTGCTCGACCCGGGCGATGTCGCCGCCGACCGAATAGAAGCGCCCCTGCACCAGATTGAAGCGCTCCGACAGGTCATGGTGCCCGTCCCGCAAGCGTTCGATGCTCGCGTCGGCGTTGCGTTGCTCGGCCACCAACGCTTCGAACGTGACTTCCTGATTGCCGATGACCGCTTCGCGCTGACCCACCTGTTCGTTCAACGCCTGCCAGCGCAGCGCTGACAGTTGCGCCTTGAGCTGCCGCTCCTCGCCCTTGTATTCCTGATACTTCTTGGCCGACTCGGCCTGGCGGTGCAAGCGCTCAAGCTGACGCGCAAGCTCTTCGCGCAGGTCCGTCAGGCGTTCCAGGTTTTCGTGGGTGCGACGGATGCGGTTTTCGGTCTCGCGCCGGCGCTCCTTGTACTTGGAGATGCCCGCCGCTTCTTCAATAAAGTTGCGCAAGTCTTCGGGCTTGGACTCGATTAGCTTGGAGATCATCCCCTGCTCGATGATCGAGTAGCTGCGCGGGCCGAGGCCTGTGCCGAGGAAGATGTCGGTGATATCGCGGCGGCGGCATTTGGTGCCGTTGAGGTAATAAGTGGTCTGGCTGTCGCGGGTCACTTTGCGGCGAATGGAGATTTCCGCATAAGCGGCGTATTCGCCGAGCAGGGTGCCGTCGGTGTTGTCGAACACCAGCTCGATGCTGGCCTGGCTCACGGGTTTGCGACTGGTCGAACCGTTGAAGATGACGTCGGTCATCGACTCGCCGCGCAGGTTCTTGGCCGAGCTCTCGCCCATCACCCAGCGTACGGCGTCGATGATGTTCGACTTGCCGCAACCATTGGGCCCGACCACCGCCGCCATGTTACTGGGGAAGTTCACCGTGGTCGGATCGACGAAGGATTTGAACCCCGCCAGTTTGATGCACTTGAGCCGCACGCTTAAGCGTCCGTCAGGGCAGAGACCACCAGATCGCAACTGCGCTGGGCGTACGCCGTCAGCACTTCGCGGATCTGCGGAAAATCACGGGCCAGCACGGCCGCGAGCAAGCGCTCGAACAGCTCGAGGAACTCGCTCATCGAGGCCTTGCGCTGCTCAAGGGCGAGAAAATACGCGCGGCTCATGGCCGGCTGCAGGTTCTCGACGGTCTCCTGCAAGTACGGGTTATTGGCAAACGGATACGCGGCGCGCATCACATTGAAGCTGTCGTCGACGAAGGTGCGGATGTCCTGCCGCTCGTAACTGGCGGTGAGGCGCTGCTGGATCTGCACGAACGGCGCCATGTCGGCCTGGACTTGCCAGCCCTTGGCCACTGCGTTGCCGAGCAGGATGTACAGCTCGCTCATCAGCGTGCACAGGCTCTGCACCTTGTGGGCGGTGAGTTCGGTTACGTGGGCGCCGCGTCGCGGCAGGATCGCGATCAGGTGGCGCCGCTCGAGGATCAGCAAGGCTTCGCGGACCGAACCGCGGCTGACATTGAGGGCCAGCGTGACTTTCTGTTCCTGGATGCGCTCCCCAGGCTTCATTTCGCCACGAATGATGCGTTCGGCGAGGTGGTGAGCAATTTGCTCGGCGAGGCTGTCCGGCGCCTTGAACGTCATGGTTGTCCCTTCAAACTCTTCGATCTGCACAAGCGGCGCAGTGTAGCGCACATAAAGGGTCATGGCGGAGTGCCCACTCGGTGGTTTTTGGCACGATTCCAGCAAAAAAGCAGGCAATCCCGCGAGGGTCAATAATGAAGGAACAGGTTGTTAATCGACAAAACGCTATTTCCTGACCTTTAAGTCAGAAAATCATTGACCCGAAAGTCAGACCTGATAAATTCGGTCCCAGTCGGTTAACAACAATAATGAGTCTGCGAGGCCTTCCGTGATCCAGTTTTTACTAAACCAGGAACTCCGTAGCGAGCACGCCCTGGACCCGAACCTGACCGTGCTCAACTATCTGCGCGACCATGTGGGCAAACCCGGCACCAAAGAAGGCTGCGCCAGCGGTGACTGTGGCGCGTGCACCGTGGTGGTCGGCGAGTTGCAAACGGATGACGATGGCCGCGAACACATTCGCTATCGCAGCCTCAACTCGTGCCTGACGTTCGTTTCGTCGCTGCACGGCAAACAACTGATCAGCGTCGAAGACCTCAAGCACAAAGGCGAACTGCACAGCGTGCAGAAAGCCATGGTCGAGTGCCACGGCTCGCAGTGCGGTTTCTGCACCCCCGGTTTTGTGATGTCGCTGTTTGCACTGCAAAAGAACAGTGATCAACCGGACTCGCATAAAGCGCACGAAGCGCTGGCCGGCAACCTCTGTCGTTGCACCGGCTATCGGCCGATCCTCGCCGCCGCCGAGCAATCCTGCTGCGGCCAGCAACCGGACCAGTTCGATGCTCGCGAAACCGAGACCATCGCGCGCCTGAAGGCCATTGCCCCTACCGATATCGGTGAACTCAACAGTGGTGACAAGCGCTGCCTGGTGCCGCTGACCGTGGCCGATCTGGCCGACCTCTACGATGCGTATCCGCAAGCCCGTCTGCTGGCCGGCGGTACGGACCTGGCGCTGGACGTCACCCAGTTCCACCGCACGCTGCCAGTGATGATTTACGTCGGCAACGTCGCCGAGATGAAGCGCATCGAACGCTTCGATGATCGTCTGGAAATCGGTGCCGCCACCGCCCTCTCCGACTGCTATGAAGCCTTGAAGGCCGAGTACCCGGATTTCGGCGAATTGCTGCAACGCTTTGCGTCCTTGCAGATCCGCAACCAGGGCACCCTCGGCGGCAACATCGGCAACGCCTCGCCGATTGGTGACTCGCCACCGCTGCTGATCGCTCTGGGCGCGCAGATCGTTTTGTGCAAGGGCGAAACCCGCCGCACCATGGCCCTGGAAGATTACTTCATCGACTACCGCGTCACGGCTCGTCAGGAAAGCGAGTTCATCGAGAAGATCATCGTGCCGCGCGCCAGTGCCGAACAACTGTTCCGTGCGTACAAGGTTTCCAAGCGTTTGGACGATGATATTTCCGCGGTGTGCGCGGCGTTCAACCTGCGCATCGAAAACGGTGTGATTGCTGATGCCCGCGTGGCGTTTGGCGGCATGGCTGCCATCCCGAAACGCGCCGCCCATTGCGAAGCCGTGTTACTCGGTTCACCGTTCAACAACGCCACCGTCGAACGCGCCTGCGCCGCCCTGGCCGAAGATTTCACGCCGCTCTCGGACTTCCGCGCCAGCAAGGAATACCGCCTGCTCAGCGCGCAGAATTTGCTGCGCAAATACTTCATCGAATTGCAAACGCCGCACATCGAGACTCGGGTGACCGCTTATGTCTAACCATCACGCCGTAGAGAAGACCCAGGCCGAACTGGCTGAACTGTTCGCCAAGGACCTGACCACCGGTGTCGGCCGCAGCGTCAAGCACGACAGCGCCGCCAAGCATGTGTCCGGTGAAGCGCAGTACATCGACGACCGTCTGGAATTTCCCAATCAGCTGCACGTTTACGCCCGGCTGTCGGACCGCGCCCACGCGAAAATCATCAGCATCGACACCAAGCCCTGCTACGCCTTTGAAGGCGTGCGCATCGCCATCACCCACGAAGACGTGCCAGGGTTGAAAGACATCGGTCCGTTGCTGCCGGGTGATCCATTGCTGGCCATCGATGATGTGCAATTCGTCGGTCAACCGGTGCTCGCCGTCGCCGCAAAAGATCTGGAAACCGCACGCAAAGCCGCCATGGCCGCGATCATCGAGTACGAAGATCTGGAGCCGGTGCTGGACGTGGTCGAAGCCCTGCGCAAGCGCCACTTTGTGCTCGACAGCCACACGCATCAGCGTGGTGATTCGGCCGGTGCCTTGGCCACCGCTGAGCATCGTATTCAAGGCACGCTGCACATCGGCGGTCAGGAACACTTCTACCTCGAAACCCAGATCTCTTCGGTGATGCCGACTGAAGATGGCGGGATGATCGTTTACTGCTCGACCCAGAACCCCACCGAAGTGCAGAAACTGGTGGCCGAGGTTCTGGACGTTTCGATGAACAAAATCGTCGTCGACATGCGCCGCATGGGCGGTGGTTTCGGCGGCAAGGAAACCCAGGCTGCGAGTCCGGCATGCTTGTGCGCCGTCATCGCGCATATCACCGGCCAGCCGACCAAGATGCGCCTGCCGCGCGTCGAAGACATGCTGATGACCGGCAAGCGTCACCCGTTCTACGTCGAGTACGACGTCGGCTTCGACAGCACCGGTCGCCTGCACGGCATCGCGCTGGAACTGGCCGGTAACTGCGGTTGCTCGCCGGACTTGTCGGCGTCGATTGTCGACCGCGCGATGTTCCATGCCGACAACTCGTACTACCTGGGCGATGCGACCATCAATGGTCACCGCTGCAAGACCAACACCGCGTCGAACACCGCTTACCGTGGGTTCGGTGGTCCGCAAGGGATGGTTGCGATCGAAGAAGTGATGGACGCGATTGCCCGGCATCTGGCCCTCGATCCGCTGGCGGTGCGCAAGGCCAACTACTACGGCAAGACCGAGCGCAACGTCACCCATTACTACCAGACCGTCGAGCACAACATGCTCGAGGAAATGACCGCCGAACTGGAAGAAAGCAGCCAGTACGCCGAGCGCCGCGAAGCGATTCGTCGCTACAACGCCAACAGCCCGATCCTGAAAAAAGGCCTGGCACTGACCCCGGTGAAATTCGGTATTTCGTTCACCGCCAGTTTCCTTAATCAGGCCGGTGCGCTGGTCCACGTCTACACCGACGGCAGCATCCACCTGAACCATGGCGGCACGGAGATGGGCCAAGGCCTGAACACCAAAGTCGCGCAGGTCGTGGCTGAAGTGTTCCAGGTGGAAATGGACCGCGTGCAGATCACCGCGACCAACACCGACAAGGTGCCCAACACCTCGCCGACCGCAGCGTCCAGCGGCGCCGACCTGAACGGTAAAGCCGCACAGAACGCGGCTGAAATCATCAAGCAGCGCCTGGTGGAATTTGCCGCTCGGCAATACAAAGTCAGCGAAGAAGATGTGGAGTTCCACAACGGCCACGTGCGGGTTCGCGATCACATCCTGACCTTCGAAGCACTGATCCAGCAGGCGTATTTCGCGCAGGTTTCGCTGTCGAGCACCGGGTTCTACAAGACCCCGAAAATCTTCTACGACCGTAGCCAGGCACGGGGTCGGCCGTTCTACTACTACGCGTTCGGTGCGGCGTGCTGCGAAGTGATCATCGACACCCTGACCGGCGAATACAAAATGCTGCGCACCGACATCCTCCACGACGTCGGCGCCTCGCTGAACCCGGCCATCGACATCGGCCAGGTCGAGGGCGGTTTCATCCAGGGCATGGGCTGGCTGACCATGGAAGAACTGGTGTGGAACAACAAGGGCAAACTCATGACCAACGGCCCGGCGAGCTACAAGATTCCCGCGGTGGCGGACATGCCGCTGGACCTGCGGGTGAAGCTGGTGGAGAACCGCAAGAATCCCGAAGACACGGTGTTCCACTCCAAGGCTGTGGGCGAACCACCGTTCATGCTCGGCATCGCGTCGTGGTGTGCGATCAAGGACGCGGTGGCGAGTCTGGGCGATTACAGGCATCAACCGAAAATCGATGCACCGGCGACGCCGGAGCGGGTGTTGTGGGGGTGTGAGCAGATGCGGCAGTTGAAGGCGGCCAAGGCCGTTGAAACCGAAACCGAGTTGGCTTCGCTCTAAACCGAGGCGCTCCCTTCGCGAGCAAGCCCGCTCCCACATTTGGAATGCACTCCCCTGTGGGAGCGGGCTTGCTCGCGAAGACGGCCGAACAGACAACACAGATGTCGAGGTGAAACATGTACAACTGGATCGACGCCCTCGCCGACCTGCAAAACCGCGGTGAACCCTGCGTGTTGGTGACCATCATCGAAGAGCTCGGCTCGACGCCGCGCAATGCTGGCTCGAAGATGGTCATCAGCGCCAGCCAGACCTTCGACACCATCGGTGGCGGGCATCTGGAATACAAGGCCATGCAGATCGGCCGCGAAATGCTGGCCAGCGGCAAACAGGACACGCACCTGGAGCGCTTCAGCCTCGGTGCCAGCCTCGGTCAATGCTGCGGCGGCGTGACCGTGTTGCTGTTCGAACCGATGGGCCAGGTTCAGGCGCAGATTGCCGTGTTCGGCGCCGGCCATGTCGGTCGGGCATTGGTGCCGTTGCTCGCCAGCCTGCCCTGCCGGGTGCGCTGGATCGATTCGCGGGAAGCGGAATTCCCTGAACAGATCCCCTATGGCGTACGCAAAATCGTCGCCGAAGAACCGGTGGACGAAATCGACGACCTGCCCGCCGGCAGTTACTGCATCGTCATGACCCACAATCATCAGCTCGACCTTGAACTCACCGCTGCGATCCTCAAACGCAACGACTTCGCTTACTTCGGCCTGATCGGCTCGAAGACCAAACGGGTGAAGTTCGAACACCGTCTGCGCGACCGCGGTTTTGACAGCAGCGTGCTGCAACGCATGCGCTGCCCGATGGGCCTCGGCGAAGTCAAAGGCAAGTTGCCTGTGGAAATCGCCATCTCCATCGCCGGCGAGATCATCGCCACCTATAACGCGAATTTCGGCCAGCACACCGCCAGCGCCGGATCATCGATTGCCAAACTGCTGCCTGCTTCACGCCGCAGCCAGGCCTCCCACTGAGAACGCCCATGCCTCTGACTCGCAAAGCCTACCGCGCCGCCATCCTGCACAGCATCGCCGACCCCGCCGAAGTGGGCATCGAAGCGTCCTATGAGTATTTCGAAGATGGTTTGCTGGTGGTCGATAACGGCCAGATCAGCGCCCTCGGTCACGCCAGCGAATTGCTGCCGACCCTGCCGGCCGATATCGAGATCACTCATTATCAGGACGCGCTGATCACCCCCGGCTTCATCGATACCCACATCCACCTGCCGCAAACCGGCATGGTCGGCGCCTACGGCGAGCAGTTGCTGGACTGGCTCAACACCTACACCTTCCCATGTGAAAGCCAGTTCGCCGACAAGGCCCATGCCGACGAAGTCGCGGACATTTTCATCAAGGAACTGCTGCGCAACGGCACCACCACCGCGCTGGTGTTCGGCAGCGTGCACCCGCAATCGGTGAACTCGTTCTTCGAGGCCGCCGAACAGCTGGACCTGCGAATGATCGCCGGCAAGGTGATGATGGACCGCAACGCGCCGGACTACCTGACCGACACCGCCGAATCCAGCTACGTCGAAAGCAAGGCGTTGATCGAGCGCTGGCACGGCAAAGGTCGCTTGCACTACGCCGTCACTCCGCGCTTTGCGCCGACCAGCACCCCGGAACAACTGACCCTCGCCGGCCAGTTGCTCAGTGAATATCCGGATCTGTACATGCAGACCCACATCAGCGAAAACCTCAAGGAAGTCGAGTGGGTCAAGGCACTGTTCCCGGAGCGCAAGGGCTACCTCGACGTTTACGATCACTACCAGTTGCTGGGCGAGCGCTCGGTGTTCGCCCACGGCGTGCACCTGTGCGACGACGAATGCGCGCGCCTGGCGGAGACCGGTTCGGCGATTGCCTTCTGCCCGACCTCGAACTTCTTCCTCGGCAGCGGCCTGTTCAATTTGCCGATGGCCGAGAAGCACAAGCTGAATGTCGGTCTGGGCACGGACGTTGGCGGCGGCACCAGTTTTTCGCTGCTACAGACGTTGAACGAGGCGTACAAAGTCATGCAGCTGCAAGGCGCGCGACTGAGCCCGTTCAAATCGTTGTACCTGGCGACCCTCGGCGGTGCGCGTGCACTGCGCCTGGAAGACAAGATCGGCACGCTGAAACCGGGCACCGATGCAGACTTCCTGGTGCTGGATTACAACGCTACGCCGTTGCTGAGCTATCGCTTGAAGCAGGCGAACAACATTGCCGAGACGTTGTTTGTGTTGATGACGCTGGGGGATGACCGGACGGTGTTGCAGACGTATGCGGCGGGGAGTCAGGTGCATCAGCGGTAAGGTTTTTCGGGCATAAAAAATCCCCCGTCGCTTTTCAGGCCGGGGGATTTTTGTTGTCTGTCAGATTGCCTTCGCGAGCAAGCCCGCTCCCACAGTTGATCTCTGGTGGACACAGGATTTGCATTCAACACAAAACCCTGTGGGAGCGGGCTTGCTCGCGAAGGGCGCCACTCGGTCTATCAGAGTTTCGCGGTCGGCCGCCCTGGCTTCTTGGTCTGCAGCAAATGCGAGAACACCGCATGCAAATCATCCGACGCACTTTCCTCGTCGAGGTTGAGTTTGCTGTCGATGTGATCCATGTGATGCATCATCAAATTCACCGCCAACTCCCCGTTACGCGCTTCAATGGCGTCGATCAGTTGGGTGTGCTCGTCGTAGGAACAGTGCGAACGGTTGCCACTTTCGTATTGGGCGATGATCAACGAGGTCTGGGACACCAGGCTGCGCTGGAAGCTGATCAACGGAGCATTCTTCGCCGCTTCGGCCAGTTTCAGGTGAAACTCGCCCGACAGACGGATACCGGCACCGCGATCGCCACGGGAGAAGCTGTCGCGTTCGTCGTTGACCATCTGGCGCAATTCGGCAATCTGCTCGGCGGTGGCGTGTTGCACCGCCAGTTCCGTGATCGCACGCTCCACCAGACGCCGGGCAAGGAACACCTGACGCGCTTCTTCGACACTCGGGCTGGCAACCACGGCGCCACGGTTCGGCCGCAACAGCACGACGCCTTCATGGGCCAGGCGCGACAGCGCGCGGCGAATGATGGTGCGACTGACCCCGAAAATTTCCCCCAGCGCTTCTTCGCTCAACTTGGTGCCGGGCGCCAGGCGCTGTTCGAGGATGGCCTCGAAGATATGCGCGTAGACAATATCGTCCTGGGTACCGCTGCGGCCGGCTTTGCCTGCTCGCGGTTGTTTCTTGAGGGGTTGCAACTGTTCGTTCATGGGCACTCGAGTCGGGAGAACTGCGGCGAATTGACCGTGACTGTAATACGGCACAGTGGGTCGCTGGCAAGTATCGCGTAAAAAACACCGCGATTGTACACAATGGATGGTGGCAACACGACTGTACGGCTGTTTGTCGCCCTCGCTGTATTGCAACGATTGCTTACGTTTGAGTTTAGGCTTTAACGCAGAATCCGCAGCCAGAACGCAATCCCCGTGTGGGAGCGGGCTTGCTCGCGAAGGCGGTGTGTCAGTTAAAGCAGATGTCGACTGACACACCGCCTTCGCGAGCAAGCCCGCTCCCACAGGGTTCAGCGTTGATTCGCCATTTTTATCAGAACAAGGAACACCGCTGTCATGAACGACGCAACGCACACGCAGCTCCGTCCTCTGGCCGATACGTCACCCTCGGCCATTGTCGCCGGTTTCATCGCGATGATGACCGGCTACACCAGCTCCCTGGTGCTGATGTTCCAGGCCGGGCAAGCGGCAGGGCTGACCAGTGGGCAGATTTCGTCGTGGATCTGGGCAATTTCCATCGGCATGGCGGTGTGCTCGATCGGCCTGTCCCTGCGTTATCGCACGCCGATCACCATTGCCTGGTCGACACCCGGTGCAGCGTTGCTGATCACCAGCCTTGGCGGTGTGAGCTACGGCGAAGCCATTGGGGCCTATATCACCTGCGCGGTGCTGGTCACAATTTGTGGATTGACCGGCAGCTTCGAACGCCTGGTGAAGAAGATTCCGGCGTCCTTGGCCGCCGCATTGCTGGCAGGGATTCTGTTCAAGATCGGCAGCGAAATTTTCGTCGCCGCCCAGCATCGCACCGCGCTGGTGCTGGGGATGTTCTTCACGTACCTGGTGATCAAGCGCTTGTCGCCCCGCTACGCCGTACTCGCTGCACTGCTCATCGGCACGGCGTTGTCAGGGTTCATGGGGCTGCTGGATTTCAGCGCGTTTCACCTGGAAGTGGCGACGCCGGTCTGGACCACGCCGCACTTCTCCCTGGCCGCGACCATCAGCATCGGCATCCCGCTGTTCGTGGTGGCGATGACGTCGCAGAACATGCCGGGCATCGCCGTGCTGCGCGCCGACGGTTATAACGTGCCGGCTTCGCCGCTAATCACCACGACGGGCATCGCTTCGCTGTTGCTGGCGCCGTTCGGTTCCCACGGGATCAACCTGGCCGCCATCAGCGCGGCCATCTGCACCGGCCCGCATGCCCACGAGGATCGCAACAAGCGTTATACGGCGGCGGTCTGGTGCGGGATTTTCTACGGGATCGCCGGGGTATTCGGCGCGACGCTGGCGGCGCTGTTTGCCGCGTTGCCGAAAGAACTGGTGCTGTCGATTGCGGCGCTGGCGTTGTTCGGTTCGATCATCAATGGCTTGAGCATTGCCATGACCGAAGTGAAGGAACGTGAAGCGGCGCTGATTACCTTTATGGTCACGGCGTCGGGGCTGACGCTGTTTTCCATCGGTTCGGCGTTCTGGGGGATTGTGGCGGGGGTGTTGACCTTGCTGATCCTGAACTGGCGCAAGTCATGAATACCGCGCGCCCCCCTTGTAGGAGCTTGCTCGCGAAAAACGTCCAGACAACGTGTGCATTCAGGCGGCCCGCGTCATCGTTAACGTTTTTCGCGAGCAAGCTCGCTCCTACAGGGGGGGGCGGCGTTTTTTTTTGCCAAAAAAAAACGGCGACCCTCGGGTCGCCGTTTTTCATGACATCAAGCTACCGGATTGATCGGCTTTTCCGGGTACCAGACGTCCAGCAGCGGGCTGACTTCAACGCTGGTCAGCTCGGTGCGGCCTTTGAGCCAGGCTTCAACGGCAGCGCGCTGTTCAGCGCTGACCGAGCCACGTTTCTGCAGGCAAACCAGACCGAAGTCGTCGCCGCCAACATAGCCCAGACCGTTGGCTTCCATGGCTTCTTTCAGGAACGCGTCGAGGAAAGCATCAATGGCTTCATCAGCCAAATCTTCTTTGAAATCCAGGTTCAGTTCGAAACCCAGCTCTTGAAATTCATCGACGCACAGTTTTTTGCGCAGACGCTGGGAACGGTTAGTCGCCATTGGAACAATCCTCATAAGTAATAACGGGCGGCACTTTAGCAGTTTAAGCCGCCAATTGCCCGATTCTCTGGGCGCGACATGCTACCGCCGGTAAAAAATAGCGGATTAGGTGACCGGGGCACGGCACAAGCCGCTACACCTTGGGGCATAATGCCGACACTTTCATGACCACTGAGGGAATTTATCTTCATGCCCTCGTCATTTTTCCCCTCGGCTGTAGGGTTCTATTTCCGATGATCAAATCTTTGCGTCCACTGTTGCTGGCCAGTCTTCTTCTCCCCCTGGCCCTCCCCGTTTCCGCCGCCACCATCAACACCGGTCTGTCGCCCAACGTCGAAAAGGCCCTGAAGGCCAGCAAGTTGCAGGACAACGCCCTGTCGCTGGTGATGATCCCGCTCAACGGTCCTGGCACCCCGACCATTTTCAACGCTGACGTCTCGGTCAACCCGGCCTCGACCATGAAACTGGTGACCACGTACGCCGCGCTGGAAATGCTCGGCCCGAACCATCAGTGGAAAACCGAGTTCTACACCGACGGCACACTCAGCGGTGGCATTCTCAACGGCAACCTCTACCTCAAGGGTGGCGGCGATCCGAAACTGAACATGGAAAAACTCTGGCTGCTGATGCGCGACCTGCGCGCCAACGGCGTGACGCAAGTCACCGGCGACCTGGTGCTGGACCGTGGCTTCTTCGTGCAACCGCAATTGCCCGAGTTCAACGATGACGGCAATGACGAGAACAAACCGTTCCTGGTCAAACCCGACTCGCTGCTGGTCAACCTCAAGGCCTTGCGCTTCGTGGCGCGCAACGACAACGGTCGGGTGCTGATTTCGGTCGAACCGCCGATCTCCAGCATCCGCATCGAAAACCAGGTCAAGGCCGTCAACGCCAAGCAATGCACCGGTGGCGTGCGTTACAACCCGGTAACCCAGGCCGATGGCACCGTGAACGTGACCGTCGGCGGTCAGTTGGGCGAAGGCTGCAGCTCCCAGACTTACCTGTCGTTGCTCGACCACGCAACCTATACCGCGGGCGCGGTCCGGGCGATCTGGAAAGAACTGGGTGGCAGCATTCAGGGCAAGGATGTTCTGGCACCCACGCCAAAGGACGCCAAGGTGCTGGCTCGCGCCTTCTCGCCGGACCTGGCGGAAATCATCCGCGACATCAACAAATACAGTAACAACACCATGGCTCAGCAGTTGTTCCTGAGCCTGGGCCAGAAATTCCGCACCGACGCCGACAGCGACGACGCCAAGGCGGCCCAGCGTGTGGTGCGCCAGTGGCTGGCGAAAAAAGGCATCACCGCGCCGCACCTGGTGATGGAGAACGGTTCCGGCCTGTCCCGTGCAGAACGTGTCAGTGCGCGGGAAATGGCCGCGATGCTGCAAGCCGCGTGGCACAGCCCGTACGCCGCCGAGTTCATCAGCTCGATGCCGATTGCCGGCACCGACGGCACCATGCGTAAACGCCTGAAGACCACCGCGATGCGCGGTGAAGCCCACGTCAAGACCGGCACTCTGAACACCGTGCGCGCGATCTCCGGCTTCAGCCGCGACGTCAACGGCAATACCTGGGCGGTGGTGGCGATCCTCAACGACAAGGCACCGTTTGGCGCGTCCTCGGTGTTGGATCAGGTGCTGCTGGACTTGTATCGCCAGCCGAAACTGCCTGATACGGCTTCGGTTCTGTAAAACACCGCAGATCAAATGTGGGAGCGGGCTTGCTCGCGAAGGCGGTGTGTCAGTCAACATTAATGTCGACTGATGCACCGCCTTCGCGAGCAAGCCCGCTCCCACAGGGGTTTGTGTGCGGCCTGATTTAATTCATCTCGCCCTGAACCCGATCACGCCCCGCCTGCTTCGCCGCATAAACCCCCGAGTCAGCCCGCAATAGCAGCGAATCCGCACCCTCGTTGACGCGCCAACTGGCGATCCCGAAACTCGCGGTGACGATCCCGACGTCGTCGATCGGCGAGCTGCGCAAGCCTTGCCACAACTCCAGCGCCAGCACATGGGCCTTTTCGCCGTCGATGTCCGGGCAGAGCACCATGAACTCCTCACCACCCAGGCGACAGAACACGTCGGTGCGCCGCAGCCGATAACCAATACGCTCGCACACCGCCTGCAACACCCGATCGCCCACCGCATGACCGTGCTGGTCATTGATGCGTTTGAAGTGGTCGATGTCGAGCATGATCACCGACAACTCGCCGCCGCCGCGCTCGACCCGGGCCATTTCGGTGGTCAGGCGCTCCTGGAAGTAGCGGCGGTTGTGGATCCCGGTCAGCGAGTCGGTAATCGACAGCGCCCGCAACTCTTCTTCCACCCGTTTCAAGTCGGAGATGTCCGAGACGTAGCCATGCCAGAGCACGCCGCCACCGGGCAGTTCCTCCGGCGTCGCTTCACCTCGGACCCAGCGCAGGCCACGTACCGGCAGCAGCACACGGTATTCCTCGCGCCATGGGCTGAGCGTGTCCGCCGACGCACGGATGGAGGCGCGAACCCGGGTGGTGTCCTGGGGATGAATCCGGGTGAAAATCGCTTCAGCGTCGAGCAGCATCACATCCGGTTCGAGCTCATAGATTTCGCGGATGCCATCGCTGGCGTAGATCAGACTGAAGCGTCCGTCGAACTCCATCTTGAACTGGTAAATCCCGCCGGGCACATGGGCACTGAGTTTCTTCAACAACAAATCCCGTGCGGCGAGCGCCTCGTACACCCGCTTGCGCTCGGTGACGTCGATGCAGACGGCCAGGTGTCCGACCCACAGACCTTGCTCGTCGAGCACCGGGGTCGCCAGCATGTTCACCGTCAAATGGCTGCCGTCGCCGCGAACCAGGGTCCACTCCCGCGCCTCGTGACCGCCCTCTTCACCGCCCTCGACCAACATCGCCTGGCAGGTCGGAATCGGCTTGCCGTAGCGCGCGCTCAATTCCGCCGAGCGCGCCAGCAGCTCCCGGGGCAGATGCAGGTTTTCCAGGGTCATGTGCCCCACCACATCCGTGCTGGAATAGCCGAGCATCTGCTCTGCCCCGGCATTGAAGGTGCTGATGACGCCGCGCAGGTCGGTGGCGATGATCGCCACCTGAGTCGCGGCATTCAGCACGCCGCGCAACTGACCATGGGTGCCGCGCAGTTCCTGCTCACGAGCGCGCAGCTCCTGGGTCCGCTGCTCGACCATTTTCAACGCCCGTTGCCGCTGACTGACCAGCACATAAAGCAGCGCGCTGAGCATCAGACTGAGCAAGCCACCCAGCACCACCACGCTGGTGACCGAAGAATGGTTGGCTTGCAGGAAGGCCTCGCTGGGCTGGATATCGACTTGATAGTTGTGATCGGCAAGCCGCAGCAGCCGGGTCGCGGCCAACTCACTGGCGGCGGGCCCGTTGGGGGATTCATAGAGCACTTCGTGCTGATCGTCGGTGGACAAGTCGAGGATGCGCACCGACAGATAATCGCGGCTCGCCTCCGGCAACCCGTCGGCCAGCAACTGACGCATGCTGATCACCGCCATCACGTAACCGTAGGGTTTGGTTTGCGAACTGTTGCGGGACAGGACTGGCGCAACCAACAGCACGCCCCGGGCATAGGCCGGCTCGATGCTGACCAGGTACATCGGCTGCGACACCGCCATCCTGGCATTCTGATCGGCCCGCTCGAGGGTGGAACGGCGCAGGGGTTGCGCCAGCAAGTCGTAACCCAGCGGCGCACCGAGCCGGCTTTGCGTCTGGCTATACAGCACCACCACGTACTCATCCCGTTCGGCCGCCAGTTGCAGCTGGCCGTCGGCATCGAGCTCACGAATGCTGAAGTCGGATAAACCTTCCTCACGCACCTGGCGCTCAAATTCAGCGCGCTCGGCACCGCTGACCCGCCGGGCAAACGTATAGGCCTGGGTTCGGTGCAGCAGAGGTTGGGTATAGCCGTTGAATTCGTCGGGGTTGACCGTATCGGAATTGGTGAAGAACCGGCGCAGGCCGTCGAGGCGCTGTTCCTGATCTTCGAAACGCTCTTCGATACGGCTGTAACGTTCACTGGCCATCAGCTGGAAACGTTGCCGCAATTGTTGGTGGAACAGATTCAGGGTCGACCAGGCCAACAGCCCCGTGAGAACGCCGCCGATGACCAATACCAGCAGCGCGACCAGCCAGGCCGAAACATCTTCACTGATAAAACCCAGGATCTTGGGGCGCACGGAGTGCAACGACATAGAGGCAACTCAAAACGCCAGGTGCCGGAAAAGCCCATTGGCCATGCGTTGAGTTATAGCTATTAGCCATCAATTTGACCAGCACTGAAAGAAGCCAAGAGCCTTTAAAAATCAAGGCTCTGTGGATCCAATGCCAGAAAGTGTCAACGTGCCGTGACTTTCCAGGCTCGGTGGATCTTGGCGTTGCGGGCAAAATCCGGATCAATGGTCTGGGCGGTAATCTCCTCGACCGCATAACGCTCGGCGAGGTTGGGTTCCAGCTCGAACTTGCGGAAGTTGTTGGAGAAGTACAACACGCCCCCCGGCGCCAGCCGTGCCATGGCCAGGTCGATCAATTGCACCTGGTCACGTTGCACGTCGAAGATCCCTTCCATGCGCTTGGAGTTGGAGAACGTCGGCGGGTCGATGAAGATCAGGTCGTACTCGTCACGGCAGGCGTCGAGCCAGGCCATTACGTCGCCTTGCTCCAGACGGTTCTTGTCGGAGAAACCGTTCAGCGACAGGTTGCGACGCGCCCAGTCCAGGTAGGTTTTCGACAGATCGACGCTGGTGGTGCTGCGCGCGCCGCCCTTGGCAGCGTGAACGCTGGCGGTCGCGGTGTAGCAATACAGGTTGAGGAAGCGCTTGCCGGCCGCCTCTTTCTGAATACGCATGCGCATCGACCGGTGGTCGAGGAACAGACCGGTGTCGAGGTAATCGGTGAGGTTCACCAGCAGCTTCACGCCGCCTTCGTTGACCTCGACGAACTTGCCCTGTGCGGCCTGGCGTTCGTACTGCTTGGTGCCGCTCTGACGCTCGCGACGCTTGACCACCACGCGGCTCTTGTCGATGTTCAACGCCTGCGGAATGGCCGCCAGGGCGTCGAACATGCGGGCCGAGGCTTTTTCCGGATCGATGGATTTCGGCGCGGCGTATTCCTGGACGTGCACCCAATCCTGATACAGGTCGATGGCCATCGAGTATTCCGGCATGTCGGCATCGTAAACGCGGTAGCAGTCGATGCCTTCACGCTTGACCCACTTGCCCAGCGCCTTGAGATTCTTTTGCAGGCGATTGGCAAACATCTGTCCGCCTTCGCTCAAGCGTGGCTGCTCGATCACCACCGGGGCCGGTTTGATCGGGTTGCCGTTCTTGTTGTACTGACGTTCCTGCGGCTCGTTCGGCGCCTGATCGTATTCCGCCTGTTCGCGCTCGACCTGACGCTGTTCCGGGGTGCGACGTTCGCCGGTGACGAACTGGTCCGGCGTGACCTTGATCAGCAGCAGCTTGCACGGCAACGCGCCGTTCCAGAACGAATACTGTTTGTGGCTACGGATGCCCATGCGCTTGCCCAGATCCGGGGCGCCGGTGAAGACGGCGGCTTCCCAGTTCAGGCAGGCCTGACGCAGGCGTTCGCCGAGGTTCTGGTAGAGATAGAGCAAGCTCGCCTCGTCGCCCAGACGCTCGCCGTACGGTGGGTTGCAGATCACCAGACCTTTCTGGTTCTGGTCCGGACGCGGCTCGAACGTACCGACTTCGCCCTGGTAGATCTTGATCCACTCGCTCAGGCCGGCACGTTCGACGTTGTTGCGGCCCGGTTGAATCAGGCGCGGGTCGGCTTCGTAACCACGAATCCACAGCGGTGGCTTGGCCAGACCGGCCGCGGCGCGTTCGGTGGCTTCTTCGTGCAGCTTTTTCCACAGCGCCGGCACGTGACCGAGCCACGCGGTGAAGCCCCACTGCTCGCGACGCAGGTTCGGCGCCATGTCGGCGGCGATCATCGCCGCTTCGACGAGGAACGTACCCACACCGCACATCGGGTCAGCCAGCGCGCCGCCATCGGCCGCGATGCGTGGCCAGCCGGAACGGATCAGGATCGCGGCCGCGAGGTTTTCCTTCAGCGGTGCCGCGCCTTGCTGCAAACGATAGCCGCGCTGGTGCAGGCTGTGGCCGGAGAGGTCGAGGGAGAGAATCGCTTCGCCACGGTCCAGACGCAGGTGAATGCGCAGGTCCGGGTTGAGTTTGTCGATGGATGGACGGTCGCCCTGCGGGGTGCGCAGTTTATCGACGATGGCGTCTTTGACTTTCAAGGCGCCGAAGTGGGTGTTGTCGATGCCCGAGCCGTGACCGCTGAACTCGACGGCCAGGGTGCCGTCGTTGAGCATGTGGTCTTGCCACTCGATATCGAGCACGCCGTGGTACAGGTCTTCGGCGTCCTTCATCGGGAAACGCTTGAGCACCAGCAGCACCCGGTTCGCCAGACGCGACCACAGGCACAGGCGATAAGCGGTTTCCATGGTCGCCATGCCGCGCACGGCAGAGGTGTGCTCACGCGCTTCTTCAAGGCCAAGCCCGACGGCTTCCTCGATGAGCAGGCCTTCAAGGCCTTTAGGGCAAGTGAGGAAGAGTTCGAAACGATCGGACATGGTAATTCCAGAGCCTTTGGCTAAGTGAACCGGCAACGCATTGCCGGCCCGGTTTTCAATCAGGCGCTTTTCTAAAAGAGCGCCCGCGTGGCACGAAGGTGTGCCGTCCCACCCGTGCTGCTCAGGTTAGAAGAGCTTAGATGCACGGGCAGATAAAAAAGTTGATGCAATAAAATGACATAAGTCGACCCTTCGTCGAAAAATGCTCGACGCAACACGAGCCATTCTCACTAAAGGATTAACCCCATCATTCTGCGGGGGGCCGATCATACAGGGCTTTGGCCAATAAATACGGGTCAAACATTGTGTTACTTATGGCCATAGCATCTTTATGGTTACGTTCTTATGACAAAACGATCATTCCCTCGATGTGACGCATTGGTTAGAACTCAATACAGGTTGGCGCCACAACGGACGTCAACACCTTGGCTCGCCACGCCGGCAGCGAGCCCCCAACGGCAGACATTTCTGCCAGACCTCGATTGAGGTCGACGCGATAACTACAGTCAACAAGTGAGGGAAACACCCTATGAGAAGACTTAAGCGTGATCCGTTGGAAAGAGCATTTTTGCGCGGATATCAATATGGCGTTGGTGGCAAATCCCGTGAGCTTTGCCCATTTACTCTACCGTCGGTACGCCAAGCCTGGATCAACGGCTGGCGAGAAGGACGCGGCGACAACTGGGACGGTATGACCGGCACTGCGGGAATCCATAGACTCAACGAACTTCACGCCGTCGGCTAACACAGGGCACACACTCCGACACGACAACCTGATTACGTAACGACTTACCACGCACGCCCCATCCGGGCGGCGGGCTCCGGCCCAGGGGCTCCTTCAAGGAGCCCTTTTTTATGCCTGAAAAAACTCAACCTTGATCTGTAAACACGTTAACTGTGGGAGCGGGCTTGCTCGCGAAAGCGATTTAACATTCAAAAGTGATGTTGACTGACACATCGTTTTCGCGAGCAAGCCCGCTCCCACAGGGTTTAGCGCTGGGCGGCGATGGCGTCGACAGACTCGCGAATCAGTGCCGGGCCTTTGTAGATGAAGCCGGAGTAGATCTGCACCAGGCTCGCCCCGGCAGCGATTTTCTCGGCCGCGTGCTTGCCTTCGGTGATGCCGCCCACGGCGATGATCGGCAAGCGACCGGCCAGTTCGGCTGCCAGCACCTTCACGGTGTGGGTGCTCTTGTCACGAACCGGTGCGCCGGACAAACCGCCCGCCTCGTCACCGTGTTCCATGCCTTCGACACCGACGCGGCTCAGGGTGGTGTTAGTGGCGATCACCGCGTCCATCCCGGTTTCGATCAGCGCTTGTGCGACTTGCGCGGTTTCTTCGTCGGTCATGTCCGGTGCGATCTTGATCGCCAGCGGTACATGTTTACCGTGACGCAACGCCAGTTCCGCGCGACGGGTCGCCAGATCCGCCAGCAATTGCTTGAGCGAGTCACCGAACTGCAGGCTGCGCAGGCCCGGCGTGTTCGGCGAGCTGACGTTGACCGTCACGTAGCTGGCGTGGGCATAAACCTTGTCCAGGCAGATCAGGTAGTCGTCGACCGCACGCTCGACCGGGGTATCGAAGTTCTTGCCGATGTTGATGCCCAGCACGCCCTTGTACTTGGCCGCTGCCACGCGGGCCAGCAGGTGATCGACGCCGAGGTTGTTGAAGCCCATGCGGTTGATGATTGCCTCGGCTTCCGGCAGACGGAAAATCCGTGGTTTCGGATTGCCCGGCTGTGGACGCGGGGTGATGGTGCCGATTTCGACAAAACCAAAACCCAGTTGGGCAAAACCGTCGATGGCCGCGCCGTTCTTGTCCAGACCCGCCGCCAAACCTACCGGGTTCGGAAAGTCGAGGCCCATGACGCTCACCGGCTTTTTCGCCGGGGCCTTGCACAGCAAGCCGTTGAGACCCAAACGCCCGCCCGCACCGATCAGGTCCAGGGACAGATCGTGGGAGGTTTCCGGGGAAAGTTTGAACAACAGCTGACGGGCCAGGGTGTACATGGGCGGGTTTGACTCTGGGCAATGAAAAGTGGCGGCGATTATAGCCGGGTGGAGGGGCAGCGGCGAGAACCAAGGGATTTATTCACCCCGGCGGTGCGGAGCGTTTTTTGATAGTTCGCGCCGTACAGCGGATGAATGATCGATTCGACTGCATTCACGCAGCATCCCATGGAAGTCAATCAAATGCTGAACTCCTCCATCCAATCAACACCTCCCCAATCTTATGGAAATGCCGCCAGTTCCGCGCCGCCCATCCGTCCTGCTCACACGATAGTGGAAATGGAAGGCTGCACATACTCTCGGACAATCAACGAGGACCTGATTCATCACGTACCCGAGGAACTCGTCGCTGGACTGCATCCAGATACCATAACTACCGTGAGTGAGCGTGTAGCTCGGGAACTGGACAGTGTGATTATCGAGATGCCCAGCGATGAACACACAACGAGCGTTTGTCAGGTTATTCAGTGCGTTCTTCGGGGTGATTTCGACGCTGCAATAGCCGCTGCAATGCCTGGATCTCTGGCAGAACGACTTGTTCAGGCGTGCATGGCAACAAAGTCACTAATCGGAAGCACAGTGGACGCAATGATCCAACGCACCCACACCATCGTTGACCTTTGTGGCGAATTCCTGATCAAGTTGGGACGCAACGAATTCGAAGGCGATCTGGGACGGTGGGCCAGCAACCTGACGATTTCCGGCGTGCGCACAGGATTGACCGCCGCCATCCTCACTACGTGCAGGCAACTGATTGGATTTGCCCTGGAAAAAAACTTGCTCGCCAATGCCGCCGCGCCCCTGACACGCAACGTAATGAGCGCAATCGCCCTGGCAATCGGCCCCGTGTTGAACATGCTTGGCGGGTTAAGAGACGAGTGGAACGGTACGGCAAACCTACAAACGCGCCTGGCTCGTCTCGGCACATTCACGCTATCAATGGCGGCTGGGCGAACAGCAGTTGCCGCTGCGTGACCCAGACAATCCACAGCGCCAGGGCAAAGCTGCCCAGGTACAACAGCGCTTTGACCGTGTCCTTGACCGTGCGCAGGCTGAACAGTTTTTTGAAGCCATTGATAGGGTTCAACGCGCCGAGATTCAGCTTCAAGGCTTCGCTGGCCAGGGCAAACCCGCTTTGCAGCAACGCCGGTAATGCGCTGGTCAAGGCGCACACCAGCAGCAGCGGCAGCAACGCCTTGAGCCCGACGACCACCAACGTCGCCGAATACTTTTGCAGGTCGGCGTCAAAATCGCTGGCGATGATGCGGCGATAGACTTCCATGACGTCCATCAGTGAGCTGTTGAACACCATGTAGGTGAGACCGCACAGGGTCAGGCAAGTGATGACCAGATCCTTGGCCTTGAACGTCTGCCCCTTGCGCGACGCATCGCGCAATCGCTTGGCGGTGGGCTTCTCAGTCTTCGAGGCGCTGGACGACATCGCCACCCTCCCCGTCGGCACCCAGCCCGTCCCCAACCAGAATGTGCTCCAGTGCCTGGGATTTGGTGCCCATGCGCAGGACTTCATCGGGCAGGTGCACGCCGAAATACAGCATCAGCACCACCAACGCCACCAGGCTCTTGACCGTCAGCGACACCGAGAACGCGTTCATTTGCGGTGCGTACCGCGAGAGCAGGCCAAGCAGCGCTTCGCTGACCAGCAGCGTGGCGACCACGGGTGCGCTGATGACCAGGGTCTTGCTCACCAATCCATCCAGCAAACTGAAAACCGCCGGCAGATGCACCTCGCAGCCGGTGATCGGTGCGCAGATGCGATAACTGTGACCGACGGTTTCGAGCATCAACAGCATGCCGCCGCCTTCGAGATAAACCGCGGCGGCAAACAGTTGCAGAAAGTTCGCCAGCTCCGAGGTGTCGACGCCGTTGGCCGGGTCCACGGTACTGCTGAGCATTGCCCCGCGCTGGTTGTCGATCAGGTTGCCCATGGCGTGCAACACCCAGAACGGCCAGCACAGCAGACACCCCAGCAGGACGCCGATGCCCGCCTCGCGCAGCAACAGTCCAAAGAATGCCACCCCGTCAAGGCGCGGCAGCGGCACGCCGACATAGGTCCAGAACCCCAACGCCACCAGCACGATGACGGCCTGACGCGGTGCCCCGGTCAGCACTCCGCTGTTGAGAAACGGCAACATGAAAAAAATCGGTGCCAGGCGTGCAAACCCCAGGATCGCCGCCGCGAACAGCGCGTACAGATCGAAAAACAGCGTCACCGACATCGGCCTAACCCAATGCCAGACGTATGACTTCGCGACTGAAATCGAGCAAGGTTTCGCCGTACCAACCCGAGAGCAGGAACAGGCAAGCTGCCACCGCCAGCAACTTGAACCCGAACGGCAGCGTCTGCTCCTGCAACTGGGTCACGGTCTGAATCAACCCGACCACCAGGCCGACCACCGTGGCGACAATGATCGGCCAGGCCACCATCAACAGAATCAGGTACAGGGTTTTATTGCCGGCATAGACCAGATCGTTCATGTCGACGCCCCTATGCCAGTAACGTCAGGTACTGCTTGACCAGACCGGTCGATAGCAGCGCCCAGCCATCCAGCGCGACAAACAACACCAGTTTGATCGGCACCGAAATAATCACCGGGCTCATCATCATCATGCCCAGTGCCAGCAGGATGCTGGAGATCACCAGATCGACGATCACGAACGGCAAGTAGAGATAGAAGCCGATCTTGAATGCACTTTTTATTTCACTCAGCGCATAGGCCGGCAACAGCGAAAACAATGATGGCGTGAGTTGCTCATCAGCGGGCAGCTCTACCTCGGCGTCACTACTCTGAACCGCTTGTGCACGCTCGAAGAACTGGGCCAGTTCGGGATCGGTGTACTTGCGCAAATAATCCTTGTAGCCACCCAGACCGTTCTCGGCGAAGTCCACCACCGACTCGATGTCGGTGAAGGCCACCGCTTCTTCCTTGTAATAGCCATAACCCTGCTTCATGACCGGCGTCATCACGAAAATCGCCAGCATCAAGGCGATCGCGTTGAGGGTCATGTTCGATGGCACCTGCTGCAATCCCAGCGCGTTGCGCACGATGACAAACACGATGGAAAACTTGATGTAGCAAGTTCCGGCGGCCACCAGAAAAGGCAGCAGTGACGCGAACGCCAGCAGCGCAATCAGCGAGACGTCATTCATTGCCAGTGTTCCGATAAATCTCTAGCAACTCGACACCCAACTGTTCGTCCAGCTGCACCAGTTCGCCACGGGCCACGCGCTTGCCATTGGCGCGAACCTCGATGTGCCGGGCGGCATCGGTCGCCAGTGGAATAAGTTGGCCATCGATGATCCGGGACAACGTGCCCAGCTCGATCTCATGGGTGGCAAGCAGAAATTCCAGGCGCACCGGCAAAGCATCGAGTTCGACCTTCGCGTCGGCTTCTGCCCCTGCCTGTTGATTTGAATCGGCAACCGTCGATTGCATGTGTAATCCCTCTTCAGTGAACGTGAACACGCCGATGCATTGATCTGCCAACAGGCACTGGTCTGTCCGGTGCGTGATGCGCAGGACGTCGCCCGGCCCCAGCCGCACCTGACGCAGGTGGCTGAAGCCCAGCAGCAGATGCAGGCAAAGCGGCAAATCCCCCAGCCATGAGTCCGGTCCCAGCGAGCTATGGGAGGCCTGTGTTGGCGGCAACTGCGTCAACCACACTCGCCCCCGGGACGTGTCGAGCCATGGCAAGTCGTGAGTCGGCAGTTCTGCCGGGGCGATCAATTCGACGTCGACCAGCTCCTGGTAATGCAACTCGTCGACCTCGGGCAGCAACGGTTGCGGCACTGCCTGGAACAACCCGACGATGCTCGCCACCGGGCACTCGACCGTCAGCAATGCACGCAACTGAGGCAACGAGTGATGCAGCCAGTCGGGGGCCAGGATCAGCCCCCGCCAGTCCCCTTCATGTCCACGCGCACAAAACCTCAAGTAGCCGGGCTGTCGATCCGGTCTGCCCGAGCCTGCGCCATGACCGGCGCGGTGCCAGCGTTGAACCGCTTGCGTGCGGGCGTGCGCCAAAGCGTCGACCCGGCGCAACGTCAACGCTCTCATGCCGGATGCTCCTCGGCCTGCTCGTCATCCGGCTGCTGCTGCGAACCCTGATGTTGCTGCTCGCCGCCGTTATCGGTCAGCCGCCAGCCGGGATCCCGGACCAGCTCATAGGGCGCCTTGAGTTGTTCGAAGACCAGGCTGTTGCTTGGGCTGAGCTGCAGGTTCTGAACGGGTTCGTCGGGCACTCGGGTGATGGTCACTTGCCCGCTGGCGGCGCCTTTGTTGAAGGGAATCTGGAGCAAGCCGCGGCTCGAACCGGGCAGCGCTTCGATCATCACCTCGGGTGCGGGCTTGGTTATTGGCGCCGAAGGTAAAGGGATAGAAACCGGTACGACCGAGGGTGAGTGGCGCACGGTGTGAAGGTGGGGCAACGTTTCGGGCGATTGCGGATCGGCGACGAGTTTTGTCGGTGCGCCAGAGATGGGCGTGCGATCTGTCGGCAGCGGTTCAACCGCACTGGGCGGACGTTCTACCGACAACGATTCGGTCGGGCCTGGCTGGCGTTCGATTGGCACCCGTGCAGCCATTATCGACGGACTTGACTTTACATCGGATTGCACGTTGAAGCCCTGCGAATGGATAGCCGTCCTGTCGATAGATGCAGCAAAAAATTCCATGCGTTGCGGTAACGGATGAGGCGCCAACGCAGGAATCGTCAGCCGCGCCTCATGGCTTTCAGCACCTGCTGCCACCTGAACGGGAGTCATCGATAGCCCGAGCCCTTTGCGACCAACCTCCAATGCCGATCGCTGACGCGTAATCAAATTCGCCAGCAAATCCAGCACACCTTGTGGCAGTTCATCTTCCTGCGCCGGTACAAGCGTGTCGCGCAGTTCATCCACGGAACCCTCGGTGACGGGTTCCAGCACTTGAGTCGATACGGGTGGAACCGCAGGAACATTGTTCATCGTCGCTCCGGTCATCTCTTCTATCTCCCTTTCTTCCCGGCGCACCTGCTCAAGCCGTTGCGCGCGCAACAGCTGCTGCACCGACCGTGCGTATTTGTCGTGTTTGCGTTGCAGACAACGCAGTTGCTCGCGTTGCGCTTGCAACGACTGCTCAAGCTGCCTGCACTGCCCGTCCACGCGATCGCGCTCAAGGCGCAGCAGATCAATCTGCCGGCGGATGACGGCCTGGGTCCGCAGCAGCGCCAACAATTGCTCATGATCGAAAACGCAATCGGTGGCGCGATGGCTGGCCAGCAGGTTTTGCAACGATGCCTCTTGCCCCTCGAAACCGGCGAGTTCCTGCCGCAGCGGTTGCAACTGTTGTTGTGTACGCAGCACGGCCTGTTCACCGCGTTGCTGACGGAACTGGCTGAACGCCAACAGGCGTCGCCGGTCAGGCAATGAGTTCATTGAGGCTCCGCAGGGTTTCGTCAGGTTCGCAACATTCGTCCGTCGGCTGACGCAGCCAGTGAGTCAAGGCCTCGCGGCGCTGCAGGGCCTGGTCGTTGGCGGCATCAGCGCCCTGGGTGTATTCGCCCATGTCGAGGAAAATCTGTAACTGCTCCAGGCGAGACAGGGTTTCCCGGGTCGACGCAGCCAGTTGTTGCACCTGCGCGTTGGTGACTTGCGTCGCCACGCGACTGACGCTGCGCAAGACATCGATCGCCGGGTAATGACCTTTGGCCGCCAGGGCACGGCTGAGGTAGACATGGCCGTCGAGAATGGAGCGAATCTCCTCGGCGATCGGGTCCGGCTCATCGTCACTCTCCAGCAGGACCGTGTACCAGGCGGTAATGCTCCCGGAAGCCGTCACACCGGGCCGCTCCAGCAAACGTGGCAAGGCATCGAACACCGACGCCGGATAGCCGCGCCGGGCCGGTGCTTCACCGGCGGCCAGCGCCAGGTCACGGCGAGCCCGGGCGTAACGGGTCAATGAGTCCAGCAACAGCACCACACGCTGGCCCTGATCGCGGAAATACTCGGCGATGGCGGTGGCCAGCAACGCCGAGTTGCAGCGGTCCACCGAGGAAAAATCCGAAGTGGCATACACCACCACGCAGCGTGATCGCTTCGTGGATTGGCGCAGATGTTCAATGAACTCGGTCACTTCCCGCCCGCGTTCGCCGATCAGGCCAATGACGAAAACGTCTGCGTCGGTGTGGCTGATCAGCATATTGATCAGCGTCGTTTTACCGGACCCGGCCGCGGCAAAAATGCCGATGCGCTGACCGACACCGCAGGTCAACAAGCCATCGATAACGCGAATTCCGGTGCTCAGCGGCTCTGCTACCGGCCGTCGCTGGTGGTACGACGGTGGGTCGGCATCCACCGGATAATCCTGCTGCTCAAACGCTGTCGACGGTGCCAGTCGCTCAACGATATTGCCCTGGGGATCGACCACGCTGCCCAGCAAGGCATCGCTGCAACTCAGGCGCAATGTCGAGCCCGTCGGGACAATCATCGACTCCCTCGACAGACCTTTTGCGTCACCGAGCAAACTGAGCAGGACGGCGCCGGGTTTGAAACCGATCACTTGCGCCTTGGCCGCCACGTGCGGCGAACGCCAATGGCGACGCACTTCGCAGACTTCACCGACCACCACATTGTCCAGCGCCGCTTCGATCAACGGACCGCTCAAGCGCAGGGGATGGGCCGCCTGCCGTTCCAGCCGGATGCTCATCGGCGCAACAATTCGCACAGCGTTTCAATCGACTGCACAAAAGCATCCAGGGCTTGTGCGAAATGCTCGGCGTCTCCCAGAGCGTGATCATTGGCCATCAAGCGCAGTTCGAGCTGCCCCTGGACTTCGCACAGGTGCAGTTGGCCGGTGCGAGAAAAAGCATTGCCTTCCAGCAAGAACTGCATCAATTCGAAGGCGCAATGGTTCATGACGTTTGGGGTTGCCTGCGCGACCGCTGCCCAGATCCACACATCGCCCTCCACGACGGCCACGTTGATATCGGGCAGGTTTCTCATCTGCATTTCAATGGTGCTGTGGCTGTCGAAGTGCCCTATCTGGCTGTCCACGCAGCCACTGTGTCGCAGTGCTTCACGCAACAGGTCGGCAATATCGATCGGTATCATTTACAGGGTTTCCTCAGAGGGTCTTGATGACATTGACCGAGATGGTCTCGGAGATTTCGCCGAACGACATCACGTCCAGCTCCCGGAACCGTCCCTCGATCAGTTTCTTGATGTAGCGCCGCACATCGACCGAACACAGCAACACCATGTCCTTTTGCGCAATGTGCAGGCTGTCGAGGCCGACACTCAATCGGTCCATCAGCTCTTCCGACTCGGCCGGTTCCAGATTGATGAAACTGCCGCCCGAGGTTTGCCGGATGCCTTTGCGTACCACCTCTTCGAATTCCGGCGACAGCAGCAGGACGCGCAAGTCATTGCCGTGGGCGAATTTGTTGCTGATGTAGCGCGCCATGGACCCGCGAACGTGTTCGACCAGCGCCAGCACGTCCTTTTCCCGCGACGCCCAGTGGGCCAGTGACTCCATGATCAGCTTCATGTTGCGCACGGAAATTCGCTCGCCGACCAGGCGCTGCAGCACCTCGGCGATCTTCTGCACCGTGACGTGGCGATACACTTCCTTGAGCAGATCGGGATAGCGGGTTTCCATTTCGTCGAGCAGTTGCTTGGTCTCCTGCACGCCGAAAAACTCCTGGATATTGCGCGCCAGCAACGTGACCAGGCAGCGATAGCACTCTTCGTCTGCCGGGCGCAGTTGATAGCCCAACTGTTGCACTCGCTCCTTGTCGACGGCGTTGACCCAGACCCCGCCCAGGCGATTGCTGTCGTTGCCGCGCACCAGGGCAAAACCCAGAGGTTCAAGGTCCGGCGAGTAGTCGAGCAGGCGCCAGTGATCGAAATGGATATCGAACTGCTCGGCACGCACTTCATTGATCAGCACCGCCACTTGGTGAGCCGGCAACGCCTCGCTGGCGCGGAACTGCGGTTCGGGTATGCGCAAGCCGTAATCGACGAAAAACTGGCTGCGAAAGCGCGCCGCCCAACGGGCTTTGTTCAACGCGTCCAGTTGCGACGTGGGCACCAGGATCATCAAGGCGATGGTTTCGGTGGCGATGTTATCCACGTCATCGAGCAATCCCGATCCGGTTTGCAGCGCGCCTTGCTCGGTGGCTGCAGTACGGCTTTCACCGTCGCTGGCGACCCTGGAGGCCTTTCTATGTCGGGTAAACACCACCAGCGCCAGCACCGCGGCGATCGGCAGAAAAGTCATCAGCGGAAACCCCGGGAGCAGGCCGACACCCACCGCCAGCAACGCAGTGACGCCCATCACAAACGGATTGCCCAGCATCTGCGCCAGCATGTTGCGCCCCAGGTTGCTGTCGTCACCGTTGACGCGGGTCACGATGAAACCGGCGCCGATGGCGATCAGCAACGCCGGAATCTGCGCCACCAGGCCATCGCCGATGGTCAGCAAGGTGTAGGTCGACAAAGCCGTGGACATGTCCATGCCCATTTGCCCGACACCGATGGCCATCCCGCCGATGAAGTTGACGAAGATAATGATGATGCCGGCGATCGCATCGCCCTTGATGAACTTCATCGCGCCGTCGAAAGAGCCGTACAACTGGCTTTCACGCTCCAGCACGCTACGTTTTTCCTTGGCCTCCTCCGCGGTGATGGCGCCGGCCTTGAGGTCACCGTCGATGCTCATCTGCTTGCCCGGCATGCCGTCCAGCGAGAAGCGCGCCGCGACTTCGGCGACCCGCTCCGAGCCTTTGGTGATCACGATGAACTGGACAATGGTGACAATGGAAAAGATCACGAAACCCACAACGAGGCTTTCGCCGATCACGAACTCACCAAAGGACGCGATGATCTCCCCCGCGTCGGCCTGGCTCAGAATCAAGCGGCTGGTGCTGATCGACAGCGCCAGGCGAAACAGGGTGGTCAGCAGCAGCAGCGCCGGGAACGTCGAGAAACTGAGGATGCGTTCGATGTAGAACGAGCCCATGAACACCAGCAACGAAATGACGATGTTCAGGCCGATGAGAAAATCCACCAGCGCCGTCGGCAGGGGAATGATCAGCATGGCGATGATCATCACCATGAGCGTCAGGATCAGCAGCTCCGGGCGAGCCCCGACGTTGCGCAAAAACACATTGAGCATGGCAGGTCAGCTCCGGGGAAAAATCATGAGCAACCGCCGAGACGTCGCTGTTCAATACTTTCGTGGGTGTAGGCAATGTCTGCCAAACGCGAAAACTGTTGCGCCAGGCGCAGCGTTGCCTCGTCATCGACAAACAGTTGCAATGGCAGCTGCAGGCTGTGCCGACGGACCGTCTGCAGTAGCGTCGAACGCTCGCGGTGCGGGCTCAACAGCACGCGTTCACCGAGCACGCCGAGCAACAACTGGTCGAGCTCATCGGGCCAGGTCAACAGACCGAACAGGAACACCAGCCAGTCGGATTCGTCGGGGTTGTGCTGGCAGATCAGTTCATCGCCCAGCAGGCCGCCGATGAACAGACCGTCGGCTGAACGCAGGCGCTTGAGGTCGTTCAGCCTCGCCAGCAGTTGGCCAAACTCTGCGCGCGAGCAACTCGGGTCCTGGGCGCTGATATCGGTGAGCAGCGCCGCTTCGATGAAGGCCAGCACATTCGTGCGTTGCGGTGGACCGTACAGCGCAATCCAGTCCTGATAACAGCTGACCGACCCTTCGTCTGACTCGAGAAAATCCCGGTAGGTCTCGCGCAACAACGCCGCGCGCACGGCCATGCACGCACCGAACATTCTGGCCTTGAGGGCGGCGTTGATGCCGGCATTCATGCGCTTGGGGGAGGCCTGAGCGACCACCGTCTGCAACAACGTTTCGAGCCGCTGACGGATACTCTTCTCGAGTTTTTTACGGCGCAGCAGTTCTCGCAGCACCAACGCCAGATCACTGTCATCGGCAAACAGCTTTCGCGCCATCTGCAGCAACCAGTCGATGGGTTTGTCGGCGAGCCGCGCCAGGCTGAGTATCTGTCGCACCTTGGGCACGGTGTCGTCGTCCAGAACTCTTTCGAAGTTGTCAGTCAGGGTGTCGGACTTCAATTCGAAATGCCGTCGACCACGAAACTGCGCCAATGCCGCCGACATCTCATCGCTGATCTGGACGAAACGCTGCAGGACGGCAGCCGTACCGCTTTCGTCGAGATCAGTGTCAGCGCTCGCCTGTGGCTGCGGATGCTCTGCGGCCTTCTCGGCATTCAGCCGTGCCTGAGCCGCTCGCCCGCCGGTGGAAATCGCCGGCAGGATCATTTTACTGCCGCCCGAAAATAGGAACGGCGCAAACGTTCGTGCTGTTCCGGGGTCAGCAACTGTGGAGCCGGTTCATCGGCGCCGGGCTCCAGCGTGTCGCGAATTTCCTTGGGTTGAATCAGGAACACCCGCACGGTATTGGCCGAGCGGTTCTGCCGATAACTGAACAGCCGACCGATCCACGGAATCGACCCCAGCACCGGAATCCGTCCGATCTGCTCGCTGTGGTCATCGCGGGTGAAACCGCCCACCAACAGGCTCTTGCCCGGCGGCACCCGCGCCACCGTACTGATCCGGGTGCGGCCGACCGTCGGCAGAGCGCTCGGTCGTTCGCCCTGGCCAGGGTTTTCGATTTCGTTGCCGTCTTCGATATTGAGCGACATTTCAATCTCGTCCGCCTGGGCGAAACGCGGCAATACGCTCACCAGCGTGCCGTAGGTCACGTGCTGTAGATCAACACTGCGCTCGCCCACCAGAGGCGCATAAAACGTTCGGTTATTGTCGAAAATCGCCGGCACATTCTCTTGCGTCAGGATCACCGGTCGCGACACCACATTCGCCCGGCTCGTGCGCTCCAGCGCCATGACCTGGGTGACGAACGACGCACCATCGAGCGTGGTCGCCGAGCCGGCGTTGAGCGATGCGCTGAATGTTCCGCCGGAATTCACTGCGCCTTGCCAGTTGATGCCCAACTGATTGAGTTCATCCTTGTGCAGATCAATGATCCACAACGACAGCTCCACATGGCGTTTGGGCGTGTCCAGTGCGCTGACCAGGTTCTCGATAAAACGCACTTGCTCCGGCAACCCCTTGACCAACAGGCTGTTGGTATCGGGATAGGCCACGACCCGAATGTTCCCGGCGGCCGTGTCGCGCGCGAGAATTCGCGGCGCGGACGGGTCCTGATCCAAAGGGGTGCTCGCCAGGCCTTCCAGTGGGAACGCCGGCATCAAGCCCTGCGGTCGCTGTGCAGCGGTTTGCGCGACCGCGGGCTCGACGCCGTTGCGCTCGCCGCGCAGCAAGGCCTCAATCACGGTGGCCAGCCCGGGAATCGTCACCTTGTCATCTCGCAACTCGTATTTACGGTCGCTCACAAAGGTGTTTCGCACCGGGATTACGCCGATCTGCTGCTTGCCCAACAACAGTTCCGAGCGCTGGTTATCCATCAGCCCGGCCGCTTGCGTGACCAGATCGACATACATCGGCGGGCCGGACACATGGAACGTACGCAGACCATCGTGGCGCAATGGATAACGACGATCGTACAACCCGGAGCGTTCCAGGAACGCCTGAAGCTTGGCCACGGTCAGGGTCTGCAGCGACACCATCGAGCTTTTGAGTTCCGGGGCGTCATACAGATAAATCGCCTGACCATCGCTGTACCAGATCAAGCCCATTTGCGCGCTGACTCGCTCAAAGGTTCGTTGCGGCGCGAGCAGATCGAACGTACCGGAAATCCGCTTGGCCGCAGCGGCCTTGCTGACGATGACCGGCTTGCCCAGTGGTCCGGACAGCTCGCTGAAAAAAGTGCGCGCGCTTTGTTCGCGGGCCTCGAAATTGTAGACAGCGGCCTGCGCGGCAAAGGGTGCGAGCAGCAACACCGTGGTCAGGCAGACGGGCAAAAGGGATAAGGAGAACGATCGGCGGTTCATCGGCTCACTTGCCTGGAAGGTAGGTAATGTCGGCGAGGCTGCTGGGCGTGAAGCCCACCAGTTCGCGGATTTCCTTGGAGAAATGCGAAGAAGAGGCAAAGCCGGACTCCAGCGCGACATCCGTCAGCGAGCAGTCCCGCAGGCTCATGTTCAACAGCGCCTGAGCCGTGCGCCAGCCGCGCATTGCAGGCTTGGCTGCACTGCCCAGCGCCTGTCGGCACAATCGACGAAAATGTGACACGGAAACGCCATAGCGTTGCGCCAGGTCGGTCAGTTTTTCACTGTGGGTGCCCTGTTCCAGCAGGAATCGCACAAGCCCGTAACTCTCGGTCTGACGCAGCATGCCGGCAAAGGCCTGGTAGGCCGGACTCGCGCCCATGGCCTGCTCGATGTACCAACGCTCCAGCGCGCGTTCCGATCGAACGGTCTCGTACGTGACCGGCAACATGGCCCACGGGGCATGGCTCGGCCGTTGCCCCATCAACGCATCACTCAGGTCGAAAAAGACCTGTAATTTCACCAGCCGTGTTTCGGGCAACGGCAGCATCTGCACACCGCCGCCGCTCATTTGCAGCGCCTCGCTGACCGCGATCAGCCCTTCCCAACCGCCGGGCAACCGATGGTGCTGCGCCGAGCCCAGAAGCTCAGTCGATTCGCTGACACGCAGATGCAACACCCGCCCGCCGGAACGGGCATCCGGGAATGTTGTGGCACGAAGTGATTCGGTTTGCACGCCAACCTCCTTTGCGGCCTGACGATGAAGGGTCGGCAGGATGAAAGACATGGCGCGGGAAGTCCTGATGGAAAGCTGATGAAACCCGGGCTGGCATATGCCTTGCACCCACAGAGGTATCAGCACTCCTGTCAACGGCGAGATGAGTGCCAGGACAATGGCGTCGTCACCCGACCTTGCTCATGCGAGGACCCGGGACGACGCCTTTTTTTTGCAAGGTGAAGACGCGATGAACGAACCATCAGCCGGCCCATTGGCCTGGGTCAACGGCAGCGATGCCCCGGAAAAGACCGACATCAACCTCGGCTTCATGGCCTTGAGCGACTGCGCTTCGGTGGTGGTCGCCGCCACCCAGGGCTTTGCCCAGCCTTACGGGCTGACCCTGAACCTCAAGCGCCAGTCCTCCTGGGCCAACCTGCGGGACAAACTGGTCAGCGGCGAACTTGATGCTGCTCACAGTCTTTACGGCCTGATTTACGCGGTGCACCTTGGCATCGGCGGCGTCGCTCCCACCGACATGTCAGTGCTCATGGGCCTCAACCAGAACGGTCAGAGCATCAACCTTTCCCACGGTTTGCAGGCCCTGGGCGTGACCGGTCCTGAAGCATTGGACCGTCACGTGCACCAAACTCGCCCAAAACTCACGTTCGCTCAGACCTTTCCAACCGGCACCCACGCCATGTGGCTGTATTACTGGCTGGCGAGCCAGGGCATTCACCCGTTGCACGACGTCGACAGCGTGGTGGTACCGCCGCCGCAAATGGTCGCGCACCTGCAAGCGGGGCGGATCGACGGTTTCTGCGTCGGTGAACCCTGGTCCGCCAGCGCGGTGAAACAGAATCTCGGCTTCACGCTGGCGACGACCCAGGCTATCTGGCCCGACCATCCGGAAAAAGTCCTCGGTTGCACCCGCGCGTTCGTCGAGCAATACCCCAACACGGCCCGGGCGCTGGTGATGGCGATTCTGGAGGCCAGCCGCTTCATCGAAGAAAGCGCTGAGAATCGCCGCAGTACCGCGCAGTTGTTAAGCGCCCCGGACTACCTCGATGCACCGCTCAATTGCATCGAACCGCGCCTGCTCGGCGATTACGCCGACGGTCTCGGCAATCGCTGGCAAGACCCGCACGCACTGCGCTTCCATGGCGGTGGCGAGGTCAACCTGCCTTACCTGTCCGATGGCATGTGGTTCATGACCCAGTTCCGCCGCTGGGGCTTGTTGCGCGACGACCCGGACTACCTCGCGGTGGCCCGTCAGGTCCAGCAACTAGACTTGTATCGAGAGGCCGCGACCGCCGTCGGTGTTGCCTCGTCGGGCCAGGAAATGCGCAGCAGCCAGTTGATCGACGGCAAAATCTGGGACGGGTCCGACCCGGCCGGTTATGCCCGCAGTTTCAAGCTGCACGCCATGAGCGACAGCTCGCCCCTTCTCGCCAGTCGCTGACAGGAGACTGCGAACATGTTGCGTATCCTGCTGATCAACGACACCGCGAAGAAAGTCGGCCGGTTGAAAGCGGCCCTGACCGAAGCCGGATTCGAGGTGATCGACGAATCCGGCCTGACCATCGACCTGCCTGCGCGCGTCGAAACGGTGCGTCCGGACGTGATTCTGATCGATACCGAGTCACCGAGCCGTGATGTGATGGAGCAAGTGGTGCTCGTATCCCGCGACCAGCCGCGGCCGATCGTGATGTTTACCGACGAACATGACCCCGACGTGATGCGCCAGGCGATCAAGTCCGGGGTCAGCGCCTACATCGTCGAAGGCATCCACGCACAACGCTTGCAGCCGATTCTCGACGTGGCCATGGCACGCTTCGAAAGCGACCAGGCCCTGCGCGCCCAACTGCACGCCCGCGACCAGCAACTGGCCGAGCGCAAGCGCATCGAGCTGGCCAAGGGCTTGCTGATGAAGATGAAAGACTGCAACGAGGAAGAGGCCTACACCCTGATGCGCCGCCAGGCCATGAGCCGGCAGCAGAAGCTGATTCAGGTGGCGGAGCAGATTATTGCGATGAGTGAGTTGCTGGGCTGAGGTCTTGTGTTGCCTTTGATGGCCCCTTCGCGAGCAAGCCCGCTCCCACATTTGGAATGCGTTCCCCTGTGGGAGCGGGCTTGCTCGCGAAGGACCGCAACTCGGTCCCAAATTGTTGGCACAAATCTCGCTAAGCATTCACCACAGGTAACCAACGGCGGTTGCCCCACCTACGACAAAGACGTCGCTCACCTCATTTGCCCAAGGCGAATCGGGTGGCGGCGTTTTTTTGTTTTGGCCCCACAGCCCGGGGCCGGTGGTGCGGCCGTTGCGGCGCCCCACCTGCAAGCTCATGACTCCTTCTAGAGACAACTCACAGCTGAGGTGCGCGATGAATTCAAGCTTCTGGAAATCCGGCCATACCCCGACACTGTTCGCGGCCTTCCTCTATTTCGACCTGAGTTTCATGGTCTGGTACCTGCTCGGCCCGATGGCGGTGCAGATTGCCGCCGACCTGCACCTGACCACCCAACAACGCGGGATGATGGTCGCCACGCCGATTCTGGCCGGCGCCGTGTTGCGCTTCATCATGGGCATGCTGGCGGATCGCCTGTCGCCGAAAACCGCCGGGCTGATCGGCCAGGTGATCGTCATCTGCGCCCTGTTCGGCGCCTGGAAACTCGGCATTCACAGTTATGAACAAGCGCTGCTGCTGGGCCTGTTCCTCGGCATGGCCGGTGCGTCCTTCGCCGTGGCCCTGCCGCTGGCGTCGCAGTGGTATCCGCCACAACATCAGGGCAAAGCCATGGGCATTGCCGGTGCCGGTAACTCGGGCACCGTGCTCGCGGCCCTGATCGCTCCGGTGCTGGCCGCCGCGTTTGGCTGGAGCAACGTGTTCGGCTTCGCCGTCATCCCGCTGATCCTGACCCTCATTGTCTTTGCCTGGCTGGCCAAAAATGCGCCTGAGCGGCCGAAAGCCAAGTCGATGTCCGACTACTTCAAAGCCTTGGGCGACCGCGACAGCTGGTGGTTCATGTTTTTCTACAGCGTGACCTTCGGCGGCTTCATCGGCCTGGCCAGCGCCCTGCCCGGTTACTTCAACGACCAATATGGCCTGAGCCCGGTGACCGCCGGCTACTATACGGCAGCCTGCGTCTTTGGTGGCAGTCTGATGCGCCCATTGGGCGGTGCATTGGCTGACCGTTTCGGCGGGATTCGCACCTTGCTGGCGATGTACACGGTGGCTGCGCTCTGCATCGCGGCGGTGGGTTTCAACCTGCCAAGCTCCTACGCGGCACTGGCACTTTTCGTCTGCACGATGCTCGGTTTGGGTGCGGGTAACGGCGCGGTTTTCCAACTGGTGCCACAGCGTTTTCGTCGGGAGATCGGTGTAATGACCGGTCTGATCGGCATGGCCGGTGGCATCGGCGGTTTCGCCCTCGCGGCAGGCATGGGCGCGATCAAGCAAAGTACCGGCAGCTATCAACTGGCCTTGTGGTTGTTCGCCAGCCTCGGCGTCCTCGCCTGGTTCGGTCTGCACGGCGTGAAACGTCGCTGGAGAACAACCTGGGGCTCGGCAGCCGTCACCGCGGCGCGCGTGTGAGGGCTGAATGAGCCTGCAACTGAGTTTTGCCGAAGCCAGCGCCATGGGTCCGCGCGAGGAGAATCAGGACGCCCTGCGCCTGGTCACCCCCGCGCCGGCGCTGGCGGCGAGCAAGGGTTACCTGTTCGCCATCGCCGACGGCGTCAGTCAGTGCGCCGATGGCGGGCTCGCCGCCCGTTCGACCTTGCAGGCGCTGGCGCTGGACTATTACGCCACCCCGGAAACCTGGGGCGTCGCCCAGGCACTGGATCGTCTGCTGCTGGCACAGAATCGCTGGTTGCAGGCCAATGGCGGTGGGCAACCGCTGCTCACCACTGTCAGTGCTTTAGTCATTCGCGGCAGGCGATTTACCCTGGCGCATGTCGGTGACTGCAGGGTTTATCGCTGGCACGCCGATCAATTGCAGCGGATCAGCGAAGACCACGTCTGGCACCAGCCGGGCATGCAGCATGTGCTCAAACGGGCGCTGGGCCTCGATCAACATCTGGTGCTGGATTTTCTAGATGGCGAGTTGCGCCTCGATGAGAGTTTCGTGCTGCTCAGCGATGGCATCTGGGCCGTGCTGGGTGACACCGCCATTGCGGCGATCCTGCGCGATCAACCGGATCTGCACAGCGCGGCGCAAACGCTGGTGAGTGCGGCGCATCTGGCGGGCAGTCAGGACAATGCCAGCGCTTTGCTGGTGCGGGTCGATGCCCTCGGTGAAACCTGCATCGGCGACGCGCTGATTCATCTGCAGCAATGGCCACTGCCGCCAACGCTGAAACCGGGCCAGTCCTTTGAGGGCTGGCAGGTAGAAACGATACTCGGGCAGAGCCAACAGTCCCTGCTTTATCGGGTGCTCGACGCTCAGCAACAACCCTGGTTGCTGAAAACCTTGCCCGTTGCACTGCGCGACGATCACCTGGCCGGGCAGGCGTTACTGTCGGAAGAATGGTTTCTCAAGCGTGTGGCCGGTCGGCATTTTCCTGAAGTCCATGCCGCCCATCAGCGTCAGCATTTGTACTACGTGATGCGTGAATATTCCGGTTCTACCCTGGCGCAAGTGGCTGAGCGAACCACAACGCTGCCGCTGGCCCAATGGCTGGATCTGGCAGAACGTTTGCTGCGGGCGGTCGGCATGTTGCATCGACGGCAGATTTTCCATCGCGACATCAAACCGGAGAATCTGCTGCTGGGGAACGACGGCGAGCTGCGCCTGCTGGACTTCGGCCTCGCCTACTGCCGTGGCCTGTCTGAAGATCAGGCCTCGGCCCTGCCCGGAACGCCCAGCTATATCGCGCCGGAAGCCTTTCGCGGTGACCCGCCGTCCGCGCAACAGGATTTGTATGCAGTCGGCGTGACCTTGTATTTCTTGCTCACCGGGCACTTTCCCTACGGCGAAATCGAAGCGTTCCAGCGGCCGCGATTTGGTGCACCGGTCAGTGCCAGTCGCTACCGGCCCGACCTGCCTGAATGGATCGCGCAAAGTCTGGAGCGCGCGGTGGCGGCGAATCCGGATGAGCGATATGAAACGGCGGAAGAATGGTTGCTGGTGCTGGAACAGGGCGAGCGCCGCAGTTTGAGCGTGCGGCCAAGACCGTTGCTGGAGCGCGAGCCAGTGAAGGTCTGGCGGACGTTGGCGCTGGGGGCGTTGCTGGTGAATCTGGTGCTGCTGGTTTTGGTGTTTCATGGCTGAACCGGGTCGCGTCGTTCGCGAGCAAGCCCGCTCCCACAGGGGAACGCATTCCAAATGTGGGAGCAGGCTTGCTCCGGGCGGCGTTCCGACGAAGGCGGACTGACGGTCACTGCAAATCCATCGGCAGCCCGCCCCATTAGCGGGCAGCACGCTTCGATTCGGTGCAACCGCAACGGTAGATAAAGTGCTCAGAGCCCATAAAACCGGGCGCCGAACAACTTGGCACAACCACTGCATTACCTCTCTCAACTTACATAAAGCCCAGCCTTCAACGACGAAGGATGCGCTTCCCGACATAACGGGACCAGGACAAAGGCGTCCTCGCTAGGCAACTAGCGGGACGCCTTTTTTTGTTTGCGCGAAATGTGCTGAGCACGCCTGAAACGCCCTGACAAGGCGAGACCGAGCGCTCCGGAGAACCTGATGAAAAAACTCAAACTGGTGATGATCGGCAATGGCATGGCCGGGGTTCGAACCCTGGAAGAGTTGCTCAAGCTGAGCAACGAGCTGTACGACATCACCGTCTTCGGCGCCGAACCGCATACCAACTACAACCGCATTCTGCTGTCGCCCGTACTGGCCGGCGAGCAAACTTTTGAAGAGATCGTGCTCAACGACCTGGACTGGTACCTGGACAACAACATCAAGTTGCTGCTCAACCGCAAAGTGGTGGAGATCGACCGGGTCAAACGCCGGGTCATCGCCGACGACGGCACCGAAGCCGAGTACGACCGCCTGCTGATCGCCACCGGTTCGACCCCGTTTATCCTGCCGATCCCCGGCAACACCTTGCACGGCGTGATCGGCTACCGCGACATCGCCGACACCCGGTTGATGATCAACACCGCAAAAACCCACAAGCATGCCGTCGTCATCGGCGGCGGCCTGCTGGGCCTGGAAGCGGCCAACGGCCTGATGCTGCGCGGCATGCACGTCACCGTGGTGCACAACAGTGAGTGGTTGCTGGAGCGACAACTGGACAACATCAGCGGCCGGTTGCTGCAAACCGCGCTTGAGTCGCGTGGCCTGCACTTTCGCCTTTGCGAGCAAACACGGGCCCTGCACGATGCCGGCAATGGCCGGGTAGGCTCGATTGAGTTCCAGAATAGCGAGATCATTCCCGCCGACCTGGTGGTGATGGCCGCCGGCATTCGCCCCGCGACCGAACTCGCGGAAAAGTCCGGCCTCCCCTGCAACCGCGGGATTCTGGTCAGCGACACGATGCAAACCTACGATCCACGGGTTTATGCCATCGGCGAATGCGCCAGCCACCGTGGCATCGCCTATGGCCTGGTCGCGCCGCTGTTCGAGCAGGCCAGGGTCTGCGCCAACCATCTCGCCCGGCTGGGGTTCGCCACCTACAAGGGTTCGGTGACCTCGACCAAACTGAAAGTCACCGGCATCGACCTGTTTTCCGCCGGCGACTTCATGGGCGGCGAAGGCACCGAAACCATCACCCTCTCCGACCCCATCAGCGGGATCTACAAAAAACTGGTGATTAAAGATGACGTGCTGGTAGGCGCCTGTCTGTACGGCGATACGGCAGATGGCGGTTGGTATTTCCGACAGATTCGTGAGAACCACGCCATCGGTGAGCGCCGCGATCACCTGATGTTTGGTGAAACCCTGAAGGAAGCCAGCTGATGAACCGCCAGATCACCGCCTCCACCTGCTGCTATTGCGGGGTCGGCTGCGGCGTGCTGATCGAGCACGACGGCGAGCGCATCCTCGGCGTCAGCGGCGATCCGGCCCACCCGGCCAACTTCGGCAAACTGTGCAGCAAGGGTTCGACCCTGCACCTGACCGGCGACCTCGCGGCCCGAGCGTTGTACCCGGAACTGCGCTTCGGCAAAGGCCTGGCCCGAAGCCGCACCGATTGGGACACGGCCCTCGATCACGCCGCCAGCGTCTTCGCCAAAACCATCGCCGAACACGGCCCGGACAGCGTGGCGTTTTACATCTCCGGGCAACTGCTGACCGAGGATTACTACAGCTTCAACAAACTGGCGCGAGCGTTGGTTGGCACCAACAACATCGACAGCAATTCGCGGTTGTGCATGTCTTCGGCGGTGGTTGGCTACAAACGCAGCCTGGGTGCCGACGCGCCGCCGTGCAGCTACGAAGACCTGGAGTCGAGCGACTGTGTGATGATCGTCGGCAGCAACATGGCCTACGCCCACCCGGTACTGTTTCGTCGTCTGGAAGAGGCTAAATCCCGCCGGCCACAGATGAAAGTCATCGTCATCGACCCACGTCGCACCGACACCTGCGACTTGGCTGACCTGCATCTGGCGATTCTTCCGGGCACCGATGTCGCTTTGTTCCATGGGATTTTGTACCTGTTGCTGTGGGAAGACTGGATCGACCGCGACTTCATCGAGGCCCACACCGAAGGGCTGGCCGAACTGAAAAACCTGGTGCGCGATTACACGCCGCCGATGGTTTCGCAGTTGTGCGGGATCAGCGTTGAACAACTGCAACAGTGCGCCAAGTGGGTGGGCACCTCGCCAAGCTTCCTGTCGCTATGGTGCATGGGCTTGAACCAGTCCACCGCCGGCAGCGCGAAAAACAGTGCGCTGATCAACCTTCACCTCGCCACTGGGCAAATCGGTCGTCCGGGTGCAGGACCTTTCTCCCTGACCGGTCAGCCGAATGCCATGGGTGGTCGCGAAACCGGCAGTCTGTCGAACTTGCTGCCTGGCCATCGCGAAGCGGCCAATGCTGAGCATCGAGCAGAAGTGGCGGCTTACTGGGGCGTGGACCAGTTGCCCGAAACCACCGGGCTCACCGCTATCGAACTGTTTGAGCAAGTTCGTAGCGGAACCATCAAAGCCCTGTGGATCGCCTGCACCAACCCCGCGCAATCAATGCCGGACCAGACCGCCGTGCGCGCGGCGCTGGAAGCCTGCCCGTTCGTGGTGTTGCAGGAAGCCTTTCGCACCACCGAAACCGCCGCGTTCGCCGACCTGCTGTTACCCGCTGCCAGTTGGGGCGAAAAGGACGGCACGGTAACCAACTCCGAACGGCGAATTTCCCACGTCCGCCGTGCGATTGTCGCCCCCGGAGAAGCACGCTCCGACTGGGCGATCACGGTGGAGTTCGCACAGCGCCTGGAAAAACATCTGCGTCCCGGGCAAGCCAGTCTGTTTGCGTTCGAAACCCCGGTGCAGATATTCGATGAGTACAAGCAATTGACTCGCGGCCGTGACCTGGACCTGTCCGGCATCAGTCATGACCTGATCGATCGTCTCGGCCCACAGCAATGGCCTTTTCCAACAGGCGCCAGTGAAGGTACGGCCCGATTGTACGTGGACGGAATTTTCCCGACCGCCACCAGACGCGCCCGGTTCGTCGCCGATCCGTATCGCGCCGCCATGGAACAACGCGATGGGCAATTCCCGCTGACCTTGATCACCGGCCGCCTGCGCGATCAATGGCATGGCATGAGCCGCACCGGCACTGCCGCGCAGTTATTCGGCCATGTCAGTGAAGCCGTGTTGAGCCTGCACCCGGATGAACTGCACCGCCATGGACTGCAACCGGGCGAGCTGGTCAGCCTGAAAAGCCGTCGCGGCGCGGTTATTGTTGCCGTCGGTAGCGATGACAGTGTACGTCCCGGTCAGGCCTTCCTGCCCATGCACTGGGGCGATCGCTTCCTGAAGGGGGGTGTCAATTCGATCACCCAACCGGCGTTTGATCCGTTGTCGAAACAGCCTGAACTCAAACACACCGGAGTAAGACTTGACCCGGTAAACCTGCCCTGGAACCTTTTCGCCTTGGTCGAGGGCGATATCCAACAGCATTTTGAGACGCTACGACCACTCTGCGAGGCGTTTTCCTACGTCAGCCTCAGCCTGACTGGTCGTGAACGCCCTGCGCTGCTCATACGCGCTGCCAGCACCGCCGCGCCAGATCCGCAATTGCTGCGAGATATCGACCAGTGCCTGAGGCTCAACGACGGTCCGGTATTGGCCTACGACGACCCTCGGCGCTCCATCGGCAAACGGGTGCGGATCGACAACGGTCGGATTACCGCGATTCGTCTCGCCGGCGAAACCCTCGCCCAGCACTGGCTGCAGGACCTCTGGCTCGAAGGTCGCGTCGACCAACAACTGCGGCGCTGGCTGCTCGCACCGCTGAGCGCGCCGCCGGGTAACGCCAGTGCGCCGGCTGCCGGCACTCGAACCCTGTGTAACTGCAAGAACGTCAGCCAGAACGCGGTCTGTGCCGGCATCCGCCGAGGCCTGGACTTGCAAGGTTTGAAACAGGAATTGGGTTGCGGCACGCAATGCGGTTCCTGCGTACCGGAAATCAAGCGTTTGCTGGCCGCCACTGCGCAGCCGATCGCCGTCATCTCGTGAGGAAAACACTATGAACGCAAAAGTCTGGTTGGTGGGTGCAGGTCCTGGCGACCCGGAATTGCTGACTCTCAAGGCTGTTCGAGCGTTGAGCGAAGCCGATGTGGTGTTGATCGACGATCTGGTGAACGAAGCAGTGCTTGAGCATTGCCCTCAAGCGCGGATCATTCCGGTAGGCAAGCGCGGCGGCTGTCGCTCCACGCCTCAGGCATTCATTCATCGATTGATGCTGCGTTATGCCCGCCATGGCAAATGCGTGGTGCGGCTCAAGGGCGGCGATCCGTGCATTTTTGGTCGCGGCGGTGAAGAGGCGCAGTGGTTGCGCGAGCGCGGGGTCGACGTCGAGCTGGTCAATGGCATCACCGCCGGGCTTGCCGGGGCGACGCACTGCGATATTCCGTTGACGCTGCGGGGCGTTGCGCGCGGTGTGACGCTGGTGACGGCCCACACGCAGGATGGCAGCTGCCTGGACTGGCAAGCCCTGGCGCAAGGTGGCACGACGCTGGTGGTGTACATGGGCGTGGCGAAGCTGAGTGAAATTCGCGAGCAATTGCTGGCGGGGGGGATGGCGGCGAATACGCCTGTGGCGATGATTGAAAACGCTTCCCTGCCGTATCAGCGGGAATGTCGGAGTGATCTGATGGCGATGGAGGAAGATGCTTACGCCTTTGAGCTGAAGAGCCCGGCCATTCTAGTGATCGGTGCGGTGGCAGAGAGTGCCAAATACTGTAGGAGCGAGCGTGCTCGCGAAGAACCTGAGATCGCTGCGGGGTGCCGGGCTTAACGCGTCATCGTTGACGACCATCGCGAGCGAGCTCGCTCCTACAAATGACGCGGAAACCCAAATCGCAGACAAAGAAAAGCCCGGCCTAAGCCGGGCTTTTCTCAGAGCTGCGGCTAATTACTTAGCGTTAGCTTCAACCTGCGCTTCTACGCGACGGTTTACAGCGCGACCAGCGTCAGTTTTGTTGTCAGCAACCGGGCGGGATTCGCCGTAGCCAACAGACTGAACGCGGGACGATTCAACACCGTACTGGTTGGTCAGAACTTGCTTAACGGCGTTTGCACGACGCTCGGACAGTTTCTGGTTGTAAGCGTCAGGACCGACGGAGTCAGTGTGACCTTCAACAGTAGTGGTGGTGGATGGGTACTGCTTCATGAAGTCAGCCAGGTTCTTGATGTCGCCGTAGCTGTTGGTTTTAACAACAGATTTGTCGAAATCGAACTTAACGTCCAGCTCAACACGAACGACTTCAGCAACAGCTGGGCAGCCATCAGCGTCAACAGTTACGTTGGCCGGGGTGTCCGGGCACTTGTCAACGTTGTCGCAAACGCCATCGTTGTCGCTGTCGGAGCAGACTTCAGCCGGTGCTGGAACTGGAGCAGCAGCTGGCTTGGAGCCGCCACCGAAGTTCACACCGATACCGACGCTAGGAGCCCACTCGGTGTCGCCCTGGTCGATGTTGTACTGAGCTTCAACGCCGGCACGAGCGTAGAAGTTGTCTGTGAAGTACAGCTTGGCACCGCCGCCAACGTTGGCGAAGGTGGAACCGTTACGACCACCACGGCCGGTCTGGCCGATGCTCTGGTCGGAGAAACCAGCGGATACGTACGGACGTACCATGTCGCCTGGGTTGTTGAAGTGGTACAGAGCGTCAAGAGCGGTATCCGAACCCTTGATGTTCTTGCCATCTTCGCCACGAACGTTGTGCACTTCGTCGTAGCCCAGACGCAGTTCAACGTCGTCGGTCAGGAAGTAACCAACCGAACCACCGAACAGGTTGCCGTCGTTTTTGAAATCGCGCTGGCTGTCGTAGTACTCTTTCTTCATGAAGCCTTCGATTTCAACTGCGCCTTGGCCTTGTGCCAGTGCGCCGAACGAAGTGGCCGCAATAAGAGAACCAATGGCCAAGCCCAAGGTGTTTTTCAGTTTCATCCGTTAAATCCCCATCTGGTGATTGTGAAGCAGTCCCGCAAACCGGGGGACAACTCGGCGGCAATTCTATCAGAAGTTGCCTACACGTAAGAGATATTTGCGCCGAACTAAGTTTCAGCAATGCCTGCAAATTTCTCACGCAATTTATCTAGAGCACGTTTGTAACGCATTTTTGTTGCACTCAAACCCATGTGCATGATGTCTGCGATCTCCTGAAACTCCAGCTCTGCGACAAATCGTAGCACCAGAATTTCACGGTCAATCGGGTTCACATACACCAGCCAGCGATCAAGTCCGCCCTTCTCTTCGGGTGTCGGCGCCTTCTCTTCAGACGCTTCCTCGAGGGGGTCCAGACTCAAAGCGTCCATCAAGCGACGCTTTCGCCGTTCTTTCCGATACTGCGTGATGCATTCGTTGTACGTGATGCTATATAGCCATGTCTTGAACTTCGATTTCCCCTCGAAGTTCTTCAGTCCATACAACACCTTCAACATCACTTCCTGACAGACATCATCTGCGTCGCGATCGTTCCCCAGATATCGTGCACAGACGTTAAATAATGTTCGTTGGTAACGCCGCATCAATTCTTCATAGGCGCGCGTTACGTGAAACAGCTCGGTATGCGAGCGCGCGACCAACTCCTCATCAGAGAGCTCGCGGGGGTCGTAGCGCGTGGAGAGCGATTGAGCTTTATTCAAAACAAGTCTGGCCGACAGTCAGGTCAATGTCCGCCGCAGCCCTTTCAGGGCATTTTGCGGCGGCATACATTAGCAGGGTTTGCCGGATTAGCGGCTACTCACATGCTGCTCCAGGAGAATCCGATTGGAGAGAGAGACTAGCTCACCCTCGTCGGTCAGCAATGTGGTTTTAACCGTGCCGATCTCTTCGATCTGACCTTCGACCTCGCCAACACGCACTTGTTGCCCAACCTGATACAACTCACGCACATAGATTCCCGCAAGAATCTGTCCGGCAATTTCCCGGCTTCCCAATCCCATGGCCAGCGCAACAGCCAGACCAACGGTAATCAAAACAATCACGATCACATGGTTCAGCAGGTCAGTCTTGACCTCCAACTGGCTGATCGCGACCGAAATACTGATGATGATCACCAGGCCCTGGGCAATTCGCCCCAGCCCGGCTGCATAATCCAGCCCTACGCCCTCCGCTGCACCACGCACCAGCCCATTGGCCAATTGCGCCAGCAGTACACCCACCAGCAGCACCAGCGCAGCGCCGAAAACTTTCGGCAAATACAGTGCAAGCATGTCCAGCGTAGCTGAAACTCGCTCAAGTCCAAGGGATTCGGCGGCCGACACCAGAAAAATCAGCAGAACGAACCAATAAACAATTTTGCCGATCAGCGTGGAAATCGGCACTTGAAGGCCGGCCCGGGACAGCAGTTTTGTCAGACCGGTGCCGCCCATCAGGCGATCGAGGCCCAGCTTGGCGAGCAACTTGGACAACAAAGTATCCAAAAGTTTCGCAACGACAAAACCCAACAGCAGCACGACCAGTGCACCGAACAGGTTCGGAATGAAATTCGCAACCTTGGTCCATAACGCAGTCATTGCAGTGACGAGGCTCTGAGTCCAGAGATCAAGTTCCATATTCAATCAGCCTTATCAGCAGTGCGAACGGTAGGTTTACGGTGACGGGAAACCGGCGAGATATGGGCCGATCCGTTATTCAAGGCGATCATCAGCGCGGGCAACCAGCGGCCCAGCAGGCTGAACAGATCGCCGGCGCCGACCTGGCGATTGGCGGTTTTCAAGACACGGCCGAGGCATGCATCGTCGTCACGGGTGGACGGTGAAGCGTTCAGCATGTCGCGCAAAGACTGTTCAAACGGATCGTGCATACGCACCTCTCGTGATGTCTGTGAAAGACGCGGTCAGATTTGCACGGGTCACATGGTTCATCGTCAGACCCAGCGCAAACGTCGGAATAACCACCACTGCCCCAGTGCCACCGAGACCATCATCAGGCACGCAACCAGGAAGCCGTAAGGGCTGGCAGAGAATGGAATCCCCCCAACGTTGATCCCCAAAAGACCGGCCAGGAAGCTCATCGGCAAAAAAATCCCGGTGATGATCCCGAAGCGGTACATCGTGCGGTTCATGCGCACGCTCAAACGCCGGTCTTCAGCCTCCAGGACCAGCCCCACGCGCTCCCGGGTCAATTCCAGCTCCTCGAGGTAGCGGGTCAGGCTGTTGTTCAATTCGTTCCAGTAATCGCCGTCATCTTCGACGAACCAGGGCAGTTTTATCCGCGTCAGCTGACCGAAAATATCTCGCTGCGGTGCAAGGAAACGTTTCAGCGCAGCCGCCCTGCGACGGATCTGCAAAATGGAATCATGTTCGGGCGAATACCGTTCGTCGGCATCCAGCTTTTCTTCTTCCTCATCGACCACTTCCGAGAGGCAACTGACCAGATCCTGCACCTTGTTGGTGAGGTACTGAGCCATATAAAGGATGAGCTCAGAGGCGGTTTTCGGTCCTTTGCCTTCGGCGAGCTGCACCAGCAATTCATCGGTGGCGCGCAACGGACGCAGACGCAGAGAAATCACCCGCTGTGCCGAGGCGAAGATCCGCACCGATACCATATCTTCCGGTTCGGCCCCCGGATTCAGATTAACCCCGCGTAAAAATAGCAGCAGTTCGCTGTCGGAAAGCTGTAAGAGACGCGGACGGGTGTTTTCTTCCAGCAACAGATCACAGCTGAATTCACTCAGACCGCTGGATTTACGCAGCCAGGTCTGGGTTTGCGGGTGACTGCGATCCCAGTGTAGCCACAGGCTTTCATGCGCCTGCAGCTGCAAGTCATCGAGTTCAGTCCGGGCTATCGAACGCGCACCGCCTTTACCATCCAGCACCAGGGCATGCACCAGCCCCCACTGCGCGTTTTCTTCCTCGAACATCCTCACCCCGTTCTAGAGACCAAGTCTTGGCTCAACGTTTACTCAGGCATTTTCAGCGGGCTTGGCGAGATGATCACGCCGTTGTTGTCCGCATAAACATAGTGGCCTGGATGAAACGTCACACCGGCAAAGGTCACCGCAACGTTAAGATCGCCGATGCCGCGCTTGTCGGTCTTCATCGGATGGCTGGCGAGGGCCTGAACGCCCAGATCGGTCTGCGCGATGACATCGACGTCGCGGATGCACCCGTAGATCACCAGCCCTTCCCAACCGTTTTTTGCGGCTTTTTCGGCCAGCATGTCGCCCAGCAACGCGCGACGCAGGGAACCGCCACCATCGACGACCAGCACCTTGCCATTCCCCTTGAGCTCGACCTGCTCCTTGACCAGCGAGTTGTCTTCGAAGCACTTGATGGTCACGATTTCGCCACCGAAGGAATCACGGCCGCCGAAATTGCTGAACATCGGTTCCAGCACCTGCACCAGTTCCGGATAGGCATCGCACAGGTCAGGCGTAAGGTAATGGTTCATCGAGAAACTCCTGTAAAGAGGAAGACAATCGAGGATGTCGCAAAGTGACCGAAAAAGCTTGGTGCGTCGTATCTTAGCCGCAAGCGGATCAGAGAGAAATGCCCTTGATAGAGCATCAGGCTCAGACTGCCGCCGCCAAAGCCGGCTTGTCTCCCAGCAACGGCGTGTGCTGATCGGCCAACCAGCGCGCCACCAACGGCCAGACCTCAGCCTGTGCCGCTTTGCTGACGAGCATTTCCACGTGACCGAAATTGTCGCCGAAGCCCTGCTCGCGACCGAGGTTGACGAACTGCTTATGCTCGGAGCCAACTTGGTCAAACAACTTGCGACAGGCCCACGCGGGATCCTGATGGTCGCCCGCCGCACTCACCGCCAGCACCGGCAACCGGACTTCGGCCAATCCGGCCCACCAATCCTTGTCGGCATCGCCAAAGCGCCCGAAAAGACCGTACCAGCGCATGCTTTCCAGGGCCAGGCCAATCGGCTCGTCCTCCGGGCCGCGCTTGAGCCGTGAACCGGACAGCTGGGCGAAACGCTTGAGAATGAAGCGCCCGCTCCACTCCACTGGCGGAAACTTCAACGGCCAATAGGTGCGGCTGACTTGCGTGCCGAAGAACGCCGCAGAGGCCACCACCGGCTCGCCGATGTACTCGCCACCCAGCGCCGCCGCGAGGGTAATCCCGCCCAGCGAGTGGCCGATCCAGTGCGGAACCTGACCGCTCTGCTCACGCACGAACGCGCCGATGGCCGGCAGATCGTAACGCGCGTAGTCGGCGACGCTGTTTCTGCGGTAGTTCTGGTTGCGCTGGGACAGGCCATGGCCGCGCATTTCCGGAATCCACACATCGAATCCCAGGCGCGCCAGGTAAGCCCCGAGCCCCAGGCCCTTTGGAGAAAACCAGAAACGGCGATTGGAAAAACTGCCGTGCAACAGAATCACGGGCACGCCGCGCACAGCCGGTTCATCTGCCAGGCCGAGGCGCGTGACAGCCAGTTCGACGGTGCCGTCAGGGCCGTTGCCGGGCTTCAAACGATAGACGTCTTCGCTCAGATCGCCGCGCCGCTCGGCGCTGATCAGGGCGACAGGAAATAGGTCGCTGCTGCTTTGCATAATGCTCTTGCACAAAAAAGGGCGGCATCCGGCTGGATGCCCGCCCTACTTGATCCTAAAAAGGCCATCACTGACGCTACGTCGATCCCTGTAGGAGCGAGCTTGCTCGCGAAGAACGTCCAGACACCGCGTTTATCCAGCGAAAACGCGTCATCGTTAACGTCCATCGCGAGCAAGCTTGCTCCTACAACATCACGCCGAAGCTTGACCTTCCGCCAGGAAGAACCAGGTTTCCAGTACGGAATCGGGGTTCAACGAAACGCTTTCGATGCCCTGCTCCATCAGCCACTTGGCCAGATCAGGGTGGTCCGAAGGGCCCTGACCGCAAATGCCGATGTACTTGCCGGCCTTGTTGCACGCGGCAATGGCGTTCGCCAGCAGCTTTTTGACCGCCGGATTACGCTCGTCGAACAGGTGAGCGATGATCCCGGAGTCACGGTCCAGGCCCAGCGTCAGCTGAGTCAGGTCGTTGGAACCGATGGAGAAGCCGTCGAAGAACTCAAGGAACTCTTCAGCCAGAATCGCGTTGGACGGCAGTTCGCACATCATGATCACGCGCAGACCGTTTTCGCCACGGGCCAGACCGTTTTCAGCCAGCAGGTCGACGACCTGGCTCGCTTCGCCCAGGGTACGGACGAACGGCACCATGATTTCGACGTTGGTCAGGCCCATCTCGTTGCGCACACGCTTGAGGGCGCGGCACTCGAGTTCGAAGCAGTCACGGAACGATTCGCTGATGTAACGCGAAGCGCCACGGAAGCCCAGCATCGGGTTTTCTTCTTCCGGCTCGTAGAGTTTGCCGCCGATCAGGTTCGCGTATTCGTTGGACTTGAAGTCCGACAGACGCACGATGACCTTTTTCGGGTAGAACGCGGCCGCCAGGGTACTGATGCCTTCGACCAGTTTCTCGACATAGAAGCCGACCGGGTCGTTGTAACCGGCGATGCGCTTGTCGACGCTGTCCTTGATTTCCTGTGGCAGGCCGTCGTAGTTCAACAGCGCTTTCGGGTGCACACCGATCATGCGGTTGATGATGAACTCCAGACGGGCCAGGCCCACACCGGCGTTCGGCAGTTGCGCGAAGTCAAAGGCGCGGTCCGGGTTACCGACGTTCATCATGATCTTGAACGGCAGGTCCGGCATGGCGTCGACGGAGTTTTTCTTGATGTCGAAGCCCAGCTCACCTTCGAAGATGTAACCGGTGTCGCCTTCAGCGCAGGAAACAGTCACACCCTGGCCGTCTTTCAACAGTTGGGTGGCGTTGCCGCAACCGACCACAGCCGGAATGCCCAGTTCGCGAGCGATGATCGCCGCGTGGCAGGTACGGCCGCCACGGTTGGTGACGATGGCGCTGGCGCGCTTCATGACCGGTTCCCAGTCCGGGTCGGTCATGTCGGAAACGAGAACGTCGCCCGGCTGGACTTTGTCCATTTCGGACACGTCTTTGATGATGCGCACCTTGCCGGCGCCGATGCGCTGGCCGATGGCGCGGCCTTCCACCAGCACGGTGCCGGTTTCTTTCAACAGGTAACGTTCCATGACGTTGGCCGAGGTGCGGCTCTTCACGGTTTCAGGACGGGCCTGAACGATGTACAGCTTGCCGTCGTCGCCGTCTTTGGCCCATTCGATGTCCATCGGGCACTTGTAGTGCTTCTCGATGATCATCGCTTGCTTGGCCAGCTCGCTGACTTCGGCGTCGCTGAGGCAGAAACGTGCGCGATCAGCCTTGTCGACGTCGATGGTCTTGACCGACTTGCCGGCCGTGGCGACTTCGCCGTAGATCATCTTGATGGCCTTGCTGCCGAGGTTACGGCGCAGGATCGCCGGGCGACCGGCCTCAAGCGTTTGTTTGTGGACGTAGAATTCGTCCGGGTTCACCGCGCCTTGTACGACGGTTTCACCCAGGCCGTAGGCGCCGGTGATGAACACCACGTCACGGAAGCCCGATTCGGTATCGAGGGTGAACATCACGCCGGCGGTGCCGGTTTCGGAGCGGACCATGCGCTGCACGCCAGCCGACAGGGCCACCAGTTTGTGGTCGAAGCCCTGGTGCACGCGGTAGGAAATGGCGCGGTCGTTGAACAGCGAAGCGAACACCTCTTTGGCGGCGCGAATGACGTTTTCGACACCACGGATGTTCAGGAAGGTTTCCTGCTGACCGGCGAAGGAAGCGTCCGGCAAGTCCTCGGCGGTAGCGGAAGAGCGCACGGCCACGGCCATGTCAGGGTTGCCGGCCGACAGCGTGGCGAACGCAGTGCGGATCTCGGCGTTGAGCTTCTCGGGGAATTCGGCTTCCATGATCCATTGACGGATCTGGGCGCCTGTCTTGGCCAGGGCGTTGACATCATCGACGTCCAGGGCGTCGAGGGCGGCGTGGATCTGATCGTTCAGGCCGCTCAGTTCCAGAAAATCACGATAAGCCTGAGCTGTCGTGGCGAAGCCACCGGGCACCGATACACCGGCACCTGCAAGGTTACTGATCATCTCGCCCAGGGATGCGTTCTTGCCCCCTACGTGCTCCACATCATGGACGCCGAGCTTATCGAGGGAAACTACGTACTCTACCAAGGTGATCTCTCCACTAACTGTGTTGGAAAAGCTCAGAAGCCGGCGCTCTGTAAAGGAGCGTTTGCCGACTGTATGGCCTGGACCTGGAAAATAAGTGAGAATGCGGGCCATTGGCGGCCGGCAAATCGCGCCTATCATATCCAAGAATGAACATTAGCTTAAGGCCCAAGGTGCAAATGAAACGATCTGCTTTCTTTATCTCCGATGGCACGGGCATTACAGCCGAAACCCTGGGTCAAAGCCTCCTGGCGCAGTTCGAAAACATTACCTTCAGCAAATTCACGCGGCCGTACATCGACAACGTGGACAAAGCGCGGGCCATGGTACAACAAATCAACAAAGCCGCCGAAACAGACGGCTTCCGGCCGATCATCTTCGACACCATCGTCAATCAGGACATCCGTGAGATCCTCGCAACGTCCAATGGTTTCATGATCGACATTTTCTCGACCTTCCTGGCACCGCTTGAACAGGAACTGACCGAGCATTCTTCCTACACCGTCGGCAAGTCCCATTCGATCGGCCACAACTCCAATTACATGGAACGCATCGAGGCGGTGAACTTCGCCCTCGACAACGACGACGGCGCGCGCACGCATTATTACGACAAGGCCGATCTGATCCTGGTGGGGGTGTCGCGTTGCGGCAAGACACCGACGTGCCTGTACATGGCCATGCAGTTCGGCATCCGTGCGGCCAACTACCCGCTGACCGAAGATGACATGGAACGCCTGACCCTGCCAAACGCCCTGCGCGCCCACCAGCACAAGCTGTTCGGGCTGACCATCGACCCAGACCGCCTCACCGCGATCCGCAACGAACGCAAGCCCAACAGCCGCTATTCGAGCTACGCGCAGTGCGAGTTTGAAGTGCGTGAGGTGGAGAACCTGTTCCGCCGCGAGAATATTGCGCACATCAATTCCACGCATTTTTCGGTGGAAGAAATCTCCGCGAAAATTCTTGTGGAGAAAGGGGTTGAGCGGCGGTTCAAGTAGTTCTATAGCGCCTTGTTCGGACGCCTTCGCGAGCAAGCCCGCTCCCACATTAGATTGCGTGACGCGGTCTAATGTGGGAGCGGGCTTGCTCGCGAAGAACGATAACGCGATCCTTCAGATCACAAACAAATCCACAAACCGATTCACCGGCGTCGCCTCAAGCCGCGCCTGATCCTTGCACAACGCAAAAATCTCGGCACTGTGCTGCGCCGTGAATCGCGTCGCCAGGTTCGCCTTGAACTTGTCTTCCAGCAGCGCAATACCCTCCGCGCGACGCCGACGATGACCGATCGGGTATTCAACCACCACCTTTTCGGTGCTTGAACCGTCCTTGAAAAACACCTGTATCGCATTGGCAATGGAGCGTTTGTCCGCCTCCAGGTATTCACGGGTGTAGTGCGGGTCTTCGACGATGACCATTTTCTCGCGCAGCACATCGATGACCGGATGCGCCGCATGGAAGTCGTCTTCGTACTGCTCGGCCACCAGATTGCCGAAGGCCAGCGGCACCGCCGTCATGTACTGGAGGCAGTGATCGCGATCCGCCGCATTGGCCAGCGGGCCGACTTTGGAAATGATGCGGATCGCCGATTCGTGGGTGGTGATGACGATTCTGTCGATGTCGTGCAGGCGATTTCTGACCTGCGGGTGCAAGGTGACGGCGGCTTCGCAGGCCGTTTGCGCGTGGAATTCGGCCGGGAAGCTGATTTTGAACAGCACGTTTTCCATCACGTAGCTGCCATAGGATCGGGTAAAACTGAAGGCACGCTTGCCTTCGGCCTTGAGCGCCAGGTCGTTGTTGGTGTGGCTGAACAACACGTCGTAAAAGCCCCACTGCCGGGCGGTCAGTACGCCGGGAATGCCCATCTCGCCACGCATCGCGATGTCCGCCAGGCGCACGCCTCGACTGGTCGCATCACCCGCCGCCCAGGATTTGCGTGAACCGGCATTCGGCGCATGCCGATAGGTGCGCAGCGCTTGCCCGTCGGCAAAGGCATGGGACAACGCGGACAGCAACTGCTCGCGATTGGCGCCCATCAGTTTGGCGGTAACGGCGGTCGAGGCGACTTTCACCAGAATGACGTGATCGAGGCCTACACGATTGAAGGAGTTTTCCAGCGCGATGACGCCCTGAATCTCGTGGGCCATGATCATGGCTTCAAGTACGGCGCGAACGGTCAGCGGCGCGTCGCCATTGGCCAGGCGCTTTTGCGACAGGTGATCGGCCACCGCGAGGATGCCGCCGAGGTTATCGGACGGATGGCCCCATTCGGCAGCAAGCCAAGTGTCGTTGTAGTCGAGCCAGCGAACGATACAGCCAATGTCCCACGCGGCTTTGACCGGATCGAGACGGTAGCTGGTGCCGGGCACGCGCGCGCCGAACGGAACGACGGTGCCTTCGACGATCGGGCCCAGGTGTTTGGTGCATTCGGGAAAGCGCAGGGCCAGAAGGCCGCAGCCGAGTGTGTCGATCAGGCAGTTGCGGGCGGTGTCCAAGGCTTCCCTGGACTCGATCTTGAAGTTGAGGACGTAATCGGCAATGTCCTGCAGGACCGTGTCGTAGTCGGGGCGGTTGTTCTGGTCGACGTTGGTGCTCATGCTCGATTCACTCTTGAAGTGGTTCGTTGATGGGACCTCGGTTCAGGGATCAATCTCAGCGGTTTACTGATTTCTTATTTTTGAAATGCATTCAACTGTGGGAGCGGGCTTGCTCGCGAAGGCGGTGTATCAGCCACAACAATGTTGAATGTCAGTCCGTCTTCGCGAGCAAGCCCGCTCCCACATTGGCTCAGTGTCGGATCAGAAAGAACCCCCCGGCACACGGACGAAGCCTTCCATCAACACCCGCGCACTGCGGCTCATGATGGCTTTGTTGACGGTCCACTCGCCGTCGACCTGGCTGGCTTCGGCGCCGACGCGCAAGGTGCCCGATGGATGGCCGAAGCGCACGGCACTGCGTTCGACACCGCCCGCAGCGAGGTTTACCAGGGTGCCGGAAATGGCTGCCGCCGTGCCGATGGCCACCGCAGCGGTGCCCATCATCGCGTGGTGCAACTTGCCCATCGACAACGCGCGCACCAACAGATCGACATCACCCGCAGCAATCGCTTTGCCGCTCGATGCCACGTAATCCGCAGGCTTTGCGACAAAGGCAACCTTCGGCGTGTGTTGACGTTTGACCGCTTCGTCCAGCGATTTGATCAGCCCCATACGCAACGCACCATAAGCCCGAATCGTTTCGAACATCGCCAACGCTTTCGGATCACCGTTGATAGCACCCTGCAACTCGGTACCCGTGTAGCCGATGTCTTCGGCATTGACGAAAATGGTCGGAATACCGGCATTAATCATGGTCGCCTTGAACGTCCCTACGCCGGGCACTTCGAGGTCGTCCACCAGATTCCCGGTAGGAAACATCGACCCACCACCGCCCTCTTCTTCCGCCGCCGGGTCCATGAATTCGACCTGCACTTCGGCCGCCGGAAAGGTCACGCCGTCGAGTTCGAAGTCGCCGGTTTCCTGCACTTCACCGTTGGTGATCGGCACGTGGGCGATGATGGTCTTGCCGATGTTGGCCTGCCACACGCGCACCACCGCCACACCGTTGTGCGGAATGCGGCTGGCGTCGACCAGGCCGTTGCTGATGGCGAACGAACCGACCGCCGCCGACAGGTTGCCGCAGTTGCCGCTCCAGTCCACGAAAGGCTTGTCGATCGACACCTGACCGAACAGGTAATCGACGTCGTGATCGGCCTTGAGGCTTTTTGACAGGATCACGGTTTTGCTGGTGCTGGAGGTCGCGCCGCCCATGCCGTCGATTTGCTTGTCGTACGGGTCGGGGCTGCCGATCACGCGCAGCAACAGCGCATCGCGCGCCGGGCCAGGAACTTGCGCCGCTTCGGGCAAGTCTTTCAGGCTGAAGAACACGCCTTTGCTGGTGCCGCCACGCATGTAGGTGGCGGCGATTTTGATTTGAGGGGCGATCTGCGGTGCGTGAGCCATTGTTACTCCTTCATAGCGGGCAAGAGACTTGAAATCCCCTGCCCGCAAACCGGGTTTTAGACGGCGACTGCCGATTCTTCGAGGAAGTCCTGAGCGAAGCGTTGCAACACGCCGCCGGCCTCATAGATCGACACTTCTTCAGCGGTGTCGAGACGGCAGGTCACCGGCACTTCGACGCGCTCACCGTTCTTGCGGTTGATCACCAGCGTCAGCTCGGCGCGCGGCGTGCGCTCGCCGATCACGTCGTAGGTTTCACTGCCGTCGATGGCCAGGGTGTGGCGGTCGGTGCCCGGTTTGAACTCCAGCGGCAACACGCCCATGCCCACCAGGTTGGTGCGGTGAATGCGTTCGAAACCTTCGGCGGCAATCGCTTCCACACCGGCCAGACGCACGCCCTTCGCAGCCCAGTCGCGGGATGAACCCTGACCGTAGTCGGCGCCGGCAATGATGATCAGCGGCTGCTTGCGTTCCATGTAGGTTTCGATGGCTTCCCACATGCGCATCACCTGGCCTTCCGGCTCGACGCGGGCCAGCGAGCCCTGCTTGACCTTGCCGTTTTCCTGGACCATTTCGTTGAACAGTTTCGGGTTGGCGAAGGTGGCGCGCTGCGCGGTCAGGTGGTCGCCGCGGTGCGTGGCGTAGGAGTTGAAGTCCTCTTCCGGCAGGCCCATTTTCGCCAGGTATTCGCCGGCGGCGCTGTCGAGCATGATCGCGTTCGACGGCGACAGGTGATCGGTGGTGATGTTGTCCGGCAGCACCGCCAGCGGGCGCATGCCCTTGAGCGGACGCGCACCGGCCAGCGCGCCTTCCCAGTACGGCGGACGACGGATGTAGGTGCTCATCTCGCGCCAGTCGTACAGCGGCGTGACCTTCGGGCCGGTGTCTTCATGGATGGCGAACATCGGGATGTAGACCTGACGGAACTGCTCTGGTTTGACCGAGGCTTTGACCACCGCGTCGATCTCTTCGTCGCTCGGCCAGATGTCTTTCAGGCGGATTTCCTTGCCGTTCGCATCCAGGCCCAGCACATCTTTTTCGATATCGAAACGGATGGTGCCGGCGATGGCATACGCGACCACCAACGGCGGCGAAGCGAGGAATGCTTGTTTGGCGTACGGGTGAATCCGGCCGTCGAAGTTGCGGTTGCCGGAGAGCACGGCGGTGGCGTACAGGTCGCGGTCGATGATCTCTTGCTGGATCACCGGATCGAGCGCACCGGACATGCCGTTGCAGGTGGTGCAGGCGAAGGCCACGACGCCGAAACCGAGTTGTTCCAGCTCGTCAGTCAGGCCCGCTTCATCAAGATACAACGCCACGGTTTTCGAACCCGGCGCCAGGGACGATTTGACCCACGGCTTGCGGGTCAGACCGAGCTTGTTCGCGTTGCGCGCCAGCAGGCCGGCGGCAATCACGTTGCGCGGGTTGCTGGTGTTAGTGCAGCTGGTGATGGCGGCGATGATCACCGCGCCGTCCGGCATCTGGCCGGGCACGTCGTCCCACTGGCCGGAGATGCCCTGAGCGGCCAGATCCGAGGTCGCAACGCGGGCGTGCGGATTGCTCGGGCCGGCCATGTTGCGCACCACCGAGGACAGGTTGAAGGTCAAGCCGCGCTCGTATTGCGCGCCCTTCAGGCTGTCGGCCCACAGGCCCGTGGTCTTGGCGTAATGCTCGACCAGTTGCACTTGCTCGTCTTCACGGCCAGTGAGTTTGAGGTAGTCGATGGTTTGCTGGTCGATGTAGAACATCGCCGCGGTGGCGCCGTATTCCGGGGCCATGTTGGAAATGGTTGCGCGGTCGCCGAGGGTCAGCGCGGAGGCGCCTTCACCGAAGAATTCCAGCCATGCGCCAACGACTTTTTGCTTGCGCAGGAACTCGGTCAGCGCCAGCACCATGTCGGTGGCGGTGATGCCCGGTTGCAGCTTGCCGGTCAGTTCGACGCCGACGCTTTCCGGCAGACGCATCCACGATGCGCGGCCGAGCATCACGCTCTCGGCTTCCAGACCACCGACGCCGATGGCGATCACGCCCAGCGCATCGACATGCGGGGTGTGACTGTCGGTGCCGACGCAGGTATCAGGGAACGCCACGCCATCGCGCACCTGAATCACCGGAGACATTTTCTCCAGGTTGATCTGGTGCATGATCCCGTTGCCGGGCGGAATCACGTCAACGTTCTTGAACGCTTTCTTGGTCCAGTTGATGAAGTGGAAACGGTCTTCGTTGCGACGGTCTTCGATGGCGCGGTTCTTCTCGAACGCCTCGGGATCGAAGCCACCGCGCTCGACGGCCAGGGAGTGGTCGACGATCAGTTGCGTCGGCACCACCGGGTTTACTTGCGCCGGGTCGCCGCCTTGCAGGGCGATGGCGTCACGCAGGCCGGCGAGGTCGACCAGCGCGGTCTGGCCGAGAATGTCGTGGCACACCACGCGGGCCGGGAACCACGGAAAGTCGAGGTCGCGTTTGCGCTCGATGAATTGCTTCAGGGATTCGGTGAGCGTGGCCGGATCGCAGCGACGCACCAGGTTTTCCGCCAGCACGCGGGAGGTGTACGGCAGAGTGTCGTAGGCGCCGGGCTGGATGGCTTCGACAGCCGCACGGACGTCGAAGTAATCCAGATGGCTGCCGGGCAGCGGTTTACGGAATTCAGTGTTCATCGTCAGGACTCGGTCACGGTAATTTCAAAAGGTGGGCCGGCATCGGTACTGAAGTGGACTCGGTCAAATGTGGGAGCGGGCTTGCTCGCGAAAGCGGTTTTTCAGTCGACATCAATGTTGAATGTCGGTCCGTCTTCGCGAGCAAGCCCGCTCCCACAATGGTTTCCGGTTCAGTCAGTAACCAGTGCGTTAGCCCCACCATTCAGCGTTGTTCGATTGGCACGAACTTGCGCTGTTCGACGCCGGTGTATTCGGCGCTCGGGCGGATGATGCGGTTGTTGGCACGTTGTTCGAACACATGCGCTGCCCAGCCGGTCAGGCGCGAGCAAACGAAAATCGGCGTGAACAACTTGGTCGGAATGCCCATGAAGTGGTACGTCGACGCATGGTAGAAGTCGGCGTTCGGGAACAGTTTTTTCTGCTCCCACATGGTCTTGTCGATGGCTTCGGACACCGGGAACAACACCGTGTCGCCCACTTCGTCAGCGAGTTTTTTCGACCAGCCCTTGATCACCTCGTTGCGTGGATCGTTGTCCTTATAGATCGCGTGGCCGAAGCCCATGATCTTGTCCTTGCGCTCGAGCATGCCGAGGGTGCCTTTGATCGCCTCTTCCGGCGACGAGAAGCGCTCGATCATTTCCATCGCCGCTTCGTTGGCGCCGCCGTGCAGCGGACCGCGCAGGGAGCCGATGGCGGCCGTGACGCAGGAGAACAGGTCGGACAAGGTCGATGCGCACACCCGAGCAGTGAAGGTCGAGGCGTTGAATTCGTGTTCCGCGTAGAGGATCAGCGAAACGTTCATCACTTTGACGTGCAGCTCGCTCGGTTTCTTGTCGTGCAGCAGGTGCAGGAAATGGCCGCCGATGGACTGTTCGTCGCTCACGCAGCTGATGCGCTTGCCGTCGTGGCTGAAGCGATACCAGTAGCACATGATCGCCGGGAATGCGGCCAGCAGCCGGTCGGTTTTGTCGTGCTGCTCGGAGAAATCTTTCTCCGGCTCGATGTTGCCGAGGAACGAGCAACCGGTGCGCATCACGTCCATCGGATGAGCGTCGGCGGGGATGCGTTCCAGCACTTCCTTGAGCGCTTGCGGCAGGTCGCGCAGCTTGCTCAGTTTGTCCTCGTAAGCAGCGAGTTGTGCTTTGGTCGGCAGTTCGCCGTACAGCAGCAGGTAGGCGACTTCTTCGAACTGGGCGTCAGCCGCCAGTTCGCGAACGTCGTAGCCGCGATAGGTCAGGCCTGCGCCCGACTGGCCCACGGTGGACAGTGCGGTTTGCCCGGCAACCTGGCCACGGAGCCCGGCGCCACTGAGTACTTTTGCTTCGGCCATTGCTGTCTCCAGTATTTTTGAATTTGTTGGGGAAACTTGTAGGAGCGAGCTTGCTCGCGAAAAACATCAGATCGCCGCGGGGCATCAGGTTTCCCGCGTTATCGTTGGCGACCATCGCGAGCAAGCTTCGCTCCTACAGGGCTTTCATTACTTTTTGGCGGCAAACAACGCATCGAGCTTCTGCTCGAACGTGTGGTAGTCGATGCGATCGTAAAGCTCCATGCGCGTCTGCATGGTGTCGATCACGTTCTGTTGCGTGCCGTCGCGGCGGATCGCGGTGTAGACGTTTTCCGCAGCTTTGTTCATGGCGCGGAACGCGGACAATGGGTATAGCACCAGCGACACATCGGCACCGGCCAACTGCTCGGTGGTGTACAGCGGCGTCGCGCCGAATTCGGTGATGTTGGCCAGGATCGGCGCTTTCACGCGACTGGCGAACAGCTTGTACATCTCCAGTTCGGTGATGGCTTCCGGGAAGATCATGTCGGCGCCGGCCTCGATGCACGCCGCAGCGCGATCCAGTGCGGACTCCAGACCTTCAACGGCCAGCGCATCGGTGCGGGCCATGATCACGAAGCTGTCATCGGTGCGCGCATCAACCGCAGCCTTGATGCGGTCGACCATTTCCTGCTGCGAAACGATCTCTTTATTAGGACGGTGACCGCAGCGCTTGGCGCCGACCTGGTCTTCGATGTGAATCGCCGCCGCGCCGAACTTGATCATCGACTTGACGGTGCGCGCAACGTTGAACGCCGAGGAACCGAAACCGGTGTCCACGTCCACCAGCAGCGGCAGGTCGCAGACGTCGGTGATGCGGCGCACGTCGGTCAGCACGTCATCCAGGCCGGTGATGCCCAGGTCCGGCACGCCGAGGGAGCCGGCAGCCACCCCGCCACCCGACAGGTAAATCGCCTTGAAACCGGCGCGCTTGGCCAGCAGCGCATGGTTGGCGTTGATCGCGCCGACCACTTGCAGCGGATGCTCGCTGGCGACCGCATCGCGGAAACGCTGGCCTGGAGTGCTCTTGTTGAAACTCATGACTCACCTCGTTCAGTGGCTGTCTTAGTGGCGCCGTCCTGGTAATGACGGGCGATATTGCGTTTGGAGGCGCCGATGTGACGGCGCATCAACAACTCGGCCAGTTCACCGTCACGGTCGGCGATGGCGTCGAGAATCCGGTGGTGCTCGGCAAAGGCCTGGCGCGGGCGATTGGGTGTGGTGGAAAACTGGATGCGGTACATGCGCACCAGTTGATAGAGCTCGCCGCAGAGCATCTGCGTCAGCGTGCGGTTGCCGCTGCCCTGGATGATCCGGTAATGAAAGTCGAAATCGCCTTCCTGCTGGTAATAGCCGACACCGGCCTGAAACGCCGCATCGCGCTCGTGGGTTTCGAGGACGCGGCGCAGTTCGTCGATTTCTTCGACGGTCATGCGTTCCGCCGCAAGACGGCAGGCCATGCCTTCGAGGGACTCGCGGATTTCATAGAGTTCCAGCAGCTCGGCGTGGCTCAGGGAAACCACCCGCGCCCCGACGTGCGGCACACGAACCAGCAGGCGCTGGCCTTCCAGACGGTGGATCGCTTCACGCAACGGGCCACGGCTGATGCCATAGGTGCGCGCCAGTTCCGGTTCGGAGATCTTGCTGCCCGGGGCGATCTCGCCCTTGACGATGGCTGCCTGAATGCGCCGGAAGACGTTCTCGGAAAGCGTTTCCGAATCGTCCTGGGCAATGACCGGGGGATCGAGTTGATCCAGCATATTGTTGACACCTTGGAAGCTGATGCGGCAAAAACTAGCGAATACAGGGTTAATAGTCAAAGGATAAATTGGCATTGTCGACAATCGTCTAATAACTGGATTGGTTTTGCGGGGAGTGGATGCGGGTCCTGAATCGCGTATATATCCGTTTTTGCGGTAACGGCGGCTATTGGTTTCGCTTTTACAGCGAGTCACTTTGAAAAGCCCAAAGTAAGCAAAGGCTCTTGCCCCACCACTCGGCACCTCGCTTAGGCTCGGTGTGCCCTCACTCCGGCATTGCTCCGCGGGTCGCCGCGATGGGCCATCCCTGGCCCAGCGCGGCTAAACCGGCATCCTTGCCGGTTTCCCCGCTACGCAATACCTGCGTTCGGCCAGCGTGGTTAACGGGGCGCCTTAGATCAAAATCAAAATCGAGGCGGCCTGATAGCCGACCTGGCTCTCTGGTCGTACGCATACCCCCTGTAGGAGCGAGACCGGCTTGCCGGCGAAAAACGTCCAGCCAACGCGTTCATTCAGACAGCACACGTTATCGTTAACGTCCGTCGCGAGCAGGCTCGCTCCTAAAGGGGATCGCGTCAGCCCAGAGGATGTGCATGGTCAAATAAGCGTAGCGCGCCCGCTTGAGACCTCGGTCGGCCCAGAGGCCGCCGCGGTTTTGATTTTGATCTAAGGCGCCCCGTTAACCACGATGGCCGAACGCAGGCTTTGCGCAGCGGGGAAACCGGCAAGGATGCCGGTTTAGCCGCGCTGGGCCACGGATGGCCCATCGCGGCGACCCGCGGAGCAATGCCGGAGTGCGGGCACACCGAGCCCTAGCGAGGTGCCGAGTGGTGGGGCAAGAGCGTTGGGTTACTTTGCGCTTTTCAAAGTGACTCGCTGTAAAAGCGAAACCAATAGCCGCCGTTACCGCAAAAACGGATATACACCCAAACGAACAGAGCGCCGAAGCCCCCAGCGCTGGCGCCATAAAACCACCGTGCTAGAATGCCGCCCGCATTTGTTTGTGACATCTGCACTCATTGTCATAAATAGCTGATAGGCATACGAGGGAGCTTGCGCAGCGATGCCAGGGCCTTGAATCGAAACACGGACCGCTGCGCACCAGGATTTATGAGACTCAAGCCCTTCCCCACCTTCCTTTATCTGCTTTGCCTGCCCGGTGTCGCCGCGGCGGGGGAAAAGACCGTGTACGGCCTCAACGAGTACGCCTCGCTGGAAGGCATCAACCTGGAAGTCGCGGCGAAACTCGACACCGGGGCGAAAACCGCTTCCCTGAGCGCCCGCGACATCAAACGCTTCAAACGCAATGGCGAGTCCTGGGTGCGCTTCTATCTGGCGATCGACGCGGCGCACTCGCACCCGATCGAACGGCCACTGGCCCGCGTCAGCAAGATCAAGCGCCGCGCCGGCGACTACGATCCGGAAGAAGGCAAAAAGTACACCGCCCGTCCGGTGATCGAGCTGGATATCTGCATGGGTTCGGCTTTACGCAGCATCGAAGTGAACTTGACCGACCGAAGTGCCTTCCAATATCCGCTCCTGATCGGCTCCGAAGCGCTCAAGCGCTTTGATGCGCTGGTCGACCCCAGTCTTAAATACGCTGCTGGCAAACCCGCCTGCGCCACCGACGCACATACCGCAGAGTAATTCCAATGCGCTCTCTTACCCTCCATCTGAAAATGCTGATCGCCATCCTGGTGGTGCTGGGCATTTCAGTTACGGCCTATCAGATCTTCGTGCTTGGCATTCCGGTGACCGAAGATGCCACCGACGACTTGTGGAACATCGACGCCAAGGTCGAGTTCGTCCCCAATGCCAAGGACCCGGTCAAGATCCAGATGTTCGTGCCGCCGCTGAGCCGCGATTACGTCAGCCTCAACGAGAGCTTCATTTCCAATAACTACGGCGTGGCCGTGAACCGTGTCGACGGTAATCGCAAAGTCACCTGGTCGGCGCGTCGGGCCAAGGGCAACCAGACGCTTTATTACCGTCTGGTGCTGACCAAGCGCTACACCGGTGAAAAATCCAAGATCAAAGGCCCGACCTTCCGCGACAGCATCGCCGTCGAAGGCGCGGAAAAAGTCGCCGCCGAAGCCCTGCTCGCACCGATTCGCCAGCACTCGGCCGACGTTGAAACCTTCATCGGCGAAGCGATCAAGCGGGTCAACAACCTCAACGACGACAACGTGAAGCTGTTGTTGGGCGGCGACCCGTCCAGCGGGCACAAGGCCAAAATCGTCGAACTGGTACTGTCCATCGCCCACGTGCCGGTGGAAAAAGTCCACACCATCCGTCTGGTTGCCGACCAACCGCAGACACCGGAACTCTGGCTGCGCAGCTTCAACGGCACCGACTGGCTGTACTTCAACCCGGAAACCGGCGAGCAAGGCCTGCCGACCGACCGCCTGCTGTGGTGGACCGGTGACGAAAACCTGATCACCGTCGATGGCGGCAAGAAAGCCACCGTCACGTTCAGCCTGAACAACAGCGAAATGAACGCCATTCGCCTGGCCAAGCTGACCGACGAAAACACCGACGCCAACTTCCTCGAATACTCGCTGTACGGGCTGCCGCTGCAAACCCAGCAGACCTTCATGATCATGGTGATGATCCCGATCGGCGTGCTGGTGATCCTGATCCTGCGCAACCTGATCGGCTTGCAGACCCTCGGCACCTTTACCCCGGTACTGATCGCCCTCGCCTTCCGCGAAACCCAGCTCGGCTTCGGCATCGTGCTGTTCACCATCATCACCGCGCTGGGGCTGTCGCTGCGCTCGTACCTTGAACACCTGAAACTGCAAATGTTGCCAAGGCTGTCGGTGGTGCTGACCTTTGTCGTGGTGCTGATCGCGGCGATCAGTCTGCTCAGCCATAAGCTCGGCCTGGAACGCGGGTTGTCCGTGGCGCTATTCCCGATGGTGATTCTGACCATGACCATCGAACGCCTGTCGATCACCTGGGAAGAACGCGGTTCCGGGCATGCGATGAAAGTGGCGATCGGCACCTTGTTCGCCGCCACTCTGGCGCACCTGATCATGAGCGTGCCGGAACTGGTGTACTTCGTGTTCACCTTCCCGGCGATCCTGCTGATCCTGGTGGGCTTCATGCTGGCGATGGGTCGCTATCGCGGCTACCGCCTGACCGAACTGGTCCGTTTCAAGGCGTTCCTGAAAAAGGCTGACGCCTGATGTTCGGTTTCTGGAAGACCTGGAAGGCCCTGGAAGCGCGGGGCATCATGGGGATCAATCGGCGCAACGCGGACTACGTGCTCAAGTACAACAAGCGCAGCCTGTACCCGATCGTCGATGACAAGATCATCACCAAGGAGCGAGCCATCGCCGCCGGCATTCACGTGCCTGAACTGTATGGCGTGATTTCCACCGAGAAAGAGATCGACAACCTCGACGAGATCATCGGCGGGCGCAACGACTTCGTGATCAAACCGGCCCAGGGCGCGGGCGGCGACGGCATCATTGTGGTTGCCGACCGTTTCGAGGGGCGCTATCGCACGGTGTCCGGCAAGATCATCAGTCATGAGGAAATCGAGCACCATGTCTCCAGCATCCTCACCGGCCTGTACTCCCTGGGCGGTCACCGCGATCGCGCGCTGATTGAATACCGCGTGACCCCCGATCAGATTTTCAAAAGCATCAGTTACGAAGGCGTACCGGATATCCGCATCATTGTGCTGATGGGCTATCCGGTGATGGCGATGTTGCGCCTGCCGACACGCCAGTCCGGCGGCAAGGCCAACCTGCACCAGGGCGCCATCGGCGTCGGTGTCGACCTCGCCACCGGCCTGACCCTGCGCGGCACCTGGCTGAACAACATCATCACCAAACACCCGGACACCACCAACGCGGTGGACGGTGTGCAACTGCCCTACTGGGACGGTTTCATGAAACTCGCCGCCGGCTGCTATGAGCTGTGCGGGCTGGGTTACATCGGTGTCGACATGGTGCTGGACCAGGAGAAAGGGCCGTTGATTCTTGAGCTGAACGCCCGGCCGGGGTTGAACATTCAGATTGCCAATGATTGCGGGCTGACGTTGCGCACCCATGCGGTCGAGGCGCGCCTGGAAGAGCTGAAGGCTCGCGGGATTACCGAGACAGTGCAGGAGCGGGTCGAGTTTGCTCAGGAGATGTTCGGGCATATTCCTGCGGTTGAGGGCTGATCCAAGAAAGAGTCGCGCCCTTCGCGAGCAAGCCCGCTCCCACATTGGAACGCGGTCACCTGTGGGAGCGGGCTTGCTCGCGAAGACGGACTCCAAGTCACTACAGCATCTAACCTTGCCCCCAATCTGCCCAACACCGACATCCCCTCTAGGAGCAAATCCTGCAGAGGACTACAATCGCCACCCCCGCCTCGATGGCTGATCTGCCCCGCCCATGTTGACCTGTTCCGTACACCCGCTGCCCTATCGCGCCAATCCCGCCGAGTACTTCGCGGCGATTCGTCATGCCCCCGGTGCCATACTGCTCGACAGCGGCCGGCCAACAGCCGATCGCGGTCGCTATGACCTGCTCAGTGCGTGGCCGCTGGAACAACTGGCGGTGTTGCCTGACGAAAGCGGCAGCGATTTCCTGCAACGCCTTCGCGACAATCTGACACGACTCGGTGAAGCCGATGCTCCGCTTGACCTGCCCTTCGCTGGCGGCCTCATCGGTTACCTGAGCTACGACTTCGGTCGGCATCTGGAGCAGATGCCGAGCCAGGCACAAGACGATTTGCAATTGCCAGATGCGCGTTTCGGACTGTACGACTGGGCGCTGATCACCGATCACCAACTGATTACAAGTCAGTTGGTCTTCCACCCGTCTCTGATCGACAGCGAACGTCAGCGTCTTATCGCACTGTTCAGTGAACGTTCGGTTGAAGCGGTAGAACCTTTCAAGTTGAAAGCCCCGATGAGCGCCGACCTGAGCGCTGATGAATATCGCCGGGCACTAGAGCGCATTCAGCAATACATCCAGGCAGGCGACTGCTACCAGGTCAACTTCGCCCAGCGTTTTCGCGCCAAGTGCGAAGGCGATCCGTGGGCCGCTTACTGCGCATTACGGGCGGCGTGTCCGACGCCCTTCTCCGGTTTCCAGAGCCTGCCCGACGGTGGCGCAGTGCTGAGTCTGTCGCCTGAACGTTTCGTCAAAGTCAGCGAACGCCACGTTGAAACCCGCCCGATCAAAGGCACCCGCCCTCGCGGCCTGACCGCCGCCGAAGATGCGGCAAACGCCGCCGAACTGCTGGCCAGCCCCAAGGACCGCGCGGAAAACCTGATGATCGTCGATCTGCTGCGCAACGACCTCGGCCGTACATGCCGCATCGGTTCGGTGCGGGTGCCGGAGTTGTTCAGCCTGGAAAGTTATCCGAACGTGCATCACCTGGTGAGCAGCGTGACCGGCGAACTGGCGGATGACCGGGATGCCCTGGACCTGATTGCCGGCAGCTTCCCGGGTGGCTCGATTACCGGCGCACCGAAGATTCGCGCGATGCAGATCATCGATGAGTTGGAGCCGACCCGGCGCGGTTTGTACTGCGGTTCGTTGCTGTATCTGGATGTGCGCGGGGAGATGGACAGTTCAATCGCCATTCGCAGCTTGCTGGTGAAAGATGGGCAGGTGTGTTGCTGGGGCGGCGGCGGGATCGTCGCGGACTCGGAGTGGCAGGCCGAGTATCAGGAGTCGATTACCAAGGTGAAGGTGCTGCTCGACACCTTGCAAAACCTTTAAAAGCTTCGCGAGCAAGCCCGCTCCCACACTGGATCCTCGGCATGGCACAGATCCAAAGTGGGAGCGGGCTTGCTCGCGAAGGCGGCCGACCAGACGACTATAAACTCAAGGCCCGGTTTGAAGCCTTGATGAACTCCTGCTTCAACTCCTCAAAACTGTGCACCGCCGGGAACTGCGGAAACTCGCGAATCACATTATCCGGCGCATGAAACAGAATCCCCGCATCCGCCTCGCCCAACATCGTGGTGTCGTTGTACGAATCCCCCGCCGCAATCACCCGGTAATAAAGGCTCTTGAACGCCAGAACCGACTGACGCTTCGGATCTTTCTGACGCAACTGATAGCTGGTCACCCGCCCGGCATCGTCGGTAATCAGACGGTGGCAGAGCAAGGTCGGGAAGCCCAGTTGGCGCATCAGCGGCTGGGAAAACTCATAGAACGTGTCTGACAGAATCACCACCTGAAAGCGCTCGCGCAGCCAGTTGACGAACTCGATAGCACCGTCCAGTGGCTTGAGCGTGGCGATCACTTCCTGGATGTCGGTGAGTTTCAAGCCGTGCTCGTCGAGAATCCGCAGGCGCTGCTTCATCAGCACGTCATAGTCAGGGATGTCCCGGGTGGTGGCCCTGAGGGATTCAATCCCGGTTTTTTCAGCGAAGGCGATCCAGATTTCCGGGACCAGCACACCTTCAAGATCCAGACACGCAATTTCCACAAGACACTCCCATTTGTATTGATTATTGAGTCGAGCGAGCAAAAGGACTGCCGAACTCTAGCGACTCGGGCGGACCTGCGCAACGCAGAGGGCGCGCCAGTTACTGCAGGATTTTGTTACCATCAAGCCCATATAGAGCGCCCAGCGCCACCGACCTGTAGGAAGCCGCCCTGATGAGCCCATCGTTCGATGTCGTGGAACTCGCCACGACCTATGCCAACAAATCCGCCCAAGACATCCTGAAACTCGCGTTTGCCGAGTTCGGCGATGATCTGTGGATCTCTTTCAGCGGCGCCGAAGACGTGGTGCTGGTGGACATGGCCTGGAAGCTGAACAAGAACGTCAAAGTGTTCAGCCTCGACACTGGTCGCTTGCACCCCGAGACCTACCGCTTCATCGATCAGGTGCGCGAGCACTACAAGATCGACATCGAACTGGTGTCGCCGGACTACACGAAACTTGAACCGTTCGTGAAGGAAAAGGGCCTGTTCAGCTTCTACAAGGACGGCCATGGCGAGTGCTGCGGCATCCGCAAGATCGAACCGTTGCGCCGCAAGCTGTCGGGCGTGACCGCCTGGGCCACCGGCCAGCGCCGGGACCAGAGCCCCGGCACTCGCAGCGCCGTCGCGGTGCTGGAAATCGACACTGCTTTCTCCACTCCGGAACGCACCCTGTACAAATTCAACCCGCTGGCGCAAATGACCAGCGAAGAGATCTGGGGTTACATCCGCATGCTTGAACTGCCGTACAACAGCCTGCACGAACGCGGTTTCATCAGCATCGGCTGCGAACCGTGCACCCGCCCGGTGCTGCCGAACCAGCATGAACGTGAAGGCCGTTGGTGGTGGGAAGAGGCGACGCAGAAAGAATGCGGGTTGCATGCGGGGAATATCATCAGTAAATCCAAGGCATAACTCCAAGCCTTGTGAAATCCCCCCTGTGGGAACGGGCTTGCTCGCGAAAGCGGTGTATCAGTAGACACATGAATTGACTAATACACCGCTTTCGCGAGCAAGCCCGCTCCCACATTTGATCTGCGCTGGACTTTAAAAATGTGTACATACGACTGCCACCATAGGTGCCATTTATGTGTGCACTTTTTGTTTTTGCGCCCCAAAGGGCTACATCCGCCCTTCCTGACTGCCTCAGTCGACCTTTCCCACACGTCCCGATAAAAAATATTTACCTGTTCAATCGGTCTATTTATATCGCCTTTATTTCAGCCACTTACCCTTCAAAGATAACAAAACGAAACTACTGGCGAATTTCATAGATCGCTGATTGGCATGGTTCTGGCTTAAGCGCATACATGTTTTGTATACAATTACTACAAAACAAGTATTTCCTGTCCGGCCTCGGCGCCCTGCTCGGCCCGTTGTATGGCGTGATCATGGTCGACTACTGGCTTGTACGAAAAGGTCAGGTCAACGTGTCGCAGTTGTACAGCGAGGATCCCGACGGCACTTGTTACTACAGCCGTGGCGCCAATTTACGTGCGGTGGCGACGTTCATTCCTGCAGTGCTGATCGCCGCAGAACACCGAGCTATAAGGACTTTCCATGCGAATTCTCGTGGTCAACGTCAACACCACCGAATCCATCACCCAGGCCATTGCACGTTCGGCTCAAGCCGTCGCCGCGCCCGGCACGGAAATTATCGGCCTGACGCCACGTTTCGGCGCCGACTCCATCGAGGGCAATTTTGAAAGCTACCTGGCCGCTATCGCCGTGATGGACCGGGTGATGTCCTACGACCAACCCTTCGATGCGGTGATCCAGGCGGGTTACGGCGAGCACGGCCGCGAAGGCTTGCAGGAATTGCTCAACGTTCCGGTGGTGGACATCACCGACGCGGCGGCGAGCACGGCGATGTTCCTCGGTCATGCCTATTCGGTGGTCACCACCCTGGACCGTACGGTGCCGCTGATCGAAGACCGCCTGAAACTGTCCGGGCTCTGGGACCGCTGTGCGTCGGTGCGGGCCAGCGGCCTGGCGGTGCTGGAGCTGGAATCCGATCCGCAACGGGCGCTGGAAGCGATAATCCATCAGGCTGAACGGGCGGTGCTTGAAGACAAGGCCGAGGTGATCTGCCTCGGTTGCGGCGGGATGGCCGGGCTGGATGAACAGATTCGCCGACGCACCGGCGTTCCGGTGGTGGATGGTGTGACGGCGGCGGTAGCCATTGCCGAGTCGCTGGTGCGGTTGGGCTTGTCGACGTCGAAGGTGCGGACGTATGCGACGCCACGGCCGAAGAAGATTATTGGCTGGCCGGGGCCGTTTGGCAGGTAGACCGCGTTATCGTTCTTCGCGAGCAAGCCCGCTCCCACAGGGGATTTGTGAACGACACAGATCCAATGTGGGAGCGGGCTTGCTCGCGAAGGGGGCGACTCGGTCTCCAGCCGACTCAAACCGCACTAAACCGCGATCCCAACCCCTGCTCCGCAAACTGCTCAATAATGAAATCCACAAACGCCCGGGTCTTCCCCGGTAACAATTTGTGCTCCGCGTAATAGATGGAAATGTTGCCATCGTCGACATACCAGTCCGGCAACACCCGCTGCAGCGTCCCCGCCTCCAGATACCCCACTGCGAACGGCATGCTCACCAGCGCAATCCCCAAACCCTGTGTCGCGGTCGCACAGGCCGCTTCCGAATCGCTCATGGTCATCCGCGCCTTGAGCGTCAAAGGACTGTGTTGCTGAGTGCGACTGGTCAACTGCCAGGAACGCACGCGCCCCGTCTGTGGCGACCGAATGAGGATGCCATCGTGATGCTTGAGATCATCGGGCTCGACGATCGCTTCACGCCCTGCGAGATACTCGGCCGAAGCCACCAACACCCGATGGGCCGGCGTCAGCTTGCGCGCCACAACGCCTTGCGGCAGCTCGAATCCCCCACCTATCGCGGCATCGAATCCCTGAGCGATCAGATCGACCTGTCGGTTATCGAAATGCCAATCCGGGTTGATCGCCGGAAACCGCCGCAGAAACTCGCCCAGCAACGGCACGACATATAACCGCCCAAACACCGTGCCCATGCTGACTTTCAGCGTACCGGCCGGGCGTCCTTCGGCGCTGGCGAGGTTAGCCACCGCATTCTGGATTGTCATCAGACTGGAACTGACTTCGCCGAGAAACAGATGACCGGCTTCGGTCAACGTCAGGCTGCGGGTGCTGCGCTGGAACAGCCGCACGCCGAGGCGCGCTTCAAGTTTTGCAACACTCTTGCCCACCGCTGCCGGCGTCAGGCTCAGTCGTCGCGCCGCTTCGGCAAAGCTGCCAACTTCCGCGCTGCGCACGAAGCATTCGATACTGCTGAAGGTTTCCATAGGCGCCACTATAAACTTCTGGTTTACACAGACTATCGCAAGTACCGGCTACTCAGCGTGTAATCCGGAATCGATACTAGGCTCCATCAACCGGGACATATCGCCTCGGGACTTTGGAGATCGACATGACTACTCAGAACCTCAGCGGCAAAGTGGCTTTGATTCAAGGCGGGTCGCGCGGCATCGGCGCAGCCATCGTCAAACGCCTGGCCGCTGAAGGCGCGACCGTTGCCTTCACTTACGTCAGCTCCACGGCCAAGGCCGAAGAGTTGCAAAACAGCATCACCGGTAGCGGCGGCAAGGCGCTGGCGATCAAGGCTGACAGTGCCGACGCCGAGGCCATTCGCAACGCTGTGAGCGCCACCGTCAAAGCCTTCGGTCGCCTGGACATCCTGGTCAACAACGCCGGCGTGCTGGCCGTTGCCCCGCTGGAAGATTTCAAACTTGAAGACTTCGACCAGACGCTGGCGATCAACGTACGCAGCGTGTTCATCGCCACCCAGGCCGCCGCGAAACACATGACCGAAGGCGGTCGCATCATCAACATCGGCAGCACCAACGCTGACCGCATGCCCTTCGCCGGTGGTGGCCCGTACGCCATGAGCAAAGCGGCCCTGGTTGGCCTGACCAAAGGCCTGGCCCGTGACCTCGGCCCGCGCGGCATCACTATCAACAACGTGCAACCCGGCCCGGTCGATACCGACATGAACCCGGCCAGCGGCGACTTCGCCGAGAGCCTGATCCCGCTGATGGCGGTGGGCCGTTACGGTAAAGCGGAAGAGATCGCCAGTTTCGTCGCCTACCTTGTAGGGCCGGAAGCCGGCTATATCACCGGGGCTAGCCTGACAATCGACGGTGGTTTCGGCGCCTGATGAGTTAGACGCAGTCCAAATGTGGGAGCGGGCTTGCTCGCGAAGGCGGTGCATCAGTCGACATCTCTGTAGCCTGACACACCGCTTTCGCGAGCAAGCCCGCTCCCACATTTGCCGTCGTTAAGCCCATTTGAGCGCTGGCAAACCACATGCACTCGGAGTGAACGCTTTCAGCGTACGAAGAATGCCATCGGCGTGTGCATATTTTTCATCAGCCATCGCCGCATCCGGGATCGCAATCGCCGTCATTCCCGCCGCTTTCGCCGCCGTGACACCGAACGGCGAATCTTCGAACACCAGGCAATCCTCAGGCGCCACACCCAGACGTCGCGCTGCCGTGAGGAAGATATCCGGCGCCGGTTTGGCCGCGCCGACCTCCGGGTCATCCGCTGTCACCACAAAGTCGAACAGCGCAAACCAGTCCCGGTGCAACGTGGTTTTCTGGCCGAACGACTGACGCGAAGAACTGGTGCCGACCGCGATCGGAATGTTGTTGGCCTTCAAGTGCCGAACCAGCTCCTCTGCACCGGGCATCGCCCGCGCTGTAGGAAAACGCTCGCGCATCAGTGGCTCGCGGATCACCAGAAATTCCTCGGCAGTGATCGGCAGTTCCAGCGCCTCGACCACATAACGCGCCAGATCGCCGGCGCCACGGCCGATGATGTTCTGTTTGACGCTCCAGTCGAAAGTCCGGCCATAGCGCCCGGCAATGATGGACGTGACCTCGGTGTAAATGCCCTCGGTGTCCAGCAGCAAGCCGTCCATATCGAAAATCACGGCTTTGATCGGGCCGAAGGCTTTCAGCGGTGCATTCATCGCATCTGATCCGTTTTTAATGACATCCCGACCGACTCAGCTACGGCTGAATCGCGGATTTGATTAAAGGGTTCAGCAGCATAACGAGCGCGGCCGACATAGAGCAACGGGCAATCTCCCGACGGTGCGAAACCCAAACCGAAGCGCTGGCCCATGATTTAGCGATTCGCCCTACACCAAACGCCTCCTTTCCCGACTTCTTTCCCCGTTGATCCCCCGCAAAGTCTCGCGATCCATATCGATCCGCGCGAGAGACTGCGAATGTTCAACCCCGACAAGGTCCCGGCCTTTAACAACGCCATCGGTCTGCTCGTGGTCGCCGCCATGAACCCCGGGCGACCGGACGTCGAAGCGCTGCTCGGGGATTTTCGTCTCTGCCTCAACGACTACGAAGCCTGGGCGGAAAACTTCTGGACCGGATGGGCGCTGGACGTCGAGCAGGTGTTCAAGGTCGGCAACGACGTTCGTTTAAGCGCACCGAAAGACTCTACCGAGCCCGTCAGTTCGACACTCGCCACGTGCCCGGCCAGCGGCCCCTTGACCCTTGTGCACATGTTCGAAGCCGCGCGCTTCGTGCCGATCGGCGATACGCCGGTGATGCTCGAACCCCTGCTCGCCGAAGACAACGGCGTCGCTACATTTGGCGAGCCGATTCACAAAGTCATCGGCCCCAGCGGCATCCTCGAAATCCCCGAATGCTGGCGTGGCCAGCGTTACCGCATCACGTTCTTTCCCAACGTTTCCACGGATCATGTCAAAGCGCTTTACGCCTCTTATCAAAGCGTGATCGACGATCTTGAAGGCTGGTTGCGCAAAGAGTGGACGAGCGAATTTGAGCCGTTGTGGGCGGATTTTTCCAAGGCCGGTTTCACCGAGCGCTACGGCTTGCTGCAACGGGCTGATTGGCGTGGCTTCGAGAAGTCGCTGCACGGTTTGTGGGATAACGTGAAACAGGTCTACGCGCTGATGGCGGACCTGCAAGCCAACAGCGAAAAACTGCTTGAGTACCTGACCGAGGTTGAACTCGCGACGCTGCTGAATGCTTCGACCGAGGCCATCGCCAAGATGTTGTTGATGTTGAGCGATGAGCCGCTGATGTTTATCCACCTCGCCGCCTTCACCACTTGGTTGCGGATGTTGCCACCGCAGTTCATCGCCGAGGTGGTGGCGGAAATTCGCACAGAAATACTGATCGGTTTCCTCCTGGCGCGCTTCACTGGTCCTGCAGGATTGCAGGTCGGCATCAGCGCCAAAGTGCTGGCCAAGGTCAAGTCCGAACGAGCCCGCCAGTGGCTGGCAGCGGCAGGTTTGCGCTTGGCCAGCCTTACCGCCCGTGCTGATTTGGGCAATCACGCGGGCGCGCTTAAACCTTTGATGGTCAACGCCCGGAGTGCGCCGCTCAAACCCGCGCCGGCGGTTCCGTTACTCATCACCGCCGGTGAATCACCCGCATTGCAGGTGAACAATCCCCTCGCCATCGCTCGCGCCAAATCCGAAGCCACGACCCGCCTGAGCCGCCTGGAACATCGCGATGATGTCCCTGCCCCGGCGAAAAACCCGAACGGTGACAGTGTCGATTCAGTGGACAACACCGTGACCAATGGCTGCCCGGTGTCGATGGTCACCGGCGAAGAACTGCTGACCCTGATCGATGGCTCGCTTGATGGTCTGTTGCCGTTCGAGTTCACCCGCGTGTATCGCACCAGTGCCGTCGAAATCGACTGCGGACTCGGATTTGGCTGGAGTCATTCCCTGGCGCACCGGCTGGAAATCGATGGCAAAAACGTCAGCTGGATCGACCACGAAAACCGTCGCATCACTTTCCCGCTGCCGAACAGCGAACGACCGGCCATCCACAACAGCCTTTCGCGGGCGGCGATTTATCTGGGGGACGAGCCAGAAGAACTGATCCTCGCACTGGCCGGCGAAGCAACGCGTTTTTACCACTTTCGGACAGGACGACTGACGGCCATCAGCGATGCTTATGGCAATCGGCTGACGGTGCAGCGCGACAGGTCCGACAGAATCATGCGCCTCGACAACGGCGCCGGGCGTTCGCTGCGATTGCGCTATGACCGCCGACACCTCGCCGCGGTCGAGTATCAGAGCTTTCATCCCGCCGACACGCTGGAAGACGCCTGGCGTACCGAGCAGACACTGGTTGCCTACCGCTACGACGCCTGCCATCGCTTGATCGAAGCGACCAACGCAGCCGGTGAACGTGAGCGCTACGACTACGACGAACAGCAGGTCATTTTGCAGCGGCAACTGGCCGGTGGCGCAAGTTTCTTCTGGGAGTGGGAAAGGTCCGGCAAGTCTGTGCGATGCGTCCGACATTGGGCGTCGTTTTCGCAAATGGACACGCGGTATGTCTGGGATGACAACGGTGGTGTGCGGGTAAAAAACGTCGACGGCAACGAAGCGTTTTACCAGCACGATCATCAGGCGCGGCTCGTGCAGCGGGTTGAACCGGACGGAGCGGAACACTTCAACGCCTATGACGATCAGGGCCGGCTGATTGCCGAAAAGAATCCGCTGGGGGCGATTACCCAATACCGCTATGACGAAATCGGGCGACTGATAGCCCTGATTCCACCTGAAGGCGAGCCGACATCCTACGAATACCGCAATGGTTTCCTGCATGCGCAGTATCGCGGCAAAGCGGTTTGGAAGTACCAGCGCAACGCTCAGGGTGACGTCACCGAAGCGACCGATCCTGACGGTCACTTGACCCACTATCACTACGACGAAAAAGGCCGGCTGCTGTCGGCACGTTATCCGGACAACAGCCGGCATCTTTTCGTCCGTAATGCTTTGGGACAGTTGATCGAAGAGACTTTGCCGAACGGTAGTCAGCGTCGTTTTTCCTACGACCTGTTTGGCCGGCGGACTACTCGTCAGGACGAACACGGTGCCGTCACGCGGTACGAATGGGACGCCGTTGGACGACTGATCCAGACGACTTCTCCCACAGGCGCCAGTCGCGCCTTCAGCTACAACGCCTACGGCAAGGTCACCGCCGAACGCGATGAACTGGGCCGCGTCACTCGCTACGAATACCTCGACGACCTGCACCTGATCAGTCGGCGGATCAATCCCGACGGCACCCAACTGCGCTATCACTACGACAACGCGCGGCTGTTGCTGACCGAAATCGAAAACGAATCCGGCGAAAAGTATCAACTGGACTACACACCCAATGGACTGATCCGACAAGAAACCGGATTCGATGGCCGCCGCACCGCGTATGCCTACGACCTTAACGGTCATCTGCTGGAGAAAACCGAGTTCGGTGATGACGGCACGCAACTGGCTACCGCTTATCAACGGGATGCGACTGGACGGTTGCTGGTCAAGACGCTGCCGGATGGCGTCAACGTCGCGTACCGCTATGACAGTCTTGGACGGTTGGTCAGCGTCGATGACAGTCACGATCACCCACTGGAATTCAAGTACGACCAGCAGGATCGGCTAGTCACCGAACACCAAGGGTGGGGCACGTTGCGCTATGGCTACGATGCCCTTGGACAACTCAATCATCTGCGTCTGCCGGACAACAGCAAGCTCGATTACCACCATGCCAAGGGCGGTGCACTGACGGCCATTGACCTCAATGGTTCCCGCCTGACGTCGCATACCTTCGTGGCCGATCGCGAGCAAACCCGCCGACAGGGGTTGTTGCTCAGCAATTATCAGTACGACGACCAGGGGCGTCTGAAAGCTCACGCCGTGAGCCAACAGCAGCAATCGCTGTATCGCCGCGATTATGCCTACAACGCTAATGGCAATCTCGACAGCATCGCCGACACCCGCCACGGCCAGCGCAGCTACCACTACGACGCGCTCGACCGCCTGATTCGTGTCCGTCACTCCCGCGATCAGCAACCGGAAAGTTTCGCCCACGACCCGGCCGGAAATCTGCTGATGCAGGATCGCCATGGCGTAGCGAAGGTTCTTGGGAATCGCCTGCTGATGCAAGGCGACCGTCATTACGATTACGACGGCTTCGGCAACCTCATCCGCGAACGCCGTGGCACTGCGCAAAAACTTGTCACCGAATACCGCTACGACTGCCAGCATCGGCTGGTCGGCGTCACCCAGCCCAACGGCAGTCAGGCAGCCTACCGCTACGATGCCTTCGGCCGTCGTATCAGCAAAACCGTCGATGGCAAAACCACCGAGTTCTTCTGGCAGGGCGACAACCTTGTCGCCGAAAGCAGCCGCGAGCACTACCGCAGCTATGTCTACGAACCGGGCAGCTTCCGCCCGCTGGCGATGCTCGACGGCAAAGGTCCGCGCAAGGCCTGCCCGTTCTACTACCAACTCGACCATCTTGGTACACCGCAGGAACTCACCGACTACAGCGGTGACATCGTCTGGGCCGCCCGATACACCGCCTACGGCCGCCTCACTCGCCTCAACCGAGACACCCACCAGATCCTCGACCAGCCGTTGCGATTTCAGGGGCAGTACTTCGACCCGGAAACCGGGCTGCACTACAACCGGCATCGGTATTACCAGCCGGAGGTTGGACGGTATCTGACGCCGGATCCGAGCGGGTTGGCGGGAGGGTTGAACCAGTATCAGTACACGCGAAGTCCGACGGGGTGGGTTGATCCGTTGGGGTTGAGTGAGTGTCCTGGGACGGGGAAATGCGGGGCGGCGGTGGGGGCTGAGGATCCGGCGGGGAAGGTGAAGGCTGATGGAGGGGAGCCAGCCACTCCATCCCCAAAAACAAACAATCGTTACTTGTACCGAGGAGACTCGAGGGAATCCTGGGAAATTTTTGAGACTGGATTTGAGCCTCTGGGAGACAGCATGGACCTTTATTTACACGCACACGACAACCGAAGTCCTCCCAGTTTTTTTGTCAGCACCACCACCTCTGAAAAAGAGGCTATAAAATTTGCAACCGGTTACGGATTTGAAGACGGGTTTGTGTACGTAATAAAAAATATTCGCGGGATTGATGTGAATAAAAAACTGGGTGTGCTTTCCCCTCATAAAGGAGAGGCTGAAATTGCCATGCCCGGAGGAATAGATAGCAAAGACATTCTCGGTGTAACCCCCGTGCGTGCCGATGGCAGCTACGAAGGCTACTCAACCCCTAATCCGAACAGAAAGCCATGATGAAAATAATAGAAGTACGTACAAACATCCGAGGGGTTATTCAGAAGGCAGTGATCGAATGCGACCGGAAACTGCTGTCGTTAACTTTGGTGATGGAAGACGGCATAAGAAAAACATATACGGCCGGTGATCTTTACGTTTGCTTTGGCCTGTTGCGAGCTGATTTTCCGGAAACTAAATTTTTATGCAAAGGCGCCAAACTCAATGTGTATCCCTCGCGCATGTCATCGCAAATGTCCTCAGGGTTAGCGGCGTATGAACTGCAGTTGGGTAGACCGGCCGAACCGGATGATGTGGTTAACATCTTTGATTACGAAGAGACCGACATTACAAGTGACATTCAGCAGCAGCATGATTTTTACCAGCGCTGGGTCGCGTCTTTCGGAGGCTGAACTCTGCGCGTGTTTCTACTACCTCTGCCAGTTTTATAAGCGCACTAGCATGGGGCGCCACGGGTCGTAATGAGTTATCCATGCAAAAAACCCAGCGGATAGCTGGGTTCAATACATCGCGTACTCGGCGACTCTTCACGGAAAAAGATCAACTCGGTTCTTTAGAGCCATCCTTCCCCGCAATATCCGGATCATCAGGAAGCGCTTCAACATCAGTATCCGTGCGCTTTACATCACTGTCAGGCACCTGCTCCACACCACCCTCATCATCCGGTGGACGCTGATCGCGACTCAGCGAATCAGTCGGCGAAGGCAGCGGGTACTCAGGGGTATCATCGATATCGGTGTCTTTGGGTTCAGCATTCATAAAGCACCTCTCAAGGGGCCTGAAAAACAGGTCCTGACATTTCGATGACAGCGTGACGAATGCAGTTCGATCTGGGGGACGATCGGTCGCTCCGATCGCAGCGGCTGATCATTGCTCGTCTTCGTCGTCATACTCATCTTCAAACTCTGTCTGGCCCACGTCACCCGCGTCATCGGCGTCGTTGAGCGGCACCGTTGCATCATCCATCAGCGACCCCGGATCTTCATTACCCGGATCATTGATAAATGGTAATCCGCTCGGACCTTTTTCTTCCTTGCCTTCGGTTTCAGGTGTCATGGCAGACCTCTCAATATTGAGGTGTGTATGAGGTTTCGAGGCAGCCTGGGGTCAAACGTTCCGGAGTACTTCTCGCGCAAACGAAAAACCCGGCGCCAGGCCGGGTTTCTACTGTTATTCGCTATCGAGTCAGCGATGTTTATTCTTGTGTTTATTCTTGTGTTTGTGTTTTTGCCCGTTACCGGAATGGGAACTGCCGCTGTCGGTGCCCAGATTGTTACCCACCGCGCCACCCGCAGCACCGCCCAGGCCCGCGCCGATGGTGGAACCGGTTGAGCCACCGAGGCTGTTACCAATCACCGAACCACCCGCCGAGCCCAAGCCACCACCGACGGCTGCTGCGGTGCGGCTGCCTTTAGGCGCACCAACCGCACTGCCCGCCGCGCCACCCACACCTGCGCCAATAGCTGCACCTGTGCTGCCGCCCATTTGCTGGCCGACCACGTTACCCAACGCACCGCCAATGCCACCGCCGACTGCAGCGGTGCCATCACCGGCAGCCATTGCACCTTGAGCGACCAAAAGTCCCAGAACCAACGTGGACAATGTCAAACGCATGATATGAACCTCTAATTCCGCATCGGGGGAAAAGAACGCGCTGCGGATCGGCGGAGTCTAGCACCTGCCACCACTGAATCCGGCCAGCGATGACGGTTGGACCGCTAAAGATGCAAAAGCTGCGAAAGAGAAACAGCTAGATACAAAAAGCCCGGCATCAAGCCGGGCTTTTGAACTGATCACTCAGTATCAGTGCCGCTTGTGGCCCTTGGCCAGGTTGCTGCCAACACCGCCGCCCAATGCACCGCCCAAACCAGCACCGATGGTGGAGCCGGTCTTGCCGCCCAGGCTGTTGCCGATCAGCGAGCCGCCCGCTGCACCCACACCGCCGCCGATCGCGGCTTTGGTGCGACTGCCTTTGCGTGCTGCCACCGCACTGCCGGCTGCGCCCGCTACACCGGCACCAATCGCTGCGCCCGTGCTGCCACCCATGCTTTGGCCGACGACGTTACCCAGCGCGCCACCCAGACCGCCACCCAGCGCGGCCGTGCCGTCGCCAGCAGCCATTGCACTTTGAGCAACCAAAAGCCCCAGAACCAGAGCGGGCAGTGTTAAACGCATGACAAGAACCTCAAAAATGGGGGGAAATCAAAAAGGGGCGAGATTGAATGCTTTAGCGGCGAGAAAGTCCAGACGCACTGACCTTAACCTCGCCATTGGCGACGGTTGGACAACGTTTATGGAAAAGGTTTTATGACAGGCAAAAAAAAGCCCGCTGGGGAGACGGGCCAGGTGTTGCTTTCTAACGGATGAGTTGAGATTACGTAAGACCTTGTGAAAACTTTGTGAAAAAAACAGACAAGAAAACAGGCGCCAGAAAAAATCATTCAGGCATAAAAAACCCCGCTCAATGACGGGGTCTATACAGGGCATCTACTTCCTGACCGGTGCCGCTACCTTGGGTAAAAATTTCGCCTTCGGTCCCTGGCGCACCATGGTTTTCATCTTGCCGAGCTTGACCTTGTCCTCACCAAAGCCCGGCTCATAGTCTGTCTGGCCACACTGCACGCAATTGTTGATTGGAAATTCAGCCCCATCGTCTTCGATATACGGATCAGCCATCTTTTCGCCCCTTTCAAATGCGGGATCGACACCGGCAAAACCCTTTGCCTGAAACATATCGACCACCAAGCTTTCTAGACTAGTCGGTCATTACCGGACTTGTAATTCCTATCCTTCAACGCCCGACGAATGGAATATAGCGCTTCCTACAAAACCAACACGTGATTTCTCACCAGACCAGACTCACCTCAGTTTAACGGCCGTCCCGGTTACGAAAACCACCACCATCCCGCCCTTCCCGGCTGGCATGCTGATCTCATAATCGAGCCCCACCACGGCATCGGCCTGAATCGCCCGCGCCCGTTCCTTGATCTCATCGGTCGCCTGAATCCGCGCTTCGTTCAACGCACGCTCCAATGTCTGAGACCGCCCGCCAAAAAAATCCCGCATCCCCGCGAACATGTCGCGAATAACGTTCACGCCCTGCACAGACTCGGCGCTGACAATGTCCAGGTAGGCGGTGATCTGTCGGCCTTCGATGGTGTGGGTTGTGGTGGTGATCATGGGTTTTCCTTTTTCATGGCCTTGGCATTCAAGGCAACCGGGACAAATGTTGAGCCAGCGCATCAAACGCCGGCAACGTAACGGGATCGTTGGCCGAGTTGCTGGCAACGGGATGGGAAGCGTATCGAACGATGACCATCTCGGCCGCAGGGTCGACATAGATGCGCTGCCCATGAACGCCCCGCGCCATGAATGCCCCGCCTTCCTTGTTCGTCACCCACCACACCGACCGGTAACTCCACCCTTTCAACAAGTCGAAACCGGCCTTGGCGAAAAGTTTTTGTCACCACCATGGCGAATGTCATCGACCACTGCTTCGGGCACGATCTGTTGGCCATTGAACCGACCCTCATTGCGCAGCATCTCGCCAAACCGCGCCAGGTCCCGCAGACCGGTATTCAACCCACCGCCAGCAAACGGAGTGCCGATGGAATCCACCGTGAAATAGGCATCCTGCTCGGCACCCAGCCGACTCCAGATACGCTCCGACAATAACTGCGCGACACTGCGCCCGGTCACTCGAGCGATGACCCAACCCAGAGCGTCAGTGTTGACGGTCTTATAAGCAAACGCGCTGCCGTGTTCGCCTTGCAGTTGAACCGTCTGCAAAAACTCGTAGTAACTTCGCGGACCTGTGTAGTCCTTTGGCGTGGGCAACGGGCTGCCAGCTTTCGCATGAGCCCAGACTTCGGCATTCGGGTCGGCGTAGTCTTCGCTGTACTTGAGCGCGGTGGTCATATCGAGGACCTGGAGCTTTGCGGGGTCGCTTGCGTTTGCCCGGGAAGGCGCATTTAGGGGCTGATTCCCATGGAAACACTCAACCACTTGGGTTTCCACCATGACGTCCCACACGCCCGGGACATCTCCTACATCAAATTCAGAAACGCCTCTGCCGCTGTCGTTGAGACAGCATCAGCCAAACTCAAAATCCATACCCCAGAAACCACAAAACCCCTGACTTCTTTCGAAATCAAGGGTTCTGGTTACATCGAATTTGGCGGTGAAGGAGTCCGCCAAATTAATATCCATCAACAACCATGACAATTCTATATCCCTTTGTTTTAAAGGGAGCATAAGCCTATCATCGTCTCAAGATATCCACCAACATCCGTCACCTTCCTAGCCTATGTGGGGGAACAGATGGGGGAACAGAAACGATTGAGGAATACTCCCTTGGGAAAGCTGACCGCTAAACAAATCGAAAATCTAACGACTCCAGGTACCTACGAAGATGGAGACGGTCTTCGCCTCCTGATCAAACCCAACGGGAAGAAATATTGGGTGCTGCGTTTCCAGCTTGCAGGTAAGCGCAGAGAAATGGGCCTAGGCACCTATCCCGCAGTCGGTCTTAAGGAGGCTCGGCAAAACAGCAGTGATAAGCGACGTTTACTGCGGGACGGCATTGACCCGTTGCAGGCACGTGATGATGAGCGCACAGCACTGCAAGCTGCTGAGCACCATCGCATTAGGAAATCCGTAACGTTCCAAGACGTATCCAACGATTACATAGAGGCCCATCGTGCTGGTTGGAAAAACGTCAAACATGCTCAACAGTGGACGAACACATTGGCTACTTACGCTGCTCCCGTCATCGGTGAACTCGCCACCAACCAGATCACCACCGAGCATCTTCTCGAAATCCTGAAACCTATTTGGGCCAGCAAAGCCGAAACTGCTAGCCGGGTGCGCAACAGGATCGAACTAGTCCTAGATGCTGCTAAAGCGCGTGGATTGCGCGACGGTGAAAATCCAGCCCGCTGGCGTGGACACTTGGACAAGCTGTTACCGCCAAGCTCCAAGGCTAAGCGCACCCAAAACCACCCGGCATTGCCCTACTCGGAGTTGTCTCGCTTCATGCAGGCACTTAATAGTGTTGAAGGACTCTCTGCCAGCGCCCTCAAAATAGCCATCCTCACGGCCTGCAGAACCAGCGAAGTTCTTGACGCTGACTGGAGTGAAGTCGACTTGAAAGCCAAGCTATGGTCGATTCCAGCGGCGCGCATGAAAGCGGGCAAAGCCCACACTGTGCCACTCTCCGATACCCTGATCGCGCTACTGGAAGAGCTCCCACGTATTAAAGGCAGCTCACTACTGTTCCCAGGCTCCCGCAAAGGGCGACCGATTAGCAATATGGCCATGCTGATGACCCTGCGTCGCATGGACCAAAAGGACCTAGAAGATGGGGGTAATGGCTGGCGCGATAGCAACGATAGAGTCATTACAGCTCACGGCTTTCGCAGCACATTCAGGGATTGGGCGGCTGAATGTACGCACCATGCACGCGAAGTCTGTGAGATGGCTTTGGCTCACGTTGTCGCCAACGGTGCGGAAGCCGCCTACTGGCGCAGTGACTTGTTGGAAAAGCGCCGTTCGCTGATGACTGAATGGGCCAACTTTGTGACCCTCAACGTAAATGGGTCAGCCATTCCTTAGCAACATGACGTTGAAGCGCATGGGCTTCGAAGGTCGCCTGGTCAGCCACAGCATGCGCTCAATGGCCAGCACCATCCTCAACGAGCACGGATGGGAACCTGAATTGATCGAGGTGGCGCTTGCCCATGTAGACGAAGACGAGGTTCGCAGCGCATACAACCGGGTGGACTACATCAAACGCAGACGCCCGATGATGGCGTGGTGGAGCGAGCACATCCAGGAAGCAGCTACCGGCAACCTGTCAGTGGCAGCCATCAAGGAAAGCAGGGGCCAAAAAGTCGTATCGATTCATTGAACCGACAGATTAAAAGCAGGCTTCGCGGGGTACTGGCCCAGAGCAGACTGATGGAGCAACCTCGTTCTGCCAGATGCTTAATGTTCTGGGCTGGAGCGGCCTGTACCGCCCGCGGAGGTTTCGATTAAAAAACTGCGCGATCTGATGGAGCGAGTCTCCCTGCTTCCAGCGGTCCCACATCAATGTCTTCAGACTTTCAGTGCAATGGATCCGGGGGCTTTGCTGCATCTGCAACATTCCTCCTGACTACGCAGGATTTAGCGTGTCGCATCCCTCGATTGAATCCACAAGTAAAATCGGCCCCCTCATCCGTTGGCGAACATCAGCACAATCAAACCCAGCGAAATAGCGATGTGCCACTTGTCGAAAGTGCGCAGTCTCCCCTTACCCAAGAAGCGATAGCCCCCAGCGGTTGGAATAACCCGATAGCGAGCAATTGGGAAGATCGGAATGAAGAAAACGACGAAGTAATACGTCGCCATGTACGAACCGTCGACAGGATTTTTGTCTGTACTCCCATAAAGCGTGACGCCTATCCCGTTGATAGAGCGCAAGGATGGCGCCTTCTCGATATGCTCAAGATCACCGAGGCTGGCGTGATTGGCCTTGACGATAGCTAGGTTCTCGTTGAGCCTCTGGCGGAGTTGCACTTCCGATGCGAGCGTCAGCGCCCTCTCCAGCAACGAAATGCATGGCTCCCACTTTGATGTCTGATTGCCGTAAGTCACCGCGCACTGCAAGAGCGCAACCGCGAGTATGTCTTTAGCCTCCCGGTATGCTGGAGAGTTCACCTTAACAGGCGCGGCCTTCAGCAACTCCCCCCCCTCATTTAGCAAGCGCAGTCCCTCGTCATTCGCAGCGCGAGGGTTCCGTTCAATGTTCTTGAGAACGCTCTCACACAGCGTGCGAATTGGATCGATCGCGGCAGACTCGCTCCGGCGCTGCGAAATGTCGGTAAGAACATCCAAATCCTGCTCAACCCGCTCCGCGACTTCTGGCAATTCGGCAAAGAGCTCTTGTATCAGCCCAATCAGTCTCCGCGACTGGATAAGCATGTCATGCTCGTTAAACAGCTCGAGCGCAAGACTACGGATAGAGTACGCAATCACGTGACTCGGCTCGTGATCGATACCCCTAGCCTTGGCGCTCAACTGGATTGGTTGTGCGACCTTGTCCCAATTGCGCGCTACCGCTTCGAGTTTATCCACAATGGACTTTACGACACCCTCGCCTGACTTCGCAGAGTCTCTAGCAGCCTTAATGAGCTTCTGAACATTCTCCGCCTCTTTCTGGAGGAATCCCTGCGTTTCGACGGCGTAGCTATCCACGAGATCGTCTATCAACTCTGGCGCATAATCCTCCCCTCCACTCGTAACTCCGTCGACAGCTGCCGTCATGGCATTAACAAGAGACGTTGGTGGAAGTCTGTTGAGCGCATCCTTGATAGCATTGCGGTAATAACGCTTTCGCTCTGTAAGCTCAGTTTCGATCTGATTCACGCCCTTTACCTCAGGGAAGCCGGACACAGATCGATCTTCGTTGATATCACGTAACACTTGGTCGACGGACAGATCGTCGACTAGGTAAGCCATTTCCTGAATAAACTCAGCAACATCGTCGGCAGTGACTCTGTCGTCGATCGCCTCAAACGCCACCGCCATAAGGTTCAGGTGAGCTAGGGTTGGTAGACCAGATTCCCTACGTACCGACATCGGATCCTTAAGCAATACCCCGACAAGCTGCGAAGCTTTTCTGGGAGACACACCAGGCAGCCATGCCATTTCAGCGATCAACCTTGTTCTCGGACTGGTCAAGTCAGATCGCGCTTTTTGGCATGCGTCATGATCCAACTCTAGCGACTTCTCTTCTGCCAACTCGACGATGCGCCTGCGGTCATCCCTAGTGGTAACTCCGAGAAGCGCAAATGGGTTCTGGTGGATATTTGTCGTCTGCATATTTCGCTGGCGCCGGGTTCCCGATGAGTCAGATACTGATTGTGATACGGATATACAGTCGCTGGCTGCGACCCGATCTGGCAAGCCTTTTCAGTCACGGAGGGATCCTCAGTGACTGAAAAGCGCTTCCAAGTGATTGCGGATTTCATTAGCAAAAGCTGAAAGCTGCGTTGCTGAGAATAGGCATTCGGACAGAACGAGCGAAAGAGCCCGTTCGTGTTCTGCCTTCGGTAACGCCTGCAGGACTGGCATGGAGCCAAGGTTTCTAACTTTTCAGCCCCGCAGGCTCGTCATGCTAGTAATTCAACAGGTGCTTCTCTGTTCTTAGGCAAGTCAGCCGACCTAATAACTACGCACAGCACGCCTCTCGGCATCTCCAACGCGTATTGCCTCTTGAGACGAAAGTTTGGAATGGTCGCATAGCGCCGGATACTGGCCACCAATGCACATAGCGAAATTTGCTTTGCGCTCAGCTGCATCAACACGCGCCGCTTCAGACTGAGTCAGCAGTGAATGGTCACACAACACCGGATACTGGCCGCCAATACACTTAGCGAAATTTGCTTTGCGCTCAGCTGCATCAACACGCGCCGCTTCAGACTGAGTCAGCAGTGAATGGTCACACAACACCGGATACTGGCCGCCAATACACTTAGCGAAATTTGCTTTGCGCTCAGCTGCATCAACACGCGCCGCTTCAGACTGAGTCAGCAGTGAATGGTCACACAACACCGGATACTGGCCGCCAATGCATTTAGCGAAATTTGCTTTATCCCTGCTTGGCTCAGATTGACGCGCATTTTGGGGCTGGGGAGCAACATTTGGAGCCCTTTCCGCTCCCCCTCCCCGTATAGTTCCTCCATTTAGCGAGGAGCTTGAGTTCAGAGCCGTGGCATTCAGCTGTGTAAGCAGCGAGGTGCTAGCGATGCCATCTGAGACAAGGCCGCTATCCCGCTGAAAGGCCTGAATCGCCAAGTGTGTTTTATCCCCGAACAAACCATCGGCATTTCCAGCGTCATATCCGAGTTCATTTAAGCGGCGCTGAATCGCTTGAACCGTGGCGTCCGGCATCGGCCGAGCGGCCATCCGCGTCGGAGCTTTCACTATTGCCGCGGGACTGCGCGCGAACCTGTTGCGCCCCTCGGTTTCAAGCTGACCACGATGCCGCTCAACGTCTGCTCGCGCGCTTTCAAGCGTGCCGTCTCGATAGCGAAATTCACCACACCGGCTGTTGTAATCATCTACGAAAGCATTGAATCGGTTTACGTCCGACTCGTTTTGGTTGTCGAGCACGGAGTCCGATGCATCGATACGCATCTTCTCGGCCAAGCAGTAGTGAATCTGCTCTGTCGAGAGCACATTATTACGGCCAACTGAAGGTTTATCCTCGACTGGGCGACTCGGTGCCTGAGGTTTTACGGCAGGCGACTGCCACGCCGGAGCCTGTGCCACTGACGTCGAAGAAGTCCCAGGAGAATACGCCAGCCCAGAGGACCTGTTGTTTCCCGATTGGGACGTTATGAGCCACATAACTCCAATGAGTGCAGCAATTCCAAACACCCACTTGCCAGTTGATGAGCCCCCAGATGGCTGAGTAGGTGGTTGATACGACTGCGGAGTAGGTTTGGAGGGCTCTTGGTGAACCTGCCGACTAGTCTGTGCAGACTGCTGAGAAGATGAGCCCAAAGATGCACCCTGCACCTGCCCCAGAGTGCCGGCAATCGTGGCATCAATATCCGACACCATTGAAGAAAGGCCTGCAAAGCCTTTTTCATCACCCTGTTTCTCTTCTTCTCCAGACGACACGCACCAGCCCTCAAATAAATCCAATCCGACGCGGCACACCGCCTTCACGCTCTCTAGCGGGGGCCGACCGCATCGCGGACAAAAGACTGTCCTGGTCTAGCCTATCCTTCCCAGAGCGGGCTGCAAGCCTCGCTCCCTCACGCACAACGAACGCCACATCCGACAATGGCCTTCCAGTGAGTTCCCGAGCAAATGGCTTCAGGTCGACGTCTTCCTCACTCGGCAAGGCCAACAGTAGCTTCTCTAACAACGACAGAACTTCGACTTCACTGGCATAGTCCACTTTGACAACGTGATCGAAGCGGCCCCTTCGCATGATGGCGGGATCAATCATGTCAACCCGGTTTGTCATCGCGACGATGAGCACTTCGCTCTTTGCGGCCTCTGGTATACGCCGTAGGAACTCAGCGACCTCCTCGACACGATGATGCCCCGAACCCATCTCGCGATCGGCGAGAAATGCCTCCATCTCGTCGATGACGAGGACTGACGGTGCGCTCTGTATTGCTTTGTCGAAAATCTCCGCCACCTTCTTGCTGGTTTCATGGATGTAGGGGCTAGCAACGCTCGACGCATCAATCTGGAAGCTCGGCCAGCCAAGAAAGTCGATCAGTCGATCAACTGCAAAAGTTTTGCCGCACCCGGGTGGTCCATGCAAAACCACAGCAGACGGGTAGTCGATACCTAGGGCCTTGTAGCGGTCACGGTTCTGGATGATGTCGACAATGTGTTCGTTGAAGAAGTTGGCAAGCTCAGGACGACCAGCCAGCTCAAATACTTTTTCTGCTGGCGCGCCTTCAGGTATAGCGTCCACTCTGTTCGCGCGCTGATCGGGAACTGCGTCGGGCCGAGGCATCTCACTTCGCCTCTTATCAGCCGGAATAATCTCAACAACTTCAAACCCCGCCGCTTGTACTACCTCCTTGAGATGACCAGCGCCGAGCCAACTCATAGTCTGGCGAAGCCTACGGAACGATTTTGCAGAAACGCTAGCGCCACCTGTCAGCCAGTGTCCGAGTACGAAATCATCGTCCGTTCTGGAACTGATACTGTAGGTTGGGAGGAGGCGGCTGATCTTCTCGACATACAAAGCGTCTTGCAATGGTGACTCTGCATCTATGTCACGTGTTGCCTTCAGCGCCAGCGCAAACGATAGTGCCTCCGCTTTTGTATCAGGAGACCTTCCTTCGGTGACCGGGCAAAGCACCTGGCTTGGTCCACATGAAATCGCCCAAAGGCGCTGATCTCCAAAGTCGAATGAGCTGAAGAGGCCTGTTTCCATCAATCCAGCGTCTATCCAACGATGGGCGAGTTCATCATGTGCAACCAGCGCTCGCCCATCGCCTTGGGTCTCTAGAATCTGCCAGTTTGTGCCCTCGGACACCGCGATTCGCGCCTTCGCGCCATCCGGTAATTTGTACCCAACTGGGAGCCACGCATCAAGGGCCATTGGTCAACTCCGAACGATATTAGCGCCAGCCATCATTTCATCATCGCCAGCTGAGCCGATACGCACCGAGTCGAGATGTCCGACTACCGCGCGCAGCTTGTCGATGTCATTCGCCTTGAGCGCGTCGGCACCGGCAGCGACTAACTGCGCATGCTCTCTCGCATCCGAAAACAGGTACTCGTCCTGCGCAAGCCATTTGAATCGATCGATTACAAACCATTCCTGACGCCAAAGAATAATGAAGTTCTTTCCGCGCAAATCATCCAGGTGAGATTCAAAGTCACCATTGATGTAGCCTATCGCTCGCTGAGCGGTCTTAACTAAATTATCGAAGGCATTGGCTTCAGTAGGGCGAGCATGCTCACGTACTGCCTGATCGAAGAACTCGACAATCTTATCCAGTTCAAGCTGGCGAATATCCCTCAAATGTTCCTTGCGAGCGAGAGCCAATAGCCGCTTGGCCTCCTGGACGTTATCCATTGCCTGCTTCGCAGTTTCGGGGTCTGATTCACCGGACTTAATCGACTCTGCTTGCTTTAGCTTGTCTCGTGCTTGATCCAGTCGCGGATCGTCAATTTTCGATGCCATCTCCTCGAGGCGCTGGAGCGCATGCCCCGACTGCTCCTCAACAAGTTTTGATGCCTTTGTGTAGTCGATTTGGCCTTCTTGGCGGGAGTAGAAATTGCGACTGCTAGAGAACGAACTACCGATCGAAGGTACAGAAACCTCCATCATGATGTTCCCGGAGTCGAGCACTTCGTACTCACAGATCATCTCAGCGCCTGCTGAGATGACACCATCATCAAAGTCAGATCCCTTGATCTCGAACATACCGATAAATCGATTGTCATTGACCGGGTCGGAGATCTCCCCCTCCCACAGTTTGAACTTGATTGACCCGGTACTGCCTGCCTTGAGCGACTCCTCAGTTTTGAAGGTCTTCTTGCCCTTCTTGGGCAATTGATCACCTTCGCGAACCAAGTAATCGAGAACAAATCGCCCGGCGAGCTTGTCGCGCGCCTCAACGCCAATCGAGTGGGACGCAGGAATCGCATCGATGCTAGCTGCTGTCCGCGAGATAACGATCTTGTCATCTCGAAGTACGACTGGCCCACCCTTCGAGTCAAATACGAAAACTTTGAATGTGTTCCCCCCAGGCTTCGCAAGGTTGAGCTCGACTGCGGCTCCATCTTTGAGAGCCATCCGACCTGAAGACCAACCTGTGTCCAAACTGTCAATCTGAAACTCAACGCCAGCCGCAGCACTCCCACCAAGCTTGACCACGACTTTCGCTTTCGAATCCGGTGTCCGCGCGATGTAGTTGAAAGAGAGATCCAGAGCCCCACCCGTGCTGAGCGCTCCCCTGGCACTCTTCCGACCGCGGCTTTGCGAACCCCAGTCAATAGATTCGGCAAAGACTGCCGCACCTTCTGCCACAGCCGTCATGGGATTCACGTCCGTAGATGGCGCTATACCCAGTTCAAACGCAACTCGGTCACGCAGGGGCTTGTACTGCGTGGGCCCACCAACAAACACAATACGTTCAACATCGTGAGGACTCAGACCTGCTTTCTCAAGAGTTTCCCGAGCGGATTGAATCGACTCATTCACCTTGCTGGCAATCAACTCATCGAGAAGTTTTCTGGTGAAAGGAATGTCGACATATATTTCCGAACCGGACTCATCACTAACACCGAGGTCAGACTCTGTAAGACTGATTACGGAATCTTCCTTGGCGGAAAGCTCAATCTTCGCCTTCTCTGAGGCCCAAAGACACATTCTCAGCAGTGATTTGTATTTTTGGCTTGCACTGAAATCTTCAGGGACATCAAAGTTCGATATAAGCCACGGCTTGACTACGTTATCGAGAATGGAGCGATCGAAGTCTGTGCCACCGCACATCGCGACGCCGCCGTGGGCCAGCAGGCTAACCCGACCACTGATACTTTCTGCGATGGCAATATCCAACGTTCCACCACCGAGATCAAACACCAGAAAAACGCCATCACCTTTCCGCTGCTTCATGACACACATGACAGCCGCAACTGGCTCTTGCATCAACGCAACGCTGCCCAGGCCAGCCATTTCAGCTGCAGCCAGCGTTGCGTCCTTTTGCATCTGATTGAAGGCAGCAGGTACCGTAATCACGGTCCCCGTGTCTCCGCCATTCCTGATTTCCTCTGGGAGATACCCGAAGCACAGCTTGAGAATTTCGGCTGAACACTCTTCCGGAGTCATCGTAATGGTGACTGCTGCCAGCTTTACCGGGGTGCTTGTCCCCATCATTCGCTTGAACTTAGTGGCAGCGTTATCTGGGTTCTTGGCGGCGCTATCGTATGCGCGCTTACCCAAGTACTTGTTGCCTCGCCTATCAATGAAAATAGCGGATGGCGTGACATCATTTTGATCAGGGCTCTTGTAAAGGCGCACAGACTCCCCGTCGTATGAGCAAATTGCACTGTTCGTTGTGCCAAGATCGATTCCGACGTATTTCATGCGTGCACCTTCCTAAGCATCACCGTGCCCTGTTTCCGTAAGCCTTCAGGTCCCACGATGATGGGCTCGACCATTTGATCGACCAGCAGCTCATCATCAGGACCAAAATCGCCAATGTTTAGGGCGGAGGCAGCCATTCCTGGGTCGAACAGCTGGCCTTCAACGTTCACAAGCTTCAGCCCACTGCCATCAAGGCTTTCTTCGACCGCCTTTTGGAAGTAGCGGAGCTGATTGATGTATCGGCCGGCTTCACCTGCATCCAGCTTGTTAACAACGCGCGCAAACAGGCGTGAAAATCGCCAGCTTTCTACGGCTATTTCCATGAGGGACTGTTCTAGTTGGTCGATTGTTTTTCCGTGTTCGCTTGCCATACTTTTCTCCCCTCTGGCAGTCCCTCACTGCCCTGACTAAACAAGAAGGCGCCTGAAAAAGCGTCGCGTTTGGCTGTGTGCCGGATAGTATCAAAATGATGATACTAGCTGCATCCGGACACCCTGACAGTCGATCTATCTCGATTCAAAAGTTTTTCAATCATACATAACTGCAATGACATCACCACCAAGGAGTTTGCCCATGTCATTGCAGTGCCCTCGCTGTCACTCCCCCAAAATCGCTTCTTTCCATCACGCCATGAAAATTGGCGCGGCCATCGGCACCGTGGGTGGTGCTGCACGTGGCGTCAGCGCTGCCTTGGCTGGCGGTCAAGCGGGGGCGCTTATTGGCGCTTTCGCCGGCCCTGTCGGTATCACCCTCGGTTCGGTATCAGGTGCCATCCTCGGTGGCCTGGCCGGCGGGGTTGGTGGTTGTGCGCTCGGCGCGCAGCTGGGCGAATCGCTCGACCGCCACGTCCTGGCCCACAACCTCTGCCTGCTCTGTGGTCATCGCTTCAACCTGCCTACATCCAAACAACCTCCTAACTTCTAACCCCATCAATCATTGCCGGGACTGCGCATGCCCAGCGCTTTATGCCGGCGTGCACCTAAAGGAATCTCAACCATGGCTCATCTCGTCGAAACAATGGCCTACGCTGGCGCAGCCCCATGGCATGGCCTGGGCAATCCGCTCACTCAGAAACAACCCATCGAGGTCTGGCAACGCGAAGCCGGCATGGACTGGACAATCCAGGAAAGCCCCGTGCATTTCAAGGCAGATGCGATTGGTCATCTGGGTTCTATTCACTCGTACCCCGAACAGAAGGTGCTGTTCCGCTCGGACAGCAAGGCACCGCTTTCGGTAGTCTCCAATCGCTATCACACCGTGCAGCCAAAGGAAGTTTTGGAGTTCTACCGAGACCTGACTGAGGTCTCTGGCTACGAGCTGGAAACAGCCGGCGTGCTCAAAGGTGGACGCAAGTTCTGGGCGCTGGCGCGTACCGGGCAAGGTGCAGCGCTCAAGGGTAACGACCAAGTGAATGGCTACCTGCTGTTGGCAACTTCCTGCGACGGCACCCTGGCCACCACAGCAACGCCAACCACTGTTCGCGTAGTCTGCAACAACACCCTGACCATCGCCTTGGACGGCACCAGCCGGGCGATCAAGGTGCCCCACAACACCCGCTTCGATCCGAAGGCGGTGAAGAAACAACTCGGCATCGCCGTCTCGCAATGGGACGACTTTATGTACCGCATGCGTGCGCTGGCCGAGCGCAAGGTGCAGTGGCATGAGGCGCTGGGCTTCTTTATGAACGTGCTGTGCGAGACCAATCCGACCGGCGCACTGCCGGAGGTGCTGCCCAACGAGCGCGCCCTGCGCAAGGTTCAGGAGCTGTATGAAGGCCGGGGCCGGGGCAGTCAGCTGGACTCGGCACGTGGAACCGCCTGGGGCCTGCTCAACTCCGTGACCGAGTTTGTCGATCACGAGCGTCGTGCGCGCAGCAATGAGTACCGCATGGATTCGGCATGGTTCGGCCAAGGCGCGCAGATCAAGCAACGCGCCTTGGACACCGCTCTGCAACTGGTCGCCTGACCGCTTACCTCCTCCACCCCATAAAGCCCGATCAGCCTGGTTGCTGATCGGGCGTTTCTATGTCCACTAGGTGAACGCTATGAAAGCTACTTCGTTGAGCCGCGCCAGCAAGCCGCGCCCGGCGCTGCGTTTAATCAGTACCAAGGAACTGCCTCGTGAAGATTGGCTGATGGTGCGTAAACAGGGCATCGGCAGCTCGGATGCCGGCGCTGCAGTAGGCCTAAATCCCTACAAGTCGCAGCTAGAGCTGTGGTTGGAGAAAACAGGTCGCGATACCACCCTGCCTAAGGCCGATCCGCACGATGAGGAAAGCCCGATGTACTGGGGCAATGTGCTGGAGCCGATCGTGGCTTGGCATTACAGCAAGCGCACCAGCAAACGCGTACGGCGCATCAACGCCGTACTGCAGCATCCAAACCCTGAGATGTCCTGGATGCTGGCCAACATCGACCGAGAGGTAATCGGTGCTGACGATGTGCAGATCCTCGAATGCAAGACTGCCGGCATAAACGGCGCACGCCTCTGGAAAGAAGGCGTGCCCGAGTATGTGCAACTGCAGGTAATGCATCAGCTTGCAGTCACCGGCAAGCAGGCTGCGGATGTCGCTGTATTGCTGGGCGGCCAGACGCTGGAGATCCACCGCATCGAACGGGACGAGCAGATGATTGGCCGCCTGATCGAGCTGGAGCGTAAGTTCTGGCACTACGTCGAGACCGACACGCCACCGCCTGCTGATGGCTCAGCCTCGGCTGAAATGGCACTGCGCGCGCTCTATCCGGAGGACAACGGCCAGACCGCTGATTTCAGTGGCCGCGCTGGTTTGGCAGCGGCCTACCTAGAGCTCAAGGCTGTGCGCCAATCCATCAGCGAGAAGGAAACGCGCGAAGCCCAGCTCAAGCAGTTGCTGCAACAGGCCATGGGGGATGCCACCCGCGCGGAGTTCAGCCACGGCTTTATCAGCTGGAAGAAATCCAAAGACAGCAACGTGCTCGATGTTGAACGCATGCTGAAGGACAAACCCTACCTGCAGGTTCGCTACACCAAGCCCAAGGAAGGCAGCAGGCGCTTCCTGGTCGGCTAATCCCAACACGTCTAACCATTCCCTCCCCTTGGCCAGCCCATGCAGTTAACGCTGCGTGGCTGGCCTTTTTTCGTTTGCAGGAGAACCACCATGCTCAAAGGTCTGGCTATCACCCCGCCGGTACTCGGGCGAATTTCCATAGGCAAGGTCATCGAGAAGAACGGCAAACGCCTGCCGGAGAAAGATGATCAGTTCACCATCACTTCACAGGTGCAAGGCAAGGACGGCTGGCTACTGCACCCGCTCAATGAGGAACTGCGCAAAAACCAGGAGGACAAGCTGCGCACCATCCCAGTACGCCTGCTGTTCAACGAACCGGAGCTGAACTTCCGCGCCGACTACACCCTGTTTGATCGGCAGTCTGGCAGGCCGCTGTGCGTGGGCAATGGCGAGACCTGCAAGCGTGTTACCCAGGATGGCATGCAGTCGCTGCCTTGCCCCTCGCCGGATGCCTGCCCGCTGGCTAAAGGCGGTGCCTGCAAACCTTATGGCCGGCTGAATGTACTGATCGGCGATGACGATCCGCTCGGCAGCTTTGTGTTCCGCACCACCGGTTTCAATAGCATCCGCACCTTGGCCGCGCGCCTGCATTACTTCCAGGCTATTTCGGGCAACCGGCTAGCCTGCCTGCCGCTGGAGCTGCGTCTACGTGGCAAGTCAACTCGGCAGAGCCATGGCACACCGATCTTCTATGTCGACATCACCGTGCGTATCGGCATGGATATGGCCCAGGCGCTGCAGACTGCCAACGATCTTGATGCACAACGGCAAGGAGCTGGATTCGATCAGGTAGCGCTGGATGAGGCCGCACGACGTGGCTTTGATAACGGCGCGTTTGAAGAGAGCGAGGAAGACAGCGGTGCTGTGATCGAGGAGTTCTTTTCCAGCCCGGATGCGGCATCCACCAGCACCCAAAGCGAAGCGCCACAACCCAACCCCAGCTCACTGGCCGGCAAGCTGGAAGTGCTTGCCGCTCAAACCCACTGACCTATCGCCGGCCTGGCTTCAGGCAGTATTTTGGAGAATCGAGATGATGCTATTGCGATTTCTGTTCTGTTTGTTTGCGTTCATCGGCGCGCTGGCGGCAGCCGGGGCGTTGGTCGTGAGCATTGTGCTGATGCTGCGCTTTCCGCCGCTGCTGATCGTAGCGGCGCTGGCGTGCTGGATGCTCTGCAGGCTGCTGAACAGGACAGGCAAGCCTCCCCAGTAAACGACATAGACCAGCGAGAGCAGCCGAAAGCTTGCTCACGCTGGATGCTCAGCCATTTATTTTTTGAACAAACCTTGTCCGTTGCCACGCCAGCAGGGACTACGTCGATGATGATCTTGCAGATCCCACCCTGGGGTTGAACTGTCCGGAATTTCCGGGCAGTTACCTCCCGCTGCTGCTCCCCCGAGTCATAAATGTTGCGCAAATACTCGCTGACCGAATACACAGGCACTACAACGTGAACTACCCCCGAGTCTGCTCACCCAGCGCCGTCAGGTAATAGCACTGCAGGCGACTGTTAGGTTTGTCCGGTCGGGTCATGGCAATCAGTCCTGCATCCAGCGCCGGACGCAGATAGGGCTCGCGGAAAGATTTACGGTCGGCTAAGCCCAGCGCAGATTGCAGCGTCTCACGACTGACCTCGCCGACCACATGTTTGAGCAGCTCAGCGACTTGGGGGGCGACTTGAGGTGTGACTTGGGGGGGCATGCTTAGAATTGCATCGCGCAGCATGCTCAACATAAACACAATAAACGGCGCGCTGTCGGCTTGTTGGGTGCTGTCATTGATCGCCGTGTAGTACTCGGCTTGATGAGCGTGCACCAGGCTTTCCACCGGCACATGTGCAAACAGTGGCTGCCAACGGCTCAGAATCAAAGCTTGCGAAAGCCGACCCATACGACCATTGCCATCGGCAAAGGGGTGGATAAATTCGAACTCGTAGTGAAAGACGCAACTGGCAATCAGCGGGGGCTGATCGGTTATCTCCAGCCAATGCAGTAGGTCGTGCATTAGCTTGCTCACGCGATTGGCCGGCGGGGCCATGTGCACCACCTTATCACCTTTCATCACGCCAACGCCGCCTTGGCGGTAATGCCCAGCATCGTCGATCAGGCCTTTCATCAGCAGCGCGTGAGCATCGAGCAGATGCTGTTCACTCGCAGGCTGCCAGGCCTCCAACCGCTCGTAAACTGCCAGCGTGTTACGCGCCTCTTGCACGTCCTTAGGTGGTGCGATGATACGCTTACCGTCGAGTCGCGGTGATCTGCTCCTCGCTCAGCGTATTACCCTCAATGGCCAGCGAGCCTTGTACGGTGCGAATACGGTTGATCCGACGCAACAGTAAAGTATTGGCATGCTCCGGCTGGAGCGCTTAACCGGCCGACACTTTGAGCAATCTCCGCCACCAACGACAGAATGCTGCCGTTAAGCGTAAAGGGCGGCTGATAGTGCGCCTGGCCCACCATCACGCCGCCGCACTGCGTTTGATTGCCGCGATCACTGCAACAATCGCGTTGGCATCAGCGTCGCCAAACGCACCGTCTAATCCCTCATGGTGCAGTGCGGTAAACGGCGGTTCGTAGAGTTGCCCGGCTTCCATCACACCCTGTCGGGTGAGACGTTCGATGATCATTTCTACAAAGCGAATCTGCTGGCTGCTGTAGCGGTTCTCATCGAGGAATTGGCCGAAAGCCTCTTTGGCAGCGTTGCGGTCCAAGCCTACCAATGAACGGATCAGCAGGGTCAGCGGTTGGTCAGCGCCATAGCACTGTTCGAACTGCTCGCGGCTCTGTACCGGTTCCGACTCGTAGACGAAATGCTCCAGCTCGCTCAGGTCGCTCGGTGTCAGTGGTCGATTGAACTTGAGCTTGGCGATGGCTACGTGGTTTTCGTTGGCGCGGATATAAGCTTCGACTTTTTTCTTGTACTGCCCAAGGTTGATACCGGTGTTGAAGTCTTTCAGATTGACTACCGTCGGCTCGCCAATCTCATCGCTCAGCACGCTGTACACCGGGTTACTTGGGCGGCGCTCGATAAACTTGATCAGCTCACGCATCCTGCGGCGCAGCTGCTCAAGCATCGGCAAGCGGATGTCCTGCCAGTATTCGTCGGTTTGCACGTCCTGCAGCAACGCCAGCTCGGCATGCACCGCCGGAATGCTCTCCATCACCTCCAACTGGCTGGCCAGTTCGACCACCTTGTCGCGATAGGTTACGAAGTCGCTGGTTGAGCGCAGCAATGCCAGTTGCAGGTTCAGGCAGACCAGATCAAACAGCTTGGCGGTGATGTGCTCAGCAGCGCGCTCACTCGGCAGGCCGGCGACGTGGCTACGCAGATCGCCCAGCGCCGCCTCATCCAGCACATTCCACACTTCACGCTCGGCAAAGCGGCTCACGTGCTCAAGTTCGGTGCGCACAATGAAGTTGTCCTGGTTCATCGCCGCGACTTCGTCGTGCAACTCGTTGGTCAAGTCCGTGCGCAGTTCGACAAAGGCATCGTACTGGCCACTGGTTTCAGCCTGATCGCCCTGCACAGGGGCCGCCTTGGCAGACAACAGCGACAGCAGATCCAGCCGCGCTTTGAACAACCGCTTACCCAACGGCTCCGCCATGCCGCCCAACGCGCCCTTGGGGTTTTCGTTGAAGTATTCAAAGTTGGCGCAGAAATCGAAGATGGCGAACTCGCGCTTATCTTCGCCTGGCGCAAACAAGTCCGGACACAGGCGTGTACCACGCCCGATCATCTGCAGGAACTTCACTTTCGAGCGCACTGCTTTGAAGAACACCAGATTCAGCACCTGCGGCACGTCAATGCCGGTGTCGAGCATGTCCACCGAAATGGCGATCTGTGGCAGCTTGTTGAGCTTGCTGCTGAAGTCATCGATCAGGCTCTGCGCATAACTCACTGCATGGGTAATAACCCGCGCAAACTCACCATTAAAATGCGGGTAGTGATGATTAAAGCGCCGGGCGATAAATTCGGCGTGCTTCTGGTTCACCGCAAAAATAATGGTTTTGCCGAGTTTGTCGCCACCCTCAACCTTCAGGCCATTCTGCATCAGGTGCTTGAGCATCAGGTCAACAGTTGGCTCGTTGAACAGCTGTTTGTTGACCTCAGACGCCAGCACCTCGGTGGGCGCATCGCCCTCGGCGCTGTAGTCGCCCCAATCCAGCGATTCCCAGTGCTCTTTCTCATCATCGCTGAGCTGGTCATAACGAATGCCTTCGCGAACAAACTTGATCGGCACCGAATACGCCTTGGGCGGCACCAGATACCCGTCTTCCACAGCCTCATTCAGGCCGTACGCATCGGTAGGTACGCCGGTTTCAAGGCCGAACAGGTGATAGGTGTCGCGATCCACTTCATCACGCGGGGTGGCGGTTAGGCCGACTAGATAACTGTCGAAGTAACGGAAAATCGCGCCGTACTTCTGGTACACGCTGCGGTGCGCCTCATCGATCACGATCAAGTCGAAATGGCCGACGCCATACTTGCGGCGATCGCCTTCCATCTGCTCGATCAAGCCCATCATGGTCGGATAGGTACACAGATACACCCGGCCCTGGCCATTCTTGTCGGTGACCAGATTGACCGGACTGGAGTCCGTCAGGAATTCCTTGAAGGCACTAGTAGCTTGTTTGACCAAGGCCACCCGGTCAGCCAAAAACAGCACACGCTTGACCCAGTTGCCACGCATCAGCAGCTCGATCAAGGCAATCGACATCCGCGTCTTGCCGGTACCGGTGGCCATGGTCAGCAAACCTGCGCGATGGCCCTGGCTCAGTGATTCAGTCATCGCACGAATCGCCCGGTGCTGATAAGCCCGTTCAACAATCTCGCTATTGATCGGCAGTTCGCGCAAGTCGGTTTGCAGGCTGCGCCGCTGAATCGCCAGTTCCAGCTCTTCGCGGGTATAAAAGCCCTGTACTTCACGGGGCCCCGCACGGAGGTCGTCCCACAGTTCGGTGTGGGTGCCGTTGCTGTAGAAAATCAGCGGGCGCTGGCCCTTCTCGGCCTCCAGGCAATCGGCATACAACTTGGCTTGTTGCTGTCCCGCAGTAATGTCTTTCAGACTGCGCTTGGCTTCCACCACCGCCAGCGGTTTGCCGTTAGCACCCCACAGCACGTAATCGACAAAACCCTCGCCCTGCGCGTTGGGCATGCCGCTGACCGGCACTTCGGCATCGGCGTTTTTGCCCAACTCCCAACCGGCCTCGCGCAGCAACACGTCGATAAACAAACGACGGGTGTCGGCCTCGTCGTAATCATGGCTATCAGGTACAGCAATATTATTCGTCTTGGCCTGGGCCAGTGCCGCACGGGTGGCAACCAGTTCAGCATCCAGCTTCGCCAGCAGCGCTTCACGCTCGCTTAGGCTGGCGGCCTGCTCGGCAATCGCCGCCTCGCGGGCCTCCAGAGTTCCGTGCTGTGCGGCAATCTGTTGCTGGAATTTGGCTTCCTGCTTTTTCAGCTCATCACGGGTAAAGGCTGCCGCGTCGGTAACGCTGACCAACTGCGGCACACGTTTTTCGTCGAACGCAGCGTCGATGCTCTTCGGGTCGCTGGCGCGGGTGTAAGTACGCGCCAGCCAGAACAGCAGATGAAACAGCTCACGCACCAGCTTCGTCGCATCGCTGTAGCTAATCGGCTGATTGGCGTGCACTGCCTGATTGCCAAACTTCTGAATCAGCCGCGCCTTCTGATGGATCTGCGGCGGTAGCAGGCGCACAAACTCCACCTGAGTCAGCAGCAAATTAAGGCCATTGTCGTAAGGCATGCGCAGGTCGCGGTCATGCTCGTACAGCCAATGCACCGCTTGCTCCAGGGCATGACGGGTACGCATGCAGCAGGCGCGCGGGTCGGAATACACCAGCTGCTCCGCGCCCTTGGCCGGTTCAAACAGGGTTTTGAACTCGGGGATAAGAAATTCAAAGTTGCTCATATCAGCCGACTGCCTTCTGTGAGTCCATCTCGGCCAGGTGCTGGCGCACGCTGCCGATTGAGTCCTGAATTCTGCGGGTAAAGCTGGATGGCTCGCGATAGGTCATCACCAGCCGATCAATCGCACGGGGCATGGCCACATAGAGCAGGCGCGCCTCGTCGACCTCATCCTCACCCTTCTTCGGCATTTCACCCAGGTTAGGGATCAGCACCAGGCCGAATTCCAAGCCCTTGCTCGAATGCATGCTGACGATCTTGACTGCATCCTCGCTGCCATACAACCTGCCACGGCCTTTGGCCGACTGGCCCGAGGCAAAGGCGATGCCGGCCTCGCTCAAGGCCCGCTCAATACGCTGAGCCTGAGCGGTGCTGCGATAGATCACCGCCATGTCATCCAGCGCGCGGCCCTGGCCTTGCTCGTCGCGGATGCGCTCTACGGTGCAGTTGTATTCCTGCCAATCGGACTCACAACGCAGCAGCTCGGGGAACGCACCACGCCGACCAGCGCTTTGCGGCGCAACGATGGGCACGCCATCCTCGGCGGCATCGCGGGCGGTCAGCAGCTCGAGGGCAAAGGCCCGCGCCACCGACAGCACCTCCACGGTATTGCGGTAATTCAGACGCAGGATGGTGGTACGGCCTTGAGCCTGCACGCCGACGCTGGCGAAGCTGAAATCCATGCCGCTTTTACCGTCCTTGCCGCGGTAGATCGACTGCGCATCGTCGTACAGCACCAGCAGCGAATTGCTCTCCGGGTCGATCATCTGCACCACCAGCTTGAACCACTCGGGCTGAAAGTCATGGCCCTCGTCGATCAGCACCGCCGCGTGCTGAGCGCGGGGAATTTGCCCACGGTCGACGCCATCAATGGTGCTCTCGACCATCTGCGCCATCTTCACGTTGATCGACAGATTCTGCGCCGGGCGGTCGATGTTAAAGGCCGTGAGCATATCCGAGCACCAGGCGTGAAAATTCCGCACCACGACCTTATCGCTCAGGCCGCGCTCGGCCAGCACCTGCTGCAAGCGGCCGGCCAGGGATTTGTTGTAGCACAGCACCAGCACTGGCTTGCTCGACACTTGCGCCAGGTGCGCACAGCGATAGCCGAGGATCATGGTCTTGCCGGAACCAGCAGCGCCGTGAATCACCCGATGACCCTCGCCGAGGGAGCGCGCCAGTTGCTCTTGCTGCAAGTCCATGACCTTGATCAGGCTTGGCAGTGGCGCGTCCTGTTCGGCGAACAAACCGAATTGCCCCGGCAGCGCATTGACCCGCACCTCGGGGTACAGGTGATAACGCACGCGGTCGATCTGCGGCAGGCTCAGTTGGCAGGGGAAAACATGGTGGAACATATCCCACAGCCGCTGCTGAAAGGCTTCGGTGTCTACCGTCTCGGTCATTTCATCCTGAAACAGTACCTGCTGCGGGTTGAGCACCTCGGCCAGATCGGTGCCCTCGAACTGCTTGCGGGTAATCGCGGTCATTACCACTCCCCAACCAAACGGCATGATCAAGTTGCCGGCACGTGGCGAACCGGCGGGCTGTTTTAGCGCCGGGTCCTTCTGCAACATCATCACCACTTCCATGGCGTAGGCCCGCGCTTGCATCATCGGGTTCTTCTGGGTTTTCAGCAGGCCATCGGCATAAATTTTCGCCTGGCCGCGATCCATGCTCTGGATGGTTTCCAGCTTCCAGTCCTTAACCTCCAGCACCAACACCCCGCGCAGCGGATGCATCAGCACAAAATCCGGCTGCAAGGCTTCTGGCCCCACGGGGATATTGAACCAGCACAGGTAGTCGTCTTCGAGCTTCTTCTCCAAACGCTCGGCCAGCCGGCGTTCGCCGGGGGTGTCGAAACGGCAGGTGGTGCGAGCGGGGAAGAATTGAGCCATATGGGGTTGCCTGTTCCTTGGCGGGCTGGGGCACTGGTTATGACCTAGAGCGTACCTGCAAATGCATGTTGCTGGAGCGCAGCAAAAAGCTCGTCAGAACGGTTTTCCTGGTTTACCTCTTGCGCGTGCTGTCTTTCTAGCGACTTCTTGATCGCAACAAAACGTCGTTGCTCTTCTATCGAGGGTAACGCAACCGGTAGCTCTTTGATGATTCCCATATTGAGCCCCGCCATGATTGCGCCTTTAGCTCGGCTTTCAAGGTAGTTCCGGGCGATTGGATGCATCAGAAAGTACGAGTGCAGGAACTCCGGCTCGCAGCGCGTGCGGTCGAGCGAGATGCAGCAAAGGTGTTTTGTATTAATCGCTGTTGGAACGTCGTCAGGCACCACAGCACATCGGCCACAGGTACCCATGATGGTGATTAGTACGTCGCCAGGATTAACCCGATAGCGAGAGAGCTGTGAGTATTTTTCTGCCGTAATGAATCTTGGCTTCGCCCATGCAAACGTATTGGATACGGCGTTATCTATGCCGAGAACAGCGATGCCGTGATCAACAAGCTCGCTATGCAGTAATTGACTACCAAAGGGACCGGTTCGAATAGCTCCAGCAGAAGGCGCAAGCTCTGCTACTGATGTGGTCGCCTGGGTGTTGTCGCAGAACATTTCCAGAAATACGGATTGCAGTAGTTGATCGAGCTTGGCAACGGCTTCGCGGCGCTTGGCGCGCAGCGCGTCAGCCTTATCCAAAATCGCTGCGATACGGCGTTGCTCGGGGAGTGGCGGGAGCGGAACCGTCACGTTCCTTACCAAATCACTATTTAAGTTTTTGACAACGGCACCAGCAGCCAAGGATGCAAATTTACGGTAGATCAGGTCACTACCCAGCAAATGATAGAAATAGTCCTGATCAACAACCTCTTTATCTCCACTGAGCACCAACCATCCGTCATGGATGCATCCTGATGTTTGGAGAATGTACGGACGGCCAAAGCTCATCGAGTTTGTCAGCAGAAAATCGCCGGGCTTTACTAGTCGAGATTTAGAAACCCCAGAAGGCAGTATTTTCTTCTCAGTCTTGGTTATGTATTTCGAGCTATTCGAGGCATCTCGAATGGAAATCCAATTAACACCATCAGGATCATCGGTGATGTACTCATCGATTGGCCGTGGCGAGCCACCGCGAGCAATCTCAAAAATATCGCCAAGAGCGACCATCGGCCAGCTCATGACAACATCCCCTCCAACTCATCCATCCCCTGCATAATCTCCGCCTCCAGCGCCTTTAGATCGGCCAGAATTTTCTGCGGCGATTCGTGTTGCACTTCCTCATACACCACTTGCTTGTAGCGGTTAATCGACAGGTCGTAGTCATTGCCGGCGATTTCCGCCTTCGGCACTAGAAAGCTCTGTTCGGTGCGTGCGCGGCCTGTTTCATCGGCGCGGTTATGCCAGCGAGCGATGATGTCGGGCAGGTTGTTGCTTTCGTGTTTGTCGCTGGCCAGCCCGTTACGTTTATCGTCCAGCGAGTAGCCGTCGGCCTGCATGTTGTAAAACCAGACGTTATCGGTGCCGCCGGAGTTGGTTTTGGTAAACAGCAAAATGCCGGTAGACACCCCGGCATAGGGGCGGAACACGCCCGAGGGCATGGAGATGATGCCGTCCAGCTTGTGCTCTTCCACCAGCATCTGCCGCAGCGCCTTGTGTGCCTTGCTGGAGCCGAACAGCACGCCGTCCGGGACGATCACCGCCGCGCGGCCGCCGGCCTTCATCAGGCGCAGAAATAGGGCGAGAAACAGCAACTCGGTCTTTTTGGTTTTAACGATTTGCTGCAAGTCTTTGGCGCAGGCCTCGTAATCCAGGCTGCCGGCAAACGGCGGGTTGGCCAGAATCAAACTGAACTGCCCTTCAACACCGGCGTGCCCTTCGCTGAGGGAGTCGCGGTTTTCAATCGCCGGGTTCTCCACGCCGTGCAGCAGCATATTCATCGAGCCGACGCGGAGCATGGTGCTGTCGAAGTCGAAGCCGTGGAAGGTGTCGTGGTTAAAGCGCTTGGCGCTGGCGGCATCCTGGTACAGCTCGTGGCTGTGGTGGGTGTTGAGGTATTCGGCAGCCGTCACCAGAAAGCCGGCTGTGCCGCAGGCCGGGTCGCAAATGGTGTCTGACGGCTTGGGCGCCATCATCTCGACCATCAGTTTGATGATGTGCCGTGGAGTGCGGAACTGACCGTTCTGCCCGGCGCTGGCGATTTTGCCGAGCATGTATTCGTAGAGGTCGCCCTTGGTGTCGCGGTCTTCCATAGGGATGGCGTCGAGCATGTCCACCACCTTGACCAGCAGCGCCGGGTTAGGAATGGTGAAACGCGCATCCTTCATATGCCCGGCATAGGTGGACTCGCCATCCTCACCGCCGAGGGTTTTTATAAAGGGGAACACCTTGTCGGCAATCAGCGCGTACAGGCTGGCCGGATCACCCAACACCTTGAACGCGGCCCAACGCAAATGCGCCTGGTAGGGGCTGAAAATCGGCTTATCAATCGGCTGCCCGGTACGCGCCGCCTTGCGCTCTTTAACCGTCTGCAACTCGTCGAGGCGCTTGATAAACAGCAGGTAGGTCATCTGCTCGATGACTTCCATGGGATTGGAAATACCACCGCTCCAGAACGCATTCCAGATCTGGTCAACTTGGGATTTGATAGCGCCTGTGATCACTGTGTATGACTGCCTGAATTGAATAATGGGGTTACTGCCCGGCTTCGTTGCGCTGCGAGCAGTACACCAAGCGGGAAAATACCGGCCTGGCAAGGTGTGTGCAGTGTAACGAATAGCACTTTAATAGAGTTACTCATCCGACAGGCCATCGTTATGCAATCGTGAGCAAGACAACAGCCGCACTATCACTTTGTGCTGACCACTACCTGCCCCTCAGCTCATCGACAAACAGCCAACATATAGCGGAACCAACGTTCCAGCAGCTGCCGCTCTTCTGGTTGCAAGTCATCTTTAGGAAAGTTCAGTACCAGTCGGAACGCATCCCCCTCTTTCAGGAAGGTGACAAAGGGGAAGTGGTGATTGAGCTGCAGCAGACGGAAAAACTGAGACGCCGAGACAAACTCCAGCGCCGCAGAGCGGGCGGCCTTTTCTAGCGCACCAGCTGGCAGCACCTCTGACAGAGAAGACACACCGCCGTGAACACCGCCTGCATCGCACCAGATAAGCTCATCGAGAACTTGCTTACCGGCGGCGCTGAACAACCGCACACCCGCAACCGTCTGACGCTCAGACTGCAGATCATTCCGGCTCAGATCCTGGCTGGCACCATAGAGCGCCGTCTCAAGGTCGTCCGCGAAGTGCTTGAGGTCATTGAAGGCCATCTCAACCTCATGCAGCGAAAGTATTTCGAGCTGCCCCTGCTTGACCAAAAGTGGTAGGTCTACCGTCGCGTTAAGGTAGAAATAACTGTTGTCCGCATCCTCGTTGATGGTTAGCCGGGCCAGTGGATAACGGGCGCGAAGCCCTTCGATGAACTCTTCAAGCCGGGCAATAGCATCCTTCTGACTTCGGCAGTACTCATCCAGCCGCACCTTGTTGGAGATGGGTGACGTTAGCGTCAGTAGATAGGCGGTCTCCGGTACCAACGCAGAAAACTCAGCAGCGTAGGCTAGGTTTACGAAGATGGGCTGCCGCCTTCTGCCGGCGGCCTGCTCAACCAGCGGATCGATCAGGAATAAGGTTCGAGGCGTGCCATGACCAACATCCACAGACTCAAACGACTCTTGGCTCGGATCAATCACCTGTTGCAGATACGACGCCAGTAATACCATCACCTCATGCTCTGTATGCATCGCACAAGGCTCATAGCTATTGGCTTGCTCGCCATCAGCAAAACAAGCTCCGTAAGGGTCATTAATAGCCTGCCGCACAAGGCCAACCGGCGTGCGCAGAAACTGCTTCCACTCCTGGGTATTGCTCAACCGCACTTCCTTGTCGAAATGCGCCTGCACGCAGGCATCCATCTGCTCCTCAACCCGATATTTGCGCTCGACAAACGAAGCCACTTGATCTTCATCAACCGAGCGTTGCAGAAACGGGTAATGGATGCTCAGATCAGTATTACCGGCTTGTTTTAGTCGTTGATTGACGCAGCCAAACAAACGATCAAGGCGGCCTATCCGCTGTTCGTTGTCACCGGGGGAGCCAGCCAGGCCGTAGTGATGGATCTGATGACACTGCATATGCAGGTTGACACCCTCCTGTAATACCGAAGTCGTCACCAGTACATTGGGATAAAACGGGCTGTTGAACCCAAGAATCAAGCGCTGCCGGCTATTGCTGTTCTCACCACTGGCATAGAAGCCTGGACTGGTGAGACCTTTCAGACTGCGCCACTCCTGATCCCAGCGATCCAGACCGTGATCGATAATCTTGCCGCACAAGTGATCAAAGGTCTCTAGCGCCGCGATGAAGTAACGCAGCATCAGCGAGCCTTCAATTTTTCCGCTAACCCACGCGTAAAAACTCCGATACCAGCGCTGAGCATCCCTATCGCGTTCACCGCGTTGAAACTCAACAAACCACCCGTACAGTTCGACAACCACTGGACTTGCATGCAGAAAGCCCGCTTTGAGGTAGTTACCGAAATTTTCTGCAACTGCCTTGTCTGACTGCGCCCAGTGCGCAAGCTTCTCTCGAAGCACTTCCGGTAGCCTGGGCACCAGCAGCGACCAGACGCTATACATGGGCTGCTCAAAGCTACCGTCCAACGCTAGACGATCACCGACTGCGGACTTGAGCTGTGCATGATTGCCACTGTATTGAAAGCGCAGGAATTTAGCAGCATTGGCATAGTCCGCTTTCTTCGTATCTGCTTGAGCGTAATATCCCGTATATCCAGCTTCCAGGTAGTCGGAGGCTGGCTCTAGAAACAAAGCAAAGACACTTTCCGGCTTGCTGAAACGCAACCGCACATTCGCGCAATCGGTCTGCCCACCCTGCCCCTTCTTGACTACAAAAAGCTCGGCAATGCGGGATGCCAGCTGGCCACTTTCCTCGTCGCCATCTTCGTCACCATCAACGACTTCCACTGCATCATCCATCGCGAGCGTAGGGTTTAGCCCTGCAGTGAGCTGCTCGAAACCTTTGCGCGACCAGCCAGTACGCCGCCAAATATCCACTCGAGCGTCATCCACGGGGATGCCCCAGGCACGCAGAATGATTTCTGCAAGCAATTCGTCATAACGCGCGTTAATCCGCTGGGTCAACTCACGGACCGAAGGGATACGCCGCACAAAAACCAAATGCTTATGGTCGTGAAGCTTGCTGTCTGACGCATACAAGTCTTTAGGTACGCACTGTTCGATCAAAGCCCCGTACTTGGGATGGTCAGGGAAGGTGCCGAACTGCTTGAGGTAATCTCCTGTCAGTTCGCGTAGCAGCTCGGTATCACTGGCCTTGGAAAAGTCCTCGACGGCATTGTCTTCAATACCTTCAGCCTCACCGCTCTCACTCACCTCAGGTTGATGGCCAATCGACTCAAAGCCCTCAAGGTAGCCATACATCAGGCTCTTGTTTTCCTTTTGTTTGCGCAGGTCAGCCACCAGCCTTTTTTGATACAAGGCGAAGAACATTTCAGCATTCGGTCGCCCTTCAAAGCCTGCGGCTAAAGCTTTCTCATGACGGTAATGGTGCTTGCCGTGTAAGCCACCAACCCCCTCCATCAGGCGCAAGCGCCTGAGCGCATAGGTTTGCAAAAACGAGCGGGTCTTGGCTGAATCACTCAAGCCGACCAACTCACCCGTGGGGTCAATCTCGGTGAAGTAACTGAGAATGCTCTGTACATCGATTAAGCGCGTATGACTGGGGGTGGCTGTCATCAACAGATTCTTCGCGCCCAGCCGATTACCCTCGGAACCGAACAACGCGCGCGCAGCACTAACCCGCTGTGAGCCACCATTGAGGTTGCGCAGGTAATGCGCCTCATCGACGACGATCAGGTCAAAGCCGTCCTCTCCCAAAGCCGCCTTAAGGCGCTGATGAATACTTTCGGCTGCAACACGGGCCGCACGAGGGCCTTCTGATTTCAATTCGGACGGCACCAAGCCGCTTAGTGCGTGGATCGTCGTCAGGTATAGATGCCCGGCTCGTCGTTCGACCGCACTCACCAGATCATCGAGGCGATAACACTGCTGCACCGAGGGTACTGGGCCGCCATCCACGATGTTCTTCACGCAGTGATCGGCATCGCGGTAATGCACACGGACAAAGGTCTCGAATTCGCGTCGCCAATGCCGGCAAATATCTCGACCAGGGGCCATAACCAACACCCGCGCATCGGGTTTGAGCTTCCATAGCAACGCCGCCACGCCAAGCGCCTGAAAGGTTTTACCCATGCCAACTTCATCGGCCAGTAATGCAACTCCCTTGGTCGACAGCAGGTTCCACAGGTAAGCCACACCTTCGGTCTGCTTGGCCGCCATCGACTCACGGTCATTAGCCTGGTAATGCCAATCGGGGTTGTTACGTTCGAAGTTGATCCATTGCGACACACGCTGCGGATCGAGCCTGCCCCATATTAGCGAACTCATTGTGTGCCCCATCTGCCACTGATTTTCTGATGCGCCTGCTGCAAACTTTGCCGGTAGGCCTCGTTGGCGCTCGCCGGTAAAGTTGGCTCGGCAATCGACAATGCTCGCCATCGCGTCAGAGGTACGGACTGTTCAGCTTTAGGAAAACGCTTACGGATACGCCGGGCCAATTCACACAGGCCATTGACCTCCTGCGCCAGAAACCAGCTGAAAACACTGCTGCCATCTTGCGCAATACGTTCGGCGGTCTTGCCGACCAACTCCTCTAAGCAACCCGGTCGGCTAAACACCCAGTGCTCAAGCGCACGAATATTTTCAATGGCATGCAGGCGTGCGGCGTACTGGTAGCTAGCAGAAAACAAGCGGAAGTAGCTGATATCACTTGCCGCACCCTCAGTTTGAGCCTTAGCCGTCTCATTAGACTCGCAGAGCGCACCGTCCAGCAGTAACTCACCGCTCTCAGTTTCGCGCACACGGTAGCTCGTATCCTCAAGCGAAGGCTCGTTGCCGGCATACGCCATGGAGTCGAACAAACTCTTCAAATCATCGTATTGCTGAGCACGACGGAACTGCGGCTGGGTTTCGATCAGCATACCGACATGGCAAAGCTGATCACCGTTAAACACTTTAAAACAGTGATCCGTCAGCAGCGCACGCACTGTGGCGATAGAAAGATCGGGTAGCTGCAGAGTTTTTTTCTGCGACATCCAGTTCAAACGCAGGAGTTTTTCATAATCAGGAATACGCAATAAATAGTCATTTTTTGGCGGGCAAGCTGCATTCCACTGCCCACTAAAGTGATAAGTCTGATTGGCCCAGTCAAACCGCACCGCAATAGAAAACGGCAGTGGCTCAGGCACCTCAAGGGCCTCAGCCGCTAGCTGCTCATCGGTGGCAAACAGGCCGTCGTGGGCATCCAGCACCTTACCTAGCACGCGATCAATCGAACTGCTGTCGGCAATGATAAAACCGGCCTCGATGTTGTTGTGCCGCCCACTGGTGGCTGCACCAATACACGTATTGGCACCCGCATGGGTGAAGTTCCAGGAGCCCAGGGCTAAATGGCTCGAGGTTTTCCAGAGCTTGGCGTGGGTCATTGCTACCCGCTCATCCAGTTGGCTTGGGTTCTGACACAAGAACAGCTCTTGATCCGCAAGCATTTGCTCCAGCGTATCGCTCCACTGGGTGCGCAGGTACTGACCATCTACTCGGTCAGCTACCAGACTGACCTTTAATTGCGGCTGGTTAAATTCCTGCCTCAAGTGGCGAATAAAGCTGGCCAGGTCTTTTGAGAAATACGGCGACCACACTGCCAGTCGCTGTAACGACTCATCACCAAACAACTGGTGGAGAAACACCTCACTCTGAAAGCTGTGGCAGAAACGCACGTCGCTGCTTTCAGACGAAAAAGCCCTGCGTATTTCCAGCGGACACTCCATCCCCACATTGGCAAAGACGGCCTGAAAAAACGCTTTCAATGACTGATAAAGCGTCAGGCTTTGCACCGGCACAAAGTGAAAGACTTCCTGATTGCGTCCCCAGCCACTAAGAGTCAGATTGGCGCTGCCCGTGCCCAGTACACGGCCCTCGGCTCCTTCAAGATAAATCACCTTGGCATGGAACAGGCTATCTTCGCTGATACCCCGCCGAGCCTCCTGAGGATTGCTTCCTGGCGCAATACCGTGCACCGGTATCGCCGTGCGCTTGTTTTGATCGGCCCCGATAAAGCGTCGATCGCAGAACACCCTAAAGTCGATGCCCTGCTCATTCAGCACCAGCTGTAATGCCTCGTAGTCCATGCGCGTACGCGGAATCTCAGCCCCCAGCACCGCAGGTAGCAGATAGGTTTCGATAAACTCGATGTCGATACAGAAGCTGGTTAACCACACCCGTTTTAGCTTGCCGAGGTCTTTAACCTGCTCGGCAAAGGCATTTAGCAACTTCATGCCGGCACTCCACGGTAACCGGCCAGCAGATTGCGGAACTGCGGTATGTAGTAATTATTTACCCAGCGGCCTAATGGCCATTTTTCAGCCGTTGGCAACGCCGTAGTGCGGGCATTGACCTTGATTAGCTCAAGATCCTGCGCTTGTGCCCAAGGCAATTGGCCACGGCCACGCATCACCCAGGCGTGATATTCCAGCAAACCACACAGTTGCCCGACAAAGCTCTCAGCGCTGGCCAACTTAAGCAGCTGCGCCAGACGCTTACGGCCAGTGCCGACCGGCACGCTGGTCAGTGTTGGTAACGCTTCTATCCGGGCAGCTGCCGCTGGCAGAGTGCTGGCATCACGCCCAAGCGCCTTCCAGTGGGCCTCGATCTCGGTAATGCGTTGGCTCTTGGCGTGGTGCGCAAGGGTAAATAGTAAATGTGCTTCAGCCAGGAGTGGCTCTAGGACTTGCACATGCGCCAACTTGAGCTGCTGCGCGGTGCTATCACAGCGTTGCTCGGCTAAAGCAAACAACTGCTGTGCCAGCAAGGGCATTTCAAGCGACTGCTGCGCGTGCTCATCCAATACGCTTAACAAAGCACCTGAAGCGCCTTGAGCCAGGCCGGTGATATCCAGCCAGAAGTCGCGCGTATCCGCCCCCACCTGTCCGGGAGTTGGCAGTGTTTTCCGGTAAGCATTTCGCAGGCTAGCCGGCACATCGTTTAAGGCAATTGGGGCTTTGCGCTTGTAACCCGCCAACAGCTCCAGCAGATGCTGGCGAGCCTCTTGATAGAGAGCACCCAGTCGCTCATTGTTCTGAAACAGTAAGTGGGCCTTGTTCCACAGCAGCACAGCATCGGGTCTGTGGTGGTAGTTATATGCAGCGTTGAAAAAGCCCATCTCCATGAAGGGAGTTTTGTAACGCCCACTTACGCCAAGCCCCAATTGGCGGACCAGCAGGTAGCCTGCTTTTTTGTGAGTAAACTGCAGCTGCGGATTACCTCCTGGAGCCTGCTCAAGCCTAGCACGAGCCTTGCTGGCACCCAGAACCCCCATACTGTCTACGCCTGCACTGGCAGGCTCCACCATGGCATAGGTAAAAATATTCTCCAGATAGACAAGGCAGGCCTGGCGCAACGCTAAGCTGTGTTTGTCTCCTACCTCGTCGACCAGTGCCTTGCTCGGTTGAACAGAGTCGTCATCACACAGGTCACGGATCAACGCATGGTGCAGCAGGTTAAGAGTGTAATTGCGCACATCGTTGGAGATGGAGTTGACCCTATTCTTGAAGATCCGCTGACCGAACGCCGACCAGATCACTAGAACCCCAAGAGGATCGATATAGCTATCGCCGCTTAGTTCATCGTCGTACTCGGTCAAAATATGGCTGAGTTGCATAGCACTTCCTTAGTTCGAGTTGATACGCCCGGCTACACGCTAGTCGCACTGGCTGCCTGACCACGACATCTAAACCTTTTCATCTGTAAATAAAGAACGCATGTATTGGTCGCGAAACCTGTGGCGTACTCGCAGCTAACAGATGCCTTGCCAGAGCTCATCGGGCTCGACAATCGCCACGAAACGTTTTGCAGAAAACCCATCGGGAAACAATGAGCACTGATCATCCTCGTCAAGCTGGTCTATCGGCCAGAGAATGCTTCTCATCACGCAGAATGCCCTCAAGATGTTCACGGGATACCACCCTGAACCCATCGACTAGGCAATTAACCTCTGCGGCTTCCGAACCCATGATGATTAAACCCGTAGGACTTTATAGACGCCTTGCAGAGGTAGATGGCGCGTTCAAAGAACAGCTTGGAAAATAACTCACATCACCTGGGAGGGCTGGACCTCCCAGCTTGCTCAATAAATTACTCTCTCCGAGTAATGGACCGGTTAGCTGCCCCTGAAACCTTCGTTGCCTGTCCCTTACGCAAGCAACGAGCCCCTACAGGCTTGAGCCGCAGGTGCTGATCATTCTTGACCAAATAACGCATGGCGTACTGCACATTACCTCGCGCATTCAGATCCCGTCTGTGGATTAGGCCAATCCCCAACCTGTCTTGGTATTTTTCTTTTTCGAGGTTGCAGTTGTTGAAGTAGCCCTGACCACGGGTAATACGCTCCCACAGCTCACCGATCCGCTGCGCCCTGTAGATATCGGCAATCACTTCAGCACCGTTGAAGAAGAAGGCCGTATGGATGTGATACCCCCGATCCTCGCCTTGCTCAACGCTGCATACGTAGCCGGTCCCTTGGTCAAAAATCAGGCTACGCTCACGCTCAGCAATCAACCGACTCAAGTCGTCGAATACGTGTTCCACACGCAACCTAGCTTGAGCCTCGGCACGATAATACAGATCAACCCTGATCACACAGGTACGGGCGTAGCGATCAAGCACAGCATCAACGTAACGACCGACTTCCATTTCCTGCTTAATCGCCTGGTAACGCTGATCGTGCTCCCAGCGCTTGTATCGCTTTTTGCTGAGAAGCGTTCGGACGTGCTTGGTCAGTTCGTTCAACGTCTCACTGGTGCTCAGATAGCGAGTTTCACCTTCGTTCAAGCAGGTAATGCCACATGGGGTGCGCTCAACCCTTATAGCCTGGCAGGCCTCCCGAAAAAGGTTCAAATGCCAACTGTACTGATACTCCTCGTCACATTCGAACAATGCGACCATCTGCTCGATTCCATCGAAGTATTTTGAAATCCTGGTTGCGTTGACCTGCTCGCCCCCGTGCTTCGAGTAAGTGATTCGGAAGGCTGGGCAATCTGTACGTTGAACGGCGTTGATGAGTCGCTCAACCTGGATAGCGATATCGGACTGTGAGCGGCAGGTGTAGCTGTTTCGTTCGGTCATCATGGTGCACCTGATTGGTTGTTGGCATATCAGGTGCGTGATGTGTATTTATTTAAACGATGCCCCACCCCATCAGCTGAGTAGTGATGGCTATGTAGCTATCAAGTTCCAGCTATTGATTGGTTATGGATTGATAGTCTAGATCTATATAACTAGATCCCGATCCGAGCCCCAGCGACCATCCCAGCCAGGTAAGGCAACGGGGAGCAATATTGCCGCGCCAACCGCGAAATTGACCCATCTGGATCTTGGGAGAGTTAGTTGAGAATCCTCCCTATACAGCATAAGCGCCATGACCAGCCATAGCAGGTCATGGCGCTTATGCCGGTTTCTAGCTGGCCATACTCAGATGGCCGGTGGACCGCACTGCAGTGCCCTCTGCCAGATCACGCTCCTCGATCCTTGCAAGGATCCAATCGTGTACTTCGCTTTCAACCCAGCCGACACAACGGTCACCCAATGACACTGGTTTAGGGAAGGTGCCTTCCCCTATGTACTTGTAGATGGTCGACCGTGCCAGGCCGGTCGAATCGATAACTTCTTTCAGGCGGATGATTCGCATGAGCGGGCTCCTCTGTATGGCTCAGAGGATTGGCGGGGGCGATAAAAAATAACCGCCTAGACGGTTTTCGCTCGCGATGCCGTTAACAACCCCGCTTGGTATCTAAGCTCCACGGGACAGAGGGCTTCGGTAGTGATTTGCGTCAATTCGGCGCCATTGCCGACTTTTCTCAGCTGCCAACCACCGCCACCGTTATCAATCAACATCCCCAAGCTCGCATACCCCTGCTGCAAATCAATGGGTAAAAGCCTGAAGCTCAGACTTAGCCAGGTATGCCCCTCAACTTGTGCAAAACGCAGCTTGCACTCTTGTGCAAACTGAATAGTTATCCACCATAAAAAATCTATGATTTCAGCCTCGTCGAGCAAGCTGCCATCTTTAACATCCCGCATCGGCTTGCGAAAAAATGCGCTGACGCGGTCTCGGGTTCCCAGGTATAAGTGCGACTTGGCCACCCCGAGTTGGTTCCAGTGCTGCGTAAGCAGGTCTGTCACGCAACCGCTCAGAAAAAACTCGAGCTGCTCCATCGCGTGCCTGGGTGCACGTCTGAAAAGACGCAGAACCGGACCAGGTGTGGAAAGCTCAGACAATGAGGGCCTGTGTCTAACAGCAGGATTACGCCAGAGCTCAAGATCAAACCAAACACCCTCCAGATACCGCACATCGCCGGCCATCTCGTCCACACACTCATGCACAACGAAGCCGATCTTGTCCGCCCCCGACGTGATTTGCCTATGGTTCAGATTGAGGACATAACTGCTTTTGATTTTTTCAGCAAAAATTGGGCTGGCGACGCCGGGCACGTGTCGTCGAATAAACCCCATTTCAATAAGCTTCTTAATCCGCTGCTTAAGACTTGTCTGCTCAAGACCGGCGAGTCGACACAGCTCTACATTCCCCAGCGAACTTACAACCCCAAATCGGTCGGCATGAGCGAATAGTATTGCGAGAAGCAGTCGATTGGATCGACTGAGCAATGAAGTGCGATTCGGCACTGCCCCCCTCTTCTGCCCCATTCTCGCGGGATTCGCCGGTACCACATGAATGTCCGTGTCAGGTTTCGTGGCGTGGATGTGCGGCCCGTTGATTAGGCGATCGACCACATTCAAGTACGGCGCAGCCGCTGGGGGTCGTGTGACGACCCTCGCTAGCTGGAGTTGGATCGCCACATCGTCATGCAGGCGGAAGGATTTTTTCGGCCGACCGGCTCGTCGACTCGACTCAGCTGAAGCGATCAATACCGACGCCTTCACGAGGAAGCCGAGCGCAGCGGCACACTCTGTCGTAGGCACTCCAAGGCAGCCCGCCAACTCATCAACAGTGAGTGGCCCTGTATTCGAGAATTCGTAGCGCTGGTAAAACGACGCCAAAGTGAACCGGGCCTTTGCATCAAGCGCCCCTAAAATCAGTGATAAAAGATCGATTAGCATACGCATACCTGGCTAACACAAGGTAAATATACCCTATTTATTCAGAAATATTTATTTAATGCTATCAAATAACGTTATTAACAACGAATATGCTAGGACAACCAGCCTGAGCAAAAGAGAATGGGACGCAAGCGAATAATCGGCCTCGATTGGCTTGAGCCTGAAAATACGCATCAACGCCTGTGGGCTCTGGAGTATTTGCGAGCAAAAGGTTTCGCTGATCTCTTCCATCACAGCAAACACGTCCTGCCCAACCAGCTTCCGTCACACAACGAAATGCTGGATGCCGGTATGTATGTGGAGCAGGAACCGGCCGCACGCGAACTATTCGGCGATATGAAAGATGCTTGGCGTCAGGAGAAAGAGAGGCAGAAGAATAAGGAGAGTGGCCGCCAGGTATGCGCGTTTACTCTCGAGTCGAGAGTCAAGACCCAACTACAAATCATGGCCAAGGAACAAAACAAGAGCGCCACCGCGCTGCTGGAGAGCCTGATTACAAAGGCGCACTCAGCCCATCTGCGCAGACAACAAAAGCAACACTCGAAGCACTCCCCGCGAGCTGCCCGTAATTACTCATTTCAGGGTTCGAACAATATCGGGGAGAACCACGAACGGCAGAAATCCGCTCACCCACCTGAGACAGCCAGCCATCTTGATCCCACTCAGAAAGTGGAGCACGAGGCAAACAGTACAGCCGGAGAGTTCGATGCGCACACATTGAAGCCGTTGCCGGCCGCTGAAATACCACAGACACAGAAGTGGACCCGCGCCCCCAATCTCACCCCGCCTCAAGACAGCCAGGCAGCCGAAATAAAAATCGCGGACGAGCATCTAACTGAACAACCAGCCACCGCAGACCACCTTCCAGAGCGGGAGATCAATGACATTTTTACGCCCACCCAAGACGTCATTGAATTGCCCCTGAAAAATCTCAAACTCCAAAAGAAAAAACCTTTCGTCCTTCCGGTCGAGGAGGCGCGGGTGTTAAAGCCCAGCACAGATTAAAACCCAGTAGCAGAGGTCGGATCGAAAAGACTGATTGCACCTTGAGTCGATGCTAATCCCACAAATTGCAATGCTGGAAAGCGCTTACGGTAGAAAGCATCGACAGAATTCCTAGGAAGAAGCTTTACGAAACCAGATGGGGGAACAAATGGGGGAACAAAATACAGCGAACACAAAAAAGCCCCGTAAAACGGGGCCTTTAAGTTAAAATTTGGCGGTGAAGGAGAGATTCGAACTCTCGATACAATTTCTTGTATACACACTTTCCAGGCGTGCTCCTTAAGCCACTCGGACACTTCACCGTATCTCGTCAAACATGTTCTGTCTGTCGAGGCGCGCTAATGTAGTCGAAAGCTTTTCCGATGGCAAACTTTTTTTGCAGAATTTTCATGCGGTTAGCGATTTAGGCGTTCTGCGGGTTTCGGGGTATGGCAAACCGGCCAATCTCCGGCGTCGCGCCCTCTTCTCTATATAGAAGACAATACACGTGGGGCATGGCGGGCCGGGTTTGTCCGACAGGGGAAGTGTGACCGACGGGTCAGTCACAGTGCTTTACCTGGCCTGCGGCGGTGGGTAACGTTCGCCTCAACTTTCATACAAGGAAAAAGCGTCATGAGTGAGTTGATTACCTACCACCTCGAAGACGGTATCGCGACCCTGACTTTGAGCAACGGCAAGGTCAATGCCATCTCCCCGGACGTGATTGATGCGTTTAATGCTGCGCTGGATCAGGCGGTGTCTGATCGTGCAGTGGTGATCATTACCGGTACGCCCGGGATTCTGTCGGGCGGTTATGACTTGAAGGTGATGACAGCCGGCCCTGAACAAGCCGTGGCGCTGGTGACGGCCGGTTCGACCCTGTCCCGTCGCCTGCTGTCGCACCCCTTCCCGGTGATCGTTGCGTGCCCGGGGCACGCGGTGGCCAAGGGTGCGTTCCTGTTGTTGTCGGCGGATTACCGCATTGGTGTCGACGGCCCGTTCAGCATTGGCCTGAACGAAGTGCAGATCGGCATGACCATGCACCACGCCGGTATCGAGATCGCGCGTGATCGTCTGCGTAAATCGGCGTTCCACCGCTCCGTGATCAATGGCGAGATGTTCAATCCGCAGAGCGCAGTGGATGCAGGCTTCCTCGACGTGGTGGTCTCGGCCGAAGAGTTGCAAGGCGCGGCACTGGCGGCGGCTCGTCAATTGAAGAAGATCAATATGACTGCACACATGAACACCAAGCTGAAAGTGCGCAAGGCACTGCTGGAATCGCTGGATAACGCGATCATCCTGGACCAGGCACATTTGGGCTAAGCCCAAACGTGCTTCACCGAAAAGCCCGACTGTCATGTCGGGCTTTTTCGTACGCACCCTGTTGAAAAGCCTACAACCGCTCTAGAACACGTCTGACCAATAAGTCGGAAACATGCGTTCAAACATCGGCTATCTCCTACCTCTATAGCGGCAATTGCCGAAAACAGTGCACATCCGTACACTGCGCCACCTTTTGTCCCGGTGGGCCTGTAAATGCTGTTTGTGTTTCGTATGTTATTGATGGGCCTGCACTTTATCCTGGCCGGTGTGCTGGGGGTGATCCTGGGTCTGTGTCGGCCGTTCAATCCGGACAACAGCCGGTTGTGCGCGCGTCTGTATGCGTGGCCGGCGATGTGTATTTTGCGTTTGCGTGTGAAGGCAGAAGTCGGTCCGTTGATGAACAAGCCTGACAGCTGCGTGATCATCGCCAACCACCAGTCCAACTACGACCTGTTTGTGTTCGGCAACGTGGTGCCGCGCCGCACCGTGTGCATCGGCAAGAAGAGTCTGAAGTGGGTGCCGCTGTTCGGCCAGTTGTTCTGGCTGGCCGGCAATGTGTTGATTGACCGTGGCAATTCGCACAAGGCACGCCAGTCGATGCTGACCACGACGCATACCTTGCAGCATGAAGACACCTCGATCTGGGTATTCCCGGAAGGCACGCGCAACCTTGGCGAAGAATTGCTGCCCTTCAAGAAAGGCGCGTTCCAGATGGCGATCGCGGCCGGCGTGCCGATCGTCCCGGTGTGTGTCAGCAGTTACGTTAAACACATGCGATTGAACCGCTGGCGCAGTGGGAAAATTCTGATCCGTTCGCTGCCGGCAATTCCTACGGCTGGACTGAGCCTGGACGACATGCCCCTGCTGATCGCCCAGTGCCGCGAGCAGATGCGCGAGTGCATTGCCTCGATGGATCGGCAACTGCAAGTCGCGTGAAACGAAACCCGCCCTGTGCGGGTTTTCTTTTGCTTGCGAGCTTTTGCCTTCGAACTCTGCAGATTTCACTGACTATCAAGTAGAAGACAAGGTTAAGCTGAACATTGCCTGCTACTGCCACCTGCTAATAAGAAGTGAAGTTGAATCATGGGTAGAGTTGTTGCTGCTGCGGTTTACAGCGCTGGTAAAAAAGTCACCAATATTACCCTCGACGAAGGCGCTGCCTGGGCCGCCAAGCCTGGCCACTTTGTCTGGATCGGACTTGAAGAGCCGAATGCCCAGGAGTTGTTCAATCTGCAACGCCAGTTCAACCTGCACGAACTGGCCATTGAAGACGCCCTGGAAAAACACAGTCGACCGAAGCTGGAAACCTTTGGCGACGCGCTGTTTATCGTCACGTATTCGCCTATTCGTAATGAAGGCAAACTGGAGTTCATCGAGACTCATATTTTTGCCGGCAATGGGTACATCATTACCGCCCGCAACGGTCACTCGGCGTCCTACGCCCTTGTCCGACAGCGTTGTGAGGCGCGTCCGCTGTTGCTGGAGCACGGGGAAGATTTCGTACTCTATGCCATCCTCGACTTTGTGATTGAAAACTACCAGCCAATGGGCGAAGCCATCCATGCCGAGATCGATGAGCTGGAACATAACGTGCTGTGCAGCGCGCTGAATGAACATGACATCCAGAAGCTTCATGGCCTGCGCCGAGACGTATTGCGCCTGCGTCGTTACGCGGCACCGATGGTGGAGATTGGCGAGGAGTTGCAGAGGCTGAGCTTTCCGTTCATCGACAAGAACATGCGCCCGTATTTCCGCGATGTGCAGATCCATGTGACACGGCAGATGGAAGACCTGACGACCCTGGCGGATATTGCCAGTCAGACCATTGAAGTCGGGGTTTTGCTGGAAGCGTCACGACAGAGCGTGGTGCAGCGCAAGTTTGCGGCGTGGGCGGCGATTCTGGCGTTCCCGACGGCGGTGGCCGGTGTTTACGGGATGAATTTCGAGAACATGCCGGAGCTGACCTGGCATTACGGGTATTTCGCGGTGTTGGGGTTTATTGCAGTGGGGTGTGTGGGTTTGTGGGCGAGTTTCAAGAAATCGGGGTGGTTGTAGTCCGGCACCGAGTTGTCTGTGAAATTCGCGAGCAAGCCCGCTCCCACATTGGAACGCATTTCAAATGTGGGAGCGGCGGTGCGACGATTCGACTTGCTCCGGGCGGCGTTCCGACGAAGCTTTTAGCTTCAGACAGCTTCTGGTTTATGCGCCACGAACCGCATCATCCACTCCGCAACGGTGGTGCCGTGATGCTCATGCTCAAGGCTCGCCATGCCTTTCGAGTAAATCTGCTCGCCCAGCGCTTCCTGACGAATATCCAGCAACGCCCGCGAGTAATCGTGAATGAATTCCGGATGCCCCTGGAAGCACAGCACCTGATCGTTGATGTGGTACGCGGCAAACGGACAGAATTCGCTGGAGGCGATGACCGTGGCGTTTTCCGGTAGCGATGTCACCTGGTCCTGATGACTGATCAACAATGTCAGCTCTTCGCGCAACGGGCTCATCCACGGCGCCTTGGCCGCCAGTTTGTAGCTGTGCGTGCCGACGCCCCAGCCTTGGGTCGCGCGTTCGCTCTTGCCGCCCAGCAGCAATGCCAGCAACTGATGGCCGAAGCACACGCCCAGCAGTTTGTCGCCGCGCTCGTAGCGGGTCAGCAGATAAGCTCGGAGGGTTTCGATCCAGGGGTCGGTGCCGAAGGAGTCGGCCTTGCTGCCGGTGACGAGATAGGCGTCAAAGGCCTCATCATCGCTCGGGTATTCGCCCTGCATCACGTTGTAGACGGAGAACTCGGCGGCGATGGGCTGCTGCGAAAACAGACGCTGGAACATCTGCCCGTAACCCTGATATTGATCGACCAGTTCCGGACGCAGGATGTCGGTTTCCAGAATGCAGATGCGTAACGACATAAAAAATACCTGACACGTGATGGGAATAATGCACACCTCAGAGCCTGCCTCGAAACACGGTGACAAGGCAAGCCCCGAAGTGCGTCATCGGTCCCTTAAAACGCCTCCCCTCTGGCGGCTTTTTGCAGCAGCAATGGCGGTGGTGCGAACCGTTCCCCGTACTGTTCGGCAAGGTATTGCGCGCGGGCGACGAAGTCTTTCACGCCGTACTGATTGATGAATTGCAGCGCACCGCCGGTCCAGGCCGCAAAACCGATACCGAAGATCGACCCGACGTTGGCATCCGCCGTCGAGATCAGCACGCCCTCCTCCACGCAGCGCACGGTTTCGAGGGCTTGCACGAACAGCAGGCGATCACGCACATCCTTTGGCGAAATCTGCCCGTCGGCTTTCTCGAAGCGGCTTTTCAGCTCCGGCCACAAATGCTTCTGGCCACCGACCGGGTACTCGTAGAAACCACCTCCAGCGGCTTTGCCCGGACGCTTGTACTCGTTGAGCAGCAAGTCAATCACGGCAAACGCGGGGTGCTCAATCAGCGGTTTCCCTTCCGCTTGCAGGTCTTTGGCGGTTTGCTGGCGGATATGGCTCATGAGACTGAGGGAAACTTCGTCAGAGATCGCCAGAGGCCCGATCGGCATGCCGGCCTTGCGCGCTTCAGTCTCGATCATCGCTGCGCTGACGCCTTCGCCGAGCATGGCAATGCCTTCGTTGGTGAAGGTGCCAAACACCCGTGAGGTGAAGAAGCCGCGGCTGTCGTTGACCACAATCGGAGTTTTCTTGATTTGCAGTACGAAATCGAAACCACGGGCCAGGGTTTCGTCGCTGGTGTGGGCGCCTTTGATGATTTCCACCAAGGGCATTTTTTCCACGGGGCTGAAGAAATGCAGGCCGATGTATTTGCTCTGATCCGGTACGGCGGCGGCGAGTCCAGTGATGGGCAAGGTCGAGGTGTTGGAAGCGATCACCGCGTCCGGGCCGACGACTTTTTGTGCGGCGGAAGAGACTTTGGCTTTCAGTTCGCGGTCTTCGAACACGGCTTCGATGATCAGGTCGCAACCGGCCAGATCAGCGTCATTTTCAGTGGTTTTAATTCGCGCCAGCACCGCATCGCGCTGCTCGGCGCTGAACTGGCCGCGAGCAACTTTCTTGTCCAGTAACGTCGCCGAATGCGCCTTACCCTTCTCCGCTGCCGCGAGGTTGATGTCCTTGAGCACCACTTCGATGCCCGCCAATGCGCTGACAAAAGCGATCCCCGCGCCCATCATCCCGGCGCCCAAAACACCCACGCGCTGCGTCACGTAAGGTGCAAACCCTTGAGGCCGCGAGCCGCCCGCATTGATCTCGTTGAGCTGGAACCAGAAGGTGCCGATCAGGTTTTTCGAGATCTGGCCGGTGGTCAGCTCGGTGAAGTAACGGGTTTCGATCAGGTGCGCCGTGTCGAAATCGACCTGTGCACCTTCAACCGCGGCGCAGAGGATTTTCTCCGGCGCGGGCATGCAGCCCTGGGTTTTAGTGCGCAGGATCGACGGCGCTATCGCCAGCATTTGCGCGACTTTTGGATTCGATGGCGTACCGCCCGGAATCTGATAGCCCTTCACGTCCCAACGCTGCACAGGTGCTGGATTGGCGATGACCCAGGCCCGCGCCTTGGTCAGGAGTTCATCACTATTCGCTGCCAGCTCATCAATCAGACCCGCCTGCAACGCTTGCTGCGGGCGGACCTTCTTGCCTTCAAGCAGATACGGCAAGGCTTTTTCCAGACCGAGCATGCGCACCATGCGCACCACTCCGCCGCCGCCCGGCAACAGGCCGAGGGTGACTTCCGGCAAGCCGAGCTGCACCGATGAATTGTCCAGCGCCACGCGGTGATGGCATGCCAGGCAGATTTCCCAGCCTCCACCCAGTGCGGCCCCGTTAATCGCGGCGACCACAGGTTTTCCGAGGGTTTCCAAAGTGCGCAATTGGCCCTTCAGCGTCAGCACCATGTCGTAGAACGCTTTGGCCTCAGGCTTGCCAACCTTGATCAGTTCATTCAGGTCGCCACCGGCGAAGAACGTTTTCTTGGCCGAGGTGATGATGACGCCGGCGATGCTTTCTTTTTCAGCAACCAAACGGGCAACGCAGCCAGCCATGGCCTCACGGTAGACCGCGTTCATGGTGTTGGCGCTCTGGCCCGGCATGTCGATGGTCAGGACGACGATCTGGTCCTGCCCTTTTTCGTAACGAATGGCTTCAGTCATGCTCTTTTCCTTAGAATCAGTTTCCTGGAAATCGGGGCTCAGAGGCGTTCGATGATGGTGGCAATGCCCATGCCGCCGCCGACACACAGCGTCGCCAGGCCATAGCGCAGGCGCCGGGTTTCCAGCTCATCGAGCAGCGTGCCGAGGATCGCGCAACCGGTGGCGCCCAGCGGGTGGCCCATGGCGATGGAGCCGCCATTGACGTTGACCTTGTCCGGGTCGATGGACATGTCCTTGATGAATTTCAGCACGACAGAGGCAAACGCCTCGTTGACCTCGAACAGGTCGATGTCTTCGACGCGCAACCCGGCCTTGGCCAGCGCCTTGCGCGTGGCCGGCGCCGGGCCGGTGAGCATGATGGTCGGGTCGGTGCTGGTGACCGCCGAGGCGACAATCCGCGCCCGGGGCTGCAAGCCCAGCGCACGACCCTTCGCCTCGGAGCCGATCAACATCAGCGCGGCGCCATCAACGATCCCGGAGCTGTTGCCCGGTGTGTGCACATGGTTGATTCGCTCGACATGGCTGTAGACCCGCAACGCCGTGGCGTCGAAGCCCATCTGCCCCATCATCTCGAAGCTCGGTTTGAGCTTGCCCAGGCCTTCCAGGGTGGAATCGGCGCGAATGAACTCATCGTGATCGAGCAGGAGGATGCCGTTCTGGTCCTGCACCGGCACCAGCGATTTTATGAACGAACCATCGGCACGGGCTCGTGCGGCTTTTTGCTGAGAATGCAGCGCGTAGGCATCGACGTCCTGACGGCTGAAACCTTCAAGGGTGGCGATCAGGTCGGCGCCCACGCCTTGCGGTGTGAAATGGCTGTGCAGATTGGTTTCCGGGTCCAGCGCCCACGCGCCGCCGTCGCTGCCCATCGGCACCCGGGACATCGACTCGACACCGCCGACCACCACCAGCTCTTCGAAGCCGGAGCGCACTTTCATCGCCCCGAGGTTCACCGCCTCCAGACCCGACGCACAGAAACGGTTGATCTGCACCCCCGCGACGCTGACGTCCCAGTCGGCCACTTGTGTCGCGGTTTTGGCGATGTCGGCGCCTTGATCGCCGACCGGCGTCACGCAGCCAAGCACCACGTCATCCACCTGGCTGGTGTCCAGCGAGGTGCGCTGCTGCAGCGCCCTGAGCAACCCGGCCACCAGGTTCACCGGTTTGACGCTGTGCAAGGCGCCATCGGCCTTGCCTTTGCCACGGGGCGTGCGTAACGCGTCGAAAATCAAAGCTTGGGTCATGACGTCCTCGAACCTGAAGGTGGGTCGCATCAAAAGATCGCAGCCTGCGGCAGCTCCTACGAGGGAACCCGTCAAGATGCAGGAGCTGCCGCAGGCTGCGATCTTTTGATCTTTAGTGAGCCACTACCTTATGCCGAGTCGCCGCCGATTCAATGACCGCAATGCTCACGGACGTTGACGGACACGCTCAGACGGACGGTAGTGGGCTACCGGATTAACCGTTTCAGGACACCGAGCTGTCTAGCAAAAGGGCGGCAAAGAAGCTGGCAATAGGCCTCATGTCTTATTTAAAGCAATAAGTGCGCACGCCATACGAAAGGGATCTAAGCCGCGAGTGACGCGGGCCCTAAGGTGAACATATGCGAAGTTGTCGTCGGGTTTTGCCGAGGCGCTCGTACTACAGGAAGTGCAACGCGCTGCCGTCATGGAGATATGCAGGCAGGCATCGGTAATAACAAAAAGGCGGTCAAGCCATGTTCAAGCATTCGAAAGTACGTCAAGCCGGGCTCATTCTTTTCGCCACTACTCTGTTGTTGATTTTGCCGAACCTGACGAAGGTGATCGGCTGAGTCTGTTATTAAAAATACGGCGCCAGGATTTTTTATCGCCTCATCAAAATTGTGACTGGCTCGCTACCCGGGCGAGCGTGGGTGTGCCAACCTTTGCGGCACTTCCACGACATGGACGGCGCTCATTTGAAAACGCTCATTCTGTTCGGGGCCTTGCTGTTCGGCTCGCCCCTTTATGCCGCGCAGCTGAACCTGGAGCTGGGCGCGGACAGTCGCACCTGGCAGACAGAGGAGTTGCTCAAGCATCCTCAGTTACAGACCATCACGATTACCAACGACGTTTCCTATAAGCGGGACATGAGCTATCGCGCCGTGCCACTGGCGGCGTTGTTGGCCGGCATCAAGCCTGACGATCATCTGCAAGCTGTGGCGCTGGATGGTTTTGCCGCTGAACTGGCGGCTGCGCCGTTGCTCAATGCCAAGGGCGCGCGGGCGTGGCTGGCGGTTGAAGACCCGGCCAATCCGTGGCCGGCGCTGTCCGAAGGCAAGCCCGGTGCCGGGCCGTTTTATCTGGTCTGGACAGAACCGCAGGCGGGCAACATCAGCCCTGAACAATGGCCTTATCAAGTGGCAAGCATCAAACGCATGGCGCCGGTGGCCGAGCGCTTCCCTGCCCTGCTGCCTGATCCGGCGTTAAAGGCGGGCGATCCGGTGAATCTGGGATTTGCTCTGTTTCAAAAGAACTGCCTGGCGTGTCATCGACTCAATGGCGCCGGGGATGCGCAGTTCGGGCCGGATCTGAATATTCCGTTTAACCCGACCGAGTATTTTGGGGCGGACTTTTTGAAGAGGTATATCCGTGATCCGCAGAGTTTGCGGCAGTGGCCGCAGGCGAAGATGCCGGGGTTTTCTGCGCAAGTGTTACCCGACGGCGATCTGGAGAGGTTGGTGGGGTATTTGAAGCATATGGCCGGGCGCAAAGTTAAGCCGTGACAGCTATCCCATGTGGGAGCGGGCTTGCTCGCGAAAGCGATGTCTCAGCTACAAATATGCAGACCGAAAGACCGCTTTCGCGAGCAAGCCCGCTCCCACAAGGTTTGAGCGGTGCCTGCGATTACTGCTGCTGGACTGAGATCACAGGTATCGGCGTCGGCGACACCAACACCTTCGCATGCATCTGCTCACACCCGCCGCCGCGACGCATCCCGCGCACCGGACAGGCATCCAGGTAATCCAGGCCCACCGCCAGTTTCAAATGGCGTTCCGGCCTCGCCAGTTCATTGGTCACGTCAAAGCTGTACCACGCGTCATCCAGCCAGGCTTCCGCCCACGCGTGACTGGCCAGATGCTCGCAATTCTCGCTGTACAAATACCCCGACACATAACGCGACGGAATGCCCAGGCTGCGGGCGCAGGCGAGGAACGCGTGAGTGTGGTCCTGGCACACGCCCGAGCGCCCGGCGAAAGCCTGCGCCGCACTGGTGTCCACTTCAGTGGAACCCGGCGTGTAGGTTATGTGCTGGTTCAGGCCGTGCATCAAGTCAATCAACGCCGTGCGATCCCGACGCTTTTTGCACGCCTTCTCGGCGAACGTGCGCAGGGCTTCGTCGGCCTCGGTCAGGCGGGTGAAACGCAGGAAGGGCAACGCTGACTGGCTCTCGTGCTCGGCTTCGCGAAGTTCGTCGATGTCGACCTGGCCACGGGCGCCGATGATGATCGCTTCATGCGGCTCGTCCATGGTCAGCACGTGCAAGATGTTGCCGAACGGATCGAGTTGCGCACGCACCGGGCGCGGCAGGTCGAGTTGCCAGCTGAGTACGTGCTGGCGCTCGCTGTCGTGAGGGGTCAGTCGCAAGTACTGGATGCTCGCCCGCACCTGATCTTCGTAGTGATAGGTGGTCTCGTGGCTAATGGAAAGTCTCATGCAGCCTCCAGATAGGAACTGTGTATGGCGTTACCCAACTGGCGCACCAGCGGAATGAACTCGGTCAGCCAGGCGTGCAGGCCTTCGTCGAGAATTTCGGTGATGCCGGTGTAGCGCAGGCGCGCGTCCATCTCGGCGGCAAGGCGTTGCGCGGGGCGGCCGTTGGCGCCGGGCAGTTGGGCGAGGATCTGGTCGATTTCTTCGGTGCAGGCCCGTAGCGAACGTGGCACATCGGCACGCAACAGCAGCAGTTCTGCCACATGCCGGGCACCGGGAGCGTCGCGGTAGATTTCGGTGTAGGCCTCGAACGACGACAACGCCCTTAACAAAGCGCTCCACTGGTAATAGGCGTGGGCTGTGCCGTCGCTGACCGCTTCGGCCTGATCGCCGGCCATTTCGTAGCGGGCGTCGAGCAGGCGCAAGGTGTTGTCGGCCCTTTCGATAAACGTGCCCAGCCGAATGAAACGGAACGCATCGTTGCGCATGATGGTGCCGTAGGACGCGCCGCGAAACAGGTGCGAACGTTCCTTGATCCACTCGCAGAAACGGCTCATGCCGTAGCGACTCAAGCCCTGCTCGGCGATCCCGCGAATTTCCAGCCAGGTGGCGTTGATGTTTTCCCACATGTCGGCGGTGATTCGCCCACGCACCGCATGGGCGCTGGCCCGTGCGGCGCCGAGGCAGCTGTAGATGCTCGCCGGGTTGGCCGCGTCGAGGGCGAAAAAATGCAGCAACCGTTCGGCATGCAGCTCGCCGTGGCGCTCCAGATAATCGTCCAGGGTGCCGGTAATCAGCAGCGGCATGGCGAGTTCATGCAGACCGTCACCGCGTCCATCCTGTGGCATCAGCGACAGTGAATAACTGATGTCGAGCATCCGTGCGAGGTTTTCCGCCCGCTCCAGGTAACGCGACATCCAATACAAATCCGAGGCAGTTCTACTTAACATGGCAGGCTTCCTTAATCCTCAACCACCCAGGTGTCCTTGGTTCCGCCGCCCTGGGAGGAATTCACCACCAGGGAGCCTTCACGCAGGGCGACACGGGTCAAACCGCCGGGCACGACCCGGGTCTCGCGGCCAGACAATACAAACGGACGCAGGTCGATGTGGCGTGGAGCGATGCCGTTTTCGACAAAAGTCGGACAGGTCGACAGGGACAACGTCGGTTGCGCGATATACGCGTGGGGCTTGGCTTTGATGCGGGCGCGGAACGACTCGATTTCCGCCGCTGTCGCCGCCGGCCCCACCAGCATTCCGTAACCGCCGGAGCCTTGGGTTTCCTTGACCACCAGGTCTGGAAGATTGGCCAGCACGTGGGACAGTTCAGAAGGATTGCGACACTGGAACGTCGGCACGTTCTTCAGGATCGGTTCTTCATCGAGGTAGAAACGGATCATGTCCGTGACAAACGGATACACCGACTTGTCGTCCGCGACCCCGGTGCCGATGGCATTCGCCAGCACCACGTTGCCCGAGCGATAGGACGACAGCAGCCCCGGAACACCGAGCATCGAGTCCGGATTGAACGCCAGCGGATCGAGGAACGCATCGTCGAGACGGCGGTAGATCACGTCGACGGCTTTCGGCCCGTCTGTGGTGCGCATGAACACCTTGTCGTCACGCACGAACAGGTCCGCGCCTTCCACTAATTCGACGCCCATTTCCCGCGCCAGGAACGCATGCTCGAAAAATGCGCTGTTGAAGCGACCCGGCGTCAGCACCACCACGCTCGGGTTATCGATCGGGCTGGAGCTTTTCAGTGTGTCGAGCAGCAGGTTCGGATAGTGATCGATCGGCGCGATGCGCTGGGCCGAGAACAACTCGGGGAACAGGCGCATCATCATCTTGCGGTCTTCGAGCATGTAGCTCACGCCGCTCGGTGTACGCAAGTTGTCTTCGAGCACGTAATACGTGCCGTCACCATCACGCACCAGATCGACACCGGAGATGTGGGAATAGATATCCCGGTGCAGATTCAGCCCTTGCATCGCCAACTGGTACTGCTCGTTGGCCAGCACTTGTTCGGCCGGAATGATGCCGGCCTTGATAATGCGCTGCTCGTGATAGAGGTCGGCGAGGAACATGTTCAACGCCTTGACCCGCTGGATGCAGCCGCGTTCGACGATCCGCCATTCGCTGGCGGGGATGCTGCGCGGAATGGTGTCGAAGGGAATCAGGCGTTCTGTCCCCTGCTCGTCCCCGTAGAGCGTGAACGTAATCCCGGCCCGATGAAACAACAGATCGGCCTCGCGTCGCCGTTGTGCCAGAAGCTCTTCAGGCGTCTCGGCCAGCCAACGGGCAAACTCCCGGTAATGCGGGCGGACCTGGCCGCCGGCATCGTACATCTCATCAAAATAATTGCGGATCATGCCGTACTCCTTGTCACCCGGACTTACAGGCCTTCGCAAGGCCCGTGCCATCGGCATAAACGCTTTTAAATCAATCGGTTAGATATTCGTCGCGCGAGCACCGCACCATTCCTGTGCGGCAAATACCCCAACCTGATTGCCCCCGCTTCATTGCGAAGCAATGCTTTCGCTTATCACCAGCATAGCCAGAGTTGATTTCACTGCCCGGCGGACGATGCGGAAAATCGGCGCTTTCGCTGAAAAAGCTCACCGAACTTCCCATTTAGCCGCCTCACCAGGCGGCTTTTTTATGTTTTCGAATTTGTGGTCCGTGGCCTGCCCCCTCTGTAGGAGCGAGCTTGCTCGCGAAAAACGTCTGGATAACGGGTTCATCCGGACAGCCCGCGTTATCGTTAACGACCATCGCGAGCGAGCTCGCTCCTACAGGCGGATGCGTACACGCCTGATTTGAGCAACACGGTTCTTTTCGGTTTCAATCGGCGCAAACGAAAACGGCCAACCCGAAGGTCAGCCGTTAGTGGATATTGTCGCTGTTCATAGTGTTATGCGAGTAGCCCTCGTACCTCCTGCTTGACGCCCCATCCTTCGATAATGCCGCCCAAAGGCTCGACCACCGCCTCGAAGTCCTGCTCAAAGTCGCCGATGCCGTCATAGGTGGCGTACATCACTTTGCTCAGTTCCAGGGCCCACGCGCCGTCATCGCGCACGCTGATTTGTGCATTCAGGGATTCACCACAGTAATGACCTGCCGCCCTGCGTGCCCGCTCCTCGTCCGGGAAAATGGCGTAGAACTCGATGGGATGGAATCGTGAAAAGTCAAAACCGCCTTCTTTCATGCGGCGCAGCACCGAGCTGCTGATGTCTTCTTGATAGGCTGTGCTCATGAAACGTCCTCCTCAAACCGATGGATAGACTTTCCGTACTCCCGCCTCCCGCAACCGAATGGTGCGAGCGATGCGGCAACCAGGTTGCCGATGGGAAACAAGCATGTAGCTGACAAGACCAGACCTTAGCGATCCAATCGCTGATCTCGCTTGCAGAGTAGCCTCAAGTAAGCGCCGCTGCCAAGGCCTGGTGTTTCACGAGTGTGCCAGAGGTGTATCAGACGGGAGTAATGCCGAGGATTTGTATGCTGTTCTGGGTCTTGAGGTTTTTGACGGTAGCGTCAGCAGTTCGCCCTTCCAGATCGTTCAGATCCAGTTCGGCGGCAACGGGGAAAAGCCTCTCTTTGAGCAGTTTCGCGGCGTACTCGTTGTCCGGGCATTCGTCGCACTCAAAGACTTCGTCGACTGTTTCGCCATGATCATCCACGAAAGTGATCTTCCACTTTTGCATCAGTGCCTCCTCGAACAAACCCGCAAATGGGCTTACAACTATCTGGACTTTTGCCCGGACTGATCGTTCAAACGGATTACCGCACACAAGCATGAAAAACACAGGACCTTGTGGGAGCGGGCTTGCTCGCGAACGCGATGAATCAGTCAATGCACGTGTCGACTGATTCACCGCGTTCGCGAGCAAGCCCGCTCCCACAGGAGACTTTGCACAACCTTAATCGTTGCTTGGCTTGTTGATCGCCTGCAGGACGTATTGCGGCAAGGCAAACGCGCCAATGTGTATCTCAGGATTATAGTAGCGGGTGATGATGCCGCTGCCGGCGAAGCGCTGCTGCAGGGTCTCGCGGGACAGTTTGCGATAGGCGGTATTGGTCGCGCCCCAGGCAAATGTCATGGAGCCGCCGATGTAGGTCGGCACGGCCGCCTGATAGAAGTGCCAGTCCGGGAACAGGCTGCGCAGGCGCCCGGCGGTGGTTTTGACTTCTTCGATCTGCATGAACGGCGTGCCGTTCTGGGTCACCAGGATGCCGCCTTCGTTCAGGCAGCGACGGCAGGCCTGGTAGAAGTTTTCCGAGAACAGCACTTCGCCCGGGCCGATCGGGTCGGTGGAGTCGGAGATGATCACATCGAACTTTTCGGTGGTGGTAGCGACGAAGCGCATGCCGTCGTCGATCACCAGGTTCAGGCGTGGATCATCGAACGCGCCCTTGGAGTGGTTCGGCAGGAATTCCTTGCACATGTCGACCACGGTGCCGTCGATTTCGACCATGGTGATGTGCTCGATGCTGCGGTGCTTGGCCACTTCACGCAGCATGCCGCCGTCGCCGCCACCGATGATCAACACACGTTTAGCGCTGCCGTGCGCCAGGATCGGCACGTGGGTGAGCATTTCGTGGTAGATGAATTCGTCGGCTTCGGTGGTCTGGATCACGCCATCCAGCGCCATGACACGGCCCATGCGCGGGTTTTCGAAAATCACCAGGTGCTGGTGTTCGGTGCGCACTTCGTGCAGCAGTTTTTCCATGCGAAAACGCTGGCCGTAGCCTTCGTAGAGGGTTTCCAGGTAATCGCTGGTTGGGGTGTTGCTCATGGGAAGTGCTCCGATGAATGCGGGTGGCAACGGACGGTTACCCGCCCATGATGGGCCATCGATCTGCTCGATTGCCCGGGAAAGGCGCGCATTCTACGTCGCGGAAGATGACAGGTCGAACGTCACTCGAAAATTGACACAAACCCCTTGTGGGAGCGGGCTTGCTCGCGAAAGCGGTGTATCAGTCAATAAACATGACGACTGATACACCGCTTTCGCGAGCAAGCCCGCTCCCACACGAAAGATGCCATCCTTCAGGACGTCCTCAGACTCGCACATCGCCCCGTGGCCCGGCGATGGCCCAGATGATCAGGCCCAGAACCGGCAGCAACAGGATCAGCAGGACCCAGACGATTTTCATCCCGGTGGTGGCGCCACTTTTCAGCACGTTGATGATTGCCCAGATGTCCAGGGCAAGAATGATCAGGCCGACCAGGCCGTTGAACGTGGAACCCATGGTGTCGCTCCCTAAGAGTGATGTGCATTCTTAGGATAGCCGGCTCCGGCGAGGGTTCCGATTTATTGCGTCAAACGTGGAGGGCCACTTTCAAGGCTTCCAGAGAAGGCGCGGCCGCGATACCGACCTCGGCGCACAACTCGAGCACACGCGGCACGTCGTTGCCGTAGACCAGCACCACTTGCAGTTCGTCGTCGAGCAACTGGCTGAAATTCATCAGCGTGTAACCGCCGTTTTCCTTGTTCATGCTGCCCATCTGCACCTGAATGCGATTGAGCGCGGTCAGCGCTTCGGTCTTGGCCAGTTGCTTGGGTTTGATGTTGAAGTCCACGCCCGGGCCGAACGACGCGACGATCTGCGCGAACAGGTCCACATAGGTGTCAGCCTGGAACAGCACGGTTTCCGGCAAGCTGCCGACGACGACCCACTCACCCAACGGAATCGGGAAGGTGTCGTCGTAGTTGATGTCCGGATTGGCCGTCAGAAAAGCTTCTGGATCGGCGTAGGCCTGGGCCGCTTCTTCAGCGACTTTGAGGATTTCGTCTTCGCTCATGCACCCGGAGCTGATTTTGCTGATGAGTTCGACGAGTGCGGCTTTCATGGAGGCGGAATCCTGTAGCGAGGGAATTTTGAAGGCGCGAAGGATAGCGCATTACGCCCCGCAATTCCTGCGCGGGCACAAAGCCAAGAATGTTGACGCATATCAAGATCCGGCGCCTCGGGCAGCGGCACAATGCTGGCACCTTGCCAATACTGTTTCCGCTATCAGAGAAGACCTCCATGGGTGCCTGGCTTAGCAACATCTCGCTGAAATATAAATTCTGGGCGGTCAACGCCGTCGCCTTCGTCACCACCCTGTTGCTGGTGCTGTACGCCGTACAGCTCGAACAACAGGCCCGCAGTCATGCGTCTCAAGCGTCTGCTCAGGCGCAGGCGCGATTGCTCAACGCCTGGCCTGCCGGGCAAGCGCTGCCCAAGGCCGATAACCTGCTGACGTTCAGTCGCGGGCAAGCGCCGTTACTGAACCAGCAACCCATCCTGGAATTGGCGGATGCCAACGGCTGGGTCGAAATCAATCCGATGCCGCTGTTCGGCGACAATCCGTTGATGGGCGCTCAAGTGTTCACGCGCACCGATGGCCACCAGGTTGCGGTGGTCGCTTATGGCCCGAGCCTGAGCCAGGTGTTCGGCGAGCGTTTCGCCAACTACGCGGTGGCGGTGTTCATCCTGATGCTGGCGATGCTCGGGGCATCGCAATTGTTGATCCGCTTTCTGCTGAGTCAGCTCAACACCTTGAAAGATGTGATGCTTCATGTCGAAAAAACGGGCGACCTGGCGGCCCGTGTGCCGCTGGCCTGCACTGACGAAGTCGGGCAGATGGCCAGCGCATTCAACGCCATGCAGGCCGGTTATCAGCGGGTAGTCAACACCGTCGCCAGCACCGCCCGGCAACTGGATGTCGGCGCGGCGCGCCTGGCATCGAGCATGAACGAGGTGCGTCACGGCATGCTTGGCCAGCAAAGCGAAACCGACCAGGCCGCCACGGCGATCAACGAAATGACCGCCACCGTCTATCACATCGCCCAGCACGCCGGCGCGACCCGCGACCTCTCGCAAACCGCCGATACCCTGGCCGGCAGCGGTCAGGAAGTGGTGAGTCGCGTGCAAAAGTCGATTGCCGGGTTGTCCACCGGCGTGCAGCAGACGGCCGAGATGATCCAGCGTCTGGCCGAGGACAGTCAGAAGATCAACGGCGTGGTCAATGTGATTCACAGCATCGCCGAGCAAACCAACCTGCTGGCGCTGAACGCCGCCATCGAAGCAGCTCGTGCCGGGGAAATGGGTCGCGGGTTTGCGGTGGTCGCCGATGAAGTGCGCAACCTGGCCAAACGCGTGCAGACGTCGACGGACGAGATCACCCTGATGGTCTCGGCGTTGCAAGCCGGCACCCGGGACGCGGTGGACTTCATGCAGGAAAGCTCGTTCAAGGCCGACGATTGCGTGCAACAGGCTCAAGAGGCCGGCGCCGCGTTGGTGGAAATCACCAGCGCCGTGGCGCAGATGCGCGAAAGCAACACGCAGATCGCGGTGGCGGCCGAGCAGCAGAGCCAGGTGGCGGAAGAGATGAACCGGGCGGTGGTGAGCATTCGCGATGTGACCGAGAACACGGTGCAGCAGACGGTGGATTCGGCGACGACCAGTAATGAGTTGGCGGCGTTGGCCGGGGAGTTGAGCAAGGCCATCGGACAGTTGAAACTCTGAAGGCCTCTTCGCGGGCAAGCCTCGCTCCTACAGGTTGTGCGCACCGCGAAGGCGTCTGTGTGGTCAACATCAATTTCGGCCATGACACCTATCACTCCGATAGCCATCCTCGATTCGCCGCCCGCCAATGCCGCGCCTATTCTTCAATCACGTGTTCAACATGGATCGAGGATCAGCATCATGGGCAAACGTCACCCCAACCTTCCCGCCTGGCAATGGCGCGCGTACCCGGACAACCATCAGCACCCGGCCAATCTGGTGCTGCACCTGATTGCCGTGCCGCTGTTCATCGTGGCGTTTCTGCTGCTGGTGTGCGGGGTGTTCAGCCTGAGTTTTGCGAACTTCGCGATTGGCATCATCGGCCTGCTCGCTGCATTAGGCCTGCAACGCCACGGTCACAACCTGGAGGCGCAAGCCTCCGAGCCGTTCAGTGATCGCAAAGATGCAGTGTCGCGCCTACTGGTCGAGCAATTCCTGACTTTTCCGCGATTTTTCCTCAGCGGCGGCTGGTGGCGCGCCTGGCGTGAGCGCCACCGTCGTCACTGATCAGGCAAAAATCGTCACGGTCTGCCGGCTCATGGCAATCAGCTGACCCTCCGCGCTCCACAGTTTCGCGGCCGCATGACCGTAGCCGTCAGCGGCATGTTCGATTTCAACGAGGTATTTGCACCAGTCCAGCGTGCTCAGTTCGAGCAATGGCTGGACGAACTCGATGGTCCAGGTCAGCGTGCTGCCCATCGCGACTTTATTCAGGTGCGGCAACAGCGCCGGTGGCCAGGCGTCGACCAGCGCCAGGATATGCGCCTCGCTGACCGCCTCTTCTTTCACATCCCCACGCAAGCGCACCCAACCGCCCATCTCACGGGATTTATTGCCGGTGAACGGCAGGCCGCCAACACTCCAGCGCATCGCCAGATGGCGCATGAATTCCGGGAGCACGCCTTTGACAAATGGCAGCTCCTGACAATCGTCCCAGTGCTTCATTTCGGGGGCGGGCGTGGCTGTTACTGCTACTTCGGACGGTCGCGAGGCGCCGAAGCTGCCCTGGATCAACGTCACAACTTGCCCCTTCTGCATCGCCCGGCCCAATACCTGGCTGACCGCCTTGCCTTCGCGCAGGACATCGACTTCAAAACTGACCGGCACTTCGGGCTCTACGGGCCCGACAAAGGTGATCGCCAGTGAGCGCACGGGGCGATCCGCCGGCACCCGTGCGCGCATGGCTTCGTATTGCAAAGCCGCGACCAGGCCGCCGAAGCTGGCACGCCCTTGTGCCCATTCGGCAGGAATAGACAGCTCGAGCGGTTGGCTGCGGACGGCGTCGAGCAGATCGGAGAAGCGCATGAAAACCTCAAGGGCAGAAATGGATGAAGGGATGTTAACCAGCCAGAGAGGATGGCACAGCGCTTATTCTGGCCAAAGAGACTGACAGATAGGCCGTTAGATTCAACACAAATCAAAATGTGGGAGCGGGCTTGCTCGCGAAGGCGGTCCCTCAGTCACATCAATGTTGGATGTGAAACCGCTTTCGCGAGCAAGCCCGCTCCCACATTTTGATTTGTGGTGATTTCAGGATTTGAAGCAGGCGGCACTGAGTTTGTCGAGGACACGGTCGGCACGGCCTTCGGCCTGGGCCATGGTGGTTTTCCAGACCGCGACGCAGGGTTGCAAATCGGCGTCCTGTTCAGCCCGGGCCAGCCATTGCCAGCAGTCGTGCCAATCGCCCAACGCAGCCTGGGCGGATTTGAGCCTCGGCAGAGCCGGTTTCGGCAAACGGTCCAGTTCCGGATAAGCCTCGATGCCATAACGCACACGCTTGATCAACAAGCGCAGTCGATGGCGATCATGAGCCGGATCGTGCAGCGCCTGATCGAGTTTCTTCCATTGCTTGGCCAAGCGTTTTTCAATGCGTTTGCGCAGTCCCTTGAGCAACCCCTGACGCTGGGACGCCCGCAGAAAACGCGGAAAGGCGTCGAAAATCATCAGCAACTGCGCCAGTTCGGTGCTCGCCGCGACCGCCGGATAGGCCTCGGCCATCTGCGCCATGCGTCGTTGCGCCGCCTCGGGTTGATCGTGCTGGAGCAGATACGCCGCCAGCACCTCACGATCGCGCAACGGTGTGGTCAGGTCACCGACCCGGGACGCCGCCACTTCGAGCTGCTCGACTCCAGGCAAGCCGCGCAACGGCCGCAGCAGACTGCGCAAACGGCGAACCGTGGTGCGCAGATCGTGCAACGCTTCAGGGTCGGTGCGGGCATTCAAACGTGCCTGACAGGCCAACAAGCGAACTTCCAGGCCCAGGACATGAGCTACCAACCGATTAATCATGGGATTGACTCCATTTGTAGGAGCCGGCTTGTTGGCGATGGTGGCCGTTATGACGCCTTCGCCAGCAAGCCGGCTCCTACAGATTAGCGGTTTGTTTAACGGCCGGCGCGGGATTCACGAATATAGAAGCGCGCCTTTTCGGCTTTGCGGGTGCAGCCCTCGTAGGCTTCGAATTGTTGCTGGGTCTTCGCACCGGTCAGCAGTGACAGGGCCTTGGAATAGCTGACATTCCCGGCGAACCCTTCGGCCTTGGCCAGATCCAGCTCATGCCACGCAGCATCGATCTGGCTACCGCAACTCTCGCGGTAAGCGGTTTTGCCGGCACAACCGGCGAGTGCCAGCGCAATCAAGGGCACACAGATCCAGGCTTTCATCAATTACACCTCAACAATAGGTAAACAGTCGTGCAGGTAAGACGGTCTGGCACGTGAAAAGTGCCTTGCTCCCGCCGCAGAAACTGCAGCGCTGGCGAGAATAACCATCCGCCGCCATGGAGTGTCGAAAAAACGACGCCTTCACCCTGCCTAGCGACCTTAGCGATTGAAGCGCGCCCCTCGATGGGTGCATTGTTGAACCTTGTCAGACGAGGGCGATTCATGAAAAAGCGTGTCGCACTGGTGTTGGGCTCAGGTGGAGCCCGGGGCTATGCCCATATCGGTGTCATTGAAGAGATCGAGCGACGTGGATACGACATCGCCTGCATCGCCGGTTGTTCGATGGGTGCCGTAGTCGGCGGGATTTATGCCGCCGGCAAACTGGATGAGTACCGCAACTGGATCGAGAGCCTGGATTACCTCGACGTGTTGCGTCTGGTGGATGTCAGTTTTCGACTGGGGGCGATTCGCGGGGAGAAGGTCTTCGGGCAGATCCGCAAGATCGTCGGCGAGATCAATATCGAAGACCTGCGCATCCCCTACACGGCGGTGGCCACCGACCTGACCAACCAGCAGGAAATCTGGTTTCAGGAAGGTTGCCTGCACCAGGCGATGCGCGCCTCGGCGGCCATCCCCAGCCTGTTCACGCCGGTGATGCAGGGCAATCGCATGCTGGTAGACGGCGGCATCCTCAACCCGTTGCCGATCGTGCCGGTGGTGTCGAGCCATTGCGACCTGATCATCGCGGTCAACCTCAACTCCACCAACCAGCGCCACTATCAACTGCCGGTGATCCAGCGCCCGGCCGCGTTCAAGACCCGGTTCGACAGCCTGATGAGCTCGGTAGGCTCGAAAATGCCATTCCGCCGCAAACCGGCGGAAAAATTGCTGCTGCTGGAAAAGGAAGCATTGATTGCAGAAGCGGCCGAGATCAACCCCTGGATCGAATCCGCCGAACCCGAAGCCCAACAACCGGCGGCCGCCCCTGAGCGCGATGGCGCGCCGAAATCGGCCACGGGTTCGTTCATCATCGACAACGTGGGGCCGGCGTCCTTGCTGGACTTGATTAACCAGAGTTTCGAGGTGATGCAGACGTCGTTGGCGCAGTACAAGATTGCCGGTTATCCACCGGATATCCTGATCAACGTGCCGAAGCGGGTGTGCCGGTTTTTCGAGTTTTACAAAGCGCCTGAGTTGATCGCGCTGGGGCGGGAGATTGCGCGGGATACCTTGGATCGGTATGAGAATGAGCGGGATTCCTGAGGTTCTCGGGTGAATGCGAGGGCCTCTTCGCGAGCAAGCCCGCTCCCACATTTGACCGTTTCTAATTGGAGAACTCGGTCAAATGTGGGAGCGGGCTTGCTCGCGAAGGGGCCAGATCAGACAACCCAGAACTAAAGACTACCCTCACTCAACAACCGATACCCAACCCCCGCCTCGGTCACGATAAACCGCGGCTGCGTCGGATCATCCGCCAGCTTCTGCCGCAAATGCCCCACCACAATCCGCAAGTAATGACTGTCTTCGGTATGGGTCGGCCCCCAGATGTCCTTGAGCAATTGCTGCTGGGTGATCACCCGTCCAGGATGCCGCGCCAATTGCGCCAGCACCGCGTACTCCTTGCGGGTCAACGCCACTTCGACGCCGTCGAGCAGCACCCGGCGATAGGCCAGGTCAACGGTCAGCGGACCAAACGTCAACGCCGCCTGCTGCGCCTCGCCGACCGGCGCCTGACGCAACAAGGCACGCACCCGCGCCAGAAATTCCTGAATGCCGAACGGCTTGGTCACGTAGTCATTCGCACCGCCATCCAGCGCTTCGACCTTCTGCCCTTCGCCGGCACGCACCGACAGCACCAGCACCGGCACCGTCGACCATTCACGAAACTCGCGCAGCACTTGCTGGCCGTCCATGTCCGGCAGACCGAGGTCGAGCACCAGCAAATCGGGTTTGTTCAGCGCGGCTTGCGCCAGACCTTCGGTTCCGGTGCCGGCCTCCAGCACTTTGTAGCCCTGGGAAGCGAGGCTGATGCGCAGGAATTTGCGGATCTGCGGTTCGTCGTCGATGACCAAAATGGTCGCGGTCTGGCTCATGGTTTCTGATCGCAGCATGGAGAGATCCAAAGGGTATCAGGCTTCACTGTCAGCGTTCACTTTCAAACGCAGGCTGTTCCTGCAATGGCAGGTGAAGTGTGATGCAAGTGCCACGCCCTTCAATACCGTCGCCGACGCTGATTCGCCCGCCGTGTGCACCGACCATGCCCTGACAGATCGCCAGCCCCAGCCCGGTGCCCTGCCCGCCACGATCACCGCGCGCGGCGGTGTAGAACATGTCGAAAATCTTCGCCCGCTCATCGATGGGAATCCCCGGTCCTTCATCGCTCACCGAGAAGAACAGCTCGTTATCATCCGCTCCGGCGCGTAATTGCAAACGCCCATGAACCGGTGAGAACCGCGCGGCGTTTTCCAGCACGTTGACCAGCGCCTGTTCGATCAGCGCGGCGTGAACGTAGAGCAGCGGCAGCTTCAGAGGCACATCGGTGCTGACCTGCAACGGCGCCAGCACTGCGCGCAGGCGATTGAGCGAACTGCCAACGATGTCGGCCGGCGACACCCAGTCCCGCGCCAGCTTCAGTGCGCCGTGACCGAGGCGGGTCATGTCCAGCAGATTCTGGATGTAGCGATCAAGGCGCTCGGCCTCATCGCGGGTACCTTCGAGCAGTTCACGGCGGTCCTCCAGCGGGATCGCCTCGCCGAGGGCCAACAGGCTGTCGATGCTGCCGCGCATGGACGTCAGCGGTGTGCGCAAATCGTGGGACACCGAAGCCAGCAAGGCGCTGCGCAGTTGCTCGGTTTCGCCGTGCAGCCGCGCCGCTTCCAGGTCTTCGGCCAGTTGCGCACGAGCCAGGGCCTGGGCCAGCGGCTGACTCAGCGCGGTCAGCAGACGTCGACGCTGGCCGCTCAAGGTTTGACCCTCTTTGGCACAGACGCCGAGCAGTGCCAGCGGCCCGTCTTCCACGGACAGCGGCCACCACCACCAACGCCCGAACGGCAGCGTGCCAGTGCCCGCGCCCGCCGGTTGATCGTGTTGCCAGGCCCAGTCGGCGGCAGCGCGTTCGGCTTCGGAAAACTGCAGCGGGCCACCGGTTTCGACTTTCCAGCCGCCCTGGCCGTCGCGATTGAGCAAGCACAATTGCAGATCGCTCCAGCCTTCGAGGTGTTGAGCGGCGGCATTTATCACGGCCTGACGGTCCGTGGCAGCAGTCAGTTTGCGCGACAGGTCGAGCAGTTCGGTTGTCTCTTCCTGGGTGTCGCGCAGCGCCTGCAATTGCCGGCGCTGGCGTGCCGCGAGGTTGCCGGTGAGCGCCGCCATCAGCAGGAAGAACAGCAAGGTCAGCACATCTTCTTCGCGCTGAATGCTGAAGGAGAAGGTTGGCGGGATAAACAGAAAATCATAGGTCAGAAACGACAGCCCCGCGCAGGCCAGCGCGGGGCCGAGACTGCTGCGCACTGCCACCAGCAACACGGCAGCGAGGAACACCAGTGAGATGTTCGGTAGCGGCAAAACACTCGACACGGCCCAGGCCAGTACACTGGCCAAAATCGTAGCGACAACGGCCAGCCCGTAGTCGAACCGCACCAGCGACTGCTCCGAACGCTGGCGTGGCTGATGCTGTTCGTGATCGCTGTCGAGGACGTTGATTTCCAGTCCGCGCGCATGGCGCAACAAACGCGCCGCCAAGCCGCCCCCGAACAGCCGACGGCGCAATCGCTGCCGGGTCTGGCCGACCAGTACCAGGCTGGCGCGTCGTTCGGCGGCATGCTGAATCAAGGTTTTCGCCACCTCGCCGGCCCGCAGCAACACCACTTCGCCGCCGAGGCGTTCGGCCAGTTGCTGGGCACTTTGCAGACGCAGGCGTGATTGCTCATCACGCACGCTGCCGTTGTCCACATGCACCAGGCTCCACGGCAGATGCCGACGCTGGGCGACGCGACTGGCGTGACGCACCAGACGTTCGGCCTGCGCATCGCCATCGACGCCGACCAGCAGTCGACCGCGCACGGCGGGTGCGGCCTGACCGAGTTGACGATAACCCTGGGCCAGATCGTTATCGACCTGAGCCGCAGCGGCTTGCATCGCCAGTTCACGCAGGGCGGTGAGGTTAGTCTGGGAGAAGTACGCATCGATGGCCGCCCGCGCCTGCTCCGGCACATAGACCTTGCCGTCACGCAGACGCTCAAGCAGCTCACGTGGGGGCAAGTCGACCAACATCAATTCGTAGGCTTCTTGCAGAACCCAGTCCGGCAGGGTTTCGCGGACCTGCACGCCGGTGATACCGCGCACCTGATCGTTGAGGCTCTCCAGGTGCTGGACATTGACCGTGGTGTACACATCAATGCCGGCGGCGAGCAGTTCCTGAATGTCTTGCCAACGTTTGGTGTGACGACTGCCCGGTGCGTTGGTGTGGGCCAGTTCGTCCACCAGCACCAGTTTCGGTTTGGCGGCGAGTACGCCGTCGAGGTCCATTTCTTCGAGGATCACGCCACGGTATTCCGAGCGCACCAGGGGTTGCTGCGGCAAGCCGCCGAGCAGCGCTTCGGTCTCGGCGCGGCCATGGGTTTCGACGACGCCAGCGATGAGTTTTACGCCTTGACGCAGTTGTGTGTGAGCGGCTTGCAGCATGGCGTACGTCTTGCCGACACCGGGTGCGGCGCCGAGGAAAACCTTGAGCCGGCCACGGCCGTCGCGGGGCAGGTCTGCTAACAGCGCGTCGGCGCGGCCGGAGTCACTCATGCTTGGGGATCTCTTTTTTCAGATGTTGATGTGGTGATTGTGCCGCCGTCTTCGCGAGCAAGCCCGCTCCCACATTAGATGGATGTCGTGCACATTATTTGTGACCACTGAAGGAAATGTGGGAGCGGGCTTGCTCGCGAATGGCCGCGCCACCGAATTACAGCTTTTCCAGCGCCATATTCAGCGCCAGCACATTAACCACCGGCGGTCCTACCAACGGCTGCTCGATGTGCGCATTCATCAATTGCTGAAGCGTAGACACCGGCACATTCCGCGCCGCTGCAACTCGCGCCAGTTGATAGGCAATCGCGGCCGGTGGCAAGTGCGGATCGAGGCCACTGCCGGAGGTGGTGACCAGCGCCAATGGCACTGGGCCCTGCCCCGGCACCAGCAGTTTATTGGCATCGTCGATCACCCGAGTGGCCAGCGCCGGGTTGCTCGGCGAAAGGTTACTGGCGCTGCTCGACACCGTGGCGAAAGCACCGGCGGATGGCCGTGGATGGAACCAGGCGTCGCCGACGAAATCCTGGGCAATCAGCGACGATCCACGGACCTTGCCGTCGGCATCATGTACGAGGCTGCCGTTGGCTTGATCCGGGAACGCGACCTGGGCAACGCCGGTGACCACCAGGGGGTAAGCAACGCCGGTGATCAAGGTCATCAGGACCAGCAGGCTCAGGGCCGGACGTATCATTGTGGACATTTCAAAATCCTCGAATCAGTGAGAGGCACACACATCACCTGTGGCGAGGGAGCTTGCTCCCGCTCGGCTGCGCAGCAGTCGTAAAACCGGTCAATGCGGTGTGCCTGAATAAACACAGTGCCCAGGGTGGGGCTGCTTCGCAGCCCAGCGGGAGCAAGCTCCCTCGCCACAAAAGCAGCCTCCACCCGCCCATCAACAATCAAACCAGATGCAACGCCGTCAACAGCATGTCGATCGCCTTGATGCCCACAAACGGCACCAGAATCCCGCCCAATCCATAGATCAGCAGATTGCGACGCAGCAACGCCGCCGCACTCGCTGCCTGCACCCGCACGCCGCGCAATGCCAGAGGAATCAGCACCACAATGATCAAGGCGTTGAACACGATCGCCGACAGAATCGCGCTCTGCGGACTGCTCAAATGCATCACGTTGAGCACACCCAGTTGCGGGTAGATCGAGGCGAACAGCGCTGGCAGGATCGCGAAGTATTTGGCCACGTCGTTGGCGATGGAAAAGGTCGTCAGCGCACCGCGGGTCACCAGCAATTCCTTGCCGATCTGCACCACGTCCAGCAACTTGGTCGGATCGCTATCGAGGTCGACCATGTTCGCCGCCTCGCGCGCCGCCTGGGTGCCGTCGTTCATCGCCATGCCGACGTCTGCCTGGGCCAGGGCCGGGGCGTCGTTGGCGCCGTCGCCGCACATCGCGACCAGACGACCGTCGTTCTGCTCGTGACGAATACGCGCCAGTTTTTTCTCCGGTGTGGCTTCGGCCAGCACGTCGTCGACGCCCGCTTCGGCCGCAATGGCTGCTGCGGTCAGCGGGTTGTCGCCGGTCACCATGACGGTGCGGATGCCCAACTTGCGCAGCTCGGCAAAACGTTCGCGGATGCCGGGCTTGACCACGTCCTTGAGGTGAATCGCACCGAGCAGTTTGCCGTCGGCGCAGACCAGCAACGGCGTACCGCCGCTTTGGGCAATCTTGTCGATTTCACGGGACAGGGTGGGTGCGAGATCAGCGCGTTTCAGGCCGACGAACGCCAGCAACGAATCCACTGCGCCCTTGCGGTACACACGCCCTTGGTAGTCAACACCGGACAGGCGAGTCTCGGCACTGAACGGCACGGCAGTCAGCAGTTCGGTGCTTGGCTCTGGCTGCGGATGCAGACCGCGCAAGTACTCGACGATGGACTTGCCTTCCGCCGTGTCATCGGCCAGCGAGGCGAACAGCGCGCCTTCGGCCAGTTCCTTGGCATTCACACCTGGCGCGGCATACACCGCAGTGCAGCGACGGTTACCGAAAGTGATGGTGCCGGTCTTGTCCAGCAGCAGGACATGCACGTCCCCCGCCGCTTCCACGGCGCGGCCCGATTTGGCGATCACGTTCAGGCGCACCAGACGGTCCATACCGGCGATACCGATGGCCGAGAGCAAACCGCCGATGGTGGTCGGAATCAGCGTGACCAATAGCGCCACCAGGAACACCAGCGGCAGGCTGCCGTTGGCGAAGTGGGCGAACGGTTGCAGGGTGACGACCACCAGCAGGAAGATCAGCGTCAGGCCGATCAGCAGGATGTCGAGCGCCACTTCGTTCGGGGTCTTCTGGCGTTTGGCGCCTTCGACCAGCGCGATCATGCGGTCGAGGGTCGACTCACCGGGGTTGGCGGTGATGCGCACCAGCAGCCAGTCGGAGACCAGGCGGGTGTTGCCGGTGACGGCCGAACGGTCGCCGCCGGATTCGCGGATCACCGGCGCGGATTCACCGGTAATCGCCGCTTCGTTGACCGCCGCGATGCCTTCGATGACTTCGCCGTCACCGGGGATCATTTCCCCGGCTTCGACACGCACCACATCGCCCTTGCGCAGGCTGGTGGCCGGCACCACTTGAAAGGCGCCGTTGCTGGTTTTGCGCCGGGCGCTCAAGCCTTCGCTACCGGCCTTGAGGCTGTCGGCGCGGGCCTTGCCGCGACCTTCGGCCAAGGCTTCGGCGAAGTTGGCAAAGAGCACGGTGAACCACAGCCACAGCGCGATTTGCGCGGCGACGAAGGTTGGCACGGCGCTATCGGGAATGAAGCACAACACGGTGGTCAGCACGGCGGTCAGTTCGACCACCAGCATCACCGGCGCACGCTGCAATTGCCGTGGGTCGAGCTTGACGAAGGCTTGCACCAGCGCCGGACGCCACAGGGCCGAGATCGCTGTTTTCGGTTGTTCCGGCGCCTTGACGGTGGCGGTTTTAGTTACGGGCATATTCATCATCTAGTCCTCAGAAGCCCATGCTCAAATGTTCAGCAATAGGACCCAGCGCCAGCGTCGGCAGGAAGGTCAAACCACCCACCAGCAAAATGGTCACGGTCAACAGGGTCACGAACAACGGACCGTGGGTCGGGAAGCTGTTCTGGCCAATCGGTGCGGTTTTCTTCATGGCCAGGCTACCGGCCAGAGCCAGCACCGGAAGGATGTAACCGAAGCGACCGATCAACATGCCAAGGCCGAGCATCAGGTTGTGGAACGCGGTGTTGGCACCGAAGCCGCCGAACGCCGAACCGTTGTTGGCACTGGCCGAGGTGTAGGCGTAAAGCAACTGACTGAAACCGTGAGCGCCAGGGTTGCTCACCGCCGCGACCGGACCCGGCAGGCTCGCGGCAATCGCGCCAAGCACCAGCACGCCGATCGGCATCACCAGCAAGGTCACTACCAGCAGTTGCACTTCCTTGGCTTGCAGTTTCTTGCCGAGGTATTCCGGCGTGCGCCCGATCATCAGGCCGGCGAGGAACACCGCGATCAGCACGTTGAGCAACATGCCGTAGAGCCCGGCACCGACGCCGCCGAAGATCACTTCGCCGACCATCATGTTGACCATCGCGACCATGCCGGTCAGCGGATTGAGGCTGTCGTGCATGGCGTTGATCGAACCGTTGGAGGCGGCGGTGGTCGTCACCGACCACAACACCGTGGCCGTGGTGCCGAAACGCGCTTCCTTGCCTTCCAGCGGCGCGGTCTGTTCGACGGCGACGTTGTTCAGGGCAGGGTTCGGTTGGTATTCAGCCCACAGCGAGGTGGCGCCGCCGATCAGGAACAGCGCGAACATGCAGGCCACAATCGCCCGGCTCTGACGCAGATCCTTCACGTAGTGGCCGAAGGTGAACACCAGCGCGACCGGGATCAGGATGATCGAAGCCAACTCGAACAGGTTGGTCCACGCCGTCGGGTTCTCGAACGGGTGCGCCGAGTTGACGCCGAAGAAGCCGCCGCCGTTGGTGCCCAATTGCTTGATCGCAATCTGGCTGGCGGCCGGGCCGAGCGGGATCACCTGATCGACGCCCTGCATGGTCACGGCATTCACGTAGTGCGCGAAGGTTTGTGGCACGCCCTGCCAGACCAGATACAGCGCCAGCAGCAGGCACAGCGGCAGCAGGCCGTAAAGGGTGGCGCGGGTCATGTCGACCCAGAAGTTGCCCAGAGTCCTGGTCGATTTGCGACCGATACCGCGACACAGCGCAACCAGCACAGCGAGGCCAGTGGCGGCGCTGACGAAGTTCTGCACGGTGAGGCCGGCCATCTGACTCAGGTAGCTCAGCGATGCTTCACCGCTGTAGGCCTGCCAGTTGGTGTTGGTCATGAAGCTGATGGCCGTGTTGAAGGCCAGCGTCCACTCCTGACCCGGCAGGTTTTGCGGGTTCAGCGGCAGGTGGTCCTGGAACAACAGGATCACAAACAACAGCAGGAAGCCCGCAAGGTTGAAAGCCAGCAACGCCAGGGTGTATTTCTGCCAGCTCTGTTCGGCCTGCGGATCGACGCCGGCCACCCGATAACAGCCACTCTCCACGGGTCCCAGGATCGGTGTCAGCCAGGTGCGCTGACCTTCCATGACCTTGTAGTAGAAGCGCCCGAGAAACGGTGCCGGAATCAGCACCACGGCGAAGAAGGCCAGGATCAGCCAATAGTCATAACTGTGCATAGTCCCTCCTAGTTCCGATCCGCGCGCAACAGCGCAACCAACAGATAAATGAACAGCCCCACTGCCAGCAGCAGTGACACCCCATCCAGAACGCTCATGGAAGTTCTCCGTGTTACGGCGTATTGCCGCGTGTGGAGTCATTGTCGGAAGGAAGGCTGTAAAGGAACGAGATCGAGGGGTGCGGCAGGGCATAAAAAAAGCGTAAAGAGTGGGTTTATGGCTTTGTTACAGCCAAGTTATGCGGCGTTTGTTCTGGCCTCTTCGCGAGCAAGCCCGCTCCCACAGGGTACGCATTCCAAATGTGGGAGCGGGCTTGCTCGCGAAGGCGGCATAACAGGCAACAATGCCCCCAACTGATGCATAAAACCCATACATCCAACGCCGAACATCCCCGATACGACACCTTTTTACGCTTTACGACGGCCATCGCAACACTGGCACGCCCACTGCACACGCCCTCCCCCGAGCTTTCCAAACCGTTCAGGGAGCAAACGATGAACACACAACTCAAACCCACGCTGGGCACACTGCACCTGTGGGGTATCGCGGTCGGGCTAGTCATTTCCGGTGAGTATTTCGGCTGGAGTTACGGCTGGGGCGTGGCAGGCACACTCGGTTTCCTGGTGACGTCCTTCATGGTCGCCACCATGTACACCTGCTTCATCTTCAGTTTCACCGAGCTGACCACCGCCATTCCCCACGCGGGCGGTCCCTTTGCCTACAGCCGCCGCGCCTTTGGCGAGAAAGGAGGATTGATCGCCGGGTTGGCGACGCTGATCGAATTCGTTTTCGCCCCACCGGCCATCGCGCTGGCGATCGGCGCCTACCTGAACGTGCAGTTTCCGGCTCTCGACCCGAAACACGCAGCGGTCGGCGCCTACATCGTGTTCATGGGCCTGAACATTCTTGGGGTGAAACTGGCGGCGACCTTCGAGCTGGTGGTCTGCGTCCTGGCAGTCGCCGAGTTGCTGGTGTTCATGGGCGTGGTGGCGCCGGCGTTCAGCCTCAGCAGTTTCGCGCTGAACGGCTGGGCCGGTTCTGATGTATTCGGGGCGCCGGCGATCGCCGGAATGTTCGCGGCGATTCCGTTCGCAATCTGGTTCTTCCTCGCTATCGAAGGCGCCGCCATGGCGGCCGAAGAAGCCAAGGATCCGAAACGCACGATCCCCAAGGCGTACATCAGCGGCATTCTGACCCTGGTGTTATTGGCGATGGGTGTGATGTTCCTTGCTGGCGGCGTCGGCGACTGGCGCACCCTGTCGAACATCAACGACCCGCTGCCACAAGCGATGAAAACCGTGGTCGGCGAAAGCTCTGGCTGGTTGCACATGCTGGTGTGGATCGGCCTGTTCGGCCTGGTGGCGAGTTTCCACGGAATCATCCTCGGCTACTCGCGGCAGTTCTTCGCCCTCGCCCGTGCCGGTTATCTGCCGGCGTCGCTGGCCAAACTCTCGCGCTTCCAGACGCCACACCGGGCCATCATCGCCGGCGGTGTCATCGGCATCGCCGCGATCTACAGCGACGGCTTGATCAACCTGGGCGGCATGACGCTGACGGCGGCAATGATCACCATGGCGGTGTTCGGCGCCATCGTGATGTACATCATGAGCATGCTCAGCCTGTTCAAACTGCGTAAAACCGAACCGAACCTGGAGCGTACGTTCCGCGCGCCGTGCTACCCGTTGGTGCCGTTCATTGCATTGTTGCTGGCGGTGGTATGCCTGGTGGCAATGGCCTGGTTCAACGCGCTGATCGGGTTGATTTTTCTCGGCTTCATGGCGGCGGGTTTCGTGTACTTCATGCTGACTGCGCAACTGCGTGCCGATGCGCCGGCGGATGCGATGCTGACCGGGCTCTAAACAGTCGCCGTGCTGCGCGCATATCAGGCATAGAATGGAACCACTGCGAAATTGATTCGCTCAAAGTGGTATGCACGATCGGTTGGCGAAACCCGTCAACCGGCCTGCCCTCAAGGAGAGCCCCTATGCCCTGGTATGCCTGGTTGATTCTGGTCGTTGCAATCGGTTCGATCGTGGGCGGTTTGATGATGTTGCGCGACACCGCCAACAAAGTTGAACTGACCGAAGAGCAACGTAAGCGCGTCGCTGAACGCAACGCGGAAGCGGATGCCAAGGATGCGCAGGACCGCTAGATCAAAAACCCCGCTGTTATGAGCGGGGTTTGTTTTTGTAGGAGCGAGCTTGCTCGCGATGCACCTGAGGGCGCCGCGTTTGGTCAGGAAGCGCGCGTTATCGTTAACGTTCTTCGCGAGCGAGCTCCATAAGGGCATGGGTTTATTTCTCCCATTCGGCCTTGGCAATGTGCAAGCCATGCAGCCCTTTGTAGGCCGCACGTTCCGGCTGGCTCCAGCCTTCAAGCAACGAATCCTCCAACGTGTAAATCTCCACCCCTAACGGGCGACACACGCTAAGCGGGTCCTGCGCATCCGGCCCCCACATGGCCAGCGACAGATCACCGCCCGGACAGGTCGACAGCGCGCACAACAAGTCAATCTCGGCAAAGAACTCCAGGTAATCGCCCTTCTGCGCCGGACAGGCTTTCATGAAGTACATGTCGTCGTGGTTGAGGCCCGTGCACTGGAAAATGTTCAGCACGTCATGCACGTCGAATTCGGTCAGGCCATGGGGCAACACGGCGCGCGTCAGGTTGGAGTGGCAGTGATGATGGAAGTCTTCGCCGGTGAGCATTTTGTTCACATAGGGATCGCAGCGAGTGCCGAGCAAATCGTGCAGGCGACCGCCATGTTCGTCGATGCCGTAACCGGCCAGGCTGTCATCGGTGATCGTCACCAGCGGGCGTAAAAAAGGCAGGTTCGACCAGAGCCGGTCATGGGTGCTGACGTGCGCGCCCTGCAACTGCCGGGTTCGCGCCGCCCACAAGCGTTCACGCGGATCGTTGGCATTCCAGACGTTGAAATCTCCCACTTGCGGACCCACCGGCGTGGTCACGCGAAACACGTGCCCGGCCGGAACTTTCCAGGCGCGGCCGGTGCGGATCGGCACTTCGAACTGCTCGATCAGCGTGCGCCCCTCCTTCGTATCCCGGATCTTTTCGTAGAAGGCTTTATCCACCTGCAAGGCCGAGCCTTTGCTGACTTGATAAGCCGCCGGATAGTCTTTGTACATGGCACAAATCCTCGATCAGTGATGGGAGTTTGGGGCAAGCATTTGCAACAGGAACTGTTCGGAGTCGTCGAGATAAAGGCTCATGGCATCTTCGGCGGCGCGCTTGTCGCCTTCGGCGAGCAGCTCATGGATCTGCCGGTCGCGCGCCAGCCAGGGCGCCTGAAACCTTGATTCATCGGGAGCGGTGCAAAACACCAGGCGCAGTTGCGCGACGACATTGGTGAAGAACTCATCGAACAACGGACTGCGCAGCAACCCGACGATGTGTTGATGAAACGCCAGACTGTGAGTGCCGACGGCGCGCCAGTCCTCGCGCTCACGGGCCAGCTCGGTGGCTTCCAGCGCTTCCAGCATCCGGTCGGACTGATAGTTGCGCAATGGCTGACTCGCGCTGATGGCTTGCAATTCGAGGGTGCGACGCACGTTGAACAGGTCACGCACATCCTCCGCTCCCAGCCTGCGCACCATCACGCCTTTATTGCGCACATAACGGGTCAGACCTTCCTGCCCCAAACGATGCAAGGCTTCGCGAATCGTGTTGCGGGAAGCGTTGTAGGCCGAGACCAGATCGTTTTCCACCAACGCCATGCCGGGGAGCAAGCGGCCGCCAATGATGTCGGCACGCAACTCCAATGTGATGTGATCGGCCAGAGACAGTCCGCTGTTCATACTCATCGCCTCCTGATTGTTCAACAATCGTCAGCGAATGAGTAATCACTATCCGTGCCAGCTCATTCAATGAGCCATGACGGCGTTGGACGCATCTGCATGCTTTTTAGAAGTTGAAGTACAGTCACCATCCCATTTTCATTGGTTAAGATGGCGCATTGTTGCGGAGATTCAAGATGCGTTACACGCAGGACCATAAAGCCCAGACCCATCAACGCATCATCAAGGAAGCTTCAGCGCGATTTCGCCGCGACGGTATTGGCGCGACCGGCCTGCAACCTCTGATGAAAGCGCTGGGTTTGACTCACGGTGGCTTCTACTCGCATTTCAAATCCAAGGATGAACTGGTAGAAAAAGCCCTGCAGGCTGCTGGCGAGCAATGCGACGTTGTCTGCGCCGAGCTGTTCGCCCAGGAGCACCCGCTGGAGGCGTTCATCGACACCTATTTGTCCGACTGGCACCAGACTTCGCCCGATGAAGGGTGTCCGCTGCCAACCATGTCATCGGAGCTCGGCTTGCGTGGACAGCCAAGTCCGACTTCGGATGTGGTGCTCAACGCGAGGCTCGAACAAATACAAGGCACACTTGAAGGCGAGGACGCCGCCGACCAGAGCATTTTCATCATGTCTGCGCTGGTCGGGGCGTTGATGCTGTCGCGCAGTGTCGAAAGCCCCGAGCTGGCTCAGCGGATTCTCGACGTCACACGCGAATTTCTCAAACAACCCCGGGATTAACCCTGCCAGCGTTTGAACAATACACTGGCGTTGACCCCGCCAAAGCCGAAGCCGTTGGACAGCGCGTATTCGATGGCCATCGGTCGCGCCTTGCCGTGAACGATATCCACACCTTGTGTGGCCGGGTCCGGGTTATCGAAATTGAGAGTGGCCGGCACAACCTGATCGCGAATCGCCAACAGGGTGAAGATCGCCTCGATCCCGCCCGCTGCGCCGAGCAAATGCCCGGTAGCCGATTTGGTCGAGGTCACTGCAATCCGGTTTTCCGTGCCAAACAACGACTTGATCGCCGCCAGCTCCCCCAGATCGCCGACCGGTGTTGAGGTGGCGTGAGCGTTGAGATGTTGTACCTGCGCCGGTGAAATACCCGCCTGAGCCAACGCCAGTGACATCGCCCGTCGCGCACCACTGCCATCCTCGGGGCCAGCGGTCAGGTGATAGGCGTCGGCACTGGTGCCGTAACCGACCAGTTCCGCCAGCGGTTGCGCGCCACGAGCCAGAGCATGTTCCAGGGATTCGATCACCAGAAGACCTGCGCCCTCGCCCATGACGAAGCCATCGCGATCACGGTCGAACGGGCGCGAAGCACGTTCCGGGGTGTCGTTGAACCCGCTGGACAAGGCGCGAGCAGCGGCGAACCCGGCGAGGCTGACGCGATCGATCGCCGCTTCCGCTCCGCCACACACCGCAATATCCGCCTCGCCGCTCCGAATCAGCCGCGCCGCATCGCCAATCGCCTGAACCCCGGCCGCACACGCCGTTACCGGAGCACCCAGAGGACCCTTGAAACCATGCTGGATCGACACATGGCCTGCGGCCAGGTTGACCAGAAAAGAAGGAATGGTGAATGGCGACAAACGCCGTGGGCCACGACTGTCCGTGGTGCGCACCGCATCGGCAATCGCGCCGAAACCGCCGACGCCGGAGCCGATGATGGTGGCCGTGCGCTCCTGAGCATCAGCGGTTTGCGCCTGCCAACCGGCTTGCTCGAGCGCCTGGCGCGCCGCTTCCATGGCGAACAATATGAAGCGGTCCATCTTCTTCTGTTCTTTGGGTGGCGTGGCCCGGTCCGGATCAAAACCCGCCTCGGCGTCATCGGCCAGCGTCGGCACTGCACCGCCGACCTTGGCCGGCAGATCGGCCACTACTTCGTCCGGCAAATTGCGCAAACCGGAACGTCCGGACAACAGACGCGCCCAGACCGCTTCGACACCACTACCCAGCGGCGACACCAGCCCCATGCCCGTTACAACCACTCGACGATTACTCATACCGCAATGTCCTCATGCCGATTCCTGGTGTGTTATTTGTAACGCGCAGCGGCTTTGCTTTTGGAAAGGTTTGGCGCCATCACGTGTCGCGCCGCCACAAAGGCATCCCAGTCGGCTGCCTCCGGTAACGAAGGAATAGTAACCAGCTCGCCCTGGTCCAGACCCGAAAGTGCTGCATCAACCATTTCATCCGCTTCCATCACCATCTCCGCGGGTATCTGGCTGGCGTCGATACCGGAGCGCTCCCAGATTTCGGTGCGTGTTACGCCAGGCAACACGGCTTGTACTTTGACACCGGTGCCATTGAGCTCGGCGTTCAATGACTGAGTCAGGCTTAACACATAAGCCTTACTGGCGCTGTACGTTGCGTTGAAGCGCTCGGGAAATAGCGCCACCACCGAGGCGATGTTGATGATCGTACCCCGACCAGCCTTGGCAAAACTGGCGGCCGCCGCCGATGCCAAGCGCGTGACCGTTGTCACATTGAGTTGAATCAATCGCTCCAACTGCTCCATATCGGCGTTGGCCAGCAAGCCATCCGCAGCGACACCGGCGTTGTTCAGCAACAGGCTGATACTCGAATCGCTGCGAAGGCGCTGTTCAAGCTTCAGGACCTCATCCTTTTGCGTCAGATCCGCCTTGAGCACCTCGACCTGAACGCCGTGCTCGGCGCGCAGCTTGGTCGCTGCGGCTTCCAGACGTTGCTCGTCACGAGCGACCAGCACCAAATCAAAACCGCGTGCAGCCAACCGTTCGGCGTAAACAGCGCCGATGCCAGCTGAAGCCCCGGTGACGAGGGCTGTGCCTTGGGTTTGTACGGAATTCATGACAGTGCTCCTGGGATGGTTGGAATAACCTGTACGCCCGACGCCTGCGGATCGTGAGGTGAACATAGATTATAGGCACAATTTAATTTAAATATTATATGCGTAATTTTCTATTCCGATAAATGGCGAATTCCTCATCGTTCTTACCGCGGCCAATCAACATCCATCCTTCGCGATGCCCACCTCTTGTAGGCCAACCTGCACCCAAAAAACTCTCCGAATGAGCATAGTCGACGCGTGCACTCGAGAACGTTTTAACGTGAGTTTTGCTACACAAGGTTAGAGGTAATGCTTGTGTCATAAAAATGGCAACCCTAGGGGTCTGAGATTTTAACGGAGGTGTCTATCGCAAGAGATTAAAACCCTTCCTATCTTGCAGTGGGTCGCTCAATGCGCAAAAATGAAAATGTAAGTCGATGTATATCTCAACCAAATAGTACGACTATTCTCCAGGCACGTTTGGATACAGTGCCTATCACGTTTGAGCGAGCAATGAATACTCCAGCCAACATAATGCATGACCATAGACTCGACGTAATTGAAATAAGGGAAATAGTAAAAAGCATCTGGAAGCAGCGAGCTGTCGTTCTACTGTTTACTGGTATTGGATTTGCTGCTGCGCTTACCTATGCATCGCTTGTCACACCAGAATATGAAATCAGCACATCCATCAGGCCAGTAGGATTTACTGATCTCGATGAGCTCAATGAGTCCGGTCTCTACAAAATAAGTCCTCTGGAAGCGTTACAGCGAATCGGCTCCGCCATGGAGTCTTATGATGTCAGATTGAAGTTTTTCACGGCTTACCCGCAATATCTGGAGCCAGTCCGTGCACCGGGCAGTTCGATAGAGAAGGCGTTTGAGTCGCTTAACAGTGCTTTGTCCATAACGCAGAATGACTCAAAAAAGAACGTACGCCTTTCAGATTCCATTGATCTGACTTTAAGATATCCGAAGGATATTGATGGTGTGGGTATCGTGAATGACTTCACAACGTTTGTGGTCTCAAGTGAAAAAGATAAAATCGAATCCAACCTGAAGACCTTGATTGCCAACCGGATCGACAGAATAGAGAAAAATTTCGACTCCCAGAAAGCGGCCTATGAAGCTAATACGAGCGCAGACATAGCTCGCCTTCTTGAGAAGGATGAAATCAAAAAGCAGAGGCTTCAAGACGAACTGAAAGCATTGCGCCAGCAACTGCAAACCCGAAAGCAAAACCGTATCAAGGAACTTGATGAGGCTATAGGGATTGCAAAACAACTCGGTATTACAAAACCTTCCACCCCCTCCTCATTAGCCGAAGTGGGTAGTAATCGAGAAGGCAACACGGTTCGTACCGAAGTTAATAACCAGCAAATTCCGCTTTATTTCATGGGACAGTTAGCTCTTGAAGCGGAACGCTCAACTTTAGTTTCTCGTCGCTCGGATGATTTCACCGAGCCACGCATTGATCAAATTCAGAAAGAGCTCAGCCTTCTGGCTACCAACCGCGAGGCGGGCGCTCTGAAAGAGCGTGAAAATCAAGAATTGTTTGTCAAAGGCTTTGTGGATAGCCGTGCAGATCTCGCACGATTGAAAAGTTTGACAATCAATTTTGATCAACTTGAGTTGGTACGTATTGACAAACCTGCGGCTGAACCTCAGTCACCTGTTAAGCCAAGGAAAACCCTAATCGCCGGGCTCGGTCTTTTACTTGGTCTATCTCTAGGCGTTGCGCTAGCTTTGAGTCGACGTGCTTTTCGATTGCTGTAAAGGGTACCTGGATATTCTATCCGATAGAAGGCCGGCAAATGCCGGCCCCCTATCACGCCATGTTGCTTAGTTCGCTTCAATTTTCTCGCGATTTTTATCCAATATTGCCTTCCCGATCCCTTTTACTTCCAACAACTCGTCTATCGATGCGAAAGGTCCATTGCTATCTCGATAAGCAACAATAGCCTTGGCTTTCGCCTCCCCCACTCCCGCCAACTCACGCTGCAGAGTCGGAGCGTCGGCCTGGTTCAAATCGACTTTGTCAGATTGGATCTTAGGTGCAGCCTCCATGGTATGTGGTGCATTGCTGACCTCGGGCTTGACCGTTGGGGCAGCAATTGCGGCAATAGAGGTGCTGGTGAGCAGGGCAAAAACCAGAGAGTTGAAGTAGCCAGTACGCATAGATGAAGCTCCATGACATCGATTGGGAAACAGCTTTTCCGAAGCTGTAACCCAAATTTAGACAATGTCTTGAAACTGTCAAAAATGTGTCTGTTGCAGGATGTGAAACAATCGTAAGCGCTCCATGAACCCACATTCAAAGCCAGTGTTTGTTCGGACGCAAGTCCGGACAATCGGCTGATCCGGCAACGCCGCAATTGACCCTTTTCAATGAAGCGGAGAGCGTCGCCGAGCCCCTCGCCGAAGCAGCAGAGAAAGAGGTCGTTGCGCCAACCAAGCGGCAAACGCAAGCCTCTGCCCGCCGATCTACCGCGCATCGAGATCATCCACTAACTTCCCGAGCATGATGTCTTCCAGGCAGGCGTTATGGCGCTGTCGTGCGTCTTTGAGGCGAGTGGCCCGGCGAGCGTCTTCACGCTCGGTTAGCTCGCGGTCGACCATCAGGCCGAGGCGTTCGTCGAAGCTGAGATCGTTGATGTCCGGTGTTGCATGTTGTTCAATTAATTATTTTCAAACTACAGTGATCAGGCCATGGTGGTCACTGAGCCGGTGTCTAGTTCAAGGATACTTAGCGCTCCATCCGAAAAGGAACATCCAGTGTCCATGTAAACAGTATTCCCAAGACGCGTAATCGTGGGGACCGTCGTATGACCAACGTATAGAGTTTCTATTCCGTTGGTGATCGCATCGTCTCGATTGTCAAATTTCATTCGAGCGTACAAGGCCAAATTTTTAGCCGCATGAAGGGCATCTTGACCACGTTGGCCTGTGAGAGCAGCCATGCCTTGCTGCCAGTCATCACTGGCATTCAACAGCGGTGCTTCGGCGTGGATGATGCCCACCCTATTCCCGTTCGACAGCTCCAATTCCATGGCCAAAGGAAGCTCTCGTAATGCAGTAGCGATACTTGCCTGTGCCGTAGCCGACAGAGAGTAAAACCATGCACCGCCATTTCGAGAGTGCCTCGGGATATCTCCATCACCGTCTGTGCAATCAATAATCATTTGTTCGTGGTTACCACGTACGCTATGAAACCAGCGCTTTGTTAACCATCCAACAACCTGTTGGGACTGCGCACCACGATCAATGACATCACCGACTGCGTACAATCGATCACTATTGTAATCAAACCGGACACGTGTCATGAGAGCATGTAGTAGATCAAAATGACCATGGATATCGCCTACTACGAAATCACGACCCGTTTTATTGGCCACAAATGAATGAACAATGCCTGGTCTATCAAAATCGCGCATAAGAGCCGCTAAAAGAAGTATGAATGACGATTACCCATCATGATGAGTACATCAAAATGGTGCCTGCTGTGTTTATCAAGGCTCCAGGCGGCGCTGCTGGTATATCCAGTCGACAATCTCTCCGTCCGGCGCATAGCCGCTGACAGTACCGCGCAGCAATTGCCGGACACGGGTATAGTCGTCCTGGTCAACGGCTACCAGCAATTCGGCAAGCTTGGCCTTGAGAACATCCCATGGCAAATAATCTTCGTTTGCACTCATAATCATTGGATGTCGGGTCGCAACGACGTTATCGCCAATCAGCAACTCTTCATAGAGCTTTTCGCCAGGGCGTAAACCGGTAAATTCGATGGCAATATCGCCTTGCAGATTTTTGTCCGAACGCACGCTCAAACCCGACAGATGAATCATCTTTTCAGCCAGCTCGATGATTTTGACCGGCTCGCCCATGTCCAGAACATAAACATCGCCTCCCAAACCGATTGACCCGGCCTGAATAACCAACTGGGCGGCTTCGGGGATGGTCATAAAATAGCGGGTGATCTTTGGATGCGTGACCGTCAACGGCCCACCGGACTTGATCTGCTTATGAAACAGCGGAATTACCGATCCGGAAGAACCCAGGACGTTTCCAAAACGCACCATGGTGAAACGGGTTTTATTGACTCGGGACACGTTGGAACTGTCACCGAACAAAACCGGTGCCAGTTCCCCACTCAACGCTTGCAAGATCAACTCTGCCAATCGTTTGGTACTGCCCATTACATTCGTCGGGCGCACAGCCTTGTCCGTAGATATCAATACAAAGTTCGCCACCCCCGCCTGCAAAGCCGCTTGGGCAGTATTGAGCGTACCGATCACATTGTTCAGAACACCTTCAGCAATATTGTGCTCGACCATGGGCACGTGTTTGTACGCTGCGGCGTGGTACACCGTGTCAACGTGCCAAGTCCTCATGACATCTAGAAGTTTCGTCTGGTTGCGCACCGATCCCAGAATCGGCAGTAGTTGAATAGACAACGATTCTCTGTGAATACGTGCCTCAAGTTCCGATAAAATCGAGTAGAGGTTGAACTCACTGTGGTCGAACAAAAGCAGCGAAGTTGGTTTGAGCGCAATGATCTGCCGACACAGCTCCGAACCTATGGACCCCCCTGCGCCCGTCACCAATACATTTTGCCCGGTTATGCAATGGGCGAGCAGATCGGCCTGGGCCGGAACTGTATCGCGTCCCAGCAAATCGGCAATATCCACTTCTTGAATGTCATCGACTTTCACACGCCCGCTCGCGAGATCCATAAAACCCGGGACACTGCGGACATGTAGCGGAAAACGCTCAAGAAAACCCAGAATTTCTCGACGGCGGCCACGGTTTGATGAGGGAATCGCAAGTAAAATTTCTTCGGCCCCCGTAGCATCGATCATCTGCTGAATACCTTCAGGCTTGTAGACCTGCAACCCTGAAATGACGCGATCAGCAATACTGCTGTCGTCATCGATAAACGCCACAGGACGCATCACTCGCCCCATGCGTAACGCCGCAACCAGTTGATTGCCGGCTGCACCTGCGCCATAGATGGCTACCCGGGGAAGCCCATTGTCACGATTGTAAAAAGGCACGTGCAGAGTGGTGGCAAACCAATCCCCAAGAAAATACTGACGCATGATCAACCGCAAACCACCGAGCATGATCAAACTCAACCACCAGTAATTGAGTACGATCGAACGCGGTACGACTACAGTGTGATTGCCGTACCAGAATACGACCAAAGCAAGCAGCAGCGAGGATAGACTGACTGCTTTAGAAATCGTAATCAGTGCATCGGTGCCAAAATAACGCATGACGGCGCGATACATACCGAAACGGATGAAAATCGGAATCGCAACTATCGGTGCGGAAATAAAAAGCCATGGATGCGTTTCAATTGGGCCGGCAGCGTCCTCGATGCCCAGACGGACCAGAAAAGCCAACCATAGGGCAAGCCAGATCAAGACAACGTCGGTGACTACCTGCAGAGCACGTTTGAAACGTCTAGGTAAACCCAACATGCTTTCTCTCAACTTCTCCATAAACCCTCTTCGCACCTCAGCCGCTCCTAAGACATGTTCCGTTTCCAGAGTGTACAGCAGCGCCACGCTGCGCTCGATAAAACAACCTTCGAAAACGGCTCTATGCCACCGTTCTCGTCAGCACTTCTCAAGCTCTCCGGCATGGAATCTGGCTGCCAACAAAACCAGGGGTAGATAAGCCAGGATCAAACCCGACAAGCCATCCAACTTCCACCAAGCCACACATAGTGCAAGCGGTAACAGCCACAGTAGATTGATAACCAGCACGGCGAGAGTCACCGGAAGATGCCTCCCGTACAAACGAGACGCAAATTGGTAAGCATGGCTGCGATGGGCTTCATAGACTTTGTCGCCTCGCAACAAACGCCTTCCCAACGTAAATGTTGCGTCTACGATAAAAACACCTAGCAGAATCAACCAGGCCCAGAGAAGCGTCGGATCCGCCCAGGCAGCTTGTACGGAGAGGATCGCGAGGATCAAGCCGAGAAAACCACTTCCTGCATCACCCATGAAAATCCTGGCGGGTGGAAAGTTCCAGTAGAGGAAACCCATGACCGCCATGGCCAACAACATAGGGGCGATCATCAGCCCTTCATTTCCTGTCAACCAATAGATAAAGCAGGCACCAAGGCACGTGCAAACCGCCTCGACGCTCGCAATTCCATCAATGCCATCCATGAAGTTATAGAGGTTGAGCATCCAGACAAGATAAAAAATGGCCAAGATATTCCCCAGCCAGCCCATCTCAAGACTCAAACCAAACACGACTATAGTCGGTAGGCCACCTAACCAATACAAAGCCCAACACGCCCCAGCAAAATGCCCCAACAACCTCCAACGCGCCGCTATATGCCCATGGTCATCGAGAAAACCGAGAATCGCCACGCCTCCCCCCGCACCCAACATGGCGCACGTAGCCGACCAAGGCAGCCCGCCGAAAAACGCCAATACCGGTAACGCCAACAGAAAACTCAGAACAATTGCGACACCACCACCTCGAGGCGTAGGCACCGTATGAGAACTGCGAGCGTTGGGGATATCGATGATGCTTCGAGCAAGTGCGTATCGACGCAATGCTCCGGTCAGTAAAAGCGACAGTAGAGCAACGAGAGGTATTAGCATCCAAGGAGACATTGAACGAATGTAGTCCATTAAGGTGAGGAGGAAGAAAAACTAACCTGTTGAGTCGTCAGCGGTGCTGCGCAGAAACGTAATCCTGCCCAGCTTTGAATAAGGCATCTGCAGGAGCTAGGCGAGGCATCCACGCCAACAGGTTGCGCGCTTTAGCGGAATCTATGGCAAGAGAGCCGCAAAGTTGATGGTAGGCAGTATTCCTGCCCAGTAAAGCCGCCCCTCCACGCAATGCGAAATCAGGGACCGAAAAAAGCCGAGCCTTGCGCCCCATCCCCTCGGCCAAATACCGAATGATTTGCGGCGTCGAAACATCAATGCCATCAGACGCAAGAAAAGTCTGGTTGGCAGCGTTAGGGTGTTCTATGCACAGAGCGATCAGATCGATCAGATTTTCCAGCGCAATCATACTTCGCTGATTGTTCACCCCGCCAAAGGGTAGCGGTATTCCGCTCGCAACCAGCTTCAGCAAGAGTTGAAAATTTCCTGGTGCATGCCCCGCATAAACCAACGGTGGGCGAATAATAACAAGTTCCATGCCACTGGCGTCCGCAACACCTCGCAATCGCCTCTCCGCCTCCATTTTCGATAACGCATAATCCGCGTGAGGGATCAATGGAGAGAGTTCGTTTAACGGTGCCCCTTCAGTTACTGCACCGTGGACCCCAATTGAGCTGATGAAAACAAATCGTTTCACGCCGGCATCAGACGCCTGTTGCGCAAGATTGAAAGTTCCCTCGACGTTGACTTGTCTGAAGGCCCCCAAGGGATCGCCTGTAGCATCATTCAATTTATGAGCACGACCGGCAACATGCACAATACAATCGACGCCCGGTAAGGCACCGGACCAACGGGTTTCAGCTGAAAGATCACCCACAACGACAGCCGAGGAACCGTCAAACAACGTCTGGGGCGACCGAGAGGTCGCCACCACCGAGTACGCAGAACTGAGCTCCCTATGCAATCTACGTCCCACAAACCCTGTACTACCCGTCATTAAAATCCGATTCATTGGCTTCATCGCTTTAAATAGCTGGCCAGTTTGAATGGGACTTTCATTGCAACCAATAAGATATTCGTGTAGATGCCATTTTCTTTACAGGCTCTTACTATTTCCAGATTTTGATGAACGCGCCACCAAAACCCCGTGGTGCTGATTCCACCTTCGCGCATTTTCACCATGACGGCCGGGTACCTGATCATTTTTACGCCCCGCGAAAAAAAACGCGCCATCAATTCAAAGTCAGCTGAAACACGATAGCCCAACTTGTAACTACCCAACGCCTCGAACAATTGCCGACGTGCGTAAAAAGTCGGATGAGGAATCATAAAGCCAAAACGAATCTTCCAAGGGGTAAAACTAGCCGACGAATACTTGCGAGTTACAATATCGGTTTGTTCACGCTGTACGAAAACCAAATCCGCATACGAAGCATCTGCGTGGGGATTATTTTGCAGGTACGTCACCAAATCCTTAACAGTATTGACACCAGCAAATATATCATCGGAATTCAAAATACCAACAAAATCACCAGTTGCCGCCATGACACCCTTATTCATGGCATCATAGATACCTTTATCGGGCTCGCTTATGACTTTGGAAATGCGATCTCCGAACTGGGATATGATGTCGAGGGTGTTATCTTTGGATGCACCATCAACAACAATATACTCAATATTTTGATAGCTCTGCGACAAAACCGACTCAATAGTATCGCGAATGGTTTCAGCACTGTTATAGCAAACTGTAATAATAGAAATTTTCAATGCTAACACCTAGCTGCGACCATACTTGTCTTCGAAGCGAACGATATCATCTTCACCCAAATACGTGCCTGATTGAACTTCAATGAGTTCTAGCGGAATAATGCCGGGGTTTTCCAACGCATGAATCTGGCCTATTGGTATATAGGTAGACTGATTCTCTGTTACGAGATAGCTTTTGTCCCCGTTTGTGACACGTGCAGTGCCACTGACGACAATCCAGTGTTCCGCACGGTGATGATGCATCTGTACAGATAACTTGGCACCCGGATTGACGGTGATTCGCTTGACCTGGTAACGAAGGCCATTATCAATCGAATCATAAACGCCCCAAGGGCGATACACCTCACGATGATTCGTATGTTCGTGACGCTTACGGTTTTTTAATTGATCGACGATTTTTTTTACATCTTGCACACGGTCTTTATGAGCAACCAGCACAGCATCCTTTGTTTCGACGATAACCAGATCATCAATCCCCACCGTCGCCACCAATCGATGGGTCGCATGCAGGTAGCTATTGTTCGTGCGCTCAATAAGCACATCGCCTCTGAGCACATTGCCTTCACCATCCTTGCTGCCGGCCTCCCATAGCGCTGACCAAGAGCCAATGTCGCTCCATCCCGCATCAAGGGGAACAACGACGGCATCTGCCGTATGTTCCATGACTGCATAATCTATGGAGTTTTCCGGGCAGGCCGCGAACGCCTCAGCGTCGACGCGAGTGAAATGCATGTCCTGTTGAATATTTGCAAAAGAGGTGCGACAGGCAGTCATGATGTCTGGAGCAAACTGCTCCAGCTCTTGTAAGTAACGACTGGCACGAAACATAAACATGCCACTGTTCCAGTAATACCGACCACTGCTCAGGTAGCTTTGCGCAGTTTCCAGGTCGGGCTTTTCCACGAAACGGGATACAACGAACCCCCCATGAGCAAGTTCCGCCCCTTTCTCCAGATAACCATAGCCAGTTTCCGGATGAGTGGGGACGATGCCAAAAGTAACCAGCTTCCCTGCCCCGGCCAACTCATATGCATTGCGGATACTGGCGTGAAAAGCTTGTACATCGTGAATAAGATGATCGGCTGCAAGCACCAACAAGATCGGGTCTTCTCCTGCTGCCGTAGCGTGCATTGCCGCCAGGGCAATCGCCGGCGCAGTGTTACGCCCTACAGGCTCAAGCAAAATACAGGCCTCATCCATTTCTAGCTGGCGCAATTGTTCCGCCGCAAGAAAACGATGCTGTTCGTTGCAGATCAACAAAGGCAAGCTACAGCCCAGCCCCTCCAAACGCTTGATCGTCGCCTGCAGCATCGATTGCTCGGCATCGACCAAGGGCAAAAATTGCTTGGGATTGAGCTGGCGGGACAGGGGCCAGAGACGGGAGCCCACGCCGCCCGCCATGATTACCGGAAGTAACATCAAAAATCGTCCTTTGACTTTTACTAGATCAATACGAACAGATACGAGCTAATAGTCTCATGAACGCAGGTTGAAGGCTTGCAGACATCGTCCGAACAGGTGCTTTTCCCAAAATACTCATTCCTTTGTAAGGATGACCTGAAGCAGCCTGCGATCAGAAGTGTCGACCCCAGGACCACTCAAAATTCCGACGCAGGTAAAGGCTCCTCAACCTCTAGCCTCTACCTCATGCGCGACAAACCAGCGATAAGCATCCTCCAACCCACTTTCCAGACCGATGGTGGCGTCCCAACCCAATGAGCGCAGCCGTGACACGTCCAGCAGTTTACGAGGCGCGCCATCCGGTTTGGTAGCATCAAAACCCAGATGCCCTTTGAAGCCGGTTACCTTCGCGATAGTCTGCGCCAATTCGCGAATGGTGCAGTCAACGCCGGTTCCAACATTGATATGGGAGAGCATAGGTTGAGTGTTGGCTTGGTAGATATCCGAATCCAGTTCCATGACATGCACGCTGGCAGCCGCCATATCATCCACATGCAAAAATTCACGCATCGGACTGCCACTTCCCCAAATTATCACTTCAGGCAGTTCATCCCTGACCGCTTCATGAAACCGTCTTAGCAGCGCCGGTATCACATGGCTGTTCTGAGGATGGTAGTTATCATGAGGACCGTACAGATTGGTCGGCATGACACTGCGATAATCCCGACCATGCTGGCGATTGTAGCTCTCGCACAGCTTGATTCCTGCGATTTTGGCAATTGCATAAGGTTCGTTTGTAGGTTCAAGCACGCCCGTTAACAATGCCTCTTCCTTCATTGGCTGCTCGGCATGCTTGGGATAAATGCAAGAAGAACCCAGGAACAGGATCCGCTGAACATCCGACTGATGCGCCGCCTGAATTACATTCGCTTCAATCATCAAGTTGTCATAGATGAAATCAGCGGGAAAAGTATTATTTGCGTGAATGCCCCCAACTTTCGCAGCGCTGAGGTAAACCTGATCTATCTGGTGTTCAGCAAAGTAAGCACGTACTGCTCGCTGATCGAGGAGATCAAGTTCATCCCGACCGGCAAACAGTATATGACGGTACCCGATGGCCTTTAAACGCCGAACGATTGCGGAACCCACCATGCCGCGATGACCTGCAACAAAGACGCTTTGGTTTAAATCGCGCGACATCATCAGTTCTCCACGGCAACCGGTACTTCAAAACCATGCTGCTTGAGCAACGAATGGCGCTGAGCCTGCTTCAGATCCTCGCGAACCATTTCGGCACACATTTCCTGAACGGTGATTTCCGGCACCCACCCGAGTTTTTCCTTGGCCTTGGTAGGGTCTCCGAGCAAGGTTTCCACTTCGGTTGGGCGGAAATAACGTGGATCGACACGAACGACAACATCACCGACTTTCAGCGCTGGCGCCAAATCACCATCAATCCTGTCAACCACACCCTGCTCGTCTACTCCTTCACCCTCAAAGCGCAGCGTGACACCCAGCTCTGCGGCCGACCAGCGCACAAAATCACGAACGGAATACTGGACGCCGGTTGCGATGACGAAGTCCTCCGGTTGCTCTTGCTGGAGCATCATCCATTGCATCCGGACATAATCTTTGGCATGTCCCCAGTCACGCAAGGCGTCCATGTTGCCGAGATACAGATTCTGCTCTAGCCCCTGCGAAATGTTGGCCAATGCCCGAGTAATCTTACGTGTTACAAAGGTTTCCCCACGACGCGGAGACTCATGGTTGAACAAAATTCCGTTACAGGCATACATTCCATAGGCTTCGCGGTAATTAACCGTAATCCAATAGGCATAAAGCTTGGCGACCGCGTAAGGAGAGCGCGGGTAAAAAGGGGTCGTTTCTTTTTGCGGGGATTCTTGAACCAGGCCATACAACTCTGAGGTCGAGGCTTGGTAAAACCGGGTCTTTTTTTCCAGCCCGAGCAGGCGAATGGCCTCAAGAATGCGCAATGTACCCATTGCATCCACATCAGCAGTATATTCAGGCGACTCGAAGCTCACGGCCACATGGGACTGAGCGCCCAAGTTATATACTTCATCCGGTTGCACTTCTTGAATGATACGCGTGAGGTTGGATGAATCGCTCAAATCACCATAGTGGAGAACAAAATTTCGATTATCCAAATGTGGATCTTGGTAAATATGATCGACACGCTGAGTATTGAAAGAAGAAGCGCGACGCTTGATGCCATGAACCTCGTAACCTTTAGCCAATAGAAACTCGGCCAAGTAAGAACCATCCTGACCCGTAACACCCGTGATCAGCGCTTTCTTTCCGCTCATTTAACCACCTTCGAATAAATAGCATTTAGCACAGCAGAGTACTTGTCATAATTGTCACGAACATATTTATTCTCTGACGACTTTCCGCTACTGGATAATTTATTGACAATCTTCATCAACCCTTCAAAATCTCCAGGATTGTAGCAAAAAACCTTCTCTTTGAATTCCACCAACACCTCATCCCCTTCCAAGTCCCTATCCGCCCCGGGAACGATGACTTTTGAACCAGAATAAAGAGCCTCATAGACGGTCCGGCCGGTGCAGAAGTACGGCTCGCCTCGGACCAGGAAGTCAATTTCCCCAAAGAATCCAGTTGACTGTAAATCAGCAATCTGTCCCAGATAGACGATAGATCCTTGGGATTTCTCGGCAATGGCCTTCAGTTCTACAATACACCCACTCGACCCGCCGCCGACGACTAATAGTACTGCGTTTGGAGGAGCAAGCGCTTGAAATGAGCTACAGATTTCTAGAACTCCCTTTCCATTTTCTATACGGCCTGCAATGGCGAATATTACTTTTCCATCCTTCTTGAGCGCTTCGAACTCATCCGGCAGCGCTCCACTTGCAGCAGCGCCCTTGAATGGATTTTGAACAATATCAAAAGCATGATTCTCGCCCATGGCAATCGAAAATCGTTGCTGAACGGCCTTGTCAATAAATACGAAGTGATCACATGTCGATATGAGAAACCTTTGGTAAAAAGGAAGCTTGGAATTCAGCATTTCTCGCACATGCGACACTAGGGCAACGTTCTTGAAAATGCGATAAATCCGCAGCAGTAAGAAGAAGTCCGACAAAACCAGACTATTTAGATGAATGACGTCCGGGGACATCCGGAACAACGTGTATAAAATCCAGGGAGCGCTTACCCAAAAAGCCACACGCGAACATAACGAAAGAATGAACACTCGAAAGAAAGACAACTTCACGTCATAATTGTAAGTGATGGGACAAAAAAACTTCACCACCTCCACTTCTTTTCTGACACTGGTAACGTCCCTGTGGACAGGGGAAAAAAGTGAAAGTTTGTGATTCCCCATAAGCTCAATATGTTGACGCAAACTTGAGCCAGCTCCATAAATCGAATCCGGACTAACATGGCTGACCATCATTATTTTTAAAGCATTCATCCCCATAAAGACCTAGTTTCCCTTACCAGAACTGCGTCGAAGTACTCAAAACCAACCATCTAAAAAGTTCCTTCCTCGGCTAATCGCCAAAAATCCTTTATGAACGGGGCAATATTTGACCCATTGAAAGCAACTACGGTGACTTCTCCACCATTGCCAGTCTTGATCCTTGCGTTCGCCTTGCCAATACAAGACAACTCAAAAAGAATACCGGGTAGAAATACCTAGGCGAATATATAGGCGTCAGGACAAAAATTGCGCAATAAATTACCGACACGTAAACCAAATCATCACGCAACCGAAATTGCCGCCGAAGAAATATGGCGATAAAAACAATAAATCCAACCAGACAATGAAGAGTCACAACCAGATTATTGTACACATCGCTCAGATCAAATACATTTCCTATCCGAAAAATAAGACCGTACATGGCATGTAGCGCTTTAGGTATGAATACTAAAATATAAAAACCTTTACGCTGAGCTTCGTTTAGAAGGGTATACGCCCCGCTCCCTTCATCGACTGCCGCCCCTCTATCGGCGTTACTGTTGACGCTACTGAAATGCTCCCCCACAAAATAATAAGCGACTGATATCGCTAACAGTAGAAGAATCACAAATAAAAGTCGGTGACGCCGCAGGGGATTGAGTGATGAAAAGGTGAAAAACACTACCAATACAAATAGCGATAATTGCCAACGCACAAGAAAAGACGTGAAAACTGCAAGAATCAAATAGATAGCTGCGCCCCTGAACAACCAGGCAACAAGCAGCGACATGCTCAGCAGAGAGACTATTTCTTTATTTATGGATAGCAAGCTTGAAAGAGTAATCGGACTAAGAAAAAACAAAAAAACAAAAAAAACCCAATTGATCTGATCGTTACCCCTAATCAACCACAAGGAGATAAACATCAGAGTGATATTAAAAAACAAAACCAACGCCCGATCGCCACCCAAAGCATCAAGAATCAGCAGCGGCCCAATGTAATTGCTATCCCATGAGATCATTTCAGAAAAAGACTGAAACGTCGCCTCCTTATACAACTTCTCATAGGTCAAAGAGTCTGCAAAAAACTTGAAGTTGATATCACCACTCAACATGTACTGACCGAAAAAAACATAGAACAGTGCCGCAAACGCAGTTAGAACAAATAAAAGCAGCGTTGACTTTTGGACGTAAAGTTTCACACCTCTTCCTCACTGCGCTATGGAACTAGAACACTCACCAATTATCTTGCAAACCATTTGATGACGCTCGCAAGGCAGATGCAACGGGGGCTATGGAATTGCCCCCCTTGTAACTGAAACTATGTTTAAGATGCCTTTCTGAAATAACCGTTGTAGATTTTCCTCATTCCGTCCCACAAAGCCCTATCGCTCGGGTATTCATCGTGCCGTTTTTCCGGACGCTGGATGTAGGCTTCTAAAACGGACTCACTCCAGCCCATTTTCTTAAGAAAATATCTTTTGTCGGTCTCCAAGCCTTCAGCCGATGGATAAGGCGATTCTTGAAGCCTCGCCAATGCATCATCGCGCCCCATCTGACCGCTCATTACCAGAGTAGCCAAATGTAGTTTCCGCTTGTCTACACCGAATTTTTCAGGCAACAGATATCCCTGATAGAAGCGGGTAAATATGGACTCATAATGTTTATACGGATAGCGCTTGTAGCCATACTCGGCTTCAAGTTCATCCAGTGCTTTATCCTTTTGGTAATCATAGAAGTCAAGATAGGAAACCCACTGAATACCACGAACCAAGCGATTGAAAATATAATCGCCCGTACCGACTGACGGAAATGTTTTTAGTTTGACTCCGCCTAATTTCCCGAGCGCCTGGATATTTTTCTTATCCCACTTGCGCCAATTCCACCCCTCAGGCATCGGCATGCCTTCAGTTGCAGAATTGCTGCCAGAAAGGATGTATTTTATTCCATATTTTTTAGCTTGGGCGTAATTAACAGCCAGCATGGCGTTGTCATATAGAAGCTCGACATCAATGACGTCCGCATCGAAAAAAGCCTGCATCAAACGTTTGTATTCAGGCCATTCAATAACATGCGTATAAAGATCAACATTGAGACCAGAAACAAGATTTTTGATGTTGCTGGCTGCAAGTTCAGAGTTCCAGTTATTGTCCATATGGACAGCCAACGGCCTCAACCCTTCTTTCACAGCCAGATCGAGCGCGTACGAGCTATCCACCCCGCCCGACAACCCCATTACGCAGTCATATCTTTTGCCTTTACCGGCACGCTTGACTTTTTCTATGAATGCTTCGCGCTGAACAGCGCGCTCTTCCTCAGGAATAAATACAACTTTACTGACCTGATTCTCGAAATAGGTACAGAAATTACACACACCGTCTGTGTCAAATGATATATCCGGCGCGGAGGTATCCATCACGCACCTTGTACAAACTTGATACTGTTTATTACGCATTTGAACTCCTAAAGAGCGACTCAAGCGCTGAGTAACCGGGGTAACTGATCAGCACCGCCCGGTGAGGCCCTTGTAAAACGAAAAGACTTCCTGCGGCCACTGCAGAGGCACCGGCCTGAACGGCTTGAAGCAAATGCTGCAAATTACCCGCTCCGCCCAGTACAACCAACGGAACGTCTAGAATCGAGGCGGCGGATTTTATCACATCCAAATCATAGCCATTCTGCATGCCATCGCGATCGACGGCATTCAAGAGGACCTCACCAGCACCCGCTGACGCCAGCTCCTTCATGACTGCCAGCCAATCGGCAGAGAGTTTGCGCTTGCTTGACGAAGACCAAAGCTTGACCCTGCCAAGCCAGTCGCGCTTCACATCGATGGAAACCACGATGCTCTGACTTCCGAATCGCGAAGCTAACTCCGTTACTATTCCAGGATTATCGAGCGCCGCGGATTGCAGGATCACCTTTTCCACACCAAGCGAAAACAAGTTCCGGGCCTGTTCGACAGTGCTAATTCCGCCGCCATAGCCGAGGGGCATGAAACATTCGGCCGCAAACTCCTCGATCAACGCATAGTTTGGGGAGCGTTTCAGGCGGGTTGCATCAATATCAAGAACAACGAGTTCGTCGACTTCCATTTCATTGAAGATACGAATGGCATTGATCGGATCCCCCACGTATTTGGAGTTCCCAAAGCGCTGCGTTTTTACCAAGCCGTTGTCTCGTAGTAGCAAAGCAGGTATTACTCGATGGCTTAACAAGTCACACCTCTAAAAATCGCTTGAACAATTCCATACCAAACCGGTGGCTTTTTTCGGGGTGGAACTGAACGCCCCAGATGTTCCCACGATGAAAACCCGCGACAAAATCCTGACCATAGTTGCATTTAAACATTTCATCACTTTTATTCATGCATTCCACATAGTAGGAATGCACGAAATAAAACCGTCGTTCCATCGACTGGCTGGTACAAAGGGCATCCTCGCCAACGACATGTACCGCATTCCACCCCATGTGGGGGACCTTCAATCTCGCCGCTTCGCCCTCAAAGTCAAAACGCAAAACCTTGGCATCGATCCAGCCCAGTCCGGCCTCCTGCCCCTCCTCGCTTGTCTTGCACATCAGCTGCATACCCAGGCAAATACCCAGAGTAGGAATCTGACGTTCAAGCACCGCACGGTTCAACTCCTCGACCCAGTCACCTTTTTTCAGGCAATCCATAGCGTGGTCGAAAGCGCCTACCCCCGGGAGTAGCAATTTGTCTGCTCGAGACAGATCGCCAGCACTTGAGATGACCTCCGCCTCTCCACCTATGTGCTTGATCATGTTGACGACCGACGCGATATTTCCTGCGCCGTAATCAATCACAGAAATCTTGCGCTTACTCATTCGTCACCATCGCCTTGTCCAGCAGAGACTGGATACCGCTTCGTGGAATATCGCACCTTGAAGTCGTCCGGGTGCAAGAGAGTTTCTCGTCGATCCACAACTCAATGGCATCGACATCCTGAGCCACTACTGTTGCGATCCCGGAATGTCGCTCATACTCGAACATGCTTTCGAGAATCCCGCCTTTATTCAAGTAGGGATTTAGCAGCGCCGAGGGCAATCCAAACCAGGACGCCTCGATTACTACTGAGCTCATGTCGGTGATGTGTAAATCTACTTGAGAAAGCAGAAGTGGTAACGGAATCGAACTCGCTTTACGCCACTCAACGCCGGCCAGATTTCCAAACTGGCCGAACAGATACTCTTCACAAAACTTCCCTTCAACCCCATTTAACTGCACAGGATGAAGACGCAGCAGCCAGTTATATCGCCCATGCGTCCTCTTGATCACAGACTCTAATGCCTTGCACATGACCTTGTTGAAGTCGCATTCCGGGTAATAATGAAGATGCAGTCCCCATTGCAAAGCTACCAGAACAACTGGCTTATCATCAGAGAAAATGCTGCCATCCCTGATCGCCTCCTGAACCAATTGGTCTTTATCGTCCGGGTACTGGAATCGCTGAAACCAAGGGTGTCCAACTACACTCACTGTGGCTCCCCGGCTGGGGGCCCAGTCCAGTAAAACCTGGCTGCTTTGGTGATCCCAACACAAAAAACCACTTGGCAGGTCTGTGGCGGAGACTTCTTTGGGCAACATTTCGCCGTACCACGTAACGTCTCTGCTGATAACTCCGTGCTGAATATCGTATACGGGAATGTTCAACTCCCGGCAGGCTCTACAAAGTCCAAGATCTGGTTGTATTCCCATGACGAGCCTCGGCTTAACCAGCTTGAGTATCTTAAGCCAAATCGCCGTCTTTCTGCACAGCCCCCACTCGTTACTTTTTTCTTCGCCAATAAATATCGATAAAAAGCGTTTTAGTAAGGCAATGATCATGAACGAACGATTAAATGCAACAGGAGAGTTGAATGCTCTTTCCCCTGTTAATCGACTAAATGGCGTTGCGATCGATTGGACACTCAACTCTTTGTAAAAACAGTTTTCTACTACTGTGTCGATTATTGGCGAATAGGCTTTACCAGCATGCAGATACCCACAGTCGGCATCGTGCCGAACCACCAGCACATCGGACTTCTTGAGGTTTTTCCAGCCACTCCTGTGCAGCATCACAAAAAGTAAGACCTTGAGCCGTGAGATGATCCCTTTCATTTTTCCTTAGATTCCAAGATAAACTGACACTGCTTTAAGTCCATATAAGTATCAATATCCACTGATTTATCTATTGGCATTATATGTGCCCGGCTATTGGGCATAAAAAAACCGTGCATCTGCAAGAATTGTTCTGTTTTCGCCATGTAAATGGCGCCGTTCAGTCGATAATAGACGGGCAGATCCTGACTACGCTGATTGAGTAGCTCAGGACGCAAAAACTCATCCATTCGCCCCTCGGGACCCAACGTATTGCTCCACAACGGCGAATGTTCGCACGGACACACACTGACGACACTGTCGGCTTTGGTGTCATCCATGCACCGCACTGCTTCCCGGATATGCTGCGCCTCGCGCAAGGGCGAAGTGGGCTGCAAGAGCATCAGCCGTGCAGGCCTTATGCCCTCCTCGGCCAACTGCTCCAGTGTGTAAACCAGTACATCGAATGTGGTTGCCGTATCGTTGGCCAAATACTCCGGACGTCGCACGGTGCGAACGCCGAGTCGTTCCCCTTCCGCCAGAATGGCATCGTCATCACTGCTGACTATCAGCAGGTCAATCATCTCGCTTTCCAGAGCCGCCTCGAGCGTCCAGCGGATTAACGGTTTGCCGTTTAAATCCAGCAGATTTTTTCCTGGCAGGCGCTTGCTGCCTGCCCGAGCCGGCACAACCGCGAGGATATCCACATTGTGGTGCGGCTTAGCCATTGAACAGTCCCGTTATGTCGGATTGCGCACGCTGGAAGTCTTCCATTCGGCCTATATCGAGCCAGTACTCATGTATGGGGAACATATTTACATCTTTGCCGTTTTCAATTTGCTGTCCCAGCAATGTTGGCATGTCGATGTGTGTCCCAGGGCTCACGCTTTTCACCAGATCAGGTGACAGCAGGTAAATCCCGGCGTTGATAAAGAACCGATGAATCGGCTTCTCGACCATCGATCGGATTCGATGCCCCTCACTCTGAATCACACCATAGGGCACGCAGTGCTCGTACTCTCTCACGCACATGGTTGCCACCCCTGAGTGTTCTTGATGGAACTCCAGCAGGTTCTGAAAATTGAGGGTTGTCAGCAGATCACCGTTCATCATGAACAACGGCAAATCAATCTCGTCGTGCGGTAATAATCCTAACGCCCCTCCGGTCCCCAGCGGTTCCTCTTCATGAACATAGCGAATGCTGACCCCCCAACGACTGCCGTCCCCGAAATATTCGCGGATCATTTCCGGCATGTAATGGGTGGAGACAAAGAACCGATGAAAGCCAGCATTGATGAAGCTCTCGAGGATCAGTTCGAGAATTGGTTTGTCCCCCACCTTCAACAACGGTTTCGGACAGTTCTGAGTCAGCGGGCGCAGGCGCGAACCAAAGCCGCCCGCCATCAGAAAAACCGGATTGTCACATTGTTTTTTGTGCAAGAGACCGTGGAGGGTTTCCAGGCCGACGACACGCCGCTGGCCATCGATGACAGGCAACTGCAGCAACTGGTGTTTTTCCATTACCGACAGGATGCGCTCCTTGCTCCAGCCTCGCTCGACGGTCTGCGGCGAAGCACACATGACTTCACTCACTTTGATATCCAGCGGAAGGTGCTTGAGCAAACTGCGCCTTACATCACCATCAGTCAAAGTGCCCAGCAAGCGTCCGTCGGTATCTACAACCAGAACAATGCGCATGGCCACGCGATCAAGTGTCACCACCGCGTCTTCAAGAGACGTCTCCGGGCCTATGAGCAGTGATTTCCAGTGCTGCATAAAAATACTCCTAGTCGTCACGCGAAGCGGCTTTCTTGCGCGCCGCGGGACCTAACAAAATTTGTCGAGCCGCGAGGTCCCGAGCCAGCACGGCCCCCGCCCCAACGACCGCGTCCTCCCCAACCGTCAGCCCCTGGATGACGGTTGCACCACTAGCAATAAAGGCGCGATCCTGAACCACCACGCCGCCACAGAGTGTAGCGCCAGGTGCCACATGGACATCCGCGCCCAGACAGCAGTCATGGTCGATGCCAGCCCTGGTGTTGATGATCGAATTCAAGCCAATGACCACATCGGCCTGAATTACCACGCCGGCCATGATTTGTACGCCTTCATGCAGAATCGCCGTAGAGTCGACACACGCCATCGGATGTACAAGAATGGGAAACTGGAAACCCTTCGCTTTCAGGCTCGCAAAGATTTTGCGCCGCCCCATGCCACCCACTAGCTGCCCTACCCCATTGATCAGCCCTACAGCATCGGGTTCAAGAGCGTCGAGCGCCTCATCACCACCCAACACCCGGATACCCCGCCAATGACTGATGCCCTGACTGGAAAGCACAGGATCGCACACGCCGAGCAGCTCTAGCCCCTTCGCCTGGACCAGCGACAATAACACCTTCGCATGTCCACCCGCCCCTATCATCACCAGCGGCTTGCAGTCGCTGCTCAAGGCTCGATGCTCTCACCCGCCTCATAGGCTCGCCCGGCGCGACGGCCAACCAACCCCCACAAGGCTGCTGGCGACAAACCGTAGCCACTCCGTGCAGTGGTTAAATGCTTCCGTTCGAAGACTGCTCCCTCCACCACATCGCAAGCCGCTACGACGGTTTGGCGGGCTGCCTTGCGAGTGTCCCATTCGCTGACTTGAGGCGCTTTGGCCCCATCACCCAGCGCCCGCTGAAGGGCACGAATATCGGCCACCATCGACTTAAGCTCATCCGGTTCAAGCGAGGACAAATGATCGGGTCCTGGCATTGAGCGATCCAGAGTGAAATGCTTTTCGATAACCCGCGCTCCGCGTGCAACGGCGGCAATCGAAATCAGGCTGCCCTCTGTATGGTCGGAATATCCGACGTCAAGTCCAAAAGCTCCCGCCAAAGTATCCATCGCCCTGAGATTCACTTCATCCCATGGAGTCGGATATTGAGACGTGCAGTGAAGCAACACCACATGCCCCTGTAGCCTTTGTCGCGATTCGCGATTCCCCCAGCAACGCCAGACATCATCCATGTCCGTTGGTTCTTCGCTGAACTCCAGCGCGTGGGTGATGATGGCCAGCGCAGTTTCTACCTCCGCGAGCGTCGCCATACCTGTAGACAAAATCAGTTTTTTACCGGTTCGCGCGAACTGCCACAAGAGCGGGCCGTTAGTCAGCTCACCTGAAGGCACCTTGAATAAAGGGATTTCCAGGCTGCAAAGAAATTCCAGACTATCGGAGTCGAACGCCGTCGAAAGAAATTCGATCCCCTTTTTGCGAGCGTAGCTTTGCAATTCAGCGTGCCATGCCCGCGGTAGCTCCAACTTCTGAAGCATCGCCAGTTGGCTTTCGGCTTCATTCGTACTTTTTTTCTGGTAAGCCGCTTTGGGGGCAGACTTCGACGCAAGACGTTTAGCATTGAATGTCTGGAACTTCACGGCGTTGGCACCCGCGGCTGCCGCCGCGTCTACCAGAGCGAAAGCCAGCGCCCGGTCACCGTTATGATTCACGCCTGCTTCGGCAATAATGTAAACCGCATCTCTATCGGACTGCTTCATAGGTCAGCTCAGATCATGGAATGATTTGTAGAAGGTCCCGTCGTAACGTTCCAGGACATTCATGATTGCCTCGGCGGCATTACCCTGCCCGTAAGGATTGACCGTGGTCTTACAAGAGTCTGCAAATTCTTTTGATAACGCCTTACGAAGAGCTTGCTCGATCGAGGCGGTATTCGGCTCGCAGTTCAGAACGGAATCCGCGGCCAGGCGCCCTTTCTGGCGCACACCTATATCTACCGTCGGAATTCCAAATGCCGGAACCTCGATAATCCCGCTAGAGGAGTTACCGACTACGGCAGATGCCATGGAAACAGCACTCAGATAACGTCTGAAACCCAGTGACGGAATCGCCAGTACCCGTTCAGGCTGGCGTTGTGCGTAGGCTTCAAGCAGCGGAATAATGGACCTGCCACCGTTGTCGGCATTTGGATAAGTCAGGATGATTTGTTGTTCCGGAAACTTGTCCAGCGCATCAAGCAGAGCTGTAAAGCTACGTTGCGGGTTTTCGTCCAGCAGCGTCACCGGGTGGTAAGTCACCACCAAGTAGGGTGACTGCAACGCAAAACCGAGGCTTTCGCGAAGCTGATCAAAGTCCATTTTAGGGCCGCGCTTTAGATGATCTATACCGACAGCGCCAACATTGAAAACGCGGTCAGGTGACTCACCCATCTGGATCACACGGCGCCGGTAGGGTTCGGTTGCAACAAAATGCAGATACGCCATCTTGGTAATGGCATGACGGATCGCATCGTCGTATGCACCCTCTGTTATTTCCCCGCCATGCAGGTGAGCAACAGGAATACGCATGATCAACGCAGCCTGGACGACTGCCAATGCCTCAAATCGGTCGCCGAGCACTACCAGCATGTCCGGCTGAAGCCGAGCCAGGGAGTCGGCGAACCCGAGAGTACCGACCCCCATGGATTTTACTATCCCGACCGGGGTATCCGAGGACAGCAGCATCTCCACCTTGGCATCGATATCGAAACCATCTTCGACGACCTGTTTCCAGGTCTCGCCGAACTCCGATGACAAATGCATGCCACTCACGATGACCTGCAGCTGGATACGAGTGCTCGACTGAAGATCTTTCATCAGCCAGTAGAGCAGTCCGTACTCCGCCCTGGAGCCGGTGAACACCGCGATTTTTTGGTTCACGCCGGCAACTCCGGCACAACACTGCTAGGAAGATTCACAATACGCGCCGCCAGCCACTCAGCATTTGTCAGGTCGCCATGAGGACAGTGCGCATAAAGCGGCAGGTGGTTCATGAGCTTCCAGATTGGGCGAGTCATTACACCGCTGTCGTTGGTAGCTTTGAGCAACGCGTCACGTTGTTCACGGCTTTCGCAGATGACGGCGTTTAGCCAATAGTTGGATCGGCACCCTTCAGGCTCGGTGAAGAATTGCAGATCACTGCCCTCCAAGGCCTGCGCATAGCGGGCAGCAAGTGCCCGCTTGGAATCAATGAAGTTCTCCAATTGCTCAAGCTGGGCACAGCCAAGCGCTGCATTAAGGTTGGGCAATCGGTAGTTGTAGCCTAGCTGATCGTGGAAATATTCGTAGGGGTGAGGCTGCTTGGCAGTAGTCGTCAGGTGCTTGGCTAATACGCCCAACTCTTCATTAGCCAGGATCATGCCACCGCCACCGGTGGTAATAATCTTGTTGCCATTGAAACTCAAAGTGCCCAGGCGACCGAAACAACCGGTGTGCCGCCCTTTGTAGAGACTCCCCAACGATTCCGCCGCATCTTCGACCAAGACCAGTCCCCAGCGCGCGCATAACGAAACGAGGTCATCTAGCTCAACGGGATGGCCGAACGTGTGCATGGGAAGGCAGGCCCTGACAACCTGGCCCGTTGACTTGAGGCGACAGAGGCCATCAGCACCTAATTGCGCGTTCTCTTCCAACCATATTTCGAGTGCTTTCGGCGATAGGCCCAGGGTGTGTCGATCAACGTCGACAAACACCGGTTCAGCGCCGCAATACGCGATCGCGTTACAGGTGGCGACAAAGGTCAACGACTGAGTCACCACCAACTCACTGGGTTTAACACCGGCCAACAACAGCGCCGCGTGCAGCGCTGCTGTTCCGTTAACCGTCGCAATAGCCCGCGGGCTGCCGGTATAAACAGCCATATCGCGCTCGAAACGATCGACGAATGCCCCTACGCTGGAAACAAAGGTCGACTCGATGGTTTCCACCACGTAATCACGCTCGTGCCCCAGGAAAACGGGAGCGTGAAGCGGAATGAAATCATTCGTGCGGTACTGAGCCCGCACGAACTGGATTAGAGAGTCGAACATAGAGGTGCCTCAGACGTTGTAGATGTCGGCTTTGTATTTGGCCAGATTCTCCGGGAGCGTTAACCAGTCAATGGTTTCCTGCAATCCCTGGCGAATGCTGTATTGCGGTTCGAAACCCGTAAGCCCTTTGATCTTGGTGTTATCACACCACAGACGGAAGACTTCCGACTTTCCTGGTCGCAGACGTTGTTCGTCTGTGAGGAATTCAACGTCACTCCCCATCAACTCACGTATGAGATTCAAGGTATCGCCGATGGAGATTTCGTAGTTGGACCCGATGTTCACCGTTTCGCCAATAGCCTCACTGCATCGAGCTAGCTCAAGGAATCCGCGGCAGGTGTCAGCGACATAGTTGAAGTCGCGAGTAGGCGAGGTGTCACCCAACTGAATCTGCTTTTTACCACTGGCGATCTGAGTAATGATCGTAGGGATTACAGCCCGGGCGGACTGGCGTGGACCGTAGGTATTAAATGGGCGCGCTATCGTAAGGGGCAAGTCGAAGGCGTTGTAAAAACTCATCGCCATCGCGTCCGCACCTATTTTCGACGCACTATAAGGTGACTGTGCCTGCAACGGGTGTTTCTCATCGATCGGCACGTACTGAGCGGTGCCGTACACTTCACTAGTAGAGGTGTGGATCACCCGCTGCACACCATTTTCCAATGCCGCCTGACAAATATTCAAAGTGCCCTTGATATTGGTATCGACATAACTGTCGGGGGCGACATAAGAGTAAGGAATCGCGATCAAGGCTGCCAGATTGAATACAACATCGACGTCTTTAGTGATGTGTTTGCAATAGTGCGGATCACGCACATCGCCACTGAGCACTTCAATATTGGACAAACAGTCGACACTTTCCAACCATCCCCAGTAATTAAACGAATTATACTGGGAGAGTGCTTTAACTTCATACCCTTCACGTACAAGCAGTTCGGTCAGGTGCGACCCGATAAATCCATCAGCGCCTGTTATCAAAGCTTTCACAAACAACCTCCTCTTTTAATATGAAATCAAGCCTTCCAGATGGGTTTTCTCAAGGCCCAACCTGTCGCGGTGTCTTCCCAAAGATGTGGTGTTCTGAATTCTTCAATGACATCAGCGAAGCGCTGTTCAGTAATACCCATATATTCAAGACACTGCTTCTGATAGATTTCCGGAAACTCACCGTCGAAACGTTTGATCAGCGATATGCCCTCGTCGCGGGTGATATCTCCATTGCGAATTTCTTGAGCAGCGTCGTAAGTTGCACGACCAATACCAAACTTTGTATAAGTCGTGTAGTAGTGCAACCAATCGATCATGTCATCCAGAGAGCTATATTTGCTGAAGCTGCCCTCGGTCCTAAAATCATTCGGCATGAAGTCGGAGTTTTCCACCGAGAAATAGTAAGTTTCCTGAGGGTGCCATTTCATGTAGTAACCCAAGTAATGAACTTCGGTGCCAACACTCTGAATTTTATACGGGTCTACCGGCAGATATGCCTCTAGATCAGCTGCGGTAAACTTGTATTCTTCCATCAACTGTTTGGCGCTGACTCCACCAAGATAAAGTTCACTCAGTTGATTTTCGGCAGTGTAATATTTCGGATCGCGTTCAGGTTTATCATTGTCCAGGATCGCATTGCCATACTCGGCCTCATTCTCCCCAAATACCACCAGCGGTATTCCGAGCTGGGCGGACATTTTCGGCGCCAGATTTTTCTGTCCTAGAATAAATGGCTGAAAAGGATGGCAAAGTTTTTCGAAGGCCAGGCGCGTCAGGGTGCGATGGACCTTCTTGTTTTGGTGGTAGGTATAGTTGGCAAAACCCGCGTTGATCCAGGCATCGAAATTACGACGGCCAATTTCTGTGTAAATGGCAGGCGGCCAGGTCACCAAGATAGGGTTCATGTTGTATTTGAACTTAAGGACATGAGCAGCCATGACACTGTCCTTGCCGCCACTCCCCGGCACTACAACGTCGTAACGACCGTCATTTCGACGGTGGCGATCACAAAGTTCCCGTAATTCGCGCTCGCGCTCAATCCAGTCAATACTTTTCTTCTTCTCTGCGAAGTTGCAGGCATCGCAAACACCATGCTCGTCGAAGAAAATCGCCTTCTTGATCTCGCCAGGCTGATTCTTGAACTCAACAGTCGAAGACGGCCGCTGATTGTTCATTGCGCATTTTTTGCAGAATTGGATTTTTAACGGAAGACCGTAGCGTCCAAACGACTCTTGATTTTTCATCCCGGACTCACAGAGCTAAGAAGTTTTCAAAAACAAGAATACCGGCTTGGCGACTTTTTTCCGGATGGAACTGCAAGCCAAAAATATTCTCACGCTGCACACCAGAGACGAACTGATGCTCTGCATACGTCGTCAGTGCAATGACATCGGTATACTTTTGTACTTCGAACGAATGCATAAAATAGAATAGATCCTTATCGGTGACGCCCTTCAACAAAGGAGAGTCATCGATGACCGACAAAGTATTGAAACCCATATGAGGCACAACGCCTTTGCACTGCATCTGTCTGACTTCGCCAAGCATCAGTCCAAGCCCAGCGGTCTCACCGTATTCGAAACCCACCTTACTGAGCACTTGCATGCCCAGGCAAATACCAAGTAAAGGGCGACCCGCTTCCGAGTACTTGACAATCGCCTCTGACATACCAGAAGCCGTAAGCTCTCGCATTCCATCGACAAAGCTGCCGACTCCGGGAATCACCAACTTATCAACACCCACCAGATCCTGAGGATGCTTGATCACCTTTGTGCTAGCGCCTGCACACTCAAGTGCCCTGACGATACTGAACACGTTACCCGCAGCGCCGTAGTCAACCACTCCAATCTGCTGACTCATAACGCCACCTCCACACCGTGTTCAATCAAGAATCGTTTAACATCGCTAATCGTGGTTTTTTCATAATGGAGCACTGAAGCCAACGCAATTCCGCTCGGCCCACCCAGTTGCGCCACTTCGAGGATGTCTGCCAGCGTCCCGGCACCACTGGCCGCAACAACTGGAATATTCACTGAATCCACTACAGCTTTAATCAAATCGATATCGAATCCGCGCTGGCGTCCATCACAATCAACTGACTGCAGGAAAATTTCGCCCGCTCCACGGGATTCCACCTCTTTGGCCCACTCGACGACATTTCGGCCAGTAGGAATTCGGCCGCAGTCGGTATAGCAGGTCCAGCTGCCGTCGGGCAGAGATTTGGCCTCGATATTGACGACAACCGACTGCCCACCAAAAATTTTTGCGGCACCATCAATTATTGAAGGGTTCTCGTGAGCCCCAGTGTTAATGATGACCTTATCCGCGCCATGGTGGAAAAGTTTTGAGAAGTCCTCGGTGCTGCGTACTCCACCGCCTACCGCGAAGGGGACGAGAATCCGCTTTGCCGTTTCAGAAATGAAGTTATACAAAATCTCGCGCCTATATAGACTAGCTACTATATCTATATAGGAAATTTCATCCGCGCCTTGCTCATAGTACTTAGAGGCGAGATCACCAGGATTTCCTATTTTGCGCAATCCTTCAAAGTGAACCGGCTTCACAACCTGCGGCGGCTTGACATCCAGCTTTGCAATTATTCGCATAAATCACTCTCAAAAATTTACTAATGATTTAAAAATTTTTAAAGTTATTCAAAGCTTGCGTATTTCATGAGACTTTTTTCTTCTGATCAGCCTTGCCGGCACTCCGCCCCAGATTTCATCTGACGGAATATCTTTGGTGACAACAGAGTTCGCACCGACTACCGAATTTCTTCCTATCGTCACATCAGGATTGATAAATACATTCGCCCCCACCCAGCAAAAATCACCGATTACCACATCCCCCTGCTTCACTGGCACATGGGGTTGAGAAAAATCCGCATCAGCGACCTTCGAGTGTGTGTAAATTCTTACATTATGGGAGATCTGGCAACCTGTGCCAATTTTCACGACACAGCCGCTTGCTGCCTGGACGGAGGACAGATCACCGATGTAACTGTCCGCGCCAACCTCAATCCGGCCTTCACCGTAAAACTGGATTTGAAAGCCATTGAACCTGAAGGACTCATTCAATCGATACTTATCACGGTATGTGGCGTACGTGATCTTCCAACCCAAGGAGCGAATGAAAATCAGCCCTCTTGAAATAATTCGTAAAAGAGAAAGCCTCATTTCGCAAAACCTCGTCGAACAACCAATGTAAGGGACGGAAGCACCTCAAACCACGGCATTGTATGAATACGCCGGGAAAGCAACCACGCGAATAAAAACAATATCCCCTCGGACAAGGCATATGCCATCGCAGCCCCTTTCAGCCCAAAAAGCTTGACAAAAGCTATGGTTGCGATGATAGAAAATACGCCTGTGCAGACTGTTATTAAAGAGACGCTACTCGTGCGCGAAGAAAAGAAAAAGAATCCTGCAACCGAGAAGTACATCCCTTTGAAAGTCTGTCCCAAGAAAAACCAGACAATAATTTCCTGCGCTGCCGCAAACTCTTCACCCACGACATCAAGAAAAAATAGTTGGCAAAAAAAGTTCGCCACAATGGCCATTATTAGAAAAGCGAACCACACAATGTAAGTTACCCCGACCACCTCTAACCGCGCGTCGTCAGTATTCTGTTTTAACTTGGCATACAACCATGGCCCATAGACCTTGACGAAAGCGTCAGCAACCAGACCCATGACCATGCCAAACTGCAATGCAAGCGTGTAGATACCCACGGCCTGCACACCTAACATATTGCCAACAATGAAACGGTCTGCCACCACCATCACCAAACCACCAATGACATGTGGGATAAGGGGCACACCAAATTGGAGGGCATCTGCAACCTGTTTGTCTTCAGCCCGGGGGCGGCTAATCTCTTTATTTAAAAAGAGCAAAAATAAAGCCAAGCCTCCAAAAATCGCTGTAGCTACAACCTGCCCCAGGGCTCTCCCTTCCCATGTCATCAAAAAACCGAAGATGAAAAGCAGAGAGAACCCTGCATTCATCAGACCTTGCGACACTTGGAAAATCCCGTACTGCTTCGCGGCTCCACCGACTTGCCAGAACGTGAGTTTGATATTTATCAGGAATTGCAGTCCTGAAACCAAAACCGCTACGAGAAGCCACTCATAGGGTAAATTGCTTGGCCCCTCCAGCCACGAGCCAAACACCCCGACCAGTGAAAGCACTACAGCCGTGCTGACGAATAGAATACTGACACACGCGCCTACATAACGCGCTAATGCAGCCCTCTCCAACTCAAAATAACGCACGCCTATCGCACCGTGGACGCTCAAACCAGTCAGGGTTCCAAAGAGATTCACCATGACACCGAACATGGCAACGACACCATAATCCGAAGGGGTCAGAGCGCGCGTCAAAAATGGCAGCAGTAGAAAAGGTATGCCGGCGTTAACGATATTTGCGCCTAGGAAAATACCAGCATTGCCGAACAATCTTATATTCATTCACTCTCACTTACTGGCGCGTCCAATGCATTTTTCAATGCATTGTGAAAACCTGAAGCTACATGCGCGAGAATTGGAGAGGCATCTGCACTCATGGGAAGACTCATGACTTGAGTGGCGATAGCACTGGAAACCGGAGTGTCCAGCGCAGAACCAAAGCGGCGGTAAACAGGTTGCTCGTTCAGCGGGACCGGATAGTGAACTGCCGTCGGTATTCCTTGCTTGCGCAAAGCTTCCTGTAGATATTCACGATCATCCACCATCACCGTATATTGGGCGAACATGCTGGTGCGATCAGCTTTTTGCAGAACCCTTTTCACGCCCAGGTCATCCATCATCCGGTTATAGCTAGCGCCAATTTCTATGCGCTGCGAAACTTCCCAGTCAAAACGCTCAAGCTTCGCAAGAACGATGGCACACTGCAGCGTGTCCATACGTCCACCCAACCCGACACGGGTATGCCAATACCGTTTGCTCTGGCCATGCACGCGAATTTCTCGACACGCTTGGGCAATGGCATCATCCGATGTGAAAATTGCACCTCCGTCTCCATAACACCCCAAAGGTTTGCTTGGAAAGAAGCTGGTACAGCCAATAGACGATAAGTTACAGCTTTTGCGACCTTTGTAATCGGCTCCAAAACTCTGCGCCGCGTCTTCGATTACGGGAATATTCCCATGGCGGACGGCGATCGCATTGATCTCATCCATATCCGATGGCTGACCATATAGACTCACCGGCATGATTGCCCGGGTTTTGGAAGTTATCGCCGCTTCTAACTTGCCTGCATCGATGTTGCACGTGGATGGATCTATGTCGACAAATACTGGTTTCGCGCCCAAGAGCACAATGACTTCTGCAGTCGCCGCAAAAGTAAACGGGGTTGTGATGACCTCGTCATCCGGCCCCACTCCAAGAGCCATCAGGCTTATGAGTAATGCATCAGTACCACTTGAAACTGTAATGCAGTGCTTGGCGCCGGTATAAGCGGCAAGCCGCGATTCAAGCTCCGCAACTTCAGGCCCCATAATATACTGACCGTGCTCAAGTACATTATTTATACGATGCTGAATCTCCGACTTTAAAGTCTCATACTGAGTCTTTAAATCGATAAAAGGAATATTCATGCGCCAAGACACTCCAAATCATCACCCACTAACTTATATCGCTGCGCTGTGTGCGGACAGGTGTACTCACCTTCCCCCGCGAGTTGAAGCGGAATACGCTCACCCTGCTGACTCATCCAGCCAATCTGCTTCGCCGGGACACCAGCGACAAGGGAGTATGGCTTGACATCACGATTGACCACGGCGCCCGCGGCTATAAAGGCGTACTCACCGATTTTCACACCGCAAACGACTGTGCAGTTTGCCCCCAGTGTCGCTCCTTTCCTGACAAGGGTGTCACGATACTCGTCTTTGCGTGACACAGCGCTGCGCGGATTATAGACGTTGGTGAACACCATGCTTGGGCCACAGAAAACGTCATCTTCAAGAATAACGTTGTCATACACAGAGACGTTGTTCTGTATTTTCACGTTATTTCCGATAACTACGCGGTTACCCACAAATACATTTTGACCTAACGAACAGTCACTGCCGATGCGAGCATCGGCGCAAACATGTACAAAATGCCATACGCGCGATCCACTCCCGATCTGCGCGCCCTCGTCAACAATTGCGGAAGGATGCACCTGGTAGCTCATAGCGGTCTCATCGGCTCAGGGTTGCGAGAAAGGGATGGCCTTCATTGTCACGGGCGCTGCTGATTTCAGAAGAGCGAATGACTTCTACTGTTTCAACGCAGTGGCGGGCATCTTCCAGCCCGTACCCACGGCCGGCCAGTATTTCCTGGTAGCTGATGGTATGGAGGTCGGTGAAACCTTCCGAAAACTCCATCTCCTCACCGTTGACCGTAATCGAACGGTACGTTGGCTTTTTACCTTTCACTGCGTCAGGCAGATCGTTGGCATCAATTGAGAGGAACCAGCGCACGCGAGCCTTCTCGTACTCCAGATATCCGGCAGCTTTATATTCGCTGGTGAAATGCACTACATTGCGTTGAAGTTTGCCGAAGATAAAATGAAGCATGTCATAGAAGTGCACGCCTATGTTCGTGGCTACACCAAAAGATTTACGAGGATCGCCCTTCCAGCTTTCCATATACCACTTCCCCCGAGAAGTGATGTATGTCAGCTCAACATCATATTTGTGCTCGCTAGCTTCATGCGCAACTTTGTTTTTCAGCGCCAGGATAGCCTGATGGTGACGAAGTTGAAGAATATTATAGACCCGCTTCCCGGTTTCTTTTTCGATCAGCGCGAGATTTTCCAGGATCGCTACTGTGGGAACCAATGGTTTTTCACAAATAACATCGCACCCCAGCCGTAGTCCGGCAGCGATATGAGAGGCATGTAAATAATTTGGCGAACAGATCGATACGTATTGCAACGCACTGGCAGCTTCGCACTTCAGCTGCCAAGCGTGCTCGTAAAATCTTTCAAACTCGGTAAAAAACTCACTTTGCGGTGAAATGCTGTCGATGATACCGACGGAGTCATTAATGTCGTAGGCGGACACCAATTCGTTACCGGTATCCTTGATAGCGCGCATATGGCGTGGTGCTATATAACCGGCCGCACCGATCAGGGCAAAACGTTTCAAGAATATAACTCCGTCGGATTTAGGCTTTAATGATATGGGCTTCTGCAGCACGATACTTGCCGCGTGTATCGACCAACAACTTTGAATGCTGACGAATCAGTTCATAATCAAATTTGTCATGATCCGTGGCCAATACTATCGCGTCGAAAGAAGCCAAATTACTCGCAGACAGCTCTACGCTCTCGAGATCGAAATGGTGTTCACGCATTTTAGGAAAAACCGGAACGTGCGGATCACTATAGGCGACGACACCACCTTTAGCTTCGATCAGTTCCATGATCTCAACCGAAGGCGACTCCCGCATGTCATCAACGTTCTTCTTGTATGCGATACCAAGAACCAGAACCTTGCTGCCTTTTAGTGCCTTTCCACCATCGTTCAGACCGTCCATGAGTTTACCCATGACGTACTCCGGCATAGCCTTGTTGACCTCGCCGGACAACTCGATAAAGCGGGTATGCAAACCGTACTCTCGCGCCTTCCAGGTGAGATAGAACGGATCGATTGGTATGCAATGGCCACCGAGTCCGGGACCTGGGTAATACGCAGTAAAGCCGAAAGGTTTGGTGGCAGCAGCATCAACAACTTCGAAGATATCTATCCCCATTCGATCCGCGACGACCTTCATTTCGTTAACAAGGCCGATGTTCACCGCGCGATGGATATTCTCCAGAAGCTTGGTCATTTCCGCCGCCTTGGTGGAACTCACCGACACTATTCTGTCGATAGCATGCTCATACAGGGCCACGCCTACTTCAAGACAGGCCGGAGTATGACCACCGATCACTTTAGGAATCGTACGGGTTTCGAAATTGGGATTGCCTGGATCCTCTCGCTCGGGAGAGTAAACGAGAAAAATATCTTCACCTGCACACAATCCACCTTCCTGGATGCGAGGGAGAAGCTCTTCTTCAGTTGTCCCTGGATAGGTAGTGCTTTCCAGAGAGACAATCTGACCTGCGCGCAAAAAGGGCTTGATCGCGTCAGTGGTATTCACCACAAAACTCATGTCAGGTTCACGATATTTATTAAGCGGCGTAGGCACACACAGGATGAGGGCATCGCACTCGGTAACTCGCTTGAAATCAGTAGTGGCCTCAAAGCCACTTTCGCAAGCGAGTGCAATTTTTTCGCCAGGAATATGCTCAATGTAGCTTTTTCCCGAATTCAATGCGTCGACCTTGAAAGCATCAATATCGATACCCAGAACTTTGAATCCGATTGCGTTGTAACGCAGCATCAAAGGCAGACCCACGTAGCCGAGGCCCACAATACCGATGATGGCCTCTTTTTTCTTGAACTTAGCGACGCTCGCCTGCTTTAAGCCTGACATCAAACACAACTCCTTTAATTTTCATCTTAGTTAGCAATCAAACACACTTGAGTCAGCATAACCGCCCTACGTTCGCCAGAATTGACGAAGATCCAATCTCGCACGGCCTCCACTGGATCCAGTGCACGCTCCGAGACGGTAGATTCGCATACGAACGCATAGCGAGATCAACCGCGGAGCACCTCAACAACGCAACCTTTGTTCAGGCACGCTACCGCCCCAGGATTTAGCGTCTGCTTCCTCAAAACGAACATCACAACCATCGTGGCGACCGTGGCGAAGGTCGTCGCTATTTCTCTAGTGCCTGGCAACAGTTGCCAGAGGCACACTGACGCACTGCTGTCGGTTAAGCATACTGATCAACAAAATAACCCTCCTTTCGCCGTCCATCTCCTTAAAGATGGCGTCCATCTCGGCAAAGCCACCGCCAACGACCCGAACAGTTTCTCCAGCCATGAACAAAGGTATTTCGAGCCCATCTGCCCTTTGCTGCGATTGCCAAACCAGCTCATCGGCGACGGCAACCGGTTTCCCGCCAAAACCAACGATGTGACTGACTCCGCGCGTTGAACGCAAAGGAGCCCAGCTACACTCTGCACTGAGCTGAATGAACAAATATCCAGGAAAAAGCGAATCGATACTCTTATGCAGGCGCCCTCCGACAAGCGTCTGCTGAATAAAGGTAGGGCGGACGCAAACGTAACCCTGACGAGTCAGATGCTCCTCTGCACGCTTGTCCTGCCTGGGCTTACATTGCACCAGATACCAACTCCGGGCTTGATACAGTTGGACGCTGGCAGTAGAGGCAGAATGAGCACAATCCTTCTCTCCATTCATTCGGTGGCCCACCCTAAGACTCCCAAAACAAGCTCAGGCGAGGCAATCATGGCAGTGGATACCTTTCCTGCCCATCGGCAAACCAAGGTCGTGTTCTGCTGCATGCATCCTCCTGATGCGCCATGTGCGGGAACAGGATCAATTCGTCTGCACCCTGAACCTGCAAAGCTCATATTATGCCTGCTATCGCCGAGGATGGCTTTCAGATATTTGCCCCCCATCAAACCACTTTTCTCCTGCGGCCTGAAAAGGCTGAGTTGCATTTCCGACAGACCGTTCTTCAAGGCGGATACGAAGCCCAACCCCCGCCAGGACGAGCCGTTTACTGGCGAAGACAAGCACCTCCCATCACACCTTCTCAATGCAGTCCGCACCCGGTAAAAAGACACCATGGCAGTTTTCAACCACCCAGTGTCGTTGGTATAAAACAATTGAAAATACACAGCCTAAAAATCCAGGCAAAAAAAAATGCCCAGCTGTTGGCACAAAAAAATATGCGCATCCAGTGGGGCATTCATTGAATAGAACATTGTTACAGCCTTCAGTACAGTCAAGGCACTATACCGGTCCGCGCTCGCCTTCCCGCACCATCAACTCTTGCACGACTATAGGCCGGAGGAAGAAAATTCGAATAAGCGCAATCAGCACACCTAGTATCAAACCAGCTAAAATGCCCGCCAGCACTATAAATTTCTTTTTGGTTTTTATTGGATCAGTCGACGCTTCGATATTACCATCCTGACGACTAACCGACACACTCCCAGGATCAATAGTCAGTGTATTTAAATAATCATGCCGGGATTGTAGTTTTCGCAAATCCGAGATGAATGCATCATCGGACGCTCGACCCAGCAACACATCAATCTCCGCCTTCAGTGCCTTGCTACCACGACGATAAGCCAATGCTTCATCTCCGCCTCCCTCCACTGCTAACAGCGTACTTGGGGGCTCCTGGGGACTCGTCAATCCAATGGATTCAGCAATACGCAACGCCTCACGCAGCTGATAAATCCGGTCCTCGCGCGCGAGTCGGGCAACTTCGCGCAATCTTTCGACTCTTTTCTCAATATCATGCGCTCGGACTGAGGCCTCCTGCGTGACGCTCAAAATCATTTCTGCTTTGGACACTTCATTGGCGCGCGCCACATAAGCTTTAACCCATTTCGCAGCTTTTTCCGAGTCCTGATTTTGGAAAGTGACAGAGTAGCGAGCAGGATTTACCTTATCTGCGCCGATTATGATCGCCTGTGAGAAATCTTTATAAAGTTGATCTGTAGGCTCGGCCCGCGAAGCTTCAGACAAAGACGGCAGATATAAATCTTTAAAAAACTCTTGACGGAAGGAGTCTCCCTCCAGATTCCATTTGAATGCAGTGTATACATCATTAACCGTAAAGGGCTTAAAGCCAGACTCACGCTCACTTCGCCCTGCGTTAAACCCGGCTATTCCGTATTGAGTAGGTGGCAGAATATAAAGTTTTGCCTCATAAGTCGGTTCGGCTATGGATACGTAAGCGTATGCATAAGCCAACGCCGCCACCAACATTGCCACAGCGATGATTACAAACTTCTGCGACCACAAATCCTTGACAAGGACAACAAGATCAATTTCGTCTTCGCTTCGCAAATCAGAACGAGTTTTCAACATATAAGCACTCTTGTCTTCAATCAGTCTAGCCGAAGAGTCAGACACTTAACCGTGACGACCGCGAGCCCTTGCAAACCACACCAATAACGGACTGATTAGCATACCTAGCAATAGTGCCAGCACTACAAGAGCCGATACTGGTAGCTCGGGAGCAGCCCAACCCAAGAAATACAAAGATACAGCTTGCCGATTTTCAAGCAAAAACAGAACAACGATAAGCCCAGCGAACAAGAACAACGTAGCAAGGATCGTACGCTTGAAATTACGCAAAGGAGACCTCCAGTCCAACAAAGACGCTAAAGCTCATCATGAGCTTCCTCATCTTCGTTCACCCGATCCCGCAACTCCTTCCCTGGTTTGAAATGCGGAACAAACTTCCCATCCAGGCTCACCGACTGACCGGTTTTCGGATTACGTCCCACCCGCGGCGCACGATAGTGCAGCGAGAAACTCCCAAACCCACGTATCTCAATCCGATCCCCGGTAGCCAAACACTGGGACATCTGTTCAAGCATAGTCTTGATTGCCAGTTCCACATCCTTCGATGAGAGCAGGCCTTGATGGGTGACAATTCGTTCGATCAACTCCGACTTCGTCATATTTTTCCCTTCTTTTTCAAGCATCTAGGAAAAGCGCTTCAAAGGTTTTAGCATGCCCGAAGAAATTTGAACAGCCCGAGTTTTGACAAATCAGCTCCTCAACAACCTCCCAGTTAAAGGCCCGCATAAACTGCGCCTTGAAGTACTCACCTGCAGATCACCAACATGGTGCGCGCCAGACAGCCTGCAGGGTTGAAGCCAAAAGGATATTTATCTTCGTCTTTGGCTTTGTCGGCTCTCGTCACCACCTTGCAGCCTGCGTCCTTGCATTCTTTGGCGGCGCGCTTTTTACATTTCTCCCATCCCGACCACAGCCCGGAACAATCCACCTCGATATCACTCACTCCACGCACCGCGTGGATCTTTGCGCTGGCATTCCGAGCGCCATGCCCGACTGTCGTGCGCTTACGCCTAAAGACTAGCTGCAAATAAGCGATTGATCCTGTTAAAGAAAGTGACAGCTTATTACCACGATTGGTTTCAACGCATTTGCCATACGACCCGCCAAATCGCAGGCACAAAAAAGGGCGACCGAAGTCGCCCTTTTTCTATGGTCTGACAGAACTTAGTTCTGCTTTTCCATTTGTGCACGCAACAGGTCGCCCAGAGTGGTAGGACCAGCAGCAGGAGCATCCGAAGCTGGCTTGTCGCGCAGGCTTTGGATTGCTTCTTTCTCTTCTTCAACGTCTTTCGACTTGATGGAGAGCTGGATTACACGGCTCTTACGGTCAACGCTGATGATCTTGGCTTCTACTTCTTCGCCTTCTTTCAGAACGTTACGCGCGTCTTCAACGCGGTCACGGCTGATTTCGGAGGCTTTCAGAGTCGCTTCGATATCGTCGGCCAGAGTGATGATGGCGCCTTTAGCGTCAACTTCTTTCACGATGCCTTTAACGATTGCGCCTTTGTCGTTCTCTTGAACGTACTCGGAGAACGGATCGCTTTCCAGTTGCTTGATACCCAGGGAGATGCGCTCGCGCTCTGGGTCAACCGACAGGATAACGGTGTCCAGCTCGTCGCCCTTCTTGAAGCGGCGAACGGCTTCTTCGCCCACTTCGTTCCAGGAGATGTCGGACAGGTGAACCAGACCGTCGATGCCGCCGTCCAGACCAATGAAGATACCGAAATCGGTGATCGACTTGATGGTGCCGGAGATTTTATCGCCCTTGTTGAACTGGCCAGAGAAATCTTCCCATGGGTTAGATTTGCACTGCTTGATGCCGAGGGAGATACGACGACGCTCTTCGTCGATGTCCAGAACCATAACTTCCACTTCGTCGCCGACTTGTACGACTTTCGAAGGGTGGATGTTCTTGTTGGTCCAGTCCATTTCGGAAACGTGTACCAGACCTTCAACGCCTTCTTCCAGCTCAGCGAAGCAGCCGTAGTCGGTCAGGTTGGTTACACGAGCGGTAACGCGAGTGCTTTCTGGGTAACGGGCTTTGATAGCAACCCATGGATCTTCGCCCAGTTGCTTGAGGCCCAGGGAAACACGATTGCGTTCGCGATCGTACTTCAGAACCTTGACATCGATCTCGTCGCCAACGTTGACGATTTCGGAAGGATGCTTGATACGCTTCCAAGCCATGTCGGTAATGTGCAACAGGCCATCGACGCCACCCAGATCGACGAATGCGCCGTAATCGGTGAGGTTTTTGACGATACCTTTGACTTGTTGACCTTCCTGCAGGGATTCCAACAGAGCTTCACGCTCGGCGGAGTTCTCGGCTTCGAGGACGCTGCGACGGGAAACGACAACGTTGTTGCGTTTCTGGTCGAGTTTGATGACCTTGAATTCCAGCTCTTTGCCTTCCAGGTGCGTAGTATCGCGCACAGGACGGACGTCAACCAGGGAACCTGGCAGGAACGCACGGATGCCGTTAACGTCGACAGTGAAGCCGCCTTTAACCTTACCGTTGATAACGCCCTTGACCACTTCCTCGGCTGCGAAGGCAGCTTCCAGAACAATCCAGCATTCAGCGCGCTTGGCTTTTTCACGGGACAGCTTGGTTTCACCAAAGCCGTCTTCAACCGAATCCAGCGCTACGTGAACTTCGTCACCAACGTTGATGTTCAGCTCGCCAGCGTCGTTGTAGAACTGCTCAAGCGGGATGAGTGCTTCAGACTTCAGGCCAGCGTGAACGGTTACCCAGCGAGCCTGGTAATCGATATCAACGATAACACCGGTGATGATGGAGCCTGCCTGAAGGTTCAGGGTTTTTAGGCTTTCTTCAAAGAGTTCCGCAAAGCTTTCGCTCATTTTAATTCCTGTTGATGAGGGCGAAGAATACGCCCATCTCCACATCCCAGACGATGTGGGTTAGTTTCAATTAAAAGAAGCGCCACAGGACTATGACTGGTCCCCTGCGAAGCTTCTTGGTCACCCGGCGATATCGCGAATGGCGATCTCGCTCATGATGCGTTCCAGCACCTGATCGATGGATAATTCCGTGGAATCCAGCTGGATGGCGTCAGCCGCCGGTTTGAGCGGGGCTACCGCTCGCTGGGTGTCACGCTCGTCGCGGACACGTATCTCATCTAGCAGACTCGACAGACTAACACCATCGACTTTGCCCTTCAACTGCAAGTATCGACGGCGCGCACGCTCCTCGGCACTGGCTGTGAGGAATATCTTCAGCGGCGCGTCGGGGAAAACCACGGTGCCCATGTCGCGGCCATCGGCGACCAGGCCCGGCGCTTCCTGAAATGCCCGCTGACGCTGCAGCAGAGCGTCGCGCACGGCCGGCAAGGCGGCCACTTGCGAGGCCCACGCGCCCACTTGCTCGTTGCGCAAATCATCAGTGACATCGTCACCTTCGAGGATGATGCGCTGCGGATGACCTTCGGTCGCTCCGACGAACTGCACGTCCAGATGAGCCGCGAGCAGTTTCAGCGACTCTTCATTAGTCAGATCCACGCCGTGGTTGCGCGCGGCAAATGCCAGCAGACGGTACAGCGCACCGGAATCCAGCAGGCACCAGCCCAGGCGCTTGGCCAGAATCCCGGCGATAGTGCCTTTGCCCGATCCGCTCGGGCCGTCGATGGTAATGACCGGTGGCTTGATATTCACGACTGAGCCTCTTGTGCAACACGGATACCGACCTGAGCGCACAGCGCCAGGAAGTTCGGGAACGAAGTCGCGACGTTGGCGCAATCATGGATGCGGATCGGTGCAGTGGCGCGCAGCGAAGCAACGCTGAAGGCCATGGCAATCCGGTGATCGCCGTGACCGTGCACTTCGCCGCCGCCGATCTGGCCGCCGTCGATGATGATGCCATCCGGGGTCGGTTCGCATTTGACGCCCAGTGCCAGCAAGCCATCGGCCATGACCTGGATTCGGTCCGACTCTTTGACTCGCAGCTCTTCTGCACCGCGCAGGATGGTGCGCCCTTCGGCACACGCCGCCGCCACGAACAGCACCGGGAATTCGTCGATGGCCAGCGGCACCAGCGCTTCGGGAATCTCGATGCCCTTGAGTTTAGCGGCACGTACGCGCAGGTCCGCTACCGGCTCGCCGCCGACTTCGCGCTGGTTTTCCAGGGTGATGTCAGCCCCCATCAGACGCAGGATGTCGATTACGCCGGTACGGGTCGGATTGATGCCGACGTGTTCGAGCACCAGCTCCGAACCTTCGGCGATCGACGCCGCCACCAGGAAGAACGCGGAAGACGAAATATCGCCCGGTACTTCAATGTGGGTCGCGGTCAGCTTGTGCCCGGACTCAACCGACGCCGTTGCGCCGTTGACGCTGACCGGGTAGCCGAAGCCTCGCAGCATGCGCTCGGTGTGGTCGCGGGTTGGCGCAGGCTCGGTGACGGTGGTCTTGCCATCGGCGTACAGACCCGCCAGCAGCAGGCAGGATTTAACCTGGGCGCTGGCCATTGGCATGGTGTAGGTCAGGCCCTTGAGCTTGTTGCCGCCACGAATGGTCATCGGCGGACGGCCTTCTGCAGCGGTCTCGATCACGGCGCCCATTTCACGCAGCGGATTGGCCACGCGATTCATTGGACGCTTGGACAGCGAGGCGTCACCCGTCAGGGTGCTGTCGAAGTTCTGCGCAGCCAACAAGCCGGACAGCAGACGCATCGAGGTGCCGGAGTTACCCAGATAGATCGGGCCCGGTGCAGGCTTCAGGCCATGCAGGCCGACGCCGTGGATGGTCACGCGCCCATGGTGCGGACCTTCGATCACGACACCCATGTCACGGAAGGCCTGCAAGGTCGCCAGAGCATCTTCGCCTTCGAGGAAGCCTTCGACTTCGGTGACGCCTTCAGCCAGGGAGCCGAGCATGATCGAACGGTGGGAAATCGATTTATCGCCCGGTACACGAATCCGCCCAGTCAGGCGGCCACCAGGTTGTGCCAGGAAAATCAGGTCGTTGGAGTTCATAGCGTCCACATAGGCCCGGCGGGCCAGGATTTTACTGAAATGCTCGCGGGCAACCCGGGCGCGTGTGAACACGCCCAGCAATTGATGCCCATCCCCTGCATCGACCGCGTCGCGCAAGGCGTCGAGGTCGCTGCGAAATGTATCGAGTGTGCGCAGGACAGCTTCGCGGTTGGCGAGGAAGATGTCGTGCCACATGACCGGGTCGCTCCCCGCGATTCTTGTGAAATCGCGAAAACCGCCGGCAGCGTAACGGAAGATCTCAAGGTTTTCATTGCGCTTGGCCAGTGAATCGACCAATCCGAACGCCAGCAAGTGCGGTAAATGGCTGGTCGCCGCCAACACTTCGTCGTGGCGCTCGACCTGCATGTGCTCGACATCGGCGCCCAATTCGCGCCACAAACGGTCGACCACTGCCAGCGCAGCCGGATCGGTTTGATCCAGCGGTGTAAGAATCACTTTATGGCGACGGAACAGCTCGGCATTGGAAGCCTCCACCCCGCTCTGTTCGGAACCGGCAATCGGATGGCCCGGCACGAAACGCGCTGGCATGCCGCCAAACGCTTCGGTCGCGGCGCGCACGACGTTGCCCTTGGCGCTGCCGACGTCGGTGAGAATCGCTTTCCCAAGGTCCATGCCGGCCAAGCGGCCGAGCATTTTTTCCATGGCAAGGATCGGCACGGCCAGCTGAATCACGTCCGCGCCCTGACAAGCGACCGTCAGGTCTTCTTCGCAGCGATCGACTACACCCAACTCAACCGCGAGCTTGCGCGACTGCGGGTCGAGATCGACACCGACCACTTCGCGGCACAGGCCGCTTTCACGCAAACCCTTGGCGAACGAACCGCCGATCAACCCCAGACCGACCACCACCAGGCGACCGATCATAGGTTCAGCAGATTGCAGAGCAGTGACATCAACCACGAGCCAGAACCTTGGTCAGCGCCTCAAGGAAGCGGCTGTTTTCCGTCGGCAGGCCGATGGTGATGCGCAGGTGGTTCGGCATGCCGTAGTTGGCCACCGGACGCACGATCACGCCTTCGCGAAGCAAGCCCTGGAAGACCGGCAAAGCAACACGACCGAGATCGACGCAGATGAAGTTGCCCTTGGACGGAATCCAGCTCAGCCCCAGCTCACGGAAACCCGCTTCGAGCTGCTGCATGCCGGCTTCGTTCAGGCGACGGCTTTCAGCCAGGTACTCGGTGTCCTGTAACGCGGCGCAGGCAGCGGCCAGAGCCAGGCTGTTGACGTTGAACGGCTGACGCACGCGATTCAGCACATCGGCAACTACAGCGGTGGACAAGCCATAACCGACCCGCAGCGCCGCCAGACCGTAGGCCTTGGAGAAGGTGCGCGAGACCAGCAGGTTCGGGTACGCGGCCAAAAAGTCGAGGCCATCCGGCAAGTCGCTGCCTTCGGCGTACTCGATGTAGGCCTCGTCCAGCACCACCAGCACGTGTTCCGGAACGTCCTGCAGGAATTCGTCGAGCGCTTCGGCGCTAAACCAGGTCCCGGTCGGGTTGTTCGGGTTGGCGATGAAGACCACGCGGGTATCGGCGTCGATTGCAGCCAGCATGGCCGACAGATCATGGCCCCAGTCTTTGGCCGGAATCACTTTGGCCGTAGCGCCGACGGCTTGAGTGACGATCGGATAGACCGCAAACGCATGCTCGCTGAACACCGCGCTCAGGCCCGGCGCCAGGTAAGCGCGAGCGACCAGTTCCAGAATGTCGTTGGAGCCATTGCCCAGCGTCACCTGATTCAGCTCGACGCGGCATTGATCGGCCAGCAGGGTCTTGAGCGCAAAACCGTTGCCATCCGGATAACGGGTCAGTTCGGCCAGCTCTTCACGAATCGCCGCCAGCGCCTTCGGACTGGCGCCCAACGGGTTTTCGTTGCTCGCCAGTTTGACGATGCTGGCCGGATCGATATTCAGCTCGCGTGCCAGTTCGTCCACGGGCTTGCCCGGCACGTAAGGCGAAAGTTGTTGCACGCCCGGCTGTGCCAGAGCGAGGAAGTTGCCACTCATTTGCTACCCCTTAGAGAACGGCTTTCGGGTAGGAACCCAACACTTTAAGTGCCACTGCTTCCTGACTGATTTTTTCCAGCACACCTTTTACCAGCGGATCGCGGTGGTGGCCGACGAAATCGATGAAGAACACGTAGGTCCATTTACCGCTGCGCGAAGGACGCGTCTCGATTCGCGTCAGGTCGATGCCATTGTCGTGGAACGGCACCAGCAACTCGTGAAGCGCACCAGGCTTGTTGCTCATCGACACGATGATCGAGGTCTTGTCGTCGCCGGTCGGCGGCACTTCCTGGCTACCGATCATCAGGAATCGCGTGGAGTTGTCCGGGCGATCCTCGATTTTCTCGGCCAGACGGGTCAGCCCGTACAAACCTGCGGCCATGTCACCGGCAATTGCCGCCGAGTTCCACTCACCCTTGACCCGCTTCGCCGCTTCGGCGTTGCTCGAAACCGCCACGCGCTCGACATTCGGGTAGTGTGCATCCAGCCATTTGCGGCACTGGGCCAGCGACTGGGCGTGGGAATAAATGCGGCTGATGCTGTCGGTCTTGGTGTTTTCACCGACCAGCAGGTGATGGTGGATCCGCAACTCGACTTCGCCACAGATGACCATGTCGTGTTCAAGGAAGCTGTCGAGGGTATGGTTGACCGCGCCCTCGGTGGAGTTTTCCACCGGAACCACGCCAAAGTTCACCGCACCGGCCGCCACTTCGCGGAACACTTCGTCGATCGCCGCCATCGGCTTGCTGATCACGGCGTGACCGAAGTGTTTCATGGCCGCCGCTTGGGTGAAGGTGCCTTCAGGGCCGAGGTAAGCCACTTTAAGCGGCTGCTCGAGGGCCAGGCACGACGACATGATTTCGCGGAACAACCGCGCCATCTCTTCGTTGCCCAGCGGGCCCTGGTTGCGCTCCATCACGCGTTTGAGCACCTGAGCTTCGCGTTCAGGACGATAGAACACCGGCACTTCGCCTTCGGCCAGCGAGGCCATCTTTACTCGCGCAACTTCCTGGGCGCAGCGTGCGCGCTCACTGATCAGCTCCAGGACTTTTTCGTCCAGGGCATCAATGCGCAGGCGCAGTGCCTTGAGTTCTTGCTCAGACATTAGCCGTGTTCCTTCTCGAACTCTGCCATGTACGAAATCAGTGCGTTGACCGCAACGATGTCGACGGCGTTATAGATGGAGGCGCGCATGCCGCCCACGGAACGGTGACCCTTGAGGTTCAGCAGGCCACGCTCGTCAGCACCGGCCAGGAATGGCTTGTCCAGACGGTCGTCAGCCAGACGGAACGGCACGTTCATCCACGAGCGATCGGACTTGTTGATCGGGTTGCTGTAGAGGCCGCTGGCATCGATGAAGTCGTACAGCGTGCGCTGTTTCACTTCGTTGAGCTTGCCGATGGCTTCGACACCGCCCTGCTCCTTCAGCCACTCGAACACCAGGCCGGACAGGTACCAGGCCAGGGTTGGCGGAGTGTTGTACATCGAGTCGTTATCGGCCGCGACCTTGTAGTTGAGCATGGTCGGGCACAGCGAGCGAGCATGGCCCAGCAAGTCTTCGCGAACGATGTTGACGACGATGCCGCTCGGGCCGATGTTTTTCTGGGCGCCGGCGTAGATCATGCCGAAGCGCGAAACATCGATCGGGCGCGAGAGAATGTCCGAGGACATGTCGGCGACCAGCGGAACATCACCGGTTTCCGGAATCCACTGGAATTCCAGGCCGCCGATGGTTTCGTTCGGTGCGTAGTGAACGTAGGCCGCGTCTTTCGACAGCTTCCATTCGTTCTGACCGGGAATCGCGAAATAGTCGTAAGGCTTGGCGGTGGCAGCCACATTGACGTGACCATAGCGCGAGGCTTCTTCGATGGCTTTTTGCGACCAGATACCGGTGTCGATATAGTCGGCAGTGCCGCTTTCCGGCAACAGGTTCAGAGGAATCTGAGCAAATTGCTGGCTCGCGCCACCTTGCAGAAACAGCACTTTATAGTTCGACGGGATATTCAGCAGATCACGCAGATCCTGCTCGGCCTTGGTCGCGATGGACACGAACTCATCACTGCGATGGCTCATTTCCATGACCGAGAGGCCCTTGCCGTGCCAATCAAGGAGTTCACCCTGGGCGCGCTGCAGGACAGCTTCGGGAAGTGCCGCAGGACCGGCACAGAAGTTATAGGCTCTCTTGCTCACATCCAATCTCGCTCTGATTTAGTGACCACATAAAATCTTGATTCAACACATCGGCCAATGTGGGAGCGGGCTTGCTCGCGAAGACGGGCTGACATTCAGCAAATATGTCGCCTGATACTCCGCTTTCGCGAGCAAGCCCGCTCCCACATTTGATCTTCGTGGGTGTCGATATTTCCGTTCGGACAAACAACAAGGGGGCGAATTTTCATCCGCCCCCTGTTTGCCCGCTTACTCTTGCGGTTCTTCGTCAGCGGCGGCGTCGAGCTGCTGGTCTTCAGCAACGTCGTCGATCACGACTTCGCCGTCAAACACCGCACCTTCTTCACCTTCCAGCTCTTCACCTTCGACTTCCGATGGCTCCTGAACCCGCTCCAGGCCTACCAGCGTTTCATCGCTGGCCAGCTTGATCAGGGTCACGCCCTGGGTGTTACGACCCAGACTGGAGACTTCGTCGACACGGGTACGAACCAAAGTGCCCTGGTCGGAAATCAGCATGATTTCCTCGCCGTCGAGCACCTGAACCGCGCCGACCAGACGGCCGTTACGGTCGTTGCTGACCATGGCGATAACGCCCTGACCGCCACGCTTGTACTCAGGGAACTCGGTGATCGCCGTACGCTTGCCGAAACCACGGGCCGAAGCAGTGAGGATCTGGCTGCCTTCTTCCGGGATCAGCATGGAAATCAGCTTCTGGCCTTCCGGCAGACGCATACCGCGGACACCGCGAGCGGTACGGCCCATGGCGCGAACGTCGGTTTCCTTGAAGCGAGTCACCTTGCCACCGTCGGAGAACAGCATGACTTCGCGATCGCCATCGGTAATGGCGGCAGAAATCAGGACGTCACCTTCATCCAGTTCCAGCGCGATCAAACCGACGCTGCGCTGACGGCTGAAGGATTCCAGCGGGGTCTTCTTCACGGTGCCTTTGGCAGTGGCCATGAAGATGAAGTGACCTTCGGTGTATTCCTCGACCGGCAGCATGGTGGTGATGTATTCATCACTGTCCAGCGGCAGCAGGTTGACCAACGGACGACCACGGGCAGCGCGGGACGCTTCCGGGATTTCGTAGGTTTTCAGCCAGTACACTTTGCCTTTGCTGGAGAACAGCAACAGCGTGGTGTGGCTGTTGGCGACCAGCAGGTGAGCGATGTAGTCCTCATCCTTGACGCCGGTAGCCGATTTGCCTTTACCGCCACGACGCTGGGCCTGGTACGCAGCCAATGGCTGGGTCTTGGCGTAGCCACCGTGGGAAATGGTCACGACGCGCTCTTCTTCCGGGATCATGTCACCCAGGGTCAGGTCGAGACGGGCATCGAGAATCTCGGTGCGACGCACATCGCCGTATTCGGCGCGGATCACTTCCAGCTCTTCGCGGATCACTTCCATCAGGCGCGTGGCGCTGTTGAGGATGCGGATCAGCTCGCCGATCTGGTTGAGGATCTCTTGATACTCGGCCAGCAGCTTTTCGTGTTCCAGACCGGTCAGACGGTGCAGACGCAGCTCCAGAATGGCTTGCGCCTGTTCCGGCGACAGGAAGTACTTGCCTTCGCGCAGACCGTATTGCGGATCGAGGTTTTCCGGACGGCACGAATCGGCACCGGCACGCTCGACCATCGCGACCACGGCGGAAGATTCCCACGGCGTGCTGATCAGCGCTTCCTTGGCTTCCGACGGGGTTGGCGAGGCCTTGATCAGCGCGATCACCGGGTCGATGTTCGACAGGGCAACCGCCTGGCCTTCCAGAATGTGGCCACGTTCGCGGGCTTTACGCAGTTCGAACACGGTACGACGGGTAACGACTTCGCGACGGTGACGAACGAAGGCTTCCAGCAGGTCCTTGAGGTTGAGGATCCGCGGACGGCCGTCGATCAGCGCAACGATGTTGATACCGAATACCGCTTGCAGCTGGGTCTGGGCGTAGAGGTTGTTGAGGATCACCTCAGGCACTTCGCCACGACGCAGCTCGATCACAACGCGCATACCGTCCTTGTCGGACTCGTCGCGCAGTTCGGTGATGCCTTCAAGCTTCTTCTCTTTGACCAGCTCGGCGATCTTCTCGATCAGACGGGCCTTGTTCAGCTGGTAAGGAAGTTCGGTGATGACGATCTGCTGACGGCCACCGACCTTGTCGATGTCTTCGATCATCGAGCGGGCGCGCATGTAAATGCGGCCGCGACCGGTGCGGTAGGCTTCGATGATGCCGGCGCGACCGTTGATGATCGCGGCGGTCGGGAAGTCCGGGCCGGGGATGTATTGCATCAGCTCATCGATGGTCAACTCGGGGTTGTCGATGAGGGCCAGGCAACCGTCGATGACTTCACCGAGGTTGTGCGGCGGGATGTTGGTCGCCATGCCCACGGCGATACCGCTGGAGCCGTTGACCAGCAGGTTGGGAATACGGGTCGGCATGACCGCCGGGATCATTTCGGTGCCGTCGTAGTTCGGCACCCAGTCCACGGTTTCTTTGTGCAGGTCAGCCAGCAGCTCGTGCGCCAGCTTGGTCATGCGCACTTCGGTGTATCGCATGGCCGCGGCGTTGTCGCCGTCCACCGAACCGAAGTTGCCCTGACCGTCTACCAGCAGGTAGCGCAGCGAGAATGGCTGCGCCATCCGAACGATGGTGTCGTACACCGCGGTATCACCGTGCGGGTGATACTTACCGATCACGTCACCGACAACACGGGCAGATTTCTTGTACGGCTTGTTGAAGTCGTTGCCCAGCTCGCTCATCGCGAACAGCACACGCCGGTGCACGGGCTTCAAGCCATCGCGCGCATCCGGCAGTGCCCGCCCGACAATTACGCTCATCGCGTAGTCGAGGTAGGACTGCTTCAGCTCGTCTTCGATATTGACCGGGAGGATTTCTTTGGCCAGTTCGCCCATGAGAAGCCTGATTCCTTTTTCTGGTGAAACTTCGTCACATCCATATGGGACGAACGAAGCTCGCCGGTGCAGGCTGAGTGCCAATGCACCGACTTACGACAAATCAACGAGTTATGCCATGGATCTGCGCAGTGAAGGCAGCCACATCGGGCTACCTTGGAAACCGCCGAATGTTATCACAAGAGCCGCCACGCACCTATCCCCCAGATGCGCATGGAGTGTAGTTAGTTGACTGGTGGCAGGCTGATAGGGGACGAGAGAGGCTTAGAGCCGCGTTGAATGGAGAATTCGAGTCTGAATCGGCCTTTTGGATTGACTTTCAGGGCCTCTTCGCGAGCAAGCCCTCTCCCACAGTTGACCGAGCTCTCCAGCCAGATACGGTCGAAGGTGGGAGCGGGCTTGCTCGCGAAGGCTATCTAGCAGGCGCCAAGTATCTTTAATGCAACCGCTTACGGCACATCAACTGCGCCATCTTCGCCGTATCCGGACGCTCAACGATGCCTTTTTCCGTGACGATCGCGTCGATCAAATCCGCCGGCGTCACATCGAACACCGGGTTGAACGCATCGACATCCGCCCCGACCCGCTTGCCGCCCACTTCCAGCAACTCGCGACCGTCACGCTCTTCAATCGGAATGTCGTCGCCACTGGCCAGGTTCATGTCGATGGTGGAACTCGGCGCCACCACCATGAAGCGCACGCCGTGGTGCATGGCGTTCACCGCCAGTTGATAAGTACCGATCTTGTTGGCCACATCGCCATTGGCGGTGATCCGGTCGGCGCCGACGATGACCCAGGTAATGCCTTTGGTCTTCATGATATGGGCGGCGGCGGAGTCGGCATTGAGCGTCACGGGGATGCCTTCGTTGGCCAGCTCCCACGCGGTCAGTCGCGAACCTTGCAACCATGGACGGGTTTCGTCGGCATAAACGCGCTCGACCATGCCTTCGATGAACGCCCCGCGAATGACGCCCAGCGCCGTACCGAAACCGCCGGTTGCCAGCGCGCCGGTGTTGCAGTGGGTCAGGATCGCCTGCGCGTTGCCCTGATGCTTGCGGATCAGGTCCACACCCAACTGCGCCATGGTCAGGTTGGCTTCGCGATCACTTTCATGAATGGCGATGGCCTCCGCCTCCAGCGCCGCCACAGGGTCGGCATCGCCCTTGAGACGATCAAGGCGGTCACGCATGCGACTCAAGGCCCAGAACAGATTCACCGCCGTTGGACGGGAATCGGCCAGCAATGCGTAATCCTCTTCCCACGCTGCTTGCCAGTCACCGCCCTCGGCAATCCGGGCGCGGGCTGCCAGCACCATGGCATACGCGGCACTGATGCCAATCGCCGGCGCGCCACGCACCACCATCGAACGAATGGCCTCGGCCACGCCAGCAGCGCTGGTGTAGGCAATCCAGGTTTCCTCGAACGGCAAAATACGCTGATCCAGCAAGTACAGGGCACCATCACACCAATCGATGGCCTTCACCTTCTCCGCAGCCAACAGTCGATCGCGCATTCCACACCCCGTACTCAGTAACAAAGCGGCCGATTATAGCGATCCCCCCGCGAAGACGCTCGGGTATACTTCGCCATCCTTTACAAAAGCACTGGAACCGACTCTCGATGCCGAACACTGCCGCTGCGCTCGACCTGTTATTGCTGCCGACCTGGCTGGTACCCGTCGAACCCGCTGGGGTTGTCCTCAAAGAGCATGGCCTGGGCATCCGCGACGGGCGCATTGTCTTTATCGGCCCGCGCGCGGCTGCGCTGAAGCTTGACGCGACCGAAGTTCGCGAACTGCCGGACATGCTGCTCAGCCCCGGCCTGATCAATGCTCACGGGCATGCGGCGATGACGCTGTTCCGCGGCCTGGCAGACGATCTGCCGCTGATGACCTGGCTGGAAAACCACATTTGGCCGGCCGAAGCCAAGTGGGTCGATGAAACCTTTGTACGCGACGGCACCGACCTTGCCATCGCCGAACAGATCAAAGGTGGTATCACCTGCTTCTCTGACATGTATTTCTTCCCGAAGGTTGCCAGCGAACGCGTGCATAACAGCGGCATTCGCGCGCAAATCGCGATTCCGATCCTCGACTTCCCGATCCCGGGCGCCAGCACGGCGGACGAGGCCATTCGTCAGGGCGTCGAACTGTTCAACGATCTCAAGCACCACGAGCGCATCAAAGTCACCTTCGGCCCCCACGCGCCTTACACCGTGGGCGACGAAAACCTGGAGAAAATCCGGGTGATCGCCGAAGAGCTGGACGCGTCGATCCACATGCACGTCCACGAAACCGCCTTCGAAGTGCAGCAGGCGGTCGAGCAGCGCGGCGAACGCCCTCTGGCCCGACTGGCGCGCCTTGGCCTGTTGGGACCGCGCTTCCAAGCGGTCCACATGACTCAGATCAGCGATGAAGACCTGGCGCTGCTGGTAGAAAGCAACACTAATGTGATTCATTGCCCGGAGTCGAACCTGAAACTGGCCAGCGGTTTCTGCCCGGTGGAGCGTTTGTGGCAGGCGGGCGTCAACGTGGCCGTCGGCACCGATGGCGCGGCCAGCAACAATGACCTCGACCTGCTCGGTGAAACCCGCACCGCCGCCCTGCTGGCCAAAGCCGTCGCCGGCTCGGCCACCGCACTGGACGCCCATCGCGCCCTGCGCATGGCCACGCTCAACGGCGCCCGGGCGCTGGGGATCGAGGCGGAGGTCGGCTCGCTGGAAATCGGCAAAGCCGCGGACATGGTCGCGTTCGACCTTTCCGGCCTGGCACAGCAACCGGTCTACGACCCGGTTTCGCAGCTTATATACGCCACCGGTCGCGACTGTGTGAAACACCTTTGGGTGGGTGGCAAGCAACTGCTCGACGACCGTCGCCTGACCCGCCTGGATGAAGAACAGCTTTGCGCCACAGCCAAAGCCTGGGGCCAGCGCATCAGCGGCCACAACGAATCGTAAGCACCCCGGAGCCAACCGGCGGGGCAACAGGATTTTTCAAGTTTTAGAGGATGAACCATGAGTAACGTCGACTACGCCGAAATCGCCAAATTCGAAGCCTTGGCCCATCGCTGGTGGGACCGCGAAAGCGAGTTCAAACCGCTGCACGACATCAACCCGCTGCGGGTCAACTGGATTGACGAGCGCGTCCATCTGGCTGGCAAGAAGGTTCTCGACGTCGGTTGCGGCGGTGGCATCCTCAGCGAATCCATGGCCCAACGCGGCGCGACCGTGACGGGCATCGACATGGGCGAAGCGCCGCTGGCCGTCGCTCAACTGCATCAGCTGGAATCCGGCGTGAGCGTCGAATACCGCCAGATCACCGCCGAAGCCCTGGCCGAAGAAATGCCAGAGCAGTTCGACGTGGTCACTTGCCTGGAAATGCTTGAGCACGTGCCGGACCCATCGTCCGTGATCCGCGCCTGCTTCAAAATGGTCAAACCGGGTGGCCAGGTGTTCTTCTCGACCATCAACCGCAACCCGAAGGCGTACCTGTTCGCCATCGTTGGCGCCGAATACATCATGAAGCTGCTGCCGCGCGGCACTCACGACTTCAAGAAATTCATCCGCCCTTCCGAGCTGGGTGCCTGGAGCCGCATGGCTGGCCTGACCGTCAAGGACATCATCGGCCTGACCTACAACCCGCTGACCAAGCACTACAAACTGGCCTCCGACGTGGACGTCAACTACATGATCCAGACCCTGCGCGAGGAGTAAGCCGATGCGTATCAGAGCAGTTCTTTTCGACATGGACGGCACCCTGCTCGACACCGCGCCGGACTTCATTGCGATCTGCCAGGCGATGCGTGCCGACCGTGGCTTGCCGCCGGTGAATGACAAGCACATCCGCGACGAGATCTCCGGCGGCGCCAAGGCGATGGTTGCTGTGACCTTCTCCATGGACCCGGAATCTCCGGGCTTCGAAGAACTTCGTTTGGAGTTCCTTGAGCGTTATCTCGCGGGTTGCGCCGTTCACAGCAAGTTGTTCGACGGCATGGCCGAAGTGCTGGCCGACATCGAGAAAGCCAACCTGATCTGGGGCGTGGTCACGAACAAGCCGTTGCGGTTTGCCGAGCCGATCATGCAGCAACTGGGGCTGGCCGAGCGATCGGCACTGTTGATCTGCCCGGATCACGTGAAGAACAGCAAACCGGACCCGGAGCCATTGATCCTGGCGTGCAAGATGCTCGACCTGGATCCGGCCAGCGTGCTGTTTGTGGGTGATGACCTGCGTGACATCGAGTCTGGCCGCGACGCCGGCACCCGGACGGCCGCCGTGACCTATGGCTATATTCATCCGGACGATAACCCGCGGCATTGGGGGGCGGATGTGGTGGTTGATCATCCGCTGGAGTTGCGCAAGGTTTTGGATAGCGCCCTCTGCAGCTGCTGAGCCGAACCACTTTTTGTGGCGAGGGAGCTTGCTCCCGTTCGGCTGCGAAGCAGTCGTAAAACCTAAAAACGCAGGATGCCTGACAGAATGCGGCGGCAGGTAGAGGGGCCGCTCCGCAGCCCAGCGGGAGCAAGCTCCCTCGCCACAGGTCCGGTGTCCGCCTTATTGTTGAATTGTGTTGAGGTTTTTTATGTTTGATTATTCCGCCCGCCCTGAATTGCTCAAGGACCGGGTCATTCTGGTCACCGGCGCTGGTCGCGGTATCGGCGCTGCCGCTGCGAAAACCTATGCCGCCCATGGCGCCACCGTATTGTTGCTGGGCAAGACCGAAGCCAACCTGACTCAGGTCTATGACGAAATCGAGGCCGCCGGCCATCCACAACCGGCCGTGATCCCGTTCAATCTGGAAACCGCCCTGCCCCATCAATACGATGAGCTGGCGGCGATGATCGAAACCGAATTCGGCCACCTCGACGGCTTGCTGCACAACGCATCGATCATTGGTCCGCGCACGCCGATCGAGCAACTGTCCGGCGAGAACTTCATGCGTGTCATGCAAGTCAACGTCAACGCCATGTTCATGCTCACCAGCACGCTGTTGCCGCTGCTGAAGCTGTCGCAGGACGCTTCGGTGGTGTTCACCTCCAGCAGCGTCGGGCGCAAGGGCCGTGCGTACTGGGGCGCTTACGGCGTCTCGAAATTCGCCACCGAAGGCCTGATGCAAACCCTGGCCGACGAAGTCGACACCGTGGCCCCGGTGCGCTCCAACAGCATCAACCCCGGTGCCACCCGCACCAGCATGCGCGCCCAGGCTTACCCCGGTGAAAACCCGCTGAACAACCCGACTCCCGAGGAGATCATGCCGGTCTACCTCTACTTGATGGGTCCGGACAGCACCGGCATCAACGGCCAGGCGTTCAACGCCCAGTAACGCCGTGCGTCGCATTTGTGCCGTGGCGAATTTCCGTCACGGCACTCAAAAAACATCATAACTACCGTTTACCCCAGTCAAACAAATGTCACTGGACGAGGCAAAAACCGTCCGAACATTGCCCAAAATATTGATTTACAAACCTTTTAATCCGAATGAACCGAATGGCACGACTTTCGCTCTACATCTGCTTAGACACGCTGTGTGAAAGCAGATGGGCCGACGCTCGCGTCATTAGGTTACTAATCTTCGACAAAGCAGATTAGACTTGCGCCAAATGTCCTACGGGACTGATGGACCAGTATGACGCGCAGCCCAAAGCCGCTCTCACCCAGCCTGTAAGACAGCCTTACTGCTTAGGGGCGCACGCCATATGAAATCACCTTCCCAGACCAACGCAATTGACTTCGATAGCGCCAAATTGCAACGCCTGGGCTTTGGTCAACAGCCCCCCCTTATGAAGAGGCCGATCAGTCTTGCGCAATTGCGCCAGCAACTGAGCCTGCAACTGCAAACCAGTCTTGAGCCACAACGCATTCTCGGGCTCTTCTTCCGTGAAATTCAACGACTCGTGCCGCTCGATGCCTTGAGCTACCAGCACAAGGCCAGCGACTTGCGCCTGGAATTCGGTCTGCGCGGTCACCACTCGATCAGCTACACCCTCAGCCATGAAGGCGAGCACCTGGGCGAACTGGTATTCCGCCGCAATCAGCGTTTCAGCGAGCAGGAACAGGGCAACCTTGAGTCGCTGCTGTCCGCATTGCTGTACCCGATGCGCAATGCCCTGCTCTACCGCGCCGCCACCCAAAGTGCCTTGCGCGACCCCCTCACGGACACCGGCAACCGCATTGCCATGGACCAGACGCTGCAACGGGAAATCGACATGTCGCGTCGGCATCTGCAACCCTTGTCGCTGCTGATGCTGGACATCGACCACTTCAAACAGATCAACGATAACCACGGCCACAGCGCCGGCGATGATGTGCTCAAAGCCGTTGCAGCTTCGATCAAAAGCCAGCTGCGAAACGTCGACATGGTGTTCCGCTTCGGTGGCGAAGAGTTCCTGATTCTGCTGTCCAACACCGGCCGCGAGGCGGCGGCCATGGTCGGCGAGCGGCTGCGGTTTGCCGCGCAGGCCAAGGATTATCTGGCCGACGGCAAACGTATCGGGCTGACCGTCAGCCTCGGCTGTTCGACCCTGCTGCCCGGCGAGTCAGTCGAAAGCCTGTTGCGACGGGCCGACAGCGCGCTGTATGTGGCCAAGCGCGAAGGACGCAACCGCTTGGCAATGGCGGGCTGAAGGCTCGCCGGCGGGGGAATTGTAGGAGCGAGCTTGCTCGCGATGGTCGTTAACGATAACGCGTATTTACTGGCTATAACACGGCGCTCTTGAGTCCATCGCGAGCAAGCTCGCTCCTACGGGAGTCAGCGCACAGCGCCACGCAACTCCCCGACCAACCCTTGCAACCTGGCCGGCTCTGCCACCTCGACCGCCACCGCCGACCCCGCCACCAGGGTCACCCGCGACCACAACCGACGGAATACGCCTTTGTCGGGATCGCGACTGAAGAAACTCCCCCACAGCCCCTGCAAGGCCAACGGAATCACTGGCACCGGCGTCTCTTCGAGAATCCGCGTCAGCCCGCCCTTGAACTCGTTGATCTCGCCATCGGCGGTCAATTTGCCTTCAGGGAAGATGCACACCAGCTCACCGTCCTTCAGGTATTGGGCGATGCGCGTGAAGGCCTTTTCGTAAATCTGAATGTCTTCCTGACGTCCCGCGATCGGAATCGTACCGGCCGTGCGGAAGATGAAGTTCAGCACCGGCAGGTTGTAGATCTTGTAATACATCACAAAGCGAATCGGCCGACGCACAGCGCCGCCGATCAGCAACGCGTCGACGAAAGACACGTGATTGCACACCAGCAGCGCCGCGCCTTCATCCGGAATCGCCTCCAGGTTGCGATGCTCCACGCGGTACATGGAATGGCTGAGCAGCCAGATCATGAAGCGCATGCTGAACTCGGGGACGATTTTGAAAATGTAGGCGTTGACGCCGATGTTCAGCAGCGACACCACCAGGAACAACTGCGGGATCGACAACTTGGCCAGGCTCAGCAACACGATCGAAACAATCGCCGAGACCACCATGAACAGCGCGTTGAGAATGTTGTTGGCGGCAATCACCCGCGCCCGCTCGTTCTCCGGAGTGCGTGACTGGATCAGGGCGTACAGCGGCACAATGTAGAAACCGCCGAAAACCCCGAGACCGAGAATGTCGATCAACACCAGCCAGGTGTGACCAAAGCCGAGAATCTCGATCCAGCCATGGCCGTTGACACTGTCGGGAATTCCGCCGGAATGCCACCACAGCAGCAAGCCGAACACGGTCAGCCCAAACGAGCCGAACGGCACCAGACCGATCTCGACTTTGCGTCCGGACAGTTTTTCGCAAAGCAGTGAACCCAGTGCGATACCCACCGAGAACACGGTAAGAATCAGCGTCACCACGGTTTCGTCGCCGTGCATCCATTCCTTGGCATAGGCCGGGATTTGCGTCAGGTAAATCGCCCCGACAAACCAGAACCATGAGTTGCCGACAATCGAGCGCGACACCGCCGGGGTTTGCCCCAGGCCCAGTTTCAAAGTGGCCCAGGATTGACTGAAGATGTTCCAGTTCAGGCGCATTTCCGGCGATGAGGCCGCCGCCCGTGGAATGCTGCGACTGGCCAGATAACCAAGCACTGCAATGCCGATGATCGCCGTGGACACGATGGGCGCGTAATGCGCGGACGACATCATGACCCCGGCGCCGATGGTCCCGGCGAGGATCGCCAGGAAGGTGCCCATTTCCACCAGACCGTTGCCGCCCACCAGTTCTTCTTCGTGCAAGGCCTGGGGCAGGATCGAGTATTTCACCGGCCCGAACAGCGCCGAGTGTGTCCCCATGGCGAACAGCGCCAGCAGCATCAGCGACAGGTGATCGAAGACAAACCCGACCGCGCCGACCGCCATGATGGCGATTTCCCCAAGTTTGATCAGACGAATCAGCGCGTCCTTGGCGAACTTTTCGCCAAACTGCCCGGCCAGCGCCGAAAACAGAAAGAACGGCAGGATAAACAGCAGCGCACACAGATTGACCCAGATCGAACGATCACCCGAGAGGGTCAACTTGTACAGAATGGCGAGGATCAGCGACTGCTTGAAGACATTGTCGTTGAACGCCCCGAGGGACTGGGTCACGAAAAACGGCAGGAAACGCCGAGTGCGAAGCAAACTGAACTGTGAGGGGTGACTCATCTTCCATGTTCCTGAAGTTGGAAAGCCTGATGATGGCGTGGATACTATTGTTGGAATGTCGCACGTCAATCCAGGCCACACCTTACCTAATCTTTGCCGGTTATTTCTTCAATCCTGCAATGCACGGCGAGACAAACAACTCGCCCCGCCATGCACCCTGCACCGTGCGTTTGGCGACGATCAGCCACATCACCGCCAGCATCGCCACCAGCACACAGCCAAAGGCACTGAAAAACGTCAGATTCAAGGTGCTGGCCAGTTTCATCGTTGCCAGAGAATAGACGCCCAGCGGAAAGGTGAAACCCCACCAGCCGAGATTGAAGGGTATGCCAGCGCGCAGGTAACGACCGGTGATCAACAACGCGATCAACATCCACCATAGACCAAAGCCCCACAACGTGATCCCGGCCACCAACCCCAATCCGGCGGCGATCGCACCGATGCCCGGCAAACCATTGGCGGCAAAAATCGCCGGCGCATCGGCGCCCAGCAGCAACATGCCCAGCGCCCCGGTGCCAATCGGGCCGAGCGCCAGCCAGCTCGAAGCGGCCATGTTTTCGTGGGGCAGCTTGTGCAGCGCCATGCGCAGCAACAGGATCGTCAGAATGCTGAACGCTACCGGTAGGGAAAATGCCCAGAGCACGTAGCTGGTGACCAAAACCACCAGTTGCGAATGGGCATCGGCCAGGTGCGGCGCCAGCAGGCCACCGCTGGCCGCCGCCACTTCCGCAGCCACCACCGGCAGCAGCCAGACGGCGGTCATCTGATCGATGCTGTGTTCCTGACGGGTGAACATCATGTAAGGAATCAGTACACCACACGCCAGCGACATCGCCACATCCAGCCACCACAGCACTTCGGCAACATGAATCACGCCTTCGCCCCAGCGCGGCAGACCGAACAACAGAAATCCGTTGATGATCGTCGCCAAACCCATGGGGATCGTGCCGAAAAACATCGATACCGTGGAATGGCCGAAAATTCGTCGCGCTTCGTCGAAGAACAGCACCCAACGTGCCGCGTACAGCGCCGTGAATAAAGCGAACAGAACGATATTGAACAGCCAAAGGACTTCAGCCATCGCGTGTAAACCGGGGCTCGCGACCGGCAACTGCGCCAGCGCCAACGCCAATACGCCGGTGCCCATGGTCGCGGCAAACCAGTTCGGGGTGAACTGACGGATCACCTCGCGTGGATGCTGCAAATGACTGAAGGGTTTGATGCCGGGTCTGGCGGTATTAGGGCATGTCATGGTCGAACTCCTGTCCTCTGTTGAGGTGGAGTCCATGGTAGATCCGAATCGAATATCGATATAACGGGTAATATCTCTAACTGTTATCTGTTTTGCAGATATAGCATCAGACGCTGCCTTCCGATTCGATCACCAATATCCTCGCCACACCCAGCGGATGCGCCACATGCTCGGTGCCCACGGAGGCGTAAAAGATATCGCCTACACCCAACACCACCTCTTTCTCTCGACCCTCTTCGCGGTAGTGCATCCGCACCTGGCCATCGAGCACGACGAACACTTCCTGGCCGTCATTGATGTGCCATTTATAGGGCTGATCGGTCCAGTGCAAACGGGTGGTGATGCCATTCATGTTGGCGATGTCGAGCGCGCCCCAGGCACGGTCAGCGGTAAAGGATTGGCTGCGGATGATTTTCATGGGCGGTCCGTCGGGATGAAAGGCGATGCCAAGGCTAGCGGTCATTAAACATCGGCGCTACAGACTTTGATGGACTGCTGGCGCATCAAATGGCGCATCAACCCCAGCAACGCACCAACCGACAGGATGATCAGCACCGCGCCATAGCCGTCGGTAGTTGCCACCAGACCGAAGGTGCGCGTCAGACTCCCCGCCAGCAACGACGGCAAACAGAACGCCAGGTAACTCAGCACATAATATGCCGACATCAACCCTGCCCGCTCATGGGGCAGCGCCAGTGGGACCAGACTGCGCACCGCCCCCAGGAAACCGGCGCCAAATCCGCAACCGGCCACCAGTGTGCCAAGGAAAAACAATGGCAGGCTGGCGCTGTGCACGCCCAGTAAAAGCAACACGACGCCCGTTGGCAGGAATGTGCCGCCGAACATCAGCGCTTTGGCGGCGGGCTGGTTACGCAGGGTGAAGATCATCAGCGCGCCGGTCACTGTCAATGCCGCTACTGCCGCTCCCCCCATCAGATTCGAGGTTGAGCCGGTGGCCGTGCGTAACAGCGAGGGAGCGAGCGAGGCATAAAAACCGCCGAGCGCCCAAGTCGAGATGTTCAACGGCAACACCCGCCACAAGGTGGAGCGTGCCTGGGTCGGTACATGCAGGGTCGGACGCAACGAGGCCCATGCCCCCGGTTGCGGGCTGACGCTTTCCGGCAGGCGCCAGACGTACAGCGCCTGCATCACAAACAGCGCGAGCAGCACCCAATAGGTCAACTGCAACGGCAGCGGCGCAAACTCGGCCCGCAAGCCGCAACCCATGGCGCCAATCGCCATGCCGAGCAACGGTGCAACGCTGTTGACCAGCGGCCCCTGCTGCCGATCGGTGTCCAGCAGCGCGGCACTCAATACGGCGGTGGCCATCCCGGTCGCAAACCCCTGAAGTACTCGCGCACTGATCAACCACGCCACACTGTCAGCATTGATAAACAGCAACATCGCCAGCAGGTTCAGTATGACGGCCGTGAAAATAACCGGCTTGCGCCCCAGATGATCCGAAAGCGAACCGACCGTCAGCAGCGCCACCAGCAAACTGATGGCGTACACGCCGAAAATCACGGTCAGGGTCGCTGCCGAGAATTGCAGCTGCTCCTGATACAAGTGATACAACGGCGTCGGCGCCGTGGAAGCGGCGAGAAAACTCAGTAAAGTGATCGCCAGAAACCACAGGCTTGAACGGTTGGAAGCTGAATTCGACATGCGTACACTCCACAAAAGCTAACTTTTTGCTTTTGCAGAGTGTGCTACTCGCCAGCTCTTAAAGCAAATTCTTTGTGTTAAGGTCCGCGCCATGGCTATTAAAGAAGGTTTACGCCCCGGTGGCCGCAGTGCCCGGGTGCAAGAGTCGATTCATTCGGCGGTCCGCGCGCTCCTGGAAGAACAGGACCGCGCCACCGTGACCGTCCCGCAAATCGCCACACGCGCCGGGGTTACGCCGTCGACCATTTACCGGCGCTGGGGGGATCTGTCGGTGTTGCTGGCAGATGTCGCCCTCGCACGCATGCAGCCTGACAGTGAGCCGGCCAACACCGGCAGCCTGCGCGGGGATGTGCACGCGTGGGCGGAACAGTATCTGGACGAAATGAGTTCCGAACCCGGGCGCAACATGCTCCGTGATGTGCAATCGAGCCCGACGCCAGGTTTTTGCGCGACTCTCATTGGCGGGCAGTTGCAGACGATTCTGGATCGTTATCCTGATCAGCAGAAACCGAGTGTTGATCGACTGATTAATCTGGTGGCAGCGCCTACGGTGTTTCGCATTCTGTTCTCGCCAGCGCCTTTGGCGGTGGAGGAATTGCATCGGTTGATAGAGATTGCGTTTAGTCAGTGAGGCCGCCTTCGCGAGCAAGCCCGCTCCCACATTTAACCGGTTTCTCCCATAAGAACGCGGTCGAATGTGGGAGCGGGCTTGCTCGCGAAGAGGCCAGCACAAACACCAAAAATCTGACTGTCACTCCCCCTGCGACACCCCGCCACGCCACGACCTTGGTCGACACTGACTAACGCAGACGGTCATGCGAGACTGTCTGTCCGGGCGGAAGTCCCGGGTGGTGTCTTTTGTCTGGAGTTCCCATGTCGCTGTCCAGCGGGCTGATCGCCGCCGTCGCCCTGGCCTATATGGCCGTCATGTTCGCCATCGCCTTCTACGGTGACCGGCGCAGTGCGCCGTTGCCACCGCGGATGCGCGCCTGGGTGTACAGCCTGTCGCTGGCGGTCTATTGCACCAGTTGGACATTCTTCGGCGCCGTCGGCCAGGCCGCCGAACAACTCTGGTCGTTCCTCCCGATCTACCTCGGGCCGATCCTGCTGCTCGTCTGCGCGCCGTGGGTCCTGCAAAAAATGGTGATGATCAGCAAGCAGGAGAACATCACCTCCATTGCCGACTTCATCGCCGCCCGTTATGGCAAATCCCAGTCACTGGCGATTGTCGTGGCGTTGATCTGTCTGGTCGGCGTCCTGCCTTACATCGCGCTGCAGCTCAAAGGCATTGTGCTCGGCGTGAACCTGCTGATCGGTGCCGGTGCCGACGCCATGGGTACTCGCGCCCAGGACACGGCGTTGATCGTGTCGCTGGTGCTCGCGTTGTTTACCATTGTGTTCGGTACCCGCAACCTCGACGCCACCGAACACCACCGCGGCATGGTGCTGGCGATTGCGTTCGAGTCACTGGTCAAGCTGTTCGCGTTTCTTGCGGTCGGCGCGTTTGTGACCTACGGCCTGTACGACGGTTTCGACGACCTGTTCAATCAGGCGATGCTCGCACCGCGCCTCGAAGAGTACTGGAAGGAAACCATCAACTGGCCGTCGATGGTGGTGCAAACCGGTGTGGCGATGATGGCGATCATTTGCCTGCCCCGACAGTTTCACGTGACCGTGGTGGAAAACATCGACCCACAGGATTTGCGCCTGGCCAAGTGGGTCTTCCCGGCGTACCTGGCGTTGGCGGCATTGTTCGTCGTCCCGATTGCTTTGGCCGGTCAGATGCTGCTGCCCAGTTCGGTGTTGCCGGACTCGTTTGTCATCAGCCTGCCACTGGCGCAAGCCCACCCCGCGCTGGCGATGCTGGCCTTTATCGGTGGCGCTTCGGCGGCGACCGGCATGGTGATTGTCGCCAGTGTGGCGCTGTCGACCATGGTCTCCAACGACATGCTGTTGCCGTGGTTGCTGCGCCGCAACAACGCCGAGCGGCCGTTCGAAGTGTTCCGTCAGTGGATGCTCTCGGTGCGTCGCGTCAGCATCGTGGTGATTTTGCTGTTGGCCTACGTCAGCTATCGCCTTCTGGGCTCCACCGCGAGCCTGGCGACCATCGGCCAGATCGCCTTCGCCGCCGTGACCCAACTGGCACCGGCCATGCTCGGCGCGCTGTACTGGAAACAGGCCAACCGCCGCGGCGTCTTCGCCGGCCTCGCCGCCGGGACATTCCTGTGGTTTTACACGCTGATTCTGCCGATTGCCGCCCACAGCCTCGGTTTGTCGTTGAGCAGTTTCCCCGGCCTGGCGTGGCTGCACAGCAACCCGCTGAACCTGCCGCTCACCCCGCTGACCCAAGGCGTGGTGCTGTCCCTCGCGGCCAACTTCACGCTGTTCGCCTGGGTATCGGTGCTGTCACGCACACGGGTTTCGGAACACTGGCAGGCCGGTCGATTCATTGGCCAGGAAATCAGTGCCCGCCCCAGCGCCCGCTCGATGCTGTCGGTGCAGATCGACGATCTGCTGCAACTGGCGGCACGGTTTGTCGGGGAAGAACGCGCCCGTCAGAGTTTTATCCGTTTCGCCTACCGCCAGGGCAAAGGCTTCAACCCGAATCAGAACGCCGACGGTGAATGGATCGCCCACACCGAACGCTTGCTGGCCGGTGTGCTTGGCGCCTCTTCGACACGCGCGGTGGTAAAGGCCGCCATCGAAGGTCGGGAAATGCAACTCGAGGATGTCGTCCGTATCGCCGACGAAGCCTCTGAAGTGCTGCAGTTCAATCGCGCGCTGCTGCAAGGCGCGATCGAGAACATTACGCAAGGCATCAGCGTGGTCGACCAATCGTTGCGACTGGTGGCGTGGAACCGGCGTTATCTGGAGCTGTTCAACTACCCGGACGGCTTGATCAGCGTTGGGCGGCCGATTGCCGACATCATTCGCTACAACGCCGAGCGCGGTCTGTGCGGTCCCGGCGAAGCCGAAGTGCACGTCGCCCGACGCCTGCACTGGATGCGTCAGGGCCGCGCCCACACCTCTGAACGACTGTTCCCCAATGGCCGTGTGATCGAGTTGATCGGCAACCCGATGCCGGGCGGCGGTTTCGTCATGAGTTTTACCGACATCACCGCGTTCCGCGAAGCCGAACAGGCGCTGACCGAAGCCAACGAACGCCTGGAGCGGCGAGTCACCGAGCGCACCCACGAGCTGTCGCAACTCAACGTGGCCCTGACCGAAGCCAAGGGCACCGCCGAGTCGGCCAACCAGTCGAAAACCCGTTTTCTCGCGGCGGTCAGCCACGATCTGATGCAGCCGTTGAACGCCGCGCGGCTGTTTTCCGCGGCCCTGTCCCATCAGGACGATGGCTTGTCCGGCGAAGCGCAGAAACTGGTTCATCACCTGGACTCGTCACTGCGCTCGGCCGAAGACCTGATCAGCGATCTGCTGGACATTTCCCGCCTGGAAAACGGCAAGATCAACCCGGCCCCGAAACCATTCGTGCTCAACGAGCTGTTCGACATTCTTGGCGCAGAATTCAAGGTGCTGGCCCGAGACCAAGGGCTCAAATTCAGGGTTCGAGGCAGTACGCTGCGGGTCGACAGCGACATCAAACTGTTGCGACGGATCCTGCAGAACTTCCTGACCAACGCCTTCCGCTACGCCAAGGGGCCGGTGCTGTTGGGGGTTCGTCGGCACAAGGGTGAACTGTGCCTGGAAGTCTGGGACCGTGGGCCGGGGATCCCGAAAGATAAACTGAAAGTGATTTTCGAAGAATTCAAACGCCTGGACAGCCACCAGACCCGTGCCGAGAAAGGCCTGGGCCTGGGCCTGGCGATTGCAGACGGACTGTGTCGCGTTCTGGGCCACACCCTGCAAGTGCGCTCCTGGCCGGGTCGCGGCAGCGTGTTCAGCGTCAGCGTGCCGTTGGCCAAGGCGCAAATCGCGGCGCCGGCCAACGTCACCGAACTCAACGGCAAACTTCTGAGCGGCGCGCAGGTACTGTGCATCGACAACGAAGACAGCATCCTGATCGGCATGAACAGCCTGCTGACCCGCTGGGGTTGTCAGGTCTGGACGGCGCGAAACCGCGACGAATGCGCGGCGCTGCTGAGCAATGGCATGCGTCCGCAATTGGCGTTGGTGGATTACCACCTCGACGATGGCGAGACCGGGACGGACTTGATGGCCTGGTTACGAACCCGCCTGGGCGAGCCGGTGCCAGGCGTGGTGATCAGCGCCGATGGACACCCGGAAACGATCGCCCGAGTGCATGCGGCGGGGCTGGATTACCTGGCCAAACCGGTGAAACCGGCGGCGTTGCGGGCGTTGTTGAGTCGGCATTTGCCGTTGTAGTACGGCAGGCTTGAATCTTGTGGGGCCGCCACTGCCGTCTTCGCGAGCAAGCCCGCTCCCACATTTGACCGAGTTCCTTCAGTAGAATGCGGTCAAATGTGGGAGCGGGCTTGCTCGCGAAGCTTTTAGCTTTTCGCTTTTCGCTTTTCGGCTACTCCGGTAATTCCGCCAACCCATCCACATCGGTCATCGCCCGCTCCAGCAGGTCCGCCGGCAAGCTCTTGCTCGCCCGCGCGCCCAGCAACTTGAGCTGCTCACTGCGGCTGACCAGATTGCCGCGACCCTCTGTCAACTTGTTACGCGCCGAGCTGTAGGCCTTGTCCAGTTGCTGCAGGCGATTGCCGACTTCATCCAGGTCCTGAATGAACAGCACGAACTTGTCGTACAGCCACCCTGCCCGCTCGGCGATTTCCCGGGCGTTCTGACTCTGGCGCTCCTGCTTCCACAGGCTGTCGATGACACGCAGGGTGGCCAGCAACGTGGTCGGGCTGACGATCACGATGTTGCGGTCGAAGGCCTCCTGAAACAGGGTCGGCTCCGCCTGCAACGCCGCGGAAAATGCCGCTTCGATGGGCACGAACAGCAAGACGAAATCCAGGCTGTGCAAGCCGTCGAGACGCTTGTAATCCTTGCCGGCCAGGCCTTTGACGTGAGTGCGTAGCGACAGCACGTGCTGTTTGATGGCGATCTGGCCGATGGTATCGTCTTCCGCCGCCACGTATTGCTGATAAGCCGTCAGGCTGACCTTGGAGTCGACCACCACCTGCTTGTCGCCGGGCAAATAAATGATCACGTCTGGCTGGAACCGTTCACCGTCCGGGCCTTTGAGGTTGACCTGGGTCTGATACTCGCGGCCCTTCTCGAGGCCGGCGTGTTCAAGCACCCGCTCAAGAATCAGCTCGCCCCAGTTGCCCTGGGTTTTCTGGCCTTTCAAGGCGCGGGTCAGGTTGGTGGCTTCGTCGCTCAGGCGCAGGTTCAGCTGTTGCAGACGCTCCAGCTCCTTGGCCAGCGAGAAGCGCTCGCGCGCCTCGGCCTGATAACTTTCCTCGACGCGCTTTTCAAACGACTGGATGCGTTCCTTCAAAGGATCGAGCAACTGTCCCAGACGCTGCTGACTGGTTTCGGCAAAACGCTGCTCGCGCTCGTCGAAGATCTTGCCCGCCAGTTCGGCGAACTGGGCACGCAATTCGTCTCGCGAGCCTTGCAGGTCGTTGAGGCGTTGCTGATGGCTTTCCTGTTGCTCGCGCAGCTCGGCGTTGAGGGAAGCGGCCTGGGCATCCAGACGACGCAACTCAGCCTCTTTACCGGCGCGCTCGATGTTCCAGGCATGGGCGGCGTCGCGGGCGTCATCGCGTTCGATCTGCAGCAGTTCGACTTCACGACGAACCGCAGCGAGGTCAGCCTGTTTGGCGCCATTGGCCTGCCCCAGATCAGCGATTTCGTCGCGACAGGCTTCGAGTTGGGCGTTCAATCCATCCTGGGCCAGATGGGCCATGGCCAGACGCTCTTCCAGCAGCGCAACATCCGACTGCGTGGCGCTCGCCCGGCGCTGAAGTTGCCAGGCCAATGCCAACAACGGCAGTGCAGCCCCTGCCAGACCGAGCAATATGCTGGTCAAGTCCATCGCCATTGCCATTCCTGCCCATTCGATAAAACTTGAAGGTTAACCAAGGTGTCAGGTCTTGGACAGCTCAGTCTTCGATCAGACCCAGTTCCCGTTGGGCGCGTCGATCCCCTGCGCGCGCGGCCTGACGCAAAAGGTCCTGGCCGATACGACGATCCCGGGCATTCCCGCATTCGCGGCACATCAACTGGCCGAGACGGCTTTGCGCGGCCACGACACCTTCGCGGGCCGGCTGCTTGAGCAAACGTCCGGCGAAGTGTTTGACGTTGCTGTTTTCGCCCAGGCGCGGGCTGTCCAGCAGCCACTCGGCCACACGCATCGAAAAGCGCTTGGGCGGGGTCACTTGGGGAGGTGTAGAGGTTACGGAAACGGGTACTGAGCGAAACTTCATAAAACACTGTGGGGCAGATCGGAAGGCGCGCCACTCTACTCTTTTTTTCTTACAGGTAAAGTCTAAAAAAAACCGGCACACCCGTCCTAGAGCAAGCGCTCGGGACAATCCACAGAAGCTGTGGATAACTCAGTGGACAACCGCCCCTGAACTCTCGCAAAGCCCTGTGGAATGGGGCTCGCAGTCAAACTGACGATTTTTTCACCAGTAAAAAAAAGCGATGCTTTTCATTGACTTAAATTTTGGTTACAGGCATCCACTGCGCTTGAAGGCTAGATGACAGTGGGGTGACAACTCGCGCAACTTATGTGCACAAGTCCCTTCGAGGCAGTTATATCGATGCGCTTTTTCGGCGCATTTTGCTACCCGGTCTGGGGATAAACCCTGGCAAACCCTTGGTCCACGCAGACTCTGGTCCGATGAACGTGGCCGACCGACCGTCGGATTTTGTGCTATTGCAGGGCAAAACGGCGGATGAAGCCCCCCAATTAGCAGCTGAGCGACGGCGTTCAGAAAATGTTTTTGGCTAACACACTTCCCTTCTGCAGTTCAATCCGATAGTATCCGCGGCGTTAGTACCAAGCTGAAAGTCAATTCTGGTCGAACAAATCCCCCCGGTCTGCCTTCCAACAGGAAGCTTCAACCGAACAAGCGGGATCGACCACCTCGATGGTTTCCAGGTAAACCTTGCGTCAACACTGCCTTTGAATCGAAAGCAAAGGGTGTTGCGAAGCTCACTTACTCTGACCGAACCAGCCTGCAAATTGATCAGGATCTTCACCCCGGGCCCAGAACCTTTGCCCTTGATGTGTTGCCTGCCCTCCTAAGTACCTACCTGCCAGCCCAAGCGCGCCAATTTAATCAGCGCTTCAAACTGGCTGCTTTGTTCCAGTCGGGTTCTTCGTTCGACCAATGGTGGTCGTCGTCACTGGAACGTTTTAACTTTGCACGGTTCTTATCCGTGTCGCTTGTAGGAACACCCATTAATGACTACTCAAATCCACACTCAGGATGCCATCCGCACCCTAACCAACGCTTTTGCACCAATGAACTGCCTGATCATGGCCGCTCGCAAAGGCTGCTTCAGCTTCACCCTGGTCAACGAACACGGCATCGCTCGTCACAGCGAACGTCTGTACCCCGATCAATACTCCAGCGCCGAGCCGCTGCAGGCCGTGATCGAGCGTACCCGTCAGGCACTGGTTGCCTGATACGCCAGAAGGCTGAAAACCCCAGAAGCCTCGCTGAAAAGCGGGGCTTTTTATTGCCTGATATTTCTCTTTTTTCTACCACCGCGTAAGCACTAACCGATATAACGGTTATAACTGGCTGCCGGAAATATTTTAAAAACAGTCCTTTACAGCGCGAATATGACACTACACTTCAACTCAAGCGGCTTGTTCCGCTTCCGGCGAGCCTGATTCGATCCACCCGCTGCCAACGCTACCTTCAGGACTCGCCGACCACTTCATGTTCGAGGGTTTTATGGGTATCGCTGCCAGCGAACTGTGCCGTTATGTGATCCGTCCGACATTGATTTACCTGGGACGCCATAGCGCAACCGCCGAATCCCTGCTGCTGGGCATCGCCGCCAGTCAGTCAGCCCTTGGTTCCGCCCTGCATGACCGCCGTGGACACGGCTTGTACCGAATCGCCGAACCCCGCCACCAGGCACTCTGGGATCATTACCTGGCACTTGATCCGGAACGCGCCAGCCTGGTCCGCGGTCTGGCCAGCCAACATGCTTTTCTGAGTGGCCCGCACCTCGAACTGACCGTCAACCTGCGTTATGCCACAGCCATCGCCTGGCTGCTGGTCGAAGAACAGAACACTCCGCTCCCCGAAGCAGACGACCTGCTGGGAATGGCCCGCATCTGGCGCCAGACCTTCCAGCCCCAAGGACGCCTGAGAGACTTCACCTATGCCTGGCAAACCTGTGTTTCACCGCTGAATCAGGTCGCCTGCTGATCCGCCTTTTCGGAAGACCGCGCAACACGTCGCGAATTTGGTTGGATTGTCCTACAAAACCGCTCTAAATCAAGCCATACAGCCTATGGCGCCGGGACGAAAATGTTGGTAATTTCCGCCCCGGTGATCATCAGGAACTCTAATAATGAAAAAAGTAATATTCAACACCACCCTTACTCTCGCCGCTGCCTTGGCATCCACCCAGATCTTTGCAAGTGGCTATGCCATCAACGAACAAAGCATCAGCGGGATGGGTACAGGTTTTGCCGGGCGATCTTCTTCTGCCGATGATGCAAGCACAGTTTTTGGCAACCCTGCCGGCATGGCGCGCCTCAAGCGCGAACAAGTCACCGGCGGTGCTGCATTTCTCGATGCACATACCGATATCAGCGACGCCCGCGGCAGCCGTGGTGGCAGCAATGACGGCGATATGGTTCCCTTTATCGCCGTTCCAATGGGCTACTACGTCAAGCCAATCGACGACCATTGGGCATTCGGTATCGGTGTATACGCGCCATTCGGCCTGGTGACCGACTACGAGAACAATTTTGCCGGCCGTTATTTCGGTAGCAAAAGTGAAGTCAAAATCGTCACCCTGCAGCCAACCGTCAGCTACGCCTTCAACGACAAGGTATCGATCGGTTTCGGTCCGACCATCAACCGCATTGACGGCAAGCTGGAATCGAGCCTTAACATTTCGCCAAGTCCGCTCGCTCCGGACGGTCAAGTCAAAATCAAGGGTGACGACACCGCACTGGGTTACAACGTCGGCATCCTGGTTCAAGCCACCGACAGCACTCGCGTCGGCCTGACCTACCACTCGAAAGTGAAGTACACGCTCGAGGGTGATACCAAGGTCAACTACAGCGTGCTCGCCGGCCTGGGTCAAAACCCAAACCAGAAGTACGACGCGTCGCTGGACATCACCACCCCTGAGTCGGTCGATTTCTCGGTCACTCACCAGCTGGACGACCAGTGGACTCTGTACGCAGGCAGCACCTGGACTCGCTGGAGCCGCCTGAAAGAAATCAGCGTTGAGAACAGTGGCGTTCCTGCCGCCCTGGCCAACCGGTTTGGCACCATCGGCGAGCCACAGAACTGGCACGACACCTGGGCTCACGCCATCGGCGCTGCCTACCAGTTGAACAAGCAGTGGGTTCTGCGCACCGGTTTCTCGGTGGATCAGGCTCCGACCAACAACGAAAATCGTTCCCCACGCATCCCGACTGGCGATCGCAAGGTTTTCAGCCTGGGCGCTGGCTGGAGCCCGACCGACGATCTGACCATCGATGTCGCGTATTCGTACCTGGTCGAAGAGTCGGTCAAGATCAACGACGACAACGGCCGCCAAACCTACAGCGCCAAGTACGAAAACTCGGCGAACGGTTTCGGTGTCGGTGCGACTTACCGCTTCTGATGATTCGCGGCGAGTCTGAACCACTCGCCGCTTGAATCAAAAAAGCCCCGCTCTCTTGTACAGAAGCGGGGCTTTTTTAGTGAGTCTCGAAAACACTGTAGGAGCGAGCTTGCTCGCGATGGTCGTGAACGATAATGCGTAAAACCAGATGCCCCGTGGCGACCTTGGGTTTTTCGTCGGAACGCCGCCCGGAGCAAGCTCGCTCCTACAAAATGAAATGCGGTGTAAACCTATTTCAGGACTCGACTATCGATCAGGGTTGCGAGGCCAGTGCTTTTTCCACCGCCTCGATAAACTCGGGGTCATCAGGCGTGGTCAGGCTGGAAAAATTGGCGATCACCTTGCCCTTGCGATCGACCACGTATTTGTAGAAGTTCCACTTCGGCTCATCGCTCTGCTCAGCGAGGACCTGGAACAGATGAGTCGCATCATCACCGCGCACTTTCTGCGACTCGGTCATGGTGAAGGTCACGCCGTAATCCACGTAGCAAACCTTGGCGGTTTCCTCGCCGTCCTTGGATTCCTGCTTGAAGTCATTGGAAGGCACACCGATCACCTCCAGACCCTGCCCCTTGTAACGCTGATTCAGCGCCTCCAGGCTTTTGAATTGCGGGGCGAAACCGCAAAAGCTCGCGGTATTGACCACCACCAGCGGTTTACCGGCGAAGCGCTGGCACAGGTCGATCGTTTCCTTGGCACGCAGCTTGGGCAACGAGCCTTGCAAAAGCTCCGGGCACTCCGTGGCTTGTGACAATCCGGTAAACGCCACCAGTAACGCGGGAACGGCAAGCCAGCGCATCAGCATGTCCATGCCTCCTTGAGAAGTCGTCTGCAACGAACTTACTCGCCCTCACATCGTGCTAGCAAGCGCCCATGCCCAATTGCATCAACGCCAGCCCGCCCTGATGCCAGCCCCACCACGCCAGGGCCAGCAACAAGACGCCACCCGCTGCCACGGCGATTCGTGGCCAGAGGCTGTTCATGTCGCACTCATCCGGGTTTGCAGGCGCGCCACCGGCCGCTCACGCACTGGCCAGTTCAGGGCAGCCGCCAACAGACTCAAGAGAATCGCTACCTGCCAGATCAAGTCATAGCTCCCGGTTCGGTCATACACCACCCCGCCCAACCAGCCGCCGAGGAACGATCCGAGCTGGTGAAACAGGAAAACGATCCCACCGAGCATGGACAGATTTCGTACGCCGAACAAGGTCGCTACGGTGCCGTTGGTCAAAGGCACGGTCGACAGCCACAGGAAACCCATGGCCATGCCAAACAGATATGCCGTGGTGGTCGTGACCGGCGCCCACAGAAACAGCGCAATCACCACCGCCCGCAGCACATACAGACCGGTGAGCAAACGCGGCTTGGACATCCGCCCGCCGAGCCAGCCTGCCGTGTAAGTACCAAAAATGTTGAACAAGCCGATCAGCGCCAGCACCGTAGTGCCGACTGTGGCGGGCAAGTGCTGATCCACCAGATACGCCGGCAAGTGCACGCCGATGAACACCACCTGGAAACCGCAGACAAAAAAGCCGAACGACAGCAGCCAGAATCCCGAATGGGAACAGGCTTCGCGCAATGCTTCGGAGAGGGTCTGCTCATGGCCGAGGACCGGCAACGGATTGTCCTTGAGCATGCTCACCAACGGCACAATCAGCGCGACCAGCAAGCCCAGCACCAGCAATGCCGCCGACCAGCCGAGCCAGCCGATCAACCCCAGCGTACCGGGCAACATCGCGAATTGACCGAACGAACCGGCGGCACTGGCAATGCCCATGCCCATGCTGCGTTTCTCCGGCGGCACCGCGCGGCCGACCACGCCGAGGATCACCGAGAACGACGTGCCCGACAGACCGAGGCCGATCAACAGACCGGCGCTCAACGACAGGGTCACTGCCGAGTCCGACAGCCCCATGAACACCAGGCCCAGTGCGTAGAGCACGCCACCGATCAGCACCACTTTCGCCGCGCCGAAACGGTCGGCCAACGCGCCGGTAAAGGGCTGCGCCAACCCCCAGATCAGGTTCTGCAAGGCGATGGCAAAGGCGAACGTCTCACGCCCCCAGCCGAACTCGGCACTCATCGGCGCCAGGAACAGCCCGAAGCCGTGTCGCACCCCCAGAGACAACGCAAGGATCAGCGCACTCCCCAACAGAACCCAACCGCAAGTACGCCACATCGATGTCATTCTTATTCTCCGGTAGCGGGTATATACCCGCTTAAGATCGGAAAAACCGGCGTCAGGCCAGTTCGTCCAGCAGCTTCAGCAAGATTTCGCGTTTTTCGGCACCCAGTCGATCAACCAGTCGCTGCTGCGCCGCCTCCCAGGCTGGCAGGGCCGCCGTCAGCCGTTCAGCACCGGCCTCGGTCAGCTTGACGATGCGATTGCGCATGTCTTCGCCCTCGACCAGCATCACCAGGCCTTCGCCCTCCAGCACTCGCAGATTACGACCGAGAGTGCTGCGGTCCAGGCCCATGGCTTCCGCCAGGGTGGAAATACTCGGTTGATTCAGACGCTGCAGATTACACAGCAAAGAATACTGGGCAACGTTGATTCCGAAGCCGTCGAGAGCGCCGTCGTAGTGCCTGCTGACGCCACGGGCGGCGCGACGCAGGTTGATGCATAAACATTGGGAGTCGAGCATGGTGCGTGTATATACCCGCGGTTAAATGAAAGCAAGTTTCAGAATTCTCGTTGTAAGGGAGATCGCCTTCGCGAGCAAGCCCGCTCCCACAGGTTTTTGCATTGATTAGGCGATAGTGGAACACCACACATCCACTGTGGGAGCGGGCTTGCTCGCGAAGGGGCCAGCACATCCACCGCAAAAAACATCAGGTCAATGCCAAACCAACCAGCACCACCATCTCCTGCAATTCCAGCAACGCCCCCGCCGTATCGCCCGTCGTCCCGCCCAATCGTCGCAGCATCACCTGCCGCAACCAGACGAAAACCAGTGCAGCGAGCACCAGCGCCCAAACACCGCTCAGGCCTGAAATAAGGACACAACCCAGCGCACTGACCGCCAGCACCTGTTTACCGGCCAAACGCGGCAAATGATCCGCCAGCGCCTGCCCCAAACCACCCGCCCGCACATACGGCGTGGTCAGGAACAACCCCAACAACGCAGCGCGGCCAATCAACGGAACGATGATCAAAAAAACGCTGTGCTGTTGCTCGATCAACGCCAGCACCGCGGCGAACTTCAGCAGCAACACCAGCACCAGCGTCACCACCGCGATCGGACCGCTGCGCGGATCCTTCATGATCGTCAGCGTGCGCTCGCGGTCGCCGAATCCACCGAGCCAGGCGTCAGCGCTATCAGCCAGACCGTCGAGGTGCAACGCTCCGCTGAGCAACACCCAAACCGTCAACAACAACGCCGCGTGCAGCAACAACGGTGTGCCGAGCAACAGCCAGTTCAGCGCCCACAAAATCCCGCCAAACAGCAGCCCGACCAATGGATAGAACAGCAGCGAGCGCCCCAATTCCTGAGACGCCGGCATGCCCGGTAGACGAATCGGCAGACTGCTCAAAAATTGCAGGGCGATCCAGAACGGCAACATGATCAGCTCGCTTCCTTGAGAATGACGCCAGTCTCGACGCTCAGAGAAAACAACGCACCATGGCCGACTTCAACGTTGAGCAATTGCTCACGAGGCAAGCCCCGCGCCTGCGCCAGCAACAAACGCATGACGCCGCCATGGCTGATCAGCAACACACGTTCGCCCGCATACGCCACCTGCAACCGAGCGACCGCCGCCAATACCCGCGTCGAAAAATCCTCGACCCGCTCCCCTTGAGGTGGCGTAAACGAATAAGGGTCGGCCCAAAACAGGCCCAGCGCTTCGGCATCGGTTTCCATCAACGCCGCCGCGCTCTGCCCTTCCCACGCGCCGAAATGCAGTTCCTGCAGATCTTTATCCAGCTGCACCGGCAAACCCAGTTGCGTCCCGAGCGCTTCAGCGAACCGCGCACAGCGTTGCAACGGCGAACTGACCAGGCGATCCCAAGGCCCCTGATCGACCACCGCCGCGCGCATCTGCGCCCAACCTGTGTCGGTCAACGCATCGTCGAGGCTGCCGCGCAGGCCGCCGCCGAGTTCGGTTTCGCCGTGGCGCAACAGGTCAAGGCGCAAGGTCATGCCGGACGATCCGCCACGGCCGCTTCGGCGAACGTCGCCATTTGCCCGTAAAGGTCACACGCCAGGCGCAGCAACGGCACGGCCAACGCGGCGCCGCTGCCCTCGCCCAGACGCAGACCGAGGTCCAGCAAGGGTTCGGCGTTCAGGGTTTCCAGCACGTGACGATGACCCGGCTCGGCGCCGCGATGACCAAACAACAGCCACTGGCGGCAGCCAGGATTCAAGCGCACCGCCACCAACGCAGCGACGCTGCTAATGAACCCGTCCACCAGCACTGCGACGCCTTCCTGGGCACACGCCAGATACGCGCCGACCAACGCTGCAATTTCGAAACCGCCGAGATTGAGCAGGGTTTGCAGCGCGTCGCCACGCTGAGCACTGTGCAAGGCCAAAGCTCGCTCGATGACCTGGGCTTTATGGCTGACACCCGCCGCGTTCAGGCCGGTGCCCGGCCCGGTCAAGTGCACCACCGGGCAATCCAGTAACGCACAGGCCAACGCACTGGCCGCCGTCGTGTTGCCGATGCCCATCTCGCCACCGATGAACAACTGCGCGCCCGCCGCGAGCGCACGCTGCACGCTGTCACGACCGGCCTGCAAGGCGAGTTCGCCCTGTGCTTGAGTCATGGCCGCGCCTTCAACAAAATTCGCGGTGCCCGCGCCGATGTTCAGGTGACGCACGCCCGGCAGATTCAACGATGGCGTCACCGTGCCGAGGTCGATCACTTCGAGGGAAGCGCCGAGTTGGCGCGCCAACACACTGATCGCCGCGCCACCGCTGACGAAGTTGTGCAGCATCTGCCCGGTGACTTCCTGGGGAAACGCCGACACACCTTCGGCGACGACGCCATGGTCACCGGCAAAAATCGCGATCCACAGCTGATCCAGTCTCGGCTTCACCTGCCCCTGCAACCCGGCCAATTGCACCGCCACCGACTCGAGCCGCCCAAGGGAGCCGGCGGGTTTGGTCAGCTGCTGTTGCCGTGCTTGGGCCTGTTCGACGGCTTGGGCGTCAATCGGCTTGCACGGGTTCAGCCACCAGGATTGAGTCATAACGCAGTTCCTTTCAAAGTCAGGGGCAGGCCGGCGACGGTCAGGACGACTCGCTGACAGCGTTCGGCCAGAGCTTGATGCAGCCAACCGGCTTCATCGACGTAGCGGCGAGTCAGTTCGCCCAGCGGCACGACACCCATTCCGGTCTCGTTGCTGACAAAAATGATTTCACCCGGCAATTCATCCAGGCAGTCCAGCAAGGCTTCGCGCTCGGCGGCCAGGCACTCGGTGTCGTCGAGCATCAGCAGATTGGTCATCCACAGGGTCAGGCAATCCACCAGCAGGCAGCGATCGGCGCGGGCGGATTCGCGCAGGACACGGGCGAGTTCAACGGGCTCTTCGATCAGCGCCCATTCGGCCGGACGACGGGCGCGGTGGTGGGCGACCCGTTCGTTCATTTCACCATCCAGCGGTTGGCTGGTGGCGATGTAGGTCACCTGGAGCTGACTGTCTGTTGCCAGTTTTTCGGCCAGGCGACTTTTGCCGGAGCGGGCGCCGCCGAGGATCAGTTGCAGCATGGTTACATCCTTTAAATATTCGGTGAGGCGACTGCCGCTTTCGCGAGCAAGCCCGCTCCCACAGTTGACCGCGTTCCAATGTGGGAGCGGCGGTGCGACGATTCGACTTGCTCGCGAAGGGGCCAGCCCGGTCACCTCAAATCCCGCAGAGCTCACGCAACAGCCCGGTATCCAGATGCTTCTCCACCAGATCCGCCAACCGCTCGATATCACGCTCGCGCAACCCGTGATAGTCCACTTCCTGCACATCCTGCAAACCCGCCCAGCGCAACAGCGCGCTGCACGCTGCCGGCGATTCGAACAGGCCATGCAGATAGGTGCCGAAAATCTGCCCATCGACACTTTGCGCACCATCGCAACGGCCATCTTCCAACTGCACGGCGGCGTTTTCCAACGCCGGCCCGGTGGTCACGCCGGCGTGAATTTCATAGCCACTGACTTCAGCATTCTCCAGCGCCAAACGCCCGCGCACATTGCGCAGTTGCTTCTCTTCTTCAAGCTGCGTTTCAAACGCCAACAAACCCAGACCGTCGCTGGAGCCCGGCGCGCCTTCGAGGCCCAGCGGGTCGTGCACCTGCTCGCCGAGCATCTGCAGACCGCCGCAAATCCCCAACACTTTTCCGCCGTAGCGCAAATGCCGGGCGATGGCGGTGTCCCAGCCATTGGCGCGCAAATACGCAAGGTCGCTGCGCACGCTTTTCGAGCCGGGAAGAATGATCAGGTCGGCGGGCGGAATTGCCTGCCCGGGGCCGATGAATTGAAGGTCCACTTGCGGGTGCAGGCGCAGCGGATCGAAATCGGTGTGGTTGCTGATGCGCGGCAACACCGGCACCACCACTTTGAGCACTTGATCGGCCTTGTCGGTCTGGCGCTGATCGATGCCGTCCTCGGCTTCCAGATGCAGGTCCATCACGTACGGCAGAACGCCGATCACCGGTTTGCCGGTGCGCGCTTCCAGCCAGTCGAGGCCTGGTTGCAGCAAGGCAATGTCGCCGCGAAAACGGTTGATGATGAAACCTTTGACCCGCGCCTGCTCGCTCGGTGACAGCAGTTCCAGGGTGCCCACCAGATGCGCGAAAACCCCGCCGCGATTGATGTCGGCGATCAGCACCACCGGGCAATCCACCGCTTCGGCGAAACCCATGTTGGCGATGTCGCCTGCGCGCAGATTGATCTCCGCCGGCGAGCCTGCACCTTCGACCATGACCACTGGATACGCCGCGCTCAGCCGCGCATGGGAGGCCAGCACCGCTTGCATGGCGATAGCTTTGTAGTCGTGATACGCGACCGCGTTCATCGTCGTGACGGCGCGACCATGAATGATCACCTGGGCGCCAGTGTCGCTGTTGGGCTTGAGCAACACCGGATTCATGTCGGTGTGCGGTTCGAGATGGGCGGCCTGAGCCTGCACCGCTTGCGCACGTCCGATCTCGCCACCGTCCGCGGTTACGGCACTGTTGAGCGCCATGTTCTGTGGCTTGAACGGAACGACGCGTATGCCCTGGCGCGTGACCCAGCGACACAGCGCCGTTACCAGTGTGCTTTTGCCGGCGTCGGAGGTGGTGCCTTGCACCATCAACGTAGTCATCGGGTTTCCTTGGCGTAGGCCTCGAACGCTTGCTCGAGTCGGGTCCAGTCGGCCTCTTCGCCCGGCAGGCCGAAACGCAGGCTGCTGTTGTGGGTGAACAACCGCAGCAGAATGCCGTTCCGGGCCATGAACTCATGCAGTTCTTCGGCGCGTTCGGTGGTCAACCACTGAAACAGGGCACAACCGCCCTGAGGTTTGAAACCGCGTTTTTCCAGCAGATGAGCCAGACGCTCGCTGGCTTGTTCGGTACGCACACGCTGTCTGGCGTGGCCTTCGGTATCCTGCAAACAAACCTGGCCCAGCACGCGAGTCGGTCCGCTGACGGCCCAGGGTCCGACTTGTTCGGCGAGCAATTTGAGCAGCTTGCGCTCCGCCAGCACGAACCCCAACCGCACACCGGCCAGACCAAAAAACTTGCCGAAAGAGCGCAGCACGATCAAGCCGACCTGATGCGCGTACGGCGCCAGGCTCAGCTGTGGAGTGTTGTCCATGAACGCTTCGTCCACCACCAGCCAGCCACCGCGCTGAGCCAGCCTGGAATGCCAGTCAAGCAGACGGCTCGGCGTCAGGCTCAGGCCGGTGGGATTGTTCGGGTTGACCACCACCAGTACGTCGAGGCTGTCGAGGAAGAAGTCGACCTCCTGCTCCAACACTTCACGCACGATGTAACCGCTGCGGCGCCAGGCTTCGGCGTGCTCGGCGTAACACGGCGACAGCACGCCGACCTTGCCGACCCGACGCAAACGCGGCAGCAACTGGATCGCCATTTGAGAACCGGCCACCGGCAGCACTTGCGCGGCACCGTAGTAATCGCAGGCCGCCTGCTCCAGTCCGTCATCGGTTTCCGGCAATCGCGCCCAGGCGCGCAACGGAATGTCCGGGACCGGAAACGGCCAGGGCGCGAGGCCGCTGGACAGGTCGAGCCAATCGGCTTCGGCGATACCGTATTCGAGCGCCGCCTTGCGCAACCGACCACCGTGCTCAAGCATAGAATTCAGCCCCCACGCAGAGAATCAGCAGCCATAACCATACCCCGCGCCGGACCAATTTCCAGCCTCGGTCGATGGAGTCGGCGTCCGCCGGCGCGCCTTCGCCCAACTGCGGACGCTGATGCAATTCACCGTGATAAATCGCCGCGCCGCCCAACTCGACACCCAGCGCACCGGCCCCTGCAGCCATCACCGGACCGGCGTTCGGGCTGTCCCAGGTCGGGCCTTGGATACGCCAGCATTTCAGCGCGAGACGGGTTTTGCCCAGCAGCGCGTAGGTCAACGCCACCAACCGCGCAGGAATGTAGTTGAGCACGTCGTCGATCTTCGCCGCGGCCCAGCCGAAACGTTCGAAGCGCTCGTTGCGATAACCCCACATCGCATCCAGCGTATTGCTCAATCGGTAGAGCACCACGCCGGGCGCGCCCGCCACGGCAAACCAGAACAGTGCGGCAAACACCGCGTCGCTGCCGTTCTCCAGGACGGATTCGGTGGCGGCGCGGGCGACTTCGGTTTTATCCAGTTCGCTGGTCTGGCGGCTGACCAGGTAACCGACGCGTTTGCGCGCTTCCTCCAGATCATCACTGCGCAGCGCCTTGGCAACCGGTTCGACGTGTTCACCGAGGCTACGCATGCCGAGCGCGCAATAGAGCGCGAGAATCTCGACGATCCAGCCTACATAAGGCGCCCAGGAAAAAGCCGTGGCGAGCAAGGTCAGCGGCACGACCGCGATCACCCAGGCGGTAACGCCGTGACTGCGCCAGCCGCGTCCACCGCCGTTGAAACGTTGTTCGATGCGGTCGGCAAAACGGCCGAACGCCACCAGCGGATGCCAGCGTTTGGGTTCACCCAGCAGCGCATCCAGCGCAACCGCGGCGACACTCAACAACGCCACACTCATTGACTCACTCCCCAATAATTTTCATACAGCAATTCGCTTAGCGGACGCGCCTGCGCCCAGCCTTCGAGTACCAGCATCGGCGCCGGATAGAATTCCTTGACCGGCCCGAGGCAAAGAATCGCCAGAGGCTTGGCCCCGGCAGGCAAACCCAGCAGGTCGGCCAGGGCTTGCGGCTCGAATAAAGACACCCAACCCATGCCCAGTCCTTCGGCACGGGAGGCCAGCCACAGGTTCTGGATCGCGCAGGACAACGAGGCCATGTCCATTTCCGGCAAGGTGCGGCGGCCGAAGATGTGGCGTTCGCGATCGTCCATCAGCGCGGCGACCAACACCTCGGCACAGTCGTTGATGCCTTCGACTTTCAGTTTCATGAATTCGTCGGTGCGTTCGCCAAGGGCTTCAGCGGTGCGGATGCGTTCTTCTTCCACCAGCAACTGGATCTTGCCGCGCAGGGCGCGATCGCTGATGCGGATGAATCGCCAAGGCTGCATCAGGCCGACGCTCGGCGCCTGGTGCGCGGCTTCGAGCAGGCGCCGGAGCAACTCGGGTTCGACGGTGCCACCGCTGAAGTGGCGCATGTCGCGGCGTTCGGCGATGGCGCGATACACCGCTTCGCGTTCGGCCTGGCTGAATGCGTTGTCAGTCATGACCTCTTCGCGAGCAAGCCCGCTCCCACAGTTGACCGCGTTTCTACAGGCAATACGCCATTCAATGTGGGAGCGGGCTTGCTCGCGAAAGCGGTCTGAAGGTCAGGCGCAAACAGCGCGGCAACCGCCGACGGATTGGACGGAAAATAGAAATGCACATAAGAAGCCGTCATCCGCCCCTCACGATAAACCGCCTCCGCCCCACGCCCGCCGTTAGGGCTGAGGCCACGGGCAATCGGCTCAAGTTCGGTACTGGTCAACGAATGGTGATAGGTGTGCCCGCGCAGCGAGCCTTCCGGCAATTCGACCGCCTGCAACGCCAGCGCCGCCAGCCGTGTCTGCATCACCGCATCACCGGCCAGCAAACCGACCAGCTCTGCGCGAGTGCCTTCGACATCGGTCAGCGAGTCGAGCAAATACAGCATGCCGCCACACTCGGCCAACAACGGTTTGCCCGCCGCGTGGTGAGCGCGGATGGCGTTGAGCATCGGGGTGTTCTGTGCCAGCGCCACATGGTGCAATTCCGGGTAACCGCCCGGCAGATAGAGGCTGTCGGCCTCCGGTAATTGCGTGTCGCGGATCGGTGAGAAAAACAGCAGTTCGGCGCCCATGGCTCGCAACAGATCCAGGCTCGCGCCGTAGGTGAATGCGAAGGCTTCATCACGGGCCACGGCAATCCGCACACCGGCCAGCAACGGCTCGGCAGCGATCACATCAGGTGCAGCGAATTCCACTGCGGGTGGCAGCTCGACTTCGCAACTGCTGGCCAAGGCATCCGCCGCCGCATCGAGGCGCAGATCAAGATCGTTCAGCTCGCTGGCCTGAACCAGACCGAGGTGCCGACTCGGCAATTCAATCCCGGTTTCCCGGGACAACGCGCCATACCAGCGCAGGCCTTCAGTGAGGCTACCTTCGAGCAATTGCGCATGACGCAAGGTGCCGACGCGGTTGGCCAGCACCCCGGCAAACGGCAAGTCCGGCTGATATTTCGCCAACCCCAAAGCCAGCGCGCCGAACGTTTGCGCCATCGCCGTGCCGTCGATCACGCCGAGCACCGGCACGCCAAAGTGTCGCGCCAGATCGGCGCTGGACGGCGTGCCGTCGAACAGCCCCATAACGCCTTCGATCAGGATCAGATCAGCTTCGCCGGCGGCGTCCCACAACAGCCGACGACTTTCCTGCTCGCCGACCATCCACATGTCCAGTTGATAGACCGGCGCTCCGCTGGCGCGCTCGAGAATCATCGGGTCGAGAAAGTCCGGTCCGCATTTGAACACGCGAACCTTGCGCCCCTGATTGCGATGCAAACGGGCCAGCGCGGCGGTGACGGTGGTCTTGCCCTGACCGGAGGCCGGCGCGGCAATCAAGACCGCCGGGCAATGACGTGGTTGATTCACAGCTCGACGCCTTTTTGCGCTTTGATCCCGGCCTGGAAGGCGTGCTTGATGACGCCCATTTCTGTGACGGTGTCGGCCAGTTCGATCATTTCCGGCTTGGCGCCGCGACCGGTGACCACCACGTGCTGCATCGGCGGACGCGCCTGCAAGTCGCTGAGCACCTGATCGAGGTCGAGGTAACCGTGCTTGAGGGCGATGTTCAACTCATCCAGCACCACCAGACCGATCGACGGATCGCGCAACAGATCGCGGGAAACGGCCCACGCGGCTTCGGCGGCGGCGATGTCTCGTTGGCGGTCCTGGGTTTCCCAGGTAAAGCCCTCGCCCATCACATGAAAACGCACCTGCTCGGGAAAGCGCCGGAAGAACAGTTCTTCGCCAGTGCTGTTGCGGCCCTTGATGAACTGCACCACGCCGCACTGCATGCCGTGACCCATGGAGCGGGCGAGCATGCCGAACGCCGAACTGCTTTTGCCTTTGCCGTTGCCGGTCAGCACCAGCAGCAGGCCGCACTCATTCGGTGAGTTGGCGATGCGTTCGTCGATCACGGCTTTTTTGCGCAGCATGCGCGCCAGGTGGCGTTCGTCACGATCAGGGGAATCAGTCATGGGGAGCTCTCCGTTGAGGCTGGATAACGGCGGGCAGGCACAAGAATAGACGGCAAGAAGCCTGGCATCGCCCACCGTGATGCCGCTGGATGGATCAGGCCGGTCTCCGGGCTCATGAGCGGCGTTACGCCTGACTGCGCGCCTTCCCATGTCGATATCGACACAGTGGCTCAAGGCGCAGTCTTCACACATTTACCGTTGCGGGGGCAGCGCCGGGATCGTGATTGTTCATGAGTTGAACGAACGCACTCACCGGCTTCCCTGTTTCACTCTGTCGACCAAGGCCACAGAGCACCTGAAACAAGCCGCGAAGGTTAGAGGGTTGGGGGTGGAGCGTCAATTAAAGCCGGGAAGCCGTGGGGCGAATAACTGCCGTTGATCAATTAACCGACGCCAATCTTGTGCCTCACTTCCAGCAATGATATCAAAGAGCCACAACCCCATATCACAATAACAAGGGTAAGCCACATGCAAGGCATGATCGTCAGCAATCCGAAGCTGGAATTCCTGCGCCCGGTTCTCGAACGCTGGTTTGACTGTATCGACCGCTACAACGCCGTGCGCGGCGATAACGACACGCCTTACTGGTACGACGAAAACGCCAACCTCGGCTTGCTCTCGGCCGCCGCGTGGATGGCGGAAATGGTCACGCTGCAACAGACACCGACCCGCAAACAGAACGAAGAAGGCGAACGCAACGCCCGCGCCGACCTGTTCATCGCCACCCGCGAAGAGCGTGCCTACCTTCAAGCCACGCAGCGCTGGCCACGGGTCAACAGCCTCAACCTGACACAGGCGCTGGCCGATATCACCAGCGACGCCAGGCGCATCAGCTACGCCAGCGACCTGAAACTCGGCTGCCTGTTCGTTGCACCGCAAAAAGCCCAGCAAAGCGCTACCCCGGAAGAACTCCAGGACATGGTCGACGACCTGCAAAAGGAACACACCTGCGCCGTCGCCTGGTATTTCCCCTACGCCTACCGCAAGTTGCGCAACGAAGCCGGCCACTATCACCCCGGTATCGCCGTGCTGTTCAAGGAAGCTCGCGGCTGACTGGTTGAACCATCGCGGGTTTGCGCTTCTCTATTGATCAGGTCACTGCATTTATAGGGAAGATCAGCATGCGCAAGCCCCCGCTCGTTCTCGTCATCGCCCTCGCCGGAGGGCTCGCCGCCTGCGGCGAAACCTCCAGACTGCAAGTCTCCGACGGCACCGGCCCGTCGCCCAAACTGCCCGAACCGAACAAAACCCTGATCCCGACGGTGAACATCGCCCCGGCGATCGGCTGGCCGGACGGTGCGAAACCCACCGCCGCACCGGGCACTCAGGTGGCCGCGTTCGCCGAAGGCCTCGATCACCCGCGCTGGCTGTATGTGCTGCCGAACGGTGACGTGCTCGTCGCCGAAACCAACGCGCCGCCCAAACCCGACGATGGCAAAGGCGTTAAAGGCTGGGTCATGAAGAAAGCCATGGGCCGCGCGGGTGCCGGCGTACCCAGCCCGAACCGCATCACATTGCTGCGCGACAAGGACCACGACGGCATCGCCGAAACCCGCACGGTGTTTCTGGAAAACCTCAATTCGCCCTTCGGCATGACCCTGGTCGGCAATGACCTGTATGTCGCTGACACGGACCGCTTGCTGCGCTTCCACTATGAGAACGGCGACACGGCGATCAAGTCGCAGCCGATCAAAGTGGTTGATCTACCGGGCGGCACGCTGAACCACCACTGGACCAAAAATGTCATCGCCAGCAAGGACGGCAGCAAGCTGTACGTTACGGTGGGTTCCAACAGCAACGTCGCCGAACACGGCATGGATCAGGAAGAAGGTCGCGCGGCAATCTGGGAAGTGGATCGTGCCACCGGCAATCACCGGATCTTCGCCTCGGGGATTCGCAATCCAAATGGTTTGGCCTGGGAGCCGCAGAGCGGCGCACTGTGGACAGCCGTCAACGAGCGGGATGAAATCGGCAGCGACCTGGTGCCGGACTACATCACTTCCGTGAAGGACGGCGGGTTCTATGGCTGGCCTTATAGCTATTACGGCCAGCACGTCGACATTCGCGTCGAGCCGCAAAACCCGGACCTGGTCGCCAAGGCTATCGCGCCGGACTACGCGGTCGGCCCGCATACCGCGTCACTGGGCCTGACGTTCGCTGAAGGCAACACGCTGCCAACGCAATTCAAGGAAGGCGCCTTCATCGGCCAGCACGGCTCGTGGAACCGCAACCCGCACAGTGGTTACAAAGTGATTTTCGTGCCGTTCAGTGCGGGCAAGCCGACCGGGCAACCGGTTGATGTGCTCACGGGTTTCCTGAATAAAGATGAAGATGCCATGGGCCGGCCGGTGGGTGTGGTGATTGATCAGCAAGGGGACTTGCTGGTGGCGGATGATGTGGGGAATAAGGTGTGGCGGGTTTCGGCAGTTAAGTAATTTCCAACTGCCAATACATAATAAATGTGGGAGCGGGCTTGCTCGCGAAGGCGGTGTGTCAGTCGACATTAGTTTTGACTGACACATCGCCTTCGCGAGCAAGCCCGCTCCCACACGGATCAGCGGCTAACGCTTGCGGCAGAGGGTTAATCCATCTCCTAGCGGCAACAACGACAAATCCACCCGCGAGTCATCCTTCAAGGCGAGATTAAGCGCCTGGATGGCTCGGGTGTCTTCACTCTCGGGATTCTGCTCAAGCACCCGCCCGCTCCACAGCGTGTTATCGAACACCGCCAGACCACCGACGCGCAGCAGACGCAGCGCGTGCTCCAGATAGGCTGGATAGTTAGCCTTGTCGGCATCAATGAAAATCAAATCGAATTGTTCGGGCTGATCCAACTGAGCCAGGGTTTCCAGCGCGGGCGCCAGGCGCAGGTCAATTCGTTCGGCAAGCCCCGCTTCCTGCCAGTAACGGCGCGCCGTGGCGTTGTAGTCGCCAGGAATGTCACAGCAGATCAGCGAACCGTCATCCGGCAATGCCGCCGCCATGCACAACGCGCTGTAACCGGTGAACGTGCCGACTTCCAGCAAGTGCCTGGCGCCAGTGAGTTTCACCAGCAATGCGAGGAATTGCCCCTGTTCTGGGGCCACCTGCCAGCGCGCCATCGGCAGCGCCTGGGTTTCATCGCGCAAACGCTTGAGCAGCGGCGTTTCCCTAAGGGAAACGTCGAGCAGGTATTGATACAGGGAATCGTCGAGATTGAGCGTGCGGGCGGTCATGACAACAACCTCTTGGAACTAAGGATTGCGCGCCAAATGCTCGGGTTGCAAAACACGCTTGGCGCTCAGGTAGGCTTTCTGCCAATAAGCTTTGGACAAGCTGTCGAGCTTCACCGTGCCGCCAGTGGCCGGCGCATGGACGAAGCGGCCTTCGCCGACATAGATCCCGGCGTGACTGACCTGAGAGCCGCCATTGGTGGCGAAGAAAATCAGGTCGCCGGTTTGCAGGCCTTCCTTGCCGACATTGGCCGCTTGCATGCTGATCATCTCGCGTGTGGTGCGCGGCAGAGAGATGCCGGTGACGTCACGGTAGACATAACCGATCAGGCCACTGCAATCGAACCCGGAATCCGGCGTGTTGCCGCCCCAGCGGTAAGGCGTGCCCACGAGGCCCAACGCACGGAACAGCACGTCTTCTGCCTCGGGAGAAAATGCCTGGGAAGAACCGAAAACAATCGGCGCGCGAACCACCGGCGCAGGGGGCGGTGTGCGACTGGCGCACGCGCTGAGCAGCGCGGCGAAGAACATGAGTGAGAGGCGGGCCGACATCGTCATAAGCAGAACATCCTGATCTGGCTGCGGCTTTTTTCTGCCGACAGGACAGAAAAGAAAACCGCCTGCGCAGGACGCAGGCGGTTTGCCATCAATAATAGATCAGGATTCTAGCGGGTACGCGGCAAACTTCAAGTAAGACTTTAAGTTCGCCTTACAAACTATCCGCCTACTCTGTTGCAGAGCGGCCTTTGTCGCCACCGATGTGGCGACAGGCTAGACAGTTACTTGCGTGCCGTGACCACGGTCGGTGCCATCGCGAGTGCGCGCTTGGCTTCGATGAAGGTCTTGCTCCAGTAGCTGTCGCCCAGGCTATCGACCCGGACACCACCGCTTTTGCGGCTACTGGAGTGGATGAACTGGTTGTCGCCGAGGTAGATCCCGGCGTGACTGACACGACCGCGACGGCCATTGGTGGCGAAGAACAGCAGATCGCCCGGTTTGAGGGCGCTGCGAGCAACCAGCGGTGCGTCCACGTTGATCATTTCGCGAGTGGAACGCGGCAGGTTCATGCCGGCCTCTTCACGGAACAGGTAACCGATGAAGCCGCTGCAATCAAAGCCAGCCTCGGAGGTGCCGCCGAAACGGTAACGGGTACCGATCAGGGACATGCCACGTTCGAGAATGCTGTCGGCCAGAACCGGAAGCTGGTAGGACTTGCCATCGGCGAAGTCTGTCAGTTCGTTATCGGTGGCCACGCCGTCCTGGTAAAGAGCTTCCTGGAAGAGAACGGAAGAGGATTGCGCAGTAACTGAATTTTTAACCTGCTGTTGAGGCGCTTGTTCCGACACTGGAGAGTGGGCAGCGCAACCGAATAACAGGGTGACGAGTGCGAGAGGCACGAGGGGTGCAAAGCGATTTAGCATGGGCACGACCGTGGCTGATAGTTGTAAAGAAGCCGAGACTATGCCCGCTATCATCCTCATTTGCAAATTCAATCGAACTTTATGTGACTTTCCGGTTTCGCGTTTCCATCTAAGCGCTTAAGCCCCATTTAGACACTTGCGCGGCCTACACCTTGTAGGAAAGCGAACTTTCTGGCGCCTGAAATGTGCCAAAACCCAGGTTTACCAGCCCAGCGTCTCTTTTAGAAACGGAATGGTCAGTTTGCGCTGAGCTTGAAGAGAGGCCTGATCGAGACGTTCGAGCAGCTCGAACAGCGCGCTCATGCTGCGAGTGCCCCGGGTCAGAATAAAATGCCCGACTTCATCGGTCAGGTGCAGTCCACGACGGGATGCACGCAGTTGCAAGGCACGCAATTTGTCTTCGTCAGACAGCGGTCGCATCTGGAAGATCAGCGCCAGGGTCAGGCGCGATTTCAGGTCCGCCAGCTTCACCGGCAATTCACGCGGTGACGTCGAGGCTGCAATCAGCAGGCGTCGACCGCTGTCACGCAGGCGGTTGAACAGATGGAACAACGCCTCTTCCCAGTCCGCCTTGCCGGCAACCGCCTGCAGATCATCCAGGCAGACCAGTTCGTACTGTTCAAGATTGTCGAGAATTTCGATACCGCGATCCATCAACTCGGCGAGTGGCAGATACACCGCCGGCTCACCCATCTGTTCGAAGCGCAAGCAGGCCGCCTGCAACAAATGCGTGCGCCCTACCCCGTGCTTGCCCCAGAGATAAATCAGGCTTTCGGTCCAACCGGCGTCGGCTTCGCACAGCCGCTCGACATAGCCGAGTGCAGCGGCATTGGCGCCTGGGTAGTAATTGATAAAGGTAGCGTCATCACGCAGACGCACACCTAGGGGCAGCTGAATCGGTTTCATGCTGACTGAACAGTTCCAAAGGAACCGTTAGTGGCCTCTGTGTAAAGTTTGCGAAGTTTATACCCGTGAAGCTGACGGCACAATGCGACAGACCATAAGCAAAATCAAAGGTTTGCGTTATCTCACCGGTTTCATGAGCGTTTCTTTGGCGGCGCATGTGACATGCCGCCCATGGGACACGGGCCAGCCTGGCACTGAACCAGGCCGCCCGCAACGCGTCACCGGCGAACCCTAGAGCTCAGGTTCGTCGACGCCGCTGTAGATATCAGAATCTTTATACAAATCATGCACATGGCGCACCAGCACCATGATTACCGCCGCCACCGGGAGCGCCAGCAGCACGCCGGTGAAACCAAACAGCTCACCACCGGCCAGAATCGCAAAGATCACCGCCACCGGGTGCAGACCGATCCGGTCGCCCACCAGCAACGGCGTCAGCACCATGCCCTCCAGGGCCTGGCCAACCATGAACACCGCGACGATGCCAACCATGGGGTACAAGTCGCCACCAAACTGGAACAGGCCGGCAATCAGCGCCGCACCAATCCCGATGACAAACCCCATGTACGGCACAATCGCCGCCAGGCCGGCGATCATCCCGATCAGCAGCCCCAGCTCCAGCCCTACCAGCATCAAGCCCGCCGAATAGATCACACCCAGCGCCACCATCACCAACAACTGCCCGCGCACGAACGCACCGAGCACTTCATGGCATTCGCCCGCCAGGGTCACCACGCGCTCTTCACGATCACGGGGCAGCAGGCTGCGGATCTTGGCCACCATCACATCCCAGTCCCGCAACAGATAAAAGCTCACTACCGGGATCAGCACCAGATTAGCCAGCCAACCGATCAACGCGAGACCGGAAGCGGTCGCCTGACTCAGCACCACGCCGACGATGTCAGTGGTCTGGCCCATGTGTTCGCTGATGGCGGCTTTGAGTCTGTCGAACTTCCAGAAACCGTCAGAAAGCCCGAATTTGGACTGTGCCCATGGCAATGCAGTGTGCTGCAACCAGTCGAGCATCTGCGGCGCCAGTTCATACAAGCGAAACAACTGCTTGGCGAGCATCGGCACCAGCACCAGCAACAACGTGGTGAAGATCAAGGTGATCAGCGCGAACACCGCCACCACGCCCCAGGTCCGGGACAGGCCGGCCTTTTCCAACCGATCCACCAGCGGGTCGAACAGATACGCCAACAACAGCGCCACCAGAAACGGCGTCAGAATCGGATGCAACAGCCAGATAAACGCGCAGAGCAGAACCACCCCACCCAACCAGAACCAACGCCGCGTATCGGCCATGTACCACTCCATATACATCTATATAAAGAAAGAAAACCTTACCAACGGAAACGCAACTGCGGCACCGGTGCAGGCGGTGGCGCGACAGCGGGCGCCGAACCCTGGGCCACCGGCTGAACAGGCACTGTCGGTGCCGGCGCCTCACCCGCCGGAACCTCCTGCAACTTCGCCAGCGACAACTGCGAGCGCAACTGCTCGGCGCTGCCATTGACCCGGTAGAGAATCCGGTCAGCGTCGACACTCTGCAGGCGCGCGCCAAACGGCTCCAGCAAACGCCCAAGCGTCGCGTAACGTTCCAGATTCATGCCCTGCACTTCCAGCAACTGCTCACCCGAAGCACCCGGCTTGACCACAAAGCGTGGCGCCAGGCGCTGACTGACTGCCAGCAGCACCGCATCGGCGACGGCGGCCTGATCCGCGCCCTGCACGCTGCCTGCTTCCTTCTGATCGCCGAGCCACAGACGCCACTTGGCCTGCCACTGACCGCCTTCTTCACGGGCATGCACGGCCAGCAAGGCGTCAGCGTTGTAACGATCCGATGCGCCGCGCAGGGGCGACGCATCCGTGCCTTCAAGATTCGGCGCTGTGGCGACCAGTTGCTCGCTCAGGTCCGCCAGCGGCAGACGCAGCGGCAGACCACGGTGTTGCGCCGCGCGACGCAGTGGCGCGGCGCTGGCCTGGCCATCACCGACCAGACTCGAACCTTCGGTTGTGTCGTTCAGCCACCACGTCAGAATCGATGGCCGGTTCGCACCCCACAGCGATAAACCGGCGCGGCGCAACGCCTGCTCGGTGCTGGCCGGGTCGAAATCAACTTTCAGCACTTCCGGCGGGCCGGCGTCGAAACCGTACTGGCTGATGATCTGCTGCGGGTCCTTGCGAATGGCCGCCAGCCCCGGACTTTGCGCAGCTTTGGGATCGCCGGTCAGGCGCAGCACCAGTGTGTCGAGCGCGCGTTGGGTGGCTTGAGCGCGCTCTTCAGGCGCCTGACTGGTGACGGGCTCGCGCACCTGATAAAGGCCTTTGACGGTTTCGGCATGACTCGCCAGGCTGACCAGAGACAAACAACCCACAAATAATGATCTGAAAAAACGCATGGAAGATTCCTGACGACAAGAGCGGCTGGAACTGACCGCATGAAGACAATCGAGCAAGGCTGTGACCATCGCCCCACGCAAAACATTCACACGTCCCGGTTAAGTTTTTCGCACTGCCATAACGATAGACGGATAATCGCGATACCTTATACAGCCAAGCGGGAGGCGACCAACACGGGCAATAGCGGTTTTTTTGTATCGATATGCCCCTGCTGTCGGCCTGAGGATGGCCGCTGCCCCTCAAGCCTGATAAAATCGCGCGCCTTCGCAGACCGGCAACAGCCGGGCACCCTGAAATTCGCGTAAGGCATATGCCCTTCGTTTGTTTCGGCGGTCCCACTGGACTCGGTCGTTACCCCTGAATCCCCCCTAAAGGCCTGGATCATGAGCAAGCAACCCTCCCTGAGCTACAAGGACGCCGGTGTAGACATCGACGCCGGTGAAGCATTGGTCGAACGCATCAAGAGCGTCGCCAAGCGCACTGCGCGCCCGGAAGTCATGGGCGGCCTGGGCGGTTTTGGCGCCCTCTGCGAAATCCCGGCCGGCTACAAACAGCCTGTGCTGGTTTCCGGCACCGACGGCGTCGGCACCAAGCTGCGTCTGGCGCTGAACCTGAACAAGCACGACAGCATCGGCATCGACCTGGTGGCCATGTGCGTGAACGACCTGGTGGTGTGCGGCGCCGAGCCGCTGTTCTTCCTCGACTACTACGCCACCGGCAAACTCAACGTCGAAACCGCGACCCAGGTCGTGACCGGCATCGGCGCGGGCTGCGAACTGTCCGGCTGCTCCCTGGTCGGCGGCGAAACCGCTGAAATGCCTGGCATGTACGAAGGCGAAGACTACGACCTGGCCGGCTTCTGCGTCGGCGTCGTGGAAAAATCCGAAATCATCGACGGTTCGAAAGTCGCTGCCGGCGATGCCCTGCTCGCCCTGCCGTCTTCCGGCCCGCATTCCAACGGCTACTCGCTGATCCGCAAGATCATCGAAGTGTCCGGTGCCGACATCGAAAACATCCAGCTCGACGGCAAGCCGCTGACCGACCTGCTGATGGCTCCGACCCGTATCTACGTGAAGCCGTTGTTGAAGCTGATCAAGGAAACCGGCGCGGTCAAAGCCATGGCCCACATCACCGGTGGCGGCCTGCTGGACAACATCCCGCGCGTGCTGCCAAAAGGCGCTCAAGCGGTGGTTGACGTTGCAAGCTGGACTCGCCCTGCCGTGTTCGACTGGCTGCAAGAGAAAGGCAACGTCGACGAAAACGAAATGCACCGCGTGTTGAACTGCGGCGTCGGCATGGTGATCTGCGTCGCTCAAGAGCACGTTGAAACCGCGCTGAACGTGCTGCGTGAAGCCGGCGAGCAACCTTGGGTCATCGGCCAGATCGCCACCGCTGCCGAAGGCGCAGCTCAGGTTGAACTGAAGAACCTCAAGGCTCATTAATGTCCGTCACCTGTGATGTGGTGGTGCTGTTGTCCGGCACCGGCAGTAACTTGCAGGCCCTGATCGACAGCACGCGGACCGGCGACAGCCCGGTCCGCATCGCCGCGGTGATTTCCAACCGCGCCGACGCCTACGGCCTGCAACGCGCCAGGGATGCGGGTATCGACACCCGCGCCCTGGATCACAAGGCTTTCGAAAGCCGCGAAGCCTTCGACGCCGCGCTGATCGAACTGATCGACGCCTTCAATCCCAAACTCGTGGTCCTGGCCGGTTTCATGCGCATCCTCAGCGCTGACTTCGTGCGCCACTACGCGGGTCGCCTGTTCAACATCCATCCCTCGCTGCTACCCAAATACAAAGGGTTACACACCCATCAGCGCGCGCTGGAGGCTGGCGACACTGAACACGGCTGTTCCGTGCACTTTGTCACCGAGGAACTCGATGGCGGACCACTGGTCGTACAGGCAGTAATACCGGTAGAGTTGCACGATTCGCCGCAGAGTCTGGCGCAGCGAGTTCACACTCAGGAACACCTGATCTACCCGATGGCCGTACGCTGGTTTGCCGAAGGCCGGTTATCACTCGGCGAACAAGGTGCTTTACTGGATGGCAAGTTACTCGCGGCCAGCGGCCACTTGATTCGAACCTAGGAGATTTTATGCGTCGCGCCCTGCTCTTCGCTTGCGCTCTGCTTGCCCTGCCTTTCGCGCAGGCAACAGAACTTCAACCCTTCTCCGCCAGCTACACCGCCGACTGGAAGCAGCTTCCAATGAGCGGCACTGCCGAGCGCAGCCTGACCAAGGAAGCCAACGGCGTCTGGAAGCTCAGCTTCAAGGCCTCGATGATGATCGCCAGCCTGACCGAAGAAAGCACCCTGACCCTGGACAAGGACACCCTGTTGCCACAGTCCTACCACTTCGAACGCGGTGGCCTGGGTAAAGCCAAAAAGGCTGACCTGGACTTTGACTGGACCACCAAAATGGTCACCGGCACCGATCGCGGCGACGCGGTCAAGATCCCGCTCAACCGCGGCATGGTCGACAAATCCACCTATCAGCTGGCCCTGCAACACGACGTGGCCGCCGGCAAAAAAAGCATGAGCTATCAGGTCGTCGATGATGGTGAAGTCGACACCTATGACTTCCGCGTGCTGGGTTCGGAAAAAGTCGACACCAAGGCTGGCCAGATCGACGCGATCAAGGTCGAACGCGTGCGCGACCCGACACAAAGCAAGCGCATCACCGTGCTGTGGTTCGCCAAGGACTGGGATTACCTGCTGGTCCGCCTGCAACAGGTCGAAACCGACGGCAAGGAGTACAACATCATGCTCCTCGACGGTAAGGTCAACGGCAAGGCTGTCAAAGGCAGCTGATCCGGATCGAAACAAGAAGCCCCGCAATTGCGGGGCTTTTTTTCGTCTAATGCTTCGCCTGCATAACCTGTGGCGAGGGAGCTTGCTCCCGCTGGGTTGCGAAGCGACCCCAAAAAGGGGACTGCTACGCAGTCCAGCGGGAGCAAGCTCCCTCGCCACAGGGGATTGCGGTTACTTCAACAAGAAAGTGGAACGTGCATCAGTAGGACTGCTCTATAACTTCAAGGTCTTTTTTGATCGAATGACTTTTCCTACTGCCTGTGAGGCTTCCCATGACTGTTACCGTCAATACCGTTTCCGCCGAAGGTTTTCGCCACAGCGTCCAGATCGATGAGCACGAACTGTTTGCCGATGTACCCAAAGATGTCGGCGGCGAAGGCACTGCACCAGAGCCCCACGATTACTTCGACGCCGCGCTCGGTGCCTGCAAGGCCCTGACCCTGAAGATGTACGCCAGGAAAAAAGACATCCCGCTGACCGGTGTCACGGTCGAGGTCAAACGCGACAACAGTGAAGAACAGAAAGGCAAATACGCCCTGCACGTCAAACTGACCCTCAAAGGCGTGCTCACCGATGCCCAGCGCGACGAACTGCACCGCGTGGCAGACCGTTGCCCGGTGCACAAGCTGATGACCACCACCGACGTCAGCATCGAAACCCATCTGTCCGAAGGGGCCTTCAGCCAATAGCGGCAAGGCTTTGGCAAGCGGGTTATGCTCCATGCGTCACCCGCTCAGCCTGGAATGCACCATGAACACTCCGCTCGTGATCCGCCCCCGCGCCGAAGATGTCGAAGGCCAGCCGATTCTTCGTCCGCTGCCGTCAGCCAAATGCCGCAGCGTCGGGCCTTTTGTGTTTTTCGACCACATGCTGGAAACCCGTTATACGGCGGGCAATGGCATGAACATCCGTCAGCATCCGCACATTGGTCTGTCGACCCTCACCTACTTGTTCAAAGGAAAAATCCAGCACAAGGACAGCCTCGGTTCCGATCAGGTGGTGGAGGCCGGTGACGTCAGCTGGATGACCGCCGGCAGCGCCATTGCCCACGTCGAGCGTACGCCTGAGGCATTGAAGGCAAGCGGATTCACCCTGCACGGTTTGCAGATCTGGCTGGCATCGCCCAAGGATCATGAGCAAGGCCCAGGACACTACAGTCATCATCCGGCGACCACACTGCCGGTCAGCGATAACCTTGGGGTGAAGATCCGGATGATCGCCGGGTCAGGCTTTTGCCTGGAATCGCCGGTGCCGGTACTTTCTCCTACGCTATACGCGGAACTGAACCTGCAGACAGCGACCACGCTGCTGATTCCCACCGAGCATGAAGAACGGGCGCTGTATGTGTTGAGCGGCGAGGTGCAACTCGATGGTGAGCTGATAGAACCGCATTCGCTGGTAGTGCTGCCTGCAGGGGAGGAAATGACGCTGTTCGCCGAGAGCGATTGTCATGCGGTGCTGTTGGGTGGCGCGCCGCTGGACGGGCCGCGAAGGATCAACTGGAATTTTGTAGCGAGCGATCCGGCGGCTATCGATGAAGCACGCCGGCGCTGGGCGGCCGGGGATTGGCCGACGGTGCCCGGGGAAAGCGAACGAATCGAACTGCCCTGAGATCTCTAGCGTCAGTTGTACCGTCTTCGCGAGCAAGCCCGCTCCCACAGTTGACCGCAATCCAATGTGGGAGCGGGCTTGCTCGCGAAGAGGCCGGCATTGACACCGAAAGCATCAAAAGCAGCATCAATTCCTGACGTGGTAACGATCGGTAAAAAACCAGAATAAAAAAACCCGCCGAAGCGGGTTTTTTTTATACAACGCCGTTAAACCGACAGTTCAACCAGCAGCTTGTTAAGGCGGCGCACATACGCTGCCGGGTCTTTCAAGCTGTCGCCGGCCGCCAGGGCCGCCTGGTCGAAGAGAATGTGCGACAGGTCGCCGAAGCGCTCGTCGCTCTGCTCGTTGTCGAGTTTCTCGATCAGCGGGTGAGCCGGGTTGAATTCGAAGATCGGCTTCGAATCCGGCACCTTCTGACCACTGGCTTCGAGGATCTGACGCATTTGCATACCCAGGTCCTGCTCGCCAATGGCCAGAATCGCCGGGGAGTCGGTCAGACGGTGGGAAACCCGCACTTCAGCAACCGAATCGCCCAGTGCAGTTTTCAGACGCTCGACCAGACCTTCTTTGGACTTGGCGACTTCTTCCGCGGCTTTCTTGTCCTCTTCCGAGTCGAGGTTGCCCAGGTCCAGGTCACCACGCGCCACGTCGACAAAGCTCTTGCCGTCGAAGTCGCTGAGGTAGCTCATCAACCACTCGTCGATGCGGTCGGTCAGCAGCAGCACTTCGATGCCTTTCTTGCGGAAGACTTCCAGGTGCGGGCTGTTTTTGACTTGCGCGTAGGTTTCGCCGGTCAGGTAGTAAATCTTGTCCTGACCTTCCTTGGCGCGAGCCAGGTACTCGGCCAGACCTACAACCTGCTCGCCTTCTTCACCCTGAGTGGACGCAAAACGCAGCAGGCCAGCGATTTTCTCTTTGTTGGCGAAGTCTTCTGCCGGGCCTTCTTTCATGACCTGACCGAAGTTTTTCCAGAAGCCCTTGTATTGCTCAGGCTCGTTCTTCGCCAGTTTTTCCAGCATGTCCAGCACGCGCTTGGTCAGCGCCGACTTCATGGAATCGATGATCGGGTCTTTCTGCAGGATTTCCCGCGACACGTTCAGCGACAGGTCGTTGGAATCGACCACGCCTTTGATGAAGCGCAGGTACAGCGGCAGGAACGACTCGGCCTGGTCCATGACGAACACGCGCTGCACGTACAGCTTCAGGCCCTTCGGCGCTTCACGCTGGTACAGGTCGAACGGAGCACGGGTCGGTACGTAAAGCAGCGAGCTGTACTCGAGCTTGCCTTCGACCTTGTTGTGGCTCCAGCTCAGCGGATTTTCGAAGTCATGAGCGATGTGTTTGTAGAACTCCTGGTATTCCTCGTCCTTGATCTCGGTGCGAGGACGGGTCCACAGGGCGCTGGCGCGGTTGACGGTTTCCCATTCAACGGCTGGCTTCACTTCGCCTTCGACGGCTGCCACTTCTTTCGGCAACTCGATCGGCAAAGCGATGTGGTCGGAGTACTTCTTGATGATGTTGCGCAGGCGCCAGCCATCGGCGAACTCGTCTTCACCGGACTTCAGGTGCAGGACAATGCGAGTGCCACGCTCGGCTTTCTCGACGGTGGCAACTTCGAAATCGCCTTCGCCCTTGGACGACCAGTGCACGCCTTCGCTGGCGGCAGCACCGGCGCGACGGCTGAACACGTCGACCTTATCGGCAACGATGAATGCAGAGTAGAAACCGACACCGAACTGACCGATCAGGTGCGAATCCTTTTTCTGATCGCCAGACAGGTGCTTCATGAAATCAGCGGTGCCGGATTTGGCGATGGTGCCCAAGTGGGTGATCGCATCTTCACGGCTCATGCCGATACCGTTGTCTTCGAGGGTGACGGTTTTGGCGTCTTTGTCGAAGCTCACACGGATTTTCAGTTCGGCGCCACCTTCCAGCAATTCAGGCTTGGACAGGGCTTCGAAACGTAATTTGTCGACAGCGTCAGAGGCGTTCGAGATCAATTCGCGAAGGAAAATTTCCTTGTTGGAATACAGCGAATGGATCATGAGGTGCAGCAATTGCTTCACCTCGGTCTGGAAGCCCAGGGTTTCCTTTTGAGTTTCCACACTCATGGTCATCAAACTCCAATCAGATGGCAGTGGCCGCGACCTAAAGGGTCGGCGGCGGGTTGTCATCAGAGTTGGGGGCTCGGATCAGGATTTCAAGGGCTCATCGATTTTGAAGTGGGCACGGGCGGTGGCGATGGGTTCGGCTTCGGTGCTTTGCCAGGCGGTCACTGCCACGTTTGCGACACGCCGCCCCTGACGGCACACCTGACATCTGGCCCAGGTGTCGCGAAACTGCCCGGCACGCAGGTAGTCGAGGGAAAAGTCGATGATCTTCGGCACGCCCGGCGAACCAGTGAGAATCAGCAGGTGCAGCGCGGCGGACAGCTCCATAAATCCGGCAATCACGCCGCCATGAATCGCCGGCAATAAAGGGTTACCAATGTTGTCCTTGTTCGCCGGCAGGCGAAACAACAGGTCATCCCCGACCCGCGAGCATTCGACACCGATCAATTTGGCGTAGGGAATCAGGTGCAGCAGCGCGGCATAGTCGCCCTGCTCATGGGCCTGTTGCAGTTGTCCCTTGAAGTTGTCGGTCATTTCACCCCTCCGGCGATGGCGCCACCAAACCCTTTGGTGCCTTTGACGGCCTTGCCCATGCGCATGAACGTGCCCACGACGTGGGCGATGGGCTGTTCGGGATCGTCCTGATAGGCAAAACCACGGGCGAAGATCACGTCCGTGGTGACCCGGTAACACTGGGCAAAGCCATACACATCTTTATGCGGCTCGGCCGCGTGCATGTAGTCGATGCGTAAATCGAGGGTCGGGCAGACTTCGAACTCGGGCAGCACGCAAAGGGTGGACATGCCACACGCGGTGTCCATCAAGGTCGTCAGCGCACCGCCGTGGATCACGCCGGTTTGCGGGTTACCGATGATTTGCGGGCTGTACGGCAGAATCACGGTGAGCCCGTCACTGCTGGCGCTGTGAACTCGCAGCCCGAGTACCTGACAGTGTCGCAATGCCGATAAAAATCGCGTCGCGCGCTCAAAAACGGGGTTTTCGGCCATTTGATAAAAACTCTTCTTAGTATCCCGACATCGCACTAGGCGTGTCGGTAAAAGTTCCCGTGGGAATAATCTTATATATCTGAGCGAATTGAGGAACTTAACCCTGATCGCTGTGCTCGAAAGGCCAAGTAGATATTTTCCATAAGGAGAAACACCCCATGCGTAAGACTTTAGCTATTGCCTTGATGTTGACCGCTTCCCTCGGTCTCGCTGCCTGCGATAAAAAATCCGAGGACAAAGCTCAAGATGCCACCCAACATGCTGAGCAAGCTCAGCAAGACATGAACAAAGCTCAGGATAAAGTGAACGACGCTGCGAAAGAAAACGCCGAAGCAGCCAAAGCTCAGGCTGAATCGGATGCAGCTGCAGCAAAAGAAGCAGCAAAAGAAGCACCTAAAAACTAAAACGTTTTTAGCGTGATAAAGAAAACCCGCCAAGTGCGGGTTTTCTTTTGCCTGTCATTTGCCCCGCTAGAGCAAAATAGTTCTAAAAGTCGGACTAATCATCAGCAGCAACGAACACACTAGTCCGACAAACCACACCAGACTTCGTTGCCAGGCCAGATCGCCCCAATAGCACAATAAGTAAATGATGCGCGTAATCACGAAGATGATGGCCAGCGAATCAATCAGCCATCCCGCCGTCTGTGTGGTGTGCGCCATCAACACCCCCACCGCGAACAATATGAAGGCTTCGAAGCAGTTCTGATGGGCCGCCACCGCTCGGGCACCGAAGCCGGTGAGTTGTGCCTGCTGCTGGCGTGGCAGGTGGTTGTTATAACCGCCCTGCTCTTTCATGGCCTTGGCCACCGGCATGCGGGCCACGTAAATCAGCAAGGCGCTGATAAACACACACCAGAACGGAATACTCATCAAGCAGCCTCTTTGTTCGCTTCAGGCAATGGCGCCTCTGTAGGGGTATAGACCATCACGTCGAGAACGTCGGAATGAAACTCCCGACGATAGAGCACCAGCACCACGCCGGCACTCATCAACATGAACAACCAGGGGCTGACAAACCAGGCCAGCATGGTCATGCCGAAGTAATAGGAGCGCAGGCCGAAGTTGAACTGGTTGGCGGCCATTGAGATGACACGCGCCGCCCGTGCAGCAAAGGCTTTGCGTTCCTGCTCCGAGACATGCCTTTCGCCGACCATGGGTGCAGAGCCGATCAGAATGGCCGCGAAGTTGTACTGGCGCATGCACCAGCTGAACGTAAAGAACGCATACACAAACACCAGCGCCAGGCACAGCAACTTGATCTCGGACATCCCCTGGGAGGCCTGCTGCACCATCGGGATATCCGCCAGCAACGACACCGCCCTCTCCGACGCGCCCAGCACGGTGAGAATGCCGGCCAGGATAATCAGCGTGCTGGAGGCGAAGAACGAAGCGTTGCGCTCCAGGTTGCCGACCACACTGGCGTCGGCGATGCGGTTGTCCCGCAGCAGCATGCGGCGCATCCAGTCTTCGCGGTACAGGTGCAGCACACTGGCCAGACACGCAGTGTCACGGCCCTTCCACGTCGCATAACGGGTGTAGCCGCCCCAGCAGATGACAAACCAGACAGCGGCAAGTATGTGGATCAGGTTGGTGTGGATGAACGACATGCAGGTCCTTGTGATGTGTTTGCGGAGTACCGGAACCCTGTGGGAGCGGGCTTGCTCCGGGCGGCGTTCCGACGAAGGCGGTGGGTCAGTAGACATCAATGTTGAATGATAAGCCCCCTTCGCGAGCAAGCCCGCTCCCACATTAGATTTTTGCAATGCTTCGACGTTAGCGTAAGGAAAAGGACACTGCATCACGCGCATAAAAAATGCCCCGTATCGATTGATACGGGGCATTTCTGTTTCTGCTTGAGACTCGCTTGTGGCAAGCCTTAAAGCTTAAGCCAGCGCTTCTTCGCGCTTGCCCAGCAGGCGGTCGCAAGCCACCGCAATTACCAGCGTCATGACCGACGGCACCAGCCACGCCAGCCCTTGCTCGCTCAGCGGCAGGTGAGCCAGTTGCGTCGGCATCCAGTCCGCCAGACCCGCGCCCTTGAGCGCGTCGATCAGGCCAAAGATGAACGACACCAGCATCACCGGACCGACGATTCGGCCCTGCTCATGCCAGAAGTCCTTGCAGAAGCTCAGGGCGACCAGCGCGATGCACGGCGGGTAGATCGCGGTGAGCACCGGGATCGAGAACGCGATCAGCTTGGTGAGGCCCAGGTTGGACACCAGCAGGGAGAACGCGGCCAGGAGGATGACCAACGTCTTGTAGGACAGTGGCAGCACACGGCTAAAGTATTCGGCGCAGGCGCAGGTCAGACCGACGGCTGTTACCAGGCAGGCCAAGGAGATCAGTACCGCGAGGAAACCGCTGCCCAATGAGCCAAAGGTGTGTTGAACGTAAGCGTGCAACACCGCCGCGCCGTTGGTAGCACCCGCAGCCACTTCATGGCTGCCCGAACCGAGGCGGAACAGGCTGACATACACCAGCGCCAGACCAACGCCGGCAATCAGCCCGGCAATGATCGCGTAGCGGGTGATCAACACCGGTGACTCGACGCCGCGGGAGCGGATGGCGTTGACGATAACGATGCCGAACACCAGTGCGCCCAGAGTATCCATGGTCAGGTAACCATTGATGAAACCCTGGGAAAACGGTGCCGCCACATACTCAGGTGTCGCCACGCCGATATCACCGGCCGGCAGCGCGAACGCGGCAATGCCGAGTGCGGCCAGGGCGATGATCTTCAGCGGCGCAAGGAAACGTCCTACGGTATCCAGCAAACGGCCCGGATAGAGCGAGATGAAGAACACCAGCAGGAAGTACACCGAACTATAGAGGAACAGCGCCAGCGGGCTTTCGCCGGTCAGCGGCGCCAGGCCCACTTCGAACGATACGGTCGCGGTGCGCGGCGTTGCGAACAGCGGCCCAACGGCGAGGTAGCAGGCAGCGGCCAGCAGGCCACCGGCGACTTTGCCGATCGGGCTGCTCAAGGCATCCATGGCGCCGCCGACCTTGGCCAGGGCTACAACGGTGATCACCGGCAAACCGACCGCAGTGATCAGAAAGCCCAGCGCCGCCATCCAGACATGAGGCCCGGACTGCAAACCGACGATAGGCGGGAAGATGATGTTGCCAGCCCCGACAAACAGGGCAAACGTCATAAAACCAAGCGCCAGGATGTCCTGGCCTTTCAACACTTTCATTAAGGAAATACCACACTACTGAATCGGAATTTAGAGAGGGATTTCCCTTATGGGTGAGGGAAATGCTGTCGGTCCGCATAGGACCGACCCTTTAGCGCGAAGCTTCCTTGTGGGATGCGGACGCAAAAATGGCGGCTAGCCTAACGAATTTGCACGACAAACGCACTGTTAGGGGGCGAACTATCCGATCTGCGACATTTTTGTGTCGCGTTTTTGCATGTAAATGGTTGGCGCCTGTAAGTCCGTCTTCGCGAGCAAGCCCGCTCCCACACTGATCGCCGCCGCACACCAGAGCCATGTTGACCACAGATCCAATGTGGGAGCGGGCTTGCTCGCGAAGAGGCCAGCACCAACAACACAAATCCCAGAAACGACAAAGGCCACCCGACGGTGGCCTTTGTTTGGTGAAGCGTCAGCTAAGCGCGAGGCTTACTTGACAGCCCAACCGGTCAGCTCGGACAAAGCCTTGCCGATGTCTGCCAGCGAACGCACGGTTTTAACGCCTGCGTCTTCCAGGGCAGCAAACTTCTCGTCTGCAGTGCCTTTGCCGCCAGAGATGATTGCGCCAGCATGGCCCATGCGCTTGCCCGCAGGGGCAGTCACACCAGCGATGTAGGAAACAACCGGCTTGGTCACGTTTGCCTTGATGTAGGCAGCCGCTTCTTCTTCAGCCGAACCGCCGATCTCGCCGATCATCACGATCGCTTCGGTCTTCGGGTCTTCCTGGAACAGCTTCAGGATGTCGATGAAGTTCGAACCCGGGATCGGGTCACCGCCGATGCCGACGCAAGTCGACTGACCGAAACCGGCGTCAGTGGTCTGCTTAACAGCTTCGTAGGTCAGGGTGCCGGAACGGGAAACGATACCGACCTTGCCTGGCAAGTGAATGTGACCTGGCATGATGCCGATCTTGCATTCGCCTGGAGTGATCACGCCTGGGCAGTTAGGACCGATCAGGACTACGCCCAGCTCGTCGCACTTGACCTTGGCATCCAGCATGTCCAGGGTAGGAATGCCTTCAGTGATGCAAACGATCAGCTTGATGCCGCCGAATGCTGCTTCCAGGATGGAGTCCTTGCAGAAAGGAGCTGGAACGTAGATCACGCTGGCGGTGGCGCCAGTGGCAGCTACAGCGTCTTTCACGGTGTTGAACACTGGCAGACCCAGGTGCTCGGTGCCGCCTTTGCCAGGTGTTACGCCGCCAACCATCTTGGTGCCGTATTCGATGGCTTGCTGGGTGTGGAAACTACCTTGCGAACCGGTAATACCCTGGCAGATAACTTTGGTGTCTTTATTGATCAGGACGCTCATTATTTGCCCTCCGCAGCTTTAACGACTTGTTGAGCAGCGTCGGTCAGGCTGGTAGCAGCGATGATGTTCAAACCGCTTTCTGCCAGTACTTTAGCGCCCAGCTCAGCGTTGTTGCCTTCAAGGCGAACAACAACCGGGATTTTCACGCCGACTTCTTTCACAGCGCCGATGATGCCTTCGGCAATCATGTCGCAGCGAACGATGCCGCCGAAGATGTTGACCAGTACTGCAGCGACGTTAGTGTCGGACAGGATGATCTTGAACGCTTCGGTAACGCGTTCTTTGGTAGCACCGCCGCCCACGTCGAGGAAGTTGGCTGGTTTGCCGCCATGCAGGTTGACGATGTCCATGGTACCCATGGCCAGGCCAGCACCGTTGACCATGCAACCGATGTTGCCTTCCAGCGCTACGTAGTTCAGTTCGAACTTGGCAGCGTGCGCTTCGCGCGGATCGTCTTGCGACGGATCGTGGAAAGTCTTCAGCTTAGGCTGACGGTACATGGCGTTGGCGTCGATGTTGATCTTGGCGTCGAGGCAATGCAGATCGCCGTCAGCCTTGATCACCAGCGGGTTCACTTCCAGCAGAGCCAGGTCGTGATCCTTGAACAGTTTGGCCAGACCTACGAAGATCTTGGCGAACTGAGCCACCTGCTTGCCTTCCAGACCCAGCTGGAATGCCAGCTCGCGACCCTGGAATGGCTGAGCGCCAACCAGTGGATCGATAGTGGCCTTGAGGATTTTCTCAGGGGTGTCGTGAGCGATTTTCTCGATGTCCACGCCACCTTCGGTGGAAGCCATGAACACGATGCGACGGCTCGAACGGTCAACGACAGCGCCCAGGTACAGCTCTTTAGCGATATCAGTGCACGACTCAACCAGGATCTTGGTGACTGGCTGACCATTGGCATCAGTCTGGTAAGTCACCAGACGCTTGCCCAGCCACTGCTGTGCGAATGCCTTGGCGTCTTCTTTGCTGCGAACCAGCTTTACGCCGCCCGCTTTACCGCGACCACCAGCGTGGACCTGGGCTTTGACAACCCACTCGGTGCCGCCGATTTTGTCGCAAGCTTCTGCTGCTGCTTCCGGGGTGTCTACCGCATAACCGGTGGAAACTGGCAGGCCGTACTCAGCGAACAGCTGCTTACCCTGATACTCGTGAAGATTCATGCTTATTACCGTCTTCGTTAGGTACTGCGCATTCGGTGCTGCACTTGTTCAAGTGCCGCACCACCTGTGACTGCTGCTTGCGTAGCCTTTCCGGACAACCGGTGCAGCTACGCAAGACTGCGTCCAGCGGATATTCCGCGGTGAGTCTTGCATGCAAGGCTCACGACGGGCCAAACCGCCGTGGTTTCTTATTGTGTCTTAACGCTTCTTGCGGTTGGCGATGTGAATGGCGCCGCCATTCACTGCCAAAGCTGCTTCGTGCAAGGCTTCAGACAGGGTCGGATGGGAGAAAACCATCATGCCCAGGTCTTCAGCGCTGGTGCCGAATTCCATACCGATCGCGCCCTGCTGAACCAGTTCTGCAGCGCTCGGGCCAATCACGTGGACGCCCAATACGCGGTCAGTCTTGGCATCGGCAATGACTTTCACGAAACCGCCGGTATCGTTGGCTGCCATGGCACGGCCACTGGCTGCGAACGGGAAGGTGCCAACGTTAACTTCAACGCCTTCAGCCTTCAAGGTCTGCTCGGTTTTGCCGACCCACGCGATTTCCGGGTGAGTATAAATAACAGACGGGATCAGGTCATAGTTGATTTGCGCTTTGTGACCCTTGATGCGCTCGACCACCATGATGCCTTCTTCGGACGCCTTGTGCGCCAGCATCATGCCGCGAACCACGTCACCGATCGCGTAAACGCCCGGTACGCTGGTGGCGCACTGGTCGTCAACGAATACGAAACCGCGCTCGTCGATGTTCACACCGCTGTCGGCAGCCAACAGTTCGGTGGTCACTGGACGGCGACCAACGGCAACGATCAGTTTGTCGAAAGTGATGTTCTGTTCGCCGTTGGCATCGGTGTAGTTCACAACGACTTCGTCGCCGTTCACTTTGGAACCGGTGACGCGAGCGCCCAGCTTGATGTCCAGACCTTGTTTGGTCAGGGTTTTGTAGGCTTCTTTGGAAACGGCGTCGTCAGCGGCAGGCAGGAACTTCTCCAGCGCTTCCAGAACAACGACTTCAGCGCCCAGACGCGACCATACCGAACCCAGTTCCAGACCGATCACGCCAGCGCCGATCACGCCCAGACGTTTTGGAACCGATTGGAATTCCAGCGCGCCGGTCGAATCGACGATTACTTTCTGGTCAACCGGAGCCGGTGGAATGTCGATCGGACGCGAGCCCGAAGCCAGAATCACGTTCTCGGCTTCGATGATTTCAACGGTGCCGTCTGGCTTGGTCAGTTCGACTTTCTTGCCGGCCAGCAGTTTGCCGTGGCCTTGCAGGGAAGTGACGCCGTTCGCCTTGAACAGGGTAGCAACGCCAGAGGTCAGGCCTTTGACGATGTTGGCTTTGCGGCCAACCATTGCGGCCACGTCCATGGTCACGCCAGCGTGATTGATACCGTGGATCGCGAAGCCTTCTTTGGCTTCCTTGTATTTCCAGGAGCTGTCCAGCAGCGCCTTGGATGGAATGCAGCCGACGTTCAGGCAAGTACCGCCCAGGGCCAGTTTGCCTTCCTTGTCGGTGTATTTCTCGATGCAGGCAGTCGTCAGACCAAGCTGCGCTGCCTTAATGGCAGCCACGTAGCCGCCAGGGCCCGCGCCAATCACTACCACGTCGAATTTCTGAGTCATGTGTCATTCCTTCTCGAATCAAACCGGACAGTCCCTTTTGGGGACTGTCGTGGGACGAAGCTGGTCATTACAAGTGGGCCGCCCATCCCGCAGCGGCCCGTGCAACGAAATCAGATATCCAGCAGCAAACGAGCCGGGTCTTCCAGCAGGTTCTTGATGGTAACCAGGAAGGTCACAGCTTCTTTGCCATCGATCAGACGGTGATCGTAAGACAGTGCCAGGTACATCATCGGACGGATAACGACCTGACCGTTGATCGCCATAGGACGCTGCAGAATGTTGTGCATGCCCAGGATAGCCGCTTGCGGCGGGTTGACGATCGGAGTCGACATCATCGAACCGAAGGTACCACCGTTGGTGATGGTGAACGTGCCGCCGGTCATTTCGTCCATCGACAGTTTGCCGTCACGCGCCTTTTTGCCGAAGGTGGCGATGCCGCCTTCGATTTCAGCCAGGCTCATCAGTTCGGCGTTACGCAGAACCGGTACAACCAGGCCGCGGTCGCTGGAAACAGCCACACCGACGTCAGCGTAGCCGTGGTAAACGATGTCGCCGCCGTCGATCGATGCGTTGACAGCCGGGAAGCGTTTCAGCGCTTCGGTGGCCGCTTTCACGAAGAACGACATGAAGCCCAGGCGTACGCCGTTGTGGGACTTCTCGAACAGATCCTTGTACTTCGAACGCAGGGCCATGACTTCGGTCATGTCGACTTCGTTGAAAGTAGTCAGCATCGCCATGTTCGACTGGGCTTCTACCAGACGCTTGGCCACGGTAGCGCGAACGCGGGTCATCGGAACGCGCTTCTCGATGCGGTCGCCAGCGGCGAACACAGGAGCAGCGGCAGCCGGAGCAGCAGCCTTGGCAGGCGCGGCAGCCGGAGCGGCTTTCTTGGCAGCAACGGCTGCAACCACGTCTTCCTTGGTCACACGACCGCCTTTGCCGGTGCCGGCAACGGAAGCGATGTTGATGCCGTTTTCTTCAGCCAGCTTGCGAGCAGCCGGTGCAGCAACAGGATCGTCTTCGCCTTCGGCGGCTGGAGCAGCAGCTTGTGCAGCAGCCGGAGCAGCGGCAGCAGCTGGAGCGGCAGCAGCGCCGCCCGCTTCGATGGAGCCCAGGACTTCGTCGGACAGAACGGTGTCGCCTTCGTTCTTGACGATAGCGCCCAGCACGCCGTCAGCAGTCGCCAACACTTCCAGCACAACCTTGTCGGTTTCGATGTCGACGATCAGGTCGTCACGCTTTACAGCGTCGCCCGGTTGTTTGTGCCAGGTGGCAACGGTGCCATCGGCAACCGATTCCGGGAAAGTGGGGGCTTTGATTTCGATAGCCATTATCTGTGGGTCCTTAAATTCGGTTTCAGGTGCGCGAAGGCGTTAAACAGTGAAGGCGTCTTGCAGCAGTTTTTCCTGCTGCTCGGCGTGCATCGATGCATAACCACAAGCCGGTGCAGCAGAAGCTTCACGGCCGGCGTACTCGAGAAAGAGCGACCTGTCGTGATTGCCGATGATGCGGCGCATGTGGTGCTGACTGCAGTACCAGGCACCCTGGTTCATCGGCTCTTCCTGACACCAAACGATATGTTTGAGGTTGGTATAAGGAGCCAGGACTTCGTTCAAGTCGTCCTCAGGGAATGGGTACAGCTGCTCGATACGCACGACGGCGATGTCTTCACGACCTTCGGCACGGCGTTTTTCCAGCAAGTCGTAGTAGACCTTGCCGCTGCACAGGACAACGCGCTCGACCTTTTTCGGGTCTTGAGCATCGATTTCCGGGATAACGGTCTGGAACGAACCTTCCGCCAGATCTTCCAGAGTCGAGATGGCCAGCTTGTGACGCAGCAGCGACTTCGGAGTCAGGACTACCAGAGGTTTGCGCAGCGGGCGAATCACCTGACGGCGCAGCAAGTGGTAGATCTGAGCCGGCGTAGTCGGTACGGCCACCTGAATGTTGTGCTCGGCGCACAGCTGCAGGTAACGCTCCAGACGAGCCGACGAGTGCTCCGGACCCTGACCTTCATAACCGTGCGGCAGCAACATGGTCAGACCGCAGAGACGGCCCCACTTGTGCTCGCCACTGGTGATGAACTGGTCGATAACTACCTGGGCACCGTTGGCGAAGTCGCCGAACTGGGCTTCCCAGATAACCAGCGCGTTTGGCTGGGTGGTCGAATAACCGTATTCGAACGCCAGTACGGCTTCTTCGGACAGGAACGAATCGTACAGGTCGAAACGTGGCTGGCCCTTGTACAGGTTTTGCAGCGGGATGTAGGTGCCCGCGTCTTTCTGGTTGTGCAAGACAGCGTGACGGTGCGAGAACGTACCGCGACCGATGTCCTGACCCGTCATGCGAATCGGGTGACCTTCAAACGCCAGGGTCGCGTACGCCATGGTTTCGGCGTAACCCCAGTTGATCGGCAGGCCGCCGGCTTGCATCTTCTGACGGTCTTCGTAGATTTTCGAGACCTGGCGCTGAACCACGAAGCCTTCCGGAATTTCCAGCAGCTTGGCGGACAGTTCCTGCAAGGTTTTCAGATCGAAACGCGTGTCGTGACGCGCAGTCCAGGCGTGGCCCAGGTACGGACGCCAGTCCACGAACAACTCTTTGTTCGGCTCTTTGACCAGGCTTTTTACAACATGCAGACCGTTGTCCAGCGCGTTGCGGTATTCGTCGACTTTCGCCTGAACACGCTCTGCGTCGAGCACACCGCCCTGGGTCAGACGATCGGCGTACAGTTCACGGGTGGTGCGCTGTTTGATGATCTGCTGATACATGATCGGCTGGGTGCCGCTTGGCTCGTCGGCCTCGTTGTGGCCGCGACGACGGTAGCAGACCAGGTCGATCACCACGTCACGCTTGAACTGCATGCGGTAGTCGATGGCCAGCTGGGTCACGAACAATACGGCTTCCGGATCATCACCATTCACATGGAGGATCGGCGCCTGGATCATTTTCGCAACGTCGGTCGCGTATTCGGTGGAACGCGAGTCCAGCGGGTTGCTGATGGTGAAACCGACCTGGTTGTTGATCACGATGTGCACGGTACCGCCGGTCTTGAAACCGCGGGTCTGCGACATCTGGAAGGTTTCCATCACCACGCCTTGACCGGCGAATGCCGCGTCACCGTGGATGGAGATCGGCAGAACCTTCTCGCCGGTAGGGTCGTTACGACGATCCTGACGGGCGCGAACCGAACCCTCGACCACTGGAGATACGATTTCCAGGTGGGACGGGTTGAACGCCATGGCCAGGTGAACTTCACCGCCGGTGGTCATCACGTTGGACGAGAAGCCCTGGTGATATTTAACGTCACCGGAACCCAGCTCGACCTTGTTCTTGCCTTCGAACTCGTCGAACAGCTCGCGCGGGTTCTTGCCGAAGGTGTTGACCAGCACGTTCAGACGGCCACGGTGGGCCATGCCGATAACGATTTCCTTGGTGCCGTAGGAACCGGAACGCTGGATCAACTCGTCGAGCATCGGAATCAGGCTTTCGCCGCCTTCCAGACCGAAACGCTTGGTACCCGGGTATTTGGTACCCAGGTATTTTTCCAGGCCTTCGCCAGCAGTGACGCGCTCGAGCAGGTGGCTCTTGATGTCGGCGGAGTACGTCGGACGACCACGCACGCTTTCCAGACGCTGCTGGAACCACTGGCGCTGCTCGGAATCGGTGATATGCGTGAATTCAGCGCCGATGGTGCGGCAATATGTCTGCTGCAACGCTTCGTGAATTTCGCGTAGGCTCGCTTCCTCTTTGCCGATGAACAGGTCGCCGGCACGGAAGGTCGTATCAAGATCGGCATTGGTCAAGCCGTAATGATTGATCGACAGGTCTGCAGGTGCAGGACGCTGCCACAGCCCCAGCGGGTCAAGCTGGGCTGCCTGGTGGCCACGCATACGGTAGGCCTGGATCAATCGCAGCACTTCAACTTGCTTCTTCTCGTGCTCACTGCTCACGCTGCCGGCGGAAACCGGTTGTGCGCGGCGCTGGTTCTTTGCCAGCAAGACGAAATGATCGCGAATTGTCGAGTGCGAAACATCGGTAGCAGTGTTGCCGTCAGCAGGCAACTTCTGGAAGTAGGTGCGCCACTCTTCTGGCACAGCGTTAGGGTCGTGCAGGTAGAGCTCGTAGAGCTCTTCCACATAGGCAGCGTTACTACCGGACAGGTAGGCGCTGTTCCACATGCGCTGCATCACGCTTTCTTGCATGCTTGGTCACCCTCGGTTAGGGGAACACCACCGGCGTCGACACCGAGCAAACTTGCAGAAGTCCGAATGCAGCGACCAAAACAAGCCACTTAGGATCACGCTGATAGTCCGGGTACCAGCCCGGATGCCCCTGCTTGTCTCATTTCTTCAAAATAAGAGCGGCAGCTTTATAGCTGCTGCTCAGGTTAAAACTACGGCGCCGGTTGAAGCCTGCGCCGTAGCATCTACGGGTACTGCGGTCCTACGGGTACAGCAGCTGAATCACACGCCGCTTTGCAGCAGCATGTTACGTACGTGACCGATGGCCTTAGTCGGGTTCAGGCCTTTCGGACAGACGTTGACGCAGTTCATGATCCCGCGGCAGCGGAATACGCTGAACGGGTCATCCAGCGAAGCCAGACGCTCGGCAGTCTTGGTGTCGCGGCTGTCTGCCAGGAAGCGGTACGCTTGCAGCAGGGCAGCTGGACCCAGGAACTTGTCCGGGTTCCACCAGAAGGACGGGCAAGAGGTCGAGCAGCAAGCGCACAGGATGCACTCGTACAGACCGTCGAGCTTTTCACGCTCTTCCGGAGTCTGCAGACGCTCGATGGCCGGAGCCGGCGTGTCGTTCTGCAGGAATGGCTTCACCTTCTCGTATTGCTTGTAGAAGATGCTCATGTCGACGACCAGGTCACGGATAACCGGCAAACCTGGCAGCGGACGAACAATCAGCTTGTTACCTTTTACGACAGAAGACAGCGGCGTGACGCACGCCAGACCGTTTTTGCCGTTGATGTTCATGCCGTCGGAACCGCAAACGCCTTCACGGCAAGAGCGACGATAGGAGAAACCTTCGTCCTGCTCTTTGATCAGGGCCAACACGTCCAGCACCATCAGGTCTTTACCACCGGTATCGACCTGGAATTCCTGCATGAACGGCGCAGCGTCCTGATCAGGGTTGTAGCGATAAACACTGACTTGCAACATGGCGGCCACCCTTAATAAGTCCGAATCTTAGGTTCAAAAGTCGGAACAGTCTTCGGCGAGAAGTTCACAGCACGCTTGGTCACGCGCTTGTCACCCGGGAAGTACAGGGTGTGGCACAGCCAGTTTTCGTCGTCGCGATCTTCGAAGTCTTCACGGGCGTGAGCGCCGCGGGACTCTTTGCGGATCTCTGCAGCGATGGCAGTGGCTTCGGCCACTTCCAGCAGGTTTTGCAGTTCCAGGGCTTCGATACGAGCCGTGTTGAACGCCTGGCTCTTGTCGTTAATCTTGACGTTGGCGATACGGCCACGCAGATCAGCCAGCTGGGCGATACCCTTCTGCATGTATTCGCCGGTACGGAATACACCGAAGTAGTTCTGCATGCAGCTTTGCAGTTCTTTACGCAGAGTGGCGACGTCTTCGCCTTCGGTACGCGAGTTCAGGCCATCGAGACGTGCCAGGGCAGCGTCGATGTCGGACTGGCGAGGACGGGCGTAATCAACGCCTTCTTTCAGGGTCTGCTCCAGGAACAGGCCGGCGGCACGACCGAATACCACCAGGTCGAGCAGCGAGTTGCCGCCCAGACGGTTGGCACCGTGAACCGATACGCACGCCACTTCGCCTACAGCGAACAGGCCAGGAATGATCTGGTCTTTGCCGTCAGCGTCTTGAGTGATTGCCTGACCATGAATGTTGGTGGCAACGCCGCCCATCATATAGTGGCAGGTTGGAACGACCGGAATCGGCGCCACGGCTGGATCGACGTGAGCGAAGGTCTTGGACAGTTCCATGATGCCTGGCAGACGGCTGTGCAGAACTTCTTCACCGAGGTGATCGAGTTTCAGCATTACGTGGTCGCCATCCGGACCGCAACCGTTGCCGGCGATGATTTCTTTTACCATCGAACGAGCAACAACGTCACGACCCGCCAGGTCTTTGGCGTTCGGAGCATAACGCTCCATGAAACGCTCGCCGTGCTTGTTGATCAGGTAACCGCCTTCACCGCGGCAGCCTTCTGTAACCAGTACACCGGCGCCGGCGATGCCGGTCGGGTGGAACTGCCACATTTCGATGTCTTGTACCGGTACGCCAGCACGCAAAGCCATGCCGACGCCGTCACCGGTGTTGATCAGGGCATTGGTGGTGGACGAGTAGATACGGCCTGCGCCGCCAGTCGCCAGAACGGTGGCGTTAGCGCGGACGTAGGAAGTTTCGCCGGTTTCGATGCAGATGACGATCATGCCGACAAAGGCACCGTCTTCGTTCTTCACCAGGTCGACGCCGTAGTATTCGTTGAGGAATACGGTGCCGGCCTTGAGGTTGGCCTGGTACAGGGTGTGCAGCAGTGCGTGACCGGTACGGTCGGCAGCGGCGCACGTACGGGCAGCCTGGCCACCTTTACCGAAGTCTTTCGACTGACCGCCGAACGGACGCTGATAGATGCGGCCCTGTTCGGTACGGGAGAACGGCAAACCCATGTGCTCGAGTTCGAAGACCGCTTCCGGGCCTACGGAACACATGTATTCGATAGCGTCCTGGTCACCGATATAGTCGGAACCCTTGACGGTATCGTACATGTGCCAGCGCCAGTCATCGTTCGGATCAGCGGACGCGATGGCGCAGGTGATGCCACCCTGGGCGGATACGGTGTGCGAACGAGTCGGGAAAACCTTGGTGACCACGGCAGTCTTGTGACCACCCTGTGCCAGTTGCAGCGCAGCGCGCATGCCAGCACCGCCGCCGCCAATGATGATGGCGTCGAACGAAAGCGTATTAACTGTAGTAGACATGAATCAGATACCCCAGAGAATCTGCACACCCCAGACGAAGTAAGCGAACATTGCAACGCCGCATACCGCCTGGAAAAGGAAACGTACTGCAGTCGCGGACTTGCCCAGCGCCATCGGCGTCAGGTAGTCGGTCGCGATGGTCCACATGCCGACCCAGGCGTGAGCGCCAAGGGCAACGAGGGCCAGCAGACTGAAGATACGCATTCCGTTGTGGGCGAACAGGCCATGCCACTGGTCGTAGCCAATGCCCGGATTCGCAACGAGGTATCCGATCAGGAAGATGAAATAAGCCGCGAGAACGACCGCAGACACACGCTGTGCCATCCAGTCATAGAGGCCTGAACGCGACAGGTTCGTAACGCTGGTTACCATATCCAAACTCCCGCCAGAACGATCAACACCGCAGACACGGCGATAATGATTTTCGAGCCCAGCTTGCCGCCTTCCAGCGTCTCACCGATGCCCATGTCCATGATCAAATGGCGCACACCGGCTACCAGGTGATACAGAAGAGCGGACAGGAGGCCCCATGCTACGAACTTGGCCAGAGGGCTGGTCAAGGTTGCCTTCACGTCGGCAAAACCTTCCTCGGAACCCAGGGATTTGCTCAATGCATACAGCATGAAGCCAAGGCCCAGGAAGAGGATGATGCCGGAAACACGGTGAAGAAACGACGTAACGCCGGTGATGGGGAGTTTGATGGTCCTTAGGTCTAGGTTTACAGGTCGTTGGCTTTTCACGGCTTTTTTTCACACTGAAGAGCCCCTAACAATCAGGGCAAAGTTGTTGGGGAGTGCACTGGTCAGGTAAACACCACCCAGGGATGCGACCCCCAATAAAGCAGGCCCAAAAGCCCCTGGCGGTCGGTGGCCGAGTATAGACAGTTAGGCTACTAATGACAACGCGTTCGCCTTCCCCAAATAGCTGATTGCACAAGTTTGATAAAAGGCGTAAATGGCAGTCAATTTCGAGGAAAAAGTCCGGTTAAAGCCTTCTGGAGCAAGACTTTAGGCAAATTGACATTCGAATTTATCCCACTATAGTGGTGCGGGCCCTGCGTGGGGGGTCTGTCTGATGATTTCAAGCATAAATAGGAGGCCACATGGCTGACAAAAAAGCGCAGTTGATCATCGAGGGCGCTGCCCCCGTCGAGCTGCCCATTTTAACCGGCACCGTTGGTCCCGATGTTATCGATGTTCGGGGCCTGACGGCCACGGGCCGTTTCACCTTTGACCCTGGTTTCATGTCGACCGCTTCCTGCGAGTCGAAGATCACCTATATCGACGGCGACAACGGCATTCTGCTACACCGCGGCTACCCGATCGAACAGCTGGCTGAAAAGTCGGACTACCTGGAAACCTGCTATCTGCTGCTCAACGGCGAATTGCCGACCGCAGAACAGAAGGCCCAGTTCGTCAGCACCGTGAAGAACCACACCATGGTTCACGAGCAGCTCAAGACGTTTTTCAACGGCTTCCGTCGCGACGCCCACCCGATGGCCGTCATGTGCGGCGTAGTCGGCGCCCTTTCGGCCTTCTACCACGACTCCCTCGACATCAATAACCCGCAGCATCGCGAAATCTCCGCGATCCGTCTGGTTGCCAAGATGCCGACCCTGGCAGCGATGGTTTACAAGTACTCCATGGGCCAACCCATGATGTACCCGCGCAACGACCTGACGTACGCGGAAAACTTCCTGCACATGATGTTCAACACCCCGTGCGAGATCAAACCGATCAGCCCGGTACTCGCCAAGGCCATGGACCGGATCTTCATCCTCCATGCCGACCACGAGCAGAACGCATCGACGTCCACCGTGCGTCTGGCCGGCTCTTCGGGTGCCAACCCGTTCGCCTGTATCGCCGCCGGCATCGCTGCACTGTGGGGCCCTGCCCACGGTGGCGCGAACGAAGCCGTTCTGACCATGCTGGATGAAATTGGCGATGTCTCGAACATCGACAAGTTCATCGCCAAGGCCAAGGACAAGAACGATCCGTTCAAGCTGATGGGCTTCGGTCACCGGGTTTACAAGAACCGCGACCCTCGCGCTACCGTCATGAAGCAGACTTGCGACGAAGTGCTGAAGGAACTGGGCATCCAGAACGATCCGCAACTCGAACTGGCCATGCGCCTGGAAGAGATCGCTCTGACCGATCCGTACTTCATCGAGCGCTCGTTGTACCCGAACGTCGACTTCTACTCGGGGATTATCCTCAAGGCGATCGGCATTCCAACCAGCATGTTCACCGTGATCTTCGCTCTGGCGCGGACTGTCGGCTGGATCTCCCACTGGAAAGAAATGCTCTCCAGCCCGTACAAGATTGGCCGTCCGCGCCAGCTGTACACTGGCTACGAGTCGCGTGATATCACCAAGCTGGAAGACCGCAAATAAGACCTGTCTTGCGATAACGTCTTGAGTTGTAACGGGAACGGCCTCTAAATAAATAGAGGCCGTTTTTGTTTGTGGTGTCTCAGCGGCCTTAGGGCCGACTGGCTCTTTGGTTGCGTGCAAATCCGTTTCTTCGGTAACGGCGGCTGGCGGTTTCGCCCTTACGGCGAGTCACTTGGAAGAGCGCCAAGTAACCAAGCGCTTTTGCCCCTTTCGTTCGGTGCCTCCCCTAAGCTCGGCATGCCCTCGCTCCGGTCCTGCTCCGTGGGCCCGCCGCCATCCATGCCGGGTTGCCCACTGCGCAGAACCTCCACTCGGCCTCTCGAGGGGGCGTACACCGCAAGATCAAAAGCTGCAGGCGAGCTAACGTTCGACCTGATGATTGGTGAAAAGCGACAGCCGTACGCCGATCCACTGTGGGAGCGGGCTTGCTCGCGAAGGGGCCGTGTCAGTCGACATCAATGGCGGATACCAAACCGCATTCGCGAGCAAGCCCGCTCCCACATTTGAATTTTTGTCCGGCGCAAGATGGGTATCTGCTCTGCTTTTGCTTTGCTTTGCTTTGCTTTGCTTTGGCTTTTGATCTTGATCTGCCCCGTCGGAAGGCCGAGCGCAGGTTCTGCGTAGTGGGCAACCCGGCATGGATGCCGGGTTAGCCGCGCACGGCCAGGGATGGCCGATCGCGGCGGGCCCACGGAGCAGGGCCGGAGCGAGGGAACCCTGAGCCTAGGCGAAGGGCCGGACGTCAGGGGCAAAGCCTTTTGGTTCCTTTTCGGCGTTTGGAAAAGGGACTCGCCGTAAGGGCGAAACCGCCAGCAGCCGTTACCGCAGGAATGGATATGTACACAATCAAAATAGCCCGGCTAGTCATGACATAGCTTTCGCGGGCAAGCCTCGCTCCTACAAAGGGCGATAACCACCCAACAAAAAATGCCCCGATCTCTCGACCGGGGCATTTCTGTTTAACCCAACTTACACAAACAATTTCGAAGCCTTAGTGCGAAACCGCCCCACTCGCCCCCAGCCCCGTCTGCGAACGAACAAACTGCGGGAAGAACAACGCCCGCTCATTATCCGCAGCCGTCGACTTGTCAGTGACCGAGAAGAACCAGATCCCCACAAACGCAATGATCATCGAGAACAGCGCCGGGTATTCATACGGGAAGATCGCCTTCTCGTGATGCAGGATCTGCACCCAGATGGTTGGCCCAAGGATCATCAAGCCTACGGCACTGACCAGACCCAGCCAGCCACCAATCATCGCACCGCGCGTGGTCAGATTCTTCCAGTACATGGAAAGCAGCAGCACCGGGAAGTTACAGCTCGCCGCGATGGAGAACGCCAGGCCCACCATGAACGCGATGTTCTGGCTTTCGAACAGAATGCCCAGACCGATCGCCAGCACCGCCAGGGCGATGGTGGTGATTTTCGAGACACGGATCTCGTCCTTCTCGTTGGCCTTGCCTTTCTTGATCACGCTGGCATACAGGTCATGGGACACCGCCGAAGCACCGGCCAGGGTCAGACCGGCAACCACTGCCAGAATGGTCGCGAACGCTACCGCCGAGATGAAGCCCAGGAAGATACTGCCACCTACCGCGTTGGCCAGGTGCACCGCCGCCATGTTGTTGCCGCCCAACAGCGCGCCAGCCGCATCTTTGAAGACCGGGTTGGTGCTGACCAGCAGGATCGCGCCAAAGCCGATGATGAAGGTCAGGATGTAGAAGTAACCAATGAAGCCGGTTGCATACAGCACGCTCTTGCGAGCTTCTTTCGCGTCACTCACGGTGAAGAAGCGCATCAGGATGTGCGGCAGGCCAGCGGTACCGAACATCAGTGCCAGCCCCAGGGAGAACGCGGAGATCGGATCTTTCACCAGACCGCCAGGACTCATGATCGCTTCACCTTTAGGGTGAACCTTGATCGCCTCGGAAAACAGTGCGTTGAAGTCGAAGTTGACGTGTTTCATTACCATCAGCGCCATGAACGAGGCACCGGACAGCAACAGCACAGCTTTGATGATCTGCACCCAGGTGGTCGCCAGCATGCCGCCGAACAATACGTACATGCACATCAGGATACCGACCAGGATCACGGCAACGTGATAGTCGAGGCCGAACAGCAGCTGGATCAGCTTGCCGGCGCCGACCATTTGCGCGATCAGGTAGAACGCCACCACCACCAGCGAACCACAAGCGGACAGCGAGCGAATCTGGGTTTGCCCGAGACGGTAGGACGCCACGTCGGCAAACGTGTACTTACCCAGGTTACGCAGGCGCTCGGCGATCAGGAACAGAATGATCGGCCAGCCCACCAGGAAGCCGATCGAGTAGATCAGGCCATCGTAGCCGGAGGTGAACACCAGGGCGGAAATACCCAGGAAGGACGCCGCGGACATGTAGTCGCCGGCAATCGCCAGACCGTTCTGGAAGCCGGTGATCTTGCCGCCAGCTGCATAGTAGTCGGCCGCCGACTTGTTGCGTTTGGACGCCCAGTAGGTGATGCACAGGGTCGCGCCGACGAAAGCAACAAACATCAGAATTGCGGAAACGTTGAGGGGTTGTTTCTGCACCGCGCCCGTCAGGGCGTCAGCCGCCCAGGCGCCAGGTGCGAAGGCTGCGATGCTCAAAAGAGCCATTAGACGCCGGATCATTGCTGAGCCTCCTTGAGAATCGCATTGTTCAGGTCGTCGAATTCGCCATTGGCGCGTCGAACATAGATCCCGGTCAGGATGAAGGCTGAAACAATCAGCCCGACACCGATCGGTATACCCCAGGTTATCGATGACTCAGGGCTGATTTTCGCGCCCAGAATATGCGGCCCGTAAGCGATCAAAAGGATGAATCCGGAGTAAAGCCCAAGCATGATCGCCGAAAGAATCCAGGCGAACCTTTCTCGCTTACTGACCAGCTCCTTGAAGCGCGGGCTGTTTTGAATCGAGAGGTAAATGCTGTCGTTCATTGTTTTTATCCTCGCAGCACAGATTAATGTTGGAACGGTATCCACTCTATGCGGCTGCGGGGCAGGTTCCAGACGACCTTAGTATTAGAACGACATGACAGAATCACCATTTCCCAGCATGTAGAAACGAGTGTGGGAGCGGGCTTGCTCGCGAAAGGGGTTTGTCAGTCAACATCTCAGTTAACTGACAAACCGCCTTCGCGAGCAAGCCCGCTCCCACAGGGAAAGCGATCCTTGCTGTTACTTAGTCCAGTCGGCAACGCGCTCCGGGTGCTTGGCGACCCAATCCTTCGCAGCGGCTTCAGGTTTGGCGCCGTCCTGAATCGCCAACATGACTTCGCCAATTTCGTCTTTCGACGCCCACTGGAAATTCTTCAGGAATTTGGCCGCTTCCGGCGCCTTGGCTTCCAGGCCTTTGCTACCGATGTTGTTTACGGTTTCAGCTGCGCCATATACGCCTTTCGGGTCTTCCAGGAAGCGCAGTTTCCACTTGGCGAACATCCAGTGCGGCACCCAACCGGTGACGGCGATCGATTCGTTTTTCTTCTCGGCACGGGTCAGCTCGGCAATCATGCCAGCGCCGGAACTTGCCTTGAGGGTGTAATTGTCCAGGCCATAGTCCTTGATTGCCTGATCGGACTTGAGCATCACGCCCGAACCGGCGTCGATACCGACGATGCGATTCTTGAAGGTGTCATCGGTCTTCAGGTCGGCAATACTTTGCGCCTTGACGTACTCCGGAACGATCAAGCCGATCTTCGCGTCCTTGAAGTTCGGACCGTAGTCGACAACCTGGTCCTTGTTCTTGGTCCAATAATCGCCGTGCGTTACCGGCAGCCACGCAGACAGCATCGCGTCGAGTTTGCCAGTGGCGACACCCTGCCACATGATCCCGGTCGCGACCGCTTGCAGCTTCACGTCATAACCCAGCTTCTGCTTCAGCACCTCGGCCGCCACGAAGGTGGTCGCAACACTGTCAGACCAGCCGTCAACGTAACCAATGTTCAGGGTTTTGCTATCGGCACTGGCTACTGTCGAACCGATCGCAAGCACCAAAGCGGCACCTGCGCCTAAAAGTCGTCGCATCTTCATCGTTACTTCCCCGAAAGTGCTGCGCTCGACGGGTGCCGAGTCGCGTCAACGTATTGTTATGGTGCACAGCGCCCCCATCACGCCTCACCGCAAACTCGTTCGATCATCAGCCCGATTTATCAATGAGGGTACTGACGCCTCGATAATCAACCTGACGCCATCCGGAACCTGTGCTGTCAGCGACCTCAAGGCATCGAGAAACGACATCAGAACGCCATTAATTACGACCACCTCTAATGCTCCCGCCAATCCGCCCGAACTTTGCATGTCAAAATTATGCAGGCCACCAAGCGCGGGGCAATTGCAGGTAACATGCGCGGCTTTGCTCCCAGACGGCCTGACCATGCCCGTGACATCGCGCTTTCCTTTTTTTGCTTATTTATTTGCCTGCCTGCTGGGGCTTTTTGCCCTCGGCGGTTTTTGGTACGGACTCGGAAAACCGGTGATTCTGCCGGATGTGGCCAGCGCGACGCACAAGTTGCAATGCGCCTCGTACACCCCATTCGACAAAGACCAATCGCCGTTCGATCAGCCGTTCAAGTTGCGCCCCGAGCGCATGGACGCCGACCTCGCCCTGCTGGCCACTCGCTTCGAATGCATCCGCACCTATTCCATGACCGGCCTCGAGGCCCTGCCCGATCTCGCGCGCAAGCATGGTCTGAAGTTGATGATCGGCGCCTGGGTCAACAGCAATCCGGTGGACACCGAGAAAGAAGTCGACTTGCTGATTGCCTCAGCCAACGCCAACGCGGACGTGGTGACGTCGGTGATCGTCGGCAACGAAACCCTGTTGCGCAAGGAAGTTACCGGTGCTCAGCTGGTGAAGCTTATTGATAAAGTCAAAAGCCACGTTAAACAACCCGTCACTTACGCCGACGTCTGGGAGTTCTGGCAAAAGCACCCGGAAGTCGCTCCAGCGGTCGACTTCATTACCATCCATTTACTGCCGTATTGGGAGGACCACCCTGCGAATATCGACGTCGCCCTGATGCAGGTCGCCGCAGTGCGTCAGATGTTCGGCAAAATGTTCGCGCCCAAAGACGTGATGATTGGTGAAACAGGCTGGCCAAGCGAAGGCCGTCAGCGCATGACCGCTGTGCCGAGCCGGGCTAACGAAGCCAAATTCATTCGCGGGTTTGTCATCATGGCCGAGCAGCAAGGCTGGCATTACAACCTGATCGAAGCCTTCGACCAACCCTGGAAACGCGCCAGTGAAGGGGCGGTCGGCGGTTACTGGGGGCTGTTTGATGCTGATCGCCAGGACAAGGGCGTGCTGACGGGGCTGGTGTCGAACGTGCCGTACTGGTCGCAATGGCTGGCGGTGGGGGGAGTGATTTTTCTCGGCACGCTGATCCTTGGCGGACGCGTACGCAGCACCCGTGCGGCATTGGTCCTGCCACTGCTGGGTGCGCTGGCGGCCTGCTCGATTGGCGCGTGGGGCGATTTGGCGCGAGTGACCACACGGTTTGCCAGCGAATGGTTGTGGGTCGCCTTGCTGACGGGTTTGAATCTGTTGGTGCTGGCGCATGCAGCGCTGACGTTGAGTGCTCGCACGGGCTGGCGTGGGCGGGCCTTCAATGTGCTGGAGCGTCGGGCGGGCTGGTTGCTGGCGGTGGCAGGTTTTGCGGCGGCGGTGATGATGCTGGAGCTGGTGTTCGATCCGCGTTATCGCAGCTTTCCGAGCGTAGCGTTCATCCTGCCAGCGCTGGTTTACCTGTGCCGTCCGGTGAGCGTGCCACGTCGAGAGATTGCCCTGCTGACCTTCATCATCGGTGCTGGCATTGCGCCGCAGTTGTATCGCGAAGGTTTGCAGAACCAGCAGGCCTGGGGTTGGGCGCTGGTGAGTGTGTTGATGGTGGCGGCGTTGTGGCGCAGTTTTCGGGTTCGCAAGGGCTGATCTTCAGCGCGGCTGATGGCCTCTTCGCGAGCAAGCCCGCTCCCACAGGTTCTTCAGCGAATACAGATTTTGTGTACGACAAAGATCCTGTGGGAGCGGGCTTGCTCGCGAAGACTGACTATCAGGCGCTACGAGACGCCCGGACCAGACGCAAAGCAGCAATCACCACCGCAAACACCGCCATCGTCGTGTTGTACAACGCCAGCGCCGGAAACCCAAACACCAGCGCCAGCACCGCCAACCACCACCCTGCCCGGCCCGGCAACACAAAGCCAATCACCGCTGCCGCCAGGGCCGCCCAGCCCAATACCTTGAAATGAATCATCAGACCCAGGTTCGAACGGACCAGGCATTCCCAGCGACTCGCGTCGTCAACGCAGAGACCGACCCACTGCGCATCCTCCATGAAGCCATAACGCGCGCCATAACTGGCGGCCAGCCATAAAGGCAGTAAAACGAGCAGCAGAATCACGGGCAGACGGCGGGACATGAAGCACTCCAATAAACGAAAACGGCGGCCAGCTTAATCCCCCTACAGCGGTAAACAAACGCGCAAAACAGATAAATAGTCATGAAATCGCTGCAAAGTGTATCGTCCAGCTACCATTACTCCGAAATCAGGCCTGTTTGGTGCCGAGGCATGGCACTTTGGCGCAACCCCCGTGGTCATAGCCTGCGAACTTCATTCGACACCTTTCTCTCTAAGGGATCTAGTCATGCTCCGTTCCTTGCGCTTCGCCGCCCTGTTTGGCGGCCTTATTTTGAGTGCGTCCGCACTGGCGGTCGATATCGACGCCGCCAGTTATGGCTACCCCTTGACCAATCCGTTCGAGGCAACCATTGCGACGACACCGCCGGACCTGCGTCCGGAATTGCCGCTGGACGAAGACATCAATCAGTCGGACCGCAGCGTCACGCTGCGCCCGGAGCGTGAATTCGAATTGCCGGACAACTTCTGGCCGGTGAAGAAACTCACCTACCGGATCGCCACCCAGGATAAAGCCGCACCCCTGATCTTCCTGATCTCCGGCACTGGCGCGCGCTATGACAGCAGCCTTAATGAATATTTGAAAAAGCTCTACTACAAGGCCGGCTACCACGTGGTGCAACTGTCGTCGCCCACCAGCTTCGACTTCATGAGTGCCGCTTCACGCTTTGCCACACCCGGTATCACCAAGGATGACGCCGAAGACATGTACCGGGTGATGCAAGCCGTGCGGGCGCAAAATCCGCAACTGCCCGTCACCGATTATTACCTGACCGGTTATAGCCTGGGTGCACTGGACGCCGCATTCGTCGCGCACCTGGACGAAACCCGCCGCAGTTTCAATTTCAAGAAAGTCTTGCTGCTCAACCCGCCGGTCAACCTCTACACCTCGATCACCAACCTGGACAGACTCGTCCAGACAGAGGTCAAGGGCATCAACAACACCACCACGTTCTATGAACTGGTGCTGGACAAACTGACCCGATACTTCCAGCAAAAAGGCTACATCGACCTCAACGATGCCCTGCTCTATGACTTCCAGCAGTCCAAGCAGCACCTGAGCAACGAACAGATGGCCATGCTGATCGGCACCTCGTTCCGCTTCTCGGCCGCCGACATCGCCTTTACCTCGGACCTGATCAACCGTCGCGGCCTGATCACTCCACCGAAAACGCCCATCACAGAAGGCACCAGTCTCACGCCGTACCTCAAGCGTGCACTGCAATGCGACTTCGACTGCTACCTCACTGAACAGGTGATCCCGATGTGGCGCGCGCGCACTGACGGCGGCAGCCTGCTGCAACTGATCGACCAGGTCAGCCTGTATGCCTTGAAGGATTACCTGCACGAGAGCCCGAAAATCGCGGTCATGCACAATGCTGACGATGTGATTCTCGGTCCTGGGGACCTCGGCTTTCTGCGCAAGACCTTCGGCGACCGCTTGACTGTTTATCCACTGGGCGGCCATTGCGGCAACCTTAACTACCGCGTCAACAGCGACGCCATGCTGGAGTTCTTCCGTGGCTAAATACCTCCTGCTCATCGCAGCGTTACTCTGTGCAGGCGTCGCCAATGCCGACAACAGCAAAGCCAACGCCCCGGTTGTCATCGACAATGACGGTTTCAAGGAGCCGTTAAGCAAATTGAAATTCAACCCGGGCCTGGATCAGCGCGAGTTCGAACGCTCGTCACTCAGCGCGCTGGCCGTCTACGACCCGCTGGAAGAGTGGAACCGCCGGGTGTATCACTTTAACTATCGCTTCGACCAATGGGTGTTCTTGCCAGTGGTCGACGGTTATCGCTACATCACGCCAAGCTTCCTGCGCACCGGCGTCAGCAATTTCTTCAACAACCTCGGCGACGTGCCGAACCTGATGAACAGCCTGCTGCAGTTCAAAGGCAAGCGCTCGATGGAAACCACCGCGCGCCTGCTGCTCAACACCACCATCGGCATCGCTGGCCTGTGGGACCCGGCCACCGCCATGGGCCTGCCGCGCCAGAGCGAAGACTTCGGCCAGACGCTCGGTTTCTACGGCGTACCGGGCGGCGCCTACTTCGTGCTGCCGATCCTCGGCCCTTCCAATATCCGCGACACCGGCGGCCTGGCCGTGGACTTCACCGCCGAGTCGGCGATCAACTTCCTGAACGTCGCCGAAGTCAGCTCCAACCATCCTGAAGTCTGGGTGTTGCGCAGTATCGACAGGCGCAACCAGACCGGCTTCCGTTATGGCCAGCTGAACTCGCCGTTCGAATACGAGAAAGTGCGATACGTGTACACCGAGTCGCGTAAGTTGCAGATTGCCGAGTAATTCCGTCGGCAACAAAAAAGGCCATTCGATGGGAGTCGAATGGCCTTTTTCATGCGCGAACTTCAAACACCACAAATCAACTGTGGGAGCGGGCTTGCTCGCGAATGCGGTAGATCAGTCAACTTATCTGCTGAATGACACTTTGCATTCGCGAGCAAGCCCGCTCCCACATTTGAATAGTGCTCGGCTTCAGCTTTTCAGCGCTTTCCAGATTTTGCTGACAACCATCACACCCGCCAACACCACCGCACCCGCCACAATCCCCGCCACCGCATTCAGCAACGTCGGCACGATAAACCCGGCACCGCCCGCCCCTGCGCTGGCGCTTTCAATCCAGTGATGAACCACCGGTACGCCGTGGGTCAGAATCCCGCCACCCACCAGGAACATCGCCGCCGTGCCGATCACCGACAGGCTTTTCATCATGTACGGCGCCGCCCGCAAAATCCCGCCGCCGATACTTTTGGCCATCTGGCCAGGTTTTTGGGTCAGCCACAGACCGAGGTCATCGAGCTTGACGATGCCGGCCACCAAGCCGTAGACGCCGATGGTCATGACGATGGCAATGCCCGACAGTACGATGACCTGCTGGGTCAGTGAGGCGTCTGCCACGGTGCCGAGGGTGATGGCGATGATTTCTGCCGAGAGAATGAAGTCGGTACGGATGGCACCTTTGATCTTGTCCTTTTCGAACGCCACCAGATCGACTGCCGGATCGGCCACGGCCTCGACCAGCTCCGCATGCTCGGCCTGGTCTTCAGCCTTGCCGTGCAGGAATGTGTGCGCGAGTTTTTCAAAACCTTCGAAGCACAGGTAGGCGCCGCCCACCATCAGCAACGGTGTGACCAGCACCGGAATGAACGCACTGATCGCCAGCGCTGACGGCACCAGGATCAGCTTGTTGAGAAACGAGCCCTTGGCCACCGCCCACACGACCGGAATTTCCCGTTCGGCACGCACCCCGGAAACCTGTTGGGCGTTGAGCGCCAGATCGTCACCGAGCACGCCGGCGGTTTTCTTGGCGGCCATTTTGGTCATCAACGCCACGTCGTCGAGTACGGCGGCAATGTCGTCGATCAGCAACAGTAAACTGCTTCCTGCCATGGATCAGGTGTCCTTCTGGAATGAATGCTGGGCAGCATAGCGTGGCCGAGCGCCGCACGGGGCATTCTTGAGCGCCGCGCGAGGCCGGTGCTACCATGCGCAACCGCCAGAACAGGCAAGGAACCACCTGGTTTATGAGCACAATCCGCGAGCGCAACAAAGAACTGATCCTGCGTGCCGCCAGTGAAGAATTTGCCGACAAGGGCTTCGCTGCGACCAAAACCAGTGACATCGCAGCCAAGGCGGGATTGCCCAAGCCCAACGTCTACTACTACTTCAAATCCAAGGAAAACCTCTACCGCGAGGTTCTGGAAAGCATCATCGAGCCCATCCTGCAGGCCTCGACGCCGTTCAACGCCGACGGCGTACCCAGTGAAGTGCTGAGCGGCTACATCCGCTCGAAAATCCGCATCTCCCGCGACCTGCCCTTCGCCTCGAAGGTGTTCGCCAGCGAAATCATGCATGGCGCCCCGCACCTGAGCGCCGACCTGGTCGAACAACTGAACAGCCAGGCGAAACACAACATCGACTGCATCCAGACCTGGATCGACCGCGGCCAGATCGCCCCCATCGACCCCAACCACCTGATGTTCAGCATCTGGGCCGCCACGCAGACCTACGCCGACTTTGACTGGCAGATCACCGCCATTACCGGCAAGGCCAAGCTGGATGAAGAGGATTATGAAGCGGCGGCGCAGACGATTATTCGGTTGGTGCTTAAAGGGTGTGAGCCGGACAGGTAGTCCGCGGCGCGGCCTTCGCGAGCAAGCCCGCTCCCACATTGGATCTCCTGTGTTCACAAATCCCCTGTGGGAGCGGGCTTGCTCGCGAAGAAGGCAACCCGGTTTCAGCTCAAACCCAAATCGCATCCCACAACGGATAGTCGCCTAGCTTCTCCACCAGCCCCGCCCGCAACGGGTTGGCGACAACATACCGAGCAAGCTTCACCAAATCTTCATCCCGCCGCAACGCATGATCATGAAAACCCTGCTGCCAAAAACTGCCTGCCCTGCCAGCCGCCGCATTGATTGATCGAGTACTCAAGGATTTGGCCTGGCACATCAGCTGTCCCAGCGATCCTCTTTGTAGCTGGATTAACCAGTGAAAATGGTCAGGCATGACAACAAAGGCCAAGGAGTCAGCAAACCCTTGCTCCTGTGCTTGCTTGAATTGGTGAACGACCAATCTGCCCAAGGTGTAATCCTTGAAAACAGGTTCCCGCTTAAGCGTATTGGCAGTCAGAAGATAGATGCGGTTTTGCTCGGCATAACGGCCGATGCGCAGCCGGTGTGAAGCTGACAGCTCAGGCATTCCTTTGCCCCTTTCATGATTAAGTCATCGAAAGGCTAGACCTCAGAACAGATAGTTGTGCGACAGACTTTTAGCTGGATGTGTCTGGGAGATAGCCTTCGCGAGCAAGCCCGCTCCCACAGTGGATCAGCGTTGTACACAAATCCAGTGTGGGAGCGGACTTGCTCGCGAAAGCGGCAGATCAATCAACAAAAAACATCAAGCAGTCACCCCCGCATCCGCCCGCAACCCCAACGCCTCGATCGCATTGATCGCACACTGCTCGTCAACATCAGACAAATCCCCGCTGATGCCCACCGCGCCCAGCACATTCCCGTCCTGATCCCGGATCAACACACCGCCCGGTGCCGGCACCACACTGCCCTGCCCCAGACTGTTCAAAGCTGCAATAAACGCCGGACGTTGTTGGGCGTCCAGCGCGAGCAGGCGTGAGCCTTTGCCCAGCGCGATGGCGCCCCAGGCTTTGCCGATGGCGATTTGCGGTCGCAGCAGGCTGGCGCCGTCTTCGCGTTGCAGCGAGAGCAAATGCCCGCCGGCATCCAGCACGGCAATGGTCAACGGGGCCGCGGAAATTGCACGCGCGGCGGAGATGGCCTGACTGGTCAGGTTGACTGCCACTTTCAAGGTTAAAGCGCTCATGGTGCCGTCCTCATTTTGTTATAGGGAAAGCGGATGGACTGCGCGCTTGCGCCGCAGTCCGCTGCAACAAATAGAACACAATGAATAATTATTTTGTATACAATAATTCTCGAAAAGCGCCGCATGCGACGAAAAGCCACAGCAGAACAGGCTTCCGACGAATGAAACAACCGCTTGAGAAAATGGATTGACCTGCGCCGTCCGCCGTGAATACACTCTGCGCAAAGCCACTTGTATACAATTACAAAACGTAAGAGGCACAAAACCATGAGCAAAATGAGAGCAATCGAAGCCGCCGTTCTGGTGATGCGCCGTGAAGGGGTTGATACCGCTTTTGGCATCCCGGGCGCCGCGATCAACCCGCTGTACAACGCCTTGCAGAAGGTCGGTGGCATCGATCACGTCCTCGCTCGCCACGTTGAAGGCGCCTCGCACATGGCCGAGGGCTACACCCGCACCAAGGCCGGCAACATCGGCGTGTGCATCGGCACCTCCGGCCCTGCCGGTACTGACATGGTCACCGGGCTCTACAGCGCCTCGGCCGACTCGATCCCGATCCTGTGCATCACCGGCCAGGCACCCCGCGCCCGGATGCACAAGGAAGACTTCCAGGCAGTCGACATCACCAGCATCGTCAAGCCAGTGACCAAGTGGGCAACCACCGTTCTGGAACCGGGCCAGGTGCCTTACGCCTTCCAGAAAGCCTTCTTCGAAATGCGCTCCGGCCGCCCAGGCCCGGTGCTGATCGACCTGCCGTTCGACGTGCAGATGGCCGAAATCGAATTCGACATCGATGCCTACCAGCCGCTGCCATTGGCCAAGCCGAGCGCGACCCGCGTTCAGGTGGAAAAAGCCCTGGCCCTGCTCGATCAGGCCGAACGCCCATTGCTGGTAGCCGGTGGTGGCATCATCAATGCCGACGCCAGTGACTTGCTGGTGGAGTTCGCTGAGCTGACCGGTATCCCGGTGATTCCGACCCTGATGGGCTGGGGCACCATTCCCGACGATCACCCGTTGATGGTCGGCATGGTCGGTCTGCAAACCTCGCACCGTTATGGCAACGCGACGATGCTGAAATCCGACGTGGTGCTGGGCATCGGTAACCGTTGGGCCAACCGTCATACCGGTTCGGTCGACGTGTACACCGAAGGCCGCAAGTTCATTCACGTCGACATCGAAGGCACTCAGATCGGCCGCGTGTTCACCCCGGACCTGGGCATCGTGTCCGACGCCGCTGCCGCGCTGACCGTGTTCATCGAAGTCGCTCGCGAATGGCAAGCCGCCGGCAAACTGAAAAACCGCAGCGCCTGGCTGCAAGACTGCCAGCAGCGGAAAGCCAGCCTGCAGCGCAAGACTCACTTCGACAACGTGCCGGTCAAGCCGCAACGCGTTTACGAAGAGATGAACCAGGTGTTCGGCAAAGACACCTGCTACGTCAGCACCATCGGTCTGTCGCAGATTGCCGGCGCGCAATTCCTGCACGTCTACAAGCCGCGTCACTGGATCAACTGCGGTCAGGCCGGCCCGTTGGGCTGGACCATTCCGGCAGCGCTGGGCGTGGTCAAGGCGGATCCGACCCGCAAGGTCGTGGCACTGTCGGGCGACTATGATTTCCAGTTCATGATCGAGGAATTGGCGGTGGGCGCGCAGTTCAAGCTGCCGTACATCCACGTCGTGGTAAACAACTCGTACCTGGGGCTGATTCGTCAGGCTCAACGCGGTTTCGACATGGACTACTGCGTGCAGCTGTCCTTCGACAACCTGAACGCTCCGGAACTCAACGGTTACGGTGTCGATCACGTCGCGGTCGCCGAAGGCCTCGGTTGCAAGGCGCTGCGTGTGTTCGAACCGGCTCAGATCCAGCCTGCCCTGCGCAAGGCTCAGGAACTGATCGAAGAGTTCAAGGTGCCGGTGATCGTCGAGATCATTCTGGAGCGTGTGACAAACATTTCCATGGGCACCGAGATCAACGCGGTCAACGAATTCGAAGACCTGGCGCTGGTCGGCAACGATGCGCCGACTGCGATTTCGTTGCTCGATTAACTGCTGATCGTTCCCCCGTGTGGGAGCGGGCTTGCTCGCGAAAGCGGAGTGTCAGTCGACATGGATGCTGAATGTAACTCCGCTTTCGCGAGCAAGCCCGCTCCCACAAGGGGGCTCACACATTTACGGGAGACCACCATGCCGCGTTTCGCAGCCAACCTGTCCATGCTGTTCACCGAACAGGATTTTCTCGCCCGTTTCGAAGCGGCCGCCAAGGCCGGCTTCAGTGGTGTCGAGTACCTGTTTCCTTACGACTTCAGTTCCGCCGAAATCAAAGCCACGCTCGACGCCTACGGCCTGACCCAAGTGCTGTTCAACCTGCCGGCCGGTGACTGGGCCAAGGGTGAACGCGGTATCGCGTGCCTGCCGGACCGCGTTGAAGAGTTCCGCGCCGGTGTCGATCTGGCAATCGCCTACGCGCAAGTGCTGGGCAACACCCAGGTCAACTGCCTGGCCGGCATTCGTCCACAAGGTGTCGATGATGCCACCGTGGAGAAAACCTTCGTCGCCAACCTCAAGTACGCGGCCGACAAGCTGCAAGCGGCGGGCATCAAACTGGTGATGGAAGCGATCAACACCCGCGACATCCCGGGTTTCTACCTGAACAACACGGCGCAAGCCCTGTCGATTCGCGAACAGGTCGGCAGTGCCAATCTGTTCCTGCAATACGACATCTACCACATGCAAATCATGGAGGGCGACCTGGCCCGCACCATGGCCGCGCACCTGGACGAGATCAACCACATCCAGTTGGCCGACAACCCTGGGCGCAACGAACCGGGCACCGGTGAAATCAACTACCGCTTCCTGTTCGAACATCTGGACCGCATTGGTTATCAGGGTTGGGTTGGCTGTGAATACAAGCCGCTGACCACTACGGAAGCGGGTCTGGGCTGGCTCAAAACCCATAACGCGATCTGACACAGATCCCCTGTGGGAGCGGGCTTGCTCGCGAATGCAGTGTGACATTCAACATGGATGTTGCCTGCCCCACCGCATTCGCGAGCAAGCCCGCTCCCACCAAAAGCTTTCCCCTATTTGCTTGAGCAAGACAAAAACAAGAGGAATTTCTCATGGCTAAAATCGGATTTATCGGCACCGGCATCATGGGCCACCCAATGGCGTTGAACCTGCAGAAAGCCGGTCACAGCCTGTTCCTGTCGGCGCACCACGACGCCGCGCCTGCCGATCTGGTCGCCGCAGGCGCCATCGCCCTGGCGAACCCGAAGGAAGTCGCGCAAGAAGCCGAATTCATCATCGTCATGGTGCCGGATACCCCGCAGGTCGATGACGTACTGTTCCGCGCCGACGGTATCGCGGCCGGTGTCGGCAAAGGCAAAATCGTGATCGACATGAGCTCGATCTCGCCCACCGCCACCAAAGCATTCGCCGCCAAAATCAACGAAAAAGGTGCGCAGTACCTCGACGCCCCCGTGTCTGGCGGCGAAGTCGGGGCCAAGGCTGCGAGCCTGAGCATCATGGTCGGTGGCGACGCCGACGCCTTCGAACGCGCATTGCCGCTGTTCCAGGCGATGGGCAAGAACATCACCCTGGTCGGCGGTAACGGCGACGGGCAAACCGCGAAAGTGGCGAACCAGATCATCGTGGCGCTGAACATCCAGGCCGTCGCCGAAGCCCTGCTGTTCGCCTCGAAAAACGGTGCCGATCCAGCCAAGGTGCGTGAAGCGCTGATGGGCGGTTTCGCTTCGTCGAAGATCCTCGAAGTGCACGGCGAGCGCATGATCAAAGGCACCTTCGACCCGGGCTTCCGCATCAGCCTGCACCAGAAGGACCTGAACCTGGCCCTGCAAGGCGCCCGAGAGCTGAACATCAACCTGCCGAACACCGCCAACGCCCAGCAAGTGTTCAGCACCTGCGCGGCCATCGGTGGCAGCAACTGGGACCACTCGGCGCTGATCAAGGGCCTGGAGCACATGGCGAATTTCTCGATTCGCGATAAGAAGTAAGCCCTGCACAAATCCCATGTGGGAGCGGGCTTGCTCGCGAAGGCGGTGTGTCAGTCAACCTATGTGTTGAATGTCAGGCCGCTTTCGCGAGCAAGCCCGCTCCCACAGGGAACCGAGTTGCCCTTCAAATAACAAGAATATCCGGGAGCCCGCCATGTCGGTCGATCCACAACAATTCCTGCGCGAGCTGTTTGCCACTGCCATCGACGCAGCCCACCCGCAGCACGTCCTCGAAGCCTATTTGCCCGCCGATCGCAGCGGTCGAGTGATCGTCATCGGTGCCGGCAAAGCCGCGGCCGCCATGGCCCAGGTGGTCGAGCGCTGCTGGCTGGGTGAAGTGTCCGGTCTGGTGGTGACGCGTTACGGTCACGGCGCCCCGTGCGAAAAAATCGAAGTGGTCGAGGCCGCGCACCCGGTGCCGGATGCTGCCGGTCTGGCCGTCGCCAAACGCGTGCTGGAGCTGGTCAGCAACCTGAACGAAGACGACCGCGTGATCTTCCTGCTCTCCGGCGGTGGATCGGCATTGCTGGCCCTGCCCGCTGCCGGCATCACCCTTGCCGACAAGCAATCAATCAACAAAGCCCTGCTCAAATCCGGCGCGACCATTGGCGAGATGAACTGCGTGCGCAAGCACCTCTCGGCAATCAAGGGTGGTCGTCTCGGCAAAGCCTGTTGGCCTGCCACTGTTTACACCTATGCGATTTCCGATGTACCGGGCGACCTCGCCACGGTCATCGCCTCCGGCCCCACCGTGGCCGACCCGAGCACCTCTGCCGAAGCGCTGGCGATCCTCAAACGCTATGGCATCGACGTCCCGGCGTCCGTGCGCAACTGGCTGCAAAGCCCGGAATCGGAGACGGTCAAACCCGGCGATCCGAGCCTGGCGCGCAGTCATTTCCAATTGATCGCCCGTCCACAACAGTCGCTTGAAGCCGCAGCGGTGAAAGCGCGTCAGGCCGGCTTCAGCCCATTGATCCTCGGTGACCTCGAAGGCGAATCCCGCGAAGTTGCCAAGGTTCACGCCGGCATCACGCGGCAAGTGGTCCTGCATGGCCAGCCATTGGCTGCGCCGTGCGTGATCCTTTCGGGCGGCGAAACCACCGTCACCGTGCGCGGCAATGGTCGTGGCGGACGCAATGCCGAATTCCTGCTCAGCCTGACCGACAGCCTCAAAGGCCTGCGTGGCGTCTACGCGCTGGCCGGTGACACCGATGGCATCGACGGTTCCGAAGACAACGCCGGCGCGATCATGACCCCGGACAGTTACGCCCGCGCCGCTGCACTCGGCCTGAGCGCCAGCGACGAACTCGACAACAACAATGGCTACGGCTATTTCGCGGCGCTGGACGCACTGATCGTCACCGAGCCGACCCGCACCAACGTCAACGACTTCCGCGCCATTCTGATTCTCGAGAGCCCTGAACATGACGCCTGATAAAAAGGTCAAAATCCTCGCCACCCTCGGCCCGGCCACCAAAGGCCTCGAAGACATCCGTGAGCTGGTACAGGCCGGGGTCAACATTTTCCGCCTGAACTTCAGCCACGGCGATCATGCCGACCACGCCCAGCGCTACCAGTGGATTCGTGAAGTCGAGCGTCAGCTGAATTACCCCTTGGGCATTCTGATGGATCTGCAAGGTCCGAAACTGCGGGTCGGCAAGTTCGCCGAAGGCAAGGTGCAACTGCATCGCGGCCAAACCCTGCGCCTGGACCTGGACCCGACGCCGGGTGATCAACGTCGCGTTAATTTGCCGCACCCGGAAATCATCGCCGCGCTGGAGCCGGGCATGGACCTGCTGCTGGACGACGGCAAACTGCGTCTGCGCGTGGTCACCCAATACGCCGACGCCATCGACACTACGGTGCTCAATGGCGGTGAGTTGTCGGACCGCAAAGGGGTGAACGTCCCGCAAGCGGTGCTGGAACTGAGCCCGCTGACCGCCAAGGATCGTCGCGACTTGAGTTTCGGCCTGGAGCTGGGTGTGGACTGGGTCGCACTGTCGTTCGTGCAGCGCCCGGAAGACATTCGCGAAGCGCGTGAACTGATCGGCGACAAAGCGTTTTTGATGGCCAAGATCGAGAAGCCGTCAGCGTTCTCTCAGCTGCGGGAAATCGCTGAATTGAGCGACGCGATCATGGTTGCTCGTGGCGACCTCGGCGTCGAAGTGCCAGCCGAAAGCGTGCCGCAGATTCAAAAAAACATCATCAGCATCTGCCGCGAGCTGGGTAAACCGGTGGTGGTAGCGACGCAGATGCTCGAGTCGATGCGTTTCTCCCCGGCGCCGACCCGCGCCGAAGTCACCGATGTGGCCAACGCCGTGGCCGAAGGGGCGGATGCGGTGATGCTGTCGGCGGAAACCGCGTCCGGCGAGTACCCGATGGAAGCCGTGCAGATGATGAGCAAAATCATTCGCCAGGTGGAAAACGGTCCGGACTATCAGACGCAACTGGACGTGAGCCGACCGAAGGCTGAGGCGACTGTTTCCGATGCGATCAGTTGTGCGATCCGGCGCATCAGTAATGTGCTGCCGGTGGCGGTGCTGGTGAACTACAGCGAGTCGGGCACTTCCAGCCTGCGTGCGGCGCGGGAACGGCCGACGGTGCCGATTCTGAACCTGACGCCGAACCTGCAGACGGCTCGCCGCTTGACGGTCGCGTGGGGCGTGCACTCGGTGGTGAATGATCGACTGCGGCAAGTGGATGAAGTGTGCTCGACGGCGCTGGAAATTGCGCAGGCGCAGGGCATGGCGCAGCGCGGGGACACTTTATTGATCACGGCGGGTGTGCCATTTGGGCAGCCTGGGTCGACTAACTCCTTGCGTATCGAAACATTGATTTAGCAAACGCGTTTTTGTGGCGAGGGAGCTTGCTCCCGCTCGGCTGCGTAGCAGTCGTCGCTTTGGCATGACGGTTCCAACAGAAAAACCGCATTCGCCGAATTGGGGCTGCTTCGCAGCCCAGCGGGAGCAAGCTCCCTCGCCACAAAGTTTATGCAAGAACTTGGATTTTCCTCTGCCCCTAGACTTCATCATGCCTGCCAACCATTTCAACACCCACTGCCCCGACTGGGCGACAGCCCTGCTCAACGGTTTCAGCCAGATCTTCCTCCAGCGCCATCCGCTGTTTGGCCTGCTGTGCCTGCTCGCCATTCTTTTTACCGCGCCAACCCTGCTCGGAGGCGCCCTGCTGGGCGGTGTCGCCGGCCTGCTCACCGCACAACGTCGCAACTACGCCAAGGCCGATCGTCAGGCCGGGCTGTTCAGTTACAACGGTGTCCTCCTCGGCTTGCTGCTGAGCCTGTATTTCCCTTGGTCCGCGCTGTTGCCGCCGCTGATCATTGCCGCGGGAGGCCTGAGTGCGATGCTCACTCAGCAATGGCTCAAACGCGTCCGGGTCAGCCACTACCTGCCTGCCTATACGGCGCCCTTCGTGGGGTTGGGCTGGTTGCTGCTGTGCTTCGCCACACCCTCGACAAAAGCGCATTTGATCGAAATCAATACGCTGAACGTGCTCGCCGCACCACTGAAAGGCTTCGGTCAGGTGATGTTCCTCAGTCATCCGCTGGCCGGTGCGATGATTGCCGTGGGTTTGCTGATCGCTGATCGCCGCGCATTCTGCTGGGCATTGTTGGCGTCTGTCGCGGGCATGGGCTGGAGCATGCTGCATCACGACTTCTATACCGCATTGATCGGCCTCGGTGGCTATAACGCCATACTCGCCGCCCTCGCCTTCAGCTCGCTGCGCCAGCAGCCATGGCTGCCGCTGGCCGGCATCGCATCAACGCTGTTGCTGACGCCGGTGTTTGCCGCCATCGGTCTGCCAACGCTGACCGCGCCGTTCATCCTCGCCTGTTGGCTGATCCGCACGGTTGTTCAAATGCTCGGCAAGACCGCTGTCGCCCATACGCCTTGCACTCGAGAGGAGAATCACCCTAGGCTTCGCTGATTCCCGATTCAGGCGTTTTCCATGGACAGCAGCAAAAACTGGCGTGAAGAGCTTTACGTCATGGTTTTCCAGAGCGACACCAAGGCCGGACGGCGCTTCGACGGCATTCTGTTGTTGATCATCCTCGCCAGCATTGTGATCGTGATGCTCGACAGCATCGACACGATCCACCAGAACTACGCCGACGTGCTGGCGTACATCGAGTGGGGCTTCACCGTTATCTTCGCCATCGAATATGGCCTGCGGCTCTACTGTTCGCCGAAGCCCTTGCGTTACGCGTTCAGCTTTTACGGGCTGGTGGATTTGCTGGCGATCGTGCCCGGCATCCTCGCGCTGTATTACGCCGATGCGCAGTATTTGCTGATTATCCGGATCATTCGGATGCTGCGGATTTTCCGCGTGCTCAAGCTCAGTCCATATCTGAAACAAGCCAATTATCTGATGTCGGCGCTGCGCGGCAGCAAGCAGAAGATCGTGGTGTTTCTGGTCAGCGTCTGCACGCTGGTGACGGTATTCGGCACCCTGATGTATGTGATCGAAGGCCCGGAGCACGGCTTTACCAGCATTCCCAAAGGCATTTACTGGGCTATCGTGACGCTGACCACCGTAGGCTTTGGCGACATCGTGCCCAAGACCCCGCTGGGTCAGGTGATTTCGTCGCTGGTGATGATCACCGGTTACTCGATCATCGCGGTGCCAACGGGGATTTTCACCGCTGAGCTGGCCAACGCCATGCGCGGCGAACAGTTGCAACACGATTGCCCGGTGTGCAAGAAAAACAGCCACGAGCATGGCGCCGCATTTTGCTCTCGGTGCGGCAATGCACTGTTCAAGAAACTGGAATAAGCAAAGTGCTTTTTAATCTTTAAAGGACTATGAGCGCCCGGTTATAGTCGCTGGCAAAACGGTGGCAACACCTCTTTTAACGACTGACAACTAATCCGTAGGAGCTGCCGGAGGCTGCGATCTTTTGATCTTTTCAGAGCAACATCAAAAGATCGCAGCCTCCGGCAGCCCCTACAAAATAGAACAAGGACTGCGCAGTGAAAAAACTCTTTGGCGCCTCACTTCTGGCCGCTGGCCTGGCCCTGACCAGCGTGGCTCAGGCTGCACCGACCCTGCTCAACGTTTCCTACGACGTGATGCGAGATTTCTACAAGGACTACAACACTGCGTTCCAGAAACACTGGCAAGCCGAGCACAACGAAAACATCACTCTGCAGATGTCCTTTGGCGGTTCCAGCAAACAGGCGCGCTCCGTGATCGACGGACTGCCGGCTGACGTCATCACCATGAACATGGCGACCGACATCAACGCCCTGGCGGACAACGGCAAACTGGTCCCGGACAACTGGGTCACCCGCCTGCCGAACCACAGCGCGCCATTCACCTCGGCGACTGTTTTCATCGTTCGCAAAGGCAACCCGAAAGCCCTGAAAGACTGGCCGGATCTGCTCAAGGACGGCGTGCAAGTGATCGTGCCGAACCCGAAAACCTCTGGCAACGGCCGCTACACTTATCTCTCGGCCTGGGGTTATGTGCTGAAAAACGGCGGTGACGAGAACAAGGCCAAAGCCTTCGTCGGCAAGCTGTTCAAGCAAGCGCCGGTACTCGATACCGGTGGCCGTGCCGCCACCACCACGTTCATGACCAACCAGATCGGCGACGTGCTGGTGACCTTCGAAAACGAAGCGGAAATGATTGCCCGGGAATTTGGTCGTGACCAGTTCGAAGTCATCTACCCAAGTGTCTCCGCCGAAGCCGAGCCACCGGTGTCTGTGGTCGACAAAGTGGTCGAGAAGAAAGGCACCCGCGCGGCCGCCGAGGAATACCTGAAGTACCTGTGGTCGCCGGAAGGTCAGGAAATTGCCGCCGCCAACTACCTGCGTCCGCGTGATCCGGCGGTACTGGCCAAATACACCGATCGCTTCCCGAAAGTGGATTTCCTGTCGGTGGAGAAGACCTTTGGTGACTGGCGCACCGTGCAGAAGACTCACTTCAATGATGGCGGGATTTTTGATCAGATTTACGCTCAGTAAATCTTTAGTTCCAAATGAAAAGGCGACCCTTGGGTCGTCTTTTTACATTTAAACAAACAATCCCATGTTAAACACAAATAACCATCAAACAGACACCAACCGTTAAATAGCAAAGGAAAAGCAATTGAAGGCAGAAACAATTGGCGGCTTGATTTTCGGCGTAATAGCGTCCGCAACGGCCTTAGCAACTCTCTACATTTCCTTATCTGCACCTAATGCAAAACTCAACGCAGAGATTACCAAACAAACCTCATATCTACCTCCTCAATTCGAAGAGCTTATGAACGCAACTCAGGAGTCTGTAAATTCGGACAACCTTTCGAAATTCATAAACGAAAACTTCCCACAATCTAATTTTGAGCAGAACGAAAAACTCTTCAAGGAAATCCGGACCAGAGTGCTCAGGCCTTGGAACGCTCCCTTCGCCGCGGGTATAAACCGATATGAAACAATGGTTTTTTTATCGTTATCAAATGATGGGGACGCTATAGCAAAAGATATTTACATTGACTTACCACAGGACGCCCTATTGATGATCGAGGACGATAAAAAGGAAATAGTTAAAGTATCTGAACTTACCAGACGCTATAAAATTTCCTCCATTAGACAAGCAGGACACTACAGGCTTTGGGCCTGGTTTCCAACTTCATATTCTAAACTCGACGAATACGCTATCCGCATAGGGTCGGATCAGCAAACCGCCTCAATTTCCTATTCAAAAGAATTCAATGGCATGGCAGCTCGCGTAGCAGAATACTATTTAATTTTCATTTATCTAGCCGTATGCATGGTGTTTTCTTTTATCTATTGGCTATATGAAATACTGAAACCTGGCCGACAAACTGAGTAAATAATTTCGTCGAACCCTAAAAGGGACTATTCAAAGAACGCCTGAAGGTCAGAAAATCGCTGGCGCAAAAACTGTTGCCTATGTGCTTGAACTGTTTTGTTACCTGTGTGGGTGAGTCATACCGTCGCCTTTTTTTTTGGGAGTTTTTGCCACACCACAGAACCACTGTGGGAGCGAGGCCGCTCGCTCCCACTGGATCTGCGACATGCAGCTACATCGGCGGCGTGACGCCATCCTTGCCCGCCGAAATCGACTGCGCCGTCAGCGTCCCGTCGGCACTTTGCGTTACGAACGTCACGATCTTCACGCCCACTTTCAGCAAGCTGCGATCCCCCGGCACCAGGTTCACGATCGGCACATCCTCCGGCACCAGAATCTTCTGCTGACCACCCTTGTAGTTGACGGTCAGCACACGGCCATTGCTGACCACCAGATCGCCGACACTTCCATTGGTCATGCTGCTGCCCTTCGCCAGATCGAACGGTCGATGGCCATCGCCGCTGCCGGCCAGCTCCGGTGGGAAGACATGGACTTCCAGCGCCTTCAGCGAGCCATCTTCCTGGGGAATGGCAGCCGAGCCGATGTAACTGCCGGGCTTGATGTCTTCAATATTGGCCAGGGTGACGGCCCGGACCTTGGTGTCCTTGGTCAGGTGAATGACCACGTTCTCTCCACTGTTGGCGTGGACTTTCAAGTTATCGGGGCTCACCCCGGTAATCTCGCCACGCACGCCGATGCGCATCCCCGGCGCTTCAGCCGCCTGGACGAGACCTGCGGTGAACAAGCCTATCAAGCTGACAACTGAAGCACCGCGAATCAGGTGACGGAACATCGCGTTCATGAAAGTGCCTTCCGATGATGAGTCGTGAAGAGAGAACATAAGCACGCTATCGAACAAGATGTATGTGAATGTATCATCGGACCTCGAAATACTGGCGCATGGTTGATCGGCACACGACACAGCTCGGCGTCACTCATTCCGCAAAGGAATGATTACTATCACTCCAATCCCACTTCCGCCGTTCCGGCCGGCCGCTTAGCCTGCGCGCATTCCATTTTGCTCAGCGAGACACGTTATGAACCCAGCGAATCAGGCACCCCACGGCGCCGCGACAATGACCAAAGGCATGGTGCTGCTGTTCGCCTTTTGCTGCGGCGCCATTGTTGCCAACATTTACTACGCCCAGCCAATCATCGGCCTGATCGCGCCGGACATTGGCCTGACCAGCACCATGGCCAGCCTGATTGTTTCGCTGACCCAGATTGGTTACGCGCTGGGCCTGTTCTTCCTGGTGCCGTTGGGCGATCTGCTGGAAAACCGTCGGTTGATGATCATTACCACGGTGGTGGCGATTGCCAGTCTGTTGGGCGCGGCATTTACCGATCAGCCGAACGTGTTTCTGTTGATCTCGTTGCTGGTGGGTTTCAGCTCGGTGTCGGTGCAGATCCTGATTCCACTGGCCGCGCACCTGGCGCCGGAAGAGACTCGTGGCCGTGTGGTCGGCGGAATCATGGGCGGTTTGCTGCTGGGGATTCTGTTGGCGCGGCCGGTGTCCAGCGTGGTGGCCGACCACTTTGGCTGGCGCGCGATGTTCGTGATCGCGGCCGTGTTGATGGCGGCGATCAGCATCGTACTGGCCGTAACGATTCCCAAGCGCCAGCCGGATCACAGCGCCTCTTATGGCCAGTTGCTGGGTTCGCTGTGGACGCTGTTGCGCCAACAACCGGTACTGCGTCAGCGCGCGTTTTACCAGGGTTGCATGTTCGCCACGTTCAGCCTGTTCTGGACAGCCGTGCCGCTGGAGCTGGCACGCAATCACGGCCTGTCGCAAACCCAGATTGCGATTTTCGCTTTGGTTGGAGCCATCGGTGCGATCGCTGCGCCGATTGCCGGTCGACTGGCTGACGCCGGCCACACCCGAATCGCTTCGCTGTTGGCCCTGCTGTTCGCCAGCCTGAGCTTCCTGCCAGCGTTCATCCATCCGGCCTACAGCGTCATCGGCCTCGCCGTCACCGGCGTGGTGCTCGACTTCTGCGTACAAATGAACATGGTCCTCGGTCAACGTGCGGTCTACGCCCTCGACGCCAAAAGCCGCAGTCGCCTGAATGCGCTGTACATGACCAGCATCTTCATCGGCGGCGCGTTTGGCTCCTCGGTGGCCAGTGCGGTGTATGAGCACGGCGGCTGGTTGTGGATCGTGATTGTGGGCAGCGCGTTTCCACTGTTGGCGTTGTTGCGGTTTTTGAGTGTTTCGCAGGAGCGTTCGTTGGCGACGGCTTAAGACGCCAACAGCTTCGTCGGAATGCCGCCCAGACCAAGCCACGCTCCTACAGGATTTGCGCTGGACCTGTAGGAGCGAGCGATGCGGCGATCCGACTTGCCCGCGAAGGCGATGTACCTGACTTCGCTTAGTGCCGAACCAGCTTCTCCATCGCCGCATCTGCCAGAAAGGAAGAGCAGCTTTTGACATTGTGCTCGCGCACGTACCGGTCAATACGCTGAATCACAGCCAGGCAACGTTACATTGACCTTCTCGGTCTTGCCCATATATGGCGCGATGTCCAGCTCCAGCATTCCCCATCCCATGTCGGCAAAGTCCGGGTTGCCACGATGGGCGGCTGCCGAGTGTGATTGGTGCCAAGAAGCGGTGAGGGAGTGCTGAAGGAGTGGGCGCTGCCGAATCAGGACCTGTGGGCGGTGTTTCCTACCGGGCGGATGACCAGCGCAAAGGCTCGGGCGTTTGTGGAGTATGTGCGGGGGTTGTTGGTGAAAGGAGCCTAACGTTTCGATTATTTCGTTTATTGCGACTTTCGATTAATTCGAAATAGCCTCCCAGCTTCGATTATTCAGAATATTGGAAACGCCATGCCGCCTGTCATCCACCCACCGATCACCTTGCCTATGGAGAGTGAGGTACAAGCCGCCATCGAAGGCCAGCGCGCTTTGGCGGCGTATCTTGCGACTCGATTCGAAACCCAGCACATCCAGATTTTTGATGAGCGAAACGAAGCTCATTCTGTAGAACTGCCCACCTCGGCACTTCAGTTGCTGGTCGATATCCTGGCTGAGCTCGCGGCAGGCAACGCCGTTAAGGTCGTCCCGGTCCACGCTGAACTCACTACCCAGGAAGCAGCAGACTTGCTCAACGTCTCACGTCCGCACCTGATCAAACTGCTGGAATCCGGCGACTTGTCCTACCACAAAACCGGCAAGCACCGACGTGTGCGCTTTGCCGATTTGATGGACTATAAAACCCGGCGCAACATTGCCAGCGAGCAAGCAATGAAGCTTCTCGCCGAGCAGGCACAAGCGTTAAGGACAGGATACGAGTGAGGCACTCCTCTTTTACCGCTGTATATGACGCATGTGTGCTTTACCCCGCGAAGCACAGCATCCTGACGAGTTCGTCGGTAACCTCTTCGACCTGGACTCGTCTGCAGTAATCATGGCGGCGCATAGCCAACGGCAACAGTTAAAAATGCCACCTCTGGATGTCGACAGCTATCTCAATCTTCTGTCGCGACAAGGCCTGACAAACTCGACCAAGGCCTTGATTCAGTACCACGCCATGCTCTAAATACGGTTCGATCATCACTGCGTAGTGTCCAATCGCTAAACCACACGCATCGCCGGTGCCCAACAAGGTCAGGCGCATGGGTTGGGCTCGTCGATGCAGGCCAGCAGGTGTTCGACAGTGCGCTCCAGCGGTCCGGAGTTGTCGAGCACATGCACGCTCGGGTCCTCAGCCAACAGGCGCTCACTGAAACGGGCATTACGCGCCAATCGCTGATCGATCTCGGCCACCGACTCACGCCCGCGCGCCAGCAGGCGCTGGCGCAACACCGCCTCGTCCACGGTCAGCAACACCACCAACACGTGCGGATAACGCTCACGGGTTTGCGCCAGATGCCCGCGTGAACCGTTGACCAATACGTCGTCCCCCGCTGCCGACCACTCGTCGATTTCCCGCGGGATGCCATAAGCCAGTCCATTGGCCTGCCAGCTCAGGGCAAATGCACCCTGAGCCTGCATCTCGGCAAACTGCTGCATGCTGACACCCAGCGCCGCCTCGCCGACCGCTTCCGCCGAGCGCGTGATGACCCGCCGCACGATACGACAGCCGCGTTCGGCCAACCGCGTTCGCACGGCATCAAGCAGGCTGTCCTTGCCCGAACCTGAAGGCCCGATGAGATAGATCAACCTGCCTGACATCAAAAAATCCTCTTCGCTCGTCGCCCTACTTGCCGGACCACCGGAAAACCGTCCTGACACCACGCCTGTGCCAGATCGGCGCACAGGATGACGTCTTACATCTGCGCAGTCGTCAGGTGATTTTTGCCCATGTAGCACTCACGGTACTTGGATTCCAGGACAAACCGGCGCTGGCCCGGCGAGTGGTCCATCACTGACACCCGTTGCACCAGCGGATGCGCCACCAGGTCGCGGAATACGCTTAGCAACGCAGAGCGGGTGGGGATACCACTGAACCTTGTGGGAGCGGGCTTGCTCGCGAAGCTGTTGATCTTGCCGTTGCTTTGCTTCTGATCTTGATCTGCCCCGTTGGAAGGCCGAGCGCAGGTTCTGCGCAGTGGGCAGGACCGGAGCGAGGGCATGTCCAGCCTAAGCGAGACACCGTACGTCAGGGGCGAGAGCGTTTGGTTACTGGGCGCCGGGCGGCGTTCCGTTTTTCCAAGTGACCCGCCGTATGGGCGGAACCCTAGGTGGCCGTTACCCCAGCAACGGATATGTACACCATCAAAAACACCGTCGCCTATCAGGCCGCCTTCGCGAGCAAGCCCGCTCCCACAAGGTTCAGCGGTGGTCCCGTCTCTTTTTCTGCGCCCACAAAAAAGGCGACCCCAAAAGTCGCCTTTTGCATTACTGCCCGAATTGCCGTCCCAACCCACCCGGCACACCATGGATATCCGTATCTTCCCAAGGCCCGTTCGGGCTGATCGAGCGGCTCCAGCCGTTGTTCCAGCGGTAATACGTGCGCTGGCGGTAGAAGGTATTGGTCTGATCATCCAGCACATAAACGCCAAGCTTGGGATCCCAATGGCTGTTGCCACCCGGCGGCGGCGCGAAGCTGGCAGAGGTGCGCGGCAGTGGTTTGGCGGGTTTGGCCGGAATGCCCGGTTTGCCTGGCGTCGGTGTCGTTGACGGTGTCGGGCGGGGTTGTGAAGGCGGAATCGGGGGCAGCGGCGTCGGCTCCGGCCGCTGGACCGCACACGCGCTTAACCCCAGAACGAGACTGAGCAGGGTAATACGAGCAATGGCGGTCATAGCGTTGGTTCCTGTTATTTGTCCGGGCTGTCGATGATCAGTTTTTGCGGCGCGGTGGTGCTGCTGGCCAACGGCTGGCTGCGACCGATCCATTCGCCGGCGGTCGGTTGACCCGCACGGGAGATGCGCGCAACCAGTTGGACTTCAGGGAAGTTCGACAGTTTCAACTGCGGCATCATTGCGTCGGCATCGCCCAGTTCGACAGTCGCCGGCAAGTCAGCCACGGTCAGGCGTTTGGCGGCCAGTGGCGCCGGTGGGCCATTGGTGGCGCGAGCGAAAATGAACACGCTGTCACCCGGCTGCACCTTGGCTTTGAGCTCGGGTGCCAGATCGACACTGACTTTGAGCAATACCGCAGCCTTTGCCGCAGGCGCCTGGACAACCTTGCCGCCGCTGGCTTCGAGTTTCTCAGTGGCCCGGGCAATCCCGCCTTGCAGCGCAGCCCGGGAATTGTCGTCCGGCGGCAGTTGCGCCAGCAGACGATTCCAGTAATCGATGGCGTCCTGATAACGCGCACTCTCAAACGCGGCGATACCGAGCAGACCAAGACTGGTGACTTCCTTCGGATCGGCTTTCAACGCTTCGTCGGTCAGGGTCTGAACCTTGTCCGACCACTTCTTGCCATCGGCGAAATACTGAGCCTGCGCCCATTGCCCCAACAATTCCGGCTGACGACCGGCCAGGTTCACCGTGCGTTCGAAGATCTTCGCCGCGTCACCGGGACGATCCTGCGCCATGTAGGTCCGACCCAGGAAGTACAGGCCTTCTGCCGAGTCCGGTTGAGCCGCGACGGCGCGTTCCAGGCGACGGGTCATCTCTTCCATCGACTGCGGCGCCTGGGCGAATTCGCGGGTCAGCTCGACCTTGTCGCTGGCGCCGAAATGCAGATAAAGACCCAGCCCCAGCACCGGCACCAGAATCGCCGCCAGCAGTGGCAAGGGTTTGCCCAGACGGGACACCCGCGGCGCTTCGACGCCTTCGGTGTCGGCAAGCAGTTCACGGGCCGCTTCGGCGCGACCGGTGTCCAGTTGCGCGGTGTCGAGAACGCCCTCTTCCTGCTGAGTCTGCAACTCAGCCACGCGCTCCTGATACAGCGCGACGTTCAGGGCAGTACGATCCTCTTCCAGTTGAGCACGACGGCCACGCAGAACGGGGATCAGCAGAAAACTCAGGGCAACCAGAAGCAGCAGACCTGCAGCGAGCCAGAAATCAATCATTCTTGGTTTTATCCAACAGGTGGTCGAGGCGCTCGCGCTCCTCGGCAGAAAGCGCGTCCGGGCTGTCGGCGCGCTGCACGCGACGACGGCGGACGATCACGGCGATGATCACAAAACCGCCCAGCAACAGGCCGGCCGGGCCGAACCAGAGCACAGCGGTTTTGGCGTTGAGCGCGGGTTTGTAGCGGACGAAATCACCGTAGCGATCGACCATGAAATCGATGATCTGCTGATTGTCCTTGCCCTCGCCCAACATGCGGAAAATCTCTTTGCGCAGGTCGGCGGCAATCGGGGCGTTGGAATCGGCGATGTCCTGATTCTGGCACTTGGGGCAACGCAGCTCTTTGGTCAGCTCGCGAAAACGCTCGCGATCGCCTTCTTTGGCGAACTCGTAGGTGTCGATGGCGGCGTGGGCGACGCCGGCCATGCTCAAGCCCAATACAACAGCGGCTATCCAGCGCTTCATGGTTTCGCCTCATCGACCAGCGTCTGATACTTGGCCGCCAATTTTTCGCGCCAGACCTGTTCGTCGATCACACCGACGAACTTGTCGCGGATGATGCCTTTGGCATCGATGAAGAAGGTTTCCGGAGCGCCGTACACCCCGAGGTTCAGGCCCAGCGTGCCTTCATCGTCACGGATGTCCAGTTGATACGGGTTGTGGAATTCCGCCAGCCACTTCAAGGCGTCGGCGTTGACGTCCTTGTAGTTGATGCCATAGATCACCACGCCCTTCTCGGCCAGCTTGTTCAGCACCGGATGCTCGACCCGGCAGGAAATGCACCAGGTGCCCCAGACGTTGACCAGTGCCGGTTTACCCACTATGTCAGCCTTGGTCAGGGTCTTGTCGCCCTGCACCGCTGGCAGGGAAAACGCCGGGAACGGTTTGCCGATCATTGCCGAAGGCAGCTCGGCCGGGTCCAGATAGAGCCCGCGATAAAGAAACACAGCCACCACCAGGAAAATCACCAGCGGCAACAGCATCAACCAACGTCTCATGCCGTCGCTCCCGTCATGCCCAATGCTTCACGCACGCGGCTTTTCACCTTGACCCGATAACGCCGGTCCAGCGCCGCCAGCAACCCGCCCAAACCGGTGAGCAGACCGCCGAACCAAATCCAGCGCACGAACGGTTTGACGTGTACGCGCACGGCCCAGGCGCCTTCGCCCAAGGGTTCGCCGAGGGCGACATAGAGATCGCGGGTGAAACCGGCGTCGATCCCGGCTTCCGTCATCACCGAGTTCTGCACGGTGTACAGGCGTTTTTCTGGATGCAGTACGCTGATTTCCTTGCCGTCGCGGATCACCCGCACGGTGCCCTTGTCGGACGTGAAATTCGGGCCTTCGAAGTGCTTGGCGCCTTCGAACACGAAATGATAACCGCCCAGGTCCATGGACTCGCCCGGCGCCAGGCGCAGGTCGCGTTCGGCACTGTTCTGACTCGACAGCACGACACCGAGCGCGCACACGGCGATGCCCAAATGCGCAACTTGCATGCCCCAGTAACTGCGGGTCAGGGTCGGCAGGCCTTTGATCAAGCCTTTGTGGCGCGTCTTGTCGAAGATGTCGCGAACGCCGGCCAGCAACACCCAGGCCGCCAGCATGAACGTCGCGATCACCGCCCAGTTGAAATCGCCATAAGCGACACCGGCCACCACGGCCAACGCGGCGCTGCCGAGCAACACCGGGGTCAACAGGCTCATCAGCCATTTGACCGGGGTGTCTTTCCAGCGCACCAGCATGCCGACCGCCATCACCACCATCAGCAACGCCATCAACGGAATGAACAGCGCGTTGAAATATGGTGGGCCGACCGACAGCTTGGCGCCGGTCATCGCATCAAGGATCAGCGGGTACAAGGTTCCAAGGAGGATCATCGACGCCGCCACCACCAGCACCAGGTTGTTGCCCAGCAACAGGGTTTCCCGGGACCAGAGGTTGAAGCCGACATGGCTCTTCACGACCGGCGCGCGCAGGGCAAACAGCGTCAGCGAACCGCCGACCACGAACAGCAGGAAGATCAGGATGAACACGCCGCGCTCAGGATCGGACGCAAATGCGTGAACCGACGTCAGCACGCCGGAACGCACCAGGAAAGTCCCGAGCAAGCTCAACGAAAACGCGGCGATGGCCAGCAACACGGTCCAGCTCTTGAACACGCCACGTTTCTCCGTGACCGCCAACGAGTGGATCAGCGCGGTGCCCACCAGCCATGGCATGAACGAGGCGTTTTCCACCGGGTCCCAGAACCACCAGCCACCCCAGCCGAGTTCGTAATAAGCCCACCACGAACCGAGGGTGATGCCGATGCCGAGGAAGGCCCAGGCGACGATGGTCCATGGACGCGACCAGCGCGCCCACGCCGCATCAAGACGACCGCCCAGCAATGCTGCGATGGCGAAGGCGAACGCCACGGAGAACCCGACGTAACCCATGTACAGCATCGGCGGGTGAACGATCAGACCGATGTCTTGCAACAACGGGTTGAGGTCGCGACCGTCCGCCGGAATTTGCGGCAGGATGCGGGCAAACGGATTCGAGGTGAGGATCAGGAACAGCAGGAAACCGGTGCTGATCATGCCCATTACCGCAAGTACCCGGGCCAGCATCACTTGCGGCAACTGCCGGGAGAACACCGACACTGCAAAGGTCCAGCCGCCGAGGATCAACGCCCATAACAGCAACGAACCTTCATGCGCGCCCCACACCGCACTGAACTTGTAGTACCACGGCAACGCGCTGTTGGAGTTGCTGGCGACATAGGCGACGGAGAAGTCGTCGGCCATGAACGCGTAGGTCAGGCAACCGAAAGCAAACAGCAGAAACGCGAATTGTCCCCAGGCCGCTGGCTGAGCGAGGCTCATCCACAAACGGTCACCGCGCCAGGCGCCGAGCAACGGCACAACGGCCTGAACCAGCGCGAAACACAGCGCCAGAATCATGGCCAGATGGCCAAGTTCGGGGATAAAGATTCCAGACGTCATCGATCAACCCTCCTTTGCGGGCGTTGGAGCAGATTGACCGCTGTCTTTCAACGCCTTGGTCACTTCAGGCGGCATGTATTTCTCGTCGTGCTTGGCCAGCACTTCATCGGCCACCACCACGCCGTCAGCGTTGAGCTTGCCCAGCGCGACGATGCCCTGCCCTTCGCGGAACAGATCCGGCAGGATCCCGCGATAGCTGATCGTCACGGATTTGTTGAAGTCAGTGACGATGAATTTTACGTCCAGCGAATCGCCGGAACGTTGCAGCGAACCCTTCTCGACCATGCCGCCCGCACGAATGCGCGTGTCTTGCGGCGCTTCGCCATTCGCGATTTGCGTCGGGGTGTAAAACAGGTTGATGTTCTGCTGCAGGGCGCTCAGGGCCAGGCCGACGGCAGCGCCGACACCGACCAGGATCGCGAGAATGATGATAAGACGCTTTTTGCGCAGCGGATTCACTTGCCGTTCTCCCGGCGCAAACGACGCGCCTCTTGTTGCAGATACCGCTTGCGGGCCAGGACCGGCGCCGCCACGTTGAGGGCCAGCACCGTCAGGCAGATGCCATAGGCTGACCAGACATACAGGCCATGATGACCCATGGCGAGGAAGTCGCCGAATGAAGCAAAACTCATCGAGCGGCCTCCAGACTGTTCTGCACTTCTGCCTTTACCCAACTGGCGCGAGCTTCGCGCTTGAGCACTTCAAGGCGCATGCGCAGCAGCAAAACCGCGCCGAAGAAACAGTAGAAACCCAGCACCGTCAGCAGTAACGGCAGCCACATTTCGGCCGGCATCGCCGGTTTTTCGGTGAGGGTGAAGGTCGCGCCCTGGTGCAGGGTGTTCCACCACTCCACCGAGTATTTGATGATCGGAATGTTGATCACGCCGACAATCGCCAGCACCGCGCAGGCCTTGGCCGCGCTGTCGCGATTGCTGATGGCGTTGCCCAGCGCAATGAGACCGAAGTACAGGAACAGCAGAATCAGCATGGACGTAAGTCGTGCATCCCAGACCCACCACGAACCCCAGGTCGGCTTGCCCCAGATCGCGCCGGTGACCAGCGCCACGGCAGTCATCCAGGCACCGATGGGCGCCGCGCATTGCAGGGCGACGTCGGCCAGTTTCATCTTCCACACCAGACCGACGATGCCGCACACCGCCAGCATCACGTAGACGGACTGCGCGAGCATGGCGGCCGGCACGTGGATATAGATGATGCGAAAGCTGTTGCCTTGCTGGTAATCAGGCGGCGCAAAGGCCAGGCCCCAAACGACGCCGACGCCGATCAGCAGCAACGCGGCGATGCTCAGCCACGGCAGCAGTTTGCCACTGATGCCGTAAAACCATTTGGGTGAGCCGAGCTTATGAAACCAGGTCCAGTTCATTACTGTTTCCATCACGGTTGCCACTCGCCATCACGAGTAGCGAAGGGTCTGCCTTTCAATCAAAAGAAAGCGATCAAAAATTGATCAGACCTCATTATTATTCGCCGACGCTGATCTTCAGGCCAGCAGCTATTGCAAAAGGTGTCAGGGTTATCGCCAGGGCGGTCAGGCTACCAAGCCACAGGAGATAACCGGTCGCCGGCATGCCCTGCAAGGCTGCCTGCAAGGCGCCATTGCCGAGAATCAACACCGGGATGTACAACGGCAGAATCAGCAACGCCAGCAACAGGCCGCCGCGCTTCAATCCCACCGTCAGGGCTGCGCCCACCGCACCGAGCAGGCTGAGCACCGGTGTACCGAGCAACAGGGAAAGCAGCAACACCGGCAGACAGGCGGTTGGCAAACCGAGCATCAACGCCAGCAGTGGAGCGAGCAAAACCAGTGCCAGACCAGAGAAGGCCCAGTGTGCCAGTACCTTGGCCAAAACCAGAAGAGGCAGGGGGTGCGGCGAAAGGACCCACTGTTCAAGGGAACCGTCTTCGAAATCACTGCGGAAAAGCCCGTCCAGCGAGAGCAAAACCGATAAAAGGGCTGCCACCCAGACCAGTCCCGGAGACAAGGTTTGCAACAATTGAGACTCGGGGCCGACCGCCAAAGGGAACAGCGCAACCACGATCGCGAAGAATACGAGCGGATTGGCCAACTCAGCCGGACGGCGGAACAACAAGCGAGCCTCACGGGCGACCAACAGGCCGAAAACACTCATACGGCCCAATTCCCCAGATCGATGTCGCGATAGCCGGTCGGCATTCGGTTCAGCGTGTGGTGAGTGGTCAGCACGACCATGCCGCCGCGCTCACAGTGCGCGGCCAGATGTTCTTCCAGTTGCGCCACGCCTTGCTTGTCGAGTGCGGTGAATGGCTCGTCGAGGATCCACAGCGGCGGACTGTCCAGATACAAACGGGCCAACGCCACGCGACGTTGCTGACCGGCGGACAGGGTGTGACAAGGAACATCTTCGAAACCGCGCAGTCCGACAGCGGCAAGCGCCTCCCAAATGGCTTCATGAGAGGCCGGTTGATGCAGGGCGCAGAGCCAGCTGAGGTTTTCTTCCGGGGTCAGCAAATCCTTGATGCCGGCGGCATGACCGATCCAGAGCAGGTTGCGCGCCAGTTCACTGCGTTGTTCGTTCAATGGCTGGCCGTTGAGCAGCACTTGACCGGCGGTCGGTTGCATCAGACCCGACAGCAGACGTAAAAGGCTGGTTTTGCCGCTGCCGTTGGGGCCGCTGATTTGCAACATTTCGCCACTGGCCAGTCTCAATTCGAGATTTTCGAAGAGCAGCCGAAGGTCTCGCTCACAGGCGAGGGCAACGGTTTGCAGGACAGGACTGGTCAAGAGATCACGGGCCTTTTGCGGTTCAAGTCGGCGGCGGAGCGGCCGCTAAAGAGATGCAGCATAGATGCATTGGCGGCCTGTTCTAGAGAGCTGCGTCAAACAATTGCAATGTTTTCGCCACTCTCCGAAAGACGGGCGGCATTATACATGCCATGCCCTACTCGAAAGAGGGCAATTTCCTCAGGTTGTGACCGCGTATGACAGGCGAAATGAACATCCTCCCGCTCCCCCCAACCACTCCCGCGACTTCGCGGCCGCTGGTGGTGAGTGGCGATTTGCTCACGCTGCTGAAGCCGATGGATGGCCTGATCACACCCGGGCAATCTGCCAAGGCCGAAGTGCTGTCGCTCAAGCAGGCGGATCAGTCTTTTCAACTGCTACTTAAAGTCACCCTCGAAAGTGGCCGGCAGACCACGGTTCAGGCCACCAGCAGTCAGCCGTTGCCTCAGGGCACGAACCTGGCGATCACCCAGCCGTCGGCGGGCAACCTGGCCGTCACCGTGCAACAGGCCATCGCCTCCAGCGTTGCCACCCTCACCCGCATCGACACGGCGCAACTGCCGGTGGGCACCTTGCTGCAAGGCAAAGTGCTGACTTCCCAGGTGATGCCGCAAGTGCCGGGGCAACCGACGGTGTTCCGCTCGCTGGTAAGCCTGCTCAACACCGGGCTGAGTGGCAGCACCCTGAGCATCGACAGTCCGACGCCGCTGCGCATCGGCACCTTGCTGAGTGCGCTGGTGCAAGACACCCAGACCCTGAAATTCGTCCCGCTGAGCAGCCGTCAGGAACAACTGGCGGTCACCCAGCAACTGGTCAGCCAGCAAAGCCGCCAGGGTTCGCTGGACGGATTGCTCAAACTCCTGCAAAACCTGCCCGCCTCGGACCAGACCGCCAGTGACCTGCGAACCGCAGTGAACACATTGCTCACCGGCCTGCCGGATGTTCAGCAACTGAGCACGCCAAAAGGCCTGGCCCTGGCACTGGCCAATAGCGGGCTGTTCCTCGAGGCAAAACTGCTCACCGGGCAAAATCCGACGCTGGCCCCGGACATGAAAGGCGATCTGCTCAAGCTGATCGCGCAGCTGAGCCAGGGGCTGCCGGCCAACACCAACCTCAACGCGATCATTGCTGCCAATACGCTGGCCCAGACCATGCCGAGTTTCGTGCGCAGCGCCCTTGGCATGCTCGGTCAGGTCAGCGCCAAACCGCAGCCGACCAGTTTTCCCCTGCCTGAGCGTTTCCTGCAAAGCCTGGAGGGCGAAGGTGATCTGGAGCACTTGCTGCGCTTGGCCGCCGCGGCGGTTTCGCGTCTGCAAAGCCATCAACTGTCGAGCCTGGAGCAGAGCGGCGTCACGGACGACGGTCGGCTGATGAGCACCTGGCAGCTGGAAATCCCGATGCGCAATATGCAGGACATCGTGCCGTTGCAGCTCAAGTTTCAGCGCGAGGAAGCACCCGAAAAAGATCAACCCAAGGAACGCCGTGACGAACGCGAACCCAAGCAACAACTCTGGCGCGTCGAGCTGGCGTTCAACATGGAGCCGCTGGGCCCGATGCAAATTCAGGCGCAGTTGATCGAGGGCAGCCTGTCCAGCCAGCTGTGGGCCGAACGGCCCTACACCGCCAGCCTGATCGAGAGCAATCTGGCCGGGCTGCGCGAACGCTTGCTGGCGTCAGGCCTGAACGTCGGCGATCTCGATTGCCACCTCGGCACACCGCCGCAAGGTCCCCAAACCCGACTGGAACAACGCTGGGTCGACGAAACCGCATGAGAAATCCCGACACTCCACGCCAGGCCATCGCCCTCAAATACGACGGCACCCACGCCCCGACCCTCACGGCCAAGGGCGACGAAGAACTGGCGGAAGAAATCCTGAAGATTGCCCGTGATTGTGAAGTGCCAATTTACGAAAATGCCGAGCTGGTGAAACTGCTGGCGAGAATGGAGCTGGGGGACAGTATTCCGGAGGAGTTGTATCGGACGATTGCGGAGATTATTGCGTTTGCCTGGAATCTGAAGGGCAAGTTTCCGGAGGGGCATGATCCGAGTGTGCTGATGGTCGAGAAGGACATCACCGAACGCGGGGATGATTACTGAGGTTTCGAAGACGCCTTCGCGAGCAAGCCCGCTCCCACATTTGATCTCGGTCGCACACAAAATCTGTGTCCGCTGAAGATCAAATGTGGGAGCGGGCTTGCTCGCGAATAGCGATCTCAACGCAATCGCAAAAATCAGTTCTTGTGCAACTTGCTCATCAACTCCGCCTCAGCCTGGGTCAACCCGCAGGACTGAGTCAGTTCATCGACGCTCGCGCCCATTCCGACCAAGCGTGCTGCCTGGGCAAACGACAGGCTCGACGGGTCGCGCTGTTCAAGCTGAGCCAGCTTGTCCGGCAACGGCCTGACCACCGCGCGCAGTTCGTGCAGGTCTTCACCCATGCGCACGTTACCGTTCTGGTAGTCATCGACCCGTTTGCCCAGGTCCTTGATGCGCTGATCGCGCAACGCATCGCCCTGGGCCTGTTGCGCAGCGATCTGCCGCTGGCCCCGAATGTACGCCAGAAACATCGCCAGCGTGCCTGCCCAGAAGAGGAACAGGACAATGACCGCAACCTCAAGAATCAATCAGATGTTCTCCAGGTCCGACCATTCTTCTTCGCTCATCATCTTGTCCAGCTCGACCAGGATCAGCAATTCGTTGTTCTTGTTGCACACGCCTTGAATGAACTTGGCGGACTCTTCGTTACCCACGTTCGGCGCGGTTTCGATTTCCGACTGACGCAGGTAAACCACTTCGGCCACGCTGTCGACCATGATGCCGACCACTTGCTTGTCGGCTTCGATGATGACGATCCGGGTGTTGTCGCTGATTTCGGCGTTCATCAGGCCGAAGCGCTGACGAGTGTCGATCACGGTGACCACGTTACCGCGCAGGTTGATGATGCCCAGCACGTAGCTCGGGGCACCCGGGACCGGGGCGATTTCGGTGTAACGCAGGACTTCCTGAACGCGCATCACGTTGATGCCGTAGGTTTCATTGTCCAGCTTGAAGGTTACCCATTGCAGGATCGGATCTTCGGAACCCTTTGCAGACGACGCCTTATCATTCATACCCTGACCCCTCGAAAAACCGCCCCTGGCGGTGTGTGTTCGGTGCGATGGCAAGTCACTTGCCCCGCGTGTTGTTATGTCGGTTTGTGGATCGGCTTAAGGCCACCCATGTGCTTCGCCCCACCGCTGGCAATCAGCTCGGCCAGTTCGGAAACATCGAGCAACGCACACATGTGTTCAATCACTGTGCCCGCCAGCCATGGTCGTTGACCACGGTGGCTGCGCCATTTGATTTCGTTCGGGTCCAGACGCAACGAGCGGCTGACCTGATGCACCGCCAGCCCCCACTCGTAGCCCTGAACCGAAATAACGTATTGCAGGCCCTGACGGAAGTCATCGCGATAGCGGTCGGGCATGACCCAACGGGCGGTATCGAGCACTTTCAGGTTGCCGGCCTGGCTCGGCAGGATTCCGAGGAACCATTCCGGCTGACCGAACAACGGTGTCAGCTCCTGACCGGCCAGGGAATAAATCGAGCCCAGGCACACCAGCGGCACCGCCAGGGTCAACCCGGCGACATCGAACAACAGGCATTCGAACGGCTCGGCGGCCCACGCAGGACGGCCGTCGGTTTCCACCGGTGGCGGCGTGTTGCTCGGTGGCAGATGAACTTCGACGATCGGCGGCACCAGGGCTTGCAGCATTGGCGCGATCGGCGGCACCAAGGCTTGCAGCAGCGGCGCGATGGTCGAGACGGGCGCCAGTACCGGTGCCGGCGCCTCGATCAGCGCAACCGGGGCTTTCACCACGGGCGCTGCGACCGGCGCGGCAACGGCTACCGGTGTCTCGGCAGGTTTCTGCGCATCGCGGGCCTGCTCTTCAAGCACCGCAGCCTGGAACTCGTCCAGCGCCGCTTCCACCTCGACCACCTCGGGAATCGCTTCGATTTCCGGCGGCAACTCTTCGGTCGCGTCCATCAGCAAGCTCTCCAGATAGGACTGGAGCGCCAATTGCGGACGCGAGGTGACCTTCACCGGCCGGTTCATGCGTACACCGTAGGAGCTGCCGCAGGCTGCGATCTTTTGTCGGATTCGAAGTTATCGCAAAGCAAGATCAAAAGATCGCAGCCTGCGGCAGCTCCTACAGATATTGGGTTCATGTCAGGCCACCTGCGCAACGGATTGCTGCGTCAGCATGTGCTTGAGCAGTGCGCGATAGGCCAATACGCCACGGCTTTTGCCGTCGAATTGCGAAGGCGTGACGCCGGCACGGCTGGCATCGCGCAAACGCGTGTCGACCGGGATGTAGCCTTGCCAGATTTCTTCAGGGTACTTGTCGCGCAATACCCGCAAGGTCCCGAGGGAGGCCTGCGTGCGCCGATCAAACAGCGTCGGCACGATGCTGAATGCCAGTGGCAGCTTGCGTGAGCGGTTGATCATCGCCAGGGTGTTGACCATGCGCTCCAGGCCTTTGACCGCCAGGTGTTCGGTCTGCACCGGAATCACCAATTGCTGACTGGCCGCCAAGGCATTGACCATCAGCACACCGAGCAACGGCGGGCTGTCGATCACCGCGTAATCGAAGTCCTGCCACAGTTGCGCCAGGCTCTTGGCGATTACCAGGCCCAAGCCACTCTGGCCCGGCGATTGACGCTCAAGCGTCGCCAGCGCTGTGCTCGACGGCAGCAGGGAAATACTCGCGTGACTGGTGGGCAACAACAACTGACCGGGCAAGCCTTGCGGCACGCTGCCCTTGTGCAGGAACAGGTCGTAGCTGCTGTGTTCCAGGCTGTCGGGGTCGTAACCGAAGTAGCTGGTCATTGAGCCATGGGGGTCGAGATCGACCACGACCACGCGCTTGCCCGCCTCGGCCAGTAACCCGGCTAAAGCGATGGAGGAAGTGGTTTTACCGACACCACCCTTTTGATTGGCGACTGCCCAGACTCTCATTCGGATTGTTCCTCCCGGTCGGGTCGACCGGGAAATAGCTCAACGTATTAATGCGGGTGACGGAGAATTGACGGCGCTCTCTCGTCCCGGCGACTTGACCGGTGCAGGTGCAGTTTGTGTGCCAGCACGCTTCAACGCGGCATCCGGTTGCGCATGGGCGGTTCCGGTGCCGGTGAGGCTGCGACGTACATCGAGATTTCGTGACACGACCAGCACCACGCGACGGTTGCGCGCCCTGCCCTCTGCCGTGGTGTTGTTAGCCACCGGCTGGAATTCGCCGTAACCCACCGACGCCAGCCGGCCAGGGTTCACACCCTGCATCGCCAGCATGCGCACGATGCTCGCCGAACGCGCCGAGGACAATTCCCAGTTGGTCGGGTACTGCGCGGTACGGATCGGTTGATCGTCGGTAAAACCTTCGACGTGTATCGGGTTGTCGAACGGCTTCAGAATCGCCGCGACCTTGTCGATGATGTTGAACGCCATGTCGCTGGGCATGGCGTCGCCGCTGCCGAACAACAGGCTGGAATTGAGCTCGATTTCGACCCACAACTCGTTGCCGCGAACGGTCATCTGGTTGGAGCTGATCAAGTCGCCGAACGCGGCGCTGATGTCATCGGCGATACTTTTCAGCGGATCACTGGCACCGGCGATGCCGGCGTCAACCTGCTCGCTGTCCTTGACCAGCGGCTTGGCCGGGGTCACGGTTTTCGGACGTTCGTCACCGATGGGGATCGGCTTGAGCGCGCGATCCGAATCGGTGAATACGCCAATCAACGCTTCCGAAATGATCTTGTACTTGCCTTCGTTGATCGAAGAAATCGAGTACATCACCACGAAAAAGGCGAACAGCAACGTAATGAAGTCGGCGTAGGAAACCAGCCAGCGTTCGTGGTTTACATGTTCTTCAGGTTGCCGACGACGGGCCATTTTTCCATATCCCCCATCAATCCATGAAGCCCTGAAGCTTCAACTCAATAGAGCGAGGGTTTTCGCCTTCGGCGATCGACAGGATGCCTTCGAGCAACATTTCGCGATAACGCGACTGGCGCAATGCAACGGATTTGAGTTTGGCGGCAATCGGCAGCAGCACCAGGTTGGCACTGGCCACGCCGTAGATGGTGGCGACGAAGGCCACGGCGATGCCACTGCCCAGTTGCGAAGGGTCGCCCAGGTTGCCCATGACGTGGATCAGGCCCATCACCGCACCGATGATGCCGATGGTCGGCGCATAGCCACCCATGCTTTCGAAGACTTTGGCGGCTTCGATGTCGCGGCTTTCCTGGGTGTAAAAATCCACTTCCAGAATGGTGCGAATCGCTTCCGGCTCGGCGCCGTCCACCAGCAGTTGCAAGCCTTTGCGCGAGTAGGCGTCGGGTTCGGCGTCGGCCACACCTTCCAGGCCGAGCAGACCTTCCTTGCGGGCGGTCAGGCTCCAGTTCACCACGCGGTCGACGCCGCCGGCGAGGTCCACGCGCGGCGGGAACAGGATCCAGCCGAGAATCTGCATCGCGCGTTTGAAGGCGCTCATTGGCGATTGCAGCAGCGCCGCACCGACGGTCCCGCCGAGCACGATCAACGCCGCTGGGCCGTTGGCCAGCGCGCCGAGGTGACCGCCTTCAAGGTAGTTGCCACCGATGATGGCGACAAACGCCAGGATGATCCCGATAAGGCTGAGTACATCCATCAGACACACGCCTCGACCAGGTGCTTGCCAATGTCGTCGAGACCGTACACCGCATCGGCGAGTTCGGCTTTGACGATGGCCATCGGCATGCCGTAGATCACGCAGCTGGCTTCATCCTGAGCCCAGATCGAGCTGCCGCCCTGCTTGAGCAGACGCGCACCTTCACGACCGTCGGCGCCCATGCCGGTCAGTACGACCGCCAGAACTTTGTCACCGTAGGACTTGGCGGCCGAACCGAACGTGATGTCCACGCACGGCTTGTAGTTCAGACGCTCGTCGCCCGGCAGGATTTTCACCGCGCCACGGCCGTCGACCATCATTTGCTTGCCACCCGGCGCCAGCAACGCCAGGCCCGGACGCAGGATGTCGCCATCCTCGGCTTCCTTGACGCTGATGCGGCAGAGCTTGTCCAGACGCTCGGCGAACGCTTTGGTGAAAGCGGCCGGCATGTGCTGGATCAACACGATTGGAGCCGGGAAGTTGGCCGGCAATTGCGTCAATACGCGCTGCAGGGCAACCGGGCCGCCGGTGGAGGTGCCAATGGCAACCAGCTTGTAGGCTTTGCGTTTCGGCGCGGGCGACGACAGTGCGTGCGCCGGTGCACGAGCCGGGATCGGTGCCGGACGAACAGGCGCGCTGCTGACATAACTGCTGACGCTGGAAGGCGCAGGGGTCGGGGCTGGCGTGGCGACGGGTGCCGGTGCGCTGTAAGCACTGACACGACGGTTACTGCGCGAGATGCTGAGAATCTTCTCGCACAGCAGTTGCTTGACCTTCTCGGGGTTGCGCGAGATGTCTTCGAAATTCTTCGGCAGGAAATCCACCGCGCCGGCGTCCAGCGCATCCAGGGTGACCCGGGCGCCTTCGTGCGTCAGCGAGGAGAACATCAACACCGGAGTCGGGCAGCGCTGCATGATGTGCCGCACCGCCGTGATGCCATCCATCATCGGCATCTCGTAGTCCATGGTGATCACGTCCGGCTTGAGGGCCAGCGCCTGATCAATCGCCTCTTTTCCGTTGGTCGCCGTACCGACGACCTGGATATTCGAATCCGCTGAAAGAATTTCCGAGACGCGGCGGCGGAAAAACCCCGAATCGTCCACCACCAGGACTTTGACTACCATAAACACTCCGTTAGGCGGGGGCGAGGCTCAGTCGCCCCGCCCCCCCCAGAATCAAATACGCCGTGCGGCGTAACGCTTGAGCATGCTCGGAACATCGAGAATCAGCGCAATGCGGCCGTCACCGGTGATGGTGGCGCCGGACATGCCCGGAGTTCCCTGGAGCATTTTGCCCAAAGGCTTGATGACCACTTCTTCCTGGCCGACCAGTTGATCGACGACAAAGCCGATCCGCTGGGTGCCTACCGAAAGGATCACCACATGGCCTTCGCGCTGCTCTTCGTGAGCGGCGGAGCTGATCAGCCAGCGCTTGAGGTAGAACAGTGGCAGCGCCTTGTCCCGCACGATCACCACTTCCTGACCGTCCACCACGTTGGTGCGCGACAGGTCGAGGTGGAAGATCTCGTTGACGCTCACCAGCGGGAACGCAAACGCCTGGTTGCCAAGCATGACCATCAGCGTCGGCATGATCGCCAGGGTCAACGGCACCTTGATGACGATCTTCGAGCCCTTGCCCTTGGTCGAGTAGATGTTGATGGTGCCGTTGAGCTGGGCGATCTTGGTTTTCACCACGTCCATGCCCACGCCACGACCCGACACGTCGGAGATCTCGGTTTTGGTCGAGAAACCCGGCGCAAAGATCAGGTTGAAGCAGTCGGACTCGCTGAGACGGTCCGCCGCATCCTTGTCCATCAAACCTTTTTTGACCGCGATGCCGCGCAACACGTCAGCGTCCATGCCCTTGCCGTCATCGGAGATGGACAGCAGGATGTGGTCGCCTTCCTGTTCGGCGGAAAGAATCACTTTGCCGCTACGCGGCTTGCCCATCGCTTCGCGATCGGCCGGCTCTTCGATGCCGTGGTCGACCGAGTTGCGCACCAAGTGGACCAGCGGGTCGGCCAGGGCCTCGACGAGGTTCTTGTCGAGGTCGGTTTCTTCGCCGACCAGCTCCAGGTTGATCTCTTTCTTGAGCTGGCGAGCCAGGTCGCGAACCAGGCGCGGGAAGCGCCCGAAGACTTTCTTGATCGGTTGCATCCGGGTCTTCATGACCGCGGTTTGCAGGTCGGCCGTGACCACGTCGAGGTTCGACACGGCCTTGGACATGGCTTCATCGGCGCTGTTGGCGCCCAGGCGAACCAGGCGGTTACGCACCAATACCAATTCGCCGACCATGTTCATGATTTCATCGAGACGCGCGGTGTCGACCCGCACGGTGGTCTCGGCTTCGCTGGCCGGTTTTTCCGCAGGTGGCGCGGCCGGTGCACGGGCAGGCGCCGGTGCAGCGGCGGCAGGCTTCGGTGTTTCGGCTTTTGGCTCGGGCGCCTTGGCGACAAGTGCCGGGGCTTTGGCGACGGGCGCCGCTACCGAAGAAGCGGCAGAACCGGTGCCGACTTCAGTGAACTTGCCTTTACCGTGCAATTCGTCGAGCAGCGATTCGAACTCGTGATCCGAGATCAGATCGCTGCCAGCCGCTTTGGCGATGGGCGCAGCGGCGACCGGGACCGAAGCGATCGCCGATTCCAGCGCGTCGACGGCAAAGTTGCCCTTGCCGTGCAACTGATCGAGCAGGGCTTCGAACTCGTCGTCGGTAATGTCGGAGCTGTCGCCTGGCGCTTTCGGGGCAGCCGGTGCTGCGGGCGCGGCGATCGCGTCGACGGCGAACTGGCCTTTGCCGTGCAGTTGATCGAGCAACGACTCGAATTCTGCATCGGTGATTTCGTCGCTGGCCGCATTGGAAGCTGCAACCGGAGCAGCCGCCGGCGCCTCGGCCTGAGCCTTGACGGCGTTCAGCGAGTCCAGCAGTTGTTCGAATTCGCTATCGGTGATGTCGCCCGAATCGGCTTCGGCAGCCGGCTCTTCCACCACTTCAGCCACAGGCGCGGCTGGATCGGCGGTTTGCGGCTCGGCCAGACGGGCCAGGGCCGCAAGCAATTCAGGCGTGGCAGCCGTGATCGGGCTGCGTTCGCGGACTTCGCTGAACATGCTGTTCACCGCGTCCAGCGCTTCGAGAACCACGTCCATCAATTCCGAGTCGACGCGACGTTCACCCTTGCGAAGGATGTCGAACACGTTCTCGGCGATGTGACAGCACTCCACCAGCTCGTTGAGCTGGAGGAAGCCGGCGCCCCCTTTTACAGTGTGAAAACCGCGAAAAATTGCATTGAGCAAGTCCGCATCATCCGGTCGGCTTTCAAGCTCGACCAGCTGTTCGGACAGGTGCTCAAGAATCTCGCCGGCCTCAACCAGGAAATCCTGAAGGATCTCTTCATCGGCGCCGAAGCTCATTAAGGGTGTGCTCCTAACAGGTTTAAAAACCTAAAATACCTAGAATTCTAAAACCCTAGGCTGGATAGCAAATCGTCCACATCGTCCTGACCGGACACAACGTCTTCTCTTTTATCGGCATGAATCTGCGGACCTTCACCCTGAGAGAGATGTTTTTGCGGATCTTTTTCAGCAAGCATCGCTTCACGGTCATGTTCGATGCCCGCAAAGCGGTCCACCTGACTGGCCATGAGCACGAGCTTGAGCAGGTTGCTTTCAACTTCAGTAACCAATTGGGTCACACGCTTGATCACCTGACCTGTGAGGTCCTGGTAATCCTGAGCGAGCAGAATGTCGTTGAGGTTGCTCGACACCGCGCGATTGTCCGCGCTGCTGCGTGCCAGGAAACCGTCGACACGCCGTGCCAGTTCGCGGAACTCCTCGGCCCCGACTTCGCGACGCATGAACCGCCCCCAGTCCGTGCTCAGCGCCTGGGCTTCATCGCTCAGGCTGTTGACCAGCGGCGTGGAGTTTTCGACCAGATCCATGGTGCGGTTGGCGGCAGCTTCGGTCAGTTTCACAACGTAACCCAGACGCTCGGTGGCATCCGTGATCTGCGACACTTCCTCGGCTTGCGGCATGTGCGGGTCAATCTGGAAATTGACGATCGCGCTGTGCAGCTCGCGGGTGAGCTTGCCCACTTCCTGATACAGGCCGCGGTCACGGGTCTGATTGAGCTCATGGATCAGTTGTACAGCGTCGCCGAACTTGCCTTTTTCAAGGCTTTCGACCAGTTCGACCGCGTGTTTTTTCAGGGTCGATTCAAAATCGCCCTGTGAAGATTCGTTTTGGTCCATAGCTCCCCCCGTGGCGCAGTTTCTCAACCGATGCGTTCGAAAATCTTCTCGATTTTTTCTTTCAACGCCTGGGCCGTGAAGGGTTTGACCACATAGCCGTTAACACCGGCCTGGGCCGCTTCGATGATCTGCTCGCGCTTGGCTTCAGCGGTCACCATCAACACCGGCAGGTGCTTGAGCTTTTCATCGGCGCGCACGTGACGCAGCAGATCGATACCGGTCATGCCAGGCATGTTCCAGTCCGTTACCAGAAAGTCGATGCTTCCGCTGTTGAGAACCGGAATGGCAGTAGTGCCATCGTCGGCCTCGACCGTGTTGGTGAACCCAAGGTCACGCAACAGGTTTTTTATGATCCGCCGCATCGTTGAGAAGTCATCAACGATGAGGATTTTCATGTTCTTGTCCAATTCGACCTCCAAGCAGTCTTAAACGCGCCCAGCACCTGGACGCGCCATTTCATTCAATCCGGCAAAGCACTCTATGACTGTCTGGAGCACAACAGATCGAAACCGGCGCAGTTCAACACCACACCAACCACGTTCGCAGTGTCCCCACACTGCCTTCAGCGCGCTCGCCACTCCCCCAAACGCCCCCGCAAACGGGCCGCGCACTGGCTGTGTAACTGGCTTACCCGAGATTCGCTGACCCCCAGGACCTCACCGATTTCCTTGAGATTCAACTCTTCGTCGTAGTACAGCGCCAACACCAGTCGCTCACGCTCCGGCAAATTGGCAATCGCGTCCGCCAGCGCCGCCTGGAAGCGTTCATCTTCCAGATCGCGTGACGGCTCGAGATGAGCACTCGCGCCATCCTCGTGCAGCCCTTCGTGTTCGCCGTCCTGCAACAGATCGTCGAAACTGAATAACCGGCTGCCCAGGGTGTCGTTCAAAATCCCGTAGTAATCGTCGAGACTCAATTGGAGTTCGGCCGCAACTTCGTGATCTTTAGCGTCACGACCGGTTTTAGCTTCAATCGAGCGAATTGCGTCGCTGACCATGCGGGTATTGCGGTGGACCGAACGTGGCGCCCAGTCCCCCTTGCGGACTTCATCGAGCATCGCGCCGCGGATTCGAATGCCCGCGTACGTCTCGAAACTCGCGCCTTTGCTGGCGTCGTATTTGGTCGATACTTCAAGCAAGCCGATCATGCCGGCCTGGATCAGGTCTTCGACCTGGACACTGGCCGGCAGACGCGCCAGCAAGTGGTAAGCAATGCGTTTGACCAGTGGCGCGTAACGCTCGATCAGCTCGTACTGCGCGTCACGTGCCGACTTCTTGTAAAGGTTGTAACCGCTGGCTGTCATAGCACGGGACCTGCCGTTTGTTGCACGAGGCGCTCGACAAAAAACTCCAGGTGCCCACGCGGGTTGGCGGGCAGCGGCCAGGTATCGACCTTTTGTGCGATGGCCTTGAAGGCCAGGGAACACTTGGAACGCGGGAAAGCTTCATAAACCGCGCGCTGCTTCTGAACGGCCTTGCGCACGCATTCGTCGTACGGCACCGCACCGACGTATTGTAAGGCGACGTCGAGGAAGCGATCCGTGACCTTGGTCAATTTGGCGAACAGGTTGCGACCTTCCTGCGGGCTCTGGGCCATGTTGGCCAGGACGCGGAAGCGGTTCATGCCGTAGTCGCGGTTCAGCAGTTTGATCAGCGCGTAGGCATCGGTGATCGAGGTCGGCTCGTCGCAGACCACCAGCAAGACTTCTTGCGCGGCGCGAACGAAACTGACGACCGAATCACCAATACCCGCGGCGGTGTCGATCACCAGGACGTCGAGGTTGTCGCCGATATCGCTGAACGCCTGGATCAGGCCGGCGTGCTGTGCCGGGCTCAGATGCACCATGCTCTGAGTGCCGGACGCCGCCGGGACGATGCGGATGCCGCCTGGCCCCTGCAACAACACGTCGCGCAGCTCACAGCGGCCTTCGATCACGTCGGCCAGGGTACGTTTGGGTGTCAGTCCCAGCAGGACGTCGACGTTCGCCAGCCCCAGATCGGCGTCCAGCAGCATGACGCGCCGGCCGAGCTCAGCTAGAGCCAGGGACAAGTTCACTGACACGTTAGTCTTCCCGACGCCACCTTTGCCGCCGGTCACCGCGATCACCTGTACGGGATGCATGCTGCCCATGTTATTTCTTTACCTTGTCTTGCATAGACGGAGGCCACATTACTGGCTGCGCGTTCATCAACTGAACAATGCATGGCAGACCATCGATGTAGGTACAAAAACTATTCATTAATACCTCAGCTGACCTGCTTGGTCGGGCTGTGGTAAATATCAGCGAACATGTCAGCCATGGCTTCTTCGCTGGGTTCATCCTGCATTTGCACACTGACGGCGCGGCTGACCAGCTGATGACGACGCGGCAGATGCAAATCATCCGGAATCCGCGGTCCATCGGTCAGGTAAGCCACCGGCAACTCATGGCTGATTGCCAGGCTCAACACCTCGCCCAGACTTGCCGTTTCATCCAGTTTAGTCAGGATGCAGCCAGCGAGCCCGCAGCGCTTGTAACTGTGATAAGCGGCGGTTAGAACCTGTTTCTGGCTGGTGGTTGCCAGAACCAGATAGTTTTTTGATTTGATGCCACGACCGGCCAGGCTTTCGAGCTGCATGCGCAGTGCCGGATCGCTGGCCTGAAGACCTGCGGTATCGATCAGCACCACGCGTTTGCGCAGCAAAGGGTCCAGCGCCTGCACCAGGGACTGGCCCGGGTCGACGTGCGTTACCGACACGTTGAGGATCCGGCCGAGCGTCTTGAGTTGTTCCTGAGCGCCGATACGGTAGCTGTCCATGCTCACCAGCGCGATGTTTTGCGCACCATACTTAAGCACGTAACGGGCCGCGAGCTTGGCCAGGGTGGTGGTCTTGCCCATGCCGGCAGGACCGACCATGGCAATCACACCACCCTCTTCCAGCGGCTCGATTTCCGGTGTGGCGATCATCCGCGCCAGGTGCGCCAGCAACATGCGCCAGGCCTGACGAGGTTCTTCAATGTCGGTAATCAGTTCCAGCAGATCGCGGGACAACGGGCCGGACAAACCGATGCGCTGCAAGCGACGCCAAAGATTGGCCTGGGCCGGACGGCTGCCTTGCAGCTGGTTCCAGGCCAGGGAGCCGAGTTGTACTTCCATCAGCTCGCGCAGGCTGTTGAGTTCGAAACGCATCGAATCGAAAGCCCGCGGATCGACACCGCCGGTGGCTGGCGCAGGGGCCGGCGCTGCACGACGGGGTTCGGTGTAAGTCGGTTCGATCAGCGGTTCGGCGGCGGTCAGCGGCAGACCGGCGAACAACTGGCGATTGGTGGCCTTGTCGCTCTCGCCTTCGCTACGCAGGCTCAGTTCGGCCTGGGCGGTCACGATCCGCGACTGGGTCTTGCGCAGCTCGTCCTCGAGTTCCATGTTCGGAACACGCGGGGCCAGTGCCGACAGTTTGTAATCGAGGGCGGCCGTCAGCTCGACACCGCCGGCGATCCGGCGGTTGCCAATGATGGCGGCATCAGCGCCCAGCTCATCACGAACCAGCTTCATGGCCTGACGCATATCGGCGGCGAAAAAACGCTTAACTTGCATAAACCACTACCTCAGCCGTTGGGCCCTACAGTCGCAACGATGGTCACTTGCTTGTTGTCAGGGATTTCCTGGTAAGCCAACACATGCAAACCCGGGACTGCCAGTCGGCCAAATCGCGACAGCATCGCGCGAACCGGACCGGCCACCAGCAGAATCACCGGTTGACCTTGCATTTCCTGACGCTGCGCCGCTTCGATCAACGAGCGTTGCAGTTTTTCGGCCATGCTTGGCTCCAGCAGAACGCCCTCTTCCGAGCCTTGTCCTGCCTTCTGAAGACTATTGAGCAATATTTGTTCCAACCTTGGCTCAAGAGTGATAACTGGTAGCTCCGACTCAGTCCCTACAATGCTTTGGACGATTGCACGGGATACGCCGACGCGCACAGCGGCCACCAGAGCGGCAGTATCTTGACTCTTGGCGGCATTGTTCGCGATTGCCTCGGCGATGCTGCGAATGTCCCGCACGGGCACCTGTTCGGCCAGCAACGCCTGGAGAACCTTGAGCAACTGCGACAACGACACCACGCCCGGCACCAGTTCCTCGGCCAGTTTAGGCGAGCTTTTGGCCAGCAATTGCATGAGTTGCTGCACTTCTTCGTGGCCGATCAGCTCACTGGAGTGTTTGTACAGAATCTGGTTCAAGTGAGTTGCCACTACTGTACTGGCATCGACCACCGTGTAACCAAGGGATTGCGCCTGCGCACGCTGGCTGATTTCGATCCAGACCGCTTCCAGCCCGAAAGCCGGATCTTTGGCGGTGATGCCGTTGAGCGAACCGTAGACCTGACCCGGATTAATCGCCAACTCCCGATCCGGATAAATCTCCGCTTCGGCCAGGATCACCCCCATCAGGGTCAGTCGATAGGCACTTGGCGCGAGGTCGAGGTTGTCACGGATATGCACAGTCGGCATCAGGAAACCCAGATCCTGGGACAGCTTCTTGCGCACGCCCTTGATCCGCGCCAGCAACTGACCACCCTGATTGCGATCCACCAGCGGAATCAGGCGATAACCGACCTCCAGACCAATCATGTCGATCGGCGTCACATCGTCCCAGCCAAGCTCCTTGGTTTCCTGCGCGCGAGCGGGCGATGGCAGCAGCTCCTGCTGACGCTTGACCTCTTGCAGGGCCTGAACCTTGACGACGTTCTGCTTCTTCCAGAACAGGTACGCGCCACCGGCCGCGAGGGCCGCCATGCTCAGAAAGGAGAAGTGCGGCATGCCGGGCACCAGGCCCATCACCGCCATCAAACCCGCCGCGACAGCCAGCGCCTTGGGTGAGGCGAACATCTGGCGATTGATCTGTTTGCCCATGTCTTCCGAACCGGAAGCACGGGTCACCATGATCGCGGCGGCAGTGGACAACAGCAGTGATGGCAATTGCGCCACCAAACCGTCACCGATGGTCAGCAGCGCGTAAACCTTGCCGGCATCGCCGAAGGTCATGCCATGCTGGAAGATACCGACCGCCATACCGCCGATCAGGTTGATGAACAGAATCAGCAAACCGGCGATGGCGTCACCGCGCACGAATTTGCTGGCACCGTCCATGGAACCGTAGAACTCGGCCTCCTGGGCCACTTCCATCCGGCGCATTTTTGCCTGGTTCTGATCGATCAGGCCGGCGTTCAAATCGGCGTCGATCGCCATTTGTTTACCGGGCATTGCATCGAGGGTGAAACGCGCGCTCACCTCGGAAATCCGCCCGGCACCCTTGGTCACCACGACAAAGTTGATGATCATCAAAATCGCGAAGACCACGATACCGACCACGTAGTTGCCGCCGATCACCACCTCGCCAAAGGCCTGGATCACCTTACCGGCAGCGGCATGGCCGTCCTGGCCATGGAGCATAACCACCCGCGTGGAGGCCACGTTCAGCGCCAGCCGCAACAGCGTTGCCACCAGCAAAATGGTCGGGAACACCGCGAAATCCAGCGGCCGCAAGGCGTAGACGCAGACCAGCAACACGACAATCGACAGCGCAATGTTGAAGGTGAAGAACACGTCCAGCAGGAACGGCGGCACCGGCAACATCATCATGGCCAGCATGACCAGCAGCAACAACGGCACACCCAGATTGCCCCGACTCAGGTCGGCGACGTTAGTGCGGGCACTGTTGAGTAACTGAGAGCGATCCACCGGTTTTCCCCGTTCCTTTAAAGCAAACTTTTGACGCCCGAAGCAGGCGCAGAGCGGCTACTGCAAGAAGCCTTCCAACTTTTGCAGGGGTTTGGAACAGGGCGGTTATCGAGGGGGATTTGTGTTGCCTGAACAGACGCCTTCGCGAGCAAGCCCGCTCCCACATTCGACCGCATTCCTCTGGTAGAGCGCGGTTAAATGTGGGAGCGGGCTTGCTCGCGAAGGGGCCCTTAGTGACAACACTAAACTCAGGAATCGCGCCGCAGATCCGGCGGAATCGGCAAATCATCCTTGAGCGGCTCGGGACGCTTGCCCTTGCCGGCGCGGTGCTGGCGGATCTGGTAGACGTAAGCCAGCACCTGGGCGACGGCGAGGTACAGCCCGCCAGGAATTTCCTGCTCCAGCTCGGTGGAGTAATAGATCGAACGCGCCAGGGCCGGCGACTCCAGCAGCAACACTTCATTGGCCACGGCGATTTCGCGGATTTTCAGGGCCACGAAGTCACTACCCTTGGCCAGCAGCATCGGCGCACCGCCTTTTTCCGGATCGTACTTGAGCGCCACAGCGTAGTGAGTCGGGTTGGTAATCACCACGTCGGCCTCGGGAATCGCTGCCATCATCCGCCGCTGGGACATCTCGCGCTGCAACTGGCGAATCCGCTGTTTGACCTCCGGCTTCCCCTCCTGATCCTTGTGCTCGTCGCGCACTTCCTGCTTGGTCATCAGCAGTTTCTTGTGGCTCTGGTAAAGCTGCACCGGAACATCCACCGCCGCGATCAGAATCAGCCCGCACGCCATCCACAATGTACTCCAGCCCACCAACTGAACACTGTGGATGATCGCCTGCTCCAGCGGCTCATGGGCAATGCGCAACAGGTCATCGATGTCCGAACGCAGGACGGACAATGCAACAAACAGGATCAGCAGAAACTTGGCCAGCGCCTTGAGCAGTTCGATCACGGCGGTACTGGAGAACATGCGCTTGAGACCCGCAGCCGGGTTCATCCGGCTGAATTTGGGCGCCAGGCTCTTGCCGGCGAACAACCAGCCGCCCAGGGAAATCGGCCCCAGAATCGCCGCCAGCAGGAGCGCCAGCAATATCGGCTGTACCGCCAGAATTGCGATCTTTCCCGAATGCAGCAGGTACTGAACCATCTGCCCGGGATCAAGCAACACGTCCCGCGGCAGGGAAAAGTTCAGGCGCATGATTTCCAGCAGATCCTGGGCCAGTCCGCCGCCATAGATCAACAAACCGCCAGCACCGGCCATCATGGTTACCAGGGTATTGAGCTCTTTGGATCGGGCAATCTCACCCTTGTCCCTGGAGTCCTTTTTGCGTTTCTCCGTGGGGTCTTCTGTTTTGTCCTGACCGCTCTCGCTCTCGGCCATGGCTAGCGCGCCTTCGCCATGTCACGTAACAGTTGCAGGGCCTCGGTGACCAAGGGCTGATACTGATTGAGAATGTCGCCGAGACTGACCCAGAAAATCACCAGACCCAGCACCAGGGTCAGGGGGAAACCGATGGAGAAAATGTTCAACTGCGGCGCCGCCCGCGTCATCACCCCGAAGGCGATGTTAACCACCAGCAACGCCGTGATCGCCGGCAATACCAGAAGCATCGCCGCGCCCAGCACCCAACCCAGTTTGTTGGCCAGTTCCCAGAAGTGGTTGATCAGCATTGCACTGCCGACCGGCAGGGTGGTGAAGCTCTCCGTGAGCACTTCGAACACCACCAGATGCCCATTCATGCCGAGAAACAGCAGGGTCACGAGCATCGTCAGGAACTGCCCGATCACCGCCGCCGACACACCGTTGGTAGGGTCGACCATGGAGGCGAAGCCCATCCCCATCTGAATCGAAATGATCTGCCCGGCGACGACAAACGCCTGAAAAAACAGCTGGAGGGAGAGCCCCATCAATGCGCCGATAATGATCTGCTCGGCGATCAGCAGCAGTGCGCTCAGGTCCAGCGCATGAACCTGCGGCATCGGTGGCAGAGCAGGCACGACAACCACGGTGATGGCCAACGCGAAATACAATCGCACGCGGGTCGGCACCAGGGTCGTGCCAAAGATCGGCATGGTCATCAGCACCGCGCCGATGCGAAACAGCGGCAATATGAACGAAGCGACCCAGGTACTGATCTGGGTGTCGGTCAGCTGCAGCAACGACATGGCTTAGCCGATGACCCGAGGAATATTGCCGTACAACTGCAGGATATATTCCATGAAAGTCTGCACCAGCCACGGACCGGCGACGATCAGCGTAACCAGCATCACCAGCAGGCGCGGCAGGAAGCTCAGCGTCTGTTCGTTGATCTGGGTGGCGGCCTGGAACATGGCGACCAACAACCCCACCAGCAAGCTCGGAATCACCAGCACGGCGACCATCATGGTGGTCAGCCAGAGCGCTTCACGAAAGATGTCTACCGCGACTTCCGGCGTCATGGCGAGACACCGCCGAAGCTGCTGGCCAACGTACCGATGATCAGCGCCCAACCATCTACCAGCACGAACAGCATGATCTTGAACGGCAAAGAAATGATCAGTGGCGAGAGCATCATCATACCCATGGCCATCAGCACACTGGCCACGACCATGTCGATGATCAGGAACGGAATGAAGATCATGAAACCGATCTGGAACGCGGTCTTCAGCTCGGACGTGACGAACGCCGGCACCAGGATGGTCAGCGGCGCCTGATCCGGGGTCGCGATGTCGGTGCGCTTGGAAAGGCGCATGAACAGCTCCAGATCGCTGCTGCGCGTCTGGGCCAGCATGAAGTCCTTGATCGGCACTTGGGCCTTGGCTACGGCATCCTGCGCGGTGAGTTTTTCCGCCAGATACGGTTGCAAGGCATCCTGGTTAACCCGGTCAAACACCGGCGCCATGATGAACATGGTCAGAAACAGCGCCATCCCCGTGAGGATCTGGTTCGATGGCGTCTGCTGCAGGCCCAGGGCCTGACGCAGGATCGAGAAGACGATGATGATCCGAGTGAAACTGGTCATCAGCATGACGAACGCCGGAATGAAACTCAGCGCGGTCATGATCAGCAGGATTTGCAGGCTGACCGAGTATTCCTGAGCACCCTGGGCATTGGTGCCCAGCGTGATCGCCGGGATTGACAACGGGTCGGCGGCGAAGGCCAGCGGCGCGGCCAGCATCAGGGCCAGCGTCAAGATGATGCGTAACGCACCCATTACTTCTTATCCTTCTGATCCTTGCCCATCAGCTCCATCAGGCGCTGGGCAAACTCCGGGGTCGCTTTTTCGGTGACCGGCACCTGCACCGGCTCCTTGAGCACATGCAAAGCAGTGATGGTGCCGGGACTCAACCCGAGCAGAATCTGCTCGTTGCCGACCTGCACCAGCATCAAACGGTCACGCGGGCCCAGCGCGCGGGAGCCGATCAGTTCGATCACCTGCCCCTTGCCGGCCGGCCCGGCCTGCTGGACCCGGCGCAACAGCCAGGCGAGGAAGAAGATCAACCCCAACACCAGCAGCAAACCGAACACCAGCTGCGTCAACTGCCCCGCCACGCCACTGCTGACCGCAGGTGCCGCGGCCGCGACAGCATTAGCCGCCGGTTCGGCCGCCAGCGCACTAAACGGCAAGGCCAGTAACAACCCCAGAATCTTTTTCACTCAGCGCAGCTTCTTGATACGTTCGCTTGGGCTGATCACGTCGGTCAGGCGGATGCCGAACTTCTCGTTGACCACCACCACTTCACCGTGAGCGATGAGCGTGCCGTTGACCAGCACATCCAGCGGCTCACCGGCCAGACGATCGAGCTCGATCACCGAACCCTGGTTGAGTTGCAGCAGGTTGCGGATGTTGATGTCGGTGCTGCCCACTTCCATGGAAATCGACACCGGGATGTCGAGGATCACGTCAAGATTCGGACCGTCCAGGGTCACCGGGTCGTTGTTTCTCGGCATGCTGCCGAACTCTTCCATCGGCAGACGGTTGGACGGCGAGCTCGCGGCGTCGGCAGCCAGCAAGGCGTCGATGTCGTCCTGCCCGGCGTCGCCGGTTTCTTCCAGGGCCGCAGCCCATTCATCGGCCAGCGCCTGGTCGTCCTGGGTATTCATATCGTTAGCCATCATGTGTCCTCGGCGGGCAACCCTTGAACGGACTGCCGTCAGTTAATAGCGAATAGGGAGCTGCGCCGCTTAACGGCGCTCGATCGGCTCGATCACTTGCAACGCGAGGTTGCCTTTGTGCGAGCCCATCTTGACCTTGAACGCAGGCACGCCGTTGGCGCGCATGATCATTTCTTCCGGCATATCGACCGGGATAATGTCCCCCGGCTGCATGTGCAGAATGTCCCGCAGGCGCAACTGGCGACGAGCCACCGTGGCACCGATCGGCACGTCAACGTCCAGCACGTCCTGGCGCAGGGCATTGACCCAGCGCTCGTCCTGATCGTCGAGGTCCGACTGGAAGCCGGCGTCGAGCATTTCGCGCACCGGCTCGATCATCGAATACGGCATGGTCACGTGCAGATCGCCGCCACCGCCATCGAGTTCGATGTGGAACGTCGACACCACAACGGCTTCGCTCGGGCCGACGATGTTGGCCATGGCCGGGTTCACTTCCGAGTTGATGTACTCGAAGTTCACTTCCATGATTGCCTGCCAGGCTTCCTTCAGATCGACGAAGGCCTGCTCCAGCACCATGCGCACCACACGCAGCTCGGTCGGGGTGAACTCACGCCCTTCGATTTTCGCGTGACGGCCGTCGCCGCCGAAGAAGTTGTCCACCAGTTTGAACACCAGCTTGGCGTCGAGGATGAACAACGCGGTGCCGCGCAACGGTTTGATCTTGACCAGGTTGAGGCTGGTCGGTACGTACAGCGAGTGCACGTACTCGCCGAACTTCATCACCTGCACGCCACCGACAGCAACGTCCGCCGAGCGGCGCAGCATGTTGAACATGCTGATGCGGGTGTAGCGGGCAAAACGCTCGTTGATCATTTCCAGGGTCGGCATGCGTCCGCGGACAATGCGATCCTGGCTGGTCAGGTCGTAGCTTTTGACGCTACCGGGCTCGGCAGCGATATCGGTCTGTACCAGACCGTCATCGACGCCATGCAACAGCGCATCGATCTCATCCTGGGACAGCAGGTCCTGCACGGCCATGTCGTGTTCCTACTGCAGTACGAAATTAGTGAAAAGCAACTGTTCGATGACCACTTTGCCGAGTTCTTTCTGCGCCACTTCCTGGACGCTGGCGGTAGCCTTCTGACGCAACATTTCCTGACCGACCGGCGACGCCAGCGTCGCGAAATCCTGCCCGGAGAACAGCATGACGAGGTTATTGCGGATCACCGGCATGTGGACTTTGAGCGCTTCCAGATCAGCCTGATTGCGGCCCTGCATGGTGATGCTCACCTGCATGTAGCGCTGACGGCCGTTCTGGTTGTAATTGGCCACGAAGGCCGGCGCCATGGGCTCGAAAACCGCTGGTTGCTTGCCGACCGGGGCGATTTCAGCCACGGCGGCAGGTTTGCTCTGGGCGCTGTGCATGAAGAACCAGGTCGCCCCCACGGACAAGCCGATCGCCAGCAGCAGGGCCACCACGATCACAATGATCAGCTTGATTTTGCCTTTGGTTGCGGGGTCTTTTACAGCTGCTGCTTCGCTCTTCGCCATGCCAATAATCCGTCACTATTCGGGTTTTCACAGTCGCACGGCAAGGCAAGAGCAAGTGTTATGCCAGAAGTGTCGGAGGGAGAATGGATGGGACCAAGCGAAATTTTGAAAACACCCCACACCTAATGTGGGAGCGGGCTTGCTCGCGAAAGCGGTTTAACCGTCGACATCTATATCGACTGTTAAACCGCTTTCGCGAGCAAGCCCGCTCCCACAGGGTGTTGGGCTGGATCAGGCGTAATAGTCGACGGCGCTGGAGCCGATAACACTGGTCGTGCTGGCCGCCACTTCGGCGACAGTCGGCGCGAGCTCTTCATCCATGCCGTCGAGACGACCGCCGCTGGCATTGGTACGTCCGCCCTGACTTTGTTGAGCCTGGTCCTGACCTTGCTGAGAGCCGCGAGACTGGTCGGAAACATTGACATCGACCTGACCCATGCCCTGCTGCGCGAACATGTCACGCAAGCGATGCATCTGGCCATCCAGCGCTTCGCGAACGCTGGGATGCGCACTCATGAAAGTTACCTGGGTCTGCTGGTCCGGCACCATGTTCACCCGAATATCGAGGCGACCCAGTTCGGCAGGTTGCAACTGGATATCGGCTGCCTTGAGGTTGACACTGGACAGGTACATGACCCGGTTCACCACCTCTTCGGTCCAGCCGCTCTGATGCATGGCAATCGGCTGATTTACCGGCAAGGCATTGGCGGTTTTCGGCGTGGCGGCCTGGGTCAGCGCCGCCAGACGGTTGGCGAAATCATCGACGCGGGTATCGCTGCTGGCAGACTTCAAATCCTTGAGGCCGCCATCGATCAACCCACTGAACGCTTTCTCGCCACCCTGACTGGTACTGTCCTTATCGGCCTGCACATCGAGCATGCCAGCCATACCGGCAGCGAAGTTCTGCGCCGAGGTCGGCTCGCCATCGGCCTGAGCCTGCGCGGATGTCGGTGCTGCCTTGGGCTGCGCCTGACTCGCCGCCGAAATATGACCACCCTGCTCCATAGCCATGCGCACCGCTGGCAACGCATCGAGAGGATCGGCTTCGGGATCGAAATCGCTATCAGTCGCCGCGGCAACCGGCGCCGCCGTTGCTGCTGCCGCTGCCGCTGCCGCTGCCGCAATGACTGGCACTTCGACTTGCGGCTGCACGGAGGCGACCACTGGCGGCGCCTCCGCAACAGGGGTGGTCACTACGGGCTGCAACTCTGCCAACAAAGCAGGATCGAGGGCCGGATCAACCGGCGCGGTGTCGGCCACCGGCGTTGCGACAGCGTCAGCCGCATCATCACTGGCAGTCTTGTCGTCGCTCGGTGCCGGTTTGTCGGCGGGCAAGGATTTGCCGCTATCGGCAACCGCTGGCTCCGGGGCGGCAGACTTGTCGCTGCCGACGTCCTTTTTACCAGGGCTGTCCGGGGATTTATCGCGTACCGGCTTCGCTGAACTATCAGAGGCCGCAGAGGGTTTGTTCTGGGCCTGAGTGGCGTAAACCTGAGCGAAGCTGGACGCCTTGTCCCCGGGCTCAGCGGACAGCGCCGGTGTATTGGCGGAGGCGGCTTGAGTCTTGGCCTGCGCGGTGGCCTGAAGAAGAATATTGGGGGTAACGGGCATGAAACGGTCTCCGCGGCACTGGGATCGTAGGTACAGTTGCGGTGAATGCTGCAAGGGTTGAGCCAGTTTTGTTCTAGCGGCGTTAAAAACGCCGGACGGTCGCACTCTCAGCGAGAGCGCGCTGGCGTTCTGCTTCATAGAGGGGACGGATAATGGCGAATTCGCCATCGATTTCTCCGACCAGTTCCTCGATGCCTTCCAGAGACTTGTGCTTGCTTCGCTGCTCGAGTTCATCGCACAGCTGCGCGAGGCGAAGGGCGCCCATGTTGCTGCAACTGCCCTTGAAACTGTGCGCTGTGGCACCGAGCGTCTCGGCATCCCCAGCCTTGTGCAACAGACTCAGGCGCTCTGCGGAATCGGCGAGGAAGGTATCCAGCAACGTCGGGTACTCATCCTCCATGACCTCTTGCAACGCGCTCAGCACGTCGCGGTCCAGGTGTGTGTCAGCCACTTGCTCACTCCTTGATCAAGAATGCGTGGATTATGCCAGAGCCTCCCAGAAAAATTCCACGCGGGCACTTCTACCTTCGTCGGACCAGCTGGCGTTTCGGCTCAACTGGCGAATCAGACTGACACCACGTCCCGACAGACGGATGCCATCAATGGGGCGCGCCATCACCCGCTCGACATCAAAACCCTTGCCACTGTCTTCGACCCGAATCGTCAGGCAACCGCCACCATCCTTTGGCGTGACCTGCAAATGCACCCGCACGTAGCCATCGCGCAACTCATCCAGACGCGCATTGCGCTGCTGATAATAACGGGCAAAACCCGCAGCATCGCGTTTGAGGCTTGAATCCAGACCCAGCACGCCGTGCTCCAGCGCATTGGAATACAGCTCCGCGAGCACACTGTAGAGCGCCCCGCTCTGCGCGCGCAAACCATGGACCTCCAACAGCAACTGCAAAAGATACGGCAGCGGATTGAAGCGTTTCAGGGTATCGGCGCGAAACTCGAAACTCACCGACCAGTCCAGCGGGCAGGACTGGCCGCTATCGGAATAGACGGGCGCCGGCGGACTCAACTGCGCCGCTTCAAGCAAGCTGACTTCGACCATGCTGACATCGTCGCGGGCCTCACCGCCAAAATCCCGCAGCGCCTGCTCGATCTCTTCGAACAGCTGGTCGGGCTGACGGTTGGCCGCGAACACCTGTTGCAACCGTTCGACACCAAACAACTGCTCATGGGCGTCGCAGGTGTCGATGACCCCGTCGGACAACAGGAAGACCCGATCGCCGACGGCCATCGGAAAGACTTCAGTGCGGTCATCGAAGGTCTGCGGGCTCAGCACGCCGAGCGGCAAATGCCGGGCCGCCAGCGGCGTGCGCTCGCCGCTCGCAACGTTGTGCAGATAACCGTCCGGCATCCCGCCGTTCCAGACTTCCACCGAGCATCGCTGAAAACTCAGGCACAGCATCGTTGCACAACAGAACATGTCCACCGGCAGGATGCGCTTGAGCTTGGCGTTCATCTCGCGCAGGGTTTCCGACAGGCCGTAGCCCTTGGCAGTCATGCCGTAAAACACTTCAGCCAGTGGCATTGCCCCGACGGCAGCCGGCAAACCATGGCCGGTGAAGTCGCCGAGCATCACGTGCATGTCGCCGGCCGGGGTGAATGCCGCCAGCAACAGGTCGCCGTTGAACAGCGCATAGGGCGATTGCAGGTAGCGGATATTGGGGGCGCTCAGGCAGCCGGAATGGGCGACCTTATCGAAGACGGCCTTGGCCACGCGCTGTTCGTTGAGCAGGTAATCGTGATGCCTGGCGATCTGGTCACGCTGCTCCAGCACGGTGGCCTGCAACCGCCGCAAGCGATCCATCGCCTTGATTTTGGCAGCGAGGATCACCTGGTTGTAGGGCTTTGCCAGAAAGTCGTCGCCGCCAGCTTCAAGGCAGCGGGCCAGCGCCTCGCTTTCGGTCAGCGAGGTCAGAAAGATGATCGGCACCAGGGTTTCCCCAGCCAGCGCCTTGATCTGCCGCGCCGCCTCGAAACCGTCCATCACCGGCATCATGGCGTCCATCAGGACCAGTTGCGGTCGTTGCTGGCGAAACGCTTCGACCGCTTCGGCGCCATTGGCCGCCGTCAGTACTTCATGGCCCTGTCGGCGGACGATACTCGACAGCAGCATGCGATCGGCCGCGCTGTCCTCAGCGATCAGTATCGTCAGCGGTTCGAACAACGATTGCATGGCCGTCACGCCACGTCGAAGATCTGTTCGAAGTTGGAGATGGCGAGAATCTTGCGCACATCGGCGTTGGCGTGGGTCAACGTGATCTCGGCGCTCTCGCCACCGGCGTGATCACGTAGCAGCAACAACATGCCGAGCGCTGAACTGTCGAGGTAAGTGGCGTCCTTCAGGTTCACTTCAAAGGACTCGGGTTTTGGCTCAAGGTTTTCGTAGGATTCACGAAATTCCTGATGTTTGGCGAAATCGAATCTTCCCTTGATCGATATCGTCAGTTTTTGACCATCCGGGGAGACTTCTGTGACGACTGACATTGAGCGGCTTCCTTGTCTTTGGCGAACGTACGTGTAGAAGGTTTAGCACTTGGCGGGGATGGGGGCAAGTGTAGGAGCGAGCTTGCTCGCGATGAACCTGAGCGTGCCAAAGGGTATCAGGAAAACAGCGTTATCGTTGACGACCATCGCGATCAGGCTCGCTCCTACAGGGGTGCACGAAACAATCAATACGGACTCTCACGCGGCAACCGCTGCGACAACTCATCCATCAGCTTCTGCTCGCGCTTGTCTTCCAGCGAGCGCGCCTCGTCCGCATAGCGCTGAACCAGCTTGCGCAAGCCTTCGACCCGGGCAAACGCCTGCTGCCAGGTTTCCCGCGCCTTGTTCAGATTGTTCTGATGCCACGCCAGGCTTTGCCGCTGCTGATCGATGGCGACGCCCAGTTGCGCAAGAAAGCCTTGATACCCCAGCAACCATTGGCCCGAAACGCCGCTGCTGCCACGAATGATCCACTGCTCCTGATAATCGAGACGAAAGGCCTCAAGGTCGGCGAGTTTGCTTTCCGCCAGACGAACCTGGCCTTGAAAGTGGCCCAAACGCTGTACGGCGGTCTTTTCGGCCTTCTCGGCCATTTCGACCACCGGCGCCAGACGCCCTGCCCGACTCTGGGCCATGATCGATTAACCGCCCGCCGCAGGGGCGAAGATCGAGCCGAGATAGGCTTCGCTTTCGCCCAGGCTGATGCTGTCGTTAAGCCCTTGACGCAGGTATTTGACCAGCTGTGGCTGCAGGGAAATCGCCAGGTCGGTTTCCCGGTCACCGCCAGCGACGTAGGCGCCCACGCTGATCAAATCCCGACTCTGCTGATAACGCGACCACAGCTGCTTGAAATATTGTGCGCGGGTCATGTGTTCCGGCGACACCACCGACGGCATGACCCGGCTGATGGAGGCTTCGATATCGATGGCCGGGTAATGCCCCTCCTCGGCCAGGCGCCGGGACAGGACGATATGCCCGTCGAGTACGCCCCGCGCCGCATCGGCAATCGGATCCTGCTGGTCATCACCTTCGGACAGCACGGTGTAGAACGCCGTGATCGAACCGCCACCCTTCTCGGCGTTACCGGCCCGTTCCACCAGCTTCGGCAACTTGGCGAACACCGATGGCGGGTAACCCTTGGTCGCCGGCGGTTCGCCGATGGCCAAGGCGATTTCCCGCTGGGCCTGGGCGAAACGGGTCAGGGAGTCCATGAGCAACAGCACGTTCTTGCCCTTGTCGCGGAAATACTCGGCGATCCGCGTGCAATACATCGCGGCGCGCAGACGCATCAGCGGTGCATCGTCCGCCGGGGATGCCACCACCACCGACCGCTTGAGGCCTTCTTCACCGAGGATGTGCTCAATGAATTCCTTAACTTCGCGACCCCGCTCACCGATCAGCCCGACGACGATAATGTCGGCCTCGGTGAAGCGGGTCATCATGCCCAGCAGCACACTCTTGCCCACGCCAGTACCGGCGAACAGCCCCAGCCGCTGCCCACGACCGACCGTCAACAAACCGTTGATGGAACGAATGCCCACGTCCAATGGCTCGCTGATCGGGTGACGCTTGAGCGGGTTGATCGTCGGGCCGTCCATCGGCACCCAGTCTTCAGCCTTCATCCCGCCCTTGCCGTCCAGCGCACGACCGGCGCCATCCAGCACCCGCCCGAGCATGCTCATGCCCATCGGCAAGCGGCCGGTGTCAGCCATAGGCACCACACGGGCGCCGGGCGCGATGCCGGCGACGCTGCCGACCGGCATCAGGAAGACTTTGCTGCCGGAGAAACCCATGACTTCGGCTTCGACCTGCACCGGGTGGTAACTGTCGTCGTTAATCACCATGCAGCGACTGCCCATGGCGGCGCGCAAGCCTTCGGCTTCGAGGGTCAGGCCGACCATGCGCAGCAGGCGGCCTTCCAGGATGGGTGCGCCGGCCAGCTCCGTGGCCTCGGCGTAACTGCCCAGGCGTTTGGCGAAGCTGGTGCGGTCAAGGCGCATCGGGATCTTCCGGTTCGGGCTCGACGACAGGACTGGCATCGATCGGCAGCTCCAGGCTCAGGTCCGGTGCGGCCGGGTGCAAGGCCTGTTCGTGCAACTGATCGAACAGCTTGTCCATGACCCTGGCGATCCGGGTTTCGACAGTGGCGTCGATGCGACTGTGCTCGGTCTCGACCCGGCAACCGCCAGGCAACAACGCTTCGTCCTCGACGATGCGCCAGGTTTCTTCATGGCGCTCGCGCAGGGCTTTGACCTGTTCGAAATCCTGCGGATTGATGTACAGCCGCACATTGCCCACGCCCAGCGGCAACAGCTTGAGGGCGTCGCGCATGACGTGTTCGATCTGCGTCGAGTCGATGGCCAGCTCGCGCTGAATCACCTGTTTGGTGATGTGCCGAACGAGGTCGACCAGCGACTTTTCGATCTGGGTGTCCTGCTCGGCGATGGGTTCGAACAGGTTGGCCATCAGCTGTTCCAGCGCCGCGACTTTCGGCGCCAGGACGGCCTCGGCTTCCTGACGAACCTTGAGCGTGGTGCTGTGGAACCCTTCTTTCTCGCCCGTCGCGAAGCCCTCGTTGTAGGCCTCCTGGCGAATGCTTTCGAGTTCCTCGAGGGTCAGTGGCTGGACTTCTTCCAGCGGCACTTCTTCCATTTCCGGCGGCTCGGGCTCAGGTTCAGGCTCGGGCTCGGGAACATGCGGGTCGAAACTGGGCAGCGACCAGACATCGAAACCACCGACGTCCTTGGCACGGATCAGGTCGGTCTGGGACTCATCATGTTTGGACGACATAGTGACCTTAGATCATCTCTTCGCCGCCCTTCCCGCCGAGAACGATTTCTCCGGCTTCGGCCATACGGCGAGCAATGGTGAGGATTTCTTTCTGTGCGGTTTCCACGTCGCTGACGCGCACCGGGCCCTTGGCCTCGAGGTCGTCGCGCAACAGTTCGGCCGCCCGCTTGGACATGTTCTTGAAGATCTTTTCCTTGACGCCTTCGTCCGAGCCCTTGAGGGCCAGCACCAGCACGTCGGAGGAGACTTCGCGCAGCAACGCCTGAATCCCGCGGTCGTCGACATCGGACAGGTTGTTGAACACGAACATGAGGTCTTCGATCTGACCGGACAGGTCTTCGTCGACTTCACGGATCGAGTCCATCAGCTGACCTTCGATCGAGCTGTCGAGGAAGTTCATGATGTCGGCCGCACGCTTGATGCCACCCAGGGTGGTGCGCGAGGCATTCGAGTTGCCAGAGAACTGCTTCTCGAGAATCTGGTTCAGTTCTTTCAGGGCCGCTGGTTGCACGGTGTTCAGCGAGGAGACCCGCAGAATGATGTCCAGACGCACCTTGTGGTCGAAGTTGCCCAGCACTTCGCCGGCCTGGTCCGGATCGAGATACGCCACGACGATCGCCTGGATCTGCGGGTGTTCGTAACGGATCACGTCGGCAACGGCGCGCGGTTCCATCCACTTCAGGCTGTCGAGGCCACTGGTGTTGCCGCCCAGCAGGATCCGGTCGATCAGGCCGTTGGCCTTGTCTTCGCCCAGGGCCTGGGTGAGCATTTTGCGCACGTAGTCGTCGGAGCCGACGCCCAGGCTGGTCTGATCGCCGACGATGTCGACGAACTCGCTCATCACCTGTTCGACCTGCTCGCGGTGCACGTTACCCATCTGCGCCATGGCCACACCCACACGCTGGACCTCTTTGGGCCCCATGTGGCGCAGCACTTGCGCGGCATCGGTTGACCCCAGGGACAGCAGCAGAATCGCGGCTTTGTCGACCCGGGACAGTTTGGCGGCAATGGCTCGGTTATCACTCATCTGCGTTAATCCACTCTTTCACGACCTGGGCCACGCGACCCGGGTCTTCTGCCACCAGACTCTTGATTGCGTTCAACTGTGCATCATAGCCTTCGCTCGGGCTCGGCAGCAGGATGCTGGTCGGACCACCGAGGCTGACGCGGTCGTTGGCCAGTTCGCCGTCCAGGCCGCCTATGCCACCGAGTTCTACGTCGCTGCCGAGGCCCAGTTGTTTGCCTTTGCCGCCATTGGTGATGTTGTTGAGCACCGGACGCAGCACACCGAACACCAGTATCAGGATGAACAACACACCCAGCACTTGCTTGACGATGTCCCAGAACCACGGCTGGGAGTAGAACGGAATATCGGCAATCACTTCACCGCGCTCGGCGGAGAACGGCATGTTGATCACGCTGACACTGTCGCCACGGCTGGCGTCGAAGCCGACGGCGTCCTGTACCAGGCGGGTGAAGCGCGCGAGTTCATCGGCGCTCCACGGCGCACGGGTCGTTTCGCCGTTGGCCGCGTTGACCTTGACCTGATCGTCCACCACCACCGACACCGACAGGCGATTCAACCGGCCTTGCTGTTGCTTGGTGTGGCTGATGGAACGGTCGAGTTCGAAGTTCTTGGTGGATTGTTGACGCTTGTCCGCCGGGTACGGCGCCAGCATCGGCTGGCCAGTGGCGGGGTCCATGATTTGCTGACCGTTGGCATCCAGCAGTGGCTGGCCTGGCTGCACCATACCGGCCTGCGCGCTGGCGCCTCCGGTGGTTTGCGGCGCCGAAGCAGGCGACGGCGGCTGGTTGCTCAGCGCACCCGGAACACCTTGAGGGCCATTGCTGGTGGTACGTTGTTCGTTGACCGACTGCTCGCTGCGCAGCGCCGGCTGATCCGGATTGAACTGCTCGGAGGTCGACTCGACGGCACTGAAGTCCACGTCGGCGGAGACTTCGGCTTTGTAACGATCGTTGCCCAGCACCGGCTGCAGAATGTTGTGCACGCGCTGGGTGAGCATGCTTTCCATGCGGCGGCTGTAATCGAATTGCTTGCCGGCCATGGTCAGTTCGGAGTTCTCCGCCTGATCCGAGAGCAGATTGCCCTTCTGATCGACGACGGTGATCTGCGACTTGCTGAGTTCAGGAACGCTGGTCGCCACCAGGTTGATGATCGCCAGCACCTGACCCGGCTCCAGCGAGCGACCGGAATACAGCTCGACCAGAATCGACGCGCTTGGCTTGCGCTCGTCACGCACGAATACCGAACTCTTCGGAATCGCCAGGTGCACGCGGGCACCCTTGACGTTGTTCAGGCTGGAAATGGTCCGGGCCAGTTCGCCTTCGAGACCGCGACGATAACGGGTCGCTTCCATGAACTGGCTGGTGCCGAGGCCCTGGTCCTTGTCGAGGATCTCGAAACCGATGTTGCCGTCGCTGGGAGTGACACCAGCGCCCGCGAGCTTGAGTCGCGCACGGGACAGGTCATCGGCCTTGACCAGCAAGGCACCGGAGTTCGGTTCAACGGTGTAGGGAATGTCAGCGGAAGCCAGGGTATCCATGACTTGCTTGGCGTCCATACCGGCAAGGCTGCCGTACAGAGGCCGGTAGTCCGGTTGCTGGGACCACAACACCACGGCGAAGCCAATCGCCACGCTCGCAGCCAGGCCGACCAACAAGCCCACCTGACGCAACATGGTCATCTCGGAGAGGTTTTCCAGGAAGGACAAGCCGAACAGCGGCGGTTTGCCGTCTATCGGAGTGGCCTTGGCCGGAACATTATCGGCGACTGCTTCTGCCATGACTCAATCTCGTCCTTAAACCGGCATCTGCATGATGTCTTGGTATGCCTGAACCAGCTTGTTGCGCACTTGGGTCAACGCCTGGAAAGACACGCTGGCCTTCTGCGAGGAAATCATCACGTCGGTCAGATCCACGCCGCTCTTGCCGATCTCGAAGGCATTGGCCAACTGGCTGGACGCCTGCTGCGTATCGTTCACTTTATTGACGGCTTGACCGAGCATGTCGGAAAAGCTGCTGCCACTCAGTTCAGGGACGGCGGCAGTCGATTTAGGCGCAGACATGGCATCCATTTGCATGGAACGCATATCCAGCATCAATCGATTGAATTCAATACCTTGGCTCATGGACTACTCTCTTTGGCGACCCGCAATTTTTTGACACTCACTCGGCGGATAGTGAGGTGTTAGCAACAAGGGTGCCAGCTCCGTGGCCGCTCTGAACAAAAGCCTTCCGAGCGAAAAACCATTGTGGGAGCGGGCTTGCTCGCGAAAAGGGTGTGTCAGTAGACATTTATGTATCTGTCACACCGCCTTCGCGAGCAAGCCCGCTCCCACATTTGTATCGGTGTGTTTCCGCCAATCTTCAGGTGGCGAACAAATAAGCTTCCACGTCCATTCCGGCATCGCGCATTTGTGCCAGCTTGTAGCGCAGCGTCCGCGGACTGATTCCCAGACGCTCGGCCGCTTCTTTGCGGCGCCCACGCTCGGAGCGCAGTGTGTCGATAATCATCTGGAATTCGCGGCGACGCAGATCGTCGCCCAGCGCACCCGCCGACTCGGATTCGACCTCCACCGCTCGCACCGACGCCAATGCCGGCAATGGCGCACAGGCAACCGGCCCGGCGAGGCAGAAATCCTGAGGCTGGATCAATCCGCCCTGCTGCAGAATCAATGCACGCTGAATCGCATTATCCAGCTCTCGCACGTTGCCTGGCCATGGATAACCGATCAGGCACGCCTGCGCCTCGGGCGACAGTCTCGCCGCGGCGTGCTTCATTTTATTGACGTGTTTGGCCAGCAGGCGCTCGGCCAGTGGCAGGATATCGGCGGTGCGCTCGCGCAACGGACGCCAGGCCAGCGGAAATACCGACAGGCGATAATAGAGGTCTTCACGAAAACGCCCCGCCGCCACCTCTGCGGCCAGGTCACGGTTGGTCGTCGCGACTACGCGGATGTCCAGCGTGATGGGCTTGCGTGCCCCCACTCGCTCGACTTCGCGCTCCTGCAACACGCGTAGCAACTTGGCCTGAAGGCCGAGGGGCATTTCGGAAATTTCATCCAGCAGGAGGGTGCCGCCGTCGGCTTGCTCGAACTTGCCGGCCTGCGCCGCGATGGCGCCGGTGAACGAACCCTTTTCGTGACCGAACAGCGTCGCTTCAAGCATGTTGTCGGGAATCGCTGCACAGTTGATGGCAATGAACGGCTGACTGACGCGATGCGAGTGCTGATGGATGTAACGTGCCAGCACTTCTTTACCGGTCCCGGACTCGCCAGAGATCAACACTGTGGAATCACTGCGCGCCACTCGTGCGGCCAGCTCCAGCAATTGCGCACTGGCCGGCTCGACCGCGACAGGCCCTTCGCTCTCGGGAGCACCCAGACTGCCCAGCGCATGACGCGCCACCAGATCCAACAGTGCCTTCGGCTCGAACGGCTTGACCAGATAATCCACCGCCCCCTGACGCATCGCATCGACCGCGCGCTCCACGGCGCCGTGAGCCGTCATCAGCAAGACTGGCAATTGCGGCTGACGAGCCCGCAACAAACCGAGCAGTTGATGGCCGTCCATGCCCGGCATGTTGACGTCGCTGAGCACCAGATTGAACGTCTCGACACCGACAGCCTCGAGCGCCTCTTCCGCCGAACCGACAGCCTTGTAGTCGTGCCCTGCGAGCAACAGCGTATCCGCCAGCGCCTCACGCAACGCGCGGTCATCCTCGACCAGTAAAACCTTGATTGCCATGCCCTTCACTCCGCTCTCTGAGCGCTACGCTTCTCATCAGAAAAAAGCGGCAGAATCACCTGCGCGCAAGTGCCGCGCCCCAGCCGCGAGCGCAGCTGCAATTCTCCCTGATGAGCACGCGCCACTGCCTTGACCACGGTCAGACCGAGGCCGGTTCCGGTGGTTTTGGTGGTGAAGAAAGGTTCACCGAGACGCGCCAGCACTTTCGTATCAATACCGCTGCCGCTGTCGCTGACCGATACCCGAAGGTTGTTGCCACGACTGTAGAGATGAACTTTCAAACGGACGTCGCCGGCACTGGCCTGGATGGCGTTCTCGATCAGGTTCAAAATCGCGCCGACCAGAGTGTCGCGATTGCACAGCAATTCTCCCGTATGACTGTCGCACTGCCAGCGAATCGGCAGGTCCTGCACATGGGTCAATGCGGCCGATTGCAGGGACTGCATCAGCATCTTCGGCGTGACGCGATCAGTCAGCGGCAGCTCGCCGCGAGCGAACACCAGCATGTCGCGCACTTGATGTTCCAGCTCATGCAAACGCTCTTTCAGACGCCCGGCAAAACGCTGTTGCGTGGCGACCGGCAACGCTTGCTCAGTCAAATGACTGGCGTAGAGCAATGCAGCGGACAAGGGCGTGCGGATTTGATGAGCCAGCGACGCAACCATGCGACCGAGTGATGACAGGCGTTCGTGGCGGGCCAGTTGATCTTGCAGGTGGCGGGTTTCGGTCAGGTCGTTGAGCAACACCAACTGGCCGGGCTCGGCATCCAGCGAGCGAGTGGCGATCGACAGGCGCCGACCGTCCTTGAGAGAGATTTCATGACCGTCGTCTTCACGCGGCGCAAAGCAACGGGCAATGACATGGCGCCACAGCTCGCCGTCGAGGGGTAGACCGAGCAGTTCGCGGGCCGCGGGATTGGCCTCGCGCACAATGCCCTGGGCATCGATGACGATGACGCCACCAGGCAATAGGTCGAGGAGGTTTTGCAGCCGGTTGGCCAGGCGTTCTTTTTCCGCCAGCTCCTGCATGCGCTGAGCGCTAACCACCGCCAACTCACCCTTGAGCTCGGTAACCCGCGCTTCGAGCATGCTGTAGGAGTCGGTCAACTGGCTCGACATCTGGTTGAACAGCGTGAACGCCTGCTCGAGGCCAAACCGGCTTGCCTGCTCTACGGACGACGGGTGCCCCGAAGCGTCAGGGACAGGAGACATCTGGGCGGCGTGGGGCATCGTGCTCTCTCGCGTGGCTGACCGTCAGTGAAACGGAACGTTGCGAGGGACGTAGCAATACCCGTGCCTAAAAAAAACCGCCTATAAATGAACGACTTGAAAAACAGGCGTCAATCATCCGCCTGCTCATCACCGTCGCGACGGCTCATGCCGTACTTGCGCATCTTCTCCACCAGCGTGGTACGGCGAATCCGCAGCCGCTCGGCGGCGCGTGCCACGATGCCATTCGCATCATCCAGCGCCTGCTGGATCAGCCCTTGTTCCAGACCACCAAGATAGTCTTTCAGGTCCAGGCCTTCCGGCGGCAGCATGGCGTTGGCGGTGAAGTCCGGCGTATGGCCGTTGATGGCCACGCGCTCTTCCAGATCGCTGCGCAGGCTGTCGACCAGTTGCTCGTCTTCGTCGTCGACGTAGCGGAATTTCTTCGGCAGCTCCACGACGCCGATGACCCCGTACGGGTGCATGATCGCCATGCGCTCCACCAGGTTCGCCAGCTCGCGAACGTTGCCCGGCCAGCCGTGACGGCACAACGACATGATCGCCGCGGAGTTGAAACGGATCGAACCGCGCTTTTCGTGCTCCATGCGCGAGATCAGTTCGTTCATCAGCAACGGAATATCTTCGACGCGCTCACGCAGCGGCGCCATCTCGATCGGGAACACGTTCAGGCGGTAGTACAAGTCTTCGCGGAAGGTGCCGATCTCGATCATGCTTTCGAGATTCTTGTGGGTCGCCGCGATGATGCGCACATCGACGCTCTGGGTCTTGTTACTGCCCACGCGTTCGAAGGTGCGCTCCTGCAACACGCGCAGCAACTTGACCTGCATCGGCAGCGGCATGTCACCAATTTCATCGAGGAACAGCGTGCCGCCGTTGGCCAGCTCAAAACGCCCGGCGCGACTGGTGATTGCCCCGGTGAAGGCACCCTTCTCATGACCGAACAGTTCGCTTTCCAGCAACTCGGCCGGGATCGCCCCGCAGTTGACCGGTACGAACGGCGCATCACGACGCTTGGAGTGATAGTGCAGGTTACGCGCAACCACTTCCTTGCCGGTGCCAGACTCGCCGAGGATCAACACGCTGGCGTCGGTGTCGGCGACTTGCTGCATCATCTGACGGACGTGCTGAATCGCCCGGCTGGTGCCGACAAGACTGCGGAAAAGATTGGGTTCACGGTGACGCCCGCGCTCGCGAGCCTGGTCATACATCTCGCGATAGACCTGGGCACGGTGCAGCGAATCGAGCAGCTTGCTGTAGCTGGGCGGCATTTCGAGGGTCGAAAGCACTCGGCGACGCTGGTCTTCTGGCAGGTCAACGGAAGAATTATCGCCCATTAACAAAACCGGAAGGAACTCATCCCAGGTAGAGAGTGTCTTTAACAAGCCCGGAAGTGCACCTGGAGCATTGACCGTCCCGATGAGGACACAGATGACTTCACGACTTGATGACAAAGAGCCGACAGCCTGCTGCCAGTCATGGCTACCGCAGGGTAAATTTTCTTCGCCGAGAAAATTTAAAATCACCGCCAAATCGCGGCGGCGGACGCTATCGTCATCAATCAGCAGAATTTTGGTTTCACGCCACATGCAATAGCAACTTCCCTAGTCAACTCAATGCCCGAAATGATGGGCAAGCTAGACGCCTGCAGGCACGTTAAGCCCGTAGACGCCTGAAATCTGCAACCAGCCACTAGTTAAGTCAAAAAACCGTGCACAGTCAAATTTATGGCGCACCCGGTCTGGATTAACTGAGGATTAATTAACCGAACAGATGGTAAACCTTTGCTGCGTTCTGTGCTTGATGGATCTGCGACATCTCATCGACTATTGCTTGCCTCTCCCCCGTCGCCGCCTCAAGAAGCTGTTTATACACCCCCAGCAACTCTTCAAGGTTGTCGCGCAACGCGGCCTCGTCCACCGAAGCTTCACTCAAGACGTCTTCCATGCAGGAACGGCAAGCCAGGTCCAGCTCACCAATGGCTTCCCAGTTTCGCTCGGCCAGGGCACCGACCAGGCCTTCACGGGTTTCTTCGATTCGCTGCAATACAAGACTCATGGTGATCTCCTTAAAACTGCGGACCCGGCGCGGCGATAGCGTCCCAGCCGTCCTTGACGGTGCGAAGCAGATCGGCGACTTCGTCGAGAATTTTTGGATCGGTTTTGAGGTTGGCTTCTGTCAGACGCTTCATCATGTAGGTGTACAGCTTGTCCAGCTCACCCACAGACTCAACAGAATTTTCCAGGTCCAAGCCTTCACGCAAGCCGCCGATGATCCCGATCGCCTTGCCGATGAAGATGCCTTTGTTGGGGATATCCTTGCGCTCCATGGCACCCTTGGCCTGAGCGATGCGATCCAGACCACCTTCCATCAGCATTTGCACCAAGCGATGGGGGCTGGCTTCGGAAGTCTGGGCCTGAGCGCCAATCTTCTGGTACTGCCGAAGGGCTAACATCGGGTTCATGTTGTACCTCATCAAAACTTTGTGATTCGTATAGCCAGTGTATCGACACGGCGTCAAAAAACTTTAGATTCAAACAAAAAAAGCCCGACAGGCGGAATCCGCTGCCGGGCTTTTGGCGCTTGGGCGCTATGAGGCGTTTTTCTGTGCGTTCATCGCCTCGAACATCGAGGTAATGTTGCTGGCAGTCGCCTTTAGCTTGCCGACCAGGGTGTCCATGTCGTTGTACTTCTTGGTCAGCACGGCGGTCAGAGTCTCGACCCGACGATCCAGTGCTTCCTGCTGGCTGGCCAGGTTAGTTTTGACTTTTGCCAGGTTGGCAGAACGCGCATCAAGGATGCCGCCGCTGCCGGTCAGGGTATAAGGCGTGATCGCCGTACTCATTCGTTCCAGCAGACCTTGAGCCGCAGTACCCGTCGCCGTCGGATCACCCAGGAACAGCTTCTGAATCTCTCCACCCAGCTTTTGCGTATCCATCGCCGTAGAGAACTTGGTGCTGTCAAAATCGAGCGCACCGGTTTTCTGGTTGGTGGTAATACCCAACTGCGAAAGTACGGTCAGCTTGTCGCCCGCACCGGTACTGGTCAACGGCTCACGGATCGACGCCAGGATACCCCGCCCCAGCGAGTCACCGGTCAATGCCGCAGCAACGGTTGGTTTGCCATCTTTATCCAGGGAGGGCTTGCTCAGCGTATTGACGCTGGTGACAACCTGGTTGTAAGCATCGACAAAGGCCTGGATCGATTTTTTCAAACCGTCACTGTTCGGTCCGACCGTCACAGTGGATGTCGCCCCACCACCCGCCACCAGATTCAGTGTCAGACCGGAAATGGCACTGCTTACGGTGTTGGATTTGCTGGTGATCGCCAGTCCGTCAACCGTGAAGCTGGCGTCCGCGGCGAGTTCGCCGATGGCACCGGCCGAGGCCGCCGTAGGCGTCGGGCCCATTTTCTGGCCGGGGGTGATTACCAGACCGGGAATACCACTGAGCTCGATATCGGAACCCAGACCGGTGACGGTAGACCCCATGACCAGACGCGAACCGGTGGAGTCTGTGACAATGTTGGCACTGAAGCCATTGGCACCTTGCTGGGCATTGATCGCATCCCGTACCGACTGCAACGTAGCGTTAGGGGGAATTACAACAGGACGGACAATGTTATTTTGAGTGATATTGAGCGTACCACCCGCAAAGACTGTGTTAGGGGGAACCACAGCAGTCGCCACTTTCGATGAAGTCGCAAGGGTGTTGACCTTGATGACATAAGTGCCGTTGACCGCCGTGTTGCTGGCGACAGAGGTCAGCACTTTGGGATCGGAACTCGTGGCGCTGTAACCCAGGAACTGCGGGTTTTTCGTATCGCCGAGGTTTTTGAGCGCAGTCTGGAAATTCGCCAGCACACTCTTGAGGGTCCCGACACCGGAAATCTGCGAGGTATTGGTAGTCGTCTGCCGGTTGATCTGACTCTGCTTGGCCGCCTTGTCAGCATCAACCAAGGCTTTGACGATAGCACCGGTGTCAATGCCGGAGCCTAAACCCGAACCCGGTAGAATTGGACTTGCCATGTTGAACTCCCTTCAGTGTGTCGCCGGCCTTTTGACCACTACAACGCCCAAAAGAACATAGCAACAAAATTCGTGCCAGCTGTCAGACTTTAGCGCTGAACAACAGACTGCTTGCATCATTCAAACTATTGGCCAGCTTGAGGACTTCTTCGTTAGGGATCTGGCGAACCACTTCACCCGAGTCGCTGGCAATCACTTTGACAATCACTTTGCCTGAAGGCTCATCGATCGAGAACTCCAGATTGCGCTTGATCGACTGAACGAACTTTTCGATTTCCTGAACGGCCATCTTCAGTTTGTCCTGCTCGGTTACCGCGTCTTTTGGCTCATCCTTGACCGGTGCCACAGCGGCAGCATCGGCTCGAGGCTTTTCCGCCGGTTTGTCAGCAACAGTCGTCGCCGGCTTCGCGGCTGGATAAGACAAGTTCAGCTTCACGCTCATATCCATGTCCATCACCTCTTAAACTAAAAAAGCGAGAGAGCGCGCGCGCACTCCCCCGCCAGCACTCACCCAGCGATTACTGAAGCAGTTTCAGTACAGCGGATGGCAGTTGGTTGGCCTGAGCCAGAACCGAGGTGGAAGCCTGTTGCAGAGTTTGTTGCTTGGTCAGCTCTGCAGTTTCAGCAGCGAAGTCGGTATCTTGAACGCGGCTACGTGCAGCACTGGCGTTTTCGTTGATGTTCTGCAGGTTGGAGATGGTAGTGGCGAAACGGTTTTGAGCAGCACCGAGGTCAGCGCGAGTGGCGTTGATTGTGTTCAGCGCCGTGTCGATGGCCGAGATGGACGCATCAACATCGCTGTGGTTAGCCGCGTTGCTAGTACCAGAGATGGTACCGGTCATTCCCAAGGTGGTGGCGTCGAAGCTCGAACTCAGGGTCAGAGTGATCTGGTTGTCGGAAGTAGTACCTGCGCCTACCTGAAATTCCATCGAGCCAGCAGTACCGTCGATCAGCGCCTTGCCGTTCAGGTTGGTGGACTGAGCAATACGGGTCAGTTCAGAGATCGACTGTTGGTATTCTTTGTCCAGAGCGGTACGGTCAGCAGTGCCGTTGGAGTCGTTGCGCGATTGCAGTGCGATTTCACGCATACGTTGCAGAATGTTGGTCGACTCTTGCAGAGCGCCTTCAGCGGTCTGAGCGATCGAAACACCGTCGTTAGCGTTTTTGATAGCCATGGTCTGACCACGGATCTGCGAGGTCATACGGTTAGCGATTTGCAGGCCGGCGGCGTCGTCTTTGGCGCTGTTGATTTTCAGGCCGGAAGACAGGCGAGTCATCGAAGTCGAAAGAGCATCGGAAGCCTTGTTCAGGTTCTTCTGAACATTCAGCGAAGTAGTGTTGGTGTTTACTGTCAAAGCCATGACGAATTCCTCGTTGGTTGGGTACTGCGGCTTCCGGCCCTGGCAACCGCCGGGTATGGCCTAGAGAACCTTCGTAATAGTTATCGTCGCGAATGCAGGTTGCTTTAGGGGATTTTGAAAAATATTTGCCATCACACTGCCACCCCCTCATGAAACAAGGGCTTGGCGGCAGCTCAATGCAAAAAAGTGACGTCAGGGAAATGCCAGTAGCGGGACAGCGAGGACTCGCCTGTACCGGCACATATCAAAAGCATCAAACGGCGGTTGCCGCCTTCAGCAGTTCCGACAGCTCATAGTCAAGACGATCCGCCAGCGCCAACCAGTCCTGCGCCTCCTGACGGGCCAACATGTCGGTGAGCAACGCTGTCCAGCGGGATTGAACCTCGACACTCGCACGCCCCATCACGCGTTGAACATCGCTGCACACCTGAACCATCAGCAGCGCCGCTTCGACGTCTCGCCCCAGACGGAACAAACCAGAACAGTGCTGCGCCTGGGCAGCCAGCAAGCGTTGAGTCATCGCGTGAACTCCGGGTGAAACGTCGTGCCGACGATCATCGCCCCTGCCCGACTGCTGTTATAGAAACCCACCCGAGGATGCCCGGCGATATACCGTTCCAGCTCGCACAAGTAACTGCGGAAATTGAGCTGTGTCTTGACCCGCTGACCGTGGCCGTCGAGCACCCAATGCCTGGCTGCGCCCAATTGCGGTCCAAGATCACCGTCATTCCAGCCTGCGTGGGTTTTGTTGTTCGGGAAAGCAAAGTCAGCGCCGAACAGCGTGATCTGGCTGGCGCCCATTTTTACCGCGAGGTCCACAGCCGGGTGGATCACACTGCCCCCGACATAGAGCTGGGCCCTGGGTAGTCTCTCGCGCAACTCTCTATAGATCGGACTGGCGGAATAGGCCACGTAACGCTTGCCCTGCCAGGCCCCCAAAACCGCTGGCTCGACCATAGGCATGTAGACCAGTGTGATATCGCTGGTGCCATCGGGCGGTAAATGTCGGGTCGAGATACGCTGATCGATCGTGACCACTACATCCGGCTTTATGCCCTGCTCGATCAGCGGTCGGTAGGCGGTATCCACACAAATGAACAAAGGCCTCTGCGCGCGTTCGCGTACCGAACGCAGGGTGTCGAAGTGCTGTTCCAGGCTCGGCCCGGTGGCGATGACAAACACCTGCCTGCCGGTACAGGTGGCAAACAACTCGGCAGCATCGGCATCGGCACGAACACGTTCGACAGATGCCTGCAATCGCTCGGCAATCTCGGGATTGTCCGGATCGAAGTTACGATTATTGAAGGTCAGGTGGGTCTCGCTGATGAGCCGGTCGCGGATCTTGGCGTTGAAGTCGTCCGCCAGCACCAGTTCCGACGGCAGCGCGAAATACGGCAACTGAATTTCCGCCAGATCGCCGGCGTACAACAGCTCTACTCGCGAATCGCCGAGCCACTGCTGTTGATCGAGCAGTTGCAGCACCAGGGCAAACACCGCACCGTTCAAAATATGCACGTACAACCGTTCAAGCCCGGCACGCTCCAGCAATTGCGCCTGCAAATCCCCCAGGCCGGTGCCATAGACATGCAGCACCGGACTGTCGAGGGGCAGGCTATCAGCCTGAAGCGCGGCTTCGCGGGTGCGGTCATGGCGACTGGTCAACTGAATGCCATTGATGCTCAACGTCGAGCCCAGGCCTTCCACCAGATCAACTTGCAAGGCCGCGCTGTTCTCAACCGACAGTCGATGCCAGACCTTGGGCCAGCGCCGCTGAATCAACTCGCCGTTGCGCTCAAAGAACTCGCTCATGGAGCCTCGCTTTTCATTCGGGCAAAAAAATAGCGCTCAAGGTTACACCTTGAACGCTTTTTTTGTGCCTGACTTTTAGAAGTTCAGGGGCGATAGATAATTGCCGATCCCCATGACAGACCCACGCCGAAACCGCTCAATGCAACGCGCTTCCAGCTGGAGTCCAGCACGTGTTTTTCCAGCAGCAACGGAATGCTCGACGACACGGTGTTGCCGGTCTCGACCATGTCCTTGATGAACTTCTCGGGTTCGCCCTCGAAACGTCGAGCCACGGCATCGACAATTGCTGCACTGCCCTGATGGATGCAAAAGGCATCGATATCGTCAGCCGTCAGCTGCGAGTCGATCAGCAGTTCATGCAAATGTGCCGGAACCTTGAGCAACGCGAAGTTGAACACCTGACGGCCGTTCATGAAAAACACGCCATCGGTGACCTTCAGGTGTGGCGCGCCGGAACCGTCGGTGCCGAACTTGGCCTTGCCCAACTGCCAAGGCGCGTTTTCGCCCATCCAGGTCGCAGTGGCGGCATCGCCGAACAGCATGGTGGTGTTGCGGTCTTCCGGGTCGACGATCTTCGAATACGGATCGGCGGTGATCAGCAGGCCATTCTTCAGGCCTGCGGCTTCCATGAAGCCCTTGATCGCGTAGATGCCATAGACGTAGCCGGAGCAACCCAGGGAAATATCGAACGCGGCTACGGTGGTCGGCAGGCCCAGTTTGTCCTGAACGATGGCAGCGGTGTGTGGCAGGCCTTCTTCGTCGCCGTTCTGGGTGACGACGATCAGCACGTCGATGGCTTCACGTTTCAAGTCAGGGTTATTGGCGAACAGCGCGTTGGCTGCTTCGACACACAGGTCCGAAGTTTCCTGACCGGGGTCTTTGCGCGGCAGGAAGGCCGAACCGATCTTGCCCAGGATGAACTCTTCATCCTTTTCGAATTTTGCACCTTGTTCGTAATTGTCCACGCCGGCTACAGGAACGTAGCTCGCAATGCTTTTTATGCCAATCATTACGGCTTCCCAATAATAAACTGCCCAATTCCACCGCTCGTAATGATTCGAGGGGCGCCGACAAACAGAGAAAAACGCCGCCCCATCGAGGCGACAGTCGGGAAGAATAAAAGGCTATCACTGGGCTAAAAACAGGCCAGGCGCCACCTTCCCTATTAATACAATACAGTGAAGATGCGCGTTATGACTCGCGGGTCACGCTATTTTGCCGAATCAGCCTTACAAGCGGTTATTCGACCAACGACCAATCCAGCGGCGTTCCGCGCTTGATGGCCTGACGGGCGCGACGGCCCAGAAGGGTTTCCGTGTGTTTCGGGGCCAACCCATGCCCCGGACGAATGGCTCGCAGATTGGCGATGGTGAAGGGCTCGCCGGCAGCCATGTCCTGAGTCACATAGAGCGAGCGACGGAAAACCATCGACTTGCGCTCAGCGTCCGTCACACCGTAATGCACCTGCCCCATGGCCTGCCAGGCGCGTTCGGTTTCAATCACCAGGCTGGCGAGCTCAGCCGGCTCGAGCGAAAAACTCGCATCCACCCCACCCGCGCTACGGTCAAGGGTGAAGTGCTTTTCTACCACTGTCGCCCCAAGCGCCACCGCGGCCACGGACACACCGACGCCCATGGAGTGGTCGGACAGCCCGACTTCGCAGCCAAACAACTCGCGTAAATGAGGAATCGTCCGCACGTTGCTGTTGGCCGGCGTTGCCGGGTAAGTGCTGGTGCACTTAAGCAACACCAGATCCTTGCAGCCGGCCTCGCGGGCGGCACGCACGGTTTCGTCGAGTTCAGCGATGCTGGCCATGCCGGTAGAAATGATCAACGGCTTGCCGGTCGCAGCGACCCGACGAATCAACGGCAGGTCGGTGTTCTCGAAACTGGCGATCTTGTAAGCCGGCACGTCGAGGCTTTCGAGGAAGTCCACTGCGGTGTCATCAAACGGCGTGGAAAACGCAAGCATGCCCAGCGCCTTGGCACGGGCGAAAATCGGTGCGTGCCACTCCCAAGGGGTGTGGGCTTTTTCGTACAACGCGTACAGCGAAGAACCGGCCCAGAGGCTGCTCGGGTCCTTGATGAAGAACTCCCCTTCGGACAGGTCCAGGGTCATGGTATCGGCGGTGTAGGTTTGCAGCTTCAAGGCATGCGCACCGGCCTTGGCCGCAGCGTCGACGATCTGCAGCGCCACCTCCAGAGACTGGTTATGGTTGCCACTCATCTCGGCGATGATGAACGGTGGCGAGTCGGCCCCGATGGAGCGATGGCCGATTTTGAAACTAGTCATGGTGGTGATCCTTCAATACGCGCGTGAACACGCAAGCACTCTGAGTGAAACCGGCTTCGCGAAAAACCTTCAGCGACGGCTGGTTGGCCGGCAACACCTGGGCGGTGATGGCCGTCAGTTGCGGCCAGCAGGCTGTGACGAAAGTCTCGCCGCGGGCCAACAGCGCCCTCCCCCAGCCCAGGCCGATGCGATCTTCAAACAGATAAATCGAAACTTCGGCCGCAACGCCGCGCAAGTCATAACGCAACACACCCACCGGACCGTCATCGGCCTCGGCGATCAGCAGCAAGCGCTGCGGATTACTCAAACTGGCGGCCAGCCAGTTTTGATGCGTCGGCCATTCAATCAACCCGGTCTCCAGCGACCAGCGCCGTACCGCTTCGGCATTGCGTCCATCAAACAGCAGCTGCGCATCGTCTGCGGTCGCGGGACGAATCGGCAACACTGCACCGGCCAGGGCTGCCGCCACCCGCTGTGCGCCCCGGCCATCGACCAACCGCCGGGAGTGCTCGGCCAGACTTTGGCGGATCCCCTGATTGCCCGCGACAAAACCGATGGCCTGACGCAACTGTGCGACGCTGACCTGCTCACGGGCGCCCAAATACACATGGGCCCCGGCAGTCGCCATGACCTTGCCGTTGGCTTGCTGATTGTTCGAAACCGCAATACAGATCGTCGGCAGCCCCAGGGCCGCCCTCTCCCAACTGGTACCGCCGCCCGCACCGATGAACAGGTCGGCTTCGGTCATCAATTGGTAGAAGTCACTGACAAAACTGTGCAGGCGCCAATTTGGGTGATCCGCCGCAAGCACCTGCATTTTCTCCCAGGCCGGGTTATCGGCACCCGCAACGAAATCGACTTCAAGCTCATGAAAGTCCGCCAGCGCCAGCATCGCGTGGTGAGTCTGCATCGCCGCATCAAAGCCACCGAAGTTCACCAGCACCCGCTTCGCCTGAGGCTTGATCTCGATCACCGGGCCGCTGAATTCATCACGCAGCATCGCAAAACGCGGGCCGAGCAAGGCCTGGCAATTCGGTGTCAGCAACGAGGTGTACGCCTCTGGTGTTCCGGACAGATTCTGATTGAGCAACAGGTCGACGGCGTAGGTGCGAGTGGCAAGGTCATCCACCGCCGCAATCCGCGGCGCCCAGCGCCGGGCTGCGGTCTGCCAATGATGATCGAGGCCATAGTGGTCGACGATGATCCAGTCAAACGCGCAATGGTTTTCCAGCGCTTGCGCCAAAGCGTCAATGTCCGCCTGCCACGGCAGCATGGATTCAATGGCCTGCTGCGGGTCTTCATCGGGATACCGATCCGGCAGCGCGAAGGTTTCGAAGCCTTCGGCCTCCAGCATGTCCAGCCGATGCCCCGGCAGCTGGCGGCACGCAAACGCAACGTGCGAACCCTGCTTGCGCAAGGTTCTGGCCAACGGCAACAAGCGAGCGATATGACCGCTGCCAATGGTTGGCGATGCGTCGGAGCGAATCAGCACTCTCATTGCAACTCACCACCGGCCTTGAGCGCGGCGAAAAGGTATTCGGCACGCTTCCAGTCTTCGGGGGTGTCGATGTCTTGCACCAGATGTCGCGGCAGAATCACCGGCAGACTCGCCGAAGAAAACAACGTATCCCCTCGCAACCAGGCTTCGCTGCGCCCCCAGTAAAACTGGCCGGCATCCTGAAAAGCTTCGGGCAAATCCTGGGAACGGGTGTTGCGAAATTCAGGATAGAGCGCGGTCAGGGCGCCCTGCTCGTCAAGGGTCAACGCACGCTGCACCGGAAAGCCGAAACCGGCCACGGAAAAAGCAAAAGATTTATCCGGATGCTGCTTGAGCAATTCAAGTCCCTGACGCAAATAACGCGCCTGCAGCAGCGGCGCCGTGGCGTAGATGCAGCAGGCATAGTCGAAGCGCTGGAGTTCGCTCAGGGCATGGACGATTACAGCCGCAGTCCCGGTAAAATCATCGGACAGTTGCGCAGGTCGAATAAACGGAACTTGTGCCCCATGAACCCGTGCAACCTCGGCAATTTCGTCATCGTCGGTGCTGACCACTACCTGATCGAACAGCCCCGACTCCAGCGCCGTCCGGATCGAACGAACAATCATCGGCACGCCGTCGAACGGCTTGAGGTTCTTGCGCGGGATTCGCTTGCTGCCGCCTCGGGCCGGAATGATCGCAACGCTGCTCAAGACACTACTCCTCAAGAACCAGACGCCGCAGTTGCTCGACCACGAAGTCCTGCTGTTCATCGCTCAGCAAGGGAAACATCGGCAGGCTGATGGCCTCGGCGTAATAACGTTCAGCCTGCGGGAAGTCACCTTCGGCAAACCCCAGGTCGCGATAGTACGGCTGCAAATGCACCGGAATATAGTGCAGGTTCACACCGACCCCGGCCGCTCGCAAGCCTTCGAATACCTGCCGATGGCTGAGGTTGATCCGGTCTGTGTGCAACCGCACCACGTACAGATGCCACGCCGATTCGGCATCAGGCTGCGCGCCGGGCAAGGTCAGCGGCAAGTACGCCAGCAATCGGTCATAACGCGCCGCCAGTTCACGGCGGCGCACTATGAAGCCATCGAGTTTGTTCAGTTGCGACAGACCCAGTGCCGCTTGCAGGTCGGTGATCCGGTAATTGAAGCCCAGTTCCACTTGCTGGTAGTACCAGGGGCCGTGACTGGATTCGGTCATCTGTTGCGGATCGCGGGTCATGCCGTGGCTGCGCAGACGCTGCAAACGCTCTGCCAGTTCAGGGCGGTTGGTCAACACCATGCCCCCCTCGGCGCTGGTGATGATTTTCACCGGGTGAAAACTGAACACCGTCATCGCCGCGAATTCGCCGCAACCCACCGGACGCCCGGCATAGGTAGCACCGACCGCGTGGGACGCGTCCTCGATCACCGTAAAGCCGTAACGTGCGGCCAGTTCGGCGATCATCCGCATGTCGCAGCTCTGACCTGAAAACGCCACGGCCACCAGCACCTTCGGCAGCGTGCCATCGCGCTCGGCGGCCTCAAGCTTCGACGTCAGGGCATAGGTGTCGAGATTCCACGTCAGTGGATCGATGTCGACAAAATCCACCTCGGCGCCGCAGTAGCGGCCACAGTTGGCCGAGGCCAGGAAAGTGTTCGGCGTGGTCCATAGCCGATCGCCCGGCCCGAGTCCGGCAGCGAGGCAGGCAATGTGTAACGCCGCCGTGGCATTGCACACCGCCACCGCAAAATCAGCCTGGCAACGTTCGGCCGTGGCCTGTTCGAAGCGCTCGATGGTCGGGCCTTGAGTGAGCCAGTCCGACTGCAACACGGCGACCACCGCATCAATGTCTGCCTGATCGAGACTCTGCCGACCGTAGGGGATCATGCCGACAGCTTCGCGTGCAGGTCGGCAATCTGGCCAACCGACAGGTAGTGCGGATTGGTGTCGGAACGGTACTCGAAATCTTCACTGACAGGCCTGCCCTGCTCGCCCAGTGTGTCGACGGCAAAATCCACGTCGACGCTGGTGAAACGAATCGATGGCTGAATGGTGTAGTGATCGGCGAACTCCAGAGTCATCCGCGCGTCGTCCAGCGGCACCATCAACTCATGGAGTTTTTCTCCCGGACGAATGCCAACGTTCCTGTGTGGCAAATGCTCAGCCATGCCCAGTGCCAGATCGACGATACGAATCGACGGGATCTTCGGCACGAACACTTCACCACCGTGCATGCGGGCGAAGCTGTCGAGCACAAACTGTACACCGTGATCGAGGGTGATCCAGAAACGCGTCATGCGCTCATCGGTGATCGGCAGTTCTGTGGCGCCCTCGGCAATCAGTTTGCTGAAAAACGGCACCACCGACCCCCGCGAGCCGGCGACGTTACCGTAACGGACCACCGAAAAACGGGTGTTCTGGTCGCCGGCAATATTGTTCGCGGCGACGAACAACTTGTCCGACAGCAGCTTGGTCGCGCCATACAGGTTGATCGGGCTGGCGGCCTTGTCAGTGGACAGTGCGACGACTTTCTTCACGCCGTTGTCGATGGCTGCGGCGATGATGTTTTCCGCGCCGTTGACGTTGGTGCGGATGCATTCGGTCGGGTTGTACTCCGCTGCCGGCACTTGTTTCAGTGCCGCGGCATGCACCACGTAATCGATGCCGCGCATGGCCTGACGCAAACGGTCAGCGTCGCGCACATCACCGAGGAAATAACGCATGCACGGTGCGTTGAACGTCTGCTGCATCTCGTACTGCTTGAGCTCATCGCGAGAGAACACCACCACCCGCTTCGGCTGATATTGCTCCAGCAGCCGGCGGATGAAATTGCGCCCGAACGAGCCGGTGCCGCCAGAGATGAAAATCGATTTACCGTTGAACATGCCTTGAGTCCTTTTAACTATCAGTCAGGCTTATGCGAGCAACTGCGCCCAGTTCACCGGGGTCGGTTCACCCAGGGAAAAGCCCTTGCCGGTCAAGGCCAGGTTGGTGTTGTAAGCCTCGTCATGGTCGAAGCGCACCTGCCACTTATCGCGCAAGGCCGCCAGCACCTGAGGATCGTTCGGCAAGGTGCCCGGGTGTGCAATCTGAACCTGCGGCGTCCACACCGTCAGCAACCCGGCGTTGGCGACTTTCAGGCAGAGATCGACATCGGCGTAGACCTCATCGAAATGCTCGCGATCCAGTCCGCCGAGGGCAACGAAGACTTCCTTGCGAATCATCAGGCACGCGCCGCAAACGGCCGTGTAATTCTGTTCGACGGCCAGTCGGCGCATGTAGCCCGGTGCATCCTTTTTCTCGCCGGTGAATGGCGAAGCGATCCCGCCATCGAACCCGAGAATCAGACCTGCACCGCTCACATTACCCTCGCGATCCACCAGTTTCGCACCGACCACCCCGACTTCGGGACGCTGGGCCTGATTGAGTAACGCTTCGATCCAGTTCGCATTGATCACTTCGGCGTCCGCTGCCAAAAGCACCAGGTACTCACCTTGAGTCTGCTCGGCTGCCAGGTTGAGCAGCGCCGAAGTGCTCAGTCGCTGCGCGGCCTTGACCAGACGAATCCGGCCACGACCGTTTTTCTCCAGGCTGTCGAGCCAGTCGAGCAGCTCGGCGGACTGGCTATGGTTATCGGCAATGACGATTTCATTGTTCTGATAACGCGTGCGTTGCAAGACACTGACCAGGCAGCGCTGCAAATGCTCCAGGTTGTCCTCGCTGTGGACGACGATCGACACTTTCGGGCGATCGGCATGGCGGTAGTCGATATGGTAACCACCCGACGCTTCGGCGTTGACCTGCGCTTGATAACCGCGAGTCGCCAGATGCCGAACCAACGTCTGACGTTCGTGTTCGTTGGGCGCCAACTCCGGTGCTGCGGTGATCAGCAACGGCTCTGCCAGATGAGCAAGGCCGCCAATGCCGCCGGTTTCGATCAAACGCAGCAACAGGTCGAACTCGAGCGCCGACGTGAACTCGCGGGAAAAACCACCGGCCTCCACCAACGCTTCGCGGCGGATCAGCCAGTGCCGTGCAACCAGCGCCGGCAGGCTTTGCAACAGGTCAAGGTTGAAGGCTGGCCGGAAGACGTCGACCAATGTGCCATTGGCCTGGCGATGAATCTCGTCCATCGCCACCGCACGGCAACCCTCGGCGTTCTGCAGCTCGAGACTGGCACGCAGGAATCCGGCAGCGGTGAACTCGTCGCCCGCCTCGGCCAGCAGTAACCAGTCCGAGGTTGACTGACGAGCGATCTGGTTCAGCTTGTCGACGTAATTGGCCGCCGTGACCTTGACGAAATGCAGCGTGTTTTGTGCGGTGGTGACCGCCGGTAAGTCACCCGTGGTGAAGATCACCACTTTGAATGCCCGGAACGCACTCGCCATAAGGCTATCCAGGGTGATCTGGAGCTTGTCCATGTCAGCGTCCAGATTCAGCAGCAAAATACCGAACTGAGGACCACCGTCGTTGGCGGCCAGGTGCTGGTTGATTTTCCTCACTGCGGTGTCGTTCGGTTGACGGGCCTGCAACCAGTTCCGCACACGCCCCGACGGCATCGTGTCGAGCAACTGACGACTGTCAAAAACGGGCACGCTGTCCAGACGCTGAACCCAGTCGGTCAGCACCTGGGCATCGGCGGCCTCATCCATATCCAGCAACTGCTGCGCAAGCTTTTGCACCACCCGACGGTTGAAGGCACCCAGTTGAACAGCTTGAAGCAGACGGCTCTGAATCGTCGCCGTACTGTCATTGGAGTAGGTGCGCTGCAAGTTCTCCTGCTTGAGCAGTGCGCCTTCCATTTCTTCGAGTTGCAGACGCCCGGCCGGCATCGCATGAAGCAGAAATTCGCACTGCGACAGTTGTTCGAAAAAGGCACTGTTGTAGAACGGCATTTCGACGTATTGCTGAGCGCCGAAAACCCGCTTCGGCTCCGCCGTCGGATCCGTCCAGTAAGACTCGAAAATCGGTTCGATGGTCAGCGCGTTACGGGTCGTCAGGCTCTCGGCCAAAGCGGCGAAGCTTTGCAGGGCAACCTGTGCCGTCTGTTGCTCATCCAGGTCACTGCCAGTCGGTAGCGATGCCAGAAATCCTGCAAAGCGCTCACGCTCGGCAACAGAACGAGCATCCTTGAAGGTCAGGGCCGTCATGATTTCGGTGTTGTGATCCGAGCGGCCATCGTTGACCTCACGCACCACGTAAGGCGTCGGGAGAATCCGCGCCTTTGCCCGTGCCAGCATGTAGTAGACATGACCGATTTCATGCCACTCGAAAGTCGTTTTTTCAGGCATCGCCTGATACCAGTCACGCAACAGCGAGGTGCGCTGGACCGCATAGAACGGCGGAATGTACTGGCTCATGTAATCGAGTACACGATCCTGACCGCGCTCGGCGTTGTAGTCCTCGCGCACTTTCTTGTCACGCCGGTAGTACTGCACATAGTTGGAGTGGGTCAGGTACATCAGGCAATAGCCATGGCACAGACCGTAGTCGGGATTGGCTTCGAGGAAGTTCACCGACTCGGTGAGTGCACCGTGCAACAGAAAATCATCATCGGAGGCGAATACCATGTACGGCGTGGTGACCTGCTCGACGCCGTACACCAGTTTGGTCTGGATACCCCCGTAGCCGAACTGCGGCAAATGCCGATAGTCGATGGTGTCCGCGACCGCAGCCGCGCCTTCCAGCGCGACGGTCGATGAATCGAGGACCAGAATCTTGCAAGGCAACGTGCTGTAGAACTGCAATGCCCTGCGCAGGAACGCCGGGCGATTGTGTGTAATCAGCACCAGAGTGACCAGCTCACTCAGGGAGCGCGTGTTTTCAGAACCGTAAATGCCTTGCATATCCTTCCCCACCACAGACCGATTGCCTGATGAATGCTTGAATAAAGTTGTCGCTTAATGGATGTGCCAGAGAATTGGCTTGCCGCCGATTTCAATCATCGGCCCGGGTTTGAGGTGCGACTCATTACTGAGGCGCCTGCCCAGACCACCCGCCAAAATAACTGCCTTCATCGTCTCCCCTCTTGTTCGTCACAGGGCTCAGCCAAGCTGTATCAAGCTTTCGCGGGCCGTCTGGATAAAACCTTCAATGCCGGTCAGGGCGCTTCTGGATTCACCGGAAGTGCTCGTTTTATGGCGATATCGGGGGGACCTGCAGGAAACGCGCCAGCTCTTTCTCTAGGGTCGGCGGGGTCTGAAACGTAGAAGCCAGGTATCGGGTTGGTGTTCGGGCGGTTGGGTGTATATCCGTTATTTCGGTGATGGCGACTATTGTTTCCGCCCTTACGGCGGGTTACTTGGAAAAGCGCCAAGTAACCAAGCGCTTTTGCCCCTTTCGTTCGGTGCCTCGCCTAGGCTCGGCATGCCCTCGCTCCGGTCCTGCTCCGTGGGCCCGCCGCCATCGGCCATCCATGGCCGGGGGCGGCTAACCCGGCATCCATGCCGGGTTGCCCACTGCGCAGAACCTGCACTCGGCCTCTCGAGGGGGCGTGTACCGCAACAGCACGCGAGGCGGCCTGCCAGCCGACCTGATTTCAGGTGTACGCGCTCCCCTGTGGGAGCTGGCTTGCCTGCGATGGACGTCAACGATAACGCGTGCTGTCGGAATGAACGCGGTGCTTGGACGTTTTTCGCGAGCAGGCTCGCTCCTACAGTTGTGAGTTCGCTCTGGCTGTTGATCTTGCTTTTGCTTTGGCTTTTGATCTGCCCCGCCACGCCCTGAGCCTGTCCGTCAACCTGTGACGATCTCCATCGGAGCCTCTACCAACGTTGATCCGCGCCGCGTTAAAGCCTGCAAGTAAGCGTTTTGGTTCCTTTTTGGCGTTTGAAAAAGGGACTCGCCGTAAGGGCGAAACCATAAGCCGCCGTTACCGCAGGAATGGATATGTACACGAAAAAACCGGTCACCAAGTCCTGGCTTTTTTCTTGTACCCGGATCAGTTCGGCAACCAAGCCTCAGCCCAGTAATTCAGATTGTTGCCCCGCAGCATGTAGTCGCGCAGCACTTCCTCACGCAACGCATCACCCATACGATAACTCGCGTCCGGATCAGCCAGGTGCATACGAATCGCCTCCAGCCATTCTTCGGTACTGTTGCTCACCACCTTGGTACACGGCAGGTAACCGCGATAGGCCTCGGTGTCCGTGCAGATCACCGGGTAACCGCACGCGCCGTACTCCAGCAGCCGCAAGTTGCTCTTGCAGTCATTGAAGATGTGGAACTCCAACGGCGCCAATGCCAGATCGAGGTTCAGGCTGGCCAGTTTGGCGGGGTAAGCCTGCAGGCCGACGGCCGGATGAAATTCATGTACGTAAGGCTTGAGTGCCGGCGGGCACATGCCGAAAAACACCCATTCGACTTCATCCGCCAGCAGGCGAACGACATCGGCAATGATCGCCAGATCCCCATCATGACTGGTCCCTCCACCCCAGCCGACCCTCGGCTTGCGGGACGTACGTCGCTGACTGCTAAGACCGGTCCACAGATGCGGAGCAAGCATGTTCGGCACCACGCGAATATCATCGTGCATGCCTTTGAGTGTATCGGCCAGCGGCTGGGTAGACACCACCACCCGGTCACACAACCCGATCGCACGTCGCACGATTTGCTCGACACCAACGACGGCCTTGCGCACGTGAGCATTTTTCTTGGGAACATCGATGACGTAGTCATCAAGCTCGAAGATCCGGAAGGCCCGGGAGCTGTTCCTGACCCGCTCCACTTCATCCACCGCGCTCTGACTGTAGCGTCCCTGCAGGATGATGACGTCGGGCGACTGGCGTTCCAGGTCAATGTCCGAGGGCGTATGGAAAGCAAGGTTACCGAGCACTCGACCCGCAGCTTCCAGCTCCAGAAACGGCTGGGTGACACGGTAATGCCCCACCGCGGTCTCGTTGATCGGAATCGCCAGAACCCGCGGCAGCATGTGACGGGCGAAAGGATTCCAATCGTTCTTGAAACCCGGTTCAAGGCTGAAATTATTGGTGTTGAGGCTCAGGTTGACGTTGTACGCCGGATCTCTGGCGATGATCGGCAGCCAGCGCTGATAAAAACACTTGTGCTCAGCCACCAGCGTTGATGCCACCGGCCCGTTTTCCGTCTCGGCAGCCACGCTGAGCGATTCGGCATACGGTGTCCAGACCACCAGATATCCCTTCTGCCTGACACGCAGACAGAAATCAGGGCCGCCGAGCCTTTGGGAAAAGGCCTGATCGTCAAACCCCTGGAGTTCATCGAACACTTGCTTGCGGACCAGCAGGCATTCGGTGCTCACAGCACTCAAGTTCTGCACCGCTTGCTGGCGCTGCATGTAACCCGCGGCGGTCACCGCTTCCCCGCGCCAAGGCACGCCAACAGGCCCGCGCATCCCCAGTACCAGCGCCGAACCTTCAATGCGCCCCTGAGGGCTGACCATTCGGCCGCCAACGACCCCCACTTCCGGACGCAAGCCGTGATTCAGCAGTTCGCCAAGCCAGTCGCGGTTGACGATCAGGCTGTCCGGGGTGAGCAACAGCACATACTCGCCGCGAGCCTGAGCCACCGCGAAGTTCTGCGCCGCGGCCGGGTTATCGGGGTAATCGCAGTGCAGCACGCGCAATTTTTCGCCGCCCATTTGCGCCATCGCGCCCAACCAGTCCCGCGCCTCGATCGAGGTGCTTGCGTTGTCCACGATCAACAATTCGTAGTGAGCATACGCCGTGTGCTCCAGCACACTCTCGATGCAGCGCTGAAGCGGGCCAAGCCGGTCCCGCATCACCACAACAATGGACACCAACGGCTGAAAGCCATGGTGGTAGTCAATTCGATTGATCAGCGGCACGTTGCCCTGCCGGACCTCATGTGCAGCGCCGATACGATCAAGGTGCGCGGTCAGTACGCGAGAGTTCTGCTCGATAACCTGCGGCAGAGCGAGCCATTGCGACATGCCGAACGAGGACTCGACCAGCACTTGGGCGACATGCTCCACGACATGCGCGCCGTGGTTTTCAACGAGCCGCCAGACCAGATCATGGGGGCTGAGTTCGGCGAAGTCCGGGTTGAAACCACCCGCGTCCACAAAGCGCTGACGCTGAATGGCCAGTGTCCGCCCGATGTAGGGATAACTGCGCAGAAGGTCCAGATTGAAATCGGATTTGAAGATCGGCTCCACCGACAACTCATTGCGCAGACCACCTTCATCGCTGTAAATGCACAACGCGTCGGCACTCTCGACCATGCGCTCGGCCAAAAGCAGCAAGGCCAGCTCATTCAGGCGATCACCCGCCCGCAGAAGATAGAACCAGTCCGCACCGTCCATCTGCATCAGCAGGACATTGAGCTGCTCATGTCCGTCGCCTTGCAAGGTCACACGAATCACGTTACCAGCAAGGGCACTGGTACGATTTTCAGCGGAGAGCACCAACACCGTTTCGGCGGCATAGACCTGCCGTTCGATGCTCTCCAGTGTGACGCCCAGCGCCGCATCATCGGCGTCGGCATCAATCACCACCGGTACAATTCGTGGCAGCCATGCCCACGAGGCAAGGCGCGTGGGCAACAGGCGTTGCTGGGCCGGGTTCAGGGTGCGACAGGCCAGCCATTGCTGGTACACATCAGCGAAGCTGTTACAGTTTTCACCCACCCGCGAACGGATCAAGGTCGCAGAAAAGCCCAGTGAGCGACTGAGAGGCATCTCCTCCCAGGCATACGGCTCACCGAGGGCGGCGCTGGCCAGATCGATGTAGCGAACATGTCCCGGCGCGGGTGCCGGCTCGCCGCTGCGCACCGCCAGCATTTGGGTCAGCCAGCCAAGCTCGACCATGACGGCCTGTTCGACCTCCAATTGATTGCTCATGCGCGCCGGGTGCAAGCGCTCGAAGCTCAGCACTTGCCCCATTACCGCCAGATTACCGCGACGCAACAGACACACAAACAAAGCGAAATCGAGACGGGCGACAAACCCTTCACCGATCTGGGTCAAAGCAGGCAAATACTCTAGCACCTGACAGGTACGCATCAGCGCGCCACTCAGATTGCTGAGAAAGTTGAGAGCCGTGCTTTCCAGCACATCCAGCAAGTCTTCGCCCTTGAACAGCGTATCCCCCGAGGCAAAGCTGGTGTTCTCCAGTCGCTCGGGAAGCAGAAGGCTTTCACCGTCGCAATACCGACGCTGGGCAATCACCAGGTTCACATCGTCATGTTCGATGAAACCCTGCACCTGACGGGCAATACACTCAGGCAGCAATTGATCGTCATCACAGAGAAACTTGAGGTACTCCCCGGTTGCCTGCTCGGCGCAGGCGATCAGATTCCCCTTGAACCCCAAGTGCCGATCATTGCGCACATAGCGCAGCGTCAAGCCTTCCGGCACCGTGCAAGCCTGGACCAGGTCATGGATTTCGTCGCTGTTGCTGTCGTCACAGACAATCACTTCAAGCGGCGCATAAGTCTGATTCAGAGCACTTTGCAGCGCGGCCTGAAAGTACGGTGCGTTGTAGGCGGGAATGGCGATGCTGACAAGAGGAGCTGGTTTCACGGCGGGGGAACTCTCGAGCGGCGGGCGCTCACTCTGGAACGAGTGGAGCAGCCCTGAACCGCTGAAAAAAAGACGGTTTGCACTCGGTGCCTCAACCCTCGCGCCAATGGCGCGAAGGCCTCGACTCAGACTTTGTTGAACAGTCCCAACTGAGCGATTTTGCTGAACGCCAATTGCGAGGCCTGCAGCATGGTTTGCTGCAAGGTCAGGCGGGTCATCACCGTGGCCGGGTCCGAATCACGGATTGCCCCCTGGGTCTGAGTGTTGGCCAGCACCAGGCTCTGGTTGATGTCGGTCTGGGTCGTCAGCGACGCACCGCGGCCACCCACGGAACTGAGGCCGGAGGTCAACTGGTCGGTGCCGCTGGTCAGGTTGCCAATGCCCGAAACCATTGCCGCGTTCAGTTTTTGAATGGCCACCGGATTGTTGTTGGTCGGCGTCGACAGCGCGGTTTTCAGCTGGCTGACGGTGTCCAGAATGTTCTGCGTCTGGTGAGTGTTGACCGCGACAGAGAACTGGTCACCGGCAAACATCGTCGGCGCCGGCGTCCCGCTCAGCGTAAAGGCGACACCCGATGCGGTGGCGACGTTGCCCGCCAGAACGCCGCTGGAAACCGGCTTGCTGTTCGCGGTCAGAGGCGCGGCATACAAATCGAAAGCGGTAGGACTGCTGAACTTGAGAATCGCCGCACCTTCCGGGAAGCTGGCGTGGTAGGCGGCGCTGTTGGTGATTGCCGTGTTGGTGACCACCTCTGTCGACACGTTGCCTGGAGCCCGGGACACATTGAAGCTGTCCGGCTTGGCCGCCAGGGTGAAACTGTAGTTGTTGCCGAACACGGTTGCCGGAACATCACCTGGTTGCATGTTGATGTTCAACTTCAGATCAACGCCACGGAAACCGATCGTCTGCGTGGCCGCACCACTGCTGGAACTGAACACGCCATTTCCAGAAGCCTCAGATGTGACGTCGTTACCCAGCGAATCCCGGACTTCCAGTTGCGTAGGGCTGAGGAAATTCACGGTGTAGGGCTCGCCACTACGGAATTTGGCGTTGTAGGTCACGTCCGAATTCACCTGACCATCGGAGAGCACCACACGACCGCCATCGACGACTGGCGTGGGCGAGGTCATGGTGGACTGCGTGCGGCTGGTGTTGATCGCTTGCTGGAACACAGCCCAACCGGTGCTGTTGGTGGCCATCGACTGGGTATCGCCAATCGGCAGGTCCAGCGTGACCTGATCACCGTTATAGCTGTAGGTGCCGTCGGTGTTACGCGTGAACGGAACGGTGTCACCCTTGGAGCCGGCGAAAATGTATTTGCCGTTTTCGTCCTTGGTGTTCATCAGGCTCAACAGCTGCTCTTCGATCTGGCCGAGCTCCGAAGCGTTGGCCTGGCGGTCGCTATCGGTATAACCGGCGTTGCCGGCACCCAGGGCGAGTTCCTTGGCACGTTGCAGCACATTGCCGATGCTGGTCATCACCGCTTCAGTCTGGCCAAGCGTGGCTTTGATCGTCGTAATGTTGTTCGTGAACTGATCGAGCATCGAAGCCTGCTGACCCAATTGCAGCAGACGCGAGGCGCCAACCGGATCATCGGCGGCAGTGTTGACGCGAACCAGGCTGCTCGCCTCTTCGCTGCTCTTGACGATGTTGGCGAAATTCTTCTGATAGTTCGCAGCCGAGGACTCGTAAAACTGGGCGGTAGAAATGCGCATGGGCTACGACTCCTTAAAGACTGTTGATCAGTGTGCTGAAGGTTTCCTGCGCAGCCTTGATGATCTGCGAAGACGCGGTGTAGTACTGCTGATACTTGACCAGGTTGCCGGTTTCCTCATCGAGGTCGACACCCGAGAGCGAGTCGCGCGCGCCCTTGGCATTCGCCAGGATAGCGTCGGTCGCCGCACTGTCGAGCTTGCCCTGTGCAGCCTTGGAACCCACGCCCTCGACCAATTTTCCGTAAGCGTCGTTCAGGGAAATACCTTTGCTGGCCGAGCCGGTGTCCACGGTCGGGGCGGTCTGCAAGCCGGCCAGTGCGGTGCCGTTACGGTTGTCCAGGCTGCCCGGCTGACTGAGCGAGACGTTAATCCCCGCGCCGTTGCTTGGGGCGCCGGCGATGGTCATGCTGAAGCCCGCGGTGTACTGAGTCGCCGGCGCAGGAGGGATCGGTGCCCCCGCAGCGTCCGTGAGAGGAATGCTCAGGTTCAGGGTGTTGCTCTCACCTGGCTTGATGGTGCCGCTGCTGATCACTCCCCCCTTGGCATCCAGGAACTGGTAGGTCTGGCTGGTGCCGGCGGCGGACACGGCACCAAACACAATCTTGGTCGGCGTGGAGTTTTTCAGGCCGTTCTGCATCGCGGTGGTGGTCGCGGTGTCGTAGATGTCGAACTGGGTGGTCAACGTCGGTTGACCGCTGGCCGGAATCGTCAGGGTGCCGTTGCCACTGCCGCTCGCCGCAATAGCCGCGCCCAGGGGTGCCGCGATGGCCAGACGCTTGGAGTCGGACATCTCGGTCTTGATGTTCGCCGCAGCATCGCGGGTCGGGGTGATCTTGAAGGTGTCGCCCGCCGTGGCAGAAGCCGCGTTGAACTTCAGTTCGAAGCCGTCGATGACCGGTGCCGTTACCGGCGCTGCCGTGCTGAAGGTGCCCATGGGCGAGTTGTCCGGCAGGCGCTGAACGGTGTAGTCGGTAGCCGTGGTGAACGTGACCTTGTAATCGTTGATGGTCAGCTTGCCAGTGTCCTTGATGCTCACATCGAAGTTGCCGGCGCCCACGTTGCTGGTGCTGGCGATGCTGCGCTCAGAGACCAGCTTGGCCGTGTTGATGTTGGTGAACAGGTTCGAACCGAAGTCACCGTTCTTGTCGATGCCCTGGGCCTGCAGGCCGTTCATCTTATCGGCGACGACCAGGGCAACACGGCCCAATTCGTTCATGGCGGGGTCCAGTACGGTGCTGCGATAACGCAGCAGACCGCCGATTTCGCCGCCGGTCACGATCGACGTGATGTCGATGGTGCTCGAGCCACGATTGAGCTGCAGCGCCAGACGGCCCGGATCGTCTTTGCTTGGCACCGTCTCAAGTTTGTTGACGGTGTTGCCCATGACCAGCGGCTGACCGCTGCCCAGGTAGATGTCGAGGTTGCCTTCACGCTCCACTACTTGAGCACCGGTGAAGGTCGACAGTTGGCGCACGGTTTCGTTACGCGAGTCGAGCAGCTCGTTCGGCATGCCGCCGGAGCTGGAAATCTCGGAGATCTTCTGGTTCAACTGCGCCACGGTAGTGGCCAGCTTGTTGACCTGATCCGCCATGTTCGTCAGGTTGCCGTTGATGTTGGCATTCTGCTGGTTCAGCTGCGTGGAGACCGAGTTGAAACGATTGCTCAAGGCCTGGGTATCGCTGAGCAGTAACTGGCGGGAAGCATCGTCACCCGGCTTGGCGTTGACGTTCTGCACCGAGGCGAAAAATTTGGTCAGTGCGCCGTTCAGGCCAGTGCTGGTGTCGGAGAGCAATTTGTCCAGCGGCGTGACCTGATTCAGGTAGGCGGCCGAATCGCTGTTGAGCGAAGTGGTGGTCTGCAACTGCGCATCGAGGTAGCTGTTGTACACCCGACGCACATCGGCCAGCGTCGTGCCGGTGCCGATGTACACGTTGCCGAACTGCTGCGAGGCTTTAGTGCCCTGCACTGTTTGCTGGCGTGAGTACCCGGCGGTGTCGACGTTGGCAATGTTGTTGCCGGTGGTCATCAACGAGGATTGGCCAGCGGCCAGACCCGACATCCCGATATTGAGCAAACTCATGGTTCAGACCTTAATCCTTGTGCCTATAAAGGCGTGGTGGAAACGCCCGCCGCAGCGTAGTTCTGGTAACTCGTCATCTGCTTGGCTATCTGCGAAATCTTGCTCGCGTAGTCCGGGTCGGTTGCGTAACCGGCCTTCTGCAACTCGCGTACAAACTGTTCTGGGTTATCGGCCGACTTCACGACATCTTGATAGCGATTGTTGGTTTGCAGCAAAGTCACAAGGTCATGGAAGCTGTCCTTGTAAGAGTCGTAGGAACGGAACTCGGCCGTCTCCTTGACCATCGCGCCATTCCTGAATTCGCTGGTGATCGCGCGTGCCGAATTGCCCTGCCAGTTGCTGCTGGCCTTGATGCCGAACAGGTTGTGGCTGCTGCTGCCATCCTGTGCGCGCATGACCGATTTGCCCCAACCGGTTTCCAGCGCCGCCTGAGCCACGAGGTAACGCGGATCGACCCCAATGCGCTCGGCGGCTTCCTTGGCCATCGGCAACATGGTGTTGACAAACTGGTCGGCGGAACTGAAGGCTTTCTTCGCGGGCGCCAAAGGTATTTGAGCCATGGCGCGACCATGAATCTGCAGGCCGGCGCCCGCTGACGCTTGCGCATTTTCCAGCCAGTCGCCGTTGTACAACGGACCTGAACCGGTCGGCGTGTTGCGCTCCGGCCGTTGAATCCTGTTGGCTGTCGCGGCCGTCGTCGTCGCGGAAGGCACCAGACCTGCGAGCAAGCGGTCAGCCAGTTTCGGTGGCAACGCCAGACGCCGTTGATTGATCAGTTCCATGTCATTGCGATGCGCGCCCTCGCCCGCTGCTTGCGGTGCATGGATCGCACGCGACGCCCACAGCGGTCGCTGGCCATTGATCCGCGACAACGGCCCGTTGACGGCGACCGTACCGGCCGCAATCGGCGTTTCCACGGCGGCTTTCGCGGCCGCCTGCTTGGCCGCCGATGCGGCAGCTGCTTCGCCCGGCGCCATCGGCTTGTTCTTCGACATCTGACGCATCAGCACGTCCGCCAGACCAATACCACCGCCCTCGCGGGACATGGAAACGGCCAACTGCTGGTCGTACATTTCCTGATACTGCTTGGCCGCCGGGGTGTTGAGCGGATTGTCCTGACCCAGCGCTTCGGTGGCCGAGCGCATGGACTTGAGCATTTCACCGAGGAACAGCGATTCGAATTCCTGCGCCACCTTGCGCATGTTCCCGTCACTGTCCTTGTCGCCGACCTTGAGCTGGTTCAGGCGATTGAGGTCCGAATAGGACCCCGAATCGCTGCTGCTGACCAGACCGCTCTTGCGCATATCCATGGTCGCCGTCCTCAGATCACGATCAGGTCGGCTTGCAACGCGCCGGCCTGCTTCAGAGCTTCGAGGATGGCCATCAAGTCACCCGGTGCCGCGCCGACCTGGTTCACCGCACGCACGATCTCGTCGAGGGTGGTGCCCGGACCGAACTTGAACATCGGCTTGGCTTCCTGCTGGGCGTTGACCCGCGAGCGTGGCACGACCGCCGTCTGACCATTGGACAGAGCGTTGGGCTGGCTGACGATCGGGTCTTCGGTGATGGTCACGGTCAGGCTGCCGTGAGTCACGGCGGCCGGGGACACCTTGACGTTCTGGCCGATCACGATGGTGCCGGTACGCGAGTTGATGATGACTTTCGCCACCGCCTGCCCCGGATCGACTTCGAGGTTTTCAAGGATCGACAGGTAGTCGACCCGCTGGCTCGGATCCAGTGGCGCCGTGACGCGAATCGAACCGCCGTCGATGGCCTGGGCCACACCAGGGCCTAGCATGTCGTTGATCTTGTCGACGATGCGCTTGGCGGTGGTGAAGTCGGAACGGTTGAGGTTCAGGGTCAGGCTGTTGCCCTGGTTGAAACCGCTCGGCACCGAACGCTCAACCGATGCACCACCGGGAATTCGACCGGCCGACGGAACGTTGACGGTGATCTTCGAACCGTCGCGACCTTCGGCATCGAAACCGCCGACCACCAGGTTGCCCTGAGCGACCGCGTACACGTTGCCATCGATACCCTTGAGCGGCGTCAGCAGCAAGGTGCCGCCACGCAGGCTCTTGGAGTTGCCGATGGAGGAAACGGTGATGTCCACCTGCTGACCGGGTTTGGCGAAGGCCGGCAATTCGGCACTGATCGACACCGCCGCGACGTTCTTCAGCTGCACGTTGCCCGAGCCTTCCGGCACCTTGATGCCGAACTGGGAAAGCATGTTGTTGAAGGTCTGCAGGGTGAACGGGGTTTGCGTCGTCTGGTCGCCGGTGCCGTTAAGCCCGACCACCAGGCCGTAGCCGATCAATTGGTTGGAACGCACGCCGGAAATACTGGCGATGTCCTTCAGCCGCTCGGCTTGAGCGCCGAAGGCTGCGGACATCAGGAACGCAGCCACCATCAGGTGTTTGAAATTCAACGTAGCCACCTAGAAAGGGAACAGCGGGCTGAGGAAGAAACGGTCGAACCAGCCTGGCTGACTCGCATCGGCAAACGAGCCGGTGCCCGAGTAGGTGATGCGCGCATCGGCGACGCGGGTCGACGAGACGGTGTTGTCGGTGGCGATGTCATCGGCCCGGACCAGGCCGGCAATCCGTACCAGCTCATCACCGGTATTGAGGGTCATCCACTTCTCGCCGCGCACGGCGATGATGCCGTTGGGCAAGACGTCGGCGACGGTCACGGTGATCGAACCGGTCAGGCTGTTGCCCTGCCCGGCCTTGCTGTCACCCTTGGTCGCGCGGTCGCCTTCGTAACCGACGTCCAGGCTCAGGCTACCGCTGCCCACTGGATCACTGGTACTCAGACCACCGCCGAAAAACGACTTCAGGCCGATGTCGGTCTTGCTGTTTTTGCCTATTTGCGAGTTGGCGTTCTTGCTGGCCTGGGTCTTCTCGTTCAGGGTGATGGTGATGATGTCACCGACCCGGAACGCCTTGCGGTCGCTGTACAGGTTCTGCTCAAAACCGGCCTGATAGATCGAGCCGTTATTCGCGGCAGCCGGCAACGGCGTACGCGGCAACACCGGGGCGTAGTAAGGGTCATTGGGCTTGGGCGGCGGGGCAACGCAACCCGCGACCACGACGGCCCCACTCAGTGCCAGAACAGATACAAAGCGATTCATGACCCTACCTCACGGTGTTGCAGGCGACCTCATGGCCGCCTCATAGACTTGATTACAGATTCTGCGTTACGAACGAGAGCATCTGGTCGGCGGTGGAGATCACCTTGGAGTTCATCTCGTAGGCGCGCTGAGTGGTGATCATGTTGACCATCTCTTCAACGGTGCTGACGTTGGACGTTTCCAGGGTGTTCTGCAGCGTGGTGCCGAAACCGGCCAGGCCTGGCGTACCGACTTGCGGCGCGCCGCTGGCGGCGGTTTCCAGGAACAGGTTGTTACCCACGGCTTGCAGACCGGCCGGGTTGATGAAGTCGGCGGTTTGCAGGTTGCCGATCACCTGGGCAGCGGGGTTGCCGGCGATGGTGATGGACACGGTACCGTCACGACCGACCGTGAAGGTCTGGGCCTCGTTCGGGATGACAATCGCCGGCTCCAGGGCGAAGCCGCTGGCGTTGACGATCTGGCCGTTGGAATCGAGGTGGAACGTGCCGTCACGGGTGTAGGACGTGGTGCCGTCCGGCTGCAGGATCTGGAAGAAGCCACGACCGTCGATGGCCATGTCCAACGGCTGCTCGGTGGTTTGCAGGCTGCCGGCGCTGAAGTTTTTCTGGGTGCCGACGATGCGCACACCGGTACCCACTTGCAGGCCCGACGGCAGTTCGCTGTCCTGGGTCGACTGGGCGCCTGGCTGGCGTTTGATCTGGTACAGCAAATCCTGGAACTCGGCACGATCACGTTTGAAACCCGTGGTCGACACGTTGGCCAGGTTGTTGGAAATGGTGGTCAGGTTGGTGTCCTGGGCGGACAGACCTGTTTTGGCAACCCATAGAGCCGGAAGCATTCAATTCTCCTCGTGCGCCTGTTTTACGGCGCGACGTTCTGATAATTAGCTGATCTGCAAGACCCGAGCCATGGCCTGGTCGTCGTCTTTGGCGGTGTTCATCATCTTGATGTGCAATTCGAACTGCTTGGCCAGGGCCAGTACCGAGGTCATCTCTTCCACGGCATTGACGTTGCTCGACTCAAGGAACCCGGACACCAGTTTGACGTTGGCATCGGCCTGCGCCGGCTTGCCGTCCTTGGTGTGAATCGAACCGTCCAGGCCCTTGGTCATGTTCTTGAAGTCCGGGTTGACCAGCTTGATGCGGTCGACTTCCGCCATCACGCGAGGACCTTCGCCCATCGCACGGATGCTGACGGTGCCGTCCTCACCGACTTCGATTTGCTGCTCGGGCGGCACGGAGATCGGCCCGCCATTGCCCATCACCGGCATACCGTTGCCGGCGCGCAATACGCCCAAGGCGTCGACGTTGAGGCTGCCTGTGCGCACGTAGCTTTCGCCACCGTCCGGGTTCTGCACCGCGATCCAGCCATTGCCCTGCACCGCGACGTCGAGGTCGCGACCGGTTTGTACCAGGGAGCCCGCGGAGAAGTCGGTGGCCGGACGTTCGGACATGGCAAATGCACGCGCCGGAAAGCTGTCACCGAACACCGGCATCGAACGCGCCTGCTCCAGGTCTCTCTGGAAACCGTTGGTGGAGATGTTCGCCAGGTTGTTCGCATGAGCCTTCTGCGCCAGTGCATTCTGGCTGGCGCCGGTCATTGCCACATAAAGGTACTTGTCCACACTCTTTCCTCTGCATGCCGGACGTTTGCCGCCCACCGCTGTACTGCTGAGCCATAAGCAATTTGCAGACCAACTTTTTTCTGGCGGCGCGGGGCCCGGTAAACAAAGGACTTGAGGGGTTCAGAGGGGAATGGGGGATTGTGTCGAAGTCGAAAAACCGGCGGTGTTATGCCGGTAAGAGGCAAGGACTGGCCTGGAAGTTAAACGGACTACCGCCTTCGCGAGCAAGCCACACTACAAGGCTGGTCGCTGACGGGTTCGCTGCCTACCTGATGAGTCGAGCCAGAGTTTTTCAGGATTCGACAAAGCACATCGCGGCGGCCCAAAGGGCCGCAGAAAAACAAAGCCCTAAAATCGGGCTTCGTATCGGACGAATCAAGCAAAGCTCAGGTTGATGCGCTGTTTTCCGTAGACAACCCGCGCCGCAGGCATCAGTTGGTAAGGGATTTCGACAAACGGGATATCCGAGTTGGTCAGCGCAATGTCGACAAGCTGCAGCATTATTGAGTTCTTTCTGACCAGGATCACGTCAGACCAGTCGGTATTGGTGACCGCCACGGGGATAAAGTCCGAGCGCTTGATAAAACTGCTCATTGCTTCGAGCACGCCCAGGTTTTGCTTGGTACCGTGCAGGCTGTGGCAGCAATCGTTCAACAGGATGAAGCCATCGTCGGCCAGTAAGTCTTGGTAGTACATCAAATCACGCAGGATGTACTCGTACTGATGGTTTGCGTCGATGTAGACCAGATCGAACTTTTCGATACCGGTTCTAGGCTTGATTTCGTCAATCGCGGCAATGGTCTCGGCGCGGATAACAGTCACGTTGTCCTTGTCGGTGAATTTGCTCAGGCATTCCTGATACAGATTGTCATAGGTGGCCATGTCATACATGGGACCGCCATAGTAGTAAGCATATTTGTCAACCGAATTAACCCATGGCGGCAATTGATCAAAAGGGCTGTAGGCATCATTGGCAGCCGGGCTCCAGCTGTCGATCAGGACCATCTTTTTCGGGTTCAGTGCATTGTAAAGCTTCAGCGCGTTTTCACCGCGCAGGACACCCAGCTCGGCAACGACTGGCTGTTTGTTGCACGCGTTAAAAACCGCATTGAGAAGGTGATAAAAGGCTTCTCGGTGGGTAATACAGACTTTCATACCGGCTCCTGTTGCTTTATGACTTCAGCCCTCCCGTAAGCGATAAGAACATGAGTGGGATGGCCCTTCCTCTCTGTATCGACCACTTGGGCAATAAGATGAGCAAGATTTTTACGAGGAATCGGTCGCTCTGGCCAACGCAGTCTAGGTGCCGGCACGCATGTCCATGGGGTCGGTGGCCCAGACGGAATCGATGCGGATCATTGAGCGAGCCCGATTTCGGGTAGGACTTGCGTTGGCGCATGGCGATCCTGGCATTAAGGGCAATTGCGTCCGCTTAAAAATACGCAGACCCAATCGCCCTTGTCGGCCGGGCGAGGAAGGTGGACCGTCGCGCTCGTGTCAGGCGGGTATTTCACCAGATTTGGAGGTCTTCAGAGTTTCCCTAGTGAAACCTTACGGGTACAACTGCCTTGATCAGGCTGTTTGATCTTGCCAGGCGCATTAGCCTTAACATAGTGCATTCAACCGGCCAGTCAGGCCTTTGCCAAAGCACTGGCCAGGACACTCACCACCCGGTCTTGCTGATCACTGGATAAACCGAGCCAAAGTGGCAAACGAAGCAGACGCTCAGAATATCCATCAGTAACATCCATTGAGCCATGCACACGCCCATGGCGCGCTCCAGCGGGCGATGAATGCAGCGGCACGTAATGAAACACAGCATAGATTGCGTGCCTCTTAAGCTCATCAACAATAAACTGGCGCTCCACGCCAGGGGCGAGGAGTACGTAGTACATGTGTGCGTTGTGCTGGCAACTTTCAGGAACTATCGGACGACGCAGTGCCCCTTGCAGCTCAAGTTCTGACAAAGCAGTATGGTAATTGTCCCAGATTGCCAAGCGGCTATTGGTGATGGCTCGAGCTTCTTCCAACTGGGCCCAGAGAAAGGCTGCAGTTATTTCTCCGGGCAGAAACGAGGAGCCCACCTCCTGCCAGGTATATTTGTCCACCTCGCCCCGGAAGAATCGACTGCGATCGGTACCTTTTTCCCGGATCATCTCGGCCTGTATTGCCAGTGCAGGAGCATTGACCAGCAAAGCCCCGCCCTCCCCCGAGATCACGTTCTTGGTTTCGTGAAAGCTGAATGCCCCAAGGTCGCCGATACTGCCCAGGGCTCGGCCCTTGTAGCTTGACATCACACCTTGCGCGGCGTCTTCAACCACAGCTAGCCCATGCTTACGCGCAATGGCCAGGATGCTGTCCATCTCGCAGGCCACACCGGCGTAATGGACGGGCACGATAGCCTTGGTCCGTGGCGTGATCGCCGCCTCGATCAGACGCTCGTCCAGGTTTAGGGTATCTGGACGGATATCGACGAAGACCGGCACCGCGCCACGCAACACGAATGCATTGGCCGTGGAGACGAAGGTGTACGAAGGCATGATGACTTCGTCGCCAGGCCGGATTTCCAGCAGCAAGGCCGCCATTTCCAGCGCAGCGGTACACGAGTGGGTGAGCAATGCCTTGTTGCAACCAGTGTGCGACTCCAGCCAGCGGTGACAACGCTTGGTGAACGGGCCATCACCCGCGAGCATGTTGCCGAACTTGGCCTGGGCAATGTAATCCAGCTCCTTGCCGGTCATATGCGGGCGGTTGAAGAGTATCGTTTCGTTGCTCATTGCAAATTCCCCTGGGTGGGCATGTTAATTAATGGCGCACAGCACAAAACCTCAAACCGTACTGACCCGCCCACCGATCTGAGTGCCTGTATCAAGATTTTCATAGAAGTACGGGGTGAAGCCGGCCCTCTTCATCGCCTGTTGAGTTTCACCAATATCGTATTCAACCCGATGCAGGTTGAACGCTTCACCATCCCAGGTCGCGAACCCGGCCCGAGGATCACCATCACGTGGCTGGCCGACAGAGCCGGGGTTGCAGTAGACCTTGTCTTCGCCGCTCCACAAGTACTGAACATGGGTATGGCCTGATGCGAAATACCGGCCAGGCAACGGCGCGAAATACGCTTGCGATGGCAGCACGTATTCGTCCAGCGGATCGCTCCAGCCGCCATGGACAATACTCACACCCTGCTGGATTGAGTGCTCTGCGAGCGATCCCAGCCATGCCAGATTCTGCGAAGTGATGATGCCCCGTTGATAGTCCAGGCAGGCATTGGCGCTATTGGAGCGAGGACATCGCTCATGCCTGGCCAGGTACCAGTCATGATTGCCCATCACGGAAACGACATTGCGCTCGCGCAAGGCCTCGCAACACTCATTGACCTGACTGTAATAACCGGCCGTGTCACCCAGGCAGATAATCCGCGACACACCCAGTTCATCAAGCTTGGCAAGCACTGTCCGAAGGGCGCTGTAATTGCCATGTACATCAGAAATGATCCCGATCATAGACAATGAAATCCTCTATATAACGAACAGCGAAACCACTACGAATGGTTGGCTGACGCAGTGTCTTGTTGTCGAGGTAATGATCCAGGCACATGGCGGCCTCGTTGTAACCAAATGCGCGGCGTATCGAACTCGTCGAGGATATTCGCGGATTGATCTCAAGCAGGCTCCAGGAGCCGTCGCTGCCACGGCGGAACTGCAAGTTGGTCGGCCCCACCGGCTTGAACGCACGGCAGAGCCTGGCGACCGCCTGATCCAGTGAGTCGTCCTGATACACCCAAGCCTTGGCGGTGGACCCGTCTGAGGCGAGACTGCGCTGGAAGGTGATGGTCGGACCGGTATCGCCCCGGCCATCGCCAAACGCCGCCACGGTGAACTCCTGAGCGGCGCTGCCAATGATGGGTTGCGCCATGAGGTAGTCACCGAGCAGTGCCGCGTGAGGCGTAAAGTCGCGCTCGTCGTGAACCCAGACCAGCCCTTTGGAGGCGTAGCTTCTGCGCGGTTTGAGCAAAAACGGCAGGCCCAGGACAGTCTTGAGCGAGTGAAAATCCCCCGACAGCAGGCTGGGAATACGGCTGGCATCCCCCAGCGCCACCAGTGCCTGGTCCATTGCCCATTTGTCCCTGGAAAGGTCGATCAAGTTCTGGTTGTTGAGCACGACCTGGCAAGCAAATGTGGCCAACAACGCTCGGTTGTCCGACAGCCAGTGAATATCCTGTTCGATCCCCGGAATAAGCAGGTCAACCTTGTGTCTGGCCAGTGTATCGCCCAGCCATTGGCCATACTCCGGGGCAGCGGTCAACGGCGCCTGCTCAAATGCATCGCACCAGCCGCGACCGACAGCATCGTCATAGATATCAGTGCCGACCAGGCGAACGGAGGGGGCCGCCACACGCAACGACTTGAGCAGGCCGTAGCCCATGATGGCCCCTACGCCAGTCACCATGACGGTCTTCATGACAGATTTTCCCGGTGCGCTCTCATCAGCTCAAAGCCCCGGCGAACATCTATTCGCGGAGCGAAACCGATTTGCTCGAACAGCTCACGCGCACAGTCAAAGGGCGGCAGATCGGGGATATCGTTTTTTTCCGGCAGGAAGCAGACATCCACCGGCTTGCCAAACGCCTCGAATGCGGCGTGGGCGATCTCGGAAAGACGGGGGGTTTCGGGGTGGCCGCAGTTGTACACGCCAGCAATGCCCTGCTCTGCCATCCGCGCGCAGACCTCGGCAAGATCACTCAGATGCAGGTAGTTGCGCCTGGCGTCGTTGCTGCCATACAGCTCGACGGTTCGCCCCGCCTGGGCCTTGTCGGCGATGGCGTATAACAACGGTTGGTGAGACCTGCACTGCTCCCCGCTATCGTAGACCTGACTGATGCGCAGGACACTCAACGTCATGCCCCGCTCCTGGCAATACAGGCTCGCCACTTCCTCGGCATGGCGCTTGGACAGCGAGTAGATGCCAAAGTAGGGATCCGTCGCCTGGTCGCTGGCCGAACGCGACGACAGCAGAATAAAATGACGCGCCCCGCATTGTTCGGCCAGGCGGCAGGCAGCCAATGTACCGACACTGTTGACCAGTTCGGCGCGAACCAGATCATCCGGCTGGCCGCCGCCGAAATCGGCAGCGGCCAGCACGACCATGTCGAAGCGCTCGTCGCAGGCGGAGGGCACCTGGCTACTCAAGTCAAAGACAATATCGGCATCCCGGCGCCCTGCCAACTTGACTTGGCCATAGCGCGACAACTCCCGGGCGACCGCCTTGCCAATGGCTGAGGTACTTCCGATTACCAGGCTTTTCATAACCGGGCGACTGTCGCTTCAAGCATCATTGCACAGCAAAGCTCGGGATAATCGATGCCCACGGTGCACATGGCAGTAATGATGTCCGCACTCAAGTTCAAGTCTTTCAATTGCCCGGTGGTGAAAGGTTTGAGAAACAAACCCTCCTTGCGCACCACCTGGAGCCCGGCAGCTTCCAGTTCAGCGGTCAGGGTCTGCAGCGAGTAGCTGCGCACATGGCCCAGCTCCAGATCGCCACGCCCCAGCGCCATCATATCGCCGAGCAGTCCGGCAGCATGACCGAACCGCCGATGCAGAGACTCGCCATTAGGAACCAACACGAAGCAACGACCACCTGGTGCAAGAAAGCGCTTGAACTTTTGCAGTACGGCCTGCGGATCATCGACATGTTCAAGGACAAACCCCATCACGATGAGATCGAAACGCTTGTCGGTGTCGAATGTCTCAAAGTAACTTTCGACGATCTCGGCAGTATTGTCCGGGTACTGGGTCTTGAACTGGGCGATCACCGATGCAGAGCCATCGATTACCGTGTGCGCACTGAAGAACTGCGAGAAGCGGTTGGTGGTGAAACCATGGCCAACACCGAGCTCCAGCAGGCTGTGCTCCTTGGTGCATAGCGCCATGATGCGTTGGGGATACCAATTAAGGATGATGTTGTTGTCATAGGAGTAGCCAAAGCTGTCGCTGTAGGCTGCGATGAAGGTATCAAGATGGTTGCTCATGTCACATGCACTCCGCTGCGCGGCCAAGGTAATAATTAGTACGGATCAATTGGCCAACCAAGCCCGTCGCCAGGCGTCCAGGCGCTCGCCCTCGAGCAGCCACTGCGCACGCACGATCGACTGCAACGCGTCCCCCAGAGTCGCAGAGGCCTCACGGTCTTCCAGATGCAAGCGAATCGCCCGGATCCAGTCTTGCGCCTGGTTGCTCACCCGTGACAGCGGCAATACCTCGCCCCCGACAAAACCCGGCACCCGGCTGCAAATGATCGGATGCCCACAAGCCGCATGCTGCAGGACACGCAGATCAGCAGAACAGGCGTTGCCCAGGGTTTCCGCCATGGGTACCAGCGCAAGATCAAGATTCAACGCTGCCAAGGCCCCTGCCAGTTGGTGCTGCTCGACGCCTGGATGCAGCTCCGACAGCAAAGGCTGCAGGGCTTCGGGGCAGTCGCCGAGCACCACCCACTCGACTTCGTCAGCCAATGCTGGCAGCACATCGGCCAGCAGTTGCGCATCCTTGCCACCCAGCCAGCCCAGGCGTGGCTTGGCCCCCATGCGCCGCTTGCCTTGTACACGCCCCCATGTGGCCGGTAGCAGGCTTTCCAGCACGCGGATGTCGTCGTGCTGGCCCTGCAACAGTTCGGCCAGCGCAGGCGTGGCGACCAGCACCCGATCGGCCTGCATCATCCCGAACCGCAGACGCTCCAGCAGCTCATCGGCAGAGTAATCCCCCTTCAACTCCATCTGCGGCAAGTAACCGTCCAGATCGTAGACCGTGAATACCTTGGAAAACGCCTTCAGGCGGCGCAGAGCCGATAACCCGGCATCATCCAGAGGGCGCTGCAACACCACGCTTGTCGGCGCCAGGCGCTCGATCTCCACCAGCGACAGCAAACTCGAAACAGCCGCGCCGTCGACCTGCCCGGCTTCAAGCAACGCCCTGAGCGGCTGAATCAGTCGCGAGTCACCCGCAGCCTGCTGCTCGGTGACAAAGGCCAACACCCTCGGCACGCTGCCTTGCAACGGATGCCAGCTCAGGTCATTGTTTTCCAGGGCAAAGCCCTCGCCGGCGCGCAGCGAAAAGTTGGCATTGTAGGCCGGGTCGCAGGCCAACTGAGGCAACCAGCGCGCGAACAAGGCATCCTCCTGCTCGCTACTCGCACAGGTACCTGACACAGGGTCCAGCAACAGTCGTGCGTGGGGCGTCCAGACGTTCAGGTAACCCGCCTGCTGCAGCCTCAGACACAGGTCAACATCTGTCCAGGGTGCCAGCAGCGGATCAGTGTCGAAGCCACCTGCCTCAAGGAAAAGCGCTCGACGCAGCATCAGGCATTCGCCGCCAACTGCGGAGCAGTTCTGCTCAAGCCCAAGCCGTCCCATGTAACCCGCATTCTGGGATGACAAGCCCTCAAAAGGCCGACCGACAGTCCCTCCCAGCCCCAATACAAGGCCCGCCTGGCGTATGTTGTTATCGCTATCATGCAACTTGCCTCCCACGGCGCCGACTTCTGGGCGCTGGGCGTGATTGAGCAATGCTTGCAACCACCCAGACTCAAGCACAGTGCTATGCGCATCGAGCCAGACCAGAAACTCGCCGCGCGCCTCCTGCGCCGCCGCATTGCACATGGCCGCACGAGACTGCCCCGGCATGAAACGCAACACCTGGAAACGGCCTTCGCCCATCTGTTCGACCAGCCCCAGCCACTCCAGCAATGCTGGTTCGTCGCAGCCCGGCTCAATCAGCAAGACTTCGTAGTCCACAAGGTCAGTCTGCATCAGCATGCTTTCCAGGCAACGCTGGAAATGCACCAACTGCCCTTCCAGGTAAATCAGAATACTGACCGAGGCCTGCCGCTCATGGCCGTAGTCGATACGATAGCGGCCCGGCCCCCTTTCCAGTGCAATCGCTCGCGCCTGACCATAGCCACGCCCCTGCAGATGCGCATCAATGACCGCGCACTCATCAGCGCATTCCGACTGCCGCACCTCGTTGGCGATCAGCAGGGGTTCGCTGACATGACCAATGCTCGCCCCCCCTCGCTCGCTGATCAGGCGCAGTTGATAGGCCAATTCGAAGGCGCCGCCGCAGGAATTGTCAAAACCGCACAGGCGCACCAGCGCCTCACGACGGTACATCCAGTGACGGGAAAGGCTGGCCGGAAACGCCAATAGCAAATCCAGATTCAGATCGGGCCGCAACGAGATGTCGACCACCCCATCAGCCATACGCTGCGCCTCGTCGGCGTACACCGCCAGGCAACTGTCAGGCGCTTCAAGCAGATTCAGAGCCGTCACCAGCAGCCCCGCGGCGATGAACTCCTCCCCCGCCTCGATCAGCATGAACCAGTCGCTCTGGCTGCATTCGAGCAAGCCATTGATCGCTGCCGCCGGTAGCCTCGGATCACACGCCAACCACTGGACGTTGACACGCCCCGGGTCAGCGCCGCCCATCACGCACACATGGACGCGCTGGTACAACTGTTGATCCAGGCTGTCCAGGGTGCGAGCCAATGCCAACGGATCGCCGTCGTCGCGGACCAGGACAGTGAAGCCAGGCGCCGCCGGGCTCGCCAACCGCTCATTGATCAGACGCAGTTGCTGCGCCAGCGGGTAGCGTTGGCGCAACCAGTCGAGCACACCCAAACGGTTGCCGACCGCCTCTCGAGCGGCAGCCTGGGTTTTGGCTATAAACACGTCCAACTGCTGCCAGAAAGACGCTGTGCGTTCAACATAACGTTGCAATGCACCACCGAGGCTTGCTTGAGCATGTTCCAACGGCTGCGGCTGATCGAGCATGGCAAAGCCAATACTGCCGAAGAAACTACTGTCGAGCAGTTGCTGGTCGACGCCATATCCCGGAATGAATATCACCGGGCATCCACACAGCACCGCGATCACGCACGTCATCGACCACTCATAGGTGTACATCACCTCTGCATTGCGCAGCAGCTCGGCCAGCTCAGGCAGGGCCAGGGCATTGGCCATGCTCAGCAGACGGATACCCGCTGGCAGTTGCGAGTAGTCGATCTGCGCCAGCGGGTGGCGGTTCTGGTACAGATAACACCCCTCGCGCACGGTTCCAGGGACCGGTGTCGAGAACAGCTCGACATCGATGGTCGGCAGGCACAACAGGTCACCGTCAGGGTCGCCACGGTGCTCGCCGAGCCGGGCTGCGTAATAAAAAAACAAGTCGCTGGCCGCGGCTTCCATGCTTTTTCCCGAGATAAAACCCTCGAAGTTCAGTAGAAAACGCGCCACGACCGCACAGTTGAGCGGATTGCCCGTGACCACCTCGGGATAAACCGCAATCGGTACCTTGCCCGCTGCCACATGGCGCTGGGCAATCGTCGAATTGAGCAGCGGCGTCTTCAGTTCTGGATTGACTACATCGGTGCCGTAGATGTAAGCCTCACGCCCATTGAGATTGAGCATATGGCAGAGATAGTGCAGCGAGACGATGCCCGACGAGGTGTCACGGTAAGCAGGCGCCAGAAAGTAGTAAGGATGCTCGGGTTTGGCATACATCAGCCGCAGACGCGCCAACGCCTGTTCGAGCGAGTAAGCGTCCAGCTGCGCAGGGTTCGACATCGGGTGCAATCTCCAGAATCAAATAGGGTGTCGCTGGCAAGGCCCGGTCAGGCAGCCCCTCGCTTCAGAAAAGCCGATGCATCCGCGCCGGTATTGAACAACAGGTCGATGACACTGAGCGCATGCTGGAAGTCGCCGTACACCTGCGGATACTCGGGATAGCCGGCATAGCTCATGTACGACACCGTAATCCCGGCGGCGGCGAACGCCGCTTCGTCGAGGTAGCAACTGGCCGCTGGTCCGGAGAGGTATTCGCTGGCGCCGAGGACCTGACATAGGTGGATCAGGCGCTCATTCCTGCCCTCTACACCTCCCAGCTCCTCGGAACGGTACAGTGGCGTGTGAATTCCCAGCAGGGGGCACAAGCCGGCGATGAACAGGTGGTTGATGCGGGTCAGGTGGGTGAGGCTGGCAGCCTGCTCGTAGAGCGCGCGAATCGGCGCCTCCATCTGGGTGAAGCACGGTGCGCGCCGGTAGCTCTGCTCAATAGTCTTCCAGTGCGCTTCGGCCCAACCCGGACTACTGATCTGGACTTCATTGATCAACTGTCCGAGACGGCCCTTCTTTTTGACCGGAATACTCAGCCAGTGCTCACCCTGAGCGGTCTTGATCTTGTTGCGGTTGCGCCAGTCACACCGGGTGTACTGAACATCGTCATACAGGATGAACGCATCGACGCTGCGGATCAGATCGAAATAGCCCTTCCAGGGAATATAGTTCGACTGCACCACAGCTATCTTCTTTTGCATCCTGAACCTCATGTATGCAGCGGAAACCGGGGCTCTGCCCTGTCAAAAAATCGCCACCAAACAATGAAAAAGTGGTGACTAGCCCCGGTCCAGCAAATCACATGCCAGCTATGCCAGTTGCGCGAGCACTCCAACTGCGGGCACAAGGCATCCACCGGCTCGACAGCCGAACTGAGCCCGGCCGCTGAATGCGCTTGGCCAGCGCTCGGCTAACACTGGCGTCCCCTGTCGGACTTGTTCATGAGCGGCGCATCAATAACGAAGACAAAACAATTTGCCTCACTATTTAGGTATTTCCAGGATCAACAAACACAGCAGATGCCCGCTATGGCTCAGTCTTGCCGACTTCATACTCACGCAATTTATTGGCAATAGTGGTATGGGAAACCCCCAACCGCTTACCCAACTGCCGACTGCTTGGATGCTCGGAATACAGGCGTTCAAGGACTGCTTTCTCGAAGCGCCCGACAATCGCGTCCAGCCCACCCTCCAGCGAAAAATCGCCAAGCGGCTGACGCACGCCATAATCCGGCAGGCGAATATGCTCGGCCTTGACCGTCCCGCCCTCACACAGGGAAACCGCCTGGAACAGCACGTTTTCAAGCTGCCGAACATTGCCCGGCCAATGATAATGACTGAGCCGCTCCATGGCCGCCGGCGCCAGTTTCGGCAGCGGACAACCGATCTGCCGACTGGCCTGATCGAGGAAGTGCTCCACCAGCGGCGTCAAGCCATCCAGGCATTCACGCAGCGGCGGGATGTGCAACGACAGCACGTTCAAGCGGTGATACAAATCCTGGCGAAACTCGCCACGGGCGCACAATTCCGACAGGTCGACCTGCGTTGCGCAGATCACTCGCACATCCAGATAAACCTCTTCGTCACTGCCTACACGACGGAAGCAACCATCCTGCAGGAAGCGCAGCAATTTCACCTGCAAGCGCGGACTCATTTCCCCGACGCCATCGAGAAACAGCGTTCCGCCCGCCGTCAACTCCAGCAGCCCGAGCTTGCCTTCGGCGCGAGCGCCTTCGAATGCGCCGGGGCCGTAGCCGAACAACTCGGTCTCGGCCATCGACTCCGGCAGCCCGGCACAGTTAAGCGCCATCAACGGCGACTGCCCCCGCGGACTGGCCAGGTGACAGGCCCGCGCCAACAATTCTTTACCGGTGCCGGTTTCGCCTTCTATCAATAGTGGCGCATCCAGCGGCGCCATGCGCCGGGCTTCACGCACCACGGCGGCCATCACTTTCGAACTCTGGAAGATGCTGTCGAACCCGCGCAGCTCCTGCTTGCGCACGTTGTAAATGCGCTCCCCTACCCGATCGGCACGATGCAGCGTCAGCACCGCGCCGGCCATGGCTTCGCTGTCGTCATGCTCCGATTGCAGCGGCGCGATGTCGGCCAGAAACACGTCGCCCTTGACCTTGACCCGCAGCCCGTTGATCCGCGACTTGTTGGCGCGCACCAGCTCCGGCAAATCGAAATCCTCGGCATACCGCGACAACGGAATCCCCGGCACCTCATCGACACGCACCCCGAGCAACTGCGCCGCCGCGCGGTTGGCCGCGACGATCGAACCGCCCATGTCGATCGACAGCACCGGAAATTCCAGGGCGCCGAGCAAGGCATTGAGTTCCATGTGCCGACGCTCGCTGGGCATCAGCCCTACACGCTTGACGCCAAAGACTCCGGCAATCGATTCGAATTTCGGACGCAGCGCCTGGAACTGAATGTTGATCAGGTTCGGGCAATGCAGGTAGATCGCGTTGCCATGCTCCCCGCCCACTTCGCCGCGAGCGACGTTGATCCCGTACTCGACCAGCAAGTTAAGAATGTCGCGCAGGATGCCGATGCGGTTCTGGCAGTGAACTTTGATACGCATATAAAGGCCCGAAAAAAGCGGTGAGTTGATGCCTGGCACGCAACCTGTGGGAGCGGGCTTGCTCGCGAAATCGTAGGCACATCCAACATTGATGTATCAGACAGACCGCCTTCGCGAGCAAGCCCGCTCCCACCCTGAATTGCAGTGCCCTCGGATATATTTTTTGCCGAGAAGCTCATTTAGTCGTCAAGATTATGTGACACCTGTGAGCCTTTTCAAACCCGAAAATCTCAAGCGCAGCGCCATAGCAGCCTTTCCGTAACGAAAATTTTACGAAAACCGACGAATTTTCCTACGCACTAAGGCTTTCACCTGCTGCAACATCGCAATTCCTGAGGTATTTCTGAGTCCATAGCAGGACATAACAAGAACGAAATCCCCTAGCAGGAGAGCAGCATGAAGCAGACGCAATACGTGGCTCGCGAGCCCGATGCGCAAGGTTTTATCGACTACCCCGCCGAAGAACACGCGGTGTGGAACACGCTGATCACTCGCCAACTGAAAGTGATCGAAGGGCGTGCGTGCCAGGAATACCTGGACGGTATCGAAAAACTCGGTCTGCCCCACGACCGCATTCCGCAACTCGGCGAAATCAACAAAGTCCTCGGTGAAACCACCGGCTGGCAAGTTGCCCGGGTTCCCGCACTGATTCCCTTCCAGACCTTTTTCGAACTGCTCGCCAACAAGCAGTTTCCAGTGGCGACCTTTATTCGTACACGCGAAGAGCTGGATTACCTGCAAGAGCCGGACATTTTCCACGAGATCTTTGGCCACTGTCCGCTGCTGACCAACCCCTGGTTCGCTGAATTCACCCACACCTACGGCAAACTCGGCCTACAGGCTTCCAAGGAAGAACGCGTGTACCTGGCGCGTCTGTACTGGATGACCATCGAGTTCGGCCTGGTCGATACACCACAAGGCCAGCGCATTTACGGCGGCGGCATTCTCTCCTCGCCGAAAGAAACCGTTTACTGCCTGTCGGACGAACCTGAACATCAGGCGTTCGATCCGCTGGAATGCATGCGCACGCCGTATCGCATCGACATCCTGCAGCCGCTGTACTTTGTCCTGCCGAACCTCAAGCGTTTGTTTGACCTGGCCCACGAAGACATCATGGGCATGGTCAAGCAAGGCATGCAGCTGGGTTTGCACACACCGAAGTTTCCGCCGAAAGCCGCGTGATCCGTAGCTTTTAGAATCAAGTGAGCCTGTCAGGAATCGACGCTTTGGTTTAGCGTGATGACACTGACGGCCGATTTCCAATAATTCGATTTCAGGAACACATCATGTCCACTTTGAACCAAGCCCACTGCGAAGCCTGCCAGGCCGGCGCCCCTCAAGTCAGCGACGAAGAGCTGCCAGTACTGATCAAGCAGATCCCTGACTGGAACATCGAAGTTCGCGACAGCATCATGCAGCTGGAAAAGGTTTTCCTGTTCAAGAACTTCAAGCACGCGCTGGCTTTCACCAACGCGGTCGGGGAAATTTCCGAGGCTGAAGGTCACCACCCGGGCCTGCTGACCGAATGGGGCAAAGTCACCGTGACCTGGTGGAGCCACTCCATCAAGGGCCTGCACCGCAACGATTTCATCATGGCCGCGCGCACTGACGAAGTGGCCAAGGACGCCGAGGGCCGCAAATAATGCATTTCGACGCCATAGGTCGAGTACCCGGCGACCCGATTCTCGGCCTGATGGAGGCCTATGCGCAGGACACGAACCCGCGCAAATTCGACCTTGGCGTGGGCGTCTACAAGGATGCCTTTGGCCTGACGCCGATTCCCCAGGCCGTGAAGCTAGCCGAGCAGCGCCTGGTGGATCGTCAGACCACCAAGACCTACATCGGCGGTCACGGCGAACCGGCGTTCGGCAAAGTCATCAATGAGTTGGTGCTCGGCGCCGATTCAGCGCTGATCGCCGAAAAACGGGCCGGCGTCACCCAGACGCCGGGCGGCACCGGTGCGTTGCGCTTGAGCGCGGACTTCATCGCCCAGTGCCTGCCGGGGCGCGGCGTGTGGCTGAGCAACCCGACCTGGCCGATTCACGAAACCATTTTCGCCACGGCCGGGGTCAAGGTTAATCATTACCCTTATGTCGGCAGCGATAACCGTCTCGATGTTGAAGCGATGCTGGCGGTGCTCAATGAAGCGCCGAAGGGCGACGTGGTTTTGTTGCACGCTTGCTGCCACAACCCGACCGGGTTCGATCTGTCCCATGACGACTGGCGCCGCGTGCTGGACGTGGTGCGCCATCGTGATCTGGTCCCGTTGATCGACTTCGCCTATCAGGGCTTCGGCGACGGGTTGGAACAGGATGCGTGGTCGACCCGATTGTTCGCTGACGCGTTGCCGGAAGTGCTGATCACCAGTTCCTGCTCGAAGAACTTCGGCCTTTACCGGGACCGCACCGGGGCGTTGATTGTCTGCGCGAAGACCGCTGAGAAGCTGGTGGATATTCGCAGTCAACTGGCCAACATCGCCCGCAACCTGTGGTCGACTCCGCCGGATCATGGAGCGGCCGTGGTGGCGACGATCCTCGGCGACCCGGAGCTGAAAAGCCTCTGGGCCGACGAAGTGGAAGCCATGCGTTTGCGTATCGCGCAACTGCGCAGCGGTCTGGTGGAAGCGCTGGAACCTCACGGTTTGCGCGATCGCTTTGCGCACATTGGTGTACAGCGCGGGATGTTTTCCTACACCGGGTTGACGCCTGATCAGGTTAAACAGCTGCGTGATCACCACAGCGTTTACATGGTCGGCACTGGCCGGGCGAACGTGGCGGGGATTGATGCGACGCGTCTGGATTTGCTGGCCGAGGCAATCGCACAAGTCTGCAAATAACCTTCAAGCACTGCATCCCCCTGTAGGAGCGAGCTTGCTCGCGATGAAGTGTCAAACACATCGGTGTCGCCTGACACTCCATCGCGAGCAAGCTCGCTCCTTCAGGGAACGGTAGCAACCGCTACACACCTGTCTAGACAACCCCATCCGTCGAAACAAATGGATATAAAACTCTATTTGTCATTTCTCCTGCTGTATCCTTCCCAGGCTTTGAAAAAGCGCGGATCTACCAGATCTATCAACAGACTTTGCGAGGAGCGCGAAATATGCACGAGATCCCTAATCTCCCCTTCCCAAGCCTGCACGAACCTGAGCAGACACCCCCGCAACAAGCCGGCGCCCAACAGCCCGAGCCGAAGGAAGCCACTGAACGCCGCCAGGCCGACAGCGCAGACTGAAACACCCGCAATGCCAGACCGTGTGGAAAGCGCTAACATGCGCTTTCCACACCGCCTGAACCCTCGAGTTCCACCACCATGACCGACGAATTCTCTCCCACTTTAAATGAAGAGTTGCAGGCCAGCGTCCTGATCGGCACCGCCGAGAAGATGATCGAGATCTGGAATCGTCTGTCCCCCGAGAAACAAGCCGCCTTGCTCGCCCGTTTCGGCAGCCAAGAAAATGCCCTGGCCGCCCTGGTCACGACGCAACTGGTCGCCCCCGCCAAGCCCTGAATCACTGCCCCCGGCAAATAGTTTTACTTTTTCACGCCCCGTGGCCGTTCGCGCCGCTATCATAAGCAGCCTATCTATCCTGCTTTCCCGTGGACCTTTACCCATGTCTGAAAACCAGCGCCCCCTGGCGGTCACGCTGCAAGTCGTTTCCATCGTCCTGTTTACCTTTATCGGCTACCTCAATATCGGCATTCCCCTGGCCGTGTTGCCGGGCTACGTCCACAGCGATTTGGGTTTCGGTGCCGTGGTCGCCGGCCTGGTGATCAGCGTGCAATACCTGGCCACCCTGCTCAGCCGTCCTTACGCCGGGAAAATCATCGACAACAAGGGCTGCAAACTGGCGGTGATGTATGGCCTTGCCGGTTGCGGTTTGAGTGGTGTGTTCATGCTGGTTTCGGCCTGGACCCAAAGCCTGCCGACGTTGAGTCTGATCAGCCTGTTGATCGGTCGTCTGGTGCTTGGCAGCGCGGAAAGCCTGGTGGGTTCCGGCTCGATTGGCTGGGGCATCGGCCGGGTCGGCGCCGCGAATACCGCCAAAGTCATCTCCTGGAACGGCATCGCCAGTTACGGCGCGTTGGCCGTCGGCGCGCCGCTGGGTGTGTGGCTGGTCAGCCAGTTGGGTTTGTGGAGCATGGGCGTCAGCATCGTGTTGCTGGCCGTGCTGGGCCTGGCGCTGGCTTGGCCGAAGACCGCTTCGCCGATTGTGGTCGGTGAACGTTTGCCATTCATGCATGTGCTGGGTCGGGTGCTGCCGCACGGTTGCGGCCTGGCGCTGGGCTCGATCGGTTTCGGCACCATCGCCACCTTCATCACCCTGTATTACGCCACGCAACATTGGGACAACGCGGTGTTGTGTCTGAGCCTGTTTGGCGCGAGCTTCATCGGCGCACGGCTGCTGTTCGGCAACCTGATCAACCGTCTCGGCGGTTTCCGCGTGGCGATTGCCTGTCTGTCGGTGGAAACCCTGGGCCTGTTGCTGTTGTGGCTGGCACCGGATGCCCATTGGGCACTGGCGGGAGCGGCGCTGAGTGGCTTCGGTTTTTCGCTGGTGTTCCCGGCGTTGGGTGTGGAAGCGGTCAATCTGGTGCCGGCGTCGAGCCGTGGTGCGGCGGTCGGGGCTTACTCGCTGTTCATCGATTTGTCGCTGGGGATTACCGGGCCGTTGGCGGGCGCGATTGCTGCAGGCTTCGGCTTTGCCTCGATCTTCCTGTTCGCCGCGATTGCCGCGCTGAGCGGTTTGGCTTTAAGCCTTTACCTCTACAGGCAAGCACCCAAGCACCTTAATGAAAAGCACCGCGAAGAAAGAGCTGCGCGCTAGAAGTCGACCTTGCCGCGCCCGGCCTTGATGCTGCCGCGTTTGGTCTTGGATTCGAGCCGACGCTTTTTCGAGCCGAGGGTCGGTTTGGTCGGACGGCGTTTCTTTTCGACCTTGGTGGCGCTGAGGATCAACTCGGTCAGCCGCTCCAGCGCATCGGCGCGATTGGCCTCCTGCGTCCGGTATTGCTGGGCCTTGATGATCAGCACCCCTTCGCTGGTGATTCGACTGTCCCGCAACGCCAACAGCCGCTCTTTGTAGAACTCGGGCAAGGACGAGGCCGGTATGTCGAAGCGCAGGTGCACGGCGCTGGAGACTTTATTGACGTTCTGCCCGCCGGCGCCCTGGGCGCGAATGGCCGTCAACTCGATCTCGGCATCCGGCAGATGCACGTTGTTGGAAATCACCAGCATGGAAAAGCGTCCCTATTCAGAACGCGCAGGATACCGCGAATGGACTGAACGAATGCGCCCTTGTAGGAGCGAGGCTTGCCCGCGAAGAAGGCGCCGCAGTTCATTTGGTAAATCGCGTTATCGTTCTTCGCGGGCAAGCCTCGCTCCTACAGGTTTTGCATCGCGCACAAAAAACCCGGCATTGGCCGGGTTTGTTGGGGCTGCACGCTGCGTTATTTCACTGCAGCCTGCAACACCTGCTGCGCGCTGCGCTTGTTCTTGATGCCGTAGCACACCCACATGAACGCGACCCACACCGGAATCGCATACACCGAGATCTGGATGCCCGGGATCAGCAGCATCACACCAAGGATAAACACCACGAACGCCAGGCAGATGTAGTTCCCGTACGGGTACCACAGCGCCTTGAACAGCGGCGTCTGTTTAGTCTTGTCCATGTGCTGGCGGAATTTGAAATGCGAGAAGCTAATCATCGCCCAGTTGATCACCAACGTGGCCACCACCAGCGACATCAACAGTTCCAGCGCATTTTGCGGGATCAGGTAGTTCAGCAGCACCGCGATCAGCGTCACCGCAGCCGACGCCAGGATCGAACGCACCGGCACGCCGCGCTTGTCGATCTTCGCCAGGGCTTTCGGCGCATCGCCCTGCTCGGCCATGCCCAGCAGCATGCGGCTGTTGCAATAGGTGCCGCTGTTGTACACCGACAGCGCCGCGGTCAGCACCACGAAGTTGAGGATGTGCGCCGCGGTGTTGCTGCCGAGCATCGAGAACACTTGCACGAACGGGCTGCCGCTGTAGGAATCGCCGGACGCGTTCAGGGTCGCCAGCAGGCTGTCCCATGGCGTCAGCGACAGCAGAATGACCAGCGCACCAATGTAGAAAATCAGGATGCGGTAGATCACCTGGTTGATCGCTTTCGGGATCACGGTTTTCGGCTTGTCCGCTTCCGCCGCGGTGAAGCCGAGCATTTCCAGGCCGCCGAAGCTGAACATGATGATCGCCATGGCCATCACCAAACCACTGACGCCGTTCGGGAAGAAACCGCCGTGGGACCACAGGTTGCTGACCGACGCTTGCGGCCCGCCGTGGCCACTGACTAGCAGATAGCTGCCCAGGGCAATCATGCCGACGATCGCCACGACCTTGATGATCGCGAACCAGAACTCGGCCTCACCGAAGACTTTGACGTTGGCGAGGTTGATCAGGTTGATCAGCACGAAGAATCCGGCTGCCGAAACCCAGGTCGGGATTTCCGGCGCCCAGTAATGGATGTATTTGCCGACCGCGGTCAGCTCCGACATGCCCACCAGAATATACAGAATCCAGCAGTTCCAGCCCGACAGGAACCCGGCGAAACCACCCCAGTATTTGTGCGCGAAGTGGCTGAAGGAGCCGGCAACCGGCTCTTCGACGATCATTTCGCCGAGCTGGCGCATGATCATGAAGGCAATGAAGCCGCAGATGGCGTAGCCGAGGATCATCGACGGGCCAGCGGATTTCAGTACACCGGCCGAGCCGAGGAACAGGCCGGTACCAATCGCGCCACCGAGGGCGATCAGTTGAATATGACGATTCTTCAGGCCGCGTTTCAGCTCGCCTGAATGCGAGTTTTGTCCACTCATGAAAAGGGCCCCACGTTCAGCGTATTTGCAACGGTCATGCGTCACCTGTTTGTTTTTATCTGTGACGAAATCGAACCCGACACGCTCGTGACGTGGCGGAGTGAACAAGGCGGGTAGCCTTGAGGTTTGCGCAGCTGCGCAGGAGGTCACAGGTAAAACGCGGCGCATTGTACACCGCTAACCCCCTGCTGCCAGACACCGCTGGGTCAGCGTGTCGGTTGCCGGGATTGCCTGTGTCCGCCTCGAGGATCTCGGGCGGCTGCAAAGAGTGAGTCAGACCTTTGCGGATCATGGGTGTGGGCGATGGAAAAACCGCCCCACGGGAAGAGATGGAGATGAATCACGGCGTACATTGCGCCTCCTTTTTGTTATGCACCTGCACGACAGGCATGGGGCGCATCTCACCCTGCATGAAGCAGTGAAACAAGCGGGCCAGAGCGTTGGAAAGAGTCAGGGGAGGCAATAGGCGTCAGTATTTTCTTACACCTCTTGGATGATGACGATTTCACGAGGTCAATTAGTGGGTTTCGTAAAGTCTTCGTTACGGGGCGTAACGTCGGCATTCCACTCCGGATTCTGTGGTGCCGCAGCGAAAGCCTTCGCGAGCAAGCCCGCTCCCACAGTTGATCGCATACCCCTAAGACAACTCGGTCAACTGTGGGAGCGGGCTTGCTCGCGAAGACGTCCGGCCAAACACCCCAGAGCTGAAGTCAGGCAAAAAAAAAAACGCCAACCCGAAGGTTGGCGTTTTTTATGTACCGCTCACCGATTACTCAGGCTTGCGACGACCAAAGCCCGGACGCTGGCCGGAACCGGCTGGCGCGCCACGGCGCTTGCCCGATGGTGCGTCCTTGTCGACCAGGACGATGCCCGGGCGTTTCTTCGGCGCTGGTTTGGCCGGACGCTTGGTGTCGGACGGACGATCCGCCACTGGCGTACCGCGCCCCGACTCTCCACGACCAGCAGGGGCACCGCGATCACTGCGACCACCGCTTGGCGCACCGCGGCCTTCGCCACGTTCAGTGCGACCGTTGGCCGGACGCGGAGTGCGTGGACCGCGCTCGCCATCAGCGCGTGGCGCTACTGGTTTGCGGGCTGGACGCTCGCCTTCGATATGCGGTTCACGGGTATCGCGCGGTGTAGCAGCGGACTGGTTACCGATGGCAGGACGCAACGAACGCACGCGCTCGGTCTTGCCCATCGGACGAGACGATTTACGCTGCATACGGTCGAGCTTGTCTTTGCTCTTGGCGTTCATCTGCGGCATGGCCACAGGCGTCAGGCCCACTTCCGCACTCAGAATGTCGACTTCGTACTGGCTCATTTCGCGCCAGCGACCCATCGGCAGGTCGGAGTTGAGGAACACCGGACCGAAGCGCACACGCTTCAGACGGCTGACCACCAGGCCCTGAGATTCCCACAGACGACGAACTTCGCGGTTGCGACCTTCCATCACCACGCAGTGGTACCAGTGGTTGAAGCCTTCGCCACCTGGTGCTTGCTTGATGTCGGTGAACTTGGCCGGGCCGTCTTCGAGGACGACGCCTGCTTTCAAGCGCTCGATCATCTCGTCATCGACTTCGCCACGGACACGTACCGCGTATTCACGGTCCATTTCGTAGGAAGGGTGCATCAGGCGGTTGGCCAGTTCGCCGTCAGTGGTGAACATCAGCAGACCGGTGGTGTTGATGTCCAGACGACCGATGTTAATCCAGCGACCTTCTTTGGGGCGTGGCATCTTGTCGAAAACGGTTGGGCGGCCTTCCGGGTCAAGGCGGGTGCAGATTTCACCGTCGGGCTTGTTGTACATGATCACGCGGCGTACCGACTCGGCGGCTTCTTCGCGCTTGATCACCTTGCCATCAATGGTAATGGCGTCGTGCATGTCGACGCGCTGCCCGAGGGTGGCGTCTTTGCCGTTGACCTTGATGCGGCCGTGGCTGATCCAGGCTTCTACGTCACGGCGCGAGCCGACGCCGATACGGGCGAGGACTTTCTGCAGTTTTTCGCCTGCTGGGCCGATTTCCTGGTCGTCTTTCTGGTCGTTGATACTCATCTGGGCACCTCCCGGTGTGGTCTGTTCAGGCCTGGCCTGAAGAGTTGAAAGCTGGTTCTCGGGCGAAGGGATCGCCGGAGGGTCGCGAATCATACGCTCATGGAAGCGTTCGCGCATCAGAGACTAGCTGATGGAGGCAGGGTTATTTGTTTTTCCGCCGACCGGTGGCACCGAGGTTGATCAGGCGCAGCGAAGCTTCGGCGAGAACAGCGCGTTTGTCTGTCTTGTCGAATTTCTTCCAGGCCTTGATCTCGCGCTTGCTGCGGCCGCAGCCGAGGCAGATGTCATCGGTGAATGTGCAGACGCTGATGCAGGGGTCTTTGGTAGAACTCATCAAACACTCCAGTCAACACAAAACCCTGTGGGAGCGGGCTTGCTCACGAAGAGGGAGGGTCAGTCGACTTCTTTGTTGCCTGATCCACCGCATTCGCGAGCAAGCCCGCTCCCACAGGGGATTCCCATAGGCCACAGGATAGAGTCAGTCTTCGAATTCGCGGCGTTCGGCCTCGATCGCTTCGGCGAGGGCCCGGGCCTCGGCTTCTTCGTCGGTCAACTCGGGCTCGGGGTTCTGCTGTTCTAGCGCAGCAACAGCAGCGAGGAGTTTTTCGCGCGCTTCGGCGATGCCGAGCACGTCATCTTCCAGCTCTTCTTCGACTGTGGCTTCTGGTTCGACTTGAAGTTCAACTTCAATGACCGGTTCCGGCTGCGCCAAAACCTCTTCGGTCGCGCTCATCTGGCCATCGCGCAAAATGTCATCGAAATCGGTCTTGAGCCCCTCTTCCATGGTGTCCAGCTCCAGCAACAACGTATGGAAACTGGTTTCTTCCTTCGGCTCTTCCGGCTCGGCGCTAGCATCCGCCAGTTCCTGCAACCCGGCCGGCACCGGCGCGTCGTCGAAGTCGAGTACCGGGTCAGGCTCCAGCTCACGCAGCTCGGCGAGCGGCGGCAAATCGTCAAGATTCTTCAGGTTGAAGTGATCGAGAAACGCCTTGGTCGTGGCAAACATCGCCGGCTTACCCGGCACATCACGGTAACCGACGATGCGAATCCACTCGCGTTCCAGCAACGTCTTGACGATGTGACTGTTGACCGCCACGCCGCGCACATCCTCGATCTCGCCCCGGGTGATCGGCTGGCGATAGGCGATCAACGCCATGGTTTCGAGCATGGCGCGGGAATAACGCTGCGGCCGCTCTTCCCACAAACGTCCGACCCACGGCGAGAACTTTTCGCGGATCTGCAGGCGATAGCCGGAGGCGACTTCCTTCAGCTCGAAGGCACGACCGTCGCAGGACTTGGCGAGAATCGTCAGGGCTTTCTTGAAGACGGGCGGCTCGGGGCGCTCGCCCTCTTCGAAGAGTTCGAACAGGCGTTCAAGCGATTGCGGTTTTCCGGAGGCCAACAGAAAGGCTTCAAGCAGTGGCGCCAGCTCGCGGGGTTCAGTCAGGTTCATGATTCAACTCGTTATTCGGCTCGGGCTCGCACGTGGATCACCGCGAACGGCTCATTCTGCACCAGCTCGACCAAAGATTCCTTGACCAGTTCGAGGATCGCCATAAAGGTCACCACGACACCCAAACGCCCTTCTTCGGCAGTGAACAGCTCGACAAACGGCACAAAACCGCCGCCCTTGAGCCGCTCCAACACATCGCTCATGCGTTCGCGGGTGGATAGCGCCTCGCGGCTGACCTGGTGACTTTCGAACATGTCGCCACGGCGCAGGACCTCGGCCATGGACATCAGCAACTCTTCCAGACTCACGTCCGGCAACAGCTTGCGCGCCCGGGCTTCCGGGGCATCCAGCTTGGGCACCACCACATCACGACCGACACGGCTCAGGCCATCGATGCCTTCGGCGGCGGCCTTGAAGCGTTCGTATTCCTGCAAGCGGCGGATCAGCTCGGCGCGCGGATCGTCTTCTTCGTCTTCAATGGTTTCGGCTCGCGGCAACAGCATCCGCGACTTGATCTCGGCCAGCATCGCGGCCATTACCAGGTACTCGGCGGCCAGTTCCAGGCGCACCGACTGCATCAACTCGACATAGCCCATGTACTGACGGGTGATTTCCGCCACCGGAATGTCGAGGATGTTGATGTTCTGTTTGCGGATCAGGTACAGCAGCAGGTCGAGCGGGCCTTCGAAGGCCTCAAGAAACACCTCGAGCGCATCCGGCGGAATGTACAGGTCCAGCGGCATTTCCAGAACCGCCTGACCATAGACCATGGCGAAGGGCAGCTCTTGCTGGGCGCCGGCCTGATTGTCGATAACGGGTTCTACTGCAGACATCTACGCCTCGGCCATGAACGGCGTCGGGTCGCCGCAACCAACACGGATCACTTCCGGCTCGCCGTCGGCGAGGCTGATCACGGTGGATGCCTTGATTCCGCCAAAGCCGCCGTCGATGATCAGGTCGACCTGATGCTCGAGCAACTGGCGCATTTCATACGGATCGGTCAGCGGATCGGTGTCGCCGGGCATGATCAGCGTCACGCTCATCAGCGGCTCGCCGAGCTCTTCCAGCAGCGCCAGGGCAATCGGGTGGCTGGGCACGCGCAGGCCGATGGTGCGTTTTTTCGGGTGTAACAACAGCCGCGGTACTTCGCGGGTGGCGTTGAGAATAAAGGTGTAAGGCCCCGGCAAGTGCGCCTTGAGCAGGCGGAAGGTGCCAGTGTCGATCTTGGCAAACAGCCCCAGTTGCGACAGGTCGCTGCAAATCAGCGCGAAGTTGTGCTTTTCATCCAGTTGACGCAACCGACGCACGCGCTCCACGGCATTCTTGTCGCCGATCTGGCAACCAATGGCGTAGGAAGAGTCTGTGGGATAAATCACCACCCCGCCGCTGCGGATGATCTCGACAGCCTGTTTGATCAGGCGCGCTTGCGGGTTTTCCGGATGAATCTGGAAAAATTGACTCACATTTTCTACCTGTTCAGACGGCGGCAATATTTGGGTCATGTTTGAATCGACACCACAGTGGCGGCAGATCCTCCGGGAGCGGGCGGTATTCACCGATCTCGGACCAGCCTCCAGGTCCATGAAAATCACTGCCGGCGCTGACCAGCAGACCGAACTCGCGGGCAAGAATCGCCAGGCTGCCCACTTGCTCGGCGGGCTGATGGCCATTGACCACTTCGATCGCGTGGCCCCCGGCTTGAATATAGTCAGAAATCAGGCGGCGACGCTTGCTGCGAGTGAAATCGTAGTGCCAGGGATGCGCCAGGCTCACCCAGGCTTTGGCCGCACGCAGGGTTTCGACCGTCTCTTCCAGGGTCGGCCAGTGTTGCTTGACGTCCCCCAGCTTGCCGGCGCCCAGCCATTTGCGGAACGCTTCGGCGCGATCCTTGACGAAACCTTCGCGCACCATCCAGTCAGCGAAGTGCGGGCGGGCCGGCGCATTACCGCTGTCGCCCAGTTCCTGCTGGATCGCCCGGGCGCCGTCCAGCGCGCCCGGCATGCCTTTCAATGCCAGCTTGCGGCTTATTTCTTCGGACCGTAACCAGCGACCATCGTGCAATTTGGCGATGGCTTCGACCAACGGCGCTGCATTCACATCAAACCCGTAGCCCAACACGTGAATGGTCGCGCCACCCCAGGTGCAGGATAATTCGACGCCGTTGACCAGTTGCATCCCCAGCGCAGTCGCGGCACTGCGGGCCTCATCGAGGCCTTCGAGGGTGTCGTGATCGGTCAAGGCCAGGACTCGCACGCCTTTCTCGTACGCACGCGCCACCAGGACAGCAGGCGCGAGAGCGCCATCGGAGGCGGTGCTATGGCAGTGCAAATCAACATTCACGGGGATGTGTTACCTCAAATCAGCTGGCGCTATCGCGCGCCCATATGTTTGTTATTATGCCGCCACATCCTGCTTCTGGCTGCCACTGTGAAACAATTCATCGATTTCATCCCGCTTCTGCTGTTTTTCATTGTGTTCAAGATTGACCCACGGGTCGTTGACATTGGCGGTCATCAACTGACAGTCGGTGGCATCTACAGCGCCACCGCGATGCTGATCATCAGCTCCCTGGTCGTCTACGGCACGCTCTTCATCAAGCAGCGCAATCTGGAAAAGAGCCAGTGGCTGACCCTCATTGCCTGCCTGGTCTTCGGCAGCCTGACCCTGGCGTTCCACAGCGAAACCTTCCTGAAATGGAAAGCGCCGGTGGTCAACTGGCTGTTTGCCCTGGCGTTCATCGGCAGCCACTTCATCGGTGACCAGTTGCTGATCAAGCGCATCATGGGCCACGCGCTGACCCTGCCGGACCAGGTCTGGACTCGCCTGAACATCGCCTGGATCGCATTCTTCCTGTTTTGCGGTGCCGCCAACCTGTTCGTCGCGTTCACGTTCCAGGACTACTGGGTCGACTTCAAAGTCTTCGGCAGCCTGGGCATGACGCTGCTGTTCCTGGTCGCTCAGGGCATCTACCTGTCCCGCCACCTGCACGACGCCGATACCACCACGCCAAAAACCGAGGACTGACATGCTTTACGCAATCATTGCCACAGACGTCGCCAACTCCCTGGAAGCTCGCCTGGCCGCACGGCCTGCACACCTTGAACGCCTGCAAGTGCTCAAGGGCGAAGGTCGTATCGTATTGGCCGGCCCGAACCCGGCGGTCGACAGCAATGATCCGGGCGCTGCGGGTTTCACCGGCAGCCTGATCATCGCCGAATTCGATTCCCTGAGCGCCGCCCAGGCTTGGGCGAACGCCGATCCGTACGTCGCCGCAGGCGTCTACGCCAACGTTTCAGTCAAGCCGTTCAAGCAAGTCCTCCCGTAGCTTTTGTGGTGAGGGGATTTAGCGAAACGTCGCACCGCCCCGTTCGGCTGCGAAGCAGTCGTAAAAACAGACAACTAGGTTTGTCTTAATACTGCCGAGGGCCGCTTCGCGACCCAACGGGGATAAATCCCCTCGCCACAAAAGTATGTGTGCCCCTTCTAAGTGAACGGCATTGGTCCCACGCGATGAACCTTCTTGGTTCATCGCGCGCTCAATCGCTCATTATTCTCGTTTGCCTGCCGACAACCTGCCCAATACTCGATTGGAATCAGGAGCTCCGATGCGCAAAGGTCCGTTGTGTCTGATGTTGGTCACGTTGTCGATCGTGGCGCCTGCCCACGGTGAAGAAAGCGCAACGCCGCTGTCCTTGAGCGCCGGCAGCCAGATCACCGAGTTGCAGCAGCGCTTGAAGGCAAGCGAACAGCAACGGGAAGAGTTGAGCAAACAACTGCAAAATGCCGATGCCGAACGCGAAAGCGCTCAGCTGAGCCGGTTGCGCCAGGAGAACCAGCGTCTGAAGCTGCAACTCAAGGAAGCCCAGGCCAGCAGTTCGCCGCCGCGTTATCTGACAGATCAGCAGCAATGGTTCGTGATCGGCGCGGGAGTAGCGCTATTGGCCCTGCTCTGCGGTATCTTCGCCAGTGGTGCAAATCGAAAACGTCGACAATGGGTAAATTGAGTGAGTCATGAGCGAGCTGTTATTAATTGATGATGACCAGGAGCTGTGTGAGCTGCTGGTCAGTTGGCTGAGCCAGGAAGGCTTCCAGGTTCGTGCCTGCCACGACGGCCAGAGCGCCCGTCGCGCGCTGGCCGAAACCTCCCCCGCCGCCGTGGTGCTGGACGTGATGCTGCCGGATGGCAGCGGTCTGGAACTGCTCAAGCAATTGCGCAGCGATCACCCGGACTTGCCGGTGCTGATGCTCTCCGCCCGTGGCGAGCCGCTGGACCGCATCCTCGGCCTGGAACTGGGCGCCGACGATTACCTGGCCAAGCCGTGCGACCCACGGGAACTCACCGCCCGCCTGCGCGCCGTATTGCGCCGCAGTCATCCGGCGGCGGTGTCCAGCCAGCTCGAACTGGGCGATTTGTGTTTCAGCCCGGTGCGCGGCGTGGTCAGCATCGATGAACAGGAGTTTACCCTCACCGTGTCCGAAAGCCGATTGCTCGAAGCCTTGCTCAAGCAACCCGGCGAGCCGCTGGACAAACAGGAACTGGCGCAAATCGCCCTCGGCCGCAAACTGACCCTGTACGACCGCAGCCTGGACATGCACGTCAGCAACCTGCGCAAAAAGATCGGCCCCCACCCCGACGGCCGTCCGCGTATCGTCGCCCTGCGCAGCCGCGGTTACTACTACAGCCTCTGATGTGTCCTTGTAGGAGCGAGCTTGCTCGCGAAAAACGTCGGGACAACGCGTTCATCCAGGCAGTACGCGTTATCGTTGACGTCCATCGCGAGCAAGCTCGCTCCTACAGGGGGCATGGTGTTTGTAAGGTCGGCGAGAAACCGTCTTTACCCAAGCTTTACGCTCCGCTGACCGCCGCTGACCTTGATCTCCGTAATCTGAACTCATCCGGAACGTACCGGGAACGAGACAAGGAGATTCACCATGCGCAAGACTCTTATCGCTCTGATGTTCGCTGCCGCCCTGCCGACCGTTGCCATGGCCATGCCTGAAGGTGCCGGCCCGATGGGTGGTCCGATGGACGGCTCGCGCCACGGCGGTCAGATGCACGGCATGCACGGCAAAGGCCCGTACAGCCAACTGGACCTGAGCCGCGAACAGCGCGAACAGATCCGCAAGGTCATGGGCGAGCAGATGCACGAGCGTAAGCAAGTGGTCGACAAGTACCTGGAAAAACTCTCGCCAGCCGACCAGAAGGCCATGAAAGATGAAATGGCCGCCAACCACAAGAAAGCCGAGGCCGATGTGCGTGCCCTGCTGAAACCGGATCAACAGAAGCAATTCGACGAGATCCAGAAAAAACAGGCTGAGCGCCGCGCCGAATGGGCCGAGTTCAAGGCGTGGAAAGCGCAACAACCGCAAAAAGCGCAATAATGCGCTAACCCTGGACCCAACGGCTGTACCCCGTTGGGTCTGACACCACTCAGTCTAATGTGGGAGCGGGCTTGCTCGCGAAAGCGGTGTGTCAGGCAACGCATTTGTTGACTGACACACCGCTTTCGCGAGTAAGCCCGCTCCCACATGGATCTGTGTTTGTTTGAGGATCTTCTGTGCGCTCATTGTTCTGGCGTATCCTGGCCAGCTTCTGGCTGGCCATCGCTCTGGTTGCGGGGCTTTCCATTCTGCTCGGGCACATGCTCAACCAGGATGCGTGGATTCTCAGCCGTCACCCGGGCCTCAACACCTTGGCCGAACAGTGGACGCAGACCTACGAAGCACAAGGCGAAGAAGCCGCCCAGGACATTCTGGAACAGCGCAAACGCCAGTATCACATCAACGTTCAAGTGCTCAACGAGAGCGGTGATCCGGTCGTTCGCGGCACCTTTCCGCGCCGCGCGGCCGCCTTCGAAGCGCGGCAGAACAACGAAGACCGGCGTCTGCCTTGGCGTCGTCTGACCGCTGAGTACACCAGCGAAAAAACCGGCGACACCTACCTTCTGATTTATCGTATTCCGCACCCGGAGCTGGACTCATGGCACCGCGAAAGCCTGCTCTGGCCATTAAGTGCGTTGGGCATTGCGCTGGTGGTGCTGACCCTGTTCAGCCTGTTCGTGACCCTGTCCATCACTCGCCCGCTTAGCCGCCTGCGCGGTGCGGTGCATGATCTGGGGCAAACCACTTATCAACAAAACAGCCTGGTGAAACTGGCCAACCGTCGCGACGAGTTCGGTGTGCTGGCCAACGACTTCAACCGCATGGGTGCGCGCCTGCAAAGTCTGATCGGCAGTCAGCGCCAACTGCTGCGAGATGTGTCCCACGAATTGCGCTCACCCCTCGCCCGTTTGCGCATTGCGCTGGCACTGGCGGAGCGGGCCAACCCCGAAGAGCGGGAAAAACTCTCGCCGCGCCTGTCCCGCGAGTGCGACCGGCTCGAAGCGCTGATCAGCGAGATTCTGGTGCTGGCGCGGGTCGATGCCGACAATGCCAGTGCTGAAGACGTCGACCTGAATGCGCTGCTCAACACGCTGCAAAAGGATGCGCAACTGGGTTCGCCGGAGCAGACCGTTCGCCTCGACGCCGAACCGCAATTGAACCTGAAAGGCTGGCCGACGATGATCGAGCGCGCCCTGGACAACCTGCTGCGCAACGCTCAGCGCTTTAACCCGGTGGGGCGATCGATCGAGATGCAGGCGGTGCGGCAGGGTGAGCGGATTGTGGTGAGCGTGCGCGACCATGGGCCTGGCGTTGATGCCGAGCATTTGAACCAGTTGGGTGAGCCGTTTTATCGGGCGCCGGGGCAGACGGCGGCGGGGCATGGTTTGGGACTGGCCATTGCGCGCCGGGCGGCGGAGCGACATGGCGGAAGTCTGGTGCTGGCCAATCATCCGGATGGCGGGTTCATCGCCAGCCTGGAATTACCCTTGGTACCGGGGGCAGTGGTCCAACCCTAAAAGCTTCGCGGGCAAGCCTCGCTCCTACAGGTTTAGGTGTCGTGCCACGGCATTGTGACTGACATAAAAGCTGTAGGAGCGAGGCTTGCCCGCGAAGCATTTGATCTTAGGACTTGGAAGGCCAGGCGCTAACAAATTCAGCCAGATCGGCTTTTTCCGCAACCCGCGGTTCTTTCTGCGGCGTACCCAGGTAAAGAAACGCAATCACCTCTTCCCCTTCCGCCAAACCCAACCCTTTGGCCACCTGCGCCGAATACGCCAGCTCTCCCGTGCGCCACACCGCGCCAATCCCTTGCGCGTACGCCGCCAGCAAAATTCCGTGCGCCGCGCAGCCAGCCGCCAGCAGTTGCTCGGACTTCGGATACTTGATGTGATCCTGCAACCGCGCGATCACCACAACCACCAGCGGTGCACGCAGCGGGCCGTTACGCGCCTTGTCCAACGCAGCTTCGGACACGTCGCTGTCCTGCAGTTTCGCGGCTTCGGCCAGCAACTCGCCCATCTGCTCACGCGCTGCGCCTTCGACTGTCAGGAAGCGCCAAGGCTGCAAGTGGCCGTGGTCCGGCGCACGCATGGCGGCGGCAAACAGCACTTCGCGCTGCTCGGCGGTGGGGGCCGGGTCGATCAGTCGTGGAACGGAAACACGGTTGAGCAAAGCGTCGAGAGCCTGCATCGGCCACCTCCTGAAAAAAATGTCTGGCTATTCTAGCTGCAAGTGCCACGGGGATGCCGGTTTACATGCCCTGCCCCACGGGTAGAATGGCGCCCTTCCTACTTTCAGCCCGAGCGGACTTCATGGCGTTGCCGACCTTACGTCTCATTGGTTTCATCATCGGCCTCTTCCTGATCACGCTGGCAATCGCCATGGCCGTGCCCATGGCCACCCTGGTGATTTTCGATCGCACCGGCGACCTGCCGTCGTTCCTCTGGGCCAGCATGATCACCTTTGTCGCCGGTCTGGCGCTGGTCATCCCCGGTCGTCCCGAGCACGTGCACCTGCGTCCGCGAGACATGTACCTGCTGACCGTCAGCAGCTGGCTGGTGGTGTGCATTTTCGCCGCGCTGCCGTTCCTGTTGACCCAGCGTATCAGCTACACCGACTCGTTCTTCGAAAGCATGTCCGGTATCACCGCCACCGGGGCGACGGTGCTCAATCGTCTGGATGACATGTCTCCCGGCATCCTGATGTGGCGTTCGTTGCTGCACTGGATCGGCGGCATCGGCTTTATCGGCATGGCGGTCGCCATTCTGCCATTGCTGCGTATCGGTGGCATGCGGCTGTTTCAGACCGAGTCGTCGGACCGTTCCGAAAAAGTCATGCCCCGTTCGCACATGGTGGCGCGGTTGATCGTAGCGGCCTACGTCGGCATCACCATTTTCGGCAGCCTGGCGTTCTGGTGGGCGGGGATGAGCCCGTTCGACGCGATCAACCACGCGATGTCGGCGATTTCCACCGGCGGTTTCTCCACCTCCGACCAGTCCCTGGCCAAGTGGACGCAACCGGCGGTGCACTGGGTGGCGATCGTCATCATGATTCTCGGCAGTCTGCCGTTCACGCTGTACGTGGCGACCTTGCGCGGTAACCGCCAGGCCCTGATCAAGGATCAGCAGGTGCAAGGTTTGCTCGGCATGTTGCTGGTGACGTGGCTGGTGCTCACCACCTGGTACTGGTGGACCACTCAGCTGCATTGGCTGGACGCGCTACGACATGTGGCGCTGAACGTGACGTCGGTGGTGACGACCACAGGTTTCGCACTCGGGGACTACAGCCTCTGGGGCAATTTCTCGCTGATGCTGTTCTTTTATCTGGGGTTTGTCGGCGGTTGCTCGGGATCGACCGCGGGCGGGATCAAGATTTTCCGCTTCCAGGTCGCCTACATATTGCTCAAGGCCAACCTTAACCAGCTGATTCACCCGCGCGCGGTGATCAAGCAGAAGTACAACGGCCATCGCCTCGACGAAGAGATCGTGCGTTCAATCCTGACGTTCTCGTTCTTCTTCGCCATTACCATCTGCGTGATCGCCTTGCTGCTGTCGCTGCTCGGCGTCGACTGGATGACCGCCCTGACCGGCGCGGCTAGCACCGTGTCCGGCGTCGGGCCGGGACTCGGCGAGACCATTGGCCCGGCGGGCAACTTCGCCACCCTGCCGGATGCCGCCAAATGGATTCTTTCCTTCGGCATGCTGCTCGGTCGACTGGAGATCATTACGGTGTTTGTTCTGTGTATTCCGGCGTTCTGGCGTCACTGACCCTGTTCGGCGTTTCCATCAGCCGCACCCGGTATTCGCCGGGGGTGGCGTCGAACCAGCGTCGGAAGGCGCGGAAGAAATTGCTCGGATCGGCGAACCCCAAGAGGTAGGCAATTTCCAGCAGGGTCATGGTTGGCTGCGCGAGGTATTGCTCGGCCAGTTCGCGCCGGGTGTCATCAAGCAATGCCTGAAAACTCGTGCCCTCCTCCTTCAAGCGCCGCTGCAACGTCCGTTGCGACAGGTGCAGCGTCTGCGCCACGGTATCGCGCCTGGGCTCGCCCTGGGGCAGCAAGCGGCACAACACCTGACGTGCCTTGTGGGTCACGCGGCTTTCGGAAAACCGCGCCAGGTATTCGCCGGCAAACCGGTCATGCAGCAGCGCCATGGCCTCGTTGGCGGTCGGCAACGGTGCTTCCATGTCGGCGCGTTCGAAGATCAGCGCGTCATAGGGCGCGTTGAACACCAGCGGCGCATGGAAGGCTTGTTTATAAGGTTCGAGATCGGCGGGCTGTTCGCCCTGCATCAGCACCTTGCGCGGTTGCAGGGTGCGCCCGGTCAGCCATCCGCACAACGCCAGCGCACAGGCCAGCGAGGCTTCGGCACTTTGTCGGGTCGGCGGCAAGTGGTCGCCGTGGACCGTCAGAATCAGCGCGTAGCCCTCATCCAGCAGGCGGAAACTCAAGTCCGCACTTTCGGCAATGATTCGCTGATAACGCACCAACCGCTTGAAGCCTTCGGCCAAGGTCTGGCTGGACATCAGGACGTAGCCGGTCACATGAAACTGCGCAGGTCGCACAGCCTTGCCCATGTTCAGGCCGATCGCCGGGTTGCCGGACAACTCGACCGCTCGCTGCCACAGTCGCGTCATGGAATCTTGCGGGAAGCGCGCATCCGGATCGTCCAGTGACGCGTAGTCGAGCCCCAACTGCTCGAACAGAACCCGGCAATCCAGGCCGTCCATCTCCAGTGCTTTGACAATCCCCATCGCCCAGCTTGCAGAAGTCGTTCGTTCGCTCATGGCGTCTACTTACATGGTGAGCCGCATGCTACGGCCAATTTCCGAAGGATACTAAAGTGGCGCCCATTGTCACTGGCTGATGCCAATGATCACTCTAGACTCAAATAAGCTACTCGCAGAACAACTTGCAATCAGAACAATAAACACAGAGATCGCAGTCGTGGAAAACATCAAACGTTTCAACAGCTTCGCCGAGTTCTACCCGTATTACCTGAGTGAACACAGCAACAGTACCTGTCGACGATTGCACTTTATCGGCACGACACTGGTTATTTTCATTCTGGCCCTGACCATCGGCAAAGGGGCCTGGCTATGGCTGCTGGCCGTTCCGCTGGCCGGCTACAGCTTCGCCTGGGTCGGGCATTTCTTCTTTGAAAAGAACCGTCCTGCGACTTTTCAACATCCGTTTTACAGCCTGCTCGGCGATTTCGTCATGTACCGCGACATGATTCTGGGCCGCGTGCCGTTCTAGGCCCGATTTGCCAGCAATGCGTCCTGCGCAGTCAGTGCGCAAATGGATACAGGTCGTACACTGAAAAAATCCCTTTCGACCAGACAAGAGGATAGCCGATGAATGCCAATGCCCGTTTCACCCACATGCAGGACGGCACGCAGGAAGACTGGGCGATCATCGCCGCCGACTTCGGTGCCTATGCGAAGCAATTGCCGACACGGATTGTGGCGCACCTGAAACTGCTGGAGGGTGATTTTGGCGGCTTCCCGGTGGATCGTCTGACCCATTCCCTGCAAACCGCCAGCCGTGCCTGGCGCGATGGCCGCGACGAAGAGTACGTGGTGTGCGCCCTGCTTCACGACATCGGCGACACCTTGGGCTCCTACAACCACCCGGACATCGCGGCAGCGATCCTCAAGCCATTCGTTAGCGCCGAGAATCTGTGGATAGTGGAGAAACACGGGATCTTCCAGGGGTACTACTTTTTCCATCACCTGGGCATGGATCGGCATTTGCGCGAGCAGTTCAGCGCTCATCCGCAGTATCAGGCGACCATCGAATTCTGCGCGAAGTACGATGCGGCGGCGTTTGATCCGGCTTACGAGACATTACCGCTGAGTTTCTTCGAGCCGATGATGGAGCGGTTGTTTACGGAGCCGAAGAGCTCGATTTACAGGGCGGCGATGGAAGAACACGCGCCGGCCTGACAGATCCAGCGGGACCGCTTCGCGGTCCATTCGCGAGCAAGCCCGCTCCCACATTTGATCTTCTGTGAACACAGGTTTTGTGACCACCTTGGATCAAATGTGGGAGCGGGCTTGCTCGCGAAGAGGCCGGCTCAAACACCCAAAATGTTATGCGGGTTCTGCGATTTTAATGGCTTTCAACTCCGCCTCCCGCGCCTGGGCATCCGCCAACCGGTACAACTCGATCGAGCCATCCCAATGCTCGATCAGCGCCGTGCACGACTCCACCCAATCCCCGCAATTGAGGTAATCCACTTCGCCGACCTTGCGAATCTCGGCATGGTGAATGTGCCCGCACACCACCCCGTGCAATTCGCGTTTGACGCATTCGTGGGCGATGGCTTCTTCGAAGTCGCTGATGAAACTGACCGCGGTTTTCACCTTGTGCTTGAGGTACGCGGACAGCGACCAGTAACCGTAGCCGTAACGGGCACGCCAGTGGTTGAGCCAGCGGTTGAGGGTCAAGGTGAATTCGTAGGCCGAGTCGCCGAGGAAGGCCAGCCAGCGGTGATAGCGGGTGATCACGTCAAACTGGTCACCATGGATCACCAGCAAATGGCGGCCATCGGCGGTCACGTGCACGGCTTCGTCCACCAATTGAATGTTGCCCAGAATCAGCTTCGAATAACGGCGCAGGAATTCATCATGGTTGCCGGTGACGTAGATCACCTCGGTGCCGCGCTTGCTCATGGTCAACAGGCGACGGATCACGTTGGTGTGCGCCTGAGGCCAGTACATCCCGCTGCGCAGTTTCCAGCCGTCGATGATGTCGCCGACCAGGTAGATCTTGTCCGCGTGGTAGCCCTTGAGAAACTGCGACAAGTGCTCGGCCTGGCAATCCCGGGTGCCTAGATGCACATCGGAAATCCATAGGGTCCGCACACGTTGCTTACGGCTGGGTTTGGCGAGCTCGGCGCTGGTCATGGGCAACCCTCTGCGATATTTTTTGCAAGCTTGCGCCGGTCCGGTTAATTGCCCATGACAGTGACAAGTCAGTCCTGTGACAACGCGTTGGAGCGACCCCGGTGTAGACTGACGGCCTTACTCGGGAGACCCTGCGATGAGACCGATCCTCACGCTACGCCAATACACTCACGACCTGATCGTCCACAGCCATGACCACGCGCAACTGGTGTTCGGCCTCTCGGGCGCGCTGGATTTCGAGGTCGACGGGCGTGGCAGTCAGGTGGTTCAGCAGAGTTTCGTGGTCGTCCCGTCCGGATTCCATCATGCCTGTGGCAGCGCCAATGGCAGCCGCTGCCTGGTGCTGGACGTGCCGAGCGATCAATGGGTGGCTCAGTCCCTTGGCGAGCACGCCGACGCCAGCCGTCGTTTACTCGACAACGCAGGGCGCCTGCCGCTGGATGCCGGGCAAAGCCAATTGGTGAACTGGCTGGCGAGCAGTCAGGTCAGCGACCCCTTGATTGCGCAACAAGGTGCGGTGCTGTTGTTGGCCAGCCTCAACAATGCCAGACCCGATGTGATGGGCGGTCGGCGTCTTCCCTACGCCGCGTTGAATACACACATCGATCAGTACGCGGCCTATCCGCTGCAAGTCGCCGATCTGGCGCGCATCGCCGGCCTGTCCAGCGCTCGGCTGCATGCGCGGTTTGTCGCGGAATGCGGACAGACGCCGATGGACTACATTCGCAGTCGTCGTTTGCACATGGCCGTGAGCATGTTGCGGGATTCGGCGTTGCCCGTTGGCGAGATTGCCAGTCGGGTTGGCTACAGTTCGCAAAGTGCATTTTCAGCGGCGGTGTTGCGGGAGTTTGGTGCCTCCCCCGGGAAATTGCGGCGCGAGGCTGGCAACAAATGACAATAGTCTCGCGACAGACAGACCCCGCTTTACACGCTTCAATGTAGGAGCTGCCGAAGGCTGCGATCTTTTGATTTTGTTTTTCAGGATCAAAATCAAAAGATCGCAGCCTGCGGCAGCTCCTACGCCTCTGTTCGTTTGTTGTTAAGGATTGCAATGACTCCCCGTTCCGCCCTTGGCGCCCTGCATATCGGCGCACTGATGTTTGGCCTGACCGGTGTGTTTGGCAAACTCGCCGCTGCCTCCCCCGCCGTCATCGTCTTCGGCCGTGCAGCGTTTGCCGTGCTCGCCCTCGCCGTTTTCGCGCGGTTCGCCAGTCAGACGCGCTGGCAGAAACTGCACGCCGTGGACTGGCGTCGCCTGCTGCTCAGCGGGTTGTTGCTGGCCGGGCACTGGGTGAGTTTTTTCATTGCGGTGAAAGTCGCGGGCGTAGCGATCGCGACCCTGGGTTTCGCCAGTTTCCCGGCGTTTACGGTGATCCTGGAAGGGCTGATTTTCCGCGAGCGCATTCGCGCCAATGAAATACTCCTGGTGGTGTTGGTGAGTGTCGGACTGGTGCTGGTCACGCCTGACTTCGATCTGGCCAGCGGCGCCACCACCGGCCTGTTGTGGGCGGTGGGCTCCGGATTGCTGTTTTCACTACTGTCCCTGACCAACCGCGCCAGTTCCGGACGAATTCCGCCGGTACAGGCCGCGCTGTGCCAGAACGTGGTGGTCGCGTTGTGCCTGCTGCCGGTGGCGGCGCCACAGTTGAGCGAAGTCCGCGCCATCGACTGGCTGTGGATCGGCCTGCTCGGGGTGTTCTGCACCGGCGTCGCTCACAGCCTGTTCGTCGCCAGCCTCGCGGTGATCAAGGCGCGAACCGCCGCCGTGGTGTTCGCGCTGGAGCCGGTTTACGGCATCACCGTGGCCTGGCTGCTGTTCGATGAAAACCCGACGCTGCGCATGCTGATCGGCGGTGCCTTGATCATCGTGGCGATTGTGGTGTCCAGCAGGCTATCGGGCGCTTCAAGCAAAAAAGTAGTCGCTGCCGAAGCCGCGTCTCACTGAGTGCGGTCGTTGTGCCCAAGGTCGCGGTCCGGATCGATCTGATCGCGGACCCGCTGCTTCAGCACCTTGGCCTCCGGGAAACCGCCGTCCGCCTTGCGCTCCCAGATCTGCACATCGTTACAGAAAATGTGAAACACGCCACCGGTGCCAGGCACCAGCGACACTTTGCCCAAATCATCGCCAAAGGTACTGAGCAGTTCTTGCGCCAACCACGCGGCACGCAACAGCCATTGGCACTGCGTGCAGTAGGTGATGACGATTTCCGGTTTGTGCGTGGTCATGACGGGCGAAACTCCTGAGCCAGAGGGCGTCGCCATGATAAAGCGTCAGCGGATACCGGCCAACAATGTCCGCGCAGTCTGCTTGAGCGGCTCATCGCCGTCCTTGAGCAACTCGTTGAGCAGCTCGATGGCACTCTCCAGATCGCCGTCATCGATGCAGGTCTGGGCCTGTTCCAGTTTACCTGCGTTGGTCGGTTCCCCCGGTTCCAGGTTCAGAGGCTCAAGTTCGAGTGACTGACCGGCATCACTGAATTCATCGAGAAAATCGTCGTCCAGAGTCTGTGAGTCCGGTTCGGCTATCCATTCCAGCTCGGGCTCGTCCAGGGTCGGTTCTTCAGGCATATCCGACAGATCAGGCAACACGTGCAGGTTCGAGGTGAATACGGGCTCCACGACCTCAGGTGGTTTGTCCGAGGGATGAGTGCTTTCGAACGGACTGACCAGATCCCAACTCGAATCCATCGACAGGTCATCCAGATTCAGCTGGAATTCGTCGCCGGGCGCTGCTTCGGATTTCACCGGTGTTGTGATGGCTGCCGCAGCAGCCACGGGCACCGCATTCTCCAGTTTCGGGTAGCGGGCACGGATGTCCTGAAGTTGCTGAGCATCGAACCCGGCGTCACGCAGGCTGTTTTCCTGCGCGTCATAGGCTGGCCCATCCCCTTGCTTGCCGAGGACTTCCATCAATTGCACGGCCAGGTCCGTACGTTGTGGCTCCTTCTCCAAGGCATCACGCAACAAGCCCGCCGCTTCGGAAAAACGGCCATAGGCCAGATAGATGCCCACGCCTTCCAGCACATCGCCTGACGGTGTCTCGTCATGACGATCGGGGGCAGGTTTCGGCGGGGTGGGCTTCGCTGACGGCTCCTCGGTTTGATTGAGCACCGGCTCATGTCGCGACGGCAAAACGGGACGATCTGCAGCCAGGACCTGAACCTGCTGTCGTTGGCGGCGGCGGAGAACGAACAGTCCCACCAACAGCAATGCCACCAACGCCGACAACCCGGCTATCAGCGGCCAGTCGGACGTCTCGGGCTCTTGTACCGCGACCGGGGCTGGCGCCACCGCTGGCGGCGTAACCGGGGGCGCTTGCTGGATCTCCACCAACCGGGTTTCCAGTTCGATTATCTGTTTTTTCTGGCCGGCGACCTGCTCGTCCCGGGCCTGAAGTTTCGCGTTCAGCTCGTCGACGGATGTTTGCAGTTGCTGGTTTTGCAGCACGCTGGCGGCCAATTGCTCGGCGACGGGATCAACGACCGGTGCAACGGTGGGTTCAACTGCAGAGGCAGTTTTCTTCGCGGCGGATGGCGGTGCAGTGGCCGGTTGGACGCTCGGGAATGGAGAGTGCGGAGAGCTGGCGACCGCTTCGTCGGCAACCGGCACGATTCCCGGCGTACCCGGCGGATCGATCAGCACCGTGTACTCGCGTAGCACACGCCCATTGGGCTGATTGAGCTGCACGAGAAAATTCAGGAAAGGCTCGTCGACCACTTTGCTGGAGCTCACCCGGATCAGGCTCTGGTTGCCCCTCAGGATTGGCGTGAACTTCAGGTCATTGAGAAAGAACACCCGCTCGACGCCGGCGCGACTGAATTCGTCAGCGGCCGCCAGACTGACGGACAGATCGCCCTCCTCCAGACCCGCAGCATCCACCAGGGCGATATCGGCACGCAGCGGTTGATTCAATGCCGAATGCACGGTGATTTCACCCAGCCCCAGCGCGGGCGCCAATGCCGAGTAGGTCACAGCCCCGCTGGCCAGAAGCAGCCTGGCGCACCACCGCAATACAACGTGCCAACTCGTGAGCATGAGCATCCCTTATATAACCAGAACCAACCGGTGCGTGTTCGCACATCCGGTACGAACACGATATTGCCTAGTAGTTCTTTATAGTCTGCCCAACGGGGTATCTCAAAAAGCTTACACCCGGTTATGCCTCAAGATTTTTCCAGGTTGGCCAGAATGTGCCCGTGAACACGCATGCAGACCTTCAACTCCGCCTCGTCAACACCATCAAACAGCTCGTGGCGCAGTTGAGTGGCGATGGTTTCAATTTGTTCGATCAGGGGACGGGCCGGGGCGCAGAGGACAATTTTTTTCGCCCGGCGGTCTTCCACCACGGCTTGGCGCTGGACGAGGCCCTGGCTTTCCAGACTGTCGAGCAGTCGCGCCAGGGTCGGCCCTTCGACGCCGACGCTTTGCGCCAGTTCACGCTGGGTCGGCGCCTCCTCGAAACGTGCCAGGTGCAGCAGCACCAGCCAGCGCGCCTGGGACAAACCCAGGCCGGCCAGACGGCGGTCCAGTTCAGCACGCCAGCCGCGCGACATCTGGGCCAGTTGCATGCCAAATCGGTGTTGATCGGTTAACGGCATAAAACACTCATGGTTAGACTGAAATAGAGAAAAACTAATTATTAGTCAGCTAAGCATGACCCTTGGCTTGAGGCAAGGCTTGCTCTGTACTGAATCGTTACACCCATACAACCGTTTTCGGGATTCAGGCTTCAGATCTCGAATTCCGATTGCAGCGCGGCACGTACGCAATACAAAACACCTTCCGGCACGCGACCGGCGAACAGTGCCGCAATCTCCGCCACCGGCGGCAATTCGCCCTCGCCGTCGAGGAACGCATCCTGGACTTCGCCCATCAAGTCTTCGGGCAGGTCCAGCGCCTGTTCCAGCGACAACTGCTGCTTGCCGATGGCCTCGGCGAGCATGGCGTAGACGTTCTTTTCCGAGCATTGCAGTTGACCGGCGATTTGCAGCGGCGTCATGCCGGCGCGAGCGAGGGTGATCAGCTCGTGACGCACATCGGCCACCACTTTCGGCGCCTCGACCTGACCGCCGAGCACTTCGAGGAAGGCCTCGCCGTAACGCTCCAGTTTGCGCGCACCGACGCCGCTGACCGTGGCCATTTCCGACAGCGAGGTCGGCTGGCTGCGGAGCATTTCCAGCAACGTCGAGTCGGGGAAGATGACGTACGGCGGCACACCGTGCTCTTCGGCGAGCTTGCGACGCAGGGCGCGCAAGGCTTCCCACTGCTCGCGCTCTTCGCCACGCACCAGTTGGCTCGCCTGGCTCTTGCTGCTTTTCGCCGTGGTTTGCGGCTTGAGGTCTCGGCGCAATTCCAGGGTCACTTCGCCCTTGAGCAACGGCCGGCAAGTGGCACTGAGGCGCAGGCCACCGTAGCCTTCAAGGTCGATGTCGGCCAGACCACGGGCCACCAGCTGGCGGAACAGGGAGCGCCATTCGCTCTCCCCCATCGACTTGCCGACACCGTATACCGACAGATGCTGATGGCCGAAGCTGCGGACCTTTTCGTTGTCCTTGCCCAGCAACACGTCCACCAGATGGCCGACGCCATAGCGCTGACCGGTGCGGAAGATCGCCGACAGTGCCTGACGCGCCGGCTCGGTGGCATCCCAGGTCTGCACGCCATCGACGCAGTTGTCGCAGTGGCCGCATGGCTCGGGCATGTCTTCGTCGAAATACGCCAGCAGGGTTTGACGACGGCAGCGGGTTTCTTCGCAGAGCGACAGCATGGCGTCGAGCTTGTGCTGCTCCAGACGCTTGTGGCGCTCGTCACCTTCGGAGTTCTGCAGCATCTGCTTGAGCATCACCACGTCTTGCAGGCCGTAAGCCATCCAGGCATCCGCCGGCAGACCGTCACGGCCACCGCGCCCTGTTTCCTGGTAGTAAGCTTCAAGGGATTTCGGCAGGTCGAGGTGAGCAACGAAGCGCACGTTGGGCTTGTCGATGCCCATGCCGAACGCCACGGTGGCGACCATGATCAGGCCTTCCTCGTTGAGGAAGCGTTTCTGGTGGAGCGCTCGCGTTTCGTTGGGCAGGCCGGCGTGGTACGGCAGCGCCGGGAAGCCTTGCTCGCTGAGGAACACCGCCACCTCGTCGACTTTCTTGCGTGACAGGCAGTAAACGATGCCGGCATCGCTGCGCCGCTCGGCGAGGAACGCCAGCAACTGCTTGCGCGGCTGCTCCTTGGGTACGATGCGATAGAAAATGTTCGGCCGGTCGAAGCTCGAGAGGAAGCGCTCGGCATCCTGCAAGTGCAAACGATCGACGATTTCTTCGCGAGTACGCTTGTCCGCCGTCGCGGTCAGGGCAATGCGCGGAACGTTGGGGAACAGCTCCGCCAACTGACCCAGTTGCAGATATTCGCGGCGGAAATCATGGCCCCATTGGGACACGCAATGCGCCTCGTCAATGGCGAACAAAGCGATTTCAAGACTTTGCAGGAACGCCAGCATGCGCGGCTGAACCAGACGCTCGGGCGCGAGATAAAGCATCTTCACTTCACCGCGCTTGATCCGTGCGGCCAGGTCGCGTTGCTGCTCGGCGCTCAGCGTGGAGTTCAACGCAGCGGCGGCGACGCCCAGTTCTTCGAGGGTCGCGACCTGATCGTCCATCAGCGCGATCAGCGGCGACACCACCACCGCCAGGCCTTCGCGCAGCAGCGCCGGCACCTGGAAGCACAAGGATTTGCCACCGCCGGTAGGCATCAGCACCAGAGCGTCACCGCCACTGGCCACGCGCTCAATGATTGCACCCTGACGGCCACGAAAACTGTCGTAGCCGAAGATGTCCTTGAGGACGCGTTGAGCCTGTTCGAGCATAAAAACTCCAAAAATCACCAAAACATCCCTGCAAGGCTGGTTCAGGATCCGCAAGGCTGCACCGACAAATCGTAAGTGCGCATTGCATGACGCTTCACATTTCAGCCGCGACGCCAGCAGGGCATCACAAAACGCGGGAGTATACCCGAGGCCTGTCCGGCAAAGGGCGCCGCTGAGAAGACACACAAAATCCAATATGGCGCAGAACCTGTGGGAGCGGGCTTGCTCGCGAATGCGTTGTGTCAGGCAGCATTAATGTCGACTGACACTCCGCTTTCGCGAGCAAGCCCGCTCCCACAGGCTTTGCGGTGCTCCGCGAGGCCTCTAGGGTTCAAATATCCCGCGCGGCTGGCCTGAGTGCTCAAGAAGGCCTAGAATTCCCGCATCCGTTTAATTCCCAAGGTAGCCCTTTAATGTCCTTCGCTGAGCAACTAACCCGCCTGCAAGTCTTCCTCGACGCCGATGAACTGCATGACGAGGCGCTGGACTACGTGGCCGCCCACGGCTACCTCACTGCGCTGTCGATCTGTTCCGAAAGCGTTCCCGACCGTGAATGGATCGATGCCCTCTTCGCCGAAGAGCCGCATTACGCCGACGACACCGAGCGTGAAGCCATCGAATCCACCCTGCTGGCCCTCAAGGCTCACATCGCTCGCCAACTGGCGTCCGATGAAGAATTCGAACTGCCATGCGACCTCGACCTTGGCGAAGAGCCGGACGATTCCGACCTGCGCGGCTGGTGCATCGGCTTCATGGAAGGCGTGTTCCTGCGCGAAGCGGCCTGGTTCGAAACCGCCGAAGACGAAGTCAGCGAAATGCTGCTGCCGATCATGGTCGGTTCCGGTCTGTTCGACGAACAGCCCGAGTTCTCCGACATCGCGGCCGACCCGAACCTGATGGACGACATGATCGTGCAGATCCCGGAAGCCCTGACCGCGCTGTACCTGCTGTGCAACGCGCCAGACGAAAAACCGGCGATCCTCAAGCCACGTCACCACTAAGGTTCTGCCTATGGACAACCCCATAGGCAACCGCTCCCTGATGTTGCGTTACGGGCTGCTGGCCATCGGCTGGCTGAGCGTAGCGCTGGGGGTGATCGGAATTTTCCTGCCGGTGTTGCCCACCACGCCTTTCCTGCTACTGGCGGCCGCGTGTTTTGCCCGCAGTTCACCGCGCTTTTACAATTGGCTGGTGGAGCATCCACGGCTGGGTCCGTGGATTCGCGATTACCTTGACGGCAACGGCATTCCGCTCAAGGGCAAGGTGTATGCCATTGGTTTGATGTGGGTCAGCATTCTGTTGTCGTGCTACCTGGTGCCCCTGCCGTGGGCACGCGGTTTTATGCTGACCAGCGCGGTGCTGGTGACGGCTTATATTCTTCGGCAGAAGACTTTGCGCAAATCCTGAACTACTTCACCAGCCAAGCTATTTCCTGCTCCCTCACTTCAACAAAAATTTTCCTATTGCTCTAGCGGTACATGGGCCGGATCCATTCGTCGGAAATTCGGAAAAACCTGTTAGTTATGACAGTAGCCAATCTGGCGTTTCCCTCTTTAAATCACTCCGTCCCCCCTAAATGACTGGAGTCATCGCCATGACCGTCAATACCCCGTTTCCCGATGAAACCGCCACTGTGACTATCGAAGATATCCGTGACCGCAATGGCGCGGTCATTGATGAAAACGCAATAACCTATGATTCGACCGTGACAGTTAAGGGCAGGGCTGCACCCGACACTGAACTTGTGTTGCGCGATAGAGTTACCCCATTGACTGAGGTGACAAGCGGCCCAGGCGGGATTTGGACCAAAACGTTTACGCTGCCACTATTCAAATGCGTCGTACTTTCCGCTATAGAAAAAAAAGCCCCCTTTGACTATTCCGGTCCCAGAAGATTGACCGCAGCGACCCTGACACCAATCATTAACACCGTTACAGGTGATGGGAAACCCATTGAAAACGGTGGGGGCTACGATGGCGACGCCGCCGAATTCACCGGCAATGCTCCTCCAAGTGCAATGCTCAAGGTATTTGACGGCGAGACTGAGTTGAGTGAAAAGGCGACGGTTAATGCCTGTGGTCTCTTTAAATTCACCTTGAGCGGGCTGGAAGAAAAAAAATACGAGATCAAGTTCCAGGCACCTGATGGAAAAGAGTCCAGCGTCTTTACCTTTACAAAGGGAGAAGGTGTCCCGCTGAGCATTGATGATGTACTCACTGACGATGACACCAGCGTGCCTGAGGGTGAGAGCACCATTGAGAAAAACCTGACCCTCATCGGCACAGCTGGTGCACTCGCGAAAGTCAAACTCGTGGGTGGGGTTCCCACCCCCGTCGACGTGAAGGCTGACGATAAAGGCAACTGGACGCATCGTTTCGTAAACTTAGCCAACGGACCTTACAGCGTTACCGCAGAAGCAATCGGCAATCGGCTTGCCCCCACAACCCCGCGGACTTTTACTGTAAGAGCCGCTACCGCCGTCACTCTCGTTGACATTACCGACGCTGCAAATAACGTGATTGCAGAGGACAGCACCACTTCCGAAAAATCACTGTTCGTTAATTGCACAGGCGAGAAAGACAAAGAGATCCAGGCTTTCGACGGAGAGACCCTATTGGGTCAAGAAGTCGTGAAGGCAGACGGGACCTGCAAAATCGAAATAGGCCCGCTCTCCAACAAGCCTTACGTAGTTAAAGCCGTAGCTCGTTACCCCGAAGGTGGTGAGTCCAGAACTTACTCATTTACTGTGGAAACAGCCAAGCCATCCGAAATCACCCTTCTCGTTGGCGAGAATAATGAGCAGATCGAAAACGGGGGCGCGACCAAAAGCAAGTGGCTCGTCGTCAGAGGTAAAGCAGCGGCGGGTAAGAGAATGAAATTAAATGGTGCCCCCGTTCCTCCATCAGATGATACAGCCAATGAAAATGGCATATGCGTCCACTTCGTCAGCAAATTGCCCCCTGCCAAGTACACCTTCACCATCCAGGAGTCGGATGGCTCAACCCCAGCGTCCGATGATTACGTAGTTACAGTTTTGCCATAGTGAGACATCTAAAACTGCCAAAAGCCTTCAGTTGATATTTCAGCGACATAAAAAAACCGCCTTCACAGGCGGTTTTTTTATGCGCATCAATCAGAACGCGTAGCTAAACCCCAAGCTCACCGCGAAAGGCGCCTCAAAGCTTTTACCCTTGGCATAATCAAACCCCGCATCCACGCGGATGTTCTTGGACAACGAAACAGCTACCCCGGTACCGATCTCAAAACCGGAGCCAGACAAATCGGTATTAAGATCGTTGCCGTTGACCTGAACGCCGTCTTTATTGGCAAATTCATGAAGCAACGCAACATGAGCATACGGCTGCACGGTCGTGTCGTTGCCAACGTTGAAATTGCGACCAGTAGCGACGCCCAACTTGCCGCGCAACGAGTGCGTACGGTCGCCATCAGCGGCCATCTCATTGTCGAAATCGTACTCTGCGCCGCCGATAACAGCCGCCGATATCTGGGCAAACGGTTTGATGGATACGTCATTATCCAGCTTGATGTTCTGGCCAACCTCGACCAGCGCGCTCACCCCTGAGTTGTTGTAATCGCCCTTGGCACGGGTGCTGTCGCTCAAGCTGACTTTGGATTTATTCCGAAAACGGTTGATCTTGAATACGCCGTTGACGTAAACGCCGTTGTCCGGATTTTGCCAGTTGAAATAAGGACCTGCGAAAACGCTGTCGACCGTCGCGGAAGTACCACCCTTAAGATCAATATCGGCATGGCTGTAACCCGCCAACACACCGACCCGCCACAGGCTGTCACCCAGCCGGGTATCGGCGCCCAGGGAAAGGCCCTGCTGTCGCTGCTGATACCCGACGCCAGAAACATCGGCGACGTTGTACCTGTTGCTGAACGGCCGGATCCAGAAGCCCTGAAGGTTAGCGTTCGATTCCAACTCATCCATGCGCTTTTCCACCGACGTCAGCTCGCCATAAGCAATGGTAGGTGCCGTTTTAAACAATGCCACCACCGATTGCGCACCGGGGCTGATCGTTCTGGAGTACGGGTCCAGGTACCAATCGGTGCCGCCCGCGGCGTTGGTGGAACTGGCCAGCGAATAAGACCAGGCGCCACGGTCCACGCGACCGCCCACCAGCGAGAATGTTGCGCTGCCGGAGTCCATGTGCACCAGCGTCAATTGTTGCGGAGACACGGTATCCTTGCCGGAAGCGCTGACCGCAAGACCGAATTGGCCATTGGCCGCGCCGGCAATGTTCAGGAAGTCACGCTCACCCGTCTCGAAGTCCCCCTTCATGAAAAACGTGCCGCTGCCGTTGAGGCTGCCAAGGTTCAGTTGATAGTAAGTACCCGGCGCACTGGCAGCACCGAAACGTACAATGCCGCCCGCCATGTTCAATGCGCCGACGGTGTCGTTACCGGTCATGATCCATTCCGACTGGTTGATCGACAGATTGCTGACCCCGTCCAGACGCCCGGTAAAGCGTGACTGGTTTCGCAAGTCAAGATTGCCAGTGGAACCGCTTCCGACATTGAAGTCGCCGGTCCATTGAGCACCGTCAAGCGTGAGATTGGCGGTGCTGTTGCCATCCACGTCCACATTGCCTTCCAGAATGCTGCGACCGACCAACATGTTCGCCGTCGAAGCACCTTGCACCTTCAGCAAATTGCCGTCGGCGGCGATCAACCTGGAACCGTTCAATACCTGAATACTGGCGTCGACACCCTGATCGACCAGGATTGCCGGGCCGCTACGGCCTTCGACGCTGGAATTGTCCAGAACCAGCGACGGGTTAGCACCGAGCGGGTCGCTGTCCATCAATACACCCGAAGCATCACCACTGATACGAGTATTGGCTGTGGCACGTACTGTCCCACCCGCAATGATCAAGCCGTAGCTGCCTACGTTTGTTCCTGTCACGTCGCTATCGATGAGTTCGAGTGTGCTGAACGCCGACACAGCCGCACCGGCGTTACCACCTGTGAAGTCACTGTTGGCAGCGGTAACGGTCGAGCCCTGAGTGGATAATGGCGGCCGGTTAAGCACTAACGCCATGGTGTCACTGGAGACTATTGCGCGATCAATGGTCGCCCGACTGCTGTTGATCGTTATACCGGCATTCCCCGGATTACCAACAACGGTCGCGCCGTCAATATTTAAGGTGGAGCCCGATTGGATCTGTACGCTTTGGGTCGTCGCGCCATTGATATTCAGCACACTGTTATTGCGCACCAGGTAATCGATAGATGCATCATTCGAATCGATATCCAGTGTGGCGCCGTTATCAACAATGACCGCTGCCAAAGCGGAGGAACTCATCAATAAAAATGCCGGCATTAGTGCCAGCATGGCGATGGAATCTGTAGCGATGGATAAACGTTTCTTTGTGTTGTCAGTCGTCATGGCTTCATGTCCTGTTCATCGTTACCTCCTCGTCGGTTAACGACAAAGGGAGGACTGTGAGGGGGGCGGACAATAGCGTTTACTCCTACAGAAGGATGTAGGATTAATCTCTGATCACTTGAGGAAAAATCCCCTGACGCCAAGCCAACCCGCAACACAATAAAGACACTATGAAAAAAAAGGAGGCGCCTAAGCGCCTCCATTTTTTGATCAGGGAATTCTGCAGAAATCTCCCCCGGGGCGCTCCATACCTACCCGGAACAAACGTGGTTCAGATGGCGTCGAATAACCGTCCTGTTTGGTAGAAGTGGTAATTTCACACCAACCGTTTTTGATTTTCTCAAAGACGTGATAAGTAAAAAACGCGCTCTTCGCGCTCCCGCTAGCGTCTAATTGTATCTCCACGGTATCTATTGCATCAGGAATGACCAAGCCTGGCACATTGTTGCCGCCGGTATCTTGCGTATTTTCATAACCCTGGACGTGAAACTTAATAATCGAATTCGCGAATTGAGCGCCTCCGGCAAACGTGGCCTCCACCGCCATAGTGCCCAAGTCGCCGTTGTGTTGTAAGGAGCCGCAGTACAACTCTGGACCATCGCCCGCATCACCGGTAATCGCGAAGTTGGCCTGTTCCATAGAGGTAGGATTAATATAAGCCTCTACAAACGTGACATTCGAGCGAATGACTGTGGAATTCAAACTATGAGTCAGATAGTACTCTACACGGGTCTGCTTATTATTACCTCCACCCTTGATATAATCGGACGGAACATCAAACCACATAATAGTGTCATCATCGTGGCTAGCCTCCACCGTAAAGACGCCTCCTTCTGCCTCTTCGATTTCAACGCCGTGAAAGACCAAATGTGCTTGCTCACCCGGTTTATGGTCTTTATGTATTTTAACGAAAGCCTTCGCCCCATGTTCCGAGTCTGCCGTGATCAGGTAGTTAGACCTCGACCTATCTACACCTTGAACCGTGATCAGCTCCAATCTCGGATCAGGCGAGCCTGGCAATCCCGGGTTCTCGGGATCGGGTTGTTCACCTGGTGTTCTTAAATCAATCTTCAATTTTTTGTTGTGTGGCAAACCCGGCGGATAGAGCTTGTCACCGCGCCTGATTTGCCAGTTGAAATCGACTACTTTCTCACCAGCGTTCCCATTGTATAGATACTTGTACAGAAACGTATGGGTATGCGAGCCTCCAGTAAGATCCAATTCCACTGCAGGGAGCTGATTCTCTACGGAGAGCCGCCACTTATCATCAGGTTTATAGTTAAGATAAGCCAGAACTGTATTGACTGGTGTTCGTGCATCTTCGAACAAGATAACACCGTCATCATCATGCAGTTCGACTGTCACCGCCTGGTCCCTTGGGGAAGGAAAGAGTGACACATCAAGTACCAGCAACGGAGACGTTTGACTTACATTGCCTTTACGATCAGTTGCTACCGCATAAACATCAACCTTCCCTTCATCGATCCCGACCAACGCCTTGGTAAGCTTTTCGGTATTCAATGGAACAGCAAGATCAGTGCGCACTATGGTATCTATAAGCGTAGCGCTTGCTGTTGGCTGACCAGACTCTTTAATAAAATATTGAACGATATCGTTAATTTTTGCACCGGTATACGTAGCGGCCAAACTCAACGGCACGAAATTGTTAGTATCAAAAAATTCAGCGGTAATACCCTCATTTTTAATTGGAGCAGGAACGATAACTTCCACCGAAAGGACAGGGGACTCATCGTCGACATTGACGGTTAACGGCAACGAATCATCTCCATTTAAACGATAACCGACGCGGTATTGCACCAAATGTTCGCCTGGTTGGTTTGTCAGACCTGCCGGTATCGTCAACGTTTGTTCAAAAAATGAGTCTTTCAGTGGCGTGGCCTCGGTCAATATGTTTCCTACCGGGGTGCCGTTGAACAGGGCTTGCACTGTGATGGTTGATTCATCTGGATAATCTGCCGTTGGAAATCTTTCAAACTTCAGGTCCATTGCAAGACCTCGATCTCTGGAATGAAGCTGATTGCCCGGGTCGTCCGCCGTCGCTGGCAGTAACACAATTGTTTTTAATGTCGGCGCTGCTATGTCGGCCTGAGCAATACGACGTTTCTTCCTGTAGTTCTGCAATCTCTGTTCTTTTGCGGTTGCGGTTGGCTTTTCAAGGATGGTCATTTCACAGCTCCTTTCAGTCATCGGGCGTTGCGCCCACTTAACGATTCAACGCCCAATCCAAAGTGACCCGGCGCCTGTTCGAGAACCTGATTTGCATTTTCCGCAGCGTTGGATCGGCAGCGCGTTACAGCGGTGATTAGACGGATGTTTTGACTAACCGATGACTCGATTTAAAGGCACTACCAGAAGAATGGCTACTGTCAGAAATCACAGGTTTTGCTACCGCTGGTCGGACACTTCCCTGAACTACGCGCAACAAAAAACCCGCCATCCCTTACACAGGGATGGCGGGTTTTGTGGTTTAAAGCTTCAGATCACACGGTATCCACCTTCAACGAATGGTCATTCAACATGCCGTTAATGATCGTCGCCGTGTCCGCCCCGCCGGCAATCACCCCGCCCGCTCCCGGCGTCACCCCATAATGGCTGGCCAGGTTCACCCCCGCGAGGTCGATGGTCTGGTTCGGCGCGGCGCCGGCCATGCCGCTGACGTCGATGCTGGTGACCAGTGACTCGCCGCTGCCGGTGACTTTGAAGTGCAGGTAGTCATCCAGCGACGCCGCGGTGCCGTTCTCGCCTTGCAGCAGTTGCGACAGGTCGAGTTTGTCGGTGCCCGGGGTGAAGTCGGTGACCACATCGTGGCCGCTGTTGCCTTTGAGCCACTGGAAGGTGTCCGCGCCGGCACCACCGCTGAGGGTGTTGTTGCCGAGGCCGCCGATGAGAAAATCGTCACCGCCGCCACCGTTGAGCACATCGTTGCCGAGGCCGCCGGTGATGATGTTGCTGTGGTTGTCGCCGGTGAGTGTGTCGTCGAAGTTGGAGCCGATGAGATTTTCGATCGCGGTCAGGGTGTCTGTGCCGGCGCCTAAGGTACCTTGCGCGCCGAGCAGGCTCAGGTCGACCTTGACCCCGGCGGTGGCATGGGCGTAGCTCGCGGTGTCGATGCCATCGCCGCCGTCGAGCAGGTCGTTGCCCGGTCCGCTGTAAAGCAAATCATTGCCAGCGCCACCGTGCAGTTCGTTGTTGCCTGCACCGGCGGTGAGCACATCGTTGCCGTCGCCCGCGTTGATCACGTTGTTGCCGGTGCCTGCCACCAACACGTCATCGCCCGCCGTGCCGGTGAGGGTGTGGCCGTCCTGATAGGTAATGGTCACCGCAGCGCTGTCGCTGCCGCCATGGTCGTCGTTGACGGTGTAGGTGCCGTGGTAGTCCGGGGTGACGTTGTGGACGCCGGAGTAGTCGACAGTCAGGGTCAGCTGGTAGTTTTCTGCGCCCTTGCCGCTGTGGCCCGGCCCGTCATTGTCGATGTTGGTGATGTGGATCTGGTAGGTGCCGTCCGCTGCTGCGGTGATGGTCTGGCCATCGCCGATGGCAATGAACGGGCCGCCGTTGACCGAGTACTCCATGGCGACGTGACCGGTCGCCAGGTTGTGGTCGAGGTTGAGGGTTTCACCCTGTTTGAGGCTGACGGTAATGCGGTCTTCGTCATTGGCGGTGTTGTGTTTGACTTCGCCCAACGCGCCGCTGACCACCAGCACCGCGGTCATGGCGGCGGTGTTGGCGACGAAGGCGCTGCGGGCGATGGTCACGGATTGCGCGTTGCTGCCGGTGAAACTGTAGTTCTGGTTGCTGCCGGTGAAGTCCGCGCCTTTGGCGGTCCAGCCGGTGTTGAAGGTGGTTGGCGAGGCGGTCAGCGGGTTGGTGTCGGTGTCGTTGGCCGGCAGCACGTCGCCAGGCACCGTGACGCTGCCCGACAGCACGTTGGTGATGACGGTTACGTCGTTGTCGCTGGTCGCTTGGATGCAGCCACTGTTGACGTCGATGGTGATGGTGGTAGTGCTTTCGTCACCGTCGTTATCGCGCAGGGTGTAAGTGAACGTGTCGGTCGCGCCGGGGCCGTTCACGGCGTTCGGGTTGCTGTGGTATTCGGCGTTGCCTTGGGCATCCAGAGTCAGGTAACCGTAAGTGCCGTTGATCTGGGTGTTGAGGCCGCCAGTGACCGGGGTCGAAGTGTCCGAGCCGGCGCGCACGCCGACCACGCCACCGCCGAGCAAGGGGCCATCGGCGCCGGCGACGTCGTTCCACAGCACGTTGCCGCTGACCACGCCGCCCTCCGTCACCGACGTGGCGTCAGGGTTGGCGTTCGGCGTGTCATCGACGATGTTGACGTTGATTTGGCCGGTCGCGGTGCTGCCGTCCGTATCGGTGGCGACGACGTCGAAGTTTTCGGAGAGGCTGTTGGCGCCATCGGCATTCGGGTGGTCGCTGTCGTAATTGAGGGTGTAGCTGTAGCTCACCACGCCGGTGGCCGGGTCGTAACCGGTGATGGTTAGCGTGCTGCCGTGCCAGGTGTCGGCCGACTGCGGGAAGCCGGCCGCCACTCCTGCGGTGACCACGGCGATGCCGCCCACGGTCAGGGTCTGCAAGCCATTCAGTGCGCTGACGGTGAAGGTGCCGGTTTGGGTCAGGGCCGGGGCATCGGGATCGGTGCCGTAGGTGAGGTTTTTTTCGTAGACGGTCAGCTCGCCGCCGCATGCGTCGAGGCCGTTGAGGGTGACCGGGCTGATACAACTGTTGTTGACGTCGATGGTGATGGTGGTGGTGCTTTCGTCACCGTCGTTATCGCGCAGGGTGTAGGTGAACGTGTCGGTCGCGCCGGGGCCGTTCACTCCGTTCGGATTGCTGTGGTATTCGGCGTTGCCCTGAGCGTCCAGGGTCAGGTAACCGTAGGTGCCGTTGATCTGGGTGTTGAGGCCGCCAGTGACCGGGGTCGAAGTGTCCGAACCGGCGCGCACACCGACCACGCCACCGCCGAGCAAGGGGCCATCGGCGCCGGCGACGTCGTTCCACAGCACGTTGCCGCTGACGACGCCGCCCTCCGTCACCGACGTTGCGTCGGGGTTGGCGTTCGGCGTGTCATCGACGATGTTGACGTTGATTTGCCCGGTCGCGGTGCTGCCGTCCGCATCGGTGGCAATGACGTCGAAGTTTTCGGAGAGGCTGTTGGCGCCATCGGCATTCGGGTGATCGCTGTCGTAATTGAGGGTGTAGCTGTAGCTCACCACGCCGGTGGCCGGGTCGTATCCGGTGATGGTTAGCGTGCTGCCGTGCCAGGTGTCGGCCGATTGCGGGAAGCCGGCGGCCACGCCAGTGGTGACCACGGCGATGCCGCCCACGGTCAGGGTCTGCAGACCATCCGGCGCGCTGACGGTGAAGGTGCCGGTCTGGGTCAGGGCCGGGGCATCCGGGTCGGTGCCGTAGGTGAGGTTTTTTTCGTAAACCGTCAGTTCGCCACCGGGAACATCGAGGCCGTTGAGGGTGACCGGGTTGTTGATACAGCTGTTGTTGACGTCGATGGTGATGGTGGTGGTGCTTTCGTCACCGTCGTTATCGCGCAGGGTGTAGGTGAACACGTCGGTCGCGCCGGGGCCGTTCACCCCGTTCGGGTAGCTGTGGTATTCGGCATTGCCTTGGGCGTCCAGGGTCAGGTAACCGTAGGTGCCGTTGATCTGGGTGTTGAGGCCGCCAGTGACCGGGGTCGAAGTGTCCGAGCCGGCGCGCACGCCGACCACGCCACCGCCGAGCAAGGGGCCATCGGCGCCGGCGACGTCGTTCCACAGCACGTTGCCGCTGACCACGCCGCCCTCCGTCACCGACGTGGCGTCAGGGTTGGCGTTCGGCGTGTCATCGACGATGTTGACGTTGATTTGCCCGGTCGCGGTGCTGCCGTCCGCATCGGTGGCAATGACGTCGAAGTTTTCGGAGAGGCTGTTGGCGCCATCGGCATTCGGGTGATCGCTGTCGTAATTGAGGGTGTAGCTGTAGCTCACCACGCCGGTGGCCGGGTCGTATCCGGTGATGGTTAGCGTGCTGCCGTGCCAGGTGTCGGCCGATTGCGGGAAGCCTGCCGCCACGCCAGCGGTGACGATGGCGATGCCGCCGACAGTCAGGGTTTGCAAGCCATTCAGTGCGCTGACGGTGAAGGTGCCGGTCTGGGTCAGGGCCGGGGCATCGGGATCGGTGCCGTAGGTGAGGTTTTTTTCGTAGACGGTCAGCTCGCCGCCGCATGCGTCGAGGCCGTTGAGGGTGACCGGGCTGATACAACTGTTGTTGACGTCGATGGTGATGGTCGTGGTGCTTTCGTCACCGTCGTTATCGCGCAGGGTGTAAGTGAACACGTCGGTCGCGCCGGGGCCGTTCACGGCGTTCGGGTTGCTGTGGTATTCGGCGTTGCCTTGAGCGTCCAGGGTCAGGTAACCGTAGGTGCCGTTGATCTGGGTGTTGAGGCCGCCGTTCACCGGGGTCGAAGTGTCCGAACCGGCGCGCACGCCGACCACGCCACCGCCGAGCAAGGGGCCATCGGCGCCGGCGACGTCGTTCCACAGCACGTTGCCGCTGACCACGCCGCCCTCCGTCACCGACGTTGCGTCGGGGTTGGCGTTCGGCGTGTCATCGACGATGTTGACGTTGATTTGCCCGGTCGCGGTGCTGCCGTCCGCATCGGTGGCGACGACGTCGAAGTTTTCGGAGAGGCTGTTGGCGCCATCGGCATTCGGGTGATCGCTGTCGTAATTGAGGGTGTAGCTGTAGCTCACCACGCCGGTGGCCGGGTCGTAACCGGTGATGGTTAGCGTGCTGCCGTGCCAGGTGTCGGCCGATTGCGGGAAGCCGGCGGCCACGCCAGCGGTGACCACGGCGATGCCGCCCACGGTCAGGGTCTGCAGACCATCCGGCGCGCTGACGGTGAAGGTGCCGGTCTGGGTCAGGGCCGGGGCATCCGGGTCGGTGCCGTAGGTGAGGTTTTTTTCGTAAACCGTCAGTTCGCCACCGGGAACATCGAGGCCGTTGAGGGTGACCGGGTTGTTGATACAGCTGTTGTTGACGTCGATGGTGATGGTCGTGGTGCTTTCGTCGCCGTCGTTATCGCGCAGGGTGTAAGTGAACACGTCGGTCGCGCCGGGGCCATTCACCCCGTTCGGGTAGCTGTGGTATTCGGCGTTGCCCTGAGCGTCCAGGGTCAGGTAACCGTAGGTGCCGTTGATCTGGGTGTTGAGGCCGCCAGTGACCGGGGTCGAAGTGTCCGAACCGGCGCGCACGCCGACCACGCCACCGCCGAGCAAGGGGCCATCGGCGCCGGCGACGTCGTTCCACAGCACGTTGCCGCTGACCACGCCGCCCTCCGTCACCGACGTTGCGTCGGGGTTGGCGTTCGGCGTGTCATCGACGATGTTGACGTTGATTTGCCCGGTCGCGGTGCTGCCGTCCGCATCGGTGGCAATGACGTCGAAGTTTTCGGAGAGGCTGTTGGCGCCATCGGCATTCGGGTGATCGCTGTCGTAATTGAGGGTGTAGCTGTAGCTCACCACGCCGGTAGCCGGGTCGTAACCGGTGATGGTTAGCGTGCTGCCGTGCCAGGTGTCGGCCGATTGCGGGAAGCCTGCCGCCACGCCAGCGGTGACGATGGCGATGCCGCCGACAGTCAGGGTTTGCAAGCCATCCGGCGCGCTGACAGTAAAGGTACCCGTCCGGGTCAGAGCCGGGGCATCGGGGTCGGTGCCGAAGGTGAGGGTTTTTTCGTAGACGGTCAGTTCGCCACCGGGAACATCGAGGCCGTTGAGGGTGACGGGACTGTCCGAAGCTTCAGGGTCATTCGGAACATCCGGAACATCCGGAACGCCCGGAACATCCGAAGTATCAGCACCAATCGGCGCCGCAGCCGCGTTGCCACCGTTGTCCGGATCACCGGCCAGACGCTCCAGAGGAAATTCAGGAATACCGTTGAAGCCGGCGGTAGGGAAACCAATGGTTGGATCGACCCGCCCCGCCACTTCTTCCAGCAGCACAAAACTGTGGCCGCCACCCAATGCACCTCCGGGTGCGCCCGGTGTACCCGGGCCTGCCGCCGTGGCTTCCGCTGTCTGAGTCGGGTCATCACCCGCCGCGATCGCTTTTTGCAGTCGTTCGACGTCGGTCAGTTGCGCCTGCGTCGGCGTGCTCGCTTCAGCGGTATCCACATGGGGCACCTGATGTGCAAGCAACTGCGAGTTCATTTGCAGGCTGCTGCCACGCCCGAGGGTCAGTTCCTGGCCATTTTGCAGGTGCACCGCCACCGCGCCTTCGGCACCCGTGACCAGTTGATCGCCGGCGAACAGCCTGTCCCCCTCGATCAACGCACGTCGGGTGCCGTTGCTTGCTTGCGCGAACACCTGACCAATGACCTTACTGACGATACCGATGAGCGTAGCCATGTGCACTTCCTCCGCTGCCAACCGCTGTCGGCATCCTGTTGATTGCGAAGAACGTGTTCATGGCGTGAGCGGGTTATCGGCGGATCGTCTACCGGGCAGCGGCTTGCCTGATCAAGCCGCTGCCCTGGCGACATTCTCGCCAAGCGTTTCACTCGTGGGCGAAGTGTTCCGCTTCGGCATAAAACCCAATGTAATCAATCACATCGGAATGCCGTTGCGAAACCACCTAACCTACGAGCAATGCGTAACGGTTTTGAACCAGCAAGTGACAAAAAACCGTCACCGAAAAACCGTTTCGCGTCCCTCCCCTTCCAGCACTTCCTCGCCCTGTGTCGATAATTGGATTGAACTTTTCTCGACCCTCAAGAAGCTCCCGAAAGCTCTAAAATCAAAGGCTTTCGCAGTGAACAATGTGCTGGATTTTTCAGAGCGCATAAGTTTTTTTCGACATACCAATTATGAGAAAAGCTTCTAAGGTTCTATTGAAAATGTTCTTAGCTCTGATGTTACAAGTATGAAACAGTTACACCTATAAATACCGCCAAATATTTGGCGAATAATAAGCACCATAAGGATTTCAGGGAGATGCCCCATGCGCCGATTGTCCCCGCTTTGCAGTGCGATTCTATTGGCCATGGCTTGCACGACCCAGGCTCAAGCCATGTCTCTGACCGAGGCGATCCAGAGCACCATCGCCACCCACCCGGAACTCGCGTCGCGGGTAGACAGCCGCCTGTCTGCGGATGAAGACGTGAAAGTCGCCAAGGGCGGTTTTTATCCCTCTGTTGATCTGAATGCCGCGTACGGGCGCGGGTACAGCGACAACACCAACACCCGGGCCTTCGGCAATCACCACACGGAAATCCTGAACTACACCCAGTCGGAACTGCGCCTGCGGCAGATGCTCTTCGATGGTTTCAATACATCCAACGAAGTCGAGCGCACCAAAGGCGTGGTCAACTCCCGGGCCTATTACGCCCAGGGCACCGCTCAGGACCTGGCACTGCGCACCATCGAGGTCTATCTCGAAGTGCTCAAGCGCCGCGAACTGGTGACCCTGGCCAAGAACAATTTGCAGGCGCACCTGCGGGTCAACGACCAGATCGGCCTGCGTACCCAGCGCGGTATCGGCAGCAACGCCGACGCCGATCAGTCCGTGGCTCGCCGGGCGTTGGCGGAGAACAACCTCGATACCGCCGAAGTCGATCTGGCCGATGCCGAAGCGAATTTCTACGCCGTCACAGGGCGCATGCCCGATGAACTGGAAACGCTGCCATCGATTCGTGGCGAATTGCCGGCCACGATCCAGGATGCCCAACAGAGCATGGTCGACAACAACCCGTACCTGAAATCCGCCCAGGCCGATGTGCAATCGGCCGAGAGCCAGTACGAAGTCGCCAAGTCGCCGTTCTACCCACGCTTCGACGCTGAGGCAGCGGTGGGCGCGAACAACAATATCGCCGGTGAAGAAGGCCACGACAACCAGTGGCGCGTCGGTATCGTGATGAACTACAACCTGTTCCGCGGCGGTAGCGACAAGGCGCGGCTGGCGTCCGATGCACACAAGATCAACCAGGCGATGGACATCCGCAACAACGCCCTGCGCCAGCTCAACGAGGACATCCGCCTGGCCTGGAACGCCATGGTCAACGCGAAAAAACAAACCCCGACCGCCCGCGAATACGCGGAAACCACCACCCGTGTGCGGGCGGCGTATCAGGACCAGTTCGGCCTCGGCCAACGGACCCTGCTCGACGTACTCGACAGCGAAAACGAGCTCTACAACGCCAACCGCCGCTACACCGAAGTGCGCTACACCGAGGAATTCTCGATGTACCGCGTGCTGGCGAACATGGGTCAGTTGCTGAGCAAACAACGGGTGGTGCTGCCTGCCGATGCGATCGCCCGGACCGAAGTGAAGAACGAAGCCCGCTTGCCTGAACTCAAATGAAGTTACCTCATGTAGGAGCTGCCGCAGGCTGCGATCTTTTGATTTTGTTTTTTAAGATCAAGATCAAAAGATCGCAGCCTGCGGCAGCTCCTACAGTGAGATGTGTATCCACGGTTCAAAGGGAGCGATCAATGTGACCAGCATGGAACCCGGCAACTCTGGTGTCGATCCGCGGCTGAGCTTCGATGACCCGCTTCTGGACGGTCTGCTGATCCTCTGCAAACTCCACGGCGCGACGGTCAGTCGCGCCAGCCTGAGTGCCGGGCTGCCAATGGCACACCAACGCCTGAGCCTGGACCTGCTGCCGCGTGCAGCGGCCCGGGCCAGTTTGCAGGCGCGGCTGTTACGCCGTGACCTGGCAGACATTTCCGCGCTCAACCTGCCGGTGTTGCTGATCCTCAACAACGGCCGCACCGCCGTCCTGCGTCGCTTTGGCGATGACGGCCGCTTGCTGATTCTGCCGAGCGAAGCCGATGGCGGCGAGCAGTGGGTCAGCCGCGAAGAACTCAGCGAAAACTACAGCGGCCAGGCCTTGTTCGCCCGGCCACGGCATGAACTCGAAGACTTGCGCTCGCCGCTGGTGCCACGGGTCGAGGCGTGGTTTCGCGACACGTTGAAGCTGTCGAAATGGCTGTACAGCGATGCGATCCTGGCGAGTTTTCTGATCAACCTCCTGGGGCTGATGGTACCGCTGTTCGTCATGCAGACTTACGACCGGGTGGTGCCGAACCAGGCCACTTCAACCTTGTGGGTGCTGTCCATCGGCTTGCTGATCGGCACCGGTTTCGAACTGGCACTGCGAGTGGTTCGCGCGCATTTGCTGGACACTGCCGGGAGGAAAACCGACGTGATCCTTTCCGCGACGCTGTTCGAACGCATCACCGGCATGTCGATGAAAGCGCGCCCGGCGACCATTGGCGGTTTTGCCCAGAGCATTCATGACTTTCAGGGTCTGCGCGAATTCCTCACCGCCGTCACGCTGACCAGCCTGATCGACCTGCCCTTCGCCGTGCTGATGCTGGTGGTGATCGGCCTGCTCGGTAGCTGGCTGGTAGTGATTCCGTTGCTGGCGTTTCCGCTCACGATCCTGTTCGCGATGGTGATTCAGGTGCGCCTGCGCGACACCGTGCAAAAAAGCCTGACTCTCGGCGCCGAGCGCCAGGCCTTGCTGATCGAAACCCTCGGCGGCCTGGAAACCCTCAAGGCCTGCAGCGCCGAAAGCGAACGCCAGCACAAATGGGAAAGCACCCACGGCGCCCTCACCCGCCTCGACAGCCACGCGCGCAACCTCTCGGCGCTGGCCACCAACGGCACGCTGTTCATCCAGCAGTTCTCCGGCATGGCGACCATTGTCGCCGGGGTCTACAGCATCATCGCCGGCAACCTCAGCGTCGGTGCGCTGGTGGCGACCTACATGCTCGGCAGTCGCGTACTCGCGCCGCTGGGGCAGATCGCCGGGCTGATCACGCGCTATCAGCAAGCGCAACTGACCATGAAAAGCACCGATGCGCTGATGGGGCTGCCGCAAGAGCGCGACGCCAAACAGCGGCCGCTGGAACGCACGCAATTGCAGGGCGCTCTCGACGTCCACGGCGTGACCTTTCGCTACAACGGCCAGAACGCACCGGCGCTGGCCAACATCAGTTTCAGCCTGAAACCCGGTGAACGGGTCGGCATCATCGGGCGCAGCGGCTCGGGCAAAAGCACCCTGGGGCGACTGGTGATGGGCTTCTACGAGCCGGAGGAAGGTCAACTGCTGCTCGATGGCTTGGACCTGCGGCAACTGGACGTCGCCGACCTGCGCCAACAGATCGGTTACGTCGCCCATGACCTGCCGCTGCTGGCCGGTAGCCTGCGCGACAACCTGACCCTCGGCGCGCGTTACATCAGCGATTCACGAATGCTGGAAGTGGCGGAACTGACCGGTGTGACCGAACTGGCCCGTCAACATCCACAAGGGTTTGACCGGCCTGTCGGCGAACGCGGGCAATTGCTGTCCGGCGGTCAGCGTCAGGCGGTGTTGCTGGCCCGCGCCTTGTTGCTCGACCCACCGATCATGCTGCTCGACGAACCCACCAGCGCCATGGACAACAGCAGCGAAGATGTCCTGCGGCAAAAACTCCACGGTTGGGTCCAGGGCAAAACCTTGCTGCTGGTGACCCACCGCACCTCGATGCTCAGCCTGGTGGATCGGTTAGTAGTGCTGGACAACGGGCGGATCGTCGCCGACGGCCCGAAAGAAGCGGTCATCGATGCACTGCGCAAGGGCCGTGTCGGCTCTGCGCCCGTCTAGGAGTCCGCCCATGTCGTCTTCACAAGGTTCACGCGGCTACTTCGACAGCTTCAGCAAAAGCGCCGAAAGCGAGTTCATGCCAGAAACGGCCGGCGCTTCGTTGCAGGATTCTCCGCGCTGGTCGCGGATCACCGTGTGGCTCGCCGCTGCGTTGATCATCAGCGCCGTGGTCTGGGCCAAGTTCGCGGTGTTGCAGGAAGTCACCATGGGCGAAGGCAAGGCGATTCCGTCGAGCAAGGTTCAAGTGATCCAGAACCTGGAAGGCGGCATCGTCACCGAGATTTTCGTGCGCGAAGGGCAAATGGTAAACAAGGGCGACACCTTGCTGCGTCTGGATGACACACGGTTTCTGTCGAACAAGGGTGAAAGCGAGGTCGATCGGTATGCGTTGACCGCGCAGGTCGAACGCCTGTCCGCCGAGGCCGAAGGGCGGCCGTTCAAGCTGTCGCCGGAGGTGATCGCCAAGGCGCCGCAAGTCGCTGAGGACGAGCGCTCGCTGTACGAACAACGGCAACGGCGCCTGGCCAGCGAACAGCGCACGCTGACCGAACAACTGCGGCAGAAAACCCAGGAACTGGCGGAGTTCCGCTCGAAACAGGGTCAATTCAGTTCAAGCCTGGCGCTGTTGCAACAGGAAATGAACATGTCCGCGCCGTTGGTGGGCACCGGGGCGGTTTCGCCGGTGGAAATCCTCCGGCTTAAACGCAGCGCGGTGGAGATTCGCGGCTCGCTGAACGCCACGACGCTGGCGATTCCTCGCGCCGAATCAGCCATCAACGAGATCAAAAGCAAGATCGACGAATCGGAACAATCCTTCCGCTCGGACGCGGCGAAGGAGCTCAATGAGAAACGCACCGACCTGTCGAAAATCACCGCGTCGAGCATCGCCATCGATGACCGCGTCAGCCGCACCACGGTGGTGTCGCCGGTGCACGGGATTATCAAAGTGCTGAAGGTCAACACCATCGGCGGCGTGGTTCAGCCGGGCAGCGACATGGTGGAAATCGTACCCATCGAAGAAAACCTGCTGATCGAAGCCAAGGTGCGACCGCAGGACGTGGCGTTCCTGCATCCGGGGCAGAAAGCGATGGTCAAGTTCAGTGCGTACGACTACACGATTTATGGCGGGTTGAGTGCGAAGCTGGAGTTGATTGGTGCGGACACGATTACGGATGACAAGGGCAACAGTTTTTATCTGATTCAGGTGCGCACTGATAAAAATCACTTGGGTGGGGATGTGAAACCGCTGTTGATTATTCCCGGCATGGTTGCCACTGTGGACATCATCACGGGGGAGAAAAGTGTGCTGGATTATCTGCTGAAACCGGTGTTGAAGGCGCGGACAGAGGCGATGCGCGAGCGGTAGTCTGGATCCGGAGTTTTTGGTGATTATTCTACCGCTTTCGCGAGCAAGCCCGCTCCCACATTCGACCGAGTTCTTCCAGAAGGAATGCGATCAAATGTGGGAGCGGGCTTGCTCGCGAAGAGGCCCTCACTGGCAACGATTATTTCGGCCCGTGATTCTTCTGAAAGGTCTCCTCCCCCATCGCCGCAATCTGCCCCTCGATCAACGCCTCGAACGGTTTCAACAACGGCTCGAAACTGACAGGCCCTTCCAGCGTCTGCAACGCCCGCACAATCGCCTCCACCGTCGACAACGCGCCCGGTTCCGGCGCCTTGCGCAAGCGATAACGCGACACCCCGCCCTCCGCCAGCATCACCCTCGGCAACGCCGCCAGCAGCGGATTGAGGTGCAGCATTTTGCGCGCCTTGCGCCAGGTGCCGTCCGGTACGACCAGCAACAGCGGCTGATCATTCGCGGTGTACGCCTGCAACGGCTGCGCCTCCTCCCCAGGAAACAGCAGTCGTGCCTGATAGCCCGGCTGATTCAACAACGCCGGCAAATCCTCGAATACTTCGCCCACGATCAACTGCGCACTCTTCAGCCCCAACGCCGCCAACCGCGCGGTGTTCAGCGCATGGTTCACTTCGCTTGGATGTTGCAGCAGCAACACCCGAGTGCGGCTGTCGAGGCTCGGGATCAGGGGGCACAAGCAATGGGTTTGCGGGCGCAGGCAGCGCGGGCACTGGGTTCTGGACATTACTTCTTTTCCCTTTAAACGGCCTGATTGAGTTGCGATTTGAGCAGGTCGCGAAACGTCTGGATCAGCGGTTCGCGGCTGCGGCCCCGGCGCACGATCATCGAGAACGGCGCCTGATAACCGAAGGTCGCCGGCAGCAACACGCGCAAGTCACCCTTGTCTGCCCAGGCCTGGGCGTAGTGCTCCGGCAGGTAACCGATGTAGGCGCCGGACAGCACCAGGATCAGCTGCGCCTCCATACTTTCCACGGTCGCGGCGCTGTGCTTGAAACCGTGGCGCGCCAGTTCGGCCTGGCTCCAGTAACCGCGGCCGACCATGCGTTGCTGGGTGATGACTTGCTCGGGGATGCGTCGCTCGGTGAACAGTGGATGGCGGCTGCTGCAATACAACCAGTGCTGTTCGCGGTACAGCGGCATGTAGACCAGCCCGCTCATGCGCGTAGAAAACGCGCCGATGGCCAGGTCGAGACGATTGTCCTGCACGCCGAGTTGCAGTTCGTACGGGCTCATCACCGAGAGGTGCAAATGCACCGCCGGGTGTTCCTGGCTATAGGCGCCGATGGCTTCGGCAAACGGCAAGGCCTTGTCGCTGACGGTGGAGTCGATGACGCCGAGGTTCAGCGTGCCGCGCAGTTCACCCTTCAGCGCCGCCGCGTATTGCTCGAAACCTTCGAGTTCGCCGAGCAGGCGCAGGGTTTCCTGATGGAACAATTCGCCTTTGCTGGTCAGGCTGAAACCACCGCGACCGCGATGGCAGAGCACCAGGCCGAGGGCTGCTTCGAGCTGGCTCATGTAGGTGCTGATCGCCGAGGTCGAGAGGTTGAGTTCTTGCTGGGCGTTGGCGAACCCCTGATGACGGACCACGCTGACGAAGATGCGCAACAGTTTCAGGTCGGGTAAAGCGTTGGCCATGGAAGTGCTCCGGTCACCAGGTTACGCGCGGTACTTCTGTAGAAACACAATCCTTGTGGGAGCGGGCTTGCTCGCAAAGGCGGCGGGTCAGGCACCATTGATGTCGAATGACACGACGCCTTCGCGAGCAAGCCCGCTCCCACAGGGGTAATGGTGATCCGGGAGTCTAGCGCCAGGCAAGGCATTAGTTTAGAAAAATCTGAACTAAGTATTTGCCCGTAGCGATTCTTCCCGGCCACTACCTTTCGCAGAATCGGCCCCCTAACGGTGCCCGATCCTCCCTGGACCTGCGCAACCGACATAAATAAAACAACGACGAGGCCCTACCCGTGGACAAGATTCTTCACCAACCACTGGGCGGCAACGAAATGCCGCGCTTCGGCGGCATCGCCACCATGCTGCGACTCCCCCATGTACCTACCGCTGCCGGCCTCGACGCCGCTTTCGTTGGCGTGCCACTGGACATCGGTACTTCGCTGCGTCCGGGCACCCGTTTCGGGCCGCGTGACATCCGCGCCGAATCGGTGATGATCCGCCCGTACAACATGGCCACCGGCGCAGCGCCGTTCGACTCGCTGTCGGTTGCCGACATCGGCGACGTGGCAATCAACACCTTCAACCTGCTGGATGCCGTACGGATCATCGAAGAATCCTACGACAACATCCTCGAACACGATGTGATCCCTCTGACCCTCGGCGGCGACCACACCATCACCCTGCCGATCCTGCGTGCCATCCACAAGAAGCACGGCAAGGTCGGCCTGGTGCACATCGACGCCCACGCCGATGTAAACGATCACATGTTCGGCGAGAAAATCGCCCACGGCACCACCTTCCGTCGCGCCGTCGAAGAAGGCCTTATCGACCCGGACCGCGTCGTGCAAATCGGTCTGCGCGCCCAGGGTTACACCGCTGACGACTTCAACTGGAGCCGTAACCAGGGCTTCCGTGTGGTTCAGGCCGAAGAGTGCTGGCACAAATCCCTGACGCCTTTGATGGCCGAAGTTCGCGAAAAAGTCGGCGGCGGTCCGGTGTACCTGAGTTTCGACATCGACGGCATCGACCCGGCCTGGGCACCTGGCACTGGTACCCCGGAAATCGGTGGTCTGACGACCATTCAGGCCATTGAAATCGTTCGCGGCTGCCAAGGCCTCGACCTGGTGGGTTGCGATCTGGTAGAAGTCTCGCCCGCTTATGACACCACCGGCAACACCTCGCTGCTGGCCGCCAACCTGCTGTACGAAATGCTCTGCGTACTGCCTGGCGTGGTCCATCGCTGAGGATCGGTCGTGAACGAACGTGATCAGGTTTTGAAGGCCGCCGCCGATCTGGTATCTGCCTTTGCCCGTAACGATCGCGAAGCCTACTTCGGTGCGTTCAGCGCCGATGCCAGCTTCGTGTTTTACACTCTCGAGCAGGCACTGCTGTCGCGCGATGCCTATCAGGCGTTGTGGAACAGCTGGCGTACCGAGGATGGCTTCGAGGTGCTGTCGTGCACCTCGAGCAACGCCTTTGTCAGCCTGCAGGGTGACGTGGCGATTTTCATCCATGACGTGGCCACCGAGCTGCGCACGCAAGGGGAGCAACACTTCAGCCAGGAGCGCGAGACGATTGTTTTCAAGAAACAAGCGTCTGGCCAAGAACAACAAGGCCTGTGGCTGGCCTGCCATGAACATTTGTCCGCAATGCCGGAAGGGCTGCCAACCCCTTAGCCAAACAGGTGACGCTCACACACGATGAGCGCGCCTTTATGATCGGAGCAGATCATGAATAACAACAACAATGACCAAAGCCTTACGCACATTGAAACCTACGGGGTCGAACAGATCCCGGACAACGAACGCACCGCAGGCCCGATGGACTTGTTCCGGATGATCTTCGGCGGTTCCAACACCTTTGCCACCGCCGTGCTCGGCAGTTTCCCGGTGCTGTTTGGCCTGTCTTTTCAGGCCGGTGTCTGGGCGATTGTGCTGGGCGTGCTGCTCGGCTCGCTGATCCTCGCGCCGATGGGCCTGTTCGGTCCGATCAATGGCACCAACAACGCCGTGTCTTCCGGTGCACACTTCGGCGTGCACGGGCGGATCGTCGGCTCGTTTCTGTCGCTGTTGACCGCCATAGCCTTCTTCTCGCTCTCGGTGTGGAGTTCGGGTGATGCGTTGATCGGCGGCGCCAAACGCCTGATCGGTCTGCCGGAAACCGACCTGACCCTGGGCCTGGCCTACGGTCTGTTCGCGATTCTGGTGCTGACGGTTTGCATCTACGGCTTCCGTTTCCTGCTGTGGGTCAACAAGATCGCGGTGTGGAGCGCCAGCCTGTTGTTCCTGTTGGGCATCTTCGCTTTCGCCGGTCCTTTCGACGTGAACTACGCCGGTACCGTGAACATGGGTCAGCCTGGTTTCTGGGCAGCCTTCATCGGCGCCGCGCTGGTAGCGATGAGCAACCCGATTTCGTTCGGCGCGTTTCTCGGTGACTGGTCGCGTTACATCCCGCGTGACACTTCCAAGCGCCGGATCATGGCCGCGGTGGTGATCTCGCAGATCGCAACGTTCATCCCGTTCCTGTTCGGCCTCGCCACCGCGACCATCGTCGCGATCAAGGCGCCGGACTACATCGCCGCCAACAACTACGTCGGCGGTCTGCTGGCCGTTTCGCCGAGCTGGTTCTTCCTGCCGGTGTGTCTGATCGCGGTGATCGGCGGCATGTCCACCGGCACCACCTCGCTGTATGGCACCGGGCTGGACATGTCCAGTGTGTTCCCGCGTGTGCTGTCGCGGGTCAAGGCCACGCTGCTGATCGGTGTGATGTCGATTGCCTTCATTTTCATCGGACGCTTCGCGGCGAACCTGGTGCAGAGCGTGTCGACCTTCGCCGTGCTGATCATCACCTGCACCACCCCGTGGATGGTGATCATGATCATCGGTCTGCTGGTGCGCCGCGGCTTCTATTGCCCGGATGACCTGCAAGTGTTCACCCGCGGCGAGAAAGGCGGTCGTTACTGGTTCACGCATGGCTGGAACTGGCGTGGGCTGGGTGCCTGGATCCCGAGTGCATTGGTCGGTTTGTGCTTTGTGAACCTGCCGGGGCAATTCGTGGGTGTCCTCGGGAATCTGGCGGATGGCATCGACATCAGCCTGCCGGTGACCCTTGGCCTGGCCTCGCTGGTGTACCTGGCGCTGCTGAGCCTGTTTCCGGAATCGGCTGCGGTGTTCGGCCCGAATGATTCACGCAGCAAAAGCACGGATTCGCTCGGTAAACCGGCGTTGCGACAAGCCGCCTGATTCAACGCATTACCTGTGGGAGCGGGCTTGCTCGCGAAAGCGGTCTTTACGTCACATCGATGTTGGATGTGCCGCCGTCTTCGCGAGCAAGCCCGCTCCCACCAAAAGCTGCACCACAGAACCTTGTTTGTTTCACCATAAAAAAGACAATCGGAGACACGCCATCATGGCTTTGGATTTATTCGTCGTACTCATCTACGCCGCCGCGATGCTGATACTCGGCTACTACGGCATGCGCAAGGCCAAGACCAACGAAGACTTTTTGGTCGCCGGTCGTAACCTCGGCCCGAGCCTGTACATGGGCACCATGGCTGCCACCGTCCTCGGCGGCGCGTCCACCGTGGGCACCGTGCGTCTGGGCTACGTTCATGGCATCTCCGGTTTCTGGCTCTGCGCCGCACTGGGTTGCGGGATCGTGGCGCTCAACCTGTTCCTCGCCAAACCGCTGCTGAAACTGAAGATCTACACCGTTACCCAGGTGCTGGAAAAACGCTACAACCCGATGGCCCGCTCCGCGAGCGCGGTGATCATGCTGGCGTATGCGCTGATGATCGGCGTGGTCTCGATCCTGGCCATTGGCACCGTGCTGCAAGTGCTGTTCGACCTGCCGTTCTGGCTGTCGGTATTGGTCGGCGGTGGCGTGGTGGTGATTTATTCGGCGATCGGCGGCATGTGGTCCCTGACCCTGACCGACATCGTCCAGTTCGTCATCAAGACCGTGGGCCTGATGTTCATCCTGTTGCCAATCTGCCTGTACCGCGTCGGTGGCTGGGATGAGTTGGTGTTGAAACTGCCGGCAACCGCCTTCAGCTTCACCACGATTGGCTGGGACACCATCATCACCTACTTCATGATCTACTTCTTCGGGATCCTGATCGGCCAAGACATCTGGCAGCGTGTGTTCACCGTCAAGAGCGCCAAAGTGGCTCAGGTCGCCGGTACATTCGCAGGCTTCTACTGCATCCTTTACGGGCTGGCCTGCGCCCTGATCGGCATGGCCGCTCATGTGCTGATCCCGGACCTGGACAACGTCAACAACGCCTTCGCCGCCATCGTCAAACTGTCCCTGCCGGACGGTATCCGTGGCCTGGTGATCGCCGCTGCCCTGGCGGCGATGATGTCCACCGCCAGCGCCGGCCTGCTCGCCGCCGCCACCACCCTGACCGAAGACCTGCTGCCGAAACTGCGCGGCGGTAAACAGTCGAGCCTGGGTATCAACCGCCTGTTCACCCTGCTGACCGGCATCGCCGTGCTGGGTATCGCGCTGGTGGTAAACGACGTGATCAGTGCCTTGACCCTGGCCTACAACCTGTTGGTGGGCGGCATGCTGATCCCGCTGATCGGTGCAATCTTCTGGAAACGCGCAACCACCGCCGGCGCTATCGCCAGCATGGGCATGGGCTTCGCCACGGCGCTGCTGTTCATGGTCAAGGACGGTATGGACGCCAACACCCCGATCTACTACAGCCTGGCTGTAGGTCTGGTGAGCTTCGTTGTGGTCAGCCTGATGTCCCGTCGCCCGGCAGTAGTGGCGAGCGCTATCTAAGCTGAACATAACGACTTGATGCTTTCTTCGACGGGTGTGGCGTCGGTTGCCACACCCGTTTTTTTTCGTCTGGAGAAAACCTTTGATGAAGATTGTTTCTCGCGATCAGTGGTTCGAGGTCAAACAACTCAGCGACGGCATCCGCCTGATTCACGAGCCCTACATCCGCCCTTTCTATCGCTGCAACCTCTGGCACATTCAGGGTCGCGACAAAGACCTGCTGCTGGACAGCGGTTCCGGGCTGGTCAGCCTGCGCGAGCAATTGCCGTGGATCACCGAACGACCGCTGCTGGCGGTGGCCAGCCATTGCCATTTCGACCACATCGCCGGGCATCACGAATTCCCTGAACGCCTGGTGCATCCTGCCGAAGCGGACATCCTTGCGGCACCTGACGGCGAAAACGACTTGAGCCGGGTGTTCGTCGGCGATGACATGTTCGAGGCACACCCGGACTGTCCGTTGTGCTACGCCGAATACCGGGTCAAAGCCGCACCGGCCACCGGGTTTATCAATGAGGGGGATGTGCTGGACCTGGGTGATCGAGTGCTGCAAGTACTGCACACACCCGGACATTCACCCGGTGGCATCAGCCTGTTTGAGGCGGCAACCGAAACCCTGTTCAGCGGCGACATCATCTACGACGGGCCATTGATCGAAGACGCCTACCACTCCAACCTCGACGACTACGCCCGCAGCCTGCAACGCTTGCGTGAGTTGCCGATCCGCACCGTGCATGGCGGTCATTTCGGGAGTTTTTCCGGGGAACATTTGCGCAGCATGATTGACGAGTGGCAGCGCTCGCACGCCTGAAGCCTGCTGTACTCAAGCACAGGGACAACACCAACGCCCTGGAAGAGCCCTCATGAAAAAAGCCACCGTGCGTGCCGCTGTGCATCGTTTCATCAGCCGACTGCTGGAGCGTCAGGATGACTTCGACGATCACTCCAGCCTGATGGCATTAGGATTGGATAAAGAAGATATCGAGGAGCTGATCTTTCATCTGGAAGATGAACTGGGGTTGACGGCGTTTACGGCGGAGGAAGACCGGTTGCTCAAAAGCGCCAGGACGGCGGATGACTTGAGTCGGTTTTTGCTGGAGATCGGGCGGCGTTGAAGTGGGTTGCAGATGCGCCCCGGTTGGCAATCAAGATTAATGTGGCGAGGGGATTTATCCCCGTAGGGCTGCGAAGCAGCCCCAAGACCATTCACCCGGGTTATATCTGGCGAACCGCGTCAGGCGATTTACGACTGCTTCGCAGCCGAACGGGGCGGTGCGACGTTTCGCTAAATCCCCTCGCCACAACAAGCCCTTCAAGCCCTTCGTCCCTTCGCCCCTTCGTTACCGACGGCGTTGCTGGCGTCGACGCTGTTCGTCGTCAGTGCGAATAGGTACAGGTTGCAGAGGCGGTTCGATCAAACCGAGTGCGACACCCAGGTCATGCAGCCAGTTTTGGATTTTCTCTTTCATGGTGCCCCCTTCAGGGTAGTGCCGAGCGGCTGAAATTCTGTAGCCCCTTCGCACTGATAATAGTCCGAAGTCCTACGCAATGCTCGGCAAAATCCGCAATGATCTGTTACTGAATTGATCAAAATACCTGACCTATAGCTCAGGCTATTGCCTGCGCCGGAATTGCTTGCGATGGAAAAACCGCCTGTTGCTGCTCGATCCACGCGTTCAGATTGGCCCCGACCATGCCCTTGCGCCACATCAGCCAGGTCGTCGCCGTGGCGAACGGCTCGGCCAAGGGGTGCACCGCCACACTTTCGCGGCCCGGCAGACTGGCCAGCATCGACTCCGACATCAGCGCCACCCCCGAACCGGCAATCACGCAGGCGAGCATTCCCGGATAGGATTCAATCTCCATCGCCCGGCCCATGGCCGCGTGATCATGAGCGAACCATGCTTCCAGCCGCATCCGATAGGAACAACCCTGGCGAAAGGTGAACACCGAGCGCCCCTCCACATCCAGCGCACTGCGCACTGGCGGGTGATCGGCTTCGCTGATGAGCACCAGCCGTTCGTCGCACAACGGCACGCCGTCGAGCCCGGCCAGTTCAAGCGGGCCGTCCACCAGCGCCGCATCGAGTCGACCGGTGAGCAGGCCTTCCAGCAGTTCGCCGCTAGGGCCCGACTGCACTTGCAGGTTCACCGCCGGGTACGTGCGGTGATAACGGGCCAAGAGCCCTGGAAGGTGAATGGCGGCGGTGCTGTACATCGTACCCAGCACGAATTCACCCGCCGGTTGCCCGCCCTGCACCGCCGCTTGCGCTTCATCGTGCAGGTTGAACAGCTTCGCCGTGTAGTCCAGCAGGACTTTTCCTGCCGGTGACAACTGCAAACGCTGACGCTCGCGTACGAAAAGTTCTACACCGAGCTGTTCTTCAAGTTGTTTGAGTCGTGTCGACAGATTCGACGGCACTCGATGCAAACGCTCGGCAGCACGGGTGATCGAGCCCTCTTGCGCCACCGCCTGGAAGATCCGCAATTGGCTGAATTCCACGCCATTCTCCAAATCAGAACAAGTTACTCACTATTATTCATTTTTAAAGAAAGTCAATCAGTCCTAGCCTGACGGTCATGATCCTCTGCCGGAACTCAGACTATGTCGCCTCTGATTCGCTTACTCGCCAGTTTCATCGCGCTCATGATGGCCATGGGCATCGGGCGGTTCGCCCTCACCCCGCAAATGCCACACCTGCTCAGCGAAGGTCAGGTCGACCTCACGGCCGCCGGTCTGATTGCGGCGGCCAACTACTTTGGGTACTTCGTCGGCGCCGTGGACGCGATGTTCTCCCGTCGTCCCGAGCAGGTCCGGCGACGGCTGCTGGGCGGGTTGTGGCTGTGTGTACTACTCACGCTCGCATCGTTCTGGGCCAACGGGTTCTGGTCGCATCTGTTGCTGCGTTTCGGCACGGGCGTGGCCAGCGCCTGGGTGCTGGTGATGATCACCGCGTTGAGCCAGCCACTGGCCGCGGCAGCCGGTCGCCCCCGGCTTGGCGCGCTGGTATTTGCCGGACCGGGTTTGGGGATTTTTCTGACAGGATTGCTGGCATTGGGCTCGAACCTGTTGAGTCAGACCTCCGCCACCTTGTGGCTGGTATACGCCGGCGTCGGGCTGGTGATGCTGTTGGGGATTTTGCCCTTCCTGCCGCAACCGTCCGCCACCGTGGCAGTCGCCTCCAACGCTGCCGATTCGGGCAACCAGGGCATCGGTCGTTTGGGAGTGATCTACAGCTTGTACGGTCTGGGCTACATCATCCCGGCCACTTTCCTCTCGCAAATGGCCAACGCGCAGTTCCATGGCCAATGGCAAGCCGACCTGTTCTGGCCGTGCTTTGGTCTGGCGTCGGCCATCGGCGTGGCGCTGGTGAGTCTTCGTCGTCACAACCCCAATGCCACCCGCCATTGGCTGATGGCAACGTTGTGGCTGCAGGCGGCCGGTGTGTTCGCCTGCCTGTTGGGCAGCGGGTCAGGCCTGGCGCTGGGGGTAATCCTGTGTGGCACGCCGTTCCTGGCCTGCATGCAGCTGGTGATGCAACGCTCGCGGGAACTGGCGCCCCACGCCACCCAGCGTAATGCCGGACTGCTGACAGCCTGCTTCGCCGTGGGTCAGCTCGCCGGACCGTTGTTGGCGGCGTTGAGCAGCCATTTCAGTGGCGGCTTGCAGGCGGCGCTGATCGTAGCGGGCAGCGGTTTGCTGATCGCTGGCGGCCTGTTGTTCCGTCCGGTCAGTGCTGGCCGAGGGCTTTGCGTAAACGACGGCGCACCCACTGTTCAGCGCTGACAAACGTAATGCCGAGCAACACCAGCACGGCACCAATGACGAAGTTGAGGCTCAGCGCTTCGCCCAGCAACACCACACCGAACGTGACGCCGAACAATGGCGTCATGAACGAGAACACCGCCAGGTTCGCCGCCAGATAGCGACGCAGCAACCAGAACCAGGTCAGGTAGCTGAAGAACGATACAACCAAGCCCTGGAACAGCACACTGGCCACCGCCACGGTAGTCAGGCTGACGTGAGTGATCTGGCCGCTGAGCATCGCGATCAGCAGCAAACCGACGAAACCGACAATCAGTTGGTAGAACAACGTCAGCGTCACCGGTGCTTCCGACAAGCGCGAAGCGCGCACTACCACGGTAGTCGCGCCCCAAGCGGCGCCGGCCAATACGCCAAGCGCATCGCCCATCAACATGCGGCGATCGAGGTTGTCCCACGACACGCCGCCGGCAAACGCGATGGCAATCCCGACGAAGGCGAGGAAAATGCCCAGCCACTGGACCGGCCTTAAACGTTCACTCGGCAACAGCCAGTGCACGCCCAACGCAGTGAAGATCGGCGCCGTATAAAGGAACACCGACATGTGCGCGGCCGTGGTCAGTTGCAGGCCTTCAGAAATGAAGAAGAATTCCAGGCCAAAGAGCGCGCCGGCCAGCAGTCCACCGCGCCACGTGTTGCCGACCTGATCCCAGCCGCCCTTCCAGCAGATCAGCAATCCTACAAGCAACGCAGAAATGCCCGACCGCCCCGCAGCCTGCATGACCGGCGCGATGTCAGGCGCCGCCCACTTGATCATCACTTGCTGCACACCCCAGATCAGGCACAGGCCGATCATCACTTGCAGGGCAAACCTATCGGCGCTACGCCGGGTGGCGCTCACCGGGACACCTCGACAACACAATCCATGGCAGTGACTCGACAGTAAAAGCAAAGCCCCGACCCGTTTGTTGAACAAACGGTGTCGGGGCGAAAAATGATGCTGTCGATTATTAACCAGATGGCCAGAAATTGCCGCCTGCCAGAGACCTTTAAATGCCCGCTTGCGTCATCCGGCCGTGGCCGCGGCAATCGTCCGCGGTGTTTGCTCGCGCCAGGCCAGAACGGCGTAAATCACGCCGCCGAGGAAACAGCCCGTGAACCAGGCGAAGTTCGCCATCGGTTGCAGCACGGGAGTGAAGGTAATGGCTACGCCCAGCAACGTTGCAGGAATCAGCGCTTTTACCGCCGTCCAATTGACCCCGCCGCTGTAGTAATACTTACCGCTCGGGCCGTCATTGAACAATGCATCGACGTCGATCTGCTGCTTTTTGATCAGGTAGTAGTCCACCAACAGAATCCCGAACAACGGGCCGATGAACGCCGCCAGCACATCAAGGGTGTAATGAATCACCTCAGGGTTGTTGAACAGATTCCACGGGGTGATAAAAATCGATGCCACGGCGGCGATCATGCCCCCGGCGCGCCAGCTGATTTTGCTCGGGGCGACGTTGGCGAAGTCGAAGGCCGGGGACACGAAATTGGCGACGATGTTGATGCCGACGGTCGCGGTGACAAATGCAAAAGCGCCGAGCAATACCGCCACACTGTTGTCGATCCGTGCCACGGTGGCGATCGGGTCGTGAAGCATTTCACCGAACACCGGCAACGTGCCGGATACGATCACCACCGTCACCAGGGAGAACGCCAGAAAATTCACCGGCAAGCCCCAGAAGTTTCCGCGACGCACGTCCTTCATGCTCCGGCAGTAACGACTGAAATCGCCGAAGTTCAGGGTCGGCCCGGAAAAGTACGACACCACCAGCGCCGTCGCGACGATCACTTGACCGAATGCTTCCCAACCCGAGAGGGATTTTTCCGCGAGGGTGAAACTGATATTGCTCCAGCCGGCCTTCCAGACGATCCAGCCGGCCAGCATGAACATCACGCCGTAAACCACTGGCCCAGCCCAATCGATGAAGCGTCGGATCGACTCCATGCCGGCCCAGAACACCAGCGCCTGGACGAACCACAGGCTGAGGAATCCGAACCAGCCCAAGTAGGACAAACCGGCGAACTGCGGCTCGGCGTAAGCCGCCATTGAAGGAAAGAAGCGCAGCACCACAATGATCAGCGCGCTGGAGGCAAGGTACGTCTGAATTCCGTACCAGGCGACCGCGATCATGCCGCGAATGACTGCAGGAATATTCGCCCCGAACACCCCGAATGCCAATCGACAGATCACCGGATACGGGACCGCCGCTTGCTGGCTCGGCCTGGCCACCAGGTTGGCGATCAGCTGCACAATGCAGATCCCGCCGAGCAACGCGATCAATACCTGCCAACTGGCCAGCCCCAGGGCGAACAAACTGGCGGCGAACACATAACCGCCGACGCTGTGAACGTCGCTCATCCAGAAGGCAAAGATGTTGTACCAATTCCATTTCTGCGGCAGCGGCCCCAGATCCTGGTTATACAGGCGGGGGCTGTAGCCGTTGGGCAATTGCTCGGTCATCGCAGGACTCCTCGAAAGTACAGGCGCGACTCCCGAAGTTGATGTGGAGACCACACTGCGTACGGGAGCTGGCATGGTTTGTATACGAGGTGCTACGCAGAATGCGTGCCATAGGTATGAAATGTGTGACAGATCATGGCTTCTACGCCAGGACGGAGCGAGTTTCAGCTAGAAAACAGCGCAGCGAGTGCCCATGAAAAGGGCGCGTCCGCCTGCTAACGGTGCAGGATTTTCTGTATACAACCGGCACGCGCGCCGACTTGTAGGAGCGAGCTTGCTCCGGGCGGCGTTCCGACGATGGACGCCAACGATAACGCGTATTCTCTGGATACACGCGTCGTCCTGAAGTCCATCGCGAGCTAGCTCGCTCCTACAGTTGATCGGCGTCAAACCCATGTGATCGACCTGCATGGGGCCGGCGCGAGGTCAGCTCAGTTCAATGCGATCGGCATGAATAACGATCTGGCCATTCTTGTACAACGCACCGATGGCCTTCTTGAAGTTGCCTTTGCTGACGCCAAACATGCTGGTGATCACCGTCGGGTCGCTCTTATCGCTCACCGGCAGCGTGCCGTTGTTTTCGCGCAACTTGGCGAGGATCTTCGAGTTGAGGCTGGTGGCCGCTTCTTCACCTACGGGTTGCAGGCTCAGACTGATCTTGCCGTCGGCCCGGACTTCTTTGATGAAGCCCTTCTCTTCCTTGCCGGCGCGCATGAACTTGAAGATTTCGTTCTTGTGGATCAAGCCCCAGTGCTTGTTGTTGATGATCGCCTTGAAGCCCATGTCGGTGGACTCGGCAACCAGCAAATCAACTTCCTGGCCAGGGGTATAGTTGGCCGGGGCCTTGTCCAGATAACGGTCCAGACGCGCGGTCGCAGTGATGCGGCGGGTGTGCTTGTCGAGATACACGTGCACCACGACGTACTCGCCAGCCGTCATCTGGCGCTTCTCTTCGGAATACGGCAGCAACAGATCCTTCGGCAAACCCCAATCCAGGAAAACACCGATGCTGTTGACTTCAACGACTTTTAAACTGGCGAATTCACCGACTTGAACTTTCGGCTTTTCGGTAGTTGCGATAAGTTTGTCATCGCTGTCCAGATAAATAAAAACGTTGAGCCAGTCTTCATCTTCGCTGGGAATATCTTTGGGAATATAACGGTTAGGCAGAAGGATTTCGCCATCCGCACCACCGTCCAGATATAAACCGAAGTTAGTGTGTTTAACCACTTGCAAACTGTTGTAACGCCCGACTAAAGCCATTTCAAATACCCTCATTGCGTGGGCGGCATTCTACCCGTTTTTGCACGCTGCGTTCGACGCCCGGCCAGGTGGCTCGAGAAAAATCCTCTGAAGGTCTTAATTTTCCTGGGGTTTGTTGGACGCGTCTGGCCACTCGTCAGACCAGCCTGCGGATTTTTGCCCCTTCCAATCAGGCAGAAATACATTTACATCCACCGATGTTCTTATTTAAAACAGCAGCTTACGGGAATATCTCGAATAATAACTTGCGACTGATCCCGCTTTTGTGATGCGTATTTCAGGGGGATATTTACCAAGCAATTGTCAAGTATTTCCTGTACGATGCGTGGCCAAGTTAATTTTCTACAGGTTAATGGCCGCCATGCGTGTAAAAGCATCCAACAGCAAAGCAAAGCCAGCTCCAGCCGTTGAAACCAGCGAATCGATCAACAGCCAGATTGCTGCGTTCCTCAAGTCCGGTGGCGAGATCCAGCAAATTGCCAAAGGCGTCAGCGGCCAGACGTTCGGCCCGTCCAAGCAGATCACGCTCGGCAAAAAGTAACACCTTTACAAGATCCGCTCGCGTCACCTGGTCCGTAAGCGCTTTGAGCTTCGAAGCGCTTGGACTGGAACCCTCCCGCAACACCCCATCAAACACATCAATATTTCAAAAATCGACGAACGGCCTTCGATGCCGAACATTCGCCGATATGCTTGCACACGTCTGGATTAAGCGTTTCAGCAGTTTTTGTTTCTGCTCCTCGCTGTCATGGAGTGACGCATGCTCAAACCCTTTCTGTTTTTGCTCGTCGGCCTGCTGTCCTGTTCGGTCGCCAACGCGCAAATCTTCCAGCGTGAACTGGGAGACTTCGATCTCAAACTCGGCACCTCCCCCAGCCGCAGCATGGCCCAGGGACTGGTCAAACCCTCGGCCACCGCTCCTTTCACGGCGGCCTCGACCTGAGCCACGACAGTGGCTTCTACTTCGGCCAATGGACACCGAGCATGGGGTTGAGTCCGGGGAACAACCTTGAAGTCGATTCCTACATGGGTTTTAAACAACCCTTCGATCAAACGCTCGGCTACGAAGTCGGCATGATCCATTACAGCTACCCGAAAGTGGACACCCTCGACACCCAGGAACTCTTCGGCGGCCTGACCCTGCTGGGCAGCCGTTTCGGCGCCGCCTTCAGCAACGACCCGGACAAACAGAACAGCACGGTGTTCGCCGACCTCGGGGGCAATCAGCCGTTCGGCGTCGGGATCAGCATGAAATACACCACCCACCAACTCCATACTCCGGTGTCGGTGGACGGTGGCTACGTCGGCAGTTTCACCGACTGGTCGTTGACATTGTCCCGCCCGTTCATGGGCATCGACCTGGACCTGATCTACAGCGACTCGAGCCTCAGCGGCAGCGACTGCTTGGCCTATTCCGGGCACAACAGCCAATGCGACGGTCTGGTCACCCTCAAGGCCGAACGCGCGTTCTATTGATCGGCTGAACTGCCGGGCTCATTCTGCGTTCACATGAGAACCTACGCTTTCGCAAGGACTCGCCCATGTCGCGCTGGTTGAAGTGTCTCGCCATCGTCCTCACCCTCAGTCTCGCCCTCGGCGCGTGCAGTCGCGTGGGACTGGCCTATCGCAACCTCGACGTGATCATTCCGTGGACGCTCAGCGATTACCTGGACATGAACGGCGAGCAGAAAGGCTGGTTCGACGAGCGCCTGAAAGAACACTTGAGCTGGCACTGCACCACGCAACTGCCGGGTTACCTCGATTGGCTCGACCGTTTGCAGGTGATGGTCGAAACCAACCAGGTGACCGACGCCGCGCTGCAAACCCGCACCCAGGAAGCCAAGCAAGCCATCGCCCAGACCGCCCGGGAAATCACCCCGTCGGCCATCGAGTTGTTGCAGGGGCTGGATGACAAGCAAGTGGCGGAAATGAACGACGCCTTTGCCAAGGACCAGCGCAAACGCCAGCAGAATTACCTGAAACCGTCCCTCGATCAGCAGATCAAGGAGCGCGGCGAGCGTATGGAAAAACGTTTGAATGACTGGCTCGGCCCGCTCAGTCCGACCCAGCAACAACGTGTCGTCGCCTGGTCGAATGCCTTGGGTGACCAGAACACGCAATGGATTGCCAACCGCGCGCACTGGCAGAAGCAGTTCAGTGCGGCGGTTGTGCAACGTCAGAGTCCTGAATTCCCACAGCGAATCGAGACGCTTCTGGTGAATCGCGAGAGTTTATGGACGTCCGATTACCGCAAGGCCTACGCCAATACCGAAGCACAGGCGCGAAGCCTGTTTGTGGATTTGATGGCCGAGAGCACGCCGACTCAGCGTGAGCGGTTGTTGAAAAAGATTGAAGGGGTGCGCAAGGACTTCAATGATTTGAAGTGCCTGAAGGCAGCGCAACGGAGCTAGGCGCAATGCAAAACCCTGTGGGAGCGGGCTTGCTCGCGAATGCGGTGTGTCATTCAACAATCATGTCGACTGACACACCGCATTCGCGAGCAAGCCCGCTCCCACAGTTAGTCATGTGTTCAATCAGGCAATCTGCGCCTTGGACGCCACCTCATCAAACGTCGCCTCATCCAGCGCATCTTTCTGCTCATCCAGCACCTGCCGTGGATGAGCATCGCCCGGAATGCTGCTGTCGATCAGGCTCAACAAACTCGAGCCCCGTGGAGTCAGTATGTAGTTCGAACCAGTCCCCCCCTGCTCTTCTGGCCGAGGTTCAATATAACCGCGCGCCAACAGTAACTTTTCATACTCGCCGGCCACCGCTTTCAGGTGATCCAGGTTTTCAGTCTGCTCGCCTTCCGTGGCTTTCTCCGCCGCATATTGCTCGGCATAGGGCCGTGGCGTGAAGCTGGCCGCTCCGTTTTGCACTTCGTGCAGCAAGCGTTCAATCAAATCCCAGTTATAAGTCGTCATCCTGTTCAACCTCCAAAACCCGTGAGTGTGATGTCCTTCAAAGGTTGTGACCGGCGGCGCCCGCAGCCGTTCAGCGCAGGTTTTGAACGGCGCTGACCGGAGGTATGTCGAATTCGGCACAGGTCAAACGACAAGGTTGTGTCAGTCACCTCCCCGCATTGCGCAGGAGAAAACCCGATGAACGTTCAGAACCATCAAGTCGTATCGCGAGAAGAATGGCTCGCGGCCCGCAAACAACACCTGGCCCACGAAAAAGCCTTCACCAAGGAACGGGACAAACTCAGCGCCGAACGCCGCGCCCTGCCTTGGGTGAAAATCGACAAGGACTACCATTTCCAAGGCCCGAACGGCGAGCTGAAACTGGCCGACCTGTTCGGCGATCGCAGTCAGTTGGTCATCTACCACTTCATGTTCGCCGACGGCTGGGACGAAGGCTGCCCCGGTTGCTCCTTCCTGTCCGACCACATCGACGGTGCAAACCAGCACCTGGCCCATCATGACGTCGCCGTGGTGGCGGTTTCCCACGCACCGTTCGCCGAATTCCAGGCTTTCAAACGGCGGATGAGCTGGAAATTCGATTGGGTGTCGTCAGAAGGCTGCGATTTCAACTATGACTTTGGCGTCTCGGCCCGGGCAGAAGATGTCGCTGCCGGCAAGGCGACCTATAACTACGAAAAATCCGACGCTACCGAGGAAGAACTCCCAGGCCTCAGCGTGTTTTATCGCAACGAAGCTGGCGAGATTTTTCACACCTATTCCACTTATGCCCGAGGCCTGGACATGCTGGTCGGCGCCTACAACTACCTCGACCTGACGCCCAAGGGGCGTAATGAAGAGGAAATCATGGAATGGGTACGGCATCACGATCGGTATGAAGACAAAGCTTCTTCTAGCTGCTGCCACGGGGGATAGATCGCTTCGCGAGCAGGATGGATGTCATTGGTAGACGCTTGCGAGCGCGGCTACGCGGTGAATGAAAACGGGCGACCTGAAGGTCGCCCGTTTTAACTGGTGCTGTCGCTTACAACGGCGCGGCTACTTCACCGGTATATGTACGTAAACAAAAGATGCCTGAGCGCTGAACTTTCCCCTGACCTCAACCCTCAACCGGATAACCCGCCTTAACCGGAACCGAGGCCCACTCCATGAAAACCCTGCTGAAACTCACCCTCGTCGCCACCCTCGCTTGCGCCCTCCCCGCCTGGGCCTGCACGCCGGAGGAAGCCACTGCCAAGCGCGAACTGTTGGCCAAGGAAGTCGCCAGACTCACGGAGCAGAATCCGGCCAAGGCCAAGGAAATAAATGCGGAGTTGCAGAAGATGGATCTGGGCACGGCCAGCAAGGATTTGCCGGACAAGTGCCAGTTGATCGATCAGCGCTTGAAGGAGTTGGGATCGGCGGAGAAGAAAGCCGAGGGTTGAAGACAAGATCAAAAGATCGCAGGCTTCGCCAGCTCCTGCAGGGGGACGCGGTCCAAGGTAGGAGCTGCCGAAGGCTGCGATCTTTTGACGTAAAAAAAACCCGGACACTGTCCGGGTTTTTATTGAATCGCTATCGACGCTTACTCAGCCGCCGGCGCTTCCGGCTTGCGGCGCTTGAGCGGCGCCATGCCGTCCTTGCTGACCAGCGACAGGGCGTCGGTCTTCGGGCGGTTGGCGATTTTGCGCTTGGTCGGTGCCTTGGCGCCGGTTTTCTTCTTGTCGCCCTTGGCGTCGACCTTTTTCTTCTTCACGCCAACGGCTTTACCCGAGGCCTTGACCTTTTTCGGTCCGCCGTAGGTGCCTTTGACTTCCTTGATGGTGCGGCGCTCGAAGCTCTGCTTGAGGTAGCGCTCGATGCTCGACATCAGGTTCCAGTCGCCGTGGCAGATCAGCGAGATGGCCAGGCCATCGTTGCCGGCGCGGCCGGTGCGACCGATGCGGTGAACGTACTCGTCGCCGCTGCGCGGCATGTCGAAGTTGATGACCAGGTCGAGACCGTCAACGTCGAGGCCGCGGGCGGCGACGTCGGTGGCAACGAGGATTTTCACGCCGCCCTGTTTCAGGCGATCGATCGCCAGCTTGCGGTCTTTCTGATCCTTGTCACCGTGCAGGACGAACGCTTTGTATTCCTGCGCCACCAGGCGGCCGTAAATGCGGTCGGCCATGGCCCGGGTGTTGGTGAACACGATGGCCTTCTGATAGGTCTCGTTGGCCAGCAACCAGTTCACGATCTGCTCTTTGTGCTGGTTGTGGTCAGCGGTGATGATCTGCTGACGAGTGGTCGCATTCAGATCGCTGACGTTGTTCAGCTGCAGGTGTTCCGGGTTGTTCAGGACCTTGGCGACCATCTCGCGCAGGCCCGAACCGCCGGTGGTGGCGGAGAACAGCATGGTTTGCTGACGGTTGGTGCACTCGTCCACCAGACGCTGCACGTCTTCGGCAAAGCCCATGTCGAGCATGCGGTCGGCTTCGTCGAGCACCAGCACTTCGACTTCTTTCAAGTCGAGGTTACCGGCGTTCAGTTGCTCGATCATCCGCCCCGGCGTACCGATCAGGATGTCCGGCACCTTGCGCAGCATGGCGGCCTGGACTTTGAAGTCTTCACCGCCGGTGATCAGGCCGGACTTGATGAAAGTGAACTGGGCGAAACGCTCGACTTCCTTGATGGTCTGCTGAGCCAGCTCGCGGGTCGGCAGCAGGATCAGGGTCTTGATGCTGACGCGGATTTTCGCCGGGCCGATCAGACGGTGGAGGATTGGCAAAACGAAAGCGGCGGTTTTACCGCTGCCGGTTTGCGCTGTCACCCGCAGGTCACGCCCTTGGAGCGCCAGCGGAATAGCCGCTGCTTGCACCGGCGTTGGCTCGACAAATTTAAGCTCGGCCACGGCTTTGAGCAGGCGTTCGTGCAGGGCGAATTGGGAAAACACGGGTGCTACCTCGAAGAAATACAAAAAAACAGCTGCATAGGGTAACGGTTTCGAGCGCCGAGGCCGAGTTTCTTTATGCAAACGACCGCAAACAGTGGCTTTTTTGTTGCGTCTTTTGTCCTTAAACGTCATGCAAAGCGTCTTAAATGCTCTAATCGCCCCGACGCGCCCTATAGAAGAACGGTTTTACCCATGGATATCAAACAGCTCTGGCTCAACGTCCAAGACCTTTGGGGTGCTCTCGATCAGCATCCGCTCCTGCATTCCAGCCTCGGACTGCTTCTGTTGCTGGTGGTGGCGCTGACCCTCGGACGAGTGGCGCGCTACCTGATCCTGCACGCGACCAAAATGCTCGGCCGCCAACCGGCGTTGCACTGGGTCAACGACTTTCGCCAGAATAAGGTGTTTCATCGCCTGGCGCAGATGACGCCGTCGCTGATAATCCAGTTCGGCCTGCACCTGGTGCCCGAACTGAGCAAAACCGGCCTGATCTTCCTCGGCAACGTCGCACTGGCCTTCACCATTCTGTTCCTGGTGCTGGCCATCAGCGCCCTGCTCAATGCGTTGCTGGACATCTATGCGCGCACCGAACATGCCCGCACCCGTTCGATCAAAGGCTACGTGCAACTGGCGAAAATGATCTTGTACGTGTTTGGCGCGATCATCATCGTCGCCACGTTGATCGACCGCTCGCCGCTGTTGCTGCTGTCGGGTCTGGGCGCCATGTCGGCGGTGATTCTGTTGGTCTACAAGGACACCCTGCTGTCGTTCGTCGCCAGCGTGCAGCTGACCAGCAACGACATGCTGCGGGTCGGCGACTGGATCGAGATGCCGCAAGTCGGCGCCGATGGCGATGTGGTGGACATCACGCTGCACACGGTCAAGGTGCAGAACTTCGACAAGACCATCGTTTCGATTCCGACCTGGCGCCTGATGTCCGAGTCGTTCAAGAACTGGCGCGGTATGCAGCAGTCGGGTGGGCGACGGATCAAACGCAGCCTGTTCATCGATTCCAGCGGTGTGCGCTTCATCCGTGATGACGAAGAACAGAAACTGTCCCAAGTGCATCTGCTGACCGACTACATCAGCCGCAAACAGGCTGAACTCAAGGCGTGGAACGAGGCTCAGGGCAACGTGGCGGCGATGTCGGCCAACCGGCGGCGGATGACCAACATCGGGACCTTCCGCGCCTATGCACTGGCGTATTTGAAGAGTCATCCGGAGATCCAGCCGAACATGACCTGCATGGTGCGGCAGATGCAGACCACGGCGCAGGGGATTCCGCTGGAGATCTACTGCTTTACGCGCACCACGGCGTGGGCGGATTACGAGCGGATTCAGGGGGATATTTTCGATTATCTGCTAGCGGTGCTGCCGGAGTTCGGGTTGAGTCTTTATCAGCAGCCGAGTGGTGGGGATCTGCGCGCTGGGTTGCTCCCGGCGGTGCTAGGCGCAAGCCACATTCCCGCGCCCGAAAAGCATGTCATGTAGCCATACATATTCCCATGTGGGAGCGGGCTTGCTCGCGAAGAGGCCATATCAGTCAACTCATACGTTGAATGACACACCGCCTTCGCGAGCAAGCCCGCTCCCACAGGGGGTCAGTGTGCGACTGCGGGTTGGCGTATACCCAACCGACTGATCCACACCGCCATCAAAATCACCGAACCACCCAGCAACAACCGCCCCAGCTCTTCATGCTGATTCCAGATCAGCAAATTAATCAGCAGCCCCACCGGCACATGCAGATTGTTCATCACCGCCAGCGTCCCGCCATTCACCAGGCATGCGCCCTTGTTCCACCAGTACAACCCCAACGCGGTCGAGACCAGGCCGAGGAACATCAGCACGCCCCATTGCAGCGGTGCTTCGGGCAGGAAATTCTGTTTGCCGAACAGCAGAAAGGCCGGTAACGCCACCGCCAATGCGCCGAGATAGAAATAACCGAAGCGCCGGTAATGCGGCAGATCGGTCGGATGGCGCGCCACCAGATGCTTATAAAGCACCTGCCCGGCGGCGTAGGTGAAGTTGGCCAGTTGCAGCAGCAAAAACCCCATGAAGAAATCCGGGTTGATCCGGTCATAACGAATCACCGCCGCGCCGAACACTGCCACCAGCGCCGCGACCAGCGCCCACGGATTGAAGCGCCGGTTCAGCGCATCTTCGATCAGCGTCACATGCAGCGGCGTGAGGATGGTGAACAGCAACACTTCCGGCACCGTCAGCACCCGGAAGCTCAGGTACAGGCAGACGTAGGTCACGCCGAACTGCAACGCACCGATCAGCAGCATGCCACGCATGAACGCCGGCTCCACCGAACGCCAGCGCGTCAACGGAATGAACACCAATCCCGCCAGCAGCACGCGCACCAGCACCGCGAAGTAGCTGTCGACATGACCGGCCAGGTATTCGCCGATCAGACTGAAGGAAAACGCCTGGATCAGCGTGACAAAAAGTAGATAGCCCATGCTCGCCTCGTTTCGAATGGCGGCGACGATAGCGGGTTTTGCTGTTCACTGCGAACAGTCAGGCAACACAAATCCCTTGTGGGAGCGGGCTTGCTCGCGAAGAGGTCGTGTCAGTCACCTCATACGTTGAATGACACACCGCCTTCGCGAGCAAGCCCGCTCCCACCGGTTTATGTGTCGTCCATCAAATCCCGGGCAAAAAAAAGCCCGATCTCGCTAAAGCGTTCGATCGGGCTACAGCACTCAGGAGCCACAAGTGCAAAGGGAGGTCGATGCGCGTACAGGCTTGAAGGGTTGGCTCGGTCACTAGACCATCCAGCGATTATCCGGCGATTAAAGCCTCAAGCCACTTCGGCAAGCCTGGCGTTGGCCTGGTTCAGGCCCTTCTCCTGGAAGTCGCCGCCCAGGTTCATGCCTTCGGCATGGATGAAGGTCACGTCGTGGATCCCGATGAAGCCCATGACCTGACGCAGGTAGGGTTCCTGATGATCCGCGGTGCTGCCGGCGTAGATCCCGCCGCGAGCGGTCAGCACGTAAGCGCGCTTGCCGCTGAGCAGACCTTGTGGGCCGGTGTCGGTGTACTTGAAGGTCACGCCGGCACGCAGCACGTGGTCGAGCCAGGCTTTCAGCGTGCTGGGGATTGCGAAGTTGTACATCGGCGCAGCCATGACCAGCACGTCGGCGGCCAGCAATTCATCGGTCAACTGGTTGGAGCGCTCCAGGGAAACCTGTTCGATGTCGCTGCGCTGCCCGGCGGGTTTCATCCAGCCGCCCAGCAGGTTGATGTCCAGGTGCGGCACCGGGTTGACGGCCAGGTCACGCACGGTGATCTGGTCGTTGGGGTGTGCGGTTTTCCACTGGTTGATGAAGGTCTGGGTCAGTTGACGGGAAACCGAGTCTTGCTGACGGGCACTGCTTTCGATGATCAGAACGCGGGACATGGGATGTAGGCTCCATCTGAGAATGCTGTAAGTCGATGGAGTGAAGGTTAAACAGAGTCATATCGATGAAAAAGCGCAAATAACTGCTATAACCCATCAATAAATTCGTTTATAAGCTGACCATGACCTGTGGGAGCGGGCTTGCTCGCGAAGAGGCCGTGTCAGTCACCTCATACGTTGAATGACACACCGCCTTCGCGAGCAAGCCCGCTCCCACAGGATCTCGATGCTATTTCGGGGTGCAGGTCAGGTTGATGCGCATCTTGATGATGGTCCGGTTGAACTTGGCAGTGGCATTTTTGTGCTTGCCGGCAGCCACTTCGATATTGCGGGTGCGCGGCGCTTCCGGACCGTTATTGAAAACCACCTTACAGACTGCATCGGTGCTGCCGTAGTTGTTCACCTGAATGGAGGCGATGTCGGTATCCGTGTCATACGCGTTGTAGTCGATGCTCAAGCCATTCAGCTGTTTTTGGACGTCGATCGGGTAGGCAAACGCAGTCAACGGCAACATCGCCAGCACCACAACACAGAATTTTTTCATTCGGCAGTCTCCAATAAGGACTGCCAGCTTAGGACAAGAGGAGCTCAACATGAAAGCGCCCCGCGTGACCCTTGATCAATGGCGAACGTTGCAGGCCGTGGTCGACCACGGTGGTTTCGCCCAGGCCGCCGAAGCGCTGCACCGCTCGCAATCGTCAGTCAGCTACACCGTGGCACGCATGCAGGACCAGCTCGGTGTCCCCCTGCTGCGCATCGATGGCCGTAAAGCCGTGCTGACCGAAGCCGGCGGCGTGTTGCTGCGCCGCTCGCGGCAACTGGTGAAACAGGCCAGCCAACTGGAAGACCTGGCGCATCACATGGAGCAAGGCTGGGAAGCGGAGGTGCGGCTGGTGGTCGACGCCGCGTACCCGAGCGCCCGCCTCGTCCGCGCCTTGACCGCGTTCATGCCGCAAAGCCGCGGCTGCCGAGTGCGTCTGCGCGAAGAAGTGTTGTCGGGCGTGGAGGAAGTCTTGCTCGAAGGCGTGGCCGACCTCGCGATCACCGGCCTCAGTATTCCTGGCTATCTGGGCGCGGAATTGAGCGACGTAGAATTCGTCGCCGTCGCCCACCCCGAACACCCACTGCATCGCCTGAACCGCGAGCTGAATTTCCAGGACCTGGAAAGCCAGATGCAAGTGGTGATCCGCGACTCCGGTCGCCAGCAACCACGGGATGTCGGCTGGCTCGGCGCCGAACAGCGCTGGACCGTCGGCAGCCTCGCCACCGCCGCGACGTTTGTCGGCAGCGGATTGGGTTTTGCGTGGCTGCCCCGGCACATGATCGAACGCGAATTGAAGGAAGGGACGCTCAAGCTGCTACCGTTGGATCAGGGCGGAAGCCGTAACCCGAGCTTCTACCTGTATTCGAACAAGGACAAACCCTTGGGCCCGGCGACGCAAATCCTCATCGAACTGCTGCGCACCTTCGATACCGCACCGCTGGATGCCCCCTTCGCCGCCCCTGAACAAGCCTGACACGGAGTGAACACATGGCCTATTTCGAACATGACGGTTGCAACCTGCACTACGAGGAATATGGCCACGGCACGCCGTTGCTGCTGGTCCACGGGCTGGGTTCCAGCACCCTGGACTGGGAAAATCAGATCCCGGCATTGTCGGCCCGCTATCGGGTGATCGTCCCGGACATACGCGGCCACGGTCGCTCGGACAAACCCCGCGAGCGCTACAGCATCGCCGGGTTCAGCGCCGACCTGGTCGCCCTGATCGAGCATTTAAACCTCGGCCCGACACATTATGTGGGACTTTCGATGGGCGGCATGATCGGCTTTCAACTGGCGGTGGATCAGCCGCAATTGCTTAAAAGCCTGTGCATCGTCAACAGCGCGCCCGAGGTCAAACTGCGCAGCCGCGACGACTATTGGCAGTGGTTCAAGCGCTGGAGCCTGATGCGTGCGCTCAGTCTGAGCACCATCGGCAAAGCCATGGGCGCCAAACTGTTCCCGAAACCGGAACAGGCCGAATTGCGTCAAAAGATCGCCGAGCGCTGGGCAAAAAACGACAAACATGCTTATCTCGCCAGCTTCGACGCGATCGTTGGCTGGGGTGTTCAGGAACGACTTTCCAGAGTGTCCTGTCCAACCCTCATCGTCAGCGCCGACCGTGACTACACACCGGTGTCGCTGAAGGAGACTTACGTAAAACTGCTGCCCGATGCGCGGCTGGTGGTGATCGCCGATTCGCGCCACGCCACGCCGCTGGATCAACCCGAACGCTTCAACCAAACCCTGCTCGAGTTTCTCACCGCAGTCGACACCACCACACTCAGGATCACTGACCCATGCTGAAAAAAATCGCCCTCGTCGCTGGCTCCGTTCTGTTCGCCGCCAACCTGATGGCCGCCACGCCCGCCAAGGCGCCGCACGTGCTGCTGGAGACCACCAACGGTCAGATCGAAATCGAACTTGACCCGGTCAAGGCGCCGATCAGTACCAAGAACTTCCTTGAGTACGTCGACAGCGGCTTCTACAACAACACGATTTTCCACCGCGTGATCCCGGGTTTCATGGCCCAGGGCGGTGGTTTCACCACGCAGATGCAGCAGAAAGAAACCAAGGCACCGATTAAGAACGAAGCCAGCAACGGCCTGCATAACGTGCGTGGCACGCTGTCGATGGCGCGTACGTCGAACCCGGATTCGGCCACCAGCCAGTTCTTCATCAACGTCGCCGACAACGCGTTCCTCGATCCGGGCCGTGACGCCGGTTACGCGGTGTTCGCCAAAGTGGTCAAGGGCATGGACGTGGTGGACATCATCGTCAACTCCCAGACCACCACCAAAAGCGGCATGCAGAATGTGCCGATCGACCCGGTGCTGATCAAGTCGGCCAAGCGCATCGACTAAGACCCACAGGCACAGGGATGTTGAGCGGCCGCCGGCCTTCGGCGCCGCTCATAGCGTTTAAAGGAGAGCCCGCGCGCGGGCGGAGAACAAATGCTTTATCGCCGTTTTGAACAACTGATCGACGTATTCCGTGACGCCCCGACGGCGGCTCCGCCGGACCGTGTTTTCCCCTTCTATACCTATTACCTGAAGCAGGTCTGGCCGAGTTTCGCCGCCCTGCTGACCGTCGGCCTGTTCGGCGCACTGATCGAAGTGGCGCTGTTCAGTTACCTGAGCCGCATCATCGACCTGGCCCAAGGCACGCCGAACGTCAATTTCTTCAAGGAACACGGCATCGAACTGGCCTGGATGGCAGTCGTGGCGCTGATCCTGCGCCCGGTGTTCGTGGGCCTGCATGACCTGCTCGTGCACCAGACCCTGAGCCCGAGCATGACCAGCATGATCCGCTGGCAGAACCACAGCTACGTGCTCAAGCAGAGCCTGAATTTCTTCCAGAACGACTTCGCCGGACGCATCGCCCAACGCATCATGCAGACCGGCAACTCGCTGCGCGATTCCGCCGTGCAAGCGGTGGACGCGCTGTGGCATGTGCTGATCTACGCGATCAGTTCACTGGTGCTGTTCGCCGAAGCCGACTGGCGCCTGATGATCCCGTTGTTGAGTTGGATCGCCGCCTACATCGGCGCCCTCTGCTACTTCGTGCCACGGGTGAAAGAACGCTCGGTGGTGTCCTCGGATGCGCGCTCCAAGCTCATGGGCCGGATCGTCGATGGCTACACCAACATCACCACGCTGAAGCTGTTCGCCCACACCAATTTCGAACAGCAATACGCCAAGGAAGCCATCCAGGAACAGACCGTAAAAGCCCAACTGGCTGGCCGCGTGGTCACCAGCATGGACGTGGTCATCACCAGCATGAACGGCTTGCTGATCGTCACCACCACGGGACTGGCGTTGTGGCTGTGGACGCAGTCGCTGATCACCGTCGGTGCCATTGCCCTGGCCACCGGCCTGGTGATTCGGATCGTCAACATGTCCGGCTGGATCATGTGGGTGGTCACCGGCATCTTCGAAAACATCGGCATGGTTCAGGACGGTTTGCAGACCATCTCGCAACCGGTCAGCGTCACCGACCGTGAAGCGGCAAAACCACTCGCTGTTGCCCGTGGCGAAGTGCGCTTCGAGCACGTGGATTTTCACTACGGCAAGAAAAGCGGGATCATCGGCGACCTCAACCTGACGATCCAACCCGGTGAAAAAATCGGCTTGATCGGCCCGTCCGGCGCAGGCAAGTCGACCCTGGTCAACCTGCTGCTGCGCCTCTACGACGTGCAGGGCGGGCAAATCCTGATCGACGGCCAGAACATCGCTGACGTTGGTCAGGAAAGCCTGCGCGAGCGCATTGGCATGATCACCCAGGACACGTCGCTGCTGCATCGCTCGATCCGCGACAATCTGCTTTACGGCAAACCCGATGCCACCGACGCCGAACTCTGGGAAGCGGTGCACAAGGCCCGTGCCGACGAGTTCATCCCGTTACTGTCGGACGCCGAAGGCCGCACCGGTTTCGATGCCCATGTCGGTGAACGCGGAGTGAAACTTTCCGGCGGTCAGCGTCAGCGGATTGCCATCGCGCGGGTGCTGCTCAAGGACGCGCCGATCCTGATCATGGACGAAGCCACCTCGGCGCTGGACTCGGAAGTCGAAGCGGCGATTCAGGAAAGTCTCGAAACCCTGATGCAGGGTAAGACCGTGATTGCCATCGCTCACCGGCTCTCGACCATTGCGCGGATGGACCGGTTGGTGGTGCTTGAGAAAGGCAAGATTGCCGAGACGGGGACCCATGCTGAATTGTTGGCGCATGGTGGGTTGTATGCGCGGTTGTGGCAGCACCAGACTGGGGGATTTGTTGGGATTGATTGATTGATTGATTGATTGATTGATTGATTGATTGATTGATTGATTGGGGATTGGGTGAATATCCGTTTCTTCGGTAACGGCTACTATTGGTTCCGCTCTTACAGCGGGTCACTTGGAAGAGCCCCAAGTAACCAAGGGCTCTTGCCCGAATGGCACTTACTTAACGTGTTTCGGATGACCATTCGCCCGAACCTCTGCCCTTGCCAGCGAACGTGGCTTGGTCAGCAAAGGGTAGGCTTGGGGTCGTCGTTTAACAGCACGCGGCTCGATGCGGCCCGGGCGATTTCCAACGCGTCGTTGGGCGATCAATTCCAGCAATGTTAAAAAATTGTCTCTTCCGGGATCGCCGTATTGCCTCAGTGCCAGCCAAAGCTGGAGGCTGTGCTTGAAGCTCAGCTCTCGTGGCAAACAGTCTGCCAGTGCGGCCGACTGCGCCATGATCATTCGAATCAGGTTGTGCGCCAGTAAATAAACCCACAGCTCCTTGATAGCCATATCCGGCGTCTTGCAGCTCAGCTTCCCCAAGCCCAGCGTCGCTTTGAGATTGCGTAAGTCCAGCTCCACATGCCAGCGGTTCTTGTACAGCGACTTGAGCGCCGTCTTCGGTACCTGCCTGGGGCACCTCAGGGTGGTAACCAAGGTTTTGCCATCCACTCTAAGTTCCCGAACCTGCAATCGCTCCGGGGCCTGTTCAAAATACCGCTGGCTCATCCACACAGGTCGTCGCGCAGGTTTTTGATATTCGATCAGGTGATCTTCTGTGCCCAAACTTTGGCCCAGTCGAAAGTCAGTACTGCGCCGACGTATACCGTATTGTTCAAACACACCGTCCACGCCTCTGCGCTGTAATTCGCAAAGCAGAAAATAAGTGGCGTAATAGGCATCGCCCAAAAGGATATCGCCTGTTTTCAGCGTATCCAGCATCGACCTGAGGAGCGTCTGCTCATCCCCGCCCTTGCCTTGGAAACGGCCCACGGCAGCATTTAAGACAGCGCCACTGGACAAACAAACGATACCGACCATTCGAGACAGTGGAAAACCAATACCGACTTTCTGACCACGAGATTGAGGGTAGGCGGCCTGGTTTGCCGCCGTGTCGGGCATGCTGATCGTAGTGCCATCCACCAGTCGTACCGGCCTGTCCAGCCAGCGCCAGGATGTCGGGGCATGATCGCTGATCAACGCGCCCGTGTGATGGAGCAATGTAGAGACCATTTCGACAGGCAGTCGTTTTCTGGCTTTGCAATAGGCCCCGGTCCTGGTACTGCTAGGGCTCAAGCCTCCACAGACGCGTTTTATTGAAAAATCATTGACGACATTCTGACAGGAGCGGTCAGCCCCCATCGCCTGGGCGAGAAACATGGAAAGCGTTTCGGTCGGCGGAAACAACCGCTCCCGATGCTCGGGCAGTGAGGACTCTACAACGGGCAATAGCTGCGGGGCCGTGAGCAAATCGAAGAATGCGTAGGCGTCGGCGTTGGAGGCGTGCTGACGCAGGCGATGTTGTTGATGCTGAACAATTTGGCGTCTACGATTCATCTGGGCTGTGTCCTTGGTTTTCGGCGTGTGTTCGCAACTATCACCGTAGACCAAGGCCAGCCTTCTCCAATTTCACAGCGTAAATGACGTTGCCGGCAGCTAAGTAAGTGCCATTCGGCCAAGAGCCCTTGGTTACTTGGGGCTCTTCCAAATAACTCGCCGTAAGGGCGAAACCATAAGCCGCCGTTACCGCAGAAACGGATATGCCCCCCAATCCAAAAAAACCGCCACAGCCCGCCAGCCACAGGCCCTGGCGGTTTTTTCATGCTCGCTGGAATTCCAGCAAGAAAGGCATCTGAGCCCACGGACGAAGGATCAGTCTTGCCTATAAGGCAAAGCAGTCCTCGCTTCCTCGGCATACGCCAACACCCCGAGCCGTTCCTGATGAAGAAAGTCCTTTACCGCCGCTTTCAGGCCAGGATGGCGCAAGTAGTGCCAGGAATGAGTAATCACCGGTTCAAACCCGCGAATCAGCTTGTGCTCACCCTGAGCGCCGGCATCGAAACGCTGAAAGCCGTTGGCAATCGCGTAGTCCATGCCTTGATAGAAACACGTCTCGAAGTGCAGACGGTCAAACTCCGCCAGACAGCCCCAGTAACGTCCATAAAAACTGTCGCCGCCCACGAGGCTGAAGGCCATCGCCACCGGGCGTGAGCCTTGTTTGGCCAGCACCACACGGATGGATTCCGGCATGCGTTCGGCCAACAGGCTGAAAAATTCTCGCGTCAGATAAGGCCGTTGCCGACGCACTGCATAGGTGTTGGCGTAACAGGCGTAAATGAAATCCCACTGCACCTGATCCAGTTGCCGGCCTTCCAGCCATTCGAATTCGAAGCCCTGCCCTGCCACCTGCTCGCGTTCCTTGCGCATCTGCTTGCGCTTGCGTGAGCTGAGGACGTCGAGGAAGTCCTGAAAATCCCGATACCCGCGATTTTGCCAGTGGTACTGACAGCCGATGCGCTGCAGCCAGCCGGGTTGTTCGGCCAGTGCTGCGTCGGTGAACGGGTCCGTGAAGTTGATGTGAGCGCTGGAGAGTTCTTCGATCTCAAGGTAGCCGGGCAAACTCTTCAGCAGTTCGAAACCGTCCTCAACCGTGGCCGCCAGCAAACGCGGCCCGCTGACCGGACTGAAGGGCACGGCAGTCAGCAATTTGGGGTAATAGTCGATGCCGGCACGCTCGCACGCATCGGCCCAGGCGTGATCGAACACGTACTCGCCGTAGGAGTGCCATTTGCGGTAACTGGGCAGCGCGGCGATCAACCGGCCACTTTCCATATGCAGCAAATGCTCGGGCTGCCACCCGGAATGCGAACCGACGCTGCCGCTGTCCTCCAGTGCACCGAGAAAGGCATGGCGCAGAAACGGCTGAGCATCCGGCACCAGGGCATCCCAAGTGTGCGGTGCTATATCAGACAGTTTTTCCAGACGTTGCAACGGCATCCACTTCTCTCCACTTCGCGGCGTAAAGCCCTGCGAGTATCGCTTATCGACGCCTGCGCCACACCCCCGCGATCCGCCGACAGACCGGCGAGTAAAAAGTTCGTAAAAGCTTTGTTTCGTCATCGAGACGCCATCACATTGCCACCGCTTTGTCATAATCCATCGCGATACTGACGCCAGTTTTTAGAGCGTCGGGTTCTAGCCCGGCCACTGTTTCCGCCCTTCAACGGTCGGTTGTGCCCCGGATGGCTCAGTCATCCCCTTTCATCTTCGGAGATTGATATGCGTCTTGCTTCCACGAAAACTGCGGCGGCCCTGTGTGGCGGACTGTTGCTGGCCATGAGTGTTCCGGCCAGTGCCGCAGTCGACGCCAAACTGCTCGACATGCTGAAGGCTAACGGTTCGATTAACAATGCGCAGTACAACGAACTGCAAGCCGAACTGGCCCGGGATCAGAAAGAACAGCAAATCGCCCGCCAGGCTCAACAAGAGAGCAACGAGCAGATCGCAGCAACAGCGAAGAAAACCAATGAGCTGAGCACCTTCGACCAGAAGCTGGCGTGGGCCGCCAAGACCCAGTTCAAGGGTGACGTGCGTTTCCGTCAGGAAACGGTCAAGAACGATGGCGTATCGAACACCGGCGACCAGGATCGTCAACGTATTCGTGCCCGCCTGGGTGCCTACACTGAAATCAACCCGCAAGTGGACACCGGCATTCGCATCGCCACTGGCAACAACAACGATGCTCGCTCCACCAACCAGAGTCTGGAAGGCAACTTCTCCAAGAAAGATATCTGGCTGGACCAGGGCTACGTCGACTACCACCCTGACGCCATCAAGAACCTGCACCTCGTTGGCGGCAAGATGCCACAACAATGGGTGAGCATGGGCGACATCATCTGGGATAGCGACATCAGCCCGGAAGGTCTGGCAACGACTTACAAATACCCGCTGGGCGGCAGCACCGAGCTATTCGGTAGCGCCGGCCACTACACCCTCCAGGACAACGTTGACGGCGAAGGCAAGCAGTTCCGTCACGACCTGCGTCTGTACGCGGGCCAGTTGGGCGCGCGCTTCGCGATCACTGACAACCTGAAAATGACACTGGGTGGCAGCGTCTACGCTTACGACAACGACGAGGACACCGCCACACTGGCCGTCAACGGCAACAGCGCGGGCGAAGAGTTCAAAGTGTACGAAGGCTTTGGTCAGATCGATCTCGGCGGCCTGCCAATGCCGCTGTCGCTATACGGGCAAATTGTCAACAACGACAGTGCCAGCAACGATCAGGACATGGGCTGGTTGGCCGGTGTCAAGACCAAGATCTTCGGCTTCGGCGTGGACTACAACTATCGCGACGTACAACGTAACGCGGTGGTCGGCGCCTTCACCGACTCCGACTTCGCCAACGGTTTCACTGGTTCGCGCGGCAGCAAGCTGAAAGTGAACTACGAGATCGACAAGAACTTCGCCCTCGGCGCGACGTACTTCATGGCTGATTCCGACTACACCAACGCCACTCTGCGGGATTCGAAAATCAACACCCTGCAACTGGATGCCGAAGCCAAGTTCTGATCCCTGCTACACGGTTCGGGCAAGGAAGCCCGAACTGCTTTTACTAACTCGCGTTGCTGTATCGGTCCCCATCATCCGTCCGATACAGCAGCGCGAGTTTTTTTGTTTTTGCTGATCCCCTGTAGGAGCGAGCTTGCTCGCGATGAACTCAAGAACGCCACGGGGTGTCAGGTTTCAAGCGTTATCGTTAACGACCATCGCGAGCAAGCTCGCTCCTACAGTTGAAATCAGCGCTTGCGCAGAATCACGCTACCAATCGAGTACCCGGCGCCAAACGAGCTGAGCACTGCCAGCGAACCGGCGGCCAGATCATCCTGATGCTTGTGAAACGCAATCACCGAACCGGCGGAGCTGGTGTTCGCGTAGGTGTCGAGAATCACCGGGGCTTCCTGTTCGGTGGCTTCGCGGCCCAACAGTTTCCTCACGATCAGGTGGTTCATGCTGAGGTTGGCCTGGTGCAGCCAGAAGCGCTTCACGTCGCTGACGTGAAGCTGATTTTCTTCCAGATGAGTCGCGACCAGCTCGGCCACCATCGGGCACACGTCACGGAACACCTTGCGACCTTCCTGCACGAACAGTTTGTCCTTGGCACCGATACCCTCTTCCGCCGCGCGGTTGAGGAAGCCGAAGTTGTTGCGGATGTTGTTGGAGAATTTGGTCAACAGCTTGGTGCTGACCACGTCGAACTGGTACTTGGACGTCGCCAGGTCGGCGCGCTCGATGATCACCGCGGTGGCCGCATCGCCGAAGATGAAATGGCTGTCACGGTCGCGGAAGTTCAGGTGACCGGTGCAGACTTCCGGGTTGACCATCAGGACCGCCCGGGCCTGGCCCAGTTGCACGCTGTTGGCGGCCGCCTGAATACCGAAAGTCGCCGAGGAACAGGCGACGTTCATGTCGTAACCGAAACCCTGGATGCCCAGCGCTTCCTGAACTTCGATGGCGATGGCCGGGTAGGCGCGTTGCAGGTTGGAGCAGGCAACGATCACGCCGTCGATGTCGGCAGCGGTTTTGCCGGCGCGCTGCAAGGCTTGCTCGGCCGCGCCGATCGCCATTTGGCACAGCACCGACCACTCGTCGTTCGAGCGCTCCGGCAGGCGTGGCGCCATGCGTTGCGGGTCGAGAATGCCGTCCTTGTCCATGACAAAGCGGCTTTTGATGCCGGAGGCTTTTTCGATAAACGCGGCGCTTGACTCGGTCAATGCCTCGACTTCGCCACGGGCGATGGCGTCAGCGTTGTCGGCGTTGAATTGCGCGACGTAAGCGTTGAAAGACTGCACCAGCTCTTCGTTGGAAATGCTGTTGGCCGGGGTGTACAGGCCGGTGCCGCTGATGACGACATTATGCATGGTCGTTTCTCTAAACTGTTCAGTCAGAAAGCGTTGGCACCGACGCACCAACGCATAAAGGGTCTGTTCCCGTCAGAGGAATCAAACCTGGCATCGCTTTAATCCGTTCCGCCCGAGCCTTGAGAGGCTCAAAACCGCGGGGCCGGCGTTTATAGGCGCGAAGTTTGCCATAAACGTTGGGGTTTGGCGCCTTTTGCGAGAGCTGTGGCGTACCTATTGTGGGAGCGGGCTTGCTCGCGAAGAGGCCGTCAGCTTCAACATCAACGTTGCCTGACACACCGCATTCGCGAGCAAGCCCGCTCCCACAGGTATTGTGCTATGGCTCGACCTGGGTCCATTGCTTGTTCAGGCGTTTGTCGGAGATTGGCACTTTGGTCCCTAGCTGTTGCGCAAACAGCGAAACCCGGTATTCCTCCAGCCACCAGCGATACAGCTCAAGCTGCGGATCGCGCTTGCCTTCCTGGGCGTGTTTGCCGGCGCGGGTCTGGTATTGGGTCCAGAGGCCGGACAACTCACCGCTCCAGACCCGATCCTTCTGCACCTGGGCACCGAGTTTCTCGAACCGCTGCTCGATGGCTTTCAGGTAACGCGGCAGCTCCTTGAGCCACTGCATCGGCGTTTCGCGGACAAACCCCGGATACACCAGATGACTGAGCTGCTGCTTGATGTCATTCAGGGCCACGGCCTGCGCCAGATCAATCTTGCCCTTGAAGCGCTTCTGCAGACCGTGCCAGAGCTTGAGAATCTCCAGGGTCAGTTTCGCCAGCCGCTCGGCGTGCTCGGTCCAGCCGCCACGCCTGCGCTCGGCCAACGCCGCCAGTCCGGCGCCATCACGCGGCAACGGTTCTTCGCCATCAAGGATGCAGCTGTCGAGACTGGCCAGCAGAATGTCTTCCACCAGGCTGTCGATGCGGCCCATGTCGCGGTACATCAGGCCCAGTTCGGTCAGCCCCGGCAACTTGCCGCGCAGGAATTTCGCCGGCTCGGCCAGTTGTTGCATCAGCAAGCGTTGCAAGGCGCGGCGATGCTGGAACTCGGCTTCGGCCGGCGTGGAAAAACGCCCTTCCTTGACCGTGCCGGCCTCTTCCACCAGCGCCGGATACACTGTCATCGACAACCCGGCAATCTTCTGTTGAGTCTTTTGCGCCACAGCCGCGAAGACTTTCGCCTCGACCGGTTGCTGGCTTTTCGCCGTTTGCGGGACGGCCAATGCAGCCTGACTCGCTTCAGCGAATCGAGCGGTCAGCTCCGCCAGATCACGTCCTTCGCCCAGGAACTTGCCCTGGCCGTCGACGATTTCCAGGTTCATCCGCAAATGGTTTTCCACCTGCTGCGCCGCTTCAGCCCAGGCTTCATCGCTGACCCGCGCACCGGTCATGCGCAGCAACTCGCGACCCAACGCTTGAGGCAGCGAACCTTCGGCGAAGGTCATGCGTTGCAACGCGGCTTTGACGAAATCCGGCACCGGTACGAAATTCTTGCGCAGCGCCTTGGGCAGATTGCGCACCAGCGCGATGCACTTGGCCTCGATCACACCCGGCACCAGCCATTCCAGGCGCTCCGGCGGCAGCATCGGCAACAACGGCGCCGGCACACGCAGGGTCACGCCATCGCGCGGATGGTTCGGTTCGAAATGGTAACTGAGCGCCAGTTCCAGATCGCCGATGTGCAAGGTGTCCGGGTAATGTGCAGCGGTGACTTCACTGGCCTCGCGGGCCAGCACGTCTTCTTCGCGCATGATCAGCAACTGCGGATCTTTCTGGCTGTTGACCCGATACCAGCTATCGAAGGTCGCCGTCTGGTGAATCTCCGCCGGCAGCCGCGCGTCGTAGAAGGCGAACAGGGTTTCTTCATCGGCCAGGATGTCGCGACGACGGGCCTTGGCTTCCAGTTCGTCGAGTTGTTCCAGCAGTTGTTTGTTGGCCGTCAGGCATTTGGCCTTTGACTGAATCTCGCCACGCACCAGCGCTTCACGAATGAACAACTCGCGGGAGACCACCGGATCGACCGGCCCGTAATGCACTGGCCGGCGACCGACCACGATCAGCCCGAACAAGGTGATCTGCTCGAACGCCACGACCTGACCGCGCTTCTTCTCCCAATGGGGTTCGAAGTGGTTTTTCTTGATCAGGTGCCCGGCGAGCGGCTCGATCCAGTCGGCGTCGATCTTGGCGACCATGCGTGCGTAGAGCTTGGTGGTTTCCACCAGTTCGGCGGTCATCAGCCATTGCGGACGCTTCTTGCCGAGGCCCGATGACGGGTGAATCCAGAACCGCCGCTGACGGGCGCCGAGGTAATCGCCTTCATCGGTTTTCTGGCCGATCTGGCTGAGCAAGCCCGAGAGCACGGCTTTGTGCAGTTTCGGGTAATCCGCCGGCTCTTTGTTGAGGCTCAGTTGCATGTCGCGGCAGATCAGGCTCAACTGCCGATGAGAGTCACGCCACTCGCGCAGGCGCAGGTAATTCAGGAAATTCTTGCGGCACCAGTTGCGCAGCGGACTGGCCGTCAACGCCTGGCGCTGCTCTTCGAAACCGCGCCACAGATTGACCAGCCCGGCGAAGTCCGAGTCCACGTCTTTCCATTGCGCGTGGGCCTGATCCGCCGCTTGCTGGCGCTCCGGCGGACGCTCGCGTGGGTCTTGAATCGACATGGCGCTGGCAACGATCAGCACTTCCTGCAAGCTGCCGAGTTTCGCCGCTTCCAGCAGCATGCGGCCCATGCGCGGGTCTACCGGCAAACGCGCCAGGTTGCGCCCCAGCGGGGTCAGCTGGCTGTTGCGGTCCACCGCCGAGAGTTCTTGCAGCAGGTTGAAACCGTCGCTGATCGCCTTGCCATCCGGCGGCTCGATAAACGGAAAATCGGTGATCTCGCCGAGGCGCAGGTGCAGCATCTGCAGGATCACGGCGGCCAGGTTGGTCCGCAGGATTTCCGGATCGGTAAATTCCGGGCGACCGATGAAGTCTTCCTCGCCATAGAGGCGGATGCATATGCCCGGCTCGACCCGTCCGCAACGACCCTTACGCTGGTTGGCGCTGGCCTGGGAAATCGCTTCGATGGGCAGCCGCTGGACCTTGGCGCGGTAACTGTAACGGCTGATGCGCGCAGTGCCGCTGTCGATTACGTAACGAATGCCCGGCACTGTCAGCGAAGTTTCCGCGACGTTGGTCGCCAGCACCACGCGACGCCCCGGGTGCGACTGGAAAATCCGCTGCTGTTCGGCGGGCGAAAGCCGCGCGTACAACGGCAGGATTTCAGTGTGTTTGAGTTGGGCCTTGCGCAGCATGTCGGCGGCGTCGCGAATCTCGCGCTCGCCGGGCAGGAACACCAGCACATCGCCGGGGCTCTTGCGTTCGCTGCGTTCGAACGCGGCGATTTCGTCGAGGGTCGCGAGGATCGCCTGGTCCACGGTCAAGTCATCCTCGACGCGGTTGCCCTCTTCATCCTGTTCCAGGGTCAGCGGGCGATACCAGGTTTCCACCGGGAAGGTGCGGCCGGAGACTTCGACAATCGGCGCATCGTCGAAATGCTTGGAGAAGCGCTCCAGGTCGATGGTCGCCGAGGTGATGATGACCTTCAGGTCCGGACGACGGGGCAGCAGGGTTTTCAGGTAACCGAGCAGGAAGTCGATGTTGAGGCTGCGTTCATGAGCTTCGTCGACGATGATCGTGTCGTAGCGCTCGAGGTAGCGGTCGTTCTGGGTTTCCGCCAGCAGGATGCCGTCGGTCATCAGTTTGATCAGGGTGTTGGCATCGCTCTGATCCTCGAACCGCACCTGATAGCCGACCAGCGCGCCCAACGGCGTCGCCAGTTCTTCGGCGACCCGGCTGGCGACACTGCGCGCCGCAATTCGACGCGGCTGGGTGTGGCCGATCAGGCCATGTTGGCCGCGACCGATTTCCAGGCAGATTTTCGGCAACTGGGTGGTTTTACCCGAGCCGGTTTCGCCGGCGATGATCAGCACCTGATGCTTGAGCAACGCTTCCTTGATTTCGTCGCGCTTGGCGGCGATCGGCAGGCTGTCGTCGTAACGAATCACCGGCAGGCTGGCACGTCGCGCCAGCACCTGATCACAGGACGCCTGCATGCGCGTCACCCACTGGGCCAGCTTGGCCTCGTCGGGCTTCTTGCGCAGCTCCAGCAACTGGCGCCGCAGCCGGTGGCGGTCGGCGAGCATGGCGTGATCGAGGTTTTTCAGCAGTTTGTCGATTGAAGGCGATTCGTCAGTCATCAGGTACGCAATAAGTCGTCTAGTGGCGCAGGGGGCGGATTGTCGCAGATTTGGGCGCATAAATGATGGTCAGGCGCATGACACGACAGCATGCCTGACCTTTTCGCGAGCAAGCCCGCTCCCACATTGGATTTGTGCCACGGCGAAGATCCAATGTGGGAGCGGGCTTGCTCGCGAAGGCGTCAGCCCCGACAACAGAAACGGTATACCTACTCGTTGTCGAGGCCCTTGCGCCGATACGGGAACACGTCGATCACTTTGCCGGCAAGAATCGCCTCTTGCAGGCTTTTCCAGTAATCGGCGTTGTACAACTCGCCATGCAACTGATCGAACAAGCGTCGCTGACCGGAATCGGCGAACAGGAACGGCGGAAACTCCTCGGGGAACACATCCAGCGGTCCGATCGAATACCACGGTTCGGACGCCATCTCGTCTTCCGGCGTGCGCGGTTGCGGGATGTGGCGGAAGTTGGCTTCGGTCAGGAAGCAGATCTCGTCGTAGTCATAAAACACCACGCGCCCGTGACGGGTGACGCCGAAGTTTTTCAGCAGCATGTCGCCGGGAAAGATGTTCGCCGCCGCCAGTTGTTTGATCGCCAGACCGTAATCCTCCAGCGCCTCGTGCACCTGCGCCTCGTTGGCGTTTTCCAGGTACAGGTTCAACGGTGTCATCCGCCGTTCGGTCCAGCAGTGGCGGATCAACACGGTGTCGTCCTCCACCGAAACCGTGGACGCGGCCACCTCCAGCAATTCTTCCAGGCACGCCGGATCGAACTTGCTCAACGGGAAACGGAAGTCGGCGAACTCCTGGGTATCGGCCATGCGCCCGACCCGGTCGACACTTTTCACCAGACGGTACTTCTCGATCACCGTGGCGCGGTCGACGTTTTTCGACGGTGAGAAACGGTCCTTGATGATTTTGAATACGGTGTTGAACCCCGGCAGGGTGAACACGCTCATCACCATGCCGCGCACACCGGGGGCCATGATGAACTGGTCGTCGGTGTTGGCCAGGTGGTTAATCAGCGCCCGGTAAAACTCGGATTTACCGTGTTTGTAGAAACCGATCGAGGTGTACAGCTCGGCGATGTGTTTGCCCGGCAGAATGCGCCGCAGGAAACCGATAAACTCCGCCGGCACCGGCACGTCGACCATGAAGTACGAACGGGTGAACGAGAAGATGATCGACACGTCCGCTTCATCGGTGATCAACGCATCGATCTGAATCCCCCGCCCTTCGCGGTGCAGCAGCGGAATCACCAGCGGCCACTGCTCCTCCCGGGTAAAGATTCGGCCCACCAGGTACGCGCCCTTGTTGCGGTAGAGCACCGAGGAAAACAGCTCGACGTTCAGTTCCGGATCCTTGCACACCCAGTCCGGCAGGTTCTCGCGCAGTTGCGCTTCGAGACGACGCAGATCGCCCGTCAGATCGGCGTAATCCTCGCTGAAGCGGTAGTCGGCAAAAATGTTCGCCAACATGCCCGACAACTGCCCCTGAGGTTTGTAGGTGCGGGTCTGTGCGGCGCGCGCCCGGCGCAGGCTCGGCCGGGTGGTGTGGATGAACATGCAGCCGTCGCTGATCAGGTCATGACTGAACAGCCCGCAGAAGATCGAGTTGTACCAGGTCTCGGACAGTTCATCGTCGAAGCGCAGGTCGATCAGGCTGATGTAGGCGCTTTTGACCAGCGGCCAGCAGCTGACATCCAGCGTGTCGGCGTCGAAAGCGATGTGCAGCCGGTCGACCGTTTCACTGACTTTTTCTTCGTAGAGGTTGATCCGCGCCGCCGAGGCGACTTGCGTCTCCTGCCACTGGGCCTGCTCGAAGCGGGCCCGGGCACCGTCGGTGATTCGACGGAAATGCTCGCGGTAATCGTCAAAGCCATCGAGGATCATGCGGGCGATGTCGGCGGCTGGCCATTGCTGCGGCATAGGTAAAACCTCGGCGGCTGATGCTTATTATTGGGCCTGAGCTTAGTGTTCCTTTGTGACGCAAAGCAACCATTGCCTTGCGACCTGACTGGCGCGACACTTGCGCGCCAATCAAGGAAGGAACGCGTTGTGAACCCCGTCGATATTCTGCGTATGTTGTCGCTTGCCGCCATCTGGGGCGCGAGCTTTCTGTTCATGCGCATTATCGCCCCAGTGATTGGCACGATCCCCACTGCTTTTTTCCGGGTGTCGATCGCCGCGGTCGGGTTGCTGGTGATTATCGGGCTGATGCGAATCAGCTGGGATTTCAAAGGCAAATTGAAAACCGTGATGTTGCTCGGGGTGATCAACTCCGGGATTCCGGCGACCCTCTACTCCGTGGCGGCCCAGGTGCTGCCGGCCGGTTATTCGGCAATCTTCAACGCCACCACGCCATTGATGGGCGTGTTGATCGGCGGCCTGTTCTTCAGTGAACGACTCACCGTAGCCAAGCTTGGCGGGGTGTTCCTCGGCCTGTTCGGCGTCGGCATCCTGACCCGTGCCGGCCCGGTGGCGTTCGACCTGCAATTGCTGATGGGCGCCCTCGCCTGCCTGCTCGCCACGACTTGCTATGGCTTCGCCGGTTTCCTCGCCCGCCGCTGGCTCGATCAGGCCGGCGGTCTGGACAGCCGTCTTTCGGCGCTGGGCAGCATGCTCGGAGCGACCTTGTTTCTGCTGCCGCTGTTCGGCTACAGCGTGATCAGCCAGCCTCCGGCGAGCTGGGGCGGCTGGAGTGTGTGGCTGTCGTTGCTGGGTCTGGGCCTTGGGTGCACGGCCTTTGCGTACATTATTTACTTCCGGCTGCTCAGTTCGATCGGGCCGGTGAAATCGATGACCGTGACCTTCATGATTCCGCCGTTCGGGGTATTGTGGGGGGCGTTGTTGCTGGATGAGCCGCTGTCGATGGCGCATGTCTATGGCGGGGTGTTGATTGCGGCGGCGTTGTGGTTGGTGTTGAAGCGGACGGTGGCGAAGGCCGCTGGGGTGGTGGCCCGTTAGTGATGTGGTGTTGCTGATGACGCCTTCGCGAGCAAGCCCGCTCCCACAGTTAGATTTTTGTGGGGGCATGGGATTAGTGTTCGCCGTTTACCGCCAATGACATGACCGGACTAAACGTCAGGTCGGCTATCAGGCCGCCTCGCTGTAGCTTTTGATCTGGCTTTTGATCTACTTGCCCCCTCGAGAGGCCGAGTGGAGGTTCTGCGTAGTGGGCAACCCGGCATGGATGCCGGGTTAGCCTCCCCCGGCCATGGATGGCCGATGGCGGCGGGCCCACGGAGCAGGACCGGAGCGAGGGCATGCCGAGCCTAGGCGAGGCACCGAACGAAAGGGGCAAAAGCGCTTGGTTACTTGGCGCTTTTCCAAGTGACTCGCCGTAAGGGCGAAACCGCCAGAAGCCGTAACCGCAGAAATGGATATGCCCCGACCGCTTTACCCTGTCTTACGGAATACAAACACCAGACCGACGATAATCAGCACCATTCCCAGCATGCTCAATACCGCAAGTTTGTTGCCGAAAAACAGATAGTCCATCACCGCCGTCACCCCCGGCACCAGGTAGAACAGACTGGTGACATTCACCAAATTACCCCGGGCGATCAGCCGATACAGCAGCAACGTCGCCAGCACCGACACCACCAGCCCCATCCACAACACCGGCACGACAAAGCCGCTACTGTGCTCGAAGTGAAAAGGCTGGAACGGCACGAAGATCCCACAGAGCAACAAGCCCGCGAGGTATTGCACGGGCAACGTACCGAGGGGATTTTCAGTGATGCGTTTCTGCATGATCGAGCCGAACGTCATGCTCGCCAACGCCAGCAAACCGAAGAGCATCCCCGCCAGCGACATGCCCGCCAGACCGATGCCCTGGTAAACCACCATGATCAGACCGGCCAGGCCCAGGGTCAGACCGAACATTCGGCTGGCTGACCGCTGCCGCTCCATGATCACCACCGTAAGAATGGGCTGCACGCCCATGATCGTGGCCATCACGCCCGGCGTGACTTTCAGGTCCAGGGCCAGCAGATAGAAAATCTGATAAGCCCCCAGCAACACCACGCCCGTGGCCATCGCATACAGCATGGGTTTGCCGCCCTTGGGCAGTTTCAGCTTGAGCAACGGTATCAGCAGCACCAATCCACAGAGCGCGATGGCGAAGCGAATCAGCAGAAAGGCAAAGGGTGACGCGTGGGCCAGGCCCCATTTGGAGAAAATCGCCCCACTGCTCCACAGCAGGACGAACAGGCTCGTGGACGCCGCCGCGAGCGCGGACTTTTTCGAAAGGACAAACATGAATACCACCTGTAGTCAGGCAAGAAGCCAACTCAGCCGAAGCTGAAATCCAGTAGTTTTTTCAGGCAGGCAGGGTGAACAGCAAACAGATGCTGATCAGCCCGAAAAGCCAACGCCCGGCGGTGATACGACTGCGCACACCGGCGCGCTACGGACAGGTGGGGGGTAATGACTGATCTGCACAGGCTGCTGATTCCCGCACGGCACGACGCCAGCGTTGACCGCTGAATCGACTACCGCGTTGATGAGGGAAGCTGACATGGGCTGATCTTTTTTGATGAGGTGGACGGTGGGTTGGAAACCACCGAGCGCCGACTATAACCAGCAGGGGACATGGATTGCAATGACTTGGACAAAGGGCCAGTAGCGACAGCTCGCTTCGAGTTCCCTACCTTGGAAAGGAACACAAACGCCCGATAGCGGGGACACGGAATGCTAAAGATTAAATGCCAAGGGAACGGACTCAACTTCGGTATCAGTTGTACAGATCAAATGCTCGAAAGCTCGCAACTGCCACCCTCTCCCGACTTTATCAAGAACTGGAACATACCGGGCAAGTCGGTTTCGATTTCTCCAGGATTCGTTTCGAAGCGATCAATGCACAAGCATTGAACGCATTCCAACAATGGAACGATTCGCACTTTTCATGGAATGAGGTCGTTGGATGGAAGGCCAAAGAGCCGATGTGTTTCGATCTGGCGATCTGGTTTGATCAGGAGTTATGCGGGTTGTGTTTTGCGAATCCGAACCAGAGCCGTCAACGTGTGAAGATTGTACGATTGGAGGGTAATCCAGAAAAAGGCCATCCCCTGAAGAGTCTGATTGCTTCGTTCACACTGACCGCCGTTACTCACTTTGCGCAAATCATTGGCAGCAGGCAGATCGAAATTCAGGAGCCCGTAAAAGGGGCTATCGCGATCTATCAGCAGCTTGGCTTTGAGTTCGACCTGGAAGGTCGGCTTGTGATGCTTATGGAGTGCGACTAATATCGGGCCAACTGCTCATTTAATGATCAATACTGGAGGTTAAATGAAAGCTCTCGCTGAAAAAAATACTTCAGATAGACAACCGATCAAGATAGCTCGGAAGCGACCTCCCACAGAGTTACCAGAGAATGTTTTACGTCGTATCAGAGATACGCTGGAAAACCCCGTAGCCGAAGAGCCGATGGGGGTCCTCGCAGGGGCGTCGTTCATCTTTACCTAATAAAAATAAAAACCGCTCACAAGGAGCGGTTTTTTTCGGATACATCACCCAAATAACCAATACCCCAACCCCGTCAACACCACCGCCGCCAGCACAGGTCGCAGCACGCGGTACGCCTTGGGGTTACGACGCTTCCACTGCTTGACCACGCCGCTGATCTTGTCACTGGAATTCTTGGTCCAGGCATAAGCCTTGTTGATCCCGCCAACCCGCTCATCGTCGAGGTTCTGCGGCGCCGTGGCGCGCCCCAACAACCCGCTGACCCAGCGGTTGAGACGGATCATCAGGCGGTTGCTCAACGGGCGTTCAATGTCGCAGAAGAGGATCACCCGAGTCTGCTCGGTTTCGTTCTTGACCCAATGCACGTAGGTCTCATCGAACATCACATCTTCGCCATCGCGCCAGGCATAAACCTGACCATCGACGAAAATTCGGCAATCGTCAGAGTTAGGGGTCGACAACCCCAGGTGATAACGCAGGGAACCGGCAAACGGATCGCGGTGCGGGTTGAGATGACTGCCGCCGGGCAGCAACGCGAACATGGCGCCCTTGACGTTGGGAATGCTGCTGACGAGAGCCACGGTTTTCGGGCACAACGCTTCGGCCGATGGCAGGGGTTTGTCGTACCACTTGAGGTAGAAACGCTTCCAGCCTTTCTTGAAGAAAGAGCCAAACCCGGCGTCGTTGTTCTTTTCGGCGGCGCGGATGTAACCCTCGTCAAACAGATGCATCGCTTCGCCGCGAATGACTTCCCAGTTGTCCTTGAGCAAGTCCAGCTCCGGGAATTTGCTGCGGTCCAGGTAGGGCGTGGACGGTACGCTGGAGAACAGATACATCAACGCGTTGTAAGGCGCGAACAGCGCTGAGTGATTGACGAACTGACGCAAGACCGGCAAACGCGCCTTGCCGCGCAAATGCACATAAAGCGTGCTGCCCATAAACAGCAGCAACAGCGACGCCTTCGCGGCAAAAGAAAAGGTCATCTACACCTCCTTGATAATAACCAACTCTGCACAACGCCATTTACCCGACGTGGCAGCCGGTGATGATAAACATTACCGGCCAAGGGAATAACCCGCATAACTCAACATTCATTGTTCAGGATTGTGCAATAAAGCACTTGTTACCATAAGTCTCCTGAGCGGGGGCTGACTTGAATCAGCCCCGACCATAAGATCAAAAGATCGCAGCCTGCGGCAGCTCCTACTGCTGATTCTCCTGCTCGGTAAACAGGTCACTGAACAGCATGCTCGACAAGTAGCGTTCGCCAGAATCGGGCAGGATCACCACGATCGTCTTGCCCTGCATTTCCGGGGTTTCCGCCAGGCGTACGGCCACGGCCATGGCAGCACCACAAGAGATACCGCACAAAATGCCTTCTTCCTGCATCAAGCGCAGGGCCATGGCTTTGGATTCATCGTCGGTCACCAGTTCGACACGGTCCACCATCGACAAGTCCAGGTTCTTCGGCACAAAACCGGCACCGATACCCTGAATCTTGTGCGGGCTCGGTTTGATCTCTTCACCGGCCATTGCTTGAGTGATCACTGGCGACACCACCGGCTCCACCGCCACCGACAGAATCGGCTTGCCCTGGGTATTCTTGATATACCGCGAAACGCCGGTAATGGTTCCGCCCGTTCCAACGCCTGCCACCAGCACATCGACCGCACCGTCGGTATCGTTCCAGATTTCCGGACCGGTGGTTTTCTCGTGGATGGCCGGGTTGGCGGGGTTCTCGAACTGCGCCGGCATGAAGTACAGGGACGGGTCGCTGGCGACGATTTCGGCAGCCTTTTCGATCGCGCCTTTCATGCCCTTGGCCGGCTCGGTCAGCACCAGTTCTGCGCCCAGCGCCTTGAGCACTTTGCGACGCTCGATGCTCATGGACGCCGGCATGGTCAGCATCAGCTTGTAGCCCCGTGCTGCGGCAACGAACGCCAGACCAATGCCGGTATTGCCGGAAGTGGGCTCGACGATGGTCATGCCAGGCTTGAGTTTGCCGGTGCCTTCGGCGTCCCAGATCATGTTCGCTCCGATCCGGCACTTGACCGAATAACCAGGATTGCGACCCTCGATCTTGGCCAGGATGGTCACGCCACGCGGAGCGATACGGTTGATCTGCACCAGCGGCGTATTACCGATGGAATGGGCGTTGTCAGCAAAAATACGGCTCATGGCTGGGTCCTTATGCAGCGTTGAATTAGCCCTTCACGGTATGCCTGTTGCTCGTGGTCGTCCAGTCGGGTCGAACGTCCGGTGACCACCGCAGTCAATGGTTTTACATCGTCGGAGATTTGCCATCATGAAACGTCGATACAGCTGGCCCCTGTGGACCCTCCTCGGCCTCGTTGTGCTACTGATTACCCTGCATTTTGCCCTGCCCTACATGGTGCGTGACTACCTGAACGACAAGCTCGCCGACATGGGCGACTACCGCGGACAGATCACCGACGTAGATCTGGCGCTGTGGCGCGGCGCCTACAAAATCAACGGGCTGAAAATCGTCAAGGTCGACGGCAAGGTCCCGGTGCCATTCGTCAATGCGCCGTTGATCGACCTTTCTGTCAGCTGGCACTCGCTCTGGTACGACCACGCCGTCGTGGCCAAGGTGCAGTTCTTCAACCCTGAGGTGAACTTCGTCGACGGCGGTGCCAACAAGCAAAACTCGCAAACCGGTCAGGGTACCGACTGGCGTGCGCAATTGAGCAAACTGGCGCCGATCACCTTCGACGAAATACGAATCTTCGACGGCAAGATCAGCTTTCGAAACTTCAATTCCAAGCCCCCCGTCAACATGAATGCGACCCAGGTCAACGCCAGCATTTACAACCTGACCAACGTCGCCGACAAAGACGGCAAGCGCGACGCACGCTTCGAAGGTAAAGCGCTGTTGCTGGGCCACGCACCACTGGAAACCACCGCGACTTTCGACCCGCTGAGTAACTTTGAAGACTTCGAGTTCCGCCTGCGGGCCAGGAACATCCAGCTCAAGCGTATGAACGACTTCGCCTCGGCCTATGGCAAGTTCGATTTCAATGCCGGGCACGGTGATGTGGTGATTGAAGCGCAAGCGAAAAAGGCCAAATTGACCGGCTACATCAAACCGCTGTTAAAGGACGTCGACGTGTTTAATTGGCAGCAGGATGTGGAAAACAAGGATAAAGGGATTTTCCGCTCCATTTGGGAAGCCATCGTCGGTGGAACCGAAAACGTGCTGAAAAACCAGGGCAAGAATCAGTTTGCGACGCGCGTGGAACTGAGCGGAAATGTGCATCGACAAGATATCAGCGCGTTCCAGGCGTTTTTGCAGATATTGCGCAACGGTTTCGTTCAAGCCTTCAATGCCCGATATGAGCGGTCGAAGCCAGATAACAGTTAAGGTCTGCGCGTAACGGTATAGCGGCCGGTCTCTTCGGCTGCCCGCGCCTGGTCTCGCTGCTGCAAAAAATCCCAGCCCAGACAGGCCAGGGCCAATGATCGGGGCACGGCTTCACGAGCACTGCCCGGGGTTGCACCTTTGAAGGCCTGCGCTTCCAGCAATTGCGATAGCTAAATACTGGCCAGCCGCCGAGACTGAGTCAATATGTGACGCCCCATTCAGGGACTGAATAAGCCGTCTGCGTTCACAGTCGACCGGGCAGCGCGTTATAGTCGGGTACTACAATTACTGCACCCCGCCCTGCCCTGTCAGGTCGGCGTTACCGTTCGAGGATTAGCAGATGAAGTTCGAAGGCACCCAGGCCTACGTCGCCACCGATGACCTGAAGCTGGCGGTCAACGCCGCCATCACCCTGGAGCGTCCGCTGCTGGTCAAGGGCGAGCCGGGCACCGGCAAGACCATGCTGGCCGAGCAGTTGGCGGAGTCCTTCGGCGCCAAGCTGATCACCTGGCACATCAAGTCCACCACCAAGGCGCATCAGGGCCTGTACGAGTACGACGCGGTCAGCCGTCTGCGCGATTCGCAGCTGGGCACGGAAAAGGTCCACGACGTTCGCAACTACCTGAAAAAAGGCAAGCTCTGGGAGGCTTTCGAGTCCGAAGAACGGGTGATTCTGCTGATCGATGAAATCGACAAGGCCGACATCGAGTTCCCGAACGACCTGCTGCAAGAACTCGACAAGATGGAGTTCTACGTTTACGAGATCGACGAGACCATCAAGGCCAAAAAGCGCCCGATCATCATCATTACCTCCAACAACGAAAAAGAACTGCCGGACGCGTTCCTGCGCCGCTGCTTCTTCCACTACATCGCCTTCCCGGATCGCGTCACGATGCAGCGGATCGTCGACGTGCACTACCCGGATATCAAGAAGGATCTGGTCAGCGAAGCGCTGGACGTGTTCTTCGACGTGCGCAAGGTGCCGGGCCTGAAGAAAAAGCCATCGACCTCCGAACTGGTGGACTGGCTGAAGCTGCTGATGGCCGACAACATCGGCGAAGCGGTGCTGCGCGAACGCGATCCGACCAAGGCGATTCCGCCGCTGGCCGGTGCTTTGGTAAAGAACGAACAGGACGTGCAATTGCTTGAGCGTCTGGCGTTCATGAGCCGTCGCGGTACTCGCTAAGCTCTGCTTTTTTTTAACAAAAGCGGGGGGCTAACGCCATGCTGCTCAACCTGTTCAATGAAATGCGTGCAGCCAAGGTGCCCGTCTCGGTGCGCGAGCTGCTGGACCTGATCAACGCGCTGAAACAGCGCGTAACCTTCGCCGACATGGACGAGTTCTACTACCTGTCCCGGACGATTCTGGTAAAGGACGAAAAGCATTTCGACAAGTTCGACCGAGCCTTCGGTGCTTACTTCAATGGCCTGGAAAAACTCGACGACCACCTTCAGGCGTTGATCCCTGAAGACTGGCTGCGCAAGGAATTCGAGCGATCACTGACCGATGAAGAGCGGGCGGCGATCCAGTCCCTTGGCGGCCTGGACAAGCTGATCGAAGAGTTCAAGAAGCGTCTGGAAGAACAGAAAGAACGCCATGCCGGCGGCAACAAGTGGATCGGCACGGGCGGCACCAGCCCGTTCGGCTCCGGCGGTTTCAACCCGGAAGGCATTCGGGTCGGCGATGCCGGCAAGCGCCAGGGCAAGGCAGTCAAGGTCTGGGATCAGCGCGAGTACAAGAACCTCGACGATTCGGTGGAACTGGGCACGCGCAACATCAAGGTTGCCCTGCGCCGGCTGCGTAAATTTGCCCGTCAGGGTGCGGCGGAAGAGCTCGACATCGATGGCACCATCGACCACACCGCTAAAGATGCCGGGTTGCTGAATATCCAGATGCGGCCGGAGCGGCGCAACACCGTCAAGCTGTTGCTGCTGTTCGACATCGGCGGCTCGATGGATGCGCATGTGAAGATCTGTGAGGAACTGTTCTCGGCCTGCAAGACCGAGTTCAAGCATCTTGAGTACTTTTACTTCCACAACTTCATTTACGAGTCGGTGTGGAAGAACAACATGCGCCGCACCTCCGAGCGCACCTCGACCCATGACTTGCTGCACAAGTACGGCGCCGACTACAAAGTGATCTTCATTGGCGACGCCGCCATGGCGCCCTACGAAATCACCCAGGCCGGCGGCAGCGTCGAGCACTGGAACGAAGAAGCGGGTTACGTGTGGATGCAGCGGTTCAAGGAGAAGTACAAGAAGCTCATCTGGATTAACCCGTATCCGAAAGATACCTGGGGCTATACGTCGTCGACCAATATCGTGCGGGATTTGATTGATGATCAGATGTACCCGCTGACGTTGCGGGGGCTTGAAGAAGGGATGCGGTTTCTCTCCAAATAGAGTTCGTTGTTGCCAGTGATGCCGCCTTCGCGAGCAAGCCCGCTCCCACATTGGTTTTGTGTACGCACAGATCCAATGTGGGAGCGGGCTTGCTCGCGAAGCTTTTAGCGGTCAGAAAACCGGCGCAAATACTCGACGTGCTGCCGATGCGCAACCTCCTGCACCACCGGCCGCAACCGTACCGTCGCCCCCGGCAGACACTGCGCCAGCCGCGCCAACGCCAACGGCGTCAATGCCCCCAAACGCGGGTAACCACCAATGGTCTGCCGATCATTGAGCAGGACAATCGGCTGCCCGTCCGGCGGCACCTGGACCGCGCCGAGCGGTATGCCTTCGGAAATCATCGGCTTGCCCTGATACGCCAAGGCAGTTCCCAGCAAGCGAATACCCATCCGATCGGCGCGGCTGTCGAGGGTCCATGCGCTATTGAACGCATCGAACAGACTCTGGCCGCTGAACTCACCGATCTGCGCGCCGATCACCAGGTCCAGGGGTGAATCGAGCCTGAAATCCGGCATCTGCTCAAACGGCAACTCGCGCACCAGCTGCGGCGCATCAGAGGAGTAACTCAACGATGCACCTTTGGCCAACGCCCGGCCCATGCCGTCCAGACCACCCAGCTCTTCACGTACCACCGTCGCACTGCTGCGCAACACCTTTGGCGCATCAAACCCGCCCGGCGCCGCGAGATAAGCCCGCGCCCCCAGCAGCGGCTGAGTGAACTGCAAACGCTGACCTTTGCGCAGTTTAAAACTGCGCGATGGCGCCAACGCCTGACCGTCCAGCTGCGCGCCAAGGTCCGCGCCGGCCAGCGCCAACAGGCAATCATCCTCGGCCACCACGCTGAACCCACCCAGGGTGATTTCAATCACCGGTGCGTCCAGCGCGTTACCCAGCAGCCAATTGGCCCAGGACATCGAGCGCCAATCCAGTGCGCCACCCTGAGTGACACCCAGATGCCGCACGCCAAACCGGCCAGCGTCCTGCAACAGGCACAGCGGTGTACTCGCTTCAATCAACAGACGGCTCATGCCTGCGCCTCCAATGGTGTGTCGTCGCCGCCCAGGTTGATGAACTCGGCATGACCGACCGCTTCAAAACGCACGGTGTCACCCGGTTGCATCAGGCTGTAGCCGTCGCGTTCGCGATCGAACAATCTGGCGGGGGTGCGGCCGATCAGGTTCCAGCCGCCGGGGGACACCACCGGATAAGCAGCGGTTTGCCGCTCGGCGATCCCCACACTGCCGGCCGCGACTTTTTTGCGCGGCGTATTCAGACGCGGTGCAGCGAGTACTTCCTCCACCAGCCCCATAAAGGCAAAACCGGGCGCGAAGCCCAAGGCGAACACCTGATACTCACGCTCACTGTGGCGGCGGATCACCTCCTCCACGGCCAGCCCGCTGCGCTGAGACAACAGGCTCAACTCCGGACCGACGCTCAAGTCATACCAGACCGGCAGCACATGACATTTGCCGCCGGTGCGGGTATTGGGCGACAGATCGATCAGTGCTTCGGCGATCAATTCTCGCGCCTGCGCCGGGCTCAACGCACTCAGATCGTAATGCACCATCAACGTCGTGTACGAGGGCACCAGATCAATCAGATGGGCAGCGAACGCCGCACGCAGATTCTCGCTGGCAGCAAGCATCCACGGCATGTTGGCTTCGGCGATTTCATCGAACAGCCGCACCATCAGGCAATCCAGTGCGACCACTTCTATGCGCGGTTTCATGGTGCGCTCTGCTGATCAAGAGCTTCACGAATCCGGCGCACGGCTGCCACCGAACTGGCGTTGTCGCCGTGCACGCAGAGCGTGTTGGCCTGCAAGTGCAAGGCGCTGCCGTCGCTGGCGGTGAGGGTATCGCCACGAGCAATGGTCAGCGCCTGTTCGATGATTGTTTCCGGATCGTGATGCACCGCGCCCGGCAGTTGTCGCGAGACCAGCCTGCCGGCACTGTCGTAAGCTCGATCGGCGAAGGCTTCGAACCACAGCGTCACGCCGAACTCATCACCCAATTGCTGCGCGGCGCTGTTGTCGCGGGTGGCCATCAGCATCAGCGGCAATGTCTTGTCATAAGACGCCACGGCTTGCAGCACAGCGCGCAATTGCGCCGGGTTGGCCATCATGTCGTTGTACATCGCGCCGTGGGGTTTGACGTAGCTGACACGCCCGCCCTGAGCCCGGCAAAGGCCGTCGAGGGCGCCGATCTGGTAGTGCAGAATGTCCTGAAGTTCCTGGGCGGTGTACGCCATGGAGCGACGGCCGAAACCCGCCAGATCCTGATAGGCCGGATGGGCGCCGATTTGCACGCCGTTGCTCAGGGCCAGGCTGACGGTCTTGCGCATGATGCTCGGGTCGCCGGCATGGAAGCCGCAGGCAATGTTGGCGCAGTCGATGAAGGGCATGACCTCGGCGTCCAGACCCATGGTCCAGTTGCCGAAACTCTCGCCGATGTCGCAGTTCAATAGCAGGCGGCTCACGGAGAACACTCCTGTAGGTTTTATTCTTTTTAGCTGTGGGCAGATGCCCGCAGATTATCAGCTACTCGGCTTCCAGTTGCTTGCCACGGGTTTCCGGCAAGCTCAACGCCGCAAGAATCACCACCCCGTAGGACACCGCCGCAAACGCCCCGATGCCGACGCTCAAGGGCACCTTCTGGCTCATCAAGCCGATCAACAGCGGGAACAATGCCGCCAGCGCCCGGCCGATGTTGTAGCAAAAGCCCTGGCCCGAGCCGCGAATCCGCGTGGGAAACAGCTCTGTCAAAAATGCGCCCATGCCGCTGAAGATCCCTGAGGCGAAGAAGCCCAACGGAAAGCCCAGCCACAGCATCACGCCGTTACTGACCGGCAGTTGGGTGTAAAGCAGCACGATGGTGAACGAGCCGACCGCGAACAGGATGAAGTTCTTTTTGCGCCCGAGGATGTCAGTCAAATACGCGCTGATGACATAACCGACGTAGGACCCGACGATCACCATCGCCAGATAACCGCCCGTGCCGAGTACGCTCAAACCGCGCTCGTTCTTCAGGAACGTCGGCAACCAGGACGTAATCGCGTAGTAACCGCCCAGCGCGCCGGTGGTCAATATCGAAGCGCGAAGCGTGGTGAAGAGGATGCCGGGGGCGAAAATCTCGTAGAACTTCGCCGGGTTGCTAGGCTCCTGTTTGGCTTTGGCTTCGCGGTAAATCTCTGGGTCCTTGACCAGGCGGCGGACAAAGATCACGAAAATTGCCGGGACGATGCCAAGGATGAACAGTGCACGCCACGCGTCTTCTGGCGGCAACACCGAGAACAGCAGCGCATACAGAATCGCCGTCATCCCCCAACCCAGCGCCCAACCCGATTGCACCATGCCCACCGCCTTGCCGCGGTCCTTGGCGCGAATCACTTCGCCCATCAGCACCGCACCGGCGGTCCACTCACCGCCGAAACCGAAGCCCATCAAGGTGCGACTGATCAGTAACTGCTCGTAGTTCTGCGCGAAACCGCAAAGGAAGGTGAAGAAGGCGAACCACAGCACCGTCAGTTGCAGGGTGCGCACGCGACCGATGCGGTCGGACAGAATCCCTGCCACCCAACCGCCGATGGCCGAGGCGATCAGGGTGCTGGTGTGAATCAGTCCGGCTTGACCGGTGGTGATGCCCCACATCGCAATCAGGGTCGGCACCACGAAGCTGAGCATCTGGGTGTCCATGCCGTCCAGACCGTAGCCGATCTTGCAGCTCCAGAACGTGCGGCGTTCCTGCTGATTGATGTTGCGATACCAGTCGAAAGGTCCCGGGCGAGCCGTGGCTTTCGGGATGGAGGTGCTGTCGGGCGCACTCATGGAAAATCTCCGTGCAAATTTTATTGGTATTGTTCTGAGCCCCGACGACGCCTATCGTGGGAACCGGATGGCCTGATTTTTGGGCGCCCGGCCCTGCTGCGTCCAACTAATAAAAACCCGCCTTAGACATAAGAAAACTTTATCTACGAGCTGACCCCATGAACCTGAAGTTTCTCGAGACCTTCGTCTGGGTCGCCCGACTCAAGAGTTTTCGCCTGACGGCGGACAAGCTGTGCACCACCCAGGCGTCGATTTCCAGCCGCATCGCCGTGCTCGAAGGCGAGCTCGGGGTGAAGCTGTTTCTGCGTGATTCGCGCGGCGTGAGCCTGACGCCCGAAGGCTTGAAAGTGCTCGAATACGCCGAGCAGATGATGGACACCATGCAGGCGCTCAAGCAGTCGATCGAGACCCGTTCAAGCAAGGCCGGACGGGTGCGGATCGGCGTGATGGACACGGTGATTCACACTTGGCTCAGTCCGTTGGTGGCGCAGATGACGGATCACTATCCGCGGGTTGAAATCGAATTGGTTGCCGATACCTCGCTCAACCTCTGCGATCAGCTGCAAAAAGGCTTCCTCGACCTGATCCTGCAAACCGATCTGCTGCGTCAGGAAAGCGTGCGTAGCCTGGAACTGGCCAGTCACCCGATGGGCTGGATTGCTGCCAGTAATTCCATCTACAACCGCGAGTATTCCGGCGTGGCCGATCTGGCGCGGGAGCGCATCATTACTTACTCGAAGAACTCACACCCGCACCAGGAAGTTCTCGCGCTGATGCAGGCCAACGGCGTCATGACGCCGCGGCTGAACTGCGTGAACTCGGTGTCGGCGATTACCCGGTTGCTGCGGGACGGTTTCGGCATTGGCGCATTGCCACCGGTGCTGGTGGCGGAGGAACTGGCGCGGGGGGAACTGACCTTGCTGGCCATCGATCAACGACCGCCTGATTTGCAGGTGGTGGTGTCGTGGCGGACCGGGGCGGAATGGGTCGAGGAGATTGTGGCGTTGTGTCAGCAGGTGCTGGCGGCGTATGCGCGCAAGGTGGGTGAGCGCTACATCATTCTGGCTGACTGACGCGGCTCTGTGGCGAGGGAGCTTGCTCCCGCTCGGCTGCGCAGCAGTCGTAAAATCGGTAACCGCGGTTTATCTGACACACTGAGTGGCGGGTTCGGGGCTGCTTCGCAGCCCAGCGGGAGCAAGCTCCCTCGCCACAAAAGCTCATCGCCACAGTTACAACCCGCGCACATCCCGATCTTCAATCGGCCGGCTCTGGCGCAGGCGTTTGCCGCCCAGCACCACCCAGTCGATCAGCCTGAACAGGCATTCAATCCCGAACGACAACAGCAACGCGCCGCTCATGCCCCAGATCATCGCTTCCGGCGTCAGCAGGATCTGGTAGCTGTAGCCGTTCCAGGTTTCCTTGCGGATATCCGGGTCGGCGGCCAGCACCACTTGCAGGAAACGGATGTACCACGGGCCTTGCATGGCCTGGAATTGTTTATCGAGGGCCAGCTGACGGGTGAGCAGGTTGCTCAGGCTGTCGGCATCGCTGCGAAAGATCGGGTCTTCGCTGGCGCGGTAATGGGCGACCAGGGCCTCCATGTCACCCTTGAAGAATTGACCGGCGGTGCCCTGAAAACCGCTCAAGCCGGTCTGCGCCTCAATCAGGTGGGCTTCGACCCGCTTGGCGTAATCGTTGATGAACCCCGGCACCTGAACACCGACCAACAGGCCCGCCGCGAACAACACCAGCCGTAGATAACTGAGCAACATGGGGGAGAATCCTTATTCGGTCTTGCCTTGGCTGACGCATTCACCGCGTCGCCACAGGCTCCATTGGCCCGGTTCGTAACGGGTCCAGGTTTCGTTTTCGGTCAGGGGTTCGGTGGCGATCACCGTGACCACATCATTGGGCGTGGTTTCGGCCTGGAAGTCGACGATCACATCGACATCTTTCAAGCGCGCCGGGCCGAACGGTGCTCGACGGGTAATCTGCGCCAGTTTGGTCGAGCAGTAACAGAACAGCCAATCGCCATCGCTGAGCAGGCAGTTGAACACGCCTTTGCTGCGGTATTCGGCGCACGCGGCCACCAGATCCGGCAGCAGTTCTTCGATCTCTACCGGCTCCGGGAACGCTGCGCGCACACGATTCAGCAAATCGCAAAAAGCCGCTTCGCTGTCGGTATCGCCGACCGGGCGGTAAAAGCTTTTGATCGGCTGAAAATCCGCAAGCTGGCCGTTGTGGGCGAAACACCAGTTGCGCCCCCACAGTTCGCGCACGAACGGATGGGTGTTGGACAGGCAAACCTTGCCGACGTTGGCCTGACGGATGTGCCCGATCACCACTTCACTCTTGATCGGGTAACGCTGCACCAGGTTCGCGACTTCCGACTCGCAACTCGCCGCCGGGTCCTGGAACAACCGCAGACCACGGCCTTCATAGAACGCGATGCCCCACCCGTCACGGTGCGGACCGGTACGGCCGCCGCGCTGCATCAGCCCGGTGAAGCTGAACACGATATCGGTCGGGACATTGGCGCTCATGCCCAATAACTCACACATGCACGGACTCTCTGTAAGGCAGGGGCAAGGTCACAAACGCGGTTCGACCCGCATACGCTGAGGGTTGCTCGGGACTGGCGGACGACCATAACGGTCATCACCGGCACCGCCGAAGGGATGATCGTCTTCAGGATCGTCGGCCCGGACCGCAGCCTTGGCAGCCGCCGTGCGTTCCTTGCGCGCATTGGCGGCGCGCTCGATCGGGAAGCGGATCGCGACAAACACCAGATAAATGCCGAAGGCGATCATGCCGTACATGAGCAGGTCGGAGATGGCCCGCCAGGCGTTGTTGCCAACCTTGAACGCGAGGTCGAGGGCGGTAATGGCGATGGCCGGGGCGACCTTTTCCTTTACCGGATCGATGATCGTCGGGCTGAACAGCAACACGGCAACCAGCAGCCGCAACGGCTCCCGCAACCAACGCCACACCCAGCGGGTCATGCGCATCCACACCAACAGGCAGCCTAAAGCGGCGAAGGCGTAGAGGCCCCAAGCGATCAGATAGTCGTTCTCGGTCATGGTGTCCATGGCAAGGCAGGCAAAGAGGCGCTTATAGTAACGACTTTTCGCACGTCAGGCTTGCCCCAATGCCAGTCGGCTGTGCACAAACCCTGTGGGAGCGGGCTTGCTCGCGAAAGCGTCCTGTCAGGCAACATCCATGGCGACTGACCCACCGCTTTCGCGAGCAAGCCCGCTCCCACAGGGGTCTGCAGAGACATCAAGATTTGCATATCGCCTGCGAAGCCCTCTATTCCGTACATCGTCCGAGAGCCCTTCATGCCCGTATCCGCCAACATCACCAGCGCCCCGATTGCCCACCAGGCTGAAGGTTCTGACCCGTATGCCTGGCTGCAGGAACGCGACACCCACGCGGTGCTCGATTACCTCAAGGCTGAAAACCGCTACCAGGAAGCGCAAACCGCCGATCAGGCCGGGCTGCGCGAAACCCTGTTCGAAGAGATCAAGGGCCGGATTCTCGAAACCGACCTGTCGCTGCCCTCCCCGTGGGGCCCGTATCTGTATTACACACGCACCACGGCCGGTGACGAATACGCCCGCCACTACCGCTGCCCGCGCCCGGCCGACGACAGCCTGCAGCTCGATGAAGCCCAGGAACAACTGCTGCTGGACCCGAACGAACTGGCCAATGGCGGCTTCTTTTCCCTCGGCGCGTTCAGCATCAGCCCGGACCACCAGCGCCTGGCCTACAGCATCGACTCCACCGGCGATGAGATTTACACCCTGTTCGTGAAGGAATTATCCAGCGGTCGTGTCAGCGAACTGGAATTCTCGGACTGCGACGGCAGCATGACCTGGGCCAACGACAGCCTGACGCTGTTCTTCGGCGAACTGGACGACACTCACCGTCCACACAAACTGTTCCGCTATCGGCTGGACGGCACGGCCGCCGAAGAAGTGTTCCATGAACCGGACGGTCGCTTCTTCATGCATTGCTACCGCTCGAGTTCCGAGCAGCAATTGCTGCTGTCGCTGGGCAGCAAGACCACCAGCGAAGTCTGGGTGCTTGACGCATTCCAGCCGCAGCAGGCGTTTACCTGCATCGCGCCGAGGGTTGAAGACCATGAGTATGACGTCGATCACGGCGCACTCGATGGCCAATGGACCTGGTTCATTCGCACCAACCGCGACGGCATCAACTTTGCCTTGTACACGGCTGTCGACACCGGCATTGCGCCGACCGAAGCCGATTGGCAGAACCTGATTCCCCACAGCGACACGACGATGATCGACGGCATGAGCCTTAACGCCGGGGCCATGAGCCTCAGCTTGCGTGAAGGCGGCTTGCCGATCATCGAAGTCCACCCGCAAGACCTGCCGAGCTACCGCGTGCAGTTGCCGGATGCGGCCTACAGCCTGCATGTGCAAAACAGCCTGGAGTTCGTCAGCGACCGCATCCGCTTGCGTTACGAAGCGCTGAACCGTCCGGCGCAGATCCGCCAACTGGAACTGGTCAGCGGCGAACAGAAAGTGCTCAAGGAAACCCCGGTGCTCGGCCCGTTCGACGCCGACGCCTACGTCAGCCAACGCCTGTGGGCGACAGCACCGGACGGTACGCAAGTGCCGATCAGCCTGGTCGTCAAACGCGAAGCCCTTGGTAAGCCAACGCCACTTTATCTGTACGGCTACGGCGCCTACGGCGAAAGCCTCGACCCGTGGTTTTCCCACGCGCGCCTGAGTCTGCTGGATCGCGGCGTGGCGTTTGCCATCGCCCACGTGCGTGGCGGCGGCGAACTGGGTGAAGCCTGGTATCGCGCCGGCAAACAGGAACACAAGCACAACACCTTCAGCGACTTCATCGCCTGCGCCGAGCACCTGATCGCCAACGGCTTCACCACCTCAAAGCAATTGGCGATCAGCGGTGGCAGTGCTGGCGGTTTGCTGATTGGCGCGGTGCTCAACATGCGTCCGGAGCTGTTCGGCGCGGCAATTGCCGAAGTGCCGTTCGTCGACGTGCTGAACACCATGCTCGACCCGGATCTGCCGCTGACCGTTACCGAATACGACGAGTGGGGCAACCCTGAAGAGCCGGATGTTTATGATCGGATCAAGGCCTACGCCCCGTACGAAAACGTCACTGCGCAAGCGTATCCGGCAACACTGGTCATCGCTGGCTACAACGACAGTCGCGTGCAGTATTGGGAAGCAGCCAAGTGGGTAGCGAAATTGCGCGCGACTAAAACCGACAACAACACGCTGCTGCTCAAGACCGAGCTGGGCGCCGGGCATGGCGGGATGAGCGGTCGTTATCAGGGATTGCGTGACGTAGCACTCGAATACGCATTTGTTTTCGGGGTTTTGGGGATTGTCTGAGGAACTTGGCTCGACGATCCGGTCTTAACACCAGACACCGGAAGCCGATACAACACATCTCCACTGTGGGAGCGGGCTTGCTCGCGAAGGGGCCATCACATTCAACATCAATGTTGGCTGTTACACCGCCTTCGCGAGCAAGCCCGCTCCCACAAGGTATTGAAGGCATCCAAAAAAACCGGAATCAGACACAAGAAAAAGACCGCACGACATGTCAGAACCGACCCTACTGAACAACGAAATCCGTGACTGGCTGATGGACTGCGGCCTGTTCGACCAACTGCTGCCGGCCGACTTCGCTGCCGCTTCGGGCTACTTCAGCATCAGCACGGTGGCCGAAGGCGAAGAAATCTTCCATGAAGGCGATGCCGGCAGCTTCATGTGCATCATCCACACCGGCCAGGTGGCGGTGCAGAAAACCAACAGCGACGAGCAGCGAGTGACCATGGCCACCTTGCGCGGCGGTCGGGCGTTCGGCGAAATGGCCGTGCTCGATGGCGAGCGACGCTCAGCCAGTTGCGTGGCCGCGAGCAATTGCCAGTTGCTGAACCTGGGCAAGGACTCGCTGGAAAAGATGCTTAACGACGCGCCGAAAATCGCCGCCAAGATCATTCGCGCCCTCGCCGTTTCCCTGTCCAGACGCCTGCGTATGGCCGACGGGCAACTGCTTTCGCAGCAGGTTTAACTACGCTGGTTTAACCGCCGGGGGACTTGATCTTCGTGCGGTTCTGCTCAAGCCCCGGCAAGGGCTGGTCCTTGGGCGGGCTGGGCACTTCGATCGGTGGCAACAGCGGCGGCCCGCCACTGCCGGGCCCGGCCTTGGGCACGCTGTTGGGGGTGATCTGCGGATACGGCGTCGGCGTTGCGGTGCCGGGTGAACCGGACAGCGGCGCCGGGCTGGTCGGAATGGTTTGCAACTGCTGGGCCTGCACTGCAGTTATCGAGAGCGCGGCCAAGGCAATGACCGTTAGAATGGTGCGCTTCATCAATGGCTCCGTTGGCCTTGTTGTCTGGTTGCAGGCTACTCCCAACTGCGTTCGTTTGCTTTCTCCAATGCCCAATCTTCTCAAGAGTGCTCCATGAAACGTTTCGTTCTGCTCGACACCGCCCCCATCCCTGAAAACGGCGGTGCCCTGTGCCTGTTCGAATACGGTGAGGATTTCGTCATCAAGATCCAGGGCGGTGACGGCGGACAGCTGATGAACACGCGCATGCATGGCTCCGAAGATGCGTTGGCCGAGATCCCGTGCCGAAAGGTCGCCGGCCGGCCGAATTCGCGGGTGTTGATCGGTGGCCTGGGCATGGGCTTCACCCTCGCCTCGGCCCTCAAGCATTTGGGCAAGAGCGCTGAAGTGGTGGTCGCCGAACTGGTGCCCGGCGTGGTCGAGTGGAATCGCGGGCCATTGGGCGAGAAAGCCGGCAACCCGTTGCTCGATAAGCGCACGGTGATTCGCATGGAAGACGTGGCCAAGGTGCTGCAAGCCGAACCGCAAGGTTTCGACGCCATCATGCTCGACGTCGACAACGGCCCCGAAGGCCTGACTCAGAGGGCCAACAGCTGGCTCTATTCCGCTGGTGGTCTGAGCGCTTGCGCCAAAGCCCTGCGGCCAAAAGGGGTGTTGGCCGTCTGGTCGGCCAGCGCCGACAAGCAGTTTTCCGACAAACTGAAAAAAGCCGGCTTCAAGGCCGAGGAAGTCCAGGTCTTCGCCCACGGCAACAAGGGCACCCGCCACACGATCTGGATTGCCGAGAAGCTCAAGGGCTGAGCTAAACTTCGTTCATAACCGTCATTAGTCTTTTACAAAGGTGAACCCATGAGTTCGTCAACACCGACCAACACCTCGAAGCTGGACCGCATCCTCGCCGACAACCAGCGCGACAAGGAAATGGGTTACCGCGACAAGGCCCTGAAAATGTACCCGCACGTGTGCGGCCGCTGCGCCCGCGAGTTTTCCGGCAAGCGCCTGAGCGAACTGACCGTGCACCACCGCGACCACAACCACGACAACAATCCGCAGGATGGTTCGAACTGGGAACTGTTGTGCCTGTATTGCCATGACAATGAGCACTCGCGTTACACCGATCAGCAGTATTTCGGTGAGGGCTCGTTGAGCACGCCGAAGATCGCTAAAGCCACGCATAACCCGTTTGCGGCGTTGGCTGGTTTGATGAAGAAAGACGAGTAATCTTCAGCGCCTGAGCCGGCCTCTTCGCGAGCAAGCCCGCTCCCACATTTGATCTGCGCCGTGACACGAATCCAATGTGGGAGCGGGCTTGCTCGCGAAGGCGGCTGCCCAGACACCACCAATCTCAAACTGAACACCCCTCCCCCAATCCCCGTATAATCGCCGTTTTTTCCCCGAAGGCACCCCGCTCGTGGCAGACAAACGGTACAGCTGCATTGGTTTGTTCAACCCCAAATCACCGGAAAACGTCGGCTCGGTCATGCGCGCCGCCGGCTGCTACAACGTGGCGTCCGTGTTCTACACCGGCAAGCGTTACGAGCGCGCCGCCGACTTTGTCACCGACACCAAGCGTGTCCACTACGACATCCCGCTGATCGGCATCGACGACCTGAAAAAGATCCTGCCCCTGGGCTGCGTACCGGTCGCCGTGGAGCTGGTCGAGGGAGCCCGTTCGCTGCCGGAATACACCCACCCGGATCGCGCGCTGTACATCTTCGGCCCGGAAGACGGCTCGCTGGATAAAGAGATTCGCGACTGGTGCGAAGACGTGGTCTACATCCCGACCACCGGTTGCATGAACCTCGCGGCCACGGTCAACGTCGTGCTCTACGACCGCATGGCCAAGGGCCTCAATACCCGCTCTGGTCCGAAATTCCGCTGAACCGACACACATCCGATGGAACAAGCCGCCCGCCTCGGCAGTCAGCTTAATTATCTATTCTTGAAGCAGTCATACCCGCCAGGAGACAGATCATGAGCGAACTCAATCGCGTCGAGCGCATCGAATCCACCCCGTTCCAGACTCATTCCGACCAGAACGTTCACGGTTGGGAACGCGCCGGATCTATCGCCGGTGGCGTGGTGATGGTCGGCAAAGGCCTGCGTCGCGGCGGTCTATTCGGTTTGATCCAGATCGCCATCGGCGGTGTAGCGCTGGCCCGTGGCATTACCGGCCACAGTTCGGCCAAGAGCCTGCTGGAGAAAAGCCGTCAGGACATGAGCAACGTACGGGCGAAGATCGAGCGTGCCGGGGAAGAGTTGGGTCGGCTGAAGGCGAATGCCGAGGCGGCGACCAACACTGCGACTGTGACAGGGAATGATTCGTTGAAGTCGCCGAAAGCCGGGGTTTGATCCGGGATATCCGTTGAAGCTTATGGCCTCTTCGCGAGCAAGCCCGCTCCCACACTGGCTCTGCGTCGTACACAAGACCAATGTGGGAGCGGGCTTGCTCGCGAAGGCGGTGTTACTGAAGCAACCCGGTATCGAGGACCCTGGAAGACTCGCCGATAACACTTTCGGCCAGTTGAACAAACTCCTTGGTATCCACACTCTCCAACCGCATCGCCCCGCGCATCACATCATCCAGCGAACGCTTGTTGCGCGTCTTCAGGCGAATCTCGCGATCCAGTTCCTGTAGCAACAACACCGCTTTGGCCACCTGCGCCGGGCTGGCCTGCTCGTCACGCAGCGTGGTGACCTTCTGGCTGTCCTTGACCAACTTGCCATGCAGACTTTCATACCGCTCGTCACTCATCCCGCCAGCGCGGCGCACCAGTTCGATCGCGTAATATTCGGCGAGGCCCTCGCTGATCCAGTCACTGCGCAGCTTGTCATTGACCCGGCCAAACACCTGGGCCAACTCACGCACCAGCGCGCTGCTGCCGCTTTCGCTGACCAGCGGCAGACGCGCATTCAAATAGATCGACTCACGCGCCGCCAGGCTGCCCCGCCACATCGGGTCGTTGGCGCCGACGATCAGCAATTTGGCGGGATGCCGCGGGAACACGTCCTGCACTTGCGGCCAGACAAACGTCAGCAGCGTCAGCACGTCCATGCGGCGCATGCCCTGACCTTGCGGCGAGGCGACGGTGACTTCGGTTTCCCCCAGTCGGGTGCGACGGCTGCCGAGGTGGCCGGCGAGCATCCAGCCGGTCGGCCGGTCGAACAGGCGGGAGACGTTATCGATACGGAACTTGTTCTTGCCGATTCGGGGCCAGGCGGTTTCGACGCTTTTCCAGCCGGTGGGCAATTCGAATTCAAGACGTGAAACCAGCTCGACGCCGTCCTGCTGATCGAGTTTGGCGGCGGGCACCAGATCGTCACCACGCATCGATGCCCAGGTCGGCGTCATGCGCGTGTCGAAGCTGCCGCTCTTGCGGCCGTGGCTGATGCGCACGCGGTAGGTCAGGCTGGCCTTGTCGGCGGCCGGGTGCCAGACACCTCGGGCCTGCTTGCCCGGCGTGAGCTGCCATTGACCGTCGGGCTTGAAGTCGCTGTAGCGGCTGCCGTCGCCGAGGTCGAAATCCAGACTGCGCACGGCCGATCCCTGGGCCAGGGTCAGGCGCACTTCAGCCTGATCGCTTTGCGGCAACAGGCGCACGTGGTAATCCAGATCGACCTTCTTCGCCGCCCACACGGACGAACTCAGGGCCAACAGCCCAACGGCCAACGCCAGCCGCATTCCCACAGCCATACACACTCCTTTGTAAAACTAACCTGCCCGGAAAATCAGATGGTCTTCCCAATCGTCCTCGGCCACGCTGCCTTCGGCGAGCATGCGCCCGGACTGGGAAATGCGTTCGTGATGCACGGCATCGCGATCACCGCACACCAAGTGGTGCCAAAGTGGCAGGTCCTTGCCCTCGCTGACCAGGCGATAACCGCAGGTCGGCGGCAGCCATTTGAACTCATCGGCCTTGCCCGGCGTGAGCTGGATGCAGTCCGGCACGAAATCGCGGCGGTTGGGGTAATCGCTGCACTGGCAGGTTTTCAGGTCCAGTAACTTGCAGGCGATGCGCGTGTAGTAAACGCTGTTGTCCTCTTCATCCTCGAGCTTTTGCAAGCAGCACAGACCACAACCGTCGCACAGCGACTCCCATTCCTCCTGATCGAGTTGATCGAGGGTTTTGCGTATCCAGAACGGTTCGACTTTGGCGGCCATGGCTCAAGCATCAACATCAGGTGGTGAAAAGGCCGCCAGTCTAGTGCGCAGCGGCCCGCGGGCCAAGCGTTGGCGACTGCCGGTAGAACGGGACTTGTCAGTTACTGCGCCGCCAAGTAGCTTTGCCAGTCGCAAGGAGCCAGGCCTGCGTGCCATTAACGCCCCACCGCGTTGCATTCGGATGAAATGCCAGGCTCACGGAAAACCTCATCGCCCAGCTCAACTGCGCCCGCCGGTTTTTTACTACCCTCTGACTCACACGTCGCAAGGAATCTCTGCATGAGTGCCAATCCACGCGTTGCCGAATACGCCATCCACCCTCAATTCACCGATCGCTGGTCGCCCCGCGCCTTCACGGGCGAAGCCATTCCAGAAGAAACCTTGCTGAGCTTTTTCGAAGCCGCACGCTGGGCGCCATCGGCCTACAACTCGCAGCCTTGGCGGTTTCTCTACGCGCGCCGCGATACGCCGAACTGGGAGCGTTACCTGGGTCTGCTGAACGAATTCAACCGCAGCTGGGCGCAACACGCCTCGGCACTGGTGATCGTGATTTCGAAAACCACCTTCACCGCACCTGGCGCCACCGAAGAGACTCCAGCGCTGTGGCACACTTTCGACACCGGTTCGGCCTGGGGTCATCTGGCGTTGCAAGCGAGCATCAGCGGCTGGCACACCCATGGCATGGCCGGTTTCGATCAGGAGCTGACCCGCAAGGAGCTGAACATTCCTGAAGGTTACGCGCTGCACGCGGCGGTAGCGGTGGGCAAACTGGGGGATAAAGCGACGCTGGCGGATTACCTGCAAGCGCGTGAAGAACCGAGCCCGCGTCGTCCGTTGAGCGAGTTGGCGGCTGAAGGCGACTTCACCCTCTAAGCCACAGCGCAAAACCAACTGTGAGAGCGGGCTTGCTCGCGAATACGGTGTGTCAGTCACCATTTGTATCGACTGACACTCCGCATTCGCGAGCAAGCCCGCTCCCACATTTCGATTTAGGGTGGGTTCAGTAGCCGCGATTGAAATCCACTTCCCCGCGCAACGCTTCTCCCGCCTGATACGCCCGCAAATTCTCGACAAAGAGCTTCACCATCATCGTCGGCGAAGTCGGTGCCGAACTGTGTCCGGTCAGCAGCAAGCCCCACGCTGTCCAGAACGGATGACGTTGCGGCAGCGGTTCCTGACGGCAGACGTCGATCACCGCGCCCGCCAGATGCCCTTCCTTCAAGGCTTCCACCAGATCCGCATCGACCACCGCCACGCCGCGCCCGACGTTGATGAACAACCCGGTCGGCTTGAACTGCTTGAACAGCGCCGCGTCGTACAGATCGTGGGTCGTCGGGGTGTTCGGCAGCAGATTGATCACGTAATCCACTTCACCGACCAGGCGCGGCAAGTCCGCCAGCGCCCCCACTTCGACAAACGGCGCCTGTTCCCGGGCTTCGCTGGCGATGCCATACAACTCGACGCCAAACGGCAGCAAAAACTGCGCGACGGTCTGACCGATGTCGCCGGTGCCGACGATCAGCACCTTGCGCCCTGCCAGGCTTTGGCCCTGACGACTGTCCCACTTGCGCTCGACCTGACTGACCAGGCGCGGCAGCACTTCGCGTTCGTGGCCCAGCATGTAGGTCAGCACGTATTCGGCCATGACCTGACCGAAAATCCCTACCGCGCGAGTCAGACGATAGTGGCGTGGCAGGCCATCGGCAAGCAGCGGCGTGATGCCGGCCCAGGTCGATTGCAGCCATTGCGGCTGGTGCCCCTGACGCAACAAGTTCGCCAGGAGGTCCGGCTGGCCCAGCCAGATCGGGCAATCGGCGGCCTGACTGGCGAGTTCGGCAGAGTCGCCGCTGGTCAGCACTTCCAGATCAGGCGCTGCCTGGCGCAACAATTGGGCATATACAGCGTGGTCGTGTTCAGCAATCAGAACGCGCATGGTTCAAACCTTTCAAAAGCAGGGCAGACGGCCGCCGACGGGGTATCGCTCCCTTATCGCGGCCATCGCCAAAATCATTCCAGTGTTTCACGCAGACTCTGAACAGAGCCTGTCTGCCGATCACATCGGATCGTTGCGTCGCAACAGTTCTTCCGGCAAATGTTCGATGTATTCGTCTTCGGCCGGCGGCATTTGCAGGTGGTAACCCTGCTTCTCGAGGTTTTCCAGCACCACGGTGATGTCCTCGCGGGACAACTTGCGCTCGGGGGTCAGCACCAGGTCGAACGCATGGTGCGGTTTGCCGAAAGCGGCCATCAGACTTTCCGGGACGCGCTCCAGTGCATCGCTTTTGAGCACATAGAGGTACATCTCGTTTTTCTTCAGGCTTCGATAGATGGAGCAAATACGTTTCAAGGCTGTTCTCCGGCGGTGGCCAGGCTGTCGAGCAACGCCTGGCCCATCAATTCGCGGCGCCAGCCACGCAGCGAATCAGGCAATTGGTAAGGACCGTTGGGAAAGCCGCTCTTGAGCAGCGCTTCCAGGGTTTTCTTGCGCAGCATCAGTTCCGGCGCAACGTTCAAGCGCTCGGCTTCGGCCTGACCGAGTGCACGCAACTGTTTGATCAGCGCCGCGGCATCCACCGGCAACGGCTCGGGTACGGCAGGGGGCCATTGATCTGGGGACACACTGCCAGAGCGCTTGATCAGATCAAGCAGAAATTCGCCGTCCTGACGCACGGTACGCGGGTGCATGTCTTCGATTTTCGCCAGCGCGCCGAGGTTGTCCGGTTGCGTCCGCGCCAGCGGCCACAGGGAATGCTCACGGATGATGCGATTGCGCGGCAGGTCACGGGCGCGGGCTTCGCGTTCGCGCCAGGCACAGAGTTCACGCAGCACGGCGAGTTGAGCGCGGGAGAGCTTCCAGGCCAGTTTGGCTTCGCGATAGACCTCGTACGGATCAACTTCACGACGCAGGTTGGCCACCAGTTCGGCGCCGTCTTCCAAGACCCAGGCGTATTTGTCGTCAGACAGTTTCGGACGAAGCTGTACGAAAACTTCCGCGAGGTGCAAGGCGTCTTCGGCGGCGTAGCTGATCTGAGTGTCGGACAGCGGACGTTGCAGCCAGTCGGAACGGGTCTCGCCCTTGGGCAGGTCGATGCCGAGCACTTCCTGCACCAGCCGCGAATACCCCATGGAGAAACCAAGATTCAGGTAAGCGGCGGCCAGTTGCGTGTCGAACAATGGCGCTGGCAGGCTGCCGGTCAGGCGCAGCAACACTTCGAGGTCTTCGCTGCACGCATGCACGACCTTGACCACGGCCGGGTTTTCCAGCAGTGCGGCCAGTGGCTGCCAGTTGTCGATAGTCAGCGGGTCAATCAGGTAAGCGCGTACGCCATCGCCGATCTGCAGCAGGCCCGCGATCGGATAAAAGGTGTCGACCCGCATGAATTCGGTGTCGAGGGCAACGTAGGGCAGCGTCTGCCACTCGGCGCAAAACCGGCCGAGGCTATCGTTGTCGCGAATCCAGTGAATATCGATGGCCACACGGCTCTCCCTTGAAGAATGGCGCGCAGTATATATCGCCCCCGGCGATTTCCGCGCATCCACTGAACAAGAGCTTTAGCGAAAATACCTGCCTGATAGCAAGAATTGTCTGACGGAGAGAGGTTATCTGGCCTTTCGCATCACATAGACACGCATTCGCACGCAACCCGGCAGGAAGTCCTGGTGGCTGAGCAAACGAAAACCCGCCTGTTTGAACTCGCCTTCCACTTCGGCCTTGCTGGCCAGCGGCCGGGCCTGAATGCCGTGTGCATCCGGCCGCCGGCGCTTGAAACCGGTATCGACTCGCACCGCCACAATCACCGTATCGCGGCTGACCCGGTGGAACTCGCCGAGCATGGCAGACCGATGTTCGGGACTGGCGATGTGCTGAAACAGTTGCATGCAAAAAATGCAGTCCACCGCATTCGCCGACAAGCCGATGGCGAATGCCGAGCCCTGAAAGGTCTTGACCCGTTTCAGCAGGTGTTGCGGGTGGTGGGTCGGCGCGTGATCGAGCATGTCCTGAGACGGGTCGGACGCCAGAATCACCCGGTTTGCGTGCTCGGCGAGCACCGGCCAGAAGCGCCCCGCTCCGCAGGCGACATCAAGAATCAGCCCCGGCTCGCCGGCCACCTTGAGCGCGTTGCGCACCAGTTGCTCGTCACGCCAGAACGTCAGGCGCCCGGCGAGACCACGCGAGCGCGGCTGCAGGCAGACGCGGGCGTGTTCCTGATCGTGACGCCGGGCGAACTCAAGCTCGACGGCGGAAGGGGGTTGAGCGGACATGTAAGAGGGCTCTTGTAGGAAAAATCTGCCGGGGCGCAGGTTAACGGCCGGTACGTGAAAAAAAGGTCGCGGCCCTCACTCTTTGGCCAAGACACCGTCAATCACCGCACCGCGGCAGCCGGCAAACAGATCCAGGTCCTGGTTGTAGACCTTGCTGTTGACCTCCAGCAAACCGAGCATCGAATGAAACAGGTTGTCCTGACTCAACGGCTTGTCACGGCTCAATTGCAGGCAATGAGTGTCCACCGAGAACGACTTCTGATAGCTGTCGGAGAACCAGGCCAGCATGGCGACATGCTTCTGTTGATCCGGCGCCATCATGTAAGGCGTGCCATGAAGGAACAGGTTGTACTCGCCCAGGGACTCGCCGTGGTCCGACAGATACAGCATTGCGGTATCGACTTTTTCCTGATTGCTGCGCAACAGATCGATCAGGGTCGACAGCACATGGTCGGTGTACACCAGCGTGTTGTCGTAACCATTGACGATACTTTCGCGACTGCAATTATTCAGCGCATTACTTTCGCAAACCGGGGTAAAGCGCTCGTACTCTTTCGGGTAACGCTTGAAGTACTCCGGCCCGTGACTGCCCATCTGATGCAACACCAGCACGGTGTCTTTATCCAGGGTGTCGATGAAGTGCTGCAAACCTTGCAGAAGAATTTCATCGCGGCATTCGCTGTTGGCGCAGAGAACCGGGTCCTTCAGTTTGCTCACATCATCAAGGGTGACCCGATCACAAGTGCCTTTGCAGCCCGACTGGTTATCGCGCCAGATGACGTCCAGCCCCGCCCGTTTGAGCACATCCAGCAGGCCTTCTTCATTCTTTGCCTTGCTCGCGTTGTAGTCTTTGCGGCCCATGTTGGAAAACATGCACGGCACCGAGACGGCGGTTTCCGTGCCACAGGAATGCACATCGGTGAAGGCAATCAGGCCCGCTTCCTTGTCCAGTTTTGGCGTGGTGTCGCGGTCGTAGCCCAGCACACCAAAGTTCTCGGCCCGGGCACTCTCACCCACGACCAGCACGGTCAGGGATTTGCGGCCGTGAGTTTGCCAGGCCGGGTTTCTCTCCGCGTCTTCACCAATCTTGACGAAGGGTTGCCGAGCCGAAGCGACTTGTTCGCGCAGATAGCCGAACGTGGCCCCCATGTAGTTACTCGGAACCACCATCAAGCGTAATTCATGGTGATTGCGAAACAGCGAGGACAGGCCCTGATAGTTAACCAGTGCGACGCCACCGAGTACCGCCACCGACACGACACTCACCAACACTTTACTTAATAACTCGCGATGCCAGCGACGGTAACTAACCGGAGTTCTCCACAGCAACCACGACGGCAATATACCGAGCAACACAATATAAACAATCAACTTTATCGAGAGTAAACCGCGAGCTTCCGTGACATTGGTTTCGGCGAAGTTACGCAACATGCCGGCATCAATCAAAACACCGTATTGACTCATGAAGTATGCAACACCCGCGCTGATCATAAAGACAAGCGTGAGCACAGGTTTCATTAAAGGCCGGAACGCCAGCAGCGTCAGCACCAGGTTGAAGACAGCCAGAATCATCAAGCCGAAAGCCACACGCATGACGATGCCTTTACCGTCGGATGCGGTGATTTCAAACAGGTGTTGCCAGAGCACTAAATTGAAGCCGGCCAACAGAAAGGCACTGGCAAACAACGTCACCCACTCCGGGCGCACGGCTTTAATCTTCAACATGATAATCGGCTGTTCCTGAAAAGAAGTGCCGTCGGCAAATGTGAAAATTTCATTTACCGCGACAGCACTAACTTTAGGCAGCCAACCATCAATTTTTTGTGAAAAAGAAGCCAACGATTAGTTGGCTTCTAGTGTTGGATCAAAACTTAAGTTGTATTTGAGAATGGTTCAGGCCTGGTTCAGGTACCAACGCCAATCCTGTTCACCGACTTCGCCCATGAACTGCCGGTACTCGGCCCGCTTCACCGCGAGGTAAACGCCAAGAAACTCACGGCCAAACGCATCTCGCGCCCAGCTCGAACCTTCCAGCGCACGCAAGGTGGTCAGCCAGTCGGTGGGCAACAGTTTCGTGGCCTGGGCGTAACCGTTACCTTCCACCGGCGCCCCCGGGTCCAGTTGTTCGCGAATGCCGCGATGGATACCGGCCAGGATCGCCGCAGCCGCCAGATACGGGTTGGCGTCGGCGCCGCAAATGCGATGTTCGATGTGTCGCGAGAACGCCGGCCCGCCTGGCACGCGCAAACTCACGGTGCGATTGTCCACGCCCCAGGTGGCGGCCAGCGGCGCGTAGCTGTTGGTCTGGAACCGACGGTAGGAGTTGGCGTTCGGACAGAACAGCAGCAACGAATCGAGCAAGGTGCCGAGCATGCCGCCGACCGCCTGTTTAAGCAGCGGCGTACCGTCCGTGGCTTCGCTGGCAAACAGGTTGTTTCCGTCCTTGTCCGCGAGGCTGACGTGCATATGCATGCCGGTGCCGGCCAGGTCGTCGAAAGGCTTGGCCATGAAGCACGCCGTCATCCCGTGTTTGTGCGCCACGCCCTTGACCAGCCGTTTGTAGCGCACGGCTTCGTCCATCGCCTGCAAGGCGTCGGTGCGATGTTCGAGGGTAATTTCCACTTGCCCCGGCGCGTATTCGGAAATCGCCGTGCGTGCCGGTATGCCCTGAAGTTTGCAGGCGCTGTACAGGTCGGCCAGGAACGGCTCGATCTGCTCCAGCTCGCGCAAACCGTAGACTTGAGTGCCTCGCGGGCGCCCGCCGTCAACGTCTCGTGCCGGTTGCGGCCGACCGTTGCTGTCGCGCTGCTGATCCAGCAGGTAGAACTCCAGCTCCGCCGCCATGACCGGGTAATAACCGTCCGCCTGCAAGCCTTCGATCACCTTCGCCAATAAGTGGCGCGGGTCGGCGATGGTCGCCGGCATGCCCTCCTTCGGGTGCATGCTGACCTGCACCGCCGCCGTCGGAATCAATCGCCACGGCATGCGCGACAAACTGCCGCTGATCGGGTAGGCCCGGCAATCGATGTCGCCCACGTCCCACACCAGCCCGGAGTTTTCCACGTCATCGCCGTTGATGGTCAGGCCCAGAATGGTGCTCGGCAGAGGCCGACCGCTTTCGTACACCGCCAGCAGTTCATCGCGATGCAGCAACTTGCCCCGTGGCACGCCGTTGTTGTCGAGGATGAACAACTCGAACATCTCGATATCCGGATTCTGTTCAAGAAAGGTCAGGGCTTCTTGCTTTGTGGCGAAGGATGTCGTGGCACAACTCATAGGAATTCTCTTGTTTGCGCGTCAGGCAAACGCGCAGGCGCTGCCGGTCTGATCCCTGCGCTCAGGGCGGGATCTGTAAGAACAATCAACGGGAAAGGCGGGAATCCGGCGGGCGCGCGTGACGGCAATGCCACAACGCCCAGAAGGCGAGTTCGGAAGGAAGTGCGACCGGACAACCGTCCATAGAGAAGACCGCAGTAAACAGATGAGCAGCAGCGTCACATGGCTGGATAAGTCGTTAAATCGGGATTTGAAGAACTTTGGTAGTGGGTTGGCTAAACATTCCATAGACCACCCTAGAACTCAATGTGGGAGCGGGCTTGCTCGCGAAGGCGGCGTGTCAGTCACTATTTGTATTGACTGACACGCCGCCTTCGCGAGCAAGCCCGCTCCCACATTTGGATGAGTGTTGCGGCAGAGGTATTTGATTTCTAAATACCGCACCGGACTTTCTGATTTGCGGCCTCCAGGCCTCGCGCGCCTAATCGAGCCTTGGTCATTCAAGGTTCGATCGATGGACAACGTTCGCGCAACTTCTCGCCCCGCCTTTTGGTTAATGCTTGGCATCATGCTCGTCGCTCTGAACCTGCGCCCCTCCATGGCCGCCGTAGGTCCTTTGTTGTCGGTGATCCGCGGGGATATCCCACTGAGCTTCAGCCTGGCATCGCTGCTGACCATGCTGCCGGTGATGGCCATGGGGCTGGCGATGTTCTTCGGCCTCAGCGTCAGCCAATGGCTCGGCGAACAACGCACGGTGGTGGTGTCGTTGCTGATCATCGGCCTGGCGACGGTGTCGCGCCTGTTCCTCGACTCCGCGGCCGAACTGATCCTCAGTGCCGTGCTGGCAGGCGTCGGTATCGCGCTGATCCAGGCGCTGATGCCCGCACTGATCAAGTCCCGTTTCAGCGACAACGTCTCCGTGTGCATGGGCCTCTACGTCACGTCGATCATGGGCGGCGCAGCGATTGCCGCGTCCTACGCGCCGCTGGTGATGGCGCGTACCGGAAGTTGGCGAATGGGCCTGGCGATCTGGGCGGTGTTGGCGCTGCTGGCATTGCTGTTCTGGCTAGGCCATCGCTCGGGGATGCCGGCACTGGCCGCTCAAGCGCAACGAAACGGGTCGTTCTTCGCCAATTCCCGTGCCTGGTTACTCGCAATCTTCTTTGGTCTGGGCACCGCGTCCTATACCTGTGTGCTGGCCTGGCTGGCGCCGTACTACGTGGAAAAAGGCTGGAGCGAACAAACCGCCGGTTTGTTGCTGGGTTTTCTGACAGCCATGGAGGTGTTGTCGGGCCTGCTGACGCCTGCGATCGCCAACCGAAGTCGTGACCGACGCTTGGTGCTGGTGGTGTTGCTGGCACTGATCATGGCCGGTTTCTGCGGGCTGATTCTCAGCCCGCAACACCTGAGTCTGTTGTGGCCGTGCCTGCTGGGGCTGGGCATCGGCGGACTGTTCCCGTTGAGCCTGATCGTATCGCTGGATCACCTGCACAACCCCCAACGTGCGGGCGCACTGACCGCCTTCGTTCAAGGCATCGGCTACCTGATCGCCGGCCTCTCGCCACTGATTGCCGGGATGATCCGGGATCAACTCGGCAGTTTCGAATGGGCCTGGTGGTCACTGACGGGCGTCATGGCGCTGATGCTGCTGATGGTCCTGCGCTTCAACCCACGGCACTACGCCCGTCACATTCACTGACCCGGAACGGACATCATGAAACACACCGGTTTCTGTGGGTTCAGCGATGGGACGAACACCGGCACTGCCTCACAACAATTAGTGAAACTTCCTACAGAGCATTCTCCTGACACCACCGTTCCGTTAGGATCATTCGCACGAGTTTGCGCTCAGTCAGCGCAAGGATCACAGCGAGACGAATGGATGCTGAACAGTAACTTGCTTAGAAAACTCGACATGCAGGACCTCATGGTGTTTGTGGCCGTGTATGAACAAAGCAGCGTCACCGGCGTTTCCGAAACGCTCTGCGTCAGCCAGTCCACCGTGAGTTACTGCCTGAAAAAGCTGCGCACCAGTTTCGAAGACGAGTTGTTCATCAACACCCGCGCCGGCATGCGCCCCACTTACAAAGCCAGCACCATGCACACGCACGTGCTGAAAATTCTGGAAAGCATCAACCTGTGTCACGCCGGCGCACCAACGCTCGATCCCACCTTGCAACCGGTCACCTTCAACATTTGCGCACCGGAATACTTCGAGCAGTTGATCCTGCCGCGCCTGTTGAAACGGTTTGATTTCGCCGATTGGCCGGTGATGGTCAACATGCACAAGTTAGAAACCGACATCCCGGCCGAAGAACTGCGCGACGGCAGCCTCGACCTGGTGATTTGCTTCGGCCCTAACTTTCATCCCAATCACACCGATTTCAAATCCCGGATGCTGCTGGAAGATGATCTGGTCTGTGTCTTCGATAAACGCGCCACACCGCTGGAGCAGCGTTTAAGCCTGCAAGCCTTTACCGAACGCCGGCATGTATTTCCAACACCCTGGACGTCCACCACCAACATGGTCGACGGCTGGCTGGCGCAGCAGGCGCAAAAACGGCAGATCGTCGCGCGATCCAACAGCTACAGCGCGGCGCTGAAAATGATCACCGGCACCGACTTCATCGTCACCCTGCCCCGACGCATCCAGCAGTTGCTGGCCAGCGAGGCCATCTTCAATCACTGCGAAGCGCCCAACGGTCTGCCAGGGTTCACCCTCGACATGCAGTGGAGTCAAAGTGCCGATGAGGACTGCGCCAATTCCTGGTTACGCGAGCAGGTGCTGCAGGCCTGCACCGAACAGGAAATGACCTGAAACTCAGTTGATGATGGCGACCTTAGTGTAGGACTCTCGATCGATGTCGAGGATTTCCACGGCCAGCTGGACTTCCACGCCCGCTGGCCACTCACACAGTTCCTGCACCACGGCCAGCAGACTTTCGGACAACTGTTTTTTGATCGCCGGTGAGCGACCACTTAACAACGCCAGCTTCACATGCACGAACGCCCGCTCAGCCAATACCGTGCCGACCTTGAACGTCTCGACCTTTACCGCTCGACTCTTGATGTCGAATTCGGCAGCAAACTGACCGGAAGCCACCAGCGTATTGTTCAGCCGGATCAGCGCCACATCGGCATTCAGCTCGGGCAGGTTGGCGGTGTATTCCATGTGCAGGTGAGGCATGACGTGGCTCCTTGAGGCTGGCGCAAAGGTCGTACATATAGCACAGAGTTGTCCTGCTCACCGGGGCGGCGGCGACTCAAAACGCTCACTCATGAACGCCTCCAGACGTGAGCGCAACCAGCGCTCAGCGGGATCGGTGTCGACGTGGCCGAGCCAGACCATGGACAGGTCCAGGGTCGGCGTCTTGAACGGAAAAGGCTCGGTGAACAGCTGACCAGAGGCTGCCATCGCCTCGGCGGCGTAATCCGGCAGGCTGGCGATCAGATCGGTTCCGGCGAGCAAGGCTGGCAACGAGCTGTATTGCGGCACGGATAAAACCACTTGGCGAGTGCGACCAATCTCCGCCAGCCACTCATCGGCGTAACCACTGACATTAGCGGTGTGGGACACCAGCACGTGCGGGCGCGAGCAATATTCATCGAGGGTCAGCGGCGTGTCGGACGCATCGGCACGCAAGATGCTGGGCTGGATGTGCCGCAGCAATTTGCGCTTGGCATTGGCCGGGAGACCGCGAGTCTGGCTGATACCAACGGTGATATCGCCGGACGCCAGCAAATCGGGAATCCGCCAGTAATCGACATGCTGCACCACAAACACCACCTGCGGCGCTTCCTGGCGCAGGGCTCGCAGCAACGGCGGCAGAAGACCAAACTCGACATCGTCCGACAGCCCGATACGGAAGGTCATGGTGCTGCTGGCGGGGTCGAAATCACGGGTCAGGCTCAACGCCACCGACAGCGAATCCAGCGCTGGCGACAGGTACTGAATCAGCTCCTCGGCCCTGGCGGTCGGCTCCATGCGATGACCAACGCGAATGAACAGCGGATCGTTGAACATCGTACGCAAGCGGTTGAGCGCCGAACTGATGGTCGGCTGCCCGAGAAACAACTTCTCCGCCACCCGGGTGACATTGCGCTCGAGCATCAAGGTTTCGAACACCACCATCAGGTTGATATCCGCCTTGCGTAGTTCGTTGCGATTCATCCACTGCCCCCCAGTCCCCAAACCTGCTGACAGTTTAGGTAGCTGTCGCAATCGGCGTCTATGCGACTCAGGTAGTTTGCGTTTGATCAGACAGTCTGCTTGAAATGAAGCTGCTCCGATTGAGCAGCTTCACTACTTGAGGCTTAGATTTCCTTAACCGGGGTCTGATCGTGAGTCCCCTTGATCAAGCTGATGGCATGCGCGCAATCCGCCTTGTTGACGTACGCCTCGCCGCTGGCAATCGTTTCATTGTTCCCCGCCCTCAAGCGCCACCGCCATTGACCTTTGCCAGTATGGGGGGTGCCACGGGTTTGCCTGTAAATCTCAAAATACATTGTTCGCTCCTTGCGATGGCTGATAACGGCAGATCAGTGACCTGCGAAACCAGAGTAGATGAGGTTTTTGGGCGGCGAGGTCTTTCAGTGTCAGGGGATATTTCAAGGGAAACCCCATGATTCCCGGGGCGGCCAATGGATTCGGTGGGCAGTAATTCGAACTACTCGGCTGAGTAATTTTTCTTGTGAACAGGCTTATTTTTCTTACGCGAGGACGATGCCGGTTCTCACAAAACAAACGGAAGACTGGACGCTTTTACAACGTCCAGCCAATTCCTGTTAATTACTCGCCCAAGCGTTGAATCGCTCCTCCAGCTCTTCACCGTGATCGACCCAGAACGCCACATCCATGGACAACGCCCCCTTTAGATTTTGCGGCGCAGTGAGGGGGGATTAGGGGACAAATCTATTTTTTTGCACAATCACTTCCAGCAAAAACGAGATGCCCTGCAGATTTGCTTGCAGGGCTTATTCGTTTAGTGCAGCGGCAGACTCCGGCATCGTCTGACGGCCGCTTCCTGATTTGTCCAAACCCCTGGCAGCATCAGGCTTAGCCCCTAGCTCTGCTACGTGCAGGGCGAAAAAGCCCTGCCCCTGCCCTCATACAAAGGAAGAGGTCAAAACTTTCCTGGAATCGGCCTGCAAGGACAAAACCCTGCACAACTCCACCCACAGGGATGTCTACGAGCTGATCAAGAGGAAACTGGGTCACTCGCAGCCGTAAGATTTACGGGCTAATACGAAGCTGCTCTGATTGAGCAGCTTCACCGTGTTCAACACAGCGACGGAGTAATATCACGGGGGGGAGTCGAGGGGATTAGACTAGCTTTGCCACCAAAGCGATGGCGACAAAGAGCGACAGGGCGAACGCTGCGCCGATGCTAAATGGCACTACCGTAGCGCGGATTGTGGTCGGAGCCGGGCGGCGCATTTCTTCAGCCAACGCGGCTACATCACGATGCAATGGCTCAATGCTTGCCTGATTCCTGCTATGTGCGGGCATTTTGCGTATTCCTTTGGGGCTCACGAGTCATGGCTGGTATGTGAACCGATGCTAGTAATGTGGGCTGCGCGATGGCAAAACTCAAGCGCGGCAATGTATGACTCTGCTGTCCTAGCGCTTAGAACTTAGTCCAAAAGCCTGCAACCGCGACAATGGCGGTCACGATACCCGCGCCTACCGCAAACGGGTACCAGATGGCTTCATGCTTTAGCTTGGTTTCTTCGGCCGTGAGCTTGCGAGTCTCAGCCAACAATTTTCGGATTTCGACCTGTAATTTATCGAGTTCTAAATTGTTGCGGTCATTTTGGAACATGAATCATCCTTTCGGGTTTTATCCGGCCCCCTAAGAGTTGCTTCCTGCGAAACCGGCAAAATCAATCGGACGCCAATCGCTGATTGCCAATTGTGCAGTCCGTTCTGCCTAGCACTATTTCCTATCTGCCAAGACATGAATAGCGGGTGACTCCGGTGGAGTTTGTAGGCAAAATCCGATAGTTGCGCATGAAAGCGCGTTAACCGCTTTTAAGGCGGGTCACCGTCTTGTTGCTCCACGTTTCGTCGAGATATTCTCCAGACATCGCTGGAAATCCAGCGATCGGGCTTGGTAACCCGACGAGTTGCGCAACAGCGCCCCCTTCACATTTTCTTGGGTGTTTTTACGCCTGAAAACTTGTGTTATGGCGGTTGTGCGCGGGACGCTTTCGGGCGTGCCGGTCTCCGTGACTCCCGGTTTACCAACCTGCGCACAGCTGCCACCCATTCGCTTGGTAACGAAAGGGCAGCTCTCTACGTCACGGAGCTAGACATGGACACTGTAAATCCGCACAAAAGAAGTCGTTCCCCTCAACGCAATTCCAAGTCGTCTAAAACCTCACAGTTCGACCTCACCTGCTGCCTCATTGAAGGAGGTGACAAATGAGCGACAAACCCGAGCTGACGACCATTGGCCTCACACCCTTCCACTATTGCTCCAACCAGCCGTTGTTTCGCGTAAATCCCGGCGTACCTGTCGGGAATGCTTTGGCGCAAGCATCTGACCTTCTGTACCTCGCCAAGCTGTTGACTGTCGATGCGGCTTACGCCAAGGACACAGATAGACATGCTTGGGCAGCGCATTACTTGACCGCCATGAGCAAGGCAATTGTGGATGATGTACACAAGGTGTTGACGAGATGGCCACCGGTGAATACCGACGCCTAGTACTTACTTGCAGGCGCCCCTAAAAACACCCTGAAAAAATCTACAGAAACGAAAAAGCCCCGTAGCTTATTCAGCTACGGGGCTTTTTCTATGTAATGGCGGAGAGATAGGGATTCGAACCCTAGGTACCGGTGAAGGTACAACGGATTTCGAATCCGTCCCATTCGGCCACTCTGGCATCTCTCCAACGGCGCGCATCATAACAACACTTTTGCTGGAAGCGAACCCCCTAAGCGAAATATTTCTGTGCTATCAGATGCTTGCGTCGATTAAAGCGGTACGCCCAGACGATTGGCGACTTCTTCGTAGGCTTCGATGACGTCACCGAGGCCCTGACGGAAGCGGTCCTTGTCCATTTTCTTGCCGGTGGCCTTGTCCCACAGACGGCAGCCGTCCGGGCTGAATTCGTCGCCCAGGACGATGGAGCCGTCGGAGAACACGCCGAATTCCAGTTTGAAGTCGACCAGCAGCAGGCCGGCGTCGTCGAACAGTTTGCTCAGGACTTCGTTGACCTTGAGCGACAGTTCTTTCATGCGAACCAGTTGCTCGGCGGTGCCCCAACCGAACGCCACGACGTGGGATTCGTTGATGAACGGGTCGCCCTTGGCGTCGTCCTTCAGGAACAGTTCGAAGGTGTAAGGGTTGAGCTTCATGCCTTCTTCGACGCCCAGGCGCTTGACCAGGCTGCCGGCCGCGTAGTTACGCACGACGCACTCGACCGGGATCATGTCGAGTTTTTTCACCAGGCATTCGTTGTCGCCCAGCAGTTTGTCGAATTGGGTCGGCACGCCGGCTGCTTCGAGTTTCTGCATGATGAAGGCGTTGAACTTGTTGTTCACCATGCCTTTGCGGTCGAGCTGCTCGATGCGCTTGCCGTCGAACGCCGAGGTGTCGTTGCGAAACAGCAGGATCAAGCGGTCAGCGTCGTCGGTCTTGAAAACCGATTTGGCTTTGCCGCGGTAGAGTTCTTCACGTTTTTCCATGATGGGCTCCGCTTGCTAAGTAGGTGGGCTAGGCGATATGTCGCCAGTCGAGCCCTGAATCTTGATCGGCCAGTTGCAGCCAGTCCGGGTCGCACCCGAGGGTGTCGACAAAACATTGCCGGGCCAGCTGCGGCAGGTTGTTCTTGCTGCTCAGATGGGCCAGGACCAGGTGTTGCAGGCCTTGCCAGCCCAACTCGGACACCAGGAATGCCGCCTGGTGGTTGTTCAAATGTCCCAGTTCACCACCCACCCGCTGCTTGAGAAAGTACGGGTAGTGACCGCGAGCCAGCATGTCACGGCAATGGTTGGCCTCGATCATCAACGCATCGAGGTCCCGATAGCCGTCCAGCACCTTGTTGCAGTATGAGCCCAGGTCGGTCAACAGGCCGAAGCGTCGCTCACCGTCACTGAACACATATTGCGTCGGTTCCTGTGCATCGTGGGCCACGGCAATGACGCCAATGCTCAGTGCGCCGATCTGCAGTTGCTCGCCGCCAGCCAGAAGGCCAGCCGGTTCAATCGGTTTGCGCATCCCGCGCAGGGTGCCGCGACTGAGGTAGACAGGCAGATTGTAGCGCCGAGACAGCAAACCCACGCCATGCACGTGGTCGGCATGTTCGTGGGTCACGAGTATCGCGCTCAGTTGCGCCGGGTTCACACCCAGGCGCAACAGGCGTTTTTCGGTTTCTCGCAGGGAGAAACCACAATCCACCAGCACATACGTATCAGCGCTGGCTATCAGCGTGCCGTTCCCTTGGCTACCGCTGCCGAGAACGGCAAAACGCATGTGATCAGCCCAGGTTGTCCTGAATCACGCTCAACACTTTGCGCGCCACGTCAGCCGGCGCCACGGTGTTGATGTTTTTCTCGACGGTGACCTGAACGGTATCCCCCACCTTGCTCAGGCGAACCTGATAACGCTCGGCACGGGCTTCAACTTCTTCCTTGCTCGGACCACTGCCGAGCAGACTGCCGAAGAAGCCAGGCTTGTCGTCTTTCTTCTCGGCTTTTTCAGACAGGTTGATGTAGTACAGGCCCAGGCTGCGGTTGATGTCTTCAACGCGCCATTCGCCCTGTTCCAGCGCACGACCGACGCTCGACCAGGCACGGTCCAGGTCGTTACCGACGTTCAGAACCGGGTTGCCGCTGCCGTCTTCGCTCAGGCTGACACGGCTTGGCGTATCGAAATCACGCGAAGCCAGCATCGAGACCGAACCGCCCTTCTCCGAAATGCGGCTCATGCTCGCGAGCATGTCGTCGACCAGTGCCGCGTCCAGGCCGCTGTTGACCGAACGGTTGGTGAAGGCCACGTCGGCGGTGCTGCCGGCAGGACGCTCGGCGCTGACCACATAGACTTCACTGGTGTTGCGCTGCACGCCTGGCTCGATACGGACCCGCACGCGGGTTTCGCTGTCAGCGCCGACACCGGCTGCGCTCAGGCGCTTGGCCATGGCTGCGGACAGTTCGTCGGAATGCTGCCAGGTGGTGGTGAATTCGCCGGTTTGCGGACGCTGTTCATCCAGACGGAAACCGTTGTCCTGGAAGAACTGCACAGCCACTGGCCAGACTTCGGCCGGCGGGTTCTGGGCGACGATCCAGCGAGAGTCACCGGTCTTCTGCAGCGAGTAGGCACTGGCGTCGGCAGCAGCGGACAGCGGTTGCGGGCGAGGCACGATGTATTCGCCCTTGGCGGTGTCGTCGGCCACGTTGCGCGGGATCGGCAGCAACGGATCCAGGTGTTTAGCGGTGCTGACGTCCGCTGGCAATTGCATCGGTGCAGTCTGTTGCGCTTCCAGGTAATCGCTACCACGGTCACGGAAATAACCTTCCGGGCCCCAGACCCATCCACAGCCACTGGTGCTGGAGATAATCAAGGCAAGTGCGGAAAGTCCGGCCAATCGCTTCATGCGTAGTGCTTCCTCAATTAAACCAGGACGCCGGACTGGCGCATGGCCTGCCGCAGCGGTTCGTGACAGGCAACGCTGAGCCAGGTGAGCGGCAGACGGATACCGTCCGGCATCAAGCCCATTTCATGCAGTGCCCATTTCACGGGGATAGGGTTGGATTCGATAAACAGGGTTTTATTGAGCGGCATCAGCTTTTCATGGATCGCACGGGCCGTGACGGCATCGCCTTTCAGGGCAGCGTTGCACAGGTCGGCCATGTCGCGCGGGGCAACGTTGGCGGTCACCGAGATGTTGCCTTTACCGCCGAGCAGGATCAGCTCGACCGCGGTGGCGTCGTCACCGGAGATCACCAGGAAGTCTTTGCTGACGCCGGCGAGGATGGCTTTGGCACGATCGAGGTCGCCGGTGGCTTCCTTGATGCCGATGATGTTTTTCACGGTCGACAGACGGATAACGGTCTCGGCCTGCATGTCGCATGCCGTACGGCCAGGCACGTTATAAAGGATCTGCGGGATATCGACGGCTTCGGCGATGGCCTTGAAGTGCTGGTACAAGCCTTCCTGGGTCGGCTTGTTGTAATACGGCGTCACCAGCAGGCAGGCATCGGCGCCGGCAGTCTTCGCATTGGTGGTCAGCTCGATGGCTTCACGCGTCGAGTTGGCGCCGGTACCGGCGATCACCGGAATGCGCCCTGCCACCTGCTTCACCACGTAACGAATCACTTCGATGTGCTCGTTCACGTCAAGGGTGGCCGATTCGCCTGTAGTGCCGACCGCCACGATCGCGTGGGTGCCGTTCTGCAGGTGAAAGTCCACCAGTTTGCTCAGGCTGTCCCAGTCGAGACGACCTTGTGCATCCATGGGTGTGACCAGTGCCACCATACTGCCCGCAATCATGCAACCGCTCCTGCCGGAAAAAGAGAGCCGTAATGGTACTGGCGCCAAGATGCTTGTACAAGCGAAGTACTGCGCTGCTGCCATTCCCCTTGGCGCTGCTTTTCGCTACCCTTCAGACTTTGATCGGTACTGACATGCTCGTACGCCGGGTTTCAGCCTCCATTTTCGGCATCACAAGCCCCGATCCAGCGTTGCCACCCTTCGCTCTTGCCTTAATGGAGCACGTTGCAACCTTCGGCCCGGGTTTTCTGAATTCGCATCCGCAGGCTCGCCCCCGGTAAAAAAAGCCCGTAGAAGTATCGACCGCTCATCGCTTTAGGAATGCTGCATGTCCACCCCCACAGTTCGCGAACAATTCCTTGTCATCAGTGCCCTCGGCGCCAACCCCATGGAGCTGACTAACGTCCTGTGCCGCGCCAGCCATGAAAACCGCTGCGCCGTGGTCACCTCTCGCCTGACCCGTCATGGCGAGTGCAGTGCGTTGATCCTCGAGATCTCCGGTAGCTGGGACGCCTTGGCGCGCCTCGAAGGCAGCCTGCCGAGCCTCGCCAAGAAGCACGCCTTCACGGTTAACGTGGTGCGTAGCGCGGCGCTGGAAAACCGTCCTCAGGCCCTGCCGTACGTCGCCTATGTCAGCTCGGCGTACCGCTCGGACATCATCAACGAGCTGTGCCAGTTCTTCATGGACCACAACGTCGAGCTGGAAAACCTGACCTGCGACACCTATCAGGCACCGCAAACCGGCGGCACCATGCTCAACGCCACGTTTACCGTGACGTTGCCGGCCGGCGTGCAGATCAGCTGGTTGCGCGATCAGTTCCTGGATTTCGCCGACGCGCTGAACCTGGATGCCCTGATCGAACCGTGGCGCCCACAAAACCCAATGTAAGGAAGCTTTCATGGCCGTTGCCATCGACCAACCGGTTGCCGACTTCGAAGCCCCCGCCACCAGCGGGCAGACCATCAATCTCGCTGGCCTCAAAGGCAAGCAAGTGGTGATCTACTTCTATCCGAAGGACAGCACGCCGGGTTGCACGACCCAAGGCCAGGGCTTTCGCGATCAGCTGAGCGCCTTTAAAGCGGCTAACACTGAAGTCTTCGGCGTGTCCCGCGACAGTCTGAAATCTCACGAGAACTTCAAGGCCAAGCAAGCGTTCACCTTCGAACTGATCAGCGACAAGGAAGAAGCGCTGTGCCAGCTGTTTGATGCGATCAAGCTGAAGAAGCTTTATGGCAAGGAATACATGGGTGTTGATCGCAGCACGTTCCTGATTGATAAGGATGGCGTGCTGCGTCAGGAATGGCGTGGCGTGAAGGTGCCGGGGCATGTGGATGCTGTTTTGGCGGCGGCTCAGGCGTTGAACAAGGCCTGATTAACTGGGCGTCTGTGACGACGCCTTCGCGAGCAAGCCCGCTCCCACAGGGACCGCATCAATCCTGTGGGAGCGGGCTTGCTCGCGAAGAGGACCTTAGCCTCGCCGAAAAATCGGGGTCATCCATCAAAGCAGAGGCGCCACCACCGGCTCCTTCCGCGGCCAGGCATCCAGCACCGCCTTGAACAGCGTCGCCAGCGGAATCGCAAAGAACACGCCCCAGAACCCCCACAACCCGCCAAACAACAGCACCGCGCAGATGATTGCGACCGGGTGCAGGTTGACCGCTTCCGAAAACAGCAGCGGCACCAGCACGTTGCCATCCAGTGTCTGAATGATCCCGTAGACCGCCATCAAATAGATAAACTGATCGCTCCAGCCCCACTGGAACAGCGCAATCAGCATCACCGGCACGGTCACCACCACAGCCCCGACATACGGCACCACCACCGACACACCCACCAGCAACGCCAACAACGCCGCGTAGTTGAGCCCCAGCACGACAAATCCGATGTAGGTCACGCCACCGCAAATGAAAATCTCGATGACCTTGCCGCGGATGTAGTTGGCAATCTGCCGGTTCATCTCATGGGCGACGCGAGTAATCAACGCGCGCTCACGGGGCAAGTAACCGCGAACCCACTGGCCAATCATTTCCCGGTCCTTGAGAAAGAAAAACACCAGAATCGGCACCAGGACCAGGTAAATCATGATGTTGACCAGCAGCGGCAGACTCGACAGCGAAAAGGTCAGCGCCCATTGACCGAACTTGCCGATCTCGCCCCGCGCCACTTCAATGGCCTGCAGCACCTGTTCGTCGGAGACCAGATGCGGATAGCGCTCGGGCAGTAGCAACAACAGCGATTGCCACTTGGCGAGCATGCCGGGCAACTCGTTGAACAGCGTGATCAATTGATGCCAGAGCAACGGCACCAGGACAATGATAAATACCAGCAAAACGCCCATGAACAAGGCAAAGACCAGCCCCACGGCCACACCACCCGGCACGCGCAGGCGTTCAAGCGTCACCACCAACCCCTGCATCAGATACGCCAGCACCATCCCGGCGAGCACCGGCGCGAGCATGCCGCCAAGGGTAAGCACAGCGGTGAACGCCAGAAACAGCAGAACCGCCAGCACCACCGCTTCTTCATCGGAGAAATAACGCTGAATCCAGTCGCGTAACACTTTGAACATCAATAATCCTTAGCAACGAACGCAGCAGTTTTCAGGCTTTTTTCAACCAGTAGCGGTAAACGCCCGCTTCATCTTCTTCACGAAGCAGCGTATGACCGGCCAATCGGGCAAAGGTGCGGAAGTCACGCTGCGAACCCGCATCGGTGGCGATCACCTTGAGCACCGCGCCGCTGGCCATGCGATTGAGTTCCAGCTTGGCCTTGAGCAACGGCAACGGGCAATTCAGGCCGCTGGCGTCCAGTTCGGCGTCATGGGCTACAGCGTCGGTCATTGCGTCACTCCGGGTCAGGTGGTCGAACGGCTTAGAATATCTGGTCCGAAGCGTACTGTCCGGCTACAGTAAGGTCTTTGTCGACTCAAGGCTTTGTGCATGACTTTTTTGCGCCCTACCCTGCTGACGCTCGCTTGCCTGCTCGCCTCACCGGGCTTCGCCGACGACCTGCCGTCACTCGGTGACGCCAGTTCTGCCATTGTCTCGCCGCAACAGGAATACCAGTTGGGTCGCGCCTGGCTGGCACTCCTGCGCAGCCAGGTTTCGCAGCTCAATGACCCGCAGCTCAAGGATTACGTCGAATCCAGCGTCTACCGCCTGGTGGAGACCAGCCAGGTCAACGACCGGCGCCTGGAATTCATCCTGATCAACAGCCCGCAACTCAACGCCTTTGCGGCACCGGGCGGGATTGTCGGGGTCAACGGCGGCTTGTTCCTCAATGCCCAGACCGAGGGTGAATACGCTTCGGTACTCGCTCACGAACTGGCTCACTTGTCGCAGCGCCACTTCGCCCGTGGCGTTGAAGCGCAACAGCGCATGCAGGTGCCGATGATGGCCGCGCTGCTGGCCGGGATCGTGATTGCCGCTGCCGGTGCCGGCGATGCCGGGATCGCGGCCATTGCGGGCACGCAGGCGGCGGCGATTCAGGAACAACGACGCTTTTCGCGCCAGAACGAACAGGAGGCCGACCGCATCGGCATCCAGAACCTGGAAAAGGCCGGTTACGATCCACGCTCGATGCCCACCATGTTCGAGCGGCTGGCGCGCCAGTACCGTTTTGACGCCAAGCCGCCGGAATTCCTGCTGACTCACCCGGTAACCGAATCGCGGATCGCCGACACCCGCAACCGCGCCGAGCAGGCCAGGCCGGGTGGCATTGAAGACACCATGCGTTATCAGCTGATTCGCGCACGGGTCCAGCTGATTTACGAAGAAACCCCAGGCCTGGGTGCCAAGCGCTTTCGCGCGCAGCTGGATGAGAACCCGAAGAACGATGTCGCACGCTATGGCCTGGCGATCGCCCAGATCAAGGGCGGCCAGCTGAACGAAGCGCGGGAAAACCTCAAGCTTCTGCTGGCCAAGTCACCGAACGAGATCATCTACAACCTGGCTCAGGTCGATCTGGACATCACCAACAATCGCCTGCCGGACGCCCAGACCCGGGTTGACCGGATGCTGACTCAGTATCCGGGCAACTATCCGCTGAACCAGGTGCGTGTCGACTTGTTGCTGAAGCAGAACCGTGCGCCGGAAGCGGAAAAAGCGCTGGAAAATCTGCTCAAAACTCGTCCGGATGATCCGGACGTCTGGTACATGGTGGCTGAAACCCGTGGCCTGTCAGGCAATATCATCGGCCTGCATCAGGCCCGCGCCGAGTACTTTGCACTGGTCGGCGACTACCGCCAGGCCATCCAGCAACTGGACTTCGCCAAGCGCAAGGCCGGCACCAACTTCCCACTGTCTTCGCGGATCGACGCCCGGCAACGGGAGCTGATGGAACAGGAGCGCATGATCAAGGACCTGATGGGCTGAGCCTTTTGTAGGAGCGAGCTCGCTCGCGAAAAATTCAAGGGCGCCGCGTTCATTCAGGTATTCCCCGTCTTCGTTAGCGACCATCGCGAGCACGCTTGCTCCTACGGTTTCCAGCAGGCACAAAAAAACCGCCTCTTTCGAGGCGGTTTTTTATTCAGCCGACAACCGGTTTATTCAGCCAATTTGAAGGTGATGAAGCTGGCGCGGTTCTGACGCAGAACCCGCATCGACACCGAGCGGTTCTTCGGCAGCGCCTTGGCGATATCGGTGAACTCCTTGGTGGAGCCAATCGCCTGATTGTTCAGGTGAGTAATAACGTCGCCTGGCTGCAAGCCAATCATGGAAGCAGGACCGTCCTGGACTTCCTTGATCACCACACCACCTTTGAGGTCGTAGGTTTTCTTCTGCTCGTCGGTCAGCTCGGCCACGGAAACGCCCAGGCGATTGCTGCTGCGCTCGATCGTCGATTTCGCCAAAGAATCCAGCTCTTTGCCTTCTTCCGGGATAGCGCCGACCGTCAACTCGACATTCTTGCGCTTGCCTTCACGAATCACTTCCAGATTGGCTTTCGAGCCGGCTTTCAGTGCACCCACCAGATGCGGCAGATCGGCGGACATGACGATCGGTTGACCGTTCATGCTCAGGATCACGTCGCCCACCTGCAGACCGCCCTTGGCAGCCGGGCCGTCGTCCTGGATCTGAGCCACCAGCGCACCGGCCGGTTTATCAAGACCGAACGACTCGGCCAGATCCTTGTTGACTTCCTGAATGACGACGCCCAACCAGCCACGGCTGACTTTACCGCCGCTTTTCAGCTGATTGGACACGTCCATCGCCACGTCGATAGGAATCGCGAACGACACCCCCATGAAGCCGCCGGAACGGGTGTAGATCTGCGAGTTGATCCCCACCACTTCGCCCGCCAGGTTGAACAGCGGACCACCGGAGTTACCCGGGTTGATTGGCACGTCGGTCTGGATGAACGGCACATAGTTTTCGTTCGGCAGGCTGCGACCGACGGCGCTGACGATACCTTGGGTGACGGTATGGTCGAAACCAAATGGCGAGCCGATGGCGACGACCCACTGACCGGCCTTCAGGTCCTGGGATTTGCCAAGTTTGAGAACGGGCAGATCCTTGCCCTCGATTTTCAGCAAGGCCACGTCGGAACGTGTATCGGTGCCGACCAGCTTGGCTTTCAACTCACTGCGGTCGGCGAGACGAACGAGAATTTCGTCGGCATCGGCGATCACATGGTTGTTGGTGAGTATGTAGCCGTCAGACGAGATGATGAAACCCGAACCCAAGGACTGGGCTTCACGCTGACGATCGCCGCGTGGTGTACGCGGTTGTGGCGGCATGCCACGCTCGAAGAACTCGCGCAACATCGGCGGCAAGCCTTCGAGGTCGGGCATCTGCTCGCTCACTTTGCGATCCGGCAGTTTCTGCGTGGTGCTGATGTTCACCACAGCAGGCGAGGCCTGTTCGACCAGTTGCGTAAAATCAGGCAATTCGACTGCTTGAGCAGCGACCGCCTGACCGAGCACCACTACAGTGGCAAAAATGGACAGGTAAGACTTCAAGCGTGGTATCGACATACGGCTCCCGTTACGACGAGCATGGTTAAGCGATATGGAGCAAGGAACACCGGGAACGATACGCCGGTATTTTTGTTCCGGGAACAACAAACAAGGCCAGAGCCGAGGGGCTCTGACCTATAAAAAATTCTGGGGATATTTGCAAATTGAAATGCTCACCAAACATTTCGATACCAGCTCACTACTGGGTTGCAGTGGCATTGGTGCGCATGGACAGCGCGATCCGTTCAGCGGTCCCTACCGGGATTTCACCGACCACGGTGACCATCATATCGCCTTGAGGCGTGGTCAAGCGTCGGGATACAGCAACGGTCGGCCCGAGCTGAGTGCGAGTATCGATGACGGTTGCACCATTCAGCGGCTCGAGGAACACCGAGAAACGAGCCAGACCATCGTCATACAGCAGACTGTTGACCTGGGTTTTGGTCTCTGGATCCTTGCGCGAGGTGCTGCTGGTCAGCTCGAAGCCTGCTGGCAACCATTCTGAATGCCAGGTCTGGGCGACCTTGACTGCTGAAGCCTTGTCGCTATCGAGTGCGATGACTTTGCAGTCACTGCCCGGCTGAAGATCACTGTCGGAAGGTACACCGGAGGTATCCAGCTGCGTGAACTGGAAGCGTTCCAGCAACTGTCCTTTGTCATTCAGGAGCAAAGACTTGAGCGGCAAACCGGTTTCTTTGTCCAGATGCAGTTCAAAACCGTAACGGTGCTGATCACGAGGCGTCAGGGAAACGATGACCGCCGCACGCCCGGCCACACGCGACTTGCCGATGACGGCAAGGTTGTACCAATTCTTTAGCTTTTGTGGATCGAGTGCACGAGCAGCGGAGTTGGGGGAGTCCCCGAGTCCTGCGATCAGGGTGCCGCTGACGCATTGAGTATGCCCATCAATGCGCACGACTTCCTGCGCAGAGCCATCGAGCTGGAGTAAACGCTCGCTGACCTTGCCATCCTGGACGCGGTGCCAGATGTTGTGGGTAGAAAAACTACCGTTTCGCTCGTAGACAAAAGTACCGTGAAAGCTTTGCTGTTGCTCGGCCCGACCAAGACGGGTCAACCAGTCCTGGGCTTCATCGGCGTGGGCTGGAACAATGAACCAGCCACTGAGCAGAAGCGAAAGTAGAGGTATGGCGCGCATGATCCTCCTTAACGGTTTTCCAGGCTTGCTGCACGAGCGTAAGGCAGAGCGCTCTCAGTACCTTTCAATGCAGCCTGTTGAGCATGTTGGCGCAAGTAACCAGGCAAACGTTGATCGTGCCAGCCGGGCTGACCTTGCAATACGCCGTTGGCCATAGGACCAGTGGCTTCCGAACTCTCATTATAGCCTGCCAATACAGCTGGACCCTTGACCTGAGGAACGGCCAGACCCGGTTGGCTGGATTGCTGTGCCAGTTCTACGCCAGCGATCTCGTCCTGGTTGTACAGACGAACACCTGCCAATACGGCCACGGTGACCGAAGCTGCGACTGCCAGACGACCCAGGCTGCGCCATGGACCACGGGAAGCTTTTGCCGGTACGGCTTCGTCAGCCAGCGCAGCGGAGACTGCCGCGGCGATATCCAGGCGTGGAAGCAGCAGATCCTTATGCATCACTGCACGAGCAATCTGATAACGAGCCCATGTTTCACGGGTTTCAACATCGTCAAAGGCATTCAATACCCGACGCAATTCCAATTCGTCCGCTTCGTTATCCATCACTGCGGACAGCGATTCCTGCAGGGCTTCACGACTCATGGCGTTCCTCTCTTGGCTGTCGCCGCTGTCTCAGTTTTCCTGCAACAACGGCTGCAGGGCTTTATCGATGGCCTCCCGAGCGCGGAAAATCCGGGAGCGCACGGTGCCCACCGGACATTGCATGACGCTCGCAATGTCCTCGTAACTCAGACCATCGAATTCACGTAAAGTTAAAGCCGTACGCAAATCTTCTGGCAGTTGCTGAATGGTTCGATGGACGGTGCCTTCGATCTCATCCCGCAGCAATGCACGCTCTGGCGACTCGAGATCCTTGAGGCCATGATCGCCATCGTAGAACTCTGCATCCTCGGAACTGACATCGCTATCCGGCGGCCGACGGCCGCGTGAAACCAGATAGTTTTTCGCCGTGTTGATGGCGATGCGGTAAAGCCACGTATAAAACGCGCTGTCTCCGCGAAAATTTCCAAGCGCACGGTATGCCTTTATAAAGGCTTCCTGTGCCACATCCTGGGCTTCATGGGTGTCGTGCACGAAACGCACGATCAACCCGAGAATTTTGTGCTGGTATTTCAGCACTAGCAGATCGAAAGCTCGCTTGTCGCCGCGCTGAACGCGTTCGACGAGCTGCTGATCCTCTTCCTGGGTTAGCATGAACTCTCCTCGATAAGCTCGGAGGAAGCTTGCATAACTAAACAACCAGACTTGCAAACATAGACTCGGGCTTTTCGCAAAAGTTCTCCCCCTCCAAGCAAGTTTCCTGCGGGCTCTGATTTGGCACGCACGAAAAGCGCAGCTCGAGTTAACCCGGCTGCGCGAATAATCTTGTCATCGGATTCGCCGGCAAGGATCAAACCGCAATCCCGCACTGAAGCCGACACTGTCCCTTGATTCAGGCAACGGTCTATTGATCTTGGGCCTTTGGCAAAAGTTCCAAATATTTATAGCTGCACCAGACCGACATTGTGCAACCCTGAACGGAAAAAGACTGTTAAATCTACGATACAGTGGCCTTGTCGCCGAACGGGTCGAAAAGCCATCCGACGAAGCGTCAGGGCTATTCTGTCACTGTAGTTTCACAATGCCATGTTAGCCCGGCTATTGTGCCGCTCCCCCCCTCTATATACTAGTGGGCTGTGTGGCCGCCCTGACTCGCCGTTCCTGTAGTCTGGCGCCAACCCCGACCCGGGTCGCTTTGAGCGGAATCCTGAAATGAGCCAACAGTTTCAACATGATGTTCTGGTCATTGGCAGCGGTGCAGCCGGTTTGAGTCTTGCGCTGACCTTGCCCGATCACTTGCGTATCGCCGTACTGAGCAAAGGCGATCTCGCCAATGGCTCGACTTTCTGGGCCCAGGGCGGTGTCGCTGCCGTTCTGGATGACACCGATACCGTTGAGTCCCACGTCGATGACACCCTCAATGCCGGCGGCGGCCTGTGCCACGAAGAAGCCGTGCGCTTTACCGTCGAGCACAGTAAAGAGGCCATTCAATGGCTGATCGATCAGGGCGTGCCGTTCACCCGCGATGAGCAATCCGGCACCGAAGACGGGGGGTTCGAGTTTCACCTGACCCGCGAAGGCGGTCACAGCCATCGGCGCATCATTCACGCCGCCGATGCCACGGGCGCAGCGATTTTCAGAACCCTGCTCGACAAAGCCAGACAACGGCCCAACATCGAACTGCTGGAACAGCGCGTCGCGGTCGATCTGATCACCGAAAAACGCCTGGGCCTTGAAGGCGACCGCTGCCTCGGTGCCTACGTGCTCAATCGCGGCACAGGCGAAGTCGACACCTACGGTGCACGCTTTGTGATCCTCGCGTCCGGTGGTGCAGCCAAGGTCTACCTGTATACCAGCAACCCCGACGGCGCCTGCGGTGATGGCATCGCCATGGCCTGGCGTTCGGGCTGCCGGGTGGCGAACCTGGAGTTCAACCAGTTCCACCCGACCTGCCTTTATCACCCGCAGGCCAAGAGTTTCCTGGTCACCGAAGCGTTGCGAGGCGAAGGCGCACACCTGAAACTGCCCAACGGCGAACGCTTCATGCAGCGTTTCGACCCGCGCGCCGAGCTTGCGCCACGTGACATCGTCGCCCGGGCGATCGACCATGAGATGAAGCGGCTCGGTATCGACTGCGTCTATCTGGACATCAGTCACAAGCCGGAAGCGTTCATCAAGACGCACTTCCCGACGGTGTACGAGCGTTGCCTCGAGTTTTCCATCGACATCACCAAGCAACCGATTCCGGTCGTTCCAGCGGCACACTACACCTGCGGCGGCGTGATGGTCGATCAGCAAGGCCGCACCGACGTGCCGGGGCTGTATGCGATTGGCGAAACCAGTTTCACCGGCCTGCACGGCGCCAACCGCATGGCCAGCAACTCGCTGCTGGAGTGCTTCGTTTACGCACGCTCGGCAGCAGCAGACATACTTGAACAGTTGCCGCAGGTTTCGATTCCCGTCGCCCTGCCCGCCTGGGACGCCAGCCAGGTCACCGACTCGGATGAAGACGTGATCATTGCGCACAACTGGGATGAATTGCGGCGGTTCATGTGGGACTACGTCGGCATCGTGCGCACCAACAAGCGCCTGCAACGGGCGCAGCACCGCGTGCAGTTGTTGCTGGACGAAATCGACGAGTTCTACAGCAACTACAAGGTCAGCCGGGATTTGATCGAACTGCGTAACCTGGCCCAGGTCGCCGATCTGATGATTCAGTCAGCCATGGCGCGCAAGGAAAGTCGCGGCCTGCATTACACCCTCGACTACCCGAACCTGCTGCCGGTTGCGCTGGACACTATTCTGGTGCCGCCCACCTACGCCGACTGAACGTGAGCCGAACCCGCAGGCGTCGGTGCAAGTCCGCCGCCTGCGAATCCCGTGGCACGCAAATCGCCCGGACTCGCCGCTCGTCGCGCAGACGAAAACGCAGCACCACGACCAACGGCAATGCCAGGCTGTCCCGTCTCAATTGAACCGCCTGCCAACCGGCCGCCTGATTCCACACCTGCCAGCCATCCGCATCGCGACGCAAGCCGCGAAACGCCTGTGGATGTGTCAGCAAAATCTGTCGCGGCAATGCCCAAATGCCATGCATCAGACAGCAAAAGGCGCCGAGCAAACTGGCCCAGACCGGGATGGAAAGAAAAAACAACGAACCCAGCGCGAACAGCTGGGCCAACAGATACGCCGCCAGCAACTGCCGTGAGGCATGCCAGCGGCATTCGAACGCATTACTTGGGCTGGACACGATCCAGGATCATGCGAACCATGCGCTGAAGCTCCGGATCTTCCGATTCGGCGCGTTCCATGAACCAGCCGAACATGTCCTGATCTTCGCACTCGAGCAGCTTGCGGTAGCAGTCGCGGTCGACATCATTGAGGTGCGGGTAGACCTCTTTCACGAACGGCACCAACAACACGTCAAGTTCAAGCATGCCGCGGCGGCTGTGCCAGTAGAGGCGATTCAGTTCTACATCTTCGACCATGGAGCGCTCCTCAAATAGGCGGCAAGTATACAGCCCCCGACACCATCGAACAGTCGGCTTTGGTCGGGCACTGCCGACCTTTTGTGAACTACCCATTTCATGGGCGCCCCCTTATGATGTCCCCCAGACTCTTCTTTCCTGCGATGACCCATGGCCGATTCTGCTTTTTTCTGCACCCTGTCTCATGAAGGCGTTCTCGCGGTCCGCGGTGCGGATGCCGCTAAATTTCTGCAAGGCCAGCTGACCTGCAACCTCAATTACCTGAGCGACACCCAGGCCAGCCTCGGCGCACGCTGCACTCAGAAAGGCCGGATGCAATCGAGTTTCCGCATCCTGCTGCAAGGTGACGGTGTGCTCATGGCCATGGCCAGCGAGCTGCTGGAACCGCAACTGGCGGATCTGAAAAAGTACGCGGTGTTCTCCAAATCCAGACTGACTGATGAAAGCGCCGCATGGGTCCGCTTCGGCGTCGACCATGGCGATGCCGCCCTGACCAGCCTCGGTCTTGTACTGCCGGCAGACACCGACAGCGTTGCACGCAATGACGGGCTGATCGCTGTCCGCGTCTCTGCGGACCGTGCCGAACTCTGGGTCACCGCCGATCAGGCCGACGCCATCAAGGGCAAGCTGTCCGCCCTGTTGACCGAAGGCGATCTCAATCAATGGCTGCTGGGCCAGATCCGCGCAGGGATCGGTCAGGTCATGCCGAGCACCCGCGAGCTGTTCATTCCGCAGATGCTCAACCTGCAAGCCGTCGGTGGCGTGAGCTTCAAAAAGGGTTGCTACACCGGCCAGGAAATCGTCGCGCGGATGCAATACCTGGGCAAACTCAAGCGTCGCCTGTATCGCCTGAGCCTCGAGGGCGGCGAACTGCCGGAACCGGGCACCCCGCTGTTTTCCCCGACCCACGGCAGCTCTATCGGCGAAGTGGTGATCGCCGCACGCGCCGGGCAAAACATTGAACTGCTGGCCGTGCTGCAAGCCGAAGCAGCAGAAAGCGGTGATGTCCATCTGGGCACACTCGAAGGGCCGGCCCTGCACCTGCTCGACCTGCCTTACGAACTGGATCGCGATCGCGAAATCCAGCGTTAACGGCAGCACTTGTCGCAACCCCTAGAGAAAAAAAATGAGTGATCTGGCGGATAAGGTCCAACAGGATTTGGTTGAGGCCATCGATAACGATGACCTGGTTCTGCCAACATTGCCGGAAGTGGCCCTGCAGATTCGCAAGGCCGCTGAAGACCCGGAAATCAGTGTCAGCACCCTGAGTAAAGTGATCGGCCGTGACACCGCGTTGTCGGCGCGCCTGATCAAAGTGGTCAACAGCCCGCTCCTTCGCGCGACCCAGGAAGTCACTGACTTGCACACGGCCATTACGCGCCTGGGCGTCAACTACAGCAGCAACCTGGCCATTGGCCTGGTCATGGAGCAGATTTTCCACGCCCGTTCCGACGTGGTGGAGAAGAAGATGCGCGATGTCTGGCGCAAAAGCCTCGAAATCGCTGGCGTCAGTTACGCGCTGTGCCGCAGTTACACGCAACTCAAACCTGATCAGGCGGCTCTCGGCGGGCTGGTGCATCAGATTGGCGTGTTGCCGATCCTGACCTACGCCGAAGACCATTACGAACTGCTGTCGGACCCGGTCAGCCTGAACCATGTGATCGACCAGATTCACCCGTTGCTCGGCGACAAACTGCTGCGGGTCTGGGAGTTTCCGGAAATGCTGGTTCAGGTGCCGGGGCTGTATCTGGACTTCAAGCGTGAGTCCGGGCGCGTCGACTATGTGGATCTGGTGCAGGTGGCCAGTTTGTATTGCCACAAGGACACCGACCATCCCATCGCCCGTATCGACCCGCTCAGCGTGCCGGCGTTCAAGAAGCTGGGGATCGATCCGGAGAACGCGGCGATGTGCAGGGATCTGGAAGAATCGCGGTCGATGTTTTACTAGCCGAGACCGCAGCGCGCCCTTCGCGAGCAAGCCCGCTCCCACAGGTATCTATGCAACACCAGACATCCCTGTGGGAGCGGGCTTGCTCGCGAAGAGGCCAGTACAAACACCATCACTCTCCCGCAATAAAACTCACCCGCACCTTCAACCCCGCCTGCTCGCCATCGTGCAGACTGATCTGCGCCAAATGCGCACGGCAGATCTCGCCGACAATCGCCAGCCCCAATCCCGAGCCGGCGACTTGCTGGTTGCGGCGATAGAAGCGCTCGAACACCCGATCGCGTTCTTCAAGAGGAATCCCCGGCCCATCGTCCTCGACCTCCAGCACCGCCGGCGCCGAGACCCGCAGGATCACATTGCCGCCGGGCGGTGTGTGGGCCAGCGCGTTATCCACCAGATTGCTCAAAAGCTCATTCAACAGCGTCGGCTCACCGCGCAGCCATACCGGCTCATCCGCCTCCAGCGCCAGCGCGACACCTCGGGCATGGGCCAGCGGCGCCATGGCCATGCCGAGTTCGCGGGCCAGTTGACTCAGGTCCAGCAATTGCGCGCCGCCCTCGGCGATCGCCCGGGCACCGTTCTCGACCCGCGCCAACGAAAGCAGTTGATTGGCCAGATGGGTCAAGCGGTCCGTGCCCTGGGCCGCCGTTTCCAATGTGTTGCGCCAGGTGTCGGGCTCGGTCGAGCGCAGGCCCAGTTCAAGTCGAGCCTTGAGCGCGGCCAGTGGCGTACGCAGTTCATGGGCGGCATCGGCGATGAATTGCGCCTGTCGCTCGAACTGCTCGCGCAGGCGCTCGGTAAAGTGATTGAGCGCGCGCACCAGCGGCCACAATTCGTGCTGCACTTCCACCAGTGGCAGCGGCCGCAGATCGTCGGACTGCCGTTCCTCCACCGCCGTGCGCAAACGTTCCAATGGACGCAACGCCGCACTCACTGTAAACCACACCATCAGCAATGCGCCGACCGCCAGCATGCCCAAACGCAGCAACGTGTCCGCCGCCAGGCTGCGGGCCATGCTCACGCGCGCCTCATCGGTTTCCGCCACGCGGATTTCCGCCATGCCGTTCATGTTCGGCTCGCTCACGGGTTTGAGCAGGCTCACCACCCGCACGTTCTGCCCCCGGTACGTCGCGTTGTAGAAACGTGCGAGCGCCGGATAGTCGTCGGTACGCGGCGTGCCGGGCGGCGGAGGCGGCAGGTTTTCGTAACCGGAAATCAGCTTCTGATTGATGTCATTGACCAGATAAAAAATTCGCCCGGCGCTGTCGTAGGCGAAGGTATCGAGGGCCACGTAGGGCACGTCGGCACTCAGGCTGCCATCGCGCTGGGACACCCCGGCGGCGATGGTTCGCGCCGAGGCCAGCAAGGTCCGGTCGTACGCAGTGTCGGCAGCTTCACGCCCGTTCCAGTAAGCGCTCAAACCACTGGCCAGCATCAACACCACCAACAACAGCGCGAGGTTCCACAGCAACCGCCAGCGCAGGCTGCTGGGCTTATGCATCGCGGCTTTCCAGCAAGTAGCCGAGACCACGGAAGGTCACGATGGCGACCGGTTGGCCGTCGAGCTTCTTGCGCAAGCGATGGACGTAGATTTCGATAGCGTCGGGGCTGGCTTCTTCGTCCAGACCGAACACCTGGGCAGCCAGTTGTTCCTTGCTCATCACCCGACCTGGACGCGCGATCAGGGCTTCAAGCACCGCCTGTTCGCGGGAAGTCAGGGTCAGCAATTCTTCGCCAAGGGTGAAGCGCCGGGTGTCCAGATCGTAAGCCAGCACGCCGCATCTCTGCAGTCGTTCACCGCCGAGCACGCTGCGGCGCAACAAGGCTTTGACCCGCGCTTCGAGCTCGGTCAGTTCGAACGGTTTGGCCAGGTAATCGTCAGCGCCGAGGTTCAGGCCATGCACCCGGTCCTTGACGTCGCTGCGGGCGGTCAACATCAGCACCGGCAGGTTCTTGCCCCGGGCCCGCAGGCGCGCCAGCACTTCGAAACCATCCATGCGCGGCAGGCCGACGTCGAGGATCGCCATGGCGTATTCCTCGCTGCTCAACGCCAGGTCGGCGGCCACGCCGTCATGCAGCACATCCACGGTCAGCCCGGTGCTCTTGAGCGCCTGGGCGACACTGTCGGCGAGTTGCAGATGGTCTTCGACGAGCAGAACACGCATGGATCTTTACCTCATTCAGGGATGTTCGACGCCATTCTTTGGCGCGGAGTTTACAGCCGCATCCGCCGCTGTGAAGCCCGAAAACCGTGAAAGTCCGCTGAAAGGTTAGTGAAAGGTTCGACCGTTAGAGTCGGCCCACGGATGGTTTCGACTGCGAGCCATCGATCGTGCTTTGAAATGTAGCTCCCGAAAAACGCCTTGATGCGTTTTCGCCAATAAGAACAATAACGAGGTGCTTCGCCATGCTGTCCACACAGCTCCAGATTTGCCCGCCCCATCCCTTTTCTCGCTCCCCATCGTTTACGCTCGTCAGCGCCGTTGCCGGCTGCGCGAAGCGAAACCGCCGCATCTGAAACATCCCCAAAAAAAACAACAACTCCCGTGGAGACAACAATGAATCGATCACTGCGCCGTTTCGCCCTCGCCGCCAGCTGCATGCTGTTTGCCGGCCAACTGCTGGCCGAGCCTAAACGCCCGGAATGCATCGCCCCGGCCTCGCCCGGTGGCGGTTTCGACCTGACCTGCAAACTGGCGCAGAGCGCGCTGGTCAACGAAAAGCTGCTGACCAAACCGATGCGCGTGACCTACATGCCCGGCGGTGTCGGCGCGGTGGCGTACAACGCGGTGGTTGCTCAACGTCCAGCCGACGCCGGCACGCTCGTGGCGTGGTCCAGCGGTTCATTGCTGAACCTGGCCCAGGGCAAGTTCGGTCGTTTCGATGAAACCAACGTGCGCTGGTTGGCCGCCGTCGGCACCAGCTACGGCGCCATCGCGGTGAAAAGCGATTCGCCCTACAAGACCCTGGACGATCTGGTTCAAGCGCTGAAGAAAGATCCGAGCAAAGTGGTGATCGGTTCCGGCGGCACCGTCGGCAGCCAGGACTGGATGCAAACCGCGCTGATCGCCAAGGCTGCCGGGATCAACCCGCGCGACTTGCGCTACGTCGCCCTCGAAGGCGGCGGTGAAATCGCCACCGCCCTGCTCGGCGGCCACATTCAGGTCGGCAGCACCGACATCTCCGACTCCATGCCGCATATCCAGAGCGGCGACATGCGCCTGCTGGCGGTGTTCTCCGAGAAGCGTCTGGACGAGCCGGAGATGAAAGACATTCCGACCGCCAAGGAACAAGGCTACGACATCGTCTGGCCGGTGGTTCGCGGTTTCTACCTCGGGCCAAAAGTCAGCGACGAAGACTACGCCTGGTGGAAAGAGGCCTTCGACAAACTGCTGGCGTCCGAAGACTTCGCCAAGCTGCGCGATCAGCGTGAACTGTTCCCGTTCGCCATGACCGGCCCGGAGCTGGACACCTACGTGAAGAAGCAGGTCGCGGACTACAAAGTGCTGGCCAAAGAGTTCGGCCTGATTCAGTGATCGCCTCTGTCTAGCGGCTGCGGCCCCCGTTCTGCGGGGCCGCGGCACAGGAGTTCCCTATGCTCTTACAACGCATTTTTGCTTCGGTGCTGTTGCTGGCCTGTCTCAGCCTGGTGCTGATGGCCTGGCCCTACCAGGCGCCATTTTCCTACGAACCGATCGGCCCCCGAGCCTTTCCCCTGTTGATGCTGGGCTTGATGGGCCTGGGGCTGGTTTACATGGTGTATCGCCCGTCGCCGATCAAACACACCGATGAAGATCCGCCGATGGATCGCGAAACCCTGACCAAGATTGGCATCTGCGTGTTGCTGCTTCTGGTCTTCGCCGGGTTGTTCGAACCCCTGGGCTTTATCCTCAGCAGCCTGCTGATCGGCATACCGATGGCACGCCTGTACGGCGGACGCTGGTTGCCGGGTGCGGTGATCATCAGCCTGATGAGTATCGGTCTGTACCTGCTGTTCGACAAAGTCATGGACGTGCCACTGCCTCTGGGCCTGCTCGACGTTCTGGAGAACTGATATGGATACGCTTGGTTATTTGAGTCATGGCTTCGGCGTCGCGTTGACCCCTTACAACCTGATCACTGCACTCAGCGGCACGCTGATCGGCACCGTCGTCGGCCTGTTGCCGGGGCTGGGGCCGATCAACGGCGTGGCGTTGCTGATCCCGATCGCGTTCGCCCTCGGATTACCACCGGAATCGGCACTGATCCTGCTGGCCGCTGTTTATCTGGGATGCGAGTACGGCGGCCGGATCAGTTCGATTCTGCTGAACATTCCGGGCGAAGCGTCCACCGTCATGACCACCCTCGACGGCTACCCGATGGCCCGTCAAGGCATGGCGGGCGTTGCGCTGTCACTGTCGGCGTGGAGTTCGTTCATCGGCGCCTTTATTGCGACCTGCGGGATGGTGGTGTTCGCGCCCATTCTGGCGAAATGGGCGATTGCCTTCGGCCCGGCGGAATATTTCGTCCTGATGGTGTTTGCGATTGTCTGTCTCGGCGGCATGGCCGGCGACCGACCGCTGAAGACCTTTATCGCTGCGCTGATCGGCCTGTTCCTGTCAACTGTCGGCATCGACGCCAACAGCGGTGTCTACCGCTTCACCGGCGACAACATCCACCTCACCGACGGTATTCAGTTCGTGGTGCTGGTGCTGGGCCTGTTCTCCATCAGCGAAATCCTGTTGCTGCTGGAAAAAACCCACCGTGGTCAGGAAGCATTCAAAGCCACCGGTCGCATGATGTTCAACTTCAAGGAAGCCGCCTCGGTGTTCTGGGTGAACATGCGTTGCGGTGTGCTGGGTTTCATCATGGGCGTTTTGCCGGGCGCCGGCGCAACACTCGCCAGCGCCGTGGCCTACATGACCGAGAAACGTATCGCCGGCCCAAGTGGAAAATTCGGACAGGGCGACAAGCGTGGCCTGGCCGCTCCGGAAACTGCCATCGGTGCTGAGGCCTGCGGCGCGCTGGTGCCGATGTTGACGCTGGGCGTTCCCGGTTCGGGCACGACGGCGGTGATGATTGGTGCTTTGTCGCTGTACAACATCACGCCAGGTCCACTGCTGTTTCAACAGCAACCGGACATCGTCTGGGGCCTGATCGCATCGTTGTTTATCGCCAACATCATGCTGGTGATCCTCAACATTCCGATGATCCGCATCTTCACCAAAATCCTCGCCGTGCCGAACTGGGCGCTGGTGCCGATGATCGCGATCATTACTGCCATCGGCGTGTTCGCGGTGCATGCCACCACCTTCGACCTGTTCCTGATGATCGGCATCGGTATCTTCGGCTACATTCTGCGCAAGCTGGATTTCCCGTTGTCGCCGGTTCTGCTCGGCTTCATTCTCGGAGGTTTGATGGAACAGAATCTGCGCCGGGCACTGTCGATCTCCAACGGTTCGCTGGAGATTCTCTGGTCGAGCGGGATCACCGTGGGTGTCTGGGGGTTGATCGCAGTGATGCTGCTGGTGCCGATCCTGCGGATCTGGCGCAAACGTTCGGTCGCTCGTCGCGCGATTGCCGATGTCTGATCGAACACCCTTCAACGCCTGGTGGGGTACGCCGCTGGTCGGCGCGCTGGGCGGTTACCTGGCCAGCCTGGTCGGCTGGCCGCTGCCGTGGATGGTCGGCTCGTTGCTGGCGATCATCCTGGTGCGCTGCCTGACACCCTGGCAATTGGCGGAAATCCCTGGCGGCCGCAAGGTCGGCCAGTGGGTTGTCGGCATCGGCATTGGCCTGCACTTCACCCCGGTGGTGATGGAGCAGGTGTTGAGCCATTTCGGTCTGATTTTCTTCGGTGCGCTGGTCACCAGCCTCTCGGCCATAGTCGGGGTCTGGTTGATGCGACGCACCGGTGAGGATCGTGCCACCGCGTTCTTTTCCAGCATGCCCGGCGGCTCCGGGGAGATGGTCAACCTCGGCGCACGCAATGGCGCGGTGCTCAGTCGCGTAGCGGCCGGGCAAAGTCTGCGGGTGCTGGTGGTGGTGCTGTGTGTGCCGGCGGCGTTCAAGTATTTGTTGGGCGACGGTGCGCCGATCGCTCATCCGACGGCCGTCAACGGGTGGTGGCTGGCCCTTCTATTCCCGGCGGGCGCGTTGGCGGCCTGGCTTTGGGAACGTCTTCGTCAACCCAACCCGTGGCTGTTCGGGCCGCTGCTGGTGAGTGCGGCGGTGAGCATTGGTTGGGATTTGCATATTGGCTTGCCAAACGGCGGCAGTCAGATTGGCCAATGGCTGATCGGCAGCGGATTGGGCTGTCACTTCAACCGGCAGTTTTTCCGGCGGGCGCCTTCGTTTATGGGGCGGACCTTGATTGGCACGGTGCTGACCATGTTGATCGCCACGGCGGCAGCGCTCGGGTTGAGTGCGCTGACGCATCTGGATTTGCGTTCACTGACGTTGGGCATGATGCCCGGCGGGATTGCGGAGATGAGCCTGACGGCGGAGACCCTGCAATTGTCGGTGCCGCTGGTGACGGCGATGCAGGTGATGCGGTTGTTGTTTGTGTTGTTTCTGGCGGAGCCGTTGTTCAAGTATTGGAACCGTCATCCGGATTCTGTCTGATAGACCGAGTCGCCTTCTTCGCGAGCAAGCCCGCTCCCACAGGTTTCGTGCGATCCTTGTGGGAGCGGGCTTGCTCGCGAAGAGGCCCTCATTGCCACCGCATCAAACCGGCGGCAACCGCCACTCGATCGGCGTCTCGCCATTCTGCTCCAGAAACTTGTTGGTCCGGCTGAAGTGCCCGCACCCGAGAAAACCGCGATAAGCGGACAGCGGCGACGGATGCACTGACGTCAGCACCAGATGCTTGGTCGCATCGATTAGTTTCTGCTTGCTCTGGGCATGCGCCCCCCACAGCATGAACACCAGATGCGGTTGCTGTTGGCTGACCACTTCAATGATCCGGTCGGTAAAAAACTGCCAGCCCTTGTCCTTGTGCGCATTGGCGTTGGCGCGCTCGACGGTCATGGTGGTATTGAGCATCAACACGCCCTGATCAGCCCAGCTCTGCAGATAGCCGTGATTGGGAATCTCGATGTTCAGGTCGCGTTTCAACTCTTTATAGATGTTCACCAGCGACGGCGGCGCCGGTACGCCCGGTTGCACCGAGAAGCACAAGCCATGGGCCTGGCCCGGGCCGTGGTACGGGTCCTGACCGAGAATCACCACTTTCACCTTGTCCAGCGGCGTCGAGTTGAGCGCGTTGAAAATCATCGGGCCTGGTGGATAAATTTCCTTGCCCGCCGCGCGCTCCAGTTGCAGGAAATTGCGCAACTCCGCCATGTAGGGCTGGTCGAACTCAGCACGCAGTGCCTCCTTCCAGCTCGGTTCGAGTTTGATACGGTCGTCAGCAGTCATGGTTACATCCGGCAAAAACAATGGGGCGAACCCTAGGAAAGCCCATCACGCTTGTCAATTGGTCTGACGCAGAACCGGCACTTTCCTGCATTGCGATCATACTGAACGCTCAAATTCCCGATCGAGGTCACGATGAATCTGCACTTCGAAGAACTCACTGGTACCGACGGCGCCCGCATCGCCGTTGCCAGCCTGGATGCCGAAAAGTCCCTGAACGCCCTGTCCTTGCCGATGATCAACGCCTTGCGCGATCAATTGGACGCTTGGGCCAAGGAGCCGCAAATCGTCTGCGTCTTATTACGCGGCAAAGGTGCCAAGGCCTTTTGCGCCGGCGGTGAAGTGCGCAGCCTGGTGGAAGCCTGTCGCGCGCATCCTGGTGAAGTACCGCCGCTGGCCGCGCATTTCTTTGCGGCGGAATACCGACTGGACTTCAGTCTGCACACCTACCCGAAACCGTTGATCTGTTGGGGCCACGGTTATGTGCTGGGGGGTGGCATGGGCCTGCTGCAAGGCGCGAGCATCCGCATCGTCACGCCGAGCAGCCGATTGTCGATGCCGGAAATCAGCATTGGTTTGTATCCGGATGTCGGCGCCAGTTGGTTTCTGTCGCGCCTGCCCGGCAAGCTCGGTCTGTTCCTCGGCCTGACCGGTGCGCACATGAACGGTCGCGATGCGATCGATCTGGACCTGGCCGACCGTTTCCTGCTCGATGAACAGCAAGAAAAACTGATCGAAGGCTTGTTGCAATTGAATTGGCAGGAACAGACGCCAATGCAACTGAACAGTCTGCTCAAGGCCTTGCAGCAGGAAGCGCTCGCGCAGATGCCCGAAGCCCAGTGGCTGCCGCGTCGACAACAGATCGATGAACTGCTGGATGTCAGTGACGTGCAATGCGCCTGGAAGGCCATCAGCCAACAGCGCGATAGCACCGACCTGCTACTCAGCCGTGCAGCGCGGACAATGAGTGAAGGTTCGCCGCTGACCGCTCATCTGGTGTGGGAGCAGATCATCCGCGCCCGACACCTGTCGCTGGCGCAGGTTTTTCAGATGGAATACACCTTGAGCCTCAACTGCTGCCGTCATCCGGAGTTCAGCGAAGGCGTGCGGGCGCGGTTGATCGACAAAGATCAGAAGCCGCGCTGGCATTGGCCGGACATCAACAATGTGCCGGATGCTGTGGTGGAGGCGCATTTTCAAAAGGTCTGGGAAGGTCGGCATCCCTTGGCAGACCTTTAGGAATGCTAGACAAAATGTGGGAGCGGGCTTGCTCGCGAAGGCGGTGTGTCAGGCAGCATTAATGTCGACTGACACTCCCTCTTCGCGAGCAAGCCCGCTCCCACAGGTATTGCATTTAACTCATGTTACCGGTGGCTACCTCGGCCATCGTGATCGCCGCGCCCATCATGGCCGCCCCGACTGCCCCGGTTATCACGTCCGCCGTGACCGCCGCGATTGTCGTTGTTCCAATTGCCACGGTTACGACCGTCCCAACCGCCACGGCTATGGCCGTCCCAGCCGCGACTCTGATGAGCCCGGTAATCGTTTCGTGGCGACGACTGGTAATAGCGCGGTGCCGATTGATAAACCCGCGGCTGGTGGTAATACCGCGGCGTAGGCTGGTAATAGCGGGCCGGCGGTGAGTAATACCGGCGCGGCGATGTGTAGTAACCGCCACTGGAGTAGTACGCCCCACCATCGGAGTAATACGGCGCAGGGGACGTGTACACCTCGGAACTGTAGTAGCCGCCTCCTCCATCGGCATAAGGCACGCACGCACCAACAGACAATCCCACTACAGCAATCAGAAGAATTTGGCGGAGCTGTTTTCGACAGAGCATGGCGGCCTCCTGGACCGCGAGTGAGCCACACCAGCGACGCTGGCGAGCGACAGTCAATTATTCGGTGACTGTCGAAAGATCAGACATCGTTTTCGACATCCGGTGCGGTTGTGCAACAAGTTGAAACATCTCGCCGATGAAAGGTTTTTCACCTATTCACCTGCTGATTAGTGGTGGCCGCCGCGATATCCACCGCCGTAATAACGTGGCGAATGCCCGCCCCAATAGTAGTAGCGATAGCCGCCGTAAAAGCGCGGGCCGTAGTAATAGGAATAAGGGGCATAGCCGGGGTAGTAATAAGGCGTGGAATACACATCGTAGGAGCCGGCGTAGTAATAGCAACCGGACAATCCGACACCGAGCACGACACCCAGCAACAGTCGACGAAACATGGCGGCCTCCTGAAAGACCCGCAGCCGATACAGGGCGGCTGACACCTGTTTTGACTGAAAATCCGTAACCGAGTGCAATGCCACAATAACCTTCAGATCAGCGGCCAATACGGTCCATCGCGGTGCACCAACGCACCATCACAAGGCAGCACTTTCTCCCCCTTCAAAGGCGCTGATCGCGCAATCCCCCGAGCCAGAGGCATCTGGCCGACTTGGCACGGCTCTCGCTTTAACAAACCCGTGCAGGAGTCATCACAGGTTCGCGGCACCACAATTTGCAATGGCTGACTAGGGTTCCGGCTCGCTAAGGCGAGTGGCTGGTCCGAGAGTTGGCGACCTCCAGTTGAGGTTACACGGCGGGACAAAAGCCCGGGAGACAAGCCACCGCTTACGGTGCCGCGTTGCCTCCTGCCCGCCCTTGATCAACTGGAGAACCACCATGTCCCGACCTCGTTTACCCGCCCTGCTCGCCGCTGCTTTTGCAGCCTTCGTGAGCGTCTCGTCCCAAGCCGCCCAGAAAGACCACTTCAGCGTCTGCTGGACCATTTACGCCGGTTGGATGCCATGGGAATACGCTGGCAGCCAAGGCATCGTCGACAAGTGGGCGAGGAAGTACGGCATCAAGATTGATGTGGTGCAGCTCAACGACTACGTCGAATCCATCAATCAATACACCGCCGGCCAGTTCGACGGTTGCACCATGACCAACATGGACGCGCTGACCATTCCGGCAGCCGGTGGCGTCGACAGCACCGCACTGATCGTCAGTGATTTCTCCAACGGCAACGACGGCATCGTGCTCAAGGGCGACGGCAAGAAAGTCAGCGACCTCAAGGGCATGGACGTCAATCTGGTCGAGCTGTCCGTTTCCCACTACTTGCTGGCCCGCGCGCTCGATTCGGTCGACCTCACCGAGAAAGACCTGAAAGTGGTCAACACCTCCGACGCCGATATCTCCGCCGCCTTCAACACCGATCAGGTCAATGCCGTCACCACCTGGAACCCGATGCTCTCGGACATCAAGGCCAAGCCCGGCGTGACCGAAGTCTTCAACTCCAGCCAGATCCCCGGCGAAATCATGGACATGATGGTGGTCAACAGCGCCACCCTCAAAGACAACCCCGCCCTGGGCAAAGCGCTGACCGGCGCCTGGTTCGAAGTGGTCGAATTGATGAACGCGAAAAACGCCGCCAGCAAGACGGCCCTCGAACACATGGCCAAAGCCTCCGGCACCGACCTCGCGGGCTTCCAGGCGCAACTCGACACCACCAAATTGTTCGCCACGCCGCAAGAAGCCCTGGCCTTCGCCACCAGCAAGCAACTGCCGGACACCATGCGCAAGGTCGCCGAGTTTTCCTTCGAGCACGGCTTGCTCGGTGAAGGCGCCAAGGACACCAGCGCGGTCGGCATGGCGTTCGCCAACGGCGTGACCAGCGGCGACAAGGCCAACCTCAAACTGCGCTTCGACCCGAGCTACGTACAGATGGCCGCCGACGCCAAGCTGTAAGAAGAGGACCTGGCCATGCGTCTGATCAATCGCCACCCGGATCGCCCGAGTCGCCTGCTGTTGGTGATCCTGCCGTTCGCCCTGGTGCTGTTCGCCTACTTCATGGGCTCGGCCGAGCGACTGACGGATAACCCCAACGACAAGCTGCTGCCAAGCGCCGTGCAAATGACCGACGCGGTGAAACGTCTGGCGTTCACCGCCGACACACGCACCGGTGAATACGTGCTGTGGCAAGACACTGCGTCCAGTCTGCGCCGCTTGGCCATCGGCCTCGGTATCAGCGCGTTGGCCGGGCTGTGCCTGGGTATCGCCGCCGGGACGTTGCCGCTGTTCGGCGCACCGTTGTCGCCGTTGCTGACGGTGGTGTCGATGGTGCCGCCGCTGGCGATCCTGCCGATTCTGTTCATCGTCTTCGGGCTGGGGGAGTTGTCGAAAGTGATGCTGATCGTGATCGGCATCACCCCGTGTCTGGCGCGGGACCTGGAACAGCGCGCCCGGGAAATTCCGGTCGAAATGCTGATCAAGGCCCAGACCCTCGGCGCATCAACCTGGACGTTGATGCTGCGCGTGGTGCTCCCGCAATTGCTGCCGCGCCTGCTGATCTCGCTGCGACTGATGCTCGGTTCGGCGTGGTTGTTCCTGATCGCCGCAGAAGCCATCGCCTCCACGGACGGCCTCGGTTACCGGATTTTCCTGGTACGCCGTTATCTGGCGATGGACGTGATCCTGCCGTACGTGGTGTGGATCACCCTGCTCGCCTGGCTGATGGATTGGGGGCTCAAGCGCCTGACTCAGCGTGCCTTTCCCTGGTATGAAGGAGCCCGCGCATGAGCTTCATCACGGTGAAAAACGTCTGGCAGCAATACGCCGATCAGGTGGTGCTCGAAGGGCTGAACCTGAACGTCAACGAGGGTGAGTTCTGCACCCTGGTCGGTGCATCGGGTTGTGGCAAATCCACGTTCCTTCGACTGCTGCTCGGTCAGGAGCGCGCCAGTCGCGGCGAGATTCTGTTGGACGGCCAGACGCTGGCCGGCGAACCGGATGCGAGCCGGGGCGTGGTGTTCCAGCGCTACTCGGTGTTCCCGCACCTGACCGTGCTGGACAACGTCGCCCTCGGCCTCGAGCTGCCGCGTTCGCCGCTGCTCGGGCGCCTGTTCGGCCGCGCTAAAAAAGACGCGCGAGAACAGGCCTCGGTGCTGCTGCAAAAGGTCGGCCTCGGCCACTCGCTGGACAAGTACCCCGCGCAGCTCTCCGGCGGCATGCAGCAACGGCTGGCCATCGCCCAGGCGCTGATCATGAAACCCCGCGTGTTGCTGCTCGACGAACCGTTCGGCGCGCTCGATCCGGGCATCCGCAAGGACATGCACGCCTTGTTGCTGGAGCTGTGGCGAGAGACGCAACTGACGGTGTTCATGGTCACCCACGACCTGTCCGAAGGTTTCAGCCTCGGCACCCGCTTGCTGGTGTTCGACAAGGTCCGCGTCGACCCGCACGCCCCCGGCGCCTATGGCGCGCGCATCACCTACGACATCCCTTTGAACAGCGACCGCCGCGCCACTCGCGCCGCCCTTGATGCCTTGCCGGCTTCGTTGGCAGGCACGCTTCGTATCGCTTAGAGGAATCTGAAAATGACTGATTCGACTCAACTGTTCCCGCCCTTCGCCGAAGAAATGCTCCCCGGTGGCGGCCATCGTTCCTTCGTGTTGAAGCGCGGCCAACTGCTGCGCCTGACCGACCTGCGTGGCGGCGCCAACGTCAGCCTGACGCTGCTCAACGCCAATGAAAAAACCGAACGCCTGAACCTGCCCGACAGCCTCAAATGCCAACACACCGCCAAGCTCACCACCGGCCATTGCCTGTACTCGGACATGGGCCGCGTACTGGCGGCGATCACCGCCGACACCTGCGGCTGGAGCGACAGCCTTGGCGGCGTGCTCTGCGCTGAAGAAGTCGCGGAAAAATATGGCGCGGGTCGCTACCAGGAACTGCGCAACGGCTTCTTCCGCAACGGCACCGACAACCTGTTGGTGGAACTCGGCAAGTGGGGGTTGGGTCTGTCGGACTTGCTGATGACCCTCAACCTGTTCAGCCGCGTGAACGTCGATGAAGCCGGACGTTTCCACTTTGTCGAAGGCAACTCCAAGGCCGGTGACTACATCGAGTTGTACGCGCCGATGGACACGCTGGTGGTGCTCACTGCGCTGCAACATCCGATGGACCCGGCGCCGGAATATGCACCGAAGCCGTTGAAGCTGAGCTGGATGAGCGCCGACGCCAGCGTCGCCGAACATTGCCGCACCTCGCGCCCGGAAAACGAGCGCGGCTTCATCAACACCGACCGTCTGTTCGCCTGAGGATCGCTGCCATGTCACTCGCAATCGCTACCACGCCCAAGCAACCAGAGGCGGCGGTCTACCGCGCCACCATCCCGGCCGGCGAACCGTGGCTGATGGAAGTCAAGGCCGGCCAGACCCTGCGCATCCTCGATCTGGAAGGCAATCAGGCGGTCGACACCTTGTTCTACAGCGTTGCCAATCCGAAAGAGCGCTACGACGTACAACGCACCTTGCGCCGGCAGAACAGCGTCTACCTGAGCACCGGCAGCGTGCTGTATTCCAACCTTGGCAAACCGATGCTGACCATCGTCGCCGACACTTGCGGACGCCACGACACCCTTGGCGGCGCCTGCGCGCAAGAGAGCAACACCGTGCGTTATGCGCTGGAAAAACGCTACATGCACAGCTGCCGCGACAACTACCTGCGGGCCTGCGTCCACGACGGACGACTGGGCAAAGGCGACATCGGACCGAACATCAACTTCTTCATGAACGTACCGGTCACGGCAGACGGCGGGCTGACGTTTGAAGACGGGATTTCGGCGCCGGGCAAGTACGTGGACCTGCGGGCGGAGATGGATGTGATCGTGCTGATTTCCAACTGCCCGCAATTGAACAACCCGTGCAATGCCTACAACCCGACACCTGCGGAGCTGCTGGTATGGAACTGAAATTAGTGCGGTTGCGCAAATGGTTGTTTGCCCTGTGCCAGGCCCGCTCAGCCCAGTGCCTCAAAAAGTAAGAACACCACAACACCCCTGTGGGAGCGGGCTTGCTCGCGAAGGCGGTGTGTCAGTCGATATGAATGTATCTGATACACCGCCTTCGCGAGCAAGCCCGCTCCCACCGGGGTTCGGTGGTGTTTTGAAGTGAAGTGATTCTGCCGTCGGGGACGACCCCTGCGCTTATCGAAAAACTGCGGGACGGCCCGCATCCCAGGTCGAGGCTGATGCGTTATCGCCTCCGGGGGTTATGCCATGTTCGAAAAAGTCCTGATTGCCAACCGTGGCGCCATTGCCTGCCGCATCCTGCGCACCTTGCGTGAATTGCAGGTCAAAGGTGTCGCCGTGTACTCCGAAGCCGATGCCGCGAGCCTGCACATTCTGCAAGCCAACGAAGCCCACAGCCTCGGTGAAGGCGCGGCGGCGGGCACTTATCTGGCGGTCGAAAAAATCCTCGCCATCGCCAAAGCCACCGGCGCCACGGCGATCCATCCCGGCTACGGTTTCCTCTCGGAAAACGCCGCATTTGCCGAAGCCTGCGAAGCAGCCGATATCGCTTTCATCGGCCCGACGCCTGAGCAGTTGCGCGTGTTCGGCCTCAAACACACCGCGCGTGCATTGGCCAAGCAACACGGCGTGCCGATGCTCGAAGGCACCGAATTGCTCGACAGCCTCGAAGCGGCGCTGATTGCCGGCGAACAGGTCGGTTATCCGGTGATGCTCAAAAGCACCGCCGGCGGTGGCGGCATCGGCATGCGCGTGTGCCGCAGCGCTGCCGAATTGAGCGAATCCTTCGAAGCGGTCAAACGCCTTGGCCAGAACAATTTCAGCGACGCCGGGGTGTTCATCGAGAAGTACATCCAGCGTGCCCGACATCTCGAAGTTCAGGTGTTCGGCGACGGTCGCGGTGACGTGATCGCCCTCGGTGTGCGCGACTGTTCGGTACAACGCCGCAACCAGAAAGTCCTCGAAGAAACTCCGGCGCCAAACCTTCCCGAGGGCATGGCCGATGAGCTTTGTGCGGCGGCGATCAAACTGGCGAAAGCGGTGAACTACCGCAGCGCCGGTACTGTGGAATTCGTCTTCGACAGCGCAGACCAGCGCTTCTACTTTCTGGAAGTGAACACCCGGTTGCAGGTGGAGCACGGCGTCACCGAACAGGTGTGGGGCGTGGATCTGGTGCGCTGGATGGTCGAGCTCGCGGCCGGTGATTTACCGCCGTTGAGCGAGTTGAGCCAAGGTTTGAAAGCCGACGGTCACGCGATTCAGGCGCGGCTGTATGCCGAAGATCCGGGTCGTGATTTTCAGCCGAGCCCAGGCCTGCTGACAGCCGTGAGTTTTCCTGCCGCCGATGGCAAACAGCTGCGCATCGACACGTGGGTCGAGGCCGGTTGCGAGATTCCGCCGTACTTCGATCCGATGATCGCCAAGGTCATCAGTTGGGCGCCGACCCGCGAAGAAGCCCGCGCCGATCTGCATCAGGCCTTGGGCGACAGCCTGCTGTATGGCGTGGAAACCAACCGCGATTACCTGCGGCAGATTTTGCTCGATACACCGTTCGCCAGCGGTCAGCCGTGGACCCGTTGCCTGGAAAACCTGGTCTACCAGGCCAACACCTTTGAAGTGCTCAGCGCCGGGACGCAGACTAGCGTTCAGGACTATCCGGGGCGTCTCGGATATTGGGCGGTAGGCGTGCCGCCGTCGGGGCCGATGGACAGTCGCGCGTTGCGATTGGGCAACTTGTTGCTGGGTAACGACGAAGGCGCCGCCGCGCTGGAAATCACCATGAGCGGGCCGTTGCTGCGCTTCAATTGCGATGCGGTGGTGGCGGTGACCGGGGCAGTGATTCCGCTGACGTTGAACGGTGAAACCGTGGCAATGAACACGGCGCTGCTGATTCCAGCCGGTGCCACGCTGAGCCTCGGGACGATTGCCGGTGCAGGCGCTCGCAGCTATCTGTGCCTGCGTGGCGGCCTGCAAGTGCCGGATTATCTCGGCAGCAAAAGTACCTTCACGCTGGGCCAGTTTGGCGGGCATGGCGGTCGTGCGTTGCGGGCCGGGGACGTGTTGCATGTGCCGGTGTTGAGCGACCACAGCGTCGGCGAGCAACTGCCTGAAATCGTTGAGTTGCCTGCCGTGCGGCAGATTCGGGTGATCTACGGCCCGCATGGCGCGCCGGAATACTTCACCGAAAACTACATCGGCACGTTCTTCGCGACCCAGTGGGAAGTGCATTTCAACTCCAGCCGCACCGGCGTGCGATTGATCGGGCCGAAGCCGGAATGGGTGCGGGCTGATGGCGGCGAGGCTGGGCTGCATCCGTCGAATATTCACGACAATCCGTATGCCATTGGGGCGGTGGATTTCACTGGGGACATGCCGGTGATCCTCGGACCGGATGGCCCAAGCCTCGGCGGGTTTGTGTGCCCTGTGACGGTGATTGAGGCGGATCTTTGGCAACTCGGACAGTTGAAGGCCGGGGACAAAGTACAGTTCAGCCCAGTCGATCTCCAGACCGCCCGCAACCTCGCCTTAAAATGGAATACCCCCTGTGGGAGCGGGCTTGCTCGCGAAGGGGCCGTGTCAGTCGACATTGATGTGTCTGACAAATCGCATTCGCGAGCAAGCCCGCTCCCACAGGAAGTTGTGTCGCCTGTTGTTTTGGATATTGGTCAGGACAATACGCGGTTGGTTGCGAGATTGTCGGGGGATACGCACCTGCTACTGGAAATCGGTGCCCCGGAACTCGACCTTGTCCTGCGCTTCCGGGCCCACGCCCTCATGCAAGCGCTGGAAAGCAAACACCTGCACGGCGTAATCGACCTGACACCGGGCATCCGCTCACTGCAAGTGCACTACCAACCCGAGCAACTGCCACTCACCGATCTGCTCGGCATCGTCGCCGGCGAATGGGACGCTGTGTGCGCCGCCAAAGACCTGCAAGTGCCCTCGCGGATCGTCCATCTGCCGCTGTCCTGGGACGACCCGGCCTGCCAGTTGGCGATCGAAAAATACATGACCACCGTGCGCAAGGACGCACCGTGGTGCCCGAGCAATCTGGAGTTCATCCGCCGCATCAACGACTTGCCGAACCTCGATGAAGTGCAGCGCACGGTGTTCGACGCCAGTTACCTGGTAATGGGTCTGGGCGACGTTTACCTCGGTGCACCGGTCGCCACCCCGCTCGATCCGCGCCATCGACTGGTGACCACCAAATACAACCCGGCCCGCACCTGGACCGCCGAAAATTCGGTGGGCATCGGCGGCGCCTACATGTGCGTGTACGGCATGGAAGGCCCCGGCGGTTATCAGTTCGTCGGCCGCACGTTGCAGATGTGGAACCGCTACCGCGAAGTCGCCGCGTTCGATGGCAAACCGTGGTTGCTGCGCTTCTTCGACCAGATCCGTTTCTACCCGGTGAGCGCCGATGAACTGTTGCGCATCCGCCGGGATTTCCCGCTCGGGCGCTTCGATTTGAACATCGAACACAGCCAGTTGAACCTCGCGGATTACCAGGCGTTCCTGGCGAAAGAAGCCGAGACCATCGCCGCGTTTCGCGAGCAGCAGCAAGGCGCGTTCAACGCCGAGCGCGAGCGCTGGATCGCCAGCGGCCAGGCACATTTCGACAGTGAAGAAGCCGCCCCGGAAACGACCGAAGAGGCACCTTTGGCCATTGGCGAAATGAGCGTCGACAGCCACATCGCCGGCAACCTCTGGCAGGTTCAGGTGCAGATCGGCAGCCGCGTTGCCGCCGGCGATGTGCTGGTGATTCTGGAGTCGATGAAGATGGAAATCCCGCTGCTCGCACCGATGGCCGGAATCGTCCGCGAGATTCGCGTGCAACCGGGTTCGGCGGTGCGCGCCGGACAGCGCGTCGTGGTGCTGGAACTCGACTGAACCCCATTTGAAAAGGATTAACGCCATGACCATCAATCTGCAACTCGACGCCCTGCGCAGCGCTTACCGCGAAGGCAGCACCACACCTCGACAACTGTTGTTGAGCCTGCGCGACAGAGCCGCCGCGCTGAACCCGGACTATCACCTGTTCATTCATTTGCTCAGCATTGAAGAACTGGAACCGTACTTCGCCGCCCTCGACGATCGCGACATCGAAAGCCTTCCGCTGTACGGCGTGCCGTTTGCGATCAAGGACAACATTGATCTCGCGGGCATTCCGACAACAGCGGCGTGCCCGGCGTTTGCCTATGTGCCGCAACATTCGGCGACCATCGTCGAGCAGTTGCTGGCGCTGGGGGCGATTCCGCTGGGCAAGACCAATCTCGACCAGTTCGCCACCGGGCTCAACGGCAGTCGCTCGCCGTATGGCGCGTGCCCGAACAGCGTGTTGCCGGAGTATCCGTCGGGGGGTTCCAGCGCCGGTTCTTCGCTGGCGGTGGCGCTGGGCGTGGCGAGTTTTTCGTTGGGCACGGACACGGCGGGATCCGGGCGAGTGCCGGCGGGGTTGAACAATCTGGTCGGGGTGAAAGCCACCAAAGGGCTGATCTCCACGGCGGGCGTGGTGCCGGCCTGTCGCACGCTCGATTGCGTCACGACCTTTACCGCGACCGCTCGGGAAGCCAGTCAGTTGTTGGCGCTCACGGCGCACCTCGATCCACGGGATGAGTACAGCCGCAGCAACCCCCTGTGGAATGACGGCTCGGCGTTTGGTGCGCCGCGCCCTTTCCGCTTCGGCGTGCCGCGTGCGCAGGACCTGGAGTTCTTCGGTTGCCCTGAAGGCCCGCTGTTGTTCGCCGATGCCATCGATCGGCTCAAGGCGCTGGGCGGTGAAGCGGTGGAACTGGATTTGTCACCCTTCCTTGAAGCGGCGCGCTTGCTTTATGAAGGCCCGTGGGTGGCGGAGCGCTACAGCGTCGCTGGCGAGTTGATGGAGCAAAATCCTGAAGCTGTATTGCCGGTGATTCGTGCGGTATTGGCCAAGGCGCCAGCAGTGAGCGGCGTGCAAACTTTCCGCGCCCAGTATCGGCTGCAAGCCTTGAAAGCGCTTTGCGACAAGGCACTGGAAGGACTCGATTGCGTGGTCACGCCGACCATCGGCCGTCCTGTCACTTTGGCGGAACTTGCGGCTGAGCCGGTTCTGCGCAATTCGGAGCTGGGCTACTACACCAACTTCATGAACCTGCTCGACTACGCCGCCGTGGCCGTGCCAAGTGCTTTCATGGGCAATGGTTTGCCGTGGGGCGTGACGTTGTTTGGTCGGGCGTTTACCGATCAGTATTTGTTGAGTGTGGCGGATGCGTTTCAGCGTCGTTCGGATGCGCCTGCACCTTCGACAGTCGCTCGCAATGACCGCGCACGACTGGTGGTGTGCGGCGCGCATCTGGATGGGCTGGCGCTAAACTGGCAATTGAAGCGGCGCGGCGCCACATTGGTCGAAACGACGTTCAGTTCGCCGGATTATCAGCTGTATGCGTTGGCCGGCGGCCCGCCATTTCGTCCGGGGATGGTGCGGGTGAAGGATGGCGGCGTGGCGATTGCGGTGGAGGTCTGGGAGTTGCCGAGCAGTGAGCTGGGGTCGTTTCTGACCGGGATTCCTGCGCCGTTGGGGTTGGGCAAGGTGCAACTGGCAGATGGGCGTTGGGAGAGCGGGTTTATTTGTGAGGCTTATGGGTTGGAGGGTGCGGTGGATATCAGTCATCTGGGTGGATGGCGTGCTTATCTGACAGATCAGAGTTGATCTCTCGATTCGCGAGCAAGCCCGCTCCCACAGGTTTTGCGCGGTCCTTGTGGGAGCGGGCTTGCCCGCGAAGGCGTCCGCCCAGACGCCACCGAACCTGATCCCAGCCGATTCACCCCACAAATCCGGCAGTTATTTCCCCGCAGTCCCACTAGAATGCTTCCCATCGGGTCACTGCCAACGGAATCGTCATGCCGCTACGCTCGCCGCTGTATTCGCAACGTTCGCTGGTTCTCACGCTGATCGCGCTGCTGGGCGCGGGTTTCCTTGCCACTTCATTCCTCAGCTACTACGCCTCGCGCGCCTCAATCCGCGACAACATCGTCAACACCGAGCTACCGCTGACATCGGACACGGTCTATTCGGAAATCCAGAAAGACCTCGTCAGACCGATCCTGATTTCCTCGATGATGGCCCGCGATACCTTCATGCGCGACTGGGTGGTAAACGGCGAGCACGACACCGACCAGATGACCCGCTACCTCAACGAGGTCATGACCCACTACGGTGCCTACACTGCGTTTTTCGTCTCCAACGGTACGCACACCTACTACCACGCCAAAGGCGTGCTCAAGCAGGTCAAGGTCACTGAACCGCGCGACGCCTGGTATTTCCGCGTGCGTGACATGGCCGATCCCTACGAGATCAACGTCGACCCGGACCTTGCCAACAAAGACAACCTGACCTTCTTCATCAACTACAAGGTCTACGACTACAACAACCGTTTCATCGGCGCGGCGGGCGTTGGTCTGACAGTCGATGCGGTGGTCAAGCTGATCGACAAGTACCAGCAGCGCTATCAGCGCAGCGTGTACTTCGTCGACAACTTCGGCCGGCTGGTGCTCACTGGGGCCGACGGCGGCCCGCAAGGTTCGCGCGTCGGGCAAACCCTCGGCGAACTCGACAGCATGAAGAACCTCTTCAGCCAACTGCCCAAGCCCCACAGCGGCAGCTACGAATATTCCGTCCAGGGCCAGGGACATTTCCTCAACGTGCGGTTCATTCCGGAGTTGAACTGGTACCTGTTCGTCGACAAACGCGAAGACGGCGCCCTGAGTGAAATCCGTCAGTCGCTGTACCTCAACCTGTTGATCTGCCTGGTCGTGACGCTGATCGTGCTGGCCCTGCTCCACCGGGTGATCAAGCGCTTTCAGGGCAAGATCCAGGCGCAAGCGACGCTCGACAGCCTGACCGAGCTGCCTAACCGTCGCGGCTTCGACCTGCTGGCCGCGCAAGCCATGCACGAGGCTCAGCGCGAGCCGAAACCGCTGACCGCGTTGCTGCTGGATCTGGACCACTTCAAGGCCTTGAACGACACCTACGGTCACCTCGCCGGCGATCAGGTGCTAATCGGCTTCGCACGGGATCTTGAGAGTTGCCTGCGTCACTCTGACATCGTCTGCCGCTGGGGCGGTGAGGAGTTCATCGTGCTACTCAAGGACACGGACGGTGAGACCGCTCTGATGATCGCCGAGAAAATTCGCCGGCATGTCGAGCAACAGCGCTATGCCTACAACGATCACGCCTTGCATCTGACAGTCAGCATTGGCCTCACGACGCTGCAGCCGGATGACACCTTGCACACCCTGCTCTCCCGGGCCGATCATGCAATGTATCGGGCCAAGCAATCCGGTCGTAACCGTACCTGCGCGGAAAAGCCTCACACCAGTTATGCATAGTCCTACATGAACAAACCTGAATTCTGCCCGGCCTGCGGCGCCTCCAACGACTGCACCCTGGCCGATCCGCGAACCGCCGATCGGCCATGCTGGTGCTACGGCGTCAGCATCGACCCGTCGGTACTCGAAGCGCTGCCCGCCGAGCTGCGTGACAAATCCTGCCTGTGCCCGCGTTGCGCACAGGTTGAGGCGCAGTTGTAAGCATCCTTATGGCCGATCACGTAAGATGCGCGGCCCTTTTCCTGTCGATCTCACTTCATGCGCGTTGACCGTTTCCTCAGCAACCTGCCTCGCTTCAACCGTAAGCAGGTTCGTCTGTTGCTGGTGGAAAAGCGCGTGCGGGTTGACGGAAAAATCGTCAGTGACCCTCACGCTGAGGTGCTGGAGTTCAGCCGCGTCGAGGTCGATGAGGAAGTCCTGCAAGTCGGCAAACCCGCGCGCTACTTCATGCTGCACAAACCGCCCGGATGCGTCAGCGCCACCCGTGATCCAGAGCATTCGACGGTGCTCGATCTGATCCACGAGCCGGACAAGGAAGACCTGCACATCGCCGGTCGCCTCGATTTCAACACCACCGGTCTGATGCTGATCACCAACGACGGCAGCTGGTCGCGACGCCTGACCCAACCGCAGACCAAACTGCCCAAGATCTACTACGTCGAGACCGAGCAAGAGATCGGCCCGGAATACGCGTTGAAATTCACCGAAGGCCTGTACTTCGCCTTCGAAGACCTCACCACCCAGCCTTCTGAGCTGGCGCTGCTCGGACCGAAATCGGCGCGACTGAGCATCGTCGAAGGCCGTTATCACCAGGTGAAGCGGATGTTCGGCCACTTCGACAACAAAGTACTGCGCCTGCACCGAGAACGCATGGGCCCGTTGACACTCGACAACGCGCTGAAACCGGGCGAATACCGCCCACTGAGTGATGAAGAGATCGGATTGATCTAAGCAGCCTACCGCTCAGCAGAAGTTGCAGAACTATTTACGAATGGCACTTGCGCGATGCCGACTCCCCTGCTTGAATCAGGTTCGTCAGCCGAAATGTGACTGACGAGTCACAACGTTCTTCCAAGAAACTTTTTGTCGGTTAGAGAACCTTAAGGTTCCGCCTCAGACCGGCAGACTGCCCGCCAATAACAATACCCGTCGACCGGACTGCAATGGATCGACATGGGCCTCCAAAATTCCAGGCATATGCCTACCTGTCACAAAGCTCGTGCAATCTCATTTGCGCGCATACCCGCTTGCCAGGAGTCTTATGACATGAGGCCAGAAATCGCTGTGCTGGATATACAGGGTCAGTATCGGGTCTACACGGAGTTCTATCGCGCAGACGCCGCAGAGAAGACCATTATCTTGGTCAACGGCTCGATGGCCACGACTGCGTCGTTTGCACAAACCGTGAAAAACCTCCACCCGCAGTTCAACGTGGTCTGCTACGACCAGCCCTACGCGGGCAAGTCAAAAGCCCACAACCTGCATGAGAAATTGCTGACCAAGGAAGTCGAAGGGCAGATCCTCCTGGAGCTGATTGACCACTTCGCCGCCGAACACGTGCTGTCGTTTTCCTGGGGTGGCGCCGCGACCCTGGTCGCCCTCGCCCAACAACCGCGACGGATCGAAAAAGCCGTGATCAGCTCGTTCTCTCCGGAGATCAACGCGCACATGCTCGACTACCTCGAGCGCGGCGTCGACTACCTCGGCAGCCGCGACGGCGACCGGGTCGGCAACCTGGTGAACAGCACCATCGGCAAACACCTGCCGACCCTGTTCAAGCGCTTCAACTTCCGCCACGTCAGCAGCCTGGCCGATCATGAATACGGGCAGATGCACTTCCACATCAGCGACCTGCTGCACAGCGACCGCCAATGCTTCTTCAAAGCGGCAGAGAAAATCAACGTACCGGTGCTGTTCATGAACGGCGAATGGGACGAATACACCGCCGCCGATGGCGCCCGGTTATTCGCCGACCACGTGCAACACGCCACCTTCAAGACGCTGGATGCGACCGGCCACTTTCTCGACATGGAACACAAAGCCGCCTGCCGAGACAGCCGCAATGCCCTGCTGGGTTTCCTGAAACCTGAGCAACAGGCAAACCGACCGCGTTACCACTACGTCCAGGACCACCATGCATTGGCAAACTGAAACAGCGTCATCGCGAGCAAGCTTCGCAGCCTAACGCAATCCTGCAGGAGCGAAGCTTGCCCGCGAACGACCGCCACGCGGTCTGATGTCTTGTTTCACCCGCGCTAAAGCCATCCCGCACAAAGAAAAACTTCATTTCCACGCGCACATCTGGTACAAAGTCAGCCGTTCTGAGCGGGTGTCGTATAATGGCATTACTCCAGCTTCCCAAGCTGATAACGAGGGTTCGATTCCCTTCACCCGCTCCAATCGAATTTTGGTCTCACGTTGGTTTTGACGGGGGATGCAGGTAAAGAAAAAACCGGTCTTGATGACCGGTTTTTTTGTGTCTGGGATTTGGTGGAATTGCCTTTTGCCCTCAGGGCACTTACGGCTAAGCTGAGATACGTTAACGTTTTTCTTGTAAATCACGTTTTCAGTATCAAAATTCACATCGGATTAGTATTTTCGCATCGTAGGAAATTAACGTTTTCACGCCACATGAGCGTTTTGTTAGCATTTTCATTGCCCTGTTAAGGAATTCGTCAATGCCAGTCGGTTTCAAGGCCCTCGCCGATCGCTACGCCATCGCACTTGCACAGCCTCTACGTGTCGAGTCCACGATTGGCTCTGCACGTGTCAGCCGCGAAAGTGACGGTAATGTGAAGAATCGGTATCCGCAAAGTTACCGGCCCGCAGACGATTTCGCGGGGCATTTCGAATTCGGTCTCAAGTACGAAGAGATTCATCTTGAGTTCTTTGCTCGCCTGTTTGCGGCGATAGGACCGCAGCCTATCGAAGACTGGTGTCGACGAGAGCCTTTCGGCCAGTACGCCCGGCGCACCGGGTTCCTTTACGAATGGCTGACAGGGGAACGTCTGGATGTGCCAGACGTGACCAATGGCGCCTATGTCGATGCACTTTCACCCCAAAAATACCTGACTCGTCGCGAGCCACTGCGAACGCGGCGCTGGCGAATCAACAACAACCTGCCGGGTACGCCTGAGTTCTGCCCCCTGGTTCGTCGAACGGCGTCAGTGCAAGACGCTTTGCAGTTCGATCTGCGCGCGGCATTAGCTGAGTTGGATCAGGCCTTTGGCCCCGACATCCTGATGCGTACGGCGAGTTGGCTGACATTCAAGGAATCGCGCGCAAGCTTTCTCATCGAAAAGGAAGCCGACCAGGCCGATCGTATCCAGCGGTTTGCGCATGTCATTGCTCAGCACTGCGGTCATATTGAAAACCCGTTGAGCAACGCCAGCCTGCAGTCTCTGCAAGTCGGCATCCTGGGGCGTGATGCCATCGGACTGGGCTTGCGGCGCTCCCCTGTATTTGTGGGTCAGGCCACGATGCGCGAAGACATCGTGCATTACATTGCCCCCCATTCCGCGGATCTTGCGCAGCTATTGGCAGGACTCAACGAGTTCGAGGTTGCAACCCGTGGCGCGGAGTCACTGGCACGTGCCGCTGTGTTGGCATTTGGCTTCGTTTATATCCATCCCATGCGCGACGGCAATGGCCGAATTCATCGCTTTCTGATCAACGACACTTTGATTCGGGATAAGGCAGTGCCCGACGGCGTGATCCTGCCGGTGTCAGCCACGATCACCAGTTCGATCGACTTCAGGGCCGGCTACGATCGAACGCTCGAAGTGTTCTCGCGACCGTTCATGCGACGTTACGCGACGGCCTACCGATTCGGTGAACTCGTGACCTACGAGGACGGTACTCTCAGCAATTTCATCTTCGATGAATACGAGGACGCATGCTTTGCTTGGCGATATCCCGATCTGACCGAACACGTCCTGTACACCGCGCGCGTCGTCGAGCACACCATTCGAACGGAAATGGCGGATGAAGCCAGAGTATTGATGATCTTTCAGCGAGCTCAGGAGCAGTTGAAAGAGGTATTGGAAATGCCGGACCAGGATGCGAATCGGATCATTCGTTCCATCAAGGAGAATGGCTGGATGGTGTCTGGCAAATTGAAGAAAGGGTATCCGCAGCTTGAAGATGAGGGCATGGCGGAACGTGTTGTGGAGGCCGTGCGTTCTGCGTTCGAGGATCAATAGATCGAGGTTGGAGAAGAGTGATATTCGGCGTCTTCACTCCTGTTTTTTGGAGGGTCGTTGCTCGAGGTCCGCGGGGCCTGATATGAACGCTCTTATTCGAGGTAATTGGGCCTACAGCGATCTCCAGTGATACAGTCGCCAGCCGACAAGCTCAATCAGGAAGGACTCTGATATGGCAAAACCTGCCGCCCGTGTAACTGACCCTACCGCCTGCCCTATGCCAGGGCACGGCACGAACCCAATCGTTTCCGGTTCTCCGGACGTTTTCTTTGACGGCTTGGCAGCGGCCAGAAAAACCGATACAAGCGCGTGTGGAAGTCCGTTAGCAAGTGACGTTTCTGCAACAGTTTTTATTAATGGGCTGAATGCCGCCATGGTTGGTAGTACTGGGTCTCACGGGAACACCGTGACGGCTGGGTCCAGCACTATAATTATTGGTGATAGCCATACACCGGCACCTTTTACTCCACCATTACCTCTTTCTTTTCAAAAAGTATTTGGACAGTCGTTCAATATTAGCGATAGTGAAACTGGCAAGCCTCTAGCTCTAAGAGAATTTGTTGCAACAGTTGATGGCGTTCAAGTGACTGGCTTAACTGATGCTAATGGCGTTGCACATGTAAAGAGCGCATCACCGGGTTCAAAAATATCTCTTCATGTAAAATTCAATGCACCGGCCAGGACTCTCAGCGAACTTTCGGAGGGTTTTTAAATGGCGTCTAAATTTGCAACAGATGCAACTGCCCAAGAAATAAAACCTGGCGAGTTCATGTGCCCTGTCCCGATTACGGTAAATGACCGTGCAGCCACTCGCGAGGCGATAATAGAAAAGGTCAAATCCCTGGGCCATCCCTTCACGGAGCGCTCAGCTTGGGGGGCGGTAAAAGCCAAGCCGGATATGGTGAAGGACTGGGACTACACTATGATCGCTTTGCACCATGCCGGCCGGTCATACGAATGCACCCCCGGCGGAGTGAAGCAAATGCAGGGCGTTCAAGCCCATCATATGGGTAATAAATATGACGATATCGGCTATCACTATGCGATCGCCTGTGACGGCACTGTGCTGGAAGGACGCGATATCAGGCTCCAAGCATCAAGCGTTAAGCTGTTCAATACCGGCGTCATCGGCATCGTCCTTTTAGAAAATCTAACAACGGCAGAAGAAGGAGGCGACATAGTCGCTAAAGGTCGCGAAGCACTTGAGTTTGTGGGATATAGCACGACGAACGTAATACCTGCGGCGCAAATCGATGCCTTATTGCACTTGATCGACGCCCTGAAAAGTGTGTTTGTGATTGAACGATTCGGCGGTCATAGAGAGTTTCCAGGGCAAGATCGGGATGGCAAGATTTGTCCTGGTAATATCGGCATGGAGCTTGTAAGGAATATTCGTACAAAAACACAATTGCTGCCACCACCTAAACCGGCTGTCGAATGAAGTACTTTCTATTGATAAGCTTTATAGCATTGCTGGCGACCTTAACCTTCGGGTACTACAACGAAGTTTCTGACGGTGAAGTGAATACCATTCTTTTTATTAAAAAATCTCCAACACTGAGAGTGAAGTTTTATAACATTCATGCCAATGATGGAGATTATCGCAAGATAGACAGACTTACCGATGAACTGCGCCAGGACATAATTGACTACTGCAAATATAGACTGGGCATTGAGACAGAGGTAAAGACCCAGGCAGATATTGAGATGTGCGCAAAAATGTAGGGGACTTGTCACAGGATAGGACCGCTACCCCTATCCTGCGACACCACAGGTTTTACCTGCCTGACGGCTTCTCCAACATCTTCAACCCGATCTCAGGATGGATTTAACGGTAGCTGCCGAAAAACAAAAAACCGGTCCGACGTGATCGGTTTTTTTATGGGCAGGATTTGGTAGAACACCGACGCTTCATCCTGAACGGCCAGTCAACACCTGACAAATCAGGTGTTGAACACCCGTTTACTGGTGGCACGAAAGTGGCCAATTTTCGAAAAGGCAAGGTCCTACACGACTCTGGGAATTGTCCGTACACTTGCGCATTGCTGTGCCTTTGTCATGAGACCTATAGTCCGAGCGCGCCCAAATGGCGTATTGGGTTTGGCGACTCGATGACTGGTACAGAAGCCTCCGAGAATTTCTCGGAGCGCTTTTGAACGCACTTGGCTGCCTTTTTTCTGGTGGCTGTGCGTGGGAGACCCTAGGGTCTGCCGGTTTTGCCATGTCCCGGTTCGCCAACCCACGTACAGCTACCACCCTATTGTTTGGCGACGATTGAGTGGTAGGTCCTCCCTCCGATATGGTGATCACTCATGAATGAATACATGGCTTTAACCAGCAACGCCGACGACCTTCCCACCTTCTACGTCAATACCACCCAACCGCTGCATTCACTGCTCAGCTCCGCCCGCTACAGAATTGGCGCGGTAACGCAGGTCCTGGAAAACCTCGCGATGCGCGGCGAAATCATCACCGATTCGGTGATTCTCAGCGACTTCGCAATGCTCTGCAGCATCCCCTTACGAGATGGCTGCGATGTGCTGGATGTCATTGCGCGACGTATGGATGCGGAACCGTCCTGACGTTAAACAGCGGCGCCTTGCGGGGCGCCCTTTGCGTTTTCGCCAATCACGTATATTTTCCGTATAGATCCCCGCCAGCCCGTAAAGAAGCAGTAGCGCAACATCAAGCCCGACAAAAAACCCCCTACTCTGCCTGCTCACCTTTCACTTAGAGATCAGCATGGAAAATTCAGAGTTGGGGATCATGATCATTTCAATGATTGGGTTGTTCGGCTTTGCTTCCTTTATTTTTGAATACTTGAGTACCAAGCGAAGGAACAGATGACGTTCAACGTGATCCGTCCCTTTCTGCACTTAGCGGGTCGCGACGATGAACAATCGCGGGAACGGTAGCAGCACCGAACCATCGCTCAGCGCCGGATACGCCTGCTCGATCGCGGCGTGATATTGCTTGAGGTATTGCGCCTTTTCCGCGTCATCCAGCGGTTCGAGAAACGGCCGCAAACCGCTACCCTTGAACCACTCGACCACGCCCGACGCACCGCCCGCCAGCGGATGATGGTAGGTGGTACGCCACACATCGACGCGCGCGCAGTGCGGTCGCAGCATCGAGTAATAATCGCTGGCACTGGCCATTTCCGTGCGTTGCCCGGCGGCGTCCGCCAACTTGCTGGCCCACGGGCCATCGGCAGCGACTTCGCGCATCAGGCGATGGGACGGTTCGTTGAGGTTGTCGGGCATCTGAATGGCCAGGCTGCCGCCCTGGGTCAGTCGGGCGGCCAGTGAAGGCAGTAACGTCGCGTGATCGGGCAGCCACTGCAACACCGCGTTGGCGAAGATCACGTCGAACGGACCGCTTTCGTTCCAGGTGCCAATATCAACGGTGTCGAACTGAACCTGCGGCAAGCGCTTGCGGGCGGCTTCGATCATGTCGGTCGAACTGTCGACGCCACGCACCGTGGCATGGGGAAAGCGCTCCACCAGCAGCTCGGTCGAGTTGCCAGGGCCGCAACCGATGTCGATGGCCGAGCGCGCGTCCACGGGCGGGATCGCCGCGAGCAGGTCGCGCGCCGGGCGGGTGCGTTCATCTTCAAAAGCGACGTATTGCTTGGCGGACCAACTCATTGCGTTCTCCTGTCGGTGCGTTGTCCGGGCGTGAACAGACAACCTGTTCGCTACGATACCGCGCCCCGTGAGCTCACCCAACCCGACCTATGGATATTCGTCTTTCGGACTGAATGCAGGTCAGCACAAAACGCGAACTTGTAGGAGCCGGCTTGCTGGCGATGGAGGTATGTCAGTCAACATCAATGTTGACTGAGGAGCCGCTATCGCCAGCAAGCCGGCTCCTACAGATTTCGGTGGTTTCGAAAATGTAATCAGAATTTTCATCACGCCCGCGCTGTCACAAATTCAGGCGCATCCCTATAAGGAAAACGGCAATGAAATTCGCAAAAATCTCGCAGAAACTCGCCTTGTGGGCCGGTAGTCCGAAGACGTTCATGGGGGCGTTGATTCTCATCGGTCTATGGGGGTTGAGCGGGCCGATTTTTGATTACAACGACACCTGGCAACTGATCATCAACACCTCGACCACGATCATCACGTTCCTGATGGTGTTCCTGATCCAGAACACGCAAAACCGCGATACCGACATTCTGCATTTGAAAATCGATGAGTTGCTGCGGGTAAACAAGGAAGCGCAGAACGCGATGCTGGGGCTGGAGTCACTGGACCTCAAGCAACTGGAAGCGCTGCGTAAACACTACCGCGCCATGGGCGAAAACGAGGTGCACGGTCTGGCGGGTCTGGCGACCACGAGCAAGCACAAACAAAACTTGAATGACTGCTGAGCCCCCACAAAAAACGGCGCGTGATGTGAATCACGTGCCGTTTGTTTTAAACGCCGTCAACCGCGGCCTTATCGACCTGCTTGCAGCGCCTTGGCCATTTGCAGATGGTTCTGCAGTTTGGGCAGGGTTTCCTCGGCGAAGGCTTTGATTTCCGGCAAGTCGGTGGTCTTCGCTTCCTGTTGCAATTGTTCGATGGCCTCCTGCGTGGTCTTCACCTGACTGGCGGCGTACGCCTGGTCGAAGGTCGCACCGTCCTTCACTTCCGGCATCAAGGCTTTGGCCTTGTCGACCACCTCTTCCCGTGGCGCCACAGGCAAATCCAGTTGCTTGGCGATTTTCGCCAGGTGCTGGTTGGCGGTGGTGCGGTCGTTGATGACGACGATGGTGTAGTCCTTGACCTCTTTGGATTCGGACTTCAGGTGCGCCAGGCGGCTGGCTTCGATGTCGGCCATGCCTTTGGCCGAAGCATCGTTAATGAATTCGGCGGGTGACTGGGCAAAGGCACTGCTGGCACACAGGCCCAGTAACGTGGCAAAACCGGTGTTGCGTATTCGGGTGGCCATCCGGCTCATGGTCGCGCCCTCCTCTCTATAAATTCAAACGGGAGCTTTCGCTCCCGCCTCTCAATCAAAACTACTTTCACCACTACTTGGATTTCTGGCCACCTTTGCGGCCCATATCGGGTTTCGCAGGCTCTTTATCTACGGTCGTGGTGGTAGTTTTCCCACCTTTGCGACCGGCTTCAGACGCCTTCGTTCGATCGGTGGCAGTATGTCCCGTGTTCGAGTTTCGTGAGTTAGGCATGACTCTCTACCTCTTCGTAATGATCGCAGCGAGCAGGAGCCCGCATAGAATCTGAATTTCGATCACTGCAAAGGTTTAGAAAAACTGGGATCGATGCGACGAACGGTGACGGCTATTCAGGCACCGTACTGCAGGTGATTCTGGCGTTTGGCGCTGTACATGGCCTCGTCGGCGTGGCGGAACAATTGCTTTTCTTCCGTACCGTGTTCGGGGTAATGGGCGACGCCGATGCTCGGCTGGATGTTGAGGTTGTGCCCGTCCAGTCGTAATGGCTGGGCCAGTATCTGACGGATTTTTCCGGCGACGCTGTCAGCGTCTTCCGCAGCCTGAATGCTGTGCAACAACACCACAAACTCATCACCGCCGATACGCGCCACGGTGTCGGTTTCGCGCACGCAACCTTTCAGACGATTGGCGACCGCTTGCAGCAGCATGTCGCCGACTGCATGGCCGTGGGTGTCGTTGACTTCCTTGAAGTGATCGAGATCGACGTATAGCAGCGCCATGCGCCCGCACTCTGACTTGGCCAGTGTCAGCGAGGCTTTCAGCCGCTCACGGAGCAACTCGCGATTGGGCAGTTGGGTCAGTTGATCGTACTGGGCCATGCGCTGCAGCCGGGCGTGCAACTGCTTGCGCTCGATGGCGGTGGCGACCTGGGCGCACACGAACTGCAACAGTTCCTTGTCTTGCTCGGTATAGCGCTCGCCACCGGCCACGCTTTTTACGATCAACGCGCCGATGGTGCCGTTTTGCGAGTTCAACGGCACGCCCAGCCAGCAGGGCGAATGCTGACCCGTGACCAGCGCCTCGAATCCAGCGGGTGTGTTTTCCTGATTCGGGGTCAGCAGGATCGGTTGACCGCTGCGGATCACTTCGGCACACAGCCGTCCGGTGACTGTTCCGGGCTGTTCGGGTTGCTGTTCTTTGTCGTCGACGTGGTAAGGGAAATTGAGCTGCGCGCAATGCTCGTCATACAGCGCCACCGAGAAATTCAGCGCTGGCAGCCATTCACCGATGATCAGGTGAATGCGTTTGAACAGCGCCAACAAATCTTCGGCCGCGTGGGCCGCTTCGGAAATCGCATACAGCGCCGCTTGCCGGGACTCGGCCTGCTTGCGCTCGGTGATGTCGCGGGCCACGGCGATGCGCAACTGATCGACTTCGGACCAGCGCGCGGACCACAGGATGTGCACGACACGGCCATCCTTGCACAGGTAGCGGTTTTCGAAGTTGAGTTTGGGTTCGCCGCCCATGATCTCCCGCGCGGCGTCGAGGGTGCGCTGGCGATCGGCGGGATGCACCAGATCGATCATCGGCTGGCCGACCAGTTCGTCAGGCGTGTAACCGAAAATGCGCTCGCAGGCCGCGCTGACAAAAACAAAGCGACCCTGTTTATCAACCGCGCAAACGGCGTCCAGCAGTAGATCGATGTAACTCGCCAACGGCGCGGAATTTCTGATTGCCATGGTGCAGAGCGCATGTCCGAACAATGCAGCAATAAAGAACTGTCCCTGACCGGTGATGATGCCGCTGACGCGTCCCTGCGATCAGTTTCAAGCCTTGTTCGGCATCAGCCCCGGCAAAGCATGCACCAGGGCGTTGATGGCGAAACCGATAAACATCACCCCGCACAGCCGGGTGATCGCCAGTTCATGCCGTTGATACAGACTACGCACCTGCCGAGCACCGACGATGCCAATGAGGATAGCGTAGGCGATCAGACCACCGACGCAGCTCAGCACGATCAGCCAGGGCAACATCGACCAATGCAGCAACTCCGCACGGCTGGACAGCAGCGCAGTGAAGGTCGCCACCGCCACCGGATATGCTTTGGGATTGGTCAGACCAAACAGAATGCCGTGCCAGAACGGTTGCCGCGCCGGGCCCTGCGGCGCTTCGGCGCTGCTGCGTTTAGCCCGTACCGCGCGCAAACCGAGCCAGAACAGATACAGCCCGCTGAGCACGCCCAGCACGTCAAACGCCGTACTGCCGATTTCCCGCGCGCCGACAATTGCGATCAGTGCGGTGCTGCACCAGACCACGTCCCCGAGCAAATGCCCGCACAAAAACCCCGCCCCTGCCCGCCGCCCACGCGCCGCGCCGATGCCAAACACCGCCAACACCCCCGGCCCCGGTGTGATCCCGTAAATGAAGCCCGAGGCGAGAACGGCCATTAGCAGCGATGGGGTCATCGGGTAATCCTTTCGTACTATTGGGTGAATGGGCGCAAGTCTATATCAGCTCCCGAGGGATCGACTGACTGATCGTCGAAGAACTTCATGCCTGCGTAGGGCCGTTGCCGACAGGCCGCCAGTCGCGATGTCAGATCGCCGACATGGGCTTCGAGCTTGTGGCCGTCCGGGTCGAGGAAGTAGAAGGATGCGCCTTCGCTGCGGTTGTCGCGCCATTCCTGGACGTTGGCGGCTCGCAGATAGTCGACGAATTGCGGGAAGTCGGATGCGCTGATGGTGAAGGCGTAATGGGTGTAATCGGCGGCGGGCTCGGCGTTGCGCAGGGGATCGAGGGAAAGGCACAGCCACAGGCCGGGCAGCGAGAGATAGGCGCCGCTGTCCCATGTGGCGTCGAGCTGAAGGTGCAGGAGGTTGTGATAGAACTCAACGCTGCGGTTCAGGTCGGTAACGGCGAGGGTCAGGTGGTTGAGGCCGGTTAGCATGGGATCAATTGACTCTGAAAGTTCAAGTGAAAGATCAAAAGATCGCAGCCTTCGGCAGCTCCTGCAAGGTGTTCGAATCGTAGGCTGCCGAAGGCTCGGGCCGCGTTCGGATGTTCTTGGCGGTGGGTATCACGTAGCAGTCATTCCAACGGACAGTGCGATGGTGACTGTCAGTCAGTCTTCGCGAGCAAGCCCGCTCCCACAGTGATTTGCGATGAATACAAATAATGTGTTCGACGCAAATCCTCTGTGGGAGCGGGCTTGCTCGCGAAAGCTATTCGCCCGGCACCGCAGATCTTCAGAACTTGTCGAGCGTGCGCAGTTTCTGCGGCAATCCCCACAACAACAGCGCAACCGCAATCAGCGCACAGACCCCGATGACATAGAGCGCAGGCGTGGTGCTACCGGTCAGGTCCTTGATCCGGCCGACCATGACCGGGCTGACGATGCCGCCGAACTGGCCGAGGGTGTTGATCACCGCTATCCCGCCCGCGGCACCTGCGCCAGCACCGGCCAGCAGTTTCGGCGGCAGGGTCCAGAAGCTCGGAATGGAGGCGATGATCCCGGCGCCGAGCAAACCCAGCGCGACAATCAGGAAGGTCGTGTGATTGGCGAAGATCCCTGCACAGAAGAACCCCAGCGCGCCCACCGCCACCAGACCGGCAACAAACTTGCGACGCTCGCCGGTCGAGTCGGACAACCGCCCGATCACCACCATGCTGATCGCTCCGCAGATGTACGGAATCGCTGTCAGCAAACCGATCATCACCGGGCTTTCGGTGCCAGCGCTGCGGATCAGTTGCGGTGCCCAGAAATTCAAACCGTAGGACGCCACCTGGATCAGGAAGTAGATCAGTCCCAGGGTCAGGAAACCGGGAATCCGCAGCGCCGCGAGTAGCGAGCCACCGCTCTTGTGCGGTTCGTGGTGGGCGATGCGGCTGGCCAGCAGGGTTTTCTCCGACGACGTCAGCCAATGGGCGTCTTCGATGCGGTCCTTGAGCAGGGTCAGCACCAGCAAACCAAGGCCGATGCAGGGCACGCCGCCGAGCAGAAATAACCAGTGCCAGCCGCGCATATCCATAAAGCCATCGAGATGCTGCAGCACCAGCCCGGAGAACGGTGCGCCGACCAGACCGGCAAACGCCGATGCCAGAAACAGCATCGAGGTGATGCGCCCGCGATAATGCTGCGGGAACCACAGCGTCAGGTAATACAGCGCGCCCGGCGCGAAACCGGCCTCCATCGCGCCGATCACGAAGCGCAGCGCGTAGAACTGCCATTCGCTGTTGACGAAGACCATCGCTGCCGTCGCGAGGCCCCAGGACATCATGATTCGTGCGATCCAGCGGCGGGCGCCAACCTTGTACAGCATCATGTTGCTCGGCACTTCGAAGATCACGTAACCGACCACGAACAGCCCGGCGCCGAGGCCATAGGCGGTGTCGCTCAGGCTCAGGTCGGTCTGCAGCTGGAACTTGGCGAAGCTGATGTTGATGCGGTCGAAAAATGCGAACAGGTAGCAGACCATGATCAGCGGCATCAGGCGCCAGGCGACTTTGCTGACCAGGGCTTTTTCTTCGTCGTGGCTAACGGACGGGCTCGCGCCCGCCTCCAGTACATTGAGGCTCATGATGCTTTCTCCAGGCGGACTTCCCGTGGGTGTCCGATTGTTTTTGTTGTCTGGTTGAGGTGCTTGGAATGCTTTTATTGTGGGAGCGGGCTTGCTCGCGAAGGCGGCGTATCAGTCGACATCCGTGTTGAATGTCAGATTGCATTCGCGAGCAAGCCCGCTCCCACAGGGGGATTCGGTGTGGTCAGGAAGGGCTTGGGTGCAAATCGCAATTGCGGCCGGCCTTGGTGAGTTGGCCGGGGACTTCGTGGCCGAGCAGCGCCGGGAGTCCTCGCGACAACTTCAGCAACAGCGGCAGATCGATACCGGTGTGAATGCCGATTTCATCGCACAGGTTCACCAGGTCTTCGGTGCAGATATTGCCCGAAGCGCCCGGTGCGAACGGGCAACCACCGAGGCCGCCGAGGGCCGCGTCGAAGCGTCGGGCGCCGGCCTCGTAAGCGGCCAGCACGTTGCACAAACCGAGGCCGCGGGTGTTGTGGAAATGCAGGGTCAAATCCGCCGGAGCAACCCGCTGCAACACCCGCCGCACCAGCCGATCGACCTGACGCGGATTGGCCATGCCGGTGGTGTCGGCCAGGGTGATGCCCTGAATCCCGAGTTCCTGATACGCCTCGACGATTTGCAGCACGCGATCCTCATCGATCATGCCCTCGAACGGGCAACCGAAAGTGGTGGCGATGCTGCCGTTCAGTCGCACTTGCGTGTCGCCCACGTATTGCACGATTTCGCCGAACGCGGCCAACGAAGCTTCGCAACGCATGCGCATGTTCGCCAGGTTGTGGGTCTGGCTGGCGGACATCACCAGGTTCAGCTCATCGGCGCGACACGCCAATGCTCGTTGCGCGCCTTTGAGGTTGGGGATCAACGCGACGTAGATTACCCCCGGTTGGCGGGTGATGCCCTTGAACACCAACTCGCCATCGCGCAGCGCCGGAATGGCCTTGGGCGACACGAACGAGCCGGCTTCGATGCGGCTGAATCCGGCCAGTGACAGCTGATCGATCAGGGCAATCTTGTCGACCGTTTCAACCCAGGTCGGCTCGATCTGCAGGCCATCACGCGGGGAGACTTCCTGAACGATCAGGGCCTCGGAAAAATCAGTGATCATTGCACCACCCCTTCAGTTTTCAGGCGTTCGATGTCTGCATCCGTCAGGCCCAGCCCCGCGAGAATCCCGTCGGTGTGCTGGCCCAGACTCGGCCCCGACCAGTTCACGCCACCGGGGGTTTCGGAAAGTTTGGGCACGATGCCCGGCATCTTCACTTGGGTGCCGCCGGGCAGGTCGGCGCTGAGCAGCATGTCCCGCGCCTGATAGTGCGGATCGGCGACGATGTCGGCCACCGAATAGATGCGCCCGGCCGGTACTTCGGCGGCCTCCAATGCCGACAGGACTTCGTCGATCGGCAGGCTGCTGGTCCAGTGAGTGATGGCGGCGTCGAGCACGTTACTCTTGGCGGCGCGACCATCGTTATGAGCAAACTCCGGCGCTTCGGCCAGATCGCGGCGACCGACGACTTCCATCAAACGCTTGTAGATCGGGTCGCTGTTGCCGGCGATTACCACGTAGGCGCCATCGGCCGTCAGATAGGTATTGGACGGCGCAATGCCGGGCAATGCCCCGCCGCTGCGCTCACGCACGTGACCGAGCATGTCGTATTCCGGCACCAGGCTTTCCATGACGTTGAACACACTTTCTGCCAGCGACACGTCGACCACTTGCCCACCGCCCTGCCCGGTCTTGACCCGCAGCAGCGACATCAAGGCGCCGATTACCGCGTGCAAGGACGCCAGTGAATCGCCGAGACTGACACCGACCCGGGCCGGTGGCGAACCGGGGGTGCCGGTGGTGTAGCGAATGCCGCCCATGGCCTCACCGATGGCACCGAAACCCGGACGATCACGGTACGGGCCGGTCTGGCCGTAGCCGGAAATCCGCACCAGGGTCAGGTTGGGATTCAAGGCGTGCAACACGTCCCAGCCCAACCCGAGTTTCTCCAGGGCGCCAGGACGCAGGTTTTCAATCAACACGTCGGCGCTGGTCGCCAGTTGCTTGACCAGTTCGATGCCTTCGGGGGATTTCAGATTCAGCGCCAGGGACTTCTTGTTGCGTGATTGCAAGTACCACCACAGCGAGGTGCCCTCGTGCAGCTTGCGCCATTTGCGCAGAGGATCGCCCTGGCCCATGGCTTCGATCTTGATCACCTCGGCGCCGAACTCGGCGAGCATCCGGGCGGCGAACGGCGCGGCGATCAGCGTGCCGATTTCAATCACTTTGATTGCGCTCAGGGGGGCAGTCATCGCGGGGTACCTCTTATTCTTGGAATATGCGCCAAGGCTAGAGGAGCGAGGGGACTGGAATCCAACCTTCAGTTGGCAACGGGCGTTCGTGAAATGCGAACGCTCTGGAAGATTATCGCGACCTCAGGTCAGTCTTCGCGAGCAAGCCCGCTCCCACATTTGGAATGCATTCCCCTGTGGGAGCGGGCTTGCTCGCGAAGGGGCCGGCCCATTCAATAGAGAACTGTCAGACCGCCCCGCGCAACTGCTCAAACAACATCCGGCTCACCGGCGACAACGCCGCCTCATCGCGCACCACCAGAATCAACGCCCGATCCGACCAGTCATCGGTCAACGGCACCGCATGCAACCCCAGCGCCCGGCCAAACAATTCGTAAGCCTTCTGCGGCAAAATCCCGATCCCCATGTTGGCCTGAACCATCCGGCACATCGCATCGAACCCCGGCACATGAATCCGCAGCCGCAACACCTTGCCCGCCTGACGCGCGGCGGCGTGGGTGCGCATGTTGATGGAACTGGCGGAATGCAGGCCGACGTAATCGCTGTCCAGCGTATCGGCGAACGCCAGGCTGGAACGGTTGGCCAAAGGATGATCCGGCAGCATCAGCACCACCAGTTTGTCCTGGCGATATAGCACGCTGTGCAGCCCTTTGACGTCGCTGTCGCTGGAGCAGATTCCGAGATCCGCCACGCCATCCAGCACCCCTTGAATCACACCGCTGCTGGGACGTTCTTCGAGGTCGGTCTTGACCTGCGGATGACGCTCGGAAAAGTCCCGCAGGTCTTCGGGCAGGAACTGAATGATCGCCGACAGGTTGGCAAGCATGCGCACATAACCGCGAATGCCGTGGCTGTGCTCCCCCAGTTCAAGGCCCATTTTCTCGACGTTGAACAGCATCTGCCGGGCATGGTGCAACAGGGTCTCGCCGGCTGGCGTGAGGGTCATGCCCTTGGCCTGACGCACGAACAGACTGATGCCCAGCGCCTCCTCCAACTCCATCAAGCGCTTGCTCGCCGCCGACACCGCGATGGCTTCGCGGGTCGCGGCACGAGTGAGCGTGCCTTCTTCGTGGACGGCGACGAACAGCTGGAGAGTGATGAGGTCGAGGCGGCGGATCAGGCTTTTTTGCAGCATCTGGAACTCGCGATGTCGGCTCGGGCGAAGACGCAGCATAGCGTCCTTTGCGCCCGAACCGTGCGACCGTCAAAACGCGTTGCGGAAAATCTCCTCGATCTGCCGCTGATCCGCAACCCGTGGATTGGTCACGCCACAGGCGTCTTTCAGGGCGTTGGTGGCGAGGGTCGGGATGTCGTTGAGCCGGACGCCGAGCTCACGCAGACCGGCGGGAATCTCAACGTCTTTGGCCAGGCTTCGAATCGCTGCGATGGCCGTCCGGGCGCCCTCTTCCGGGCTGCAACCACGGATGTCAGCGCCCATCGCGTGGGCCACCTCCGAGAGACGACCGGCGCAGACCATCGCGTTGAAGCTTTGCACATGCGGCAGCAGCACGGCGTTGCACACACCATGGGGCAAGTCATAGAAACCGCCCAACTGGTGAGCCATGGCGTGCACATAGCCCAATGAAGCATTGTTGAACGCCATGCCCGCGAGGAATTGCGCGTACGCCATGTTCTCCCGTGCGGCCATGTCGCTGCCATCGCGCACGGCCAGGCGCAGGTTGTTGCTGATCAGGGTGATGGCCTTGAGCGCGCAGGAATCGGTGATCGGGTTGGCAGCGGTGGACACGTAGGCTTCGATGGCGTGAGTCAGCGCGTCCATACCGGTGGCCGCCGTCAGGCTCTTGGGCATGGCGACCATCAGTGCCGGGTCGTTGACGGACATCAGCGGCGTGACGTTGCGGTCGACGATGGCCATTTTTACGTGGCGTGATTCGTCGGTGATGATGCAGAAACGCGTCATCTCACTGGCCGTGCCGGCGGTGGTGTTGATGGCGATCAGCGGCAGCTGCGGCTTCTCGGATTGATCGACGCCTTCGTAATCGCGAATCTGCCCGCCGTTGGTCGCGCACAACGCGATGCCTTTGGCGCAGTCGTGGGGCGAACCACCGCCCAGCGACACCACAAAATCACAGCGACTTTCCTTGAGCAGGCCCAGGCCACTTTCGACGTTGACGATGCTCGGGTTGGGCCTGGCACCGTCAAAGATCACCGAGTCGATGTCCTGCTTCGCCAGTTTCTCGGCAATCATCGCCGCCACGCCCGCCTTTGCCAGTCCCATGTCGGTGACGATCAGCGCCTTGCGAAAGCCGTACTTGCGAATGGCGTCCATCGCTTCGTCCAGGCAACCAATGCCCATGATGTTCACGGCGGGGATGAAAAACGTGCTGCTCATAAGCGAATCTCCTGGCGGGGGCGGAACCGGTAGTGCCGATCCAGCGGATAACCACAGGATCGACCCATCGATCACACCGGATGTTGATCTGGCTCAAGTCCCGGTCGTGATAAAGTCACCGTCCATCCGACCCTTTGCTTTTTGAGACGACCACCGCAATGACCGATTTCCAGGATGTCGATGCCCAACTTGAAGACTGGAACGTCTTGCACGCCACCGCCTGGTTCAGCGGCCTGCTGGTGGGCAACGGCGCCAGCCGCGCCGTGTGGGACGATTTCGGCTACGACTCGCTGTTCGAAAACGCCCGCACCGTCGAAGAAAAACCCCTGAGCCAGTCCGAACTGAGCGTGTTCGACGCGATGCAGACGCGCAGTTTCGAGCAGGTGCTGGGCGCGCTGAAAACCACCAGCCGCGTAAACAAGGCCCTGGCCGTCAGCTCCGCCGCGCCGCGCAATCGCTACTACGCGATCAAGGAAGCGCTGATCAACACCGTGCACGCGGTGCATATCCCGTGGCGGCTGGTGGTGCCTTCGTCCCTGACGACGATCAGTCAGGAACTGCGGCGTTATCGGACGGTGTTCACCACCAACTACGACTTGCTCAACTACTGGGCGATTCAGCACAATCCTGAAGCGATCACCGACCTGTTCCAGGGCGCCGAGCCGGGGTTTGACTTGAGCGCCACGGCCACCGATAAAACGCGCTTGCTGTACCTGCACGGCGGTTTGCATCTGGTGCGCAATCAAGACGGCACGGCGCGCAAACTGATGTCGACCGAGGGCACGTTGCTGGGCAGTTTTGCGATCAACAACACGATCAAGACGCTGGATGACGTGCCGCTGTTTGTGAACGAAGGGCCGAGCACGGACAAGCTCAAGACGATTCGAAGTTCGGATTATTTGTCGTTTTGCTATGACCAGCTATTGGGGCATGGCGAGGGGTTGTGCGTTTTTGGGCACGCGCTGGGTGAGCAGGACAGCCACATCGTTCATGCGCTGCGCCAGGCGCAACCGAAGGTGGTGGCGATCTCGATTTATCCGCGCAGCAAGGCGTTCATCCAGCATCAGAAGCGGCATTACGCGAAAGTGTTTGAGGGGACGGGATCAGAACTACGGTTTTTTGATTCGAAGACGCATGGGTTGGGGAGTCCGAAGCTTACGGTTCCCGTCGAGGTTTAGCGGCGACGCTGCTTACGCCTTCGCGAGCAAGCCCTCTCCCACAGGTTTTGTGAACGGCGCAAATCCCTGTGGGAGCGGGCTTGCTCGCGAAAGCAGTCTTTCATTCAATAAATGTGTTGAATGTCAGTCAGCCTTCGCGAGCAAGCCCGCTCCCACATCGTGTTATCAGTGTATTTAGAGGACCGGCAAGGTCTTGTCCTTGATCACCGTGGTCGGGCCGTTGGTCTTCACGCTCGCGATGCCTTTATCCCGCGCGGAATCAGAGGAATAGGCTTCGCTGCTGCCAATAGTCTCGTGGTTGCCGGCCTTGAGGTTGAAGTAAGGATGGCCGTCCTTGGTGGTCTTTTTCTCGTAGCGTTCATCCAGCGGGCTGTTCTTCTGCACCGAGGCGATGCCGTTTTCGGCGGCGCTACGGGTGGTGTAGTGCTCGCTGTTCAGAATCGGTTCGGCGTTCGCCGCTTTCAGCACAAACCGAAATTGGCCGTTGCTGGTTTTGCTCAACTCGTACCATCCAGACATGCTTTTTCTCCTTGGCGATTGAGAGGTTTTACGCCTCAGAGTAAAGACCACCTCAGGATTTCTGTCGCCTGTACCGGCCCCTTCGCGAGCAAGCCCGCTCCCACATTGGATTGATGTACACAAATCCAATGTGGGAGCGGGCTTGCTCGCGAAAGGGTCGACGCGGTTTACGCTACTTCACAACCGCCCGCACCACCGACAACTCGGGCGCCTGCACCCGTCGCTGCGACAAATACCGCGTGCAGCTCACCCGCAAAAACGAAGCAAAATTCACCACTTCCCCACGGTAGTCCATCACCTCTTCATACAGCTTGGCGATCAACTGGTTGGTGGTCATGCCGTCGACCTCGGCGATTTCACTGAGGATGTCCCAGAACTGATTCTCCAGCCGCAGGGTGGTGACCACCCCGCAGATGCGCAGCGAGCGGGAGCGCGATTCGTAGAGAATCGGATCGGCTTTGACGTAGAGCTCGCACATGCAAACGACCCTCGTTACAGCGTGATTTTGGTGCCCAGCAAGCCGAGGAAACCGGCGAGCCAGCTCGGGTGGGCCGGCCAGGCTGGAGCAGTGGCCAGATTGCCTTGAACGTGACCTTCCGTCACTGGAATATCGATGAACGTGCCGCCCGCCAAACGTACTTCCGGCGCACAGGCCGGGTAAGCGCTGCACTCGCGCCCCTCGAGAATTCCTCCCGCCGCCAGCAATTGCGCACCGTGACACACGGCGGCGATCGGCTTGCCGGCCTTGTCGAAGGCGCGTACCAGTTCCAGGACTTTTTCGTTCAGGCGCAGGTATTCCGGCGCTCTACCGCCAGGGATTAACAGCGCGTCGTAGTCGGCTTCAGCGACCTTGGCGAAATCGAAGTTCAGCGCAAACAGGTGGCCGGGTTTTTCGCTGTAGGTCTGGTCGCCTTCGAAGTCATGGATCGCTGTGCGCACGGTCTGGCCGGCGGATTTGTCCGGGCAGACGGCGTGCACCGTGTGACCGATCATCAGCAATGCCTGGAACGGCACCATTACTTCGTAGTCTTCGACGTAATCGCCGACCAGCATCAGGATTTTCTTGGCAGCCATGGGGAGGACTCCTCTGGGAAATGCGTAGGAGTATTCAAGGTAGTCCTAATCTGCCGGGTCGGGTAATAACCAGCTACTACCGCGTTATCGTTCTTCGCGAGCAAGCCCGCTCCCACGGGGGAACGCATTCCAATGTGGGAGCGGGCTTGCCCGCGAAGGCGTCCTCAACTGTACGGATAACTCTGCGCCTAGCTGTAACACCGCAGCTAGCGCGGTTTATGGCTATATGAAGACACTTTCCATCACCCTCGATTCTGGTTGCCCATCATGTCCTCCCGCGAAAACACCGGCATGGCCCTCGGCCTGCTCGGCGTCGTCATCTTCAGCCTCACCCTGCCCTTCACGCGGATCGTCGTGCAGGAACTCCATCCGCTGCTGAACGGCTTGGGTCGTGCGTTGTTCGCGGCGATTCCGGCTGCGATATTGTTGCTGTGGCGCCGGGAACGATGGCCGACCTGGAAACAGGTCAAAGGCCTGACGCTGGTTATCGCTGGGGTGATTCTCGGCTTCCCGGTGCTCTCGGCCTGGGCCATGCAAACCTTGCCCGCCTCCCACGGCGCATTGGTCAACGGCCTGCAACCGCTGTGTGTGGCACTCTACGCCGCGTGGCTGTCCCACGAACGACCGTCGAAAGCCTTCTGGGCCTGCGCCGCGCTGGGCAGTGCGCTGGTGCTGGGTTACGCGCTGATCAGCGGTGCCGGCAGCATTCAGGCCGGTGATTTGCTGATGCTCGGCGCGATTGCCGTGGGTGGTCTGGGCTATGCCGAAGGTGGCCGACTGGCCAGGGAGATGGGCGGCTGGCAGGTGATCTGCTGGGCGCTGGTGCTGTCGACGCCGCTGTTGATCGGGCCGGTGGTGTACCTGGCGTTGCAACATCAGGGCGAGATTTCGGCCAAGACCTGGTGGGCGTTTGGCTATGTTTCGCTGTTCTCGCAGTTCATTGGTTTTTTTGCCTGGTACGCCGGCTTGGCGATGGGCGGCATTGCGCGGGTCAGTCAGATTCAGTTGTTGCAGATCTTCTTCACCATCGCGTTTTCGGCGTTGTTCTTTGGTGAACACATCGAGCCGATCACCTGGCTGTTTGCTGCCGGGGTGATCGTGACGGTGATGCTCGGACGCAAGACCGCGGTGAAACCTCCTGTGGGAGCGGGCTTGCTCGCGAAAGCGGACTAACAGCCAACGAAGATGTTGGATGAGACGGCCCCTTCGCGAGCAAGCCCGCTCCCACAGGGGTCAGAGGTAGCCGTCGGCTCGGAGCAAGGTTTCGAGGCAGTGCTCGCTGATGTGGTAGAAATCCTTCAGCTCCTGAATCTTCACCAACAGCTGGGCCGGGGCCACCGGCTCGGCGCGTTTGACCGCCAGGATCATCTTGTTCTTGTTGGTGTGGTCCAGTGAGATGAACTCGAACACCTTGGTCTCGTAACCACAGGCTTCAAGGAACAGCGCACGCAAACTGTCGGTGACCATTTCCGCCTGCTGACCCAAATGCAAACCGTATTGCAGCATCGGCTTGAGCAGCGCCGGGCTCTGGATTTGCAGGCGGATCTGTTTGTGACAGCACGGCGAACACATGATGATCGAGGCGCCGGAGCGGATGCCGGTGTGAATCGCATAGTCAGTGGCGATGTCGCAGGCGTGCAGCGCGATCATCACGTCCAGCTCGCTCGGCGCGACGCTGCGCACGTCGCCGCACTTGAATACCAGGCCCGGATGTTCCAGCTTCGCGGCGGCGGCGTTGCACAAATTGACCATTTCATCGCGCAGCTCGACGCCCGTCACTTCGCCTTCGGCGTTCAGGGTGTTGCGCAGGTAGTCGTGGATCGCGAACGTCAGGTAACCCTTGCCCGAACCGAAATCCGCGACCCGCACCGGTTTGTCCAGCGCCAGCGGCGAGGTGGTCAGCGCATGGCTGAAGACTTCGATGAACTTGTTGATCTGTTTCCACTTGCGCGACATCGCCGGGATCAGCTCGTGTTTGCTGTTCGTCACACCGAGGTCGGCGAGGAACGGGCGGCTGAGGTCGAGGAAGCGGTTCTTTTCGCGGTTGTGCTCGGCAGACGGTACTTCGCGCAATTGCTGAGGTTTGCTCTTGAACAGCGAAGACTTGCCCTTTTTGCTGTATTCGAGCTGGGCTTCGTCGGTCAGCGACAACAAATGCGCATTTTTGAACGAGGCCGGCAACAACGCGGCGATGGTCGCCACGCCCTCGGCCAGCGGGAGGTTCTTGGTGATGTCGCGGGTCTTGTAGCGGTAGACGAAGGACAGGCAAGGCTGATCCTTGACCGTTAGCTGCTTGATGATCAGCCGCTGCAGATCCGCTTCGGTGCCGACGTACTTGGCCAGTACCAGTTTGATGAAGGCGCTGGCGTCGAGGCTGGTTTGCAGCAGGTCGATGAACTGGGCGTGGTGATCCGGCGCGAGGCTGGCGGGAGTGGCGGTGACGGACATGGAAAAAACGGCCTCGGGCGGAGCGAATCGGGAATGGCGGGTATTTTAGTGGGGATGGCCGTTCGGGACACGCAGTTATTTACCGAACGGTGCTTTCTGTAGGAGCGAGCTTGCTCGCGAAGGATACCGAAACGCCGCGGTTATCCAGCCAGCCCACGTCATCGTTGGCGACCATCGCGAGCAAGCTCGCTCCTACAGGGAATGAGGTTCAGCCTAGAACCACCAACCGGTTCGGCAACTCATTGCGCACATGCGTCACCGGCACATGCACCTTGAGCAACTCGCCGCACGCCTCGACGCACGTCACAAACCCCTGCAACGTCTGCCCCTGCTTCACCTGCTGGGTAAACGCCGCAACAATGGCGTCCCAGTTCTTGTTATCCAGCCGTTTGGAAATCCCTTCATCCACCAGAATTTCCACATAACGCTCGGCCTCGCAGACGAAAATCAGCATGCCAGTGCTGCCCACGGTGTGGTGCAGGTTCTGCTCCAGAAACTGCCGGCGCGCCAGGTTCGACGCGCGCCAGTGACGCACCGAACGCGGGATCAGGTGTGTGGTGACTTTCGGAATCCGGAACACCAGGCACAGTACGATGAAGGTGATCCATTGCACCAGCAACAGGCTGTGCATGGTCAGCCAGCCGGTCAGGTAATGCACGACACCCGGCACCACCAGCGCCAGCAAACTGGCCCACAGCAGCGGGATGTACGCGTAGTCGTCGGCGCGTGCTGCGAGCACGGTCACCAGTTCGGCGTCGGTGTCGCGCTCGACCCGGGCGATCGCCTCGGCGACTTTGCGTTGTTCGTGTTCAGTCAGTAATGCCATGTTTACGAATGCCCGTTCATTGTTGTTATCACCAGCCGCCCGACGAACCGCCGCCCCCGAAACTGCCCCCACCACCGCTGAAGCCCCCGCCGCCACCGCCACCCCCAAAACCACCGCCGCCGAAACCACCACTGGAACCGCCCGAGCCACCTCGGCCCGCTGGCAGAATCCCGAACATCTGCAAGACGAAAATCGTCAGGATGAACAGCAACACCAGAAACACGAAAATCCCTGGATGCCGCGAAACGAAGTCACTCTCCTGATTCCCGCCAGAGTCGTAAACCGTCGACGGCTCATCCAGCGGACTGCCGCCCAGCACCACCAGCATCGCCGCGACCCCATCGCTGATGCCCTTGCTGAAGTTGCCGGTCTTGAACGCCGGGGTGATCACCTGGTTGATGATCACCGAACTCTGCGCATCGGTCAGGCGATCTTCCAGGCCATAACCGACTTCGATCCGCAACCTGCGCTCATCGCGAGCGACGATCAGCAGCGCACCGTTGTTCTTGTCCTTCTGACCGATGCCCCAGTGGCGCCCGAGTTGATAACCGAAGTCGGCTATGTCAGTGCCCTGCAGGTCCGGCAACGTCACCACCACCAATTGTTCACCGGTGGCTTTTTCATGGGCGTTGAGCTGTTGCGTCAACTGCTCGCGCACCGAGGGTTCGATCATTTGGGCGTTATCCACCACCCGCCCGGTCAGCTCCGGAAATTTCAGCTCGGCCTGGACCGTCAGGGCAAACACCCAGAACAACGCCACCAGGCTCACTTTCATCACGCGCATTGGCAACCTCATCCGTGCACCAGCATCAACACGTTTACTCCTGTAGGAGCTGCCGAAGGCTGCGATCTTTTCTTGGGATCGCTGAACATCAAGATCAAAAGATCGCAGCCTGCGGCAGCTCCTACAGGTGGTGATCAGAACTTCACTTCAGGTGCTTTCTCGGCGCCGGGGCTGGTGGCTTCGAAGGTTTCACGGATCGGCAGATCGCTGTACATCACGGTGTGCCACAAGCGCCCCGGAAAGGTGCGGATTTCGGTGTTGTACTTCTGCACCGCGAGGATGAAATCACGACGCGCCACGGCGATGCGATTCTCGGTGCCTTCCAGTTGCGATTGCAACGCCAGGAAATTCTGGTTGGCCTTGAGGTCCGGATAGCGCTCGGACACCACCATCAGACGACTCAAGGCACCGGTCAGCTGATCCTGCGCTTGCTGGAACTGCTTGAGTTTCTCGGGATTGTCGAGGGTGCTGGCATCTACCTGGATCGAAGTGGCCTTGGCCCGGGCTTCGATCACCGCGGTCAGGGTTTCTTCTTCGTGCCTGGCGTAGCCCTTGACGGTTTCCACCAGGTTGGGGATCAGGTCGGCGCGACGCTGGTACTGGTTCTGCACCTGGCTCCAGGCGGCCTTCGCCTGTTCGTCGAGGGTCGGAATGTTGTTGATGCCGCAACCGGCCAGCAACGTGGTCAGCAACATCAAGGCTGCGACGCGCAGGCTCGACCGAGTGTGGTGTCTTGCATTCATCTGGTTGACGCTCCCTTGCACATTCCGTTGAAAAAACAACCAGCGACCTTCTGACCGGCCTCTTGGGGCATAATCTGCCGCCGCCACTGGATTGCATCGAGCCAATGGGCTAAAAGATGCACCAGCGCAAAAACACGCAGAAGTGTGCTGCATTTACCTGAACAACAATAGTCGCTCCTTAAATTTTGGCTGACCGGCGCGTATTCCCTGCCGTTTAGGCTTTAGAGAAAACCATTCATGAAGAAGCTGTGTTTGCTGGGTCTGTTCGTCAGCCTGGCCAGTCATACCGTATTGGCCGCCACGACGCCCGCACCTCTGGAAAACAAGGACGCTTTCATCAGCAACCTGATGAAGCAGATGACCCTCGATGAAAAAATCGGCCAGTTGCGCCTGATCAGCATCGGTCCGGAAATGCCTCGGGAGCTGATCCGCAAGGAAATCGCCGCCGGCAACATCGGCGGCACGTTCAACTCCATCACCCGCCCGGAAAACCGTCCGATGCAGGACGCGGCCATGCGCAGCCGGTTGAAGATCCCGATGTTCTTCGCCTATGACGTGATCCACGGCCATCGCACCATTTTCCCGATCCCGATTGCGCTGGCGTCGAGCTGGGACATGGACGCCATAGGCCTGTCCGGGCGCATCGCCGCCAAGGAAGCCGCGTCGGATGGCGTCGACATCACCTTCGCGCCGATGGTCGACGTCTCCCGCGACCCGCGTTGGGGCCGGACTTCCGAAGGCTTCGGCGAAGACACGTATCTGGTGTCGCGCATCGCCGGCGTCATGGTCAGAGCGTTCCAGGGCACTGGCGCGAACGCAGCTGACAGCATCATGGCCAGCGTCAAGCACTTTGCCTTGTACGGCGCGGTCGAAGGCGGTCGCGACTACAACGTCGTCGACATGAGCCCGGTCAAGATGTACCAGGACTACCTGCCGCCATACCGCGCCGCGATTGACGCCGGTGCCGGCGGGGTGATGGTTGCACTGAACTCGATCAACGGCGTGCCGGCCACCGCCAACACCTGGCTGATGAACGACCTGCTGCGCAAGGAATGGGGCTTCAAGGGCCTGGCGGTCAGCGACCATGGGGCGATTTTCGAACTGATCAAGCACGGCGTTGCCGCTGACGGTCGCGAAGCCGCGAAGCTGGCGATCAAGGCCGGCATCGACATGAGCATGAACGACACCCTGTACGGCAAAGAACTGCCGGGTCTGTTGAAGGCCGGCGAGATCGAGCAGAGCGACATCGACAACGCCGTGCGGGAAGTGCTCGCCGCCAAGTACGACATGGGCCTGTTCAAAGACCCGTACCTGCGCATCGGCAAGGCTGAAGATGATCCGGCCGACACGAACGCCGACAGCCGCCTGCACCGCGCCGAGGCTCGCGATGTTGCGCGCCGCAGCCTGGTGTTGCTGAAGAATCAGGGCGAAACCCTGCCGCTGAAGAAAACCGCGAAAATCGCCCTGGTCGGTCCGTTGGCCAAGGCACCGATCGACATGATGGGCAGTTGGGCCGCCAACGGTCGCCCTGCGCAGTCGGTGACGCTGTTCGACGGCATGACCACCGCACTCGGCGCGCAATCGACACTGATCTACGCCCGTGGCGCCAACATCACCAGTGACAAGAAAGCCGTTGATTACCTGAACTTCCTCAACTTCGATGCACCGGAAGTGGTGGATGATCCGCGTCCGGCCAATGTACTGATCGACGAAGCGGTGAAAGCCGCCAAGGATGCCGATGTGGTGGTCGCCGCAGTAGGCGAATCCCGTGGCATGTCCCACGAATCGTCGAGCCGCACCGACCTGAACATCCCGGCCAACCAACGCGAGTTGATCAAGGCGCTGAAAGCCACCGGCAAACCGCTGGTATTGGTGCTGATGAACGGCCGTCCGCTGTCGATTCTCGAAGAGAAAGACCAGGCCGACGCGATTCTGGAAACCTGGTTCAGCGGCACCGAAGGCGGCAACGCCATCGCCGACGTGCTGTTCGGCGACTACAACCCGTCGGGCAAACTGCCGATCACCTTCCCGCGTTCGGTCGGTCAGATTCCGACCTACTACAACCACCTGAGCATTGGTCGGCCGTTCACGCCGGGCAAACCGGGCAACTACACCTCGCAGTATTTCGATGACACCACAGGTCCGCTGTTCCCGTTCGGCTTCGGCCTGAGCTACACCGACTTCAGCCTGACCGACATGGCGCTGTCATCGACCACGCTGAACAAGACCGGCAGGCTCGACGCCAGCGTCATGGTGAAAAACACCGGCAAGCGTGACGGCGAAACCGTGGTGCAGCTGTACATCCAGGACGTGACCGGTTCGATGATCCGGCCGCTGAAGGAACTGAAGAACTTCCAGAAAATCACGCTCAAGGCCGGCGAACAGAAAGTCGTGCACTTCACCATCACCGAGGATGACCTGAAGTTCTTCAACGCCCAGCTCAAGTACGCAGCGGAGCCAGGCAAGTTCAACGTGCAGATCGGCCTGGATTCCCAGGACGTGACGCAGCAGAGCTTTGAGTTGCTGTAACCCTTCCAGGCAACACATAACAAATGTGGGAGCGGGCTTGCTCGCGGAGCCGGACTGTCAGTCGACATCATGGTGACTGACACACCGCCTTCGCGAGCAAGCCCGCTCCCACAGTGGTTTTAGGGTGTTGCGGAGATTGGGATTAACCCCGGCGATCCAGCAGATTCACCACCAGCCGATCCACCCATCCCCAGACCCTTTGCTTGACCCGTCGCCACAACGGCCGGCGTTGCCATGCCTCCAGGCTCACCTCTTGGCTCAACGCAAAGTCACGCTCGAAACTCGCCGCCACCGCCCTCGTCAGCCCGGGGTCCAGCGCCTCAAGGTTGGCTTCCAGATTGAATCGCAAATTCCAGTGATCGAAGTTGCACGAGCCGATACTCACCCAGTCATCGATCAGCACCATTTTCAGGTGCAGGAAGCACGGCTGGTACTCGAAGACCTGCACCCCGGCCTTGAGCAGTCGCGGGTAATAACGGTGCCCGGCGTAGCGAACCGACGGGTGATCGGTGCGCGGGCCGGTCAACAGCAGACGCACATCAACACCTCGACCGGCCGCCCGACGCAACGAGCGGCGGACTTTCCAGGTCGGCAGGAAATACGGTGTGGCCAGCCAGATTCGCTTCTGGCCACTGTTCAACGCACGAACCAGTGATTGCAGAATGTCGCGGTGTTGACGGGCGTCGGCATACGCCACGCGGCCCATGCCCTCACCTGTGGACGGCACGCGCGGCAATCGCGGCAAGCCGAAATGCGAGGCAGGTTTCCAGGCGCGTCGATGGCGGTTGGCGATCCATTGGCGGTCGAACAGCAACTGCCAGTCTATGACCAGGGGGCCGGTGATTTCCACCATCACTTCGTGCCATTCGCTGGTGTCTTCGCCCGGCGTCCAGAACTCATCGGTGACACCGGTGCCGCCGACCACCGCCATGCTCTGATCGACCAGCAACAGCTTGCGATGATCGCGATAGAGATTGCCGACCCAGCGCCGCCAGCTCAGGCGATTGTAGAAACGCAGTTCGACACCCGCCGCCATCAGCCGCTGACGCAAGGTCAGGGTAAACGCGAGGCTGCCGTAATCATCGAACAGGCAGCGCACCCGCACACCGCGCTCGGCCGCCTGGACCAGCGCCTGAACCATGGCTTCGGCACAGGCGCCCGCCTCCACCAGGTACAGCTCCAGCTCGACCTGCTCTTCGGCGCGGGCAATCGCGACCAGCATGCGCGGGAAGAACTGCGGACCGTCGATCAGCAGCTCGAAGTGGTTGCCTTCACGCCACGGAAAAATCGCGCCGGCCATGTCAACGCGCCGTGAAAATCAGTACCGCACCCACCGGCACCGACAGACTGATCGCCGACAAACCGGCGACCCTGCGCAAACTGTCCAGCCCCGGTGCCAGGTCGAAATCCGCGGCGTTGATCACCAGCGGTTCGAGCGTCACCACCTGAAAGCGCCGGTCATCCAGACGGGTCGCCAGCAGTTCGGCGTTGTAGTCGTGTTGTTTGCCATGGAGGTTGACGGTCACCGGCAGGCGCAATTCGAGTTGCGCGCCGGGCGCGAGGTCGTTGATCGGGCGCAGATCGATTTGTGCAGTGATCAAGGCTTCGGGAAAAGTCTGGATCTCGAACAATTCCTTGCGCATGCGTTCGTCACGCAAGGGGATGCCGCTGTTCACCGACTCCAACTCGACTTCCACCTCGGCCAGGCCTTTGGGGCTGACTTTGCCGTGCAGCACCAAGAAGCGCTGAACTTCGGAAATGTTGGCGTCTTTGGTGCTGACGAACGACAGCCGCGAGGACTCGCCGTCCAGGTACCAATTGGCTTGGGCCGACAAAGTAGCGCAGGCCAGCAACACAAATGCCAAGGTTTTGATAAGGAACCGCTTGAACATAAAGACCTGTGCTGAAAATAAACCTGCACGAACCTTAACCGCCTATGCGCCAGATGCAAACTGTCCATCACCGACACCGAACCTTTGTGGCGAGGGAGCTTGCTCCCGCTGGAGTGCGAAGCGCTCCCAATGTCAGGTAACAAGTTCTATCAGACGAACCGCGAGTGCAGGTTTTACGACTGCTACGCAGCCGAGCGGGAGCAAGCTCCCTCGCCACAAAAGAGCATCGCCGCTGTTAAGGCGTCAGGCGGCAGCCTTGGCGTTTGCCGATCCACTGCGCGTTGTTGCTGCGGCCCATCCCGCTGACGGTGATGCGCTTGCTGGCGGGGTCATCGGTAAAGCCGGTGACGGGTATCCACTGCTTCACATAGCCATGGCAATATTCGGCGTCGTTGTTCATCACATACCGGCACGAGCAATATTCCTTGGCGGTGTAGGCGCTGATGATGTCCGGGAACGCCCACAGCGCCACCCGCTCCTGCCAGATCCAGCCGAGCAAGGCGATCAGCAGGATCAACCACAGCGTGCTGAACGGTCGGCGGCGGACAAAACTGCGGCGGTTCATGGCTGCACCTTCCCGGCGAATGCCATGCGCGCGAGTTTGAGCAGTTCGTTGTGTCGATAGCGGCCATCGCGATCATCGCCGTAGCGCACGATCACCAGGTTTTCACTGGGGATCACGTACATCGCCTGGCCCCAATGGCCGAGTGCGGCGAAGGTGTCGGCGGGGGCATCGGGCCAGGGTTGTGCGGCGCCATCCGCTGCGCGATTGAGCCACCACTGACCGCCCGGCACCGCCTCGTCCTGATGGGCTCGATAGCGGTCGAAAGGCTGGCGGTTGAAGGCGACCCAATCCTTGGGCAGTAATTGCCGGTCGCCCCAACGACCGTCGCGGGCCATCAGCAGGCCGACTCGTGCCAGGTCCCGCGCGGTGAGGTAGGCATAGGATGAGGCGACGAAGGTGCCCGTGGCGTCGGTTTCCCAAACGGCGTGGCGAATGCCCAAGGGTTCGAACAGCGCCGTCCATGGATAGTCGGGATAGCGTGCCGGGCCGACGATGTTTTTCAGCGCCGCGGCCAGCAGATTGCTGTCGCCACTGGAATACCGAAAGGCCTGACCGGGTTGGGCATACTCGGCGTGATCGGTGGTGAATGCAGCCATATTGTGATGACCGCGGGTGTAAAGCATCGCCACCACCGAGGACTTCAACGGGGCGTATTCGTAATCTTCCTGCCAGTCCAGGCCAGAGGCCCAGTGCAGCAGATCGGCGAGGGTGATCGCCGGGTGTTTTTCCAGCGGTGGATAGAACTTCAGCGCCGGGTCCTGGAGTTTGAACAGGCCTTCGCCATAGGCGACGCCGAGCACCGTGGCCATGAGGCTTTTGCTGATCGACCAGGTCAGGTGCGGCGTGTCGGCAGTGGTCGGGCCGGCGTAGCGTTCGTAAATCAACTGGCCGTCGCGGATCACCAGCAAGGCATCGGTGCGGATGCCTTTTCGGGTGCTGTCGTCGCGGGGTGGGAAGGCGTAGGTTTCCAGGGTTTGGAGCGCCGGGCCGCTGACAGTTGGGCCGGTGGACCATTGCTCGGCTGGCCAGTGCTCGGCGTGGGCCGTGAGGCTGAGCAGCAGCATGAACAGCAGGGGCAAGCCTTTGAACATGGTGGGGGCTCGGAGGGATGAACCGGCTGAGCTTAGTCGAGGTTGATGACAGTTTTGGATTTTGTGTCGTTCATCCGGCCGTCTTCGCGAGCAAGCCCGCTCCCACATGGGATCTGTGCCGGACTCAAATCTTTGGCACAACATAAATCCAATGTGGGAGCGGGCTTGCTCGCGAAGGGGCCGGTCAATTCAGCGAAGATCCAGCAAGTGCCTTGGCCAACCGCTTCCCTCTGGCGCCCGCCGCCAAATCCATCACCGACTGATCCCGCTGCCACATCGCCGCCCACTCCGGCGTCCCATCGGCCAACGCTTGATTCACCTCAACCTTCAACCCGTCAAACTGCGCAAACAACCCACCCAGCAGCACATGCCCGGCCGGGTTGTTCGGCGCCTGCCGGCTGACTTCCGCGCATCCGGCCAGCAACGCCAGCAAACGCAGTAACACGTTCTGCGGCCAGTCGCTGTCCTGACCAACCCCATACAACCACGCCGTCATGGCGCTCAGCACATAGATGTCTTCGAGGGTGCGGAACGGTTTGACATACGCGTCCCAGCCATCCCCCGCCAGCAATTCGCACAGCGCGTTTTCCAGCAGCAACCGACCGTGGCTGATGTCCGGCATCAGCGGGATCGCCGGGAGTTTTTCCACCCGTACACCCGGTTCGCCGGGATAGACCACGGCCAGGCTCAGGCGCGGATCATCGCCGGGTTCTTCACTGCGGGCGGCGATCAGCAACCAGTCCGCCGCATCGCCGGCCGTGACGAAGTCCTTGCGTCCGCTCAGACGCAGGTCGGTCAGACGCGTCTGCATGTCCGCCACCCGCAGGCTGCGCTGCTCGGTCGCGCACAACGCGCCGAGGCTCGGCGGCGCGCTCGGCCAGAGCATGCGCAACGCCGCCTGATAACCCACCAGAAACGCCAGTCCCGGTGTCGCCATCAGGCGTCCGCCGACCACCGCCAGCTCAAACGGCGTGACCGTACCCAACTGATGCAACAAGGTCGCGAAACCCTCCGCCAGGTCTGGATTGGCAGGCAAGCGATCGCGGCGGTTCAACAGGTTTTGCCAGGGCATAAGAGGCTCCTCGTGGGCTGTCATATAAGCATCACCAAAGCTTCATGGCGATGACACCGGGGCTACATAGCCTGACTTTGCACAACAAGGCTGGATAAAGAAAGTCGATCCGCTGTAACCCCAAGACGGGTGAGCAGCCCGCACGGAGATTCGTCATGACTCAGATCGCCCGCATCAGCGACACCGGCAATGAACGCCGCCTGCAAGCCGAACGCCTGGTGGGCGCCGAGGCCTTGCAGGAAGCCCAGGCCTTGCGCTTCAACGTGTTCAGCGGCGAATTCAACGCCAAGCTGAAAGGCGCGGAGCTGGGTCTGGACATGGATGATTACGATGTTCACTGCGCTCACATCGGTGTGCGCGACTTGAACACCGGGCGCCTGGTGGCGACCACCCGTTTGCTCGACCACACGGCCGCCAGCAGCCTGGGCAGGTTTTACAGCGAAGAAGAATTCAGCCTGCACGGCCTGGTCCACCTCAAAGGCCCGATCCTCGAAATCGGTCGCACCTGCGTCGACCCGGCCTACCGCAACGGCGGCACCATCGCGGTGCTCTGGGGCGAACTGGCTGAAGTCCTGAACCAGGGCGGCTACAGCTATTTGATGGGTTGCGCGAGCATCCCGATGCAGGACGGCGGCATTCAGGCCCACGCGATCATGCAGCGTCTGCGCGAACGTTATCTGTGCACTGAACACCTGCGCGCCGAACCGAAAAAGCCGCTGCCGGTTTTGGACATCCCCTCCAACGTCATCGCCGAAATGCCGCCACTGCTCAAGGCCTACATGCGCCTCGGTGCGAAGATCTGCGGCGAGCCGTGCTGGGACGAAGACTTCCAGGTCGCCGACGTGTTCATCCTGCTCAAGCGCGACGAACTCTGCCCGCGCTACGCCAAGCACTTCAAGGCGGCTGTGTAATGAGCCGTCTGCGGGTGTACGCGCGGATTGCGCGAGTGTTGGTGGTGGTGACATTGGGACTGAGCATGGCCAGTGTCTTCGGCGTGTTCGAGCGCTTGGGCATCGCCCACTCGATGGTCCGCCGTCAGCGTTGGTCGCGATTTTTCATGGCGCGCCTGGCGAATGCCCTGCCCTTTCGCGTGACGGTGCACGGTAAATTGCCGAAGGAATCGATGCTCTGGGTCAGCAACCATGTGTCCTGGACCGACATCCCGCTGCTGGGCATGCTGACGCCGCTGTCGTTTCTGTCGAAGGCCGAAGTGCGCACCTGGCCGGTGGCGGGCTGGTTGGCGGCCAAGGCGGGCAGCCTGTTTATCCGTCGCGGTTCGGGCGACAGTCAGTTGATCCGCAAACAAATGACCCGTCATCTGGAGCAGGAACATGCGTTGCTGATGTTTCCGGAGGGCACCACTACCGATGGCCGCTCCCTGCGTACGTTTCATGGGCGCCTGCTGTCATCAGCGATTGATTCGCAAACGAAGCTGCAGCCGGTGGCGATTCGTTATTTGCGCGAAGGTGAAGTGGATTCGCTGGCACCGTTCATTGGTGATGATGACTTGCTCTCGCACCTGATGCGGTTGTTTGCCAATGACCGGGGTGAGGTGGAGATTCATCTGCTCAAGCCGATTGCCTGCGAAGGTCGCGAGCGTGCGGCACTGGCGTTTGAAGCTCAGCAAGCGGTGCAGAAGGCGTTGTTCGGGGCGATTCCGGAGAAACAGCAAGTTCCGATGCGTCCGGCGATTGCGGCCTGACGCAATTCCCCCGGAGAAACACAAATCCCCTGTGGGAGCGGGCTTGCTCGCGAAAGCGGTGTGTCAGCCGACATCAATGGTGGCTGACACACCGCTTTCGCGAGCAAGCCTGCTCCCACATTAGATTCGCGGCGTTGCAGCGAATGCCTGCAACTCGGGGTAGAACAATCTGAAGTCATCGCTCAACGGCTCATACAACACCCGCAACTCCTGCATCGCCGCCGCCAATTCCTCAGGCTTGGTCAACCGCCGTGAAATCCCCCGCAACACCTGCTCCAGCACGTCAAACTCCCGGTAAGAACCCAACCAGTCATTCGCCACCATGTGCGGCGCAATCCTTGCCAACCGCTCCGGCAATTGCCGCTCATTGGACAACACCCGATACACGTCCGAAGTGAACTGCTCCAACGGCAGATCCGCGTACAACGTCCAGTCACGCGCCAGGCAATGATCGAAAAACACATCGAGCACGATCCCGGCGTACCGCCGACGCGTCAGGGAAAACCGCGACAACGCCACATCCACCAACGGATGGCGATCGGTAAACACGTCGATGCTGCGATGCAGCTGGATGGCCGCCTCGATCTCCGGGTCGAACTGCCCTTGCAGCCGTCCTTTGACGAAATCGCCATACAGACTGCCGAGCAATTGACCGGGACGCTGGCCACCGAGGTGAAGATGTGCGAGATAGTTCATGCCGCGCAGCTTAGCACTGCGGATACTCTTCTTTACAACATCATATCGTTATAACTCGATATACCGATTTACGCGGTCTTCAGACCAAAATCATATTGGTATATCGCGAAATACCGATTTAAAGTTCGCCTCATCGCGATATAGCGTTTTACTCATCACGAGCCCCAAGCCATGAACCTCGACCTCGACGAAATAATAAAAGCCCTGGCGCACCCGGTACGGCGAGACATCCTGCACTGGCTGAAAAACCCGGACGTCGAATTTCCAGACCAGACCCACAGCAACGAGCACGGCGTCTGTGCCGGGCAGATCGATCAACGTTGCGGCTTGTCGCAGTCCACCGTGTCTGCACACCTCGCGACCCTGCAACGCGCCGGCCTGATCAGCAGCCGCAAAGTCGGCCAGTGGCACTTTTTCAAACGCAACGAGGAAACCATCCAGGAATTCCTCCGCACCTTCAGCAAAGAGCTCTGACCCTTAACGTCAGTCAGCCGACAAGGAATCAACAATGCCCCTCTCGCTACTCATTCTGGCCTTGAGCGCCTTCGCCATCGGCACCACCGAGTTCGTCATCATGGGCCTGCTGCCCGATGTGGCGGCCGACCTTGGCGTGTCGATCCCCGGCGCCGGCTGGCTGGTGACCGGTTACGCCCTCGGCGTGGCCATCGGTGCGCCGTTCATGGCACTGGCCACCGCCAAACTGCCGCGCAAGGCCGCACTGGTGGCGTTGATGGGCATTTTCATCATCGGCAATCTGCTGTGTGCAGTGGCCAGTGACTACAACGTGTTGATGTTTGCCCGGGTGGTGACTGCCCTGTGCCATGGCGCCTTCTTCGGTATCGGTTCCGTGGTGGCGGCAGGTCTCGTGCCCGCCAACAAACGCGCTTCGGCCGTGGCCCTGATGTTCACCGGCCTGACCCTGGCCAACGTGCTCGGCGTGCCGCTGGGCACCGCGCTCGGTCAGCAATACGGCTGGCGTTCGACGTTCTGGGCGGTGACTGTGATTGGCGTGATCGCCCTGATCGGCCTGATCCGTTTCCTGCCACCCAAGCGCGACGAAGAAAAACTCGACATGCGTGCCGAACTGCGAGCCCTCAAAGGCGCCGGTATCTGGCTGTCGCTGAGCATGACAGCATTGTTCGCGGCATCGGTCTTCACCTTGTTCACCTATGTCGCACCGCTGCTGGGCGAAGTCACCGGTGTCTCGCCACGCGGCGTGACCTGGACCCTGATGCTCATCGGCCTGGGCCTGACCGTCGGCAACATCATCGGCGGCAAAATGGCTGACAAAGGCCTGGCGGCGACGCTGATCGGTGTGTTCATCAGCATGGCGGTGATTTCCACCGTGCTGACCTGGACCAGCGTTGCACTCATCCCGACCGAAATTACCCTGTTCCTCTGGGCCACCGCGTGCTTCGCCGCCGTGCCTGCCCTGCAAGTCAACGTGGTGACCTACGGCAAGGCTGCACCGAACCTGGTGTCGACCTTGAACATCGGCGCGTTCAACGTCGGCAACGCACTCGGCGCCTGGGTCGGCGGCAGCGTCATCGCCCACGGCTACGGCCTGACCAGCGTGCCACTCGCGGCCGCTGCACTGGCGGTACTCGCCCTGCTGGTGACCCTGATTACTTTCCGTCAGAGCGGTAATCCCGAACTGGCCCCTGCTACCCACTGATACCTCACGAGGGTTGTATTTCATGACGACTATTTTCGATCCGATCAAACTGGGCGACATCGAGTTGACCAACCGCATCATCATGGCGCCGCTGACCCGCTGCCGCGCCGACGAGGGCCGTGTGCCGAACGCGCTGATGGCCGAATACTACGTACAACGCGCCTCGGCCGGCCTGATTCTCAGCGAAGCCACCTCGGTCACGCCGATGGGCGTCGGCTACCCGGATACCCCGGGCATCTGGTCCAACGACCAGGTGCGTGGCTGGGCCAATGTGACCAAAGCGATCCACGGCGCGGGCGGCAAGATTTTCCTGCAGCTGTGGCACGTTGGCCGGGTGTCCCACGCGTCGTACCTGAACGGTGAAGCACCGGTCGCACCGAGTGCCATCCAGCCAAAAGGTCACGTCAGCCTGGTTCGCCCACTGGCCGACTACCCCACCCCGCGCGCACTGGAAACCGCCGAAATCGCCGACATCATCGACGCTTACCGCACCGGCGCCGAGAACGCCAAGGCCGCCGGTTTTGACGGCGTGGAAATCCACGGTGCCAACGGTTACCTGCTCGACCAGTTCCTGCAAAGCAGCACCAACCAGCGCACCGACAACTACGGCGGTTCCCTGGAAAACCGTGCTCGCCTGTTGCTGGAAGTGACTGACGCGGCGATCGAAGTCTGGGGCGCCGGCCGTGTCGGTGTGCACCTGGCACCGCGCGCCGACTCCCATGACATGGGTGACGACAACCTGTCCGAGACCTTCACCTACGTCGCTCGCGAACTGGGCAAACGTGGCATTGCGTTCATCTGCTCCCGCGAGAAAGAAGGCGCCGACAGCCTCGGCCCACAACTGAAAGAAGCCTTCGGCGGCCCATACATCGCCAACGAACGCTTCACCAAGGACAGCGCCAACGCCTGGCTGGCCAGCGGCAAGGCCGATGCGGTCGCCTTCGGCGTGCCGTTCATTGCCAACCCGGATCTGCCGGCCCGTTTGAAGGCCGATGCGCCGCTGAACGAGGCACGTCCTGAGTTGTTCTACGGCAAAGGCCCGGTGGGTTACATCGACTACCCGACGCTGTAATCGCTACCCGTTGAAACGCAAAAGCCCCGACTCGAAAGAGCCGGGGCTTTTTATTACCTGAACAACGTCAGGGATTTAACACCATTCATTGTGGGAGCGGGCTTGCTCGCGAATGCGGTATGTCAGCCACTTCATATATCGACTGTTACACCGCTTTCGCGAGCAAGCCCGCTCCCACAGGGAGTTGTGTCTGATGCCCGGCACTCACATTCGCTCACAGACCAGACACAAAATTCCTACAAAATACTGAGCTTGCTACCTGTCATCCAAGCGAATGGGCGTATATAAAAGCACCCCACTGCCGTAGAGCGCGCGAAGCCGATTACACAGGTTGCTTCATTTGCGCAGGCTGGGGCTCAAACGCAGCATCTCCAACCCGGTATCGACCCAACGCTCGGCCTCGGTGTGCAGCTGGAAACTGTCCGGCGCGAGCAACCACTCGTACAGCAGGCCGTCGATATAGGCATGAATGCAGATGGCCGCGCGGGCGGTGTCGAGATTGTCCGGCAACTGCCCTCGATTTACCGCATTACGCAAGGCCAGGCCGATGCGCACATTGCAATCGAGGCTGACCTTCCGGCGCTGCTGGCGCAGGTCGCACATTTCATCGGTGAATTCGCACTTATGATACAAAATCTCATTGATGCGTCGGGTTTTCGGGTCCAGGGCAACTTGATGAAACAAATGAATCAGCAGCTTGCGCATGCAACCCAATGGGTCGAGTTCATCTTCGCTTTCACTCGCCTTGGCCATTTCGTCCAGCGGCTCTTGCAACGTATCGAGCATGGCTTGCACCAGGTCCGCCTTGTTACTGAAGTGCCAGTAGATGGCCCCGCGCGTCACGCCGGCCAGGGTCGCGATGTCCGCCAGCGTGGTGCGCGCCACGCCCCGTTCGTAAAAGGCTTTCTCTGCCGCTTCGAGTATCTGGCTACGGGTTTCCTGAGCTTCCTCTTTGGTACGACGGACCATGTCGGTACAACCTCAATCAGGGTGCTTCAGCGATGCCTGAACATCCGCTGAACAAAAGTGGGGTGAACGCTCTTGGGCGTCGTCCCCGGCCTACAATCCGAACCTTTGAAACGGCTTTTGTAACGGAGTGGGTACGCAGCCAAGGTATTTACAAACAACCATGAACGTAAGTATATTCCTTAGCAAGCTACTTATCCACCCAGCGCACATTTTTTACCCTTACACATTTCTTGTGCGCAATTTGCGCGCCTGACCCGAGGATTTTCATGCAATTCAAGCCAGCTGTTACCGCTCTGGTCACTGCCGTCGCCCTCGCAACGCTGCTCAGCGGATGTAAAAAGGAAGAGGCGCCACCGGCACCTCCACCGCCTCAGGTCGGCGTTGTCACCCTGCAACCGCAAGCCTTCACCCTGACGTCCGAGCTGCCGGGTCGCACCAGCGCCTACCGCATCGCCGAAGTTCGCCCTCAGGTCAACGGCATCATTCTCAAGCGTCTGTTCAAGGAAGGCGGCGACGTCAAGGCCGGCCAGCAGCTGTATCAGATCGATCCGGCGGTTTATGAAGCCACACTGAAAAGCGCCGAAGCCAATCTGCAACAGACCAGGTCGATCTCCGATCGCTACAAGCAACTGGTCAACGAGCAGGCCGTCAGCCGTCAGGAATACGACACCGCACTGGCCAACCGCCTGCAATCGGAAGCCGCGATGCAAAGCGCCCAGATCAATGTGCGCTACACCAAGGTCTACGCGCCACTCTCCGGTCGTATCGGTCGTTCGAGCGTGACCGAAGGCGCACTGGTCACCAGTGGCCAGGCCGACGCCATGGCGGTGATCCAGCAACTTGATCCGATCTACGTCGACGTTACCCAGTCTTCCGTGGAGCTGCTTGAACTGCGCCGCGAACTGGAAAGCGGTCGCCTGCAAAAGGCCGGCGACAACTCGGCCGCAGTCAAGCTGACCCTCGAAGACGGCAGCCAGTACAAGCTCGACGGCAAGCTCGAGTTTTCCGAAGTCTCGGTTGACCAGACCACCGGTTCCGTGACCTTGCGTGCGGTGTTCCCGAACCCGGATCACACCCTGCTGCCTGGCATGTTCGTTCACGCCCAGCTTCAGGCCGGCGTCAACGCCGCCGCCATCCTGGCACCGCAACAAGGCGTGACCCGCGACCTCAAAGGCACCCCGACCGCGCTGGTCGTCGGTCCGGACAACAAGGTCCAGCTGCGTCAACTCAAGGCCAGCCGCACTGTCGGCAGCCAGTGGCTGATCGAAGACGGCCTGAAGGCCGGCGATCGCCTGATCACCGAAGGACTGCAATTCGTCAAACCTGGCATTGAAGTCAAGGCCACTGAGGCGACTAACGTTGGCGCAAAGAACCCGGCCCCCGCACAGGCAGCTGACAAGGCTTCCAGCGGCAAAGGGGAGTAAACCATGTCGAAATTTTTTATCGACCGTCCGATTTTCGCCTGGGTAATTGCCCTGGTGATCATGCTGGTCGGGGCTCTATCGATCCTCAAGTTGCCGATCAACCAGTACCCGAGCATTGCGCCGCCGGCGATCGCCATCTCCGTGGCCTACCCGGGCGCTTCCGCGCAAACCGTGCAAGACACCGTGGTGCAGGTGATCGAACAGCAGCTCAACGGTATCGACAACCTGCGTTATGTGTCCTCGGAAAGTAACTCTGACGGCACCATGACGATCACCGCGACCTTCGAGCAAGGCACCAACTCCGATACCGCGCAGGTTCAGGTCCAGAACAAACTGAACCTGGCCACCCCGCTGCTGCCGCAAGAAGTACAGCAGCAAGGTATCCGCGTCACCAAGGCCGTGAAGAACTTCCTGATGGTGATCGGCGTGGTCTCGCGTGACGGCAGCATGACCAAGGACGACCTGTCCAACTACATCGTGTCCAACATGCAGGATCCGATCTCGCGGACAGCCGGCGTGGGCGACTTCCAGGTGTTCGGCTCCCAGTACGCCATGCGGATCTGGCTCGATCCGGCCAAGTTGAACAACTTCAACCTGACCCCAATAGACGTCAAAACCGCCATTGCCGCGCAAAACGTCCAGGTATCGTCCGGCCAGCTAGGCGGCCTGCCTGCCCTGCCCGACACTCAGTTGAACGCTACGATCATCGGCAAGACCCGCCTGCAGACCGCTGAGCAATTCAACAAAATTCTGCTCAAAGTCAACAAGGACGGCTCTCAGGTTCGCTTGAAAGATGTCGCCGACGTCGGTCTGGGTGGTGAGAACTACAGCATCAACGCCCAGTTCAACGGCGCCCCGGCTTCCGGTCTGGCGGTGAAACTGGCCACCGGCGCCAACGCCCTCGACACCGCGAAAGCCCTGCGCAAGACCATCGACAGCCTCAAGCCGTTCTTCCCGCAAGGGATGGAAGTGGTGTTCCCGTACGACACCACGCCCGTGGTGACCGAGTCGATCAAGGGTGTGGTTGAAACCCTGGTCGAAGCGATCGTGCTGGTGTTCCTGGTGATGTTCCTGTTCCTGCAAAACTTCCGCGCCACCGTCATCACCACGATGACCGTACCGGTGGTATTGCTGGGTACATTCGGCATCCTCGCGGCATTCGGTTTCAGCATCAACACCCTGACCATGTTCGGCATGGTGTTGGCCATCGGTCTGCTGGTGGACGACGCCATCGTCGTGGTGGAAAACGTCGAACGGGTCATGAGCGAAGAAGGCCTGTCACCGAAGGAAGCCACCAAGAAATCCATGGGGCAGATCCAGGGTGCGCTGGTCGGTATTGCCCTGGTGCTCTCGGCGGTACTCTTGCCGATGGCGTTCTTCGGCGGTTCCACCGGTGTGATCTACAAGCAGTTCTCGATCACCATCGTCTCGGCCATGGCCCTGTCGGTACTGGTCGCGCTGATCTTCACCCCGGCGCTCTGCGCCACCATGCTCAAAGCCATTCCCAAGGGCGAGCACGGCGTGCCGAAACGCGGATTCTTCGGCTGGTTCAACCGCAACTTCGACCGTAGCGTGAAAAGCTATGAGCGTGGTGTCGGCAACATTCTGCGCAACAAGGTGCCGTACCTGCTGGCCTACGTGATCATCGTCGTCGGCATGATCTGGTTGTTCATGCGAATTCCATCCTCGTTCCTCCCTGAGGAAGACCAGGGCGTACTGTTTGCTCAAGTGCAGACCCCGGCCGGTTCGACTGCCCAGCGCACTCAGGTAGTCGTGGACCAAATGCGTGAATTCCTGCTGCGCCCAAGCAAGGATGGCGGTGAAGGCGATGCGGTGAACTCGGTGTTTACCATCACCGGCTTCAACTTTGCCGGCCGTGGCCAGAGTTCGGGTATGGCGTTCATCATGTTGAGGCCGTGGGATGAACGTAACGCCGACAACAACGTGTTCAAAGTCGCAGCCCGTGCCCAACAGCACTTCTTCACCTTCCGTGACGCCATGGTGTTCGCTTTCGCGCCGCCAGCGGTACTGGAGCTGGGTAACGCCACCGGTTTCGACGTGTTCTTGCAAGACCGCGCCGGTATCGGTCACGAAAAGCTGATGGCTGCCCGTAACCAGTTCCTCGGCATGGCGGCGCAGAGCAAAGTGCTGTCGCAAGTGCGCCCGAACGGTCTGAACGACGAGCCGCAATACCAGTTGGAAATAGACGACGAGAAGGCCAGTGCGCTGGGCGTTACCATCGCCGACATCAACAACACCCTGTCGATTGCCTTGGGCAGTAGCTATGTGAACGACTTCATCGACCGTGGTCGGGTGAAGAAGGTTTACGTGCAAGGCCAGCCCGGCGCGCGCATGAGCCCTGAGGACCTGAAGAAGTGGTACGTGCGCAACAGCGCCGGGACCATGGTGCCTTTCACCGCGTTTGCCAAGGGTGAGTGGATTTACGGTTCGCCAAAACTGGCCCGTTACAACGGCGTAGAAGCGATGGAAATCCTCGGCGCCCCGGCTCCGGGTTATTCCACCGGTGAAGCCATGGCCGAAGTCGAGGCGCTTGCCCAGAAACTGCCGGCCGGTGTCGGTATTTCCTGGACCGGTCTGTCGTATGAAGAACGACTGGCGGGCTCCCAGGCGCCGGCGCTGTTCGCGCTGTCGATCCTGATGGTGTTCCTGTGTCTGGCGGCGCTGTATGAAAGCTGGTCGATTCCGATTGCGGTCGTGCTCGTGGTGCCTCTGGGGATTATCGGTGCACTGCTGGCTACCAGCCTGCGGGGTCTGTCCAACGACGTGTACTTCCTCGTGGGTCTGTTGACCACCATCGGGCTGGCGGCGAAAAACGCCATTCTGATCGTCGAGTTCGCCAAGGATCTGCATGAACAGGGCAAGAGCTTGCAGGAGGCTGCGATTGAGGCTTGTCGCATGCGTTTGCGGCCGATCATCATGACCTCCCTGGCGTTCATTCTCGGCGTGGTGCCTCTGGCCATTTCCACCGGCGCCGGCTCGGGCAGCCAACACGCCATCGGTACTGTGGTAATTGGCGGTATGATCACCGCCACCGTACTGGCGATCTTCTGGGTCCCGCTGTTCTTTGTCACCGTGTCGGCCATGGGTCAGCGTAAAATCGCCGATCAGGACGACGCTATTGAACCTTCTAAAGAGGCTGGCCAATGAGCAAGTCGCTACTCTCCATCGCCGTCGCGGCCTTCGTGCTGAGCGGCTGCTCGCTGATACCCGACTATCAGCAGCCTGAAGCACCGGTGGCAGCGCAATACCCGCAAGGCCCGGCGTATTCGCCGACCCAGGCGCCTGCACAGGCCGCCGCCGAACAGGGCTGGAAGCAGTTTTTCCATGACCCGGCATTGCAGCAGCTGATCCAGGTCGCCCTGGAAAACAACCGTGACCTGCGTGTCGCGGCGCTGAACATCGACGCGTTCGCGGCGCAGTACCGCATCCAGCGTGCGGACCTGTACCCGGCCGTGTCGGCCAATGGCACCGGCACCCGTCAGCGGGTTCCGGCGGATGCTTCGCAGACCGGCCAGGCGGGCATCACCAGTTCCTACTCCGCTACCGTTGGCATCAGCGCCTATGAACTCGACCTGTTCGGTCGGGTTCGCAGCCTGAGCGAAGAAGCACTGCAGAAGTACTTCGCCACGGAAGAAGGCCGTCGCAGCACGCAAATCAGCCTGGTCGCCAGCGTGGCGAATGCCTACCTGACGTGGCAGGCCGACAAAGAGCTGCGCAAGCTGACTCAGGACACCCTCGGTGCATTCGAGGAGAGCTACAAGCTCACCGCGCGCAGCAACGAAGTGGGTGTGGCTTCCGCCCTGGATCTGGCGCAGTCGCGTACCTCGGTGGAAAACGCCCGTGCACAACTGGCCCGTTACACGCGTCAGGTTGCCCAGGATGAAAACAGCCTGGTGCTGCTACTCGGCACCGGCATCCCGGCCAATCTGCGAGAAGCCAAGCCGCTGTCTGACGACCTGTTGAGCGACGTACCGCCCGGCCTGCCGTCGGACCTGCTGCAACGTCGTCCGGACATCCTCCAGGCCGAATACAACCTGAAAGCGGCCAACGCCAACATCGGCGCGGCACGGGCGGCGTTCTTCCCGAGCATCAGCCTGACCGCCAACGCCGGGACCCTGAGCCCGGACCTGTCCGGCCTGTTCAAGGGCGGCTCGGGCACCTGGTTGTTCCAGCCGCAAATCAACCTGCCGATCTTCAATGCCGGCAGCCTGCGCGCCAGCCTGGATTACTCGAAAATCCAGAAAGACATCGGCGTGGCGAACTACGAGAAGTCCATTCAAACGGCCTTCCAGGAAGTCGCCGACGGCCTGGCCGCCCGCCAGACCTACACCGAGCAGTTGCAGGCCCAGCGTGATTTCGTCACCGCCAACCAGGACTACTACCGTCTGGCCGAGCGTCGTTATCGCATTGGCGTCGACAGCAACCTGACGTTCCTCGATGCCCAGCGCCAGCTGTTCAGTGCCCAACAGGCACTGATCACCGACCGTCTGGCGCAACTGACCAGCGCCGTGAATCTGTACAAGGCACTGGGCGGTGGCTGGAATGAGCAGACTGCGAAAGTCGAGCCGCTGAAAGAAGAAGCGCCGAAGTTGAAGTTGTTCTGATCGAGTTGCTGTAGACAAGGGGCCCACCGTTTGGTGGGCTTTTTGTTGGCTGCTGGGAAAGGTGTATTGACTGCTCTGGCCCCTTCGCGAGCAAGCCCGCTCCCACATTCGCCCGCGTTCCTTCTGAAAGAACTCGGTCAAATGTGGGAGCGGGCTTGCTCGCGAAGAGGCCAGCTCAGACACCAAACAACCTGCCCCCATCTTGCGTTCGATAATCGCCCAAAACCCGCTTTTACCAATTGAACCATCCAGTTCATTCCCCGCACCATTCGCCACACAAAACCAATAACAACAGGTTCGACACCATGCCCCCGCGCCCCGCCCTGTCTGGCTGATCTCGCCCCGTTTCATTTGAATTCGAATCTTTTGTCTGCAACCCGACGGTTGCGGCATCAACCCGTTTCATCCCCAAGAATTAGAGAGACCGAGCACATGACGCCTTCCACTGCGCAGTATTTGGTTCCAAGCCTGATCGCCATCGCTCTGGCCAGCGCCGCCCTGCCCGCCACAGCCGAAGAGTCGGGTTTTGTCGAAGGTGCCAAGGTCAACCTCAACCTGCGCAACTTCTACATCAACCGCAACTTCACCAACCCGACCAAGGCGCAGGGCAAGGCTGAAGAGTGGACGCAAAGCTTCATCCTCGACGCCAAGTCCGGGTTCACCCAGGGCACCGTCGGGTTCGGCATGGATGTGCTGGGGCTGTACTCGGTGAAGCTCGACGGCGGCAAAGGCACCGGCGGTACTCAGTTGCTGCCGCTGGATCATGACGGACGCCCGGCGGACAGCTTCGGTCGCACCAACGTTGCCTTCAAGGCGAAGCTGTCGCAGACCGAAGTGAAGGTCGGCGAATGGATGCCGGTGCTGCCGATCCTGCGTTCGGACGATGGTCGCTCACTGCCGCAAACCTTTCGCGGCGGCCAGATCACCTCGAAAGAAATCAATGGCCTGACGCTCTACGGCGGTCAGTTCCGCCAGAACAGCCCGCGTGACGACAGCAGCATGAGCGACATGTCGATGACCGGCAAAGCGGCGTTTACCTCTGACCGCTTCAACTTCCAGGGCGGCGAATACCTGTTCAACGAGAAGCGCACACAAATCGGACTGTGGAACGCCGAACTCAAGGACATCTACAGCCAGCAATACGTCAACCTGATCCACAGCCAACCCATCGGCGACTGGACCCTGGGCGCCAACCTCGGTTTTTTCTACGGCAAGGAAGACGGCAGTGCCCGCGCCGGGGATCTGGACAACAAGACCTGGTCGGGAATGTTCTCCGCGAAGTACGGCGGCAACACCTTCTACGTCGGCCTGCAAAAACTCACCGGCGACAGCGCCTGGATGCGGGTCAACGGCACCAGCGGCGGCACCCTGGCCAACGACAGCTACAACTCCAGCTACGACAACGCTCAGGAAAAATCCTGGCAGGTGCGTCACGACTACAACTTCGTCGCGCTCGGCATTCCCGGCCTGACCCTGATGAACCGCTACATCAGCGGCGAAAACGTGCACACCGGCACCGTCACCGACGGCAAGGAATGGGGCCGCGAAAGTGAATTGGGCTACACCGTACAGAGCGGTGCGCTGAAGGATTTGAACGTCAAATGGCGCAACTCGACCATACGCCGCGACTACAGCAACAACGAGTTCGACGAGAACCGGTTGATCGTCAGCTACCCGATCAGCCTGCTGTAACACCCATCAAATGTGGGAGCGGGCTTGCTCGCGAAGGCGTCGTGTCAGCGGACAAAATTGTTGTCTGACACACCGCTTTCGCGAGCAAGCCCGCTCCTACATTTGGCCTCTGATGACCGCAAAAATTGCGTTCACTGAAGATCGAGCGTGGGAGCGGGCTTGCTCGCGAAGGCATCGGTTCAGCCGCCAAAATTGTTGCCTGAAACACCGCTTTCGCGAACAAGCCCGCTCCCACAGGTTTGTGCTATTGCCAGTTATTCCCGGGATTCGACGCCCAACTCATCCCACACCGACTCAGCCAGGTGGAACGTCGCATTCGCCGCCGGAATGCCGCAATAGATCGCGCTCTGCATGATCACTTCCTTGATCTCGCCGCGCGTCACGCCGTTGTTGGCAGCAGCACGCAGGTGCAACTTGAGTTCTTCATTGCGGTTCATGCCAATCAACATGGCGATGGTGATCAGGCTGCGGGTGTGGCGCGGCAAGCCCGGACGGGTCCAGATGTCGCCCCAGGCGTGGCGGGTGATCATTTCCTGAAACTCCGAGTTGAACTCGGTCAGCGCGTTGAGGCTGCGGTCGACATGGGCGTCGCCAAGCACTGCGCGGCGGACGTTCAGCCCCTCGTCGTAACGTTGTTTCTCGTCCACAACAATCCCCTTAATCAGCTAACAGAAACGCCAGCACCCGGTCGCTGAACTCAGCACCGGCCTGAACGTTGGACAGGTGCGCGGCGTAGAACTCGGCGTACTCGGCGCCCTGCACGTGTTCCTGGATGAAGTGCCCACCGGACGGCGGTGTGACCGCGTCTTCGGTGCCGGCGATGACCAGCAGCGGCACCTTGATCGAGGACAGCTGATGACGGAAATCAGCATCGCGCACGGCAGCGCAATTAGCGGCGTAACCTTGCGGCGACGTCGCCGCGAGCATGTCGGTAATCTTCTTGGCCGCAGCAGGATTGGCTTCGGCAAAATCCGGAGTAAACCAACGCGCAATCGACGCATCGCGCAGCGCAACCATGGCCGCCGCACGGTCACGCAGCACGGTTTCGATGCGCGGGTTCCAGATTGACGGATCGCCGATTTTCGCCGCGGTGTTACACACCACCAGTTTGTGCAGACGCTGGCCGGCGTTGATGCCCAGCCACTGACCAGTCAGGCCGCCCATCGACAGGCCGCAGAAATGCGCCTTTTCAATGTGCAACGCATCCAGCAGCGCCAGCACGTCACGGCCCAGTTGCTCGATGCTGTACGGCCCCGGCGTGACCAGCGATTTGCCGTGGCCACGGGTATCGAAACGCAGTACGCGGAAATGCTCGGTGAACGCGGCAATCTGCGCGTCCCACATGTGCAGGTCGGTGCCCAGCGAATTGGACAGCACCAGCACCGGCGCATCTTCCGGTCCATCGAGTTGCGGCCCTTCAATTTGGTAATGCAGTTCGCCCTCGGCGAGTTGTACGAAAGCCACAGCAATCTCCTTCAGGCAGTCAACGCAGAATGTTCAGCCACCGCTCGCTCGACCCAGGTTTGGGCCTGTCCGAGATAGTGCGCGGGGTCCAGCAGATAATCGAGTTCAGCAGGCGAAAGCTCGGCGGTTACTTGTGGCTCATCGCCGAGAACCGCGCGCAAATGCCGTTGCTCAGCGACGGCGCGTTTGCAGCATTGTTCCAACAGATGGTGCGCGGTGTCGCGGCCGACCCGTTGCGCAAGGACGATGCTCACCGCCTCCGCCAACACCAGCCCTTGGGTCAGGTCGAGGTTGCGGGCCATGCGTTCGGCGTCCACTTCCAGCCCGTCCGCCACCAACAGCGCTTGTTTGAGGCTGCCGGACACCAGGCAACAAATCTCCGGCAGGGTTTCCCACTCGGCATGCCACAGGCCCAGACTGCGCTCGTGTTCTTGCGGCATCGCGCTGAACAGGGTCGAGAGCAAACCGGGAACGCGCGTAGCGGCGCCGATCAGCACCGCAGCGCCCACCGGGTTGCGTTTGTGCGGCATGGTCGAAGAACCGCCCTTGTCCGGCGCCGAGGGTTCGAACACTTCGCCCGCTTCGGTTTGCATCAACAGGCTGATATCGCGGCCGAGTTTGCCGAGGCTGCCGGCGATCAATCCCAGCACCGAAGCGAACTCCACCAAACGATCACGCTGGGTGTGCCAGGGCTGGTCGGGCAAGGTCAGTTGCAGTTCCCCGGCCAGCGCTTCAGCAATCGGCATCGCCTGCGTGCCGAGGGCCGCGAGGGTGCCGGAGGCGCCGCCGAATTGCAGCACCAGCAGACGCGGTTTGAGTTCTTGCAGACGTTGACGGCTGCGGGTGACGGCGCCCAGCCAACCGGCGATCTTCATGCCGAGGGTGACGGGCGTCGCGTGTTGCAACCATGTGCGCCCGGCCAGCGGCGTGGCGACGAAACGCAAGGCTTGCGTCGCGAGGGTTTCGCCCAATTGCGCCAGATCGTCCTCGATCAGTTCCAGCGCCCGGCGCAGTTGCAGCACCAGGCCAGTGTCCATCACGTCCTGACTGGTCGCGCCCAGATGCACATAGCGCTCGGCTTCGGCATCGTTGGTCGCGATCTGTTTGCCCAAGGCTTTCACCAGCGGAATCGCCGAATTGCCGGCCGTCGCAATCGCTTCGCCGAGCGCGGCGAAATCGTAATGCCCGGCGCGGCAGGCCGCTTCGATAGGCGCCACCGCCGTCTGCGGAATCAGCCCGACCCGCGCCTCGGCCCGGGCCAGCGCCGCTTCGAAATCAAGCATGGCCTGAACCCGGCCCTGATCGCAGAACACCTCACGCATATCGCGGGCAGTGAAATAGGCATCGAACAATTGATTGCCCGGTCGCTGGTTCATAAACAGTCCCTGAAGGCGTGGGCCGGTGCAGCCCACGCAGATGGATCAAAGGTCGTGATGCAGGTATTTCGCCTGTTTCGGCAGACGCAGGCTGAACAGGAACGCTACCGCCATCATCACCGTGACGTACCAGTAGAAGGAGTTTTCCATGCCCACGGCTTTGAGGCTCAGCGCGACATATTCCGCCGAACCACCGAAGATCGCATTCGCCACCGCGTACGCCAGGCCGACGCCCAACGCGCGCACTTCCGGCGGGAACATCTCGGCTTTCACCAGACCACTGATGGAGGTGTAGAAACTGACGATTGCCAGCGCCACAGTGATCAGCACAAACGCCAGAAACGGACTGCTGACGCTTTTCAGGCTCAACAGAATCGGCACGGTGAACAACGTACCCAAAGCACCGAACCACAGCATCGAGTTACGTCGGCCGATCTTGTCCGCGAGCATGCCGAACAGCGGTTGCATGCACATATAAAGGAACAGCGCGCCGGTCATGATGTAACTGGCGGTCTTGGCGTGCATGCCGGCGGTGTTCACCAGGTACTTCTGCATGTACGTGGTGAAGGTGTAGAAAATCAGCGAACCGCCGGCGGTGTAACCGAGCACGGTGAAGAACGCGGCTTTATGGTCGCGGAACAGCGCGCGGATACTGCCGGCGTCCTTGTTTTCACGCATTTCCTTACTGGTGGTTTCTTTCAGCGACCGACGCAGATAAAGCGAAACCAGCGCCGCCATGGCACCGACCACGAACGGAATCCGCCAGCCGTAGGCACGCAGATCATCTTCGGTGAGGAACTGTTGCAGGATCACCACCAGCGACACCGCCAGCAGTTGCCCGCCAATCAGCGTCACGTACTGGAACGAGGCGAAAAAACCGCGCTGGCCCTTGAGGGCTACTTCGCTCATGTAGGTCGCGGTGGTGCCGTACTCGCCGCCCACCGACAAGCCCTGGAGCAAGCGGGCGAACAGCAGCATGATCGGCGCCCAGACGCCGATGTCCTTGTAGGTCGGCAGGCACGCAATGAGCAACGAGCCGAAGCACATCATCAGAATCGAAATCAGCATCGAATTCTTGCGCCCGTGCTTGTCCGCGACACGGCCGAAAATCCAGCCGCCGATGGGGCGCATCAGGAACCCCGCCGCGAACACGCCCGCCGTATTCACCAGTTGCACCGTCGGGTTATCGGACGGAAAAAAGGCAGGCGCAAAATAGATCGCGCAAAAGGCGTAGACGTAGAAGTCGAACCATTCGACGAGGTTGCCGGACGAGGCGCCGACAATCGCGAAGATCCGCTTGCTGCGCTCTTCGCCGGTGTAATGCGCTGTAATAGCGGTAGGGGTTGCCATCGTTCTTCACTCTTTGGGGACAGTGAAAGTCTAGACACACTTTGCAACAGTCCCGTTCCACAGATGGATCAGCAACACAGATCCCCTGTGGGAGCGGGCTTGCTCGCGAAGGCGGTGTATCAGTCGATGCAAATGTTGCCTGACACACCGCTTTCGCGAGCAAGCCCGCTCCCACAGGGATTTGAGGCGTTCATTTAATAATCGAAAAACACCGTCTCCGCCTCGGTGCCTTGCAAAATCACATTCCACTGATAAACACCGGTCGCGTCCTGCTTCGCCAGCAAGGTATTGCGACGCTCAGCCGGCACGCATTCCAACAGCGGGTCCGACACGTTGGCCGGTTCGCCATCAAAGTAAATCCGCGTCAACAAGTGCTTCACCAACCCACGGGCAAACACCAGCACCACCAGGTGCGGCGCCTGGGTCGTGCCTTTCAGGCCTTGCACCGTACCCGGTTTGATCGTGGTGAACCGGAAGCGTCCTTCGGCATCCACCGGTATCCGGCCAAAACCTTCGAAGTTCGGGTCCAGCGGTTTGTCCTGATCGTCCTCGGGGTGGTCGTACTTGCCAGCGGCGTTGGCCTGCCAGACTTCCAGCATCGCGTCGTTGACGACGTCGCCGTTGCCATCGAGGACTTGCCCGGTGATCGCCACGCGTTCGCCAAGGGTTTGTTCGACGGTCAGGTTTTCGCGGTTCAGCCAGGTCAGGCCGATGTGGTAGTACGGCCCGACGGTGTGGGACGTGGTCGCAGTCAGCGTCATCTTATTTCTCCATCGGCGTGGCATCGCGGCCGCGCAAGACGATGTCCCAGCGATAACCGAGGGCGTAGGAAGGGTTGGTTTTTTCCAGGTCGAAACTGGCGATCAGGCGTTCTTTGGCGCTGGTGTCCGGCACACAGTTGTAGATCGGGTCGTACGCCAGCAACGGGTCGCCGGGGAAATACATCTGGGTGACCAGGCGCGTCAGAATGCTCGGTCCGAACAAGGAGAAATGGATGTGCGCCGGGCGCCACGCGTTGTGGTGGTTACCCCACGGATAGGCGCCGGGCTTGATGGTCTGGAATTGATACCAGCCATCGACGTCGGTCACGGTGCGGCCGGTGCCGGTGAAGTTCGGGTCCAGCGGCGCGTCGTGCAGGTCGCGGGCATGGTTGTAGCGACCGGCAGCGTTAGCCTGCCAGATCTCCACCAGGATCCCCGGGACCGGCAGACCGTTTTCATCCAGCACGCGGCCGTGAATGATGATGCGTTCACCCAATGGCTCGCCCGTGTGCTGGGCCGTCAGGTCGTTGTCCTTCTCGCTGACGCGCTCGGCACCGACCGTCGGGCCGGTAATTTCCGACAACGAATGGGGCAAAAACACCAACGGCTTCGACGGCGAGCGCAGGTTGGTGGATTGATAAGTCGGGTGCAGGTAGTCCGGCTGGGTGCCTTCCTGCGGGCGACGGTAACCAGGCTTGTCAGTCATTTCGCTTTCCTCTGTTCTTATTGTCACTGCTGCGCGTCAGACGCGTTCGATCGCCAAGGCCAGACCCTGGCCGACGCCGACACACATGGTCGCCAGACCTTTCTTGCCACCGGTTTTTTCCAGGTGATGCAACGCCGTCAGCACCAGACGCGCACCGCTCATGCCCAACGGATGACCCAAGGCAATGGCGCCACCGTTCGGGTTGACCTGAGCCGCGTCGTCCGCCAGCCCCAGTTCACGCAGCACGGCCAAGCCCTGGCTGGCGAAGGCTTCATTGAGTTCGATCACGTCGAAATCGCTGACGGCCAGGCCCAGGCGTTCGGTCAGTTTGCGCACCGCCGGGACCGGGCCGATGCCCATTACCCGTGGCGCCACACCGGCGCTCGACATGCCCAGCACTTTGGCGCGAGCGGTCAGACCGTGTTTTTTCACGGCTTCGGCCGAAGCCAGAATCAACGCCGCCGCGCCGTCATTCACACCCGACGCGTTGCCGGCAGTGACGGTTTTGTCGGGACCATTGACCGGTTTCAGTTTGGCCAGAGTTTCCAGGCGGGTGTCGGCGCGAGGATGCTCGTCCTGGCTGACGACTGTTTCACCCTTCTTGTGGGCAATCCGCACTTCGATGATTTCTTCCGCGAAAAATCCTGCAGCTTGCGCGGCGGCTGTCCGCTGCTGACTGCGCAGTGCGAAAGCGTCCTGATCCTCGCGGGACACTTGGTAATCGTCCGCCACGTTATCGGCGGTCTGCGGCATCGCATCGACACCGTATTGGGCTTTCATCAACGGGTTGATGAAACGCCAGCCGATGGTGGTGTCTTCCAGTTTCATGTTGCGCGAGAACGCCGCGTCCGCCTTGCCCATCACGAACGGCGCGCGGGACATCGACTCGACGCCGCCGGCAATCGCCAACTCCATTTCGCCGCTGGCGATGGCGCGGAACGCGGTGCCGATGGCGTCCATCCCTGAAGCGCAGAGGCGATTGAGGGTCACGCCGGGAATGGTTTCCGGCAGGCCCGCCAACAGCAGCGCCATGCGCGCCACGTTGCGGTTGTCTTCGCCGGCCTGGTTGGCGCAGCCAAGGAACACCTCGTCCACCGCGTTCCAGTCCACCGACGGGTTGCGTTCCATCAGCGCCTTGATCGGCACGGCGGCAAGGTCGTCAGCACGGACCGCCGACAAACCACCGCCGAAACGGCCGATGGGGGTGCGAATCGCGTCGCAGATATAAACGTCACGCATCACGCTTCTCCGGGTGCTTGGCCATGGGCCGTAGCAGTGCGGGCTTCCAGATCCCTGAGCGCAGTCAGTTCAACGAGGGTTGGCTCGGCGGTGTTTTCAACATTTTCCGCGAAGCGAACTGCCCAACCGGTGGCAGCAACCACTTGCTCGCGGGTCACCCCTGGGTGCAGCGCTGTGACCACGAATTCATGAGTGTCCGCTTCCGGTTCCATGATGCACAGGTCGGTGATGATCCCGACCGGACCGGCGCCCGGCAGCCCCAGACGCTTGCGCGAATCACCGCCCTCGCCATGGCCGACCGAGGTGATGAAGTCGAGCTTGTCGACGAAGGAACGTGCCGACTGCTTGAGGATGATCAAGACGCTTTTGGCCGAACCGGCGATTTCCGGCGCGCCACCAGCGCCCGGCAGGCGGACTTTGGGCGCGTGATAATCGCCGACCACCGTGGTGTTGATGTTGCCGAAACGATCGACCTGCGCGGCACCGAGAAAACCGACGTCGATGCGCCCGCCCTGCAGCCAATAGCGAAAAATCTCACCGGTCGGGACGACGGTGTCGGCGGTTTCCGCCAGCTCACCGTCACCAATCGACAGCGGCAATACACTCGGCTTGGCGCCGATCGGACCCGATTCGTAGATCAGGACGACATCCGGTGAGGAAGTGAGCCGCGCCAGGTTGGCCGCTTTCGACGGCAGGCCGATGCCGACGAAGCACACGGAACCGTTCTTCAGACGGCGAGCGGCGGCAACGGTCATCATTTCATTGGTGGTGTAAGTCATTACTTCGCCTCCGATGCAGCGGCCAGCCTGGCCTGGAACTCGCTGAAGTCAGCGCAGCCATGGATGTACTCGTTGATCCACGCGGTGAAGGTTTCACGGTCGCGGGCAATCGGGTCCCAGGCCTGGTAGAAACGGTTGTCGCGCTCGTTGTAGCCGTGGGCGTAGGACGGATGCGCGCCGCCCGGAACGTGGCAGACCGCGCTCAAGGCCCAGGTCGGCAGCACACAGGCGTTCATCGGTGCGTTGAGGTCGTCGACGATTTCTTCGACGGTGACGATGCAACGCTTGGCGGCCAGCGCAGCTTCTTTCTGCACACCGAGAATGCCCCAAAGCAGCACGTTGCCTTTACGGTCGGCCTTCTGCGCGTGAATCACGGTGATGTCCGGGCGCACCGAAGGCACGGCCGCCAATACTTCACCGGTGAACGGGCAAGTGACGCTCTTGATCAGCGGGTTGACCTTCGGCAGGTCGGAGCCGGCGTAGGCACGCAGCACCGCAAACGGTAGGCCCGAGGCGCCAGCGACGTAGGCATTCGCCAGGTCGGCGTGGCTGTGTTCTTCGATTTCCAGCGCGTGCGGCCACTGCTTCTCGACCGCGTCACGCAGACGGTGCAGCGAGCCGACGCCCGGGTTGCCGCCCCAGGAGAAAATCAGCTTGCGAGCACAACCGACGCCGATCAACTGGTCGTAGATCAGGTCAGGCGTCATCCGTACCAGCGTCAGATCTTTCTTGCCCTGGCGAATGATTTCGTGACCCGCCGCCGTAGGGATCAGGTGAGTGAAGCCTTCGAGCGCAACGGTATCGCCGTCGTTGACGAATTGCTTCACCGCGTCGTGCAGCGAAAGGATTTCAGCCATGGGGGCAGGCTCCCGTTTTGTTATGAACCGACAGTGGTAGAAAAAGGCGCGATGCGCGCGCCGGAATGACTGAAGGTTAAGCCTGTGCAAACTGCCAAACAATCCGATAATCGACTAAGTGTTCGTTTATCGAACAGATTGTTGCTTGACTACCGATCGCTAACAGCTTCGCGGGCAAGCCTCGCTCCTACAGGTTGAAACGCAATCCTTGTGGGAGCGGGCTTGCTCGCGAAGGGGCCATCAAACGCGCCAAATAATCTGGATCATCACCTCACGTCGCATCCGCATGACTGACCATGCCCTTGATCACCACCGCCGTCGTCGCCAGCGCCGCCGGAATCACCAACGCCGTCAGCACTTGTTCAAAGTTCCAGCCCAACCCCAGCAACGTTGCCCCCATCCACGCACCGAGAATCGCGCCGAACCGACCAATCCCGAGCATCCACGACACCCCGGTCGCCCGCCCTTGGGTCGGATAAAACCGCGCCGCCAGCGAAGGCATCGCCGATTGCGCGCCGTTGACACACATCCCGGCCACCAGCACCAGCGTCGCCAACAGCGTGATGTTGCCCAGGCTCTGCCCCACCGCGTAGGCAAACACCCCGGCCAGCAGGTAGAAAGTGCCAATGACCTTGTGCGGATTGAACCGGTCCATCGCCCAGCCCACGCCCACGGCGCTGAGCACGCCGCCGAACTGGAACAACGCGCCGATGAATGCCGCCTGCTCCATGCTCGCGCCGCTGTCACGCATCAGCGTCGGCAGCCAACTGGTCAGCAGGTAAACGATCACCAGGCCCATGAAGTAGGTCAGCCATAACAACAAGGTGCCGGTGCTGTAGGTGCCGGAGAAGATCACCGCAAACACGTTGCGCGCCTTCACGGATTTCTGTTCCGGCACACTGAAGCTGGATGCCTGCGCGACGACGGTCGGATCGATCGGCGCCAGCGCCTTGCGCACTTTGTCGGTGCCGCGATTGCGCACGACCAGGTAACGCGCCGACTCCGGCAGCCAGAACAGCAGGACGACGGCAAGGATCAGCGGCAGAATCCCGCCGATCAGCAGCAGGCTGTGCCAGCCGAACGCCGGAATCAGCTTGGCCGAAATAAACCCGCCACCGGCCATGCCGAGGTTGAAGCCGCAGAACATGCTGGTCACCAGCAGGGATTTTCTTCGCTCCGGGGTGTACTCCGACAGCAATGTCGTGGCGTTCGGCATCCCCGCGCCAAGGCCCAGGCCGGTAAGGAAGCGCAGCACCAGCAACTGATCGACATTGCTGCTGTAGGCCGATGCCAGGCTGAAGGCACCGAACAACAGTACCGCGCCCACCAGTACGACTTTTCGCCCGAAGCGGTCAGCCAACGGGCCGGAACCCAGTGCGCCGAAGACCATGCCGATCAACGCCGCGCTCATGACCGGGCCGAGGCTGGCGCGATCGATGCCCCAGTCCTGGGACAGGGCCGGTGCGATGAACCCCATGGCCGCGGTGTCGAGGCCATCAAGGAAGACAATCAGGAAACACAGGATCACTACTCGCCACTGGTAGCGCGAGATGGGTTGAGCATTGATGAAGGACTGCACGTCGAGGCAGTTACCTACAGCAGACTGAGGCTGGTTCATTATTTTTATTCCACGCAAGAACGCAGTCGGACAGGTGCCAGCCTAAGCTGGCGCTGCCGCGACATTAGTGATCCTGGGGAAAGTGCGTCAATTCGTTAAGCGCGAGTCTGGGCGATTATCGAACAGCTTAGGCAAACAGCTGGGCGCTGAGGTTACGGCTGGCCGCCAGCAGACCCGGCAGAAAGCGTTGCTCCAGCTCGTTGCGACTGACCCGGCCCGCGTGCGTGCTGACGTTGAGCGCCGCCACCACTTGCCCGGAAGCGTCGTACACCGGAACGGCAATCGAGCGCAGGCCTTGTTCCAGCTCCTGATCGACGATGCACCAGCCTTGTTGCCGCACTTCCTGCAGGCATTCGAGCAGCGCCTCGGGGGTGTGCAAGGTGCGGCTGGTCTTGGCTTGCAGGTCGGCATGGTCGAGGTACTCACGCAGTGAAGTGTCGTCGAGTGCCGCGAGAAGAATCCTGCCCATGGAGGTGCAATAGGCCGGCAGGCGACCGCCCACCGACAGGTCAACGGAAATCAGCCGCTGGGTCGTCGCCGAGCGGGCGATGTACAAAATGTCATCGCCTTCCAGCGTGGCCATGTTGCAGGCCTCGTGGAGTTGTTCGCTCATGCGGTCGAGGTAAGGTTGGGCAGACACTGCCAGCGGGGTCGAGGACAGATAGGCATGGCCGAGGGTCAACACTTTGGGCAGCAGCGAATAGGTGCGCCCGTCGGTGGTGGCGTAGCCGAGTTTGATCAGGGTGTGCAGGCAACGGCGCACGGCGGCGCGGGGAATTTCCGTGCGGTGGCTGATCTGGGCGATGGTCAGGTGCCGTTTACGCTCCTGGAACGCTTGCACCACGGCCAGACCTCGGGCCAGGGAGGTCATGAAGTCCGGGTCGCCGGTCAGGGCCTGAATCCGCTTGGCGGGCGACGCGACGATCGGCGGCGCCACTGAAGCGAAGGAATTGCGCATTTGCTCGTTCATATCAGGTCCTTTTCCCACACCGATCGGTGACGTCTATTACAAGCGGCTCCGGGTTCGGCACACAAGCCAGAGGCGGCCAAGATCGGGCGATTATCGAACCCTCGGCCGATAATCGCAATAGACCGCTAATATAGAAGCCTCTGGTCCGGCACGTTAGTGCCATTCCCCACACATGTTTTACCCGTGCTTGAACCCTGAGTTAAAGGCCCCATCTAAGCTCCTAACTTGTTCGACTTAATGGCGCCAGAAAGACATCGTTTTCTAGTGATCGTAAAAACTTGCGGGTAATAAAACGATCACACATGAAGATCCATTTTTAACTCTTTGGCGATAGTGTTCTTCAAATCGACCGCTATAATGCAATTCAGTGGCGACCCGGTTTTTTTGTAATTGGGTCCCGTCACCCGGTAGCGCGATGTTCCATCGTTGCTGCCCGCAGCAAGCACCTGACGCTCATTGCAAACGCTCCGACAGTGCGCTCGCTGAAACAGGAAACTGATGCTACGTCAGCCGTTTTGCTCTGGTGCCGTGGCCGCGTGCAACATGGAAGTATTGATCGCCGTGCCGTAAAACAATGCCTTCCCGGGCATTGTCCTTTCTGCAATCGTGGTCAATGCATTTGATGCAGCGCGAATTACCAGAATCAATCTCAACCTATACAGGTAGCACTGTGACGAAAGACGAACTGCGCGCGGAACTTGAGCGCCAGGAACAACGTTACAAGGAAGTTTACGGCGGGGAAGTCACCACCTACGCCGCTCAGCCCGAACCGGAACGCAAACCCTGGCGTAAACGCGCCACCGTTCAGGACCAGGCTTTCACCCAGGAACTGCAGAAGATGGAAAAGGAACTTAAAGCCGAAGAGCCATGATCGCCTCGACCTGACTCCTTTCAAGGGCCTGCGTCTGCCCCCGTTAAAAGCGGGATGCATTGATGTTGCCATTCGCGCCCGTTACGAGCGGGCAGCGGTCACCTCATCTATGTGATGAGGCAATTGGCTCATGTCTGGCCTTCTTCTCAGATATTTCATACAAGCCTTTACACCTCTCGCCCTTACGAGGGAAACCCCTGTGCCTGCGGGCTTTACAAAGAAATTCAACGACTTGCAAAACTCGCTAAAAGCCCGGCGCTTAGGGGATTGCATCAAACTAATTCGTTGAAGAATGTTACCGATGAGCAGCTAGTGCATCGATTTACAGTCTTTTCTGGCATAATCGCGCCCCCTTACGACCGGGTCAGAAAACCTTCATGATCGATTTATTCAGCGGACTGGATGCTTGGGTGCTTGTGAGCCTCTTGCTCGCCCTCGCCTTTGTCCTCGCCTTCGAGTTCATCAACGGCTTTCATGACACTGCAAACGCGGTGGCCACTGTTATCTACACCAAAGCCATGCCGCCGCATCTGGCCGTGTTCTTTTCCGGTGTGTTCAACTTTCTCGGGGTGCTGCTGGGCGGTGTTGGCGTGGCGTATGCCATCGTCCACCTGCTGCCGGTAGAACTGCTGATCAATGTGAACACCGGTCATGGACTGGCCATGGTGTTCTCGTTGCTTGCCGCCGCCATCACCTGGAACCTGGGCACCTGGTACTTCGGTATCCCGGCCTCCAGCTCCCACACGCTGATCGGTTCGATCCTCGGCGTGGGCCTGGCCAACGCCTTGATCAACGATATTCCGTTGGCCGACGGTGTGAACTGGCAAAAGGCGATCGATATCGCGATGTCGCTGGTGTTCTCGCCAATGGCAGGCTTCCTGATCGCAGCGCTGATCCTGATCGGCCTTAAATGGTGGCGTCCACTGTCGAAGATGCACAAGACGCCGGAACAGCGCCGCAAGATCGACGACAAAAAGCATCCGCCGTTCTGGAACCGCCTGGTGCTGGTGATCTCGGCCATGGCCGTGAGCTTCGTGCACGGTTCCAACGATGGCCAGAAAGGTATCGGCCTGATCATGCTGGTGCTGATCGGTATCGTGCCGGCGCAGTTCGTACTCGACCTGGGCAGCACCACCTACCAGATCGAACGGACTCGCGACGCGACCCTGCACCTGAGCCAGTTCTACAAGCGCAATGCCGATACGCTGGGTGAATACCTGGCCCTGGGCAAAAGCGTGGAAGGTGATCTGCCGGAGAAATTCCGTTGCAACCCGCAACAGACCGAACCGACCATCACCGCCCTGCTCGACACCCTCAAAGGTGTCTCCGACTACCGCTCGCTGTCGTCGGAAAGCCGTATCGAAGTGCGTCGCTACCTGCTCTGCCTGGATGACACGGCGAAGAAAGTCGGCAAGCTGCCCGGCCTCGCTGCCCGTGAAAAGGCTGACCTGGACAAACTGCGCAAAGACCTGACCACCACCACCGAATACGCCCCGTTCTGGGTGATTCTGGCGGTCGCACTGGCCCTGGGCCTGGGCACCATGGTGGGTTGGAAACGTGTGGTACTGACCATCGGCGAGAAGATCGGCAAGCAAGGCATGACTTACTCCCAAGGCATGTCGGCGCAGATCACTACCGCGAGCCTGATCGGCATGGCCAACATCTTCAGCCTGCCGGTGTCCACCACCCACGTACTGTCTTCAGGCGTGGCCGGCACCATGGTCGCCAACAAAAGCGGCCTGCAAGGCGGCACCGTCAGAACCATCCTGCTGGCCTGGGTCCTGACCCTGCCAGCGACCGTTACCTTGTCGGCCGGCCTGTTCTGGCTGGCGTCGAAGGCACTGGGCAGCTGATACTTCGCTGCAACGAAAAAGGCGCGTTCCGTGAGGTTCGCGCCTTTTTCATGCCCGTCATGCAATCTTGGCAACACCACCAATCCACTGTGGGAGCGGGCTTGCTCGCGAATGCGATTTATCATTCAACATCACTGTTGACTGACCCACCGCATTCGCGAGCAAGCCCGCTCCCACAGTGGATTTGCGCAAGCCGATAGAAATCGCAGAAAAAAAAAGGGCAACCGAAGTTGCCCAAAATGCCTTGCGTGCTCATTGCCTCCAGAAAGACCTACGGTTTTTTCCGCTTGTGCGAATCCTTCCAGATAAAAAATCCAAACCCTGCAAAAAACAGAACCATGAGGCCGACTGTCAGCACTCCGGCGATCACCACGTTGTCGAAAAACATGACGGGTCTCCTGCACTTGCCCTGTTGCGATGGGGCTAAGTTAACCAATCAGGCAGGAGAGAAAATTGACCGGGGTCAATATCGCCCGAGACAGGGCGCAAAGGAGGGGGGGAAAACTGATCTGCATCAACGGATGCCGGGGGATTAACGCTTTTTCGGTTTGTTCTTCGGCTTCTTCTTCGCTTTACCCAATGGCATCGCTTGCTCGAAAGCCTGGCGCACTTCATTCAGGCGTTTGTCGTTGAGGTCGTGAACACGCTTGGCGCGTTCGGCGTTGAGGTCGATCAGCTTGTCGTCTTGGCTCATGGCGTTCAGTGCATCGCTTGAAAGGAAGTTCAGCCGCCGCATCGCTCGGCAGGATTGCGCCAATAATGCGGTCTGGCGCCGGCGCTGACCAGCCACCCGTAAAACAGCGGCTTAACAAAATATGTACCGAAGCGGTTTTTTCACCGCACAATCGCGTTTTTGCGATGGACCCAAAGGAAGTCAGGCCTGATCGCCTTCACGCTCAAGGGTTGGGACAGTGTCGATTTGAAGCAGCAACTGGCACAGCGAGGGATCAACATCGGTGCCAATGGCGTGGCCTATACGCCGCTGGACATGCAGGCGAGAGGGCTGGAAAGCATCGCGCGGATTGCGGTGAGTTATTTCAATACCGAGAAGGAGATTGAGGTGCTTTTGGAGAGCTTGAGGGCGTTGGCGGCGGACGGTGAGTGAGTATTGGTGACTACCGAAAAGATCGCAGCCTTTCGCAGCTCCTACACCTGAATGTCGACCCAAACCCCCTGACGCGGCTCGTCTTCAATCAGCGGCGCTACCGGCACAGTGTTGTCGGCGTTGAGCTCGGTACCGGGAATCGCCAGGTGTTCGTCAGGATCTTCATCGGCTTCGCGACGACGCCGTTGCTGTTCCTGCTTGCGGCGCTGTTCCTCGCGCAACTGAAAAGCTGCCTCCTCCGGATCGCGCTGTTGCAGGTCGATGGTGCTTTCGTTGGAGCCTTCCTGCACTGGCACAACGGGCGGAATATCCGGGCGCTGGCGGATCGGGTCGTGCTGGGACGTGATCGGCACGGCACTCAAGGGGAGCATCGGTGGCAGCATAATTATTTGTCTCCTGTCAGCAGGCTGTCGGCTGTCGGGATGGCGACTTGAGCCATCGGTCGCAAACTGTGACCTGATTGGCACTTGTAGGAGCTGCCGCAGGCTGCGATCTTTATCGGACAACGTAGAATTCAACCGTTCCCCCAGATCAAAAGATCGCAGCCTGCGGCAGCTCCTACGCCGTAAACCTTTTGGTCTCGAGGCCCGATTCCGTTAAGATAGCCCGCTTTTTCAAGGTGGGAGTCAGGCAGCATGGCGCAGCAGTATCAACCGGGGCAACGCTGGATCAGTGACAGCGAAGCCGAGCTGGGTTTGGGCACCGTTCTGGCACAGGACGGCCGCTTGTTGACCGTGCTCTATCCGGCCACTGGCGACACTCGCCAGTACGCGCTACGGAATGCGCCCCTCACCCGCGTGCGTTTTTCGCCGGGTGACTCGATCACTCACTTCGAAGGCTGGAAACTGACCGTCCAGGAAGTCGACGACGTCGACGGCCTGCTGGTCTACCACGGCCTCAACGCGCAGAACGAAGCGGTCACCCTGCCGGAAACCCAGCTGTCGAACTTCATTCAGTTCCGTCTGGCCAGCGACCGTCTGTTTGCCGGGCAGATCGACCCGCTGGCCTGGTTCTCACTGCGTTATCACACGCTTGAACACACCAGCCGCCAGTTGCAGTCCGCGCTCTGGGGCCTGGGTGGCGTACGTGCGCAACCGATCGCGCACCAGTTGCACATCGCCCGTGAAGTCGCCGACCGCATTGCGCCGCGAGTTCTGCTGGCGGACGAAGTGGGTCTGGGCAAGACCATCGAAGCCGGCCTGGTGATCCATCGCCAACTGCTGTCCGGCCGCGCCAACCGCGTGCTGATCCTGGTGCCGGAGAACCTGCAACACCAGTGGCTGGTGGAAATGCGCCGCCGCTTCAACCTGCAAGTCGCGCTGTTCGACGAAGAACGCTTCATCGAAAGCGATGCCGCCAACCCGTTCGAAGACACCCAGCTCGCACTGGTTGCACTGGAATGGCTGGTGGAAGACGAGAAGGCCCAGGACGCGCTGTTCGCCGCCGGCTGGGACCTGATGGTCGTCGACGAGGCCCACCACCTGGTGTGGCACGAAGAGAAGGCCAGCCCGGAATACTCGTTGGTCGAACAACTCGCCGAAGTCATTCCTGGCGTACTGCTGCTGACCGCGACCCCGGAACAACTGGGTCAGGACAGCCACTTCGCGCGTCTGCGCCTGCTCGATCCAAACCGTTTCCATGACCTGCACGCCTTCCGCGCCGAGAGCGAAAACTATCGCCCGGTGGCCGAAGCCGTTCAGGAGCTGCTGGACAAGGGGCGCCTGTCGCCTGAAGCGCACCAGACCATTCACGGTTTCCTCGGCAACGAAGGCGAAGCGCTGCTGACCGCCGTCAACGATGGCGACACCGAAGCCAGCGCCCGTCTGGTTCGCGAACTGCTCGACCGCCACGGCACCGGCCGCGTGCTGTTCCGTAACACCCGCGCCGCCGTGCAGGGTTTCCCGGAACGCAAACTGCACCCGTACCCGCTGCCGTGCCCGGACGAATACCTCGAGCTGCCGCTGGGCGATCACGCCGAGTTGTACCCGGAAGTCAGTTTCCAGGCCCAGCCGGATGCCAACGAAGAAGAACGCTGGTGGAAATTCGACCCGCGTGTCGAGTGGCTGATCGACCAGCTGAAAATGCTCAAGCGCACCAAAGTGCTGGTGATCTGCGCCCACGCCGAAACCGCCATGGACCTGGAAGACGCCCTGCGCGTGCGCTCCGGCATCCCGGCCACGGTGTTCCACGAGGGCATGAACATCCTCGAGCGTGACCGCGCCGCTGCGTACTTCGCCGATGAAGAGTTCGGCGCTCAAGTGCTGATCTGCTCGGAAATCGGCAGTGAAGGTCGCAACTTCCAGTTCTCGCACCACTTGGTACTGTTCGATCTGCCGTCGCACCCGGACCTGCTGGAGCAGCGGATCGGTCGTCTGGACCGGATCGGCCAGAAGCACATCATCGAATTGCACGTGCCGTACCTGGAAACCAGCCCGCAAGAGCGGTTGTTCCAGTGGTACCACGAAGCCCTGAACGCCTTCCTCAACACCTGCCCGACCGGCAACGCCTTACAGCATCAGTTCGGCCCGCGCCTGCTGCCGCTGCTGGAAAATGCCGACGATGGCGAGTGGCAAGCGCTGATCGACGAAGCACGCGCCGAGCGTGAGCGTCTGGAAGCCGAGCTGCACACCGGCCGTGACCGCCTGCTGGAACTCAATTCCGGCGGTGCCGGCGAAGGTGATGCGCTGGTCGAGGACATTCTTGAGCAAGACGATCAATTCGCCCTGCCGATCTATATGGAAACCCTGTTCGACGCCTTCGGCATCGACAGCGAAGACCATTCGGAAAACGCCCTGATCCTCAAGCCGAGTGAAAAAATGCTCGACGCCAGCTTCCCGCTGGGCGACGACGAAGGCGTGACCATCACCTACGACCGCAACCAGGCACTGTCTCGCGAAGATATGCAGTTCATCACCTGGGAACACCCGATGGTGCAGGGCGGCATGGACCTGGTGCTGTCCGGTTCGATGGGCAACACCGCCGTGGCGCTGATCAAGAACAAGGCGTTGAAACCTGGCACCGTGTTGCTGGAATTGCTTTACGTCAGCGAAGTGGTTGCGCCGCGCTCGCTGCAACTGGGCCGTTACCTGCCACCGGCCGCGCTGCGCTGCCTGCTCGATGCCAATGGCAACGACCTGTCGGCCCGGGTGGCGTTCGAAACCCTGAACGATCAACTGGAAAGCGTGCCGCGCGCCAGCGCCAACAAGTTCATCCAGGCCCAGCGCGATCAGCTGACGCCACGGATCAACGCCGGTGAAGAGAAGATCTTCCCGCGTCACGCCGAGCGCGTGGCCGAGGCGCAGCGTCGCCTGGCTGCCGATACCGATGAAGAACTGGCACGCCTGACTGCGTTGCAAGCGGTCAACCCGACCGTACGTGACAGCGAACTGGTTGCCTTGCGCAAACAGCGTGAGCAAGGTCTGGCCATGCTGGACAAGGCTGCGCTTCGACTGGAAGCGATTCGGGTGTTGGTGGCGGGTTAATCGCCCCTGCTCCACTGCTAAAAAAGAAGGCCCGCAGCGATGCGGGCCTTTTTTTCACCCGAATATTTAGGGTGCTACAGATGGCTTCTTCGCGAGCAAGCCCGCTCCCACAGGGTTTCGGGTGAACACAAATTTTGTGAGCAACCGAGATCACTGTGGGAGCGGGCTTGCTCGCGAAGGCGATTATGCAGTCGCCACAGAAACCCCAGGCTCAACCACCGCCACCAACCCTTCCTTCATCCGCTTCGCATCCCGCACAAAACACCGCGACGCCAGAAACAGAAACACCATCGTAAAGAACAGCGCCACCGGGATCAGGTACATCGCGTCATGCAGCCCGACGGCCTTGAACGCTTCGGTCATCTGCTCGGCACCGGCCGCCAGCATGGCCGTGTGCGCAAAGTGATCGGACAAAGCACCCACCACCACCGGCCCCAATCCACCACCGAGCAAATACAACCCGGCAAAGAATAACGCTATGGCGGTCGCCCGCAGGCGCGGTTCGACCACGTCCTGAATCGCCGTGTAAACGCAGGTGTAGAAGTTGTAGGCAAACAACCAGCCGACGCTGAACATCGCCACAAACACCCCGATTTCGATCCGCCCCGCATGCAACGCCCAAGCGGTGCACACCGCCGAGATGATCAGGCTGAATCCCGCAAACAGCAGTCGCCCATTGGCCACGCGCTGGTGAATCTTGTCCGCGACCCAACCACCCAAGGTCAAGCCGAACAGCCCCGTCACACCCACGATGACGCCCGTTGCCACGGCGGCCTCATGCAAAGGCATCAGGAAATAACGCTGCAACATCGGCACCATAAACGAGTTGCAGGCATAGCTGGCGAAGTTGAAACACAGCCCCGCCATGACCAGCCACAGGAATGTCGGCACCGCCAGCACTCGGCGGATCGGCCGGTCCACACGTTCCTGCGAGACCTGCACACTTTCGGCCGCGCCGCGTTTCGGCTCCTTGATGAAAAACATGAAGATCGCCAGGATCAACCCCGGCACTGCCGCGATGAAAAACGGTGCACGCCAGCTGTCGAAGACCTTGACCATCCAGCCGATGGTGAAGAACGCCAGCAACAGTCCCAATGGCAAACCCAGCATGAAAATACCCATCGCGCGCGCACGGCGGTGGGCAGGGAACAAGTCGCCGATCAATGAATTGGCGGCGGGTGCATAACTGGCTTCACCAATACCGACGCCCATGCGCACGATCAGGAAACTCCAGAAACTGCCCACCAGCCCATTAACGGCGGTCAGCCCGCTCCACGCTGCCAGGCCCCAGCCCATCAGTTTGGCGCGTGAGCCGGTATCGGCCATCCGCCCCAAAGGCAGGCCGGCAATCGCGTAGACGATGGTGAATGCAGTCCCGAAGATCCCCAACTGAAAATCGCTGAGGTGCCATTCCATACGGATCGGCTCGATGATGATGGCTGGAATGGTGCGGTCGAAGAAGTTGAACAGATTGGCCAGGAACAGCAGGAACAGAATGCGCCAGGCATTCGTCGCTTGGGTCGAGTTCTGCATGAGTCCGTCTCTTTGATTGTTATTGAGGGCTTCACCGTCTCCGGAACCTGCAATCTAGTCAGGCTCGCCGTAGCTGTCTGTAATGATTCGTAAGGCTGATATCAGCCCATGGCGAGCCCCCGCGCAACGCCCGGCCCCTGAGGACCGCTCAAACCCAGTGTTTAAAGGCCCCAACCCGTTGTTTCAATAGCCATGACAGACGTAGAAAATACTTCCCGCCCCCCCTTCCAAAGCCCGTTGCGAAGCCTAGAATAGCGGCCTTGTCTGCCCCACCGTCCCCCCACCTCCTTGATTATCGCCCATGTCCGAAGCCAGTCCGTGTCTGAATTGCGGTGCCTGCTGTTCTCATTTTCGTGTCTCTTTTTTCTGGGGTGAGTGCACCTCGGCGGGAGGAACGGTGCCCGACGAGCTTGTCGCGCCGATCAGCCCCAGCCGGGTCGCCATGCTCGGCACGGACTGCAAGCCCACCCGTTGCATCGGGCTGGTCGGTGAAGTGGGCAGCACCGTGCAATGCTCGATTTATGACAAGCGCTCCAGCACCTGTCGGGAATTCGACGCCTCGTGGGCCAATGGCGAGGCAAACGTGGATTGCGATGCAGCACGGGCAGCGTTCGGGTTGCCAGCCCTGCTACCCGAGTACGAACTACCCTATGAGCAGATCGCGTAAGGCTTTAGTACCAAAAGCAATAGAACTAATTTCAAAAATTTAAGTGTCAATGTGCTATCACCCCTTGGCACTTTGTACACGGCCTCTATACTCCAGAGCATTCGCCAGCGTTTATTGCGCCGGCCTGGATGACTTAAGGGACGGGGCAAGCGATGGAGTTGCTTGGTTTGCATTTCACGACCCAACTGCCCGAGAGCGGTCAGGTCATACTCAATTGTGCGTATAACCCTTTGTTGGTGTTGCTGGCCTATGTCGTGGCATGTGCGGCCGGCTTTGCCACGCTGGACATGACCGAACGGGTCGGCAATGCACAAAAACCCTCGACCCAACGACTCTGGCGCTGGGTCGGTGCCGGGTGTCTGGCGGGTGGTATCTGGGCCATGCACTTCATCAGCATGCTGGCGCTCCAGGTGCCGATCGAAATTCATTACCAGATGCCTGTCACCCTGACCTCACTGTTGTTCGCGCTGACGGCCTCATGGCTGGCGATGCACACCCTCAGCCATCCTAATGTGAATTTCTGGCAATACCTGCGGGCCGCGGTGTGGATCGGCCTGGGCATCGCGACCATGCACTACGTGGGCATGGCCGCCATGCGTTCGAATGCGACAGCCTATTACCACCCGTTCTGTTTATCCTCTCGATCGTCATCGCCATTGGCGCCAGCCTGGCCGCGTTGTTGATTTCCAGTCATCTGCGCGATGGCAGCGGTGTGTTTCATCAACAGCTCAAATACACCGCCAGCCTGGTGCTCGGAGCGGGCATCGTCAGCATGCACTTCACCGGCATGGCGGCACTCAACCTGGTGCTGCCCGACAACAGCCTCCAGCCGCTGCCCGGCGACAACAATCACCTGCAACTTGGCGTGACGGTGGCAGTGATGACGTTGCTGATTATCGGCAGCAGCATCAGCGCGGCACTGGCGGACAAGAAGCTGCAAATCAAGGAATCCGACCTGCAGCGAGTCAACACCCTGCTCAGTCAACTGGACCAGGCGCGTCAGTCATTGCAACAGGTGGCGCACTACGACGCGTTGACCAACTTGATCAACCGTCGTGGTTTCAACCAGATTTTCGCCGAAAAACTCACTGAGAAGACCACGGAAGGCGGCATGCTGGCGGTGATGTTCCTCGACATCGACCACTTCAAGCGGATCAACGACAGCCTTGGCCATGACGCCGGCGACGAATTGCTCAAGGTCCTGGCCGGCCACATCAAGAGCTCGCTGCGCAGCCACGAAGATGTGGCGGCGCGCTTCGGTGGCGACGAATTCTGCATCCTCATCAGCCTGCGCGATCGCGAAGAGGCACGACACATGGCCCAGAGCATCATGCAGAAAATGAAAGAGCCCATCGAGTTGGCCGGGCGATGCATGGCCATGACTACCAGCATCGGCATCAGTCTGTTTCCGGAAGACGGCAAGACGTGCGAAGAGTTGCTGAAAAACGCCGATCTGGCGCTGTATCAATCCAAGGGCAGTGGCCGCAACGGTCTGAATTTCTTCAGCGCCAACCTGAAAACCCGCGCCACCCTGGAGCTGCAACTGGAGGAAGAACTGCGCAACGCCCTGCGCGACGACAGCGGACTGATGCTCCATTACCAACCGATCTATGACCTGAAGACCGGCGAGGTCAGCAAGCTGGAAGCATTGATTCGTTGGCAACATCCGGTCCACGGATTGCTGGCACCGGATCGGTTCGTCGCCATCGCCGAGGCCAACGGCTTGATCGCCGAACTGGACAATTGGGTGCTGCGCAAAGCCTGTAAGGACCTGAGCGAGCTGTCGCGTCAGGGCTGCGAAGAACTCCATATCGCGGTGAACTGCTCGCCCCTGAATCTTGCGCGCGAGGAACTGGCCGATGAAATCGAGCACGCATTACGGGTCGCCGGGGTGTCGCCGCACCGGCTGGAACTGGAAGTGACCGAGAATGCGCTGATGGGCAACCTCGTCAATACGTTGGTACAACTGAACCAGATCCGTGCCCTGGGTGTGTCGCTGTCGATTGACGAGTTTGGCACCGGTTACTCGTCACTGCCCTACCTCAAGCGCCTGCCACTCAATACGCTGAAGCTCGATCGATCGTTCATCCAGGACATCCCCGAGGCCGCCCAGGACATGGAAATTGTCCAGGCGATTATCGTCATCGCCCACTCCCTGAATTTACAGGTGATCACCGAAGGCGTCGAAACCCCTGAGCAATATGCGTTTCTCGAGCGTAGCGGCTGCGATTTCGTGCAGGGCTACCTGCTCAGTCGTCCGGTGCCGCTGGCGGAGTTGCGTCCGGTGCTGAACGAGATCAACCAACGCAAACACGCGCGTGCCTTCAGCCCTTTGAATCTGGCTTGCGATCAGCTGCACTAGCGTTGACGGGGCCTTTTGCAAATAGCCCTGGCCCATGCAGGCGCATCAGTTGCGCGGCCAATCCGCTGATTGCCGATCCCGGCAAAACCCAACGAAGGCAGCGCTGACATCATTTGGCCTTCTTTTCGATTAAAGATCGCCAAATATTGGCCGATCCATCATGACTAGGGAAAGGATTCCTCCGAGTGATGTTCAGGCCCCCTCCTGACGCTTGGACTAATGACGCGCTAAAAAAGACGCGAGACCCCATCCGTGACGGTTCGACGACAGCAGTCGCCCGACCGACCAGCTCAGGTACATGGCGCACAATGACTTCCAAAAACAATCCGGCCCCTGCGATATCCGATCTGACGCTGAGCCCCGCGGCGAACAGCCCCGCACCGTCGAAGCCATTGACGCCGTCGCGCCCGCTGGCAACTCAGCAATACCTGTACTTCACCGAAACCAACACGGACCGCATCCTCGACAACCTCGACGGCCTGCGCGACATGGTGTTCCCGCGCCCGCCGCACCTGGAAGGCGATAACGAACAGCACAACGATCAGGAATTCCCGTCGGTGTGCCTGATCGGTCTCGGTCGCTGCGGCTCGAACATTGCGCTGGACGTCGCGGAGCTGGTGTACAACGCGCGCAAGTTCTACCTCAACGAATTCAACAACGAAGACCGCCTGTCGCCGGACAAACGCTACGCGGAGAAGGGCTATAGCCCGGCCCAGTGGATTCGCAACAACCTGCGCCTGGGGCAAAACAAGGCCACCAAACCGGTGTTCCTGGTCGAGCCGCTGGTGATGCTCGGCGACCTGGACAAAGACATCGCCGGTCGCATCCGTTTCTCGCGCAAGGGCGAAAAAAGCGGTTTCCTGCGCGACTACAGCAAAATGAAAATCATGGACTTGTCGGAAGTCCACGCCGGTGGCGCCGGTAACGCGCCGATCCTCGGCCAGTACCTGGCCAAGATCATCCTGAACAAGGACACCCAGCGTTTCTCCAGCCCGGACTGGAAGATGATTCACTCGTACCTGATCGACAGCTGCGGCATCAAGGCCAACCAGTCGCGCCTGTATTTCTCGATCTTCAGTGCCGGCGGCGGTACGGGCTCGGGCATGGCCTCGGAGTTCGGTCTGGCCCAGCAGCACTCGTACATGAACAAGACGTTCGACACCAAACCGATGGACGAGCATGACGGCAAGAGCGGTCATTCCTTCGTTTTCGAGCCGATCTTCACCAGCGGCATTTGCGTGCTGCCGAACATTTCCGATCACCGCAGTGAAATGTCCGAGGCGCTGCACATCAACGCCGGTCGCCTGCTGTGCAAATACCTGTCGGAAGAGTGGGACTTCTCCTACAACTTCGCCAATGAAGACAGCAGCGAAGCCAGCGTCATGGGCCGTATCCGCCCATGGAACGCGATGATGCTGATCTCCAACGACATCATGCGTTATGCCGAAGAAAGCGATGACGGCAACATCCAGAACATCGACGTCAACGCGATGGAAAAGCACGCCAACCAGTACATCTCGCAGCAGATCTTCAATATTCTGACCGCGCAGGCAGTCACGACCGACTACGACCAGAACTATTTCCGTCGCGCCGGCATCGACATCGGCGAAACCATTCGCCTCGACGCCAACGACCTGTTCATGAGCCTGGCCGGCCCGGTGGCGATTGCCTACGCCGAATCGGTGGTGCCGGAAACGCCGCCGCCAAGCAGCGACAAGTTCAAGGTGTTCGAAAAAGAGCCGCAACGCCTGAACATCGACGACCTGTTCTTCCGCTCCATTGACCTGCCGCACTTCAACAAGGTCACCCAGGCCATCGAAGGCATCAGCCTGTTGCCGATCGAATCCAAGCGCTATCGCGCCTCGCTGGAGCAGTACAAGAACTCCGGCTATGACGCCGCCGCATTGCACGACCTGCACTTCTTCAAGAACTGCTCGTCGGTGGTGTCGATTGTTTCGCTGCCGAAAGACTACAAACTGTCCTACATGGACCTGAACCGGTTGAAGACCCACCTCAACAGCCTGTTCCCGAACACCACGCTCAAGCGTTATGCGCTGGTGATCGGCGCGTCGGCCAACTTGTCGCTGACCACGTTGATCGCCAAGAGCCCGTGCCTGTCGGACGATTTCCTGACGCTGATCGTCGCGTTCATCAAGCGCTGCTTCGCGAAGAACCCGTACCGCTTCGACGAAACGCTGGATAACTCGATCCTGGACTTCATCATCAATGAAGACTTCGACGAAGACCTGATCGACGAATTGCTCAACGAGTTCGAAAACCCGGCGAAGATCCTCGATACCAACTGGTATGCGATCAAACCGATGTACGAGAAGAAGTACCGCGAGCTGATCAACGACAAGGACAAGTTTGTCTCGATCAATGACATTCGCCTGTCGCGCGATTGCGTGAAGAAGGCGATCAAGTACCTGCGCGAGATCTATCGTCACCGGATCGGCAAGACCAAGGTTATTTCGCTGAATAACCATACGGGCAAGTCCTTCTAAGACCGGCGCGGGACCGCGTCGCCTCCCTTCGCGAGCAAGCCCGCTCCCACATTCGACCGCAATCCCCCTGGAGGAACTCGGTTGAATGTGGGAGCGGGCTTGCTCGCGAAGACGGCGTCAAATACACCACAAATGTCAACATTCAGAAACAATTAAGCGGCCCATCGACCGCTCAATAAACTGTTCCCGTTACGTTTACGTCACCCTCGCCAAGACCCTTCTGTGGCCTTTCTCTACGGCAACATGCCATCACGCTACTCGGCTACACACTTTTGTCCGACAAAATCACGCACTGATTCGGTGCAGGGATTCACTTCGTCGCCCGTTCCTGGATCAGAATCCACGGCGAAACCACCACTGCCCACAACTCCGGATCGCGTTCGAAAAGATCCAGCGCCCGCGTTTCAGACAGCTTGGCGAGCGTGTCGGCAGCCAGCCAGGCAGCCACTTTCTCGCCTTCGTCCGTTGCCACAGCCTCGGCCGCCGCGATCAAGTCCAGACCGGGATCGACCCACAATAGGGCACCCTTGGCGAAGAACGGCTCCAGCTCTTTCCAGGTAATAGATGCGGTTTCACCAAGCAGCTTGGCATAGAGGGTGCTAGGTTCTTGATTCATGGGTCCTGTCCGGAAAAGAAATCGACGTGAATGATAACGTTGGTGGTCCGGCAGAAAAACCCGGATGCAATTGAGTCACCGATTGAAAACTGCAGGAACGCCAAGGATTGCTGGATTTCAGCTCAAACCCCCGCCGCAATTCTGTCTTTTTCTTTCAAAAAAGCGACACCTCCTGAATTTGCCCCCTGGCGCCAGCTTCCCAGGCTAACAATCGGCGCTCTACACTGTACCGGTACAGTTGTCGGGGGCATTTTCCGGAGGATATTCGAAGATATCTGACCCGGTTCTGCTGCTACGGCGCCAGGACTATAAAAACTACAACAGTAAGAGTGGAGCACTATGACTAAGGCTACTAAGCAGATTTCCAAACTGTTTGCCGCTATGGTTCTGGCCGGGGTTGCCAGCCATTCGTTCGCAGCTGACACCATCAAGATCGGCATCGCCGGCCCTAAGACCGGTCCTGTAGCCCAATACGGCGACATGCAGTTCAGTGGCGCCAAAATGGCCATCGAACAAATCAACGCCAAGGGCGGCGTAGACGGCAAGAAACTCGAAGCCGTTGAATACGATGACGCCTGTGATCCAAAACAAGCTGTGGCTGTCGCGAACAAGGTCGTCAACGACGGCGTCAAGTTCGTGGTCGGTCACCTGTGCTCGAGCTCCACTCAACCGGCTTCGGACATCTACGAAGACGAAGGCGTGATCATGATCACCCCGGCCGCCACCAGCCCGGACATCACCACTCGTGGTTACAAAATGGTGTTCCGCACCATCGGTCTGGACAGCGCCCAGGGCCCTGCCGCCGGTAACTACATTGCCGATCACGTAAAACCGAAAATCGTTGCTGTCCTGCACGACAAACAGCAATACGGTGAAGGCATCGCCACCGCCGTGAAGAAAACCCTGGAAGGCAAAGGCGTCAAGGTTGCCGTGTTCGAAGGCATCAACGCCGGCGACAAGGACTTCTCGTCGATCATCCAGAAACTCAAACAAGCCAACGTCGACTTCGTTTACTACGGCGGCTACCACCCTGAGCTGGGTCTGATCCTGCGTCAGGCAGATGAAAAAGGCCTGAAAGCCAAGTTCATGGGTCCGGAAGGCGTGGGTAACGACTCGATCTCGCAGATCGCTCAGAAGGCTTCGGAAGGTCTGCTGGTGACTCTGCCGAAATCCTTCGACCAGGATCCGGCCAACGTCGCCCTGGCTGATGCGTTCAAAGCGAAAAAAGAAGACCCGAGCGGTCCGTTCGTGTTCCCGGCCTACTCGGCTGTGACCGTGATCGCCGACGGCATCAAGGCCGCCAAGTCCGAAGACACTGCCAAAGTGGCTGAAGCCATCCACAAAGGCACCTTCAAGACCCCGACTGGCGACCTGAGCTTCGACGACAAAGGCGACCTGAAGGACTTCAAATTTGTGGTTTACGAGTGGCACTTCGGCAAATCAAAAACTGAAGCTTCGCCTCAGTAAGGCCTTGCCTCACTGACTGCCAATAAAGCCCACGGCGTGCCGTGGGCTTTGTTTTACGAACGTATTGGGCCGCGCTGGCGTGATCCGCCAGCCTCCCCGCCTGAAAATCTCAAAACCGTCATCAGCGGTTCGCTGGCAAACCTCGCGTTCGAAGTGGATGCAGATCCACGGGGCTCGAGCGGGAAAATGACTCCACCAGTGAAATGCGTATCAGGTTTTTAGGAGCGCTGTAATGCCTGACATCTATCACTTCCTCCAACAGCTGGTTAATGGTCTGACCATTGGCAGCACGTATGCCCTGATCGCCATCGGCTATACGATGGTTTACGGCATCATTGGAATGATCAACTTCGCCCACGGCGAGGTGTACATGATTGGCTCCTACGTGGCGTTCATCGCCATCGCCGGGCTGGCCATGCTGGGGCTCGACAGCGTTCCGCTGTTGATCACCGCCGCTTTCCTCGCGACTATCGTCGTGACCAGTGCCTACGGCTACAGCATCGAACGGATCGCCTACCGCCCCTTGCGCGGCAGCAACCGTCTGATCCCGCTGATTTCCGCCATCGGCATGTCGATCTTCCTGCAGAACACGGTTCTGCTGGCGCAAGACTCCAAGGACAAATCCATCGCCAACCTGATCCCCGGCAGCTTCACCTTCGGGCCAGGTGGTGCACATGAAGTGCTGATTTCCTACATGCAAATCGTGGTGTTCGTGGTGACCCTGGTCGCCATGCTCGGCTTGACACTGTTCATCTCCCGCTCTCGACTGGGTCGTGCCTGCCGCGCCTGTGCCGAAGACATCAAGATGGCCAACCTGCTGGGTATCAACACCAACAACATCATCGCCCTGACCTTCGTCATCGGTGCCGCACTGGCAGCCATCGCGGCCGTCTTGCTGAGCATGCAATACGGTGTGATCAATCCAAACGCCGGGTTCCTCGTCGGACTCAAGGCCTTCACCGCAGCGGTGCTTGGCGGTATCGGCAGCATCCCCGGGGCCATGCTCGGCGGGTTGGTATTAGGGGTGGCGGAAGCCTTTGGTGCCGATATCTTCGGCGACCAGTACAAGGACGTCGTGGCTTTCGGCTTGTTGGTTCTGGTTCTGTTGTTCCGGCCGACCGGCATCCTGGGCCGTCCGGAGGTTGAAAAAGTATGACTAGGAATCTTAAACAGGCACTGTTCAGTGCCTTGCTGGTGTGGGCCGTGGCCTACCCGGTACTGGGTCTGAAACTGACCATCGTCGGCATCCACCTCGAAGTGCACGGCACCAGTAACGCCACACTGATCACCATCGCGGTGTGCTCGGTGCTGATGTTCCTGCGCGTGCTGTTTGACCAGCAGATCAGCTCGGCCTGGCGTTCCTCACCCAACATGCCGTTGATCCCGGCGAAGACCAGCCACTTCCTGACCCTGCCGTCCACCCAGCGCTGGATCATCATTGCGTTGATCGTCGGCGCCCTGGTCTGGCCGTTCTTCGGTTCTCGCGGGGCGGTGGATATTGCCACCCTGGTGCTGATCTACGTGATGCTCGGCCTCGGCCTGAACATCGTGGTCGGCCTGGCCGGCCTGCTCGACCTGGGTTACGTCGGATTTTATGCCGTCGGCGCCTACAGCTATGCGCTACTGTCGCATTACTACGGTTTGAGCTTCTGGATCTGTCTGCCGATCGCCGGCCTGATGGCGGCCACCTTCGGCTTCCTGCTCGGCTTCCCGGTACTGCGACTGCGCGGTGACTACCTGGCAATCGTGACGCTGGGCTTCGGTGAAATCATCCGTCTGTTCCTGCGTAACCTCACCGACCTCACGGGCGGCCCGAACGGCATCAGCAACATTGAAAAGCCGACCTTCTTCGGCCTGACGTTCGAGCGTAAAGCTGCCGAAGGCATGCAGACGTTCCACGAATACTTCGGTCTGGCCTACAACTCCATCAACAAGGTGATTTTCCTGTACCTGGTTGCACTGTTGCTGGCTCTGGCTGCGCTGTTCGTGATCAACCGTTTGCTGCGCATGCCGATCGGCCGTGCGTGGGAAGCGTTGCGTGAAGATGAAATCGCCTGCCGTGCCCTGGGGCTCAATCCGACGGTGATCAAACTGTCGGCCTTCACCCTGGGCGCCAGCTTCGCCGGTTTTGCCGGCAGCTTCTTCGCCGCCCGTCAGGGCCTGGTGACGCCGGAGTCCTTCACCTTCATCGAGTCGGCGATCATTCTCGCCATCGTTGTACTGGGTGGCATGGGCTCGCAACTGGGTGTGATCCTGGCCGCCGTGGTGATGATCCTGTTGCCGGAAATGATGCGTGAATTCAGCGAATACCGCATGTTGATGTTCGGCGCCTTGATGGTGCTGATGATGATCTGGCGTCCTCAAGGTCTGCTGCCCATGCAACGTCCTCACATGGAGCTGCGCAAATGAGCCGCGAGATCCTTAAAGTAGACAATTTGAGCATGCGCTTCGGCGGCTTGCTGGCGGTCAACGGCGTAGCCCTGACCGTGAAAGAAAAACAGGTTGTGGCACTGATCGGCCCCAACGGCGCCGGCAAGACCACCGTGTTCAACTGCCTGACCGGTTTCTACAAACCGAGCGGTGGCAGCATCCTGCTGGACGGCGAGCCGATCGAAGGCCTGCCCGGCCACAAGATCGCCCTCAAAGGCGTGGTGCGCACCTTCCAGAACGTGCGGCTGTTCAAGGACATGACCGCGGTCGAGAACCTCTTGATCGCCCAGCACCGTCACCTGAACACCAACTTCCTGGCAGGCCTGTTCAAGACTCCGGGGTTCCGCAAGAGCGAGCGCGAGGCGATGGAATTCGCCGAGTTCTGGCTGGACAAGGTCAACCTCAAGGAGTTTGCCAACCGTCCGGCCGGCACCCTGGCCTACGGTCAGCAACGTCGCCTGGAAATCGCCCGCTGCATGATGACCCGCCCGCGGATCCTCATGCTCGACGAACCGGCCGCCGGCCTGAACCCGAAGGAAACCGAAGACCTCAAGGCGCTGATCAGCATGTTGCGCGAAGAGCACAACGTCACCGTGCTGCTGATCGAACACGACATGAAGCTGGTCATGAGCATTTCCGACCACATCGTCGTGATCAACCAGGGCACGCCTCTGGCCGACGGCACGCCGGAACAGATCCGCGACAATCCTGAAGTGATCAAAGCCTACCTGGGGGAAGCGTAAATGCTGCAATTCGAAAACGTTTCCACCTTCTACGGCAAGATCCAGGCCTTGCACAGCGTCAACGTCGAAGTCCGTCAGGGCGAGATCGTGACCCTGATCGGTGCCAACGGCGCCGGCAAGTCGACCCTGCTGATGACCCTCTGCGGTTCGCCGCAAGCCCACAGCGGCAGCATCCGCTACATGGGCGAAGAGCTCGTCGGCCAGGACTCGTCGCAGATCATGCGTAAAAGCATCGCGGTGGTGCCGGAAGGTCGTCGAGTGTTTGCGCGCCTGACCGTGGAAGAAAACCTCGCCATGGGCGGATTTTTCACCGACAAGGGCGATTATCAGGAACAGATGGACAAGGTTCTCGGACTTTTCCCACGCCTGAAAGAACGCTTCGCCCAGCGCGGCGGCACCATGTCCGGCGGCGAACAGCAGATGCTCGCCATCGGCCGTGCGCTGATGAGCAAGCCCAAGCTGCTGTTGCTCGACGAGCCATCGTTGGGCCTGGCACCGATCATCATCCAGCAGATCTTCGACATCATCGAGCAGCTGCGCAAGGATGGCGTGACGGTGTTCCTCGTGGAGCAGAACGCCAACCAGGCGCTGAAAATCGCTGACCGCGCGTACGTTCTGGAGAACGGCCGGGTGGTGATGCAAGGCACCGGCGAAGCACTGCTGACCGACCCGAAAGTGCGCGAAGCGTACCTTGGTGGTTAAGCCTTTTCGGTAAACAAAAAAAACGGCCTTCGGGCCGTTTTTTCATACCTGCCACAATCTCGCCAACAATGAAGATCCAGTGTGGGAGCGGGCTTGCTCGCGAAAGCGGTGGGTCAGCCAACATTGATGCTGAATGTGAAACGGCATTCGCGAGCAAGCCCGCTCCCACAGTGTTTTGTATGGTGTCAGACATTATCGTTAAAGCCTGTCCAACGCCTCCCCACTGCGCTTAAACCAGCCAATCAAATAATCCGCCAGCACCTGCGTGCGTTTCGGGAGCCCGCCCTGATACGGATGCACCAGGTACATCGGCATGCGACGGGTCTGATAGTCGCGCAGGAGCCAGCGCAAACGCCCGTCAGCCAATTCCGTTTGCAGCAGGTAGGACGGCAGACGCGCAATACCGGCGCCGGCCAGTGCCGCTTTCTTCAGCAGGCTGTAATGGTTGCTGGCAAACGGTCCCGACACCCGAACCCGCAACAACTCGTGTTGCTGGTGATAAAGCCATTCTTCGCGGCCGCTGTAGTGGCTGTTGAGTAAACAGCGGTGTTCCGCGAGAGCTTGCGGCGTCTGCGGTTCGCCATGTTGCTCGAGGTAGGCCGGGCTGGCGCAGGTCATTTCATGCCAGGCCAGCAACGGCCGGGCCACCAAGCGCTCGTCATTGCCTACATCGGAACGAACCGCCAGATCAAACCCGTCGCGAGACAAGTCACGGAAGCTATTGCTGAGATCGAGCTCAATCTGCACGTCGGGGTACTTGTGGGAAAACTCCAGCAACAAGCCATCAAAGAAGGTTTCTCCCAGGGATACCGGAACCGTCATACGCACCGGGCCGGCCATGTCGTCCTTCAACCGTGCCAATGCCTGACGCGCCCTTTCCACTTGCACCACCAGCGCCTGGGCCTGCGGCAATAACGCCGCCCCCGCCGCGGTCAGGCTCAAGCGGCGGGTGGTGCGTTGCAGCAGCACCACGGAGAACCGCGTCTCGAGCAGGCTGATGCGCTTGGACAACTGCCCTTTGCTGCAACCCAGTTGCTGCGCCGCCAAAGTGAAACTGCCCGCTTCGATCAACACCGCAAACGCCGCCAGATCATCCATCTCACTCATGGATTGTTTCCATTTGAAAACCAAAGGTTGCCTATTAGCGCGCTTATCCGCAGAAAAAACCACTCTAGACTGAAGCCACTTTCGATACACACGAGGATGAGCAGCATGAAAGTTCTTTTGATTGGCGCAGGCGGCACCATCGGTTCAGCGATCGACAAGGAATTGTGCGAGCGTCACGAGATCATTCCCATCGGCCGCAACAGCGGCGATTTGCAGGTGGATATCAGCGACAGCGCTTCGATTCGCCAACTGTTCGAACAAACCGGCAAGTTCGACGCGCTGGTCTGCGCCGCCGGCAACGTGACCTTCGCCCCGCTCGGCGAAATGACCGAAGACAGTTTCGCCCTGGGTCTGAAAGACAAGCTGATGGGTCAGGTCAATCTGCTGTTGATCGGTCGCGAATTTGCCAACGATGGTGCCTCGTTCACCTTCACCACCGGCGTGCTCAGCCACGATCCGATTCGCAGCGGTGCCTCGGCAGCGCTGGTCAACGGCGCCCTCGACAGCTTCGTGCGCGCCGCCGCGATTGAACTGCCACGCGGCCTGCGGGTGAACTCAGTGAGCCCTAACGTACTGCTCGAAGCGATGGGTAAATACGCGCCGTATTTCCGCGGCTACAAACCGGTACCGGCAGTCGATGTGGCACTGGCCTACGCCAAAAGCGTGGAAGGCCTGCAAACCGGCCAGACCTTTCACGTCGGCTGACACACCAAACCCCCTGTAGGAGCGAGCTTGCTCGCGATGGACGTTAACGATGAAGTGGGCTGTCTGAATGAACGCAGTGCCCTCAAGTTTTTCGCGAGCAAGCTCGCTCCTACAGAGGGTTCGCCGTGACAAATCAATACAAACTGTTCGACGAGGGCAAATCAAAAGTCACCGGGGTTGTGATGAACGGTCAGGCTGAGTAACGTGGCGGCACTTGTCTGGAGAGCCAAAGATGCGTGTTGCCCGTTCCTTAGTCCTTGTTGCCCTGCTTCCGTTGTTCGCCGCCTGCCAGTTGCTGGATGGCCCGCGTGAAAGTGCTTCCCATGTGGGCCAGACCCGAATGCAGGGTCAACTGACGGCGGCCGACGGCAAGCTGTTGTTCCAGCCATGCAATGAGCAGCGCACTTACGTGGTCAAGGACACCGGCGGCACCAGCGTCCTGCAAGAGTTCGCGACCCTCGCCGATGCCCAGGGCAAGCTGTTCGCTGATGTGCGCGGAAAGATCGTCGACAGCCGCCTCGATCTGGAGCAGCTATACCGTGTCGAACGGTCGGGCAACGCATGCGCCGATCCGAATTTCAAACTGCTGATCCTGCGCGCCGCCGGCCACGGGCCGGAGTGGAACGTCAAGGTCAGCGGCAAAGGCATGGTCATCGACCGTGCAGGTCAACCACCCTTGGCCGTACCTTATGTTGAAGAACAGCTAGGTGATGGCCGCTTCAACCTCAGCACCGAAGCCAACAACCAGCACATCGAACTGTGGGTCGCTTCGCAACGTTGCGTCGACAGCAGCACCGGCAGTGTTCAGCACATGAGCGCCGAATTGCGCATTGATGGCCAGGTTCAACGCGGCTGCGGGTATTTCGGCGGATCGCGCGACGACTGATCGTTTAAGCCTCACGGGACTCGGCTTTTGGGGCTTATAATCGCCGCCTTCAAACGCCCTGGCGCAGTTGTGCGCCCCGCGAACCGGATCCCGTCATGTTACGAATCACTGAACTCAAGCTGCCAATCGACCATCCCGAAGAAGACCTGCGCCCTGCCATCCTGCAGCGCCTGGGCATCGCCAGTGATGACCTGCTCGATTTCACCTTGTTCAAGCGCAGCTACGATGCGCGCAAAAAGTCTTCCGAACTGTGTTTCATCTACACCATCGACCTCACCGCCACGGATGAGGCCGCGTTGCTGCACAAGTTCGCCGATGACCGTAACGTCAACGTAGCGCCGGATGTCAGCTACAAAGTGGTCGGCCAGGCGCCGGCCGATCTCGAACAACGCCCGGTCGTGGTCGGTTTCGGTCCGTGCGGGATTTTCGCCGGGCTGCTGCTGGCGCAGATGGGCTTCAAGCCGATCATCCTCGAACGCGGCACCGAAGTGCGTCAGCGCACCAAGGACACCTGGGGCCTGTGGCGCAAAAGCGTACTCAACCCCGAGTCCAACGTGCAATTTGGTGAAGGCGGCGCGGGGACTTTCTCCGACGGCAAGCTCTACAGCCAGATCAAGGACCCGAAATTCATCGGTCGCAAAGTCCTGCATGAATTCGTAAAAGCCGGCGCGCCGGAAGAAATCCTCTACGTCAGCAAACCGCACATCGGTACGTTCCGTCTGACTGGCGTTGTGGAAAACATGCGTGAGCAGATTCGCGCCCTGGGCGGTGAAGTGCGCTTCCAGCAGCGCGTGACCGACGTGTTGATCGAGGACGGCCAACTGGTCGGCGTCGAGCTCAATGGTGGCGAGCAGATCCATTCGAAACACGTGATTCTGGCCCTCGGCCACAGCGCCCGCGACACCTTCCGCATGCTCCACGGTCGTGGCGTGTTCATGGAAGCCAAGCCGTTCTCGGTGGGTTTTCGCATCGAGCACCCGCAGTCGCTGATCGACCGCGCGCGCCTGGGCAAATACGCCGGCCACCCGAAACTCGGGGCTGCCGATTACAAGTTGGTGCACCACGCCAAGAACGGCCGGTCGGTCTACAGCTTCTGCATGTGCCCGGGCGGCACCGTGGTCGCAGCGACGTCCGAGCCGAATCGCGTCGTGACCAACGGCATGAGCCAGTATTCGCGTAACGAGCGAAACGCCAACTCCGGGATCGTCGTCGGCATCACCCCGGAAGTGGATTATCCGGGCGGTCCGCTGGCCGGTATCGAGTTGCAGGAACGCCTGGAATCCCACGCCTTTGTGCTGGGTGGCAGCAACTATGAAGCGCCGGCTCAACTGGTGGGCGATTTCATCGCGGGCAAGCCGTCCACTGAGCTGGGCAGTGTTGAACCGTCCTACAAGCCCGGTGTTGCGCTGGGTGATTTGGCGCTGGCCTTGCCGGCGTTCGCCATCGAAGCCATTCGCGAAGCCTTGCCGGCGTTCGAGAAGCAGATTCGTGGTTACTCGCTGCATGACGCGGTGTTGACCGGGATCGAAACGCGCACCTCGTCGCCGCTGCGGATTACCCGTAACGAGTCGATGCAGAGTTTGAACGTGAAGGGCTTGTTCCCGGCGGGTGAAGGCGCGGGTTATGCGGGCGGGATTCTGTCGGCAGGTGTGGACGGGATTCGCATCGCCGAAGCCGTGGCTCGCGACATCCTCGGCCTCGAAGCCTGACCCCATTCTTTGTCACAACACAAAACCTGTGGGAGCGGGCTTGCTCGCGAAGGCGGTTTCTCATTCAACAGAGATGTTGACTGATCCACCGCCTTCGCGAGCAAGCCCGCTCCCACATTTTGATCTTCGGTGTGTCAGATATTGGCGCGGAGCACGGTGTCCGGCAACGGCTCCCCACGCTCGACACTCGCCGCCACCGCATCCATCAACCCACTCAATTCATACCCCTGCGCCTTGAGCCAATCCTGATCGTAATAACTGGTCTCATAACGCTCGCCGCCATCGCACAGAATCGCCACGATCGACCCCGACTCCCCCGCAGCCACCATCTGCTGAGCCGCCATCAAGGCGCCGATCAGGTTGGTCCCGCTCGACCCGCCCACTCGCCGTCCCAAACGCTGCGCCAGGTAATGCATGGCCGCCAGTGACAGCACGTCCGGCACCTTGACCATCGCATCAATCACCTTCGGCAGGAACGACGCCTCGACCCGTGGCCGACCGATGCCTTCGATCCGCGAACCGTGATCCAGGCGCAGGCTGGCATCGCCGGTCAGGTAGTAATCGAAAAACACCGAACGCTCGGCATCGGCGCACAGCACGCGGGTGCAATGCTGGCGGTAACGCACGTAACGCCCGAGGGTCGCGGTGGTGCCGCCGGTGCCGGGGCTGGAAATCAGCCAGCTCGGCTCGGGATGCTTCTCGAAACGCATCTGATGGAAGATCGATTCGGCGATGTTGTTGTTCGCCCGCCAGTCGGTAGCGCGTTCAGCGTAGGTGAACTGATCGATGAAGTGCCCGTCGTGCTCGCGAGCCAGGCGCTCGGATTCGGCGTAGATCTGCGTCGGATCATCGACCAGATGGCTCTTGCCACCGTAGAAAGCGATCTGCGCGATCTTCTCTTTGGAGGTGGTTGCCGGCATCACCGCAATAAACGGCAAGCCCAGCAAACGGGCGAAGTACGCCTCGGAAATCGCCGTCGAACCGCTGGACGCTTCGATCACCGGCGCACCGGGTTTGAGCCAGCCGTTACACAGCGCATAAAGGAACAACGAGCGGGCCAGGCGATGTTTCAGGCTGCCGGTGGGATGGCTCGACTCATCCTTGAAATACAACTCGATGCCCGGCAAACCCGGCAAGGGTAACGGGATGAGGTGGGTGTCGGCGCTGCGCTGGAAGTCGGCTTCGATGATGCGGATGGCTTCTCGAGCCCACTGTCGGTTGTCGCTCATGGTGGTTTTCTCGTTGAGTCGGCCTTGTCGCAAGGCTCAGCCCTCAAGCTTAGGAAATATCCGACATCCCGCACAGATACAGCTGAGCTTCAATACGTCCGGCAACTGCTAGGCTGAGGTCCGTGTCGACCTTTCGGCTGTAACGGCATATAACAAAAAAGAATATAACTTTTGTTTTAACAACTAACGGTACGGGTTAGGGTGTGCCACCTTTTGGATAATTCGATGGAGAGCGACCTTGCCTCTGCGTAGCACTTTCACGCGTTTCTTTCAGTTGGAAGCTGCCAGCGGTCTGTTGTTGATCGCCGCTGCAGCCCTGGCTCTGATTATTAACAACTCATCGTTGTCGTGGCTCTACAACGGTCTGCTGGACACCCCCGTGGTCGCCCAGATCGGCGCCCTAAAAATCGCCAAGCCGCTGCTGCTGTGGATCAACGACGGGCTGATGGCGCTGTTTTTTCTGCTGATCGGCCTGGAAGTGAAGCGCGAAGTCCTCGATGGTCAGCTATCGAAACCTTCGCAGATCGTGCTGCCGGGCGCGGCCGCGATTGGCGGCATGGTCGTGCCGGCGCTGCTCTACTGGTTTCTGAACCGCGATAACCCGGCAGCCCTCGCTGGCTGGGCCATCCCGATGGCCACCGACATCGCCTTCGCCCTCGGCGTCCTCGCCCTGCTGGGCAAACGCGTACCGGTGTCGCTGAAGCTGTTCCTGATGACGCTGGCGATCATCGACGACCTCGGTGCCATCATCGTCATCGCGATCTTCTATTCCGGCACGCTGTCGACCCTGTCCCTGGCACTCGCGGCGGCCTGCATCGTGGCGCTGATTGCGATGAACCGGCTCGGCGTGGTCAAGCTCGGGCCGTACATGATCATCGGTTTGATCCTCTGGGTGTGCGTGCTCAAGAGCGGCGTACACGCAACGCTGGCCGGCGTAACCCTGGCCTTCTGCATCCCGCTGCGCACGAAAAACGCCGAGCCTTCGCCGCTGCTGAGCCTGGAACACGCGCTGCACCCGTGGGTGGCCTACGGCATCCTGCCGCTGTTCGCCTTCGCCAACGCCGGCCTGTCCCTGAGCGGCGTGACCGTCGAAAGCTTCACCCACCACGTGCCGATGGGCATCGCGGTCGGCCTGCTGCTGGGCAAGACCCTCGGCGTGTTCGGCCTGACCTGGCTGGCGGTGAAAATCGGCATCGCCGCCCTGCCCCAAGGCGCCAATTGGGGTCAGGTACTGGGCGTGGCGATCCTCTGCGGGATCGGCTTCACCATGAGTTTGTTTGTCGGCTCTCTGGCATTTGTGCCGGGCGCCAGTGAGTACGCCGGGATGGACCGGATGGGGATCTTGACCGGTTCGATATTGGCGGCGTTGATCGGGTATGCGGTGACGGCGGCGGCGAGTCGGAAGAGCGCACTTCAACGGGTTTAGCTAAAACATGCTTTGGTCATCGAGATAATCATTTAACGAATGAGGAAACGGAGGTTTCCTCATTCTTTCATCCGCAATTGCCCACAGAGCCGTCGGACTTGAAGCGCGCTCATTGGGGATACGTATGGCATCCATCTCTCCAGAGTATTTTGGTGATGGAGACCATAAGCGAGGGCTGACACCGGAGCAGGTAATCGAGATTGCTTTGAAGGGTAGAGATACGCCAGATCGGGAATGACCGGACACCTCCATCAACCTGTGGGAGCGAGCCTGCTCGCGAAAAACGTCCGGACAACCCGTTCATTCAGACAGCACGCATTATCGTTGACGTCCATCGCAGGCAAGCCAGCTCCTACAGGGGAATGCGTACGTCTGGAGAGCCAGGTCGGCTGGCAGGCCGCCTCGCGGTGCTGTTGCGGTGCACGCCCCCTCGAGAGGCCGAGCGCAGGTTCTGCGTAGTGGGCAACCCGGCATGGATGCCGGGTTAGCCGCGCACGGCCATGGATGGCCGATCGCGGCGGGCCCACGGAGCAGGACCGGAGCGAGGGCATGCAGAGCCACAGCGAGGCACCGAACGAAAGGGGCAGAAGCGCTTGGTTACTTGGCGCTTTTCCAAGTGACCCGCTGTAAGAGCGGAACCAATAGCAGCCGTTACCACAACAACGGATAAGCTCCCGATCCAAACGGCGTCACCTGAAAATACCTCCATCCCTTGCGATCTATTACTGCACTCGAAAAAAACCCCGACCAGTCACCTGATCGGGGTTTCTTGTACCCGTTCCCGCTTAGTGCGAAACGCGGCTAGTCCCATCAACAGTAGCAATCCGCACCCGCTCACCCACACGGAATACTTCATTCTCCTGAACCTGCTGCACATAGGCACGCATGCTGCCGTCGTCTTCGCGAACGGTGATTTCAACGCCCTGAGCGCGGGTCAGGCCTTCTTCAGTGGCCGAACCAATCAGTCCGCCAGCAACAGCGCCGATGACCGCCGCAACGATGCTGCCACGACCGCCGCCGATAGCGCTGCCGCCAACACCACCGACTGCCGCACCAGCGAGGCCGCCGATCGGGGTCTTGGTGCCTTCGATTTTCACCGGACGCAGGGATTCGATGGTACCCATGCGAACGGTCTGCACACGACGCGCTTCGTCACGGGAATAGGAGTCACCGGTCAAGCTCGATTGGCAGCCAGTGAGCAACATCGCCATCGTGGAAAAGGAAGCAACCAGCAGAACAGACTTACGCATAGCATCAACTCCAAAAGACAGGTATTCATTAAACTCCGCAGCTTGACGCCTGTCACGACGTGGCCCGGATAAAATTGGTTTGATTCAGGCCAGGTACAGGCGCCTCCACGAACTCAGCACACAGTAGCGGCAAACGGCGCAAGCTGCGCCGCTGAACCAGGGATTGTCATGGATTATTTCATCATTGTCGTCACCACTGTCGCCGGTCTGTACTTCCATGGGTGGTTGTACGTACGGATCAAACGCTGGATGGACCGCGACCTGGCGTTAGCCTTGGCTGGTGACGACGAGCATAAAAAAGTCTTCATGCTCCAGCAACTGGCGAACGCTCAGGCGCAGAAGATCAAGCGTCGGGACCTGCCTCAATGGCTGGAAGCCGCTGCGGCAGGCTATCCCGGTCGGTAGACTGCTTAGGGTGCCAGACGTTCAAGAATCCAGTCGGCGCCCTGCGAGCGGTAGTTGAGGCGATCGTGCAGACGGCTCGAACGGCCCTGCCAGAATTCGATGCGCTCAGGCAGCAGGCGATACCCGCCCCAGTGCTCGGGGCAATGAGGCTGTGTATCGCTGAAACGTTGCTCGGTGTTCTTGAGCAGCGCTTCCAGTTCGGCGCGATCGGCGATCACGCGGCTTTGCGGTGAAGCCCAGGCGCCAAGACGGCTGCCCAGCGGCCGGACCTGAAAATAGGCGTCGGACTCCTCAGGTGTGACCTTCACCACCCGACCTTCGATGCGCACCTGGCGCTCCAGGGCCGGCCAGAAAAAGGTCATGGCCGCGAACGGGTTCGCGGCCAGGTGCTGCCCCTTGGCGCTGTCGTAGTTGGTGAAGAACGTGAAGCCGTGTTCGTCCAGGCCCTTGAGCAGCAGAATGCGGCAATGCGGCCGACCGTCCTGGTCGACGGTGGCCAGGGTCATGGCGTTGGCTTCCACCGGCGCCTGCTCGGTTTTCACCGCGTCGGCAAACCACTGATGGAACAGCGCGAACGGCTCGGCCGGGGCTTGTGCCTCGGTCAGGCCATCTCGGGTGTAGTCGCGACGCATATCAGCCAGGCCCTGGGTCATGGCGCATTCCTTTTGGTTAACGAATCACTTTTTCACAGCATCGGCGGCAATGACTTTCTTGTCAGTTGCTGCGGCTTTGGCCGGAGCGGTTTTTTTCGCTGGCGTCGCGGTTTTGGCCGGTGCTTTCTTGGCGGCGGCTTTCTTGGCCGGCGCTTTTTTCGTGGCAGGCACATCGGCTTTCTTCGCAGCAGGTGCCGGGGTGACGGGTTTGGCCACTGGCTTGACGTCCTGGGCTGCGACCAGTTTTACCGGCGCAGGGGCTGGCATGTTGTACTTGCTCAGCAGCGCGACCATGGTGTTTTGTGGAGTCACCAGCAGTTCAACGCGACGATTCAAGGCACGGCCTTCATTGCTGTCATTCGCCGCACGCGGGGCTTCGCCGCCCATGCCACGCAGCATCAGACGATCACGCTGCAAGCCGCTGAGACGGAAGATCGCCGCCACGGCTTGCGCACGCTCCTGACTCAGTTTTACGTTGGCCGGTGCGGCGCCCGAGGTATCGCTGTGACCCAGTACCAGCACGGCCGTCTTCGGATCGACTTCGAGGATTTTCGCCACGCGAGTGAACGGACCAAGGGTGACGGGCAGCAACATGGCCGGACGGTCGGGGTTGAACGAACCTTCTACCGGCGCGGTGACCACCAGCACGTTTTCACGACGCTCGAGTTGCAGGTTGCTGTCCTTGATCGCCTCGCGCAGGCGCGGTTCGTAGTCATCGAGCCAGGCCTGGGTGACTTTCGGATCAGGCATCGGCACGACTTTGGCCGCGCTCTGCTCCTTGCCACCGAACGGCCACCACCACTTGCCACCCGCGTCAGCCTCAGCCTTGGCCACTTCGACCGGCTTGGCTTCAGGTTTTACCTCTGGCTTCTTGTCCACAACCTCATCGGAACCGAACGGCCAGTACCAATGGCTGGAGCTTTCAGCCTTGGCAACCGGGGCCGCAGCGACTGGTTTCACAGGTGTCGGCGCGGGAGCCGGCACTTTCGCCGCGACCTTGTCGGAGGAACCGAACGGCCACCAGCTGCTGCCATCCGAATCATTTTTTGGAGTCTGTGCACAACCGGTGACTGCGACACACAGGGCCAAAGCGAGGGTGGTTTTATTGGATGACATTGGATATCCACAAAAAAGAAGTCATAAAAAAACAGGCCGGCATGACCCGGATAAACAGATGGTTGGAAAACATAATGGCCTTGGGGTTCCGGCCCTGGAGCCCGTGAGCGCGTATTACAGACAAGTGGCCAGTACCCGCGCCAGCTTTTGCGCGCGCGGATCCATCAAGACGTAAGGCCCCAGTGTATTTGTCACAAAACCGAAGGCGACATCGTGCTCAGGGTCAGCAAAACCGATGGAACCGCCCGCGCCCGGATGGCCAAACGCCCGTGGGCCGAGGCCGTAGGTGGCGTTAGGGACGTCCGGTTGATCGAGCATGCAACCCAGGCCGAAACGGGTCCGGGTCAGTAAAGTCTTGTCTTCGCCGAGGCTGTGCTCGCGGGTCAGCTCGTCGAGCATCTCGCTTTCCAGCAGGCTGCCGTCGAGCAGTCCGGCGTAGAACCCGGCCAGGCTGCGGGCATTGCCGTGGCCATTGGCCGCCGGTTGCTGCATGCGCCGCCACTCGGGTTTGTTGGTGCTGGTCAGGACCGACGGCGGGTTGGTGAACGCTCGCGTGGTCATGGCCGTCGGTTCGCGCATCGTCACTTGCAGCAAGCGCTGGGCGGCGGCATCGCCGACATTGCCCTTGCCACGGGCGATGTGCGCCACGCGATGGAACTCTTCATCCGCCAGACCGACATGGAAATCCAGCCCCAACGGTTTGGCGACGCGGGCCACGATGGACTCGCCCGGCCCACGACCGTCGGCCCGACGCAGCAACTCACCGACCAGCCAGCCGTAGGTGATCGCCGCATAACCGTGACCGGTGCCCGGCGTCCACCACGGCGATTCGGCGGCCAGGGCATCGACCATGGTATGCCACTCGTAAAGCGCCTCGGGAGCCAGCAACTCGCGCAATGCCGGCAGACCGGCCTGATGGCAGAGCAATTGACGCAGGGTGACGGATTCCTTGCCGGCGGCGGCGAATTCGGGCCAATAACGGGCAACCGGGGCATCCAGTTGCAGCTTGCCTTCGGCCACCAGTTGCAGGGCTGTGACGGCGGTGAAGGTCTTGGTGCAGGAGAACAGGTTGGCGAGGGTGTCGCTGTGCCAGGCCTCATGGCCATCCTTGTCGGCGGTGCCGGACCAGAGGTCGACAACTGTTTCGCCACCGACCTGGATGCACAGCGCTGCGCCACGTTCCTGGGGATCGTCGAACAACGCCGCGAACGCCTCACGCACCGCTTCGAACCTGAGTTCGTAATGACCCTGAATCTGCACCCGCTACTCCCTTGGACAAACGCTTACAAAGTGGCCCGCATTGTTCCAGCCATTGATGGTTTTGGGAACAGGGGCGGGCTGGGCGGTCGGTTGGCCCATGCCACTGATCAGAAATCTATGGTGTTTGTGCGGACGCCTTCGCGAGCAAGCCCGCTCCCACATTCGACCGAGTTGTCCACACGTACGCGGTCTAGTGTGGGAGCGGGCTTGCTCGCGAAGAACGATGACGCGGTCTCAGCTGTTAATGGCCATTCCCGGAATGCCCACCCGCCTGCCCGGCGCCCTTCCCCAGGCCTTTGCCGGCCTCAGCTTTTCGCCCGCCTTCGGCGTCATGGCTGGCTTTATCCGCTTCAGCCTTGGCCTTCTCGGCCTCTTTACCCAACTGATCGACGACCGCCAGGTTGCTCTTGCGCACACTGTCGACAAAGCCCTGAAACGGCAGATCGGTAATGCCCACCAGACCAAAGTGCCCGTTCTCGCCATCCAGCAAACGGCCGGTCACAGGTTGATCGAGGTACTGGAACCAGTGCACGCCAACAATCGACGGCTCACTGAGTGCCTGTTTCAGGAAGTTGGCGTAAGCCGGGCCGCGGTCTTCTTCCTTGGCCAGTTGCGTCACGCCGCCCCAGAACGGGCCGCGATCGGCCGAGCCGAAGTTGAATTCGGTGATCAGCACCGGCTTATCCAGGCTGCGCAATTTCGCGAAGTTGTAACCGTCCTGCGGTTGCAGGGTGTACATGTTGAAGCTCAACACGTCGCAATACTGCGCGCAGGATTCCACGGCTTCCGGGGTGCTGATGGCGAATCGGCCGCCCAGCAACAGTTGATTCGGCGCGTGCCACTTCAGCGAGTCAGAAATGGTTTTGAAGTACGTGTCGGCGAAGACCTTCTGGAAGTATTTGAAGTCGGCCTCGATTTCCGGGTGCTCGGCGCTTGGCAACGGTGGCACGAAGCCAGGGTCTTCCATCAATTCCCAGGCCGGCAAGTCGATGCCCCAGGCTTTGGAAAGGCCTGCCTGATTGCGGTATTTGTCGCGCAATTGCTTGAGGAACGCGCGTTTGGCCGGCACGTCCGTGGTCATTTTCAGAGTGCCGTAGGCCAGGGCGTAGCGGGCTTTCGGGTCGTCACCGGGACCGGCCCAGGCCAGTTCGTTGTCGGCGAAGTAACCGATCAGCCATGGGTCGTCGCGGTGGTCGCGAGCGGCGATGGCCACGGCACGTTCGGTGGCCATGGCGAAACGCGGGTCGAACGGGTCAGGCATGCCGCCCCACCAGTCGGTGCCGGTGCTGATGCTGGCGTAATCGCCGACGATCGACAGCGGCAAGGTGTAGGGCACGCGATCAGCGTTGGCCAGTGACGGGGCGCTCCAGTTGCCGATGGTGTTGAAACCCCAGGCTTGCAGGCGATCCAGGGTGTGGCTGGCCCAGCGTTGTTCATCAATCACCGCTGTGCAGGGCTCGGCGGGTTTCTCCTCAGCTGCTTTCGCGACCGTTGCTTCCTCTGCGCCAGTCTTGGCAGATTCGGCAACACCGGCTTCGGCCGTGGAAGGAGCGACGGGTTGCTCAGCGGCTTTTTCGACCGTCGCCTCAACCGCTTCGGCGACACCGGTCTTGGTGTCGCTGCCCAGTGCGCAAGGGGCGCCATATAGGCGCTGCAGGTTGGCGCCATAGAAGTCGTACCAGCGACCGGCGTTGTAGGCACGGCCCTGATCGACGCCATTACCGCCACGGTTGTCGCCTTCGCCAAAATGACTGGCCAGCGGCTCATCGGGTTTTGGCAGCGATTCGAACATCCATTCGCGGCCGGCGATGTAGGTCCGGTTGACGTCCGGGGTAACGGTGTTGACTCCGAGCGAATAAAACGGATGCCCTTCCGGTGTCACCAGATACCAGCGACCGTCACGTTTCTCGGTGCGAAAAAAGCCGCTGGCCTTGAACGCTGGGCCTTTTATCCAGCCACCGAATTTGTCCAGCGATGACTTCTCACGCTCGGCCAACCAGGTTTTGGTGTGTTGCTGTTCCTTGGCGGCGGCACTTTTGAGTTGCTCGTCGCTGCTGACTTTTTCCGGCCACTTGGCACGGGTCGATTGACCGAAAGCGTCCACCAGGCCGCCGTAAACGGCTTGCGTCACGCCCTCGCCGTCCTGCACGCCAAAGCGCTCAAGCAGAACGCTCTGCGCGACGTTCGGCTGATCCATCGACAAGGTCACCGACACCACCTGACTGCGATCCAGTTCACCGGCGCTGCTGGCCAACAGGATGCGTTGACCGTCGACGGTCATCGGCATCGGCGGCCCGGCCTTCATGCCTTGGCTCAGCGGCGAAGTGGCGACCAATGGCACCAGCAGCGTTTGCGCAGGACCGGCCGGCAAATCGACGCGACTGATCAGCGTCTTGCCATCGTTGCTCTGGATTTTCACGTGGAGGGTCACGGCCCAGTTCATCGCGCTCTGGATCCGCAGGCTCATCACGCCCGACTGCGACCAGTCCCACGCACCGGTCTGCGGGGTCAAACGCAGGGTTGGCTGGGCAACTGGGTTGAACGTCACCCGGCGCAGCACTTCGCCTTCGGCCGTTTGCTCCGCATTGGATTGCGGCAGGCTGGCGTCCTGAGTCGCTACCTGAACCACGTCGGTGGGGCGCACAAAGTTGAACAGCGTCTGCTGGCCTGCAGGAGCGGCGAGCAGAGGCGTGGTGAACAACAAGGCAAAAACAGCAGGCAACGAGCGGCGAATCATGAGAACGAAAATCTCCCTAACGACCAACAATGGCCAGTGGAAAAGCGTTGGCAGAGAGATAGACAACACGGTGGGCAAAATCGCCCACCGGTGTATCAGGAAATTTCACGACGGAATGGCGGCAACGCATTGAGGATGGCTTTGCCGTAACGCTGGGTGACCAGGCGCCGGTCAAGCAAGGTGATGGTGCCGCGGTCTTCTTCGGTGCGAAGCAAGCGACCGCACGCCTGGACCAGTTTCAGCGACGCGTCCGGCACGGAGATTTCCATGAACGGATTGCCGCCCCGTGCTTCGATCCACTCGGCCAGTGCGGCTTCGACCGGATCATCGGGCACCGAGAACGGAATCTTCGCGATCACCACGTGCTCGCAGTACGCACCCGGCAAGTCGACCCCTTCAGCAAAACTCGCCAGGCCGAACAGCACGCTGGAATCGCCGCCGTCGACCCGCGCCTTGTGCTTGTTCAGGGTTTCCTGTTTCGACAGGTTGCCTTGAATGAACACTTGCTTGCGCCAGTCGCGGTCAAGGCCGTCGAACACGTCCTGCATCTGCTTGCGCGACGAGAACAGCACCAGCGTGCCGCGCGAACCTTCGACCAGTTGCGGCAGGTCTCGGATGATCGCGGCGGTATGGGCCGGTGCATCACGCGGGTCGGCTTTCAGGTCCGGCACCCGCAGCACACCGGCGTCGGCGTGATGGAACGGGCTCGGAACCACGGCGGTCACGGCTTTTTTCGGCAGGCCGGCACGCATGCGGAAACGGTCGAAAGTGCCGAGTGCGGTCAGGGTCGCCGAAGTCACGAGCGCGCCATAAGCGACGTTCCACAGGTTGCGACGGAGCATTTCCGCCGCGAGGATCGGGCTGGCGTTGACCTCGATGTCGAACAGCGAACCGCTTTCGGCCAGGGTCAGCCAGCGCGCCATGGGCGGATTGTCTTCCGGGTCTTCAGCGGTGAACGCGCCCCACAATTCCCAGTTGCCCGACGAGCGCGACAACAGGCTGCCGAACAGCGGATACCACTCTTCGGCCTGGTTGCTGGCGATGCCGATGTTGACCTCGCCATCCATGCCTTCCTTGAGCAGTTCGGTGAGCCGGGTGAACAGGTCGGTGAGGCGGGCAAAGGCTTTCTTCAGCTCGATGCCCATTTCACGCATGTGCTCGGGAATCACCCCGCCGACGAAACGGTGACGCGGCCGCTCACGGCCCTCGACGTCTTCGCCGGGTTTGAAATCGGCGACCTGTTCACAGGCAGTGAACATGAACTGTTGCTGGGTTTTGATCTCGCGGGCCAGTTCCGGCACCTGCTCGATCAACTTGCCCAAGTCACCCGGCAGCGGGTGCTGGGCGAGCAACTTGGTGAGGTTCTTGGCGGTGGTTTCCAGCCAGTCGGTGGTGGAACGCAGGCGCGTGTAATGGGCGAAGTGGCCGATGGCCTTGTCCGGCAGGTGGTGACCTTCGTCGAACACGTAGATGGTGTCGCGCGGGTCCGGCAGGACAGCGCCGCCGCCCAGGGCCAGATCCGCCAGAACCATGTCGTGGTTGGTGACGATCACGTCGACCTTGCCCATGCCTTCGCGCGCCTTGTAGAAGGCGCACTGGCCGAAGTTCGGGCAATGACGGTTGGTGCACTGGCTGTGATCGGTGGTCAGGCGCGCCCAGTCGGCGTCTTCCAGGGCGGTGGACCAGCTGTCGCGGTCGCCGTCCCATTTATTGCCGGCGAGTTTCTCGATCATGCTGGTGAACAGCTTCTGACTGGCCTCATCGACCTCAATCTTGAAGCCTTCTTCTTCAAACAGCTGCGCCGTGGCGGTTTGCGCGTGGCCTTCCTGGAGCAACATGTCGAGCTTGGACAGGCACATGTAGCGCCCGCGGCCCTTGGCCAGGGCGAAGCTGAAATTCAGCCCGCTGTTGCGCATCAGGTCGGGCAGATCCTTGTAGACGATCTGCTCTTGCAGGGCCACGGTGGCCGTGGCGATCACCAGGCGTTTGCCGGCGGCCTTCGCGGTCGGGATCGCCGCCAGGCTGTAGGCCACGGTTTTTCCCGTACCGGTGCCGGCTTCCACCGCGACAATCGCGGGGTCGCCACTGCGCCGGCCTTCGTCGTCGGTGTCGATGTCACCGAGGACTTTGGCAATTTCGGCGATCATCAGGCGTTGGCCGTAGCGCGGCTTGAGGCTCTTGGCTTCGAGAAAACGCGAGTAGGCGCCCTGGATCGTGGTTTTGAGTTCGGTGCTGATCATGGATTGTCGGGCGCAAAAAACGCTGGATAAATTTTCAGTGGTTCGGATCGGCCGCTATCATACCCCGCTAATTAATCCCGCGCAGAACGGAGTACCTCAATGACACCTTTTGGCATCGTTTACACCCTGCATGTCCTGTCCGCCCTGGTGTGGGTCGGCGGCATGTTTTTCGCCTGGATGGTCTTGCGTCCCGCGGCGATGAAGGCGCTGGAAGGCCCTGCCCGGTTAAAACTGTGGGTAGAAGTGTTTCAAGGTTTTTTCCGCTGGGTCTGGGTGGCGGTGCTGCTCTTGCCGATCAGCGGCGTGGGCATGATCCATCTGCAATACGCCGGTTTTGAGACCGCGCCGCGTTATGTGCAGATCATGATGGGGTTGTACGTGGTGATGACCGCGCTGTTCATCCGGATACAGGCGTTGCTGTTGCCGGAACTGCGCACGGCGGTGGCGGCGCAGGATTGGCCGACGGGGGCTGCGGTGCTTGGGAAGATTCGCAGGTTGGTGGGGATTAATCTGATGGTTGGGTTGGTGCTCGTTGCGATCGCCTCAGCCCGACCGATGTTCTAGAAGCTTCGCGGATTTTGTGGGAAGAGGACTTTGTGGCGAGGGGATTTATCCCCGTTGGGCTGCGAAGCGGCCCCAATCCGGAATCCGCGGAGCCTGATTTTACGACTGCTGCGCAGCCGAACGGGGATAAATCCCCTCGCCACAAAATCCCCTGGCCACAGGGGATATCGGTGATTCTTACAACCGCTGAACAGTCACCGAACCCGCCGCACCCGCAGGTCCCGGCTGGCCGTCAGCGCCGGGTTTGCCGCTCTTGCCGCCATCGGCCTTGTAAACGAAGCAACCCTTGGCCTTGCCGCCCGCTCCCGGCTTGCCGCCAGGACCGGCCAGACCACCCGCGCCGCCCGCCACTTGAACCTTGATCTGCTCCGCCGGGTAATCGCGCGGCACTTCCAGCCTGACCAGTGCACCCGGCGCCCCCGGTTGTCCATCGCTGCCATTACTGCCATCGGCACCGCGACCGGCCTGACCCCAGGTGCAGCCCGGTGCCTGACCATTAGCGCCGTCGAGACCGACAAAACCCGGTGCCCCTGCGCCGCCGCGTGCATCGACCAACAACTGCGGTGCATTCAGTGCCTTGATCTGCACATTCAGATTGCGCCCCGAGCGGGCCGCCTTCAGGTAAGTGCCCGGCGCGCCGCGAGCGGTGATCTGGCTGCCTTCGGAGAGCCGGGCACGATTGATCTTCAACTCCAGGGCATTTGCGCTCGGCACGATGGCAATCCGCGCTTCACGCCCCAGGTGCAATTCGCCGACAGTGATTTCGGTCACGTTCGAGGGAATCAGTAACGTGCCGTAATCGGCCACTTCCAGGCGTTCCAGCTGCAAAGTGCTGGCGGTGTTGGGCAGGCGCATCAGCGAGTTGGTTTCGACGCTGACCACTTGGGCGCAGGCGAGCGGGCTGATGAGAGCGGCGAGCAGACAGAGTTTACGCATGGGATGCCTTTGGTACGGCGGGAGCCGGAATGGTTTGCAGGTGGAAAACACCGAAAAAGACAATCTTCAAGCGATCACGCCAAGGGTGGGCGCGACCTCTGAGGCTGCGGAAACAGAACACCGCCTCAAGAAGATGAAGGGACGCCAACAGGCCGCCGGCCAGATTGACCAACTGGTGCAGAGGATGGACAAACGGCGTCATCAGATTGACCAGCACCACCAGCCAGAACAGCAGGGTCAGCAGCTTCCCCAGCCCCCAAAACACCTTCATACGCTCCCCCGTTGAGAATTATTCTTTGCGCGCACAGTAACGGCTTCCACGCGAGATAAGCCAGAGGCCAACGGAAAAATCTTCATGAAGGCCGCTGAATGGCTGTCGGAACAATTGAAATGGCTGCCCGACGGCTCTATCACGCGGCTCAGCGATTGATGTGCAATTCCACGCGACGGTTTTTCGCGCGCCCTTCGTCTGTTTCGTTATCGGCCACGGGCTGACTTTCGCCCTTGCCTTCGCTGGTAAGTTTGTTCGGTGCCAGGCCCATGCCCAACAGATAATCCGCCACGCTGCTGGCGCGTCGTTCCGAGAGCGCCTGGTTATAGGCGTCCGAACCGTTGCTGTCGGTATGACCGACCACCTTGATGCTCACCACATCAGCGCTTTGCAGTTTGGGTATCAGCGCATCCAGCTGACTCTCCGCCGACGGCGTCAGCTCGGATTTGTCGTAGGCAAACAACACGTCGCCCGCATCGCTCAGTGTGATGACTTCGGTTGACACAGGTTTCACGCTGGCCGGGTACGGCGGCAGCGGACAACCGTGATGTTCGACCGGGGTATTGGCCGGCGTATCGGGGCAGCGATCACGTCGATCGAACACACCATCGTCATCTTCATCGCCATCCTGGGCGTAACAGATCAAGCCGCCAGTCAAGATACCCAGTGCCGCTCCGCCCGCCGCCCAACCGCTACTCTCCAGAGCGCCCAGGCCTCCACCGACCAGACCGCCGATAACGCTGCAGATCGGCCAGGTACGTTGATTGAGAGGGGCAGTGCCATCGCTGTGAGTCGCGCAACCGGTCAACAGGCTGCCAAGCAGCAGAACCGGCAGGACGTTCCTTGGGAGAAGGCTCATGGTTGAAGCTCCTGTGTGACCGGCAGATGCCGGTTACACAGGAGTAAAGACCCGCATCCGCGACTGCACAAGCCGCGGAGTGCGAGGGGGTCAGCGGTTGATTTTGATTTCCGTGCGACGGTTCAACGCACGGCCGTCAGCAGTTTTATTGTCGGCCACCGGCTGGCTTTCACCGGCACCGGTCACAGACACGAAGCTGCTGCGTGGTACGCCCTGGGAAATCAGGTATTCAACCACCGAGTGCGCGCGACGATCCGACAGTTTCTGGTTGTAGGCATCGCTGCCCACGCTGTCGGTGTGACCGGTCACGGTCAATTGAGCGGTGGAAGACTCCTGTTTCAGGCGTGTGGCGATGGTATTGAGTACATCTTTATCGGAAGGGGTGAGTGTGGCTTTGTCGAACTGGAAGTGAACATCGCGGATGACAATGGTTTCTTCCTTGACCACAACCGCCTCTTCAACCACTGGCGCAGGGACTGGTGGTGGGCAACCATCGGCATCGACCTGTACGCCTCTAGGCGTACCCGGGCACTTGTCGCGGCTGTCCGGCACGCCATCGCCGTCTTCGTCGCCATCACCGTGAACCCAGCAATAGGCTGCAGCGGTACCGCCGACCAGCAGCGCGCCATACCCTGCCCATGCCGAGCTCTCGGTCGCGCCGAGACCCGCACCCACAACACCGCCGACTGCCGCACAGGTCGGCCAGTCGGTTTTCTGCAAACCTGCGCAACCAGTCAACACACTGGTTAGCAGAACCAAGGGTAATGCTGTCCGAACTATGCTCATCTAGTTTTCTCCTGAGGGATCGGCTTAGAACCGATGCAGGGAGTAAAGACCCGAGTTTTCATCTCCGCCAGCAATAGGCCATGGCTGTTTGGTCCCGTGTTCACGGGTGATCGGCACTTTTGACGCTAAGCCGCTCTATATCTGGGCGTTTGGGCAGGCTAGTCTTGGCGCTCTGATTGAGGATCTTCGATGACTGCAGGTATTTCTTCGCGCACGCCGCAGCAGGCGCTGGCCGCTTTGCTGGATCGTTACGCCCCGCCGCGCCTGTTGCTGCTCGGCGCCAGCGAATTCCCGGCGCTTGAGGCGTTCAAGCTCGCGCACCCGGACACTTGCGTTGCGCATGCGGCGCCCGGACCATTGCCGGCCGAGCTGGCGGCGCGAAGGTTTGATCTGGCGCTGGTGGTCGATTGCCTCGAACACTTGCCCAAACGCGAGGGTCTGAATTTGCTCGGCGGGATCCGCAACCTCAATGCCAGTCGCATTGCGGTGCTTGCGGACTTGCCGGCCAGTGGCTGGCAGGAAACAGATTTTTTCTCCCTGGCCCTGCAAGCCAGCGAACGTTTCCAGCGCGACGATCAAGTGCTGACCCTGTTTACCTACGATCTGCTTGACTACAAACAAGTCCCCGACTGGCTCAACTCACGGTTCTGGGCCAATCCGGAAAACTTCGGGAAATATTGGTGGTAACGCGATGAGTACATCCATTTGCCCTTGCGGCAGCGGCACGCTGCTCGACGCCTGCTGCGGTCATTACCATGCCGGTCACCCGGCCCCCTGCGCTGAAGCCTTGATGCGGTCGCGCTACAGCGCTTATGTAATGGGCCTGATCGATTACCTGGTGGCGACCACCCTGCCTGCACAACAGGCCGGCCTCGATCGTCAGTCCATCAGCGACTGGAGCGCCCAAAGCACCTGGCTGGGTCTGGAGGTGGAAAGCTCCGAGGTGTTCGGCGGTCAGCCGGAACACGCGTTCGTGACGTTCACCGCCCGCTGGCACGACGGCAGCGGCGAACACAGCCACCGCGAACGCTCGTCGTTCGTGCAGAACGCCGGCCACTGGTATTTCATCGACCCCACCGTGCCACTCAAGGTCGGACGCAACGATGCCTGCCCTTGCGCCAGCGGACAGAAGTTCAAGAAGTGTTGCGCGGGGTATTTCGGCGCGTGAGGTGACGCAAAAGATCGCAGCCTTCGGCAGCTCCTACAGTGTGTAGCTAGACTGGGGATCAAGGGAGAAAATTAGACCATGATCACCCGTCGGCTCGCACTGCACCTGCTCACCCTGCTCCTGTTTCTCGGGCTCGGCGGCTGTGCGTCCTGGTTCAGCGACGCTGAGCCGGAACCCGCCGTGCATCTGGTCAAGGTCGAAGTCGTCGAGGCCAAACTGATGCAGCAGCGTTTCCTGCTGTACTTTCGTATCGACAATCCCCGTGACAGTGACCTGACGGTGCGCGGCCTCGAATACCGGATTCATCTGGGCGACATGCTGCTGACCGAAGGCGAGCACGAACACTGGTTTACGGTCAGTCCCAAGCGCAGTGCATTTTACAAAGTACCGATCCGCACCAACCTCTGGCCGAAGGTGCGGGATCTGGTGAAGATGCTGAAAAAATCCGATCAACCCATCCCCTATCGGCTGGAAGGTGAGCTGGAAACCGGTTTATTCATCGCGCACTACGTGCACCTGGCGCGTAATGGCGTGATAATCCCCGCCGATTTAATTCCGGAGCACACCCGATGACCCAGCAACCCCACGTCCATGGCCCTGACTGCAACCACGATCATGACCATCACGACCACCATGATCACGACCATGGCCATGTTCACGGCCCGAACTGCGGCCACGCGCACCAGGAACCGGTACGCAACGCCCTGAAGGACGTCGGCCGCAACGATCCTTGCCCATGCGGCAATGGCAAGAAATTCAAGAAGTGCCACGGCGCTTGATGCTTCGGGCGAAAAAATTTTTCGCCTGTTGAATCGCCTTCACGAGCAAGCCCGCTCCCACATTTGACCGCGTTCCAATGTGGGAGCGGCGGTGCGACGATTCGACTTGCTCGCGAAGAGGCCTGCAAAGTCGCCATCAATTCAGGATCTGCGCAGTGCTGACGACCGTCGCATATTCCCCATGCAAATTCCCCAGCGACATCGCATGCACCTCCTCGGCGGAACGGGCATTGCCAAAATAATCCGCCTTGTCGAACGTAAAGCACGCATCCTCCGCCACCCACGCCTCAAACCCCAGATTCCCGGCCGTTCGCGCCGTGGACTCCACCGAGTTGTGGGTCGCAACGCCAACGATGACCAACTGATCAATCCCCGTCTCGCGCAAACTCGCCTCCAACCCCGTCGCACAAAACGCATCCGGCACCTGTTTCTGAATCAACTGCTCGCCGGCCAATGGCTGGAACCGCTCCTGAAACTCCACGCCCGATTGCTGCGGCCAGAACACCGAATCCGGCGAACGGGACAGATGCTGGACGTGAATCACCGGGCGTCCGGTTTCACGCCAAAAAGCCAGTAGCTCCAGAATCCGCGCCTCGGCCTGAGGATTGTTTCGTCGGCCGCACCTGGGTTCCAAAATGCCTTTTTGTTGATCGATGATGATCAGTGCCGCGTTGGCCTTGAGCTCCATGCCGACTTTTCTCATACAAGGTCATTGAATTTCACGCACTTCAGCATCACCACCTCCCACAGACAAGCCCTCGATCGCAAACAGTACGACCTGATGCCCACCGGAGACGGCACGCCTTTACGGCGTACTCGACAAGCAACTGGCGACAACGCATGAACTGTGGCGAGGGAGCTTGCTCCCGCTGGAGTGCGCAGCACTCCCAATCCAGGTCCCGCGTTTCAACTGATGGAATGCGGTGTCTGGATTGCGACTGCTGCGCAGCCGAGCGGGAGCAAGCTCCCTCGCCACAGGAACATCGCTGACCTCGGTTTATCAGACAAATCCTGAAATAACCCCATACCCCGCTTGCGCGGCCACCTCCTGCTCACTAACGTAGCGCCTTTATTGCGCCTCTACCCCCGCAGGAGCTTTGCCATGGCCTCGCCAGCCCTTACACATTTTCTTCCCCGGTTCGGCGTTGCCGCAGCAGTGGCCAGTGTTTTGAGCCTGACCGGTTGTCAGGCCTTGAACACTCAGGACACCCTCCCGCCCACCACCGGCGTGCAGCCGCTCAAGGGTCTGGCGCAGAACGTTTCGGTGCGCCGCAATGCCATGGGCATGCCGTTGATCGAAAGCAGCACCTTCCACGACGCGCTGTTCACCCTCGGTTACGTGCACGCGAGCGACCGCATCACGCAAATGGTCACCCTGCGCCTGTTGGCTCAGGGTCGTTTGTCGGAGATGTCCGGTTCGGACCTGCTGGACGCCGACCGTTACATGCGTGCCGTCAACCTGAAGAAAAGCGCCGGCGAGCTGTACAAGGCGTCTTCGCCGCGCCTCAAACGCTTCTTCGAAGTCTATGCCCGCGGGGTCAACGCCTACCTGTTCCGCTACCGCGACAAGTTGCCGGTAGACCTCGCCGCCACCGGCTACAAGCCTGAATACTGGCAACCGGAAGATTCAGCGCTGATTTTCTGCCTGTTGAATTTCAGCCAATCGGCGAACCTGCCCGAGGAAATTTCCTCGTTGGTGCTCGCTCAGACGGTCACCACCGACAAACTCGCCTGGCTGACGCCGTCCGCTCCCGATGAAAAACTGCCAGTGGCCGAAGCCGAAAAACTTCAGGGCCTCAAGCTGAACGGAGCGATTCCGGGGCTCGCCGAAATCAGCAAAGCCACCGGCCAACTGTCTGACCTGAATCTGCTGGGCGCCACGTCATCGAACAACTGGGCGATCGCCCCGCAACGCAGCCGCAGCGGCAAAAGCCTGCTGGCCAGCGACAGCCATGGGCCGCTGGGCGTGCCATCGTTGTTCAGCTACGTGCAGATTCGCACGCCGAAATATCAGGCGGCCGGCGTGACCATCGCCGGTTTGCCGATGGTACTGGGCGGTTTCAACGGCAAAGTGGCGTGGAGCATGACCTCGGTCATGGGCGACAACCAGGACCTGTTCCTGGAAAAAATCAAACGTCAGGGCAACGGGCTTTCCTACGAAGTCGGCGGCAAATGGCAGCCGGCAATCGTTCGCAACGAAACCTATTTCGTCAAAGGCCAGCGGCCGACTCGCGAAGCAGTATACGAAACCCGCCACGGGCCGCTGCTCAACAGCGCCAAAGGTACAGCGTTGGATAACGGCCTGGGTTTGGCCTTGCAGACGCCAAACTTCACTGACGACAAATCACTGGACGCGTTTTTCGACCTGTCCCGGGCGCAGAACGTCGAGAAAGCCTCGGACGCCAGCCGTGAAATCCGTGCGATCACGCTCAACCTGGTCTTCGCCGACGCCAGCAACATCGGCTGGCAAGTCACCGGCCGTTACCCGAATCGCCGCGAAGGCGAAGGCCTTTTGCCGTCGCCGGGCTGGGAAGGTCGTTATGACTGGGACGGTTATGCCGACCCGATGCTGCACCCGTACGATCAGGACCCGGCTCAAGGTTGGCTCGGCACCGCTAACCAGCGGGTCATTCCCCATGGTTACGGCATGCAGCTGTCCAACTCCTGGTCGGCACCGGAGCGAGGCGAACGCATGGCCGAACTGGCCGGTGTGGGCAAACACGACACGCGCAGTTTGATCGCGATGCAATACGATCAGACCACTACGTTCGCCGCCAAACTGAAGAAGATGTTTGAAGCACCGGGCATGGCAAAGCCGCTGAAGCAGGCTATCGAAGCGCTGCCGGTAGCTGATCGCGACAAGGCTCGCGAAGCGCTGACCCGCCTGATGGCATTCGACGGCAAACTCGCCCCGACTTCCGCCGACGCAGCGATTTATGAGCTGTTCCTGCAGGTAAGCACCCAACAGATTTTCCTCGACGAACTGGGCCCGGAAAGCAGCCCGACGTGGAAAGCCTTTATCGCCAACGGTAAGTTGTCCTACGCGGCGCAGGCCGATCATCTGCTGGGCCGCGAAGACAGTCCGTTCTGGGATGATGCGCGTACGCCGCAGAAAGAAGACAAATCGGCGATCCTCGCCCGCAGCCTTGCTGCAGCGATTGCCGCCGGCGACAGCCAGTTGGGTGGCGATCACAAAGCCTGGCAGTGGGGCAAGCTGCACCGTTATGAGTGGAAGAATGCCAATGGCCAGACCGTGCGCGGTCCGCTCGCGGCCGGTGGCGATCACACCACGCTGAACACCGCGGCGTTCGCCTGGGGCCAGGACTTCAACACCACGCAGGCGCCGGCCATGCGCTTCATCGTCGACTTCGGCCAGGCCGAACCGCTGATGGGCCAGACCGGCACCGGTCAGTCCGGTAATCCGGCCAGCCCGAATTACCTCGACAGCGTAGAGCCGTGGCTCAAGGGGCAATACGTGAGTTTGCCGATGCAGCCGCAGAACTTTGACAAAGTGTACGGGACCAAGCGGTTGACGCTGACACCTGGCAAGTAAGGCTCACCACCGTCCTGATGTGGGAGCGGGCTTGCTCGCGAAAGCGGTGTGTCAGTCCAATATGATATTGACTGGCACACCGCTTTCGCGAGCAAGCCCGCTCCCACACTTGGATCTCGACACTTTCGTAAATCCCGATAGAACTTCCAGCCCCGCGCCAACCTCATAGCTAACAAGTCCCTCCATTCTGGTAACAACATGGATCTTGTTATCGCGCGTCCCGAAGGTTTGTACTGCACCGCCGGCGATTTCTACATCGACCCGTGGCGGCCGGTCGAGCGTTCGGTCATTACTCACGCCCACGGCGACCATGCCCGAGGCGGCAACCAGCACTATCTGGCGGCCGCGCCCGGTGAAGGGATTTTGCGCGCGCGCCTGGGTCAGGACATCAATCTGCAAACGCTGGCGTATGGCGAACGGTTACTGCACCACGGCGTCACCCTGAGCTTTCATCCCGCCGGCCATGTACTCGGCTCGGCGCAGGTGCGTCTGGAATACGGCGGCGAGGTCTGGGTCGCCTCGGGGGATTACAAGATCGAGCCCGACGGCACCTGCGCACCCTTTGAGCCGGTGCGTTGCCACACCTTCATCACCGAATCGACCTTTGGCCTGCCGATCTACCGCTGGCAACCTCAGGCGCAGGTGTTCGCCGAGATCAATCAGTGGTGGCAAGCCAACGCCGTCGAAGACAAGGCCAGCGTGCTGTTTTGCTATTCCTTCGGCAAGGCACAGCGGATTCTCCACGGCATCGACGCCAGTCTCGGCCCTATTCTGATACATGGCGCCGTGGAGCCGCTCAACCGGGTGTATCGCGAGAGCGGCGTTTATTTACCGCCGACGATCTACGCAGGCGACGTCAACAAGAGCGACCCGATGATGCGCAAGGCACTCATCCTGGCCCCGCCGTCCGCCGGCGGCAGCACCTGGATGCGCCGCTTCGGTGACTACAGCGATGGCTTTGCCAGCGGCTGGATGCGTTTGCGCGGCACGCGGCGGCGGCGCGGTGTGGACCGTGGCTTCGTGTTGTCCGACCACGCCGACTGGCCGGGCCTGCTCTGGGCGATCGAGCAGACCGGCGCCGAGCGCATCATGGTCACCCATGGCTCGGTGGCGGTCCTGGTACGCCATTTGCGCGAACAAGGTCTGGATGCCCAAGGGTTTACCACCGAATACGGCGACGATGAAGAGGACGTTGCAGCGGTCGAGTCTGAAAGCGCCGAGGTGCTGCCATGAAGGCTTTTGCCGAGTTGTACGCCGAGCTTGATGCCACGACCTCGAGCAACGCCAAACTGGCGGCGATGCAACATTACTTCGCTCAGGCCGCGCCGGAAGACGCGGCATGGGCGGTGTACTTTCTGTCCGGCGGACGACCTCGCCAACTGGTGCCGGTGCGCATTCTGCGTGAACTCGCCGTGGCGTACTCCGGCCTGTCGCCGTGGTTGTTCGAAGAGAGCTATCAAGCAGTGGGCGATCTGGCGGAGACCATCTCGCTGGTACTGCCCGAAACGCCCCACAGCTCCACCGACGGATTGGCGGTATGGATCGAAGAAAAACTGCTGCCGTTGCGCGGCGAATCTCCTGACGTGCTCGCCGAACAATTGCCTGGACTCTGGTCGCAACTGGACCGCGCCAGCCTGATGCTCTGCATCAAACTGATCACCGGCAGTTTCCGCGTCGGCGTCTCAAAGTTGTTGGTGACCCGTGCCCTGGCGGCCATGGCGCAGCTCGACAGCAAACGTGTGGCCCAGCGACTGGTCGGTTACACCGACCTGTCCAACCGCCCGAGCGCGGCCAGTTACCTGAAGCTGATCGCTGCCGAATCGTCGGATGAACATGCCCAGCGCGGTGGTCAGCCGTATCCGTTTTTTCTGGCTCATGCCCTGTCGCAACCGGTCGAACAGTTCGAAGAGTTGCTCGGCCCGGCCAGCCACTGGCAAGTGGAATGGAAGTGGGACGGCATCCGTGCCCAGGTGGTCAAGCGCGACGGCCGACTGTGGATCTGGTCGCGCGGTGAAGAGCTGGTGACCGAGCGTTTCCCCGAACTCGACAGCCTGGTCCACTGCCTGCCCGACGGCACGGTGATCGATGGTGAAATCGTGGCCTGGAAAACCGCACCACCGAACACCGAAGATGCCTTCGATCCACTGGCGCCTACGCCACCCGCGGTGCAACCGTTCGCCCTGCTGCAACAGCGGATCGGTCGTAAAACCCTGGGCAAGAAAATCCTCGATGAAGTGCCGGTGGTTATCCTCGCCTACGACTTGCTGGAATGGGCGGGCGAAGACTGGCGCAACCAGCCTCAAGCCAGGCGTCGCACCCAACTGGAGCACGTCATCGCCCACTGCAACAACCGTGTGTTGCTGCCCTCCCCCGTGCTCACCGGTGAAGACTGGTTCGACCTCGCCCGCCAACGGGAAGCCTCCCGCAGCCTGGGCGTCGAAGGCATGATGCTCAAGGCCCGCGACGCGCTGTATGGCGTCGGCCGCACCAAAGACATGGGCGTCTGGTGGAAATGGAAGGTCGACCCGTTCAGCGTCGACGCGGTGCTGATTTACGCGCAACGCGGACACGGCCGCCGGGCCAGTCTCTACAGTGATTACACCTTCGCCGTCTGGGACGGCCCGCCCGACGCCAGCGAACGCACCCTGGTGCCGTTCGCCAAGGCCTATTCGGGGCTCACCGACGCAGAAATGCGCCAGGTCGACAGCATCGTGCGCAAGACCACCGTCGAAAAATTTGGACCGGTCAGCAGCGTGAAACCGAGTCTGGTGTTTGAATTGGGGTTTGAAGGGATTGCCCTGTCCAAGCGGCACAAGAGCGGGATCGCGGTGCGGTTTCCGCGGATGTTGCGGTGGCGGCAGGATAAGTCTGTGGAAGAAGCTGACAATCTCGCAACCCTGCAGGATTTGCTGGGTTGACTTAATTCCTTGTGGGAGCGGGCTTGCTCGCGAAGAGGGAGTGTCAGTTGATATAAATGATTCTGACACTCCGCCTTCGCGAGCAAGCCCGCTCCCACAGGGGAATTTGCGCTATCCCGAACCGAGTTGGTGCAGCCATTTACTGGTGCCCGTTTTCGTGCATAAATCCCGCCCAGCCATTTCCCGAATCACCTTTTAAAACGCTTGTTCGGCACTCTGGTTCGGAAATTGCTACTTTCATTAGGTCTTACGCGTTCCAGTAACAATAATTACTGCGCCACAAGCGCTCATACTTGGTTCTTAGGGATTGAATAATGAAAAAAGCATTGCTGACCCTTTCTGCACTGGCGTTGTGCATGGCTGCCGGCTCCGCGCTGGCCAAGGAGTACAAAGAACTGCGTTTTGGCGTTGACCCTTCCTATGCACCGTTCGAGTCGAAAGCGGCCGACGGTAGCCTGGTCGGCTTCGACATCGATCTGGGCAACGCAATCTGCGCCGAGCTGAAGGTCAAGTGCAAATGGGTCGAGAGCGATTTCGACGGCATGATTCCGGGCCTGAAGGCCAATAAATTCGACGGTGTGATCTCTTCGATGACCGTCACCCCGGCCCGCGAAAAAGTCATCGACTTCTCAAGCGAGCTGTTCTCCGGTCCAACCGCCTACGTGTTCAAGAAAGGTTCCGGCCTGAGCGAAGACGTCGCTTCGCTGAAAGGCAAGACTGTCGGTTACGAGCAAGGCACTATTCAGGAAGCCTACGCCAAGGCGGTATTGGACAAAGCCGGTGTAAAAACCCAGGCCTATCAGAACCAGGATCAGGTGTATTCCGACCTGATGTCCGGTCGCCTCGATGCGGCAATCCAGGACATGCTGCAAGCCGAACTGGGTTTTTTGAAGTCGCCTAAAGGCGAAGGCTACGAAGTCAGCAAGCCGGTGGACAGCGAATTGCTGCCAGCCAAAACAGCGATCGGTATCTCTAAAGGTAACAAAGACCTCAAGGCACTTTTGGATAAAGGTATCAAAGCGTTACACGACGATGGCACCTACGCCACCATTCAAAAGAAACACTTTGGCGATCTGAATCTGTACAGCGGCAAATAATGCCCGGCGCCCATCTCGCGATGGGCGCTTTTTTTATCCAGTCAGGTTGCTGATTTATGTTCGAAAACCTATTACAAAATCTGGGGCTCTCTGCCTTCAGCCTCAAGGGCTTCGGTCCGTTGCTGATGGAAGGCACCTGGATGACCATCAAATTATCGGCGTTGTCGCTGTTGTTGGCCGTATTGCTCGGCCTGCTCGGCGCCACTGCCAAACTGTCAAAAGTCAAACTGGTGCGCGTACCGGCGCAGGTCTACACCACGCTGATTCGCGGGGTGCCGGACCTGGTGCTGATGCTGCTGATCTTCTACAGCCTGCAAACCTGGTTGACGTCGTTCACCGATTTCATGGAATGGGAATACATCGAGATCAACCCGTTCAGCGCCGGGGTCATCACCCTGGGCTTCATTTATGGCGCGTACTTCACTGAAACCTTTCGTGGCGCGATCCTCGCGGTCCCCCGGGGCCAGGTCGAAGCCGCCACCGCTTATGGCCTGAAACGTGGCCAGCGTTTCCGAATTGTGGTGTTCCCGCAAATGATGCGTTTCGCCCTGCCGGGCATCGGCAACAACTGGATGGTGATGCTCAAAGCCACCGCGCTGGTGTCGATCATCGGCCTCGCCGACCTGGTCAAGGCCGCTCAGGACGCCGGAAAAAGCAGCTATCAACTGTTCTACTTCCTGGTGCTGGCAGCGCTGATTTACCTGCTGATCACCAGCGCCTCCAACTTCATCCTGCGCTGGCTTGAACGCCGCTACGCCGCCGGCACCCGGGAGGCCGTACGATGATCGAACTCTTGCAGGAATACTGGAAACCTTTCCTGTATACCGACGGCTACAACATCACCGGCCTGGCCATGACCCTGTGGCTGCTCAGCGCGTCGATCTTCATCGGTTTCCTGACGTCGATCCCGCTGTCCATTGCCCGCGTGTCACCGCACTTCTACATTCGCTGGCCGGTGCAGTTCTACACCTACCTGTTCCGCGGTACGCCGCTGTATATCCAGCTACTGATTTGCTACACCGGGATCTACAGCCTGGCCGCCGTGCGCGAACAACCGATACTCGATGCGTTCTTTCGCGACGCGATGAACTGCACCATCCTGGCCTTCGCCCTGAACACCTGCGCCTACACCACGGAAATTTTTGCCGGGGCGATTCGCAGCATGGCCCATGGTGAAGTCGAAGCGGCCAAGGCCTACGGTCTGACCGGCTGGAAGCTGTATGCCTACGTGATCATGCCGTCGGCGCTGCGTCGCTCGTTGCCTTATTACAGCAACGAAGTGATTCTGATGCTGCACTCGACCACTGTGGCGTTCACCGCGACCATCCCGGACATCCTGAAAGTCGCGCGGGACGCCAACTCGGCGACCTTCCTGACCTTCCAGTCGTTCGGCATCGCCGCGTTGATCTACCTGACCGTCACCTTTGCGCTGGTCGGCCTGTTCCGCCTCGCCGAACGCCGATGGCTGGCGTTCCTCGGGCCGACCCACTAGGACCCGCTTTAGGGATAAAGAGAGATGCGCCACCAGATTCATGACCTGCTGGCCCCGCTGCCGGGGACCGCGCGACAGATTCACAGCTTCCACTTCGGCCCGACGTCGGCCAAAGGCAAGATCTACATCCAGGCGTCTCTGCACGCCGATGAAATACCCGGCATGCTGGTCGCCTGGCACCTCAAGCAGCGCCTGGCGGAACTCGAAGCCGCCGGCCGCCTGCGCAGCGAAATCGTGCTGGTGCCGGTGGCCAACCCGGTCGGCCTTGAACAAGTGCTGATGGATGTGCCACTGGGTCGCTACGAGCTCGAAAGCGGCCAGAACTTCAACCGCTGGTTCGTCGACTTGAGTGAAGAGGTCGGCAACAAGATCGAAGGTCAGCTCGGCGACGATCCGCAGCGCAACCTTGAACTGATCCGCAACAGTCTGCGTCAAGCACTGGCGCGACAGACCGCGAGCACTCAACTGCAATCCCAGCGCCTGATCCTGCAACGACTGGCCTGTGACGCCGACATGGTGCTGGACCTGCATTGTGATTTCGAAGCGGTCGCGCACCTCTACACCACGCCCGACGCCTGGCCCCAGGTCGAGCCATTGGCCCGCTACATCGGTGCCGAAGCCAGCCTGTTGGCCACCGACTCCGGCGGTCAGTCGTTCGACGAATGCTTCACCCTGCTCTGGTGGCAGTTGAAAGAACGCTTCGGCGAGCACTTCAAGATTCCGTTGGGCAGCTTCTCGGTCACGGTCGAATTGCGCGGTCAGGGTGACGTCAATCATCCATTGGCCAGCCTCGACTGCCAGGCGTTGCTCGATTACCTGATTCACTTCGGCGCGATTGCCGGCGAAGCGGCGCCACTGCCGGAACTGCCGTATCCCGCCACGCCGCTGGCCGGCGTCGAACCGGTGGCCACGCCCGTGGGCGGGTTGCTGGTGTTCACCGCGCTGCCGGGGGAATACCTGGAAGCCGGGCAACTGATCGCCGAAATCATCGACCCGGTTAATGATCGCGTCACCCCCATTCACTGCACCGTCGCCGGGCTGATGTACGCCCGTTCGCTGCGGCGCATGGCCACTGCCGGCATGGTGATCGCCCACGTCGCGGGCACCGAAGCCTATCGCAGCGGCTACCTACTTTCGCCTTGAGGATGCATGCCCCATGTACAAACTGACCATCGAAGGCCTGCATAAAAGCTATGGCGATCATCATGTGCTCAAAGGCGTTTCACTCAAGGCCAACACCGGCGACGTCATCAGCCTGATCGGCGCCAGCGGCTCGGGTAAAAGTACCTTTCTGCGCTGCATCAACTTTCTCGAACAACCCAACGACGGCGCCATGACCCTGGATGGCCAGAACATCCGCATGATCAAGGATCGCCACGGCATGCACGTGGCCGACGCCGATGAACTGCAACGTATCCGCACCCGCCTGGCCATGGTGTTCCAGCACTTCAACCTGTGGAGCCACATGACCGTGCTGGAAAACATCACCATGGCCCCGCGCCGGGTGCTGGGTTGCAGCAAGGAGGAAGCCGAGGACCGTGCACGTCGTTATCTCGACAAGGTTGGCCTGGCTGCACGCGTGGCGGACCAGTACCCGGCGTTCCTGTCCGGTGGCCAGCAGCAGCGGGTCGCGATTGCCCGCGCACTGGCCATGGAACCGGAAGTCATGCTGTTCGACGAACCGACCTCGGCGCTCGACCCGGAACTGGTGGGTGAAGTGCTCAGGGTGATCCAGGGCCTGGCCGAAGAGGGCCGGACCATGATTATGGTTACCCACGAAATGAGCTTCGCCCGCAAGGTGTCGAGCCAGGTGCTGTTTTTGCATCAGGGGCTGGTGGAGGAAGAAGGCGCACCGGAAGACGTGCTGGGCAATCCGAAGAGCGAGCGGTTGAAGCAGTTCCTCAGCGGTAACCTCAAATAACTGCGCACAGAAAACCCTGTGGGAGCGGGCTTGCTCGCGAAGGCGGTGTGTCAAACAACAACGTTGTCGCCTGACACACCGCCTTCGCGAGCAAGCCCGCTCCCACATAAAAGCAAAGCAATCAAACTTGTCGCCTTGCAGCGCGGTCACTGAAAGAACACTTTCAGAGCGCACACCGCCGGCATGGGAACCTCCCCCGACTTCGCAAAACACTGGTTCACCGCCCGCGGCTGGAAGCCGTTCGCCTTTCAGAAACAGGTGTGGACGGCGGTCAAACACGGGCAATCCGGGTTGCTGCATGCAAGCACCGGTGCCGGCAAGACGTACGCGGTGTGGCTTGCGGCGCTCAATCGCTTCGCCTCTTCACGAGAACAACCTCAAAAACGCAAACCTGTCGCGCAAACGCTGACGGTGTTGTGGATAACTCCCATGCGCGCCTTGGCCGCCGACACCGCTCGCGCACTGGAAGCGCCGCTGCGCGACTTACAGATCCCATGGAGCGTCGGCCTGCGCACCGGTGACACCAGCAGCAGCGAACGCGCACGGCAGACCCGGCGGCTGCCCACCGCACTGATCACCACTCCGGAAAGCCTGACCCTGATGCTCGCCCGTGCCGACGCGCAAACCGCGCTGTCGACCTTGCGTATGGTCGTAGTCGACGAATGGCACGAATTACTCGGCAATAAACGCGGCGTGCAACTGCAACTCGCCCTCGCCCGCCTGCGTCGGTGGAGTCCCGAGCTGATCGTCTGGGGCGTTTCCGCAACGCTGGGTAATCAGGCCCACGCCGAACAGGTATTAATCCCACAGGGCGGTGGTATCAGCATTCAGGGCCAGAGCCGCAAAGAGTTGCAAGTCGACACGCTGTTGCCGCCAGCCATCGAGCGATTTCCATGGGCCGGGCATATCGGGTTGAAGATGTTGCCGCAAGTGGTTGCCGAGGTTGAGTCCAGCCCCAGCAGCCTGGTGTTCACCAACACCCGCGCCCAATCGGAGATCTGGTATCAGGCTTTGCTGGAAGCCCGCCCGGATTGGGCCGGGCTGATTGCGCTGCATCACAGCTCACTGTCACGCGACACCCGCGACTGGGTCGAGCGCGCACTCAAGGACGGCCAGCTCAAGGCGGTGGTCTGCACCTCCAGCCTGGACCTCGGCGTGGACTTCCTGCCGGTGGAGCGGGTGTTGCAGATCGGCTCGGCCAAAGGCGTGGCGCGACTGATGCAGCGCGCCGGTCGTTCCGGTCATGCGCCGGGGCGCGTGTCGCGGGTGACGCTGGTGCCAACGCACAGCCTGGAGTTGATCGAAGCCGCCGCGGCACAGGACGCCGTGGCGCAGCGCCGGATCGAACCCCGTGAATCGCCGTACAAACCGCTGGATGTGCTGGTTCAGCATCTGGTCAGCATGGCGTTGGGCGGTGGTTTTTTGCCCGATGAGTTGTATGAAGAAGTCCGCGGCGCCTGGGCTTATCGTGATCTCACCGTGGCCGATTGGGCCTGGGCGCTGGCGTTCGTACGCCATGGCGGACTTTCTCTGACCGCTTATCCGGATTACCGCCGGGTTGAACCGGATGAACAGGGCATCTGGCGCGTACCGGATGCGCGATTGGCCCGCCGCCATCGCATGAGCATCGGCACCATCGTCAGCGACGCGAGCATTCAGTTGAAGTTCTGGAGCAAGGGTGGTGGCGGCAAGCAGTTGGGCAGTGTCGAAGAGGGTTTTATCGCGCGACTCAAACCCGGCGACGGGTTTCTGTTTGCCGGACGCTTGCTGGAATTGGTGCGTGTGGAAAACATGACCGCTTACGTCAAACGCAGCACGGTGAAGAAAGCCGCAGTGCCACGCTGGAACGGTGGACGCATGCCACTTTCCAGCGAGTTGGCCCGGGCGGTCGTCGAGCGTTTCGATGCGGCGGCGCAGGGCGAGTTCGTCGGTCCTGAAATGCAGGCCCTGCGTCCATTATTAGAGGTGCAACAGCGCTGGTCCGGATTGCCAACCGAGAACAGTCTGCTCGCGGAAACGCTGAAATCACGCGAGGGCTGGCACCTTTTCCTCTACCCCTTCGCCGGGCGCCAGGTGCATTTGGGGCTGGCGAGTCTGCTGGCATGGCGTGTCAGTCAGCACCACGCGGTGACGTTTTCCATTGCGGTCAACGATTACGGACTGGAATTGCTTAGCGCCACTGATGTGGACTGGTCCAGTGCCTTGAGCCCCGGATTGCTGAGTCCCGAGCATTTGCTGAACGACGTGCTCGCCAGCCTGAACGCGGGTGAGTTGGCCCTGCGGCGCTTTCGGGAGATTGCACGGATTGCCGGACTGGTGTTCGCCGGCTACCCCGGCGCACCGAAAAGTACGCGACAGGTTCAGGCCTCCAGTGGTTTGTTCTTCGAAGTGTTCAAGCAATACGACGCAGGGAATCTGTTGCTGGCACAGGCCGGGGAAGAAGTCCTGCGCAACGAACTGGATATTCATCGTCTGGAACAGACGCTGGAGCGCATCAGTCGACTAAAGCTCGACGTGCATCCGGTCAAACGTCCTACGCCCCTCGGGTTTCCACTGCTGGTGGAACGCATGCGCGAAAGCATGAGTTCGGAAAAACTCGCCGACCGCATCAGACGCATGGTGAGCGACCTGGAGAAAACTGCCGAAACCGGAAAAGACTGATGAGTACGCCCTATCCCATACGACTGGCCGGTGAAGAACTATGGCTACTGCCGGAAAAGGCCCTCTACTGGCCTGCGCAACAAGCCTTGCTCATTGCCGACGTGCATTTCGGCAAGGCCGCCGCCTATCGAAGTCTCGGCCAGCCGGTGCCTCGCGGCACCACCTCCAGCAATATCGCCGTGCTCGACGATTTGCTGACGGCTCTGCCCTGCCGTCAGCTGATTTTTCTCGGCGACTTTCTTCACGGACCCGGCTCCCATGCAACCGCCACACTGAACGCATTGGCTGACTGGAGAGCGCGACACAGTGAGCTGCCCATAACCCTGATTCGTGGTAACCACGACAAACGCGCCGGGGATCCGCCGGCGTCGCTGGATATTCGCGTGGTGCCTGAGCCGTTGCTGTTGGGGCCGTTCGCGTTGCAGCACGAACCCGAACCGCATCCGGAGCGGTACGTAATCGCTGGCCATGTGCATCCGGTGTATCGGTTGAACGGTCGAGGTCGGCAAAGCCTGCGGCTGGCGTGTTTCAGCGTCGGCGAAGCAATCAGCCTGCTACCGGCCTTCGGTGCATTTACGGGCGGCTACCAGGTTGATCGGGACGATAGCTGCAGGATCTTCGTCATCGGCGACAACCAAATATGGCCCGTAAACATCATGTAGGAGCGAGCTTGCTCGCGAAGGACGTGAGGGCAACGCGTTTTATCCGGCAGCCCACGTCATCGTTAACGTCCATCGCGAGCAAGCTCGCTCCTACATGATCACGATCAGGCAACCGGCGCGGGAGGCGGCTCATCCGGCAGGGTCGGCTCACCGGGTTCGGAGGGTTGTTCGTTGGGGGTATCGGGATCAGGCTGGCCGGGGATGCCCCCCGCCATGCTGACTGGCGGATGTGCCAACAAGGACCAGGCCAAAACGCCAACCTGATTGGGCTCAAGCCTTGCCAGTTCGGCACTTATACGCGGGTCGATCTTCATAGAGCACTCCTGAGCGATGGCCCGATCCGCCTTGCGCGGATCGGAGCAGTACACCCCATAGAGTGTACGCTCGCTCAAGAATTCCCACAGTCAGCCAGACGGTTGACTCAGGTGCGTGGCAGGGTCACGCCGCGTTGGCCCTGATACTTGCCGCCACGGTCCTTGTAGGACACTTCGCACTCTTCGTCGGATTCAAGGAACAGCATCTGCGCCACGCCTTCGTTGGCGTAGATTTTCGCCGGCAGGTTGGTGGTGTTCGAGAATTCCAGGGTCACGTGACCCTCCCACTCAGGCTCAAGCGGGGTGACGTTGACGATGATGCCGCAGCGGGCGTAGGTGCTTTTGCCCAGGCAGATGGTCAATACGTTGCGCGGAATACGGAAGTATTCGACGGTGCTGGCCAGGGCAAAAGAGTTCGGCGGGATGATGCAGACGTCGCTGTGGATGTCGACGAAGCTGCCGGCATCGAAATTCTTCGGGTCGACGATGGCCGAATTGATGTTGGTGAACACCTTGAAATGATTAGTGCAACGAACGTCGTAGCCGTAACTCGACACGCCGTAGGAGATCACACGGCTATCGTCGCTGCCGCGCACCTGGCGCTCGACGAACGGTTCGATCATGCCGTGCTCTTGCGCCATGCGGCGAATCCACTTGTCCGATTTGATGCTCATGGCGGGTGTCCTGAATAGCGAGGTGGAAAAAATCTGTCCGGCATCTTACCGGGCGCGCGCTTCGGGTTCAAAGACCGTGGCGCAATTCTCGCCGCCCCCCCGTAAATTCTGGGGCTTGGCCACAATACGATGCACCGTCAGTCACGAAAATAGAGAAACCTTTGCAAGAAGCATTGGCACGTTCCGGAAAAAGGGTTAAGGTGGCGCCACTGTGCTGCTTGTGTCACTGAGAATCTCTACACGATATGTTGAATTTCGATCCAACCATCTACAAGAATTTTTCCTGCTCTTTGCACTCAGTCTCGTCCAGGGTTCTTCCTGGGTCGCAGTTATCTTTGTTCAAGGAGTTACACCATGTCTAATCGCCAAACCGGTACCGTTAAGTGGTTCAACGATGAAAAAGGCTTCGGCTTCATCACCCCACAATCCGGTGACGACCTGTTCGTTCACTTCAAAGCTATCCAATCCGACGGCTTCAAAAGCCTGAAAGAAGGCCAACAGGTTTCTTTCATCGCTACCCGCGGTCAGAAAGGCATGCAAGCTGAAGAAGTTCAAGTTATCTAACTTGTACTTGCTTTAGTAAAAAGCCCCGCCCTTAAAAGCGGGGCTTTTTTGTGCCTGTGTGTTTTTGCCGGGCAAAAAAAGATCGCAGCCTTCGGCAGCTCCTACAGAATTTAAGTCAATCCCTGTAGGAGCTGCCGAAGGCTGCGATCTTTTGATCTTCCAGCTTTACCAGGCTACGCCAAACCCTGCGGTGTAGCGGGTCTTGTCCAAATTGGCATCGTCAGTACCGCTGATGATGTCTCGCTCAGCCTTCAGGTTAAGCGACGCCCAATCGGTGACTTTGTAGCGCAAGCCCATTTCGGCATCGAGTGCATAATCCGCCACGCCCGACAACGGCTTGCCCACTTCGCCATTGGTGAAGAACTCCACCTTCTTGCCGATCAGGTAGCGGTTGTAATCCCACTTCATCGCCAGGGAATAGAAGTTCTCCTTGCTGCCGTCGGAGAACTGGTAGTCCGTGCGGTTGACCAGCGAGCCCAGCGAGAATGCGCCTAGCTCGTCATCCCAGAACTGGTAACCCGGACCGGTACCGACGGTGCGCTGACGGGAAAGGTCTTCAACCTTGTCGCGTTTATAGACCGCGCGGCCCTGCCAGAACCACTTCTCGGTCAGGAAGCGGTCGAGCGAGTATTCGCCCCGCCAGTTGTCAGTGGTGACCACGTCATCCTGGAATTCACGGTTGTACTCGCCTTCCGCGATATGCCGCCATCTGCCATGGCGCGCAGAAGTCTTGAAGTCGATGTCGTAGTCATCGGTGTCCTTTTCCGCCCGCTGGTAATCCAGCGCCGCATCGATATTCCCTTTCCAGACCAGATCTTCGACGACCGGTTTGGGTTTGAGAATCTGCTGGATACTCGCCAGCTCGACCGTCTTCGGCGCCTCGCCGTTTTCCAGCGTCACCTTGCCGTCGTCTGCCGCATGCAGCGACTTGGCCTTCTCGCCTTTGTACGCATCCTGCTTGACCAGCAACTCCTGATCGCTCTCCAGGGTTTTGACCTGCTTCCAGTCGATCGGCACCGCGCCGGCGTACTCGGTCTGAATTAACAGTTTGCCGCCGTCGAACAGAGTGATCTTGCCGCTCAGCTTGTCACCGTTCTTCAACCAGACGGTATCGGCGAGCAAGGGCGTGGAAGCACTCAGGACAGCGAGGCACAGCAGGGTTCTGGACACCATAAGCAAATACAGGCTCAAGTTTGCGAAAAAAAGTCGGCATTATTCCAAGGAACAAGGCCCTAGCTTGGACTGACACAACTATTTCCATTGAGTTCATTTCTCAATGGGCAATCGAGGATTTACCCTACAGACGGTATTCCTGTGTAGGAGCGAGCTTGCTCGCGAAAAACGTCAGAACAACGCGCGCATTCAGACAACCCGCGTTATCGTTAACGACCATCGCGAGCAAGCTCGCTCCTACAGGACCCCGGACGTGACTGACACAACCCCCGACACAGAAAGTGCCGCGCAAATCCGACGCACGGCGCTCTATCTGACCCTGGCCCAAGTGCCCGAGGGCAAAGTCGTGAGTTATGGTCAGCTTGCCGACCTGGCAGGACTCGGCCGCGCGGCGCGATGGGTCGGTCGTACCCTGAGCCAGTTGCCCGGCGACACCAAACTGCCCTGGCACCGCGTGCTCGGCGCCGGCGGTCGGATCAGCCTGGCCGTGGGCAGTCCTTCAGGGGATGAGCAGCGCGCGCGATTACGCGCCGAAGGCATCAGTGTCCTGAATAATCGTGTTGATATTCAGCGCCATGGCTGGCGCCCGGTAGAGCACAGCGGTTAGAGTGCGCGCTTTGTTTCCGTAATCTTGAGGCAGACTTCAGCCCATGCCCCGTAAAACCTGGCGCGCCGCGCTCGCCGCCTATGCCAGCCCTTCAACACTTGTGCTGTTGTTGCTCGGTTTCGCCGCCGGCCTGCCCTACATGCTGGTGTTTTCGACACTTTCGGTCTGGTTGCGTGAAGCCGGTGTGGCTCGCGAAACCATCGGCTATGCAAGCCTGATCGGCCTGGCCTACGCCTTTAAATGGGTCTGGTCGCCGCTGCTCGACCAATGGCGCCTGCCATTCCTCGGCAAGCTCGGTCGCCGACGCTCGTGGCTGGTGCTTTCCCAGGCGCTGGTGATCCTCGGCCTGATCGGGATGGGTTTCTGCGACCCGCAAAAGCATCTTTCCTGGCTGATCGCCATTGCCGTAGTCGTTGCCTTCGCCTCGGCGACGCAAGACATCGCCGTCGACGCCTATCGCCTGGAAATCGCCGACGACACTCGCCAGGCTGCCCTCGCCGCCAGTTACATGGCCGGCTATCGGATCGCGGCGCTGCTGGCCACGGCCGGCGCCCTGTTCTTCGCCGAAGGCTTCGGCTCCACCGGTTTCAACTACAAGCATTCGGCATGGGCCGGCACTTACCTGCTGTTCGGCGCCCTGATGGTCCCGGCGTTGCTGACCTCTTTCTTCATGCGTGAGCCGCCGGTGCCGCTGCGCACGCAACTGCAGGCCGGGCGCTACAGTTTTGTGCATCAACTGGCCTCGGTGTTCGTGCTGATCGTGCTGCTGGTGTCCGTTCCCGCGATGTTCACCCAGCTCTACAACACCGATTTCGCCAGCGTGCTGTTCGACGGCGTGAGCCTGCTCGACCTGTTGCTTGAAGACCGCGCATTCCTGCGGGCGATCCTCTACACCACGCTCACCGCGCTGTGCCTTTCGGCCGTGGGGCGCCGCGGCCTCGCACCGGTGCTGACCCCGGTCAACGATTTCATTCTGCGTTACCGCTGGCAGGCACTATTGCTGCTCGGACTGATCGCCACGTATCGGATGTCGGATACGGTCATGGGCGTGATGGCCAACGTGTTTTATATCGACCAGGGTTTCACCAAAGACCAGATTGCCAGCGTCAGCAAAATCTTCGGCCTGATCATGACGCTGGTCGGCGCCGGCATGGGCGGCCTGCTGATCGTGCGCTTCGGCATCCTGCCGATCCTGTTCATCGGCGGCGTCATGTCGGCCGGGACCAATCTGCTGTTCCTGATGCTTGCCGACATGGGGGCGAACCTGAACATGCTGATTGGCACCATTTCCCTGGACAACTTCAGCTCGGGCCTGGCGACCTCGGCGTTCGTCGCCTACTTGTCGAGCCTGACCAACCTCAAGTTCTCTGCCACCCAATACGCCCTGCTCAGCTCGATCATGCTCTTGCTTCCACGCCTGATCGGTGGCTATTCGGGGGTCATGGTGGAAAAGTTCGGCTATCACAATTTCTTCCTGATCACCGCGCTGCTGGGTGTTCCGACCCTGCTGTTGATCGCCCTGCACTGGTTCCAGGAGAACCGCCGCGAAGGCCCGACACCAAGGCCCGAGCCGGTTCCGACCCAGGTCGCGGAAGAATCGTAGGAAGCATCGCAGAGGGTGGCGGGATTCCCGCCCTCCTGCCACACCACCGACCGCGCGCCTGTACGCCAGCAGATCTCGCCCGTACAATGCCCCGTCATTTCTCGTCATCAGCAACCGACAACGGCCAACCATGCGCACCAGTCAATTTTTGCTCGCCACACAGAAAGAAACGCCTTCCGACGCGGTCGTGATCAGCCATCAGCTGATGCTGCGCGCCGGCATGATCCGCAAACTCGCCTCGGGCCTGTACACCTGGCTGCCAATGGGCTTGCGAGTGATGCGCAAGGTCGAAGCCGTCGTTCGTGAAGAAATGAACGCCGCGGGCTCTCTCGAAGTGTTGATGCCGAGTACTCAACCAGCTGAGCTGTGGCAGGAATCCGGTCGCTGGGAAGAATACGGCCCGGAATTGCTGCGCTTCAAGGATCGCCACGGTCGCGATTTCTGCGCCGGCCCGACCCACGAAGAAGTCATCACCGACCTGATGCGCAATGAGTTGAGCAGCTACAAACAGCTGCCGATCAACCTGTATCAGATCCAGACCAAGTTCCGTGACGAAATCCGCCCACGCTTCGGTTTGATGCGCGGCCGCGAATTCATCATGAAGGACGCCTATTCGTTCCACGCTGACCAGCCTTCGCTGCAGGTCACCTACGACCGCATGCACCAGGCGTACTGCAACGTGTTCACCCGCCTGGGCCTGAAGTTCCGCCCTGTTGAAGCCGACAACGGCTCCATCGGCGGCGCCGGCTCCCACGAGTTCCACGTACTGGCCGAATCCGGCGAAGACGACATCGTCTTCAGCAACGGTTCCGAGTACGCCGCGAACATCGAGAAAGCCGAAGCCGTACCGCGTGAAACGTCGCGCGCCGCCCCGGCCGAAGAGCTGCGCCTGGTCGACACACCGAACGCCAAGACCATCGCGCAACTGGTCGAAGGCTTCAACCTGCCGATCGAGAAGACCATCAAGACCCTGGTGGTTCACGCTGAAGAGAAAGGCAAGCTGATTGCCCTGATCATCCGTGGCGACCACGAGCTGAACGAAATCAAGGCCTCCAACCAGCCAGGCGTTGCCAGCCCGCTGGTCATGGCTTCCGAAAGCGAATTGCGTGACGCGATTGGCGCCGGTGCCGGTTCTCTCGGCCCGTTGAACCTGCCGCTGCCGATCATCATCGACCGCTCCGTCGAACTGATGAGCGACTTCGGTATCGGTGCGAACATCGACGACAAGCACTACTTCGGCGTGAACTGGGAGCGTGACCTGCCAGTTCCGACCGTTGCCGACCTGCGTAACGTCGTGGCTGGCGATCCTAGCCCTGACGGCAAAGGCACCCTGGAAATCAAGCGCGGCATCGAAGTCGGGCACATCTTCCAGCTGGGCAACAAGTACAGCAAAGCGATGAAGTGCGAAGTGCTGGGCGAAAACGGCAAGCCGGTCACCCTGGAAATGGGTTGCTACGGCATCGGCGTTTCCCGCGTGGTGGCAGCCGCCATCGAGCAGAACAACGACGAGAACGGGATCATCTGGAGCGACACACTGGCTCCATTCCAGATCGCGCTGGTACCGCTGCGCTACGACAACGAGCAGGTTCGCGAAGCCACCGACAAGCTGTATGCAGAACTGACTGCTGCCGGCTTCGAAGTGCTGCTGGACGATCGCGACAAGAAAACCAGCCCGGGCATCAAGTTCGCGGACATGGAGCTGATCGGCATTCCTCACCGGATCGTGGTCAGTGACCGCGGCCTCGCCGAAGGCAATCTGGAATACAAGAGCCGCACCGAGGCCGAGGCGCAAGCGCTGCCGGTCGCTGACGTGCTGTCCTTCCTCCAGGCCCGTATCCGCCGCTGACACCAGATAGAGAAGTCATGTTCAAGCGAAACACCTTAGGCCTCGGTGGTGCCGCCCTGTGCGGCACCCTGCTGGTCAGCGGCTGCGCCAATCACATGTCGCAACGCAGCGAGCACGAGGAACGCGTCGAGCGCAAACTGCTCGATCACAGCCTGCAGATCGATGTCGGTGAGCCCAAGGTGCTTGAGCTTCCGCAACGTCGGGTGAAGATTCACGAGCAGAAAACCTTCGAGGTCACTGAATTCGAAGTCACCCGTCATTACGATCGCTACACGCCTTACCAACCCTGGCGGGAGATCTACGAGATCCCGCTGGGCGCGGTGGCCGTGGTCGCCGGTGTCGGCGCGAACGTGGTCAACGTGTTCGCCTTCGGCAATTTGCCGGATAGCGCGACCAAGGACTGGTTCAGTTACGGTTTCGCCGGGCTCAACCCGTTCATGAACGCGCCGTCTCACGGTCGTGCGCAGCAGAACCTCGCGGGTATCGACGAAATCCAGCTCGACAAACGCACGGAATACTCGAGCCTGCCGTGGAGCGAGCGCCCGGTGCAGGTCAAGGCCGGCAAGGAAACGTTCGAGCTGAGCACTGATAAAAACGGTGTGTTGCGCCTGAACCTGCTGGACAGCCCGTTCGCCGAACATGACATCAATCACCTCAGCCGGCTGCTGATCAAGGTCGAAGATGGTCAGGACGATGTGCACAGCGACTCGTCCCTGGCGGTCAGCAGCTCGTTGCGCGGCAAACTGCTCGAAGCTCACGGGTTGATTTATGACGACCTTGAAGACGACGAAGTGAGCCAGTGGGTACACCGGGTCAAACGTCTGTCGGAGCTGGGTCTGGAAGAAGAAGCCAGCGAGCTGGAACAGAGCCTGATTGAGCTGACTCGCAACGATCCTGAGTTGCAGACTGAGTTTCTCAAGTCGTTGACCAAGGATGCCGGGCGACTGGTGGCGGATCCGAGACCGAATTAAAAGCCAAAGCTTCGCGAGCAAGCCCGCTCCCACATTGGATCTGCGTCATATGGAGATCCAATGTGGGAGCGGGCTTGCTCGCGAAGGCTGCCTCACATTCACCACAACATCAAAACCCTGCCCCTACCGCTCAAACAACTCCATCTGCTCAAACCCACCCCGCAAATCCTCCAGCCTCACCCCAACCCCCAGCAACCGCACCGGCTTCCCGCCGCGATTGAACGCCTGGGTCAGCAGCAGCTTATAACTCTGAAGATCCCGCCCTGCCCCGGCCTGCTCCAGCGTGGTCTGGGTAAAGTCATGGAATTTCACTTTGACGAACGGCTTGCCCGGCCGATAGCTGCTGTCGATCCGCGCCATGCGGCCCGCCAGGGTCTCCAGCAACTCGGGTAATTTATCCAGGCAGCTCACCAGATCCGGCAAATCCACGTCATACGTGTTCTCGACACTGATCGACTGCCGCCGACTGTCGTTGTGTACCAGCCGTTCATCGATCCCGCGTGCCAGGCTCCAGAGTCGTTCGCCAAAACTGCCGAATTCACGCACCAGCGCCAACTTGTCCCATTCGCGCAAATGCGAGCAATCGACAATGCCCAGCCGGCCCAGTTTGTCGGCGGTCACTTTGCCCACACCGTGCAGCTTGCTGACCGGCAAGCCGCTGACAAAATCCTCGACCTGATCCGGTGTAATGACGAACAAACCATTGGGCTTCTTCCAGTCGCTGGCGATCTTGGCCAGGAACTTGTTCGGCGCCACGCCGGCCGAGACGGTGATATGCAGCTGATTGGACACCCGATGGCGGATGTCCTGGGCAATTCGCGTGGCGCTGCCGCCGAAGTGCGCGCTGTCCGACACATCGAGGTAGGCCTCATCGAGGGAAAGCGGTTCGATCAGGTCAGTGTAATCGCGAAAGATCGTGTGAATTTCCTTCGACGCTTCTCTATAGGCGTCCATGCGCGGCTTGACGATGGTCAGGTCCGGGCACAACTTCAAGGCGTGTCCGGAAGACATCGCCGAACGCACGCCGTACGCCCGAGCTTCATAGTTGCAGGTGGCAATCACTCCGCGCCGATCTGCCGATCCGCCCACCGCCAGGGGTTTTCCGGCCAGGCGCGGGTCGTCACGCATCTCGATGGCAGCGTAGAAGCAGTCACAATCGACGTGGATGATTTTTCGCTGGGTCATAGGAAAGCGGTGTTCATGGCAAAGAAAAGGAGACTTGGCAGGCCGGATCGGCAGTATCTCACTGACACCTGTATATAGCACCAGTAGTCTGAATGTTCTTTCCCGAGTGTAGGAAATGTATCCGATGAATTTATTTTCTCAATCGAAAAGCCATGCTCGATAGAGCTGCAAGCCTTGCCGCGCCTCACTCACAGCCGGTTACAGCGTAATGCTTTTAAGCTAAGCGATTGAACCAGAACAGGTTTTATCCGGATTGAAGGTTGACAGCCCGGCGATCCTCTGTAGAATGCCGACACACAGACGCGGGATGGAGCAGTCTGGTAGCTCGTCGGGCTCATAACCCGAAGGTCGTCGGTTCAAATCCGGCTCCCGCAACCAAACATCAAAAAAGGCTACTCGAAAGAGTGGCCTTTTTTGTGCGCGCGAAGAAAACACCAATACTTGTAGGAGCGAGCTCGCTCGCGATGGTCGTGAACGATAACGCGTGAAATCAGATACCCCGTGGTGGCCATAGTTTTTCGCGAGCAAGCTCGCTCCTACAGACCTGACGAGAAATCGTTCTGATTCCGAAACTTAAGTCCCCCCTGCGACCGTTCGCCGCTTATTTACGCTTATTTGACCCTGCTCCAGATTAACGGTTGACACACCGGCGTATCTCTATAGAATGCCGCCACACAGACGCGGGATGGAGCAGTCTGGTAGCTCGTCGGGCTCATAACCCGAAGGTCGTCGGTTCAAATCCGGCTCCCGCAACCAAACATCAAAAAAGGCTACTCGAAAGAGTGGCCTTTTTTGTATCTGTTGAAAAAGTCCTTTCGCAACAATGACCTGTCACTCTGCGGAAAGCGTTCGGGATCACTGAAACCCTGCGATCAGACTATGCTGGATCGCAGACAGAACCCTCCACGACGGATGACATGCCATCGCCGACAATCGGTGAGAGGCGTTAATATTTGTGATTATTTTTTTCTACAGGGATTGGTAACTTGGCTGGATACCCCCATCCTGTCGCGCACAATCCAAGAGGTGATTGATGCGCGCCAACTCGTCTGATCCACAAGACACTGTCACAGCGACACAACCCATCAAGCCCGAGCGTTTGCGCTTGCTTGATCGGGTCAGCAAGTACCGCCAGCCCATCGGTCTGGCGGTCACTCTGCTGTTGTTCGCGATCGCGCTGATTGCCTGTCGCCACTTGCTGAGCGAACTCGATCTGTACGCTCTGCACGACTCGATTCTTGAAGTACCCAAACCGGCACTGCTGGGCGCACTGGCGGCGACCGTCGTCGGCTTCATCATATTGCTCGGCTATGAATGGTCGGCCAGCCGCTATGCCGGTGTGACCCTGGCGCCGCGAATCCTTGCCCTGGGCGGGTTCACCGCATTCGCCATCGGCAATGCCATCGGTCTGTCGATGCTCTCGGGGGGGTCGGTTCGTTATCGTTTATATGCACGTCATGGTCTGGGGGCTTCGGAAGTCGCTCACATGACGTTGTTCGCCAGCCTCTCGCTCGGCTGCGCCCTGCCCCCGCTAGCCGCCCTCGCAACACTCAGTAACCTGCCTGCCGCCTCCGCCGCGCTGGGCCTCTCTCAGTTGCTGCTGGCTGCGATTGCCGCTGCGGTGTTGCTGTTGTTTACCGTCTTGGCCGTCGGCATCTATCGCCGGCGCCTGCCGGAGCAGCCTTATGCGGACAATCTGCTGGTCAAGGCCGGTCGTCGCACCTTGCGCCTTCCGGGCCGCCGCCTGACGTTCCTGCAACTGGTGATTACCGCCCTCGATGTGGCCGCCGCCGCGACCGTGCTTTATCTGTTGCTGCCGGAAGCGCCGCCCTTCGGCGCGTTCCTGCTGGTGTACCTGCTGGCGTTGGCCGCGGGCGTACTCAGTCATGTTCCCGGCGGTGTCGGGGTGTTCGAAGCGATTCTGCTGGCCGCCTTCGCCGACAAACTTGGCGCCGCGCCACTGGCTGCCGCGCTGCTGCTCTATCGCCTGATCTACGTGGTGCTGCCGCTACTCGTTGCTTGCGTGCTGTTGCTGATCAACGAAGGCCAGCGCCTGTTCCAGACACGTCAGTCCTTGCGCGCCGCGTCCGGCCTGGCCGCGCCGATTCTGGCGGTGCTGGTGTTCCTGTCCGGCGTGGTGCTGCTGTTCTCCGGCGTGACCCCGGAAATTGATACGCGCCTGGAACACATCGGTTTTCTGATTCCCCATCGACTGGTCGACGCCTCGCACTTCGGCGCCAGCCTGGTCGGCGTGCTCTGCCTGCTGCTGGCGCAGGGTTTGCGTCGGCGTCTGTCGGCCGCCTGGATGCTGACCACCATTCTGCTGCTGGTCGGCGCCGTGCTTTCGCTGCTCAAAGGTTTCGACTGGGAAGAAGCCTGCCTGATGACCCTGACCGCGAGCCTGCTGGGGGTTTTCCGGCGCTCGTTCTATCGCCCGAGCCGTTTGACCGAACTGCCGTTTTCACCGCTGTATCTGGTCTCGAGCCTGTGTGTCCTCGGTGCGTCGATCTGGCTGCTGCTGTTCGCCTATCAGGACGTTCCCTACAGCCATCAACTCTGGTGGCAATTCACCCTCGACGCCGACGCACCGCGCGGCTTGCGCTCGCTGCTCGGCGCCGCCGTGCTGCTGGTGGTGGTGTCCCTGACCTGGCTGCTGCGTACCGCGCGCCCGGTGATCCACCCGCCGACGCCGGACGAGCTGGACCGCGCGGTAAAGATCCTGATGGCATCCGCGCAACCGGACGGCGGCCTCGCCCTGACTGGTGACAAGGCGTTGCTGTTCCACCCCAACGACGAGGCGTTCTTGATGTACGCCCGCCGTGGGCGCAGCCTCGTGGCGCTGTACGACCCGATCGGCCCGACCCAGCAACGGGCCGAGATGATCTGGCAGTTCCGCGACCTCTGCGACATCCACCACGCCCGCCCCGTGTTCTATCAAGTGCGCGCGGAAAACCTGCCGTACTACATGGACATCGGCCTGACCGCGATCAAGCTCGGCGAAGAAGCCCGGGTCGATCTGCAGCGCTTTGATCTCGACGCCAAGGGCAAAGAGATGAAAGACCTGCGATACACCTGGAACCGTGGCACCCGCGATGGCCTGTCGCTGGAGATCCATGAGCCGGGGCACGCGCCAATGGATGAGCTCAAGGTGATTTCCGATGCCTGGCTGACCGGCAAGAACGTGCGCGAGAAAGGCTTCTCCCTCGGCCGTTTCAGTGATGACTACCTCAAGCATTTCCGCATCGCAGTGATTCGTTTCGAAGGGCGTCCGGTGGCGTTCGCCAACTTGCTTGAGACTTACGGCCACGACCTGGCCAGCCTCGACCTGATGCGCGCACACCCGGATGCCCCGAAGCTGACCATGGAGTTCATGATGGTCGGCCTGATTCAACATTATAAAAATCATGGATACGCGCGTTTCAGCCTGGGCATGGTGCCGCTGTCGGGGTTGCAACCCCGTCGTGGCGCGCCGCTGACCCAGCGTCTGGGCTCGATGGTGTTCCGCCGTGGTGAGCAGCTCTACAACTTCCAAGGCTTGCGCCGCTTCAAAGACAAGTTCCAGCCTGACTGGGAACCCCGTTATATGGCCGTGCCCGCCGGACTCGATCCGCTGGTTGCCCTGGCCGACACTGCTGCCCTGATTGCGGGCGGCTTGACTGGATTGGTGAAACGCTGATGATTCAACGCTCATTGCGGTACGTACTGGCCACACTGGTAGTGCTGGCCCTGATTCTCGGTGGCGGTTACTGGTACCTCAAACGCCCGGCGCCAGAACCGACTCTCGAAAGGCTGACACCGGCCGGCGGCGCCGCGATGACCCGCGTCATTCCCGGCAACACACCACGCGCCCAGGTGCTGGTGGCGGTCAATGAAGACCAGAAACTCAGCGACAAACAATTGATGACCCTCAGCCGCAGCGGCTCGGCGCAGATTGTTCAAGTAATCCTGCCCAAAGAATGCCTGTTGCAAAGCCGCGCCCTGCAAGCGGGCCTGAGAGAACTCAAAGGTCCGGCGACCCTGGTCAGCGGCATCGGTCCCGGCGCCGTGCTGGCCTGGCGCTGGTTGTCCGAGCAGAAGGACGACAAGGCCCAAGCCGTTTCGGTGGACCTGGCCCTGGAAAAACCCGGCTGCACGCACCTGCTGCCGAAAAGCGCCGCTCACGGTCACTGGCTGGTGGCGTGGAACGACAACCCGGACGACACCAGCGCCGGCTTCGTGCGCGACCAACCCAACGCCGAAACCAGCATCAGCGACTACGACATCAACCTGCCGCAAGTGCTGAACAACGAACTGCGCAAGCTCCTCGTCGGTGGCGACAAAGCCGCTGGCGGCCTGCAGATTCCAGTGGTTGAAGTCCCGGCCGGTCAGGCGAAGGACACCGTCACCCTGTTCCTCTCCGGCGACGGCGGCTGGCGCGACCTCGACCGCGATGTGGCGGGCGAGATGGCCAAGATCGGCTACCCGGTGGTCGGCATCGACACCCTGCGCTACTACTGGCAGCACAAGAGCCCGGAGCAAAGCGCACTGGACCTCGCCGAACTGATGCAGCACTACCGGCAGAAATGGGGCACCAAGCGCTTCATCCTGACCGGCTACTCATTCGGCGCCGACGTCTTGCCGGCGATCTACAACCGCCTGGCAGAATCGGAGCAGCAACGCGTCGACGCAATCATCCTGCTGGCCTTCGCCCGCACCGGCAGCTTCGAGATCGAAGTCGAAGGCTGGCTCGGCAACGCCGGCAAAGAAGCCGCCACCGGGCCGGAAATGGCCAAGCTGCCACCTGAGAAAGTGGTGTGCATCTTCGGCGAAGAAGAAATCGACGAAAGCGGCTGCACCGACAAGACCGCCGTGGGCGAAGCCATCAAACTGCCCGGCGGCCACCACTTCGACGAGAACTACCCGAAACTGGCCCAGCGGTTGGTGGATGTGATCGAGAAGCGTCAAGCGAAGGAGGCGGCGGCTCAGGAGTGATCTGAACCCGCCCACAAAGAAGCCCCCGCGTCCTTACGGTAGCGGGGGCTTTTTCATTCCAGCAGACACCACTGATCAAATGTGGGAGCGGGCTTGCTCGCGAAAGCGGTGGGTCAGTCGACATCAATGTTGAATGTCAGTCAGTCTTCGCGAGCAAGCTGAACTGGTCAAGTAATTTTGGACACCAGTTAAGGTTTTCACGCCGCCAGTTTCTCCATAGCTACCGGCGACCGGTAGTCGTTGTAGCTATGGAGTCTGACGTTGTTGTAACGCATCACATAACGCTGCACATCCACGCGGGCTTCATGCTCTGAACGGTAGCCGTCTTCTGGCACCCACTCTGATTTCAGGCTCCCAAAGAAACGCTCCATCGGGGCGTTGTCCCAGCACTCACCTTTGCGACTCATGCTTTGCAGGAGTCCATGCTTGCGCATCTCATTCCTGAATTTATGGCTGGTGTATTGGCAGCCTTGATCAGAGTGAAACAGCACTTCTTTGGGACGGCCTCGCAACTCGACTGCCATTCGCAATGCTTCGCAGGTCAGCGTGGCATCGGAAATCATTGAAAACGACCAACCCACGATCCGGCGAGCGAACAGATCCAGCACCGCCGCAAAATACATCCAGCGCTTGCCGACCTTGATGTACGTCACATCGCCACACCACACCTGGTTGATCGCCGTGACATCAAACTTGCGCTTGAGCACATGTGGCGCCACCAGCGCTTCCACGCCGGAAGATTTGTACTTATGTCGCCTGCGCTGATGACTGGCGACACCGGCTTCGCGCATCAAGCTGCGAGCCATATGTCGCCCGACACGATGCCCCTTGGCTTGCAGCTCCCTGGAAAGGGTGCGAGACCCTGCGGACGCTCTGGATTCCTTGTGATGCTCGACCAGCACGGCTTTAAGTTTCTCCCGCTCAGGCTTCACCTTGCCTTGGCGCTGACGCCAGGCGTAAAAGCTGCTGCGGTTGACTCCAAACGCCCGACAGCAATTGTTAACGCCGTACTGCTCGTCCAGCTCATTGATCAACGAGAATGATCTTTGGAGTCCAAAAGCAGGAGAGCACTGGCCTTTTTTAGGATTTCAATGTCCAGGTCTTTTTGCCTGAGCAACGCTTTGAGCTGCTGAATCTCTCGCTGATCGGCGGTAATCGCCTTGGCCCCCTCAGGGGGAGAACCCAAGCGCTCCTTGCGAACCTGATCGACCCAACGGCGCAAGGCGGTAGGGCCAATATCCAGACTGGTACAGACTTCTGGAACTGACCGGCCCTCGTCCAGCACCATGCTGGCAGCCTTGAGCTTGAACTCACTGGAATAAGATTTACGCATATCCAAACACCTCAGATTTGGGCGCCATCATAGCGCCCGATTGAAGTGTCCAAAATCATTAGGCCAGTTCAAGCCCGCTCCCACAGAGATCTTCGTAGGTTCGGATAAAGTGCCAGACAGCAAAAAGCCCCCGCTGCCTGAATGGCACCGGAGGCTTTTTCGTCATAGGCGACGCTCCGCCGCGTCGTAAACCTCTTCATCACGTCGCGCACCGACCGCGACAATCAATACCTGGATCGCACTTCCGTTGACTCGATAAACAATCCACGTGTCGCCTGTTCGAATTCTTCTACAGCCCGCAAGACTGGCTCTCAAGGGTTTACCGCTTTTATCCGGCTCGCCGTTGATAATTCGCTCTTCGATCACATCAAGAATGCGATTCGCCGCAACAGCCCCCAGCAGATCCAGATCCTTCTGGACATCCGGGTGATAGATAACGCCCCAAACCATCCCCAGCTCCTTTAGTCTTTCCTGGCGTACCTTGCCGCATAGCGTCATGGCTGACTGCTTGGGCCTCATCAAAACCGGCCAGGCGTTCCCGAGCAGCTGCTTCAATCCGAAGTTCATCCAGCTCGTCGAGCATTTCCTGATACGCATCGATATTGATAATCACCGCAGCGGGTTGATTGTCTTTAAAAATAACCAGGCGCTCAGTGGCGCGACTGGAAATCTCCTTGAGCCTCGCGCTGAAGCCCCTGACCATCGCAGTCACCGATATCGCCTGGTCAGCACGCTCTAGTAATGCCGTCATATTTACCTCCTTACACTCACGCAACTTTTTGCGCACAATTCTACGCAGAGTATTGCGTTGAATATCACATTTCGCAAGCACAGCCATTTCACCGACCTTGTAGAATCGCTCGCGGCGTTTAGTTTTTGTTTGTTTCAGATGGCGCGATATCGGATGACGCCCGCAGACCTTGTAGGCAAACTCCGAATCGTGTTTTTTGGGCACTTTGATGCCTTGTTGCGCTTTTCTTTGACGGGATAGTCTCTGGTCGTCGCTGACCATTCAGCGATCGGGCTTGGAAACCCGTCGAGCGTAGGCAACAACGTGCCCAACATGACCGCAGACAATTACGACTGCAATCCTGTGTCATGGCGGCTGTGCGTGGGACGTCTTCGGACGTGCCGGTTTCCTAGGCTCCCGGTTTTCCAACCTGCGCACAGCTGCCACCCATTCGCTTGGAAACGAACGTGGCGGCTCCTCAAGCTTAGGAGATAGATCATGAGCAAAACAGATTCATCTGCCCCTTCAGAATTAAAAACCATCGGCCTCACCCCCTTCATCTACTGCTCAAACCAGGCGCTATTCCGTGTCAGTCGGGACGTTCCCCTCGGTGATGCGTTAGCCATGGCCTCCGACTTTCTATTCCTTGCCAAGGATCTGACCAGAGAGGCTGCCTTTAACCGTGATACCGACCGGCACATCTGGGCCGCGCATTATTTGACGGCGATGAGCAAGGCCGTGATTGATGATGCGATGAAGGTGCTGCAGCGGCCGGCTCAGGCAAAAGCCGAATCAGAAAAATGATGACCTGAGCGCAATTCCAACAGACGCCACAGATCCATTGTGGGAGCGGGCTTGCTCGCGAAGGCGGACTGACATTCAACATTGATGTCGACTGGCCCGCCGCTTTCGCGAGCAAGCCCGCTCCCACAATGGATCTGTGGCGCACAAAAAAGCCCCCGCTGCCGCGATGGCAACGGGGGCTTTTTGATGGCCTTACATCTCGACCTGTGTACCCAGCTCAATCACCCGGTTCAGCGGCAAATTAAAGAACCGCAAATTGCCATTCGCGTTCTTCAACATGAACGCAAATAACGCCTCGCGCCAACGGGCCATGCCTTCAAGTTTGGAGGCGATGACCGTCTCGCGACTGAGGAAGTAGGTAGTGCGCATCGGACTGAAGTCGAGGTCATCGAGGTGACACAGTTTCAGCGCTTGCGGCACGTCCGGCTCGTCGATAAAGCCAAAGTGCAGGATCACCCGGAAGAACCCCTCGCCGTAGGAATCAACCTCGAAGCGCCGTGTCGGCGGGACTCGCGGGATGTCTTCGTACACCACTGTCAACAGTACCACTTGCTCGTGCAGCACCTGGTTATGCAGCAGGTTGTGCAACAACGCGTGGGGCACGGCGTCCGGGCGCGCGGTGAGGAACACTGCGGTGCCCTGGACGCGATGCGGCGGTTGTACGGCGATACTGCTGATGAAAATCGGCAGCGGCAGGCCACCTTCGTCCATGCGCTCAACCAGCAATTGCTTGCCGCGTTTCCAGGTGGTCATCAGCACAAACAGTGCAATACCGGCGATCACCGGGAATGCTCCGCCCTGAAAGATTTTCGGCACGTTGGCGGCGAAATACAGACCGTCCACCAGCAGGAAGCCGAGCAACAGCGGCACCGAGAGGATCGGCGGCCATTTCCACAGCAACAACATCACCGCCGACACCAGGATGGTGGTCATCAACATGGTGCCCGTCACCGCCACACCGTAGGCCGAGGCCAGAGCGCCGGAGGATTCGAAGCCGATCACCAGCAGGATCACGCCGACCATCAATGCCCAGTTCACCGCGCCGATGTAGATCTGGCCCTGTTCGGCACTGGAGGTGTGCTGGATGTGCATGCGCGGAATGTAACCGAGCTGGATCGCCTGACGGGTCAGGGAGAACGCACCGGAAATCACCGCTTGCGAGGCAATCACCGTGGCCAGGGTCGACAGGCCGACCAACGGAATCAACGCCCAGCTTGGTGCCAACAGATAGAACGGGTTGCGTGCCGCTTCTGGATCACCGAGCAGCAAGGCGCCCTGGCCGAAGTAGTTCAGCACCAGCGCCGGCAGCACAAGAATGAACCACGCACGGGCAATCGGCTTGCGACCGAAGTGGCCCATGTCGGCGTACAGCGCTTCGGCGCCGGTCAATGCCAGCACCACCGCACCCAGAATCGCCACGCCCATGCCCGGGTGCACGATAAAGAAGCGCACGCCCCAGACCGGGTTCATCGCTTGCAACACTTCCGGGTGCTGCAGGATGCCGTAGACGCCCAGCGCGCCCAGGACCAGAAACCAGGTGACCATGATCGGCCCGAACAGAATGCCGATTCGCGCGGTGCCGTGACTCTGGATCAAAAACAGCGCCACCAGCACAACCAACGACAGTGGCACCACCCAATGGTCGATGCCCTCAAACGCCAGCCCCAGACCTTCAATTGCCGAGAGCACGGAAATCGCCGGCGTGATCATGCTGTCGCCATAAAACAGCGCCGCACCGATCAGCCCGCAGACCACCAGTAACGTGCGCAACTTCGGATGCCCCGCCGCCGCCCGTCGAGCCAGCGCGGTCAACGCCATGATTCCGCCTTCGCCCTGGTTGTCGGCACGCAGTACGAACAGCACATATTTGATTGAAACGACCCAGATCAGCGACCAGAAAATCAGCGCCAGTATCCCGAACACGCCGTCATGGTCGACCTGTACACCATACTGACCGGAAAACACTTCTTTGAGGGTATACAGCGGGCTCGTGCCGATATCGCCATAAACTACCCCGACCGCTGCGACCAGCATGCCGATCGGCTTCGCCGCCGAGTGCCCGGTGCTCACTGCCTGACTACTTGCCTGACCCATCCAACACTCCTACTACCCAGACCGGACTTCTTTGGAAGAAGCACTATGCTTTGTCACGCAGCATGCGCTGTTTTACTTCACGTTACAGACGTTTCGTTGACTGTAAAAAATTGGTAAAGCGTAACGGCGCGAAGCATAGCGCAGCACTCGTCGTATTTCCCTCCATAAAGCTGGTCAAGTGCGTCTCCCATCGCTAGAATTGCGCACTTTTTGATCAGAGGCGCGGTTGAGCGCCCGTTTGTCGCCTTGCCGATTCGCGGCTGGAGGCGTCACAAATACCGAGGTTAGACATGTCCACCACTCCTGCGCCGGCCAATCCAAAGGTTGGCTTCGTATCCCTGGGTTGCCCCAAAGCACTGGTCGACTCCGAGCGCATCCTTACCCAGCTGCGCATGGAAGGTTATGACGTTGTGTCCACTTATCAGGACGCCGATGTCGTGGTGGTCAACACCTGCGGCTTCATCGACTCGGCCAAGGCTGAATCCCTGGAAGTGATCGGCGAAGCCATCAAGGAAAACGGCAAGGTCATCGTGACCGGCTGCATGGGCGTCGAAGAAGGCAACATCCGCAACGTGCATCCGAGCGTGCTGGCCGTGACCGGTCCGCAGCAGTACGAGCAAGTGGTCAACGCCGTGCACGACGTTGTGCCGCCGCGCAAGGATCACAATCCGCTGATCGACCTGGTGCCGCCGCAAGGCATCAAGCTGACCCCGCGCCATTATGCGTACCTGAAGATTTCCGAAGGCTGCAACCACAGCTGCAGCTTCTGCATCATCCCGTCGATGCGCGGCAAACTGGTCAGCCGTCCTGTCGGTGATGTGCTCGACGAGGCCCAGCGCTTGGTCAAGGCCGGCGTCAAGGAGCTGTTGGTGATCTCGCAAGACACCAGCGCCTACGGCGTCGACGTGAAGTACCGCACCGGTTTCTGGAACGGCGCGCCGGTGAAAACCCGCATGACCGAACTCTGCGAAGCCCTGAGCACCCTCGGCGTCTGGGTCCGCTTGCACTACGTTTACCCGTACCCGCACGTCGACGAACTGATTCCGCTGATGGCCGCCGGAAAAATCCTGCCGTACCTGGACATCCCGTTCCAGCACGCCAGCCCGAAAGTCCTGAAGTCGATGAAACGCCCGGCGTTCGAAGACAAGACCCTGGCGCGCATCAAGAACTGGCGCGAGATCTGCCCGGACCTGATCATCCGTTCGACCTTCATCGTCGGCTTCCCCGGCGAAACCGAAGAAGACTTCCAGTACCTGCTGAACTGGCTGACCGAAGCCCAGCTCGACCGCGTCGGCTGCTTCCAGTACTCGCCAGTCGAAGGCGCACCGGCTAACGATCTGGACCTGGACATCGTCCCGGACGACGTCAAACAAGACCGTTGGGACCGCTTCATGGCGCACCAGCAAGCCATCAGCTCGGCGCGTCTGCAACTGCGCGTCGGCCGTGAAATCGAAGTGCTGGTCGATGAAGTCGACGAGCAAGGCGCAGTCGGCCGTTGCTTCTTCGATGCCCCGGAAATCGACGGCAACGTATTCATCGACAACGGCAGCAACCTGAAACCGGGCGACAAAGTCTGGTGCAAGGTCACCGACGCCGACGAATACGACCTGTGGGCTGAACAGATCTAAACGCAAAAAATACGAAAAGCCCTGCTCTCTTGACGAGATGCGGGGCTTTTTTACGTCTATCGTTTTGAGGGAGAAAGGACTCGCACCATTCACTGCAAAAGGGGCATTCGGCCATGCGCCAACATTCGGTCATCCACACGCCGAAACAGAGCGACTACGAAGAACTCACGCAAGTCTGGGAAGCCTCGGTGCGCGCCACTCATGACTTTCTGCCGGACAGCTACATCGAGCTGTTGAAGAATCTGGTGCTGACCCGTTACCTCGACGCGGTGATGCTGATCTGCACCAAAGACTCGCGCCAGCGCATCACCGGGTTCGCCGGTGTCGCGGCGGGCAAGATTGAAATGCTCTTCATCGACCCCGCTCATCGCGGCCAGGGGCTGGGCAAACAGTTGCTGCGTTATGCCATGGAACACCTGAACGCCGATGAACTGGACGTCAACGAACAGAACCCGCAGGCGTTGGGGTTCTACTTCAAACAGGGCTTCGAGGTGATCGGCCGCACCGAGCATGACGGGATGGGGCAGCCTTATCCGTTGTTGCATATGCGGCTGCGCCAAACCCAACAACAGACACGCAATGGCTGACACAACATCGAACAATGTGGGAGCGGGCTTGCTCGCGAATGCGGTGTGCCATTCACAGATAAATTGACTGATCTACCGCATTCGCGAGCAAGCCCGCTCCCACAAAAAGCTGTACGGCGCAAATGGAGCCGGGATTAACCGGCGCCCAGCAGGTACAATGCCCACCCCTTTTTTGTTACGGCCCTGTCATGACTGACCCGATACGTCTCTCCAAACGCCTCATCGAACTCGTCGGCTGTTCCCGTCGGGAGGCTGAGCTGTTCATCGAGGGCGGCTGGGTCACCGTGGACGGCGAGGTCATCGACGAGCCGCAGTTCAAGGTCGACACCCAGAAAGTCGAGCTCGACCCCGAGGCCAAGGCCACCGCGCCTGAGCCAGTGACCATCCTGTTCAACGTTGCTGCGGGCATGGACGCGGAAACGGCCATGGCCACCATCAGCGCCGAGACCCTGAGCGAAGAGCATCGCTTCAGCAAACGTCCGCTCAAGGGCCATTTCCTGCGCCTGACCGCCAGCACCGACCTGCAGGCCAACGCCAGCGGTCTGCTGGTGTTCACCCAGGACTGGAAGATCCTGCGCAAACTCACCGCCGATTCCGCGAAAATCGAGCAAGAGTATGTGGTCGAGGTTGAAGGCGACATGGTGGCTCACGGCCTCAATCGCCTGAACCACGGTCTGACCTACAAGGGTAAGGAACTGCCGCCGGTCAAAGCCAGCTGGCAGAACGAAAACCGCCTGCGTTTTGCGATGAAGAACCCACAGCCGGGCGTGATCGCCCTGTTCTGCCAGGCCGTCGGCCTGAAGGTCGTCGCCATCCGCCGCATCCGCATCGGCGGCGTGTCCATTGGCAAAGTGCCGCTGGGCCAATGGCGCTACCTGTCCGGCAAAGAGAAGTTCTAAGACTTTTCACGCCGCCATACATTTTGGCGCCGCTGCTTACGCGGCGCCCACTGCTGAATATCAGGATTGCACACCATGATTCATAACGACGTACTGCGCAGCGTGCGCTACATGCTCGACATCAGCGACAAGAAAGTCATCGAGATCATCAAGCTCGGCGGCATGGACGTGTCCCTGGAAGACCTGTTGACGTACCTCGACAAGAAAGAAGAAGACGAGGAAGGTTTCGTACGGTGCCCGGATGAAGTCATGGCGCATTTCCTCGACGGCCTGGTGATCTTCAAGCGCGGCAAGGACGAAAGCCGTCCGCCGCAGCCGATCGAAGTGCCGGTCACCAACAACATCATCCTGAAGAAACTGCGTGTGGCCTTCGAACTGAAGGAAGACGACATGCACGCGATCCTCAAGGCCGCCGAGTTCCCGGTGTCCAAGCCTGAACTGAGCGCGCTGTTCCGCAAGTTCGGCCACACCAACTATCGTCCGTGCGGCGACCAGTTGCTGCGCAACTTCCTCAAGGGCCTGACCCTGCGTGTGCGCCCGCAGTAACGTGCGAAGCTGATTCAATCTGTAGGAGCTGTAGGAGCTGTCGAGTGCAACGAGGCTGCGATCTTTTGATCTTTTACGGCCCAGCTGAAATTCAAAGATCGCAGCCTCGTTGCACTCGACAGCTCCTACAGGGCCGAATGGCCCTTCATTCCGCGCAAAAATAGTGGCTCCGCTTCAAGCGGCTGACGACTAGGGTGTACTGACCCTCAGCTCTCAGGATTCGCCATGCACCCGTATTTCTCCCTGCAAGGCCGCACCGCTCTGGTGACCGGCGGCACCCGTGGTATCGGCAAAATGATCGCCAAGGCCTATGTCGAGGCCGGCGCTACCGTGTACGTCTGCGCGCGGGATGCCGAGGCCTGTCAGCAGACCGCTGACGAGTTGAGCGCATTCGGTGTTTGCCACGCGGTGGCCGCCAATCTGGCCACTGAAGAAGGAGTGCTGCAACTGGCCACGCGACTGGGCGAACGGATCAGCTATCTGGATATTCTGGTGAACAACGCCGGCACCACCTGGGGTGCGCCGCTGGAGAGCTATCCGGTCAAGGGCTGGGAAAAGGTCATGCAGCTCAACGTGACGTCGGTGTTCACCTGCATCCAGCAGTTCTTGCCGCTGCTGCGCAAGGCCGGGTCCGAAGCGAATCCGGCGCGGATCATCAACATCGGCTCGGTGGCGGCGATTTCCTCCTTTGGCGAACAGGCTTATGCCTACGGACCCAGTAAAGCGGCCTTGCACCAACTGTCGCGGATTCTGGCGCGGGAACTGGTGAGCCAGCACATCAACGTCAACGTGATTGCGCCGGGACGTTTTCCGAGCAAGATGACTCAGCACATTGGTAATGATGAACAGGCGCTGGCGGAGGATACGGCGTTGATTCCGATGAAGCGCTGGGGTCGCGAGGAAGAGATGGCGGCGTTGGCGATCAGTCTGGCGAGTACAGCCGGGGCGTACATGACCGGAAATATCATTCCTCTTGATGGCGGGTTTAGTCTCTAGATCGGCGGCGCGGCCATCGCGAGCAAGCCCGCTCCCACACTGGATCTCCTGAGCACCATAGATCTACTGTGGGAGCGGCGGTGCGACGATTCGACTTGCTCGCGAAGAGGCCGGCACAGGCAGAACTGAATTCAGGTTGATCGGGTTATCATGCCCACCCTCATTCCGCTTCGACCCCAAACCATGACCTACAGCGTTTCCCCCATCGGCTTCGTGCGCTCCTGTTTCAAGGAGAAGTTCGCCATCCCGCGCCAGCCGCAACTGGCCCCGGCCGCTCGCGGCGTGCTGGAACTGGTGGCGCCGTTCGACCAGGGCGATGCGGTGCAAGGTCTGGAGCAGGTCAGCCACGTCTGGCTGCTGTTCCTGTTCCATCAGGCCCTGGAAGAAAAACCACGCCTGAAAGTCCGCCCTCCTCGCCTCGGCGGCAACAAGTCCATGGGCGTGTTCGCCACCCGCGCGACGCATCGGCCCAATGGCATCGGCCAATCCGTGGTGAAGCTGGATAAAGTCGAAGCCAATCGCCTGTGGATATCCGGCATCGACTTGCTGGACGGCACACCGATTCTGGATATAAAACCTTACGTGCCTTACGCCGACATCATCGATACGGCCTCCAACAGCATCGCCAGCGCCGCGCCGCAGTTGATTCCCGTGCAGTGGGCGGATTCGGCGTTGCAACAGGCTCACGGGCACGCTCAGCGTCTTGAAGAGCCGCTGGTTGAGTTGATTGAGCAGTGCTTGGCACAAGATCCACGTCCGGCGTACCAAACGCCAACACCAGAGCGGGAATACGGCGCGCAATTTTGGGATCTCGATGTGCGCTGGCATTATCCGGAAGCGGGCGTGATCCGCGTCCTCGAAGTCATCCCCGCAAAGCCCTGAACACCAGAAACGAAAAAGCCCGCATGACCTTCTCAGGCCATGCGGGCTTTTTGTGGTGGCCGCAAATCCAATGTGGGAGCGGGCTTGCTCGCGAAGGCGGTTTAACATTCAACGAAGATGTCGACTGGCAGTCCGCATTCGCGAGCAAGCCCGCTCCCACAGGGGTCCAGCTTACTTCTCGACGAACGCACGCTCGATCAGGTAATCACCCGGCTCGCGCATCCGCGGCGACACTTTCAGGCCGAAGCTGTTCAACACTTCGCTGGTTTCGTCGAGCATGCTCGGGCTGCCGCACAGCATGGCGCGGTCGTCCTGCGGGTTGATCGGTGGCAGACCGATGTCGCTGAACAGCTTGCCGCTGCGCATCAGGTCGGTCAGGCGACCTTCGTTCTCAAACGGCTCGCGGGTCACGGTCGGGTAGTAGATCAACTTGTCACGCAGGGCCTCGCCGAAGAACTCGTTCTGCGGCAGATGCTCGGTGATGAATTCGCGGTAAGCGACTTCGTTGACGTAACGTACGCCGTGGCACAGGATCACTTTTTCGAAACGCTCGTAGGTTTCCGGGTCCTGGATGACGCTCATGAACGGCGCCAGACCGGTACCGGTGCTGAGCAGGTACAAATGTTTGCCAGGCTTCAAGTCGTCCAGTACCAGCGTGCCCGTAGGCTTCTTGCTGATGATGATCTCGTCGCCTTCCTTCAGGTGCTGCAACTGGGAAGTCAGCGGGCCATCAGGCACCTTGATGCTGAAGAACTCGAGATGCTCTTCCCAGTTCGGGCTGGCAATCGAGTAAGCGCGCATGAGCGGCCGGCCGTTGGGCTGTTGCAGGCCGATCATCACGAACTGACCGTTCTCGAAGCGCAGGCCCGGATCGCGGGTGCACTTGAAGCTGAACAGAGTGTCGTTCCAGTGATGAACACTGAGGACACGCTCGTGGTTCATGTTGCTCATGTACGTGGGACTCCTGGAGATTTTGCCTGCGCCGGTGATATGCGCAATTGCATCGCATTCTAATGGCAGCGACAATATCTGTTAAATGGATTATTAAGATAAGGGTTATCGGTTATATAGATATGCGATTTACTCTCCGTCAACTTCAAGTCTTCGTCGCCGTCGCCCAGCAGGAAAGCGTATCCCGTGCTGCGGGCCTGCTCAACCTGTCGCAATCGGCGGCAAGCACCTCGATCACCGAGCTGGAGCGCCAGTCCAGCTGCCAGCTGTTCGACCGCGCCGGCAAACGGCTGAGTCTCAACGCCCTCGGCAAACAACTGTTGCCACAAGCGGTGGCGCTGCTCGATCAGGCCAAGGAAATCGAAGACCTGCTTAACGGCAAGTCCGGTTTCGGCTCTTTGGCCGTCGGCGCAACCCTGACCATCGGCAATTACCTCGCCACCCTGCTGATCGGCAGCTTCATGCAGCGTCATCCGGAAAGCCAGGTGAAGCTGCACGTGCAGAACACTGCCAACATCGTGCAACAAGTCGCTCATTATGAAATTGATCTGGGTCTGATCGAAGGCGACTGCAGCCATCCGGACATTGAAGTGCAGAGCTGGGTCGAAGATGAGCTGGTGGTGTTCTGTGCACCGCAACATCCGCTGGCCATTCGCGGTACCGCGACCATGGATGAGCTGAGCCACGAGGCGTGGATCCTGCGGGAACAAGGCTCTGGCACGCGACTGACTTTTGATCAGGCCATGCGTCACCATCGCAGCGCGTTGAACATTCGCCTGGAGCTGGAACACACCGAAGCCATCAAACGCGCGGTGGAATCAGGATTGGGGATTGGCTGTATTTCGCGGCTGGCCCTGCGCGATGCGTTCCGGCGCGGCAGTCTGGTGCCGGTGGAAACGCCGGATCTGGATCTGGCGCGGCAGTTCTATTTCATCTGGCACAAACAGAAATATCAGACGTCAGCGATGCGCGAATTCCTCGACCTGTGCCGCGCCTTCACCGCCGGGGTTCAGCGCAGCGACGAGATCGTGCTGCCCACCATCGCTTAAAGCAGGATCACCGCCCATACCAGCGCGATCATGCTCAACGCCACGAGCTGTGCGGCGCTGCCCATGTCCTTGGCATTCTTGGACAGCGGGTGCAGCTCAAGGGAAATGCGGTCGATGGCCGCTTCCACTGCCGAGTTGAGCAACTCGACGATCAATGCCAACAAACAGACGGCAATCAGCAGCGCCTGCTCGACGCGGCTGACGTTCAAAAAGAACGAAAGCGGGATCAGGATGACATTGAGCAACACCAGTTGCCGAAAAGCCGCTTCGCCGGTGAAGGCTGCGCGCAGGCCGTCCAGCGAATAACCGGAAGCGTTGAGGATGCGTTTCAGGCCGGTCTGGCCTTTGAAAGGGGACATAAAAGTGGCAACTGACCAAAAAGGAGTGGGAAAGCTAGATCAACCAGAGTCAAAAAAGCGTGAAGACGCCAACATTTAGTGGCTTGAAATTGACTCAAGTTGTTGCAGGAGCAAAGCCGCCTGGGTCCGGGTCCGCACATTCAGCTTACGGAAAATCGCCGTGACGTGCGCCTTGATTGTTGCTTCGGACACGCTCAGTTCGTAGGCAATCTGCTTGTTCAGCAACCCTTCACAGACCATGGTCAGCACCCGGAACTGCTGAGGTGTCAGGCTGGCAAGACCTTCACTGGCGGCCTTGGCTTCGTCGGAAACGCTGACCGCTTCAAACGCCTGAGGCGGCCAGAACACATCGCCATCCAGCACGGCACGTACGGCTTTCTGGATCACGCTCAGGTCACTCGATTTAGGAATGAAACCGCTGGCACCGAACTCACGGGACTTCACCATGATCGAGGCTTCCTCCTGGGCCGACACCATCACCACCGGAATTTGCGGGTACTGACCGCGCAACAGCACCAGCCCGGAAAAACCGTAGGCGCCCGGCATGTTCAGGTCCAGCAGCACCAGATCCCAGTCGGATTTTTCGTCGAGACGGGTTTCCAGCTCGGCAATGCTCGCCACTTCCACCAGACGGACGTCCGGGCCAAGGCCCAGGGTCAACGCTTGATGCAGGGCGCTACGAAAAAGAGGGTGGTCATCGGCAATCAGGATTTCGTATGTGGCCATTTTTCTAATGATCCTGTTCTTCTAGCAACTCAAGGTACAGCCACGGAGCTGCACCAACAGGGCACGTTCAACGCCAATCACGTGGCAATCCACGGAGCTTTTCACGTAAAGAAGCGGCGAATCAAACTACGTCCGCGCCCTGATCGGCGCCAAGCATGCCCAGCGAAGCCGGGGTGGTCAAGGTGCCTGGCCGCTACAGTTCTTTGCAGTATGCGCGACAATCAGCCCGTGACAGGAACGCTGTTCTGCACGAAAGGCATCAGCTCGGCGTGTGCCGGTGTTGCAACATTCATTTCCAGCTGGTGTTTGGCATCGAGGTAATGCTGGCTGAACACGTCGAAATAAGCGTCCAGTGCGGACGCAGCCTCGACATCTCCCGCCAGATCGAGGCACAGCGCCGCCACTTCCGCCGTGCACAAATGCTCGCTGCGGGTAGAGCGCCGCAGCCGATAGCGTGAAAGCTTTTCGGGCAGCAGGCTCAGGATCGGGAGCGCATTAAAATAAGGGCTTTTGCGGAATATCTTCCGGGCTTCGGTCCAGGTCGCATCCAGCAGAATGAACAGCGGCCGCTTGGTGCTATCGACTTCGACCGTGTTGGTCACTCGCTCAGGCTCGACGTACTCGCCTGGAAAGACCAGATACGGTTGCCACTGCGGATCGGCGAGCAATGCCAGCAGTTGAGGGTCAGTGTCCGTACGCGACCAGATGAACGCATGGTTGTCGCGCACCACGTCAGCGATCAGCCAACCGGTATTGCTCGGTTTGAACACTTCCTTGTTGGTCATGATCAGACACACGCCAGAGCGGGTCTCGACCTGCGGACGCCACGCGCACAGGCAGTGACTCTCGATCACGCGGCAGGCACGGCAACGGGTTGCCCGCCAGCCACGGGCCTGAATCGGCTTGATGCCCTCCTCTTCACGCTGATCACGCAGGCGGGCTACGGCGTTGGGGGCGTGGTTCATCGTGGGCAACACCGGCAGACAGGAAAACTCGACACGAATAGCACTCAGGTCAATAAAGGTCGGCAGTTTACCAGAGCGGCCGGCGCAAGCCTGTACCGTCCAGACGGGCTCCCCTATAATTCGCCACCACTGAACGCACAGTCATGTGACGGGTCGAACCACCAGTCACTGAACCAGGAGAGTTTCATGCTGCGCCTTATCGTTCCCACCGCTGCCATTCTGCTGGCGTCGTCCTTCAACGCTCAGGCTGCGTCCTTGAGTGAGCAGAATCTCAACAGAGAGCTGCGAAACGTCGCCGCACAGAGCAGCGTCGGCACGCCACGGGCGATCAACGAAGACATTCTCGATCAGGGCTACACCGCCGAAGGCAATGTGCTGATCAACCACCTGAGCGTGCAAAGCAGCCACGCCAACAAGATGCGTGCCGACCCGAAAGCGGTGTACTTCCAGCTTGGCGCCTCCGTCTGCAGAAACCCGGGGTTCCGCAAGCTGATGGCAAAGGGCGCGGTCATGCGTTACGACTTCACCGAGGTGAAGACCAATCGCGCGGTCGGCTCCGCCAGCTTCCAGGAATCGGATTGCCCGAAAGCCACACCGGCGAAGAAAAAGTAATTCAACGGGAATTGGCGCGCCGCTGTTCGTCCTCGGCGCGCAGTTCGGCCAACAGCGCTTGTAAATAGCGCGAGCGCCGGTCGGCTCCCTCCAGACGCCGGCAGCACTCCTCTTCAAGACTCAAGTGATTGGTCTCGGCCGATGATTTCAATAATCGATACAGTTGCGTATCGATCTCCAGAATGACTCTGGCCATAGCATCCCGCCTCCATGCACTTCGCCCAAGCTTTGAGCGAACAAAATCCTTGAACCGCTTGTACCGTGCGCCCTGCCTTAGACGCAAAGTTGTCGTGTCACGCCTGTCATTCAGTAAATCAGACTGCTGGACACTCGGCGTGCGTTCAGACGAGCGGTGAAATCACCTTGCAAATCGTCAATAAGCGGTTGCCAGGAAAGACTTTACAGCGCAATGATCAGGTCAGCGAAAATAGCCGCGAGGGTCTAGATTCATAGTGTTCCCGTTCACTTTTCAGGGCAGAAAAGGGGCTGCCTGGTTTGCGTTTTTTGATGCGCATGTTTCCTTCATCCAAAGGAACAACAGAGCCTGTATGGAAGGAGAAGTTGATGCCTTACCAACCGAATGACCTCCTGAGCCGTCATTTCGAAGAAAGCGGCCACGACCTCATCAGCAAGGTCGAAGAACAACTCAACCTGGTTTCACCCAATAGCCCGAACATCCCGATTTACCGCGACATGATCCTGACCGTGCTGCGCATGGCCCAGGAAGATCACAACCGCTGGAATGCCAAAATCACTCTGCAAGCCCTGCGCGAACTCGAACATGCCTTCCGTGTGCTCGAACAGTTTCGGGGGCGGCGTAAAGTCACGGTGTTCGGCTCGGCCCGCACACCGATAGAACACCCGCTGTATGGGCTGGCCAGAGAACTCGGCGCCGCGCTGGCGCGCTCGGACCTGATGGTGATCACCGGCGCAGGCGGCGGCATCATGGCCGCCGCCCACGAAGGTGCCGGTCTGGAACACAGCCTGGGATTCAACATCACCCTGCCCTTCGAGCAGCATGCCAATCCCACCGTGAACGGCACCACCAACTTGCTGCCATTCCACTTCTTTTTTACCCGCAAGCTGTTCTTCGTCAAGGAAGCCGATGCGCTGGTCTTGTGCCCCGGCGGTTTCGGTACGCTGGACGAGGCACTGGAAGTGTTGACGCTGATTCAGACCGGTAAAAGCCCGCTGGTGCCAGTGGTGCTACTGGACGCTCCCGGCGGCAAATTCTGGCAAGGCGCCCTGGACTTCATCCGCAATCAACTGGAGGAAAACCGCTACATCCTGCCGACCGACATGAAGCTGGTGAGCCTGGTCTATAGCGCCGAAGAGGCGGTGGAGCAGATCAATCAGTTCTACAGCAACTTCCACTCCAGCCGCTGGCTCAAGCATCAGTTCGTGATCCGCATGAATCACCAGCTCAGTGACGATGCACTGGAGCACATGCAACAAGCGTTCGCCGACCTGTGCCTGAGCGATCACTTCCATCAGCATGTCTACAGCGGTGAGGAGCACGACGAACCGCAGTTCAGCCACCTCGCACGTCTGGCTTTCACCTTTAACGCCCGTGATCATGGGCGCCTGCGGGAACTGGTGGATTACATCAACCTGCCGGAAAACTGGGCGCAACCCAAACCTCAGGCGCAACAACGCACGCGGGAACCGTTAAAGGTTACGTGAGGCAAAAAAAAAACGGCCCGCTATCAAAATAGCGAGCCGCTTCAGTCAATCGTCCATCCCTCGGCCGCTGAACAAGCGGCTGATCATTTCCATGGAATAGCCCCGATAACTCAGGAACCGCCCTTGTTTGGCGCGTTCCCGGGCGTCTATCGGTAAATGCCCGGAGAATTTTCGCCGCCAGGTGTCTTCCAGTTGTTCCTGCCAGTTGATACCGCTCTCGCGTAACGCGAGTTCAATGTCGCTGCGTTGCAGGCCACGCTGGCCCAACTCTTCGCGGATACGCAAAGGGCCATAGCCGGAACGGGCACGGTAGGAAACGAAGCTTTCGAGGTAACGGGATTCGGACAACAGCCCCTCTTCCGTCAAGCGGTCGAGTGCTGTGTCGATCATCTCAGGGAGAGCGCCGCGCTGACGCAGTTTACGCGTCAGCTCGACCCGACCATGCTCGCGTCGTGCGAGCAGGTCCATTGCGGTTCGCCGCACTGCGACGAGTGTATCGAGTACGGCGGTCATCGGATCAATCAGATATCAGCGTCAGCCAGGTCATCTTCAGTCTCTTTGACTGGTGATGCTTTGACGTCCGGCGCTGGAGTCAGCAGTTTGTCGCGCAGCTGCTTCTCAAGTTTCGCGGCGATTTCCGGGTTGTCCGCCAGGAACTTGGCCGAGTTGGCCTTGCCCTGACCGATCTTGGTGCCTTCGTAGGCATACCAGGCGCCGGACTTCTCGACGAAACCGTGCAGAACACCCAGGTCGATCATCTCGCCATTGAGGTAGATGCCTTTGCCGTAAAGAATCTGGAACTCGGCCTGACGGAACGGCGAAGCGACCTTGTTCTTCACAACCTTGACGCGGGTTTCGCTACCGACGACTTCATCACCTTCTTTCACCGCGCCAGTACGGCGGATATCCAGACGAACCGAAGCATAGAACTTCAGCGCGTTACCACCGGTGGTGGTTTCCGGGCTGCCGAACATCACGCCGATTTTCATACGGATCTGGTTGATGAAGATTACCAGGCAGTTGGCGTTCTTGATGTTACCGGTGATTTTACGCAGCGCCTGGGACATCAGACGGGCTTGCAGGCCCACGTGCATGTCACCCATTTCGCCTTCGATTTCAGCCTTTGGAACCAGGGCGGCTACGGAGTCGACGATGATCACGTCTACCGCGTTGGAACGCACCAGCATGTCGGTGATTTCCAGGGCCTGCTCACCGGTGTCCGGCTGGGAAACCAGCAGGTCGTCGACGTTGACGCCGAGCTTGCCGGCGTACTCAGGATCGAGGGCGTGTTCGGCGTCGACGAATGCACAGGTCGCGCCGGCTTTTTGAGCCTGGGCGATCACCGACAGTGTCAGCGTGGTTTTACCGGAGGATTCAGGACCGTAGATTTCAACGATACGGCCTTTTGGCAGACCGCCAATGCCGAGCGCGATGTCCAGACCCAGAGAGCCAGTAGAGATAGCCGGGATCGCCTGACGGTCCTGATCGCCCATACGCATTACGGCACCCTTGCCGAATTGACGTTCGATCTGACCCAGGGCCGCAGCCAAGGCTTTCTTCTTGTTGTCGTCCATTAAAGTCCTCACGTAATCAATAAGGCCTGACGGCCAACACCTGTATAAGTAGCCAGTATTATTCCACAGCGTTTCAGGATCGCCTACCCCTGATTTGAGATTTCTCCGGTGGCATGGCGCAGCAACCCCTCTAGCGCGGCCCTCACCGTTTGTCGGCGGACCTCGTCACGGTTACCAGCGAAGTGCTGCACCTCGCTGAACACCCGCTCCCCCACGCCCCAGGCCAGCCAGACCGTGCCCACCGGCTTGCTCGGCGAACCGCCATCCGGCCCGGCCACGCCGCTGACCGCCACAGTAAAGTACGCCCGGCTTTTTTCCTGCGCGCCGCGCACCATGGCCTCGACCACCTCGCGACTGACCGCCCCCACCGTCGCAAACAACTCGACCGGGACATTCAATTGCTCGGTTTTCTGACGGTTGGAGTACGTGACATAACCGGCCTCGAACCACGCTGAACTCCCCGGAATGCGCGTGATTGCCTCGGAAATTCCACCGCCGGTACAGGACTCGGCTGCGGCAACGTGAGCATTCAGAACCTGCAGGCGCCGACCAAGTTCAGCGGCCAGTTGGGTGATTTCTTTCACGGTCATCTCCTGAGCGGGCGGAATGGGAACTAACGTACACGAGCGCATCGCGCTTGCAAGTTACAGGTTCGATCAAAATGTTAGCGACCGAGCGCCCGGATGCAGGCCTGACAAGCCTGCATGGCAGTCAGTGCGCGACGGCTTATCGATGTCGGGGAACATAGGGGGTTTCCCTTTCAAATATTGAAGCGTTCATCTGCGCGAGGGATGCAGGGTGTCGACGTTGCCAGAACGACCAAGGGATGGGCTTTATTGATCCGGACGAGTATCACGCGGCGGCACTTCACAAACTCCGATCCGCTTGGCCACCCAGCGCTCATAAAGGTCTATAGCGACATCAGCGCCGGCCATCGCCGTGAGGCAACCGAACGCGCCGGCCGCCCAGATCGACATGCCGGCGGCGTACAGCAGCATGATGGCCGAGACTCCGCAGATCATGCAGGCGCCGGAACGCAACGCCAGACGCCGCAGCAATGACCAGCCGCGGGCGCCCTCCTTATCGGCGCGCCACATTTCGCCAGCCACGCCGCCCATCAAGGCGAGCACGATGACCAGCCAGATTGGCATGTCCAGCAACGCTTGTTGCACATTTGTCATGTCACGCCTCCTTGGGAGTGATTAAGTGTGATGCAAGTATTTCCAACGACACCTGGCGGCGCCGGACACAGTTGCCAACCCTCTGAACCGTTGAGGCCGGTTCATCGCTGCCTTTTTGGTGGAACTAAAAAGCTTCGATTCGAGCAGCTTTGTTGAGCGGCTTGAAACAAAGAATATGCATTAATGCATATACAGTCAATGCACCAACGCATTTGTTTAGGCGTTACAAATGCACTGACGCATTAAAGCCCCACAGACAAAAAACGTTGGAGGTTTTCAGCAGGCGAAAAAAAACCCGCGCCGTGACGGGTTTTATCTGGCAGCAGTGAGGTTAACGAGCGTACATGCCCCACCAGAAGACGTGACCAAGGATGACGATCTGCTCTTCCTGGATCTCCTGGAAGGCGTAGTCCTCGTCCGGATGTTCATCGCGATTGAAGCTGCGCAGGCGAATCCCCGTCGGCAGGCGATAAAGCTGTTTAACCCGGAGCTGGCCATTGTGGTTGATCGCATAAAGGTCGCCATCGACGATATCGCCGATCCCGCATTTGCCGGCATTGACCCCTACGGTGGCGCCGTCGCGCAGCACCGGCAACATGCTGTTGCCACGCACCGTCACGCACTTGGCCTGGTCGAACTGCACACCGTTGTGACGCAAACTGCGCTTGCCGAAGCGCAGGCTAGAGCGCTCGCTTTCTTCGATGACGAATCTTCCTGATCCAGCCGCCAATTCAACCTCGCGAAGAAAGGGGACCGACACCTCGTCGTCATCGACAGGCGTATCGTCGTCCCACAGGCTTATGTCCTTGAGTTCCGCATGCACTTCATCGCGCCCGGAATTGACGGCGGGCGCGACATCCACACGACCCCGCAACTGGTCGGTGCTCACGGCGAAATACTCGGCGATCTTCGAGATGTGCTTATCCGAAGGATCGACAATCTTCCCGCTGAGAATTCGCGAGAGAGTGGATTGAGGCACGCCGGTGCGACGGTGAAGCTCCGTGGGGGAGATTCCGTGCTGATCGAGCAGCGCTCTTAAGACGGTAGAAACATTGCGTTTTTGCATAACGCGCATAGTGCTTGATCTTTTTTACGGAGGCAAATGCATAACTGCATAAAAAGCGCATAAAACGTGTATGAGCCGCTGAAATGTATCCCGCCGCTTTCATGCCTGCGTCGGGTGGACCGCCCATGTTAACCTTGCGCCCATCGCGGAAAAGCCGGGCCGATGTCCCTCCTTTGCCCTACACCTTTCAACGAATTTGCCTGATATCCGATGAATAAAGCACTCTCCGATCTGCCCTCTCACACGCCAATGATGCAGCAGTACTGGCGTCTGAAGAACCAGCACCCCGACCAGTTGATGTTCTACCGCATGGGTGACTTCTACGAGATCTTCTATGAAGACGCGAAGAAGGCCGCCAAATTGCTGGATATCACCCTGACCGCCCGTGGGCAGTCGGCCGGTCAGGCGATTCCGATGTGTGGGATTCCTTACCACGCCGCGGAAGGTTACCTGGCGAAACTGGTCAAGCTCGGCGAATCGGTGGTGATCTGTGAGCAAGTCGGCGACCCGGCGACCAGCAAAGGGCCGGTTGATCGGCAAGTGGTGCGGATCATCACGCCGGGTACGGTCAGCGATGAAGCGCTGCTGGATGAGCGGCGGGATAACCTGATCGCGGCGGTGCTGGGTGATGAGCGCCTGTTCGGGCTGGCGGTGCTGGACATCACCAGCGGCAACTTCTCGGTGCTGGAGATCAAGGGCTGGGAAAACCTGCTGGCGGAACTGGAGCGGGTCAACCCGGTGGAATTGATGATTCCGGATGACTGGCCGAAGGATTTGCCGGCGGAGAAACGCCGTGGGGTTCGTCGTCGTGCGCCGTGGGATTTCGAGCGCGACTCGGCGCTGAAAAGTCTCTGCCAGCAATTCTCAACCCAGGACCTGAAAGGTTTCGGTTGTGAGAACCTGACCCTGGCCATCGGCGCTGCCGGTTGCCTGCTCAGCTACGCCAAGGAAACCCAGCGCACTGCCCTGCCGCACTTGCGCAGCCTGCGGCATGAACGCCTGGACGATACCGTGGTGCTGGATGGCGCGAGCCGTCGCAACCTGGAACTGGACACCAACCTGGCCGGCGGTCGCGACAACACGCTGCAATCGGTGGTCGATCGCTGCCAGACCGCGATGGGCAGCCGTCTACTGACCCGCTGGTTGAATCGGCCGTTGCGGGATCTGAAGGTTTTGCTGTCACGCCAGACCTCGATCACTTGCCTGCTCGACGGCTACCGTTTCGAAAAGCTGCAACCGCAGCTCAAGGAAATCGGCGACATCGAGCGGATTCTGGCGCGAATCGGTTTGCGTAATGCCCGTCCTCGTGACCTCGCTCGTCTGCGCGATGCCCTCGGTGCATTGCCCGAACTGCAAGTGGCGATGTCTGAGCTTGAAGCGCCGCACATTATTCAACTGGCCAAGACCACCAGCACCTACCCGGAACTGGCCGCGCTGCTGGAAAAAGCCATCATCGACAACCCGCCTGCGGTGATCCGCGACGGCGGCGTGTTGAAAACCGGGTACGACAGCGAACTCGACGAGTTGCAATCGCTGAGCGAAAACGCCGGGCAGTTCCTGATTGATCTGGAAGCACGCGAGAAGGCCCGCACCGGTCTGTCGCACTTGAAGGTCGGGTACAACCGCATTCACGGTTACTTCATCGAGTTGCCGAGCAAGCAGGCCGAATCGGCGCCGGCCGACTACATCCGGCGCCAGACGCTAAAAGGCGCCGAGCGTTTCATCACGCCGGAACTGAAGGCTTTCGAGGACAAGGCACTGTCGGCCAAGAGCCGCGCCCTGGCTCGCGAGAAGATGCTTTACGAAGCGCTGCTCGAAGACCTGATCGCCCAGTTGCCACCCCTGCAAGACACCGCCGCAGCATTGGCCGAGCTGGACGTGCTGAGCAACCTCGCCGAACGCGCGCTCAACCTCGACCTGAATTGCCCGCGCTTCGTCGACGAGCCGTGCATGCGCATCAGCCAAGGCCGCCACCCGGTGGTCGAGCAAGTGCTGACCACGCCGTTCGTGGCCAATGACTTGAGCCTCGACGACAATACCCGCATGCTGGTGATCACTGGTCCGAACATGGGCGGTAAATCCACCTACATGCGTCAGACCGCGTTGATCGTGTTGCTGGCACACATCGGCAGTTTCGTGCCGGCGGCCAGTTGCGAATTGTCGCTGGTGGACCGGATCTTCACCCGGATCGGTTCCAGCGATGACCTGGCCGGTGGACGCTCGACCTTCATGGTCGAAATGAGCGAAACCGCCAACATTCTGCACAACGCCACCGAGCGCAGCCTGGTGCTGATGGACGAAGTCGGCCGCGGCACCAGCACGTTCGACGGGCTGTCCCTGGCTTGGGCGGCCGCCGAGCGTCTGGCGCATCTGCGGGCTTACACGTTGTTCGCCACACACTACTTCGAACTGACGGTGTTGCCGGAAGCCCAGCCACTGGTGGCCAACGTCCACCTCAATGCCACCGAGCACAACGAGCGCATCGTGTTCCTGCACCACGTGCTGCCCGGGCCTGCCAGCCAGAGCTACGGTCTGGCCGTTGCGCAGCTGGCCGGCGTGCCGAGCGAAGTGATCGTGCGCGCTCGCGAGCACCTCGGTCGACTGGAAGCCACCGCGCTGCCCCATGAAGTGCCGAAGCCCGCCAAAGGCAAACCGGCCGCGCCGCAGCAGAGCGACATGTTCGCCAGCCTGCCGCATCCGGTGCTCGATGAATTGGCCAAACTTGACCTGGATGACCTGACGCCGCGTCGCGCGCTAGAAATGCTCTATACACTAAAGACACGGATCTAACGCACTTGCCTGCAAGCTGTTAGAATCTCGCGCGGTTTGGGATGCTGCAGGCTAATAGCCTGGTCTGCAGACTATCGCTCCCAAACCTGGCGACCCCAACGTGAAGGGGCTCCGCTGCCGCCGCCTGAGGAGAAAATTAGAAATGACCTTCGTCGTCACCGACAACTGCATCAAGTGCAAGTACACCGACTGCGTAGAAGTCTGTCCGGTGGACTGCTTTTACGAAGGCCCGAACTTCCTGGTGATTCACCCGGATGAGTGCATCGACTGCGCACTGTGCGAACCAGAATGCCCTGCCGTGGCCATCTTCTCCGAAGATGAAGTCCCGGAAGAAATGCAGGAATTCATTCAGCTGAACGTTGAGTTGGCCGAAATCTGGCCAAACATCACCGAGAAGAAAGAATCGATGCCGGATGCCGAAGAGTGGGATGGCGTCAAAGGCAAGATCAAAGACCTCGAACGCTGATTTTCCCCGCGTTCCCGAAAAGGCCCCTTGCGGGCCTTTTTTGTTTTACAAAATCAAAAGATCGCAGCCTTCGGCAGCTCCTACACAGGTTTTGTTTGCACCTGTAGGAGCTGCCGAAGGCTGCGATCTTTTGACTTTTTGCAGGCAAAAAAAAGGGGCGGTTTGACCCGCCCATTTTTTCCCTATTCCCTGTGTTCCTTTTCATCGTCCTGATGAACCGCATCCTGCAATGTCCTTTCCCCTCATCCTTGAAGGGCGTGTCTGTCCGTCGACACAACCTGAATACTAGAGAGTTCCCAGGCAAGCGCAATCGCTCTGAGAGGCGAAAACGAGCAGTCATATGCAGATAACGTTAATTAATATCCATATAAATCAATCAAATAAAATCGACCTCATACAGCAATAGACGTCTGCCAGGGTGTAAAAATAACGAACACTTACGAAAGAGTAAGCAAAGACTTACAACGCGAGACTACAAACCTGAGATCTCCCAAGGGGCTCTATATCTAGTGCTGAATGTGTAGGAGCCGGCTTGCTGGCGATGAACGATTACACGGCTTACCTGGTTAACCGCGTAATCGTTCATCGCCAGCAAGCCAACTCCTACAGACAACAAAAAGCCCCGAACCAGTCGGGGCTTTTTGCGTGCTGCTCAAGCGATTCGCTTATTGAAACAGCGACTCGCTGGACAGACCATTCTTCTCCAGAATCTCCCGCAGACGCTTCAGGCCTTCAACCTGGATCTGTCTGACGCGTTCGCGGGTCAGGCCAATTTCCAGGCCTACATCTTCCAGCGTGCTGCTCTCATGACCGCGCAGACCGAAGCGGCGTATCACCACCTCGCGCTGCTTGTCGGTCAGTTCCGAGAGCCATTGATCGATGCTCTGAGACAGGTCGTCATCCTGCAGCAGTTCACATGGATCGGTTGGGCGGTCATCGGTAAGGGTGTCCAGCAGGGTTTTATCCGAATCCGGACCCAGCGAGACGTCGACCGAAGAAACCCGCTCGTTCAGGCCGAGCATGCGCTTGACCTCTCCCACCGGTTTTTCCAGCAGGTTGGCGATTTCTTCGGGTGAGGGTTCGTGATCTAGTTTTTGCGTCAGCTCCCGTGCGGCCCGCAGGTACACGTTGAGCTCTTTGACCACATGGATCGGCAACCGAATGGTCCGGGTCTGATTCATTATCGCGCGCTCGATGGTCTGACGAATCCACCAGGTTGCGTAGGTCGAAAAACGGAAGCCACGTTCGGGGTCGAACTTCTCTACCGCCCGGATCAGCCCGAGGTTGCCCTCTTCGATCAGGTCCAGTAGCGACAAGCCACGATTGACATAGCGTCGGGCGATTTTCACCACCAGCCGCAGGTTGCTTTCAATCATGCGTTTGCGCCCGGCCGGATCGCCACTTTGCGACAGGCGCGCAAAATGAACTTCTTCTTCGGGCGACAGCAGAGGGGAAAAGCCTATCTCATTGAGATACAGCTGCGTGGCATCGAGTGCACGCGTGTAGTCAATGTACTTGTGTTGCTTTAACGCAGCGGAGTGTTTGGATTTGGCACGAACGGAAGGTGGAGCTGCCCCTTCATCATTCGACATCGAATCCGTCTCGATGCCGGTCTCCATCAGGAGAACCTCATCGTCGATGTCAAACTCCGGCACTTCTTTACTGAGAGCCATTGTTATAGTCCTTTGGTGAGTTCGACCTCAAGCTCAAGCGGCGCCTCTATCCTTGGCAACGCTGGAGCCTGTTCCTCTACGTGACGGAACAAGCTGGTAACAAATCAACGACGTGGCAGGAACTGCAGTGGATCTACAGGTTTACCTTGTCGGCGAATCTCAAAATGCAGTTTCACCCGGTCTGTACCCGTTGACCCCATTTCGGCAATTGTCTGTCCGACCTTGACCTGCTGCCCCTCCCGAACCAACAGCCTGCGGTTATGTCCGTAGGCGCTAACGTAGGTATCGCTGTGTTTGATGATGACCAATTCGCCGTAGCCCCTTAAGCCACTCCCGGCGTATACCACCGTCCCATCAGACGCAGCTAAAACAGGCTGTCCCAAATCCCCGGCGATATCAATTCCTTTATTCAAACTGCCGTTTGAAGAGAATTTTCCAATCAAGATGCCATTAGAAGGCCATCCCCAGCCGGCCGGGGCTGGGCCTGCCGGAGGCATCGGAGCAGGTGCTGGCTTGTTGGCGACGGACGGTGCAACCACCGTTGTCGTCGTAGTTGCGCCATTTGGCTGGCGCCGGATTACAGTGGTTTTACTGGACGACGAAGGTGCCGTATCGGCCGGGCTGACCACCGCCGTCGGCGTTGAACCGGTGCGACCGTCAAAGCGAATCGTCTGACCCGGATGTATCGTGTATGGCGTAGGAATGTTGTTGCGCGCCGCGAGGGCTTTGTAGTCCCAGCCGTAGCGAAATGCGATCGAGAACAAGGTGTCTTTAGGTCGAACCACATACTGGCCCGTGGTCACTGCCGGACGCTGGGCGACGGCATTGTTGCGATCGACAACGCGCACGTCACTCGATTTGGTGCTGGAACAACCGACCAGCAAGGTGCTCAAGACAAGGCCAGTCACCAGGCGCTGAAAGCTCGTTATACCCATTCGCTGCGCAATGACTGTGAGACTCACCCGCCGCTCCCTTTGTGGTGGCTGAAATGTTGAATTGCCGTGCTCCCGGCATGAAGTGTCGTCAGTATAACGGGCTGTGCAGGCTTTACCCTTAATGAAGCGAAGCACACGTTTGCTACCTGACGATGAATACCGTTTAACTGATCGACGCCGCTGTAAGACAGGGGCAATCGAAGAGAATTCACCGCGACGAAACAAATGCTCAGGCCAGTGGCCCGTTGAGCAAAGGAACGAAACGCACCGCCCCCAGAACACGCCTGGAAAACCCGTGTTCTTCGCGGATGATCAGCATCAACTGTTGAACCTCACCTGACCCGACCGGTATCACCAGTCGCCCTCCGGGCGCCAACTGGTCGAGCAATGCCTGAGGCACATCGGTCGCCACCGCCGTCACGATAATGCCGTTGTAAGGTGCCAGCGCCGGCCAGCCTTCCCAACCATCGCCCCAGCGAAAGACCACGTTGCGCAAGTTGAGATCGACCAGACGTTCCTTGGCCCGGTCCTGCAAAACCTTGATGCGCTCGACGGAAAAAACCCGCTCGACCAGTTGCGACAGGATCGCGGTCTGATAACCCGAGCCCGTGCCGATTTCCATCACCTTGTCCAGCGGGCCCGCTTCCAGCAGCAGCTCGCTCATGCGGGCCACCATGTAAGGCTGGGAGATCGTCTGGTTGTTGCCGATCGGCAACGCCGTGTCTTCATAGGCACGGTGCGCCAACGCCTCGTCGACGAACAGGTGCCGCGGCGTACGGCGGATCACTTCCAGCACCTTGGCGTTGGAAATGCCCTCCTCATACAACCGCTGAATCAGACGCTCGCGGGTGCGTTGCGAGGTCATCCCGATACCGCGATGCATCGGGTCTTGTTCACGAGCCATTAGCGCAGTCCCTCCAGCCAGCCATCGAGGCTTCGGAAGGCATCATTGAAGGTGCGATCCAGTTGCAGTGGCGTGACGGACACATAGCCTTGCATCACCGCATGGAAATCGGTGCCCGGGCCACCGTCTTCGGCATCGCCCGCCGCAGCGATCCAGTAACCGGACTTGCCACGCGGGTCGACCACTTTCATCGGTGCCGCCGCGCGGGCGCGATGACCGAGGCGAGTCAGCTGGATTCCGCGGATGTGATCCAGCGGCAAATTGGGAATGTTCACGTTCAGTACCGTGCGCGGTGGCAGCTGAAGATCTGCGTGGGCTTCCACCAGTTTGCGCGCGTAGTAAGCGGCCGTGGGAAGGTTCTCGACTTGCCGTGAGACGAACGAAAAGGCAAACGAAGGACGCTCCAGGAAACGCCCTTCAAGGGCCGCGGCCACGGTGCCGGAATACAACACATCGTCCCCCAGGTTGGCGCCCAGGTTGATGCCGGAAACCACCATGTCCGGTTCGCGCTCCAGCAAGCCGTTGAGGCCCAGGTGCACGCAATCGGTCGGTGTGCCATTGAGGCTGATAAAGCCGTTGGCCAATGTCTGCGGGTGCAACGGACGGTCGAGCGTCAGCGAACTGCTGGCGCCGCTTTTGTCCTGGTCCGGGGCAATAACCACGCATTCGGTGTAATCCGCCAGCGCAGCATAAAGCGCAGCGAGACCGGGTGCGGTTACTCCGTCGTCGTTAGAAATCAGAATACGCATGGGCTGTCCGTCTGCCCCACCGGCACCAGATCGACGAGTTCACGCACCAATACGGTGGCGAAGCATCCGGCCGGCAGGACGAATTCCAGTTGCAGAATGTCAGGCTCGGGATAATGCCACGTCAACCCACCAATGGGCAGTCGCAGGATGCGACGTTCGTGGCTCATACCGGCGTTAATCAACCAATCGCGCAGATCCGCTTCGCGCGCGGCGATTGCCTGCTCCAGTTCATGGACAGCGCCCGTCGCCGGTGAGTCACCTTCGCCCCACTGCGGGCCGGTCGGGTGCAAGTCGAGAATCGCCAATCGCGGGTCGCTGCACTCGGCCTCACCGGCCGGAAAGAAGCTTCGGCTGTCGGTAAAGGCCAGCAGATCACCGACCTGCGCCTGCTGCCAGGTGCCATCCGCCACACGCGCCGCCAACACCTGGTTGAACAGAAAACTGCGAGCGGTGGAGAGCAACCGCGAACGAACGTTGCGTTGCTCCGGCAATGCCTTGCGCGCGGCCCAGGCTCGCGCGTCGACCACATTGCCGCCGTCAAACCCGAATCGCTGGGCGCCGAAATAATTGGGAATACCTTGTTTGGCGATCAGTTGCAGACGCCCTTCGATGGCCGCTTTGTCGCCAGCGAATTGAGTCAGGCGCAAAGTGAAACCGTTGGCCGAATGGGCTCCGCGTTGCAGCTTGCGTTTATGTCGACCGGTCTTGAGGATTTTCAGCGTGTCGTTTTCCGCCGACGACAAATCAGGATCAGCCTTGCCCGGCAGTTGCACGCTGAACCACTGGCGAGTCAGCGCCTGACGATCCTTGAGGCCGGCGTAACTGACGGTGCGCAATGGCACGCCCGCCGCCTTGGCAATTCGCCGTGCCGCTTCTTCGGTATTCAGGCCGCGCTTTTCCACCCAGATCCACAAATGTTCGCCATCGCCACTGAGTGGGATGTTGAGCACTTCATCGACCTGGAAGTCTTCCGCCGTGGCTTTCAACACCGCGGTGCCGAGGGCTTCACCGTAGGCACGCGGGCCAAGCAATTGCAGTTCGTTCATGCGCGCAGCAACAAGGCTACGGAGTGGACGGCGATGCCTTCTTCGCGACCGACAAAGCCGAGTTTTTCGGTGGTGGTAGCTTTTACGTTCACTTGATCCAACTCAACTTGAAGATCCGCGGCAATCAGCGCGCGCATCGATTCGATATGCGGGGCCATTTTCGGCGCCTGGGCGACGATGGTGTTATCGACGTTGCCGACTTTCCAGCCTTTGGCGTGGATCAGTGCGACGACATGACGCAACAGCCCACGGCTGTCAGCGCCCTTGAAGGTCGGGTCGGTGTCGGGGAAGTGTTTGCCGATATCACCCAGCGCAGCGGCGCCGAGCAAGGCATCGCTCAAGGCGTGCAGCAGGACGTCACCGTCGGAGTGAGCGAGCAGCCCGAAGCTGTGTGCAATGCGCACGCCGCCCAGAGTAATGAAATCGCCTTCAGCGAAACGGTGCACATCATAGCCGTGGCCAATACGCATAAAAAAACGCCCCGATTTTTGTCAGGGCGTGATTCTACCTGCATTAGACGCCTAGGGCGCGTCCGTGATGTTGCAAGTGGTCGTCGATGAAGCTGGCGATGAAGAAATAGCTGTGGTCGTAGCCCGGTTGCAGGCGCAACGTCAGCGGATGACCGGCCAGCTTGGTCGCTTGTTGCAAGGCTTCAGGCTTGAGCTGCGTGGCCAGAAAATCATCACGATCTCCTTGGTCGACCAATAGCGGCAGCTTCTCGTCAGCCTCGGCAATCAAGGCGCAGGCGTCCCATTCACGCCATTTCGAACGGTCTTCGCCCAGGTAACGGGAAAAGGCTTTCTGGCCCCATGGGCAGTCCATCGGATTGTTGATGGGCGAGAATGCCGACACCGACAGATAGCGTCCCGGATTGCGCAAGGCGCAGACCAGAGCACCGTGGCCGCCCATGGAGTGGCCGCTGATGCCGCGCTTGTCCGATGCCGGGAAATGCGCCTCAACCAATGCCGGCAATTCCTGCACGACATAGTCATGCATCCGATAGTGCCGGGACCACGGTTCCTGCGTGGCATTCAGATAAAACCCGGCGCCGAGACCGAAGTCCCAGGCGCCATCCGGGTCACCGGGCACATCAGAACCACGAGGGCTGGTATCCGGTGCAACGATGATCAGCCCCAGCTCGGCGGCCATGCGCATAACACCGGCCTTTTGCATGAAGTTCTCGTCGGTGCAAGTCAGGCCGGACAACCAGTACAGCACCGGCAGTTTGCCGCCCTGCTCCGCTTGCGGCGGCAGGTACACGGCAAACACCATGTCGCAGCCCAGCACATCGGAACGGTGCCGGTAGCGTTTGTGCCAGCCGCCGAAGCTTTTCTGACAGGAGATATTTTCCAGGCTCATGACAGACCTCAGAAATGGATGACGGAACGGATGCTTTTTCCTTCATGCATCAGGTCGAAAGCCTTGTTGATATCTTCCAGGCCCATGGTGTGGGTGATGAACGTGTCCAGCGGGATTTCGCCGGTTTCGGCCATTTCGACATAGCTTGGCAATTCGGTGCGACCCCGCACACCGCCGAACGCCGAACCGCGCCAGACGCGACCGGTCACCAACTGGAATGGACGGGTAGCGATTTCCTGACCGGCACCGGCCACGCCGATGATCACTGATTCGCCCCAACCCTTGTGGCAGCACTCAAGTGCGGCGCGCATCAATTGGACATTGCCGATGCACTCGAAGGAAAAGTCCACGCCGCCATCGGTCATGTCGACGATGACTTCCTGGATCGGACGGTCGAAGTCTTTCGGGTTCACGCAGTCGGTTGCACCGAGCTGTTTGGCAATCTCGAATTTGGCCGGATTGATGTCGATGGCGATGATGCGTGCAGCCTTGGCTTTGACCGCGCCGATGACCGCCGACAGACCGATGCCGCCGAGGCCGAAAATGGCCACGGTATCACCCGGTTTTACCTTGGCGGTATTGAGCACCGCGCCGATGCCGGTGGTGACACCGCAGCCGAGCAGGCAGACTTTTTCCAGTGGCGCTTCTTTAGGAATTTTGGCGACGGAGATTTCCGGCAACACGGTGTACTCGGAAAACGTCGAGGTACCCATGTAGTGGAAAATCGGCTGGCCCTTGTAGGAAAAACGCGAAGTGCCGTCCGGCATCAGGCCTTTGCCCTGGGTCGCACGAATGGCCTGACACAGGTTGGTTTTGCCCGAGAGGCAGAATTTGCATTTGCGACATTCCGGTGTGTAAAGCGGGATGACGTGATCGCCGACAGCCACGGAGGTCACGCCCTCGCCGATCGCTTCAACCACTGCGCCACCTTCGTGACCGAGGATCGACGGGAAGATGCCTTCCGGATCAGCGCCCGACAGCGTGTACGCATCGGTATGGCAGACACCGGAGGCAACCACACGCAGCAAAACTTCACCGGCCTTGGGCATGGCGACATCGACTTCAACGATCTCGAGGGGTTTCTTGGCCTCGAAGGCAACGGCGGCGCGCGACTTGATCATGTGGATTCTCCAGTGAATAAAAGCAAGACAGGGAGTGTAATACAGTGCCTGACGATGAATAATCCGGACAAAAGCAAAACATTATTGCCACACAGGGATAATCCTTGATGTCCGAGAACCGTTGGGAAGGTATTGATGAGTTCGTCGCCGTGGCTGAGTGCAGCCAATTTACGGCGGCGGCGGAACGTCTCGGGGTTTCTTCCTCCCACATCAGTCGCCAAATAGTACGCCTCGAAGAGCGCCTTCAGACGCGACTGCTGTATCGAAGCACTCGTCGCGTCACGCTGACCGAAGCCGGGCAAACCTTTCTGCAACACTGTCAGCGATTGCAGGATGGTCGCGAAGAAGCGCTGCGTGCGGTCGGCGATCTGACCAGCGAGCCCAAAGGCATGTTGCGCATGACCTGTGCGGTGGCGTATGGCGAACGGTTTATCGTGCCACTGGTGACGCGATTCATGGGGCTCTATCCGCAACTTCGAATCGATATCGAACTGAGCAACCGGCAACTGGATCTGGTGCATGAAGGTCTGGATCTGGCGATCCGTCTCGGTCGCCTTCAGGATTCAAGGTTGGTCGCAACGCGCCTAGCGCCACGGCGCATGTATCTGTGCGCATCACCCTCCTACCTGGAGCGGTATGGTCGCCCACACAGCTTGTCGGAACTGAGCCGCCACAACTGCCTCATCGGTAGCTCGGACCTCTGGCAACTGGAACAGAACGGGCGGGAATTTTCGCAACGGGTGCAGGGAAACTGGCGCTGTAACAGTGGGCAAGCGGTGCTGGATGCGGCGTTACAAGGCGTCGGTTTGTGTCAGCTGCCGGACTATTACGTGTTGGAACACCTGAAAAACGGCTCTTTGATTTCATTGCTTGAGGCGCATCAGCCGCCCAACACTGCGGTGTGGGCGCTTTATCCACAGCAACGACATCTGTCGCCGAAGGTGCGCAAGTTGGTGGATTTTCTCAAGGAAGGTTTGGCCGAGCGGCCGGAGTATCAGGGTTAAATCAGGCATCGCACATCAGTGAGCGATTTGTTGGCTGAACTACGGCTTTCGCGAGCAAGCCCGCTCCCACATTTGATGGTGGTTGGTCGCATATTTTTGGTCTGGCGCAGAACCCGTGTGGGAGCGGGCTTGCTCGCGAAAGCAATCTAATAGACAACGCAGCAGTCAGCGGCGATTAGCCCAACGCTGACGGAGCCATTCCAGATCTTCGGGGCGCGTAACTTTCAGGTTGTCCGCCCGCCCTTCGATCAGCCGTGGCGCCAGGCCTGACCATTCCATGGCCGAAGCCTCATCGGTGATAACCGCATCGGCCACCAGGCTGTCCGCCAGCGCCCGATGCAACGCGCCAAGGCGAAACATCTGCGGCGTATACGCTTGCCAGATCACGCTGCGATCCACGGTTTCAACCACGCGACCGTGCTTGTCGACCCGCTTCAGGGTATCGCGAGCCGGAACCGCCAGCAGTCCGCCAACGGGATCTTCAGCCAGTTCAACCAGCAACTTGTCCAGATCATCACGGCTCAGATTGGGCCGCGCGGCATCGTGGACCAACACCCAATCCTCATCGCCAGCACCCAACGCATGCAGATGCAGCAAGGCATTGAGCACCGACCCGGAACGCTCGGCGCCACCGTCAACGCGTTGAATACGCGAATCGCCAGCGCACGCCAGATTCGGCCAGTAAGGATCATCCACAGCAAGACTGACCACCAACCCCTTCAGGGAAGGATGATCAAGGAAACAGCCGAGGCTGTGTTCGAGAATAGTGCGCCCGCCCAGTTGCAAATATTGCTTGGGACGGTCTGCGGCCATACGGGCACCGACGCCCGCGGCAGGAATCACGGCCCAGAAGGCCGGTAACGAGGAATTCATTGCGCCAACTGGTAAAGGGTTTCACCGTCCTTGACCATGCCCAACTCATGGCGAGCCCGCTCTTCAACGGTCTCCATGCCCTTTTTCAACTCGCTGACTTCAGCGTCCATCACCCGATTGCGCTCCAGCAATGTCTGGTTCTCGGCCTGCTGATCCGCAATCTGCTGAGTCAGCTCGGCCACTTGCGCCAGACTGCCATTACCTACCCACAGGCGGTATTGCAGGCCAGCCAGCAACAAGAGCAAGACGAGGAACAACCAATTGGGACTGCGCATCGAATATCAGGTATCCAGTGAAAAAAGACAGCCATGCCAAAACTTTGAAGCGTCTGATAGCACGAAGCCTGGAATATCCAGGCTTGTGCTAATAAGGCATCAGATTAGTGGCAAATCCATCGCTGTAGCGATTTTTCCGACACAATCCGGTGTCTTTTTACCATCAACCGCTTAACCACGGAACTCGCTGCGGCCGTTGTACTTGGCTTTGCCATTCAACTGCTCTTCGATACGCAGCAGTTGGTTGTACTTGGACACGCGATCGGAACGGCACAGGGAGCCGGTCTTGATCTGGCCAGCCGAAGTGCCCACAGCCAGGTCGGCAATGGTCGAATCTTCGGTTTCGCCGGAGCGGTGCGAGATCACGGCGGTGTAACCAGCGGCCTTGGCCATCTGGATGGCTTCCAGGGTTTCGGTCAGGGTGCCGATCTGGTTGAACTTGATCAGGATCGAGTTGGCGATCTTTTTATCGATGCCTTCTTTCAGGATCGTGGTGTTGGTCACGAACAGGTCGTCGCCTACCAATTGGACCTTCTCGCCGATCTTGTCGGTGAGGATTTTCCAGCCAGCCCAGTCGGACTCGTCCAGGCCATCTTCGATGGAGATGATCGGGTAACGCTCGGTCAGACCTTTCAGGTAATCGGCGAAACCTTCAGCGGTGAACACCTGGCCTTCGCCAGACAGGTTGTACTGGCCGTCTTCGTAGAACTCGCTGGCCGCGCAGTCCAGAGCCAGGGTCACGTCGGTGCCCAGGGTGTAACCGGCGTTGGCCACGGCTTCGGAGATCACTTTCAAAGCGTCTTCGTTGGACGCCAGGTTCGGCGCGAAACCACCTTCGTCACCGACAGCAGTGCTCAGGCCACGGGCCTTCAGAACGGCTTTGAGGTGATGGAAAATCTCGGTGCCCATGCGCAGACCTTCCGAGAAAGACTTGGCGCCAACCGGCTGAACCATGAATTCCTGGATGTCGACGTTGTTATCGGCGTGCTCGCCACCGTTGATGATGTTCATCATCGGAACCGGCATCGAGTAAACACCCGGGGTGCCGTTCAGGTTGGCGATGTGAGCGTACAGCGGCAGGTCCTGGTCCTGAGCTGCTGCCTTGGCCGCGGCCAGGGAAACGGCGAGGATCGCGTTGGCGCCCAGGGAACCTTTGTTGTCAGTACCGTCCAGCTTGATCATCGCGTGATCCAGCGCTTTCTGGTCGCTTGGGTCTGCACCTTTCAACAGGTCGCGGATCGGACCGTTGATGTTGGCGACGGCTTTCAGAACGCCCTTGCCCAGGTAACGGCTCTTGTCGCCATCACGCAGCTCGAGCGCTTCACGCGAGCCAGTGGAAGCACCGGACGGCGCGCAAGCGCTGCCGATGATGCCGTTATCGAGAAGCACGTCCGCTTCCACGGTGGGGTTGCCACGGGAGTCGAGAACTTCACGACCTTTGATGTCGACGATTTTTGCCATTGTTGTAAACACTCCAAAGTTGACGAAAACGACGCAGCTAGAGGAAATCTTTTACCGTCGGCAAGTGGTGTGCAGCGGGCAGACTTGCGGACGATAAGGCTCAGGCCCGAGGGCCTGAGCGTTAATTCGTGCGGTACTTTACCGGAGAAATGAGGATTACGCGGTTTCTACCGTCGGAAAACTCTTCACCAGTTCGTCCAACGCTTTGAGCTGGGCCAGGAATGGCTCCAGTTTGTCCAGACGCAAGGCACAAGGGCCGTCGCATTTGGCGTTGTCCGGGTCCGGGTGGGCTTCGAGGAACAGACCGGCCAGTGACTGGCTGATCCCGGCTTTCGCCAGATCGAGGACCTGGGCGCGACGACCGCCGGCGGAATCGGAACGACCACCGGGCATTTGCAGCGCGTGGGTCACGTCGAAGAACACCGGGTATTCGAACTGCTTCATGATGCCGAAGCCGAGCATGTCGACGACCAGGTTGTTGTAGCCGAAGCTCGAACCGCGTTCGCAGAGGATCAACTGATCGTTACCCGCTTCCACGCACTTGTTCAGGATGTGTTTCATTTCCTGAGGCGCAAGGAACTGGGCTTTCTTGATGTTGATCACCGCACCGGTCTTGGCCATCGCGACCACAAGGTCGGTCTGGCGCGACAGGAAGGCCGGCAGCTGGATGATGTCGCAGACTTCAGCGACGACCGCGGCCTGATCAGGCTCGTGGACGTCGGTGATGATCGGCACGCCGAAGGCTTGCTTGATGTCCTGGAAAATCCGCATGCCCTCTTCCAGGCCGGGGCCACGGTAAGAGGTCACGGAAGAACGGTTGGCCTTGTCGAAGCTGGCCTTGAACACGTAAGGGATACCGAGTTTCTCGGTGACCTTTACGTATTCTTCGCAGACCTGCATCGCCATGTCGCGGCTTTCCAGCACGTTCATGCCACCGAACAGCACCATTGGCTTGTCGTTGGCAATCTCGATATCGCCTACGCGGATGATCTTCTGCGCCATAAGGTTCAAGCCTTCTTCTGGTGTTGAGCCAAAGCTGCTTTGACGAAACCGCTGAACAACGGGTGACCGTCGCGTGGTGTCGAGGTGAACTCAGGGTGGAACTGGCAAGCGACGAACCATGGATGATCCGGGGCTTCGACCACTTCAACCAGCGCGCCATCACCGGAGCGACCGGAGATTTTCAGACCGGCTTCCATGATTTTCGGCAGCAGGTTGTTGTTCACTTCGTAGCGGTGACGGTGACGCTCGACGATCACGTCCTTGCCGTAGCAGTCGTGCACCAGGGAACCCGGCTCAAGCAGGCAATCCTGTGCGCCGAGGCGCATGGTGCCACCCAGATCGGACGTTTCGGTACGGGTTTCGACCGCGCCGGTGGCATCTTCCCACTCGGTGATCAGACCCACGACCGGGTGACCGCTTGCGCGATCGAACTCGGTGGAGTTGGCGTCTTTCCAGCCCATGACGTTACGAGCGAACTCGATCACAGCCACTTGCATGCCCAGGCAGATGCCGAGGTACGGGACCTTGTTTTCGCGAGCGTACTGGACGGCGGTGATCTTGCCTTCCACGCCACGCAGACCGAAGCCGCCTGGAACCAGAATCGCGTCGACGCCTTCCAGCAGCGCGGTGCCCTGGTTTTCGATGTCTTCGGAATCGATGTAGCGCAGGTTGACCTTGGTGCGGTTGCTGATGCCGGCGTGACTCATCGCTTCGATCAGCGACTTGTAGGCGTCCAGCAGTTCCATGTACTTGCCGACCATGGCGATGGTGACTTCGTGCTCAGGGTTGAGCTTGGCGTCAACCACGGCTTCCCATTCGGACAGATCGGCGCCGCCACATTGCAGGCCGAAACGCTCGACCACAAAATCATCCAGGCCTTGCGAATGCAGAATGCCCGGGATCTTGTAGATGGTGTCGGCGTCTTCCAGCGCGATTACCGCACGTTCTTCAACGTTGGTGAATTGCGCGATCTTGCGACGCGAGGAAATGTCGATCGGGTGATCGGAGCGGCACACCAGCACATCAGGTTGCAGGCCGATGGAACGCAGTTCCTTGACCGAGTGCTGGGTTGGCTTGGTTTTGGTTTCGCCGGCAGTGGCGATGTACGGCACCAGCGTCAGGTGCATCAGCATCGCGCGCTTGGCGCCGACTTCGAAACGCAATTGACGGATCGCTTCGAGGAACGGTTGCGACTCGATGTCACCCACGGTGCCACCGATCTCGACCATCGCCACGTCGGCATCGCCGGCGCCCTTGATGATCCGGCGCTTGATTTCGTCGGTGATGTGCGGGATCACCTGGATGGTGGCGCCCAGGTAATCACCACGGCGCTCTTTGCGCAGGACGTGTTCGTAGACACGGCCGGTGGTGAAGTTGTTGTTCTGGGTCATGGTCGTGCGGATGAACCGCTCGTAGTGGCCCAGGTCCAGGTCGGTCTCGGCGCCGTCGTGGGTGACGAACACTTCACCGTGCTGGAACGGGCTCATGGTGCCCGGATCGACGTTGATGTACGGATCCAGCTTCAGCATGGTGACCTTAAGTCCCCGCGCCTCCAGGATGGCCGCCAATGAAGCCGATGCAATGCCTTTCCCCAATGAAGAAACAACACCGCCCGTGACGAATATGTAGCGCGTCATGAAAAACCCTAGAAGTCTGCGTTAAAGCGGTCCGAGCCGCCGGGGAAAGCGAAGGAAGGCCGAAGCCCCCGATCACCTGCATTAATCACAGTGCACCTTTCAAAAAAACCGCTGCGTTGGGACAGACCGGGAGTTGAAACACCGGTACGTTGCTCGCTACACATTTTTTGGAATCGCCCAGCAAAGACTGCTTGGTAATCGGCAACTCCTGCAATTCAGGCGAATCCACAGAAGTTGTATCAAGAAGGGAGCGTAGTCTACCGGAAAGCCCCTTTCAGCTCAAACCTTGATCTTCGTTCGATGGCTGCCAATGCAAATTCCAGCCGTCCTGCACGCTACCATTCAAGCCCCGCAGGTTGGCCACCGCCAGCAACTGCTCGCCTCGAAAGAGCAGCGGCAATCTGCCACGGACGAACCCTGGAACCCCGCGCTCGTTAAGCAAGCGCTTCAGGTCCCGATGGCCGCGATCGGGCAGGCTCATGGCCTCCCCTCCTTCACGATAGCGTATATGCAGCGGGCCTTCGGGGATTTGCCCGGTGAGCTTGAGCACGCCGTTATCAGGCAAAACCAACGCTTGCGAGGGATCAGCCCACCGCCCGACGTCGAGTGCAGGACGTAGCCAATGACCGGATAACCACCAGATGCGTCCGCCTGCCCGATGCAGCTCGCCATCCGCCAAACGCCAGATCGGACGAGCATCGCCGGTGGCATCACGCAAATCCTCCCAACCCGACCAATGGTCACTGTCCGGCAGACGCGTCAGCGATGAGAGCCAGTGACTCACTGCATTTCGCTGGCGAGCGACGGACAGGTTTGCAATCGGCGACAGCTCAAGGGACGGCACCCCCAGCCAATCGAATTCACTGACGGTACCGGCATGAGTCAGATCGATGTGCGCCAGCTCATCGAGCAGCCCCTGCGCTTCGCTCAGATGCGCCGCGCTGCGGGCCATGCTCGCCACCGCTTGCGGCCAGCGCTCGGTCATGACCGGGAAAACCTGATGCCGCAGGTAATTGCGCGAAAACTGACGATCCTGGTTCGAAGGGTCTTCGATCCAGCTCAATTGATGCTCGTCCGCGTAAGCCTCCAACTCTGCTCGCGTGACATCGAGCAATGGTCGCAACAGATGCCCTTTGCCCAACGCACGTTGACGCGGCATCCCCGATAACCCTCTCACCCCTGCCCCGCGCAACAGCCGAAACAGCAAAGTTTCCGCCTGATCATCACGGTGTTGGGCGGTCAGCAACACCTCATTGGTCCGGGTAGCCTCGATGAACGCTCCATAGCGCGCATCACGGGCGGCACGTTCGAGGCTGGCGCCGGGTTGAACCTGGACGCGAACAACCTGCAAAGGGACACCCAGCCCATCACAGACAGACTGGCAGTGTTCCGGCCACTCATCAGCCGCAGCCTGAAGGCCGTGGTGGATATGGATGGCGCTGAGCGTCGGCAGGGATTCGGTTCTTGCGAGGTGGGCGAGCAGGTGCAGCAAGACGGTTGAGTCGAGACCACCGGAGAAGGCGACACGCCAGGTTGTGGCATTGCGCCACGGAGCAAGGTTCAGAAGGAGCTTGGCAGGAAGATCAATCATTGGACTCATATCGATCACTTTGCACAAATCAAATGTGGGAGCGGGCTTGCTCGCGAAAGCGGTTTAACAGTCAACTGATGTGTTGAATGTTATACCGCCTTCGCGAGCAAGCCCGCTCCCACATGGGTAAAGCGAGATCAGATCAGAGACCGTAGCTCATCAGACGCTCGTAACGACGGGCCAGCAGCGCTTCGTTATCGAACTTCTTCAGCATCGCCAGTTGCAATGTCAGCTCGGCACGGATCGATGCAGCGGCCGCAGCCGGGTCACGATGAGCGCCGCCCAAAGGCTCGCCGATCACTTTGTCGACGATGCCCAGGCCTTTCAGGCGCTCGGCGGTGATGCCCATGGCTTCAGCGGCGTCCGGTGCTTTTTCAGCGGTTTTCCACAGAATCGAAGCACAACCTTCCGGCGAGATCACTGCGTAGGTCGAATACTGCAGCATGTTCAGCTGATCGCACACGCCGATTGCCAGTGCACCACCGGAACCACCTTCACCGATCACGGTGGCGATGATTGGGGTTTTCAGGCGGGCCATGACGCGCAGGTTCCAGGCAATCGCTTCGCTCTGGTTGCGCTCTTCAGCGTCGATGCCAGGGTAGGCGCCCGGCGTATCGATGAAGGTCAGGATCGGCATCTTGAAACGTTCGGCCATTTCCATCAGGCGGCACGCCTTGCGGTAGCCTTCCGGACGCGGCATGCCGAAGTTGCGGCGAACCTTCTCGCGCACTTCGCGGCCTTTCTGGTGACCGATGATCATCACCGGCTGGTCATCCAGACGGGCCACGCCGCCAACGATGGCAGCGTCGTCGGAGAAGTGACGGTCGCCGTGCAACTCGTCGAACTCGGTGAAGATGTGTTCGATGTAGTCCAGGGTATATGGACGTTTCGGGTGACGCGCCAGACGCGCGATCTGCCAGCTGGTCAGCTTGCCGAAGATGTCTTCGGTCAGCGTGCTGCTTTTGTCCTGCAGGCGGGAGATCTCATCGCCGATATTCAGCGAATTGTCGTTACCGACCAAGCGCAACTCTTCGATCTTGGCTTGCAGGTCGGCGATCGGCTGTTCGAAATCTAGAAAATTCGGGTTCATAGGCGTCCGTCTAGGGTCGACGTCCAAGAGAGCTTGGGCCGGCCGGTTGTCTATTCGCGCCCTACCTTAAGGGACAGGCGCGTTCAGGTCGAGATTAAAAATTCAGGTCGAGATCAGGCTGTACAGAGGGCACCTGACCGTCAACGGTATTGGAGGAAGACGTTGTCTCGCCCGAACTGGTCACGCAGGGCTTGAATCAACGCATCCGCCGGGTCGATTCGCCAGGTCTCGCCGAACTGCAGCAAGGCCTTCGCATCGGGGCTCGTGTACTCCATGGTGATCGGGCACGCGCCGCGGTGACGCTTGAACAACTCACCCAGCCAGCGTAGCTGATCGCCCTTCAAATCCTTGGTCTGCAGCTTCAATCGCAGGCTTTCAGCCAGGTTGGTGCGCGCATCTTCCATGCTCATCACCCGCTTGACCCGCAGGCGCAGGCCGCCAGAGAAGTCGTCGTTGCTGACTTCGCCTTCAACCACCACCATCGCGTCAGTCTGCAACAGCGACTGCGCCGAATGGAACGCGTCGGCGAACAGCGAGGCTTCGATCCGGCCCGAGCGGTCGTCGAGGGTGATGAAACCCATCTTGTCGCCCTTTTTGTTCTTCATCACTCGCAGGGCGATGATCATGCCTGCGACGGTCTGCGTATCGCGCGCCGGCTTCAGGTCGATGATGCGCTGACGGGCAAAACGGCGGATCTCGCCTTCGTATTCGTCGATCGGGTGACCGGTCAGATACAGGCCAAGGGTGTCTTTCTCCCCTTTCAGGCGTTCCTTCAGGGTCAGCTCTTTCGCCTTGCGGTGATTGGCATAGACGTCGGCATCTTCCTCGACGAACAACCCGCCAAACAGGTCGGCATGGCCACTGTCGTGGGTGCGGGCGGTTTGTTCGGCGGCCTTGATCGCCCCTTCCATCGCATTCAGCAAGACCGCGCGGTTCTGGTCGATGCTCGCTTGATAGGCTTTCGGTTCGTCATGGAAATACGGGCCCAGACGGTCCAGCGCGCCGCTGCGGATCAACCCGTCCAGGGTGCGTTTGTTGATGCGCTTGAGGTCGACACGGGCGCAGAAATCGAACAGGTCCTTGAACGGCCCGTCCTGACGCGCCTCGGTAATTGCCTCGACCGGGCCTTCACCCACACCCTTGATCGCGCCGAGGCCGTAGATGATTCGGCCTTCGTCATTCACCGTGAACTTGAACTCGGAGGTATTCACATCCGGCGCGTCGAGACGCAGCTTCATGGTGCGAATTTCTTCGATCAAGGTCACGACCTTGTCGGTGTTGTGCATATCCGCCGACAGTACCGCGGCCATGAACGGCGCCGGGTAGTGCGTTTTCAGCCACGCAGTCTGGTACGACACCAGGCCATACGCAGCGGAGTGGGATTTGTTGAAGCCGTAACCGGCGAATTTTTCCACCAGGTCGAAAATGTTACCGGCCAGGTCGGCGTCGATGTTGTTGGTGGCGCAACCTTCAATGAAACCGCCACGCTGCTTGGCCATCTCTTCAGGCTTTTTCTTACCCATGGCCCGACGCAGCATGTCCGCACCGCCGAGGGTGTAACCGGCCATGACCTGGGCAATCTGCATCACCTGTTCCTGATACAGGATGATGCCGTAGGTCGGTGCCAATACAGGCTTGAGGCCTTCGTACTGGTAGTCCGAGTGCGGGTACGCGAGTTCGGCGCGACCGTGCTTACGGTTGATAAAGTCGTCAACCATGCCCGATTGCAAAGGGCCCGGACGGAACAGGGCCACCAGTGCGATCAAGTCTTCCAGGCAGTCGGGCTTGAGCTTTTTGATCAGCTCTTTCATGCCGCGCGACTCGAGCTGGAACACCGCGGTGGTTTCAGCTTTTTGCAGCAACTGGTAAGTGGGCTTGTCATCCAGCGGAATGAACGCGATGTCCAGCGGTGGCTCGTCGACCTTGGCGCGATCGCGGTTGATGGTTTTCAACGCCCAGTCGATGACCGTCAGGGTCCGCAGACCGAGGAAGTCGAACTTCACCAGACCGGCGGCTTCAACGTCGTCCTTGTCGAACTGGGTTACCAGGCCATCACCGGCCTCGTCGCAATAAATCGGCGAAAAGTCAGTCAGCTTGGTCGGCGCGATGACCACGCCGCCAGCGTGCTTGCCGACGTTACGCACAACGCCTTCGAGCTTGCGCGCCATTTCCCAGATTTCCGCGGCCTCTTCATCGACCTTGATGAAGTCACGGAGGATTTCTTCCTGCTCGTAGGCTTTTTCCAGGGTCATGCCGACTTCGAACGGAATCATCTTCGACAGACGATCCGCCAAACCGTAGGACTTGCCCTGCACCCGCGCCACGTCGCGGACCACCGCCTTGGCGGCCATGGAACCGAAGGTGATGATCTGGCTTACCGCGTTGCGGCCGTATTTCTCGGCCACGTAGTCGATCACCCGGTCGCGACCGTCCATGCAGAAGTCGACGTCGAAGTCGGGCATGGAGACCCGTTCCGGGTTAAGGAAACGTTCGAACAGCAGGTCATATTCCAGCGGGTCGAGGTCGGTGATCTTCTGCACATAGGCCACCAGCGAGCCGGCACCCGACCCCCGGCCAGGACCTACCGGCACGCCGTTACTCTTGGCCCACTGGATAAAGTCCATAACGATCAGAAAGTAACCGGGGAAGCCCATCTGGATAATGATATCCAGCTCGAAATTCAACCGGTCGACGTAGACCTGGCGCTTGGCTTCATAGTCTTCGGTGGTGTCTTTGGGCAGCAGCACGCTCAGACGATCTTCCAGACCGTCGAAAGACACCTTGCGGAAATATTCGTCGATGGTCATGCCATCGGGAATCGGGAAGTTGGGCAGGAAGTGCGTGCCCAGTTTCACTTCGATATTGCAGCGCTTGGCGATCTCGACGGTGTTTTCCAGCGCCTCGGGAATATCGCTGAACAGCTCGGCCATTTCCTCGGCGCTTTTGAGGTATTGCTGATCGCTGTAATTCTTTGAACGCCGCGGATCGTCGAGGGCGCGGCCCTCACCGATGCAGACGCGGGTCTCGTGAGCGGCAAAGTCTTCCTGCTTGATGAAGCGCACGTCGTTGGTTGCAACCAGTGGCGCGCCGATTTTCTCGGCCAAGGCCACGGCGCCGTGCAGTTGTTCTTCATCGTTGGGGCGATTGGTGCGCTGGATCTCGAGATAGAAACGATCCGGGAACACCGCCATCCATTCGCGCGCGAGGTTTTCCGCTTCAGCCGGATTGCCGCTGAGCATGGCCAGGCCGATCTCGCCTTCTTTTGCCGCCGACAACATGATCAAGCCTTCGCTGGCTTCGGCCACCCACTCGCGCTCGATGATGATCGAGCCATTGCGCTGGCCGTCGATGAAGCCGCGGGAAATCAGTTCGGTCAGGTTGCGATAGCCGACAGCGTTCATTGCCAGCAGGCTGATCCGGCTCAGGGCGTTGTCCGGATCCTTGTTCGACAGCCACAGGTCGGCGCCGCAGATCGGCTTGATGCCTGCGCCCATGGCGGCTTTATAGAATTTGACCAGGGAACACATGTTGTTCTGATCGGTGACCGCTACGGCAGGCATGTTCATGCCGACCAGGGTCTTGACCAGCGGTTTGATCCGCACCAGACCGTCGACCAGGGAATATTCAGTGTGCAGGCGTAGATGAACGAATGAAGCCGGCATAGTGATCCTGTCTAGAAACGTGAAGACAACAAGGCCCGGATTGTACCGGGCCTTGGGAAAAACATCAGCCTCGCGACTAACTCTCTATGAGGCTTTCGCGCGCGTCATACGCCAGCCGCACAGGCGCAAAAGAGCGGCGGTGAATCGGCGTCGGCCCCAGGCGTGCCAGCGCTTCCAGATGGACGGGCGTCGGGTAACCCTTGTGACCACCGATGCCGTAACCCGGGTAAATCAATTCGAAAGCAGCCATTTCGCGATCGCGGCTGACCTTGGCCAGAATCGATGCGGCGGCAATAGCCGGAACCTTGCTGTCACCCTTGACCACCGCTTCGGCGCGCATGGACAGTTTCGGGCAGCGGTTACCGTCGATCATCGCCAGTTTTGGCTGAATGTGCAGGCCTTCGATCGCGCGCTGCATGGCCAGCATGGTGGCATGGAGGATGTTCAGTTCGTCGATTTCTTCGACTTCCGCGCGCGCGATGCACCAGCTCAGGGCCTTCTCGCAGATTTCGTCATAGAGCTTTTCGCGACGGGCTTCGGTGAGCTTCTTCGAATCGTTCAAACCGAGGATCGGACGGTTCGGATCAAGGATCACCGCCGCGGTGACCACGGCACCGCAGAGCGGGCCGCGACCGACTTCGTCAACACCGGCAACCAGATCTTCGACTTCAGCGACCAAGGTGAAATCCAGCCCCATTTGCATGTTTGTTTTACTCATTGTACTTGGCCGATCAGCTTCAGCACTGCATCCGCAGCCTGGTTGGAGGCATCCAGACGCAAGGTCCGGTGGATTTCGTCGAAGCCACGGGTCTGCTCTTCGCCGTCTTCGATCAATGGCGACAGCGTCTGGGCCAGCGCCTCAACCGTCGCATCGTCCTGCAGCAACTCGGGTACCAACAGGCGCTGAGCCAACAGGTTCGGCAACGAGACGTAGGGACTCTTCACCATGCGCTTGAGAATCCAGAACGTCAGAGGCGCCAAACGATAGGCAACCACCATCGGCCGCTTGTACAACAACGCCTCAAGGGTAGCCGTTCCGGAAGCGATCAACACCGCATCGCAAGCTGCCAGCGCCAGATGGGACTTGCCATCGAGCAGGGTCAGCGGCAGATCGCGACCGGCCAGCAACTCTTCAAGCTGCGCACGGCGCTGAGGACTGGCGCACGGAATAATGAACCGCACGCCTGGGCGCATGGCGCGCAAACGCTCGGCGGTATCGAGGAACAACGTGCCCAGGCGCCCGACTTCGCCACCGCGACTGCCCGGCATCAGCGCGACCAATGGCCCATCAGGCAAACCGAGCTCAGCGCGTGCGGCGCGACGATCAGCTTCGAGGGGAATCGCATCGGCCAGGGTGTGCCCGACAAACCGTACCGGCACGCCCTTCTCTTCATAGAATTTTGCTTCAAACGGGAACAGCGTCAGCATCAGGTCGCAGCCTTCGCGAATCTTCAGCACCCGCTTCTGCCGCCACGCCCAGACCGACGGGCTGACGTAGTGCACGGTCTTGATCCCGGCCTGACGCAACTTGAGTTCGATAGTGAGATTGAAGTCCGGGGCATCGATACCGATGAACACATCCGGCTTCTCGGCGATCAGGTCAGCGATCAGCGTCTTGCGACGCTTGAGCAGCTCACGCAGTCGACCCAGCACTTCCACCAGGCCCATGACCGAGAGACGTTCCATCGGGAAATACGAGGTCAGGCCTTCGGCCTGCATCAGCGGACCACCGACACCGATGAACTCGACCGCCGGGTGCTGTGCCTTGAGCGCACGCATGAGACCGGCGCCCAGAATGTCACCGGAAGCCTCGCCCGCCACCAGCGCAATACGCAGATTAGCCATGGTTAACGTGTGATGCCGCGAGTCGAAGACTGGATGGAATCACGGAACACCGCGACTTCCGGAAACTGCGCCGAGGGTTCGGCCAGTTCGGCGAGCGCTTGTTCGACGGTCAGGCCTTGACGGTAAACCACCTTGTAGGCACGACGCAGGGCGTGGATCGCGTCTTCGCTGAAACCACGGCGACGCATGCCTTCGAAGTTCATGCTGCGCGCTTCGGCGGGGTTGCCGAACACGGTGACGTAAGCTGGAACGTCCTTGCCAATGGCTGTGCCCATGCCGGAAAAGCTGTGGGCGCCGATGTGGCAATACTGGTGAACCAGGGTAAAACCGGACAGGATCGCCCAGTCTTCAACGTGCACATGGCCCGCCAGCGCGGTGTTGTTGACCAGGATGCAGTGGTTGCCGATGACGCTGTCGTGGCCGATGTGGGCATAGGCCATGATCAGGTTGTGATCGCCCAGGGTCGTTTCCGAACGGTCCTGAATGGTCCCGCGATGAATCGTCACGCCTTCACGGATGACGTTGTGGTCACCGATGATCAGACGGGTTTCTTCACCTTTGTATTTAAGATCGGGCGTGTCCTCGCCTACCGAAGAAAACTGGTAGATGCGATTGTGCTTACCGATTCGGGTCGGGCCCTTGAGAATCACATGCGGCCCGATCACTGTCCCCTCGCCGATTTCCACACCTGCGCCGATGATCGACCAAGGGCCGACCTCGACGCCGTCGGCCAGAACGGCCGTCGGATCGATGATTGCGCGAGGGTCAATCAAACTCATACTTTTTGTTCCGCACAGATGATCTCGGCCGAGCAGACCGGCTTGCCATCCACCGTTGCCTGGCATTCAAACTTCCAGATCTTGCGCTTGCAGCTGATGAAGGTCGCTTCAAGGATCAACTGGTCGCCAGGCTTGACCGGCTGACGGAAACGCAGTTTGTCGGAGCCGACGAAGTAGTAAAGGGTGCCGTCGGCCGGTTTCACGTCAAGCATCTTGAAACCAAGGATCCCGGCAGCCTGAGCCATCGCTTCGATGATCAGCACGCCCGGCATGATTGGATGCGCAGGGAAGTGGCCATTGAAGAACGGTTCGTTGATGCTGACATTCTTGTAGGCGCGAATGCGCTTGCCTTCCACATCCAGATCCACGACCCGGTCCACCAGCAGGAACGGGTAACGGTGAGGCAGGTATTCGCGAATCTCGTTGATGTCCATCATTTCGGGGGGAAGCCTATGTAAAGATTGGAAACGCGCGACTGACGCGCGTTTCTCTAGCAAATCAAGGAGGCAGTCTAGTGGCTGTGCACACTTGATATGGAAATGGTATCAGCCATCTGATGAAGCATTACCGTCAGGGGTCACGTCCCCAACGCGCTTTTCCAGCTGTCGTAGCCGCCGCGCGATGTCATCGAGCTGACGGATACGTGCCGCGCTTTTGCGCCATTCGGCAGCCGGTTGCATGGCCGTTCCGGAAGAGTAGGAACCCGGCTCGGTAATCGAGTGGGTCACCATGGTCATCCCGGTAATGAAAACCTTGTCGCAAATTTCGATATGCCCCACCAGCCCTACGCCACCGGCGAGCATGCAATGCTTGCCGATTTTGGTGCTGCCGGAAATCCCCACGCACGCGGCCATGGCGGTGTGATCACCGACCTGGACGTTGTGAGCGATCTGAATCTGATTGTCGAGCTTGACGCCATTACCGATGACGGTATCGGCCAGCGCACCGCGGTCGATGGCGGTATTCACGCCGATCTCCACATCGTCACCGACAAGAACACCACCGATCTGGGCGATTTTCTGCCAAATGCCTTTCTCGTTGGCAAAGCCGAAGCCTTCGCCACCCAGTACCGCACCGGATTGAATCACCACCCGCTTGCCGATGCGCACGTCGTGATACAGCGTGACGCGCGGTGCGAGCCAGCCACCTTCGCCAATGACGCTACGGGCGCCGATGAAGCAGTGCGCGCCGATGGTCGTACCGGCATGAACTCGCGCCCCGCTTTCGATGACCACAAATGCACCGATACTCGCCGCCGGATCGACCACCGCGTCCGCCGCCACTACCGCTGTCGGATGAACACCGGCAGCCGCCTTGGGCTTGGGGTCGAACAGGTGGGAAACACGTGCATAGGCCAGGTAAGGGTCGGGCACGACCAGCGCATCACCGGAAAAACCCTCGGCGTCAGCGGCTTTCAGCAACAAGGCTGCAGCCCGGCTGTCGGCCAGGTATTTTCGGTATTGAGGATTTGCCAGAAAGCTCAACTGAGCTGGGCCAGCCTCTTGCAAAGTGGCTAGCCCAGTAATTTCCTTCTCCGGGTCGCCACGCAGGGTGGCGCCGAGGAACTCGGCCAACTGGCCGAGTTTTATGGTCGCTGTCATGGATTACTTCAGCTGATTCATGCGCTCGATAACCTGGCGAGTGATGTCGTACTGAGGTTTGACATCAATCACTGCGCCACGCTCGAAGACCAGGTCAAAAGCACCTTTCTTGATGACTTCTTCCACAGCACTGTCCAGCTTCGGCTTGAGCTGCTTCAACATTTCACGGTCAGCAACGGCTTTGGCTTCGTTCAGTTCCTTGGACTGGAACTGGAAGTCACGGGCCTTTTGCTTGAATTCAAGCTCCAGACGCTCACGCTCGCCTTGCTGCATCTTGTCGCCGCCTGCCATCAGACGGTCCTGAATACCCTTGGCACTGCTTTCCAGGGACTTGAGTTTGGTCAGTTGCGGACCGAACTTCTTCTCGGCATCCACGGCGTATTTCTTGGCCGCGTCGGATTCCAGCAGAGCCATCTGATAGTTCAGAACGGCGATTTTCATATCGGCAAAAGCCGGACCTGCGACCAGTACGGTCGCCAGGAGAACCAATTGAGTCAACTTACGCACGATGCACTCCTACAAAATCCATTGTCATTATCTTGGGTCAGACGCTTAGAACGTCTGGCCGAGGGAGAATTGGAACACTTGAGTTTCAGCCTCATCCGGTTTCTTGATTGGCATGGCCAACGCGAAACTCAGAGGACCCAGTGCGGTAACCCATGTCACACCGACACCGACAGAGCTGGCCATGTTGCTCAGGCTGATGTCGTTGCACTTGGTATTGGACGACGAACCGTTTGCGTTGGTGGTGTCCTTGCACTGCGAGTCAAAAACGTTACCCACATCCCAGAATACCGAGGTACGCAGGGAGCGCTGATCCTTGACGAACGGCAGAGGGAACAGAAGCTCTGCACCACCCTGTATCAGGACGTTGCCACCAAATGGCAGTGGGTCCTGGTCCGGATCGAACGCGGTCCCCGGGTTCGTGCCACGGCTAGGCGTACTGCGCGGGCCCAGGGTGCTGTCCTTGAAGCCACGAACCGAGTTGAAACCACCAGCATAGTAGTTTTCATAGAACGGCAAGCCATCGGTCGAACCGTAGCCGTCGCCATAGCCCAGCTCGGTGTGCAGACGCACGGTGTAGCTATCAGACAATGGCTGGAACAACTGGCCACGATAGTCGAGTTTGAAGAACGACAGGTCACTGCCCGGCGTCGTGGTTTCCAGCACCAGGCTTTGGGAATGACCACGGGTCGCCAGGACGCCCTTGTTCAGGGTCGATTCGGACCAACCGGCCGAAGCCTTGAAGTTCAGGTAGTTGTCGCCTTCCTTGTTAACGAAGTCGAAGATCTCGTCAACGGTGTACAGGCCGGTTTTGATCTTGTCCTGTTGCGCGGTCAGGCCGAAGGTCAGACGCGACGTTTCACTGATCGGGTAACCGACGCTCACGCCCGCACCCAGACTGTCTACCGCATAGCTGGCTACGTCGACATCGAGATCGTCATAGTCAGTGGTGCGATAGAACGCGTTGTAGCCCAGGCTAACGCCGTCAGCAGTCCAGTAGGGGTCGACATAACCGAAGTTATAGCGGCTCTGGTATTCACTGCGGGTCAGGCCGACGCTGACCTTGTTACCGGTACCCAGGAAGTTGTTCTGGGTGATCGAACCACCGAGGATCAGACCGGCACTCTGTGCAAAGCCGACGCTGGCGGTAATCGAACCGGAAGCTTGTTCTTCAACGCTGTAGTTCACGTCAACCTGGTCATCGACACCTGGAACGGCCGGGGTTTCGACGTTGACTTCCTTGAAGAAGCCCAGACGTTCAAGACGGGTCTTGGACTGGTCGATCAGGTAAGTCGAAGCCCAGCCACCTTCCATCTGACGCATTTCACGACGCAGCACTTCGTCTTCGGACTTGGTGTTGCCACGGAAGTTGATGCGGTTGACGTAAGCACGCTTGCCCGGATCGACAGCGAAGGTGATGTCGACGGTGTGGTCTTCATCGTGCGGCTGAGGCACGCCGTTGACGTTGGCGAAGGTGTAGCCCTCGTTACCCAGACGACGGGTGATCAGTTCGGACGTGGTAGTCATCAGCTTGCGCGAGAACACCTGGCCTTTCTGCACCAGCAGCAACGACTTGACCTGGTCCTCAGGGACTTTCAGGTCGCCGCTCAGCTTGACGTCACGAACGGTGTACTTCTCGCCTTCGTTGACGTTGACGGTGATGTAGACGTGTTTCTTGTCCGGGGTGATGGACACCTGGGTCGAAGCGATATCCATGTTGATATAGCCACGGTCCAGGTAGTAGGAACGCAGACGCTCCAAGTCACCGGAAAGCTTTTCACGAGCGTACTTGTCGTCGTTCTTGAAGAACGACAACCAGTTGGTGGTCTTGAGTTCGAACAGGTCGATCAGGTCTTCATCAGGGAAGACCGTGTTACCCACCACGTTGATGTGCTGGATAGCAGCGACGGTGCCTTCGTTGATGTTGACCTTCAGGCCGACGCGGTTGCGCGGCTGCGGCACCACTTCGGTGTCGACGGTAGCCGAGTAGCGACCCTGCGCGACGTACTGGCGCTGCAGCTCGTTACGCACACCTTCGAGCGTGGCACGCTGGAAGATCTCGCCTTCGGCCAGACCGGATTGTTTGAGGCCTTTCATCAGGTCTTCAGTGGAGATCGCCTTGTTGCCCTCGATCTCGATACTGGCGACTGACGGGCGCTCGACTACCGTAATGACAAGAACATTGCCATCGCGGCCCAGCTGGATATCTTGAAAGAACCCGGTTTTGAACAGCGCACGAGTGGATTCCACCAGGCGACGATCATCCGCCTGTTCACCGACGTTCAACGGCAAGGCACCAAAGACGCTACCCGCGGAGACCCGCTGGAGGCCATTGACGCGAATATCAGAGATAGTGAAGGACTCGGCGTGAACTTCGGCGATCATCAATACGGTGAGAACCGCAGTTAGCAGCAGACGTTTCATGAAGTCCTTTCTTATTCCAACTGGCAATAAACAAACTGCCGCAAAATGCGGCAGATTCGCAATTCAGCGAAGTGTTACAGACGGCCCAAATCATTGACCAGAGCAAGCAACATCACCCCGACCACCAAACTGATCCCGATCTGTATCCCCCAACCCTGCACCCGATCCGACAAGGGACGACCACGCGCCCACTCGATCAGATAAAACAACAAATGCCCCCCATCCAGTACAGGAATGGGCAACAAATTCAGAACCCCCAGGCTAATACTAAGATAAGCAAGGAAATTCAGGAAATCAGCAACGCCCGACTGGGCAGAAGCGCCCGCCACTTTAGCAATGGTTATCGGTCCACTCAAGTTTTTTACCGAGAGCTCACCGAACAACATTTTCTTGAGCGAATCGAGGGTCAGTACGCTCATGGTCCAAGTGCGTCGAGCCCCCTCGCCAATCGCTGCCAAAGGACCGTAACTGACCTCGCGAATCATCTCCGGCGGCCAATCGATTGCCTTCACCCCGGCGCCAAGATAACCACTGGGCGATTTTTTCTCGCCGCGAGCAGCGAGCGTCACAGGGACGTCGATTTGAGCACCATCGCGCTCGACGCGCAGCATGATTTTGGTATCCGGTTGCATACGGACGGTGTCGACCACCTGCTGCCAGTCATCGAGCGCCTTGCCATTCAGTGCCAACAACCGGTCACCGGTTTTCAGGCCAGCCGCCTGTGCCGGGCCTTTCGGATCGAGTTCAGCCAGAACTGGCGGCAACGCTGGACGCCAGGGGCGGATACCCAGCGAGCCAATCGGATCTGGCTCGTCGGCGCCCTTGAGCCATTTATCCAGGACCAGCTCACGAGGCGAATCCGCTGTGGAACCCTGCTCGCGGACCAGCACCTGAAGGGAACCGCTCTCGCCGAGGCGACGAACCAGCTGCAGATTGACTGCGCCCCAGCCCGAAGTCGGCTCACCATCGATGGCGACAATTTCCTGACCCGGGCTCAAACCGGCCTTGGCGGCGATACTGCCGGACTCGACGGCACCGATGACTGGCCGCACCTGCTCGCTGCCGAGCATCGCGAGCACCCAGAAAAAAATCATCGCCAGTAAAAAGTTGGCAATCGGCCCCGCCGACACAATTGCAATACGCTGGCGGACGGATTTACGGTTGAAGGACTGATCGAGCTGATCGGCTGGCACTTCGCCTTCGCGCTCATCGAGCATCTTCACGTAGCCGCCCAGCGGAATCGCGGCAACGACGAACTCAGTACCTTTCTTGTCGTGCCAACGCAGCAACGGCATGCCGAAGCCCACGGAGAAGCGCAGCACTTTGACCCCACAGCGACGCGCGACCCAGAAATGGCCGAATTCGTGGAAGGTGACCAGCACACCCAGGGCTACCAGGGTGCCGACAATCATATAGAGCGCGCTCATCTACTTTCTCCGCAATCCTATCCAGTGCTGCATGGGCCAACGTGTTGCAGCACTTACCGCCCGTGACGACTCAACCATTGCCCGGCCAGGACTCGCGCTTTCGCGTCAGCCGTGAACACTGCCTCGAGATCATCCACCGCAACCACAGGCTCGAGATTCAAGACTTCCTCGATGATACTCGCGATTTCCAGATAGCGAACCCGCCTGTCGAGAAAGGCCGCGACCGCCACTTCATTTGCCGCATTGAGCATGGCTGGCGCACTATTGCCCGCCTCGGCAGCCTGACGCGCCAGTCGAAGGCAAGGGAAACGCTCTTCATCGGGCGCCTGGAAGTCCAGACGTGCGATGGCGAACAGGTCCAGCGGTGCAACCCCCGAATCGATACGCTCCGGCCAGGCCAGGGCGTTGGCGATCGGCGTGCGCATGTCGGGATTTCCCAGCTGAGCCAATACCGAACCGTCGATGTAGTCGACCAGCGAATGAATCACACTCTGCGGGTGAATCACCACTTCCACCTGGGACGGCTTGGCGTCGAACAGCCAGCAGGCCTCGATCAGCTCGAGCCCCTTGTTCATCATGCTCGCCGAATCCACGGAAATCTTGCGCCCCATGGACCAGGTCGGATGCGCACAGGCTTGCTCAGGGGAAACATCGACCAGCTCGGCCAAGGGTGTCTGTCGGAACGGACCGCCAGAGGCTGTCAGCAAAATCCGACGCACCCCCACCACCCCGAGCCCACGAGAAAAATCCTGCGGCATGCACTGGAAAATCGCGTTGTGCTCGCTGTCGATCGGCAGCAGCACCGAACCGCTTTTGCGTACGGCCTGCATGAACAGCGCGCCGGACATCACCAGCGCTTCTTTGTTGGCCAGGAGAATTTTCTTGCCGGCTTCAACGGCCGCCAGGGTCGGACGCAAGCCCGCCGCACCGACGATGGCCGCCATGACCGTATCGACTTCAGGATCGGAGGCGACCTGACACAGGCCCTCCTCCCCCACCAGCACGCGAGTCGACAGACCGGCTGCACGCAAATCGTCCTGCAAGACCCGGGCGGCGCTCTGCTCCGGCACTACGGCGAACCGCGGCACATGACGGATGCAAAGCGCATGCAACTCGCTCAGACGCGTGAAGCCGCTCAGGGCAAAAACCTGATAACGCTCGGGATGACGGGCAATGACGTCGAGCGTGCTCAGGCCAATCGAACCGGTCGCGCCCAGAACGGTAATCTGCTGTGGGCGGCTCACGGTGCCGCCATCCACAACAGCACAGCAAATACAGGGATCGCAGCCGTCAGACTGTCGATGCGATCCAGCACACCGCCGTGACCTGGCAGCAGATTACTGCTGTCCTTGATCCCGGACTGGCGCTTGAACATGCTTTCGGTGAGATCACCCACGACCGAGATGAACACGATAATCGCCGCACCGATCAACCCTTTGAAAAGCTCGGCGACCGTCCAGTCGCGAACCAGGCCGACAATCACGGTGATGACCAGGCTCAGCGCCAGGCCGCCATACACGCCTTCCCAGCTCTTGCCGGGACTGACCAGCGGCGCAAGTTTGCGCTTGCCGAAGGCCCGACCGGAAAAGTAGGCACCGATATCGGCCCCCCAGACCAGCACCATCACCGCCATGATCAACCAGTTGCCCAATGGCTCCTGCTTGATCTGCACCAGACCTTGCCAGGCCGGCAACAGGATCAGCAGCCCGATCACCAGTTTGCAAGCGGCACTGGACCAAAGCTCGCTGGAGCGCGGATAGGTCAGCACCAGATAGGTCGCCACGCCCCACCACAGCGCCGAGGCGCCCAACACCCAAGGCGCAAGCCCCGGCAGGATGTGCATGAAAAACAGCATCAATGCGACCACTACGGCGTAGGCGACGCGAATCGGTTGAGCGGCGAAACCTGCCAGACGCGCCCATTCCCAGGCACCGAGGGTCACGACCAACCCGATGAACAGCGCGAAGCCGAAACCTTCGAGCAGGAAAAACCCGCACAAGGCAATCGGCAGCAGTATCAGCGCGGTGATGATTCGTTGTTTAAGCATTAAACCCGGGCTCCAGCCTCGACCTGCTCGCTCGTTTTACCGAAGCGCCGCTGACGAGAAGCGAAATCGGCCAGCGCGATGCGCATGGCGTCGTGTTTGAAGTCCGGCCAGAACAGGTCGGAGAAGTACAACTCGGCGTAGGCCAGTTGCCACAGCAGAAAGTTACTGATGCGGTGCTCGCCACCGGTGCGAATGCACAGATCCGGCAACGGCAGGTCGCCGGTGGCCAGACAGGTTTGCAACAGTTCCGGGGTAATGTCTTCCGGACGCAGATGGCCGGCCTGGACTTCCCGCGCCAGACACTGCGCGGCTTGCGCGATGTCCCACTGACCGCCGTAATTGGCAGCGATCTGCAAAACGAAGCGGTTGGCGCCCGCCGTCATGGCTTCAGCCTCGCGCATGGCCGCCTGAAGCTCTGGATGAAAACGCGAACGGTCGCCAATGATGCGCAGACTGATGTTGTTTTCGTTCAGGCGCTTGGCCTCGCGACGCAATGCCTTGAAGAACAGGTCCATCAAGGCACTGACCTCATCGGCCGGACGCTGCCAGTTCTCGCTGGAGAAGGCGAACAGGGTCAATACCTCGACCTTGGCCTCGGCACACACCTCGATCACTGCACGAACCGCATCCACACCCGCTTTATGCCCGGCGACACCCGGCATAAAGCGTTTTTTCGCCCAGCGATTATTGCCATCCATGATGATCGCGACATGGCGCGGCACCGCGGACGGCGCACCCTGCTTGGTCTTTTCCATGAAAACGCGACCCTTATACGGCCATCAGGTCTTTTTCTTTCTGCGCCAGATTCGCGTCGATTTCAGCCACGTACTTTTTGGTCAGATCATCGATCTCGCCAGTGGCGCGGCGCTCTTCGTCTTCACTGATTTCCTTTTCCTTGACCAGATCCTTGAGCTGGCTGTTCGCATCACGACGGATGTTGCGCACTGCAACACGAGCGTCTTCAGCAACATCGCGAGCCTGCTTGGTGAAGCCCTTGCGGGTTTCTTCGGTCAGGGCCGGCATGGAGATCAGCAGCAACTCACCGAGGTTGGTCGGATTGAGGTTCAGACCCGCGCTACCGATGGCTTTGTCGACAGCGCCCAGCATGTTGCGCTCAAAGGCAACGACTTGCAGGGTACGTGCGTCTTTGACGGTGATGTTCGCCACTTGCTTGATCGGAGTGTCGGAACCGTAATACGGCACCATCACGCCTTCCAGAATGCTCGGGTGCGCCTGGCCGGTACGAATACGGCCGAAGTTGTGCATCAGCGACTCGACGGATTTCTGCATACGCTCTTTAGCGTCTTTCTTGATTTCGTTGATCATTGTTGGCCTTCCTCGATCAGGGTCCCTTCAGCGCCGCCATGCACGATGTTCAGCAGGGCGCCGGGCTTGTTCATGTTAAATACGCGCAACGGCATCTTGTGGTCGCGGCACAGGCAAATGGCCGTCAGATCCATCACACCCAGCTTGCGATCCAGTACTTCATCGTAGGTCAGATGATCGAACTTCTCGGCATGCGGGTCCTTGAATGGATCTGCGGTGTAGACACCATCGACCTTGGTCGCTTTCAGCACGACGTCAGCGTCGATTTCGATCGCACGCAAGCAGGCTGCCGAATCCGTGGTGAAGAACGGATTGCCAGTACCGGCCGCGAAGATCACGACTTCTTTGGAGTTGAGGTGGCGCATGGCTTTGCGGCGATCATAGTGATCGGTCACACCCACCATGGAAATGGCCGACATCACGATGGCCGAGATATTGGCACGTTCCAGCGCATCGCGCATGGCCAGGGCGTTCATCACAGTGGCCAGCATGCCCATGTGGTCGCCGGTGACCCGATCCATGCCGGCCGCGCTCAGCGCTGCACCGCGGAACAGGTTGCCGCCGCCGATCACCAGACCGACCTGAACACCGATGCCGACCAGTTGGCCGACTTCCAGCGCCATGCGATCCAGAACTTTCGGGTCGATCCCGAACTCTTCCGAGCCCATCAGGGCCTCGCCGCTAAGCTTGAGTAGAATGCGTTTATAGCGAGCCTGATAACCACTGCCCTGCTGAGCCATTGCGAATCTCTCCTGCGGCGTATTTTAAAAATTCTTTGCGAGCTGTTTACAGCTGGCGTTCACTCTAGCTTGGCGCTGCTTCAGCGCCATCGGAACATGGCTTTGTAAGCCAGTTCCAAAGGGAATCCAATAAAAAATTGGTGCCCCATCTGAAAAGAGGCTGCGCGCGTAAGCGGGCAGCCTCTTCAGGGCGACAGTTAAAAACCGTCTTATTGCTTGGCGGCAGCCAGCTGGGCAGCAACTTCTTCAGCGAAGTTGTCGACCGGCTTCTCGATGCCTTCGCCTACTTTGAAGTAGGTGAAAGAAACGATTTCAGCACCGGCTTTCTTGGCCAGGTCGCCGACCTTGATTTCAGGGTTCTTGACGAACGCCTGCTCAACCAGGCTCGCTTCAGCCAGGAACTTGCTGATACGGCCTTTGACCATGTTTTCAACGATGTTTTCCGGCTTGCCGGCGATCTTGTCAGCGTTGAGGGTCAGGAACACGCCCTTCTCACGCTCGACCGCTTCAGCGGAAACTTCCGATGGCAGCAGGAATTCAGGGTTGGTGGCCGCTACGTGCATAGCGATGTCTTTGGCCAGCTCAACGTCGCCGCCCTTCAGAACAACCGCAACACCGATCTTGTTGCCGTGCAGGTAACCACCAACAACATCACCTTCAACGCGAGCCAGGCGACGGATGTTGACGTTTTCGCCAACCTTGCCGACCAGAACCAGGCGATCGGCTTCTTGAGCTTCGATCAGCGGAGCGACGTCAGTCAGTTTGTCAGCGAACGCTTTTTCAACGCTGCCCGCAACAAATGCCTTGAAGTCGTCCTGCAGAGCCAGGAAGTCGGTCTGCGAGTTCACTTCCAGCAGAACGGCGGATTTACCGTCTTCCTTCAGAGCGATAGCGCCTTCAGCAGCCACGTTGCCTGCTTTCTTGGCAGCCTTGATGGCGCCCGAAGCGCGCATGTCATCAATGGCTTTTTCGATGTCGCCGCCAGCCTTGGTCAAGGCCTTTTTGCAGTCCATCATGCCTTCGCCAGTACGCTCGCGCAGTTCTTTTACCAACGCTGCAGTAATCTCTGCCATTTCAAAATTCCTCTTGGATAGGTTTTCAACCATTCCACCCGATCGAACGGGCGTTCAATTCTTCCCGAACCACCCTTGTTAGCAGCTGCAAGTTACAGATGCTGTAAGTGCGCCACCGGACAAATGGTTTTCGAGGTGGCAAAAAGGGGGCCAAGCCCCCTTTTTGCTTACTGAGTCAACGCCAGGGCGTCAATTACTCAGCTGCAGCTGCCGGAGCTTCTTCAACGAACTGCTCGGTGCCGCCAGCAACGTGGTTGCGACCGCGGATTACTGCGTCAGCCATCGAACCCATGTACAGCTGGATAGCGCGGATTGCGTCATCGTTGCCTGGGATGATGTAGTCAACGCCTTCCGGGCTGCTGTTGGTATCGACTACGCCGATAACCGGGATGCCCAGCTTGTTGGCTTCGGTGATCGCGATGCGCTCGTGATCAACGTCGATAACGAACAAAGCGTCTGGCAGACCGCCCATGTCCTTGATACCACCCAGGGAACGATCGAGCTTCTCAAGATCGCGAGTGCGCATCAGCGCTTCTTTCTTGGTCAGCTTGGCGAAAGTACCGTCTTCGGCTTGCACTTCAAGGTCACGCAGACGCTTGATGGAAGCACGGATGGTTTTGAAGTTGGTCAGCATGCCGCCCAACCAGCGGTGATCGACGTACGGCGAACCGCAACGTGCTGCTTCTTCAGCAACGATCTTGCCAGCGGAACGCTTGGTGCCGACGAACAGAATCTTGTTTTTGCCCTGGGCCAGACGCTCTACGAAAGTCAGAGCTTCGTTGAACATTGGCAGGGTTTTTTCAAGGTTGATGATGTGGATCTTGTTACGCGCGCCGAAAATGTATTTACCCATTTTCGGGTTCCAGTAACGGGTCTGGTGACCGAAGTGCACACCGGCCTTCAGCATATCGCGCATGTTGACTTGGGACATGATAGTTCCTTAATAAGTCGGGTTTGGCCTCCACGTATCCCAATGACCAACCAGCAGCATCAGCTGAAGGCACCCAGGTCATCGTGTCGACACGTGTGTGGATTTAAGCCTCTCGGGGCATCCCCGGAAAGCGGCGCATTTTATATCACAAGACTCCAAAAAACGGAACCCGGATTCTCGATTCCTGACGCGCGTCTTCTTCCACGCCCTTGGAATCGCTCAAGAATGCGCCTATCTATAGAGAGAAGCGATGCACAGAGGCTCAGATTTGCGCTGATCGTCTGTTAGAATCGCGTTTTTCAGGGCGGCGAAGATCAATCGCACATTGCCCATTCCGAGTTAGCAAGCGCCATCGAGCGCAGAGAGAGCCTGTATGACCGTCACCCTCAAAACCCCGGAGGACATCGCAAAAATGCGTGTCGCCGGCAAACTGGCCGCCGATGTGCTGGAAATGATTGCTGAACATGTCAAGCCGGGTATCACCACCGAAGAACTGGACCGCATCTGCCACGACTACATCGTCAACGTGCAGCAGGCCATTCCTGCCCCGCTCAACTACAAAGGCTACCCGAAGTCGATCTGTACCTCGATCAACCACGTGGTCTGCCACGGCATTCCGAACGAGAAGCCATTGAAGGACGGTGACACGGTGAACATCGACGTCACCGTGATCAAAGATGGTTACCACGGCGACACCAGCCGCATGTTCCACGTTGGCACCGTGCCGGTCTGGGCCGAGCGCCTGTCGCAAGTGACCCAGGAATGCATGTACAAGGCCATCGAAATCGTCAAACCCGGCTGCCGCCTGGGCGACATCGGTGAAGTGATCCAGAAGCACGCCGAAAAGAACGGTTTCTCGGTGGTTCGCGAGTTCTGCGGCCACGGCATCGGCAAGGTGTTCCACGAAGAGCCGCAGATCCTGCATTACGGCCGCGCCGGCACCGGCATGGAATTGAAGGCAGGCATGACCTTCACCATCGAGCCGATGATCAACCAGGGCAAGGCCGACACCAAGGTGTTGGGCGATGGCTGGACCGCGATCACCAAGGACCGCAAGTTGTCGGCGCAGTGGGAGCACACGCTGGCAGTGACCGAAACCGGTTACGAGATCTTCACCTTGCGCAGCGATGACACCATCCCGCGCGTTTCGGCCTGATCCGACCCGCGCCGCTCCCAGCCTTTTAGATAGATAGGAATGCCAATCAATGCCGCAGGTGGATCCCGAACTCTTCGACCGTGGCCAGTTCCAGGCGGAACTCGCCCTGAAGGCCAGCCCGATCGCAGCTTTCAAGAAGGCGATCCGCCAGGCTCGCGAGGTCCTTGACGCGCGCTTTCGTAGCGGCCGCGAGATTCGCCGGCTGATCGAGGATCGCGCGTGGTTCGTCGACAACATCCTGCAAAAGGCCTGGGAGCAATTTAACTGGAGCGAAGACGCCGACATCGCGCTGGTCGCGGTCGGTGGCTACGGTCGCGGCGAGTTGCACCCCTACTCGGATATCGATCTGCTGATCCTGCTGGACAGCGCCGACCACGAAGTTTTCCGTGATTCCATCGAGCGTTTTCTGACGCTGTTGTGGGACATCGGCCTGGAAGTCGGTCAGAGCGTTCGCTCCGTCGATGAATGCGCGGTAGAAGCCCGCGCCGACCTGACGGTTGTCACCAACCTGATGGAAAGCCGCACCATCTGCGGCCCCGAGCGCTTGCGCCAGCGCATGCTCGACGTCACCAGCACCGCGCACATGTGGCCGAGCAAGGACTTCTTTCTGGCCAAACGCGCCGAACAGAAGGCCCGTCACCACAAGTACAACGACACCGAATACAACCTGGAACCCAACGTCAAAGGCTCGCCCGGCGGACTACGGGATATTCAGACGATTCTGTGGGTGGCCCGGCGCGAATACGGCACCCTGAACCTGTGGGCCCTCGCCGGTGAAGGTTTCCTGGTCGAGAGTGAAAACGCCTTGCTGGCCTCCTCCCAGGAATTCCTGTGGAAAGTTCGTTATGCGCTGCACATGCTCGCCGGTCGCTCCGAAGACCGCTTGCTGTTCGACCACCAGCGTTCGATTGCCGGCCTGCTGGGTTTCCAGGGCGATGACGCCAAGCAAGCCATCGAAAACTTCATGCAGCAGTATTACCGGGTGGTCATGAGCATCGCTCAGCTCAGCGACCTGATCATCCAGCACTTCGAGGAAGTCATCCTCGCGCCGGAAGATGAAGCGCCGCCGCAACCGATCAACTCGCGGTTCCAGTTGCACGACGGTTACATCGAAGCGCGCAACGACAACGTGTTCCGCCGCACGCCATTCGCCATGCTCGAGATCTTCGTGCTGATGGCCCAGCAACCGGAAATCAAAGGTGTGCGCGCCGACACCATTCGTCTGCTGCGGGAAAACCGCCATCTGATCGACGACGATTTCCGCAACGACATTCGCAACACCAGCCTGTTCATCGAGCTGTTCAAGTGCAAGATCGGCATCCACCGCAACCTGCGGCGGATGAACCGTTATGGCATTCTCGGACGTTACCTGCCGGAGTTCGGCTTTATTGTCGGGCAGATGCAGCACGACCTGTTTCACATCTACACAGTCGACGCGCACACGCTAAATCTGATCAAGCACCTGCGTAAGTTGCAGTACACGCAAGTGTCGGAAAAATTCCCGCTGGCCAGCAAGCTTATGGGCAAGCTGCCCAAGCCAGAGCTGATCTACCTCGCCGGCCTGTACCACGACATCGGCAAAGGCCGGCATGGCGATCACTCGGAAATCGGCGCGGTGGATGCCGAGGCCTTCTGCCAGCGCCACCAATTGCCCGTGTGGGACAGCCGCCTGATCGTTTGGCTGGTACAAAACCACCTGGTGATGTCGACCACTGCCCAGCGCAAGGACTTGTCCGACCCGCACGTGATCCACGACTTCGCGCAGATCGTCGGTGACGAAACCCACCTCGATTACCTGTACGTACTGACCGTCGCCGACATCAACGCCACCAACCCGACGCTGTGGAACTCCTGGCGCGCCAGCCTGTTGCGCCAGCTCTACACCGAGACCAAGCGTGCGTTGCGTCGCGGCCTGGAAAACCCGGTGGATCGCGAAATGCAGATCCGCCAGACCCAGAGCGCCGCCCTCGATATTCTGGTACGCGGCGGCACCGATCCGGACGACGTCGAGCAGTTGTGGTCGCAATTGGGCGATGACTATTTCCTGCGTCACACCGCCGGCGACGTGGCCTGGCACACTGACGCGATCCTGCAGCAGCCGGCCGACGGCGGCCCGCTGGTGCTGATCAAGGAAACCACCCAGCGCGAGTTCGAGGGCGGTACGCAGATCTTCATCTATGCGCCGGACCAGCACGACTTCTTCGCCGTGACCGTGGCGGCGATGGACCAGTTGAACCTGAACATTCACGACGCCCGGGTCATCACGTCCAGCAGCCAGTTCACCCTCGACACCTACATCGTGCTCGACACCGACGGCGATTCGATCGGCGATAACCCGGCGCGGGTCAAACAGATTCGCGAAGGCCTGACCGAAGCCCTGCGCAACCCGGACGACTACCCGACGATCATTCAGCGTCGCGTGCCGCGTCAGCTCAAGCATTTCGCCTTTGCGCCACAGGTGACGATCCACAACGACGCCCAGCGCCCGGTGACCGTGCTGGAGCTCAGCGCCCCGGATCGCCCTGGCCTGCTGGCGCGGATCGGCACGATTTTCCTGGAGTTCGACCTGTCGCTGCAGAACGCCAAGATTGCGACGCTCGGCGAGCGCGTGGAAGACGTGTTCTTCATTACCGATGCGAACAACCAGCCATTGTCCGACCCGTTGCTGTGCAGCCGTTTGCAGGATGCGATCGTCGAACAGCTGAGCGTGAGCCAGGAACCCGATATCAAACTGTCGCGAATCAGTATCTGAATTAACAACGGCCCGCTCTTTTGTAGGAGCGAGCTTGCTCGCGATGAACTCAAATACGCCGCGCTGCCATGGCAAGCACGCGTTATCGTTGACGACCATCGCGAGCAAGCTCGCTCCTACAGGGGCCAGCGCCGCTCCCACACCGAATGAGATCGACCGATGAACAACGCTTTGTCCCAGCTCCAGCCCTACCCGTTCGAGAAGCTCCGCGCCCTGCTCGGCAGCGTCACGCCAAACCCGGACAAACGCCCTATCGCACTGTCCATCGGCGAGCCGAAGCACCGTTCGCCAAGCTTTGTCGCCGAAGCCCTGGCAAGCAATCTGGATCAGATGGCCGTTTATCCGACCACTCTGGGTATTCCAGCCCTGCGTGAAGCCATCGCCGCCTGGTGCGACCGCCGCTTCAACGTCCCTGGCGGCTGGCTCGACCCGGCGCGCAACGTGCTGCCGGTAAACGGCACCCGCGAAGCACTGTTCGCTTTCACCCAGACCGTGGTCAACCGTGGCGACGATGCACTGGTGGTCAGCCCGAACCCGTTCTATCAGATCTATGAAGGTGCAGCGTTCCTCGCCGGCGCCAAGCCGCATTACCTGCCGTGCCTGGACGAAAACGGTTTCAACCCGGATTTCGATGCGGTTTCCCCCGACATCTGGAAACGCTGCCAGATCCTGTTCCTGTGCTCGCCGGGCAACCCGACCGGCGCGCTGATCCCTGTCGATACTCTGAAAAAGCTCATCGCCCTCGCCGACGAATTCGACTTCGTGATCGCTGCGGACGAGTGCTACAGCGAACTGTATTTCAACGAACAAACCCCGCCCGCCGGCCTGCTCAGCGCCTGCGTGGAACTGGGCCGCAAGGATTTCAAGCGCTGCGTGGTGTTCCACAGCCTGTCCAAGCGTTCCAACCTGCCTGGCCTGCGTTCGGGTTTTGTTGCGGGTGATGCCGAGATACTCAAAGGCTTCCTGCTGTATCGCACTTATCACGGCTGCGCGATGCCGGTTCAGACTCAGCTGGCCAGCGTCGCGGCATGGAATGACGAAGTGCATGTACGCGCCAACCGTGCGCTGTATCGCGAGAAGTATGACGCGGTGCTGGAAATCCTTGGTCCGGTCATGGATGTGCAACGTCCGGATGGCGGTTTTTACTTGTGGCCCAATGTTGAAGGCGATGACGAGGCGTTCTGCCGCGATCTTTTTGTTGAAGAACACGTGACCGTAGTGCCGGGCTCCTACCTTTCCCGTGAGGTTGACGGTGCCAATCCGGGGGCCGGTCGAGTGCGCATGGCGCTGGTTGCGCCGCTATCGGAATGCGTTGAAGCGGCAGAGCGGATTCGCAACTTTATAACTCGCCACAAGTAACTCGAAACTTGCCTGCACTGTGCAACGCAGTGCAGGCATAAACTTCTCAGCGTAACGACAACTAACAAATAGCAACTTTACGCCCCACCACATACATAACTACTCTCCAGTTAGAACCACGACTTATTACCAAACCTATAAGTTCTAACAAGGAGCGCAGTAATGCCTCATCCACACCCATGCAAAGTTATCAGCAACTTTGACGAGCAAGCCTCTTATGAAGCTGCCATCAATGAAAACCCTGACAATAAAACCGTCTCTGATACTGGGGGCAGACAAAAACGCGGTGTCGCCACTCATAGTAAATTTTGGGCCCGTGACAGGACGCTTAAAATCGCCTTTCTCAACCCGCCCTCCAATGCACACCGCCAAGCGGCGATAGCAGCCATCAAGCAGTGGCAGCCCTCCATCAACCTGACTCTGGAGTTCGCAAGCGGTGCTGAGGGTGATATTAGAATCACCATGGAAGCGCCTTTGAACTATTCAGCCATTGGTACCGATGCCACCCTGCGCGGTCCTGGCGAGAATACGATGAACATTGGCACCGACCTGTCACATCCGGGGTTCGAAAGTGCCGTTTTGCACGAGTTCGGACATGCACTGGGGATGGAACATGAACATCAACACCCCAAATCCGACATTCCATGGAACAAGCCGCTCGTCTATCACCACTACCTGACGAATTACAATTGGTCCAAGGAAGAAGTCGACCACAACTTATTCAGAAAACTGGAAACAACAAACAATCGAACCACCCCCTATGACCCGACATCGATCATGCATTATATGGTTCCCAACGAACTGACCACAGGCGACTGGTTCGTGGATAAAAATAAAACAATCAGTCAGAGCGATAGAAATTGATGCGCAAGATCTACCCTAAGCAAACATAACCAAATAAAAATCAAATCCAATAATACACGGATGTATATATATGACTAACCCGTCTTATTGCTTCATCAAAAAACCAGAAGATATTCAAGCTTCTTACGACGCTGCCATCGCCGAAAATCCTGCGAATCGCGGAATCTCTGTAACCGGTCGTAAAAAGCGGGCAGCCGGCAAGCACACAAACTTCTGGGCTCCGGGCCGCACATTGCGCATTGCATTTCTGAACGGCGATCAAAGCTTTAAGGACGCCGTCAAGACTGCGGCGAGTAACTGGTTGCCATACGTGAACCTGAAGTTCGATTTCGTCGAAGGTGAAGTCGGTGATATCCGCATCAAGAGCGAACCAGGCGTGTACTGGTCTTATATTGGCACCAACGCCTTGATCGAGACCGATCAGAGCCTCCCAACCATGCGTCTGTCACCGGACCACCACCTTTCCTTAAAATTTTTCATCGCCAATGCCATGCACGAATTTGGCCATGTACTGGGCGCAGAACATGAACACCTGCATCCCGAGTCGAACATTCCCTGGAACAAACGGGCAGTTTACGCGGCCCATGACGTGGATGAAGATGCGGATGAGGACGACTACGCGCGTCGCAGCGTTGACGAACGCTACTTCAACCTTCTTGACGCCAGCGAAGTGGTTTACTCACCTTACGACCCGCAGTCGATCATGCACTATGCCGTGCGCCAGGACTGGACCGAAGGCGACTTCAAAATCGATCTTAATCTTGTCCTCAGTCAAAAGGATAAAGCGTTCATGGCCGAGGCTTATCCTTTTCCCGCCACGCTTTGATCAAACAAGTATGACCAGTCCCACGTCAAATCCATACACCAAACCAAAACCAAGGACGGCAATACATGAGCCAACATCAATACTGCAGCATTATTAAAACTTCAGACTCGCTAGCCTCTTATACTGCTGCAGTCAACGAACGCCCCAGTAACGGAGCGATAAACAGCGGCGGTCGAAATAAAAGAAGCGTCGGTGAACACACCAAGTACTGGACCCCCGGTAGAACGTTGAAAATTCTCGTTTACAGCTTCGATGAACATTCATTTGAAGCCGTAAAAAAAGGCGCTAGCAAATGGCTGCCTTACATTAATCTAAAATTCGAATTCATTGAAATGGATGAAGAGGACATTTTCAACTCCGATGAGTTCCTGGGTGATATCCGGGTCGATTTCCAGCCACGACTTGACGACGCTGGCAGTTCAGCAATAGGGACCGACTCACTCACGGGGCACCCTCACAACCCCTCGATGACATTGGGAACCAACATTACTTCTTCCCGCTTCGAGTTCACCGTCATACATGAATTCGGCCATGCGCTAGGACTGCATCATGAGCATCAACATCCTGATGCGGGAATACCTTGGGACCGGGAAAAAGCCTATGTCCATTTCGCGAATTCTGCTGGCTACTCCAAAGCGCAAGTTGACGCGAATGTTTTTCCCCTTGAGCGCGTGCCCGGTCGCACCTACGCACCCTACGACCGAAAATCAGTGATGCACTATCAAGTCTTCAACGAACTCACCGTGGGCGACTGGCATCAATCTGAAAACTGGAACATCAGCGAAGGAGACATCGCGTTCATGCGTCGGACTTATCCATAACTTCCCTGGCAATCAATTCAAAAGGATATTGAACATGTGCAATCATAAACCCTGCATGATTCTGAAAACTGCAAACCCACAAGGGTCCTATCAAATAGCCGTCGCCGAGAACCCCGACAATGCGTTGCCTGGCGGCATCTCAACGCGTGCGGTCGCGATGTACAAACAGCTATGGAACCCCTCCCGCGAATTGACCATTTCGTTTTTAGGCGGTCCTTCCGAGTCACTAAAGGAAGCGATTAAAGCGTTGATCCGGGAATGGGAACCCTATGTCAGTTTGACGTTCAAGTTTATTGATGGGAACAATGGCGACATCAAGATCCAAACAAATGCTCAAAGCAACGGCTCAGTTATTGGCACTGACGCACTATTATTTAAAGCGGGTCAACCGACGATGCTTATCAAAGCAATACAATCAGACTTCGACTTCAGAGCAGTTGTTCTGCATGAATTCGGTCATGCATTGGGTTTGCATCATGAACACTTGCACCTCGATGCAAATATTCCGTGGAACAAAGAAAAAGTCTATGAAGAGTACGCCGTAAAATACGGCATGAGCAAAGCAGAAGTAGACCTCAATAAGTTTACACCGTTGGAAATCGACGACATACTCGTTGGCGCTTACGACAAAACATCCATCATGCATTATCCGGTCGAAAAAGAACTCACGGATGGAAAATTCGAAGTCCCGATGAATACAGAAATAAGTAACGAGGATAAACGCGTCATTCTAATCCTCTATCCGATTCCCCATTCACATGACGGCGGCTCTTGTGAGCACCCCTGAGAACGGGTTGATCTGCGACCCATGGCTCACATTATTGAGAGTCCCCGGATTCGCCTCACTTAAATAAAGCTCAACGTCATCACCCATCTGGTGATGACGCTGAGCGTGTACATCTCCAGGCGTTGCGCCCGCAGCACCTTCAAACGTAATCGGCGGTTTTGCGCCCGGTAATCCGAAGGATCGCGCCATATCAGCCGCCTGGACTGATCCCTGCCCCTTCCACCTATGTCGCACGCGACCATGAAACACCGCCCCCCTGTAGGAGCCGAGCTTGCTCGCGATGGTCGTTAACGATAACGCTACAAGCCTGTCACCCTGCGGTGTTCTCAGGTTCATCGCGAGCAAGCTCGGCTCCTACATGACAAACCCGACCAAGGCCGACGCGAAACCGTCTGGTCATGGCATAATCCTTCACCTTTTTTTCCAGCATCTGCAAAGGAGGCAATTCCTTGACCGTTTCAAGAAAAACGTTGCACCTTTTCGGTATCAAAGCCTGCGACACCATGAAAAAGGCGCGCACCTGGCTCGATGAACACGCTGTCAGCTATGACTTTCATGATTACAAAACGGCCGGAATCGACCGTGAACACCTGACCCAATGGTGCGACGAGCACGGCTGGCAAGTGGTGTTGAACCGTGCAGGTACGACCTTTCGCAAGCTCGACGACGAACGCAAAGCCGATCTCGACCAGCCGAAAGCCATCGAACTGATGCTCGCGCAACCCTCGATGATCAAGCGCCCGGTGCTCGATCTCGGTGACCGAACCCTGATTGGCTTCAAGCCAGATATCTACGCGGCAGCGCTCAAGTAAGCCCGCCCGTTCAATTTTGTTAGAGGTATTCACATGTCCACTACCCTGTTCAGCCTGGCCTTTGGTGTCGGCACTCAAAACCGTCAAGGCGCATGGCTGGAAGTGTTTTACGCACAGCCATTGCTCAACCCGTCGGCCGAACTGATTGCGGCCATCGCGCCCGTTCTGGGCTACACCGAAGGCAATCAGGCCATCGCGTTCAGTAATGCTCAGGCCTCGCAACTGGCTGAAGCCGTCAAGGGCGTCGATGCCGCCCAGGCTGCCTTGTTGACCCGTCTGGCCGAGAGCCACAAGCCACTCGTCGCGACCATTCTGGCTGAAGACGCGCAACTGACTTCGACGCCTGAGGCTTACCTCAAGCTGCACCTGCTGTCCCATCGTCTGGTCAAGCCGCACGGCCTGAATCTGGCCGGCGTGTTCCCGCTGCTGCCGAACGTGGCCTGGACCAGCCAGGGCGCGATCGACCTCGCCGAACTGGCCGAGCGCCAACTGGAAGCCCGCCTGCGCGGCGAGCTGCTGGAAGTGTTCTCGGTGGACAAGTTCCCGAAAATGACCGACTACGTGGTTCCGGCCGGTGTGCGCATCGCTGACGCGGCGCGTCTGCGTCTGGGCGCTTATGTGGGCGAAGGCACCACCGTGATGCATGAAGGTTTCGTCAACTTCAACGCTGGCACCGAAGGCCCGGGCATGATCGAAGGCCGCGTTTCCGCGGGTGTCTTCGTCGGCAAGGGTTCGGACCTGGGCGGCGGTTGCTCGACCATGGGCACCCTGTCGGGCGGTGGCAACATCGTGATCAAGGTTGGCGAAGGCTGCCTGATCGGCGCCAACGCCGGTATCGGTATCCCGTTGGGCGACCGTAACACCGTTGAATCGGGCCTGTACGTGACCGCCGGCACCAAAGTGGCGCTGCTGGACGAGCACAACAAGCTCGTCAAAGTCGTGAAGGCCCGTGAACTGGCCGGTCAACCTGACCTACTGTTCCGCCGCAATTCGGAAACCGGTGCCGTGGAATGCAAAACCCACAAATCGGCGATCGAACTGAACGAAGCGCTGCACGCTCACAACTAAGCAGAGCGTCACAGATAACCTTGTAGGAGCGAGGCTTGCCCGCGAAGTTTTTGGCAGCCTCAAGGGCCCCTTCGCGAGCAAGCTTCGCTCCTACAGGTCCGACGTAGACCCGACCATCAGGTCAGGCGTACACCTCGCCCATGTTCACCAGGGCCCGATAGCATGATGATTCCCTCTCCCTGGCGCGCCGATTTTCCGGCCATCGCCGCGCTGCAACGGCAAGACCAGACCTATCTGGACAACGCCGCCACCACGCAAAAACCTCAAGCCCTGCTGGATGCCCTGGCGCATTACTACGCCAATGGCGCGGCCAACGTGCATCGGGCGCAACACCTGCCCGGCGCTCACGCCACCCAGGCGTTCGAGGCCAGCCGCAGCAAAGTCGCCCATTGGCTGAATGCCGGCGAATGCGGACAGATCATCTTTACCCACGGCGCCACCTCCGCGCTGAACCTCCTGGCCTATGGTCTGGAGCACCTGTTCAATCCGGGCGACGAAATTGTCATCAGCGCCCTGGAGCATCACGCCAACCTGCTGCCGTGGCAGCAACTGGCCCACCGTCGCGGTTTGAAACTGGTGATCCTGCCGCTGGATATTGACGGTTTGATCGACCTCGATGCCGCCGCGTCGATGATCGGCCCGCGGACTCGCTTGCTGGCGGTCAGTCAGCTGTCCAACGTGCTCGGTGCCTGGCAGCCGCTGCCCGCCTTGCTGGCGATGGCCAAGGCACACGGCGCGTTGACCGTGGTCGATGGCGCTCAAGGCGTGGTCCATGGCCGGCATGACGTGCAGGCGCTGGGTTGCGACTTTTATGTATTTTCCAGCCACAAGCTCTACGGTCCCGACGGTTTGGGCGTGTTGTTCGGGCGCCATGAAGCGCTCAAGCAACTGCGCCATTGGCAATTCGGCGGCGAAATGGTGCTGGATGCGGATTACCAGCACGCACGCTTTCGCCCGGCGCCGTTGGGATTCGAAGCGGGCACGCCGCCGATTTCCAGCGTGATTGGTCTTGGGGCGACGCTGGATTACCTCGCTAGCCTCGATCAGGACGCGGTTTCGGCCCATGAAGCGGCGTTGCACGACTATTTGTTGAAAGGTCTTGAGGCACGCAACGGCATCCGGCTGCTGGGCAAACCGCAACTGGCGCTGGCGAGTTTTGTCGTCGAGGGTGTGCATAACTCTGATCTGGCGCATTTGCTGACAGAACAGGGAATTGCGGTGCGCGCCGGTCATCACTGCGCCATGCCATTGCTGAAAAACTTTGAACTGGCCGGGGCGATTCGGGTGTCGTTGGCACTGTATAACGATTCCGAAGATCTGGAGCGGTTCTTTGAAGCGCTGGATCAGGCGCTGGAGTTGTTGCGATGAACCTCCCGGCAGATGCCGTCACGGCGCTCGAAACCTTTCAGGCTGCCGCTGGCTGGGAACAACGGGCGCGGCTGCTGATGCAATGGGGCGACCGTCTGCCGGCGTTGAGCGATGTGGACAAGGTCGACGCCAACCGCGTGCATGGCTGTGAAAGTCAGGTGTGGTTGGTGGGCTCGCTACAGGACGGTCACTGGCAGTTTGCCGCGAGCAGCGATGCGCGATTGATTCGCGGGTTGGTGGCGTTGTTACTGGCGCGGGTTAACGGGTTGTCGGCGGTTGAGTTGCAGCTGGTGGATTTGCCGGAGTGGTTTGATCAGCTAGGTCTATCACGGCAGCTCTCCCCATCGCGCAGTAATGGCTTGAATGCCGTGCTGCAGCGAATGAATGAGTTGGCGGGTTAATCGCCTTCGCGAGCAAGCCCGCTCCCACATTGGAATGCGTGCCCCTGTGGGAGCGGGCTTGCTCGCGAAGGGGCCATCAGCCACACCCATCAAACCTCAGGTTTAACCCGATCCGCCGGCCGCCGAACACCCGCCACAATCTTATCCACAGCCTTGGTCGCCGCGACCATGCCAAACGTCGCCGTCACCATCATCACCGCACCAAACCCGCCTGCGCAGTCCAGTTTCACGCCATCCCCGACAAAACTCTTCTGCAGGCAAATGCTGCCATCCGGCTTCGGATAACGCAGCTGCTCGGTGGAAAACACACACGGCACGCTGTAATGACGGGTCACGGTGCGGGAGAAGTTGTAGTCGCGGCGCAGGGTCGAACGCACCTTCGAGGCCAACGGGTCGTTGAAGGTCCGGTTCAAGTCGCACACCTGAATCAGCGTCGGATCAATTTGCCCACCCGCCCCGCCGGTGGTGATGATCTGGATCTTGCGGCGTTTGCACCAGGCGATCAGCGCGGCTTTGGCATTTACGCTGTCGATGCAGTCGATCACGCAGTCGATGTTCGGCGTGATGTACTCGGACATGGTTTCGCGGGTGACGAAATCCGCCACCGCGTGCACCGTGCAATCCGGGTTGATCCCGCGCAGGCGCTCGGCCATCACTTCGACCTTGGGTTTGCCGACGGTGCTGTCCAGCGCATGCAACTGACGGTTGGCGTTGCTGACGCAAACGTCGTCGAGGTCAAACAGCGAAATCTCGCCGACACCACACCGGGCGATGGCTTCAGCCGCCCATGAACCGACGCCACCGACGCCGACGATCGCCACGTGGGCCGCGCGCAAGCGCTCAAGGCCTTCGATGCCATACAAACGGGCGATGCCTGCAAACCGCGGATCTTCTGTACTCATGACCATTACCCCAAAAACCGGCGCGCATTATAGGGCCGTCGGCGGCCAAGAACATCTTTGCGCTATGAATGGACGACTTTCCAGCCTTGAGGAAACGACATCGAACGAAGATTTGCCCTGTGAGCTCTAACGAAAGAACTTATATCGACTTGGATTGCCCAAAGTCGGGCATTTCCCTGTTCGCTGTACGGTCAGGGAAAGCCAGGTGTAGGATGCGCGCCCCGGGCAGCAGCCACCCGTTTCCTTCGTTCCACAGCCTTTGGAACCCGAAATAACCATGTCATCGCGTAAATTTGGACTCAACCTGGTCGTGGTGCTCGCCATCGCTGCCTTGTTTACCGGCTTCTGGGCTCTGATCAATCGCCCGGTCACCGCCCCCAACTGGCCTGAACAAATCTCCGGCTTCTCGTACTCGCCATTCCAGCAAGGCCAGTACCCGCAGAAAGAGCAGTACCCGACCGACGATGAAATGCGTCGCGATCTGGAGATCATGAGCAAGCTGACGGACAACATCCGTACCTACTCGGTCGACGGGACGCTGGAGAACATTCCCAAACTGGCGGAAGAATACGGACTGCGGGTCACTCTCGGGATCTGGATCAGCCCGGATGAGGAGCGCAACGAGCGCGAGATCACCCGCGCCATAGAAATCGCCAACACCTCGCGCAGTGTGGTTCGCGTGGTGGTAGGTAACGAGGCGATCTTCCGTAAGGAAATTACCGCCGCGGAACTCAGCATCATTCTGGATCGCGTCCGTGCGGCGGTGAAAGTGCCGGTGACCACGTCCGAACAATGGCACGTCTGGGAAGAAAACCCGAGCCTGGCCAAGCACGTCGACCTGATCGCTGCTCACGTCCTGCCGTACTGGGAACATGTTCCGATGGAACAGTCCGGCCAGTTCGTACTCGACCGCGCCCGCGATCTGAAAAAAATGTTCCCGAAAAAACCGCTGCTGCTGTCGGAAGTCGGCTGGCCGAGCAACGGCCGTATGCGCGGCGGTGCCGATGCATCGCCGGCGGACCAGGCAATTTACTTGCGCACACTGGTCAACAAGCTCAACCGTCAGGGCTTCAACTACTTCGTGATCGAAGCGTTTGACCAGCCGTGGAAGGCCAGTGACGAAGGTTCGGTGGGCGCCTATTGGGGTGTGTTCAACGCTGCGCGCCTGCAAAAATTCAACTTCGACGGCCCGGTCGTCGCCATTCCGCAATGGCGCGTGCTGGCTGTCGGTTCGGTGGTGTTGGCCTTGTTGTCGCTGACCCTGCTGATGATCGACGGCTCTGCCCTGCGTCAACGCGGCCGTACCTTCCTGACCTTTATCGCCTTCCTTTGCGGATCGGTACTGGTGTGGATCGGTTATGACTACAGCTTGCAATACAGCACCTGGTTCAGCCTGACGGTGGGCTTCCTGCTCGCCCTCGGCGCGCTCGGGGTGTTTATCGTTCTGCTGACCGAGGCGCATGAACTGGCCGAAGCGGTCTGGACCCACAAACGCCGGCGTGAATTCCTGCCGGTGGTGGGCGATTCGGACTACAGGCCGAAAGTGTCGATTCACGTGCCTTGCTACAACGAGCCGCCGGAGATGGTCAAACAGACCCTCAACGCCCTGGCCAACCTCGACTATCCGGACTTCGAAGTCCTGATCATCGACAACAACACCAAGGACCCGGCGGTCTGGGAACCGGTGCGCGATTACTGCGCAACCCTCGGCCCGCGCTTCAAGTTCTTCCACGTCGCACCGCTGGCCGGTTTCAAGGGCGGCGCGCTGAATTACCTGATTCCGCACACCGCCAAGGATGCCGAAGTGATTGCGGTGATCGACTCGGATTACTGCGTCGACCCGAACTGGCTCAAGCACATGGTGCCGCACTTCGCCGATCCGAAAATCGCTGTGGTGCAGTCGCCGCAAGATTATCGCGATCAAAACGAAAGCACCTTCAAGAAGCTCTGCTACGCGGAATACAAAGGTTTCTTCCACATCGGCATGGTGACCCGGAATGACCGCGACGCGATCATCCAGCACGGCACCATGACCATGACCCGCCGATCGGTGCTCGAGGAACTGGGCTGGGCCGACTGGTGCATCTGTGAAGACGCCGAACTGGGTCTGCGGGTGTTCGAGAAAGGTCTGTCGGCGGCGTATTACCACACCAGCTACGGCAAGGGCCTGATGCCCGATACCTTTATCGACTTCAAGAAACAGCGTTTCCGCTGGGCTTACGGGGCGATTCAGATCATCAAGCGTCACACCGCCAGTTTGCTGCGCGGCAAGGACACCGAGCTGACCCGTGGCCAGCGTTACCACTTCCTCGCGGGCTGGTTGCCGTGGGTCGCGGATGGCATGAACATCTTCTTCACCGTTGGCGCGCTGTTGTGGTCGTCGGCGATGATCATCGTGCCGCAGCGGGTCGATCCACCGTTGCTGATTTTCGCGATTCCGCCGTTGGCGCTGTTCGTGTTCAAGGTCGGCAAGATCATCTTCCTCTATCGTCGCGCCGTTGGCGTGAACCTGAAGGACGCGTTCTGCGCCGCACTGGCCGGGCTGGCGTTGTCGCACACCATCGCCAAAGCGGTGCTGTACGGTTTCTTCACCAGCAGCATTCCGTTTTTCCGCACACCGAAAAACGCCGATAACCACGGCTTCTGGGTGGCGATTTCGGAGGCGCGTGAGGAGGTGTTCATCATGCTGCTGTTGTGGGGCGCCGCGCTGGGGATCTTCCTGGTGAACGGGCTGCCGAGCAACGACATGCGCTTCTGGGTGATCATGTTGCTGGTACAGTCGCTGCCGTACCTGGCGGCGCTGATCATGGCGTTCCTGTCCTCGCTGCCGAAACCGGCCGTCGAGGCCGAAACGGCACCGGCAGTCTAAATCTTTGCAGATGCACTAAACGGCGGCCAGTGGCCGCCGTTTTGCTTTAAGATAACCGCCATTTTGCGGGGCTTGGCGTGATATACGGTCTTACTGACCGCACTCAAAACCTGTGGGAGCGGGCTTGCTCGCGAATGCGGTGTAACAATCAACATATATGTTGGCTGACACACCGCATTCGCGAGCAAGCCCGCTCCCACATTTGGTCCGCGCCCATATTCAAGTTTTTTCGGAGTTTTCCATGACGGCCCACGCCGACCTTTCGCCGACCCTCCAACTCGCCATCGACCTGATCCGCCGTCCGTCCGTGACGCCGGTCGATGCCGATTGCCAGAAGCAGATGATGCAGCGCCTGGGCGATGCCGGTTTCACACTGGAACCGATGCGCATCGAAGATGTGGATAACTTCTGGGCGACCCACGGCAAACACGACGGTCCGGTACTGTGCTTCGCCGGTCACACCGACGTGGTCCCGACCGGTCCGGTGACGGCCTGGCAGATCGACCCGTTCAACGCGCTGATCGACGAACACGGCATGCTCTGCGGTCGTGGCGCGGCGGACATGAAAGGCAGCCTCGCCTCCATGACCGTAGCCGCCGAACGCTTCGTCGCCGACTACCCGGATCACAAGGGCAAAGTCGCTTTCCTGATCACCAGCGACGAAGAAGGCCCGGCGCACCACGGCACCAAGGCTGTGATCGAACGTCTCGCCGCCCGCAAGGAACGTCTGGACTGGTGCATCGTCGGCGAACCGTCGAGCACCACGCTGGTGGGTGATGTGGTCAAGAACGGCCGTCGCGGTTCCCTCGGCGCCAAACTGACCGTGCACGGTGTGCAAGGTCACGTGGCCTATCCGCACCTCGCCAAGAACCCGATCCACCTCGCTGCCCCGGCGCTGGCCGAACTGGCCGCCGAGCACTGGGACCATGGCAACGATTTCTTCCCGCCGACCAGTTTCCAGATTTCCAACGTGAATTCCGGCACTGGCGCGACCAACGTGATTCCGGGTGATCTGGTGGCGGTGTTCAACTTCCGCTTCTCCACCGAATCCACCGTCGAAGGTCTGCAAAAACGTGTGGCCGACATCCTCGACAAGCACGGCCTGGACTGGCACATCGACTGGGCGCTGTCCGGTCTGCCGTTCCTCACCGAACCGGGCGCGTTGCTGGACGCCGTCGCGTCGAGCATCAAGGACATCACCGGTCGCGAAACCAAAGCCTCCACCAGCGGCGGCACCTCCGACGGTCGCTTCATTGCAACCATGGGCACGCAAGTGGTCGAGCTGGGCCCGGTCAACGCGACGATTCACCAGGTCAACGAGCGCGTACTGGCCGCCGACCTCGATGTGCTGACCGAAATCTACTACCAGACCCTGATCAAGTTGCTCGCCTGATGCTCGCCTGCCCGATCTGCAGCGAACCGCTGAATGCGGTGGACAACGGCGTGGCCTGCCCCGCCGGGCATCGTTTCGACCGCGCGCGCCAGGGTTACCTGAACCTGTTGCCGGTGCAGCACAAGAACAGCCGCGACCCTGGGGATAACCTGGCGATGGTCGAAGCCCGTCGCGACTTCTTGAACGCCGGCCATTACGCGCCGGTGGCCAAGCGCCTGGCGGAACTGGCAGCGCAATACGCGCCGCAGCGCTGGCTCGACATCGGTTGTGGCGAGGGTTACTACACCGCGCAAATCGCCGAGGCATTGCCGAACGCAGACGGTTACGCGCTGGACATCTCCCGGGAAGCCGTCAAACGCGCCTGCAAGCGCAATCCGCAGCTGACCTGGTTGATCGCCAGCATGGCGCGGGTGCCGTTGGCCTCGGGTAGCTGCCAGTTTCTCGCCAGCGTCTTCAGCCCGCTGGACTGGGAAGAAGCCAAACGCTTGCTCAGCCCCGGCGGCGGCTTGATGAAAGTCGGGCCGACCAGCGGCCATCTGATGGAATTGCGCGAACGGCTGTACGATGAAGTGCGTGAGTACACCGACGACAAGCATCTGGCGTTGGTGCCGGAAGGCATGGCGCTGCAACACAGCGAAACACTGGAGTTCAAACTGACGCTTTCAAGTGGTCAGGATCGCGCCAACCTGTTGGCCATGACGCCACACGGCTGGCGCGCCAGTGCCGAACGCCGGGCGGCGGTCATCGAACAGGCCGAGCCGTTCGAGGTCACTGTTTCGATGCGCTACGATTATTTCGTACTGCAGTAGTAGTTAGAGAGCAATCTTAATTTTTTGGTCTTGAGCAACGGCTTGAGTCCGGCTAAATCCGCGAATGGATTTTTCAGACCCGCAGTGAGGACATCCATGCGCCAACCCGATATCGAGATTTACCTGAAAGACGCCGACGTCGACTACAAGGCTGTTGCGACCTGGCTCGCCGAAGCTTTAGGCCCGTGCACCGACTGGGTTCAGAAAGGCCAGACCTACAAGTGCAAGGCCGGCAATGTGCCGGTGACCTGGCTGCCGAAAGCCGTCGGCAAATGGAACAGCCTGTACCTGGAAAGTGATCAAACCCCGTGGGAAGACGACATCGCCTGCGCCCGCGCCGCGTTTGCCGCGCTGAACGTCGAAGTGCGTTGCGCACCGGGGAGCTGGGTCGAGGAAGAAGGCGAAGAGACGGCTGATCGCTGGATGCGCATCAGCGCCGATGGTGAAGAAGAGATCACCTGGAAAACCGCTTAAAGTCTGTACACAAATCAAATGTGGGAGCGGGCTTGCTCGCGAAGGCGGTGTGTCAGTCGACATAATTTTGACTGACACACCGCCTTCGCGAGCAAGCCCGCTCCCACAATTGTTTTGGGTGGTCTGGAGAGTGGGTTTACAAGCCCACCACATCCTCAGCCTGCAAACCCTTTTCGCCGGTCACGACCGCGTACTCGACCTGCTGACCTTCAGTCAGTGAACGATGCCCTTCACCGCGAATCGCGCGGTAGTGCACAAACACATCCACCCCGTCCGCGCGCTGAATAAAGCCGTAGCCCTTGGCGTCGTTGAACCACTTCACGTTGCCGGTTTCACGTGTTGCCATCTGTTCATACTCCTTTTTTATTATTGATCAGACTTTTCGCAGGAAAGCCTCGGGAACATTGCTTGCACTGGCAGGTGCCACTATATGGCCAGTGCAACTCGCCGAGTATATGACAGACGTGAAAACTCTCAACTCAACTTTACTTAGCCGCTTTTTTGCCGATTTTCGACGAATCCGGCACACTATCGACCGCCCGAGCATTTGCTCGGTTTTATTCACTCATGCAGATGCCGTATGACCCGTTCCCCGTTCCGCCGTCTTGTGTTTGGCACCCTGCGCCGACTGCTTTATCTCTGGGTTCGCTCGGAGACAATCAACCAGTCGTCGTTCACTCTCAACCTCGACCGCAGTCGTCCGGTGTTCTACGTCCTGCAAAATCCTTCGCTGACAGACCTCGCCGTGGTCGACACCGAGTGCAGCAAAGCCGGCCTGCCTCGCCCGGTACTGCCAGTGTCAGTGGGTAACCTGCTGGAACCCGCCGCGTTCTTCTACCTGACACCGGAGCCCGACTGGCTCGGCCGTCAGGACAAACGCGGTGCGCCGCCGACCCTGACTCGCCTGGTCAGCGCCCTGAGCCAGAACGCTGCCGAAGACGCGCAGATCATTCCGGTCAGCGTGTTCTGGGGCCAGTCGCCGGACAGCGAATCGAGCCCGTGGAAGCTGTTGTTCGCCGACAGCTGGGCCGTTACCGGACGTCTGCGCCGCTTGCTGAGCATCATCGTGCTGGGGCGCAAGACCCGCGTGCAGTTCTCCGCGCCGATCCACCTGCGTGAACTGATCGAGCACAACAAGGGTCACGAACGCACCGTGCGCATGGCCCAGCGGATCCTGCGGGTGCACTTCCGCAACCTCAAAGCCGCGGTGATCGGCCCGGACATTTCCCACCGCCGCAACCTGGTCAAAGGCCTGCTCAATCAACCGCTGGTCAAGCAGGCCATTCTCGACGAAGCCGAGCGCGAAAACATTTCTCCGGAGAAAGCCAAGACCCAGGCCCTGCGTTACGGCAACGAGATCGCCTCGGACTACACCTACACCGCGATCCGCTTTATGGAAGTGGTGCTGAGCTGGTTCTGGAACAAGATCTACGACGGTATAAAGGTCAACAACATCGAAGGCGTGCAGAAGGTCGCCCCGGGTTACGAAGTGATTTACGTACCCTGCCACCGCAGCCACATAGACTACCTGCTACTGTCCTATCTGCTGTTTCGCAACGGCCTGACTCCGCCGCACATCGCCGCCGGGATCAATCTCAACATGCCGGGGATCGGCGGCCTGCTGCGTCGTGGCGGCGCGTTCTTCATGCGCCGCACCTTCAAGGGCAATCCGCTGTACACCTCGGTGTTCAACGAATACCTGCACACCCTGTTCACCAAAGGTTTCCCGGTCGAGTACTTCGTCGAGGGCGGCCGCTCGCGCACCGGGCGCATGCTGCAACCGAAAACCGGGATGCTCGCGATTACCCTGCGCAGCTTCCTGCGTTCGTCGCGCATGCCGATCGTCTTCATCCCGGTGTACATCGGTTACGAGCGCGTGCTGGAAGGCCGGACTTACCTTGGCGAATTGCGTGGCGCGAGCAAGAAGAAAGAATCGATCTTCGACATCTTCAAAGTCATCGGCGCCCTGAAGCAGCGTTTCGGCCAGGTGGCGGTGAACTTCGGCGAGCCGATCAAACTGGCCGAATTCCTCGACAGCGAACAGCCGGACTGGCGCCAACAGGAACTCGGTCCGCAGTTCAAACCGGCGTGGCTCAACGAAACCACCAACCGCCTCGGCGAGAAAGTCGCGCAGCACCTGAACGAAGCGGCGGCGATCAACCCGGTCAATCTGGTGGCGTTGGCATTGCTGTCCACCAGTCGTTTGGCGCTGGACGATCGCGCCATGGCGCGGGTGCTGGATCTGTACCTGGCGTTGCTGCGCAAAGTCCCGTACTCGCCGCACACCACGCTGCCGGAAGGTGACGGGCGCGCGCTCATCGAGCATGTGAAGGACATGGATCTGCTGTCCGAACAGAGTGATGCGCTCGGCAAGATTCTGTTCCTGGACGAGCAAAACGCCGTCCTGATGACCTACTACCGCAACAACGTGCTGCACATTTTCGCGTTGCCGGCGTTGCTCGCGAGTTTCTTCCAGAGCGCCTCGCGCATGAACCGCGAGCAGATCCTGCGCTACGCCCGCGCGCTGTATCCGTACCTGCAATCGGAGCTGTTCATACGCTGGTCGCTGGACGAACTGGATGCGGTAATCGATCAATGGCTTGAAGCGTTCGTCGAGCAAGGCCTGCTGCGTTTCGAGAACGACGTCTATCTACGTCCGGCGCCGAGCTCGCGGCATTTCGTGCTGCTGACACTGCTGTCGAAAAGCATTGCCCAGACCTTGCAGCGCTTCTATATGACCGTTTCCCTGCTGCTCAACAGCGGCCAGAACAGCATCAGCGCCGAAGAACTGGAGGACCTGTGCACGGTAATGGCCCAGCGCCTGTCGATCCTGCATGGCCTGAACGCCCCGGAGTTTTTCGACAAGAGCCTGTTCCGCCACTTCATCCAGACCCTGCTCGATCTCGACGTGCTCAAGCGCGACGAAGCCGGCAAGTTGAGCTATCACGAACTGCTCGGCGAACTGGCCGAAGGCGCGGCCAAACGCGTATTGCCGGCTGAGATTCGCCTGTCGATCCGGCAGGTGGCGTTGCATCGCAGCGAAGATGCGGCGGATCTGGCTGCCATCCAGCCCGAGAACTAACGCAAAACCTGTGGGAGCGGGCTTGCTCGCGAAAGCGGTGTGCCAGACGACAGAGATGTTGAATGTTAAACCGCTTTCGCGAGCAAGCCCGCTCCCACATTAGATTGGAGATCCATCTGAGTTACGATCCGGCGCAGGTCAAACCGGGCCACCGTTACTCGGTTAGCGCGCGAATCGAGGTGAATGGCAAACTGATGTTCACCACCACCGAACACCACGCCGTGCAACTGGATGGCAGTGATCCGCAGCCACTGAAGATCCGCGTCGACGCTGTCCGCTAATTCTCTTTTTGCTCACTTTTTTCCGAACAAGGAAGCCGCCATGTTCCGCCCTACCCTTCGCTTCGCCGGCCTCTGCGCAGGCTTGATGATTTCCGCCAGCGCCATGGCGCTGTCGCTCAGCGACCTGTCGCAAAAAGACGCCACCGGCGGCCTCAAGGATGCCCTGACCCAAGGCGCGCAACTGGCCGTGAAACAACTCGGCACACCGGGCGGATTCAGCAACAACCCGGACGTGAAAATCAAACTGCCGGGCAAATTGGGCAAGGTCGCCAGCAAAATGAAACAGTTCGGCATGGGCGACCAGGTCGATCAACTGGAAGCCAGCATGAACAAAGCGGCGGAAACCGCTGTGACCCAGGCCCAGCCCATTCTCGTGGACGCGGTGAAAAAAATGTCCGTTGAAGACGCCAAGGGCATCCTCAGCGGCGGCAACGATTCGGCCACCCAATACCTGAACAAAACCAGCCGCGAACAGATCCGCGCCAAGTTCCTGCCGATCGTCAAGCAAGCCACCGACCAGGTTGGCCTGGCCAAGCAGTACAACTCCTTCGCCGGACAAGCCGCGACCATGGGCGTGATCGATACAAAAAATGCCAACATCGAAAGCTACGTGACCGAGCAGGCACTGAACGGCTTGTTCGAAATGATCGGCAAACAGGAAGAAACCATCCGCCAGAATCCTGCGGCTGCAGCGACCAGCCTGGCGAAAAAGGTTTTCGGCACGCTCTAAGCCTCATCACAAAACCCTGTGGGAGCGGGCTTGAACTCGCGAAAGCGGTGGGTCAGTCGACATCAATCTAGACTGACTCACCGCTTTCGCGAGCAAGCCCGCTCCCACAATGGTTCCGACAGGTTTGGGTGAAACCGCTGACTGCGCGCAGGTTTCGCTCATCCGGCGTGCGCGGCAGGCGTTTGCGCTTGAGCATGTCCTTGGCCACCCGCGTTGTGGTCGCCGCGCCTTCGAGCTGACTACTGCTGATCGCTTCGTCTTCGATCAGATCGTTTAGCAGATAACTGAAGTGCGCGTGCTCGCCGATCTGACTGGTCATGAACTCCAGCGCGGCCGTAGTCGCTTGTCGATCGACGGCGGAGATCGCTTTCTGCGCCACCGGCGTTAGCAGGAAGTTGCCCCACTGAAGTGGCTCGCCCAGTGGCAAAACACTTGAGTACTGCGCTCTACGCGCTTTTTTCACCAGCGCCCAGCACAGGTGCGGATCCAGCCCTGGCGCCCAGCGATAACGCAACTCATCGAAGGGACGATAGCGTCCCTGATCGTCCAGCGGCTTGAGCAGGGCGAGGTAATCCGAAAGGCGCTCTTTGTGGGGTGACTTCCCCAACAGGTCGAACACCGGATCGGTCCGCCCCTTCAGCATCGGTGGCTTTTTCATTATTGCTGTCTCAAAACCTCATGAAACTGAGGCTTGAGTACAGCATTCAGGTCCCTCTGACTCAATATCAGAGGTTTCTGAAATACCTGTCGGAGCGAGCTTGCTCGCGAAAAACGTCTGGGCAACGAGTGGATCCAGACAGCACGCGTTATCGTTAACGACCATCGCGAGCGAGCTCGCTCCTACAGGGAGTCAGGCGGGTTCTTTTTTGATGCGGAACCACGCCGCATACAGCGCCGGCAAAAACAGCAACGTCAACGCCGTCGCCACAATCAACCCACCCATGATCGCCACCGCCATCGGCCCGAAGAACACGCTGCGTGACAGCGGGATCATCGCTAATACGGCGGCGAGCGCGGTCAGCACGATCGGCCGGAAACGACGCACCGTGGCCTCGATGATCGCCTGCCAGGGTTTGAGCCCGGCCGCGATGTCCTGCTCGATCTGGTCCACCAGAATCACCGAGTTACGCATGATCATCCCGGACAGCGCGATGGTCCCGAGCATGGCCACAAAACCAAACGGCTGGCGGAAGACCATCAGGAACAGGGTCACGCCGATCAATCCCAAAGGCGCGGTCAGAAACACCATCACCGTGCGTGAGAAACTGCGCAGTTGCAGCATCAGCAACGTCAGCACCACGACAATGAACAGCGGCACACCGGCCTTTACCGAGTTCTGCCCACGGGCGGAATCTTCCACGGTGCCGCCGACGTCCAGCAAGTAACCGTCGGGCAGTTCCGCGCGGATCGGATCGAGCGTCGGCATGATCTGCTGCACCAGCGTCGCCGGTTGTTCCTTGCCGTAGATGTCGGCGCGGACCGTCACGTTCGGCAAGCGGTTGCGGTGCCAGATGATGCCTTCTTCGAAACCGTATTCCAGCGTTGCGATTTGCGACAGCGCTACGCTGCGACCGTTGTCGGTCGGCACCGCCAGGCTTGGCAGCAACGACAGTTCAGTGCGTTCATGCAAGGTGCCGCGCAGGAGGATTTCGATCAACTCGTTGTCCTCGCGGTACTGGCTGACGCTGGCCCCGGTGAGAGAGCTTTGCAGAAACTTCGACAGGTTCGCCGTGCTCACCCCAAGCGCTCGGGCGCGGTCCTGATCGACGTTCAGGTACACCACTTTGCTCGGCTCTTCCCAGTCCAGGTGAACGTTGGCCACATGGGGATTTTCGCGAACCTTGGCCGCCACTTTGCGGGCCAGGGCGCGGACTTCCTCGATGTGCTCGCCGGTGACCCGGAACTGCACCGGATAACCAACCGGCGGACCGTTTTCCAGGCGCGTCACCCGTGAACGCAGGGCCGGGAATTGTTCGTTGAGGGTTTCGATCAGCCACCCACGCAAGGGTTCGCGGTCCTCGATGGTCTTGGCCAGGACGACGAACTGAGCGAAGCTTGCGGCAGGCAGTTGCTGATCCAGCGGCAGGTAAAAGCGCGGCGAACCGGTGCCGACGTAGGCCACGTAACTGTCGATGCCGGCGTGATCCTTCAACAAGCTCTCAAGCCTTTTGACCTCGTCGGCGGTGTTGCTCAGCGAAGCACCTTCGGCCAGTTTCAGATCGACCATCAATTCCAGTCGCCCGGAGGCCGGAAAGAATTGCTGCGGCACAAAGCGGAACAACACGATGGAGGCGATGAACAACACCACCGTCAGCGCGATCACCGTCTTGCGCCAGCGCACGCACCACTCCACCAGACGTCGCACACGTTCATAAAAAGGCGTGGCGTACGGGTCAGGCTGGCCAGTGCCGTGCTTGGCGGCATGAATTTTCGCCAGATCCGGCAGGAGTTTTTCCCCCAGGAACGGCACGAAAACCACGGCCGCAACCCACGATGCCAGCAGTGCGATGGTCACTACCTGAAAAATCGAACGGGTGTATTCGCCAGTCCCCGATTGCGCAGTGGCAATCGGCAGGAAACCGGCAGCGGTGATCAGCGTACCGGTGAGCATCGGGAACGCGGTGCTGGTCCAGGCATAACTGGCCGCCTTGATCCGGTCGAAGCCCTGCTCCATTTTGATCGCCATCATTTCCACGGCGATGATCGCGTCGTCCACCAGCAAACCCAGCGCCAGCACCAGTGCGCCGAGGGAAATCTTGTGCAGGCCGATGCCGAAGTAATACATGCTGGCGAAGGTCATCGCCAACACCAGCGGAATGGCCAGCGCGACCACCATGCCGGTGCGCACGCCGAGGGAGAAGAAGCTCACCAGCAACACAATTGCCAGCGCTTCCACCAACACCTGAACGAATTCACCCACGCTGGTTTTCACCGCGGCCGGCTGATCGGAGACCTTGCGCAGCTGCATGCCCGCCGGGAGGTTTTTCTGGATTCGGGCGAAGTCGATTTCCAGCGCCTTGCCGAGTTCCAGAATGTTGCCACCGTCCTTCATGGCCACGGCCAGGCCGATGGCGTCTTGCGCCATGAAGCGCATGCGTGGCGCCGGAGGATCGTTGAAACCGCGACGGACGTTCGCGACATCGGAGATACGGAACGTACGATCACCGACCCGGATCGGGAAGTTCTTGATCTCTTCAACCGTCTGAAAATTCCCCGAAACCCGTAGCTGCAATCGCTCGCTGGTGGTTTCAAAGAAGCCCGCCGTGGACTTCGCGTTCTGCTCTTCAAGCGCCTGTTGCACGGCCGTCAACGGCAAGCCGAGGGTGGCGAGTTTGACGTTGGAGAGTTCGATCCAGATCTTCTCGTCCTGCAACCCGAGCAGGTCGACCTTGCCCACATCCTTGACCCGTTGCAGCTGGATCTGGATGCGGTCGGCGTAGTCCTTGAGCACTGCGTAATCAAAACCGTCGCCGGTCAGCGCATAGATATTGCCGAACGTTGTGCCGAATTCATCGTTAAAAAAAGGCCCCTGAATACCCGGTGGCAAGGTTTGACGAATATCGCTGACCTTCTTGCGAACCTGATACCAGAGATCCGGAATCTCCACCGAGTGCATGGAGTCACGCGCAACGAACGTCACCTGGGATTCGCCCGGTCGTGAGAACGAGACGATGCGCTCGTACTCGCCAGTTTCCATCAGTTTCTTTTCGATGCGCTCGCTGACCTGGCGCGACACTTCCTCGGCGGTGGCCCCCGGCCAGTTGGTGCGGATGACCATGGCCTTGAAGGTGAACGGCGGATCTTCGCTCTGGCCGAGCTTGGTGTAGGAAAGCGCACCGACGATCGCCAGCAACAGCATCAGGAACAGTACGATCTGGCGATTACGCAGCGCCCATTCGGAAAGATTGAAACCCATCGGGGATTACTCCTTGTCCGCCAGATTGACCACGCGGTTGGAGCGATCCACCGGGCGCACTTGCTGCCCGTCATGAAGCACATGGACACCGGCCGCCACCACCCAGTCACTGGCGTTCAGGCCTTCGAGCACCGGCACGGTTTTCTCGCCGAACGCACCGACCCGCACCGGGGCTTTTTTCAGGGTGTTGTTGGCGCCAAGGATCCAAACGTAGGTGGCCCCGTTTTCCGCGGTGAGCGCCGACAGCGGCACCGACAGCGACACCACATCGGCAGTCTGGATGAACACCCGGGCGCTCTGGCCGAGTTCGGCCGGGACTTTGCCGGCGGTGAACGCAATGCGGGCGGCGAAGGTGCGAGACTTTGGATCGGCGGCAGGTGACAGCTCACGGATGCGCCCGGTGAACCGTTGATCGGGTTGGGTCCACAGTTCAACTGACACCGGCTGCCCGACCTTGAAACGACCGAAGCTCTGCTCCGGCAGGCTGATCAACACTTCACGCTCGCCATCGGTGGCGAGGGTAAACACGGTTTGACCGGCGGCCACGACTTGCCCGACTTCCACCGCGCGTTTGGCCACTACGCCGTCCTGAGGCGCGCGCAGCACCGCATAGCTGGCCTGATTGGTGGAGACGTTGAATTCGGCCTTGATCTGCTTCAGGCGCGCTTCACCGGATCTGTAGAGGTTTTCGGAATTGTCGTACTGGGAACGGCTGACCATCTGACGATCCATCAGGGTCTTGTAGCGGTCACGCTCGGCGCGTACGAGATTGAGATTGGCTTCGGCAGCCGCGACCTGGGCGCGGGTAGCTTCCAGTTGCAGGCGCACGTCCTGGGGATCGAGCTCCGCCAAAGGCTGGTCAGCCTTGACCCGCTGCCCTTCTTCGACCAGTCGTCGGCTGACTTTGCCGCCAATGCGAAAGGCCAGGTCCGGCTCGTAGCGAGCACGGACTTCACCGGGATAGCTTTCCATCGCCTGGGCCGAAGGCTCTGGCTGCACAACCAGGGCCGGTCGAACGGTGACTTGCGGCGCCTCCTCGTGACCACACGCAGACAATAAAAACGCCAGACTGACTGGCAATGCGAGGGGCAAGGCATAGCGGAACATGGTGAAGGACCTTTCGCTAATGGTGCTTGGAATAATTATACTGGCCAGTATGGTATTAATAGCAAACTCACCAGTCCAGTATTAAAAACGAATATGGCGAACAATCTTTCAGCACCCAATGGTCCGGGCCGCCCCAAGGATCTGGTCAAGCGCCAGGCAATCCTCGATGCGGCGAAAATCCTGTTTCTGAGCAATGGTTATGCGAGCACCAGCATGGACGCCGTCGCGGCCGAGGCTGGTGTGTCGAAGCTGACCGTCTACAGCCATTTCAACGACAAGGAGACGCTGTTCTCCGCCGCCGTCGTCGCCAAGTGTGAAGAACAATTGCCTACGCTGTTTTTCGAATTGCCCGACGGCGTTTCAGTGGAAACAGTGCTGTTGAACATCGCGCGCGGTTTTCATCACCTGATCAATAGCGATGAATCGGTGAACCTGCATCGGTTGATGATGACGCTGGGCAGCCAGGACCCGAAGCTCTCGCAGATCTTCTTCGAGGCCGGACCGGAGCGCATGCTGCACGGCATGGAGCGGTTGCTGAGCAAGGTTGATCAGAGCGGTGCGTTGAGCATCGACAAGCCCCGTAACGCGGCGGAGCATTTCTTTTGCCTGCTCAAGGGCGCGGGGAATTTTCGGTTGTTGTATGGGTGTGGTGAGCCGTTGACCGGGGATGCGGCCGAGGAACATGTGTGGGAAGTGGTTGGGTTGTTTATGCGGGCTTATCGGCCAGAGACAGCCTGACAGGTCTTGGTTGTCTGGTCTGGCGCCTTCGCGAGCAAGCCCGCTCCCACACTGGATCTAGGCAGCACCAAAGATCCTCTGTGGGAGCGGGCTTGCTCGCGAAGGGAGCGACACGGTCTTAAGGCTTGAGCGCTTTCTTCGGATATATGTCATACCGACTGGATTTCCCGTCCAGCGCATGACTCGGCTTCGGCCCCGCAATACACGGCGCCTTGCGCGGACGCTTCACCACCACCCGATGGCTGGCCAACGCCAACGCAGCCTCCAGCAATGCCGGCGCATCCGGGTCATCCCCCACCAACGGCCGGAACAGGCGCATTTCCTTCTTCACCAGCGCGGTTTTCTCACGGTGGGGAAACATCGGGTCGAGGTAGATCACCTGCGGCGGCTCGCCTTCCCAGTTGCGCATGACCTCGATCGAGTTGCCCTTGAGCAAACGCATGCGCGCCACAATCGACGCCACGTCGAAATCTTCCGCAGCCCGCGCCAAGCCATCCTCAAGCAACGCACCGATCAGCGGCTGACGTTCGATCAGGCTCATCTCGCAGCCCAGGCTTGCCAGCACAAATGCGTCCTTGCCCAGCCCCGCCGTGGCGTCCAGCACACACGGACGCACGCCTTGCGCGATGCCAACAGCCTTGGCAATCATCTGCCCCGTGCCACCGCCGAACAACCGACGATGAGCCGCGCCACCCTCGACGAAGTCCACCCGCACCGGCCCCGGCGCGTCCGGGCCGAGCTGTTGCAGTTGCAAACCCTGTTCACCCACCTGCAAGGCGAATTCGCCGTCATCAACCTGCAAAGGCAGGCCCAGACGCTCTGCCCACTGCTCGGCCTGTGGCTGAAAAGCCGTGCCCAAGGCCTCGACATGGATGCGGCAAGCCGCCGGTTGCTCAATCATGGGAAAACACGCTCAAAAAATTAATGATCGGCAAAAACGGCCGATAACAAAACTAACGAGCATTTTGCCAGAGCTGAGCGTCGACCGAGAGAAATGTCAGGCATTCAACGCACATCGATAGGTTACATCTCGCCCCACGGCGATTTTGGCCTGCGAAATTCCCAAGCACTGAGCGGCGTCAGTCACCTGTGGCAGGATTTCTTTGCCCAGGCCCTGGCCGATCAGTCGGGCGATGTCGTGCCGGCTTCTCTCGATTTTCCACCAGTCGATCTCGAAAGCCCGGTCGAACCTACGATTGGCAGCGAGCTGCTGGCGCACATCGTTTCCCAGCGTGAATGCAATGTGCAGGAAACTGCGGTCAAGCCACCCGAGCCGCTGTTCTTGCCAATTGCCGAGTTCGAAATGGACCTGGCCGACAAACCGTTCCCACCGTTCCCAGCGGAAGAAATCGCTGCTCAGCAAAAGCAGCAGAACTTCGAAAGTGGCTGGGTTCGCCCGATCGTGCTGACTGCGGGTCAACCCGTGCCAGAAGCCGGTCCGGCACCACAACCGCGTCCATTGCACCTGCCGATCGCCGAATTCGAAATGGACCTGCTGGACAAACCCTTCCCGCCGTTCCCGGCCGAAGAGCTCGCGGAACAACAGAAAAACTTCGATTTCGACATCGGCTGGGCGCGCCCGATCGTTCTGCAGAACCTGCGCATCGCCGCCTGACCTTCAATAACAAGCCATCAGCGACACACCCACCACGGCCCGACATCCACGTGAAAATGATTGCGATGGGCGGCGTTGTAGTCCGGGCTCAACACCACACTGAACACGTCGCAGGCGCCGTCGCGGACCTGGCGTAAAAACCGTGCGTCCTGATTATCCTTCGACCACTCCTTGAGCACGCTGATCGATCGACCGTCGGCCAGGCGAAAACCGGCGATATCCAGCGCATTCGCCGTGGCATGCTGGCTGCGCCTGCCATTTTCGCGACCGTAGACGTTGCGACAGGCAAAGCTCCCCAAATGGTCGACACGGATGACCGCTTGCCCATAGACCGCCTGCGCCGCAGGTTGCAATGCGTGGCGCTCGAACAGGGCAAACGACACCGCCAGGCGGCAACTGGCGAGGAAGCTGCTGCTCAACGCGACGTCGCCGCCCTGCACGCGCAAGGTGTCGTTTAACGGGCACTTTGCGTCAGGGCTGTCGGCCTGATGAGATACGCGCAATCCGGAACTGCCCAGCGCTTGCTCGCACAATTGCGGATCGTCACGCAGGCGCATCAGTTTGTAGCGGGTCAACAGGTTCGGTTCGGCCTTGACGTCCAGCGGCGCCCAAGGATTCCACTGCGGCGGCAGAGAGATCCAGCCGCGCCAGACGCTCACGCCCGCCACACCGACCATCAGCACCAACACCAGCAGCACCCGCGAAAACCGCATTGTCAGCCTTTGAACAATTGATTGGCCTGCGCGTACGGCATCGACCGCGACGTAAAGCTGAAGGTGCCCGCGGTCTTGATTTCTTCGGCCGCACGGAAGAATTCGCCATACGCCGCCAGGGCCAGTGCCGAACCGACACTGATGCGTTTGACGCCCATTTCGCTCAACTGCTCGACCGTCAGTTTGAGCCCGCCAGACATCAACACGTTCACCGGTTTGGGTGCCACGGCGCGGACCACCGCCAAAACGTCTTCAGCGCTGCGCAGACCCGGCGCGTACAACACGTCGGCGCCCGCTTCGGCGAACGCTTGCAAGCGGCGAATCGTGTCGTCCAGATCGGGATTGCCATGCAGGAAATTTTCGGCCCGGGCCGTCAGCGTGAAGGGGAATGGCAAACTGCGCGCCGCGGCGACGGCGGCTTCGATCCGGGCAACCGCATGGTCGAAGCAGTAGATCGGAGCGTCTGCGCGCCCTGTGGCATCTTCGATCGAACCGCCGACGGCGCCTTCTGCAGCGGCTCGGAGGATGCTTTGGGCGCATTCGACGGGATCATCGGCAAATCCGTTTTCCAGATCGACCGCCACCGGCAGGTCCGTGGCCGCGACAATCGCCCGAACGTTCGCCAGGGTATCGTCCAGCGTCAATGCGCCATCGGGGCGTGCGTTGGAAAAGGCATAACCGGCACTTGTGGTCGCCAGCGCCTCGAAGCCAAGGCTGGCGAGCATTTTCGCCGAGCCGGCGTCCCACGGGTTGGGAATGACAAAAGCGCCGTCGCGTTCATGCAGTGCTTTGAACGCCTGGGCTCGAAGGGTTTGCGCATCCATTGGCAGGCTCCTGAAAAAGGCAGGGAATCCGCCTCAGAGCAGGCCAAGTTGCTCGGCGGCGGGCTCTCTGTATAGCTCAGGCAGCGGCGGCAGGCCAGGCAAACGCAGCATCAGTTTCGCGTGGAAACGTTGCGCGAGTTTGGCGGCCAGCAGGTTGTCGGCGGTGTGCAGGAAAATATAGGGCGTGCGACCCTCTTCGATCCACAGGGCGATTTTCTCGACCCAGGGCACCAGGAACGGATCGTTGGCTTCCAGTTGCGGATGGCCGATGAAGCGCACTTGCGGGAACTGAGTGAACGCCGCCGGACGCGGCGGAACCCGGGGTTTCTTCGATTGGGCGTGGAGCACCGACGGATCGGTCGACGTGCAACTGAACAGCGCGCGCGGATCGAGGCAGATGCGTTCGACTCCGCGATCCAGCAACAGGCGATTGAGCGAGCGCTCGGCATCGCCCTTGGCGAAGAAATCGTCATGACGCACTTCGATGGCCAGAGGCCGATCCACCGCGTCGATAAAACCCGCCAGCTCATGCAATCGTTGCGGCGTGAAGCTTTTCGACAGTTGCAGCCACAGCGGCGACACCCGTTCGCCCAACGGGCTGAGCAATTGCAGGAAGGTGTCGGTGGCGGTCAGTTGTTCACGCAGGTCACCGCCGTGGCTGATGTCGCCGGGGAATTTGGCGGTGAAGCGAAAGTGTTCGGGCATGGTCTCGGCCCAGCGCTGCACGGTGCTGGCAGCCGGGCTCGCGTAGAAGGTCGTGTTACCTTCCACGGCGTTGAATACTTGAGAATACAGATTGAGAAAATCGGCGGGTTTCGCGTCTTGCGGATAGAGATAATCGCGCCAGGCGTTTTCGCTCCAGGACGGGCAGCCGAGGTAGTAAGGCAGCCGCATCAGATGTACAGGTCGAGCCCCATCACATCCGAATCCCAATCGACAAGACCGGCAGTGCTGAGGTAGCTGGCCAGGGCCATCGCGACACTTTTGCTCATGGCGCGGTGGTAAATCATGTCTTGTTGACGCGCGGGGAGATTGCTCAGGCGCTGCGCGGAGGCTTTGGCGGCGCGTGAAGCCATTTGCTCTTCGGAAGGAAACTCCAGCTCGCCCTCGATATCGACGGATTCGTCCTCAACCACATGCCCTTTGCGAGGCTTGCGCTTGATGGGGTAGGACTGAGAGGAAAGGCCGTCTATACGCATAAAGTCATGCTCGGTATCGATGATGGCAGTCTAGTGGCGCATAACCCACTACGCAAACCGCTTGGTGATAACTAGAGCACAGAAATGCGAAAAGGTTTAAAAGCGGGGGGATAAAACGACGATTGGCTGTGTTGCTTATACCGCTTTCGCGAGCAAGCCCGCTCCCACATGGTATGCGTGGACCCTGTGGGAGCGGGCTTGCTCGCGAAGGGACCGCCTCGGTCCAGAGAATCAACGCGCTTTCGGCGTCGCCACCTTGTCCCGCAGATAAACCGGCTGCGCCTCATCCGCCACAATCGCTTCACCGCGTTCCCAGGCAAACCGCGCCAGGGTCAACAAGTCTTCGGCGTGAGGCAACATGCCCGCGTCTTGCCCGCTCAGGCTGACGGCGATGCGCTCGGCATACCCCCAACCGGTGCCCGCGCCAAACCAGTCGCCGCTGGCATCGGCCGGCAACGCTGCCACTTCCGGCGGCAATACGGCTTCATTGCCGACCAGGCGCATCTCCCCCGCCGTTTCACGGTAGCAACCCCAATACACTTCATCCATCCGCGCATCGATGGCCGCCGCGACCTGGCTCACGCCGTGTTCGCGATACGCCCGCTGCGCCAGCACTGCCAGGTTCGACACCGGCAACACCGGGCGATCCAGCGCAAACGCCAGACCCTGCACCACGCCAATGGCGATTCGCACGCCGGTGAACGCGCCCGGCCCACGGCCAAAGGCAATCGCATCGACCGCTTGCAAAGTGGTCCCGGCATCGGCGAGCAATTGCTGGATCATCGGCAACAGCTTCTGCGCATGCAGGCGCGGGATCACCTCGTAATGGCTCGTGACTTTACCGTCATGCAGCAAGGCAACGGAGCAAGCTTCAGTCGCGGTGTCCAGGGCCAGCAAGGTGCTCATCGATGTTTCCGTAAGAGAGGTCAGAAAAAAGTGCGTCAGTATAAACAACTACGGCCCGCAAGCGGGCCGTAGAAGATCAAGCGGTTTTCAGTTCAGCGCTTCAAGCACCTTGCCGGTGATCGCTTCAACCGAGCCAACACCTTCAATGTGGCTGTACTGCGGTTTGCCCTGAGCGGCGGACAGCTCCTGGTAAAACTTCACCAGAGGCTCGGTCTGAGCGTGGTAAACCGAAAGACGATGACGCACGGTTTCTTCGGTATCGTCCTTGCGCTGCACCAGCTCTTCACCGGTGACGTCGTCTTTACCGGCAATTTTCGGCGGATTGTAGACGATGTGGTACACGCGGCCCGAAGCCTCATGCACGCGACGACCGGCGATACGCTGAACGATGTCTTCGTCCTTGACGTCGATTTCCACAACGTGGTCCAGCTCGACGCCGGCCTTCACCAGGGCTTCAGCCTGAGGAATGGTGCGCGGGAAGCCGTCGAACAGGAAACCGTTGGCGCAATCCGCCTGGCTGATGCGTTCCTTGACCAGATTGATGATCAGGTCATCAGAAACCAGGCCACCGCTGTCCATCACGCTCTTGGCGATCAGGCCCAGCTCGGTGCCGGCTTTGACCGCGGCACGCAGCATGTCGCCGGTGGAGATTTGCGGGATGCCGAACTTTTCGGTGATGAACTTGGCCTGAGTACCTTTACCGGCCCCGGGAGCTCCCAGCAGAATGACGCGCATCGATGTGCTCCTCAATTTTTATATAGATAACAACGGATTCGCCTCGTGGGGCCAATCTCAAAAACAGGGTCGTGACCGCCCAAACGGCCAAAGGCTGATCAAGATACACAGCAGATCCTACGCACACAAGCCGCCGAAAGTCGGAGAAACCCGCGCCTTGCGTGACCTCTCGTCCGGGTACACCAAGTCGCAACCCCATCATTAACTGTCGCCTGACAGTACTTTCCCGTCCTGCGCGAACCCCCGACGAAAACTTTAGCCGGTATTTCGCAAACCGGCGGCAATCCCCGCCACAGACACCAGCAACGCCTGTTCTACCGGGCTGCCCTGCGCCACTTCCTGCTGTCGCGAACGTGCCAGCAACTCGGCCTGCAATAGATGAAGCGGGTCGAGGTAGGTGTTGCGCAAGCGGATGAATTCGAGGGTATCTGGGCTATGTGCCAGTAGCTGCGACTGACCGGTCAGCCCGAGGACCACCGCGCACGCCTGCGACAATAGGTCGCGTAAGTGCGCACCCAAAGGCAGCAGATCCGGCTCGACCAACCGCTCATCATAAGAGCGGGCGATGTCGGCGTCGGCCTTGGCCAGAACCATTTCCAGCATGTCGATGCGTGTGCGGAAGAACGGCCATTGCTCACGCATCTGCCCCAGCAGCTCGCCTTCACCGCGCTCCAGCGCCTTGCTCAGCGCCGCTTCCCAGCCGAGCCAGGCGGGCAGCATCAAACGCGTCTGGGTCCAACCGAAGATCCACGGAATCGCCCGCAGGCTTTCGATTCCGCCGGCGCGGCGTTTGGCCGGGCGACTGCCCAGAGGCAGGCGTCCCAACTCCTGCTCCGGGGTGGACTGGCGGAAATACTCGACGAATTGCGGATTTTCCCGCACCACGGCGCGGTAAGCGCTGACACCGTCTGCCGCCAATTCGTCCATCAAATGGCGCCAGGCGGGTTCCGGTGGTGGCGGTGGCAGCAAAGTCGCCTCCAAAACGGCCGCGAGGTACAGATTGAGGTTCTGCTCGGCGATGTCCGGCAGGCCGAATTTGAATCGAATCATTTCCCCCTGCTCGGTGGTACGGAAGCGCCCCGCCACCGACCCCGGCGGCTGCGACAGAATCGCCGCGTGCGCCGGACCGCCGCCACGGCCCACGGTGCCGCCGCGACCGTGGAACAACAGCAACTCCACTTGCTGCTCGCGGCATATGTCGACCAGACGTTCCTGCGCCCGGTACTGCGCCCAGGCCGCCGCGGTGGTGCCGGCGTCCTTGGCCGAGTCGGAGTAGCCGATCATCACTTCCTGCGGGCCTTGCAAACGCGCGCGATAACCCGGCAGCAGCAACAGTTTTTCGATCACCGGGCCGGCGTTGTCCAGGTCGGCGAGGGTTTCGAACAGCGGCACCACGCGCATCGGCCGCAACACACCAGACTCTTTGAGCAGCAGTTGCACCGCCAGCACATCGGAAGCGGCGCCGGCCATGGAGATCACGTACGAACCGAGCGAGGCACCCGGAGCGGCGGCGATTTCCCGGCAAGTCGCGAGCACTTCAGCGGTGTCGGCGGACGGTTTGAAGTACGCCGGCAACAGCGGACGACGGTTGTTCAGCTCGCGCATCAGGAAGGCGATGCGCTCTTCTTCGCTCCAGTCTTCGTACCGACCGAGGCCGAGGTAATCGGTGATTTCGGTCATCGCCGCCGAGTGCCGCGACGAGTCCTGCCGGACATCGAGACGCACCAGGAACAACCCGAACGTCACCGCACGACGCAGGCAATCCAGCAACGGCCCGTCGGCGATCACGCCCATGCCGCACTCATGCAGCGACTGGTAGCAGAGCTCCAGCGGATCGAGCAGGTCGCGGTTGTTTTGCAACACATCGGCGGGCGCTGGCGTCGCGGTCGTCAAGGCGGCATGCGCCCAGTTACGGGTGGCGCGCAGGCGTTCACGCAATTGTTTAAGGACGGCGCGATACGGTTCGGCGCTGTCGCCGGCCTTGGCTTTCAGCGCGTCACTGGCTTGTTGCATCGACAGTTCGGCGGCGAGGTGATCGACATCGCGCACGTACAAATCAGCGGCCATCCAGCGCGCCAGCAGCAACACTTCGCGCGTCACGGCAGCCGTCACGTTGGGGTTGCCGTCGCGGTCGCCGCCCATCCACGACGCAAAGCGAATCGGCGCGGCCTCCAGCGGCAAATGCAGGCCGGTGGCGTCATGCAGGGCTTTATCGGCCTTGCGCAAATAGTTCGGGATCGCGTGCCACAGCGAATGCTCGATCACCGCGAAGCCCCATTTGGCCTCATCCACGGGTGTCGGGCGGGTGCGGCGGATTTCTTCGGTGTGCCAGGCTTCGGCGATCAGGCGCTGTAGCTTTGCGTGGATCAGCTCGCGTTCGGCGGTGGTCAGGTCGCGATGGTCCTGAGCGGCGAGTTGCGCGGCGATGGCGTCGTATTTCTGGATCAGCGTGCGGCGCGCGACTTCGGTCGGGTGAGCCGTCAACACCAACTCGATTTCCAGTCGTCCCAACTGCCGCGCGAGCGACTCGGCACCGTGGCCTTCGGCAAGCAGACGCGCGAGCAATTCGGGTAATACACGCGCCTCGAACGGCGCGGGCTGCGATTCTTCGCGGCGGTGAATCAGCTGATATTGCTCGGCGATATTGGCGAGGTTGAGAAACTGGTTGAACGCCCGCGCCACCGGCAGCAACTCGTCTTCGCTCAACTGGTTGAGGCTGGCGCTCAGTTCGGCGTCCATCGAACCGCGACGGTCAGCCTTGGCGCCTTTACGGATCTGCTCGATCTTGTCGAGAAAACCGTCCCCGTACTGCTCACGAATGGTGTTGCCCAACAACTCACCCAACAGGTGAACGTCCTCGCGCAAGCGTGCATCAATATCGGTCATCAGCCGTTCTCCAGCGAAAAATCCGGTGTGCTTCGTGGGGTAAAGAGTGCCGCCGTAAAGCGCTTCTTACAAGCAGACGACGAAGGGACTTTAAACCTCGGGCCCGCAAGCTAGTCTGAAGAGTAAGCCGCACAACGGCTTTCGCCGGCCATGGCCGGACACTCACCAGCCTGCCACGAGCAGGCGCGCAATGAGGTTTTTATGAAAATCCGCGAGCTTGCCAACCATTGGGAAGAAAACGCCAAGGGTCGCCTGACCGACACCGGCTACGCGATTCATCTGGATGTGGAGGCCGCCGCACGATTGGCGGCGGTCATCGAGATGTACCCCAAGCGGCAACCTGAAGAACTGCTCGGCGAGTTGATCGGCGCTGCGCTGGAAGAGCTGGAAAAGAGCTTCCCGTATGTGAAGGGCTCGACCGTCGTGGCCACCGATGAAGAAGGCGATCCTCTGTACGAAGACATCGGTCCGACCCCGCGTTTTCTCGCGTTGTCCCGTCGTCATTTGCATGATTTGTCATCCGGTAACGACAAGCAGAAGCATTGACTATCCCCCAATGGATCCCCTGTAGGAGCGAGCTCGCTCGCGATGGTCGTCAATGAAAACGCGCGATTCCTTAAGAAACGCGGCGTGTCGAAATCCATCGCGAGCGAGCTCGCTCCTACAGGTGCGCATACCGCCTCTCACCCCAAAGTTCCCGATTTAGAGCCCTGTCCGTTCGGTCAAAGTTTTTTCCGGCGCCAGGTCATCTTCTCTGAACTTTTAAAAAATGCCTAAGGTCGTAACCAGTAACCACGCCTGGGACGGCCGTTTCAAAACGCTTCGAAATTTGATGGTTGCGGCTCCTTGCCCAGGATGGATTTTTAAGTTTTTCAGGAGTTTTTCCAATGGAGTTGAAGACCATGAAAGTCAACACTGCCAAGTCCTCGTTCAACCACCTGCGCGGTCTGAAAATGGCCGCCCTGGCGATCGGCACCAGCTTCGTTCTGGCCGGTTGCGCCGGTAACCCGCCGACCGAGCAATACGCCGTGACCCAATCGGCCGTGAACAGCGCCGTCAGCGCGGGCGGCACCGAGTTCGCCGCGGTTGAGATGAAGTCCGCCCAGGACAAGCTCAAACAAGCCGAAATCGCCATGCACGACAAAAAGTACGACGAAGCCCGCATGCTCGCCGAACAGGCCGAGTGGGACGCGCGCGTAGCCGAACGCAAAGCTCAGGCGCTCAAAGCGGAACAGGCGGTGAAGGACTCTCAGAAAGGGGTTCAGGAACTGCGTCAGGAAAGCCAGCGCACCGTGCAATAAGCGCCGCCACGACGTACTTCTTACTCGACTTAAAAGGACGAAACCAACATGCGCAATCAATTGATGATCCCTGCCCTGCTGGCCGCAAGCGTTGCTTTGGCTGCCTGCTCGACGCCGCCTAACGCGAACCTGGAACAGGCCCGCACCAATTACAGCGGCCTGCAAGCCAACCCGCAGGCGAGCAAAGTCGCCGCGCTGGAAACCAAGGACGCCAGCGATTACCTGGACAAGGCCGACAAGGCTTATCTGGACAAGCGAGACTCGAACGAAGTCGACCAACTGGCATACCTGACCAATCAGCGCGTTGAAGTGGCGAAGCAAACCATCGCCCTGCGCACCGCTGAAGCCAATCTGAAGAACGCTGCCGCACAACGAGCCCAGGCGCGTCTGGATGCTCGCGATGCGCAGATCAAGCAGTTGCAGGACAGCCTGAACGCCAAGCAGACCGATCGTGGGACGCTGGTAACCTTCGGTGATGTTCTGTTTGCCACTGACCGTGCCGACCTGAAATCCAGCGGCCTGGTGAACATCAACAAACTGGCGCAGTTCCTTCAGGAAAACCCGGACCGTAAAGTGATTGTCGAAGGCTATACCGACAGCACCGGTACGGCGTCGCATAACCAGTCCCTGTCCGAGCGCCGCGCCGGTTCCGTGCGCACGGCACTGGTGAAGATGGGCGTTGATCCGGCGCGCATCGTTGCCCAGGGTTACGGCAAGGAATACCCGGTTGCTGAAAACGGCAGCGTTTCGGGTCGGGCGATGAACCGTCGGGTGGAAGTGACCATTTCCAACGACAACCAGCCGGTGATTCCGCGTTCGGCGGTTAGCTCGAACTAAGCTTCATGCAGTAACGCAAAAGCCCCGCCTGATCTGATCAGGCGGGGCATTTTATGTCTGGAGATCACTTAACCCACTGTGGGAGCGGGCTTGCTCGCGAAAGCGGCTTATCATTCAATATCTCTGTTGGCTGACACACCGCCTTCGCGAGCAAGCCCGCTCCCACATTTGATCGTTGTCGCGATCAAGATCCGGTTACTGCTCCAGCTTCTGCGGAGTTTCCTGGCCCATGCAACGCACGGCCTGTTTCTTGTTGTTGACCAACACGCCACTCAGGCCTTTCTGTTCGGTGTCGAACATCACCAGCACCCCATCGATGCACTGAGCCACTTGTGCCGCCGGTTCCAGGGAGACTTTGTACTCTTCGCCCGGCACGGTCTTGAGCATGGTGAAGTCGCTGAGCAGCAGTGCATCTTCGGGTTTGGCGAAGTGCAGGTAGCCGTACCACCACAGGGCAGCCACTGTGCCGAGGATGCTGCAGATACCGGTGATGATCAGCGGGATGGCGTTACGTTCTTCACTCATTGCGGGCTCTCTGGTGGTTCATCTTCAGAATTTTCGGGTGCCGGGTAATTGGGAATTTCACCCAGTCGGCGCAGGCCGTTGAAATGCTGCGGGTCATCGAGATAACGCAGCATGACCTTGCGCCAGACCGGATCGGCAAACGTCTGCACGTGACCGCCACGGGTCAGTTGCAGCACCCGCGGCGGCGGCGCAGCTTGATACAGACGGATGCCGTTGGAAAGGGGCACGATCGGATCGTCGATGCTGTGGTAGATCAGTTTCGGCACGCCGTTGAGCTGTTCCATGGAGTGGATCGCGCTGTCACCGTCCGGCACCAGCCACGACAGCGGCACCTGAAACGCCCAGGTCAACCAGGAATGGCTCAGGGCGAACTGGCCGATGCTGCGATAACTGGCGGGCACGCCGTCGAGGACAAAGGCCTTGAGTTGCTTCTGGCGTTCGGGGTGTTGAACCAGGTAATGCACGGCCATTGAGCCGCCGAGGCTCTGGCCGAGCAGGATCAGCGGTTTGCCTTTGACTTCCGGTGCCTGGTCGAGCCATTTGAACGCGGCGTCGATATCCTGATAGATCGCCGGCAGACTCGGTTCGCCTTCGGACAAACCGTAGCCGCGATAATCGATCAGCAGTACCTGATAACCCTCTTCCGGCAACCACCAGCTGCCGCCGAGATGCATCGGCAAATTGCCGCCGTTGCCATGCAGGTGCAGCACCGTGCCTTTGACCTCGACGCCCTTTTTTGCCGGCAGCCACCAACCGTGCAGTTTGAGGCCGTCAGCGGTGGTGAGGGTGACGTCTCGGTATTCGAGTTTGGCTTTTTCCGGGGTGAACAACTGGCCGGGTTCGGGGTAGAACAGCAGCGAGCTGCAACCGGCGAGGGTCAGGAGAAGGCAGAGGATGCCGAGGATTCTCATCCGTTGAAACCTCGCGAGAAAGAGTTGAAACACGGATCAAATGTGGGAGCGGGCTTGCTCGCGAAAGCGGTTTAACATTCAACATGTCTGTTGGCTGACACACCGCTTTCGCGAGCAAGCCCGCTCCCACATTTGGACGGCGTACACGTTAGAGGATGTTGGAGTAATCCGCTTCGATCCGGTCCAGGCTCAGGTGGTTCAGGAAGTTGGAGAAGCACATCCACGCCGACAGCGCGTTCATGTCGCGGAACTGTTCAGGCAGGTATTTCGGTGGCACCACCAACCCTTCATCGACCAATTGGCGCAAGGTGCGCATGTCCTCCAGCGTGGTCTTGCCGCAAAACAGCAGCGGTATCTGCTCAAGCTTGCCCTTACGCACGGCCAACTGAATGTAGTTGTAAACCATGATAAAGCCCTTGAGGTAGGACAAGTCTTTGGTAAATGGCAGACCATTCGGCACCGAACCACGGAAAACCCGACTGGCGTTGCCGTAGCTTTCCGCCATTTCAAAGCCCTGTTCGCGGAAGAACTCGAAGATCTGCAGGAAGTCCGCGCCCTCCTCCACCATGTGAATGGCGCGGGTGCGGTTGGTCAGTTTGCGCAGGCGGCTCGGGTAAGAGGCGAAGGTGATGATTTCCATCAGGATCGCCAGCCCTTCCTGGGTCACCGTCGACGAGGGCGGACCTTTGGACAGGAAGGTGCAGATCGGCTGGTTCAGGCCGTTGAGCGTAGTGCCCACGTGCACCAGCCCTTCGTGGACTTCGAGAGCGCGCACGTCACGCTCGTTGAACATCGCGTCGGTGCGGATCTTGATGTAGTCGGCGCCCGCTGCGGCATCGGCAACGATCCCGTCGGACTCGAACACCCGAATGGTTTCCTCGGCCTCGCCAAACACTTTGCTCAGCCGGGTTTGCAACAGATTCACGGCTTCCTTGGCGGTGAGGACTTTCGGCTCATCCTTCAGGTCACCACGGCCATCGATGTTGTTCAGATAATCGGAGAGCATCAGGCCCAGGTCGGACAGGGTCGGGTCACCCGCGTGAAACGCATCGGACGCCGCGCCGTACAACTCTTGTGAAATCAGCCCGAAATCCTCGGTGCCGCGCGCTTCGAGCATGCGCACCACCATGCGGTACTCCTTGCACATGCGACGCATGATCTGGCCGACCGGGTTGAACTGGCCGAGCTGGCGGGTGATGTCACGCTCGATGTTCTGGAACTCCAGCTTCACTTTGCTGGAATCGAACGACAGCGGCCGGTTCAGGTAGTAATCGCGGTCCACCGCCGGCATTTCCTTGCCCTTGGCCTTGAGGAATCCCTTGCGAATGCTCTCGTCCCATTTGACCGCATCAAGGACGCGGATCGGCGTCTGCGCCAGCACAATGCGATCGGACAAAATGCGTATCGACTGCTGGTAATCGTCCACCCGAAACTCCTGTAGAAAAACCGTTATGTGCTGTGTTTACTTGGCTTTGGTCAGGCGCTGATAGCGCACGGCCTCGACGAAGACATCGGAATTGGCCGGATCATCGAGGTAAGCGAAGACCTGATCCATGTTGGTGTCTATCAGCACGCCGTCGCCATCGTCGGTCTGGAAACCTTCGCCGCTGAGGACTTTTTGCCCCAAGGCCTGGTTGATCTGCTCGAGGTCGAGGTTGTAGATCACCAGTTCATGCTTGTCGGTGAGTTCGAAACCGGCAATGGTGAAGTGCCCGCCGAACTGCGCCGGCACTTTCGCCGACAGATACCAGCGGCTGCCATGGCGCGAGACGGTGAAAGGATAGGCTTCGCGGTCCTTGGGTTTGGCCTTGAAGTAGCTGACCGCCTGATAGCGATTGTCGCTGATGCGCGTCAGCTCAAGGTTCATCGGCTCGCCCCAGGCGTTGGTGCTGGTCCATTTGCCGAGCAATCCCTTGGGCGCGGGGTCGCTCGTGGGCAGAGGCTCCCTGAAGGTCACCAGGCAGCCACTGAGCAACAGGAACGACAAGGCGATCACAACGACGCGCCAGGCTTTCATTCAACACTCCCTATGAACAAGCATCCCCTCAAGTAAACACCGGTACATGTGGGAGCGGGCTTGCTCGCGAAGGCGGTTTAACATTCAACATTTCCGTTGTCTGATACACCGCTTTCGCGAGCAAGCCCGCTCCCACGGGGGACCGAGTTCCCACTTGGGATTACACCGACGCCAAGACCAAATGCATGTAGCGGGTCAGGATGCCGAGCATTTCTTCTTCGGCGGCAGGCTCGGCGTCGTTGAGCAGGCCCTGATATTCCATCCGTCCGATAATCGCCGTCAACACTTTGGCATCCTGTTGTGGTTCACGGGAGCCCAAAACCTGAAAAAGCTGACACGATCCCTGAAGGAGAATTTGCTGATGCGAGCGCACCAACTCCGCCAGGCGGGGGTTGAGCAACGCTTCCTGACGGAACGCTTGCTCGGCCATCAAATGTTCGCGACGGTTGATCAGTTGCCGATGAACATAGTCCGCCATCAACCGCGCAATATCGTCCGCCAATTGCGAGCGCGACTCGGGACTGCCGTCGCCGCTGACGACCATCTCGCGCAGCAAGCCTTCGTTGTTCACCCACAACTTGGCCATGAATGCCGCGCTGCGTTCCACGTATTGGGCGAAGGTATCGGTGAGCAGGTCATCGATGTCCTTGAAATAGTAAGTGGTGGCGGACAACGGCACACAGGCTTCGGCGGCGATTGCACGGTGACGCACGGCCCGCACGCCATCGCGCACGACAATGCGCATCGCCGCATCGAGAATGTCCTGTCGACGCTGCTCGCTGCCCTGGCGGCTGGCCTTGCGGCCCTGGTACTGAACACTTTCCGCGACCGCAGTGGCGATACCCGCTGCACCCTCTAGAGCCATTGCACGGTTCACGACAGGTATTCCTCTTTCATTTCAAAGTAACCAATTGATACGTTTGTACCAGACAGGCAATAAAAAGCCGCCTGATTTAGGCGGCTTTTTGTTTGAAACACTTACGCTTGCGGCCGCATGTGCGGGAACAAAATCACGTCGCGGATCGACGGGGAGTTGGTCAGCAGCATCACCAGACGGTCGATGCCGATCCCTTCACCGGCCGTTGGCGGCATGCCGTACTCCAGCGCGCGAACGAAGTCGGCGTCGTAGTGCATGGCTTCGTCGTCGCCGGCGTCCTTGTCGGCCACCTGCGCCATGAAACGCTCGGCCTGGTCTTCCGCGTCGTTCAACTCGGAATAGGCGTTGGCAATTTCACGACCACCGATGAACAGCTCGAAACGGTCGGTGACGTTCGGGTTGTCGTCGTTACGACGGGCCAGCGGTGACACTTCGAACGGGTACTGGGTAATGAAGTGCGGCTGCTCCAGCTTGTGCTCGACCAGTTCTTCGAAAATCATCACCTGCAGTTTGCCCAGACCTTCGAAGCCCAGCACCTTGGCGCCGGCCTTCTTGGCGATGGCACGGGCCTTGTCGATGTCAGTCAGATCATCAGCGGTCAACTCAGGGTTGTACTTGAGGATCGAGTCGAACACCGACAGACGCACGAACGGTTCGCCGAAGTGGAACACTTTGTCGCCGTAAGGCACGTCGGTGCTGCCCAGCACCAGCTGCGCCAGCTCGCGGAACAGTTCTTCGGTCAGGTCCATGTTGTCTTCGTAGTCGGCGTACGCCTGGTAGAACTCCAACATGGTGAATTCAGGGTTGTGACGCGTCGAAACGCCTTCGTTACGGAAGTTGCGGTTGATCTCGAAGACTTTCTCGAAGCCGCCAACCACCAGGCGCTTGAGGTACAGCTCCGGCGCGATACGCAGAAACATTTCCATGTCCAGCGCGTTGTGGTGCGTTTCGAACGGCTTGGCCGCCGCACCACCCGGGATGGTCTGCAGCATCGGCGTTTCGACTTCGAGGAAGTCGCGCTTCATCAGAAAGCTGCGGATGTGAGCGATGACTTGCGAACGCACGCGGAAGGTCTGGCGCACTTCTTCGTTGACGATCAGGTCAACGTAACGCTGGCGGTAGCGCTGTTCGGTGTCGGTCAGGCCGTGGTGCTTGTCCGGCAGCGGGCGCAGGGATTTGGTCAGCAGGCGCACGCTGGTCATCTCGACGTACAGGTCGCCCTTGCCGGAACGGGCCAGGGTGCCTTCGGCGGCGATGATGTCGCCCATGTCCCAGGTTTTCACCGCGGCCAGGGTTTCTTCCGACAGGGTTTTACGGTTGACGTAAACCTGGATGCGACCGGTCATGTCCTGGATCACCATGAACGAGCCACGGTTGAGCATGATGCGACCGGCAACCTTGACCGGGATTGCAGCCTCTGCGAGCTCTTCCTTGGTCTTGTCCGCGTACTGTTTCTGCAAGTCTTCGCAGTAGTTGTCGCGGCGGAAGTCGTTCGGGAAGGCATTGCCCTTGGCGCGCTCGGCGGCAAGCTTTTCCTTGCGCAGGGCGATCAGGGAGTTTTCTTCCTGTTGCAGGGCTTGCGGGTCGAGTTCTAGGTCGCTCATGTCTTTAAATATTCCATCACAGGTTCGTTGCCCCCGGCATTCGCCGGGGTTCGCGGGCAAGCCTCGCTCCTACAGGGTACGACGCCCCTGTAGCGCGTGCCTTAAAGCCCTTGTTTCAGGCTGGCCACCAGGTATTCGTCGATGTCGCCGTCGAGCACCTTGTCGCAGTCGCTGCGTTCGATGTTGGTGCGCAAATCCTTGATTCGCGACGCATCGAGCACGTAGGAGCGAATCTGGTGACCCCAGCCGATGTCCGACTTGGTCTCTTCCAGGGCTTGCGAGGCGGCGTTGCGTTTCTGCACTTCCTGCTCGTACAAGCGCGCCCGCAACATTTTCATCGCGGTGTCTTTGTTGGCGTGCTGGGAGCGTTCGTTCTGGCAGCTGACCACGGTGTTGGTCGGTACGTGGGTGATACGTACGGCCGAGTCGGTGGTGTTTACGTGCTGACCACCGGCACCGGAGGAGCGGTAGGTGTCGATGCGCAGGTCCGACGGGTTGATGTCGATTTCGATGTTGTCATCGATTTCCGGCGATACGAACACGGCCGAGAACGAGGTGTGACGGCGGTTGCCGGAGTCGTACGGGCTCTTGCGCACCAGACGGTGCACGCCGATTTCGGTACGCAGCCAGCCAAAGGCGTATTCGCCCTTGATGTGCACGGTGGCGCCCTTGATCCCGGCGACTTCACCGGCCGACAGCTCCATGATGGTCGCGTCGAAACCGCGTTTGTCAGCCCAGCGCAGGTACATGCGCAGCAGGATGTTGGCCCAGTCCTGGGCCTCGGTGCCGCCGGAACCGGCCTGGATGTCCAGGTAGGCGTTGTTGGCGTCCATTTCACCGCTGAACATGCGACGGAATTCGAGTTTTTCCAGGGACTCGCGCAGACGCTCGACTTCGGCGGCAACGTCATCGACGGCGGCCTGGTCTTCTTCCTCTGCGGACATCAGCAGCAGGTCTTTGGCGTCGGCCAGGCCGGTGTGCATTTCGTCGAGGGTTTCGACGATCTGCGCCAGCAGGGACCGCTCGCGGCCCAGTTCCTGAGCGTACGACGGGTTGTTCCAGACAGACGGATCTTCAAGCTCGCGATTGACTTCAGTCAGACGCTCATGCTTTTGATCGTAGTCAAAGATACCCCCGAATAGTTTCGGAGCGCTCGGACAGGTCCTTGATACTGTTAAGGATCGGGTTGATTTCCATGGCGGGCAGCACTCGTTGGCGAACTTTTTAAAGCCGGCGAGTATAACGTAATCAGACTGTCACGGCAGCCCGCCTGGCGGCTTTAGCGGCGAATGATTAAAGCGAACGCCAAGTGAATCTGTGGCGAGGGAGCTTGCTCCCGCTGGACTGCGCAGCAGTCCCCTTCTTTTTGTGGAAAGAGGGGCCGCTTCGCTGCCCAGCGGGAGCAAGCTCCCTCGCCACAGGGGTATTTGCCAGCCGGGGGGGCTATACCCACAAACCCGGTCGCCCACTACTCAATCCCCACCTGATTACGCCCATTGTTCTTCGCCAGGTACAGCCCCTTGTCCGCCGCCAGGATCAATTGCCGGCTATCGCTCCCCGGTTGCGGGGTCATGGTCGACAAGCCAATGCTGATGGTCAGGCTTGAACCTTCGCTCGGAAAAATGTGCGGAATCTTCAACCCGGCCACGGTCTGGCGCAGTTTTTCCGCCACCAGCCGCGCACCGACCGGCGAGGTATTGGGCAGGACCAGGACGAACTCTTCGCCGCCGTAACGGGCCGGCAAATCCGAAGGCCGGGCGCTGGCGTCACGGATGGCTGTGGCGACCTTGCGCAGGGCTTCATCGCCTTCGAGGTGGCCGAAACTGTCGTTGAAGGACTTGAAGTAGTCGACATCGATCATCAACAGCGACAGTTGACTCTGTTCACGCATCGAACGCCGCCACTCCAGCTCCAGGTATTCGTCGAAATGCCGGCGGTTCGACAGCCCGGTCAGGCCGTCCGAGTTCATCAGCCGTTGCAGCACCAGGTTGGTGTCGAGCAATTGCTGCTGGCTGACCCGCAACGCGCGGTATGCCGCGTCGCGTTGCAGCAGGGTCATGTAGGAGCGCGAGTGATAGCGGATGCGCGCCACCAGTTCGATGTTGTCCGGCAGTTTGACCAGGTAATCATTGGCCCCGGCCGCGAACGCCGCGCTTTTGATCAGCGGGTCTTCCTTGGTCGACAGCACAATGATCGGAATGTCCTTGGTGGCCGGGTGATTGCGGTACTCACGCACCAGACTCAGGCCGTCGAGGCCGGGCATGACCAGGTCCTGAAGGATCACCGTCGGCTTGATGCGCACCGCGTGGGCGATGGCCTGATGCGGGTCCGCGCAGAAGTGGAAGTCGATGTTTTCTTCATTCGCCAACCCGCGGCGCACCGCTTCGCCGATCATGGCCTGATCGTCCACCAACAACACCATGGCGGCGTTTTCGTCGCTCTTGAAGCCGTCGAGCTGTAAGTCATTCATGTGCGGTCACCTGAGTGCTGCCTGGACCAGGATTGCTGCTAAGCATAGTCATTTGGCGAAAATCTCCAGCAATCGTGGCGCTATCTTGTCCAGCGGGCGAATCTCTACAGCCGCGTCGATGGCCGCTGCCGCTTTCGGCATGCCATACACCGCGCTGCTTTGTTGGTCCTGAGCGATGGTCAGGTAGCCCTGTTGACGCATGAGTTTAAGCCCCTGCGCGCCATCGCGCCCCATGCCGGTCAACAAAACACCCACGGCATCGCCGTTCCAGTAACGGGCCACGCTCTCGAAAAACACATCGATCGAGGGCCGATAGATCTCGTTGACCGGCTCGACCGTGTACACCAGCGTGCCGTTTTTCAACAAGCGAATATGGTGGTTGGTGCCGGCCAGCAGCACGGTGCCCGCCTGCGGCGGCTCGCCTTCCTGGGCCAGGCGCACGTTCAGGCCGCTGGCGCTGCTGAGCCACTCGGCCATGCCGGCGGCGAACACCTGGTCGACGTGCTGCACCAGCACGATAGCGGCCGGGAAATCTCGCGGCAGCCCCTTGAGCAGTACTTCCAGTGCTGCCGGCCCGCCGGCGGACGAACCGATGGCGATCAGTTTTTGCCGGGAGCCCGAGTGGCGCAACGCACTCGGTGCAGGTTGCACCCGATTGCCCTTGTCGCCGATCAGCCAGCCGATGTTCAGGATCTTGCGCAGCAGCGGTGCCGCCGCTTCCTGGGCATTGCCCGCACCTATCGCCGGCGTATCGACCACGTCCAGAGCTCCATGCCCCATGGCCTCGAACACCCGGTGCACGTTCTGCTGGCGGTCGACCGTGACAATCACGATGGCGCACGGCGTCTCGGCCATGATCCGCCGGGTCGCCTCGACGCCGTCCATCACCGGCATGATCAGGTCCATCAGGATCAAGTCCGGGGTGTATTCCACGCAACGTTGCACCGCCTCGGCCCCATTGCCGGCGACCCAGATCACCTGGTGCGCCGGCTCAAATGCCAAGGCGCGGCGCAAAGCCTCTACCGCCATGGGCATGTCGTTAACTATCGCAATTTTCATGCCCGCGCTCCTCCGATGAGCTCGACCACTGCATCAAGCAGGGCGTCGTCATGAAAACTGGCTTTGGCCAGATAATAGTCGGCCCCGGCGTCCAGTCCACGACGACGGTCTTCTTCGCGATCCTTGTAGGACACCACCATAACCGGTAGCGATTGCAATCGATTGTCCCGGCGCAATAAAGACACCAGTTCGATGCCGTCCATGCGCGGCATGTCGATATCGGTAATCAGCAGATCGAAATCCTCCGAACGCAGGGCGTTCCAGCCATCCATGCCATCCACCGCCACCGCCACGTCGTAGCCGCGATTGAGCAACAACTTGCGCTGCAATTCGCGGACGGTCAGCGAATCGTCGACCACCAGGACCCGTTTGCGCGCCGCTTCGACCGCCTGATTACTGTGGCGGGCAATACGCTCCAGGCGACCGGTATTGAGCAGTTTATCCACGGACCGCAGCATGTCTTCGACGTCGACAATCAGCACCACCGAACCGTCGTCGAGCAAGGCGCCAGCGGAGATGTCCTGTACTTTGCCCAGACGCTCATCCAGCGGCAGGACCACCAGCGTACGCTCGCCGATAAACCGCTCGACCGCGACGCCGTAGATCGCATCGCGCTCGCGGATGACCACGACCTTGAGCGTTTGCTGGCTATTCGCGCTCGCCGGACGCTGGAGCAACTGGCTCGCAGCGACCAATCCGGCGTGTCGGCCCTCGTACCAGAAATGCTGACGGCCCTCGACCTGCACGATGTCCGTTGGCTCCAGGTCGCACATGCGCTCGATGTGAGCCAGCGGAAACGCATACGCCTCGTCGCCGACCTCCACCACCAGGCTGCGCACCACCGACAGCGTCAGCGGCACTTCAAGATGGAAACGGCTGCCCTCGCCCGCCGTCTGCTCCAGCACCACCGCGCCGCGCAACTGACGAACCATGTGCTGAACCGCGTCGAGGCCGACGCCGCGTCCGGACACTTCGGTGACCTTGTCCCGCAGACTGAAGCCCGGCAGGAACAGAAACGTCAGCAGTTCCTCTTCGCTCAACTGCGCGGCGGTGTCGGGCGGGGACAACTGGCGTTCGATGATGCTGCGGCGGACCTTTTCCAGGTCCACGCCGTTGCCGTCATCGCTCAGTTCCAGCACCAGCAGACCGGCCTGATGGGACGCACGCAGGCGGATCAAACCTTCTTCCGGTTTACCGGCCAGCAGTCGTTCCTCCGGGGATTCGATGCCGTGATCGACGGCATTGCGCAGCAGGTGCGTCAGTGGCGCTTCGAGTTTTTCCAGGACGTCGCGGTCGACCTGGGTTTTCTCGCCCTCGATCTCCAGCCGTACGTGTTTGCCAAGACTGCGACCCAGGTCGCGGACCATGCGCACTTGCCCGGTCAGCACATCGGCAAACGGCCGCATGCGACAGGCCAGCGCCGTGTCGTACAAGACTTGCGCGCGCTGACTGGCCTGCCAGGCGAATTCATCCAGCTCGGCGTTCTTTTCCACCAGCAATTGCTGGGATTCCGCCAGCAACCGGCGAGCATCATCGAGGGCTTCCCGGGCCTCCAGGCTCAGGGTCTGTTCCTTGAGATGGACGTTGAGATTTTCCAGCGCCCGCAGGCTGTTGTTCTGTATGCGCTTCAAGCGCTGCATGGTGGCCAGGTGCGGTTTGAGCCGCAGGGTTTCCACCAGGGATTTGCTCGACAGGTCGAGCAGGCTGTTCAAGCGTTCGGCCGTGACCCGCAGGACGCGTTCGCCGTTCTCGGTGGTGCGTTTGGTCTTGGGCGCTGGCTCGGCGGGCGCTGCCGCGGGGGCTTCGGTGGCGGCCGGCATGGGCGGCTCAACCTTGGGCGTCGGCGGTTCCAGCTGAATTTCTGCCATCGGCGGCGCGATGGGGGCAGCCGCAGCCATGTGAACAAGCAGCCGTCCCATCAAGACGACGTAAGCTTCGATGTCCGCAGGCGCCGGAGCGTCGCTCGGCGTCGCAATCCGCATCAGCAGATCGTTGCCTTGCAACAGTGCATCAATGTGTTCGGGCCGCAGGTACAGGCGCCCTTCCTGGGCGCTGACCAGGTAATCTTCCATCACATGGGCAACGCTGACCCCGGCATCGACGCCGACAATTCGCGCCGCGCCCTTGAGCGAGTGGGCCGCGCGCATGCACGACTCGAGGTGATCGGCCTGGGTCGGGTCCCGTTCAAGCGCCAGCAGCCCCGTGCTCAGCACCTGGGTCTGGGCCTCGGCTTCCAGGCTGAACAGTTCCAGCAAAGAGGCGTCGCGCATTTGCTCGGGGGTCATGTGAGGCTCCGGGTCACGGCGGACAGCAGTTGTTCTTCATCCAGCCAACGCAGGCTGCGACCTTTGAATTGCAACACGCCACGGGTGTATTTGGCGCTGCCCTGGCTGCCGGACCGGGACGCCGCATCAAGGGTGTGTTCGTCGATGGCATGGATGCCGTCGACTTCATCCACCGGCACCACCACCGGCCCACCGTGGGCGGCGATGATCAGCATCCGCGGCATCACGCGCGCACCGGACGCTACGCTGCTCGCGCCATCCAGGCCCAGCAATTCAACCAGCGAGAGGCACGCCACCAGCGCGCCGCGCACGTTCGCCACACCGAGCAAGGCCCGGGAACGCTGGTGCGGCAGGGAATGAATGGCTTGCAGCGGCGCCACTTCCACCAGACTGCGGGTGGCCAGGCCCAGCCATTCTTCGCCAAGACGAAACATCAACAGCGAGCGGGTTTTCACATCGCTCTCGACCGCGACCGAGACTTGTCCGCGGTCTGTCTGCTGCAACGCGTAGCGGTCAAGCAAACGCGTGGCGGCGGCCGAATACACCGCGCAATTGCGGCAGTGAATGTGTTCGCTCAACAGCGGGCAGGACTTGTCGCCGTGGATACCGATGCGGTTCCAGCAATCGTCGATGGCCTGGGCATCTTCATGGGTGAGGCTAAAGGTGTCGGCAGCGTTCATCGTTTGCGCTCACTGTCTGCGCGCTCGCTGCGGGCGGCGCGGTCCTGCAATCGTCGGGCGCCCGCCGTATCGCCCTGGGATTGCAGCAAGGCCGCCAGGTGCATCAACGCGTCGGGATGTTGCGGTTCGAGGTACAACGCCTTGCGATAAAACCCCTGGGCTTCGAGGGCACGGCCGGCGACATCGCTGAGCAGTCCCAGCCAGTAAAACACCTGGGCCACCGGTTCGTGACTGCGCAAATAGCTTTCGCACGCGGCGCGGGCTTCAGCGCTTTTGCCTTCGTTGGCCAGTGCGGCGATGTTTGCCTGCAGCGTGGCGGCGTCCGGGTTGGCGGCTTTGGTTATCACGGGCAGCGGCGTCACGCTTGCGAAAGGTCGGGGGCGCACGGGCGGCGGCGTCACGCTGCGCACCGGCTGACGCGCCGGCAGCGGGGGCGGCACAAAGGCTGGAACAGGCTCAGGCGCGCTCTGACGACTGAACGCGAAGGATTGAGGGATTCCAATCGAGCGCATACCCAAGCGCCCGAGCAAACTGCCCTCGGCCGGACCGATAAACAGCACACCGTCGACATGGGTCAACCGCTTGAGCACTTCAAACACTTGCTGCTGGGTGGGCTGATCGAAATAGATCAGCAGGTTGCGGCAGAACACAAAGTCATACGGTGCTTCGCTGGCCAGCAACGCCGGATCCAGCAGATTGCCCACCTGCAAACGCACTTGATCCAGCACGCGCTCGCTGAGGCGATAGCCATCGTCTTCAACGATGAAATGCCGTTCGCGAAACGCGAGGTCCTGGCCACGAAACGAGTTCTTGCCGTACAGCGCGCGTTTGGCTTTTTCCACCGACAGCGGGCTGACGTCCATGCCTTCGACTTTGAACTGGTGCGGTTTGAATCCGGCATCCAGTAACGCCATGGCGATGGAATAGGGCTCTTCGCCGGTGGAGCACGGCAGGCTGAGGATTCGCAGCGCGCGCATGGTGTTGATGTCGGCCAGTCGTTTGGCCGCCAGTTTCGCCAGGGTGGCAAAGGATTCCGGGTAACGGAAAAACCAGGTTTCGGGAACGATCACCGCTTCGATCAGCGCTTGCTGCTCATCCCGCGAGCCTTGCAAGGTGTGCCAATACTCATCGGCCGTCTGCGACCGCGATGCGGTGCTGCGCTGGCGCACGGCACGCTCGATGATCGCCGGCCCCACCGAGGTCACATCGAGGCCGATGCGCTCCTTGAGAAAATCGAAAAACCGCTGATCGCTGCTCATGGACGCTCCTCAAGCGCCGCCAGATCCAGCGGCTGTGACGGAAACAGCAGCGCGCGCACCTGTTCATCCAGCAGATCGGCAACGCGCACCCATTGCAGCAAACCTTGCGCATCTTCACGAACAGGCCCGAGGTAAGGCGCCTGGCGATTGTCGAGGCCATAAGGCTGAAAATCCGCCGGGTTGCAGCGCAGCGTGTCGGTAGCCTGCTCCAGGATCAGCCCGAGCAACTGCGCTTCAGCGGTTTCATCCGGACGGTAATTGACCAGCACCAATCGCGTGCTGGTGCGGGCCTGAGCCGGTACACCGAACGTCAGCGCACTGAGGTCGATCACCGGCACCACCGCGCCGCGATAGGCGAACACTCCGGCGACCCAGTCCGGCGCGCGAGGAATCGGCTTCAACGGCAGACGCGGCAACACTTCCGCCACCTCGATCGCTTGCAGGGCATAGCGCTCGCTGCCGATGCGAAACACCAGAAACAATGCGTGCAACGCCGGCTTCACGGCGATGCGTTTGGCCGTGAGTTCGCTCATCAGACTTTGAATCGCGAAACGCCGCTACGCAGCCCGACGGCCACTTGGCTCAGCTCGTCGATGGCGGAACTGGCCTGGCGCAGGGATTCGACGGTCTGGCTGCTGGCATCGCCCAACTGCACCAGCGCGTGGTTGATCTGTTCGGCGCCCGTGGCCTGAGCCTGCATGCCTTCGTTGACCATCAACACCCGAGGCGCGAGCGCCTGAACCTGATGAATGATCTGCGACAGTTGCTCGCCGACTTGCTGTACCTCGGACATGCCGCGGCGCACTTCTTCGGAGAATTTGTCCATGCCCATGACCCCGGCCGACACCGCCGACTGGATCTCGCGCACCATCTGCTCGATGTCGTAAGTGGCCACGGCGGTCTGGTCCGCCAGACGCCGCACCTCGGTGGCGACCACGGCAAATCCGCGGCCGTATTCACCGGCCTTCTCGGCTTCAATGGCGGCGTTCAGGGACAGCAGGTTGGTCTGGTCCGCCACCTTGACGATGGTCACGACCACCTGATTGATGTTGCCGGCCTTCTCGTTGAGAATCGCCAGCTTGGCGTTCACCAGATCCGCGGCGCCCATCACCGAGTGCATGGTCTCTTCCATCCGCGCCAGCCCCTGCTGCCCGGAACCGGCGGCCACCGAGGCCTGATCGGCGGCGGTGGAGACTTCGGTCATGGTGCGGACCAGATCGCGCGAGGTGGCGGCGATTTCACGGGATGTCGCGCCGATCTCGGTGGTGGTGGCGGCGGTCTCAGTGGCGGTGGCTTGCTGCTGTTTGGAGGTGGCGGCGATTTCGGTGACCGAGGTGGTGACCTGCACCGACGAGCGCTGAGCCTGGGACACCAAGGAAGTGAGCTCAACCATCATGTCATTGAAGCCGGTTTCCACGGCGCCGAATTCGTCCTTGCGCTCCAGGTTCAAGCGACCGCTCAAATCCCCGGTGCGCATGATCTCGAGGATCTGCACGATGCGGTTCATCGGCGCCATGATCGCGCGCATCAGCAGCAGTCCGCAGAGACCGGCGGCTAGTACCGCCACCAACAGGGAAAGGCCCATGATGACTTTCGCGGTGACCACGGCTTCATCGATGTTCGCCATGTCCTTGTCGGCCACGGCTTTGTTTTCCCGGAGGATATCGTTGAGCTTCATGCGCCCCGCAGTCCACGCCGGGGTCAGTTGTTCATTTAACAACTTGATGGCCTCGGCCTCCTCATTGCGCTTATGCAAGTCGAGCACCGCGGCCAGAATCCTGGCGTAATCCTCATGGAGTTTTTCAAAGGCCGCGAATTCGACCTTGTCTTCATCCGTCGTGACGGTGGCGCGATAGTTATTGATCGCATCCTGCACACGCGTTTCAAAGCCTTTGAAGTCGGCGGCGTCCTTGGCACTGATGCCCTGCCCTTCCTTAAAGCCCAGCATTTCCTGGATCTTGAGAAAACTGTCGACCCAGGCGCCACGAATCGTCGAGCTGTAATACACCCCGGGAAGCGCGTCCTCACGAACGCTGTCTTCGCTGACCTCGATCTTCAACAGCCGCGAATACGAGACGACGACCATCAGCAGCATGATGGCAATAATTACCGCAAAGCTCGCCAAAATGCGTTGGCGCAACGTCCAGTTCTTCACAGTCAGTCCCTCGGGGCCATTTCAAATGCTGGGGAGTATAGCCGAGGGTGGTGTTTCATTAATAAAACAGGTGCGCGCTTCTCGGCGCTAGCGATCTCTCGGCCGCCATCCCTCGCGAATCCGGCTGATCGAGCCGCAGCGATGCAGGGTGGTGTAGCCGCTGACGGAAACCTTGAACACGCAGAGGACATGGGGAGGAGCAGTGTTACCGCCCGTCTGAACTGTCAGTTTTGACAGGTAGGCTACGCCCGGCGCTCGGCGTAGAACGACAGTTGAGAGTCACTCAACAGCCATTGGTAAACGCAGGAGCGAGATCATGTCAAAAGCAGAAAGTCAGTTCAGTGCAGCAGAAGAAGTTTCCGTATCGGAAGGCAATGTACGGGATGAAGGTATTGAACCTCTGGAATCTCCGCCGGGGGTTTATACGCCAAAATGGGGAGCTTCAACTAATTCACGCCCAACCTTTCAAGTGCATGGAAATGCCAGGTGTAGCGTCCAGTTAAGGGATGCCCACACATTCAAGGCGTTGAGCGGGGTGGGTTTGACGAATGAATGGGGAGAGTACGCGCTGGTTGTGAATAAAAATTTGCCAGCTGGATTCAACGACATAATCCTTGCCCTGTGGAGAAACGGCGACTGGACCATGGACACCACCATCATCCGCATCAACGTAGTACCGGGCATGGAGAGCACTGACACCAATGAGGGCGAGTTCGAATACTCAGTACCCGGTGCAGGACGCGAGAACGAAGAAGATCGCAACTCTGTGACGGCGTACTCACGACCGTTTTTCCACGGAACATATCAGGGGATGAAAGTGCAGCGACGCCCGACTTTTGGTGTGGGTGGTCATGCCGACAGCTGGCTACGAATTACCGATGCCAATACGGGTATCGAATTGACCAATCATAAAAAGACAGATGGTACTGGGGATACCAACCTGACATTCAATAATGATCTGAAACCCGGTGTCCATGATTTGCGTGTATACCTGGACGGGAAAGGTAATTGGTACATGTGCAGTCATGCCTTGCGTGTTGTGGTATTTGACCCGCCAGTTATCACACATTCGTCCATGAGCTCAACAATACGCGGGCAGAATGGTGTTCCAGGGGCAGATATCGAGCTGCATCAAACGGCAGTGGGGAGCTTTCACGGCAAGACGATTGCCAACCCGGACGGTAGCTGGGCCATAGCCGCTACCGGCTTACACGCAGGAATGAAAATCACCTGCAGGCAGCGGTTTTCAAAAGACAAGTATGCTGCGAACACTTTTTCCGGATGGGCGTATGACGTCCCCGTTACGGCATAGGCAGAGCCCGTATAGCCTGGGCGAGGGGCGTGCCCCTCGCCGCAGTTTTATCCGAGCATTCAGACCAATGCCTGGCGCACCTGCTTTTCCAGCTCGGCCTTCAACCCCGATTCCAGCTTGAGTTGGCGGGCCAGTTCATCCAGGTAGGACTTCTCCATGAAGTTCTCCTCATCCACCAGCATCACACTGGCGATATACATCTCGGCGGCCATTTCCGGAGTGCTGGCGGCGCGCGCGACATCGGTTGGATCGAGTGGTTTGTTGAGCTCGGCGTGCAGCCAATGTTGCAGCTCCTGATCGTTGTCGAGTTTGGTGAACTCACCTTCGATCAGTGCCCGCTCGCGCTCATCGACATGACCGTCAGCCTTGGCCGCCGCCACCAGCGCCTTGAGAATCGCCTGACTGTGTTGCTCGACCTGCGCCGCCGGCAAGCGGTCCACGGTTTGCGGTTCGCTCCGCGGTGCCGTGCCCTGCTGGGCCTGCCAGTTGCCGTAAGCCTTGTAGGCAATGACGCCCAGCGCCGCGAGGCCGCCGTAGACGGCGACTTTGCCGCCGACCTTACGAACCTTCTTGTTGCCGATCAAAAGGCCCATGGCGCCCGCCGCCAATGCACCGCCACCTGCGCCGGACAGCAAACTACCAAGGCCACCCGAACCACTGCTGCCGCCGAGCAACCCGCCCAATCCACTGCTGGACGCCTTGTTCTGCGAGCCGCCGGCCTTGTTCTGCAACATGTCCTGGCCGGATTTGAGTAACTGATCGAGCAATCCACGGGTATTCATTCTTGCAGCCTCCACGAAAGGGCTAATCGGACACTTAAGGCCCCCAGCCTAGATCGAAAGTGCCCAGCCTCTCCTGGGGAGAGTGCTTCCAGATGTTGCTCATCTCCTGTAACACCCGCAAAGCCATCGATTAAAAAGATATACACTCGGGAGAATCTATAAAAACCGCCCACCGGGTAATTCTTCATGATGACCTTGCGTCAGATTCGCCATTTCATCGCCGTGGCCGAGACCGGCTCGATCTCGGCCGCCGCGCAAGCCGCGTTCATTTCCCAATCGACACTCACCCTGGCCATCCAGCAACTGGAGCAGGAAATCGGCGTCGGGTTATTCAACCGTCACGCCAAGGGCATGACACTGACTCACCAAGGACATCAATTCCTACGCCAGGCGCACCTGATTCTGGCGACGGTGGACAACGCCAAACGCAGCCTTCAACAAAGTACCGACCAAGTCGCCGGGCAGTTGATCATCGGCGTGACCAGCCTCGTCGCCGGTTACTACCTCGCGGATTTGCTCACCCGCTTTCAACGCGCCTACCCCAACGTCGAGATTCGCGTGATGGAGGACGAACGCCCGTACATCGAACATCTGCTGGTCAGCGGCGAGATCGATGTCGGCGTGTTGATCCTCTCCAACCTCGAAGACCGCCACGCCTTGCAGACTGAAGTATTGACGCACTCGCCCCATCGACTGTGGCTACCGGCCCAGCATCCCTTGCTGGAACACGACAGCATCAACCTCGCCGACGTCGCCCGTGAGCCGCTGATTCAACTGAACGTCGATGAAATGGACCGCAACGCCCAGCGCATGTGGTCGGCGGCGTCGCTTCAGCCACGCATCACCCTGAAAACCGCCTCGACCGAGGCGGTACGAAGCCTGGTCGCCGCCGGCCTGGGCGTTTCGATCCAGCCGGACATGACCTATCGCCCATGGTCACTGGAGGGCGACATCATCGAAGCGCGCCCGATAGCGGACCTGAGCCAGACCCTCGACGTCGGCCTGGCATGGCGCCGTGGCACGGCACGCCCGGCGCTGGTGGACCCGTTCCTGACCGTCGCCCGCGAGCAACCCCACGGCGGGCGCAAGCCATCTATTTAATCGAACGCCACCTTCAGTATTTAGTATTTGTCGACCTCGGGTCCGGGCACTAGTCTTGGTACATCTATAAGACGGCCGGCCCCAGTCACAGGGAGCAACATGGCCACACAAGAAAAGAGAACCCGAAAAATGGCTGGCGCGCAGACCCCGTTGTTCACCGCGTTGCTGATCGATGGCGAACTGGTCGCGGGTCAGGGTTTTGTCGAGCCGATCCTCAACCCGGCCACCGGTGAGGTGCTGACGCACATCGCCGAAGCCAGCACCGAGCAAGTCGAAGCCGCGATCCTCGCCGCCCACCGTGCGTTCGCCAGTTGGTCGCGGACCACGCCGCAGCAGCGCTCGAACCTGCTGCTGGACATCGCCAACGCCATCGAAAAACAGGCCGACCTGCTCGCCCGCCTCGAATCCCTGAACTGCGGCAAACCCTTGCACCTGGCCCGTCAGGACGACTTGAGCGCGACGGTCGATGTGTTCCGCTTCTTCGCCGGTGCCGTACGCTGCCAGACCGGCCAGCTCAGCGGTGAATATCTGCCGGGTTACACCAGCATGGTCCGTCGCGATCCGATTGGCGTGGTCGCTTCGATTGCGCCGTGGAACTACCCGATCATGATGGCCGCGTGGAAAATCGCCCCGGCCCTGGCCGCTGGCAACACGCTGGTGTTCAAACCGTCCGAGCACACGCCGCTGTCGATTCTGGCCCTCGCGCCAGCGCTGGCCGAGATCCTCCCGCGCGGCGTGATCAACATCATTTGCGGCGGTGGCGAAGGCGTTGGCAGCCACTTGGTCAGCCACCCGAAAATCCGCATGGTGTCGTTGACCGGCGATATCGTCACCGGGCAAAAAATCCTCCAGGCCGCCGCAAAAACCCTCAAGCGCACGCACCTCGAACTCGGAGGCAAGGCGCCGGTGATCGTCTGCAACGATGCCGACATTCAGGCCGTGGTCGAAGGCGTGCGTACCTACGGTTACTACAACGCGGGCCAGGATTGCACTGCCGCCTGCCGGATTTATGCACAGGCCGGGATTCATGACCGACTGGTGGCCGAACTCGGCGCGGCGGTCAGCAGCCTGCGCTTCGCCGGCAAACGCGATGCCGACAACGAAATCGGCCCGCTAATCAGCACCCGCCAGCGCGACCGCGTGGCCAGCTTCGTCGAACGTGCCCTCGGCCAGCCGCACATTGAACGGGTGACCGGTGCGGCGGTGCATTCCGGCGCCGGTTTCTATTACCAGCCGACCTTGCTGGCCGGTTGCAAACAGAGCGATGAAATCGTCCAGCGCGAAGTCTTCGGGCCGGTGGTCACCGTGACCCGTTTCGATCAACTCGAACAGGCGGTGGACTGGGCCAACGATTCGGAATACGGCCTCGCGTCTTCGATCTGGACCCAGAACCTGGACAAGGCGATGCAGGTCGCCGCGCGCTTGCAGTACGGCTGCACCTGGATCAACAGCCATTTCATGCTGGTCAGCGAAATGCCCCATGGCGGCCTGAAACGCTCGGGCTACGGCAAAGACCTCTCCAGCGATTCGCTTCAGGACTACAGCGTGGTGCGGCACATCATGGCGCGCCACGGACAGCATCTCTGACTACGCTAATAACAAGCCGCTAACGGCATGCTTCACCACGTTCACAACTGCCCCGACCATAATTAAAGAAGAGGGAATTCCCATGTTCGTGCACAAGACCGCACTGCTCAGTGCAATCACCACGGCGCTGTTGGCCAGCGCCAGTATCCAGGCCGCCGAACCGCTGAAAGCCGTCGGCGCGGGCGAAGGTCAGCTGGATATCGTCGCCTGGCCTGGCTACATCGAACGTGGCGAGAGCGACAAGGCCTACGACTGGGTGACCGGTTTCGAGAAGGAAACCGGCTGCAAGGTGAACGTCAAAACGGCCGCCACTTCCGATGAGATGGTCAGCCTGATGTCCAAGGGCGGTTATGACCTGGTGACCGCCTCGGGCGATGCATCGCTGCGATTGATCGCCGGCAAGCGTGTGCAGCCGATCAACACCGCATTGATCCCGAACTGGAAGAACCTCGATCCACGTCTAAAGGATGGCCCGTGGTACGTCGTCAATAAACAAACCTATGGCACGCCCTATCAATGGGGTCCGAACGTGCTGATGTACAACACCAACGTATTCAAGACCGCCCCGGACAGCTGGGGTGTGGTGTTCGAGGAACAGAACCTGCCGGACGGCAAGTCCAACAAGGGCCGGGTTCAGGCCTACGACGGCCCGATCTACATCGCCGATGCGGCGCTCTATCTCAAGTCGAAACGACCGGAGCTGGGAATCAAGGACCCGTACCAGCTCAACGAAGAACAATACAAAGCCGCGCTGGACCTGCTTCGCAAGCAGCAGCCCTTGATCCACCGCTACTGGCACGACGCGACCGTGCAGATGAGTGACGTGAAGAACGAAGGCGTCGTGGCGTCCAGCAGCTGGGGCTACATGGTCAACGGCCTGGTGGCGGACAAGCAGCCGGTGGCCTCGGTCATTCCAAAAGAGGGTGCAACGGGTTGGGCCGACACCACCATGCTGCACGCCGACGCCAAGCACCCGAACTGTGCTTACAAGTGGATGGACCATTCGCTGCAACCGAAAGTCCAGGGTGACCTGGCCGCCTGGTTCGGTTCGTTGCCGTCGGTTCCGGCGGGGTGCAAGGAGAGCGAATTGCTTGGCGCCGAAGGCTGCAAAACCAACGGCTTCGACCAGTTCGAGAAGATCGCCTTCTGGAAAACCCCGCAGGCTGAAGGCGGAAAATTCGTGCCGTACAGCCGCTGGACCCAGGACTACATCGCGATCATGGGCGGTCGTTAGTCTGTGAGTTGATGCAGATCTCATTGTGGGAGCGGGCTTGCTCGCGAATGCGGAGTTTCAGTTAGCGTAGCTTTTGAATGTTCAACCGCATTCGCGAGCAAGCCCGCTCCCACACTTGATCATCGCGCGACCAAAACCGAGTTCGACCCTACAGATAACAACTACCCGTTTTTCCAGAAGTCCAGGCAGGGCCGCTGTGACGGCCCTCGCCTTTTCGGAGCACCGCACCATGACGCTTGCAGTCCAGTTCACCAACGTTTCCCGTCTTTTCGGCGAAGTGAAAGCCGTCGACCGGGTTTCCATCGACATCCAGGACGGCGAGTTCTTTTCCATGCTGGGCCCTTCCGGCTCGGGCAAAACCACGTGTTTGCGCCTGATCGCCGGTTTTGAACAGCCCAGTGCCGGTTCCATCCGGATTCACGGCAACGAAGCCGCCGGGCTGCCGCCGTATGAACGAGATGTAAACACTGTGTTTCAGGATTACGCGCTGTTCCCGCACATGAACGTGCTCGACAACGTGGCCTACGGTTTGAAAGTCAAAGGCGTGGGCAAAAGCGAACGCCGCAAACGCGCCGAAGAAGCCCTCGACATGGTTGCCCTCGGCGGCTACGGCGAGCGCAAACCGGTGCAACTCTCCGGCGGTCAGCGCCAGCGTGTGGCCCTGGCCCGCGCCCTGGTCAATCGCCCTCGGGTGCTGCTGCTCGACGAACCCCTCGGCGCGCTCGATTTGAAGCTGCGTGAGCAAATGCAAAGCGAGCTGAAGAAACTGCAACGCCAGCTCGGCATCACCTTCATCTTCGTCACCCACGATCAGACCGAAGCGCTGTCGATGTCCGACCGCGTGGCTGTTTTCAACAAGGGGCGCATCGAGCAGGTCGATACGCCGCGCAACCTCTACATGAAACCGGCGACCACTTTCGTGGCGGAATTCGTCGGCACCTCCAACGTGATTCGCGGCGATCTGGCACAACAGCTGAGCGGCAATCCGCAGCCCTTTTCGATTCGCCCGGAACACGTGCGTTTCTCCGAGGGACCACTGGCCAGCCACGAAATCGAAGTCAGTGGTTTGCTCCACGACATTCAGTACCAGGGCAGCGCCACTCGCTATGAATTGACACTGGAAAACGGCCAGACCCTGAATATCAGCCAGGCCAACAATCAATGGCTGGACGTCAGCGCCCAACACCAGACCGGGCAACGCATCAGCGCACGCTGGGCACGGGAAGCGATGATCCCGCTGCACGACACCGTTGCCGGCGGGGTGTGAGATGACCAGCGTGGCTCTCCCTCAAACCCCGGCCAGCGGCTCGCCGTTGCGCAGGTTTTCCAACCTGCTGTATCGCCGGCCGAATTTTTACCTGTCGCTGCTGCTGGTGCCGCCGCTGCTGTGGTTCGGCGCGATCTACCTCGGTTCGCTGCTGGTGCTGCTGTGGCAAGGCTTCTACACCTTCGACGACTTCACCATGGCGGTCACCCCCGACCTGACCCTGGCGAACTTCGCAGCACTGTTCCAGCCGTCGAACTTCGACATCATCCTGCGCACCCTGAGCATGGCCGTCGTGGTATCGATCGCCAGCGCCGTCGTCGCGTTCCCGATTGCCTACTACATGGCGCGCTACACCACCGGCAAAACCAAGGCGTTTTTCTACATCGCGGTGATGATGCCGATGTGGGCCAGTTACATCGTCAAGGCCTATGCCTGGACCTTGCTGCTGGCCAAGGGCGGCGTGGCGCAGTGGTTCGTCCAGCACCTTGGACTGGAGCCGGTGTTGCAGCTCGTGCTGGGCATTCCGGGCGTGGGCGGCAGTACTTTGTCGACTTCGCATTTGGGTCGTTTCATGGTGTTCGTCTACATCTGGCTGCCGTTCATGATCCTGCCGATTCAGGCCTCCCTTGAACGCCTGCCGCCGTCGTTGCTGCAAGCCTCCGCCGATCTCGGGGCCAAGCCACGCCAGACCTTTATGCAGGTGATTCTGCCGCTGTCGATTCCGGGCATCGCCGCCGGTTCGATCTTCACGTTTTCACTGACCCTGGGCGACTTCATCGTGCCGCAACTGGTGGGTCCACCGGGGTACTTCATCGGCAGCATGGTGTACGCCCAACAAGGCGCGATCGGCAACATGCCGATGGCCGCGGCCTTCACGCTGGTGCCGATTGTGTTGATCGCCATTTACCTGACCATCGTCAAACGACTGGGGGCCTTCGATGCACTCTGACTCTTCATCTCAAGGGCAGGCTTCCTTAGGCCTGAAAATAGCCGCATGGGGCGGGTTGGTGTTTCTGCACTTCCCGATCCTGATCATCTTCCTCTACGCCTTCAACACCGAAGACGCGGCGTTCAGCTTTCCGCCCAAGGGCTTCACCCTGAAGTGGATCGGCGTGGCGTTCTCTCGGCCGGACGTGCTGGAAGCGATCAAGCTGTCGCTGCAGATCGCGTCCGTTGCGACGCTGATTGCGCTGGTCCTCGGCGCGCTGGCGTCGGCGGCGTTGTATCGGCGGGATTTCTTCGGCAAGCAAGGCATCTCGTTGATGTTGATCTTGCCGATTGCGTTGCCGGGGATCATCACCGGGATCGCGTTGCTGGCGACGTTCAAGACGCTGGGGATCGAACCGGGGATGTTCACCATCATCGTCGGCCACGCGACCTTCTGTGTGGTGATCGTCTACAACAACGTCATCGCCCGTTTGCGCCGCACTTCGCACAGTTTGATCGAAGCGTCGATGGACCTTGGCGCCGACGGTTGGCAGACCTTCCGCTACATCGTCCTGCCGAACCTTGGCTCGGCGTTGCTGGCCGGCGGCATGCTCGCGTTTGCACTGTCGTTCGACGAAATCATCGTCACCACCTTCACCGCCGGCCATGAACGGACCTTGCCGTTGTGGCTGCTTAATCAGCTCAGCCGCCCACGGGACGTGCCGGTGACCAATGTCGTCGCGATGCTGGTGATGATGGTGACCATGCTGCCGATTCTGGGCGCCTATTACCTGACCCGTGGCGGGGAGAGCGTGGCAGGAAGTGGCGGGAAATAACTGACAACTCATTGCTACTGTCGGAACCGAATCAAATGTGGGAGCGGGCTTGCTCGCGAAAGCGGTGTGTCAGCCAACATCAATGTTGAATGTTAAACCGCATTCGCGAGCAAGCCCGCTCCCACATTAGGGCCGGTTCCTTCAGAGAAAAATAATAGATTCGGAGAGGACAATGCCATGCAAACCAAATTACTGATCAACGGCCAACTGCTCGACGGCGAAGGCCCCGCCCAACCGGTGTTCAACCCGGCCCTCGGTCGCGTTCTGGTAGAAATCAACGAAGCCAGCGAAGCCCAGGTCGACGCCGCCGTACGCGCTGCCGACGCGGCGTTCGACAGTTGGTCACACACCCCGCCCAAAGAGCGTTCGCTGCTGCTGCTCAAACTCGCCGACGCCATCGAAGCCCACGGCGAGGAACTGGCCAAACTCGAATCCGACAACTGCGGCAAACCCTACAGCGCCGCGCTGAACGACGAGATCCCGGCGATTGCCGATGTGTTCCGCTTCTTCGCTGGCGCCAGCCGTTGCATGAGCGGGTCGGCCGGCGGTGAATACCTGGCCGGGCACACCTCGATGATCCGCCGCGACCCAGTGGGCGTGATCGCTTCCATCGCGCCGTGGAACTACCCGCTGATGATGGTCGCGTGGAAAATCGCCCCTGCCCTCGCCGCCGGTAATACCGTGGTGCTCAAGCCGTCGGAACAAACGCCGCTGACCGCGTTGCGCCTGGCCGAACTGGCGTCGGAGATTTTCCCCGCCGGCGTGCTCAACCTGGTGTTTGGCCGTGGTCCTACCGTCGGTAGCCCATTGGTCACCCACCCGAAAGTGCGCATGGTGTCGCTGACCGGCTCCATCGCCACCGGTTCGAACATCATTTCCAGCACCGCCGACAGCGTCAAACGCATGCACATGGAACTGGGCGGCAAGGCCCCGGTGATCATCTTCGACGACGCCGACATCGATGCCGCTGTTGAAGGCATTCGTACCTTCGGTTTCTACAACGCCGGCCAGGATTGCACCGCCGCCTGCCGCATCTACGCGCAGGAAGGCATCTACGAAAAATTCGTCGAGAAGCTCGGCGCGGCGGTCAGCAGCATCAAGTACGGATTGCAGGATGATCCGTCGACCGAACTGGGGCCGTTGATCACCGCGCAACATCGCGACCGCGTGGCAGGGTTCGTCGAACGCGCCGTGGCGCAATCGCACATCCGCCTGATCACTGGCGGCAAGACGGTTGAAGGCAATGGCTTCTTCTTCGAGCCAACGGTACTGGCCGACGCGCTGCAGGACGACGAGATCGTCCGCCGCGAAGTGTTCGGGCCGGTGGTGTCGGTGACGAAATTCAGCGATGAAGCGCAGGTGCTCGGTTGGGCCAACGATTCGGATTACGGCCTGGCGTCGTCGGTGTGGACCGCCGACGTCGGCCGCGCACATCGCCTGTCTGCGCGCTTGCAGTACGGCTGCACCTGGGTGAACACGCATTTCATGCTGGTCAGCGAAATGCCCCATGGCGGTCAAAAATTGTCCGGGTATGGGAAGGACATGTCGATGTATGGGCTGGAGGATTACACCGTTGTGCGGCATGTGATGTTCAAGCATTAAAAAGCGAAAAGATCGCAGCCTTCGGCAGCTCCTACAGGTTGAACGCCGTTCCTGTGTAGGACCTGCCGCAGGCTGCGATCTTTTCAGCAGACACACGGACGATGTCGGCGATTGACCTCAAGGATTCAACACAAAATAAAACAATAACCACCGATCCGGGCAGCGCCGCCAAGGCCCCGCCACGGTTTCGGACATCCGAAATCTGCCGATTTTCCGGAGCTAACACACCATGAGCGCAATCCCCGAACTCTCCGCAGCCGCTGCCGACAGCGATGCCGAGCAACTCCGCAAGCTGGGTTACACCTCCAACTTCAACCGCAGCATGAGCCTGTGGGAAAACTTCGCCCTGGGCTTCACTTACCTCTCCCCGGTTGTAGGGGTCTATACCCTCTTCGGCCTGTGCCTGGCCGCCGGTGGGCCACCGATGTTCTGGGCGTATTTGCTGGTCGGTTGCGGCCAGTTGCTGGTGTGCCTGATCTTCGGTGAAGTGGTCTCGCAGTTCCCGATTTCCGGCGGCGTCTACCCATGGGCTCGCCGGTTGGTGGGTAAACGCTGGGCGTGGATGGTTGGCTGGATCTACTCCATCGCCCTGTGCGTCACCATCGCCGCCGTTGCCGTGGGTGCAGGTCCTTATCTGGCCGCGATGATGGGCTTCGAACCGAACAACAACACCAACATCGTCATCGCTTTGGTACTCACGCTGTTCGCCACGCTGGTCAACCTCAGCGGCACCAAAGTGCTCGCGCGCATCGCCATGTTCGGCTTTCTCTGCGAACTGGTCGGCGCGGTGATCGTCGGCGTTTACCTGCTGATTTTCGAGCGTCATCAATCGATCAGCGTGTTGTTCAACACCTTCGACATCAGCATCAACGGCTCCTATCTGCCGGCCTTCCTCACCGCCTCGCTGGCGGGGATGTTCCTGTACTACGGCTTCGAGGCCTGCGGCGACGTGGCCGAAGAAACCCCGAACCCGAGCAAGCAAATCCCGGTGGCCATGCGCATGACCATCTACATCGGCGGCATCGCAGCGATGTTTGCCTGCCTGGCGCTGATCCTCGCCGTACCGGACATGCAAGCCGTGATCAACGGCACCGACAAGGACCCGGTCGGCACCATCCTCAACAACGCCTTCGGCCCGGTCGGGTCGAAAATGGTGATGGGTGTGGTGATGATTTCCTTCATCTCCTGCGTCATCAGCCTGCAAGCGGCGGCGAGTCGTCTGCTGTATTCCTACGCCCGGGATGAAATGGTCGTTGGTAGCTCACTGCTGAAAAAGATCTCTCCTACGACTCAGGTTCCAGTCGCGGCACTGTTCGTCTCCGGCGTCCTGCCAGCGCTGATCATCATCCTGGGCTTCTTCCTGCAAGACGCCGTGGCGACCATCGTTAGCTTCGCGGCAATCGGCATCTACCTCGCGTTCCAGATGATCGTCCTCGGGGCGCTTTATGCGCGCCTGAAAGGCTGGAAACCGAGCGGCAAATTCACCCTCGGTGCTTGGGGCTGGGCGGTGAACATCGGCGCGCTGGTTTACGGCGTCGGCGCCATCATCAACATGGCTTGGCCACGTACCCCGGATGCGGCGTGGTACATCAACTATGCGATGGTGTTGAGTACGGCGATCGTGATTGGCTTGGGGTTGCTTTACATGTGGATTGCCAAGCCGTATGACCATGGTACGGCGCCGGCTGGGGATGCATGGAAAGTTAACCAGTAACGTAAATTGCTCTTCAATTGATGACCTGCCCGCAGCGATGCGGGCAGGCTTGATGAAGCTAGATCGACTGCGGTTTGGAGAGTGCTTCGAATTCATCCATCAGCAAATGGATCTCGGTGCTGGGATTCGGTTCGCCACTAACAGCGACGTCCTCAAGGACCTTGGGGGCCAGGGTTCTCGCCTTTTGGAACGGCTCGCCCAGCAGTTGAGCGAAATAGTTGGTGTCTTTGCCCTTCTCGTATTTCTCCATAGTTGGTTTTTTTCTGAGACTCTTGGTCACCAAGTCGCCCGGAGAGTTTTTCCCAACCGCTCTGAATGGCTTTCGATTGAACCCAAAGTGCAGAAGTAGCCAAAACTCAAAACAGGGGTATGAGGCTATAACGTGGATTTTTGGATGTGCCTTCGCCATATCGATGGCCCGTTCAAAACATAGGTGCGTATCGCGATCCAGTGAACAAAACACCTTGTCGAACCACTTTTGACGGGCAATGGCTCTTTCCACGATGCCACTTGGGTGTGTGATTCCGCAGTGGACGATCTCAACCAGGGCGTTGGCGCGAAAATGAAACGCGGCCTCTTCCAGATATCTTTTCCCTGACTGGCTGTCCTCACAGAGAACCAACACTCTAGGTTGAGGTTTGAATCGAGGTGCCCTTCGATCAAATGACCTTGCCGAGCGCATCATGGTCACGCCCTCCTTATCAGCGGCAAACCGCGGTAACGACCTTCAAAATAGCGTTGCTCGACATCCTCTCCCTCTCGCCCTTCAAAATCGTGAACCGAAAAAAGATCGGTTGAGCCATTGGCATCGCGTTCGGTGATCCAATACTGATCGCGTCGAAGAACCTTGGCATTCATCAAGTGTGTGTCGTGAGTGGTGAAGATCAACTGAGTGTCCCGCCCGCTACCCAGATGTTTCTCAATCAGCTCCGCGACGATGGCGGGATGAAGGCTGCTGTCCAGTTCATCGACAGACAGCACCCCGCTCCCACCTGCGTGATTGATCATGAACCACGGCAACCAGAACCCAATGAGGTTTTTCGTGCCACCAGACTCCTCTGAAAAATCAAACTCGGCTCTTCCCAAAAGACTTGTATGTGTCAGGGTCACTTTGTCTTTTTGCGCAGCAGCGAAGAACTCTTTGAGCGTGAGCTTCTTATCAGTCGGAACGGAGTCCGCGTCCGTATTTAGCTGAATCGTGGACACCGGAATATCCACTGCTTTTAGAAAGTCTCGTAAATCGCACGTGTAATTCGACGCCATCTGCAGAAACCGGATCGACGCGGCAGACAGGCCAATCATGTTGTTCTGCTCAACAACGAGAAGGCCGGTTTGAAACCAGCTAAACGGCCGTCGCAACTGCGTCAGCTCTTCGCTGCTGTTCGCAACGGCCTGCGAAATAAACAACACCTTCGGGCTGGTCAGACGCTGCCAGGCTTTGTGAACTTCTTTGCCGCCCTCAAGGGTTGAGCCAAAAACATACGTCTCACCTTCATCATCGAAACTGCGTTCATACAACAACGTCTCCTTGCCTTTTGGGTAAGAAACCAATTGTTCTTCGGTTATCCGCTGGGCCGTCATGCGCAGCACAAATCGATAGCGAAGCCCAGTTTGGATGAAGTTGTATTCAAAGAAACTGGGTTCGTCCTTGAGTTGCGAGTCAAAACGAAACGGTGAAACCGGTAGAGGATCGTCTTTTGACGTGGATGAAGAAGCGAGCAAATGGCCCATGATTCCCATGGCACGCATCAAGGAAGATTTGCCAGACGCGTTGGGTCCGTAAATGGCGGCCACTTTCAGCAAGTCAGGCAGTTTTTCTCCTTCTACGGGCGGTTTGAACACGTTGCGTTTTTTGCTCAGGCGCGGCGTAGCGGCCATGGACAAGGTTTGCTTCTCACGGAAGGAGCGGTAATTGGCCACTGAAAATTCGATCAACATGCAGTAAACCCGCAGTTCATGACTGAAAGCGGAAAACCTATATGAAAAACTATCAGTGCGGCGCTGTGCCTCTGCAGCTCAGGCAAAATCAGGAAAATCCTACAGACCGTGCCTTCTTGGAAAGACTCTGATTCCTACGACATGCGGCGCCAGCGGAGGCTAGGCACCCCGAGAGACTGAAAGATAGTCTTACCCCGTCGCTGAAATTTAGCGGCCCGGTGTCGAAGCCGGAACACAATCAATATGGCGCAACCGCGCTCATCTGAGTGGCGGCTCCCTTTTCAACTTGGAGTCGAATAATGCACACGCCAAATCTGTCTGAAATTCATCCTCATTTCGTTCCCACCATATTTCCCCACCACAACCGCTTCCTCCACGCCATCATCCAAGGCAACCAAGCCTGGTTCTGCGTCCATGACCTGGGACGTCTGATGGGTCGCCCGCTGGACCAACGACTCACCCAAAAACTCGATCCCGATCAACGCCGGTATGTCTGGCTGCTGAAGAACGGCAAAACGGTCGAATCACTCATGGTCAGCGAGTCTGGAATGTACGCGTTGCTGGTCCACCATTTCGTCCCGGAAAACCGAAACCTGCGCCAATGGCTGAGTAACGAAGTAATACCTACGCTGCGTGAGTCGAACGCGGCATCAGTCGAAAACATTCCGAGTCTGAGTTCGTTGCAATGGGGCGGGCTCTCGGTGCCGCTTACTGCACTGGCAGGACTCGGCGTGGATCAAGTGGCGGGACATGCCTGATCTGGTGCAGGCGCAGCGACCGTTCCCGATCATGGGTACCTGTAGCTGAATGTAGGAGCGAGCTTGCTCGCGATGAACTTCAAGGCGCCGCGTTAAATCAGAAATCACGCGTTATCGTTGACGACCATCGCGAGCAAGCTCGCTCCTACATTGTTCGAAATACATCCCCTTCTCCCGTTCTGCTTTTGCCCGCTAAGGTTTCTTCAAACCAATGCACCACGCCTGGTTGACGAACAAGCCGGTAAGACCTAGGGTGTTTACGTCGTTTACAACGTATACACGTTTAGGAGAGCCACCATGGCCTCGCCCGTTTTGTCTTTTCGAGTTGAAGAAACTCTGGCCCAACAGCTGGATAGTCTGGCTGCGGCCACCGATCGAGACCGTCAGTACCATCTCAAGCGTGCATTGGTTCGATATGTGGAAGCCGAGTCATGGCATCTGCAAGCAATAAGCGACGGCATAACAGACGCCGACGCAGGAAAACTTACTGATCTGGACGCCGTGAAGGCTAAGTGGGCAAAACGTGCCGAGCGTAGTACTGACTGAAAAAGCTGAAAGTGACCTTGATGCCATACACGAGTATTACCAAGGCGTCCTTGGCGCTGACGCTGCTTTCGAGGTCATAGCGATTTTTCTGCAATCCTTCCATCAACTGGAGCGGTTTCCAGGTTCAGGAAGGCCCTCGGTAGTACCGGATGTACGCGAGCTGGTATTTGGCCGTTATCCATTTATTGCTCCCTATCGATTGGTGCATGGCCAGATACAGGTACTGCGTGTTCTGCACCAGCGGGCAGAGCGATCGCAGAATTGGTAATTGGAGACATTCAGCCGCGACACTATGGCTGCGGCTGAACGTCGTACCTCCTCAAAACCGCGAAACACTCCGCATCGCATCCACCAGATACCGCATCGCAATCCGGTCGTTCTCCGACAACTCGCGATAGCGCTCCACCAGCTTCAACTCCTCGGAATTAAGACGACGCCTTCGCCGCCCGAGTCCCAGGCACGGGAAGATTCCCAACATTTCGGTGATGCCTTGTACTTTCGACATGGACGATGTCCCTCTCTACGTCAAAGAAAACTTCAGTTACCGCATCGCCCTTCTCTTTTTCAGCCGCTTCCTTGTACAACTGAATCCCACCGGCCTGAGGGCAGAAACCGGTCATGCCCATAGAATAGGAAGTAAATTGGCGCTGAAAAGCGGTTTTTAGAGTAATTAGTCGAAAAAAGCAGAAACGCCCTATAAATCAGAAAGCTCTGTGGGAAACGTTTCCGGAAATGTCTTGTTTCATAGCGATGCCATTGCCACGCCATCAATCATTTTTGCTCTGCGAGCGAACGGTTTAAGCTATTTGGCATCTGTTTAAAGTCCGTTGCGTTTGGCCGAAGGCATGTCCGAACCTCCATTTCTAATCCAGCACGTGCCAGGAACGGCGCGGGATTGTCACGACAGGTTGTACTTATGCACCGCAGGAATTTGCTCAAAGCATCCATGGCCATCGCTGCCTACACCGGTTTGTCCGCCTCCGGCCTGCTCGCCGCGCGAGCCTGGGCGAGTAACGGCACGGCTGATGGCGAGGCTCAAGCCTTCGATTTCGAAGCCCTGAAAATCCAGGCCAGGCAGCTTGCCGGCAACCGTTATCAGGACACCAAGCAGGTGCTGCCGCCGACCCTGGCGACGATGACGCCGCAGAACTTCAACGCGATCCGCTACGACGGCAATCATTCGCTGTGGAAGGATTTGAAGGGTCAGCTGGATGTGCAGTTTTTCCACGTCGGCATGGGTTTCAAGCAGCCAGTGCGCATGTACAGCGTCGACCCCAAGACGCGTCAGGCGCGGGAGGTGCATTTCCGCCCTTCGCTGTTCAACTATGAAAACACCACGGTCGATACCAAGCAGCTCACGGGCGACCTGGGTTTTTCAGGGTTCAAGCTGTTCAAGGCGCCTGAGCTGGACCGGCACGACGTGTTGTCCTTCCTCGGCGCCAGTTATTTCCGCGCGGTCGATGCCTCCGGTCAGTACGGTCTGTCGGCCCGCGGTCTGGCGGTCGATACCTACGCCAAGAAGCGTGAGGAATTCCCGGACTTCACCAAGTTCTGGTTCGAAACCCCGGACAAGGACAGCACCCGTTTCGTGGTGTACGCCCTGCTGGACTCGCCGAGCGCTACCGGTGCCTACCGTTTCGACATCGATTGCCAGGCCAGTCAGGTGGTCATGGCCGTCGACGCTCACATCAACGCGCGTACCGCCATCGAACAGCTCGGCATTGCACCGATGACCAGCATGTTCAGTTGCGGCAAACATGAGCGGCGCATGTGCGACACGATTCACCCGCAGATCCATGACTCGGATCGCCTGGCGATGTGGCGCGGCAACGGCGAGTGGATCTGCCGTCCGCTGAACAATCCCGCTACCTTGCAATTCAACGCGTTCGCCGACACCGACCCGAAAGGTTTTGGCCTGGTGCAGACCGATCACGAATTCGCCAATTATCAGGACACGGTCGACTGGTACAGCAAGCGCCCAAGTCTATGGGTCGAACCTACGACCGCGTGGGGCGAAGGCTCTATCGATCTGTTGGAAATTCCTACAACCGGCGAAACCCTGGATAACATCGTCGCGTTCTGGACGCCGAAAAAACCGGTCGCGGCGGGCGATTCCCTGAACTACGGGTACAAGCTTTACTGGAGCGCTCTGCCACCGGTCGGCACGCCACTGGCGCGGGTCGCGGCGACCCGTTCGGGCATGGGCGGCTTCACTGAGGGCTGGGCGCCGGGCGAGCATTATCCGGAGGTTTGGGCGCGGCGGTTTGCGGTGGACTTCACGGGCGGTGGTCTGGATCGTTTGCCTGAAGGTACGGGCATTGAACCGGTGGTCACGTGCTCTAACGGCGAGGTCAAGGACTTCAACGTGCTGGTGCTGGATGACATCAAGGGTTACCGGATTACCTTTGACTGGTTCCCGACCAATGACAGTGTTGCGCCGGTGGAACTGCGGTTGTTTATCCGCACCAATGACCGGACGTTGAGCGAGACCTGGTTGTACCAGTATTTCCCGCCGGCGCCGGAGAAGCGTAAGTACACCTGAGAAATATGTTGTCAGGGCGGGCCTCTTCGCGGGCAAGCCCGCTCCCACAGGTCCTGTGTCGAACTCAAATATCACGTTCGACGCGGCCCCCTGTGGGAGCGGGCTTGCCCGCGAAGACGGCCAGGCAGTCAACCAACATCCCACCCAGAAACACAAAAGCCCCGGTCACGACGACCGGGGCTTTTTCATTTCAAGCGAGACGTTACGAAGCCAAACGCACTGCCCCCTGCGACACATTGGTCGGTTGCAGCTTGAACACGTAGAACAACACCGTCAGCAACACCAGGAACGCCGGGCCGACATACAGCGCCACGCGGGTGTCCGGGAAGTACGCCATCAAGCCGACCACCAGCACCAAAAACGCCAGCGCCAGGTACGAGCTGACCGGGAACAGCCACATCTTGTATTTCAGGCCGGCCCGTTCGCTGGCGCTCAGGCCTTCGCGGAATTTGAGCTGGGCCAGCAGGATCATCACCCAGGTCCAGATCGCACCGAAGGTGGCAATTGCCGTCACCCAGACGAAGACTTTCTCAGGCACCAGGTAGTTGAGCAACACGCCCAGCAGCAAGGCGAAAATCGACAGCAGCAGTGCGCGACGCGGCACACCGTTGTTCGACGTCTTGGCGAAACCGGCCGGGGCCTGGCCGTTCTGCGCCAGGCTGTAGAGCATGCGCCCGGTGCTGAAGATGCCGCCGTTGCAGGACGACAGCGCCGCAGTGATCACCACGAAGTTGATGATACCGGCGGCGGTCTTGATGCCCAGACGCTCGAAGGTCATCACGAACGGACTGCCCTGGGTGCCAATTTCATTCCACGGGTAGATCGACAGAATCACGAACAACGCGCCGACATAGAACAGCAGAATCCGCCAGAACACCGAGCCGATCGCGTTGGGAATGGTTTTCTGCGGATTCTTCGCTTCACCGGCGGTCAGGCCGATCATCTCGACGCCGAGGTAGGCGAACATCACCATTTGCAGGGACATCAACACGCCTTGCACGCCGTTGGGCATGAAACCGCCATGCGCCCAGAGGTTGGAAATCCCCAACGCCACGCCGTCGTTACCGAAGCCAAATGCGATCACACCGACACCGCCAACGACCATCGCAATGATGGTGACGATCTTGATCAGGGCGAACCAGAATTCGAATTCACCGAAGGCTTTCACCGCGATCAGGTTGATCGAGCCCATGCTGATCAGCGCCGCCAGTGCCCAGATCCAGCGCGGCACGTCGGGGAACCAGACGCCCATGTACACCGCCACTGCGGTGATTTCCGCGACGCAGGTCACCAGCCACAGGAACCAGTAGTTCCAGCCGGTCAGGAAGCCCGCCAACGGGCCAAGGTAGTCTTGGGCATAACGGCTGAAGGAGCCGGCGACCGGGTTGTGCACGGCCATTTCGCCGAGGGCGCGCATGATCACCAGGATCGCCAGACCGCCGATGATGTAGGACAGCATGATGGCCGGGCCGGCCATTTCGATGGCCTTGGCCGAACCGAGGAACAGGCCGACACCGATGCAGGCACCGAGCGCCATCAAGCGAATATGCCGCTCACCGAGTTCGCGTTTAAGCGGACCGCCCTGAGCGGTCTCGCCGTGAGGCAGATGATTGCCGACTGGCATAGGGGTACAACCTCATATTGTTATTGGATATGACCACCGAGTGTCGAAGCGCTGGCCGATAAGCCAACGCTTGCCTGAAACCGGACCTGCTTCGTGGGCAGAACCGTCTTGCAGGACAAAACCTCCAAGATCAGCGGGGCGTGCAGTATAAAAAGCTGGCGCCAGAGATTTTCACTCTATAAATCACAAAATTCAGGCGTACATCTCGATAAAAATGCGATTTCAAGAGATGGATTGTCTGGGTTTTGTAGGATTTTTCGCCATTTATGACGACGCCGAGTATTGCACGGTATTGGTGCAGCGTCATGCCCATAGCTACGCAGCATTTACGTTGCGAAGGCTCTATTCAGCGCCTTCCCAGAACCTCGCTGGCAATCTCGGTCCTGTGGCGAGGGAGCTTGCTCCCGCTCGGCTGCGCAGCAGTCGCAATTCAGCACATAAGTTTTATCTGACAGAACACGATTGCATTGATTGGGTCTGCTTCGCAGCCCAGCGGGAGCAAGCTCCCTCGCCACAGAAATGGTGTCCTGACTGGATCTGTCAGGACTTTCGGAAGATTCACTCAGTATTTACAGCGTCGTGTAGGTCGAGGTGTGGCTAGCGTGAATGGAACTCTATTTCCAGGAAGCAAAGGAATGCATCCACGACCAAACTCACATTTGCTCCGTCAGGGACGCTTTTCAGAACAAGGCCGGGCCTATCTCATAACGGCGGTTGTGCATCAACGCCACCAGAAATTCACCGATTGGCGATTGGGGCGCTTGTTGGTCGCGGAACTGAGGCGAGCCCATGAACTGGAATGGGTCAGCTCGATAGCGTGGGTGATCATGCCTGATCACTTTCATTGGTTGGTGCAACTTGAGCAAAGCACTTTGGGTCAACTCATGCAGGCTACCAAATCTCGTAGCACGCTCACTATCAACCGAGCGTTAAACGGTAAAGGCGCCTTCTGGCAGAGCGGCTACCACGACCGGGCAATCCGTGATGACGAAGATCTGCGCCCCTTCGCTCGCTACATTGTCGCCAACCCTCTGCGCGCGGGGCTGGTGGAAAAAATCGGCGATTACCCGATCTGGGATGCCTGTTGGCTCTAAAACTGAATCAAAGGTATGCCTCACACTGTGGCGAGGGAGCTTGCTCCCGCTCGGCTGCGCAGCAGGCACAAACCTACAGACCGAATCAATCAGACGAACCGCAGGTACAGGGAATGGGTCTGCTTCGCAGCCCAGCGGGAGCAAGCTCCCTCGCCACAAAGGGCGATGCACTTTCGACATTTGGTTGTTCACAATTTTGTCCCCATCGCCAACCACCGACTAAGCTTCAGACAAGTCCGATCAATCTGCGTGAATGGATCAGTCGACTATGGGTGCTTTGTGGCAAACCGATTCGAGTAAAACTGTGGTTCCGACTGAACGTGTGGATGAAGCGCCTTTACCTGAAAAACCTCGCCGTAGTCGCACGAAACACGGCTGGGGCGCCTTCTGGTTGTTGTTGTTGATTATCGCGATTGTCGTGGGTCTGGCTGCCGCCAAGGAAATGCGCACCTCGAAGTTTCAATCCCGGGAAGTCAGCAAGTTTGCCGCGACCCTGAAATATGATTTACAACCCGGCCCCAGCGACGCCATTCGCTACCCCGGCGCCGGGCCCTTCGATCTGCGATTGGGCTACAGCTCGCTGGGAGAATTCCTGCCGCGGTTGCTCAAGCGTGATTACGTCATCTCGGCCCAGACCCGATTTTCCCAGGCGCTGATGGACTACAACGACAAGGGCCTTTTCGTGCCCTATCCGGAGAAGATCCAGGCCGGGTTGTTGATCACCGATTGCCGGGCGGCACCCTTGTATCAGTACAAATACCCGCAACAACTCTATTCAAGCTTCGATGCGATCCCGCCCGTGGTGGTCAACAGTTTGCTGTTCATCGAAAACCGCTTCCTGCTCGACCCTCGTCAAGCCCGGGCCAACCCCGCCGTGGATTGGCCTCGGTTCGGCATGGCCGCGTGGTCGCAAGTTGCCAAATTGCTGCACGTGCCCGGCCAATCCGCGGGCGGCAGTACCCTGGCGACGCAACTCGAAAAATACCGTCACTCACCGGATGGCTTGACGGTGTCGGGTGGGGAAAAAATCCGCCAGATGATTTCCGCCACCGTGCGCGCCTATCAGGCCGGGCCGGAAACCCTTGAGGCGCGCAAAAACGTGGTACGCGATTACCTCAACAGCGTGCCGCTGTCCGCTGTGCCGGGCCATGGTGAAGTGCATGGCATGGCCGAAGGTTTGCGTGTCTGGTACGGCGCGGATTTCAACAAGGCCAACGAACGGCTGGTCAGCACCGACACGGACCCCAAGGCCCTGGCGGAAAAAGGTCTGGCCCTGCGTGAGATGCTGTCGTTGATGATTGCCCAGCGCCGCCCTTCCCACTACCTGACCAAGGGCCGTGACGAACTGGCCGACCTGACCGACAGCCACATTCGCCTGCTGGCTCAGAACTACGTGATCGACGCGCCGTTCGCGGCGGCCGCGCTGGCCAGCAAAGTGACCTACCGCGACTGGCAGACCCAGCCGACCATTCAACCGATCGAAACCAACAAAGGCATCAGTGTGGCGCGCAGTCGACTGGGCGGGTTGCTCAATCGGCCGCTGTATGACCTCGACCGCCTCGATCTGTCGGCCACCACAACGCTGCAAGGCGATCTGCAAACCCAGGCTACCGAATACCTCAAGCATCTGGCCGACCCGGTCTTTGCAACGCAAATCGGCCTGATGGGCGAACGTCTGCTCACGCCCACCAGCACCACACAAGTGCGCTACAGCTTCACGCTGTTCGAACTGACTCCGGACGGTTCCCGGGTGCGGGTGCAGACCGACAGCACCGATCAGCCGTTCGACATCAACGAAGGCAGCAAGCTTGAATTGGGCTCCACCGCGAAAATGCGTGTGCTGACGACGTATCTGCAAATCATCGCCGAGCTGCACGATAAATACGCCGAGATGACCGTCCCGGAACTGAAGAAAGTCGACGTCCCGGATCAGGATCGCCTGAGCCGCTGGGCCGTCGATTACCTGATTCAGAACAAGGACCGCAACCTGCCGGCCATGCTGGGCGCCGCGCTGGACCGCAAGTATTCCGCCAGCCCCGGCGAAGCCTTTTTCACCGGTGGCGGGCTGCACACGTTCGTCAACTTCCGCAAGGAAGACAACGGCCGCCTGCCGACCCTGCGTGATGCCCTGCGCGAATCGATCAACCTGCCGTTCATTCGACTGATGCGGGATCTGGTGCGCTACACCACTTACTCCGGCCCAAACAACAGCGCTGCACTGCTCGGGGACGACCGCGATCCTCGGCGTCAGGAATACCTGGCCGAGTTCGCCGACCGCGAGGGGACTTCGTTCCTGCTGAAGTTCTGGAAGAAATACAAAAACAAGGACACCCAGGCGCGGCTCGAGACCTTCCTCGACAGCATGCGCCCGACGCCGATTCGCATCGCAGCCGTGCACCGTTATCTACTGCCTCAGGCCAGCCAGCAAAGCTTCAACACCTTCGTGCGCTCGCACCTCTCAGGCGCCAAGCTCACCGAAAAACTCACGGACGAGCGCCTGCAACGGCTCTACGAAAATTACGCCCCCGGCATTTACGATCTACCGGATCAGGGTTTTATCGCCAAAGTCCACCCGCTGGATCTGTGGCTGATGGGTTATCTGTTGAATCATCCCGACGCCAAGTGGAGCGACATCGTCAAGGCCAGCCAGTTTGAACGCCAGGAGGTTTACAGCTGGCTGTTCAAGAGCAAACACAAGGGAGCCCGCGACGGCCGCATTCGCACCATGCTGGAGATCGAAGCGTTCCTCGACATTCACGCGCGCTGGCAGAAAGTCGGCTATCCGTTCGACCACCTGGTGCCGTCGCTGGCCACCGCCATCGGCAGCTCCGGCGACCGTCCGGCGGCGTTGGCGGAGCTGATCGGCACGATTCTCAACGACGGCGTGCGCATGCCAACGCTGCGCATCGACAGCCTGCACTTCGCGGCGAATACGCCGTATGAAACCAAGCTGATCAACGATCCGGATGTCGGCAAACGGGTGATGCCGTCCGAAGTCGCCGCAGCCATGCGCGAGGCCTTGTCACAAGTGGTGGACGCCGGTACGGCGAAACGCGTTTCCGGCAGTTTCATGACGCCCGATGGCAAACCGTTGGGCATGGGCGGCAAAACCGGCACCGGGGACAACCGCATCGAAGCCATTGGTTCTGGCGGTCGAATCCTCAGTTCCAAATCGATCAACCGCACCGCCACCTTCGTGTTCTTCATTGGTGACACCCACTTCGGCACCATGACCGCGTTTGTGCCCGGCCGCACGGCCGAAGCTTTCAAGTTCACCTCGGCGCTGCCGGTGCAAGTGCTCAAGGGCATGGCGCCGATTCTCACGCCTTATTTGCAGCCGGGCAGTCACACGCAGTGTTTGCCTGTTGAAGTGGCGAGGCGTTGAGCGCGCCGGCTGAAAGCGCAGCGCGCCAGCTTTGCTCCCCGGTTGGCAAAACTACACCTGCGAATCCCAGACCACCGTGACATTCCCCGAGTAGGTCTTTCCTTCCCCGGTCAGCATGTGTTCAACATGATCCCGGGTAATTTCGAAGTGCAGCGCGCCGGGTTTTCGATCGACGTAATGGCCAGGCTGGAACAATTCGGTGCCGCTGCCGTCACTCAACAGCGGACGGCGATTGACCGGTTGCCCTGTGGCATCCGTCAGGCCGCTGGGTAAACTGACACTGACATTCAGTGGCACTTTATGAACCGACGTTGGCTCCGACAGCGCACACGTATTACCGTCCGGGTATTGGCACTCCAGGTTCATCTTGAAGCGTGACGAAGCCGAAAGATTGAAGGTTTGATCACGGAACAACCGCGTGGGTTTGCGTCCCTGGTTCAGCCAGGCTTGCCAGCCGCCCGGAGGCAGCAACTCCACCCGATTGGCGCCCGGCGGGATTTCAACCTTGAGGGTGTGTTGCACATCCAGCGTGAAGTTGAACGTGAGCAGATTGTCCTCGGGGATCATGACGTCACCGAAATCAAAATCGGCACCTGGTCCCATGGTGTAGGTAATGCTGCCGACGTACTGCCCGGTGGACATCGTCAAGGGTTTGGGGGTTTTGATCGCGTAGGCGTATTCCAGGTAGCTGTACGTGAACAGTGGAATATCGTAGCCCGGTTGCCTGCTGCAGACTCCTGCTCCTTCAGGAACGATCCAGAAAAACAGGGCGTAGGTGGTACTTGCCGCGAAGTGATTAATTCCTACACAGGGGCTGGGCGCGTGTCTCCATTGATCACTCCAGCGAATGATGCCCGGCCGTTCCCATGCACTGACACCTGGTGGTTTATCCAGACTCCACTGGTGTCCGATACCCGCAATGCGAACTTGCACGGTCTCGACTTCCCCGGTCTCAGTGTGCGTGACTTGCACATCCCGCCACTCCGAGGGCAACTTCCACATAGCTCCCTGCCGGGGATTCTCATGATTAGCCAGAATCGGTCCATTAGACCGAGCAATGAAGTTGGTGCGAATCGAAAAGATACCCAGCGCCTTACACGTATCGGGAACATGACCGGGGCAAATACCGGTTTCATGTGTTGTGTTGACGAATTCGTTCTTCAGCGGATTAGCCGGGTCCGGACTGAACTTCGCGGTAATCTCCTGCTCCAGTGCACTTGCACTTGCCGATAACAACATGAGCAAAGAGGCGCTGAAGTACTGGCCCAGCCGATGTGTCACGCGCTTTGAAATTTCCATGTACTTTCCTATTCCAGGCATTTACGAGTCCTTTCGAGGACCAATACTGCTTAAACTTCCGAATCCCACACCACAGTGACATTCCCTGAGTAGGTCTTTCCTTCCCCGGTCAGCATGTGTTCAACATGATCCCGGGTAATTTCAAAGTGCAGCGTTCCGGGTTTTCGATCGACGTAATGGCCAGGCTGGAACAATTCGGTGCCGCTGCCGTCACTCAACAGCGGACGGCGATTGACCGGTTGCCCTGTGGCATCCGTCAGGCCGCTGGGTAAACTGACGCTGACATTCAGTGGCACTTTATGAACCGACGTTGGCTCCGACAGCGCACATGTATTGCCGTCCGGGTATTGGCACTCCAGGTTCATCTTGAAGCGCGACGAAGCCGAAAGGTTGAAGGTCTGATCGCGGAATAACCGCGTGGGTTTACGTCCCTGATTCAGCCAGGATTGCCAGCCGCCCTGAGGCAACAACTCCACCCGATTGGCGCCCGGCGGTATTTCAACTTTGAGGGAATGCTCAATGTCCAACGACATGTTAAAGGTCAGGGTATCGTCATTAGGGATCATTACATCGCCAAAATCGAAATCCTGACCGGGGCCGATCGTATAGGACATCGACCCGGTGTATTGCCCGGACGACATAGTCAACGGATTTGGTGTTTTAAGCTCGTATGCATATTCAAAAGTGACATACCTAAGCGAAGTAATATCGGCCACCGCACTACGACTGCAACTGCCTGCCCCTTCAGGCACTATCCAGAACCACAAAACGTAATACCCAGGAGCATGCGCAATATACGATGTAGCCAAGCAGGGACTTGGTGCACCTTGCCACATGTTGTATACGTTGCCCCATGCATTGGTTCCACCCGGGGAGCGGATATCCCAGCGATTGCCTATTCCGGCAATGCGCATCTGTACTGTCTGACGTTCACCCGTTGCTGTATGGACCACTTCAAGGTCACGCCATTCTGACGGCACTTTGAACATAGCCCCTTGTCGTTCATTTTCGTGGCCAGCCAGTATGGTTGTATTGGAGGCAAAGGTGATGTCTCCCGTCCGAATGGTGAAAATACCCAAATCCTTGCACCGTTGCGGAATATGCCACGGACAAATACCACTTTCCGGCGTGGTGTTGACGAACTTGTTGGTCAAAGGGTTCGCGGGATCAGGTCTGAAAACAGCGGTAATGTTCTGCACCGCCGCGTCTGCCACCGCTATAAAACCGCCTCCCAGCACAAGACTGGTCAACAGCCATTTTGCCCCCTGTTGAAGCTTATTGATAATGTTCACTATTAATCCTGCCTGTTCGAACACGCTGAACAATTTGTTGACGCCAGAACAATCAATCAAGGCGAGATGGCTTCAAAAATCATATGCACGCTGCCGTAATAGTTTCCGGGCTTATATCCATCACCCGGTTTGACGGCGGCAATTTCCAGCCCTGCCCGCTTCCCCGTCCTGCCATCCGCTTCCGAAATCACTACATCAGGGTCGAGGGTCAGTCTCTGATTGTTGAATGTGACGACTAATGGAATGTTGTCACTGTCCCTGCCATTGCTCAGGTAGGGTTCAAAACTCAAGCGTGCGGCGATGGCGCCACTGTCGTTCTTGACATCGAAGTATTTACGTAAAGGACTCAACTCTTCGCTGGCAGGATTCCAGGGCAGGCGTTGTTCCAGATGAATCCAGTCGGGATCTGCCGGAATCACATAAAACGCCGCTGTAGGGATAGTGACCGATACTTCGAAGGTTTCACTTATTCTGATCGCCAATGCGCCAGTACTGACCAGCATCAGGACTACCGTTGAAGTAGCGGTAATGATTGACTTAAACATATTGACCACCTGTCACGTTCACATCGATGCCCACCCTGAAATAAACAACGGTGGTTCTCATCCCTTTATTTCGAGCTTTTTCGTCGCCGAACCTTCGATCAGGGTGAAGCGATATTCACGCCCCGATTGCTTATCAAACTGGAAAGTCCGACCCGCCAGGATGTGATGTTTAGTAGTCGGCTGACAGTCGGTCTCTTGTTTCACCGAACAATCCTTGAACTCGTCAATCACCACCACGGTGTTGCCATTGTTGCGAATCTCATACTTGCGCGGGCCGTCATTGATGACACTGTCAAAGTTCATTTGTGTGGGGCGCACAAAAAACACCGTGCCGTAGCCGGCCAACACGTTTACACCGGCGGATAATCCTTTTTTGTATTCTTCGCGCTCTTCAGCGGACACCGCGAACTCATCTTCTTTTTCCGGAACCACCGGCACGAACCGTACGCGGAAATAGCGCTCTTTTTCCCGCTCCCCCATGTACAAAAGACGCGTGCCCTGCATGCCGTTGGCCGGTACGATCAGCCGCGCAGGGCTGGCCATCAAACCGTCACGGGCGCTGGCATCGGCTTGAGTGGTGAGCGGTATTTCACGGGGTGCGCCGTTGGCGTCGTAGACGATTTCCAGAATGTTGACCTTCACAAAAGCCGTGCTGTCGCCGCCATTGAAGACCCGCTTTAAAAACGTGCTTTTATCGCCGTCGAGATAATCGTAAACCGTACCAACATTAATCTGCGGCCCAGCCAGGGCGGCATGGGAAAACAAGCTGAAACCGAAGAGTGCCATCAGGCGTTTCATGTATATAACCTCATTGATTGAGTGCAAACGGGCGAGCAAGCACAGAGACGACCGGTCAACCCGCGCTTTCAGCTTTGTAAGTTGCATCCGCCAACGTATCCGGCGTACAACGCAAATCCCCGATCATCAGCACATTGTTTTCATTGCGCGCATTGGCCGTATCGAGTCGGAACTGGCACAACAACTGGTTGCCATGCCGTACTTCGAGGGTCGGTGAACCGGCGTTCATTTCCATCGAGAAGAACCCGTCGACTTCACTCACACCACGGCTGGCGTGGTTGATCACGTGGTGGCCCTTGAGCGGATTGCCCTGGGGGTCGATCAAACGGCCCAACACGGTCAAGGTTCTGCTGACGGTGATCTTGCGGTAGTCCACGCCGCCCTTGTTCAGGTGATAGCGCGTGCGTGGCGGCTGGATGCTCGCGGCCGGTGGGTGGTTGCCCTCGAAGTCGAAGCTCACCGAACTGTTCTTGTAGGCGGTGATGGGGATGAAATTTCGCCCCGGTCGCAGGGTGGCGCTGCCGCCGCTCAGGTCGTCGGCGCGCAGTGCGATTTCATCAAGGTCAGACTCGACGTCAACAATCATTCCGGCCCCGGCCCCATGGTGCTGGCTGGTCATGACGATTTTCTGCCCGCCCACGGCCACCGTGCTGTCCAGGTTCACGCCGCCGGTGAGGTTGTCATTGAAAGAAGAGCGCTGAACGAAGGCATCGCCATTAAGGATTTCGTTGCTGAAATTGGCGGTGCCGGATAAACCGACGCCGTAGGTGTCGGTAATCGCCGTGGCCGATACGTTTTGCAGCACGTGGCCCTGCAGATCCTTGCGATACGTGATCGAAGCGTTATTGTCGCGATCACCTTCACGGGACGTGCGGGTACCAATGCTGCCAGACCACTGCTCACCCGGCCCGCCGAGTGCCAGGCTGACGCTCAGGTCGACCCCGCGATTGCGTTTGTCGCCGCTGCTGTAACTGCCGGGCCGGTCGAAGACCGAGAAGCGCCAGTTGGCATCGCTGCCGAACAGATTGCCGCGCTGGGTCCAGCCGAGGTCCACGCCTACGCCTTCGATATTGCCATCGCTGTGGGACACCCGCCCGTTGATCGAGCTTCTGCTGCTGACCCGATGATTCACCGACAACGACGAGGTACTCGTCTGGCCGATGAACACATTGCGCTGACGCACCCGCGTGCCGTCGGGCAGGGTTTCGTAGGTATTGGTGGTGTCCAGCCAACTGCGGTTATGCGTGGCAAACACACTGCCGGCGCCATAGTTGTACATCGCTTGCAGGTCCATGCCGGTGCCGTGGTCTTCGGTCTGATAGACGTTGGCGAACAGGCTGGTGTTGTTGGCCAGGGTCCAGTCGACCGACGAGCCGTACTGCATTTTGTCCCGCACCTGACGGCCCGACACTCCGAGAATCACCCGTGGATGCAGGAGGAAATTGAAGGCGGCGCCGGCGGTCATGTCGCCGTAGGCCTGCTCGTCCCAATTGCTGAGCAATTTGCTTTCCTGCCCGGCGAACAGGTTGTAGCGCCAGCGGCTGTCCTGGTTGCGCCAGTTGGTCGGTTTGTACACCAGTTCCTGTGTGGTGGAAGTGATCTGCCCGTCTTCGATCAAGCGCACTTCCACCTCGTAGATACCGCCGGGCAAGGGCCGGGTATCCAGGGTTTGCAAGCCGGCATCGACCGGTTGTGTATTGATCAGAAGTCCGTTGCGGAAAATCTCCACCGACGCCTGGCGGTTGGCGGTGACATAGATCGGGTACACGCTGGGCTTGGGGCTGTTGATGGCCAGGCTGTCGGAGCTGCCAAACATGACGCCCGCCGCGGTGTCGGGGCTGGCACCGAATGCACGTGGCTGACGGCTCAGGCCTTCAGAGTTCGGAGTGAAATAACCCAGGCGCAGAAAGCGGCCTTCAAGTTCACGCTGGGTGTAGAGCTCGTGCACCGCGTGATAGAGCTTGTCGTCCGGGCCACCCAAACGGGCCAGTTGCATGTTCAGATTCTGGGTCCAGTTGCCGAGGCTGCTGCTGGCTTCCAGGCCATAACGTCCGCCCAGATCCTGCTCCTGACCACCGTTCAGGTTCAACTGGTTGCGCACGATCAAGCCGCTGCTGCCGCTCTCGGGCAGTTCGTAATAACGCTTGGCTTCGTAGTTGCGTTCGGCGTTTTCGGTGACGATCGACACCAGGGAGTTTTGCAGGTTGTAGTGCACGGCCAGCATCTGCTCCGGGCAACTGCCTTCACAGGCGCCAAGCGCTACGCCTTTCTTTAAGTAAGTGCCCCATATCTCACGTTCGCTGGCGGTGATGTTGCTGTCACCCACATCAGCGAATTCAAGCAGAGTGACGCGATCATCGCGGGATAACACGATCATCGCCTCACCCAGAAATTGTTGATCAAGTTCCACCCGAACAGCCAATGGCACATCGAAGAAGTGCTCTTCAAAGTCCGCCGGCAAACCTTTTGCTTGAGCAAGCAAACTTCGGGGTGTCGTGCCATTGTCAGTTGGCGCGGCAACTGCACTTGTGCAAAAAAAAAGTGCGAGCGCAGCCGCGATGGGAGTCATCGGGAACATGAACGGGATACTCTAGGTTTGAACAATCGATCCAGTAAAAATCCCGGCCGACAGGTGCAATGACCTGCCGACCGGTCAAGAGTACCTAATGGGACTTGCTCTCATCAGGCATCAAGCAACATCAAGGAGTAGGAAGTACCGCGTCGAAGCGCATGGCGACCACGCCGGTGTACTCACCCGCTTTATAGCCACCGGCTGGTTTGGTGGGAGCAACCACCAGTTCGACACGTTTGCCTGGCGTGGATTCAGCATCGCCAACCACTTCTACCGGCGTGGACTGATTCAGCGCCTTGCCGTTGAAAGTCACGGTCAACGGGACTTTGTCAGCGATAACACCGTTGAACAGGTAGGCTTCTTCTTCAAGCATCGCGTGAATCGAGCCATCGGTGTTTTTCGTGTCGAACTGCGCACGCAAGGTGCTCAGTTGATCGGCAATCGGGTCGTAGCTCAGACGTTGATCCCTGACGATCAAATCGGGGTCTACGGGTAGTACATGGAAAACCTTGGTTGGAACCGATGCAACGACATTAATGGAATGACGCGCTTCACCTTCAGCAAAAGCCAAGGAAGAACTCAGCGCCAGGATGGCCATTGGAGTAGCGATTGCGATTTTCTTGAACATTACTCAATACCTGTTTGTTAAAAGAAAAAGAGTCTCATTAAAAGTCCATATCAATTAACGGCTATCCGTAGCTAGCGGCAAAGATATCAACTTTCAACCCGGCGCATGATCTGCTATCTCCTCTGTAATGTAAGTAGGAAGTTTCCGGCAATCGTGTAGTCATGAGGACTAATAACTTGACATAAAATCATTAAAAACAAGCGCATCGAATTGATAACTGTAATATTTAGACTACATACAGTTTTTGCAAAAAAAGATTACAGCCACTGCAACTAGCAAACACGCAATCTGGACGTTTTTTTATAACACGCGTCCGGCACAATAGAGTGATCACTTTAACTTTTAAGTTATTTTCGAGCCGTGAAAAAAATCCGGTGAATGTCCTCTTAGCAACCGTCCTGCGCCGTGACTCCGTTGGTCGTGTGCAGGCGAGATGCAAGGAAAAACAGCTTGCCCAACCGTTAAGATATATCTTACGTTGTATCTAAATGCGACGAGAGAGACGAGAAATGAGAGACCATCATTCCCCCCACCGCGAACACGGTGACGGCCGCGACGGCTTCGAGAAACGCCCCGGCCGGGAACGCGGCGGGCGCGGTCCGCGAGTGTTCGCCCCAGGCGATCTGAAGTTACTGCTACTGGCGCTGATCGCCGAGCAGCCCTGCCACGGCTACGACCTGATCCGCCAGATCGAAGGCATGTTCGATGGCGCCTACAGCCCCAGTCCCGGTGTGATTTATCCGACCCTTACGTTTCTTGAAGAAAGCGAAATGATCCAGGGCGATGCCGAAGGTGGAAAAAAACGCTACAGCGTGACCGACGCCGGACGTTTGTCTTTAAGCGAGCAGGCGATTGCCCTGGACGGTGTGCGGATGCGCATCGACGTGAGCAAGCGTTCCTTGCGTGGCCACGACAGGCCGGCCGAGATCCACGAAGCGGTGCATAACTTGCGTCATGCGCTGCAAATGCACCACGGGCGCTGGAGCGCGGAAGAAATCCTGCGGGTGCGCGACCTGCTCAACGACACCGCCAAAGCCATCGTCGATGGCCCTCTCGTGCAACCCTTTCAGGAGAATGCCGAATGACTGAAGTGATCGAGCAAACCATTCACCGCGTCATGCATGAAATCAAACGCCGCCGTCTGGAAGTGCTGCGCGTGGTCGACCTGACCCCGCGCATGCGCCGGATTACCCTGGGCGGTGCTGAACTGGCCGGGTTCGTCAGCCTCGGTACGGATGACCACGTCAAACTGCTGTTCCCGCAGAACGCGGCCGAACAAGCGGCCCTGGAAACGATGGTATTGGGTGCCAGCAAAAACAACGGCCCGATGCCGGCGATGCGTGATTACACGCCACGGCGTTATGACCTGGACACGCTGGAGCTGGACATCGACTTCGTGCTGCACGGCGACGGTCCTGCCTCGACCTGGGCCGAACAGGCCAAACCCGGGCAATTCCTGCACATCGCCGGGCCACGGGGCTCGATGATCGTGCCGGACATGTTTGACAGCTATTTGTTGATCGGCGACGAAACCGCCCTGCCCGCCATCGCTCGACGCCTCGAAGGTCTGGCGGCCAATCGCCGGGCGTTGGTGATTGTCGAAGTGGAAAACGGCGCCGAGCAGCAGAAGCTTGAAAGTCCGGCGCAGGTCAATGTGATCTGGGTGCTGCGCGAGGGTGGCCGCAACAACCTGCTGACCAGCGTGAAACAACTGCAAGTGCCCAGCGGCAATCTGTACGCGTGGGTGGCGACCGAGACCAAGGTGTCGCGACAGATTCGCCGGGTGCTGCTGGATGAGCACGGGTTGAATGATCAGTTCGTGAAAGCGGTCGGTTATTGGCGGCTGGATGACAGCGACGAAGAATAATCGCACTCATTTGACTGAACTGGTTCTCTGTGGCTGACAGTGCTCTGTGGCGAGGGGATTTAGCGAAACGTCGCACCGCCCCGTTGGGCTGCGAAGCAGCCCCAAAGAGTTGCAGAGATTCTGGCGCTGCTTCGCAGCGCAACGGGGCGGTGCGACGTTTCGCTAAATCCCCTCGCCACAAAATATCTGACACTTGCAAAAGCACCCTGGCCACAGCAAGGGTTTATTGGCGGGCGGCACGCCACCGGTCCAGCCCGATCACCAGCAGCGCAATCAGCACAAACCCCACCAACAACCCACCCGCATTCACAAACACCTGTGGATAACCCAATTTGTCCACACCGATGAACGGATAGGGATAAACCGCCAGCAGATGCCCGCGCAGCAGGGCGTAAGCGAAGTACACCATTGGGTAAATCACCCACAGCGCAATGTGCCGCAACCGCAACATGCCCTTGGGCACACACAACCACCACCAGGCCAGAAACAGCAGCGGCATGACGTCATGCATCAGCTCATCGGCCAGCCATTGCCAGCCTTCGGGATGCCACAGATGGCGCAACAAGACGTTGTACCCCAGGCCGACCACGGCGATGCTCACGGCAATTCCACTGCTCACCCACGGCTGCAAAAACCAGCGTCGCGCCACCGACTCGCGGGACGTCAGTTCACAGGTCAGCACCGTCGCCACCAGCGTATTGGTCAGCACGGTGAAGTAGCTGAAGAAGCTCATCAACCCGCCCAGCAGACTGGCCCCCAGCGTCCAGCGCGAGTAGAAAATCAGGTACATCTGAATGCTCAGCCCCGCCCAGCCGAGGACTGCGGCCATGGCCACAAAACGACGTCGCACGGCGGGCCGGATGACCATGTTCAGAGCGGTCGCTTGGTGCGCATCAACTTCACGTACAGACGCTCGACCTTCTCCCGCGCCCACGGGGTTTTACGCAGGAACGTCAGGCTCGACTTGATGCTCGGGTCACTCTTGAAGCAACGGATGTCGATGCGCTCGGCCAGCCCCGACCATTCGTAATGTTCAACCAGAGCATTGAGGATTTGCTCCAGTGTCACGCCATGCAGCGGGTTGTTGTTCTGTTCGGTCATGCCGGGCCTTCGAGCGATGAATGAAATGGAAGGCGCGCACCTTAGCCGAGGGGGTGGCCGGGTGGAAGGGCTTGGCGCGCTATCTGTTGAATGTAGGCGAATCCATAAAACCTACACACGTCAACTGGTAGGAGCAGCCGGTCGACGCTCGATTGCTCGCGATGGACGACCGGATAACGCGATCCTTCAGGCTACCTGCGTTATCGTTGTCCTCCATCGCGAGCAAGCTCGCTCCTACAGGGTTGGACTATTACAAAATCCGAAAGAATTCATGTCTGTAAAAGCGCTTTTTCTATTTGTAGCAGAACATTATTCTTGCGGCTGTCACGCTGAAACGCTTCCGCTAGACGCTTCCTTCCTGCTGTTTTCAGTTCACTCCCCAGAAAAAGACCCAAAATTTCTTCTCTATGCCTTATTTTCAATCTTCACGAGACAGCGCTGTCTTTAACAGCCGCAAAGCCCTGAACCTGATCGGCGGATTCTCGGCGCAGGATGTCTGGGGCCGCGGGCAAACCTGGCGCCTGACGCAGATGTGGTATCAGCAGAAATTCCTCGACCAGAAACTCGGCCGTTTCGGTGAAGGTGAAGACTTCAACAGCTTCCCCTGCGATTTCCAGAACCTGGCGTTCTGCGGCTCGCAGGTCGGCAACTGGGTGGGTGGCATCTGGAAACCGAATACAGCGCCGAACTCTATTACGGCGTGCACGTCACGAACTGGCTGACCGTACGCCCGAACCTGCAATACATCCGCCACCCCGATGGCGTGGACAAGGTCGATGACGCGCTGATTGGCGAGATCAAGATCACCTCATCGTTCTAAACCACACCCCAAAACCCTGTAGGAGCGAGCTTGCTCGCGAAGAACGTCCAAGCGACCCGTTAATCCAGAAAGCACGCGTAATCGTTAACGACCATCGCGAGCAAGCTCGCTCCTACAGTTTTTATCTGAACCACGCCCGCACCGGATCGTCATCTACAGTGAACCTGCGCGGGACTACTTGAAACGTCACGGAGAACCACACTATGAGCACTGATGGTGCTTTGAGTCGAAGCCGTCTATTGCCAACCCTGCTTGGCATTCTGTTTCTGCTAATGGGCCTGGCCATGCTGGCCGGGGGGATCAAGCTGAGCATGCTCGGCGGCTCGCTGTATTACCTGCTGGCCGGTATCGGCCTGGCGCTGACCGGGGTGTTGCTGATCCTTGCCCGTCGCGCAGCCTTGGGGCTTTACGCAGTGGTGCTGTTCGCCAGCACCGTCTGGGCCTTGTGGGAAGTCGGCCTCGACTGGTGGCAACTGGTGCCGCGCCTGGCGATGTTGTTCGCGCTGGGTATCGTCATGTTGCTGCCATGGTTCCGCCGTCCGCTGCTGCGTGAAGGCGAAGCGAAGACGGGCACCGGCGCGCTGAGCGTCGCCGTGGTGCTGGCGGGCGTTGCCGCACTGGCCAGCCAGTTCACCAACCCCGGTGAAATAAAGGGCCAACTGGACCGCGACAGCGTCCCCGGCATGACCAACACCGCCCCGACCATGCCGGACGGTGACTGGAACTCCTACGGCCGCAGCGCCCATGGCGATCGTTACTCGCCCCTGGCGCAGATCACCCCGCAGAACGTGAACAAGCTCGTTCCGGCCTGGACCTATCGCACCGGCGACCTGCCGGGGCCGAACGATCCGGGTGAAACCACCGCCGAAAACACCCCGCTGAAAGTCAACGGCATGCTCTACGTGTGCACGCCGCACAGTCAGGTGATCGCGCTGGACCCGGACACCGGCAAGGAAATCTGGCGTTTCGATCCGAAGCTCTCCACGCAGAACGCGGCGAACTTCAAGGGCTGGGCACACATGACCTGCCGTGGCGTGTCGTATCACGATGACGCCGTTTATGCTTCCGAGCAGAGCCCGACCGGCAGCGCCAGCGCGCCCGTCGCCAGCGTCTGCCCGCGCCGGATCTTCCTGCCGACCGCTGACACCCGATTGATCGCCCTGAACGCCGACACCGGCAAGATGTGCGAAGACTTCGGCAACGGTGGCCAGGTCGACCTGAGCGCCAACATCGGCGGCTTCAATGCCGGCGGTTACTACTCCACTTCGCCTCCGGCAGTCACCAAGGATCTGGTGGTGATTGGCGGCCACGTCACCGACAACGTGTCCACCGACGAGCCGAGCGGCGTGATCCGCGCGTTCGACGTGCACACCGGCAAACTGGTGTGGAACTGGGACAGCGGCAACCCGGACGATACGACGCCGATTGCCGAAGGCAAGGTCTACACCCGCAACTCGCCGAACATGTGGTCCATGTTCGCCGTCGACGAAAAACTCGGCATGCTCTACCTGCCGATGGGCAACCAGACCCCGGACCAGTTCGGTGGCGCTCGCACGCCGGAATCGGAACTGCACGCCGCCGGCCTGACCGCCCTCGACATCGCCACCGGGCACGTGCGCTGGCACATGCAGTTCACCCACCATGACCTGTGGGACATGGACGTCGGTGGCCAGCCAACCCTGATGGACCTGAAAACCGCTGACGGCGTGAAGCCGGCGGTACTGGCGTCCACCAAGCAAGGCAGCATCTACGTGCTCGACCGCAGCACGGGTCAGCCGATCGTGCCGATCAACGAAGTGCCGGTGCCACAAGGCGCTGTCGAAGGTGATCGCACATCAAAGACCCAACCGAAATCCGACCTCAACCTGATGCCGCCGCCGCTGCAAGAGCGCGACATGTGGGGCGTGACGCCGTTCGACCAACTGATCTGCCGGATCGACTTCAAATCCATGCGCTACGACGGCCCGTTCACCCCGCCGTCGCTGCAGGGTTCGATCGTTTACCCAGGCAACTTCGGCGTGTTCGACTGGGGCGGTTTCTCGGTTGACCCGGTGCGTCAGATCGCTTTTGTGAACCCGAGCTACATGGCGTTCAAATCGAAAATGATCCCGGCAGCCGAAATCGCCGCCCAAGGCCCGCGTAAAAGCGAAACCGAAGGCGTGCAGCCGAACAAGGGCGCGCCGTACGGCGTAATCCTCGAAGCATTGCTGTCGCCAATGGGCCTGCCGTGCCAGGCGCCAGCATGGGGCTATGTGGCGGCGATCGACCTGACCACCTCAAAAGTCCTGTGGAAACACAAGAACGGCACCGTGCGCGACAGTTCGCCGGTTCCGATCCCGCTGAGCATGGGCGTGCCCAGCCTGGGCGGCACCATCACCACTGGCAGTGGCGTTGGTTTCCTGAGCGGCACCCTCGATCAGTACCTGCGGGCCTACGACGTGAAAAACGGCAAGCAACTGTGGGAAGGCCGCCTGCCAGCGGGCGCGCAAACCACGCCGATGACCTACACCGGCAAGGACGGCAAGCAATACGTGCTGGTCGTTGCGGGCGGTCACGGTTCGCTGGGCACCAGGCAGGGTGATTATGTGATTGCGTACAAACTGTCCGAGTAAGTTTTAGCGGCAGTCAAAACAAAGGCGACTCCCTCACAGGAGTCGCCTTTTTTATGGCCGCCGCAGTTCAAATGTGGGAGCGGGCTTGCTCGCGAAAGCGGCCTCACATTCAACATGGATGTCGACTGACACACCGCTTTCGCGAGCAAGCCCGCTCCCACAGGAGGCCGTGTACATCAATAGATGACTATTCGGCTGCCAGCCCGCCAAGACCTGTCCAGATCCTGAACACACACCCGGAAATATCCCCCGCCATTGAAACCACCCCCCACCTGCCCCATCTAAGACCCATACCCCATTGCGCAGGTGCCCCATGAGCGACCAGCAAGAATTCCCCGAAGACCCGAGCGAATACGCCGACCCAGAGAACGCCGAACACCACTCCACCGGCAAAGGCCTCGCCCTGCCAGGCCAGAACCTGCCGGACAAGGTCTACATCATCCCGATCCACAACCGCCCGTTCTTCCCGGCCCAAGTACTGCCGGTCATCGTCAATGAAGAACCCTGGGCTGAAACCCTGGATCTGGTGAGCAAATCCGATCATCAATCCCTGGCCCTGTTCTACATGGACACGCCCCAGGAAGACCCGCGCCATTTCGACACCTCGGTCTTGCCGCTCTACGGCACGCTGGTCAAGGTGCATCACGCCAGCCGCGAAAACGGCAAACTGCAATTCGTCGCCCAGGGCCTGACCCGCGTACGAATCAAAACCTGGCTCAAACACCATCGCCCGCCGTACCTGGTGGAAGTCGAATACCCGCACCAGCCGACCGAGCCGACCGACGAGGTCAAGGCCTACGGCATGGCGCTGATCAACGCGATCAAGGAACTGCTGCCGCTCAACCCGCTGTACAGCGAAGAACTGAAAAACTACCTCAACCGCTTCAGCCCCAACGATCCGTCGCCGCTCACCGACTTCGCCGCCGCCCTCACCTCGGCCACCGGCAGCGAGCTGCAGGAAGTGCTCGACTGTGTGCCGATGCTCAAGCGCATGGAAAAAGTCCTGCCGATGCTGCGCAAGGAAGTCGAAGTCGCACGCCTGCAGAAAGAAATTTCCGCCGAAGTGAACCGCAAGATCGGCGAGCACCAACGCGAGTTCTTCCTCAAGGAACAACTCAAGGTCATCCAGCAAGAGCTGGGCCTGACCAAAGACGACCGCAGCGCTGACATCGAACAGTTCGAACAGCGTCTGGAAGGCAAGGTGTTGTCGGCCCAGGCGCAAAAACGCATCGAAGAGGAAATGAACAAACTGTCGATCCTCGAAACCGGGTCGCCGGAGTACGCGGTCACCCGCAACTACCTCGACTGGGCAACCTCGGTGCCGTGGGGCGTTTACGGCGAAGACAAACTCGACCTCAAGCACGCACGCAAGGTGCTGGACAAACACCACGCCGGCCTCGATGACATCAAGGACCGCATCCTCGAATTTCTCGCGGTCGGTGCCTACAAAGGCGAGATCAGCGGTTCCATCGTCTTGCTGGTCGGCCCGCCGGGCGTGGGTAAAACCAGTGTCGGCAAGTCCATCGCCGAATCCCTCGGCCGGCCGTTCTACCGCTTCAGCCTCGGCGGCATGCGCGACGAAGCCGAGATCAAGGGCCACCGTCGCACCTACATCGGCGCGCAACCGGGCAAACTCGTGCAGGCGTTGAAAGACGTCGAAGTGATGAACCCGGTAATCATGCTCGACGAGATCGACAAAATGGGCCAAAGCTACCAGGGCGACCCGGCCTCGGCGCTGCTGGAAACCCTTGACCCGGAACAGAACGTCGAATTCCTCGACCATTACCTGGACCTGCGTCTGGACCTGTCGAAAGTGCTGTTCGTGTGCACCGCCAACACCCTGGATTCGATTCCCGGCCCGTTGCTGGACCGGATGGAAGTGATTCGCCTGTCGGGTTACATCACCGAAGAAAAAATCGCCATCGCCAAGCGTCACCTGTGGCCGAAGCAGCTGGAAAAGGCCGGCGTGTCCAAAGGCAGCCTGAGCATCAGTGACAGCGCGTTGAAAGCGTTGATCGACGGCTACGCTCGCGAAGCCGGGGTGCGTCAGTTGGAAAAACAACTGGGCAAACTGGTGCGCAAAGCGGTGGTGAAGTTGATCGACGAGCCAAAAGCGGTGATCAAAATTGCGCCGAAGGACCTGGAGGCCTCACTGGGCCATCCGGTGTTCCGTAACGAGCAAGTGCTGTCCGGCACCGGCGTGATCACCGGGTTGGCCTGGACCAGCATGGGCGGTGCGACCTTACCGATTGAAGCGACGCGGATTCACACGCTCAACCGGGGGTTCAAACTCACCGGGCAATTGGGCGACGTGATGAAGGAATCGGCGGAAATCGCCTACAGCTACGTAAGCTCTAATCTGAAGTCGTTTGGCGGCGATCCGAAGTTCTTCGATGAAGCCTTTGTGCACCTGCACGTGCCGGAAGGTGCCACTCCGAAAGACGGCCCGAGCGCGGGGGTGACCATGGCCAGCGCCCTGCTCTCGCTCGCACGCAATCAGGCGCCAAAAAAAGGCGTGGCCATGACCGGCGAACTGACGCTGACCGGGCATGTACTGCCGATTGGCGGCGTGCGCGAGAAGGTGATCGCGGCGCGGCGGCAGAAGATCTTTGAATTGATCTTGCCGGAGCCGAATCGTGGGAGTTTTGATGAATTGCCGGATTACCTGAAGGAAGGGATTACCGTGCATTTTGCCAAGCGGTTTGCGGATGTGGCGAAGGTGTTGTTCTGACCTGTCGCGTCATTGCATTGCAACAAAAAGGTCGTCAACGCCGCCTGTCGGAACTGTTATTTCTAGCAGGTGGCGGTCATCTTCCGGTCTGATAAAACGGTTGCTCATCCCGCATCCAGGAGTGAGCAATCATGGAAGAGAAAGTCGCTGAATTAGCCCCTCCCGATATCTCGAGCCCCGAACAGGGAGAGAAGGTTCATAAGCTGTTTTTCAAAGGCTTTGGCATAGCCGGCGCCCAGATTTTAATGCGATCGAACTTCCTCAGACCGGACCCATCGGGCTCACAATGGATACCAATAACCGAGGTAAAACAGGATAAGACCTGGGAATTTTCTACCTCCGACTACAATTCGGAGCACCCTCGAGAACTCTATTGCGCCGTAATGCAGAGACTCCATTGGCCCCCCGGAGAATCACCGCCCAGCGAAACGGTTTACTTCACAAAATTGCTTGGACCACCGCAAGTTACAATCCCCATCCCGGGAGGGGCGCTAGATCCGTTCGAGCAAACCATTGAAGGGACAGGATATAAATTAGCCTCTGTGCTCGAAGTTGAGCTGAACGCAGTCCCACCGCTACCACCCGACAGATACGTAGCCAACGCTACCATCGATAATATTGGATGGTGGAAGGCGACCCCAAAATGGTCTCTGACATCCGGCCCATATTTACTGAAGTGCAGGCAAGGCAATAACGACCACACATCCCCGTGGAGTGATGAGATAGCTGTAATCGTTAAGTGACGCCAACTTTCGCGTGCAAAAAGGAAGGCATTCGATAGGCCCCAAAAAAAGGCGTGGCCATGACCGGCGAACTGACGCTGACCGGGCATGTACTGCCGATTGGCGGCGTGCGCGAGAAGGTGATCGCGGCCCGGCGACAGAAGATCTTTGAATTGATCTTGCCGGAGCCGAATCGTGGGAGCTTTTATGAATTGCCGGATTACCTGAAGGAAGGGATTACCGTGCATTTCGCCAAGCGGTTTGCGGATGTGGCGAAGGTGTTGTTCTGATAGTGATGTAGCGTCTGCGAGATCGCCTTCGCGAGCAAGCCCGCTCCCACATTGGTTCTGTGAACGATGCCGAGCCAATGTGGGAGCGGGCTTGCTCGCGAAGGCGTCGGCACTCACAACGCTGAATCCCGGCGCTGTCACAATTTGTCTCATCTTCAGTTATGCTCGCCGTTCGTCGTGAATGCCGGAGCCACTTAACTTATGTCCCCCACACGCCTGTTTGTCCCCCTCGCCCTCTCCTTGCTGGCCGCCTGTGCCTCGCAACCGAAACAGAACGTGACCGTGGAAAAACAAAGCGCCTGCCCGGTGCAGCTACACAGCGGGCAAAACCTGATTCTGACCCTGCCGAGCAACCCGACCACGGGTTACCGCTGGGCGATCCAGGATTCGGCCGGTGGCGTGTTGCGCGCATTGGGGCCAGAGGTTTATCGCAACCCGGAAGATGCCGGTGTCGTGGGTGCGGCCGGTGTGTCGACCTGGCGCTTTCAGGCATTCACCGCCGGTTCGGGGCGCTTGCGTCTGACCTCGCAACAACCGTGGGCACCGGAAGTGTTGCCGGTCGAAACCTTCGACTGCGCGATCTCGGTTAACTGATCGTGGGTTGGCTGATTCTGGCGCTGATGGGTGCGGTGACCTTCCTCTACGGGCTGAGCGTGCACGCCGCGCTGCTCTGCCTGCTGGTCAAACCGTTGCCGGTGCTGGCGTTGCTCGGTTGGCTGCACGACGCGCCGCCCAGTGAATATCGGCGCTGGATCAGCCTTGGATTGATCTTTTCCCTGCTCGGCGACGTGTTGCTCGCGTGGCCGGGGGATCTGTTCGTGTTCGGCCTCGGGGCGTTTCTGGTCGCCCACCTTGCTTATTTGAAAGCGTACTTGAGCGATTGCCGGAGATGGGCGGTGCTGCCGCTGATCCTCGCGCTGGGCGTCGGTGCAGTGCTGTTGGGGATTTTGATTGCCAATGGCCTGGGTCCGCTGCTGGTCCCGGTGATCGTCTACGGTCTGGCCATCAGCGCCATGCTCTGGCGGGCGCTGGCTCGTCTGGGCACCGACGTGCCCAAACGATCGGCGCTGCTGGCGGCGGGCGGTGCGCTGGCGTTTGTGTTCTCCGACAGCGTGATTGGCATCAATCGGTTTGTCGCGCCGTTTCATGCCGCGCCTTACGTGATCATCCTTAGTTACTGGTTGGGGCAATGGGGCATTACCGCCTCGGCGTTCGGCCCGAAACCGCGCTGAATCCTTCGCGAGCAAGCCCGCTCCCACAGTAGATCCCTGCTGAATTCATTTCTTGTGTCCGACTCTGAACCATTGTGGGAGCGGGCTTGCTCGCGAAAGCGGTGTCACTGACCACAATGGTCTCAGAGACTGCCCGGCGGTTTATCCGACAACCCGCGCATCCCCGCGCCAAGTTGGCTAAAATGCCGGCCTTTTCCACCTACGCCGCTGGAACCGCCGTGAGCAAAGAACCCGATCGCCTTTTCGCCCAGCCTTTGGCCCAGGTGCCTGACTTCGCCTTCAACGAGGACGTGGTGCGGGTGTTCCCGGACATGATCAAGCGCTCGGTGCCCGGCTATCCGACCATCGTTGAAAACCTCGGCGTGCTCGCCGCGCAGTTCGCCCAGCCCAACAGCGTGCTTTACGACCTCGGCTCGTCCCTCGGCGCGGTGACCCAGGCGTTGCGTCGCCACGTGCGCACCGATGGCTGCCGCGTTATCGCTGTGGATAACTCCGCAGCGATGGTCGAACGCTGCCGCGAGTACCTCAACGGTCAGGACTCGATGTTCCAGGAGCTGCTGCCGGTCGAAGTGATCGAAGGCGACATCCTCGCCCTCGACTTCCAGCCTGCCTCGGTGGTGGCGCTTAACTTCACCCTGCAATTCATCGCCCCGGACCAGCGCACCGCCCTGCTCTCGCGCATTCACCAGTCGCTGCTGCCCGGTGGCGCGCTAATCCTCTCGGAAAAGCTGCGCTTCAACGACCCCGAAGAACACGCGCTGCTCACCGACCTGCACGTCGCGTTCAAACGCGCCAACGGCTACAGCGAACTGGAAATCGCCCAGAAGCGCAGTGCCATCGAAAACGTCATGAAGCCCGACAGCCTCGAAGAACACCGCGAGCGCCTGCTGGCCGCCGGGTTCTCGAAAGTCGTGCCGTGGTTCCAGTGTCTTAACTTTGCCTCGTTGATTGCCTTGCCATGATTGATCTGTCCCCCCTCGCCCGCCGTCTGGCCGGCACACCGCTGGCCGATTGGGCCAACACTCTGCAAGCGCAACTCGACAAGAAAATGGAGAAAGGTCATGGCGACCTGGAGCGCTGGCAGAGTGCGCTGGACGCCTTGCCAAAAATCCAGCCGAGTGAAGTCGACCTGCTTAACGGCCTGACGCTGGACACCGATTGCGACGCCGAAACCCGCGCACAAATGCGCACCGCGCTGATGGGGTTGTCGCCGTGGCGCAAAGGTCCGTTCGATCTGTTCGGCGTGCACGTGGATACGGAATGGCGCTCGGACTGGAAGTGGTCGCGCGTCGCGCCGCATCTGGACCTGAAGGGCAAACGCATCCTCGATGTCGGCTGCGGCAATGGTTACTACATGTGGCGCATGCTCGGCGCCGGTGCGGACAGCGTGATCGGCGTTGATCCGAACTGGCTGTTCTTCTGTCAGTTCCAGGCGGTTCAGCGCTACTTGTCCGAGCCGAATGCCTGGCACTTGCCGTTTCCCTTTGAAGACCTGCCGCCGGAACTCGAAGGTTTCGATACCGTGTTTTCCATGGGCGTGTTCTACCACCGCCGTTCGCCGATCGAGCACTTGCTGGCGCTGAAGGATTGCCTGGTCAAGGGCGGTGAACTGGTGCTGGAAACCCTGGTGATTGAAGGCGATCAACAGCAGGTATTGGTGCCGGAAGACCGTTATGCGCAGATGCGCAACGTGTGGTTTTTGCCGTCGGTGCCGGCGCTGATGCTTTGGTTGCGCCGGGCCGGTTTCACGGATGTGAAATGCGTGGATGTGAGCGTGACCACGGTTGAAGAGCAGCGCGGTACGGAGTGGATGAAGTATCAATCGTTGAGCGACTTCCTGGATCCCGAGGATCACAGCAAGACCATTGAAGGACTGCCGGCGCCGATGCGTGCGGTGATCGTCGCCCGCAAGTAACCCCCGGTCTCCCAATCAACGGAGATCAAATGTGGGAGCGGGCTTGCTCGCGAAAGCGGTGTATCAGTCGACATCAATATCGACTGACACCGCTTTCGCGAGCAAGCCCGCTCCCACAGAGGACCGTGTTTATTCTGCTGGTTTGGCGCGGCGGGCCTTGAAGAATTCGCTCAGAACAGCCCCGCATTCCTCTGCCAACACCCCGCCCTCAAACAACACCCGGTGATTCAAAAAGCCCTGGGTAAAAAACTGCCCCTGACTCTGCACAATCCCCGCCTTGGGCTCCAGCGCGCCATACACCACCCGCGCAATCCGGGAATGCACGATCAGCCCGGCGCACATGCTGCACGGTTCCAGCGTCACATAGAGCGTGCTGCCCGGCAGGCGATAATTGCTGGCGGCCAACGCCGCGGCGCGGATCGCGACCATCTCGGCATGCGCGCTCGGATCGTGGCCACTGATGGGGCAATTGAAGCCACGGCCGATGATTTCACCGTCCTGCACCAGCACCGCGCCCACCGGCACTTCACCCAGCGCCGCGCCCTGTGCGGCCAACGCCAGGGCTTCGCGCATGAAGTCACGATCACGGCTGCGGTCGATGATCGCGGCGGGACGAATCTGCCTCATCACGCCACCTCGATGGCGGCCATCAGGCCGGTTTCCATGTGGTCGATCACATGGCAATGGAACATCCACACCCCCGGGTTATCCGCCACCAGCGCCACTTGCGCGCGCTCGTTCTTGCCCAGCAAATAGGTGTCGGTAAAGTACGGAATGACCTTGTGCCGGTTCGAGGCGATGACCTTGAAGCTCATGCCGTGCAGGTGAATCGGGTGCTGATACTGGGTCATGTTCTTCAGTTCGAAAATGTAGCTCTTGCCCTTCTCAAGCTTGGCAATCGGACGGTCGGCGCAGGTCTTGTCGGTGATGTCCCAGGCCTTGCCGTTGATCTGCCACAGGCTTGGCGGCCGCCCGTTGTCGACATTCACCGACACCGAGCCGACCCATTCGAAATTGAAGTTGAGTTTCTCGGCATTCGCCAGGTCCGGCTCGGCGACAGGGTTCGCGGGTAGCGCAGGTGGCCACTGGGTCGGCGCATCGGTGTTCGCGACCGAGCGCAAGGTGCCTATCCGCACCGGGCCGTTGCGCAGCGACAACTCTTCGCCCGCCGGCGGTGCCTTGATGGCCAGGCAAATGCGCATGCCCGGACCCAGCCAGTATTCCTTACCCAATGGGCGCGGCTCGACGGGGTTGCCGTCCAGTGCATAGATCTGCGCTTCGACACCCGGAATGTTCAGGCGATAGGTCAGCGTGTTGTCGAGGTTGAGCACACGCACGCGAGTGATCTGCCCGGCGGGCAAGTCGATCACCGCTTGCGCAACGCCATTGATCGTCGACAAGCGCCCCGCCGTGCCGCCACGCGCAGCCTCACGCGGAATGCTGAACGCAACGAACGCGCCTTCCTCATCCACATGCCAGCTCTTGAGGCTCAAGGTTTTCTCGTACTTGAAACCGGTGGGCTCGCGCTCTTCGACAATCAACGGACCGACCAGCCCGCGACCCAATTCTTCGCTGCTGTTGACGTGCGGGTGATACCAATAGCTTCCAGCGTCGGGCACGCGAAACTTGTAGTCGAAATATTCCCCCGGCAGCACCGGCAGTTGCGAGACATACGGCACGCCGTCCATCTCCAGCGGCAGGCGGATGCCGTGCCAGTGAATGGTCGTCGCCACCGGCAGGTGATTGATGAACCGCACCCGCAGCCATTCACCCTGGCGCACGCGCAACTCGATGCCCGGCGCCGACGGGCCGAACGCCCAGGCTTCAGTCTTGTGTCCGGCCACCAGTTCGACGTCCAGCGGCGCGGCGATCAGCTCATAGTCATGACCGGCGTCCGCGTCGGCCATCTTGCCCAGCCAGTAACGCGACGCGCCTCCCGCTCCCACGCCAACGACAACAAGACCGGCCAGGCCACCGAGGATTTGGCGACGGGAAAAGGACATGAACTCAACTACCTCACGTATCTGCGACAGGCCCGCAGGCCCGTAAAAGGCGAATACGATACACCTGCGGTTGAGAAACAGTAAGGGCGGCGCGGCGACTGGCCGCAGGCGGATCTGGCCTTACACGACACCCAATCGCGACAGGTAGTACATATGTAGAGCACTTTGCGGCAATCAATCGGGGATCCTCAAACCCCCACAGTTCAAGGAATGAACGCGCATGAACCCTCTCCAAACCACCCCACTGCCCAATGCGGCGGACAAAGCCGCCGTCAAGGTCGTCGCCGCTTGCCCGAGTCTGCAGGACACCGCTCACGAGGTCGCCAGTAATTTACTGACCAGATTCGGCGTGGTCGGCCACGACCCCGACAAGGTCTACTTCCACCGTTTCAGGAACTCCATCAGCAGCTGGAAAGCCTTCACCGGCTGGGAACACTGTTGCGCAAAACCCCTTGAATCCATGACCTTGACCCAACTGGTGATCCACCGGTTTCGCGTCGGCGATCAGGACAACGCCGATATGCTGGACGTCGATGCAGGCTTCTACACGGCGGGGCCAGAGGCCGAAGATTTCAATGAGACCAATGAAATACGCCTGCATGGCGATGAAGTTCTGAGGGAATTCTGGAACATCAACTTCAGCGACGTTTACCGCAACAAGTTGCAAACGTTCTGGAAAAACTTCTCCCACGACTTCCGCACCCTGGCCAAATGCAATTTCCTCAGCAAGGCCGTTGAAGCAAGGGATCGCGGTGTATTGTCTGACGAGGACTTTCAAACGGTGGTCAGCGCGGTCATCGGTCCGCTGAGCTGGCCGGTCAGCCTGCACACGCTGCAATCCGAGACACCCGCTGGCCATGGGCTGCGCGTTTGCGCGCTGGATATCGACGGTCATGTGGCGACCAACATCCTGCGCATCACCGACCTGAAGGGCCGGCAAATCATTTACACGCCGGGCGAAACCGAGTCGTTTCATGTGCTGCAAACCCCGACCGACGTGCATTGGTGGTTCTTGCAACAGTTGAACGAAAAAGCCCCTCGCCAACTGTTCCTCAGCCATTTCGCACTGGCCGACCGTCATGAGATTAACCAGAACATCACTGACCTGATGAACCGGCTCGTCAGCACCTGGGGCCATGCCGATCACCACATGCTCAATCAAAAAGACCCGCTCGTGACGAACGATGCCTTCAGCTGGATGCGAGACGCGACTCAGGCGGCGATGTCCGCCGAGGCCGATCTGTCATTGACGTCCAATGGCGATCTGCGAAAAAAATTGTGGATCGGCTACCTGAGCGCCGGTTTGAAGGTGTTTGGTCCGATGGCTGCCGTGGGCTGGCCAGTCGCCCTGCCAGTGATTGGCGCCAGCCTCGTCAACATGGGCCTGAACATCGATCAGGCCGTCAACGGCAAGACGTCGACCGAGCGCAAGGCAGGCGTTATCGGCGCGATCCTCAGTGGCATTGATGCCTTGTTCAACCTGCCGTTTTTGAAAGGCACGGGGTCACTGGCGGAAATCGGCACGGAGGCCGAAGCCGCCGAGACCCTTGAAGTCGCGCAACCCATGGAAGGCACCGCGGGAGAAGTCGAATCCGAAGAATCGAACTGGATCGTGCCGGCGCAGGAACAAGTGACCTCGGCAGCGTCTGAAACAGTGGAAGTAATCGAGGTCCCGCAAACCTTTCAATCCAACGAGCTGCTGGACGGCTACACCCCCGTCGCTGAACCTGGAAAGTTTGAAGGTATCTACCGGCTGAACTCCGATCCTCCCTACGCCATTCTGATGAACGACACGGCCTATTACGTGCGCTACTTCGATGCCTCTGAAGGCGACGGGTTTTGGGCGATCGTCGATCCGGACAGGCCGAACCAGTTCATCCACTCACTGCCGGTGCGCTTGAATGCCGAAGGTCAGTGGGAGCGCATGTCCCGGTTGGGATTAAAGGGTGGTGGCCAGTGCCTGGGCAAGGAATGCACGGTGGAGCTGGAAATGGACGTTCGCGAATCTGTACCAGGTGAACCAGAACAACCACCGCCTGAAGCCGGTACGTCGACTAACCCGCCGCTCACCGACCCTCAGCCCTCGACATCGACTCAGATTGGTTTGGTGAAAACGCCCTATGACGTCGATTTGGCGCGACGATCGGACCTGAGAAGATGGGCCTTGCAATTGCGTGAAACGCACCTTCGCGTGCAGATCGGGCCCGATGGCGCTTTGGTCGCTCCGGATCGGTATGCCCTCTACTTCGCCGACAAAGCCCGAGCGCTGTTGACCTCTGCCAGTCGTTTTTACAGGAACCTGCCGTGGGCCAACCTGCCGCTGCGCCCGGCGATTCCAGCCGTCAATGCGTCAACGACCATCACCGATCTCCTCACCCAGATTTTCCAGAACGCCCCCGGGCTGGTCATCAGTGAAACCCTGGGCCGCATCACCAGCATGCGATTCATGATCGAGCACATGGCCGATATGGCCAGGCAAGGCGTCAAGACCTTGTATGTGCGACGCCTGCTCAGCGATTTTGCCCAAGTCGACCTGAACGCTTACTTCAAGAGTGGCGTCATGTCCGAAGACCTCGAACACTACCTGACCCGCCTCGGTAGCGACCCCTCGGGCCAATTCAATGAACTGGCGCTGGTCAAAGCCGCCAGGCAAAACGGTATTCGTGTGCAAGCCACCGACTGCGCGGCGACCTATAAAAAATCGACACGGTTTACGCGGGTTCAAGAGCAGATGAGTACCAACCATCTGACCGCCGACATCATGTTCATGGATAAATCCATGAACACCGTCAATAAGTGGGTGGTGTTGACCGGTGTCGAAAACACCAACACGTTCAGGGAACTGGCGGGTATCAGTGAACTGGAAGGCGGCATTGGCTTGCGAATTGAAGAAGTCGCTCCGGGACAAGGCGAGCGTATTTCGCTTGACCCCGGCATCGCCATCGAGCGGGGGCCCTTTGCCCAGAATGAGACGGCACGCGGAACAGTCGAAACCTTTTACGCCGACCTCCTCCTGCAAATGGAGGCCCCCACCGTCACCCGCAACGAGCAGCAGCTACGCAGACTGCTCAGCCGTCCTGGCATGTATTGCTTCGAGCGGTCGGAAGGCGGCTACACGTTGTTTCACCGCAGTCAGACCGAGCAGTTTGTGCAAACACCGGTCCAGACGCTCGCCGACGGGCGTTACTCCATTAATCGTCCGACCTGGGGTCAAGTCAGCGGCGTTCCCTTCGACAGCCTGGAGCAACTCTCCCAAAGCCTGAATCATATGGGCCTGAACCTGCAGAGTCGCATCCCGATCTGAGCTGCAACCCCCCGAGTTCGCTGGCGGGGTTTACGCGCCCCGCCAGCACCGGAATCGCACCCCGCTCGGGATGTTTTCCCATGCCCCCCGCCTATTAAGACGACAACCGATCAACCCGACTCCTGACAGACCTGCCCTGCGCCTCTTGAAATGATCGCGGTCACTCCAACACCACTATCAAGGAACGACTGTGGACACATCAGAAAACACCGCATTACCCAACGCCGCTGACAGGCTGGCACTCAAGGGCCTGGTACCCACGTTGATCCAGGCCTGCCCCGACATGTACGAAATGGCCTGCGAGGTTGCCAAAGATATTCTGCTCAAACACGGCATAACCCACCTGGAACCCGAGCAGGTTTACTGGCATCGATTCAAATGGTCCGCCAGTCGTTGGCAAGCTTTTACAGGCTGGGAACACAACGGCGCAAAACCCACTGAGTCGATGACCTTGCCGCAACTGGTGATCCAGCGTTTCCGCGTTGGCGATCAGGACAACGCCGATATGCTGGACGTCGATGGAGGCTTCTACACGGCCGGGCCGGACGCCGAAGATTTCAATGAAACCAATGAAGTGCGGTTGCATGGCAACGAGGTGCTGAAGGATTTCTGGGCGATCAACTTTGCTGATCTCTTCGATCAAAAGGTCGCGTCGTTCTGGAACAAGCACAGCAAGACATTCCGCACCCTGGCCAAATGCACCTTTCTCGCCAAAGCCATGGAGGACCGCGAGGGTGGCCGGTTGTCGGATGATAATTTCCGCACCGTAATCAAAGCAGTGGCCGGTAATGTGAGCTGGCCAATAACGCTGCAGATGCTTGAAGAAGAAGTGCCGCCAGCTGATGGGATGCGCCTCAGCTTGCTGAAAATCGGCGACTACGTGGCGACAGATATCCTGTGCATCCACGACGGTCATGGCCAGGAGATTATCTACTCACCCGGTGAAACCTGGGGACTGCACGCCTTCCAGAATTACCGCGACCTGCATTGGTGGGTATTGTCGCAGACCCGCAAACCGGATGACCGCAAGCGCTTCCTCGCGCACTTCCAGGTCGCCGACCACGACATCATGGAAGACACCTCCTGGCGTGCCGTGGCGAAACGAAAATGGCTCTGGGCATTTGGCCCCGTGGTGGGTTTGGCCTCGACGTTATGGCGCGCACCACATATCGAGAACGTCGGGCTCAACCATGTCCTGGACCTACTGGTCAGCACCTGGGACAGCGCCGATCACACGCTGATCGAACACACGAGCGAAGCGTTCCATGAGGATGCCTTCACGTTCCTCGCAAGCGCCACCCATGTGCGCATGGTCAGCGACGCCACCTTCATGATGCACACCAATGGCGATCTACGGAAAAAGTTGTGGGTCGGCTATCTCAATGCCTTCGGCCGCATGTTTGGCCCCATGGCCGCCGTTGGCTGGCCGGTTGCGCTGGCGGTCGTCGGAGCCGGCATCGCCAACGTCGGCCTGCAAATTGATCAGGCGATCAATGGCAAGACCCGTGGCGAGCGCAAGGCCGCGACGCTGGGCGCGATTTTCGCGACGATCGATACCCTGTTCAACGCAACCTTTATCAAGGGCAGTGGCCGTCTGCCGGAAATTGCCGAGGCCGAGGCCTTCTTCGTACCTGAAGAAAAACTGGCCGAAGCGGCAATCGCCCGCACGCCGCTGCCTGTTCTGGAAGATATCGCGCCGACACGCATCCTGCCCGCGGAGCCTGAGGATTTTCTCGCGTCCTTCAAGACCGAAATCACCGAGGGCACCCGCATCGAAACCGGCGACCCCAAGTTTCAGGAAATCATCCAGACCGCGTCGGGCAAGCATTACATTTTCATGCGTCGCGCGGGGAGCGGCGGCTATTACCAGGTGCGCTATGTCGAGCAACTGCGTGGCTGGGTAATTGTCGATCCGGCCAACCCCTTTTCGTTTTACCGCAATGTACCGATTCGTTTGAACGAAGCCGTGAGATGGGAGCCCACCGCCCGCATCGGCCTCAGGGGTGGGGTGAAGATTTTCGGCAAGTGGCCCTTCGGACACACGGCCGACCCGCTACCCGAGGCGGGAGCGCAGCCGCTGGCATACGACGTGCCACCCGCGTCGAGGCAGGCGCTGCAACCGGTGTCGGAAGCTGACGTCGATTACTTTCCGCTGGACCCGCAAGACAGCAGCGACCGTTTCTATCAAGACTTCAAGGCATCGCGCCGCACGCTGTACGACGACGCCATCACCTTCTATGTCAGCCCTGAATTACCGCCGCGTCCGCTCGTACCGGCGTTCAAACCGACAACGTCGTTTGCCGAAATGACCAAGCGCCTGTTCCAGGAGAATCCCGGCCTTGTGATCGGACAAGACAGTTCCGGCATCGGCGCCAGACAAGTGCTGATCGACAACCTCAAAGCGTTGAACAAGCAAAAGATCAGAACCCTGTACATGGATCACCTGTTCACCGATTTCCATCAAGCGGATCTGGATGTTTTCCACAAGACCGGCAAGATGCCGCCCGCACTTGAACGTTATCTGAAGGCCCTCGATACCCGGTTCAAGACCGATCCGACCGGACCTTATTCGTACACCGAGCTGGTGAAAACCGCGCAGAAAAACCACATTCGCGTCCAAGCCATCGACAGCATGGCCAGCCGGCGCTTTCCGCACATGGAGGGGACGACTGAAGCGAGCAGTCGGAAAATGATGAATTACTACTCGGCCACCACCCTGCGCGCCGATCAGGCCGCCCGGGGTGCTCACCGTTGGGTGGCGCTGGTGGATGAGGGGCGCGCCAGTACGTTCGATCAGGTCGCCGGACTCAGCGAACTGGAAGGCACGGTGGCGCTGCGCGTCGACGAAATCGCGTTCGGCCAGGCTCAGGGGCTGACCGGTGATCCAGGGAAAAAGGTCAAGGACATCCTGGGACGGACCGTCGATGAACTGAAGAGCGACCTGCGCCTGCAACTGCGTGCCGAACCTGCGAGGGCTACGGTCCGCACCCTTGAGGAGGCGTTGCCCAAACCCGGCAAGTTCATGTTTCAGGAGCCATCCACTCTGGTTCACCGCAGTGGCGATGGCACCTTGGTGCACACGCCGATCCAGCAGGATGGGACAGGTTTTTTCATCGTCCGTCCGAAATGGTCATCGGTCAGTGGCCGTCACTTCGATAGCGTGCATGAACTGGCCGAGGCCCTCGAACATGAAGGCTTGTCGCAGGTGCAAGTGCGCATTGACCCATTGGCCGGCCCCGGCACGCTGCCGGACATCGAACCATCGACCTCCGTCCCCGGCACAGGGGCGCCGCAAGCCCCCGAACTGACGATAACGGACCCACCTCGAATCACCTCGCCCTATGAGATCCCGGCGCAGGCGCGAGCCGAACTGAAAAGCGCTGCAGTCAGCAGTGATCCCCGCCTGTTGGCCGACTTCCTCGATACGCAAGGCAACTCGCCCTATGACACGTTCAGGGCGCTGCGAAAACAAGTGTATGAGGCTGCCGCTCGCTTTTATGCCGAACTGCGCCTGCCGACGCGTCCAACGATTCCGTCCGTGGATCCAGCCTTGTCGGCGCAGGCGCTCATCGAGCAATTGTTCGAAGAGTTCCGTGGGCTGGTGATCGGCGAAAGCCATGCCGACATCGGCAGCAAGCAATGGCTTATCGACAATATGCAAGCGTTGGCCAACAAGGGCGTGAAGACGCTCTACTTCGAACATCTGCTCACGGACTTTCACCAGGCCGCGCTGGACAACTTTGCCAGGACCTCGATCATGCCTCGTGATCTTGAGCGATACCTGATCCAGCTCGACAAGGGGCACCTGACTGATCCGTTGCAACGCTACACCTTTCTCAACGTGGTCAAGGAGGCCAACCGTAACGGCATCCGGGTTCAGGCCATCGACTGCATGGCGAGCTACCGAACGGAAGGGATGAGAGTTGCCGACCCGACGGCACGGCAAAAAATGATGAATTTCTACGCTCACACCGTGATCGAGGCCGACCAGGCTGCACGCGGCCCGCATAACTGGGTCGCACTGATGGGCAATTCCCACTCGAATACGTTTGAAGGCGTTGCCGGTGTCAGTGAACTGGAAGGCGCCGTCGGCCTGCGCGCCGAGGATGTCGCCGAAGGAAAATCCGGAGGTATAGAACCTGATCCGGGCAAAAGCTTTTCCGATGAAATGGGCAAAAATGCGGCAAAGGTTAAAGGCGACCTGCGCCTGCAAGTTGAGACGCCGTGGTACGCACGGTCGAACTCGGAGATTGAAAAGATGCTCTCCCGACCGGGTATGTACACCTTGAAAAAGGAACTGAGCGAGACTTTTCTGGTTCATCGCGGCCGCGATAATGCAATCGTACGGACCGATATCCACTTTGAATCCGGCCGCGTTTACATTGAGCGTCCGGCCTGGCCGACGATTCACGAAAAACGCTTCGACAGCTTAGAAGCGCTGCTCCAGGCACTGAATCAACGAGGCATGAAACTGGCCGGCTGGTCCAAACCGTTGTAATCAAAAAAGCCGCGTGAAACATCGTTTCACGCGGCTTTTTGTCGAAAACATTGTAGGAGCGAGCTTGCTCGCGATGGACGACAACGGTAACGCGTGCTGTCTGAATAAACCCGTTGTCGTGACGTTTTTCGCGAGCAAGCTCGCTCCTACAGGGGGAATGCTGTGTACCTATTTCATTCCCACTCGATCGTCGCTGGCGGCTTGCTCGACACGTCGTAGGTGACGCGGGAGATGCCTTCGATTTCATTGATGATGCGGCCGCTGACGGTTTCCAGCAGTTCGTAAGGCAGGTGAGCCCAACGCGCGGTCATGAAGTCGATGGTTTCCACGGCACGCAGGGCCACAACCCAGGCGTAACGACGGCCATCGCCAACCACGCCAACCGATTTCACCGGCTGGAACACCACGAATGCCTGGCTGACTTTGTGATACCAGTCGGCCTTGCGCAGTTCTTCGATGAAGATATGGTCAGCGCGACGCAGCAGGTCGGCGTATTCCTTTTTCACTTCACCCAGAATGCGCACGCCCAGGCCCGGGCCAGGGAACGGGTGACGGTAGACCATGTCGTACGGCAGGCCCAGTTCGAGGCCCAGACGGCGGACTTCGTCCTTGAACAGCTCGCGCAGCGGTTCAACCAGTTTCAGGTTCATCTCTTCCGGCAGGCCACCCACGTTGTGGTGCGACTTGATCACGTGAGCCTTGCCGCTTTTCGCGCCAGCCGACTCGATCACGTCCGGGTAGATCGTGCCTTGAGCGAGGTATTTGATGTTGTCCAGTTTGTTGGACTGGGCATCGAAGACATCGATGAAGGTACGGCCGATGATCTTGCGCTTCTTCTCTGGATCGCTTTCGCCAGCCAGATTGTTCAGGAACTGGTCTTCAGCGTTGGCGCGGATCACTTTGACGCCCATGTTCTCGGCGAACATGGCCATCACTTGCTCGCCTTCGTGCAGACGCAGCAGGCCGTTGTCGACGAAGACGCAGGTCAGCTGGTCGCCGATGGCTTTGTGCAACAGTGCAGCTACTACCGAGGAATCAACGCCGCCGGACAGGCCGAGCAGGACGTTGTCGGTGCCGACCTGGGCGCGAACCTGAGCGATGGCGTCTTCAGCGATCTTCGACGGTGTCCACAGCGCTTCGCAGCCGCAGATGTCGAGGATGAAGCGCGACAGGATGCGACCGCCCTGTTTGGTGTGGGTCACTTCCGGGTGGAACTGCACGCCGTAGTAGCGCAGGTCATCGTTGAACATGCCGGCAATCGGGCAGCTCGGGGTGCTGGCGAGGATGTGGAAGTCCTGCGGCATTTTGGTGACCTTGTCACCGTGGCTCATCCACACGTCGAGGCCGAACAGGCCGTCGGCGTCGATGTGGTCTTCGATGCCGTCGAGCAAACGGCTCTTGCCGACTACGTCGACACGGGCATAACCGAATTCACGCAGTTCGGAACCTTCGACCTTGCCGCCCAGTTGCTCGGCCATGGTCTGCATGCCGTAGCAGATGCCGAAGACCGGTACGCCGAGGTCAAACACCGCTTGCGGGCAGCGAGGGCTGTTGGCTTCGTGCACGGACTCGGGGCCGCCGGCGAGAATGACGCCTTTTGGAGCGAATTCGCGAATCGCTTCGTCGTCCATGTCGAACGGATGCAGTTCGCAGTACACGCCGATTTCACGCACGCGGCGGGCGATCAGCTGGGTGTACTGGGAACCGAAGTCGAGGATCAGGATGCGGTGGGCGTGAATGTCGAGGGCCATGATTCAGTCTCGTCTAAGTAATTCAGAAACAGTCGTGATTCAGAAACAACTCGGGGCTGAATAGAACAGCCCCGGGTTACTTAACGTTTTGCTTGAAGGCTCAACCTACGCGGTAGTTTGGCGCTTCTTTGGTGATCTGCACGTCGTGGACGTGGGACTCGGCCATGCCAGCGCCGGTGATCCGCACGAACTCAGGCTTGGTGCGCATTTCTTCGATGTCGGCACTGCCGGTGTAGCCCATCGAGGAACGCAGGCCGCCCATCAGTTGATGGATGATGGCGCTCAGGCTGCCCTTGTACGGAACACGCCCTTCGATCCCTTCCGGAACCAGCTTCTCGGCGCCTGCCGAGGAGTCCTGGAAGTAACGGTCGGAGGAGCCTTGAGCCTGGGACATGGCGCCCAGCGAACCCATGCCGCGGTAAGCCTTGTACGAACGACCCTGGAACAGTTCGATCTCGCCCGGCGCTTCTTCAGTACCGGCGAACATCGAGCCCATCATCACGCAGGAAGCGCCGGCCACGATGGCCTTGGACAGGTCACCGGAGAAACGGATGCCGCCGTCGGCGATCAACGGAACGCCCGTGCCTTCAAGGGCAGCGGCAACGTTGGCGATGGCACTGATTTGCGGGACGCCGACACCGGCGACGATACGGGTGGTGCAGATCGAGCCAGGGCCGATACCGACCTTGACTGCGTCAGCGCCTGCTTCGGCCAGGGCCTTGGCGGCAGCGCCGGTGGCGATGTTGCCGCCGATGACCTGCACTTCAGGGAAATTCTGTTTGACCCAGCGAACGCGGTCGATCACGCCTTTGGAGTGACCGTGAGCGGTGTCGACCACCACCACGTCAACGCCGGCATTGACCAGCGCAGCAACGCGGTCGCCGGTGTCTTTGCCGGTGCCGACCGCAGCGCCAACGCGCAGACGACCTTGATCGTCCTTGCTGGCCAGCGGGTAAGCCTTGGCTTTTTCGATGTCTTTGACGGTCATCATGCCTTTAAGGGCAAACTTGTCGTCGACGATCAGGACTTTTTCCAGGCGGTGCTTGTGCAGCAACTCGCGGACTTCGTTCTTGTTGGCGCCTTCGCGGACGGTGACCAGACGCTCTTTAGGCGTCATCACTTCACGTACGGTGGCTTCCAGACGGGTTTCGAAGCGTACGTCACGGGAAGTGACGATGCCGACCAGGTCGCCATCGTGCAGTACCGGAACGCCGGAAATGTTGTGCATGCGGGTCAGTTCGAACAGATCACGAACCGTGGCGTCAGCCTCGATGGTGATCGGGTCCTTGACCACGCCGGCTTCGAACTTCTTGACCTTGCGCACTTCGGCAGCTTGCTGCTCGATGGTCATGTTCTTGTGGATGATGCCGATGCCACCTTCCTGAGCCATGGCAATTGCCAGACGGGCTTCAGTGACGGTGTCCATGGCGGCAGAAACCAGAGGAATATTCAGCTCGATGCCACGGGTAAGGCGGGTCTTGAGACTGACTTCGTTAGGAAGCACCTCGGAATAACCAGGCACTAGGAGAATGTCGTCGAATGTCAGAGCTTCTTGGCTGATACGCAGCATCGCGGGGGCTCCCGAGCGGGAAAATGGAAGCGCGCCATTATAGTCAGACACCCCCTCGGGTTCAATGTAAAACTCTGTCTATTATTCGCATTACTGATATACGGGGATTGCGGCTACATGGGATTGCTGTTTTTTGTAGGAGCGAGCTTGCTCGCGATGGACGTGAACGATGACGCGTGCAGTCAGGAAACAAGCGTCGCCTTCAAGTTCATCGCGAGCAAGCTCGCTCCTACAGATAGTCAGAGTTCCACTTTCACCCAACTGACGGGCTGATCCAGCCAATCGGCGAACTCATCGATAAAGCTCTGCTTGAACCCGGCCTCGGCCCAGTTGTTGAAAATGAATCCCAGATTGGAAAAGCCGCATTCCTGCAGGAAAAGAAAGCCGTTGATGTCGTCTTCATGCCCGCATTCCGGGCAGGTGAAGTTATCGGTGCGCCCCGGCATCCAGTCTTCCAGGCTTTCGAACAGCGCTTCGCCGATCTCCTTGCGGCACTCGACGCAGCCCGCTTCCCCAAGGAAACCCTTGGCCGGCGTATAGATACAGCGCTTGGTGATGATCTCCAGGCCATTGACCGGCTCGCCGAACGGCAGTGCTTGCGGGTGCAGTACCACGGCGCGGGCACCGTCGGCGATCGCGTGGCCCATGCGGTTGCCGGTTCGGCCGCACGTGGTCAGCTCTTCCGTGATGATGTTCTTGCGCACCAGCCAACGCACGACCGCCCGGGCGCGGGGTTCGTGCACCGGCAGCGTGGAAATTTTCGGGACGATGATGCTTTGGGAATTCATGGGTGCAAGCCTGCTGCGTTAAATGGAGGTTCTGCGGCGCGCCGATTGACGCCTTCGCGAGCAAGCCCGCTCCCACATTTGATCGCGGTTAATGTGGGAGCGGGCTTGCTCGCGAAGGCTCTGGGGCGGGCGGCAGCTTAATCCCTGGCGAAATCCGGTCAAGTACTCAAATACCGCCCGATCAAGGCAATCCCGCTGGCCAGCACCAACCAGGTCACCAGCCGCACAAACGCCTCACGGGACAATCTCATGGTCAGCCGCCGGCCAAACCACAGCCCCAACGCCATGGCCGGCAACAAACACAGCGCCAATACCAACAAGGGTAGCTCGGCATACACACCCGCGACAGCAAACAGGCTCAGGCGCACCACGGTGCTGCAACTGATCAGTGCGCTTTGGGTCGCGCGCGCTGCGTCTTTCGTCAACCGGCTGTTCAGATAAATCGCATATAAAAAGCCGCCACTGCCAAACAACGCACCGAACATCCCGCCGACCGTGCCCATCGGCACCGCCCAGGCGGCAGACAACTGCGTCGGACGGGTTTTGACCCACAGGCTGTAAACCGCATAGGCGCTGATGAACAGCCCCATCAACAGTAGCAACACATCGGATTTCAGGTTCAGCAGAAAGATCACACCCAGCGTGCAACCCACCGCCATGCATGGCAGCAGCCACAGCAGTTCCGGTCTGGCCACATCCCGCCGCGAAGGCAGCAGATTGCCGAACGCCGCCACAAAATCCAGCAGCACCAGCAACGGCACGATCTTCGACAGCGGCATGAACAGAATCAGAATCGGCCCCGCCACCAGCGCGGTGCCGAAGCCGGCGATGCCAAACACGATGTAGGCCAGGGCGATGGCCGCCCCGATGACCACCCAATCCACCACGCCAAATGGCCATTGATTCATCAGCTCAAACACATTCACTTCCCCGTCTTCCTTGAATCCCGGAGCTGACTCTAACCCTGTAGGAGCGAGCTTGCTCGCGATGGACGTTAACGATGACGAGTATTTTCTGGATAAACGCGTCGTCCTCAGGTTTATCGCGAGCAAGCTCGCTCCTACAGGGGATCGTGCATTCCCTTGGAGAATGCCTTTAAACTGCGCCCCATGATTAAAGATCCCTTTGCAAGACTCGGCCTGGACCGTGAAGTCCTGACTGTCAGCCAGCTCAACGGCCGCGCGCGGGTGTTGCTCGAAGACGTGTTCAGCAATATCTGGGTCGAAGGCGAAATCTCCAACCTCGCCCGCCCGGCGTCCGGCCACGTGTATTTCACCCTCAAGGACAGCGGCGCCCAAGTGCGTTGCGCATTGTTCCGGCAGAACGCGGCACGGGTTCGTCAGGCGCTGAAGGACGGCCTGGCGGTCAAGGTGCGCGGCAAAGTCTCGCTGTTCGAAGGGCGTGGCGACTATCAACTGATTCTCGACACCGTCGAGCCGGCCGGTGACGGTGCGCTGCGTCTGGCCTTCGATGCCTTGAAAGAAAAACTCAGCGCCGAAGGCCTGTTCAGCGCCGAGCGCAAAGTGCCGCTGCCGGCGCATCCGCAACGCATCGGCATCATCAGTTCGCCGACCGGCGCAGTGATCCGCGACATCATCAGCGTGTTCCGCCGCCGTGCGCCGCAGGTGCAGTTGACGCTGATCCCCACGGCCGTGCAGGGCCGCGAGGCCACGGCGCAGATTGTCCGCGCGCTGAAACTGGCGGACGCCCGTGGTTTCGATGCGTTGATCCTGGCCCGTGGCGGCGGCTCGCTGGAAGACCTGTGGTGTTTCAACGAAGAAGCCGTGGCCCGTGCCGTGGATGCTTGCGTGACGCCGATTGTCAGCGCCGTCGGCCATGAAACCGACGTGTCGATCAGTGACTTCGTGGCCGACGTTCGCGCCCCGACGCCCTCTGCCGCTGCTGAACTGCTGGCGCCGGATTCCAGCGATCTGGTGCGTCGGGTCGAGAGCTTGCACCGCCGACTGGTGATGCGCATGCGCGACCGCCTGATGCGTGATCGACTGCGCCTGGAAGGCATCTCTCGGCGCTTGCGCCATCCCGGCGAACGCCTGCGCCAGCAAGCGCAACGTCTGGATGATCTGGACATGCGCATGCGCCGCGCGTTCGAACGCAGCCTCAATACCCGTCGCGAACGGCTGATCCGCCTGGAAACCCGCCTCGCCGGGCAACATCCGGGCCGGCAACTGGCGATGCTGCGTCAGCGCCTCGACAGCCTCGCCGAACGCCTGCCCCGAGCCATCCGCGAAGGGCTCAAATCCCGTCGCCTGCAACTGCAAAGTCAGGTGCAGACGCTGCAAGTGGTCAGCCCGTTGGCGACGCTTGCCCGTGGCTACAGCATTCTGCTGGACGAGCGCGGCAACGCGATCCGCAACGCCGCGCAAACCCACAACGGCCAGCGCCTGAAAGCCAAACTGGGTGAAGGCGAACTGCACGTGCGGGTCGAAGACAATCACCTGACGCCTGTCACCCTTTCTTTACTGGATTGATCCATGCCGCGTTTTTTAGCTCCGCTGCTGTTGCTGTGCCTGACCTTCAACGCCCACGCCGACAGCTACATCACCCGCCTGCTGAACAAACCGGTGCCGGGTGGTGTGGCGGTGGTGGATCTGGGCGCGGCGGCCCAGGCGCCGAAAGCCAGTTATCAAGGCAAACCGGTTCTGGTGGTCAAGGAACAGAACAATTGGCTGGCGATTGTCGGTGTGCCGTTGACCGTCAAGCCGGGCGCCCAGTCCCTCAGCAGCGGCGGCCGTCACCTGAGTTTCACTGTCGGCAACAAGAAATACCCGGAACAGCGCATCACCCTGAAAAACACCCAACAGGTCAATCCGGACCCGGACAATCTCAAGCGCATCGAGCGCGAACTGGCCGAGCAGATCGCCGCCTACCGCACGTTCAGCCCGAATACCCCGAGCAACCTGCTGCTGGACAAACCGGTCAACGGGCCGCTGTCGAGCAAGTTCGGTGTGCGCCGTTTCTTCAATGGTGAAGAGCGCAATCCCCACTCGGGCCTGGACTTCGCCGTGGGCGCCGGCACACCAATCAAGACGCCGGCGGCGGGCAAGGTGATCCTGATCGGTAACTACTTCTTCAATGGCAACACGGTGTTCGTCGACCATGGGCAGGGCTTTATCAGCATGTTCTGCCACATGTCGAAGATTGATGTGACGGTTGGGCAGCAGATGGCTCGCGGCGGTGTGGTCGGCAAGGTCGGTTCGACCGGACGGGCGACCGGGCCGCATATGCACTGGAACATCAGCCTGAATGATGCGCGGGTGGATCCGGCGATTTTTATTGGCGCGTTTCAGCCTTAGTTTTTCGGTGAGGCTGATAGCCTCTTCGCGAGCAAGCCCGCTCCCACAATGGATCTACGGTGTGACGCATATCCCCTGTGGGAGCGGGCTTGCTCGCGAAAGCGATAGACGCATCACCACCGCCCTTCAATTGCCGACGTTCAACTATCGCCGCAATCATTAATGCATTACGCATTGATTAGCGCGATTAAATGTCGACAAACCTGCTAAAAGCAGAACTTCTCTCAATTTTTTTCGACTGCTTGCCATCCTTCACCCTCGCGGTTAGGGTTGAAGGCATGAAAACCTTTCACACCCTCATTCAGCTTCGCCAGCACCGCAGCCTGTGCCTCGTCAGCGCACGACTGCCGGGCTGAATCGCGGTGCCTCGCCCCACGCTTTTCCCCAAGAACTTTTGATCCACCGGCAGGCCGCCTTTTTTCGGCCCACACAATAAGGATTTCCCGATGAGCATGCTCAAAGACCCGTCTTCGAAATACCGCGCGTTCCCGACGATCGACATCCCGGACCGCACCTGGCCGTCGAAGACCATCACCGCCGCGCCGATCTGGTGCAGCTCCGACCTGCGCGACGGCAACCAGTCGCTGATCGAACCGATGGACGCGGTCAAAAAGCTGCGCTTCTGGAAAACCCTGGTGCAGGTCGGCGTGAAAGAAATCGAAGCGTCGTTCCCGGCCGCTTCGCAAACCGACTTCGACTTCGTGCGCACCCTGATCGAAGACGGCCACATCCCGGACGACACCACCATTCAGGTGCTGACCCAGGGCCGTGAAGACCTGATCGAGCGCACCTTCGAATCCCTGCGCGGGGCGAAAAAAGCCATCGTTCACCTGTACAACGCGACCTCCCCTTCCTTCCGCCGCATTGTCTTCAACCAGGACAAGGACGGGATCAAGGCCATCGCGGTAAACGCTGCCAAGCTGTTCGTCAAATACGCTGCCATGCAGCCGAACACCGAGTGGACCTTCGAATACTCGCCGGAAACCTTCAGTGCGACCGAACTGGAATTCGCCAAGGAAGTCTGCGATGCGGTCATCGAAGTCTGGAACCCGACGCCTGAGCACAAGGTGATTCTCAACCTGCCGGCCACCGTCGAATGCGCGACCCCGAACATCTATGCCGACCAGATCGAATGGTTCGGCCGTCACATCAACCGTCGTGACAGCGTGATCATCAGCCTGCACACCCACAACGACCGTGGCACTGGCGTGGCTGCCACCGAACTGGGCCTGATGGCCGGCGCCGACCGTGTCGAAGGCTGCCTGTTCGGCAACGGCGAGCGTACCGGCAACGTTGATCTGGTGACTGTGGCGTTGAACCTGTACACCCAGGGCATTCACCCTGAGTTGGACTTCTCCGACATCGACGGCGTGCGCAAAGTCGTCGAAGAGTGCAACCAGATCCAGGTGCACCCGCGCCACCCGTACGTCGGCGACCTGGTTCACACCGCATTCTCCGGCTCCCACCAGGATGCCATCCGCAAGGGCTTTGCCCAGCAGAAACCGGACGCCCTGTGGGAAGTGCCGTACTTGCCGATCGACCCGGCCGACATCGGCCGCAGCTACGAGGCGGTGATCCGCGTCAACAGCCAGTCGGGCAAGGGCGGTATCGCTTACCTGCTGGAACAGGAATACGGCATCAACCTGCCGCGTCGCATGCAGATCGAGTTCAGCCAGGTCGTACAGCGTGAAACCGATCGTCTGGGCCTCGAAATGACCGCCCAGCAAATCCACGCATTGCTGCACAGCGAGTACTTGCAGGCCAATACCCCGTACGCGCTGGTCAGCCATCGCCTGCAGGAAGAAAACGGTCATAGCGCCGTGGAAGTGGAAGTCTCTGGCAAAGGTCAGGGTGAAAACAACCTGCACTGGCGTGGCAAGGGCAACGGCGCGCTGGAAGCGCTGGTGGCCGGTCTGCCGATTCCGGTGGAAATCATGGACTACAACGAACACGCGATCGGCGCGGGTACCAATGCCAAGGCGGCGGCCTACATTGAACTGCGTGTGAACGGTGAACGTGCAGTGCACGGCGCCGGCATCGATGAAAACATCACCACCGCCAGCTTCAAGGCCCTGTTCAGTGCACTGAACCGCTCGTTGAGCCAGCCGGAAGCGAAAGCGGCGTAAGCCTTCGCCGCAATGCAAAAGGCCCCGGGGTGTGAACCTCGGGGCCTTTTTGTTTGCCTGCAGTTATTGTGTTGCCTGTTATGACCCCTTCGCGAGCAAGCCCGCTCCCACAGGGGACCGCATCGGTCTGAACAACTCGGTCAACTGTGGGAGCGGGCTTGCTCGCGAAGAGGCCCTGTCAGGCGACAAGAATCTCAGGTGAATTCAAAGGTATCGGCATCCAGATTCGCTGGAAACCGCGTGCGATACGCCGCCAATTCCGCTGCATCCAGCACCACCTTGAACACCCCGTCCGCTTCACCCGCACTGAGCAACGTCTCACCCTGGAAATCCAGCACCTGACTGTCGCCGGTATACGCAAAGCCTTTCCCGTCAGTCCCGATGCGATTCACCGCCGCCACATAGCACAGGTTTTCGATTGCCCGTGCTGGCAGCAAACGGTTCCAGTGCTGACGCCGTGCGCCCGGCCAGTTGGCGGTGTACAACAACAGGTCGGTGTCCTGGGCGTCGCGGCTCCACACCGGGAAACGCAAGTCATAGCAAATCAGCGGCCGCACGCGCCAGCCCTTGAGTTCGAACTGCACCTGGCGCTCGCCCGGTGTGTAGTGATTGTGCTCGCCCGCCATGCGGAACAGGTGACGCTTGTCGTAGTGCCAGACTTCACCGTCCGGTCGCGCCCACAACAAGCGATTGCGATGACTGCCGTCGGCGGCCTGAACGATGACGCTGCCGGTGATCACGGCATCGAGTTGCGCTGCCTGGGCACGCAGCCATTTGCTGGTGGGACCGTTTTCCGGCTCGGCGAGCGTCTCGGACTCCATGGAGAAACCGGTGGTGAACATCTCCGGCAGGATGATCAGGTCAGCGCCGCGAGCCTGTTCCAGCAGCTGCTGGAAATGCTCCAGATTGGCCTGGCGGTCGTGCCAGGCCAGGGTCGTCTGGATCAGCGCAATGTTCAGATTGGGCAGTGCACTCAGATCACGCATAGTTTTGCCGCTGCTTCACGCAGGGTCTCCTCCCGCTTGGCAAAGCACAGACGCACCAGGCGCTGGCCTTCGGGCGGCGTCTGGTAGAACACCGAGATCGGGATGCTCGCCACGCCGTGTTCGCGGGTCATCCACAACGCCATCTCGACGTCGTTGAGGTCGGGGCGGATCTGCGAGTAATCGACCAACTGGAAATAGGTGCCGGTGACGCGGGTGAAACTGAAACGCGATGGCGTCAGCAAGTCGCAGAACAGATCGCGCTTGGCCTGATAAAAAGCCGGCAGTTCTTCGACATGTTCCGGGTGCTCAGCCATGAAATCGGCCAAGGCAAATTGCAGCGGAGTCACGCCGCAGAAACTGACGTACTGGTGAACCTTGCGCAGTTCCGCCGTGAGAGCAGGTGGCGCGACCACATAGCCGGTTTTCCAGCCAGTCACGTGATAGGTCTTGCCGAACGAGCTGACCACGAAGGCGCGCTGATACAGCTCTTCGTGATTCAGCACGCTGACGTGAGGCACACCGTCGAACACCAGGTGTTCGTAGACTTCGTCGCTGACGAGGTAGATGTCGCGATCACGAATCAGATCCGCCAACTGATCCAGCTCGGCACGACTGATCAGTGCGCCACTCGGGTTGTGCGGTGAGTTCAGCACAATCATCCGCGTGCGCGGCGTAATGGCCTGAGCCAGTTTCTGGAAGTCGATAGAGAAATCATTCAACCCAAGCTGCACATGCACGCAACGGCCACCGGCCAGTTCAACCGACGGCTCGTAACTGTCGTAGCACGGATCGAAAACGATCACTTCGTCGCCGCTGTGGATAACTGCCTGAATCGCGCAGAAGATCGCCTGGGTGGCGCCGGGGGTGATGGTCACTTCGTTGTCGGCATCGACATTCACGCCGTAACTGCGAGCGATCTTCGCCGAAACTTGCTGACGCAGTGCCGGCAGGCCGGTCATCGGCGAATACTGGTTATGGCCATTGGCAATATGCCGGCCGACCGCATCGCACAGGGCCTGCGGGGCATCGAAATCGGGAAAACCCTGGGACAGGTTGATCGCCCCGGTTTGCGCCGCGAGCTGAGACATCTGCGTGAAGATAGTGGTGCCGACATTCGGCAGCTTACTGGTGATCATCGGTGATTCCCTGCTCTACACCCGGCTCTAACGGCGGCGCGGGAGAGCCCGAGGATAGCCCAAACGGCGCCCATAAAAAAAGGGCGCCAATGGCACCCTTCTTCTCGACTTATCCCTTGTGGGAGCGGGCTTGCTCGCGAAGGCGGCCTGGCAGTCGGCAGATATGCTGGCTGACAGATAGCATTCGCGAGCAAGCCCGCTCCCACAGAGGTCGCGTGAACCTGCAATCAGCGCTTGTCGCGGCGCTTCTTGTCGGCCTTTTTGTGGTGCGACATCATGCGACGCTTCTTGTTGACCTGACGGTCGGTGAGCGAGGTCTTGTTGCCTTCGTACGGGTTCTCGCCGCCCTTGAACTCGATGCGGATCGGTGTACCGACCAGCTTCAGAACACGACGGTAAGTATTTTCCAGGTAACGAACGTACGACTTCGGCACCTTCTCGATCTGGTTACCGTGAATCACGATGATCGGCGGGTTAGCGCCACCCAAGTGAGCGTAACGCAGCTTGATCCGGCGGTTGTTGACCATCGGCGGCGCGTGCTCACCGACCGCATCTTCCAGAATCTGGGTCAGGCGGTTGGTCGGCCAGCGGGTGACCGCGGACTTGAACGAGTTCTGGACGGAGGCGTAAAGGTTGCCCACGCCAGTGCCGTGCAGGGCCGAGATGAAGTGGATGTCGGCGTAGTCAACGAAGAACAGTCGACGTTGCAGCTCGACCTTCACGAAGTCACGCTCGCTCGGCGTCATGCCGTCCCACTTGTTGATCGCGATAACCAGAGCACGACCCGACTCAATGGCAAAGCCCAGCAGGTTGAGGTCGTGGTCGACCACACCTTCGCGGGCGTCCATCACGAAGATCACGACGTTGGCGTCTTTGATCGCCTGCAGGGTTTTGACCACGGAGAATTTTTCGACTTCTTCGTGGATCTTGCCGCGCTTGCGCACACCGGCGGTGTCGATCAGCGTGTACTTCTCGTCGTTACGCTCGAACGGGATGTAGATACTGTCGCGGGTAGTGCCAGGTTGGTCATACACGATTACCCGGTCTTCACCGAGCATACGGTTGACCAGGGTCGACTTGCCGACGTTCGGGCGGCCGATGATGGCGATCTTGATCCCGTCTTTTTCGCTTGGACCAGGAATGCGCTTGGCTTCCTCGCCTTCGGCAACGTCCTCTTCCTCGCCTTCTTCCAGCTCTTCTTCGTCTTTCGGGAAGTCGCTCAGGGCGATTTCCAGCATCTGGGTGATGCCACGACCATGAGCGCCGGCGATCGGGATCGCGTGGCCCATGCCCAACGGGGCGAATTCGGCGCGGGCCATTTCAGGGTCGATGTTGTCGACCTTGTTGGCTACCACGTAAGAACGCTTGTTACGTTTGCGCAAATGCTCGGCGATCATCTGGTCGGCGGCGGTGAAACCGGCCTTGGCATCTACCAGGAACAGAACGACATCGGCTTCTTCAATGGCCAGCAGCGACTGCTCGGCCATTTTTTCGTCCATACCGTGCTCGTCACCGGAGATACCGCCGGTGTCGACCAGAATGTAGGAACGCCCTTGCCACTTGGCCTCACCGTATTGGCGATCACGGGTCAGACCGGACAAGTCGCCGACGATGGCGTCGCGAGTCCTGGTCAGGCGGTTGAACAAGGTGGACTTGCCGACGTTCGGTCGGCCCACCAGGGCGATTACGGGAACCATGCGGCTCTCCACTTCGTTATTTCAGAAAATACAAAAGCCGCTGCGAGGCAGCGGCTGGTGCTCGGGGCAATCACTGTAGGAGCGAGCTTGCTCGCGAAAAACGCAACGACACCGCGTTCATTCAGACAGCAAACGTAATCGTTGACGTCCATCGCGAGCAAGCTCGCTCCTACAAGTGAAGCCGCTTGGGGGTTAACCCAAGCATAGTCGTTACTTGATGGTCAGGGCTTCCAGTTTGCCGCTGTTGCCATACAGATAAATCGTGTCACCCATCACCAGCGGACGGGCACGCAGGCCGTCGCTGTCGATGCGCTCGCGGCCGACGAAACGACCGTCCACCTGGCTCAGCAGGTGCACATAGCCTTCCATGTCACCGACTGCAACATAGCTGGAGAACACTTCCGGAGCCGACAGTTGACGGCGAGCCAGCGAATCGTTGCTCCACAACGCTGTGGTGGAACGCTCGTCGACGCCTTCAACAGTGCCCGAAGACAGGCTCACGTAAACAGTGCCGAAGCCCTGAGCCACGCCGGCATAGCTGGAAGCATCACGCTGCCAGAGCTGACGACCGCTTTCCAGGTCCAGTGCCGCAACGCGACCCTGGTAGCTGGCGACGTACAGCGTACCGCCGGACAGCAGCAAGCCACCGTCGATATCGACAACGCGCTCCAGTTCCGAACGACCTTGTGGGATCGCTACCCGTTGTTCCCACACCGGCACGCCGTTGGAGATATCGAGAGCGACCACTTTACCGGTCGACAGGCCAGCCACCGCAAGGCGGTTGGTCACGATCGGTGCACTGGTGCCACGCAGGGTCAGGACCGCAGGCGTGCTGTCATACAACCAGCGCTGGTTGCCGGTGGCGGCATCCAGACCGATCAGACGGTCGTCCTGAGTCTGAACGACAACCACGTCGCCGTTGTTGGCCGGCGGCGCGAGAACTTCGCTGGACACGCGAGCGCGCCATTTCTCTTCACCGTTGGTGGCGTCCATCGCAACGATTTCGCCCTTGGTCGTACCGATCACGAGCAGGCCGTAACCTACGCCAACGGCGCCGGAAACAGGCAGTTCAAGATCTTTCTTCCATTTGACGTCGCCATTGCTGCGATCCATCGCCATCACCACGCCAGTGACGTCGGCGGCATAAATGGTATCGCCATCGATCGCCGGAACCAGCATGTTGTAGGTTTCGCCCTGACCGTCACCGATCGAACGACTCCACTGCTTTTGCAGGACCACTTCTTCTTTGAAGTCGACCAGTTCGGCAGGCGGCAATTCTTTTTTGCTGTTGCTGCTGCAACCCGCGGCCAATACGGCCAGAGCCAGCAATGCTGCATGTTTCCAACGGATCACGTCACGCATCCCCTTTGGCCAGATCGTCCAGCTTGATTTGTAGGCCACCGACTGCCGCTTCATCCGACAGTGCCGCCTTGGCTTTTTGATACGCAGCGTTCGCTTCGTCGGTACGACCCAACTGCACCAGTAGGTCGCCTTTGAGTTCTTCGCGAGTGGCCAGGAAGGCTTTATCGGCATCGCCTTCGAGCAACTTCAGGGCTTCATCGGCCTTGTTCTGAGCGGCCAGTACCTGTGCCAGGCGCTGACGGGCGATTTCGCCCAGTGCCGAATTGGCCGGTTTGGCAACGATGGCCTTCAGCTCGGTGGCAGCGTCGTCCAGCTTGCCGCTGTCGACCGCGACTTTCGCCACGAACAGGCTGCCGTACTGCGCGTAGGCGGTGCCGCCGAACTCGCTGTTGAGCTTGCCGGCCAGGTCCGAAACACGGGCCGCATCAGGCTTGCCGTTTGGCGTGAGCGTGGTTTCGAGCAATTGCTGATAGAGAATCGAAGCGCCTTGCGCCTGATTGTTCTGATACTTGTGAAAGGCCTGCCAGCCGAACACGATGACCAGCGCCAACAGGCCGCCAGTGACCAGAGGCTTGCCGTTGCGTGACCACCAGTCCTTAAAATCCGCCAGCTGTTCGTCTTCGGTACTCGACACCCCAATACTCCTTAATCGCTAAATCGGCTGTTTGACAGCTTCAACCCTGCACGACGCAGGTGGCCAGGTGTGCAGCAAGCGCATCCCAGGCAATGCTTTGTTGTTCGCCCTGGCCACGCAGGGGTTTGAAACCTACCACTTGCTGGGCCATTTCGTCGTCACCGAGGATCAGCGCGTACAGCGCACCGCTCTTGTCGGCCTTCTTGAACTGGCTTTTGAAGCTGCCGGCGCCGGCATTGATCTGCAGGCGCAGGTTGGGCAATTGATCGCGAACCTTCTCGCTCAACGTCAGGGCAGTCAGCTCGGCAGCCTCGCCGAAGGCGCACAGATAGACGTCGACCTGGCGGGAGATCTCTTGCGGGATCTGCTCCAGGGTTTCCAGCAGCAGCACCAGACGCTCGATGCCCATGGCGAAACCAACGCCCGGGGTCGGCTTGCCGCCCATCTGCTCCACCAGACCGTCGTAACGGCCGCCGGCACACACGGTGCCTTGAGCGCCCAACTTGTCGGTGACCCATTCGAAAACGGTCTTGCTGTAGTAATCCAGCCCGCGCACCAGCTTCGGGTTGATCACATAAGGAATACCGGCGGCGTCCAGGCGAGCCTTGAGGCCCTCGAAGTGCACGCGGGATTCGTCGTCGAGGTAGTCGGCCATTTTCGGCGCGTCGACCAGGATCGCTTGAGTGTCGGCATTCTTGGTGTCCAGAACCCGCAGCGGGTTGGTCTTCAGACGACGCTGGCTGTCTTCGTCGAGCTTGTCCAGGTGAGCGGACAGGAACTCGACCAGCGCTTCGCGATAACGACCACGGGATTCGCTGGTGCCCAGGCTGTTGAGCTCGAGCTTGACCGCATCACGGATACCCAGCTCGCCCCACAGGCGCCAGGTCAGCACGATCAGCTCGGCGTCGATGTCCGGACCGTCGAGGTTGAACACCTCCACACCGATCTGGTGGAACTGGCGATAACGACCTTTCTGCGGACGCTCGTGGCGGAACATCGGGCCGATGTACCAGAGTTTCTGCACTTGGCCACCACCGGTGATGCCGTGTTCAAGCACCGCACGCACGCAGGCCGCCGTGCCTTCAGGGCGCAGGGTCAGCGAATCACCGTTACGGTCTTCGAAGGTGTACATCTCTTTTTCGACGATGTCGGTCACTTCACCGATCGAGCGCTTGAACAGCTCGGTGAACTCGACGATCGGCATGCGGATCTGCTTGTAACCGTAGTTATCCAGCAGACGCGAAACGGTGCCCTCGAAATGACGCCACAGGGGAGTCTGTTCGGGCAGGATGTCGTTCATGCCACGAATGGCTTGCAGAGACTTGCTCACTTAAAATCCTTAAATTCGTTCGATCAGCCGCGAGCGATTACAGCTGCGTCGGCTTCGACCTTTTCGGCCGCTTTCTGGCGGATCAAGCGTTCGAGCTCATCCACCAGATTGTCATTCGTCAGTTTCTGCGACGGCTTGCCGTCGATGTAAATCAGGTTTGGCGTGCCGCCGGTCAAGCCGATATGGGCTTCCTTGGCTTCGCCCGGCCCGTTGACCACGCAACCGATGACCGCGACATCCAGCGGGACCAGCAGGTCTTCGAGGCGCCCTTCCAGTTCGTTCATGGTTTTGACCACATCGAAGTTCTGCCGCGAGCAGCTCGGGCAGGCGATGAAGTTGATGCCACGGGAACGCAGGTGCAGGGATTTGAGAATGTCGTAGCCGACTTTCACTTCCTCGACCGGGTCGGCCGCCAACGAGATGCGAATAGTATCGCCAATCCCTTCGGCGAGCAGCATACCGAGGCCCACGGCGGATTTCACTGTGCCTGAACGCAAACCACCGGCTTCGGTGATCCCCAGGTGCAGCGGCTGGACGATTTCCTTGGCCAGCAAGCGGTAAGCGGCGACGGCCATGAATACGTCGGAGGCTTTCACGCTGACCTTGAAGTCCTGGAAGTTCAGGCGTTCAAGGTGCTCGACGTGTCGCAGGGCAGATTCGACCAGCGCGGCCGGGGTCGGCTCGCCGTATTTCTTTTGCAGGTCTTTTTCCAGGGAACCGGCGTTGACGCCGATGCGGATCGGAATCCCGCGATCGCGGGCGGCATCGACCACCGCACGCACGCGGTCTTCGCGACCGATGTTGCCCGGGTTGATGCGCAGGCAATCAACACCCAGTTCGGCTACGCGCAGTGCGATCTTGTAATCGAAGTGAATGTCGGCCACCAAGGGCACTTTCACCAGTTTTTTGATTTTGCCGAAGGCTTCGGCGGCGTCCATGTCTGGCACGGAAATGCGCACGATATCGACGCCAGCGGCTTCCAGACGATTGATCTGGGCCACGGTGGCGGCGACGTCATTGGTGTCGCTGTTGGTCATGCTCTGCACAGCGATGGGCGCATCGCCGCCAACGGGCACGTTACCGACCCAGATCTTCCGGGATTCGCGACGCTTGATTGGAGATTCGCCGTGCATGACTTATTGACCCAACTTCAGGCGAGCAGTCTCGCCACTGGTGAACGGAGCGACATCAACCACCTGCCCGTTGTAGCTGACCTGCGCGCCACGGGCGACGCCCAGACGCACGGAAAACGGCGGCTTGCCGCTGACGGTTACGTTTTCGCCTTTACGCTTGAGACCACTCAGCAGCACTTTGCCGGTGCCGTCGGTGACTTGCGTCCAGCAATCGGCGGTGAATTGCAGTTGAACGCGACCCTGGCCGGCAGCCGGAGCCGCCGAAGCAGGCGCTGCTGGAGCGGGAATGGTCGGCGTGACCGAAGCGGTTGCAGGCGGGGTCGATACCACTGGAGCAGTCGGGGCCGGAGTGGCGACAACCGGCGCGGTACTGTGCGTCGGTGCTGCAGGCGCTGGGACAACCGGTGCAGTCGGAGCGGCAGCAGGTGCAGTGGCTTCAGCTTCAGCCGGCTCTTCAGGCGAAGTCTCGGCTTGCGGCAATGCGAGAACGGTCGAGCCTTCAGCCTGACCTTCCGCGACAGCCTGGTCTTCCGGCTCGTCCAGCGGATGGATCTGAGTGGTGCCGTCGGCGCCTTCGACTTCAACGTGTTCCGGGCTCAGGCTGGTCAGGTCCTTGGTGCGCATGGAGGTCTGATCCTGCCACCAGACAAAACCACCGCCGATCACCGCGATCAGCAGCAACAGGCTGACGATTCGCAGAATAGTGTGGGAAACCCGAACCGGCTCTTCGATACGACCCAGGCTGTGGACGTTGCTGCCCTGGGAATCGGTGCCGGTTGATTGGTCGAACTGCTGAACCAGAACGGTCTGGTCCATGCCGAGCAATTTGGCGTACGCGCGAATATAACCGCGGGCAAAAGTATGCCCAGGCAGTTTGTCGAATGCGCCAGCTTCCAGATTGCTCAGGGAATTGACGGTGAGGTTGAGCTTGAGGGCCACTTCGGCCAGCGACCAGCCATTGCTTTCGCGAGCCTGGCGCAAAGTCTGACCGGGGTTAACGCGATTCGCTGCTACAACTTCGGGATGCGCCGCTTTCATCATTGCTCCGACAGGTATTGCTGATATTCCGGCGTACCGGGATAGAGTCGTTTTAGTTGCAGGCCAAAACTGGCGGCCTTGTCGCGATCTTCGAACACTTTTGCCAGCCGAACACCGAGCAATAGACTACGTGCATTTTGCTCGGTGAGCAGGCTAAAACGGTCGTAATAGTCACGCGCGGGCACATAATGCCTGTCTTCGTAAGACAACTCAGCCATTTCCAGCAATGCACGCGGCTGTTGTCGGTTCAAACGCAGGGCTTTTTCCAGTTGCTGCCGGGCCAGATCACGCTGGCCAAGCTTGGAAGCCGTCATGCCCAGATTCTCAAACACTCGCGAACGCTCAGGATACAGGGTATCGGCGGCGGCTTGTTCGAAGCGCTCGTAAGCCTCTTTGTAACGTTTTTGCTCGAAAAGAAAACTGCCGTAGTTGTTCAGGATACGCGCATCGTTGGACCGGGAAGACAGCGCCTTGCGAAAGTGCTCGTCCGCCAGTTCCGGCTCCATTTCCGCCTGAAACACCAGACCCAATGCGGCGTTGGCGTCGGGGTCCGAGCTGTCCAGCTCCAACGCCTTTTTCAACGGAACCTTGGCACGCTCGGTCATGCCCTGCTGCAAGTAGCCCAAACCCAGTTGCACATAAGCAACACGCGCTTCATCGCGGCCCTTACTGGTCTTCATCGGGTTGAAATCGCCCGACAGAACGCAGCCAGTACAAAGACTGGCCAACAGCACAAGCAGCGCGAAGCGCAGGGACATAGAGATCCTCTCTTGAATTATTTCGCGGCGTTTTGCGCCATATCGCTGTCGGCGCTCAACTCGCGCACGGCAATATAACGTTCGCTGCGACGGGTGCGATCCAGCACCTGCCCTACCAATTGGCCACACGCGGCATCAATGTCTTCACCGCGGGTGGTGCGTACGGTGACATTGAAGCCGGCATGGTGAAGCTGATCCTGGAAACGACGAATCGCGTTGTTGCTCGGGCGCTCGTAACCGGAATGCGGGAACGGGTTGAACGGAATCAGGTTGATCTTGCACGGGACGTTCTTGAGCAACTCGATCATCTCGACGGCATGTTCAACTTTGTCGTTGATGTCCTTGAGCAACGTGTACTCGATGGTCAGCACGCGTTTTTCGCCCAGGGACGACATGTAGCGCTGGCACGACTCGAGCAGCATCTTAAGCGGATATTTCTTGTTGATCGGCACCAATTGGTTACGCAATGCGTCATTCGGTGCGTGCAGCGACAACGCCAGGGAGACGTCGATGTGCTTGGACAGCTCATCGATCATCGGTACCACGCCGGAGGTCGACAGGGTCACACGGCGCTTGGAAATGCCGTAGCCCAGGTCGTCCATCATCAAATGCATGGCCGCGACGACGTTGTCGAAGTTCAGCAGCGGCTCGCCCATGCCCATCATCACCACGTTGGTGATGGCACGGTCGGCGGTCGCCGGGATGCTGCCGAACGATTTATTGGCAATCCACACCTGGCCGATGACTTCGGCGGCGGTGAGGTTGCTGTTGAAACCTTGCTTGCCGGTGGAGCAGAAACTGCAATCCAGGGCACAGCCTGCCTGGGACGAAACGCACAAAGTGCCGCGTTTGCCCTGAGGAATGTACACGGTCTCGACGCAGCTGCCGGACGCCACGCGCACCACCCACTTACGGGTGCCGTCGGTGGAAATGTCCTCGCTGACCACTTCAGGACCGCGAACTTCAGCAATGGCCTTGAGCTTGTCGCGCAGGGCCTTGCTGACGTTCGTCATGGCGTCGAAATCATCGACGCCAAGGTGGTGAATCCATTTCATTACCTGACCGGCACGGAAACGCTTCTCCCCGATTGAGTCGAAGAATTTCTCCATTTCCTGTTGAGTCAGACCCAGCAGGTTGGTTTTTACAGTCGATGTAGTCATGGATTCACCTTCACTCTTAAGCCAATGCTTAGCGAGTGGTTACTTCAGTAGCAGCGAAGAAGTACGAGATTTCGCGAGCAGCAGCGGCTTCGGAGTCCGAACCGTGTACAGCGTTGGCGTCGATGGAATCAGCGAAGTCAGCACGGATGGTGCCGGCAGCAGCTTCTTTAGGGTTGGTAGCGCCCATCAGCTCACGGTTCAGAGCGATAGCGTTTTCGCCTTCCAGAACCTGAACAACTACAGGACCGGAGATCATGAAAGCAACCAGGTCGCCGAAGAAACCACGAGCGCTGTGCTCAGCGTAGAAGCCTTCAGCTTCGGCTTTGGACAGTTGCTTCAGTTTCGAAGCTACAACGCGCAGGCCTGCTTTTTCGAAACGAGTGGTGATCTCGCCGATGACGTTTTTTGCAACAGCGTCAGGCTTGATGATGGAGAAAGTACGTTGAACAGCCATGGTGTAACTCCAGAAACGGTAATTTGTGAAAAATTAAACCCGCGAATTATACGCGGGTTCTTGGGTATTGCCTAACCTGCAGCGTGGCTCAGTCGCGTTCTTCGATCCAGTGGGCCTGAATGGCCTCCAGGATCTTTTCGCCACAATGTTCAGGCTTGTCGTCGAACTCGGGCAATTCCATCACCCACTTGCGCAGATCGACGAAGTTGACCGACATTGGGTCAACATCGGGCTTGCTTTCAGCCAGCTGGATTGCGATTTCCAGCACATCAGTCCACTTGAGACTCATGACAGTTCCTTGAATCAGTGCGGCGCTTCGGCGGCATGGTTGAGCGAGTATTTCGGAATCTCGACAGTCAGGTCTTCAGTACCGACGATCGCCTGACAGCCTAGACGCGATTGAGCTTCCAGACCCCAGGCCCGATCAAGAAAGTCTTCTTCCAGCTCGTCCGCTTCTTCCAGCGAGTCAAAACCTTCGCGAATGATGCAGTGGCAGGTGGTGCAGGCGCAGACGCCACCACAGGCGCTTTCCATCTCGATATGGTGCTCATGGGCCAGCTCGAGTATGGACGTACCGGTCTCGGCCTCCACAACCATGCCTTCCGGGCAAAACTTCTCGTGTGGCAGAAAAATGACCTGCGGCATCAGTTATCCTCGATTTCATTCAGGTTGCGCCCCGCCAGCGCGGCTTTCACCGTCGAGTCCAGGCGGCGGGCAGCAAAGGCATCGGTCACGTGCGACAGACGTTTGGTCTGCTGCTCGATGGCATAACCATCGGTACCTTTCATCAGTTCGGTCAGTTCCTGCATCTGCAGCTCGATCACCATGCGCTCTTCGGCGTCGAGCAGACGCTCGCCGTCGGCTTCAAGGGCGGCCTGCACCGCTTCAATCAGGCGCTGGGCATCGACCTGCTGCTCACGCAGTACACGGGCGACCTTGTCGTCGTTAGCGTGCTGGAACGAATCCTTGAGCATCTTGGCGATTTCGCCGTCGGTCAGACCGTAGGACGGCTTGACCTGAATGCTGGCTTCAACGCCCGAACCCAATTCACGGGCCGACACGCTGAGCAGACCGTCGGCATCGACCTGGAAGGTCACGCGAATTTTCGCCGCACCCGCCACCATCGCCGGAATGCCGCGCAATTCGAAGCGTGCCAGGGAGCGGCAGTCGCTGATCAGCTCACGCTCGCCCTGCAACACATGGATCGCCATCGCCGACTGGCCATCTTTGTACGTGGTGAAGTCCTGGGCGCGAGCGACGGGGATGGTGGTGTTGCGCGGAATTACCTTCTCCATCAGGCCGCCCATGGTTTCCAGCCCCAGGGACAAAGGAATCACGTCGAGCAGCAGCAATTCGCCGCCATCGCGCTTGTTGCCGGCCAGCGTATCAGCCTGGATCGCGGCACCAATGGCCACCACTTGATCCGGGTCGATTTCGGTCAACGGCTGACGACCAAAGGCTTCAGCGACCGCTTCGCGAACGCGAGGCACACGAGTCGAACCGCCAACCATGACCACGGCGTGCACTTCTTCCAGCTCGATACCGGAATCACGCACCGCGCGACGGCAGGCTTTCAGGCTGCGAGCAACCATCGGCTCAATCAGCGCATTGAAGGCTTCGCGAGTCAGGTCGGCCTTCCAGTCGCCATAAGCAACTTCAACGGAAGCAGCATTGGTCAGCGCTTCCTTGGCCGCGCAGGCGGTTTGCAGCAGATGACGTTGCGCACCCGGATCGAGATCGGCGGACAAACCGGCGCTCTCGATGATCCAGCCGGCAATCGCATGGTCGAAGTCGTCACCGCCCAAGGCGCTGTCGCCGCCGGTGGCCAGCACTTCAAACACACCGCCGGTCAGGCGCAGAATCGAAATATCAAAAGTACCGCCACCCAGGTCATATATCGCGACCAGGCCTTCAGCGTGTTGATCCAGACCGTAAGCCACGGCAGCGGCGGTCGGCTCATTGAGTAACCGCAGCACGTTCAGGCCGGCCAGTTTGGCCGCGTCCTTGGTGGCTTGACGCTGAGCGTCGTCGAAATAGGCCGGAACGGTGATCACCGCGCCGACCAGTTCGCCGCCCAAGGTCGCTTCAGCGCGCTGACGCAGCACTTTCAGGATATCGGCAGAGACTTCGACCGGGCTTTTCGGACCCTGGATCGTATCGATGAACGGCATGTGCGACTCGCCGCCGACAAAGCGGTACGGCAGTTGCTCGCCCAATTGCTTGACGTCGGACAGACCACGACCCATCAAGCGCTTGACCGACAGCACGGTGTTCAGAGGATCGGTAGCGGCAGCCAGCTTGGCCGATTCGCCGACTTCGACGCGATCGGCGTGGTAGCGCACGGCGGACGGCAGGATGACCTGCCCGTCAGCGTCGGCCAGAGGCTCGGAAAGACCACTGCGCAATGCAGCGACCAGCGAATTGGTAGTGCCCAAGTCGATCCCCACAGCCAGACGACGCTGGTGCGGTTGAGGACTTTGGCCGGGTTCGGCGATCTGCAGTAGGGCCATCGTGATCAGGACTTATCTGTATATCAGGCGTGCGACCGGAGCGGCACTGGGTTAATCGTCGAGGCGCTCTTCTAACTGGCGCACTTCGTAGGTGAGCTTGTCGAGGAACTGCATGCGCCGCATCAGGCGTTCGGCCTGTTCACGTTGCGCTGCATCATTCCAACAGGCTGCGAAGCTCTGGTTCAGTTCATCCTGAGCAGTTTTCAGGCGGCGCTTGAACGCTGCAATACCGGCCATGTCGGCACTGTCTTGCAGGTCTTCGAGCTCCTCACGCAGCTCCATCTGCTGCAGAAGAAACGCCGGATCATGCACCGTGACCTCCAGCGGCAGCTCGCCACCATTCAGAGCGAGCAGGTATCGCGCGCGCTTCGGGGGACTTTTGAGCGTCTGGTAGGCCTCGTTGAGGCTCGCGGATTGCTCTAGCGCCAGCCGTTGCTCACGCTCGGAAGCGTCCGCAAAACGGTCCGGATGAACACTGCGCGCCAACTCGCGATAGCGCGTAGCCAGCTGGTCGAGGTCCAGATTGAAACTCGGTTGCAGCTCAAATAAAGCGTAATGACAAGGAGTACCCACGAGAAGCCTCAGATGTTGAAGCTTTCGCCGCAGCCACATTCACCGCGTACGTTGGGGTTGTTGAACTTGAAGCCTTCGTTCAACCCTTCCTTGACGAAGTCGAGCTCGGTGCCGTCCAGGTAGGCCAGGCTTTTCGGGTCGATGATCACTTTCTCGCCGTGACTTTCGAACACCTGATCCTCTGCAACCACCTCGTCGACAAACTCCAGCACGTAGGCAAGGCCGGAACAGCCCGTGGTGCGAACACCCAAACGAATCCCTTCACCTTTGCCGCGCCCGTCGAGGGAGCGTCGCACGTGTCGAGCAGCCGCTTCTGTCATGCTGATAGCCATCGGTGACTCCTTACTCGTCGCAAAATCTTGAAAATCAGATCAAGCCTTTCTTCTGCTTGTAGTCGCGAACGGCCGCTTTGATAGCGTCTTCAGCAAGTACGGAGCAGTGAATTTTTACTGGCGGCAGGGCCAGTTCTTCGGCCAGTTGAGTGTTTTTGATGGTCTCTGCTTCATCCAGAGTCTTGCCTTTCATCCACTCGGTCGCCAAAGAGCTGGAGGCGATGGCCGAACCGCAACCGTAGGTCTTGAACTTGGCGTCTTCGATGATGCCTTGCTCGTTGACCTTGATTTGCAGACGCATCACGTCGCCGCACGCCGGGGCGCCGACCATGCCGGTGCCGACATCCGGGTCTTCGGCGTCCATCTTGCCGACGTTACGCGGGTTTTCGTAGTGGTCGATGACCTTTTCGCTGTAAGCCATGATTCTTAATCCTCACTCATCAGAGAGTCGCTCTTAAAGCCCTGCAAGCCTTGGTTCACAGGGCCGGTTCTCGGCGACTTGAAATCAGTGTGCCGCCCACTCGATTTTCGAAATGTCGACACCGTCTTTGTACATGTCCCACAGCGGCGACAGAGCGCGCAGCTTGGTAACGGCCTCGCGGACTTTCTGCGCGGCGTAGTCGATTTCTTCTTCGGTGGTGAAACGACCGAAGGTGAAGCGGATCGAGCTGTGTGCCAGTTCGTCGTTGCGGCCCAAGGCGCGCAGTACGTACGAAGGCTCCAGCGAAGCCGAGGTGCAAGCCGAGCCGGACGAAACCGCCAGATCCTTGAGCGCCATGATCAGCGACTCGCCTTCAACGTAGTTGAAGCTCAGGTTCAGGTTGTGCGGAACGCGGGCGGTCAGGCTGCCGTTGACGTACAGCTCTTCCAGGTCTTCGACCTGTTTGAAGAAACGGTCGCTCAGGGCTTTGATGCGCACGTTCTCGGCAGCCATGTCTTCCTTGGCTACGCGGAAGGCTTCGCCCATGCCGACGATCTGGTGGGTCGCCAGGGTGCCGGAACGCATGCCGCGCTCGTGACCGCCGCCGTGCATGGTCGCTTCGATGCGAACGCGCGGCTTGCGGCTCACGTACAGTGCGCCGATGCCTTTAGGACCGTAGGTTTTGTGGGCGGAGAACGACATCATGTCGACTTTCAGCTTCTGCAGGTCGATCTCGACCTTGCCGGTGGACTGAGCAGCGTCGACGTGGAACAGAATGCCCCTGGCGCGGGTCAGTTCGCCGATGGCGGCGATGTCGTTGATGGTGCCGATTTCGTTGTTCACGTGCATGACCGAAACCAGGATGGTGTCGTCGCGCAGTGCCGCTTCGATCATTTCAGGCGTAACCAGACCATCGGTGCGAGGCTCGAGGTAGGTCACTTCGAAGCCTTCACGCTCCAGTTGGCGCATGGTGTCGAGGACAGCCTTGTGCTCAATCTTGGTGGTGATCAGGTGCTTGCCTTTGGTCGCATAGAAATGCGCCGCGCCCTTGATTGCCAGGTTGTCGGATTCGGTGGCGCCGGAGGTCCAGACGATTTCACGCGGGTCGGCGTTGACCAGGTCAGCGACCTGACGGCGAGCGTTTTCGACGGATTCTTCAGCTTTCCAGCCAAACACGTGGGAACGGGACGCCGGGTTACCGAAGTTTCCGTCGACCAGCAGGCATTCACTCATTTTTTGCGCAACACGCGGATCAACCGGGGTGGTCGCAGAGTAATCAAGGTAAATCGGCAATTTCATGGACTATCTCCTAAATCGGGCAGGCTGACGTACCGCTAGCTCTTTGGCTGTCATTCGACGGCGGACGCTTCAATCTTGTCCAGGTGTGGCGTCTTGCTGTTGCAACGACGCTGGTCCTGACGCTGGGCTACTTCTTGTACCTCACGGCGAGTGACAAGATCAGCCAAGCTGATACCGCTCAGAAATTCGTGAATCTGCAGGCTCAGGTCGCACCACAAGTGGTGAGTCAGGCAGGTGTCGCCTTGATGGCAATCGCCTTGGCCCTGGCACTTGGTGGCATCGACCGATTCATTGACCGCATCGATCACCTGGGCGACCTGGATGCCCTGCATGTCGCGGGACAGCTGGTAGCCGCCGCCCGGACCACGGACGCTGGAGACCAGATTGCTGCGGCGCAATTTGGCGAAAAGCTGTTCGAGGTAGGACAGGGAGATGCCTTGGCGCTCGGAGATATCGGCCAGGGACACCGGCCCGTGTTGCGCGTGCAACGCCAGATCGAGCATGGCGGTCACGGCGTATCGGCCTTTTGTAGTCAGTCGCATGGACAATTACCACGGAGTTCGGAATGGGGCGAGTATGCAATTCCCGAGTATTTAAGTCAACTATAAGACCTAGTACTTTAGTCAGGTTTACCCGCAAAAGAGCGGCCGCATCATAGCAAAGGCTGGGCGGTTACAGCCAGCAATTGCGCGTTATCGTTCTTCGCGAGCAAGCCCGCTCCCACAGTTGACCGCATTCCAATGTGGGAGCGGGCTTGCTCGCAAAGGGGTCAACTCGGCCTAGCCGGCCTGACTCTGATCCTTATCCTTCACACAGGCGAAGTCTTCTTCACGCAGCTCAGGCAGATCTTTCGCACAGTAATTACTGCCCAGATCCTTCAGCGCTCCGCACATCCCTTCCAGACGGCCATCAACTGCCTGCAAATGGTCGAGCAACTGATTGATGGCGCGAGCGACCGGGTCGGGCATATCTTCGCCGACACCATAGGCATCAAAGCCAATCTTCTCGGCCATGGCCTTGCGCTTGGCGTCCTGCTCTTCATCGGATTTGACGATGATACGCCCGGGAATCCCGACAACCGTCGCACCCGCCGGAACAGCCTTGGTCACAACCGCGTTGGAACCGACCTTGGCACCCGCGCCAACCGTGAACGGGCCGAGCACCTTGGCACCGGCGCCAACCACAACGCCATCTTCCAGCGTCGGATGACGCTTGCCTTTATTCCAGCTGGTGCCGCCGAGAGTCACGCCCTGATACAAGGTGACGTCATTGCCAATCTCGGCAGTTTCACCGATGACAATGCCCATGCCATGATCAATAAAGAAGCGCCGACCCACCTTGGCCCCCGGATGAATCTCGATCCCGGTCAACCAGCGACCGAAGTTCGACACCAGCCGCGCCAGCCATTTCAACTCGGCGCGCCACAAGGCCGCCGACAGCCGATGGATCCAGATGGCGTGCATGCCCGGGTAGCACGTCAGGACTTCAAAAGCGTTACGCGCCGCCGGGTCACGATGGAAAACACTCTGAATATCTTCACGCAAACGCTCGAACATCATTAATCCTTCCGCTTTAGAAGCTCACCACGGGCCGCTTTCTGGGTTTCCGTGAGGATGCCACGCAATATATTCATTTCCGCCCGGCTGACCGAGCTTCGTCCGTACAACCGACGCAGGCGCGCCATCAAGTGCCGTGGTTTTTCCGGATCGAGGAATTCGATGGCCACCAGGGTTTGTTCCAGGTGCTCATAGAATCGCTCCAGCTCATCCATGGTCGCTAGCTCAGCGCTTTTGACCGATGCCACTTCTTCCTTCTCGACCTTGCTCGGCTGACCTTGGGCCGCCAGCCAGGACATGCGCACTTCATAGCTCAACACCTGCACCGCCGCCCCAAGGTTCAGCGAACTGAACTCAGGGTCTGACGGGATGTGCACGTGATAATGACATCGCTGCAGCTCTTCATTGGTCAGGCCGGAATCTTCACGACCAAAGACCAAGGCAATCTCGGCGCCCTGCCCGGCTTCCTCGACCACTTTCGTCCCGCATTCGCGGGGATCGAGCAGCGGCCAGGGAATGCGACGATCGCGGGCGCTGGTGCCGAGCACCAGATTGCAGCCGACCAAGGCATCTTCCAAAGTGGCAACGACTTGCGCGTTTTCAAGGATGTACCCGGCACCGGAGGCACGGGCATCGGCTTCGTGGTGCGGGAACAACCGAGGTTCGACCAGCACCAGCCGCGACAGGCCCATGTTCTTCATGGCACGCGCAGCCCCGCCGATATTGCCGGGGTGGCTGGTATTGACCAGGACGACACGAATGTTTTGCAGCACGGGAGGCGTTCTCGAACACAATAATCGGGAGCCGAATCTTACAGTTCATCAGGGTGTCCCGCCTCAAAAATAACTGTTCACTTTTGACGGTGTTCAATGCCGGCATGCTGCGTGGCCCCTTCCCCCCATAGCGAGCTATGAGTCGGCACGGCGCCTTGCCTGACAACATTGACCACTCGTCAAAAAGTGAACGTATTTCTGAGGCGGGACACACCGTTAAGCTATGAAAGCGAACACCGACCTTCACCTGTAGAAAAGTTCTGATAGAATGCCCGGCTTTCTTTAACAACCTTAGGTGACACATCCATGCAGCCCATGCTGAATATCGCGCTGCGCGCCGCCCGCAGCGCCAGTGAATTGATCTTCCGCTCCATCGAGCGCCTGGATACCATCAAGGTCGACGAAAAAGACGCCAAGGATTACGTATCCGAGGTGGATCGCGCCGCTGAACAGAAAATCATCGACGCGCTGCGCAAGGCCTACCCGAACCACTCGATCATGGGTGAAGAAACCGGCATGCACGCCGGCACCGGGATCGAAGGCGAAGAATACCTGTGGATCATCGATCCGCTGGACGGCACCACCAACTTCCTGCGCGGCATTCCTCACTTCGCTGTCAGCATCGCCTGCAAATACCGCGGTCGCCTGGAACACGCTGTTGTTCTGGACCCGGTTCGCCAGGAAGAATTCACCGCCAGCCGTGGTCGCGGCGCTCAACTGAACGGTCGTCGCCTGCGCGTCAGCGGTCGCACCAGCCTGGACGGCGCCCTGCTGGGTACCGGCTTCCCGTTCCGTGATGACCAGATGGACAACCTCGACAACTACCTGGGCATGTTCCGCGCCCTGGTTGGCCAGACTGCCGGCATCCGCCGCGCTGGCTCGGCGAGCCTGGACCTGGCCTACGTAGCGGCTGGCCGTTTCGATGCATTCTGGGAGTCGGGCCTGTCCGAGTGGGACATGGCCGCAGGCGCCCTGCTGATTCAGGAAGCAGGCGGTTTGGTGAGCGACTTCACTGGCGGTCACGATTTCCTTGAGAAAGGCCACATCGTTGCCGGTAACACCAAGTGCTTCAAGGCAGTCCTGACGGCGATCCAGCCGCACCTGCCGGCCTCGCTGAAACGCTAAGCTTCCAGCGACAGAAAAAAAAGCACCCTTCGGGGTGCTTTTTTATGCCCGGGATTCGCCTCAAGAACACCACAAAACCAATGTGGGAGCGGGCTTGCTCGCGAAGAGGCCGTGCCAGTCGATAGAGCTGGCGACTGATACACCGCTTTCGCGAGCAAGCCCGCTCCCACAATGGAACAGTGGCGAGACATGAATCCCGGGTACAAAAAAAGCACCCCGAAGGGTGCTTCTTTTCAAACCTGAGCTACTTACTTAGCCGGCTCATTCTGCGACAGGATCAACTTGCCTTCCTTATCCACCGGAATCTGGTTGCCCGGATCGCGATCCATCCGCACCTTGCCTTCCTTGCCATCCAGCGAATAACGAACGTCGTAACCCACAACCTTGTCGCTGATGTCATTCACTGTGTTACAGCGAGTTTGAGTCGTGGTGTAGGTGTCACGCTCCTGCATGCCTTCCTGAACCTTGTTGCCGGCATAACCACCACCGACCGCGCCCGCAACCGTGGCAATTTTCTTGCCGGTGCCGCCGCCGATCTGGTTACCCAGCAGACCACCTGCCAGCGCACCCACCACCGTACCGGCAATCTGGTGTTGATCTTTCACCGGCGCCTGCCGGGTCACTGCGACATCCTTGCACACTTCACGTGGCGTCTTGATTTGTGTCTTGACCGGTTCAACGGCTAGCACTTGCGCATACTCAGGGCCGCTTTTAACCAGGCTGTAGGTGGCAACAGCACCCCCGGCAGTCACACCGACAGCACCCAATACCGCACCAACCAGCAACGACTTGTTCACATGAACCTCCTGACCATCACCCGCGGAACATGTCCGCGCTTCTCCCAGCCTTGGAGCACAAAAAAAGGCGCGAGTTCAACTCGCGCCTTTTTGGGCTGACAGCTGGAAAAGCGAGGGCCGTTATGGACGGTCGTCGACTTCCTTGTCAGTAGCCACAGGAGGAATCAGATCCTCGGTGCTCAGGTTCAGCCAGATCAAAACCACGTTGGCGATGTAGATCGACGAGTAAGTACCCGCCAGTACACCGATAAACAGGGCGATGGAGAAGCCGAACAGGTTGTCGCCGCCGAAGAACAACAGTGCCGCAATCGCCAACAGCGTGGAGATCGACGTCGCCATGGTCCGCAGCAGGGTTTGCGTGGTCGAGATGTTGATGTTCTCGATCAGGCTGGCCTTGCGCAGCACACGGAAGTTCTCACGAACCCGGTCGAATACCACGATGGTGTCGTTGAGCGAGTAACCAATGATCGCCAGCACCGCCGCCAATACCGTCAGGTCGAAGGTGATCTGGAAGAACGACAGGATACCGATGGTCACGATCACGTCGTGGATCAGCGAAACGATCGCACCGACCGCAAACTTCCACTGAAAGCGGAAAGCCAGGTAGATCAGAATGCCGCCCAGCGCCATCAGCATGCCGAGGCCGCCCTGGTCTCGCAGCTCTTCACCGACCTGCGGGCCGACGAACTCAACGCGCTTGACCGACGCAGGGTTGTCGCCGCCGACCTTCAGCAGCGCGTCTGCCACTTGATGGCCCAGCTGCGGGTCTTCACCCGGCATACGCACCAGCAAATCGGTGGTTGCACCGAAGCTCTGCACGATGGCCTCGTGATAACCCGAAGTGGCCAGTTGCTCACGCACCTTGGTGACATCGGCCGGACGCTCGTAGGTCAGCTCGATGAGCGTACCGCCGGTGAAGTCCAGGCCCCAGTTCATGCCCTTGGTGGCGACGCTGAACAAGGCCAGCGCAGTAAGGAACAATGTGACGCCGAACGCAACGTTGCGAACGCCCATGAAGTTGATTGTACGTAACATGGCAGCCCCTTAAATCCACAACTTCTTGAAGTCACGACCGCCGAAGATCAGGTTGACCATCGCGCGGGTCACCATGATGGCCGTGAACATCGAGGTAAAGATCCCGAGGGACATGGTCACTGCGAAACCTTTGACCGGGCCGGTGCCCATCGCAAAGAGAATCCCGCCGACCAACAGTGTTGTCAGGTTGGCGTCGAGAATCGCAGTAAATGCCCGGCCGAAGCCTTCGTTGATTGCCCGTTGTACGGTCATGCCCGCCGCGATCTCTTCACGAATCCGGGAGAAGATCAGTACGTTGGCGTCGACCGCCATACCCATGGTCAACACGATACCGGCGATACCCGGCAGGGTCAGCGTTGCACCCAGCAGCGACATCAGGGCCAGCAGCAGCACCATGTTCACGGCCAGAGCGACGGTGGCGATGATGCCGAAGAAGCGGTAGATGGCGATGATGAACAGCGAGACAAACAGCATGCCCCACAGCGATGCATCGATACCTTTGACGATGTTGTCGGCACCCAGGCTCGGGCCGATGGTGCGCTCTTCAGCGAAGTACATCGGTGCCGCCAGACCACCGGCACGCAGCAACAGCGCCAGTTCGGACGACTCGCCCTGACCATTCAGGCCAGTGATGCGGAATTGAGCACCCAGCGGCGACTGAATGGTCGCCAGGCTGATGATCTTCTTCTCTTCTTTAAACGTTTGAACCGGTACGTCTTTCTCGACGCCGTTAATCACTTGCTTGGTGTAAGTGGTGACCGGACGTTGCTCGATGAAGATCACCGCCATGCTGCGACCGACGTTGCTGCGAGTCGCACGACTCATCAGCTCGCCACCGTGGCCATCCAGACGGATGTTCACTTCCGGCGTGCCGTGCTCGCCGAAGCCAGCCTTGGCGTCAGTGACCTGGTCACCGGTGATGATCAGGCCACGCTCGATCTGTGCTGGAGGACGATTGCCTTCACGGAACTCGAAAGTCTCGGAAGTGGCTTTCGACGCGCCCGGCTCTGCAGCCAGACGGAACTCAAGGTTAGCCGTCTTGCCGAGGATACGCTTGGCTTCTGCGGTGTCCTGCACGCCCGGCAGCTCAACCACGATGCGGTTGGCGCCCTGACGCTGAACGATCGGTTCGGCAACACCCAGCTCGTTGACGCGGTTACGTACCGTGGTCAAGTTCTGCTTGATGGAGTATTCGCGGATTTCCGCCAGCTTGGCCGGGGTCATCGCCAGACGCAGCACCGCCTGACCATTGAGGTCGGCCGGAACAATGTCGAAATCGTTGAAGTTCTTGCGGATCAGTACACGGGCCTGTTCGCGGGAAGCTTCATCACTGAAACCCAGCTGAATGGCACCGCCCAGTTGCGGCAGGCTGCGATAGCGCAGTTTCTCTTTACGCAACAGGCTCTTCACATCGCCTTCGTACACTTTCAAGCGTGCGTCGATGGCTTTGTCCATGTCCACTTCGAGCAGGAAGTGCACACCACCGGACAAGTCCAGACCCAGCTTCATCGGGTGCGCGGCGAGGCTGCGCAGCCATTGCGGGGTGGTTTGCGCCAGGTTCAGTGCAACGACGTAGTCATCACCCAATGCCTTGCGCACGACGTCTTTGGCCGGCAGCTGGTCTTCAGCCTTGGTCAGACGAATCAGACCGCCTTTGCCGTTGGCTGCCAGCGTGGCTGCCTTGACGTTGATCCCGGATTCCTTGAGCGCAGCGCTCACACGATCCAGATCAGCCTGATTGACTTGCAGCGCAGTGCTTGCACCGCTGACCTGAATGGCCGGGTCATCAGGATATAGATTGGGAGCGGAATAAATCAGACCGACCGCCAGCACCGCCAGGATCAGAATGTATTTCCACAGAGGGTATTTGTTCAGCATCACGCCGCCCGCTTATGACGCGGGGCGCCTTGCGCGCCCCGTCGATTGAGTAGAAGTTGAAACTTAGATCGCTTTCAGCGTGCCTTTTGGCAGCGTGGCGGCAATGGCGCCTTTCTGGAACTTCATTTCGACGGTGTCGGAAACTTCCAGAACCACGAAATCATCAGCCACTTTAGTGATCTTGCCGGCGATGCCGCCGGTGGTCACAACTTCGTCGCCTTTCTGCAGGCTGCTCAGCAGGTTCTTCTGCTCTTTGGCGCGCTTGGCCTGTGGACGCCAGATCATCAGGTAGAAGATGACCAGGAAACCGACCAGGAAAATCCACTCAAAACCGCCACCCATTGGGCCTGCAGCAGGTGCAGCAGCGTCAGCCATGGCATTCGAGATAAAAAAGCTCATTTAGCACTCCAGTTGCAAATGTTGAATCTTGGGGTCAGAAAACTCAGTCCAAAGGCGGAACGGGAAGCCCGCGTTTGGCGTAGAAGGCATCGACAAAGGCGGCCAATGTACCCTGTTGAATAGCCTCGCGCAAACCAGCCATAAGCACTTGATAATGACGCAAGTTATGGATGGTATTGAGCATGCTTCCCAGCATTTCGCCGCACTTGTCCAGGTGATGCAGATAAGCGCGGGAGAAGTTCTGGCAGGTATAGCAATCGCAGGTCGGATCGAGCGGCGAATCATCATGGCGATGGAACGCGTTACGGATCTTCAGCACGCCGGTATCAATGAACAGATGCCCATTGCGGGCATTACGGGTTGGCATCACGCAATCGAACATGTCCACACCGCGGCGCACACCCTCAACCAGATCTTCCGGTTTGCCAACGCCCATAAGGTAACGAGGTTTGTCAGCCGGCATCTGGCCCGGCAGGTAATCCAGCACCTTGATCATCTCGTGCTTCGGCTCGCCCACCGACAGACCGCCAATGGCCAGGCCATCGAAACCGATCTTGTCGAGGCCTTCCAGCGAACGCATGCGCAAATCCTGGTGCATGCCGCCCTGAACGATACCGAACAGCGCCGCCGTGTTGTCGCCATGGGCCTCTTTCGAACGCTTGGCCCAACGCAACGACAGCTCCATGGAGATGCGCGCGACGTCTTCATCAGCCGGGTACGGCGTGCATTCGTCGAAAATCATCACGATGTCCGAGCCCAGATCACGCTGGACCTGCATCGACTCTTCCGGCCCCATGAACACTTTCGCGCCGTCAACAGGAGAGGCGAAGGTCACGCCCTCCTCCTTGATCTTGCGCATCGCGCCCAGGCTGAACACCTGAAAACCGCCGGAGTCTGTAAGAATCGGGCCTTTCCACTGCATGAAATCGTGCAGGTCGCCGTGCTTCTTGATCACTTCGGTGCCAGGACGCAGCCACAAGTGGAAGGTGTTACCCAGGATGATTTCCGCGCCGGTCGCGTTGATGTCCCGCGGCAGCATGCCTTTCACGGTGCCGTAAGTACCGACCGGCATGAAGGCCGGGGTCTCGACAGTACCGCGCGGGAAGGTCAAACGACCGCGACGAGCCTTGCCGTCAGTAGCAAGCAACTCAAACGACATACGACTTTGGCGACTCATTCTTTGTCCTCAGGGCCACGTGGCGCGGGATTACGGGTGATAAACATCGCATCACCGTAGCTGAAAAAGCGGTATTGATGCTCGACGGCAGCTTTATAAGCGGCCATGGCTTCGGGATAACCGGCGAACGCCGAAACCAGCATCAACAGCGTGGATTCGGGCAAATGAAAGTTGGTGACCAGGGCATCGACCACATGAAACGGTCGGCCCGGGTAGATAAAAATGTCGGTGTCGCCACTGAACGGCTTGAGCACGCCATCGCGCGCGGCACTTTCCAGCGAACGCACGCTGGTGGTCCCCACGGCCACCACGCGCCCACCGCGTGCGCGGCAAGCGGCGACGGCATCGACCACGTCCTGGCCGACTTCCAGCCATTCGCTGTGCATGTGATGGTCTTCGATCTTCTCGACCCGCACCGGCTGGAACGTGCCCGCGCCGACGTGCAGGGTCACGAACGCCGTTTCGACGCCCTTGGCGGCAATCGCCTCCAGCAACGGCTGATCGAAATGCAGCCCCGCCGTCGGCGCCGCCACCGCGCCCAGGCGCTCGGCGTACACCGTCTGATAACGCTCACGGTCCGCGCCTTCATCCGGGCGGTCTATATAAGGAGGCAACGGCATGTGCCCGACGCGGTCGAGCAGCGGCAACACCTCTTCGGCAAACCCCAGCTCGAACAGCGCATCGTGACGCGCCAGCATCTCGGCCTCGCCACCGCCGTCGATCAGGATCTTCGAACCCGGCTTCGGCGACTTGCTGGACCGCACATGGGCCAGCACGCGATGACTGTCGAGCACCCGCTCCACCAGGATTTCCAGCTTGCCGCCGGAAGCCTTCTGGCCAAACAGCCGCGCCGGAATCACCCGGGTATTGTTGAACACCATCAAATCGCCTGGGCGCAAATGCTCAAGCAAATCAGTGAATTGACGGTGTGCCAGGGCGCCGCTGACCCCATCAAGGGTCAACAGGCGACTGTTGCGACGCTCGGCCAAAGGGTGGCGAGCAATCAGCGAATCAGGGAGTTCGAAAGTAAAGTCAGCAACGCGCATGATGGGGTTCGTCTAGCAGGGCCGGGAAGTCTAGCGGAAATAGTGAAAATTCTCCATGTACCTGATTGACCGACGGTTATCTCATCTCTATACTTCGCCGCCATTGAGCCCTGATGGCGGAATTGGTAGACGCGGCGGATTCAAAATCCGTTTTCGAAAGGAGTGGGAGTTCGAGTCTCCCTCGGGGCACCATGTACATATATCCAGCGGTCCCTACCAGACCCTGGAAAGCAGATAAACCGGCGCTTACGCCGGTTTTTTTGTGCCTGCGATTCCCGTGGACTCCCTTGTAAGCCCAACGTTATGTGAGTAGATTCGTGAGTAGATGAGTTTGGTCTAGAAATCTACTCACACATCGACGGGTACTCACTCCCGCCAGCGCTAGCGCTGAGGGGATTGCCGTGGCACTCACCGATACAGCCGCTCGAACAGCGAAACCGCGCGAAAAGCTTTACCGCATGGCAGATGCGGCGGGGCTATGCCTCGAAGTAACACCTAGCGGTTCAAAACTATGGCGATTCCGATATCGCTTCGGCGGCAAAGCCAAAATGATGGGGTTAGGCGCTTATCCCACCGTCACCCTCGCCAAAGCCAGGGAGCGCCGCGAAGATGCCCGTCGCCTACTGGTCAACGGCATAGATCCCTCCGCTCACAAGCAAGCTGAAAAAACCGCCCAATCCACCCTCGCTCACACTTTCGAGGAGTTGGCACGCGAGTGGTACGCCTACAACTCACCACGCTGGGCCCCCTCCACAGCAGCCAAGGCGCTGCAATATATGGAGGCTGACATTCTCCCCGTTATCGGCCAGCGCCCGGTGCAAGAAGTCACAAGGCCAGAACTGGTTGCCTTGGTGCGCAAGGTCGAGAAGCGCGGTGCGCTCAACGTCGCTGGAAAAATTCGCCAGTGGTTAAGTCAGATTTTTCGCTACGGTCTCGCCAAGGGGTCAGTGGAGTCGAACCCTGCCACCGACTTGGATGTGGTCGCAGCAATCGCGCCGCGAACCAAAAATCACCCACACGTTCCCCTCTCGGAAATCCCCATTCTTCTGGGCAAGCTCGATGCTGCCAAATGCGATGTAACGACCCGCATCGCGGTGCGCTTACTTCTATTGACGGGCGTACGCCCCGGAGAACTTCGTCACGCACCTTGGAGCGAGATCGATTTGGAGTCAGCCACCTGGACGATACCGGCGGCCCGAATGAAGGCCCGTCGACCGCATGTCGTTCCACTCCCTCGTCAGGCGGTGGTCAGTCTGCTGGAGCTCAAGGAGATCACCGGAAGTTACCCCATCGCATTCCCGGGTCGGAACAACCGGGAACGCCCTCAGTCCGAAAACACCGTTAACAAGGCACTGCACCAGATTGGCTATGAAGGTCGGCAGACCGGCCACGGATTTCGCCATCTGCTCAGTACCGAGCTAAACAGCCGCGGATTCAATCGGGACTGGATCGAGCGCCAACTGGCCCATGGCGACCAAGATGAGATACGCGACACCTACAACCACGCCCACTATCTCGAGCAGCGCCGGCAAATGATGCAAGCCTGGGCTGATTCGATAGATGCACTTTGTGCTGGCTTAAACGTGGTGAGCATCAAGCGCAAGGCATGACAGCTTTGGCTGGCCTCGCTCTCGCGGTGAAAAGCGGACGTCCCATCCGTATGGTCGGCTGATCCATTCATAATGGGAGTAATAAGGGACGCGTAAAAATGGCCAAATTTACAAGCATTGAAGAGTTGCCGGAGTGGTTTGATCTCAAAAACTACTCATCTGTTAGCCAATTTGGCGCAGTGGAGTGGTTCCGACAACTTACTCAACGGAACTTTCTGATCAACGCTCTAAAAATCAGCAAAGACGAGACTGACACCCTCCATAAAGAATACGGCGCCGCATTTTATCGTGAAATCGAAAACATGAGAGGGATCGCTGTCGAAGACACTGATATTCCGAATTTTTTCGGCCCTCATGGATATGCGCAGTTCCTTGCCGATGAGCAGCGCGGCGTGATTCCGCTGACGTTCAGACATTTGGAGGAACACGCAAACTACACGGACCGCTATGGTCCAAAAAAATGGTTTGCTGCCATGAGTAAAATCACATCACAAGGGTACTGGATGAACACCCGGATGCTCGCCATCTCCCGGTCAACGGATCATCAGGCAAATGGTGGTTCAAGAGGCCTGGGCGCGCTGTCCAAACCCTGATCGCAGGGCCAGCAATTTCCTGTCGGCACAACGCCAATAAGAAAAGGGCTTAATCATGACGACTTTGCAACGCTGCCCAATGGCGGTGACACCGAAGGCTTGCCCAAATTTTGAGAAATCGATTCCGGATCCTGCATGGACAGACCTGCCGGAAAAATACTCGAGGGCTGCCAAATGACCAGCGTCCCGTTCAATGGCGGCGATGCCGTCACCATGATCAGTCTGGAGCTAGTCGACTTCATCAACAGCCGCCGCGTCGAAGGTGCGCCCACGTTGGTGCACAGCGACTTCCTCAAAAAAGTGCCCAGAGTTCTGAAAAAAGATGCCGGGAAGTTTTCCCATACCTATATCGACTCAATGAACCGCCGACAAAAGTGCTACCGATTCCCCAAGCGGGAGTCCTGCCTCATGGCCATGTCGTACAGCTACGACCTACAGGCCGCGGTGTTTGACCACATGACCGAACAGGAACTGCTATTGGCGCAGCGGGCCGCTTTCGCCATCCCACAGACTCGTGCGGACGCATTGCGCCTAGCTGCCGACCTGGACGAACAGAACGCTAGGCTCGTGCTGGAAAACAAGTACCTCAAGTTGAGGCTTGAAACCCCAGAGCCGACGTTCCAGCCGGGGCTCACGCCCGTGCAGTTCAGTCGCACCCTGAACGGAGTCAACACCCAGCGAATCAATCATTTCCTGCTGGAGTCCGGCTGGATCTACAACGCCGAAACTGACCCAGACCGTTCGCCGAAATATCGGACCCGAAGTCGTGCCCGCGATAACTATCTGGCCGAAGATGTCCGCAGCATTGCTCGGCCTAGCCAGAAGCCAATCCAGACTACCTAGAAGCCTCGGAGGGATGACTACATTCGTACCTGAACCACAAAAGACCTAGCTCAAATGTCTAACCCGAACTCACAACCATCGGCCTGACCCCCGCCATCTACTGCGGCGATCAAGCGCTGTTCCATGTCACCCGCAACGTGCCTCTCGGCGATGCGTTGGCCATGGCTTCTGATTTCCTGTTTCTCGCCAAGGCGCTGACCAAGGATGCGGCTTACGCCAAGGACACGGACTACCACGCCTGGGCCGCGCATTATTTGACGGCGATGAGTAAGGCGGTGGTGGATGATGTGGCGAAGGTGCTGACGCGGGATCGGGATAATGAGTTGGCGAATAAGCGGGCGGAGGGGATGGCTGAGGGGTAGCGCGCAAAGGGCCGGACTCTGTCTGGCGTTTGAAGCTATGTAAAGCAGTTGTAGGAGCGAGCTTGCTCGCGAAGGTTGCGGCCATTCTGCGGGAATGGTGGTTGGGTTGCGATTTTCGCGAGCAGGCTCGCTCCTACAGGAGGGGTGGTTCAGTTCAGGGTTTTTGTGGTGGCTGGTCTGGCGCTTTCGCGGGCAAGCCCGCTCCCACAGGTTTCGCGTGTTGACAGGGATTTGAGACGGCTTCGAATTGTCGGGGATCAGCTCAGCTTGGGGCAGATGCCAAGAGTTCGACCGCGAAACTGGAATTCGAAAAAACTTAGCGGCACGTAAAGGAAGGCAGAGCCATGAAGCACGTGATTATGGGAGTTCCCGAAGGCGAGGATTTCGCTTCCTATGAAATGGAAATCCCGGTATCCGTCGCGGACCTCAAGCCAATCATGGGCTGGGTGAAGGACGATGATTGCATCTATGACTACCAGCTCACAACAGACCAAATCCGCGCAATCGAACAGCTCTGCGCCGTAAAATTACCCCCCGATCTGATGCTGTTTCTTACCTGCAGCGCCTGATATACATCACCCATCGACAAGCCCGAAGGGCATTGCAGCCAGTGAGTGAACACCCCGCGCCACGCTCATCTAGACTTAATGGATAGTCGTAGGCAGAACCGAACACGTCGCTTTTGTGCAGGTGAATCAAAGGCAGCATGGCAAGCTGCCTTAATGCCCTTAATGAGGTGCGGCGAAGACCGTGCCGGGCACAACAAGATGCCCGCTCAGGGCGCCCTGGCCAACGGCCTGAAATTGCCACGATTCCGTGACGTGGTGTGAGTGCCGCAGCCGACACTTTCGGACAACCGACGACCGCCAGGTTTGTCCGTGACCGTGAGGATTGCTGTATGCCTGATGAGATGTTGCACCTGCCTATGGTCATCAGTCTGCTGGAGCGCCACAAACGCTCCCCCGGTGCGCTGTTGCCCATTCTTCATGAGATTCAGGCGGGCATCGGTTACATCCCCGAAGCCGCCATCCCCGAGATTGCCCACGCCCTCAATCAGAGTCAGGCCGAGATTCGCGGGGTGATCAGTTTTTACCATGACTTCCGCACCGCGCCGCCGGCCCGACACATTCTTCGTTTGTGCCGGGCGGAGTCGTGCAAGAGTCGTGGCGCCGAGCAGCTTGCGGCGCAGTTGCGCGAACGTCTGCAACTGGACGATCACGGCAGTAGCGCCGACGGCAGCATCAGTTTGCGTCCGGTGTATTGCCTTGGCGCTTGTGCCTGTTCGCCGGCTCTGGAGCTGGATGGTCAGGTGCATGCGCGGCTTAGCGCCGAGCGTCTGGATGCGCTGCTCGATGCTTGCCGGGAGGACGCATGATGCCGTGCTTCTATTTGCCCGCGGATTCGCTGGCCCGTGCCGTGGGTGCTGATGAGGTGGCGTTGGGCCTCTCAAATGTGGACCTGCAACGCACCAGTTCTCGTGGCCTGTATTGGCTGGAACCGTTGCTGGAAGTGGACACGCCGCAAGGCCGGATCGGTTTCGGCCCGCTGACCGCTGCCGATGTGCCGTCCGTGCTTGATGCGTTGAAAGGCGAGCCGTCCACTCATCCGCTGGCCTTGGGTCTGGTGGAAGAGTTGCCTTATCTCAAGTCTCAACAACGCCTGCTGTTTGCCCGCGCCGGTATTACCCGGCCGCTATCGCTGGACGATTACCGGGCCCACGGCGGGTTCGAGGGTTTAAACAGGGCTGTCACCATTGGCGGCGAGCAGACCGCTACGGCGGTGTTCGACTCGGGCCTACGTGGCCGTGGCGGCGCAGCCTTCCCCGCCGGAATCAAATGGCGCACGGTGCGCGCCACCCCGGCGGCGCAGAAATACATCGTGTGCAACGCCGACGAAGGCGACTCCGGCACCTTCGCCGACCGTATGTTGATGGAAGGCGACCCCTTCCTGCTGATCGAAGGCATGGCGATTGCCGGCATCACCGTCGGCGCCACCTATGGCTACATCTACGTGCGCTCGGAATATCCACAGGCCGTCGCCACGCTGAACGGCGCGCTGGACATCGCCCGGTCCAACGGTTACCTCGGCGCCAATGTCGGCGGCAGCGGCCAGGCCTTCGATATGGAAGTGCGTGTCGGTGCCGGCGCTTACATCTGCGGTGAAGAAACCGCGCTACTGGACTCGCTCGAAGGCAAACGCGGGATTGTCCGCGCCAAGCCGCCGATCCCTGCGTTGAAGGGGCTGTTTGGTCTACCGACGCTGGTGCACAACGTGCTGACCTTGGCCTCGGTGCCACTGATTCTGGCCAAAGGTGCGCAGTTCTATCGCGATTACGGCATGGGCCGCTCACTGGGTACGATGCCCTTCCAACTGGCGGGCAATATTCGTCACGGCGGCCTAGTGGAACGGGCCTTTGGCCTGACGCTGCGGGAACTGGTGGAAGACTACGGAGGCGGTACCGCCAGTGGCCGGCCGCTGAAGGCCGCCCAGGTTGGCGGCCCGCTCGGCGCCTGGGTGCCGCCGTCGCAATTCGACACACCGCTGGATTACGAGGCGTTCGCCGCCATCGGCGCGATGCTCGGTCACGGCGGTGTGGTGGTGGCTGACGACAGTCTGGACATGGCCCACATGGCCCGCTTCGCCATGCAGTTCTGTGCCGAGGAATCCTGTGGCAAATGCACCCCTTGCCGCATCGGCTCGACCCGGGGCGTGGAGGTGATCGACCGCTTGCTGGCCGCGCCGGACCAGAGTGGTCGCGATGAGCAGGTGATCATCCTCAAGGACCTGTGCGACACCCTACAATACGGTTCGCTCTGCGCGTTGGGCGGCATGGTCTCCTTTCCGGTCACCAGCGCCCTCAAGCACTTCCCCGCCGACTTCGGTCTGCAAGCCTCGGAGGCCGAGCAATGATCACTCTCTTCGACCCGAACACCGATATCGATCTTGGCACTCCGGCCCGCGACAGCCAGGTACAGATCACCCTGAACATCGACGGCCGCAGCATCAGCGTGCCCGAAGGGACTTCGGTGATGCGCGCCGCCGCGCTGCTGGGCACCACCATTCCCAAACTCTGTGCCACCGACAGCCTGGAAGCCTTCGGTTCCTGCCGCCTGTGCCTGGTGGAGATCGACGGCATGCGCGGCTACCCGGCGTCCTGCACCACGCCGGTCAGCGAAGGCATGAGCGTGCACACCCAGACGCCGAAACTCGCGACCCTGCGCCGTAACGTCATGGAGCTGTACATCTCCGATCACCCGCTGGATTGCCTGACCTGTTCGGCCAACGGCAACTGCGAACTGCAAACCGTGGCCGGTCAAGTCGGTCTGCGGGAAGTGCGTTACGGCTATGAAGGCGACAACCATCTGGCCGACGAGAAGGACACCTCCAACCCCTACTTCGATTACGACCCGAGCAAGTGCATCGTCTGCAACCGCTGCGTGCGCGCTTGCGAAGAAACCCAGGGCACCTTTGCCCTGACCATCACCGGGCGCGGTTTTGAATCCCGGGTCGCGGCGGCCGGTGGCGAGAATTTCCTCGACTCGGAATGCGTGTCCTGCGGCGCCTGTGTGCAAGCCTGCCCCACCGCGACACTGATGGAAAAAAGCGTGGTCGAACTGGGCCAACCCGAACGCAGCGTGATCACCACCTGTGCCTACTGCGGCGTGGGCTGTTCGTTCCGCGCCGAGATGAAAGGCGACAAGCTGGTGCGCATGGTTCCGGACAAAAACGGTCAGGCCAATCACGGCCACTCTTGCGTCAAAGGGCGCTTTGCCTGGGGCTACGCCACCCACCCGGATCGCATCACCAAACCGATGATCCGCCAGCACATCAACGACCCTTGGCAGGAAGTTAGCTGGGATGAAGCGGTGACCTACGCCGCCAGCGAATTCCGTCGGTTGCAGCAAAAATACGGACGCGATTCCATCGGTGGCATCACCTCCAGCCGCTGCACCAACGAAGAAACCTATCTGGTGCAAAAACTGGTGCGCGCCGCGTTCGGCAACAACAACGTCGACACCTGTGCGCGGGTCTGCCACTCGCCGACCGGCTATGGCCTGAAACAAACCCTTGGCGAGTCCGCCGGCACCCAGAGTTTCGATTCGGTGATGCAGGCCGACGTGATCCTGGTGATGGGCGCCAACCCCAGCGACGCCCACCCGGTGTTCGCCTCGCAACTCAAACGCCGCCTGCGTGAAGGCGCGCGGCTGATCGTCATCGACCCACGGCGCATTGATCTGGTGGACTCGGTGCATGCCCGCGCCGAACTGCATTTGGCCCTGCGTCCGGGCACCAACGTCGCGATGCTTAACGCATTGGCCCATGTGATCGTCACCGAAGGTTTGCTCAATCAGGCCTTTATCGACGCCCGTTGCGAGGGCAGTGATTTCACCCGCTGGAGCGAGCTCGTCAGCCGTGCGGAAAACTCGCCGGAAGTCATCGGCCCCCTCTGCGGCGTAGAACCTGCCGACATCCGTGCCGCCGCGCGTCTGTACGCTACCGGCGGCAACGCGGCGATCTACTACGGTCTCGGTGTCACCGAGCACAGTCAGGGCAGCACCGCGGTCATGGGCATCGCCAACCTGGCCATGGCCACCGGCAACATCGGTCGCGAAGGCGTGGGCGTGAACCCGCTGCGGGGGCAGAACAACGTTCAGGGCTCCTGCGACATGGGTTCCTTTCCCCACGAGCTGCCCGGCTACCGGCACATCTCCAACGAGGTGGTGCGGGCGCAGTTCGAACAGGCGTGGAACGTCACGCTGCAGCCTGATCCGGGCCTGCGCATTCCCAACATGTTCGAGGCAGCGCTGGGCGGCACTTTCAAAGGTTTGTATTGCCAGGGAGAAGACATCGCCCAGAGCGATCCGAATACCCAGCACGTCACCGCGGCGCTGTCGGCCATGGAATGCGTAGTGGTGCAGGACATTTTCCTCAACGAAACCGCCAAGTTCGCCCACGTGTTTCTACCGGGCAGCTCGTTCCTGGAAAAAGACGGCACCTTCACCAACGCCGAGCGGCGCATCTCGCGGGTACGCAAGGTCATGGAGCCGCTGGGCGGCAAGGCAGACTGGGAAGGCACCGTGGCCCTGGCCAACGCCCTAGGCTACCCGATGAACTACAAACACCCCTCGGAGATCATGGATGAGATCGCCAGCCTGACGCCGACCTTCACCAACGTCAGCTATGCCGCACTGGACAGCCACGGCAGCCTGCAATGGCCCTGCAACGCCGCTGCACCGGACGGCACGCCGACCATGCACATCGAGCAATTCGTGCGCGGCAAGGGGCGTTTCATGCTCACCGGCTACGTGCCCACCGAGGAGAAGGTCAACAATCGCTATCCGCTGCTGCTGACCACCGGGCGTATCCTCAGCCAGTACAACGTCGGCGCCCAGACTCGGCGTACCGAGAACGTCGCCTGGCACGATGAAGACCGGCTGGAAATCCATCCGACCGACGCCGAAAGCCGTGGCATCAACGAAGGTGACTGGGTCGGCATCGGCAGCCGCGCCGGGCAGACCGTGCTGCGTGCGCGGGTCACCGAACGAGTCGCCCCGGGCGTGGTGTACACCACCTTCCATTTCCCTGAATCGGGGACCAACGTCATCACCACCGACAACTCCGACTGGGCCACCAACTGTCCGGAGTACAAGGTCACCGCCGTGGAAGTCAGCCGCGTCTACCACCCTTCCGAGTGGCAAAAACGCTACCAGGCCTTCAGCGACGAACAGGACCGTTTGCTCAAAGATCGCCGTCACGCCCGTGGCGCTAAAGCGGAGGTACGCCGATGAGCACTGCCAACCTGATCAAAATGGCCAACCAGATCGCCCTGTACTTCGCCAACGAACCGGACCAGCAACAAGCCGTGCTCGGTGTGCGCAATCATCTGCAGATGTATTGGGCGCCCAGCATGCGCAAGGAGTTGCTGGCCTGGCAGACAGAGCATCAGGGGGCGGACTTGCACCCGCTGGCGCAGGCGGCGGTCAGTGGGGCGGGTTGGGAGGCTTAGGCTTACCCGACCTCTTACGATTGGCCTGCTGACTGTAAAACTGTGGGAGCGGGCTTGCTCGCGAATGCGATATACCAGTCCCCATCATCATTGACTGACACACCGCTTTCGCGAGCAAGCCCGCTCCCACAGGGGATTTGTGTGTGTTAGCTGATATTTGATTCTTCCCTCAGGCTATTCAATCTGAATCGGCCCCTTGGTTCCCGCATCGCTGTCGGTCCAGTAATCCTCCCCCATCAGCCGCCGATCACCCTGAATCGTGAAAGTAATCTTGCCCTGCCGAAATTGCAGCGAGCCATCGGCGCGCTTGGCGTTCACCCGTTTGCCATTGACCCAGACCTGTTCCTTGGCATCGATTCGAATCGTGGCAACGGTCGCACCGGCATCGCTCTTGGCCACCCACTGCCCGGCGTAAGGCGTTTGAGCGTCTGAGCTGTCCCCCGCAGGGTTGGTGAACCCGGCCTTGGCATTTTCCGCTTTGGTCTTGTGGATATCGCAGCCCTGAATCTCGCTCAATTGGGTGCAACCGGATTGCTCAAGTTGTTTGCGGTATTTGTCGTTGATGGCGTAGGCCGGGGATTGCACAGCGATGAGAATGGCCAGTGCTGGCAGGATGATCCTGTTCATGAGTACTCTCTTCTGTTGAGCGCCCGCGGGTTGCATGGATATATCACTGTAACCGTGCCGCTGGCTCGAGGGATGCGGATCATGATCGCGGTCAATGAGCATGGACTGATCCGTTTCTGGATTATTGAGCGCACAAACTGTCAGGGGCGAAGCTGGATCTGATCGCCGGTCAGTACTGTGCCTGCGTTAAGCGATTTCAGCGTCAGCTTGCCGCCCGGTTATTGCGAACAACCTGGTGACGGCGGAAGCAATCACCAAGTAGCTTATATAAACTCGTTATTTCCACTCCCTGGCTTTCTCATCCCACGACCGTCCGCCGTCCTCCTCTTTAGTACCAGGAGCAAATTCCACGCCATTTTTTTTATAATTATCACTAAGATTTTTTAGTTCACCGTAGTCCGCCTCTACCTTCGTCGCTAATGAATCCAACTGCCGCTCTCTAAAGTCGTTATAGAGATTAGAGCCCTGTGGCGAATGGGCTTTATGACGATCGATCACTGCCAAATCATCTGCCATCCTGGCAAGCAACGGTTTTGACTGTTCAGCAAGCACAGTTCTCTGCATCTTCGATAGTCCCGAATCGTTAAGATTAACGATCATTTTGGAAACGCTTTGATTTACCTTGATTAGACTGTCCACTAATTTGTTTAGATCGCCCGCACGGGCAGTTTTATGATCAGTATTTATAGAACATGAAGAAGCCGGATTACTCGATACTTTCACTACTAACCTTCCAGAGAAAAACTATACGCGCACGAATATCTTATTCATCACCGAAAAAGACAAATCATCACAAGCTATACAAGCGACTAATTTAAACCCTATAACACCGCATAGTATTCATCTGTCAATTTTCGCTCTTTTATAAATCTTGCTTCACCCTCTGATTCTGCCTGGATCAGACCTGATTCCCACAAAAAACGGCGCACAATGCTTAACAGGCAACCGCAACCACCTGCGTTATCATCACCACCCTGTGCGCTAAGAGCCTTGACCCCGGATGTCTGTATCGTTGCCATTGCCTGACCAACAAATGTCATTGCCACCGGTCCTCGTCGGCCCGATGCTACGGCGCCTTGAGTCCACGCGCCTGGTGCTCTGGCTAGTGGGCACCCGGGTTTTGTCGCTAACGCTGCGCCTGCAAGGTGTTGGCGACATTCGCCTCGATGCCGGGCAATGCACAATCATCCCGGTCGGGACTCACGCCTTTATCCATTTGATCGATGTACCGCTGGACACCGCCCTGCCCTGCGACACGCTGATCGAGTACGACCTGCTGATTGATGACGCGATGACGGGCATCGCCGAATGGGCGCCGCATCTACTGTACGGTACGGCGCGATCTGCGAATTTTGTTTTGCGCTCGCGGATCGATCAACTGCTGCATGGCTCCTGCCGAAAACCTCACCACCCTGCCGCCGACGGTTTGCTCTGCGTCGATCGCTTGCTGGCGTCAGAGCATGACGCAACGGAACGTCCGGCGCTGCTGATGATGAGCGGCGATCAGGTGTACGCCGACGATGTCGCCGGGCCGACGTTGCGGGCCATTCATGCCTTGATCGCGCGGTTGGGCCTGTTCGGCGAACACCTCGAAGGCGCCGTGGTCAGCGACAGCGCCAAGCTCTATGAGCATGCGGCCAGCTACTACCATCGTGCGGATTTGTTACCGGCGCTGCAGAGCAACGAAACCCTGCGCGAGCGATTTTTCGGCGGTGCGCGTAAGCCGATTTTCACCAGCAGCAGTGCCGACAATCATCTGGTGACGTTCGCTGAAGTGATGGCGATGTACCTGCTGGTGTGGTCGCCGACACCCTGGACGTTGATCGCACCCAAACCGCCGAAACTGATTCCCGAACGCCGCGAGCGTTATGCGCTTGAGCAGACGCGCATCGATGATTTCAAGGCTGGCCTTGGCGGTGTTGCCCGAGCCTTCGCGCATCTGCCGTGCCTGATGATTTTCGATGACCACGATATTACCGATGACTGGAATCTTTCCGCGCAATGGGAGGAAACGGCCTACAGCCATCCGTTCTCCAAGCGCATCATCGGCAACGCGCTGATCGCTTATATGTTGTGTCAGGGCTGGGGCAACAATCCGGATGCATTTGGCGCGTTGCTGGAGAAGACTGACGGTTTCAGCGCGACCGGGGACGATGGCTATCTCGACAGCCCCGTACAGGACGCCTTGATCGATGAGCTGCTGAAGTTTCAACACTGGCATTACGTACTGCCGACCACCCCGGCGATGGTGGTGCTCGACACCCGCACCCGGCGCTGGCGCAGTGAGATGACGCTCAAGCAGCCCTCGGGTCTTCTGGATTGGGAAGCCCTGAGCGAGCTGCAACAGGAATTGCTCGATCACCCTTCGGCGATCATCGTTTCGCCGGCACCGGTGTTCGGCGTCAAGCTGATAGAAACCGTACAACGGGTGTTCAGCTGGTTCGGTTACCCACTGCTGGTGGACGCCGAAAACTGGATGGCCCATCGCGGCGCAGCGCAGGTGATCCTGAACATTTTCCGACACTCGCGTACACCGGGGAACTACGTGGTGCTGTCGGGCGATGTGCATTATTCCTTCGTCTATGAAGTGTTGATCCGACACCGCAAGGCCGGCCCGAGGATTTGGCAGATCACCAGCAGCGGCATCAAGAACGAATTTCCACCGACGCTGCTTGAATGGTTCGACCGGCTCAATCGCTGGCTCTATTCCCCGCGCTCGCCGCTGAACTGGCTGACCAAGCGCCGGCGGATGCGCATCGTGCCGCACGTCCCGGAGCATGCCGAGGCGGGTGAACGGTTGTGGAATTCGGCGGGGATCGGGCAGGTGTTCTTTAATGAGAAAGGACAGCCACAGGATATTTTTCAACACAACTCGGATGGTTCGCCGAAGACGCGGATGGTGGCGCCTGAGGGCGAGGACTGAAAGTGCGACCCGGTATGGCGGGTCATCCCCAAAACCTGTGGGAGCGGGCTTGCTCGCGAATGCGGTGCGTCAGTCGACATAAACGTTTACTGACACACCGCATTCGCGAGCAAGCCCGCTCCCACAGTTGAACGATGTCGCTTACTCGTACAGTGCGTTAACGCAGGCCACTGGATATGAATCTCGCTCGGACACTGATTATCGGCAACTCCGGGTCGGGCAAGAGCTGGCTGGCCGAGCAGTTGGCTGGACAACTGCAAGTGCCTTGGGTTGATCTGGATACTCTTTACTGGTTGTCCGACGAACACAGCATCGCCCGTCCACGCGCCGAAGCATTGGGCATGGCGCGGATCGCAGCAGATGAAGAACGCTGGGTGATCGAGGGCGTTTACAGCTGGATCGTCAGCGAACTTGTCCACAGGGCCACTGCGTTGATCTGGCTGTCTGTTGAAGATGAAGAGTGCGTCGCCAATATTCGCCAGCGAGAACAAAAACCGGATGGTGACGCGTTGTTGATGGCGTTGCTGGCGTGTGCCGGCAGTTATCGTGCTCGCGAAGACTCGAGTGGGTTTCCCGCGCATCAGCAGCTATTCGAAGGTTTCGTCGGTTCAAAAATCAAACTGATGAATCGAAACGAGATTACGGCATTCGCGGATACGGATGCCATGTTAATGACACTGAAGGAGACACCTATTCGGTAGGAGCTGCCGAAGGCTGCGATCTTTTGATCTTCAGCGATTCCGACCCTGCAGAAAATCAAGATCAAAAGATCGCAGCCGTCGGCAGCTCCTACATGGGTATCCAGGAGATGTCAGTCTGTGCTCACCGCCCGACCAACGCCTCTGACAATCATCTCCACCTCCCGCTCATCAATCGTCAGCGGCGGCAACAACCGGATGGTCTTGCCCCGTGTCACGTTGATCAACAAACCGTGGTCCCGGGCGGCGATCAATGTCAGGTCGCGAATCGGTTGCTTGAGTTCGATGCCGATCATCAGACCCTGGCCGCGAATTGCCAGGACGTTCGGGTCATCGGCCAGCTCTATGCGCAATCTGTCGAGCAAGCGTTCGCCCTGCACCTTGGCATTTTCCAGCAAGCCCTGTTCTTCGATGATGTCCAGCACAGTGCAACCCACGCGACATGCCAATGGATTACCGCCGAAGGTGCTGCCATGGCTGCCGGGGGTGAAGAGGTCGGCGGCTTTGCCCCGGGCCAGGCAGGCACCGATGGGGACCCCGTTACCGAGGCCTTTGGCCAATGTCATGACGTCCGGAACAATGCCTTCGTGCTGGAACGCAAACCACCGGCCGGTGCGACCGATGCCGGTCTGGATTTCGTCGAGCATCAGCAGCCATCCGCGCCGGTTGCACAGTTCACGCACGGCTTTGAGGTAACCCGGCGGGGCCAGTTGCACACCGCTTTCACCCTGAATCGGTTCCATCAGGATTGCCACAATGCGCGGGCCGTGGGCCTGTTGCACCTTGTCCAGCGCCTTGAGATCGCCAAACGGCACTTTGACGAAATCCCCCGGCAGTTCATTGAAACCCAGGCGTACGGCCGGGCCATCGCTGGCGGATAACGTACCGAGCGTCCGGCCATGGAAGGCATTTTCCATGACGACCACCAAGGGTTGCTCGATGCCTTTGCGCCAGCCATGCAGCCTCGCCAGTTTCAGCGCGGTCTCGTTGGCTTCGGCACCGGAGTTGTTGAAGAACGCCCGCTCCATGCCCGCCAACCGGGTCAGTTTCTGCGCCAGCCGCTGCTGCCAATCGATGCTGTAAAGGTTCGAGGTGTGCAGCAACAGCCCCGCCTGTTCGCTGATCGCGGAGACAATTTTAGGGTGAGAGTGCCCAACGTTGGTCACCGCCACGCCCGCCACCGCGTCCAGGTATTCGCGACCCGCTTGATCCCACAGGCGCGTGCCCAGGCCTTTAGTGAAACTTAAGGCCAGTGGTTGGTAAGTGCTCATCAGGCAGGTGGCGGTCATGACATCAAGCTCCATCAATAGTCGGTGTTTTTGCAGTATGGTTAGCCACCTGAACTGGATAAACGCTGCAACACTTCAATCATTTTAAAACTGAGCTTGATAATGGACCTGTTCCAGGCAATGACCGTTTACGTAAGAGTGGTGGAATCCGGCAGCATGACCGCCGCCGCTTATCAGTGCGAAATGTCTACCACCATGGTGGGCAATCACCTGCGGGCACTGGAGCAACGCCTGGGTGTGCGCTTGCTCAACCGTACAACGCGGCGCCAGCGGTTGACGGAATTTGGTACCGCGTACTACCAACGTTGCCTCGAAGTACTGGGGCTGGTGGCCGATTCCGAGCGCCTGGCCGAGCAAGCCCTCGACGAACCGAGCGGCACCCTGCGCATCACCGCACCGCTGACGTTCGGCACCGAAAAACTCGCGCCCGCGCTGAGTGAATTTTCCCTGCTGTGCCCGCGAGTCAAACTGGACGTAGTCCTCACCAATCGGCGCCCGGACCTGCTTGAAAACGGCTTCGACGTGGCGTTTCGGCTGGGCAACATGGAGCAGACAAACCTGATCGCCCGTCCACTCGTGGATTACACGCTGACCATGTGCGCATCACCGAGCTACCTGACGCGCCGAGGCAACCCGGAAAAACCTGATGACCTGCGACACCACGACTGCCTGTCCTTTGCCTACCCGGCCGGCGATGACTGGCACTCGGTGGAAAAGGAATGGCGCCTGACCGGGGCCGAAGGCGAGGTGGCTGTGGCGGTCAGTGGACCCATGCTGATCAACAGCTCCGCAGGTTTGCACCAGGCGGCACGCACCGGCATGGGCATCGTGCTGTTGCCCGACGCATTGGTGGAACAAGACCTCAAGGACGGGAAACTGGTGGCCGTGATGCCGGATTACCTGCCGCCTAACCGGCCGATGAGCCTGATGTACGCTCAGGATCGCTACCGCTTGCCGAAATTGCGCAGTTTCGTCGATTTCGCCATGGGGATGTGGGGCAAGCACTAGCGGGCAGAATGTGATTTCGGGGTGAACGTTGTGCTCGCCCCGCCTCTCACATCCCCGCCTTCACCAATACCGGTTTCTCCTGATACCGCTCCGGATATAACTTTTTCAACTGCGCCACTTTGGGCAAATCGTTGATCACGATGTACGGATAAGTCGGATGTTCGGTCAGAAAGTCCTGATGTTCCTCTTCCGCCGGGTAGAAACCGTTGTAGGTTTCCAGTGTGGTGACGATCGGTTTGTTGAACGATTTGGCAGCATCGAGCTGGGCAATGTAGGCCTGAGCGACACGCTGCTGCTCGCTGTTTGCAGGAAAAATTGCCGACCGGTACTGAGTGCCACGGTCAGGTCCCTGACGATTGAGTTCGGTCGGGTTGTGAGCGACGGAAAAGTAGATCTGCAACAAGGTGCCGTAGCTGACTTGAGCGGGGTCGAAGGTGACCTCGACAGATTCTGCGTGACCGGTATCGCCGTCGCTGACTCGTTCGTATCGTGCGGTGTTGGCGGCACCGCCGGCATATCCGGAGACCGCTTTCTTCACACCTTTGACATGCTGAAACACCCCTTGCACACCCCAGAAACAACCGCCGGCGAAGACCGCAGTTTCACTGGGGGCCTGGGTGGTTTCGTCGAGGACCGGAGGGGGAATGATGACCGCTTCTTCGGCAGCACCGAAAGAGAACGCCGAGCATTGACCGATGATGCCTGCGGCAGCCAGCCCCAACAGGGTGCGGCGCCAGGTGAACAGGGTTTTCATGAGGCTGACTCCTGAGAAATAAAGGGGCTATCAACCGAACGTAAAGGCATACGCAGAGACACCCGGATCGAGAAACTCGATGCTGGAGGTTCGGTCCGTGATGCCGCCGGGTTGGCGCACTGGATGTGGCCCGCTCCGAACCGACAGTCCATTGACCACCCAGGCTCCAGTCATTCAGGTTCAGTTGCGACGGAGGGTTGTAGGTCGTCGACTTGTCGGGAACCAGACTGGTTTCGGGGACGAATGCTCAAAACGAGGACCAGAAGCCACATAGCGTCGACCTGCATGAAGTGAAAGAGAGGGTTAAGCCGCCTGTGGCTTGAAGGTCATCGCCAGACCGTTCATGCAATAACGCAGGCCGGTGGGCTTGGGCCCGTCATCGAAGACATGCCCCAGATGACCGCCGCAACGCCGACAGTGAACCTCTTCGCGCAGCACGCCGAAGGATCGGTCCTGGCGGGTCGCCACGGCCTTGTCCAGCGGCGCCCAGAAGCTCGGCCAACCGGTGCGGCTGTCGAACTTGGTGGCGGAGGAGAACAGCGGCAGATCGCAACCGGCACAGGCAAATGTTCCGTCACGGTGCTCGTTGTTCAGCGCACTGCTGTAAGCCCGTTCGGTGCCCTCCTCGCGCAGGATTTCGTACTGCTCGTCACTGAGCAGGGCATGCCATTCGCCGTCAGTGTGCGTCACCTCGAAAACCTCCGCCGCGCTGGCTTCACTGACCAGTGCAGAACTGGCGGCAAATTTTGGCAATACACCGATCGCCAGGGCTGCAACCCCCAGCCCGCCGCTCGCTACAAGAAATTGTCGCCGTGAAAACATGGCCGTCTCCAAAATCCAAAGTGCCTTTCATGGAACACAGCCTAGGCTTGGGTTGATCGCCGAATCCTCACGGAAAGTTAAATAATTCGTGATAACTCTGGCCCTGGAAAACCCGCACAATGCGCTCATTGCGCCGAAGGATTGAGCTTGATGGAACCGACCAAACGCGTCCTCGTGGTCGAGGACGACCTGCATATCGCCGACCTTATCTGCCTGCATCTGCGCGATGAGCAGTTCGAGGTGGTGCACTGTGCCGATGGCGATGAAGGCATGCGATTGCTGCAGCAAGGAAGCTGGGACGCACTGATCCTCGACCTGATGCTGCCGGGTGTCGACGGCCTGGAAATTTGCCGCCGCGCCCGCGCCATGGCCCGCTACACACCGATCATCATTACCAGTGCGCGCTCCAGCGAAGTCCACCGGATACTGGGGCTGGAACTCGGCGCCGATGATTACCTGGCCAAACCCTTTTCCATGCTTGAGCTGGTCGCCCGGGTCAAGGCGCTGCTGCGACGGGTCGACGCCATGGCGCGCAACCTGAAAATGGATGCCGGCAGCCTGATCACCGACGGACTTTCCATCGATCCGATCACCCGCGAGGTGTCCCTCGACGGTCGGCGCCTCGACCTCACGCCACGTGAATTCGATCTGCTGTATTTCTTCGCCCGCCAACCCGGCAAGGTGTTCTCGCGCATGGACCTGCTCAATGCCGTGTGGGGTTACAGCCATGAAGGCTACGAGCACACGGTCAATACCCACATCAACCGCCTGCGGGCAAAGATCGAGGCCGATCCGGCACAACCGGCGCGCATCCTCACGGTGTGGGGCCGTGGCTACAAATTCGCGCACCGGGAGGAACAGCCATGAGGCTGACCCTGACGCAACGACTTTCTCTGGTCTTCGCCGTGCTGTTGCTGGTGTGCTGCGGCACTTCGGCATGGATGCAGGTGCGTTCCAACCAGATGCATGAACAGGAAGTGGTGCAAGGACTGTCGCGGGATCTGGCTCAACATATCGCTCGCGACACGGTGCTGATGGACACCCAGGGCCTGATGCCCGATGCCGTGCGTGACCTGTTCAGCAAGCTGATGCTGGTCAATCCCAGTGTCGAGGTGTATCTGCTCGACACCGAGGGCAAGATTGTCGGCAGCGCGGCGCCCGAAGGCCGGATTCACCGGGAACGGGTCGACCTTGCGCCCATCCAGCGCCTGCTCAAGGGGGATGCCCTGCCGATTCTCGGCGACGACCCGCGCAGCGTAGATGCGCGCAAAGTGTTCAGCGCCGCGCCGCTGAAGGTCGACGGCAAGCCCGCGGGTTATCTTTACGTGGTGTTGCTCGGCGAAGACCACGATCGCCTGGCGGAACGGGGCGCCACCAGTGCAGCCCTCAACACGGCCCTGCTGTCTATCGGATTGGTCGCATTGCTCTGCCTGATTGCCGGTCTCACCGCCTTTGCCTTGATCACCCGCCCCTTGCGACGGCTGACCGAAACCGTCAGCCACTTCGACATTGACGGTGTACCGGTGACGCCAGCGGCCTCAGCCCCGGTGGAAAAAACCGCCAGCCACGACGAAATCGCCATACTCGACGCCACCTTCCGGCAGATGCAGGCGCGCCTCAGCGAACAGTGGCGCTCGCTAACCCGTCAGGATCAGGAGCGCCGCGAACTGGTGGCGAACATTTCCCACGACCTGCGTACGCCTTTGGCGTCGTTGCACGGTTATCTGGAAACCCTGTCGCTCAAGGACGCCACACTGTCCCCCGCCGACCGTCGCCGCTACCTGGGCATCGCTCTGGATCAAAGCCGCAAGGTCGGCGGTCTGGCGCAATCGTTGCTGGAACTGGTGCGCCTGGAACACGGTTTCGTGCAGCCCGTGCTGGAGCGCTTCTCCCTGACCGATCTGGTGCAGGACATCTTCCAGAAATTCGAACTCACCGCCGAGGCGCGCCAGGTCGAACTGAAGGCCAGCTTCGCCCCCAACGTGGCGGCGGCCTGTGCCGACCTGGGGTTGATCGAACGGGTCCTCACCAACCTTTTCGACAACGCCCTGCGTCATACCCCTCCAGGTGGGGACATCGAACTGAGCTTGCGCCCACAAGGACCGTTTATCGAAGTCACCGTCAGCGACTCCGGCCCCGGCATCGCAGCTGAACTGCGCGAAGGATTGTTTCTGCGTCCGTTCAACATTGGCGGTGCACGGCGCGACGGCGGACTGGGGCTGCGAATCGTCCATCGGATCCTGCAATTGCACGGGCGCGATATCCAGCTGATCGATGTGCCTGGACGCGGTGCGACCTTTCGCTTCACGTTACCGGTCGATCAGCAAACGGCAGAGCAATGGGCTGTGCGGTCGATGAATCTGAATTCGCCGGGGAAATAGTTGCCGCAGCGGCTATGATCCCGACATCTTTTTTCGGCAAGGACGCTGTTCGATGCTCAACACCCTGCAAAACATCCCACTGTGGGTTTACGCCATATTTTTGCTGCTCTGTTACTACGGCATCAAAGCCCTTTCTCCGAGCCACGAAAGCAAAACTTCATTGCTGATCACACCGCCGATTTTGTTGGGCTGGTCGCTGTATTCGCTGGATCTGACGCTCAATCCCTCACTTTCTATAGGTTGCTGGCTGGCTGCGGTGATCGCGGGTAGCGGCGTCGCACTGTTGATTTTTTCCCGCAAGGGTATCGAACTGGATCAATCGCAAACCGCGCTGATCGTGCCGGGCACCGCAAAAACCCTGGTGCTCTACCTGCTGTTTTTTGCTGTTAACTATTACTTTGGCTATCAGGCCGAGGTTGATCCCGAGCACTCGGCCGCGCTGCCGATGGTGTTGCTCAAGGCGTGTGCATCAGGCTTTGCGAGCGGTTTGTTCTGCGGACGCTCGATCAGGTTTTATCAGATGTTCCATTCCCTCGAGACCGCCACTCTGTAGGAGCAAGCTTGCTCGCGATAAACCCAAGAGCGCTGCGGGGTGTCAGGCTTGCCGCGTCATCGTTGACGACCATCGCAAGCAAGCTCGCTCCTACAGGGAATGGAGGCAGTTCTTTCGTCCGCTCGCCTGTTCACCCGTGACAACGCCGCCTCGGTCCAATAGATTAGGCGCCCTGAAAAGGCCCAGCGCTTTCTCGCCTCAACCCCAGTTTAAAGAAGTAGTGAAATTTCAATGTCCGATTCCAACACCGCTGAATCCGTAGTCACCTTGTCATCCAAAGCGGAATACGAAAACTCCATCAATCTTTCACAGCGTGTAGCCCAGGCCAAGACCATCAGCGAGATGGTCCTGGACGCTTTCCAGTCCACCCGTGAAAGCGATCAGATCCGCGAGTTGCGCGCCGCGATTCGCCAGGCTCACGATAGCTTCGACGACGACAAAGCCTACGAACTGATGGGCGAACTCAAGCAGCTCAAGGACGCCGAAGCCGCCGACATCGCGGCGCTCGAAGACTTGAGCAGCAAATTTTCGATCGGCCGGATTCTCTCCAGCTTCAAGGACGATCCGGCGTTTCAGGAAATCGTCTACGGTTTGGCGCTGAAAGTGCTGAACCAGACGCATCAGGCCATCAGCAACCCGGCCAGTGGCAAGAGCAAAACGGTCCGCGCCAAGAAAGAAGTCGAAGTGTTTAACATCAGCAAGGATGGCGTGAGCGTCACCCTGCCGCTGCGCACACCGCGCTCGCGACTGAACGTTGACCGTGAAGCACTGGAATTTCTGGGCTTCACTTTCGTCGGCGAAGGCGACGAAGCCGAGTTGGAAAGCGAGACGTTCCTGGACAGCGCCGGGACCGAACAAGCGGTCAACCGCAAAAACATCATCACCGCGCTTCAGCAGCAAACCGCGTTCGATGGCTACAGCATCGCCGCGCAGTAACACGCACCATTGTGGCGAGCGAGCTTGATCGCTTTGGGCTGCGTAGCGGCCCCAAGAATCTGACTGCAATTGTCGATTTTTGTGAGTGCTACGCACTCAAGCGGGACGGTGCGGCGATCCGACAAGCTCCCTCGCCACAAATACCTCACTTGCACACTTGAATGCACAGCATTGAGCCCCGCCCTAAAGCGGGGCTTTTTATTGCCCGCGATTCCTGAAAAGCCCGATTACTCTCTCAGTATCGACGCCAGAAAACACGTCCCTTCACCCTTGAGCACCACGGGTCCGCCTGCGGGGAACGTCAACTCACTTTCCAGCCCAAGACTTCAGTGGTGCGATTGCTGAGGTCATCATGCACACGACGCCTTTGTACCGTCAGTTAGCCAACCACTACCTCGACGCGATCCGCAGTGGCACATTGAAAACCGGCGAACGCTTTCCCTCCATTCGGCTGATGATGGAAAAACACGCCGTCAGCCTGTCGACCGCCGTGCAGGTTTGCCGGGAGCTTGAGGACTGCGGCGTCCTGGAAGCCCGCCCGCGCTCCGGCAACTACATTCGCCAGCCGGACACCTTGCCCAAACCTGTCGCGACCGCTCCCCCGCTCCTCGACACCGGCACCTACCACGGCATTCACGAGCAAGTGTCATCGGTGCTCAAGGCCAGCCAGCGTGCGACGATCAAGGTCAATTTCGCCAGCGCCTACTGTGCGCCGGAGCTCTATCCGTTGAAGATTTTGCAGGAGCATATGATCAAGGCGCTGCGTCAGGATCAGCATTTGCTGGGTGCTCAAGGCTCGACCTGCGGCAACCTCTCACTGCGCAACATCCTGGCGCGACGGGCGCTGACCGCTAAAGCCAATTTGACTGCCGAGAAGATTGTGATCACCAACGGCGCGACTGAAGCGATCAATCTGGCCTTGCGTGCGGTCACCCGACCCGGCGACACGGTGGCCGTGGAGTCGCCGACCTTCTACGGCTTGCTGCAAATTCTCGAGAGCCTGAACCTGCGCGTGCTCGAAGTCCCGGCGACGGCCCACTCGGGAATCAATCTGTTGGCACTGGAACAACTGTTGCAAAGCCCCGAACGGATTCAGGCACTGATCGTCATTCCCAACCTGCAAAACCCGCTGGGCAGCATCATGCCCGACGCCAACAAGGCGCGGCTGGTGCAGCTGTGCGCCGAGCACGGCACCGTGCTGATCGAAGATGACACCTATGGTGACCTGGTGGATACCGAGCAGCCGTTGTCCACGCTCAAACACTGGGACCGCAGCGACAACGTGATCTATTGCGCCTCGCTGAACAAAACCCTGGCACCGGGCATGCGCCTGGGCTGGATCAGCGCGGGGAGATGGCACGAGCGCGTGGAAATGCTCAAACACACTCAGACCCGCGGCTGTGAGGCGTTGTCGCAACTGGCGGTAGGTGCGTTCATGAAAACACCCTCCTACGAGCGTTACCTGCGTCGTTTAAGGAAAACGCTGACGCAACAACGCCAACAGATGCGTGCCGCGATCACGCGCTATTTCCCACCGGGGACCTGCGTGACCGACCCTCGGGGCGGCACATTGCTGTGGGTGGAACTGCCTCGACACTATTCGTCCATGGCGCTTTTCCATGAGGCGTTGAAGGTAGGCATTCAGATTTCGCCTGGGGATATCTTTTCCAATACCCAGCGCTTCGATCACTTTGTGCGGATAGGTTGTGGGGCGCCGCGTTCGCCGAAGATAGATGAGGCGCTGGCCACTCTGGGCCAACTCCTCAAAAACCAGGGCTGACCTCTTCCTGTAGGAGCGAGCTTGCTCGCGAAAAACGTCCGGATAAACGCGGTCATTCAGACAGCACGCATTATCGTTGACGACCATCGCGAGCAATCGAGCGTCGACCGGCTGCTCCTACAGGGAATGCGTTCAGGCCGGATTTTGGTGAAGGCAGATGATATGCGGGTCGTCATTCCAGTGCGGAAAACGCTCGGCAATCAATGGGTCATGACCGGGAATAATGTGGTCTTCGCTGTCGGCCAAACGATCGATTTCGATAAACGCTTCAAGCGTCTGCGCCAGATCATCCAGGATCGGAAACGGACTGCGCTGGCGAATGTTCGCCCACAAATGCGCCGCATCAGACGCCAGAACAATCCACCCTCGCCCCGTGTTCACCCGCACCACCTGGCTACCCGGCGTATGACCGCCCACCGGATGCAGAGTCACGCCGGGAATCACTTCGACTGTGCCGGTATGCAAGCGCAACCGGCCTTCGAACAGCGGTGGCAGCGCCGACATCACATCTTCGACCTCGTAGGTTTTGTTCACCGTGCGGTGGGCCATTTTCGGACCGGTGCAGAAGCGCAGCTCCGCTTCCTGCAAATGCACCGTGGCCTTCGGAAACAACCCCAGGTTACCAGCGTGATCCCAATGAAGATGCGTGAGGACCAGGTTGTCGACCTGCGCCGGATCAATGTCCAGTTGACGCAGGGATTCTTCCGGTAGGCGATACATCTGACGGTTGCGCCGATCCGCCGTGGCCGGTTGAAAACAGGTGTCGACCACGATCACCTGCTGCTCGTTGCGAATGACCCAGAAGTAGTAATCCAACGGCATCGACGCATTGGGATCACCGCAGCAGGCGTCGTAAAGAAAGTTCTCCCGGGCGGTGCGCTGGGCATTGGCGCCGACACGGATGGCGAATACTTCGTACACAGGAACGGACATTTTCACCTCCTGAATCAGGCCACAGCCGCCGCTTTGAGCGTCGGACGGAAGTCGAAATCGATCTCGTCGGTAATCCCCAGATCCTGCGCCAGACGATGCAGGCCGCTGTAGTCACGCATGATCGTGGCGTTCTTGTTGCTCTCCCGGGTGTCGGCAATGATCAGTGCAGCATCCTCGACGCCGAGCTGCGTCAGAATCGCCTCCCACATCGAGTAGTCCTGAGCGACAAAGGCACTCAGCGCCACCGACAACGTCTGTGCGAAAAATGCCCGTTGGGTCGGCTGCATGTTGGCGTACATGACCTTCGCCACCTCAGCGAGAATCTTGCTGTGGGCGTATTCGTCGCGGTTATGCAGTTCTGCCACGCGGCGGTTTTGCGGTTGAATGGTCTGATCGTCGGCCAGCAGATCCAGGTAAGCGTTGACGCTGATCTCGGCCACCACCGCAAAGGTGATCGCCGCCAGGTCGCGCTGCCACTGCTCGGGCAACGCTTCGCGCAGCGCAACAAGGCGCAGATAGGTGACCGACGGCGGCAGCTCCAGATCCTGATCGAGCGCGCGTTCCTCTTTGGTTCGCTCGATGGCGCGAAGGTGCATGAGCGTGTGGTAGTGCTCGTCGATCAACGTCTGCTGCATCGCCTCGCGAAAATGCCAGTCGTTTTTGCCCAGGTACTGATTGGCGATGACGCTCAGCGCCGGGTTCACCACGTGCTCTTCGGCCGTGACCGTACGCAGGTTGTAGCCAATCCAGCCCCAAGTCACCACGGTGCTTTTGAGCTCGTCGCTGAGGGCCTGGAATTTCGGGTGATGAAAAAACGGCACCATGCACTCCGGATAATCCGGGCGTGCCGGATCGAACGCTTCGCTGACCGAGGCCTTGTCCGGCGCGCACACCGTGGCCCTTTTGGTCCAGGCCTGATTGAGCCGCACGACCAGTTGATGATCGACCTTGGCGATCTCGATTGCTGTTTGCATGACGCGATACCTGTAGGACGCGTACCCGCCGAGGGGTACGCCGATGGAATAGTGGGCGACGGATGAATCAGGCCAGCCAGTAGCGGGTCAGGTTTCGCGCCGGGTCAGTGTATCGACTGCGGGCGTGGATCATTCGCCAGTTGTCCCAAATCAGCATGCAGCCGTCGGGAATCAGCACCGGCGTGTTGTGCTGGATGAAATATTCCTCGCCGAGCATCGCAAACCTGGCCAGCGGCGATGAACTGTTCGCCACCTTCGATTGCTGCAGATCGTCCTCGGAAGGATTCACATCGCCGTAGTGAAACTGGTTGTAACTGAAGCGGAAAATATCCCCGTCCTCTGTAGGCGTCAGGATGTATTCCTTGACCCTGCGTTGCGCGGCTTCTCCGGGTTTGGCGGTGGCCACGAACTCTACGGGGGTGTCGTCGATCCATTCGCGCAATTCGGGTTCGGCGCGTTCGAGGAACGCCAGGAACTTATACCCGTCCACCAGCCCGGTATGCCCGCCACCACACGTGGCCTGATGATGACAATGCAGCGCCAGATAGCGCGGCGGCGGTCCGTAGACCGGCGCTTCGGTGTGCGGGCCGATGCCGTTCATGCTCTGGGAGTACGGCAACGCTTCATACCCCGGCTTGCGGGTAATGGCGAACGCAGTCTGTCCGTTGAATTGCGGAATGACCGGACCGAAGTCATGCAGCGTGCCTACGACATCGTCGGCAAATTCGTCCGGTGTCAGCACCGTCCAGCCACGGGACGACAATTCTTCTTGGCGGTGGCCCAGTGAAACGTAAGGTGTAGACGCAACAATCCCTTGATCTGACATGGTGGTGTTCCTGGCGGTTTATCAGGCGTTAACGGTTGAGGTGTAAGCGGCAATAAAGTCGCGGCAGGCGCCGCCCGGTCGATAGCGCTGCTCGTCGATGCTCTGTACGGGGGTGATTTCGGCAGCGGTGCCCGTCAGAAAACACTCATCGAAGTCGCCAAGCTCCGTAGGAAGAATCGTGCGCTCGACCACCTGGTAATCCAGCGCCCCGGCCAATTCGATAACGGTCTGGCGGGTGATGCCATTGAGGAAGCAATCGGGCAGCGGCGTGTGCAGCGTCCGGTCTTTGACGAAGAACACGTTGGCGCTGGTGGCTTCGGCGACGTGGCCCCGCCAGTCGAGCATCAGCGCATCGTGATAACCACTGTTTTCCGCATCGTGCTTGCTGAGCGTGGCGATCTGATAATGACCGGACGCCTTGGCTTCGAACGGGCTGCTGCTCGGCGGCGGACGACGCCACTGCGCGGTCTTCAAGCGAATACCGCCCATGTGCCCCGCCGGGTCGAAGTAACTCGGCCATTGCCAGCAGGCGATCGCTACGTGCACGCGGTTGAAGCGGGCCGAGGTGGAAATCATTTCACTGCCGCGCCACGCCACCGGCCGCAGATAACCGTCGACCACGTTGTTGCGTTGCAGCAGTTCATGGCTGGCCGTTTCCAGTTCGGCCAGCTCATAGGGAATCGCGAAATCCATCAACTGTGCCGAGCGATACAGCCGCTCGCTGTGTTCGCGCAGTTTGAAGATTTTGCCGTTGTAGACGCGCTCCCCTTCATACACCGTACTTGCGTAATGCAGACCATGGCTCAGCACATGCAGTCGCGCCTGGGACCACTCGACGAACTCGCCGTCGAGCCAGATAAAACCTTCTCGCTGATCAAACGGAATACTGCTCATGTCCCTATCTCCTGATGAATCGTCCTACGCCGTTTCGAGCAGGACCGGTATCAATTCGGGCGCTGCAACAGGCTCCGGCTGAAAGAAAAACGAGCGCTCACCAAACGCCGGTCGCAACTCATCGAACCAGGTTGCTTGCGGATCGAATCGCGCATAGAACGTGCGCAACACCCACTGCGGATCGCGCGCCTGAAGAAACTGCAACACGAAGACTTTTTCCCCGGCCACGGTCTCGATGCCGTTGATCAACACCTTCCCGTAAAACGTGCTCATGGACGGCCCGCGCACCGTGCGCGCCAACCCGGACACCGTTCGGTAAGCCGCCTGAAAAATCCCGAACGCCCGCGCCAGCGGCATCGCGAAGTAATGGCTAGGCCCGGTATCGCGCTCGACAAACATGTAATAAGGCACCGCTCCCAGCCGCACACCTTCGGTCCAGAGTGCCGCCCAATCGGCGGAATTTTCGTTGATGTGGCGGATCACCGGCGCCTGCATGCGCAAGGTCGCGCCGGTGGAGCGAATGCGCTCAACGGCCTGACGGGCGATGTCCTGGCGGATCTCCACCGGGTGGTTGTAGTGGCCCATGACCGACAGGTGCTTCCCCGCCGCGACGATCCGTTTAAACAGATCCAGCAGCTCCGGCGCGTCCTTGTCGCTGACAAACCGTTGCGGCCAATACGCCACGGACTTGGTGCCGATGCGGATGCTTTTGAGGTGAGGCAGTTCCAGCAGCGGCTCGATGTACCCCGCCAGTGAGCGGGTGTTCATGATCATCGGATCGCCACCGGTGATCAGCACGTCGGTCACCTCGGTGTGCACCCGCAGGTAATTCACCAGCTCCTGGGACTCACGCGCGTTGAACTTGAGTTCTTCCTCGCCGATGAACTGCGCCCAGCGGAAACAGAACGTGCAGTACGCGTGACATGTCTGACCGGCACCGGGGAAAAACAGCACGGTCTCGCGGTACTTGTGCTGTATGCCCGGCAGGATTTTTCCGTCCAGGGTGGCGCTGTTGTGCGTCAGCTGCCCGGCCGGATGGGGGTTCATGCGCAGCCAGATCGCCTCGATCCGGCGCTTGATGGCGACGGCGTCATCGCGCTCGATCAACTGTTTAAGCGACGCGTACTCGTCCGGCAACAGCATGTCCTTGTGAGGAAAGGTCATGCGAAAAATCGGATCATCCGGAATGTTGTTCCAGTCGATCAATGTGCCCAGGACATATTCATTGGTGCGAAACGGCATGACCCGGGCGACGATGGTCATGGCTTCCTGCAACGCTGGCGTCAGTTTTTGCCAGTACGGCGTGTCGCGGATGGTGCGTGAGTTATAGGGTTTGTATCTTTCCTGCTCCGACAGTCCCTGCATGGCAGCGCTCCTGGTGATTGCCTGGCGTTTTTTTTTACTGATGGGCCGGCGCTGCGCGCTCTATATCCATCCAGGCCCGGACGCTGTCGCGATCCCATTGCCGGCGCACATACGCCGCGAGCCGCGCAGGAACCTGATCGCCATTGGCAACCAGTCGGTTGAGCATGATTGCCAGGTCCGTGTCGGCGATGCTCCAGTCACCGAACAGGTGATCGGCGCCCTCCTCCAGCAACCGGTCGGCGACAAAGAACAGTCTTCCGACAGCTGCCTGGGCTTCGTCCGACAACGGGGTGTCTTTCTTGCCGAAGTAAATGAGGTCCGCCGGGCGCTCTTTGCGAATGACCAGCAGATCACTGCGCAACCAGGCCTGGAGTTGACGAGCGCGGGCGCGCTGCTTGAGGTCCAGCGGGAACAGTTTTGGATGCCCCGGCGCTATCTCTTCCAGATATTCGGCAATGGCCGAAGATTCCGACAGTGCAAAACCATCGTGAACCAGCGTGGGGATTTTGCAGGTCAACGATACATCACGATAACTTTCCAGATAGTTCTCGCGCGCTTTCAAGTCCAACATGACAAGTTCAAATGAAAGTTGCTTTTCCTTCAACGCCACACATGCCGACATCGCAAAAGCACTGACAAAATCTGCGCCAACATAGAGTTTCAGCTTCGTACTTTCCATAGAACGCTCCCTTGCACTAACCACAATAATCCATTGCATTGGAGCCGATCGTAGTTAGTTGATTAAGCGCTGAACAGATACAGAAATTATCTGTTTCTACGGATACAGAAGTTCAAAACACACCTGGCCAGGAGGGGTAGCAGAAATGAAAAAGGGAGTCTGCGAATGCGGACTCCCTGGTGGGCAAAAAGAGGGGAAGGTTGAGCGTGTCAGACCGTGGCGTCTGCCGCAGTGGAGAGCTGCGCCATTTGGGGCAGGTTGCTCATGTTCAGCATGGCCAGCGGTTCAGTGGCGCTGGTGTTGACGAAGCCGTGCCGGGTCCAGGCCGGCACCAGCATCACGTCGCCGGGGCTGATGCTCACTGCATCGGCATCGCCCAGGGTCAACGTGCCGCTGCCGGACTGAATGATGAACAGGTGCCACCACGAATGCGCATGGCCATTCAGCGTCGTGCCCGGTTTCAACCATTGCATGGACACCGCCATCCCCGGCGTCAACTTGCAGCCTTCGGTGCTGTTGCCGTGAGCCAGCGCGACAATATCGACCTCGCTGGCCTCGAGGCTCTGACGCATGTCAGTCAGTTCACCACCCTTCCACACCCGTGCACTGAGCGGCGGCGGGTTCAAACTCTGGCGAAAGTCCTTATATGAAAAAAACTCACCTTGAATGTTATTCATCCACAAACACCGACTTATTATCGACTTAAGTGACCAGACACTAGGCGAACAATCTATTACTGTAAAGCCGGCCCACTAACACTCACAACACCGAGGGCCGCAGCGCCACAATCATGTCAACTTCTACGGCGGCATTTTTCGGTAACTGATAGACGCCGACAGTGGTTCGGGTATGTTTCCCCGCATCGCCCAACACATGACTGAAAACATCCGATGCGCCGTTGGCGACTTCACTGAGGTCAACAAAGTCTGCCGTGGATTTCACGTAAACCGTGATGCGTATCAGCGACTTTATTTTGTCCAGCGAGCCAATGGCGTCAACGATCAAGGCCAGGCCGCGCATGGCGCTGATGCTGGCGGCGGCTTGAGCGTCCGTCAGGCTGAGCTCCAGCCCCACCCGGCCGGGGTACTGCATCTTGCCGCTCATGCGCGGTACCAGACCGCTGAGGTAGAGTTCGTCCTGATGCCGTATCAGCGGGGCGTAATGCCCGCCAGCCGTGTTCTCGCCGTAGATGTCATAGTCGAGTTCTTTCGCCAGGGCGATGAAGCGTTCGTCACACGACATTTTTTTTTCAATCATTGACCCAACCCTCTTAACCAATAATGCTTGAAACATTGATCCCGAAGGCTCAGCCCGCGACTCTCGCCGGCGCTGCCAGACAGGTCACTTCGACGCGTGACTCGATGGCCTCTGCCAGGCGCAGCAGGTTGTCGCTGAGCTGTCCGTAGTCTTCGCTGAACAATACGATGTGACCGATAAACGACGTGTTGTCTTTCACCAGTGCGGTGACTGAATCACTGAGGCGCTTGGCGTACACCGCCTCGACCAGCTCGATGTTCAGCTCCCGGGCCAGGGATTCGATGTCCGGCACGTAGCGCAAAAGACCGCCGGCCGGCGCCCGCAGCAGGCGAATGCCGCAATAACCACGGGCAACGGGATCGTGATGCTCGACTTTGCCTTCCACCGCCCACCTGACCCAGCGTTCCCACGGATCGAAATCGACAAACGCCAGACGTGCCAGGTCCCAGATGTGCATGCCACTGGGGCGCATATTGGTTTCCACCGCCGAGGTCAGGCCGTCGCGGCGCAGGAAGATCTCGTTGTGATAGGCACCGTTTTCCAGCGAAACCAGTCCGGACATATGCCGACCGGCAGCCGCCAGGCGCGCCTGTACGTCAGCCGCCAAGGGGGCCGGCACCACCTGCTGGATTTCCGCGCGATAGGCACCTTCGGTGGTGGTTTTCTCGGTGACCCAGGTGCTGCCCGCGACGTAATCCCAGCTGTATTCCCGGGCGTTCTGAATCAACTCTTCGAGGACGATGCCGCCTTCGCGATACGGCTTGAGCGCCTGCCAGGCCTCGTCGCATTCGGACGGATGATGGATGACCCGACAACCTCTGCTCGCACCTTCGCAGGCCGGTTTGATGAAGGCTTTGCCGCCCAGTTCGACCACTCGCTGACGCAGTTCGCCGAGGCTTTCGATGCGTGCGGAAAACACCGGACGGTAATCCTCGGGTGCTGTGCCGGCGGCCGCTTCCAGCTTGCGAAAAATCTGTTTATCCAGCCCCGCACGCGCCTCGCCAGGGGTAATGCCGGGCAGGCCGAAATGCGTGGCCAGCGCGGCCCCCAGCAACACACCACGGTCGGAAAAAGGCAGGACGCCTATCAGCTTCCAGCGATCGGCACTGAGGCAACCGACCAGCAGGTCGACGGAATCGGCGATGTCCAGCGGCGCCATTGAGGCCGTGCAGACGTGATCCGCCACCTGATCGTCATCGGCTTGAATCTGCTCGACCACCAGGATCAGCCTTGCGTTATAGAGATTCTTGCAGAGGTCGCGCAGCTTCTGGATATCGTGAACCCGATTGCCGTTGTACCCGACCACTACTACGCATGACGTCGTATTCATGAAGCCTCCGACCTGTGGAGTAAAAAATGCAAACGCGGTGACTCAGTCGTGCAGTGACGCGTTGGATCTACGGTTGAGCCAGTACCAGGCGAGGATGCCGCCCGCACCGATGGCAGCCAGTACCAGGGCGCTGTAGGGCGGTGGCATGACCCGCATGATCAGCACCGTCAGCCCGGCGCCGACGCCCAGGGACACTTCCTTGACGAACATGTTGTTTTGTTTGACCGAGAAGTAATCGAGGTAGCTGAACGCACACTCGGCGATGGACAGCAGCGCGACCCAGATCAACGCGCCGGCGAGGGTTTCGACGTGGAACGCATCCGGCGACGAGAGCACGGCGAAGCCGCCGATGATGATCCCGATGACAGCGACCACTTTGAAGCGCCCGGTGCGCTCTATCAGTTTCATCACCGGCACCTGGGCGAACACCACCACGGCGCTGTTGAGGATCAGCATCAAGCCATACCAGGCCGGCAATTCACCGGTCTTGAGCAGGATCGCCTGGGGCAGAATCGAGAACACACCAAACAACTTGATGCCCATGATGACGCCGGCGATCACCCACGGCAGTTTGTTGCGCCAGCCGCTGCCGTCATGGGTCACCGGGCTTGCAACCACCGGTTGGGTGGTGAACGTCGCGCCCATGGCAATGGGCAGGCACAGCAGAACGAAACCCGCGGCGCCGAGGAAAAACAGGGTTGGAGTCAGCAGCGGTGACAGCAGAATCAGCCCCGCCACCAGACTGCCCATGTTCATGGCGACGCGGTTGTAGGCCGCCCCCTCTTTGGTCTGGGCGGCTTCGCTCTTGATCAGGTAACCGGCAATCGCGATGCCGTAGGCGAATAACGCGGCGGCGAACATCACCATGCCCTGGTTGCTGGTGACCGCCAGCAACACCAACCCGAGGGCGGCACACAGCAGCGTAACGCTCAGAGACCGACGGCCCAGCACCAGCAACGTCAGCGGCAGCAGCAACAGCAAGGCCCGATAACCGAGGGCGAGGACGCTGTTGGTGGCGGTGTCGAGCCAGACGTTGGCCTTGCCCAGCACGGCAAACAGCGACACGGCGGTGATGATCCGGATCGTGAACAGGCGAATGTTGATCACCGGTTTGGCGACGGCGATCGTTGTTTGAACACTCATGCAACACCTCTGGAACCGGCGATTGTTCAGGCGCCCAGCGCGAACAACAGGAAAGTCTGTAAGGTGATGGTAGAGAGAGTCGCTTGTTTTCATCAGAGCAAGTTCGTATAGAATCAAACGAACTTTACTGCCGGAGAGACCAGTAAAATGCAGGTTCAGCGTGCAGTGATCGCCGCCATCGAGTTCCAGCCGGGTGTACCGCTGGTCCAGCAGATCGTCGATCAATTGTCGGTGGCGATCAGCCAGGGCGGGCTGCCTCATGGCTCCCGGCTGCCACCGATTCGCGAACTCTCCGAGTTGATGAACGTGGGCAAATCCACGGTGGTGGATGCGCTGGACCGCTTGCGGGCCAAGGGCTTGGTGGTTTCACGCCAGGGTTCGGGGCATTACGTGCACCGTTCCAGCACCACGCTCAAGACCGATGCCGGCCCGGACCTGCAACCTCAAGACACACTGAGCGTGGTCCGCCGCGCGGTCCTGCAGGACAATGGCTCGCTGCGCCCCGGCGCCGGTTTTCTGCCTTCTTCGTGGCTGCCGGCGGAAGAATTGCTCAAAGCCGTGCGCGGCACCCTTCGCGCCACCTCCCTGCGCATGGGCGAATACGGCGTCGCGGCCGGCTACCTGCCGCTGCGCGAGGCGTTGCGGGTCAAACTGTCGGCCATCGGCATCGAAGTGCCGGTGGACCAGATCGTCACCACGGCCAACACCGTGCAGGCCATCGACATGCTGATGCGCCTGCTGGTCAAACCCGGCGATACGGTACTGCTCGACGATCCGTGTTACTTCACCATGCACACCAACCTGGCCTTGCATGGTGCCCGGGTCATCACCATCCCCCGTGGGGCTGATGGCATGGACCTAGAGACCTTCGAGCGATTGCTGATTGCCCATCGGCCCGTGCTCTACATGACCAACAACACCCTGCACAACCCGACCGGGCACTCGTTCTCCCCGGCGCAGGTTTACCGGTTGCTGGAGTTGAGCCACCGCTATGGTTTCCACATCGTCGAAGACGATTTGTATTGCGACTTGCAACAGCGAAACACGCCGCGCCTGGCAGCGGGCGGGCTGGACAATGTCAGTTACGTCTCCGGTTTCTCCAAGACCCTGACGGCCAATAGCCGGGTTAGCTTTGCAGTGCTTTCACCGCAACTGGCCGCCCGGATGGTCACCCTGAAAATGGCCTGCGGTGGCATGACCTCGGAACTGGCGGAGCAGATTATCTGCACGATGCTCAGCGATGGCAGCTATGCCAAACATACCCGGCGCACGGTGGATCGGCTGTATGAGTCGAGCAGTCGAGTGACCAGTTGGCTGATAGAGGCCGGTTGCTCGGTTTCATCGCTGCCGCATGAGGGGTTGTTTCTCTGGACGCGACTGCCCGAAGGGTTGCATGCCGAAACGCTAGCGAGGAATGGTCTGGATATCGACCTGGTGCTGGCACCTGGCACCTTGCTCAGCAAAGCGCCGGATGCCAGTCACTTCCTGCGTTTCAACGTGGCGCACAGCGACAACACCCAGGTGCGCGACCGGTTCTTCCGGTTGCTCGACACACAAAGTAAATAACTTCCACCGCCCCTGTGGGAGCGGCGGTGCGACGATTCGACTTGCTCGCGAAGAGGCCATATCAGCCAACAGCCATGTTGCCTGACACACCGCCTTCGCGAGCAAGCCCGCTCCCACAGGGGTTCAACGTCGAGTACAAAAGCTGCGTCAACGCTGATCCAATTGTGGGAGCGGGCTTGCTCGCGAAGGCGGCAACTCGGTCCACCAGAAAACACCCAATAAAAAACCCCGCTCCTTCTCTCAAAGGGCGGGGTTTTTCTTTACAGCATCCGACGCTTAAGGCGCGTACGTCAGCAACAGCTCGGTCGGCACTTTGAAGTCCAGGGACATCATCACGCTCAACGCGGTAATGGTGAAGATCGAGAACACGAACAGCTTGCGTGCCCAGACCGTGTCATCCACTGCCTTGTAGCCGGTCCAGGCCATGTACAGCCAGTACATGCCCATGGCCGCGGCGACGGCGAGGTAGCTCATGCCGGCGTAGCCGCTGAAGGTCAGCATCAAGGTCGCCACGAGGAAGGCCAGGATGTAGATCAGGATGTGCTTCTTCGCCACTTGAATCCCGCGCTTCACCGGCAGCACCGGAATCGATGCGGCCAGGTAATCGTTGAAGCGGAAGATCGCGATGGCGTAGGAATGCGGCATCTGCCACAGGCTGAACATCACCAGCAGCGTCAGCGCGGCCATGTCGAAGCTGTTCGTCACAGCGACGTAACCGATCACCGGCGGCATCGCGCCCGACAGACTGCCCACCAGCGTGCCGTGAACCGACTTGCGCTTGAGGTACAGGCTGTAGAAGCCGACGTAGATGACGAAACCGATCACCGCGAACAATGCAGCCAACGGGTTAGCCACCTTGTACAACAACGCAACGCCGGCGACACCCAGGACGGTCGCGAAGGCCAGGGCCAGTTTCAGGGAGACAAAGCCCTGGACCAGCGCCCGGTTCTTGGTGCGTTCCATCTTGATGTCGATGTCGCGGTCGATGCAGTTGTTGAACACGCAACCGGAAGCCACCACCAGGGACGTGCCGATCATGGCGGCCAGGAATATGGCCAGATCGACATGCCCTTTCGAGGCCAGGAAAAATCCGCCTGCCACTGAAAGCACGTTACCGAAAATGATCCCCGGTTTGGTGATTTGGATAAAGTGCTTCAAGGACATCCGGATTTACCTCAGTGCGCCATCATGTTGGTGTGGATGCTGAACATGATCCACAGCGACAGGCCGACCAGCAGGACAATCACGATCGCGGCGAATACAAACGCAATTACGTTGTTACGCTGCGCGGCCGAACGGTCCAGGTGAAGGAAGTACACCAGGTGCACCAGCACCTGGATGACTGCGAAGGCCAGTACGATCCACAGGGTCAGGGCTTTCGGCAGCGACGGGTACATCACCAGACCGAACGGGATCAGGGTCAGGATGACCGACAGGACGAAGCCAATGACGTAGGACTTGACGCTGCCGTGGTTGGCGTCGTCGTGGGAGTGTGCGTTAGCCATTTACATAGTCCCCATCAGATAAACAACGGTGAATACGCAGATCCACACCACGTCCAGGAAGTGCCAGAACAGGCTCAGGCAGCTCAGACGGGTCTTGTTGGTCGCCGTCAGGCCGTTTTTCTGCACCTGGTACATCATGATCGCCATCCAGATCAGACCGCTGGTCACGTGCAGACCGTGGGTGCCGACCAGGGTGAAGAACCCGGACAGGAAGCCGCTGCGGCTAGGGCCGAAGCCCTCGGAGATCAGCACGTGGAACTCGTTGATCTCCATGCCGATGAAGCCGGCGCCGAACAGGAAGGTCATGGCCAGCCAGCCCAGGACCTGCTTCTTGTTACCCCGGAAGAACGCCAGCATGGCGAAGCCGTAGGTGATCGAACTGAACAGCAGCAGAGCGGTTTCGCCCAGTACGTATGGCAGTTCGAAGATGTCGTGGCCCGACGGGCCACCCGCTACGTTGTTAACCAGTACCGCGTACGCCGCGAAGATCGACGCAAACAGAATGCAGTCGGTCATCAGGTAGAGCCAGAAACCGAATACGGTCATCTCGCCCGAGTCGTGGTGATGGTCATCGTGCCCATGTCCATCGACATGGGTGTGTCCAGCATTGGTCACTAAGTTCGACATGGTTTAAGCCTGTTCCAACGAGGTTTCAACACGGGTGGCGGTGGCTGGAACTTTCCCGGCCGCTACCAGACGCTTGTGCTGCTCGGCTTCGATGCGCTCGATCACGTCGACCGGCACCATATAGCCTTGATCATCACGTGCAGCGTGGATCACGAAGTACACCACGGTGCCGATCAGGCCGAATGCAGCCAACCACCAGATGTGCCAGATCATCGCGAAACCGAACACGGTCAACAGAGCACCCATGACCACACCGGTCGCGGTGTTGTTTGGCATGTGGATCGGCTCGTACTTGGCCGGAGCCTGGTACGCGGTGCCGTTTTCCTTGGCTTCGGTGAACGGGTCGATGCTTTCTGCTTTTGGCAGTACGGCAAAGTTGTAGAACGGTGGTGGCGACGAGGTCGACCATTCCAGCGTGTGTGCATTCCACGGGTCGCCGTGTTCGCACATGTTTTCCGGCTTGTTGCGGTCACGCACGCTGACGTACAGCTGAATCAACTGGCAGGCGATACCGACTGCAATCATCACCGCACCGAACAGGGCCACGTACAGGTACGGCACCCACTCAGGGTTGGTGGTGGCGTTCAGACGACGGGTCATGCCCATGAAGCCCAGTACATAGAGCGGCATGAACGCGACGAAGAAGCCGGTGATCCAGAACCAGAACGCTGCCTTGCCCCAACCTTCGTGCAGCTTGAAGCCGAACGCTTTCGGGAAGTAGAAGGCGAAGCCTGCGATGTAACCGAATACCGCGCCGCCGATGATCACGTTGTGGAAGTGCGCGATCACGAACAGGCTGTTGTGCAGAACGAAGTCAGCACCCGGAATGGCCAGCAGTACGCCGGTCATGCCGCCGATGGCGAAGGTCACCATGAAGCCCAGGGTCCAGAGAACATGGCTGGTGAAACGCAGACGGCCCTGGTAGATGGTGAACAGCCAGTTGAATAGCTTCACCCCCGTCGGGATCGAAATCAGCATCGTCGCCAGACCGAAGAAGGCGTTGACGCTGGCACCCGAACCCATGGTGAAGAAGTGGTGCAGCCAGACCATGAAGCCCAGGATCGAGATCGCGCCCGAGGCGTAGATCATCGAGTGGTGGCCGAACAGACGCTTGCCGGAGAAGGTCGAGATGACTTCGGAGAAGATCCCGAACGCCGGCAGAATCAGGATGTAAACCTCGGGGTGACCCCAGGCCCAGAACAGGTTGACGTACATCATTGGATTGCCACCAAGTTCATTGGTGAAAATGTGGAAATCCATGTAACGGTCAAGCGTCAGCAGTGCCAGGGTAGCGGTCAGGATCGGGAACGACGCCACGATCAGGACGTTGGCCCAGGTGCAGGTCCAGGTGAAGATCGGCATGTCCATCAGCTTCATGCCAGGGGTACGCATTTTCAGCACGGTGGCGAGGAAGTTGACCCCCGTCAGCGTCGTACCCAACCCGGATAGCTGTAGCGCCCAGATGTAGTAGTCCATCCCCACGCCAGGGCTGTATTGCAGACCCGACAGCGGTGGATAGGCAACCCAGCCGGTCTTGGCGAATTCGCCGACGCCCAGGGACAGGTTGATCAGCACTACGCCGGATACCAGCAGCCAGAAGCTCAGGGAGTTCAGGAACGGGTAGGCAACGTCACGCGCGCCGATCTGCAGCGGCACTGCAAGGTTCATCAGGCCGGTGAAGAATGGCATCGCCATGAAGATGATCATGATCACACCGTGAGCGGTGAAGATCTGGTCATAGTGTTCAGGTGGCAGATAGCCAGGCGAACCCTCGGTGGCCATGGCCAGCTGGGTACGCATCATGATGGCGTCGGCAAAACCGCGCAGCAGCATGACCATGGCAACGATGATGTACATCACGCCGATTTTCTTGTGGTCGACCGAAGTCAGCCACTCGGACCACAGGTAGGTCCACTTCTTGAAATAGGTGATTGCAGCGAACAGCGCCAGACCACCGAGCGCGATCATGGCGATGGTAATCATCACGATCGGTTCGTGGAACGGGACCGCTTCCCAACTTAATTTACCAAACATCGTTTACTCCTCTGCCCCGGCAGCTGAATGCGAACTCATGTCCATCCCTTCCATGTGGGCCACTTCTTTCTCTTTCTTCTCGTGGTGCATCGGCTTGCCCGGTTTCATGCCTTCGTACTTGTCGACGATGATCTGGAACAGGTTCGGCGTGACCGAGGAGTAGAGCTCGACTGGGTTGTTCTGGCTTTGCTTGGAAAGGGCTTCGTATTCAGCTTTTTCAAGCTGTTTAGGTGCCTTTTTGACTTCGCTGACCCAGGCGTCGAAATCTTCCTGAGAGGTGGCGATAGCTTTGAACTTCATGCCGGTGAAACCCGCGCCGCTGTAGTTGGCGGAGATACCGTCCATTTCAGCGTTCTGGTTGGCGATCAGGTGCAGCTTGGTCTGCATGCCCGCCATCGCGTAGATCTGGCCGCCCAGAGCAGGGATGAAGAACGAGTTCATCACGGCGTCGGAAGTGATCTTGAAGTTGATCGGGGTGTGCGCCGGGAACACGATCTTGTTGACCGTGGCAATGCCTTGTTCCGGGTAGATGAACAGCCACTTCCAGTCCAGCGCGACCACTTCGATGGTGATCGGCTTGACGTCGGATTCCAGCGGCTTGTATGGATCCAGGGCGTGGGTCGATTTGTAGGTGACGTAACCCAGAGCGATGATGATCAGCACTGGAACAGCCCACACCGCGATTTCGATCTTGGTGGAGTGCGACCATTTCGGCGTGTAGACGGCGTCAGTGTTGGACGCGCGGTATTTCCAGGCGAACAGGAACGTCATGACGATGACCGGAACCACGACCAACAGCATCAGCAGCGTTGCGGTGATGATCAGGTTTCGCTCGTCCAGGCCAACCTGGCCCTTGGGATCGAGCAAGGTCATGTTGCAGCCTGACAGCAACAACGTGCCGATCAGCGGCAATAAGCCTAGTAGCCTGGGGTACCTGTTTTTACTCATCTCACGACCTCTAAAGCAGCTTGCGCAATGCAGTTGGGTTTTGATCGCCAACACTTCACCCTGCCAAGGGTTGGCATTTTCTTGGATTGAATAAGGGCTGCCCGTCGCGCGTCAGACGCTGTTCGACAAATCCTGGGCCAGCGGTGAGTTCTTATTCGAATTCGTGGTCAAAGGCCTTGTTACAGACCAATTCCATTTGGTGCGGATAGTTGGAAGGCACCGACATCTGGGCGTCACATGAAGCCACCAGGCCTCTAGACACCCTGTTGCTGCTCATGCACCTGTGTCAGGGTGAGCAGTGTCGGGAATTCAATGCGGGCGATTGTAGATATGTAACGATTCATAAACCATGTCTCATCCCGAAATAATTTTTATCCATTCCAGCAACAATCCTTGACGCTTTTTGCAAAAGTGCGCCATGTTATCGAAATTGATTCTCAACAAAAACACCAGAAATAGTAGGTCTACCACACGCAATTCAGACAGTATCGAAGGAGCCGCCCCTTCCCTCGATCCTGCCCAAACCCCCATGCGACAAGGGCTCTGGCAATTTGCCAGGCCCTGTTAGAACTGCCTGGTCCGGGATTGCTGAACAGAAGGCGAGCGCCGTCGCAAATGACCAATTTTCTTGCGTAGTCATGCACCAATCCGACGTACTGAAATGCCTCGCGACACTCGCGCTGTGACAACATGTCGCACATGCGCCACACCTCTCGTTGCCACACATCACGATCTTTTAACCTGGGCCTGAAATGCAAAACGCCCCGGCCCTCTCAACGAAGACCGGGGCGTTTTCATGGGTCATGCAGCGTTGTGGCGAATGCCCTCAGCGCAGCGCTTTGCGGTTACGCGAAATGAGCAACGGCACCAGCACCACCACCAGTACAAAAGCGATCAATGCCCATTGCGCAAGGGACAGACCGAGGATCGGCGGGTACGGCGTGGAGCAGAAACCGTCAACCTGGAAACCCAGCGGGAAGATCTTCGCCAACGGCAGGCCGTCGACAATCGGTTGCAGCACATCGATGCCGCAGCTGACCGCCGGGTAGAACTGGGTATAGACGTGATGCCCGGCCACCCCGACGCCCGCCAGGGCGCAGATCACCACCAGGGTTTCGAACACCGTAATGCTGCGGCGGGAGCTCATCGCCGCGCCGATGAACGCGAAGATCGCGATCAGCAGCAAGGCATAGCGTTGCAGGATGCACAGCGGGCACGGCGCCTCGCCCAGCACGATTTGCATGTACAGCGCGCCACCGATCAGTGCCAGGCAGATGATGCCCAGCAACACCAGGTAGCGCCGCTCACGGCCCAACCGCATCGTTTCCTCGCTCATTGCGTTTCCCTTCTAGATATCGTTTGACCGGAAGTCTACACGCTGGCCCGGACCTTGGAGAGCCCGGGGGCGTATGGAATAGATGTCGGGGAATAAACGATAAGGCGGTTAAGAAGGGATTAACTTTCAACACTTTCCTGCATTTGAATAAGCCAAAAGCTTCGCGAGCAAGCCCGCTCCCACATTGGAATGCATTTCAACTGTGGGAGCGGCGGTGCGGCGATCCGACTTGCTCGCGAAGAGGTCCGATCAGTCGCCGTAGATATCGGACTTGAAATACTTGTCCGAAATCTTCTGGTATTCGCCACTGGCGCGAATGCCGTCGATCGCCGTGTTCAATTGGCTGACCAGCTCGGTGTTGCCCTTGCGCACCGCAATCCCGGCGCCCTCGCCCACGTATTTCGGGTCCTTGAGCTCCGGGCCGACAAAGGCGTAACCCTTGCCACGCGGCATCGCCAGGAAGTCGCTCAACGGAATGGTGTCGGCAAAAATGGCATCGAGGCGACCGGCCGCCAGGTCCATGTAGATCTCTTCGTTGTTGCCGTAGCGCTTGACGTTGACGCCCTTGGGTTCAAACACCTCGGTGGCGAAACGGTCGGTGGTGGTCGCACGTTGCACGCCGACGTTCTTGCCTTTGAGACTGGCGTACTGGTCATCGACGACGGCACCGTCCTTCATCACCAGACGCGACGAAGTGAAGTAATACTTGTGGGTGAAATCCACCGACTTCTTGCGGTCTTCGTTGATGGTCATGGACGACAGCGCCATGTCGATTTTCTTCACTTTCAGGGAAGGAATCAGACCATCAAACTCGCCTTCGACCCAGACGCACTTGACCTGCATCTGCGCGCACAGGGCATTGCCGATGTCGAAGTCGAAGCCGACGATTTCGCCTTTGTCGGTTTTGGACGCGAAGGGCGGGTAAGCCGCCTCGATGCCGATGCGCAGGGTTTTCTCGGCGGCAAACAGAGTGCTGCACGCCAACAGGCTCAGGGCCAGACCGGTGATGAGGGGGAATTTCTTCATGTTCGTTCTCTCGCGGGTTGTTGTTGGTTTGGCAAGACAGATGAAGAGCAGAAACGGGGAACGCCTTTTTTGTACTTATAATTCCATACTGGACTTTTATGTATTGGTCGTCAATTGGGGGGAATGGAGATGTGCCGGCCGGTGGTCGGGTGGTGGGGCATTAGGATTTTTGGTGTGGCTGATGGCCTCTTCGCGAGCAAGCCCGCTCCCACAGGGGGATTTTTGCAGAACACAAAATTTGTGTTCACGGAGATCTACTGTGGGAGCGGGCTTGCTCGCGAAGGCATATTTGAAAACGCCGCAGAAACTACTGCTTCCAGCGATCCGCCGCCGCATGATCACTGTCACGCCCCTCAACCCAACGCGCCCCGTCACTGGTGTTTTCTTTCTTCCAGAACGGCGCACGGGTTTTCAGGTAATCCATGACGAAGGCACAGGCGTCGAACGCTGCCTGGCGGTGAGCGCTGGCGGCACCGACGAAGACGATGGGCTCGCCCGGTTCCAGGGCGCCGATGCGATGCAGCACTTCCAGCTTGAGCAACGGCCAGCGCTGCTCGGCCTCCACGGCAATCTTGCCGAGGGCCTTTTCGGTCATGCCCGGATAGTGCTCAAGAAACATCCCCGCCACCTCGAGCCCGTCATTGAAATCGCGCACGTAGCCGACAAAACTCACCACCGCGCCGACACCGACATTGGCGGCATGCATGGCGTTGACTTCAGCGCCCGGATCGAACGCCGTGGCCTGCACACGAATCGCCATGGCTCAGCCCCCAGTCACGGTCGGAAAGAACGCCACTTCATCACCGTCGCTCACCGGTTCGTCGAGCTGGCAAAGGTCTTCGTTGCGGGCGCACATCAGGTTCTGCTCGCTCAACACATCGGCGCCGTCGCGCTTGGCCAGCAGTGCGCGAACGTCATCGACCGTGGCGAAGTCGCCTTCAACCTTCACCGAGTCGACGCCCAGTGCTTCTCTATAACGGGCGAAAAACTTCACGGTGACGTTCATGGCTGATCCGCCTGGAAATGGCCGCTCTTGCCGCCGAGCTTCTCCAGCAGGCGCACGCTTTCAATGGTCATGCCGCGATCCACGGCCTTGCACATGTCATAGATGGTCAGCGCCGCGACGCTCGCGGCGGTCAGCGCTTCCATTTCGACGCCGGTCTGCCCGGACAGCTTGCAGCGTGCAACGATGCGCACGGTGTCGTCACCTTCAGCGCTGAGCTCGACTTTGACGCCGGTGAGCATCAGCGGATGGCACAGGGGAATCAGATCGCTGGTTTTCTTCGCGGCCTGAATGCCGGCGATGCGCGCCACGGCGAATACATCACCCTTGGGATGGCCGCCGCTGACGATCATCTGCAGGGTTTCGGGCAGCATGCGCACCAGCGCCTGGGCCGTCGCCTCACGGAACGTCACGGCTTTTTCGGTGACGTCGACCATGTTGGCGCGACCTTGGGAATCGAGATGAGTCAGCACAGGGTTACTCCTGATCAAGAGCCTCGATTGTAAACCTGCGGGTCAATTTTTCGCACGCGGGATTATCGAACACCCCATATACCCTGTGGGAGCGGGCTTGCTCGCGAATACGGTGTGTCAGTCTCAATCTATGGCGACTGACACACCGTATTCGCGAGCAAGCCCGCTCCCACAGTGGATTTGTGACAGGCATAAAAAACCGGGCGGTTTTTAGGCCACCCGGTTCTTGTGAGGCAGTTACAAGTGCGATTCGGCGTATTCGGCCAGTATCGAACGTGGCACCCCTTGCAGGGTGATATGGACACCGTTCGGGAAATCCTTGAAGCGTTCAGTCAGGTAGGTCAGCCCGGAGCTGGTCGCGGACAGGTAAGGGGTGTCGATCTGCGCCAGGTTGCCCAGGCACACCACTTTGGAACCGGCGCCGGCACGGGTGATGATGGTTTTCATCTGGTGCGGCGTGAGGTTCTGGCATTCATCGATCAGGATCAGGCTCTGCTGGAAGCTGCGGCCCCGGATGTAGTTGAGGGATTTGAACTGCAACGGCACTTTGCTGAGGATGTAATCGACGCTGCCATGGGTGTTTTCGTCATCCATGTGCAAGGCTTCGAGGTTGTCGGTGATGGCGCCCAGCCAAGGCTCCATTTTTTCCGCTTCGGTGCCGGGCAGGAAACCGATTTCCTGGTCCAGGCCCTGAACGCTACGCGTCGCGATGATCCGGCGATAGCGTTTGCTGACCATGGTCTGCTCGATCGCCGCCGCCAATGCCAGGATGGTTTTACCCGAACCGGCCGCACCGGTCAGGTTGACCAGGTGAATATCCGGGTCCAGCAACGCGTACAGCGCCAGGCTCTGATAGATGTCACGCGGCTTCAGGCCCCAGGCTTCCTGGTGCAACAGGGGTTCCTGATGCAGGTCGAGAATCAGCAGCTTGTCTTCGTCGATTTCCTTGATCCAGCCGACAAAACCCTGTTCGTCGATGATGAACTCGTTGATGTGCACCGCCGGCAGATTGTCGATCATCTTCACCTGGTGCCAGGTGCGGCCATGATCCTGGCGGGTTTCGACATTCCTGACGAGGTCCCAGAAGGACCCGGCCATGTTGTGGTAGCCGTTAGGCAGCAGCGAAACGTCGTCAACCAGTTGGTCAGTGCTGTAGTCCTCGGCCGCGATTCCGCAGGCACGGGCCTTGAGGCGCATGTTGATGTCTTTGGTGACCAGCACCACGGGCAGCTTGGGTTCGCGCGCGTGCAGGTCGATCAACTGGTTGATGATGATGTTGTCGTTCAGGTGTTCGGGAAGAATGAGGTTCGGTTCGGCACGTTTGCTCATCAGAATTGACAGCAAACCCTTTGGCCCACTTTTGCCACGCTGGATCGGTACACCCAGTTCAACGTCTTCAGGGCTGGCATCGCCCAGGGTCTTGTCGATCAGGCGAATCGCCTGACGGCATTCCGCAGCCACGCTGTGATGCCCGCTCTTGAGCTTGTCCAGCTCCTCAAGCACGGTCATCGGGATCGCGACGTGGTGTTCTTCGAAGTTAAGCAGGGCGTTTGGATCGTGAATCAATACGTTGGTATCGAGTACATATAGGATTGGCTGGTTGGAGGAAGAACTACGTCCGTGATCATCCATACTCGGTCACCTTTGTGGGAGCCATTCGACGCAATACCTTGGCGGTGCTGCGCCTCGAAGTGACTACCGAGTTCACCCCGCAGTTGAAACCGCGTGACTCAAGTGAACTGCATCCAGCTGGGTCTTGGGAGACGCCACCTGTGTTGCAGGTTTCGGCGGTCTGTCTTCGTAATACTCCAAAACCCGTGACAGAAAAAAGTACTTTGACGCTTTTTTGAAGTTTATTTTTCAGAGTGACCAATAACACTTGGCGGATTGCCATCACCCCGTTAAAGTCGGAAGTCCGCCTGCACCGAAATCTGTTGCAAATTCGCCCCTTCCCCAATGTTTACGGGCTTTCGCCGTTTTCAGCGAAACGCGTCCTGACAATCTTCCCAACCGATCCCGCTGGGTGCCGTCTGCGTGACAAGCCAGGGCATCGCCGTTTTCACGCCATCCTGTTTAATGTTGAAGTTGATCACCCCGTGCCGCCACAACAGCATCAGGGTCAACACACGCTGCGCGCTCTGGTTGGCCTTGAGCTTGCCGGCGCCGTCCTGGGCATCGATGTCCCACAGCCCCACCTGCAAGCCCTGGGACCTGAAGAAGCCTTCCGCGTCCGAACGGCGCTGGCCATCGGGCGGACGGAACAGCGGCACGTAGTTCTCCGGCAATTTGCTTTTGACCAATTCGGCGCTGCGCCGCACCGAATCCTGCCAGTCCTGCCAGTGGCTGTGGGAACGGAACTCCCAGCCTTGCACGCCAATGCACTGCGCCGAGTAAGTCGCCTGCAGACTCGCCACCGAACGCTCGCTCAGACGCGCCTGAATATCCTTGCCGAGGACGAAGAACGTGCCTGTCATGTTCGCTTTGCGCAGGTACTCGGTGACCCACGCCGTGTTGTCCGGCGCGGCATTGGCGGCGCTGTCGAAGGTCAACAGGAACAGTCGGTCATGCATCTGCTCGCCGTTGCGCTCGTAGTCGCCAAAACGATCGACTTCGCTGCTGGTTTGCGGAAACAGCGCAGCCTTGCGCAACTGCTCGTCGAGGTACTGCGCATGGAACAGCCGGCTCGGTTCGGCCCACTTGATGTAGTAGCTGTCGTCGCTGACCTGAAACTTGGCGGCTTGCTGGCGCAGGGTGTCCATGTCTTCGACCAGGAAACAGAAAGAGGCATCCTGATCACAGCTTTGCTGCGCGAAGCTGTAGTTGGTCAACAGGCGCTGCCACAGGCGCTGGCGCAGGTGGTTGACCGAGTCCAGATTGATCGTGCGCAGGCCCAGGCGCTGGGCCAGGCTCGCCTCGTCCAGCGATTCGCTCGCCTGCAGCACGCGAGCGAACATCAGAATCTCTGCGCGCGAGGCGACATCGAACAGCGTCGGGTTGCTAAGTGGCTCAGGCCAGGTGCTGCGATCGAGCGTCGCCACATCGCCCGGCGCCGCCATGGCACCGAAACTCAACAGCCAGGCCGAAAAAAGAAAAACGATACGCAATGGGATGTCTCCATAAAAACCCGCGCGGCACTATAGCTGATCCCGCACTAGCGCCACGATCTCCTGTGGGAGCGGGCTTGCTCGCGAATGCGGTGTGCGAGTCAGCATCTTAGGGACTGATACACCGCTTTCGCGAGCAAGCCCGCTCCCACAGGTTATGTGTATGGCCACCGATCATCACCTATGGACGTGATAGCTGGAGTCAACAAGGACAACCCCCTAGAATCGCCCCACGATTAAAGGAGACGACTTCATGCTGATGGTGATTTCCCCCGCCAAGACCCTCGATTACGAAACACCGCCGGCGACCCAGCGCTTCACCCAGCCGCAGTACCTTGACCATTCCCAGGAGCTGATCCTGCAGTTGCGCGACCTGACGCCGGCGCAGATCAGTGAGCTGATGCACGTCTCCGACAAGATCGGCGGGCTCAACGCCGCGCGTTTCGGTAGCTGGACCCCGGCGTTCACACCCGAAAACGCTAAACAGGCACTGCTGGCGTTCAAGGGCGACGTTTATACCGGCCTCAACGCACAAACCTTCAGCGAAGCCGATTTCGATTACGCCCAACAGCATCTGCGCATGTTGTCCGGCCTTTATGGCTTGCTGCGTCCACTGGACCTGATGCAGCCGTATCGACTGGAAATGGGCACCAGATTGCCCAACGCCCGGGGCAAGGACTTGTATGCCTTCTGGGGCACGCGGATCAGCGAATGGTTGAACGAAGCCCTGGCCGATCAAGGTGATGACGTGCTGCTGAACCTGGCGTCCAACGAGTATTTCTCGGCGGTCAAACGCACGGCCTTGAATGCCCGCATCATCAATACCGAGTTCAAGGACCTGAAAAACGGCCAGTACAAGATCATCAGTTTCTACGCAAAAAAAGCCCGGGGCATGATGAGCCGCTTCGTCATCGAAGAACGCATCAACGACCCGGCAGCCCTCAAGCAGTTCGACGTCCAGGGCTATCGATACAGCGCCGAGCAGTCTAAACCGGACAATCTGGTGTTTCTTCGCGATCACGCCCCCGAGTAACGCACCGGATCGGCGCACGACAGCAAAAAACACGTCGTGCGCCACGCCTGATCGTCCAACAATTTCCCGCCCGGATCGCCAATCTCTTGGCGCCAAAAACCAAACAGTCATTTTTCTAACGTTAGTTTCACTCGACTTCGATCATTTTTTTCAGTAGTGGCACTGAAATTTTTTATCGGTAGTGGCAAAAAACTATCTTGCTTGTTTATCGCCCCGTGTAACAAGGGTGAGACGGCAAGTGCCATCAATTTGAAAGCAGTGCCATCTTTCTCAATATTTCAAGAAATTTCAGAATTCGCGATGGGTGGACTGGAACTATGTCCAAATGCGTAGCTCATACCACCGGTAGCGATTATCTCTGAACATGTACGAGATAACTTACGCAAAGAAGAGATTCACGTAGCGAAGTTGTCACATTAACTTCGGCTAGATAATCCCTGATTTGGGCAACACATGAAGGACAGGAGATAAGGCATCACTACTATCCCCTACACGGCCAAGGCTGCGCCCCTATAAACGTGCTCGCCTGAGCACCCAACCGCTTGATCTACGGGCCTCTGGCCTGGCATTGAGCGCGCAAGACCTTTGCACGAAGGACCTCTTACCAGAGGACTCGGCTGCATAACAGGGCACATCATAATAACAAGGCCTAGTTGCGCACATCTTGAGTGTACTTATTTGGACACTCGGAACTTAGTATGCCTGCACACGGCATTGCGGCGCCTGTCGCCAAAACTTCCGAGTGCACTATGACCGCTGAACACCATTAACTCCGGCCATGTAATGGCTTGATAAATACAGAGGTAAATGCGATGCGCATCAGCATATTTGGTTTGGGTTACGTCGGTGCAGTATGTGCCGGTTGCCTGTCTGCACGGGGCCATGACGTCGTTGGCGTCGATGTCGCCAAAGACAAGATCGATATGATCAACGCCGGTAAATCACCGATCGTTGAACCGGGTCTGGGCGAACTGCTGGCCAAGGGTATTGAAACCGGCCGTCTGCGCGGTACGACCAACTTCGCCGAGGCGATTCGTGACACCGACGTGTCGATGATCTGCGTCGGCACGCCGAGCAAGAAGAATGGCGACCTGGAACTGAACTACATCGAAGCGGTATGCCGCGAGATCGGTTTTGTCCTGCGTGACAAGACCACCCGCCACACCATCGTAGTCCGCAGCACCGTTCTGCCGGGCACGGTCGCAAACGTTGTCATCCCGATTCTCGAAGATTGCTCCGGCAAGAAAGCCGGCGTTGATTTCGGTGTGGCGGTGAACCCTGAGTTCCTGCGTGAAAGCACCGCGATCGCCGACTACGATCTGCCACCGATGACCGTCATCGGCGAGTTCGACAAGGCGTCCGGCGACGTTCTGCAATCGCTGTACGAAGAGCTCGACGCGCCGATCATCCGCAAGGACATCGCCGTTGCCGAGATGATCAAGTACACCTGCAACGTGTGGCACGCCACCAAGGTGACCTTCGCCAACGAGATCGGCAACATCGCCAAGGCGTGCGGCGTCGATGGTCGTGAAGTGATGGAAGTCGTCTGCCAGGACAAGACCCTCAACCTGTCCCAGTACTACATGCGCCCAGGCTTCGCCTTCGGCGGCTCCTGCCTGCCGAAAGACGTGCGTGCCCTGACCTACCGCGCCGGTTCGCTGGACGTCGAAGCACCGCTGCTGAACTCGTTGATGCGCAGTAACGAATCCCAGGTGCAGAACGCCTTCGACATCGTTTCCAGCCATGACAAACGCAAAGTCGCCCTGCTGGGTCTGAGCTTCAAGGCCGGGACCGATGACTTGCGCGAAAGCCCACTGGTTGATCTGGCAGAAATGCTGATCGGCAAAGGCTACGACCTGAGCATCTACGACGCCAACGTCGAATACGCCCGCGTTCACGGTGCGAACAAGGATTACATCGAGTCGAAGATCCCTCACGTCTCGTCCTTGCTCAATTCCGACTTCGACGACGTGATCAACAACTCCGACGTGATCATCCTCGGCAACCGTGACGAGAAATTCCGCGCTCTGGCGCAGAACGCTCCGCACGGCAAGCAAGTGATCGACCTGGTCGGCTTCATGTCTCAAGCCACCAGCGTCAGTGGCCGGACTGAAGGCATCTGCTGGTAACACAGCCTCTGTAGGAGCCAGGCTTGCCGGCGAACCAAGCGCCCCGGTGTGTCAGGCAGGCAGCCTTCGCGGGCAAGCCTCGCTCCTACAGTTTCTACGCCTGCCTTAACCCATTCGGGCCTCGCCCGAGATCGAGACGGATGCAGATTATGCACAGGCTAAAGCACGGCCTACTTCAGGCCGCCGGTTGGCTGTTTTACTTAAGTATTTTGATGGGCATCGCCATGGCGCTGCCTGTGTCCACATTCGACTCCGAGTCGAAGGACTTCATTTTTCTGATCGGTATCGTCGGTATCTGGCGTTACTCGATGGGTGCCACGCACTTTCTGCGCGGCATGCTGTTTCTGTACGTGGTCTACCCGCACCTGCGGCGCAAAGTGCGCAAGCTGGGTAAAGCGGCAGACCCGTCCCATGTGTTTTTGATGGTCACCAGTTTTCGTATCGACGCGCTGACCACTGCCCAGGTCTACGCCTCGGTGATTCGCGAAGCGATCGACTGCGGCCTGCCGACCACCATGGTCTGCTCGATCGTCGAAATGTCCGATGAGAAGCTGGTGAAAAGCCTTTGGGCCAAGATGAATCCACCGGAGCGGGTCAAGCTCGACTTCGTGCGCATTCCCGGCACCGGCAAGCGTGATGGCCTGGCCTACGGTTTCCGCGCCATCTCCCGCCACCTGCCGGACGACCGTGCAGTGGTTGCCGTGATCGATGGCGACACCGTGCTCGCTGAAGGCGTCGTGCTCAAGACCGTGCCGTGGTTCCAGCTGTTCGGCAATGTCGGCGGCCTGACCACCAACGAATTCTGCGAAGTGCGCGGCGGCTACATCATGAGCGAGTGGCACAAACTGCGCTTCGCCCAGCGCCACATCAACATGTGCTCGATGGCTTTGTCCAAACGCGTACTGACCATGACCGGCCGGATGTCGGTGTTCCGCGCGACCGTGGTCACCGACCCGGACTTCATCGCCGACGTGGAAAGCGACTCGCTGCAACACTGGCGCCTGGGCCGCTTCAAGTTCCTGACCGGTGACGACAAGTCGAGCTGGTTCAGCCTGATGCGCCTGGGCTACGACACGTTCTACGTGCCGGACGCCGCGATCCACACCGTGGAACACCCGCCGGAAAAAAGCTTCATCAAGGCCAGCCGCAAACTGATGTTCCGCTGGTACGGCAACAACCTGCGCCAGAACTCCCGCGCCCTGGGCCTGGGGATGAAACGCCTCGGGCTGTTCACGTCTGTGGTGCTGTTCGATCAGCGCGTGTCGATGTGGACGTCCTTGCTGGGCCTGACGGTCGCGATCATCGCGTCCTTCAAGTACGGCACCGCGTTCATCCTGGTTTATCTGCTGTGGATCGGCCTCACCCGTCTGATCCTGACCCTGCTGTTGTCCTGCTCCGGTCACCGGATCGGCCCGGCCTACCCGGCGATTCTCTATTACAACCAGATCGTCGGTGCGCTGGTGAAGATCTACGTGTTCTTCCGCCTCGACCAACAGTCCTGGACTCGCCAGGACACCAAACTGACCCGTGATCTCGCCAGCTTTCAACGTTGGTTCAACACTTGGTCGTCTCGGACCATGACCTTCTCCGCCGGCAGCATTTTTGTCGCCGTGCTGCTGATGATGGTCTGACCGCCCCCTTATTGAATTAACCAGGAAATCGCCCCTATGAATACCTCCGTCAACGCCAACGTAGTGCATGAATCCGAAGCCCAGCGCCAACACGCCCGAGTGAAAATTCCGGCCAAGCTGCGCTTCTTCGGTCCGGACCGGACCCCGATGGAAGCTCGAGTGATCGACCTCTCCGCTGGCGGCCTGGCCTTCAACGCCGGTCAACTGCCACTGAAGATCGGCGACGTGTACAAGGCTCGCCTGCAGTTCGTCATCGATAACCTCGGCCTGGCCATGGACGTGGAACTGCAAGTGCGCTCCGTCGACCGCCAGACCGGTCGTGCCGGTTGCCAGTTCCAGAACCTGGAACCACAAGACATCTCGACCCTGCGCCATCTGATCACCTCTCACCTGGCCGGCGACATCGTCAGCATGGGTGAAGTGCTGGCGACCCTGCAGCGCGACAACTTCACCAAGGCGCGCAAGGTCAAGGATGGCGGCCACGGCATGACCGCGTTCGGTCGCCTGCGTGCAGTGACCTTCAGCCTGGCGATTTTCATCGTCGGTCTGGCGGCGTTCGGTTTCATTTTCAAATCGGTGTACGGCATGTACTTCGTCAGCCACGCGCAGGCCGGTCTGGTCAGCGTGCCGGGCATGAGCATCACCATGCCGCGTGACGGCACCGTGCAAAGCCTGATCAAGGCTGACGGTATTGCTGCCAAAGGCGCACCGCTGGCGACTTTCAGCACCAGCATGCTCGACGTGCTCAAGGGCCATCTTGACGAAGATCAACTGCAACCGGCCAAGGTTGAAGAACTGTTCGGCAAGCAAATGACCGGCACCCTGACCTCGCCGTGCGATTGCACCGTGGCCCAGCAACTGGTCGCCGACGGTCAGTACGCCAGCAAGGGCGACGTGATCTTCCAACTGGTGCCGCGCAACAGCGAAGCCAACGTCGAAGCGCGCTTCTCCTATCGCCAGTTCGGCGACGTGCGTCCAGGCACCAACGTCAGCTTCCAGATTGCCGGCGAAGACAAAACCCGCACCGGCAAGATCGTCAGCAGCACCAGCCTGAAAAGCGCCGACCTGTCGTCCGACATTCGCGTGCTGATCCAGCCTGACGAGCCACTGGACAGCAAATTCTCCGGCCGCCCGGTTGAAGTAAACAGCGACCGTGGCCCGAACCTGAACTGGCTGATCGATAAAGCCATGGCTTCCGGTCTTTAAATCGAGGACATGCCTGTGACCATTATCAGTCTCTTGAAAACACCGCAAACCCTGTGGGAGCGGGCTTGCTCGCGAAGGGAACAACGCGGTCTGCCTGATGTACCGCAGAGCCTTCTTCGCGAGCAAGCCCGCTCCCACATGGGTTACGCGTTCTGTTCGCTGGCTTTGGCCGTGAGCCTGGCCGGTTGCGCCGGCCTGCCCGACCAGCGTCTGGCCAATGAAGCCCTCAAGCGCGGCGACACCACGCTGGCGCAGCAGAACTACAAGCAACTGGCCGACCTGGGCTACAGCGAGGCTCAAGTAGGTCTCGCCGATATCCAGGTCGACAGCCGCGACCCGGCGCAAGTCAAGCAGGCCGAGGCGACTTACCGCGCCGCGGCCGACGTCTCGCCGCGAGCTCAGGCTCGTCTGGGTCGCCTGCTGGTGGCCAAACCCGGCGCCACCGAAGCGGAACACCACGAAGCCGAAGGCCTGTTGAAAAAAGCCTCGGCCAATGGCGAAGGCAACACGCTGATCCCGCTGGCGATGCTGTACCTGCAATACCCCCACAGTTTCCCGAACGTCAACGCGCAACAGCAGATCAGCCAATGGCGTGCCGAAGGCAAACCGGAAGCGGGCCTGGCCCAAGTGCTGCTGTATCGCACCCAGGGCACTTACGACCAGCACCTGGCCGAAGTCGAAACCATCTGCAAAGCCGCGTTGAACACCACCGACATCTGCTACGTCGAACTGGCCACGGTTTACCAGAAACAAGGCAAACCGGAACAACAGGCCGAGCTGATCAAGCAGATGCAAGCGGCGCATACCCGCGGCACCGTTTCCGCTCAGCGCGTTGACAGCGTTGCCCGCGTATTGGGCGATGCGACCCTGGGCAAGACCGACGAAAAAACCGCTCAGTCGCTGCTCGAAGACATCGCCCCCGCCTACCCCGCTTCCTGGGTCAGCCTGGCGCAATTGCTCTATGACTTCCCGGAACTCGGCGACGTCGACAAGATGATGAAGTACCTGGACAACGGCCGCGCCGCTGACCAGCCGCGCGCCGAACTGTTGCTCGGCAAGCTCTACTACGATGGCAAATGGGTGCCGGCCGACGCGAAAGTCGCCGAAGAACATTTCCAGAAAGCCGTCGGCAAAGAAGTCGCTGCCGATTACTACCTCGGCCAGATTTACCGCCGTGGTTACCTGGGCAAAGTCTATTCGCAGAAAGCACTGGATCACTTGCTGACCGCTGCGCGCAACGGCCAGAACAGCGCCGACTTCGCCATCGCCCAGCTGTTTTCCCAAGGCAAGGGCACCAAGCCAAATCCGCTTAACGCTTACGTGTTCAGCCAGTTGGCCAAGGCCCAGAACACCCCGCAAGCCACCGAGCTTGCGCAGACACTCGAAGCCCAACTGCCGCCTGCCCAGCTCGCCGAGGCCCAACGCCTGTTGAAACAAGAACAGGCCGTTCGGGGTGCCTTGAGCCAGAACACGCTGGAACTGCATGCCCTGCAAGAAGAAGACGGCGAGGAATCCCTATGAAGTTGAATCCATTCGTCCAGGCCGGTATTGGCCTGACCTGCGCGCTGATCTGGTCTTGCCCAACCCTGGCGGCAGAGACCGAAACCAAGAATTTCGGTCTGGACGTGAAAGTCACCGGCCAGTCCGAAGACGACCGTGACCTCGGCACCGCCAGTGGCGGCGACGTCAACGGCGTCGGCCTCGACTTGCGTCCATGGGTCTATGGCGAAAGCGGCGCGTGGAGCGCCTACGCCATGGGTCAAGCTGTAACGTCGACCGACATCATCGAAACCGACACCTTGCAGCAGTCCGACAGCGACGGCACCCAGACCACCGACAACGGTGATCGCAAGACCAAGAAAAACTACCTGGCCATGCGCGAATTCTGGGTCGGCTACAGCGGCTTCACGCCCTATCCGGGCGAGCAGTTGAAGCTCGGTCGCCAACGCCTGCGCAACGACGACGGCCAATGGCGCGACACCAACATCGAAGCCCTGAACTGGACCTTCGACACCACCCTGTTGCGCGCCAACGTCGGTGTCGCTGAACGCTTCAGCGAATACCGCACCGACCTGAAAGAACTGGCACCGAAGGACAAGGATCGCCTGCACGTCTACGGCGATGTGGCCTATCAGTGGACACCCGGCAACTGGGCCGGCATTCGCGGTCATCACACCCACGATGACGGCAAGCTCGACTACCCGGAACCGGGCGTGGCCGGCGACTCACTGGACAAGAAACAGAACGGCGACATCAGTTGGCTCGGCCTCACCGCCGACAGCGATGCGTACAACTATCGCAACACCAACACCGTCAATTACTGGGGCAGCGTCACCGGCATGAGCGGCGACACCGACACGGTGAATGAGCTGGAAGCCGACGGCACCCGCCCGACCGACGCCAAGCGCGGTGAAGACCTCAACGGCTGGGCCACCGATATCGGTGTGCGCCTGCGCCTCGATCCGCAGTGGCAAGTCGGTGCGGCCTATGCCCGCGCCAGTGCCGACTACGAACAGAACGGCCTGGAAAGCAACCGCTCGAACTACACCGGTACGCGCTCGCGGGTGCACCGTTTCGGCGAAGCGTTCCGTGGCGAAATGAACAACATGCAGTCCGCGACATTGTTCGGTTCGTGGATGCTCAACGACGAATACGACGCCAGTGTGATCTACCACAAGTTCTGGCGCGTCGACAGCAACAAGTCGGTCGCCAGTAACGGCATCAACGCCGTCGATAACGATACCGATGGCAGTGGCGCGAGCACCTCGTTACCGCTCAAAGAGGGTAGCAACGACCTCGGTCAGGAAATGGACCTTGTCGTCACCAAGTACTTCAAGCAAGGCCTGTTGCCTGCTGCGTTGAGCCAGTCGATCGACGAACCGTCGGCCCTCGTGCGCTTGCGTGGCGGTGTGTTCAAGCCGGGCGATGCCTATGGCAAAGAAGTTGATTCGTACATGCACCGCGCGTTTGTCGACGTGATCTGGCGCTTCTGATGCGAACCGCTAAGGGAGTTCCTGACATGAACAGTCCGAAGAGAGGCTCACTGACCTTGCTGGCCGGCGCGATGCTGCTGGCCAGCTCGGCCGCCTTTGCCAATGTGGAGCCGGTCAAGCCGGTGACCACGGCCAAGGAATTGCAGCAGGCCAAGACCTACACCGTCAGCAGCGCACCCACCGCGCCGCTGGAGCTGAAAAAACCAACACTGCCGGACACCTCCGGCTACACCGCCGAAGCCATCGCCGCGAAAATCGTGCGCACCAAGGCCGGCAAGATCAGCGTGCGCCGGATGATGCAGGAAAACGCGCTGAAGGACTTCATCGGCGGTGACAACAAGATGGCCGAATGGGTGGTGCGTCAGCACGGCATCCCGCAGGCGATCTTCATCGACGACGGCTACATGAACCTCAAGGACCTGGCGAAGAAGCTGCCCAAGCAGTACTTCAGCGAGACCTCGCCGGGCGTGTTCCTGGCGAAATTGCCGATTGTGGTCGGTGAGAAAGGCATCCTCGAAATCGACAAGCAGACCCAGGAATTGCGCCTGTCCCAAGAGGCCGGTTCGTTCCTGGTCAACGACGGTCAGCTGTTTGTGCGTGATACCAAAATCACCGGCTGGCGCGAGAAGGACAACGGCCCGGCGACGTTCAACTCGCCGAAGGAATTCCGTCCGTTCCTGCTGTCCTGGGGCGGCACCGAGACCTACATCGCCAACAGCAAGATCGCCAGTTTCGGCTACGCCAACAGTAAGTCGTACGGTGTGAGTATTTCCCAGTACACGCCGAACATGGCCAAGGTGCTCAAGCGTCCTGAACCGAGCGGCTGGATCGTCGGCTCCGAGTTCTCGGACATGTGGTACGGCTTCTACTGCTACGAAACCCGCGACTTCGTGGTCAAGGGCAACACCTACAAAGACAACATCGTCTACGGCATCGACCCGCATGACCGCTCGCACGGTCTGATCATCGCCGACAACACCGTTCACGGGACCAAGAAGAAGCACGGGATCATTATTTCCCGTGAGGTCAACGACAGCTTCATCTTCAACAACCGCAGCTACGACAACAAGTTGTCGGGCATGGTGATCGACCGTAACAGCGTGAACAACCTGATCGCCTACAACGAGATCTACAAGAACCACACCGACGGCATCACGCTTTACGAGAGTGCCGACAACCTGCTGTACGCCAACAAGGTGATCAGCAACCGTCGCCACGGCATTCGTATTCGTAACAGCGTGAACATCCGCCTCTACGAAAACCTGTCCTTGGCCAACGGCCTGACCGGCGTCTACGGCCACATCAAGGACCTGAGCGACACCGACCGCGACATCAAGCTCGACCCGTTCGACGCCCAGGTGTCGCTGATCATCGTTGGCGGTGAATTGGCCAGCAACGGCAGCGGACCGCTGTCCATCGACTCGCCGCTGAGCGTCGAGCTGTATCGCGTGTCCATGCTCGCCCCGACCAAATCCAGCGGCATCAGCTTCAACGGGATTCTCGGCGAGCGTCAGGATGAAATTCTCGACCTGCTGGTGCGCCAGCAGAAAGCCGTGCTGATCGACCCTGTCGAACGCCAGACCGAAATGCGGGACTGAGGATAATTTTATGCACCCACACTTGATCAAATTACTCAGCCTGTCGGCCCTGACCGCCGGCATTCTCGCGGCCAGCGCGGGCGCTCGTGCAGACGAAGCCCAGGCACCGAAATTCAGCGCAGAGCCGTGCTGCAACCTGTGCCCCGAAGCCCACGACGCGAAGAACTACACCACGCGTTATCAGCAGAACTTCACCACGCTGGTGCAGGCTCAGGGCGAGTGGCTGTTCCGTACGCAGGAAGACTTGCGCACCGAATTCGACACCACGCCCGCCGGCTACAAACGCATGAAAGAATTGCACGATGCGTTCAAGAGCAAAGGCGTGGAGCTCGTTGTTGTTTATCAACCCACTCGTGGCCTGGTGAACCGCAACAAACTCAATCCGGAAGAGAAGGCCAAGTTCGATTTCGACAAGGCGCTGAAGAACTACAAGACCATGCTCGGGCGCTTCGCCGCCATGGGTTACGTGGTGCCGGACCTGTCGCCGCTGACCAACGAATCGCTGCCCGACACCCTGCCCGCCCACGACTTCTACTTCCGCGGCGACCAGCACTGGACACCATATGGCGCCCAGCGCACGGCGAAAATCGTCGGCGAGAAAATCAAGCAACTGCCTGAGTTTGCCGGCATTCCGAAGCGCGAATTCGAGAGCCACAAGTCGGGTCGCATGGGCAAGACCGGAACGTTACACAATATGGCCGGTCAACTCTGTGGCACCAGCTATGCGATCCAGTACATGGATCAGTTCACCACCGAGCCAAAAGGCGAAGCGGCGGATGGCGATCTGTTCAGTGACTCCGGCAATCCGGAGATCACCCTGGTCGGCACCAGCCACAGTGGCAAGAACTACAACTTCGCCGGTTTCCTCGAAGAGGCCATCGGCGCCGACATCCTCAACGTGGCGTTCCCCGGCGGTGGCCTGGAAGGTTCGATGCTGCAGTACCTGGGCAGCGAAGAGTTCCAGACCAAGCCGCCGAAGATTCTGATCTGGGAATTCTCGCCGCTCTACCGCCTCGACCAGGAAACCATCTACCGCCAGATGATGGCGTTGCTGGACAACGGTTGTGAAGGAAAGGATGCACAGATGAGCGGCAGTGCCACGTTGAAACCGGGCAAGAACGAATTGATGGTCAACAGCAAGAACCTGAACCTGCAAAACAGCAGTCACCAGGTCGACATCCGTTTCGCCGATCCATCGGTGAAAACCCTGCAAGCCACCCTCTGGTACATGAACGGTCGCCACGAGGACATCAAAATCGATAAACCGGAAACCTCCGATACCGACGGGCGTTTCGCCTTTGAGTTGCGCACGGACGAAGACTGGGCCTCGCAGAATCTGCTGGCCGTCGAAGTCCAGGGCCCTGAAGCAGGTTCCGCGCCACAGAAAGTCGAAGCGAAAATCTGCAAACGCAACGTATTCCCGGGCGCTGGGCTGAACACTGCTCAAGCCGGGCAATGAGGCAATTATGCAAACCCGAACTTTGAAAAAGTTACTCGCGCCCTCCCTGCTGACGCTGGCGATGTTCGCCGGCGCCACCCAGGCCGCCGCGCCACTGCGCCCGCCACAGGGTTACTTTGCGCCGATCGAAAAAGTCAAAACCGGCGACAAGAGCGACGGCTGTGACGCGATGCCGACGCCGTACACTGGCTCGCTGCAATTTCGCAGCAAGTACGAAGGCTCGGACAAGGCCCGTTCGACGTTGAACGAGCAGTCGGAAAAGGCCTTCCGCGACAGCACCGCCGACATCACCAAGATTGAGCGCGGCACCAGCAAGCGCGTGATGCAGTTCATGCGTGACGGTCGTCCGGAACAGCTCGAATGCACGCTGAACTGGTTGACTGCCTGGGCCAAGGCCGATGCGTTGATGTCCAAGGACTTCAACCACACCGGCAAGTCCATGCGCAAATGGGCGTTGGGCAGCATGGCGTCGTCGTACATTCGCCTGAAGTTTTCCGACTCGCATCCGTTGGCGAACCATCAGCAAGAGTCGCAGTTGATCGAGGCCTGGTTCAGCAAGATGGCCGATCAGGTGGTCAGCGACTGGGACAACCTGCCGCTGGAACAAACCAACAACCACTCGTACTGGGCAGCGTGGTCGGTGATGGCAACGTCCGTCGCCACCAATCGCCGCGACCTGTTCGACTGGGCCGTGAAGGAATACAAGGTCGGCGCCAATCAGGTCGACGCCCAGGGTTTCCTGCCGAACGAACTGAAGCGCCAGCAACGCGCCCTCGCCTACCACAACTACGCCCTGCCGCCGCTGGCGATGATCGCCAGTTTCGCTCAGGTCAACGGTGTGGACTTGCGTCAGGAAAACAACGGCGCGCTGAAACGCCTGGGTGATCGAGTGCTGGCCGGGGTTGAAGACCCGGACGAATTCGAGAAGAAGAACGGCAAGGAACAGGACATGACCGACCTCAAGGTCGACTCGAAATTCGCTTGGCTCGAACCGTTCTGCACGCTCTACACCTGCTCGCCGGATGTGCTTGAGAAAAAGCACGAGATGCAGCCGTTCAAGACCTTCCGCCTCGGGGGTGACCTGACCAAGGTCTACGACCCGGCCAACGAGAAAGGCAAAGGTTCCTAGAACAAACGTAGTTCCCTGTGGGAGCGGGCTTGCTCGCGAATGCGGTCTGACATTCACCAATGATGTCGACTGAAACACCGCTTTCGCGAGCAAGCCCGCTCCCACACTGAAGATGTGTTGCCTCCCAAATTTCACGGGGGGTTTGGGGGGGCTGCGGCCCTTGACTGTTGGTTAAACATGGAGAGACCGGGATGGTATTTTCATCCAACGTGTTCCTGTTTTTGTTCCTGCCGATCTTTCTCGGCATGTACTACTTGAGCGGAATACGCTATCGCAACCTGCTGCTGCTGATCGCCAGCTATGTGTTCTATGCCTGGTGGCGCGTGGACTTCCTCGCGCTGTTCGCCGCCGTTACGCTGTGGAACTACTGGATCGGCCTCAAAGTCGGTGCCGCAGGCGTCAGGACCAAACCGGCCCAGCGCTGGCTGCTGCTCGGCGTGGCTGTCGACCTGTGCATTCTCGGCTACTTCAAGTACGCCAACTTCGGCGTGGACAGCATCAACGCGATGATGACCTCGGTCGGTCTGTCGCCGTTCATCCTGACCCACGTGCTGTTGCCGATCGGGATCTCGTTCTACATCTTCGAGTCCATCAGCTACATCATCGACGTCTACCGTGGTGACACCCCGGCGACCCGCAACCTGATCGACTTTGCGGCGTTCGTGGCGATCTTCCCGCACTTGATTGCCGGCCCGGTGTTGCGTTTCCGCGACCTCGCCGACCAGTTCAACAACCGCACCCACACCCTCGACAAGTTCTCCGAAGGTGCCACGCGGTTCATGCAGGGCTTCATCAAGAAGGTCTTCATCGCCGACACCCTCGCGGTGGTCGCCGACCATTGCTTCGCCTTGCAGAACCCGACCACGGGCGATGCCTGGCTCGGTGCCCTGGCGTACACCGCGCAGTTGTATTTCGACTTCTCCGGTTACAGCGACATGGCCATCGGCCTGGGCCTGATGATGGGTTTCCGCTTCATGGAAAACTTCAAGCAGCCGTACATCAGCCAGTCGATCACCGAGTTCTGGCGTCGCTGGCACATCAGCCTGTCCACCTGGCTGCGTGACTACCTGTACATCACGCTGGGCGGTAACCGCAAAGGCACGTTGATGACCTATCGCAACCTGTTCCTGACCATGCTGCTCGGTGGTTTGTGGCACGGCGCGAACATCACTTACATCGTGTGGGGCGCGTGGCACGGCATGTGGTTGGCGATTGAAAAAGCCTTGGGCCTGAACACCTCGCCACGCAGCATCAACCCGATCCGCTGGGCGCTGACGTTCCTGCTGGTGGTGATGGGCTGGGTGATTTTCCGCGCGGAAAACCTACACGTCGCCGGCCGTATGTACGGCGCGATGTTCAGCTTTGGCGAATGGTCGCTGTCGGAACTCAACGAGGCCAGCCTCACCGGTCTGCAAGTGGCGACTCTGGTGGTGGCTTACATGACCCTGGCGTTCTTCGGCATCCGTGATTTCTACAGCAACTTGCCACCGGAAAAGACCAAGCCTGCCGTCAACGTCGAGGCCGATGGCCCTGCCGCTGCGACACCGGGAATGATCAAAGCCGTACCGGGCGAGAACCCGGCCAGCATCCACGAACCGGGTTACACCGTCGGCGTTGAAGCCACCGTGCAACCGGCTTACTGGACGGCAGACTGGTCCCGTTACGTGATGCGCACGCTGGTACTGGTGCTGTTCATCGCTTCGATTTTCAAACTCTCGGCGCAAAGCTTCTCGCCGTTCCTTTACTTCCAGTTCTGAGGGATCTGACCATGACCCGCTCATTACGCATCTTCTACATCGCCCTGTTCCTGGTGACCCTGCTGGTCCTGGGCCTGTGGTCGACGCGCAGTTTCCTCGGCTTCAGCACCAACGCCGACGCGACGGTGCTCAACGGCCGCTGGACCAAGGCTGTCGAAACGCACTACGACGACGAGTTCCCGATCAAGCGCCTGGGCACCAACCTCTGGGCCGCGCTGGATTTCAAACTGTTCAACGAAGGTCGTCCGGGCGTCGTGCTCGGTCGCGACCAGTGGTTGTACAGCGATGAGGAATTCAACCCGATCGTCAACGAAGAGCTGAACCTGCAAGGCAACTACGCGCTGGTTGAAGGCGTGCGCCAGGAACTGAAAGAGAAAGGCGTGAAACTGGTGATGGCGATCGTGCCGGCCAAGACTCGCCTGTACCCGGAACACCTGGGCGACGTGAAGCCTTCGAGTATTCACACCAACCTCTATGAAGACTTCCACGCCCGTGTGGCGGCCAACAAGATCCTCGCGCCCGACCTGCTCGTCCCGCTGCAAAAGGGCAAGCTGAACGGTCAGCAAGTGTTCCTGCGCACCGACACCCACTGGACCCCGGAAGGCGCGCAAATCGCCGCCGAGACCCTGGCCAAAACCATCGCCGAAAAAACCCCGCTCAGCGGCGAGCCACAGCGCTTCGTCACCGAGCCGGCAGAGAAAGTGACCCACAAGGGTGACCTGCGCCTGTTCCTGCCGCTCGATCCGCTGTTCGAAAACCTGATGCCAGCGACCGAGCCGTTGCAGAAGCGCAACACCGTGGTAGCCGACGATCAGGCTGGCGGTGATGACGCGCTGTTCGCCAACACTGAAGTGCCGGTGGCCCTGATCGGCACCAGCTACAGCGCCAACCCTAACTGGAACTTCGTCGGTGCGCTGAAACAAGCGCTGCAAAGCGACGTGGTCAATTACGCCGAAGACGGCCACGGCCCGATTCTGCCGATGCTCAGCTACCTGAAAAGCGACGCTTTCAAGAACAGCCCGCCACAGGTGCTGATCTGGGAGTTTCCTGAACGTTATCTGCCTGTGAACAACGAAATAGGCGACGCCGACCCGCAGTGGGTCGCAGCGCTCAAAGAAGCCGGTGCTCGCCAACAAAACGTAGCCGCAAACACTAAATCCGAGACGCCCGACCGGGCGCAAAACTGAAAGAGAGGTACACCATGACTTTCACTACTACTCCTCGCCGTCTCGCCAAGACCTTTGCTTTGGCCGCGACCTTCAGCGTCCTTTCCATGAACGCTTTCGCCGCTGGCGATTCCGCGCTCTACGGTCCGACCGCACCGAAAGGTTCGAGCTTCGTACGGGTCTACAACGCCGGTAACGCTGAAGTCAGCGCCACCGTCGGCAGCACCAACCTGGCCGAAGTCGCGCCGCTGTCCAGCACTGACTTCAGCTTCATGCCGGGCGGCGACTACAGCGCCAAAGTCGGCAGCCAGACCCTGCCGGTGAAACTGGCCGGTGACCACTATTACACCCTGGTCAACAACGCCAGCGGCGCGCCGCAACTGATCGAAGAGCCGCCATTCAAGAACAAGCAGAAATCCCTGGTTCGCGTACAGAACCTGAGCGACAAGGCCCTGACCCTGAAAACCGCCGACGGCAAGACCGAAGTGGTCCCGTCCGTGGCCGCCAAGGGCCGTGGCGAGCGTGAAATCAACCCGGTCAAAGTCAGCCTGGCCTTGTATGACGGCGCCACCAAAGTCGGCGACGTGAAGCCGGTTGCCCTGGAACGCGGTGAAGCGGCGGTGCTGTACGTCACCGGTAACGGCAGCAGCCTGTCGCCAGTCTGGGTAAAACGCCCGGTTTCGACGCGCTAATCAATTTTCCTGATTGACCCCGTCCCCTGTGGGAGCGGGCTTGCTCGCGAAAGCGGTCTGACATCCGCCAATGATGTCGACTGATACACCGCGTTCGCGAGCAAGCCCGCTCCCACCCTGGACCGAGGTGTCAGTTGGGACACGGAATAAGAACAAGAGTGAAACGACAGAACGCAGTAGCTCTGACCCATTCGATTTTCAAGGAGTAACAACATGATTCCGGTGATCTTGTCAGGTGGTAGCGGCTCACGTCTTTGGCCGCTTTCGCGTAAGCAGTTCCCTAAACAGTTCCTCGCCCTGACCGGCGAACACACGCTGTTCCAGCAAACCCTGGAACGCCTGGTGTTCGACGGCATGGACAGCCCGATCGTGGTCTGCAACAAAGACCACCGGTTCATCGTCAACGAGCAACTGGCCAGCCGTAAACTGGAAACCCAGCGCATCCTGATGGAACCGTTCGGCCGCAACACTGCGCCGGCCGTGGCCCTGACCGCGATGATGCTGATCAATGAAGGTCGCGACGAGTTGATGCTGGTGCTGCCGGCCGATCACGTACTGGAAGACCAGAAAGCCCTGCAACGCGCCCTGGCCCTGGCCACCGTTGCCGCCGAAAACGGCGAAATGGTGCTGTTCGGCGTGCCGGCCACCAAACCGGAAACCGGCTACGGCTACATCAAATCGACCAACGACTCGCTGCTGCCTGAAGGCGTCAGCCGTGTCTCGCACTTCGTCGAAAAACCGGACGTGAAACGCGCCACCGAATTCGTCCAGTCCGGCGGTTACTTCTGGAACAGCGGCATGTTCCTGTTCCGCGCCAGCCGCTTCCTCGAAGAGCTGAAAAAGCACGATCCGGACATCTACGACACCTGCCTGCTGACCCTTGAACGCAGCGCACAGGACGCCGACACCGTCACCATCGACGAAGCCACCTTCGCCTGCTGCCCGGACAATTCCATCGACTATTCCGTCATGGAAAAAACCCAGCGCGCCTGCGTCGTACCGCTGACTGCTGGCTGGAGCGATGTCGGTTGCTGGGCGTCGCTGTGGGAAGTGAATGACAAAGACGTCAACGGTAACGTCACCAAAGGCGACGTGGTCATTCAGGACAGCAAAAACTGCATGATCCACGGCAACGGCAAACTGGTGTCGGTAATCGGCCTGGAAAACATCGTGGTTGTCGAAACCAAGGACGCCATGATGATCGCCCACAAGGACTCGGTCCAAGGCGTGAAACAGATGGTCAACACCCTCAACGAACAGGGCCGCAGCGAAACCCAGAACCACTGCGAAGTCTATCGTCCGTGGGGCTCGTACGACTCGGTGGACATGGGCGGCCGTTTCCAGGTCAAGCACATCTCGGTGAAACCGGGCGCGTGCCTGTCGCTGCAAATGCACCACCACCGCGCCGAACACTGGATCGTGGTCAGCGGCACCGCCGAAGTGACCTGCGACGAAAACGTGTTCCTGCTGTGTGAAAACCAGTCGACCTATATTCCGATCGCTTCGGTTCACCGTTTGCGTAACCCGGGCAAGATTCCACTCGAGATCATCGAAGTGCAATCGGGCAGCTACCTGGGTGAGGACGATATCGAGCGGTTTGAAGATATCTATGGTCGGACTACGCCGATCGAGCGTGGCGTGTCGGTGAAAACCATCGCGCAGTAAGCGTTCAGTAAAACGAAAAGCCCCCGTCCGAGCCGCTGCGTTCCCTATCCGCAGCGGGTTGGGCGGGGGCTTTTTTTTGTCTGAGTGTTTTGTGTTGCCTCGACTGGCCTCTTCGCGAGCAAGCCCGCTCCCACATTTGACCGAGATGTCATATGGGATCGCGGTCAACTGTGGGAGCGGGCTTGCTCGCGAAGAGGCCATCATATCCACCACAACCATCAAGCCCATCGCCAATCACACCTGCGCTTAGGTAGGATGCTCGCATCCCCTCCCGAGGTTTCGCGTCATGTTCATCGGCGTCCTGCTGGTCATCACCTGGCTGATCCTGCTGCTGCGTTACCCGTCCAAGGCGCTGCCCGTCTCGGTCGCCGCCGCCATTGGCTTGGGCCTGGTGGCCACTTGGGTGATCTGGATGGACAACCGCGAGGTCAAGCAACTGGCGCGTCTTGAGTTGCGCATCACCTATGCGCCGGAGCACTGCCCGGCGGATCGCCCGTTGCAACTGACAATGAACAACGGCAACGATGTGCCGCTGACCGAATTGCGTTGGCGCATCGCCGCGTACGCACCGGGCGATACGGTCAATCTGGCCGACAATCAATACACCGCGCCGCGTTATCGCGGCCCCGGCGAATTGCAGGCCGGGGCGAATTGGGAAGATTGCTTGCCCATGCCGCCGCTGCGTCCCGGTTATCGCCCGCAAACTCTGGAGTTTCGCGCCGAGCGATTACAGGGTAGTTTCTCTGACTAATCACTGTTCTCTCATCTGCACAAGGAACGCGCCATGCCCATTGCATTGATTACCGGTTGTTCCAGCGGCATTGGCCGCGCCCTGGCCGACACCTTCAAAGCGGCCGGTTACGAAGTCTGGGCCAGCGCCCGCAAGGCTGAAGACTTGGCGGTTCTGACGGTGGCCGGTTTCCACGCCGTGCAACTGGACGTCAACGATGGCGCGGCGCTCGAACAGTTGAGCGAGCAGATCAATCAACAGCATGGCGGTCTCGACGTGCTGATCAACAACGCCGGTTACGGCGCGATGGGGCCGTTGCTCGACGGCGGTGTGCCAGCCTTGCAGCGGCAGTTCGAGACCAATGTGTTTGCCATTGTCGGCGTGACGCGTGCGCTGTTTCCGGTGCTGCGCCGGGCCAAAGGGCTGGTGGTGAATATCGGCAGTGTGTCCGGGGTGTTGGTCACACCGTTTGCCGGCGCGTATTGCGCGTCGAAAGCGGCAGTACACGCCTTGAGCGATGCGTTGCGCATGGAACTGGCGCCGTTCGGTGTGCGGGTCATGGAAGTTCAGCCGGGTGCCATCGACACCAGTTTTGCCAAGAATGCCGGGGCTGAGGCCGAGCAATTGATCAGCGAACAGTCACCGTGGTTTCCGTTGCGTGAAGGTATTCGGGCACGGGCCAACGCATCCCAGGGCAATCCGACCCCGGCCAGTGAATTGGCCGCCAGTTTGCTCAAGGCTGTGCAGCAGAACAAACCGCCGCGACTGATTCGTTTGGGCAACGGCAGCCGGGCGATGCCGTTGTTGGCCGGGTTGGTGCCCAAGGGGTTGCTGGAGTCGGGGTTGAAGAGGCGGTTCGGGTTGCGCGGGCAGCTCTGAGACCGAGTTGACGCCTTCGCGAGCAAGTCGAATCGTCGCACCGCCGCTCCCACAGGTTGCGCGGCGCTCTCTGTGGGAGCGGGCTTGCTCGCGAAGACGTCAGTCCAGGCGCCGCAGAATTTCAGGAATAGAAACATGACCGACTACACCGACTACTTCGACGAAGTGATCCAGGCCCACATCGCCATCGAGCAATGGCTGGCCGAAGAACGGGACGCCACCGAACTTGAACACCTGCTGGCACGTTTTTCGCCGCAGTTTTCCATGGTCTCGCCGTTGGGCCGGGTGCTGGATTTTGCGGCGTTGAGCGAGTTGTTCATGCTGGCGGGCGGCAAGAAACTCGGGTTCCGGATTGAGCTTGGCGAGTTGCGTGGCCTCGCGCTACATGACGGCGGTGCAACCGTGAGTTACCGCGAGCAACAAACCGATGCCACCGGCCTGCACTCGGATCGGCGCTCGACCGTGGTGTTCGAGAAACAGGCAGATGGCAAGGTGATTTGGCGGCATTTGCATGAGACTTTCTGCAAGGCGTGAGACCGAGTCGCGTCCTTCGCGAGCAAGCCCGCTCCCACATTTGATCGCATTTCTCCAGGAAGAACTCGGTCAACTGTGGGAGCGGGCTTGCTCGCGAATGCAGGCGACTCGGTCCAACAGTCAGTTAACCACTACCGTGCACGTAATCCCCGCCGCCAACAGCACCCCCTCCGGCACTTCATCAATGTGAATCCGCACCGGCACGCGCTGTGCCAGGCGCACCCAGTTGAAGGTCGGGTTCACATCGGCGATCAATTCACGACTTTCCGGATTGTCACGGTCGTATATCCCGCGAGAAATACTCTCCACGTGCCCCTTCAATACCTCGCCACTCATCAGTTGCATGTCGGCCTTGTCACCGACCCGCACGTGCGGCAGCTTGGTTTCTTCGAAGAAGCCATAGACCCAGAACGAGTTCATGTCGACCACGGCCATTTTCGCTTCGCCGATACGCGCGTAGTCGCCGCGATGAACGTTGAGGTTGGTCACGTAACCGTCAACCGCCGCGCGGACTTCCGTGCGTTTGAGGTTCAGTTCGGCCGCTTCCAGTTGCGCTTGCGCATGCTGGTAATCGGCGAGGGCCGAGTCCGCGATATTGCTCGCGTCGTCGCGGTTTTCCCTGGAGATCACCAGCGCATCCATGTCGGCGCGGCGATGGGCGTTGCCCTTGCGCATCTCCCACGTCGACTTGCGTGAAGCCACCAGCGACTGAGCCTGTTTGACCGCGATGCGGTAGTGCTCGGGGTCGATGCGCATCAGCAAATCGCCCTTCTTCACCAACTGGTTATCGCGCACCGGCACGTCCACCACTTCCCCGGTGACGTCGGCGGCGACGTTGATGATGTCGGCGCGCACCCGGCCGTCGCGGGTCCATGGCGTGTCCATGTAATGCACCCACAGGGTTCGGCCGATCCATAGCGCGAGGGCCAGCACCAGCAGGGTGGCGAGCAGGCTGAAAAGCTTTTTCATCAGGGCCTTCTTCAGTGATAGAGAGTCAGTGGTAGAGAGTCAGCGCCAGGGCGCCGAACAGACAGGTGAACAGACTCAGGCGCAGCAGCGCCGGGTGCCAGAAGAAGCGGTACAGGTCGAACCCGGACAGAAACCGGTCCAGCGCCCAGGCCAGTGCCGCGGCGATGAAAAACATCAGCGTCATGGTCGGCATGTACACGCCGTGGAAGGCGATTTCACGAGGCATGGGCAAGTCCTTGAGGCGGAGTGTTCACGTAAGCGGCGAGCGGTGATTGCGGGTCGAGCAACGAGGTGCGGATGAAGTGCAGGTAGCTCTTCACCCGACGCAATGCCGAGGTGTCGAAATGCGGGGCGAAGGGTTCGTCGGTGGCTTGCACGCGGCTGATCGCATGGTCCACCGCGACCAGCCCGCGCTCCAGGTTGCTCTGGCTCGGTTGCAGAAACAGCCGCACCAGCGAACGGCCCATCACGCGGATTGCCTGGCGCCATGGCTGCGATTCGGCGTACGCCGGGTGCACCGGAAGAATCGCCTGCTCCTTGCGCAACTCGATGATCGCGTGGCCGACTTCCAGCACCACGAACATCCAGCGCAGCAAGTCCCGTTGCACCTGGGGTTGGCCGGCCGCGAGACCGTAAGCCTGATGCAGCAGGTCCCGTGTGCGACTTTCGAAACTCGAGGCCAATCCTTTGAGTTTGCCGCTGATGGCGTACACGACCTGCCCGCGCAGATCCTGCTCCAGCCGACGCCACAACCAGCGACTGTTGGGCGGCAGGATGATCGCCCCCGCCGCCGCGCACACCAGCATGCCGAGCACCATGGCGATGTAGTCATTGATGAAGGTGTAGGGGTTGTACAGGGTGAGGTTGTCCGGCACCGAACCGGTGCTGAAAAAGATCAGCAGGCCGAGGCCAATGCCGGCGTATTGCGGTCGCGATGTCAGGAACGAACCGAGCACGATCACCGGCGCGAGCATCACGCACAGCAAAGGGAAACCGTCGATCCACGGGAAGATGAAAAACATCTCGACGAAGCCGATCAGCGCGCCGAGAAACGTCCCGCAGGCCATCTGAAACGCCATGCGCTTCGGGTTCGGGGTCGCCGCTGAAAGTCCTACCGTCGCAGCGGCAATCAACGTCATCGTCGCCCCGCTCGGCCACGCCGTTGCCACCCAATAACTGCCCAACACCACCAGAATAAACGCCGCGCGAATACCTGAAGCGGCGGACGCCATCCAGTTGGTTTGCGGGGTAAACGGCTCGTCCCATTGCTCCCGTTCATGACGGTGATCGGCCAGCGACGCGTGGGTCTGTGCGTAACCGTGCAGGTCGTCGACGAAGCGATAGAGCAGTTCGTACGCGGTGTGGAAATCGAGCTGTTCCGCGTCGCTCGGATTGCTCTCCTGAAAGGTCGCCCGCAGGCTGCGAACCTTTGCCGGCAGCCCGTCCTTGTAGGCGCTCAACGCGGTCACCAGGCGAGCAGCGTCAGGGCTGGTCAACGCGCGGCCACTGAAGCCGTCGAGCACTTCCGCGAGGTCCTGCAAGCCCGGCTTGATTGCCGCGACCACGTGATCGGCGCCGCTGCTGCGCAAGCGCTCAAGCAACTGGTGCAAGGCGTTGAAGCGCGTGGTGATGCCCATGAATTCGCTGTTCAGACGACTGAGCCGACCGTTGCGCCGACGCATGTGCGGGTCTTCGAACACGGTGACGCTGCGCAGCCCTTCCAGGCCGACCGCCTCGGCGATGAAGCGCACATTGCTCGCTTCGAACGTGTCCTGTTTGCTGCGACCGCGCAAGCCATCGGTGACGAACAACGCGAATACGCCAAAGCGCTGATACAAGGCGTTGCGCATCGCCGCGCTGGCGGTTTGCGGCAGGATCGCGGCACTGACCACAGTGGCGCAGAGAATCCCCAGGGAGATTTCCAGCACGCGCCAGACCGCCGCCATGAAGGCGCCGTCCGGATGCGCCAAAGCGGGTAGCCCGACCATCGCCGCCGTATAGCCGGCCAGTACAAAACCATACGCACGGAAGTTGCGATAACGCGCTGCACCTGCCGAACAGATGCCGACCCAGATCGCCAGCGAACCGAGGAACAGTTCGGTGTTTTGCGCGAACAAGGCAATCAGCGCGACCATCACCGCCGACCCGGTCAACGTGCCGAGAAAACGGTAGAAACTCTTGGCGAACACCTGGCCACTTTGCGGCTGCATGACGATGAACACGGTGATCATCGCCGTGCGCGGTTGCGGCAATTCCAGACGCATCGCCAGCCACAGGGTCAGGAACGCGGCGAACAACACCTTGAAAATGTAGACCCAGGTCACGCCGTCGCTGCGTGCCCAGTCAAAGAAACCCCGGCGCCATTCAAGGGAATACAGCCAGCGCAGAGGTGCGGGCGAGGGAGTCATCAGATCGTGCTCAATGAAATCAAGGCCGGGTGCGGTACCTGTGGGAGCGGGCTTGCTCGCGAAAGCGGTGTGTCAGTCAGCATTGATGTCGCCTGACAAACCGCATTCGCGAGCAAGTCGGATCGCCGCACCGCCGCTCCCACAGGTTTGGTGTTCAATTCGAGAGGCTCTCAAGCAGGGCCGGGATTTTCGGTGCAGCTGTCCGGCCGTCTTCCGGCACATCGTTGCCCGCGCCAAGTCCACCACCGAGCGCCGTCACCAGTTCGGCGTGAGCACTGAGGCGGGCGGCCTGAACCTGCTGCTGGACTTGCTGCTGCTTGAACAGCAGGGTCTGGGCGTTGAGCACGTTGAGGTAATCGGTGAGCCCGCGCTGATAGGCGATCATCGCGATGTCGTAGGTTTTCTGCGCGGTGGCGACGGACTCGACGGCGAAGGTTTGCTGCTTGTCCATGGACTCGCGGCGGATCAACTGGTCGGAGATGTTCTTCAGCGCATTGACCAGCGTCTGGTTGTACTTCGCCACGGCAATGTCATAACCGGCCGATGCTTCCCCCAACCCGGAGCGCAAACGGCCGCCGTCGAAAATCGGCAGCGAGATCGCCGGGCCGACGCTGTAATTGAGTTTCTTGCCGGTCAAAAACTCCAGCACCCCGCCGCCAGTGGCCATGTAGCCGAGGCTGCCGACCAGATCGACATTGGGGTAGAAACCGGCGTGAGCCACATCAATGCCCCGCGCCTGAGCCGCCACTTGCCAGCGACTGGCGACCACGTCCGGGCGCTGGCCGAGCAACTGCGCCGGTAGCGACGACGGCAATTTCAGCGCCGTGCCCAATGCCAGCGTCGGCCGCTGCAACTGCGCGCCGTCGCCCGGACCTTTACCGGCGAGCGCCGCGAGTTGATTGCGGCTCAGGGCGATTTCCTCGTCCAGCGCATCGAGCTGGCGGTGGGTTTCCGGCAGCGGCGTTTCGGCCTGGCTGACTTCGAAATGGGTGCCGATGCCGCCGTTGAGTCGCTTCTGTGCGAGGTCGAGTATTTGCTGTTGCTGTTTCAGGGTCGCGGCGACGATGTCCCGTTGCGCGTAATGCAGCGAGAGTTCGATGTAAGCGCGCACGATGTTGTTCTGCAATTCGAGCTGGGCCAGGCGCGCTTCGGCAGCGCTCATGTGCGCCATGTCGACGGCGCGCTCGGTGGCATTGCTTTCGCGGCCCCAGAGGTCGAGGGCGTAGCTGAAGCCCAGCGCGGCGTTGTTGTCCCAGGTCGTCGAGTTGGCCAGTTCACCCGGCCCGTAGAACTGATCGGTGGGCCAGTTGTGGCGCTTGAGGGTGGATTCGCCGTTGATCTGCAGCGACTCGGCGGACTCGGCAATGCCGGCCATGGATCTGGCCTGACGCACCCGCGCGGCCGCCATGGCCATGGTCGGGCTGCCTTGCAGCGCAAGGTCGATCCAGCGGTTCAGTTGCGGGTCGCCGTAGGCTTGCCACCATTGCGCGGTGGGCCAGTGAGCGTCCTGCGCGGCGCTCTGAATGGCTTCGTCGGTGGCCAGTGCATTGGCCTCCAGCGCCTTGCCCTGCGGGGCAATACCTGCGGTTCCGATGCAGCCGCTGATTGCCAGGGTTAAAGCCAAAACACTGAGCGTCTGAAGCGCTCTGCTGATGCGACGCGGCACTGCTGAAAATTCCTGAGGAGGGGGAAATCTGTAGGAGCGAGGCTTGCCCGCGAAGACGGCCTGTCAGCCACCATTGAAGTCGCCTGACAGGCCGTCTTCGCGGGCAAGCCTCGCTCCTACAAGGGACTGCGTAATTCTAGAGGTGGGGTTAGATCGCGATAAGCCGGGATTCCTGTGAATCTTTGTTACCGTTAACGCGATAATCCCTTGGTCGGGGTCTCAGACTCTGAAACTTCGTGTCACAATTTGCCATCGCACCCGAGAGCACCCCATGGACACTTTGCAAAACATGCGCGCCTTCAGTTACGTGGCCGAGGCCGGCAGCTTCACCGCCGCCGCCGTGCAACTCGACACCACGACGGCCAACGTCTCGCGCGCGGTTTCCAACCTGGAAGCCCACCTGCAAACCCGCCTGCTCAACCGCACCACGCGTCGCATCGCCCTGACCGAGGCCGGCAAGCGCTACCTGTTGCGCTGCGAGCAGATCCTGGCCTACGTCGAAGAAGCCGAGGCCGAAGCCAGTGACGCCCACGCGCGCCCGGCCGGACAGCTCAAGGTGCACACCATGACCGGCATCGGTCAGCACTTCGTGATCGACGCCATTGCCCGCTATCGCAAGACTCACCCCGACGTGACCTTCGACCTGACCATGGCCAACCGCGTGCCGGACCTGCTCGACGAGGGCTACGACGTGTCGATCGTCCTCGCCAGCGAATTGCCGGATTCGGGTTTTGTGTCCCAGCGTCTGGGCATCACCTACAGCATCGTCTGCGCCTCGCCGGCGTATGTGAAAGCCAACGGCTGCGCGCACAAGCCCAGCGATTTGCTGAACCATGCATGCCTGCGCCTGGTGAGCCCGGTGATTCCACTGGAAAAGTGGACTTTCGACGGGCCTGAAGGCCAGGAAATGGTCACCATTAATAGCTCGCCGTTTCTGGTGAACTCCGCCGACGCGATGAAGACCGCGATCACCAGCGGCATGGGCGTCGGCGTGCTGCCGGTGTATGCGGCGATTGAAGGGTTGCGTAACGGCTCGCTGGTGCGGGTGATGCCGAACTACCGGTCGCAGGAACTGAACCTGTACGCGATCTACCCGTCGCGGCAGTACCTGGATGCGAAGATCAAGACCTGGGTCGAGTATTTGCGCGGATCGTTGCCGGAGATTCTGGCGGCGCATCAGGCGGAACTGGCGGCGTATGAGTTGAGCGGGAGTCTGGCTGGGGCTCGACTGGCGAATTGAGCCCTGTTTATTGTAGGAGCGAGCTTGCTCGCGATGGTCGTGAACGATAACGCGGCAAGCCTGACACCCAACGGCGATCTCGGGTTTTTCGCGAGCAAGCTCGCTCCTACACAAGGTCCGGGAAGAATGTTAGCGTGCTTGGCATTCTCCACGCCCGACGAGCCCTCCTCCCATGAAAAAGACCGTCCTCGCCTTCAGTCGCATCACGCCTGAAATGATCGAACGCCTCAAGCAGGACTTCGACGTCATCGTGCCCAACCCGAAAAACGGCGACATCAACGCCCAATTCAACGAAGCCCTGCCCCACGCCCATGGCCTGATCGGCGTGGGTCGCAAGCTCGGCCGGGCGCAACTTGAGAACGCGAGCAAACTGGAAGTGGTGTCCAGCGTGTCGGTCGGCTATGACAACTACGACGTCGCCTATTTCAACGAACGCGGGATCATGCTGACCAACACACCGGATGTCCTCACCGAAAGCACCGCCGACCTGGCCTTCGCCCTGCTGATGAGCAGCGCCCGCCGCGTTGCCGAGCTGGACGCCTGGACCAAGGCCGGCCAATGGCAAGCGACCGTTGGCGCCCCGCTGTTCGGCACTGATGTCTACGGCAAAACCCTGGGCATCGTCGGCATGGGCAACATTGGCGCGGCCATCGCCCGTCGTGGTCGGCTCGGCTTCAACATGCCGGTTATCTACAGTGGCAACAGCCGCAAAACCGCGCTGGAACAAGAGCTCGGTGCGCAGTTCCGCAGCCTGGATGAGCTGTTGGCCGAGGCCGATTTCGTCTGCCTGGTGGTGCCGCTCAGTGAAAAGACCAAACACCTGATCAGCCACCGCGAACTGGCGCTGATGAAGCCGAGCGCGATTCTGATCAACATCGCCCGCGGCCCGGTGGTGGACGAACCGGCACTGATCGAGGCGCTGCAAAACAACCGGATCCGTGGCGCCGGGCTGGATGTCTACGAGAAAGAACCGCTGGCCGAATCGCCGCTGTACCAACTGAAAAACGCAGTGACCTTGCCGCACATCGGCTCGGCAACCCACGAAACCCGTGAAGCGATGGCCAACCGAGCCTTGGCTAACCTGCGTAGTGCCTTGCTCGGTGAGCGACCGCAGGATCTGGTGAACCCGCAAGTCTGGAAAGGCTGATTTCCCCTGTAGGAGCGAGCTTGCTCGCGATGGACGTTCACGAAAACGCGTAATTTCTGGATTAACGCGTCGCCCTCACATCCATCGCGAGCAAGCTCGCTCCTACAATAACGCCCCCTATAATCCCCTAAACAAAACAGCGACCAATACACACTTTGCAATTGAGTCCAGCACTCAATAAACCCACTAAGTTATAGACTCTCCTTACTTATCCGAACATAAACGGAAAGCAGATTTGGAGAACTACCTTGAACCACCTGACAATCAATCAAACTATAAAAATCAGCAAAGCCACTCTGATGCTATTTATAAGCTTTTTGGGTATTTTGATTTTGTATAGCAACTTCACCGACTACCCAACCAACTACGAATACATCGCCCACATCCTCAGCATGGACACGACTCGCGAGGGCGCAAGATATAACTATCGCGCCATCACCTCGCCCATGGCCCATCACAGGATTTACTGGTTAATCATTACGCTCGAGGTGCTCTTCACTGTTTTTTCCATGGTGGGGACATACCATTTGTACAAAAATATAAACACCAGCGCCAAGAAATTTCATGAGGCGAAGAAGTTCGCACTTATTGGTTTAATGATCGCTATTTTCATCTATTACGTCTGCTTTCAAGTTATCGGCGTAGAGTGGTTCAACATGGATGAATCGCAACACTGGAATTATAAAGACTGGGCCCGACATATTGTCGACTTCATCATGCCGTTATTGATCTATCTGACCCTCCGGATCGAGCGCTAAGTGCACACGCACTCGATCCGAAAGGTCTTCAAGCCAGCTTGCCGTTTCCCTGCACCATCGGCGCCTTGGGTTTACGAAACACCAGCACGTTGCCCAGCATCACCAACACCAGCCCGGCCAGCGCCGGTGCGGTCCATTGATAACCTTCGGCAAACGCCGACACATTGAGCGCCACCACCGGGAACAACACTGTGCAATAGGCTGCACGCTCAGGGCCCATGCGCCCGACCAATGTCAGGTAGGCAGTGAAACCGATCACCGAGCCCGGAATGACCAGGTACAGCAACGAGCCGATGTAACGCGCATTCCATTCCATGTCGAACGGAATGCCTTTGACCAGGCACCACGCCGACAGCATCGCCGCGCCGTAGGCCATGCCCCAGGCATTGGTGGTCAGCGGCTTGAGACCGGCCTTCTGCTGCAGGCTCGACAACATGTTGCCCGCCGAGAAACACAGCGTTCCGAGCAACGCCAGGCCCAAGCCGAGCAAGGTTTCCGGGCTGGCGGTGTGGCCGGCCAGTTCTGGCCAGAACAGCAGGCCCAGCCCTAGCAAGCCGAGCGCACCGCCCAACAGGACGTTGCGGGCGATCTTCTGGCCGAAGAACACCCGCGCGTTCAGGGCGTTCCACAGCGTGGCGGTGGAAAACACCACGGCCACCAGGCCACTGGGGATCCACTGGCTGGCGGTCAGGAAGCACATGAAGTTGATGCAAAACAGGCACAGCCCCTGCGCCAGGCAGATCAGGTGCCCGCGACGGTTCATCACTTGCAGCTTGCGGCTGAGCAACAGCAGCACGAACAACACCAGCGCAGCGAGGCCGAAGCGATAAACGATCGACACCGGAATGGCCACCACGCCCAGTTGCCATTTCAAGGCAATCCAGGTGGTGCCCCAGATCAGCACGGTCAGCAAGTACAGCGAAAGGTTCATGGCTACAGCTCCGGGATGTGGCAATGCTCTTGGCTTCTGTGGCGAGCGAGCTTGCTCGCGCTGGGCTGCGAAGCGGCCCCAAAATTCCGGCCAGTTTTGCCCGTTTTGTGAGTGCTGCGCACTCAAGCGGGAGCAAGCTCCTCGCCACAGGGCATTGCCTGATTAAGGATCAAGTGTGCTGCGCCAAACGCGCACGCACTTGCATAAACTTGCGCTTTTGTCGGTCGACGGGCTGGCAGGCCAACGTCTACGGAGTAGGATGCAAGGCGTTGGAGAGAAGCGATCATGCCCGCACTGGAAACCCTGCAAGTCTTTCAAGCCCTCAACCGCTCGCCCAATGCTCGCCTCGAGCACAGCGCCGAGCTCGGTGACGGCATGGCTGCAGCCTTGTGGAGCAACCATCACGACGCCCAGGACTACGAAGCACCGAGCCATCACACCTTGTCCTGCTACATCGCGGGCGGCACCGGCACCTTTCGCCGCGACCAGCCCGGCACCAAGGGCGGCCCGGACAAGCTGTGTATTTTGCCCGCCGACCATCAGTCAGGCTGGGTGATCAACGGTGACATTCGCCTGGCCCATCTGTATTTCAGCCCCGAACAATTCGCCCTCGGTTGCGTCACGCTGCTGGACCGCGAACCTCGCGAGCTGCAGTTGCACGAAGGAACCTTTCTCAACGACCCGCAGCAGGCCCGGCGCTTTCGCCAGATGCTCACGCTCAATTGGGATGAACCCGGCGAACGTCTGCTGACCAGCAGCCTGGCCCATGAAATGCTCAGCCACGTGCTGCTCGGCCAGGTCGGGAGGCGCGAGGGCTTGCAGCTCAAGGGTGGATTGGCGGCGCACCAGCGACGGCAATTGGTCGAATTCATCGACAGTCAGTTGGCCGAAGCCATCAGCCTGGGGCAATTGGCGGGGTTGTGTGCGTTGTCGGAATATCACTTTGCGCGGATGTTCAGAGAGAGCTTTGGTTTGCCGCCGCATCAGTATGTGTTGGCGCGGCGGCTGAGCCGGGCGCGGGAATTACTGCGCGCGACATCACAGCCGTTAGGGGAGATTGCATTGGCGTGCGGGTTTGCCAGTGCGAGTCATTTCACCAATCGGTTTCGGCAGATTCTGGGTGGGACGCCTGGCGAATATCGGCAGGCGTTTTTGCGCTAGTCCGGAGATTTTCGGCGTCTGTGCAGACGCCTTCGCGAGCAAGCCCGCTCCCACAGTTGATCGCATTTTCATGAGAGAACGCGGTCACTGTGGGAGCGGGCTTGCTCGCGAAGAACGATAATGCGGTCTCTGATCAGAACTCTAAGGTGCTGGACAAGGAGATCTGCTGCGAATCCCCCATCGACACAAAGAACCGGCTCGCCGCTGACGTGTAGTAGGTGCGGTCCAACAGGTTTTTCACGTTGAGCTGAAACTTGACCTTCTGCCCTTCGACCTTGGTGTCGTAGGTGGCGAATGCATCGGCCACGGTGTAGCTCGGCAGGTCGAAATCATTCACCGCGTTACCCGCCCGCTCACCGACATACCGCGCACCCGCACCGACCCGCAACTGATCGCCCCCAACGACAGTGCCGAAGTCGTAGACCGCCGACAGCGAGCCGCTGGGACAAGAACACCTGCAGGAAATGCGCACGCGCTCCGTGAGGTTCTTCGTCGTGGGAATCAGGAGGACTGGTGATCGTCAGATCAATACTGCGCAAACGCGGCAACGGGGCTGACGAGCAGGCTTATACCGGCCAGCGACAACGCCAGGCGCGGTCGATAGGGCATCAACAGCACCAGCAGCAATGCACTGAGCATCAGCACCGCAAACCACTCCACCAACCCAAGCCCCCAACCGGTCGAAGACACCGCCGCCGAAATGGACAAGGCCAGCAACAGCCAACCACCGAGTGTCATCAGTTGGCGCCGACGGGCCGACGGCTTGCGGCCCAACAGCTCGGCGTGATGCCGGTCCATCGATAAACAGAGCGCGGTGAAACCGCCGTAACAAAGCAACAGGGCCAGCAACATTCAGTTCGCCTCTTGCTCAAGGGTGATCGGCTGTGCACGCTGCCGGGTGACAATCTCAGCCTGTCCCGAGCGCTGCATTTTCCACGCGGCCCAGGCGAAAAACAGACCGCTGCCCAGACACGTCAAATCGAAACCGGCCATCGCCCAATCGCCCTGCGCCAGCGTGATTCCCAAGTGATACGGCGTGGTCAGGGCGTTCAACACCGGCACCGCGCCAAACAGCAGCGCCGCCAGCGCCAGTTGCTCAACCCACGCAGCACGGCCCCGGCGGAGCATGGCATGCAACACACCCAAGCCCCAGACGATAAAGAAGCTGTTCACTTCCCAATCCGCACGTCCGGCCGTGTCCACCGGCAACACGCGATTGGCCCAGAAGAACGCGGCCACCGCGACCATCAGCCCGGACATGCTGGCGATGTTCAGCACTTCCACCAGCCGCAACTCGAACGGCATCACGGCGCTTTTCGCATGCTTGAGCTGACGCTTGCCGAGCCAGATCACCAGCCCGGTGCCGATCATCGCCGTGCCGGCCAAACCACAGATGAAGTACAACCAACGCAACACCGGATCGGCGAAATGTCCCATGTGCAAGCCGTAGAAACTGCCGGCAATCGCCCTCGGCAGTGATTGCTCCGGCGTCGTGCCGAGCAGCTGCCCGGTGACGCCATTGAAGCTCACGGCGCTGCCGAAGTCGTGGACCACGCGGTCGGCGCCGTCACGCACGAGCACGACCGAGGCATTCGCATCGCCCGGATTGTTCACTGTCAGCCGCCCGACGCGCCCGCCCGACCACTGCTCGCGCGCCCGCTCCAGCAGCGGTGCCAGCGGCGCCAACTGAGCCGGCTGGCCCGCAAGCTCCGGCGTAGAGGACGCCGTAAACACCTCATCGTAAAACGCCCGGACATCACCGTTGTACGAGGCCAGGATGCTCGCCGGCATCACCATAGACATGAAAATCACCAGGCTGCTGTAGGTGATCATCAGGTGAAACGGCAGCACCAGCACACCCACCGCGTTATGCCCGTCGAGCCAGGAACGCTGGCCCTTGCGCGGGCGGAAGGTGAAGAAGTCCTTGAAGATTTTCTTGTGGGTAATGATCCCGCTGATCAGCGTGACGAACATCACCATGGCGGCGATGGTCGACAACCAGCGCCCCCACGGATAAGGCATTTGCAGCTGAAAGTGGAAGCGGTAGAAGAACTCGCCGCCCGTGGTTTCGCGGCCCTGCACTTCGGCGCCGGTTTGCGGGTCGAGGCGTTTTTCCGTGAACTGGCCGCGTTCGCCACGCTTGGCCGGGGTTTGCTGCCAGCGTACCGACAGGCCGGGTTCGCGGGCATCGGGCAAGTCGATGAGCCAGCGCGAGGCACCGGCGGCGTGTTGCTGAAGATAGTTCTGCGCGAGCGTCAGGCTGGCTTCGGAGGTCACCGAACGGGCAGGAATTTCCGGCTGCATCCAGTGGCTGATCTCATCCTTGAAGTAGGCGAGCGTGCCGGTCAGGAAAATCGCGAACAGCAACCAGCCGAACGTCAACCCGGCCCAGGTGTGCAGCCAGGCCATCGCCTGACGAAAGCCCTCTTTCATGAGTGGCCCATCCAGTACGCCAGTCCCGACACCGCCGCCAGCAACAGGCTCGGCACGATCAGCCCGAGCCAGGCTTGCCATGCACTGCGGCAGGCAAAGCACCAGAGTACCGCGCACAGGTAGGCGAGAAACGACGTCATCATCCCGGTCACCACAGCGTCGGCGCGGGCCATGGGCAACCAAAGACTCAGGCTGACACTGGCGAGCGCCGCGACAATGTAGCCGCCCAGCACCGCGGCCAGCACTCGCGACGTGACGGCCAACCGATAGGAAACGGGGAGTACTTTCATGTTTCGACCTTGAAACGGGTGAGGCCGCGAGAAAGTCAGGGGGCCAACAAGGTCGCAATATTAATGATAAATATTCTCATACGCAAAACAGTTCGGATCAGCGCGTTTGAGACTGACGATGTCTCTGGGGCAGGACTTCATTGTGGCGAGGGAGCTCGCTCCCGTTCGGCTGCGCAGCAGTCGCAGACCGACTGACACGGTTTGCCTGATAGAACTCGGAGGCAGGTTTTGGGACTGCTTCGCAGCCCAGCGGGAGCAAGCTCCCTCGCCACAGGTATTCATCAACCTGCAGAATCAACCAAACCCTGAAACAAGAACGGGCCTGCATAAGCAGGCCCGTTTTCAGTGGTGGAAAGATAAAAAGTGAATCGGGTGTCAGCCGTTCAGTGCTGCCTGTTCGTTCTCGAGAAACTCGTCTTCCAGCAGCGCATCGGCCGCTACTCTTTCGAACGGCACCACCGCGGCACGTGGTTTGCCCCGCAGTTTGCCAAACAGATGTTCCAGCGCGTGTTCGAGTTTTTCAGCCGCACCGTCGATCGCCAGTTCCAGGTTCTCGGCCTTATGGGTGACAGAAATCGGCTGGTGGCCTTTTGGCCGCGCTTCCAGCTGGCAGCGCAAATCATGGGGACCAGGCTTGTCGCCGTTCTCGTCCCGCAGGTGAACCTCGACGCGGGTCAGGTCCTCTTCATAACGTTCGAGCGTGCTCTCAATGGTAGTACGTACCCACTCCTCCAGTCGGATGCTGCTTTGAATATGGTTATCGCTGTTGACTTGGATTTGCATAGTTCATCCCTTATTTCAGCTAGCTCGCGAGAGGCCCTTCGGCTAGCCCTTGGGCGTCGTCACCGTGACCTCTTACTTACACAATCGGTCTGCGCGCCGAACAATTCAACCCCTGAAAAAAGATAAATTTTCATTCGCAAAAAAAGCCGGACAAGGAGCAAATGCGCTGTTAAGGTCGGGAGTTGGGTCGCCTCGCTTCTTTGTCATAATTACTCACATCTGCCGCTCCGCCAGCGGGTGCAGGCTTCGAAAAATCCCCGCCTCTTCCACCAGCCAGTCATGCACCGCGCGCACGCCCGGATGGCTCAGCGCCCCCGGCGCATAGAGCAGCACGTAACGTTTGTGATTCGGCACCGCCAGACCAAACGGCACGATCAACGTCCCCCGCTCCAGCTCATCGTTCAGTAAGGTGCGCCGCGCAATCGCCACGCCCATTCCGGCAATCGCCGCTTCGATGGTCAGGTGGTTGCGATTGAACGTGTGCCCACGCCGCAGATCCGCGCCTTCGAAGCCAATGGCGTTGAGATAGAACTCCCATTCCGCGTACTCATAACTGCCGCGCCAGGCAGTGATGTCGTGCAACAGCGGAAAGTGCGACAGGTCTGCCGGGCCGTGCAACGGCGGCCGCCCGCGCAACAGGCTCGGCGCGCAAACCGGGAAGATCTGCTCGTCGAGCAAGGTTGTGGATAACAAGCTGGGGTAACTGCCGTCATTCAGATCAATGGCCAGGTCGAAGTCGCCCTCGTGTAACGGCACGCTGCTGTCCTCGGCCACGAGGCGCAATTGAATGTCCGGAAAACGCTGCTGCAAGCGCGGCAGACGCGGGGTCAACCATTTGCTCAGGAACGACGGTATCGAGCGCAGCCGCAAGATTCCGCTGATCATTCCTGCATCCAGTCGTCGCAATTCTGCGTCGATGCTGCCGTAAGCCTCGTTGACCGTGATGGCCAGTCGCTGGCCTTCTGCGCTCAATTCCACACCACGGGCACGCCGGTGGAACAGTCGAAAACCCAGCCGTTCTTCCAGTTGACGGATTTGCTGACTGACCGCACCCGGCGTGATGTGCAGCTCTTCGGCGCACCGGGTGAACGACAAGTGCCGCGCGGCACAGGAAAACACGTGCAGCCAGACGTAAGTCTGGGCATGCAATTGGCGACTCATTGTTTAGTCCTGCTAAAGGCTTTCTTAGGAAGTTTCGTTGGTCACGTAGGACCGAGGTAGGCAGTATCGCCGACATTGCGCTTGTCCTACAAAAATGGCAGCGATTTCTCTTCCATTGCTTGTACAGGCTTTAGCATGGCTATCAGTGTTTTTGATCTTTTCAAAGTCGGCATCGGTCCGTCCAGTTCCCACACCGTCGGCCCGATGCGCGCCGCCGCGACCTTCGCCGAGGCACTGATTGAGCAGAATTTGCTGTCCGCCGTCCGTCGGGTAGAAGTTCGCCTATACGGCTCCCTCTCAGCCACCGGCGTCGGCCACGCCACCGACCGTGCGTGTGTCATGGGCCTGATGGGCGAATGGCCGGACAGCATCGATCCGACCTGCATCGACAGCCGCATCAACACATTACTAAAGACCGGCGAACTGAATCTGGCCGGCCAAACCACCATCGCCTTCGACTGGAACCGCGATTTGCTGCTGCTCGACGAGAGCCTGCCCTACCACCCCAACGCCATGTCTCTGACAGCCTTCGGCGAAACCGGTGAGCTGTTGGAGCAAACGTACTACTCGATCGGCGGCGGTTTCATCATCGAAGCGGCCGAAGCCGAATCCGGCATCGCGCCGACCAGCGACGTCCTGCTGCCGTACGATTTCTCCAGCGCCGCCGAATTGCTCAAGCTCTGCAACCAGAACGGCCTGCGGGTTTCCGAATTGATGATGGCCAATGAGCTGGCCTGGCGCAGCGAAGCCGAAATCCGTCAGGGCCTTTTGCACATCTGGTCGGTGATGCGCGAGTGCGTCGAGCAAGGCTTGCGCCACGAAGGCATCCTGCCCGGCGGTCTGAATGTTCCGCGCCGTGCGGCGAAATTGCATCGCAGCCTGTTGGAAATCGGCAAGCCGAATGTCATCACTTCCACGTTATCGGCGATGGAATGGGTGAACCTGTTCGCCCTCGCCGTGAACGAAGAAAACGCCGCCGGTGGACGGATGGTCACCGCGCCTACCAACGGCGCGGCCGGGATCATTCCCGCCGTCCTGCACTACTACATGAAATTCAACCCGGACGCGTCGGACGATGACGTGGTCGCGTTCTTTTTGGGCGCGGCGGCTGTAGGCATTCTCTGTAAGAAAAACGCCTCGATCTCCGGCGCTGAAGTCGGCTGTCAGGGCGAAGTCGGTTCGGCGTGCGCCATGGCCGCCGCCGGTCTGGCCGACGTGCTGGGTGCCACGCCCGAGCAACTGGAAAACGCTGCGGAAATCGGCCTGGAACACAACCTCGGCCTGACCTGCGACCCGGTCGGTGGCCTGGTGCAAGTGCCGTGCATCGAGCGCAATGCGATTGCCGCCGTGAAGGCGATCAACGCCACGCAAATGGCCCTGCGCGGCGACGGCAAACACTTCATTTCCCTGGACCGGGTGATCCGCACCATGCGCGACACCGGCGCCGACATGCATGACAAATACAAAGAGACTTCACGGGGCGGCCTGGCTGTCAGCTGGGTGGAGTGCTGAGGAGCATTCCCTTACCGCCCGTCACCCGTGAGCCCGAGCAAGAATAATAACGAGGCCAAAAACGATGACCGATGTACGTACACCTGCTGCCGAAAATCCCGCTGTAGATCTGACACGCAATAAAGAAATAACCCACAAGGGCTGGAGCAAACACGACACCACCTGGATGCTGGGCCTCTATGGCACCGCGATTGGCGCCGGCACGCTGTTCCTGCCGATCAATGCCGGCGTGGGTGGCTTCTGGCCGCTGCTGATCCTGGCAGTGCTGGCGTTCCCGATGACTTTCTTCGCCCACCGTGGCCTGACCCGTTTCGTGCTGTCCGGGCGCTCCGGGGACATCACCGAAGTGGTGGAAGAGCACTTCGGCATCGGCGCGGGCAAGCTGATCACGCTGCTGTATTTCTTCGCGATCTTCCCGATCCTGCTGGTGTACAGCGTGGCGCTGACCAACACGCTGAGCAGTTTCATGGAGCATCAGTTGCACATCGCCCCGCCACCTCGGGCGGTGCTGTCGCTGGGGCTGATCCTCGGCCTGATGGCGATTGTCCGTTGTGGCCAGGGCGTCATCGTCAAATGCATGAGCGTGCTGGTTTACCCGTTCGTCGCGGCGTTGCTGCTGCTCGGTGTCAGCCTGATCCCGAACTGGAACGGCGCATTTTTCGCCACCGCCAGCGAAGGCATGCCGATGCCACTGTTCTTCAAAACGCTGTGGCTGGCGATTCCGGTAATGGTGTTCTCGTTCAACCATTCGCCGATCATCTCCGCCTTCGCTGTCGATCAAAAGCAGCGTTACGGTCAGCAGGCCGAGCGCAAGAGCAGCGGCATTCTCGCCATCGCCCACGGGATGATGGTGGTGACGGTGATGTTCTTCTGTTTCAGCTGCGTGCTGGCATTGTCCCCGGCTGATCTCGCAGCGGCGAAGGCGCAGAACATCTCGATCCTGTCGTACCTCGCCAACCACTTCCCGACCCCGGTCATCGCTTATGCCGCGCCGTTGATTGCGCTGGTGGCGATCACCAAATCCTTCCTCGGCCATTACATCGGCGCCAGCGAAGGCTTTCAGGGCTTGATCGTGAAAAGTCTGCGTGGCCGTGGCCGGGTGATGTCGTCGAGCTGGCTGAACCGCATCACTGCGCTGTTCATGATCCTCAGTTGCTGGGCCGTGGCGACCTTCAACCCGAGCATCCTCGGCATGATCGAAACCCTCGGCGGGCCAATCATCGCGTGCCTGTTGTTCCTGATGCCGATGTACGCCATTCGCCGCGTACCGGCCTTGCGCCAGTATTCGGGCCAGGCGTCGAACGTGTTCGTGGTCCTGATCGGTCTTGTTGCACTGTCTGCGATCATCTACTCGTTCATGCCCTGAAACGGGCAAGGTCTTTTGTATGAGCGAGCTTGCTCGCGATGGACTTCAGAGCGCCGCGTTTACCCGGTAAACACGCGTAATCGTTGACGACCATCGCGAGCAAGCTCGCTCCTACAGGGGGCGATCAATGCTCGACAATTTTCCGGCATGCCCCTTGCTACATCTTTCTCGAGGTCAAAAGGACTTTTTAAAACCTCGGCGAGCGACATGCCGATGGTCTGGTGTCGCGAACCAACCCGATCATGACCGGTCAATTACTGCACGTTCAATCAGGCGGTGACGCATCATGGACAACCCCTTTCAGCTCATTACCGATGCCTTTGCACCGGATTACCAGATCAACCTGAGCATTCAGGGTCTGGACGGCAGCATCATGCTGACCCTGTCCAACAGTGGCCGGGTCGTGGCCAAACGGATGATCAGCGCTGAACAACGCAATGACCCCAAGCGCCTCAAACGTCTGGTGCAAAGCATCCAGTTCGGCATTGCCATCGAACAGGGCCAGTGCGCCATGTCCATCCTCGAAGCCATGACCGACGGTGACAACCGCAACCTGCCGCCGCCGCCAACCAAAGGCCAGACACGGCCCGCCATGCGGCTTTAAAGCTCGCCCTTCTCCACTTCGGGATGCTCACCGGAACCCGCACCGATCTTGCGTTGCGGGTGTTCGATCTTCACCGAAGGGAATTGCGACGAGGCGTAACGCACCACCAGAATCGCAAACGCCAGCAGCAGAATTCCGCCGCACAGGTAAATGATGCCGAGATCGGGCGGGTTGTGGTGCGAGACGTTGGAGATCAGCAGCCGCGTCAGCGCGGTGATCGCCACGTAGATCAGAAAGCGCACCGGCATGTGGTTGGTCTTGAAATAAATCCCGACCATCGCGCCCAGTTCGAGATAGATGAACAGCAGCAAGATGTCGTCGATCTTGATGTGCCCCTCTTCGATCATCCCCAGAAATTCCATCACCGCCGCCCACGCGGTCACCGCACCAATGGCGAACAGCGCCAGGTAGTGGAAGGTCTCGACGAACAGATTGCCCAGGGATTCGGCCAGTTGGTGCACGTTCTGCCGCAGGTTCTCGGCCCAGTTGATTTTCACGATGATTCTTCCTTAGCTCGGTCGAGCGGATGATGCGGGTTGGACGTGACGGTTGTTCTGCATGCAGAAAAAAGGCCAGAGGCTGTCGGGTGAGATGGCGATGGGCAGCTATTGGACACTTTTGTGGTGTTTGGACAGGCGCCTTCGCGAGCAAGCCCGCTCCCACACTGGTGTTGTGAACGCCGGAGATCCCTTGTGGGAGCGGGCTTGCTCGCGAATGGAGCGACGCGGTCTACCTGACAAACCCTGAATTCGGTCTACATTAAAAAGCCACTACCCAAAGCGCAGGGATTCGCTTATCCTTTTCGCTGTATATAAATACAGTGGTCGAAACAGACAACTATCGTGAAGGCATGTGAGGTGGTGAATGGCCGTCGAAGTGGTATACCGCAGCAGCCGAGATCTGGAGCGCTTGTTCATGGATAAAGCCGAAGCTGACCGTCATGACAAAATGCTCGAACTGGCCGAATTGCTGGCTGAAGTGTTGCAAAAAGCCGTTCCGTCCCTGACCGAGCAGCAAGTGGAAGAAGCCGGGATCTACATGGCGAAGAACCGCGATGTGTTCGCCAAGGCGTTCAAGAGTCAGCCGGATGCGTTGTCCGAACTGCTGAATGCGCCGGCTGAAGTGGTTGAAAAGGCCGAACCCGTTGAAGTAGCTGAAGCTGCTGAGCCGACCAAGCCAGCCAAAGCCGCCAAGACGCCGAAGTAAGCAACACCCCAATTGAATAGGCCCTGAGTCGAATGACTCAGGGCCTTTTTCATGTCCGAAAATCAAAAGATCTTGTCTCTGATTTCAGCGGTACAACACTTTCTCCGCCAACTCGTCCGCCACTCGCGCCGGGGAACGTTTCTCCGCCTGGGCATGGGCGAAGACTTCGGTCAGCCTCGAGCTGATTTTCGACAGATGCGCGGTGATGGTCGTCAGCTCTTCGCCGCGGTGTTTGAGCGAGACGTAGATCAGCCCGCCGGCATTGATCACATAATCCGGCGCGTAAAGAATGCCTCGCCGTTCCAGTTGATCCGCGACATCCAGATGAGTCAGCTGGTTATTCGCCGAACCGGCCACCGCCGAGCATCGCAGTTGCGAGACGGTATTGCTGTTGAGCACGCCGCCGAGGCCGCACGGCGCGAGAATGTCGCAAGGCGTGCTGAGCAATGCTTCGTTGGCGATAGGGTGAGCGCCGAGTTGCTCCATGGCCAGTTGCACCTTGCCGTGATCGATGTCGCTGACCAGCAGTTCGGCACCGGCGGCGTGCAGCTGCTCGGCCAAGGCATAACCGACGTTGCCCAGGCCTTGAATGGCCACACGCAAGCCTTCGAGGTTATCGCTGCCCAGACGGGCCATGGCGGTGGCACGAATGCCGGTGAACACGCCCATCGCCGCGTGAGGCGCCGGGTCGCCCGCCGAGGTGGTGCTGGTGACATGTTGGGTCTGTTGGGCGATGCAATCCATATCCGCCACCGAGGTGCCGCTGTCGATGGCAGTGATGTAGCGGCCGTCGAGCTGATTGATGCAGCGGCCGAACGCTTCGAACAGTGCCGCGCGGTTTTCCACATGGACCGGTCGAACAATCACCGCCACACCGCCGCCCTGCGACAGACCGGCGAGCGCCGCTTTGTAACTCATGCCTTGGGCGAGGCGAATGGCATCCTCGATCGCGGACTCGTCGTCGGGATAGGCAAGGTAACGACAACCTCCCAGGGCAGGCCCCAGACGGCTGTTATGAATGGCAATGACCGCCTTCAACCCGGTGACCGAGTCGACGCTCAGATGCAGCGATTCAAGGCGAGTGCTTTGCATGAGAGCGAACATCGTAGGGGCTCCCGAATCACTTCTTGTAGTCGCCAGTATAGGCTCGCGCCCAAAAATTGCAGAAGCGCACCGGAATAAGCATCGCCGCTAATCAGCGGTTTCGGGCATAACCTGGCGTGCCACTGGACGAACGCCGCAGACGAGGCTAAAACGAGGCATTCGCAGGAGATTTTGATGACGCCCCGCCAACGCTTCTTCGACTGTCTGCAACGATCACCGCCCGCGCTGTTCGAGGCGGCGCTGTGGATGTCCGCCGAGCATGACAAGGAAGTGAATCCAGCGGCGGTTCTGACCCGTTTCAAGGACCTGCAACAACGCGTCAGTTACGGCCTGCCGATGCTGCCGGTGAGCGAACTGGCCCAACCGCTGTTGCGACGCCTGAATGACCTGGGTTTCGCTCAGGACGACTTTACCCCCTTGCGCCCGCAAGCGGCCTTGCTCGACAAAGTGCTGGAACGCCGGCGCGGACAACCGCTGGCACTGGGGCTGATTGCGCTGGAACTGGCCAGAGGCCTGGAAATCCCTATGGTCGGGGTCAACTTCCCCGGGCATTTCCTGCTGCGGGTTCCGGGGGCCGATCATTTGCTCGACCCTTGCGGTGGACGCCGGTTGTACCCCAACGATTGCCGTGAACTGCTGCAACGCCAGTACGGCCCGAACATGAAGCTCAGCGCCGAGCATCTGCTGACTGCCGAACCGGTGCAGATGCTGCAGCGACTGTCGCGCAACCTGCGTCAGTTGCACCTTTCCCACGATGATTACATCGGCGCTCTGATCGACGCCGAGCGTGTGCTGGAGCTCGGCAACGCGAGCGCCTCCGATTACCTGGCCCGGGCCAGCCTCTACCAGCGGCTGGACTGCCCGAACGCCGAGCGTTTCGATCTGGAGCATGCGCTGCTGCTCAGCGACGACCCGATCCAGCGGATTCGTTTGACTGAGCGATTAGGCCACCTCCCGCCCAACTCGATCGTCCACTGATAGCAAAACCTTGTGGGAGCGGGCTTGCTCGCGAAAGCGGTGTGTCAGCAGCATAAATGTCGACTGACAAGCCGCATTCGCGAGCAAGCCCGCTCCCACATTGAGTCAGTGTGAGGCGTCAAGGGGTGTCTGGCTGATTCGCCGGGTGCGCTTTTATGAACGCCGGGTGTGTCGCGGCGAGCGCCGCAACCCGACGAATCCGTGGGTACGCCTCAAGCGCAATATTGAATCGCTCAGCCGCGTACAGCTGCGGAATCAGATACACATCCGCCAATCCCGGTTCATTACCAAAGCAGTAACCTGCATCGCCAATCAACTGCTCGACCGTCGCCAGGCCCTGACCGATCCAGTGCCCGATCCACTCGACCACCTGCGTTTCATCGTGGCCCGACTGCCGCAGCCGGTTGAGCACGCTGACGTTGTGCAGCGGATGGACATCGCAGCCAATCACCGCCGCCACGCCCCGTTCATGCGCGCGAGCGGCGAGGTCTTTGGACAACAGCGGCACCTGTGGATAACGTTCCTCCAGGTACTCGATGATCGCCGGTGACTGGATCAGCAATTCACCTTCATCAGTGCGCAAGGCCGGCACCCGACCTTGCGGGTTGATGCCCAGATACGCTGGCTGGCGATGCTCACCACCGGGCGGTGCGATCAGGTTGACCGGCAGCGCCTGGTAATTCAGCCCCTTCAATGCCAACGCGATGCGCACCCGGTAAGACGAGGTCGAGCGGTAGTAGGTATAGAGTTCCATGACCCGTTCCTCTTAACGCGCCGGCAACACTTTGCCGCGGCACTCGCCGAAACCGATGGAGGCAAAACCCTCGCGGCTGCAACGGGCACGCAGAATGATTTCGTCGCCGTCCTCAAGGAATTTACGCACCTCGCCCGACGCCAGCTCGATCGGCTTCTTACCGCCCTCGGTGATTTCCAGCAGGCTGCCGAACTGACCGTTTTCCGGCCCCGACAAGGTGCCCGAACCGAACAGGTCACCGGCCTGCAACTGGCAGCCGTTGACGCTGTGATGCGCAACCAGTTGCGCCACGGTCCAGTACATGTGTTGCGTGTTGCTCAGGGTCAGGCGATGGGCCGGCAGGTTCTGCTCGCGCATGGCCTCTGTGAGCAGCAGCACTTCCAATTCGATGTCGAGCGCGCCAGCGGCCTGATCGCGTTTGTCGGACAGGTACGGCAGCGGCTGCGGATCGCCTTCAGGACGCGCCGGTTGCGCACGACGGAACGGCTCCAGCGCTTCGGCCGTCACGACCCATGGCGAGATGCTGGTGATGAAACTCTTCGACAGGAACGGCCCCAGTGGCTGGTATTCCCAAGCCTGGATATCCCGTGCCGACCAGTCATTGAGCAGGCAGAAACCGGCGATGTGATCCGCAGCATCACCGATGGCGATCGAGTCGCCCATCTCGTTGCCCTGGCCAATCCAGATACCCAGCTCCAGCTCGTAATCCAGACGTGCACACGGGCCAAAGGTCGGCTCGGTCTGACCGGCCGGCAGGGTCTGACCTTTCGGACGGCGAACGTCGGTGCCGGATGGGCGAATGGTCGACGCGCGGCCGTGGTAACCGATGGGCACGTACTTGTAGTTCGGCAGCAACGGGTTGTCGGGACGGAACAGTTTGCCGACGTTTTGCGCGTGCTCGATGCCGACGTAGAAGTCGGTGTAATCGTTGATTTTCGCTGGCAGGTGCATCTCGCAATTGGTCGCCAGTGGTAGCAGTTTCGCGCCTTGGGCTTCGATCTTGCCGTGCAGGGTGCTGCCTTCCTTGAACAGTTCGATCAAGCGTTCACGCAGGGCGACGCGAGCCTCACGGCCCAGTTCGAAAAATGCATTGAGCTGACCGCCACGGGTGGCTTCGACCGCCGTTTTTGCGGCACCGTCAAACAGGCCGGCCTCCAGCGCTGCTTCCAGATCAAAGATATGGTCGCCAATCGCCACACCGCTGCGCGGAGCAGAACCCTTCACGCTGAACACGCCCAGCGGCAGGTTTTGCAGCGGGAAATCCGCATGGCCGTTGGCGGAGGCAACCCAGCTACGAGTGATGGAAGTCTGAGTCATGGGTTATCTCCGGGTCGGGTCGAAAGTGGCGGGCAGTGTCGCCCAGCAGGCGTCGTAGTTGGTTTGCAGTTGCGGGCAATCGAGGGCGAAACGGCTCGGGCGCAGCACCTGGCTGGTCTCGAACATGAAGGCCATGGTGTTGTCGATTTTCGCCGGGGCGAGTTCGGTGTTGATCGCTTTGGTGCAGGTTTCGCCGTCCGGGCCGTGGGCGCTCATGCAGCTGTGCAACGACGCGCCACCGGGCACGAAGCCTTCGGCCTTGGCGTCGTATTCGCCCTTGATCAGGCCCATGAATTCGTTCATCAGGTTGCGGTGAAACCACGGTGGCCGGAAGGTTTTCTCGGCCACCATCCAGCGTGGCGGGAAGATCACGAAGTCCAGATTGGCCAGACCATGGACGCTGGTCGGCGAGGTCAGGACAGTGAAAATCGACGGATCCGGGTGGTCGAAACTGACCGTGCCGATGGTGTTGAAACGGCGCAGGTCATATTTGTACGGCACATTATTGCCGTGCCAGGCGACCACATTGAGCGGCGAATGATCGAGCTCGCAGCCCCACAGTTGACCAAGGAATTTCTGCACCAGGGTGGTCGGCTGCTTGAGGTTTTCGTAATGGGCGACCGGGCTCAGGAAGTCTCGCGGATTGGCCAGGCCGTTGCTGCCGATTGGCCCGAGATCCGGCAGGCGCAATGGCGCACCGTGGTTTTCCGCAATGTAGCCGCGCGCTTGCGGGTCGAGCAATTCGACGCGGAATTTCAGACCGCGCGGCAGCACGGCGATTTCCAGCGGCTCAAGTTCCAGCACGCCCAGTTCGGTGGCGATGCGCAGCCGTCCCTGTTCTGGAACCAGCAACAGCTCGCCGTCGGCGTTGAAGAACACGCGCTCCATGGAGCGGTTGGTGCGGTAGCTGTAGATACTGATCCCGGCCGGTTTTTCCGCCGCCGAATTGGCCGCCATGCTCACCAGTCCGTCGATGAAATCGGTGGGCTCAGTGGGAATATCCAACGGGTTCCAGCGCAAGCGATTGGGGGTGACTTCACCCAATGGGCCGCCGGCCAGTTGCCGGTCCAGTTTGACGAACGCCGGGTGATTCGCCGACGGCTGAATCCGGTACATCCAGGTACGCCGCGCTTCGCTGCGGGCCATGGTAAACGCGGTGCCGGAGAACAGTTCTGTGTAGAGACCGTACGGAGCTTTTTGCGGGGAGTTCTGGCCGACGGGCAGTGCACCGGGCAACGCCTCGCTGCTGAATTCGTTGCCGAAGCCGGACTGATAAGCCAGCGCTGGCGCCGTTGAATCGAGGTTCATGGAGCCTCCTGAACAGGGAGTAGGCGATGGCCTGTCACTCTGTTTCAGAGGTCCTGGCACGCCTGGGTTATTTTTGTCGTAATTCAATTACGCACAACGTAATTTGATTGGTATTGACCGTCAAGCTATAAAGACGCCCATTCGTCCCGGATCAGACCGCCTCCATGGAAACGCCGCGCAACAACGACAAACAGAAAGTCCGCTCGGCCGAGGTCGGCACCGACATCCTCAAGGCGCTGGCCGAGTTGTCGCCATCGACGTCTTTGTCACGGCTGGCCGAGCACGTGCAGATGCCGGCGAGCAAGGTTCACCGTTATTTGCAGGCCTTGATTGCCAGCGGCTTTGCCGAACAGAACACCGCCACTAACCACTACGGCCTCGGTCGCGAAGCCTTGCGTGTGGGGTTGGCCGCACTCAACAGTATGGACGTGCTCAAAGTTGCCGCCCTGCCCCTGGCCGAGTTGCGCGATGAATTGAACGAAACGTGCTTTTTGGCGGTGTGGGGCAATCAGGGCGCGACCGTGGTGCATATCGAACCCGCGGTGCGCGCGGTGACGGTGGTGACGCAATTGGGCTCGGTGTTGCCGCTGCTCAGCTCGTCGACCGGGTTGGTGTTCGGCGCCTATTTGCCGAAGCGAGAAACCGTGGACTTGCGTGAGCAGGAACTGCACAACGCTAATACCCATGCGCTGGCAGACGATCAGGCTTATGGCGCGTTGTGCGAACAGATCCGCAGTCGCGGTCTGCACCATGTGCACGGTTTGTTGATGCCGGGCGTCGATGCGTTGTCGGCGCCGGTTTTCAATGCCGTCGGCAATGTGGCTGCGGTCATGACTATCGTTGGCCCGACGTCGCTGTTCCACGCCGACGAAAACGGCCCGGCGGCGCAGCGTTTGCTGGCGGCGACGCGGGCCGTGAGTTGGCGTATGGGCTATGAACCGCCCGCCGTAACCGTTTAGCCGGGTTTATGCCAGCAGCGTCCGCTCGCTGGAATCAGGCTCGGCGATGGCTTCCTTGATCAGTTCTTTAATGACCGTCAGATCTGCTGTGGTACCCGTGCATGCCGAGACCACGCTCATGCAGGTATTGACGTCGCCCAACTGCTTCGCAATCAACTTCTGCGCCTGCGAGAATCCCAACTTGCCGATGCGCATTGTGGCCAGTTCCAACATGCAATCCAGGTAACTGGAAAGGGCTTTTTCGTTGTCACCGTCGCGGTAGGCCAACGCACCCTCAAATACGCCCTTGGCCACGAGAACGGCACTCAATCCGAGACCAATCGGCGGAAACACACAGCCTATGACTGAAACGGCCGCAACCGCCGCGTCCCATGTGATTTTTGCCAATACTTCGATGAGACTGGAGGTCTTGGCATCCACGTCATCGATGGCCTGACCGACCATGTTTCTGTAGCAATTCGAGAAGTTGAAAACCCGGCTATTGACCTGTAACGACGGAGCCTCAAGATCGGCACTGCTGTTTGTGACCCTGTCGAGGTAATTTCTGACCAGCGTTTGATCGGTGAGCTTTGCACGTTTGCAGTAGTAATCGCCAAGGCCGCCTCTTTTAACCGACTTCGCAAACTCGGCCAACGGTCGGAACCACCGATCATCCGGCGCATGCGGGGTATACAACACATCCTGGGCGACGCCGTTGTCCATCGTGCGAAAGACATACACGCCCTGGATCCTGCGACGCTCCAGATGAAACTGGTAAACACCATCGCGCTTGGGAGAATCAGGGTAGTCGACAACAATTAGGTCACTGGGCTCCTCGGGTTCGCGCAGGTCACGAATAACCTGCGCGAGACGATGGTAGTGATCGGTCTCCAGAACACCGTTGAACAACTCCGCCAACGCTCCCCGATGCATCTCCTGTAGCTGTAGATCGACATACACATCGCGCTTGAAGTCGTAACCGGGTGAGTCTTGATCCAGATAGTCCGAATGCAGCATATCGATATATTTTTCGCCCGGGCGCAGCGTCCTCGACCAACCGGGGATGTATTTTCTCAGCAGGTCGGAAATCGGAGGATGACCTGGTAACAATCGGACTAGCGGATAACCATCAGGAATATGCCCCGGCCGGCCATCATCAATGATGTGATGCTCTGTGATAATGAGTTGGGTCAACGTCATCGATTGTGCGGGATCCAGTTGCACCATAATCAGGTCGGGATCGATGGACATGGGCTCGCCGTTATCTGCCAACAGATCATCCGCCCTCTTTTTTATCAGATCAAAGGCAAACTTCTCGTAGCTGATCAGCCTTGTTTCGTGATTGGCAAGCCAGGTCAGCGCTTTGAGTTCGGTGTTCAATCGAGCGAAATACTTTTGATTGTAGGACGACGCGGATCGATAACCCGCAGGGGTTAACGCCTCCAGTTCCTCCCTCTGCCAATCGACAGTCAGCAAAACACCAAGACGTAATGCACCCGATCCTGCCGAGATCCAAGGATGGTGGCTGATGCCGTACCACCGACTCGGCAACTCCAATACCCGCCGCATGTACGCTTCAACGTCTTTTCGCTCACTGGCATGAGATTGACGGCTCAGGTAGCTGCGCCCCTCTGGCGCTCCCACCCAATCAACCATATGCGCGTTCAATTGCCTGAAGGACGGGAACTCGTACCACGTTCGCCCCCCAGGTCCCTCGGGCGCATAGAGCACGCAAGGACCGGCTTCGCCTTGCGGCCCGCAATAAACGATGATCCCCTGGAAAGGTTTATTCCAGCCGTCAAACGATAACGCTCCCAAGGAGTAACCTTCAGCCTGGTCAGTCGCCAGTTCAACGATTTTCAGACTTTGATCATTGATGTGCCCCTGCAATCTCGCACTGAACGAACTCAAGTCTATGCGACTGTCCAATCGGGCTTGCAGGGCGTGAAGCACTTCTTCGCTGGCGTATTTCTTTTCAAACTTTTCCGAATACAACGAACGCATACTGACGTCGGCGCGCATCAAGTCCAACAAGTCTTCCTCGGTGAATTCGGGTGGAAGTGTGTCGCCTTCGAGGGTGATTTCCAGTGGAACAGAGGCCGCGTCGTATGTACCGTTGATCATGAACTCGGGAAGGGTCAGGCGATTGCTTTGAATGATCTTTTGCTGTCCGACAAAAAAAGTATGCCGGGCACTGACGAAGATCTGTTCTGGATCGACAACTTTGCCGCTGGGGATCCTGACGATCTCCCGGGCATAATAATTTGCGAATTCACGGAGAGATCTGACTTCTTTCAGCAGTTCATCCAGCGCTTGTTCATTTTTCGCCAATGCCTGTTCCGTATCCAGGTAATACTCGCGATCCTCTTCGGTGGCCCGTTCCAACCAGGTGGGTATTACTGACCGCCTTGAGGGCCGCAGAGGTTCTTGCTGAACCTTGTTTTTTACAACATCACTATTCATTGCGCGCTTCCTTTTGCACAGTTCAGAACAAAAAATCCGGCAACGCCGCCAACCCTGGCAGCCTTGCCGGACGGATAATTCAGCGATTACTTGCGGCGATAGGACTCGACCACTTCGCACCCAAATACCTTGACCTGCTCTACATCCAATCCGACAACTCTATAGTCAGGCTCAAATGTCCACTGCTCGGAAAACACGCCCGCGTATTCATCACTGAATTCCGGTAATTCATCCGCCTGGACTTTTTCCATGACCGCCCAACTCAAACTCTCGGAGTAGTCCACGACCTGCTTACCCTGATCATTGACCACTACCGAAGTCAGATAAGTTTTATCCACATCGATCGTGTAGCCCAAATCCTTGAAAATCTTGCCCAGCTTTTGACTCACGTCTTCGAGCAAACCAATATCCATAACTGCTTCCTTTCAATAATTGATACGCCGACCAATACACACTCATAAATAAATATCCGATGAGCGGGTCGAAGCACAACTTATAAACAGCTCGGCATTCGAAGTACAACCCGTAACGTGTGTGCATTCGTAAACGATCACACATGCCTTAAATAACCAATCCCAACACTTTCGCCTTGGCCACTGCTTGTGTTCTACGCTCCACTCCCAACTTCCCGTTAATTCGCCGCGCATGGGTTTTTACGGTATGTAACGATATGAACAACTGATCGGCAATTTGTTGATTGGAATTGCCCAGAGCCACTAGTTCAAGGACTTCTATTTCACGCTGACTCAAACTGTTCTGCAGCGACGCCATCGGCTCGGGAGCGTGACCCGACTCGGCGCGTCCGAGAGCGTCCGACAGTAGAGGCTGGCGCAACTGAAGATCGCGCAGGATCTGTTGCAGGTTGCAGCGCTCGATCAGGATGAATCCTTCCTGTAGCGACTGGCGCGCCAAAGGCGTGTCACCCGTCAACCAGGCGACTTCGGCCAGTGCCAGGTGCAATTGCGCTTGCAGCCCTGCCATCCCCCTCTGCCGTGCCCACTGTAACTGGCACTGAAGCCGGTCCACAGGGGTTGCGCTTGCCCCCGATAAACGTCGGTCAGTACCAGCAGATATTCGAGGCAGGGGATCAGTTCCAGCGTGGCTGGCGGAGCCTGACGTGCATGGGAGCCGTGATAGTGCCGCAGCACTCGCGTCAAGGCTTCGTGGGCCAGTTCAGGGCGTCCCTGTTGCAGCCAGAAATGACAGCTGATGTGCAGCAAGACGCTCCGGTAAACGGTGTCGGGAATCCGTCGTTGCTGCATCAACCGTTCGGCGTCACGCAGAAGGACAAAGGCCTGGGCATAGTCCAGGCGATTGGCGGCCAACTGCGCGAGACCGAGAAAACCGTAAAGCACGCGCTTGTCCTGGCTGCGCAGGCACATCTGCAGTCCGCTCTCGAAGTACTCGGCCGCCTGCGCCTCTCGCCCCTGAGACAGGCTCAGACGCCCACGACGCAAGGCGATCCGCCCGAGTAACGGCTCGGCCAGCGGTTGCCGTTTGGCGAGCAAATCGTGCATGTTCGCCAGCAAGTGCTCGGCCCTGCCGGATGCGCCCCGTTGCTCGAGCAATTGCGCATGGTCGAGTTCCAGCAGCCCTTCAAACACCAGCGAACCTTGCGCACGCGCCAGGCACAACGCCTCACGGTTGAGGGCGTGGGCCACGTCAAGCTCGCCCCGCAGCAGCGCTTGCTGGGTCAGGCCGGACAGGCACATCAGGCGGGCGCTCCACAGTTCCGGACCGAGTTCGCCGAGCGCCTCCAGCAAATGCGCCCGCGAAGGTTCCATGCGCCCCTGCAAATGCAAGAGCCAACCCTGCAAGGCTTGCCAGCGTGCGATCAGCTGCCGTTGCTGGAGCGCCGACGGCTGAGGCATGAAGCGCGATAAATGCTCGATGCATTCCCCCGCCTGCTCGAATCGCCCGGCGAACAGCAATGCCGCGGTGATCAGCCCCACCAGTTGCGGCGAGCCCAGCATCAGTTCCTCGCCTTGCCGCTCATGCAGACGCAACAACAGCACCACCGTCTGCTCCTCGAACAACTGCTCGAAACTGAAATGCTGCAACAGGCTGACCGCGACTTCGAATTCTTCCGCCAGCAAGGCCTGTTCAAAGGCGGCTTTCCAGTCCAGTTCGGCGGCGAACCACTGACAGGCGCGACGATGCCAGGAGCGTCCCTCCGGCCATTGTTCTTCGCGCATCAACTGTGTGAGGGGCGCGAAAATCTGCAGCCAGTCTGCCGAGTCTTGCCAAGGCTCGATAAAGCAACCCAAGGCCTGCAACGTATTCAGGCACTGGGCGCCCTCTCCCGCACCGAACAAATGGTCGCACAGCCGGGCATTGAAACGCGGCAGATGGGCGAGCACCCGCCAGGCTTCCGTGAGCTCCGGGGTCAGAATGCTGAACAGTTCGTGCTCAAGGTAATCGTGCAGCGTGTCGGGTCGACCGTGCAGTTGCTCGTTACGCGACCAATCGCATTTTTGCAGCAGCGCAATCCGCACGCCCGCGCACCAGCCGCCACTCAGCTCGATGATCCGGCCGGCTCGTTTGGCGGCCTGCTCCGGTTCCAGGTGGTGCAACAGTCGGGCGATTTCAGTTTCCGTGAAGGCCAGCGTGGCGCGCTCGCAGTCGTACAGTTCATCTGCCAGCAACAGGCGTGGCCAATTACAGGGCGGGCGGCGGCGCCCACTCAGCCACCAGGTGACCATCGGGCTGCTGATCGCCAATAGCCGGTCGAGCAAAAGATCCAGCTCCGGGTTGGGCGTGCGGCAATAGTCATCGAGGCAGAGCCAGGTCGGCGTTTGCAATTGCGTCAGATACGCCAGCAATCCGGATTCGTCCGCTGAATCCGATCCCAGCGCGTGAGCCAGCCGCTGGCGAAATTCGTCGGCACTCAACGACGCACCGACCAGCGGCAGCCAACAGACGTGACACTGTTCGGGTGCCCGCAACAGGCATTCGATGAGCAGCGCACTCTTGCCACTGCCGGCCGGCGCACAGAGCAGTTTCACGCGTGCTGTCGAGGCCAGTAACGGCTCGATCAACCGGTCGCGTGACAGGTGATGGGAAGACAAGCGGGGCAGGAGTCCAGGACGGTCCAGACACGGGGTCATGGCGGTCATAGTGGTGCGCCTTTTTATAATTGTGGCGCCACCCTAGTCCTCTCCACACAGCTTGTTGAAGAAGTATTCAGCGTACTGATTTGCACCTATAAAAAAGGTGACCGAAGGGTCACCTTTGTGTGTAAGAGCCTGTAGGACGATTACCTAACCCCTGTACTCCGCAGCGCTGCCGGCGTGTAATCCCCCGCTTTTGCGTCGATGTTGAATTCGAAGCTGCGCCTCTCTTCGTTCTTCATCCCCAGTGCGATGTAGCGGCCGGCAATCAGGTCATACAGCGCCTCGACCGTGTAGGCCGGAACCTGGTGATCGTAGTAGAACTGGGCGTGACCTTCGGCCACACGCCACAGCTGACCGCGACCGTCGTAGTGATCGGCCAGCGCCACTTGCCAAGTGTCCTCGTCGATGTACATGTGACGCTTGGCATACACGTGCCGCTCGTTGGGCTTGACCGTGGCGACGATCTCCCAGACCCGGTGCAACTCGTAGCGGGTCAGGTCCTGATTGATGTGCCCGGCCTTGATCACATCGGTGTACTTGAGGTCCGGCGAGTCGAGCTTGTAGCTGTTATAAGGGATGTACATTTCCTTCTTGCCGATCAACTTCCAGTCGTAGCGGTCCGGAGCGCCGGAAAACATGTCGAAGTTGTCGGTGGTACGCAGCCCGTCGGACGACGTGCCGACGCCGTCATAGGCGACTTGCGGTGCACGCCGCACGCGACGCTGGCCGGCGTTGTAGATCCACGCCTTGCGCGCTTCCTTGACCTGGTCGAGGGTCTCGTGAACCAGCAGCACGTTGCCCGCCAGCCGCGCCGGCGCCGTCACTTCCTGTTTGAAATAGCTGAGAACGTTCTCGTCACTGCCCGGCTTCAAATCACCCAGCAGCGAAGGCACCGCGACCTCATCCTTGAAGCGGATCACCGTGAAATCGCCATTGGACTGCGGCGTGGCCTGGGTGATGGTGCGACGCAAATTGCCGCCGTGATAACGGGTGACGTGGTTCCAGATCACCTCGACGCCGTTCTTTGGAATCGGAAAAGCGTAGTAGCGATTGCCGGTGAAATTGGCCAGGCCATTGCCATCGTTGATGGGCGTCACGTTCAGCGCGCTGCGTTTGGCCGACTCGTAGATGTCCGGTGGCAAGGCCACCGTGCGGTGAGTCGGGTAGACCGGGATCTTGTAGGTCTCCGGGTAGCGCTTGAACATCGCGATCTGACCGTCGGAAAGCTTGTCCTTGTATTTGTCGAGCGTCGCCGCGGTGATGGTGAACAGCGGTTTTTCATTGGCGAACGGGTCGGCCAGGAAACCTTTGCTGTCTACCGCGCCGGCGTTTTTCGGCAGGCCGCCGGTCCAGGCCGGAATCGAGCCGTCGGCGTTGCCGGCCTTCTCCGCGCCCAACGGCGTCAGGCTGGTGCCGAGTTTGTTCGCTTCTTCCGCCGATACCGCGGCCATCACATCGGCGGCCAACAGACTCAGGGCCAGAACGCCGCATTGCAGAATCATCTTGCGCATTGAATTCATCCTTCTCAGCCAGATCAGAAGTTCACGCCAAAGCTCAACGCCAGGAAGTCGCGATCTTCCAGGGTGTTGTAGTCACCACCGAAGAAATCGGTGTAACTCAAGCTTGCGGTGTAGGTGTTGCGATAGTCCGCATCGACGCCGACGCTGATCGCCTTGGCGCCTTCGTTGAACAGCCCGTTGGGGCCGTAACCGGCGACGTCGTGGGACCACGACAGGTTGGGTTTGAAGTTGATCCCGGCGATGACGTTGTTGTAATCAAGGATGGCGCGGGCGCGGTAACCCCAGGAGGTTGAGGTCACGAAACCGTCCCTGTCGCCGCGGAAACCGTATGCGCCATACACCGAGTCACGGCCATAACGCAGCTTGCTTCGGGCTTCCAGACCACCGACGTGGACCACCGCCGCCTCACCCACCAGGGTCAGTCGATCGGCCCCTGCGACCTGATCGATGAAGTGCGTCAGCGTGCTCTGGACCTGTGTCACTTCCTTGCGGCGATAGCCTTTGTTATCGGCGCCGGGCCGAGTGGCAATCGGCGAAGCCGCGCCGCCCGCGATCGGGTTGAGCAAGGCCAGGGTCAGGTCGGTGCTGTTGACCTGCACAGGGGCGTTGGGGCGATAGCTGATCTCGCCGGTCCATGCGGTGCCGGTGGGCAAGGTGGTGGAGAAGCTCGCGCCGTAGAGGCGGATGTCTTCCGGGTATTCGAGGTAATACTGGCCGCGACCGAGCATCACACTCTGGGCCAGCGCCGACCCGGTGCCGGGTGCAATCGCGTTGGCCGTGGCGACGATGCCAGGGATCCGTGCCAGCGTACCCGGCCCGGCGGTGGTGGTGCCGACGTTCGGCGTGCGGCTGTGGTAGTTCATGAAGTACAGACCGTACTCGGTGTCGTCGCCCAGCCAGCGCAGTGCCGTGCCCCATTGCCCGGAGTCGCGGGCATCGCGGTCGCCACCCCGGGGAACAATCACACCTTCACGGCCGACCTGAAAGCCCTGGCCAAACGCCGCAGCGATCGGTTGCAACGGCGCGATCGCCGGGCTGGCGACTGTGTATCCCGTGGTGCATCCGTCCGCCGCCACGTCACCGCCGAAGAAGGTGCCGCAGTTGTCGAGAACGGTCTGGTCCCACTCCAGTTGATAGAAGCCTTCCACGGTGAGCTTGTCGGTCAGGCCCTGAGAGGCGAACAGCATGTTACCGGAATCAGGCCTTCCTTGATCTCCGCGCCAGGACGGCGGAAGGCTGAAACGTCGACCGGGTTGATGCTGTTGATCGAGTTGCCGATGAAGGTACTTTCGCCCCAACTCACCACCTGTTTGCCGGCGCGCACAGTGCCCGGCAGATCGGCGATGGAGTAGTTGTGATAGACGAAGGCATCGAGGATCTGCGCACCGGAAGACTTGGAACCCTCTTTGCGGTTGTGATCGCTGATCGGCTTGAACTCGCGGTCTTCGTCCTTCAATTCGAAGTCGTACCAATACTTGCCACGCACGAACACCCCGGTGTCGCCGTACTTCAACTCGAGGTCGTGAATGCCCTTGAAGATCTTGGAGAAGGTCTCGCCCTTCTTGAAATTCAGGCGCCCGTCGTCACCGGTCGATGCCTGGCCGGTCCCGCCGTTGACGATGCCCACCAGCGATTTATCGGCATCGCGCATGCCCCAGCTCGCGCCGACGGATAACGAAGAATCGAAAGTCCCTTCGATTTCGCCAATGCTGAATGAAACGGCCTGCGCCTGGGCACAGCAACCCAAGGCCACCGCAGCGGCCAGCGCCTGCGGTGTGAAGATGGCGCGCATTGTTGTTTTTGTCATGCGTCTTCCCCGGTGAGTGACAGAAGGCCACACCCTACTGCCGCAGGTCGGGGGCGATAAGCGCACGAAGGAGGTATTTGCGGTGTACCTCTAAAGGATGAAGGGGCTTGCAGGTGTTGGTTTGCGCGAGGTATGGATGGAGTGGATGGGGGTTTATCAGTCGGAGGCATGATGTTCAAAAACGCAAAAAGCCAGACATGATCTGGCCTTCGCGCACTTAGAACAGGTCGCAGAGGAGCTACTTGAGTACCCCGGATTTTCCTATGACTACGAACAATGCCATTGCAAGCAACAACCCAATGACGGAGTACTGCAACGCGATGAGCTTTCGTTTCAAAGGTTCAGGCAAGTTGCGTAAGTCGTCGGAGCTTAACTCCCCCCTTTTGAGATAAAAGCCAGGGAATGTAACGATGCCAGAAATACCGCCGATCAATAACAAGTGTCCCCAAGGGCCACCAAACCGGAGTGGTGCTCGACTCATGATGGCGGAACAATTTTTCAGATGATCGAGCAGTACGTCTATCTTTGTATAAGCCAAGTGCAACGCGACCCCAATCCAAATGTATCCGCCAACTATAACCAGGCCGCAGAGGCCACCGACAACGAGCTCAGCAGTATTCATTGCGTCACCTCGTAAATCATTTCACCGGTCATTTCGCCTGTCATTCCCCCAAGACCGCCACCAGCAAAAGATCCCACCGCCACCACCACGACGCCACAGGCCAGTGTTGCCATTCCACCGGTGGGCACGCCCAGTCCAATGCACAATGCTCCGACCGTCGAGCCGGTAAGTGCCATACCGGCGAGCGCACCGCCAACGACTCCACCTGCAAACCCACCTGTCTCCGTAAATTTGATTCGCTCACACGCCTCGGCATTACCGGCCGTACACACCTCTTGAACCTTCAAATAAGAAGCCCCACCTCCAAGTGCTGTTCCAATCCAGCCGCCGTACTTAACGACTTTAGCCGCCTTCGCCACACCCTCAATGTGCGTCGCATAACCCGGGATCTGCTCCGCGGCACCGGCCTTCGTCCATCGATGAACCAAGCTGCGACTGGAAATCCCCAGCGCGCTCTTCAAGTTCGGATGATCCGGGAAACCGATGCCTTTTCGAGTCAAGGTGGTCAGGCGAGTGTTCAGCTGCGCAAGCAGGGTTTTACGCTCTGCGAAAAACTCCGGCGAACGCAAATGACCGTCTTTTTGGAACGCTCGTTGGTGCAGAGCTTCAATATCCCGCAGTGTGGTTTTCACATCCTCCAGACTCTTGGCAAACATCGCTTCACCCATACCGATAGCGGTCGAACCTTGAGCCAGAAAGGTTTCAATTTCGTCCCGGTGCCGCGCCATAAAGTCAGCCTCATCCGCGCTCAGCGGTTTGAGTGCATTATTCGTCTTGGCGGCCGCTTCCATCAGCAACGCTTCTTCGCGTGTGCACTGCGTATTGTTGGGATCACTGAGCACAATCATCGAACCGGCTTTGACGTCGCTCAAGTTAGGGTTCAGTGACTCAAACTTACCGATCACCGCAGGGTTGCGGGAGGTAAATAGCACAGCCTCAAGCTGCTCACGGGTCGTGCTTTTGGGTACAACGTAGAAGCCGGGTTCTTGCGGTTGGGGTCTTGCGACAGGCTCGGCTTCAGGCAACGCAGGTCTGTTTTTTTCAGCGCCTGAACCTGGCGAACCCGCCGTCCATCCCTTACCAGTGATTCGCGAATACTTTCCGAATGTGTCTTCGCTCAAAGGGCTGAAAGGTTGATGGGAGACCAGCAGCCAATCTCCATTTTCCACAGAAGCAAGCAGTCGACGCTGTTCATTGTGAGACAGATGCCCACGGGTAAGACCGTGAGCACCATAAAATCATCCAATCCGCTGAGGGTGTTCCAGGGTCGCACGAGGGCATCCTGAATCTTTGACTTGGCAAAAAAAGGCGATTCAATTTTGTTAAAACCGATGCCTGACCGTTCGCGATCGACCCTTCGAATAAGGCGCAGAAACATAATCCATTCTCCTTGTTAATGACGCGCTCAAACCAACCATGGAACGCGTCGTCTCCTTTTTGTACGGCACGCAGGATAGCGGCCCTGACGACTAACACAAATAATTGCCCTGACTTCTAAGGCGGATCGATCTGATCCAGCACTCGATTCGCCGTGATCTCCGCCAGCATGATGCTGTTGGAAATGCCCAGCAGGGCATTGCGCGAACTGCCGTCCAAATGATCCACCAAGTCATGGACCATCACATCGATCGAGGCCAGCGTTTCTACCAGATAAACCACAAGGGTTTCGGTGGTGGCTTCCGGGTCCACGGTAAACAGTGTGCTCATGGTGCGAGGGGTGGCTTTGATGTCAGCAATCGAAGGGACGTGAAACAGGAGGAGCGGCTCGGCTGCCTCGTTGACTGGGTTTAAATCGGGTTCGTGCGGGGATGCGGGATCGGTGTCTGGCGGATCGGGTGTGATCTTTTTCATGGTGAAACTCCGTTTCGTGATTCGAACTGCTCCCGCTCGTTTCCAGACGAAGGGGTGGCAGCTGTACGCAGGCTGGAAACCCGGGGAAACGGCAACCCGGTAGACCCGAAGGTCTCCCGCGCACAGCCGCCATAACACGGAGTGCACACTTTAAAAGCGCGCAAGCATACGTTATGAGGGGCGCTTTTGCGCCATTTCCAATTCGGGGTTTCCAGACCCGACCGCTGAATGGTCAGCGACACGTAAACGATAGAGTCGAGGTGCAAGACGCACAAGCCGGCGGATTCTGGCGTCGCCGTAGGCAACGACGCAAGATCGTGTAGTTTTCAGGAAGTAAAACGGAGGTCGTTTAAACAAGCGCCGTTACGCGATGTTGAATCGGACGACAAACTCTGACCACGACTGAAAGCCTTGGAAGCCGCTGACGAATTTTCTGTAGCGCGGGACTGTTACTCATCCTGCAATAGTTCATGTCACGAATCGCTATGTTTCCCTCCGGTTCAAGCAGTTAATCTGCTCGTGCTTTCAAGGCGAATGGCCGGAAAGCGCAAAGCGACAGGATGTGAGTTGTTCATCCCATCGTCACCCGATTTGAATGATTCGAAGATTTTCGACTCATCGCCCCGTGCTCACTGACGTTGATTTGTAGCTCCTGATCCAACGTCTTACTTTGGCCGCTGCGTTTGCAGCGGCCTTTTTTATGGGCGATGGTTTTTTGAGGGATGGCAGGTCTCAGGCGAGCCCTAATGCCGATCAGTTAAGCGAAAACTGACGCTTGTAGGAGCGAGCTTGCTCGCGATGGACGCCAACGATAACGCGTATTTTCTGGATACACGCGTCGTCCTGGAGTCCATCGCGAGCAAGCTCGCTCCTACAAATTCTCTTAACTGACTGGAATAAGGCGAGCCTGCCGAAAGCGATGGAATCAGAGGGCGTATTTCTGCAAATTCGCCATCATTTCCTTCAGCGCTTCAATGTTGTCCTTCGGATGCGCTGCCCCTTCGAAATCGCAGATCTGCTGCCACTGCGCCGCGACATCTTCCGGTGAAAACCCGACTCGCGGATCGAACCCTGCGCCCAGACTACGCTCCCAGCGCACCTTGCCCATCCAGCCGCCACCGACTTCAAACAGCCCGGAAGTTTCCTGGCAGTTTTCGCTGGCGAGGTACACCACCAGCGGGCTGACCAGTTCCGGTTTGAGTTGTTCGAAGACTTGCGGCGGGATCAGGCCTTCGGTCATGCGGGTGCCGCCGGTGGGGGCGATGGCGTTGACCAGGATGTTGTTTTTGCGGCCTTCGATGGCCAGCGTGCGGGTCAGGCCATAGAGACCGAGTTTGGCCATGCCGTAGTTGGACTGGCCAAAGTTGCCGTAAATGCCCGAGGTCGACGCCGTGAAGATCACACGACCATAGTTTTGCTCGCGCAGGTGCGGCCAGGCGGCGCGGGTGACTTTGTAGGCGCCTTCGACGTGGACGCGGTAAACCAGGTCCCAATCGGCGTCGTCCATTTTGTGGAAGGTCTTGTCCCGCAGGATCCCGGCGTTGTTGACCACCACGTCGACACGGCCGAAGGCGTCGAGAGCGTGTTGCACCAGTTTGTCGCCATCGGTGACGGAGTCATGGTTGGCCTCGGCAGTGCCGCCGGCCTCGCGGATTTCAGCCACGACACGGTCGGCTGCAGAAGCGTTGGCGCCTTCGCCTTGAGCCGAGCCGCCGAGATCGTTGACCAGCACCCTGGCGCCCTGTTTCGCGAACAACAGCGCATGGGCGCGCCCGAGGCCGCCACCGGCCCCCGTGACGATCACGACTTTATCTTCAAAGCGCACAGGCTCATTCATTGGGGGAACTCCAGGCCAAGGGACAATGAGTCCGAGTCTCAGGCAAGGCGTTGCGGGTCACAATGAATAGCGGTGAAGCTGAATGGTGCTCGATAAGGCTGGGGGATAATCAGGAACAGGCCGCCTTGCGCGGCGGCAAAATCAGCCGGTCGCGAAACGCCAGATAATGTTTAAGCACCAGCGCTGGCGCTTCCGTCTGCGGGTAGTGGCCAATGCCGGGCAGCAGCACCGTATCCGGTTTAGGCATCAACTTCCTATAGCGCTCGACCATGTGCGCACCGGAGATCGGATCGGCCGCGCCATCGATCACCCGCAACGGCACATCACCGCGCTGCATCGCGCTGACCCAACGTTCGCGCTGGGCGCGTCGCTCGGGAATGTAGGCAATCAGTTTGTGCAGGATCCGCGGCCCGTGATTGCTGTCCACCAGGCTCCAGAAGTCATCCATCTCACTCTCGGTAGGACGGCTCTGTGGCCCGAAAATCTGCCGGAAACTCTTCACCAGCGCAGCCCGGGAAAAGGCCCGGCCGATCATCCAGCCCAGCGGGCTGAGCAACAGTTTTTGCATCAGTAGCGGGCGATGGGTTTCCGGAAACAGGCCGCCATTGAGGAACACGCAACTGGCCAGATGAATGCTCGACTCGTAATGCCGGGCCAGCAGTTCCTGAGCCACGCTGTCGCCATAATCGTGGGCCAGTACGTGCACCGGTTGTTCAACATTCAAATGCGCCAGCAATGCCTGTTGCAGATCGGCTTGCTCCAGCAGGCTGTACTCGTGGTCCAGCGGTTTGGCGGAATCACCGAAGCCGAGCATGTCGCAGGCGATCAACCGATAGCGCTGGGCCAGAGGTTGCCACAGGTAATGCCAGTCCCAACTCGCCGTCGGAAAGCCATGGATCAGCAGCAGCGGCTCACCCTGCCCCGCCGTCCAGTAACGAATGGTCTGGCCTCGGAATACGAACGTCTGGCCGCGTTTGCGCCAGACACACAGGGGGATCTCGGCAAGAGGCATCAGAGTTTATATCCCGCGTCTTGTTGATCGAGTTTGCGCAGCAACGCTGGCCAGGCCAGCGCGCCACCCATCCCTTGAGCGCTTTTGGTGACGCCGGCGATCATCGCCTTGGCGCCCGCCAGAACCTGCGGTTCGATGGCGATCAGTTCCGCGCCACCGTTCTGCGCCATCACCTGGATGTCGCAGGTACGCTGGAAGGTGAACATCATCAGGAACGTGTCGGCGATGGTGCCGCCACAGGTCAGCAGACCGTGGTTGTGCAGCATCAGGAAATTATTTTCACCGAGGTCGGCTTGCAGCCGCGCCTTCTCTTCATGGTTCAGCGCAACGCCTTCGTAGGCGTGGTAGGCCAAACTGGACAGGACGAACAATGACTGCTGGCTGATCGGCAGAATGCCTTGCTTCTGCGCCGACACCGCAACGCCCGAGGCCGTGTGGGTATGCAGCACGCAAACCACATCGTGACGCACTTCATGCACGGCGCTGTGGATGGTGTACCCCGCCGGGTTGATCTCGTAAGGGCTGTCCATCAGCTTGTTGCCGGCCTGATCGACCTTCACCAGACTCGACGCCGTGATCTCATGAAACATCAGCCCGAACGGGTTGATCAGGAAGTCTTCGGTGCCGGGCACCTTGGCGGAAATGTGGGTGAAAATCAGATCATCCCAGCCATGCAGGGCGACCAGGCGATAACAGGCCGCCAGATCGACACGGGTCTGCCACTCGGCGGCGCTGACCTGGTCTTTGACACTGTGGGGCGATTGAAGGGGGGCTACGCTCACGTCAAGGACCTCGCTTTTTATTATGGAGTGTTTCCAATGACTACCGAGTCTAGTCAGCCCTCGAGGTTCATGTAGTTGCATTGGCAGCCAGCTTGATGGCTTAGCGAGTCAGTGCGCAACCAAGCTTGGATCCATGTCAAAGTACCGACGCCAACAAGGGCGCAGCGCCCCTGTTCAACAGCCCCGCAGGGCCGTGACCAGTTCCGCCAGCCAGGGCTCGGCATCGGTTTCCGGCGTGACGCTTTCGCTGGCGTCCAGGCGCAGCATCGGCAGCACCTCGCGGATGCCCAGTTCGCCGAACAGCTCACGCATCAGCTCGCCGCCGCCGCAGAACGTGTCGCCGTAGCTCGCATCGCCCAGGCCGATCACGGCGCCCGGCAAACCACGCCAGGCCGCCGGCAATTGATCGCGAATGGAAAAATACAATGGCTGCAGGTTATCCGGCAGTTCACCCATGCCGGTGGTCGAGGTCACTGCCAGAAAGGCTTCGGGGCCGAAGGCCTGAACATCGGCGAGGCTCGCACGCGGGTTGTGAATGATATCGAATCCCGCAGTTTTCAAAATGTTCGCAGCGTGGCGGGCAACTTCTTCAGCCGTGCCGTACACCGAGCCGGAAAGGAGGGCGACTTTCATCAATCTGATCCTGAAGCTTAAAAGACCGGGATATTAACAGCACAGACATCATTGTTCTTTTAGAATGCAAACGCCAATCAATCAGGAAGGGATTCTTCAATGATCAACGCGCAGCTGCTGCAAATGGTGATTAACGCGTCCAACGACGGCATCGTGATCGCCGAAAAGGAAGGCGAGCAAGACAACATTCTGATTTACGTCAACCCGGCGTTCGAACGCCTGACCGGTTACACCAGCGAAGAAACCCTCTACCAGGATTGCCGCTTTCTGCAGTCGGGAGACCGCGATCAGGAGGCACTGCCGTTGATTCGCGAGGCGTTGGCCAGCGGCGGTTCCTGCCGGGAAGTCCTGCGTAATTACCGCAAGGACGGCACCCCATTCTGGAATGAGCTCTCGCTTTCGACGGTGAAAAACCCCAGCGACGGTCAGACCTATTTTGTCGGCGTACAAAAAGATGTGACTGTTCAGGTCAAGGCGCAGCAGCGGGTAACACAGCTTGAGGCGCAAGTGGCCGGGCTTCAAAAAGAGCTTGCCGCGTTAAAAGCGACGAACGGCGAAAACCAAATCAAGAATTGAATGTCATTAACTACAATCACCGGATGGTTTTGTAACTATTTCTTTCGAGCAGATCATGCAACGCGACGCACTCCTGACCCAGGATGAGCTGGATTTCATCCAGACCATGCAACACAACCCGCAACTCAATGTACGGGATGCGACGTCGAGCCTGCTCGTCAATGGTGGTTCGCAAATCCGTGACCTGCTCACGCGCCTTGCCGCACATGAGCAAGTCACCATCCAGGCCAATTTCGAAAATCAGCAAATGACCTTCCCGCTGCATCTGGTGGAAGACGAGTTTCATGCGCTGCATTTACGCCTCGGCGTCCCCAGCATCTATGAAGACGGGCCGATGGTCCGGCCATGGCGCCTGGTACTCGAAGAGCCGGTCGCCCTGGAAAATGCCAGTGGCCAGCCTGGTACGATGTGGGTGCACGAGGTGTCGTTCAAAGGCGTCCTGCTGGAAGTTCGCAACAAGACCAAACCGCCCAAACATTTCGCCTTGTGGTTCAGCCCTTCAGGCTATGAACGGATCGCAATGCGCGGCACCTTCGAGAAGGAAACCGACAACGGTTTCTACGCGTATCAGTTAAGTCAGAGCGACACCGACGAAACCGAGCGCCTGCGCCAGTACATCCTTCAGCAGCACCGGCTGACGCATCCCGCCCTGCACCTCTGATTCAGGTATCCAGGCTTCCCGCCAGGAACTGTTTCAGACGCTGACGAATCACCATTCCCTCATTACCCAAACAGCCAATGGACGATCCGCTCAGGCTATCTTGCGCCAGATCGGACGCATCACCGGCCAGCATCAACTGGCAATCCAGGCTCATGGCCAGCCGGTTCAAACGCCGCGGTAGATCAGGGGCGGGTGCATGATTGGACACCAGCACCAACGCCTGTGGTTTGACTCTTTCGCAAACCAGGGTCAATTCGTCGAAGGGCTGACCGATCGCCAGCAATTGAATAGCCGAATCGGCACTGCTCAGATACAGCGCCGTGAGCAGCACTTCAAGCTCGCGACATTGATCGTTAAGGGCACCGACAATCAAGCGTCGCGGCTGCATGACACGCACCAGCAGCAGCCGCTGCAACACGCGAGAACGCAGAAAGCCATCCAGAAAAAGCCACTCGCTTGCCTGACCGAACCCCTCATGGCGTTGCAGCAATTGCTGCCAGAGCGGAATCAGAATGTCCTGGAACGCCACCGCCAGGGGGTAACTGGAAAAGATCTGTCCATAGACCTGCTCCAGCTGGACCTCATCAAACGCGCTGACGGCCGCTTTGACCTGTTCCTGCCACTGCGCGTAGTCAGCTTGCACCAGTTCATTGGGGATGAGGTGTGACAGCGCCTGAAGCGGCGCGGTCCGGGCCAGGATCTTGCCAACCTTGCTGACAGCGACGCCGCGGTCGATCCAGCCAAGGATGCTGTGGACCCGCTCGATATCGGCCATCGCATACAACCGATGCCCGCTTTCGGTGCGCGTAGGCTGGATCAAACCATAACGGCGCTCCCAAGCCCGTAGCGTGACCGGGTTGACACCTGTCAGCCGAGACACCTCGCGAATCGGAAACAGCTCTTCCCGGTCAAGCGGAACAGCCTTCGGAGTAGCAGTGACATCGTCAGTCAAGACAGGCATTGGGCATTCAACGACCGTGTAAAAATTGGATCCCATTCTAACTCTCTTGCCCCGTCATCATTCAAGACATAGATGAACGACGATTGTCAGGGGCATAACCTGTAGAATCCGGAATAATCCTTGCTTGTTCCGAGACGCAGCCCACCACCCCGGCGCTGCGCCTGGCGAACCTCCTACCCGGAGGTTCGCGATTGTCATACGGAGATACAAAATGTCTACCTCACCCGTCACGCTGATGGTTGCGCGCCGCGTCACCGATGGGCGTTATCAGGACCTGATGGCCTGGTTGCGCGAAGGCGAACAACTGGCCACCGACTTCCAGGGTTATCTCGGCTCAGGCGTGCTTGCCCCGCCGCCCGACGACGACGAATTCCAGATTATTTTCCGTTTCGCCAACGAGCAGACCATGCACGCCTGGGAGCATTCCGCCTCGCGTACTGCCTGGCTTGCACGCGGCAGCGACCTGTTTGCGCATAAGACGGAACATCGCGTGAGCGGTATCGAAGGCTGGTTCGGCGCTGCCGGGCAACGTCCGCCACGCTGGAAACAGGCCGTGGCGATCTGGCTGGCGTTCTTTCCGGTGTCGTTGCTGTTCAACTTTGTGCTGGGGCCGTTGCTCGGCGAAATGAGCCTGCTGCCTCGGGTGTTGATCAGCACGCTGTGCCTGACGCCGTTGATGGTTTACGTCTTTATCCCGCTGTCGACCCGGGTGCTGGCCGGCTGGCTGCAAAGCACACCTGCACGTCCATTGCCCGCCGAGCCCTCACCTCAAAACCACTGATACCCCCCCTGTGGGAGCGAGCCTGTGTGGCGAGGGGATTTATCCCCGTTGGGCTGCGAAGCGGCCCCGAAGTCGAAAATTGCGGTGCATCAGGTACCCCGCACACAATGGTTTACGACTGCTTCGCAGCCGAACGGGGATAAATCCCCTCGCCACACAGGCTCGCTCCCACAGTGATTGCCGCACCAATAGGTAGACCGCTCCCGTCGCTGGTATAGTTTTGCTCTTACCGCGACGCGAGCCGTTCATGACTTCTTCATCCGCCCCAATCCTCATTACCGGTGCCGGCCAGCGTGTCGGCCTGCACTGCGCGCAGCGTCTGCTCGAAGACGGCCATGCCGTGATCTTCAGCTATCGCACTGAACGCCCCGGCGTACAGGCGTTGCGTGACCTGGGCGCGACGGCGGTATTCGCAGATCTTTCCACCGAAGCCGGAATTTTCGCCTTCATCAGCGAACTGAAAAACCACACCGACAGCCTGCGCGCGATCATCCACAACGCCTCCGAATGGTTGACCGAAACGCCGGACACCGACGCCGCTGCCTTCACCCGCCTGTTCAGCGTGCACATGCTGGCGCCCTACCTGATCAACCTGCATTGCGCCGATTTGCTGCAACGCTCGAGCCCGGCCGACATCGTGCACATCAGCGATGATGTCACCCGCAAGGGCAGCAGCAAGCACATCGGCTACTGCGCCAGCAAAGCCGGGCTCGACAGTCTCACCCTGTCCTTTGCCGCGAAGTTCGCACCGGACATCAAGGTCAACGGCATCGCTCCGGCCCTGCTACTGTTTAATCCCGACGACGATGCGGCCTACCGCGCCAAGGTCCTGGCCAAGTCAGCGCTGGGCATCGAACCCGGCAGCGAAGTGATCTACCAGAGCCTGCGCTATTTGCTCGACAACCCTTATGTCACCGGCACGACCCTGACCGTCAACGGCGGACGGCACCTCAAATAGATTGGCCCGCGAGGATGTTCCATGACGTTATCCCTGTCCCAGAGCTATCGCGAGGTCCTCATCGGCCTCGGTGAAAATCCCGACCGCGAAGGTCTGCTCGATACGCCGGTGCGCGCGGCCAAAGCCATGCAGTACCTGTGTCACGGTTATGAACAGAGTGTCGAAGAAATCGTCAACGGCGCGTTGTTCGCCTCCGACAACGATGAAATGATCATTGTCGACAACATCGAGCTGTACTCGCTGTGTGAACATCACCTGTTGCCCTTCATCGGCAAGGCGCATGTGGCTTATATTCCAACGGGTAAAGTGCTGGGCCTGTCGAAGATTGCGCGGTTGGTGGACATGTTCGCCCGTCGCCTGCAAATCCAGGAAAATCTCACCCGGCAAATCGCCGACGCCGTGCAACAGGTGACCGGTGCCGCGGGTGTCGCGGTGGTCATCGAAGCCCGACACATGTGCATGATGATGCGCGGCGTCGAGAAACAGAATTCGACCATGAACACCTCGGTGATGCTCGGCGCCTTCCGCGAGTCGAGCAACACCCGCCAGGAGTTTCTGCAATTGATTGGACGGAGCAAGTAGCAATGCCACAACTTCAACCAGGAATGGCACGTATCCGGGTCAAGGACCTGTGCCTGCGGACGTTCATCGGGATCAACGAGGATGAAATCCTCAACAAGCAGGATGTGCTGATCAACCTGACCATTCTGTACGCCGCTCAGGAAGCGGTGCGTGACAACGACATCGATCACGCGCTGAATTACCGGACCATCACCAAGGCGATCATTGCTCACGTGGAGGGCAATCGCTTCGCCCTGCTTGAGCGCCTGACCCAGGAAATTCTTGATCTGGTCATGACCAACGCGTCGGTGCTGTACGCCGAGGTCGAAGTCGACAAACCCCATGCCCTGCGTTTCGCCGAGTCGGTGTCGATCACCTTGGCCGCGAGCCGCTGACCGCGTCTGGCGCATCGTGCGTCAGGCTTTTATCATCTCGCGCACGACTTGAAAGCACAGAGCCCATCATGACTGACCAACAACGCCTCGAACTTGAAGCCGCCGCCTTCCGCCGGTTGGTCGCGCATCTGGACAGCCGCAAGGATGTGCAGAACATCGACCTGATGAACCTCTCGGGTTTCTGCCGCAATTGCCTGTCCAAGTGGTACAAGGCCGCGGCAGACGAACGCCAGATCGAGGTCAGCCTCGATGACGCCCGCGAAGTGGTCTACGGCATGCCGTACGCCGAGTGGAAAGCCCAATACCAGCAAGAAGCCAGCGCCGAACAACAAGCGGCGTTCGCCAAAGGAAAACCCAATGAGTGATTTGAACACCCTGCGCGCCAGCCTCAAGAGCGGCGAACACGTTTTTGCCGACACCCTGGCGTTCATCGCCGCGGGTTACGACTACCAGCCCCAGGCTTTCAACAACGGTGGTGTGGAAAACGCCGCCGGGCAGAACGAAGGTTCCTGCAAAACCTTGGGTCTGGCGCTGCTGGAAGGTCTGAGCGATGAAGAAGCACTGTTCGCGTTTGGCGAGCATTACCGTTCCGTCGTGGCTACGCCTGAAGGCAGCGATCACGGCAATATCCGTGCACTAATCGCCCATGGTCTGGCCGGGGTGAAACTCATCCAGCCCCCTCTCACCCGGCGCTGAACGTTTTTTTGTAGGAGCGAGCTTGCTCGCGAAGGTCGTGAACGATGACGCGCTTAGGCTGAAACCCCGTGGCGGTCTCGGGTTTTTCGCGAGCAAGCTCGCTCCTACATTCAGCTGTGCAACCGCACTTCCCGACTTTTAAGATTGACCCGGCAACTTTATTTCGTTTGCCGGACACCACTGCTCGCGGCTTAGATAAAAGAAGCATTCCTTCTTCAGAGTCGGTCATCCATGAGCAGCGAAACCATCAGCCGGTCGATCAACATCGTTCATCCCGTCACGCTCAGCCACGGCAAAAATGCCGAGGTCTGGGACATCGATGGCAAGCGCTACATCGACTTTGTCGGCGGCATCGGCGTGCTGAACCTCGGCCATTGCCATCCGCGCATCGTCGAGGCCATTCGCGATCAAGCCACCCGGCTGACACACTACGCGTTCAACGCGGCTCCGCACATGCCTTACCTCGACTTCATGGATCGCCTGGCCGGGTTTATTCCGGTGGATTACCCGGTCAGCGGCATGCTCACCAACAGCGGCGCGGAAGCGGCGGAAAACGCTTTGAAGATCGTCCGGGGCGCGACCGGTCGCACGGCCGTCATCGCCTTCGACGGCGCCTTTCACGGACGCACACTCGCCACCCTCAACCTGAACGGCAAAGTCGCGCCCTACAAACAGAAAGTCGGTGTACTGCCCGGGCCGGTGTATCACCTGCCCTTTCCCAGCAAAGACAACGGCGTGACCTGCGCCGAAGCGCTGAAGGCCATGGATCGACTGTTCAGTGTCGAAATCGATGTCGAAGACGTGGCGTATTTTATCGTCGAGCCGGTGCAGGGTGAAGCCGGTTTCCTGGCCATGGACGTCGAGTTCGCTCAGGCGTTGCGACGCTTCTGCGATGAAAAAAACATCCTGTTGATCGCCGATGAAATCCAGTCCGGTTTCGGCCGCACCGGCCAGCGCTTTGCGTTTTCACGCCTGGGCATCGAGCCGGACCTGATCCTGCTCGGCAAAAGCATCGCAGGCGGTGTGCCGTTGGGTGCGGTGGTCGGGCGCAAAGCGCTGCTCGACACCTTGCCCAAGGGCGGACTCGGCGGCACTTACTCGGGCAATCCCATTGCTTGCGCTGCCGCGTTGGCGACGCTCGACGAAATGACCGACGCCAACCTGCATGCCTGGGGCACGCAGCAGGAAGAAGCGATCGTCAGCCGTTACGAAGCCTGGCGCGCCAACAGGATTTCCCCCTTTCTCGGACGCCTGACCGGCGTCGGCGCCATGCGCGGCATCGAACTGGCCAACGCCGACGGATCTCCCGCCCCTGCCCAGTTGACGCAACTGCTGGCCCTGGCCCGAGAAGCCGGGTTGCTGCTGATGCCCAGTGGCAAATCGCGCCACATCATTCGACTGTTAGCACCGTTGACCACCGAGGCAGCGGTGCTGGAGGAAGGGCTGGATATTCTTGAAGCGTGCCTGGCGAAGCTTGTCTGATAATCGGTCTAGACCCATGTGGGAGCGGGCTTGCTCGCGAAGGCGGTGTATCAGGCACATTAATGTCGACTGACACACCCTCTTCGCGAGCAAGCCCGCTCCCACACTAGAGCTGTATTGACCGTGGAATCGTGGAAGGGCTGGATATTCTGGAAGCGTGCCTGGCGAAGCTTGTCTGATAATCGGTCTAGACCCATGTGGGAGCGGGCTTGCTCGCGAAGGCGATGTATCAGGCACATTAATGTCGACTGACACGCCCTCTTCGCGAGCAAGCCCGCTCCCACACTAGAGCTGTATTGACCGTGGAATCGTGGAAGGGCTGGATATTCTGGAAGCGTGCTTGGCGAAGCTTGTCTGATAATCGGTCTAGACCCATGTGGGAGCGGGCTTGCTCGCGAAGGCGGTGTATCAGGCACATTAATGTCGACTGACACGCCCTCTTCGCGAGCAAGCCCGCTCCCACACTAGAGCTGTATTGACCGTGGAATCGTGGAAGGGCTGGATATTCTGGAAGCGTGCTTGGCGAAGCTTGTCTGATAATCGGTCTAGACCCATGTGGGAGCGGGCTTGCTCGCGAAGGCGGTGTATCAGGCACATTAATGTCGACTGACACGCCCTCTTCGCGAGCAAGCCCGCTCCCACACTAGAGCTGTATTGACCGTGGAATCGTGGAAGGGCTGGATATTCTGGAAGCGTGCTTGGCGAAGCTTGTCTGATAATCGGTCTAGACCCATGTGGGAGCGGGCTTGCTCGCGAAGGCGGTGTATCAGGCACATTAATGTCGACTGACACGCCCTCTTCGCGAGCAAGCCCGCTCCCACACTAGAGCTGTATTGGCGGTGGAATCGTGGGCACAAAAAAACCGGCCGAAGCCGGTTTTTTCATTTCAACAGAATCAGAACGAAGCGTTCTGCAGACCGTCGAGGTATCGCTCGGTGTCCAGTGCCGCCATGCAGCCAGCGCCGGCGGAGGTGATCGCTTGACGGTAAACGTGGTCAGCCACGTCACCGGCCGCGAAGATACCCTCGACGTTGGTCGCAGTCGCATTGCCTTCACGACCGCCGTGCACCACCAGATAGCCGTCTTTCAACGTCAACTGACCTTCGAACAACGAGGTGTTCGGGGTGTGGCCGATGGCGATGAACACGCCGTCGACTTTCAGCTCGTCGAAGCTGCCGTCGTTGTTCTTCAGACGGGCACCGGTCACGCCCATGTTATCGCCCAGGACTTCGTCCAGGTTCGAATTCAGTTTCAGGATGATCTTGCCTTCGGCCACGCGGGCATTGAGCTTGTCGATCAGGATCTTCTCGGCGCGGAAGGTTTCGCGACGGTGGATCAGGGTCACCGTGCTGGCGATGTTGGCCAGGTACAGCGCTTCTTCGACAGCGGTGTTGCCGCCACCGACCACGGCCACTGGCTTGTTGCGATAGAAGAAACCGTCGCAGGTGGCGCAGGCCGAAACGCCTTTGCCCATGAACGCTTCTTCCGACGGCAGACCGAGGTAACGCGCGCTGGCGCCGGTGGCGATGATTAGGGCGTCGCAGGTGTAGGTCGCACTGTCGCCGGTCAGGGTGTAAGGCTTGGCAGCGAAGTCCACGGCATTGATGTGATCGAAAACGATCTCGGTTTCAAAGCGCTCGGCGTGCTCTTTCATGCGCTCCATCAACGCCGGGCCGGTCAGGCCGTGGACATCGCCCGGCCAGTTATCGACTTCGGTGGTGGTGGTCAGTTGACCGCCGGCTTGCATGCCGGTGATCAGCAGTGGCTTGAGGTTGGCACGGGCGGCATAGACCGCGGCGCTGTAACCGGCAGGGCCGGAACCGAGAATAATCACTCGCGAATGACGGACTTCAGACATGACCTGCTCCTGTTGACCGGCCCGAAACACCTGGCGCGGAACGCCGGCTTACCGGCGGGAATAAAAAAGGACCGTTGAAAGCACTTGGGGAAGGCTTGAACTCGACAGTCCTGTAAAAAGAATGGGTGCAGCGTATCGAGGGGGCGAAGATTAAGGAAATACGGTTTAACAATCCAGCTCATAGGCGGTCTCTATCCTGTTACAGCTTATATATAGGCGCCTTTGTTACAGTTGATGTCGATGCTGCGACCGAGCTTTCGCCTGTAAGGCAAAGCCGGTAAGGTCGGCGCGTTTCCCCTCTGCTCGGAGCACGATATGCCCGCCCCTGTTCTGTCCGGCCCGCAATACCTGCGCGAAGGCCTCAAGCTGGTCCTGAGCCCCAGCCTGCGTTTGTTCGTGTTGTTGCCGCTGGCAATCAATCTGGTGCTGTTCGTCGGATTGATCTATTTGGCCGGCCATCAATTCAGTCTGTGGGTCGATACGCTGATGCCGTCCCTGCCCGACTGGCTGAGTTTTCTCAGCTACGTACTCTGGCCGATTTTCGTGGTGCTGGTGGTGCTGATGGTGTTCTTCACCTTCACCATGCTCGCCAATGTCATCGCAGCGCCGTTCAACGGTTTTCTCGCGGAGAAGGTCGAAGTGGTGGTGCGCGGCACCGACGACTTCCCGGCCTTCAGCTGGGGCGAACTGATCGCCATGATCCCGCGCACCCTGGCTCGGGAAATGCGCAAACTCGGCTACTTCCTGCCACGGGCGATCGGGCTGTTCATCCTTTCGTTCATCCCCGTGGTGAACATCATCGCCGCACCGCTGTGGCTGCTGTTCGGGGTGTGGATGATGGCGATCCAGTACATCGACTACCCGGCGGACAACCACAAACTCGGCTGGAACGAGATGCTCGCCTGGCTGCGCGAGAAGCGCTGGCAGAGCATGAGTTTCGGCGGGAGTGTTTATCTGGTGTTGCTGATTCCGGTGGTCAACATTCTGATGATGCCGGCGGCGGTGGCGGGGGCGACGTTGTTTTGGGTGCGGGAGCGCGGCGCAGAGAGTCTGGTGACGCAACGCTGAGCCTGTCACAACTGAATGAAAAAACGCGTTTGCTGATCACGCTTGAACAGCCCTTTCCCAGCCCACTGATACACATGGCTGGTACACATGGCTCTAATCGCGCAACCATTCCGGCACCCCAACTCGGGCATCTACTACCTCCGACGCAGGGTGCCGGATGATCTAAGGCACATCATCGGCAAGACTGAAATACGCCGTTCGCTGAACACTCGAAACCACCGCGAAGCGAAGGCGGCATTTGCCGTTGCGTATGCGGACTCCGAGCGATTGTTCAATGATGCCCGTCAAGGGATCTACATCAGCCACCTTAAGCCTGAAGGAGTCACGACGGCCGTAACTACTCCTTTACTGCCAGTACAGTCAGAACCCTGCATATTGCTGTCAGCAGCTCTTGCGAGTTACGTTCAGTCCATCTCCATGTCGGGTAGGTCTGAATACGTATCGCGGCGTCACGCAGTCGACTACAGCCGTGCCGTCAATCGGTACATCAATGGCATGGGCGACATGCCCATTGCGGCAATCCAGCCTTCTGATATCCACAAGTTCGCTACCACCCTGATCCAGCCATCGGATCCCGGCGTTAAACCGCTTGCGGTCTCTTCTACGCGACTGCTCTTGGCAAGGTTGTCATCGGTGCTCACGTTTTCGGTGGACTCTGGCTTGATTGAAACAAATCCCGTCAGTACGTCACGGATTCACAAGCGTATAGGATCAGGTAAACCGAAACGCCGCCTGGACGATAACCGAGGGTATAGCTGGAGCGAACTGGTCACACTATTCAGTCATGCAGAGTTTCAGCAGCTTCGAACTGCCGAGGGCCGTCCGGGTAACGCAGTGTTCTGGATACCGTTGATAGCCGCTTACACTGGTGGCCGTCGCGAAGAACTGGCCCAGCTGTATGTTGAAGACATTCACCAGCACGAAGGGCACTCCTGGTTCATTCGCGTCATTGACGACCGCCCCGACAAGTCCGTAAAGACAGACAGCAGCCGCAGGGAAATTCCTGTCCATCCAGACCTGATCGCCCTTGGCTTGTTGACGCTCGTAAAAGGACGCGAGCCTGGGACGAGGGTTTTCCCCCAGTTAGTCAAAGTCTCCGATGGTTTTGCAGGAATCGTCTCCAAATTCTGGCGTCCGATCACTCAGCTCTGCGGAGTCTATCTACCAGGGCGCCATCCCCTTCACGCGTTCCGACACAGTTTCAAAACTCTGGCCAGGGAGCATGGCATCCCCAAAGAAGTTAGCGACTGGATCACAGGGCATGCTTCAGGGCACATCGGGGACAGTTACGGCATCAACCCGCTCTCACGAATGGCCTTGGAGATACAGAAACTACCTAGTCTTGCGAAAGCGGCAGGTCTGCTGCCCAGCGGCTAGAGAGACTGGCGGGCTTTGTGCTGCTCGTCGACTGGGATATGCAGAGCGTGCGGGGAAGCTGGGCCATGCCCCGTCGAAGTGGTTCGGTCGATACAAGACGAAGCTGGGCATCACCGACCCGAAGAAGACGTTCCACAGTTTCCGCCACACGCTCATTGATGACCTGCGAGATGCCGGGGTACAGGACTCATTGATCAAACGTATCGCTGGACACGAGGATGGCGCGGTTACCTTCAGCATCTATGGAAGCCGCAGCCTACTCAAGGCGATGGCAGAGGCCATTTCTCAGATCAAGTTGTAAGTTTGTCCGACTACCAGACACAAGAAGTCGTAATCGACGATATCACCGCTCGCAAAGACAGCGAGGGCCGGTATTGCCTTAACGATGTCCAGTGCAAGTGGAGGGGAGAGGCGACACCAGCCTTCTGACTGGCTGCGGCAGCCTTCAACACAGGAGTTGGTAGACGCGGTTTTAAAACCGGGAATTCCCGGAATTACCGCTAAGCGGGGCCGACATGGCGGCACATTCGCCGTCAAGGAATTGATCTACGCCTACGCGATGTGGATTAGCCCCGAGTACCACCTGAATGTGATCCGTACTTATGACCGCTTGGTAACTAATGGGGGTGGCCGATCAATCAGTAATTTAACATCCCCCAATGGGGGATGTTAAAAATGCTAACGGTCAGGCTGTGAGTCAGTACGTTTTCCAAGGTGAGCAGGGTAAGCGTGACTCGATCATCGTTGTAGTCCAGCTCTCTTCAGAGTTCGCCGCTGCCCTGTTGGACCGCTGATAAGAGTCGGAACGACGAGTGGGCAAAACGCTGTTGCCCCTAGGCGGGGCGTTGACCATGATCTGCGTAGAGATCCACAACCTGATAGGGAAGGAGCACGACAACGTAAGGCGCGACATCAAGAAGATGGCCAAGGCACTTTCCCTCACTTTTGAGGAAAAGGTTTTGCCATCAACCGGGGGGCCGCCCCTCCAAGGCATACGTGCTTGCACGTCGTGCAGTAGACACCCTGTCTGACCCTCTCCAGGACCACAATTAGTGCGGCGACCGCTGGCGTGTACTGAGGTGCCCAAGCCCTTCAAAGTGCCAACTACGCCCCAAGGGCCCTCGAGCTGACAGTAGAACTGCGAGTACTGCAAACAGCCATCGGGCAGCACAGTTACGTTGGATAGTGATGCCTTCACGATTGACGCTAACCAACTTCCCCTGTATAAACCGAGACTTCACCAGCCTGTGCACCCTTTAAGGCTGGATACAGCAACTTCCCATACCAGACTATTACTTTACTTGTTCAAGCCATTAGGCCTCTGAGCAGAGCGAATTACTGTCGTCTGCGATATGGGTTTATGCGTTTCCGGAAATCAACAACCGGCGACCAATTGAGGGCTTATCTATGAAACCAATTTAATTAACGAAGAGAAGTACAATGGAACTTAGCACTATCGCAACACGCAATACCGATTTAACTCCGGTAGAAGAAACCGTCATCGAGCTTCGAAAAGGCGGCATGTCAATCAAAAACATTCATGATGCAACCGGAGTACCAGAGCGTAAAGTCAAAGACTTAACCAAAGGAATTACTAAGCCCCCCAAGGCGAAGAAGGTCGTCACAAAGATTCAAGCGCCATTCACCAAAACAGTAGAGCGCGTGTTTTCGCTGGCTAAAACGCAGTACGGCATTCGCGATTACGAGTTACGCAACATCATGCATGAGGAATACCGGTCGGAGTGGGACACCACTACAGGTAACTACGTCAGCAATTACGATCAGAGCACCATCAAGCGGGTTAAACAAAAGGTGAGACTCCGGGCAGCAGAGGAAGATTGCAACGTCCTGTTCGTGATGGACTGGGTGGATGAGGAAGCGCCAACTGAGGGGCGTGAGTTTCTGGAAACTGCTGCTGCCGACCTGATGCTCAGGATTAAAGCCCACACGCACCAGTATATGGAACTCCACGCCACACGCTGGCGAGAGGATAGTGAAGAGGCTGACCTGGCCCAACGCAAGCAACTGTACGCCGTGGAGCGCCACCTACTGAAAATGGCAGTAAAAGGCTATGGTGGGAAAGAACCGTTGGCCTTATTGCTGGAGCGTTCACTTGTCCTGACTGACTTGCTTGAGGGAACACCAGACGCACTCATGCCCGTTGATGAAGGTGACTGGCAGGATGAGAAACCGGAATACTACCCTGAGCCGAAAGGCATAAATCCGTTCCTAGACTTCGTTGACTCTCAAGGCTGGCTGAAAGAAGTGGAAGACAGGTTTGTCTGACGACAACCATTCTCATCTGTCCGGGAATTGAAATTCGCGCCCTCCATACTAAGTGTATGGCGAAAGCCGGACACGTTACTGTATGAGGTATAATATCTTATATAGATAACTTGTAGCGTCTACGCTACAGAATTACTATCTGTGCCTTAGGCACGAATTATAACTCTATATAGTAAAGGGGAGAGAAGTGGCAATAAGCCCCTCCCCGCTTTTGATCTTGCCTTTAACTGTGCATAATACTGTAGAGGTTCTTATGCTGTGGCGTATCCGCCACGATTAATTAGTGTTGAAGTGTTAGTTGTGACTATAGTCACCAGTTTCCCTTGCACAATTCAAAGCAAAAGCGGGAGGGGGCTCCCCCCTTCCCTCCCTTGGAACTTGAACAGTTGTCAGTCGTGCCCTAAGGCACAGGTAGAAATGATGGCGGTTACAGACTTAGAAGTAAGTTATCCGTGACTGTCAGTCACCATATACCTGCACGGCTCAGATCAAAAGCGTGTGGGGCTTGTCTGCCCCTGCCCCACTAATTAAATGTTATGCCGTGAGGCAAGTTAACAATTCTATTCAGTAGGGTGGATAGTGGTTGCAGCCACCACCCTGCTCTTGATCTTGATGTTAACCATGCCGAGCGGCATAAGTTAATTATCGCGTGACGGTACGTCACATATAACTCTGCAACTCCAAACACTCTACAGGCATTCCCCGCCGGGCGTGAAAGATACACTCAGTTCTGAGTACATGTTCCCCTACAGGCCTCCCTCAAATAGCTAATGCAATAACTAATCCCATTCGTGACCATATCCACCATTCTGGTCACAATCCCAGCCTTCTCCCCAGCCAAGACTCCTGATTATGGGCCATATGCCACTACAGGCCTAAGCCAGCCTCTCTTTCCGTGCAACTTTCCATCGGGTGCAGCTAAATGCGGGAATCCCCGCATTAAATGTGGGAAAACGCACATTTTCAGGATTCCACCCAGCCGGGGTTCCGGCCCAGTGATTCAAGCTCTCGCATTGCGACACCTTTCCAAGACACCCCAGCAGCAGCCCAGCTTTGGGCCACAGCTCCCAGTAGCCGCACCCCAGATCACTATTAGAGAAGTAGACAAGTCTGGTAGTCCGGCAACACCCTCAAAACCACTATCAGATATCTATTGCAGATAGCTATACGATTCTATTATCATTGACCTATCGAATTTTAGAGCAAAGGATAGTAGGTCATGAATACTCATCTTTACCTGCGTGCATCAACCAAGGATCAGGATGCCCACCGTGCAAAAGTCGCACTGGAATCATTCGCTGCTGACAAGGGTTTGAATATCACTGGTGTGTACGCCGAGAACATCAGCGGCACAAAACTCAATCGACCTGAACTGATGCGCCTGTTGGACACTGCCGAAAAAGGTGAAGTGCTGCTGGTGGAGTCTGTAGACCGCCTGAGTCGCCTCTCACAAGCCGACTGGGACATTCTCAAGGCAACCATTAAGGCCAAGGGGCTTCGCCTGGTTGTGGCCGATCTGCCCACCAGCCATATGATGGTTGAGGACAAGGGCATCACCGGACAAATCATGGAAGTAATCAACAGCATGTTGCTGGACCTGATGGCAACCATGGCCCGACTGGATCAGGAGAAACGGGTACAGCGAATTCGGGAAGGTCTGGAGAACAAGCGTGCCGCTGAACCTGAGTGGAAGCCAGCGGGCAAGGGGCGTAATCAAGCAAAGTGGGACAAGGTAGCTGGCTTGCTTAAGCGGAACGGCAACACCGTGGAAGAAGTCGCCAAGATTGCCGACGTGGGTATTGCAACCGTGTACCGCATCAAGAGGGAGCTGGCTCTGTGAGCCCCATCAGCGTGACATCACCCGCCTACGGGCGGCTACTTCATGCCAGTGATATTTTGAATTTGTAGCCGCTGACAGCGAGGTGGTACGGGAATGGCTCTTAACCTCGACCCACCCTGTGCGGGAAATCTGCCGTTCTGCCAGATACCTCGTTGATATTTCGTCACGGATTCAAGGGCGATATTCGATCCAGGGTAGGTGCCGATTTTGAAAAGTTTGGGTATCAGCAGATTTCAAAGTGTGGCCTACGACCGGCAGAGAACGACCCATAACAGCCGGTCATTTAGGGGGACTATCCACTGATGGCCGGCATAAAAATCCTTCTCCATAAGCACGTTTGTTCAGTACCGCGCTGCCCCTTTAATGCAGCGCCTCTTCTTCTAGGTAGTTACCAAGACATTCAATAAAAGCCAGGAGTTTGCGTGTGTGGCGTCTGTGTGCCGGATAGATTACATGGACTGTAGAACCGAATTGCTCCGGGTCCGGGTCTGTATCGGGGAGAAGTTGCACAAGTTCGCCACGCCGCAGATAGGGAGCTGCACTCCACTGTGGACAAAATTGCAATCCCTGCCCATCCAGCAGCGCATTAAACAGAAGATCATAGTTATCGCTAGACAGGCGTGGGACGGGCTGAATTATTCGCCGGCGCTCGCCTTCATGGGTAAACCACCAGTAATGCGGGTTCAGTGCAGGGTGTCGATAGATCAACCAGTCATGTTGATCGAACGTTTGCGGTAGGACTTCTAGAGGCTTGCGCTCTAGATAGCGTGGGCTAGCGCAAAGTCGGATACGGTTGACGGTCAGTGGTCGGGCAATCAGATCCGGCCCCACAGGTCCGTCACGCACAGCAAGATCGTAGCTGCCCTCAAGCAGGTCCACGAACTCTTCGGTGAGGATTACCTCAAGACGCATCTGGGGGTATCTATCAAGAAAGCGACAGCACACCGCATTCAGAAACGCTGGAGCGTAGGACGGTGGCGCCGCCACTCGCAAGGTGCCACACATCTCCTGCTGGAGTTGCGCAAGATCTTCCCGAGCTTGCTGTAGCTGAATCAGCACCTGTCGAGCGCTTGCCAAATAGATCTGTCCGGCCTCGGTTAGGGCAATTCGGCGGGTAGAGCGCTCAAAAAGACGTGTGCCCAATTCCGTCTCAAGGTGGGTTACCGCCCGGGTCAGAGCCGACGTGGTTTTGCCCAGGTATGAGGCCGCGCGCGTAAAACTGCCCTGATCTGCCGTGGCGACGAACATAGTGATAGCGCCGAGCTGGTCCATTCATTTTTACCTTTCTGGAAAGTATGTCTTTCGGGGTTTAGGTATTCTTAACATTGCCTCCTTTGGATAGTCTCCCGAACACTCTAATAAAAAAAGGCGTTCAGGCAATGAAGAAGGTTCTCGGGACGACACTGGCAATTGCTGTCGCTTTTGCATCAATGGAAAGCATGGCGGCTGTCGACTTGCTCTTGTACAACGCAAAGGTGTTCACGGCCGAGCCAGGTCAGCCGCTGCAACAAGCGGTCGCGGTAGCCGATGGCCGTATCCTGAAGGTCGGCAGTGATGTCGAGATTCTTTCGCTCAAAGATGCCATGACCCAAGTGGTGGATTTGAAGGGTAAGGTTGTCATGCCTGGGTTCATTGACAGCCACAGCCATGCCATCGGTGGCGGGATGAAACTCAAGGCGGCCGACCTTGAAGGACAAATGCTGCCCTTCGACGAACTGGAGCAGCGTTTGCGCGCGTGGCGAGATGATGGCAAGGCGCGACACGGCGACATACTCAGTATTAGTGGTTTTCCCTCTACCTACTGGAGTGAAGTGGCTCAATTTGAGAAACACTTCAATCACGGTGAATGGGCTGAAACCCCTATTGCGTTTATCGGCTGGGATTACCACACCGGTTGGGCCAACAAGGCGATGCTCAAGCGAGCAGGTATCGATGCCGAGCGGGTCAAGTCGCTCAAGGGCGAAGCCGTGGCGACCATCGGCCACCATGAGGACAGCACTCCCAATGGATTCGTCGCAGATGCCGGATTGTCTGCGGTGATGTCTCAGCTTCCTTCTCCTTCCTTCGACCAGTTGATGGCTGCGGGCCGGGCTGCACGCGACCTCAATCACAGCCTGGGCATTACGGCCCTGATGGACCCGGCAGCAAATACCATGCCTGGCGATTCGGTATTCGACTTCAAGCCTACAGCACAGACGTTGGGGGTTTTACCTGTCTACAAAACACTGTCGGAAAAAGGTGAGTTGGAGTTGCGGGTGGCTGCGCTGATGGTTGCCAATCCGAAGAGTAAACCTGCGGATTTGGAGGTGCTGGATCAGGTCAGGAAACAGTTTAGTGGCGTCGACAATCTCAGTCTGCCGGGCATCAAGATCTTCGCTGATGGCGTCGCCGAATTTCCTGCGCAAACCGCCTCGTTACTGACTCCCTACAAGAACTCAAAAAAGGGAGGCGAGTTGCTGATCGATCCCGCGCATTTCGGAGAGCTGGTCAGCGCCGCCGATGCCCGTGGCTGGCTGGTTCATGTGCATGCCATTGGCGACCGGGCGGTCCGCGAATCGCTCAACGGGATTGAGCAGGCACGCCACGACAGGCAGAGCGGTGTGACTCATTCGATCACCCATTTACAAATGGTCAATCCCAAGGAATTCACCCGCTTCAAGCCGCTGAACGTCATTGCTTCCATGCAGCTGTACTGGGCCTCTGCCGACGAATTGAGCATTGATTTACTCAAACCCTACATCAGTGCCATGCAGTTTCAGTTCATGTATCCGGCGCGCTCGTTGCTGAAAAATGGCGCAACCATTGCCGGTGCCAGCGACTGGCCTATCAGTACCCCCAACCCGTGGAAAGCCATAGGTCAGGCCATCAGCCGCAAAGGCCCCAAGGGAGTGCTCAACAAGGATGAGGATATCGATCGTGAAACGATGTTCTACGCCTACACCCGCAACGCCGCCCGTGCGATCGGTCTAGATAAGGAGATTGGCTCTCTCGCCGCGGGCAAACAGGCTGACCTGATCATCCTCGACCGCGATGTGTTCAGCGTGCCCGATGAGCAATTGGCTGACACCCAAGTGCTCAAGACCTACTTTTCCGGGCGCGAAGTCTACAGCCACCCATAACCTCCCAACGTATGCCTGACCTGTGCCCTTCGGGGCACGGGAAGAACGAAGTCTTGCCTGCCAATAATAATAAACAGGATTCGACCTATGCATCGCCTTGCCCTTACGACCGCTGTCTGCTGCACGCTTATGCCTTTTGCTGCCTGGGCTGTGCCGCTGACTGACGACCTGCAACTGGAGCTCAAGCCGCAGGTGGTCAGCGATTACCGCAGCCGCGGATTATCCATGACACTTGGCGACCCCGCTGCGCAGTTGGAAGCCACCTTGATACACAGTAGCGGTGCTTACGCGGGTGTCTGGACCTCAAACGTCGACTTTGGAATGAACCTGAAAACGCGGCTTGAACAAGATTACTACGCAGGCTTTTTCATTCCATTCAATGACGATGTCAGCCTTGATGTGGGGTATCTCAAGTACACCTATGCCAAGGAAGCACAGTTCAACATGAGTGAGGTCTACGCCATCCTCAAAGCCTACGGCTTCAAGTTCGGCAGTTATTACTCCAACGACTTGAAGAACTTTGTAGGGAAAGACCAGGACACGCTCTACACCTACTTGGGGTACAGCCATGAGATTGTGGATCAGGTCGGTCTGGAAGTCCGCTATGGCCGTTTCGACTTCAAGGATGATGTGTTTTTGTCAAACAGTGGCAAGGCTCGAGGTGATTATCACGAATGGGAAGCCAAGCTGACCCGCAGCGCATTTGGGGTCAACTGGGGCCTTAGCTACGTCGACACGGATCTTTCCAAGAGCGAGTGCGCGAGTTACTACGGTTACACCGATGTGTGCACGGCGACTGTAGTGGTCAGTGCCAGCAAGACGTTTTGATCAAACCTTCAGTTAAGAAACCTGCAACTCTTTAAAAAATAAGGCGGGAGATTTCGATGTACTTGACCCAAGGGTTGCATCGCCATATGCAACAGCGTCCCGAAATACCGGCCATTCGTTACCAGGGTCGTAGCCTGAGTTTTGCCCAGTTGGGCGATCGAGTCGCCCGACTGGCCGGCGCGTTAAAAGGCCTGGGCGTGAACAGCGGCGAGCGGGTGGCTATGCTTTCGCTGAACTCGCAGCGGTACATTGAATACTATCTGGCGGTCCCTTGGGCCGATGCCGTGCTCAACCCGGTGAACATCCGTTGGAGCGCTGCGGAGATCGTCTATTCATTGGACGATTCTGAAACCTGTGTACTGATCGTCGATGACAGCTTCATGGATCTGGCAGGAAAAATCAGCGCTGCTGCGAAAACCCTGCGTGTGATGATTTATGCCGGTGAGGGGGAAACTCCACCGGGCATGCTCAACTACGAAATGCTGATCACCCAGTATGAGCCGGTCGAAGATGCCCTTCGTGGTGGTGATTCTCTATTGGGTATTTTTTACACCGGTGGAACCACCGGCTTTCCCAAGGGGGTCATGCTCAGTCATAACAATCTCGTTCTATCAGCCCTGGCCACTTTCAACCAGACCGGGATCGGACCTCAGACTATCTTCCTACACGCCATGCCGATGTTCCATATAGCCGATCTGTCGGCAATGATCTCTTTGTTCATTAGCGGAGGTACGCATGTGGTGTTACCGACCTTCAGGCCGCAGGAGGTACTTGAATGCATCGGCATGGAACGGATCAGCAATACCAGGCTGGCGCCAACCATGCTGCAGATGCTCCTCGATTGGCGCGAAGTCAATCCTGCGGCAGCCAAACTTGATCTGAGCGCGCTAAGGAAGATCACTTATGGCGCTTCGGCCATCTCGCCGGCACTGCTCGATCAAGCCCGTCAGTCCTTTTTGGCAGCCGACTTCATCCAGGGCTACGGCATGACCGAACTGTCGCCCTTCGCATGCATCCTCGACGCCGAGTATCACTGCGAGGAGCATCAGCGCAGCGGCAAGATGTACTCGGCGGGATTGCCGGTCAACTGCGTCGAAATCCGTATCGTTGATGCCGAAGACCGGGAGGTGCCGCGTGGGTCCGTTGGGGAAATCATCGTACGCGGGCCGAGTGTCATGCTCGGTTACTGGAACAACGGACAAGCCACTGCCGAAGCGTTGCGTAACGGCTGGATGCACACCGGCGATGGTGGCTACATGGACGAAGATGGCTTCGTATTTATCTGCGATCGGCTTAAGGACATGATTGTGAGTGGCGGGGAGAACATTTATACCGCCGAGGTCGAAAACGCCATCGTCAGGCTTCCGGCTGTTAGCCAGGTTGCAGTAATCGGTATTCCCAGCGATAAATGGGGCGAGACGGTGCACGCAGTGATCGTTTGCAACCCTGGCGCACGTATCTCCGAGCAAGAAGTTATCGCCCACTGCCGCGAATCCATTGCCGGTTACAAAGTTCCGCGTAGTGTCGAGTTCCGGGACTCGTTGCCATTATCCAGTGTCGGGAAAGTGTTGAAGACGGAACTGCGCAAGCCGTTCTGGGAGAGCCGAGCTCGTCAAATTGCCTAGAACGCCGGTGCGCAATGCAGCAATTGGCTACTTGAACCGCGATAAATCGCATTGGCAGTAACACTGACGAAGTGCTGATTCAGAAGACTGGTTCGACTTGGCATTGTCTGCACCCTGGATACTGTGCAGGTCATCAGGCGACACGCAGCCATAGCTAGCGAAGGCTCTACTATGGCTTTTTCGGCTTGGCTGCAATTGAAGTGGGAAAAGTGCTTTCGTTCGTGAAAAATTTTGGTATTTAACGTGCAACAACGAAAGCATCACTGGAAGGCATCAGTTATTCAGGGGCACGCCTTGAACCTGATATCCGCAAATAATCAGGCAGAATTGTTGTTGTCGACAGACTGCTTTTGGCCGTTCACATGCCGGTCATGGTGGCTAAGTGTGCGGGTCAAGTCAGATGCAAATGGGTGGTCAAGTCAGTGCAATTACCCAGGTGTCAGCGGATTGGGAAAATGGCCCCAGCCAGCGGCCAGTTGACCTAAGCTTCTCGCACCATCACTCAAGGATGATAGCCATGCCGGATAGCACAGAAGCCAACGTCGCAACGGCGGACGCACTGACGCTGCTCTTACACAACCAGCACGCCATATGTGCGGCAATTGAAGAGGTCACTAAGTGGCTCTCAGAGAATGGTGTGGGGAGTGTCGCCGCTAACGCACTGGCAGCCATGGAAACGCTGGATACGAATGCTCAAGCGATCACAGGTGTGATTATGCGACTACGGCAGTCCTAGCCACCGCCGAACCTCCGTCGCTTATAGAGGTGCATGTTAAACCCAGCCTGACTCTCAGTCGCTAATGCGGGGCGGTGTTGAAATCTTGGACGCGGGCACGCCCGGTTGAAGCAAATCAGCAACAGCCATGACCAGACCTTCAAGTGTCCACGGTTTTGGAAGGAAGTTAGTAGATTTGGGCAGTCCGATAAAGGTGTTGGTCCAGCCGCTTGTTATGACTATTGGTATGTTGGGCCATCTGTCACGGACAAGCACAGCTAGCTCAGCACCCTGAACCTGCCCCGGCAGCCCATGGTCAGCAATGATCAGGGCACACTGCGTACTAGATTGGAGCAGGTGGATCAGAGCGTCATCAGCAGTGTCGAACGCAACACACTGAGCGCCAACATCCTCCAAGATTTCTCGCATCAGATCACGCAAGAGGTCATCGTCCTGGACAATAACGATTTCGCCGTCGATTGGCTGAAGCCGAAAATTCACTTCCATGGCCGGGTTATCCACCCTCTAGTTTGGTAGACCAGTCTTTCACCTTCGGCATGCTGGGTCTACGACTTACGATTGGAATAGTCGCCGTACATGTACACCATCTTCGCCGTTTCACGCTCCGACTCCTTCCGGTATAGGTCGCTCAGCGTCCACTTCAGCCGTTCGTGTTCAACCTTCAACGTTGCCAGTTCAGTCGAGCTTTCCCGGTACATGACGATCATCCCCGCGATGGTTTTGTGGGCCCTTCGCAAATCCCGCCTTGTTGTCTCCAGCTCAGAGCAAAGCAAATCACACTGGTGCTTAAGCATCTCTACGCGGGTGGGCAACCCAAGGTCAAAGCCCGAATCATCAATCAGATCGTCATCCATCATACGCACAAGATACTGTATTTACGTACAGTATAAAGCTGGACGACGGCGTTCAATCTGTCTGCGATGGGTGGTGAGCCCACTGGTGGTCAGACGGACTTTCGATGCATTGCAAACTCCTCAACTACGGTCGTAGGAATCCGCCAGAGCGGCTTGGATTGCTTGCTGGTTTACCCACTCGCCTGATGGCTGTAACAAATCAGTGCTCACCCGTTTGTTCTCGACCAACCTGTTTCACCCTGATCAGCGATGTGGGCTGCAACGATTCCTGATTCCCAGCGTTAGGAAAGCCGCGTGGCATCTTTTCAGAACATCCATCTTGCTGATACATTTCCCGCTCACTCCCTTGGGAAAGGGCAGTGAAAGACGTGGCTTTAGGACGATGTATGCTCACTTTCCAGTACATCGACTACCCGGCGGACAACCACAAACTCGGCTGGAACGAGATGCTCGCCTGGCTGCGCGAGAAGCGCTGGCAGAGCATGAGTTTCGGCGGGAGTGTTTATCTGGTGTTGCTTATTCCGGTGGTCAACATTCTGATGATGCCGGCGGCTGTGGCGGGGGCGACGTTGTTTTGGGTGCGGGAGCGCGGCGCAGAGAGTCTGGTGACGCAACGCTGAGCCTGTCACAAATCCATCATCAAAACGACACACTGACGACATGGCCTCAGCCGACACTGAGGTCATGACGACAGCTCTGCATATCACTCTGATCACCGAAACCTTCCCTCCCGAAATCAACGGCGTGGCCAATACCCTTGGCCGCTTGTGCGACGGTTTGCGCGCGCGCGGGCATCAGGTGGAACTGGTGCGGCCACGGCAAGGTTGCGATCAGCAGCTGGGCAGCGACGATGAGTTGCTGCTGTGCCGGGGCTGGCCGCTGCCGGGGTATCCGGGATTGCAATGGGGTCAGGCGTCGATGCACAAGCTGCTGCGGCGCTGGAAGCGTCAGCGCCCGGACGTGCTTTACATTGCCACGGAAGGACCGCTGGGCTTGTCCGCGTTGCGCGCAGCACGGCGTCTGGGGATTTCGGTGGTCAGTGGCTTTCACACCAATTTCCAGCAGTACTCCAACCAGTACGGGCTCGGCTTGCTCACGCGCCTGCTGACCCACTACCTGCGCTGGTTTCACAATCGCTCGACCCTGACCCTGGTGCCGAGCGTCAGCCAGCGCCTGGAGCTGGAGCGCCGGCAATTCGAACGCCTGGCGTTACTGTCCCGAGGGGTCGACAGTCAGTTGTTTCACCCGATCAAACGCCTGTCATCGTTGCGCGAGCAATGGGGCCTGGCGGAGAAGGACATTGCGCTGATTCACGTAGGTCGCCTGGCGCCGGAGAAAAACCTTGGCTTGCTCAAGCGCTGCTTCGACACGCTGACAGCGACTTATCCACAGCGAAAAATAAAACTGATCATCGTTGGCGACGGCCCGCAACGAGCGTCGCTGGAGCAAGAACTGCCCGAGGCGATTTTCTGCGGTTCACAACGCGGCGAAGCCTTGGCCAGCCACTATGCATCCGGAGATGTGTTTCTGTTTCCGAGCATGACCGAAACCTTCGGCAATGTGGTGCTTGAGGCGCTCGCCTCGGGGCTGGGCGTGGTGGCTTACGATCAGGCGGCGGCAGCGCAGCATATCCGCCACGGCTACAACGGCGTGCTGGCGATGCCGGGGGATGAAGAGGCCTTCAGTGATGCCGCGGCGTGGTTGCTGGAAGAGCGCGAAACCTTGCGTTGCATAAGGCTCAATGCGCGTCAGCATGCGAGTCGTCAGGGGTGGGCGGCGATTATCGAGCAGTTTGAGGGGCAGTTGCGGGGGGCTTGTTCGCAGGAACAGGTTTTGCCTGATGTGGCGTTGCTGCCTTGAAAAGCTTCGCGGGCAAGCCTCGCTCCTACAGGATGTATGTCGAGCAGTACGACTCAATACTGTAGGAGCGAGGCTTGCCCGCGAAGAGGCCCGACCAGACGCGGCTTAAACCAAGGTCATCAACGCCTCACGGCTGAACGGCAGGATCTCTTCCTCACGACCATCCCGCACTTTCTGCGCCCAGTCCGGATCCACCAGCAGCGCACGACCCACTGCCACCAGATCAAACTCATCATTGTTCAAACGCTCCAGCAGTTTTTCCAGGCTGGCCGGCTGCGCGATCTTGTCGGTGTTGACCATGAACTGCAGGAACTCGCCATCCAGGCCGACGCTGCCCACGGTGATGGTCGGCTTGCCGGTCAGTTTGCGTGTCCAGCCGGCCAGGTTCAGCTCGGAACCGTCGAACTCCGGCTCCCAGAAACGGCGCGTCGAGCAGTGGAAAATGTCCACGCCGGCGTCGGACAACGGCTTGAGGAATTCCCCCAGCGCCTCCGGGGTTTGCACCAGACGCGCGGTGTAATCCTGCTGCTTCCACTGGGAGAAACGGAAGATGATCGGGAAACCTTCACCGACCGCCGCACGCACCGCCTGAATCAGCTCGATGGCGAAGCGCGAACGGTTGGCCAGGCTGCCGCCATATTCGTCGGTGCGCTGGTTGCTGCCTTCCCAGAAGAACTGGTCCACGAGATAACCATGAGCACCGTGGATTTCCACGCCGTCCATGCCGATGCTTTGCGCGTCTTTGGCGGCTTGAGCGAACGCGGCGATCACGTCCTGGATGTCTTGTTTGGTCATGCCGTGAACCACGACCTGACCCTCCTTCAATTTTTCCGACGGGCCGTAACCCGGCACGCTCGCGTCCGGCTCGGTGCCGATGCGACGCACGCTGCCGACATGCCACAGTTGCGGAACGATCTTGCCGCCTTCGGCGTGCACCGCGTCGACGACTTTCTTCCAGCCGGCCAATGCGGTTTCACCGTAGAAATGCGGAACATTCGGATAACCGTTGGAGGCGATGTGTCCAACGGTGGTGCCCTCGGTGATGATCAAGCCAACTCCGGCGGCGGCACGGCGACGGTAGTACTCGATCACTTTGGAATTGGGTACGCCACCCGGCGAGAAGGAGCGGGTCATCGGGGCCATGACGACACGGGTCGGCAGTTCAAGGGTGCCGAGGTGGAACGGTTTGAACAGGGCTTTGACAGGCATGGGGCGCTCCACGAAAACGATATCGACGGGATGGAATTTTATGACGCCGATAATATGCGCAGTGTCGAGCGATGGACAGCACTATTGATCTGGGTGATTAAGAGTCAAAACGCAGAAGCAAAAAGATCGCAGCCTCCGGCAGCTCCTACGCAGGAATGTGAACACCTGTAGGAGCTGCCGAAGGCTGCGATCTTTTGATCTTGATTGCGGAATATCAGCTCAGCGCTTTTTCAATCGCCTGGATGACAGAAGGATCATCCGGCGCCGTACGCGGCGAGAACCGCGCCAGTACGCGACCATCCTTACCCAGCAGGAATTTCTCGAAGTTCCAGGTAATGTCACCCGGAAATTCCGCACCCTCGCCTGCCAGCAAACGGTACAGCTGGTGCCGTTCATGACCGTTGACTTCCAGCTTGCTGGACAACGGAAAGGTCACGCCATAGTTGAGACTGCAGAACTCCTGGATCTCTTTCTCGGTGCCCGGCTCCTGCCCGGCAAACTGGTTGCACGGCAGGCCCAGCACGCTGAAGCCTTTGCCTTTGTATTGTTGGTGGAGGTTTTCCAGCGCCGCGTACTGTGGGGTCAAGCCACATTTGGAGGCAACGTTGACCACCAGCACGACGTTCCCCTTGAAGGGCGCCAGCGGAAGTTCCTGACCATCAAGGGCTGTCAATTTAAGGTCGTGAAAAGCACTCATGACGAACTCCAAATTCCCGTGTTCTACTCGAAACAGCCTCTTGGCGATGCCACCAAGGACAGCCGCAGACTAAAAAGGCGCCCTCGGGCGCCTCTCCAGTTCTCTGAGCTTAGCGCAGAAAATCAGTGGTGATGACCACCTTCGCCATGGACGTGACCATGAGCGATTTCTTCCTGGCTGGCATCACGGATGTCGATGATCTTGACTTGGAAATTCAGGCGCTGACCGGCCAACGGGTGGTTGCCGTCGACGGTGACATCGTCGCCGTCCAGATCGCGAATGGTGACGATCTGCATCTGGCCGTCCGGAGCGGAAGCGTGGAACTGCATGCCCACTTCCAGTTCGTCGACGCCTTCGAACATGCTGCGGCTCAGGGTGCTGACCAGTTCGGCAGCGTACTCGCCGTAAGCGTCTTCAGGTTCAACGGCTACGGTCAGCTCGTCGCCGACTGCTTTGCCTTCCAGAGCCTTTTCCAGACCCGGGATGATGTTGCCTGCACCTTGCAGGTAGACCAGCGGCGCGCCGCCGGCGGAACTGTCGATGACCTCACCAGCGTCGTTGGTCAGGGTATAGTCGATGGAGACAGCCTTATTGGCGGCGATCAGCATGGGGCGAGACCTTTTGCATAAGAATTTAGAAAGGCCAAGTTTAGCGAAGCAATCGTCCGAAAGCGAACACAACCCGGACAGACGGATCGCGGCGAAAGGCTCGACGGTCACCGGTTTCCATCAGGACGAGGACGGGCATTGGGTGGCCGAGCTGTCCTGTGGCCACACGCAACACCTGCGGCACCAGCCGCCGTGGCAATCGCGCGCCTGGGTTATGGACCCACTGCTGCGTAATGAAAAAATAGGTCAGCCCTTTGAATGTGGTTGGTGCGCACAAGGCTCGGTTAGCGATAACCTTGGCGACTGAATTTCGGTAGACGACCAGTTATAGGTTGTCACCATTGCCATGCACCTCCAGAGAATCCGCATGCAAACTTTTTTTATCGCGCCCACCGATTTTGGTGTGGGTCTGACCTCCATCAGTCTCGGGCTGGTGCGCACCCTCGAGCGGGCCGGCCTCAAAGTCGGTTTTTTCAAACCGATCGCCCAGCCCCATCCGGGTGACACCGGGCCTGAGCGCTCCACCGAGCTGGTGGCGCGCACTCACGGTTTGAAACCGCCGCAGCCGCTGGGCCTGGCGCATGTCGAACGCATGCTCGGCGACGGTCAGCTCGATGAACTGCTCGAAGAAATCATCACGCTCTATCAGCAAGCGGCCATAGGCAAGGACGTGCTGATCGTCGAAGGCATGGTCCCGACCCGCAGCGCCAGTTATGCCGCGCGGGTCAATCTGCACCTCGCCAAGAGTCTCGACGCCGATGTGATTCTGGTCTCGGCGCCGGAAAACGAAGTGCTGACCGAACTCTCCGGTCGCGTGGAATTGCAGGCGCAATTGTTTGGCGGTCCGAAAGACCCGAAAGTCCTCGGCGTGATCCTCAACAAGGTCAAGACCGACGAAAGCATGGACGCCTTCGCCTCGCGCCTGAAGGAGCATTCGCCCTTGCTGCGCAGCGGTGATTTCCGCCTGCTCGGGTGCATCCCGTTCCAGCCGGAACTGAACGCGCCACGCACCCGCGACGTGGCTGATCTGATGGGCGCGCAAATCCTCAATGCCGGCGACTACGAAACCCGGCGCATGACCAAAATCATCATCTGCGCCCGCACCATGCGCAACACCGTGGAGCTGCTCAAGCCCGGCGTGCTGGTGGTGACGCCCGGCGACCGCGACGACATCATCCTCGCCGTCAGCCTCGCGGCCATGAACGGCGTTCCGCTGGCCGGCCTGCTGCTGACCAGCGACACCCTGCCCGACCCGCGCATCATGGATCTGTGCCGCGGCGCGTTGCAGGCCGGTTTGCCGGTGTTGTCGGTGAGCACCGGTTCCTATGACACCGCCAACCAGTTGAACGGCCTGAACAAGGAAATCCCGATCGACGACCGCGAGCGTGCGGAGATCATTACCGACTTCGTCGCCAGCCACCTCGATGCCAACTGGCTGCACCAGCGCTGCGGCACGCCACGGGAAATGCGCCTGTCGCCAGCGGTGTTCCGTTATCAATTGATCCAGCGCGCCCAGGCCGCCAACAAACGCATCGTGCTGCCCGAAGGCAGCGAGCCGCTGACCGTGCAAGCGGCGGCGATCTGTCAGGCGCGCGGCATTGCCCGCTGCGTGTTGCTGGCGAAGCCGGAAGACGTCGAAGCCGTCGCTCGTGCGCACGACATCGAGCTGCCGCCAGGACTGGAGATTCTCGACCCGGACCTGATTCGTCAACGCTACGTCGAACCGATGGTTGCGCTGCGCAAGACCAAAAGCCTCAACGCGCCGATGGCCGAGCAACAACTGGAAGACACCGTGGTGATCGGCACGATGATGCTGGCGCTGGATGAAGTCGACGGCCTCGTGTCCGGCGTCATTCACTCCACCGCCAACACCATCCGCCCGGCCCTGCAGCTGATTAAAACGGCGCCGGGCTGCACCTTGGTGTCGTCGGTATTCTTCATGCTGTTTCCCGAAGAAGTGCTGGTCTACGGCGACTGCGTGATGAACCCGCATCCGAGCGCCAGCGAACTGGCCGAGATCGCCCTGCAAAGCGCCGACTCGGCAGCAGCGTTCGGCATTACGCCGCGCGTGGCGATGATCAGCTACTCCAGTGGCGAATCGGCCAGCGGTGAAGAAGTCGAGAAGGTACGCGAAGCGACGTTGCTCGCCCACGAACAACAGAACGCGCTGTTGATCGACGGCCCGCTGCAGTACGACGCCGCCGCCAACGAAACCGTCGCCCGGCAACTGGCGCCGAACAGTCAAGTGGCCGGTCGCGCCACGGTGTTCGTGTTCCCCGACCTGAATACCGGCAACACCACGCACAAGGCCGTGCAGCGCAGTGCCGACTGCGTCAGCCTCGGGCCAATGCTGCAAGGCCTGCGCAAGCCGGTGAACGACCTGCCGCGGGGCGCGCAAGTCGATGACATCGTCTACACCATCGCGTTGACCGCGATTCAAGCTGCCAACCGACCTTTGGACCTTTAAATGCTGGATTTCCTGCCTGCCGCCGTACGCGGCGTGATTGCATCGTTGTTGCTGGCACTGAATACGATTCTGCTTTGCTCGTTTCTGTTCTGCGTGGCGATTTTCAAGGTGTTGCCCTTCGCCCTCACCCAGCGCTTCACGCGCTGGCTGATGAGCCATACCCATGAGGCCTGGATCAGCAACAACAAGGCCTGGATGAATCTGGTCTGCCGCACCCGCTGGCACCTCAGCGGTCTTGAAGGGCTGGACTATCAGCACTCGTACCTGATCACCAGCAACCATCAGAGCTGGGTCGACATCATGGTGTTGCAGTACGTGCTCAACCGTCGCATCCAGCCGCTGAAGTTTTTTCTCAAGCAAGAGCTGATCTGGGTGCCTGTGATTGGTCTGGCGTGGTGGACGCTGGGCTTTCCGTTCATGAAGCGCTACTCCAAGGCTTACCTGCAAAAGCACCCGGAGAAGAAAGGCAAAGACCTGGAAACCACCCGCAAGACCTGCGCGAAGTTTCGCAATAACCCGGTGGGGATTTTCAATTTCGTTGAAGGCACGCGCTTCACCGAAGGCAAGCATGCCCAGCAGAAATCACCGTTCAAGTATTTGCTCAAACCCAAGGCCGGCGGCATTGCGTTTGTGCTGGATGCGATGGGTGAACAGTTGGAGTCGATCCTCCACGTGACGATTCACTATCCGGGCGGGCGTCCGGGGTATTGGGATCTGTTGTGCGGGAATGTGAAAGACGTGGTGGTGCATTTTCAGGAGCTGAAGATTCCACCGCAGTTTATCGGCAAGAATTACGACCAGGATGGGGAGTATCGATTGCAGTTTCAGGGGTGGATCAATCAGTTGTGGGAAGACAAGGATGCGCTGCTGGAGCAGATGCATCGCGAATACCCAGACAAACACTGATCCACTGTGGGAGCGGGCTTGCTCGCGAATACGGGCTGAAATTCAACGTTGATGTCGACTGTTACACCGCTTTCGCAAGCAAGCCCGCTCCCACATTTGAATTCCGCAAGACACAAAAAAACCCGCCGATGATCACTCATCGGCGGGTTTTTTATTAACGGCTAACGCTTAGATCGCGCCACGCTTGCGCAGCAGATCCAGCACTTGCTTGACGCTTTCCTCCAGCGACAGCGACTGGGTATCGACCACGAGGTCGGCGTCCAGCGGCACGTCATACGGGAAGGAATCGCCCGGGATATTATCCTCGGCCGCCGCGTACAGGCCTTGCGGATCACGCTCGGCACAGACCGTCGGCGAGGCCTGGACGTAGACCGTCAGCAGACGCTCCTTGCCGATGAGTTCCCTGGCCTGTTCACGACCTTCGGCACTTGGCGCAACAAAGGCGGCCAGCGTCAGCAAACCGGCTTCGTTGAACTGACGCGCAACGTGCGCCGCACGACGCCAGTTCTCGGTACGCCCGGCGCGATCCTGTGGCAGACCTTTGTTCAGGTCGTGACGCAGGTTCTGGCCATCGAGCACAAACACTGCACGGCCCAGGTCGAACAGCTTGCGTTCAACCGCATAAGCCAGGGTACTTTTGCCCGCGCCCGACAAGCCGCTGAACAACACAGTGGCCGGTTGCTGGCCAAAGCGCTGAGCGCGTTCTTCGGTGGCAACGTGCGCCAGTTTGCCGTGGTGCGTGCTGCTGCCATGGCTCAACGGTTGAGCGATGATCATGCCGGCAGCGACGGTGCCGTTGGTCAAACGATCGATGACAATAAACGAACCGGTGGTGCGGTTGCTCGCGTAACCGTCCAGCGCGATCGTGGCGTCGAGGCTGATCTTGACCCGACCGATCTCGTTCAACTGCAACGCGCTGGCCGGACCTTCCTCCAGGGTGTTCACGTCAACACGGTTGACGATGCTGGTGATCGAACCCGGCACGTAGCTCGTGGCGCGCTTGATGTCGTATTTCTTGCCCGGCAGCATCGGCTCTTCGGCCATCCACACCAGCATGGCGTCGAAAGCGTCAGTCACCTGCGGCTGATTGTCGGCGTGCACCAGCAAGTCGCCGCGAGAGATGTCAATCTCATCTTCCATGGTCAGCGTCACCGCTTGACCAGGACCGGCATGCTCCAGTTCACCTTCGAAGGTAACGATGGATTTCACGCGGCTGCTCTTGCCCGACGGCAGCACAACGACTTCATCGCCCTTGTGCACGACGCCGCTGGCCAGGGTGCCGGCGAAACCACGGAAGTTCAGGTTCGGACGATTGACGTACTGCACCGGGAAACGCAGGTCGGTGTAGTTGCGGTCGCTGGCGATCTCGACGGTTTCGAGAATTTCCATCAACGACTGGCCGGTGTACCACGGCGAGCGTTCGGACTTGTTCACCACGTTGTCGCCCTTCAGCGCCGACATCGGCACGAAGGCCATGGTGGTCGGCTTGAACGCGATGCCTTCGGCGAACTTCAGGTAATCGGCCTTGATCGACTCGAACACGGTTTCGTCGAAACCGTTGAGATCCATCTTGTTGATGGCGACCACGATGTGTTTGATGCCGAGCAACGAAGCGATGAAGCTGTGGCGACGGGTCTGGGTCTGCACGCCGTAGCGGGCGTCGACCAGGATGATCGCCAGGTCACAGGTGGATGCACCGGTGGCCATGTTGCGGGTGTACTGCTCATGGCCGGGGGTGTCGGCGATGATGAATTTGCGCTTGGCGGTGGAGAAATAGCGGTAGGCGACATCGATGGTGATGCCCTGCTCACGCTCGGCCTGCAGGCCGTCGACCAGCAACGCCAGGTCGATGTCTTCGCCAGTGGTGCCGACTTTTTTCGAGTCGCGGGTAATGGCTTCCAGGTGATCTTCGTAGATCATCTTGGAGTCGTGCAGCAGGCGCCCGATCAGGGTGCTCTTGCCGTCGTCGACGTTGCCACAGGTCAGAAAGCGCAGCATTTCCTTGCGTTCGTGCTGGCCCAGGTAGGCGAGGATGTCCTCGCTGATCAAATCAGATGCGTGCGACATGACAACCCCTTAGAAATAACCCTGACGTTTCTTTTCTTCCATCGAGCCTGCGCCATCGTGATCGATGACCCGGCCCTGGCGTTCGGAAGTTCGCGTCAGGAGCATTTCCTGAATGATGTCGGTCAGGCTGGTGGCCTCGGACTCGACCGCACCGGTCAACGGGTAGTCACCCAGTGTGCGGAAACGGACTTTCTTCTTGACGATGCGCGCCTTGTCTTCATCGCTCAGGTGATTGAGCAGGCGTTCGTCGTCGATCATGATCCAGGTGCCATTCATCTCGATGACGTCGCGCTCGGCGGCGAAATACAGCGGCACGATCGGGATGCCTTCGAGGTAGATGTACTGCCAGATGTCCAGTTCGGTCCAGTTCGACAACGGGAAAACGCGGATCGATTCGCCCTTGTTGACGTTGCCGTTGTAGACGTTCCACAGCTCTGGACGCTGGTTTTTCGGGTCCCAGCGGTGCTTGGTGTCGCGGAAGGAATACACGCGCTCTTTGGCACGGGACTTCTCTTCGTCGCGGCGGGCACCACCGAATGCGGCGTCGAAACCATACTTGTCGAGGGCCTGTTTGAGGCCTTCGGTTTTCATGATGTCAGTGTGTTTGGCACTACCGTGAGTCAGCGGGTTGATGCCCTGCGCGACGCCATCGGGGTTCACGTGCACCAGCAGGTCAAGGCCGAGCTCTTCGACCATGCGGTCGCGGAACGCGTACATTTCCTTGAACTTCCACCGGGTGTCGACGTGCATCACCGGGAACGGCAGTTTGCCCGGGAAGAATGCCTTGCGCGCAAGGTGCAGCATCACGGCGGAGTCTTTACCGACGGAGTACAGCATCACCGGGTTATCGAACTCGGCGGCGACCTCGCGGATGATGTGGATGCTTTCGGCCTCCAGCTGTTTCAGATGCGTCAGTTTGTCGACCATGGCTACTCACGAAAACGATCTTATGGACGGCCAGCGGGCCGTGTTCGAGCGGGGAATCCTAGCACAGCGACCTCTTCTAATCAGGACGCAGGCTAGATCGAAAGGGTATATGAATATACCTGCCCGTTCGGGTCACACGGACCACTGTGGGAGCGGGCTCGCTCGCGAATGCTGACTCACATTCAACATTGATGTCGATTGAAACACCGCTTTCGCGAGCAAGCCCGCTCCCACATTTGATGAGGGTGTCCCAAAGACCCTCGTCATCAGATCGGATTCGGGCAATCGATGAAGATGTGCTCCAGCGCAAACCGCCGCGCCAGGTAATCCCCCAACGCCTGTACACCGTAGCGCTCCGTGGCGTGATGACCGGCAGCGATGAAGCTGATGTCGTTTTCCCGGGCGCTGTGGAAGGTCTGTTCGGACGCTTCACCGCTGAGGTACAGATCGACCCCGGCCAGTACGGCCTGATCGATGTAACCCTGGCCGCCACCGGTGCACCAGCCAACACGGCGGATCATCTCGCTGCCTTCGATCAGCAACGGCTCGCGGCCCATGACTTCCTGCACGCGGCGGGCGAAATCACGCGGTGTCATCGGATCGTTCAGAGAGCCCACCAGACCGACAATTTTAAGGTTATCCGGATCGAGCGGGCCTTCGACGGTGATGTCCAGCTGGCGCGCGAGCTGCACGTTGTTGCCGACGTCCGGATGCAGATCCAGCGGCAAATGGTAGGACAGCAGGCTGATGTCGTGCTTGAGCAGGGTTTTCAACCTACGCTGCTTCATGCCGGTGATGCACGGGTTCTCGCCCTTCCAGAAATAACCGTGATGCACCAGCACCAGATCCGCCTGGGCTTCGACCGCAGCGTCCAGCAATGCCTGACTGGCGGTGACGCCGCTGACGATGCGCATCACCTGCGGTCGACCTTCGACCTGTAATCCGTTGGGGCAATAATCGGCAATCCTTGCACTGTTCAGATAACGGTCGGCTTCTTCGACCAGGGTGCTCAGGGCGACGGCCATAAAAGACTCCTAAATATCCCGTTCAGAGGCGCGCGCGGCCTCGTATAATGCGCGACATTATGGGCGGTCTCATACCGCCTGCAACCTTCCAGGACGTGCTTAATGCTCAAAGCGCTGCGTTTTTCCGGCTGGCCGCTGTTGGCCGGCGTGCTTATCGCTTTATTGATCATCCAGCGTTACCCGCAGTGGGTCGGGCTCCCTAGCCTCGACGTCAACCTGCAGCAAGCCCCGCAAACCACCACGATGCAGCAAGGCCCGGTGTCGTATGCCGACGCGGTCACCACCGCCGCGCCGTCGGTGGTGAACCTGTACACCACCAAAGTCATCAACAAGCCGAACCATCCGCTGTTCGAAGACCCGCAGTTCCGTCGTTTCTTCGGCGACAACTCGCCCAAGCAGAAGCGCATGGAATCGAGTCTCGGCTCCGGCGTGATCATGAGCCCGGAAGGCTATCTGCTGACCAACAACCACGTGACCAGCGGCGCCGACCAGATTGTGGTCGCGTTGAAGGACGGTCGTGAAACCCTGGCACGCGTGATAGGCAGCGACCCGGAAACCGACCTCGCGGTCCTGAAGATCGATTTGAAAAAGCTGCCGTCGATCACCGTCGGCCGTTCCGACAACATCCGCATCGGCGACGTGGCCCTGGCCATCGGCAACCCGTTTGGCGTCGGCCAGACCGTGACCATGGGCATCATCAGCGCCACCGGCCGGAACCAGCTGGGCCTGAACAACTACGAAGATTTCATCCAGACCGACGCCGCGATCAACCCCGGCAACTCCGGCGGTGCACTGGTAGACGCCAACGGCAACCTGACCGGCATCAACACTGCGATCTTCTCCAAGTCAGGCGGCTCGCAAGGCATCGGTTTCGCGATCCCGGTGAAACTGGCGATGGAAGTGATGAAGTCGATCATTGAACACGGCCAGGTGATTCGTGGCTGGCTCGGAATTGAAGTGCAGCCGCTGTCCCAGGAACTGGCGGAATCGTTTGGCTTGTCGGGACGTCCGGGCATTGTGGTCGCGGGGATTTTCCGTGACGGCCCGGCGCAGAAGGCGGGTCTGCAGTTGGGCGATGTGATCCTCACCATCGACGGCGAGCCGGCGGGCGATGGCCGCCGCTCTATGAACCAGGTCGCGCGAATCAAGCCCACCGACAAAGTCACGATTCAGGTGATGCGCAACGGCAAGGAGTTGAAGCTGACCGCGGAAATCGGTTTGCGTCCGCCGCCTGCGCCAGTCAAAGAGAAAGAAGAGGAGTAAGCCCGCAGGAACTGCCGACGGCTGCGATCTTTTGCGTGCTCGACAGTTCCAAAACGCTAAAATCGTTAAAAGCATACATTCTCATCAAGCATGTTATATTGTTTCAAATAACGCTTGGAACGCATAACATGCCGTCTCGAACAATGGCTTCCCTCACAGGCCTGGCCCTCGGTCTGCGAGGGGATCCGGTCTTCGCCGAAGAATCCAGAAACGTTGAACTGGACGCCATCAGCGTAACCTCCGACTACGAATCCCCCACCGGCCCGGTCAAGGGATATCGCGCGATCCGCTCCTCGAGCGCGACTAAAACCGACACTGCCCTTCGCGACATCCCGCAATCGATCAGCATGATTCTACATCGACGCCGAAGTCACCGAGGGCGACAAGGTCATTCCAGCCGGCAGCCGCATCCTTGGCGTGGCCAAACGCAGTGGCAGTCTGCTGGGCGTTTATGAATTTCAGGATGGCCAACTACGCGGTTCGGACCTCGGCGCCGCGTTCACTTATGTCGGCGATCGCTCGGGTGAAGCCGGCAGCGATTTCGAACAGCCGGCCTACCACACCGTCGACCTGCTGGCCCATTACAAGGCCAGCGACAACGTCACCGTGGGCCTGAATCTGAACAACCTGTTCGACGAAAAATTCTACGAGCGCTCCTACAGCAATTACTGGGTCAATCCCGGTGAGCCGCGCAATTTCACTGTCAGCCTGACACTCAACCTGTAAAAGGAAAAATCACCATGCAACAAGCTAAATCACTGGTTCTGCTGGGGCTGCTCGGCGCGATGTTCGCGACTCACGTCTCGGCCCATGGCCTGTGGACCGAACAACGTCGCGGCAACATCGAAGTCATCTATGGTGATGGCGCTGAGGACGATGCCTTCAAGGCGCAGAAAATCAGCGGCGCCTGGGCCTATGACGCCGAGGGCAAGATGATCCCGGTTACCGTGCAACGCCTGGCCGACCATGCGCGCCTGCAGCCACTCAAACCACCCGCGGCACTGGCAGTCGCACTGGATAATGGCATGTGGTCGCAGACCGCCGATAAAAAATGGATCAACGAAGGACGCAGCAAGGTGCCGGGAGCGATCGAGTCGACCGAGACCTTCAAATACAGCCTGGCGATTTACCAGCCGGGAGCGAAGTTGCCGAAACTCGACCAGATCAAATTGCTGATTCTGCCGGAGGTTGATCCCCTGACCGTCGGGCCCGGCAAGTCGCTGCCGGTTCGGGTGCTACTGGATGGCAAACCGGCGGCGGGCGTGAAGTTGGTGGGCGACTATCGCAGCGCGCCGAATACCTTGAGCACCGAAACCGACAAGGATGGCCGCGCCCAGGTGCTGGTGCGCAATGAAGGGTTGAATGTGATTGCGGCGAAGGTGGAAATCCCGGTGAAGGACAGCCCGGATGTGAGCAGTCGCGGCCTGTTCAGTTCGCTGACATTCCTCGGCGAGCCGCATCACGATTAAGGCTTGAAGCCGGTGGTGCTTCATTCGCGAGCAAGCCCGCTCCCACATTGGATCTGTGTCGTTCACAAATCCAGTGTGGGAGCGGGCTTGCTCGCGAAGACGGATTAGAGATCGCCCAGACCGTCGATCAGTGCCTGATTCTGCTCCGGTGTGCCGATGGAGATCCGCAGGAACTGCGCGATCCGCTCTTGCTTGAAGTGCCGAACGATCACGCCTTGCTCGCGCAACTTCGCCGCCAGCCCCGCCGCGTCGTGCTTTGGATGACGCGCAAAGATAAAGTTCGCCGCCGACGGCAGCACGTCAAAGCCTTTGGACTGCAACTGCGAGATCACCCATTCACGGTTTTCGATCACCAGACGACACGTCTTGTCGAAATACTCACGATCCTCGAACGCAGCCGCAGCGCCGACATTCGCCATGCGATCCAGCGGGTAAGAGTTGAAGCTGTTCTTGATCCGCTCCAGCGCTTCGATCAAATCCGGATGCCCCACCGCCAGGCCAACTCGCAGGCCGGCCAACGAACGGGATTTGGACAAGGTCTGAGTCACCAGCAGGTTCGGATAACGGTCCACCAACATGATCGCTGTTTCGCCACCAAAGTCGATGTACGCCTCGTCCACCACGACCACTGAATCCGGGCTGGCCTTGAGGATTTGTTCAATCGCGTCCAGCGCCAGCAGGCAACCGGTCGGCGCGTTCGGGTTGGGGAAAATGATCCCGCCGTTTGGCTTGGCGTAGTCCGCCGGGTTGATCTGGAACTGTTCGTCCAGCGGCACCGCGTCGAACGTGATGCCATACAACCCACAGTAAACCGGGTAGAAGCTGTAGCTGATGTCCGGGAACAGCAGCGGTTTATCGTGCTGCAGCAAACCGTGAAAAATGTGCGCCAGTACTTCATCAGAACCGTTGCCGAGGAACACCTGATTGCTTTGTACACCGTAGTACCTGGCGACTGCGTTTTTCAGCAGATCGCTGTTCGGGTCCGGGTACAGACGCAGGTTGTCATTCAGTTCGGTCTGCATCGCGGCCAAGGCTTTGGGCGATGGACCGTAAGGATTTTCGTTGGTGTTGAGCTTCACCAGTTTCGCCAGTTTCGGCTGCTCGCCCGGCACGTAAGGCACCAGATTCTTGACGAACGGGCTCCAGAATTTACTCATTTCAGTTCCCCTGCCCTTCAATAGAGAGCTCGTCAACGATGCGGTATTCGGCGCTGCGGGCGTGGGCGGTCAGCGACTCGCCGCGAGCCAGCACGGAAGCGGTCTTGCCCAGATCGGACGCCCCCTGCTCGGAGCAGAAGATGATCGACGAGCGTTTCTGGAAGTCGTATACGCCCAGCGGCGACGAGAAGCGTGCGGTGCCGGAGGTCGGCAGCACGTGGTTCGGGCCGGCGCAGTAATCGCCCAGGGCTTCGGAGGTGTGACGGCCCATGAAGATCGCGCCCGCGTGGCGGATCTGCGGCAACCAGGCTTGCGGATCAGCGACCGACAACTCCAGGTGCTCCGGCGCAATGCGGTTGGCCACTTCGATGGCCTGGTCCATGTCGCGCACCTTGATCAGCGCACCACGGCCATTGATCGATGTTTCGATGATCTCGGCCCGCTCCATGGTCGGCAGCAGTTTGGCGATACTCGCGGCGACCTGATCGAGGAACTCGGCGTCCGGGCTGACCAGAATCGCCTGGGCGTCTTCGTCGTGCTCGGCCTGGGAGAACAGGTCCATGGCGATCCAGTCCGGGTCGGTCTTGCCGTCACACACCACGAGGATCTCGGACGGACCGGCGATCATGTCGATACCGACCTGGCCAAATACGTGGCGCTTGGCGGTGGCGACATAGATGTTGCCCGGACCGACCACCTTGTCGACCTTCGGCACGCTCTCGGTGCCGTAAGCCAGTGCGGCAACGGCTTGTGCGCCACCGATGGTGAAGACGCGGTCAACGCCGGCGATGCAGGCGGCGGCCAGCACCAGCTCGTTGATTTCACCACGCGGGGTCGGCACCACCATGACCACTTCGGTCACACCGGCCACCTTGGCCGGAATCGCGTTCATCAACACCGACGACGGGTACGACGCCTTGCCGCCCGGGACGTACAGACCGGCGCGATCCAGCGGCGTGACCTTCTGGCCCAGCACGGTGCCGTCGGCTTCGGTGTAGCTCCAGGAATCCTGTTTTTGCTTTTCGTGGTAGCTGCGCACGCGGGCCGCGGCTTTTTCCAGCGCTTCACGCTGAGGCACGGTGATCCGGGTCAGGGCCAGTTCCAGGCGTTCGCGCGGCAGGATCAGGTCGGCCATCGAGGCGACGTCCAGACCGTCGAACTGCCGGGTGAATTCCACCAGCGCCGCATCGCCGCGTTCACGTACGGCTTTGATGATGTCCAGCACCCGCTGATTGACCGAGTCGTCAGACACGCTTTCCCAGCTCAGCAGATGATCCAGATGATGTGCGAAATCCGGGTCAGCAGCGTTGAGTCGGCGAATTGCAGTCGGTGCGGTCATAGCGAGAGCCTCATAGGATTGGCAAAAACTCAGGCGCCCGAAGCTAACATTCGATCCGCTTGGGCACCTGAGAATTCTGGCTATGAGGCGGATAGACGGCGCGACTCAAGGTCGCGCAGGTGAATCAGCCGCGGTGTCGAGACTCCACTGCCTTGCGCAGGGTGTCGATCAACGCCTGGATACGGGCGTGCTGCATTTTCATCGAAGCTTTGTTGACGATCAGCCGGGAGCTGATGTCGGCAATGAAATCCTGGGGTTCCAGGCCATTGGCGCGCAGTGTATTGCCGGTGTCGACCACGTCGATGATCTTGTCCGCCAGACCGATCAGCGGTGCCAGTTCCATCGAGCCGTAGAGCTTGATGATGTCGACCTGGCGACCCTGTTCGGCGTAATAACGCTTGGCAATGTTGACGAACTTGGTTGCCACGCGCAGACGGCCCTTGGGCTCGACGTCGCCGACACGGCCAGCGGTCATCAGCTTGCAGAGGGCAATTCGCAGGTCCAGAGGCTCGTACAGGCCCTGGCCACCGTACTCCATCAGCACATCTTTACCGGCGACGCCCAGGTCAGCAGCACCATGCTCGACGTAAGTCGGCACGTCGGTGGCACGCACGATCAGCAGGCGTACATCGGCCTGGGTCGTGGGGATGATCAGCTTGCGGCTCTTGTCCGGATTCTCGGTCGGCACGATGCCCGCTTCAGCCAGAAGCGGCAGGGTGTCGTCAAGGATGCGGCCCTTGGACAGTGCGATGGTCAACATGGGAAACGTCAGTCCTTATCAAGGTACGTGCCCGGTCACAATTGGCGCCGGGCACACATCGAGGGTGAAGCACCCTCGACTTGAAACGAATTCAACGGGCACATCCTTATGCCCATGCAGCAAAAAACTAGCCCGGTACGCGGCGGATCTTGGCGCCGAGCATCTGCAGTTTCTCTTCGATGCACTCGTAACCACGGTCGATGTGGTAGATGCGGTCGATCAGGGTATCGCCTTCAGCGATCAGCGCCGAGATCACCAGGCTGGCCGAAGCACGAAGGTCGGTGGCCATGACTGGCGCGCCTTTCAGCTTCTCGGTGCCGGTGACGATGGCGGTGTTGCCTTCGACCTGGATCTTGGCGCCCATGCGGTGCAATTCGTAAACGTGCATGAAGCGGTTTTCGAAGATCGTCTCGATCACGGCACCGGTGCCTTCGGCAATGGCGTTGAGGGAGATGAACTGCGCCTGCATGTCGGTCGGGAACGCCGGGTACGGAGCGGTCCGCACGTTGACGGCTTTTGGCCGCTTGCCGTGCATGTTCAGCTCGATCCAGTCTTCGCCGCAGGTGATTTCGGCACCCGACTCACGGAGTTTTTCCAGGACGGCTTCGAGGATGGTCGGATCGGTGTCCTTGACCTTCACGCGACCGCCGGTCACGGCGGCGGCAACCAGGTAGGTGCCGGTTTCGATACGGTCAGGCATCACTTTGTAAGTGGTGGTGTGCAGACGCTCGACGCCATCGATGGTGATGGTGTCGGTGCCGGCGCCAGTGATCTTGGCACCCATGGCGATCAGGAAGTTCGCCAGGTCCACCACTTCAGGCTCGCGTGCGGCGTTGGCCAGAACGCTGCGGCCCTTGGCCAGAGCGGCTGCCATCATGATGTTTTCGGTACCGGTCACGCTGACGGTGTCGAAGAAGAAGTGCGCGCCGCGCAGGCCGCCTTCAGGGGCCTTGGCCTTGATGTAGCCGCCTTCGACGTCGATGACCGCGCCCATGGCTTCAAGACCACGGATGTGCAGGTCCACCGGACGCGAACCGATGGCGCAACCGCCAGGCAGTGCGACTTCGGCTTCACCGAAACGGGCAACCATCGGGCCCAGCACCAGGATCGACGCACGCATGGTTTTCACCAGTTCGTACGGAGCGATCAGAGTCTTGATGGTGCGCGGGTCGATTTCGACGCTGAGTTTCTCGTCGATCACCGGCTCGATGCCCATGCGACCGAACAGCTCGATCATGGTGGTGATGTCATGCAGGTGCGGCAGGTTGGCAACGGTAACCGGGCCATCGCACAGCAAGGTTGCAGCCAGGATCGGCAGGGCAGAGTTCTTTGCCCCGGAAATGCGGATCTCGCCATCAAGACGAGCGCCACCGGTAATAATCAATTTATCCATAAGAATCTCGACGCCCTTGGGCTCAGGTGCGCTCGGCCCAGGCCGCGCTGCTGAAAAATTTCATAGTGACCGCATGGATGCTGCCATCGGTGATCCATGGGTTCAAATGGGCATAGACCTGCTGCTGACGCTTCACCGGGCTCAACGCCGCCAGTTCATCGCTAATCACGTTCAGCTGAAAGTTGCAGCCTTCGCCTTCAACTTCCACCTTTGTGTCTGGCAGCTTTCCTTCAAGGAAGCTCTTCACTTCTACGGCCTGCATGCTCAACCTCAATCGGCGCCCTTTGCGCGCGGGTCGGACATCATACAAAAAAGCCCCGCGCCTGCGAACCCCGCGAAGCAGGACTCTGACGGGGGGCTTCCTTATCGATGCGGTTAGGGATGCGCCAACAGCTCGGTCAATTCGCTGACCTGAGCAATTTCACGCATGTCTTCGGGCATTGCACGGATGCTCAGCGGCTTGCCGGCCTCCTCGGCATCACGCATGAAACACAGCAGCAGCGACAAGCCGACACTGCTGGACTTCAACACTGCCGAACAATCCACCACCAGTGCGGCGGCCTTGCTGGCCTTGATCAGCGCCTGGCCCTGCTTGCGCAGGCCAGGACCGGTGCGGTAGTCCAGCATCCCGCTAAGCATCAGCTCTCCGGATTCATTCATGCGAATGGCCGATACACTCATTGGGCTTGCTTCTCGGGGGTTTGCTTCTCGCTGGCTTCCTTGGCTTTGGCGACTTCACCGGCCCAACCATTGATAGTCTTGTCCAGATCGTTGCCATTGCGCTGCATCGCATCAGCGAACTGATCACGGAACAGCTTGCCAATGTTGATGCCATTGATGATCACGTTGCGCAGCTTCCACTCGCCATTGATCTTGTCGAGCGTGTAGGACACAGGATAGATCGCGCCATTGCTGCCCTTGACCGTCATACCAACGCTTGTGCGGTCTCCCGACTCATCCTTGGCAGGATCGACGACGATGCCCTGATTGTTGTACTCAAGCAATGCGTTGCCATAGAACTGGAACAGGCCCTTTTTGAAGTTTTCTTCAAAGGTCTTCATTTGCGCAGGCGTGGCCTTGCGCGAATATTTGACCGTCATGATGCTTTTGGAAATGCCCTCGGCATCCACCACAGGGCCGACGATGTCGTTCAGCGCCTTGTAAAAGTCCTGTGGATCCTGTTTGTACTTCTCTTTGTTGGCTGACAGGTCCGCCAACAGCCGGGTAGTGGTGTCCTGTACCAGCTCGTGCGCGGAAGGCGCCGCCACGGCGTTAGCCATCAACGGCAGGGCCGCGAGTAAAACCAACAGGCCACGTCGCAAGGTAGAGATCATTCAAAAGCTCCTCATTTGGCGTCTTTGCTAACGGTATTGAGCAGGAATTTACCGATCAGGTCCTCGAGCACCAGCGACGACTGGGTGTCGTGGATGGTTCCACCATCCTTGAGCAGGCCTTCTTCGCCGCCCACGCTGAGACCGATGTATTTCTCGCCCAACAGGCCCGCCGTCAGAATAGATGCAGTGGAGTCAGTCGGCAGGTTATCTACGCGCTTTTCCAGTTGCATCGTTACCCGACCGGTGAAACTGTCGCGGTCCAGATCGATCGCCGTGACCTTGCCGATGGTCACACCGGCCATGGTCACTTTAGCTCTGACCGTCAAACCGGCGATATTGTCGAAATAGGCATAAAGTTTATAAGTATCGGTGGTTGCGCTCGGGGACAGGCCACTCACCCGCAACGCCAGCAACAGCAAAGCCAGGATGCCAGCCAGCAAGAAAAGGCCGACACCGATTTCCAGGGTGCGGTTTTGCATCAGAAATCTCCAAACATCAAGGCAGTCAGAATAAAGTCCAGGCCGAGTACAGCCAACGAGGCATACACCACGGTCTTGGTAGTGGCACGACTGATCCCCTCGGATGTGGGCTCGCAGTCATAGCCTTGGAATACGGCGATCCAGGTCACGACAAAGGCGAAGACGATGCTTTTGATGATGCCGTTGAGCACATCCTCAGTGAACGTCACGCTGTTCTGCATGTTGGACCAGTAGGAACCTTCATAGACACCCAGCCAGTCGACGGCCACCCACGAACCGCCCCAGATACCCACCACGCTGAAAATCATCGCCAGCACCGGCAGGGAAATGAAGCCGGCCCACAGGCGCGGGGCAATGATGTACTTGAGCGGGTCGACACCAATCATTTCCAGACTGGACAGCTGCTCGGTGGACTTCATATTGCCGATTTCAGCCGTCAGGGCTGAACCGGCGCGTCCGGCGAACAGCAATGCCGTGACCACGGGGCCCAGTTCGCGAAGCAAGGTCAGGGCAACCATCTGCCCGACCGCCTGCTCCGAACCGTAGCTGGAGAGGATGTTGAACCCTTGCAGCGCCAGCACCATGCCGATGAACACCCCGGAGACCACAATGATCACCAGGGACATCACGCCCACCGAATGCAGTTGCTTGATCAGCAGGCCGAAACCGCCGCCGATGCCGCCTCGACCGAGCAAGGCATGAAACAGGAATATCGTCGAACGGCCGAACACCGCCAGCACGTCGATGCCGGCATGGCCGAACCGGCGCACGCGTTCCATGAGTGAAATCTTGCGCATCAACGCTTCCCCAGAAGATCTGCGCGGTAATCCGTCGCTGGAAAGTGGTATGCGACCGGGCCGTCGGGTTCGCCGGTCATGAATTGGCGAATCCGTGGCTCTTGCGAGTTCATCAGTTCCTCGGGCGTGCCCTGCCCCAGCACCTGGCCTTCGCCGACCACATAAATGTAGTCAGCAATGCTCGCGGTCTCGGCCAGGTCGTGGGAGACCACGATGCTGGTGATACCGAGGGCATCGTTGAGCAGGCGGATCAGGCGCACCAATACGCCCATGGCGATCGGATCCTGACCGACGAAGGGTTCGTCATACATGAGGATCTGCGGATCGAGGGCAATCGCCCGGGCCAGCGCGACACGGCGCTTCATGCCGCCGGACAGCTCGTCAGGCATCAGGTCGATGGCGCCACGCAGGCCCACGGCCTGTAATTTGAGCAGCACAATGTCCCGGATCATTTCTTCCGGAAGCTCGGTATGAACGCGTAGCGGAAAGGCGACGTTCTCGAACACGTCGAGATCGGTAAACAGTGCGCCGCTCTGAAACAGCACACCCATGTGTTTACGCGCATCGAACAAATCACTGCGCGACAGTTTCGGCAGGTTCTGACCGTTGACCCAGACTTCACCCTTGGTCGGACGCAATTGGGCGCCCATCAAACGCAACAGTGTGGTCTTGCCACACCCGGAAGGCCCCATGATACCGGTGACCTTGCCGCGCGGAATACGGATATCGACGTTATTGAAAATGCTGCGCGCACCGCGCTTGAAGGTCAGTCCCTTCAGCTCGACCGCGTAGGCGTTATCGGCACTCATCTAAACTCCTTGCGATGCAGCCTCTCACTCGGACGCGTTTCTCTCTGACGAAAGCACATACCTCCCGGGCAGGCCGAACTGGCGGCGAACTATACCATTGCAAAGGCCAAGCGCCCAAGGGCCAAGCCGGGCCATGTTCAGCAACTTGAGCGGCAAAAGGCTTAATTTAGAGGGATTCGGTAACAGGGAATTTCAAAGCGCGACGAACTTGCGTGAGGGTTTTGATCATTACCGCTATAATCGCCGCCTTTTCATCAGGCTATACGATTTCTGACATGAGCCAATCCAGCGACCTGATTCAATCAGCACAACGCACCATCCGCCTCGAACTGGAAGCCGTACAAGGCTTGCTGCCCCATATCGACGCAGATTTCGTACGCGCTTGCGAGATGATTCTGGCCAGCAAAGGCCGCGTGGTCGTGGTCGGCATGGGCAAATCGGGGCATATCGGCAACAAGATTGCCGCCACCCTGGCCAGCACCGGCACCACGGCTTTCTTCGTGCACCCGGCCGAAGCCAGCCACGGCGACATGGGCATGATTACCCGCGACGACATCATCCTGGCCTTGTCGAACTCCGGTTCCACCAATGAAATCGTCACCCTGCTGCCGTTGATCAAACGTCTGGGCATCAAATTGATCAGCGTGACCGGCAACCCCGACTCACCGCTGGCCAAGGCTGCCGAGGTCAATCTCAACGTGCATGTCGAACACGAAGCCTGCCCGCTGAACCTGGCACCGACATCGTCGACCACCGCCGCCCTGGTCATGGGCGATGCCTTGGCCGTTGCGTTGCTCGAAGCCCGCGGCTTTACCGCTGAAGACTTCGCTTTTTCCCACCCCGGTGGCGCGCTGGGCCGACGCCTGCTGTTGAAAGTGGAAAACGTCATGCACGCCGGGCAGGAGCTGCCGCAAGTCCAGCGCGGGACACTGCTCAAGGACGCGCTGATGGAGATGACCCGCAAGGGCCTGGGCATGACCGTTATTCTGGAAGCCGATGGCAAACTCGCCGGGATCTTCACCGACGGCGATTTGCGCCGCACCCTGGATCGCAGCATCGATATTCACAGCGCCACGATCGACCAGGTCATGACCGCCCACGGCAAGACCGCTCGCGCCGAAATGCTCGCCGCCGAGGCCCTTAAAATCATGGAAGACCATAAAATCAACGCGCTGGTCGTGGTCGACAGCGAAGACCGTCCGGTCGGCGCCTTGAACATGCACGATTTGCTGCGCGCAGGAGTAATGTAATGAGCACGGACCTGCTGCAACGCGGCAAACAGATCAAACTGGCGGTATTCGACGTCGACGGCGTCCTGACCGACGGGCGCCTGTACTTCCTTGAAGACGGCAGCGAATTCAAGACCTTCAGCACGCTCGACGGCCAAGGCATCAAGATGTTGATGGCGGCCGGCGTACAGACCGCTATCATCAGCGGCCGCAAGACCCCGGTGGTCGAACGACGGGCGAAGAACCTCGGCATTCCCCACCTGTATCAGGGTCGCGAAGATAAACTGGTGGTGCTGGACGAACTGCTCGCCCAACTCAACCTAAGCTACGAACAAGTCGCCTACCTCGGTGACGACCTGCCAGACCTGCCGGTGATCCGCCGCGTCGGCCTGGGCATGGCAGTGGCCAATGCCGCCAGCTTCGTGCGTGAACACGCCCATGGCATCACCCAGGCCCGTGGTGGCGAGGGTGCCGCCCGCGAATTCTGCGAATTGATCCTGCGCGCCCAGGGCCGCCTCGATGCGGCCAACGCTGCGTACCTGTGAGCCAACTATGCTGAGCAAGAAATTTCGCAACATCCTGATGTTCGGCTGCATTACAGCGATTTTTGCTGCGGTCGGCTACTGGAACATCAGCCCGGAACGCTTCCTCGACCAGCCGGTGGCAAAGGTCGATGAAAACGCGATCGACTATTACGCACTCAACGCCCACAGCGTTCAGTACCTGCCGGACGGCAAGCTGCAGTACGAAATGACGTCCGACAAGGTCGAACACCTGAAAGCGACCGAAGTGACGCTGCTGACCAATCCGGACCTGAATCTGTTCCGCGGCACCGAGTTTCCCTGGCACGTTCAGAGCGAACACGGCGAAGTCAACCCGGACGGCACCCAGGTCGAACTGATCGACTCGGTGCGCATCACCCGTTTCGACGAGAAAAACCGCAAGACCCTGATTACCACCACCCGCATGACCGTGTTCCCGCAACAGCAATATGCGCAGACCGAGCAACCCGTTAGAATCGACGGCGCTGGCGGTGTATCGACTGGCAAGGGAATGAAAGCGTATTTGAAAGAAAGCAGGATACACCTGCTATCGAACGTAAGAGGACAGTATGAGGCTCGTTAAAACTCTCCCTATTTTGCTCGGTCTGGGCGCAGCACTGGGAAGCGTGAGCGCCTGGGCTCTGCCGGACGATCAACAGCAGCCTATCCGCATCCAGGCCGACGACGCCCAACTGGACGACAAGAATGGCATTGCCACTTATAAAGGTGACGTGATCATCACCCAGGGTTCGATGAAGGTCACCGGCAATACTGTGACCATGACCCGCACTCAAACCGGCGATATCGACGTGGTGACTTCGGTGGGCAATCTCGCCTATTTCGAACAACTGCAAACGGCGGGCGACACCAAGCCGGTTCAGGGCTGGGGCGTCACCATCCAGTACCACGCGTCGCAAGACCGCGTCGTGCTGATCGATCGCGCCAAAGTTGTCGATAAGGACGGTAACGTCACCCAAGGCGAGAAGATCGTCTACGACACCAACAAAAAGCTCGCCAGCGCCGGTCGCGCAACGGGCTCCAAGGTTACCGAGTCGCGTCCGCGCATCGACATGGTGATCCAGCCGAAAAAGAAAACCGACGAGCAAAAGGCCCAGTAATGGCAACTCTGAAAGCTCAGCATCTGGCCAAGAGCTACAAGAGCCGTCAGGTCGTGCGCGACGTCAGCTTGTCCATCGACAGCGGTCAGATCGTCGGCCTGCTTGGTCCTAACGGCGCCGGCAAGACCACCTGCTTCTACATGATCGTCGGCCTGGTCCAGGCCGATCAGGGCCGCGTCCTGATCGATGATCTGGACGTCAGCCACCAGCCGATGCACGGTCGTGCGAAGGCCGGTATCGGCTATCTTCCGCAAGAAGCGTCGATCTTTCGCAAACTCTCGGTCGCCGACAACATCATGGCGATCCTCGAGACCCGCAAGGAACTCGACAAGGCCGATCGTCGCAAAGAGCTGGAAAGCCTGCTGCAGGAATTCCACATCAGCCACATCCGCGACAACCTCGGCATGAGCCTGTCCGGCGGTGAACGCCGCCGCGTGGAAATCGCCCGGGCACTGGCGACCAACCCGAAATTTATCCTCCTCGACGAACCTTTCGCCGGCGTGGACCCGATTTCGGTGGGCGACATCAAGCAGATCATCTACCACCTCAAAGCCAAGGGCATTGGCGTGCTGATCACTGACCACAACGTCCGTGAAACCCTGGATATCTGCGAAACCGCCTACATCGTCAACGATGGTCAACTGATCGCCGAAGGTGACTCGGCCACCATCCTGGCCAACGACCTCGTGAAAGAAGTCTATCTGGGCCATGAGTTCCGCCTGTAAGCGCTGAGGTGTCTGGCAAGTCGCCCGAGTGCTAGTCTCGATAAAAAATCAACAGTTTTTTATTGTTACGGCGCTCTAGGCAAACGTTGTGGTTTCAGGCATATAATTTGCTTATGTTTGGCGCTCCGGCGCCCTGTAGTGGATGGCGCACGTGCGCCGGCGAATAAGGTGTTAAGCCCCTGCCATGAAACCATCGCTAGTCTTGAGAATGGGCCAGCAGCTGACGATGACACCGCAGCTGCAACAGGCCATCCGCCTGCTCCAATTGTCGACCCTGGACCTGCAACAGGAAATCCAGGAAGCCCTGGAGTCCAATCCGATGCTCGAACGCCAGGAAGAAGGCGACGACTTCGATAACGCCGACCCCTTGGCCGACAAAGCCGAACAGCAACCCAATGCCGATGTGTCTGAACCCTCCTACCAGGAAACCGCCCCGACGGTGGACAACCTCGATGAGGGCGACTGGAACGAGCGCATTCCCAACGAACTGCCCGTCGACACCGCATGGGAAGACGTCTACCAGACCAGCGCCAGCAGCTTGCCGAGCAACGATGACGACGAGTGGGATTTCACCACCCGCACATCGGCCGGCGAAAGCCTGCAAAGCCATCTGTTGTGGCAACTGAACCTGGCGCCGATGTCCGACACCGATCGCCTGATCGCCGTGACCCTGATCGACTGCATCAACAATCAGGGCTACCTGGACGAAACCCTTGAGGAAATCCTCGAAGCCTTCGATCCGGAACTCGACATCGAACTGGACGAGATCGAAGCCGTCCTCCATCGCATCCAGCAATTCGAACCGGCCGGCATCGGCGCCCGCAACCTGGGTGAATGCCTGCTGCTGCAATTGCGTCAGCTCCCTGCCAAGACACCTTGGCTGGCCGAGGCCAAACGCCTGGTCACCGATTACATCGACTTGCTCGGCAGCCGCGACTACAGCCAGCTGATGCGCCGGATGAAGCTCAAGGAAGATGAACTGCGCCAGGTCATTGAACTGGTACAAACCCTCAACCCACGTCCGGGCTCGCAGATCGAGTCCAGTGAAGCCGAATACGTCGTTCCCGACGTGATCGTGCGCAAGGATAACGAGCGCTGGCTGGTAGAGCTGAATCAGGAATCGGTACCGCGGCTGCGGGTCAACGCCCAATATGCCGGTTTCGTGCGCCGCGCCGACACCAGCGCCGACAACACCTTCATGCGCAATCAGTTGCAAGAAGCCCGCTGGTTCATCAAGAGCCTGCAAAGCCGTAACGAAACCCTGATGAAAGTTGCCACCCAGATCGTCGAGCATCAGCGCGGTTTTCTGGAGTACGGCGACGAAGCCATGAAACCCCTGGTCCTGCATGACATCGCCGAAGCGGTGGGCATGCACGAATCAACGATTTCCCGGGTAACCACGCAAAAATTCATGCATACCCCTCGCGGCATATATGAGTTGAAATACTTTTTCTCCAGCCACGTCAGCACCTCCGAAGGCGGCGAATGCTCGTCTACGGCGATCCGCGCGATCATCAAAAAACTGGTTGCCGCGGAAAATCAGAAAAAGCCGTTGAGTGACAGCAAGATCGCTGGTTTACTGGAGGCACAAGGCATTCAGGTGGCTCGCCGCACCGTCGCCAAGTACCGCGAATCCCTCGGGATCGCGCCTTCGAGCGAACGCAAACGGTTGATGTAGAGCCACGCCACAGCGTTCCAGTGGTAGATCATCTGATCTACCGCTTTATGCACTGGCAACGAAGGAGAAGCTGTATGCAAGTCAACATCAGTGGACACCAACTGGAAGTGACCGAACCTCTTCGCACCTACATCGGCGAAAAACTCGAACGATTGGAGAGGCATTTCGACAAGATCACCAACGTGCAGGTCACGATGACGGTCGAAAAGCTGAAGCAGAAAATCGAAGCCACGCTGCATATTCCCGGCAATGAAGTGGTCGCAAACGCGGAACATACCGATATGTACGCGGCGATCGACGCGCTGACCGACAAGCTGGATAAACAACTCAAAAAGCATAAGGAAAAGACCCAAAGCCTCCTCCAGGGCGCGACCGGTCGTTAACACTCCCAACCCATGATCCGACTTGAAAGCATCCTGACCCCCGGCCGTTCCCTCGTGAACGTGCCGGGCGGCAGCAAAAAGAAAGCCCTCGAGCAAATTGCCAATCTGATCGCCCGCGAAGTGCCGGCTCTGGAGATGCAAGATGTCTTCGAGGCTTTGATTGCCCGTGAAAAACTCGGCTCGACCGGTTTTGGTAACGGCATCGCTATCCCCCACTGCCGGCTGAAAGGTTGCACCTCGCCCATCAGTGCCTTGATGCACCTGGATGCCCCCATCGATTTTGACGCCATCGACGGTGCCCCGGTTGACCTGCTCTTCGTTCTGCTGGTCCCGGAAGCCGCTACCGATGCGCACCTTGAATTACTCCGCCAGATCGCCAGCATGCTTGATCGCAAGGAAGTCCGTGATCGCCTGCGTAGCGCCCCGAGCAATGAAGCCTTGTATCAGGTTGTCCTGGACGAGCAAAACGGGCATTAATCATGCGCTTGATCATCGTCAGTGGCCGTTCCGGCTCAGGTAAAAGTACCGCGCTCGATGTTCTCGAGGACAACGGCTATTACTGCATCGACAACCTGCCCGCCGGGTTGCTGCCGGAACTGGCCGAACGTGCGTTGATTCACACTGAGCTGGCGCAGCCGCTGGTTGCCGTCTCCATCGACGCGCGCAACTTGCCGAGTCACCTGACCCGTTTTCCGGAACTGCTTGCAGAAGTGCGCAGCCGGCATATCCAGTGCGATGTCCTGTACCTGGATGCCGATGAAGAAACCTTGCTCAAGCGTTTTTCGGAAACCCGCCGTCGTCATCCGCTGAGCAGCGCCAATCGCTCGCTGGCCGAGGCGATCAACGACGAAACCAACCTGCTCGGGCCGATTGCCGACCTCGCCGATCTCAAGGTCAACACCACCAATCTGAACCTGTATCAGTTGCGCGATACCATCAAGCTGCGTCTGCTGAACCAGCCGGAACCGGGCACCGCGTTTCTGGTGGAGTCTTTCGGATTCAAGCGGGGCATGCCGGTGGACGCCGATCTGGTGTTCGACGTGCGTTGCCTGCCGAACCCCTATTGGAAGCCGGAGCTACGCGATCAGTCCGGGCTTGATCAACCGGTTGCCGAGTACCTGGCGGCCCAGCCGGACGTCGAAGAGATGTTCCAGGACATTTCCACGTACCTGCTCAAATGGCTGCCCCGCTTTGCCGCCAGCAACCGTGCTTATGTCACCATTGCCATTGGCTGCACCGGCGGGCATCACCGCTCCGTCTACCTGACCGAACGTCTGGGCCAGATCCTGCAAAAATCACTGAAGAACGTCCAGGTCCGCCACCGCGACCTCAGCTAAAGGATTCACATCGCGATGCCTGCTCTGGAAATCGAAATCATCAACAAGCTGGGCCTGCATGCCCGCGCTTCCGCAAAATTCGTCGGTGTGGCCGGTCAGTTCCCCTGCCAGATCAGAGCCGGGCGCACGCCTCAGTCCATGGTCGACGGTAAAAGCATCATGGCCATGATGATGCTCGCGGCCGGCAAGGGCACCAAGATCCATCTGAGTACGGAAGGCGAGCAGGAACAGGAAGCGATGGACGCGCTGGTGGCGTTGATCAACAACTTCTTCGACGAAGGCGAATAAAGGCTGCGATCTTTTTTCAGGCCAACGCCGTATCCATCACCATCATCAAACAAAACCCGATCATGGTAATGAGTACCAACCCCCCCCATAAAGTGCACACCCACCTCCTGTGGGAGCGGACTTGCTCGCGAAGAGGCCATCACATTCAACATCTCCGTTGACTGACACGCCGCCTTCGCGAGCAAGCCCGCTCCCACATTGGCTCTGTGCAACGCGCATAAAAAAAGGCGCGCCACCCAATGGGTGGCGCGCCTTTTTGTGTAACGGCCGGGGTTTAGCTACCCGCCACCGTCATCCGCTCGATCAACACCGAGCCGGTGCGAATGTTGCTGCGCAATTCCAGGTCATTACCCACCGCAACGATCTGCTTGAACATGTCGCGCATGTTGCCGGCGATGGTGACTTCCTGGACCGCGAACTGAATCTCGCCGTTCTCGACCCAATAACCCGCCGCACCGCGAGAGTAATCGCCGGTGACCATGTTCAGGCCCTGGCCCATCAGCTCGGTGACCAGCAAGCCCCGGCCCATGCGGCGCAGCAAAGCGGCTTGATCTTCCTCGCCATGGGTAACGAACAAGTTGTGCACGCCGCCGGCATTGGCGGTGCTCGGCATGCCGAGTTTACGGCCGGAGTACGTGCCAAGAATGTACGAGACCAATTCGCCTTTTTCGACGAACGGTTTGGCGTAGGTCGCGAGGCCATCACCATCGAACGCCGAACTGCCCATGGCACGCATCAAGTGCGGACGCTCATCGATGGTCAACCATTCCGGGAACAACTTCTGCCCAAGGGTGCCTTCCAGGAACGACGATTTGCGATACAGACTGCCGCCGGAAATCGCCGAAAGGAAACTGCCGAACAAGCCACCGGCCAGTTCAGCGGAAAACAATACCGGCACTTCACAGGTCGGCACCGGACGTGCGCCCAGACGGCTCGCTGCACGCTGCGCGGCACGCTGGCCAATGGTCACCGGATCAGTCAGCAAATTGCCCTGCCGGTTCACGTCGTACCAGTAATCGCGCTGCATCTGGCCGTCGGCCTCGGCGATCATCACGCAGCTCAAGCTGTGACGAGTCGAGGAGTAACCGCCAATAAAACCGTGGCTGTTGCCGTAAACGCGGCAGCCCTGGTGGGTGCTGAGTGTTGTGCCATCGGCGTTCTTGATCCGGCTGTCGGTGGCAAACGCGGCCGCCTCACAGCTCAAGGCCATCTCGATAGCTTGCTCCGGCGTGATGTCCCATTCGTGGAACAGGTCGAAATCCTGCAGATCCTTGGCCATCAGCGCAGCATCGGCCAGGCCTGCGGCTTCGTCTTCGGAGGTGTGTTTAGCGATGGCCAGTGCCGCAGCGACAGTTTCACGAATCGCTTCAGGGCCGCTGGCCGAGGTGCTGGCCGAGCCCTTGCGCTGGCCAACGTACAGAGTGATGCCGAAACCCTGATCGCGGTTGAATTCGACGGTTTCGACTTCGCGCTGACGCACCGATGTGGACAGGCCCTGCTCCAGGGACACCGCCACTTCACAGGCACTGGCCCCCTGACGCTTGGCTTCAGCGATGATCTGCTCGACTTGTTCTTGCAGTGCCGGCAACGCTTGTGGGCCGACGCTTTCAACTGCACTCATGCTGTTCTCCACTCAAATTCTGCTTTCGGTAAAGGCCTTCGAGCGACCGGGCCGGACAAGCGGCCCCCGACTGGTTATCATGGCGGCGTTTCTTTGCGGACGGCCACCATGGTTGATTCTTACGACGACTCCCTCGATACGGGAGAAAAAAGCAAATCCCAGGTTAAACGCGAGCTGCATGCTCTGGTTGACCTCGGCGAACGCCTTACAACGCTCAAGCCTGACTTGCTGGCAAAACTGCCTTTGACCGACGCTCTGCGCCGGGCTCTGGGCGATGCGCCCAAGCACACCGCGAATATCGCGCGTAAACGGCACCTTATGTTCATCGGCAAACTGATGCGCGATCAGGACACTGACGCCATTCTGACTTTGCTCGATCAACTCGATGCCTCCACCCGGCAGTACAACGAACGTTTCCATGGCCTGGAACGCTGGCGCGATCGCTTGATCGCGGGCGACGATGCAGTCCTGGAGAAGTTCGTACTCGACTACCCGGAGGCTGATCGTCAGCAATTGCGCTCCCTGATCCGTCAGGCCCAGCACGAACTGGCGACCAACAAGCCACCGGCATCGAGCCGTAAAATCTTCAAGTACATCCGTGAGCTGGACGAGACTCAACGCGGTCTGCGTTAAACCTCGTATCGGGTGAGTTGCCTCGCAACTCACCCGAAGCTCCATCCATCAAGATCCTGTGCCACCCACAGTGATCGCATCGATTTTCAGCGTTGGCTGGCCGACACCCACCGGCACCGACTGCCCATCCTTGCCGCACGTGCCCACGCCGCTGTCCAGCGCCAGGTCATTACCGACCATCGACACCTTGCTCATCGCCTCCGGCCCGTTGCCGATCAATGTCGCGCCTTTGACCGGCGCCGTAATCTTGCCGTCTTCGATCAGGTACGCCTCGCTGGTGGAGAACACGAACTTGCCACTGGTGATATCCACCTGACCGCCGCCAAGGTTGGCGCAGTAGATGCCGCGTTTCACCGACGCAATGATTTCCGCCGGATCGCTTTCGCCCGCCAGCATGTAGGTATTGGTCATGCGCGGCATCGGCAGGTGCGCGTAGGATTCGCGGCGACCGTTACCGGTGCGGGCCACGCCCATCAGGCGCGCATTGAGCTTGTCCTGCATGTAGCCTTTGAGTACGCCGTTTTCGATCAGCGTGGTGCACTCGGTCGGCGTGCCTTCGTCATCGACGCTCAACGAGCCACGGCGACCGGCCAGCGTGCCGTCATCGACGATGGTGCAGAGCTTGGACGCAACCATCTCGCCCATACGGCCGCTATAAGCGGAGCTGCCCTTACGGTTGAAATCGCCTTCCAGACCGTGACCGACCGCTTCGTGCAACAGCACACCGGACCAGCCCGACCCCAACACCACCGGCAACGTACCGGCCGGCGCCGGAATGGCTTCAAGGTTGACCAGCGCCTGACGCAGCGCCTCACGGGCGTAGCTCATGGCGCGGTCTTCGGCGAGGAAAAAACGGTAATCGGTGCGACCGCCGCCACCATGACCGCCGCGCTCGCGGCGACCGTTCTGCTCAACGATCACGCTGACATTGAAGCGGACCAGCGGCCGCACATCCGCCGCCAGGCTGCCGTCGGTCGAAGCCACAAGAATGCGTTCCCAGACACCGGCCATGCTCACGGTCACTTGCTGGATACGCGGATCGAGGGCCCGAGTGGCGACGTCGATACGCTTGAGCAGCTCGACTTTCTCGGCGCGGGTCAACACTTCCAATGGGTTATCCGGCCCGTACAACTGGGCGACATCCTGAGTGGTGAACGCCTGCACCGTGCCGTTCTGCCCGGCGCGGGAGATCGAACGAGCGGCACGCGCCGCCGCGCCCAAGGCTTCCAGGGTGATCGCATTGCTGTAGGCAAAACCGGTTTTCTCACCCGATTGCGCCCGCACGCCAACGCCCTGGTCGAGGTTGAAGCTGCCTTCCTTGACGATCCCGTCTTCCAGTGCCCAGGACTCGGAAATCTGCCCCTGGAAATACAGGTCGGCGGCATCGATGCCCGGGCCGGCCAGATCGCCGAGCACACCTTGCAGGCTCTCGATGGTGACGCCGCCAGGGGCCAGGAGGTGTTCACTGACAGAGGACAACAACTCGCTCATATGCTTTACGCCTTAAATTCATCGTTCTGAGGCAGGTCGCCGGGCGCCCTGCGAGAAAAAGCGCCGGTGACTGGACACCGGCATCCGCGTCCGGATGGACGCCTGTTCGCTGCTATCGCGTTCGGCCAGCAGCACGGCCTCGCCTTGATCCTGTTGCGCCAGCACTCGTCCCCACGGGTCGATGATCGCGGCATGGCCGAAGGTTTCTCGCGGCCCCGGATGCGTTCCACCCTGGGCAGCCGCGAGCACATAACACTGAGTCTCGATGGCCCGCGCACGAATCAGCACATCCCAATGCGCCGCGCCGGTCACCGCGGTAAAGGCCGACGGTGCGGTAATCAACTCCGCGCCGGCAGCGCGCAATTCACTGTAAAGCTCAGGGAAGCGCAGGTCGTAACACACTGTCAGGCCGACTCGACCGACGGGCGTGTCCGCGACCACCACGCCACTGCCATAAGCATAGTCATCGGATTCACGATAACGCCCGCGATTGTCCGCCACGTCCACGTCAAACAGGTGCAGCTTGTCGTAGCGCGCCACCGTTTCGCCCTGATCGTTGACCAGCAACGAGCAGGCATGCACTTTGGCCGTCGGTTGATCCACCGGCGGCAACGGCAATGTACCGGCCACTATCCATAACTTGAGGTCGCGGGCGGTCTGTTTCAACCAGGGCAGGATCGGACCTTCGCCCAATGCCTCGGCGCGGCCGATGTCAGCGATGTCACGGCGGCCCATGGCAGCGAAATTTTCCGGCAGCACAGCCAGCTTCGCGCCACCGGCCGCGCTTTGCTCGAGCAGCCGACGGGCCTGGGCCAGATTGGCCAGCACATCGCTCTGGCTGACCATTTGAATCACCGCGAAAGACATGGCTTTATCCCTAATTGAAATCAACACATATCTTGTAGGAGCGAGCTTGCTCGCGATGGACTTGATGACGACGCGTTTATCCAGAATGTACGCGTTATCGTTGACGTCCATCGCGAGCAAGCTCGCTCCTACAGGGGAATGTCGCTACGGCCATGCTACTCCATCGGCTCGCGTCAAAAAGGTTTGTCGAAGGTGATTTTCGGCTCTTTCCACGGGCCTTTGACGGTGTACTTCACGCTGGCGAAACGCGCCACGCGGTCACCGATCAGCTTGTCGATCAGAAACAACGCGCCACCGATGGCCGGTGCGCCGACGATCAACGCGGCAATCGGCAGGTTGTTGGTCACCGGCAAAGTCACCAGCAGTTTCGCATCGACCTGATCACCCACCAGATCCAATGTGCCATCAAGTTCCACATTGCTCGAAGGACCGGTCATCACAATCGGCTCGCGGGTCACGTAAACCCCGTTGGTCGCAACCAGCACGCCTTTGACCCGGTCATAACTCAGGCCTTTGCCAAACAGGTCGGAGAAGTCCAGACGCAAGCGCCGGCCGATGGAGTTGAAGTTGAGCAGGCCAAATACGCGCAACGCCTGGGCGCCGCCCTCGACTTCAATGAACTGGCCTTTATTCAGCGACGCATCGAGGGTGCCGGAGAAACGCTTGGTGGCCATCCACGCCGGAGAGCCGGGCCAGCGACCATCGACATCCATATGAAATTCTTCACTGGTGACACTCGGCGCAAAGCCCCAGCCTTTCAGCACATCCGCAAGGTTCTTGCCACTGACTCGCCCCTTGAACCAACTGGTGGATGCACCGGGCGCACCTTCCCAGCCGCCGTTGCCCTGCAACAGAATGCCTTTGAGGCCCAGATCCAGCGTATTGAGCGTAATGCCCTTGGCGGTCGGACGCACTTTCAGCGACCAGCCCCCGACCAGATCCTGCCCCTGGAACAGTTGATTGATGGTGATATCCAGCGCCGGGATTTTGGTCGAATCCACGGTAGCCAACGGATCCGGCGAGTTTTCATCGGCCAGGACCGTCGGGTCCGGCGCCGGCAGACGCACGTATTGCAGATTGATCGCGATCGGCGCGGCTTTCGCATTAGGAATAGCGGCGGTGCCCTTGACCTGCTGACTGTCGAGTTGCACCGCCCACGCCGTTGGCTTGCGGTTCACCCGCACCGACGCCTGATCGAGGGTGGTACCGATACCGCTGAGCTTGCCGACCTTGAAGTCCGCGCTGCTGAGCAACTGCTTGGCGCTGCCGCCCGGGTCCTGGCCGGCATACTTGTCCACCAGGTCTTTCCACGGGCCGACATCCAGCTCCGACAACACGCCGCGCACCCGCAGGCCTTTGGCACCGGGCAACACGGCGTCGCCGCCACCGAGGAACAATTCGCCGCGACCGTCGGCAAAATTGCCGGGCGGTGCTGCAAACGTGAAGTCCGCCAGCTCGCCGTACTTGACCCAGTAACGTCGCTCCGGTCCTTGCAGGGTCATGCGGAACGTCGTGTCGCGCCCGACGTCGGCAGCCATGCCGAACGGCGCCGGCAAATCCACCGCCACGCCTTGGAGGTTCGAATTGACCATCAACTGGCTGTCGGGGCCATCCAGGTTCAGTTGCAACTGATAAGGGATCAGGCCGGACACCGGCAACGGCTGGGTCACGCTCAGCCAGTCGGTGAGTTTTTTCACCTCGACCTGGCCCGAGGCGTTGACACGGGTCTTGATGTTGCCCGGGCTGCCATCGGCGAAAATCTGCGCCGTGACCGGTTTGTCAAAGGCGCGAGCGGTGATGTTCTGCCCGCTCAACCCCTTGGTGCTGTCGAAGCGGAAATCGCCCTTCAGCTGGGTCAGCTCAAGGGCGGGTTCGGCGAGTTTCAAGCGCGCCTTGGCGGTCTTGAAGTCGACGAGGATCTTCGGCTGTTCGCCTTTGACCAGCGGAATATCGAGTTTCAGCTTGCCCTGCAAATCACCCTCGCCTTCCCATCCGGCGAAGGTGGCGGCGGTGCCGATCGGCGCTTCCTGGAGGATTTTCAAGCCATCGCCAAGCCCGCCAGCGAACGCGCCGTCGAGGAACAGGTGGCTGCTTTGTCCGGCCGGAACATGGGGAATGTTGACGTAAATGTCACGCACCTGAGTGTCGAGCAACTGGCCTTTGCTGGCCAGAATCCGCACACCGCTGTCCTCGACAAATACATCCCCCGAGACCTTGCTGACATGCGGCCAACCTGGCTGGAAGGCCAGTTCGGCATCGTGAACCTTGAAGAACAGGCTGATGCTGCGAGCAGTGTCGGCGGCACCATGATTCAGCGAGCCCTGATACTGGAAGAATCCCTGATCTACCGCGCCTTTGAGAATGGCCGTACGCAGCCATTCGTCCAGCGCCGGGCTGAGCACTGCCGGCAGGTACTTGGCGGTGTATTTGCCGTCGCCCTCGACCATGCCGACCCGCAGGTCCATGTAGTCTTCCTGGGTGTGGTCGAAGTGCAGGCGAATCAGGAAATCCCCGGCAATCTTGCCCTCCTCGCCCAGCACCTTCAGGTACGGCGCGATCAGGGTGAAGCCTTCTTTATCGAGCTTCCAGGTCAGCCGGGCGTTGGCCTGAATGTATTGCCATGGCTTGGCGAAAATCGGGTCGAGGTGCAGGACAAAATCCTTGCTGTCCATGCGCAGTTCGCCATGGCCAAGGTCACCGCTGATGCTGCCGCTGACGTTCCGCGCTGCGGGGGCGCCGTGATAGGCATCAAAGCCAACCCGGTCGAGGTTGGCGGCAAAACTGACCTTGCTGTCGTCGGCGGCGTTGGGACGGAAGTCCATCAGAACGTTACGCAAACCACCCGTCACCTTGAGCTGCTCGACGGCGGTGGCAAGGCCTTCGGGCAATGGTCCCAGCGCATTCAGCAGCGGCGTGAGCGGGGTGAGGTCGAGGCGGTCGGCTTGCAGATGCCAGAGTTCTTCGGTCTTGTCAGTGGCCAGGCTTTGTTTGAGTTGCAGGCGCGATTCCCAGCGGGTTTCGCCGAAGTTCATGGACAGCGAGTCCACCGTCACCAGAAAGCCTTCGGCACTGCGCTGGAAATAGCTGTTGAGCGCCAGGTTGTTGATCTGGATCGGCTTGCGCTCGGCGTAGGCGCCTTTGAGCTGCGGCGCATTCAAGCGAATCGCGGCGCTTTGCAGCGCCCCTTTGCTCCAGTTGATCCAAAGTTCGCCACCGGCCTTGATCTCGGAAAAATTCCATTGTCGGGTCAGGCGTTCGGGTAGCCATTTCGCCCAGTCGCTTTGCGGCAGGCTCACGTAGGCGTCGGCCTCCCCATCCTTCCACTGGCTGGCGCGAATGCGTATCCGCAGGCTCATTGCTACCGGCTGACCGTCGGGCAGGGTCAGCCGCGCGTCGAGTCGCTGACGGGTGACGCCGGTTTTCAGATTCAGGCCAACGTAGGTCAAGGTGAGCGGCGGGTGATCCAGCGGCTGCAAGGTCACCTGGCTGTCGAGCACCGATAACTGCTGGACCATCTGCATGCGATTGAGCAGTTGTTCCGGATCCAGCGGCTGATCCTGCTGCACCGGCAAGCCTTCCAGCGCCCAATGACCGTCCTCGCCTTCCTTGAGGATGATCTTCAAACCGTTGAGTTCAAGGTGAGCGATGCGCACTTCACGAGCCAGCAGGCTTGCCCACAGATCCGGCACCGCACGTACCTGATCCAGACGCAGCGCGTTGGCGCCCTCGCCGACCATCACATCGTGAGCCAGCAGAATCGGCGCGAAGCCGTGCCAGTTACCTTCCAGTTCACCGATGTGCAGCGGCATGCCCAGAGCAGCGCCGGCTTTGACTTCGACTTCGGCCCGATACTCGGCCACCAGCGGCGTCAGCTCACGGCCGAGACTGACGTAAAGCGCCATCAGCACCAAAGCCAACGCGCACAGGCCCAGACCCCAGCGGGTCAGTGCGGCCAAAATGCGTGTCAGACGGTCCATGTCAGTTGGCTCCCATGGCAAAAATACTGCAAAAAGCTGAGGCCAGCCGTTCTAGTGAGGGTGAAGCACAGCGATTCAGAGCAGCACCACGTCGTATTGTTCCTGGGAATACATGGTTTCCACCTGGAACCGAATGGTGCGTCCGATAAAACCTTCAAGCTCGGCGACGTTGCCGGACTCCTCATCCAGCAGGCGGTCGACGACTTTCTGGTTCGCCAATACACGATAGCCCTCCGCCTGATAGGCGCGAGCCTCGCGGAGAATTTCGCGGAAGATTTCGTAGCAAACGGTTTCCGGCGTCTTGAGCTTGCCGCGACCCTGGCAGCTGGTGCACGGTTCGCACAACACTTGTTCGAGGCTTTCGCGGGTGCGCTTGCGGGTCATCTGCACCAGGCCCAACTCGGTGATGCCGATGATATTGGTCTTGGCGTGATCGCGCTCCAGTTGTTTCTCAAGCGTACGCAGCACCTGACGCTGGTGCTCTTCATCTTCCATGTCGATGAAGTCGATGATGATGATCCCGCCCAGATTGCGCAGGCGCAGCTGGCGAGCGATGGCGGTCGCGGCTTCGAGGTTGGTCTTGAAGATGGTTTCTTCAAGGTTGCGATGACCGACGAACGCCCCGGTGTTGACGTCGATGGTGCTCATGGCTTCAGCCGGGTCCACCACCAGGTAACCGCCGGACTTCAGCGGCACTTTGCGTTCGAGCGCTTTCTGGATTTCATCTTCGACGCCGTAAAGGTCGAAAATCGGCCGCTCGCCCGGGTAATGCTCCAGACGATCGGCGATTTCCGGCATCAGTTCGGCGACGAACTGCGTGGTTTTCTGGAAGGTTTCCCGGGAGTCGATGCGAATCTTCTCGATCTTCGGGCTCACCAGATCGCGCAAGGTGCGCAGGGCCAGGCCGAGGTCTTCGTAGATCACGCTCGGGGCGCCGATGGTTTTGATCTGTTCGTTGATCTGATCCCAGAGACGGCGCAGGTAGCGGATGTCCATGAGGATTTCATCGGCCCCGGCACCTTCGGCGGCGGTACGCAGGATGAAGCCGCCAGCCTCCTTGATGCCTTCTTTGGCCACGCAATCGGTAACCACTTGCTTGAGGCGTTCGCGCTCGGCTTCGTCTTCGATCTTCAGGGAAATACCGACATGCGAGGTGCGCGGCATGTACACCAGATAACGCGAAGGGATCGACAGTTGTGTGGTCAGGCGTGCGCCCTTGGAACCGATCGGGTCCTTGGTGACTTGCACTACCAGGCTCTGGCCTTCGTGAACCAGCGCGCTGATGCTTTCGACCGCAGGGCCTTCGCGCAGGGAAATTTCCGAGGCATGAATGAACGCGGCGCGATCAAGACCGATGTCGACGAAGGCCGCCTGCATGCCCGGCAATACCCGCACGACTTTGCCCTTGTAGATGTTGCCGACGATCCCGCGCTTTTGCGTGCGCTCGACGTGGACCTCTTGCAGGACACCGTTTTCAACCACCGCCACGCGCGATTCCATCGGCGTGATGTTGATCAGGATCTCTTCACTCATGGCAGGGTCTCGTTCAGGCATGTTCACGATAATGGCCGCATCTTGTCAGTACGACGCTCAGCGCGCGTTAAGGGTTTGCCAACAGGGTATGCCGAAATGGCCGAGCAGCTCAGCGGTTTCGCACAGCGGCAGTCCGACCACCGCCGAGTAGCTGCCATCGAGCCCGGCGACAAACACCGCGCCCAGTCCTTGAATGCCATAGCCACCGGCCTTGTCCCGAGGTTCGCCGCTGGCCCAGTAGGCCGCCGCTTCATTGAGATCGATGGGGCGAAAACGCACCAGGCTGCGCACAACCCGCGACTCGCAGCGCTCACCATCAAGCACGGCAATGGCGGTCAGCACTTCGTGCTCTTGACCGGCCAGCCTCATAAGCATGGCGCACGCATCGGCTTCGTCCACCGGTTTGCCAAGAATTTTCCCGTTGAGCACCACCGCGGTATCGGCGCCCAGCACGCAGAATGCTGCGTCGGACACGACCACGCCGCGCCCGGCTTCAGCCTTGCCGCGCGCGAGGCGCTCGACATAGGCCGACGGCGATTCATGATTCAAAGGGGTTTCATCGATGTCCGCGCTGATGGCGGAGAACGGCACGCCGATCTGCGTGAGCAGTTCACGCCGACGCGGCGAGCCTGAGGCCAGATAGAGCTGTTTCATCAAGACATCTCCCTTGTCGAGGTTATGGGCAAATGCCTGACCGATTTAATTGATTTTGTAGCGTCGACGCAGACCGCGCAAACCGAAGCTGATCCAAGGCCAGAGCAACGCGCTGACGAGTGCCGGCAAGACCAGCGCCAGCGTTGGCTGACGGTTGCCGGTCAGGGCGCTGAGCCAGAGTTGAACGAGCTGCGCGAGGCCGAAGATCACCAGGATCACCAGGCTCTGTTGCCACATAGGGAACATCCGCAGCCGCTGTTGCAGCGACAGCACCAGGAAAGTGATGAGCGTCAGGATCAATGCGTTCTGGCCCAGCAACGTGCCGTAGAGCACATCTTCGGCCAGGCCCAGGCACCACGCGGTGACCATGCCTACTTTCTGCGGCAGGGCCAGCGCCCAGAACGCCAGCAGCAAGGCGAGCCATAGCGGACGGAGGATTTCCATGAATTGCGGCAGCGGCGAAACGCTGAGCAGCATGCCGATGGCGAATGTCAGCCAGATCATCCAGCCGTTTCGGGAGGCGGTAGTACCGACCATTATTCTCTTCCCCCTGGGGTGACCGGCGCGGAGACAGGCGGTTTGGCTGCAGGCTTCACGACAGCGGGTTGCGTCGCCGGTGGCTTGGCGGCCGGAGTCGTCGCGGGCGGCTTGGCGGCGGCGGGATGTGCGGCGGCGGGTTTGGCCGGGGTTGTGGTAGCAGGCTGGGCCGGAGTTGCAGCCGCAGGCGCGACGACGGGAACGATGGGGACAGCAGCGGCAGCCGGGGCAATCACGGCAGCAGGCTTCGGCACGGTCGCGGGAATGATTGGCCCGCCGCCCTGTGCGTCCAGGTTTTCCTGGGCCTGGGCGGCATCATTGGCGCGCTCTTCCGGCGTACGGGTGTCGCTGAACACCAGCAGCAAGTAACGACTGCGGTTCAATGCCGCGGTCGGCACGGCGCGAACGATGGCGAACGGCTGGCCGGAATCGTGAATCACTTCCCTGACCGTCGCCACCGGGTAACCCGCCGGGAACCGCTGACCAAGGCCGGAGCTGACCAGCAGATCGCCTTCCTTGATATCCGCTGTGTCGGCAACGTGACGCAGCTCCAGGCGCTCCGGGTTGCCGGTGCCGCTGGCAATCGCTCGCAGACCGTTACGGTTCACCTGCACCGGAATGCTGTGGGTGGTGTCGGTCAGCAGCAGCACACGGGAGGTGTACGGCATCAACTCGACCACCTGACCCATCAGGCCGCGGGCATCGAGCACCGGCTGACCAAGGACCACACCGTCGCGCTCACCTTTATTGATGATGATGCGATGGGTGAAGGGGTTGGGGTCCATGCCGATCAACTCGGCCACTTCGACCTTCTCGTTGACCAGCGCGGAGGAATTCAGCAACTCGCGCAACCGAACGTTCTGCTCGGTGAGGGCAGCAAGCTTTTGCATGCGACCCTGCAACAGCAGGTTTTCGGTCTTGAGTTTTTCGTTTTCGGCGACCAGCTCGGTACGGCTGCCAAACTGGCTGGCCACACCTTGCCATAGCCGCTGCGGCAGGTCGGTGACCCAGTAAGACTGCATCAGCACCAGCGACATCTGGCTACGCACTGGCTTGAGCAGTGTGAAGCGGGCATCGACCACCATCAGCGCGACCGATAGCACGGCCAGCACCAACAAGCGCACGCCCAGTGAAGGCCCTTTGGTGAAAAGCGGTTTAATAAGCCGCTCCTCCCAGGCAATTGTTTTCTTTATTCATACGGCAGACCGGCCTGGATACGAATGACAGAAGATAAACGCCAACAGGCAGCACTGCAAAGTGCCGCCTGCGCGCTCAACAGCATAGAAGCGATCCGGCGACTTACTCGCTGGAAAGCAGATCCATGGTGTGTTTATCCATCATTTCCAATGCACGGCCACCGCCGCGAGCAACGCAGGTCAGCGGGTCTTCGGCAACGATCACCGGCAGACCTGTTTCCTGGGCCAGCAACTTGTCGAGGTCGCGCAGCAAGGCGCCACCACCGGTCAGTACCAGACCACGCTCGGCGATATCGGAAGCCAGCTCCGGAGGCGATTGCTCCAGTGCACTTTTCACCGCCTGAACGATGGTGGCCAGGGACTCTTGCAGAGCTTCCAGCACTTCATTGGAGTTCAGGGTGAATGCGCGTGGAACGCCTTCGGCCAGGTTACGGCCACGAACGTCGACTTCACGAATTTCGCCGCCCGGGTAGGCCGTACCGATTTCCTGCTTGATGCGCTCGGCGGTGGATTCGCCGATCAGGCTGCCGTAGTTGCGACGCACGTAGGTGATGATCGCTTCGTCGAAGCGGTCGCCGCCAACCCGTACGGATTCGGCGTAAACCACACCATTCAGGGAGATCAGCGCGATTTCAGTGGTACCACCACCGATATCGACGACCATCGAACCGCGGGCTTCTTCAACCGGCAGGCCGGCACCGATCGCAGCGGCCATTGGCTCTTCGATCAGGAACACTTCACGTGCGCCGGCACCAAGGGCCGATTCACGGATGGCGCGACGCTCAACCTGAGTGGATTTGCAGGGAACGCAGATCAGCACACGAGGGCTCGGCTGCAGGAAGCTGTTTTCGTGAACCTTGTTGATGAAGTATTGCAGCATCTTTTCGCAGACGCTGAAGTCGGCAATGACGCCGTCCTTCATCGGACGAATGGCCGCGATGTTGCCCGGCGTACGGCCGAGCATGCGCTTGGCCTCGGTGCCGACAGCAACGACACTTTTCTGGTTACCGTGTGTCCGAATAGCCACAACCGATGGCTCATTCAGGACGATTCCGCGCTCGCGCACGTAAATAAGGGTGTTGGCAGTGCCCAGGTCAATGGAGAGATCGCTGGAAAACATGCCACGCAGTTTCTTGAACATGGGAAAGGGACCCTAGGCAACGCGTGGGTAAAAAAGTGCGGCAAACTCTAACAACGACAGGGATTTTGGGCAAGGCGCCAATATGTTAAATTGGCCGCTTTTCTGTGCACCAACCCCCACAATCGCGGCCTTATGACCGTAGAAATGCGGTAGTGTTCCGACAATCTAACACACGGATAGCCTCCGTTCTGTTTTCCTTCCACTGGAGAATCCCATGACGCTTGAACGCTCCGACGTGGAAAAAATCGCTCATCTGGCCTGTCTGGGCCTCAATGATGCCGATCTTCCACACATCACTTCGGCCCTGAACAGCATTCTGGGACTGGTCGACGAAATGCAGGCGGTCAATACCGACGGTATCGAGCCGCTCGCCCACCCACTGGAAGCCAGCCAGCGCCTGCGTGCAGACGTCGTGACCGAGACCAATCATCGCGAGGCCTACCAGTCCATCGCACCAGCGGTCGAAAACGGCCTGTACCTGGTTCCGAAAGTCATCGACTAAAGGGAAAGAGCCTGCAATGCATCAATTGACTCTGGCCGAGATCGCCCGCGGACTCGCCGATAAAAAGTTTTCTTCCGAAGAGCTGACCAAAACCCTGCTGGCGCGTATCGCCCAGCTTGATCCTCAGCTCAACAGCTTCATCAGCCTCACCGAAGAGCTGGCGCTCCAGCAGGCGAAAGCCGCTGACGCACGCCGGGCCAATGGTGAGAGCGGCGCCCTGCTCGGCGCGCCGATCGCCCACAAAGACCTGTTCTGCACCCAGGGCATCCGCACCAGCTGCGGCTCGAAGATGCTCGACAATTTCAAAGCACCGTACGACGCCACCGTGGTTGCCAAACTGGCGGCTGCCGGCGCTGTGACGCTGGGCAAGACCAACATGGACGAATTTGCCATGGGCTCGGCCAACGAGTCGAGCTACTACGGCGCGGTGAAAAACCCGTGGAACCTGGAACACGTTCCGGGCGGTTCGTCCGGTGGTTCGGCTGCGGCAGTCGCGGCGCGCCTGTTGCCGGCGGCGACCGGCACGGACACGGGCGGTTCGATCCGTCAGCCCGCGGCCCTGACCAACCTCACCGGCCTGAAACCGACGTACGGTCGCGTTTCGCGCTGGGGCATGATCGCTTACGCCTCCAGCCTCGATCAGGGCGGCCCATTGGCCCGCACCGCTGAAGACTGCGCGATCCTGCTGCAAGGCATGGCCGGTTTCGACCCGCAGGACTCCACCAGCATCGACGAGCCCGTGCCTGATTACAGCGCCAGCCTCAACGGTTCGCTGCAAGGCCTGCGCATCGGCGTGCCGAAGGAATACTTCAGCGCCGGCCTGGACCCGCGTATCGCCGACCTGGTCATGGCCAGTGTCGAAGAGTTGAAAAAGCTCGGCGCCGTGATCAAGGAAATCAGCCTGCCGAACATGCAGCACGCGATCCCTGCGTACTACGTGATCGCCCCGGCAGAAGCCTCTTCCAACCTGTCGCGTTTCGACGGCGTGCGTTTCGGCCATCGCTGCGAAGACCCGAAAAACCTGGAAGACCTGTACAAGCGCTCCCGTGGCGAAGGTTTCGGCCCGGAAGTGCAGCGCCGGATCATGGTCGGTGCCTACGCGCTGTCGGCCGGTTACTACGACGCCTACTACCTGAAGGCGCAGAAGATTCGTCGCTTGATCAAGAACGACTTCATGACCGCCTTCAACGAGGTCGACATCATCCTCGGCCCAACCACGCCGAACCCGGCCTGGAAGCTCGGCGCCAAGAACAGCGACCCGGTCGCTGCGTACCTGGAAGACGTCTACACCATCACCGCCAACCTCGCCGGTCTGCCGGGCTTGTCCATGCCAGCCGGTTTTGTCGACGGTCTGCCGGTCGGCGTGCAATTGCTCGCCCCGTATTTCCAGGAAGGCCGCTTGCTCAACGTTGCGCACCAGTATCAGCTGAACACTGACTGGCACACCCGCACCCCAACCGGCTTCTGAGGAGAAACACATGCAATGGGAAGTCGTGATCGGGCTGGAGATTCATACCCAGCTCACCACCCGGTCGAAAATCTTTTCCGGTAGTTCCACCACTTTCGGTTCCGAGCCGAACACCCAGGCCAGCCTGGTTGACCTCGGCATGCCCGGTGTACTGCCGGTACTGAACCAGGAAGCGGTGCGCATGGCGGTGATGTTCGGTCTGGCTATCGATGCCGAGATCGGCCAGCACAACGTGTTCGCCCGTAAAAACTATTTCTACCCGGACCTGCCGAAGGGCTACCAGATCAGCCAGATGGAATTGCCGATCGTCGGCAAGGGCCACCTGGACATCGCGCTGGACGACGGCACGATCAAACGTGTCGGCGTGACCCGTGCGCACCTGGAAGAAGACGCCGGTAAAAGCCTGCACGAAGAGTTCAACGGCGCCACCGGCATCGACCTGAACCGTGCCGGCACGCCGCTGCTGGAAATCGTTTCCGAGCCGGACATGCGCAGCGCCAAGGAAGCCGTGGCCTACGTCAAGACGATCCACGCGCTGGTGCGTTACCTGGGCATCTGCGACGGCAACATGGCCGAAGGTTCGCTGCGTTGCGACTGCAACGTGTCGATCCGTCCGAAGGGCCAGGTTGAATATGGCACCCGCTGCGAGATCAAGAACGTCAACTCGTTCCGCTTCATCGAGAAGGCGATCAACAGCGAAGTGCAGCGTCAGATCGAACTGATCGAAGACGGCGGCAAGGTGATCCAGCAGACCCGCCTGTACGATCCGAACAAGGACGAAACCCGTCCGATGCGCAGCAAAGAGGAAGCCAACGACTACCGTTACTTCCCCGATCCGGACCTGCTGCCGGTGGTCATCGAGGACTCGTTCCTCGACGACGTGCGCGCAACACTGCCGGAATTGCCACCGCAGAAACGCGAGCGTTTCCAGGAGCAGTTCGGTCTGTCGGTCTACGACGCCAGCGTCCTGGCCACCAGCCGCGAGCAAGCCGATTACTTCGAGAAAGTCGTGAGCATCAGCGGCGACGCGAAGCTGGCGGCCAACTGGGTGATGGTTGAACTGGGCAGCCTGTTGAACAAACAGGGCCTGGATATCGAGCAGTCGCCGGTTTCGGCCGAGCAACTGGGCGGCATGCTGCTGCGCATCAAGGACAACACCATCTCCGGCAAGATCGCCAAGGTGGTGTTTGAAGCGATGGCCAATGGCGAAGGTAGTGCGGACGAGATCATCGACAAGCGCGGTCTGAAGCAAGTGACCGACAGCGGCGCGATCTCGGCAGTGCTGGACGAAATGCTCGCGGCCAACGCCGAGCAGGTCGAACAATACCGCGCGGCAGACGAAGCCAAACGCGGCAAGATGTTCGGCTTCTTCGTCGGCCAGGCCATGAAAGCCTCCAAAGGCAAGGCCAACCCGCAACAGGTCAACGAACTGCTGAAAAGCAAGCTCGAAGGCTGATCGGAATGGAGCCAGATATTACGCCTGGCTCAAATCCCTGTGGGAGCGGGCTTGCTCGCGAAAGCGTCGTGTCAGTCGATGTAAGTGTCTACTGGCAGACCGCTTTCGCGAGCAAGCCCGCTCCCACATTTGTATGTGGAAACTTTTGAATGAAGCGTCTACTTGGCGTCTGCGCCCTGCTCTCGCTGCTGGCCGGTTGCGCCAGCACCGATGTTGTCGATCCACACGGCTACGACCAGACAGGCGTGGCGTCCTACTACGGTGCCAAACACCAGGGCAAACGCACCGCCAGCGGTGAACGTTTCAACAAGAATTCCCTGACCGCCGCCCACCGCCAACTACCCTTTGGTACGCGGGTGAAGATCACTAATCTGAAGAACGACAAGTCCTGCGTGGTGCGTATCAACGATCGCGGGCCGCACACTCGCGGGCGCCTGATTGACTTGTCTCATGAAGCCGCCGAGCAACTGGGCATGCTCAAAAGCGGCACCGCACGGGTTCGCGTGCAAGCCCTCGACTGACTGACGGAGCCCCAACCATTTTCGGACTCACCGACATTCCCCTGCTCAGCCTGATTGAACTGCTCAGCGGCCTGGTTTTACTGATCGCCGGCGCCGAGCTGATGGTGCGCGCCGCCGTGCGCCTGGCCGCGCGACTGCATGTGCGACCACTGATCATCGGCCTGACCATCGTCGCCCTCGGCAGCAGCGCGCCGCAGATGGCGGTCAGCCTGCAAGCCACGCTGGCACAGAACGCCGACATCGCCGTCGGCAGCGTGATTGGCAGTAGCATCTTCAACATCCTCGTCACGCTGGGCCTCTCGGCGCTGATCATCCCGCTGCGGGTTTCGCGGGAACTGGTGCGCCTCGACATTCCGTTGATGATCGGTGCCAGCCTGCTGGTGTTCGTGCTGGCGTGGAATAAAGAACTGACCCGGGTCGATGGCGTGATGCTGCTGACGGCGTTGGCGCTGTATCTGGGCTTGTTGCTGCGACAGTCGCGGCACTCGGTCCGTCCGCAATCGACCTCCCACGAAGGCCCTGAAGCTCCGTGGCTCACCAGCCTGCTGATGATCGTCGTCGGCCTCGCGATGCTGGTGTACGCAGGGCACTTGCTGTTGGTCGCCGCGGTATCGGTCGCCACTGACCTGGGGCTGTCGGAACGGATCATCGGCCTGACCATCGTCGCCGTCAGCACGTCCCTGCCGGAGCTGGCCACATCGTTGATCGCAGCGTTGCGCGGTCAGCGCGAGATCGCCGTGGGCAACGTGATCGGTAGCAACCTGCTCAACCTTTTGGGCGTGCTGGGCGTCACTGCGCTGATTGCGCCGTCGCCGTTGTCGGTCTCGCCCAATGCGCTGGCTTTCGACTTGCCGGTGATGCTCGGCGTCGCGGCGCTGTGCCTGCCGGTGTTCTATTCCGGTTACCGGGTGACCCGCGCCGAAGGTCTGCTGTTTTTGGGTTTGTACCTGGCTTACGGTCTGCACGTGGTGTCGTTCACCACCGGCATGCCACTGGCCGGCAAGCTTGAACACCTGATGCTGTTTTTCGTCCTGCCGGCGCTGGTGGCGTTTCTGCTGTTCACGTCGCTGCGCGCCTGGCGTCGCCAACACCACAAGAGGGAATTGCCATGACCGACCCTAAAAAGCCCGGCGTTGAAGTCCGCCGCCAAGTGATGGGCGACGCCTTCGTCGACCGCGCGTTGGGCAATGCCACCGAGTTCACCCAGCCGTTGCAGGATTTCGTCAATGAACACGCCTGGGGCGGCGTGTGGAATCGCGAAGGTCTGCCGCTGAAGACCCGCAGCCTGATCACCCTCGCCGCGCTGACCGCGCTGAAGTGCCCGCAGGAATTGAAAGGTCACGTGCGCGGTGCGCTGAACAACGGCTGCACGGTGGAAGAGATTCGTGAGGCGCTGCTGCATTGCGCTGTGTATGCCGGTGTGCCGGCGGCGATCGATGCGTTTCGGGCGGCGCAGGAAGTGATCGACAACTATCAGAAGCCCGAGTAATTAACCGGCATTTGTGGTGACTGTCCGGCCGTCTTCGCGAGCAAGCCCGCTCCCACATTTGATCGCATTCCTTCTGGCAGTACACGGTCGAATGTGGGAGCGGGCTTGCTCGCGAAGAGGCCCTGGAAATCACCGCAAATTCTGAAACTAAATCCACCCACCCCACTGCAACAAAAAGATCCCGATATTGGTGGTCACCGCCGCCATCAACGTGGTGATCACAATGATCGCCGCCGCCAGTTCATGATTGCCGTTGGCCGCCCGTGCCATGACAAAACTCGCCGCCGCAGTCGGGCTACCGAAGTACAGGAACAGAATTCCCAACTCCGCCCCGCGAAAGCCCCAGAGCCACGCGCCAAGCGTCGCCAGCACCGGCAAACCGATCATCTTCACCAGACTTGAACTCAGCGCCATCGAGCCGCTCTTGCGCATCGCCGCCAGCGACAGCGTGCCGCCGATGCAGATCAACGCCAACGGCAACGTGGTTTGCGCCAGGTACTGACCGGACGTCTCCAGCCAGCCCGGCAAACCAATCTTGAAATACGCAAATGGCGCCGCCGCAAACACGCTGATGATCAACGGGTTAATCATCACGCTTTTGCAGATGCTCCACGGATCGGACTTGATCACCGGGCTGTACACCGCCAGCACAATGGTCGAGAGCGTGTTGTAAAACAGGATCACCAGCGCCGCGAGAATCGCTCCGAGGGAAATCCCGTAATCGCCGTACATGCTCGCCGCCAGTGCGAGGCCGATGACGCCGTTGTTGCCGCGAAAGGCGCCTTGGGTGTAGATCCCCCGGTCCTCACGCGGACACTTCCAGATCGCCCAGCCCCAGGCGATGGCAAAACACATCAGCGTCGCAATCGAGAAATAGATCAGCAGCGCCGGTTGCAGCGCGGCGTGCAGGTCGGCATGCAGGATGCCCAGAAACAGCAACGCCGGCATGGTGACGTTGAACACCAGGGCCGACGCGGTGTGGATGAAGTTGTCGTTGATCCAGTCGATGCGCTTGAGCAGCACCCCCAGAAACAGCATGGCAAACACCGGCGCGGTGATGTTCAGGGTTTCGAGGAAGATTGCCAGCATGCCGGGAGTTACCTTGGGTGGGCGTCGTTAGGGGGCTAATGATAAGCCACTGAAGACTTCGGCGTCTGGCAGATCGCCTTCGCGAGCAAGCCCGCTCCCACAGGGGATCTACTTTGTTGCACAAATTATGTGAACACCGAAGATCACTGTGGGAGCGGGCTTGCTCGCGATGCAGGCGACTCGGTCTTAGGTGATCGGCGCAGGGTTAAACAGGGTAATGTCGTTATGCAGCTTGTGCCTCTCGGCCCACGTCTGCTTCTTGCCGCTGGCCACATCCAGGTAGTAGTGAAACAACTCCCACCCAAGATCCTCGATCGACGCCCGCCCGGTCGCAATCCGCCCGGCATCGATGTCGATCAGGTCCGGCCAGCGCTGCGCCAGTTCAGTCCGGGTCGACACCTTCACCACCGGCGCCATCGCCAAACCATACGGCGTACCGCGCCCGGTGGTGAACACATGCAGGTTCATCCCCGCCGCCAGTTGCAACGTCCCGCAGACAAAATCACTGGCCGGGGTCGCGCAGAAAATCAGTCCTTTGCGCTTGAAGCGTTCGCCGGGGCCCAGCACTCCGTTGATCGCGCTGCTGCCGGATTTGACGATCGAGCCCAACGACTTCTCGACAATGTTCGACAACCCGCCCTTCTTGTTGCCCGGCGTGGTGTTGGCGCTGCGGTCCGCTTCGCCCTTTGCCAGGTAACGGTCGTACCAGTCCATTTCCCGCACCAGCTCCTGAGCGACTTCCTCGGTTTCCGCGCGGGACGTCAGCAGGTAAATCGCGTCACGCACTTCGGTGACTTCGGAAAACATCACCGTCGCGCCCGCACGTAGCAACAGGTCCGAGGCGTAACCCAGCGCCGGGTTTGCCGTGATCCCGGAGAACGCATCACTGCCGCCGCACTGCATGCCGAGGATCAGCTCGGACGCCGGCACGGTTTCCCGGCGACGTTGATCGAGCTTCTTCAAACGGGTTTCGGCCAGCGCCATGATCTGCTCGATCATCTCGGTGAAACCGTGACTCGAATCCTGCAAGCGATACAGCCACGGATCACGCAAATCCACCGAGCTGTCGTTCTCGTGCATCACCTGCCCGGCCTGCAATTTCTCGCAGCCCAAACTGATCACCAATGCCTCGCCACCCAAATTCGGGTTGCGCGCCAGGTTGCGCACGGTACGGATCGGGATGTACGCGTCGGTGGCGGTAATCGCCACGCCGCAGCCGTAACTGTGGGTCAGCGCGACCACGTCATCGACGTTCGGATAAAGCGGCAGCAACTCATCCTTGATGCGCTTGACCGCATGATCCAGAACGCCGGTGACGCACTGAACCGTGGTGGTAATCCCGAGAATGTTGCGCGTGCCGACGGTGCCGTCGGCGTTGCGATAACCCTCGAATGTGAAACCTTCCAGCGGTGCCTGCGCGGCTGGCACTTCGGTGGACAGCGGCAAGCTGTCCAGCGGTGGCGCGGTGGGCATGCGCAGTTGATCTTCCTTGACCCAGCTGCCGCGCGGAATCGGCTGCAACGCGTAGCCAATGACCTGGCCGTAACGAATCACCTGGCCGCCCTCGGGAATATCCTCGAGAGTGACCTTGTGGCTCTGCGGCACGAAATCCACGGTGACCAGGCCGTCCGGAAATTCGGTGCCGGCCGGCACGCCCTGATCATTGACCACGATGACGACGTTGTCCCGCTCGTGGAGGCGGATGTAGCGCGGCGAGTCGGAATGTTCAATCAACTGCATGACGCCGCTCCTCAGGAATGCGCTTGAGACAATGTGTTGTTCGTTTCAGGGCCGCTGACCGGCGGCTCCTTGAGCACCACACGCTTGATCGGGCCCACGATCACCAGGTAGCTGAACACTGCAACCAGTGCGTTGCAGCCGACAAACACCAGCGCCCACTTGAACGAACCGGTGGAGCTGATGATGTAGCCAATCACGATTGGAGTGGTGATCGAAGCGATGTTGCCAAAGGTGTTGAACAAGCCACCGCTGAGACCGGCGATCTGTTTCGGCGACGTATCGGACACCACCGCCCAACCCAGCGCACCCACGCCTTTGCCGAAGAAAGCCAACGCCATGAAGCCGACGACCATCCATTCAACATCGACATAGTTGCAAGCCACGATGCTGCTGGAAACCAACAGTCCGGCGATGATTGGCGCCTTGCGGGCGAAGGTCAGGGAATGGCCCTTGCGCAGCAGATAATCGGAAATCACCCCGCCGAGCACACCACCGATGAAGCCGCAGATCGCCGGCAACGAGGCGATGAAACCGGCCTTCAGGATGGTCATGCCGCGCTCTTGCACCAGGTACACCGGGAACCAGGTCAGGAAGAAGTAGGTGATGCCGTTGATGCAGTACTGGCCGAGGTACACGCCGAGCATCATGCGGTTGGTCAGCAGCTGGCGGATGTAGTCCCACTTCGGCCCGTCGACCTTTTTGCCCTTGCCTTTGTCCTGGTCCATGTCGACCATGCCGCCGTTGTCGGCGATGTGCTTGAACTCGGCGTCGTTGATCATCGGATGCTGGCGCGGACTGTGGATAACTTTGAGCCAGATGCCCGAGAAGATGATGCCGATCACGCCCATGACGATGAACACGTGCTGCCAGCCGAAGCTGTAGACGATCCAGCCCATCAACGGCGCGAACAATACGGTGGCGAAGTATTGCGCCGAGTTGAAGATCGCCGAAGCGGTGCCGCGTTCAGCGGTCGGGAACCAGGCCGCCACAATGCGTGCGTTACCGGGGAAGGATGGCGCCTCGGCCAGGCCCACCAGGAAGCGCAGCATGAACAGCGCCACCACCGCCGTGGACATACCGAACTCGCCGACATAGCCCTGCAGCACGGTGAACAGTGACCAGGTGAAAATGCTCAGCGCGTAGATTTTTTTCGAGCCGAAACGGTCCAGCAGCCAGCCACCGGGAATTTGCCCGGCCACGTAGGCCCAACCGAATGCAGAGAAGATGTAGCCGAGCGTAACCGCGTCGATGCCGAGGTCTTTTTGCAGGCTGGAGCCCGCAATGGCGATAGTGGCCCGGTCGGCGTAGTTGATCGTGGTCACCAGAAACAGCATGAGCAAAATCAAATAGCGGACGTGGGTCGGCTTGGTCGCTTGCATGTAGATGTACTCCCACTGATTATTTTTATGCGCGGGTGAATCTTGAGTTGTTCCCTGTAGGAGCGAGCTTGCTCGCGATGGTCGTCAACGATGACGCGGGGCATCCGGCTGAACGCCGCGTCCTCAAGACCATCGCGAGCGAGCTCGCTCCTACAGGGGTATTGCGTTTACGAACCGATGTAGCTGGTTTTCACCACGGTGTAGAACTCTTGCGCGTAGCGACCTTGCTCGCGGGAACCATAGGATGAGCCTTTACGCCCACCGAATGGAACGTGGTAATCCACGCCCGCCGTCGGCAGGTTGACCATCACCATCCCGGCCTGGGAGTGGCGTTTGAAGTGGTTGGCGTACTTCAGCGACGTGGTGGCGATGCCCGCCGACAGACCGAATTCGGTGTCGTTGGCCATGGCCAGTGCCGCGTCGTAATCCGCCACGCGAACGATGTTGGCCACCGGGCCAAAGATCTCTTCGCGGCTGATGCGCATTGCGGCTTCGCTGTCGGCAAACAGCGTCGGCGCGAGGTAGTAGCCTTCGGTGTCGCAGGTCACCAGACCACCGCCGCTGACCAGACGCGCACCTTCGGACTGGCCGATGTCGATGTATTTCATATCCTGTTCAAGCTGCGCCTGGGAAACCACCGGACCAATGTCGGTGCCGGTTTTAAGCGCGTGGCCGACCTTGATCGACTTCATGCGCTCGGCCATGGCGTCGACGAACTTGTCGTGAATCCCGGCGGTGACGATGAAACGGCTGGAGGCGGTGCAACGCTGGCCGGTGGAGTAGAACGCGCTCTGTACCGACAGTTCGACCGCTTGCTTGAGGTCGGCGTCATCAAGAATGATCTGCGGGTTCTTGCCGCCCATTTCCAGCTGAACCTTGGCCTGGCGCGAAACGCAGCTGACGGCGATCTGACGACCGACACCGACGGAGCCGGTGAAGCTGATGCCATCGACTTTCGGACTCTGCACCAGCGCATCGCCCACCACGCGACCGCTGCCCATCACCAGGTTGAACACGCCGGCCGGGAAGCCTGCGCGGGAGATGATTTCCGCCAGCGCCCAGGCGCAACCCGGTACCAGATCCGCCGGTTTCAACACGACGCAGTTGCCGTAGGCCAGGGCCGGGGCGATTTTCCACGCCGGGATCGCGATCGGGAAGTTCCATGGAGTGATCAGACCGACCACACCCAGCGCTTCTCGAGTGACTTCGACGTTCACACCCGGACGCACCGACGGCAGGTAGTCGCCGGACAGACGCAGGGTTTCACCGGCGAAGAACTTGAAAATGTTACCGGCGCGGGTCACTTCGCCGATGGCTTCAGGCAAGGTCTTGCCCTCTTCCCGGGCCAGCAAGGTGCCGAGCTCTTCGCGGCGGGCGAGGATTTCGCTGCCGACTTTATCCAGTGAATCGTGGCGAGCCTGAATACCCGAAGTCGACCAGGCCGGAAACGCAGCGCGCGCGGCGTCGATGGCGGCATGGACCTGGGCCAGATCGGCCTTGGCATATTCACCGATGGTATCGGTCAGTTCGGACGGGTTGATATTGGCGCAGTAATCACTGCCGGCCACCCATTCACCGTTGATGTAGTTATCAAAACGCTTTGCATTTGCCACGGCAATCTCCTCACGCAAAAAGCCGCTGATTGCTCAGCGGCCTTGTTTAATCGGGTGTGTTACTGCGCACCTTGCTTGTCGATCAGCGCGGCGAGCATTTCGTACTCTTCGCCGGTCAGGTCGGTCAGCGGCGCGCGCACAGGACCTGCGTCATAGCCGGCAATTTTTGCCCCGGCCTTGACGATGCTCACTGCGTAACCGGACTTGCGGTTACGGATGTCCAGATACGGCAGGAAGAAGTCGTCGATGATCTTGCCGACAGTGGCGTGATCTTCGCGGGCGATGGCGTGGTAGAAATCCATCGCGGTTTTCGGGATGAAGTTGAACACCGCCGAGGAGTAAACCGGCACGCCCAGTGCCTTGTAGGCCGCTGCGTAGACTTCGGCGGTCGGCAAACCGCCCAGGTAGCTGAAGCGATCGCCGAGGCGGCGGCGGATCGACACCATCAGTTCGATATCACCCAGGCCATCCTTGTAACCGATCAGGTTCGGGCAGCGCTCGGCCAGACGTTCCAGCAACGGAGCGGTCAGGCGGCAAACGTTACGGTTGTAAACCACCACGCCAATCTTCACCGATTTGCACACGGCTTCAACGTGGGCGGCAACGCCGTCCTGGCTGGCTTCGGTCAAGTAGTGCGGCAGCAGCAACAGACCTTTGGCGCCCAGACGTTCGGCTTCCTGTGCGTACTCGATCGCCTGACGGGTCGAACCGCCCACACCGGCCAGAATCGGTACGCTGGTTTCGCAGGTATCGACGGCCGTCTTGATGATTTCCGAATATTCGCTGGCCGCCAGAGAGAAAAACTCACCGGTGCCGCCTGCGGCGAAGAGAGCCGAGGCGCCGTATGGGGCCAACCATTCGAGACGTTTGATGTAGCCCGCACGATGGAAATCGCCCTGAGCATTGAAATCGGTAACCGGGAAAGACAGCAGACCGGAAGAGAGGATGGACTTCAGTTCTTGTGGATTCATTATTCGAACACCCTGGGTAGCACGTTTGTGTGTGAGGAAATCGTTCAGCCTGCGCCGAAGTCGTAGGTCATCGTACAACTTAAATAACAACCGTCAACTGCATTTCATCGCCGTGGCTGAAATGGGTATCAAAGACCGTCGTGCGTGACTCGAGTCAAATGAACCGCCTATCAAGGAATTCCGCACACTGCAGCCCTTTCGCCCGGTCTGAGCCCTGGACGGAAATACCCGGAAAAAGTCGCGACCGGCACACCATGAATTCATCACCTAGAGTTCTGCCATTGCCGCGAATGGATCGTGGCGGACTTCGCACGGAGCGCACCCAGATGAATTTTTCCTCACCGATACTTCCTCAGTTTCCATCCAGCGCCCTCGGCCAGACGGCGGTTATTTCGCTGTCTAACCTCCGGGATTGTTTGATCGTCCGGGTGCCGGAGCCCAACGATATTCCGCCGAACTGGGATGTGTATCCGATTCTTGGGCTAGACCCGGAAGAGCCTGACTGGCGCGGTGCCGAGGAACCCACCGGGTTTTGGGACGACGCCATTGAAGACATGGCGAAACGGACAGGGATCGAACTGAAGATCCCGAAAGCGGACCTGGAAAAGTACGCAGGTAGAACAACCGAATTGCGTTACAAGTTTGCGGATGAGTCGAGCCTGGAGCCCTGCTCGGAACCGTTGTTGTTCCTTATCGAATCCTGAGAAGCGTCACTAACTTGATCGTTCCCACGCTCCGCGTGTGGTTTGCAGCCCGGGACGCTCCGCGTCCCAAAGCGTGACGCAGAGCGTTACAGGAGGCATTCCTACGCAGAACGTGGGAACGATCTATGAGAGGCGCTTAGCCGCGCTGCGCTTCAGCCTCTTCATGGGCATGACGCAACCGTTCACGGCTATTAGTCAGGTGTAGACGCATCGCCGCCCGCGCCGCATCGGAATCCTGCCGGGCAATCGCATCGTAGATTTCTTCGTGCTCACGGCTCAGACGGCTCATGTAGTGCTGCTGGTCATCATGGGCCAGGCGCGCCGAGTTGAGGCGCGTACGCGGAATGATGCTGGTGCCCAGGTGGGTCATGATGTCGGTGAAATAGCGGTTGCCGGTCGACAGCGCGATTTGCAGGTGGAACTGGAAGTCCGAGGCCACGGCATCGCTGGCGTGGGCCGCGCTTTCGTTCAAGGCGTCCAGCGCGGCGCGCATCAACGCCAACTGTTCAGGGCTGCGGCGTTGTGCGGCGAGGCCGGCGGATTCCACTTCGAGGCTAATGCGCAATTCCAGAATCGCCAGCACGTCACGCAAGGTCACCACGGTGGCCGGGTCGATACGGAAACCGCTCGGGCTCGGGGTATCGAGCACGAAGGTGCCGATGCCGTGGCGGGTTTCCACTTGGCCGGCCGCCTGCAAACGGGAAATCGCCTCGCGCACCACGGTGCGGCTGACGCCATGGGCATCCATGATCGCCGACTCGGTGGGCAATTTGTCGCCGCGCTTGAGATGACCGTCGCGGATCTGCTCGGACAGCACCGTCACCAGTTCCTGTGCGAGGCTGCGGCGCTTGCGAGGGAGGCGTGGTGCGTCGATCGGGTTTTCCATGGTGAACGTCTGTCTCGAAAAATTCGGCTGAAACCGCATCATAGCGCAAGGCGGTTGTACGATCACCGTCAGCGAACACTATCCCTGTGGGAGCGGGCTTGCTCGCGAAGGCGGTGGATCAGCCAACATCAATGCTGAATGACACACCGCTTTCGCGAGCAAGCCCGCTCCCACAGGGGTATTTGCGTGTTCAGGCGGTTACGGTCTGGTCTACTAAATGCCCGTTGTCGATGCGCACATGCCGTGGGTGGAAGCGCTTCAGGCTGCTGCGATGCCCGACGCTGACGATGCTCAACCCCGGTATTTCATCGATCAACGCCTGATACAGCGACGCCTCATCCTCCTCGTCCATCGCCGAGGTCGCTTCGTCCATGTACAGCCATTGCGGCGCATAAAGCAACGCACGGGCAAAGGCCAAGCGTTGCTGTTCACCCGGCGAGAGCATGCGTTGCCAGTGATTCGCTTCATCCAGGCGCGAAACCAGGTGCGGCAATCGACAGGTTTCCAGCACGTGAACGTAACGCTCGTGCGAATAGGTCTCGCCAGGCTGTGGATAACTCAGCGCGTCGCGCAACGTGCCAATCGGCAGGTAAGGCTTTTGCGGCAGGAACAGATAACGCGCGGCCGGCAGACGAATGCTGCCATGACCCGCCGGCCACAGATGCCCCATCGCCCGTAGCAGCGTGGACTTGCCGCTGCCGGAACGGCCGCTGAGCATCACGCGCTCGCCCTCCTCCACGGTCATGTCGGCATTGGTCAGCAAATGCCGACCGTCCGCCAGATCAAGGCCAAGGTTGTGCACCTTCAACGCATTACCCTGATTCTGTACGTCGATGGCTGGCGCACGCTCTTCGTTGTCGGTCATGGCCTGACGGAAACTCAGCAAACGATCACAGGTGGCGCGCCACGCCGCGAGGTTCTGGTACGCACTGATAAACCAGCTGAAGCTCTCCTGCACATTGCCAAACGCCGAACTGATTTGCATCAGCTCACCGAGTTCGATCTTGCCAGCGAAATAACGTGGAGCGGCGACCATGAACGGAAAGATGATGGCGGCCTGGGTGTAACCTGCTGTGAAGAACGTCAGGCGCTTGGACACCTTCATGATGTCCCAGAAGTTGTGCCAGACCAGCCCGAAGCGGTTGCTCAAGCGACGGTTTTCATTGGGCTCGCCGTTGTACAGCGCAATGCTCTCGGCATTTTCGCGAATCCGCACCATCGAGAAACGCAGGTCGGCTTCGAAACGTTGTTGCTGGTTGTTCAGGCCGATCAAACGGCGACCGATCAGATGCGTCAGCCAGCTACCGATCACGGCATAGACCAGCACACACCAGAACATATAGCCGGGAATGGTAAAACCGTACACTTCGAGACTGCCCGACACGCCCCACAAAATGATCGAGAACGACACCAGGCTGACAACGTTGCGAAGTAAACCAATGCCCAATTCCAGGGTATTGGAGGTGAAATTGTTGAGGTCTTCTGAAATCCGTTGGTCCGGGTTATCGGTGTAACCGCCCTGCTCCAGCTGGTAGTAATTCTTGTTGCCAAGCCAGCGGGCGAAATGCTTTTCCGTGAGCCAGGCACGCCAACGAATGGTCAGCATCTGGGTCAGATAGAGCCGGTACACGGCACCGATAATCGCCACCGCCGCAATCCCGCAGAAATACAGAATCAGCCGCCAGAACGCCGCTTCGTCCTTTTGCTGCAGAGCGTTGTAAAAATCCTTGTACCAGGTGTTGAACCACACCGAGATCCCCACGCTGATCAACGATAACGCAATCACCGCAATCAGCAGCGTCCAGGCCTTGACCTTCTCCTCGCTGCGCCAATAAGGCGTGATCATCGCCCATACCTTGCGAAAAAACTGCCCGCGCACAGCATCGTTGACCGCGGAATATTCAGCGTTCTGATTCATGGATAAGGCTCGATAAAGAAAAGTACAGGCACGAACCGATCATAGATGATCGGTTCGGTTTGTCGCGAGGCGTGGCCGGCATTCGTTCAGCGCAGGTTCAGCGACGAACGGGGCGTTTCTGCAGTTTGCGCTGCAGCGTGCGGCGGTGCATGCCCAGGGCACGGGCAGTGGCGGAGATGTTGCCTTCGTGTTCGGTCAGCACGCGCTGGATGTGTTCCCACTGCAGGCGGTCCACCGACATCGGGTTTTCCGGCACCAGGGTGTCGAGGTCGGCGTGCTCGGAGAGCAGCGCAGCGAGGACGTCATCGGCATCCGCCGGTTTGCACAGGTAGTTGCAGGCACCGCGCTTGATCGCCTCGACGGCGGTGGCAATGCTGGAATAACCGGTGAGGATCACCACGCGCATGTCCGGGTCGAGCTCAAGCAGTTTCGGCAACAACACCAGGCCCGAATCGCCGTCCATTTTCAGGTCCAGCGCGGCGTAATCCGGGATGTCGGCCTGGGCGATGGTCAGGCCTTCTTCGGCGGAACCGGCGGTGCTGACGCGAAAACCGCGGCGGGACATGGCGCGCGCCATCACGCGGGTGAACGTGGCGTCGTCATCTACCAGCAGCAAATGCGGCAGTTCTTCGCCTTCGACTTGGATCTCGTCACTCATGTTCGTCTCCTCGTGCGACACGGGGCAGGCGCAGCTCGGTGAGCGTACCGCCTTCCTCATGACTGTAGAGTTTCACTGAGCCGCCGGCGCGTGTCACGCTGGCCTTGCTCAAAAACAGGCCCAGGCCGAAACCTTTGCCCTTGGTGGTAAAAAACGGTTTGCCAATCTGTTCGGCAATGGCCAGCGGCACACCGGCGCCGTGGTCGCGAATGCTGATGGTCAAATCCTCGGCATTCCAGTCCAGCGTCACTTGCAGCCCTTCGGGGCACGCATCAGCGGCGTTGTTCAGCAAATTCAGCAGCGCCTGGGTCAGGTCCGGCGGCGGCGCCATGCGCGGCACGGTGCCCTGGCCCAGACGCTGGAAGCGGTAGCTGGCTTCCGGCCGCATCAGGTGCCAGCGGTTCAGCGCTTCGTCGAGCCAGTCGGTGACATCCTGCATCTCGACCGCTAAACGGCGATTGGCTTCCGCCGCCCGAACAAGCTGCTGCAGGGTTTCTTTGCAGAGTTTGACCTGATCCTGCAGCACGCTCAGGTCGTCCTGCAACATCGGGTCGTGATGGTCCTGACGCATTTCCTTGAGCAACACGCTCATGGTCGCCAGCGGCGTGCCCAATTCATGGGCGGCGCCGGCGGCCTGGGTCGCGACGGCCAGCAATTGCTGATCGCGCAGACCTTCTTCGCGACGGATGGCGCGCAGCTCTTCCTGACGGCGCAGCTCTTCGGCCATGCGCGCCGCGAAGAACGTAATCACCGCCGCGGCCAGGGCGAAACTCAGCCACATCCCGTAGACCTGCAGGTTTTCCCGGGCAATCGGGAAGGTTTGCAGCGGATAGAAACGCGCCAGCAGCAAGGTGTACATCGTCAGCGCGATGCCCGACAGGATCACCGAATAACGCCATGGCAGCGTCACGGCGGCGATGGTCAGCGGCACCAGGTAATAAGAGACGAAAGGGTTGGTCGAGCCGCCGGAGAAATACAGCAACGCACTGTGGATAAACAGGTCGCAGGCCAGTTGCACGGCGTATTCGAGTTCGGTGACGGGCCATGAGGTGCGCAGGCGAATCGCCGTGAACGCGCACAGCAACATCGAACAACCGAGGGTCGCAGCCAGTTGAAACCAGGGCAGCGGCAGCAAGTCGAGCCAGTAAGCCAGGCCCACGGAACCGGCCTGTGCGGCCAGCACCAAGGTGCGGATAAACGTCAGCCGCCAGAGATTCTGGCGAGTTGCAGAAGTGATTTGAACGGGGGCGAGCATGAGCTCTCCTGATGAGCGCTCCAGGCGGATCGCACGGAGTATAACCAAGCCACGCCGTCAGAGGCGAAAGTGCGGCAAACGACCACAGTGGTGAATGGGTTGGAGTTTTTTGTGGCGAGGGGATTTATCCCCGTTCGGCGGCGAAGCCGTCGTAAACCTTTCTCTGAAATGTATCTGGCAGTATTGGGTTGCTGATTTTGGGGCGGCTTCGCCACCCAACGGGGATAAATCCCCTCGCCACAGGGCCACCGTCAATCCATCTGTATAGAAGTTGTAACTGTGCGAACCGGATCATCAAAGCTAGAGTCTGATGGTTTCACGCAGGCTCGGACCCAACCCCTGCGCATCGTCCAAGGAGTTTTCATGCACACTTTCCGCCGCAGCGCCGCCCTTCTCGCCCTCAGCGTTGGCACCGTCGCCAGCCTGCCGGCCCTGGCCGCCGACGAGCTGCATTACAACCAGATTTCCCTGCGCGCCGAAGTCAGTCAGGAAGTAGCCCGCGACCTGATGATCGTGACCCTCTACACCGAAGAACAAAACACCGACCCGGCCAAACTCGCCGCGGACGTCAGCACCACCATGAACAAGGCGCTGGCCCAGGCCAAACAAGTCAAAGACATCACCCTGCGCCAGGGCAGCCGCAACAGCTACCCGATCTACGACACCAAGGGCCAGAAAATCACCGGCTGGCGTGAACGTGCCGAACTGCGCCTGGAAAGCTCCGACTTCGCCGCGCTGTCGAAGCTGACCGGCGAACTGCTCACCGACCTGAAAATGGGCGGCATGGACTTCGCCATCGCCACGCCAACCCGCAAGGCCAGCGAAGACGCATTATTGAAAGATGCTGTAACGGCCTTCAAAGCCCGCGCGCAACTGGCCACCGATGCGCTGGGCGGCAAGGGTTACAAAATCGTTAACCTGAACCTCAACAGCAACGGATACCCACAACCGTACATGCGCGGGCCGATGATGATGAAAGCGGCGAGCATGGATGCCGCGCCGGTGACGCCCGAAGTCGAGGCCGGCACCAGCCAGGTCAGCATGACGGCGGATGGGGCGATTGAAGTGTTGATGCCTTGATTCGATAACCCTGTACACAAAAACGGCGATCACCGAAGTGATCGCCGTTTTTTATTGCCTGGCAAAAGTCAGAGGCAAGACAGTCTCATTTGCGGTGATCGCACCGCAGCTTTCGCCGGCAAGCCGGTCTCGCTCCCACAGAGGGCCAGCGGACATCTGAGAGAGATGGGTCGGCTGTCAGGCCGTCATCGCAGGCAAGCCAGCTCCTACAGGATCGGGGGCATCAGCGGAAATCAGGTCGGCTGTCAGGCCGCCTTCGCAGGCAAGCCAGCTCCCACAGGGTCCGGGGGCATCAGCGAAAACCTGGTTGGCTGTCAGGCCGCCATCGCAGGCACGCCAGCTCCTACAGGATCCGGGGGCATCAGCAGAAATCAGGTCGGCTGTCAGGCCGCCTTCGCAGGCAAGCCAGCTCCTACAGGATCGGGGGCATCAGCAGAAATCAGGTCGGCTGTCAGGCCGCCTTCGCAGGCAAGCCAGCTCCCACAGGGTCCGGGGGCATCAGCGAAAACCTGGTTGGCTGTCAGGCCGCCATCGCAGGCAAGCCAGCTCCTACAGGATCCGGGGGCATCAGCGAAAATCTGGTCGGCTGTCAGGCCGCCTTCGCGAGCAGGCTCGCTCCCACAGTGGATCGGGGTACGGCTGTTGCTTTTCACCACTCATCAGGCCGAGCGTTAGCTCGCCTGCAGCTTTTGATCTGGATGCACCGCCCCCTCGAGAGGCCGAGTGGAGGTTCTGCGTAGTGGGTAACCCGGCATGGATGCCGGGTTAGCCGCGCACGGCCATGGATGGCCGATCGCGGCGGGCCCACGGAGCAGGACCGGAGCGAGGGCATGCCGAGCACTAGCGAGGCACCGAACGAAAGGGGCAAAAGCCCTTGGTTACTTGGGGCTCTTCCAAGTGACTCGCCGTAAAGGCGAAACCAATAGCAGCCGTTACCGCAGGAACGGATATGTACACCCACAGCAAGAACCTGGCCGGCTACCAGGCCGCCAAGGTGTCCACTGACAAACACCAGTGGGTCAATCTGTACCAACAGACACAAATCCTTAAGCAACAAGTACCTATCACACCCGAAGGTATTCCAGCCACTGCGCAAGGACATCACCGGCTCCAAGATCACTCCGCTCGGCCCCACCCCTAGTACAAAGTGGGTATAAATAAGTAACACCACGCCCCAACGGGGTGCATCAGACGCCGCGCTCGCCCCCCACCAGTGCAGGGCTTGCACCCAAAAAAACCTGCGCAAACGGTCAAATGCGCGTCAATTTATAAAAATGCGACATTAAGGTACGTACGTGCCACTGTTTAAGGCTTGTAACCATTCAGGATCTTGCAATGGGTATGGCCCCTGCATAAGTATCCGCAGGCACGGCTCACGAGGTCGTCCTCTAATTCCAAAAATGACAACAAATCATGAGGCCAACATGCTCAAACACGCGGTCATTCCGTTTTTAGTCGGCGCCAGCTTGTTAGCTGCCGCACCTTTCGCCCAAGCGGCGACTAACCTGGTGTTTTGCTCCGAAGGGAGCCCGGCCGGTTTTGATCCTGGTCAATACACCACCGGAACCGACTTCGACGCCTCTGCAGAAACCATGTTCAACCGCCTGACCCAGTTCGAGCGCGGCGGCACCGCCGTGATTCCTGGTCTGGCGACCAAGTGGGACATCTCCGATGATGGCCTGACTTACACCTTCCACCTGCGTGAAGGCGTCAAGTTCCACACCACCCCGTACTTCAAGCCGACTCGCGAGTTCAACGCCGACGACGTGCTGTTCACCTTTAATCGCATGATTAACAAGGATGACCCGTTCCGTAAGGCGTACCCGACCGAATTCCCGTACTTCACCGACATGGCGATGGACACCAACATCGCCAAGATCGACAAAGTCGACGACAAGACCGTCAAGTTTACCCTCAAAGAAGTTGACGCTGCGTTCATCCAGAACATGGCCATGAGCTTCGCATCGGTGCAGTCCGCCGAGTACGCCGCTCAACTGCTGAAAGAAGGCAAAGCCGCCGACATCAACCAGAAGCCGGTCGGCACTGGTCCGTTCGTGTTCAAGAGCTACCAGAAAGACTCCAACATCCGCTACACCGGGAACAAGGACTACTGGAAGCCTGAAGACGTCAAGATCGACAACCTGATTTTCGCCATCACCACCGACCCGTCGGTGCGTATCCAGAAGCTGAAGAAGGGCGAGTGCCAGATCACTCTGTTCCCACGTCCGGCCGACCTGAAGGCGCTGAAAGAAGACAAGACCCTGAAGGTGCCTGACCAGGCTGGTTTCAACCTGGGTTACATCGCCTACAACGTGATGGACAAGATCAAGGGCAGCGATCAGCCGAACCCGATGGCTCAATTGAAAGTGCGTCAGGCACTGGACATGGCCGTCAACAAGCAACAGATCATCGACTCGGTTTACCAGGGTGCAGGTCAAAAGGCCGTCAACGCCATGCCGCCGACCCAGTGGTCTTACGACACCACCATCGTAGATGCGCCGTACAACCCTGAGAAAGCCAAGGAGCTGCTCAAGGAAGCCGGCGTCAAGGAAGGCACCGAGATCAACCTGTGGGCAATGCCGGTGCAGCGTCCTTACAACCCGAACGCCAAGCTGATGGCAGAAATGCTGCAGTCCGACTGGGCCAAGATCGGCATCAAAGCCAAGATCGTGACCTACGAGTGGGGCGAGTACATCAAGCGCTCCAAAGGCGGTGAAAACGGCGCGATGCTGATTGGCTGGAGCGGCGACAACGGTGACCCGGACAACTGGCTGAACGTACTGTTCGGTTGCGACTCGCTGCAGGGCAACAACTTCTCCAAGTGGTGCGACAAGAAGTTTGACGGCATCGTGAAAGAAGCCAAGCGCACGACCGATCAGGGCAAGCGCACTGAACTGTACAAGCAGGCACAACACGTCCTCAAAGACGCCGTTCCAATGACACCTATCGCTCACTCGACGGTGTTCCAACCCATGCGCAACGAAGTGCAGGATTTCAAGATCAGCCCGTTCGGCTTGAACTCCTTCTACGGCGTCAGCGTCAGCAAATAAGATTTGGCAACGGCGACGTCCTTGACGTCGCCGTTGTTTTATCTGCCGAGAAAGTAGGAAACAACCTACATCCATTTCCGCCGAGTACTACAGCAGCGGTATCGGACGCGTTGACCTTTCCTACGAGTCTTTAGGACTTTTCGCATTTACTGCCAGACCCGCCGCTCATACCGTCGGGATCTGACCAGTGCATTCGTGGGTTCTCGGTTATTGCTGCACTTCATGGTTTGAGATCAGTGATGCCTCCACGTCCCCGGACGGGACGGCGGCGCATTGAAAACACTTAGCGAAAGAGAAAAGGGAGCGTCATGCGCCACACCTTGGTTTTATCCGCATTGCTGGGCACCGGCCTGCTGGCCGCCACTTCCATTAGCCAGGCCGCCAATAACAGCCTGGTGTTCTGCTCCGAAGGCAGCCCGGCTGGCTTCGACACCGCGCAGTACACGACCGCGACCGATAACGACGCCGCCGAGCCGCTGTACAACCGACTGGCAGAGTTCGAAAAAGGCGCCACCAACGTCATACCAGGTCTGGCAACGAGCTGGGATATTTCCGAGGACGGCCTCACGTACACCTTTCACCTGCGCGAAGGGGTGAAATTTCACACGACCAAGTACTTCACGCCGACCCGCGATTTCAACGCCGACGACGTGCTGTTCACGTTCAATCGCATGCTCGATCCGCAGCAACCTTTCCGTAAGGCTTATCCAACCGAATTCCCGTACTTCAACGGGATGAGCCTGAACAAGAATATCGCCAAGGTCGAAAAGACCGGGCCGCTGACCGTGGTCATGACGCTCAACAGCGTGGACGCCGCGTTCATCCAGAACATCGCCATGAGCTTCGCCGCCATCCTGTCCGCCGAATACGCCGACAAGCTGCTCGCCGAAGGCAAGCCGAGCGACATCAACCAGAAGCCGATCGGCACCGGGCCGTTCGTGTTCAAGAGCTACCAGAAAGATTCCAACATCCGTTACAGCGGCAACAAGCAGTACTGGGACCCGAGCCGGGTCAAGCTCGACAACCTGATTTTCGCCATCAACACCGATGCGTCGGTGCGGGTGCAGAAGCTCAAGGCCAACGAGTGCCAGATCACCCTGCACCCGCGCCCTGCCGATGTTGAGGCACTGAAGAACGACGCCAAACTCAAGCTCATCGAAAAGCCCGGTTTCAACCTCGGCTACATCGCTTACAACGTGCGCCACAAGCCGTTCGACCAGCTCGAAGTGCGCCAGGCGCTGGACATGGCGGTGAACAAGCAAGGCATTCTCAATGCCGTTTACCAGGGTGCCGGGCAGTTGGCTCAAAACGCCATGCCGCCAACCCAATGGTCCTACGACGAAACTATCAAGGACGCAGCCTACAACCCGGAAAAGGCCAAGGAACTGCTCAAGGCTGCCGGCGTGAAGGAAGGCACCGAAATCACCTTGTGGGCGATGCCGGTTCAGCGCCCTTACAACCCGAACGCCAAGTTGATGGCCGAGATGCTCCAGGCGGACTGGGCGAAAATCGGTCTCAAAGTGAAGATCGTCAGCTACGAATGGGGCGAGTACATCAAGCGCACCAAGAATGGCGAGCACGACGTCAGCCTGATTGGCTGGACCGGTGACAACGGGGACCCGGACAACTGGCTCGGCACGCTTTACAGCTGCGACGCCATTGGCGGCAACAACTATTCCCAATGGTGTGATCCGGCTTACGACAAGCTGATCAAGCAGGCCAAGGTCGTCACCGATCGTGACCAGCGCACCGTGCTCTACAAACAGGCTCAGCAGTTGCTCAAGCAACAAGTGCCGATCACGCCTGTCGCCCACTCGACGGTCAATCAGCCGTTAAGCGCCAAAGTCGAAGGATTCAAAGTGAGTCCATTCGGCCGCAACGTGTTCTCGGGCGTCAGTATCGACCAATAACCGATTAGCCAAACGCTGGGGGCGGATTCCGCCCTCACGCAAGCGTGTTGCCTTAATTCGCCTATCCGGCCAACAGCAAACGTTTGCGATGCCCTGTTTGAGTTAGAAACCAAATAGTCGGATCACCAAAAAAGACCGGCATTAAAAAAGAAAGAAAGGAGCTTCACCCCATGAAACTGAGCAGCACCGCGTTATTGGCCCTGGCCATCAGCAGCGTCACCGCCACGGCCTACGCAGAATCCCAAAGCCAGGACTTCGTTCCGACCCAACTGGCAAGCACCAATGCACAGTCGGAAGCCAAGGGTTTCATTGATGGCCAGAGCCTGTCGGGCACCACCCGTAACTGGTACGCCAACGAAGTTAAAAAGCGAGGCAAAACCTACTCATACGAGCGCCACGGCGAAACCCTGACCGGCACGCGCCGTATCAACTGGGTTCAAGGCACCATCCTGAATTACACCTCGGGTTTCACCCAAGGCACCGTGGGTTTCAGCACCGAAGTCGCTGCTTACAACGCCACTGCACTGGATCGTAGCCGCGAAGACATCAAGGGCGGTGGCAACCGTACCCTGGCTCACACCAACGGCGACGCTGTGGATCAGTGGAGCAAATTGGGCCTGGCCAACGTCAAGGCCCGCGTTTCCAACACCACGCTGACCGCCGGCCGCATGAACTTCAGCAGCCCGATCGTCGACGTCATCGGCAACCGTCCGCTGCCTTCGAGCTTTGAAGGTGTGGCCATTCACAGCGAAGAGTTCGACAACCTGTCGTTCGACCTCGGCACCTTCGACCGCGTATCGCCTCGTACCGAGCAGAGCCTGTCGAAATTCAGCTCTGAGTACACTAACAACGGCGCTGAAACCGACCACGTACACACCGCAGGTCTGAACTATCAGCCGCTGAAAAGCCTGAAAACCAGCCTGTACGCGACCAACGTCGAAGACTTCTGGAACCAGTACTACTTCGGCGCCTCTCACGAACTGGGCGACAGCTCGATCCTGAGCCTGACCACCGGCCTGAACTACTACAAAACCGTCGACGAAGGCAAAAAGTTGATGGGTGAGATCGACAACGACGCCTACTCGCTGTCGTTGGGCCTGACTCACCAAGCCCACAGCCTGACTTTCTCTTATCAGGAAGTGAACGGTAACGAGTACTTCGACTACCTGCATGAAACCAACGGCATCTACCTGGCCAACTCCCTGCTGTCGGACTTCAACGGCCCGAACGAGAAGTCCTTCCAGGTCGCCTACGGCCTGAACATGGCTGAATACGGCGTGCCAGGCCTGAAGTTCAACATCTACCAGGCTCGCGGCTGGGGCATCGACGGTACGCACTACACCGGCACCGCCTACGACGTGCGCAAGATGGACGGCGAGAACCACTATGAATACGGCATCGGTTCTTCGTACGCCGTGCAGAGCGGTCCGCTCAAGGCCACCACAGTTCGCGCTTCCTACACCACCCACCGCGCCAGCGATAACCAGGCTGACGGCAGCATCAACGAGTTCCGTCTCGTGACCACCATCCCGTTCAAAATTTTGTAAAAAGCGCCAGCCGACGGCTGACTCATGACGAGTCGGCCGTTCGGTTTTTTCCTGTTCAACCGATTGCAGAGGGTTCTTGATGAAAATGCTTCCCCTACGTGCGGCCATCGCTGCCGCGTTGCTGAGTGTTGCCGTTGGCGTCTCGGCCAAACCCCTGGTGGTTTGTACCGAAGCCAGCCCCGAAGGCTTCGACATGGTTCAGTACACGACTGCAGTCACAGCCGATGCAGTGGCCGAAACCATCTTCAACCGCCTGGCGGACTTCAAGCCCGGCACCACGGACGTGATTCCGGCGCTGGCCGAGTCCTGGGACATCAGCGAGGACGGCCTGACCTACACGTTCCACCTGCGCAAAGGCGTCAAGTTTCACACCACCGAATACTTCAAGCCGACCCGCGACATGAACGCCGACGACGTGGTCTGGAGCTTCCAGCGCCAACTGGACCCGAAACACCCGTGGCACACACTGTCGAGCGTGGGCTTCCCGTACTTTGAAAGCATGGGCTTCAAGGACCTGCTGAAAAGCGTCGAGAAGATCGACGACAACACAGTCACCTTCACCCTGACCCGCCGCGAAGCACCGTTCCTGGCCGACATCGCCATGGCGTTCTCTTCGATCTACTCCGCCGAGTACGCCGATCAACTGCTCAAGGCGAACAAGACCGGCGACCTGAACAGCAAACCGGTCGGCACCGGCCCGTTCATTTTCCAGCGTTACGCCAAGGACGCCCAGGTTCGCTTCAAGGCCAACCCGGAGTACTTCCGTGGCAAGCCACCAGCAGATTCGCTGATCCTGGCCATCGCCACCGACAACAACGTGCGCCTGCAAAAGCTCAAGGCCAACGAGTGCCAGGTGGCGCTGTATCCGAAGCCGGATGACATCCCGAGCATCAAGAAAGACGCCAAACTGAGCGTCGATGAACTGAACGCAATGACCGTTTCGTACATCGCCATGAACACCACGCACAAGTACATGAGTGACGTGCGGGTGCGCAAAGCCATCGACATCGCCTTCGATAAAGAAGCTTATGTCAACGCGCTGTTTGGCAAAGGCAATGCAACCGTAGCGGTCAACCCGTTCCCGGACACGCTGCTGGGTTACAATCACAGCCTGAAAAATCCGGCCCGTGATTTGGACAAGGCCCGCGCCCTGCTCAAGGAAGCCGGTGTACCGGAAGGCACCACTTTCACCCTGTTCACCCGCAACGGTGGCGGTCCGACCAACCCGAACCCGATGCTCGGCGCGCAGATGATGCAGGCTGACCTGGCCAAGGTCGGGATCAAGATCGACATCCGCGTGATGGAATGGGGCGAAATGCTCAAACGCGCGAAAAACGGCGAGCACGATATGGTTTCCGCCGGATGGGCGGGCGATAACGGCGACCCGGATAACTTCCTGACGCCTATGCTCAGTTGCGAAGCCGCGAAGAACGGCGAAAACTATGCACGCTGGTGCAATGACAAGTTCCAGGCGCTGATCGACCAGGCCCGTGAAAAAACCGATCCGGCCGAGCGGGCAGCGCTATACGAACAGGCCCAGGTTATTTTTAATCAGGACCAGCCATGGATCAGCATGGCACACACTAGAATGTTCACCGCAATGCGCAACAACGTAGAGGGCTATCACATTAGCCCGCTCACCACTAATAACTTCGCCACCACACAGGTGAAGTAGATAAGAAAACTCCCGGTGTCCCTGACTCCAGGGACACCAGGCACGCCTAACCGGCTGATGAGGTACACCAAAAGATGTTTAGTTTTATTGCCCGCCGATTGGGGTTACTGATCCCCACGTTCTTCGGCATCACCTTGCTGACTTTCGCGTTGATTCGCATGATCCCAGGCGACCCCGTGGAAGTAATGATGGGCGAACGACGAGTCGACCCCGAAATGCATGCTCAGGCAATGGAACGCCTAGGTCTGAACAAACCGCTGTATGCCCAATACCTGGATTACATTGGCAAACTGGCTCACGGCGATCTGGGTGAATCCCTGCGTACCCGTGAAAGCGTCTGGACCGAATTCACCTCTCTATTCCCCGCGACCCTGGAACTGTCCATGGCCGCCCTGTTGTTCGCCGGCATCCTGGGCCTCCTGGCCGGGGTGATCGCGGCACTCAAGCGAGGATCCCTGTTCGACCATGGGGTGATGGGCATCTCCCTGGCGGGATATTCGATGCCGATCTTCTGGTGGGGCCTGATCCTGATCATGTTCTTCTCAGTGTCCCTGGGCTGGACCCCGGTGTCCGGGCGGATCGACCTGCTCTATGACATCGAGCCGCGCACCGGCTTCATGCTCATCGACACGCTGCTGGCCGATGACGTCGGTGCGTTCTTCGATGCGCTGCACCACCTGATCCTGCCGGCCATCGTGCTCGGCACCATCCCGCTGGCTGTTATTGCGCGGATGACCCGTTCGTCGATGCTCGAAGTGCTGCGTGAGGACTACATCCGTACCGCCCGCGCCAAAGGCCTGTCGCCGTCGCGCGTGGTGTTCGTTCACGGCCTGCGCAACGCGCTGATTCCGGTACTGACCGTGGTCGGCCTGCAAGTCGGCACATTGCTGGCCGGTGCGGTTCTGACCGAAACCATCTTCTCGTGGCCCGGCATCGGCAAATGGCTGATCGAAGCCATTGGCGCCCGGGACTATCCCGTGGTGCAGAACGGCATCCTGTTAATCGCCTGCCTGGTGATTGTGGTCAACTTCGTGGTGGACATCCTCTACGGCTTTGCCAACCCACGCATCCGTCATCAGCGCTGAGATCATCATGACCATGACCACTCCAATTCCAGCGGTAGCAGTCGATCAAAGCCTGCTTTACCCGTCCCCGTACAAAGAATTCTGGCACGCGTTCTCCCGCAACAAAGGTGCCGTTGCCGGCCTGATGTTCATGCTGCTGGTGATTTTCTGCGCGATCTTCGCGCCGTGGGTTGCCCCGCACAACCCGAGCGAGCAATACCGCGACTTCCTGCTGACCCCGCCGGCCTGGCTGGAAGGTGGGCAGATCCAGTTCCTGCTCGGCACCGATGAACTGGGCCGCGACCTGCTGTCGCGCCTGATCAATGGTTCGCGCCTGTCCTTGATGATCGGCCTCTCGTCCGTCGTCATGTCGCTGATCCCGGGCATCCTGCTGGGTCTGTTCGCCGGCTTCTTCCCGCGCTTGCTCGGCCCGACCATCATGCGTCTGATGGACATCATGCTGGCCCTGCCGTCCCTGCTGCTGGCCGTGGCGATTGTCGCCATCCTCGGCCCTGGCCTGATCAACACCGTGATCGCGATCGCCGTGGTGTCCCTGCCGTCCTATGTTCGTCTGACCCGCGCTGCGGTGATGGGCGAGCTGAACCGCGACTACGTGACCGCCGCGCGCCTGGCCGGTGCCACCCTGCCGCGCCTGATGTTCATCACCGTGCTGCCGAACTGCATGGCGCCGCTGATCGTTCAGGCGACCCTGAGCTTCTCCTCGGCCATTCTCGATGCCGCGGCACTGGGCTTCCTCGGCCTTGGCGTACAACCGCCGACGCCTGAGTGGGGCACCATGCTGGCTTCGGCTCGCGACTACATCGAACGCGCCTGGTGGGTGGTAAGTCTGCCTGGTTTGACCATTTTGCTCAGCGTGCTGGCAATCAACTTGATGGGCGACGGCCTGCGCGATGCGCTGGACCCGAAACTCAAGAACGCCGCCTGAGGAGATTCAAATGTCACTGTTAGAAATCAAGAATCTCAACGTTCGCTTCGGCGACAAGAACGCCGTTCCGGTGGTCGACGGGCTCGACATCTCCGTGGACAAGGGCGAAGTACTGGCCATCGTTGGCGAGTCGGGTTCCGGTAAATCCGTGACCATGATGGCGCTGATGGGCCTGATCGAACATCCGGGGATCGTCACCGCCGACGCCCTGAATTTCGACGGCAAGAACATGCTCAAGCTCAGCAACCGTCAGCGTCGGCAAATCGTCGGCAAAGACCTGGCCATGGTCTTCCAGGACCCGATGACCGCGCTGAACCCGAGCTACACCGTCGGTTTCCAGATCGAAGAAGTGCTGCGTCTGCACCTGAAGATGTCCGGCAAGCAAGCTCGCGCCCGCGCCATCGAACTGCTGGAAAAAGTTGAAATCCCGGGCGCCGCCAGCCGTATGGACGCCTACCCGCATCAACTGTCCGGCGGCATGAGCCAACGTGTTGCGATCGCCATGGCAATTGCCGGCGAGCCGAAACTGCTGATCGCCGACGAACCGACCACCGCACTGGACGTGACAATTCAGGCGCAGATCATGGACCTGCTGCTGGCGTTGCAGAAAGAGCAGAACATGGGCCTGGTGCTGATCACTCACGACCTCGCGGTCGTGGCTGAAACCGCCCAGCGTGTGTGCGTGATGTACGCCGGCCAGGCGGTCGAAGTCGGTCAGGTGCCACAACTGTTCGACATTCCGGCGCACCCGTACAGCGAAGCGCTACTCAAGGCGATTCCGGAACACAGCCTCGGCGCCACGCGCCTGGCCACGCTGCCGGGCATCGTTCCCGGTCGTTATGACCGTCCGCAAGGCTGCCTGCTGTCGCCGCGCTGCCCGTATGTGCAGGACAACTGCCGCGCGCAACGTCCGGCCCTCGACCCGAAAAGCAACAGCCTCGCCCGCTGCTTCTACCCGCTGAACCAGGAGGTGGCGTAATGGCCGTCGTACTTACCGCCCGCGACCTCACCCGTCACTACGAAGTGTCCCGTGGCCTGTTCAAGGGCCATGCGACCGTTCGCGCGCTGAACGGTGTGTCGTTCGAGCTGGAAGCCGGCAAGACCCTCGCCGTTGTAGGCGAATCCGGTTGCGGCAAATCCACTTTGGCCCGTGCCCTGACGCTGATCGAAGAACCGTCCTCCGGTTCCTTGAAAATCGCCGGGCAGGAAGTTGCCGGTGCTGACAAGGCTCAACGCAAGCAACTGCGTAAAGACGTGCAGATGGTGTTCCAGAGCCCGTACGCCTCGTTGAACCCGCGGCAGAAAGTCGGTGATCAACTGGCCGAACCGCTGTTGATCAACACCAACCTGAGCGCCTCGGAACGTCGCGAGAAAGTGCAGGCGATGATGAAGCAGGTGGGTTTGCGCCCTGAGCATTATCAGCGTTATCCGCACATGTTCTCCGGCGGTCAGCGCCAGCGGATCGCCCTCGCTCGCGCGATGATGCTGCAGCCTAAAGTGCTGGTGGCGGATGAGCCGACCTCGGCGCTGGACGTGTCGATCCAGGCGCAGGTGCTGAACCTGTTCATGGATTTGCAGCAAGAGTTCAACACGGCCTACGTGTTCATCTCCCACAACCTCGCGGTGGTGCAGCACGTTGCCGATGACGTGATGGTGATGTACCTCGGTCGCCCGGTGGAAATGGGCCCGAAGAACGACATCTACGAGCGCCCGCTTCACCCGTACACCCAGGCGTTGCTGTCGGCCACCCCGACCATTCACCCGGACCCGAACAAGCCGAAAATCAAGATCGTCGGCGAGTTGCCCAACCCGTTGAACCCGCCATCGGGCTGCGCTTTCCACAAGCGTTGCCCATACGCGACCGAACGCTGCAGCACGGAAGAGCCGGCCTTGCGCCTGCTCGACAACCGCCAGGTGGCTTGCCACTACGCCGAGCAATTCCTCGACGGCGCGGCGTAACAATGTGGGAGCGGGCTTGCTCGCGAAAGCGGTGTGTCAGTGACGGTAATACTGACTGACACACCGCATTCGCGAGCAAGCCCGCTCCCACAGGGATAGGCGTCCTGTTCAAAAACCTCTTCTGCCCTGGCTGCGCATCAGTCGGGGAGAAGGGGTTTTCTTTTGCCTGCTATTTAGCTAGGCCCTTTCATCTTCATCAGTGTCCGGCTCATCAGTGGTCGAGTCGTCATCATCCGCGCTGCCGCCCTGGCCCTGGTCGCCTGGCTCGGATGCAGACTTGGCGATCATCAGCGCGGTGTGTGTCACCGGCCCGCTCGAAGCCTGCTCACCATGATCCGGGCATTCCGCCCATGCGGCGGACATGCCAACGGACAGCACTACCAAAACCTTCAGCAACAACACAATGCGTTGAAAAATGCTCATGGCTGATTCCATCCTTTTGCAGGTGAAACGTCTGGGACTGACGGCACTGATTGAAATCCAGTTCCGATTGGCCGGGTTCTCCAAATAGGACCCTAACGATGCGCGGGAAATGCAATGAGCGGGGAGATTGGTTTGGAATAAGCGTTAGCTCCGAACCCACTAACAATGGTGATCCCCTGTGGGAGCGGGCTTGCTCGCGAAAGCGGTGATTCATTCAACATTGAGTCGACTGGTCCACCGCTTTCTCGAGCAAGCCCGCTCCCACAAGGGATTTGTGACGGGCAATAAAAACCCCGGTGCTTTCACGACCGGGGTTTTTGCTTTGCAGCTCAGCGCTTAATGATGCTCACGCGTCGCACGGAATCTCACGTCCGGCCAGCGCTCTTCCATCAGCGCCAGGTTGACGCGGGTCGGGGCCAGGTAGGTCAGGTGACCACCGCCGTCGACCGCAAGGTTTTCCACGGCCTTGACCCGGAACTCTTCAAACTTCTTCTTATCGTCGCAATCGATCCAGCGCGCGGAATACACGGTGATCGGCTCGTAGGAGCACTCGACCTTGTATTCCTCTTTCAAGCGGCTGGCGACCACATCGAACTGCAGCACGCCGACGGCGCCGAGGATGATGTCGTTGCTGCGCTCAGGGAAAAACACCTGGGTGGCGCCCTCTTCCGCCAATTGCTGCAAGCCTTGACGCAGTTGCTTGGATTTCAGCGGGTCACGCAGACGCACACGACGGAACAGTTCCGGGGCGAAGTGCGGGATACCGGTGAAGCCCAGGACTTCGCCTTCGGTGAAGGTGTCGCCGATCTGGATGGTGCCGTGGTTGTGCAGGCCGATGATGTCGCCGGCAAACGCTTCTTCCAGTTGCTCACGCTCGGAGGAGAAGAACGTCAGGGCATCGCCGATCCGCACGTCCTTGCCGGTGCGCACGTGGCGCATCTTCATGCCCTTATCGTATTTGCCGGAGCAGATACGCATGAAGGCGATACGGTCGCGGTGTTTCGGGTCCATGTTCGCCTGGATCTTGAACACAAAGCCGCTGAATTTTTCTTCGACCGGTTCCACGGTGCGCTCGTTGGCGACACGGGCCAGCGGTTTCGGCGCCCAGTTGACCACAGCATCGAGCACGTGATCGACACCGAAGTTGCCCAGCGCCGTACCGAAGAACACCGGCGTCAGTTGGCCGTCGAGGAATTCCTGCTGATTGAATTCGTGGCAGGCGCCCTGCACCAGTTCCAGCTGATCCACGAAGCGATCGTACTCGTCGCCCAAATGCGCGCGCGCTTCATCGGAGTCGAGCTTCTCGATGATTTTCACATCGGTGCGCTCGTGGCCGTGACCGGCGGTGTACACGATGATGTAGTCGTCGGCGAGGTGATAAACGCCCTTGAAGTCGCGGTAGCAACCAATCGGCCAGGTGATCGGCGCGGCCTTGATCTTCAGGACCGCTTCGATTTCGTCGAGCAGTTCGATCGGGTCGCGGATGTCACGGTCGAGTTTGTTGATGAAGCTGACGATCGGCGTGTCGCGCAGACGGCAAACGTCCATCAGGGCGATGGTCCGAGGCTCTACACCCTTACCGCCGTCGAGGACCATCAACGCCGAGTCCACCGCGGTCAGGGTGCGGTAGGTATCTTCGGAGAAGTCTTCGTGGCCCGGGGTGTCGAGCAGGTTGATCATGTGCTCGCGATACGGAAACTGCATGACCGACGTGGTAATCGAAATACCCCGCTGCTTTTCCATTTCCATCCAGTCGGAAGTGGCATGGCGGTCGGACTTGCGAGACTTCACCGTGCCGGCAACCGCAATCGCCTTGCCCATCAGCAGGAGCTTCTCGGTGATGGTGGTTTTACCGGCATCGGGGTGGGAAATAATGGCGAAAGTGCGGCGTTTCGCGACTTCGGCGGCCTGTTTGGTCATGGGAAATCGCCTGGCGGTGATTCAAAAAAGGGCGGCGAGTATAGCTTAAAAAGTAACCTACGGACCACCGTCCGTAGTGGTCGCCAAGCGACTGATCACACTGTAGGAGCTGCCGAAGGCTGCGATCTTTTGATCTTGATTTTTTCAAAACCGTTGAAGATCAAGATCAAAAGATCGCAGCCTTCGGCAGCTCCTACGGTGGCTATCGCTGTTAATTATGGAACCTTTTAAAAGGTGCAGACGTCCACTCCCCTGTTACAGCACTCGTACCAGGGGCTGAAAAATCAGCAAGTTAGCCTGACGAGGCTGCGCTTATGGCTCGATAAGCCGCACGTACTCCCCCTGTAGGAGCGAGCTTGCTCGCGATGGACGTCAACGATAACGCTTGGTACCTGAATGTACGCGTTGCCTGCACGTTCTTCGCGAGCAAGCTCGCTCCTACAGGGAAACGCGTTCGGCATTAAGAGCTGCTTCTCGCGAACGTTGATAATCCCGGCAGCCAGGAATGGCATGCCAAGCGGGACTGCGTTCGCCGACAAAGAAAAAAGGAGTCCGCCTGTGGCTATTCGCTATGGCAAAGGGCTGACAGGAGGTGCGGTTGTCGTCGCCCTTCTGGCCCTGCTGGTCCACTGGATCGGCATCAACACGATCGAACATTACCGCGACGATTTGTTGTTTTACCTGCAAGCTCATCTGATGCTCGTCCTCGCTTCCATGCTGGCCGCCCTCGTTGTGGGCTTACCCGCCGGCATCTTCCTCAGCCGCCCGACCATGGTTGGACGCGCCGAACGCTTCATGCAGATCTTCAACATCGGCAACACCGTGCCGCCTCTCGCCGTACTGGCCATCGCTCTGGGGATTCTGGGCATTGGCAGCGGCCCTGCGATCTTCGCCCTGTTCCTCGCCTCGCTGTTGCCGATCGTGCGCAACACCTATGAAGGCCTGAAAAATGTTCAGGGTTCGCTGAAGGAAGCGGCCGTCGGCATCGGCATGACGCCGACTCAGGTGCTGTGGCGGGTCGAACTGCCGAACGCGGTGCCGATCATCATCGGTGGCGTGCGTGTGGCGCTGGCGATCAACGTCGGGACGGCACCGCTGGCGTTCCTGATTGGCGCCAACAGCCTGGGCAGCCTGATTTTTCCCGGCATCGCCCTGAACAATCAGCCGCAACTGCTGCTCGGAGCGGCCTGCACCGCCCTGCTGGCCTTGCTGCTCGACGGCCTGGTGACACTCGCCAGCCGCCTCTGGCTCGAACGCGGCTTGCGCCCGTCTTAAGCCTGCAAAGGAATACTCATGAAGACTTACTTTCCAAAGAGCTTCGGCTTTTTACTAGGCTGCGCCCTGCTGTTCGCAGGATTGGCCCAAGCCGCTGAAAAACCGGTCATCCGCATCGGCGCCCGGGTGTTCACCGAGCAAACCCTGCTCGCGGAAATCACCTCCCAATACCTGCGCACCAAGGGTTACGACACTCAAGTGACCGGCGGTCTGGGCAGCAACCTCGCTCGCAGCGCTCACGAAAGTGGCCAACTGGACCTGATGTGGGAATACACCGGCGTGTCGCTGGTGGCCTACAACCATGTCACCGAAAAACTCGACAGCGCTCAGTCCTACGCCAAGGTGAAAGAACTCGACGCGAAAAAAGGCCTGATCTGGCTGACCCCGTCGAAATTCAGCAACACCTACGCCCTGGCCCTGCCGGAAAAAACCGCGAAGGCCTACCCGCAGATCAACACCATCAGCGAACTGAACATGGTGATGCAGGCTGAGGCGAAGACCCATCACCTCGTCGCGCTGGACACCGAGTTCGCCAACCGTTCCGACGGTCTGGACGGCATGGTCGATCTCTACGGCATGAACCTGACCCGCAAAAACATCCGCCAGATGGACGCGGGACTGGTCTACACCGCCCTGCGCAATGGCCAGGTGTTCGCCGGTCTGGTCTACACCACCGACGGTCGCTTGAACGCCTTCAAACTGAAACTGCTTGAAGACGACAAGCATTACTTCCCGGACTACACCGCCGCGCCGGTGGTGCGTCAGGTTTACCTCGATGCCCATCCGAAACTGGCGCAAGAGATCAAACCGCTGGCCGAACTGTTCGATGACGAAACCATGCGCCAGCTCAACGCGCGGGTTGATGTCGATCACGAAAGCCCTTCATCCGTTGCCGCCGATTTCCTGCGCCAGCATCCAATCAACTAAGGAGGAAAAGCCATGGAATTTCTGAACGCCTTTTCCCATCTCGACTGGCCGCTGGTGCTGCACCTGACTTGGCAGCACATCACTCTGGTCGGCATCGCCGTGACCCTGGCGATTCTGGTCGGCGTGCCGCTGGGCATTCTGATGACGCGTTTCCCGACGCTTGCCGGCCCCTTGCAAGCCAGCGCCACGGTGCTGCTGACCGTGCCGTCGATTGCCCTGTTCGGCCTGCTGCTGCCGTTCTACTCCAAGTTCGGTCAGGGCCTGGGTCCGATGCCGGCGATTACGGCGGTGTTTCTGTACTCGCTGCTACCGATCATGCGTAACACCTACCTCGCCCTGACTGGCGTTGAACCGGGCATTCGCGAAGCGGCACGCGGCATCGGCATGACCTTCGGCCAGCGCCTGCGCATGGTCGAACTGCCGATCGCCGTGCCGGTGATCCTCGCCGGCGTGCGCACCGCCGTGGTCATGAACATTGGTGTCATGACCATCGCCGCGACCATCGGCGCCGGTGGCCTCGGTGTCCTCATTCTCGCTTCCATCAGCCGCAGCGACATGTCGATGCTGATCGTCGGCGCCGTGCTGGTCAGTCTCCTGGCCATCTTCGCCGACCTGCTTCTGCAATGGCTGCAACGCACGCTGACTCCAAAAGGACTCCTGAAATGATCGAACTTCAAAACCTCAGCAAGACCTTCCAAAGCAACGGCAAAGACGTGAAAGCCGTGGACTCGGTCAGCCTAACCGTCAACGAAGGCGAAATCTGCGTGTTCCTCGGGCCATCGGGCTGCGGCAAAAGCACCACGCTGAAGATGATCAACCGCCTGATCAAACCGACCTCGGGCAAGATCCTGATCAACGGCGAAGACACCACCGACCTCGACGCCGTGACCCTGCGTCGCAACATCGGTTATGTGATTCAACAGATTGGTCTGTTCCCGAACATGACCATCGAAGAAAACATCACCATCGTTCCGCGCCTGCTGGGCTGGGACAAACAGAAATGCCACGACCGCGCTCGCGAGTTGATGAGCATGATCAAGCTTGAGCCCAAGCAGTACCTGACTCGCTATCCGCGTGAATTGTCCGGTGGCCAGCAGCAGCGGATCGGGGTGATTCGCGCACTGGCGGCGGATGCGCCGCTGTTGCTGATGGATGAACCGTTCGGCGCGGTCGACCCGATCAACCGCGAGATGATTCAGAACGAGTTCTTCGAGATGCAACGCGCGCTGAACAAGACCGTGATCATGGTCAGCCATGACATCGACGAGGCGATCAAGCTGGGCGACAAAATTGCAATCTTCCGCGCCGGCAAGCTGTTGCAGATCGATCACCCGGATACGCTGCTCGCGCACCCGGCGGATGACTTTGTCAGCAACTTCGTCGGCCAGGACAGCACGCTTAAGCGTCTGTTACTGGTGAAGGCCGAAGACGCGGCGGACAACGCACCGTCGGTCAGCCCGGAAACGCCGGTAGCCGAGGCGCTGGAATTGATGGACGAACTGGACCGTCGTTATGTCGTCGTCACTGATGGTGCGAACAAAGCGATGGGTTATGTACGACGTCGCGACCTGCACCGTCAGACCGGGACTTGCGCACAGTACTTGCGTGAGTTCAACGCCACGGCGGCGTACGACGAGCATTTACGCATTCTGTTGTCGCGGATGTACGAGTTCAATCGCTCGTGGTTGCCGGTGATGGATGCCGAGCGGGTGTTCCTCGGGGAGGTGACTCAGGAGTCGATTGCCGAGTATTTGAGTTCCGGCAAGTCTCGTGGGGGCAAGACCAGTATTGTTTCTCCTGCGGAGACGGCACTGGCCTGACCGCCCCCTGTGGCGAGGGAGCTTGCTCCCGCTCGGCTGCGAAGCAGTCGCAAGTCAGCCGATGCGGTGTTTCTGTAGAACCGCATTGCCAGATTTTGGGGCCGCTTCGCAGCCCAGCGGGAGCAAGCTCCCTCGCCACAAAGGCAATGCAGCTCCCTTCAAAAAATGCCCATCCGGGGAACATCACACTGTCATGCAGGTCGGTTACATCAGTAACTGTCAGGGACCGCACGACGGAAGCGTGCAAAAACGCGACATTTTTTGTTGATCTCAAGCCCCTCACGCCCTAAAGTTCGCGCCGAACGTCCATGCTGGAAACGATCCATCCGGCTCAAGTACTGACGACGAGACAGCAAGGCCAAGGGAAGCACCGCCTCCCGTGGCCTTTTTGCTTTCGGCGACATGCCTTGGGAAGTAGGCGAACCAAAGTGGGGATACGGAGGACGTTCATTTGCACCCATTGATTACTAACGTTTGCCAGTAGGAGCTCCCAAGTATGTCGATCAACGTCGAAGACTATTTCGCGCGCGATACCTTCCAGAAAATGAAGGCCTTCGCCGACAAACAAGAAACCCCGTTCGTGGTGATCGACACCGCGATGATCAGCCAGGCCTATGACGACCTGCGCGCCGGTTTCGAATTCGCCAAGGTCTACTACGCGGTCAAGGCCAACCCGGCCGTCGAAATCATCGACCTGCTCAAAGAGAAAGGCTCGAACTTCGACATCGCGTCGATCTACGAGCTCGACAAAGTGATGAACCAGGGCGTCGGCCCGGATCGCATCAGCTACGGCAACACCATCAAGAAATCCAAGGACATTCGCTACTTCTACGAGAAGGGCGTGCGTCTGTATGCCACCGACTCCGAAGCCGACCTGCGCAACATCGCCAAGGCCGCACCGGGTTCGAAAGTCTACGTGCGTATCCTCACCGAAGGCTCGACCACCGCTGACTGGCCGTTGTCGCGCAAATTCGGCTGCCAGACCGACATGGCCATGGACCTGCTGATCCTCGCTCGCGATCTGGGCCTGGTGCCTTACGGCATCTCGTTCCACGTCGGCTCGCAACAGCGCGACATCAGCGTCTGGGACGCGGCGATCGCCAAGGTCAAAGTGATCTTCGAACGCCTGAAAGAAGAAGACGGCATCCACCTGAAGCTGATCAACATGGGTGGCGGCTTCCCGGCCAACTACATCACCCGCACCAACAGCCTGGAAACCTACGCTGAAGAAATCATCCGTTTCCTCAAGGAAGACTTCGGCGACGACCTGCCGGAAATCATCCTGGAGCCGGGCCGTTCGTTGATCGCCAACGCCGGCATCCTGGTCAGCGAAGTGGTACTGGTGGCGCGTAAATCCCGTACCGCCGTCGAGCGCTGGGTGTACACGGATGTGGGCAAGTTCTCCGGCCTGATCGAAACCATGGACGAAGCCATCAAGTTCCCGATCTGGACCGAGAAGAAAGGCGAAGTGGAAGAAGTGGTCATCGCCGGCCCGACCTGCGACAGCGCCGACATCATGTACGAGAACTACAAGTACGGCCTGCCGCTGAACCTAGCGATTGGTGATCGTTTGTACTGGTTGTCGACCGGTGCTTACACCACCAGTTACAGCGCGGTTGAATTCAATGGCTTCCCGCCGCTGAAATCGTTCTACGTGTAAAACGCTGCAGGTAGAAATCAAAAAGCCCATGACGTGTCATGGGCTTTTTTGTGTCTGAAAAACGCCGCTCCCTGTAGGAGCTGGCTTGCCTGCGATGGTCGTTAACGATAACGCCTGCATGCTGACGGAACGCGGCGTTCTTTAATCCATCGCTAGCAAGCTAGCTCCTACAGAGGCGTGAGTTTCAGCTCGAGTTCGGCAGACCGCTGGGCATAATCGGTTGCCAGGGCGCGAACTTGCGGCTGGGTTGCGTTCAACAACGTCTGACTCGCCACCCGCAGGAAATTCAGATTGCCACCGGCCAGCGCCTTGCGCAGCCAGTGTAGCGCTTCCTCGACGTTTCCCTCATCCGCAAGCACCGCGGCATAACTGAACTGCCCACGAAAATCCCCGCCAGTTGCCGAACGTCGATACCAATCACGAGCAGCTTGCGGATCTGCCGGACAAACCCGCCCCTCTTCCAGATAACGTCCCAACAGATTCATCGACTTTGCATGGCCCAGTTCTGCCGCGCGGCGATAAAGCTTCAGCGCTTGAGACTGAGCCTCGATCACGCCGCGTCCGGTCGCCAGCAGATTGGCGTAGTTGTACATCGCCCAATCCAGTCCGGCTTCGGCGGCGACTCGATAATGCCCCGCAGCGACTGAAGCGTCGGCCTCGCAGCCCCAGCCATGTTCATGACAACGGCCGAGCATGTTGCGCGCCATCAAGTGCCCGCGTTGCGCGGCTATCTGGAACCAGCGCACCGCCAGTTTTTGATCCAGTTCAATGCCTTGCCCATCCAGCAGAATCTGCCCAAGCAATGCCTGAGCATCGAGCACGCCTTCGCGGGCAGCGATCAGAATCGCCTGAGCCGCGCGAGCGGGACTTTCACTGAGCATGGCTTTGAGCTGATCGCCGTCGAGCACTTCTTCGCGGCGTAGTTGAAAACTCATACCTCGACCCAACGCCGCAGCAGGTTGTGATAAGTGCCGGTCAGGCGGATCAGCGATGGGTGATCCGGCATGTCCTGCGTCAGCTGCTGGATCGCCCCGTCCATCTCGAACAGCAGCGCGCGCTGGCTGTCTTCGCGGACCAGGCTTTGGGTCCAGAAGAATGAGGCATAGCGAGTGCCACGGGTGACGGCATTGACCTTGTGCAGGCTGGTGCCGGGATACAGGACCATGTCGCCGGCGGGCAACTTCACGCGCTGGGTGCCGAAGGTGTCCTGGATTTCCAGTTCACCGCCGTCGTACTCCTCAGGCTCGCTGAAGAACAGCGTCGCCGACAGGTCCGTGCGCACGCGCTCGATGCTGCCTTTGGGCTGACGCACGGCGTTGTCGATATGAAAGTCGAAACTGCCACCCGCCGTGTAACAGTTCAGCAACGGCGGAAAAACCTTGTGCGGTAACGCCGCGGACATGAACAGCGGATTTTTCCACAACCGCTCCAGCATCGCCGCACCGACTTCCTGGGCCAGCGGATGACCTTCCGGCAGTTGCAGATTGTGCTTGGCCTTGGCCGACTGGTAACCGGCGGTTATTTTTCCGTCCGCCCAATCCGCCTGCTCCAGAGCCTCGCGGATGCGCTGCACTTCTTCTTTAGCGAACACGCCGGGGATGTGCAGCAGCATGGGGAAACACCTGAAGGCAAAGGGGCGTTAATGGTATTGATTCTTATTGACCCTGTAAAACCCCGTGACGAACGAAAGACCAAAAACCGTAAGGATAAATTGTAAAGAATGTAAATTCAGTGCGAATAGTAACGTTTCGCAATTGATACGTAGATGCATCTACCCTATATTCCGCGGCCTCAAATCCTTGGGGAGGGGAATTCACATGTCACGCCAACAACTACAATTACCGGCCAGTTCACCGCGTTTACTCGCTTCTGCAATTGGCGTGGCGATCACTGCCAGCTCCGCGGGCCACATGGTTTTCGCGGCTGAAAAAACCGACGAAAAAGCACCGGGCAACGTGATTTCCCTGGGCGCTACCGCTATCACCGGCGAAGCCCAGGACGATACCTCCTACAAGACCGATACCTCAGCCAACAAGAAATACACCGCACCGCTGCGCGAAACCCCGAAAAGCGTCACCGTGATTCCGCAGCAGGTGATCCGCGACACGGGCGCTACCAGTCTCGTCGACGCCTTGCGCACGACGCCGGGCATCACCTTCGGTGCTGGCGAAGGCGGTAACCCGGCGGGCGACCGTCCGATCATTCGTGGCTTCAACGCTGAAAGCGACACCTTCGTCGACGGCATGCGCGACCCGGCGTCCCAGAGCCGCGAAATCTTCAACGTTGAATCGATCGAAGTCAGCAAAGGCCCGGGCTCGGCCTTTACCGGCGCAGGCTCTACCGGTGGCAGCCTGAACCTGGTGAGCAAGACCGCCAAACTGGGCAGTTTCTACAATGGCGGCTTCACCTGGGGTTCGGATCAGACCAAGCGCACCACACTTGACCTGAACCAGCAGATGACCGACACCTCGGCCTTCCGTCTGAACCTGATGAAACACGAAGCCAATGTCGCCGGCCGTGACACCGTGGACGTCAGCCGCTGGGGTGTGGCGCCAACGTTCGCTTTCGGTCTGGGCACCGATACCCGCCTGAGCGTCGGCTACTACCACGTCGAAACCGACGACATGCCGGACTACGGCATTCCGCTGACCCTGAACCCGGCCCGCAGCAAGTACAACGTCGACAAACCGGCGCATGTCGACCGCGACAATTTCTACGGCCTGACCCATCGCGACTATCGCGAAACCACCAATGACAGCGGCACCATCAAGATCGAGCACGATCTGAATGATGCCCTGACCGTGTCCAACAGCTTCCGCATGTCCCGTTCGACCCTGGACTACATCGTCACCAACCCGGACGACAGCAAGGGCAACGTCGCCCAGGGCAGTGTGTACCGTGGCGCCAAGACCCGTAATTCGACGTCCAGCGGCTGGATCAACCAGACCGACCTGAGCGCCAAATTCGACACTGGCACCATTGAACACAGCCTGGTGACCGGTCTTGAGTTCTCTTATCAAGACACCCACAACCGCCCGTACATCCTGACGTCGGCCGCCAGCGGCACGACGTGCAACCCTGCCCTCTTCCGCTCCGGCGACTGCACCAGCCTGTACAATCCGACGCCTGGGGATAACTGGAACGGCAGGATCACCGACAGCAATGCTTTCACCGATACCGATACGAAAACCGCCGCCGCTTATGTGTTCGACACCTTGAAGTTCAACGAACAATGGTCGCTGAACCTGGGCCTGCGTTACGACAACTACCAGGTCAAATCCAGCGGCTACGCTAACGCTGGCCGTACCACACCGGCGGGGAGCTTTGATCGCGAGAACACCAGCGACCTGGTGAACTACCAGATCGGCGTGGTCTACAACCCGTTGCCAAACGGCAGTATCTACGCGGCCTACTCGACCTCCAGCAACCCGGCGGGTGAAAGCAGTGGTAACGGTAGCCTGGAACTGGCGGCGAACAACAGCAATCTGGACCCGGAAAAGAACCGCAACTACGAGATCGGCACCAAGTGGGACTTCTTCGGTGATGACCTGTCGCTGACCGCTGCACTGTTCCGCACCGAAAAAACCAACGCCCGTATCGACGATCCGGATGGCAGCACCACGCAAGTGCTGGACGGCGAGCAAACCGTCAACGGTCTGGAGCTGAGCTACAGCGGCAAGCTGACCCGTAACTGGAGGGTCTTCGGCGGCTACACATACATGGAAAGCGAAGTGGTCAAAACCACCCTCGCCGCCGATGAAGGCAACCACATGCCGAGCACCCCGCAGAACAACTTCACGTTCTGGTCGACCTACGACCTGGTACCGGACAAGTTGACCATCGGCGCCGGTGCCACCTTCGTCGATTCGCAGTTCGGCAACATCGCCAACTCGGTGGAGATTCCGTCCTACTGGCGTTACGACGCGATGGCCAGCTACCGCCTGACCAAAAACGTCGACCTGCAACTCAACGTACAGAACCTGACCGACAAGCGTTACTTCGACCAGATACTGCAGAACCACTACGCCCACGTGGCGCCGGGTCGTACCGCCCTGCTGAGCGCCAACTTCCACTTCTGATCGCCCGACCACTGTAGGAGCGAGCTTGCTCGCGAAAAACTCGAGAGCGACGCGGGGTGTCAGGTTGGTCGCGTCATCGTTGACGACCTTCGCGAGCAAGCTCGCTCCTACAGGGACGCGCAAGGCCCCGTTCATCCATATGAACGGGGCTTTTGTGCGTAAAAAAGAATGCTTCTCGACAGCCCACGGCATAATGCGCGCCGTGATGACAATTTTCGAACGAACAAGGCGAGCGACGTGTTGAAGAAAACCCTGTTCCAGTTGCACTGGTTTTTCGGCATCAGTGCCGGGCTGGTCCTGGCCCTGATGGGCATCACCGGGGCGACGGTGTCGTTTCAGGATGAAATCCTGCGCGCGCTCAACCCTTCTGTGTTGCAGGTCGAGAAGCAGGTCTCCGGCGTGCTGCCGCCCGCCGAACTGGTGGAAAAAATCGAAGGCGCCTCGGGCAAGAAAGTCTCGATGCTCTGGGTCGATACCGACAGCGGCAACGCCGCGCGGGTGAACTTCACGCCGCCACCGGGCGAGCGTCGCGGGGAGATGCGCTACTTCGATCCGTACACCGCCGAGTTCTTGGGCGACGCCACCGGCCAGGATTTCTTCGGCCTGATGCTGCAACTGCACCGTTTCCTCGCGATGGGCGATACCGGTCGGCAAATCACCGGCGCCTGCACGCTGATCCTGGTGTTTTTCTGCCTGTCCGGTCTGTACCTGCGCTGGCCGCGCCAGTGGACAAGCTGGCGCGCCTGGCTGACCCTCGACTGGATGAAAAAGGGCCGCAGCTTTAATTGGGATTTGCACTCGGTGGCCGGCACCTGGTGCCTGGTGTTTTACCTTTTGGCGGCACTGACCGGGTTGTCCTGGTCTTACGAGTGGTACAACAAGGGCCTGACCCAACTGCTTTCCGATGCGCCGCAGAACGAGCGCGTTCGCAATCGTGGTCCTGCGCCTGAGGGCCCGGCACCGACCGCCGATTACGCCGCGATGTGGAGCAGCATCTACAGCGCTGCCGGTCCGGCACTGAGTGCTTACAACATCCGCATGCCGCCAGTGGCCGGGCAACCGGCGACCGTGTTCTACCTGTTGAACTCCTCGCCACACGACCGCGCGCTGAACCAGATCACCCTCGAGCCGGCCACCGGCATCGTCAAACGCCATGACCGTTACAGCGACAAGAGCCTCAAGGCGCAACTGCTGACGAGCATCTACGCGCTGCACGTCGGCAGTTACTTCGGGATTGTCGGACGGATCATCCTGACAATCAGCGCGCTGACCATGCCGCTGTTTTTCATCACCGGCTGGTTGCTGTACCTGGATCGTCGACGCAAGAAAAAGCAGATCAAGGACGCCCGCAAAGGTTTCGCACAACCGGGCAGCGGCACACCGGCGTGGCTGATCGGTTTCGCCAGCCAGAGCGGGTTTGCCGAACAACTGGCGTGGCAGACCGCGGGGCAATTGCAGGCTGCCGGCCTGCCGGTGAAGGTTCAGCCGCTGGCGAATGTCAGCGAACAGGATTTGCGTGATTCCAGCAACGCGCTGTTCGTGGTCAGTACCTTCGGCGACGGCGAAGCGCCGGACAGCGCCCGCGGTTTCGAACGCAAGGTGCTGGGCCGCGCGTTGAGCCTGGAGAGCCTGAATTACGCGGTGCTCGGACTCGGAGATCGCCAGTATCAGCACTTCTGCGGTTTCGCCCGTCGCTTGCACACCTGGCTCGGCGAGCACGGCGGCAAGCACCTGTTCGCACCCGTGGAAGTCGATTGCGGTGATCCTTATGCCTTGCGTCACTGGCAGCAACAACTCGGTCTGCTGACCGGACAAGCGCCCGTCGACACTTGGCAAGCACCGAGCTACGACAACTGGACACTCGCCCGCCGCGAATTGATGAACCCGGACAGCAGCGGTTCGCCGGTTTACTTGCTCGGCCTTATCGCCCCGACGACCAGCAGCTGGCTGGCCGGTGATCTGGTGGAAGTGTTGCCGCGCAATGGTTCGTGGGTCATCGAGCATTTCCTCGATGGTCTGGGCATCGACGGCCGCGCGGCGGTAACGCTTGATGGCCTGACACAACCCTTGGAGCAAGCCCTCGCCAGTCGACAACTGCCCGAGAACCGCGCCCATCTGGTCGGCCTGCATGCGCAAGCGCTGGTGGACGCGCTGGTGCCGTTGGCCATGCGCGAATACTCCATCGCCTCGATAGCCGCCGACGGCGTACTGGAACTGATCGTGCGTCAGGAACTGCATCCCGACGGCAGTCTGGGCATCGGTTCCGGATGGCTGACCGAACACGCGCCGGTGGGCAGCACCATCAGCTTGCGCGTAAGACGCAACAGCGGTTTCCATCTGCCGGTCGAACCGGTGCCGATGATCCTGCTGGGCAACGGCACCGGCCTGGCCGGGCTGCGCAGTTTGCTCAAGGCGCGGATCGCCGATGGGCAGCAACGTCATTGGCTGCTGTTCGGCGAGCGCAATCGCGAGCACGACTACCTGTGCCGCGCCGAGCTGGAAGAGTGGCTGATTTCGGGGGATATCGAGCGTCTGGACCTGGCCTTCTCGCGAGATCAGGCCGAGAAGATCTACGTGCAGGATCGCCTGCGTGAATCGGCAAATTTGCTCAAGCAATGGCTGGCCGACGGTGCCGTGATTTACATCTGCGGCAGCTTGCAGGGGATGGCGTCAGGAGTCGACCACGTTCTCAACGAAGTGCTCGGAATCGAAGAGGTCGACCGCCTGATCGAGCAAGGCCGCTACCGCCGCGACGTCTACTGACACCCCACCGTCCCTGTGGGAGCGGGCTTGCTCGCGAAAGCGGATTAACAGTCGCCATATTTATTGGCTGATAGACCGCCTTCGCGAGCAAGCCCGCTCCCACATGGGCCAGGTGTCGTTCGTTAACCTTCTACAGGCTGCAACTTCTGTTCAAACACGCTGACCCCATCCAGATCCCGCAACACCACACTCATCTCCCCCGTCTGCCCCTCAATATTCACCTCGCCAAAAAACTGAAACCCGGCAAACGGCGACATGTTCTGCGCCGGCGGTGCCTTCTCGAACACCACCTCCGGCCCAAAGGTTTTATCCAACGGATCAGGTCCGAAACTCCCCGCATTCAACGGCCCGGCAACAAACTCCCAGAACGGTTCGAAGTCCTGAAACGCCGCACGATCCGGGTGGTAATGATGGGCCGCGCAGTAATGCACATCCGCCGTCAGGAACACGAAATTGCGCACTTGCTGCGCCCGCAGAAAACCGAGCAATTCAGCGATTTCCAGCTCACGCCCCTGAGCCGGTCCCGGATCACCATTGGCCACCGCGTCCCAGCGCGCCACGCCGGGGCTGACTTCACCGTCGGGCACGCCGAGGCCGATCGGCATGTCGGCGGCGATGACTTTCCACTGGGCCTTTGAGCCTTTCAATTCACGCTTGAGCCAGTCGAGTTGCTCACGCCCGAGAAAGGGTTTTGCGGCACCCAGATTGCTGTCATTGGCTTCGCGATAACTGCGCATGTCGAGCACAAACACATCGAGCATCGGCCCGTAACCAATCTTGCGATAAATCCGCCCGCCACCATCGGCGGTCTGCGGACGCATCGGTGCATATTCGAGCCAGGCCTGACGCCCGCGCCCCACCAGGCTGAGGATATCCTTGCTCTTGTAGCGTTCATCCAGTTGCTTGCCGGGCGACCAGTTGTTCACCACTTCATGGTCATCCCACTGCCAGATCTGCGGCACTTCGGCGTTGAAGCGACGGACGTTTTCGTCCATCAGGTTGTAGCGGTAATTGCCACGATAGTCGTCGAGGGTTTCGGCAACTTTGCTCTTGGCTTCGCTGGTGATGTTGCGCCACACGCGGCCACTCTCAGTAATAAGCTGCGCCGGTATCGGGCCGTCCGCGTAGATGGAGTCGCCGCTGTGGATAAAGAAGTCCGGCAGACGTAAACGCATGGCTTCGTAGATGCGCATACCGCCGATGTCCGGGTTGATGCCGAAACCCTGGCCGGCGGTGTCGCCGCTCCAGACGAAACGGATGTCGCGCCGGGTCTGCGGCACGCTGCGCAAGTGACCGAACCAGGGTTCGCTGGCGACGCCGCTCTGGGCATCTTCGAAGTGCACGCGATAGAAAATCGCCTGATCGGCGGGCAGCCCGGTGAGCTCCACGCGCGCGGTGAAGTCGGTGCGGGCGTCGGCCAGTGGCGAGACGAATCGGCGCGGGTTGCCGAACACACTGCGGGTGTCCCACTCCACCACCATCCGCGCCGGACGATCGCTGCGGCTCCAGACCATCGCCCGGTCACCCAGCACGTCGCCGGACTGCACACCATCGGTGAGTTGCGGCCGATCCTTGACCGAAGCGATCACCGCCGGCGCGAGGCCGGGCAACAACAGCCCGGCGCCGACCGCTTGCATGACACGACGGCGACCGAGGTCGAATTCGCTCATGGTGTTCTCCCTGAAAGAGGAAAACTAAAACATGCCTGCATGAACCGGGCATGACACAAAATCCACCAACACTACAAATCCCACTGTGGGAGCGGGCTTGCTCGCGAAGACGGTTTTACATTCACCAACGATGCCGACAGCTACACCGCCTTCGCGAGCAAGCTCGGCTCCTACAGGGTTCGCGTCGTTCTCCCACACGTGTGGAAATGATCATGGTGAGGCACACAACTTTTCAAGACGTTTCCTACAACGTATCTTGTTGCCGCGTTTCGGTATCGACTCCATAGTTCGTGCTCGCGAAAAACACCGCGAACGACCTTGGCCGGTCGACCACACCAAACGCATCAGCGTCATTGTTTAGACATTTTCATGTCTGGATGTCGTGTTATGGCAGCTGTGCGCGGGACACCTTAGGGTGTGCCGGGGTTGGGTGTGCCGGTCGGCCAACCCGCACACAGCTGCCACCTTTTTCGCTTGGCCGCGAACGGTGGTAGCTCTATTTGGAGTTACACCTATGTTCCAAGTCATGCCGCGTTACCTCCCGATCGACACCTACGACGCCGAAACACCGGTGCTCTTCGTCAACACCCACAAAGAACTCAGCGAACTCACCGCCTGCGCCATGCACCGCTTCACCGTGGTTCGCGATTTGGCGGATACACTGACCAGCCTCAATCTAAAAAACACTTCCGACTGCGACCTGACGCACATCACCCGCGCCGTGCATCTGCTCATGCGTGAGGGCTGTACGGTGCTGAACGTGGTTCAGGCGCGGGCGTTGCAGCGGGAGAACGAGTACAAAGCCACGATTTAGCGGTGTGGCCACTGACGTCTTCGCGAGCAGGCTCGCTCCTACAAGGGATCAGTGTCGAACACAGACTTTATGTCCGCTGGAGATACCCTGTGGGAGCGGGCTTGCTCGCGAATGCGGTTCCACATTCAGCAGCATTGGTGACTGAAAGACCGCTTTCGCGAGCAAGCCCGCTCCCACATTGGTTAGGTGTCAGGCGCTAACGGGTTCTATTGCCAATTCGACAACCTCAGGTCGCTTGACCACCGCATAAACCACGGCCGTCAGCAAACTCCCGGCCACAATCGCCAGCAAATAAAGCAGTGCATGGTTGATCGCATTCGGGATCGCCAACACAAACAATCCACCGTGCGGCGCCATCAGCTTGCAGCCGAAATACATCGACAGCGCCCCGGCCAGCGCACCGCCGGCGATGCTCGCCGGAATCACCCGCAGCGGGTCCTTGGCGGCAAACGGAATCGCGCCTTCGGAGATGAAGCACAACCCCAGCACCAACGCCGCTTTCCCGGCCTCGCGTTCAGTTTGAGCAAATTTGCGACGCGCAATGAACGTCGCAATGCCCAAGCCAATCGGCGGCACCATGCCGGCCGCCATCGTCGCCGCCATCGGTGCATAACTCTGCGAGGCCAGCAGCCCCACCGAAAACGCATAGGCCGCCTTGTTGATCGGCCCGCCAAGGTCGACGCACATCATGCCGCCCAACAACACCCCTAGCAAAATCGCGTTGGTGGTACCCATGCTGTCGAGGAAATGCGTGAGCCCGGCGAGCATCCCGGCCACTGGTTTGCCGACCACGTAGATCATCACCAGCCCCGTGAACAAACTCGCCAGCAACGGGATGATCAGGATGGGTTTCAGCGCTTCGAGGCTTTGTGGCAAACGCGCATACCGATTGATTGCCTGCGCCGCGTAACCGGCGATGAAACCGGCAATGATCCCGCCGATGAAACCGGCGCCCAACGTGCTCGCCAGCAGACCACCGATCATCCCCGGCGCAAGGCCCGGGCGGTCGGCGATCGAGTAGGCGATGTAACCCGCCAGCAGTGGCACCATCAACTTGAACGCAGTCTCGCCGCCGATCTGCATCAGCGCCGCAGCAAGCGTGCCTTCCTCCTTGAACGCGGTGATGCCGAAGACGAACGACAACGCGATCATCAGACCGCCCGCCACCACCATCGGCAGCATGAACGACACGCCAGTCAGCAGGTGTTTGTAGACGCCGGTCTTCTCTTGTTTGGCCGGGCCTTTGGCACCGGTCGCAGCGCTTTCCTGTTTGCCTTCGGCCAGTGCTTTGTTCAGCGTCGCTTCGGCTTGCTTCAACGCGATGCCGGTGCCGCAACGGTAGATTTTCTTGCCGGCAAAACGCTCGGTGGCGACTTCGATGTCGCACGCCAGCAGCACCACATCGGCATCGGCAATCGCGGCCGCACTCAAAGGATTGCGCGCGCCGACCGAACCCTGGGTTTCGATTTGCAAGTCATAACCCAAACGTTTCGCCGCTTGCTGCAAAGCCTCAGCGGCCATGAAGGTATGAGCAACGCCGGTCGGGCACGCGGTAATCGCGACCAGGCGCGGGGCGTTTTTAACGAGGGCCACTGGCTCGGCCACGGCTTCGGGTGCGACGTAAACCTGAGCTTCTTCGGCACCGCGCCGCAACACCGCTTCGACATCTTGCAGCGCTTGCGCCGGGGTGCTTTGGAACACGCGTTTGCCGACGAATCGTGACATGTCCACCGGCGCGCTGGTCACCAGCAACACCCACTCGGCGGCCTCGATCGTGGCCTCCGACAACTGAAGTTCCGGGTGCGCCGCGTCAATCACTTCGACGCTGGTGCTCCAGCCCTGCCGCTGCGCTGCGGCATCGAGCAAACGGGCGCACAGCACACTGGTGACCATGCCGTTCGGACAAGCCGTAACAATGGCTAACTTCATGACAAACCCTCTTATTGTTCTGTCAGGGGACGCACGCGCACACCCTGTTCGAGCCGCGCCAACTGCGCCGCATCGCCGATTCCGAAACCGATCTGGGTCACCGCCATCGCGGCAATCGCCGTGGCGGTGCGCAGGGTCTGTTCCGGCGTGTCGGCGCTGAGCAGACCGTGAAGCATGCCGGCCAGTAACGAATCCCCTGCGCCCACCGTACTGGCGACGCTGACCTTGGGCGGCGTGGCATGCATCGCCGCGCCGACACTGAACCAGTTCACCCCGTCGGCGCCGTGGGAAATCACCACGTGTTCGATGCCTTGCGCGTGCAAACGGCTTGCCGCTTCGGCTTGAGCCGCGACCGAAATCACCTCGCAGCCGAGCACGTCGGCCAGTTCTTCGGTGTTCGGTTTGATCAGCCACGGACCGGCCTTGAGCGCCGCTCGCAACGCTTCGCCACTGGTGTCCAGCGCGACGTTCAACCCGAGGTTTTTCAAGCGCTGAACCAACGCCTGCAACCACTCAGGACTGATGCCCGGCGGCAAGCTGCCGGCCACCACTGCCGCGTCATGCCCCGGCGCAATCTGATCCAGTCGATCCAGCAACGCCTGCTGCGCCGCCTCACTGACCATTGGCCCGGGGCCGTTGATGTCGGTGATGCGTCCGTCGCGTTCCGCCAGTTTGATATTGCTGCGGGTTTCGCCGGGGACGCGGATAAACGCGTCGACAAAACCGCGTTTGGCAAACAGGGTTTCGAACGCTTGAAGATTGTCTTCGCCGAGAAAACCGCTGACGGTGAGCTGATGCCCGAGGTCCGCCAGCACCTGCGCCACGTTCACGCCTTTACCGGCGGCGTGGGTGTGCATCTCGTCGCTGCGATTGACCTGACCGGGTTCAAGGCGCGGCAATTGCACGGTCAAATCCAGCGCCGGGTTGAGGGTCAAGGTGAGAATCCGGGCCATTACAGGGCCTCCACTAATGCGCGCACTTCATTCGCGCTGCCCACGGCCAGCGCCTGTTGGGCAAGGGTTTGAGTCTGGGTCAGGCTGAGTTCGCGGATGCGCGCCTTGACCTCGGCAATGCTGCGTCCCGACACGCTCAACTCATCCACACCGAGGCCGACCAGCACCGGCACCGCCAATGGATCGGCCGCCAGTTCGCCGCACACGCCGACCCATTTGCCATGGGCATGGGCCGCGCGCACGGTGATGTCGATCAGTTGCAGCACCGCCGGGTGCAAGCCGTCGGCCTGAGCCGACAAGGTCGGGTGACCACGGTCGATGGCCAGGGTGTATTGCGTGAGGTCGTTGGTGCCGACGCTGAAGAAGTCGACCTCTTTGGCCAACACCGGCGCGAGTAACGCAGCCGACGGCACCTCTATCATGATCCCCAGTTGCAGGTCTGCAACCGGGATTTCCAGACGCAGCCGTTCGGTCATGTCCCGCGCCTGACGCCACTCATCAACGCTGCCGACCATCGGGAACATGATGCGCAGCGGACGGTTATCAGCGGCACGCAGCAAGGCGCGCAACTGCGCTTCCATGATCTGCGGACGCTGCAAGGTCAGGCGAATGCCGCGCACGCCGAGGAACGGGTTTTCTTCTTTGGCGATCGGCCAATACGGCAGCGGCTTGTCACCGCCGACGTCGAGGGTGCGCACCACCAGTGGCCGACCGGCGAGGCCATCGAGCACGCGGCGGTATTCGACTTCCTGAGTCGCTTCGTCCGGCGCCTGCGAGTGGGCCATGAAAATCAGTTCGGTGCGCAGCAGGCCAATGCCTTCGGCGCCCTGCTCCACCGCACTGGTGACGCCCGCGCTTTCGCCGATGTTGGCGAACACTTCCACCGCGTGACCGTCGGTGGTCAGCGCCGGTTGATGACGTTGTTCGGCGGCCGCTTTCAAGCGTTGCTCGCGGGTGTCGCGCTCTTCGGTGGCGCGCTGCAAGGTCGCTGCATCGGCATCTACATGCAGGCGACCGCGCTGGCCATCGAGCAACAACGGCGTGCCCGGTGCCAGCAGCAACACCGCCGCACCTGCGCCGACCAACGCCGGAATACCGAGCGCGCGGGCGACGATGGCGCTGTGCGCGGTAGCGCCGCCACGGGCGGTGAGGATGCCGGCGACGCGGGTTGGATCGAGACGCGCCACGTCGGACGGACCGACTTCGTCCATCACCAGAATGTAAGGTTGATCAGGTTCACTCAGGGTTTCGACGCCGCTCAGTTGCGCCAGCACTCGTCTGCCGATATCGCGCAAATCTGCCGCGCGCTCAGCGAGCAAGGCATCCTGCAGGGATTCCTGTTGTTTCGCCGCCGCTTCGATCACCGCCATCCACGCCGCTTCAGCGCTTTCGCCTTGCTTGAGGCGAGTCTCGACTTCATCGGTCAGTTCCGGGTCGTCGAGCATTTCCTGGTGGGTGATGAAGATTTCGCGAATGGCTTTGGATTTGCTGCGTTCGATCAGCCCTTCGATGTCGCGACGCACGTCCGCCAGCGCTTGCTTCAGACGCTCGCGCTCGATGGCGGCGGACTCACCGCGCAATGGGTAGTCGATGGTTTGCAGCACCTGAATATGCGCCGGGCCGATGGCAATCCCCGGCGCGGCGGCGATAGCCTGGACCAGACTGCCGGACGCTGGCGCGAGCAACACTTCGGCCACATCGGCAATCACTTCGCGCTGTTGGCTCACGGCCGGCAATGGCTCGATTTCTTCACCGAGTCCTTCTTCGATCGCGGCCAGCAAGGCTGGCAAGGCGTCGGCAGCAATGCTCGGTTCGGCGATGAATTCCAGCACCTGACCACGACGGGCGCCGAGGCTGAGCAACTTGCTCAAGCTCTTCACCGACACAGCGCTGTCCTGGCCATCAACAATGCGCACACGAATCTCGCCTTCAAAACTTTTCGCCAGTTGCGCGAGGATTTTCGCCGGGCGCGCATGCAAACCGTGGGCATTGGCCAACGCAATGCGTGCGCTCGGCCAGTCCGCCGGCAATTCACCGCCGAGCACTTCGAGCACTTTGCGGCTGCTGGTGGCGCGGCCCAGTTCATGGCCACGGCCTTCGATCAGCAACGCACACAGGCGCTCAAGCAAGGCTTGATGCGCTTCGCCGAGGCTGGCCAGACAGAACAGGCCACTGAGCGGTTGACCGAGATAACGCATCGGTTTATCCGGGGTGACAAAAGCCAGGCCCGGGCGCTTGACCGTTTGTTCGCTGTGCAACCACCACAAGCCATCGCCCAGTGGCAGCGCTTCGACCTGTTGCAACACCGCGGAGAAACCATTGCTCACACAATCTGCCTGACGCAGTAAACGGGCACCGCGCCAGACCAGTTCTTCGAAGTCATCGGCCGACACACCCAGGCCGATCATCTGTGCATCCAGCGCCAGTTCCTGCGGCGCGCCTTGCAGCAGTTTCAACAAGGCTTCGGCGGAACCGGCACGACGCAGGGCCTGGCCCAGATCGGTCTCGCCGAGGGCGCGGGTCAGCAATTGCAGGAGTCGCAGGTGTTCGTCGGATTTGGCCGCAATACCAATCGCCAGGTAGACGATCTGACCGTCGCCCCAATCCACGCCTTCGGGAAACTGCATCAGCCGCACGCCGGTGGAAAACACCTGATCGCGGGTTTCCGGTGTACCGTGGGGGATGGCAATACCTTGACCGAGAAAGGTCGAGCCCTGGACTTCGCGCGCTTGCAGACCGGCGAGATAACCGTCGGCCACCAGGCCATCGGCGACCAGATGTTGTGCCAGCAGGTGCAGCGCTGCGGACTTATCCACAGCCGATTGCCCCATGGAAATCTGCTCTATCGTGAGCTCGAGCATGCTTTCTCCTTTTTGGCACCTTGAGGTGCCAGGTATTGTTTTGAATGAAGTCAGCTTAAGCGCTTAATCATCACTTTTGGCGGTTTCACGGCAGAACCGGCCAAATGCACCTGAAACGTAGAAAATACGCCTGCTGAATCGTTTAATCTAGACTGATTGGCACGTTACTCGATAATGTCCCATCCTTGAAGTCCAACTGTCGGATACGTTGAGACAGGGTCGCCTGCCTGAATCGGGTAGCATTGGCGAAAATGTCGGCCGACAAACAAGGAAAACCCGCGTTGAAACTCAGTGATATCGCCCAGCTGGCCGGTGTGTCCGTGACCACCGCCAGTTATGTCATCAATGGCAAGGCCGAACAGCAGCGCATCAGCAGCGCCACCGTCGAGCGCGTGCGCGCGGTTGTTGAAGAACATGGTTTCACGCCCAATCCCCAAGCGGCCGGGCTGCGCAGTCGGCACACCCGCACCCTGGGCTTCATTCTGCCGGATCTGGAAAACCCCAGTTACGCACGTATCGCCAAACTGCTGGAGCAAGGTGCCCGAGCCCGTGGTTATCAGTTGCTGATCGCCAGCTCCGACGACGCGCCAGACAGCGAGCGTCAATTGCTGAAACTGTTCCGCGCCCGGCGTTGCGACGCCTTGATCGTCGCCAGTTGCCTGCCCGCCGGTGACGACAGTTACCGTCAGTTGCAAGCCAAGGGCATCCCGATCATCGCCATCGACCGGGTCATGGAGCCTGAGCATTTCTGCTCGGTGATCAGCGATGATCGCGAAGCCAGTCTGCAACTGACGCGCAGCCTGCTCGATCCGTTACCCAAGCAAATTGCCCTGATTGGCGCACGTCCCGAACTGAGCATCAGCCAGGAGCGGGCGGCCGGGTTCAAGGAAGCATTGGCCGGGTTCAAAGGAGAAATCCTGATTGAACACGGCGAATCGTTCAGCCGCGAGTGCGGCAAGCAGATGATGGAAGAAATGCTCCAGCGCCTGGGTCATTTGCCGGATGCGCTGGTAACCACGTCCTACGTGTTGCTTCAGGGCGTGTTCGACGCCTTGCACGACTTCCCGTTGAAAACCCGTCCGCTGCGCCTCGGCACGTTCGGTGACACGCAGTTGCTGGACTTCCTGCCGCTGCCGGTCAACGCCATGGCCCAGCAGCACCAGCTGATCGCCGACAAAGCGCTGCAACTGGCCCTGGCCGCCATCGAGCAATCCGATTACCAGCCGGGTGTGCAAGCCATCGCGCGGACCTTCAAGCAGCGTATTCGCCAGGACTGAACCGTGGAGCTGATCGACAGCCACACTCATCTGGATTTTCCGGACTTCGACGAGGATCGTCAGGCGCTGCTCGCCGAGAGCCGCGCCCTCGGCGTGAGGCGGATGGTGGTGCTGGGGGTTTATCAGGCCAATTGGCAGCGCGTCTGGGATTTGGTGCTGAGCGATCCCGATCTGCACGCGGCGTTCGGTTTGCACCCGGTGTATCTGGATGAGCATCGCCCTGAAGACTTGCACGAACTGGGTGACTGGCTGACCCGTTTAGCCGGTCATCGCCAACTATGTGCGGTGGGCGAAATAGGCCTGGATTACTTCATCGAAACCCTCGACCGCGAACGCCAGCAGGCGCTGTTCGACGCGCAACTGCAACTGGCAGCGGACTTCAATCTGCCGGCGCTGATTCACGTGCGGCGCAGCCACGCGGCGGTGATTGCTACGCTCAAGCGCTTCAAGTTGAAACGTGCGGGCATCATTCACGCCTTCGCCGGCAGCCAGGAAGAGGCCCGTGAGTACATCAAGCTCGGTTTCAAACTGGGCCTTGGTGGCGCGGCGACCTGGCCGCAGGCGTTGCGCATGCACCGCGTGCTGGCTGAATTGCCGCTGGAATCGGTGGTGCTGGAAACCGACTCACCGGACATGGCGCCCGCCATGTTTCCCGGTCAACGCAACAGCCCGGCGCATTTGCCGGCGATCTGCGAGGCGCTGGCGGGAATCATGGCGATCAGTCCTGAACGGCTGGCGGCTGTCAGCACGGCCAATGCGTGTGAAGTGTTCGACTGGTAAATCAGTTAATGCACACAACTCCTGTGGGAGCGGGCTTGCTCGCGAAAGCGGTATAACAGTCGACATAAATGTTGAATGTTAGTAATTCTTCGCGAGCAAGCCCGCTCCCACATTGGTTTTCTGTGGGTTCTCTAGACCCGGAACGCACTGATCAACTGTTTGAGCTCAACCACCTGAGCCGACAACGCCCGGCTGGCGTCCTCGGTCTGGTGCGCACCTTCAGCGGTGCGCTCGCCGGCACGGTTGATCTCGACGATGTTCTGGTCGATGTCGTGCGCCACGGCAGTCTGTTGTTCCACTGCGGCGGCGATTTGCTGGTTCTGGTCGACGATCATGCCGACTGCGCCGAGGATATTCTCCAGCGCTTGCTGGACCTTTTCCGACTGCCCCACCGTGCCGTTGGCCATCTGATGGCTGGAGCCCATGGCCTTCACCGCCGCACCGACACCGCTGTGCAGTTTGGCGATCATCTGTTCGATTTCTTCGGTGGATTGCTGGGTGCGTTTGGCCAGTGTCCGGACCTCGTCCGCCACCACCGCGAAGCCTCGACCCTGCTCGCCCGCCCTCGCCGCCTCGATGGCCGCGTTGAGCGCCAGCAGGTTGGTCTGCTCAGCGATGCTTTTGATCACTTCCAGCACGCGGCTGATGGACTGGCTGTCGCTGGCCAGTTGATTGATCACCAGCACCGATTGATCGATCTCGCTGGCCAGTGCGGCAATGCTGCCCTGTTGCGATTCCACCAGACCGCGCCCGCTGATGGTCTCGTCGTTGACGCTGTGGGCGCTGCTGACCGCCGCCGCCGCACTGCGGGCCACTTCCAGTGACGTGGCCGACATCTGATTCATGGCCGTGGCGACCTGTTCGATCTGCGTGCGCTGCCCCGCGACGGCCTGGTTACTTTGGGCCGATACATTCTGGACCTGACCGGCCTGGCGCTCGACTTCACCGACGGTGTGGCCGACACGCTCGATCAGGTCATGGATTTTCTTCACGGTGCCGTTGAACACCTCGCCCAACTCGCCCAGTTCATCACGGCTGTTGGCGTTGAAGGTCACGGTCATGTCGCCGGCTGCCACCTTATCCATCATCGCGCCAAGACGCTTGAGGGTGGTGCGGGTCGAGGCGTAGAAGCCGCCATAGAGATAAAAAATCAGCACAAACACCACCGACAACGCAACGGCCTGCAGAACCATGTGCGTGCGGTTCTGAGTCAGTCGTTGTTGCAACTGGGTATCGAGGAATTTCAGGGTGGCTTCGTTGAGTTGGTAAGTCTGGTCCATCAGGCCGGTGACCTGATCGTAGAAGGCCTGCCAAGGCGCATCGAGGGTGTCAGCCATCACCACTTGCTCTTCGAACAGTTCACTGGCTTTTTTCAGCGTCGCCTTACTGCTCTCGGCCTGGGCGCTCAGGGTTTCACGCGCCGCTTTGCTTGAGCCCAGCGTGTCCTGCAACTTCAGACCGTACTCGGCCTGCAGCTTTTCGATCTGCACCAGCAACTCATCGAAACGGGTGCTCGACGACGAATTGAGGAACCCTTGCCCCAGCGAATAGGAGCCCATCGCGCGGCCATCGCCCAATATCTGGGTGACGGGTGGCGTGACATTGGTAATGAGTTCAGTGAGCTGACGCATGTCGCTCTGGTTGTCGCGGCTCAAGCCTGCCTGACTGGCGATGATCTGGCTGAAAATCTGTGCGTTGCCGAGCAACTTGCCGATCAGCGCACTTTTGCTTTGCAGGGAGTTTTCCGTTTGCTGGGCCTTGAACGCGCTGATCATTTCATCGCGTTTGCCATCGAAAACCGTGATTAGTTCCGGATCGGTGGTCATCGCCACCAGCCCTTGCAGGCGGGCCAGCACGCTTTGTTCCAGAGCACTGATCTTGGATTCGACATTGCCAGCCTTGCCGGACTGGCCAAGGGTGACGTTGATCTGCACCAGGTTGTTCAGGGTTTCCAGATCGCGTCGCAGGGCCAGACTGCTGCCCAGCAAGTCGAGGCTCTGCAGTTCAACCTGAGTGCCCTGGAATTCACGATAGGAATCGCGCACCAGGTAAAAGTTGGTCACCAGCATCGGCACCAGGAACAGAACGCTGATCAGGCTGAACTTCATGCCGAAGCTCAGGCGATTCATTAGCGCAACGGCGGGATAGAGCAAGCTCTTCACTGGAAGTCTCCCTTTGCATTCTTATTTTTATTGGCAGGCACAGAAAGGCAGCAGATAGCCACTACTCAGTGCAATCTCTGTATAGCTTAAATCGGCGGGAGGGTTTGTAACTTAAGGTAAATGGCGGGGAACTGCTCTTCAGGCAGAGGGTGTCCTTTCAGACAAGTGATATCCCTTGTGGCGAGGGAGCTTGCTCCCGTTCGACTGCGAAGCAGTCGCAAACCTGGACAACCAGGTCTGTCTGAACTGATGCCGGGGGCGCTTCGCACCTAGCGGGAGCAAGCTCCCTCGCCACAATGAGTTCACTTCAGACGTAGGATTATGGCAATACGGTCCACAGCGCAAAACCGGCGTACCAGAGCACCGCCGCTCGCAGCAGCAATTCCCAGATCCGGTCGAGACTGTTGATGCCGTCCGGTCCGACCACCGGTGCAGGAATTTCACCGGCCACCAGCCCGACTTTCTCGATCAACCGTGCGGCGCTGATGTTCCAGTTCAGCAGTTCGTGCAGCATCACCCGGCTGACCGCGACAAAGTTGCCGACCAACGCGAAGCTGGCCGCCAGCAGACGCACCGGCACCCAATCGAACGCATGGCGCAGTTGTGTGGCGCGCTCGACGACCGCCAGGTTCTGCCCATGTTCTTCGGCAAGTGCCAGCAGTCGATAGCTCAGCGCCGCCACCGGGCCCAACAGGAAGTACCAGAAAATCACCGCAAAAAAGCTCTGGTAGGCCTCCCAGAGCAGATGCCCTTCAACCCGCTCCAGCAGTTGCTCGCCGCTGTCGGCGCAAATATCCAGGTCGCGTTTTGCCACGTGAGCGGCGGCTTGCAGGTCTTCCCGGCGCCAGGCATCGCGAAACGGCCCGAGACCGGCCAGCAAATCGCCGCGACCCAGGCTGTAGATGACCACCAGCAAATGCACCGGCAACGCCAACAGCCCGTAAGCGACCGGTTCCAGCACCACCAGCAGCAAACCCAGCAGCGCCACCGGCAGCAATACCAGAATCACCAATATCAACCACGGACGACTGACCAGGCGCGGGCTGACTTCCAGCTTGTGCAGCTCGCGCACCCAGCCGCCGTCACGTTGAACCCGATGGCGCAGGGCCGAGAATTTCTCGATCCACACCGCCAACAGCAACACCAGAAAACTCATTCTTTTTCCTCTTTAGCCAGGGCGGCGCGCCAAGGCGGTGCGATAACGTGCCCAGTCGAACGCCGGCCCCGGATCGGTCTTGCGCCCCGGTGCGATATCGCTATGCCCGCAGATGCGCTGTGCGGTGATGGCCGTGAAGGTGCTTTGCAGCTGTAAGGTCAGGGCCGTCAACGCATCATATTGAGCGTCGGTAAACGGTAGATCATCCGTGCCTTCGAGCTCGATGCCCACGGAAAAATCGTTACAGGTTTCCCGGCCATCGAAACATGACACCCCAGCATGCCAGGCACGCTCTAGACAGGAGACAAACTGAGTGACGGTGCCGTCACGCTCAATCAGAAAATGCGCGGACACCCGCAGGTCAGCGATCCCTTCAAAGTAGGGATGCTCTGTGACATCCAGCCGGTTCTGGAAAAATTCCTGCACCTTGCCGGTGGCGAACTGCGCCGGCGGCAGACTGATGTTGTGGATCACCAGCAGGGAAATTTCGCCCGTGGGGCGCGCATTGAAGTTGGGTGAAGGGCAGACATTCACGCCCTGGCACCAACCGCTCGCGGGGTCCAACTGCATACAGGTTCCTTCAACGTCGACTGTGTGGGCGCCCAGTATGCCGCGATAGCCCCTCGGCGCGCGATCACTTGCCGCGATTGAGACGCCGCAGGTTGCCGATCACCGATTCCAGAGCCCGGTCGAACAGCAAGGTGTCGTCCAGGGTTCGCACCGCGCCACGGCAAAAATCCAGGGCCAGGCCGGTACGGCTGCGCTCCAGCACTTTCATCCCGGTGCGATCGACGAAAATGTAGCTGCCCGTGGCCTCGATGATCGCAGCCAGTTTGCAGCGCAGGTTGTGATCCTCATCCTCCTGAAACTCGACCCAGCAGCCCACGTGCAGTTGATCGACCTGAATCAGGCCCGCATCATCCGTCGGTAAGTGTACCGAGGTCGACGCCACCGCCCCTTCGTCGGCGGTGCGCAGAACGATTTCATCTTGCACTTGCACCATCACCGGCGCATCGGCCTCGCGGCTCGTTGCAGGAGTTTGATCCGGGCGTTCGAACAATTGAACGTGCAGGCTTTCCAGTTCACTGAAAAACTCCCCGGTGGCGAACGGATCGAACGCCGCGCTGCTCAACCCGTCACGCAAGGATTTGAGCAACCCTGGCACCAGCGCCAACAGGCGCAGGCTCGCGTCAGGTTCGTCATGACGCTGCACGCTCCAGACCAGTTGTTCCATGGTTTGCACATCGGCATGCCATTCGTCAGACTGATCGCCATGCTTGAGGCAGGTCAGCAGCAGCACCTGGCTCCAGGCCTCCTGGACAAACGCCACCACCCGCTGCGGCAGAACCTTGCCCAACAGCACCTGGTTCAGCGCCTGTTCGACGCGCTGACGAGCCATTTCGGTTTTGGCGCGTCCTTCTTCAGCGTCGCGAGTGCGTTGTTCCAGCAGCTCGCTGCGACGACGCTCGTCGCTGGTAAACGCAAGAAAATCCGCCAACAGCTCGGAAAAAATGGCTGGATCATCGACAAAATCGCTCAACAAACGCTGAACGACTTGCTCGATACGCAGGTACAGACTGTCGCGCTGATGGTCATCGCATTCACCCCAACCCATGGCCGCAGCGGCGATTTCGTTGAGCAGACGGCGGGCCGGATGACTGCTGCGACTGAAGAAACTCTTGTCGAGCACAGCCACTTTGAGCATCGGGATCTGCAAGCGGCCGATCAGCGCCTTGAGAGAGTCCGGCAGGTTGCGGTCATCGAGGATGCATTCGAACAGCATGGCGATCAGGTTGATGACGTCTTCATCGGCCACGCCGACCACGCGCGACTTGCCGCTTTTGACGCTGACCCGGGTCAGCAATTGTTCAAGCTGGTTGCGCAGGTCGAAATCGTCCTGGGCGGCTGGCGTCGGTACGTATTGCTGCAAATGCGAGAGCAGGCGCAGCAGGTCGCGGGTGGAAATCGGCTGCGCCGTGGCACTGACCTCCAGCGTTGGCGCAACACTGCCGCGTACGTGGAACAGCAGCTCCTGCAGCGCCGCGAAAACTTCCTGCACGCCGTCGTCGATCGGCGTGCTACCGGCGTGGATACCGACTGCGGCGGGCTCGGCATTGACACTGGCCTCCGCGCGATCGGTCGCACGCCGCGCCGGCGCGGGCTTGAGGTCGGGCAATATGCCGGTGGCGATCAGCAACTGATTGGCTTCGGTGTAGAGCTGGTCGGTGTCGCTGAGCACATAGCGCTCGAAGAGCTTCAGGATGATCAGCTTGACCTTGATCTCCACCCCCAGATTACGCCCGGCCTGCATGAAGTATTCACACAGCATCGTCGGGCCCAGTGGGTTGTGCTGAGCCACCAGCTTCTTGCCCAGCAACATGCTGAGTCGGGCGGTCAGTTGATCGAGACCGAAACCGTCGCGGCTCAGCACCTTATTGACCATGGCCTCCACCGCCACGCTGCGCTCCAGGTCATCGCCGGAGTGCGCTGCCGAAGCGTCGAAGACCGGTGTCCGGGGCAAGGCAGACTGGGCAGAGTCATTGCGGGCGAGCCCGACAAACGCTTCAAGGAACTGTTCGAGAAAAACCCGCTCGATACTTTTACGCTTGAGGCGCAAGTCGCGCATGGCTTCGAAGAAGATGTTCTGCTCGACATCGTTTTGGGCGCGGTCAGCCATTTCGAACAGCGTGTCGTCGGCGTTATCGAACAGTTCCTGCAAACCCTGCCTGAGCTGTAGCGCGGCCTTGTCGCGAACCTGAAGCAGAATCACAGGCACACGGGCGAGCGGCGAAGGGGTCGCCAGATCGGTAGCCGCCTTGTGCAAAGGCACTACATTCCCGTCGTTGTGCATCCTGGCCTCCTTAAACGGTAATGCTTCGGTAGATCGTAGCGCCGGCCTCACAACCGCGCTCAACGGTGGACACTGCCCATCCGCTGTCATTCAATAATCGGGGATGCAAAGTTGCGTCAAAGCTATGACGTCAAATGCAAGGCGTATTATCTTGCAAAAGATGTCTCGTGTGCCAGCGGGCTCTGTGCATCTTATTGAAATAGACGTTTCAGATTGACCGCCGCTTAACGCCAAATACTCGAGTGAATCGACCAAATGCAGGTTTCAGAGCGATTGGAAATTCTCTCACGCCTTGGGTTGCCCCGCGCCATGGCCCTATAATCGGGCCACTTTGTTTGTGGAGTCCGTTATGCCGAATCTACGTCTCGCCGATTTGACCGCCGAAATCGAAGCCAACGTGCGCCGTGCGTTGCTCGAAGACATCGGCAGCGGCGACATCACCGCGCAACTGATCCCGGCCGAACGCCTGGCCAAAGCCACCATCATCACGCGCGACGCCGCCGTCATCGCCGGCACCGCCTGGGTCGATGCGGCGTTCCGACAACTGGACCCGCGAGTGGCTGTGCATTGGCAAGTTCGCGATGGCGAACGGGTGCAGCCCAATCAGGCACTGTTCCACCTCGAAGGCCCTGCGCGCTCGCTGCTGACAGGCGAACGCTGCGCACTGAATTTCCTGCAATTGCTGTCCGGCGTGGCCACGCGCGCGCAATACCTGGCGGATTTCGTTGCCGAGACCCAGGTGAAGCTGCTCGATACCCGTAAAACCCTGCCGGGTCTGCGTCTGGCGCAAAAGTATGCCGTGACCTGCGGCGGCTGCCACAACCACCGCATCGGCTTGTACGACGCCTTCCTGATCAAGGAAAACCACATCGCCGCCTGCGGTGGCATCCCTGAAGCGATCAACGCCGCGCACAGGATTGCCCCGGGCAAACCGGTGGAGATCGAAGTGGAAAGCCTGACAGAGCTGAAGGAAGCCCTGGCAGCCGGTGCCGATATCATCATGCTCGACGAGTTGAGCCTGGATGACATGCGCGAAGCCGTGCGTCTGAACGGCGGCAAGGCAAAACTGGAGGCTAGCGGCGGTATCAACGAAAGCACGCTGTTGCCGATCGCAGAAACCGGGGTGGATTACATTTCGATTGGCGCGATGACCAAGGATGTGAAGGCTGTCGATCTGTCGATGCGTTTAAGCCTCTGATTCAGAAATGTGGGAGCGGGCTTGCTCGCGAAAGCGGTGTGTCAGACGACAATTTAGTCGGTTGACACACCGCTTTCGCGAGCAAGCCCGCTCCCACAGGTGTTGCGCCGTTGATTTTGTCAGACCACCAGATTGTTCATCTCGCAGTACTCTTCCCACTCGACGCCCAATACCTCGGCCGCCTCCTTGTGCAGCACCAGGCGCGCGGCCTCGAATTCTTCCGGGCTCGAGGTGTACTTGAGCGTCAGTTCCCACGGCTGCAAGCCCTGGGCTTCCGCCTCATCCTCGAACGCCCACTGGATCTGGTCTTTCTGATCGTCGGCCGGCAGGTCCTTGATCTCTTCAGCTAATTGCGGCGACTCAAGCACGTACTTCTTCAGCGCTTCTTCGTGCCTGGCTTCCTGGGTCAATTCTTTAACGGTCATGTCGTTCTCGCTGATCGGGGGAATGGAAGATGGATGTGGATCATCAAGGATCTCTCTGACGCAGAAAAACCGTGTGAAGCCCGATTTGTCTGGCCTTCAGAACCATTCGTGGATCAATTGAAAACTGCAGGGTGGAGCTCGTGCAAGGTCCGAATATAGGACGTTTGGAAGACGATTTATATGGACCTTTACATCAAATCTACAAAAAAACTGTTGATAGGGTTTTCTGAAAATATTCCCTCAGCACCCAACCCTCAAAAAGGAAAAATCATAGCGATGTGCCATCCAGGCGCGTCACAAGGAATTCATCACAAGCGTGAAGTCAGCGATCAGGATCGTGCAATCGATCAGCTCAAACGTACCGTGAGGATCTGAGCAGAAAGATGAAATAACAGAGGGGGAATGGTGCCCGAGACAGGAATCGAACCTGCGACCTTCGCGTTACGAGTGCGCTGCTCTACCGGCTGAGCTACACGGGCGGTGAGCTAAACCTAGCACCGGGATGGGGGACGGGCAAATTCACAAATCGTCGCCCATTTTTGCAGACAAAAAAAAGCCCCGCAGTTTTCACTGCGGGGCATTTTTCAAAACGTTGAAGCGGTCAGGCGTGGGGGTACTTAAACGCCCGAAGCCTTGGCTGCTGCTACGTCTTTGATGGACAGCTTGATACGGCCGCGGTTGTCCACGTCCAGTACCAGCACTTCCACTTCCTGGCCTTCTTTCAGGATGTCGGTCACTTTCTCAACGCGAGCATCGCTCAGCATTGAGATGTGAACGAGACCGTCCTTGCCCGGCAGGATGTTGACGAATGCGCCGAAGTCGACGATGCGCTCAACCTTACCAACGTAGATCTTGCCGATTTCAGCTTCTGCGGTAATGCCCAGAACGCGCTGACGTGCTGCTTCAGCCGCTTCCTTGGTTTCGCCGAAGATCTTGATCGAGCCGTCGTCTTCGATGTCGATCGAAGCCTTGGTCTCTTCACAGATCGCACGAATGGTCGCGCCGCCTTTACCGATGACATCACGGATTTTGTCGGTGTCGATTTTCATCGCGATCATGGTCGGAGCGTTTTCCGACAATTCGGTACGCGACTGGCCAATGATCTGGTTCATCTGACCGAGGATGTTCAGGCGCGCTTCCAGGGCTTGGCCCAGAGCGATTTCCATGATCTCTTCGGTGATGCCTTTGATCTTGATGTCCATCTGCAGCGCGGTAACACCTTTGGCGGTACCGGCTACTTTGAAGTCCATGTCGCCGAGGTGGTCTTCGTCACCCAGGATGTCGGTCAGGATGGCGAACTTCTCGCCTTCTTTAACCAGACCCATGGCGATACCGGCAACCGGTGCCTTCATCGGTACACCAGCGTCCATCAGGGCCAGGGAAGCGCCGCAAACGGAAGCCATGGAGCTCGAACCGTTGGATTCGGTGATTTCCGAAACTACACGGATGGTGTACGGGAACACGTCGGCGGCAGGCAGCATGGCGGCGATCGAACGACGGGCCAGACGACCGTGACCGATTTCGCGACGACCAGCGCCACCCATGCGACCACATTCGCCTACCGAGAATGGAGGGAAGTTGTAGTGCAGCATGAACGGGTCTTTTTTCTCGCCTTCCAGGGTGTCCAGCAGTTGCGCGTCACGGGCGGTGCCCAGTGTTGCAACGACCAGCGCCTGGGTTTCGCCACGGGTGAACAGTGCCGAACCGTGGGTCTTTGGCAGAACGCCGACTTCGATGTTCAAAGGACGAACGGTCTTGGTGTCGCGGCCGTCAATACGTGGCTTGCCGTTTACGATGTTTTCGCGAACGGTGCGGTATTCGATTTCGCCGAAGGCCGCTTTGACTTCGCTGGAAGAAGGCTGGCCTTCTTCACCGGAGAGCTTGGCAACAACCTGATCCTTCAACTCACCCAGGCGAGCGTAACGGTCGGCCTTGATGGTGATGGTGTAAGCCTGGGAGATCGCTTCGCCGAATTCGGCACGGATAGCGCCCAGCAGAGCGGTGGCTTCTGGTTGTGGAGTCCAGGTCCAGGTCGGCTTGGCAGCTTCGGCAGCCAGTTCTTTAACCGCGTTGATCACAACCTGGAACTCGTCGTGAGCAAACAGTACCGCGCCCAGCATCTGGTCTTCGGTCAGCTCTTTGGCTTCCGATTCAACCATCAGCACGGCTTCCGACGTACCGGCAACGACCATGTCCAGGCTCGATGCTTTCTGTTGCTCGTAAGTCGGGTTCAGCAGGTAACCGGTGCTTTCGTGGAACGCAACGCGGGCAACGCCGATCGGGCCATCGAAAGGAATACCGGAGATGGCCAGGGCAGCCGAAGTACCGATCATCGCAGCGATGTCCGGATCGGTCTTCTTGCTGGTGGAAACGACGGTGCAGACAACCTGCACTTCGTTCATGAAGCCTTCAGGGAACAGCGGACGGATCGGACGGTCGATCAGTCGGGAAGTCAGGGTTTCTTTCTCGGAAGGACGGCCTTCGCGCTTGAAGAAACCGCCAGGGATCTTACCGGCAGCGTAAGTCTTTTCCTGGTAGTGAACGGACAGAGGGAAAAAGCCCTTGCCTGGATCGGCTTGCTTGGCACCGACTACGGTCACCAATACGCTGACGTCGTCGTCAACGGTGACCAATACTGCGCCGGAGGCCTGACGGGCGATACGGCCAGTCTCGAGGGTAACGGTCGACTGACCGAACTGGAATTTTTTGATTACCGGGTTCACGGTGTCCTACCTTCTTTTGTGGCTCTTGGGGAACTTGTCTTCTTGCGAAATTCTTGGGCAATGTCGGGAATCGGCCCAACGCCTGTCCAGGGTAAAACGTGTATCCAGATAAAACTTGAGGCTGGGAGCCTGCCATACGCCAGCGGGAAACCCACTGACGTACGACAGACAACCAACCTCTAGCGCAATCGCTTATTAGCGACGCAGACCCAGGCGACCGATCAGAGCCTGGTAACGGCCCAGATCCTTGCCTTTCAGGTAGTCCAGCAGCTTACGGCGCTGGTTTACCATGCGGATCAGACCACGACGGGAGTGGTGATCTTTACCGTTGGCCTTGAAGTGACCTTGCAGTTTGTTGATGTTGTGGGTCAGCAGTGCAACTTGCACTTCTGGCGAACCAGTGTCACCAACAGCTTGCTGGTAGTCAGCAACGATTTGAGCTTTTTCTTGAACGTCGAGAGCCATGAGGCAATCCTTTTATCAGGAAACTGTTTCAGAAAAACAGCTTCAACAGGCCAGGGACAAATCCCTGTATCTAAAAATGAGTAGTGACCGTGCCTGTTAACAGCCACCCTCGTCCGGTCATTCTGACCGAATCAGTCGACGCGGCGCGATGCGCCCGTCTTCGCTCACTTCACCGATACCGATGAAGCGACCGTTGTGATCCTGTACCCGTACCATGCCGAACTTCGGTGCATCCGGGGCTCGTACCGGTTGGCCGTTAAGCCAGTAGAACGAGCTGTGCTCCGAGAACTGCAACAGTGGCCAATCCAGCAGGCCGCTGTCCGATGGCATCAGGAAGCGGTCGACCGCTTCGTTGCCGCCTTCGGCATGTACCGCTTCGAGCTCTTCGAGCGTGACCGTCTGCGCCAGCGTGAAAGGCCCGGCCTGGGTACGTCGCAATTCAGCAACGTAAGCGCCACAACCGAGCTCTTCACCGATATCCTCCACCAGGGTGCGGATATAGGTGCCTTTGGTGCAGTCCACCGCAAGCCGCGCAGTATCACCTTCGAAGGCCAGCAATTCCAAGCGCGCAATAGTAACAGAACGCGGTTCGCGCTCCACTACTTCGCCTGCACGCGCCAGCTTGTACAGCGGCTGGCCATCACGCTTGAGTGCCGAGTACATCGGCGGTATCTGGCTGATTTGCCCACGAAATTTCGGCAGTACCGCTTCGACATCGGCGCGACCAACGGTCACCGGGCGTTCCTGCAAAACTTCGCCCTCGGCATCCGCCGTGGTGGTGGTTTTGCCCAGTTGCGCCAGTGTCTCGTAAGCCTTGTCGGAATCGAGCAAGTATTGCGAGAACTTGGTGGCCTCACCGAAGCACAACGGCAACACGCCAGTGGCCAGCGGATCGAGACTGCCGGTGTGCCCGGCCTTCTCGGCATTCAGCAACCAGCGAACCTTCTGCAGCGCCGCGTTGGAGGTGAACCCCAGCGGTTTGTCGAGCAGGATGATGCCGCTGACGTTACGACGGATACGTTTGACCTGAGCCACCGATTACTCCTTGGTGTCTTCGGCTTCGGCCGCAACCGGGTGCTGATTGTCTTCAGCCACCGCACGCTCGATCAGTGCCGACAGGTGCGCGCCACGCACGACGCTTTCGTCGTAGTGGAAGTGCAACTGCGGAACGCTGCGCAACTTCATTTCGCGAGCCAGCTGCATACGCAGGAAGCCGGCGGCGGAGTTGAGCACCTTGATGCTTTGTGCGATGTCTTCAGCGCTGTCCTGGCCCATCACGGTGATGAAGATCTTGGCGTGACCGACGTCACGGCTGACTTCAACAGCGGTAATGGTGACCAGGCCGACGCGCGGGTCTTTGACTTCACGACGGATCAGCTGTGCCAGCTCACGCTGCATCTGATCGCCGATACGTTGGGTACGGCTGTATTCTTTTGCCATGTCTTGTTACCTGTTACTGCCCCACGGTGAAACCCGAGGGGTCTGAAAGCGGCAAACGCCCGGCCTGACAAAAGCCAGACCGGGCGTTGCGTTTAGAGTCCTGACGCTGGGCCGCGCATCTGCATGCGGCGGCTCGACGTGGCCCTTGAAGTGCGCGAGTTAGAGGCTGCGAGCAACCTGAACCTTCTCGAAGACTTCGATCTTGTCACCGACTTTGACGTCGTTGTAGCTCTTCACGCCGATACCGCATTCCATGCCGGCACGTACTTCGGAAGCGTCATCCTTGAAGCGGCGCAGGGATTCCAGCTCGCCTTCGAAGATAACGATGTCTTCACGCAGTACACGGATTGGACGGTTACGGTGAACAACACCTTCGATAACCATGCAACCGGCGATCGCGCCAAACTTCGGCGAACGGAACACGTCACGGACTTCAGCGGTACCCAGGATGTTCTCGCGAACATCGCTGCCCAGCATACCGGTGAGGGCTTTCTTGACGTCTTCGATGATGTCGTAGATCACGTTGTAGTAACGCATATCCAGACCTTCCTGCTCGACGATCTTGCGAGCGCCGGCATCGGCACGCACGTTGAAGCCGAACAGTACAGCGTTGGAGGCCAGTGCCAGGTTGGCGTCGGACTCGGTGATACCACCGACACCGCCACCGACAACACGCACTTGCACTTCGTCGTTACCCAGGCCGTTCAAGGCACCGTTCAACGCTTCCAGCGAACCACGGACGTCGGATTTGAGGACGATGTTGAGCGTCTTCTTCTCTGCCTGGCCCATGTTTTCGAAGATGTTTTCCAGCTTGCCGGCGTGAGCACGGGCCAGCTTGACTTCGCGGAACTTGCCTTGACGGAACAGAGCCACTTCACGGGCTTTTTTCTCGTCCGACAGCACGCTCATCTCATCGCCAGCGTCCGGGGTACCGTCCAGGCCGAGGATCTCGACAGGGATGGAAGGACCGGCTTCCTTGATTGGCTTGCCATTCTCGTCGAGCATGGCACGTACACGGCCATAGTTCGAACCGACCAGCACCATGTCGCCTTGGCGCAGGGTACCGTCTTGAACCAGAACGGTAGCAACCGGGCCACGACCTTTGTCGAGACGCGATTCAACCACAACGCCACGACCTGGAGCCGATGGAGTCGCTTTCAATTCAAGCACTTCGGCTTGCAGCAGAACAGCTTCGAGCAACTCGTCCACGCCAGTACCGACTTTCGCCGAAACCGATACGAACGGGGTGTCGCCGCCCCACTCTTCCGAAGTCACGCCGTGAACCGACAGTTCGCTACGGATGCGATCGAGATCAGCGCCCGGCTTGTCGATTTTGTTCACGGCAACAACCAGTGGAACACCGGCAGCCTTGGCGTGCTGAACGGCTTCAATGGTCTGCGGCATCACGCCGTCGTCCGCTGCAACCACCAGGATCACAATGTCGGTCGCCTTGGCACCACGGGCACGCATTGCGGTAAACGCGGCGTGACCCGGGGTGTCGAGGAAGGTAACCATGCCGCGTTCGGTTTCAACGTGGTACGCGCCGATGTGCTGGGTGATACCGCCGGCTTCGCCTGCAGCTACCTTGGCACGACGGATGTAGTCGAGCAGCGAGGTTTTACCGTGGTCAACGTGGCCCATTACGGTCACAACCGGTGCACGGGAGAACGTCTCACCTTCAAACTTCAGGGACTCGGCCAGGGAATCTTCCAGGGCGGTGTCGCTGACCAGGGTCACTTTGTGGCCCAGTTCTTCGGCTACCAGCTGAGCAGTTTCCTGATCAAGCACCTGGTTGATGGTCGCTGGGGTACCCAGTTTGAACATGAACTTGATGATTTCAGCAGCCTTGACCGACATCTGATTGGCGAGATCGCCAACAGTGATGGTCTCGCCAATCTGCACATCACGCACGACAGGGCCGGTTGGGCTCTGGAAACCGTGGGCGTTGCGTTTCTTTAGCTTGGCCTTGCCGCGACCACCACGACGGAAACCATCGCTTTCTTCGTCGGTAGTACGTGGAGCAACGCGTGGAGCAGGCGCTTTCTCTTTGACCGAGGCACGATGCGGAGCGTTTTTACGCTCGCCGTCGCCACCACCGCTGCGACGATTGTTATCGTCGGCACGTGGTTTGTCCGGACGGCGCTGTTCGTTCTGCTTGTTGCGAACGTCAGCAGACGGAGCAGGCGCAGCTGCAACAACCGGCGCGCTTTCACGCACTGGCTCGGCAACGGCAACCGGCGCTGCAACAGCGTCGTTGGAAGCGGTTTGCGCAGCAGCAGGCTGGCGACGCGCATCTTCTTCGGAGCGACGCTTGGCTTCTTCTTCAGCCTTCTGACGAGCAGCATTTTCTACTGCGCGACGTTCGTCCAGTTCGCGTTTGCGCTCGGCTTCGATTTCTTCCGGGCTGCGCTGTACGAAAACTTTCTTCTTACGGACTTCAACACTGATGCTTTTGCTGCCAGCAACACGCAGGGTGCTGGTGGTTTTACGCTGCAGTGTGATCTTGCGTGGTTCTTCCACTTTCGCCTTGTGGCTGCTTTTCAAGTGAGTCAGCAAAGATTGCTTCTCACTGTCAGTCACATGTTCTTCGGCGGCGGTGTGCGGCAGACCTGCCTCACGCATCTGCTGCAACAGGCGCTCTACCGGTGTTTTGACCTCATCGGCCAGTTGTTTCACCGTGACTTGCGTCATGCACTTCTCTCCTCAGGCCGCGCCTAATTACTCGAACCAGTGGGCTCGGGCGGCCATGATCAACTTGCCGGCACGATCATCGTCAATGCCGTCGATGTCGAGCAGGTCGTCAATAGACTGCTCGGCCAGGTCTTCGCGGGTAATTACGCCGCGCACCGCCAGTTCCATCGCCAAATCCTTGTCCATACCCTCAAGCGAGAGCAGGTCTTCGGCCGGATGGGCGTCTGCCAGCTTTTCCTCAGTAGCGATGGCTTTGGTCAACAAACGATCCTTGGCACGAGCGCGAAGCTCGTTGACGGTTTCTTCGTCAAAGCCGTCGATGTTGAGCATTTCTTCCAACGGTACGTAGGCAATCTCTTCCAGGCTGGTGAAGCCTTCATCTACCAGCACCTGTGCCAGATCTTCGTCGACTTCCAGCTCGTCGATGAAGTTGCGCAGGATGTCGCCGGTTTCTGCTTGCTGCTTAGCCTGGATGTCCGATTCGGTCATCACGTTCAGGGTCCAGCCAGTCAATTGGCTAGCCAGACGCACGTTCTGACCACCGCGACCGATGGCCTGAGCCAGATTGTCTGCGCCAACGGCGATGTCCATTGCATGGGCATCTTCGTCAACGATAATTGCCGCAACCTCAGCCGGGGACATGGCATTGATTACGAACTGAGCCGGGTTGTCGTCCCACAGGACGATGTCCACACGCTCACCGCCCAACTCACCCGACACTGCCTGGACGCGCGAACCGCGCATACCGATGCAAGCGCCTTGCGGGTCGATGCGTTTGTCTTTGGAGCGGACCGCGATCTTGGCGCGCGAACCCGGGTCACGGGAGGCAGCCATTACTTCGATCAGGCCTTCAGCGATTTCCGGCACTTCGATGCGAAACAATTCGATCAGCATTTCCGGCGCAGTACGCGACAGGATCAGCTGCGGGCCGCGGTTCTCGGTGCGGATTTCCTTGAGCAGCGCACGCAGGCGCACGCCAACCCGGAAGGTTTCGCGAGAGATGATGTCTTCACGAGCCAGCAACGCTTCAGCGTTGTTGCCCAGGTCGACGATCACGTTGTCGCGGGTCACTTTCTTCACGGTGCCGGAGATGATTTCCCCCAGGCGCTCGCGATAGGCATCAACGACTTGAGCACGCTCGGCTTCGCGAACTTTCTGCACAATGACTTGCTTGGCAGTCTGTGCCGCGATACGGCCGAACTCGATGGATTCGATTTTTTCTTCGACTACATCGCCAACCTTGGCGCCAGGATGCGTTTCGGCAACCTTGCTCGGCCAGGTTTCGATGGCCGGATCGTCCAGGTCTGCTTCTTCGACAACCGTCCAGCGACGGAATGTCTCGTAAGCACCCGTGTGGCGATTGATTTCCACACGCAGATCGACTTCGTCCTCAAACCGCTTTTTGGTAGCGGTGGCCAGAGCCAGCTCCAGCGCTTCAAAAATTACGTTTGCCGGTACGCCCTTTTCATTGGATACCGACTCAACAACCAGCAGTACTTCTTTGCTCATCGTACGCCTCGCCTTTCGCAAGCCATTGGATCCGCGGGATCCGCGTCTCAGTCAAAACTGGGAATAATGTTGGCCTTGTCGATCATATCGATCGGCAACAGGAATTCATGGTCTTCAACCTGCACCACGATGTCCTGCTCTTCTACACCGCGCAGAAGGCCCTGAAAGTTGCGTCGTCCTTCAAAAGGCGAGCGCAACCTGATCTTCACTTGTTCACCGGCAAATTTTGCAAACTGCTCAATAGTGAACAGTGGGCGTTCCATGCCAGGCGAGGAAACTTCAAGGGTGTATTCAACGGCGATTGGATCTTCAACATCCAGGACACCGCTGATCTGACGGCTGACGATCGCGCAATCGTCCACCAGTACGCCGCCTTCTTTATCAATATAAACGCGCAACATTGAGTGGCGACCTTGAGCCGAGAACTCAATACCCCAGCATTCATAGCCTAGGGCCACGACCACCGGGGCCAACAAGGCCTGCAACTCTTCTAGCTTGCTCGACACCTGAACCCCCTCGTGCATGTATGTGCATGCTATGCAAAATAAAAAAATGGGCGAAACGCCCATCCTTGAAACGCCGTCGAACAGCGGCGTAGAAAGTGTCCAGCTAACAAAAAGCCCCTTAAAAGGGGCTCCTTAAACTGGTTGCGGGGGCCGGATTTGAACCGACGACCTTCGGGTTATGAGCCCGACGAGCTACCAGACTGCTCCACCCCGCGACAAAGCTGGGGCGGAAGTATACGACCGATCCTTGACAGGGTCAATGTAACCTTCCACCTACAAGAAAGCCCGCAACAGCGGGCTCTCCTGATAATTGGTACCGAGAAGGGGACTCGAACCCCTACACCCTATGGGCACAACCACCTCAAGGTTGCGTGTCTACCAATTCCACCACCTCGGCAATACTACGTTTGAAACCCTTCTTACTTTTGCTCTTGAGCTGGAGGTACGTCAGTCGCTGGGGTAGCCGACTTTTGCTCTTGAAGCACCGGGACATCATCAGAAGCCGGTTGTTGCTTTGGAACTTCCAACACTGCCGGGTTTGGCAAGCCTACTTGAGTCAGCTGGTGAGCCTTCTCTTTAGCAAAGTAACCTAACCCCAAGCTGGTTATGAAGAAACCGGCGGCAAGTATAGCAGTAAACTTACTAAGAAAGGTAGAGGAACCTTGGCTTCCGAACACAGTATTTGAAGCACCTGCTCCGAAAGACGCGCCAGCATCCGCACCTTTACCCTGCTGCAGCAATACCAGAGCAACTACGCCCAATGCACCCAGCAGATGAAAAACGACTACGACTGTTTCCAGCATTTTTTCAGTTTCCCGCGGCGCGACAAATCGCACCGAACTCATCTGCATTCAGGGAAGCTCCACCAATGAGCCCCCCATCGATATCCGGCATGCCGAACAGTTCGACCGCATTGGCCGCCTTCACGCTGCCGCCGTATAGAAGCCGCACACCTTGTGCGACCTCAGAATTCTCTGCCGCCAACTGAGCGCGAATGGCTGCGTGCACATCCTGCGCCTGTTGCGGCGAAGCAGTCAGCCCGGTGCCAATGGCCCAGACCGGCTCGTAAGCGATTACTGCCTTTGCAAAGACACCAACACCCAGCTCCTCAATGATACTGCCAAGCTGACGCCCGACAACCTCAAGAGTTTTTCCGGCCTCACGCTGCTCAAGGGTTTCCCCTATGCACAACACCGGAATCAAGCCAGATGCCTGCGCCGCTGCGAACTTGCGAATCAGCATACCGTCCTGCTCGCCCATTATCTGGCGGCGCTCGGAATGCCCGACAAGTACCAGGGAACAACCTGCATCCACCAACTGACTCGGCGCAACCTCACCGGTCAATGCACCTTGCCCGGATTCCACCGCAGAGTTCTGCGCGCCGACCGAAATCGACTTTCCTTTCAGGCCATCAATCACTTGATTGATATGCAGGCAAGGCGGGAATACCGCGACATCAACATCGCTCGGCAAGGCCAAATTACTTAAGCCGTTGATCAGCTCAGCGACGCTGGCGCGGGTACCGTGCATCTTCCAGTTACCAGCTACCATAGGGCGACGCATGCTGTACCTCGTCGGTCAAAGTGGGCGCAGATGTTACCCAACACAATCATGGCTGGCAAGCCGAATTCAGGCAGAAACTTCAGTAACCAGTTTTGCCAGCTCTTCGGCGTAGCCGCGAACCTGTATTTCGTCCTCGCCTTCGACCATGACGCGCACCAACGGCTCTGTGCCGGACTTGCGCAACAGCACGCGTCCACGACCCGCCATGGCTTTGGTCACGCGCTCACTGGCCTCTTTGACCGACGGATGATCCAGCGGGCTCGCGCCACCGCCGAAACGTACGTTGATCAGCACCTGAGGGCATTTACGCAATGCTTGACGGGATTGAGCCAGACCCTCGGAGCGACGCTTCAGCGCCATCAGCACCTGCAGTGCAGCAATAATTGCGTCACCCGTCGTGGTGTGATTGAAGCAGACGATATGCCCTGAGTTTTCACCACCTACGAGCCAGTTGCGCTCCAGCAGATCCGCGATCACATAACGGTCACCGACATTGGCACGCACAAACGGAATCGACAGATCCGCCAGGGCCAGTTCCAGCCCCAGGTTGCTCATCAATGTCCCGACCACACCGCCCTTCAACAGGTCACGCTCATGCAGGTCGCGAGCAATGATGAACAAAAGCTCGTCACCATCGACGACGGCGCCCGTGTGATCGACCATCAGAACCCGATCGCCATCACCGTCGAAGGCAATGCCCAGATCGGCGTGCTCGGCCAGCACGGCAGCCTGCAGCTGCCCCATATGGGTGGAACCGCAATTGTCATTGATGTTCAGCCCGTTAGGCTGCGCGGAAAGCACAACGACTTCGGCACCCAGTTCACGGAATACGCTAGGCGCCACTTTGTAGACCGCGCCATGAGCGCAATCGATCACGATCTTCAGGCCCGAAAAGCTGGTGCCGGTCGGCACGCTGCTCTTACAGAATTCAATGTAACGGCCCGAGGCGTCGTTGATTCGCGAGACCTTGCCGATCTTGCTCGACTCAACCACGGTCATCGGGGTGTCGAGCAATTCTTCGATCATATGCTCGACTTCATCCGGCAGCTTGGTGCCCTTTCCGGAGAAAAACTTGATGCCGTTATCGTCGTGAGGATTGTGCGAGGCACTGATCACGATCCCGGCTTCGGCATGGAACGTACGCGTCAGATAAGCGATGGCCGGGGTCGGCATCGGACCCAGGAGCATCACGTCGGCACCCGCCGAAGTCAGCCCGGCCTCGAGCGCCGATTCGAACATGTACCCGGATATCCGGGTGTCCTTGCCCACCAGCACCTTGCAGGCGCCCATTTTGCGGAACGCCATGCCCGCAGCCCAACCGAGCTTGAGCATGAATTCAGGAGTAATCGGATATTCGCCGACCCGACCACGAATCCCGTCGGTGCCAAAGTATTTTTTAGTCATAAGTACTCCATCATTCTTATTCGGCTGATTCCACAGCGGCGATCATTCGCACCACATCGACGGTTTCGGCCACATCATGGACGCGCAATATACGCGCACCCTTGAATGAAGCCAGCGCCGCGAGTGCCAAACCGCCATGCAGTCGCTCTCCGACCGGGCGATTCAACGCCTGACCTATCATGCTCTTTCGCGAAACCCCAACCAACAGGGGCCGCCCGAAGATATGCAGGGCTTCCATATGTTTGAACAAACTCAGGTTGTGCTGCAAGGTTTTGGCGAAGCCGAAACCCGGATCCAGGATGATCCGCTCAGCCGGAATTCCGGCCAATGCACACTGCGCCATGCGCCCGGCGAGAAACTCGCCCACCTCTTTGGTCACGTCCTGATAATGCGGATTGTCCTGCATGTCGCCCGGCTCGCCGAGCATATGCATCAGACAGACCGGCAAACCGGTGTCTGCCGCTGCGTCCAACGCGCCTTCACGGCGCAACGCGCGGACGTCATTGATCAAACCTGCTCCCAGCCGCGCGGTTTCGCGCATGACGGCTGGCGTAGAGGTATCGACCGAGATAATCACATCCAGCTCGCGATTGATGCGCTCAACGATCGGCGCTACGCGTTCCAGCTCTTCGAGGGGTGAAACCGCCCTGGCACCAGGCCGTGTCGATTCGCCGCCAACATCAATCAGCGTCGCGCCAGCCAGCACCATGGCTTCGGCGTGGCGCAAGGCCGCATCGAGCTGACTGTATTGGCCGCCGTCGGAGAAGGAATCGGGAGTGACATTGAGAATGCCCATGACATGCGTCTGGGCCAAATCAAGAACCCGGTTGCCGCAAGGCAACCGGGTCGAGGACTGAACAGAAGTCATTTCAAACCTTAAACGTCAGCAGCAGGACCGCCGATCGGTGTTTCCGGACGCGGATCCTGCACTGCCGGAGGTGTTCCGGAAGTACCGGTGCCACCCGACCAGTCACGAGGTTCGCGAGGCGTACGACCCGCCATGATGTCGTCGATCTGATCGGCATCGATCGTTTCATACTTCATCAGGGCATCAGCCATGGCGTCGAGCTTGTCACGGTTATCCGTGAGGATCTGCTTGGCCGTGCCGTAGCACTGGTCAATGATGCTGCGTACTTCGGAGTCGATCAGCTTGGCTGTCTCGCCGGAGAAGCTTGCACTCTGACCACCGCCGCCGCGACCGAGGAACACTTCACCCTCTTCTTCGGCGTACATCAACGGACCGAGCTTTTCCGACAGGCCCCACTTGGTCACCATGTTCCGTGCAATCTGACTGGCACGCATGATGTCGTTGGACGCACCGGTGGTCACACCGTCGAAGCCAAGGGTCATTTCTTCAGCGATACGGCCACCGTACAGCGAGCAGATCTGGCTGATCAGTGCGCGCTTGGACAGGCTGTAGCGATCTTCTTCCGGCAGGAACATGGTCACACCCAGTGCACGACCACGCGGGATGATCGACACCTTGTAGACCGGATCATGCTCAGGCACGACGCGACCGACAATGGCGTGACCTGCTTCGTGGTAAGCGGTGTTCTGCTTCTCTTTCTCGGACATGACCATGGATTTGCGCTCGGCGCCCATCATGATCTTGTCTTTGGCCAGCTCGAACTCTTTCATTTCGACGATGCGCTTGCCGGTACGGGCAGCGAACAACGATGCTTCGTTCACCAGGTTGGCAAGGTCGGCACCGGAGAAGCCAGGTGTACCACGTGCGATGACCGCAGGAGCGACATCGTCGCCCATCGGCACTTTGCGCATGTGGACCTTGAGAATTTGCTCACGACCACGGATATCCGGCAGACCGACCACGACCTGACGGTCGAAACGGCCTGGACGCAGCAACGCAGGGTCCAGCACGTCTGGCCGGTTGGTTGCGGCGATGACGATGATGCCGTCATTCATTTCGAAGCCGTCCATCTCTACCAGCAACTGGTTGAGGGTCTGTTCGCGCTCGTCGTGACCGCCGCCCATACCGGCGCCACGGTGGCGACCGACGGCGTCGATTTCATCGATGAAGATGATGCATGGCGCGTGCTTCTTGGCCTGTTCGAACATATCGCGAACACGGCTGGCACCAACGCCGACGAACATTTCGACGAAATCGGAACCGGAAATGGTGAAGAACGGCACCTTGGCTTCGCCGGCAATCGCCTTGGCCAGCAAGGTTTTACCGGTACCCGGAGGACCGACCATCAGCACGCCGCGAGGAATTCGACCGCCCAGGCGCTGGAACTTGCCCGGATCACGGAGGAACTCGACCAGTTCGCCGACTTCTTCCTTGGCTTCGTCGCAACCGGCAACGTCAGCCAGGGTGGTTTTCACCTGATCTTCGGACAGCAGGCGCGCCTTGCTCTTGCCGAAACTCATCGGCCCGCCCTTGCCTCCGGCACCGCCCTGCATCTGCCGCATGAAAAACATGAAGACGGCGATGATCACCAGGATCGGGAAGCTCGCGACCAGGAGCTGAGTCCAGATGCTTTGCTGCTCAGGCTGCTTGCCTTCGACTACCACGTGGTTGTCCACGAGGTCGCCGATCAGACCGTTGTCCTGGATAGCGGGACGGATGGTCTTGAAGCTGTCGCCATCGTTGCGCTTACCGGTAATCACATAGCCATCAACGGCTACGCGCTCGACCTTGCCATCCTTGACCTGCTGGATGAAGTCGGAATAGTTGAGGGTCTGCGGCTCGTTAGGGCTGGAGAAGTTGTTCATCACTGTCACCAGGACAGCCGCGATGATCAACCACAGGATCAGATTCTTTGCCATATCGTTCAATTAACTACCCTCTGAAGCAAGCTCCGCTAATGGCGCGCGCTTCGCATGATATTCACCGGCCTAACTTACTACATTACGTACGGCTCTGGCAGGCGCCGTCTGTAACCCTTTGTGAAACACTTTCTACACAATATTCGCTATTTCCCACAGGGCGAAATACGAAAATCCTATCGACCCGCAAAAAAGCCTCGATTTACTCACTACGGCCGCGGTAGCCCCAAGCCAGCATGTATTGCTCGCGGGAACTGCCACGGGAAGAGTCCGGCTTGATCATCTGGACCTTGTCGAATTTCTGACGAGCGTCCTTCACGTAAGCATCAAACCCTTCGCCCTGAAACACCTTGATCACGAAATTACCACCCGGCTTGAGTATCCGAGCCGCCAGATCAAGAGCCAGCTCACATAGAAACATGGCTTTTGGCATGTCCACCTCAGGCGTACCACTCATATTGGGGGCCATATCGGAAATCACAAGGTCCACCTGCGAATTACCCACGGCTTCAAGGATCTGAGCGAGCACTTCGTCCTGGGTGAAGTCACCCTGGATGAAAGTCACGTCCGGAATGCTGTCCATTTCCAGGATGTCCGAGGCGATCAGACGCCCCTGACCACCGATCAGCCGACTAGTGACCTGCGACCAGCCGCCGGGCGCCGCACCCAGGTCGACAACACTCATACCCGGACGGATCAGCTTGTATTTCTCCTGGACCTCCAGAAGCTTGTAACTCGCACGCGAGCGGTAACCATCCTTCTGCGCCTGCTTCACATAGGGATCATTGACATGTCTTTTCAGCCAACCAAGGCTTGTCTTGGAACGCGCCATTGGGCACCTCGATGTTAAGGGTCGTGATTAATTGGGCGGATCCACGAACCCTCGGGTAAAATGGCCGCCATTTTACAGAATACAGACGAAAGGGTCAGATTATGCCGCTCACTCAAGAGCAGAAGAAACAGTACAAATCCATTGGCCACCATCTGAAACCGGTTTTGATCGTGGCAGACAACGGTTTGACTGAAGGTGTGTTAGCCGAACTTGAACGCGCTTTGGCGGATCACGAGCTGATCAAGATCAAGCTCAACATCCTCGATCGCGAATCGCGCCTGGCGTCCATTGCAGAACTCTGCAAGGTCGGCAAAGCGGATCTGGTTCAGGTCATCGGCAAGATGGCACTGATTTACCGCAAGAACTTCAGCGTCAACAAGCAGCTGTCGAACGTCCATCGCTTCAAGTGATGGCAAGGGTCAAGGGTGTGCTTCGCGCACCCTGCCGCTCCATCCCGGCACCGGCTGCAAAACCAGCACCAACCCGGAAAAGCCCAGAACAAGATAGCTGAACACCTGCCAACGCACTGCATCCGGCCAGCCGGTACGCACCGCGAAAAACATCGCGCACGCATACAACGCCATCATCAGCAGTTGCCCGCGAATATCGCGCCATAGACTGGCAAGGCCCTCGGCCTGAACCAGCACCAAAGCCTGAAAAACTACACACGCCGAGGCGAAACCCACCATCAGCGAGTTTAGCTCGCCTGCAATTTCGTCGATCAGCAGCGGCGCCAGGCCAATTTGGCCCAGCACCGGCAGCAGACCGATGTGCAACAGCCACAGGCCGCCAACCCACAACATCTGAGTCAGCTGCCAAAGCATGGCGCCCGCACGCAGCGGGCGCCTTCTTTCAGATATGGCGGACTTCGACAATCTCGTACTCGATAACGCCACCTGGCGTCTTCACGGCGACCACATCACCCTCTTCCTTGGCAATCAAGGCGCGGGCCAATGGCGAACCTACCGAAATCTTGCCGAGTTTGAAGTCAGCCTCATCCTCACCCACGATGTGGTAAGTGACGCGCTCATCCGTCTCGACGTTGGCGATTTCAACGGTGGTGCCGAAAATCACTTTGCCGGTGTGAGGAATGGTCGTGACGTCGATGATGACCTGATTCTGAATCCGGCCTTCGATGTCACGAATCCGCGCCTCGACCATACCTTGCTGCTCGCGAGCAGCGTGGTATTCGGCGTTTTCCTTCAAGTCACCCAACTCGCGGGCCGTGCCGATATCCTGGCTGAGCTTCGGACGGACGACCTTGGTCAGGTGAGCGTGTTCTTCTTCCAGGGCTTTCGCGCCCTGGACGGTCATTGGGTACTTGATCATGCCTTCAATCCTGCGTGTAGATCCTGCAAGCGGCGTACAGTCTTCTCGGGACCGAACTTCAGCGCTTCGCAGATGGCTTCGCCAGCAGCAATAGTGGTGGTGCAGTAGATCTTGTGCTGCAAGGCATTACGACGAATGGAGTACGAGTCAGCGATCGACTGGCGACCTTCAGTGGTGTTGATGATCAGGGTGACTTCGTCATTCTTGATCATGTCGACCACGTGAGGACGACCCTCAGTCACCTTGTTCACACGACGCACTTTCAGGCCTGCGGCTTCGATCAGCTTGGCAGTACCGGCAGTGGCAACCACTTCGAAACCCAAGTTGATCAGATCACGGGCCACGCCTGCAACCAGCGGCTTGTCGTCGTCACGCACGCTGATGAACGCGGTACCGCCGGTCGGCAGCACTTCGCTGGCGCCCATTTGAGCCTTGGCGAACGCTTCGCCGAAGGTGTCGCCCACGCCCATCACTTCACCGGTGGACTTCATCTCTGGGCCGAGGATCGGGTCCACGCCGGGGAATTTGGCGAACGGGAAGACCGCCTCTTTCACGCTGTAGAAGTTCGGAATGATTTCTTTGGTGAAGCCGATTTCTTTCAGGGTTTTACCGGCCATGACGCGAGCCGCGATCATTGCCAGGGAAACACCGATGCACTTGGACACGAACGGTACGGTACGGGAAGCGCGCGGGTTGACTTCGATGACGTAGATGTCTTCGCCTTGCAGCGCCAACTGAACGTTCATCAGGCCGACCACGCCCAGTTCCAGGGCCATTTTCTTGACCTGTTCGCGCATCTCGTCCTGGATGTGGGCAGGCAGCGAGTACGGCGGCAGGGAGCACGCGGAGTCACCGGAGTGAACGCCGGCCTGCTCGATGTGCTGCATGATCGCGCCGATCACCACGTCGGTGCCGTCGCAGACCGCATCCACGTCCATTTCGATGGCGCAGTTGAGGAAGTGGTCGAGCAGCACCGGGCTGTCGTTCGACACTTTCACCGCGTCACGCAGGTAACGCTTGAGCTCTTCTTCTTCGTAAACGATTTCCATCGCGCGGCCGCCCAGTACGTAGGACGGACGCACCACCAGCGGGTAACCGATCTTGGCGGCAGCACGAATCGCTTCGTCTTCGCTGCGCACGGTGGCGTTTGGCGGCTGACGCAGGTTCAGACGCTCAACCATCTGCTGGAAACGCTCACGGTCTTCGGCACGGTCGATGGCGTCAGGGCTGGTGCCGATGATCGGTACGCCAGCTTCTTCCAGAGCGCGAGCCAGTTTCAGTGGAGTCTGGCCGCCGTACTGGACGATCACGCCTTTCGGCTTCTCGACGCGGACGATTTCCAGCACGTCTTCCAGGGTGACTGGTTCGAAGTACAGGCGATCGGAGGTGTCGTAATCGGTGGAAACGGTTTCCGGGTTGCAGTTGACCATGATGGTCTCGTAACCGTCTTCGCGCAGCGCCAGTGCCGCGTGTACGCAGCAGTAGTCGAACTCGATGCCCTGGCCGATACGGTTTGGACCGCCGCCGAGGATCATGATCTTGTCGCGACCCGACGGTGCGGCTTCGCACTCTTCCTCGTACGTCGAGTAGAGGTAAGCGGTGTCGGTGGCGAACTCGGCCGCGCAGGTGTCAACGCGCTTGTAGACCGGGTAAACCTCGAGCTTGTGACGGTGGCGACGCAGGGCCTTCTCGGTCACGCCCAGCAGTTTGGCCAGACGCATGTCGGAGAAGCCTTTGCGCTTGAGGCGGAACATCACGTCGCGGTCGATGCTGGCCAGACCCAGGGTCTTGACCTTCTCTTCTTCCTTGATCAGATCTTCGATCTGCACCAGGAACCACGGGTCGATCATGTTCATGCCGAAGATGTCTTCGACCGACAGGCCGGCGCGGAAAGCGTCAGCCACGTACCAGATACGCTCGGCGCCCGGCACGGTCAGTTCGCGCTTGAGCACGCTCATGCTTTCCGGGTTGCTCAGGTCGACCTTCTCGTCCAGACCGCAAACGCCCACTTCCAGGCCGCGCAAAGCTTTCTGCAGGGATTCCTGGAAGGTCCGGCCGATGGCCATGACTTCACCGACCGACTTCATTTGAGTGGTCAGGCGTGCGTCGGCTTTAGGGAATTTCTCGAAGGCGAAGCGTGGCAGCTTGGTGACGACGTAGTCGATCGACGGTTCGAAGGACGCCGGAGTCTTGCCGCCGGTGATGTCGTTCGACAGCTCGTCGAGGGTGTAACCCACCGCCAGTTTGGCCGCGACCTTGGCAATCGGGAAACCGGTGGCTTTCGACGCCAGGGCCGAGGAACGGGAAACCCGCGGGTTCATCTCGATGACGACCATGCGGCCCGTGTCCGGGCAGATGCCGAACTGGACGTTGGAACCGCCGGTTTCCACACCGATTTCGCGCAATACCGCCAGGGAGGCGTTACGCAGGATCTGGTATTCCTTGTCGGTCAGGGTCTGTGCCGGAGCAACGGTGATCGAGTCACCGGTGTGCACGCCCATCGGGTCAAAGTTTTCGATGGAGCAGACGATGATGCAGTTGTCCTTCTTATCGCGGACAACCTCCATTTCGTATTCTTTCCAGCCGATCAGGGATTCGTCGATCAGCAGCTCTTTGGTCGGCGACAGGTCCAGACCACGGGCGCAGATTTCTTCGAACTCTTCACGGTTGTAAGCAATACCGCCGCCAGTGCCGCCCATGGTGAAGGACGGACGGATGATGCACGGGAAGCCCAGGCGCTCAAGAACGGCGTTGGCCTCTTCCATGCTGTGGGCGATACCCGAACGCGGGCAGTCCAGACCGATGGACTTCATCGCCTTGTCGAAGCGCGAACGGTCTTCAGCCTTGTCGATGGTGTCAGCGTTGGCACCGATCATCTCTACGCCGAACTTCTCCAGAACGCCTTCGCGCTCCAGGTCCAGTGCGCAGTTCAGAGCGGTCTGGCCACCCATGGTTGGCAGCAGCGCGTCCGGACGTTCTTTCTCGATGATCTTGGCAACGGTCTGCCACTTGATCGGTTCGATGTAGGTGGCGTCGGCCATGGCCGGGTCGGTCATGATGGTCGCCGGGTTGGAGTTCACCAGGATGACGCGGTAACCCTCTTCGCGCAGGGCTTTGCAGGCCTGGGCGCCGGAGTAGTCGAATTCGCAGGCCTGGCCGATAACGATCGGGCCAGCGCCGAGAATCAGGATGCTTTTAATGTCTGTACGTTTTGGCATGGGTTTGTCACTCAAATCCGCAGGTCAGTCGGCAAGCCGTCTTGTTCAATCTATGAAGCCTTGAGGGGGCCGCCGGTGTCGGGACCACCCTCAAGCTTTGCTGCATCAAGGCGAGCGATCAGCGTCGCTTGGCCATTTCGTTGATGAAGCGATCGAACAGTGGTGCTACGTCGTTCGGGCCGGGGCTGGCTTCAGGGTGACCCTGGAAGCTGAAGGCGCTCTTGTCGGTACGCTCGATGCCTTGCAGGGTGCCGTCGAACAGCGATTTGTGAATCGCCCGAACGTTGGCTGGCAGGGTCGCTTCGTCTACCGCAAAACCGTGGTTCTGGCTGGTGATCATCACCACACCGCTGTCCAGATCCTGGACCGGGTGGTTGGCACCGTGGTGGCCGTGACCCATTTTCAGGGTCTTGGCGCCGGAGGCCAGAGCCAGCAGCTGGTGACCGAGGCAGATGCCGAATACCGGAATCTCGGTTTCCAGCACATCCTTGATCGCCTGGATCGCGTAGTCGCAAGGCTCCGGGTCGCCAGGGCCGTTGGACAGGAACACGCCGTCCGGCTTCATCGCCAGCACGTCAGCAGCAGGCGTTTGAGCCGGCACCACGGTCACGCGGCAACCGCGCTCGACCAGCATGCGCAGGATGTTCAGCTTGACGCCGTAGTCGTAGGCAACCACGTGGTACGGCAGCTCGGAGGCTGAGAGGGTCGCGTGGCTGTCGGTTTTCAGATCCCAGACAGTCGAGCGCCATTCGTAGGTTTCTTTGGTGCTGACGACTTTCGCCAGGTCCATGCCTTTGAGGCCAGGGAAACCTTGAGCAGCGGCGATGGCCGCTTCTTCGGAAATGTTGTCACCGGCCATGATGCAGCCGTTCTGTGCGCCTTTTTCACGCAGGATGCGCGTGAGGCGGCGGGTGTCGATACCGGCGATGGCCACAACGTTGTTGGCTTTCAGGTAGTCGGACAGGGACATCGTGTTACGCCAGTTGCTCGCAACCAGTGGCAGGTCACGGATGACCAGGCCAGCGGACCAGACGCGGTCGGACTCGGCGTCTTCCGGCGTGGTGCCGGTGTTGCCGATGTGCGGGTAAGTCAGGGTAACGATCTGTTGGGCGTAGGAAGGATCGGTAAGGATTTCCTGATAGCCGGTCATTGCGGTGTTAAACACCACCTCACCAACGGTTTGACCGTCGGCTCCAATGGCTTCGCCGCGAAAAATGCTGCCATCAGCAAGGGCGAGTATGGCTGGCTTAGTCAAGAAGACCTCCCGTAAATAAAGCCTGAAAGGGCGATCGCAGGTGTAAAAAAGCGGAGTGACGTATGGACACGTCACCCCGCTCATTCACTGAATTATTCTGCGCGCTTTTAGTGAACACACTAAAGCTGTAGCTTACAGAAAAAGGCATTTTTGGTCTACCGCCAATGAGCCCTAAAGGCTGGAGAATGCGACAGGACGTCGCTTGGCGTAATAAAACCGGATCCCATCGTTGGAATGGAACCCGGTTTCGGCTGCATCTTAACGCAGGTCGAGCACGTCTTGCATGTCGTAGAGGCCAGGCTCGCGACCGTCCAGCCACAACGCCGCACGCACCGCGCCCTTGGCGAAAGTCATGCGACTGGACGCTTTATGCGTGATCTCCAGGCGCTCGCCCTCACAGGCAAACAACACCGTGTGATCACCGACTACATCGCCGCCGCGCACGGTGGCAAAACCGATCGTTTCTCGCTCACGCGCACCAGTATGACCTTCACGCCCGTAGACCGCGACCTTCTGCAGATCACGATCCAGCGCGCTGGCAATCACTTCACCCATCCGCAGGGCAGTGCCCGAAGGCGCATCGATCTTGTGTCGGTGATGAGCCTCGATGATTTCGATATCCGCATCATCGCCCAACACACGAGCAGCCATGTCGAGCAGCTTCAGCGACAGGTTGACACCGACACTGAAATTGGCCGCGAACACGATAGGAATGTCCTTGCCCGCCTCGACCAGCAACTGCTTCTGCGCAGCATCCAGCCCTGTCGTGCCGATCACCATGGCCTTGCCTGCCTTACGGCAGAACGCCAGGTTTTTCAGCATGACTTCCGGCAACGTGAAGTCGATCAACACATCGAATTCTTCAGCCACCGCTTCCACATGACTGGACAGCGGCACGCCGATACGCCCCAAGGAGGCCAGCTCACCGGCATCCACGCCGACCAGCGTGCTACCGGGGCGCACGATGGCTGCTGTCAGACCGGTCAGCGGTGCGCGTTGCTGCACTGCTTCAACCAGGATTTTGCCCATGCGGCCAGCAGCACCCATCACAGCTATACGTCGCATGCTCACTCCTTACAGATCGCCGAAGAAGCGCTTCACGCCTTCGAACCAACCGGTGGTTTTCGGCGAATGGCTGTTGTCGTCCGCCAGCGAGCTACGGAATTCTTCCAGCAATTCGCGCTGACGGCGACCCAGGTTGACCGGGGTTTCCACTGCCACACGACACATCAAGTCACCGGCACCGCCACCACGCACGGGCGCAACGCCTTTGCCGCGCACACGGAATTGTTTGCCGGTCTGAGTCCCTTCAGGGATTTTCAGTTTGACCCGACCATCAAGGGTCGGAATCTCCAGCTCACCACCCAGCGCCGCATCGACGAAGCTGATCGGCACTTCGCAGAACAGGTGCTTGCCGTCGCGCTGGAAGATCGCGTGCTCGCGCACATTGATCACCACGTACAGGTCGCCAGTAGGCCCACCCTGAGCACCCGCCTCGCCTTCGCCGGACAGACGAATGCGGTCACCGGTGTCGACACCGGCCGGCACTTTCACGGACAGGGTTTTGTATTCTTCAACGCGACCGTCACCGTTACAGGAGGTGCACGGATCGGAAATAATCTTGCCCTGGCCATGGCAGCGCGGGCAGGTCTGCTGCACCGAGAAGAAACCTTGCTGCATGCGGACCTGACCGATACCGCCACACGTCGTGCAGGTGATCGGCGAGGAGCCTTTCTTGGCACCCGAGCCATCGCATGGCTTGCAGTTGACCAGGGTCGGAACGCGGATATTCACGGTCGTGCCGCGCACCGCTTCTTCCAGATTCAGTTCCAGGGTGTAACGCAGGTCACTGCCGCGCTGGGCGCCGCCACGAGCACCGCCGCGACCGCCACCGAAGAAGTCACTGAAGACATCACCAAAGATGTCGGAGAAGTTCTGACCGCCAAACCCGGCACCGCCGCCACCCATGCTTGGATCGACGCCGGCATGACCATACTGGTCGTACGCCGCTCGCTTGCTGGAATCGGACAGCACTTCGTAGGCCTCGTTGGCCTCCTTGAACATCTCTTCCGACGCTTTGTCATCGGGGTTACGGTCCGGGTGGTGCTTCATCGCCAGGCGACGGTAGGCCTTTTTCAGGTCCGCTTCGCTTGTGCCACGCTCAACACCCAATACTTCGTAATAGTCACGCTTTGCCATAAGTCTTTGCACTCTTAAGGACGTTCGCCAAACCTCTCCTGAGCCTCGGCAAACTCGTTGAGCCCCAATACAGGCCCGGACCCAACTCACGTCAATTCAACGATCCTGGTCTTTGATTCATTGCAGTACTTTCGGCTCGAAAAGCAGGAGCATTCCCGGCCATACCGCCCACACACGAGCGCTGTCGCATGCTGTAAAAATTCGTGTACTCCAGACACGCCAACGCGGGAGCAGGCTCCCGCGCGGCGACATCCTACCAGTCACCGCCTCAAGGCAGTCAACCGGGCGACCAACAACTTACTTGTGGTCTTTGACTTCTTCGAACTCGGCATCGACAACGTCATCAGCCTTTTCAGCTTTTTCGTCGTGCGGTGCCGCGCCTTCAGCAGGCTGGGCCTGTTCGGCGTACATCTTCTGCGCCACTGGAGCGGAGACTTTCGACAGCTCTTCAACTTTGGCTTCGATTGCAGCTTTGTCGTCGCCTTTAACAGCGGCTTCCAGAGCAACAACAGCGGCTTCGATTGCAGTCTTCTCTTCAGCAGTCACTTTATCGCCAGCTTCCGCGACCATTTTGCGAGTCGAGTGAACCAGTGCATCGCCCTGGTTGCGGGCAGTCGCCAGCTCTTCGAACTTGCGGTCTTCCTCGGAGTTCGCTTCAGCATCGCGAATCATTTTCTCGATCTCTTCATCAGACAAACCGGAGTTAGCCTTGATAACGATCGACTGAGCCTTGCCGGTGGCCTTGTCTTTGGCGCCTACGTGCAGGATGCCGTTGGCATCGATGTCGAAGGTCACTTCAATTTGTGGCACACCGCGTGGCGCTGGTGGAATCTCGGCCAGGTCGAACTTGCCCAACGACTTGTTCTGAGCGGCTTGCTTACGCTCGCCTTGCAGCACGTGAATGGTCACGGCGCCCTGGTTGTCGTCGGCAGTCGAGAACACTTGCGATTTCTTGGTAGGAATCGTGGTGTTTTTCTCGATCAGCGCAGTCATCACGCCCCCCATGGTTTCGATACCCAGGGTCAGCGGGCTGACGTCGAGCAGCAGAACGTCTTTCACGTCACCGGCCAATACGGCGCCCTGGATAGCAGCACCCATGGCAACAGCTTCGTCCGGGTTCACGTCTTTACGTGCTTCTTTACCGAAGAACTCGGTCACCAGCTTCTGAACCAGTGGCATACGGGTCTGGCCGCCGACCAGGATCACGTCGTTGATGGCGCCAACGTCGATGCCGGAGTCTTTCAGAGCGATGCGGCAAGGTTCGATGGTGCGCTGAACCAGGTCTTCAACCAGTGCTTCCAGCTTGGCGCGGGAAATTTTCACGTTCAAGTGCTTAGGACCGGTGGCGTCTGCAGTGATGTACGGCAGGTTCACGTCGGTCGACATGCTCGAAGACAGTTCGATCTTGGCTTTTTCAGCGGCTTCTTTCAGGCGCTGCATGGCCAGCGGGTCACCTTTGAGGTTCATGCCGCTTTCTTTCTTGAATTCGTCGACGAGGTAGTCGATCAGACGAATGTCGAAGTCTTCACCGCCCAGGAACGTGTCACCGTTGGTGGCCAATACTTCGAACTGGTGCTCGCCATCGACTTCAGCGATTTCGATCACGGAAACGTCGAAAGTACCGCCGCCCAGGTCGTAAACGATCACGGTATGATCGCCTTTCGCTTTGTCCATACCGTAAGCCAGAGCGGCTGCGGTTGGTTCGTTGATGATGCGTTTAACGTCCAGACCCGCGATGCGGCCGGCGTCTTTGGTCGCCTGACGCTGGCTGTCGTTGAAGTAGGCCGGAACGGTGATCACCGCTTCGGTCACTGGCTCGCCGAGGTAGTCTTCGGCGGTCTTCTTCATTTTCTTCAGAATTTCAGCCGAGATTTGTGGCGGCGACATTTTCTGGCCGTTCACTTCTACCCACGCGTCGCCGTTGTCAGCCTTGGCGATTTTGTAAGGGACCATCTTGATGTCTTTCTGTACGACTTCTTCGTCGAACTTACGACCGATCAGACGCTTCACCGCATACAGGGTGTTGTGCGGATTGGTCACAGCCTGACGCTTGGCCGACTGGCCAACCAGGATTTCGCCATCGTTGGCGTAAGCGATGATCGACGGCGTGGTACGCGCGCCTTCGGCGTTTTCGATTACTTTGGCTACGCCGTTTTCAAGTACGGAGACGCAGGAGTTGGTAGTCCCCAGGTCGATACCGATAATTTTGCCCATGTTCACTCTCCCGAAACTTTGGATTTGGTTGCCGCAGCAGTGGTGGCTAACTGCGGTAGCACTTAAACGCTTGACTTCTAAATGGGGGTCTTGCGGCTAATTTCAAGCCTGCTCGTCAATAGAAGGCGAAACTGGCGCAGGAGCCTTGCTGACCACGACCATGGCCGGGCGCAGCAGGCGACCATTGAGCTGATAACCCTTCTGGAACACCTTGAGCACGCTGTTCGGCTCGACGTCGGCGCTTTCCTGCATGGCCATTGCCTGATGTTGAACGGCGTTGAACGGTTCGCCATGCGGATCGATTGCTTCCAGCTGATAACGCTTCAGGGTGTCCTGGAACATTTTCAGGGTCAGCTCGATGCCTTCGCGCATTGGACGGATGCTTTCGTCGTCCGGATTGGACAACTCCAGACCACGCTCCAGGCTGTCGATGATCGGCAGCAAATCGCCAGCGAATTTTTCCAGGGCGAATTTGTGCGCTTTTTCTACATCCTGCTCGGCGCGACGGCGGACGTTCTGCAGATCAGCCGCTACACGCAAGGCCTGATCCTGGGCGCCAGCCAGTTGCTCTTCGAGCACTTGTACACGAGCCGCCAGGTCATTACCCGAATCCTGGGCAGCCTGATCGGCGTCTAGATTTTGCGTATCCACTGTCTGTTCGTCAGCCATAGATTTCTCCTTTCAATTTCGTCCGCGAGCTCAACTCGCGCTTCTGTCCCGGTATATGGGGCCGCAAAAATCAGCTTCAAGGGGCTTGTTATGATTAACCCTACAAAAAACAGCTGCATTGTCATTCCTCGACGCGCTAACGATTTCGTCGGATCAAGCAAATCGAGCTAAGCGAGGGCATTGTCAGGCACAAATAAAACACTGTATAAATAACCAGACCTAAAGCCTGGGAGCGGCCTTTATGCTGGTTCACCTGTCCGTACACAACTACGCCATCGTCGAACATCTCGATCTCGAACTCGATCGCGGGATGAGCGTGATCACGGGGGAAACCGGCGCCGGCAAGTCGATCATGCTCGACGCCCTCGGCCTGACCCTCGGCGATCGCGCCGACAGTGGCGTAGTCCGTCCCGGTGCCGACAAAGCCGACATCCTGGCCACCTTCGACCTGATCGACATTCCGGAAGCCAGCGCCTGGCTGGCCGAACGCGACCTCGAAAGCGATGGCCCGTGCATCCTTCGCCGGGTGATCACCGCCGAAGGACGATCGCGCGGCTATATCAACGGCACGCCCTGCCCGCTCGGTGACCTCAAGGCCCTGGGCGAACTGCTGATCGATATCCACAGCCAGCATGAGCATCAGTCACTGCTCAAAACTGACACTCACCGCCGCTTGCTCGACGAATATGCCGGCGCCACCGACCTTGCACGCCAGGTGCAATTAGCCGCCCAACGCTGGCGCCAGACCCGTCAGGAGCTGGAACGCCTCTCCAATTCCGGCGATGAACAACGCGCTCGCCATCAATTGCTCAGCTATCAGCTCGAAGAACTGGAAAACCTCGGCCTCGGTGAAAACGAACTGGAACAGCTGGAACAGGAACACAAGAACCTGACCAACGCCGAAACCCTGCTGGGCATCTGCCGGCAAGTGGTCGAGCAATGCAGCGAAAGTGATTCCGGCAATGTCCTGAATGCCCTGACCGCCAGCCTCAATCGCCTGTCGAGCGTAAACAACTCGATCGGAGCGCTGGGGGAAGCCAGCAGTTTGCTGACCAGTGCACAAATCCAGGTAGAAGAAGCTGTGGGCGAGCTGAATCGCTTTCTCGACAACTTCGACGCCGACCCGGCGCGCCTTCAATACCTCGAAGAACGCCTCGATGCGATCTACACCATGGCGCGCAAGCACCGCATCCAGCCCACCGAGGTGGCCGAGATGCAGCAGCGCTTGCTGGATGAAATCGAAACCTTGAATGCCAATGATGAATCCATTGAGCGACTGAGTGATGAGCTGGCCTCTTATGCCCGCCATTACCAGGAGAAGGCTCGGGAACTGAGCGATCTGCGCCATCAGGCGTCCACTAGTCTGGCCAGCGCCGTGGAGCAGGAAATCCAGCGATTGGGTATGCCCGGCGGTCGTTTCACCATCGAATTGCGCCCCAATGGCAGCGATGAATTACTTCCCAACGGGCTGGAACAAGTCGAGTTGCTGGTGAGCGCCAACCCGGGCCAACCCTTGAAAGCCCTGGCCAAAGTAGCCTCGGGTGGTGAGCTGTCACGGATCAGCCTCGCGATTCAGGTGATCACCGCGCAGACTTCACGCGTTCCGACACTGGTATTCGACGAAGTGGACGTGGGTATCGGCGGACCGACTGCAGAGATTGTCGGCCAGCTGCTGCGTCGCCTCGGTGAACGCGGACAGGTGCTGACAGTGACTCACTTGCCGCAAGTGGCGGCGCAGGGTCATCAGCATTTATTTGTACACAAGGTCCGTGGCGAGGATGCGACCCGCACGGCCGTGTCCAAGCTGAGCAAGAATGATCGTGTCGAAGAAGTCGCGCGGATGCTGGGCGGCATCGACCTGACCAAGGAATCCCTGGCTCACGCGAAAAAAATGGTCGTTACCGCAAAAATTTAGTAACGGCAGAAAGCACGAAGGCGACCCTGAGGTCGCCTTCGCTCGTTTCGCGAACCTGAAGTTCGCGCGACATGCTTACTTTTTCTTGCGCACGTACAGTACAAGGTTGTGATCAACCATCTCAAAGCCATATTTGTCGACAATGGCTTTCTGCAGACGCTCGATTTCTTCGTCGAAGAATTCGATCACTTCACTGGTCTCGACGTTGACCATATGGTCGTGATGCTTGCCGTCGTCCAGCTCGAAGACCGCATGGCCTCCGTCGAAGTTGTGCCGCACCACAAGGCCAGCTGCCTCGAACTGGGTCAGTACACGGTAAACCGTGGCCAGACCGACGTCCTCACCAGCCTCCATCAGCGCCTTGTAAACATCCTCGGCACTCATGTGGCGTTGCTGGGCGGAATCGAGCATTTGCAGAATCTTGACCCGCGGAAGGGTCACTTTGAGGCCGGCTTTGCGTAGTTCGCTATTTTCAACCATGGTCAGCTTTCTCGCGATGCTGCTTCGCAGCTTCTCTTAATGCGGGTATGATCGGCGTTTACGTTGTCCCAGCCAAGATAGTGGAAGTCGCCCACCGATGCAAAACACCAAGCTCTTGCTAACCAGTTTCACCTTTGTGGGACTGCTCGCACTCGCCGGTTGTTCATTCCCCGGGGTTTACAAAATCGACATCCAGCAGGGCAATGTCGTCACGCAGGACATGATAAACCAGTTACGCCCGGGAATGACCCGTAAGCAAGTACGGTTTATCATGGGCAACCCCCTGTTGACCGACACGTTCCATGCCGATCGCTGGGATTATCTGTACAGCCTGCAACCGGGTGGCGGTGAACGCCAACAGGAACGCATTAGCGTTATCTTCAACCCAAATGACCAACTTGTCAGCCTCTCTGGTGATTTCATGCCAGGCGTGAGCCGGGACGAAGCCATTCTCGGCAAGGACAGTGGCACTAACGTGACCGCACCTGCTGAAAACGCCGAGAAGCCGAAGCCGGAAAAACCGGTGAAGCCAGGTTCGTTGCTGGATCAGATCCAGAAGGACGTCGACGGTGTAGAAACCGTTCCGGTCCCGACGCCAGAACCGCTGGAAACCTCGCCGCAATAATTTGCGACGCAATAAAAAACCCGGCATGTCCGGGTTTTTTATTGTCTGGCGTTTGGCACATCACTGATTCCGCGCTTTGGCCTCGGCAGCCTTGGCGGCGCGAAGCCGGCGAACCTCTTTCGGATCAGCCAGCAGCGGCCGATAAATCTCGATGCGATCCCCCGCCTGAACCTGACGAGCGTCCGGATCCGCGACCACCTTGCCGAATATCCCTACGGGACAATTTGCCAGATCCAGCTCCGGAAACGCCTCGGCCACCCTCGACTTCAGCAAAGCCATCCGCACTGTCGTACCTGCGGGCACCGTTTCACAGAGAAGCACCTGACGATCCACGGCGGCATACACCACCTCAACCTCGATCACGGCCTCACCCATGCATCTGCTTGGCGCGCTGGCAGAACGCATCCATCAGCGTATTGGCCGCCTGATTGAATAGAGGCCCCAGGGTCGCGCGAACAATCGGCCCGGCGTAATCGAACGAAAGGTCCAGGCTGATCTTGCAGGCCTTGTCGGTCAACGCCTTGAACACCCAGATGCCATGCAACTGAGTGAACGGGCCTTCCTCGAGGTTCATCTCGATCGATTGCCCCGGAACCAGCGTGTTGCGCGTCACGAAATGCTGACTAAGCCCCCCCTTGGCCACACCGACGCTCGCGCGCATTTGCTCGGGAGAGCTTTCCAGGACTTCGGCCGACGAGCACCACGGCAAAAACTCCGGGTAACGCGCCACGTCATTGACCAGGTCATACAGCGCTTGCGCCGGATACGGCAGCAGTGCCGAACGTTGAATGTGTGTCGTCATGTCAGCGTCAGTTCCATAGCTGGGCGGCAAACACTACAAGAATGCCGATGGGCGCCACATAGCGCATCAAAAACAGGGACAGATTGAACAGCATGGGGCTGCGGATCGACAACTCATCGCGCACCGCTTCACGCCCCATTACCCAGCCTGCAAACACCACGAAACACAAACCACCGAGTGGCAGCATGATCCGCGAAGTGAAGAAGTCGATTACACCGAAGAAATCCAGGCCGCTGGCCGCACCCCATTGATAGAGATGGAACATTCCGCCTTCGTTCACGAAAAATTTGGCTTCCCTCCAGATATTGAAGGAAAACACCGTGCCCAGACCAACGAACCAGCAAGTGAACGCCAACCAGAACGTCACCCAGGCGCGACTGACTTTAGTACGTTCAACCAGGTAAGCCACCATCGGCTCCAGCAACGAAATCGCCGAACTCCAGGCCGCAATCGCTACCAGCACGAAAAACACCACGCCCATCAACTGGCCGAACGCTACGTTACCAAAGGCAAATGGCAGGCTGACGAACATCAGGCCGGGGCCTTCGCTCGGATTCAGGCCGGCAGCAAACACTATTGGAAACAATGCCAGGCCGGCCACGAGTGAAACAAAGGTATCGAGCAACGCGACACCGACGACGGTGCCGGAAATCGACGAGTCCTTCGGCATGTAAGCGCCGTAGATCATGATCGAACCCACGCCCACGCTCAGGGAGAAGAACGCATGCCCCATAGCTGGCAGCAAGCCGTCGAGGACTTTTTCCAGGTGGAAGTCGAACATGAAATGCACGCCCTCCATGAAATGGCCGGTGGTCATGCTGTAGCCCAGCAGCACCAGAATCATCACGAAGAGCAACGGCATCATGATGCGCAGGCTGCGTTCGAGCCCGGCGACGACGCCTTTGGCGATCACAATGGCGGACAGCAGCATAAAAATCGTGTGCCAAAGTGTCAGGCGCCATGGATCGGCGATCACCTTGCCAAAGTACGCGCCGACTTGCTCAGGCGTTACACCCTGGAAATCGCCGCGCCCCATGTCGATGATGTAATCCAGCGACCAGCCGCCGACAACACTATAGAAGGACAGGATCAGCAGCGCCGTGATCATCCCGGCGAACGCGCCCCAGGACCACTTCCCCGAATGCCCCGCCTCCAGCGCCAGCACCTTCAACGCGTTGGCCGGACTTTGCCGGGCGCGCCGGCCGATCAGCGTTTCCGCCAGCATGACCGGCACGCCGATCAGTGCGATACAGGCCAGGAACATCAACACAAACGCACCGCCGCCGTAGACCCCGACCATGTACGGGAACTTCCAGATGCTACCCAGGCCCACGGCCGAACCGGTCGCGGCAAGTATGAAGACCCAGCGGCTAGCCCAACTGCCGTGGACAGAAACCTTGTCTGTCGACATCGTTACCACGTCCAAGCATTGAAAAAAGAGGGCGCATTGTCCGGGATTCAATCAACCTGCTCAAGCACGCTGCGTCACCGTAGCCGACTCGCTTGCAACTCCCTATAATGCCGCCCCTATGGCTAAACAGAAGAAACACCCAACAGGGACCATCGCGCAAAATAAAAAGGCGCGACACGATTACTTCATCGAACATCGGTTCGAGGCTGGTCTGGTCCTGGCCGGCTGGGAAGTAAAAAGTCTGCGGGCAAGCAAGCTACAGCTGGTTGACAGCTATGTACTGCTCAAGGATGGCGAAGCCTGGCTGCTTGGCAGCCACATTACGCCCCTGACGACCGCCAGCACCCACGTCATCGCTGATCCGACGCGCACCCGAAAATTGCTGCTCAACCGCCGCGAGCTGGAAAAGCTGGCCGCTGCCGTGCAGCAAAAGGGTTATGCCTGCGTGTGCCTGTCCTGGTACTGGAGCAAGCACATGGTCAAGTGCGAGATCGCGCTGGGCAAGGGCAAGAAGGAATACGACAAGCGAGATACCGAACGCGAACGCGACGCCGGTCGCGAGTTGCAGCGTGCGGTGCGCAACAAGGGCAAGGAAGACTAATCTTTCGCCTTGAGACCGCTTTCGCGAGCAAGCCCGCTCCCACAAGGTCCGTGGATGCCGATATTTTTGCGGCAAACCGAGACCCCTGTGGGAGCGGGCTTGCTCGCGAAGGCAATCGCACAAACGATACAAAACTAACTGATTACATCCCCTTGCGCCGCTCAGCCCGGGCCATGCGCTGCACTTCCTGACGCACCTCTTCCAGCACTTCCTGCACATACAAAATGTGTCGACTGGAGACTTCCCGCGCCTGCTCCGCCCTTCCTTCGATAATCGCCACGTACAACTCCCGGTGCTGTGTGATCAGCATGTCGCGGGTTTCAGTGCGCTGTTTGTACATACCACCGATGTTGGTCACCACGTTGCGCTTGAGCAGATCGAACAGCCCGCGAATGGTGTGCAGCAACACCGCGTTGTGACTGGCTTCGGCGATTGCCAGGTGAAATTTCGCATCCGCCGCGCCCTCTTCCGCCCGGCTCACTTCATCGTGACGCGTGTAGCAATCCTGCAATTCATCAAAGGCAGCGGTCAGTCGCTCACGATCGACATCCGTGGCACGCAGTGCCGCGTAATAGGCGCAGGACGCTTCCAGGGTGTGGCGAAACTCCAGCAGATCACGCTGGGCCTCGGGGTTGCTTTCCAGCAGATGAAGCAGCGGATCACTGAAGGTCGTGCCCAGTGATTCCACCACGTAATTTCCGCCGCCCTGGCGACTGACCAGCAAGCCCTTGGCCGCCAGTTTCTGAATCGCTTCGCGCAACGAAGGGCGTGACACGCCGAACTGCTCGGCCAGCGCGCGCTCTGCCGGCAAGCGCTCACCCGCCTTCAGCGTGCCCTCGAGGATCATCCCCTCAAGCTGCTCGACAATATCGTCAGACAAACGGCGCTGACGAATTTGATCAAACCCCATAACTCAAATCTCCACGATCCCGACGGTTCGCCGGGCTCTCTATTCTGGCGCATCAGCGCCGCGCGGGCACCTACCAGACAGCATTTGCTGAAGCAGATCAGGCCAACGCCACAGCGCTTGTTCGACAAAAGTTTTAGGGCGGCAAATTGACACACCGCCTACAAGGCTTTTACCCTAGCGAACAGCGATTGTAAATTGGTATTACCAATTATCCAAGAACGCTGAACAGTGCCTGACCAACAACAATTAGGGGCCACCCCATATGCAAACCTGGCAACAGCTCTATACCCCGCTCGGCAGCCTCGGCCTTTCCGCGCTCGCGGCCGTAATTCCCATCGTGTTTTTCTTTCTGGCGTTGGCCGTGTTCCGGCTCAAAGGGCACGTGGCCTGCAGCATCACGCTGGCCTTGTCCATTGCGGTCGCCATCTTCGCCTTTCAGATGCCGGTCGACATGGCATTCGCCGCCGCCGGGCATGGCTTCGCTTACGGCCTGTGGCCGATTGCGTGGATCATCGTGGCCGCCGTGTTCCTCTACAAACTGACGGTCAAGAGTGGTCAGTTCGAAGTGATCCGCAGCTCCGTCCTGTCGATCACCGACGACCAGCGCTTGCAGGTGTTGCTGATCGGCTTCTGCTTCGGCGCCTTCCTTGAAGGTGCAGCCGGTTTCGGCGCACCGGTAGCGATTACCGCCGCACTCCTTGTAGGACTGGGCTTCAATCCGCTGTATGCCGCAGGCCTGTGCCTGATCGCCAACACCGCGCCGGTGGCGTTCGGCGCACTGGGAATTCCGATCATCGTGGCCGGGCAAGTGACCGGTATCGATGCGTTCAAGATCGGCGCCATGACCGGCCGCCAACTGCCGCTGCTGTCGCTGTTCGTGCCGTTCTGGCTGGTGTTCATGATGGACGGCCTGCGCGGTGTGCGGGAAACCTGGCCAGCAGCGCTGGTGGCCGGTTTGAGCTTTGCCGTCACCCAGTACTTCACCTCGAACTTCATCGGCCCGGAACTGCCGGACATCACCTCGGCCCTGGCCAGCCTGATCTCCCTGACGCTGTTCCTGAAAGTCTGGCAGCCGAAACGCGCTGCTGGCCAACACATCGTTGGCGCGGTCTCGGCCTCCGTTGTGACTGCCAGCGCCGGCGGTTTCGGCCAGCCGCGCACAACCGTGGCCTCGCCTTACAGCCTCGGTGAAATTTTCAAAGCCTGGTCGCCGTTCCTGATCCTCACCGTGCTGGTCACTATCTGGACCCTGAAACCGTTCAAGGCGATGTTTGCCGCTGGCGGTTCGATGTACAGCTGGGTGTTCAACTTCGCCATTCCGCACCTGGACCAGATGGTGATCAAGGTCGCCCCGATCGTGACGGCTCCGACGGCGATCCCGGCCGTATTCAAACTCGACCCGATTTCCGCGACCGGCACGGCGATTTTCTTCTCCGCGCTGATCTCGATGCTGGTGCTGAAGATCAATATTAAAACTGGTCTGACCACTTTGAGAGAGACCTTCTACGAGCTGCGCTGGCCGATTCTGTCCATCGGCATGGTGCTGGCGTTTGCCTTCGTCACCAACTACTCGGGCATGTCGTCGACCATGGCCCTGGTACTGGCAGGCACCGGCGCGGCATTCCCGTTCTTCTCGCCGTTCCTCGGCTGGCTGGGCGTGTTTCTGACCGGTTCCGATACCTCGTCCAACGCGCTGTTCAGTTCGTTGCAAGCGACCACCGCGCACCAGATCGGCGTCAACGACACCTTGCTGGTCGCAGCGAACACCAGCGGCGGCGTGACCGGCAAGATGATCTCGCCACAATCGATCGCTGTGGCCTGCGCCGCGACCGGTCTGGTGGGCAAGGAATCGGATCTGTTCCGCTTCACCCTCAAGCACAGCCTGTTCTTTGCAACGATCGTCGGCTTGATCACCCTGGCTCAGGCCTACTGGTTCACCGGCATGCTGGTGCACTGAGTACTACAAGACAAACAGCAAAAACCGACGCCGGACTACGATTCCGGCGTCAGCTATCCACAACCCGGTCTGTAAGGCTGCTGAAAGAATCACTCTCTATATTTCAGCAGCCTCAGCGGACGGATAACCGGCCGAGAGACACGCCTGATGAGCGAGCTTTTTTACAACGCCGTGCCAAACGCGACCCGCGTCGCTCCGCCACTGCCCGAGCCTCGGCAATATCCCAGCGAAAAACCGTCACGGGTCTACTTGTTCGGAACCTGCGTGGTGGACTTGTTCTACCCGGAAGCCGGGATGGACGCGATTCACCTGCTGGAACGCGAAGGCATTCGTGTCGAGTACCCGCAGGGGCAAAGCTGCTGCGGACAACCGGCCTACACCTCCGGTTACACCGACCAGGCCCGGACCGTGGCACGCTCGCAACTGGCGCTGTTCGCTGGGGATTATCCGGTGGTGGTGCCGTCGGGATCGTGTGCCGGCATGTTGCGCGAACACTACGCCGACTTGTTCAAGGACGAGCCGGAAACACTCAAACAGGTTCAGGCGCTGGCAGCCCGGACTTATGAGTTGGCCGAGTTTCTGTTGTTCGTCTGCAAGGTGCAGTTCAAGGACAGCGGCAAACCGGTCAAAGTGGCGTTGCACACTTCGTGCTCGGCACGTCGCGAGATGAACACCCACCTGCACGGCCGCGAGTTGTTGGCGCAGCTGGGCAACGTGGAGCGAGTGGACCACAGCCACGAAAGCGAATGCTGTGGCTTTGGTGGGACTTTCAGCGTCCGTATGCCAGACATTTCCGGCGCGATGGTGGCTGACAAGACCCGGTCGTTGAAGGAATCCGGCGCGCACCAGGTACTCAGTGCCGACTGCGGTTGCCTGATGAACATCAATGGCTCGCTGGAGAAACAGAAGGAAGCGTTGCGCGGCCAACACCTGGCCAGTTTCCTTTGGCAGCGAACCGGAGGTGTTCAATGAACGCTCCCGTGATTATTCCTACGGTTGCCGTAGAAGAAGATTTCCGCACCCGTGCTCATAAGGCGTTGGGTGACAAGCAACTGCGAAACAACTTTCGCACTGCGATGGATTCACTGATGACAAAACGGGCAACGTCCTTCAGCGATGCCCACGAAAGAGAACATTTGCGAGTGCTGGGTAATGCTGTCCGCGCCCGTGCGTTATCGAAGTTGCCCGACCTGCTCGAGCAACTTGAACAGAACCTGACCCGCAACGGTGTGACAGTGCACTGGGCGGAAACGGTGGACGAAGCCAATGGCATCGTCCTCTCGATCATCCGCGCTCACGAGGGGCGGCAAGTGATCAAGGGCAAATCGATGGTCAGCGAAGAGATGGAGATGAATCACTTCCTCGCTGAACAGGGCATTGAATGTCTGGAATCGGACATGGGCGAGTACATCGTCCAGCTCGACCACGAGAAGCCTTCACACATTATTATGCCGGCGATCCACAAGAATGCCGGTCAGGTCGCGTCCTTGTTTCACGACAAACTTGGCGTGGAGTACACCAAGGACGTTGACCAACTCATTCAGATCGGTCGCAAAGTCTTGCGGCAGAAATTCTTCGAAGCAGACATCGGCGTCTCCGGCGTCAACTTCGCCGTGGCCGAAACCGGCACCCTGCTGCTGGTGGAGAACGAAGGCAACGGCCGCATGACCACCACGGTGCCACCGGTGCACATTGCTGTCACCGGCATCGAAAAAGTCGTGGAAAACCTGCGTGACGTGGTGCCGCTGTTGTCGCTGCTGACCCGTTCGGCCCTTGGCCAGCCGATCACCACCTACGTCAACATGATCTCCGGCCCGCGCAAGGCGCACGAACTCGACGGTCCTCAGGAAGTGCATCTGGTGCTGCTGGACAACGGTCGCAGCCAAGCCTTTGCCGACAGCGAATTGCGCCAGACTCTGAACTGCATCCGCTGCGGCGCCTGTATGAATCATTGCCCGGTCTACACCCGAATCGGCGGTCACGCCTATGGGGAGGTTTACCCCGGGCCTATCGGAAAAATCATCACCCCGCACATGGTCGGCCTGGCAAAAGTCCCGGACCATCCGAGCGCATCATCGTTGTGCGGTGCCTGCGGTGAAGTCTGCCCGGTAAAAATTCCTATACCTGCATTGTTGCGTCGCCTACGGGAAGAGAACGTCAAAGCCCCGGACAGCCCGCATCAAGTCATGCGCGGCCAGGGCAGCAAGTACTCGCGCAAGGAACGCTTTATCTGGAACGCCTGGGCCAGGCTCAACAGCTCGCCGACGCTGTATCGTCTATTTGGCTACTTCGCGACGCGACTGCGCGCCCTCGCACCGAGCAACGTCGGTCCATGGACGCAAAACCACAGCGCCCCGAAACCCGCTGCCCGCTCACTGCATGACATGGCCCGTGAACATCTGGCCAAACAGGGAGACCGCTGATGAGCGCCAAGCAAAATATCCTCGCCAAGTTGCGGAAAAGTCTGACGGGCACCACGCCCGTGCCTGACGAATTCGACGTCGAACTGGTGACAGCGCCGTACACCTACGCGCCTGAGCAACGCATTCCGCAACTGCGTAAACTGATGGAAGCGGTGCACACGGAAATCCATCTGACATCAGGCGACAGTTGGCCAGGACTGCTGGCGCAATTGCTGCGCGATCGCCAATTGCCAAGCTTGTTGATCGCACCGACTACGCCTCATGGTCAACGTATCGCTCAGCACTGGGAGAAAAATTCTGGCCTGCCCACGCTTAAGTCCTACGACCGTCCGGTTGAAGAATGGAAAGCCGAGCTGTTCAACGACACACCCGCCAGTCTGACCGGAACCTTCGGAGCAATCGCTGCCACAGGTAGTCTGATTCTCTGGCCGACGCGGGAAGAACCGCGTTTGATGAGCCTGGTGCCGCCGGTGCATTTTGCCTTGCTCAAGGCCAGTGAAATACGCGACAACTTCTATCAGGTGCAGCAGGAATTCAACTGGGCGCAAGGCATGCCGACCAACACGCTGCTGATCTCCGGCCCGTCGAAGACCGCTGACATCGAGCAAGTCCTGGCCTACGGCGCTCACGGTCCAAAAGACCTGGTGGTTTTGATTCTGGAGGACCAATGACTCTACCGGCGGCTTTCCTGCGAGATGCACAGAAACTGATCCCCCAAGAGCGACGTTTCGACGATCCACTGTCGACATTGGCCTTCGGCACCGACGCCAGTTTCTACCGGCTGATTCCGAAACTGGTGATCCGCGTCGAATCCGAAGATGAAGTGGTGGCGCTGCTCGGACTGGCGCAACGGGATCAAGTCCCGGTGACCTTCCGCGCCGCCGGCACCAGCCTGTCCGGCCAGGCCATCAGCGATTCGGTGCTGATCGTGCTTGGGGATAACTGGAACGGTCGCGAGATCCGCGGTCAGGGCACGCAAATCCGCCTGCAACCGGGCGTGATCGGCGCACAGGCCAACGCCTGGCTGGCACCGTTCGGGCGCAAGATCGGTCCGGACCCGGCCTCGATCAACGCCTGCAAAATCGGTGGCATTGTCGCCAACAATGCCAGCGGCATGTGCTGCGGCACGGCGCAAAACACCTATCACACGCTGGCCGGTATTCGCCTGGTGCTCGCCGACGGCAGCCGCCTCGATACCGAAGATGCGGCGAGTGTCGCGGCGTTTCGTGAGAGCCACGCAGCACTGCTTGAACGTCTGGCGACACTGGGCCGCAAGACCCGCGCCAATTCCGAATTAGCCGCAAAAATCCGCCACAAATATCGTCTGAAAAATACCACCGGCCTGTCACTCAACGCCCTGGTGGATTTCGATGAGCCTGTGGATATCTTGAGCCACTTGCTGGTGGGTTCCGAAGGCACGCTCGGGTTCATCAGCGCAGTGACCTACGACACCGTGATCGACCACCCGAACAAGGCGTCGGCGCTGATCGTGTTCCCGGATGTGGAAACCTGCTGCAACGCCGTCACCGTGCTGAAAAGCCAACCGGTGTCGGCCGTGGAACTGCTGGACCGCCGCAGTCTCCGTTCGGTGCAGGACAAGCCCGGCATGCCGGCTTTCGTACAGCATCTGTCGAACAATGCCTGCGCCCTGCTGATCGAATCCCGCGCCGCGTCGTCCACTTTGCTGCAGGAGCAACTGGCGCAAATCATGGCGTCGCTGGCCTCATTCCCGGTGGAGAAACAAGTCGACTTCACCGAAGATCCGGTCGAAAACGCACGCCTCTGGGCCATTCGCAAGGACACCTTCCCCGCCGTCGGCGCGGTGCGTAAAACCGGCACCACGGTAATCATCGAAGACGTGACCTTCCCGGTGGAACAACTGGCCATCGGCGTAAACCGTCTGATCGAGCTGTTCGACAAACATCACTACGACGAAGCGATTCTTTTCGGACACGCACTGGAAGGCAATCTGCACTTTGTCTTCACCCAAGGTTTCAACAACCCGGAAGAAGTCGCACGCTATCAGGCGTTCATGGACGACGTCGCGCAATTGGTCGCCGTGGAGTTCGGCGGCTCGTTGAAGGCCGAGCACGGCACCGGCCGCAACATGGCGCCCTTCGTCGAACTGGAATGGGGCAGCGATGCCTACCAGTTGATGTGGCAGCTCAAACGCCTGCTCGACCCCAACGGCATTCTCAATCCCGACGTGGTACTCAGCGATGATCCGCAGATCCACTTGAAGAATCTGAAACCGCTGCCGGCCGCCGACGAGATTGTGGATAAGTGCATCGAGTGCGGTTTTTGTGAACCGGTCTGCCCGTCGAAAGACCTGACCCTGAGCCCGCGCCAGCGCATCGTGATCTGGCGCGACATTCAGGCGAAGAAACGTGCAGACGTCGACACCACCGAACTGGAAGCCGCTTACGAATATCAGGGCATCGACACCTGCGCCGCCACCGGTTTGTGCGCCCAACGTTGCCCTGTAGGAATCAACACAGGCGAGCTGGTGAAAAAGCTCCGCAGCCGTAAGGCGACGCATACGAAAACTGCCAACTGGCTTGAAGGCAATTTCGCCACCGCACTGCAAGGTGCACGTTTCACCCTACACGTGGCCAACGGTGCGCGGATGCTGCTGGGAGCGCCGCGTCTGGCGAAACTTTCGGCGACGCTGACGAAGCTATCCAAAGGTCAGGTTCCTCAATGGACCAACGCCATGCCGCAGCCGGAAAAGGCCATTCGCTTCAGCCCGACCGTGACGGATGCGCGTCCGCGAGTGGTGTACCTGGCGGCCTGCGTTTCGCGGGTGATGGGTCCCGCAGCCGGTGACAAAGAGCAAATGTCGCTGTACGACAAAACCCGTGGCTTGCTGGAAAAAGCCGGTTACCAGGTAGTCTTTCCGGACAATCAGGACAGTCTCTGCTGCGGTCAGCCGTTCGCCTCCAAGGGCTACGCCGAACAGGCCGAACACAAACGCCAGGAACTGATTGGCGCGTTGCTGCACGCCAGCCGTGGCGGGCTCGATCCGATTTACTGCGACACCAGCCCCTGCACTCTGCGCCTGATTCAGGACCTGGGTGATGTTCGACTGGACCTGTACGATCCGGTGCGTTTCATCCGTACGCATTTGATGGAACGTCTCGAATTCACGCCACAGGAAGCGCCCATCGCGGTACACGTCACCTGCAGCACTCAGCACCTCGGGGAAAGTCAGGCGCTGATCGATCTGGCGCGTAAATGCAGCAAAAACGTGGTCATTCCCGAAGGCATTCACTGCTGCGGGTTTGCCGGCGACAAGGGCTTTACCACGCCGGAGCTGAACGCTCATTCGCTGCGCACGCTCAAGGATTCGGTGCACCAGTGCAGCGAGGGGATTTCGACCAGCCGCACCTGTGAGATCGGTCTGACGCAACACGGTGGAATTGACTACCACGGGCTGGTCTATCTGGTGGATCGAGTGACTCGGGCGAGGGATATGCAAGAAAAATAGAACCCTGATGCGCTGCCGTAGTCCACTGATCAAGCCCCATAAATGCGGGGCTTCCCCCAAATGGCAGCCCGTCCTGACGGCCAGCGAAGCCTGCGCCCTCAGTTCAAGGAGATACACATGAAACGTTCTGTACTGTTAGGTCTGTTCGTTACTGTCTCGCTGATGGCGTCCCCTTCGTTTGCCGCTGAAGACCTCTGTGCGGTCAACTTGAAAACCATCGAAAATGCCAAGACACAGATTCCTCCGGAAATGACTGAACAGGTAATGGACAGCGTCGAGAAAGCCAAAGCCGATCATGCAAAAGGCACCAAGGAAGGGACTAATGATTGCGTCGCCGAGACCACCAAAACTATTCAGGCCATTCAGAAAACAAGTGACGGCGGCAAACAATAGCCCCACACAATGCCAGCCTTCGGGTTGGCCTTCTGGCTCCCCCGGCGCCACCTGATACGAGGCAAAACAAAACCCGCCAATTCGCGGGTTTTGTTGCATCTGGGGTGGGGTCATTTTCATAGACTCTTCTGCAGCAAACGAATTCTTGCGCAATATCGCAGTCTTTTAAGTAGGCCCATTCACTCGTGGCTTATTTTCCGACCTCGGCCGAGCGCCCGCTCATACGGCAGCACCGAAACCATCAGTTCAAGGAGATATCCATGAAACGTACCGCACTCGCTGGTCTGTTCATCTCTGCTGCCATGTTGGCCTCCCCCGTATTTTCTGCGGACAACAACCTTTGTACGAGCAAGCTGCAAGAGCTCAAAAGCAAAGTGAATTCACTGCCGGCGAGCGCCAGCAACACCGCAATGGAGATCAAAAGACTGATGTCCAGCGCCGAAGCGTCCCAAGCTTCCGGGGACGACAAAAAATGCGTCACCGAGGCCACCCAGGCATCGGCACTTGCTGACAAACAACGCAACGAACCCAACCCATAATCTGTGGTGGCCAACCTTCGGTTGGCCTTCTGAGCCGCGTTGGCGTACACTGCGCAGGCTTGTTGCTCACTTTGATTCACAGAGCAACAGGCTCGGGGCCGTTTAGGATTCGACGCCGGTTGCGAAACTTTAGGTGCATGCCGAGTTGGTAACAGAACTCGTAAATCCACTGTTGCAACTACTTATAGTTGCCAATGACGAAAACTACGGCCAGGAATTCGCTATCGCTGCGTAAGCAGCCTTAGACCCTGAGCTTCTGGTACCTTCGGGTCCAGCAATCACTAGAGGATGTCTGTAAACTCGAAGTGATTGTCATATAGAACAGAATCGCCGTGCAGTACGTTGTGGACGAAGCGGCTAAAACTTACACAACTCGCCCAAAGCACCCTGCCCGTCGGGTCGCTGAGGGTTAACTTAATAGACACGGCTACGCATGTAGTACCGACAGCGGAGTACTGGCGGACGGGGGTTCAAATCCCCCCGGCTCCACCAATCAAACATCTAAAGACGTCCACGGACGTCTTTTTTTGTGCCTGAAATCCAGTAAACAGGCGGATTCGGCGCCGTCGCGGACTTCGCTTTGTCGGCCCAGGAACAGAAAGACCACGGCGGCAGTGAACAGCGTGAACATCGCCAGCAGTTGCAACAAGGTGTTGAACCCCGCGGTATAGGCCAAGCGCAGTATCGTCAGCGGAATTTGGCTGGCGTCGGTGCTCGCGTGCTGGATATCTCCCATCACCAGACGTTGCGCGATAGTTGAATAGTCAACGGCTGACAGTTTGACCGGAGCACTGATGCTCAGATGATGTGCGACCAGGGCCGTCAGCACCGCAACAGTGATTGCCAGGGCGACACCTTCGCTGGCCACCCGCGTCGTGTTGAAAATGCCAGCGGCCATCCCCGCCCGCTCCTTGGGAATCACGCTGATCGACAAACCATCCATCAAGCCCCAAGGCAGGCCCGTACCGATACCGGTCACCAGCATGGCCGCGATGATCTGTGCGTGCGCGCCGACCGGGATCACACTCAGCCAGTAGAGCCCGGCCGCTGCGATCAAGAAGCCGATTGCGCAGAGTACGCCCGCCGAAATCCAGCGAGTCAGTGACGCGGCCATGATCGGGACAATCAGCATCGGGGCGGAGAGTGCCAACATCACCAACCCCGCTTCAAAGGCGCTGGCACCTTCCACGCCGATAAACCGAAACGGCAGCAATACGATCAAGACGATGTAGCAATAGCAGGTGCCGATCGGCAGGATCTGTACACCGACAAAGCGCGGAAACAGAAACAGCCCCAGTTCCAGCATCGGATGTTTCGCTCGATTTTCAACAATGATAAACAGCAGCAAAAAGCCCGCCGACGCGCCAAGCAGCGCAGGGATGACGGGCGCCCCCCAGCCTTGCTCAGGTGCCAGGATCACCGCCGTGGTGAACGTGATCAGCAGGCCGGAAAACGTCAACACGCCTGGCGCATCCAGACGCTGTGCTTGCGGGTTGCGGCTTTCGCGCATTTTCGGCAGGGCAAATATCAAGGAAAGGATGGCGATCAGGGCGGTGCAAATAAAAATCGAGCGCCAGCCCATGTACTCGACCAGCAACCCGGACAACAACGGACCGAAGGCCAGGCCAACTCCGAAGGTGGTGCCCAGAAGGCTGAAAGCACGCGTTCTGGCATGCCCATCAAACTCCTGCGCCAGTGCCGCCGAACCGCTGGCCAGGGCCGCCGCCGCGGCAATGCCCTGCACCCCACGCAACAAGTCCAGCCAGACAATATCGGGGACCACCGCCAACAGGGTCGACACCACCGCAAACAACGCCATGCCGCACATGAACAGGCGCTTGCGTCCGTAGATATCAGCGAGGGTGCCGGCGGCCATCAGCAGGCTGCCGAAACTGAGCATGAAGGCATTAGTGATCCAGGCCAGTTCCGTGGGCTGGGCATCAAAGGATTGACCAATGAACGGCGTCGCCACCGCCCCGCCGGTAAAACTCATGGGTAATACCAAGGCTGCCAGGCAAATGGCAGCCAAGATGGAGTACTGGCCATGGGCCGGCAGCGGATCGGTAGCTGAGTTCATCAAGGCATTCCCTGCAGGTTTAAGAAGTATCCGTGCTGTCCAGGCCTGGGTGCGCGATCGTTCGTACTCTAGTAAGGATACAATCGAAGATAAACGGGCTTTTATTCCACTTATAGCGAACTAAAAGGATGTAATCGACGTATGGACAGTCTTAGCGGGGTGATCTCATTCGTGAAAACGGCCGAGGCGCTCAGCTTCATCAGCGCCGCCAGGGCGTTGGGAATCTCTGCCTCGGCCGTGGGCAAAAACGTCGCCAAACTCGAGGCTTCGCTGAATGTGCGGTTATTGCACCGCAGCACCCGCAGAGTCAGCCTGACGGCGGAAGGCCAGTTGTTCTACGAACGTTGCCGAAGGATCCTCGACGACCTTGAAGATGCCCGGGCCATGCTTTCCCATGCCACACAGGAACCCCGTGGAAAGTTACGCGTCAGCTTGCCCACCATCGGTTATCGCTTTCTCTTGCCCCATATGGCGCGGTTCCGTAAAGCCTATCCGGAGATTGAGCTCGAACTGGACTTCAACGACCAGTTGGTGGATGTGATTGATGAAGGTTTTGACGTGTGATTCGCAGCGGTGGGCAGGCCGACTCCAAGCTGATGGCGCGCAAGCTGGGGCCTTTCAAGTTTGTCCTGTGCGCTTCGCCTGACTATCTGCAGCGCAAGGGGCGACCCGTCACCATCAATGACCTTGAGCACCACGAGTGCTTGCGTTACCGATTCGTCACGACGGGTAAAATAATGGACTGGAGTATGTCGTCGGCCTCCCCGACCACGCCGTTGCGCCTGCCGACCGCCCTGACGCTGAACAATATGGAAGCCATGCTGATGGCCGTAGTGGAGGGGCACGGTATCGCATTTGTCCCGGACTTCCTGGCCCGCGAAGCTATCGCCCAAGGGCGCCTGGAAACGGTGCTCGACGGGCACAGCGGTGATCAAGGGCAGTTCTGGGCGTTGTGGCTGTCCAGTCGCCATCTTTCACCGAAAATCCGCGTATTCGTGGACTTTGCCGCCGAACATCTGTTTACCGCCCCTTCCGCCGACAGCCCAACTGCAACTCGCTCGTGAAGCAAAGAACCGTTAACGCGATGACGACATGAACGTGTCGTACTCCAGGTTTTCCATGCGCATGAGTTGGCCATCTGAATTGCGATGCTCCTGGAAAATTGAGCTCCCTCATGAGTGACCCGCATCGCTCTGTCAGCAGCATAGCCAATGGAGCATTCAGGAGGTGTTGCCTGTTTTCAAACCGAGTTTGCACGGTCGATTACCGATTAGTCAGTCGCCGAAAATCATATTTACGAGAACTAACTAATTGATTTAAAAGATATATACACAAACTTCGGATGGGCGTGGGTTTATTCACTGCTCAGATGGTCCGCTTATTGCTCCGTCCTTTGTCGTTGGCGTGACAATGTCGTCAACTAAGTGAGCCTGCCATTTGGCGAAAAAATGTGCAGCGTTTTACGCTTATGTAGATAATCGTGCGCCGTCCGGGTCAAGCTATTACTCCACTCGGAGCAGGCACAGATTGGGCGGTTAAAAAACAGCGCAAGTCAAAAAAATGGCGATTAAAAAAATAATTCTGATCGCAATAAAATATTACACTTGTGCAATTCAAAATATTGACGATATTATTTTAGTGGCTCACCTCGACTGACCGTTGCGAGCTTTGTGTTTCCTACTCCAGCGCCTCGAGCAGTCTTATGAATCGTACAGACGATATATCGAACCTTTTCAACAGGTTCGGGGCAAGTGCGGACAGCTATCTTGAGTTTGATAGCCATTTTGACTACAAAGAAAAGCCGTTGGCGCTGGTGCCGACTACGCCGGTGTCGGTAGTGGTCGACTCCCCGGCGGCCGCTATTCAGTTGACCGGAACCGCCCCCGTCGAACGCACGATCAATGACGAGGCCGAACTGCCGCCCGTCAAAACCCCGCAAATCTCCTCGCCGCTTCGTCATTTACTGGCCGAGGTCGCGCACGCACGCCAGGCCGAAGCGCAGGCGCGCAACGAAGAGGCGCTGCGTCAGGTGCTGCCCAATGGTGTTCCGACCAAAACCAAAGCGCGTGTAATCGCACTGGTATCGGCTAAGGGCGGCGTCGGTAAAAGCACCCTGGCATCGGCCCTGACCACGGTGTTGCGATTTGAGCAAGGTCAGACGCTGGCCATCGACCTCGATCCGCAAAACGTCTTGCAGCATCATCTTGGCGTCGAGCCGGATGTGGCGGGTATGGGCAACGCCAGCCTTCAGGGCAAAAACTGGCAATCACTGCTGTTGGCCGGGCCTGCTGGCTCGTCGCTGCTGCCTTATGGTGCCGTCACTGAAGATGAGCGTCGGGCGCTGGAGCGCTATCTGGAGAACGATCGTTACTGGCTGGCGCGACAACTGGCGAACATGGATCTGGGCGAGAACGATGTGGTGATTCTCGACACCCCGCCCGGTCGCACAGTCTATCTGGACCAGGTCTTGACGGTGGCTGATCAGGTGCTTGTGGTGATTACCGCCGACGCCGCGTGCTTCTTGACGCTGGATACGATGGAGCGCTTGTTGGGCGAACGCAAGGCCCGAGGGCAGGCACCGCAGTGCAACTTCGTGCTCAACCAGTTCGACGCTTCCCGTGGGTTTTGCCGGGACATGCAGGAAGTGCTCAAGCGCCGTCTCGGTAACGATCTGCTGGGTGCAGTGGCGCTGGATCACACCGTTGGTGAGGCGCTGGCATACGGTCGAAACCCGTTACTGGAGCCGGGCTCGTCCCAGGGTTGCCGAGACATGCGGGTATTGAGTGACGCGCTGAAGGCGAAGTTGAAATCGATGGATATCGCGGAGTCGTACGCCTTGTGATTACCGCCTCTGCTCCCGATACCGAAACCCTGACCCGTTCACAGCGTTGGGCCCAGACGTTGTCCTGTCGCGTGGAGAGCCTGCCCAAGGCATTGCGTCGTGCCTTGATCTTCGGCGTCACGCTGATGTGCACGTTGCTGGCTGTTTTTATCATCACGGTGCCGTTCGATCTGTATTCGCAGTGCATCTTTGCGGCGGGTTGCTTCACCACCGCGTTGGTGCTGCGCAAGATTCCGGGGCGCCTGACGGTGATGGTGCTGATCGGTTTGTCACTGACCGCGTCCCTGCGCTACCTGTACTGGCGGCTGACGTCCACCCTCGGTTTCGAAGGCTGGCTGGACATGATGTTTGGCTACGGCCTGGTCATGGCCGAGCTGTACGCGATGATCGTTCTGGTGTTCGGTTACATCCAGACCGCCTGGCCGCTGCGCCGCAAACCGATATTGATGAGTGGCCCGCCCAGTGAATGGCCGACGGTCGATGTGTTCATCCCGTCGTACAACGAAACGCTGGATATCGTCAAAGTCACAATCTTCGCCGCTCAGGCCATCGACTGGCCTCGCGACAAACTGCGCGTGCATGTCCTCGATGACGGGCGCCGCGATGACTTCCGCGAGTTCTGTGAGCAGATCGGCGTGAACTACATCGTGCGCGACAACAACCGCCACGCCAAGGCAGGCAACCTCAACGAAGCGCTGAAGGTCACCAGTGGCGAGTTCGTGGCGATTTTCGACGCCGACCACGTGCCGACGCGCTCGTTCCTGCAGGTGAGTATCGGCTGGTTCCTCAAAGACCCGAAGCTGGCGATGCTGCAAACGCCGCACTTCTTTTTCTCGCCTGACCCGTTCGAAAAAAACCTCGATACCTTCCGTTCCGTGCCGAACGAAGGCGAGCTTTTCTACGGTCTCGTACAGGACGGCAACGACCTGTGGAACGCGACGTTCTTCTGCGGTTCCTGTGCCGTCATCCGCCGTGAACCGTTGCTGGAAGTCGGTGGCGTGGCCGTCGAGACTGTGACTGAAGACGCCCACACCGCGCTCAAACTCAACCGTGCCGGCTACAACACCGCGTACCTGGCCATTCCTCAGGCGGCCGGCCTGGCGACTGAAAGCCTGTCGCGCCACATCAGTCAGCGGATTCGCTGGGCACGGGGCATGGCGCAGATTTTCCGCACCGATAACCCGCTGTTCGGCAAAGGCCTCAGCCTGGGCCAGCGCCTGTGCTACGTGAACGCGATGCTGCACTTTTTCTATGGCTTGCCGCGTCTGGCGTTCCTCACCGCGCCGCTTGCCTTTCTGATTTTCGACGCGCGGATCTACCACGCCTCGGCCTTGATGATTACCGCTTACGTGCTGCCGCACATCCTCCACGCCAGTCTGACCAACTCCAGCATTCAGGGGCGATTCCGCCATTCCTTCTGGAACGAGGTCTACGAGACGGTACTGGCCTGGTACATCATGGGCCCGGTGCTGATGGCGCTGGTCAATCCCAAGTTCGGCGGCTTCAACGTGACCGACAAGGGCGGGATCATCGACAAAAAGTACTTCGAATGGAAGCTCGCGCGCCCGTACATCATCCTGCTGAGTTTGAACGTCGCCGGCATGATCATCGGTGTGGTGAAGCTGATGGAGGGCGCGGACGATGCGGCGACCACGATCCTGATCAACCTGGCATGGACGGTTTACAACATCATCATCACCAGCGCCTCGGTGGCGGTGGCCAGTGAAACCCGACAGATGCGTTCCGAACCACGGGTCGCGGCGGCGCTGCCGATGCGCCTGACCCGTGCCGACGGCAGCGTCATCGAAGGCGTGACCCTGGACTTCTCGCAAAAAGGCCTGGGCTTCCGTTTGCCGGAAGGGGTGATGGTTCCCCAGGGCGAGCGGGTGCAGATCTCGCTGTTCCGCAATCAACACCTGAGCGTGTTCCCGGCGGTGATTGTGTTCAGTCGCGGTACCGTTTTGGGCGCGCAGTTCGATCAGTTGACGCTGCGCCAGCAAAGCGAACTGGTGCGCTTGACCTTCTCGCGCGCCGACACCTGGGCGTCGACCTGGGGCAGCGGTCAGGTCGATACGCCGCTGGTGGCATTGCGCGACGTCAGCGCCATTGGCCTGCGTGGCATCTACGAACTCTTCAAGGCCACGGTCCTGGAAGCGCAGGCATGGCTGCGCAACCGTCGTCCACCCCCACCCCTCTTAGAAAACGTTCTGGACAAGTGATGAACTCGAAGTCTTTCGCTGTCGGTAACCTGCGCGGCGCTCGCCGTGTTCTGGCTCGTGCGACCTGCACCTTGCTGGCGTTGGGAAGTGGTGCTACGGCGTTCGCCGAAACGGTGCCGGCGACCAGTGCCACGGCAGGTGCCGGAAACTACAGCCTGACGCTCAAACAGTTGGGCCGGAACTATCCGATGACCCTGCACGGCGTCGAGTCCAGCGACAGCGTCAATTTCGATGTGCGCGCCGATGCGATCGTGACCGGCGCGCACCTGACGTTGCAATACACCTATTCCCCAGCGCTGTTGGCCGACCTTTCGCAGATCAACGTGATGGTCAACGATGAGGTGGCTGCCAGCCTGCCGTTGCCCAAGGAAAACGCCGGGGTGACGCAAAAACAGGTGGTGGAAATTCCCGCTCACCTGATCACCGAGTTCAACCGTTTGAGTCTGCAGTTCGTCGGCCACTACACGATGAGTTGCGAAGACCCGCAGCACTCCAGCCTGTGGGCCAGGATCAGCAACAACAGTCAGCTCGACATTCAAGTGTCGCCACTGACCTTGCCGGACGATCTGGCGATCCTGCCGCTGCCGTTTTTCGACCGTCGGGATGCGCGTCAGCTGAGCTTGCCGTTCGTGTTTGCCGCCGCGCCCGACAACAGCACCCTGGAAGCCGCTGGCGCACTGTCGTCGTGGTTCGGCGCGCAGGCCAGCTATCGCGGCGCGGTGTTTTCCTCGCGCTTCAACCAGTTGCCGGCGAGCGGCAATGCCGTGGTGCTGCTTAGCGGTCCTGACGCGCTGCAACTCGGTGGTTTGACGCTGCCGGCGGCGACAGGGCCGACCCTGACGCTAATGAGCAACCCCAATGATGCGAACGGCAAATTGCTGGTGATCACCGGTCGCGACGGGGCCGAGCTCAAGCGTGCCGCGACTGCGTTGGTGTTGGGCAGTCAGGCGTTGTCGGGGAGCCGCGTGGTGATCGACCATCTCGACAACGTGCAGCCACGCAAACCGTACGACGCACCGAACTGGTTGCCCACCGATCGTCCGGTCAAGCTGGGTGAGTTGATTGCGGCCAAGCAATTGAATGTCGCCGGCTACAACCCGGGCGAGATCACCGTGCCGCTGAATTTTCCGCCGGACCTGTTTACTTGGCGCGACGAAGGCGCACCGCTGGACCTCAAATACCGCTACACCCCCCAGGAGAAATCCTCCAACTCGTCGTTCATTGTCAGCTTCAACGACGGGCTGGTTCAGTCTCGCAACCTGCCGTCCCAGGACAAACTCGACAGCGGTGTGCTCAGCGCACTGAAGACCAACGACAGCCTGGCCCGCGAGGTGCGCGTGCGCCTGCCGTTGAACTCGGTCGCCCTGCAATCGCGTCTGCAACTGCGCTACATGTTCGATTACATCAAACAGGGCGAGTGCGGCGACATCATCATCGACAACATGCGCGGCAGCGTGGACCCGGAATCGACCCTCGATCTGCGCGGCTATGACCACTTCATGGCCATGCCGAACCTCGGCGTATTCAAGGATGCAGGTTTCCCGTTCACCCGCCTGGCCGACTTGTCGCAAACCGCCGTGGTGCTGCCGGACAACGCCGGGGCAACCGACCTGGATGCCTACCTCACGGTGCTCGGACGGTTTGGCCAGTCCACCGGTTACCCGGCCACCGGTGTACGAGTAACGCAAGCGGCACACATCGCGACGGCTGCCGACAAGGATCTGCTGGTGTTTGCGTCCGGTGCCAACCAGCCGCTGTTGACCCAATGGGCCGATCGTCTGCCGGCGGCCGGGAATGACGGCCAGCAACGTTTCGAACTGTCCGACTTGCCCATGCGCGTGCGGGATTGGTTCAGCCCCGACCCGGATGCCAACCAGCGCAAGGCGCGGCTGGCCATGGCGTTTTCCGGCGGGCAGCGCAGTACGTACCTGACCGGTTTCGAGTCGCCGCTAAAGAGCGGTCGCAGTGTCGTGGTGATTGCCAGTGACCGGCCGGAAGGCCTCACCGAAGCGACCAAGGCCTTGATCGGTGGCGAGGAGTACACCCAGTCGATCCAGGGCAGCCTGGTGGTGGTTCGCGGCAAATCCATCGAAGCGCTGGTGGCGGACGAGCAGTACTACGTCGGCGATCTCGGACCGTTCAAGTACGTGCAATGGATGTTGTCGCGGCATGTGGGCTGGATGTTTGCGCTGACCGGGCTGGCGATCGTGCTGCTCAGTGGTCTGGCGTACGTGTCGCTGCGTGCCCGCGCCAAACGACGTCTTGACGTGTGATGAGCGTGCCGGCCTTCGCCCATAAACGCCCGTACCGCGCCGCCGTGATCGCGCTGTCGACGCTGCTGCTGGCATGGCTGCTGCCCGCCACCGCTCAGGCGCAACGTTGCGAGGCATCGACCTGGCCGCTGTGGCAGACGTTCGTCGAGCACTTTGTGCAACCCGATGGGCGTGTGCTGGACGCCAGCACGCCGCAACGTCACAGCTCGTCTGAAGGTCAGTCATACGCCATGTTCTTCGCCCTGGTGGCGAATGACCGCGTCACCTTCGACAAGCTGTGGCGCTGGAGTCAGGACAACCTCGCCCAGGGCGATATCAAGAACAATCTGCCGGGTTGGTTCTGGGGCCTGGACGAGCAAGGCAACTGGCGCCTGCTGGACAGCAATTCGGCGTCTGACGCCGATCTCTGGTTCGCCTACGCGCTGCTCGAAGCCGGGAGACTTTGGCAGAGCGACGCCTACACCCAGACAGCGCGCCAGATCCTGCACAACGTCGCCACCCAGGAGGTCGAGGACCTGCCGGGGCTGGGCAAAATGCTGATGCCGGGCAAAGTCGGTTTTATCAAACCCGATCTCGACAAACCCGAGTTGTGGCAACTCAACCCCAGCTACCTGCCGATCCCGGTGCTGCGCCGATTCGCTGATATCGATCGCCACGGACCGTGGGCGGAAATCGCCACGAACACCGCGACCCTGATCAAGGCCGTCAGCTACAAAGGCTTCGTTGCCGATTGGGTCAGCTATCGCCGCACCGGGCCGGGCAAGGGCGAGTTCATCGTCGACCCGGTCAAGGGTGAGTTGGGCAGTTACGATGCGATCCGCACGTACCTGTGGGCGGGCGTGATGCCGGTCAAGGACCCGCTGCGCAAACCGTTGCTCGGTAGCTTGGGTGGCATGCTCGCCGCCACGCTCGCCGACGGTGTGCCGCCGGAGAAAGTCCACGTGCTCAGCGGTCAGCGCAGCGGTGCCGGACCGTTCGGTTTTTCCGCCGCGCTGCTGCCGTATTTCAAAGCGCTGGGCAATGCGTCGCTGCAACAGCAACACGCCTTGCGCGTGCAGCAACTGATGGCCCAGACCCTGACCCCCGAAGCGGTCCAGGCAAAGCAGCCACCCTATTACTTTTTTGTACTGAGCCTGTTTTCGCTGGGCTACATGGACAACCGCTACCACTTCCTCGATCACGGGAAGTTGCAACCGATGTGGGAGAAACAATGCCAGCGCGCCGTCACGCCATAGCCTTCGGGGTATTCGCCGCCCTGATTCACAGCAGCAGCTTTGCCGCGCTCAATGACGCCGGCAAAGCGCTGCTGCAACAGGGGCAATACTGGCAGGCACAAGGTGACCAGGCCCGGGCCACCGAAGCCTGGAAAAAACTGCTGCTGATCGATCCGCAGCAAGCCGATGCGATTTACGGTCTGGGCTTGCTGGAACTCAAGGCCAACCGTCCTGCTGGCGCCAATCGCTACCTGGACCAGCTCAAGCAGTCCCATCCCGGCGAGTCGCAAACGTTGTTGCTGGAACAAGCGATCGCCTTGCAGGGCGGCAACAACCTCGATCAGCTGGAGCAGGCGCGCCTGCTGGCGACGGCGGGCGAGCTGGACAAGGCCATGCCGATCTATCGGCAGATCTTCGCGGGCAAGTCACCTCAAGGGGAGCTTGGCCTGGAGTTCTACAACTACCTGGGTTACACGGCCGGCGGCTGGACTGAGTCGCGCCAGGGGCTGGAGCGTTTGCTGCAACAGAGCCCGGACGACGCCAAGGTCAAACTGGTGTTGGCCAAACTGCTGCTGCGTAACGAGGCCACCCGAACCGACGGTATTCGCCGCTTGGGTCAGCTGTCGACCCTGCCCGAACTGGGCGGTGAGGCCACCGAGAGTTGGCGCGAAGGGCTGGTGTGGCTGGGTTCGCCACGCGCGGCGGCGATCCCGTTGTTCGAGGAGTACCTCAAGGCCAATCCGGATGACGCCGAGATTCGCACGCAAATGAACAGTCGTGGCACGGCCGCCGTGGCTGCTCAGCAGAATCCGAATCTGGCCCGCGGTTTCAAGGCGCTTCAGGACAACCAGCTGAATGTCGCCGAGCAAGCCTTTCTGGCGCGACTCAAAGAACAAGCGCAGGACGCCGACGCGTTGGGCGGCCTGGGGATCGTTCGTCAGCGTCAGGGCCGCTTGAGCGACGCCAATGAATTGCTCAAGCGTGCCGCAGGCCGTGGCGGCAACCCGCGCTGGCAAGCGGCGCTGGAGAGCAATCGCTACTGGGATCTGCTGGGTCAGGCCGACAAGGCCAAATCCGATCACGATCTGGTGCGGGCGCGCAGCTTGTTGCAACAGGCCATCGCCAGTAAACCGCGACAAGTCGAAGGCTATGTCGCGCTGGGCGGCGTGCAAGCGGAGCAGAACCAGTTGGACAACGCCGAGGCGAGCTATCGTCAGGCGCTGACCCTGGACAATGACAACCCTGCGGCCCTGCTCGGGCTGATCACCGTGCTGGCGCAAAACGGTCAGGCCAGCCAAGGGTTACGAATGATCGAAGGGCTGAACCCGGCCCAGCAGCAACGCCTTGGTGATTTGCGGCCATTGCGTGCCGCCGTCGCGGTCGGCCAGGCGAAAAATGCCGAGCGCAGCGGCGACCTCAACGGCGCGATTACCGCGCAACAGGAAGCCGTGCGTAACGACCCGCAGAATGTCTGGACGCGCTATGACCTGGCGCGCCTGTACGTGCAAGCGAAGGCCCCGGACAAAGCCCGGCAGACCATGGCGCAGCTGTTGAAAGCCGATCCGCAGCGCGTTGATGCGTTGTACGTCAGCGCGTTGCTGTCGAGCCAGTTGGGTGAATGGTCGACCGCGCAAAGCACACTGGAGCGTATCCCGGTGAGCCAGCGCAGTACGGCGATGCAACAACTGGCCAGCGAGGTTCAAGTGCAATCCCTGGCCAGTCAGGCTTCAACCCTGGCCAAACAGGGTGACCGCAACCAAGCCATCACCTTGCTGCGCCGTGCCGAACTGGTCGCCAACGGCAAACCCGAATCGCTGGGCATGCTGGCTTCGGCTTACGTCGATGCCGGTGATACCGAACACGCGTTGTCGATGCTGCGCAACGCCATGGCGCAAAGCAGCACACCGTCAGCGTCGCTGCGCCTGGCGTACGCCGGCGTGCTGCTGAAAGCCGGTGACGACGTGCAGGTCAATCAGCTCCTGCACGAGTTGCAGAGCCAGCCATTGGCGGCGGCGGATCAGCGCAATTATGACCAACTGTTGTACCTCTACACCGTGCGTCAGGCCGATCTGTTGCGGGAAAAGGGCGACCTCGTGGCGGCCTACGATACGCTCGCGCCCGCCCTGGCTCAGCGCCCGAATGCCCCCTTGGCGGTTGGCGCGCTGGCACGCATGTACCTGGCCAACAACAACGCCAAAAAAGCCATCGAGCTGTATCAACCGCTGCTCGACCAGGCGCCGAATGATCCGCAGTTGCAGATCGGCATGGCCCAGGCCTTGAATCAGTCCGGTGATTATCGCGGCGCCGAAAAAGCCATGGACAAGGCGCTGGAGCTGGCGCCGAACGATGCGCCGATACTGGCCACCGCCGCCAGTCTGTATCGCGCCCAAGGCAAGAACGCCAAGGCGGCGCAACTGTATGCGCGCGCCCTGGCACTGCAAGCGCCGAGCAAGGAAGACGTTAATCCGTTTGCCGGGACCGTGGCCGCCAACCCGTTTGTGGGCAAGGCCGGCCAACGCAGTCAATCGCGGCTGGCCGAGGCCACGCTGTCGCAAATTCCGGCACCCGCGCAGGTGCAAGTTGCGCAGGCTGCGGATGAGGCCGAGCCGGCCATATCGAATACCCTGGCAATGAATGGCAGCGCTGGCGCTTATGCTGCGCAACCCGCGCGCGCGGGCTTCGATGACACTCGCCGTTCAGCCCAGGCCAAGCCGACAGACCCGCAGGCAGAAGCCCGTCAGGCGATGCAAAGTGCGCTGGACCAGATTGATCAGGAGCGCAGCCCGCGTGTCACCCAAGGCGTGACCATCCGCAGCAATGACAGCGAGGCGGGCCTGAGCAAAATCACCGACGTCGAAACGCCGCTGGAAATCAGTGTGCCGCTGGGCGATGACCGTCTGGCGCTGCGCGTTACGCCGGTGTCGCTGAACGCCGGTGGCATCAGTGATCCTGCCAAGTCGCGCTTCGGTGGTTTCAATGAGCAGCAGATGGCCGCGTTGCAAGCCCAATTGGCGAGCAACACGGACCCGGCCCAGATCGATTTTCTGCGTAACCAGATCAGCGGCCCGGTCGGGCGCCAAAAGGACACGGGTGTCGGCCTGGCCGTGGCTTACGAGAACCCGTCGCTGGGGCTGAAAACCGATGTGGGCGCCAGCCCGATGGGTTTCCTCTACAGCACCGTGGTCGGCGGTATCAGCATTGATCGCTCGTTCACCGAAGGCAGCGATTTCCGCTACGGCCTGAGCCTGTCGCGGCGCCCGGTGACCGACAGCCTGGTGTCTTTCGCCGGTGCGCGAGACGCTCGCAGTGGCTTGGAATGGGGTGGCGTCACCGCCAACGGCGGGCGTTTGCAGCTGAGTTATGACAATGGCGATTACGGCGTCTATGGCTACGGCGGCCTTCACAAACTGGTGGGCAACCATGTCGAATCCAACAGCCGTGCCGAGGCCGGCACCGGGGTCTACTGGTACTTGCTCAATGACGACAGCCGTCAGCTGACCGCCGGCCTGAGCCTCACCGGCATCAGCTACGACAAGAACCAGGGCAACTTCACCTATGGCAACGGCGGTTACTTCAGCCCGCAAAACTTCTTTTCCATCGGCGTGCCGATCGGCTGGTCGCAACGCACCGATCGCTTGAGTTATTCGATCAAGGGCTCGGTCGGCGTGCAGCACATCGAGCAGGATGCTACGCCGTACTTCCCGAACGACAACGACATGCAGAGCGTGCTGAATCAGGTTTCGCAGCAGTACGCCACGGCCGGGATCATCGTGCCAACTCAGTATTCTGGGCAGAACAAGACAGGCATCGGCTACAACCTGAACGCGGCCGCCGAGTACCGCTTCGGCGACAACGTCTTCCTGGGCGGCAGCTTCGGCCTGGACAACGCCCAGGACTACAAGCAGTTCACCGGCGGTTTGTACCTGCGGTACATGTTTGAAGACTTCACCGGTCGCATGGCGATGCCGGTCAGCCCTTACCGTTCCCCTTATTCGAATTAAGCAGCAGGAGTTTGCACCGTGGCAGTATCGATTCTGGCAGGCATGACCATTTTGATGATTGGCGACAGCCACCTGGCGACGCCTGACTACCTGATTTCCTCCCTGCATGAAAGCCTGGTTGCCCAAGGCGCGACCGTGCATACCTTGGGTATTTGCGGCGCCAACGCCGGTGACTGGCTCAAAGCCACGCCGGGCACCTGCGGTGGCGCCGAGCGCCGTGGCACGGAAAAAACCGTGGTGCTGGGCGGCAAAGCCGCGACGTTGCCGATCAGCCAGTTGCTGGCCACCGACAAACCGGACCTGGTGTTGATTGTCATGGGCGACACCATGGCCAGCTACACCAAACCGGCGTTCCCGAAAGCCTGGCTGTGGCAGCAGACCACCGCGCTGACCAAGGAAATTTCGGCTAACGGCACCCGTTGCGCGTGGGTCGGCCCGAACTGGGGCACTGAAGGCGGCAAGTACGGCAAGACCTTTGCCCGGGTCGAGATGACCTCCAAGTTCCTCGCCGCCAACGTGGCGCCGTGCAGCTACATCGACTCGTTGCAGTTTTCCAAGCCAGGCCAATGGGCCACGGTTGATGGTCAGCATTTGACCGCGCCGGGCTACAAGACCTGGAGCGCCGACATCAGCAAGGCCCTGCTCGAAACCCCGGCCGTCAAGGAAGCCAAGAAATGATCAAACTGTTCGCGGCGCTCGCAGCCCTCTCGGTGTTGTCGATCAGTACGCTGGCCAGCGCCGAAGTGGCGTTGTACCCCACCGGCCCTGCCGAAGACTCGGCGTTCATCCGCTTCGTCAACGCCGGCACCGCGCCGCTGGACGTGATCGCTCAGGCCGGCCAGCCACCGCTGCGTCTTGACGTGTCAGCACCGGTGTCGCTGTTCTTCCCGGTGCAGGCCAGCAGTCCGATCAAGGGCAGCCTGGTCAGCGGTGCGCAAAAACTGGCCATGGACTTGAAAGTCGAGCCCGGTGAATTCGCGACCGTTGTGGTGTTGCCGGACGGCACGGGCATCAAGCAAATCGCCGTGCGCGAGCAACCGGACGACTTCAACGGCCTGAAAGCGTCGCTGGCGTTCTTCAACGTCGACGCTTCGTGCGCCGACGCAAGTCTGCGTCCTGCCGGGCGTACCGCCGACCTGTTCAAAGCGGTGCCGGTCGACAGCTTGCAACGTCGCTCGATCAACCCGGTGAGCCTGTCGGTGCAACTGGTGTGCGCCAACGCCAACGTCGGTGCGCCGCTGGATCTGGGGGAACTCAAAGCGGGTGAGCGCTACAGCGTCATGCTGGTGCCATCGGCAGCGGGACCGCGCCTGTTAAATGCCACGGACTCGTTGTCCCACTGATCGGATCTCGCCGCCACCATGGTCTTCGCCTCATTAGAGTTCCTGACATTGTTTTTGCCAGCGTTTCTGCTGGTCTACGCATTGGGCCGACCGGCCTGGCGCAATGTCATCCTGTTGCTCGGCAGCTGGCTGTTCTACGGATGGCTGAGTCCGTTGTTCCTGACGCTGCATATCGTGCTGACGATTGTGGCGTGGGTCGGCGGCTTGCTGGTGGACCGTGCGCCGGACGGCTCCCGTGGGCGAGTGCGACTGTTGGCCGTGTTGATCGTGTTCAACACGGCCGTGCTGTGCTGGTACAAATACGCCAACATCCTGGCCGGGACGTGGAGTGAGCTGATCACTTACTACGGGGCGATGCCGCTGGAATGGCAACGAGTGGCGCTGCCGGCGGGGCTGTCGTTCATCGTGCTGCAGGCGATTTCCTATCTGGTAGATGTGCATCGGCATACCGTGCCGGTGGAGCGCAGCTTCATCAATTTCGCCACGTACATTTCGATGTTCGGCCACTCCATTGCCGGCCCGATCATTCGTTATGACTGGGTGCGCCGGGAGCTGACGCAGCGGTATTTCAGTTGGCAGAATTTTTCCCTGGGTGCGCGTCGGTTCATGATCGGCATGTGCATGAAAGTGCTGGTGGCCGATACCCTGTCGCCGCTGGTGGACGTCGCGTTCCACCTGGAAAACCCTTCCTTCGTCGACGCCTGGATTGGCTGCCTGGCCTACTCGCTGCAACTGTTTTTCGACTTCGCCGGCTACAGCGCCATGGCCATCGGCCTGGGCCTGATGCTGGGCTTTCACTTCCCGGAAAACTTCAACCGGCCGTACCTGGCCAGCAGCATTCAGGATTTCTGGCGCCGCTGGCATTTGTCGCTGTCCAGTTGGTTGCGCGATTACCTCTACATAGCGTTGGGTGGCAATCGCAATGGGGCCTGGAAGACTTACCGCAATCTGTTCCTGACGATGGCCATTGCCGGTTTGTGGCACGGCGGCGACAGCTGGAATTACCTGTTGTGGGGTTCGGCTCACGGGGTCGCATTGTGCGTTGATCGCCTCTGGTCCCGCTCTAGTCTGCCAAGTATTCCGCCGTTGCTCTCGCACACACTGACGTTGTTGTTTGTATTCCTCGCCTGGACGCTGTTCCGCGCGCCGGATTTCCATTCGGCGATGACGATGTATGCCGGACAGTTCGGTCTGCATGACTTTGCGTTGGGCGATGCGCTGGCGGTGACGTTACGTCCGGTCCATGGCCTGGCAGCGTTGCTGGGCGTGGCGTGCATCCTTGCGCCGTTGCTGCAAAGCCGTTTCGAGCAGTGGTTCGCCCGCCACGCCTTGTTCGTCCCGATGACGGCCCTGTGGCCGGTGGCGGGGTTGCTTTCGTTTGCGTTGATCGCGAGCCGTGAAGCCGTACCCTTTCTGTACTTTCAGTTCTGATGACCGCGCCCATGACTTCTTCGGCTCTCGCACCGACTCAACTCTGTGAACGTACCGCCCGCATCAGCCAATTATCGGGCGTGGTGTTCGTGGCTTTTCTGGCGCTGGGTTTCGCCTCCTGCGTCTGGCTGCTGGCGAGCGGCAAAGTCGAGTTTCTGCCGCAAAACCTTACCCGTCAGGCTGCACTGGAGGGCGATATCACTCACAAGATTGCCAAGCAGCTGTCACAGGCGACAGTACCTTCGCAGGCGGCTGATCTGGAGCGCGGCGCAAGCTGGTTGGTGCTGCACGATACCGGCCCGCGTGTGCGCTCGGGGTGTCCTGGCTGGTTGTTCCTGACCGATGAGATACGCATCAATCGCCACGCCCTCGCAAATGCCGACACCAAGGCCGGCGTGGTGCGCGATATTCAGCAACGCCTGGCCAAACGCGGCATCAAGTTGCTGGTGGCGGTGGTGCCGGACAAGAGCCGCATCGCCCAGGCGCAACTGTGCGACCTGCGTCGCCCGGTGGCTCTGCAGGACCGCGCCGTGGCGTGGGTCGAGGGGCTGAAGAAGGTCGGTGTCGTCGCTGTGGATCTGGCGCCGACCCTGCAACCGTTGGGCGCCGACGCGTATTTGCGCACCGACACCCACTGGAGCGAAACAGGCGCCGCAGCAGCCGCCAAAGCCGTGGCCACGCAGGTGCAAAGCATGGGCATCAGCGCTACGCCGCACAAAGACTTCGAGGCGAAGGTGCAAGATCCCGCACGCCGTCCGGGCGACCTGGTCAGGCTCGCCGGTCTTGAGTGGCTGCCTGTGACGCTGCAACCGTCCCCGGAAACCGTGGCTGCGACCCAGATCAGCGAAAAAGTGACCGAAACGCCAAGCGGCGGCGATAACCTCGATGACCTGCTTGGCGATGACAACCTGCCGAACGTGGCGTTGATCGGTACCTCGTTCTCGCGCAACTCCAACTTCGCCGGGTTCCTGCAACAGGCGTTGGGTGCGCCGATCGGCAATTTCGCCAAGGATGGAGGCGAGTTCTCCGGTGGCGCCAACGGCTACTTCAACAACCCGGCATTCAAGCAGACTCCGCCCAAGCTGATCATCTGGGAAATCCCGGAGCGGGACTTGCAGTCGCCCTATGGCGAAGTGATCGTTTGGGGGCAGTAAGTTTCAGCCACATGAATTTTTCTTCACCCCAATGCGCCTCGCCAACCGGTACATTGCCCTCGCTCATTCAAGAAACTACAGTTTGCCCGCCCTCCCGCGGGCTTTTTTTTTGTTTTCAGGAAAGGCTGGTCGACTGTACTAAAACTACCGGCTCTTTGTGTTTTTGCAGCACCGGCAGGTCCAGGCGCGCTCGCCCGTAAAACGCCAGCGCAGTCAGCAAACACGCCAGCCACACGAAGATCCCGGCCCAGAAAGTGTGGGACATGTAGTGCCAGCCTTGCAGAACCCGCGTCGTGCCGTAGACGAAACCGAGCAGCAGCGAGCCGTACATCAGCGCTTTCGAATAGCGCCAGCGATAACGGCGCGCAACAAAGTACAGCGCAAGCATGGTGAACCCGCCCGACGCATGCCCGCCCGGCCAGCAGCGGCCATCGCCGGCCTCCTTGAACAGCTGGAAATTGCTGTACCACTCCATGTGGGCAATTTTCCCGCCGTAGAGGGTCGTTTCAATCGGGCAATACACGCTGGTGTGCGACTTGAGGAAATGAATCACGCCGGTGCAGATGGCAAACGCGAACACCACAAACAGAAAATCCCGCCGATGGTCGTTGGCAAACCGCAGCACCGCAGCGACTTTGCTCTGCTCCAGAAAACGGCTGAGACGCGGTCGCTTCTGCGGGTTGATGAGCGGCCAGACAAACGACAGCATCGCGCCGATCAGAGCGATTTCAGCGGTCCAGTTCGGAATGATGCGTGCCCACTTGTGAGTGATTTTTTCAAAGAAATGCACCTGATCGAGCGGAAAGGTGCGGGTCACCGGATCAAAAAACAGATTGCTGAATGCGATGTCGATGCTGGTCATGTCGAACAGCAGGAAAACCACGGCTGCGCAGACCAGCGGAATGCCGAAGTTGAAGCAGTAAAAGCGCATGGACTTACTCATTGGGTGGTCACCGTGCGCCAGTCGGAAGCTTCGATGAAACCGAGCATTTGCGGCGCCTGTGGTGTTGCGGCGGAGATAAACAAAGACGCCCCATAACCGAGGGTGGCAGTCGGTAACTTGAGGTCTTTTTCAATCTGCGCCATGCATTCGCTGTGAGTCACCAGGATCAGATTGCGACCTGCTACTTTGTGCGCCAGGGCATCGCGCAGCATCGTGCCCTTGCAGCTGATCAACCAGTCTTCATCGACGCCAACCTTGTTGAACATATAGCTGGCAGTCTGCGCGGTACGGATCATCGGGCTGTTGTAGATGTCGGCCTTGTCCAGCCCCAGCTGTTCGAACTGCGCACCGACACTCACCGCGACGCTGCGAGCGCGATCGGTAATGCCATCATTGCCACTCAGGCACGCGGCCCTGGAGTGATCGCAGCGCTCGACATGACGCACCAGCACAATCATGTCGCCCTTGACCCAGCCGGTCAGCAACGCCTGGGCGCCGGCGACATTGCCGTGGGCCAGGTCTGGAACGGCTGCAGGCCGCAACAGCCAGACCGTCAGCGGAATCACCAGCAGCGCCGTGGCCAGCACCACCGCGGTATTTCGATAGCGGGCAAAACGGCTCAGATCAATCGAGCGCGTTATCCCGAACAGACTCAGTCTCAGTTCCACATCAAACCGCCTCACCGGCATGCATCACTTGATTCGATGCTGCGAGGGTAGAGAGCCTGGCGTCGGCGAGTGGTGAAACCGATGTGAAAAAAAGCTTAAGGCGGACGCCGATGTAGGAGCGAGCTTGCTCGCGAAGGACTCAAGCGCGCCGCGTTTATTCAGACAACACGCGTTATCGTTAACCTCCATCGCGAGTAAGCTCGCTCCTACAAAACACCCGCGCTCTGACAAAATCCTTTCAGCTCTCGTGTTTGCTGCCGATACAGCCCTGTTACACACCTTGGCTACCAAAAAAAACAATCTTCCAGCCAACCGACGACTAAAAGCGCAACGTTCCTGGAGGAATTGGATGAATAGCTGGTTCGGCAACATCAGCGTGAACATGAAACTGGGCCTGGGATTTGGCCTGGTCCTGGCACTGACCTGCGTCCTCGCCCTGACCGGCTGGACAAGCCTTGGCAGCTTGATTGACCGCAGCAACTGGATGAGCGACATCACTCAGCTCAATGCCGGCCTGACCAAGCTGCGCGTGGTTCGCCTGCAATACATGCTGACCAACGGCGACGAAACCGCCGCGCAAAATGTGCAGACCACCCTTGAAGCGTTCTCCGCCCAGCAGCAAGCGTTGCTGGTGAAATTCAAGAGTCCGGAAAACCTCAAGCTGCTCAAAGAGCAAGGCGCGGTCATCGAGGCCTACAAGGCGTCCCTGAACAAAATGCGCAGTGCTTACCGCACGGGTAACAGCGCCCGCGATGCCATGATTGCGAACGCGGAAACCGCCAATACGCTGATCGACGCTATCAGTACCCAGGTGCAGCAAATGCCATTGAGCGACCAGCGCTTCGAACAATTCCAGGCCATCACAGCCGCCAAGGAAGCGTTTCTGCTGGCCCGCTACGAAGTGCGCGGCTACACCGCGACCACCAACGTCGAGACCGAGCAGAAAGCCGTCGGCCAACTGGACGCCGCCATCGCCAGCCTGAAACAACTGAATGTGCATTTCGCCGACACTCAGCTGGACGCCCTGCGTCAGCTGGAAACGGCGTTGAGCAATTACCGCAGCGCTTTGCAGGCCTATAAAACCGCGAGCAGCGATGGAGTGCAGGCACGCAAGGAAATGACGGATCAGGGCGCCGCCATCGTGACCCTCAGCGAGCAGCTGTATCAAATCCAGCTTGACCGCCGCGACGCCGAAAGCGCAAAAGCCCGCACCCTGCAACTGATCAGCACCTTGCTGGCACTGCTGGTGGGCATCATTGCCGCCGTGATCATTACCCGTCAGATCACCGGCCCGCTGCGTGACACGTTGGCCGTGGTCGAGCGCATCGCCAGCGGCGACCTGGCCCAGGACGTCAAGGTGACCCGCCGTGATGAACTCGGTGTGTTGCAGCAAGGCATCGCGCGCATGGGCGTGACCCTGCGCGACTTGATCAGCGGCATCCGCGACGGCGTCACTCAGATCGCCAGCGCTGCCGAAGAGCTATCGGCGGTGACCGGGCAAACCAGCGCCGGCGTGAACAGCCAGAAGATCGAGACCGATCAAGTGGCCACCGCCATGCACGAAATGACCGCCACCGTTCAGGAAGTCGCGCGCAACGCCGAAGAAGCCTCGCAAGCCGCAGCCGCCGCCGACGGCGAAGCCCGCGAGGGCGACAAAGTGGTCAACGAAGCCATCGCCCAGATCGAACGTCTGGCCAGCGAAGTGGTGCGTTCCACTGAAGCCATGAGCGTGCTGCAACAGGAAAGCGACAAGATCGGCAGCGTCATGGACGTGATCAAGGCCGTCGCCGAACAGACCAACCTGCTGGCGCTCAACGCCGCGATTGAAGCGGCCCGTGCCGGTGAAGCCGGTCGCGGTTTTGCGGTGGTGGCCGACGAGGTCCGTGGCCTGGCCCAGCGCACACAGAAATCCACCGAGGAAATCGAAGGCCTGGTGGCCGCTCTGCAAAACGGCACGCAACAAGTGTCGGCGGTAATGAACAACAGCCGTGTCCTCACCGACAGCAGCGTCGCCCTGACCCGCAAGGCCGGTGTGTCACTGGAAAACATCACGCGCACGGTGTCCAACATCCAGTCGATGAACCAGCAGATCGCCGCCGCTGCCGAACAGCAAAGCGCCGTGGCCGAAGAAATCAGCCGCAGCATCATCAACGTGCGCGACGTCTCCGAACAGACCGCAGCGGCCAGCGACGAGACCGCTAAATCCAGTGTTGAACTGGCGCGGTTGGGTAATCAGTTGCAGGCCATGGTGAGCCACTTCAGGGTTTGACACTCACTTTGCGGTGAATGAAAGGTCCCCTTCGCGAGCAAGCCCGCTCCCACATTTGACCGAGTCGCCCGAACGGACGCGGTTTAATGTGGGAGCGGGCTTGCTCGCGAAAGCTATCTAACAAACAACGGAAAGATTGGGTGTTAACCCATTCTCAAACACTAATTGCATTGGTAAACACCAACCGATTCCCGAACGGGTCTGCAATCGTCATGTCCTGGCTGCCCCACGGCATTGCCTGAATCTGTGGGTGCGAAAACGTGTATTCCTTCGCCAGCAGTTGCTGCTGAAACGCCTCCAGCTCATCCGTCTCGATACGCAGCGCCGAACCCGGTGTGCTGTCGCCGTGATGTTCAGACAAATGCAGCACGCATTCGCCGCGAGAGACCTGCAAGTACAGCGGCAAATCCGGCTCGAAACGATGCTGCCAGTCGATCTTGAAACCCAGGAAGTCGACGTAGAACTCCACGGCCTTGTTTTCGTCGAAAATCCGCAGGATCGGAGTGGTTTTTCCGAAGCTCATGAAGTTGCTCCCAGACTGGAAAGGCCCAGAGTGTAGCTGGGCTAGTGTCAGCGCTTCGGCCTGCTGGCGGCTTTCTTTAATTGCAATGTGCCATCATGTGAAGCAGTTCAAAAGATCGCAGCCTGCGGCAGCTCCTACGGGTACGCATTTCAACGTAGGAGCTGCCGCAGGCTACGATCTTTACGATCAATGAAAACCTGCGCGCAAATCCCCTTCCCGCGCCAGAAACCGCCCTTCCCTTTTCCCGTTCGCCTGCCCATCGCTGTAACTCAACACACCGTTGACCCACACCCCGTCGATACCTTCCGCCGCCCGTTGAGGATCATTGAAGTCCGCAACATCGCGAATGGTCACCGGATCGAACAACACCAGGTCCGCCCAATGCCCTTCACGGATTTCGCCCCGGTCCTTCAAACCGAATCGCGCCGCGGACAACCCGGTCATTTTGTGTACCGCCGTGTGCAGCGGAAACAGCCCGACGTCGCGACTGAAATGTCCTAGCACTCGTGGGAATGCGCCCCACAAGCGCGGATGCGGAAACGGGTCTTCGGGCAAGCCGTCAGAGCCGATCATCGACAGCGGGTGCGCGAGGATGCTTCGTACGTCGTTCTCATCCATGCCGTAGTACACCGCGCCGGCCGGTTGTAGCCGGCGGGCGGCATCCAGCAGCGAAACGTTCCATTGGGCGGCGATGTCCATCAGGTCACGTCCACCCAGCTCAGGATGTGGCGTGGACCAGGTAATGGTGATGCGATGGGCGTCGGTGACTTGCTTGAGGTCCAGGGTCGAAGAGCTCGCCGCGTAGGGATAACAATCGCAGCCCACCGGGTGGGTTTTCGCGGCCTCTTCAAGCGAAGCCAACAGTTGCGGACTCCGCCCCCAGTTACCGGCGCCGGCACATTTGAGGTGGGAAATGATCACCGGTGATTTCGCGTGGCGGCCAATCTGGAACGCCTCGTCCATGGCTTCCAGCACCGGCTCGAATTCGCTGCGCAAATGGGTGGTGTACACCGCGCCGTACGCGGTCAGTTCTTCGGTGAGCTGCATCACTTCATCGGTGGAGGCCGAGAAGGCGCTGGCGTACGCCAGGCCTGTGGATAAACCCAAGGCGCCGGCTTCAAGGCTCTCGCGCAATTGCTCGCGCATCGCGCTGATTTCATCCGGTGTGGCCGTGCGAAACAGGTCGTCGAGATGATTGCTGCGCAACGCGGTGTGACCCACCAGTGCGGCAACATTCAACGTGGTGGGCGCCGCTTCGACCGCCGCGCGATAGTCGCTGAATGTCGGATAAACAAAGGCCGCCGAGGTGCCGAGCAGGTTCATCGGGTCCGGCGGATCACCTTTCAGACTCACCGGCGAAGCGCTGATCCCGCAGTTGCCCACAATGACGGTGGTCACGCCCTGACTTAGCTTGGGCAGCATCTGTGGCTGGCGGATCACCACGGTGTCGTCGTGGGTGTGCACGTCGATGAAACCCGGCGCCAGCACTCGGCCAGCGGCGTCTATTTCTTCGGTGGCGGTGGCGTCGTGCAAGTCGCCGATGCGCTCGATACGGCCATCCAGAATCGCCACGTCGGCGCGATAACCGGGGGCGTTGCTGCCGTCGATGATCAGGGCGTTGCGAATCAGCGTGTCGTACATCATGTCAGTCTCCCAGCGGCAAGTGATCGTCGCCGCCCCGGTAATCGTCGAGGGCGAGTTTGATCCGCCGCAGGCGTTCTTGATTGTCTTCAGAATTGGCCAGGCATCAGTCGTGATTCACGCGGGCGCGCTTGAGCAGTTTCTTGCAGCGTTCGGACAAGTGCAGCACGCGCAGATGCTTGCCGGCCTTGGCGTAGCGCTCGCGCAGGGTCTTGAGCGCGGCGATGGCCGAGTAGTCGACGAAGCTCAGGTGACGACAATCAATCGTCACCACAGACGGGTCATTGGCGGGATCGAACTGGTTGAGAAACGGCGTAGTCGAGGCGAAGAACAGCGTGCCATGCAGGAGGTAAAGCTTGCTGCCGTCCGCCTCGAGGTGACTGTCGGCATACAGTTCACGGGCCTGCTGCCAGGCGAAGTTGAGCGCGGCAATGATGATCCCGCACAGCACGGCGGTGGCCAGATCGGTGAACACGGTAATGACCGTCACCGCGACGATCACCAGCACGTCGTTCAGCGGCACCTTGTTCACAACCCGCAGCGAAGCCCAGGCGAAAGTTTGCTGCGACACCACGAACATCACCCCGACCAGTGCAGCCAACGGGATGCGCTCGATCAACGGTGATAAAAACAGGATGAACAGCAGAATCAGTACGCCGGCCACCACGCCGGACAGCCGGCCGCGACCACCGGAACTGAGGTTGATCACGGTCTGGCCGATCATCGCGCAGCCGCCCATGCCGCCAAACATACCGGACACCATGTTGGCCGCGCCCAGCGCCACGCACTCGCGATCCGGGAAGCCACGGCTCTCGGTGATTTCGTCGCTCAGGTTCAGGGTCAGCAGGGTTTCCAACAGGCCAACCAGCGCCATCAATATCGCGTAAGGAGCGATGACGCGCAGGGTGTCCAGCGTCCAGGGAATGTCCGGCCACGCCAACGTCGGCAAGCCACCGGCGATGTGCGCCATGTCGCCCAGCGTGCGAGTCGGCAGGCCGAGCAGATACACCGCCAGTCCTACGCCCAGAATCGCCACCAATGCCGGAGGCACGGCACGGGTCAGTCGCGGCAACAGATAGACAATTGCCATCGTCAGCGCCACCAGCCCCGTCATCAGATACAACGGCGTGCCGCTGAGCCAGGCGTCACCGCTCTTGAAGTGTTCGAGTTGCGCCAACGCAATGATGATCGCCAGGCCGTTGACGAAGCCGAGCATCACCGGATGCGGCACCATCCGCACTAGCTTGCCCAGTTTCAGCAGCCCGAACGCCAGCATGATCAGGCCACCCAGCAACACCGTCGCGAGCAAATACTGCACACCGTGCTGCACCACCAGCGCGACGATGACCACCGCCATCGAACCGGCCGCACCGGAGATCATCCCCGGCCGTCCGCCGAACAGCGCGGTCAGGGTGCAAATGATGAATGCGCCGTAAAGCCCCATCAATGGATTGAGGTGGGCGACCAGCGCGAAGGCGATGCATTCGGGAAGCAGGGCGAATGAGGTGGTGAGTCCGGCCAGGACATCGGCGCGCAGACGTTTTGCTTTCATGGGGGACCGGACACAGCAGGGGAAGAGGGGAGCGGATGTTACGGAATTGAGGGCAACCGGGCCAGTTGTCGGGCGGCTGAAAATGCCTTCGCGAGCAAGCCCGCTCCCACAGTGGATCTTCGTCGTACACAAAATCTGTGCCCTATGAAGATCAAAATGTGGGAGCGGGCTTGCTCGCGAAAGGCGCGACACGGTCTAAAGCGAACTCAAACCATCTCGTCCCGAATCCACTCAACCACTGAAGTCCGCTTCGGCACCCACCCCAACAACTCACGCGCATGTTTGCCACGCACCCGGCTGTTGGAGCCCAAACCATAGTTGGCCATTTCATAACCCCACTCGACTTCGGCGTCTTTCAGCGGCCAGTCTTGTGGCTCCCCCAAATTCAACGCCTGGGCAATCGCCGTGGTCATCTCAATGAACGACGCCTCACCACTTTCAACGAAGTAGAACGTCCCCGGTACGTTTTTGCTCAGCGCCAGCAGGTACAGGGACACCACGTCTTCGATGTGCACGTTGGACCAGATGTTCTGGCCGGTGCCGACATGACGCACCACGCCACTTTTGCGCGCCTGTTTCAGCAAGCGCGGCAATTGCACGCTGTCACGCTTGACGCCCAGGCTGTGGCCGTAGATCAGGGTGTTGCAGATCACGGCCGAGTTCACCCCGTCTTTCGCCGCGGCGAGGATCAGGTTGTCGATGGCTACACGCGCAGCCTTGTCGACCGTCGGCTCAGGCAGACTGTCTTCGTCATAGAGGACGTCACTGGACTTGCCGCCCGACGCATCGCCGACGATGCTCGAACCGCTGGTGTGCAGGAACACTTTGTCGGAACCGCGCAAGGCATTGAGCAAGGCTTCCACCGCACCGCGATGGTCGCTGCTGGCGGCGTTGATCACGGCGTCGGCAGTGCGGGCCTGTTCGGCCAGTAGTGCGCTGTCGTCAAGAGTTCCGATGACCGGGGTGATGCCCAAAGCGCTCAATTCATTGGCTTGTTCGGTGCTGCGCACCAGGCCGGTGACCGTGTGGCCAGCGCGAACCAGGCCGGTAGCGATTGAGCCGCCGATAAAACCGGCGGCACCGGTAACGAATACGTTCATGGAGAAACTCCCTGCGTGAATAAGTGATGCAACGAGTATCAAGCAGTCGTCACTGACGAAAAATCCCCGTTGACCCAATTCACTCTTGCGCAGGGATCACGAATCAGCCCTTGAAATCCGAGTTCGCGTAAACCGCCAACTTGCCCTGGATGAAGTCCAGAAAGCACTGAATCCGCAGGGCCAGTTGCGAGTTGCGGTAGTACACCGCGTTGATCGGCTGGCGATAGCCGCTGTTGAAATCCGCCAGCAGCACCTTCAAGCGCCCGGCGCGAATGTCTTCGATGGTCATGAAATGCGACAGGCTGGCAATGCCCTGACCTTCCAGCGCCAGGTGCCTGATCGTCTCGCCGCTGGACGCGCTGATCGACGCCTGAATCGGCCAGCGATCCCCATGCACATAACGCAACGGCCATTGGTTGAGGCCCTCGTTATGGGTAAAGCCCAGCAGCGCGTGCCCGCTCAGCTCCTCGACCACCGTCGGTGTGCCGTATTGCTCAAGGTAAGCCGGGCTGGCGACGATATGCAGCGGGCTGCAACCCAGCGAACGGGCGTGCAGGGTCGAGTCGGCCAGCGTGCCGATGCGGATGGCGATGTCGGTGCTCTGTTCGAGCAGGTCGATAATCAGGTCGTTGCTGTTGAGTTCCAGCTGAATGTCCGGGTAGAGCCGGCGGAACTCGTCGATGTACGGGACGATGGCGTGCAGCATGAACGGTGAAGCGGCGTTGATCCGCAAGCGCCCGGACGGGGTTTGCTGGCGTGAGGACAGGCGCTCTTCGAGCTCGTCCATCTGATCGAGAATCAGCTTGGCGTGCTCGAAGAAATACTTGCCCTCCTCGGTCAGGTCCATGCGTCGCGTGGTGCGGTTGATCAGCGTGGTATCGAGCTTGGCTTCCAGCCGCGACAACGTGCGACTCACCGCCGAAGGCGTCTGCCCGACCTGCTCGGCCGCCGCCGAAATCGACCCGCACTCAATCACGCAGACGAAAATCTGCAACTCATCGGATCTGGCTTTCACGTGTGTTCCTTATCGAAAGTCCTGCGCAATTTCGCTGTACAGAGGAAACCTCATGTGGTGAGGGGATTTATCCCCGTTGGGCTGCGAAGCGGCCCCAAAAAATGGGACTGCTACGCAGTCCAACGGGGATAAATCCCCTCGCCACAAAAGCTCCTTATCACAGATTCAGGCTTTCGATAGTAGCCGAGCCTCAAGCCTTGAGGCCAAACACCTCGGTCAGGTGCTGTTCATAACGCGCCACATCGGCTTCGATGTTCGGGCGCTTCATCACGTCAACGCACAGGAACGTCGGCAATCCGGTCATGCCGAGAAACTCGTTGGCCTTGTGGAACGGGAAGTACACCGCGTCCACGCCCCTGGCTTCGAAGAAGTCGGTCGGGTCGTCGAAGGCTTGCTGCGGTGCGTTCCAGGTCAGCGACAGCATGTATTGCTTGCCCTGCACCAGACCACCGCTGCCGTACTTTTGCGAGGCGTCGGAACGGGTGCGACCGTCGCTGGCATAGAGGCTGCCGTGGCCTTCGGTGAAGACTTCGTCGATGTACTTCTTCACGGTCCACGGCGCGCCCATCCACCAGCCGGGCATCTGATAAATGATCACGTCGGCCCAGAGAAATTTGGCGACTTCTTCGACGACGTCGTAACCCTCGTCGATGAAGGTGGCTTTCACGTCAAGACCGCCGCGATCCAGCACGCTCAACGCGGCTTCATGCAGGGTGGTGTTGTAGCGGCCATCGGAGTGCGCAAACTTTTTGCCGCCATTGAGCAACAGGACTTTTTTCATGAGAAATCTCGAAAGGTTCAAAAATTGGATGGCGGCAGGTTAGCGACCGGCCTCGCGCGGAATAAGCCCTGAATTCGCAAAATTCATTTGACCCATACGCACGAATCGACAGGCGATTGTTGCCATACACTGGCGCCGATTCTGAACTTGAGGAGACTTTTGATGAGTGAAATGCAAGGCTTCATCCTGCACGCCAAGACCCGCCCGGAAAAATCCGACGCCTTCGAAGCGTTCTTCCGCGGCTATGTGGAAGCGAGCCGCGCCGAACCCGGCTGCATCGAGTACCACATGCTGCGCGACAAACAGGACCCGACGCTGTTTATCTTCTTCGAGATCTGGCAATCCCAGGCGCACCTCGACGTGCACTCGAACCTGCCGCACATGCAGCAGTTTCTCGAGCAGCGCGAGGAATACCTGGAACGGGATTTCGAGATTCGCGCGATCGACATGCTCAGCCCGTCGTCCGCTACCCGCTGATCAGCAAATGGCTGCCGAGTACACCGAGGCCGATGAAGAACACGCGCTTGAACAGCACGGCGCTGATCCGCTGACGCAGCCATTGCCCGAGCAACATGCCGAGCACCGCCGGGATCAGCGCCAGCAATGACGCGCTCAACTCGCCCCCGCCCAGCGCCCCGCGCCACAACAGGCCGGCGGCGAGTGCGAGGGTCGACACGGTGAAGGACAGGCCCAGCGCCTGCACCAGTTCATCCTTGCTCAAACCCAGTGCTTGCAGGTACGGCACCGCCGGAATCACGAAGACGCCGTTGGCCGAGGTGATGACGCCGGTCAACACGCCGCACAGCGGCCCAAGCCAGCGTTCGGTGACACGATTGACGCACAAGGTCGGCAGGAACAACCCGCTCAGCGCGTAGAGCAGCAACGCCGCGCCCAATCCCCGCACCACCCAATGACCGCCGGCCATGCCGATCCACAACGTGCCGGCGCCGGTGCCGATGAAGATCGCCAGCAGCATCGGCCACAGCCGTTTGACCAGCCCCTGCAAATGCCCGCCGAATGCCAGTTGCCAAACGTTGGTCAGGGTCGCGGGAATGATCAGCAACGCCGCAGCCTGCGACGGCGCCATAGCCAGACCGAGCAAGCCCATGGCGATGGTGGGCAGGCCGAGGCCGATGACACCTTTGATCATCCCGGCCAGCAGGAAGGTGGCGATGACCATCAGGGAAAGGGTCAAGCCGAGGTTTTGGTAGAACGTGGCGAGCGTATTCATGGGCTTATCCTGAGCCCGGAATGGCTGGGTGAAAATCTGCCATATACTGAGGTTGCCTCTTGTTTTGGTGGAGGCATAGGAATTTGTTGATCAACTGACGCCTTCGCGAGCAAGCCCGCTCACACAGTGGAATGCATTCCAAATGTGGGAGCGGGCTTGCTCGCGAAGGCGTCCGACCAGACAACGCATACCAGAAGGCCGTTCTAATGCACTTCGACCTGACCGACCTGCGCCTCTACCTGAACATCCTCGACACCGGCAACATCACCGCCGGCGCCGCTCGCAGCCATTTATCCCTGGCGGCAGCGAGCGCGCGAATCCGCGCGATGGAATCATCTCTGGGCATTGATTTTCTCGAACGCGGTCGGCGCGGCGTCACCCCCACGCCTGCCGGAAAAGCCCTGGCGCAACACGCCAGACTCTTGCTGCAACATGCCGAACGCATGCAGCAGGACCTGGCCGAATATGCCAAAGGCGTCAAAGGTCAGGTGCGCTTGTTATGCAACACCACAGCGATCACCGAGCACCTGCCGGAAGTGCTGGCGGACTTCCTGTGCCGTCATCCCAACCTCGACATTGATCTGCAGGAGTTGCCCAGCGCCCGTATCACTCACGCTCTGCGTCAGGGCGCTGCAGACCTCGGTATCGTCTCCGACGCCGTGGACACCCACGCCCTCGAAACCCTGCCCTTTCGCGATGATCCGCTGGTGCTGATCGTACCGCCCGACCATCCCCTGGCGAACGGCGCGACACCGGCCTTCAGCGACACCCTGCATCACGATTACGTCGGCCTGAGCGCCAATAGCGCACTGGCGGTGTACCTCGAAGAACAGGCGCTGCACGCGGGGAGGCGCCTGCAAATCCGCATCCGAGCGGAAGGTTTCGACGGGGTGATGCGCATGGTCGCTCGCGGCGCCGGGCTGGCGATTGTGCCGCTGGCAGCGATCCAGCGCCGGGCCGTCGATCAACCGTTCAAGAGCTTCGCCCTGAAGGAAGACTGGGCACAGCGCAAATTGTTGCTGTGCGCCCGCTCATTCACTGGCCTGCCCGGTTATGCCAGAGCCCTGCTCGACGCGTTGCGCGCTACAAACCGGACCGGGAGCCCTTGAAACCAGTGTTTGGCCCAACAGGCACCTGTATGACGAAGGCCGCGCAGAGTAATATCTGCGCTTTCAAATCAGGCCTGACCACAACAACCAAAAGGGAATCAGATGGCGGATGAAATCTTGCAACAGGCAACGCTCAAGCGGGGGTTGAAAAATCGGCACATTCAACTGATCGCATTGGGCGGAGCCATTGGTACGGGGCTGTTCCTGGGCTCCGCCGGAGTGCTCAAGTCCGCTGGACCGTCGATGATCCTCGGCTACGCGATTGCCGGGCTCATCGCCTTCCTGATCATGCGCCAACTCGGTGAGATGATTGTCGAAGAACCGGTGGCCGGCTCTTTCAGCCACTTCGCGCACAACTACTGGGGCGGTTTTGCCGGTTTCCTGTCCGGCTGGAACTACTGGGTGCTGTATGTGCTGGTGGGCATGGTCGAGCTGACGGCTGTCGGCAAGTACGTGCAGTTCTGGTGGCCGGAGGTGCCGACCTGGGTCAGCGCGGCGGTGTTCTTCGTGCTGGTCAACCTGATCAATACGCTGAACGTCAAAGTCTTCGGCGAGATGGAATTCTGGTTCGCGATCATCAAGGTCGTGGCCATCATCGGCATGATCCTTCTGGGCTGCTACATGCTGTTCAGCGGCACCGGTGGGCCGCAAGCATCGGTGAGTAACCTGTGGAGTCACGGCGGTTTCTTCCCCAACGGCTACAGCGGTCTGCTGATGGCGATGGCGTTCATCCTGTTTTCCTTCGGCGGTCTGGAACTGGTCGGCATCACTGCGGCTGAAGCCAGCGAGCCGAGAAAGGTCATTCCCAAGGCCATCAATCAGGTGGTTTACCGGGTGCTGATTTTCTACGTTGGCGCGCTCACCGTGTTGCTGTCGCTGTATCCCTGGGATCAACTGCTGCAGACCCTGGGTGCCTCGGGCGATACCTACAGCGGCAGTCCGTTCGTGCAGATTTTCGCCTTGATCGGCAGCGACACCGCCGCGCAGATCCTTAACTTCGTGGTGCTCACCGCCGCGCTCTCGGTCTACAACAGCGGCGTCTACTGCAACAGCCGCATGCTCTTCGGCCTGGCCGAACAAGGCGATGCACCCAAGGTGTTGATGAAGCTGAACAAACAAGGCGTCCCGTTACTGGCGCTGGGCGTCTCGGCGTTGGTCACGATGCTGGCGGTGCTGGTCAACTACGTCGCTCCGCAAGAAGCCCTTGAGTTGCTGTTCGCCCTGGTGGTCGCTTCGCTGATGATCAACTGGGCGCTGATCAGCCTGACACATCTGAAGTTTCGCAAGGCCATGGTTCAGCGCGGCATCGTGCCCGGTTTCAAGGCATTCTGGTCGCCGTACACCAATTACCTGTGCCTGGCGTTCATGGCCGTGATCATCTGCGTCATCTGGATGATTCCGCCGGTGCGTGCCTCGGTGTATGCCATGCCGGTGTGGGTGTTGGTGATCTACGGTTGCTACCGGTTGCGCATGGCCAGGCATCGAAACCTGCCAGTGGCTGAGTAACCACTCAATAAAAAAAACGCCCCGGCATTCCATGAATGCCGGGGCGTTTTTTATGGGGTGCGCAAAATTATCGAGCGTTTCTGGACACCCCGATGTCGAGCACAGACAACTGATGCCGTACCAAGCCCTATAGGGTGCGACTTCAGTTCTCCCTCACCCCCGGAGTCATCATGTCCGCACCGATTACCGTTCTTCGCGACACTCACCCACTGCCGGTCCTCGACGCCTGCAAATGGGAAAAACTCGAAGGCGATCCGCACACCGTCAACCTCAACGCCTACACCAGCGAAGACGGCAGCAAGATCATGGGCACCTGGATCTGCACACCGGGCAAATGGTATGTGGAATACGTGAAGTGGGAATACTGCGATTTCCGCGAGGGCTACTGCATCATCACCCCGGAAGGAAAGGAGCCGATCCATCTGCGTGCCGGTGATATTTTCGTCATCGAGCCGGGGATGAAAGGCACGTGGGAAGTAGTTGAAACCGTGCGCAAATATTTCGTGCTTGCCTGATGCAAAAAAACCGGGAAATCACCCGACGTGATTTCCCGGTAAATGTCGAAAGGTACGTGCGATACCTGTGGGAGCGGGCTTGCTCGCGAAGAGGGAGTGTCAGTCAGCATTGATGTTGACTGACACTCCCTCTTCGCGAGCAAGCCCGCTCCCACAGGTTGAAACAGGTTGTTATTGCGGTTTTCGATAGCTGTTGATGATCGCAGAGAAGTCCTTGCCACCTTCCCCACGCTGACTCATCGCCTGATACAACTGCTGGGCTACCGCGCCGAGCACCACCGGTTGGTGCGCCTGACGTGCCGCCTCCGTGGCCAGCCCCAGATCCTTGAGCATCAGTTCGGCACCGAAACCGCCGGTATAACCGCGCGAGGCCGGCGCCGTTTCGACGATGCCCGGCCACGGGTTGTACATCTCCGAGCTCCAGCAACGACCGGTGGAACTGTTGATGATGCCGGCCAGCACGGTGGTGTCGATCCCCAGAGCATCACCGAGCGCCATGGCTTCGCTGACGCCGACCATGGAGATCGCCAACAGCAGGTTGTTGCAGATCTTGGCGATTTGCCCGGTGCCGACTTCACCACAATGGACGATGTTGCGGCCCATCTGCGCCAGCACCGGTTGCAGGGTGGCGAACAATTCCGGCGTGGCGCCGACCATGAAGGTCAGCGTCCCGGCCGCTGCGCCACCAGTGCCACCCGACACCGGCGCATCCGCCATGGCCACGCCTTGCCTGGCTGCCGCAACTGCCACATCGCGCGCGGTTTGCGGATCGATGGTGCTGCAATCCACGGCCGGCACGCCTTTGGCGATCCCCGCCAGCACGCCGTCTTCACCCAGCCACACGCTGCGCACGTGCACCGCGGCGGGCAGCATGGTGATCACCAGTTCTGCGCCTTGAGCCGCTTCACGGGCCGTCGCGCTGATGCTGCCGCCCAGTTGCTCCAGCTCGGCCAGAACGGTTTTGTTCAGGTCGACCAGCCGCAGCGAATGGCCGGCCTTGATCAGGTTGCGCGCCATCGGCGCGCCCATGTTGCCGAGACCGATAAAAGCGATTTTCATGTCCGGCTCCTTAACGCAAGTGGATGGTGGTGTTCACACCGTCGTTGACGCTGTCATCGTCAAACCAGCGACTGGTGACGGTCTTGGTCTGAGTGTAGAACTGCACCACTTGCTTGCCATACGGGCCGAGGTCGCCGAGTTTGGAACCGCGCGAACCGGTGAAGCTGAAGAACGGGACCGGCACCGGAATCGGGATGTTGATACCGACCTGGCCGACATCGATTTCCGTCTGGAATTTACGCGCCGCCGCACCGCTCTGGGTGAACAAGCCCGTGCCGTTGCCGAACGGGTTGGCGTTGACCAGTGCGATGGCCTCGTCGAGCGTATTCACTTCCAGCACCACCAGCACCGGGCCGAAGATTTCCTGGGTGTAGATCTGCATCTCGGGGGTCACGCCGGAGAACAGGGTCGGGCCGACAAAGTTGCCCTTCTCGTAGCCAGGAACGGTGATGTCGCGACCATCCAGTTCAAGCTTGGCGCCTTCCTTGATGCCGCTTTCGATCAGGTCGAGAATTCGCGCCTTGGCACGTTTCGAAATCACTGGACCCACATCAGTGCCCGGCTCGCTGCCGGCATTGACCTTGAGTTTCTGCGCCAGCGCTTTCAGGTCAGGCAGCCATTGCTTGGCCGCGCCCACCAACACCACCACGGACGTCGCCATGCAACGCTGACCAGCTGCACCGAAACCGGCGCCGACCAGCGCATTCAGCGCCTGTTCGCGATTGGCATCCGGCAGCACCACGGCGTGGTTTTTCGCGCCCATCATCGATTGCACGCGCTTGCCGTGTTTGCCGGCCAGGTCGTAGACGTGAGTGCCGACGGCGGTCGAACCGACGAAGGAAACAGCCTTGATGTCTTTATGAGTGCAGAGCGCGTCCACCACGTCCTTGCCGCCATGAACCACGTTGAGCACGCCCGCCGGAACGCCGGCCTCGATCGCCAGTTCCACCAGCAGCATGGTCGACATCGGGTCCTGTTCGGACGGCTTGAGCACGAAGGTGTTGCCGCAGGCGATGGCCATCGGGAACATCCACAGCGGAATCATCGCCGGGAAGTTGAACGGGGTGATACCGGCGCAGACGCCGATCGGCTGACGCAGGGTGTAGGTATCGACGCCGCCCGCGACGTTCTCGGCGAATTCGCCCATTTGCAGGCTGCCGATGGAGCACGCGTGTTCGACCACTTCCAGGCCACGGAAAATATCGCCTTCAGCGTCGGCAATGGTTTTGCCCTGCTCGTTGCTGAGCACCACGGCGATGCGTTTGGAGTGTTCGCGGATCAACGCCTGGAGCTTGAGCATGATGCGCATGCGCGCGCCGATCGGGGTCAGCTTCCAGGTCTGGAAGGCGCGATGGGCGGCGCTGATCGCGGCGTCGACTTCCTGCGCCGTGGCGAACGGAACCTTGGCCAGCACTTGCTGGGTCGCCGGGTTGACGATGTCGTGCCATTCGGTGGACTGGGACTCGACCCACTCGCCGTCGATCAACAGCTTGACCTTTTGCACAGTGGTTTCGTTTGGCGTGAGCGATGCGTTCATGTTGGTCTCCGGGACATTGTTCTTATTTAGAGAGCTATCTGGGGAGCCAAGGCGAGAAAGTCGCCTTGAGATGAGGCGTGTGTCGCGAATTGGTTGTCGGACTGTTTTTGGAGTATAGATGTGCAAACTTCTAATAAGAACGCACATAAAAGCCGGTCCATCATGCAAAAAAACATCACATCCTTAGGTTCGCTGAACTGGGATGACCTCAAGTTTTTCCTCGAAGTCGCCCGCACCCGCAAGGCCAGCACCGCCGCCAAGCGCCTGGCAGTGGATTACACCACCGTGTCGCGACGCATCAGTTCGCTGGAAGCGGCACTGGGCACATTGCTGTTCGAGAAATCCCGGACCAGCGGTTTCGTCCTGACCGCCGAAGGTCAGCGATTGCTCGGTTACGCCGAATCGATCGAAAGCACGCTGCACATGGCCTGCGAGCAGGTTTCAGGTTCCGGCGTGGCGCTGTCCGGGCACGTACGCATGGGCTGCACGGAAGGATTCGGCAGCTTTTTCATCACCCCGCAACTGAGCCATTTCGTCGATGCCTACCCGGCGATCTCGGTGGACATCCTGCCACTGCCGCACTTCATCAGCCTGTCCAAGCGCGAGGCGGACATCGTCATTGCGCTCGAGCGTCCGGAGCATGGCCCGTACGTCTGCTGCAAACTCTGCGACTACAAATTGCAGCTATACGCGACCCAGGACTATCTGGACAAACACCCACCGATCCGCCGCCCGGCAGACCTGGGCAAGCATTCATTCATCAGTTATGTCGACGACCTGGCATTCAGTTCGGAGCTGTTGTACCTGGCAAACGTGCTGCCCGGCGCCAGTGCCAATCTACGCAGCACCAGCGTGATCGCGCAATTCGTGGCAGCGCAGCAAGGCCGGTCGCTGGCGATTCTGCCGTGCTTCCTCGCCGCGCAGGATCCGCGTTTGCTGCCGGTGTTGCCGGAAGAGATCAACATTACGCGGCAGTTCTGGATGTACTGCCGGGAGGACCTGAGGAAGCTCAAGCGGATCACCCTGTTGTGGGATTACATCCGTGCGGTCACTGAGCAGAATCAGGGTCTGTTGATGGGTGAACGTCGGGACATGCTGTTTGCCGACTGACTGTTCTTCAAGGAATCAGATAGCGGAACTCTAACGAGGTCAGCAGGCCTTTACCAATAGTTTGTACCAGTGCTTGATACCCCACTTGTAACACCTACTTTCAGACCGACACCGCCACTGAATGGGCAAATGTTAGCCCCCAACAAATGAACATTCAGCATGGCATTTGAGAACTGTCCTACAGACCGTCCTACAGACATGCCAAACCAGCATGGGATAGCGTCCTGTCGCACTTAAATGGCCAAACAGGGATCGAGTCAGTTTTTACAGGGGGTGTTATGCCGGTTGAAAACCTTTTCCCAAGTTATCTGGGGGTAAATGGGCAAGATAGCAATAGGTTGCATGCCGAGGCGACAGAGGCAGCACAGGCGGCTTGGGACCGAACAGTGGCGGCGAACGAACGGAACGAGCGGGAAGCTGACGCACGTAGGGGCGCTATCAAGAAGCGGGAAGAAGTCAGCCTACCCGGATGCGTCTTTGCCAAGAGCAGTAACCTCCCTGACGGCATAATCAATCACAGCAGCCCATCCGGTTTTGTGCCTGTCGAGAAACTGGCGGATTACGGACTGTGGGCAGTGCTTGGAACAGGGGCAGCGATTACCAAAGGCACCCCACTGCAACTGGTGGGCGGGTCTGCTACTGGCAGTGCGATTGCTCAACGTCTTGGCGGATCGTTGTCACTGGGTCTGCTGGAAGGATCAAGCGTTGTTGGTGCTGGCTTTCTGATGGGCACGGTAGGAATGCTCATACCGAATACAAGTATTTCGCCTGACAGCGCCTTCTACAAGAACGACCAATACGCAACGCTTAAGACTGGACGCACCCGTGTACGCGTCAACGTGAAGACTTTACCAGATGGCTCCGTTAACGCTTACGGCTTCTACACGGGCGGCAAATCGGAATGGGAAAACGTCCCGGTTATAAGAGGCGAGATAGACGGTGAGAAATACGTTGCTGACGTTGGTAACGGAATTGGCCTCACTTGGACGCCAGCGGCAAGCCCTGATGGTGTATTGGGTATTCCTGCACTGGAAAGTGCCCCGAAACTATCGTCTGTGTGGGTGTATCCGCCGACAGCACAATCAGAAACATTGCTGGCGAATCCCGCGCATCCTCCAGAGTTCCAAGATGCAATTATCTGGTTTCCTGACTCGGGTATTCAGCCGATCTACATTGTGCTCAGTACGCAGTTGGAGAACAACAAGAAGCAGGGCAAGGCATTCGAAGACAAGTCTTACGGCGAATACAGCGAGACCAGACCCGAAGCCGTCCGCGAGGTCACGGTTAAGACTGACAGTGGTGTTCGGACGCGCGTTGATATGATAGGGCGTGACGCTGGCGGGAATATTTCATGTGTTGAATGCAAGTCTTCTGAAACCGCACCACTGACCAAAAATCAGAAAGCAGCCTTCCCCGAAATTGAGCAAACTGGTGCAACGGTCGTGGGTAAAGGTAAACCCGGGTTCCCCGGAGGCACCAAGATTCCCGCCACCAGAGTCGAAATCCTTCGACCTGATCCAACGCTCTGAGGAGCTGACATGTCCATCGTAGAAACGAAAGTCGTCGATATTATCGCAGTACCAGAGTGGGAATCTAAAAACGTAATTCTGGTTATCACTGACCATCTCAAATGGGGCGACAAGGCCCAGCAGGGTGAACATCTGCTATTGCTGCAAGAGAAAATCAATACCTACATTGCCTTCATCGAAAGCGGCGAGATACTGGAGAGCTACCCGCCATCCAAAGGCAAGCTGCCCATCATCCGCATTAACGGTCTGTACGAACTGCCAGAACAAGCGGAGTTATTCGTTGACCGCGTTGCACAGACACTAAAGGAAGTGGGTATTGGAATTGAGTTCGTGCTTAAAGCTGACCAGGACATTCGGAACATGTGACGGATAAATAACCCAAAAACCCATACCCGCGCCGCGAGAGATGAGCAACTTTGATGGTGTCAGAAGGCGGTGGCGTGTACGACGTGGATAACCTGCGAATAAACACACCTAAAAACCACATCGATCTTCACCGAAACGAGTAGCCCAAACATGACAGACACACTGCTGAAAAACAGCTTCTCAGAGTACACCGAGACTGAGTTTATCGAACTACTGGAAGAACTCGCCCAGGAAGACGAAGAAGCCGAAAACGATGTTCGTGCAGACTTGCTTTTGTTGCACTTCGAGAAGGTAAGCGAGCACCCATTAGGGTCAGACCTGATCTACTACCCAGAGCCGGGAGCAGATAACTCCCCTGAGGGCGTAACGCAGACTGTAAAGGAATGGCGTGCTGCTCAAGGCTTGCCGGGGTTCAAACATCAACGAATGGACTAAGAGAAAACATATGGACCTTCGCCCTGTTTTAATGCCGCCCGTAATAGACGAATCTATAGTCACTCGGCTGACGAAATTTGCTGAAGAAATTGATTGCGGACATCCCGAACAAACTCGGGAGCAGTTGGCCGCGTTCAATCAAGAAGCCATGACTGAGCTTGAGTTCATTGACTTTCAGGGCATTTATGGAGGCCAAGACCATGACACGTGGGTTCGCAAGATCTTAGCAACACCGTATGAAAGGCGCGTGGAAGATATAACGAAACGTGAGCTAATAGAGTTGGCCCGAAGGGTAATGGAGTGTGATGGGGCTGAGCATGACATCGATTTTTGGTTGAATATGCTGGCAATCAACATACCCAATGAACGCGTATCCGATTTGATTTTTTGGCCAGACGAATACTTCAACGATGTGAATTATTCGCAGAGACTATCGCCAGAGCAGGTGATAGAAATTGCGTTGAATGATAGAGATGTTTTGCTGTAGCAATGGCCCGCCCACACCGAAGGGCTGTCATCCCCCACGGTGACTGCGCAAAATCAGGGGTTGTAGATGGGTGGCGGCGGGACATGGTGTTCGCCGATTAACCGGCGCTGACCACAATCGACACCCGGAGGTTCTCGGTTCGGCCGGCTGCGGTGTCGTTGGAGGTAACGGGCTGACTGCTGCCGAGGCCGCGTAGCTGGATGTTTTGTTCTTGCATGCCAACCGCGCTCAGCACATTGCCGACGCTTTTCGCACGGCGCAGGGACAGCTGTCCGTTATACGGTTCTTTGCCCGACGCGTCGGTGTGACCATCAACCCGCACCCGCTCGATCCCGACGCCCAGCAACGCCTTGCCAATGCGCTCGACGATCTCGGTGCTCTGTGGATTCAGACTTTCAACGTCACTGCCAAACAACACTTTGCCGGACAGGCCAAATGCCCAGCCCTCGTCGGTCAACTCGAAACCTTGTTGTTTGAGCACGGCGACCTGCGCCGGGGTCAGGCCTTTTTGCGGCGCCGTCTGGCAACCGGTTAATGCCAGCACCGCCATGAACAGGGTGATCGTGAAAAATCGCAGGGGGAGTGAGAACACGGACATTAGCTCCTGGTTTGAACATCGGCGACAGGGTGCTCCGACCCTGACGTGTGCTGTGCCCCTCTGGCGAAGCGCTTGGCTTGGTACATCGCCGCATCGGCCGCGTTGAGCAGCGTCCCCGGTGTCACCCCATGATCGGGGTACACGGCAATGCCGATACTGAGAGAAGTCAACACCTGGCAAGTCCCCGGCAACGGGATCGGCATTTCCATGCTCGCCAGGATTTTTTCGGCGATCCGCTCGGCGTCTTCGGTCTTGTGCAACGGTGTCAGCAGGATGGCAAATTCGTCGCCCCCCAGACGCGCCACCAGATCTTCATCGCGCAACTGCGCGCGAACCCGATTGGCCACTGCCACCAGCACCGCATCGCCGGCGGCGTGACCGAAGTTATCGTTGATGTCCTTGAACCGGTCACTGTCGAGAAACAGCACTGCCACGCGTTCGTTGAGCTTGTTGGCGTTGCGCAGTGAACGGATCAACCGGCCTTCGAAAAACGCTCGGTTCGGCAAGCCGGTGAGGCTGTCATGGCTGGCCTTGTGAGCCAGGATTTCGTTTTCGTTTCGCAGGTGGGTCTGCCAGGTTTCGAGTTCATCGAGCAGGGCATTGAAGTCGTTGCCCAGATTGTCGAGCTCGGCAATCGCCGCCGGTGGCACTCGCCGATCGAACGTCCGCTCGCTGCGTGCGGCGTGAGCCACGGAGGCCAGTCTGCGCAGGGGGCCGGTGATCCCGCGAAGTTGTCGGCGCGCGAGATATATGGCCACCCAGGCACTGACAGCGGTGCACAGAACGATACCCACCAGGCCACTGAGCAAAAACCGCATCAGGCTGCCACCGTGACCAATGAGCTGGATGCTGCCGATTTCCTGGCCCTCATGGACAATCGGCATGCTGATCGGTTTTTCCAGAATCGCCTTGGCCATCTGCATTTCGAGGTCCGAGAACAATCCGGTTTCCAGCCGCTGCCAACGCGCCAACAACTTGCCTTGCTCGTCCAGCACCTGGGCATCGGCCACTTCTTCGGTGGACGCAATCAATGCCAGCGCTTCGGTGGCGGCCGCCTTGTCGTTGAACACCACCGCTGCTTCCACGGTGTAGTTGATGGAGCGTGCAATCAGGTGCAGGTTGTGGTCGGCATAGACCCGCAAAGCCAGCACGCCGAGCAGCGTCAGCGAGACACTGGCCATGGCCACGCCCACCAACGCGACGATCAAATGACCGCGTCCGATGACCAAACGCAAGGTCGGACGGCTATCCGGTTTGAATACCTTCATGGTGCCGCCGGCTTGCGGCGGGACAGTTGCAGTACGCTGGGGTGAATTTTCACGCCGCTGCGGGCAACGGAATCGAGGTTGACCTCAAAGGACACCTGCTCATCGCTGACCCGCAGGCAGAACAGGCTGCCGACGGTGCATTGGTCGTCGCTTTCGCTGATGCTCAGCACCGGACGCCCCGCCAGCGAAGCAAATAGTCGGCTGCGTTCTTCGCTGGTCAGTTTGCCGATGTACACCGCGTCGCACTCACCGACAATGGATGGGTTGTCGGCCAGCAACCGGCGCACGGTAACAGGACGGCCGGTGGCCTGGGTTGTGCCTTTGACCAGATCGTCGGTGTATTCGGTGGGGCCCACTATGCACAGTCGCAGTTCTGCCGGTTCAACAGGCCAGCGGGCATAACTGAGTATGCCGAGTACAACCTGCGTGACGGTTTTGGCGCGTTGATCGGCCATGCCGGGTGGCGTTTGCGCTTGCGCGAAAACGAGGCCACTGAGCAAACAGAGAATGCCTGCCAGCATGATCCGCTTGCAGACAACAATGCGCTCTGTCGTCCGGACAGCCACCTTCATGCAGGGATTCTCGTCGATCGTAACAGGATGATGCCGCAACGATAGCATAGCGCCGAAACGCCCGCGAGGCCGCGCAAGAGGGCACTTCGGACAGTTTCCGTCCCGTCGCTGCTCCCTTTAATCCCGCGATGGCACAGCCTCTTCCAACTCCAGCATCAACCCGCTCAAGCGTTTGACCTTGCGTCGCGCCGCCTCTTCAAACACGCCGGTACGAGGTTCGATCAAAGTGAACCAGTGCTTGGCGCGGGTAATGCCGGTGTAGATCAGCTCTTTGGTCAGAACCGGGTTCAGGGCGTCCGGCAAAATCAGCGCCGTGTGGGCGAACTCGGAGCCCTGGGACTTGTGCACGGTCATGGCGTACACCGTTTCGACATCATTCAGCCTGCTCGGCAGGACAAAGCGCACACCGCCCTGACCGTCGTTACGCGGGAAGGCCACGCGCAGCACGTGGCGCCCAGCCTCGGGACCCTCGCGCTCCGGCAGCCTGAGCGCAATGCCGATGTCGCCGTTCATCAAGCCCAGTCCATAGTCGTTGCGGGTCATCAGCACCGGCCGACCTTCGTACCACTGCTGATTGCTGTCGATCAGTCGAGCCTTGAGCAGCGCATCGGTCACTCGCTGATTCAGGCCTTCCACTCCCCATGGTCCCTTGCGCACGGCGCACAGTAACTGGAAGGAATCGAAGGCTTGCAGCACGTCGCGTGCCCAATCGGTCCAGCGCGGATCATCGAGTGTGCTGTCGAGTGGTGGCCGCAACTGGCGCAGCAGTGTCAGGTAATGCCGATACCCTTGCGGCCCGTCGCCATGGCCTTCGAGCAACAAGCGTTCCAGCGCCCTGTCGTGCTCACCCTTGAGAGGCAGGGAAAACACATCGTCGTGGCTTCGAGCCGCCAATAACTTGCGAGCTTCTTCCGGTTGTTGCTGGTTGACCCAGCGAGCCAGTTGGCCAATGCCGCTGCCTTCGCCGAACCGGCGCGAGTGCCGCAGCATCACAACCTGCTGGGCCAGCGGATGAGTGCCGTGGGTGTCTTCCTGCAAACCGCTGGTATCGAGGCTTTCACCACTGACCGTTTCCAGCCACTGGCGCGTCTGCGGGCTGTACCAACCCGCCTCGGCGTCGCGGCACAAATCGCCCAGCACGGCGCCGGCTTCCACCGATGCCAGTTGATCCTTGTCACCGAGCAGCACTAGTCGGGCATGGGTCGGCATCGCGTCGAGCAGATTGGCCATCATCTCCAGGTCGATCATCGAGGCTTCGTCGACCACCAGGACATCCAGCGGCAAGCGATTACCGGCGTGGTGCCGAAAGTGTCGAGTACCGGGACGGCTGCCGAGCAGACGGTGCACGGTGGTGACGTCTGACGGAATTTTTTCTCGCACGGCCTCAGCGACTTCAAGTGTCCGGACTTGCTGGCTGATGGACTCCGTCAGCCGTGCGGCCGCTTTACCGGTGGGAGCGGCGAGGCGGATGCGCAGCGGTTTGCCAGCCTCCACCGCCGGCGCCTGCAACAACGCCAGCAAGCGCACGACCGTGGTGGTCTTGCCGGTCCCGGGACCGCCGGTGACGATGCTGAACGCGCTACGGGTTGCCAAGGCACATGCGAGCTTCTGCCAGTCGATCACCTCGCCGGGCCTGGCCGAACCGAACAGACCAGTGAGGCGTTGGGGCAAGTCATTCGGTGTGGATTCGTGTTCCGCCAGACGCAGGCGCAGCGCGTTATCGATACGTCGCTCGTACGCCCAATAACGGCGCAGGTACAGGCGTTTTCCCGATAACACCAACGGCCTTTGCTGCGCCGTTTCGCTGCTATCGACCGCCAATGCAACCAGACTGCTGGAGGCCAGGACTTTGCACCAGTGGGCGCCGTCCAGCGTCTCAAGCAATTGCGAAGGCAGCAGCATCGCGCCACTTTGCAGATCGCCTTCCGGGGGCAACGACAGGGCGAAGTCCGGTTCCTTGAGCGTCTCGAACAGATCCAGGCAGACGTGACCGTGACCCAGTTGATGGCTGGTCAAGGCTGCCGCCAGCAGAACCAGTGGATCATCGTCGGGAGCAAGCTCGTGCAAAAAGGCAACGAAGGCTTTGTCCAGCGCTCGCAACCAGCCGCGCTCGACCCAGCGCGTGAGCAACAGCAGCAAATCATCGGCACGACTCAACGGCGCCAGACTCGCCAGGCTTTCGTCTGCCAACGGGGTGGGCAACAAATCGGCGAAGGTGCGGCTCATAGCAATACTCCCTGTTCCCAGACCGGTTCAGCCTTGGGTTCCGGTTTGCCCTGGAATAGCCGGTCCAGACGCTCAATCAGCGCTCTTGGCGGACGGGCAAAATACACGCCCTGACTGGACGCTCGCGTACCGCGCAGGAACAGATACAACGCCCCCCCGACATGCCGGTCGTAATCGTAATCGGCAAGCCGCGCCTTGAGCTGACGATGCAGGGCCAACAGGTACAGCACGTATTGCAGGTCGTAACGATTGTCCAGAATTGACTGTTCCATGGCCTGCTCGGTGTAGGCCATGTCATCGACGCCCAGCCAGTTGGATTTGTAATCGGCGACGTAATAGCGACCATCGTGCTCGAACGTCAGGTCGATGAAGCCCTTGAACATGCCATTGAGCAGCACCGGTTCGGCCGCGACACGGGCAACGCCGTTGTGGGTGTATTGGCGGACCAGTTCATCGAGCTTAAGCACATCGACCTTATGGCTGGCGAACCAGAACTCCATCTCGACACGGTATTGTTTCAGTTGCCCGAAGATCACGGGCGTCTGTCCGGCGCCGATGTGCAGCGGGGACTTGAGCAGATGCTGCAGCCAATCGCTCAGCGTGGTGATCCAGCCTTCCCAGCCACGGCGATTGCAGCGACGGGCAATCGCGTCTTCCACGGCTTGCGGCGTGGCGGCAAAACCTTCGTCACCGGCCCACTCAAGCAAACCGTGGAGAAAGGTGCCGGGATTAGGACCGCGAGGAAATCGATGGATATCGGCACCGCCGGCGACCACTTCGCGCGGCGCTTCGGGGTCGAGGCGCTCGTCGTCGAACAGCTTTTGCGCCTGCGGGTTTTCCGGTGCTTCATCACTGCCCACGCTCAGGTTGTCGCCGATGCGCAGGGCACTATAGGAGGCAATCCACCAGTTTTCGCTGGCCTTGCGCGTGGGGATCAACGGAGCGAGCAATGTCGCATCGTTCTGCGGTGGATGGTAATGCTCGTCGGTTTTTTCAGGCATCTCGCTGTAATTCAGCGCGGGACAATCCTGCTGCAGGTCTTCCAGCCAGCGCTTCAAACCTTGCGACTCCGCTAATGGAGCACCGCCGCCCAACAGATAACCCAACGCAGAAAGGTGCAACACCGAGCTGTTGTTATTACCGCGCTTGAGGTCAGTGACGCCGAGCCAGCAGGCGTGTTGGGCCCGGGTCAGCGCCACATAAAGTAAACGCAGGTCCTCGGCCAGCCGTTCATCATCCGCCAGCGCGATCAACTCGGGCGTTGGCTTCAGGGTCACCTGAGCGTTGCCGGTTTCGTCGTGGTAATGCAGCGGCAAACGACTGCCGTCCACCGGTTTCGCCGAACAAACGAACGGCAGAAACACCAAGGGATACTCAAGCCCCTTGGACTTGTGAATGGTCACGACCTTGACCAGTTGCTCGTCACTCTCTAGACGCAGGATCTGTTCCTCACCCGCCTGACCGGACAGCGCCAGATGTTCGGACAAATGCCGGATCAATGCTTGCTCACCATCAAGTTCAGCGGCCGCCTGTTGCAGCAGCTCGGACAGGTGCAGCAGGTTGGTCAGCACCCGCTCGCCGTCGTTGCGCGCAATCAATGCCTGAGGCAGCTGGAAGTCATGCAGCAAGCGTCGCAGCATGGGCAGCACGCCTTGCTTGCGCCAGAGTTCGCGATAACCTCGGAACTGCATGACCCTCGCTTCCCAGGCCAACTCGTCCTGATTCAAGCGCTCAAGTTCTGCCAGCGACAGGTTCAAGGTGATGCTCGCTAATGCTGCCCGCAACGGTCGCTCGACATCCGGCTCGGCGCAGGCCTTGAGCCAGGTCAGCAGATCGTGAGCTTCCTGGGCGGCGAACACCGAGTCCTTGTCCGACAGATAAACGCTGCGCACACCACGGGCGGAGAGTTCGGCGCGTACGGCCTGAGCTTCCTTGCCGTCGCGCACCAGAATCGCGATATCCGCCGGCAACAGGCCCCTGAAGTCCTTGCCGTTCTGGATTAAACCCGCCTTGCCTTGCTGCCCACCGTTAAGCAACGCGGTGATTTCACTGGCGCACGCGGCGGCCAGTTGCTGTCGGTAAACCGCACCGGATAACGGTTGATCGGCGGACAGGTGCCAGATGTTCAGCGCAGGCACAACCTGCCCTTCGATACTCAGAACTTCTTTGCGTCCCTGAGAGGCGACCGGCAGAAACGGCACGGGATTTTCGCCATTTTTTTCGCGAAACAGGAACGCGCCCCGCCCGGCCTCGCGCGATTCGGCGCGCGCAAATACATGGTTTACCGCACCGACCATGCCATGGCTGGAACGGAAGTTGGTGCCCAGTGTATGCAGTCGGCCAGCGGTGGCTTGGCGGGCGCGCAGGTAGGTATAGATATCGGCACCACGGAAGGCATAGATCGCCTGCTTTGGATCGCCGATCAGGAACAGGCCGCATTCAGGGTTGTTGTCTTCGATGCGATAGATGCTTTCGAAGATCCGGTACTGCACCGGGTCGGTGTCCTGGAACTCGTCGATCAACGCCACCGGAAACTGTTCGCGGATCAAGGTCGCCAGGCGTTCGCCACCTTCGGATTGCAACGCGGCATCGAGGCGCAACAACATGTCATCGAAACCCATTTCCGCGCGACGACGTTTTTCTGCCTCGAACCGTGCCCCCACCCACTGAGCGGCGTGTTGCAGAACGGCGGCATCGGGAGTCGGCAATCCATCGAGACTGACCTTGAGGCCGGGCATGGCGTCCAGTCCCGGATGGTTGGGGACTTCGCCTTTTTTCCACGCTTCAGCCATGCCATCGGGGGTCAGGCGGGTGAAGCCGGTGCCAATATCCAACTGCTCAAGCAATTCGTCTTCGGCCCAGGCCTTTAACTTTTCGAACCAGGGCTCAAAGTAGCGCGCCTGCATCTTGCGCCCATCGACGCTTTTGCTCGCAACACCCTCGTGACAGATGGCAAGCAACTCGTCTGCCCACTGACGCCAGGGCATTTTGAGCTCGATCAAGGCTGCCCGTCGCTCTTGCAGGCATTCGACGATCAGCTCGGCAGGTTCTTTGCCTTCAACGCTGTTGCGTTCACTGGCGAACAATCCACGGACTCGTGGCAACAGGGCCGCCGGACCGCCCCAATTACCGCGCACCCAGCTCAGCGCATCGCCTTGCATCGGGTAGCAGAACAATCGCCAGTAATCGCGCAGGACTTCGCCGAGCAAATCGCTGTGATCGGTTTCCAGGGTCTGGGTAAAGAGGCTGCCACTGTCGAATGCGTGTTCGCGCAACATCCGCTGACACCAACTGTGGATGGTCGAGACAGCCGCTTCGTCCATCCACTGAGCGGCGATGTCCAGACGGTTCGCGCATCCGGGCCACTGCTCCGGAAGGTACTGATCACGCAACTCCGCGATCAGGGCATCCGGCGGCGGTGTTTCGTCGCGGAAAAACCGCGCAGCTTCTGCCAGGCGCGTTCGAATGCGTTCGCGCAGCTCTTTGGTCGCAGCGTCAGTGAAGGTCACGACGAGGATTTGTGGCGGTAACAATTCACGCCCGAATCCGCTCGATTCGCCACCGTGGCCGAGGACCAGGCGCAGATACAGCGCGGAAATAGTGAAGGTCTTCCCGGTCCCGGCACTGGCTTCGATCAGTTGACTGCCGCGTAGCGGGAATGCCAGGGCCAGCGGTGTTTTCGCGGTCATGAGCGCGCCTCCTCGCTGGTCAATGAGCGCCACGGCGCTTCAAGCATCGGTTTGTACAAAGCGTTGCACCAATCGGGGAAGGTTTCGTCGGCCACCAGTGCGTCGTAGTCGGTGAACTGCCGGGCAAGTGCGGGACTCTCCCGGCGCTCGCCATCCGTGGTGATGCCGTCGCCTTCGTAGGCTTTGCGCGCAGCGGCATCGGCTTTGGCCGGATCTGTCTGAGCGAGCCAGGCAAACGCTGTTTTCACTGCGATGGGCAGAGGCTGGCGCATGCCCGATTGCCAGGCCATCAACAGGTCGCCCAGGATTCGGGATGCGGTATCTTTTTCAATCGGACCCAGTAACAGACTGTCGTCACTGGCCACCAACGCAGTGGTCATCGCCATGCCACTGGCGCAGGCAACCAGATGATTGACCCATGGCCGAGTGAGGCGATGCCATTTGCGAGACTTGATCGAGCCGATGCTGTTTGGAATCGTGGTGATCGACAGCAAACCACCGTCTGAACGTTGGTGCAGACTGCTGAGCCATCCTTCCAGACGCAGGCCTTGAAGCTCGAGGTTGACCGGCAGAGCGCTGGTGAGTGGCGTGGGCCATAACGCCAGAAGCTGTTGATAGCGTTGCAGCAGATCCGGTAACGGTTCGATCAACTCTCGTTGCAGGCATTCGCCGAAACCGGCCATGGGCAGTAGCCCGCTGTTTTGCAGGCGTTTGGCCTGTGCTTCCAATACCTCATCCGCGTGTTCAAGCTGTCCCAACGCGGCGCCGAGCAAACTGTCGCTGAGGCTATAGCGTTGCAGTGCATCGAGCACAAAAGGTTCCTCATCGGCCAGCGGCACTTCAGCGGCTTCGAAGAACACCTTCAGCCGCTGACTGAAGAAATGTCGCACAGGATTGCGCAGGAAATCCTGCAACTGACCGAGGCTCAGCGGCTCTTCCTGAACGTAAGGGTCCAGGATGTTGTTATCGGTTGCTGGCTCAACAGCTTGATGAAGCACCTGCCATTCGTTGGCGAAGCTGAACAATTCATCGCCTTCATGGAAATAACGGGCGCTGAACGGTTGCAACGGATGCTCCTGAGTCATGGCCTCAAGCAGATCTTCATCGGCATTGTGCAATCGCCAGCCGCTGGCCAGATGGTCACGCAACTGGCCGATCAATACGGATGCGGGGCGCTCGCTGTTGTCACGAATGCTACGACCGACCCAACTGATATAGAGCTGGTCACATGCCGACAGCAGCGCTTCCAACAGCAGATAGCGGTCATCTTCGCGGCGCGAGCGGTCACCCGGTCGGTAATCGCTGCCCATGAGGTCGAAGTCCAAGGGCGGTTGCGCGCGCGGGTAATCGCCGTCATTCATGCCGAGCAGACAGACCAGTTTGAAGGGGATCGCGCGCATCGGCATCAATGTGCAGAAATTAACTGCGCCGGCGAGAAAGCGCTGGGACAAGCGACCTTGATCGAGGCCGGCGAGCCAGGCTTCGCGAACGACAGTCAACGGTAGTTGGTCGTGCAAACCGACGGACTCACAGGTCTCAAGCCAGGTTTCTCGCAACTCTTCAAGCTGGGCCAGCAGGTAGTCGTCATGTTCATTACTGGCCTGGAAAAACAACTGCACCAGCGCCTGCAACCGCATACCCCATTGCTTGGGCGGCGCCGGTTGAGAGAGTTCCTGATGGGCAATCTCCAGCGCGTCCAGCAGCGCAACCAGAGGACCGATGAGTGCGGCATCGAGACCACCGATCTCATCGTAGGGCTCGATGCCTTCGCAGGCACTGCCGCTTCCTACGACATAGCCGAGCAACATCCGTCGCAGTCCGAAACGCCAACTGTTTTGTTCCAGTTCCTGAGGCAAGCCCAAACCCGCTCGTTGCCCGGCGTTCATGCCCCAACGGATGCCGGCGCCTTCGATCCAGCGATGCAGGGTGGGCAGGTCTCGCTCCTCCACACCAAAGCGAGCGCGCAGGGCCGGAACATCCAGCAGGTCGAGGATCTCACTGACAGGGAATCGGCTGTCGGGCAGTTTGAGCAGATGTTCGACAGCGATCAGCAGCGGATCACGGCCACGTTGCCCCTGGTCCGCGAGCGTGAAGGGAATGAAGCGCGGGTCATTGCGCTCGAGCTGCCCAAATACCGCACGAATATGCGGCGCGTAGCTGTCGATATCCGGGACCATCACGATGACGTCGCGAGGCCTTAAATCGGGATTTGCACTGAAGCGGGCGAGCAACTGATCGTGAAGGATCTCCACCTCGCGCTGGGCGCTATGGGCGATGTGAAAACGGATTGATTGATCCGCTTTCAGATCAACTGCCGACCAGCGCTCACGCGTTTCATTCAGAGGACGTAATTCAAGAATGTCGTCCTGCAATTGATTGAGCATGTTCAGTGGCTGGCTGTCACTGAACAGGTCGATTCGCCCGTCACGAAACGCCGAACGATAACTGTTGGGATCGTCGTAGCTATCGAGCAGGTTGATGTAGTCCCGCCCCTGCTTGCCCCACGCAGCCAACAGGGGATGTGCATGCTGATGCAGGGTTTGCGGATCCAGAACAACCGGCATACCGCTCTTGCGAGCCTGACGTTTGTATTGATGCCGTAGCAGGTCTTTATCGGCGACGATGTCCGCCCAATGGTGGCGACATGGGTTATGAACGCACAGTAAAACCTGACTGAAACGGGCCAGCCCGGCAAGCGCTTCCAGAGCCTGAGCGGGAAGTGAAGAAATACCGAAAACGATCACTCGTGAAGGAAGCCCATCAGGCGCAATGTCGAGGCTATTGATACGCTCGATAAATCGTTGATGGACGCCGGCACGGCTTTGCGCCATGCCTTGTTCACCGACATCCAGCAACAGTGCACGCCACAATTCTGCCTGCCAGCAGTTGGCCGGGGTCAGGGCTTTCGCTTCACCCCGACCGTTGCGTAATTGATGACGACCTTCTGCCCAGTCTTCGAGCCAGTCGGCTCGGTACACCTGATATTGGTCAAACAGGTCAGCCAGTCGCTCGGCCAATTGATAGCGTTTGCGCAAATCGGTGTCATGGGTAAGGAAACGTTGCAGAGGCTCGAAGTGTGGCTGATCGATCAACTGCGGAAGCAGGCGCATGAGGCGCCAGGTCAGCGGGGCTTTATCGAGCAGGGATTTGACCGGGATCTCATCTCGTCCAAGGACTCTGCGATAGAGCTGCCACATGAAGCTGCCCGGTAACTGCACATCGATCGCTGCGGCGATACCGCAGCCGCCCATGTCATCCTCTTTCGGATCCTCAGCCAGTGCCAGTTTCAACCACTGGGCGATGCCATTGCTCTGTACCAAAGCGATTTCATTTTCCAAGGGTGCCAGCGGATAGCGCCGCATCCAGCCGACCACCAGGTTGCGCAACTCGTCCAGGCGGTTGCCGTGGACCACCATAAAACCAGCACTGAGGGACGTCGCGTCCGGCATAAAGGCTTCCTTGGAAAAATACAAAAGCTAGGGCCGAACCTTAGCATTGTCGGGAGACTGTGACAGCCGGAAGCCGTCCGGTGTTGCTGTACGAACTTTCCTGCGGACAAAACAAAACCCCTACCTGCATACGCAGATAGGGGTTTCGGAATTTAATCTTGACGATGACCTACTCTCACATGGGGAAACCCCACACTACCATCGGCGATGCATCGTTTCACTGCTGAGTTCGGGATGGGATCAGGTGGTTCCAATGCTCTATGGTCGTCAAGAAATTCGGGTACCGAACCGTCTTTCGACGCTTCAGCAAATTGGGTATGCAATAGATTTGTGTGTTGCTCTCGAACTTTCGGTTCATTGCGTCTTCACACACCGCAATCTGATGCTCTCTCGAGTAGTCAAATTGCTTGGGTGTTATATGGTCAAGCCTCACGGGCAATTAGTATTGGTTAGCTCAACGCCTCACAGCGCTTACACACCCAACCTATCAACGTCGTAGTCTTCGACGGCCCTTCAGGGGACTCAAGGTCCCAGTGAGATCTCATCTTGAGGCTAGTTTCCCGCTTAGATGCTTTCAGCGGTTATCTATTCCGAACATAGCTACCCGGCAATGCCACTGGCGTGACAACCGGAACACCAGAGGTTCGTCCACTCCGGTCCTCTCGTACTAGGAGCAGCCCCTCTCAAATCTCAAACGTCCACGGCAGATAGGGACCGAACTGTCTCACGACGTTCTAAACCCAGCTCGCGTACCACTTTAAATGGCGAACAGCCATACCCTTGGGACCGGCTTCAGCCCCAGGATGTGATGAGCCGACATCGAGGTGCCAAACACCGCCGTCGATATGAACTCTTGGGCGGTATCAGCCTGTTATCCCCGGAGTACCTTTTATCCGTTGAGCGATGGCCCTTCCATACAGAACCACCGGATCACTAAGACCTACTTTCGTACCTGCTCGACGTGTCTGTCTCGCAGTCAAGCGCGCTTTTGCCTTTATACTCTACGACCGATTTCCGACCGGTCTGAGCGCACCTTCGTACTCCTCCGTTACTCTTTAGGAGGAGACCGCCCCAGTCAAACTACCCACCATACACTGTCCTCGATCCGGATAACGGACCTGAGTTAGAACCTCAAAGTTGCCAGGGTGGTATTTCAAGGTTGGCTCCACGCGAACTGGCGTCCACGCTTCAAAGCCTCCCACCTATCCTACACAAGCAAATTCAAAGTCCAGTGCAAAGCTATAGTAAAGGTTCACGGGGTCTTTCCGTCTAGCCGCGGATACACTGCATCTTCACAGCGATTTCAATTTCACTGAGTCTCGGGTGGAGACAGCGCCGCCATCGTTACGCCATTCGTGCAGGTCGGAACTTACCCGACAAGGAATTTCGCTACCTTAGGACCGTTATAGTTACGGCCGCCGTTTACCGGGGCTTCGATCAAGAGCTTCGCGTTAGCTAACCCCATCAATTAACCTTCCGGCACCGGGCAGGCGTCACACCCTATACGTCCACTTTCGTGTTTGCAGAGTGCTGTGTTTTTAATAAACAGTCGCAGCGGCCTGGTATCTTCGACCGGCATGGGCTTACGGAGCAAGTCCTTCACCCTCACCGGCGCACCTTCTCCCGAAGTTACGGTGCCATTTTGCCTAGTTCCTTCACCCGAGTTCTCTCAAGCGCCTTGGTATTCTCTACCCAACCACCTGTGTCGGTTTGGGGTACGGTTCCTGGTTACCTGAAGCTTAGAAGCTTTTCTTGGAAGCATGGCATCAACCACTTCGTGTTCTAAAAGAACACTCGTCATCAGCTCTCGGCCTTGGAATCCCGGATTTACCTAAGATTCCAGCCTACCACCTTAAACTTGGACAACCAACGCCAAGCTGGCCTAGCCTTCTCCGTCCCTCCATCGCAATAACCAGAAGTACAGGAATATTAACCTGTTTTCCATCGACTACGCTTTTCAGCCTCGCCTTAGGGACCGACTAACCCTGCGTCGATTAACGTTGCGCAGGAAACCTTGGTCTTTCGGCGTGGGTGTTTTTCACACCCATTGTCGTTACTCATGTCAGCATTCGCACTTCTGATACCTCCAGCAAGCTTCTCAACTCACCTTCACAGGCTTACAGAACGCTCCTCTACCGCATCACCTAAGTGATACCCGTAGCTTCGGTGTATGGTTTGAGCCCCGTTACATCTTCCGCGCAGGCCGACTCGACTAGTGAGCTATTACGCTTTCTTTAAAGGGTGGCTGCTTCTAAGCCAACCTCCTAGCTGTCTAAGCCTTCCCACATCGTTTCCCACTTAACCATAACTTTGGGACCTTAGCTGACGGTCTGGGTTGTTTCCCTTTTCACGACGGACGTTAGCACCCGCCGTGTGTCTCCCATGCTCGGCACTTGTAGGTATTCGGAGTTTGCATCGGTTTGGTAAGTCGGGATGACCCCCTAGCCGAAACAGTGCTCTACCCCCTACAGTGATACATGAGGCGCTACCTAAATAGCTTTCGAGGAGAACCAGCTATCTCCGAGCTTGATTAGCCTTTCACTCCGATCCACAGGTCATCCGCTAACTTTTCAACGGTAGTCGGTTCGGTCCTCCAGTTAGTGTTACCCAACCTTCAACCTGCCCATGGATAGATCGCCCGGTTTCGGGTCTATTCCCAGCGACTAGACGCCCTATTAAGACTCGCTTTCGCTACGCCTCCCCTATTCGGTTAAGCTCGCCACTGAAAATAAGTCGCTGACCCATTATACAAAAGGTACGCAGTCACCCAACAAAGTGGGCTCCCACTGCTTGTACGCATACGGTTTCAGGATCTATTTCACTCCCCTCTCCGGGGTTCTTTTCGCCTTTCCCTCACGGTACTAGTTCACTATCGGTCAGTCAGTAGTATTTAGCCTTGGAGGATGGTCCCCCCATATTCAGACAAAGTTTCTCGTGCTCCGTCCTACTCGATTTCATGACCAAGAGATTTTCGCGTACAGGGCTATCACCCACTATGGCCGCACTTTCCAGAGCGTTCCGCTAATCTCAAAGCCACTTAAGGGCTAGTCCCCGTTCGCTCGCCACTACTAAGGGAATCTCGGTTGATTTCTTTTCCTCAGGGTACTTAGATGTTTCAGTTCCCCTGGTTCGCTTCTTAAGCCTATGTATTCAGCTTAAGATACCTAACTTATGTTAGGTGGGTTCCCCCATTCAGACATCTCCGGATCACAGTCTGTTTGCCGACTCCCCGAAGCTTTTCGCAGGCTACCACGTCTTTCATCGCCTCTGACTGCCAAGGCATCCACCGTATGCGCTTCTTCACTTGACCATATAACCCCAAGCAATCTGGTTATACTGTGAAGACGACATTCGCCGAAAATTCGCGATTAAACTCACAAATTTTACCTTAGCCTGATCCGTTACCAGTGAAAGTAACGTTCAGTCTATCTTTCTATCACATACCCAAATTTTTAAAGAACGATCTAGCCAAAGACTAGAAATCAACATTCACCATGATCACCATGGAATGCTCATTTCTAAGCTTTCAACAAACAGAAGCAGTAGTGGTGGAGCCAAACGGGATCGAACCGTTGACCTCCTGCGTGCAAGGCAGGCGCTCTCCCAGCTGAGCTATGGCCCCGTATTGCTACAGGTTCCCACACAAAAATTGGTGGGTCTGGGCAGATTCGAACTGCCGACCTCACCCTTATCAGGGGTGCGCTCTAACCAACTGAGCTACAGACCCAATTTCGGGCTGCTTCTTATCGTCTTCTTCAATGAATCAAGCAATTCGTGTGGGAACTTATGGAGCAGCTGATGTCGTCGATTAAGGAGGTGATCCAGCCGCAGGTTCCCCTACGGCTACCTTGTTACGACTTCACCCCAGTCATGAATCACACCGTGGTAACCGTCCTCCCGAAGGTTAGACTAGCTACTTCTGGTGCAACCCACTCCCATGGTGTGACGGGCGGTGTGTACAAGGCCCGGGAACGTATTCACCGCGACATTCTGATTCGCGATTACTAGCGATTCCGACTTCACGCAGTCGAGTTGCAGACTGCGATCCGGACTACGATCGGTTTTGTGGGATTAGCTCCACCTCGCGGCTTGGCAACCCTCTGTACCGACCATTGTAGCACGTGTGTAGCCCAGGCCGTAAGGGCCATGATGACTTGACGTCATCCCCACCTTCCTCCGGTTTGTCACCGGCAGTCTCCTTAGAGTGCCCACCATTACGTGCTGGTAACTAAGGACAAGGGTTGCGCTCGTTACGGGACTTAACCCAACATCTCACGACACGAGCTGACGACAGCCATGCAGCACCTGTCTCAATGTTCCCGAAGGCACCAATCCATCTCTGGAAAGTTCATTGGATGTCAAGGCCTGGTAAGGTTCTTCGCGTTGCTTCGAATTAAACCACATGCTCCACCGCTTGTGCGGGCCCCCGTCAATTCATTTGAGTTTTAACCTTGCGGCCGTACTCCCCAGGCGGTCAACTTAATGCGTTAGCTGCGCCACTAAGAGCTCAAGGCTCCCAACGGCTAGTTGACATCGTTTACGGCGTGGACTACCAGGGTATCTAATCCTGTTTGCTCCCCACGCTTTCGCACCTCAGTGTCAGTATCAGTCCAGGTGGTCGCCTTCGCCACTGGTGTTCCTTCCTATATCTACGCATTTCACCGCTACACAGGAAATTCCACCACCCTCTACCATACTCTAGCTTGTCAGTTTTGAATGCAGTTCCCAGGTTGAGCCCGGGGCTTTCACATCCAACTTAACAAACCACCTACGCGCGCTTTACGCCCAGTAATTCCGATTAACGCTTGCACCCTCTGTATTACCGCGGCTGCTGGCACAGAGTTAGCCGGTGCTTATTCTGTCGGTAACGTCAAAACAGCAAAGTATTAATTTACTGCCCTTCCTCCCAACTTAAAGTGCTTTACAATCCGAAGACCTTCTTCACACACGCGGCATGGCTGGATCAGGCTTTCGCCCATTGTCCAATATTCCCCACTGCTGCCTCCCGTAGGAGTCTGGACCGTGTCTCAGTTCCAGTGTGACTGATCATCCTCTCAGACCAGTTACGGATCGTCGCCTTGGTGAGCCATTACCTCACCAACTAGCTAATCCGACCTAGGCTCATCTGATAGCGCAAGGCCCGAAGGTCCCCTGCTTTCTCCCGTAGGACGTATGCGGTATTAGCGTCCGTTTCCGAGCGTTATCCCCCACTACCAGGCAGATTCCTAGGCATTACTCACCCGTCCGCCGCTCTCAAGAGAAGCAAGCTTCTCTCTACCGCTCGACTTGCATGTGTTAGGCCTGCCGCCAGCGTTCAATCTGAGCCATGATCAAACTCTTCAGTTCAAACATCTTTGGGTTTTTAAGAAACCCTAAACTTGGCTCAGCAATCGTTGGTTACATCTTTGATTTCTCGCGGAGTAACTTGTGATGCTGATAATCTTGTTGACTATCAGTCTGACTCCACAAGCACCCACACGAATTGCTTGATTCAGTTGTTAAAGAGCGGTTGGTTAAGATCTTTCGTCTCAACCGAGGCGCGCATTCTACAGCGCCCTCTGTATCTGTCAAGCGGTTATTTTCCGAAGTTTTCAAAGTTTCCTTTGCAACTTCAACCACTTGCGCTTCCGATCTCTCGTTAGCGGGAGGCGAATTCTACAGCGTTACTCGCTGCTGTCAACACCTCTTTTTCTCCGCTTTCGACCGAGACGATCGAACCGTCAATAAGGCGAAAACACACTGCCTTACCAACTCCTTCTGGGCTTCGATGATCTGAAGCAACTCGCTGCCGAAAACTGCGTAACTCTTTGTTTACCAAGGAGTTTTCCGTTTCGACTGCGCCGGAAGTGGGGCGAATTATAGACTTCCAGAATCTGCCGTCAACCACTATTTTCACATTTCTGTCATATAGGTCAGAAAATCCCGGAAACACGAAGTCCGAGCCCCAAGGGGCTCGGCTTTCTTCCCTTCTACTTACAAGCTAGGGAACGCAAATTGCGACGCTTCATGGCTCGCACGCTGTGGCCAACGCTGGGTAATGGCCTTGCGACGGGTATAGAAGCGCACGCCGTCCGGGCCATACGCATGCAGATCGCCGAACAGCGAACGCTTCCAGCCGCCAAAGCTGTGATAAGCCACCGGTACCGGCAACGGCACATTGACGCCGACCATGCCGACTTCGATCTCATCACAGAACAACCGCGCCGCTTCCCCGTCACGGGTAAAGATGCAGGTACCGTTGCCATATTCGTGATCGTTGATCAGTTGCATCGCCTCTTCCAGACTGTTGACCCGAACGACGCACAGCACTGGCCCAAAGATCTCTTCTTTATAGATGCGCATTTCCGGCGTGACATTATCGAACAGGCAGCCACCCAGGAAGAACCCTTCCTCATGACCGGCGACGCTCAGACCACGACCATCAACCACCAAAGAAGCACCGGCAGAAACGCCGTCTTCTATATAGCCACTGACTTTGTCGCGAGCCTGACCGGACACCAGCGGCCCCATGTCCAACCCACAAGAAGTACCCGCACCGATTTTCAGCGCCTTGATCTGCGGCACCAGCTTGGCCACCAGTGCATCCGCCACCTGGTCGCCAACACACACGGCCACCGAGATCGCCATGCAACGCTCGCCGCAAGAACCGTAAGCCGCGCCCATCAGTGCGCTGACGGCGTTATCCAGATCTGCATCCGGCATCAGCACTGCATGGTTCTTCGCCCCACCCAGTGCCTGAACGCGTTTGCCGCGCTTGGTGCCTTCGGCGTAAATGTATTCGGCAATCGGCGTCGAACCGACAAAGCTCAACGCTTTGACTTCCGGGGCTTCGATCAGCGCATCCACCGCTGCCTTGTCGCCATGCACCACGCTCAGTACGCCTTTTGGCAGACCAGCTTCGAGCAACAGCTGAGCAATCAGCAGCGTCGAGCTTGGATCACGCTCGGACGGTTTAAGGATGAAGCAGTTGCCGCAGACGATTGCCAGCGGATACATCCACAGCGGCACCATCGCCGGGAAGTTGAACGGGGTGATCCCGGCAACCACGCCCAACGGCTGGAAGTCCGACCAGGCATCAATGTTCGGGCCGACGTTACGGCTGTATTCACCTTTGAGGATTTCCGGCGCGGCACAAGCGAACTCAACGTTCTCGATCCCGCGCTTCAGTTCACCGGCAGCATCTTCCAGCGTCTTGCCGTGCTCTTCGCTGATCAGTTGGGCGATGCGTGCTTCGTTCTGTTCCAGCAGTTGCTTGAAGCGGAACATCACCTGAGCGCGCTTGGCCGGTGGTGTGTTACGCCAGGCCGGGAACGCAGCCTTCGCCGAATCGATGGCTTTCTGAATGGTTTCGCGGCTGGCCAATGGCAGCTTGTGGATGGCCTGACCGGTAGACGGGTTGAACACATCGGCAGTGCGACCGACTTCGGTCACCAGTTCGCCGTTGATCAAATGCGGGATAAGGCTCATGCGGGGCTCCTGAAAAGTTGTCCACAGACGCCCTGTAAAGGGCGCCTCTATATAGAAGGGAAAATCAGTCGATTTTGTTCAGCACTTCGCCGACCGCGTCGAACAGACGATCAAGGTCTTGCGGCTTGCTGTTGAAGGTTGGGCCGAACTGCAGGGTGTCGCCGCCGAAACGCACGTAGAACCCGGCTTTCCACAGCGCCATGCCCGCTTCGAACGGACGCACAATGGCGTCGCCGTCACGCGGGGCAATCTGGATCGCGCCGGCCAGACCGTAGTTACGAATGTCGATAATGTTTTTCGAGCCCTTCAGGCCGTGCAGCGCATTTTCGAAATGCGGCGCGACTTCGGCCACGCTCTGCACCAGGTTTTCCTTTTGCAGCAGGTCGAGCGCTGCCAGGCCCGCGGCGCAAGCCACCGGGTGCGCGGAGTAGGTGTAGCCGTGCGGGAACTCCACGGCGTACTCCGGCGTCGCCTGGTTCATGAAAGTCTGGTAGATCTCGGAGCTGGCAATCACCGCGCCCATCGGGATCGCACCGTTGGTGACTTGCTTGGCGATGCACATCAGGTCCGGGGTCACGCCAAAGCTGTCGGCGCCGAACATCGAGCCGGTACGGCCGAAACCGGTGATCACTTCGTCGAACACCAGCAGGATGTTGTGCTGATCGCAGATCTCGCGCAGACGCTTGAGGTAACCCTCAGGCGGAACCAGCACGCCAGCGGAACCGGCCATTGGCTCGACGAATACAGCGGCGATGTTCGAAGCGTCATGCAACTCGATCAGCTTGAGCAGTTCATCCGCCAGGGCGATACCACCCTCTTTCGGCATGCCACGGGAATAGGCATTGCTCGCCAGCAAGGTGTGCGGCAGGTGATCGACGTCCATCATCGCCTGACCGAAGATTTTGCGGTTGCCGTTCACGCCGCCGAGGCTGGTGCCGGCAATGTTCACACCGTGGTAGCCACGGGCACGACCGATCATTTTGGTCTTGGTTGCCTGGCCTTTCAGACGCCAGTAAGCGCGAACCATCTTCACCGCGGTATCCGCACACTCGGAACCCGAGTCGGTGAAGAACACATGATTCAGATTGCCCGGCGTCAGGTCAGTGATTTTCTCCGCCAGTTGGAACGACAACGGGTGGCCATACTGGAAGCCCGGTGAGTAATCGAGGGTGCCCAACTGCTTGGCGACCGCTTCCTGGATTTCCTTGCGAGTGTGCCCGGCGCCACAGGTCCACAGACCGGAGAGCGAATCGTAGACCTTGCGGCCCTTGTCGTCCGTCAGCCAACTGCCTTCAGCCGCCACGATCAGTCGCGGGTCGCGCTGGAAATTTCGGTTGGCGGTGTAGGGCATCCAGTGAGCATCGAGCTTGAGCTGGCTGGCCAGGGAATTCGGGGCGTTTTCAGGCAAGTTCATGGGCAAAACCTCGCAGGGCAATAAGCGGCGTGGAGATGAAAAGCGTTCTTGCAGCTAAATTGCCACGGGGATAAAGTCGGTGAAATCCAACTTTTCTAACCTTCAGTCAGGTCGTTACTAAACTATGAGCAGCCGTCGCCCCGATCCGCTGGCACAAGTCAGCGACTTTGATATTCGCCTGCTGAGGATTTTCCGCAGCGTGGTGGAATGCGGCGGCTTCTCCGCAGCCGAATCGGTGCTCGGCATCGGGCGCTCGGCGATCAGCCAGCAGATGAGCGATCTGGAACAGCGTCTCGGTTTGCGCCTGTGCCAACGCGGTCGCGCCGGGTTTTCCCTGACCGAGGAAGGTCGCGAGGTTTACCAGTCGGCATTGCAGTTATTAAGTGCGCTGGAAAGCTTCCGCACCGAAGTCAACGGTCTGCACCAACATCTGCGCGGCGAATTGACCATCGGCCTGACCGACAACCTCGTCACCCTGCCCCACATGCGCATCACCCATGCCCTGGCGCAATTGAAGGAGCGTGGGCCGGACGTGCAGATCCAGATCCGCATGATCGCGCCCAATGAAGTCGAACAAGGCGTGCTCGACGGCCGCTTGCATGTCGGCGTGGTGCCGCAGGCGAGCGCGCTGTCGGGGTTGGAATATCAGCCGCTCTACAGCGAACGTTCGCTGCTGTATTGCGCGGTCGGTCATCCCTTGTTCTACGTCGACGACAAGCAACTGGACGATGAACGCCTCAACAGCCAGGACGCCATCGCCCCGACCTTCCGTTTGCCGGCCGAAATCCAGGCGCATTACCAGGCACTCAATTGCACCGCCAGCGCGTCGGACCGTGAAGGCATGGCATTCCTGATTCTTACCGGACGCTATATCGGCTACCTGCCCGATCACTACGCCAGCCTCTGGGTTCAACAAGGTCGCTTGCGCGCGCTGAAACCAAAAGCGCGCTTTTATGACCTCAGCCTTGCATCGGTCACACGCAAGGGACGTCGCCCGCATTTGGTGCTGGAAAGCTTCCTTGAGAGCCTGGCCGCAACGCGATAAAAATTGTGGGAGCGGCGGTGCGACGATTCGACTTGCTCGCGAAGGCGGTGTGTCAGTCGATATTCATGCGGCTGACACACCGCCTTCGCGAGCAAGCCCGCTCCCACAGAGACTGTGTTCAGGTTTTATCGTGTCGGGACTTGTCTGGAAACTGTGGGTGCGCTATCAACGCACTGGTTGCACCCACTCACTTGTCCGGAAGTGCCTATGACCTTTGAAGTCCCCGCTCACGGCGGCAAACCTGCCAGCCGCATTCGTCAGAAGAACGAAGAGACCATCATCAAAGCCGCCGAAGACGAGTTCGCCCGACACGGGTTCAAAGGCACCAGCATGAACACCATCGCCCTCAATGCCGGGTTGCCCAAGGCGAACCTGCATTACTACTTCACCAACAAACTGGGGTTGTACGTGGCGGTGCTGAGCAACATCCTTCAGTTGTGGGACAGCACCTTCAACACGCTGACTGCCGAGGATGATCCGGCCGAAGCGCTGACGCGATACATCCGCGCCAAGATGGAGTTCTCCCGTCGCCAACCGCAAGCCTCGCGGATTTTCGCGATGGAAGTCATCAGCGGCGGCGAATGCCTGACCGAGTATTTCAACCAGGATTACCGCGCCTGGTTCCAGGGCCGAGCGGCGGTGTTCCAGGCGTGGATCGACGCTGGCAAAATGGACCCGGTCGACCCGGTCAACCTGATCTTCCTGTTGTGGGGCAGCACCCAGCATTACGCGGATTTCGCCACGCAGATTTGCCGGGTCAGCGGCCGCACCAAGTTGACCAGGCAAGACATGGAAGACGCCGGCAACAACCTGATCCGCATCATTCTCAAAGGCTGCGGCCTCACTACAGCTATATAAGACACTTATGCCTTTTACCCTCAGCGGCTTTTGCGAATTCCGCGAAGAAATTCGCAAAAGCCGCTTCATCACTTTCGCCGCGCCGATCAGCAGCCCTGCTGAAGCCCAGGCGTTTATCGAACAACACAGTGATTTGAATGCCACGCACAATTGCTGGGCATGGAAGCTCGGCGCTCAATACCGCAGCACTGATGATGGCGAGCCCGGCGGCACGGCTGGCCGACCGATACTGGCGGCGATCGATGCGCAGGATTGCGATCAGGTCGCCGTGCTGGTGATCCGTTGGTATGGCGGCATTCAACTCGGTACCGGTGGCCTCGCCCGGGCGTATGGCGGCGGCGCCAACAAGTGCCTGCAAGCGGCGCCGAAGATTGAGCTGATCAGCCGAGTGCCTGTGAGTTGCGCCTGCGGGTTTGCTGAACTGACGCTGGTGAAACTTCGGGTGGCGGAGCTTGGCGGACTGGTTGTAGAAGAAACGTTCACGGCCAACGGTGTAGAGCTGCAATTGGCGATGGGCGAAGCGCAGATCGAGACCCTGCAAACGCAGCTCGCGGATTTGAGTCGCGGGCGCATTCTGTTGCAACGTTGAAGATCAAAAGATCGCAGCCTTCGGCAGCCCCTACAGTGAAAACGCGATCCAGTGTAGGAGCTGCCGAAGGCTGCGATCTTTTAGTGCATCGACATCTCTTACGCTCCTGACAGTTGCCCACATCTACTGTGCACCCGGCTGTGGATAACCTGAGCACATACCGCTGTAACCCTTCTGTCATGCGGCTTTGCGGGCATTGCTCATTTTTCGCCCAATCTGCCATCACAAACACGAAATCAACGTAAAAACAATCAGTTAGCGTTGTTTATCACCTTTAGAAGAAAGCCGCCCAGTGCTTATGCCCGAGCTTTGCGCTTGCGCACAAATACTGTGGAGCAATCTGTGGATAACCCGTTCATGGCTGTCGCGGCCCCATGCCCGGCATGGCTTGCCATGGGTTGTTCGTTTTTTGACCAAACCTTGATGAGCGAAAGCGGAGCCTGATCAACGGCTTCGCCCTCAAGTGGTGCCTGACTGGCCGTCGAAATGTGGCGAGGCAGCGTCCTGAACGCCTTGGCCGCCTTGGTTTTTCATTTTTCCTGACTCAATGGCCAGGAACTTGCTTTATCCACAGGCATAACTTCAACCGACCCGAGTCTGTCATGCCCACCCCCGTGCCGATCCCCGATCAAACACCCCGTTTGCAACTGTGCAGAATCAGCAAGCGCTACCCAGGTTGTCTGGCCAACGATGCCATCGACCTGAGCATTGCACCGGGTGAAATTCATGCGCTGCTCGGCGAAAACGGTGCGGGAAAAAGTACGTTGATGAAGATCATCTACGGCGTGACCCAGGCCGATTCCGGCGAGATGATCTGGCAAGGTCAGCGCGTCAACATGCGCAATCCGGCTCAGGCTCGCGGCTTGGGGATCGGCATGGTGTTCCAGCACTTCTCGCTGTTCGAAACCCTCAGCGTGGCGCAGAACATTGCGTTGGCGATGGGCGCGGCCGCCGGTACGCCGAAACAGCTTGAGCCAAAAATCCGTGAGGTGTCCCGGCGCTACGGCATGGCGCTGGAGCCGGAGCGACTTGTCCACAGCCTGTCGATTGGCGAACGCCAGCGGGTCGAAATCATTCGCTGCCTGATGCAGGACATCCGCCTGTTGATTCTTGATGAACCGACGTCGGTGCTGACGCCGCAGGAGGCCGACGAATTGTTCATCACCCTGCGCCGACTGGCAGCCGAGGGTTGCAGCATTCTGTTTATCAGCCACAAGCTCGGTGAAGTTCGCGCCTTGTGCCATAGCGCCACGGTGCTGCGCGGTGGTCGGGTGGCCGGGCATTGTGTGCCCGCCGAGTGCTCTGATCAGCAACTGGCGACATTGATGGTCGGTGAAACAGCCGGGCTGATGGCCGATTACCCGAAGGTGTTGGGCGGTGATGCATTTTTGAACGTGAGCGGATTGTCGTGGCATAACCCGGACCCGTTCGGTTGCTCGCTGAAAGACGTCGATCTCGAAGTGCGCAGCGGCGAAATCGTCGGCATCGCGGGGGTCGCAGGCAATGGGCAGGATGAGTTGCTGGCGTTGCTCAGCGGCGAAGAACGCCTGCTTCGTGATGACGGCAAGACGATCCGTTTCGGCGGGCAAGCAGTCGCCCATTTAAGGCCGGATGCGCGCCGTAAACTCGGTCTGGCGTTCGTGCCCGCCGAGCGTCTGGGCCACGGCGCGGTGCCGGAATTGAGCCTGGCGGACAACGCCCTGCTCACAGCCTTTGAACAAGGGCTGGTCAGCAACGGGCTGATCCAGCGCGGCAAGGTCGCAGCGCTGGCCGATGAAATCATCCGCCGCTTCGGCGTCAAGACACCCGACGCGCAAACACCGGCCCGCAGCCTGTCCGGCGGCAATTTGCAGAAATTCATCCTTGGCCGGGAAATCCTCCAGCAACCAAAACTGCTGGTAGCCGCGCACCCGACCTGGGGCGTGGATGTCGGCGCCGCCGCGACCATTCACCGCGCGTTGATTGCCTTGCGCGATGCCGGCGCGGCGATTCTGGTGATCTCCGAAGACCTCGATGAACTGTTCCAGATCAGCGACCGGCTCGGCGCCTTGTGCAGCGGTCGATTGTCGCCGCTCAGGGCCACCGTCGACACGCGTCTGATCGATGTCGGCGGCTGGATGGCTGGCCAGTTCGACGCCCCTCAATCACTCGCAAACGCAACGGTTTAACGGAGTTTCACATGCTGCTTTCTCTCGAACCCCGCGGCCAGCAATCGCGCCTGATGTTGTGGTGCTCGCCGTTGCTGGCGGCGATCCTGACATTGGGCTGCGGCTCGCTGCTGTTTATCGCGCTGGGCCACGACCCGTTGTTGACGTTGCATACGTTGCTGATCGCACCGGTCAGCGACCTCTATGGCGTCTCCGAATTGCTGGTCAAGGCGCTGCCGATTCTGCTCTGCGCACTGGGTCTGGCCGTGGCGTATCAGGCACGAATCTGGAACATCGGCGCCGAAGGACAACTGCTGCTCGGCGCGCTCGCCGGCAGTGCATTGGCGGTGAACATCATCGACCTGCAAAGTCGCTGGGCGCTGGTGTTGATCCTGTTCGTCGGTACGTTCGCGGGCGCGGCATGGGCCGGGCTGACAGCATGGTTGCGCACACGCTTCAATGCCAACGAAATCCTCACCAGCATCATGCTCAATTACATCGCCCTGAACCTGTTGCTGTTCTGCGTGCATGGGCCGTTGAAAGATCCGGCCGGGTTTAACTTCCCGGAGTCGGCGATGTTCGGCGATGCAAGCCGTTTACCGTTGTTGATGGAAGACGGTCGGGTTCATGTCGGGGTGTATTTCGCGTTGCTGGCGTTGGTCGCCGTGTGGGTGTTGTTGCAGAAAAGTTTTGTCGGCTTCCAGATCAAAGTGCTCGGGCTGGACAAGCGTGCCGCGGGCTTCGTTGGTTTTCGCGAGAAGCGGCTGATCTGGCTGGCGCTGCTGATCAGCGGTGGCTTGGCCGGGCTGGCCGGCGTGTGTGAAGTCACCGGGCCGATTGGCCAACTGGTGCCGCAAGTCTCGCCGGGATACGGTTATGCCGCGATCACCGTGGCGTTTCTCGGGCGACTCAATCCCATCGGAATTCTGTTTTCCAGCCTGTTGATGGCGCTGCTGTACATCGGCGGCGAAAGTGCGCAGATGAGCATGAATCTGCCGCAAGCGATCACGCAATTGTTCCAGGGCATGATGCTGTTTTTCCTGCTGGCCTGTGATGTGCTGATTCTTTATCGACCGCGCTTGAACCTGCACTGGGCCCGCCGTGCGCCAGTCACCGCCGTACACGCTGGAGCACTGTGATGGATATCGATCTGCTGAGTAATATTTTCTACGCCATGGTTCGTTGCGGCACGCCGTTGCTGTTGGTGGCGCTGGGCGAACTGATCTGCGAGAAAAGCGGCGTCCTCAATCTCGGCCAGGAAGGCATGATGCTGTTTGGCGCGGTGATCGGCTTTATCGTCGCACTGAACAGCGGCAACCTGTGGCTCGGCGTGCTGCTGGCGATGCTCGCCGGTATGTTGCTGTCGTCGTTGTTTGCGTTGGTAGCGCTGGTGTTCAACGCCAACCAAGTGGCCACCGGGTTGGCGCTGACGATCTTCGGCGTGGGCCTGTCGACGTTTGTCGGCGCGGCGTGGGTCGGTAAACCGCTGGCGGGATTTGAGCCGGTGGCGATTCCTTACATGAGTGACATTCCGCTGATCGGGCGGATGCTGTTTGCGCAGGATCTGCTGGTGTATCTGTCGTTCACGTTGTTTGCGCTGGTGGCGTGGGTGATTGTGAAAAGTCGCATCGGTTTGATCATCCAGGCAGTCGGGGAAAACCCGGATGCCGCCAGTGCGATGGGATTGCCGGTGTTGGGCGTGCGTACGCTGGCGGTGTTGTTTGGCGGGGCGATGGCGGGATTGGCCGGGGCGTATCTGTCGCTGGCCTATACGCCGATGTGGGCAGAGAACATGAGCGCCGGGCGTGGCTGGATTGCCCTGGCGCTGGTGGTGTTTGCGAGTTGGCGGGTTTGGCGATTGCTGCTTGGGGCTTATCTGTTCGGGCTCGCCAGCATCCTGCACCTGGTGGCGCAGGGGCTGGGGCTGGCGATTCCGTCGAGCCTGTTGGCGATGCTGCCGTATGTCGCGACGATTGTGGTGTTGGTGATGTTGTCGCGGGATGCGCTGCGCACTCGGTTGTATGCGCCGGTGTCGTTGGGGCAGCCGTGGCAGGGCGGGCATTAGCGGTAGCCGGGCGGGCTCTTCGCGAGCAAGCCCGCTCCCACAGGGTTTTGTGTCGGCCGACAATCCCGGGGTCAATTCGATCCCTGTGGGAGCGGGCTTGCTCGCGAAGGCTGGCGAACCGGCAACACCTGAACCACGCCCCACGCCAATTCAAAGATCAGGAAAATCACCAACAGCGAACTGGCGCCATGCAGCAAGGCATACAACTGCCAGGCAGAAAACAGAAACCTGCCCACCGCGTCATAACGGCCATAAACCTGCTGCGGATCACGAATCCGCAGCACGGCCCACACGCACACGATCGACCCCAGCAGATTCGCCATCAGCATGTGCATCGGCTCGAACGCCGGCAATTCTCCGGGCAAGTCGAACACCCGGCTCACACTCATCAAAACACCGTGCAACGCCGCAAAAGTCCACGGCGTGACAAACGCTGCCGTCACGATCAAGTCATACCAGGCGCTGCCGCGCACCAACCGGCGATACTGCATTGAAGTCCACATCGGCCTTGCTCCATAAATTCAGGGAGCAACAAGGCTAAAGCCTGGAGTATGCTCCAGGGTCAAGCCCCTCTCGAGACGTCAGGATGCGTATCGGTGAATTAGCCCAGGCCAGCGCTGTCAGCCGTGACACGCTGCGCTTCTATGAGCAACGCGGATTGATCGCCGCGCAACGCAGCGCCAACGGTTATCGCGATTATCCGCCGGACGTGGTGCAACTGGTGTTGTACATCAAGACCGCTCAACGGCTGGGCTTTACCCTTGGCGAAATCGGCAACAGCGTCGCCGCGTTGTGGCAGTCGCCCGACCCGGACAGCGCCGTCACGCAACTGCTGCAAGACAAACTCAAACTGATCGAAACCCGAATGGATGAACTTGGCGCGCTGCGACATGAGTTGCAACAACGGCTCGGGCAACGTTGTCCCTTAACTCCGTGATCCTCATTTATCAAGGAAGCCACTCATGTCCAAGGCAAAAACCGCACTCGTCATCGGCGCCTCCCGGGGCCTGGGCCTCGGCCTGGTGAAAACCCTGCTGACCGATGGCTGGCAAGTCACCGCCACGGTGCGCAACCCACAGAATGCCGACGCCTTGCGGGCGCTGGGCAACGTGCGGATCGAAAAACTCGACATGGACGATCAGCAGGCCGTCATCGCGTTGAGTCAGCAACTCAAGGGGGAAGTGTTTGATCTGTTGTTCGTGAATGCCGGTGTGAAAGGGCCTGACGTTCAAACGCCGGGCGGCGCGACGCTGGCCGAAGTCGGTCAGTTGTTTTTCACCAATGCCGTGGCGCCGATCAACCTGGCGCAGCGTTTTGTCGGGCAGATTCGCCCGGACAGCGGCGTGCTGGCGTTCATGAGTTCGGTGTTGGGCAGCGTGACCATGCCGGACGCGCCGGAGCTGGCGTTGTACAAGGCGAGCAAGGCTGCATTGAACTCGATGACCAACAGCTTCGTGACGCAATTGGGCGATCAGAAACTGACCGTGTTATCGCTGCATCCGGGCTGGGTGAAAACCGACATGGGCGGCGAAGGCGCTGATATCGATGTGGAAACCAGTACGCGTGGGCTGGTTCATCAGGTGAATGCCTACACTGGCAATGGCGGGCATCATTTTGTGAATTACAAAGGTGAAACCATTCCCTGGTAACACCGCAGATCGAATGTGGGAGCGGGCTTGCTCGCGAAGGCGGTGTATCGGTCAAAGTTGATTTCGACTGACACACCGCCTTCGCGAGCAAGCCCGCTCCCACAGGGTTTCATTTCACATCGGGATTTGCGTCTCCTGGTCGGGCCGGGCTTGCCCGCAACGCAGTTTTGTTTGAAACTCCGCACCTCGCCCCCGCGGCGACCCTGGATCAGCAGACAGGGTAATCACTGAGCTGGCTAACCTGAACCCAACTTTCAGAGGAGCCGGCCAACATGCCTGCGACCCGTACCTGGTTAAAAAATCCCCTCGCGATCTTCGCTGCCAATGGCCTCGATGCCCGTGGCGGCCTGGTGGTGCAAGACGGTCTGATCGTCGAAGTGCTTGCCGCCGGCCAGCAACCGTCCGTGCCCTGTGGGCAAGTCTTCGATGCCCGCGAGCATGTGATCCTGCCGGGGCTGATCAACACCCATCACCACTTCTATCAAACCCTGACCCGCGCCTGGGCGCCGGTGGTCAATCAGCCGCTGTTTCCGTGGCTGAAAACCTTGTACCCGGTATGGGCGCGACTCACTCCTGAAAAACTCGCCCTCGCCACGAAAGTCGCGCTGGCGGAGTTGCTGCTGTCTGGCTGCACCACGGCGGCCGATCACCATTACCTGTTTCCTGAAGGTCTGGAAAATGCGATCGACGTGCAAGTGGAGAGCGTACGCGAACTGGGTATGCGCGCCATGCTGACCCGCGGCTCCATGAGCCTCGGCGAAAAGGACGGCGGCCTGCCACCGCAGCAGACCGTGCAGGAAGGCGAAGTGATTCTCGACGACAGTCGGCGCCTGATCGCCGAATACCACGAGCGCGGCGATGGCGCGCACATCCAGATCGCCCTGGCGCCGTGCTCGCCCTTCTCGGTCACCCCTGAAATCATGTCCGCCAGCGCCGAACTGGCGAACAAACTCGATGTGCGCCTGCATACGCACCTGGCGGAAACCCTCGACGAAGAAGACTTCTGCCTGCAACGCTTTGGCCTGCGCACCGTCGATTACCTGGACAGCGTCGGCTGGCTCGGTCCGCGCACCTGGCTGGCGCATGGCATCCACTTCAACCCGGACGAAATCGCCCGCCTCGGTGCGGCGGGCACCGGCATTTGCCATTGCCCGAGCTCGAACATGCGCCTGGCCTCTGGCATTTGCCCGACACTCGACCTGACCGCCGCCGGCGCGTTGCTGGGGCTGGGTGTGGACGGTTCAGCGTCCAACGATGCATCGAACATGATGCTCGAAACCCGTCAGGCGCTTTACATTCAGCGGCTGCGTTATGGCGCCGAGAAGATCACACCAGAACTGGTGCTGGGCTGGGCGACCAAGGGCTCGGCGAGTTTGCTGGGGCGTACTGACATTGGTGAGCTGGCGGTCGGCAAACAGGCAGATCTGGCGCTGTTCAAGCTGGATGAGCTGCGCTTCTCCGGCAGTCATGATCCGGTGTCGGCGTTGCTGTTGTGCGGCGCGGACCGGGCGGATCGGGTGATGGTCGGCGGGAAGTGGCGGGTGGTTGACGGACAGGTTGAGGGCCTGGATCTCAAAGGTCTGATCGCCGACCACAGCCAGGCGGCTCGGCAGTTGATCGCCGGCACCTAAGTCGATCGCGATCTAATGTGGGAGCGGGCTTGCTCGCGAATGCGGTGTGTCAGTCGAAATCAACTTTGACTGATACACCGCATTCGCGAGCAAGCCCGCTCCCACATTGACTCCGTTTCCACATTGGTTTTGTGTGGGATTAGAGTCCGAGCACCGACAACATGATGAACGTCGCAAACAACACAAAGTGCGTCATGCCTTCAATGGCATTGGTTTCGCCATCGTTGAGGTTGATCGCGCTGACAATCAGGGTGAGGAAGATCATCACCGTCTGCACCGGTGTCATCGCCATCTGAAACGGTTGACCGGTGTAGAGCGCCATCGCTTCCATCACCGGCACCGTCAGGATCACCGTCGACAACGAGGCGCCCATGGCGATGTTGACCACCGACTGCATGCGGTTGGCCAGCGCCGCGCGCAAGGCCGTCAGAATCTCCGGCGCCGCAGAAATCGCCGCCACCAGAATCGCCGTGATCACCGGCGGTGCGCCCGTCCCTTTCAGGCCCAGGTCGAGGGTCTTGGACATCACCTCGGCCAATGCGCCGATCACCACCACACCAAACACCAGCGTGCCGATACTCAACGCGAGGTTGATCGGTTCAGGCTCTTCTTCCGGGACTTTTTTGCGGCGTTTTTCCGGGTAGCTGTAGCTGAAAAAATAACTGTGCGGCCCGACCTGCATGCGCAGGAACAGGGCGTAAAGCACGACCATCGCGCCAATGGTGAACGCGGAATACATTTTCCAGTTCGTCTCGGGAATGAACTCCGGCACTACCATGGAAACGCCCATGGCGGTGAGGATCATCACGCTGTAGCTGCGCGCCGAGTCATCGTTGTAGGACTGTTCACCGTGCTTGATCCCGCCGATCAACGCGGCGAGGCCGAGGATGCCGTTGATGTCGAGCATCACCGCCGAGTAAATCGTGTCGCGCACCAGCGTCGGCGACGCTTCGTTGCTCATCATGATCGCCAGGATCACCACTTCCACCAGCACCGCCGCCAGGGTCAGGATCATCGTGCCGTAAGGGTCGCCGACTTTTTCCGCCAGCAGTTCGGCGTGATGGGCGACGCGCATGGAGGCGGCGACGATGAAGGCGATCAGCACGAGGCCGGCGGTCAGGGCTGTGGGCTGGCCGCTGTGCAGCATCCAGTGTTCCATCGGGTAAGCGATGAAGGCGGCGATCAGGGCCAGCAGCAGAAACTTTTCTTGCCTGAGAAATGTGAGCATTGCGGGCCTTTGTGCCGAATGAAGCGGAGTCAGTGTGATGAGCTAACTGACTGCGGGGCGGCGCTAACGTTTCGTTACACCTTAGCGCACCAGTGACATGCAGCCTGGCAAGGCCATGCACTTTTATCGGTCTTACGGGCCTCTTCGCGAGCAAGCCCGCTCCCACAGGATTTGCGCAGGTCATGTGGGAGCGGGCTTGCTCGCGAAGGCCGTTACACGGTTTCGGGCTATTTGTTGTCCTGTTGGTCAGTAATTTGCATTACCTCCTCCAACCTCAAAACAAAATGGAGTTGTAATTCATGCATAAACGTCCGTTGAAGAAGCTGCTGTGCGCCGTCGCCGTGGCCGTCGGTCTGAGCGCCAGCCTGACCGCCAGTGCCGCCGACCCGCTGAAAGTCGGCTTCGTCTACATCGGTCCGATCGGTGACCACGGCTGGACGTATCAGCATGAACAGGGACGCAAAGCGCTGGCCGAAAAACTCGGCGACCAGATCACTACCAACTACGTGGAGAACGTCGCCGAAGGCGCTGACGCCGAGCGGGTGATCCGCAACATGGCCAAGGACAAGTACGACCTGATCTACACCACGTCCTTCGGCTACATGAACCCGACCCTGAAAGTTGCGAAGCAATTTCCCAAAGTGACCTTCGAACACGCCACCGGCTACAAGCAGGACAAGAACCTTGGCACTTACCTGGCTCGCACCTACGAAGGTCGCTACGTCGGCGGTTTCCTCGCGGCGAAAATGACCAAAACCAAGAAGGTCGGCTACGTCGCGTCCTTCCCGATCCCTGAAGTGATCCGCGACATCAACGCCATTCAACTGGCTCTGAACAAGTACAACCCCGGTACCGAGATCAAAGTGGTGTGGGTCAACTCCTGGTTCGATCCGGGCAAGGAAGCCGACGCCGCCAACGCGTTGATCGACCAAGGGGTGGACGTGGTGTTCCAGCACACCGACAGCCCGGCGCCGATTCAGGCTGCCGAGCGTCGCGGTGTGTACGCCGTCGGCTACGCTTCGGACATGGCGCACTTCGGGCCGAAAGCGGTGCTGACTTCAATCGTCAACGATTGGGGACCGCACTACATTCAGGCGACCCAAAGTGTGCTCGACAACACGTGGAAGTCGCAGGATTACTGGGGTGGCTTGAAGGAAGGCACGGTTGAACTGCCGATCAGCGATCTGGTGCCCGCGCCGGTGAAAGCCGAGGCCGAGCAGATCATTGCAGACATCAAGAGCGGTGCGCTGCATCCGTTCACCGGACCGATCAAGGATCAGGCCGGCGTCGAGAAAATTCCGGCAGGTGTGACGGCAAGCAACGCGGAATTGGCCTCGATGAATTACTACGTTGAAGGCATGAAGGCCGAGATACCGAAGTAATTCCCAAGCCAAACACACAAACCTGTGGGAGCGGGCTTGCTCGCGAAAGCGGTGTTTCAGTCGACATCATCATTGAATGACACACCGCATTCGCGAGCAAGCCCGCTCCCACATTTTGATCTTCAGCGTTCTTGAGGATTGCGCATGAATCAACTCCCCATCATCGACATTGCCCCGCTGTACACCGACGACCAAACCGCCTGGCAATCAGTCGCTACGCAAATCGACCACGCCTGCCGCGAGTGGGGCTTTTTCTATATCAAGGGCCATCCGGTTTCCGTCGAGCGCATCGACGCCGTGCTCGACCACGCCCAACGTTTCTTCGCCCTGCCCACCGCTGAAAAACTCAAGATCGACATCACCCAAACCCGACACCATCGCGGCTACGGCGCCATCGCCACCGAACAACTCGACCCGAGCAAACCCAGCGACCTGAAAGAAACCTTCGACATGGGCCTGCACCTGCCGGCCGAACACCCTGAAGTGCTCGCGGAAAAACCGTTGCGTGGCCCCAACCGTCATCCGTCGATGCCCGGCTGGGAAGCGTTGATGGAGCAGCATTACATCGACATGCAGGCGCTGGCCCAAACCCTGTTGCGCGCGATGACAATGGCGCTGAACATCGAACGCGACTTCTTCGACGAGCGCTTCAAAGACCCGGTCAGCGTGCTGCGAATGATCCACTACCCGCCGCGCCATACCGCCAGTTCCGAAGATCAACAAGGTGCCGGCGCGCATACCGATTACGGCTGCATCACGTTGTTGTATCAAGACTCCGCGGGTGGTTTGCAAGTACGCAACGTGCAAGGCGAATGGATCGAAGCACGGCCGATCGAAGGCACGTTCGTGGTCAACCTCGGCGACATGATGGCGCGCTGGAGCAACGACCGTTACCGGTCGACGCCGCACCGGGTGATCAGCCCGCTGGGCGTCGATCGATACTCGATGCCGTTCTTCGCCGAGCCGCATCCCGACACGCACATCGAATGCCTGCCTGGTTGTCAGAATGAAATGCATCCGGCGAAATACCCGGCCACTACCTGCGCCGAGTTCCTGCTTTCGCGCTTTGCCGATACGTATGCTTATCGGCGGGAGCAGGAAGAGATTTGATGAACCGCTTGGTCAGGTTTTACCAATTGTTGCAGCGAGCATCTGTAGAATGCCGTCATTGCACCTGATGAGATTTCAACAATGTACGATTGGCTGAACGCCCTGCCCAAGGCAGAACTGCACCTGCACCTCGAGGGCTCGCTGGAACCCGAGCTGCTGTTCGCCCTGGCCGAACGCAACAGGATCGCCCTGCCGTGGAGCGATGTCGAAACCCTGCGCAAGGCGTACGCCTTCAACAACCTGCAAGAGTTTCTCGACCTGTATTACCAGGGCGCCGATGTGCTGCGCACCTCCCAGGATTTCTACGACCTGACCTGGGCGTACCTGTTGCGTTGCAAGGCGCAGAACGTGATTCACACCGAACCGTTCTTCGACCCGCAGACCCACACCGACCGTGGCATCCCGTTCGAAGTGGTGCTTAACGGCATCGCCGCCGCGTTGAAGGATGGCGAGCAGCAACTGGGCATCACCAGCGGTTTGATCCTGAGTTTCCTGCGTCACTTGAGCGAAGACGAAGCGCAGAAGACCCTCGACCAGGCGCTACCGTTCCGCGATGCGTTTGTGGCCGTCGGCCTGGACAGCTCGGAAATGGGTCACCCGCCGAGCAAGTTCCAGCGTGTGTTTGATCGTGCCCGTCACGAAGGTTTCCTGACCGTTGCCCACGCCGGTGAAGAAGGCCCGCCGGAGTACATCTGGGAAGCCCTCGACCTGCTGAAAATCCAGCGTATCGACCATGGCGTGCGCGCCATCGAAGACGAGCGTCTGATGCAGCGGATCATTGACGAGCAGATCCCGTTGACTGTGTGCCCGTTGTCGAACACCAAGCTCTGCGTGTTCGATCACATGTCCCAGCACAACATTCTCGACATGCTTGAACGCGGCGTGAAAGTCACCGTGAACTCGGATGACCCGGCGTACTTCGGCGGGTATGTGACCGAGAACTTCCACGCGCTGCACACCGATCTGGGCATGACCCAGGATCAGGCCAGACGTCTGGCGCAGAACAGCCTGGATGCCAGGTTGGTAAAACCCTAAGCCACACCGCAATAACACTGTGGGAGCGGGCTTGCTCGCGAAGGCGTTGTTTCAGTCAATATTGATGTCGACTGACACTCCGCCTTCGCGAGCAAGCCCGCTCCCACATTGGCTCCCACATTGGACAGTGCTATCCATCTCCCTACGATTTGTCTACAACGCCATTTCCAGCTCGGTCTCCTTGGCGAACCGGTGGATTTCACGCTGCCCCGTCTCGGTGACGTGCAAGGCTCGCGAATCGTTCGGCAAGCTCAGCCAGCCGGACTGCATGAACAATTGCAGCAACGCCGCGCCCAGTGAACCGCCCATGTGCGGACGTCTTTCGCTCCAGTCGGGACAGGCACAGGCGGCTCGGCTGGTGCTCTGCGCCAGCGCCTGGACGAAAACGCCGCGTGTCGCCAGTTGCGTGGCGCCCTTGTGCGTGATCGACACCCGATGATCGAACTGTTCGATCCAGCCCGCATCCAGCAAGCGCTGGTAAAGATCGGCGGCCAACGTGCCGCCTAAATGGTCGTCGCAGAGCCGGGCGCGCAACAAAGACGAGGGCGCGGCCTGACGTTTGGGGATGGCAGGGGTGCGTTTGAAAATATCGGGAATGTCCCGAGGTGTGCTGGCGATCGTCGCACTGGCCAGCGCTTCTATCGCGGCCCCGACTTCGGGGGCGGCCAGCCGGAAGAATCGCTTGCGGCCGCGGGTTTCGACTTTCAACAGACCTCCGGCGGACAAACGCCCCAGGTGTGCGCTGGCCGAAGACGGCGACAGGCGGGCCAGCAATGCCAGCTCTTCGGTCTGCCGCGCAGCGCCGTCCATCAAGGCCCACATCATTGCGCTGCGCTTTGGGTCAGCCAGCAACGTGGCGATCTGGCTGATGCAAGGTGCATGTTCCATGTATTCACTCCCTGTTGAATCGTTTCGTCTACTGCTCGGAGACATCTTGACCAGTAATGTGTCGTCGGCCAAGACGTGGAAACCGCCATAACCCGGGCAAAGCCATCCACTCACACAAGCCATTGCTTTGATGACCTTGCAAAGGCCGGCGATTGACGGTGGAACCTGACCGACTCGAACGCGGACTCGCCATGGCGAGAGCGACGGTGCGTACATGAGGCGAGCGCTAGTATAAGCGCGTTGTCCGTCGGTTCCTGCCCCCCGGAAACCATTGGTGGTGATTGATCCTGAGGGAAATTTCGCTATTTGCCTGCGACTAATGATCGACACCCGCCAACCCGGGAAATTGACTGCCTAATGCAGTACATCGGCTGGCAAGCATTTCCCGCAAAAGGTTCACTGGCTTACTCAATTGTGCGCGATGGGCGCACAGCAAATTCAGCGGTGCACGCTCACAGAGCAGCTCCGGCATCAGCACTTTCAGGCGACCGGCCAACACATCGGCGGCGACATCGAGCCAGGACTTGTAGGCGATCCCGGCACCCGCCACGGCCCACAAACGCACCACATCGGCATCGTCACTGAAGCGATCACCGCTGACGGTCAGGCTGACTTCGCGTTTGCCGTCGTGAAAACTCCAGTGATCGTGAACCCGACTGCCGAGCATGAACAGCAGGCAATTGTGCAGCGCCAATTGCTCCAGTTGCCTCGGCTCGCCATGCCGGGCCAGGTAGCTCGGGGCGGCACACAGCACGCGGCGATTGTGCGGGGCGATGGGCAGCGCCACCAGGCTCGAGTCTTCCGGCTCACCGTAGCGCAGGGCAATGTCGACCGGTTGGCGGAACAGGTCGGCGATGCGGTCGCCCAGCAGCAAGCGCACCGTGAGTTTCGGGTGTTCACGCTGGAACTCGTCCAGCCAGGGCAGCAGCAGGTTGCGACCGAAATCCGATGGTGCCGACAGCTGCAACACCCCGCTGACCTGGTCCTGACCGCTGGCCAACAAACGACGGCCCTCGTCGAGGTTGCTCAGCGCGGCCCGGGCGTACTCAAGAAACCCTTCGCCCTCGGCGGTCAGGCGCAAGCTGCGCGTGGAACGGGCGAGTAACCGGGCGCCGAGTTGCTGCTCGATGCGCTTCAACGCCGCACTGGCCACCGCCGCCGACATGTCCATTCCCCGCGCCGCCGCTGACAGACTGCCCAGGTCCGCCGCCCGGACGAACAACTGCAAGTCATCGAAACGCAGCATTTTCAGCCTCTATTATCAAAAAAATATTGAAAGAGACTGCTCTTTTAGCGGGTTTTATCTTGCAGAGAAATAGCCAATCATCTGTCGCACGAAATCAACCCGCTTCCGGAGTCGACCATGTCCCAGCCTTTTACCGCCATTGCCACCCTGATCGCCAAAGCCGGCCAACAGGACGCGCTCGAACAACACTTGCGCGCACTGCTGGAGCCGACCCGCGCCGAAGTCGGGTGCGGTCAATACGACCTGCATCAGGACCTCGCCAATCCGCTGGCCTTCTACATGATTGAACAATGGAGCAGCGACGAAGCGCTGCAAGCCCATGACGCCAGCGCGCACATCCAGAACTTTCGTGCGAAGGCCGGCGACTTTCTCGAGCACTTCGATCTGAAGCGCCTGCGCCCCGTGGCTTGATCCCTTCTTCTATTACTGTTCGGAAAGCCCTCATGAAAGCCATTGCCTACTACGCCTCGTTGCCGATCAGCGACGAGAAATCCCTGCAAGACATCGAGCTGCCAGAGCCGGTCGCCGGCCCGCGTGATCTGCTGGTGGAAGTCAAAGCCATCTCGGTCAACCCGGTCGACACCAAAGTCCGCCAGAACGTCCAGCCGGAAGGCGGCGCGGCAAAAGTGCTGGGCTGGGACGTAGCCGGTGTGGTCAAGGCCGTCGGCAGCGAAGTGACGTTGTTCAAGACCGGCGACAAGGTGTTCTATGCCGGTTCCATTGCCCGCGCCGGCGGCAACAGCGAGCTGCACGTGGTGGACGAGCGGATCGTCGGCCATATGCCGAAAACCCTCGGTTTTGCCGAAGCGGCCGCGCTGCCCCTGACCGCCATTACCGCGTGGGAATTGCTTTTCGAACGCCTGCAAGTGCGCGAAGGCAACACCGATGAAGGCCAGAGCCTGCTGATCGTCGGTGCGGCCGGCGGTGTCGGTTCAATCCTGACGCAACTGGCCAGGCAGCTCACCGGACTGAAAGTCATCGGCACCGCTTCCCGTGCGCAAACCCAGAGCTGGGTGCGTGAGCTGGGCGCCGACCTGGTGATCGATCACAGCCAGCCGCTGAGCGAAGAAATGAAACGCGCAGGCGTCGCGCAGGTGACCCACGTCGCCAGTCTGACCCAGACCGATCAGCACCTCGATCAATTGGTCGAGGCCTTGGCGCCACAAGGCAAACTCGCGCTGATCGATGATCCGAAAGCGCTGGACGTGACCAAGCTCAAACGCAAGAGCCTGTCGCTGCACTGGGAGTTCATGTACACCCGCTCGCTGTTCGAAACGGCGGACATGATCGAGCAACATAAATTGCTCAACCGCGTGGCCGGGCTGGTCGACGCCGGAACACTGAAAACCACGGTGGGCGAGCATTTCGGAACCATCAATGCGGCGAATTTGCGTCGTGCGCATGAGTTGCTGGAGAGCGGCAAGTCCAAGGGCAAGATTGTGCTGGAAGGTTTCTGAAATACATTGATACAAGTGTCGTCCAAAGGGACGACACCGTCAGTCCGAAGGTTGACCGTTGTCATAATTACGATCGTATTCAGGTCTACAATCCAGAACTCTGCGATGCAATCTTTTAACCGAGGAGGTCAGCAATGAAGATCCTGATAAAAGAATTGGCAAAATCCCAGTGGCAGGTCCGGCTGGACCAACACGCGGTGACGTTCCGTAGCGAAGCCGAAGCTCGCGCTTTCACCCGGACCCTTGAAGCACGATTGCTCGCCCCTCATCAGATTCCCGCCCAGCAGCAACGCGCTGCCGGCTGAGACCTTCCTCACACCTGGGCTTGTACCAACGCCCGGGCATTTTGCAAACGCCGGGTGAGCATCGCCACGCTCACCACCAGAATTGCGCACAGGCTGATGACCATGGCCATCGGCACGGCGCTGCCGTCGTACAAAATACCCACCAGCGACGCAGCCCCGGCGGCGACGCTGAATTGCAGGCACCCGAGCATCGCCGACGCACTCCCGGCGCGGGTGCCCTGCCCGCTCATGGCACAGGCCGAAGCGTTGGGGAGGATGCAACCGAGGCTGGCGATGCAGATAAACAGCGGAATCAGCAGCGGCCACAACTGCTCGGTGTGCAGCGAACTGACGGCCAGCAGCGTCAGACCGGCCGCCAGGTAAATCCACACGGTACGCGCCAGTAAAAACGCGGGGCCACGCTTGGCCAGCAGCCGCGCGTTGACCTGCGCCACCAGAATGAAACCCGCGGCATTGGTGCCGAACAACCAGCCGAAATGCTCGGCCGGTACGCCGTAGAGCTTGATGAAAACGAATGGCGAACCGGCGATGTAGGCAAACATCCCGGCGATGGCGATGCCACCGGTGAGGGCGTGGCCGAGGTACACAGGGTCCGACAGCAGGCGACCGTACTGACGCAACGCACCCGACAGCGGTTGACGTGGCACGTGAGCGGGCATGCTTTCCGGCAATCCGAGCGCCACGGCCAACCCCGCCAATGCACTGAAACCGGTCAGCACCAGGAAGATCGACTGCCAGCCCGTGGTGTTGACCAGCAACCCACCGAGCATCGGCGCGAGAATCGGTGCCAGGCCCATGACCAGCATCAGCTGGGAAAAGACTTTGGCCGAACCCACCGCATCGCATTTGTCACTGACGATCGCCCGCGCAATCACCATCCCCGCGCAACCGCCCAGCGCCTGGACAAAACGCGCGCCGAGCAGCCATTCAAGGTTCGGCGCATAGGCGCACGCCAAAGAAGCGGCGGTGAACAGACCGACGCCTGTCAGCACCGGAACGCGCCGGCCAAACCGATCCGCCACTGGGCCGTACATCAGCTGACCAATGGACAAACCCAGGAAATACGTCGCCAGTGTCAGCTGAACGTGTTGTTCATCGGTGCCGAATGCCAGCGCCATGGCCGGGAACGCCGGCAGATAGAAATCGATCGCCAGCGGGCCAAAAGCGCTGAGGGCGCCAAGAATCAAAATGGTACGAAAGTTCATCGGGTATCCAGTGGGACTGAGGTCGGCGGCTCCACAGTCTAGCCGCGCAGGGACGCCTTGAACATTCCGATAGCTCGCTAACTATTAAAAACCCAAGATGAATGCAGTGCAAATGTGGGAGCGGGCTTGCTCGCGAAAGCGGAGTATCAGTCGACATCATTGCTGAATGACACACCGCTTTCGCGAGCAAGCCCGCTCCCACAGGGATTTGCGTGTCGCCTTCAGGCGACTTTCACTTCGTAGCCTTCTTCGCTGATTACTGCGATCACTTGATCCACCGTCAACGCACTCTCTACGCCGACTTCCCTTGCCGCCAGATCAACCCGCACGCTGGCCGCGGGATCCTTCGCTTGCAGGGCTTGAGTGATGGCTTTGACGCAGTGGCCGCAGGACATGCCTTGAACATTGAACACTTGCATGGAATGACTCCTTTAGTGAGATTGGGAGCAGTCTCGAGCTTGCCACCATGGCAAGGTCAAGTTCTGAAGTGATCTGCCGGGCTGGCAATCGGCGTCGCGCTCGGCCAAGCTGCGTGCATTAATGACTCGACCTCAGGAGATTCAGCCATGCGCTGGTCAGCTCTCAGCCTGTTTGGCTTCCTCAGCCTTTTCGCCGCCCTGCCCTCGGTCAATGCTGCCGGGGAGGATTACGGCGTGCTGATCATTTCCCGCGAGCGCCTGGAAGTGTCGACCAACTGCGAAATCGGCGTGTACCTCCAGGATCAACTGTCGGCGCGGCTGTTTCAGGAGCAAAGCACCTCATTCAACCTGCCGCCGGGCAATGTTTCCCTGCGCCTGAAACTGCTGCCGGGCCAGGCGCCGGGCTGCAATCCGGGGATGCTGGCGCCGGGGTCGCAGACCATCACGCTCAAGGCCGGGGATGTGTTGAAGTTCCGGATCGCGATGACGCAGGAAGGGATGTATCTGAAGCCTGCTTCCCTCGAATACTGATAAAAATCCAGTGTGGGAGCGGGCTTGCTCGCGAAGGCGGTGTGTCAGGCAACGATTATGTCGACTGGCAGACCGCTTTCGCGAGCAAGCCCGCTCCCACATTTTTGCGCTTTGGGAATTGAAGATTGGCGCTTGACCTTGCCAGCATGGCAAGGTTGATCCTGTAGGCATCTTCTACAGGGAGCGTGACCGATGTCCGAATCCACCACTTTCGATCTGCCGATTGCCGGCATGACCTGCGCCAGTTGCGCCGGGCGCGTCGAGCGTGCCTTGAGCAAAGTCATCGGTGCCTCCGCCGTCAGCGTCAACCTGGCCACCGAGCAGGCTAGGGTTCAGGCGCCCAGCGACAGCCTGCCGGCGTTGATGGATGCGGTGCAGCAAGCCGGTTACAGCGTGCCGCAGCAGAGTCTGGAATTGAGCATCGACGGCATGACCTGCGCGTCCTGCGTCGGTCGGGTCGAGCGGGCGCTGGCCAAAGTGCCGGGGGTCAAGAGCGTCAGCGTCAACCTGGCCAACGAACGTGCCCACCTCGAACTGCTCGGGCAGATCGATCCGCAAACCCTGATCGGCGCAGTGACCAAGGCGGGCTACAACGCCAGTGTCTGGAAAATCGAGCACCCACAAACCGACACTCAACAACAGCGTCTGCACCGTGAACGCTGGGTATTGATCATGGCGATCACCCTCGCCTTGCCGCTGGTGTTGCCTATGCTCCTGCAACCGTTCGGCGTGCACTGGATGCTCCCGGCGTGGGTGCAATTCGCGTTGGCCACGCCGGTACAATTCATCTTCGGTGCCCGTTTTTATGTGGCCGCATGGAAAGCAGTGCGCGCCGGCGCCGGCAACATGGACCTGTTGGTCGCCCTCGGCACCAGCGCCGGTTATGGCTTGAGCCTCTACGAATGGGCCACCGCTGCCGGGCGCATGCCTCATCTGTATTTCGAAGCTTCTGCGGTCGTGATTGCGTTGGTGCTGCTGGGCAAATACCTCGAAAGCCGCGCCAAACGCCAGACCGCCAGCGCTATCCGCGCCCTCGAAGCGTTGCGTCCGGAGCGGGCGATTCAAGTGATCGACGGCCGTGAACAGGACGTCGCCATCAGCGCCTTGCGCCTCAATGATCGGGTGCTGGTCAAACCCGGCGAACGCTTTCCGGTGGACGGCGAAGTGGTCGAAGGCCAGAGCCACGCCGACGAAGCGCTGATCAGTGGCGAGAGCCTGCCCGTGCCGAAACAGCCCGGCGACAAGGTCACCGGCGGCGCAATCAATGGTGAAGGCCGGTTGCTGGTTCGCACCCAGGCCTTGGGCGCGGAAACGGTGTTGGCGCGGATCATCCGTCTGGTGGAAGACGCGCAAGCCGCAAAAGCGCCGATCCAGAAACTGGTGGATAAAGTCAGCCAGGTATTTGTGCCGACGGTTCTGCTGATTGCATTGGCGACCCTGATCGGTTGGTGGCTGTACGGCGCGCCGATGGAAACGGCGCTGATCAACGCCGTCGCGGTATTGGTGATCGCTTGCCCATGCGCTCTCGGGCTCGCAACGCCAACAGCGATCATGGCCGGCACCGGTGTGGCGGCGCGCTACGGCATTCTGATCAAGGACGCCGAGGCACTGGAACGCGCCCATGAAGTCAGCGCCGTGGTCTTCGACAAAACCGGCACGCTGACTTCGGGTGCGCCGCGCATCGCCCATCTGAGTGCCATCGACGGAGACGAAGCCACTCTTCTGCAATTGGCCGGTGCCCTGCAACGTGGCAGTGAACACCCACTGGCCAAGGCGGTTCTTGATGCGTGCGCCGAACGCGGGTTGACCGTGGCGGATGTCAGCGACAGTCAATCGCTGACGGGGCGTGGCATCGCGGGCACGCTCGAGGGTCGGCGGTTGGCGTTGGGCAATCGGCGCTTGTTGGAAGAAAGCGGATTAAGCGCCGGTCCTTTGGCTGACTCGTCAACTGCGTGGGAAACCGAAGGCCGGACCCTGTCCTGGTTGATCGAGCAACGTCCGCAACCGACCGTTCTGGGCCTGTTCGCCTTCGGTGACACCCTCAAACCCGGCGCGCTGCAAGCGGTGCAACAACTCAGCGCCCGCAGCATCAGCAGCCATCTGCTCACCGGCGACAATCGCGGCAGTGCCAAAGTGGTCGCCGAGGCGCTCGGGATCAAAGATGTTCACGCCGAAGTGCTGCCGGCCGACAAAGCCGCCACCGTCGCCGAACTGAAGAAAACCGGCGTGGTGGCGATGGTCGGCGACGGCATCAACGACGCCCCGGCCCTCGCCGCCGCGGACATCGGCATCGCCATGGGCGGCGGCACCGACGTCGCTATGCACGCGGCCGGCATCACCCTGATGCGCGGCGATCCTCGACTGGTGCCGGCGGCGCTGGAGATCAGCCGCAAGACCTACACGAAAATTCGTCAGAACCTGTCCTGGGCCTTCGTCTATAACCTGATCGGCATTCCGTTGGCCGCGTTCGGTTTCCTCAACCCGGTGCTGGCCGGCGCGGCCATGGCGTTGTCGAGCGTCAGCGTGGTGAGCAATGCGCTACTGTTGAAAACCTGGAAACCCAAGGATCTGGAGGACAACCGATGAACATCGGCCAAGCAGCCCGGCAAAGTGGCCTGAGCGCGAAGATGATCCGTTATTACGAGACCATCGGTTTGCTCAGGCCGGCCCATCGCACCGACAGCGGTTACCGGGTATACGGCGATGACGACTTGCACACGCTGGCGTTTATCAAGCGTTCGCGGGACTTGGGGTTTTCACTGGAGGAGGTCGGCAAACTGCTGACACTCTGGCAGGACCGTCAGCGCGCCAGTGCCGATGTGAAGGCGCTGGCTCGTCAGCACATCGACGAGCTCAACCAGAAAATCCTCGAACTCGGCCAGTTGCGCGACACGCTGCAGGACCTGGTCGAGCACTGCCACGGCGATCACCGTCCGGATTGCCCGATCCTCAAAAATCTTGAGTCGGGTTGCTGCGCCGACCCCGCTCGCCCCTGATCGCGAGTCCCTTCACCACCAGCAATGTGGTGAGGGGAATGCCGTGGAACAACAGGACTACCGCGCCGGGCGTCCACCATGAATAGAACGGCGCGGCGATCAGCATGCCGATGCCGAACCCGGTCATTTGCAGCAAGGTCAGGAAGCTGAAAATCGGCAGGCGCAGATTGTCCGGTTCCCGTTGCAGGCGCGACATCAGGCCGACTTCAGAGAAGCCGTCGCCCAGCCCTGCCGGCAGTGAGAACAGCAGCAAACCGTAGAGGGTCTGTTGCTGGAACATCAGGATGAAGCCGCAGGACATCAGCAGGACACCGAAGAAAAACCGCCGCTCCAGGTTCACGTTGTCCGAGCCTTTCAGGCGGCTGGCGATCCGCGCGCCAATGAGTTTTCCGCAGGCCCATACCGCCAGCGCCAAGCCCAGCGTGGTGCTGGCTGATTCCGGTGTCAGCAGTTTTGAGATGATCGGCAAACCCACGTTGTGTGCGGCGCTGCCCAAGGTATCGGCCATCGTGATCGCGAGCATCGCCGCCACCACCGGCGTCGTGCGCAGCCCCTGGCGCAGGGCTGACCATTCACCTCGTTCATGATCGGACTCGGCGCTGGGTGTCGGTCCGGCAAACCGCAGCGGCAGAATGAACAACGCGGCCAGCAGGTAGGTGACCACGTTCAGCGCGAAGACCGTTTCAAAGCCAAACGCTGCCACCAACAACCCGGCCACCAGACTTCCGCCGACCATTGCTGCGGACGATGCCGAGGTGATCCAGGCGTTGGTCTTGAGCAATTGATCGCCCTCAATCAAGTGCGGCAGCTGACTGTTGAGGCCGATGGCGAACATTGAGTTGCCGAAGCCCAGGCCGAAAGCGATGACCGGTAAAAGCAATGCTTGTTGGGTAACCGGCAACACCAGCAGCAGGCCCAGCAATCCAGCGCGCAGCAGGTCGAAGGCAATCAGCGGCAGACGCCCGGCCCAGCGGCGATAAAACGTCGTGCCGATAAGGCTGGCAAAAATCCCACCGCCCACACGGCTGGCGAGGAAGATGCCGACACTCATGGCGCTGTTGCTGAGCAGGTAGACGTAGGTGGCCAGGGCAACCATGTTGAGAAACGCGCCAAAGTCCGAGATCAGACGGGCGGCAATGATCAGTTGGGCGTTGCGGGTGGAGGTGTTCACATTCAGTCCTTGAGTGTGGGGTGCAACGAGTGCCGCAGTATGTGGGAGCGGGCTTGCTCGCGAAAGCGGTGTGTCAGGCGACATTGATGTTGAAGGTGAGGGTCTCTTCGCGAGCAAGCCCGCTCCCACAGTAATCGGTGGTGAACTCAATTCTTGTGAAGACGCAGAGCAAATGTGGGAGCGGGCTTGCTCGCGAAAGCGGTGTGTCAGGCGACATTGATGTTGAAGGTGAGGGCCTCTTCGCGAGCAAGCCCGCTCCCACAGTAATCGGTGGTCAGCTCAATTCTTGTAAAGACGCAGAGCAAATGTGGGAGCGGGCTTGCTCGCGAAAGCGGTGTGTCAGGCGACATTGATGTTGAAGGTGAGGGTCTCTTCGCGAGCAAGCCCGCTCCCACAGTAATCGGTGGTCAGCTCAATTCTTGTGAAGACGCAGAGCAAATGTGGGAGCGGGCTTGCTCGCGAAAGCGGTGTGTCAGGCGGCATTGATGTTGAAGGTGAGGGCCTCTTCGCGAGCAAGCCCGCTCCCACATTGGATCTCCAGTGTTTGGAGACCGAGAAAGATCCACAAAAAACCCGGCCGAAGCCGGGTTTTTCGTTAGCCGATCACTGCATCCAGGGTGGAGGCGGTTCTTCGGTTTTGCTCGGAGGCGCGTCATCTGCCGCGCGGATCGCTTGCTTGCGCTCTTCATCGAGGCGTGCGGCCTCGATTTCGCGCATGATCCCACCGACGTCGGCCAACTCTTCCGGTTCGTCGAACTCGCCGGTCAAGACACTGGCCGGGTGCAAGGTGCCGGCTTCGTACAACGCCCACATTTCCTTGGCGTACCTGGTCTTTTTCAGCTCCGGGGCAAACCGTCCGAAGTAGGACGCCATGTTGCCCACGTCCCGCTCCAGCATGCTGAACGCGTGGTTGTTGCCCGCCGCGTCCACTGCTTGCGGCAAGTCGATGATGACCGGGCCGGTCGGGGTCAACAGTACGTTGAACTCGGACAGGTCACCGTGCACCAGACCGGTACACAACATCAGCACGATCTGCGAAATCAGGAACGCGTGATATTCGCGCGCTTGGTCCGGCTCCAGCACCACGTCGTTCAGACGCGGCGCGGCATCGCCGTACTCGTCGGCCACCAGTTCCATCAACAGCACGCCTTCAAGGAAGTCGTAAGGCTGAGGGACCCGAACACCTGCGCCGGCCAGACGGAACAACGCCGCCACTTCGGCGTTCTGCCAGGCGTCTTCGGTTTCTTTCTTGCCGAACTTGGAGCCTTTGGCCATCGCACGGGCCTGACGGCTGTTGCGCACCTTGCGGCCTTCCTGATACTCGGCCGCCTGACGGAAACTGCGTTTATTCGCCTCCTTGTAGACCTTCGCGCAACGTAACTGGTTACCGCAGCGCACCACATAAACAGCTGCTTCTTTACCACTCATGAGTGGGCGCAGCACCTCGTCGACCAGACCGTCCTCGATCAGGGGTTCAATGCGTTTTGGAGTCTTCATCAGCTTTTATTGTGGGTCCTTTATTACCAAACACGCGAAAGTCATTCGTTATACGGCAATCCACTCGTTCCGGGGAGGGGTTGCCGACCTATGAACGTTGTGGATGCACACAATGTGCCGAAAAAACCCGGCAAAACCGTCGACGTTCATCGACCGCCAAGGATCATAGCCGAGCCGGCAGCGCTTGTTGGAGCAGGATGCGAGGGGATTTGCGACAGAATCCGACATACCGGCCCCTCCCGTTCGCAGGATTTTTTTCAACAACCCTCAATTTCCTTCGCCAGCGGCCGAATTCATCAGTAGCAAAGTGAATTGTCCGACGATCGTTCCGACAGAAGACGATGGCGCACCCAAGGGATCGGGTTCAACAAATCCATTTACGGCTGCCAATAATTCCGCGAGTCATCTGCACTGCGTGGGCCTACAAGAAAATCTGGAGCGCGGATGAACATCAAACAAAAGTTGACGTGGGCGTTTGCAATTATCGCCTGCCTCCCCGTGGTGCTGGTTGCCACCCTCGTTGTGCTGAACTTGCGCAGTGATGCCAAGGACGAATTCGTCGACGGCAGTGGCCGCGAGATTCGTCAGGTCAGCAATGCCATGCAGCTGTTCTTTGACGGCATCAGCCAGAACGTCAACTACCTGGCGAACCAGCCGCTGATCAAAAACTCCGACGACAGCCTCAAGACCTACATGAGCGCCAACGCGGAAAGCATTCCTCAGGGTGACGCGGACAAAAAAGTCTTCACCCTCCTGCAGGATCTGGGCAACAGCCATCCGTCCTACGCCTACGCCATCCTCGGCACTGCGGCGGGCGGTTATGTTTCATGGCCGGACGATGCGAAGCTGAACAACTACGATCCGCGCCAGCGCCCTTGGTACAAGGCCGCCCAGGCCAAGCCCGGCAAGCCGTTCCGCACCGAGGCTTACTATTGGGCCCAGGATGACACGACCTACGTCAGTACCGTGCGCACCATCGACAACAAGTTGGGCACCAATGGTGGCGTGGTCAGTATCGACGTGTCGCTCAAACAGCTCACCGAACTCGTCAAACAGATCAAGCTGGGCGAAACCGGCTACCTGATGTTGCTGGAAAACACCGGCACCGTGCTGGTCGATCCGAAGCAACCGGAGCACAACTTCAAGGCCCTGAGCAGCCTCGGCGAGGGTTATGCGCAGCTGGCCAAGGCCGGCAAAGGTGTGGTCGAAGTCGAACTCAACGGCGAACGCTACATGGCCAACGTCTGGCCGTCGGAGCAGTTGGGCTGGACCTTTATCGGTCTGATCAAACAGAGCGACGTGATGAGCTCGGCCACGCAACTGACCTGGCTGATCGCGATCATCGCCGCCGTACTGGCCGTGCTCTTCGCCGTGGTCGGCGCCAGTTTCGCCAGCGTCATCGTGCGACCGATCCGCAGCGTGGCCAGCGGTCTGGAAAGCATCGCCCAGGGTGAAGGCGACCTGACCAAAAATCTGCAGATCCGTGGCAGCGATGAAACCGCGCAACTGGCCAACTGGTTCAACCAGTTCCTGACGGCGATTCGCAACCTGATTCAAAGCATTGGTGGAGCCGCGACCAAAATCCACGCCACCTCCAAGAGCTCGACCCAGGTCTCCAGCGACATGGCTGAAGCGGCCGGCCGTCAGCGTGAAGCCGTGGACATGGTCTCCACCGCGTTCCATGAAATGGTAGCCACCGCCAACGAAGTCGCGCGTTCGTGCAGCCAGGCCGCCGAATCGGCCGACAGTGGCCAGCGCCAGGCACGTGAGGGTCAGCAGCAGATTGACGCGGCGGTGACCAGTGTCGATCGCCTGAGCCAGGAAATCGAACAGTCAGCGCAGTCGATGCAACAGCTGGAACGCGACAGCAATGACATTCAATCGATTCTGGGGACCATCCGTTCCATCGCCGAACAGACCAACCTGCTGGCGCTGAACGCGGCCATCGAGGCTGCGCGGGCCGGTGAACAAGGTCGCGGTTTTGCGGTGGTGGCGGACGAAGTGCGGGCGCTGGCCAAACGCACGGCCGATTCCACGGCGGAAATCGACGGTCTGCTCGGCAACCTCGCCAAGCGCACCAGCCAGGTGACGCAGCAGATGCATGCGAGCCTGGAAGTGTCCCAGCAGTCGGTGACCCGCATCGGTGAGGCGCGCAGCAGCTTCGGGCAGATTCGTGAATCGGTGGACGTGATCCGCGACATGAACACCCAGATCGCCACGGCGGCGGAACAACAGCATCAAGTGGCGGAAGACATCAACCGGCACATCAGCCAGATCCATGGCGATGCGCAGTTGGTGGCGGAACTGGCGAACTCGGCGCGGCTGGATTCCCAGAGCCTGTCAGGGTTGTCGAATGAGCTGGACGGGTTGGTTCGTCGGTTCAGAACCTGATCCTCAAGCACGCTGCAAATCGAGTGTGGGAGCGGGCTTGCTCGCGAAGGCGGCGTGTCAGTCAACGAAGATGTCGACTGGCATACCGCCTTCGCGAGCAAGCCCGCTCCCACATTTGATCTGCGGTGTTACTGCCGGAACAATTCTCCCGGCGTAAACCCGAACAACCCTTTGAACGCCGCAATAAACGCCGACGTCGAGTCATATCCACAAGACAACGCGGCATTCGTCACGCTGTCCCCCTCCTCCAGCAAACTCAACGACGACAGCAGTCGCATCCGCTGCCGCCAGCCGCGGAAACTCAACCCGGTTTCACGCTGGAACAGGCGCATCAGGGTCTTCTCCGACGAGCCCAATCGCTGCGCCCATTCCTGCAAGGTCACGTTGCGTTCCGGGTTTTCGATCAGCTCGTTGCACAGGCCCAGCAAGCGTTCATGACGCGGCAACGGCAGCGAGAAACCAACTTCGGGCAGATTCGCCAACTGGTCCAGCAACACATTCACCAGCCGTGCTTCCGGGCTGTCGCCCTGTGGATATTCCACCGGCAGCGCACAAAAACTCTTGATCAACTCCCGGGCCAGCGGCGTCACTTCCAACACCCGGCAACGTCCGTCCGCCCATTGGCAATCCTCGCGACGCACGTAAAGGCTGCGCATCTCGGCGCGCATTGAGGTTACGACCTGATGCTCGAAATCCGCCGGAATCCAGATCCCCCACTGCGGTGGCGCAAAGAAACTGCCTTCGGCGGTGTGCACGCCGAGAACGCCGCTGATGGCGTAGGAAAACTGCACCCAGTCATGACGGTGAGACGGCGTCCACGAACCGGCGTTCAGGCTTTCGGCACGCGCATAGAGCGGACGCGGCAGCACGGTCAGGGCCGGGATTGTCCGTTCGAGGGATTGTTGTCCGTTAGTCGGCATTGACAGGCCTTGTGTCGCGAGGTGGCATTTATGAGGCCGACGTTAGGGCAAGTCACTCATCTATTCAACACCGCTGATCCCCTGTGGGAGCGGGCTTGCTCGCGAAGGCGGAATGCCAGGCAACTAATGTATCGATTGACCCACCGCCTTCGCGAGCAAGCCCGCTCCCACAGGTTCCGATTTAACGCTCGACTATTGCGGTGACGCCTTGCCCGCCCGCCGCACAAATCGAGATCAGGCCCCTGCCCCTGCCTGCCGCGTCGAGCAGCTTGGCCAAACTGGCCACAATGCGCCCGCCAGTAGCCGCAAACGGATGCCCCGCCGCCAGTGAACTGCCTTTGACGTTGAGCCGGCTGCGGTCGATGGAGCCCAGTGGCGCGTCGAGACCGAGGCGGGTTTTGCAGTACTCCGGATCTTCCCAGGCCTTCAAGGTGCAGAGCACTTGCGCGGCGAACGCTTCGTGGATTTCGTAGTAATCGAAATCCTGCAAGGTCAGGCCATTGCGCGCTAGCAAACGCGGCACTGCATACACCGGCGCCATCAACAGCCCTTCGGCACCGTTGACGAAATCCACCGCCGCCGCTTCGCCATCGCGCAAATACGCAAGGATCGGCAGGCCGCGTTCCTTCGCCCATTCTTCACTGCCCAGCAGCACCAGCGACGCACCGTCGGTGAGCGGTGTCGAGTTGCCGGCGGTCAGGGTGCCTTTGGCGCTTTTCTCGAAGGCGGGTTTGAGCGAGGCGAGTTTTTCCAGGGTCAGGTCCGGACGCAGGTTGTTGTCGCGGGTCAGGCCGAGGAATGGCGTCATCAGGTCGTTGTGCCAGCCTTCGGAATACGACGCCGCCATTTTTTGATGACTCTCCAGCGCCAATTGATCCTGCTCCGCGCGCGGAATGTTCCACGTCTGCGCCATCAATTCGCAATGTTCACCCATCGACAGGCCGGTGCGTGGCTCGCCGTTGCGAGGAAATTCCGGGACGAGATGACCCGGTCGCAGTTGCAGAAACGTTTTCAGTTTATCGGCGGTGGTCTTGGCGCGATTGGCCTCCAATAGAATTTTGCGCAGGCCTTCGTTGATGCCGATCGGCGCGTCGGACGTGGTGTCGACGCCACCAGCGATGCCGCACTCAATTTGGCCCAGGGCGATTTTGTTCGCCACCTGCAACGCCGCTTCCAGGCCGGTGCCGCAGGCCTGCTGAATGTCATACGCCGGGGTGGTCGGCGAGAGCCGCGAGCCGAGCACGCATTCGCGGGTCAGGTTGAAGTCCCGGGAATGCTTGAGCACCGCACCCGCCGCCACTTCGCCCATGCGCAAACCGTGCAGGTTGAAACGCTCGATCAGGCCTTCAAGCGCTGCGGTGAGCATCGCCTGGTTACTCGCGGTGGAGTACGGTCCGTTGGAGCGGGCGAAGGGAATCCGGTTACCGCCGATGATCGCGACGCGGCGCAGCTGGGTCATGAAAAGCTCCTGATAAAAAATCCAAATTAGAACGCGGTCTACTGTGGGAGCGGGCTTGCTCGCGAAAGCGGAGTGCCAGTCAACAATGATGTCGAATGTGCCAGCCTCTTCGCGAGCAAGCCCGCTCCCACAGGTTCTGCATTCGCCTACAAGTTCTGCTAAACCCAAGCTTCAACCAATCCGCAATGTTCAAGCGTAGGCCTTCTCTCGTGAATCGAACGACTGATTGCCATTCATGGTCCACACTTTGAACCCCAGCTGCTGGAGCGCGTTCCATGTCTGACCGCTATATCGACTTCGCCAATTCGTCCCTCGGCCATCGTCTGGTCGGGGCCCTGGGTCTGCCGACGCCGGTGCGGCTGGAACGCTGGCAAGCGGGCCGGCTGCGTCCGGTCGAAGGCGCGCTGCTGATCGGCGGCGGACCGCTGGCGGAAAAAGTCGGTGCCTTCGCCAATCGCCTGACCGATGCGATTTACAGCTACGGCACCGCCCCCTCCATGGCCACGGCATGGATTCCCGGCCACGGCCCGAAACTCAAAGCGGTGGTGTTCGACGCCAGCGACCTGGTGCAAACCGATCAGCTCAAGCAGCTGCGCGAGTTCTTTCAGCCACTGATAAAAAACCTCGATCACTGTGCGCACCTGGTGATTCTCGGGCGCGCGCCGCAGACCTTGAGCGATCCGTTCGCTGCCAGCGCCCAACGCGCCATCGAAGGTTTCAGCCGTTCGCTGGCCAAGGAACTGCGCAGCGGCGGCACCTTGCAATTGATCCAGGTCGGCGAAGGCGCCGAGGATCAACTGGAAGGCCCGCTGCGGTTTTTCCTCTCGCCAAAAAGTGCGTTCGTGTCCGGGCAAGTGATCCGCTTGAACGCCTGCGACACGCCGGTGACGGACTGGACGCGCCCGCTGTCGGGGCGCAAGGCGCTGATCACCGGCGCGGCGCGCGGCATCGGCGCATCAATCGCCGAAACCCTGGCCCGGGACGGTGCCGAGGTAATTCTGCTCGATGTGCCACCGGCCAAAACCGATCTTGACGCCCTTGCCGCACGCCTTGGCGGGCGCAGCATTACCCTGGATATTTGCGCGGAAGACGCCGCCACGCAGTTGGTCGAACAGCTGCCTGACGGGGTCGACATCGTGGTGCACAACGCCGGCATCACGCGGGATAAAACCCTGGCCAACATGACCCCGGAATTCTGGGATGCAGTGCTCGCGGTCAATCTCAATGCGCCACAAGTGCTGACCAAGGCACTGCTCGACAGCGGCACCTTGCAGGATAATGGCCGGGTGATTCTGCTGGCGTCCATCAGCGGCATCGCCGGCAATCGCGGGCAAACCAACTACGCGGCGAGCAAGGCCGGATTGATCGGCCTCGCCCAGGCCTGGGCGCCACTGCTCAATGAGCGCGGCATCAGCATCAACGCGGTGGCGCCGGGGTTCATCGAGACGCAAATGACCGCGCACCTTCCGTTCGGTTTGCGTGAAGCGGGCCGGCGCATGAGTTCGCTGGGTCAGGGCGGCTTGCCGCAGGACGTCGCCGAAGCGGTGGCCTGGCTGGCACAACCCGGCACCGGTGCGTTCACCGGGCAAGCGCTGCGGGTCTGTGGACAAAGTGTTTTGGGGGCTTAGTGATGATCACCGATTGGCACACACTCAACCGCGAACCGAGCCTGCCAGGGTTGTATGTGCAGGCCGCGACGCGCCGCAAGATCACCGGCACCACGCTGCCCGATTCGGGTTTGCGTTGCTGGGTCGATGTCGATCCAAAACGTTTGGCAGCCTACCGCGATGTCTGCGGGTTTACCGACAACGGTTTGTTGCCGCCGACTTATCCACACATCCTGGCGTTTGCGTTGCAGATGCAATTGCTCACGGCCAAGGATTTTCCGTTTCCACTGCTGGGGTTGATTCACCTGAGCAACCGCATTCGCGTCTTCAGGCCCATGGGCGGCGTGAATCGCGTGCGGGTCAGCGTGCAGGTGCAGAACCTGCAACCGCACGCCAAGGGTGCGACTTTCGATCTGGTGACGACGCTCGACGATCAGTTGGGGCCGTTGTGGGAAGCAGAAAGCCAGATGCTCTGTCGCGGGGTCAAACTCGAAGGCGAACCGGTCGAGGAAGTGCTGACCTCGACATTGCCGCTGACCGAAGTCACCCGCTGGAAAGCACCGGCGGACATTGGCCGGCAATACGCCAAAGTGTCCGGGGACTACAACCCGATTCACCTGAGTGCGGTGAGCGCCAGACTCTTCGGCTTCCCGACCGCCATTGCCCATGGGTTGTGGAACAAGGCGCGGACACTCGCGGCGCTAAGCGATCATTTACCGACCGCCAACGTCGAGATTGCCGTGCAATTTCGAAAACCGGTGCGGTTGCCCGGCGAGGTGACGTTGCTCGCCAGTGCGGCGGGTTCCAGTGGGGATTTTCAGCTGGGTGCCGGGGATCTGGAGCATATGGTCGGGCATTGGCGACCGGTTGTCTGAGCGTTCGGCATCCGCCAGATCAGCAAGACAAAGCTCTGCCGCCGGTAAAAAACGTCCGTTTTGGCTGAATGATTCTATGCTGACATTACACAGTGATAGTCAGGGTAGACGCACTCATGAAAACAAACCTCCCCCGCAAGCGAAAAAATGCCATGGTCACCAAGGAGCGGAGCCGGTATCTGGCCTGGATTCCCGCCGCACTGAATTCCCATGTCGTCACCGACGCCCGCGCCACTTGCGTGGGCTGGATATTGGAGGTCCCCAAATCGCGGGCGACCCTCACCGCCCGTTCGGGTCTGCCATTTTGAGTTCCGGGGACAAGCTGTTCGGGCGTCTGCTCAACCGCCATCCAACACCGCCACTGGAAACTCCCAGCGCCCGAAGCATACCAGGCGTCGGTTTGCAGATGCGTCTGGACGCCGAAGGCCGGGTGACTCATCTGGCCGGCCCACTACGCCACCGCCTGGCCCAGCAGACACCCGCCGCACAGGCGCCGCTGCTACTCGATTTCCTGATGCCTCACAGCGCCCTCACCGTCGAAGGCACGCCGACTGACTGGCAAGGACAAAGTCTGGATCTGGACTTTTACAGCCTTAGCGGGCAACCCCTGCACCTGCGCGGCTGGGTGCAGCCATTGGGCGATACCTGGCTGTTGCAGTTGCTGGACATCGGCGACTTGTTGTACGACCGCCGGCAAGCGCGCAGCCGCGAACTCTGCCAGTTGCTCGCGACACAGATCGGCGACCAGTTGCGCCTGTGCAGCCTGGCGCGCCTGACCGACGTACTGGGGGAACAACTGCAACATCTGGCGCAGCGTTTTCAAATTCCGTGCATGGCCGTGGCGTTGCTGGATGAACAGGAAGACGGCTGGCAGATCCACCAACATTACGCGGCCTTCGATGCACCCCGACTGTGGCAAAACGGTCAACACCTGGGCACCGCGCTCGACAGTTTGAACGGCTCCGCCCCGCAGCACTTGACCCTCGGCGCGCACCCGCGCCTGCACAGCATCTTCGGAAATGCCGAAGGGTTCGCGGTGCCTTACCACGATGCTCAAGGCGTGGTCGCGTGGTTGCTCTTTGGATTTTACCCCGTGCAGAAACGTGCACCCGACGTCGGTGAGCGCGATTGGTTGCAGCTCGCCGCGGCGCTCGCCGGGCCGCTGCTGGAGCGCTTGCGTGAGCATCAGCACCATTTGCAACTGGAGCGCCTGGAATCGCTGCAAGCCCTGCTCGGCACCGGATGGTGGGAAGTCTTCAGCGACAGTGCCGAGGTGCAGTTGGCGTCGTCGCTGGCCAGCACCCTGAACCTGACCCGCACACGCATGCCCCTGCACAACTGGCTTGAGCAGATCCATCCCGCCGATCGCGAAAAGCTGCGCAATCGCCTGCAAGACTTGCAGGATGACGGCATACCTTTATTGCTCTGCGTGCGCCTGCATCACCCCGACACGCCGACCTGGTATCGCCTGCAAGGCCAAGCCAAGGGCGCAGGCAAAGACCGGCGGTTGGTGGGCTTCATGCTCGACATCAGCGACATCAAAAACCAGCAACAGAACGCCGAGGCGGCCCATGCGCGACTGAACAACCTGATCGCCAGCTCACCGGCGGTGATCTACGTGCAGCGCTATGTCGGAGGCGCGCTGCTGCCGACTTTCTTCAGCGACAGCCTGTTGCCGCTGCTGGGCTTGACCCTTGCCGATTGCACCGCGGAAGCACTGGCGACACGGGTTCACCCCGAGGACCGCGACCGCTATTTCGAGCGCACCCGGCAACTGCTCCGCGAAGGCTCGGTGCGTGTGCGCTATCGGCTGCGCGACAGTCGCGGCGATTACCGCTGGCTGCTTGACGAGGCCAGGCTTCTGCACGACGAGCTTGGCCTGCCGGTCGAAGCCGTTGGTCTGTGGCTGGACGTGACCGAAGCGACTCTGGCCGCCGAACAGGTCAGGCGAAGCGAAGAACGCTATCGAATTCTGGTCGAGGACTCCCCGGCGATGATCTGCCGTTATCGCCCGGACCTGACCCTCACTTTCGGCAACCGAGCGCTGGCGACGTATCTGGAGTGCAAGCCCGAGCACCTGCCGGGGGTGAATCTGGGTAGCTGGATGTCGCACGAGCAGCGCGAATCCTTTCTCCAGCGGATCAGCCAACTGAGCCTGGAATTTCCGGTCAGCACGGCGCAGATCAACCTGCAACTGCCGGGACGGGAGCACGCGTGGTGGGTCTGGTCGGATCGTGGAGTGTTTGATGAGCAAGGCCGCTTGATCGAGATTCAGGCCGTGGGACGCGACAACACCGAAGTCCGCCGCTCTCAGCAGCAACTGGCCCAGAGCGCGAAAATGGCCACACTCGGCGAAATGGCCACGGGCCTGGCCCATGAAATCAATCAGCCGCTGAACGTGATGCACATGGCCATCGTCAGTGTGCTCAAGCGCCTGAGCAACGGTGATGTGCAGATCGACTACCTGACCGACACACTCAACCGCATCGATGCCCAGATCCAGCGTGCAGCGCGGGTGGTGGATCACATGCGGGTGTTCGGCCGCCGCTCGGAGGTCGAGCAACATCCGTTCAATCCGATTGACGCCATCGAGGGCACGCTGTCGCTGCTGGCCGACGGCTTGCGGGACAAAGGTGTCGAGCTCAGGGTCAGCGAGAGCGGTTTCGAGGTGCAGGTGCGCGGTTATGTCGATCAGTTGGAACAGGTGCTGATCAACCTGATGGTCAACGCCCGGGACGCACTGCTGAGCAAGCTGGAAGCGGATGGGGATTTCAAGCCATGGATTTCGGTGCAGGTCGAGCGTGACGAACATTCAGTGCGACTGTGGGTCGAGGACAACGGAGGCGGTATTGATCCGCGGTTGCTGGAGCGGATCTTTGAACCGTTTTTCACCACCAAACCGGTGGGCGTGGGCACCGGGCTGGGGTTGTCGGTGAGCTATGGCATCGTCGAGAACATGGGTGGAACACTGCGAGCGAGCAACTCGGCCGAGGGCGCACGGTTCTGTATCGAGTTGCCGATTGTCGTGGACGATCAGATCACCGGATAGGCTTTGCCTTTCTGTCCAACCCTAACCCTGTAGGAGCCGAGCTTGCTCGCGATGAACCCGAGAGCGCTGCGGAGTGTCAGGCAGCCAGCGTTATCGTTGACGACCATCGCGAGCAAGCTCGGCTCCTACAGAGTCAACGGTGTTTATCTGGGTGGGTAATTGGCGAGGATGCGCCCGACCGTTTCGCGTATCGCCGTGCTGCGATCCGACGGGTTCGGTGTGCGGCTGAGGATTTGTTCGTCACTGCCGCGCCACACCAGTTTGCCGTCCTCGCCGTCGAGCATGTCGATCTGGATGGTCGCCACTTTGTAGCTGATGTTGCGGGTTTCGTTGTACATCGGCCCGCCCCAGTAGCCATTCCACGGGTTACCCCAACCACCGCCATAGTGGGTGGTCACTTGTTGCTGACGGTCTTCGACGATCAGGTAGGTTTGCACGCTCACATCGCCCTTTTTGCCCGCAGCGGCCGGGCGCAGGCCACGCTGATCCAGCTGATCGGCCACCGATTGGCGGATGCGCTGTTCGGTCAGGTCGCTCTTGATCCGCGGGTCATCGGGGCGATATTGCAGGGCGGGGTCTTTCCAGCTCCAGCTGCGATAGGCGGCGAAGTCGCGACTGGCGTCGAAGTCATGATTGACCTGGTTGGCGGCGCAGGCTGTCAGGAGCGCGGCCACTGCCAGTAAAGCGAGACGGCGGAACATGATGATTCTCCGGTTGAAGACATGAACCTGCGGAGCGCTTCCTGATAGCAGAAGCTAACTGGGAGGATACGCCGCCATGGCCTTTTCCACAGCCTCCCGAATCGCATCGGCTCGTGCACTTTGGCTGCCCTTGTTGCTGGTTTCGGCGCTCGAACTCCAGACGGGTTGGCCGCTTTGAGCATCGAACATCTCTACCCGCACCACCACAACCTGTTCCGAATAAGTCCGGACGATCGGCACCGTGTTGTACATGCCATATCCGCTACCGTAATGGTTGTACCCGCCATAACCGCCGCCGTAATAACCATAGTCGTCCTGAACCTGACGCAAGCGGGTTTCCAGATGCAGATTGGCAGTGACGAACAGGTCCGCCGGGCGATTGTCATGCAGCGGCCGCAAGCCGCGCTGATCGAGGGCATTGCTCACGGCCTCGGCGACTTGCGCCGAATCCGCCCAGGCCGACCCCGGAGGCAGACGCCCGTTGAGCCAGGCCCAGCTGCGGTAGCGACCGTAGTCACGCGGCGCCGCCGGGTAGGCGCTGCGATCAAAGGTGTTGGCCGCCTCGGGCGGTGCCGGCGGCAAGGGTTTGGAACTTGCCACGTACGGATTGGTGCCCTGGCAGGCGGCCAACCCCAGACAGATCACCAGCAACCCTGAACGACTTTTCATTTCGCGCTCCGATCAGACCGGCCGACAGATCCAGTGCAAGTAGCGCCCAAGTCCGGCAAAGCTTGGGTGACGCCGGTGGGCCAGCTCCATTTCCAGCAAGTCCACCAGTTCGGCGCGGGCCTGGAATTCCACCGGCATGTAGTCGTGAAAAACACGCACCCCGCTCTGGGTTTCGACCTGCCACAGGCCTTCAAGTTGCGCTGCCAGTTCACGCGGATCAAGCGGCTGCTGCGGGGTCAGGCTCTGCTTTTCGCCGGCCATGTCGTTCTTGCGCATTTTGCGGAAGTGGCCCTTGAGCAGGTTGCGGTAGATCAGCGCATCGCGGTTGTAGAAAGCCAGGGACAACCAGCCGTCCTGTTTGGTCAATTGATGCAGCACCGGCAGGATCGCATGGGGTTCCGCCAGCCATTCCAGCACCGCGTGGCACAGCACCAGATCGTAGGGCTCGGTGAGCTGGCCAAGCAGGTCCTGCCACGGGGCCTGAATAAAAGTGGCCGTCTGGCCAGCATCGGCAAAACGCTGGCGAGCGCCTTCCAGCATCGGTTCGGCGGGCTCGGCCAGCGTCACGTCATGCCCGCGCTGGGCCAGCCACAACGACATGTGGCCCAGGCCGGCGCCGATGTCGAGTACACGCAGCGGGCGGTCCGGCAGGGTTTCGGCGAGGTCGGCCTGAAGCACTGCCAGGCGGATCGCTCCTTTGGCGCCCCCGTAGATCTTTTCGGCGAAACGGGTCGCCAGTTGATCGAAATGACGGTCGCTCATCAGCTGAACCTCCGTTCACTGTCCGCGAGTTTGCTGCGCACCACTTCATTCATGTCCAGCCCCAACTCGCTGCACAGCATCAGTAGATAGAGCACGATGTCGCCGACTTCCTGCCCGGCATGGGCCAGTTTGTCCGCCGGCAACTGGCGTGACTGGTCTTCGCTCAACCACTGGAAAATCTCCACCAGTTCGGACATTTCCACGCTCGCGGCCATGGCCAGGTTTTTCGGGCTGTGAAATTGCCGCCAGTCATTGCGGTCACGGATGGCGTGCAGGCGTTCGGTCAGTTCTACAAGGTTCATCGGGCTCTCCTCAAGGCGTATAGCTTCGGGGGGATGACCGGGGATGGCAAGCGGGATTACCCCCTGCCGGATCAAGCTTGCTCGCGATGGCGGTGTAACAGGCGCCATTTTATGTAGGATGTACCACCGCCCGGCTCCTGTAGGAGCCGGCTTGCTGGCGATGGACGTCAACGATAACGCGGGCTGTCTGGATGCCCGCATTGTCTGGACGTTTTTCGCGAGCAAGCTCGCTCCTACAGGGAACTCGGCGCTGCGATTACTGGCCCAAGGCTCAACCACTTACATCAGGACGTTAACGACATGCAGGTAGAAAGTTTTTTCGAATGGCTCGGCCAGGCGCTCGGTTCGGTCATCCGCTTTATCGTCGACGCTCTCAGCGGCCTGTTCAATCTGTTGAGCCACGCCGGCAGCAATTTTGTCGAAGGGTTGTCCCGCGCCCTGGGCATGGACACGTCGATCATCAGCATCATCGCGTTGATCCTGGGACTGATGCTGTTGTGGTCGGCGATCCGGGCGTTCATGAATGCGTCGATCATCATGGGGATCATCTGGTTGCTGCTGGGGTTGTGGTTGCTTAGCTGGATAATCCATTAACACCACCAATCCCCTGTGGGAGCGGGCTTGCTCGCGAAGGCGGCGTGTCAGTCGATACCAGTGTTACTGACCCGCCGCCTTCGCGAGCAAGCCCGCTCCCACAATGAATCGCAGCGGATTCGCATGTATCGCTACAATGCCCGCTCCCCAAGGAGCCTGCATGTCCAACCTGATTGCCGACTGGCGCGACCGCCCGACCCATCGCCGGGTCTGGGCGCTGGCCGCGCCCATGATCCTCTCGAACATTTCCGTGCCGCTGGTGGCGCTGGTCGACAGTACGGTCATCGGCCACTTGCCTCACGCCCATCAACTGGGCGCCGTCGCGGTCGGGGCCAGCCTGTATACCTTTCTCGCCTGGGCCATGGGCTTTCTGCGCATGGGCTCCACCGGCTTTGCCGCCCAGGCCGCCGGACGCGGAGATGGCGCGGCATTGCGGCAGATTCTGTTGCAGGGGCTGTTGCTGGCCATGGGGCTGGCCATTGCGTTGGGCGCGCTGGGCATCCCGTTGAGCGGCGTCGCGCTGCACTTCATGCAACCCTCGGCAGAACTGGATCAACTGACCCGCGAATTCTTTCACACGCGCCTGTTCGGCCTGCCGGCTGCGCTGGCCAGTTATGCGCTGGTCGGCTGGTTCCTCGGTACTCAAAACGCCCGGGCGCCACTGGCGATTTTGCTGAGCACCAATCTGGTCAACATTGCGCTGAACCTGTGGTTTGTCCTCGGTCTGGAGTGGGGCGTGGTCGGCGCGGCCCGGGCCTCAGTGATCGCCGAATGGACCGGCGCGCTGATCGGCCTGCTGATGACCCGCAAAGCCTTGCGCGCCTACCCCGGCCACATTGCCTGGGCCGCGTTGGCGCTGTGGCAGAGTTGGCGACCGTTACTGGCAGTCAACCGCGACATCTTCATCCGCAGCCTGCTGCTGCAATCGGTGTTTTTTCTGATTACGGTGCAAGGCGCGCGTCTGGGTGATGCTACCGTCGCCGCCAACGCCTTGCTGCTCAACGGGTTGCTGCTGACCGCCCATGCGCTCGATGGCCTGGCCCACGCCGTGGAAGCGCTTTGCGGGCATGCAATTGGCGCTCGTGACCGGGACGCCCTGCGCCGCTCATTGGTCGTCGCCTGCGGATGGTCGTTGTTGGCGAGCGTGGGGTTTGCCGTGCTGTTCCTGTTCGCCGGGCACTTGTTCATCGAGATGCAAACCGACATTCAGAGTGTGCGCGATACCGCGTTCATCTACCTGCCCTACCTCGCCGCTCTGCCGTTGATCGCGGTCTGGAGCTACCTGCTCGACGGGCTGTTCATCGGCGCGACCCGCGCCCGGGAAATGCGCAACGGTATGCTGCTGACGGTACTGCTGCTCTTGCCATTTGGATGGGCGCTGCAAGGTATGGGCAACCACGGGCTGTGGATAACGTTTCTGTTGTTCATGGTGCTGCGCAGTCTGACACTCGGGGCTATTGCGTGGTTTTTGCGCAACAACGACGACTGGTTCAGCGGTCGGGTTCACTGACCCGGCGTCGCCTTTACGAACGCCGTAATCTGCTGCAGCACCGGCGCCAGACCGCGCATCGGTCGTGACAGCGTTGCCACCAACGTGGCGTGGCCGGGGCGCGTAAAGTACAGGTCCTGCACCGGCACACCCGCCTCGCGCAGCTTGCGTGCCAGCCCGCCGGTGTTGCGGGTCGGGTTGACCAGATCATCGTCCGTCGCCGCCATCAACAAGGCCGGCGGCGCACCGCGACTGACGTGGTTGATCGGCTGCGACTGCGGCGGTGAATCCGGCCAGAAAAACACCGGACGCACGTCCGGATTTTCGATCGGCAAAAAATCATACGGCCCGGCCAGACCGATCCAGCCGCTCAGGTTGTGCGGCGACAGGCCCACGGCGCCGAGCAAACCGGGGTCCAGCGCCAGCATCGCCGCGTTGTAGGCCCCGGAACTGTGACCCATCAAGAACAATCGCTGCGGATTCCCGGAAAACTGCCGAATGTGTTCGTGTGTCCAGGCGACCGCTTGTGCGCCATCCTCCAGAAACAGTGGATAACGCACCTGCGGATACAACCGATAGTCCGCCAGCACCGCGACAATCCCCCGAGACGCCAGGGCCTCACCGACAAACCCGTAATCGCTGCGGGAACCGCTGTTCCAACTGCCGCCATAGAAAAACACCACCACGGGCGCGTTTGCCATGGGATGACGCGGCACATACACATCGAGTTTTTGCCGCGGATCAGCACCGTAGGCGATGCCCTCGGTCTTGTCGAAACTCCCGTCGGGAGTCAGGGCATTCAGCAATTTCAGCGGCGAGCACGCCGTCAGCGCGAGCAACAAACACCCGCCGATTGCCAGGCTGAACAGTCGCCGGAGAGTGCTCGCCATCGATGCAGAACCTCATGTTCAGGGTTGATCTTTCTGCCACCTATTGCGCAGGCTATCGAGGCGCTCCTGCTGGGTCAGCCCGGACAACGGCGGCACCAGCGAAGCGTGGGGGTACTGCAAGCGTAGCCATAACCAGCCATCGAGTACCGGCCGCTCGCTGAAACCCAGTGCCAGACCTTCCTGCACATGAGCCCACAAACGCTGGTAATCGGTTCCGGTGGATTGGCTCCAGTGCCAGGCATGCTGCTCCAGCAGGCAAGTTTGCAGGGTTTCCCGCTGACGAGGGCTGAGGCTTTCTTCGACCGCCAACGGGCTGACGGCGAGCCCCGGGTTGAGCAACTGCTGCCAACCCTGACTGCCGATCGCGCGGTCGGCCCAGGTCCCGCCGAACCAGTGCAACTGGCTGATGGGGCCCAGCCAGCGACTCAGTTCCCGGGCATCGCAGGCATCAAAAAAGTAACTGGCCGTGTTGGGGTTGTAATAACTCAACAAGGCCCGGTGATGCAGCCCGAAGGTGACAGTGAGCATGCGTCGCAAATGCTCCAGCAACTGCGACGACGACGCCTCGCTGACCACCAGCAGACCACGCCAGACCTGCGTTTGGCTGTAGCACGACTCGGCCAGCGCCGGGCAGGTCCGAAGGTCGATCAGGGCCGGACCGTGTTTGCGTAACGCATGCAATTCCGTGTCCTCGAACAACCAGAACCATCGGGCCTGCGCGGATGCCTGTTGCAGCAATGCCCTCGCCTGAGGCGAGCTCGGTACATCCAGCAACAGCCATTGCGGGGTCGCGCCGATCATGCCGCACCGCTCTGGCCAAACCCCGTCACCGCCCGACAGGTGCACAGCGCCTGTGGGCAATGGCTGAAACTGCCGCCGCCGGGCAACAGACACAACAGCACCAATGGCTCGCCCGAGCGCAGGAGTTCCAGCAACCCTGCCTCGGGCAAGCTGTTTTCTGTCGGGCCGGGAACCTCCGTCTCTTCGACCGTCGACGGCGTGGGCAGAAACCCGCAGATCAACGGCTGATCCGGATCGCCCTCGATGAAGCTCACCACCACCTCGGTGCCCTCGCTCAGCGACGAGACGCCCGGATCTTCCAGCTCAGCGGCCAGCGGTAGCCAACAATGACTGGGGGTCGCGCCTTCGCCCTGATAGAGCCAGTCGAACTGCACGGCCACCGGCCGGGAAGGATCCGGTCGAGGTTCATCGACATCGACCACCCACGCTCGTTGCAGGCTGAGCATCCGCGGTTTCACCGCACAAGGGGGCAGGACGAGGGGTGCCTCCCAATGAATCGCGCGGATCTGGTTACTGTAAGGTGCCAGTGGATCCTGGCTGCCCTGATGTTCGACATGGGTCAGCAGCCACAAATGATTCCAGTCGGTGACCGGGTGACCAGACAAGGGCATCAACTGACCACTGCGCAACGTCGGCAGGTCTGTACGACCTTCGGCACTTGGCGCAGTACGCTGCCCCGCCAGGAGCTGAAACTGCCGCACCGCCGGTTGCCCGTTATCGACCTGAAATTGCGCGCTCGCGCCGAGACGGAAATGGCCGCGGCGATCACCAAACACCACGCAGTGCCCGTGCGCGTTGTGCTCGAAGTGATAATGCAGGCATTCCTGCGCGCACAGGCGCTGGAGAAACTGCAAATCCGATTCTCGATACTGCGTGCAGAAATCACGGGGCGGATAATCACCACTCAGTTCGAAGCGTCGATCCTCGCCCACGATGCCGTGTTCCCTGAGCACCTGGCGGAGGATCTCGGGCACCGAGACGTCGCTGAAAATTCGCTGACTGAATCGCTGGGAAAGGCAAGCCAGCCTGGGCCCAAAACGCACATGGCAAAGCCTGACGCACGGGCCATGGTCACGCTGGACCAGTTCATGCAGTTGGCCGTGAAAAGCACTGCCCTCAGGCCCGAAATGCAAAACGGCCGGACGGTACAGCAAGCTTGCAAGGTCGAGCGTCGGGTCATCGATCAGCAGGTCCACGTCGAACACAAAGGGCTCGCTGATCGCTTCTCTACCGGTAAAGGCCAGGACTTCGAAAGGGTCGGGCAGACCGGCTACGTCCAGACGAAATGAAGGCTCGTTGACTGGATCGAACATCGGCGATTCTCTACAGGAGGGGCGGTCAGGGATTCTCGCCGAGACCCATGGCTGAGTAGAGTGCCGAAGTACAACTTAGGAAATGGCCTACGTGAAAAGAAGACCATATGGCTTTGATAGCCGGGAATGTGGGCAATTTCGCGGGGAAATAGAGAACCGCCGCACCAGGTCATCTGAAATTTCCGCAGCCCGCGGAACATTTTCAGACAACCTGATGAGAGCGGCGACTTACCTCAAGAAGACAGGTAAGACGAACGGGTCAGGCCCAGACGCAATGCGTCGAGGAACTGGGTGCGTTCGGCGGCGGTGATGCGCGCACTGGCGCACTTGTCGCGGTAGTGGGTCATCAGCTCTTCCGGCGACAAATGCACGTAACGCAGCATGTCTTCGATGGTGTCGTGGGTTTCGATACCCGCGTGGTACACACTGCCGTCGGCATTCTGGTAGATGTTCACCGAGTCGGTGTCACCGAACAGGTTGTGCATGTCGCCGAGAATTTCCTGGTAGGCACCGACCAGGAAGATGCCCAGCAAGTAGTCTTCACCTTCGTTCAGTGCGTGCACCGGCAGGCTGGTTTCGATGCTCTGCTCGTCGACGTATTGCTTGATCTTGCCGTCGGAGTCGCAGGTCAGATCCTGCAATACGGCGCGACGCAGCGGTTCTTCGTCGAGACGGTGCAACGGGAGGATCGGCAGGACCTGGCCGATGGCCCAGGTGTCCGGCAGGCTCTGGAACACCGAGAAGTTGCAGATGTATTTGTCGGCCAGCTTGTCGTTGAGTTCGTCGAGCACCTGACGGTGGGAACGCTGACGCGCCTTCAACGAGTTGTGCAGGCGACGGCACACGGCGAAGTAGCATTGCTCGGCCAGGGCTTTTTCGGCCAGGGTCAGCTTGCCGTCGGCGTACTGGGTGGCCACGTCGCTCATGTAGTGCGTGGCGCGCCAGTAGGTTTCGGTGACCATTTCGATGTCGGTCGGGCCGAGCAGGTCAACCAGCCACTGCACGGTTTCCGGCAGCGTTTCCTTGTTATCGATCTGCGGCACGTCGTCGTTGTGTTTTTCGACGTCGGTGACTTGCACCACCAGCATGGCATGGTGCGCGGTCAGGGAGCGGCCGCTTTCGGAGAAAATGTTCGGGTGCGGCAGGCTCTGCGCGTCGCAGAACTCCTTGAGCATCCCGACCACGACACCGGCGTAATCGTCCATGTCGTAGTTGATCGAGCTGGCGTTACGCGAGTGCGTGCCGTCGTAGTCGACGCCCAGACCGCCACCCACGTCGATGTGGTCCACCGGCAGGCCGAGGTTGCGCAGTTCGCCGTAGTAACGAATCGCTTCCTTGAAGCCGTGCTGGTAGTCCGCCAGGTTGGCGATCTGCGAACCCATGTGGAAGTGCAGCAGGCGAATGCCCTGGTCCAGGCCCGCCGCGCGGAAACGCTCGACCACCGACAGCAGTTGCGCCGCCGACAGACCGAACTTGGATTTCTCGCCGCCGGTGTCCGCCCACTTGCTCGACGCCAGGGACGACAGGCGCACTCGCAGGCCGACCTGAGGCTTGACCTTCAACGAGGCGGCTTCTTCGATCACCAGCTCCACTTCGGATTCTTTCTCGATCACGATGAACACGTTGTGGCCGAGCTTCTGGCCCATCAGCGCTAGTCGGATGAACTCGCGGTCCTTGTAACCGTTGCAGACGATGGTGCCGCCCTTCGGCGCCAGCGCCAGTACCGCCAGCAGCTCAGGCTTGGAACCGGCTTCCAGACCGATGGACACGTCCTGGGTGGCGATGATGTTTTCGATCACCGCTTCTTGCTGGTTCACTTTGATCGGGTACAGCGCGGTGTATTTGCTCTGGTATTCCAGGCGCTCGATGTTGGCGTCGAACGCGCCGGTCAGCTGACGCACGCGGTCTTGCAGAATGTCCGGGAAACGCACCAGCAGCGGCAAGGACAGGCCGCTTTTGCGCAGCTGGTCGACTTGTTCGAACAGGTCGATAGGCGAACTGGTCGGGCCGTTCGGGCGAACTTCGACGCGACCGGCGTCATTGATCGCGAAATACCCGGCCCCCCAATGGCGAATCCCGTAAACACTGCGGCTGTCCGCAACTGTCCATTGGCTGCCATCGTCTTTGCGTGTGCGTCGTACGGACATTGAAGTCCCCTATAAAGAAGTCATAGAGCGTCGCCTGGGTTCAGGCCGGCGCAGTCTAAAGGATGAAAATGACGGTTCGTCAACGAGGGGATAGACCTCGCTGACCGCAGTGAGTTTAGAAACCGGTCAGAACAGGCTCTGTGAAAACCATGTAGGCGACGCCTGACCCGGGTTGAATCAGGGCCGGTCAAGCCGGGGGTGGTTTTCACAGAGGCTGCTAGCCGCCGGACTTCTTTGCCTTGAAACCGAGTTTGATCAGTTCGGCCAACAGTAGCTCGACATGATCGCCCTGGATTTCAATGATTCCGTCTTTCAACGCCCCACCGGTGCCACAGCGTTTCTTCAACGTCGTGGCCAGGTCCTTGAGCGCGTCTTCAGCCAACGGCACGCCGGTGATGGTGGTCACCGTCTTGCCGCCACGGCCCTTGCTTTCGCGACGCACGCGAGCGATGCCGTCGCCGGCCGGGATAACGGTCTGTTTGCAGATGCAGGCGTCCACCGGTTTACTGCAATCCGGGCAATGACGACCTGCGTCGGTGGAAAATACCAGGCCACCAAGGGCGGCGAAGGATGCGGCTTTTTTGGCCACCGGCAATCCTCTTGGGAGGACAAAGACTGGTCGCGGCAACCTGGGCAGGTGCCATCGACCGCGAAGCCCCACTCAGGCAGGGGCAGCGCTACTGAAACGGTACAACCCTGTAGGAGCGAGCTTGCTCGCGAAGAACGCAAGGACGACGCATTCATTCTGAACGCACGCGTTATCGTTAACGTCCATCGCGAGCAAGCTCGCTCCTACAGAAAGCAATACCGGTTCAGTTTGAAAAGGTCGCGCAGTGTAACGGCAAAAACGCCGATTGCTAAGAGCCAATCGGCGCCAATTTATGCCTCTTTTGCGACGTCCTCGCCAAGCGCTCTCAGATAGCGCTTCAATGCAGCCAGAGAGTCCGGGCAATAAGGCTTTTGCTGGATTTCCTGCATGACCTGATCGACGGGAATAAAGCGCGCTTCCAGCACTTCCTCCGGTTGCAGGATCAGCGGACCGTCCCACACCGCCGAAAACGCCGAACACCAGAGCCGATTGCCAGTGTCTTCGAAGAAAAAATGGTCATGGGCGGTCAGTTCCACACCACTCACACCGAGCTCTTCTTCCAGCTCACGGGCTGCCGATTCGGCGTAGGTTTCGGTGGCCAGCACCATGCCCCCTGCCGCCACGTCCCAGTATCCGGGATAAATCGCCTTGCTCAAGGTGCGCCGATGCACGCAGAGTTCACCGGCGGAATTGAACAGCATGATGTACGTGCCGCGCCCGATCAGCCCGCGCTCGCGCAGGTCGGAGCGGACCAGTGCGCCGAGCAGGTTGTCCTGCTCGTCGACCCAGGCGATCTGTTCTGCATCCGAGGCCGCACGATGGGCGGCCTCTTTGGCGCTATCGACCATGACTTAGCCCTGATTGAGCAGTTGACGCAGATCGATCACTGCGGCGTTGGCGCGGGAGATGTAGTTGGCCATGACCAGCGAGTGGTTGGCCAGCACGCCGAAGCCGCTGCCGTTGAGGATCATCGGGCTCCAGACCGGCTCTTGCGAGGCTTCCAGCTCACGAATGATCTGGCGCACGCTGACCGTCGCGTTCTTCTTCGCCAGCACATCGGCGAAGTCGACCTCGATGGCGCGCAGCAGGTGGGACAGCGCCCAGGCCTGACCGCGAGCCTCGTAGAACACGTTGTCGATCTGCATCCACGGGGTTTCGACGATTTCTTCGTCAACCTGTGGCACCTGACCCGGCGCGACCACTTCGGTTTTCAGCGCAGTGTTCAGTTTGACCCGGCCAACGCTGGCCGACAGACGTTGCGACAGCGATCCCAAACGGGTGCCCACATCGCCCAGCCAGTTGTTCAGGTTGTCGGCGCGGGCATAAAACAGTGCATTTTTCTGCGAAGGGTCGGACAGGCGCGCCTGATAGCGGCTCAGGGAATTGAGGCCTTCCTGATACTCGGACTCACTGGACGGCAACACCCAGCTCTTGTTGTCGAAGTTGAAACGCGGTTCGGCCTTGGCCAGATCGGAGTCTTCGGCCGATTGCGATTGCGAACGGGCGAAGTCTTTGCGCAGCGCACGCGTCAAGTCGCGGACCTGGACCAGCACACCGTATTCCCAGCTCGGCGTGTTATCCATCCACAGGCCCGGCGGGAAACGATCGTTGGAAATATAGCCGCCCGGTTTGGTCAGCAAGGTGTTGGCAACGGTCTTGAGGGTTTCCACCGTGGTGTAGCCGATGACCATCTGCTTGCCTTCTTTCTCGGCCGCCATCTGGGCATTCTGTTGAACCGGGAACAGCGCCGGCTCCTGGCTCCAGTACCAGCCAAGCGCAATGGCCACAATCAGGTAGAGGCCGATCAACGTGGCCAGCGCCCGGCTGAACAACAGGCCGCCGATGTAACTGCGGGTGGCCGATTTCGGTTCAGCGGCACGTTCAGGCGCGCTGCCCGCGCGGTTCTTCCAGTCCAGCATGGCGATATCCTTTCAATCACTTGAGTTCATCGGTTCGACCACAACCATACAACAACGTGCCTTTGCCCGGCACCCGCCGTCGGGGTTATCCGGAAAATTAGCGTCTGTGGATGTGACAACCGGTTGTCTATGAGCTCAAGTGGCCATACCCGAGTTAAACGCCTATGACCTTCATTGAAATCCGCTGCACCCCGGTTGATGTAAACAGATGAGCGATGCCCTCTCCGTCGGTTCTGCGCGGTGAAGTGTCTCCATCCATGGTCGCGAGGTAATGGCGCTGCGCCAGAGGCTCACCCGTTACGCTGTCTACGAGCCGGAAGACTCTTGGCGATCTTGTGGGCTGGACGGGCGGATTTTGCATCAGCTCCATTACTTTTGGATCAAAGGTACGATCCGGCATTGTCCAGTCAGCGTAGTCGGCTTCAGGCCTGACTAACCTCCACTCTCGCCGTTCAATCGGATCAAGCACCTCGCTGTCGATATCGATCAGCAGGCCTGCGCGCAACTGGTCCAGGCCTTCAATGGGTTGCCGGTCAAGCAATGCCTGGCGCACCAGATCCAACGCTTGCTCGCTGGAAAAGGTGTGTTGGCGCTCCCAATCGGACAAAAGGACTTCATTGACCAACCTCATCCCTGCACCTCGGTGTTCCACTCATCGGAGCCCAAGGTTCGGCTGATTTCATGCCGCCAATTAATTCGGCGATAACTGAAGTGGACCTTCTCCAGTTGAGTGACGTGGGCAGTGTCGGGATCCTGGCAATGCGGCATAAGCACTTCAGAACCGACGATCAGCGCATCTTCCAGCTCCATCGTGTAGAAATGCTCCTGGATCCCCTGAGCCGAGGTCCGATACCACTCTACGCGGCACTGGGTGAGCAATTCTCCCGAACACAAAGCGTTATTGATCAGCGGCGACGCCTTGTCGATAGTCTTGGTGATGATCAAGGGTTTGTGCATTCGACGCCCGCTTCCCGACCCTTTCGGCACGAAAATGCCGTGGCTCAGGGCCTGGATCATGATCTGGTCCTCACGTCCCTTTTGATAAGTGTTACCCACCGACGCCTCGGTGAATGCACCTTCGCTGATCAGGCCTTGTCGTTCGCCGCGGAGGGTCATGAAGGCGGGAGTTGGCATGGTGGGTCTCCTTTTTTATTTGGGTTGTGGGGCGGGGAAGTGACTGGGCTCGTCGTACATGTCTTCGATTTCGTCGAAGGGCACCCAGGGTTTGGCGAGCGCAAGGGTGATGAGGTAGCGCTCTTCGGTGGGGTTTCGGTAATCCTCGAAGCGCCCCAATATCAGCATGGCCTGATACTTATCGCTTGCCTGCCAAAAGGACCGCCCGGAAAGAATTCCTTTGCGTAGCCATTCTCGCCATTCAGGGGTATCGGCAATCGTAGGATCATCTCGTACGCCCTTGGCTACCCAACCTTTGGCGCGCCATTGGTCTTGCAGATCGAGAACTACCTTGAGGGCATCATCGATCAGGAGCGGCTCTATCTGCGGAGACATGCGGAGGCTGAAAATGACGTTGTCGTCAAATCCGACACTAAAAAAGCGCGCGGCGGGAGTGGTGAACCCGAATTGCGGGTCGACGAATCGCAATCTCGCATCGGTCATGGGGATACCGGACCAGATATGTCCGCGTATCTGCGGACTAAAGGGGGCTGAAGAATTTCTGTGCAGATCTTCATACGTCCCGCCTATTTCCAGAACGATTTCAGGCTCATCCCACAACGGTTGCCTCAACTGATGTATGGCAGCCCATATCAAGGCAACTAGAAGTAGAGGGCAGGCACAGCAGCGCCAGCCGAACGATCGTGGTCGCAGAGTCATAGCCCGAGACCGCTCAATGCGATTTCATTGATCGACCGTTCTAACGCATAACGGTTGTGGTCACCGAGCATCTGATCAAAACGTGCGGCGGCCTGAAGCACGAATGCCATTCGCTGCTTGATGTCGGACAAGTCCGCCAATGGGTTGTCGCCAAAATCGATGGTGCGCCCATCCTCGACGCGTTGACATTGGCTGGTAAGCGTCAACTCAATCGCCTGGGCAACGCCGGAAGGAAACCCCGTGACGTAGGATGCGTGGTTGGCTCGCAGCAAAGCCACCAATTGACGGTCCTGGTAAATCGTCGGCTGGAGGATATTGTTCTGCTCATGCCGCGCCAAATGCTCAACACTTGCGGCGATGTCTCCGTCCTCTATCGCCTCAAAGCCCAGCAAAATTTCGGTGTAAACCTGCCCGAATTCGAGCTTTTCCTTCCCTACCGGCCAAAGCACCGGAAACTTCGGATGCCCATGAATCCGCGTCCGCTCTCTCAAACACTTCTTCAACTCCCTCAACCCACGCTTCGCATAAAACTCATGCAACGGAAAAACATCCAGAAACAGCGTGGTATTCCCCAGCGCCATCATGTCGTGCACATGCCGGAACTGTTGCTGCACCAGCGACAAATCCTCACCCGCTGAACGAAAATCCAAAGAGGGCACCGGATTGCGCGCATCCGCTTCCTTATAGTCACGCAACTCTTCCGCCTGCTCGACCATCCTGTCCGGCGTCAGCAAACCGTGCTCTTGACGGCTGTCACGCATACGCTGCCGCGATTCATGCTCTTCTCGGATCAGTTCGATGCTGTCCGCCGCGTGGAGCAACCCGCAACCGACCTGCTTGGAAGCAAATGCAGCCAAGCCAGCCCATTGAAACCTGGGGTCATGCAGCCACAGCCGGGCGTACGCGGCATTGATCGCACGATTGCGCTCCACCGGATCAGCGATCAGAACTCCGCCGGGAGCAACGATTTCTTCCGCCTCGCGCTGGTAATGCCGCCACAGGCATGCGCAAGTAAGAATCGGCACCTCGGTAACAAGCGTCCTGCTGCCATAAAGCTCCACCTCTTCGCATTCACAGTCAGCCACGGGGGTGCTGTTGTGGTTCAGGCGTTGCTCATCGCAGGGTTGTTCTTTGAAACACTGGGTCATGATTGGCGGATGGCTTTTAGGGGAATCCCTGAACCCTATCAGCCAAAATCACCGCCCGAATCGAGCAGGCGAAAAATCAGAAATCCCTGACAGGCAAGGCTCGCCGAGGCTGCGGATACTTCCGAAAAACAGACCGGAAAAGACCTGAAACGCCCATGCCACGGGCACTTCAAACCACAGACCACATTTACAGACCAATCAGTCACAAACTGAATTGGACTACTGTGCAGATTATTGACATACGACACTCATACAATCGAAAAGAGGTGCTAGCATAGAGCCATTAGTCGATCTCAGCATGCACCCTAACTAGTAGTCAGGATATGACCGAGCCAGAAGACCCCAGCCGTGAGCGCCTCAAGCACCACTTTGCCCAGCGGGTAATTCATCAGGCACGTCAAATTCTTGAGATCTGGCAACGCCTGCAACACAGCGAGTGGTCCGCCACCGATTTATCGGAACTGAGCGAGGCCAACCTGCGCCTGCTGCGTTTCGCCGAGCGTTTCGAACAACCGGAACACATCCAGCTCGCGCGCCACATCGGCCAATCGCTGGAAGCCGTTGATGCCAATCGCGGACGCCTGAGCAGCGGCCTGATCACTGATCTCAATCGCCTGATGCAGCGCCTGTCGCGCACCGGCCTGCGGCATGGCGATCAACTCGAACAGACTTTCCTGCCGCCGCTGCGCAAGCCGATCTACGTGATGCTGCAGGATCACGATCGTGCCGAGCGCCTGACCAAGCAGCTGGAATTCTTCGGGCTCAGCGCCCAGTCCCTCGACAGCGTGATGGCATTTCGCTCGTCGATGGTCGAACGCTTGCCCGCCGCGATCGTCATGGACGTGGACTTCAGCGGTCCCGGCATTGGCCTGAAGCTGGCCGCCGAAGCCCAGATCGGTCTGGATGAACCGTTGCCGCTGCTGTTTTTCAGCCTGCTCGAAACCGACACCCCCACCCGCCTCGCAGCGGTGCGCGCCGGCGGTCAGGAGTTTCTCACCGGCACTCTCGAAGCCTCGAGCCTGATGGAGAAAATCGAAGTCCTGACCTGCGTTGCGCAATACGAACCTTATAAAGTGCTGATCATCGACGACTCCCGCGCCCAGGCCTTGCACACCGAGCGCCTGCTCAACAGCGCCGGGATCGTCACGCGGACCTTGATCGAGCCGATCCAGGCCATGGCTGAACTGGCGGACTTCCAGCCCGACCTGATCATCCTCGACATGTACATGCCGACCTGCACCGGTACTGAACTGGCCAAGGTGATTCGCCACAACGACCGCTACGTCAGCGTGCCGATCATTTACCTGTCCGCCGAAGACGATCTGGACAAGCAGCTCGACGCCATGAGCGAGGGCGGCGACGACTTCCTGACCAAACCGATCAAGCCGCGCCACCTGATCACCACCGTGCGCAACCGCGCGGCGCGCGCGCGCAACCTCAAGGCACGGATGGTCCGCGACAGCCTCACCGGGCTGTACAACCACACGCACATTCTGCAATTGCTCGAAGATTGCTCGTTTCGCGCCCGCCGCGAGAGCAAGCCGCTGAGCTTTGCGATGCTCGACATTGACCACTTCAAGCGGGTCAATGACAGTCACGGCCACCCAATGGGCGACCGCGTGATCAAGAGCCTGGCGCTGTTTCTCAAGCAACGCCTGCGCAAGACTGACTTCATTGGCCGTTACGGTGGCGAAGAGTTCGCCATTGTCATGCCCGACACCGATATTGAAGCGGCCTACAACGTCCTCGATGAAATCCGTAAGCGCTTTGCGGAAATTCATTACCCCGCCCAGCCTCAGGATCTCTCGTGCACCTTCAGCGCCGGGGTGGTCGAGCTGCGCGAAAACTCCGACAGCCTGATGATGGCCAGCCAGGCTGACGAGGCGCTGTATCGCGCCAAGCACGCCGGGCGCAACCGCGTACAGGCGGCTCGGGCATCACAGCAAAGTGCCACCTTTTCATCGGAATCAACCCAGTCGGTCATAATTTTGTAACGGAAACGCAATAACTTCAGGTGCGTACCCTTCGTTGGTAGTCCGCGATGCGCCTGAAGCTGTTGACCAATCTCAACACCCTCCTTTTAGTCGCCGTGTGCGTGGCCCTCGGCGCCACGCTCTGGTGGTCGCAAAAAGCCCTGGAACGCCCGTATTTGCTGATGGAGCGCTACCTGGGGCTGTCTCAGCAATTTCAAAATGAAGTGGCGCGCAACGTTGAGGATTATCTCGCCAGCGGTGACGCTTTGCGCCTGAGCAGCGCCAGCCAGGCCATTGATGCGTTGCAGAAGGACCTCGGTGAATTGCCGCCGGTATTGGCCGACACCTTGCGCCCCAGCCTTTCGAACCTGGATGAGTTCAGCAAAACCGACCTGCTGGCCGCCGGCAAACTCGCGGGCGACCCGCAAGCACTGTTGTTGCAGGCCGAACGCGAGCTCGGTGCCAGTCTCGATCAGCTCAGTCAGTACGCCAGCAGTAACGCGACTTATCTGACGCCTTTACTCACCGCATCCCAACACTTGGGCAAACTGTCACTGGCCCGGGACAAACTGGTCAGCAGCGGTCGCAGTGAACTGGCGGCGGATGTTGAACGTGAAGTCACCCACATCCGCGCTCAAGCTGAACTTCTGAATGCCCTGCCGCTACTCGGTGTGACGAGTCAAAGTGAATCGGGCACCGACGATTTCGCCGCGATGATGGGCCTGGAGAACACCGAAAAAACCGTGGCCGAGGATGCTGGCGTGGGGCTCAAACGCGAACTCAACAGCCTGCTGACCCGTTATCCCGCGGAGCTTGCGCGCACCCGCGGGCAGATCCAGAAACGTGCCGATCTCAGCACCGCGACTCACCTGAAAATCGCTGCGGTGCAACAGGCCATCGCCGGGCTGGAACCGGTGGTTCGCGCGCAGCACGGGCAAATCCAGAGCGAAGTGCGGCTGATGCAAGGTGTGATGATCGGCCTTATCCTGCTGATCGCGTTGCTCATCGACACCCTGCAACGACGCCTCGCCCGAACACTGACCAACCTCGCGCCGGCTCTTTCAACCTGGGCCGAAGGGGACTTCAGCCGGGACATTGAATTGGGCAAAACCAATCGCGAGCTGCATGACATTCAAGCCTCGCTCAATCGCTTGCGCGCCTATCTCGTCGATCTGGTCGGAACCATCCGCCTCAACGCCGAACAGGTTGCCGGCAGCAGTCGCACCCTGGCCGAATTGAGCAATGACCTGCACAGCGGCGCCGAGCATCAGGCGGGTGACACGGCGCTCATCCGTGATTCTCTCGGTGAACTGGAAGCGACCATTCAACAAGTTGCCGGTGACGCCAGCCAGGCCGCCGACGCCAGTCGCCATGCCGGACTGGCGGTGGAGCATGGGCAGAAAGTCATCGGTTTGAGCCTCACCGGGCTGCACGCACTGGTCGACGAAGTGCAAGGCAATGCACAGATGATCGAACACCTGGCCTCGGAATCGGCCACCATCGGCGGCGTGTTGACGGTGATTCGCTCGATTGCCGACCAAACCAACCTGCTGGCGCTGAACGCGGCTATTGAAGCGGCCCGCGCCGGGGAAATGGGTCGCGGTTTTGCCGTCGTGGCCGAAGAGGTTCGCTCACTGGCGCAACGCACAGCGGGCGCCACGGCCGAAATTCAGACCTTGATTGCCGGATTGCAAACGGCGGCACAGCAATCGGTGCAAGGTATGCGCGCGCAGGTTGAGCATGCTGAAGCGACCGCCAATCAGGCCCAGGCCGCTGACGGCGCGCTGGATAAAATCGTCGGGGCGATCCAGACCATTTCCGACACCGCCGTGCGCATCGCCGATGTCACTGCTCAGCAGAGCGGCGCTGTGAGCGAGATCCGTGATCACAGCGAGAGGATTCACCAGTTGGGTGGGGATAACTTGCTGCGTATTGGTGAGGGGCGTGAGCAGGGGGAGCATTTGTTGGTGTTGGGTGGACGACTGCATACAGCCGTTCAAGCCTTTCGCGTCTGAGAAACCGCCTTCGCGAGCAAGCCCGCTCCCACATAGGAATGCGTACCCCCTGTGGGAGCGGGCTTGCTCGCGAAGGCGCCAGGACAATCACCACAAAACCTACCGCCCTGCACACCCGACCGCCGTCCGCTATCATGCCCTCACCTTCGATACGCGAGATTGTCATGCGCCGTTTGCTTTGCCTGCTGCTTTTAGTCCTCGCCCTGCCGGCCAGCGCCACCGGTTTGCTGGAGAGTCGGCCAAGCGCCACGCTGGGCTCGATCAACAACAGCGCAGACTTCCTGCCGGTGCGCGAAGCCTTTCAGCTCAGTCTGGTAGAAAGCACACCACAATCAATCAAGCTGCGCTTTGTCGCCACCGAGGGTTACTACCTCTACCGCCATCGCTTTCAGTTTCGCGCCGATCCGGCCGATGTGGCGCTCGGCACGGCGCAATTGCCCAAGGGTGAACAAAAGCACGATGAATACTTTGGCGATGTCGAGGTTTACCACGGCATTCTCGATGTCGAGCTACCGCGCACCGATCAACGCGCCTTCACGCTGGCCGTGACCTATCAGGGCTGCGCCGACAAAGGCCTGTGCTATCCGCCTGAAACCGAACGCCTGAGTATCGATGGCAGCAGCGGCACAACCACAGGTTGGAGCTGGCGGGAGCTGGCGCTGTTCTTCCTCGCGGGCCTGGGCCTGACGTTCACCCCTTGCGTGCTGCCCATGTTGCCGATCCTGTCCGGCGTGGTCTTGCGCGGCCAGGTCGGTGGCTTGCGCGGCTTCAATCTGTCTCTCGCTTATGTGCTGCCAATGGCCGTGTGTTTCGCCCTGCTCGGCGCGCTGATGGGGATGTTCGGCGCGCAGCTCAATCTTCAGGCGCGGCTTCAATCGGCCTGGGTGCTGGTGCCGTTCGCGATGTTTTTTGCGGTGTTTGCCCTGGCGATGTTCGGCGTCTTCGAACTCAAGCTGCCGCAGGCGATCAGCAGCCGACTGGACCGCATCGCGGGTCGCACCGAAGGCGGCTCGTTGTGGGGCGCGGCGGTGCTGGGCGTGGTTTCCAGCCTGTTGGTTTCGCCTTGCGTCTCGGCACCGCTGGCGGGAGCATTGCTATACATCAGCGCCAGCGGCGATGCGCTGGGCGGCGGGCTGAAGCTGTTCATGCTCGGCCTCGGCATGGGCGCCCCGCTGTTGTTGGTGGCCACCGGCGGCGCAGCCTGGCTGCCGAAAAGCGGGCCGTGGCTGGTCTACGTGAAAAACGCGATTGGAGTTTTGTTGCTGGGGCTGGCGATCGGTCTGCTCAGTCGGGTTTTGCCGGGGCAGATCACCTTGCTGCTGATCGGCTTGCTGGCCGGTGGCGTCGGTTTGTTCATGGGCGCGCTGGAGTTCGTCTACAAACCTCCGCGAAAACGTGTGGGCCAGTTGCTCGGAATGTTCCTGCTGTTCTATGCGCTGGCCTGTTGGTATGGCGCTTTCAGCGGCCAGACCGATCCGTTCAATCCTATCGGCCAGCCGCGCATCGTTAGTGGTAACGCGCAACCGCAAAACAGCAGCGGCTGGCAAACCATCACCACCCCCGCCGAGCTGGATCGCGTTCTCAGTGAAGCCAAATCCTCCGGCACTCCCCTGCTGCTCGACTGGTACGCCGACTGGTGCATCAGTTGCAAAGTCATCGAACGCGAAGTGCTCAACGACGCCAAAGTGATCGAAAAACTGCAGGGCTATCGTCTGGTCCGCTTCGACATCACCGCCAGCAACGCCGAACAACGAGCGCTGCTCGACCGTTACAAACTGTTCGGCCCTCCGGCACTGATGTTTTTCGGCAAGGACGGCGTCGAACGCGCCGATGTGCGAGTGATCGGCGAGATCAGCGCCACGGACTTCGCCGAACGTGTATCGAATGCAAATGACCGGATTTAATCAGCCGGTCACATATTTCGCGCAAACATCGGCCATCGTGCTGGCTATTGCATAGAACTGGACAGTCACAAAGGCTTTGCGGCATAGTCGCCGGGTTCTGACAAATGCACACGGATAACAAGGAACAGCAGATGGCGACGCTATTGGTTCTGCACGGCCCCAACCTGAACATGCTCGGCACTCGTGAACCGGGCACCTACGGCGCTACGACACTGGCGCAGATCAACCAGGACCTGGAACGCCGCGCTCGTGAAGCCGGCCATCATTTGCTGCACCTGCAAAGCAACGCCGAGTACGAATTGATCGACCGCATCCACGCTGCCCGCGGCGAAGGTGTGGACTTCATTCTGATCAACCCGGCAGCTTTTACGCACACAAGTGTCGCATTACGTGACGCGCTGCTGGCGGTGAGCATCCCATTCATCGAAGTGCATTTGTCTAACGTGCACAAACGCGAACCTTTCCGCCATCACTCTTACTTCTCCGATGTTGCGGTGGGAGTGATCTGCGGCCTTGGCGCCAGCGGTTATCGACTGGCCCTGGAGGCCGCCCTAGAACAGCTTGAAAGACCGGCAACAGCTTGAACAACAAGCGTAACGCCCCTGACCGACCCTTGGGAGTTGATGATTCATGGATATCCGTAAAGTTAAGAAACTGATCGAATTGCTGGAAGAGTCCGGCATCGACGAGCTCGAGATCAAGGAAGGCGAAGAGTCCGTACGCATCAGCCGCCATAGCAAGACCCCGGCTCAGCAGTACTACGCACCGGCTCCAATGCACGCTCCGGCTCCAGCGCCTGTTGCTGCTGCCCCGGTTGCCGCTGCAGCGCCAGCTGCTCCGGCCGCGCCTGTCCTGAACGGTACCGTTGCCCGTTCGCCTATGGTCGGCACCTTCTATCGCAAGTCTTCGCCAAGCTCGCCGTCCTTCGTTGAAGTCGGTCAGACCGTGAAGAAAGGCGACACCCTGTGCATCGTCGAAGCCATGAAGATGATGAACCACATCGAAGCTGAAACCAGCGGTGTGATCGAATCCATCCTCGTCGAAGACGGCCAGCCGGTTGAGTACGACCAACCGCTGTTCACCATCGTTTGAACCGAGGAGAAACTTTGATGACTGCGAAGTTGGAAAAAGTTCTGATCGCCAACCGCGGTGAGATCGCACTGCGGATTCTGCGTGCCTGCAAAGAGATGGGCATCAAGACCGTCGCCGTTTACTCCAAGGCCGACAAAGAGCTGATGCACCTGGGCCTGGCAGACGAATCCGTCTGCATCGGTCCGGCCTCGGCCGCCCACTCTTACCTGCACATCCCGGCAATCATCGCCGCGGCTGAAGTGACCGGCGCTACCGCCATTCACCCAGGCTACGGTTTCCTTGCGGAAAACGCTGATTTCGCTGAACAGGTCGAGAACTCCGGCTTCGCCTTCATTGGCCCGAAAGCCGACACCATTCGCCTGATGGGCGACAAGGTTTCGGCCAAGCACGCCATGATCGCTGCCGGTGTTCCAACCGTTCCGGGGTCCGACGGCCCGCTGCCGGAAGACGAAGAAACCGCGCTGCGCATCGGTCGCGAAGTCGGTTACCCGGTGATCATCAAAGCCGCTGGCGGCGGCGGTGGTCGCGGCATGCGCGTTGTGCATAAAGAAGAAGACCTGATCTCCTTCGCCAAACTGACCCGCACCGAAGCAGGCGCGGCGTTCGGCAACCCGATGGTCTATCTGGAAAAATTCCTGACCAACCCACGTCACGTGGAAGTCCAGGTACTTTCCGACGGTCAGGGCCACGCCATCCATCTGGGCGACCGCGATTGCTCGCTGCAACGCCGCCACCAGAAGGTTCTTGAAGAAGCGCCGGCACCGGGCATCGACGAGAAAGCGCGTGCTGAAGTCCTCGCTCGCTGCGTCAAGGCGTGCATCGACATCAACTACCGTGGAGCGGGTACTTTCGAGTTCCTGTACGAGAACGGCGCGTTCTATTTCATCGAAATGAACACCCGCGTACAGGTCGAGCACCCGGTTTCGGAAATGGTCACCGGCATCGACATCGTCAAGGAGATGCTCAGCATCGCCGCCGGCAACAAGCTGTCGTACACCCAGGATGACGTGGTCATCCGCGGTCACGCGCTGGAATGCCGGATCAACGCCGAAGACCCGAAAACCTTCATGCCAAGCCCAGGCACGGTCAAGCATTTCCACGCTCCAGGCGGCAACGGCGTTCGCGTCGATTCGCACCTGTACAGCGGTTATGCCGTTCCGCCGAACTACGATTCGTTGATCGGCAAGCTGATCACCTACGGCGCAACCCGTGACGAAGCCTTGGCGCGCATGCGCAATGCGCTGGACGAAATCGTTGTCGACGGGATCAAGACCAACATCCCGCTGCACCGCGATCTGGTCCGCGATGAAGGCTTCTGCAAAGGTGGAATCAACATCCACTACCTGGAACACAAGCTGGCTGGCGACAAGCACTAGTCTGTAATCCGGATCAACAAAGCCGCTTTCGAGCGGCTTTGTTGTTTCTGGAGATTTCAACCGACACTGTCAGGCCTCTTTGTGGGAGCGGGCTTGCTCGCGAAAGCGGTGCCCCATCCAACACTGATATGACTGACACACCGCCTTCGCGAGCAAGCCCGCTCCCACAAGTACAGTGGACTCCCACAAAACCTCCGCGCTCGCGTAAACTTGCGCGCTTCTCGCAGCCCGCTAGGCTGCAATCAATATTTTTCAAAGGTGCCCGCCATGCCTTGGCTGCAAGTCCGTCTCGCCATCAGCCCAGAACAAGCCGAAACCTACGAAGACGCTTTCCTTGAAGTAGGCGCCGTGTCGGTGACCTTCATGGACGCTGAAGATCAGCCGATCTTCGAGCCGGAACTCAACACCACCCCGCTGTGGTCGCATACGCACCTGCTGGCCCTGTTCGAAGGTGGCACCGAAGCTGCCAGCGTACTGGCGCACCTGGAGTTGCTGACCGGCAGCCCGCTGCCCGAGCATCACAGCGAAGTCATCGAAGACCAGGACTGGGAGCGCAGCTGGATGGACGGCTTCCAGCCAATGCGTTTCGGCCAGCGCCTGTGGATCGTGCCCAGCTGGCACGCCGCGCCTGAACCGGACGCCGTTAATCTGCTGCTCGATCCGGGCCTCGCATTCGGCACCGGCACGCACCCGACCACCGCGCTATGCCTGGAATGGCTCGACGGTCAGGACCTGAAAGACTGCAACGTACTGGATTTCGGTTGCGGCTCGGGGATTCTGGCGATTGCCGCCCTGCTGCTGGGCGCCAAGGAAGCCGTCGGCACCGACATCGACGTGCAGGCGCTGGAAGCCTCGCGTGACAACGCCGGGCGCAACAACATCGCCGAAGAGCTCTTCCCGCTGTATCTGCCGGAAGACCTGCCGCAGGTTCAGGCCGACGTGCTGGTGGCCAACATCCTCGCCGGCCCGCTGGTGTCCCTGGCGCCGCAGCTGTCCAGCCTGGTCAAGCCGGGTGGCCGCCTGGCACTGTCGGGCATCCTTGCCGAACAAGGCGACGAGGTTGCCAAAGCCTACGCCCAGGACTTCGATCTGGACCCGATCGCCAATCGCGATGGCTGGGTGCGCATCACTGGCCGTCGGCGCTAGAATGAGCGCCTGCATAATCCGGATCGCCGCATGACCGACAGCTTCGTCACTCAGTGCCCGCATTGCCAAACCAGTTTCCGCGTCAGCCATGCTCAGTTGAGCGTGGCCCGTGGGGTGGTTCGTTGCGGCTCGTGCCTGCAAGTGTTCAACGCCGCCAAGCAGTTGCTTGAGCAGGCAGGCAAGGAAGCGGTCACGCCGGTTGTCCCGGCCAGCGTCGCGTCGCCGGAACCGGAACCGGAACCACGGGCGATCAGCCAAAAGCAGTGGACCGCCGCCGAACTGGATCTGGACAGCCTCGACCTGGACGAGGAACTCGCCCGTCTCGAACAGCGGGAAATCCAGCCGACCACGGAATTCGGCCGGCACCGCGAAGACAGCCTGAGCGCCCGCCGCGATACCGCCGAGCACAATGAAGAGCCATGGTCCGACAGTCTCTTCAGCGAATCGGCCGCCGATCGCGCGCAGAAGACCGCCCCCCCTGTCACACCAGAACCGATGATCGAGACGGGCATACTCGCGCGCACCGAACCTTCGCTGTCCCTGGAACCAACAGGGCTGGACGACGAAGAGCCGGCACAGCTGCGCCTCAACGACCCGCTCGACGCCCCGCTTCATCACGAACGCCTGTCGGCGACCGACGCCACTGACGAACTCGACGATGATCTGCCTTCAATCGAACCCCTGCGCAAACGTCGCGAACGCAGCGAACCGGCAGTGCGCGCCGAGGTGCTGCAGGACCTGACCGACGACCCGCTGCAACTCGATTGGCAGAAACGCCGATCACCCTGGGGTCGACGGTTTCTCTGGTTGCTGCTGATTCTGCTCGGTGCCGCCGCTCTCGTCGGCCAGTACGTCGCCTATCACTTCGATGAGCTGGCGCGCCAGGATCAGTACCGTCCTTGGTTCCAGCAGTTGTGCCCGCAAATCGGCTGCACCGTGCCGTCCAAAGTCGACATCGCGAAAATCAAGAGCAGCAACCTGGTGGTGCGCAGCCATCCGGATTTCAATGGCGCGCTGGTGGTCGACGCGATCATCTACAACCGTGCGCCGTTCTCCCAGCCGTTCCCGCTGCTGGAGTTGCGCTTTGCCGACCTCAACGGTCACCTGATCGCCAGCCGTCGCTTCAAGCCCGGCGAGTACCTCAACGGCGATCTCGAAGGCATGGCGGAAATGCCGCCGCAAACGCCGATCCATATCGCCCTGGATATTCTCGACCCAGGCGCCAAAGCCGTGAACTACAGCCTGAGCTTCCACTCACCCGAGTGAAACGGTTCAGTGTTACGCGTTTGACGGCACATTTCTGACAGCGACCGCTCATACCGAACTGCTGGCGATAACAGAATAACTGTTCAGATTTTGTTCAATTCAGCCTTTATCCAGTCATCGAGAGCGGGTATCATGCCAACCCTTTTTCGAACTCTCATGATCCGGCCCCACAACTGGAAAGTCCTATGTCGGCGGTACGCATCGGTCCATACACATTGCACAACGGCTTGATTCTCGCCCCTATGGCGGGTGTCACCGACCAACCCTTTCGTCAGCTGTGCAAGCGACTGGGCGCAGGACTTGTAGTTTCGGAAATGGTCACCAGCGACATGAGTTTGTGGAACACCCGCAAATCGCGCATGCGCATGATCCACGAAGGCGATCCCGAGCCACGCTCGGTGCAGATTGCCGGTGGTGATGCGCAGATGCTGGCGGATGCGGCCCGGGCCAACGTCGAACTGGGCGCACAGATTATTGATATCAACATGGGCTGTCCGGCGAAGAAGGTCTGCAACAAGGCTGCCGGTTCCGCGCTGTTGAAGGATGAAGCATTGGTGACCGAGATCCTGCAGGCCGTGGTGGCTGCGGTTGATGTGCCGGTCACCCTGAAGATCCGTACCGGCTGGGACCGGGACAACAAGAACGGTCTGACGGTGGCGAAGATCGCCGAGCAGGCGGGCATTACGGCGTTGGCGGTCCATGGCCGCACCCGTGCCGACCTGTACACCGGTGAAGCCGAGTACGACACCATTGCCGCGATCAAGCGGGCGGTGTCGATGCCGGTCTTCGCCAATGGCGACATCGATTCGCCGGAGAAGGCCCGCTACGTGCTCGACGCGACCGGTGCCGATGGACTGTTGGTTGGACGGGCTGCCCAGGGGCGGCCATGGATTTTTCGCGAGATCGACCATTTCCTGCGTACCGGCGAGAAACTCCCGGCGCTGGAACTGATCGAGGTGGAACGCATTCTGCTAGAGCATCTGGCTGCACTGCACGTCTTCTATGGAGACGTCATGGGTGTCCGGATCGCTCGAAAGCATGTGGGCTGGTATCTCGCAACCTTGCCGGGCGCCAGGGAGTTTCGCGCCCACTTCAATCGTTTGGAAGATACGGAAGCACAATGCGCCAACGTTCAGGGCTTCTTCGCAGAACGTTATAAGAGCCTGACAGGGGACGGAGAAGGGGTGGCCGCATGACGATGATGACCGAGACTTTAGTGAGTGGAACAACACCCGTGAGCGACAACGTGAATTTGAAACAGCACCTCAACACGCCGAGCGAAGAAGGTCAGACCCTTCGCGGGAGTGTCGAGAAGGCGCTGCACAATTATTTCGCCCACCTTGAGGGCGCTGCCGTCACGGATGTGTACAACCTGGTGCTCTCCGAAGTCGAGGCGCCCCTGCTCGAGTGCGTGATGAACTACGTCAAGGGCAACCAGACCAAGGCCAGCGAGCTGCTCGGATTGAACCGAGGCACCCTGCGCAAAAAACTCAAGCAGTACGATTTGCTGTAAGCATTCAATCAAACCAGAAAGGCGCCCGCGTAAAAACGGTCGCCTTTTTTGCTGACTCCTTTGCTTTTGATGGAAATTGAAATGACCGACCAGACTACCCGCCTGCCGATCCGCCGCGCCTTGATCAGCGTTTCCGACAAGACCGGGATCCTCGAATTCGCCAAAGAGCTTGAAGCCCTGGGCGTCGAGATCCTCTCCACCGGCGGAACGTTCAAGTTGCTGCAGGACAACGGTGTTGCCGCAGTGGAAGTCGCGGATTACACCGGTTTCGCAGAAATGATGGACGGTCGGGTGAAAACCCTGCACCCGAAAATCCACGGCGGGATCCTCGGTCGTCGCGGTATCGACGACGCCATCATGAACGAGCACGGCATCAAGCCGATCGATCTGGTGGCGGTCAACCTGTACCCGTTCGAAGCCACCATCAACAAGCCCGGCTGCGACCTGCCGACCGCCATCGAGAACATCGACATCGGCGGCCCGACCATGGTCCGTTCCGCCGCCAAAAACCACAAAGACGTGGCCATCGTCGTGAATGCCAGCGACTACGCCAGTGTTCTTGAAGGCCTCAAGGCCGGTGGCCTGACCTACGCTCAGCGTTTCGACCTGATGCTCAAGGCGTTCGAACACACCGCCGCCTACGACGGCATGATCGCCAACTACATGGGCACCGTGAACCAGGCCGCTGACACCCTCAGCACCGAAGGTCGCAGCGAATTCCCGCGCACCTTCAACAGCCAGTTCATCAAGGCTCAGGAGATGCGCTACGGCGAGAACCCGCACCAGAGCGCGGCGTTCTACGTTGAAGCCAAGCCTGCCGAAGTCGGCATCGCCACCGCGACCCAACTGCAAGGCAAAGAGCTGTCGTACAACAACGTGGCCGACACCGACGCCGCGCTGGAATGCGTGAAGAGCTTCGTCAAGCCGGCCTGCGTGATCGTCAAGCACGCCAACCCGTGCGGCGTTGCTGTGAGCCCGGACGCCGAAGGCGGCATCCGTCAGGCTTACGAACTGGCCTACGCTACCGACACTGAATCGGCATTCGGCGGCATCATCGCGTTCAACCGCGAGTTGGATGCTGAAACCGCCAAGGCCATCGTCGAGCGTCAGTTCGTCGAAGTGATCATCGCCCCAAGCGTCAGCGAAGAAGCCCGCGCCATCGTCGCGGCAAAAGCCAACGTGCGTCTGCTGGCCTGCGGCGAGTGGTCGGCTGATCGCGCCGCTGCCTGGGACTACAAACGCGTCAACGGCGGTTTGCTGGTGCAGAGCCGTGATATCGGCATGATCGGCGCCGATGACCTGAAAGTCGTGACCAAGCGTGCACCGACCGAACAGGAAATCCACGACCTGATCTTCGCCTGGAAAGTCGCCAAGTACGTCAAGTCCAACGCCATCGTCTACGCCAAGAACCGCCAGACCATCGGTGTCGGCGCTGGCCAGATGAGCCGCGTGAACTCGGCCCGTATCGCTGCGATCAAGGCTGAACATGCCGGTTTGCAGGTGCAGGGTGCGGTCATGGCATCGGACGCATTCTTCCCGTTCCGCGACGGCATCGACAACGCGGCCAAGGTCGGCATCACCGCAGTGATCCAGCCAGGTGGCTCGATGCGTGACAACGAAGTGATTGCTGCGGCTGATGAAGCCGGTATCGCCATGGTCTTCACCGGCATGCGCCACTTCCGTCACTGATTAACTCGATCAACTGTGGGAGCGGGCTTGCTCGCGAATGCAATCTTTCAGCGGCAGTAGTGCTGACTGACACACCGCCTTCGCGAGCAAGCCCGCTCCCACAAAAAAGCACCCCAGCGGTGCTATCAAGAATTAGCGTCATCCGAGGTTTTTGAAATGAATGTTTTGATCATTGGCAGCGGTGGCCGTGAACACGCCCTGGCCTGGAAAGTGGCTCAGGATCCGCGCGTACAGAAGGTTTTCGTGGCACCGGGCAATGCCGGCACCGCCATTGAAGCCAAGTGCGAGAACGTCGCTATCGACGTGCTGGCCCTCGAACAGCTGGCCGACTTCGCCGAGAAGAACGTTTCCCTAACCATCGTCGGCCCGGAAGTGCCACTGGTGGCTGGCGTCGTTGATCTGTTCCGCTCCCGTGGCCTGGACTGCTTCGGCCCGACCGCGGGCGCTGCCCAGCTGGAAGGTTCGAAAGCGTTCACCAAGGATTTCCTGGCACGTCACAAGATTCCGACCGCCGACTACCAGAACTTCACCGAGATCGAGCCAGCGCTGGCTTATCTGCGTGAAAAAGGCGCACCCATCGTGATCAAGGCCGATGGCCTGGCCGCCGGTAAAGGCGTGATCGTTGCCATGACACTGGCCGAAGCCGAAGACGCCGTGCGCGACATGCTAGCAGGCAACGCCTTCGGCGACGCCGGTTCGCGCGTGGTCATCGAAGAGTTCCTGGACGGCGAAGAAGCCAGCTTCATCGTCATGGTCGACGGCAAGAATGTACTGCCGATGGCCACCAGCCAGGACCACAAACGCGTCGGCGACGGCGACACCGGTCCGAACACCGGTGGCATGGGTGCTTACTCCCCTGCGCCAGTGGTCACCAGCGAAGTGCACAAGCGCGTCATGGACCTGGTGATCTGGCCAACCGTGCGCGGCATGGCCGAGGAAGGCAACGTTTACACCGGTTTCCTCTATGCTGGCTTGATGATCGACAAGGCTGGTAACCCAAAAGTCATCGAATTCAACTGCCGTTTCGGCGACCCTGAGACCCAACCGGTTATGCTGCGTTTGCAGTCGAGCCTGGTGTTGCTGGTCGAAGCCGCCCTGGCGCAAGCGCTGGACAAGGTCGAAGCGCAATGGGATCCACGTCCGAGCGTCGGCATCGTGCTGGCGGCAGGTGGTTACCCTGGCGACTACGCTAAAGGCGTGGCCATCAACGGTCTGGATGCAGCCGCCGCGCTGGAAGGCAAAGTCTTCCACGCCGGTACTGCGCTCAAGGACGGTCAAGTGGTGACGGCCGGTGGTCGGGTGCTCTGCGCCACCGCCATGGGCGCCAGCGTCGATGCTGCTCAGCAGCAGGCTTACAAGCTGGCGGCGAAGATTGACTGGGAAGGCTGTTTCTATCGCAAGGACATTGGCTACCGCGCCATTGCCCGCGAGCGTGGCGAAAATCAGGAATAAGCGATCCATTCGGCAGGGCTTGGGTTTCAGGCCCTTGCCGGACTATTCCAGCGCCGCGCATAGTTATATTCTGGCATCAACCTACGAAGGGATTTCGCCGTGCGCTGGCTCAGGATTGCCATAGGATTCACTGTCACGTTGCTGACTTTGCTCTGCATGCTCCCGGCCCAGGCCGCGCAAGGCAGTGGTTGGGCGGTATTGCTCGACGAACAGGGCGACCTGCAACTGAGCGACATCCGCTCCGCTCGCTACACCAACCAATTCAGCCCCACCGAACTCGATCGCCTCACCGCGGCCGAGCCCGGCGGTGCGCTCTGGCTGCGCTTCAGGCTGGCTCCTGGCAAGCACGAGCAGTTACTGCGGGTGTTTGCACCCGACCTGTCGCACCTCAATCTGTATGTGCTGGACGGCGACAAGCTGATCGATCAGTTGAACACCGGCACCGAACAGCCTCAGAGTGAACGGCCACTACCCAACAGCGACTTCATGTTGCCGTTGCCGCAAAGCGACAACCCCCTCGATGTTTACCTGCGCCTGGTTTCCGAACACCAGTTGCGGCCTTACGTCACCCTGCAATCAGCAATCATGACCGCGGCCAATCAGACTCAGACGTTGATTTACGGCCTGCTGTTCGGCTGCATCGGCATGCTGGTCCTGCATAACCTGATTCGATACGCCTACACCCGGTCGCGCAGCAGCCTGTGGCTGGCGGGTTGTGAAGCGTTGTTGATGTTCAGCCTGGCGCTGCTGCTGAACCTCGCGGGACCGTGGTTACCGGACTGGCACGCGGTGCAAACACCGGGCGCCTACCTCGCCTTGCTGCTGACCGCACCGTGCGGGCTGATGTTTGCCTACCGCTTCTTCGCCCCGCTCGGCCCGCATCCGCTGAACAAACTGCTGCTCGGCGAAATCCTGCTCATCACCGTCTGCGGCCTGTTGCTGCTGTTCGTCAATACGCTGCCGCTGAACATCATCACCTATACGCTGGTCGCCCTGGCCGGTCTGACGATGTTGTTCATCAGCGCCTGGCACTGGCAAAAAGGCTATCGCCCGGCGCGGCTGTTCGTGGCATCCATGGTGGTGTTCAACGTCGGCGCGCTGATCATCCTGCCAGCCCTGCTGGGGCTGACGCTGATTGAACCGCAAGACCTGATCATCGCCCTCCTGGTGTTCGTCTGCATCAGCGGCCTGTTGATGAGTATTGCGCTCAGTGAACGCCAGCGCAGCATCACCGAAGACCGTTTCAGTGTCAGCCGCGACCTCGCCGCCAGCAACGCCGAGATCAACGCCAAGGCCGAATTCCTGGCGAAGATCAGCCACGAAATCCGCACCCCGATGAATGGCGTACTGGGCATGACCGAGCTGCTGCTGGGCACGCCGCTGTCGGTCAAGCAGCGCGACTACGTGCAAACCATCCACAGTGCCGGTAACGAACTGCTGACCCTGATCAACGAGATTCTCGACATCTCCAAACTCGAGTCCGGGCAGATCGAACTGGACGACGTGCAGTTCGATCTCAATGCGCTGATCGAAGATTGCCTGAGTATCTTCCGCGCCAAGGCCGAACAGCAGAACGTCGAACTGATCAGCTTTATCCAGCCGCAAGTGCCGCGGGTCATCAGCGGCGACCCGACACGCCTGCGCCAGACCCTGCTGAGCCTGCTGGAAAACGCCCTGAAGAAAACCGACGAAGGCGAGATCCTGATCGTCGTCGCCCTCGATGAGCGCAGCGCCAAACCGCGCCTGCGCATCGCCGTGCAGGACAGCGGCGAGCCAATGGACGCCGAAGAACGCGACGCGCTGATGCACGCCGAACTGCACAGCAAAAACTTCCTCTCGGCGACCCGGCTGGGCGGCAACCTCGGGTTGGTGATTGCCCGCCAGCTGATTCGTTTGATGCAAGGCGAATTCGGCGTCAAGAGCGGCGCCAACCAGGGCAGCACCTTGTGGCTGACCTTGCCTCTGGACCCTGACCGCCTCGAACACCCGACCTCCGACCTCGATGGCCCGCTGCAAGGTGCACGGGTGCTGGTGGTGGACGACAACGACACCTGCCGCAAAGTGCTGGTGCAACAGTGCAGCGCCTGGGGGCTGAATGTCAGTGCCGTCCCGTCCGGCAAGGAAGCGTTGGCACTGCTGCGTACCAAGGCGCACCTGCGCGATTACTTCGACGTGGTCCTGCTGGACCAGAACATGCCCGGCATGACCGGCATGCAACTGGCGGCCAAGATCAAGGAAGACCCAAGCCTTAACCACGACATTCTGCTGGTCATGCTCACCGGCATCAGCAATGCGCCGAGCAAGATCATCGCGCGCAATTCCGGGATCAAGCGCATCCTCGCCAAACCGGTGGCCGGCTACACCCTCAAGACCACGCTGGCGGATGAACTGAACCAGCGCAACAAGGGCCTCGCCGTTTTTCCGCACCTGCCCACGGGCCCGACCCTGCCGGTCAAGGTGCCCAGCGATTTCCGCATTCTGGTCGCCGAAGACAACAGCATTTCGACCAAGGTCATTCGCGGCATGCTGGGCAAACTCAACCTGCAACCGGACACCGCCAGCAATGGAGAAGAGGCCTTGCAGGCAATGAAAGCTCAGCATTACGACCTGGTTTTGATGGATTGCGAAATGCCGATCCTCGACGGTTTCTCGGCCACCCAGCAATTGCGTGCCTGGGAAGTCGGCAACCAGCGGATTCGCACCCCTGTCGTGGCGTTGACCGCGCATATCCTCGCCGAACATAAAGAGCGTGCGCGTCAGGCCGGCATGGACGGGCACATGGCCAAACCGGTCGAGCTGTCGCAGTTGCGCGAACTGATCGAGCATTGGGTAGCCCAGCGCGATCAGCAGAACCGGGCGACAGCTCAAACGTCCTGACCGACAGACCCGGCGACGCCTGATAGACTCCCCCACGACTTCCCTCTCCAGTGAGCTTGCACCATGCTCCATGTGTTGTTCAGCGTTTACCTGAAGATGCTGGTGCTCTACAGCCCGTTCTTCGTGTTGTCCTGCTTCATCAGCCTGACCCGCGGTTATTCACGCAAGGAACAACGTCGTCTGGCGTGGAAAGTGGCGACTGCCACGCTGGTGTCCAGCGTCCTGCTGTACCTGTTCGGGCGGGTCATTTTCAACGTGTTCGGCATCACGGTGGACGCGTTCCGCATCGGCGCCGGCAGCGTGCTGTTCATCTCGGCGCTGGGCATGGCCCAAGGCAGATCAGCGGTCCAGACTGACAACGTGCAGCAGGACGTCACCATCGTGCCGCTGACCATCCCCCTGACCGTCGGCCCCGGCACCATCGGCGCGTTGCTGGTGATGGGTGTGAGCCAGCCGCACTGGGACGACAAACTCACCGCCATCCTCAGCATCGCCCTGGCCAGTTTCACGGTGGGTGTAGTGCTTTATCTGTCGAACCGCATCGAACGCATTCTCGGTGACCAGGGTTTGCAGATTGTCAGCCGGTTGATGGGGTTGTTTGTGTGTGCACTGGCGGCACAGATCATTTTCACTGGGGTGAAAGGGTATCTGGTGCCGTAGCGGCAGACACGACTAAAAGCCAGAGGCGTGAAGCCTCTGGCAATCAAAATGATTTAAACCGGCGAAAACTCCATAAAGATAGCTTCTCTGAGGTCGTCGAGGAACTTGATGCACTTCTCCTCCTGCCTCAAGTCCTCTTCGTGAATAGTAAAGTGTGCTTTACCGCGATAGATCTCGACATCAGAACTGTTCCATTCGACAAAAATAACTTTTGTATTGTTGGCCGATGTGTCGTAGCGCATCGTACCTACTGCCATCGTGACTTCAGCTTCATCATCTTGCTTGCAAACGGAAATACCAAAATTTGCGCCACTGGCTTCAATTGCATGACGCTCGAACAGTTTTACCGCATCGGGTTGTTTCTTTAGCGCCTCAATGGTTTTTTCCGCAACAACTTTCAACGCACTCCCAGCGGGACCCGCCACGCCACCGACAGCAGAGTACACAATATCCAGCGCTACATTATCCATCGTCAACTTGGAGGTAGAGGACTGGTAGTGAGTAAAGGCACTGTGATACTCGGTCCAGCCCATGGCGAACATCAGTTTTTTGAAGCATTCGTAGCGGGCGACTTTCTCTGTTTTACCTGGAAACAAAATCCTTGAAGCAATATCGGCGTAAGCGTATGTATTTTTTACGATGCGCTTGTTACGGCGCGTCATCCCCTCCAGAAAGCCAACGATACCGCTGCCCATGATCGCGGCGTTCAATTCATCCTTATCAATCGGTAACTCCGCTAGCGGAGCGGCCGAACGTTTTGCCCGAATCTTTGGACCGTTCAGGTTTAGTTTAGCCTGGCACTCTTCAAGGCACTGATCGAAATAGGCACTCAACTCAACTTCATTCACTTTAGTCATATAAACATCCATTTAATTTAAATATAAAGCGACCCGAACCGGATCACTCACTAAAACCTATCGCACCAAACAAAGTCTTTCAACACCCTTAAAAAACCAAAAAAGAAACTCACACTAACAAACAACAACCCCACTACAAAAACACACAACAAAACAAATAGAAGACGACCAACTTAAACCCAAATGAATACGCACACTTCAGCAACTCTCGCCAATAAAGTGGAAACTAAACCTATACAAAAAAGTAAACAATCCCACTCACCAGGTTCATCCACAAGTAACGTTTCGCTACTCAGACAGGAGTTAACCTACATCCTCCAACGCGCTTTTTTACCGACCAGAATGAAAAAAGCCACGGCAACTCGAGGGTTCACTCGACTGCCATGGCTTTTTAACAAAGAGCAAATCCTCAGGAGGAGGGTTTTTCTCCGTACCAGCGTGGGGTGTATACCCAATCACCACCACCTGCCCGCGAAAACACGCAGGTCGTGGACGATCCCACCAGAACCATGGTGCGCATATCCACCTGGTCCGGGGTCAACTGTCCGAGGGTTGTCACTCGCAACGTCTGACCTGGGCGGCCGATGTCGCGCCCCAAAACGACTGGCGTTTGAGACGTACGGTGTCGAGCGACGATTTCCAGCGCTCGGCCGAGCTGCCAGGGACGGGAGCGCGAGATCGGGTTGTAGAACGCCAGAGCAAGATCGGCCTGTGACGCAAGATCGAGGCGCTTCTCGATAATGTCCCAAGGCTTGAGGTTGTCCGACAGTGACAACACACAAAAGTCATGCCCCAACGGCGCACCGGCCTGAGCGGCCGTCGCCAGGGACGCAGAAACACCCGGCAAAATTTCCAGATCAACGTTGTGCCAGGCAGCATCGGTGGATTCGTGGAGCGCTTCCAGCACTGCAGCGGCCATGGCGAAAACGCCCGGATCGCCCGACGAAACCACTACCACCGAACGCCCTTGCGCCGCCAGCTCGAAAGCGTGACGCGCGCGCTGCATCTCTTCGCGGTTGTCGGTGCAATGCATCACTTGATCGGCGCGGAACGGGCCGGCCATGCGCACATAGGTTTCGTAGCCGAGCACATCGTTGGCGCGTGCCAGTTCAGCCTTCACCGCCGGCACCATCAGTTCGGCAGCGCCGGGGCCCAGACCAATCACCGCCAGACGGCCACGAGGACGGCCAATCGACATGGTGTCCAAAGGCTGTTCCGCAACCGCGATGGCAATGGCGTCATCGCCAAAGATCGAAACGGGCTGGCCGGCGGCATTGCGCGCCAGTTCGCTGAGCGCACCCGCATCGTTGACAAAGCGCAACGGCACGCCCAACTCAAGTGCCGCTTCACGCAACGTCGGGTTAGCCATTTCGCTGTCGGCAGCCAACAGTAACGCCACTGATTGCACAGCGATTTTTGCCTGATGCAACGCGTCACGAATCGACAGCGGCAAGTTCGTCACGCTGGCACTGACCGCCACCAACACGTTGCGCGGATAGATCAGCAGCTCATTGACCGCCGGCGTACGCTCGGCATGCCCGACATGGACGGCCAGTCGCGCTTGCGGGTTTTCCGGTAACTGCGCGTGTGCCAACCACGGCGCCGAACCTTCAATGCGCACCGTTTCACCGGCCAGCAAATCGGAAACGAAACGCTTGCCCAGTTCCAGATCGCCGAGTGCGTAGCCATTTGGCGGGTTGAGCAGGCAAGTACCGAAGCGCAGTTCACCACTGGTAGTGATCGCCGCGGCCACCTCCAGCGCAGTGGCAATCTCCCGCGCCAGCACGTTCACGCCACCCAGACCGCCCAGCAGCGGAACCACTGCGCTACCATCTTCGGCCACCGCCAGCACCGGCGGCTCGGCGCCTTTTTCCAGCAGCAATGGCGCTAGGGTCCGGATCACGATACCGGCCGCGCACAGGGCAATGATCGGCGTGTCCTGCTGATAAAGTTCGCGCAGGGTTGCGCCGAATTCGTGATAGATGCGGTCCGCGCCTTCAACCCGTTCGGCCAACCCATGGATCAATGCACCGGGGTACACCTGCTGAATCTTGCGCGCGGTCGCGAGGCTGCCATTACCGAGAATGACAATCGCGGGAGCTGGACGAGTCATCAGCCTTGCCACCTTTCACCCGGAACGATGATCAGCGAGAAGTACGGCGAGGACATCGGCTCAACCTGATCCAGCGGCACGATCTTCTGATTGGCCATAGTCGCGCGTTCGACGTAAAGCGCGCGCTCCGCCAGACCGAGCTCTTCGAGCACCTGACGGACCTTGGGGAAGTTACGCCCCAGCTTCATGATCACCGCCGCATCGGCGTCGGCCAACCGGCGCTTGAGATCGTCGTGAGGCAGCACGCCAGACAACACCGACAAGCTCTGATTGCGGTACACCAGCGGCGCACCGAGTACCGAAGCGCCGCCGAGCATCGAGCAGACACCGGGCACGACTTCGGCCTCATAGCGTTCGGCGAGACGATCGTGCAAGTACATGTAGGAGCCGTAGAAAAACGGATCACCTTCACAGATCACCGCCACGTCACGTCCGGCATCGAGATGCGCAGCGAGCTCTTCGCCGGCCGCATCGTAGAAATCACTGATCACCTGTTCATAGGACAGCGGCGCCGGCAACGCTTCGGTGGTCACCGGATACACCAGCGGCAGCAAGGTTTGTGCGTCCTGCAAATGCGCTTCGATAATGCCAAAGGCATTGCCCTTTTTCCCTTTGGCGACGAAGTACGCCACCACCGGCGATTCGCGCAGCAGGCGCAGGGCCTTGACGGTAATCAGTTCAGGATCACCGGGGCCGACGCCGACGCCGATCAAACGTCCAGGTTGCTGCATCATTCGATCTCCGTGGCGAGGGCATTGACGGCGGCGGCGGCCATGGCGCTACCGCCCAGCCTGCCTTGCATGATGACAAACGGCACGCCACGGCTGTCCGCCGCGAGTGCGGCCTTGGATTCGGCGGCGCCGACGAAGCCCACCGGGAAGCCGAGAATCAGCGCCGGTTTCGGTGCGCCCGCGTCGAGCATTTCCAGCAGATAAAACAAGGCGGTCGGCGCATTGCCGATCACGACGACGCTTCCTTCCAGATGCGGGCGCCACAGTTCCAGCGCGGCAGCGGAACGGGTATTGCCCAGCTCACGGGCCAACTCGGGAACATTCTCATCACGCAGCGTGCAGATGACCTGATTGTTCGCCGGCAGACGCGCGCGGGTCACGCCTTCGGACACCATCCGCGCATCGCACAGAATCGGCGCACCGGCGGCCAGCGCATCGCGGCCAGCCTTGCCCGCGCCATCGGAGAACTGCAGACCGTCAATCGCATCGACCATGCCGCAGGCGTGAATCACGCGGACCGCGAGTTTTTCCAGATCGGCAGGGATTCGCTCGAGGTTGGCCTCGGCGCGAATGATCGCGAAGGAGTTGCGATAGATCTCCTGACCGTCGCGAATGTAATCAAGCATCAAGGGGGCTCCGTGAGCGGGCGTCGAGCAAGGCTGCGACCGCTTCAATAGTAAGGTTGCGTGCGTGCAGGGCGCCGAAACCCGGCTGCCCCGCTTCGCGAAAATAGAGGTCGTAATGACCGGGGCTGATCGCCAACAAAGTGACTGGCGCGATATGCGCGGCGGCGCAGGAACGCGAGCAGCCGGACAGATGCACGTTCAGTACCTGACCATGACGCTGCAGCAGCGCGGCCAGTTGCAGAGCGTCGCCCTTGGTGTCGGCGAGGCCTTTGCCGCAGCCACTGGAACCGGTGCAGGCGATCAACCGTGACAAGGGCTGATCGGCGTCGCACAACAGGCCCAACCGATCCAGGCGCCGGATGACTTCATCCGCATTGCCGTGGCGAATGTTCGGCAACAGCAGGCTTTGCCACGGGGTGAACCGCAGCGTCGCATCGCCGAATTCCTGCGCCAATCGAGCGACGCCCCGGAGCATGGTGCAATCGAGCCGTCCCAGCGGCGGCACGGCGCCAATGTAGACATACCCGGCTTGCGCCTGCGGATGGGCGCCAATGTGCAGCACGTTTGAAGTCAATGAACGCTGTCGGGCTGCAATGGACTCGAATGGCACACGCTCGGCCAACCGGGCAAGGAACCCGGAGGCCGTCATTTCGCTCAGCAAATGGCGCATTCGCGTTTGATCGGGCTCCGCCAGTTCCAGGAACAACTCAAGCACAGCGACCACCAGCGCGTGGCCATCTTCCAGCGGAACGGAACCTGCCGGCCCGTCGGTGGGACACCCCGCCAAACCGAAAGCCAACCGCCGTTCGCCCTCTCGTTCGACAGCGGACAACCACAGATCATGGGGGTGTTCGAGCATCGCCACCCCTTCACCCCCATCAAGCTGCACGGCGAATTTGGCGCTGAGGTTGTGGAAGGGTTCGTGCTCTTGCAGGGTCGCGAGGATCTGCTGGGCCAGGTCGCGGGTGTCGAGCAGCATCTGTCGATCGATTCCTGCGCTTGGGCTCAGCATCAGATTGCGTACATCGTCGCCCGCCGCATTCGAAGGACCGAGGCCGGCGGCGAGCAGGTTTTCAATCAGCGCGGCCTGCTCATGTTCGATGCCACGAATCTGCAGGTTGGCCCGGTTAGTCGCCTCGATCACTGAACTGCCGTAACGCTGCGCGCCGTCGGCAATGGCATAGGCTTGCGCAGCACTTACAACGCCACCTGCGAGTTTTATTCGGCAGATTCCCCCATCCCTGGCCTGGACGATACGCAGCAGCCCGGGACAAGCCGAGGGGCGTAAAGCGAGGGGCACAGGGTGTTTGTTCAAAGGGATGACCGATCAAAAGTGGAAGCGCCTCCGGATGGAAGCGAGCGGTATTATGCCTGCTTTGCTGTACGGCATCCTAAGACCGCGTGTCGCAAACGCTTCCTCCCTCAATCAATCATGCGGCCTCCCTCACAGACGTTCCGAATAAAACTCGAATATGGCGTCAGCGATAATGTCGAGTCGGTCATTTAACGTTGGACGGACCTCATCAAACCTCGCTCTGTTCAGAGTGAATGGCACGGCGCGATGCGTGAGCGTTACGTTGCCCTCGTTCCAGTCCCAAAAGAGAAACTCTTCGCGCTGGACTCGCGCCCACAACGAGTAATCATTCAAACCCAATGACAATCGCCCCTGACTGTCATATTGAGCGGGTGCAATCGCAAACTCCTTGCCACGCAGGCTTCCTTTGGACAATGACCAAAGGGCTGATGTATTAGCCGATAACGCATTAAACATATCTCTGGTAACTTTCGCCATGGGACTGTTCACAGCAGATATCGCATTCAAATAAGCCTGACTTAGTTGGCCGGAGAAGTTCCTGTAATATTTCTCGACAACTCTTTCATCTTCGTATTCCCAGCCCATACTAAAAAGCGTGATGGCAAACAGGGAAAACCAGCCCTGGGGATCTGTTTGACGATCGCGCTCCTGACTCGCATGCCACTGCGCATACCGTACGCTGGCGTTGACGTCTCGTTTGTCCTGACGAGATACGCCCTTTGCGGTGCTGATCAGATTACCTCCCAACAACGATCCGGCAGCCCCTGGCGAATCCAACGTTGCAACGCTCTGAACAGAGTTTGTCTTCTTTGCCGAAAAGTCACGTTCGAACGCTTCGGAATAGGCCGTCAAGTCCAGGTATCCCGCTTTTTTCAAATCCATAGTTAATTCCTTTTAAACCATTAAACAAGTCAAGTAAGAAAGTTCAGACTATACAACTTCGAAACCACCATCCACCGCCCGGAACAGCCAACTTAAAACATTCTATTACTCGCATTCACTCCGACGCGTATCATGTGCCGCTTTATACAGATGAACAGAGCACACACATGGCACGCTGGCTGACCGTGACAGGCATTGGTGAGGATGGCTTCAAAGGTCTGGGCAAGAATGCCCGGCATGCGTTGCTGGCCGCTTCGAAGATCTTCGGTAGCCAACGGCAATTGGATCTTCTCCCGGCCTGTATCCGTGGCGAACGCCGATTGTGGCCGAGTCCATTCTCACTCGATGCGTTGCTGGCCCTGCGCGGTGAACCAGTCTGCGTACTGGCCAGCGGCGACCCGATGTTCTTCGGCGTCGGTGCCAGCCTCGCCCGGCAACTGCCCAGCGAAGAAATGCTGATCCTGCCGGCGCCCTCCTCCTGCTCGCTTGCCGCCGCGCGATTGGGCTGGCCATTGCAGGACGTCGTCACGCTGTCGGTCGTCGCCCGACCTATTTCAGCGCTCAACGCGCAGTTGTTCAGCGGCGTTCGCCTGCTGGTGCTCAGCAACGACGGTCAAAGCCCTGCGGCGATTGCTGCGTTGTTGCGCGAGCGCGGGTTCGGGTCGAGTCGCCTTACCGTGCTGGAACATGTGGGCGGTGAAGCCGAACGGCGCATCGACGGCGTCGCCAGCGACTGGGCCGATCCACTTATCGCCGATCTGAATCTGGTCGCCATCGAATGCATCGCTGAACCCAATGCGCCACGTCTGTCGGGACTGGCCGGCCTCCCGGATTCGGCGTTCAAGCACGACGGCCAACTGACCAAACGCGATGTACGCGCAATCACCCTCGCTCGATTGGCCCCGGTCCCCGGTGAATTGTTGTGGGATGTCGGCGCCGGCAGCGGCTCGATCGGCATCGAATGGATGCGTGCCCACCCGAGTTGCCGGGCACTGGCCATCGAAGCCGATGAAGGACGGCAACTGTTGATCGAGCAAAACCGCGACGCGCTTGGCGTACCCGGTCTGCAACTGATACGCGGCAAGGCGCCGCAAGCCCTCGCCGGACTTGAGCGCCCGGATGCGATTTTCATTGGTGGCGGCGTTACTCGCGAGGGTGTGCTGGACACCTGCTGGGCTCAGCTGAAACCCGGTGGTCGCCTGATCGCCAATGCCGTCACACTGCAAAGTGAAATGACCCTGATGGCCTTGCGAGAGCAGCACGGTGGCGAGCTGACGCGCGTTCACATCGCCCAGGCGCAGCCGCTGGGCGACTTCGACACCTGGCGCCAGGCGCTGCCGATTACCTTGCTGGACGTGGTCAAACCTTTCGATGCGTGACGAAACCGCCGAACAACCCGCACCGCTGCGCAGCGGTCTCACGACGGGCAGTTGCGCCACCGCGACCAGCCTCGCCGCCGCTCGCTTGCTACTCGGCGGCGAGCGCGCGGACGCCGTGGACATCGTCCTGCCCAAAGGCAAGCACGTGCAGATGCGTCTGGAGTTCTGTCGACTTCTGGAAGACGGCGCCGAAGCCGGCACCATCAAAGATGCCGGCGACGACCCGGACGTGACTCACGGCGCGCTGCTGTTTTCCCACGTGCGATTGAACGCCGAACCGGGCATTCGTTTCAGTGCCGGCCGTGGCGTGGGCACGGTCACCCGGCCAGGGCTGGTGTTGGGTGTTGGCGAACCGGCAATCAACCCGGTACCGCGCAAGATGATCTCCGACCACTTGAACTTGCTCGCTGAGGAACTCGGCTATCACGGCGGTTTCGAGGTCACGGTAAACGTCGAAGGCGGCGAGGCGCTGGCGTTGAAAACCATGAACCCACGGCTGGGCATTCTCGGTGGTTTATCGATACTCGGCACCAGCGGCATCGTCCGGCCGTTTTCCTGCGCGGCTTACATCGCCTCGATCCATCAGGGCATCGATGTGGCGAAAACCAATGGATACCTGCACATCGCCGCGTGTACCGGCAACGCCAGCGAAGACACCATGCGCCGGGTCTACGACTTGCCGGAAATCGCCCTGATCGAGATGGGCGACTTCGTCGGCGCCGTACTCAAACATCTGCGCAAAGTGCCTGTGGATAAACTCACCCTGTGCGGCGGCTTCGGCAAGATCAGCAAACTGGCGGCCGGGCACATGGATCTGCACAGTCGGCATTCGAGCATCGACCTGCCGCAACTGGCCGAATGGGCCGCAGCGGTCGGCGCGGATGAAGCGTTGCAGCAAGCGATTCGCGAAGCCAATACCAGTCAGCAAGCGCTGGCGATGGCGAGCGCGGCCGGCATCGCACTCGGCGATGCGGTGTGCGGGCACGCGCTGGCGTTTGCGCGCAGTGTGGTGCCGGCGCAGGTTCAGGTTGAAGTGTTTGCCATCGATCGCCAGGGCGGGATCGTCGGCCATGCGGGAGAGTTTCAATGAAGCGCATCTTGCTGCTCGGCGGCGTGACGGAAGCACTGGCGATCGCCCGTACGCTGGGACCGGAACATATTTACAGCCTGGCCGGCGTCGGTCGTGTACCGACCGATCTAAATTGCCAGGTTCGCGTCGGCGGCTATGGCGGTGCTGAAGGTCTGGCGCAGTTCATCTGCGATGAAGGGGTCGATCTGCTGCTGGATGCGACTCATCCCTATGCGGCGCAAATCAGCCAGAACGCCGCGACTGCCGCGCAGCTGGCCGGCATTCCCTGCTGGGCACTCAGGCGTCCGGCCTGGCAACCACAGGCCGGGGATGACTGGCGCGACGTCAGCGACTGGGCCGAGTTGATCGACGCTCTGCAACCCTTCCGTCGACCGCTGTTCACCCTCGGACGTGAGCCCTTGCAACATCTGCATGAAATTCCGCCGGAGCAATTCTGGACGTTGCGCGCACTGGACGTTTATCCGAGTAATGAACGCTGCGAAGTGATTGGTGCACGCGGGCCGTTTCTGATCGACGATGAACGTGAGCTGTTTGAACGCCGGCAATTTGATGTGCTGATCAGCAAAAACAGCGGCAGTACCGCCACCCAGCCGAAACTGGAAGTGGCGCGGGAGCGGGGGGTGCCGGTGCTGGTGTTGAAAAGGCCGGTGTTGCCGGGGGTGGATCGGGAGTTTGGGGATGTGGGTGAAGTCCTGGCCGCACTGACGGATTGCAATCTGACGGACGCGTAAGTATTTGTGGCGAGGGAGCTTGCTCCCGCTGAGCTGCGAAGCAGCCCCAAAAAAAGGCCTGCTGCGCAGTCCAACGGGAGCAAGCTCCCTCGCCACAGGTTGTAGGCCAGCCACAACTCCTCCCGGCATTTTGAATTGAAACCGCTACACTCATTTGAAATACGCTGCGACACCAAACCGCACGCCGCGTTTTTACTTATCGGCACTGATCAGGCTAAATAGCCGCGCCTGAACGCCCACCCAACCGGATCTGTCCCATGTCCCGACAACGGCTCGCAATTGCCTGGATCGCCTGCTTCGCAGTGCTGTTCAACATGCTCGCCATGCCGATGACCGGAGCGATGGCGCAGACGGCGAAATCGCCGGCCGAGCAGGTGTTGTGGGGCAGTTTCTGTTCGTCCACTGGCACGAAGATGGTGGCGATTTCCCTGGGGACACTTGAGCAGAAAGCCCCGCAGAACGACGATCATTCCAACATGCAGCATTGCTGGTGCTGCTCCGGTTCAGCGCCTCTGGTGGCGTTGCCCGGGCATGTGCCGCAGTTGTACTTCGCGCGTTTCGATGCCAATCGAAGCCTGCCCGCCGCCACTCTCGACACGCCCACTCCACGCCAGCAATGGCCGAGCCTCAACCCCCGCGCTTCCCCTCTGGTGTGATTCTTTCTCGCAATTGACCTGCGTCTTGAATTGTTCCGGAGAACTGCCATGTTGAACAAACTCATCGTTCTGGCTGCGTTGCTGCTGCCTGCCTGCTTTGCCAATGCCCATGAGTACAAAGCTGGCGCACTGGAAATCGCTCATCCGTGGTCGCAAGAATTGCCACCGAATGCGCCGACCGTTGCGGCTTACTTTGTGATTCAAAACAACGGCAAGACGGCTGACAAACTGCTCAGCGTCGACTCGCCGATTGCAGGCATTGCCCAATTGCATGAGCACGTGATGCAGAACGATTTGATGAAAATGCAGCAGGTGCCCACCGTCGAAGTCCCGGCCGGTGGCGACGTCACTTTTGCACCGATGGCCTACCACGTCATGCTGCTGGAACTGAAAGACCGCAGCCTGCTGAGCGATGGCAGGCGTTTCCCGCTGACGCTGCACTTCGAGAAATCCGGTGACGTGACCGTCGAAGTCGCGGTGCAGAAAATGGCACCGAACGGCCTGCAAGCGCACGCGCACAACCCGTAATCGCCAGAGCTGAATACGCCCATGCGCCCGTTTAGCAGCAGGTCACCCGCCTCCCGCCGTCAGCCCTTGAGCCTGACCCGCGGCAGTTGGATCAGCCTGTTCGCCATGTTTATGATCTTCATCGGTCCGCTGATTTCTCAGTCGATGCCGATGGATCAGCGCGCCTCCGCTCTGATGCAAGTATCCATGAGCATGTCGATGGACATGCCCATGGACATGCCGGCCATGGAGCACGGCGCCCACGACGTGCAAGCCGCTGCCGAGCACTGCCCACCCAAGACGCCTCATCACGCCATCTGGGAAAAGTGCGGCTATTGCAGCCTGCTGTTCAATTGCCCGGCGCTGACGGGTGGCCAGTCCTTCATTGCATTCGATACGCCAACAGCTACCACCTTCACCACATCTGCCACACGCCTGGGCCACGCCCGGCAAACCTTCTTCCCCGGCGCCCGCACCCGCGCACCGCCCATCGTCGCGTAAACACCTAACCCGATCTCACACGGTCCTGAAGACAGCCAAGGCAACCTGTGGGAGCGGGCTTGCTCGCGAAGAGAGAGTGTCATTCAGCATTAATGTCGTCTGGCACACCGCTTTCGCGAGCAAGCCCGCTCCCACAAGGGATTGCGCAGGCTGCCGCCCGTGTCGTTTACGACTGTTCGATGGAAATTGTCATGTCCAGGTTTTCTGCTGACACACGCTTGAGCGCTGCCCAGGCTTCTTTTGCCCTGAACGAAACGCGCGTTCGTTTCAGGCACGCTACTGCCGTTATTTGCGGCGCACTGCTGACCCCGATAGTGCTGGCCGACGAGCACGCCGGCCACAATGAGGAACTGAGCCCGACGGTGATTACCGCCATCGCGCCGAGCTCGCCGCTGACCATCGTCACCAACCCCAAGGACCCGCGCCAACCGGTGCCGGCCAGTGACGGCGGCGATTACCTGAAGACCATTCCCGGCTTCGCCCTGGTACGCAATGGCGGCACCAACGGTGACCCGGTGCTGCGCGGCATGTTCGGCTCACGGCTGAACATCCTCAGCAACGGCGGCCAGATGCTCGGCGCCTGCCCAGGCCGGATGGACGCACCGACCTCCTACATCTCCCCGGAAACCTACGACAAACTCACCGTCATCAAAGGCCCGCAAACCGTATTGTGGGGACCGGGCGCATCGGCCGGCACCATCCTGTTCGACCGTGAGCCGGAAAGCTTCGGCGAACTCGGCACACGGGTGAACGCCAGCGTATTGGCAGGCTCCAACGGCCGCTTCGACAAAGTGGTGGATGCTGCCGCCGGCGGTCCGTTGGGTTACGTGCGAGTGATCGGCAACACCGCGCATTCCGACGACTACCGGGATGGCAACAACGACACCGTGGCCTCGCGCTACGACAAGTGGAACGGTGATGTCGCCGTTGGCTTGACCCCGGACGCCGACACGTTTCTGGAACTCACCGCCGGCAAGGGCGATGGCGAAGCCCGTTACGCCGGACGCGGTATGGACGGTGCGCAGTTCAAGCGCGAAAGCCTGGGCCTGCGTTTCGAGAAATCCAGTATCGGCGACGTGCTGGACAAGGTTGAAGCGCAGATCTACTACAACTACGCCGACCACGTGATGGACAACTACACCCTGCGCACACCGTCCGGCACCGGGATGATGGCCGGCCCGATGGCCTCCAGTGTCGATCGCCGAACCCTCGGCGCGCGGATCAAAGGCACCTGGCGCTGGGCCGATGTGCAGTTGATCAGTGGCATCGACGCGCAGACCAACGAACACCGCAAGCGCAGCGCCATGGGCATCGACACCTATAAGGATATGCCGCGCGACAAGGATGCCGACTTCCACAATTACGGCGTGTTCAGCGAACTGACCTGGTACGCCGCTGACCGTGATCGACTGATTACCGGCGCGCGACTGGACCGCGCTTCGGCCAGGGATTTCCGCCAGACCACCGGCTCCGGAATGATGACCCGACCCAACCCGACTGGCGACGACACCCGCGCCGACACCCTGCCGAGCGGCTTCATCCGTTACGAGCATGATCTGGCCGACAGCCCGACCACGCTGTACGCCGGTCTCGGTCACACCCAGCGGTTCCCGGATTACTGGGAGCTGTTTTCGCCCAACTCGGGGCCTGTCGGTTCGGTGAACGCCTTCGATTCGATCAAGCCCGAGAAAACCACCCAGCTCGACTTCGGCCTGCAATACAAGACCGAAGACCTCGAAGCCTGGGCCTCGGGTTACGTCGGGCAGGTGCGCGATTACATCCTGTTCAACTACACGCCCGGAATGATGGGCATGACCTCGCAAGCCGAGAACATCGACGCGCGGATCATGGGCGGTGAACTCGGGGCGGCTTACAAGCTGACGTCGAACTGGAAGACCGATGCGACCCTGGCCTACGCCTGGGGCAAGAACAGCAGCGACGGCAACGCTTTGCCGCAAATGCCGCCGCTGGATGCGCGTTTCGGCCTGACCTACAGCGAAGACAACTGGAGCGCCGGCGCACTGTGGAGAGTGGTCGCGGCGCAAAACCGTATCGACCGGAACAAGGGCAACGTGGTCGGCAAGGACTTCGACAAGACCTCGGGGTTTGGTGTGTTCTCGCTCAACGGCGCGTACCGGATCAACAAGCACTGGAAGGTCAGCAGCGGTGTGGACAACCTGTTCGGCAAGGCTTACGCCGAGCATTTGAACCTGGCCGGCAACGCCGGTTTTGGCTATCCGGCCAATGACCCGCAGGCCATTAAAGAACCGGGGCGAACGCTCTGGACCAAGGTGGATATGAGCTTTTAAGAGATTCGCCCTGTAGGAGCGAGCTCGCGATGGTCGTGAACGATGACGCGACCTTTCTGGATGAACGCGGTGTCTTCGAGTTCTTGGCGAGCAAGCTCGCTCCTACAAGAACCCGCCTATCAACAACTAAAAAGACCCAAGCCAAGCGGAGCACAACCGATGAAACAGCCTAAAGTGAACTTCTACAACCTGGCCTGGCGCTGGCATTTTTATGCCGGTCTGTTCGTCGCGCCATTCATGGTGATGCTGGCCCTGACCGGCGTCATTTACCTGTTCAAGCCGCAACTCGATCCGTTGATGTACGGTAGCCTGATGAACGTCCCGGCCGGTCACCACAGCGTCCCGGCCGACGACCTGCTCAAGCGGGTTAAAGATGCTTACCCACAAGCAACGATCAAGCAGTACCTGCCGCCGATCAACGCCGAACGCAGCGCGCAGTTTGTCGTGCTCAATGCCGGCAATGAGTTGAATGTTTTCGTCGATCCGTATCACGGCGACATCCTCGGCGAGCAAAACGCCAAGAAGAATCTGCAAGCCGTTGCGCGCGCGATTCACGGCGAACTGATGATCGGCACGGTCGGTGATCGACTGGTCGAACTCGCCGCTGGTTGGGGTGTGGTGCTGGTGGTATCGGGAGTTTTCCTCTGGTGGCCACGCGGTCAGGCAGCGGGAATTCTTTGGCCGCGCCTGAGCTATCGCGGTCGCGCGCTGTGGCGCGACCTGCATGCCGTCACCGGATTCTGGGGCGCCGCGCTGCTGCTGGTGATGCTGCTCAGCGGCATGACCTGGACCGGGTTCTGGGGCCAGAAATATGCGCAAGTGTGGAACGTGTTTCCGGCCGCGATGTGGGACAACGTGCCCAAGTCCGACGTCGAGGCCCGCAGCCTCAACACCGCCACGCGCCAGACCGTGCCATGGGCGATGGAAAACACGCCGATGCCGATGTCCGGTGACCACGCCGAACACATGACCCACGGCGCCCCGCAAGCCGGCCCTGCCGCACCGACCATCAGCCTGCAAGACGTGCAGAACATCGCCGAACAGCGCAAGGTCGAGCCGGGTTACAGCATCACGTTCCCGACCACGGCCACCGGCGTATTCACCATCGCTGTGTTCGCCGACGACCCGCGCAACGACGCCACCCTGCATGTCGATCAGTACACCGCAAACGTCCTCGCCGATGTGCGCTTCGAGCAATACGGCACCGTCGCCCGCGCCACGGAAATCGGCGTGATGCTCCACGAAGGCAAGATGTTCGGCGTGCTCAACCAGATCATCGTGCTGCTGATCTGCCTGATGATTCTGCTCAGCGCCGTCAGCGGCGTGGTGATCTGGTGGAAGCGCCGCCCGCAAGGCAAGTTCGGTGTTCCACCGCTGCGCCATGATCTGCCGACATGGAAAACCGGAGTGGCGATCATGCTTTTGCTGGCTGTGGCGTTTCCGTTGGTGGGCGCTTCGCTGGTGGTGGTCTGGTTGCTGGATCGAGTACTGTTTTCACGATTCACCCGAGAAACTGAATCGGCCTCATCTTCATCATGAAACAGCTGAGATGCGCGTTTTAGAGGGATGTGTAGACTTCTGGCGCTTGTCGCACGGTCATTTTCAGTGTTGCTGCATAATGCAAATGCACCGCCTGACCCGCAGCCATGGCTGCGGGTTTTCTTTGGAAGTGTCATGGTGGATTACACCTTTTGATTCAAGGGCCTTTGTCACCGCTGATTATCAGTTTTAAACCGTGTCGCCCCCTTCGCGAGCAAGCCCGCTCCCACATTTGATCGCATTCCAATGTGGGAGCGGCGGTGCGACGATTCGACTTGCTCGCGAAAGCGTCATCAGCATCACCGCAAATCTTCGAGTAAATGCATGACCTCGCTGAACCTCACCCACCTCGCCTGGACACCCCTGGGTCACGGCCACTGTCATCACCAGTTCCAGCTGCGTGACGCCTCCCTGCACGTGGCCGCCGGTGAGTTTGTCGGGTTGATCGGCCCCAACGGCAGCGGCAAGACCAGCCTGCTGCGCTGTGCTTATCGCTTCAGCAAACCGGAGAGTGGTGAGGTCAGGCTCGACCGCCACAACGTCTGGAACCAATCCTCACGCTGGTGCGCGCAACGCATCGCCGTGGTGTTGCAGGAATTCCCCGACGCCTTCGGCCTGACGGTTGACGAAGTGGTCGCCATGGGCCGTACACCGCACAAAGGCCTGTTCGACGGCGACACCCTCGAAGACCGGAACCTCGCGACTCAAGCACTGGAATCCGTCGGCCTCAAAGGTTTCGAAGACCACGCTTTCGCCACCCTCTCCGGCGGTGAAAAACAACGGGGGATTCTCGCCCGCGCCCTGGCCCAGCAACCGCAAGTGCTGATCCTCGACGAGCCCACAAACCACCTCGACCCACGCTATCAGCTTGAGTTACTGAAGCTGGTCAAGCGCCTGAAGATCGGCACGCTGGCGAGCATCCACGACCTCAATCTCGCCGCCGCTTTCTGCGACCGGCTGTACGTGATCAATCACGGCCGCATCGTTGCCAGCGGCATCCCCAAAGAAGTCCTCACCGCCCCACTGCTGCGCGATGTATTCGGCGTCGAAGCGCTGATCGACGAACACCCCCTGCACGGCTACCCACGAATCACCTGGATAACCCAACCATGACGTTGCGTTCCCTGCTGTGCGTCGCTCTGTCGCTGGGCAGTGCCCAAGCGTTTGCCGAGTCCACGAAACATCCGCTGAAGATCCAGAGCTGCAACCGCGAAGTGACGTTCAAGCAAGCCCCGAAACACGCGGTCAGTCACGACATCAACATGACCCGGATGATGCTCGCCCTCGGCCTCAAACCGAGCATGGCCGGCTACAGCGGCGTCACCGGGTGGAAGTCGGTCACGCCCGAAATGCACAGCATCCTTGATGGCTTGCCGGAGCTGGCGGCCAAGTACCCGTCGGTGGAAACCCTGCTCAATGCCAACGTCGATTTCTTCTTCGCCGGTTGGGACTACGGCATGCGCGTCGGCGGTGATCTCACGCCGCAGACGCTGCAACCGCTGGGCATCAACGTCTACGAGCTGACCGAGTCTTGCGCCTTCGTGATGAAGCGCCCGGCGGCCAGCCTGGAAGACACTTACAACGACTTGCGCAACCTCGGCAAAATCTTCGACGTGCAGGATCGTGCTAACGCCTTGATCGCGCAGATGCAGGCGCAAGTCGCCGAGGTGCGCAAGGATCCGCCCGCCGACAAACCGCGCGTGTTCCTCTATGACAGCGGCGAAGACCGCGCCATGACCTCCGGTCGCCTCGGCATGCCGCAAGCGCTGATCGATGCGGCGGGCGGGCGCAATATTCTGGATGACGTCGACGCGAGCTGGACCCGCGTGAATTGGGAAAACGTCGTCGAGCGCAATCCGCAGGTGATTGTGATCGTCGATTACGGCGAGGTCACCGCTGAGCAGAAGGAGCAATTCCTGCTGAACAACAAGGCGTTGCAATCGGTGGACGCGATCAAGAACCAGCGCTTCATTGTGATCCCGTATGTGCAGGCCACGCCGGGCATCGACAACGTGCTGGCGGTTGAAACCCTGGCCAAAGGTTTCCACGGCGAATGATGGATCGTCGCTACGCCTTGTTGCTAACGGTCCTCGGCGCGCTGTTGCTGGTGTCGTGCGTGGTGTCGCTGGGCTTCGGCCCGGCGCGGGTGCCGGTGGACGTGGTGTGGAAGATTCTGCTGCACAAGGCGTTCGGTTTCGGCGACGTGAGCTGGACGGCCGGACAGGAACATATCGTGTGGTTGATCCGCGTGCCGCGCATGTTGCTCGGTGCATTGGTGGGCACTGGCCTGGCGTTGATCGGCGCAGTGCTGCAGGCGGTGACGCGCAATCCGTTGGCCGATCCGCATTTGCTCGGTGTGACGTCCGGCGCGACGCTTGGCGCAGTGATCGTGGTGCTGCATGTCGGCGAAATCGTCGGCCTGCTGACCTTGCCCATCGCGGCGTTTATCGGCGCGCTACTGAGCATGCTGATCGTGCTGATGATCGCCAACCGTCATGGTCGGCTGGACAGTGACCGGCTGCTGTTGTGCGGTGTGGCGGTGTCCTTCGTGATGATGGCGATCGCTAATCTGTTGCTGTTTCTCGGCGATCACCGTGCGAGTTCGACGGTGATGTTCTGGATGCTTGGCGGCCTCGGGCTGGCGCGCTGGGAATTGCTGGCGGTGCCGGCCGTCAGCGTATTGCTCGGGCTGGTTTTGTTGCTGGGCATGGCGCGACCGTTAAATGCGTTGATGGCGGGTGAACAGACCGCGGTTACCCTAGGGCTCAATGCCCAGGCGGTTCGACTGCGGGTATTCGTGATCGCTTCGCTGATGACCGGGGTGCTTGTGTCGATCAGCGGCTCGATCGGCTTTGTCGGGCTGATGGTCCCGCACATTGCCCGGCGCCTGGTTGGCGCCGAGCATCGTCGGCTGTTGCCGGTGTGCGTGCTGATCGGCAGCTTTTTTCTGGTGTGGGTCGACGTCGCAGCTCGAACCATGATTGCCCCGGAAGACTTGCCCATCGGCATTACCACCGCGGCCATCGGTGGGCTTTTTTTCATTGGCCTGATGCGCAAAAGATGATTGGCGTCTGCCCGATTACGTCGCCGACAACCACGCCTCCGCGCTCCTGATCATCACAGTTCGTCTCGACTCCAGGTCATTCCAAGGCTGGATGACTGCTTCCGGCGCTCGCGCCACTTTGTGCCCATGCGACCGGTTTGTCTCCAGTAATGCCCGGCTACCAGCACTCTGAAGTCACCAAGGTCCACCAGACGGGAGATAAACGTTGCCGGGGAAAGACGCTCGATCCACTTCCCGCCTGTAAAATCCACTGGCTTCGTCAACAGCAGGTCTTTTTCGGCGCGTGTGTAGCCGGGGGTATATCTGAGCAATACGCCGTGAGGACTTGAATAGTAGTAGTCCTTGATCTGGAACCCTTTGTCCCTGAGGTCATGGGTATGCGCGTAAACCAGGCTCGGTGCTGCAAAATTTGCATAGACCTCCTCGGTGTCAGGCGCAAATGTCGTATTGCCTGATAAATAGAACTGGTGACTGGCCACGAGCGTGTAGCCGTCAGGGTATCGTGGCGATGGGTTGCGCCAGGTCGTGGAAGGCTCCTTCGCGGTGCGGAATATCCGGGTGAAGGGGTTTTCTCCATAAGCGGAAAACGCCACCGGTTCGAGCGGGACGAAACGACGAGAAGTCACCCCGGCCAGTATCGCGCCCTCATAACCGGCATCAAGTCTGTCGATGCCGCTACCCGCTCGCTGTTGTGCGTAACGGGCAGCATCGTCGGCATGATCAAAGACCGGCCCCAGTGCCGGCACTGGCCTGGCTGCCCAGTATTCGTCACTGGAGGCATCCGGCATGCGTGGCTGCCAGTCCTCGCCAACCACTCCGTGACGTGACCAATAATCGCTGGTCACTATGACTTCAAGTTTTCCGGCCTTTGCCATGCGATGGATGTAGTCCGACAAATTGATCGTGCCTTGCAAAAGGTCGCGCTCATCACCAGTGGCCTGTTCCAATGAGGCGAACAGGTTTGGCCTGATCTCTGCCTGACCATACTCATCGTAAAATTCTCCGGGTTCAAAGGCGGCCATGTCGAACCGCAACAGCGCACCATCGGCACAGGAGAAGTAAATCGGCCTGTACCCCTGCGGAGTGTCAGCCGCTGCGCACATCTGATGAACGTCGATCGGCGAGAAGAAAAACTGTCGGGAGTCATCGTCCAGCTCACCTTCCGGCGCGCGTTGCGCGCTGAAATACAGGGCATGCAGGGCGCACCGGGCAGGTAGCGCTCCGTCGAGAAATACACGATCAAGCGCCATCTGTGAGCGCTGGGCTTCTATCGGCATACTGGCAAAGAAAACGCCGTCTCGGTCAGCCCACAAAATGAAACCGAATGTCAGGGCCACTCGGCTGCCTGAGGCGTCATGAACATGGCGCGCAACGGCGTCGTCCTGAACGAAAACCGGGCTGCAGGCTGGAGCGGTGACTGCCTTGGTGTAGTCCGATACGGAAGGCAGAATCGCAGGATAAGGCTCCCACCCGGTCAACGGGCCGCGCGCGCCCCACAACCGACTGCCTGTGACGACCTGCAGGTAATCTGCCTTGCTCAAAAAATCGACCCACACACTGGGTTTCAATGCACCGTCGTATATTTTCTGTTTGATTTTTTTACCATCAAGATCCGGCGGCAAACTGCCAAAATCAATCAGCGTTTTCGCGGCATGCAGACGGCTCAAAAGCCCCGTTCGGTAGCGAATCACCGAACCGTCAGGTCCGAACAGGTATTCATCGAGTGCCGTTGCAGACGGACGAGTAAACGCCGTGTACACGGTATCGACCGACAACATGTTGAGGTATATCTGCTTCTCGATTTCAGATAACACCAGCGGCAGTTCTTTCACCACCCTCGACCGATAGCGTCCGGCAACCCGACACCCGGCAGGGAACAGTCCGGTGATCACGCTTTCATCGGGATAGATCTCATTGATATTGAAATCTTCCCGCGAAACTTCGATCGGATCGGTGGCCACGTACAGGCCATCCGCACGCGTCAAAACCACCCCACCAAAGCGTTTTTTCGCATCAACGGGCAACCGGGAACGGGCGTGTATCACCGCATCGTCCGGATCGTAAAAGGCCGGGCTCAGCCAGCGACGCTCCAGGTTCATATAGGGGCGCCACTTCAGATCGACGGGCCATGCCCTGTCCCAGCACAAGCTCGTTCGCATCACGCTCAGCTCACCACTGTTGGCAACCACCTTGACGAAATCCGCAGGCAGCAACTTTCCGCTGGCCAGATTGTTCTTGATGTCCTCCAGCCCCATGTGGGGTGTGCCGTCGTCAAACAGTGTGCTCCCCCCGCGATTGACGTATTTGAGCAGTGCTCCGTCCCGGGTAGAAATGTAAAGAGGTATGGGCTCATGCGGTTCCATGACCGGCCGACGCCGGGAGTAACGAATCGCGATGTGAAGGTCGTCAGGCATGATGAAGTATTGCTCAAGCCAGGATCCAGCCTCCGGCGACGCAAGCTTCACGCGCTGGCGCGAATAGAAGAAGGCATGCCGGATGAAACCTTCAGGGAGCAGATACCACGGAGGTGTTCTGGAAACACCGAACACACTTTGCTGCTGGAACACCGTGTTCCGCTCGCTGTCGACCGGAACCAGCTCGGTCGAGACATACTCTTCCCGGTCCTGGTGTTTGAGGATGAAACCGAACCACGCTTGTTCTTCATCATTCAGGCGCGCGTCACGGGAAAATCGATCCTGTGCGGCTTCATCTGCCGAGGAATAAATCGCCCCGAGCGCCGCTTGCTCCGGGCGTATCCATTTCGACGGTTCAGAGGGGACGCTCCATGAAGCCGATACCTGCCCGCGCGCGCCCCACAATTCATTGTGCACCAAAACGGTCAATCGACCAGCCGCTGCTTGCTCCCTGATGAAGTCCCCGGGTCGAGTGGTTCCCGTATCCAGCGCGACCGCCAGCGGACCGGCGTGTTTGTGGGTACCCAGACGACTTTCTAGGTGACGCGCAGCGGGCGTTTCAAGAGGTTCAAACCTGACAAGACTGTTTCGAGCACCTGACAGGAACAGCGGGATCTCATCAAGCAAAACCTGCCTCATCTCTTCGACACTGAACGTTTGCATGCTCAGAGCAGCTTCCTGATGAGACCACTTCACCCTGTCCACTTTCAGGGGATCAAGCCGCGAAAGCTCTTCGTGAGAAACATAATGCCCCTGCAAAACGTGTTCGTCGGGGAAAACGGAACGCCCTGCGTTGTCGTAGGGAAAAAACAACCCGCGACTGATCGAATCAATCCCACCCTCCCGCGGTTCGGTGGCGATGAAACGCTTGTCGGCACGCTGAAAAATGTAGCCTGCATATTGCCGGTCGCGCCGGCTGTCGATGTTTGCATGAACATAACGCGCCGCATCATCGGCCGATAAAAATGCCGGACTCAACATCGGCCATGAAAAGTCGGCGTAGGGTATCCAGTCGAGCCCGACGGCCCCGAGCCGCTTCCACAACGCGCTTCCCCGCACGACGTCAAGCCGGCCGGCCAGCAACACCGCCGAAACGAACTCACGGGGTCGAACCAGCCCGGCCTGCACTCTGGACTGAAGGCCTCCGGCGTCAATTGTTCCGTCAGGGTGTGTGACGCTCAGGGCCGCTTCAAGCTGAGAGCCGCTGAAGCTGTACTTCAACATCGCGGAATCCATGGCCTGCATGTACAACGACAAGGGTCTGCCGGCGGTGAGCAGCGGTTTGCTCCTGGCATGGCATGCAACAGCGAGCGCCATTTCATCCGGTGTAAAGAAGTTCTCGTAAAGCCAGTGCTGATGTCGAGGGAAATTGGCAGGATCAGGTCGGGAGGCGTAATAGAATCCTTCCAGCTCATAGCCGTCGGGCCATTTCAGCTTGCCGTCGTCACCTCGCGGAAAAAAAGAGACTGGATCCCACGATGCCACCCCGGCGGGGCGCGCCTGTGTCGCTACATAGTCCTTGGCCACGCTGCTTTTCAGCACCAGCCCCGAAGTCTGTGCGCTTGCGGTTTTCAAGGCCGCAAGCACGGCCCGTTCGGCGCTGGCGCAAATGCGCGTCATCAATGGCAACGCTGTAACCACCCCCTTGGAAAAGGGTTTGCCTGGCTGCCAGTCCGACGGCACCTTGCCGACGGAGCCGCTCCAGTCCGCATTGGACACAATGACTTTCAGCTCGCCGATCGATGCAACCTTTCGGATGATATTCGCCACGCCATAGACACCGACAGGATTGCCAGGCGGTGCCCCCGCGACAAGCCAGAGGTAATAGCTGAACTCTTCCTTCGAACCGCTGGGCGAATACTTCAACAGTAACCCGTCCGGCCCGGAGAGATAGGCGCTGCTAAAAAACGTACGTTCCGAAACATCGGCGATGACATCCAGATCGGAGAAGAAATTGATGAAAAGCAGGACAGTGAATTCATCCATGCGCGGATTGGCTTCGCGGACTTTATCGTGTGCCGGTGGATGGCTATGGACATTCGCAACGCAGGTATAGCCCTGGGGATGGACATAATTTCCGCGGTCGTCGGTATCCAGAATGGTTCTGAGATCAAACCGGTCGACCTCACCCGGTACAGGCCTTGTGGCCGCGAAGTACCCGTCTGGCGATCGCACAATCACACTTCCGTACTCTCTGTCCGAATTGGCCGGAATCTGGTCATGAACCCAGCAGGCAGCATCCTCCTCGGTCAGGAACTCCGGGCTCAATCTAGGCAAGCTGGCTTTAGGTGTAGGTGCAGTGGCGCGGGTTTGCCGGTTTAAAACATCGTTCATAACAGAGGTCCTGCGAGTTTTTGGGATAGTTGTCGAGTCTGGCCTCGAGGTCTCTGTGAACCGCGGTACATAAATATCGTTTGTGTATCCATTTGCTGTGCCGCTTCCGCGATCGGGGGCAGCACCATTTGTGCGCAGGCCCGCCCACCCGATCAGCCTCCCCGCCTGTTAATAGTGCATCGCCCGTTGCGCCAAGCAACGTTTGCCCTGCCAGACAGCGCATTCCCGTTCTTGGGCACAGCCCTTGCTAAAGACCTTTCAGTAGTCCGCATCTGCCAACCAAGAAAAATTTCTAATGTTCATGGAGATCGCACAATGAAGCGTCGCAACTTGATCAAGGCTTTCACACTCACGGCAAGCATTGCCGCGATGGGCATGACCTGGACTGTCCAGGCGGCCGAGACCATCAAGGTCGGTATTCTGCATTCGTTGTCCGGTACCATGGCGATCTCCGAGACGTCGCTCAAAGACATGGCGTTGATGACCATCGACGAGATCAATGCCAAGGGCGGCGTGAACGGCAAGAAGCTGGAAGCTGTTGTCGTCGACCCGGCATCGAACTGGCCGTTGTTCGCGGAAAAGGGCCGGCAGTTGCTGACCCAGGACAAGGTCGCCGTGGTGTTCGGTTGCTGGACCTCGGTGTCGCGTAAATCGGTGTTGCCGGTGTTCGAAGAGCTCAACGGCCTGCTGTTCTACCCGGTGCAATACGAAGGCGAAGAAATGTCGCCGAACGTGTTCTACACCGGCGCCGCGCCAAACCAACAGGCGATCCCGGCGGTGGAATACCTGATGAGCGAAGAAGGCGGCAGCGCCAAGCGTTACTTCCTGCTCGGCACCGACTACGTCTACCCGCGCACCACCAACAAGATCCTGCGCTCGTTCCTGCACTCCAAAGGCGTGGCGGACAAGGACATCGAAGAGGTCTACACCCCGTTCGGCCACAGCGACTATCAAACCATCGTGGCCAACATCAAAAAATTCTCGGCCGGTGGCAAAACTGCGGTCATCTCCACCGTCAACGGCGACTCCAACGTGCCGTTCTATAAAGAGCTGGCCAACCAGGGTCTGAAAGCCACCGACGTTCCGGTCGTGGCGTTCTCGGTCGGTGAAGAAGAACTGCGCGGTATCGACACCAAACCGCTGGTGGGCAACCTCGCGGCGTGGAACTACTTCGAATCGGTGGAGAACCCGGCGAACAAGAAATTCGTCGCCGACTGGAAAGCCTACGCGAAGAAACACAACCTGCCGGGCGCCGACAAAGCGGTGACCAACGACCCGATGGAAGCCACGTACGTCGGCATTCACATGTGGGCGCAAGCGGCTGAGAAAGCCAAGTCCACCAACGTCGACAAAGTCCGCGAAGCTCTCGCCGGCCAGACCTTTGCCGCGCCGTCCGGCTACACCCTGACCATGGACAAGACCAACCACCACCTGCACAAACCGGTGATGATCGGCGAAATCCAGGCCGACGGTCAGTTCAACGTGGTGTGGCAGACCGAAGGACCTATCCGTGCCCAACCGTGGAGCCCGTTCATCTCGGGTAACGACAAGAAGCCGGATTATGCGGTGAAGAGCAACTAAGCCAACTGGATGTCGGGCTCGAGCACTTCACTCGGGCCTGACAATATCCCCTGTGGGAGCGGGCTTGCTCGCGAAGACGGCGGCACATCCAACATCTATGTGACTGACACACCGCATTCGCGAGCAAGCCCGCTCCCACATTTAGTCCGCGCAAGGCCAATGACATGCCCACTGCCCTTTACCGCTTGATCCTCGCGTTCGCGATGTTGTTGCCGATGGCCTCCCAGGCTGGCGACGCCGAAGACTTCGTCGCCGCCAATCCCGTGCAACAAGCCAAGCTTCTCGAATCCTGGGCCGCGCAGCCCGATCCTGCCCGCATCGAACTGATCAACGCCCTGCAACAAGGCGAGTTGACCGTCGACGGCCAACCGAAAACCCTGCGCCTGAACAATCGCCTGCGGGGTCTGATCGACACCGCGCTGGCCAGCCACCAACTGCTCGCCGCCGATGTCAGGATTCGTCTGGCCGCCGCGCAGCAATTGCAGAAAAGCGCCAAACCGGCGCAACTGAAATTCCTCGACCAGCAACTCGCCGGCGAACAAGACGAAAGCGTTCATGCCGCGCTGAGCCTGGCGCTGGCCAATCTGCAACTGGTGGACACCGACCCGGCCGTACGCCTCGCGGCGGTACGTCTGCTCGGCGAAACCGGTGATCCACTGGCCCGCACCCGCCTCGAGAGCCTGCTGCAGCCGGGTGTCGAAGCCGACGCCAACGTGCGCACCGCCGCCGAAACCAGCCTCGCCCAGGTCAAACGCAAACTGCTGATCGGCGAGATGCTGGGGCAGGCCTTCAGCGGCATGTCGCTGGGCTCGATCCTGCTGCTCGCGGCGCTCGGTCTGGCGATCACTTTCGGCCTGCTCGGCGTGATCAACATGGCCCACGGCGAGATGCTGATGCTCGGCGCCTACTCGACGTACGTGGTGCAACTGATGTTCCAGCGCTTCGCCCCACAGGCCATCGAGTTCTATCCGCTGATCGCATTACCCGTGGCGTTCTTCGTCACCGCGGCGATCGGCATGGCCCTGGAACGCACGGTGATTCGCCACCTCTATGGCCGTCCACTGGAAACCCTGCTCGCCACCTGGGGCATCAGCCTGATGCTGATTCAGCTGGTGCGCCTGGTGTTCGGTGCGCAGAACGTTGAAGTGGCCAACCCGGCCTGGTTGTCGGGCGGGATTCAAGTGCTGCCGAATCTGGTGCTGCCGTACAACCGCATCGTCATCATCGCGTTCGCGCTGTTTGTGGTGGTGTTGACCTGGCTGCTGCTGAACAAGACGCGCCTGGGTCTGAACGTGCGCGCCGTCACCCAGAACCGCAACATGGCCGCCTGCTGCGGCGTACCCACCGGGCGTGTCGACATGCTCGCCTTCGGTCTCGGCTCGGGCATTGCCGGCCTCGGCGGCGTGGCACTGAGCCAGATCGGCAACGTCGGCCCGGACCTTGGCCAGAGCTACATCATCGACTCGTTCCTGGTGGTGGTGCTCGGTGGTGTCGGTCAGTTGGCCGGTAGCGTGCTCGCCGCCTTCGGTCTGGGCATCGCCAACAAGATTCTCGAACCGCAGATCGGTGCGGTGCTCGGCAAGATCCTGATCCTCGCGCTGATCATTCTGTTCATCCAGAAACGTCCGCAAGGCCTCTTCGCACTGAAAGGACGGGTGATCGACTGATGAACCAGCCCCTGATGCTCACGGCCACGCAAAAGGCCGGCCCCAAAGTCACGATTGCCGTCGGCGTGGTGATCCTCGCTCTGTTGCTGGCGTTGCCATTGCTGTCACTGTTGTCGCCGGACAGCACGTTTCACGTTTCGGCTTACACGCTGACGCTGGTGGGCAAGATTCTTTGCTACGCCATCGTCGCCCTGGCGCTGGATCTGGTCTGGGGATATGCCGGTCTGCTGTCCCTCGGTCACGGTCTGTTCTTCGCCCTCGGCGGTTATGCGATGGGCATGTACCTGATGCGTCAGGCTTCGGGTGACGACTTGCCGGCGTTCATGACCTTCCTGTCGTGGACCGAATTGCCGTGGTACTGGACCGGCACCAGCAGCTTCCTCTGGTCGATGTGCCTGGTGGTACTGGCGCCGGGACTGCTGGCGCTGGTGTTCGGGTTTTTTGCCTTCCGCTCGCGGATCAAGGGCGTGTATTTCTCGATCATGACCCAGGCCCTGACGTTCGCTGGAATGCTGTTGTTCTTCCGCAACGAAACCGGGTTCGGCGGCAATAACGGCTTCACTAACTTCCGCAGCATTCTCGGGTTTGGCATCACTGAACCGGGGACGCGCGCGGTGCTGTTTTTCGCCACGGTGGTGTTGTTGGTGGCGAGCCTGTTCATCGGCTGGCGACTGGCGCAAAGCAAATTCGGTCGGGTGCTGACTGCGTTGCGCGATGCCGAAAACCGCCTGATGTTTTGCGGCTACGATCCGCGCGGGTTCAAGTTGTTTGTCTGGGTGTTGAGCGCGGTGTTGTGCGGTCTGGCCGGTGCGCTGTATGTGCCGCAGGTCGGGATCATCAACCCGAGCGAAATGTCGCCGACCAACTCGATCGAAGCGGCTGTCTGGGTAGCCCTGGGTGGTCGCGGCACGCTGATCGGGCCGCTGCTTGGCGCTGGCGTGGTCAACGGCATGAAGAGCTGGTTCACCGTGGCGTTCCCGGAATACTGGCTGTTTTTCCTCGGCGCGTTGTTCATCGTCGTGACCCTGTACCTGCCCAAAGGTGTGATCGGCCTGCTGAAGAAAGGAGGTGAACAATGAGAGTGACTGCGACGGCTGAATTCATGCTCGAACCGGCGTTTTATCCACCGAATCCGAACAAGGACGCCGGCAGCAGCCGCGACGCCATCGGCCTCGGCCAACGCGTTGGCCCCGGCCTGGATACCCGCCACGGCACCATCCTGACCCTGGAAGACATCAGCGTGAGCTTCGATGGCTTCAAGGCACTGAACAATCTGAACCTCTACATCGGCGTCGGCGAATTGCGCTGCATCATCGGCCCCAACGGCGCCGGCAAAACCACATTGATGGACGTGATCACCGGCAAGACTCGCCCCAGTCACGGCAAGGCCTGGTTCGGTGAAACCCTTGATCTGACGCAGATGAGCGAAGTGCAGATCGCTCAGGCCGGCATCGGCCGCAAGTTCCAGAAGCCGACGGTGTTCGAAGCCCTGAGCGTGTTCGAAAACCTGGAGCTGGCGCAGAAAACCGACAAGTCAGTATGGGCCAGCCTGCGGGCTCGCTTGAGTGGCGAACAAAAGGATCGCATCAGCGAAGTGCTGGAGACCATCCGCCTGACCCCCTCGGTCAATCGCCCGGCTGGACTGCTGTCCCACGGTCAGAAACAGTTTCTGGAGATCGGCATGTTGCTGATGCAAGACCCGCAACTGCTGCTGCTCGACGAACCGGTGGCGGGCATGACCGACGCCGAAACCGAATTCACCGCCGAGCTGTTCAAAAGCCTGGCGGGCAAGCATTCGCTGATGGTGGTGGAACACGACATGGGTTTTGTCGGCTCCATCGCCGACCACGTCACCGTGCTGCACCAGGGCAGCGTGCTGGCCGAAGGGTCGCTGGAGCAGGTGCAGGAAAACGAGCGGGTGATTGAGGTTTATCTCGGTCGCTAAGGCCAGTCGGGGACTGCTTTATGTGGGAGCGGGCTTGCTCGCGAATACGTCGGCACATTCAACATATAAGTTACCTGACCCACCGCTTTCGCGAGCAAGCCCGCTCCCACAGGGGTTCTGTGTGGAACAGAAGGAATTTGAAGATGCTGCAAGTCGACAAGCTGCACCAGTTCTACGGCGGTAGCCACATCCTGCGGGGCCTGACGTTTGACGTGAAGGTCGGTGAAGTCACCTGCCTGCTCGGGCGCAACGGCGTGGGCAAAACCACCCTGCTCAAATGCCTGATGGGTTTGCTGCCGGCCAAAGAAGGCGCGGTGAACTGGGAAGGCAAACCGATCACCACGTTCAAACCGCACCAACGGGTACATGCCGGAATCGCCTACGTGCCTCAGGGCCGGGAAATTTTTGCTCGACTGACCGTTGAAGAAAACCTGCTGATGGGCCTGTCGCGGTTTCCCGGCAGCGAAGCGAAAGAAGTCCCTGCTTTCATCTACGAGCTGTTCCCGGTGTTGCTGCAAATGAAGCAACGGCGCGGCGGTGACTTGTCCGGTGGCCAACAGCAGCAATTGGCGATTGGCCGCGCATTGGCCAGTCGTCCAAGGTTGCTGATCCTCGACGAACCCACGGAAGGCATCCAGCCGTCAGTCATCAAGGAGATCGGCGCGGTGATCAAAAAACTCGCGGAGCGCGGCGACATGGCGATTCTGCTGGTAGAGCAGTTCTACGATTTCGCCGCCGAACTGGCCGACCAATACCTGGTGATGTCCCGTGGTGAGATCGTGCAGCAGGGTCGCGGAGAAAATATGGAAGCCGAGGGTGTACGCGGTCTGGTTACAATCTAATCTGTAGCGTCCTAACGATAATTAGAAGCCATGAATTTACCTCTTCCCACTGTCCTCTTCACCCCGAGCTGGCACGCCGAGCTGGAATTGGGCTATGCCCGATTCGGCGACAGCACACGCCCGGTGCAGCGCCGGCACAAAGGTCCATTGCGGGTACAGAAGCATCTGTATGCCGAAGGGGCCGAAGTCTGCCAGCACATCATCGTCCACCCGCCGGGCGGGATTGCCGGTGGTGATCGACTGGACATCAGCGCCAGCGTTGGCAGCCAGGCGTGGGCGCAAATCACCAGCCCCGGCGCCGCCAAGTGGTATCGCGCGGCCGGGCCGGCTTATCAGAAACTTGATCTGAAAGTGGCCAGCGGCGCGACACTGGAGTGGTTGCCGCAAGAGACGATTATCTTCAGCGGCGCCCAGGCCGAGCTCAGCACCTCCATTGATCTGGAAGGCGATGCGCGGTTGTTCTACTGGGACGTCGTCGCACTGGGCCGCCCGGCCAGCGGCGAGCGTTTTGACCTCGGGCATTTTCAGGCGCAGCTGGATATCCGCCGCGACGGTCAGTTGCTCTGGCACGAACGCCAGCGCATTGTCGGGGGTGACGGCTTGCTTGATTCGCCGATCGGGCTGGATGGGCAACCGGTGTTTGCGACGTTGCTGGTGACGGGGGAGATTGATAGTGATCTGCTGGAGAAATGCCGTTCGTTGAGCAATGACGTACGCGGGGATCTGACGCAGATACCGGGCTTGCTCGTCGCCCGATGCCTGGCCAGCGAGGCATTGCTGGCGCGGGGATGGCTAATTGATTTGTGGCAATTGCTCAGGCCTGCACTACTCGGCCGAGAAGCCGTCCCACCCCGAATATGGAGCACCTGAAACGCAATCCCCCTGTAGGAGCGAGGCTTGCCCGCGAAGGCGGTGTGTCATTCAACATCAATGCTGGCTGAACCACCGCTTTCGCGAGCAAGCCCGCTCCCACAGGTTTTGTGTTCACAGATCCGAATATTTTTTATCTGCCCAGATGGATTCCAAACGATGGACCTGACCCCACGCGAAAAAGACAAGCTGCTGATCTTCACCGCCGGCCTCGTGGCCGAGCGGCGTTTGGCGCGCGGCGTGAAACTCAATTACCCGGAAGCGATGGCCTATATTTCCGCGGCGTTGCTCGAGGGCGCCCGTGACGGCCAGACCGTGGCCGAGCTGATGCATTTCGGCACCACCCTGCTCAGCCGCGAACAAGTGATGGAAGGCATTCCGGAGATGATCCCGGAAATCCAGGTGGAAGCCACTTTCCCCGACGGCACAAAACTGGTCACCGTCCACCAACCGATCGCCTGAGGCCCCGCCATGACTTATCACATCCGCGATGCGGTGCATGCCGACCTGCCGGCGATCCGTGATATCTACAACGACGCCGTGCTCTACACCACGGCGATCTGGAACGAACAGACCGTGGACCTGGGCAACCGTCAGGCCTGGTTCAGCGCCCGACAAGTCCAGGGCTATCCGGTCCTGGTGATTGTCGACGGCGATAAAAGCGTACTCGGCTACGCTTCATTTGGTGACTGGCGACCGTTCGATGGTTTCCGCCACACCGTCGAGCACTCGGTCTACGTGCGCAGCGACCAGCGCGGCAATGGTCTGGGCCCGCAATTGATGGACGTGCTGATCGAGCGCGCCAAAGGCTGCGACAAGCATGTGATGGTCGCTGCCATCGAAAGCGGCAACGCGGCTTCCATCCGCCTGCATGAACGGGTCGGTTTCGTGACCACGGGGCAAATGCCTCAGGTAGGCACGAAGTTCGGCCGCTGGCTGGACCTGACCTTCATGCAACTGACCCTCAATCCAGGCGCCGAACCGCCGCCCGTTAACAAGGAGTAACGCCCGATGAATGCAGCCCAATTGCGCCGCGTCAATGTTGAAAGCTTTGCACACTATCGTCAGGGTTTGATTGATCTGCTGCTCGACGCCGTCGGCTATGGCGCCAGTGTCGGCTTCATGGCCGATCTGGATGCCACTCAGGCCCGCGCCTATTTCGATGAAGTTCAGGACAACCTGAACAAGGGCAACGTGCTGCTGTGGGTGGTGGTCAAGGACGAACAGGTGCAGGCCAGCGTGCAACTGACCCTGTGCCAGAAAGCCAACGGGCTGAACCGCGCCGAAGTGCAGAAACTGCTGGTGCGTGAACATGCACGCCGCCGGGGGCTGGGCCAACAGTTGATGAGCGTTCTGGAACAGGCCGCGCTCCAGCACAAACGCGGCATGCTCTACCTCGACACCGAAGCCGGCTCCCCCGCCGAAGACTTCTACAAGGCGCTGGGTTACACCCGCGTGGGTGAAATCCCCGACTACTGCTGCGACCCGAGCGGCCGGTACAAACCGACCGCCCTCTACTACAAGATTCTCCAGGGAGCCCATTGATGATTCCCGGTGAATTCCAGATCCAGCCCGGCGACATCGAACTCAACGTCGGCCGCCGCACCGTCAGCCTGAAAGTGGCCAACAGCGGCGACCGGCCGATCCAGGTCGGCTCGCATTATCATTTTTTCGAAACCAACGACGCCCTGACCTTCGACCGCGCCGCCAGTCGCGGCATGCGCCTGAACATCCCCGCCGGCACCGCCGTGCGCTTCGAACCGGGGCAGAGTCGTGAGGTCGAGCTGGTTGACCTGGCCGGGCATCGGCGGGTGTTTGGGTTTGCCGGGCGGATCATGGGTAATTTGTAGATTTTTCGCCGTCTGTACTGGCCTCTTCGCGGGCAAGCCTCGCTCCTACAGGATTTCGCTGAATCTGTAGGAGCGAGGCTTGCCCGCGAATGCGATCGCACATTCAATTATTTTCCAAGGCATGCGCATGAAAATCTCAAGACAAGCCTACGCCGACATGTTCGGCCCCACCGTCGGTGACAAGGTTCGCCTGGCCGACACCGAGCTGTGGATCGAGGTCGAAAAAGACTTCACCACCTACGGCGAAGAAGTGAAATTCGGCGGCGGCAAAGTCATCCGCGACGGCCAGGGCCAAAGCCAGTTGCTGGCCGCCGAAGTCGTCGACACGGTGATCACCAACGCGCTGCTCATCGACCACTGGGGCATCGTCAAAGCCGATGTCGGTCTCAAGGATGGGCGCATTGCGGGCATCGGCAAGGCGGGCAATCCGGATGTGCAGCCGAACGTCACCATCGCCATCGGCGCCAGCACCGAAGTCATCGCGGGCGAAGGCATGATCCTCACCGCCGGCGGCATCGACACACACATCCACTTCATCTGCCCGCAGCAGATCGAAGAAGCGCTGATGAGCGGCGTCACCACCATGATCGGCGGCGGCACCGGCCCGGCCACCGGGACCAACGCCACCACCTGCACCTCCGGGCCGTGGCATCTGGCGCGGATGCTTCAAGCCGCGGACGCGTTCCCGATGAACATCGGTCTCACCGGCAAGGGCAACGCCAGCCTGCCGGAGCCACTGATCGAACAGGTCAAGGCCGGCGCCATCGGTCTTAAATTGCACGAAGACTGGGGCACCACACCGGCGAGCATCGACAACTGCCTGAGCGTCGCCGATCAATACGACGTACAAGTAGCGATCCACACTGACACGCTCAACGAGTCCGGCTTCGTCGAAACCACCCTCGCCGCCTTCAAGGGTCGCACCATCCACACCTACCACACCGAAGGCGCCGGCGGCGGCCATGCGCCAGACATCATCAAGGCCTGCGGTTTTGCCAACGTGCTGCCGAGCTCGACCAACCCGACCCGGCCGTTCACCCGCAACACGATCGACGAACACCTCGACATGCTGATGGTCTGCCACCACCTGGACCCGAGCATTGCCGAGGATGTGGCCTTCGCCGAAAGCCGCATCCGCCGCGAAACGATTGCCGCCGAAGACATCCTCCACGACCTCGGTGCGTTCTCGATGATCAGCTCCGACAGCCAGGCCATGGGCCGGGTCGGCGAAGTCATTACGCGCACCTGGCAGACCGCCGACAAGATGAAAAAACAGCGCGGGCCGCTGCCGGGTGATGGCGAGGGTAATGACAACTTCCGAGCCAAACGCTACATCGCCAAATACACGATCAATCCGGCGATCACCCACGGCATCAGCCACGAAGTGGGTTCGATCGAAGTGGGGAAATGGGCGGATCTGGTGCTGTGGCGCCCGGCATTTTTCGGGGTCAAGCCGACGCTGATCCTCAAGGGCGGTGCCATCGCGGCCAGCCTGATGGGTGACGCAAATGCGTCGATCCCGACACCGCAACCGGTGCATTACCGCCCGATGTTCGCCAGCTACGGTGGCTCGCTGCATGCCACCAGCCTGACCTTTATCAGCCAGGCGGCCCAGGAGGCAGGTTTGCCGGAAGCCTTGGGGTTGAAGAAGAAAATTGCCGTGGTCAAAGGTTGTCGCGAGGTGCAGAAAACCGACTTGATCCACAACGATTACCTGCCGAGCATCGATGTCGACCCGCAGACCTATCAGGTCAAGGCCGACGGCGTGCTGCTGTGGTGTGAACCGGCAGAAACGCTGCCAATGGCGCAGCGTTACTTCCTGTTCTGATGGATTGGCCCGAGCCCCACCGCGGCGTGTTCAGCGCGCAGCGGTGGGGGTTCAGGAGGTCTCAAGTTCAAGGGACAGCGGTTTCCTGAGCAGCAGAAAGGTCTGGTTGACATCACCTTGTCCAGCCGGCACCGAGCACTGTTACGTGAGATTACGTCCGGCCGGCCCCTTCGACGGCGAAGGGTATTTCAACCCTTTGCAGCTTCGCCCGATCCATCGCTTGTTGCGTCAACTGCCTGAGAAACGTTTTCTCCTCGTTTTTTATCGCACGGTATTGCTGATCGAATTCGTCATCGGTCATGACCCGCCCCGGAGCAAAGTCACTTTCCGGTTTACCCAGCTCAAAGGCCAATGTCCTGATCTGTGTTTTCAAGTGATCTTTTTCCTCGGGTGACAGGTCCACCCCGTCGGCCCTTTCTTTAAGGGCCGTCTTGTACTCATAAAGCGCATTCTCTCGCCGTTTAAACTGCTTGAAGCGTGAGCGGTTGACGCCTTCTACATAGGATTTCCAGAAAGGCTGTTCGGCGATCGAATCGCGCAGCAGATTTCCTTCCTCCAGCCCCAGGACTTTGAGGCGAGCGTTTTCAATATATTTCGGCTCCACACCGGCAATGCCGCGAAATTGCATGGTGCGGGCCTGCCATGGCAAGTCGAGGCCCTTCGGCGCCTCGGGATTCGCCAGATTCCCCTCCTCGGACCTCGCCAGTTCGGTGGTAAACGCCAGGTGAACTTCTACGACATCAATGGTCCCCGTCACAGTACCGTCGGCACCCGCCTCTCGGATCCGCTCACCTTTTGCAATGCGTTCCGCGATATGGTGCTCGGCAATCCTCTCGACCTCGTCCAGTCGCGACGAACCCTTGGCCAGGCTGACCAGCTCGGCTTCGACCAAACCGGGGTTGGCCAACCCGTACGCTTCGTGGACAAGCACTTTCATGCCCATGATGTTGAACAACTGCGTTGCCCCGTCGACACACTGTGTCCGCGCCACCGCTTCGGCAAAAATGGTCGTGCGCAATTCGCTGTCCTTTTCCATGGCCTCGAGCATGCGCCAGACCTTGGCCGTCAGCTCTCGCCGATAAAGGCCGTCGTTCGCCTTGAAATCGGATGACTGGGTCAGCCGCCTGATTTCATTGAAGAAAGACTCGGAGTTGAACTCATCCTCGACCGCATCCCAGATGGCTTGCCTGGTCTGCCATTGACTGGGCATACCTTCCCCCCATTGAGTGCTGTCCAGGGTTCCTCTAGGCGGATAAGGGCGATCGGGGTCGAGGCCGACCGACTCGGTATAGCGCCTGAGGGTGTTCAGATTTTCCGGGGATATCCGTGCGGGCTCTCGACTCAGCAGGGTGCGCGCCAGCAACTCGGCACGGAATGAACCGGGAGCAACGTCCGGTATACGGCTGATCGGGTTGCTTCGAAGATCAAGGTAAAAATTACGCGGGCGCGGCTGGGAAAAAAGCCCGGTTGGCCAGCTGTCGATGCCGGTGTTCTCCAGAATCAACAAATGCAGCTCCGGCATCCGGCTGATATCGGGCAGCAGCTTCAATGGGTTGCCTCTCAACCCCAGGGATCTGAGACGGGTCAGACCTTTCAAGTGCGCTACCGCCTGCGGAGTCAGCTCGATGCGGTTATCGCTCAGCGCCAGGTCCTCCAGAAATTGCATTTTGCCAATGGCTGGCGGCAAACGGTTCAGTAGATTCCCGCTCACGTCCAGATCGCGCAGTTGGCTGAACGGCTCCAGAAATCCCACTTGGCTGGGCAGCATGTTGGCCCGGGGCATGCTCAGATGGGTGACGTGATCGAAATTGGCAGTCAGCTTCGGCATGCTCGCAATGTGCCGGTTCATTGACCCCTCGCCTAGAAGGAGCGCCTGCGGACGGACAATGCCGGGGACCTCGACTCCCGCCGGGCCGGTCCGTTGCCAGCACTGTTTGATCGTTGCAGCGATATTCTTCCTGGATTCGATTTCCAGCTTCGCCACCAGACCGGTACTTGGCGAGGTGGCCGGTGCCCTTATCCAGCTATTGAGCGAACGTTCCAATTGATCGAATTCATCCTCCAGCACCTTCAGACGCTCAGGTGCCGAGTTCCCGAAGCCACTCATCAGCTCACCCACTTCCGACTCTGAGCACTCCGGATACAGCCAGCCAAGGCGTTGACGAATCGTCTCCACGCTCATTTGGCGCGGATACCCCCGCATGCCGCCCCGAAGGCGCATGGCTTGCGGGTCGTAAGCCGGTTTTCGGATCGGATGCTGTTCCAGCACCGAGGCAAAACGCTCATGGCTCAGCGGCGCGCGCTGGAGCGCTTGCTTGAGCTTGTCTCCCTCATAAATGTCGAATCCAAGGGCTTTGCGTTCAGTGTCTGGCAATGCATGCAGCAAAGAGGCATAGAAGTCATCGGCACCGTGCAGATGCTGCGCTTGCTCGTCGCGTGCGTGGTACAGGCCTTTCTCATCGACAAACAGGACTTTGCGGATGCGCGCGTCTTCGGGCCCGACGCTGGCCTGCAGTTCGCCGGTGTACGAGAAGGCACGAACCTCGATGCGAACTTTGGCCGACCAGCCTGGCATGGCGGCCAGCGAGGCCAGCTCAAGTCGACGGGTGTCAGTAGCTTCCAGTGCTTCCAGATACAGGCCTTCGTAGGCGCGGCTCATTCGCACGCGGTCCTGTGCTGCTCGCGCCTTTTCGCGAAGGCTCAGGGGAATTCGGCGTTTTTGGGTCAGGTGAAGCAATTCCTCCGGGGTGGCATCGCGCAGTAATTCTTCGGCGACGATCACCGGTAGTTTCGGATAGGCGTCGCACAGCAACAGCACATCGGCACTGTCAGAGATCTTCCGTTGTTTGTAGAGGGTGTCGAAAACGCGTTGACGCTGTTGACCGGCGTGGTCGGCCAGACGCTTTCGCAATTCGTTGATGCGCACTTGTCTGTCGCTGGAAATACCCTGGCCGAGCAATTCATGAATGTCCGTTTCGCTGAAATTCTCGATCACCCGGATCGGCAAACGGCCTGCCCGCAGGTCGATGCGAGACAGTTTGATCTGACGTTCAGCCGAGCCGAAAGCTACAGACACACCGTCCAGCTTTGGCCCGTCGAACAGCGCAATCCCTCGGGACGCAGGCCAGCGCGGGAGTTCGGTCATGAACGCGGGAATCAAGTCCTCCAACGCTTCGGGAATATTGTCAGCCAGGATGTGCTTGCCAAGTTCACCGGCCTGCGCATACGCCTTGAAGCGATCGAGGGTATCGACCAGCAAGGCTGGAGGTGTTTCATGCTCGACATGCATCCGGCGCAGCGCGTTTTCCTTGACGCCACTGACGGTCAGAATCTGCTCGAGGGATTCATCGGCAACCTCATCCGTCGCAGTGCCCAGGCGCCTGAGCAAGCGGGCCTTGTCCCACGCCAGAGGACGATCGATTTCAGTCTTCCAGCTGCCGGCACCGTTATGCTCGACAACGGGTTGATACGCGTCTGGACGTGCCGGGTGCTTGAGGCGTTGCAACCCGGTCTCCGGGTCCGTCGCCACCACGTAATGCTTGTCATCGAGTCGCAGTACGTCCTTGCCCTCATGTTGGTAAAGACCCAGCTCGCCTGGCTCGGCGGCTTGCGGCAAGACAACCGGATGTTCATAGGCTGTCAGGTCGGGATTCCACAGCGGCTCTTCGCCATTGAACGCCACGGGCTTGAGGTTTTCGACAAAGGGCGAAAGGGCGACAGACGTTTTGGGTAGCACGTGCCCTGCCCCCATCAGCGCAAATTGCGCAAAGTTGATCAGCACACCGTTGATGTAAGTCGCCGCTTCCTCCTTGTCGCCCTTGCTCCAGTCCTCGATGCCTTCGGCCAGCTCCGCGAGCATCTGCGCCACCATGATGCCCAACACCACCTCGCCCACACCGGGCACCAGCATGGCGGCGAAGCTGAACACGTTCCAGCCAATGCTCAGGTAACTGGTCAGACGCTTCCAGCGACTGGCCGAATCTTCGTCGTCGGTCGGCACGGCAATGCTACGTGCATCGCTGATGACCTTGTCCCGCCGCTCTTGGAACAGGGTGATCCACAGGTCATTGGCGATCCGATTGGTGATGGGTTCCGCGTCGGGATTTTCGATGGCGGTTTCGCGCCACCAAGGGCCCATGTCGAGCGGTTCGCGCTGTTTCCACTTGATGGTCTTGAGCCGCTCGTTGACCCTGGCGAAAAAATGGCCTTTGTCCTTCTGCGCCACAAACCGGCTGAAAAATGCCTGGTAATCCGGGTCGCGCAACTGGCCGATCAAGGCCTTCAGGAACTCGGTGAGCGAGGCATATTCTTTCAGCGGATGGTCCGGGTCATCCGGCACATAAACGATCAACGGTCCGGTCAGCCGACTCTGTTGATAAATGTCTTCGTTGCGCAGCATTTCGTCTCCGACTCCCGTGGGGCCGTTGGCGAAGAAGGCCTGGATCAGCTTGTAACTCTCATAGGCGTTGCCGGATAAAAACGGAATACGCCGAGACCAGTCAGTCCAGAATTTCACACTCTCGGGCGTCAAGGCATTCACAGCCGTTTTCAATGCCGATGCATCGCTCACAGCGCTGAACAGCACGATCGACGTCATGCGAAAACCCATCAACGACAATCGGTGGCTATGCAGGGGCGAACCATGGAACCTGATGTTTTCTTTTCCTTCGACGACATCCTGCAGCCGGTCAAAGGCTTCAGCGCTGATATCGCCTTTCAGATGCGCGATCAAGGCCGATGACTTGAAAGCCGCTTTTTCACTGGTTGTCGAACGGTCCTGCAACTGCTGCTTCGCTTTGGGCGCCGTTGGCTCAAGCCGCGCTTTGATATGGGTTTGATACTGCCCACCAATATCCAGTCGGCGGCACAGGCTGGCGAACCTTGCCGGGGTAATCGCATTGATTCGATGCGGGGTTCCCTGAGGACTGTCGCGATAAACACCGGAGCCACTTCTGAACGCGGCCTCTTGGGTTTCCGCTTCTTCAAAGTTATGGAGCGCTGCGGCGAGTAACGAGTTTCGCCGCATCCGACTGACCCCGGTATCGATACCGAAAATGAGGTTGTCCGGAACGTAAAGTTGCAGTGACAGGGTTTCAGGGTCTTCGTACGTATTGAAGTTCGCTTGCAGCGATGTACTGAGCAATCGTTTACCGAATGCATCGATATCGCTCTGAAGATCACCCAGAAGTTCATCCAGCTCGCCTTGCAAGCGCCAGCGCTCATCGATCAACGTTTTCAGAAGCTGCCGGTCGGCCTTCGTTGCTTTCATGTACCAGTCCGGCATTTTGGCATTCAGCTTCAACATGGATTCAAGCGTGGCCGGCGATGCATTTTTTATCGCAGCGGGGATGACCTTGGTCACTCGCTGCTCGTGAACACTTTTGGCAACCAGGGTTGCAGACGCAGCGTTCGTCGGATTGCTTCCTTGCAAATCAGACATGGGTTCTAACCTTCAAATGATGGGTGGAGCCAATAGACTATTCACCCGTCAGCAAAACAAAAGCCTGAATAACTGTTGGTTAAAGCGAGAGGAGTACGTTCTTCGTTCGAAAAACAGGTGCACACATACACCTATGTACCACCCTGAAGAATGCCGAGTGTGCCGCTACGCCGCCGGAGGTTTTTTTCCAGCCTGAAGGCGCTACTATGCGACACGTCCAGCCTCCAAAATCTTCAGGAACCCGGTCATGCGCCTACCCGAATTCATCAGGCAACATGTAGACCGTATCGTCGATGAATGGGAGCAGTTCGCCAGGACGATCACCCCGGCGGCCGAGAATATGGATCAAGTGGCCTTGCGTGATCACGCCAAGGTGATTCTGCTGGCCGCAGCCCGGGACATGACGACTGCGCAAACCGCCAGCGAACAGATCGCCAAGGCCAAGGGTGAAGGCCCGGAAAAAACCCCGAGTCTCGATGAGGCGGGCGCCAGCCACGGTGAGCTGCGGCATACCGTGGGCTTCGACCTGGTGCAGATGACCAGCGAGTTCCGCCACCTGCGCGCCTGTGTGATTCGGCTGTGGGTCAACAGCCTGAAATCGCCGGACCTCGCTTACTTTCAGGACATGATCCGTTTCAACGAAGCCATCGACGAAGCCCTTGCCGAATCCACGGCGGCCTATGCCGAACAGGTCAACCATTCACGGGATCTGTTTCTGGCGATACTCGGGCATGACCTGCGCGCGCCATTGCAAGCCGTGAGCATGTCCACAGAATTGCTGATGCGCAAAGCCACGCTTGAAGGCGAGGCGCTGGCTTGCGCGATCAATATCAAGCGTGGCGCGCGGCACATGGCGGTGATGGTCAGCGATTTGCTGGAGCTGGTGCGCAGTCGACTTGGCAAGAGCCTGCCGATCGAACCGGCGCCCATGGACCTGGCCGATGCGGCGCACAGGGCGATAGCCGAAGCCTGTGCCGGTAACCCGGAGTGCGATCCAAGAATACAAATAGAGGGCGATACGCGAGGCGTCTGGGATGCCGGACGCTTGAGCCAGCTGCTGCAAAACCTGATCGGCAACGCGTTGCAGCATGGTTCGAACAAACGGGATGTCACGGTCACACTCAGCGGCGAACCCGATGCGGTTCGCCTTACGGTGCATAACTACGGCATACCGATTCCCGAGGACGCGATCGGCACGATCTTCAATCCGCTGGTGCGCAGCGCCGACGAAGAACTCGGCGCCCCCTCCACCAGCCTTGGCCTGGGATTGTTTATCGTAAAGGAAGTGGTGAACGCCCACGGCGGGACGATCGAGGTCAGGTCGAATGAAGTCGATGGGACGCTGTTTACCGTGGTGTTGCCCCGGAAGTTGTAAGGCAGAAGGACCGCGTTATCGTTCTTCGTCGGAACGCCGCCCGGAGCAAGCCCGCTCCCACATTGTGCTGTGTACACAGATCCATTGTGGGAGCGGGCTTGCTCGCGAAGGGGCCATATCAGGCAACACAAAACAATCAGGCCGGTTACTCAACCACCAACCGCCCCAACCGCTGCTTAAGCATCCGGTTCTCGGCCCGCAGCTGCTGGACCTCTTCAAGCAGGTCGAGCGCCAGGGCGACGCCTTCCCACTCAAGTTCCAGGTCATGCCGCAACTTGGCGGCACGCTTGGCCAGAGCCAGTTCATAATCGTTGAAACGCCAATCCTTGGGCTGCGTGCCCTGAGGTTCGAGGATGCCGTGCTCGACGATTTCGATCACGTAGACGTCCGACAGGTCGGTCGCCTCACAGAATTCTGCCATGTCCAGTTGAACGATCAGGGGGTTGCTCATGATGGGCTACTCCGTCTCTTGGATCAGAAGTGTTCTCTCGGGTTGAACGCAGCTTTTTTCGCCAGTTCCTGCCACAACGCCTTCACTTCATCGTCCGAGGCTTTAGGCATGACGGCCTTGAGTTGTACGAACAGATAACCCCGATGGCCGGCCTTGTTCAGCAAACCGTGGCCCTTGGCGCGCATGCGCTGGCCGTTCTGGCTGCCGGCCGGCACCTTGAGGTTGATCCTGCCGGTCAGTGTAGGCACGGCCACTTCGGTGCCCAACGCCAACTCCCATGGAGCCAGCGGCAGGGTGATGATCAGGTTTTCGCCTTCGACGTCGAATTTCGGGTGCGGCGCAAACCGGATGGTCAGGTACAGGTCGCCATTGGCCCCGCCACCGATGCCCGGTGCGCCCTGGCCCTTGAGGCGGATGCGCTCGCCGTCGGTCACGCCCGCGGGAATTTTTACGTTCAGGCTTTTGCTGGTGTTGCTGACATGCTGGCCGGCCGCGTTGTACTGCGGCACTTTGAAGGTGACCTTCTTCGATTCGTTGGAGAGGGTTTCTTCCAGAAAAATCGCTAATTCCATTTCCACGTCTTGCCCTCTACGCCCGGCGCTGCGGCCCGACTGTCCACCACCAAAACCCGGACCACGGTTGCCGAAGATCGAACTGAAGAAGTCCGAAAAATCGCCCGAGTCCTGACCACCGCCGAAACCACCGGCACCACGCCCCTGCCAACCCGGCGGGCCCTGGAACGGTTGGCCGTGCTGGCCATATTTGCGCAAGTCGTCGTATTCGGCGCGTTTGTCGGCGCTTTTCAGCGCTTCATAGGCTTCCGAGGCGTCCTTGAACTTGGACTCGGCGTCCTTTTCCTTGCTGACGTCGGGGTGGTATTTACGCGCCAGCTTGCGATAAGCCGCCTTGATCGTCTTGTCGTCCGCGGTCGGTTCCACACCGAGAATCTTGTAATAGTCTTTGAAGTCCATCGTGGGAATCACCATCCATTATCAAAATCGCGCCGTCTGCCTCAGCATGCTCTTAATTGCCGCACGAGGTTTGACCGATCTCAAGTTTGTGACCGGACAGCGCATCAGAAGTTTATCGGCAGCGGTGGGCAGTTCTTTTGACCGACCAAATGGCTGCCAGGGCCAATGCAGACAAGTTTGGGGCACCCGGCCAGCTTATCAAGGCGCTATTAGCTGCGATTTAGCGGATAGTCGGCCTTCGAATCTGCGTCGCACTGGCATACACTGCGCGGCCGTTTTTTAACCGGAACCTGAAAGACATGAAAAACGCATCTCCAGCCCGTGCCTGTGGTATCGACTTCGGCACGTCCAACTCCACCGTCGGCTGGTTGCGCCCCGGCGTGGAAACGCTGATCGCGCTGGAGGACGACAAGATCACCCTGCCATCGGTGGTCTTCTTCAACATGGAAGAACGCCGCCCGGTATACGGCCGGCTGGCGCTGCACGAGTACCTGGAAGGCTACGAAGGCCGGCTGATGCGCTCGCTCAAGAGCCTGCTGGGTTCCAAGCTGATCAAGCACGACACCAGCGTGCTCGGCACGGCGATGCCGTTCAAGGATCTGCTCGGGCTGTTTATCGGCCAGCTGAAGAAGCGCGCCGAAACAGCCGCCGGTCGCGAATTCGACGAAGTGGTGCTGGGTCGTCCGGTGTTCTTCGTCGATGACGACGAAATGGCCGACCAGGAAGCGGAAAACACCCTGGTGGACGTGGCCCGCGCCATCGGCTTCAAGGATGTGTCGTTCCAGTACGAGCCGATTGCGGCAGCGTTCGACTATGAGTCGACCATCGAAAAGGAAGAGCTGGTACTGATCGTCGACATCGGCGGTGGTACGTCCGACTTCTCGCTGGTGCGCCTGTCTCCTGAACGCCGCAACCACGACAACCGCCACGACGACATCCTCGCCACTGGCGGCGTGCACATCGGCGGGACCGATTTCGACAAGCAACTGAGCCTGCAAGGCCTGATGCCGCTGTTCGGCTACGGCAGCCGCATGAAGAGCGGCGCCTACATGCCGACCAGCCACCACATGAACCTGGCGACCTGGCACACCATCAACTCGGTGTACTCGCAGAAATCGACCCTGGCCCTGGGCAGCATGCGTTACGACATCGAAGACACCGGCGGCATCGACCGTCTGTTCAAGCTGATCGAGCAACGCGCCGGGCACTGGCTGGCCATGGAAGTGGAAGAAACCAAGATCCAGCTGACCCACGCCGACAGCCGCCATGTGCCGCTGGACCGCATCGAGCCGGGACTGAGCGTGGAGCTGAGCCGCGCGCTGTTCGAAGCGGCCATCGACAACCTGCTGGAGCGGGTGCGCAACAGCGTGACCCAAATGTTGAACGACGCCAACGTGCGGGTCGATCAGGTGGATACGGTGTTCTTTACCGGCGGTTCGAGCGGGATTCCGGCGTTGCGCAACAGTGTGTCGGCGATGTTGCCGAATGCGCAGCATGTGGAAGGGAACATCTTTGGCAGTATCGGCAGCGGCTTGGCGATCGAAGCGGCCAAGCGTTACGGCCCGATGGATTGATCTGAAAGACTGCGGCGCCTGCTTCGCGAGCAAGCCCGCTCCCACATTCGACCGCGTTCTATCTGATGGAACGCAATCAAATGTGGGAGCGGGCTTGCTCGCGAAGGAGCCCGATCAGGCACTACAAATGCTTGATCAAACCATCCCCACCTGCTTCAACTCACTCTTCAGATACGCGTAATAAATCGGCCCCGCCACCACCCCCGGCAGGCCGAACGCGGCCTCGAACACCAGCATTGCCAGCAGCAACTCCCACGACTTGGCACTGATCTGCCCGCCGACAATGCGCGCATTGAGGAAGTATTCGAGCTTGTGGATAACAATCAGATAACCCAACGCCGCCACCGCGACCCAGATCGACAGCGACAAACCGACGATGGTGATCAGCGTGTTCGACATCAGATTGCCAATCACCGGCAGCAGGCCGAGCAGGAAGGTCAGCACGATCAGGGTCTTGGTCAGCGGCAGTTTGATGCCGAACATCGGCAGGACCACCGCCAGGAAAATCCCGGTAAAAAAGGTGTTGAGCAGGGAAATCTTGATCTGGGCGAACACGATGTTGCGGAACGCCTGCACCAGCAGGTGCAGACGATCGAACAGTGCGGCGGCCAGCGGTTGGCGCTTGGTCACGTCCGGCACACGCTGCAAGGCGATGATCGCCCCCAGCACCATGCCGATCAGCAACGTCACGAACATGTGCGCCGCGTCTTTGCCGACCAGCTGCAAGTCGCTGAGGTGCTTGCTCATCCACTCGCCGATGGCCACGCGGAACTCGGCGGCGCTGGCGGGCAGGTAGGCGTCGATGAACGGTGGCAATTGCCCGCGCGCACGATCGACCACGACCATGAATTTGTCGAGGGAAGCGCCTGGGTTTTCCGCTTCGTGCAGCAGAAAGCTGATGGCACCGGCAAAGATCAGCGCCAGCACACTCACCACTAACGTCCCCAGCAACGCCACCGCCAGCCAGCGCGCCCGCCGACCTTCGATCAACCGCTGCAATTGCGGGGTGAGCATGTTGACCAGTTCGAACACCAGCAGGCCGGCCAACAGGCTTGGCAACAAGCGCAGCGGAATCACCAGCAACAAGCCACCAAAGATGATGACCCAACTGATGAGCAACAAGACTTGGCGTTGAGAAAACGTCGACATACAGCCTCAAAACGAACGGCGTAAAAGGATTGGCAGTCTGCCAGCGTTCGGGTGCCAGCACTAGGGTTGTGTGGGGCGACCTTGGTCGGGACTTCCGGCGATTTTTGCAGCGCCCTTGCCGGCCCTTTCGCGAGCAAGCCCGCTCCCACAATGGATCTGTGCACGCCGGACAAATGTGGGAGCGGGCTTGCTCGCGAAAGGGCCCTTACAGTCACCACATATCTCCCAATGCTATTTTTTCTTCAGGCCATCACTCGCCCTTGGCTCTTCGCGGTAGCGTCGGCTTGCCGCGCCGAGGGGCGCGACTTCGTTCTGGAGTGTAGACACCGCCTGTTACACCTTCCTGCTCTCGAGGTGGCTGCGTCGGTACTGCTCCGGCGTGCATCCGGCCTGCCGTTGAAACATCGCGATGAACGCCGAACCGGTGCTGTAACCCATGTCGAAAGCGATCTCCTGAATGCTGCGGTGACTGTCCAGCGCTTCGATCGCTGCCAGAAAACGCAAGCGCTGCCGCCACTCGCCGAAACTCATGCCCAGTTCGCGCACAAACTGCCGCGCCAGCGTGCGCTCGCTGACATGGATCTGCGCAGCCCACGCCGACAGAGGCCGATTATCTCCGGGTTCTGTCTGCAAGGCTTCCAGAATGCCGAGCAGTCCGGGGCTGCTGGCGTAGGGCAAGTAACACTCGTGAATGGGGGCCTGTTGCAGCTGATCCACCAGCACTTGAGCCAGGCGCTTGTCCGCAGCCTGTTCGGGAATTTTCACGTCGCGGGCGGCGAAGTCCTTGAGGATCGCTTTGAGAATGTCGCTGATCGCCAGGGTGCAGGCCTGCCGTGGCAGTTCCTGGCAGAGCGCCGGCGCAAGGCAGACCGCGCGGTAGTTGATCGGTTGATTGCTGTAGAAACTGTGCTCGATCTGCGGTGGCACCCACACGGCGTATTGCGGCGGCGACATGAAACGGCTGCTGCCAATTTCCATGTGCAAGACACCGTTGGCCGAGTACTCCAGCGAGCCCCACGGGTGACGGTGGGCCGAGGCATATTCGTGGGTATTGAAGTCGGCATAACGGAAGTAGACCGACGAAGGCAGTTCGCTGAAGTCCAGCAGGTCGATGTGTTTGCTGCTCATGCTGTCCGTCATCGGGGGCGGGTTGTCTGGATCGAAGTATAGGCTTTCATCCAGACAGGCGATAATCACCCCTCATTAACGTTCTGGTTTTTTCCGATGCAATACGCTTATCCCCTGCTGGCCATTTTCATTTGGGCCGGCAACACCGTGATCACCAAAATGTCGGCCGGCGCGATCTTCCCCGCCGAGATCGGTTTTTATCGCTGGCTGCTGGCCGGATTGTTGTTCACGCCGTTCATGCTCAAACCCGTCATCGCCCATTGGTCGGCCATCCGCCCGAACCTGGGGAAGATTTTCATCCTCGGCGTGCTGGGCATGGCGGTTTATCAAAGCCTGGCGTATTTCGCGGCGACGCTGACGTCGGCCACCAACATGGGGATCATCCTGTCGCTGATGCCATTGATGTCGCTGGCCATGGCGATCGTCAGCCTTGGCCAGCGCCTGACCGCGGGTGCGCTGGCCGGGGCAGCGCTGTCGTTTGCCGGTGTGTTGGTGGTGGTGTCGTCCGGCAGCCTTGGTGCATTGCTTGAACACGGGGTGAATCTGGGCGATGCGCTGATGCTGATCGCCACGCTGGCCTACGCGATCTACAGCACGCTGCTGAAAAAATGGCAGCTGCGTTTGCCGCCACTGGTGTTGTTGTATTTGCAGGTGTGGGTGGCGGTGGCGGTGCTGTTTCCGCTGTTTGTCGCGTCACCGAAAATCGGCCCGACGTTGCAGAATATTCCGCTGGTGCTGTACGCCTGCCTGCTGGCCTCGATGGTTGCGCCGCTGGCGTGGATGCAGGCCGTGGTGCGCCTGGGGCCGAGCCGGACGACGCAGTTTTTCAATCTGCTGCCGGTGATTACGGCGTTGATTGCAGCGGTGGTGTTGCATGAGCAATTGGCGATGTATCACCTGGTGGGCGGGGTGTTGACGTTGGGTGGGGTGATCGTTTCGGAGCGCTGGACCACGGTGTTGGGCCGTAAGGTTGGCGTTGCCTGAGCCGGCGCCTTCGCGAGCAAGCCCGCTCCCACATTTTGGAATGCACTCCCTGTGGGAGCGGGCTTGCTCGCGAAGAACGATGACGCGGTCTAACTGACTTTCACACCCCCGCCGCTTTCAACCGCGCCGCATGCTCGACAAACAACCGGACCGGCTCGGCCCCCTTCCCCACCAGTCCCAGCGACTGATTGACGATGTCGAAGTGATCCAGCGGATACTCATCGCCGATCACCGTTCCCAGATGCGAGCTGTAACGCCCGACCATCCCGTCGCAATGCCCGACTTCGCGCACAAAGGTTTTGGCAAACAACCGACAACTGCAATTGGTCCCGTCGAACAGATTGCGCCCGCGATCGGTTTTACCCGGCTGCAAAGTGCCAGACCACGAGTAATAGCGTACGCCGTTGACCTCTTCCGGCCCGTGCCCGCCCCAGGTATCAGGCAAGCCCTGTGGATAACGCTGATTGAACAGCGTCACGCCGGCAGTCGTCAGCGATTCATGGGAGGCGTGAATATCCACCGGCAGCTTCGGCCCGCGATAGCCGGTTTCCAGCAGGCTCATCAACGCGGCAATGATCCAAAGAAAAAATGCGAGCAGCCTCCCCTTCGTGCTGTCCGCCGGGTAATGCTTTTGCAGGTAATCCGCCAGTTCCGAGCCGTGATTGGGCCCCGCCACCGACGTGACAGACGCCACGCGATCCGGGCGTTTCGCCGCGGCGTAACGGGCGGTCAGCGAGCCCTGGCTGTGGCCGATCAGGTTGACCTTCTCGGCACCGGTTTCCCGCAGGATCTCGTCGATGCGCGTCAACAATTGTTCGCCGCGCACCTCAGTCGAGTGGAGCGGCGAGACCTGCACCGCAATCACCGTCGCCCCCCCTTCGCGCAACGCCGCCACGATCCCGTACCAGTACGGATAAAGCACCAGACGGATAAACCCGAGCATTCCCGGGACCAGCACCAACGGATAACGCGTGGCAGAACCTTGCGACATGAACGGACATCCTTGTGATCGGTTAGGTGACGCAAGGCTAAATGACAGCAGCCAAGCATCGTTATCAAAAATGACAACTCGATGACCAGTCTATGTCAATCAAAGAGATGGTCTACAAAGACCTGGTCGCCGAACGCATCGCCATCGACAGCTACCGCGAGATCATTCAGAACATTGGCGACAAAGACCCGACTACACGGCGCATCTTCGAAGACATCCTGGCTCAGGAAGAAGAGCATGCGGATGATATGGCGGACATCCTGAAAGATTTGTAGCGCCTGACAGACCGCTTCGCGAGCAAGCCCGCTCCCACATTTGGAATGCATTCTCCTGTGGGAGCGGGCTTGCCCGCGAAGGCGTCTTCATGGACGCCGTAGATTTATTTGGAAGGTTTAACAGTCACCGGCGCCTTCCCCGCCTTCATCTGTTGCAACAACGGCGCACACTGATTCGGCTCACCGCCACTCGGTGCCACCAACGCCAGCAACCCCGCCGCCGGCGCAGCAATCACACCCAACGCCACCATCCCCGCACCGCGCAGTATCAGCGGCACCGCTTTCACACCGGCATCCGGCTTGATGAACTTGCCCCGCACATACAGCGGCGAGCGCAGCGAAATCAGGCGCCAGCCTTTTGATTCCGGCGTAACCGTCAAATCCAGTTGCTCGGTCGCCATGTTCGCCGTGCCATCGATGTAGATGATCGCGTTTTCGGTATCGAAGACGAACAGGCGCGTGGTGGCCAGGCCGGTCTTGATGTCGAAGTCCGCAGCCGCGCAATTGATCTTCACTTCCTTGTCACCAAAGATCTTGCCGACCACATAGTTGCCGACGTTGAGTCCGGCCAGCTCCATCAACTCACGACTGATCGCGCCGTCGTTGATCAGCATCTTCAGATTGCCATTGGCGGTGCCCAGCAGCTTGGCCACCGAATTGCCGCGACCGCTGATGTCGGCATCGCCGTTAAGCTCGCCGAAACTGGTCTTCATCGGCTCAAAGGTCGGGAACAACTGCTTGAGTTTGAACCCGCGCGCGGTGAGTTTGGCATTGCCTTCCAACGGCTCGGTGCGACCGTTCAGGCGAATCTGCGCCTCCAGCTTGCCGCCAGCCACGCCGAAACGCAGGGGCTCGAGGCTGAGCACGCCATCGGTCAACACCAGGTGGGTATAAAGGTCATTGAACGGCAGTTTTGCACTGTGGACGATGCGTTTGCCGGTGAATTCGACATCCGCGTCCATGTCGCGCCAGCGCTCGGTCTTGAACTCTTCGACCGGCAACACCTTGTCCGCCGGCTGCTTGCTTTCACCGCCACGGGCCTTTTGTTTGGCGTTGGAGTCTGCGCCAATCAAGGGCGCAAGGTCAGCAAACAATAGTTGATTGGAAATCAGCGAACCGCTGAGTTTCGGCCGTGGCTGGCTGGCGACGTAGGCCAGGCTGCCATGAATGTCGCTCTCACCGATCTTGCCGTTGAACTCTTCATAACGGAATACCGCGCCGCCCGCCTCGTGCAGCTTGGCGATCAAGTGGCCATCCGTGGCGTAGGGCGGTGAATCCGGCAGGGTCACGCCGGTCAGCGGATAGAGGTTGCCGAGGCTGCTGCCGGCCAGTTTCAGCCGCAGGTCCAAAGCGCCGAGATTGAGCGGATCGGTCAGCGTGCCCGCGAGCTCGACGCTGGTATCAGCGATCTTTAGCTGGGCCTGGAGCGGGAACGGTCGGGCCGAATCCTGCAAGGCCAACAGACCGCCAATCTTGCCTTCGCCAGCAAGTTTCTGGCCGTGGTACTGGCCTTTGACCTTCAGGGCGAACGCGTAGTCCTGAGGTGCAGCGCCCTTCTCTTGCGCGGTTTTCGCCGCTTTGTCGCCGACGATATCGCTGAACGGAATCGGTTTGCCCAGTGGGTCGATGATCAGGTCGAGCTGGGTTTTCAGGCTCTGGTCGTCAAGGGTGACGTGGCCCTTGTCGAAGCCGATTGCGCCTATATCGACCACCCAATTGGAAGGTTCGGCGTTCGGGTCTTTCGGGTCGAGCTTGAACGTCCAGTTTGCGCGGCCATCGGCCAGACGCTGGAGGTCTGCGTTCGGTTCGGTCAAGTCAATGCGCGGGATCGTCAAGCGTTGCGCCAACAAGGCGAGCGGCGAAATGCGCAGCTCGACGCGTTTGAGCGTGACCATCTGCGGCTGCTTCGACCAGTCCGGGTTGCCCAGGCTCAGGTCCTCTGCCACCACATGCGGCCACGGCACCCAGGCGCGCCATCCACCTTCGTCGAGCTCACGCCGCCAGACCACCGCGAGGTTGCCATTGATGGCAAACGGTCGATGCAGCTCTTCGGAGACTTTGTTGTTAATCGTCGGTTTGATCCGGTTCAAATCGAAGAACACGATGATCAGAACCAGTATCGCCAGCAGCACAACCAGGCTGGCAAAGGTCCATGCAAAAATTTTCGGGGTGCGCGTCATTGCACAGGGCTCCTGAAGACGACTGAGCGCCCTGACTGCGACGCACGTGTGAAACGTTGGGCCAGAACCGGCCGGCCATGAAACCTAGGACTGGGAAATGGCCCGCAGGTTTAACCGAAATGCGGCTTAACACTCAAATAATCGGTCGGGGACACTCTGCTCTCGAATCCGGCGTTACCACCCCCGCACTTTTGCGCGGCGCCAGTGGGTCGAAAATACCCAAATCAGTGCGAAAACATTCGCCGGAAAGGACCGCTCTAGAGCCTCCGCACGGAACAATCAATTCCGTTGATTATTACCATTGCGTTTATGAACTTTTATATCGACTTATCGAGAGTAGCATTGCTCTCGTACCCATTTTAAAGCCCTCCTACGGAGCACCCCATCATGAAACGCCAATTACTGCTTAGCCTTACCCTCTCCATGCTGGCCAGCACCGCTTTCGCTTTGCCAGCTGCTGATCAGGCAACCCCACAAGTGAAATCCGCCCACTCGGTGTTCAGCCAGACCGTTGCCGAAGGTGGTAATGAACGCCTGAAAGAAAAAGGCCTGATCACTCAAGATGGTTCGGACCGCACTCCACAAGGTCAAACACTGGCCGCTGACGGTTCCGATCGCACCCCACAGGGTCAAACCTTGGCCGCTGACGGTTCCGATCGCACTCCACAAGGTCAAACCCTCGCTGCAGATGGTTCCGATCGCACTCCACAAGGCCAAACCCTTGCTGCTGACGGCTCCGATCGCACCCCACAAGGTCAAACCCTCGCGGCTGACGGCTCCGACCGCACTCCACAAGGTCAAACCCTCGCTGAAGGTGGTGGTGACCGCGTGATCGAACGCAACAGCGCTTTGAGCTAAGCCCATGGCGGCCCCGAAAAAAAGCCCAATCCACGGATTGGGCTTTTGACTTTATAGAAGCACCCTATCCCCGCCCTGCCCCCCTTTTAGTTATCCCCCGTTAGTCGTTCGACGCCGGCAAAGCCGATTTGCTAGAGTGCGTCGCTGTCTTGTCCAGAAAACACCCTTGCGATGCTGCCCCGCGCCGAACAGAAACAACAAACCCGTAACGCTCTGATGGACGCTGCCCGCCATTTGATGGAATGCGGCCGAGGATTCGGCAGCCTGAGCCTGCGCGAAGTGGCGAAGACTGCCGGCATTGTCCCTACCGGTTTCTACCGGCATTTCGCCGATATGGATGAACTGGGCCTGGTGCTGGTGAGCGAAGTCGGTCAAACCTTCCGCGAAACCATCCGCCTGGTGCGCCACAACGAGTTCGTGATGGGCGGCATCATCGACGCCTCGGTGCGGATCTTTCTCGACGTTGTGTCAGCCAATCGTTCGCAATTCCTGTTTCTCGCCCGCGAGCAGTACGGCGGTTCGCTGCCGGTGCGCCTGGCCATCGGTCGGTTGCGCGAAAACATCAGCTCGGACCTGGCGGCCGACCTGTCGCTGATGCCGAAGCTGCAACATCTGGACATGGCCGGGCTGAGCGTCATGGCCGATCTCATCGTTAAAAGTGTGTTCGCGACCTTGCCCGATATTATCGATCCTCCGGCAGAAGCATTGCCCGAGCATCTGACACCACAGGCGAAGATTACCCAGCAGCTGCGGTTTATCTTTATCGGCCTCAAACACTGGAAAGGCCTCGGCAGCACCGAATGACCCCCTTGTGGGAGCGGGCTTGCTCGCGAAAACGGTGTATCAGTCGACAGAGATGTTGAATGTAACGGCCCTTTCGCGAGCAAGCCCGCTCCCACAAAAAGCCTTCAACGCTGCAATTTGGTGCAGCCAAAAACCCCTCGCACCAACTTCACCCAAAACCCCCACCCTACCTCACCTCGCCCCACGCTTCCGACAGGCATTTCCTACACTTCCCCCGATTGGCAAGCCCCTTGCTCTAACCACAGCAATGTCCATTGCTGGAAGCCTTCCGATGCTGGTGATTCATCGCAGAATCGACCCTCAACCCGTCTGGGCCGCTGTATTGCACCTGACGTTCGAAGCCCGGAGCAAAAGCCGTTTGCGCTGTTTCAGTGCCGAGGGTGAAGACGTCGGGTTGTTTTTGGAGCGCGGTCAGCCGCCGCTGTATGACGGCGAATGCCTGGAAGCCGAGGACGGTCGCATCGTCCGCGTCTGCGCCCGCCCCGAACAACTGCTGCACGTCACCTGCGCCAACGCTTTCGAGCTGACCCGTGCCGCGTATCACCTCGGCAATCGCCACGTCGCCCTGCAAGTCGGTGATGGCTGGCTGCGCCTGCTCGATGATTACGTGCTCAAGGCGATGCTCGAGCAACTCGGCGCCAACACCGAGAGTATCGAAGCACCCTTCCAACCCGAGCACGGCGCCTATGGCGGCGGTCATCACCACTCCCGGCATGGCGACGAGGACTTCAACTATCCGCCGAAATTGCACCAGTTTGGCGTACGTCTATGAACCCGGCCTGGGCGCTGTTGCGCCTGGCGAGTCCGCAATTGCCGATTGGCGGCTACAGCTATTCCCAGGGGCTGGAAATGGCGGTGGATAACGGCCGGGTGAATGATGCCGACAGCGCACGCCGCTGGATCAGCGATCAATTACTGCTGAATCTGGCGCGTTTCGAAGCGCCGTTGCTGCTCGCCCATTGTGTGGCCGCCGCCGATGAACACTGGGGCGAACTGTTGCAACGTTGCGAAGAACACCGCGCCAGTCGGGAAACTCGCGAGTTGCATCAGGAAAGCCGGCAGATGGGTTATTCCTTGCAGCAACTGCTCAACGGTTTGCCGGAACTCGATGCACCGGCCCGTGCCTTTCTCGAACAACGTCCCGAACCGCACCTCGCACTCGGCTGGGCGCTGGCTGCGCGCGCCTGGCACATCAGCCCGCAAGACGCGCTGGCCGCCTGGCTCTGGAGCTGGCTGGAAAACCAGTTGGCGGTGCTGATGAAAACCCTGCCGCTGGGCCAGCAAGCTGCGCAACGCCTGACCAGCGAACTGCTGCCGCTGCTGCAGGAAGCCCAGCAGAACGCCACCCGAATCAACCCCGAACACTATGGCAGCGCCGCTTTCGGCCTGTCCCTGGCGTGCATGGCCCATGAGCGCCAGTACAGCCGTCTGTTCCGTTCCTAGGGCCTTTATTTTGGAGAATCACATGAACACACAACCTCTGCGCGTCGGCATCGGCGGCCCGGTCGGTTCCGGCAAAACCGCTTTGACTTTAGCCCTGTGCCTGGCGTTGCGCGACCGCTACAACCTGGCCGTCGTGACCAACGACATCTACACCCGCGAAGACGCCGACTTTCTGGTACGCAACGAAGCCCTGGCGCCGGAGCGGATCATCGGCGTGGAAACCGGCGGCTGCCCGCACACGGCGATCCGCGAAGACGCCTCGATCAACCTTGAAGCCGTGGATCAATTGAACCGCCGCTTTCCGGGGCTGGACCTGATTCTGGTGGAGTCCGGTGGCGACAATCTGTCGGCCACGTTCAGCCCGGAACTGTCGGACCTGACGATCTACGTGATCGACGTTTCTGCCGGTGACAAGCTGCCCCGCAAGGGCGGGCCGGGAATCTGTAAATCCGATCTGCTGGTGATCAACAAGATCGACCTCGCGCCACTGGTCGGCGCGTCGCTGGAGATGATGGACAGCGACACGAAGCGCATGCGCAACGGCAAACCTTTTGTCTTCAGCAACCAGAAAACCGGGCTGGGCCTGGAAGAAATCATCGCCTTCATCGAACGCCAGGGCTTGCTGACCGCAGCCTGATTACGATCAAACTTATCAACAAGGAAGCTTCTCCATGTCACTTAAACGCATTCTCGGCGCCATGGCCCTGCTGCTGACCCCGGCCATCGCCTTCGCCCACCCCGGTCACGGCGACAATGGTTTGATCGCCGGCATCAGCCACCCGATTGGCGGCCTCGATCACTTGCTGGCAATGGTTGCGGTCGGGCTGTGGGCGGCGCAGCAGAAAGGCGCGGCGCGTTGGGCGCTGCCGTGCACGTTTGCCGGCACCCTGCTGATCGGCGGGTTGCTGGGGTTTGAAGGGCTGAACCTGCCGGCGCTGGAAAGCGGGATTGCGGCGTCGGTGCTGGCGCTGGGCCTGGCGGTGGCACTGGCGGTGCGTCCGCCATTGAGCGTGGCGGTGGGTGCGACGGCGTTGTTTGCGTTGTTCCATGGTGTGGCGCATGGGCTGGAATTGCCGGACATGTCGAGTCCGTGGGCGTATGCCGCAGGGTTTGTGGCGGCGACGGCGATATTGCACGCGGCGGGTTATGCGGTGGTTCGTGTGTTGCCGCAAGCGGCGGCGCCGTTGGTTCGAATGGCGGGTGCGGCTTCGGCGGCGACCGGGGTCTGGTTGTTGGCGGGTTGATTTTGTATTGCCGGTGATGGCCTCTTCGCGAGCAAGCCCGCTCCCACATTAGTCCTGCGTACACACATCTACTGTGGGAGCGGGCTTGCTCGCGAAGGCGGTCTGACAGACACCACATCTCTCAGGCCTGATAACATGTCGCGCAATCAAACCTGCCGTGACGACGCCAGCCAATGCCGCCTGTTTCCCGCTCCGCCTCCCAGCCTGAATTGACCGCTCTGTTTGCCACTGTGCAAGCGCATTTCCAGGACGTGATCGTGCCCCTCTGGCAAGGCCCCGGCTGGAATGCCGAGCTGGCGCTGCCCTACGAGGCGCTGGACGCCGGGCATCAACCCTTGCCACCGCAACGCTACCGGGCCATGGCCTGCGCGCGGCAGCTGTATGTGTTTTCCAGCCTGATCGGCGAGGTGCCGGGCGCCGAAGAACGGGCCGCGGCGTTGTTCCGCTCGTTGCAGCAACATTTCCATGACGCTGAACACGGTGGCTGGTTCTACAGCATCGATCCGCAGGGTGCTCCGCTGGACCAGCGCAAGGATCTCTACACCCACGCCTTCATTCTCTTCGCCTGCGCCCATTACTGGGACAAGGTTCGCGAGCCGCTGGTGGAATCGGTGCTCAATGCCGTGCTGGAAGTGGTTGCGCAGCGTTTTGCCACGGGCGACGGCCTGTACGAAGCCTGCCTCGAACGTGACTGGTCGTCGTTGAACAGCGGGCCACTGCAAAACCCGCTGATGCACCTGGCCGAGGCGTTCCTCGCCACCCTATCGGTACGCAAAGACGCCGCAGCGCAGGACGCGCTCGTCGAGTTATGCACAGCGATGCAGAAGCGCTTTATCGATCCGCAGCACGGTGTGCTGATGGAAAAGCCGCTGGGCGCTGTGGATAACTGGTTCGAACCGGGACATCAGTTCGAATGGTATTTTTTGCTGGAGTCTTCACCGTTGTTGCGCAGCTCGACACTGCACGCTTCGCTGGAGCGCGCCTTTGCGTTCACCGAGCGATTGGGCGTCGATCAAAAGACTGGCGCCGTGCAGGCAATGCTCACGCTGGACGGGCAATCGAAGGATGGCACCCAACGCATCTGGGCTCAGGCTGAATACCTGCGTGCGCTGACCTTGCGTCCGGACAGCGACACTGCGGTGCAGCGCCAATTGCAGGCGTTGCAGCTGCGCTCGCTGCATGCGGGTGGTTGGTATGAGTGTCGTGATGAGAACGGTGAAGTTAGCCGTCAGGACATGCCTTCGACCACGCCTTATCACTTGGCGACCTGCTATCGCGGATTGGCCGACTATCTCAGCTGACTGTCCCGCCGCTTTCGCGAGCAAGCCCGCTCCCACAGGGTTTGTGTCGTTCGCAAAAAGGCGATTCAACACAAAACCTGTGGGAGCGGGCTTGCTCGCGAAGAACGATGACTCGGTCTTACGCCTTGCCACCATTACGCTCAATCGCAAACCCGCTCCACGTCTGGCTCACCGGCATCAATTCAAGGCTGTTGATGTTGATGTGGGCCGGCGCATTGAGCACCCAGAAAATGGTCTCGGCGATGTCTTGCGGCTGGATCGGTTCGGCACCGGCGTAGGTCGCGTTGTACCGCTCCTGGTCACCGGCAAAGCGCACCAGCGAGAACTCGCTTTCACACAGCCCCGGCTCAATGTTGCTGACACGCACGCCCGTGCCTTGCAGGTCGCAGCGCAGGTTCAGTGAGAACTGTTTGACGAACGCCTTGCTCGCGCCATACACGTGACTGCCCGGATACGGATAGTTACCGGCGATGGAACCGAGGTTGACGATGCTGGCGCCACGGCCATGGGCGATCAGGCGCGGCAACAGCAAACGAGTGCTGTACATCAGGCCTTTGATGTTGGTGTCGACCATGGTGTCCCAATCATCAAGGTTGCACTTCGGTGCAGGGTCAACGCCCAGCGCCAGGCCGGCGTTATTGATCAGCCCGCGTAGCTTGGCGAAGGACGGCGGCAGGTTGGCAATCGCCTCCTCCATGGCCTTGCGATCACGCACGTCGAGCACCAGGCCATGGACCTCGGTCTGCTTCGACAACTCGGCACACAGGGCATTGAGGCGTTCTTCACGACGACCTGTCAGCACCAGCTTCCAGCCAGCCTCGGCAAAACGACGGGCACAGGCTTCACCAAAACCGGAAGTTGCGCCGGTAATAAACAGGGTGTTGGACATCGTGTTCTCCTTGCTTCGGCCGACGGGCAGCCTTTGGAATAGAAAATCAGCTGGCAGCATGCCCGGCCTTGCCGAAAGCGGCAACCACCACAAAAGCTGTACAAAAAACGATCAGAGCCAGCGACGCCATATCCCCCGTGGCCTGTAGCCATGTACGCGCACGTTATCCACAGGCCGGTCCACAGTTTCCGGGGGCAAGTAAAAAAGCTGAAAGCCGCTGTGCACAGGGCTTTGCGGGCAGATTACAAAGTTTTTTGCTTGACCCTGAGGGGTTCACTGTGTAGCCCAAGGCATTTTGCACGATGGACCCGGAAAACCAACGATGGCGCCAAGCCAGTAACTACGGCCCTCAGCCGAGTCTTTCCAGAGTTTAACCACAGACTTATCCACAGGCATCGTCCCTCCGTTTCGGGCTGGTTTCGCAGCCAATAAAAAGATTGACAACGCTAAGCTTCGGCCCGGTAAAAAGCCCTGATCAAAAAACAACCATATCTCTGCAAGCCACGTAACTAAAGGCCCTCAGCCAGCTACTCCCACGTTATTCACAGCCAGCTCCACAGCAAACGGGGACAAGTCAAAACCGTGACAAAACAACTATTTGCAGCGGCTTTATGTCGCGCTTTGAGAGCTTGGTAAATTTGTTTTCCACAATTCACCGAAACCTTACGCGGACATGTGGGAGCGGCGGTGCGACGATTCGACTTGCTCGCGAAACGGTGGATCTGTGCCGATGATGTTGAATGTGACGCCGTCTTCGCGAGCAAGCCCGCTCCCACAGGGTTTGTGGTGAGTTGGAGATGTAAAAAAGCCCCGGCGATTGCTCGTCGGGGCTTTGGATATTTCAACAGGACTCAATGCCCGCCGAGATAAGCGTTACGCACCTCCTCATTCACCAGCAGCTCCTTGCCGGTGCCTGTGATGCGGATCTCGCCGTTGACCATTACATACGCCCGGTCGGACAGCTTGAGCGCATGGTTGGCGTTCTGCTCGACCAGGAAGATGGTCATGCCGGTCTTGGCCAGCTCCCGCAGGGTGGCGAAGATCTGCTTCACCACGATCGGCGCCAGACCCAGGCTCGGCTCGTCGAGCAGCAGCAGCTTGGGCCGGCTCATCAGCGCACGGGCGATGGCGAGCATTTGCTGCTCACCACCGGACATGGTCATGGCGCGCTGGGTGCGCCGCTCTTCGAGCCGCGGAAACAGCTCGAACATGCGCTGCATGTCTTCCTTGGCGTATTTGTCGCCGATCGGAATAGTGCCCATCAACAGGTTTTCCTCGACGGTCATGTCGGGGAATACGCGCCGGCCTTCCGGCGATTGTGCGATACCGTTGGAAGCGATGTAGTGCGACGACTTGTGGGTAATGTCCACACCTTGATAGATGATCTGCCCGTCTGCCGCCCGTGGCTGACCGAAGATCGACATCAGCAGGGTCGACTTGCCCGCGCCGTTGGAGCCGATCAGGCTGACGGTTTCACCTTCGTTGATGTGCAGCGAGACGTTCTTCAGGGCCTGGATCGGCCCGTAAAACACGTCGAGGTCTTTGAGTTCGAGGATGGGTTGGGTCATACCACCTCCTCTTCATCGGCGCCCAGATAGGCCGCAATCACTTTCGGGTCGTTGCGAATCGCCTCGGGGCCACCCTCGGCGATGACGATGCCGTGGTCCAGCACCACGATGTGGTCGGAAATGCTCATAACCATGCCCATGTCGTGTTCGATCAGCACCACGGTCAGATCATGCTCGTCGCGCAGCAGCCGGATCATCGCGCTCAGCGCTTCGGTTTCCTGAGGGTTGAGGCCGGCGGCCGGTTCGTCGAGGCAGATGATCTGCGGCCGGGTGCACATGGCCCGGGCGATTTCCAGACGGCGTTGCTGACCATAGGACAGTTCACCGGCCAGACGGTTGGCGCAGTCCACCAGGTCCACCACTTCCAGCCAGTAGAAGGCGTGGTCCAGCGCATCGCTTTCAGCCTTGCGGTAACCCTTGGTGTTGAGGATGCCGGCGAGCATGCCGCGGTTGACCCACATGTGTTGGGCCACCAGCAGGTTTTCCAGCACCGACATTTCCTTGAACAGGCGAATGTTCTGGAAGGTCCGCGCCAGACCGGCACGGTTCACCAGATGGGTACCGCCAAACATCTTGTAGTGAAGCCGGCTGAGGAAGCTTTTCGGCGATACAAAATCGGTCGCCTTGAACGGTTCACCCAGCATTTTGATGACATCGGTCCGCTCGCCACGCACGTTGAGTTCAATCTTGCCGCCCGAGGCCTTGTAGAACCCGGTCAGGCAGTTGAACACGGTGGTCTTGCCGGCGCCGTTGGGGCCGATCAGGGCGAAGATCGAGTTGCGCTTGACCTTCAGGCTGACATCGTTCAACGCCTTGATGCCGCCGAAGTGCATCATCAGCTTCTCGACCGAGAGTACGACTTCGCTCATGGCGCTACTCCTTTACGCGGGGTCACACCGGTACGGCTGATCCGAATCAGGCCGCGCGGTCGCCAGATCATCATCAACACCATCAGGATGCCGAACAGCAGCACGCGGTATTCCGCGAAGCCACGCAGCAATTCCGGGGCCACGGTCAGCACGAACGCTGCGATGACCACGCCGATGGTCGAGCCCATGCCGCCGAGTACCACGATGGCAAGGATCAGGGCCGATTCAAAGAAGGTGAACGAGGTCGGGTTGACGAAGCCTTGGTAGGTGGCGAAAAACACGCCCGCGAGACCGGCCGTCGACGCACCGATGGTGAACGCCGAAAGCTTGACCAGCACGTGGTTCAGCCCCATGGAACGGCAGGCGATTTCGTCTTCACGCAAGGCTTCCCAGGCGCGACCGACCGGCATGCGGGTCAAACGGTGCTTGATGTGCAGCACCGCCAGTACCACCAGGAACAACACCGCGTAGATAAAGTAATACTTCACGTCCGGGTTATAGGCGATGCCAAAGAACTCATGGAACGGCACCCCGCCCTCTTTCGCCCTTTTGCCGAACTCGATGCCGAAGAAGGTTGGCAACGGAGCGGCCATACCATTCGGGCCACCGGTCAAGGACAGCCAGTTATTGAGGATCAACCGGATGATTTCACCGAAGCCCAGCGTCACGATCGCCAGGTAGTCACCGTGCAAACGCAGCACCGGAAAACCGAGGATGCATCCAGCAAGGCCAGCAGTGATCGCCGCCAGCGGCAGCACCGTCCAGAAACCCAGCCCAAGGTATTGGTAACCCAGCGCCAGTCCATAGGCGCCGATGGCGTAGAACGCCACATAACCCAGGTCGAGCAGTCCGGCCAGACCGACCACGATGTTCAGCCCCAGGCCCAGCAGCACGTAAATCAACCCGAGGATGACCACACCCAGCAGGTACGAGTTGGAGAAAAACGGGAACACCACGGCGATGACGATCACCAGCGGGATGATCCAGCGCAACCGGGTTTTGTAATCGGGAGGCAGAACATGAACCCCGGAGCCAGTGCTTTCAAAGCCATCAAGAATTTTCAGGCCCTTTGGCGTTTGCAGGAACAGGCTCAGGGCAAAGCGGCCGGCCATGACGATGGCGACAATCCACGCCACTCGGGTCGTTTCCAGATTGAAGCCGTAGCCGTCGAGGACTACGCCAACAATCGGGCCGAACACAATGAGGGCGACCAGACCGGCAAGAATCGCGTCAACCAGGCTTCTTTTGAGATCAATTGTTTTTTTAGTGGTTGAAGACATCGCTTACACCTTCGACACAAGAGGACGGCCGAGCAGGCCTTGAGGCCGAAAGACCAGAACGAGAACGAGCAGCGAGAAGCTGAAAACGTCTTTGTAGTCCGAGTTGACCAGACCGGAGAACAGCGACTCGGAAATCCCGAGAATGATCCCGCCGAGCATCGCACCAGGCAGCGAGCCGATCCCGCCGAGTACCGCCGCGGTGAACGCCTTGATGCCGATGATGAAGCCTGCGTAGAAGTCGAACGTGCCGTAGTTCATGGTAATCAGCACGCCGGCCAGCGCCGCCATGGCTGCACCGATGATGAACACGTAGGAAATCACGCGATCGGTGTTGATCCCCAGAATCGAGGCCATCTTGCGGTCTTGCTGGGTCGCGCGGCACATGCGACCGAGCTTGGTGTACTTGATGACGTAGGTCAGCAGGGCCATCCCGGCAAACGCTGCGACCAGAATAAAAACCTTGGTGTAAGTCAATTGCACGAAACCTGTGCCGACTTCGACGCGCCAGGCACCTGTCAGCAAGGTGGGAACACCTTGTTGCTTCGCGCCCTGAGCGATCTGTGCATAGTTTTGCAGGATCAGCGAAATACCGATGGCGCTGATCAGCGGTGCCAGTCGGGTGGAGTTACGCAGGGGTTTGTAGGCCACACGCTCGATGACCCAGCCATACACCGCCGTGACGATGATGGTGAAGACCAGTGTGCCAAGCATCAACAGAGGGAAGGATTCAATACCGAAGTATGCCAGCAGAGCCAGACTGATCGCCGCGAGGTAAGCGGAAATCATGTAAACCTCGCCGTGGGCGAAGTTGATCATGCCGATGATGCCATAGACCATTGTGTAGCCGATGGCGATCAGGCCATAGACCGACCCGAGGGTCAGGCCGTTGACCAGTTGCTGCAGGAAAATACCATCCATAACGCAATCTCACGCATTTGAGAGACTGCACAGAAACCGGGTGCGACGGACCGGGGTTCAGCCACCCGCGCAACACGGTTGTGTGCAGCTCTACGAGAAAAGACAGACGAGCCATGACTGATTTCAGTCTGCTGAAAGTGAACACCCTGTGGCGAGGGGATTTATCCCCGTTCGGCTGCGAAGCAGTCGCAAGTCCGGCGACCACGGAGCATCTGAAACACCGAGATCGCTGGTCTTGGGGCCGCTTCGCAGTCCAACGGGGCGGTGCGACGATTCGATAAATCCCCTCACCACAGGGCAGATCAGCAGCTCATATCACTTCTGTTTTTCCAGTTGGTGGTATTTGCCATCCTTGTCCCACTGATAAACCACGTAGTCGGAGACTTTCAGGTCGCCCTTGGCGTCCCAGGTCTTCTCGCCCATCACGGTTTTCACCGGGTTTTTCTTCAGCCACTCAGCTGCTTTTTCGCCGCTGTTGGACTTGGAGCCATTGAAGGCAGCGGCCAGGGTCTGAACCGAAGCGTAGGCGTACAGGGTGTAGCCTTCAGGCTCGGTGCCGGCTTTACGGAACGCGTCTACCACAGTCTTGCTGTCTGGCAGCATGCGCGGGTCAGCGCCGAAGGTCATCAGTACGCCATCAACGAATTGCGGGCCGCCAGCGGTGGTCACCAGTTCGTCGGTCACGATGCCGTCATCAGACATGAACTTGACGTCTTTCAGGCCTTGTTCACGCAGTTGACGAACCAGAGGACCGGCTTCCGGGTGCAGACCGCCGAAGTAGACGACGTCGGCGCCAGCGCCGCGGATTTTGGTGACGATGGTGCTGAAGTCTTTCTCGCCACGGGTCAGGCCTTCATACAGCACCGGCTTCACGCCGCGTTTTTCCAGCTGGGCCTTGGTCGCGTCCGCGAGGCCCTGGCCGTAGGTGTCCTTGTCGTGCAGGACCACGACTTTCTTGCCCTTGAGCACGTCGACGATGTAGTCACCTGCCACGATCCCTTGCTGATCGTCACGCCCGCACATACGGAACATGGCACTCAGGCCGCGTTCGGTAACCGCAGGGTTGGTGGAACCCGGGGTGATTGCGATGATGCCTGCTTCGTCGTAGATCTCGGAGGCCGGAATGGTCGACGAGGAGCAGAAGTGACCGACCACGCCTGCCACTTTCTGGTTGGTCAGGTCCTTGGCGACCGTCACAGCCTGTTTCGGTTCGCAGGCGTCATCGCCCTTGACCAGTACGATCTTTTCCCCATTCACGCCGCCCGCTGCGTTGACCGCATCGGCCGCTGCCTGTGCACCCTTCATGTACTGCTCACCAAATGCTGCGTTGGCGCCCGTCATGGGACCCGCCACACCGATTTTCACATCAGCTTGTGCAAACGCAGAAACACCCAACGCAGCTGCCACTGCGAGGGCCAGAAAGCCTTTCTTGTAAAACGTCTGGGACATGAGGTGGTGCTCCAAGGTTTTTTTTTAGTTGGCACTGCGACTTCACTGAATGCTCAGAGCAAGGGCCGTGCCATCGGTTTTTTATTCTTGAACAAGTCGCTGCTTTATTGTTATTTCGACTGTTTCGGGCCCATTTTCATTGGGCGTGCAACCGTCTAAACCGCAGAAGGTGAAACCATTTATTTTTAACGGCGCAACCCGCATGCGCCATCATTGCAACCGCGGCGCCAAACGACGTGCAACCAGCCTGTAACAACGTGCGTCACCGAAGTGCACACTGCTGGTGCGGGACTGCTACAACCCGCACCTTTTACAGGCTAGACGCTGCGCGAAAAAGCGCCGCTTCCAGCAACAAATTTCAACAATCAAATCACGATCCGCAAGCACTGGCCCGCGTGATACAGCGAAAATCCGGCCTCATACAGACAGCTACGCAGGCCCACCCCAGCCAGTGGTTGCATGGGGGCGAAGGGAATCGGCAGTGCCTGAGGATTTCCGTTACACAAATAATCGGCAAAGGCTTTGCCGACTACAGTGCCAGTCGTCACGCCCCGACCGTTGTAGCCGGTGACTGCCACTAAACCGGGCGCCGGTTCGAACAGACGCATCAAATGATCGGGGGTGAAGGCGATGCAACCGGTCCAGGTGCACTCCCATTCCACCGGTTTGAGGTACGGAAAATAGTGCTGCTGAACCCGGTCGGCCCAGGCCTTGAGGAACCAGGTTGGCTTCTGATTGCCATTGCCCAGACTGCCGAGCAACAGGCGACCGTCTTTGTCGCGACGAATGCTGCTGAGTACCTGACGGGTGTCCCACGAACCTTGGCCACCAGGAAGGATTTGCTGCGCAGCCTCTTCGGTGAGCGGCACCGAGGCCACTTGATAGTAATAACCAGGGAAGAAGTTACGCCGAAGCTCTGTCCAGTCACCTTCGGTGTAAGCGTTGGAGGCGATCACGACTTGCTCGGCCAACACTGAACCCTGGGCGGTCTGCACCGACCAGCGTTGGCCCTGACGTTCAAGTCGAGTCACGGGAGAATGGTCGAACAGCTGACCGCCAAGGCCAATGGCCGCCTTGGCCAGCCCCGTGGTGTAAGCCATCGGGTTGATCGTGCCAGCACGTTGATCAAGCAATGCGGCGGCGATTTTTTTCGTACCGGTTGCCTGCTCGCAGGCTTGACCCGTCAGCAGTTCGACCGGTGCGCCGCGACGTTTCCACTGTTCTTCACGACTGCGCAAGTCCGCTTCGCCACGGGCGTTGTGCGCCATGTGCAGCGTACCTTCGCGGCGTAACTGGCAATCGATGTTGTACTTGTCCACAAGGCTGAACACCAACGAAGGCGCCGCCCCCAGCATGCGATTGAGCTGACTGCCAACCGCTTCGCCGAACCCGGCCTCGATGTCGTCCGGCGCAATCCACATGCCGGCGTTGACCAGCCCGACGTTGCGGCCCGAACCGCCATGACCGGCGCGATGGGCTTCCAGCACGCACACCGTTTTGCCTTGTTCCAGCAGATGCACCGCCGCCGACAGACCGGTGAAACCGGCGCCAATGACGCAGACGTCAACCGTGACTTCGCCCTTGAGCGCCGCGTTGTCGGGCCTTTGCGGCGTCAGTTTTTCCCACAGACACTCTTCGCGTAACGGCATTGCCAGACTCCAACAGAAACCTAACCAACACATTCATTGAATGGATGATCTATGTGGCGAGGGGATTTATCCCCGTTGGGCTGCGAAGCGGCCCCAAATAATGGGACTGCTGCGCAGTCCAACGGGGATAAATCCCCTCGCCACAAAAGCTCGCTCCTACAGGGGATCACCGGTCAGTCGAACGTAATACCCTGCGCCAACGGCAATTCCAGCGAGTAGTTCACGGTGTTGGTCTGACGGCGCATGTACCCGCGCCAGGCATCGGAGCCGGACTCACGACCACCGCCGGTCTCTTTCTCGCCACCAAATGCACCGCCGATTTCCGCACCGCTCGGGCCGATGTTGACGTTGGCGATGCCGCAGTCGCTGCCGACCGCCGACATGAACTGCTCGGCTTCACGCACGTCGGTGGTGAAGATGCAGGAGGACAGGCCTTGTGGCACGGCGTTGTTCAGGCGCAGGGCTTCGGTGAAGTCCTTGTAACCAATCACGTACAGGATCGGCGCAAAGGTTTCGTCGCGGACGACGTCGCTCTGTTCCGGCATTTCGACGATGGCCGGCGAGACGTAGTAAGCGTTCGGGTATTTGTCTTCCAGCTGACGCTTGCCGCCGAACACGCGACCGCCTTCGCTCAAGGCCTGCTCCAGCGCGTCCTGCATGTTGTCGAAGCTGTGCTTGTCGATCAGCGGGCCGATCAGGTTGCCTTCCAGCGGATTGCCGATACGCACTTTCGAGTAAGCGGCTTTCAGGCGGGTGACGATTTCTTCTTTCACCGATTCATGAGCGATCAGGCGACGCAGGGTGGTGCAACGCTGGCCGGCGGTGCCGACGGCGCTGAACAGGATGGCGCGAACAGCCATGTCCAGATCGGCGCTTGGGCCGAGGATCATCGCGTTGTTGCCACCCAGTTCGAGAATGCTGCGCGCAAAACGTGCGGCGATTTTCGGCGCCACTTCGCGGCCCATGCGGGTGCTGCCGGTGGCGCTGATCAGCGCGACACGCGGGTCATCGACCAGTGCTTCGCCGGCATCGCGGCCGCCGATGATCACCTGGCTCAGGTGCGGAGGTGCGTCGCTGAAATTTTTCAGCACGCGATCGAACAGCGCCTGGCAGGCCAGTGCGGTCAGCGGAGTTTTCTCCGACGGTTTCCAGATCACCGGGTTTCCGCAGACCAGCGCCAGCGTGGTGTTCCACGCCCAGACCGCCACCGGGAAGTTGAACGCGCTGATCACGCCGACGATACCCAGCGGGTGCCAGGTTTCGCGCATGTGGTGGCCAGGACGTTCGGAGGCGATGGTCAAACCGTACAGCTGACGGGACAGACCGACCGCGAAGTCGCAGATGTCGATCATTTCCTGAACTTCACCCAGACCTTCCTGAGTGATCTTGCCCGCTTCCCAGGACACCAGCTCGCCGAGGTCGGCCTTGTATTCACGCAGGATGTCGCCCAGTTGACGCACCAGTTCGCCACGGCGCGGTGCCGGGACCTTGCGCCACAATTCGAACGCATGATCTGCGCGACTGATGTGCTGCTCGACTTCAGCGGCGCCTTCCCAGTTCACGGCGGCGATCCGGCTGCCATCGATCGGCGAATGCACCGGCACTTTGCCGTTCTGGTACAGGGCCGGGTTCACACCAAGACGATCAAGCAATGCGGCAACCATGGGTCACTCCTCGAGCAAAAAACAGAAAACGTGCAGCCGGAATATCACGACTGATCAGACCTGTAGTTTTAGCTCGCCGGAGGTTACCCAACAAACGACCTTTAAGAGAGATATCATTCCGTTTATTCATGCTGCGAATTGCTGGTCAGCAAGAAACAAGAAAAAAGGACAACCCATGCTGAATAAACGCTACCTGCCGTCGATCACCGCGCTGCAGTGTTTCGAGGCCGTGACCCGGCATTTGAGCTTCACACGGGCCGCCGAAGAGCTGAACCTGACCCAGAGCGCGGTCAGCAAACAGGTCGCGCAACTGGAAGAATTGTTGCAGCACCTGCTGTTCCGCCGGGTGCGTCGACGCCTGCAAATGACTCCGGCCGGTGATTTGTACCTGGTCGAGGTACGAAAAATCCTCACGCAAGTCGAGATGTCGACCCACTACCTGCGTTCCTACGGCGGGGAAACCGAAGTCCTGCGTGTCTCGACCCCGCCGACCTTCGGCGCCCGCTGGCTGGTGCCCCGTTTGAAAGGCTGGCGCCTGCGCCATCCGTCGATCCACCTGGACCTGTGCAGCGAGCAGGAAGCGGATGATCTGCTGCAAGGTCGCAGCGATCTGGCGTTCTATTTCGGCCAGGGCTCACGGCCCCGCACCGAATGCCTGAAGCTGTTCGGCGAAGAGCTTGTTCCCGTGTGTGCACCGGGCAGCCTGCCGGCTACGCCGTTCACTGATCCAACCCAACTCACCGACCTGGTCCTGCTGCAAAACGCGTCGCGGCCGCAGGCTTGGCACGACTGGTTCGACAGTCAGGGTTACCACACCGAACACAGCTACCACGGCCCGCGCTTCGAAACCTTCTACATGTGCATCCGCGCTGCGCAGGTCGGCTGCGGCGTGGCGCTGTTGCCGCGGTTTCTGGTGGAAGAGGAATTGGCCGACGGCAAACTGGTCATTCCCTGGCAGCATGCGATGCCCAGCTCCGACGCCTATTACCTGGCGTACCCGGAGCATTCGGCGGAAGTGCCGAAGGTGCGGGATTTTGTGAAGTGGATGCTGGAGCAGATTGATAATCCCACCTCCGCTGACTGACCCTCTGTAGGAGCTGTCGAGTGAAACGAGGCTGCGATCTTTTGACCTTGATTTTTTAAGATCAAAAGATCGCAGCCTCGTTTCACTCGACAGCTCCTACATAGTCAACACAGAAATTGCTGGCAATAACCATCACCGATATGCGCCACTATCCGCATTCAAAGTGGAGAACCCCGTTATGAGCGAGAGCGTGTTTGCCGATCGCATCGTGCAGAACCTGCTCGACACCGACTTCTACAAACTGACGATGATGCAGGCGGTGCTGCACAACTACCCGAACGTGGAAGTCGAATGGGAGTTTCGTTGCCGCAACAGTGAAGATCTGCGCCCGTATCTGGCGGAGATCCGCTTCCAGATCGAACGACTGGCCGAGTTGAGCCTGAGCGCCGACCAGTTGAGTTTCATGGAGCGCATCAGCTTCATGAAGCCGGATTTCCTGCGTTTTCTCGGTTTATTCCGCTTCAACCTGCGCTACGTCCACACCGGCATTGAAAACGGCGAGCTGTTCATCCGCCTGCGCGGGCCGTGGCTGCATGTGATCCTGTTCGAAGTGCCGCTGTTGTCCATCGTCAGCGAAGTGCGCAACCGCTATCGCTACCGGGACATCGTTCTGGAGCAGGCGCGCGAGCAGCTTTATCGCAAGTTCGACTGGCTGACCGCCAACGCCAGCAGCGAGGAATTGTCCGAATTGCAGGTAGCCGATTTCGGCACCCGCCGTCGCTTTTCCTACCGCGTGCAGGAAGAAGTGGTGAACGTGCTCAAGCACGATTTCCCCGGACGTTTCGTCGGCACCAGCAACGTGCATTTGTCCCGGGAGCTGGACATGAAACCGCTGGGCACCATGGCCCACGAATGGATCATGGCCCACCAGCAACTCGGTCCGCGACTGATCGACAGCCAGATTGCCGCCCTCGATTGCTGGGTCCGCGAGTACCGTGGCCTGCTGGGGATCGCCCTGACCGACTGCATCACCATGGATGCCTTCCTCAACGACTTCGACCTGTACTTTGCCAAGCTCTTCGACGGCCTGCGCCATGACTCCGGGGATCCGGTGATCTGGGCAGAAAAGGCCATCGCCCACTATCAAAAGCTGGGCATCGACCCGATGAGCAAGACACTGACGTTCTCCGACAGCCTGACGCTGCCCAAGTCGCTGGAAATATTTCGCGCATTACGCGGTCGGATCAATGTCAGCTTCGGCATCGGCACCCACCTGACGTGCGATATTCCGGGTGTTGAACCGATGAGCATCGTGCTTAAAATGGCGGCCTGCAACGGCCAGCCGGTGGCAAAGATCTCCGACGAGCCTGGCAAGACTCACTGCAAAGACCCGAATTTCGTCGCTTATTTGCGACACGTTTTCAAAGTTCCTGCCGCCCTTTCCAGCACACCAAGCAAGGAGTGAATTCATGCAAGCCGTACAGCGTGAGATTGCTGAGCAGCTCAAGGTTCAACCGCCGTTCGCCGACAAGGCCGCCCTCGACGCGGAAATCGCCCGGCGCATTACCTTCATCCAGGATTGCCTGGTCAATTCCGGGCTCAAGACCCTGGTGCTCGGTATCAGCGGCGGGGTCGATTCCCTGACCGCCGGCCTGCTGGCCCAGCGCGCCATGTGTGAACTGCGCACTCGCACCGGTGATGACAATTACAAGTTCATCGCCGTGCGCCTGCCGTACGAAACCCAGTTCGATGAGCACGACGCACAGGCTTCGGTGGATTTCATCAAGCCAGATGAGCGCTACACCGTGAACATCGGCCCGGCGGTCAAATCCCTGGCCAATGAAGTGGCAGCCTTCGAAGGCAAGCATGCGGTCTCGGTGGATTTCGTCCTCGGCAACACCAAGGCGCGGATGCGCATGGTCGCCCAGTACACCATCGCCGGCGCGGCTCATGGCCTGGTGATCGGCACCGATCACGCGGCAGAAGCGGTGATGGGATTTTTCACCAAGTTCGGCGACGGCGCCTGCGACCTGGCCCCGTTGAGCGGCCTGGTGAAAAACCAGGTTCGAGCCATCGCCCGCAGTTTCGGCGCACCGGAATCACTGGTGGAAAAAATCCCGACTGCGGACCTGGAAGACCTGTCGCCGGGCAAACCGGACGAAGCGTCCCACGGCGTGACCTACGCCGAGATCGACGCGTTCCTGCACGGCGAGCCGGTGCGTGAGGAAGCGTTCAAGATCATTTGCGATACGTACAGGAAGACCCATCACAAGCGGGAAATGCCTTTTGCACCGTGATTCGTGAATGAATGAAAAAGCCCGCTGAAGCGTTGATCTTCAGCGGGCTTTTCTTTGGCTTAAGCATTTATCGATGCTGAGGGCCCCTTCGCGAGCAAGCCCGCTCCCACATTTGATCTATGTACGCCGCAGATCAAATGTGGGAGCGGGCTTGCTCGCGAAGAACGATGACGCGGTTAACCTGCTTACTTCAGCGTAACCGTGCCTTTCATCATCGAAATGTGGCCCGGGAACGAGCAGAAGAAGCCATATTTCTCGGCAGCATCAAGCTTCGACACATCGAAAGTCACCGAATCGGTTTCCTTGGAGCCGATGATTTTGGTGTGGGCGATGACGCGCGCATCACCTTCTTTCAGGTAGTTCTTGTCGATACCGGCGGCCAGACCATCGGTGGCGATCGGCTGCATGTCAGCCTCTTTGCTCAGCACCCAGTTATGGCCCATGACGTTTTTTGGCAGGTTGCCGGAGTGGGTCAGTTCAATGGTGAAGGTCTTGCAGCTTTTGTCGATTTCAATGGCCTTGGTGTTGAAGGACATTTGGTCAGTGGAGTCGATGGTTGTCTTGCACTCGGCAGCCATCAGTTGGCTGCTGGCCAGTGTCAGCAGGGATACCGCAACAAGTTTGGCAAACATGGTGAATCTCCAAGGCAGGGTTAACAAAAGTGCGAATGGACAGAAGACTGCCTGAAAACTTCGCAAGTTCCTATGATCTGTATCAAAAATTGTATACAACTTTCGAGCTATGACACCTATCGAAACAATATACCAGCCAGACATCCAGGTCGGCCCTATCATCAGGGCGTCCTCACGTATCCGGAGTGTCTGTCATGTCCATCAACAGCTTTTTGTGCAGTTTGCTCGCCGCTTACGCCTGTGGCGCCAGCGGCACCTTTGAAACGCCGCAACACGAAGTTTAGACCTTGGAGCGCCGCGCCTCTGCCTTTACTCTGTGGCCATCCTGACCATGGAGTAAGGCATGTCTTTAGCATCCGTTTGTGTATTTTGCGGTGCCAGCACTGGCACCAATCCGGCTTATCGTGAAGCGGCTGTCGCCCTCGGGCGAGCATTGGCCGAGCGCAAGCTGACCCTGGTCTATGGCGGCGGTGCCGTCGGGCTGATGGGGATTGTCGCCGATGCCGCACTGGCGGCCGGCGGTGAAGTGATCGGGATCATCCCGCAAAGCCTCAAGGAAAAGGAAATCGGCCACAGCGGCCTGACTCGCCTGGAAGTGGTCGACGGCATGCATGCGCGAAAGGCGCGGATGGCCGAGCTCAGCGATGCATTTATCGCGCTGCCCGGTGGTTTGGGTACGCTGGAAGAACTGTTCGAAGTCTGGACCTGGGGCCAGCTCGGCTACCACGGCAAACCGCTGGGACTGCTGGAAGTGAACGGTTTCTACAGCAAATTGACCGGTTTTCTTGATCATATCGTCGGCGAAGGCTTCGTTCGCGAAGCACACCGTGACATGCTGCAAGTGAGCGAATCGCCGCAAACCCTGCTCGATGCCCTGGACGCCTGGCAGCCGACCGTGGTGCCAAAGTGGACAGGGCAAAAACCCAGCTAACGGCTCGGCACCGATACAGGGCAGAATATGCGCCGCTCAACCTCACCTTCGACCCCAGAGGATCGCCCATGGCTAAACCTAATTATTCCTTCGCCAAACGTCAGAGAGACTTGGCCAAGGAGCAGAAGAAAGAGGAAAAGCTTCAGCGCAAGAAAGCTACAGCTGAAGAAGAAGCCGCCGCACTGAACCCGGAAGCAGACGGTGAAGTGGCCGCAGAAAGTGATGTTGAAGCACCGAAAGATCAGGCGCCCGACGCCTGAGACCCTCAGGGCCCGATGATCTGATCAGGCCCACCGGATCTGTGTCCAGGGTCAGCAGTTTCGCTGCTGACCCTCACTGTCCAACCTGAAATATCCCATCCCGAAAGAACTGCACATCCCCCCTGTGGGAGCGGGCTTGCTCGCGAAAGCGGTGTGTCATTCAACATTTATATCGACTGATACACCGTCTTCGCGATGCAAGCCCGCTCCCACAGGGGATTTGCATTAATCCAATGGCATTACGGTGACGCGGACCTCAGGGTCGTGATTACCGCCCCCCAGAATCACCCCCCGCAACGGCGAAACATCGGAAAAATCCCGGCCCCAGGCCAGGGTGATGTGTTCGAGTGCCGGCTGCACATTGTTGGTCGGATCGAAATCCACCCAGCCCAGCACCGGGCAAAAAACCGAAACCCAGGCATGCGAGGCGTCGGCACCGATCAGCCGTGGCTGGCCAGGCGGTGGCTGAGTCAGCAGGTAACCGCTGATGTAACGAGCCGCCAACCCACGGGAACGCACGCAAGCGAGCATCAGGTGAGCGAAGTCCTGGCACACCCCGCGCCGGCGCTCCAGCACTTCCACCAGCGGCGTCGCCACCTGGGTCGCTTCGGCGTCGAAGGTGAATTCGCTGAAGATTTTCTCCATCAGCGCCTGAACACCGAGCAACAGCGGCCGGCCCACCGGGAAACAGCTCTCCGAGAAACCGACGAAGTTGCGCTTCAAATGCACATAGGGCGATTCGAACCGGAAACGGCAAGCTTCCAACAATTCGGGCGAAAGCGGCTGGCCGCTGTAGGTCAGTGCGTTGCGGGTTTCTTCCCAGGCCGGAGATTGATTGAAATCGAGCGTTGGCCGGGACAGCACTTCGACGGTGAGCCGGGCGTTGACCAATAATTCATCGTGCGGCCGCTCAAAGGCCAGTCGGGTCAGCGGGTTGCCGAACACGTCCAGCTCGTCCCGGCGCGATGTCGGGTCGGGGCTGATCTGCAATTGCTGCTCGGTACAGCGCTGCCAGGTACAGGCCCGTGGCCAAAGATGCGCCAATTGCTGGGCGAGGGACACCGGGCTGTCGTAGTGATAATGGGTGTCGTGGAAAATCTGGTAACGGACGCTCATCAGACGGACACCGTGCGCTGGCTGACATCATCGACATGAGCGAAATGGCGCAACGCCAGACGATCCGACACTTGCCCGCTGGCATCAGCGATCTCTTGCAGCAGATCGGCCAGCCCCTCAATGGCGGAACGAACGCTGGCTTCGCCGAACAGCGAATTCTCCAGGCATCCCAGATCGAAGCGCGCCAGCCGCTCCACCAATTGCGGCAGACCCACTTCGCGCGGCACAGCAAAATCATCGTTCAAACGTTTGAGGGTGCGGGTCACCAGCTTCAACTGGAACAGCACCGCGTGCGGGTTCTGCTCGTCGAGCAGCAACAGGTCCAGCACCGGGATCAATTGCGCCACGGCCAGATACCGCGAGCGGTAGGTGATGCTGCTGTTGCCCAGTTCCAGCAACCACTCCAGCCCGGCCTGATCGAAGGCGCCGCTGCCGCGCAGGAACGCCGCCAGGCTGCCGCTGAGAAATTGCAGGCGCTCGATCCGTCGGCCGATCATCAGGAAGCGCCAGCCTTCGTCCCGGGTCATGTCGTCGAGGGCAAAACCGGACAGCGCCGCCAGCGACATCACCAGACGGTTGAGAAAATCCAGCAACTCGCCGAAATCCGGTTCTTCGGTTTCCAGCTCGATAGCCTCGCGTTGCAACTCTACCAACGCCTGCCAGTTTTCCCGCGAGAGCTTGCCGCGCACCTGCGAAGCCGCCCACTGCAAGCGCTGCAGGTTGGAACGTAGGCTGAACGGCCAGTCATCGCCGAGCAGCGCCGCCAGTAACCGTTCAGGCAATTCACCTTCATCAGGCAACAACATCAACCGCTCACCCAGCTCGACAGCCGCTTCCAGTGCTTGCGGATCGTCGCCATCGACATAGCGCGCCAGCATGATCCGCAGCAACCGTGCGCTGTCATCGCAGCGTTCACAGTAACGGCCGAACCAGAACAGGTTTTCCACCACCCGCGACGGCAGATACGGATCGCGCCGCACCAGGTCGTGCACGCCGATGCTGCGCTGGGCTTTCCACTGCTCGCCGCTGGGCGGCCGATCCCCGAGTACCCAAGTGTCCTTGCTCGCGCCGCCGCGTTGCATCGACACCACTTCGGCGTCGGCTTGCGCGGCAACCCGGGTCAAACCACCGGGCAGAACCCGATAGCCGTCGCGACTGGCCACCGCATACACGCGCATGCCGATGGCCCGGGGTTGCAAATGACCATCCTCGGCTTGCCAGATCGGCGCCTGAGATAACTGAGCCAGTTCTTGCGCCACGTAGGCGTAAGGTCGAGCCTGCATGCGCTCGGCAAGAACCTGACGCTGTTTTTCACTCAAATCACGGCCAGACACCGGAGCGAAGCTCTGCGACGGAAACGCTGGCTTGATCAGCAATTCCGGGAGTTTTTTCAATGCTTCGGCCAGCACCGGCCCTTCGCCGCACCACCACGTGGCGATGGACGGCAGGATCAGTTCTTCGCCGAACAGGAATTGATTGATCTTTGGCAGAAAGCCCAGCAGTCCCGGCGATTCCAGTACGCCACTGCCGAGTGCGTTGGCCACCAGCACGCGTCCCTGCCGAACGGCTTCGAGCAGCCCCGGCACACCGAGCGCCGAATCGGTACGCAGTTCCAGCGGGTCGCAGAAGTCATCGTCGAGCCGGCGCATGATCGCGTGGACCCGGCGCAGGCCGCTCAAGGTTTTCAGGTAAACCGTGGCATCGCGCACCGTGAGGTCGCCGCCCTCCACCAACGGATAACCGAGCTGCCGCGCCAGATACAGGTGTTCGAAGTAGCTTTCGTTGAAACGCCCCGGCGTCAGCAGCACGATCAGCGGCACTTCATCATCGCTCGGTGCCTGACGGGCCAGGGTTTCCTGCAGCGTGCGGAAGAACCCCGCCAAATGTTGCACCTTCAAATCACGGTACAACTCGGGAAAGGCCCGGGACACAATCGTGCGATTTTCCAGGGCGTAACCGGCACCGGACGGTGCTTGAGTCCGATCCGCCGTCACCCACCAGCGACCGTCGGGCGTGCGCGCCAGATCCACGGCATACAGATGCAGAAAGGCCCCGTCGGGCGGGGTGATGCCCTGACAGGGCCAGAGGAAGTTGTTGTGACCGAATACCAGCTCGGCAGGCAAAAGACCTTCGGCGATCAACCGTTGCGGTCCGTACAGATCGGCCAGTACCGCGTTCAGCAGACGCGCCCGTTGAGCGATCCCGGCCGATAACTGCGCCCACTCATCAGCGGCAATCACATGCGGCAGCAGGTCCAGCTCCCACGGCCGATCGGCACCCTTGGGGTCGGCGTAGACGTTGTAGGTCACGCCGTTTTCCTGGATCTGCCGGGTCAACAGCGCCTGACGCTGCACCAACTGCGCTGGCGTGCTGCGTTGCAACTGGTCGAACAGCCGCCGCCAGTGCGGACGCACGGCGCCGCTGTCGTCGAGCAGTTCGTGATACGTGCCCGCCGTCAGCGGGTAGCGGTCTAGCAGGTCAGGCATGGAAAGCTCGGCAGACAGCAAGGAACGGTCAGACTAACGCAGCTCATGACGCCCGGATATACGAAAAATCCGAGCGTCGTGTACGGTTTAGAAACGTCGCAAATCGAGAGTCATCGGCAGCTCGTCGTTAATTTCCAGAATCGGTATAGGAAGTTTCCCTGGGCTGTGTCCGATGCGGAAGAAACGCGCCATCCGCCGACTCTCAGCCTCATTGGCGTTCACCGGCAAGCTGTCGTAGTTGCGCCCGCCCGGATGGGCAACGTGGTACTGACAGCCACCCAGCGAGCGCTGCATCCAGGTGTCGAGCAAGTCGAACACCAGCGGCGCATGGACCGGGATCGTTGGTTGCAGGCAGTTGGCCGGCTGCCAGGCACGAAAGCGCACGCCGGCGACGAATTCGCCCACGCGCCCGGTGGGCTGCAAGGGCACGGGAACGCCGTTGCACGTCAACAAATAACGCTGCGGTGGCAGGCCGGTGAGCTTGACCTGCAAGCGCTCCAGGGACGAATCCACGTAGCGCACCGTGCCGCCGACCGCGCCCTCCTCACCCAGCACATGCCAAGGCTCCAGCGCCTGACGCACTTCCAGCTCGATGCCGCTGACCGCGTAATCGCCAACCTTGGGAAAGCGAAATTCCAGATGCGCCGCAAACCACTCGGCCCGCACCGGATAACCCGAGGCGTTGAGATCAACGATGACGTCGGCGAAATCCTGCTCGATAAAGTGCGGCAACAGGAACCGGTCGTGCAACTCCGTACCCCAGCGCGCCAGTTTCGGCGGCGCATAAGCCTCGCGCCAGAACCGCGCGACCAGCGCTCGCAGCAACAACTGCTGAGCGAGGCTCATGCGCGCATGCGGTGGCATTTCAAATGCACGTAATTCCAGCAAGCCAAGGCGCCCCGTCGCACCGTCCGGCGAATAGAGTTTGTCGATGCAAAACTCGGCGCGGTGGGTGTTGCCGGTCACGTCGATCAGCAGGTTGCGCAGCAGCCGGTCCACCAGCCATGGCGCGCATTCCTCGCCCGGTTCGGGCATTTGCGCAAAGGCAATTTCCAGCTCGTACAACGCATCGTTGCGGGCTTCATCGACGCGCGGCGCCTGGGACGTCGGGCCAATGAACAATCCGGAAAACAGGTAGGACAAGGACGGATGGTTATGCCAGTAGCTAATCAGGCTGCGCAGCAGATCCGGGCGACGCAGAAACGGTGAGTCAGCCGGTGTCGCGCCACCCAGTACGAAATGGTTACCGCCGCCGGTGCCGGTGTGGCGACCATCGATCATGAATTTCTCGGTGGTCAGGCGGGTCTGGCGCGCTTCTTCGTAGAGAAACTCGGTGCGCTCGACCAGTTCGTCCCAGGTCGCGGACGGCTGCACGTTGACCTCGATCACGCCCGGGTCCGGGGTGATGCGGAAGTTGCTCAGGCGTGGATCGCTCGGCGGCTCATAGCCTTCCAGCAGCACCGGGCAATTCAATTCCTGCGCCGTGGCCTCGATCGCGGTGACCAGCTCCAGATAATCCTCAACCCGCTCCAGCGGCGGCATGAACAGGTACAACCGCCCTTCCCGTGCCTCGGCGCAAAACGCGGTGCGCGTCAGCCAGTCGGCGGACTCGTCGAACTCCAGATCCCGCTCGATCGCTTCGGCCGCGGCGCCCGGGCTGTTCAACTGCTGAGTGTCTGGAAGCGCCGGGAATTCCTGATTGGGGTCGTTGGGATAGATGAACGGGTACTCGGCGGCTTTCACCCAAGGTTGCGAACCCAGCGGCAAGCGATAACCCAGCGGCGAATCCCCCGGCACCAGTCGGCAGTGCTCGTCGCGCAGATACCAGCGACCGCTTTGCCATTGATCACCCTTGGCAGAGCGGGCCAGCGGCAGGACCTGGCCGATCACTTTATCCAGGCCCTGACTGAAGACTTTGCGCAGGCGCGCACGCTCCAGCGGTTCTTCCAGGCGTGAGTCTTCGGCGCTGACGTTCTGCGGTAAAGCGCCTTCGCGCCAGAGGTAATAGAAATTGTCTTCGTAGGCCGGGAACACAAAACGTGTCGGAATTTTCAAACGCTCGGCGACACTCGCCAGAAAACGCCCGGCCAGTTCGCCATCGGCGCCGTAATCTTCCTGTTCATCGGCAATCAGCGCGCCGTTGTGCCAGATCGGCACGCCGTCGCGGCGCCAGTAACAGTTCAGCGACCAGCGTGGCAGCTGTTCGCCGGGATACCACTTGCCTTGACCGAAATGCACCAGGCCCTTGGGTGCGTAACGTTTGCGCATGCGCTGAAACAGTTCGGCGGACAGGCGACGCTTGTCCGGCCCGAGCGCAGCGGTGTTCCATTCGGCGCCGTCCGGATCGTCGATGGAGACGAAGGTCGGCTCGCCGCCCATGGTCAGGCGTACGTCGCCTTCCAGCAGGTCGGCATCGATCTGCCGGCCCAGCGCCTGGATCGCCAGCCATTGGTCTTCGGTGTAGGGCTTGGTGACCCGCGGCGCCTCCCAAATCCGCTCCACGGACATTTCGTGGGTGAATTCGCACTCGCACGGTTCCACCAGGCCACTGATCGGTGCCGCAGAGCCCGGATCGGGACTACACGCCAACGGAATGTGTCCTTCACCGGCAAACAGCCCTGACGTCGCGTCCAGGCCAATCCAGCCGGCACCGGGCAAATAGACCTCGCACCAGGCGTGCAGGTCGGTGAAGTCCACTTCGGTGCCAGAAGGGCCGTCGAGGCTTTTGACGTCGGCGGTCAGTTGAATCAGATAGCCGGAGACGAAGCGCGCCGCCAGCCCAAGGTTGCGCAGCAGTTGCACCAGCAACCACGCCGAGTCGCGGCAGGAACCGGAGGCATGTTCGAGGGTGTGTTCGGGGGTCTGCACACCGGGTTCCATGCGGATCAGGTAGCCAATGTCCTCGCTCAAACGCTGATTTAGCGCGACGAGGAAATCCACGCTCGGCAGCGGCGTGCGGTCTATGCCGTCCAGGTACGCCTTGAATTTCGGCGTCAGCGGCAGCGTTTCCAGATACGGCGCCAGCTCCTTGCGCTCGTCCGCGGCGTAGGTGAACGGGATTTTTTCCGCGTAGGGTTCGAGGAAGAAGTCGAACGGATTGAATACCGCCATTTCGGCCAGCAGATCGACCTCGATCCGCAGTTCCTCGGTTTTCTCCGGAAACACCAGACGCGCCAGGTAATTCCCCTGGGGGTCTTGCTGCCAGTTGATGAAATGCTGCTCGGGCGAGACTTTCAGCGCATAGGACAATATCCGCGTGCGACTGTGGGCAGCCGGGCGCAGGCGAACGATCTGTGGGCCGAGCTCGACGGCGCGGTCGTAGCGGTAATGCGTAACGTGGTGCAATGCGACATGAATCGACACGGCGTGCCTCCTGCGAGCCTTAAGCGTTATCGAAAGCGCGCAAGACTTATGCCATGCAGTGGCGCTGGCGCTTTCATAGAGTTGCTTAAGGCAGTACAGCACCAAAATCGCGCGATGCGGGAATTTGGTTTGGGGGAGATGCACGGATTTGTGGCGTTCAGTTGCATAGTCGCCGCCAACTCTGGCCTCTTCGCGGGCAAGCCCGCTCCCACAGTGTTTGCGGTTGCCCCCAATTCGGTGCCCACAACAAGTCCCTGTGGGAGCGGGCTTGCCCGCGAAGAGGCCAGTGACCCCAACACAGCTTCCGACCAACACACCGATTTCCGTGGCGCAGAAACGCAAAACGCCAACCCGAAGGTTGGCGTTCTGTTCAGCTCAAGCGAGGTTTAGCGCGGCACAACCGGCTTACGCGCAGGCTTCGGCCCTTTGCCTTTGGCGGCATCCTTGCGCTCCTTGGCCGCCTGCTGGTTGCGGGCGAACGCCGCAGCCTTGGCCTGTTCACGCTTGTCCCACGGGTTGCCGCCATCGCTGGCACGCGGTGGCAGGCCGGTGTGCTGGGTCAGGATCTTGGTGGTTTTCTCACCCGCCACTTTATGGCTGCCGGCTGGCGTCGAGTTCTTGCGACGGGCGCTCTGGTAGCTGTCGGTTGCCGGCTGATGCAGCGGGATCAATTGGTTCTTGCCCGGCCCGATCAGGTCGGCGCGGCCCATGCGGGTCAGCGCTTCACGCAGCATCGGCCAGCCTTTCGGGTCGTGATAACGCAAGAACGCCTTGTGCAGACGACGCTGCTCTTCGCTCTTGACGATGGTCACGGCGTCGCTCTTGTAAGTGACCTTGCGCAGCGGGTTCTTGCCCGAGTGGTACATCGCGGTGGCGGTGGCCATCGGCGACGGGTAGAACGCCTGCACCTGGTCGGCGCGGAAGCCGTTGCCCTTGAGCCACAAGGCAAGGTTCATCATGTCTTCGTCGGTGGTGCCCGGGTGTGCGGCGATGAAGTATGGAATCAGGTACTGCTCTTTTCCCGCTTCCTTGGTGTACTTCTCGAACATGCGCTTGAACTTGTCATAGCTGCCGATGCCCGGCTTCATCATCTGGTTGAGCGGACCTTCCTCGGTGTGTTCCGGGGCGATCTTCAGGTAACCACCGACGTGGTGGGTCACCAGCTCCTTGACGTATTCCGGCGACTCGACCGCGAGGTCGTAACGCAGGCCGGAAGCAATCAGGATCTTCTTCACACCCGGCAAGGCACGGGCGCTGCGATACAGCTGGATCAACGACGAGTGGTCGGTGTTCAAATTCGGGCAAATGCCAGGGAACACGCACGACGGCTTGCGGCACGCGGATTCGATTTCCGGGCTCTTGCAGGCGATGCGGTACATGTTCGCGGTCGGGCCGCCGAGGTCGGAAATGACGCCGGTGAAGCCCGGGACCTTGTCGCGGATCTCTTCGATTTCGCGAATGATCGACTCTTCGGAGCGGTTCTGGATGATCCGGCCTTCGTGCTCGGTGATCGAGCAGAAAGTGCAGCCACCGAAGCAGCCACGCATGATGTTCACCGAGAAGCGGATCATGTCGTAGGCCGGGATTTTCTCCTTGCCGTACGCCGGATGCGGGATACGCGCGTAAGGCATGCCGAACACGTAGTCCATTTCTTCGGTGGTCATCGGAATCGGCGGTGGGTTGAACCAGACGTCGACTTCGCCGTGCTTCTGCACCAACGCGCGGGCGTTGCCGGGGTTGGTTTCCAGGTGCAGCACGCGGTTGGCGTGAGCATAAAGCACCGCGTCGCCACGGACTTTTTCAACCGATGGCAGACGAATCACGGTCTTGTCGCGGGTCATTTTCGGGCTGGCCAGGATCTGTACGACCTTGGCTTCGCTCGGGTCTTCAACCGGACCTTTTTCCTGCTCGATGGCGCAGGCCTGAGTGTCCTGGGTGTTGACGTACGGGTTGATGATCTTGTCGACCTTGCCCGGACGGTCGATGCGCGTGGAGTCGACTTCGTACCAGTCTTTCGGCGTATCGCGACGGATGAACGCGGTGCCGCGCACGTCGGTGATGTCTTCGATCTTGTGACCGTAGGACAGACGCTGGGCGACTTCGACGATCGCACGCTCGGCGTTGCCGTAGAGCAGGATGTCGGCGCAGGCGTCGATCAGGATCGAGTTGCGCACCCGGTCCTGCCAGTAATCGTAGTGGGCGATGCGGCGCAGGGACGCTTCGATACCGCCAAGAACGATGGGCACGTTCTTGTAGGCTTCCTTGCAGCGCTGGCTGTAAACCAGGCTCGCGCGATCCGGACGTTTGCCCGCCATGCCACCAGGAGTGTAGGCATCATCGGAACGGATTTTCTTGTCCGCGGTGTAGCGGTTGATCATCGAATCCATGTTGCCGGCCGCGACGCCGAAGAACAGGTTCGGCTCGCCGAGCTTCATGAAGTCGTCTTTGGACTGCCAGTTCGGCTGGGCAATGATCCCGACGCGGAAGCCCTGAGACTCCAGCAGCCGGCCGATGATCGCCATGCCGAACGACGGATGGTCAACGTAGGCATCACCGGTGACGATGATGATGTCGCAGGAATCCCAGCCAAGCTGATCCATCTCCTCCCTGCTCATCGGCAGGAATGGCGCTGGACCGAAACATTCGGCCCAGTACTTTGGATAGTCAAATAACGGCTTGGCTGTTTGCATGACGATGACCGGTGTTGAGATGAAAAATCGCGGGCGCGGAATATAGCACAAAAAATGACCAATTCCGACGGCTATGGTCGGAAATTACGCGTAACCCATGTGGGAGCGGGCTTGCTCGCGAAAGCGGCGTGCCAGACAACATCACTGTCAGCTGCCACACCGCCTTCGCGAGCAAGCCCGCTCCCACAAAGTTATTCGTCGTCGAAGTTGTAGCTACCCGGCGCCAGGTTTTCGAAGCGGGTGTACTTACCGATGAACGCCAGTCGTGACGTGCCGATCGGGCCGTTCCGCTGCTTGCCGATGATGATCTCGGCGATGCCTTTGTGCTCGGTTTCCGGGTGATAAACCTCATCCCGGTACACGAACATGATGACGTCGGCATCCTGCTCGATCGCTCCGGATTCCCGGAGGTCGGAGTTGATCGGGCGTTTGTTCGGTCGTTGCTCCAGGGAGCGGTTGAGCTGGGACAACGCCACCACCGGGCAATTGAACTCCTTGGCCAGGGCTTTCAAGGAACGGGAAATCTCGGAAATCTCGTTGGTCCGGTTGTCACCGCCAGAGCCCGGAATCTGCATCAATTGCAGGTAGTCGATCATGATGAGTGCAACGTCGCCATGCTCACGCACCAGACGCCGGGTCCGAGCGCGCATTTCCGAAGGGCTGATACCCGCCGTATCGTCGATGAACAGCTTGCGGTCGTTGAGCAGGTTGACTGCCGACGTCAGACGCGGCCAATCGTCGTCATCCAGGCGACCGGCACGGACCTTGGTCTGGTCGATACGCCCCAGGGACGACAACATACGCATGATCAGCGATTCGCCTGGCATCTCGAGCGAGTACACCAACACGCACTTGTCGCTGCGCAACACGGCGTTTTCCACCAGGTTCATCGCAAAGGTGGTTTTACCCATGGACGGACGGCCGGCGACGATGATCAGGTCAGCCGGCTGCAGGCCGCTGGTCTTCTCGTCGAGGTCGGTGTACCCGGTCGACAAGCCAGTGATGGCGTTGTCGGTATTGAACAAGGTGTCGATGCGGTCGATAGCCTTGGTCAGCAGGTCATTCACGCTCACCGGGCCGCCGGTTTTAGGCCGGGCCTCGGCGATCTGGAAGATCTGCCGTTCGGCTTCGTCGAGAATCTCTTCAGCGGTTCGGCCTTCCGGGTTGAAGGCGCTGTCGGCAATCTCGGTAGCGATGCCGATCAACTGCCGCAACGTCGCCCGCGCGCGGACGATCTGCGCATAGGCCTTGATGTTGGCGACGGACGGCGTGTTTTTCGCCAGCTCGCCGAGGTAACCAAGGCCGCCGACTTGCGAAGTCTGACCTTCCTTGTCCAATTGCTCGGCAAGGGTCACGACGTCGATCGGGGAGTTCTGATCGGCGAGCTTGGCGATCGCGCGGAAGATCAGGCGGTGGTCATGCCGATAGAAATCGCCGTCGGAGACTTGATCGAGCACGCGCTCCCAGGCGTTGTTGTCCAGCATCAGACCACCGAGCACAGCCTGTTCGGCCTCGATGGAATGCGGAGGCACCTTCAGGGAAGCGGTTTGCAGATCGTATTGCTCGGGAGCGGAAATATCGTTCATGGCCACTAGAAATTGGGGGTTTCAGAAAGACAAAGGGCACGACCTGTAAACAGGATCGTGCCCGATGTTACCGACAAGCACCCGAGGGTGCCAGCCGACAAGTGCTGCTTAAGCTGCTACCACGACAACGCGTACGGTGGCTTCAACTTCGGCGTGCAGGTGCACGGCTACGTCGAATTCGCCTACGTTGCGGATGGTGCCGTTCGGCAGACGAACTTCGCTTTTTGCAACTTCAACGCCAGAGGCGGTCAGTGCATCAGCGATGTCGTGAGTGCCGATCGAACCGAACAGCTTGCCTTCGTCACCAGCGGTGGCAGTGATAGTCACTTCCAGCTCAGCCAGTTGGGCGGCACGGCTTTCAGCCGAAGTTTTACGGTCTGCTGCGGCTTTTTCCAGCTCAGCGCGACGCTCTTCGAACGCAGCCAGGTTGGCTGGGGTCGCAGCGGTAGCTTTGCCGTAAGGCAGCAGGTAGTTACGACCGTAACCAGCCTTAACGTTCACTTTGTCACCCAGGTTGCCCAGGTTGGTGACTTTTTCCAGAAGGATCAGTTGCATGTGAAAATCCTCTTAACTTTTAACCTTCACCGTTCGCGCTATCGACGTCTTTCGGCGCCGAACGACCGCGAAAATCAATCAGGCTGTCGACGATGGCCAAGACCACCAGCAACGGATAGATCAGCTGCATGAACAGCAACAGCGTGACGTACAACCCCACCAGCCAGAACCTGGCCAGTCGCTTTTGCGCCACCAGCCCGTGAATCAGGGCCAGCCCGGCGAACACCAGCGGTACACTGCACAACGGCGTTAACATGGCCATCTGCGGACCGATGTTCGGCCCCAGAAGCATGAACGCCAGCAGTAACATCGCCAGCCCCAGCGGGAAGCGGACGGCGCGAAACTCGCGACCGAAACCACCCGGGTTGTACAACAACGCCTGCCAGTAGCGCCCGACAATCAGGCTCAGCACACTGACGATTTGCAACAAGGCCGCAATCAGGCCGGTCAGGACCGGTGCAATCAGGGACGCGAAACGCGCTTGCTCGTCTACCGACAACTTCTGGTAGACATCACCGAGTAGCGACGGCATGACCTTTATCAAAGCCTGCGCCAGCATCTCGATTTGGGGAGCAAAAGCTGTCCCCAGCACCACTGCAAACACCACTCCCATCGCTATGCTGACCAGCAGCACGCGGTTCCAGGACTCGCTTGCGCGCAAAACCAACGCAAGGCTCGAAGACCCCAGCAGCACCAGAAGTGCCCGTGGGTCGTCGGAGTAAAGCCACCAGATCAACGCCGGCAGCAGTCCGAGAGCAAGTACGCCAAGGGCGTCCTTCAATCCGCGCCGCAGGAGCACAAGGCATCCGGCGGCAGCACCCAACCAATACAACAACGGCAATGTTGCGCATCCAGCCACTACGAGAGTGGCCTGCATACGGCCGCGCATGATGAACTCAGCTATGGCACGCATGCATTCAATCCTTTGCTACGTGTCGACTGCCCGGTCTCAGCGGCCGTGGCTGTCGGTGTAGGCCAGCAGGGCCAGGAAGCGGGCGCGCTTGATAGCGGTGGCCAGCTGACGCTGATAACGTGCTTTGGTACCGGTGATGCGGCTTGGAACGATTTTGCCGGTCTCGGATACGTAAGCTTTCAGAGTGTTGAGATCTTTGTAATCGATCTCTTTCACGTCTTCAGCGGTGAAGCGGCAGAATTTACGACGACGGAAGAAACGTGCCATGTAATAGGCTCCTCAAAAGGTCCGTGGATTACTCGTCAGCGTTATCGCTGTTGTCGCTGTCATCACTGTCAACGCCTTCGGCGTCGGAGTGCTCAGGACGGTCGCGACGCTCACGGCGCTCACTGCGGTTTTCTTCAGCCTTGAGCATCTCGGATTGGCCGGTAACGGCTTCTTCGCGACGGATGACCAGGTTACGGATCACTGCATCGTTGTAGCGGAAGTTGTCTTCCAGCTCGGCCAGGGCCTTGCCAGTGCACTCAACGTTCAGCATCACGTAGTGAGCCTTGTGAACATTGTTGATTGCGTAGGCCAGTTGACGACGGCCCCAATCTTCCAGACGGTGGATTTTGCCGCCGTCTTCTTCGATCAGCTTGGTGTAACGCTCAACCATGCCGCCGACTTGCTCGCTTTGATCCGGGTGGACCAAAAAGATGATTTCGTAATGACGCATGAATGCTCCTTACGGGTTGTAGCCTGCCGCTCAAAAGCGGTCAGACAAGGAGTGAATGACACTTATGGACTTGCTGGCGATAGACACATGCGTGCCTGCCGTCACAGCAAGGGGCGCAATTGTAGAGAAGGGACAGAAGAGGTGCAAGGCAATTGGTGATTATTTGAACAGCTCGTCCGCACCACCGACCTTAATGCCTGGCACAGAACCAATGTGGGAGCGGGCTTGCTCGCGAAAGCGGCATCACATTCAACATTGTTGCTGAATGACACACCGTTTTCGCGAGCAAGCCCGCTCCCACATTTTGATCGCGTGCGACTACTTTTTGGTGGCAGCTTTGACGCTGCGCTGGCGCTGCGCTTCAAACAAGCAGACGCCAGTCGCCACGGAAACGTTGAGACTGCTGACGCTGCCGGTCATCGGCAGGTGCACCAGGTAGTCGCACAGATCGCGAGTCAGGCGACGCATGCCGCTGCCTTCCGCACCCATGATCAGGATGGTCGGGCCGGTCATGTCTTGCTGATACAGACTCTGCTCGGCCTCGCCCGCCGTACCGACAACCCACAAGCCGCGCTGCTTGAGTTTTTCCAGGGTGCGCGCCAGGTTGGTCACCGCGACCAACGGAATCACTTCCGCCGCGCCACAAGCGACTTTTCGTACCGTTGGCGTCAGCGTGGCCGACTTGTCCTTCGGCACGATCACCGCCAGCGCGCCGGCCGCATCGGCCGAACGCAGGCAAGCGCCCAGGTTGTGCGGATCGGTCACGCCGTCGAGTACCAGCAGCAGCGGCGCGCCGTCGGTGCGATCGAGCAGCTCGTCGAGCATGGCCTCGCCCCAGACCTGGCTCGGACTGACGTCCGCCACCACGCCCTGATGCACGCCTTCAACCCAGGCATCCAGCTCACGACGCTCGGCATTGCCGACAGGCACGCGGTTTTCCGCGGCGAGATCGATCAGCGTTTGTACGCGCGGATCGCTGCGGCCTTCAGCCAGCCAGATCTGCTTGACGCGTTTCGGGTGGTGACGCAGCAATGCTTCTACCGCGTGCACACCGTAGATTTTTTCCAACTGACTCATGACTTGGCCTTAGGTTTACGCGCCCCGCCGCTTTTGGCTGGGGCCGAACCCGCTTTCGGCGGGCCTTTACGGTGTTTGCTCGGCTTGCTGCCGGGAGCCTTGTCAGGCGCCGACCGTCCGGTCTTTCCCCCAGACGCCGCTTTACCACCGCTTTTCGCATCAGACAGCAACGCCTGCTTCAATTCACGGCTTTTGCGCAGCTCGGCGTTTTTCGCCGCGGCATCGCTTGGACGATAGGCTTCGGGCGCTTTTTCCTTGGCAGGACGACGACCGGTTTTCGCCGGCGCCGGCTCTGCAGCCGTTTTAGCAGCAGGTGCAGCGGTTTCAGTCCCGCGCTTCTTGCGACCGATCGGTGCGCTGATGGTTTTTTCAGCCATCTCGAAGTCGATCTTGCGTTCGTCGAGGTCAACGCGCATCACGCGCACTTCAACAGTGTCGCCAAGGCGGAAGCTGCGACCAGTGCGCTCACCGGCGAGGCGGTGGTGCACAGGATCGAAGTGGTAGTAATCGCCCGGCAGCGCGGTGACGTGCACCAGGCCTTCGACGTAGATATCGGTCAGTTCGACGAACAGGCCAAAACCAGTCACGGCGGTGATCACACCCGGGAACGACTCGCCTACACGGTCTTTCATGAACTCGCACTTGAGCCAGTTCACCACGTCGCGGGTCGCTTCGTCGGCACGGCGTTCGCTCATCGAGCATTGCTCGCCGAGCTGCTCCAGGGCCGCTTCGTCGTACGGATAGATGCGCGCTTTCGGAATGGTCATCGCGCCGGCACGGCGAACGTGCGGGGTGTCCATTTTCGAATGGATGACGCTACGGATCGCACGGTGCGTGAGCAAGTCCGGGTAGCGGCGGATCGGCGAGGTGAAGTGGGTATAGGCTTCGTAATTCAGGCCGAAGTGGCCCTGGTTATCAGCGCTGTACACCGCCTGACTCAGCGAACGCAGCATGACGGTCTGGATCAGATGGAAATCCGGACGGTCCTTGATGCCGGCCAGCAAGGCCTGGTAATCCTTCGGCGACGGGCCGTCCTTGCCTTTGTGCAGGGACAGGCCGAGCTCGCCGAGGAAGGCGCGCAGTTTTTCCAGACGCTCCGGTGGCGGGCCATCGTGGACGCGATACAGCGCCGGTATTTCGTGCTTTTTCAGGAATTCGGCGGTGGCCACGTTGGCCGCCAGCATGCATTCCTCGATCAGCTTGTGTGCATCGTTGCGCACGGTCGGACGGATTTCGGCAATCTTGCGCTCGGTCCCGAAGATGATCCGGGTTTCCTGCGTTTCGAAATCGATCGCGCCACGCACATGACGGGCCGCCAGCAGCACCTTGTACAGCGAGTACAGCTGCTTGAGGTGCGGCACAACGTCGGTGTATTCGCCACGAAGCTGACGCGCCTCGGTGACTTTCGGCGTCTCCAGCATGGTGCTGACCTTGTTGTAGGTCAGACGCGCATGGGAGTGAATCACCGCTTCGTAGAAGCAGTAATCGGTCATCTCGCCGGATTTGGAGATGGTCATTTCGCAGACCATGGCCAGGCGATCGACGTGCGGGTTCAGCGAGCACAGGCCATTGGACAGCTGCTCAGGCAGCATCGGCACCACGCGCTCCGGGAAGTAAACGGAGTTGCCGCGAACCTGGGATTCGTTATCCAGCGCCGAACCGATCTTCACGTAGCTGGAGACGTCGGCAATCGCCACGTACAACTTCCAGCCACCGGAGAACAGGCGCAGTTTGCCCGGCTTGGCTTCGCAGTAGACCGCGTCATCGAAGTCGCGCGCATCTTCACCGTCGATAGTGACGAACGGTAGATGACGCAGGTCGATACGCTTCTCTTTGTCTTTCTCTTCGACTTCAGGCTTGAGCTTGGCGGCTTCTTTCAGCACCGCCTCAGGCCAGACGTGAGGAATGTCGTAGGTACGCAGGGCAATATCGATCTCCATGCCCGGCGCCATGTAGTTACCGACCACTTCCACCACATCGCCTTGCGGCTGGAAGCGCGGGGTCGGCCAGTGCGTGATCTTCACTTCAACGAATTGGCCGATATTGGCGTTGGCGTTGCGGCCCGGCGTGACCAGCACTTCCTGCTGGATCTTTGGATTGTCCGCCACCACGAAGCCGATGCCGCCCTCTTCGAAGTAACGGCCGACGATGGTTTCGTGAGCGCGGGAGACCACTTCGACGATCATGCCTTCGCGGCGACCGCGACGGTCCAGACCGGAAACACGCGCCAGGGCACGGTCGCCATCGAACACCAGACGCATTTGCGCCGGGCTCATGAACAGATCGTCACTGCCGTCGTCCGGAACCAGGAAGCCGAAACCGTCACGGTGACCGCTGATGCGGCCCAGGATCAGGTCGAGCTTGTCCACCGGCGCATAGGTGCCGCGACGGGTGTAGATGAGTTGAGCGTCGCGCTCCATGGCGCGCAGGCGGCGCCGCAGGGCTTCGATCTGGTCTTCTGTGGTCAGACCAAACTCTTCGACCAGTTGCTCGCGGTTAGCAGGCGAACCCCGATCAGCAAGGTGCTGAAGGATCAGTTCGCGGCTAGGAATAGGGTTTTCGTATTTTTCCGCTTCACGAGCGGCCTCGGGATCGAGGGACTGCCAATCGGCCATTAGAGAGTTTTCACCTTGTCTATATGCGGGTTAGTTTGGCATAGGCGTAATGAAACGGGAAATTTCAGGCTGTGACAGCCCATCTAAAGCCCTTTATCGACAGCGCAAAGCTTACTTGAATGCCATTGGTAATATTTTTCAAGTTTTTTTGATGCCGGGGGTTTACAGTTAAAAAGACGCTCCGTATAGTGCGCGCCATCGACGACGCACTAGCGCTGCCGATACTGCCCAGATGGTGAAATTGGTAGACACGCCAGCTTCAGGTGCTGGTGACCGCAAGGTCGTGGAAGTTCGAGTCTTCTTCTGGGCACCAATTTAGAGCTTGAGATTAGATCAATTTCAAGGCTCGCACAAAAACCCGCGAAAGCGGGTTTTTTGCATTCTAAGCATCTGATTTATTAAAACTAAATCAGGGGTTTACAGATCAAAATGCTCTCCGTATAGTGCGCCACATCAACAGCGGCAACGCTGAAGATTATGCCCAGATGGTGAAATTGGTAGACACGCCAGCTTCAGGTGCTGGTGACCGCAAGGTCGTGGAAGTTCGAGTCTTCTTCTGGGCACCAATTCAAATTTCAGAGTTCACTCTGGAATTTCACAAAAACCCGCGAAAGCGGGTTTTTGCGTTTCTGACCTTTAAAAAATCTTCAGTCAAGCGCAATCCCTGTGGGAGCGGGCTTGCTCGCGAAGAGGGAGTGTCAGTCAAACCTGATGTAGCTGAGACACCGCTTTCGCGAGCAAGCCCGCTCCCACAGGGATTGCGCTTGACTGACAGGCATCAACATCTGCGCAACCTCTCCAGCAGACCCATGCCAGCCAGGTCGTCGAAGAGGGCGATCGCTCCCCCGCCGACGTGATCTACACCGAAGAATCGCCGCCATTGAACAAGCTTGGCGAACAAGGCCTGCTGGCGCAAACCGATGCCGCCACCCTCGCCGTTCTGCCCAAAAACTACGTCGCCGGCAACGGCACCTGGATCGGGATTACTGCGCGAGTCCGCGTTGTCGCATTCAATCCCAAACTGATTGATGAAAAAGACCTGCCGAAATCGGTGATGGAATTCTCCGACCCGAAATGGCAAGGCAAGGTCGGTTTCGTGCCCACCAGCGGCGCGTTCCAGGAACAAGCCGTGGCGATCATCAAGGTGCACGGTATGGACGCAGCCGAAGAATGGCTGACCGGCCTGCGCGCGTTCGGCAAGACTTACAGCAACAACATGGCTGCGCTGAAAGCCGTGGAAAATGGCGAAGTCGCCACCGTGCTGGTGAACAACTACTACTGGTTCGCCTTGCAGCGTGAGAAAGGCCAGCTCGATTCGAAATTGCATTACTTCACCGGCGGTGACGTCGGCGGGCTGATCACCGTTTCCAGCGCTGCCGTGTTGAAATCCAGTAAACATCCAAAAGAGGCCCAGCAATTCCTTGCCTACATGGCCAGCGAAGAAGGCCAGCGCGTGATCACCCAGACCACCGCCGAATACCCGCTGCACAAAGGCATGCAATCGGATCGCGGCCTCAAGCCGTTCAGCGAACTGCAAGCGCCGAAAGTCACGCCAGCCGACCTTGGCAACGCCGAAGAAGCCCTGGACCTGGAACGTGACGTTGGCTTGAACTGATGAGCGCATCGTTATCCGCCCCCGTCGCACGCGGGGGTTACGTGCCACGGCGCAAGCGGCCATCGATCTGGCTGCTGCTGCCGGTTTTGCTGTTGGTGGTACTCAGTCTTTTGCCGCTGGCTTACGTCGGGCTCAAGACCTGGCAGGCGGGCTGGGCTGAAGCGCTGCATCTGTTGTGGCGGCCTTATGTGTTCGGTCTGCTCCGCAATACGCTGGAGTTGATGGTCGGTGTGACAGTCGCCTGTGGCGTGATCGGCCTCTCGCTGGCCTGGCTGCTTGAGCGCAGCAACTTGCCGGGGCGGCGTTTGTGGGGCGTGATCCTGTGTTTGCCGTTCGCGGTGCCGGCCTTTGTCAGCAGCTTCACCTGGGTTTCGTTGAGCGCTCATTTCGAAGGTTTGGGCGGGGCGATTCTGGCGATGACCCTGTCCAAGTATCCGCTGATCTTTCTGCCGGTGGCGGCGACCCTGCGCAATCTTGACCCTTCTCTCGAAGAGTCCGCACGGACACTTGGACAGAATCGCTGGGGCGTGTTTTTCAGAATTACGCTGCCATTGCTCTGGCCATCGTTACTGGCAGGTTCGCTGCTGATCACGCTGCACATGCTGGTGGAGTTCGGTGCGCTGTCGATCATCGGCTTGCAGACGTTCATCACGGCGAGCTATCAGCAGTTCGAACTGGAATTCAGCAACGCCAACGGGGCGATGCTGTCGGCGGCGCTTCTGGCGCTTTGTCTGATGCTGCTGTGGCTGGAACTGAAAGTACGCGGCAAAGGTCGGCATGTACGCACCGACCAGGGCGCCGCGCGGCAAGCGGAACAGGTTCGATTAGGGCCGCGGGCTGTCGCCGGACAAGTTTACTGCCTGGCGCTGGCGTTCATCGGCAGCGGAATTCCCCTGGGGATGCTGGCGTACTGGCTGGCGGTCGGTTCGTCGGCAGCGTTTCCGGTGGCGGCGATCAGCGAGGCATTGGTTTCATCTCTGGCGTTGTCGCTGGGCGGCGCGGCGCTGTGCCTGGTGTTGGCGGTGCTGGTGGGATTGTTAGTGGTGCGCTACAAAGGCCGGTTGGCCATCTGGGCCGAGCGTTTGCCGTATCTGCTGCATGCGCTGCCTGGATTGGTGATCGCGCTGACGCTGGTGTATTTCGCGCTGCACTATGTGCCGGTGCTGTACCAGACGTCGGCATTGCTGCTGATCGCTTATGCGCTGCTGTTTTTGCCACTAGCTCAGGCGCCGATTCGTACGGCACTGAACAAGGCTGCACCGCAGCTGGAAGAGGCGGCTCGTACGCTGGGGGCGTCGTCCTTCAGTGCGTTTTGCCGGGTGACGCTGCCGATCATCTTTCCGGCATTGGGGGCGGCGTTTGCGCTGGTGTTTCTGGATGCGATGAAGGAGCTGACGGCGACGTTGCTGCTGAGTCTGACCGGGCTGAATACGTTGGCGACGGAGGTTTGGGCGCATACCGCGAACGTGGAGTTTGCGGCGGCGGCGCCTTATGCGGCGTTGTTGATTTTGGTGTCGGGGTTGCCGGTCTACCTGCTTACGACTCGGATGTATCTGAGTCGCTGAGAATGCCTTCGCGAGCAAGCCCGCTCCCACACTGGATCTGCTGTGAACTCACAATTGGTGAGCACCAGAGATCAAATGTGGGAGCGGGCTTGCTCGCGAAGGGGCCAGCACAGACACCGCATTTCAGGCCCTGAACTGCCCCAGGCTCGCCTTCAACTGCGCCGCCAAGCCATCCAGCACCTTGCCGCTCGCCGTGGTCTCCACCACCGCCTGAGCCGCTTTCTCAGCCTGCGCATGAATGGTTTCAACCCGACCCCGCACCGCCTGCGCACCCTGTGCCTGATGCTCCGCTGCCTGCGTCGCCAGACCAATTGCCGCGTGCACCTGCTCGACCGACACCTGCACCGATTGCTGCAACCGCGCACTGTCACGCAAAACCAACAGACCTTCGCTGGCCTGACGCCCGGCCTGACCGATCGCTGCCACCGCCTCCCGCGCACCTTGCTGCAAGGCCACGATGTGCGCCTGAATGTCACCCGTGGAGCTCTGGGTCTTGCTCGCCAGCGCTCGAACCTCGTCCGCCACCACGGCAAAGCCGCGACCGGTCTCGCCGGCACGCGCCGCTTCGATGGCCGCATTCAGCGCCAGCAGGTTGGTCTGCTCGGCGATCCCGTGAATCACGGTCAGCACCACTTCAATCTGCTCACTCTGCTGCGCCAGTCGCTCGATGACTTTCGCCCCGGTATCGACCTGCCCGGCCAACGCTTCGATCAGGCTGCCGACTTTCGCCGAGGTCCGGGTGTTTTCATCGGTGGCCGAACGGATGTCCACCACCTGCTGCAAGGCCGCCTGCATGGCGTGGCTTTCAGACTGGGCTTCGTCAGCCATTTGCGACAATGCGCGCAGGCTCTCGGCAACCTCGTCACGCTGCATGCCCGCTGCCGCATCGGCACCGGCGTTACGCAGGGTCATGGCACCGATTTCAACACCAGTACGCTGCGCCACATCGCCCGCCTCACGCACGATCGGCTGCAACTTATCCACAAAGCGATTGACCGCCGAGGCCATGTCGCCAATTTCATCCTTGCTGTTGATCTGCACGCGCTTGGTCAAATCTCCCTCGCCCGCCGCCAGGTCGTCCATCGCCGAAATCAGCATCTTCAAGCGGTTGACCACACGATGACCCAAGACCACGGCCAGCAACAGCAACACGCCGCAACCCACCAGCGCCAGACCCATGCCGATGCGCCAGCGCAAGGTCGCCGCGGCCTCCTGTACGGTGCTGGTGGTGTTGGCTTTCATTTCAGAGGCGGTGGACTGAGCGGAGGTCAGACGCGCTCGCATCGCGGTGGCGCTGTCAGCCGCTGCGCCTTTGAGGCTGTCGCCGACCAGTTGATCACTGCTGGCGATCAGCGCGGTGAAGCGCTTGTCCAGCGCCGCCAGATCGGTTTCCACGGAAGCGGTGGAGACGCCCATCAAGACCTTGCCGATTTCCACGCCATTAGGGTTGATCGAGGCTTCGAGGTAGTAAACCGATGGATCGTTCTTCGCCGCATCCAGCACTTTATCCAGCGCGCGCTCGCCCTGGCCTTTCTCCAGAAGGGCCTTGTTGATCGGGTTTTCGCGGTTGAGGTAGCGCGTCAGGTGCTGACCCGTTGCGTCGTCATAGACCACGAACAGCACGTTGGGATTGCGCTGGGTCCGACGGGCGAATTCGGACAGGGTCGGCACGTCGCTGTCCCACATCGCGCGGGGCGCAACCGAAGCCAGGAGCTGCGCCATATCATTGGCGGAATCCTTCAGGTCCTTTTCCAGCGTGGCACGCAACTGTGCCTGTTCGTCCTCCAGTCGCGAGGATAAACCGGTCGTGAGGCGCTGACGCGTACTGGTCGAGAGGTTGTCGAGGCTCGACGTGACTTCACGTCCCGCCTGCTCCAGCTCGCCAGAAAGTTTTTGACTGTCCACCCCCAGGCGCACACCCAAATCGGCTTCCAATGCAGTCACTGTGCTCCGCGTCAGAGCAACAGCCACCAGCACCTGCACCAAAAGGGCGATACCAAGGGTAACGAACACCGGCCGCAATAAACGGCTTTGTAACAATGAGAGAACCGCCGACACTTGATATCCCTCTGGCTGGACGCCATTAAATTGATGGCACGCCAGAAGACGTGCCGATAATGAAGATCACAGCAAAGGTCATGCCGTCCTACAGACAGATACGACAAAGGGCCCAATTAAGGGCCCTTTGTGTTTTACATCAACGACTTATTAAGCGAACGGATGACGCAGAACGATGGTTTCGTTGCGGTCCGGGCCCGTCGAAATAATGTCGATCGGCGCGCCGATCAGCTCTTCGACGCGTTTGATGTAGGCACGTGCGTTAGCTGGCAGCTCTTCCAGGGCTTTGGCACCCACGGTCGACTCGGTCCAGCCCGGCACTTCTTCGTACACAGGCTGCAGACCCACGTAGCTGTCAGCGTCAGTCGGGGCAACATCGTTACCTTCGGCATCTTTGTAGCCGACGCAGATGTTGATGGTTTCCAGACCGTCGAGTACGTCCAGCTTGGTCAGGCAGATGCCCGAGATGCTGTTCACATCGATAGCGCGACGCAGGATAACAGCGTCAAACCAGCCACAACGACGGGCACGGCCAGTAGTCGCACCGAACTCGTGGCCTTGTTTGGCCAGGTGCGCACCGACTTCGTCGAACAGTTCAGTCGGGAACGGACCCGAACCTACACGCGTGGTGTAAGCCTTGGTGATGCCCAGGATGTAGTCGAGGAACATCGGGCCCACACCCGAACCGGTAGCAACGCCGCCAGCGGTAGTGTTAGAGCTGGTCACGTACGGGTAGGTACCGTGGTCGATGTCCAGCAACGAACCTTGGGCGCCTTCAAACATGATGTCTTTGCCGGCGCGACGCAGGTCGTGCAGCTCGGCCGTCACGTCCAGCATCAGCGGCTTGAGCAGCTCAGCGTATTCTTTGCATTCAGCCAGGGTCTTTTCGAACTCGATGGCCGGCTCTTTGTAGTAACCCACCAGCATGAAGTTGTGGTAATCCACCAGTTCACGCAGCTTGTCTTCAAAGCGCGGCATGTTTAGCAGGTCGCCGACACGCAGACCACGACGCGCAACCTTGTCTTCGTAGGCCGGGCCGATGCCGCGACCGGTCGTACCGATCTTCAGCTCGCCACGGGCCTTTTCACGGGCCTGGTCCAGCGCAACGTGGAAGGACAGGATCAGCGGGCAGGACGGGCTGATACGCAGGCGCTCACGCACCGGTACGCCTTTCTCTTCCAGCTTGACGATCTCGCGCAGCAAGGCGTCCGGTGCAACCACCACGCCGTTGCCGATCAGGCACTGCACGCCTTCGCGCAGTACGCCCGACGGGATCAGGTGCAAGACGGTTTTTTCGCCATCGATCACCAGGGTGTGACCTGCGTTGTGGCCACCCTGGTAGCGCACTACGGCGGCAGCATGTTCGGTCAGCAGATCAACGATCTTGCCTTTGCCCTCATCACCCCATTGGGTGCCCAGGACTACGACATTCTTACCCATAACACTTGTCCTCATTCGCGCAAACTTGGTGCCGGCCACGGGCCGACAGGAAAACTCAAGAAGCCAGTGGCGATACTTGCCAAAGCCCGTTCTGCTGAATCAATTGCCGGTCGCAGTCCGCTTCACGGGCGGCGGCCAAAGGTTGTCCAGGCAATGCCTGAACGACACGCTGACCCTCACTGCGCAACTGGCAAACCTGCTGCCAGAGTGCCGCATCCGTACTGTCAGGCATCCAGATACCGCCAGACGGTAGCTCGATTTCAGCACGCCCCAGGGTCACCAGGGTTTTCAAATCGGTAGAGAAACCGGTTGCCGGACGGGCGCGACCGAAGTCGGCGCCGATGTCGTCATAACGACCGCCCTGGGCAATGGACTGGCCAACACCCGGTACGAACACCGCGAACACCACACCGGTGTGGTAGTGGTAGCCGCGCAACTCACCCAGATCGAAGTACAGCGGCAGTTCCGGGAAACGCGTAGACAAACGCTCGGCAATCGCCAGCAAATCGTCCAGCGCCGCCAAAACTGGCGCCGGCGCATTCGCCAGACGTACGCGCGCAGCCTCCAGGACTTCACGGCCGCCACACAGGTCAACCAACGCCCGCAGCATGCCCGACAGATCGGCAGGCAAGCCTTCGGTCAAGGTAATGACCTCGTCGATCGCCTTGCGTTGCAACGCATCAAACAACTGTTGTTCAACTTCACCGGACAAACCGGCCGCGCGGGCCAGGCCGCGGTAGATGCCGACATGACCGAGGTCCATGTGCACATCCGGCACATCGGCCAGTTGCAGCATGACAAGCATCAGGCTGATCACTTCCACGTCGCTGCTCGGGCTGCCATCGCCGTACAACTCGGCGCCCAGTTGAATCGGGCTGCGCGAGGACGACAAGGCGCGCGGCTGAGCGTGCAGCACGCTGCCGGCATAGCACAGGCGGCTCGGACCTTCGCGACGCAGGGTGTGCGCATCGATGCGCGCCACTTGCGGCGTGATGTCGGCACGGAAACCCATCTGCCGGCCCGATTGCGGATCGATGACCTTGAAGGTACGCAGATCGAGGTCCTGGCCCGCGCCGGTCAGCAGGGATTCCAGGTACTCGATATGGGGAGTCACGACAAACTCGTAACCCCAGCTCTGGAACAGATCCAACACCTGACGACGCGCGACTTCAATGCGCGCCGCTTCCGGTGGCAGTACTTCTTCGATGCCATCTGGCAGCAGCCAGCGGTCTACCGTTGCCATTACGCCATTCCCCTATGGTCCGGGCGGCAAGCCTATGGGCGAGCCTTGAGTGAAGCAGAAAATGATCGGCTTTGTTTACAAGCCACGCATAAACAACGCGGCGAAAAGCCTGAAAATAAGCTTCGCCAATCACTTTCCTCGAAAAACCTGTCGAGTCATTCAACTCGGGCACCTGCATAAACAACAGCAATCAAACGTGCAGACGCAAAAAAGCCGGGAATTTCCCGGCTGCCGCATCATACACACGTTTTCCCAAAGGATCACCCCGCCCGAGGCTTTAGCCGCCAGGCGGGGGGATGATTCAGGTCAACGTCGTATCAAGGCTTGGCTTTTTCCAGGTAACGGAAGAAGTCGCTGCTTGGGTCGAGGACCATGACGTCGGATTTGTTCGCGAAGCTTTCACGGTAGGCGCGCAGGCTACGGTAGAAACCGTAGAACTCCTGATCCTGGCCGTAGGCCTTGGAGTAGATCGCAGCGGCCTGGGCATCACCGTCACCGCGAACCTCTTCGGATTCACGATAGGCTTCAGCCAGCAACACGCGGCGTTGACGATCGGCGTCGGCACGAATGCCTTCCGCCAGTTCGTTACCCTTGGCGCGGTGCTCGCGAGCTTCACGCTCACGCTCGGAACTCATGCGTTCGAAAACGCTGCGGTTCACTTCTTTCGGCAGATCGATGGCCTTGACCCGAACATCGACGACTTCGATGCCCAGCTCTTTTTCCGCCATCTTGTTCAGCGACGCCGTGATATCGGTCATCAGCGCATCGCGCTCACCGGACACCACTTCGTGCAGCGTGCGCTTGCCGAACTGGTCACGCAGGCCCGATTCCAGACGACGGGAAAGACGCTCGTCAGCAATCTGCTTGAGGCCGGAGGTCGCGGTGTAGAAGCGCTCGGCATCTTTCACGCGCCATTTGGCGTAGGCATCGACCATGACGGCTTTCTTTTCCAGCGTCAGGAAGCGTTGTGTCGGTGCATCCAGCGTCATCAGGCGTGCGTCGAATTTACGCACCTGGTTAACGTAAGGCACTTTCACATGCAGGCCTGGCTGAACATCGGCCTGAACCACGCGACCGAACTGCAGCAGCACCGCACGCTCGGTCTGAGCCACGATGTAGAAGCAGTTCCAGGCTGCGATCGCCACGACGACGCCGACAATAAGGGCGATCAGCGATTTATTGCTCATCAGCGACTCTCCCTGGTACGTGCTTGCTGTTGCTGCAGATCGGCTGCACGCACATTCGCTTCATTGCCGGTGGCTGCCGCGCCAGTCACTGCTGTGCTGGTGCTGCGGCCACTTTCGACCATCTTGTCCAGCGGCAAGTACAGCAGATTGCTCTGGCCATTCTTGTTGCCGGTCACGAGAACCTTGCTGGTGCTGCTGAAGACTTCCTGCATGGTGTCCAGATACAGACGCTGGCGGGTGACTTCAGGCGCCTTGCGGTACTCGCTGACCAGTTTGGTGAAGCGGTCGGCCTCACCCTTGGCGCGCGAGACGGTTTCGTCACGGTAACCATTGGCATCTTCGATGATGCGCTGGGCCTGACCACGGGCTTCCGGCACGACGCCGTTGGCATAGGTTTCAGCCTGGTTGCGCGAACGCTGCTCGTCTTCACGGGCGCGGATCACGTCATCGAAGGCTTCCTGCACTTCACGCGGTGCGGCTGCGCTCTGTACGTTGACCTGGGTGACGGTGATGCCGGTGCGATAGGTATCCATGAAGCGTTGCAGACGCTCCTTGATCTCGCTGGCCATCAATTCACGGCCTTCGGTCAGCACCTGATCCATCGCGGTGGAGCCCACCACATGGCGCAAGGCACTTTCGGTCGCGTGCTGCAGGCTGATTTCCGGCTGATCAACGCTCAGCACGAAGTCCTGCAGGTTGCTGATCTTGTACTGCACGGTCAGCGGCACTTCGACGATGTTTTCGTCTTCAGTCAGCATTTGACCCTGCTTGGTATAGGCACGCTCACGCGTGACGTTTTCCAGGTACTTGCGATCGAGCGGCGGGAAATAGATGTTCAGGCCCGGGCCGACGGTTTCGTAGTACTTGCCGAAGCGCAGCACCACGGCTTGCTCCTGCTCGTCGACGACGTAGACCGCGCTGTACAGCCACACGGCCGCCAGCACGACCAGGCCGATGCCGAGCAGGCCGCCGAAGCCGCCACTCCTGCCCGAACCACCGCCGTCATCACCGCGTTTCTTACCACCACCGAACAACCCGTTCAGGCTTTCCTGCAGCTTTCGGAAGGCCTCGTCGAGATCCGGTGGTCCCTTGCGGTCGCCGTTATTGCGGCGCTTGCCACCCCAAGGATCCTGATTATTCGAGTTGCCACCCGGCTCATTCCAAGCCATAGCGCTCTCCATCTGATAAAGCAAAGACGCGCCCACGGCGCGCCGACCAATGCTACAGAATGCCTGTCACCACGGCACAACCGCTTTCTCAGGCTTTTATTGCAAAGTGTGTTGCTCGATGAACTCTGTCGGCACAACGCCTTCACGGCTGACCAGCCGATTGAGCTCCGAGCGCGGCAATCGAACGGCCAGCAAGCTGACACCTTCTTCGTCGTGTTCTTCTTTCTGCACCGCTCCGAGTTCGAAGAACTGCGCACGCAGTCGAGCGAATCGTTGCGGCAAGCGCAAGGTACCGATGAATAACTCACTGCCCAGCAACTCGGCAATGGCTTGTTCAAGCAATTCCAGACCACTGCCATCACGCGCGGACAGCCAGACCCGTTGAGGCTTGCCGTTTTCGTCGCGCTGGATTTGTGGCTCAACGCCTTCAAGCAAATCGAGTTTGTTATAGACCTCGAGGATCGGCAAGTCCTGGGCGCCAATCTCGCCCAGCACCACCATCACCTGCTCGATCTGCAACATGCGATCCGGTTCGGCCGCATCGATCACGTGCAACAGCAGGTCGGAGTTGCTCGATTCTTCGAGGGTAGACCGAAATGCCTCGACCAGCTTGTGGGGCAAGTGGCGAATGAAACCCACAGTGTCGGCCAGGACAATCGGCCCCAGGTCGTCCAGTTCCAGACGGCGCAAGGTCGGATCCAGCGTGGCAAACAACTGGTCAGCCGCGTACACATCGGATTTCGTCACGTTATTGAAGAGCGTGGATTTACCGGCGTTGGTATACCCCACCAGGGACACGGTAGGAATATCCGCACGCGAGCGACCGCGTCGCGACTGTTCGCGCTGACTGCGCACTTTTTCCAGGCGACCCTTGATCTGGCGCAGGCGAACCCGCAGCAGACGTCGGTCGGTTTCGAGTTGGGTTTCACCTGGGCCACGCATGCCGATACCGCCACCCTGACGCTCAAGGTGAGTCCAGCCACGAACCAGCCGGGTGCTCATGTGGTCAAGCTGGGCCAGTTCTACCTGGAGCTTGCCTTCATGGGTACGGGCGCGCTGGGCGAAAATATCGAGAATCAGACCGGTGCGGTCGATCACGCGACACTCGAAAACACGTTCGAGGTTACGTTCCTGACTGGGCGTAAGCGTGTGATTGAAGATCACCAGATCGGCTTCTTCGGCATGGACCAGGTCGCGCAGTTGCTCGACCTTGCCGCTACCGATCAGGAATTTGGCGGTTGGCCGATGACGCGGCACGTTAAAAAACGCAACGGTCTCGGCGCCGGCCGAATTAGCCAACTCCTGAAACTCCTGCGGATCTTCGCGCGCCTCAGGGTCCTGTCCATCCAAGTGAACGAGGATCACTCGCTCACCACCACCGTGGCGCTCAAAGAACAAAGGAGACTCCTATCAGGCGTTACCTGGCTCAGCGTCGCCTGCTTCGGATTCGGTTGCGCTAGGCAGACGAATTGGGCGAACCGGCACCACTGTAGAGATAGCGTGTTTGTAAACCATCTGGCTGACGGTGTTTTTCAGCAGGATAACGAACTGGTCGAAAGACTCGATCGTGCCTTGCAGTTTGATCCCGTTCACCAGGTAGATGGAAACCCCCACTTTCTCTTTACGTAAAGTATTCAAGTAAGGGTCTTGTAGCGAATGCCCTTTTGACATGTGCCGCACTCCTTTAAGGATTCAATATAAAAAATAGGTAAACAGATGGCTTGAGGCCGTCACACCCCCAAGGATAGACGGCAATTGCAAGGACTCAGCTCAATATGGAGATGGTCCCCAGGTATTTCAAGGCGCGCGGCAGATTGTCGCAATCCAGGCTGTCCAGCCAGTGTAAATCAGCCCAACTGCGCAACCAGGTGAACTGACGTTTTGCCAATTGGCGCGTGGCAATGATTCCACGCTCCTGCATCTCGGCTTGCGTCAGCTTGCCGTCCAGGTAGTCCCAGACTTGTCGGTAGCCTACTGCACGTATAGACGGCAACCCCGAATGCAGGTCACTTCGCTCACGCAGGGCTACGACCTCGTCAATGAATCCCTGTTCCAACATTAAAGTGAATCTTTGTTTAATTCGCTCGTGCAGTACCTGCCGATTTGCCGGAGCAATGGCCAAGTTCGCGACAGTATAGGGCAATTGTTGCAGTCCCGAAGCGGCTGCTTCAGTACTTTGCGCACTTTGTCGCTGTCGCAGCTCGGTCATGCTCTGACCGCTGACGCGATAAACTTCCAGTGCCCGACTGAGGCGCTGGGGATCGTTCGGGTGAATACGGGCTGCGGATTGCGGGTCGATGATCGCCAATTGGTCGTGGAGGGCTTGCCAGCCAAGGCGTGCAGCTTCTTCTTCGATTTGCGCGCGGACTTCCGGATCGGCGGCAGGCATGTCCGCCAGCCCTTCAACCAAAGCCTTGTAATAGAGCATTGTGCCACCCACCAGCAGCGGAATTTTGCCGCGCGCGGTGATGTCGGCCATGGCTTCGAGGGCGTCACGGCGAAATTCCGCAGCGGAATAGGCCTCAGCAGGGTCGATAATGTCGATCAAACGGTGTGGGAATTCGGCCAGAATCTCTTTCGAGGGCTTGGCGGTGCCGATGTCCATGCCGCGATAGACCAGCGCCGAATCGACACTGATCAACTCGCAAGGCAGGACCTTGGTGAGCTCGATGGCCAGGTCGGTCTTGCCCGCTGCGGTCGGGCCCATCAGGAAAATCGCAGGAGGGAGCTGGCTCATCAACGACCGCGCAGGAACAGTTTGTCCAGATCGTCCAGGCCCAATTGGGTCCAGGTCGGTCGGCCATGGTTGCATTGACCGCTGCGTTCGGTGTTTTCCATATCACGCAGCAGACCGTTCATTTCCGGCAGGGCCAGACGCCGATTCGCCCGAATCGCGCCGTGGCAGGCCATGGTGCCGAGCAGCTCGTTCAGGTGCGCCTGAATCCGGTCGCTGGTGCCATATTCCATCAAATCCGACAACACGTCGCTAACCAATCGATTGGCTTCCGCCTGCTTGAGCAAGGCTGGAATCTGCCGAATGGCCAGCGTTTCCGGGCCCAGACGCTGCAATTCAAAGCCCAGACGCTGGAACCACGCGACGTTTTCTTCGGCGCAATCGCCTTCGCGCTCGCTCACTGCCAAAGATTCCGGCACCAGTAGAGGCTGGCCGCTCAATCCTTCGCTGGCCATGGCGAGCTTCAGGCGCTCGTACATGATTCGCTCATGGGCAGCGTGCATGTCCACCAGCACCAGCCCTTGGGCGTTTTCCGAAAGAATGTAGATGCCTTTGAGCTGCGCCAATGCGTAACCCAGCGGTGGAATATCGTCCTGACCGGCCGGAAGCGCGACGGCGTTGGCTTCCGGCAACGGCGCGAAAAACTCACGGTAAGCCGCCTGAGCTTCAGCCGCCGGTACGCCGGACTGCGGACGCGGCGTGTATTGATATTGATAACCGGCGCCAGCGCCCGAGCCAGCCGTGTTGAATGACGGTTGTGCCTGAGGCTGCTCCAGCAGCGCATTGGCCGCCAGGCGCATTTCGCCTTGGGGACCGAATTCGCCCGCATCAATGCCGGTTGGTCGCACGATCGCCGTTGCTACCGGCGCGGCCAGATGATCTTCCGGCCGCACATCGCCCAAAGCGCGGTGCAGAGTGCCGTAGAGGAAATCGTGAACCATGCGTCCGTCACGGAAGCGCACTTCGTGCTTGGTCGGGTGCACGTTGACGTCGACGCCCGCAGGATCGACTTCGAAAAACAGCACGAAGGTCGGGTGCCGGCCATTGAACAGCACGTCGCGATACGCCTGACGCACCGCGTGGGCCACCAGTTTGTCGCGCACGGCACGGCCGTTGACGAAGAAATACTGCAAGTCCGCCTGGCTGCGGTTGAACGTCGGCAAGCCGACCCAACCCCATAAATGCAGGCCATTGCGTTCGATCTCGATCGGCAGTGCTTGCTCGAGGAAACCCGAACCGCAAATCGCCGCCACCCGCCGGGCGCGGGCCGCATCATCGCGGGCCTCGTGCAGGCTGAGGATGGTTTTGCCGTTGTGGCGCAAATGGAACGCCACGTCGAAACGCGCCAACGCCAGACGCTTGATCACTTCTTGCAGGTGATCGAATTCGGTTTTTTCGGTCTTGAGGAATTTACGCCGCGCCGGGGTGTTGAAGAACAGGTCGCGCACTTCCACCGAAGTGCCCACCGGGTGCGCGGCTGGCTGGACGCGGGGCGCCATGTCCCGGCCTTCGGTTTCGACTTGCCAGGCCTGTTCGGCATCGCGGGTGCGGGACGTCAGGGTCAGGCGGGCCACGGAGCTGATCGAGGCGAGTGCTTCACCGCGAAACCCGAGGCTCATGACCTGTTCGAGATCTTCCAGGTTGCGGATCTTGCTGGTGGCGTGTCGCGCAAGGGCCAGCGGCAGGTCATCGGCAGAAATGCCGCTGCCATCGTCGCGCACCCGCAGCAGCTTGACGCCGCCCTGCTCCACGTCGACATCGATGCGCTTGGCGCCGGAGTCGAGGCTGTTTTCCAGCAACTCCTTGATCACCGAAGCCGGGCGTTCAACCACCTCGCCGGCGGCAATCTGGTTCGCCAGTCGCGGGCTGAGCAGCTCGATGCGAGCGCCATTGATCACGACCTCATTCATTCTTTGGACGCCAGTTCAGTGCCGGGAATGGTCAGGGTCTGACCGATTTTCAGCTCGTCACTCTTCAGGTTGTTGGCACTGCGCAAGGTGGCTGGGGACACCTGATAACGCACCGCAATCATCGCCAGGGTTTCGCCCGGGTTGACCCGGTGATCCCGTGGACCTTGGGCGATCTTGCCGGAATCGCGCAGCCAGGCAATGTAAGTGCCCGGCGGTGGATTCTGCTGGAAGAACTGGCGCACGCCGCTGCTGATCGAGCGTGCCAGCGCTTGCTGATGGCTGGCCGCCGCGAGTTTCGAAGCTTCGTTGGCGTTGGAGATGAACCCGGTTTCCACCAGGATCGACGGGATGTCCGGCGATTTCAGCACCATGAACCCGGCTTGCTCCACGCGTTGTTTGTGCAGTGGCGTCACGCGACCAATGTTGCTCAGCACTTTTTGGCCGACGTTCAGGCTGGACGTCAGCGAGGCGGTCATCGACAGGTCGAGCAGAACGCCTGCGAGCATGCGGTCCTTGTCGTCGAGGCTGACGTTGCCGGCGCCACCGATCAAGTCGGAGCGGTTTTCGCTGTCGGCCAGCCAACGGGCTGTTTCAGACGTGGCGCCGCGATCAGACAGGGCGAACACCGACGCACCGAACGCAGCCGCCGATGGCGCGGCGTCGGCGTGGATCGAAACGAACAGGTCGGCGCCCTTCTTACGGGCAATTTCGGTACGGCCGCGCAACGGAATGAAGTAGTCGCCGGTGCGGGTCAGTTCGGCGCGGAAGCCTTTCATGCCGTTGACCTGACGCTGCAATTCGCGAGCGATCGCCAGCACCACGTCTTTTTCACGCTGGCCGCGAGAGCCCGAGGCGCCCGGGTCTTCACCGCCGTGGCCGGCGTCGATGACCACGACGATGTCGCGCTTGCCAGCCGGAGCGGGCGGCAGCTTGACCGGCGGGTCGACCGGGGTGACCGGAACCGGGGCCACCGTCGCAACGTTGGTCGGCGCAGGAATCGGCGCGGCGTCGGCAGCGTTATCGAACAGATCGACCACCAGGCGATTGCCATACTGTGCGTTCGGCGCCAGGGTAAAGCTTTTGGGCGTGACGGCTTTTTTCAGGTCGATGACCACACGCAAGTCGGTCGGCGTGCGTTGGGCCGAGCGCATGGCAGTGATTGGCGTATTCGAAGCATTGACGTTCAGGGGTGCTCCGAGGGACGCGCCATTGATGTCGATAACCAGCCGGTCCGGGGATGTCAGGGTGAAAACGCTGTGTTGCACCGGCCCGGTCAGGTCGAACACCAGCCGTGTGTTGTCCGGTGCCCGCCACAGGCGAACGCTGTTGACCTTTGTTTCGGCCACAGCGTCGACGGTCACCGCCAAAAACAACATCCCTACGGCAGCTACCATCGCGCGAAAGCGCATACCTGACCCCATCATTTAATTGGTTTCCAATGCCAAAGCGGCACACCACGACTCGCCACGGGAGCCCTGGGACAAAATTTTCAGCGAACGCCCGCTGTCTTGCGGGCTAATGGTAATGGTCAGGTCGGGCTTTGGCAAAAAGCCTGCACCCTTGCGGGGCCATTCGATCAGGCATAACGCGTCGTCTTCGAAGTAGTCGCGGATGCCGAGGTACTCCAACTCCTCAGGGTCGACCAAGCGATAGAGATCGAAATGGAAGGCGCGGATGTCACCGATCTCGTAGGGCTCGACCAGGGTAAAGGTCGGACTTTTTACCGCACCCACATGCCCCAGGCCTCGGATGATGCCCCTGGACAGCGTGGTTTTCCCGGCGCCCAGATCCCCCTCGAGGAAAATCAGACCGTGCCCTTCGGTGGTTCGTGCGATGCGTGCGCCAAACGCCGTCATCGCCTCTTCATCGGCCAGGTACAGGGTTACTTCAGACACGGTGCTTGCTCCTCCAACAACTGACGAATGGCTGGAATCAGATCACTGGCCGCCAGCCCACGGCCCGATTTACCTTGTTGCGCGCCGGCGTTGGCGTGCAGCCAGACGGCCAGACAGGCGGCGTCGAATGCACGCATGCCTTGCGCCAGCAACGCGCCGACCAAACCGGCCAGCACATCACCCAAACCGGCAGTGGCCATGGCCGGGTGGCCTTGATGACAAACCGCCAGGCGCCCATCGGGACTGGCGATCAGACTGCCGGTGCCTTTCAGAATCACTACAGCTGTATATTTTTTGCTCAATGCGTGAGCAGCGGACGGACGGTCGGCCTGAACCTCAGCGGTACTGATCCCGAGCAACCGCGCCGCTTCCCCCGGATGCGGGGTGATCACGCAGTCCTTGGGCAGACTCACACGTTCTTCGGCCAGCATGTTCAGCGCATCCGCGTCCCAAACCTGTGGCAACGGCGCATTGGCCGCCGCCGACAACAGGCTGCGCCCCCACGAAGCCTGCCCCAGGCCCGGCCCCACTACCAGCACGGAAACCTTTTGCAGCAATCCCATCAACTGATTGGCCGACGAAGTGCCCAGCACCATGGCTTCGGGGATTCGGGCCAGTGCAGCCGGCACATGTTCGCTGCGCGTGGCCACCGACACCATGCCAGCACCACTGCGCAGGGCACTTTGTGCGCTCAACAGAATGGCACCGCCGAAGCCCCGATCACCGCCAATCAACAAGACATGGCCGAATTTGCCTTTATGGGCAGTCGGCGCGCGATCCGCCAGACGCGGCAAATTACCGGCCGTCAGGCGACGCGCGCTGATGGCGACCCCGTTAAACGACTCAGGGGATGCTTGCAGATCATTGAAAACCAACTCACCCACCAGGTCCGCCGCTTCGCCCGTGAACAGACCCAACTTCAAACCAATGAAGGTCACGGTAAGATCCGCCCGAACGGCCACGCCGAGCACACGTCCTGTATCGGCACAAAGTCCCGAAGGAATATCCACTGCGGCAACCGGCAGGCCGCTGGCATTGATCGCGGCGATGATACTGGCGTAAGGCTCTCGCACCTCGCCTGCCAGACCGGTGCCGAGCAAGGCATCCAGCACAACACCCCGTAGCTCCGACTGCGCATTCCAGTCTTGAACCGCGACACCTTCGGACAAAGCCTCGGCATGGGCCAACCCGGCATCGCCCTGCAAACGCTGGGGATCACCGGCCGCCAACACGCGCACATGCCAGCCGGCACGCTTGGCCAACACCGCGACTAAATACCCATCACCGGCGTTGTTGCCGTGACCGGCGACCACCGTCAGTTCGTTGGCCGTCGGCCACTGCCGAACCAACGCACGCCAGGTCGCCCGCGCCGCCCGCTGCATCAATTCGAAGCCCGGCGTGCCCGACGCAATCAGGCTCGCATCGAGGGCTCGCACTTGCGCGGCGCTGTACAGCGCGTCGGGTAAATCATCTTTAGTGTGCGGCATGCGTCTTCGGGCTCCGATGTCTGGCAGAATTATACGCACCTCAGCTCCGGTTTCTCTCGCCTCATGCCCGCTATTACCACAGACCTGCCCGCCCTCGCCCAATCCATCAAGGACTGGGGCCGCGAGCTGGGCTTTCAGCAAGTCGGCATCAGCGGCCTGGATCTGGCCGAGCATGAGCAGCACCTGGAGCGCTGGCTTGCGGCCGGCTATCACGGCGAAATGGACTACATGGGCGCCCACGGCAGTAAACGCTCACACCCGGAAGAGCTGGTGCCCGGCACGCTTCGGGTGGTGTCCCTGCGCATGGATTACCTGCCGGGCGACACCGAAATGGCCAAACGCCTGGCCCAACCTGAAAAAGCCTACGTCTCGCGTTATGCCTTGGGCCGCGATTACCACAAATTGATCCGTAAACGTGTGCAACAACTGGCGGAAAAGATTCAGGCCGTCATCGGTCCGTTCGGCTACCGCGCCTTCGTCGACAGTGCGCCGGTGCTGGAAAAAGCCATCGCTGAACAGGCCGGCCTTGGATGGATCGGCAAAAATACGCTGGTCTTGAATCGCAAGGCCGGCAGTTACTTCTTTCTCAGCGAACTGTTTGTCGACCTGCCGTTGCCGGTCGACCCGCCGCACAGCACCGAACATTGCGGCCGCTGCACCGCATGCCTCGACATTTGCCCGACCAACGCTTTCGTCGGCCCTTATGTTCTGGATGCCCGACGCTGCATCTCTTACCTGACCATCGAACTGAAAAGCGCGATTCCCGAAGACTTGCGGCCCTTGATCGGCAATCGGGTATTCGGCTGCGATGACTGCCAGATCGTCTGCCCGTGGAACCGCTTCGCCCGCCCGTCCGGCGAGAGCGACTTCAAGCCACGGCACAATCTGGACAACGCCGAACTGGCGGAGCTGTTCATGTGGGACGAGGACAAGTTCCTCAGCAGTACGGAAGGTTCGCCGTTACGTCGTGCCGGTTACGAGCGCTGGTTGCGTAATCTTGCGGTGGGATTGGGTAATGCGCCATCGAGCATTCCGGTGCTGGAAGCGCTGAAGGCGCGGCGCGAGCATCCGTCGGAACTGGTCCGTGAACACGTCGAGTGGGCGCTGAAACAACACGGCCTTGCGTAGGAGCTGCCGAAGGCTGCGATCTTTTGATCCTGTTTTTTTAAGATCAAAAGATCGCAGCCTTCGGCAGCTCCTACAGGAACGGCGTTATGTCAGGTTTCGTCGTTATAGACGAACTTCGGCATTTCCCAGTGGAAACGGATCGCTAGCAAGCGCAGCAGGAAGCCGCCAAACAGCGTGATCAGAATTGCCTGTTCTCCCGGCACGTTCAGATAAAGGCACAGCATGTAGCACCACGCCGCCGCGAACGACACGCTGGCGTAGAGCTCGCGACGGAAGATCAGCGGGATGTCGTTGCAGAAGATGTCACGCAGGATGCCGCCGAATACCCCAGTGATCACGCCACTGACCGAGGCCACCAGCATGCCGTGCCCCATTTCCAGGGCGGTCATGCAGCCGATCAGAGTGAACGCCACCAGGCCCACGGCGTCGAGCACCAGAAACAGTGAGCGCAGGTGGCGCATCCAGCGCGCAGCGAAGACCGTGAACATCGCAGCAATCGAGGTCAGCACCAGGTATTCCGGGTGTTTCACCCACGTCAGCGGGTAATGGCCGAGCAGCACGTCGCGCACCGAACCGCCGCCCAACGCCGTGATGCAGGCGATCAACACCACGCCAAACCAGTCCATGCCACGGCGACCGGCGGACAGGGCGCCGGTCATGGCTTCGGCGGTAATGGCGATCAGGTAGAGCATCAGCAACATGGTGGCGGTCCTTGCAGGAAGGCGCGCAGTCTAGCCATTTAGTCCCGGCACCAAAAGAGGGCAGCAGACAGCACCGCGAACCTGTGGCGAGGGAGCTTGCTCCCGCTGGGCTGCGCAGCAGCCCCATTTCCTGACAACGCATACCTTCAGATAGACCGCGCCAGCCGATTTACGACTGCTTCGCAGCCGAGCGGGAGCAAGCTCCCTCGCCACAAAAGCCCGCAGCATCAGAACTTGATGAAATGCTTACGGTAATGCTGCAACTCGGCGATCGATTCGCGGATGTCGTCCAGGGCCAGGTGGGTGCTGCCCTTTTTGAAGCTGTCGCGCACGTCCGGTGCCCAGCGAGCGGCCAGCTCTTTAAGGGTCGAGACGTCGAGGTTGCGGTAGTGGAAGAAGCTTTCCAGGGATTTCATGTGCGTATAAAGGAAGCGACGATCCTGGCAGATGCTGTTGCCACAGATCGGCGACTTGCCCTTCGGCACCCACTGCTCCAGGAAGGCAATGGTCTCGGCTTCCGCTTCGGCCATACTGATGCGGCTGTCGCGCACGCGCTGGGTCAGGCCCGAGCCGCCGTGTTGACGGGTGTTCCACTCGTCCATGCCGGCGAGGATTTCATCGCTGTGATGGATCGCGATCACCGGCCCTTCGGCCAGGGTGTTCAGATCACTGTCGGTGACGATGGTGGCCATCTCGATGATGACGTCGGTATCAGGGTTCAGACCGGTCATTTCCAGGTCGATCCAGATCAGATTCTGCGGGTTTTGCATGTGTCGGCTCCTAGTCAATGCTGCGCAGTTTAGCCTAGGCAGGTGGCCGGGCGTGCTAAACTCGCGGCCGTTTTACCTAATCGCTGCATTCTTGATACGGAACACCCATGGCCAAACGCCAACTCAATCGTCGTCAAAACTGGCGCATCGAAAAGATTCAGGGCGAACGCGCTGCCCGCGCCGCCAAACGCGAGTCCTCGGCTGTCGAGGCACTTGAGGGTGGCGACCTGGGTCCGGAACAGACGGGCCTGGTGATCGCGCACTTCGGTGTACAGGTCGAAGTCGAAGCCCTCGATGGCGATCTGGCCGGCCAAGTGTTCCGCTGCCACTTGCGCGCCAACCTGCCGGCGCTGGTGACCGGCGATCAGGTGGTCTGGCGTGCCGGCAACCAGGGCATCGGGGTGATCGTGGCGCAACTGCCGCGTAAAACCGAGCTCTGCCGTCCGGACAGCCGCGGCCAGCTCAAGCCGGTGGCGGCCAACGTCGACATGATCGTCATCGTCTTCGCGCCGCTGCCCGAGCCTCACGCCAACCTGATCGACCGCTATCTGGTCGCTGCGGAGCATGCCGGCATTCGGCCGCTGCTGCTGCTCAACAAATTCGACCTGATCGACGAACAGAACGCCCCGGCGCTGAATGCCTTGCTCGCGGTTTACCGCACGCTGGGTTACCCGGTACTGGAAGTGTCGGCGCACCACGGCAATGGCATGGAACAGTTGCAGGAACAACTGGACGGGCGCATCAGCGTGTTCGTCGGCCAGTCCGGCGTCGGCAAGTCGTCGCTGGTCAACAGCCTGCTGCCGGAAGTCGAAACCCGCGTCGGCCCGTTGTCCGAACTGTCTGGCCAGGGCACTCACACCACCACGACCGCGCGGTTGTTCCACTTCCCCGGTGGCGGTGAGCTGATCGACTCCCCGGGTATCCGCGAATTCGGCCTGGGCCACGTCAGCCGCGCCGATGTCGAAGCCGGCTTCATCGAGTTCAACGACTTGATCGGCACCTGCCGCTTCCGTGATTGCAAGCATGACCGCGAACCGGGTTGCGCATTGCTCAAGGCGCTGGAAGAGGGCCGCGTGCAGCAGCAACGGATGAACAGTTATCGCTCGATCATCGCGAGTTTGCCGGAGAGCAGCTACTAAGTCGCTTCACGCAGAGACAAAAAAGCCGCGATCATCTCGCGGCTTTTTCATTTTCAGCGTGCGGCTTTTTCCAGCGTCCAGCCCAGCACATCCAAGGCATCACAGCCGTCCTGGATCAACATGTGTGCGGCGTTGGCAAAATGTTCCAGATCGTGACCTTCGGCTTCTTTGACACACAGGCAAGTGACGCTGTTGAGCAGATTACGCGCGGCTTTGAGTCGGTGGACGGCGGTTTCAAGAAGATCGGAAGCGCGGGCTTCCGTGTCGATGTACAGCGTCGGGCCGACGCTGAAGTTGCCTTGCAGGGGATGGTATTTGGGCATGAATTGAATCTCATCTGATAGGTGAAACTCCCACCCTTTCGTGGCTAAACGAATTGGGGTGGTAGCTGTACGCGGGTTAGCCAACCGGACAGATGAACCCGGCACACCCGAAGGTGTCCCACGCACAGCCACCATAGACATGTAGATGTCAGGCAGCAAAAAGCGCCGCGATTATACGGGCGCTTGTGCATCATCCGTTACGACTGGCTAAAGTCGATCACCGATTCGTCGGCGACGGCCAAACTATAGGTGGGCCTCCAGTGAAGCGAAACCCGGTTTATGCGTCTCGGAGACGTCCTACACCTTTCTCGGAAATGCCTCGTTCTTTTATTTTTACCTCCGGCAGCGCAAGTCCGGCCCGTGGGAGATGATTAACTTTATTTTCGGCACGCCAAAACCCTGCCCGTGCTCCAGATCGACAAGTCGCGTGGCGGGACCGTTCGCCTTCAGGCGTTCAGTAACGACTAGGTTTCGCAGCGCCTATTTTTGGGAAACAAACCCGCCCTTTCGCGTCCCTTGCGGATAGATAGAGCGCGTGGCCTTGTCCAGATGCCCGCCTTGGCGCACAAAACTGACCGCCTCATTGTTACGACGACTGCGCATCCAGGTGATCCATTGCAACAGTTCAGGGTGCCCCAACTTTTCAATCAAGAGCAAAAACTGCTCACGCCAGCGTGTACTGGCGCCCATCCCCAACCCTGAACGCCGCTTGAGGTCCGGGATACTCTGGCCGTCCATCACCCCTTTCACAAAATCGACCCAGAGTTCAGGCCGAATCATCCCAACCAGGGGTGTCCCGGACAGCATGGAAAAGCAGGTCACGCAGGGGTCGCACTTGAAATTCGGGCGAATGCCTTTGATTCGATAGGTTCGCTCTCCCCCACACCTCGGGCATTTCGCCTTCTGTGCACTCAGCATTGTCTCGATCCACGTAATCACCGCTTGCTGCTGCGCCGCAATGTGCTCGGGCGGTTGCAGGTTTTCCCGGTAATGACGAGTCGTCCACCACAGATGCAACTCGGGACACTCCTCAGCCATCACCTCCCGGACCGCCTGTCCCCAACTGAAATAGACCTTTGGGTTTACCCCCAAACGAGGCGCTATCTGGACACTGGACCAACCGGCCAGCAGGTACACGGCAAACGTTGACCACAGCTCCATCCGGTGCATGTTTGCAAAGGGTGAATCGCTCAAACTGTTGCAGCTCTTGCGACAGGATCCACAGTAGTAACGCTGGAGTCGTTGTTGGGCCAGACGAGCGTGTGGGTTCACATTGGTGTTGCCACACCAGGGGCAGTACCGCACTCGCCGATGCGGCAATGCGTGCAGATAGCGGATCAAGCGATCGGCGTCGGGACGCAGGCTTGCCGGGAGGCACACATCGTAGTCCGGCAAGTCGCCGTGTCCGGGGATGGGTATAGCGGGAGTTTTGGTCACGATTGTCTCTATGCCCGCCCCCTAAGCAACGCTTGACCGTCTGGCGAATGCTGGTGATGCCACGCGATGCCGTCCTCGGCGCACAGCCGCTGGACGAACTCGAAATCGCTTTCCCCATATTGAGTGCAGTATTCGCGCTCCGGGCTGGTGCTGACATGGAAGGCAAAGGCATCAGCCTGAATGCCGTGACCTTTGAGCACCTGGGCAATGATTTGCGGCGCCGTCAGGTTCTGAAAAATCCGCTGATCGTGGCTAAACTGCAAGTAGTGCAGCGTCGGTACGAGAGCCAGGTGATAACGGGTCAGGCGTTTGCCGGGTTCACCGACGAACACCTCTTCGATATGGCCATGAATGCCTTCGCCGTTATGACCAAACTGAAGAAATGCAGGTTGGCTGAGTAAACCTTCCAGATCGAAATCGGGATTTTCGCTGACCAGTTCGACCTTTATTGCGTACAAGGCGCTGATCGCCTCGACACCCTCAAAGGCGAGCACCTTGAAATCGTTACGAACAGCAGGGATGTGCAGCGCAAATTGCGCCGTATTGGCCGACTTGAACATACGCTTATCCTTAAGCACGGAGGATGTGAAAGCGCGATGTCAAAACCGTCCTGGTTAGTGCACGCGACATTGGCGAAAACCCTACCAAGAGCACTGCCGGATAGATGTAGGAAGAGTCCCGAAACCATGACGGACGTTTCCCAATGACCGATTGACGCCCAATGCAGGCAGGCACTCTCCCACCGAACAAAATCAACAGGCACAAAAAAGCCGACATCGCTGTCGGCTTTTTCGTGGGGCACTTCACTGCTTCGGCGGTTCACCGGGTTTCGGTGCCAGGTCATCAAACAGATTCAAACGCTCGCGCAGCTCATGCGCCGGCAATGGTTCTTTATCCGCCGGCAATGCGTTCGGGTCGGCCGGCACTTCACCCGGGCCGCCCTGCCCTTGCGTTGGCTCTGGCTCCGCGCCTTGCGAGCCTTCGATGGCGCGCTGGGCTTTCTTGGTCAGCACGATAATGTCGATTCGGCGGTTGACCGGGTTGAGCGGTTTCTCGCGATCGAACAAGGCCGACGAGGCATAACCGACGACACGCGCCACTTGCTTATCCGGATAACTGCCCGCCACCAATGCGCGACGTGCGGCGTTGGCCCGGTTGGCCGAAAGCTCCCAGTTACCGAAGTCGCCGGTGCCCGAGTACGGCTTGGCGTCGGTATGACCGCTGATGCTGATCTTGTTCGGCACCGCTTTGATGGTGTCGGCCATGGCCAGCAAGATGTCTTCGAAGTACGGCTTCAGACGCGCACTGCCGGAGTCGAACATCGGGCGGTTTTCGGCGTCCACGATCTGGATGCGCAGGCCGTCCGGTGTGATCTCGAACAGAATCTGGTCCTTGAATTTCTTCAGCTGCGGGTTCTCTTCGACCTTGTTCTGCAGTTCTTGCAGCAACAGTTCGAGGCGTTCCTTCTCCACCATCTCGGCCATGCCTTCGACCTGTTCGGCGTCGATGGTCACCTTGTCCGGCTGCGGCTGGGATTTCACTTCGGGGTTGAGGGTGTTTTCCGGCGCCAGGGTCGGCGTGCCGCCCAGGTCGATGATGTAAGGCGTGCCGCTTTCGGAAAAGCCGACCGGGTCTTTGAAGTAACCGGCAATGGCGATCTTCTGTTCCGGTGTTGCAGTGGACAGCAGCCACAACACCAGGAAGAACGCCATCATCGCCGTCGCGAAGTCGGCGAAGGCGATTTTCCAGGCGCCCCCGTGATGCCCGCCGGCGATGCGCTTGACGCGCTTGATGATTATCGGCTGGTTATTTTCCATAACTCAGCGACCACGAACCGCTTGTTCCAGCTCAGCAAAGCTAGGACGGTGCGCCGGGTACAGAACCTTGCGCCCGAACTCCACCGCCAGCGACGGCGGCATGCCGGACGCCGAAGCGACCAGCGAGGCCTTGATGGCTTCGTAGACGTTCAGTTCTTCCTTGGCATCGTGGGCCAGGGAGTGAGCCAGCGGACCGAAGAAACCGTACGCCGCGAGAATACCGAAGAAGGTACCGACCAGTGCCGCACCGACGTGCAGACCGATGGATTTCTGGTCGCCTTCGCCCAGGGAAGCCATGGTCACCACGATACCCAGTACCGCCGCGACGATACCGAAACCCGGCATGGCGTCGGCGATGCCGTTCACCGCGTGGGATGGGTGCTCGAGGTCTTCCTTGAGGCTATAGAGTTCCATGTCGAACAGGCCTTCCAGCTCATGGGGAGCCATGTTGCCGGAGGACATGATGCGCAGGTAATCGCAGATGAACGCGGTCATGCGTTCGTCCTTGAGCACCGCCGGGTACTTGGCGAAAATCGGGCTCGCGGAGGCATCTTCGATGTCGCCTTCGATGGCCATCATGCCTTCGCGGCGGCTCTTGTTGAGAATCTCGTAAATCAGCCCCAGCACTTCGAGGTAGAAGGTGTGATTGAAGCGCGAACTGAACATGCCCAAGGATTTCTTGAGCACGTGCATGGTCATGTAGCCGGGGTTGGCCTGGAGGAATGCGCCGAGGGCCGCGCCACCGATGATCATCACCTCGAAGGGTTGAATCAGAGCGGCAATTTTGCCGTGGGAGAGCACGTATCCGCCGAGCACGCTCGCGAATACGACGATGATGCCGATTATTTTAGCCATAGGTAGGAGAGCACTTACTGAGTCGGGTTCAAGGTCATATTCGGAAGTTAAAAAATCTCTTCTTCTACTTATCGGCAAAACTGCGCCAGACTATAGCCAGTTCAGGCGAAAAGCCAATTTGGCCCGCTCCGGGCATAGGTAATGCAGACGGTGATCGCGTCCAGACATGGCTAACGAAACGAACATTCCAACTCCAAAACCGACCACACTCGAAGGCTGGGTCAAGCTTCTCGATGGCGTGCGCCTGCCGGTTCCGCAAGCCAGTCATGACCGTGTCTGCATGGCCATCCGCGACGACCGCAGCTCGCTGCGCGATATCGCCGAGCTGATGCAAGAGAGCCCCGCCCTGGCCTTGAGCGTGATTCGCGAAGCCAACCGGCACACCCACGGCAGCATGACCGAGCCTGCGGAAAACCTTGAGGTGGCGATCAATCGCCTCGGTTTGAAGCGCACCGAAGAGTTGCTTGCGCGGCTGCCCGCGGAACCGGAATCGGAAATTCCCGTGGCCCTGCGTCAGTTGCAGATGATCAGCCAACACGCGACGCAACAGGCCAACGGTTTTTTCGCCGCTCGCCTGGCGCGGTTGTGGCAGGACATCCACTGGGGCAGCCTGCTGTTTCTTTCGCCGCTGTGGCCGATGGCGTTTACCCATCCGCAGTTGCTTGAAGAATGGGAGTTGCGGGTCATCCATAAAGGCGAGTCGGCGCGCAGCGTCGAGAAGCAATTGTTTGGCGCTCGCCTGCTGGAAATCGCTCAGGCGCTGGTGGAGATCTGGCACCTGCCGATCTGGGTGCTGCAGGGTTACAAGCTGTTGCTCAACGAGCAGCGGGAATTGGTGAAAGTCCTGCGCATTGCGCGCGACAGCGATCATCCATTGCGCCAGCAGAACCGTCTCGACGACGATCCGACTCTGCGCCGCTGGCTCAATCAACCGGCCAACACGGTGCTGCTGGCCAACGGTCTGGCGCTGTCGGCGCAACAGGCCTGGGACAGTCCGCACAGTGAACGCTGGCAATACCTGACCAGCCTTTACCTGCAAATGCCGATGGACGAGGTGCAACAGCAATTGCACCAACAGGCCGCCAACAGTGCGCGCCAACACGCCATGCCGGACCTCTGGCACCCTGCCGTTGCGCTGCTCTGGCCGTGGGGCATGAATCGCGTTCACGCCGGTCTGCTGCCGGCCCCGGCGCCAACCGCCGAAGACCTGGCGAAGTGGCGCAGGCAATGTGCCGAGCTGCTGCTGGAACCGAGTCGTTTCACCAATGCCATGCACTTGACCAACTCGGCCCGTGACGCGTTGGTCGCGTGCGGCATGCGTCGGGTGATGATCCTGATGGCCGACCGCGCGCACGCCAATCTGCGCGTGCACCAGATTGCCGGGCTGCCGAAAGAAGTAGCGGGTCTGAATTTTTTGGTGAGCCAGAGCACGGTGCTACAACGCCTGCTTTCGCAACAGGCCCAGGTGCGCCTGACACCGGCCAACAACGCGCAATTTTCGGCGCTGCTGCCGGCCAGCCTGCGTTCGCAGTTCGGTGGCGAACACCTGCTGCTACGCTCGCTGATCAACAACGGACGCGTGATCATGGTCGTGGTGGCGGATCAGGGCGGCGGGCCGTTTTCGGAAATCACCGTACAAGCCTTTGGCAAAACCGCGCAGTGCATCGAGAAAGCCCTGCACAGCTTTAGCCATCGCGGCCAATGACCCGCTACAATCCTCCCCTTTGTGCTCTGGAGACCTCACATGTCTGACTTCTCTGGCTTGCCGCTGGTAATCGAACCGAGCGACTTGCTCTCTCGCCTCGACGCCCGCGAACTGATTCTGGTGGACCTGACCAGCAGCGCCCGCTATGCCGAAGGGCATATTCCCGGTGCGCGGTTTGTCGATCCGAAACGCACGCAACTCGGCCAACCGCCGGCGCCAGGCCTGATGCCGCCGCAAGCGGCACTCGAAGCGTTGTTCGGCGAGCTGGGCCACAACCCCGATGCGGTCTACGTCGTGTATGACGACGAAGGCGGCGGTTGGGCCGGGCGCTTTATCTGGCTGCTGGACGTCATCGGCCACAGCCAGTACCACTATATCGACGGCGGTCTGCCGGCCTGGCTGGCAGAAGGCTCGCCCATGTCGATCCAGATCCCGCCCGCGGTCGGCGGCCCGGTTGCGCTGACCTTGCACGACGAGCCCACCGCCACTCGTGAATACCTGCAAAGCCGTCTCGGCGCCGCTGACCTGGCCATCTGGGACGCGCGCGGACCGCTGGAGTACTCCGGCGAGAAAGTCCTCGCGGCCAAGGGCGGACACATTCCCGGCGCGGTCAATTTCGAATGGACCGCGGGCATGGACCGGGCGCGCAACCTGCGCATCCGCAAAGACATGCCGCAGATCCTCGAACAACTCGGGATCAGCAAAGACAAAGAAGTGATTACCCACTGCCAGACTCACCACCGTTCTGGCTTCACCTATCTGGTGGCCAAGTCCCTCGGTTATCCGCGGGTCAAAGGCTACGCCGGCTCCTGGGGCGAATGGGGTAACCATCCCGATACGCCTGTAGAGATCTAAGGTTTTTAAGGACAGTTAATGAATAAGCGTTTGTTTATCCTCAGCCAATACCTGCTGCCCCACCACTTGCTCTCGCGACTGGCCGGCTGCATCGCCGAATGCCGTGTGCGCTGGTTCAAGAATGCGTTCACTGCGTGGTTCGCCAAGCGTTATCAGGTGGACATGTCCCTGGCCCTGGTCGAAGACCTGACGGCTTACGAGCATTTCAACGCGTTCTTCACCCGCGCATTGAAAGACGGCGCTCGTCCGCTGGACGAAACCCCGGGCGCGATCCTCAGCCCGGCCGACGGTGCCGTCAGCCAGCTCGGCCCGATCGAGCACGGTCGCGTGTTCCAGGCCAAGGGCCACAGCTTCAGCGTGCTGGAATTGCTGGGCGGTGACGCCGCCAACGCAGCGCCGTTCATGGGCGGTGATTTCGCGACCATTTACCTGTCGCCGAAGGACTACCATCGCGTGCATATGCCGCTGGCCGGCACTCTGCGCGAAATGGTCTACATCCCGGGCCGGATTTTCTCGGTTAACCAGACCACCGCTGAAAACGTTCCGGAATTGTTTGCCCGCAACGAGCGTGTGGCGTGCATTTTCGACACCGAGCGCGGGCCGATGGCCGTGGTGCTGGTGGGCGCGATGATCGTGGCATCGATCGAAACCGTCTGGGCGGGCCTGGTGACTCCACCGAAACGCGAACTGAAAACCTTCCGCTACGACGAAGCTGCCCGTGCGCCTATCCACCTGGAAAAAGGTGCGGAACTGGGTCGTTTCAAGCTGGGTTCGACGGCGGTCGTCTTGTTCGGTCCTGATCAAGTGCAGTGGGCTGAAGAACTGGCGGCGGGTTCGCCGGTGCAGATGGGTCAGGGCATGGGCTTGCCAAAAGCCTGATCCCTGATCCGACCCCACGAACGTCTTCGTGGGGTCGGACATTTCGGTGGTGCCGCTACTCTATCTGCCCGCGAAAACCGATGGGGCCTTCGTTGGCGTAGGTATTGGTACCACTGAGGTTTTTGCCTCCGTCATTGGAGGTCACGCTCAACGCGACAACGTTCTGATTGTCCCGGCCTCCGATGACCCATTTGCCACCCGGATGCCATGGAGCGTCATTGCCGCCCCACTGATTTTCAACGTTGTACTGGTTCTGGCCCGTGCGCTGAGCCTTGAAGCCAATGGGACCTTCACCCGCGTACGTCATGGTGCCGGTGAAGCTCTTGCCGCCATCGCTCGACCTGATCTCGATGGCGACAACCTTCTGGTTGTCCCGCGCGCCTAACGTCCAGTCTCCGCCCGGATGCCAGGGTGCCGAACTACCGCCCCATTGATTTGCCACTACGTATCTAGACATAAACTTCATCTCCTTGAAGTTACGAGAGACCTGCCCTGCACAGGCAGCAGGCCGTACGACCGTGCGTATCCGATCGCACGTCTGTCAGATTAGTAGCACGCCTCGCCATCACCCGACTGACAGACAAACGGTAGATTTCCGTAGGAGCTGCCGAAGGCCGCGATCTTTTGATCTTGATCTTCGGTGGCCACGGGTAAAGATCGCAGCCTTCGGCAGCTCCTACCGGCGGCAGGGGTTCCTCGGCAGGCTATTGCTGCTACAGTCTGGTCATTCACTGCCCATTTTCCCGGTCGGAGTTTGTTCACGGCATGAATGAGACCAGTCCCCACCTTCTGCTACGCGCGCCTGTCCCCGAACAGCTGCGCCTGTCGTTCTGCGAAGCCACCCCGCGCGACCTCAAGCGCTGGATCGCCAACCTGCCCAAAGCCAATATCGGCGAAACCGCTCGCCAGCTCTATCAAGGCTTGAGCGAACTGAACCAGTTACTCACACCCAGCGACAATCGCCTGCAATTACTCGAGTTACTGCGGCCCGAGGTGTATTACGTCTGCAAGCACCTGGAGCGGCACTTCCTGCACCAGTCGATTGTCCTCGACGAGCGTTCGCGCAAGGTCGGCAACCTCTGCCAGGCACTGCAAAGTCATTTGGCGATTGGCTATAAACAAATCGTCGTGAGCATCTCGCCGCGCTTCAGCAAGGACCGCGCGCCGCTGCTGGCCCAGGCATTGCAACGGGCGATCCATTGCCTGAACGGACCACTGATCCGCGCCACCCAGCTCTATTGTCCGGTGCCGGAAGGTGTGTGGCTGGAACTGCATCAGCTGTATCGGATCGCCTGTTCCCATCGGCTCCAGCACTTGAGCCTGCGCGATGAGCTGGCCAGTCAGACACAAACCCTGAGCATCGAACAGACGTACGTGGCCGCACTGCTGCTGGGCGCCGCACGATGCAATCAACTGCGCCAGAACCAGATCGCACGGCTTGCGGAAGTGCTGGAGCCGTGGAGCAAATTGATCAAGCTGCAACCGGAAACTCCGGGCGACGGACTGTTTGGCATCGCGCCGGAGTTCGACATCGGGCCGCGTTACCGATCGAAATTCCGCCCCGAGCAACAGGAGAGCTTACTGGGGTTCGATCCGCAGCCGCTGGTCGCAGCCATTGAAGCCCATTTGGAAAAAACCGACAGTCCGGTGCCACTGCCCGTGCCCGCAGGATTAAGCCTGGATACGCTGCAACACCTGAATGCCGCTTGGGGCCAGGCGGTTGAACGCAGTTTCCAGCGCACGACCAGTCAAGGCACCTTGACCGTGTGCGTGGGCATGAGCGCACTGCACTTCTATCTGGGTGGCCAACGCCCGTTCAGCGAGATCCTGAAAAATCCCGGTGCCGGCCGCGCGCAGTTCACGGCGACCTCCGTCCGTGAAAAAGATCAATGGCACCATGCCTTCGATGCGGCGCCACAAGGCGGCGCCGGCGCGTCGCTGCCCTACGAAGAAATCGAATACCAGCAGCTTCAGACTGACGACAGTCACGAAGCGTCCGACCGCAACCGTCACTTTCCGACCTACACCTTGCCGGTGATCAATCACAGTCCGGGCGGTTATTGCCTGGCCTGGCCAGATGCAATACCGGCCGAGTTACAGGCTGGCGAGATGGTCGGCGTCGAGGATACGGCGGGGTCAGGCTGGAGCATCGCGGTGGTGCGCTGGATCCGCCAGGTTAGCGGCGGCGGTACGCAAATGGGTATCCAGCAAGTCGCGCCCTTCGCCGAGCCTTGCGGCCTGCAACTGGTGCGCACCCGTGACGACCACAGCCAATACTTGCGTGGCCTGCTACTGCCGGCTATCAGCGCGATAGACCTGCCGGCCACCCTGCTCGCCCCGCGATTGCCCTTTGAGGAAGGCAACAAGGTGATGATCAACACCAACGGCGAGGAACGCCGGGCCGGGCTGGATCGGCGGGTGGCGAGCACCAACAGTTTCAACCAGTTTGCCTATCGTTCGCTGGAGGCCGCCAGAAATGACAACGCCGCGGGGAGCGGCGCGGTCGGTAGCGAGGAGGATTTTGATTCGTTGTGGAAGACGCTTTGAGGTAAATCCTTAAAACCGCGGTGCGCCCTTCGCGAGCAAGCCCGCTCCCACACTGGATCTGCGTCGAACACAGATCCAATGTGGGAGCGGGCTTGCTCGCGAAGAGGCCGGCTCAAACAAACTAGATTTCAGAGCTGCCCGTCACGATCCCGAAAGCCCAGCAGATAAAGCACGCCATCCAGCCCAAGGGTAGAAATCGCCTGCTTCGCCGACTGCTTGACCAACGGCTTGGCACGAAACGCCACGCCCAGCCCGGCAATCGCCAGCATCGGCAAATCGTTGGCACCGTCGCCGACCGCAATGGTCTGCTCCAGACGCAAACCTTCCTTGTGCGCCAGCTCTTTCAGCAGATCCGCCTTGCGCTGCGCATCGACGATCGGCTCGACCGCCACACCGGTGACCTTGCCATCGACCACTTCCAGCTCGTTGGCGAACACGTAGTCGATGCCTAATTTCGCCTGCAATTGCTTGGCGAAGTAAGTGAAGCCACCCGACAAAATCGCGGTCTTGTAGCCCAGACGCTTGAGTTCGGCGAACAGGGTTTCGGCGCCTTCGGTCAGGCGCAAGGAGGCGCCGATCGAATCCAGCACGCCGACGTCCAGCCCTTTGAGCAAGGCCAGGCGTTCTTTGAAGCTGGCGCGGAAGTCGAGCTCACCGGCCATCGCCCGTTCGGTAATCTCGGAAACCTGATCGCCCACACCGGCCGCCTTGGCCAACTCGTCGATGACTTCGGCTTCGATCAGCGTCGAGTCCATGTCGAACACGGCCAAGCGACGGTTGCGGCGGAATAGCGAATCTTCCTGAAAGGCGATGTCGACGTTCAATTCCTGGGCAACGCTGAGAAATTCAGCCCGCAGCGCTTGCGGATCCGCCGCTTCGCCGCGCACCGAAAACTCGATACAGCCTTTGCCCTTGTCAGCCGGCGTGTCCAGCGGCATGCGTCCGGACAGACGATCGATGTGGTCGATGTTCAAGCCATATTTGGCGGTGATCGAGCTCACGGCCTGCAATTGCCCGGCGGTCACTTTGCGGGTCAATAGCGTCACGATGTGGCGTTTTTTCCCCTGATTGCCGACCCACAGCTGGTAATCCTCTTCGGACACCGGCGTGAAACGCACCTGCTGATCGAGTTTGTAAGCCGTGAACAGAATGTCCTTGAGCACCGACTTGCCTTGCTCGGTGTCAGGAATTTCAACCAGGATGCCAAACGACAGGGTGTCGTGGATCACCGCCTGACCGATGTCGAGAATGTTCACACCACCCTGGGCCAGAACGCCGGTAATGGCCGCAGTCAGACCCGGACGGTCGACTCCCGTGATGTTTATCAGGACGATTTCGCGCAAGGCGCACCCCCGCAGGTGGAAAAAAACCGCATTCTACCCATTTTCAGTGACCATCGGGCACCGCGAGCGCTTTGACGGTCTGGGGCCTGTCGCTATACTGCGCGTCAACTTCACGGACTAAAGAGCCGAGCTCAAGTGAACCGGCCCACGCCAGTAAAAACCGATAACTTCTTTCTGCTGATCTTCCGTGCACTGCGCCACCGCCGTGTACCGATTGCATTGCGCATCGCCAGCCATAACGTGATCCTGGTCGCTCTGGCCCTGGTGATCTACGCCTGTGTGATGGGTTTGCAGTTCAAGCAGGCCATGCACGAGCAGGCGGATGCCCTGGGCGAAAGCCTGACCACGCAGACCGCCACGTCCGCCACGGAGCTGCTGGTGTCCAACGACATCCTCAGCCTCAACGTGCTGCTCAACAACCTGACCAAAAACAAGCTGGTGGCCCACGCCGCCATCTACAGCGTGGATAACCGCATCCTCGCCGAAGCCGGCCAGCGCCCCAAGCACAGCCTGCTGGGTGAAGCCGAGGGCATGTATCAGAGCAAGATCACTTTCCAGGACGTGACCGCCGGGCAACTGCGCATCAGCCTGGACATGGATCAATTCCAGCAGCCAATGACCATCAGCCTGCAAAGCATGGGCATTTTGAGTGCGATTCTGTTGGCCCTGTCCCTGGCCTTGAGCCTGCGCCTGGGTCGGCACATCTCCACGCCGCTGCTGCAATTGCGTGTGTGGCTGCGCAATATCGATGAATACACCCCGGCTACCGGGCGTCAGGACGAGATCGGCGACCTGGCTCGCCAACTGCACGCCAACTTCGCGCCGGAACCGGCCGAGCCTGAGCCGGAACCCGAGTACGACGAAAGCGATGACGAAGACGCCGACGACAACGAGCCGTCCTTCGAAGTGCGCAACCTGCGGGACCCTAGTTTCGATGAAACCAAGCCTGTTGCGGGCCTCAAGCCTGCGCCGCGGCACATCGTCAGCACCGTAGAAGATGATGACGACGATGAAGCGTTTGCCGATTTGCGTGACGAATCGGTAGCGAGCGCACCGAAGCCGCTGGTAAAACCGCAGGTATCGAACGTGCCGCAACATAGTGCTGTGCTGGCCGTGCAGCTGGGCGCTCAGGATCAGCTGCGTCGCCTGCCGCGGGCACGCCTGGAAGAATTGCTGAAACGCTATCGCGACTGCCTCGACCAGGCCGCGTCGCTCTATGAGGGCGAACTGCATAGCCTGAACGATGGCAGCACGCTGATGGTGTTCCACACCGAAGACAGCGGCGATGACTACCTGACCAACGCCATCTGCTGCGGCGAACTGCTGCGGGCGCTGGGCCATCAGTTGCAGATCGAAGTCGCGGACAGCGGCATCACCCTGCAATTGCAACTGGGCCTGACTTTGGGCGACGAGTTGTTCGGCTTGAGCCAGATCGACCTGCTGCTGACCGAAACCGCCCAGGACGCCCTGGCACTGTCGCAACACAGCCGCAATCTGCTGCTGGTGGAGCGCAAGATCAGCGACAACGCGCTGATTCGCCAGCGTGCGCGGATCCGTCCGATTGCCAGCCCTGAGGGTGCTTGCTGTGTGGAGCGGTTGATGGAGCCTTATCCGTCGATGCTGGAGCGGCAGTTGGCGCGGATGCATGAGCGTCGGGCGTAAGCCTTAGCTCAGCAGTAAAAAAACCCGCAGACAAGTGATTGTCTGCGGGTTTTTTGTTGTCTGTTCCGGCCTCTTCGCGAGCAAGCCCGCTCCCACAGTGATCTCTGTCAATACAGAATTTGTGTACGACCGAGGTTACTGTGGGAGCGGGCTTGCCCGCGAAGGCGTCGGTATAGGCACTGGAGCTCTCCAGCCCGCAGAAACAACAAAGCCCACATCTCTGCGGGCTTTGCTTTGGATCAATCCAGGCTTTAGAACCTGAACACTTCCATATCGGTGCGGATCGGCGAAGCCATCGGGATCTTCGGCTGTTTCTCTTGCTCTGCCGCCGGTGCCACAGGCTTGGCAGCCGGTTTTTTGGGCGCTTCTGCAATCGGTGGCTGGTTGGCGAGTGGCTTGAGCGCGGTCGACAGCTGTTCGGCGAGTTTCTGCAACAACACACCCTGAGCCTGAACCTGCGCGGCTGTACCGCCGGCATGTTGTTCCTGCAGATGAATGATGCGGTTATCGCGAACCTGGCCACGACGGTCGATCAAACGCCATTGCGCATCAAGGATCGCCGGTTGCGATTCACCCGAATCCAGGCGCGTGATGGTCAACAGCACCTGAACGTCCGGCGTGAAGCCGACCGTTGCCGGCGCCAGCACCACACGCTGGCTGTCCAGATGACCCGCGACCTGACGCAGCAACAGCTGATCGATGTCGGATGACAGGCTACCCGCCCAACGACCATCCACCGAAGCTTGCAGGCTTCCATCCGGCTGACGCTGCAGCAATGTTTCACGTTGCAGGTAGTCGGCAACCGTTACCGGGCCGAGCAATACCGCCATGCCCGCGCTTTGCGCAGGCTGAGCCGGACTCCCGCTGTCCAGCTGATACAGCGACACCGGTTGGTGAGTGCTGCAACCCGCCAGGCCAAGAACGCCGGCGAGCATCAAAATAAAAGGAAGGCGCAGAGCTGTCATCGTCCCATCCAGGTGGTTGCCACAAGACACACCACAGTGAAAATACTCAATAAATATGAAGAACGCTCGGCCACGCCGGCGCTTGGAAAGGCCATATCATCCGTGAATATGCGTTCCGACTCCAGCGGCAAAGCGTCGATCTGCGCGTTAAATCGCAGATCGAGCGCTCTAGGACGCTTAATTGAGGTTTTCGACGAGCAGCGCATCTACCCTCTGGAAGCCTCGTGGAAGTTTGTTACCACGACGCCCACGCTCACCTTTGTAGTGTTCGAGGTCGTCCGCTTTCAGTGACAAAGTACGTTTTCCGGCCTGCAGCACCAGCGTGGCGCCTTCCGGCAGCACAGCGATGTCCGTGACAAATTCTTCGCGACTGGCCACACGCTCACCGGAAATCCCGATGATCTTGTTGCCTTTGCCCTTACCTAATTGTGGCAGATCGCTGATTTTGAAGATCAGCAGGCGACCTTCGGTGGTCACCGAGGCCAGCCAGTTGTTTTCACGATCAGCCACCGGGCGCGGCAGAATGACCTTCGAGTTGTTCGGCAGGCTCAGCAGCGCTTTACCGGCCTTGTTCTTGGCCTGGAAGTCTTCGCCCTTGACCACGAAGCCATAACCGGCGTCGGAAGCGATCACGTACAGCGAATCGTCTTCCGGCATCAGGACGCATTCAAAGGTCGCCCCTGGCGGCGGCGTCAGACGACCGGTCAACGGTTCGCCCTGGCCTCGAGCCGATGGCAATGTGTGCGAGGCCACCGAATAGCTGCGACCGGTGGAGTCGATAAACACCGCAAACTGGTTGGAACGCCCGGCCGCCAGGGCTTTGAAACCGTCCCCGGCCTTGTAGGAAAGCCCGGTTGCGTCGATTTCATGACCCTTGGCGGAGCGAACCCAGCCTTTTTCCGACAGCACAACGCTGACTTTCTCGTTCGGCAGCAGATCGTGTTCGGTCAGGGCCTTGGCTTCCGCGCGCTCGACGATTGGCGACCGACGGTCGTCGCCGTAGGTTTCGGCGTCCTTGATCAGCTCGGTGCGCACCAGTTTTTTCAGCTTGGCTTCGCTGCCCAGCAGGGCTTGCAGCTTGGCTTGTTCCTTGAGCAGCTCATCCTGCTCGGCACGCAGCTTCATTTCTTCCAGTCGCGCCAACTGACGCAAACGGGTGTCGAGAATGTAGTCGGCCTGGATTTCGCTGAGGGCGAAACGCGCGATCAGTGCGGCTTTCGGATGTTCCTCGGTGCGGATGATGTGAATCACTTCATCCAGGTTGAGGTAAGCGATCAACAAACCGTCCAACAGGTGCAGGCGACGCTCGACCTTATCGAGGCGGAACTGCAGGCGACGACGCACGGTCTGCACCCGGAACTCCAGCCATTCCACGAGCAATGCCCGCAGGTTTTTCAGCTGCGGCTTGCCGTCCAGGCCGATGATGTTGATGTTGACCCGGTAGCTCGACTCCAGCTCGGTGCTGGCGAACAGGTGCTGCATCAGTGCGTCGTGGTCAAAGTTTTTCCGTGCGCCCGGAATGATCACGATCCGGCACGGGTTTTCGTGGTCGGATTCGTCGCGCAGGTCAGCGATCTGCGGCGCCTTGGACGGTTTGGCCTGCATCATGGCCGCGATCTGCTCCAGCACCTTGGCACCAGACACCTGATGCGGCAGCGCGGTGACGATGATGTCGCCGTCTTCGATGTGGTACACGGCGCGCATGCGCACCGAACCGCGACCGGTTTCGTAGATTTTCAGCAGGTCGGCGCGCGGGGTGATGATTTCCGCTTCGGTCGGGTAATCCGGGCCCTGAATGTGTTCACAGAGCTGTTCGACCGTGGCTTTCGGCTCATCGAGCAAACGCACACACGCTGTCGCGACTTCCCGCAGGTTGTGCGGCGGTACGTCGGTGGCCATGCCCACGGCGATCCCGGTGGTGCCGTTGAGCAGGATGTTCGGCAAACGTGCCGGCAACACCAGCGGTTCGTCGAGGGTGCCGTCGAAGTTCGGGCCCCAGTCCGCAGTGCCCTGGCCCAGTTCGCTGAGCAGCACTTCGGAATAACGCGACAGCCGCGCTTCGGTGTATCGCATGGCGGCGAAGGACTTGGGATCATCCGGCGCACCCCAGTTTCCCTGGCCGTCGACCAGCGTGTAGCGGTAGCTGAACGGCTGGGCCATCAGGACCATGGCTTCGTAGCAGGCCGAATCGCCGTGCGGGTGGAACTTGCCGAGCACGTCACCGACGGTACGCGCCGATTTCTTGTGCTTGGAATCGGCGTCCAGCCCCAACTCGCTCATCGCATAGATGATGCGGCGCTGTACCGGTTTCAGGCCGTCGCCGATATGCGGCAAGGCACGGTCCATGATCACGTACATGGAGTAGTTGAGGTAGGCATTTTCGGTGAAGTCAGCCAGTGACCGGCGTTCTACACCGTCCAGGCTGAGATCAAGGGAGTCGCTCATGCGGGCCTCATCGGTTCGTTGTCTGGCGCAGCAGCATGGTGCCACCGCGCTGGGTAAATTCAAGTTTGTTCAGCGCGCTCATACCGAGCAGCACTTGCTTGCCATCCAGGCCTGGGACGACGATGGCGCGCACATCACGCAGCACTATGTCGCCCAGTTGCAGCCGGTCGACACGGGTTCGATAACCCTCGGTACGACCGTTGGCGGTGCTCAGGGTCACCCCGAAGCCTTGTTCCAGTTTCAGCCGTTCGGCCATTTCTGCCGGGATCGCGACGTCGGTTGCCCCGGTATCCAGCATGAAATCCACCGGCTGGCCGTTGATCTGGCCGCTGGCGACGAAGTGCCCCTGGGTGTTGCTGGCCAGTTTCACTTCGATAAAACCTTCGCCCTGTTCCGAGCTGACGACGACGTTGGGATTCTGCTGACGCTCCTCCCATTGGCCGAAAAACCGCGTCGCCAGAAACAGCGCCGCGCACCAGGCCAGCACCATAAACACCCGACCGGCGCGTTTTCCCGGCGTTTGCGGGGTCATGGTTTGGCGCTCCAGCCACCTTCCGGCGCGGCGAAGCGCCAGACGATCGGGCGGTACTCGCCATCAGCACGGGCACCGTCGTTGTTGTCGATGCCGACCCAGGCGCCCTCGGCGTCGACGATCAGCGCTTCCGCCAGGCCATAGCCCTGCGGATAACGACGGTTTTCCTGCAACGCCTCGTCGGCAAACGACCAGCAACGCTCGACCTTGGCCGTCACCGCGTCACGGCGGCAAATCTCGAACGCATTGCGCTCAAGGGTGAACAGCTTGCCATTGAACAAGGACAGATCGGCAAAATCCCGCGACACCGCTCTGGCCTTGGGAAATTTCGCCGGCTGCATTTCCATCCCGGCTTCGCTGAGCAGCACGCAGCCGCCATCGCAGTCCCAGACGATTTGCTGGCGCTTGATCAACAGCAGACCACGACGCTCGCGCTCGGCGGCCAGCCACAACTGATCGCCGGCCGGATTGATCGCCAGGCCTTCGAATAACGCATTGAAATGCAGCAGCATGCCGCTGGCCCGCGCCTCGCGAACCAGCATTGGCGAAATCTTCAGCCAGGACGCCGGGCCAACGAGCGGCACTTGCAGCACCGCTGCGTGGGATTCGCTGACAATGTAGCGATTACCGGCGCTGTCGCAGGTGATGCCTTCGAAATCCAGATTCCCGCCACGTACAAATGACGACGCCCAGGTCCGCGAACGCAGGCCCCAGGGCAAATCGCTGTCCGGCACTGGCGGCACACCGATGCGCACGGTTTCAGCCTGCCAGACCGTGTCGCTGGTTTCGAGGCGGTAGATCTGATCGTCGTCGCGATCGGAAATCGTCCACAGATTCTTGCCACACTGGGCCAGCCCCGACAGGTTGCCGCCGCGCATGCCTTCGACGGGATGCTCGGACAACAGGCGCAGCTCCGGTGCCGGTTCGGCAAATGCCGCAACAGAGGTCAGAAGTAACGCACTCGCCAGGGCAAAGCCAACCCGCATCAGCCAAGAACCTCGGCCAGGTTGCCTTTGGATTCGAGCCAGGATTTACGATCACCGGCGCGCTTCTTCGCCAGCAACATGTCCATCATTTCCGAAGTCGCTTCGAAATCGTCCAGGGTCAGCTGCACCAGACGCCGGGTGTTCGGGTCCATGGTGGTTTCGCGCAGTTGCGGCGGGTTCATTTCACCCAGACCTTTAAATCGGGTGACTTGCGGTTTACCGCGTTTCTTCTCGGCCACCAGACGATCGAGGATGCCATCGCGCTCGGCTTCGTCGAGGGCGTAGTAAATCTCTTTACCGAGGTCGATACGGTACAGCGGTGGCATGGCGACGTAGACGTGACCGGCATCCACCAACGGGCGAAAATGCTGGACGAACAGCGCGCACAACAGGGTGGCGATGTGCAGACCGTCGGAGTCGGCGTCGGCGAGGATGCAGATCTTGCCGTAACGCAGCTGGCTCATGTCCGCCGCGCCCGGATCGACACCGATCGCCACGGCAATGTTGTGCACTTCCTGGCTGGCCAGCACTTCGCTGCCGTCGACTTCCCAGGTGTTCAGAATCTTGCCGCGCAACGGCAGGATCGCTTGAAACTCTTTGTCCCGCGCTTGTTTGGCGGAACCGCCCGCGGAATCACCTTCCACCAGGAACAGCTCGGAACGCATCGGGTCCTGCCCGGCGCAGTCGGCGAGTTTGCCCGGCAGTGCCGGGCCCGCCGTGATGCGTTTACGCTCGACCTTCTTGCTGGCCTTCAGACGACGGCCGGCGTTGTTGATCGCCAGTTCCGCCAGGAGCATGCCGGTTTCCGGGTGAGCGTTGAGCCACAGGCTGAACGCGTCCTTGACCACGCCGGACACGAACGCCGCCGCTTCGCGAGACGACAGACGTTCTTTGGTCTGGCCGGAGAATTGCGGTTCCTGCATTTTCATCGACAAGACGAAGGCGATGCGTTCCCAGACGTCTTCCGGCGCCAGCTTCACGCCGCGCGGCAACAGGCTGCGGAATTCGCAGAATTCGCGCATGGCATCGAGCAAGCCCTGACGCAAACCGTTGACGTGCGTACCGCCCTGGGCCGTAGGGATCAGGTTGACGTAGCTTTCCTGCACGCTGTCGCCACCTTCCGGCAACCACAGCAGCGCCCAGTCGACCGCTTCCTTGTTACCGGCCAGGCTGCCGCAGAACGGCTCGTCCGGCAGGCGTTCGAATACGCTGACCGCGTCGACCAGGTAGGAGCGCAGGCCGTCTTCGTAATGCCATTCGACTTTCTCGCCGGTGGCCTTGTCTTCAAAACTGACCAGCAGCCCCGGGCACAGAACGGCCTTGGCCTTGAGTACGTGCTTGAGGCGGCTGATGGAGAATTTCGGTGAATCGAAGTACTTCGGGTCCGGCGCGAAGAACACGCTGGTGCCGGTGTTGCGCTTGCCGACGTTGCCGACCACTTCCAGCTCGGTTTTCTTGTAACCGTCGGCGAAGGTCATCTGGTATTCGTTGCCGTCACGCTTCACGCGCACCCGGACTTCGGTCGACAAGGCGTTGACCACGGAAATACCCACCCCGTGCAGACCGCCGGAGAACTGGTAGTTCTTGTTGGAAAACTTGCCGCCCGCGTGGAGTTTGGTGAGGATCAGCTCGACGCCCGAAACGCCTTCTTCCGGGTGAATGTCCACCGGCATGCCACGGCCGTCATCGCTGACTTCCAGGGAGTGGTCGGCGTGCAGGATGACCTGCACCGACGTCGCGTGCCCCGCCAAGGCTTCGTCGACGCTGTTGTCGATGACTTCCTGGGCGAGGTGGTTCGGCCGACTGGTGTCGGTGTACATGCCGGGGCGTTTGCGCACCGGGTCGAGGCCCGAGAGGACTTCGATGGCGTCTGCGTTATAAGAGCTAGCGCTGGGAGTGGCCATGGGGTCTCGTCGTCCGCCTGTAAAAAGAGTGTTCTGTGAAATAGAGGCGAGGGTTCACAACGCTGTGAAATCAATCGCCTGATACAAATCTGCGCCGATGCCGGCAAAACTCAGCATTGCCGGCAATTGCTCGGCAAAACCCTGGAAACTATGGTCGCCACCGGCCTGGATGCGCAAGGCACAGGCCCGGTAATACTGCTGGGCGAGGCGATAATCCAGCGTTTCGTCGCCGGTCTGCAACCACACCTGATACCGCTGCGGGTCCCGGGGCGCCGGCACTTCCAGCTCGGCGAGGGCCGCCACGTGGTCGTGGGTCAATTCCCAGGTTTCATCGGTATACAGGTTTTTCTGCGTCCCCAGGTACCCGTCGAACATCCGGTGCGGACTGACGGCAGGGTTGATCAACAGGGCCTTGAGGCCATGGCGCTCGGCCAGGTGAGTCGCATAGTAGCCGCCGAGTGAGCTGCCGACCAGCAGTGGTCGCCCCAGCCCGGCAATCGCCTGTTCGAGCTGACCGATGGCCTCGCGCGGATGGTGATGCAGGGCCGGAACAAGCAATTGATCGCTCAAACCCAGACGGTCCATCACTTCGATCAACTGAGTGGCCTTTTTCGACGACGGCGCGCTGTTGAAACCGTGGATATAAAGGATCGAACCGGACATTTGAACTCCCTGTGCGTCGGGTAGAAGAAGGCGGAGTTTACAGGGTGTTGAGTGAATCCGCAGAATTCGGGGCGACTGTGCCGACGCCTTCGCGAGCAAGCCCGCTCCCACATTGGATCTGCGTCGTTCACAAATCCAGTGTGGGAGCGGGCTTGCTCGCGAAAGGCGCGATTCGGTCCCTCAGTAGCCGTTGGAGCCGTAATCGACCTGAAAATCGAACCCGGTGACGCGCTCCACACCCGTTTCAATCCGGCCATCCGGCAAAAGCCGCAACCACCGATACCCCGGTGTCTGCTCACTGACCTTGAAATCCTCACTGCCCGGCTCGAACTGAATGCAGGTCGACGGCGAGGCAATCAGGCGCACGTTGTTACGCAATTGATCGATTTCCTGATGCACATGCCCCCAAAGCACGGCGCGTACTTGCGGAAACCGATCCAGCACGGCAAACAACGCCTCAGGATTGCGCAAACCGATGGGCTCCATCCAGGCACACCCGATCGACACAGGATGATGGTGGAAGCACACCAGATGATGGCGCTCGGGCGCCTCACTCAACGAGCGCGCCAGCAATTGCAACTGCTCATCCTGTAAATATCCCGGCACCGAACCGGGCACTGCCGAGTCGAGCAACGTGACACGCCAGTTACCGATATCCACCACGGGCTCCAGCAGCGCGCTCTGCACCGCGGCTTCGGCCATGATCTGTGGTTCATCGTGATTGCCGGGAATCCAGCGCGCCGGTGCATCGAGCTGGCGGGTCAGTTCGCGGAACTGCTGGTACGACTCCAGCGTTCCGTCCTGAGAAAGATCGCCACTGGCAATGATCAGATCGATCTGCGGCTGTTGCAGCCTGACCAGTTCGATGACCTTTTGCAGGCTGTCGCGCGTATTCATGCCCAGCAACGTACCGTCCGCTTCGGCAAACAGATGACTGTCGGACAGTTGCACCAGCAACGCCGAATCGGCGGTGGTCAATGTGGATACGCTCGGCAAGGCGTTCTCCCAGGGCTGAATCACGGGATTGGATGAGTGCCGCAATTATGCTGGGGGACGATCAAAAGAGGAAACCTGTGAACCTGACGCAGTTCACACTCAGCGCCCTATCTCCCAAATATGCTCTTTTTTTGGCGAGTGGTCATTGTCGTCAGGCAAGGCGCCGCGACGACTCATAGCTAGCTATGGGGAGGAGCGGCAACGCAGCATGGCGACAATGAACACCGCCAAAAATGAGCATATTTGGGAGATAGGGCGCTCAACGCACAACAGCGTACTCATGCCCACACGCCAGACAATGGCTCAGCCACTCCCCCAGAAACATGTTCAGCTGAGCCTTTTCGTCCGGCTGATGCATCGCGGCGTTCGGGTAAGGATAGATGCCGCGAAAGCGTCGCGCATGTTCGGCGCTGACGACTTCGGCCATGCAGGCGTCGTGATAGACCTGCACTTCCAGTTGCGGCACCGGCAGCCACGGCAGGCTGTGTTCCTGACGCACTTGCAGGGTGGTGGTGTACGGACAGACCTGCAGCACTTCGAGGGCCAGCACGCCGAGCATCTGGTCGCCGTGGGTCACGGCAATGCGCCGCGCCGCCGGTTCGTTGCGCATGTCCGGCAACAGTCGCATCAGGCGCGCGTAGTTGGCCTCGCAAGAGGCCTGCAGCCCCACGAGGTCGACCCTGTAACGATCGCGCAGCTTGTTTACGACCATAACCCCCTCACTTCCACGCGGTTCAATGCCAGCCATTGCAAGGCAATGATGCTGGCCGCGTTGGCAATTCGTCCGTCGCGTACGGCTTGCAGGGCATCATCGAACGCCCAGACCGTAACGCGGATATCTTCTGCTTCTTCCTCCAGCCCATGCAGGCCGCCGACCCCGGTTGTCTCGCAACGCCCCAGGTACAAATGCACGAATTCATTGCTGCCGCCCGGCGATGGAAAATATTTGGTCATCGGCCACAGCGCCCCGAATACAAGCCCAGCTTCCTCCTGCGCTTCGCGGTGAGCAACCTCTTCCGGCACTTCATCCTTGTCGATCAGACCGGCGACCAGTTCGATCAGCCACGGGTTGTCGGTCTTGCCCATGGCACCGACGCGAAACTGCTCGATCAGCACCACTTCGTCGCGCTGTGGATCGTAAGGCAGTACGCAGACGGCATCGTGGCGAACAAACACTTCACGATTGATTACTCGGCTCATGCCACCGGCGAACAACTCGTGGCGCAAGTGCACACGGTCGAGCTTGTAAAAGCCCTCGTAGCACTTTTCGCGCCGAACGATCTCAACGGCGGTTGGAATGGCGTTGGCAAAATCAGTCATGACAATCCTCTTTACTGCAAATCCGTTACGAGGCTCCTTTTTGTTACTTGCAACCTCGACTTCGCGCCATCCTAACGCGCCCGCGCCGTTTGATGCAGCCCCTTTCCCTTCAGCGGGATGGACGGTGAGGGCTAAACCAACTCTAATTAGCTTAGTGGCGAACTGACTGCTTCGTTGAGAGTCGAAGCGGATAACTTTTCGCCTTTCCCTGTTTTATGAAGGACGCCCATGTCGCTTTTTAAAATCGCCTCCGTGGCCGCAATCGCCCTGACCCTGGGCGCTTGCCAGAGCTTGTTCCAGCCCAACTACCGGGCGCCGCTGGAAACCACCCGCGATGCCTCCGAACAGCTGAAACCGGGTTGCACCACACCCGATTGCCCGTTGGTGAATATCGATACGCTGCGCTTTCCCGACGAGCCTCAGCTTGACGGCATCGTCGAAAAGCGCCTCCTGCAAATGACCCGTACCTCGCCGGACGCCCCGGCGGCACCGACGCTGGCGGCGTATCGCGATGAGTTTTTGCGCACGGCCGGCCCGCGCTACAGCAGTTACCTGCAAGCGAAAGTACGTGAGCAGCATGACGGCTTGGTGATCGTCGAATTTTCCAGCTACCTGGACACCGGCGGTGCTCATGGCACGCCGGGCCGCAGTTTCATCAACTATTCGCGCCAGCAGCATAAAGTGCTGACCTTGTCCGACATGCTGGTGCCGGGGCAGGAAGAGGCGTTCTGGAAAGCGGCGCAAGTGGCGCACAACAGCTGGCTGATCAGCACCAAGCTCGATCAGGAACCGGAGTTCGTGAAGAGCTGGCCGTTCCAGAAAACCCAGAACGTGGCGCTGACCTACGGCGGGGTGATCCTCAAGTACGAAGTGAGCACCATCGCGCCTTACGCGCTGGGCCACATCGAACTGAAGATCCCTTACCCACGCCTGAACGGCATTCTCAAGCCCGAGCTGTTTCCCGGCCGTAACTGAAGGCCCGACCGAGCACCAGCTGCAGCAACCCTGCCAGAATCAACGACGGCAGGGTTGCGCCGATGTCCGGATACAGATTAGCCAACAAGTGATAGGTGCTCACCCCGCCCAACCAGGCGAGCAACGCCGGCCAACGCAATGCGGCTGACGCCACTTGAGCAGAACGCTTGCGCAAGATGAAGTGATCCACCAGCACCACGCCGAACAGCGGCGCAAACACCGAACCGATCAACAACAGGAAGTTCTGGTACTGAGCCAATGGCGCCAACAGGGCGATCAGGGTGCAGACCACGCCGATGGCCAATGCCAGGTGCTCGACTTTCAAGCGCAACAGAATCCCGCTGGAGACGGCCGCCGAGTGAATGTCGGCAAACGCGTTTTCCGACTCATCCAGCAAAATCAGCAGCAGCGGAATCCCCAGACCCGCGCCCGCCAATGCCAGCAGCAAGGCATTCACTTCACCGCTCGGCGCGAACGCCAGGGTGTAAGCCACGCCCAGGCTCATCAGCCAGAAATTACCGATAAAGAAGCCAATCGCCGTACCGCCGAAGACATTCTTTGCACGCTTGCCGAAACGCGAGTAATCGGCAATCAGCGGCAGCCACGACAGCGGCATCGCGATGGCAATGTCGAAGCCCACCGCGAATGGCATCGAACCGTCACCCGCCTGCACCCACAACGCCGCCAGATCGGCCTTGGCGAACAGGTTCCAGGTCAGCCAGATGCACGCGGCCAGCAACAGCCAGATGCCCCACTTGCGCAGGATCTGCCGTACGAAGGTCAACGGCCCGCTGACGGCCAGCAAGGTCGCCAAGGCACCGAAGAACAACGTCCAGAGTAGCGGACTGGAGAACAGACTGCCTTCGCTGAACGCACGGGCGCCAAGCAGGCTGGCAGCGTCGCGCATCACAATGATTTCGAACGAGCCCCAACCAATCAGTTGCAGCAGGTTCAGCACCGCCGGAAGGCTCGCACCCCGTTTGCCGAGGCTGAGTTTGAGCGCGGCCATCGACGACAGACCGGTGTCGCTGCCGATCACGCCGACGGCGGCCAGCAACAGAACGCCGACCAGCGTGCCGAGGAAGATCGCCAGCAGCGAGCCGGACAGGCCCAGACCTGGCGCGAGCAGAGCGCCGGTCTGCAGTACCATCAGGCCGATGCCGAGGGAAAACCACAGGGAAAACAGATCGCGGCCGCCGAAGACACGTTTGTCGATTGGCACCGCGATATCAGGGGAATACGTGCTGGGTTGAATGCTCAAGGGTGTTATCTCAGAGGAATAAGTGTGTCATTGAGATATTTCGGCGCCTGGTCTGGCGCCTTCGCGAGCAAGCCCGCTCCCACAGGAGGAACGCATTCCAAATGTGGGAGCGGGCTTGCTCGCGAAGACGGCAGCACAGACGCCGTCAATCACAGGTCAGATCAAACCTTCTTGTACAGCTGACTGCCTTCCTGCTTGAACCGCTCAGCCTGTTCCGCCAAACCCTGGGCGACTTCGGCATCGACGGTTTCGATCCGCTGGTTGGCCGCGTATTCACGGACTTCCTGGGTGATTTTCATCGAGCAGAATTTCGGCCCGCACATCGAACAGAAATGCGCGACCTTGGCCGAATCCTTCGGCAGCGTCTCATCGTGATACGAACGCGCGGTGTCCGGATCAAGGCCCAGGTTGAACTGGTCTTCCCAACGGAATTCGAAACGCGCCTTGCTCAAGGCATTGTCGCGGATCTGCGCGCCCGGATGTCCCTTCGCCAGATCGGCGGCGTGCGCGGCGATCTTGTAAGTGATGATCCCGGTCTTCACGTCATCCTTGTTCGGCAAGCCCAAGTGTTCCTTCGGCGTCACGTAGCAAAGCATGGCGCAACCGAACCAGCCGATCATCGCCGCACCGATACCGGAGGTGATGTGGTCGTAGCCCGGCGCAATGTCGGTGGTCAGCGGGCCGAGGGTGTAGAACGGCGCCTCATCGCAGCACTCGAGCTGCTTGTCCATGTTCTCTTTGATCAACTGCATCGGCACGTGGCCCGGGCCTTCGATCATGCACTGCACGTCGTGCTTCCAGGCAATCTTGGTCAGCTCGCCGAGGGTTTCCAGCTCACCGAATTGCGCGGCGTCGTTGGCGTCGGCAATCGAGCCCGGACGCAGGCCGTCGCCCAGCGAGAAGCTGACGTCGTAGGCCTTCATGATTTCGCAGATGTCTTCGAAATGGGTGTAGAGGAAGTTCTCTTTGTGGTGCGCCAGGCACCACTTGGCCATGATCGAACCACCACGGGACACGATGCCGGTCACGCGTTTGGCGGTCAGCGGCACGTAGCGCAGCAATACGCCGGCGTGGATAGTGAAATAGTCCACACCCTGCTCAGCCTGTTCGATCAGCGTGTCGCGGAACAGCTCCCAAGTCAGGTCTTCGGCAGCGCCGCCGACTTTTTCCAGCGCCTGATAAATCGGCACGGTACCGATCGGCACCGGCGAGTTGCGGATGATCCACTCGCGGGTTTCGTGAATGTGCTTGCCGGTCGACAGGTCCATGACCGTGTCCGAACCCCAGCGGATGCCCCAGGTCAGTTTCGCCACTTCTTCTTCGATGGACGAACCCAACGCGCTGTTGCCGATATTGCCGTTGATCTTCACCAGGAAGTTACGGCCGATGATCATCGGTTCCAGTTCGGTGTGGTTGATGTTGGCCGGGATGATCGCGCGACCGCGGGCGATCTCGTCACGGACAAATTCGGGAGTGATGATTTTCGGCACGCTGGCGCCGAAGCTGTGACCGGCGTGTTGCTGGTCCAGCAGGCCAGCGGCGCGGGCCACTTCGAGCTTCATGTTTTCGCGGATGGCGACGTATTCCATCTCGGCGGTGATGATGCCTTTGCGGGCGTAGTGCATCTGGCTGACGTTGGCCCCGGCCTTGGCGCGGCGCGGGTTGTTGACGTGGGCAAAACGCAGCTTGGTCAGCTCGGCGTCGGCGAGGCGTTCCTGGCCGAAATTCGAACTCAGGCCTGGCAGGCGCTCGGTGTCGCCACGGGCCTCGATCCAGGGGGAACGCACGTCGGCCAGACCTTTGCGCACGTCGATGATGACGTTGGGATCGGTATAGGGGCCGGAAGTGTCGTACACCACCACGGGCGCGTTGATCTCGCCGCCGAAGTCGGTCGGGGTCACATCGAGGCTGATTTCGCGCATCGGCACGAGGATGTCCGGACGAGAGCCCTGAACATAAATTTTTTGCGAGCGGGTAAACGGCTGAACCGACTGTTGATCGACTTGGGCCGAGTCACTCAGGTTCGTAGTGTTTTTTAGTTTTATCGTCATCACGGGCTCTCCAGACATAATCCAGGCAGTGGATTTTTTGTCGGAGCGAACCTGTAAACGAATGGACGCACGTGCGCTGGGAAAACCAGCCGTGCTGTGCTCAGTGCTCGAGGGGTGTTCGATTGTCGAACAACATCCCGGACGAAGCACAAGAGGACTCGCCGGGTGACGAGAAATCTTGTTCCCTACGCAGGCGCTAACCTGATCAGGTTCAACGGGATCCGAAATTATTCGATCTCAGCCTCATAGCAAGGCACCCCGACAAGAACCCGGCCAGTCTAGACACAAGTGGCAAAGAACGCCAACACCGCAGCAAACACCATGATGAATGGCGCAATTACAGGATTGTTGCCGCACGTGTGCGCAACTACACTCGCTACGCCGTACCGCGCCTTGACGCTGTGCGGGTCGCGCCGTACCTTGGCGCCTAAATTATCAGCGTCATATCAATTTGTAGGGATCGCCTCATGCTGCGCAAACTCTCACTGGCCCTTGCCGTGTCTTGTGCGTCCAATGGAATGGCCTGGGCAGCAGAAGCGCCCTTATCGACCAGGACCGATCTGGTAAGCGTCTACCAGGAAGCGGTGGACAACAACGCCGACCTGGCCGCCGCCCGCGCCCAGTACGGCGCCCAGAAAGAAGTCGTGCCCCAGGCCCGCGCCGGCCTGCTGCCGAATATCTCGGGTGGCGCCCAGGTGGCCAACGTACGCACCGACATCGATCAACCGGCGGCCGTCGCCAACCGCAGCGCCAATTCCTGGCAGGCAACGTTGGCTCAGCCGCTGTTTCGCGCTGATCGCTGGTTCCAGTATCAGGCCGCCAAGGACGTCAATGAGCAGGCCGCGTTGCAACTCTCGGCAACCGAGCAAAACCTGATTCTGCAAACCGCTGAAAACTACTTCAACGTGCTGCGCAGCCAGGACAATCTGGCCTCGACCAAGGCTGAGGAAGCGGCGTTCAAACGCCAACTCGATCAATCCAATGAACGCTTCGACGTCGGCCTGTCGGACAAGACCGACGTGCTGCAATCGCAGGCCAGTTACGACACGGCACGGGCCAACCGGATCGTTGCCCAGCGTCAGGTGGATGATGCCTTTGAAGCGTTGATCACCCTGACCAACCGTCAGTACAACTCGATTCAGGGCATCGTCCACACCCTGCCGATCCTGCCGCCGGCGCCGAATGATGCCAAGTCCTGGGTCGACACCGCCGCCAAACAGAACCTGAATCTGCTGGCCAGCAACTACGCGGTCAGCGCCGCCGAAGAAACCCTGAAGCAGCGCAAGGCCGGCCACGCACCGACCGTGGACGCGGTAGCGAAGTACGAAAAAGGCGACAACGATGCCTTGGGTTTCAGCAACCCGAACGGCTTCGGCCAGCCGTATGGTGGCCCCGTCGAGCAACGCACGCTGGCGTTGCAACTGAACATTCCGATCTATAGCGGTGGCCTCACCAGCTCACAAGTGCGCGAGTCTTATTCGCGCCTGGACCAGACTGAACAACAGCGTGAAGGCCTGCGTCGGCAAGTGGTGGAAAACACCCGCAACCTGCACCGCGCGGTGAACACCGATGTGGAACAGGTGCAGGCGCGCAAGCAGTCGATCATCTCCAACCAGAGCGCGGTGGAAGCGACCGAAATCGGTTATCAGGTGGGCACGCGAAACATCGTCGATGTACTGGATGCCCAGCGTCAGCTGTACACCTCGGTGCGCAATTACAACAACACCCGCTACGACTACATCCTCGACAACCTGCGCTTGAAGCAGGCCGCCGGTACGTTGAACCCGGGGGATTTGCAGGATCTGAAGCGCTATCTCAAGGCTGACTACAACCCGGACAAGGACTTCCTGCCACCGGATCTGGCGAAGGCTGCGGCCGAGCAACTCAAAGCCCGGCCCTGACAGCAAAAGCAAAAAGCATTCGCGAGCAAGCCCACTCCCACATTTGATCTCTGTGAACACTAAATTTGTGTAAACAGAGATCAAATGTGGGAGCGGGCTTGCTCGCGAATGAAGGCGGCGCAGTCTAACGATCGATCAACTTGCCCAACCCATCCAGCAACCGCTGCAACGCGCCCTGATTGGTGCGCATCACTTTCAACCCGGCCTCCGTCATTCGCTGCGCATCGCGCGGCAATTCGAACAATCGCTGCACCGCCAACGCCAGACCTTCGGCATCCTCTACTTCTTGCAACGCCCCGGCGCTGCGCAATTGCGCGGCGATTTCGAGGAAGTTGAACAGGTGCGGCCCACTGAGCACCGGTTTCGCCAGGGCGGCGGGCTCCAGCAAGTTATGGCCACCGTTCGGCACCAGACTGCCGCCGACAAAAGCGCTGTCGGCCAGGGCGTACAGAAACAGCAACTCGCCCATGGTGTCGCCGAGCAACACCGAAGTCCCTGCGGTCACCGGCTCGCCGGTGGAACGCCGAACCGTGGCAAAGCCCTGTTGCTTGCACAGGTCGAACACCGCATTGAATCGCTCCGGATGACGCGGCACCAGAATCAGCAACGCATCGGGATGACCGGCAAGCAACTGGCGATGCGCCGCCAGCACCACTTCATCTTCACCGTCGTGAGTACTGGCGGCGATCCACACCGGACGCTCCTGAGCCTGCCATTGCCCGCGCAACTCGGTGGCACGCTGGAGCAGGGCCGGGTCGATGGTCAGGTCGAACTTGATCGAACCGGTTACCTCGACGGTGTCCGGACGCGCACCAAGATCACGGAAGCGCTGAGCCTCGGCTTCGGTCTGCACCGCGAACAGGCTCATCTCGGCGAGCATCGGCTGGGTCAGCTTGCCGAATCGGCCATAGCCTTTGGCCGAACGCTCGGACAGTCGCGCGTTGGCCAATGCCACGGGGATCCCGCGTTTGGCACATTGGTGGATGTGGTTGGGCCAGAGTTCGGTTTCCATGATCACCGCCAGCGTTGGCCGGACCCGATCAAGAAATCGCGCCGCGGCGCACGGCAAGTCATAAGGCAAATAACAATGCTGAATGCGCGGCTCATTGGCGAACAGCGCCTGGATGCGTTCGGACCCGGTCGGCGTCATGCAGGTGATGGTGATCGGCAGCGCCGGATAGCGTTGCAGCAACGCGCGAATCATCGGCGCCGCCGCAATGCTTTCGCCCACGGACACCGCGTGCACCCAGATGCCGCCCGGCTTCATCGTCGGCAACCCGAGGGAGAACCGCTCGCCGATGCGTTTGGCATACGCCGGCGCCTTGCGCGAGCGCAGCCACAGCCGAATCGCTACCAGTGGCAGCCCCAGGTAAAACAGCGCGGTGTAGAGAGTTCTATTCATGGCGGCGGAGTTTATCGGCTTTTCTCGCCGATCGCCTGCAAGTGCACGGCAAAACGTTCCGCCAGCCAACGGGCTGCCGGGCCGAGCGGTTCGTCACGGCGCCAGACCAGTTCCACCACCAGTGCCGGCGGTGTCCATTCGCTGACCAGTTCGATCATCTGCCCCTGATACGCCGGGTATTGCACAACGTGTCGTGGCAGCCAGGCCCAACCGAGGCCGCGCACCAGCCATTCAGCCATCACGTAGAAACTGTCAGCGCGCCAGACCTGCGGGCTGGCCGGCTCGCTGCCGGGATACACGCTGGATTGGGTCGACATCAGCAACTGCCGATGCTGCGCCAGTTGCTGGCAATCGACCTGAGCCTGACTTGCCAGTGAATGGCCGACGCCACACACCGTTACCATTTCGACGCTGCCCAGCACTCGACGCTCGAGCGCCTCGGGAATCTGATCGTGATAAAACAACAAACCGAGATCGGCTCGGCGTTCCACAAGCTTGCGCGCCACATCGCCCTGAGCGGCGCTGGTCAGTTGCACTTCAAGGCTGGGGAATTGTTTCGCCAGGGCTTCGAAGCTTTCAATGATTGGCTGATACGGCATTGCCTCATCCTGAGCCACGCGCAGTCGGGCCTCCTGCCCGCGCATCATCGCCAGCGCCCGGCCGTTGAGGCGTTCGCACTGGCGCAGCACTTCCCGCGCCTCCTCCAGCAAGGCACTGCCGGCCTCGGTGAGTTTTGGCTGGCGACCGCTGCTGCGGTCGAACAGGCTCACACCCAAGTCTTCTTCCAGCAACGCAATCGAGCTGCTGACCGCCGACTGCGCCTTGCGCTGATCCCGCGCCACAGCGGAAAACGAGCGCTGCTCCGCGACGCTGACGAACAAGCGCAGCTGTTCCAGATTCCATTGCATGTTCATGGGCAAACCCATCTTCAGGACAGATAGGTAATGACTTTACCGCATCTGAAGAATCACTAGAATGCCGACCTCAGAAAGCAACACTTCACACGAGGACGCACCCATGACCGCTTACTACTACCTGGCCATTGCCATCTGCGCCGAAGTGATCGCGACTGTTTCGATGAAAGCCGTCAAAGGCTTCAGCACACCACTGCCGCTGATTCTGGTGATCGTCGGCTACGGCATCGCCTTCTGGATGCTGACCCTGGTGGTGCGCAGCGTTCCGGTGGGCGTGGCTTACGCGGTGTGGGCTGGCATGGGGATCGTGATGGTCAGCGTGGCGGCGCTGTTTATCTACGGGCAGAAGCTGGATGTGCCAGCGATGCTGGGGATGGCGTTGATTGTGCTGGGCGTTGTAGTCATCCAGCTGTTCTCGAAAACCGCCGGGCACTAAGACCTGAACGCGATCTATTGTGGGAGCGGGCTTGCTCGCGAAGGCGATGTGTCATTCGACATAAAAGTTGCCTGACATACCGCCTTCGCGAGCAAGCCCGCTCCCACACGGTTTGCGCAAACCCCGATTAATCCCCTCTTCTTCGAGTCTGTATACTGCGCCCTCGTCTTGATCACTGAGGTCGCCGCATGCCATCCGTTATTTCCACCGACGTTCTGATTGTCGGCGCTGGTGTCGCCGGCCTCTGGCTGAATGCGCGCCTGCGCCGCCAGGGTTTTTCGACCGTGCTGGTGGAAAGCGCCAGCCTTGGCGGCGGGCAGAGCGTCAAGTCCCAGGGCATCATCCATGGCGGCGCCAAATACGCGCTGCATGGCGCCCTGACCGGCGCTTCGGAAGCCATCGCCGACATGCCGCGTCGCTGGCGTGAAGCCCTGGCCGGCGACGGCGAGCTGGACCTGTCCGGCGTGCGCCTGCTGTCCGAAGCCCACTACCTCTGGTCTCCCGGCACGATCGCCGGCAACCTCACCAGTTTCTTCGCCAGCAAAGCCGTGCGTGGCCGCGTCGACCAGGTCAAGGGCGATCAACTGCCGCCGGCCCTGCAGGACAAACGCTTCAAGGGCAAGGTCTATCGCCTCGCGGAACTGGTGATCGACGTGCCGAGCCTGATCCAGCGCCTGGCCGATCTGGCGGGTGATGGCTTGCTCGCCGGTCAGAACATCGAACCGTTCCTGGAAGGTGGCGTTCTGGTGGGCCTGAAGGTCGACGGGCGCGAGATCCGCGCCCAGCGCATCGTCTTGAGCGCCGGTGCCGGCACGGCGGCGCTGCTTGAAGCGCTGGGCCTGAGCCACCCCGCCATGCAACGCCGACCGTTGCACATGATCATCGCCAAAGGCCCGAGCCTCAAACCGCTGTACGCCCACTGCCTGGGCGGCGGCACCAAACCGCGCATCACCGTCACGACCCATCCGGCCGCCGATGGCCAATGGGTCTGGTACCTGGGTGGCGACATTGCCGAAGCCGAAGGTGTTGCCCGCGAACCTGCCGAGCAAATTGCTACCGCGCAGAAAGAACTCGGCCAGTTGCTGCCATGGATCGACCTGAGCACTGTGCAATGGGCGACCTTGCGCGTGGACCGTGCCGAGCCGCTGCAATCAGGCCTGACCCGTCCGGACAACGCATTTCTCGCCGAAGAAGGCCGGCTGTTGGTCGGCTGGCCAACCAAACTGGCCCTGGCACCGGACTTCGCCGACCGCGTCATCACTGCTTTGCAACGTGACGGCATCCAGCCAAGCCACCCGGCACCGCTGCCCGAATTGCCGAAACCTCCGATGGGTGTCCCGGCCTGGGAGCAACTGCTGCCATGAGCCAACCCACCCTGCACGAACTGCATCGCCCATTGGGCAGCACCGGCCTGATGGTTTCACCTCTGGGCCTGGGCACGGTCAAACTCGGCCGCGACCAAGGCGTGAAATACCCCAACGGCTTTCAGATTCCCGACGATGACGAAGCACGCATGCTGCTTAAACTCGCGCGCGACCTGGGCATCAATCTGATCGACACGGCCCCGGCCTATGGCCGCAGCGAAGAACGCCTCGGCCCCTTGTTGAGGGGTCAGCGTCAGGATTGGGTGATCGTCAGCAAGGTCGGCGAAGAGTTTGCCGACGGTCAATCCCGCCATGATTTCAGTGCCGCGCATACTCGCCTCTCGGTGGAACGCAGCCTGCAACGCCTGGAAGCGGATTTTATTGATCTGGTGCTGGTGCACTCCGACGGCAACGACCTGGCGATCCTCAACGGCAGCGAAGTCTACGCGACCCTCGCCGCGCTCAAGGCCGAAGGCAAGATTCGCGGCTATGGTTTCTCCGGTAAAACCGTCGAAGGTGGTTTGAAGGCTCTGGAGCAAGGTGATTGCGCGATGGTCACCTACAATCTGAACGAGCAGAACGAGAAGCCGGTCATTGACTATGCTGCTGCTCACGGCAAAGCCATCCTGGTCAAAAAAGCCCTGGCCAGCGGTCATGTCTGCCTGAGCCCGGGCGTCGACCCGGTGCGCGCCAGCTTCGAGTTGTTGTTTGAACATCCGGGTGTGGCCAGTGCTATTGTCGGGACCATCAATCCGCTGCACCTCGCCCACAACGTCGCCACCGTTGCCCAGGTCCTACGTAGCAACTGATGCCGCCCACGCGGCCTTAAGCAGGAGCCGACATGCCGCGTACGCTCATTAGAAAGAACCCGAGCAACTTCAAGACCCTGCCGTTATTCGTCGAAGCGACTCCCGAAGGCTTGAGCTATCAGAGCGTCGGGATGCCGCTCAATTTTTCCCAGACCCTGCAACGTCGCCGCCCGGTGACGGTGGCTGACAACCAGCGATTCGCGCTGGAACTGGCCAACCTCGGGGTCTCGGTGCGCCTGACCCTGCACTGGCAGAATCGCGACTACTGGGTGTTGGTACGCCAGCGTCGGCAAGACCGTGGCGATGTGGTGCTCAAGCTGATCTCCGGTTACGTGCCGGCCCACGAACTGAACCTGCCGCTGCACACGGCGATTCAGGAGATAGCCGAAGAGTGCCTGCTGGAAACCCCGGAAGGCTGGCTCGGTGGACGTTTCAACGACACCTGGCTGCCAGCACCCTACTCGTCTGCGCTGCACTATCGCGAAGCCTTGCCGTTTCGCCTCACCCCGTTTTCCGGCTCGGCGCGCCCGGTGCGTTGCGCCAACATGCAATTGATCGAGCGTCCGCAGGCTTACGTTCATCTGCCGACAGCGTCGCTGCAATTGATCTATGACTTGCGCCTCGACGTGCCCAAGGAAGCCAAGTCCCTGAGCCTGTTTCATGTCGACGAACGACTGGAAGGCGACCAACTGGTGGCCCGCCTGGATCGCAAACGCCCGGACTTGTACCTGATGCCACTGGAAGATGGCGTCCCGCTCCCCGAACTGTACACGCTCAAGCGCGACAAACTTCTACCCGCCAGTACCCGTGGACTTTTTCTGGCGGAAAGCTTTGCTATTCAGGAAGGCTGGACAGTCCGCGAGGAACGAATTCGCTGGAAGGACTGGGTTGCCCAACAAGGGCTGGAAGTACCGAAGGCCCCGCGACGGGGACTGAAGAAACTGAGCGTCAAGGCCCTGCGGCTGGTGCGGTTGGTTCGGGGAAGTTTGCGCAAGTAAATCAGGCTCGATCTAACCGGCTCGTTGCTTGTCCATGACGGTGCGTAACCGCGCAAAAAAATGGAAGTAGCGATTCTCGCGCTTGCCCATCCCGCGTTTGGGGGAGAATGATTCTTCGGCAAAGGCTCCGGTGATACGAACACGCGAAGCCTTGGTGTCCATGGTGCAGATCTTCGCCCCTGCCTGTTGCAGTGCAAATTTGAGCAGCCGCTCGGAGTGCAACTTCCTCCCCGTCGCTTTACTGAAATCAAAAATGCGCTCGATCCTTTTGCCGTACGCGACGTATGTGTCACGACCACAAATGGCAAAACGATCATTCAGCCCGCCCCACCACTGCCAGTCGGGAATGTAGGTGTTGAGCCGCCGGGCTTCGGCATGCTTGAACACATAAGCGGGAAGCGGTGAGTGAAAGAAATTGTCCGGCCGCACGTAGACGACGAAATCGGGATTGAAAGACTCCATCATGGTCGTGACGGTGTGCAGGGAATTGAGTTGATAGATCAGGTTTCTGAGTGAGGCGTAATCATCTGCCCAGGTATCGCCCAGCGCTTTCACTTGTTCAAAATTCCAGCGCTCCAGCACACCCTCGGTCGAGGTCAGTTGCCCGGTCATGGTTTCGAAGGGCGCGTAGTTGTCAGCCTTCAACTCACCTTGTTCACCGGAGCGCGAGTTCTGCACTTCGTCGATTTTATACAGATGATAAAAGCACTTTACGTTGCTGTCGGAAGGAAGCAGCGCAAGGACGTTTTCTTGAATGGAAGGAAAGCAGATTTGCGAATTTCTCGGGATACCAAAGAAAGCCACTGCAATATTCAACACTCGACAGCACCCCTTGAAAAATAATCGGGCTCATCTTGCGGCGCCCCGCGGGCAACCGGCGACAAGTCATCCGCGTCGAAACAACTTCTGCCACCAACGGCGACGCCGCAGAGGTATCACGATGACGTCTGATTTTTGCAACCAGTCCCGCTCATAATCCCAGGCATGCCCGCCCCAACGCTTACCCGCCTCGTTGGAAAAACCTAACGTCATGAGTTGGTAGTCATATCCCGCTTGTCCGCGCAGCCAGTCGAACAACACCAGCGCATTGAAGCCGGTGGTCGGTCCGACATAGCGTTTACCGCCCGGGCGATCGACCGGGTAGTTCCACAATGCCGGCAGCGGGATTCGCTCCCAATAAAGCGCCACCTCCGGCAAGGGGCACATGGCCCCGGTGCATCCCACTAACATCGTGAAACACCGCGCGTCAGTCTGCCCCAAAAGCCGCTGCACTTCAGGCCCGTAGGGAAGGCCAAAAAAGTAGGCGTCCGGCGCATTGAAACCATGTACGAAGAGATTGACGCTTTGCGGGCTAAGCAGTGTCGCCAGGACACAGTTGTTGAAGCTGACGACGACATCTTCGGGGCCGATATTCAGCGCCTGGAAATCGTCCCGTGTAATCGCTGGATTGTTGGCAACCAGCAGAACCCGGGCAGCCCTGCGCAAGCATTCCTTCAGCGCCTGCGGTAGCCCGCCGGGAACAGACTGGTGACCACCTGGCAGCGCATCCAGCGCCATTGGCTCATCGGCTTGAGGCGGGTGATTGTCCATGGCTACTCTGGAACCTGCATACCGTAACGCACCTTTACCCACAGGCGGGTGACCGCTGAAGGCGGTTGCCAGGGACGCATTTCACGCTGAATCTCGGCAGCGAGTGTGCGGCCCACACGAGCAAAGGAATACTGGCTCTCGGCGAATGCCTGCCCGTTACTGGCGATACGAGCCGTCAGCAAGGGGTCACTCTGCAGCAGCCGGAGTTTTTCCACGGCCTCATCTTCGGAGCGATAGAAAACCGTATTGTGCATATCCCGGAAGCCCAGCAATTGGTCTTCTTCACCCTGACTCCAGGCCAGCAATACACAGCCACAGGCCATCGCTTCAAAGTTCTTGATCATGAATTCATTCATGCCGATATCGGCACTCACAAAAATCTTGATGCGATTGAGCATTTCCAGATATTCGGCGCCCGACTGGGTGCGGCCCACCAACATGCCGGTACGCCGGGAAAGGGATTCCAGAAGCGCCCTGCGCTGCGCGTATTCAGTACTTTTCAGACTGCCCAGAAAGGCCACCGGGATGTCCCTGACACTGTCGGTGTTATGCAGCATTTGTTCGTCATATCCCTTCGAAACGAACACTGCATCAATGTTTTCAGATTGCATCCGACGCGCTACGACAGCCCCGGAAACCAGCACGCGAGAACTTGGCAGACGACTGTATAGACGCGAGTAAACCCGCAGGTATTTACTCTCGGGCATGTAATTCTGGTAAGCATCATGCTCAAGAAAAACCAGGCCCGGAATACATTTCAGGACCCTTAGTTGAGGGACGAGGCGTTTAACCCTGGAGAAAATCACCACCCGGTCAAAGTTCTGGTATTTGACGGAGGTGAGAAACGGACCCAGCTTCATTTGCTGCTTTTTGCTCAGGCGATAAACGACGCACTCGTCGCAATTCTGCTGCACGATTTCATACAGACGATCCAGAATCACGCGCTGCTCGTCCATTACCAGGAGCATGACTTTCATAAATCATTTACCACGAGACAAAGCAAGCAAGTGCGTTGGGTCATACCCGTCAACATCCTCGTAAACGGTTATAAGCTCACGATAAAACCCGTTCATACGCAGTATGAAACGGGCCTCGTTAATCTCATCAATTGCTGCGAATCTTCTCGACAATCGCTGTTGTCGAGCTGTTTTCAACCAACCCCAGCACCTTCACGGTGCCGCCGTAAGCCGTCACGATGTCTGCACCCACCACTTGATCGATCCCGTAATCGCCCCCCTTTACCAGGACGTCCGGCTTGACCCCGCGCAGCAGGTTTTCAGGAGTGCCTTCAGGGAAGCTGATCACCCAATCCACCGCACCCAGACCGGCCAGCACGGCCATGCGACGGTCAACACTGTTGATCGGACGTCCCGGCCCTTTCAGACGGCTTACCGATGCATCGTCGTTGACCGCGACGATCAAACGATCCCCTTGGGCCCGCGCCTGCTCGAGGTAGGTCACATGACCGGCATGCAGGATGTCGAAACAACCGTTAGTGAAGACGATCTTTTCTTTGTGCGCACGCGCATCGTCAACCGCCAGCAGCAACTGCTCCAGGCCCAGCACACCGCGCTCGGAACCTTCCGCACGTTGAATGGCACGCCGCAGCTCCGGCGCGCTGATGGCCGCCGTGCCGAGCTTGCCGACCACGATGCCGGCCGCCAGGTTGGCTAACGCCACCGCGTGGGGCAATTCTTCGCCAGCAGCGATCGCAGCCGCGAGGGTGGAAATCACCGTGTCGCCGGCACCGGTCACGTCGAACACTTCCCGCGCGCGAGCGGGCAAGTGCAGGGCTGGATGATCCGGGCGCAACAAGGTCATGCCATGCTCGCCACGCGTCACCAGCAAAGCGCCGAGGTCCAGGTCGTGCATCAGTTGCGCGCCCTTGCTCACCAGTTCGTGCTCATCAGCGCAACCGCCGACGATCGTTTCGAATTCGCTGAGGTTCGGGGTAATCAGGCTCGCTCCCCGGTAGATCGAGAAATCCTTGCCTTTGGGATCGGCCAGCACCGGAATGCCACGGGCACGGGCAGCCTGGATCAGCACCTGATGATTTTTCAACGCGCCTTTGCCGTAGTCGGACAGCACCAGCACCTTGATGCCTTCAAGCAACTCGTCAACTTGCTCGCCCAGCGCCAGGGCGTCGGTGGCAAAGGGTTCTTCGAAATCGATACGCAGCAACTGCTGGTGACGACTCATGACCCGCAACTTGACGATGGTCGGCTGGTGCGCAATACGCTGGAACAGTGCGCGCACACCAGCACCCTTGAGGCTGTTGGCCAGGCTGTCGGCAGCTTCGTCGTCGCCGGTCACACCGACCAGCGAGGCCGGCGCGCCGAGCGCAGCAATGTTCAGGGCAACGTTAGCGGCACCGCCCGGGCGGTCCTCGATTTGCTCGACCTTGACCACCGGTACCGGCGCCTCAGGGGAAATCCGTGAGGTACCACCATGCCAGTAGCGGTCGAGCATGACATCGCCGACCACCAATACAGGGGCTTGATCGAATCGCGGCATGGACAACTTCATGGAGCAACCCACATACAAAATGAACAAGGGCGGGATATTAGCACAGGGTTGGCGTAGGGCTTGCGCATGGCATTAATGAGGGGGCCAAAAGCAAAAAATCGCAGCCTGCGCAAGTTCGAGAACTTCAGGCTGCGATTTTTCGATCATTCACCGACAAACGGGCGTCGACAGGACTCAGGCGATGTCTTCAGCCGGGGCATCGAGGCCCATGGCGTTCAGACGCGCGTAATAGCCGTTTTGCGCCAGTAGTTCGGCATGCGTGCCGCGCTCTACGATCCGCCCCTGATCCATGACCAGAATCAGGTCGGCCTTCTCGATGGTCGACAGACGGTGAGCAATCACCAGGGTCGTCCGGCCTTTCATCACCTGATCCAGTGCCGCCTGGATATGCCGTTCCGATTCGGTGTCGAGGGCCGAGGTGGCTTCGTCGAGAATCAGCAAAGGCGCGTTCTTCAACAAGGCCCGGGCAATCGCCAGACGCTGACGCTGGCCACCGGACAGCAATACGCCATTCTCGCCGACCTGAGTGTCCAGGCCTTCTGGCAGTTGTGCGATGAAGTCCATCGCATAAGCGTCTTTCGCCGCTTTTTCGATGTCTTCACGGGGCGCGCCAGCCAGATCGCCGTACGCAATGTTGTTGGCCACGGTATCGCTGAACAACGTCACGTGCTGGGTGACCTGGGCGATGTGCTTGCGCAGGTTCAGCAGTTTGTACTGCTCCACCTCGACGCCATCAATCAGGATCTCGCCCTTGTCGTGATGATAGAAACGCGGAATCAGGTTGGCCAGGGTCGACTTGCCACTGCCCGAACGCCCTACCAGCGCCACCATTTGCCCGGGTTCGACCGAGAAACTGATGTCGTCGAGTACCTGACGCTCGGTGCCAGGGTAGGTGAAGCTCAGATGCCGCACATCCAGGTGCCCGGTCACGGCATCGCGCTCGACGGTGCCAGTATCGACTTCCGGTTCAACGTCCAGTTGCTCGAAGATACTTTCGGCACCGGCCACGCCTTTTTGAATGGTCGAGCTGACTTCGGACAATTGACGGATCGGCTTGGGCAGCAGGCCTGCCAGGGTGATGTAGGCCACCATGTCACCGGCGGACGCATCGCCACGCAGGAACAGGACCAGGAACATCAGCACGGCCATGGCGCTGTAGATCACCAACTGCAGCAGCGGCGTGTAGATAGCGCCGGTACGGGTCATGCGCAATTGCTTGTCGGTGTTGCCCTGGCTGGCATTGAAGAAGCGCTTCTCTTCGTAGACTTCACCGCCGAAGCTGCGCACCACGCGATAACCCTGGATGGTTTCCGATGCCACGTGCGTCACGTCGCCCATGGCCGCCTGGATCTTCTTGCTCTGCTTGCGGAATTTCTTGCTCGCGGTACTGACCATCAACGCGATCAGCGGCAGGATCGCGACCATGACCAGGGTCAGGCGCCAGTTCATGAACAGCAGCGAGGCAAACAGGAAGATCACCGTCATGCCTTCACGGATTACGACCTTGATCGCATCTGTGGCCGCCCCGGTGACCATCGTCACGTTAAAGGTGATACGGGAAATCAGGTGACCGGAGTTATGCTTGTCGAAATACCGGTTGGGCAGAACCAGCAAGTTATTGAACAACTGTACCCGCAGGTCGTGGACCAGCCCGAGAGAAACCTTGGCCAGGAAGTAGTTGCCCAGATAAGATCCCAACCCCTGCCAGGCGGCGATCAGAATGATCAGTAACGGCACGGCTTGCAACAGTTGCAGGTCGCGCAGATAGGGGACGGTGGGAAACAGCACCGCTTCGGGATTGGACAGGCCATCGACGAAGTACTTGAGGATGTAGCCGAGCATTGGCTGCGTCGAAGCGAAAATCAGAAAACCGACGATGCTGATCAGGAACAGGCTGATGTACGGCCGGACATAACCGAGCAGACGGAAATAGATTTTCAAGCTCGAGGGGCTTGCGGAGAGACTGGAGTCGGTCATATCACGCGAATGTCGATAAAAAGGACGCTGACTTTAGCACAGCTTCCTCAGGGTTCTGGCAATCGCTTAAAGGCTGTTATTGTTAGACGACGCAAACAGTATCATATAGCCATCACCGGAATGGCCGATCAACTTCAGGATTGAATTTCTCAGCATGCAACTCAGCAGTTTCAACAGTACGTCCAACCGAGTCTTCGACTTCATTTGCCTGTGGATGCTTCCACTTGGCTATCTTTTGCTTCTGTGCTCGCTGTTCTTCCTGCCGGACCGCAGCCTGTTTCATAAGCTCTACTATGGCTTGTTCAGCATTCCAGCCCTGATAGCGCTTTGCCTGCGACCCCGAGAGCTCAAAGAGTTGCTGCGCGAGCCGGTCTTCATTGCGATGCTGCTGTTCGCCGGGTGGGCGCTGTTGAGTCTGAGCTGGAGCCTGGGCGATGGAGGATTTTCCGGAAAATTCAAGCCACCGCTCCACACGCTGATGCTGTTCGCCGGGTGCTACCTGCTGGTGCGCTACCGCAGCGAGATCGTCCAGCCCCTGCTGCTCTGCGCCGCGATAGTCGGGCTGATCGCGTCGATCTATAACCTGTACATGTTTGCCCACATCTATGAGCCGGGTCTGCGCCTGGTGGGTGGCGGCGCGTTCGACAATCCATTGTTGAGCTCGCACTTGTTCGGTTTCTTCTGCGCCTATTGGCTGAGCCTGAGCATGACCTGCAAGCGCCCACAGATACTCTGGTTGAGTATCCCGGCAATGGCGGTCATGTTTATCGCGGTGATCGCCACCGGCTCCCGGACACCGCTGGTTGCCCTGACACTGGCCGCGTTGTGGCTGGGCTTCATCTGCTGGAACCGCCGGTCCGTGGTGTTGCTGGGCATCATGCTCGTCGGCGGGGCGTCGGTGGTTGTGCTTTTCTCGAACATGATTTTCGAACGAGGAGTTTCCTATCGTTTCGAAATCTGGCAGATGGTCTTGCAAAAAATCGCCGATCACCCGTGGATCGGCCATGGCTACGACGCCACCCTGTCCATCGACTCCAGCGTCGGCTTCACATTGGCCGAACCCCATAGTTTTGCCTTGGGTGTTCTCTACTATGTCGGTATTTTCGGTTTTATCCCGTGGCTGTTCTTCCAGGCCTGGGGCCTGCTGAGCAGCTGGCGCCATCGAGTGCAACCGCTGTTCATCATCGCCTCGACCTGGCTGGTGTTCGGTATCGGTGCAGGCCTGACCGAAGGCGGCGGGATCATTTCGCGCCCCAAGGAACACTGGTTCCTGCTGTGGATTCCGCTGGCACTGATCGCCGCGTTGAGTATCAACCAGCGCGCTGGTCGCCTGCTGGCCATGCCGATCAAGCAACTGGCGCAGGCAACCCTGCAAAAACTGACGGCCAACGCCCAGGTGATCGAGGAAGATGGTCTGGGACCCAAGGTCCTGCGTCTGGTCGATGGCAGCTTCCTCAAGCTGTTCCGCCGCCGCCGCTGGTACACCTCGGGCAGCTTCGATCCGTATTCCGAACGCTTTGCAAACAACAGCGAGCGACTGCGCCGCATGGGCATCCCGACGCCGCAGATTCTGGATCTATACCGCTTCAAGGACGGCAGCAGCGCCGTGCACTACACGCCTCTGCCGGGCAATACCCTGCGTCAGGTCCTGCAAGCGATCACGGCTCCGGACGTGCGCCAGGCGCTGGTGGAACGCTTCGGCAAGTTCATGGCGCAGTTGCATGAGCAAGGCGTGTATTTCCGATCTTTGCATCTGGGCAACGTGCTGGTACTGGAGGACGGCGAGTTCGGCCTGATCGACGTGGCGGACCTGCGCATTTACCCTTCGTCACTGAGCCTGTCCCTGCGTCAGCGCAACCTGCGCCATATGCAGCGCTACACCGTCGATCATCGCTGGTTGTTCGAAGATCATTTCCAGGCACTGCTTCAGGGCTACGCCGTGACGGCATCGAAATCCGCGGTGGATAACCTGCACAGGCAAGTACTGGCGGCCAGCCATCCCGAGCGGGCTCATGTATGACCGAAATTCGTCAACCTTGAACGATCAGACGGGCGGCCGCTGACGGACATAGGCAAGGAAGCCTTCGATATCATCGCTGCAGAGTTTGTCAGCCAGACTGTGCAACTCGGCTTCCGGCCAGTTCCACCAGGCACTCTGAAGGAGCAGCAAACGCTGTTCCTCAGGGAAACGCCAACGCAGGAAACGCGCCGGATTGCCACCGACAACTGCGTAGGGCTCGACATCGCGAGTCACCAGCGCACCCGCGGCAACGATTGCGCCATCCCCCACCGTCACACCTGACAGTATCGTGCTGTTTGAACACAGCCACACATCGTTGCCGATGCTCACATCGCCGTGGGTGCCGCTGTAACCGCTGATATGTGCAGCCTGTGCAACCATGACCGGCAACGGGAACGTGGTGACCCAATCGGCACGATGGTGGCCACCGAGAAAAATCTGCACGCCTTCAGCGATCGAGCAATACGCACCAATGCTCAGCGTCGAGCCTTCCTTCCAGTCATGGACCTGTGGCACGCCATAACTGCCACGGCCAAAGGCGTAGTCCGGATATTGCAGTTTGAAACGCGCCATGCCCCGCTCAAATTTCGGCAGCTTTCTGATCGCTCGTTTCGCGCGTTTTTCCCGATAGCGTTGAATCCAGCCCATGGCTCAATCTTTCTCCAACGGCAGAAGCAAACGCCCCAGACCACGCCAGGTCTTCTTGTTCCACGCCCTGAACGGAATCTGCGCCAGCAGCTCCCGCGCCAATTTGCGGTCTCGATTGGCGGTCTTCAGGAACATCGAACTGAGAAACTTGTAGCGCACGTGCTCGTACAGCGGGTGATCGCTGAACAGGGCATAGGAACGCAGAATGTTGTCGATCATGAAGCGGTGATTCTTGTAGGAATTGGTGGCGTGTTTGCGATAGCGCGCCATCAGCACGTTCAAGCCATCAATGAAGTAACCGGCATGGGTCACCTTCAGCTCGATCAGCAAATCTTCCAGACGAATGCTCGGATCGAACCCACCGACCTTGTCCAGCGCTTCGCGGCGAATCATCAGCGTCGGCGCCGGCGGATAGGGCTTGCGCTCCAGGAACATGTCATCGAAATCCAGACGGCGGAACGGCACATCGCGGCGCTGACGCGACTCCGGGTACGGGTTGCCGTCGGCGTCGATAAGCTCGATGTTGCCGGCGCAGATGCCGACCTCGGGCTTGCCATCCATGTAGGCCACCTGCGTGGCGATGCGCTCGGGCAGCATGATGTCATCGGAACCGAAGGGCACGATCAGACTGCCCTTTGCGCGCGCAATGGCACCATTGAGGGTATTGGTCAGCCCCTGATTCTGCTGAACACGGAAATCAAAGCCGTGTTGCGCCTGCAAGACGTTGATCCGCTCGACACTGTCATCGCTGGAGCCATCATCGACCACCAGCAACTCAATGTTCGAATAGGTCTGGTTGAGGACGCTGAGAATGCTCTCCTCAATATAACGACCGTGGTTATACGACGCGATGATGACCGTGACGATGGGTTGTGCGTCGTTCATGACTGTTCCTTGCGGGCCTTGCTCAAGCCGGAGTCGATCAGGTTCAGGTATTCCTGACGGAACACCTCGATGTCGTGTTGTTCCTGGAGATAACGATAGGCTTGCTCACCCTTGGCCTTGAGCGTGTCATCCGGCAGCCCGAGGTAGTTATCCAGTGCCGCGACCAGGCTCGGCACATCTTTGGGCGTGATCGCCAGACCGCCCGCACCCTCAATCAGCGGCAGCATCGCCGGCACGCTGGAGGCGATCACCGGGAGATGACCGCTCATGCCTTCCAGCAAGGCCAGCCCGAGACCTTCGGCCAGCGAGGGCATGGTCCAGATGTCAAAGGCGCGAACGTACTGCAAGGCGTTTTCCTTGAAGCCCAACAGGTGCGCGCGCCCGCTCAGGCCCAGACGCTCGATCTCGACGGCCAGACACGACTCCTCGCGGCCGGCACCAATGATCGCCAACTGGGTGTTCGGGTACTTGTCCTTGAGAGCCGCAAATGCCTGCAACAGGTAGGTGTGCCCCTTGACCGGCACCAACCGGCCCAAAGCGCCGATCAACCGCACCGACGGATCAATGCCGAGCAGTTCACGGGCGCGTTCGCGGCTGTGCTGCAAGCCTTCGGCCTGTTCGATGTCGATCGCATTGGTAATGGCATAGGTGTTTTCATCGGTGAAACCGCAGTCACAGTCCAGCAGGTATTGTTTGACCGCCGGCGACACACCGACAAAACGCCAGTGACGATCGATCAGGCGCTGGGTCTGGCGACGTCGGTAGAACCGGTCGTACTCACCAAAGCCGTGGGAAATGCCAATGCACAATGGCACTTTCAACCAGCGGTTGAGCGTCAACATCATGTTGACCGGCTTGAAGCGGTTGCAGATCACCACATCGAATTTTTCTTTGCGGCAAAACTGATACAGCCGCCACATGGCAAGCAGGCGCATGCCCTTGAGCGATTTGTCGGAAAACTCGAAATACACGGAACGCGCGGCACGGCTCACGGCCTCGCCCGGCCCGGGCTTGCCCCGCAGAAACGCTGCGGTCACCTCATAGCGATCACCCGGCAAAGCCTTGACGATCTGCTCCGCCAGGTCGGCAAAGTCATGGGCTTTGACATTGTAGTCAGGCTGCAATTGCAGAACCTTTAACCGTTGACTCATAACTCTCCCCGGTGAAAACCAGTCGCATCGATGACCCAGGCGGGTTCAGCGGCGAGGCGCTTGACCTCCGCCGGATCGGGTTGAGGCAACCGTGACCACTCGTTGCGCTTCCAGCAAACGAAATGGAAATACGGAAACCGGCGATCGCCATCGCGATCATTGGTCAGATGGCCGTCGCGCCAATACCATTGGTGCGGGAAGTTCTCGGTCCCGTCATGCCACTTGATGCAGCCACCCGGCGTACTGAATGCCTCGGTGAATTCGCTGCGTCGACGCCACGGGTTGAACTTGCCCACCAGTTTGAACAAGGGCTCGGGGAAATTCTTGCGCCAGAGAAAGATTCGACTGAATGCACCTTCGTCGATCGCGTGATGCTTCTGGTCCGTGAACCGCGCTTCCCAGTCCTTGATCTGCCTGAACAACTCACGCTTGCGGGCGGTGTTTCTGATCAGACAAAGGTGCCCCGCCACTCGCCGCTCGTGGGTGGAGTACAGGTCATAAGAGGCGAGTCGATCCGCAGTGAAGTAGCTGCGCAGGTCGCCGTACACCAGGTCAATATCGCCGAACGCCCAGAAATCATAGCCCTCCAGGCGGTCGGCATGAATCAGTCCAAACGCGGGGCGGATGTCGCACAGTTTGTAAGCTTCGATCGGCGCAAAGTCGATACCCAGCCGCCGGGACACCAACCCACAGTAATCGACGAACGTCATGCTTTCGACGGTCACGTTGGGTGGCAAATTCTCGGGAACCCCACAATCGGTGAAGAACAACCAGTCGATGTCGGGATTACGACGGCAGCTCTCCAGAAAAAACGGCATCCAGAAAGGCCAGCGGCCGAAATAAGGCATCAGAAACAAAATACGCGGGCATGGATTAATCACGGAAAATTCTCTGTCAATGCTGGGAGCGCCGCCATGCTAGGCAGGGTTGTACATCAGTTCTGCTTCACAGGTGTTTCGCCATGCTTCAGAAGCCAGAACAATTCCTGGCGTCTGACAGACTTGCGAAAGAATTCATTCTCTCCATAGAGGGGCGGAACTCTATTGGCCAAGAGCCACTGTATCAACCGCCGCAGTCGCCGCTTGAATGGCATGCGCGGCTGGAGGTCGTGCATCATCCCCAGCGCCATGGCTTTATCACACTGAAGTTCCGGAGAAACCGGAAGGCAGTAAGGCTGCATCGGCACCGACGAATCAAAGGCAGGCGGCAGTGCGATGCCATGGCCGGCATCCCCCATGGGCCAGCGATCATTGTCATGCAAATGGTTGGCATAACCGAGCAACGTGGTCGGCTGCCACTCCAGGCCTCGCAACGCTTCGAGGACCGCCTGTTGAGCGCAAAGGTGGTCCGGGTGCGGATCGAGCGTCGGGTGCGGCAACACGATGACTTCGGGACGGGCCCGCAACAGCACTTCGCGCAGGTCGGCCAACAGGTTGTTCCAGGTGGGTGCGCCATTGGCGTCGCCCGGCAGTGCAAAGGGGTTCAACTGGCGGAACAAGCGGGTGTCGTCCATCTCCGCTTCCCGCGAACCCATTGGTCGGGACGGTGCTGCCTGCATTGCCGCCAGTTGCAGGCAGAAATAGCCCAACTGTAGGCAATGGGCTTCGGGCACCCCGGCCCAGCGCGGTACGGCGATACTGTCCCAGGCCCGCAGTCGCCCCTTGAGGCGCGCCGCTTCGCCTTTGTTCAGGCCGATCTGCTGATAATGTTCTGCTTCGATTTCGCCGGCGGTGAGGGTGACGATCCAGGCTTCGTCGGCCTGACTGTACAAACCGTAGGCCGCCAGTTCGGCGTCATCGGCATGAGGTGCAATCACCATCACCCGCTGACGGCGGTAATCCGGTTGTTCGAACGCCCAGAGCACGGGTTCGCCCAGCACTCGGCAAAAACGACCGCGCAGACGCAACTCGCCCCGCGACAACACCTGCGCCTGACCACTGAGGTTGAGATAGCGCAGCCCGTTGGCGCCACGCTCGAAGGTTTGCCGATCGGGGTTATCGCCACCCGACAATTCGACAGACGGGTCGATAAAACGTCCAAGCCAGGTGCTTTTGATCCGCAGGGCCAATACCAGCGTAGCGTCGTCCACCAGCATGACGCCGTCATCCAGGCGCAAACGCTCACCGTCCAGGTGAATCTTGGGTTGCGGGGTGTAAGGCGGGAAGCTGTACGCGTAATCGTCCTTGGGCGAATAAAACAAATGGTCGGCGAACCATGCTTCGTGAGCGACCCAGCCCAGCACCGCCAACACCAGCGGCAGCCACCAGGCCACCAGCACGCCGACGACAATCAACAGCACCAGAGCGATCAACAGGCCGATGCGTTTGTTGCGCCGGTGGCGCTTGAGCAATTGCTGTTTACGACTCATGGGTTCGCTCATACGGTGAAGACCGGTACAGGATTACACCAGCGGTCCTTGTATTCACGGTCGGCGCGACCGAAGGAAAAACGCAGGGGCTTGTCCAGCGCACGCGCATGCTCCCAGGCGCTTTGGGTGTTGAGAAAACTCAAGACGCTACCGGGGCTGAATTCGCGGGTTTCGGGATCGACGCCGCCATTGATGTACTCGACGCTGATCCATTGCGGCGCTTCGACGCGGTACACCAGTTGAATAGCGATCGGCGCATCGTTGAGGAAAATCACCGAACCGATCAACAAATCACGCAACAACTCGATCACCTCGGCCATGCGCTCGGCACCGGTCGCCGGAAAACCCCAGCGACGCTGGAACAAGTCGCAATAGATCGCCGCCAGCTCGCCGCTGGAAAACTCGCTGACCGGCCGCACCACGCCGCCCGCCTCCTCCAGCAAACGCAATTCGCGACGCTGGTTATACCGAAACTTCTTCGACAGTTCTTCGGGAGTTCGGGCCATGGCCAGTTGTTCGGCCTGCAGCCTGATGCCGCTGAAGCGGCCTTCATTCAGCGCGGACAAGTAGCGTGCACGATGGCGCAGAGGGGCTTGCGTATCCGCGGCGGCAGGAAGGATGAACTCAGCATTGCCGAGGTCGAACAGGCCCTTTTTACCGTTGCGCTTGAGCACGTCCTTGGACAACGCAAGGTCGCGGCCCCAGGTCGGAATCGCAGCCTGGACTTCGCCATTCGGCGCCCAGGCCAGGTAACGCACCGGAATGTCGGCCAACTGCGCCAGGCGCTCGACCACCATCGGATGAGTGGCGACGCTGCCGCCATAACGGTGCCAGGCCTCGGTGTACGTCGAGGCGTCGGTCACCGCCCAGCCACGCTCGCGCCATCCTTGAAATCGGTTGAGCATCAACCCCTCGCCGCCAGTTCGGTGACGTTTGGCAAATGCCAGAAAGCATCGCGTACCGCACGGTCGGAGAAACGCTCACGCAAGCGGTCAAGCATCAACTCGGCGCACTGGCGGCGTTGCTGATCATCCATCGCGGACAGATGTTTCAGCCCTTGCGCCAAGCGCTCGGCATCGCCCAGCGGGAACAGAATGCCGACACCCTCGACCACTTCCTTCGCCCCGCCGCATGCCGTCGCGAGCAACGGCACGCCGGCGGCCATGGCCTCCAGCAGCACCATGCCGAACGGTTCGTGATCGGAGCTCAAGGCAAACACATCGAAGGCGCGGAAATAACGACGGGCTTCGGGCACCTGACCGAGGAACAGCACGCGGTCGCCGATCCCCAGCTCACGGGCCATGGCCTTGAGATCCTGTTCCAGCCGACCGATACCGAGAATCACCAACTGGCTGTTAGCCGGCAAACCCGGCAACGCCGCAGCAAAACCGTGCAGCAACGTGGTCTGGTCCTTGTCCGGGTGGAGTCGGCCGACGTTGCCGATAATCCACGCATCCATCGACAAACCCAGGGTTTCCCGGGCTTCGCGAACCGACACGTGACTGTCCTGCAAGGCTTGCACATTGATGCGGTTATAGAGCGTCTGAATCCGTGCAGCCGGCCATTTCGGCAGGCAACTGCGCATGTCATCGCGCACGGCATCGGAGACCCCGAGCAGACTCAAACGCTTGCGGAAAAAATTCGCAAAGAATTTGCGAGTGCCGCGCTTGTAGTCGTCAAACGCGTGATGGACGCCGATCACCGGCAACGAAGTGCCAAGCAAGGCGATGTAGATCGGCTTGAAGCGGTGAGCGATGCAGAAACTGAAATTGCGCGAAGCGGCGATCTTGCGCAGATCGCCGATGGCGCCCAGCTTCAGGCCACGAATAGCCTTGGAACTGTATTCCATGAACAGCACTTCATCGGAGGCACAGGCCTCGGCGACGCCGGCATCGGCAACCCCGGTCAGAAACACCGTGGTCACTCGATAACCGGTTCCCGCGAACAGGCTGGCGTACTGCCGGGCGCAGTCCAGAAACGGACCGTCATAGCCGTGACAGAACTGCAGCACGTGGCGTTCAGCCGAGCGTGTCATATGCGTCCGCGCCCTCTTTGACCACCAGAATGTCTTCCATGATCAAATACTGTAGGTCGGAACCGAAGAACATGTTCAGGGCATCCGTCGGCGAGCAGATCATCGGTTCGCCACGACGGTTGAGCGAGGTGTTCAGCGACACGCCGTTGCCGGTCAGTACTTCCAGCGCCTTCATCATGTCGTAGTAGCGCGGGTTGTATTCGCGCTTGAGCACCTGGGCCCGGGAAGTGCCGTCTTCGTGGACGACTTCCGGTACGCGGGTCTTCCACTCTTCAGCCACTTCAAAAGTGAACGTCATGAACGGCGCAGGGTGATCGATCTTGATCATCTGCGGTGCGACGGTGTCGAGCATCGACGGGCAGAAAGGCCTCCAGCGCTCGCGGAACTTGATCTGGTGGTTGATGCGGTCAGCCACGCCGGTTGCGCTCGGGCAACCGATGATCGAACGACCGCCCAAGGCACGCGGACCAAATTCCATACGCCCCTGGAACCACGCGACCGGATTGCCGTCGACCATGATTTTGGCGATGTTTTCCGGCATGTTCTCGAGCTTGCGCCAGACCGGCTTGCTCGGGTGACGGGCGCATGCTGCAAGCACGTCTTCGTTGCTGTACGACGGGCCGAGGTAGACGTGTTCCATCTTCTCGACCGGCACGCCACGGGCGTGAGACACATAAGCCGCCGCACCGACCGCGGTGCCGGCATCGCCGGACGCAGGCTGCACGAACAGCTCCTTGACGTCGTCGCGGGCGATGATTTTCTGGTTCAGCTTGACGTTCAACGCACAGCCGCCGGCGAAGGCCAGCTTGCCGGTTTCCTTGAGCACGTCGCCCAGGTAGTGGTCGATCATCTGCAACGCCAGTTTCTCGAACAGCGCTTGCATGCTCGCGGCGTAGTGGATGTACGGTTCGTCGGCGATGTCGCCTTCGCGCTTCGGACCCAGCCACTCGATCAGCTTCGGCGAGAAGTAGAAACCCTTGCCCTTCTCTTTATAGCGACGCAGGCCGATGACGTTGGCGTAGTCGGTGTTGATCACCAGCTCGCCGTTTTCGAACGAGGCCAGACGCGAGAAATCGTATTTGCTGGCGTCGCCGTACGGCGCCATGCCCATGACCTTGAACTCGCCGTCGAGCATCTCGAAACCGAGGAACTCGGTGATCGCGCCGTACAGGCCGCCGAGGGAGTCCGGATCGAAGAATTCCTTGATCTTGTGGATCTTGCCGTTTTCGCCGTAGCCGAAGAAGGTCGTGGCGTACTCACCCTTGCCGTCGATCCCGAGGATCGCGGTTTTCTCTTTGAAACCCGAGCAGTGGTAAGCGCTGGAGGCGTGGGCCAGGTGGTGTTCGACCGGCTCGATCTTGATTTTCTTCGGATCGAAACCCAGTTGCTCAAGGCACCAGACGATCTTGTTGCGGTAGCGCTTGTAGCGGCGGTTGCCCATCAGGATCGCGTCAAGCGCGCGGTCCGGGGCGTACCAGTAACGCTTGGCGTAGTGCCAGCGCGCCTTGCCAAACAGGCTGATCGGCGCGAACGGAATCGCTACCACGTCAACATCGGATGGCTTGATGCCCGCCTGTTCAAGGCAGAACTTCGCCGATTCGTAAGGCATGCGGTTCTTTGCATGTTTGTCGCGCACGAAGCGCTCTTCTTCAGCCGCCGCGACCAGCTTGCCGTCGATGTACAAGGCTGCGGAAGGATCATGGCTAAGGGCGCCGGACAGGCCAAGAATCGTCAATGCCACAGGGGTCTAGCCTCTTTAGTCTGCATGCAGGCGCAAGGCGCCTCAAAATGAATGTGCCCTCGCAAGGGGGCGAGAGACAGCTAAAGGGCGGGATTATAGCGTAAACATGGCAGGAATGACCCTACGGTTATCAGCGGTGCAATGATGGCCTGCGCGGCGAAGAAACCCCGGGTTATCCGCGGCTCGCCCGCCAGTAGATCCTGATATTGCCATCCACCCCTTGTCGGTAAATCGTGTAAGGCAGGGAGACGGTATCCAGCGCGCCAGACAGCGCCAGATCCAGCAGGACCAGTGGGACGAGAACGCCCGTGGGGTCAGGTGGCGCATTCAGCACACAGAAATCGTAGGCCAGGCCGCTGTAGATACGCGGGATGGATTGGCAGTAGGTTTTTTGCTTTCGCAGGCTGCGTGCCGCGTCTTCGTCATTTTGCAGGACCGTGACAGCGGTGCCGCAACCGGACAGTGCCAATGAGCATGCGCTGAGCATGACAGCCGTTTTTATAGTCAAGATCTGCCCTCCGAGGAACGTCAGGCAAACTAGCATCGTGACTATTCAGGGCACAGTTCATGGGGTCTGGAGATCATGTAGGACAGTTCGTAAGAACCTGTCCCTAAATCTCGGGGGCTGTTCTGGCCCCTTCGCGAGCAAGCCCGCTCCCACATTTTGACCGCATGCTTATCTAGGAACTCGGTTTAATGTGGGAGCGGGCTTGCTCGTGAAGGGGGCTTACGCAGCGCTGGAGATATCTTTGGGAAGCCGCTGATCGATGACCTGATGCAGCGCACTGCTTTCAGGCCAGTTGCGCATGAACCGCGCCCGATCCCGCGCATACGCCGGGGCGAAGCTGCCGAGCGAGCCGTGCTGACACATCGCATCGAGATCGATCAGCGCCCAACGATCCTCCTGCCAGAACAGGTTGTGCCCCTTGAAATCGCCGTGACTGATCCGCTCGCGAATCAGCTCCGCAAACAGGTGATCCAGCGCCACCAGCTCGGCTTCAGGCGCTTCACCGCTCTCAACGTACGGCGCGAACCGTTCGATGATGTCAGGCCCCGGCAAGTGCTCGGTCACCAGATAAGCCCGGCTACGCAACCAGAGGAAACGCTTTTCCAGGACCGCCAACGGTTTCGGCGTAGCGATGCCGAGGAACGCCAATCGATTGCCTTCGCGCCAGGAATGCCAGGCACGGCTCGGACGCCAGAAGCGTTTGAGCCAGTGGGCAAACCCTTTGATGTTGTAGCGCTTGATCACCAGCGTGCGACCGGCGGTCTCGACCTTGCCGACGCTCGCCGCGCCGCCGGTCTTGTACAGATGCCCCTGATCGAGCAACGCATCGGCCTGTTCCAGCACCGGCAGCATCGCCGCTTCTTCTTCGCGGCGAATCGCGCGCAAACCGAACGCCCCGCGCTGCACGCTGAACAGCGTGCATTCGCGGCCGACCTTGATCAGAAAATCCTTGAGGCGCCAACTGCGCACCTTGTCGATCTGCTTCTGCAACGCTTCCATCGGCAAGGCATGTTCGCCGTTGCTCAGGAGGTAATACACCAGCAATTCTTCAATGAACGGCTCCAGCGACTTGGGCAACTGGGCGAAAAACACCCCGAGGTTTTCCAGAACTTTCTGCCGCGACAGCGGTTGGCCAGGGGTTTCGGTGCAGATCCCCGCGCCGTCGATCAAATACAATCGGCCGCCCTGACGCAGCAGGTTGTCCAGGTGCAGGTCTTCCTGCCATAGCCCTTTGCGGTGCATTTGGCCGATAGCGCCCAACGCCTCGGCTAACACTGCCCCTTGCCCATCCGCGAGCACCGGCAAATGCTCGACCTGCTTCCAGGTATCACCGAGGCTCTCGGCACCCTCGAGGAAATCGAACAGCAGCCAGCCACCCTCGCCATCCTTCAGGCCGTCGGCCAACAGCTGCGGCGTGGTCAGCCCCTGAGCGGCGAGCAAACGAACGCCATCCAGCTCACGCTGAAAATGCCGCGCAGCTTTGCTGCCGACCAGTAATTTGGCCAACACCGGCCGGCCGCGCCAGACACCGGCGCCTACGTAGCGCTGGCCTGGCAACACCCGCAACAGGCTCAACAGCTGCAACTCGGCAGGCCCGGCGGCATCGGCCAGAGAAATGCTCAGCGGCAGATCCGGATGGCGACCCGCCTCTTTCAGTTCGGACAAACGCATCAGATCGCCCTCTTGTAACTGCGCCGCGCGGTCAATCGCGTCAGCCAGCGGTCGATCAGCGAACTGTCCTGCGGTTGATCCAGATAGACAGCCAACAATTCGCGCAAGTGCGCGTCGCTCCACTGGGGCGACCGCCGCGTCAGCGGTTCCAGATCCTTGACCCGGTCTCGCTGACCGAACAACAGCGGCCGGGTTTTTTCCAGGTCGATGAGCTGGGCCATGTAACCGTCGCCGGTGGCCTGGAGAAAAATGTGTTTGGGGTAGAAGCAGCCGTGAACCTGACGCGCGCCGTGCAGGCGCCGAGCCAGTTGCCCACACGCCTGCAAAATGGCCGAATGCTGCGCCGGGCTCAGATCCGACCAGCGTTCCAACAGCGAATCCAGGTCATCCCAGCCGTCGAGCGCACGGGTCAGCAGAACCGCCCGGACTTCGCCATCGACCTTGCGCTCACCGAAGAACGCCGCTTTCAGCGCTGGAATGCCAAGCCGTTCATAACGGCTGATGTTGCGAAATTCCCGGGCAAAACTCGGTTCGCCAAAGGGCGCGTGCCAGGTGCGCATCTGGTAGTTGCTTTGACGCTTTAGGTAGAAGCCGTGACCTTCAAGATCCAGCCGAAACACACTGCTCCAGCCACCGCGCGCGGTGTTGGGCTCATCCACAGCCTCAAGCTGTCTGGCCCACAGTGCATCGAAAGTGCCGAGGCCGTGACGCTCCAGTAGCGCACGGTCTTCAGCGGCCAGAAAATCAGTCATTCGCGTCCCTCGAAAAATCTCACCACGTGCCGGATCCGTTTTTTATCGGCAGCATTGAGCCGTGTCCGTTGGCGGTATTGCAGGTAAAAGCGCAGGCGCTGGGTGGCCGACAGGTGATACTTGGCGACCTTGTCCAGACACGCCAGATCCTTGGTGATGCGGTACTTGAGCCAGAAGCCGCTCCAGAAATCACCGTTGGGGCAGTCGATCAGGAACAGTCGCGCCTGATCGTCGACCAGCAGGTTGCGCCACTTCAAATCGTTATGGGTGAAGCGATTGTCGTGCATGGTCCGGGTGTAAACGGCCAGTTGTCGACTGATGTGATCGACCCAGGCGCGATCCTTCAGTTTCGGGTCGCGCCGCTCAGCCAGGGCATTCAGGTCTTCGGTATTTGGCAGCTCACGGGTGATCATCGCCCCACGAGCGTAGGCTGCACCGCGCCGCTCCAGGCCCCAGGCCACCACTTCAGCCGTAGGAATGCCCCACTTGGCAAAGCGCTTGAGGTTCTGCCATTCCATTTTCACTCGCGGCTTGCCGAGGTAGCGGCGCAAGCCCTTGCCAGCGCCCACGTAGCGCTTGACGTAATAGTTGACGCCATTGCGCTTGACGCGCACGACCTCGGACAACGGGTCGAGGGTCACCTGCTCGCCCTGAAGGGCAAACACTGCCTCAAGGCTGCCGAAATCGTCGGCCAGATCGCTGTAAGCAGGTTCCAGTTTCCAGCCCGACATCAGAGCGCATCCCCGTATCGCTGTTTACGGTCGTAGAGTTTGTTGGCCTTGCCTTCGAGCCAGGCGAGCAACCCGGCTTCTTCACCCAGGATCTGGCGCAGAGGCTGCTGGAAATAACCCTTGAGGAAACGCAGCTTGTCGCGCCGGGTCAGGCCGATGTCCAGGGCCGAAAAGTACAGCGCCGCCAGATCCTTGTTGCGCCAGCGCTGGGTGATCGTCGGGCGGGTCTGGGCGCGGTGCAGGTCGATCACCGAGAGCTTGAAATCGTCAGCCGTCACCGGTTTGTCGGTGTGCAGCAGGAAGTGGCAGATATAGCAGTCGCGGTGGTTGACCCCGGCGCGGTGCATCATGCCAGTCATGCGCGCGACTTCGGCGATCAGCGCGCGCTTGAGCTTTGGCTCCGGCGGGTGCTTGATCCAGTCGATGCTGAAGTCTTCGAGGCTGACCGTGGGCGCCAGTTCTTCGGTGACGATGAACGAGTGCTGGTCGGCCGGGTTGCTGCCCTTTTCACCGTAAGCCACGGCGGTCATGGTCGGCACACCGACTTCCTGAAGGCGTTGAATGGCTTTCCATTCCTGACCCGCGCCGAGCACCGGCAGCTTGGCGGTCAGCAGGTTCTTGAAGATCTCGCCCCAGCCGATGCCACGGTGGATCTTCACGAAAAACCCGTTGCCGTTCACCTCGGTGCGCAACGTGCGGCGAGCTTCCAGCTCGCGGTACACCTCGCCTTGAAGCCCTTCGACTTCGGCGAACGGATCGCGTCCGGCCCAAAGGCTCTTGAACGGTTCAGCCAGCATCAACTTCATTAAGCGTGCTCCGCCAGAATCACATCGGCCGCGTGTTGCGGCATGCTGTAGAGGTCGGCCGTCTCGGCGAAGGCCAGACCGTTGCGGCTCCAGGCCGCCCGTGCATTGGCGTCGTTCAACATGCCGGTCAGGTATTGCGTGAGCTGCGCCTGATCGAAAGGCTCATCCAGCACCAGGCCCGCGTCGGCCTCGGCGATGTAATGGGCATAACCGCAGACCGCGCTCACCAGCACCGGCAACCCGGCCACCAACGCTTCGAGCAACACGGTCCCGGTATTTTCGTTGTACGCCGGGTGGATCAACAGATCGGCCCCGAGCAGGAAGCGCGGGATATCGCTGCGGCCCTTGAGGAACGTCACGTTGTCGCCGAGTCCCAACGTCGCGCTCTGCATCTGGAACAATTTGGGGTCGTCCTGGCCAATTACAAACAGCCGGGTGCGTTTCTTCAGATCAGCGGGCAACGCAGCCAGTGCCTTGAGGCTGCGATCCACGCCTTTGGTCTTGAACCCGGAACCGATCTGCACCAGCAACAGATCATCGTCTTTCAGGTTGAACTCACGACGGAAATCGGCACGGATCTCGGCGGCATTGGCCGGCGCGCGACGGTCCTGAGAGATGCCTGGCGGCAGCAAATGGAAGCGCTCCAGCGGCGTGTCGTAATGCTTGATGAACAGCGGCTGCTGGACTTCGGAGATCATCAGCACTTCAGTCTTGGCGTCTTTGGCGAACACCGCGCGCTCGTACTCGGCGAAGTGCCGGTAGCGGCCCCAGCGACGGTACAGCGAGTTGCGCAGGGTTTGCGCCTTGTCTTCGAAACAGCCGTCGGCGGCGTAGTAGACGTCCAGCCCCGGCATCTTGTTGAAGCCGATCAGACGGTCCACCGGACGCTTGGCCAGATCGGCTTCCATCCACTCGCTGAGCTTCTCGTTGCGACGATGATTGAAGAACGCCTTGACCGGCGCCACCAGCACTTCGAAACCCGGCGGAATATCGCCCTCCCAGATCAGCGTGTAGACACGAATCTGATGACCACGCTGCTGGCATTCCAGGGCGATGCGCATGAAATCGCGCTGCAAGCCGCCGAACGGAAAGTACTTGTACAAGACGAATGCCAATTGCATCAGCGCAGCTCCTCAGCCAGTAACAACGTGCTCAGTCGGGTCGCGACACGCTCGGGATTCAAACGCGTGAAGCACAGCGGCGACTCGCGTTTCAGGTCAAACCGGCGGGCATCTTCGGCCGTCGGTTGATAGGTGCATTTCTTTTGCAGGCACGGTGCGCAGGGGAAATCGCTGGCGATGTGAATCTGCGCCTTGCCATACGCGCCGGTCAGGCCCGGGTTGGTCGGGCCGAACAGCGACAGCGTCGGCACGTCCAATGCAGCGGCGAGGTGGCCGAGGCCGGTGTCCACCGCCACGCACGCCTGCGCGCCGGCCAGCACTTTGCCGACGCCCGCCAGATTCAGTTTGGGCAGCACTTCGACGTGCCGCATGTCCTTGGCGATGCGCTCGGCCCGGGCTTTCTCCGCCGGATTGCCCCACGCCAGCTTCACGCCGACGCCCAGATAGCCGACGCGCTCGGCCAGCTCGCGCCAGTAGGCTTCAGGCCAGTGTTTGGTGTCCCAGGTGGTGCCGTGCAGGAACACCACGTAAGGATTCTTGCGCGGCAGTTCCACCAGTCGCTCGACGCTCAGGCCGTAGTCGCCCAGGCCTTTGGGCAGGTCGTAGCCCAAAGCGATGGCGAACAACTGACGCACTCGCTCCACCGCGTGCTGGCCACGGGCAACTGCCAGGCGCCGATCATAGAAACGCGCGGCGATCGGCTCCCGTGCCGAACCTTTGTCGAGGCCCGCCACCGGTGCCTTGACGTAGCGGGTCAGCAAGGCGCTTTTCAACAGGCCCTGCGCGTCAATCACCAGATCATATTTCGTGGCGCGAACGCTTTGCTTGAAGCGCTTCCACTCGCCACTCTTGATGGTCTGCCAGATGTTTTTGCGCCAGCGACGGATCGCCACCGGAATCACTTTGCCCACGGCCGGGTGCCAGGTCGGGATCTCGGCGAAACCTTCTTCCACCACCCAGTCGAACGTGATGCCGGGAATCGCCCGGGCCGCGTCGGTCAGCGCCGGCAACGCATGAATCACGTCGCCCAGCGAAGAAGTCTTGATCAGCAGAACCCGCAAACTATTTGACCTCGACCACAGTGCCCTGCAACCGCTGCAAGGCTTCGTTCACCGCTTGCGGCATCAGCTGGCGCAGGCAGTTGTAATGACCGAAACGGCACGTGCGATCGAAGCACGGGCTGCATTCGATGCCCAGGCGCACGATCTCGACGTGCTCGGCCAGCGGCGGCGTGAAACCCGGCGACGTCGAGCCGTACACCGCCACCAACGGGCGATTCAGCGCCGCAGCGACGTGCATCAGGCCGGAATCGTTGGACACCACCGAGTCGGCGCAGGACATCAGGTCGATGGCCTCGGCCAGGGACGTGTCGCCGCTGAGGTTCACCGACTCTTCACGCAGGCCGGGAATCAGCCGCGCGCGAATGTCTTCGCCCACCGCGTGATCGTTTTTCGAACCGAACAGCCAGACTTGCCAGCCCTCGCGAATCTTCGCTTCGGCAACCTTGGCGTAATGCTCGGACGGCCAGCGCTTGGACTCGCCGAACTCGGCACCGGGGCACAGCACCAATACCGGACGGTCGAGGGCCAGGCCGAATTTGGCCAGTGCCGCTTCGCGGGTGACCGGATCGATCTGCAAGGTCGGGCGCGGATACGGTTTCGGCAGCTCAAGGCCGGGCTCGTAAGCCAGGGCCATGAAGCGCTCGATCATCAGCGGATAGCGTTCTTTGTCCAGCGTGCGCACGTCATTGAGCAGACCGTAGCGGAATTCGCCACGCCAGCCGGTGCGTTTCGGAATGCCGGCGAAGAACGGCACCAATGCCGACTTCAGGGAATTGGGCAACAGGATCGCCTGGTCGTACTGGCCGGCCAGGGATTTGCCGATGCGCCGACGCGTCGCCAGCTCCAGGACGCCGTGGCCGAGCGGAAAGCTCAGGGCCTGGCGAACTTCGGGCATGCGCTCAAGAATCGGCCGGCTCCACTCCGGGGCCAGGACGTCGATTTCGCACTGCGGGTGGCGTTGCTTGAGACACTGAAACAGTGTCTGCGCCATCACCATGTCACCGACCCAGCTGGGCCCAACGATCAGAATTTTCATGTGGTTTCCAAAAACGAACCGGGGAGGCATACGCCTCCCCGCCTCGAGAATCACTGCGGGAGCGGAGCTGCTTGCGATGGGTCATCACCTTCAACATGACTGTCGACTGCCACTCCACTATCGCGAGCAAGCCCGCTCCCACATTGGGTATTGGTGCCTCAATCTACCAAACACTGTAGATCTACTGTGGGAGCGGGCTTGCTCGCGAAGGAGCCATCACATCCAACATCAATGTCGACTGACACTCCGCCTTCGCGAGCAAGCCCGCTCCCACATTGGGTATTGGTGCCTCAATCTACCAAACACTGTAGATCTACTGTGGGAGCGGGCTTGCTCGCGAAGGGGCCATCACATCCAACATCAATGTCGACTGTCACTCCGCTTTCGCGAGCAAGCCCGCTCCCACAGGGGGTATTGGGTGTTTCAAATATCCGGTTTCAGCTTAACCCCAACTCATTCCAGATCCGCAGTACCTGACGTCGTTCGTCCACGAACTGGTCGCCCGGTATCACTCCGGCGTCCTTCTGCAAGGCCTGCCGGTGCGCGGCGGAGCGGTAGGCTTTATAGGCCTCGCGCAACAGGCTGGCGTCTTCGGCGAGCATCAGCCCTTCGTGTTCCAGCTCTTCCAGAATGCGGATATTGTCGGTCCAGCGCAGCAATGGCGGGTGTGTTTCGGACCACGCCAGGGCCGCGTATTGCACCATAAATTCAATATCGACGATACCTCCGGCGTCCTGCTTGAGATCGAACGGCGCCGTGGCCTCAAAGGCAGTCGCCCCGGTCCCGGCTGCGGTGCTCTTGCTGCCGAGGTTGTCGCGCATCTTCGCGCGCATTTCGCTGACCTCCTGGCGCAAGGTCGGTAAATCCCGGGCCTTGCCCAAAATCGCTGCGCGAACCTTCTCGAATGCGTGGCCGACGTCCTGACTGCCCACCAGCACCCGCGCCCGCACCAGCGCTTGATGTTCCCAGGTCCAGGCTTCGTTTTCCTGATAACGGGCAAACGCCCCCAGCGAACTCACCAGCAAACCCGACGCACCGGACGGTCGCAGGCGCATGTCCACTTCATACAGCTGACCGGAGTTGGTCTGGGCCGTGAGCAAGTGAATGATTCGCTGCCCGAGCCGGGTGAAAAATTGCGCGCCGTCGATGGGTTTCGGGCCGTCGGTTTCCGCCTGCGGATCGCCGTCGTGGATGAACACCAGGTCCAGGTCCGACCCATGCCCCAGTTCCAGCCCGCCGACTTTCCCGTAACCGACAATGATGAAGCCGGGATCGCACAAGGTGCCATCGGTGCGCAGCGGCGTGCCGTATTTGGCCACGGTCTGGCGCCAGGCCAGGGCCAGCACTTGTTCGAGAATCGCTTCGGCGAGCCAGGTCAGGTAATCGCTGACTTTCATCAGCGGCAGGCTGCCGGCGATTTCCGACGCGGCGACGCGCAAGCGGTGCGCCAGTTTGAAATGGCGCAGGGCTTCCATTTGTTGTTCGAGGTCATCCTCGGGGATTCGCGTCAGGCGCTCGCGCAACTCGGCGGCCAGCTCCGGCGCCAAGGGCGGCTTGAACAATCGGCCTTCGTTGAGCAATTCGTCGAGCAATAGCGGGAAGCGAGTGATCTGTTCGGCGATCCACGGGCTCGCGGCGCACAAGGTCAGCAAACGTCGTAGCGCGCTGGGGTTTTCGGTCAGCAGCACCAGATACGCGGAACGCCGGGCCACAGCCTCCACCAGCGGCAGCACGCGCTCCAGCACCAGATCCGGATTGGCGTGTTCGACCGCCTGTGCCAGCAACCGTGGAATAAAGGCATCAAGGCGTTCGCGGCCCAAACGCTGCATCGCTCGTAACTGCGGACTGCTGCGCAGGCTGGCCAAGGCTTTCAGGGCTTTTGTCGCATCGGTGAAACCGCCCTCCTCCAACTGACGACAAGCGGCCTCTTCGTCCTGCGCTTCTTCCCACAATGGCAGCCATTCACCGCCCACCACCACTTCGCTCTCGGTGCCTTCCTCTTCGTCGGGATCGGCGATCACCTGGCCAAAGTGCCATGCAACACGACCGCGCCAATACATAAGCCGCTCAAGAAAGGCGTCCCAATCGGCAAAACCCAATATAAAAGCAATGCGCGCCTGATCCTGTGCGCCTTCCGGCAACATCTGGGTCTGGCGGTCGGCAATCGCCTGGATCGCGTGCTCGGTGTAACGCAGGAATTCGTAGCCTTCGCGCAGCTCGCTGATCACCGCCGGCGGCAGGTAACCCTGACCTTCCAGGGTGCTCAGTACTTTTAATAGAGGACGTTGCTGCAGGCTCAGGTCGCGGCCGCCGTGGATCAGCTGAAACGCCTGGGCGATAAACTCGACTTCGCGGATGCCGCCGGAGCCGAGCTTGATGTTGTCGGCCATGCCTTTGCGCCGGACTTCCTGCTGAATCAGCTGCTTCATCGTGCGCAGCGCTTCGATGGCGGAGAAGTCCAGGTAACGGCGATAAACGAACGGTCGCAGCATTTCTTGCAGTTGCGCGCCCGCCACTTGATCGCCAGCCACCACCCGCGACTTGATCATCGCGTAGCGTTCCCAGTCACGACCCTGATCCTGGTAATACTGCTCCAGTGCATTGAAGCTCAGCACCAACGCACCGGCTGAACCGTAGGGCCGCAGGCGCATGTCGACGCGGAACACGAAACCGTCGACGGTCATCGGGTCCAGCGCCTTGATCAGGCGCTGGCCGAGACGGATGAAGAACTCCTGATTATCCAGCGAACGCTTCACGCCGACGGTTTCGCCGCCCTCGGGGTAGGCGAAAATCAGGTCGATGTCCGACGACAGGTTGAGCTCCACCGCGCCGAGCTTGCCCATGCCGAGGATGACCATCTGCTGCGGCTCGCCACTGCGCCGACCGGTCGGCACGCCGAACTGCTGGCAATGCCGCGAGTACAACCATTGATAGGCCTGATCGATGCTGGCATCGGCCATGTCCGAGAGGTCGCGGCAGGTCTGGACCAGATCAGCCTGGCGGGTCAGGTCACGCCAGATGATGCGCACTTGCTGGCGGGTGCGCTGGCGACGCAGGGCGCGACCGAGTTCGTCTTCGGTTTCAGCCGCATTCACCGCCGCCGCTATCTGCGCGCATAACTCGCCGGGGGCAAAACCGCGATCCAGTTCGCCGGACTGCACCAGCGCCAGCAACATCAAAGGGTCACGTACGCTCTGTTCAGTCACGAAGTCGCTGGCGGCGGTGACGCGGGCGAATTGCGCCCAGCGTTCAGGCGTCCAGCCGGACAGGCCATGATCATCATCGAGCGCCTCGACGGCCGCACGGAACGACTGTTCGGCACGGGTGACAAACGGCAGGAGAATGCCGGGCAGCTCGGCAAGCGAAGGGAGGCTCATGGACTATCCTTGATCGGCGTGTAGAGGGCTGCATGTAGTGATTCGCCAGAAGGCACTACGTGATCGACTGTCAAACAAAGGTTAGAAATAGCTGAAATTTGATTATTTTTAGCAGCGACCATCCAGTCTTCACCTTTTTTGGTTGGCAAAAGAACAACCTTAACGATTATTCTCACAACGCAGCCGGAGGCCACAAGCCGCTCATCTGTAGTTTTACTACTCGTCTATACATTCGAAAGGCTGAAATGCCCGATGATTTGTAGTAAAACTACACGCCGCCGGAACAACCTCTCGGCAATCCAAGAATTTATACCGTCTGCCCACAAGGCCAGTCGCAAACTCAGGCAACCGATTCTGGAAGCCTTTCCGCCCTGGAGCAAGCCATGCAAGACCTCGATCCCGTCGAAACCCAGGAATGGCTGGACGCCCTGGAATCGGTTCTCGACAAAGAAGGCGAAGACCGTGCTCACTATCTGATGACCCGTATGGGCGAACTCGCAACCCGCAGCGGTTCGCAATTGCCTTACGCCATCACCACGCCGTACCGCAACACCATTCCCGTTACCCACGAAGCACGCATGCCTGGCGACCTGTTCATGGAACGCCGCATTCGCTCGCTGGTACGCTGGAACGCGATGGCCATGGTGATGCGTACGAACCTGAAAGATTCTGACCTGGGCGGTCACATCTCCAGCTTCGCCTCCAGCGCCACCCTGTACGACATTGGCTTCAACTATTTCTTCCAGGCCCCGACCGACGAACACGGCGGCGACCTGATCTACTTCCAGGGTCACACCTCGCCAGGCGTTTACGCCCGTGCGTTCATGGAAGGCCGCATCACCGAAGACCAGATGAACAACTTCCGCCAGGAAGTGGACGGTCAGGGCCTGTCGTCCTACCCGCACCCTTGGCTGATGCCTGATTTCTGGCAGTTCCCGACTGTATCCATGGGTCTGGGCCCGATCCAGGCGATCTACCAGGCACGCTTCATGAAGTACCTGGAAGCCCGTGGTTTCATTCCGGAAGGCAAGCAGAAAGTCTGGTGCTTCCTGGGCGACGGCGAGTGCGACGAGCCGGAATCCCTGGGCGCGATCTCGCTGGCTGGCCGCGAGAAGCTCGACAACCTGATCTTCGTCATCAACTGCAACCTGCAGCGCCTCGACGGCCCGGTTCGCGGCAACGGCAAGATCATCCAGGAACTCGAAGGCGTGTTCCGCGGTGCTCAGTGGAACGTGACCAAAGTCATCTGGGGCCGTTTCTGGGACCCACTGCTGGCCAAAGACGTCGACGGCATCCTGCAACGTCGCATGGACGAAGTCATCGACGGCGAGTACCAGAACTACAAAGCCAAAGACGGCGCGTTCGTGCGTGAACACTTCTTCAACTCGCCAGAACTCAAGGCGATGGTTGCAGACTTGTCCGACGACGAGATCTGGAAACTCAACCGTGGCGGCCACGACCCGTACAAGGTCTACGCGGCGTACCACGAAGCGGTCAACCACAAAGAACAACCGACCGTCATCCTGGCCAAGACCATCAAGGGTTATGGCACCGGTGCCGGCGAAGCGAAAAACACTGCGCACAACACCAAGAAAGTCGACGTCGACAGCCTGAAGTTGTTCCGTGACCGCTTCGACATCCCGGTCAAGGATGACGAGCTGGAAAACCTGCCGTTCTTCAAACCGGAACCGAACAGCGCCGAAGCCCGCTACCTGAGCGAGCGCCGCACTGCACTGGGCGGTTTCGTGCCACAGCGTCGCGCGCACAGCTTCAGCGTACCGACTCCATCGCTGGATACGCTCAAGGCTATCCTCGACGGTTCGGGCGACCGTGAAATCTCCACCACCATGGCCTTCGTGCGGATCCTCGCGCAGCTGGTCAAGGACAAGGAAATCGGCCCGCGCATCGTTCCGATCATCCCGGACGAAGCCCGTACCTTCGGTATGGAAGGCATGTTCCGTCAGTTGGGCATCTACTCCTCCGTCGGCCAGCTCTACGAGCCAGTCGATAAAGACCAGGTGATGTTCTACAAGGAAGACAAGAAGGGCCAGATCCTCGAAGAAGGCATCAACGAAGCGGGCGCCATGAGCTCCTTCATCGCTGCCGGTACTTCGTACTCCAGCCACAACCAGCCAATGCTGCCGTTCTACATCTTCTACTCGATGTTCGGCTTCCAGCGTATCGGCGACCTGGCCTGGGCTGCCGGCGACAGCCGTACCCGTGGCTTCCTGATCGGCGGCACCGCCGGCCGGACCACGCTGAACGGCGAAGGCCTGCAACACGAAGACGGTCACAGCCACATCCTGGCGGCCACCATCCCGAATTGCCGCACTTATGATCCAACCTACGGCTACGAGCTGGCGGTGATCATTCAGGACGGCATGAAGAAGATGACCGAAGAGCAGCAGGACGTTTTCTACTACATCACCGTGATGAACGAATCCTACCAGCAGCCAGCCATGCCGGCCGGTGTCGAGGAAGGCATCATCAAGGGCATGTACCTGCTCGAAGAAGACACCCGCGAAGCGGCGCACCACGTTCAGCTGATGGGCTCCGGCACCATCCTGCGTGAAGTCCGTGAAGCGGCGAAGATCCTGCGTGAGCAGTTCAACGTTGGCGCCGACGTGTGGAGCGTTACCAGCTTCAATGAACTGCGTCGCGATGGCCTGGCCGTCGAGCGCACCAACCGTCTGCACCCGGGCCAGAAGCCTAAACTGAGCTACGTCGAAGAGTGCCTGAACGGCCGTCAAGGTCCGGTCATCGCGTCTACCGACTACATGAAGCTGTTCGCTGAGCAAATTCGTCAGTGGGTCCCGTCCAAGGAATTCAAAGTCCTGGGCACCGACGGTTTCGGCCGCAGTGACAGCCGCAAGAAGCTGCGTCACTTCTTCGAAGTCGATCGTCATTTCGTGGTGTTGGCAGCCCTGGAAGCACTGGCTGACCGTGGTGACATCGAACCTAAAGTGGTGGCTGAAGCCATCGCCAAGTTCGGTATCAACCCGGAAAAACGCAACCCACTGGACTGCTGAGGAGAGATTCTGTGAGCGAACTCATTCGCGTACCTGACATCGGCAGCGGTGAAGGTGAAGTAATTGAACTGTTTGTGAAGGTCGGCGACCGTATCGAAGCCGACCAGAGCATCCTGACGCTGGAATCGGACAAGGCGAGCATGGAAGTGCCCGCGCCGAAGGCCGGCATCGTCAAGAGCCTGAAAGTGAAGCTGGGCGATCGCCTGAAAGAAGGCGACGAACTGCTGGAACTGGAAGTCGAAGGTGCCGCTGCTGCAGCCCCTGCGGCTGCCGCTGCACCGGCTGCCCAAGCTGCAGAGAAACCGGCTGCTGCTCCAGCGCCGGCGGCTCCTGCTGCCGCGCCAGCTGCCACTTCGGTTCAGCAAGTGCACGTGCCGGACATCGGTTCGGCGGGCAAGGCCCAGATCATCGAGATCCAGGTCAAGGTCGGCGACACCGTCCAGGCTGATCAATCGCTGATCACCCTGGAATCCGACAAGGCGAGCATGGAAATTCCATCGCCTGCCGCTGGCGTGGTCAAGAGCATCAGCGTCAAGCTCAACGACGAAGTCGGCACTGGCGACCTGATCCTGGATCTGGAAGTGGCGGGGGCTGCGGCTCCTGCTGCCGCGCCAGCTCAGGCGGCTGCACCTGCGGCCGCTGCTCCGGCGCCTGCCGCTGCCGCCCCGGCTGCACCGGTTGCCGACAGCGTTCAGGACATTCACGTCCCGGACATCGGTTCGGCGGGCAAGGCCAAGATCATCGAAGTGCTGGTCAAGGCAGGCGACACCGTCACCGCCGACCAGTCGCTGATCACTCTGGAATCCGACAAGGCGAGCATGGAAATTCCATCGCCTGCCGCTGGCGTGGTGGAAAGCGTTTCCGTCAAGCTGGATGACGAAGTCGGTACTGGCGACCTGATCCTGAAGCTGAAAGTCAAAGGCGCTGCGCCTGCTGCTGCCCCGGCTCCGGCGTCGGCTCCCGCCGCTGCGGCACCGAGCGCTCCTGCGCCAGCCGCCGCTGCTCCTGCGGCTCCAGCACCTGCGGCGGCTCCGGCCAAGTCGGGCGCCAAGGTTCACGCTGGCCCGGCCGTACGCCAACTGGCTCGCGAGTTCGGCGTCGAGCTGAGCGCGGTCAGCCCAAGCGGCCCCCACGGTCGTGTGTTGAAAGAAGACGTGCAGGTTTACGTCAAAGCCATGATGCAGAAGGCCAAGGAAGCACCGGCCGCTGCAGCGGGTGCAACCGGTGGCGCGGGCATCCCGCCGATTCCGGTCGTGGACTTCAGCCGCTTCGGCGAAACCGAAGAAGTGCCGATGACTCGCCTGATGCAGATCGGCGCGTCGAGCCTGCACCGCAGCTGGCTGAACATTCCGCACGTGACTCAGTTCGATTCGGCTGATATCACCGAGCTGGAAGCGTTCCGTATCGCTCAGAAAGCCGTTGCAGAGAAGGCCGGCGTCAAGCTGACCATCCTGCCGCTGCTGCTTAAATCCTGTGCGCACCTGCTCAAGGAACTGCCGGACTTCAACAGTTCGCTGGCGCCAAGCGGCAAGGCGATCATTCGCAAGAAATACGTGAACATCGGCTTCGCGGTCGATACGCCAGATGGCCTGCTGGTACCGGTCATCAAGAACGTCGACCAGAAGAGCCTGTTGCAACTGGCCGCCGAAGCCGCCGTACTGGCAGCCAAAGCCCGCGACAAGAAGCTCACCGCTGACGACATGCAAGGCGCCTGCTTCACCATTTCCAGCCTCGGTCACATTGGCGGCACCGGCTTCACGCCGATCGTCAACGCGCCGGAGGTGGCGATCCTCGGTGTTTCCAAGGCAACCATCCAGCCAGTCTGGGACGGCAAAGCCTTCCAGCCGAAACTGATGCTGCCACTGTCGCTGTCCTACGATCACCGTGTGATCAACGGCGCTGCCGCTGCACGCTTCACCAAGCGTCTGAGCGACCTGCTGGCGGACATCCGCACCATCCTGCTGTAACACCGACCCGGCCCTCCTTCACCGGAGGGCCTGTCGCGTTCCACGTTTTCCGAGCGCCACGCTCGTACCTCAACCCCGCCAATTTGGCGGGGCTTTTTTTTGCCTTGAAGAAAGTCTCTTTCCTACGCTTGTGGCTGAGTTCGCCCACAACCCGAATCCACTTCGGTCCGATATTTTTTGCCTCTCGCCCACTAGGCTTAGTTACACAAATGGCTGACGAAAAGTTTAGTCATCTTACTTGCATAGTTAGTACTCCTTCGAATGGATTCGAATATGTTCAAACCTACAGTCGGCCCGATTATTGGCCACACTACAACTCATCATGCACGCATCTTTTTGCGTGGCGAGTTACAAAAAGACACTTTGGTATTTGGTGGAATTCGTTATCGACTCAACGGTGACGCGCACTGGTCCAAAGGCGTTTTCACCCAACTGACAATCGAGCGTGACATGTGCGACGTCATTGCCCTCAACGACCTCGCCGCCGATAGCGAGTACGAATACCAGGCGGGTTGGTTCAGCCCCATGAGCCCGGTGCACACCGTGGAGACGATTCAGGAACTGCCGCTGCAATGGCCTCGGGATGTCTACCGTTTCAGCACCCAATCCAGTAATTCCGCAGTGCCAAGGGCTTATATCGTCGGGTCATGCCGTTACCTGCGGATGACGGCCGGCGTGCCTTCGATGCCGCATCTGGGCGACCGGATCTTCGCCTCGATCACGAACCTGGCGCAGCGCGCCGAAACACCCATCAGCGCCCTGTTGATGACCGGCGACCAAGTCTATATCGATGACTTGAACATCATCGCGCCTGATCGGGAATACAAGGAGATACTCAGCAAGTACCGCATGGCTTTTTCCCAGCCGCATATTGCAAAGTTGATGTCCGGCACGCCGACTTACATGATCCTCGACGATCATGAAATAGAAGACAACTGGCCCGCCAATAAAAACAAAAACGACGACCATTTATATAACAATGCCATGGCCGCTTATGAGTTGTATCAAGCCAGCCACAGTTCGGCCCATGAGTTGTTTGAAGATGGAAACATCAATCGACACCTGGCGCGCTACTGGTATCAATTCACCCACGGTGATATCGAGTGGTTTGTCACCGACAGCCGTACCCGGCGCAATCTGTCGGCCGGCGACCGGCGCATCCTCGACGAAGAGCAGGAAGCAGCCCTGTGCATCTGGCTGATCCACAGCCCGGCCCGGGTTAAATTCGTGGTCACCAGTGTGATGTTTTACCCCGACCGCAAGCGCCTGGGCGATGACGCCTGGAAAGCCTTTCCGGAACAACGCCTACGGTTGCTGGAGACTATTCGCACACATCGCATCAAGAATGTCATCTTCGTGTCCGGCGATGTGCACGGCTCCCTCACCAGCCGACTGACCCACAGCGAAAACCAGGACTTCGAGGTTCACACCATCGTCTCCTCGCCGCTGTGCAACAGCAAACTGTTGCCTTACGCCAAGGCCTCCACCTTCATCCTCGATCAGCCACTGAAGCGGACTGCCGCGGGAGATTATCGGCATGAACTGACCAGCGAGGTGATCAGCCAGGACAACTTTGCCCATCTGGTTGTCGACGGGGAGCGGATTCAGGTGAATTACCACGATCGGGACGGTAAACCGTTGCATTCGACAAAAATCAAATTGCGTTAAGCCCAAAAAGATCGCAGCCTGCGGCAGCTCCTACATGAGATCGCATTCCCCTGTAGGAGCTGCCGCAGGCTGCGATCTTTTCAACCCGAACCACTACTTTCATCCATTAACTGAAGAAAACTTCGCCTCGGCCGACACATTCTTATAGCACTTGGCCTTCATGTCTCTTGTCAGTCGGTGTCGCAATGATGCAACCTTGCCGCAGGCAACAGTAAAGAGGGCGAGAGCCCGGCGAATTCAGCATATTCGAAGCGAGTTTCCCTCAATGAAAAGCCAACCCGATGCCGCCAGCCGTATGGTGGCCGAGGTAGTGACGCAGTTGCCTGTGCCCTCGCGGCTCGGCATGCTGCGTTTCGAACGGCTGAATGAACCAAGCTGGGCGCTGCTGTTTCTCGATCCCAATTGCGAGCGACAGTTCGGCCTGCCGGCGGTGGAGCTCTGTGCCCTGGTCGGCTCGCCCTACGCCAGCCTGATGGAGCCCGAAGCGCGCTATGAGCTGCACGATGCTATCCAGCAGCAACTCACCGATAGCCCGCATTACCTGATTCGCTACACCCTGCACACCGCCGCCGGCACCTTGACCCTGCTGGAAATGGGTGAAGCCTTCAAACAACACAATCGGCATCTGCTGCGCGGCTACCTGCTGGTGGTCGACGGTCTGTTCGAGGGCGAACCGTTGCTCCCGGCGCTGGACCTGGAAACCCAGAACTCGCGCCTGCAGATCGCCCTTGAACTCAATCAGCGCGCCCAACAGGAGCAACTCCTGCACCTGGGTCGCGTGCGCGCCCAGCAAGACCTGATCCTGCTGCTGACCCGTCAGCGCTACAGCACCGGCAAATCCCTGCAAGAAGCCGCTGAACTGATCACCCGCAGTGCCTGTGACATTTACGAAATCGATTGCGCCAGCCTGTGGAACCTTGAAGGTTCGATGTTGGTGCCGATCTCGGCGTATCACCGCGCGACCCAGGCATACGCGTTGCCGGAGCCGATCGACGTCAGTGGCTTCCCCGACTACATGGATGCGCTGCACGGCAGCCGTGCGATCGATGCCCACAATGCGATTCGTGATCCACGCACCCGGGAAATGGCCGAAAGCCTGCGCCTGCGCGATGTGAACGCGATGCTAGACGCCAGCATTCGCGTCGATGGCCAAGTGGTCGGCGTGCTCTGCCTGGAACAAACGGGTGAGACCCGCGCCTGGCAGTCCGACGAAATCGCCTTCGCCGGCGAGCTGGCCGACCAGTTCGCCCAGGTCATCAACAACCACAAACGCCGCACCGCCACCAGCGCCCTGCACCTGTTCCAGCGTGCGGTCGAGCAAAGTGCCAACGCCTTTTTGCTGGTCAACTGCGACGGCGTGGTGGAGTACGTCAACCCGAGCTTCACCGCGATCACCCAGTACAGCACCGAGGAAGTCCATGGCCAGCGGCTGGCGGAACTGCCGGCCCTGGAAAACCTCAGCGAACTGCTGTTTGACGCGCCCTCGTCGCTGGCCAAGAGCAACAGCTGGCAGGGCGAATTCAAAAGCCGCCGTAAAAACCTCGAACCCTACTGGGGCCAGTTGTCGATTTCCAAAGTGTATGGCGACAACCGCGAGCTGACGCATTACATCGGCATCTACGAAGACATCACCCAGACCAAACTCGCCCAGCAGCGCATCGAGCGCCTGGCCTACACCGACAACCTGACCAACCTCGGCAACCGCCCCTCATTCATCCGCAACCTCGATGAACGCTTCGCCCGAGACAGCGATACCCCGATCAGCCTGCTGCTGGTGGACATCGACAACTTCAAGCGGATCAACGACAGCCTCGGTCACCAGACCGGCGACAAATTGCTGATCAGCCTGGCCCGCCGCCTGCGCAACAGCCTTGTCCCGAGCGGCAGCCTGGCGCGTTTCGCCAGTAACGAATTCGCCGTGCTGCTGGACAACACCGACCTCGCGATGGGCCAGCAAGTCGCCAATCAACTGCTGGCGACCCTCGACAAACCGATGTTCGTCGACAACCAGTTGATCAGCGTCACCGGTTCCGTCGGCCTGGCCTGCGCGCCCCTGCACGGCCGCGACCCACAAACTCTGATGCGTAACGCCGGGCTCGCGCTGCACAAGGCCAAGGCCAACGGCAAACACCAGGTCCAGGTGTTTACCGAAGCGCTGAACGCCGAAGCCAGCTACAAACTGTTCGTCGAGAACAACCTGCGACGCGCCCTGACGCAAAACGAGCTGGACGTCTTCTATCAGCCCAAGCTTTGCCTGCGCACCGGTCGCCTGCTCGGCATGGAGGCGCTGCTGCGTTGGAACCATCCGGAAAAAGGCATGATCCGTCCGGACCAGTTCATCAGCGTCGCCGAAGAAACCGGGCTGATCATTCCGATCGGCAAATGGATCGCGCGCCAGGCGTGCCGCATGAGCAAAGACCTGACGGCTGCGGGCCTGGGCAACCTGCAAGTGGCGATCAACCTGTCACCCAAGCAGTTCTCCGACCCGGACCTGGTGTCGTCGATCGCCAACATTCTCAAGGAAGAAGCGCTGCCGGCGAACCTGCTGGAGCTGGAACTGACCGAAGGCCTGCTGCTGGAAGCCACCGAAGACACCCACTTGCAGCTCGATCAGCTCAAGCGTCTGGGTCTGACCCTGGCCATGGACGACTTCGGCACCGGTTACTCGTCGCTTAGTTACTTGAAAAAATTCCCGATCGACATCATTAAGATTGATCGAAGCTTCATTCACGAAATCCCGGACAACCAGGACGACATGGAAATCACCTCCGCGGTGATCGCCATGGCCCACAACCTGAAAATCAAGGTCGTGGCTGAAGGCATCGAGACGGCCGATCAGTTGGCTTTCCTGCGCCGTCACCGCTGCGACGTCGGCCAGGGCTACCTGTTCGACCGACCGATCCCGGGCTCCGAGCTGATCGAAAAGCTCAAGCGCTACCCGCGTGGCCCGCTCGCCTGAGCACACCGCACTCGATCCTGTGGGAGCGGGCTTGCTCGCGAAAGCGGTGGGTCAGATGACACTATTGGTGACTGACACACCGCTTTCGCGAGCAAGCCCGCTCCCACATGGGATAGTGCGTAACCGGACGGCATTGGGCACACTGGGGGTCTGTTTATTTCCATTTCAACCTGACTGAGAGGACTGATCATGGTTCTGCGCTCGGAAATTCTGGTGAACAAAAACGTGCTCCCTACCAAAGAACAAGCTCTGCCTGGCCGCGAATCCCCGATGACCGTGCCGGAAAAACACTTCGTCCACGACGCCCCGCTGCTGGGCCCGTTCGCCATGGACGTGGATTTCGCGATCTTCGGCCTCGGCTGCTTTTGGGGTGCGGAGCGCAAGTTCTGGCAGCGTGAAGGCGTGGTCAGTACGGCGGTGGGTTATGCCGGCGGCTTTACGCCGAACCCGACATATGAAGAAGTCTGCTCTGGTCTGACCGGCCACAGCGAAGTGGTATTGGTGGTCTACGAGCCGGCGAAAGTCAGCTACGAAGCGCTGCTGAAAATGTTCTGGGAATTGCACAACCCCACTCAGGGCATGCGTCAGGGCAATGACATCGGCACGCAGTATCGCTCGGTGGTCTATGCCACCAACCCGACGCAACTGGAAGCGGCCAAGAACAGCGAGAAAGTGTTCCAGGCCGAGTTGACCAAGGCTGGCAAAGGTACGATTACCACCGAAATTGAAGAAGCGCCGACGTTCTATTTCGCCGAGGCTTATCACCAGCAATATCTGGCGAAAAATCCTGAAGGGTATTGCGGGATTGGCGGTACCGGCGTGACCTGCCCGATCTGATTTTCGGCCCCCAAAAAGCTTCGCGAGCAAGCCCGCTCCCACAGTGGATCTGTGTCTGACCACACTCTTGTGATCGACACAGATCCACTGTGGGAGCGGGCTTGCTCGCGAATGCAATCCGTCAGACACCATCAAAACATCTGATCAGCAATCAACTCTCGGCGATCAACCAATCCATCTGCCACCCACCCTGAGTCTGCCCCAACTTCTTGGACAACCACGGCAGCAACTCACGCAATTCCTCTTCCAGCCCCCATGGCGGATTCGCAATCGCCAACCCCGACCCGTTCAGACTGTTCGGCGTATCCAGCGGATGCACCAGCAACTCCACGCGCAACAACTTCGGTGCACCCGACCCCGCCAGATCCTGATAGAAACGCCGCAACATGCGCTGGTCCTTCACCGGGTACCAGATCGCCGCCACCGTTTGGCGCATCCGGCCAACCGCCTCTTTCAGCGCCGCCGCACAGCGCTGCATTTCATCCAGCTGCTCAAACGGCGGATCGATCAACATCACCGCCCGCTTCTCCTGCACCGGCAACATCGCACGCGGTACATGCCAACCTTCGCCCAAGTGCACCTTCACCCGACGGTCGCCCGCCATGTTGTCCTTGAGCAGCACGCCGTCTTCCGGATGCTTCTCGTTGAGCATCACCCGATCCTGCGGCCGCGTCAGCCGCCGCGCCAGCTCCGGCGAACCCGGGTAATAGCGCAACTGGCCATCCGGGTTCATGTCGTGCAGCACCTTCATGTAATCGGCGGTCAACGCCGGCAGGTCCGGTTGATCCCACAACCGCGCGATGCCTTCCAGGTACTCCCCGGTGCGGCTCGCCTGATCACCCTGCAGGTCATACAGACCAATGCCCGCGTGAGTGTCGAGATAGGCAAACGGCTGCTCCTTGCGCGACATCAGGGCGATGAGGCGGGTCAAAGTCAGGTGTTTGAACACATCGGCGTGATTGCCGGCATGGAAGGCGTGACGATAATTCATGATTGCTCCTGCGAAGGCCGGGAAGTTTACCTTGTACGGCGGCGAACGTCAGGGCTTCGCAGCCGAGCGGCCAGTGACACCACACAAACCCTGTGGCGAGGGGGTTTACCCCCGTTGGGCTGCGCAGCAGCCCCAAAACCAAGCACCTCGGTGTAACCGACAGAACCGGGTTGCACGTTATGGGGCCGCTGCGCAGCCCAGCGGGAGCAAAGCTCCCTCGCCACAACAGCGCCCGGCGTTACTCCGAACGCCGCGCTTTCAACCGCCGCCCCAGCACATCCAGCACATCACACCCATCCCGCAACGGAATGGCGCAGAGCAATGCAAAGTCACTAAGGATGAAAGACTGACATTCGATCGAGCCACGCATCGACAGGTTTTCCATTACTTGGGTGACGGCGCGGATTCGATAGCTGGCCGCGTCGTATAAAACGTCGAGTGGTGCGAGGGTATCGACGAACAAGGTGGGCATGTCGTCGCAGTTGCTGGTCAGTGCCATGAATCGGCTTTTGGGTGGAGGAGTTGGTTTTTCGTAGGGTGGATCGGGGTGAAGATTTGTCATTTTTAAACCTCTGGTAAAAAGAGAAGCTACCATCGGCCTTCCTACAGGCTTGGGTGGCAGCTATACGCGGGGTAGGAATATCGAGACCAGAGAACTCGACCACACCGAAGCGTGCCCGCGCACAGCTGCCGCAACTGATCTTACGGACGCACGTTGACGGCCGCAAATACAGTGACGACGCCAAAGCGTCCTCTCTAGTCTTGAAGGGTTCCTACACCCTGCCGCTGCATTTGCAGTGACAGCCAGAGACTATCGACGGAGCTGACTTCGCACCAGTTCATGGAAACCGCTAAAACTTGAAGGAAACTTCCGACGACCTTGCCCGGAAATTTCGCCTTTCCTACCCGAACGCCACATCAATTCTTTCCACGCTGACTTTCACATATTTCTCATTGAACTGAGGGAATTCGTAGTGAAGCTCAAGATTCATGAAATCTACGAATGACCGAAGAATAGGTCCGTCCAAGTACCCAGAAACAAAGCAGGAAAATCCGCGATCCGTCATCTCAGCTTTTCGATCAGACCCTTGGGCGAGCATTACGCCGTCGGAGTCAGGTAAAACCAAATCGAATTCCACGGCATATTGCTTTCCCGCTTCAATCGCAAAGGGGCAGTAGCTCGCAAAGCACTTAACCGTTACACCTTCAACAAGCAATACAACTGCCTCCTCAACGACTTCGTCGATTTCAAGAACTAATGCGTTGTATTTTTTAGTCATTCAAAGGCCTCACTGTTTTGTCTTGAGCGTCACCATTTATTGCCCTCCAAAAGTCTTTTCCGCTTTTTGTATGCAAAGTCGTAATCTCTTGGCTGTTGTTCGTGCCTACGAAGGCAAACTTAGCTTCGCCCCTCCGATTATTGCCAATCAGCTGTAAATAACCCGTTCGAAATTCACCTCTGTATTTGTATTCCACATGAGCTCCCTGATTCACAACATCTCGGGCTATCTGGAGGTACTCTTCTTTGCTCGTCGCTCCAAATTCGGCACCGTGTTTTTCATAGTGCCCAGTTAGCTTCTCTTCACTACCAAAATCTTGAGGGCGTGATTTCGGACGTGGAGCATCAGGCTCACCCTCCTCAACCTTAGCGCCAGTCGTATCATCCGCCGCTGCACAACCAGGCTTATTCGGCGGCGGACAATTCCCGCTCAACCCCAACGGATCAACCCACCCCGTCGGATTCAGCGCATACCGGTACTGATTCAGCCCACCCGCCAACTTGACCGGATCCCGCGTCAGGTACCGTCCAATATCCGGATCATAGTACCGATGCCGGTTGTAGTGCAGGCCGCTCTCGGCATCGAAGTATTGGCCCTGGAAACGCAGAGGCTGATCGAGTTGCTCTCCCCCGCCATCCGTTAGATGCGTGACTTTGCCATAGGCGTTGTACTTCGCCGACCAGACGATTTCGCCGCTGTAATCCGTCAGTTCCTGCGGCGTACCCAGGTGATCGAGCTGGTAGTAAAACGGGCAAGCCTTACGCGGGCCTTTGCCGTCGAGCATGGCCAATGGGCGAAAGGTGCCCGGCTCATAGACGTAGCTGCGGTAATGTTCGCGGCTGCTTTCGGCGATGAGGTTGTCGCCCTGCCAAAAGAACTCGGTGGTGTTGCCATCGACGGTTTTGGCGATGCGGCGGCCGAAGGCGTCGTAGCGGTAACTCGCGCAACGGCCGTCCGGCAACGTGACGCCGATCAAACGGTGTTGGCAGTCATAACGGTATTCGGTGACAAGTTTTTGCCCGGTGCCGCGGCGTTCGCGGATCAGGTTGCCGAAGGCGTCGTAGTCGTAATGCCGGTCGCCTTGCATCAGCAGGCGGTTGCCTTTAACGGCGGTCACACCGGGACGATCCTGCATCAGCAGATTGCCGGCCGGGTCGTGGGCGAAACTTTCCGGCGGGTCGTCGCGGGTGTGGCGCACGCGGGTCAGGCGGTTGAGCGGGTCGTAGTAATAGCTGCGCTGGCCGTGTTGGCTGTCGGCGATGGTGGCCAGGTTGCCGTTGACTGCGTAGGTGTAGTGGCGCAGGTACAACGGTCGGGTTTGCTGGTTGATGGCGTGAGCTTGCAACCGACCCTGTTCGTCGTAGTGGTACTGGCTGGTGAGTTGGCCTTGCTGGCGCTGTTGCTCGCGACCGAAGGCGAATTGGTGGGTGGTGAGCCGCGCGCCGTTGAGGTCGATGGCGGTCAGCGCGCCGCCCTTTTCGTGGTGGTAGTCGAGTTTGCTGCCGTCCGGCAGGCGCAGGCGGTGGAGCTGTCCGCAGGCGTCGTAGCTGTAGCGCAAGGTGCCCCAACCTTGGTGTTCGGTGATCAACCGATCCTGATGGTCGTACTTGAATTCCAGTGGGTGGTCGTGACTGTCATCGACGCTGGTCAGTCGGCCGAGGCTGTCGTAGCCGTATTCAACCTTGATGCCGTCGGGCAGGGTTTTGACCAGCAGGCGGCCGGCGGTATCGCGTTCGTATTGCGTAACGAGTTGCGAACCGTCATCGCCGAACTCGGTTTTCTCCAGCAGATGGCCGTTGAGGTCATAGGCATACGCGGTGCGACGACCATCGAATCCGGTTTCCTGTCGGATCAATCCATTCGGCGTGTAGTCCAGGCGATATTTTTCGCCGGATTCGTTTTCGATTTCCGTGAGTAACAGCTGCGCGTTGTCGTATCGATAACGCAGCTGCGTTCCGTCGGCATTGATGCGACGGCTGACCAGTTGCAAATCGTCGAGGTATTCGTAAAGCGTGACGTGGCCGAGCTCATCGCGTTCGGCGGTGATTTTTCCGTAGGCGTTGTAGCTGAAGGCGCGAGTCGCCCCCGTAGGAAGCGTCGTCTGGATCAGTCGTCCGACGGCGTCCCACTCGTACCGGGTGACCGCACTGTGTTCGTCCTGACGGGTAATCTGCCGACCCAGGGCGTCGTAGGAAAACTGCCGTTGGCCACCGTCCGGTAGCGTCTCTTCGAGCAGTTGCCCTAATGCGTTCCAGACGAAAGCATGCCGGCTGTTGTCCGGGTAACGGATCGACAGCAGCAGCCCTTTTTCATCGTAGTGATAATGGGTGACATGGCCGTCAGGATCGGTCGCCTCGGTGACATCGCCTTGGGCATTGCGCTGATATTTCCAGACGGCTTTGCCTCGGTACTGCGCATGCAGGAAACCGTTGCGATACTCGTAGGACGTCGGTTCATCTTCTGGCGGAATCAGCGCGACAAGGCGTCCGACTTCGTCGTAGTGGTATTCAGTGACGGCGCCGAGCGGATCCTGCTCGGCAATCAACCGACCTTTATCGTCGTACGCCTTGAGGTGTTCTCCGCCATCGAGACCAACCTTACGCACCAGCCGTGCCCGATCATCGTGCTGGTAAACCTCTTCGCTGCCGTCAATGTTCTGAACGGTGACGCTGCCCTCGTCATCCCAGACATACCGTGCCTCCATCTGCGCAAACGACGCCCAATGCCGGATACATCGCGCAGCCTTGCCGGACCTTTCCCACTCCCAGAAGAAACTCGCCCCACCGGCCAGTTGCCGCTGGAGAATCACGTGCTGATCGTCGTAGTCGTAGCGCTCGCTTTCGTCGGCGGCGTTGGTCGCTTCGATCAGTTGACGGCGTTCGTTGTAGCGGTAACTGATCAGCGTCTGTTCGGTGTGCCAAGCCTCGTCGAGGGTCTGGGCCGGAACAAAAACCTGATAGTCGACGGCGACTAAATGGCTGCGGTCATAGCGCAACAGCAAGGCTCGGCCGGCACCGTTGTCGAGCCGTTTGATGCGGTCCTGGCGATCGTGGGTGATGCGGAGGCGGTTGTCGTAGCCGTCGCTGATCGTGGTCAGTCGGCCGTTGATGAAGTGATAGAAACGCGCGTCATCGCCGGCCTGGGCGAGGATCAATCCTTCAGGTTCGTCACCCAGAAAAATCGCCGCGCGCGAAAGGCTGTTGTGGATCGCCGGGCGTTCAACATTCGGCAACGGGAATGTGGTGCGACGGTTCTCGTGGTCGATCCAGATCACGCAATCGCCGTCGATTTCCAGTCGATGCGCGAGGCTATGACTCCAGCCGAAACCAAGTCCGCAATCGATCTCGACGGCGCTGGTGCGATAGAGACGGGTGAAGTCGAACGACAGGATGCCGTCCAGCGAACCGTCGGTGAGGGTCAGCAGTTCTTCGCCGGTGACCATCGACACCGGGCATTTGTTGGTGGCGGTTTTGTCGGCGGAGTCGGCGCTGTCGCCGTTGGGGTTTTTCGCTTGGGTCGGGGCGTCGTCGCGATGTTCGTTTTGCTTGAGTGTGGTGTTGCGTTTGGCGTCCCAACGCAGTTGCATTTGCCCTTTTTTAACACCGGCAGCAATGCCGCGGGCGGCGACCTTTTTGTACTGGTCGACGTAGTCCATGAAGCCGTTGATGAGGGTGAAGATGGCTTTGACGAAACCCTGCACGGCGTTGATAAAGCGGGCGCCGTAGTTGGCAAGCCGCATGCTCAAGTAGGCAATTCCTGCCGCCCCTCCAGCGAAGGTCAGGACCAGCCCGATCAGAATGTCGATAAGCAGTTGCACCACCACCGAGGAAACAGCTTCGGCGGGTTTGCCGACGATCTCGCTGGGCGGCAACATCTCCAGCCAGAGGCTGGCGGTCCGCAGCAGCAAACACAGCGCAGCTTCATCACTGGCCAGCAGCTGGACTTTCGCCATCATGTCTGGCGCTGATTTCGCGAGTTTGACTAGCTCATCAGCACTGCTGCCTAAACGACCAACAAATCTGCCGGGATCCTGAAGAATGTCCGAGAGCAGGCTGATGCTGTCCCAAACGCCAATGATCGCAGTCCAACTTCCGGCGAGCATGCCGTTACCGGCGGCGACGAAAGCCGACTGCGACCACTGCGGCTTGAACCCTTGCCACTCCTTGCGCAGCCAATCTTCCAACTGTTGGGTCAGGCCGTCGTAAGACTTGAAAAGCTCATCGACTTGCTTCGGGGTAACCGCGCTGTGGACTTGTACGCGGTAAAACTTTCCGGCAATGCCCTCAAACGTTCCCTTACCATTTTCATCAAGTGTAACGGTCGTCTTTTCGCCACCCTCAACGGCAATCACATCGACATCGATGTTCCCCAGCGGAATGTCGTAAACCGATTCGAACTTGCTCTCGATCTGCAGAATTCCGCCTTCCTGGCACTGGGCGACGCTGGAGAAATGGTCGTCGTTGATACCGACTACTGTGGTGGTATTTCCGAACTTGAACTGCCGCTCCATGTCCATCAGCGACGGCATGTCCGTTGCCCGGCTGACAGCGTCCGCAGCGCGACTCAAAAACCCCCGAAGTTGCTCGCGATAAACACTCAACGTGTCCTTGAAACCGTTGAGCTCCTGCTCAATCCTTACGATCTGATCCATCAGTCCAGCTCCGTTATCAGGTAATCCACCAAGGCTGATTTCGGTGCTGGAGGCAGGTCCGGCGTCTCAAGAAAGACCACAACCTTGTGCCGTAAAACGCTTTCGGAAAACGCCTCATAGAGATCAGGCCGATCCTCGCTCAACCACTTCAGCAAGTTGTTTACCCGAGTGGTGTTCGACTGTTTGGTGAGCTGTTCCAGTAGCGTGGAGGAGACTTTCCACCATGGAAAAACGTGAGTGGTTTTCAGCGCAGTGCCACCGATTTCAAGCGGATGACCATTGATCAGGCAACGCCCTATTACAGGCAGCAGTTGAGCGACATCCACCTCGGCAGCCTGAAGAATCGGCAGGAAGTAACGCCCGTCCCAAAAGCGGAAAAACACCGGACTGCCAGCGGGCAAAAGAACTTGAGTGAGGCTTCGCAGGTGTTCGACCAATACTTCTTGAGCCGAGGAAGACACCGCGAGCCAGCCCCAGTCGCGTGACTCGGTCGTGGCGACCCATTCCAGAAACTCACTGCCAGCCGCGACGATTCCGACGTAGGGCATGACCGGTTCCCACTCGGCGTAAGCGGTGTCCGCCCAGATAGGGCTTGGCGCATGCAGAGGGTTGGAGCTGCGCCAGGCGTTAAACGGCTCCGCTGAACTGGCGCTGCCAAACACCGCAAACAACTGCTCGGAAGGTTTGAGCGGTTGGTGCTCCAGCCATTCGTGAGGGGACAAACGCTCAGGCTGCACAGACACCGCCCTTGCAGCGCTCGCATTCTTCACAGAACGGCGCATCGCCTTTGAGGGTCAGAAACTGTGCGACGCTAAGTGCAGCGAGTTTTCGTTGAGTGCCCGGTGCACCCATTGCCGGCATGGGTGCGCCACCGAGCTGGATCGGCACGCTGCTGAAGATCCCGGCGGGGCCGATGTTGATCCAGTGCCCGCCGGCCTGAATGGTGGCGTTCGCTCCACCGTCGATGACGATTTGCTGGCCGGCGCTAGCATGAAATTGCCCGCTGGCCTTGAGGATCTGGCTGTTGACGCGGATGTGTCGGTCGCCGTGAACATGCAGGTTATCGTTTGCCCCAATGACAGCACTGCGCTGGCTTTCGATCTGAACGTGCATGTCGTTCAGCACGTGCTGTGTCCAGTTTCTCTGCGCCCGCAGGTAGATTTCCTCGGCCCCTTTGCGATCTTCAACGCGCAATTCGTTGTAACCACCGCCACCCGGACTACTTTGGCTGCGGAAAATACTGCGGGTGTTGTCGGCCGGCAGATTCAGCGGCGTGGAGTTGGCACCATTGGGCAGGCAACCCATGACAAGCGGCTTGTCCACATCGGCATCAACGAATCCCACCAGCACTTCCATGCCGACCCGAGGAATCAGTCCGATGCCGTAGCCGTCATGCGCCCAGCCCGTGGCGACGCGCAGCCAGCAACTGGAATGTTCATTGCGCTTTCCGTCACGATCCCAGGCGAGCTGAACCTTGACGCGGCCGTACTCGTCACAGTGAATCTCGCTGTCACTCGGGCCTGTTACCACCGCCGTTTGATAACCGGTGAAAGAGGGTTTCCCGACCTGAGGCGGGCGAAACGAAACGTCCCATGGCGTTGCCAGAAAGGTATTGCGATAGCCCTGGAAGTCATCCTCCCCGTCGCTGCTGGCCGTCTCTTCCAGCACTTGCGGCTGACGGCCACGGTGTTCGATTTGGGTGATCAGCCACAGGTCATTCCATGCCTGACGCGGATGCTCGGCCAGGTGTAGGAAATGCCCACTGACCAAAGCAGATTCATCGCCTCGGCCTTCAGCCTGACGGTAGTCCGCGTTGTGGCGTTCAAGCGTTCGCTGAGCCAGCTCCTTACCGTATTCGCGATCCGTGAACTGGCCGGGAAAGCGGTAATCCTCCAGCGCCGGCAGTTGCCCGTTGTCGACTCGGCTTTCAAGTTGCAGTCGCGGTTTGTGGAAGTCGTAGTCGCGACGAGATACCGCAGTGGTGCGGGTTTCCAGTCGTACGTTGAAGCGTTTGATCGCTGGCGCATCTGCCGCCATTCCACTGTCAGGCAAGTAAAGCGTCGGCTTGGCGATCAGGGGAAAAACCGTCTGGTCATCACCGAACACCAGCAGATGGCCCTCGGGGCTGTGTTGAAAGTGGTAGTGAATGCCGATCTCGGCGCACAAGCGCTGGATGAACGTCAGATCGCTTTCCGCGTACTGCACGCAGTACTCGCGATCGGGGTAATCGCTGCCGAGCTGAAACCTGAACGCGTCGCCCTGAATGCCGTGGTCCTGAAGGATTTGCGCAATGATCGCCGGCACGCTTTTACGCTGGAAGATTCGCTGATTGATGCGCTGGTCAAGGTAGGTCAGACGCGGGACAAGGCTGACCTGGTAATGCGTCAGACGCTGGCCGGAATCGCCTTGGCCAACCCGAAATATCTGACCGTGAACACCGGCACCTTGCGCATCAAAACTCAGAAATGCCTGACGATGCAGGAGGCTTTCGAGTTCGATGTCCGGTTGCTCGCTGACCAGTTGCAGATCAAAACGGTAGGGCTGGTTGATGGCTTCCTTGCCCGTGAACTCAAGCACCTTGAGCTCATTCTGGTTGCCGTCGACGGTCAGCGTGAAGCGCGGTTGATTGGCGAGAGCGGACATCCGATGTGTCTCTGCAGAATGAAGGCGGGCGATTCTGCATGAGCGACAAGGGGTGTTGACGAAGGGACAGGAAACTCAGATTTGTCGTGCTTTTTTAGAGATTCTTCCTTCAAAAATCGGGATATTTGGCTACAGACATTCCCGTCAGATACACCACAGACCCACTGTGGGAGCGGGCTTGCTCGCGAATGCGGTCAATCATTCAACGGTGATGTCGACTGACATACCGCTTTCGCGAGCAAGCCCGCTCCCACAAGGGATCTGCGAAGCTTCATCCCCATCCAGAAAACCAAAAAAAACGGCCCGCCTCCAAAAGGAAGCGGGCCGTTTTCATGTTCGGCGATAGTTCTGAGCCTCAGCTCATCCCGATCACTTGTTCAGGCGGAAATCAGCCTCGGCAGCAGCGAAACGCTGAAGCATGCCGTGAGTCGGCGTGCCCAGTTTGCTGACGATGTAGATCGCCAGGCTGGCAAAGATGAAACCAGGGATAATTTCGTACAGACCCATCAGTTCGAAGTGTTTCCACACGATCACGGTGATCGCGCCGACCAGAATGCCGGCCAGTGCGCCGTTGCGGGTCATGTCTTTCCAGATCACGGAGATCAGGACGACCGGACCGAACGCAGCACCGAAACCGGCCCAGGCGTAGCTGACCAGACCCAGTACGCGGTTTTCCGGGTTGGCGGCCATTGCGATAGCGATCAGGGCAACCAGCAATACCATGGCGCGACCGACCCAGACCAGCTCAACCTGGGAAGCGGTTTTACGCAGGAAGGTCTTGTAGAAGTCTTCGGTCAGGGCGCTCGAGCACACCAGCAACTGGCAGCTCAGGGTGCTCATTACGGCAGCCAGAATGGCCGACAACAGTACGCCAGCAATCCACGGATTGAAGAGGATTTTGGCCAGTTCGATGAACACGCGCTCGTGGTTTTCGGTCACTGGAGCGGCCACATCCGGGTGCGCCGAGAAGTAGGCGATACCGAAGAAACCGACAGCAACGGTGCCGCCCAGGCACAGGATCATCCAGGTCATGGAGATGCGGCGAGCGTTGGCGATCGACTTGACCGAATCCGCCGCCATGAAACGCGCGAGGATGTGCGGCTGGCCGAAGTAACCCAGGCCCCAGCCCATCAGCGAGATGATGCCGATGAAGGTGGTATTTTTCAGCATGTCGAAGTTGCTGGCGTCTTGCGCTTCGATGGCCAGGAACGTGGTGTCGACGCCGCCGGTGGCCAGCAGCACGATGATCGGCGTCAGCAACAGGGCGAAGATCATCAGCGTGGCTTGTACGGTGTCAGTCCAGCTCACGGCCAGGAAACCGCCGACGAAGGTGTAGGCAATCGTCGCCGCAGCACCGGCCCACAGCGCCGTCTCGTAGGACATGCCGAAAGTGCTTTCGAACAGACGGGCGCCGGCCACGATGCCGGATGCGCAATAGATGGTGAAGAACACCAGGATCACGACCGCGGAGATGATCCGCAGCAGGCCGCTTTTGTCTTCGAAACGGCTGGAGAAGTAATCCGGCAGGGTCAGTGCGTCGCCGTTGTGCTCGGTCTGCACGCGCAGACGGCCGGCAACGAACAGCCAGTTCAGGTAAGCACCGACGATCAGGCCGATGGCGATCCAGCTTTCGGACAGACCGGACATGTAGATAGCGCCCGGCAGGCCCATCAACAACCAGCCGCTCATGTCGGAGGCGCCGGCGGACAATGCAGTCACGACGCTGCCCAGGCTGCGACCGCCCAGAATGTAGTCAGAAAGGTTGTTGGTGGAGCGATAGGCCATGAAGCCGATCAGCACCATTGCTGCGATGTAGATCACGAACGTGATCAGGGTTGGATTGCTTACGCTCATTGAGTTACGCCCTGGCTTTGTTTTTATGTAGCGGCGGTTTTTGTTAACCGCTCGCAAACGACGACGTTTGACAGACGATTGTGGATCCCGCGCATTTATGACTGATGTTTCCCCAGGAAAGCCATCAGCCGGTGCACCTGTCTTTTTTGACCGGTTGCACCTTGGCCGCGAATGCTATTCAACAAAGCAAATAAGGTGCAACCCATTTTTTGAGAATAAGTTGCACCTAGTCGGATTTACATCAAAACAGGCGGTTTTTGCTTCCTTTTAGCGCAGTGAACGACCTTTACTAGAAGCAAAAGCACCAAGCAGGAGCGGTACGCCCGTACCGGAATTTAATTCCTGACGAGCTGCCTGTTATTCCGACAAAAAAAGGGTTGCACCCGGTTGCACCTCGGAGAGCGCGCAGCTAATCTTGCGGCCAGCTGATGCCACGCGGTCGTGGCAAACATGAGGATAAAAATATGGCTACCACCACCCTTGGGGTCAAACTTGATGACCCGACCCGCGAGCGCCTCAAGGCCGCCGCGACTTCGATTGATCGCACGCCGCACTGGCTGATCAAGCAGGCAATTTTCAATTACCTGGAAAAACTCGAGGGTGGTGCAACCCTGACCGAGCTGAATGGCCTGACCGCCAAAGAGGCTGACGACAGTGGCGAAGCCCATGTCGACCATGCGCACCAGTGCTTCCTCGAGTTCGCCGAAAGCATCCTGCCGCAATCGGTGCTGCGCGCTTCGATCACCGCCGCCTACCGTCGCCCTGAGCCGGAAGTGGTGCCGATGCTGATCGAACAGGCTCGTTTGCCGGTCGCCATGGCTGAAGCCACCAATAAGCTGGCTGCCTCGATTGCCGAAAAACTGCGCAATCAGAAGAGCGCCGGCGGCCGTGCCGGGATTGTTCAGGGCCTGTTGCAGGAATTTTCTCTGTCGTCCCAGGAAGGCGTGGCACTGATGTGCCTGGCCGAAGCGCTGCTGCGCATTCCGGACAAAGGCACTCGCGACGCACTGATTCGCGACAAGATCAGCACCGGCAACTGGCAGCCGCACCTGGGCAACAGCCCATCGCTGTTCGTCAACGCCGCCACTTGGGGCCTGCTGCTGACCGGCAAACTGGTCGCCACCCATAACGAAGCAGGCCTGACGTCGTCACTGAGCCGCATCATCGGCAAGAGCGGCGAGCCGATGATCCGCAAGGGCGTCGACATGGCCATGCGCCTGATGGGCGAGCAGTTCGTCACCGGCGAAACCATCGCCGAAGCCCTGGCCAATGCGAGCAAGTTCGAAGCCAAGGGCTTCCGCTATTCCTACGACATGCTGGGTGAAGCCGCCCTCACCGAGCACGACGCCCAGAAGTACCTGGCCTCGTACGAACAAGCCATCCACTCGATCGGCAAAGCGTCCCACGGTCGTGGGATTTATGAAGGCCCGGGCATTTCCATCAAGCTGTCGGCCCTGCACCCGCGCTACAGCCGTGCGCAGTACGAGCGCGTGATGGACGAGTTGTACCCGCGCCTGTTGTCGCTGACCCTGCTGGCCAAGCAATACGACATCGGCCTGAACATCGATGCCGAAGAAGCCGACCGTCTCGAACTGTCGCTGGATCTGCTGGAGCGCCTGTGCTTCGAACCGCAACTGACCGGCTGGAACGGCATCGGTTTCGTGATTCAGGCTTATCAGAAGCGTTGCCCTTACGTGATCGACTACGTGATCGACCTGGCTCGCCGCAGCCGTCATCGCCTGATGATCCGCCTGGTAAAAGGCGCGTACTGGGACAGCGAAATCAAGCGTGCCCAGGTCGAAGGCCTGGAAGGTTATCCGGTCTACACCCGCAAGGTGTACACCGACGTTTCCTACATCGCCTGCGCGCGCAAACTGCTGTCGGTGCCGGAAGTCATCTACCCGCAGTTCGCCACGCACAACGCCCACACTCTGTCGGCCATTTACCACATCGCCGGTCAGAACTATTACCCGGGTCAGTACGAGTTCCAGTGCCTGCACGGTATGGGTGAACCGCTGTACGAACAGGTTGTAGGTAAAGTTTCCGAAGGCAAGCTGAACCGTCCGTGCCGCGTGTACGCACCGGTCGGCACTCACGAAACACTGCTGGCGTACCTGGTGCGTCGTCTGCTGGAAAACGGCGCGAACACCTCGTTCGTGAACCGCATCGCCGACCAGTCCATCTCGATTCAGGAGCTGGTGGCCGATCCAGTGGCCAGCATCGAGCAGATGGCGACGCTGGAAGGCGGCTTCGGCCTGCCGCACCCGCGTATCCCGCTGCCGCGTGATCTTTATGGTGCCGAGCGCGCCAACTCCAGCGGCATCGACATGGCCAACGAACATCGTCTGGCTTCGCTGTCCTGCGCCCTGCTGGCCACCGCTCACAACAGCTGGAAAGCCGCGCCGATGCTCGGTTGCGTCTCCAGCACTGAAACGCCTGCACCGGTGTTGAACCCGTCGGATCTGCGTGACGTGGTCGGCCATGTACAGGAAGCGACCGTCGAAGACGTCGACAACGCGATCCAGTGCGCCCTGAAAGCAGCGCCGATCTGGCAGGCCACCCCGCCGGCCGAACGCGCCGCGATTCTGGAACGTGCCGCCGACTTGATGGAAGGCGAGATCCAGCCGCTGATGGGCCTGCTGGCCCGCGAAGCCGGCAAGACCTTTGCCAACGCCATCGCCGAAGTGCGTGAAGCCGTGGACTTCCTGCGTTACTACGCGGTGCAGGCGCGCAACGATTTCACCAATGACGCCCACCGCCCGTTGGGTCCGGTGGTCTGCATCAGCCCGTGGAACTTCCCGCTGGCAATCTTCAGTGGTCAGGCGGCTGCAGCATTGGCTGCCGGTAACCCGGTATTGGCCAAGCCTGCGGAACAAACTCCGCTGGTGGCGGCTCAAGCCGTGCGTTTGCTGCTCGAAGCCGGAATTCCGGAAGGCGTTCTGCAACTGCTGCCGGGCCGTGGCGAAACCGTTGGCGCCCGTCTGGTCGGTGACGATCGGGTCAAAGGCGTGATGTTCACCGGCTCTACCGAAGTCGCTCGTTTGCTGCAACGTAACGTTGCCGGTCGCCTGGATGCACAGGGCCGTCCGATTCCGTTGATCGCTGAGACTGGCGGCCAGAACGCTATGATCGTCGACTCCTCGGCACTGACCGAACAGGTTGTGATCGACGTGGTGTCGTCAGCCTTCGACAGCGCCGGTCAACGTTGCTCGGCACTGCGTGTGCTGTGCTTGCAGGAAGATTCCGCTGACCGTGTAATCGAAATGCTCAAGGGTGCCATGGCTGAATGCCGTCTCGGCAACCCGGAACGTCTGTCCGTAGACATCGGGCCGGTGATCGACGCCGAAGCCAAGGCCGGCATCGAGAAGCACATCCAGGCCATGCGCGACAAAGGTCGCACCGTGTACCAAGTGGCCATCGCCGACCCCGACGAGGTCAAACGCGGCACCTTCGTGATGCCGACGTTGATCGAACTGGAAAGCTTCGATGAACTGCAACGCGAGATCTTCGGTCCGGTACTGCACGTGGTTCGCTACAAGCGTAAGGACATTGACCAACTGATCGGCCAGATCAACGCTTCCGGCTACGGTCTGACACTGGGCGTGCACACCCGCATCGACGAGACCATCGCCAAGGTGATCGACAACGTCAATGCCGGTAACGTCTACGTGAACCGCAACATCGTGGGTGCTGTGGTTGGCGTGCAACCGTTTGGTGGCGAAGGCCTGTCGGGGACCGGTCCGAAAGCCGGTGGTCCGTTGTATCTGTACCGCCTGCTGGCGACGCGTCCTACCGATGCAATCGAACAATCCTTCGCTCGTGGCGACGCAGCCACTGCACCGGATGTTCGTCTGCGCGATGCCATGAGCAAACCGCTGACTGCTCTGCAAACCTGGGCCGACAGCAACAAGTTTGCCGACCTGAGCACCCTGTGCGTGCAGTTCGCCGCACAATCGCAAAGCGGGATCACCCGCGTTCTGGCGGGACCGACGGGCGAGCGCAACAGCTACGCGATCCTGCCGCGTGAGCATGTGCTGTGCCTGACGGAGGTCGAAGGCGATCTGCTGACTCAACTGGCCGCGGTGTTGGCGGTGGGGGGTTCGGCGGTGTGGCCGGAAGCTGACTTGACCAAGGCCTTGTTCGCACGCCTGCCGAAGGAAGTTCAGGCGAAGATCAAACTGGTTTCCGACTGGAACAAGGACGAAGTGGTGTTTGATGCGGTTCTGCATCATGGCCATTCCGATCAGTTGCGTGCGGTTTGTCAGCAGGTGGCCAAGCGTGCCGGGGCGATTGTTGGGGTTCATGGCTTGTCCCAGGGCGAGACCAACATTGCGCTGGAGCGTTTGGTGATCGAGCGGGCGTTGAGCGTTAACACCGCTGCGGCGGGTGGTAATGCCAGCCTGATGACCATCGGCTAAACGCAACAAGACCGGATGCCCGCAATAGGCACCCGGTTTGCAAACCCCCTGTGGGAGCGGGCTTGCTCGCGAAGAGGCCGTCACATTCAGCATTTATGTTGACTGACACTCCGCCTTCGCGAGCAAGCCCGCTCCCACATTTGATTAGCGGTGCTCGCAACACACCATCACGCTCGTCAATCATCCTTTCCGCTCGCCCTCCCCACGCCTAGACTCGGTCCATTCCAAAAAAAGGTAGGCCGCCATGTCCGAGACGTTGCTCAGTTCCCGCAATCTGGCTTTCGAGCTGTATGAAGTCCTCGATGCCGAAGGCCTGACCCAGCGTGAGCGTTTCGCCGAGCACAATCGCGAGACCTTCGATGCCGCCATTGGCACCGCCCGCAGCATTGCCGAGAAATTCTTCGCCCCGCACAACCGCAAGGGTGACGAGAACGAGCCGCGCTACGAGAACGGTCAGGCGATTCTGATTCCGGAAGTGAAACCGGCGGTGGATGCCTTTCTCGAAGCCGGTTTCCTCAACGCTGCGCGCAGTTTCGACGCCGGCGGCATGCAACTTCCTACGTTGTTGTCCCAGGCCTGCTTCGCGCACTTTCAGTCGGCCAACGCGGCGTCTACTTCCTACCCGTTCCTGACCATGGGCGCGGCGAACCTGATCGAAAGCTTCGGCACTGAGGAGCAGAAGCAACGCTTCCTGCAACCGATGATCGACGGCCGCTTCTTCGGCACCATGGCGCTGACCGAACCCCATGCCGGCTCGTCGCTGTCGGATATTCGTACGCGCGCGGAGCCGGCGTCTGACGGCACCTATCGACTCAAGGGCAACAAGATTTTCATCTCCGGCGGCGATCACCCGTTGTCGGAAAACATCGTGCACATGGTGCTGGCCAAGTTGCCGGATGCTCCGGCCGGTGTGAAGGGGATTTCGCTGTTCATCGTGCCCAAGTTTCTGGTCAACGATGACGGCAGCCTCGGCAAGCGCAATGACGTGTTGCTGGCCGGGCTGTTTCACAAGATGGGCTGGCGCGGGACCACGTCGACCGCGCTGAACTTCGGCGACAACGGTGAGTGCGTCGGTTATCTGGTGGGCAAGCCGCACCATGGTTTGAGCTACATGTTCCAGATGATGAACGAGGCGCGGATCGGCGTCGGCATGGGCGCAGTGATGCTCGGCTATGCCGGTTATCTGTATTCCCTGGAATACGCGCGCGAGCGTCCGCAGGGTCGCGTGCCGGACAGCAAAGACCCGAACACTGCGCCAGTGGCGATCATTCAGCACGCTGACGTGAAACGCATGTTGCTGACGCAGAAGGCCTACGTCGAAGGCTCGTTCGACCTGGGGTTGTACGCCGCACGACTGTTCGACGACACCACCACCCTTGGGACCGAAACCGAGCGCAAACAGGCGCATGAGCTGCTGGATTTGCTGACGCCTATCGTCAAATCCTGGCCGTCGGAGTTTTGCCTGAAGGCGAACGAACTGGCGATCCAGATTCTCGGTGGTCACGGTTATACCCGCGAATACCCGGTTGAACAGTATTACCGCGACAACCGTCTGAACCCGATTCATGAAGGCACCCACGGCATTCAGTCGCTGGACTTGCTGGGCCGCAAACTGGCGCAGAACGGCGGCGCGGGGCTCAAGCAATTGATCCGCCTGATTGCCAATACTGCCGCGCGCGCTCATGCATACGAATCATTAACCCCGTTGCGCGAACCACTTGAGAAACTGGTGGCACGCTTGCAAACAGTGACCATTGGCCTACTGACCGATCTGGGGCAAGGCAAGGTCAACAGTAGCCTGGCGAACTCGGCGCTGTACCTGAAAGTGTTCGGGCATACGGTGATTGGCTGGCGCTGGCTGGAGCAGGCGATTCGTGCCGAGGAAGGGTTGGCCAAAGGGAATGCGGCGGATGTGAGCTTCTATAAGGGCAAGCTGCAGGCGGCGCGGTATTTCCTGACGTGGGAAGTGCCGGGTTGCCACCATGAGTTGGCGATTCTTGAGGCGCGGGATGATGTGTGCCTTGGGATGCAGGATGAGTGGTTCTGATCTGAGCCTTCCAGTGATGCTGAAATCTATTCGCGAGCAAGCCCGCTCCCACAGGGATCTCTGTTGGTCACAGATAATGTGTTCAACACAAATCCTGTGGGAGCGGGCTTGCTCGCGAAGGCGTCAGCAAGACCAACGCAATTTTCAGGTCAGCCTGAACCCACCCATCTGCCGCGCCAGATCATCCGCCAACCGCTGCAAAGTCTGACAATCCTCACGGCAAGCCCTGACCTCCCCCGCCGTCGCCCGGGCCAGATCGGAAATCCCCTGCACATTGCGATTGATCTCTTCGGTCACCGCCGACTGTTCTTCCGTCGCGGTCGCGACTTGATGGTTCATGTCGCTGATACGCTCGATCTGCCCGGTAATCTCGGTTAACGACGCACCAGTGCGCTGGCTCGACTCGACACCCGTGCCGGTCGCCGCTTGCCCGGTGTGCATCGACGACACCGCATTCTCCGCGCCTTGCTTGAGGCTGCCGATCATCTGTTGAATTTCATCGGTGGACGACTGCGTGCGTCGAGCCAACGTCCGCACTTCATCGGCCACCACCGCAAATCCACGGCCCATGTCTCCAGCCCGCGCCGCTTCAATCGCCGCATTCAACGCCAAGAGGTTGGTCTGCTCGGATATCCCGCGAATCACCGCCAACACCTGATCAATCGACGCCACCTGATTGGCCAACTCGCCAACGGCATCCGCCGCGAGACCGATTTCATCGGACATGCTTTCAATATGCCGAATCGATCCGCCAACCACTTCCCGCGCCTGCATCGCTTCATCCCGAGCATTCTGTGAAGCAACCGCCGCGTTGCCGGCGTTCTGCGCGATTTCCTGCACGGTCAGGCCCATTTCGTGAACGGCGGTGGCGACCATGTCGGTCATTTCCTGCTGACGGCCGGAACGTTCGGCGGTGTTGTCCACCACCCACGCCACTTGGCCGACTGCCGTACGCAGACGCTCGCTGGTGGTCAGCACTTCACCGATCATCTCGCGCTGGCTGTCCAGAAACCGATTGAAGCCGCGCGCCAGGTCACCCAGCTCATCGGCGCGGCTGGAATCTAACCGGTGGGTCAAATCTCCACCACCGCTACCGATGGCTACCAACGCCGCTGTTACCTGACGAATCGGACGCACCAACCCGCGGGCCAGCAACACCACCAGCAACAGGCACACCAGCGCCACCGCCAGGCCAATGCCGCTGCTCATCCACATGGCGCGGCGGGCTTCGGCGTAGATCTGCGACTGGGGCACTTCGGCCACCAGGGTCCAGCCCAGATCGCGCAGTGGCAAGCTCAACGCGAGGTAGTCTTCGTCATCGCGCACAAAGCTGCTGGCGTTTGTTTGACCCATGACGGCCTGCGCTGCCGACGCACCGATCTGCTCGGCCAGTGTGCGTTTGCCACTGAATTGCGCTTCGGGGTGAACCTGGATCAAACCGTCGGAACGCACAAGATAGACCTTGCCGCGCTCACCGAAGTTGAAGTTGTGGATCAGCTCCGACAGCTCTTTCATGCTCAGGCCAAGCCCGGCAACGCCCACGACTTTGCCGGCCTGTTCGACCTTGAGGTCGATGAACAGCGCCAATTCTCCGGTCGCGGTGTCATTGTCGATATTGAGGGTGCGCGGCTGGTTGCTGTCGAGGAACGAGTAGAACCAGGCGTCTTTGGGGTTGGAGCGACTGAGGGTACGGTCCAGGCCTTTTTCAGTGAAATAGTGGTTTGAAGCAGTGCCGACGATCAACGCGGTAAACGCTTTGTGTTCGGCGCGGATGCCTTCCAGATACTCCACGAACGTAGCGGTCTGGGCGCTGTTTTCACCCCCGGCGAGCCAGTCGCGCACCATGCTGTTACTGGCGATGTCCTTGGCGGCGGTGAGGGGTTGAACGAGGATGCGCTCGATGTCGTTGCGCATCGCTTCGATGCTCGACGGCAGCGCCTGTTCGACCAGATAGCTTTGGGCGAGACGGTTGACCACGAGGGTATAAATGCCAACCACGATCAGAATACTGACCAGCAGGGCGGTGCCCATGCTCAGGATCAACTGCCATTGAATACTGCGTCGCCAGAACTGCATGGAGCACCCCCAAAGAATAAGAGGCTGAAACACTGCAACAGTCATGCCGATTGTATACAACTAAATCGACAATTTATTCTTTGGTTGTGCGCAAAGCCGATCAGGCCTGATTGATCGTCTTGGAGATCACTTCAACCGTGGCGCTGACTTGCTCTTGGTAACGGTCGAGTTCGAGCTTGTGCTGCTTTTGCATTTCGATCTGCCGGGAACACAGATTCATCGCAGCCAGCACCAACAGGCGGTCACCGATCAGCGTCGGGTACTTTCGTTTGGTGTCGGCCAAAGCGGCTTTCAACATCATTGCGGCATCCAGCAGGGTTTGCTCTTCCCCGGCCGGCGCCTTGATCGAATAGTCCTCCCCCAGGATCGAGACGACTTTTACCCCTGCGGCGCCGACACTCATGCGTTAACCGGGCCGGCGCTGACGCGTTCAACCAGGGCCTGAATGCGAGCGGCGGTTGCGCCTTGTTTCTCTTCCTGTTCCATCAGGCTCAGTTGCAGACTTTCGTTTTCATCCTTGGCCTGGGCCAATTCTGCACTCAGGGTCTGGTTGGTGCCGAGCAGGTTCTGGTTCTGTTGAACAAGGTCGCTGACCAGCTGTTCCAATTGGCTTAGGGATGCTTCCAACATTTTGATTTTCCAGGCATTTTCAAAGGGCGCGTACGATAAAGAAAAGTCACCACGGATGCCAGGGGTTATCAGGGCGCAAGGCCTTGATTTTCCTGGCGGGTGACCTTCCTTGCGAACTTTAAAGACTGTGATTGGCGGATCTGGTTCCTGCACTTCGTCGCCGTAAAAACAAACATCCCCCCCTGTAGGAGCGAGCTTGCTCGCGAAAGACGTTAACGATAACGCGTGCTGTCTGGATGAACGCGGTGCCTGGAAGTCCTTCGCGAGCAAGCTCGCTCCTACAGAGAGCCACTTGGCTGCGACAAATACGCGCAACCCCTCAAGACTTTGGTCGTATGACCGATAAGTCCTCCATACGTAGTCTCAGCGCCGCACGGATGCGCTCATTTCGGTAATCACCATGTCCCTTCGTAATATGAATATCGCGCCGCGGGCGTTCCTCGGCTTCGCCCTGATCGGTGGTTTGATGCTGGTTCTGGGTGTGTTTGCCTTGAACCAGATGAGCAAGATTCGTGGTGCCGCCGAGGAAATCACCTTGAACAGCGTGCCGAGTATCAAAAGCCTCGACGAGTTCACTCAACTCACCTTGCGCCTGCGGGTGCTGTCCTACCGTTTGCTGGTGAACCGCGAACCCGATGTTCAGCAGAAAACCATGGACCTGCTGGAGACGCGCAACCAACAGATTCGTGCGGCTCAGGCGACCTACGAAAAGCTGATCGCCAGCCCGCAGGAACGCGCTGCCTACGATCAATACGTGCAATTGCTGGGGCAGTACCGCCAGATCGAAGACCGGATGAAAACCCTGTCGCGCAACAATCAGATCGATGAACTGCGCACCTTGCTCAACACTGATCTGGTGACCAACTCCGAAGCCATCAACGTGGTGCTCAATCGCTTGCTGGAGATCAACACCCAGCAGACCCTCGACACCAATCAGCGCGTCGCCGACGAGTACGCTTCGGCCTTCAATCTGGTGATCACCTTGCTGGTCATCGCCACCGGCCTGACCGTGCTGTTTGCCTGGTTGCTGACCAACAGCATCACCAAACCGATCGCCAATGCCTTGAGCGCCGCTGAAGAAATCGCCGAAGGCAACCTGACTCGCCCGATCACCGTTGATGGCAAAGACGAAGCCGGCCGCCTGCTGGGGGCGATGGCGAAGATGCAGGACAAGCTGCGCGATACGCTGCAGCGGATTTCCGGCTCGGCCACGCAACTGGCCGCCGCCGCTGAAGAGCTCAACAGCGTCACCGACGAAAGCGCCCGTGGCCTGACCCAACAGAACAACGAGATCGAACAGGCCGCCACCGCCGTCAACGAAATGACCAGCGCCGTGGAAGAAGTGGCGCGCAACGCGGTGAGCACGTCCGAAGCCTCGAAGAACGCCACCACGTCGGCCGGCGACGGCCGTGATCTGGTTCAGGAAACCGTCAGCGCCATCGAACGCATGAGCACCGATGTACAGAGCACTGCCACGCTGATTGGCGACTTGGCGAACGAGTCTCGCGACATCGGCAAGGTGCTGGATGTGATCCGTGGTTTGGCGGACCAGACCAACCTGCTGGCCTTGAACGCGGCGATCGAAGCCGCTCGTGCGGGTGAAGCCGGGCGTGGTTTTGCGGTGGTGGCGGATGAGGTTCGCGCACTGGCGCATCGCACTCAGCAATCGACCAGCGAAATCGAACGGATGATCGGCAGCATACAGACCGGCACCGAACACGCTGTGGATTCGATGCGCAACAGCACCGAGCGTGCTGAATCGACCCTGAACATCGCCCGTGGTGCCGGCCTGTCGCTGGACACCATCAACAGCGCCATCGTCGAAATCAACGAACGCAACCTGGTCATCGCCAGCGCGGCTGAAGAGCAGGCGCAGGTGGCGCGGGAAGTGGATCGCAACCTGGTGAACATTCGCGACTTGTCGGTGCAATCAGCGACCGGAGCCAACCAGACGAGTGCGGCGAGCAATGAGTTGTCGCGGTTGGCGCTAGACCTGAACAATATGGTGGGCAGGTTCAGTCTTTAATTAAAGAGCACCTCAAACTCTGTGGCGAGGGAGCTTGCTCCCGCTGGGTTGCGTAGCGACCCCAAAATCAGCATCCGCGTTCCTTCAGAAAGAACGCGGATACAGGGTTTGCGACTGCTTCGCAGCCGAGCGGGAGCAAGCTCCCTCGCCACAGTGACTGCGCTCGACTTAGCGATGTAGTTCGCTCCTTCAAAAAGCTTTTTGACAGCATCACATTTCAACAGGTTAGAATCGCTGGCACGCAGACTGCATGGTCAGTTTGTGCCCGCCTTTCAGCTTTCTGGAGTACTGCCTTTGAATGCGACGACCATCAACAGCCTGTTCTTGATCGGCGCGTTGCTGGTAGGTGCGAGCATTCTGGTGAGCTCACTTTCGTCCCGCCTCGGCATCCCGATTCTGGTGATTATCCTGGCCGTGGGTATGGCGGCCGGCGTCGACGGTGCCGGCATTATTTTCGATAACTACCCAACGGCGTATCTGGTCGGCAACCTCGCGTTGGCGGTGATCCTGCTCGACGGCGGTTTGCGAACCAGGGTGTCGAGTTTCCGCGTGGCGTTGTGGCCGGCACTGTCGCTGGCCACGGTCGGCGTGCTGATCACCACCGGACTGACCGGCATGGCCGCGGCATGGCTGTTCAACCTGAACCTGATTCAGGGTCTGCTGATCGGTGCCATCGTCGGTTCGACGGATGCCGCGGCGGTGTTCTCGCTGCTGGGCGGCAAAGGCCTGAACGAACGGGTCACCGCCAGCCTCGAGATTGAATCCGGCAGCAACGATCCGATGGCGGTGTTCCTCACCGTCACCCTGATCGACATGCTCGCCAGCGGCGAAACCGGCCTGCACTGGAACCTGCTGGTGCATCTGGTGCGCGAATTCGGCATTGGCGGCGTGATCGGCCTGGGTGGCGGCTGGCTGATGCTGCAATTGGTCAACCGCATCAACCTGGCCACCGGCCTCTACCCGATCCTGGTGATTGCCGGCGGTCTGGCGGTGTTCGCTCTGACCAACGCCCTGCACGGCAGTGGCTTCCTCGCGGTTTACCTGTGCGGCCTGGTGATCGGCAACCGTCCGGTGCGTAGCCGCCACGGCATCTTGCACATGCTCGACGGCATGGCCTGGCTGGCGCAGATCGGCATGTTTCTGGTGCTGGGCTTGCTGGTCACGCCGCATGACTTGCTGCCGATCGCCCTGCCCGCGCTGGGCCTGGCGCTGTGGATGATCCTGTTTGCACGGCCGCTGTCGGTGATGGTCGGCCTGCTGCCATTCAAGGCCTTCCATGGCCGAGAGAAAGCCTTCATTTCCTGGGTCGGCCTGCGTGGCGCGGTCCCGATCATTCTGGCGGTGTTCCCGCTGATGGCCGGACTGCCCAACGCTCAGCTGTACTTCAACCTCGCGTTCTTTATCGTGCTGGTCTCGCTGCTGGTGCAGGGCACGAGCCTGCCGTGGGTGGCAAAGCTGTTAAAGGTGACCGTTCCGCCGGAGCCGGCACCGATCTCCCGCGCCGCGCTGGAAGTGCACGTCACCAGCGAGTGGGAGCTGTTCGTTTATCGCCTCGGCGCGGAAAAATGGTGCATCGGTTCGCCCCTTCGCGAACTGAAAATGCCTGAAGGCACTCGCATCGCGGCCCTGTTTCGTGGCCAGCAACTGCTCCATCCGTCGGGTAGTACGGTGCTCGAAGTCGATGATTTGCTGTGCGTAATCGGCCACGAACACAACCTGTCGGCCCTTGGAAAACTGTTCAGCCAGGCACCTCAACGGGGCCTCGATTTGCGCTTCTTCGGCGACTTCGTACTCGAAGGAGATGCCCAGCTGGCTGCGGTTGCTGCCCTGTACGGGTTGAAAGTCGACGGCATCGATCCGGACATGACGCTGGCCAGCTTCATTGCCCACAAAGTAGGCGGTGCACCCGTCGTCGGTGACCAGGTGGAGTGGAACAACACCATCTGGACCGTCGCGGTCATGGAGGGGAACAAGATCGGCAAAGTGGGCGTCAGATTCCCCGAAGGAAGTCGCCCAGGTCCGGGACTCTTCCTCTAAACTCCATTCTTCGTCTCGTTTTCGATCGGTCTCTATGTCAACCCTGCGCACCTTTTTCATCATGGCCCTGCTGGGCTTGAGTCTTTCTATCGGCACGTTGCAAGCGGCCGAACCGCCGTCCAGCGAAGCCGTGCAGGCAAATCTGGACAAGATCGCCGAGCGCAAACTGCCGGAAGCCGATCAAAAAGCCCTGCAGACGCTCCTGCAAAGCACGCTGACCCAGCTCAACAATAAGCGTGATTACGAGCAGAAGCTGGCTGCGCTCAAGCAGCAACTCGCCAGTGCGCCGAAGCAGAACATCGAGAACCAGCGCGAACTGACTCGCCTCAAGGGCAGCAGCGTGACGCCGGTAGCGCAACGCTATACCAAAGAATCCATTCAGCAGCTGGAGCAGATGCTCACCGAGCGCTCGACCCAGCAAAGCGACTTGCAAAAAGCCCTCGCCGAAGCGAACAGCCTGGTCATTACCGCGCAAACCCGTCCTGAGCGCGCCCAGGCTGAAATCTCCAGCAGTCAGACGCGCATCCAGCAAATCAATAACATCCTCAAGAATGGCAAGGACAACGGCAAGACCTTGAGCGGCGAACAGCGTGACCTGCTCAATGCCGAGCTGGCGGCACTGAACGCGCTGATCCCGCTGCGCCGCCAGGAACTGGCCGGCAACAGCCAGTTGCAGGACTTGGGCAACAGCCAGCATGACTTGTTGACGGAAAAATCCGATCGCCTGGATCGGGAAATCCAGGAACTGCAAAACCTGATCAACCAGAAGCGCCTGGCCCAGTCTCAGGAAACGGTGACGCAACAGTCCATCGAGGCGCAGAAGTCGGGCGGCAGCGCCTTGTTAGCCACCGAAAGCGCGGCGAACCTGAAACTCTCGGACTACCTGCTCAAAAGCACCGACCGTCTCAACGAAGTCACCCAGCAGAACCTGCAAACCAAGCAGCAGCTGGACAACGTCACCCAGAGCGATTCGGCCCTCGACGAGCAAATCAACGTGCTCAAGGGCAGCCTGCTGCTGTCGAAAATTCTCTACAAACAGAAACAGAGCCTGCCGCGCCTCAAGCTCGACCGTGACCTGGCCGACCAGATCGCCGACATCCGCCTGTATCAGTTCGAAGTCAGCCAGCAACGGGAATTGCTCAGCAACCCGGCGACCTACGTCGACAACCTGCTCTCGACTCAGCCTCCCGAGCAAGTCACCCCGCAACTGCGCAAAAGCCTGCTGGAACTGGCCACGACCCGCGCCGACCTGCTGGAGCGGCTGAACCGCGAACTCAGCGCGGTGCTCAACGAATCGATCACGCTGCAACTCAATCAGAAGCAACTGCTCAGCACCGCGCAAAGCCTGCGGGCCACGCTTGAAGAGCAGATGTTCTGGATTCCGAGCAACAAGCCGCTGGACCCGGAATGGATGCGCGGCGTGCCGGAGCGTCTGCAACGCCAGGTGGCAACCCTGCCGCTGGCGTCGAGCGTGAGCGAATTGATTGACGGCCTGACTCAGCGACCGCTGCTGTTTCTGCCGTTGGTGCTGCTGATCGGCGCCCTGCTGTGGCGACGCAAAAGCCTGTATGCCCGACTGAACAAGGTTCACCAGGACATCGGCCACTTCAAGCGTGACAGCCAGTTGCACACGCCCCAAGCGATTCTGATCAATATTCTGCTGGCATTGCCGGTTGCGCTGGGCCTGGCCTTGTGCGGACTGGCCTTGCAGATCGACGCTCGCGGGCAAAACGCCAACATGGGCTCGGCATTGTTGCAAATGGCTCAGGCCTGGCTGGTGTTCTACACCGCTTACCGGATCCTCGCGCCGGGCGGAGTGGCCGAACTGCATTTCCGCTGGGAAAAACCCCAGGTTGAATTCCTGCAAGGCTGGGTCCGTCGACTGGGTCTGGTGGTGATGGCTCTGGTCGCGGTAGTGGCGATCGCCGAACTGCAACCGGCGGCACTGGCCGATGATGTGCTTGGCATGCCGGTGGTTCTGACCTGCTACGCGCTGATGGCCTGGCTGCTCAGCCGCCTGCTGATCAGCAGCCCGACGCACGAGAACGCCTCACTGTTCCGCAAGGCCGTGGCAATCATGTTCACTGCGTTGCCGATCGCGTTGTTCGTCGCCGTGTGCTTTGGCTATTTCTACACCGCACTGAAACTCAGCGACCGGTTGATCAACACCCTTTACCTGCTGATGTTCTGGCTGGTGATCGAAGCGACCTTTGTCCGTGGCCTCAGCGTCGCCGCACGGCGTCTGGCCTATCAGCGAGCGCTGGCCAAACGTCAGGCCGCCAAAGAGGCCGGCGACGGCGAAGCGGTGATCGAAGAGCCAACCCTCGACATCGAAAAGGTCAACGAACAATCCCTGCGCCTGATTCGTCTGGCGCTGCTCGGCGGGTTCATGGCGGCGCTGTACTGGGTCTGGTCGGATCTGATCTCGGTGTTCTCGTACCTGGACAACATCACCCTCTACGAATACACCAGCGGCACCGGCGCCAACATGAGCATGGTGCCGATCAGCATCGGCGACATGCTCGGTGCGCTGATTATCATCGGCATCACCTTCGCCCTCGCGCGCAACTTGCCGGGCCTGCTGGAAGTCCTGGTGTTGTCGAAGCTGAACCTGGCCCAGGGCAGCGCCTACGCCACGACCACGTTGCTGTCCTACGTGATCGCCGGCATCGGTTTCGTTTCGACCCTGTCGACCCTCGGCGTGAGCTGGGACAAGTTGCAATGGCTGGTGGCGGCGCTCTCGGTCGGCCTCGGTTTCGGCATGCAGGAGATTTTTGCGAACTTCATCTCCGGCATCATGATCCTGTTCGAACGCCCGGTGCGGATCGGCGACACCATCACCATCGGCAATCTGTCGGGCACGGTGAGCAAGATCCGCATCCGCGCCACGACCATCACCGACTTCGACCGCAAGGACATCATCGTCCCGAACAAGACGTTCATTACCGGGCAATTGATCAACTGGTCCCTGACCGACACCATTACCCGGGTGACGCTCAAGCTCGGGGTCGATTACGGCTCGGACCTGGACCTGGTGAAAGAACTGCTGTTGAAAGCCGCGCGGGAGAACCCTCGGGTGCTCAAGGAGCCCGAGCCGCTCGTTTACTTCTTGAACTTCGGCGAAAGCACCCTCGACCACGAGCTGCGCATGCACGTGCGCGACCTCGGCGACCGCAACCCGGTGCTCGACGAGGTCAACCGCTTCATCAACCGCGAGTTCAAGAAGCAGCACATCAACATCTCGTTCCGGCAGATGGAGGTTTACCTCAAGAACCTTCACGGCGAGGAATACAAGATCGTGCCGATCGAGTCCGAAACCAAAACCATCGTGCCGCTGGTGGATGGCAAACCAGTGCAAGAGCCGCCGTCCGCCAAGCTCGACTAACCGCCCTGTCCCTAGCAGAATGCTCGGACATTCTGCTGGAGATGGCCGGTGAAAGCCCTCGACGAACTGACCTTCGATAATCGCTTCGATCGCCTGGGCGATACGTTTTCCGCCCACGTGCTGCCCGAGCCCATCGACAATCCGCGCCTCGTGGTCGCGAGCCCTGCCGCCATGGCGTTGCTCGACCTTGATCCGGCCGTGGCCGAAACCCCGGAGTTCGCCGAGCTGTTCAGCGGCCACAAGCTCTGGGCCGATGCGGTGCCTCGGGCAATGGTCTATTCCGGTCATCAGTTCGGTTCCTACAACCCACAGTTGGGCGACGGTCGCGGCCTGTTGCTCGGCGAGGTCTACAACGAGGCCGGAGAGCATTGGGACCTGCACCTCAAAGGTGCCGGCCAGACGCCTTTCTCGCGCATGGGCGATGGACGCGCAGTGCTGCGGTCCTCGATCCGCGAATTTCTCGCCTCCGAAGCCCTTCATGCACTGAACATCCCGACCACTCGCGCGTTATGCGTGATTGGCTCCGATACGCCGGTGTGGCGCGAAAAACAGGAACGCGCAGCCATGGTCCTGCGCCTGGCGCCGAGCCATGTGCGTTTCGGGCATTTCGAATATTTTTACTACACCAAACGCCCCGAGAAGCAGAAAGAACTCGGCGAGCACGTGCTGGCCATGCACTTCCCCGAATGCCTCGAGCAGCCCGAACCCTATCTGGCGATGTTCCGCGAAATCGTCGAACGCAACGCCGAGCTCATCGCCAAATGGCAGGCCTATGGTTTCTGTCACGGCGTGATGAACACCGACAACATGTCGATCCTCGGCATCACTTTCGATTTCGGCCCATTCGCCTTCCTCGACGATTTCGACGCCAATTTCATCTGCAACCACTCTGATGATCAGGGGCGTTATTCCTTCAGCAATCAGGTGCCGATCGGTCAGTGGAACCTCAGCGCTTTGGCTCAGGCCTTGACGCCGTTCATCAGCGTCGAAGCCCTGCGCGAAACCCTGGGTCTGTACCTGCCGCTGTTCCAGGCTCATTACCTGGACCTGATGCGCCGCCGCCTCGGCTTCACCACCGCTGAAGACGACGACCAGAAACTGCTGGAACAGCTGCTGCAACTGATGCAGAACAGCGGCGTCGACTACAGCCTGTTCTTCCGCCGTCTTGGCGATGAATCCCCGGAAGTGGCCGTTGCCCGATTGCGCGATGACTTCGTCGACATCAAGGGCTTTGATGCCTGGGCCGAACGTTATGTCGCCCGGGTTGCTCGCGAAGGCGAGGTTGGTCAGGAGCAACGCCGCCATCGGATGCACGCTGTCAATCCGCTGTACATCCTGCGCAATTACCTGGCACAGAAAGCAATCGATGCGGCGCAAAGCGGCGACTATTCAGAGGTTCGCCGCTTGCATTCGGTGCTGAGCAATCCGTTCGAGGAGCAGCCGGGGATGGAGAGCTACGCCGAGCGGCCGCCGGAGTGGGGGAAGCATTTGGAGATCAGTTGTTCTTCCTGAACCCGATTAGATAAAGGTTTCCACCGACACACCAAAGCGCTCGGACAACCAGCGGATCTGCCGCAGGTTGAGCTGGCGCTTGCCGCTCAGTATTTCCGAAACGACGGATTGCGTGCCTACACCCGGTAGATCGCTTCCAGTCAAACCATGCTCGCGCATCATGTATCCGAGGACCTCGGCGCCGCTGGCTTCGGGCATGGGACGATGCTTGTGATCCCACTCCTCTATCCAGTCACCGATAATGTCGACAAGGCTCATTAGTGGGTGCGACTCGTCATCACCGGTTATTTCGAGCAACTCATCGAGCGCAAGAACCAGCCTGTCGTAGTCGTCTTCATTTTTTGGTATGCCGAGCCACTGCGAGCAAGACTTCCCGTAATCAGCAGTAGTTTTGATCGTGACGGAGCGCCTATGTGACTGTAACGCTTGCTTTTCTTCGTCCTGATCAGACCAGACTTTTTCAGAACCCACACAGTCCCCTGCAGAGCAAAAGCTGTCTGGTCATTCAGTTCTATTAGATAGTCAGCGCCCCTGAGAAGATCTGACATTAAGAAGCGAGTTTTAACTTTGGTGCTCATGAGCCTGTAGCTCTCCAAAAAATTCTGCTCGAAGCTGCTTCAGAAGGTTAAAAGCTCAACTTGTCTCTGCCAGTCAGCTGTGACTGCGATACCTGTGGGCACTGTCCGCAAATGAAGAAGGCAATCCCCTACAAACTATTTCCTTGAATACCGCGACCTTCGACTCCAGATCGGTTTCATCAACTGCCTAATCGAGAGCTACTCATGACCGACCCACTCCTAATCCCCTGCCCCCACTGCAACGGCCTCAACCGCATCCCCGCCGAGCGCCTCAGCGACCAGCCAAAATGCGGTCGCTGCAAAGCCGAGGTCTTGCTGAACAAACCGTTTGAACTGAAGCAAGGCGATTACGCCAGTCAGATCAAGGGCGATCTGCCGTTGCTGGTGGACGTCTGGGCGGACTGGTGCGGGCCGTGCAAGTCGTTTGCGCCGGTGTTTGAACAGGCGGCCGGTCAGTTGGCGGGCAAGTGTCGGCTGGCGAAACTGGACAGCGAGGCTAATCAGCAGTTGTCGGCGCAGTTGGGGATTCGCTCGATTCCAAGCCTGATTCTGTTCAAGAACGGGCGGGAAGTGGCACGCCAGAGCGGTGCCTTCCCGTTGCCGCAGTTGATGAGCTGGTTGCGTAGCCAGGGCATTTAAGAACACCGCGGATCACTGTGGGAGCGGGCTTGCTCGCGAATGCGGTGTGACAGTCAATGTTGATGTCGACTGACACTCCGCATTCGCGAGCAAGTCGAATCGTCGCACCGCCGCTCCCACAGTGGTTCGGTGTTGTTTGCAGGTATCAGGCGCTTTCGAGGAGGTTGTGCAGTTGGACGAACTGCTGGGTCAGCTTGTGCCGTGGGTCGAGATGGATCAGCGGTGTGTTGGCCTGATGGGATTCGCGCATGCGCACCGAGGTGCCGAGGTACACCGGCAACACCGGCAGGCCTTCAGCGATCAACTCGTCGAGGATTTGCTGCGGCAGGCTTGCGCGGGCCTGGAACTGGTTGACGACGATGCCCTCGACCTCCAGCCCTTCGTTGTGGTCTTCCTTCAATTCTTCGATTTCCGCCAGCAGGCCGTATAGCGCCTGACGCGAGAAGCTGTCGCAGTCGAAGGGAATCAGCACCCGATCAGCGGCAATCAAGGCCGAAACCGCATAAAAATTTAGCGCTGGCGGGGTATCGAGGTAGATCCGGTCGTAATCTTCGGCCAGTTCGTCGAGCAGTTTGCGCAGCTTGTTGATCTTGTGTTTCGCCTCAAGCTTGGGCTGCAAATCGGCCAGCTCGGCGGTGGCGGTGATGACGTGGAGGTTATCGAACGGGGTTTCGTAGATATCGACCTGGTTTTTCTTCGCGAACGGCCCCGAAGACAGCGTCTGCTTGAAGAAATCGGCGATGCCCATCGGAATGTCATTACCGGTGAGCCCGGTGAGGTACTGGGTGGAATTGGCCTGAGCGTCGAGATCCACCAGCAGGGTGCGATAGCCCTCGCTGGCACTGACCGCCGCCAGATTGCAGGCAATGCTGGATTTGCCTACGCCGCCTTTCTGATTGAATACCACGCGCCGCATGTCAAAACCTCCGTGTATCAAAGAATGACCGAGTGTAGTGGTCCACGGCGTCGCTTAGCTACCTCGCCGGCACAGGGACTACACAGTCAGGCGCGAACGCTCACTGAAAAAGCTGCCATCTCGTTCAGAAAATGCTCCCCGAGCCGACAGACATTCACGACTCGATATGGATAATGGCCAAACGACATCCACTCACGAACCAATCGGTACATTTCGTTGAGCAAAATGTAACCAGCATTTGCTACGCGCCCGCCGCACCGGGATAATGCGGCGCCAGCGTCACGTCAGGTGAACCGCTGTCCATTTCGACTCGCCGCGTCAAGAAAGCCCGCAGGGGCGGGATGAATGCCTGTGATCAACTTCAACATCGCCCAATGGCGCGCGTGGGCCCCCGGGCTCGAAAGCGTGGACGATTGGCAAGCCTGGAGCCGACAACCGGTCGCGCTGCCAAGCTGCGATGCCGCCCCCGACGTCTCGTTTCTGCCGGCCATGCAGCGGCGGCGGCTCAGCCGTCTTGCGCGGATGGCGTTCAGTGTCGGCTGGCCGTTGGCCGATGGTCGCCCTGACCTACCGTTGGTCTTTATTTCCCGCCACGGCGAAACCCCGCGCACCTTCGATATCCTCAGCGATCTGGCCGCCGATCAGCCACTGTCGCCGACCCAGTTCAGCCTGTCTGTGCATAACGCAGTCATTGGCCTGTGGTCGATCATGCGCGGCGAAACCAGCGAAATGACCGCCCTGGCCGCGGCCGGCGATGGCCTTGAACACGGCATGCTAGAGGCGGCGGCGTTGCTTGCCGAAGGGGCGCCTGCGGTCCTGCTGGTGGTGACCGAAGAACAGCCACCCGAGGCGTATTCAGCCTGGATCGACGATGTGCCCTTCCCTTACGCGGTGGGTTTGCTGCTGACGCCCGGCAACGACTGGCAGCTGTCCTTGAACAGCACTGGCGATGAGTTGTCCAAAGCCCACTGGCCCCATGCCCTGAATCTCTTGCGTACCCTGCTCGGCCAGCAGACCACCTGCCAACATGCCTGGAAAAATCGTGTATGGACCTGGCAACGCAACCTGTAACCGAAAAAAACCGCGACGCCTATTACTGGCGTTTGCTGGCCACCGCCGCAAGCTTCACCCTCTTCGGACTGGGCGGGCTGTGCCTGCGCCTGGTGATTTTCCCGGTGCTGAACTGCCTGCCCGGCAATGCGCAGACGCATCGCCTGCGGGCGCGGCAAACCGTCAGCCGCTGCTTCTGGTTTTTCGTCCGGTTCATGGCCCGCACCGGCGTGCTGACCTACGACATTGAGGGCGCGGAAAAGCTCGGCCGACCCGGGCAGATGATCATTGCCAATCACCCGTCGCTGATCGACGTGGTGTTCCTGATCGGCCTGGTGCGCCATTCCAACTGCGTGGTCAAAAGCAGCCTCTGGGAAAACCCCTTTACCCGCGGCCCGCTACGCTGCACCGACTACATCAGCAACGACGGCAGCATGGACATGCTCGACGCCGCTGCCGACGCGCTGAAAAGCGGCCAGACCCTGATCATTTTCCCCGAGGGCACGCGCACCCAGCCCGGCGAAACGCCCTCCTTTCATCGGGGTGCGGCGTCGATCGCACTGCGCGGTGCGAAAATCCTCACCCCGGTGGTCATCAAGGTCAGCCCGACCACGCTGACCAAGGCCGAACCCTGGTATCGGATCCCCAAACGCCGCGTGCACTTCAGTTTCCGGGTCGGGGCCGATATAGACCCACAAGCCTTCGCCGCGCAGGGCCCTGCGCCTCAAGCCTCGCGCAAGCTCAATGATTACTTGCACCACTACTTTATTAAGGAGCTCGCCGAAGATGAGCGATCTGTACCGTGAAATCAAAGAACTGATTATCGAAGCCCTGGGCCTCGAAGACATCAGTGCGCAAGACATCGGCGACGACCAGACGCTGTTCGGCGAAGGCCTGGGCCTGGACTCCGTCGACGCTCTGGAGCTCGGCCTGGCGATCCAGAAAAAGTACGGCATCAAAATCGACGCCGACGCCAAGGACACCCGCAACCACTTCAGCAACGTGGCGAGCCTTGCGGCGTTCGTCACCGCAAAACAGGCAGCTTGAGACCGGACCATGCAAACTCGTGATGACATTTTCAACACCCTGCGCGATGCCTTGGTCGAACTCTTCGAGCTGGACCCCGAGCGTGTGAGCCTCGACTCCAACCTGTATCAGGACCTGGAAATCGATAGCATCGACGCGGTCGACCTGATCGACCACATCAAGCGTCAGACCGGCAAGAAAATCGCCGCCGAAGAATTCAAAACGGTGCGTACCGTCAGCGACGTCGTCGAGGCGGTCTACCGTCTGGTTCAACCCGCCGCATGAGCCGACTGATCGGCCTTGGCCTGCTGCTGGCGGGCCTGCTGTACCCCTTCGCGGTGTATTTCGGCATGGAACATTTTGCCCCGTGGCAGTTCGGTCTGCTGCTGGGCAGCCTGTGGCTGGCGCGAGCGCTGACGGGTTTGCGCCGGCCAGGAAGTCTGTGGATGGCCACCGTCGCCATCGTGTTTTGCCTGTTGCTCGCACTGTTCGACAGCCCCGCCATGCTGCGCTGGTATCCCGTGCTGATCAGCGGCTTCATGCTGGTGCTGTTCGGGTTGAGCCTGAAATACGGCCCGCCAATGATCGAACGCCTGGCCCGCCTGCGTGAGCCACGCTTGCCGGCCAAGGCGATTCGCTATACCCGCCAGGTCACGATCGCCTGGTGTGTGTTTTTTCTCTGCAACGGTTTGTGCGCCGCCGCCCTGACCCTCTGGGCGCCGCTGAGTTGGTGGATGTTGTACACCGGCCTGATCTCCTATGGATTGATCGGCCTGATGTTTGCCATTGAATGGCTCATACGACAACGGGTACGAGGCCACCCATGAATTGGATAAAACTTGAGCACCTGTTGCTCAAGGCTCAACCGGAACGCGCCGTGACGGCCGGGCCGGTGCTGAATCACGCACAACTGTGCGAACAGGCCCTGAGCCTGGCCGCCGGCCTGCAAGCGCAAGGTGTGCGGCGCATCGCCGTGCACCTCGAAGACGCCGCCGACCTGGCGATTGCCCTGCTGGGCGCCTGGCGAGCCGGGGTCAGCGTGCTGCTGCCTGCCGATCTGCAACCGCAAACGCGCCAGCGCTGGTCGAGCGAAGTCGATCTGTGGCTGACGGATCAGGCCGATGATGCGCATCTGAGCGACTATCGCCATGCGCCACTAAGTGCCGCCGCGCTGGATCCGGATCGCTGCACGCTGAGCCTGTGCACCTCCGGCTCCAGTGGCGAACCCAAGCGCATCGACAAATCCCTGCGCCAACTGGCCAATGAAGTCGAAGCGCTGGAGCAGCTCTGGGGTGCCGATCTGGGCGAGGCGTGCCTCATTGGCAGCGTCGCCACCCAGCACATCTACGGTCTGCTGTTTCGGGTGTTGTGGCCGCTGTGTGCCGGGCGCTCATTCGTGCGCAAGCAACTGGCTTTTCCGGAAGATCTGCAACGCGCCAGCCGCGAACATCCAGCCTTCGCCTGGGTCGCCAGCCCGGCGCTGCTCAAGCGCATGGGCGACAACCTTGACTGGCCGGCGCTGAGCGCGGTTCGCCGGGTGTTTTCCTCTGGCGGCGCGTTGCCGGCCGAGGCGGCGCTAAGCCTGCAGCAACGGCTGCAACAGTGGCCGACGGAAATACTCGGCAGCTCGGAAACCGGTGGCATCGCCTGGCGCCAGGGCAACGGTCTCTGGCAAGCCTTTGCCGGCATCGAATTGAGCCAGGACAGCGACGGCGCGCTGCTCATTGACTCGCCGTACTTGCCGCCCGGTCATATCGAACACACCGCGGATGCGGCGCGAATCGCCGCCGACGGCCGCTTCGAATTGCTCGGGCGGCTGGACCGGATCGTCAAACTGGAAGAAAAACGTATCTCGCTGCCGATGCTGGAGCAGGCGCTGATGGCCCACGAATGGGTCTGCGACGCGCGCCTCGGCGTGGTTCAGGAAAATCGCGCCTCGCTGGGCGCGTTGCTGGTTCTCAGCGAATCGGGTCTGCATGCCTTGCGCAATCAGGGTCGACGCACCCTTACTCAGGAACTGCGCCAACACTTGAGCCAGCATTGCGAAGCCCTCGCCCTGCCACGACGCTGGCGCCTGCTGCGACACCTGCCGCTCAACCCTCAAGGCAAACTGCCTCAGGCCGACGTGGAAGCCTTGCTGCTGGCGCCGCGCCCGAAAACGCCGGAAGTCCTGGAGCAAATCGAAGTCGATGGCGAGTGGAGCCTGCAATTGGCAGTGCCACCGGACCTCGCTTACTTCAGCGGCCACTTCCCCCAGGCACCGGTATTACCTGGCGTGGTGCAAGTGGAGTGGGCGCTGAGCCTCGGCCATAAATTGATGAACCTGCCGGAAAAATTCGCCGGCATGGAAGTGCTGAAATTCCAGCAGCTGGTGCGTCCGGGTGATGAAGTCCAGTTGCACCTGCGCTTCGATCCGGTACGCAGCAAGCTGTATTTCGCCTATCGCAACGAGATCGCCACCTGCTCCAGCGGGCGGATTTTGCTGGAGGCTTTGAGTGATGCATAACCTTTGTGAGTGCTGCGCACTCATTCGCGAGCAAGCCCGCTCCCACATTGGATTTATGAACGACGCGACTCCCCTGTGGGAGCGGGCTTGCTCGCGAAGCAGACACCTCGGTCTTTCAGGTGCACCCAAAAATGCATAACCCCTGCGCCATCGTGCCCGTCTACAACCACGAAACCGCCATCACCACCGTGGTCGACGCACTGATCGCCCACGGCCTGCCGTGCATTCTGGTAGACGATGCCAGCGACCCTTCCTGCGCGGCAGTGCTCGATCAACTGGCCCGGCGCGAGATGGTTTACCTGATCCGCCTCGCCGACAATCAGGGCAAGGGCAGCGCGGTCATGACCGGCCTGCGCGAAGCCTCGCGCCTGGGCTTCAGCCACGCCTTGCAGGTCGATGCAGACGGTCAGCACGACCTGCAAGACGTCGCGACCTTCATCGCACAATCACGCGCCCATCCGCGCGCGGTGATCTGCGGCTATCCGCAATACGATGCGAGCGTGCCGAAAGGTCGCCTGTACGCCCGCTACCTGACGCACGTGATGGTCTGGATCAACACGCTGTCGCTGCAGATTCGCGACTCCATGTGCGGCTTCCGCGTCTATCCATTGCCGCCGACCCTGGCGCTGATCGACACGGCGAAGATCGGCAAACGCATGGACTTCGATTCGGACATTCTGGTGCGCCTGGCCTGGCGCAATCAGCCGATGCAGTGGCTGCCCACCAAGGTGCATTACCCGCTGGACGGTGTCTCGCATTTCCGTATGTTCCACGACAATGTACTGATTTCGAGCATGCACACCCGGCTGTTCTTCGGCATGTTGCTGCGGGCGCCGGTGATCCTCTGGCGACGGTGGCGAGCATGAGCAGCAACGTAGACAAAGAACACTGGGCCGACCGCCAGGAGCGCGGCAGTTTCTGGCTGATGAAGCTCACCGCGTTCGGCGCCAAGGTACTCGGCCGCCGACTGTTGAGCCCGCTGTTGTACGGCATCGTGCTGTACTTTTTCCTGTTCGGTCGCAGTGCCCGCCACAGCGCCTGGCAATACCAGCAACGCCTCACCGACTGGAGCGGTCGCGACGAGTTGCGCCCGACCCACTGGCGCGTATTCGGCCAATTCATGGCCTTCGCCGACTCGATGCTCGACAAGCTCGACGTGTGGAACGGCAAACTGAGCATCGAGCAGATCGAAATCATCGACCCGGCGCTGCTGCGCAATCAGCTGCGTGGCAGCCGCGGGCAATTGCTGGTGGGCGCCCATTTGGGCAATCTCGAAGTGTGCCGTGCGTTGGCGGAGATCGGCGAAAAGGTCACGATGAACGTGCTGGTGCACACCAAGCACGCCGCGCAGTTCAACCGTTTGCTGGGCGAAGCCGGGGCGACCAATCTGCGGCTGATTCAGGTCAGCGAGCTCGACCCGGTGATCATGCTGCAACTGCACGAACGCCTGGAGCGCGGCGAGTGGCTGGCGATTGCCGGAGATCGCGTACCGTTGCACGGCGGGCGCAGCGTGACCGTGGACTTCCTCGGCCACCCGGCAAAATTCCCGCAAGGCCCGTGGCTGCTGGCCGGGCTGTTGAAATGCCCGGTCAACCTGCTGCTGTGCCTGAAGAAACCCGACGGCGATTATCGTCTGACCCTCGAGCCCTTCGCCGACGCGATCATCTGGAAGCGCAGCGACCGCGAACAGGTCATTCATCAGTGGGCTTCACGCTACGCCGAACGCCTGGGTCACTATTGCCTTGAAGCGCCTCAACAATGGTTCAACTTTTACCCTTTCTGGAAGACCGATGACGACGCCAACGCTTGAGCCGGTAACCTTCGGCGAACTCCCTTTGCGCATCGAAGACGTGCTGGCCCTGGCCAACCGTCAGGTGCCGACGCAGTTGCAGGACGATCCTGCGTACCGCGAGCGTATCGCCAAGGGCGCGCGATTCCTCGATTCCCTGCTGGACAAGGAAGGCGTGATCTATGGCGTGACCACCGGTTACGGCGATTCCTGCGTGGTCGCGGTACCGTTGCATCACGTCGAGGCGTTGCCCCGTCATCTGTACACGTTCCACGGCTGCGGGCTGGGCAAACTGCTCGACGCCCAGGCCACCCGCGCGGTGCTCGCGGCGCGTTTGCAGTCGCTGTGTCACGGCGTGTCCGGGGTGCGCGTTGAGCTGCTGGAGCGCCTGCAAGCGTTCCTCGAACACGACATCCTGCCGCTGATCCCGGAAGAGGGCTCGGTGGGCGCCAGCGGTGATTTGACGCCACTCTCCTACGTCGCCGCGACCTTGTCCGGCGAGCGCGAAGTGATGTTCCGTGGCGAACGTCGTCAAGCCGCGGACGTGCATCGCGAACTCGGCTGGCAACCGTTGGTGTTGCGCCCGAAAGAGGCGCTGGCACTGATGAACGGCACCGCCGTGATGACCGGCCTCGCCTGCCTGGCCTACGCCCGCGCCGATTACCTGCTGCAACTGGCCACGCGCATCACAGCGCTGAACGTGGTCGCGCTGCAAGGCAATCCGGAGCACTTCGACGAACGGCTGTTCGCCGCCAAACCGCATCCGGGGCAGATGCAAGTCGCCGCGTGGCTGCGCAAGGATCTGGCGATCGACGCGCCAACCGCGCCGCTGCATCGCCTGCAAGACCGTTATTCCCTGCGTTGCGCGCCCCACGTGTTGGGCGTGTTGGCCGACAGCCTGAACTGGCTGCGTTCGTTCATCGAGATCGAGCTCAACAGCGCCAACGACAACCCGATCATCGACGCCGAAGCCGAGCGCGTGCTGCACGGCGGGCACTTCTACGGCGGCCACATCGCGTTCGCCATGGACAGCCTGAAAAACCTGGTGGCCAACGTTGCCGACCTGCTCGACCGTCAACTCGCGTTGCTGGTGGACGAGCGTTACAACCATGGCTTGCCGAGCAACTTGTCCGGCGCCACGGCGGATCGCGCGATGCTCAACCACGGCTTCAAGGCCGTGCAGATCGGCACCAGCGCCTGGACCGCCGAAGCCCTGAAAAACACCATGCCGGCCAGCGTGTTTTCGCGCTCCACCGAATGCCACAACCAGGACAAGGTCAGCATGGGCACCATCGCCGCCCGCGATGCGATTCGTGTGCTGGAGCTGACCGAACAGGTCGCCGCCGCCACCCTGCTCGCCGCCAATCAAGGCGTATGGCTGCGTAGCAAAGCTGAAGATGCCCGCCCGTTGCCACCCGCCCTCGCCGCCATGCACGAAGAGCTGGCCAAGGACTTCCCGCCGGTCATCGAAGACCGTGCGCTGGAAGGTGAATTGCGCCTGTGCCTGAAGCGGATTGCCGAGCAACACTGGAGGCTGCATGCGTAGCAAGGGAGTGCTTCACACCGATACGGAAATCCTCGTGCCGTTCTTTGACGTCGACACCATGAACGTCGTCTGGCACGGCCATTACGTCAAATACCTGGAAATCGCCCGCTGCGCGTTGCTGGACAGGATCGGCCACAACTACACCGCGATGGTCGAGTCGGGTTACGCCTGGCCGGTGATCGACCTGCAATTGCGCTATGTGCGCGGCGCGGTGTTCGGCCAGAAGCTGAATGTTCGGGCGAATCTGGTGGAGTGGGAAAACCGTCTGAAGATCAATTACCTGATCAGCGATCTGGAAACCGGTGAACGTTTGACCCGGGCCAGTTCCGTGCAGGTGGCCGTCGACATGAGCAGCCGCGAAATGCAGTTGGCCTCACCCAAAATCTTCACCGACGCCGTCGAGAGGGCCTTGCCATGATTTTCTGCCCCCGCGGCTCCCCTGTGGGAGCGGGCTTGCCCGCGATGGTCGTTAACGATAACGCTGGGCACCTGACACCCCGAGGCGCTCTCAGGTTTTTCGCGAGCAAGCTCGCTCCTACAGTGTTTTGCATGTTGCTGGGCATTCCAGGTATGGCCAATGCCTTCGATCTAGAACAACTCAGCGCTCAACTGGCTAAACCTGACGTTATCCACGGGCATTTCATCCAGGAAAAACACCTGCGCGCCCTGCCCCAGCCGTTGACCAGCAAGGGCATCTTCGTCCTCGCGAAAAACCACGGCCTGCTCTGGCTGCTGAAAACCCCGCTGCAACAGGATTACCGCATCACCACCAAGGGCATTGCCCGGCGTGACGCCAACGGTTGGCAGATACTGCCGAGCAAGAGTGCCGGCGCCGAGCAGAACCGCTTGTTCCTCGCCGTGCTGCAAGGTGACAGCAGCGGACTGCAACGGGACTTCGAACTGTCCCTGAGCGGCGATGCGCAGAACTGGACACTGACCCTGATTCCGCGCTCACTGCTGCTCAAGCAGGTGTTCAACCAGATCAACATCACCGGCGGCGAACTGGTCCACAGCATCGAACTGCTGGAAACCCAGGGCGACAGCACCTTGTTGCGCATGCAGGACAGCACCAGCGCCCAACCGTTGAGCGACGCGGAGCAACATGACTTTGCCGAGTGAACGCACGCTTCCACGCCTGTTTCTGATCCTGCTGCTGGCAGTGCTCGCGCTTGCCGGTTGGCAATGGCGTGACGGCGCACCGCTGTCGGCCAACCTGATGGAACTGGTGCCGGGTACGGCGCCGGACGCGTTGGAACTGCGCGCCGAACAACGCATGCAGGAACCGCTGAACCGCGAAATGCTGGTGCTGGTCGGTCACAAGGATCGCCAACAAGCCGTCGCCATGGCGCAGAAACTGGGCGAGCAATGGCAGGCCAGCGGCGTATTCGAAAAGGTCCAGTGGACCCTGCAGGCCGACTTGCCGGCGCTGCGCACGCAGTTGCTGCAAGGCCGGTTGGCGATGCTTTCGGCAGCGGACCGGCAGCAACTGATCGAGCACCCCGACGCTTTTATCCAGCAACGGGTGCAGGCACTGTTCGACCCGTTCACCGGTTTCAGCCTGGTGCCGAGCCAGGATGACTGGCTGGGCCTGACCGGACGCATCCAGAACAGCCAGCCGCAGCACGGTTCGGTGCAACTGGACATCGGCAGCGGCGCACTGGTCGCCGATGCCGACGGCAAGAGCTGGGTTTTGTTGCGGGCGCGCACCACCGGCAACGCCTTTGACATGAACCTGCCGTTGCAAGTGGCCGAACTGCTCAAGCACAGTCGTGAAGAAGCGGCTCAGAGCGACGTGCAACTGCTGGCCGCCAGCGGTTTGCTCTACGCAGCAGCCGGTCAACAGCAAGCCACCCGGGAAATGACCTGGGTCGGCGGCGGCGCCACCGTCGGCATTCTGTTGCTGTTGTTGCTGGCCTTCCGCCGCTGGCGGGTGTTGCTGGCGTTCGTCCCGGTGCTGGTGGGCATGTTGTTCGGCGCGGTGGCGTGTGTGGCGCTGTTCGGCCATATGCATGTGATGACGCTGGTGCTCGGCTCCAGCCTGATCGGCGTCGCGGTCGATTACCCGCTGCACTATTTGTCCAAGAGCTGGAGCCTGAAACCCTGGCACAGCTGGCCGGCGTTGCGCCTGACCTTGCCAGGCCTGACGCTGAGTTTGATCACCAGTTGCATCGGTTACCTCGCGCTGGCCTGGACGCCGTTCCCGGCCCTGACCCAGATCGCCGTGTTCTCCGCCGCCGGCCTGCTCGGCGCCTACTTGTCGGCCGTGTGCCTGCTGCCCGCGCTGCTCAAGGGTGCGGATTTGCGCCCGGCGCAATGGCCGCTGCGGGTATCCGAGTATTTGCTGGATCGTCGTGAAGCGCTGCTCAGGATTGCGCGCACGCCGGTGCTGTTGGCCTTGCTGATCGCCTTCTGTGTCGGCGGTCTGTTGCAGCTCGACAGCAAAAACGACATTCGCCAATGGGTCGGCGCGCCGCAGCAATTGACGGACGAAGCCCAGACCATTGCGCGCATCACCGGTTACCAACCCACCAGCCAGTTCTTCCTCGTGCGGGCCGCCAATCAGCAAGAATTGCTCGAACGCCAAACCGCGTTGAGCGAGCGCCTGGATCAGTTGGTCAATCTGGACAAACTCCAGGGTTATCTGTCGCTCAATCAACTGGTCAGCCAGCCCCGTGAGCAACACCAGGTACGCGAAGCGCTGAACAAGTTGCCGCAATTCTGGCAACCGCTGCTCGACGTCGGCGTGCCGCTTGAAGCGCTGAAAACCGAGCTGGCGAAGTTGCAGGCGTTGCCTGTTGAAGACATCGACAGCGCGCTGACCGGTCCGTTGGCCGAACCCTATCGCACGCTGTGGCTGGGTCCGACCGAGGACGGCGTGGCGGCGATGGTCAGCCTGCAAGGCCTGAACAACCCCGCGCTGCTGCGGGTTCAGGCGCTGGACTTGCCAGGCGTGGAGCTGGTGGATCGCCTGGGTGAGTTGAACAACGTATTTGCCAAAACCCAGATCAGCGCCGCCGAACTGAAACTCGCCTCCTGCGTGCTGATCGTGCTGGTGTTGATTCTGCCGTTCGGCCTCGGCGGCGCGCTGCGCATCGTCGCCCTGCCGCTGCTGGCGGCGCTGTGCAGCCTTGCCAGTCTCGGCTGGCTCGGACAGCCGCTGACGTTGTTCAGCCTGTTCGGGCTGCTGCTGGTGACGGCGATCAGCGTCGACTACGCCATCCTCATGCGCGAACAGGTCGGCGGCGCCGCCGTGAGCCTGCTGGGCACCTTGCTGGCGGCGCTGACCACCTGGCTGTCGTTCGGTTTGCTGGCGGTGTCCAGCACGCCAGCGGTGAGTAACTTCGGGCTATCGGTGAGCCTGGGCCTGGCCTTCAGCTTCCTGCTTGCGCCGTGGGCCCGGCGACACGTGCATGCGACCACCGTCGTGGAGTCGGCAGCGTGATGGTCGTCCTGTTCTGGGCGATGGCTCTGGCGTTGTTCGCCGTGGCCACGCGGGTCGGTCGTCACTTCGGCCTGATCCCGATCGTCAGCCAATTGTTGCTGGCCACCATCGGCCTGCCGTTGCTGATGTATTTCTGGATTGAACCCCACTGGCAATTGAGCGGCGCGACGCTGGTCGCGCCGATTTGGCTGAAAAATCTCTACAGCCTGAGTTTCGCGCTGTTGCTGGGCTACATCCTCAGCGACGTGATCGATCTGCGACTCGATCGCCAGAGCCTGAAAATCGCCCTGCCGAGTTTCTCCGTTCCGTTTGCCTGCGGCCTGGCCACCGCCATCTGGTGGCTGCCGCCACAGCCGTGGATCAGTTCGCTGGCGGTCGGTCTGTTGTTCGCCATTACCGCGATCCCGGTGTTGTATTTGTACTTGCGGCATATCGGTTACCCGACCACCGCCACCCGGCGACTGGTGCAGACTGCGATCCTGATTGACCTCACCTGCTGGACGCTGTTCGCCATCGCCCAAGGCAGCCTGCACCTGAGCAGTCTGCTGCTGCCCTTGGCCTGCGCATGCGTGCCCTTGCTGCTGCGGTTACTCGGCTTGCGCCAGCCACGCCTGTACAGCGGCTGTTTCTTCGCGCTGCTGGTGGTGGCCGAGCACTACAAACTCAATGCGTTGATTGTCGGCATCGGTTATCTGCTGTGCATGGCCGCGCTCAAGGTGCCGCTGGTGTTGCCAGTGCAGGCGATCTGGATGAATCGCTTGCAGACCTGGATCGCGATCCCGCTGATCCTCACGTTCGGCATCGTGCAGATCAATGTCCACAGCGCCATGGATAGCCTTGGCTGGGCGCAACTGGCCGCGCTGTTGCTGTTGCCGATTGCCAGCAAACTGCTGGGCAACTGGCTGGGCCTCGGTTGGGCCGGCGCCTCGTTTGCCGGTGCCAGTCGCTGGCGCGAAAGTGTGCTGCTGAATATTCGCGGCTTGAGCGAGATCGTCTTTCTCAACCTGCTGCTGCAACAACAACTCATCAGCCCGCCGCTGTACTTTGCGCTGATGTTGATGGGCCTGATCGCGACACTGCTGCCGGCATTGGTCGGCATGCACCGAACCCCTTTGAAAGCTGCCGTCCCGGCAAGGAGCCCCCATGCCAACCATTGAAATGGAACGTCGTCAGGTCGTGATCATCGGCGCCGGTCCGTCGGGCGCCATTGCCGCCGCGCTGCTCAAGCGCAAAGGGCATGACGTTCTGGTGATCGAACGCCAGCATTTCCCAAGGTTCTCCATCGGCGAAAGCCTGCTGTCGCACTGCCTGGATTTCGTTGAGGAAGCGGGCATGCTCGATGCCGTTAACGCCGCCGGTTTCCAGTTGAAAAACGGTGCAGCATTTGCCTGGGGCGAGCGCTATAGCGCTTTCGATTTCGGCGACACGTTCAGCCACGGCAAGCCGACCACCTACCAGGTCCAGCGCGCCGACTTCGACAAACTGCTGGCCGATCAGGCCGCGCTGCAGGGCGTCGAAATCCGCTACGGTGAAGCCATTGTCAGCGTCGATGTCGATCGGGCTAAACCGCAGCTCGGCGTGCGTCGTGAAGACGGCAGCGAGTACGCTATCGAAGCTGACTTCATGCTCGACGCCAGCGGTTACGGTCGTGTCCTGCCGCGCTTGCTCGACCTTGAAGCACCGTCGAATTTTCCAGTGCGTCAAGCCGTGTTCACTCACATCGAAGACCATATCGACAGCCCGACATTCGAACGGGAAAAGATCCTCATCACCACCCACCCGACCCAGCGCGATATCTGGTTCTGGACCATCCCGTTCAGCAACGGCCGTTGCTCGGTGGGGGTGGTCGCGGCAGCCGAACACTATGAAGGCCGCATGGATAATCTGGACGATTGCCTGCGCGGGTTCATCGCTGAAACCCCAAGCCTCTCCGGCGTGCTGAACAACGCCGTATGGGATACGTCGGCGCGCACCATCGGCGGGTATTCGGCCAACGTCAAAACCCTGCACGGTCCTGGCTTTGCGTTGCTGGGCAATGCGGCGGAATTCCTCGACCCGGTGTTCTCCTCCGGCGTGACCATTGCCATGCGCTCCGCGAGCATGGCCGCTGGCGTCCTGCACCGCCAACTGCAAGGGGAAAGCGTCGACTGGCAGACCGAGTTCGCCGAACCGCTCAAGCGCGGCGTCGACACTTTCCGTTGCTATGTCGAAGGCTGGTACGCCGGGACCTTCCAGGACGTGATTTATCACGAGGGCGGCTCTGCGGATATTCGCCGCATGATCAGCTCGATCCTGGCCGGTTATGCGTGGGACGAGCGTAATCCGTTCGTCAGCGAAGCCAAGCGCCGGTTGCGCATGCTGTCGGAAATTTGCGCGAGTGATGCCTCTTGAGCTACTTGAGCGAAAACTACGTCGAAGAAACCCGATTCGGTTTCTGGTTCCTGCGCAGCCACACCTGGCAGCATCATGTATTGCGCGTCGCGATCAATGACCTGCGCAGCCTGTTCAGCGAACCGTTGCCAGGCAACCCGGTGTTGCTGGATGCCGGATGCGGTCAGGGCAAGTCGTTCCAGTACCTGCGCCAGACCTTTGCGCCACAACGCCTGATTGGTGTGGACGCGGACCCGCACAGCCTTGACCTGAGCCGCGAAGAAGCCGCCCGTCAGAGCATGGACGTGGAGTTGATCGGTAGCGACTGCGCCACGCTTGCCGTGCCGGATGCCAGTGTCGACCTGCTGTTCTGTCACCAGACCTTCCACCATCTGGTGGAACAGGAAAAGGCACTGACCGAGTTCTACCGTGTGCTCAAGCCCGGCGGTTATCTGCTGTTCGCCGAATCAACCGAGGCATACATTGATACTTGGGTGATTCGCTGGTTGTTCCGCCATCCGATGCACGTGCAAAAGAGCGCTGCCGAGTACCTTGAAATGATTCGTCGCCAGGGTTTCGAATTCAGCCCGAAAAATGTGTCTTATCCGTACTTGTGGTGGAGTCGCGCCAAGGATTTCGGCCTGTTTGAACGCTTTGGTCTGCGCCAGCCCAAACCCTTTGGCCAACGGGAAGAAACCCTGGTCAATGTGGTGGCACGCAAACCGCTTGAAGGTGCTGTGTGATGTTTAGCGCAAATCAAAACTGTGGGAGCGGCGGTGCGGCGATCCGACTTGCTCGCGAAAGCGGAGTGTCAGTCGACATCATTGTTGAATATCAGACCGCATTCGCGAGCAAGCCCGCTCCCACAGGGATAGTGCACATTCTGAGATTTTTGCTGCTCGGCGCAGTCCTGCTGCTGTGCGCCTGCACCAGCCAGGCACCGCTGCCTGAGCAAACCCCGAACGTGCCGTTGCCACAACAATTGCACATCCAGCGTCTGCTGGACGGACAGCGTCAGGATTGGGTGCTGGTGATTGCCCGTGAAGGCCCGGGCATTCGCTGGTCGATGATGGACTTGCTGGGCATTCCACAGGCACGTCAGAAACTGATCGACGGTCAATGGCAGGCCGACGGTCTGCTGCCGCCCAATCCGGAAGCACGGGAGCTGTTCGCCGCGCTGCTGTTTGCACTGACGCCCAAAGATGAACTCAAGGGCAACTACCCCGGCGCTTGGCAGCATGGCGCACAACGCTCCCTGCCGTCGCACTGGGAAGTCCGTTACTCACAACCGTCGAGCTTTGAATTGAACCTGCCCAAAGGTCCGAAGTATTTAGTCACGCCCCTGACCGGTGAGACGCCATGACCGCCTACCTAAATGCCCTCGGGGTGATCTGCGCCCTGGGCCGCGACAAACAGGAAGTTGCGCGCAACCTGTTTGCCGGTGACTGTTCCGGCATGCGCAGCGAGGCCGGCTGGGTTCCGGAGCGCTCGTTGCCGGTGGCCGCAGTGCGCGGCGAACTGGCGCCGATCCCGGCGGAACTGACGAAGCAAAGCAGCCGCAACAATCAATTGTTGTTGGAAGCCGCGCTGCAAATTCGCGACGACATCGATCAAGCGATCCAGACTTACGGCCGCGACCGCATCGGCGTGATCCTCGGCACCAGCACATCCGGCATTGATGAAGCCAGTCGCGGGTTGGCTCATTACATCCGCGAGCATCAGTTCCCGGCCGATTACGACTATCAGCAACAGGAACTCGGTGCGCCGGCGAATTTTCTCGCCGACTGGCTGCAACTGAGCGGCCCGGCGTATGTGATTTCCACCGCCTGCACCTCCAGCGCCCGGGCGTTGATGAGCGCCCAGCGCCTACTGGACCTGGGCCTGTGCGACGCGGTGCTGTGCGGCGGTGTCGACACTTTGTGCAAGCTGACCCTCAACGGCTTCTCGGCGCTGGAAGCAGTGTCCGAACAACGTTGCAACCCGTTCTCGGTGAACCGCAACGGCATCAACATCGGCGAAGCCGCCGTGCTGTTCCTGATGACTAAAGTGGCCGGCGACAAACAGTCGATTGCCCTGCTGGGTAGCGGCGCCAGCTCCGATGCGCACCACATTTCCGCGCCGGAACCGACCGGCCGTGGCGCCCTGCAAGCGATGCGCAAAGCCCTGAGCCGGGCGAACCTGCAACCTGAACAGATCGGTTACCTGAACCTGCACGGCACCGCCACCCAGCACAACGACGCCATGGAAAGCCTGGCGGTGACGGCGCTGTTCCCGACCGGTGTACCTTGTTCGTCGACCAAACCGATGACCGGCCACACCCTCGGTGCGGCCGGCGCACTGGAAGCGGCGTTCTGCTGGCTAAGCCTGAGCGCGGACAACGGCGAACATGCACTGCCGCCTCACGTCTGGGACGGCCAGCCCGACCCTGAACTGCCGGCCCTGAAGTGGGTGACCCCGGCCAATCGCCTGGCGTCCATTGCACCTCGCTACCTGATGAGCAATTCTTTTGCCTTCGGTGGCAATAACGTCAGCCTGATTATCGGAGACGCCCCATGATTGACTGGCCGCTCGCCGAACTGCTGCCGCACGCTGGCGACATGATCTTCATTGATCAGATCCTCGCGTTCGATGAGGAGCAGATCCACACCCGCCTTACCGTCAAACCCGATGGTCTGTTCAGTCGTCCCGACGGCAGCCTGCCAGCGTGGGTCGGCATCGAATTGATGGCGCAGAGCGTGGCCGCCTACGCCGGTTGCCATGCGCGCCAGCGGGGCAATGCCGTGGAGCTGGGCTTTCTGCTCGGCACCCGAAAATTCGAATGCAACGTCGAACACTTTCCCGCCGGCACCGAGCTGACCATCCACGGGATTCGCTCGCTGGAAGACGACAACGGCATGGGCGTGTTCGAATGCCACATCAACGCCCCCGGCATTCACGCTACCGCTCGTCTGAACGTGTTTCGCCCGCCTCAGGCCGCTCAATACCTTCATGAAACTCCACAAAGCCCTTCACAAGGAACCCAGGCATGACTGAATCCGTACTGGTCACCGGTTCCAGCCGTGGCATTGGCCGCGCTATTGCGTTGCGTCTTGCCCAGGCCGGGCATGACATCGTGCTGCATTGCCGCAGCGGGCTTGCAGACGCTGAGGCCGTAAAGATCGAAGTCGAAGCCTTGGGCCGCAACGCGCGCATCCTGCAATTCGATGTGTCGGACCGCGCCAGTTGCAAAGCCATTCTCGAAGCCGACGTGGAAAGCCACGGCGCCTATTACGGCGTGGTGCTGAATGCCGGCCTCACGCGCGACGGTGCTTTTCCGGCGCTGAGCGAGGATGATTGGGATGTGGTGATGCGCACCAACCTCGACGGTTTCTACAACGTGCTGCACCCGGTGATGATGCCGATGATTCGTCGTCGCGCGGCTGGGCGAATTGTCTGTATCACTTCGGTTTCCGGGTTGATCGGCAATCGCGGGCAGGTCAACTACAGCGCTTCCAAGGCCGGTCTGATCGGCGCGGCGAAAGCGTTGGCGATTGAACTGGGCAAGCGCAAAATCACCGTCAACTGTGTCGCACCCGGCCTGATCGACACAGCCATGCTCGACGAAAACGTGCCGGTGGAAGAACTGATGAAAATGATTCCCGCACAGCGCATGGGCACCCCGGAAGAGGTGGCCGGCGCGGTGAATTTCCTGATGTCGGCAGAAGCGTCGTACATCACCCGGCAAGTTCTGGCCGTCAACGGAGGCCTGTGCTGATGAAGCGCGTCGTCGTCACCGGCATGGCCGGCATCACCTCACTGGGCAGCGACTGGGAAACCATCGCCGCCAACTTCGCGGCCAACCGCAGCGGCATCCGCCGGATGGACGAGTGGGATCGTTTCACTGAACTCAACACGCGCCTTGCCGGGCCGATTGATGACTTCAAAGTGCCGAGCCACTGGACCCGCAAGCAACTGCGCAGCATGGGCCGGGTTTCCCGCCTGGCTGTCGGCGCAGCGGAACAAGCCTTGGCCGATGCCGGTTTGCTGGGTGACCCGTCGATCAAGGACGGACGCATGGGCGTCGCCTGCGGCTCGTCCACGGGCAGCACCGACGAGATCAAGGCGTTCGGCAACATGCTGCTCAACTCCGTAGCCGAAGGCCTGAACGCCAACTCCTACGTGCGCATGATGCCGCACACCACGGCGGCGAACATCAGCATCTTCTTCGGCCTCACCGGCCGGCTGATCCCGACCTCCAGCGCTTGCACCAGCGGCAGCCAGGGCATTGGTTATGCCTACGAAGCGATCAAGTTCGGGCGTCTGCCCTTGATGCTCGCCGGCGGTGCTGAAGAACTGTGCCCCACCGAAGCGATGGTCTTCGATGCGCTCTACGCCACCAGCCTGAAAAATGATGCGCCGCAGACATCACCGCGTCCCTATGACAGCGGTCGCGATGGCCTGGTGATCGGTGAAGGCGGCGGCATGCTGGTGCTCGAAGAACTGGAACACGCACTGGCTCGCGGCGCGCACATTCATGCCGAACTCGTCGGTTTCGGCAGCAACGCCGACGGCCAGCACACCACGCGTCCGGAGCAGGCCACCATGCGCCGGGCCATGGAACTGGCCCTCGAAGACGCCGGGTTGCAGCCGTCGGACATTGGCTATGTGAACGGTCACGGCACCGCGACCGAACAGGGCGACATCGCCGAAACACTGGCGACCAGTAGCCTGTTCGGCGAACACATGCCGATCAGTTCGCAGAAAAGTTTTCTCGGTCACACCCTTGGCGCGTGCGGTGCGCTGGAGTCCTGGTTCAGCATTGAAATGATGAACAGCGATTTGTACGCGCATACGTTCAACCTTGATGAGGTTGATCCCCATTGTGGGAAGCTGGATTACCTGCGCGGCGAGTTTCGGCAGATGAGTAATCAGTATGTGATGAACAATAATTTTGCGTTTGGCGGAGTGAATACGTCGTTGATTTTCAAGCGCTGGTCGTAAGCTGCGATATCACCGACATTGAATAGACGCTTGATGAAATTTCCTACTCAACTCGAAGAAATTTCCTCGAACTCGGCGCGTCTCATCTGCCAGGGACTTCTGATTTTTCGTCTGCCTGATCTGGGCGGGATTTATGGCTGTTAGGGTTCAGGGATTCCCTGATAAGCAGTCCTCCAGCCATGACTCAATGTTTCAAAGAACACCGCAGCGATGAACAACGCCTGAACCACAACAGCACGCCCGTTGCTGACTGTGAATGCAAAGAAGAGCGGCTATACGACGCCAACACCTTGGTGACCGAAGTCCCCATCCTCACGTGCGCATGCCTTTGGCGTATCTACCAACGCGAAGCCGAAGAAATAGTTGCCCCCGGCGGGGTTCTGATCGCTGATCCCGTGGAACGCAATCGTGTGATAAATGCCGCTTATGCTCGGCTGTGGTTGCATGATCCGCGGTTCCAGTGGGCCGGGCTCGCAGCGTTTGCTTCCAAGCAGGTTGGCTGCGGACTGCTGCATGCGGCGGACAGTATTGAACTCATTCGCAAGGAGCGTGAGACGCGAGGGCGAATGCGCGACAGCCGCCGAGAACATGGTTTGTTGACCCCGGACAGGATATCCGGGCAGGCAGATGAACTGCGTGACTATAAAGAAGCCGATGCGCGTAATCCGGTGCCTTCGATGGATTTTCGTTCAGCGGGGGAGGACTTGTCGCTGGTGCAACAGCAGTTCCGGCATGTGCACGACATGATGGCGCTTGGGAATACCTCGCTGTTTCTGGATATCTTCCCGCTGCATGAGTTTTATGCGAAGCGTGGGTTGAAGGAGTTGAAGAAATGCCTGAGAGCGCGAGAGGGAATCTATGGGCATCCGAAGTTTCCGGTGCTTTGGCCGGTGGGGCAGAAAAGGCTCCGCTTCGGTCAATTTCAGCAGGAAATTCTTTATGCTTTCGAGGCGATTGACGCCGGGGATGTTGCCCAGAGCGTGGTGTATCTAGCGTGGCATGAGCAGCGCAACATTCTGCAGCCCGCCATTTACGAGGACCCGCAAATGGTGGCTCTGCTACGTGCAAACCACGCTGCCTACGTGACCGGTTTTCCCTCGGGCGTGGCCCAGGCGATCGAGTTGACCCTCACGAGCCAATGCCAACCTGTTGAGGACGGACGCACTATTGGTTTCAGTAGCAATCCACTGGCGGACTTGTCGGACATCAATCAACGCATGCCTTTTGTACTCCGGGCTGCGGCAAGTTTTGATGGCATGCTCAACGACGGTAACCGAGGTGCATTAGAGCAGTCGATTCGAGAAATTGCCTCGGGTGGCGAGGCATGAACCTGCGCAACTGGCACCGAGGCGCAGGCTGGCTGCTTCTGGCTGTACTGATGCTGGCTGCCATCCATCAACTTAAGCAGCCTCTGTGGGGGGAACCGGAAATTGCCCTGGAGATAGGCGGAACGTATGAAGAGATGCGCAACCGTTCTTCAGCCTCTTTTAGTCCGTTGCTCCCTGGGCACCTATGGCTCGGGATTCCAATGGTGGATGCACGAATGCGATTGATTGATCCGCAATACGGGTTCGTCACGCCTCTGGCTCGCTTTTTCACTGTCGGATTTGACGACAATGTGGTTAAAGACATCCGAATGTCCCCCCAAATAGAACCGTTGCTGCTCGATGACGCCCTCAAGGTCGTTCTCGACTTACAGGACCAGTGGCGCAAAAAAGGCTGGGTGGCGATGGGCCTGCGAAACGACCCCACCATCGCCGATACACCCGAATGGCGGGCCAGGCTTGGGGACAGTGAACGATCCGGGCGATCCTTCTGGCAGGCAGGGGACAAGTATCAAGTCATGCTGGTTCTGGGGCAGTTCAATGACTCCAGAAATCCGACCGAAGAACGCTATCTCATCACCCTTTCGATTGCCAAACCGTGGGTACCCTTCGATGAAATTGAAGCAGGGTGGGATCAGGAGAATCCGCTACACCCTGGCAGTCCCAAGCAACCGTCTATCCCCGAGTCGACCGCTGGCAGTGGAGAACCCTGAGTTGCGCGATGGTAACCGTCCCTCTCTGGAGCAGTCGATTCGAGAAATCGCCTCGGGTGGCGAGGCATGAACCTGCGCAACTGGCACCGAGGCGCAGGCTGGCTGCTTATGGCTGTGCTGATGCTGGCTGCCATCCATCAACTGAAGCAGCCTCTGTGGGGAGTACCGGAAATTGCCCTGGAGATAGGCGGAACGTATGAAGAAATGCGCAACCGTTCTTCAGCCTCTTTTAGCCCGTTGCTCCCTGGGCACCTATGGCTCGGCATCCCTTCGGTGGATGCACGATTGCGATTAATTGATCCACAGTACGGGTTTGTCACGCCTCTGGCTCGCTTTTTCACTGTCGGATTTGACGACAATGTCATTGAAGACATCCGCATGTCCCCCCAAATAGAACCGTTGCTGCTCGATGACGCCCTCAAGGTCGTTCTCGACTTACAGGACCAATGGCGCGAAAAAGGCTGGGTGGCGAGGGGCCTGCGGAACAACCCCACCATCGCCGATACACCCGAATGGCGGGCCTGGCTTCGGAAAGGGATCCGGCATGGACGATCTTTTTGGCAGGCAGGCGAAAAGTATCAGGCAATGCTGCTACTAGGCCGTTTCAAAGATTCCAGAAATCCGACCGAAGAACGCTATCTCATTACTCTCTCGGTTGCCAAACCGTGGGTACCCTTCGATGAAATTGAAGCAGAGTGGGAGCAGGTGTACTCGCTGTGCCATGGAAGTCCCAAGCCACCGCCGATCCCCGAGTGTGAAGTACTCAGTGATAAACCTTGAGTTCTCGGCGATGGCTGGTTGCCCAGGAACTTTAAAGCCTCACAAGCCCCTTTCGAAACGTTCAATCAAGTACTGACAGTTAGGGTGGATCAAGGTTATCCAGCACTCGGTTCACCGCCAGCTCCCCGAGCATGATCGACTGTTGAATCCCCAACAGAGTGTTGCTTTGCGATCCTTCCAGATACCTCGCGAAATCACTGGCCATGACGTTGGCTGATGCCAGGGATTCACAGGCGTATTCCAGCAGGGTGTGGTTGTCGATATCGGGGGCGATGAGGAAGATGCCGCTTGGTTGGCGTGGAGCGTCCGGATTGGTTTCCAGTGAATTTTTTGTTGTTTTGGTCATGTTTTGCTCTCCAGGAGTAACGGAGCCATCACCCAATCGCTACTAATCAAAAGGGTGGCAGCGGCGCGCAGGTTAGTAGACCGGGGAGGAGCGAAACCGGCGCGCCCGAAGGCGCCCTGCGCACTGCTGCCATCAAGTGCAGGCATAGAAATACCTGACTGTATGGAGCGCAAGTGCGGTTCACTCGACCACGGGCTACTAAACCCGATCACTGGGAATCAGTGACGCGAATCAAGTTACCGATGGCCCCCAAAGCGCACAAGCCGGCGGATTCTGGATTAGTTGTAGGCAATGCCGCAAGGCGCTGTGGCCTGTCCAAGGTAGTTAGGAAATGTCCCACGGTGATGAGTGAAACCTCCGATGGATCAATACCTCCTGGCCACCAACAACTGCCATTTCTAGAGTGTTCTTGCGGACGCTTTCGCGGGCAAGCCCGCTCCCACAGGGTTCGGCAGTGTCGTAACAATCGTGCTCACACCGCAGAAACTGTGGGAGCGGGCTTGCCCGCGATTGACGGCAAAGCCGTCAGGATTTCAATGGATCAACCTTACGCGTCAACAACTCCACAAACGCCTTCGCCATCGGCGACTTCTGATCTTTACGCTGCACCAGCCACACCGCCGAAACCGCGTCGGGATCGAGCAACGGCCGATACACAACACCATCAATCCGCATCCGCTGATAAGACGCCGGCAGCACCGACACCCCCAACCCCGCCGCCACCAGACCGATGATCGTCATCGCCTCACCCGCCTCTTGCGCAAAGTGCGGGCTGAAACCGACATCCCGCGCCAGGCTAATCAACTGCGCATACAAACCACTGCCATAACTGCGTGGGAAAAACACGAACGGTTCGAGCGCCAATGTCGACAGAAACAATCCCGCTTCACTGCCCTGCATCAACGGATGCTTGGAACTGAGCACGGCCACCAGCGGCTCACGCATCAGTTCCACCACGCTGAGCGAATCCGGCAGCCCCAACGGCCGCATGATCCCGACCTCGATCGACTCGTCCACCAGCGCATCGGCCACTTGGGTGCTGCTCATTTCCCGCAGGCTCAAATGCACCGCTGGAAAGCGCTGGCGAAACGAAAAAATCGCTTGAGGAATGGTCGAGTTGAACGGTGCAGAAGAAGTGAAGCCAATCTTCAGTTCACCCAGCTCACCCAACTGCGCCCGCCGCGCCACGTCAGCCGCTTTATCAACCTGCGCCAGCACCAATCGCGCCTCTTCCAGAAACAGCCGACCGGCCTCACTCAGCTCGACCCGGCGATTGGTCCGTTCGAACAATCGCGCGCCGACCTCCTGCTCCAGCGCCTGAATCTGCTGGCTCAGCGGTGGTTGCGAGATGCCCAGCACCTGAGCAGCGCGGCCGAAGTGCAGTTCTTCGGCGACGGCGATGAAGTAGCGCAGATGACGCAATTCCATGAAAACCCCATTAGGTCGTAAAACCTCTCAAACAGGTCGAACAATATATTGGATTGAATCATTAGGCAGCTATATGCTTTTTTCATTGCCTGACCGGCTGCCTGCCCCGAGGTCTGAAGTGAAAACTGCTGTTGCCCCACTCGCCCATGAAGTTCCGCCCGCCGCGCTCGAGTTCAAGGAAATCTACATCGAAAAAGGCACGCCGATGTTCATGCGCACGGTGCTGGCCTTGTTCTCCGGCGGCTTCGCGACTTTCGCTTTGCTCTACTGCGTACAACCGATGATGCCGCTGCTGTCCCACGAATATTCCATCAACGCGGCGCAGAGCAGCCTCATTCTTTCGGTGGCCACGGGCATGCTCGCCATCGGTTTGCTGATCACTGGCCCGATATCCGACCGAGTCGGACGCAAACCGGTGATGGTGACGGCGCTGTTTGCTGCGGCGCTGTGCACCATCGCCAGCTCAATGATGCCGAGCTGGCACGGCGTGTTGGTGATGCGCGCGCTGATCGGGTTGTCGTTGAGTGGCCTGGCGGCGGTCGCCATGACGTACCTGAGCGAAGAGATTCATCCTCGGCACATCGGCCTGGCGATGGGTCTGTACATCGGCGGCAACGCGATTGGCGGGATGTGCGGACGCTTGATTACCGGGGTGTTGATCGACTTCGTCAGCTGGCACACGGCGATGCTGGTGATTGGCGGCCTGGCGCTGATCGCGGCGGCGGTGTTCTGGAAAATCCTTCCCGAATCACGCAACTTCCGCGCTCGCTCGCTGCACCCGCGCAGCCTGCTCGACGGCTTCACCATGCACTTTCGCGATGCCGGTTTGCCGTTGTTGTTTCTCGAAGCCTTTGTGCTGATGGGCGCGTTCGTCACACTGTTCAACTACATCGGTTATCGCCTGCTGGCCGACCCGTATGACATGGACCAGGTGTTCGTCGGACTGCTTTCGGTGGTGTACCTGTCGGGTATTTATAGTTCGGCGAAAATCGGTGCATTGGCGGACAAACTGGGCCGACGTCAGGTGCTTTGGGCCACCATTGTCCTGATGCTCGCCGGCTTGGTCCTGACGATGTTCACGCCACTGCCCGTGGTGATCATCGGCATGTTGGTTTTCACCTTCGGCTTCTTCGGTGCTCACTCGGTCGCGAGCAGCTGGATCGGCCGCCGCGCTACCAAAGCCAAGGGGCAGGCATCGTCGCTGTATTTGTTCAGTTACTACGCCGGGTCGAGCATTGCCGGCACGGCGGGAGGGGTGTTCTGGCACCTGGGCGGGTGGAACGGGATCGGGTTGTTTATTGGCGCGTTGCTGGTGGTGGCGTTGTTGATTGCGTTGAAACTGGCGAAGTTGCCGTTGTTGCCTGGGGCTGCACGGGTTTAGGTTGGAATGGGGTGTATATCCGTTTCTTCGGTAACGGCCGCTGGCGGTTTCGCTTTTACAGCGAGTCACTTGGAAGAGCCCCAAGTAACCAAGGGCTTTTGCCCCTTTCGTTTGGTGCCTCGCCTAGGCTCGGCATGCCCTCGCTCCGGTCCTGCTCCGTGGGCCCGCCGCCATCGGCCATCCATGGCCGGGGGCGGCTAACCCGGCATCCATGCCGGGTTGCCCACTGCGCAGAACCTCCACTCGGCCTCTCGAGGGGGCGTGTACCGCAAAAGCAAAGCGAGGCGGCCTCTGGGCCGACCTGGGCATCAAGCGGGCGCGCTTCGCTGATTTGGTCGGCTACATAATCTGAATTTGCTATGAGTACCTGTGGGAGCGGGCTTGCTCGCGAAGAGGCCGTGTCAGTCGACCATCAATTTAGAATGCCAGTCCGCCTTCGCGAGCAAGCCCGCTCCCACATTGGATATCTGTTGGGCATGAGATTGGTGTTTACCGTCCACCGCCGATGACATGACGGACTAGACATCGGGTCGGCTATCAGGCCGCCTCGCCTTGGCTTTTGATTTGGCTCTTGAGGTACACGCCCCCTCGAGAGGGCGAGCGCAGGTTCTGCGCAGTGGGCAACCCGGCATGGATGCCGGGTTAGCCGCGCACGGCCATGGATGGCCGATCGCGGCGGGCCCACGGAGCAGAACCGGAGCGAGGGCATGCCGAGCCCTAGCGAGGCACCGAACGAAAGGGGCAGAGCCTTTTGCTTACTTTTCGGCGTTTGGAAAAGTGAGTCGCTGTAAGAGCGAAACCGCCAGCAGCCGTTACCGCAGAAACGGATATGTACGCCAGCCAACCCCAAACCTGCCAACCACAACTACCTGAGCACCACCCGAGCCTCAAGCACCCCATCACGCTTTTCCAGCGTCAGCGATTGCACCGCAGCCCCATCACGCTCGGCACGATCCAGCCATTGCAACAGCGTCTTCGCATCACCGCTGAGGGTCAAACGCAACAGATCGTTGTCAGCCTCCATCTGATGCAATTCGAGCCCCGCCGCGGCGGCGCTTTCGCTGATACGCAACGACAAGGGCTGATCAGTGACCACCGCAACGGTGCTTCGAGGTTGCGCCCGCAGCAGCTGCGCAGCCAGAGCCAGTTGCTGTTGATGCCGACGCTCGACGGCTTCCAGACGCTGACGGCCCGGTTGCCAGATCAGGCTGAACGCTGCGACAACCAGTAAAAACACACCCACGGCCAGCAACAGTCGCTGTTCGCGAATGGACAGGCGTTGCCAGACGGCTTTCATGTGTTGTCCTCCACGACCAATGTCGCCTGCACGCGATTGCGCTCTTTGCTCGCACTGTCGAGCCTGACCGGCACACCTTGCTGCCGTCCGCGCTCACGCAGTTGCTCAAGCTCGGCAAAACTGTTGACGGTCATCTGGACTTTCCAGCCGTCGCCCGCACGAAATTCGATACGCCGGACGTCGACATGACTCGCGCCGATGACCTGCTCAACCAGATCCACCAAACCGGCAATACGTGTTTTCTCCGGTTCAGCGGTCTGGCTTTGCAGCACCTTGAGCTGCGTCGCCAGGTCTACGATGCGGCTCTGGTCAGGGTAAAGCGCCTTGAACCGCTGCTCGTTCTGGCTGTAGAGCCGACGGGTTTCCCCCTCGATAAAATGGATTCGCGTGGCGCTGGCGCCCCAGGTCAGCAGCAACAGCATCAGTAACGCCAATCCACCGAAATGCCACGGCAGACGTTTACCGCGCGGGGCGAACGCGCCTTGCAGCAGGTTGATGGCCTGGGAGTGGCGAAGGGTCAGGCACTGGTCGACATCGACCGCGTCGTGACGCTCGTCGATCCACCGGATATCCGGGGGCAAGGCCGGTCTCAGCGAGGTCAGCCCGTCATCCGATACCGCCACGCGGGCCGGCATCCCGCCGCCGAGCAACCACCGATCGAACCACCGCACGACGACCGTCTGAGCCCCGGGCAACACATCGGCATCGACAAAGACAGAACGGACGCCAACGCCCGACTCGGCCAGCAGCGCGAGCACAGCGGCAAATCGCTCTCGACCGATCACCATCACCGGGTAGCGCCCTTCCCGGTCGCGAGCGCCAATGCCCAGGTGCAGTTTCTCCAGCGCGTCACTCAGTTGATCTTCTACGGCAAACGCGATGGCTTGTGCGCCGGGCTGGCGCCTGGAAGGCCACGGGTCGCTACGGACCCAACTGCACAATTCCATGGGCAACAGCAGATCGACCGTTTGCCCGTTCAGTGCCTGCGCCGCTTGATTCAATGGCATGAGCTGGCGTTGGCCGGTCGAAGACCACAGGCAACACGGCCAGTCGGTCGACGGTTCGGCCAGGCCCTCGGCGGTCAGGTAAAGCCAGGTGTTCATCGCAGCATCTCATGGGTACTCGAAGGAAGAAGACGTCGTTGCAGGATCTTGAATTGGTGCGTGTCGGGGTCTCGCTCGACATCCGTGGCCAGCCGTAAACGGCTTTGCCCTTGAATGACCTGCACCGTGATCCGGAACCAGCGGCTGCCGGTGCCCAGCCCATGGCTGCTCAGGCCTGCGCCGGAGAGCAGCGGGTCTTGAGTAAAGGCCTGAACGCTCGCCCATGCAGTCGCCGACCGCTGACGGACCAACGCGTCGGCTGTCGTCGCCTCCACGCCATCGAGCGTCCGCAATACCAGCGTCGGTGCGGTGTTGATGTTCAAAGCGGCGTCTGCGGGAAGTAACGCGACCCAGGGTTCCAGTTGACGCAATAGTTGACCGTCGACACCCGGAAGCAGGCGCAGCTGGCTCAGTTCTTTCAATGCGCCGACCTGACTCAGTTGCAGCGGCGCAAGATCGAGCAATTCGAGCAAGCGTCCCCAACGATTAAGGGTGACCTGATCTATCTGACCCTGGGACAACAATGCATTGAGATTGAACCGCCCGGCGAGGTCTTCGATATCGACGCGCAGCTGCGCGTCCTCGATGTCGAACTCGGGCGTCATCCGCGCCCAGTCCTGAGTCAGGTCGACCGTTTTTTGCGAAGCCCGCGCAGCGTCCTGTAGCTGCAAAAGCGCCCAGGTTTCCCCGGCACCCGCGAGTTGCCGCAACTGAACGTGATGCACCGCTTGCCCGCTGCTTTGCAACGACAGCCGATGACTGCGCAGCATGCCGCTGGTGATCAACAACGCCAGACTCATGACCAGCAACACACTGATCAGCGCAATGCCCCGTTGACACCCGTTCATGGCAAGGCGCCCGGCAACAGCAGCACCCGACGGATCGCCTCGAAACGGCCCACCGACACTTGCAGTTCCACTGCCATCGGTGCCCTCACATCCTTTCCAGTCGGCCACTCGTTGCGCCATCCGGTTTGTCGATCGAACAAGCGCCAGCTCAAGTCCCGAACATCGTCGAGGAGTTTTTGCCGCTGCATGATGGGCGTGCCTTCACCCTGGCTTTCACGCCACAGCACACCGTTGTCGAGTCGGTACGTCAGTGTCTGTCGCTCGCTGCGGGGCTGGTCAAGAGGATTGCGCCAGTGGCTGCGCTGCAACTGCAGCACCGTTTGCTGGAGCACGACAGGCTGTTCGGTGACCTGCATCAAGTCCCGCTCAATCACCGCCACCGCCCGTTGCAGGCGTCGAAACTCACGTTCGTGGGCCGCCGTACTCTGCTGCGCGCGCACGACGCCATCGAACAAGCCCCAACTGGCCAGGCCGAGCAACGCGAAGATCGCCATGGCGATCACCAGCTCCAGCAAGGTGAAACCGGTTTGCCTATTCATGACGATCGGGTATCCAGCCACTGGCGCGGTGCAGGGTTTGCTCGCGACCGGAAAGGCTGACGTCAACGTCGACCTTGAGCAGTCGCGGGTCAGTCGATGCGCTGATGTGCTGGCGCAGCAGCCAGTCGCGGCGATCCATGTGCACCACGCGTTGCTGTTGGCCGAGGGTCAACCCGGGTTGCAGGCGCAGTTCATTCAAATGGTTATCGGCCAACCAGCCGGCGAAGAGTCGTTCCTCGACCGCGCCGGTCTGCTTCAACACGTATTGGCTCGCCGACAGCACGGCCGCCGCCAGCGTCGAGAAGACCGCCAGGGCCACCATGATTTCCAGCAGAGTGAACCCACGCATGCGCGCCCGCGACAGGCCCTTAACCATCAATCACTGCCTCACCCAGACCATCGCTCGAAAGGCTCAGGAGCGTGCTGTCCCGGGTCGCGAACGTCAGCGTGAAGGCGCTGGTCTCATCGCTGCTGAGCATCAGCAATTGCGGCGGTCCTTCATCGGCTCCCAGCATCAGGGCATGCCCATCCTGCTCAAGGTGCAGCCGCAAGGTTTCAGGCCACGTGTAAAACGCAGCCACCGGCTCCCAGCCTTGGGCTCCGAGCCGCATCGCGCGGTAACCGCCGTCACTGAGCCGCAGGCCGTATTCCTCGCCATCCAGCACCGCCCGCTCACGCAGCTGTTGAATCATGCCTGCCATCCCGTGCGCTTCGTGCCGCGCCTGACGCAGCGGATTCGGCCCGACGACAAAACTCACCATGCCCAGCAGCACGCCGATAACCACGATGACGATCATCAACTCGAGCAAGGTAAACCCGCGGCAACGCTGGCGCATGAATCAGTCGCCCCAGTTGCCGATGTCGGCCGCATGCCCTTCGCCGCCCACCACGCCATCGGAGCCCAGGGAGTACAAGTCGTAGCTGCCGTCGATCGATTGCACACCGGGATTGAGAAACTGATAGGGCGTGCCCCACGGATCGACCGGCAGGCTTTTCAGGTAACCCTGAGGGTTCCAGTTTCTCGCCGCCGGCATGCCCGAAGGTCGTTTGCTCAAGGCTTCCAGCCCTTGCTGCGTCGAGGGGTATTGGAAGTTATCGAGGCGGTACATTTCGAGGGCGGTGGCGACGGCCTGGATGTCGATTTTGGCGGCGGTGACCTTGGCCTGGTCGGGCCGGCTCATGAACTGCGGCACCACGATGGCCCCCAGCACGCCGATGATCACGACCACCACCATGATTTCGATCAGGGTAAAACCGCGTTGCGCACGGGGCGAGTTGCTGCGTAGAGGTTGCATCGGTCAGTTCACCAATTGGTTAAGGCTGAGAATCGGTAGAAGAATGGCCATGACGATCAGCAGCACGACGCCGCCCATCAGCACCAGCATGGCCGGTTCGAAGAGGCTCACGACCAGCGCGATCCGCGCCGCCAGGCTGTTTTCCTGTTGCTCGGCGGCCCGGACCAGCATGTGATCGAGTTCGCCGGCGCGTTCGCCGCTGGCGATCATGTGCAGCATCATCGGCGGGATGTCGCCGCTGAGCTCCAGGCCCCGGGTCAGGGTTCCGCCTTCGTGTACGGAGCGGGCGACATCGACCATGCGCGCGCGAATGGTCAGGTTGCCGATGACGGCGGCGGCAATTTCCAGCGCATCCACCAGTGGCACGGCACTTTTGCCGAGGATCGCCAGGGTGCTGGCAAACCGTGCGGCTTCCATCGCCCGCAATACCTCGCCCGCTATCGGCAGCTTCAACGCCAGGCGATGCCAGCGCAGGCGCCAGAGGGGCTGGCGCAAACTCCAGCGGCAAAGACCGATCAACGTCGCCAGCACGCCTATCAATGGCAGGAAATGCTTGCGCAGACCGTCGCTCAAACCGATCAGCACCTGAGTCAGCCAAGGCAGCGGCTGGCCGCTGTCGACGAAGATTTTCACCACGTCCGGCACCACGTAACCGAGCAGGAAACCAACGATCGCCACGCTGGCCAGCATCAGGATCAACGGGTACACCAAAGCCATCTGGATTTTCTGCCGCGAGGCCTGACGCGCCTGGGTGTACGCCGCCAGTTGCTCCAGCACATGACCCAAGTGCCCGGAGCGCTCCCCGGCGGCGACGGTGGCGCGAAACAGTTCAGGGAATGCTTTGGGAAACAGACCCAACGCGGTTGAAAGGGCATGACCTTCCATCACCCGGCTGCGGACCGCCGACAACAGGCCGGCGACCTTGCGCCTGGCACTCTGTTTGGTCACCGCTTCCAGCGCTTCTTCCAGGGGCAGACCGGCCTGAACGAGCGTGGATAACTGCAGCGTCAACAGCGCCAGTTCAGCCGCGCCCAGACGCCCGCTGCGGGGTTGCGCGCCCGCGGCGCCCCCGGTGCTGACCTCACTCAATTCACGCGGCCACAAACCGCGCTCGCGCATCAGCTGTCGGGCATGGCGCGGGCTATCGGCTTCCAGTCGGCCCTTGCAGCGTCGGCCTTGGGCATCGTCAGCGTGGTAGTCGAATGTCGGCACTCGCTAGTCCTCCTGGGTCACGCGCAGTAACTCGTCAAGGCTGGTCACCCCGTCGAGCACCCGTTGCCGACCGTCCTGAAACAGGCTGCGGGAGACCTTGCGCGTCTCATCGATCAACGCCTGCTCGCTGGCGCCCTGATGAATCAGTGCCGACACGGCCGGCGTGACGCTGATCAATTCGTAAATCCCGATACGCCCGCGATAACCGTGCTGGCACTGCTCACACCCCACGGCGCTGAACAGCTGCGGTGGCGCCGCTGCATCGAGCCCGAGACGCTGACACACGGCTGCGTCGGCGCGGTACGACGACTTGCAATGCGGGCACAGCGTGCGCAGTAAACGTTGAGCCAGAATGCCCACTAGCGACGACGCCAGCAGGTAGGCATCGACGCCCATGTCCACCAGCCGCGTTACCGCGCCCACCGCGCTGTTGGTGTGCAACGTCGAGAGCACCAGGTGCCCCGTGAGCGAGGCCTGAACGGCGATTTCAGCGGTCTCGCGATCGCGGATTTCGCCGACCATCACCACGTCCGGATCCTGACGCAAAATTGCCCGCAAGCCTCGGGCAAAGGTCATGTCCACTTTCGGATTGACCGGCATCTGCCCCACACCCGGCAGGTGATATTCGATGGGGTCTTCGACCGTGAGAATGTTCCGCGTCTGATCGTTCAGGCTGCTCAGCGCAGCGTACAGACTGGTGGTCTTGCCGGAGCCGGTGGGACCGGTTACCAGCAGAATGCCGTGAGGTTTTCCGAGCAACTGGCGCAACGCGGCGAGGGTATCGGCTGGCATACCGAGTCGCTGCAACTCCAGGCGCCCGGCCTGTTTGTCGAGCAACCGCAGCACGACCCGTTCGCCGTGCGCCGACGGCAACGTCGAGACCCGCACATCAACCTCGTGTCCGGCCAGTCGCAGGGCCATTCGACCGTCCTGGGGGATACGTTTTTCAGCGATGTCCAGACGCGCCATGACCTTGATCCGCGACACCAGCAGCGTCGCCAATTCACGTCGGGGCCTGAGCATTTCGCGCAATTGCCCGTCGACCCGCATGCGCACCGACAGCGAGTGCTCGAAGGTTTCAAGGTGCACGTCCGAGGCATGCTCGCGCACGGCTTCGCTGAGCAGTGCGTTAATGAGCCGGATGATCGGCGCGTCGCCCTGCTGCTCCAGCAAATCGGCGGTTTGCGGGACTTGATCGACCAGGCTGAGCAGGTCCAGTTCGTCGTCCAGCCCTTGGGCCACCTGCTCCGCCGCGCTCTGACCGTCGCGGAAAGCGGCGGCCAGACGCGCTGCGAACGCATCGGCATCCAGCACCCGGACCGGCAGATCCCGGCCGCACACCCGGCGTGCTTCCGACAGCGCCGTCAGCGGCGTATCGGCTCGCAGCACAAGGCTCGAATCGGTCCCCTCGCACGCCAGCAGAACGCCAAAACGCCGGGCGAAACCAAAAGGCAGCTGTTCGATTTTTTCGCTCATGGCGTAGCCGGGGTCTGCTTGCGCAAATCGAACACGGGCGCATCAGTGGCCGGGTCGAACAACTGCCGCGATTCTGCTGGCAGCAACAAGGAGTTGTTCCCGTGCGCGCCCGGCTGGCTCAACTGTCGCAGTGCGTTGTATCGCTGCTGGCTCACGTCGGCCAGATCTTCCTTGCTGCGCACGATGGTGGGTCGCAAAAACACCATCAGGTTGCTTTTGGTTTGCGTGTCCCGGGTCCAGCGAAACAGCGCGCCCAGGTAAGGAATGTCGCGCAGCAGCGGCACACCGCTTTGCTGGGTGCGGACGCTGTCGCGGATCAAACCGCCGATCACGATGATCTCGCCATCGTCGGCCAGGATGGTGCTCTTGAGTGCACGCTTGTTGGTGATCAGGTCGGAAGAGTCGATACCGGACACCGACGGTGCAATGTCCGACACTTCCTGCTCCACCTCCAGGCGCAACGTCGAACCTTCGTTGATGTACGGCTTGATCTTCAGGCTGATGCCGACGTCCTTGCGCTCGACGGTGGTAAACGGATTGTCCGCACCATTGCTGTTGGTGGCGTAGGAGCCCGTCTTGAACGGCACGTTTTGACCGACGATGATTTCCGCTTCCTGATTGTCCAGGGTCAGCAGGCTCGGTGTGGAAAGCAGATTGCTATGGGTATTGCTGGCCAATGCCGAAATCAACGCGCCGAAACGGTCACTGCCCAGTTGCAGGATTGCGCCCTCAGGGGCTGATTTTTTCTCGTCGAAGCTCAGCCCGCCAATGATCGGAATGTCAGTGCCGGGGAAGTTGATAAAGCCCTTCGCGTCGCCGCTGCTGATGCCCCACTGGACGCCTACGGCTTGCGCGATGTCTCCGGAAATTTCGACGATGGCGGCATGGATCAGCACTTGGGCCCGCGGCTGGTCCAACTGGCGCACGATGTTTTCGATAGTGCGGATTTGCGCGGGCTCGGCGATCAGCACCAACGCGTTCTGGCTTTCGTCGGCCTTGATCATGAACGTAGCGCTGGACGGGTTTTCCTTCACGCCGCCGAGGGTCGATGCCTGTTTTCGGCCCTGACCCATCGTTTCCAGAATGTCGGCCAATTGCTTGGCATCGCTGTGGCGCAAACGGATGACCCGGGCATTGTCGAGGGACGCGGTGGCAGGCGTGTCGAGGCCACGCGCCAGATCGAGCAAGCGCTGGCGAACCGCTGGCGGGCCAATGAAGATCAGGCGGTTGGTTCGGCTATCGGCCAGCACTTGAATCGCCGTATCGGCGTTGCGCTTGCCCAGTGAAGATTCAATGATCGTGGCCACATCCGCAGCCTGGGCGTGACGCAATTGCACCACGGCATGCAGGTTGTTCTGCCCCGAATCCAGCTGACGCACGACCTTGGCAATGCGACCCACATTGGCAGCCGTATCGGTGACGACCAGCGCATTGGCCGACACCGACGGGCCGACGTAACCGTTGACCGACACCAGTGGCCGGACCAACCCGGCAATATCGGAGGCGCTGCTGGTGTTCAATTCGATGACCTGAGTGACGAACTGCGACGCCGTGGCGTTTTTTGCGGTGCCTTGGCCTGCACGGGTTTTCGCTTCGGTGACCGGCGTGATCAGAATGCGGTCACCTTCGTCGATCACCGTAAAGTTATGGGCATCGAGCACCGAGTAAAACAACCGGCGAACGCCTTCGCGGTCGAGGGCCTGGCGGGACATGACGGTGATGCGCCCGGAGACTCTGGGGTCAAGCACCACCGTGGTCCCGAGAATGGTCGAGATTTCTTCAACGATGTCGCGCAACTCGGCATTGTTCATCGCCAGTTGCCATTTTTCTTCCTCGGCCTGCAGCGCCTGATGAAAGAGCGCCATCATCAAAGCGGTCAGAAAAAGAAGGGTGCGCAGGGTATGCGCGCCGATGAAGCTGTTCATGGGTGTGATCACTCTGACTGCCCGGAAAGAGGGCGTAGAAAACGCGTAGAACTGACGGGTGTCTGTGGGTGGGATGGCGAGTCGAGTTGGCGCAGGAAACTCGCGGAAGAGGTCTGCAAACTCAGCACCTCTTCTCGGCCCTTGTTCCACAACACCGCTTGATTCACCTCGACGCGACGCAGGATGCTGCCACCCGGCAACTGATCCCCCACCTGGTAAATCCGCGAGCCCTGAGCATCCGCCAACAACGCTCTGGACAACCCTGTGTCGAGGACAAAACTGGCCTGCAAGGTCAGTGGCTCGGCACTGGGCAGCAACGCGGTGTCAGTCGTCAGACCGAGTACCGTTGCGACCGCTGTGGTATCGAGGGGCGCACGGGACGGTGGCGTCGGCACGGTCGCAGCGAACGACAACGGCGAGGCAAGGCTGTTGCGAAAACCCCACTCCTGCCACGTCAAAAACGCGCCGTAACCGACGGCTATAACCAGCAGGCAGAGTGTGCTCAGGCGCCTGCTCACTCGAGGCGTTCACTTCGAACAAGGCTGCACAAAGACATTCGCCGCAGCACGCGGTGGCCGCACAGCTCATGCACAACGACCGCGCCGACATGCAGCACGACAAGCAACGAAAGGACAACACAGGCCCAAACGTGAATGATCAGGAACCGGGAGATCAGCTCAGGATCGCTCAGCGGCTGAGCTATTTCGACCACACCGAACACGTCGATCGGGCGATCCATCATCAACACGCCGGTGACCAGCACGACACTGATAACGAGATAGATCAGCGTGTGCGCGAGCAGCGCGAGTTTTTCCATGAAATCAAGGCCCATCACGCTCGTATCTCGGGCATGAGCGACATAAATAACCAAGCGCCAGACGAAAAACGGTATGAACACCGTGGTCAGCGACACATTGAGAAAAGCGACCCCTTGAGCGACCCGTGGCGACACGTCGACGCTGGCTACATAAAAACCGGAAATCAGGGTCCAAACGATGACTGCCGCCGATAACCAGTGCAGCCAAACGCGTTGGGTGGAATAACCCAAAACCGTCATTTTTCAACTCGATTTTCAAAAAGAGGATGAACCTTCAGGCGATCCATTTGCGGATCGCCTGAAGTGTTACGGCGGGCTTAAAGCTTGTTCCACGCCATGTGCCAGTGCGCACCTACGCCAGGTTCGAATCCGTTGGCGGTCGGACTGTACTGCTTGCAGTAACCGGCTTCGGCGCCCTGCTTGCATTCGAAGACTTCATTGGTCTTCGGTTGCAGCACTTTGGTGCCGGCTTTGTACTCGGTGAAGCCTTCGGGGAACACGAAGTCATAGTCGGCACCGGCACCTTCGCCGGTCATGTTGGTCGGTTGGGTGTCCTGGCGATTGGTACGACCATCCAGAGTGCTGCCGACCAGTGTCAGGGTGTGTTTGCCGGGGTTGCTGCGAACATCGATAACCAAGCTGGAAGTGCCGCTGTCCACCTGAGCCGAGGTCGAACCGACTGGCTTGTTGTTCTCATCGAACAAGGTCGCTTCGACGTTCATTTTGCGATTGGAGATCATGCTAAAATTGATCTTGGCCAGGCCTTTATCCAGAACGTATTCCGCTTGCTGGGAGGCGACCGACATGCGGGCAGCGGCGTCTTCCTTCATGTCCAGCTGTACTTCGTAACGGGTTACGCCGCTGTCTTTCTGAGCGTACAGGGTGTTGTTACCCCGGACCGGCGCGATGTTGCCGGCGTCGTCACGGATACCGGCGCGGATCAGCGTGTGTGTGCTGTTGATTTTTTCCGCCAGTTTGAGCGACCAGTCGTTTGGCGCGCCATCTTCGACTTTATCGATGGAGAGTTCGACGCTGTAGTCCGGGTTCTCGCCGGTAGCGGAGAATGCACGGGCCTTGACCTTGTCGCCGATCAGCAATTGAGCCGACGGCGCGATGCCACCCACGGAAGACCAGCCACCTGGCAACTCCGCTTCCGCAATAATGTTCACGTCGGCCGGGTTGTAAAACGCCGCTTGTGTATCTCCAACCGTCCAGATCCCCAGAATCACATGGTGGCCAGATTTTTCTGCCGGGATGGTGCAGCTGTGCTTGGCACCCGACTCAGGCTTCTGATTACCGCCATCGATGGTGCAGAACGGCGTGCTTTCGAAGGAAGCGCGTTTCAGCGACTCGTTTGGGTTCCAGCCGTTGCGAGTGATGAAATACTCATGTTTGGTCGCCGGGTGCACCGCGGTGTAATGCCATTGGAAATCAATGTTGCGATCTTTGATCTCAGTCAAATGCCAGCGAGTAGCAGACTGAGCATCCAACGCGGAAAACAACGCGTGACCGCCACTGGCGATCTTGCCGTCGACCGGGCCTAGTCCTGCACCACCGCCATTGCCGGCCGGGAAGCCCTTGAAGGTTTCACCGACGCTTTGAGGTTCATACTGAGCACCGCCACAGTTAGTGTTCAACCCTTTCTGGCAGAGCAACGCCCGCGAAGGCGGCACTTCAATATAGCCATGCGCCGAAACAGTTTGAGACGCCAACATTGCCGATAACAGGATCATTGAAGAGGAGCATGCGGTTAACGCACCTCCTTTGTAGAACGTTTTTTTCATGATTGTGTTCCAGACTACTTATCGAAAATTGAGGCGCCTGGGTGGCGCCGCTGTCCGCAATTCCGTTCGGTGTGCGGCACCGAACGAAGGTCTGAAACGTTACCGGGATGAACGAAGTTTCTATGTAGGACAAGTCGCCGGTCACATGAGGATTGGTCTCTCTCTTCACTTTTCTGACAAAGAGAGAAAACATTCTTACAAGAAGACATTCATTAAGCAGGCATAAGTTTTTAGTGACAAAAAAAAGCCTGTTCGGCGTTAACAGGACAGGCTGATTGGAACGTGAACAAGACTACTCGTGATACTGCGCTGACAACTCATGCACCGCGCGCAGGAACGCACCCGCATGTTCCGGATCGACCTCCGGGGTGATGCCATGACCGAGGTTGAACACGTGACCGCTGCCCTTGCCATAACTGGCGAGGATGCGACCGACTTCGGTGCGAATGGCTTCCGGTTTCGCGTAGAGCACGGTCGGGTCCATGTTGCCCTGCAACGCGACTTTGCTGCCGACGCGATCACGGGCGTTGCCGATGTCGCAGGTCCAGTCCAGGCCCAGTGCATCAGCGCCAGCGTCGGCGATACTTTCCAGCCACAGGCCGCCGTTCTTGGTGAACAGGATCACCGGCACTTTGCGACCTTCGTGCTCGCGTATCAGGCCGCTGACGATTTTGCGCATGTAAGCCAGGGAGAATTCCTGGTACGCCGCCGCCGAAAGATTGCCGCCCCAGGTGTCGAAGATCTGCACCGCTTGCGCGCCGGCCATGATCTGGCCATTCAGGTACGAAGTCACCGACTGCGCGAGCTTGTCCAGCAGCAGGTGCATGGCTTGCGGGTTGTCGTAGAGCATGGCCTTGGTCTTGCGGAAGTCTTTCGACGAGCCGCCTTCGACCATGTAGGTGGCCAGGGTCCACGGGCTGCCGGAGAAGCCGATCAGCGGAACGCGGCCGTTCAGTTCGCGGCGGATGGTGCTGACCGCGTCCATCACGTAGCCGAGGTCTTTGTGCGGATCAGGAATCGGCAGGGCTTCGATATCGGCCAGGGTGCTGACGACTTTCTTGAAGCGCGGACCTTCACCGGTTTCGAAGTACAGGCCCTGGCCCATGGCATCGGGGATGGTGAGGATATCGGAGAACAGGATCGCCGCGTCCAGTTGCGGATAGCGGTCGAGCGGTTGCATCGTGACTTCGCAAGCGAACGCCGGGTTCATGCACAGGCTCATGAAGTCGCCGGCCTTGGCACGGCTGGCGCGGTATTCAGGCAGGTAGCGACCGGCCTGACGCATCATCCATACCGGCGTGACGTCTACGGGTTGCTTGAGCAGGGCGCGAAGGAAACGGTCGTTCTTCAGGGCAGTCATGTCGGCATCCGGAAAAAAAGTGCGGGCATTTTCTCAGAGCGCGACGCAAAAGGCACGGCAAGAGCCGCGCCTTTTGTCTATCGGGTCAATTTGTCGCGGGGAAACGCGGTGTTTGGCAACACCGAGAAACAACTGTGGGAGCGGGCTTGCTCGCGAAGAGGGAGTGTCAGTCGACATTGATGTTGGCTGACACACCGCTTTCGCGAGCAAGCCCGCTCCCACATTTTTGATCGCATTCCAAGGGTGGGAAGTGATCAGACGCCCAGGTAATCCAGGATCCCTTCGGCGGCATTACGGCCTTCGAAGATCGCCGTCACCACCAGGTCAGAGCCTCGAACCATATCGCCACCGGCGAAGATTTTCGGGTTGCTGGTCTGATGCTTGTACTGACCCTGTTCCGGCGCCACAACGCGGCCCTGGCTGTCGGTCTGGATGCTGAACTGCTCGAACCACGGCGCCGGGCTTGGACGGAAACCGAATGCGATGACCACGGCGTCGGCCGGGATGATCTCTTCAGAACCCGGAATCGGCTCGGGGCTGCGACGGCCACGGGCGTCCGGTTCGCCGAGACGGGTCTCGACCACTTTCACGCCTTCAACCTTGTCTTCACCGACGATGGCGATCGGCTGGCGGTTGTAGAGGAATTTCACGCCTTCTTCCTTGGCGTTCTTCACCTCTTTGCGCGAGCCCGGCATGTTCGCTTCGTCACGACGATAGGCACAGGTCACCGACTTGGCGCCCTGGCGGATCGAAGTACGGTTGCAGTCCATCGCCGTGTCGCCACCGCCCAGTACCACGACCTTCTTGCCTTTCATGTCGACGAAATCTTCCGGCGACTTTTCAAAGCCCAGGTTGCGGTTAACGTTGGCGATCAGGAAGTCGAGCGCGTCATGCACGCCCGGCAAATCCTCACCGGCAAAACCGCCCTTCATGTAGGTGTAGGTGCCCATGCCCATGAACACTGCATCGTATTCTTCGAGCAGTTGCTCAACGGACACGTCCTTGCCCACTTCGGTGTTCAGGCGGAACTCGATGCCCATGCCGGTGAAGACTTCGCGACGATTGCTCAGCACGGTCTTTTCCAGTTTGAACTCGGGGATGCCGAAGGTCAGCAGACCGCCGATTTCCGGGTTCTTGTCGAACACCACCGGGGTCACGCCGCCGCGTACCAGCACGTCGGCACAACCCAGGCCGGCCGGGCCTGCGCCGATAATGGCAACACGTTTGCCGGTCGGCTTGACCTTGGACATGTCCGGACGCCAGCCCATGGCGAACGCGGTGTCGGTGATGTACTTCTCGACCGAACCGATGGTCACCGCGCCGAAACCGTCGTTGAGGGTGCAGGCACCCTCGCACAGACGATCCTGCGGGCACACCCGGCCGCAGACTTCCGGCAGGGTGTTGGTCTGGTGCGACAGTTCAGCGGCCTGAAGGATGTTGCCCTCGGCCACCAGTTTCAGCCAGTTCGGAATGAAGTTGTGCACCGGGCACTTCCATTCGCAATACGGGTTACCGCAACCCAGGCAGCGGTGGGCCTGATCGGCCGAATGCTGGGGTTTGAAGGGTTCGTAGATCTCCACGAACTCTTTCTTGCGTTGACGCAACAGTTTCTTCTTCGGATCTTTGCGCCCGACGTCGATGAACTGGAAGTCGTTATTCAGACGTTCAGCCATTGTTAAAACCTCATCAAACTCTTCAGGCGCATATCACTGCGGGTTGGCACGGGTGCTGGAAAGCAACGATTTCAGGTTGGCAGCCTTGGGCTTGACCAGCCAGAAACGACGCAGATAGTCATCGAGGTTTTCAGCGAGGTTACGGCCCCACTCGCTGTCGGTTTCCTCGACGTATTCGTTCAGCACACGTTGCAGGTGGCTGCGATAGGCCTCCATCGCCTCACCGCTGATCCGCTGGATTTCCACCAGTTCGTGGTTGACCCGGTCAACGAAGCTGTTGTCCTGGTCGAGCACGTAGGCGAAACCGCCGGTCATGCCTGAGCCGAAGTTGTAACCGGTCTTGCCCAATACGCAGACGAAACCACCGGTCATGTACTCGCAGCAGTGATCGCCCGTACCTTCCACTACGGTGTGAGCACCGGAGTTACGCACGGCAAAACGCTCGCCCGCAGTGCCGGCGGCGAACAGCTTGCCACCGGTAGCGCCATACAGGCAGGTGTTGCCGATGATGGCACTGTCCTGAGTCTTGTAAGCGCTGCCTTTCGGCGGAACGATAACCAGCTTGCCGCCGGTCATGCCTTTGCCGACGTAGTCGTTGGCATCGCCTTCCAGGTACATGTTCAAACCGCCGGCGTTCCACACGCCGAAGCTCTGACCGGCCGTCCCTTTGAAGCGGAAGGTGATCGGCGCGTTCGCCATGCCCTGATTGCCGTGCTTGCGCGCGATTTCACCGGAGATCCGCGCGCCGATCGAACGGTCGCAGTTGCAGATATCCAGCGCGAACTCGGCGCCGCTCTTGTCATTGATGGCCGACGTGGCCATGTCGATCATTTTCTCGGCCAGCAGGCCTTTGTCGAACGGCGGGTTGCGATCGACCTGGCAGAACTGAGGCTTGTCTGCCGGGATGTGATCGCTGCCGAGCAACGGCGTCAGGTCCAGGTGGTTCTGCTTGGCGGTCTGGCCTTCGAGGATTTCCAGCAGATCGGTGCGGCCGATCAACTCTTCGAGGGAGCGCACACCCAGTCTGGCCAGCCACTCACGGGTTTCTTCGGCCACGTAGGTGAAGAAATTCACCACCATGTCGACGGTGCCGATGTAGTGATCCTTGCGCAGCTTCTCGTTCTGAGTCGCGACGCCGGTGGCGCAGTTGTTCAGGTGGCAGATACGCAGGTATTTGCAGCCCAGAGCGATCATTGGCGCGGTGCCGAAGCCAAAGCTTTCAGCGCCGAGAATGGCGGCCTTGATCACGTCAAGGCCGGTTTTCAGGCCGCCGTCGGTCTGCACTCGGACTTTGCCGCGCAGGTCGTTGCCGCGCAGGGTCTGGTGGGTTTCGGCGAGGCCGAGTTCCCATGGTGCGCCCGCGTATTTGATCGAGGTCAGCGGCGATGCACCGGTGCCGCCGTCGTAACCGGAGATGGTGATCAAGTCCGCGTAGGCCTTGGCCACACCGGCGGCGATGGTGCCGACGCCCGCTTCTGCCACCAGCTTCACCGAGACCAAAGCCTTCGGGTTAACTTGTTTCAGGTCGAAAATCAGCTGCGACAAGTCTTCAATCGAGTAGATGTCATGGTGCGGCGGCGGCGAAATCAGGGTCACGCCTGGCACTGCGTAACGCAGCTTGGCGATCAGACCGTTGACCTTGCCGCCTGGCAGTTGCCCACCTTCGCCGGGCTTGGCGCCCTGAGCGACCTTGATCTGCAGCACTTCAGCGTTGACCAGGTATTCCGGGGTTACACCGAAACGGCCGGTCGCGACTTGTTTGATTTTCGAGCTCTTGATGGTGCCGTAGCGCGCCGGGTCTTCGCCGCCTTCGCCGGAGTTGGAACGCGCACCGAGGCGGTTCATGGCTTCGGCCAGGGCTTCGTGAGCTTCCGGCGACAGAGCGCCAAGGGAGATGCCGGCAGAATCAAAGCGCTTGAGCACCGATTCCAGCGGTTCGATCTCGCTAATGTCCAGCGGCGTATCCAGGGTTTTGACCTTGAACAGGTCGCGGATCATCGACACCGGACGGTTGTCCACCAGCGCCGTGTATTCCTTGAACTTGCTGTAATCGCCCTGCTGCACAGCGGCTTGCAGAGTGTTAACCACGTCCGGGTTGTACGCGTGATATTCACCACCGTGGACGAACTTCAGCAGACCACCTTGCTGGATCGGCTTGCGCGGGCTCCAGGCTTCGGCGGCGAGCGCTTTCTGCTCGGCTTCGATGTCGACGAAACGCGCGCCCTTGATGCGGCTTGGCACACCACGGAAGCTCAGGTTGCAGACTTCTTCGGACAGGCCGATGGCTTCGAACAGCTGCGCACCACGGTACGAAGCGATGGTCGAAATACCCATCTTCGACAGGATTTTCAGCAGGCCTTTGGTGATGCCTTTACGGTAGTTCTTGAACACCTCATAGAGGTCGCCCAGCACTTCACCGGTACGGATCAGGTCGCCCAGCACTTCGTAGGCCAGGAACGGATAGACCGCCGAAGCGCCGAAACCGATCAGCACTGCGAAGTGATGCGGATCGCGGGCAGTAGCCGTTTCCACCAGGATGTTGGAGTCGCAACGCAGGCCTTTTTCGGTCAGGCGGTGATGCACCGCGCCGGTGGCGAGCGAAGCGTGAATCGGCAACTTGCCCGGAGCGATGTGACGGTCACTCAGCACGATCTGGGTACGACCGGCGCGAACGGCTTCTTCAGCCTGATCCGCAACGTTACGCACTGCGGCTTCAAGGCCGACGCTTTCGTCGTAGTTGAGGTCGATGATCTGGCGTTCGAAGCCCGGACGATCGAGGTTCATCAGCGAGCGCCACTTGGCCGGCGAAATAACCGGCGAGCTGAGAATCACGCGCGAGGCGTGTTCCGGCGACTCCTGGAAAATGTTGCGCTCGGCACCGAGGCAGATCTCCAGCGACATGACGATGGCTTCACGCAGCGGGTCGATCGGCGGGTTGGTGACCTGCGCGAACTGCTGGCGGAAATAGTCGTACGGCGTGCGCACGCGCTGGGACAGCACGGCCATCGGCGTATCGTCGCCCATCGAACCAACGGCTTCGTAGCCTTGCTCGCCGAGCGGACGCAGCACCTGGTCGCGCTCTTCGAACGTGACCTGATACATCTTCATGTACTGCTTGAGTTGGTCTACGTCGTAGAACGCCGAACCGTGGTCGTTGTCTTCCATGGTTGCCTGGATGCGCAGGGCATTCTTGCGCAGCCATTGCTTGTACGGATGACGGGACTTCAGACGGTTGTCGATGGCGTCGGTGTCGAGGATCTGACCGGTTTCGGTGTCCACGGCAAAGATCTGGCCCGGGCCTACGCGGCCCTTGGCGATCACGTCTTCAGGCTGGTAATTCCAGACACCGATTTCCGAGGCCAGGGTGATGAAACCGTTTTTGGTGGTGACCCAACGCGCCGGGCGCAGACCGTTACGGTCGAGCAGGCACACCGCGTAACGACCGTCGGTCATGACCACGCCGGCCGGGCCGTCCCACGGTTCCATGTGCATCGAGTTGTATTCGTAGAACGCGCGCAGATCCGGGTCCATGGTTTCGACGTTCTGCCACGCAGGCGGAATGATCATCCGCACGCCACGGAACAGGTCGATGCCACCGGTGACCATCAGCTCGAGCATGTTGTCCATGCTGGAGGAGTCGGAACCGACGCGGTTCACCAGCGGACCGAGTTCTTCCAGATCCATCAAATCATTGGTGAACTTGGTGCGACGGGCCACGGCCCAGTTGCGGTTACCGGTGATGGTGTTGATCTCGCCGTTGTGGGCGAGGAAGCGGAACGGCTGAGCCAGCGGCCATTTCGGCAGGGTGTTGGTAGAGAAGCGCTGGTGGAACACGCAAATCGAGGTTTGCAGGCGCTGGTCACTGAGGTCTGGATAGAAGGCGGTCAAATCCGCCGGCATCATCAGGCCTTTATAAATGATGGTCTTGTGGGAAAAGCTGCAGATGTAGTGATCGACGTCGGCGGCGTTGGCCACGGACGAGCGACGACGGGCGCTGAACAGCTTGATCGCCATGTCCTGATCGCTCAGGCCTTCACCGCCGATGAACACTTGTTCGATCTGCGGCAGGCGCTCGAGGGCCAGGCGGCCGAGAACGCTGGTGTCGATCGGCACTTTGCGCCAGCCGACCAGGGTCAGGCCTTCGGCCAGGATCTCGCGGTTCATGTTCTCGCGAGCGGCTTCGGCTTTGACCGGGTCCTGGTTGAAGAAGACCATGCCCGCCGCGTATTGCTTGGGCAGTTCGACACCGAAGGTTTCCTGGGCGATCGCACGCAGGAATACATCCGGCTTTTGAATCAGCAGACCGCAACCGTCACCGGTCTTGCCGTCGGCGTTGATCCCACCGCGGTGGGTCATGCAGGTCAGGGCCTCAATGGCCGTTTGCAAAAGGGTATGACTGGGCTCGCCCTGCATATGGGCTATCAGGCCAAAACCGCAGTTATCCTTGAATTCATCTGGTTGGTACAGACCTGCTTTCATAGACACTTTCTCACCAGGCTGCCTCTTTTCGAGGCAAATTTCTTTTCAATTCAACCACTTGCGTTCCGCGCCGAACGTACGCCGGCTTAGCGGGGGCAAAAGGGTGGTCATTGTACACAGCGACACAGACGCCCACAAATTTGACGACGAACTGTCGCAAATCTATGTCGCATTTGTGAAAGGTTTAAAGCGATCTGCTGTGCTAGTCAAAACTTTTTTAAATTTTGACCGCAACGACTCAAAGACTACTGTAACGCAGACACCACAAGGCACGCGGTCTATAGAGACGGCGCGCACTCGTAGAGATTTTGAGGTGCTTGGAGAGGCGGCCTCGGTAAGGCCGCCGAATCGTCAGCGAGTTGCTGCCAGTTCCTGTTGGACGCTGGCGACAGTGCGAGGCCAAGGTTTACCAGCCTGAACCTTCGCTGGCAAGGCCTTGATGGCGGTAACGGCGGCATCGCGGCTGGCGAAGTTACCGTAAGTGATGACGTAAAGCGGTTTGCCGTTGAGGACTTTCTTGAAATAACGGTACTCGCCGCCCTGCTCTTTCACGAAGGATTGCGCCGCCGCTTCGGAGCTGGTGCCGAGGATCTGCACCACGTAATTGCTCGTAGGTTGTCCGGCGTACCAGGTGCCGCCGGCAGCCTTGGCCGCGGTGGCTGGTTTCTCGGCAGGCTTGGCGGTTGCGACGGCGGCTGGTTTGGCCGGTGCCGGCGCCGGCTTCACGGCAGGCGTCGTCGGGACGGGTTTGGCCGTCGCGACCTGAGTCGGCGCAGGCACCGGCTTGGCGGCAGGCGTTGGCGCCGGGCCAGCCGGAACGCCCGCAGGCGGCGCGGTGGTGGTCACGGTCGGCGGCGTATCGCTGGAACCTTCTACCGGCACGCCATCGTCGCCTTCGGTGATGCCACCGGCCGCTTCGGCCAACGGACCGCGCATGACCGGCTGCGAGTTGCCGACCAGCGGCAATGGCATCGGTTGCGAGTTACCGGCGAATTCCACGGCCGGTGCGCCGCCGCTGTTGGGTTGTGGCGTGCCCTGGCCGAGCGGCAGTTGTGCCTGTTCGTTGGCCGGTGCGCCGGTGGTCGGTGCTTTGCTGCGACCCGGCATCAACCAGGCGGCGGCTACCGCGACCACGACGACAGCGGATATCGCCAATACGTGTTTCTTCGGCATGTTGAACCCCATACTTGGACGCTTCACCGCTGAGCGGCTGGCAATCATGGCTTCGATCATTGCATCGCGGGCCACCTGGTTGATGTTGCCAGGCCAGCCGTCGGAGCTTTGGTGAATATCAGAGATCTGATCCGCAGTAAAAAGTTCGATACCCCGACCAGCGCCTTCGAGCCGCTGGTCCAGATATTCGCGGGTTTCTTCTTCGGTGTAAGGCTGCAGCTCGATGACGTGGAAGCGCTCTTCCTCAAGGCTCAACGCCTCAAGTTGAGCGATCAGCGCGGACTCACCGAACAGGAACACATGCGGGCGACCTTCCGGTGCACCAGCGGCCAACTCCATCAAGGCTTCCAGCGCGGACTCGTCGAGTTGCTCGGCGTCGTCCACCAGCAAATAGACTTCCTGACCTGTCAGCGCGAGCTGCACGACCTGAGCCAGGATTGGGCCAATCTCTGCTTGAGCGACGTTCAACGCCTGGGCCACCTGACGCAGCACGCCAGCCGCATCGCCGGCGCCACGAGCGGAAACCACCACGCTCTGAACGGATTGTTTGTTGGTACTGGCCACCAACGCCTGACGCAACAGCGTTTTGCCACTGCCTTGCGGGCCGGTAACCACCAGCAGCAACTGACTGTAGCGGGCCAGGTGATGCAGCTGCCCCAGCACCGGTTTGCGCTGGGCCGGGAAGAATTTGAAACCAGGCACCCGTGGAGCAAAAGGGTCATGGCTTAACTGGTAATGGCCGAGGAAAGCCTCGTCGGCGTGCAAACTAGTCATCGGGATCTTATTAACCTTTAAGCTGAGCCAGGGCGCGGTAATCCGCTCCCAGCGTGGCCTGTAGAACCTCTTTCGGATAATCGTCGGTCACCACCGCTTCGCCCATGTGGCGCAGCAGCACCAGGCGTAAACGACCGTCGATCACTTTCTTGTCAATTGCCATGTGTTCGAGAAAATCGGCTTCAGTCATCTCTTCAGGCGGGATGACCGGCAGGCCGGCACGCTGGAACAGGCGAATACCGCGATCGCGTTCTTGCTCGCTGATCCAGCCGAGACGCGCGGACATCTCCAGGGCCATTACGGTGCCAGCAGCTACCGCTTCACCATGTAGCCACACACCATATCCCATGTGGGTTTCAATGGCATGGCCGAAGGTGTGCCCCAGGTTCAAGGTGGCACGAACACCGGTTTCCTTCTCGTCGGCACCGACCACCGCAGCCTTGGCCGCGCAGGAACGCTCGATCGCATAAGTCAGGGCGACTTGGTCCAGCGCACGCAGGCGATCGACGTTTTCTTCGAGCCAGGTGAGGAACGGCTCGTCGCAAATCAGCCCGTACTTGATGACTTCAGCCAGCCCGGCGGACAACTCGCGGGCCGGCAGGGTATTGAGAGTGGCGGTATCGATCAGCACCACGTTCGGCTGATAGAAGGCGCCGACCATGTTCTTGCCCAGCGGATGATTGATCCCGGTCTTGCCGCCCACCGAGGAGTCGACTTGCGACAGCAGCGTGGTCGGAACCTGAATGAAATCGACACCGCGCTGGTAGCAGGCAGCAGCAAAACCGGCCATGTCACCAATCACACCGCCGCCGAGGGCGATCACGGTGGTGCGGCGATCATGGCGCGCGGTCAGCAGACCGTCGAAAATCAGTTGCAGGGTTTCCCAGGTCTTGAAGGCTTCACCGTCGGGCAGCACGACGGAAATCACCGAGAACTGCGCAAGGCTGCGGGTCAGACGTTCGAGATAGAGCGGCGCAACGGTTTCGTTGGAGATGATCGCCACTTGCCGTCCGCGAATATGCGGGGCCAGCAGCTCAGGCTGATCCAACAAACCTTCGCCAATGTGAATCGGGTAGCTGCGCTCGCCTAGATCGACCTTGAGTGTCTGCATGTGTCCCCACAGTGAAGATGGAATCAGGCGTCCTGCCTTGAGTTATCGAATGTCCACGGCATCTGTTGGTGTGACGCCGTTCGGTAGCCATCCGCCACAACCTTGAGCGGTCGCGGCAGGACGCCGAGGATAGCGCATTTCGCGCTGCGCTTTAACGGGGAGGCAGTTGCTGCAGGCGGTCAAGAATGTCGAGCACCACCATACGCGGCGGTCGTTCATCGGTTTCCACCACCAGGTCGGCGATTTCCCGATACAGCGGATCGCGCAACTCCAGCAGGTCCCGAAGGGTCTTGGCCGGATCGGCAGTACGCAACAGGGGTCGATTTCGGTCGCGGGCGGTGCGGCCAACCTGCTGCTCGACAGAAGCATGCAGATAAACCACCCGACCACCGGCACGCAGTGCCCGCCGATTGGCTTCGCGCATCACTGCGCCCCCGCCAGTCGCCAGCACCACGCCATCGCAGCCGCACAGCTCGGCAATCATCGCCTGCTCGCGGTCACGAAAGCCCGGTTCGCCTTCCTTATCGAAAATCCACGGGATATTGGCGCCCGTGCGCAGTTCAATTTCCTTATCGGAATCTTTGAACGGCAGGCGCAGTTCTTTGGCCAGCAACCGGCCGATGGTGCTTTTTCCAGCCCCCATCGGTCCAACAAGAATCAAATTTCGCACAGAATCAATGACTCACAGCAATCGCCTGGTTGTTCATGATACGCGGAGTGAGAAATACCAGCAGCTCGGATTTTTTCTCCGAAACCACGTCACGCCGGAAAAGGCGGCCAAGATACGGCACATCACCGAGAAATGGCACCTTATCTACAACCTTGCTCTGAGTATTTGAGAAAACCCCACCAATCACGATGGTCTCGCCGTCATTGACGAGCACCTTGGCGTTGACCTCGTTTTTCTTGATTGGCGGTACATCCTGCACCTTGTTCAGGTAGTCCGGTTCGTCCTTGGTGACCTTGACCTCCATGATGATCCGGTTGTCCGGCGTGATCTGCGGCGTCACTTCCAGCGACAGCGAGGCCTCCTTGAACGACACCGAAGTGGCGCCGCTGGAACTGGCTTCCTGGTACGGAATCTCGGTGCCCTTGAGGATTTTCGCGGTTTCCTTGTCGGAGGTGACCACCTTGGGTTGCGAGACGATTTCGCCGTTACCGGTTTTTTCCATCGCCGTCAGCTCAAGATCCAGCAGCACATTGTCGGTGATGAAGGCGATACCGAGCCCCGAGGTGTTGGCCGAGGTCCCCAGATCGACGAACGGCGAGTTTGTACTGGTACTGCCGGGCGTACCGATAGTGGTCGACGATCCATTGACCCCGGAACCGTTCCAATTACCCTTTTGTATCGAACCGCCCCAACGCACGCCGAGGCTTTTGTCGTAGTCGACGTTGGCTTCGACGATCCGTGCCTCGATCATCACCTGACGCACCGGGATATCCAGTTGCGCGACAATACGGCGGAGTTCGTCGAGGCGGTCCTGGGTCTGATAGGCAATGATGTTGTTAGTCCGGTCATCGACGGTGATCGAGCCCCGCTCGTCGACTTTCGCCTCGGCACTGGTCACCGACGTGAACAGCTTGGCGATATCGGCCGCCTTGGCGTAATTGACCTGCAGCAGTTCGCGGCGCAGCGGAGCGAGTTCGGCGATCTGCTTCTGCGACTCCAGTTCCTGGCGCTCGCGGGCGGCAATTTCATCGGCCGGCGCCACCAGCAGCACGTTGCCGATCTTGCGCTTGTCCAGGCCCTTGGTTTTCAGCACCAGGTCCAGCGCCTGATCCCACGGCACGTTCTGCAAGCGCAAGGTAATGCCGCCCTGCACCGTGTCGCTGGCCACCAGATTGAGGTTGGTGAAATCGGCAATCAGTTGCAGCACCGAGCGCACGTCAATGTCCTGGAAGTTCAGCGAGAGCTTTTCACCGGTGTAGGCAAAACGCTCGGCGTTGCGCTTCTGCAAGTCGTCTACGGTCATCGGGCGGATGCTGACGGTCAGCTTGTTGTCGGTCTGATAGGTCGAGTAATCGAACGCGCCACTGGGCTCGATGCTGATGGTCGCCCGGTCTCCCGTGGCGCTGGCGTTGACGAATTGCACGGGGGTGGCGAAATCCTTGACGTCCAGACGGACCCGCAACGGTTCCGGCAATTGGGTTCTGGCGAAACCTAGGACAATCCTGCCATCGCGCTCCTGAATGTCAGGGGCGATGGACGGATCCGACAGATCGATGACCACATTGCCTTCACCCTGGGTGCCACGCTGGAAATCCACGCCGCGGATCGCCCTGCTCACCGGCGCGTAGGCCTTGGCCGGCGCCGGTGTTGCCGTGGCGACACGTGGCGGTTTGGCTGCGGGTGCGGAGGCTGCGTTGCTGGTTCCGCGCCCGACCACCACAAACAGATTATTGCCCTCGACGCGAGCGGTGTACGGGGTCAATTGAGTCAGGTTGATGATCAGCCGTGTGCGATCCTTGGCTTCCACCACTGTGGCGCTGCGGGCATTGCCACCGCCCAGGTCGCGGGTCTTGCTCGCCAACTGACTGACCACACCGGGCAGGTCCAGTGCAATCCGCGCAGGCTGCTCCGTCGTGTAACCGTGGGGCGCCGGGGGCGCCCCATCGAATGACAACTTCAACTCGACGCGGTCCCCTGGCAGCGCGGCGACATCCAGCGCTTTGAGGTTGGCCGCGTGTACCATCGGCGACAGCAACGCTATCCATAGCGACATACCGAAGGTCGCGAAAATCCTGTTCATTATTCGAGTTCCACTATGAGTGCTCTTTCAAAGGGATGGTCCGCGGCCGTTCCAGCCAGGCGCCTTCGCCGTCAGGAACGATTTCGACCACATCGACTTGCGAGGCGCTGATGGCGACGATCCGGCCATCATTACGTCCCAGATAATCGCCGACCCTCAACCGATGCACACTGCCTGCCCCGCGCAAGAGCGCAAAGGAGCCAGCCGCATTGGAGATTGTGCCGACCATTTCAAACTGCTCGATGTTGAAACCTTCGAGGTACTGCTTGACCCGATTGAGATCAGGCTTGACGTTGCGCGAGCCGTGCTTCTGGCCAGCCAGGTCGACCCTGAGCTGCCGGGAAAACGGGCTTCGCAGGTTAGCGGCGCTGTAGGTGAACGTTGGGTATGACCGGAATATCGGCGTTGGTTCAATCTTGCCCGGCGCACGCAGGCGCATTTCGTTCATGTACGCGTCCAGGTCGCTGAAGTCAGCGTCGCCGCCACAACCGGCCAGAACGACCAGTACTCCGACCATCGGGATAAAACGAATCGGGCTCATTTTTGCAGCCCCTTGTCGTTATAGCGGTACGTCTTGGCGAGGATGCTCATGCGCAATTTCGGCCCCCCCTCGGGGTTGGCCGGTGCGAGGTCGAAGTCATGCAGGGTGACGATTCGCGGCAACCCGGCCACACCACTGACGAACGTGGCGAGGTCGTGATACGCGCCGGTGACGGTGATCTGGATCGGCAGCTCGATGTAGAACTGCTGGGTGACCTCCGGCAGCAGTTTGATCTCTTCGAACTCCAGGCCGCTGCCCAGGCCGGTGCGGGTGATATCCTCTAGCAGACCGGGCACTTCGGTGTCGCTGGGCAATTGCCGCAAGAGCACGCCAAAGGAATTCTCCATTTCCTTCATCTGCTGGATGTATAGCTCCAGATTCGCCGCCATGTGCGCTTTGGTGGCGAATTGTTCCTTGAGCGTCGACTCTTCCTCACGCTTGAGTTCGAGATGACTCTTGAGGTCGCTGATGGAAAAGCTGTAACCCAGCGCCAGCACCAGAATCATCAACAGCACACCCGCCAGCGCCTTGATGGCGGGCGGCCAGGATCCCATGTTGCTGGTGTCCAGATCGTTGATGTCGATCTTGCGCAAGCCTTCAATCCATTCGGCCGGCCTCATTGAACAATCTCCGTAGCGGCAGGCTGGGTCTGACGAACGGTCAACTGAAAGACGTTGGCCTGATCCAGTTGGCCGGCGGTGGTCGCCTTGACTTCCGTCAGGGTGGGCGCGTCGAACCAGTCCGATGCATCCAGGTTGCGCATCAGGTCCGACACTCGATTATTGGATTCTGCCGCGCCGGTAATGGACAGGGTTTTACCCTCCATCTTCACCTCGGTGAAATACACTCCGCCGGGCAAGGTACGCGCCAACTGATCGAAGATCCGCCCGCTGATCGGACGATTGCCCTGCAGGTCTTGAATGATGCGCATGCGCTCGACCAGTTGCTGGCGACGCGCCTTCAGGTCACTGATCTGCTTGATCCGCTCGTCGACCACGGCAATCTGTTTACCGATGTAATCGTTTCGGGCGATTTGTCGGTCGATCGCACCACTGATGGCCTGATCCGCAATCAGCACCGCCCCCACTGACCCCACCAGCACACCGACCAGCGCCAGCAAGAAGCGTTTGCGCCGCTGCTCCCGCAGTTCTTCGCGCCAGGGTAAAAGGTTGATCCGCGCCATCAGTCGAAACTCCTGAGGGCCAGCCCGCAAGCGATCATCAGCGCCGGCGCATCGCTGGCCAGGGCACCGGCGTTGACCTTGCTGCTCAGGGTCATGTCCGTGAAGGGATTGGCTACCAGTGTCGGCGTGCCCAGACGTTGCTCGATCAACCGGTCCAGCCCCGGGACCGAAGCGGTGCCACCGGCCAGCAGGATGTGATCGACAGCGTTGTACTGCCCCGAGGCGAAGAAAAACTGCAATGACCGCGACACCTGCTGCACCAGCGCATCGCGAAACGGCTGGAGCACCTCGCTGACGTAGTCGTCCGGCAAGCCGCCCTGCTTCTTTGCCAGCCCCGCTTGCTCAACGGTCAGGCCATAACGTCGCTGGATTTCTTCCGTCAGCTGACGACCGCCGAACAATTGCTCGCGGGTGTAGATAATGCGTCCGTTGTACAGGACGCTGAGCGTGGTCATGGTCGCACCGATGTCGACCACGGCAATCGTCAAGCGCTCCTGAGCCGCTGCCAGTTGTCCGGTCAGCAAACCGAAGGATCGCTCCAGCGCGTAGGCCTCGACATCGACCACGCGAGCGGTCAGACCGGCCAGCGCGAGCGCCGCTTCACGGACTTCGACGTTTTCCTTGCGACAGGCTGCCAGCAACACATTGACCCGCTCGGGGTTGCGCGCCGATGCACCCTGGACTTCGAAGTCGATGGCCACTTCGTCGAGCGGATAGGGGATGTATTGATCCGCCTCGATTTTCAGCTGGTTTTCCATCTCGTCGTCGGAAAGACCGGCATCCATTTCGATGGTCTTGGTAATCACCGCCGAACCGGCCACGGCCACCGCGACGTTCCTGAGACTGGTTCTGGCCTTGAGCAGCACGCGCGTGAGTGCCTGACCCACGCCTTCGAGCTCGGCGATATTTTTCTCGACCACCGCGTTGGCGGGCAGCGGCTCTACCGCATAGGCCTCGACCCGATATCGGTCACCCTGGCGGCTTAGCTCAAGAAGCTTTACCGACGTGGAGCTGATGTCGATCCCCAACAGCGTGTTGGCCTTTTTATTGAAGAGTCCTAGCACTACCAATTCCCTATGACTTTCCGTGAGTTACGGACTCTGTAATGTCCATTGCGTTCAATCCACCCGTCTTGACAACAGCGCAAATGACGCCCTGCACGGAAAAATGCTTATAATGCCCAGCGTTTTTTTTCCGCTTTTTACGTCAAGCGCGGGTCGTTCTCCTTTTAACCTGAACCCTGATGCCTCATTCATTCTTTGCCCTGGATATCCCAAAGCCTTGATTCGTCTGCTGAAGTTTTTCGGTTGGTCCATCGTCGCCGTTTTCTGCGGACTGCTCCTCGGTCTGAGCGGCGCTTTTCTTTACCTTAGCCCCGGATTGCCCTCTGTGGAGGCGCTGAGAAGCATTCAGTTGCAGATTCCACTGCGGGTGTACAGCAGCGACAATAAGTTGATAGCAGAGTTTGGCGAAATGCGCCGCACTCCGATCCGTTTCGCCGACATTCCCCCCAACTTCATAAATGCGTTACTAAGTGCTGAAGACGACAATTTCGCCAACCATTACGGCGTCGATCCCAGCAGTCTGATGCGCGCCGCGACCCAACTGGTCAAAAGCGGTCACATTCAGTCCGGCGGCAGCACCATCACCATGCAGGTGGCGAAGAACTTCTTCCTGACCAGCGAACGCAGCTTCTCGCGCAAGACCACTGAAATCCTCCTGGCCCTGCAGATTGAACGGCAACTGACCAAGGACGAGATCCTCGAGTTGTACGTGAACAAGATTTACCTGGGCAACCGGGCCTACGGCATCGAGGCGGCGGCGCAGGTGTATTACGGCAAGTCGATTCGTGACGTCAGCCTGGCGCAGATGGCGATGATTGCCGGCCTGCCAAAAGCCCCGTCGCGCTTCAACCCGCTGGCCAACCCGGCACGCAGCAAGGAACGTCGCGACTGGATCCTCGGGCGCATGTACAAGCTCGGAAAAATCACCGAAGCCGATTACACCGCCGCGATCAACGAGCCGCTGAACGCCAGCTATCACGTGCCGACCCCGGAAGTGAATGCTCCGTACATCGCTGAAATGGCTCGCGCCGAAATGGTCGGCCGCTATGGCAGCGATGCCTACACCGAAGGTTTCCGCGTCACGACCACCGTGCCAAGCAACCTGCAGGAAATGGCCAACACTGCGCTTCACGAAGGCTTGATGACTTACGATCAGCGTCATGGCTATCGCGGCCCCGAGTCGCGCCTGCCGGGCAAGACGCGGGAAGCCTGGGCCACCGAACTGACGAAGCAACGCACGATCAGCGGCCTTGAACCCGCCATCGTCACCCAGGTCGACAAGAACGGCCTGCAAGTGATGACCCGTACCGGTGACGAACACATCGGCTGGGACAGCATGAAATGGGCGCGGCCGTTCCTGAACACCAACAGCATGGGCGCCAACCCCAAGCAGCCGTCGGATGTCGCCCAGGTCGGCGATTTGATTCGCGTACAGCGCCAGCCGGATAATTCGCTGAAGTTCAGCCAGATCCCGCAGGCACAAGGCGCGCTGGTTTCCCTTGATCCGCAGAACGGCGCCATTCGCTCGCTGGTCGGCGGTTTCGCCTTTGAACAAAGCAATTACAACCGCGCCCTGCAGGCCAAGCGTCAACCGGGCTCGAGCTTCAAACCGTTCGTCTACAGCGCCGCACTGGATAACGGCTACACCGCCGCCAGCCTGGTGAACGACGCACCGATCGTGTTCGTCGACGAATACCTGGACAAGGTCTGGCGACCGAAGAACGACACCAACACCTTCCTCGGCCCGATCCGTCTGCGCGAAGGGCTGTACAAGTCGCGCAACCTGGTGTCGATCCGTCTGGTGCAGGCGCTGGGTGTTGATCGCACCATCGACTACATCAGCAAGTTCGGCTTCAACAAGCAGGACCTGCCGCGCAACCTGTCGCTGGCCCTGGGCACCGCGACCCTGACGCCGATGGAGATTGCCACCGGCTGGAGCACGTTTGCCAACGGCGGCTACAAGGTCAGTCCGTACATTATCGACAAGATCGAAAGCCGAAATGGCGACACGCTGTTCGTCGCCAACCCGCCGAGCGTGCCTAAAGGTGGTGTCGCCCCGGACGGTATTGCCGCCCCCGTCGCCGAGGCCTTTACGGTCAATGCGACGCCGGGCGAGGCTCCGGGCCAACCAGCGCCTCAAGTGCCGGCCGTGGCCGAACGCATTGTCGATGGCCGCACCACTTACATCCTCAACAGCATGCTCGAGGACGTGATCAAACTCGGCACGGGCCGCCGCGCACTGGCCATGGGGCGCCCCGACATCGCGGGCAAGACCGGTACCACCAACGAATCGAAGGATGCGTGGTTCTCGGGCTACAACGCCGACTACGTGACCACCGTCTGGACCGGTTTCGACCAGCCGGAAAGCCTGGGCAAACGTGAGTTCGGCGGTACTGTGGCGTTGCCGATCTGGATGAATTACATGGCTGCCGCGCTCAAGGACAAGCCGCCGCATACACAGCCAGAGCCGGAAGGCATTCTGAGCCTGCGGGTTGATCCGGTCAGCGGCCGGGCAGCCACCCCTGGCACGCCAGGAGCGTACTTCGAGCTGTTCAAGGCCGAAGACACGCCGCCGTCGGCGAATGAGCTGGGTAACGGCAATGCGCCGGGCAGCCCGCTGCCAGCGGATGAAGCGGCGCCGATCGATTTGTTCTGATCGGATAGCCACAAGAAACAGCCCCGCCTTCGAGAGAAGTGCGGGGCTTTTTTCTGTCTGTCGTTTTTTCGCTGTTTGATCCGGCCCCTTCGCGAGCAAGCCCGCTCCCACAGGTATCTCCATCGCGAAACAGATCGCATGCACACCAACAATCCACTGTGGGAGCGGGCTTGCCCGCGAAGGGGCCATCACGAACGACACAATCCTCTCAGACATAAAAAAGCCCCGACTCACAAGAGCCGGGGCTTCTTTAGAAGCGCTACAACGGCTTAGCCGTTGAACACGTCATCCACGCTTTTCAGCGGGTAGTTCTTCGGATACGGCAGGGTTGCCACACCGGTCTCGATCGCAGCCTTGGCCACGGCATCGGAGATCAAGGTGATCAGACGGGCATCCATTGGTTTCGGGATGATGTACTCACGACCGAATTCCAGCTTGATGCCGCCGTAGGCGTCGCACACTTCCTGAGGAACCGGCAGCTTGGCCAGTTCACGCAGGGCGTTGGCCGCCGCCACTTTCATTTCTTCGTTGATGCGCTTGGCGCGAACGTCCAGGGCACCACGGAAGATGAACGGGAAGCCCAGTACGTTGTTGACCTGGTTCGGGTAGTCCGAACGGCCGGTCGCCATGATCACGTCGTCACGGGTGGCGTGAGCCAGTTCCGGGGAGATTTCCGGATCAGGGTTCGAGCACGCGAACACGATCGGGTTGGCCGCCATGGATTTCAGGCCTTCAGGGTTCAGCAGGTTCGGGCCGGACAGGCCAACGAACACGTCTGCACCGGTCAGGGCATCAGCCAGGGTGCGTTTGTCAGTCGCGTGAGCGAAGACAGCCTTGTACTGGTTCAGGTCGTCACGGCCGGAGTGGATCACGCCGGTACGGTCGACCATGTAGATGTTTTCGATGTTGGCGCCCATGCTCACCAGCAACTTCATGCAGGAGATGGCGGCAGCACCGGCGCCCAGGCAGACGATCTTGGCGTCAGCAAGGGTTTTGCCTGCGATTTCCAGGGCGTTGATCATGCCGGCCGCGGTAACGATCGCGGTGCCGTGCTGGTCATCGTGGAACACTGGAATGTCGCACTGCTCGATCAGAGCGCGTTCGATCTCAAAGCACTCAGGGGCCTTGATGTCTTCCAGGTTGATGCCACCGAAGGTGATGGAAATGCGCTTGACGGTGTCGATGAAGGCTTGCGGGCTTTCGGAATCGACTTCGATGTCGAACACGTCGATGCCGGCGAAGCGTTTGAACAGCACGCCTTTACCTTCCATCACTGGCTTGGAAGCCAATGGCCCGAGGTTACCCAGGCCCAGAATCGCGGTGCCATCGGAAATGACTGCAACCAGGTTGCCTTTGCCGGTGTATTTGTAGGCCAGTTCAGGATCGCGGGCGATTTCGCGTACTGGTTCGGCTACGCCGGGGCTGTAGGCCAGCGACAGGTCGCGGGCGGTAGCGGTGGCCTTGGTGAGCTCGACACTCAGCTTACCTGGACGAGGATGGGCGTGATATTCGAGAGCGGCAGTTTTCAAATCAGACATGGGGGCATTCCGCTTTTACTGTTGGACAGACTGGTCAGCGAGGATACGCGCCTCGCATAGTCCCCACAAGACTGACCAGTCACCCCTGTCAAGCGCCCGGCCCTACGACTTTGGGCCAAGAGCCACGGAACACAAGGGATGGACTGTTCACAATCGACAGAAAAAATGTCTACAATTTTTAATCAAGGCGCCGTTTGCAGCATCGCCGGATCGGTCAACGGCAGGAGCCAGTGCGCTTGCCCTTGTTTCAATCCGCCGCGACGGGAACGGTCCACGACCCAGCCACGCGCCTCGATCTGCCTGCCCGTCAGACGTTCCAGCGCCGCGACATCGAACTGCCCCAGTAAATGGGGTGCAACACGCAATACAAGTGCATCCTGCAACTCGATCCAAACGCCACCGCGATTGCGTTGAACCTTGCTCACACGCCCACTGACCACAGCAAAACCGGACGCGTTGATCTGCTCCGCTTTCAGTACAGGTGACTGACGCCACACGCCGAGCCCGGCCTGCCGCGCACTGCGTTCCGCCGCTTGCTGACAGGTGTCCAGATCGACATTCGGCGCGACCGCCACCTGAAACCCAAGGCCCTCAGCGAGCATCTGCGCTTCGAGGTTGACGCCATCGGTGCCGTAGAGATGTGCAAGGGTGCGACCGTAGTGATCTTTGCTCTCTTTGCCCGGGAGCACGCCGACCCAACCGTCGCTGGCGGCCACCAATGCTTCCAGACGTTTGCGCGCCGCCACAGCGAACGGCTCGTCGGATCGGCCCTGCTTGCCCAGCTCGGGCGTATTCAAGCCGATCATGCGCACACTGCGGCCATCGCTGAGGCGCAATGTGTCGCCATCCACCACACGTTCCACCGCGACGGGTGTCAGACCGCCCGGTGCCGGGCAAAAGGCCTGGGCGCCGGACAGCCAAATCGCAGACACAAAAAAGGCGCCCGCAAGGGACGCCTTTTTCATTAGCAAGGTAAAGCCCATGGGGCTTTCGAACCTTACTCTGCTGCTGGAGCAGGTTTCTTGCCGAAAGCACCGAAACGGTCGGCGAAGCGCTGAACGCGGCCGCCAGTGTCCAGAGTCTTTTGCTTACCGGTGTAGAACGGGTGGCACTCGTTGCAAACGTCGATCGGCAGAGCTTTGCCGAAGGTCGAACGAGTTTCGAACTTGTTGCCACAGCTGCAAGTAACAGCAATGACTGGATAATCTGGATGGATTTCAGCTTTCATGGTGTCTTCCTCGGGCTGCGTGCCGCCACCCAACACTATTGTTGAATACCGCACGTAATTAGGCCGCGGATTCTACCAGACAATCTCAATCACGCAAGCTGTCGCCGAGACCGACCGTCTGCTAGGCTCCCGACCCAAAGCACCGCCCATGTGGGAGCGGGCTTGCTCGCGAAAGCGGTGTGTCAGACGGCATGAATGTTGACTGACGCACCGCTTTCGCGAGCAAGCCCGCTCCCACAGGTCATGCCCTGCTGATTTTTTTCGCTGATCGAGACCCCCACGCGTGCCCGACGCCATTTTGCGCCTCGCCCTGCCTTCGCCACTGCGCCGCCTGTTCGATTACCGAGCCCCGGCCGGTGTCCTGCGCGCCCAGTTGCAGCCTGGCATGCGCCTGCGGGTGCCGTTCGGCCGGCGGGAGATGATCGGGATTCTGGTGGAAGTCACCGACACCAGTGAAGTCCCGGCAGAGAAGCTCAAACCGGCCCTGGCCCTGCTCGACGCCACGCCACCCTTGCCACCAGCGCTGTTCAAGCTGTGCCTGTGGACCTCCCAGTATTATCAGCACAGCCTCGGCGACACGTTGAGTTGGGCGCTGCCAGTGTTGCTACGCCAGGGCGAGCTGGCCGAAGCACGCCAGGAACGTTTCTGGTCCGCCGCGCCCGGCGCCAGCCTTGATGACCCGCGCATCGCCCGCGCCCCGCGTCAGCGTGAGGCGCTGGCGACCCTGGCCCAGCATCCCCACGGCGTCGCTCATCAATTGCTGAGCAAACTGATGCTGAGCAAGGACAGCCTCGATCTGCTGCTGGCCAAGGATCTGGTGCAAGTCGAAATCCGCAAACACGCCCCCGGCGCCCGTCACGAGCACTGGCTGGCGCAACCGGAGCTGCCCCTCAACCCCGAGCAGCGCGCTGCTTATGAAGCGATTCGCGCCGGGTTCGACAGTTACCATGCGTTCCTGCTGGCCGGCGTCACTGGCAGCGGCAAGACCGAAGTCTATTTGCAGTTGATCCGCGAAACCCTCGAAGCAGGCAAGCAAGCGCTGGTGCTGATCCCGGAGATCAACCTCGGCCCGCAAACCCTGGCGCGCTTCGAGCAACGTTTCAATGCACGCATCGCGCTGATTCACTCGGCGGTCAATGACCGTGAGCGCCTTGAAGCCTGGCTCGCCGCCCGGGATGGTGACGCCGACATCATTATCGGCACCCGCTCCGCGCTGTTCACGCCGATGAAGAATCCCGGCCTGATCATCATCGACGAAGAGCACGACGGCTCCTATAAACAACAGGAAGGCCTGCGCTATCACGCCCGCGACCTGGCATTGGTGCGCGCACGGCAGGAAAACATCCCGATCGTGCTCGGTTCCGCCACGCCTTCGCTGGAAAGCCTGCACAACGCCTACACCGGGCGGTACGGTCTGCTGCGCCTGAATGAGCGCGCCGGTGGCGCCAAGCAACCGCGATTCCTGCGCCTGGATGTGAAAAGTCGTCCGCTGGACAGCGGTATTTCCGGACCGATGCACCAAGCCATCGGTCAGACACTCGCGGCCGGTCAGCAAGTATTGGTTTTTCTCAACCGCCGAGGATTCGCGCCAACCCTGCTGTGTCATGACTGCGGCTGGATGTCCGAATGCCAGCGCTGCGATGCGCGGATGACCGTGCACCAGCGCTCCGGCGAACTGCGCTGCCACCATTGCGGCTACGTAGAACGCGTGCCCCGGCATTGTCCGAAATGCGGCAGGGTCGACTTGCGGCCCGTCGGCGCCGGCACCGAACGCGCCGAAGAACGCTTGGCCATTCTGTTTCCGGACGTTCCGGTGCTGCGGGTCGACCGCGACAGTACGTCGCGCAAGGACGCAATGAATCAATTGTTCGCGACCATTCAGAAGGGTCACCCGTGCATTCTGGTCGGCACGCAGATGCTTGCCAAAGGGCACCACTTTCCACGGGTGACGCTGGTGTCGATTCTCGATGCCGACGGCGGATTGTTCTCCGGCGACTTCCGCGCCAGCGAGCGCATGGCGCAACTGATCGTTCAAGTCGCAGGCCGTGCGGGACGGGCTGAAGAGCCGGGCAAGGTGATTATCCAGACGCATCTGGCGGACCATCCGCTGCTGGTGCAACTGACCGAACAGGGCTATTTCGCGTTTGCCGAGCAGGCGCTGAGCGAGCGGCGCTCGGCCGGTTTGCCGCCGTTTGCGCACCTGGCACTGTTGCGGGCCGAAGCGCATAAACCGGGGCAGGCCGAAGGTTTTCTGGATGAGGCGTGCAGCGAGGCCGAGCGTTTGCTGGCCGAACAGAATCTGACCGGGATCGAATTGCTCGGGCCGGTGCCGGCGCCGATGGAACGTCGGGCCGGGCGCTATCGGGCGCAGTTGTTGTTGCAGGCGACGGCTCGGGCGCCGCTGCATCGGTTGCTGGCCAGTTGGTTGCTGGTGCTGGAGCAGATGCCGAGTGGGCGGGCGGTGCGGTGGTCTTTGGATGTTGATCCCGTCGATTTGTATTGATTGGAAGATCGCCTTCGCGAGCAAGCCCGCTCCCACAGGGGTTCTGTGTCAGGCACATAATAGGTAACCACCACCGATCCAGTGTGGGAGCGGGCTTGCTCGCGAAGAGGCCCTAATAGTCACCACATATCCACAACCTGCCCGCTATAGTTGGCAAGCCCGCCTTCGCAACGGATAATGCCCAGTTTTTCCACCAGCGCATCGAAGCGCCGCCGCGCTTGCGGTCGAAAGAGAAGACCATGAAAGACACCATTCGCCAGCTGATCCAACAAGCCATCACCCAACTCGTCAACGAAGGTGTGTTGCCTGAAGGCCTGTCGCCGGCGATCCAGGTGGAAAACTCCCGTGACAAGAAGAACGGCGACTTCGCCAGCAACATCGCCATGATGCTGGCCAAGCCGGCCGGCATGAAGCCGCGCGATCTGGCGGAAAAAATCATCGCCGCGCTGCCTGCCGACGAAAACGTCACCAAGACCGAAATCGCCGGCCCCGGCTTTCTGAACTTCTTCCAGAACACCCAGGCCCTGGCCACTCGCCTCGACGCCGCGTTGGCTGACGAGCACATCGGCGTGCGCAAGGCCGGCCCGGTGCAGCGCACGGTTGTCGACCTGTCCGCACCGAACCTGGCCAAAGAAATGCACGTCGGTCACTTGCGCTCGACCATCATCGGCGACGGCGTGGCCCGCGTGCTGGAATTCCTCGGCGACGAAGTGATCCGCCAGAACCACGTTGGCGACTGGGGCACCCAGTTCGGCATGCTGATGGCGTATCTGCAGGAAAACCCGATCACCAGCGACGAACTGTCGGACCTGGAAAACTTCTACCGCGCCGCCAAGCAACGCTTCGACGAATCCGAAGAGTTTGCCGATCGCGCCCGTGGTCTGGTGGTCAAGCTGCAGGCCGGTGATGCCGATTGCCTGGCGCTGTGGACCAAGTTCAGGGACATCTCGCTGTCCCATTGCCAGAAAATCTACGAACTGCTGAACGTCAAACTGACCATGGCCGACGTGATGGGCGAAAGCGCCTACAACGACGACCTGATCAACGTGGTCAACGATCTCAAGGCCACTGGCCTGCTGGTCGAGAGCAATGGCGCCCAGTGCGTGTTCCTCGATGAATTCAAGAATGCTGATGGCGACCCGCTGCCAGTCATCATCGTCAAGGCTGATGGCGGCTACCTCTACGCCACCACCGACCTGGCGGCCGTGCGTTATCGCAGCGGCAAGCTCAAGGCTGATCGCGCGTTGTATTTCGTTGACCAGCGCCAGGCGCTGCACTTCCAGCAAGTGTTCCAGGTCGCACGTCTGGCCGGCTTCGTGACGCACCCGATGGAAATGGAACACATGGGCTTCGGCACCATGAACGGCGCCGATGGCCGTCCGTTCAAGACCCGTGATGGCGGCACCGTGAAGCTGATCGACCTGCTGACCGAAGCCCAGGAGCGCGCCTACACCCTGGTCAAGGACAAGAACCCGGAGCTGGCCGAGGCCGAGCTGCGCAACATCGCCAAGGTCGTGGGCATCGGTGCAGTGAAATACGCCGACTTGTCCAAGCACCGCACCAGCGACTACAGCTTCAACTTCGACCTGATGCTGAATTTCGAAGGCAACACCGCGCCGTACCTGCTGTACGCCTACACCCGCGTGGCCGGTGTGTTCCGCAAGCTCGGCAAGGACTTCAGCGAAGTCGAAGGCCAGATCGTTCTGGAAGCCGCGCATGAACACGAGCTGGCAGCCAAACTCGCGCAATTCGGTGAAATCCTGAACAACGTGTCCGAGAAAGGCACCCCGCACATCCTCTGCACCTACCTGTACGATGTCGCCGGCCTGTTCTCCAGTTTCTACGAGAACTGCCCGATCCTCAGTGCTGAAACCCCGGCGCAAATGCAAAGCCGCCTGCGCCTCGCCGCGCTGACCGGACGCACTCTCAAGCAAGGCCTGGAACTCTTGGGTCTGGAAACTCTGGAGCGTATGTAAGTTGGCTGCCAAGAAAAAACCTGCACCCAAGCGTGGCGCCAGCCGTTACCAAGCTCCTGCAAAGCAACCGATTCCGGGCTGGCTGTGGATGGCGATCGGCCTGACGGTCGGCGCGTTCATTGTGTTCCTGATGAAGCTGGAGCCGGGTAAAGGCAGCGACAGCGTCAAGCGCGAGAAGATCGAGCAGCAGAAAGCCACCAAGATCGCCGAGGCCAACAAGACCCCGCCGAGCCCGACACAACCGGTGAAGCCGAAGTACGACTTCTACACCCTGCTGCCGGAATCGGAAGTCATCGTGCCGCCGGATGCGGTGCCGGAGAAAACCCTGCCTACGCCGGCTGTACCGACCACACCGGTAACGCCAGCGGAAGCGGCGAAGATTGACACCGCGCGCGCTCAAGCCGCATTGGCCGGCATCACCCCGCCACCCCCACCCCCCGTGACCAAGGCCGCGCCGGTGACCAAGTTTTTCCTGCAGGCCGGTTCGTTCCGCAAGGAAGCCGATGCGGACAAGGTGCGTGCGCAGATCATCTTGCTCGGTCAGGCTGTGGCGGTTGAATCCGGCACGGTGAAGGACGAGACCTGGTATCGGGTATTGGTCGGGCCATTCAGCAACCGTGAACAACTGACCACCGCGCAGAAGCAACTGGCCGGCGCAGGTTTCAGCAACCTGTTGTTACAACAACGCCAGAACCGATAAAGAACATTGCTTCAACAGTTCATGTTGGGGCAAACGCCGCGGTCAGTCTGAGAAATCGGGTTGCCCCATTCGCGAGCAAGCCCGCTCCCACACTGGATTTGTGTTGTTTGCAGGTTTTATGGCAAACGGAAATTCAATGTGGGAGCGGGCTTGCTCGCGAATGGCGTCGGCACCCACCACACACTCCTCACTGAAACCGCACCGCTCGTCCCCTCTCCAACCCCACAGTTGAAATCCTCTCCACCACCCCCATATGAGTTGGCATAAGGCATTTTCGCCCCGCTGCGTGGAGACTCTCCCTTGACCACCATCGTTTCAGTTCGCCGCCACGGCAAAGTCGTCATGGGCGGCGACGGCCAGGTTTCTCTCGGCAATACCGTGATGAAAGGCAACGCGAAGAAAGTTCGTCGCCTGTACCACGGCCAGGTTATCGCCGGTTTTGCCGGGGCCACCGCTGACGCCTTCACCCTCTTCGAGCGCTTCGAAGGTCAGCTCGAGAAACATCAGGGTCACCTGGTTCGTGCCGCCGTCGAGCTCGCCAAAGAATGGCGCACCGACCGCACCCTCAGCCGCCTCGAAGCCATGCTCGCGGTCGCCAACAAAGATGCGTCCCTGATCATCACCGGCAACGGCGACGTGGTCGAACCCGAAGAAGGCCTGATCGCCATGGGTTCCGGTGGCGGTTACGCCCAGGCCGCCGCCAGCGCGCTGCTGAAGAAAACCGATCTGTCGGCCCGCGAAATCGTCGAAACCGCGCTCGGCATCGCCGGCGACATCTGCGTATTCACCAACCACACCTTCACCATTGAGGAGCAGGACCTCGCCGAGTAAGCCTGTTCCGGCCTTAGCGCCACGGCTCACTTTTGCTTGAGGACCGCCAATTACTATGTCCATGACTCCCCGTGAAATCGTCCACGAACTCAATCGCCACATCATCGGCCAGGACGATGCCAAGCGCGCCGTCGCCATCGCGCTGCGTAACCGCTGGCGCCGGATGCAGTTGCCGGAAGAGCTGCGCGTTGAAGTAACGCCCAAGAACATCCTGATGATCGGTCCGACCGGTGTCGGTAAAACCGAGATCGCCCGTCGCCTGGCCAAACTGGCGAACGCGCCGTTCATCAAAGTCGAAGCGACCAAGTTCACCGAAGTCGGCTACGTCGGTCGCGACGTCGAGTCGATCATTCGAGATCTGGCTGACGCTGCCATCAAACTGCTGCGCGAACAGGAAATCACCAAGGTTCGCCACCGCGCCGAAGACGCCGCGGAAGAGCGCATCCTCGACGCCCTGCTGCCACCGGCGCGCATGGGCTTCAACAACGATGACGCCCCATCGGCCGACTCCAACACCCGCCAGCTGTTCCGCAAGCGCCTGCGCGAAGGTCAGCTGGACGACAAGGAGATCGAAATCGAAGTCGCCGAAGTGGCCGGCGTCGATATCTCCGCGCCACCGGGCATGGAAGAAATGACCAATCAGTTGCAGAGCCTGTTCGCCAACATGGGCAAGGGCAAACGCAAGAGCCGCAAGCTCAAGGTCAAGGAAGCGCTGAAACTGGTCCGCGATGAAGAAGCGAGCCGCCTGGTCAACGATGAAGAGTTGAAGGCCAGGGCACTGGAAGCGGTCGAGCAGCACGGCATCGTGTTCATCGACGAAATCGACAAGGTGGCCAAGCGCGGTAACTCCGGTGGCGTCGACGTGTCCCGTGAAGGCGTACAGCGCGACCTGCTGCCGCTGATCGAAGGCTGCACCGTCAACACCAAACTGGGCATGGTCAAGACCGACCACATCCTGTTCATCGCTTCCGGTGCGTTCCACTTGAGCAAGCCGAGCGATCTGGTGCCCGAGCTGCAAGGTCGTCTGCCGATTCGTGTCGAGCTGAAGGCCCTGACGCCGGAAGACTTCGAACGCATTCTCAGCGAGCCGCATGCGTCGCTCACCGAGCAATACTGCGCCCTGCTGAAAACCGAAGGCCTGGCCATCGAGTTCCAGCCGGACGGCATCAAGCGCATCGCCGAGATTGCCTGGCAGGTCAACGAGAAAACCGAGAACATCGGTGCCCGTCGTCTGCACACGTTGCTCGAGCGTTTGCTTGAAGAGGTGTCGTTCAGCGCTGGCGATCTGGCCAGCGCCCACGACGACAAGGTGATCCTGATCGACGCCGAGTACGTCAACAGCCACCTGGGCGAATTGGCGCAGAACGAAGACCTGTCCCGTTATATCCTGTAAGCCATACTTACAGGCGAACGCGGCCCCTGTGGGAGCGGGCTTGCTCGCGAAGGCGGTGTGTCAGTCGACTCAATGTTGCCTGACACTCCGCTTTCGCGAGCAAGCCCGCTCCCACATTTGAACCGAGCTCGCCCACACGAATGGACTGCCGGTCATGACCCAACTCCCCACCGACATCAAACTGCACAAAGCCTCGAAAACCCTGTCGCTGAAATACGCGTCCGGCGAGGAACATCACCTGCCCGCCGAGTTCCTGCGCGTGCACTCTCCTTCCGCCGAGGTCCAGGGCCACGGCAAACCTATCCTGCAATTTGGCAAGATCGGCGTAGGCCTGACCAAAGTAGAACCGGCCGGTCAGTACGCACTGAAATTGACCTTCGACGATGGCCACGACAGCGGACTGTTCACTTGGGAGTATTTGTACCAGCTGGGCGTGCGTCAGGAAGATCTCTGGAACGATTATCTTGCTGAATTGAAAACCGCCGGCAAGACCCGTGATCCGAACGAATCCGTCGTCAAGCTGATGCTCTAGCCCGCGCCTTTTGCGCTTTAGAAGGCATTTTCTAATTTCAAATGTTTGAATGCTAGGCCCCGAGGTCAGTCATAAGCCTGCTTGCGAAAAAAATTAAACTCGGGTAACCAATGGACTTGGCAAGTTCCCTGCAGTGCTCTCTGAACTAAAAAACAGTGATGCAGAATTAACGGTCACCCGAGCAGTAGTACCTGGCATTGGCTGTGTACCTACACAGCTGGAACTGGTACTCGTCTCAGGACAATGGAGCGTCGTAGATGAGTAAACTGAATAACGATGACTTGAAGTATCAGGCCTCGGAAAACACCTTAGGGCTGAATCCTGTCGTTGGGCTGCGTGGAAAGGATCTACTGACTTCTGCTCGAATGGTGCTCAGGCAGGCCATGAGGCAACCGGTGCATAGCGTCAGGCATGTCGCTCATTTCGGCCTTGAACTCAAGAACGTACTGTTCGGCAAATCCGAGCTGCAACCCTCCAGCGATGACCGTCGCTTCCACGATCCGGCCTGGAGCCAGAACCCGCTTTACAAACGTTATATGCAAACCTACCTGGCGTGGCGCAAGGAACTCCACGACTGGATCGACGACAGTAGCCTTACACCCAAGGATGTGGCACGCGGGCACTTCGTGATCAACCTCATGACCGAAGCCATGGCCCCGACCAACAGTGCGGCCAACCCGGCGGCGATCAAACGCTTCTTCGAAACCGGCGGCAAGAGCCTGCTCGACGGCCTCTCGCACCTGGCCAAGGATCTGGTGCACAACGGCGGCATGCCGAGCCAGGTCAACATGGGCGCATTCGAAGTCGGCAAGAGCCTGGGCGTGACCGAAGGCGCGGTGGTGTTTCGCAACGACGTGCTGGAGCTGATCCAGTACCGGCCAACCACCGAGCAGGTGCACGAGCGCCCATTGCTGGTGGTGCCGCCGCAAATCAACAAGTTCTACGTTTTCGACCTGAGCCCGGACAAAAGCCTGGCGCGTTTCTGCCTGCGCAACAACGTGCAGACCTTCATCGTCAGCTGGCGCAACCCGACCAAGGAGCAACGCGAGTGGGGCCTGTCGTCCTACATCGAAGCCCTCAAGGAAGCGGTCGACGTGGTCACCGCGATCACCGGCAGCAAAGACGTGAACATGCTCGGCGCCTGCTCCGGCGGCATCACCTGCACCGCCCTGCTGGGCCACTACGCGGCGATCGGCGAGAACAAGGTCAACGCCCTGACGCTGCTGGTCAGCGTGCTGGACACTACCCTGGACAGCGACGTGGCCCTGTTCGTCGACGAGCAGACCCTCGAAGCCGCCAAGCGCCATTCCTATCAGGCCGGTGTGCTGGAAGGTCGCGACATGGCGAAAGTCTTTGCCTGGATGCGCCCCAATGACTTGATCTGGAACTACTGGGTCAACAACTACCTGCTCGGTAACGAGCCGCCGGTGTTCGACATCCTGTTCTGGAACAACGACACCACACGCTTGCCCGCCGCGTTCCACGGCGACCTGATCGAGCTGTTCAAAAACAACCCGCTGATCCGTACGGACGCACTGGAAGTGTGCGGTACGCCGATCGACCTGAAGCAGGTTACGGCCGACATCTTTTCCCTGGCCGGCACCAACGACCACATTACGCCGTGGAAGTCCTGCTACAAGTCGGCGCAACTGTTTGGCGGCAATGTCGAGTTCGTGTTGTCCAGCAGCGGGCACATCCAGAGCATCCTGAACCCGCCGGGCAACCCCAAGTCACGTTATATGACCAGCAGCGAAATGCCGGTCAAGGCCGAGGACTGGCAGGAAAACTCCACCAAGCACACCGATTCCTGGTGGCTGCACTGGCAGACCTGGCAGGCCGAGCGTTCGGGCGAACTGAAAAAAGCTCCGATAAAACTGGGTAACAAGGCTTACCCGGCAGGCGAGGCGGCGCCAGGCACTTACGTACACGAGCGGTAACTGGCACACCCCACCCTCTGTGGGAACGGGCTTTTGTGGAGAGGGGATTTAGCGAAACGTCGCACCGCCCCGTTCGACTGCAAAGCAGTCGTAAAACCAATGCACTCGGTGTAACGGATACACCGAGGTCTCAGGTTTGGGGCGGCTTCGCCACCCAACGGGGATAAATCCCCTCACCACAAAAGCGCGCTCCCACAAGGGGAGCGGGGACGAATTAACACACAGGGCTTGAAGCATGCCGCAACCGTTCATTTTTCGTACCGTCGACCTGGATGGCCAGACCCTCCGCACGGCGGTACGCCCCGGCAAGCCTCACTTGACCCCCTTGCTGATTTTCAATGGCATCGGCGCCAACCTGGAGCTGGTGTTTCCGTTCGTCGACGCGCTGGACCCGGACCTGGAAGTCATCGCTTTCGATGTCCCGGGCGTTGGCGGCTCGTCGACACCGAGACGGCCTTACCGTTTTCCGGGCCTGGCCAGACTCACGGCGCGGATGCTCGACTATCTCGACTACGGACGAGTCAACGTGATCGGTGTGTCGTGGGGGGGCGCCCTCGCCCAGCAGTTCGCCTACGACTATCCCGAACGCTGCAAGAAACTGGTGCTGGCAGCCACGGCGGCCGGTGCGCTGATGGTGCCGGGCAAGCCGAAAGTGCTGTGGATGATGGCCAGCCCGCGGCGCTACATCCAGCCGTCGCATGTGATCCGTATTGCGCCAATGATCTACGGCGGCTCGTTCCGCCGCGATCCGACCCTCGCCGCCAGCCATGCGGCAAAAGTGCGTTCGGCAGGCAAACTCGGTTACTACTGGCAGCTGTTCGCCGGCCTCGGCTGGACCAGCATTCACTGGCTGCACAAGATCCATCAGCCGACGTTGGTGCTGGCGGGCGACGACGATCCACTGATCCCGCTGATCAACATGCGACTGCTGGCCTGGCGGATTCCCAATGCCCAGTTGCACATTATCGATGACGGGCATCTGTTCCTGATCACCCGCGCCGAGGCCGTGGCGCCGATCATCATGAAATTTCTCGAGGAAGAACGGCAGCGCGCCGTAATGCATCCGCATCCGGCGCCATTGGGCGGTTAGCGACCCCGGCTTTTGTGACAAAAAGGGGTCGGCAGGACGCCGCGCCGCGCAACAACCCGTTACAGCGTCTATGGTGTTCTGGTTCGATGTATTTGTTTTTGGCCTGAAGACGAAGGAGTGTTGAGTCATGCGCGAAAAACCAGCGAGGGAGTTGTTGCCCACTCCCGCCGCGTTCATCAACGCACAGAGTGCGATTACCGGCCTGCGTGGTCGGGATCTGATGTCGACCCTGCGCAGCGTTGCCGCCCATGGTTTGCGCAACCCGGTGCACAGCGCCCGACACGCCTTGAAGCTGGGCGGTCAATTGGGGCGGGTGTTGCTGGGCGAAACCCTGCACCCGACCAACCCGCAGGACAGTCGCTTTGCCGACCCGGCCTGGAGCCTCAACCCGTTTTATCGCCGCAGCCTGCAGGCGTACCTGAGTTGGCAGAAGCAGGTCAAAAGCTGGATCGACGATAGCAATATGTCCCCGGACGATCGCGCCCGCGCCCACTTCGCGTTCGCCCTGCTCAACGATGCGGTGTCACCGTCCAACACCCTGCTCAATCCGCTGGCGATCAAAGAGATCTTCAACTCCGGCGGCAACAGCCTGGTGCGGGGCATCAGTCATCTGGTCGATGATTTCCTGCACAACGACGGCCTGCCAAGGCAAGTCACCAAACAGGCGTTCGAGGTCGGCAAAACGGTCGCTACCACCACCGGCTCCGTGGTGTTTCGCAATGAGCTGCTGGAGCTGATCCAGTACAAGCCGATGAGCGAAAAGCAGTATTCCAAACCGCTGCTGGTGGTGCCGCCACAGGTCAACAAGTACTACATTTTCGACCTGAGCCCCGGCAACAGCTTCGTCCAGTTCGCCCTGAAAAACGGCCTGCAGACCTTCATGATCAGTTGGCGCAACCCGGATGTGCGCCATCGCGAATGGGGCCTGTCGACCTACGTCGAAGCCGTGGAAGAAGCGATGAACGTGTGCCGGGCGATCACCGGTGCCCGCGAGGTCAACCTGATGGGCGCCTGCGCCGGCGGGCTGACCATTGCCGCGCTGCAAGGTCATTTGCAAGCCAAGCGACAGTTGCGCCGGGTATCCAGCGCGACGTACCTGGTGAGCTTGCTCGACAGCCAGATGGAGAGTCCGGCGACGCTATTCGCCGACGAACAGACCCTGGAAGCGGCCAAGCGCCGGTCCTATCAGAAGGGCGTGCTGGACGGTCGCGACATGGCCAAGGTCTTCGCCTGGATGCGCCCCAACGATTTGATCTGGAGCTACTTCGTCAACAACTACCTGTTGGGCAAGGAGCCGCCGGCATTCGACATTCTCTACTGGAACAACGACAACACGCGTCTGCCGGCAGCCTTTCATGGCGACCTGCTGGACTTCTTCAAGCACAACCCGCTGAGTCATCCGGGCGGTCTTGAAGTGTGCGGCACGCCGATCGATCTGCAGAAAGTCACCGTCGACAGCTTCAGCGTGGCCGGCATCAACGACCACATTACCCCGTGGGATGCGGTGTATCGCTCGACGCTGCTGCTGGGTGGCGAGCGACGCTTTCTGCTGTCCAACAGCGGTCATGTGCAGAGCATTCTCAACCCGCCCTCAAACCCGAAAGCCAACTTTATCGAAAGCACGAAACTGAGCAGCGATCCACGGGCCTGGTATTACGACGCCAAGCAAGTCGACGGCAGTTGGTGGACGCAATGGCTGAGCTGGATTCAGGAACGCTCGGGCGCGCAGAAAGAAACCCACATGGCGCTCGGCAATCAGAACTATCCACCGATGGAGGCGGCACCCGGTACTTACGTGCGCGTGCGCTGACGCTCAACACACCGCGGCCACCACATATCCTCTGTAGGAGCGAGCTTGCTCGCGAAAAACGCAACGGCACCGCGGTTTAATCAGGCAGCACGCGTAATCGTTAACGTCCATCGCGAGCGAGCTCGCTCCTACAGGGAGGGGTTCGACTGCGGCACTAACTGACCATTAAGAAGACTGGATGAAAACCCGCGACCGGATCCTCGAATGTGCCCTGCAGTTGTTTAACCAGAAGGGCGAACCCAACGTCTCCACCATGGAAGTTGCCAACGAAATGGGCATCAGCCCGGGCAACCTCTACTACCACTTCCACGGCAAGGAACCGCTGATTCTCGGGTTGTTCGAACGCTTCCAGGCGGAGCTCGCGCCGCTGCTCGATCCGCCGTCCGACGTGGAACTGGCCCCTGACGACTATTGGCTGTTTCTGCATTTGATCGTCGAGCGCCTGGCTCATTACCGGTTTTTGTTCCAGGACCTGTCGAACCTCGCCGGGCGCCTGCCGAAACTGGCCAAAGGAATACGCAACCTGCTCAATGCGCTGAAGCGCACGCTGGCGTCATTGCTGGCGCGGTTGAAGGCTCAGGGGCAGTTGGTCAGCGAAACACAGGCGCTGGGGCAACTGGTGGAGCAGATCACCATGACCCTGCTGTTCTCGCTGGATTATCAGCGGATTCTGGATCGTGAGGGTGAGGTGAAGTTGGTGGTGTATCAGATCATGATGCTAGTGGCGCCGCATCTGCTGCCGCCGATCAAGGTCGCGACCGAGCAGCTGGCACTGCAATACCTCAAAGAACACGAGTGACTGAATTCTGGTTGTACCCAAATCCAATGTGGGAGCGGGCTTGCTCGCGAATACGGTGTGTCATTTAGCATTGATGTCGTCTGACACACCGCATTCGCGAGCAAGCCCGCTCCCACATTGGATTTTCGATGGTTTGTAGAATGTATTAACAAACAAAAACGCCCGACCTTCGCAGGCCGGGCGTTTTTTGAGCCCTGAAATCAGGACTGACTGGTTGGCGTCGATGGAGCTGGCGCGGCAGTCGGGGTTGCAGCAGGGGTTGGCGCGGTAGCAGAGTTCGAAGTGCTCACCGGGGTTGCCGGTTTGGCGGCCGCCACCGCTGGTTTAGGTGCACCGGCTTTCGGCGCTGCCGGTTTTTTCACTGCTGGCGTCTTCGCTGCGGCAGGTTTTGCCGCTGGCTTGACTGCCGGTTTTGCTGCTGCTTTGGCGGCGACCGGTTTGGCCGCTGGCTTGGCTGCTGCAGGTTTCGCTGCGGCAGTTTTGGCAGCCGGTTTAGCAGCCGCTTTTGCCAGTGGTTTGGCAGCAGGTTTGGCCGCAACAGGCGCAACCTTGGCACCGGTGAGTTTTTCGATTTGCTTGGTCAGGGTATCGACCTTGCTGTGCAGCGCTTTCACTTCATTACGGCTCGGTACACCCAGGCGCGAAATGGCGCTGTTCAGGCGCTTGTCGAAAGCACCTTCCAGCTCATCCCACTTGCCCAGTGCACGATCTTTCACGCCACTGATGCGCGATTTGGCCGAGGAAGCGGAGTCCTTGACGTCTTCGACTTTTTTGTCGACAGCGCTCTTGGTGAGCTTCTCGGCTTTCTCGCCGTCTTTGACCAATGCATCGAAGAGCTTGCTGCCGTCGGTGTCGATCTTCGAGTACACGCCTAAACCAGCCAGCCAGATTTTGCGGGAGTAGTCTTCGACCTTCCCAATCCACGAGCTGCCTTCTTTTTCGGTGTTCTTTTTACCAGCCATCCCGTTCTCCTTAAGAATTACGCGCGACGCGTTCGAGCAATGCCGTCAGCTCATCGAGCTTAACAGAGAGTGTCTCAACGTCATGTTTAGACGGAATGCCGATACGATTCAAGGCACTTGCGACACGCGAGTCAAAAGCCTTCTCGACCTTGTCGAGTTGAAGTTCGACCCGGCCTTTGAAAGTGCTCACTTCATTCTTGACTTCATCGATCTCGGCGTTAGCGGCTTCAAGTTTCTCGGCAACTGCCTTTTTACCTTCACTTTCAACAACTTGACCAGCCTTGACCAACTCTTGAAAGTACTCGCTGCCTTCTTGGCCAACCTTGGTGTAGGCACCCAGGCCTGCCAGCCAGATCTTGCGGGCGTAAGATTTAACGTCGTTAAGAGCCGTTGTCGAAGCGTCGATTTTTTTCTTCAAAATAACTTTGACCATGGTACACCTCACGCGCAGAAGGTTTGAGGAACTGCCCGCGAAAGTGTCGGGCTCAGGCACAAAGTAGGGAGAAAAATTAGAAACAGCACCCTAACAACTGAAATATAACGTTGGGTACAACTAACAAATGTGGGAGCGGGCTTGCTCGCGAAGAGGCCGGCACATTCAACATTGATGGCGACTGGTATACCGCCTTCGTCGGAACGCCGCCCGGAGCAAGCCCGCTCCCACAGGGAATGCATTCACAAATCCAGAGGGGATCAGACCAACGCTTTATCCAGCCCCTTTTCGATTTCCGATTTGATCGTGCCGCTCATGGCCGACATCAACAGGCCCAACTCGACCTCGACCTTGATCGAATTCTCCCCCACATGCACCGCGCCTTTCACACCGGAACGTCTGAGGTTCAGGGTATCGCCCGACCATTGCGGCTCCAGGCCATATTGAACACAGAGGTTCTGCGCCAGCTTGTCGGCCTTCTCGCGGGCCGCTTCCTTGCCCAGGCCGTGGGCACGTTCAACACTAATACGGGCCATCAAATGACTCCTGCTTTATGGATACTTTCCTGATCCATCTTGACCGCTGCTGCGGCAAAACGTCCCGGCGGTTGCCTATCTTACCTTCAGCCTTGCCAAGACAAAGCAGGCCACCGGGATTAGAATGTCCCGCATTCTCTTCTGGTGACAGCGATATGACTGATCAGCGCAAAGGCAGCGATGCCGAACCCACCACTCACTTCGGTTTCAAAAACGTTCCGGAAAGCCAAAAAGCGGAAAAAGTCGCAGAGGTTTTCCACTCGGTAGCCGCCAAGTACGACTTGATGAACGACCTCCTGTCGGGCGGCATGCACCGTCTGTGGAAGCGTTTCGCGATCGAGTTGTCGGGCGTGCGCACCGGCAACCGTGTGCTGGACATCGCTGGCGGCACGGGCGACCTGACCAAAAAGTTCTCGCACCTCGTGGGCCCGACCGGTCAGGTGGTGTTGGCCGACATCAATGAGTCCATGCTCAAGGTCGGTCGTGACCGCCTGCTGGACCTGGGTGTGGCCGGCAACGTTGAATTCGTTCAGGCCGACGCTGAAAAGCTGCCGTTCCCGGACAACCATTTCGACTGCGTGACCATCGCTTTCGGCCTGCGCAACGTCACCCATAAAGAAGACGCCTTGCGCTCGATGCTGCGCGTGCTGAAACCGGGCGGCCGTCTGCTGGTGCTGGAATTCTCCAAGCCGACCAACGCGCTGATGTCCAAGGCCTACGACGCCTACTCGTTCGCCTTCATGCCGCTGATGGGCAAGCTGATCACCAACGACTCGGAAAGCTATCGTTACCTGGCCGAATCGATCCGCATGCACCCGAATCAGGAAACCCTGAAGTCGATGATGGTCGAGGCCGGTTTCGACCGCGTGACCTATCACAACATGACCGCAGGCATCGTCGCCCTGCACCGCGGCATCAAGCCCTGATGTTGCTGGCCGGACTGCTCGCCAGCGTTGAGCTCGGTCTGAACCGGGTGCTGCGTCTCGACAGCACGGCGCTGCCACGGCTGGCACATTTGAGCGGCAAGGTGATTGCCATCGACTGCCGCAGCCCGGCACTGCAACTGTTCATCCTGCCCAGCGACGAAGGCTTGATGCTGGCGTCCCACTGGGAAACCGGCGCCGACTGCACCTTGCGTGCACCGGCCTCAAGCCTGTTGAAACTGGCGATGAGCAAGGACAAGACCTCGGTTCTGCATGGCCCCGAAGTCGAGCTCTACGGCGACAGCGGTGTGCTGCTGGAACTGGCGGCGATCCTTCAGGACCTCGAGCTGGACTGGGAGTACGAACTCTCGCGCTGGCTGGGACCTGTTGCCACGCACCTGGTCGGCGGTCATTTGCGCAGCCGCGCACGCTGGTATCAGCAAGGGTTCGCCAGCCTCAATCAGAACCTGGGCGAATACCTGGCCGAAGAATCGCGCACCCTCGTCGGTCAGCGCGAAGCCGAAGCCCGTTTCAGTGAACTGGACCAGATCAAACTCGATCTGGAACGTCTCGAGGCGCGTTTCGAGCGCCTTTCCCGATCCCTCGACCCAAGCGATAACGCATGAAGCTGCTTGCCGTCCGCCGTTTGTTGCGCATCCAGCGCGTTGTGATTCGCTACCGCCTCGATGACCTGCTGTTCGCCCTGCCGCTGCCGTGGTTTCTGCTGGCGCTGCGTTACGCCTTGCCGTGGCGCTGGTTCCCGCGCAAGACGCTGGACCTGAGCCGTGGCGCCCGATTGCGTCTGGCGCTGCAGGACCTGGGGCCGATTTTCATCAAGTTCGGGCAGATCCTGTCCACCCGCCGCGACCTGCTGCCGGAAGACATCGCCGACGAGCTGATGAAGTTGCAGGACCGCGTGCCGCCGTTCGATTCGCAAGTGTCGATCAAGCTGATCGAAGAACAGCTCGGCAAGAAAATCAGTGAAGTGTTCAGCCGCTTCGACGTCGAACCACTGGCTTCCGCTTCGGTGGCGCAGGTGCATGCCGCGCAGCTGAAAACCGGTGAAGAAGTCGTCGTCAAAGTCATCCGTCCCGGCCTGAAACCCATCATCGCGCAGGATCTGGCGTGGCTGTTCATCCTCGCCCGCGCCGCGGAAAAACTCTCCGCCGATGCGCGCCTGCTGCACCCGGTGGACGTGGTGCAGGACTACGAAAAAACCATCTACGACGAACTCGACCTGCTGCGCGAGGCGGCCAACGCCAGCCAGTTGAAGCGCAACTTCGAAGGTTCGCCGCTGCTGTATGTGCCGCAAGTCTATTGGGACTGGTGCCGGCCGAAAGTGCTGGTGATGGAGCGTATCTACGGGATTCAGGTGACCGATCTGGCGACCCTCGCCGATCAACGCACCGACATGAAAATGCTCGCCGAGCGTGGCGTGGAGATCTTCTTCACCCAGGTGTTCCGCGACAGTTTCTTCCACGCCGACATGCACCCGGGCAACATCTTCGTCAGCACCGTGAACCCGTGGAGCCCGCAGTACATTGCGATCGACTGCGGCATCGTCGGCAGCCTGACCCCGGAAGACCAGGATTACCTGGCGCGCAACCTGTTCGCGTTTTTCAAACGTGACTACCGTCGTGTGGCGCAATTGCACATCGATTCGGGTTGGGTGCCGGCGGAAACCAAACTCAACGAATTCGAAGCAGCGATCCGTACGGTGTGCGAGCCGATCTTCGAAAAACCGTTAAAGGATATTTCCTTTGGCCAGGTGCTGATGCGCCTGTTCCAGACCGCTCGACGCTTCAACATGGAAGTGCAGCCGCAGCTTGTTCTTTTGCAGAAAACCTTGCTGAACATCGAAGGCCTCGGCCGCCAGTTGTACCCGGACCTCGATTTGTGGAACACCGCCCAACCGTTCCTTGAACGCTGGATGCGTGAACGCGTCAGCCCCAAAGCCTTGCTCGGCAACGTGCAGAGCCAGTTCGAACAGCTGCCGCACCTGGCCAATATGGCCCGCGATTTGCTTGAACGCATGTCCCAGCCCCACGCGTACGACCCGCCGCCACCGTGGCATCGACGTCGCGATGACTGGTTTTTGCGCCTGCTCGGCACAGCCCATCTGGCCGGCGGTTCGATACTCGCCGTAGGCGGGCCGCTGAACGAACTGGCTTACTGGCCGGCCGGAATCATGATGGCCGTCGGCTTGTATCTGGTCGTTCGCCGATAGCCAGTTGTGTTGCGCACTGGCACACTGTTTCAACGCTTGGGTTCTACTCATGAAGTGTGGAACCCGTTGTCGGAGTCGAAGATGAAAAACTGGCTGGACGAGATCAAGTGGGACGCCGATGGCCTGGTGCCGGCGATTGCCCAGGATCACAAGACCGGGCGCGTCCTGATGATGGCCTGGATGAACCGTGAAGCGCTGGAACTGACCGCTGCTGAGAACCGCGCCATTTACTGGTCGCGTTCCCGTGGCAAGCTGTGGCGCAAGGGCGAAGAGTCCGGCCACGTGCAGACCCTGCATGAGATGCGCCTGGACTGTGACGCAGACGTGATCATTCTGATGGTCGAGCAGATCGGCGACATCGCCTGCCATACCGGCCGCCAAAGCTGCTTTTATCGCGTCTTTGAGAACGGCGACTGGACAACCGTCGACCCGGTCCTGAAAGATCCGCACGCCATCTATTCCGCAGGGCACACCCATGAGTGACACTCTGACCCGACTGGCCGAAGTGCTGGAAGAGCGCAAAGGCGCCGCCGCCGACAGCTCTTACGTCGCCAGCCTTTACCACAAGGGCTTGAACAAGATTCTGGAAAAAGTCGGCGAAGAGTCGGTCGAAACCATCATTGCCGCCAAGGACGCCGCCATCAGCGGTGACTGCAGCGATGTGATCTACGAGACCGCCGATTTGTGGTTCCACAGCATGGTAATGCTCGCCCAACTGGGGCAGCATCCACAGGCTGTACTCGATGAACTTGACCGTCGTTTCGGTCTGTCCGGACACGCCGAGAAAGCCTCGCGCCCGTCCGCCTGAATAACTATTAGAGAGGAGCAGCAACATGGGCATTTTTGACTGGAAACACTGGATCGTCATCCTGGTTGTTGTCGTTTTGGTGTTCGGCACCAAGAAACTGAAAAACCTCGGTACTGACGTCGGCGAGTCGATCAAGGGCTTTCGCAAAGCCATGAATGATGAAGACAAGACCGTCGACCCGACCGTGGCCCCGGCCCAACCGGTGCCACCGGTTCAGCCACAGACCACACAGTCCGTGAACCAGCCGCACACCATCGACGTGCAGGCGCAAAAAGTCGAAGAGCCGATCCGCAAAGACGTGTGAGCACTGACTAATGTTTGGTATCAGCTTCTCTGAACTGCTGCTCGTCGGCCTCGTGGCCCTGCTGGTGCTGGGTCCCGAGCGTCTGCCGGGGGCTGCGCGCACAGCCGGCCTGTGGGTCGGGCGTCTGAAGCGCAGCTTCAACGCAATCAAACAGGAAGTTGAACGTGAAATCGGTGCCGACGAGATTCGTCGGCAACTGCACAACGAGCACATTCTGTCGCTGGAACAGGAGGCGCGGAAAATTTTCACGCCGATTCAGCAGGAAGCCACGCCGGTTCAACCGGTGGCGGAGCAGACGATTCATGCTGCCGAACCTGCACCTGTTGTAGCGGCTGCAGAACCTGCGCCCGTTGTTGCAGCACTTCCGGTTGAACCTGTTACGCCTGCGGCTGCGCCTGTTGCGCCGGCCCCTCATGACCCAACACTGCCGCCGCGAGCCCCATGAGCGATCTCCCTGAAAACGACCAGCACATGCCGCTGGTTTCGCACCTCACCGAGTTGCGTACCCGTCTGCTGCGCTGTGTAGCGGCGATCTTCATCATCTTCGCCGGGCTGTTCGCCTTCACCCAGCAGATCTACACCTTCGTCTCCACGCCGCTGCGCCAGTACCTGCCGGTCGGCGCGACGATGATCGCCACCGACGTGTCGTCGCCGTTCCTGACGCCGCTGAAGCTGACCATGATGGTCTCGCTGTTCCTTGCGATCCCGGTCATCCTGCATCAAATCTGGGGCTTTATCGCGCCGGGCCTGTACAAGCATGAGAAGCGCATCGCCGTACCCTTGCTGGTATCAAGCATTATGCTGTTCTACGCCGGCATGGCGTTCGCCTACTACCTGGTGTTCCCGCTGATCTTCAAATTCTTCGCCGCCGCCACACCGGCCGGTGTGGAGATGATGACCGACATCAGCAGCTACCTCGACTTCGTCATGACGCTGTTCTTCGCCTTCGGCGTGGCGTTTGAAATCCCGGTAGCCGTGGTGCTGCTGGTATGGATCGGCGTGGTCGACGTCAAATACCTGAAGAAAATCCGCCCGTACGTGATCATCGGCTGCTTCGTGGTCGGCATGATCCTGACGCCACCGGACATCTTTTCGCAGACGCTGCTGGCCGTACCGATGTGGCTGCTATTCGAAATCGGCATCCTGTTCGGCGGCCTGATCAGCAAGCGTGGCGAACACCCGGACGACCAGCCGGTCGACGATCACAACGACCAGCCGCCAGCGACCCAGCCGTGAACCTGCTGCTCCTCGAAGAGGCCGATTTCATTGCGGCCGACCGGGTGATCCTGCGCGATCGCCGGTTGACGCACATGCAGGAAGTTCACCGCTGTGAAGTGGGTGACAACATGCGCGTGGGGCGTATCGGCGGCCTGATGGGTTCGGCCGAAGTGCTGCGCCTGGACGCCGATGAAGCCGAACTGCGCGTCACGCTCGACCAGCCGCCACCGGCCAAGCTGCCGCTGACCCTGGTACTGGCCCTTCCGCGGCCCAAAATGCTGCGCCGGGTGTTTCAGACCGTGGCGGCCATGGGTGTGCCACGGATCGTGCTGGTGAACAGCTACCGCGTCGAGAAGAGCTTCTGGCAAACACCGTTTCTTGAACCTGAAGCGATTCGCGAGCAACTGATCCTCGGCCTTGAACAGGCCCGGGACAGCGTGTTGCCTGAAGTTGTCATTGAAAAGCGCTTCAAACCGTTCGTCGAAGATCGACTGCCAGCGATCGCCGAAGGCACACTCGGCCTGGTCGGTCATCCCGGCAATTACCCGCCCTGCCCCCGCGGCCTGAACGAACCGGTGACCCTGGCCATCGGCCCGGAAGGCGGCTGGATCCCCTACGAAATCGACCTGCTGGCCAAGTCCGGCCTGCAACCGGTACAGCTGGGCGAGCGCATCCTGCGCGTCGAAACCGCCGTCACCGCGCTGCTCGCCCGCCTCTTCTAACCCCGTCCCTGAGCTTCACCTAAACCCTGTGGCGAAGGAGCTTGCTCCCGCTTGGGCGCGAAGCGGCCATCGCTCTATATTCCCCAATATCGCGCTACGGCGCCGAGCGGGACGGTGCGGCGTTAGGACAAGCTAGCTATGTGTCCGAGCAGACCTCGGCCGCCAGTGAAGAGACCGCGACCTCCAGCGTCGAGCTGGCTCGGTTGGGGACGCATATGTAAATGCTGGTGGGCAGGTTCAAGGTTTGAGGTGATGCGGAGGCCTCGGCTGACTCAGAACCGAGGTGACCCCTTCGCGAGCAAGCCCGCTCCCACACTGGTTTTGTAAACGACACAGATCCAGTGTGGGAGCGGGCTTGCTCGCGAAGGCGGTTCAGCAGGCGCTGAAGGTTAGAGAACCTGCCGCAAAAACGCCTGAGCCCGCGGGTCCTTCGGCGCATCGAAGAACTCGGCCGGGGAGGCGTCTTCCAGCAATTTGCCGTGATCGAAGAACAGCACCCGATCCGCCACTTCCCGGGCGAAACCCATTTCATGGGTGACGCAGACCATGGTCATGCCTTCCACGGCCAGGGTTTTCATCACGTCCAACACTTCGCCGACCATTTCCGGGTCGAGGGCCGAGGTCGGCTCATCGAACAGCATGACCTTGGGTTCCATGGCCAGCGCTCGGGCAATCGCCACGCGCTGTTGCTGACCGCCGGACAGGCGCGACGGGTACTCGTTGGCCTTTTGCGCAATACCGACCTTCTCTAGCAATGCCAACGCTTTGGCTTCACGCTCCTTCTTGCCGCGCTTGCGCACGACTTTCTGGGCGAGGCAGAGGTTTTCCAGCACGGTCATGTGCGGGAACAGGTTGAAGTGCTGGAACACCATGCCGACTTCGCGACGGTAGGCATTCACGTCGGTTTTCGGGTCGGCCAGTTGCAGACCGTCGATGCTCACCGAGCCCGAGTCGAATTCTTCCAGGCCATTGAGGCAGCGCAGAAACGTCGACTTGCCGGAACCGGACGGGCCGATCACTACCAGCACTTCGCCCTTGGCGACGGTTGTGCTGACGTTATCCACCGCGCGCACTATCTGACCGCGGGTGTCGAAGACTTTTACCAGTTCGCGGACTTCAATCACTTTGCGCGAGCCTCCGCTCAAGCCGGCTGGCGATTTTCGACAGCGGCAGGTTGATCAACAAATACAGACCGGCCACGCAGAACAGGATTTCGAATGGCGAGAACGAGGTGGTGATGACTTCGCGGCCGCTTTTCAGCAGCTCGGTAATCGCGATCACCGACACCAGCGAGGTGTCCTTGACCAGGCTGATGAATTGCCCGGCGAGCGGCGGCAGCACGCGTTTGAACGCTTGCGGCAGCACCACGTGGCGCATCGACTGACCCGCGCTCAAGCCGAGGGAACGCGCGGCTTCGTTCTGGCCTCGGGCGATCGACTGCACGCCGGAGCGGATGATCTCCGCCACATAGGCACCGGTGAACAGCGACAGCGCGGCGATCCCGGCGAACTCCCGCGACAGGTTCATCACGGTGCCGATGAAGAAGTAGAAAATGAAAATCTGCACCAACAATGGCGTACCGCGCACCAGTTCGACGTATATCGTCGACAGATCACGCAGGGTCGGGTTGTTCGACAGACGGCACAGGCCGGTTGCCAAGCCGATCAGCAAGCCGAGCACGCCAGACACCACGGACAACCACAAGGTGGTCCAAAGACCCCACATCAGCGGGCCGGCAGCCCAATGGCGAGTCACGCCAATCACGTCACCTTCGGCCACATCATCGCCCTGAGCGACTTGCAGGCTGTTGTCGTCGACGGTTACGTGTTGCTCGTCCCCGGCGTCGTTGCGCAGGGTGACTTCAGCCTTGTCGCCTTTGCGCACCAGTTCGCTGACGGTCGAGATGTCGGCGGCGCGCTGGGACTCTTCGGCGTGGTAGGCGAAATACTGCGGCACGCGGTTCCAGCGCCATTCGTAGGACATCAGCGAGGTGGCGTAATACAACGCGCCGGCCAGGCCGATCAGCACCATCACGGTCAAGACGTGCCAGGGCCATTGGGCTTTTTTCTGTTTCATGGGGTAAGCAGGTTCCGAATTCTGTGTCGCCAGGGAGGCCGTCTTCGCGAGCAAGCCCGCTCCCACATTGGACCGAGTCGTCAGTCACTACGCGGTCAATTGTGGGAGCGGGCTTGCTCGCGAATGGGGCGACGCGGTCTATCTGACCGAGCCTTATTCCATGTCCTTTTGCCAAGCGGTGTCTTTGAACCACTTGTCATGGATGCGATCGTAGGTGCCGTCTTCGCGGATCTGGTGCAGGAAGTTGTTGATGAAGTTGATGCTGTCGTAGTCACCCTTCTTCAGACCGAAGGCCAGCGGTTCGTAGGTGAACGGCTTGTCGAGGAACACCAGTTTGCCGTTGCCGACCTTGTTCACGGCCACAACGTTGTAAGGCGCGTCATAGATGAAGGCGTCGGCCTTGCCGTTGACCACGTCGAGCACCGCTTCCTGCTCGTTGTCGTAGCCGTGGTACTTGGCCTGGGAGATCAGCTTTTTAGCAACCATCTCGCCGGTGGTGCCGAGCTTGGAGGTGATGCGGTAGTCGGCGGTGTTCAGGTCTTTATAGGACTTGATGGTGCCTTCCAGCTCCTTGCGGATCAGCAAGGTCTGGCCGACCACGATGAACGGTTCGCTGAAGTTCAGGCGCAGGTTGCGTTCCTGGGTCAGGGTCATGCCACTGCCGATCATGTCGAACTTGTCGGTCAGCAGGGCCGGGATGATGCCGTCGTAGCCGGTGGACACCATCTCCAGTTTGACACCCATGGCCTTGGCCATGGCTTTGAGGATGTCGACTTCGAAGCCGATGATCTCGCCGCGCTTGTTGGTCATCTCGAACGGCATGTAGGTCGGGTCCATGCCGACTTTCAGCGTGCCGCGCTTGACCGCGTCATCGATGGCACCGGCCTGCGCCGCGCTGACTGCAACCAATGCCGTGACGCCGACCAGCAGCATCGAGAGGTACTTCTTCATCATCATGTCCCCAAACCCATTGCGTTGTGAGGCGCGCAAACGGCGGCTCCCCTCAGGAAACGCACCGCTGCGGACAAAAATTATCCGGGCGCACCAATTCGGGGACGGATGCTAACGTACTCGCTCGTTTGCACAAGTGTTTGAGAACGATGAGACGAAAAAAACCCCGCTTTCGCGGGGTTCTTTGTTATGCCAATTGCGGTTGCGTAGTCAGCGGCTTGAGCGGCAGCAACGGCGCATGGGGATCGGAATTAACCGATTTGCGCCAGGCTTCCAGCCACTCGGGATGACCTTCGTTCCAGACCTGCTCATGCAAACGAGCCAGTGCCACCGGATCGCTCAGCAGTTGCACGCGCTCATTGTTGGTAAGGCCGTCAGGCCCGGCTTTCATTGCATGGCGAACACGCTCGATCCGCAGCCACTCGATCGGCTCGGCCTCACGGTGACGCGAAGTCGCCAGCGAGCACGCCAGGGCGCTCTGCTGTGGATCGACCACCGAGCGGACGAAGCCGTCTTTCAACGCGTGATAACGATTTTCGTGAGTGTACTGGTCAGTCGACAGCAACGCCTGCGGGGGATTGTATTCCTCAGGGATCAGGAACAGGCTCTCGTCACGGGACTTGAGGCCCAGGCCCACGCGGCTGGAGATCACCGACACCGGAATCGACAGCATCAACGATCCGACGATCGGCACCAGCCACCAGAGGAAGCTCGGGTTCAACCAGATCACCAGCAGCGCCCAGAAGAAGCCCAGCAGGGTTTGCGGACCGTGGCGCTTGACCGCTTCGCTCCATGGAGTGGAATCATCGTCACGTTGCGGCGAGTTCCAGGTCGCGGCCCAGCCGAGGAACGCAGCGAGGACGAAACGGGTGTGGAAAATCATCCGCACCGGCGCCAGCAGCATGGAGAACAGCATCTCCAGCAGCATCGACAAGGTCACCTTGAACTTGCCGCCGAACTCTTTCGCGCCCTTGGCCCAGATCAGGATGATGCTCAACAACTTCGGCAGGAACAGCAGCACGATGGTGGTCGAGAACAACGCGATCGCCTTGTCCGGGTGCCATTGTGGCCACAGCGGATAAAGCTGACGCGGCTCCAGGAAGTACTGCGGTTCCATCAGCGTGTTGACCGCCAGCAGCGCCGTCGATAGCACGAGGAAGAAGAACCACAACGGTGCCGACAGGTAAGACATCACGCCCGTCAGGAACACCGCGCGGTGTACCGGGTGCATGCCCTTGACCAGGAACAGGCGGAAGTTCATCAGGTTACCGTGGCACCAGCGACGGTCACGCTTGAGTTCGTCCAGCAGATTCGGCGGCAGTTCTTCGTAGCTGCCCGGCAAGTCGTAGGCAATCCACACGCCCCAGCCGGCACGGCGCATCAGCGCGGCTTCGACGAAGTCGTGGGACAGAATCGCACCGGCAAACGCGCCTTTACCCGGCAACGGCGCCAGGGCGCAGTGCTCGATGAACGGCTTCATGCGAATGATCGCGTTGTGACCCCAGTAGTGGGATTCGCCCAACTGCCAGAAGTGCAGACCGGCGGTAAACAGCGGACCGTACACCCGGGTCGCAAACTGCTGCATGCGCGCATACAGCGTGTCCATGCCCGAAGCGCGCGGCGCGGTTTGAATGATCCCGGCGTCCGGCGTGGCTTCCATCAAGCGCACCAGACTGGTCAGGCACTCACCGCTCATCACGGAGTCAGCGTCGAGCACGACCATGTACTTGTAGTCACCGCCCCAGCGACGGCAGAAGTCGTCGAGGTTGCCGCTTTTGCGTTTTACCCGACGGCGACGGCGGCGATAGAAAATCTTGCCGAAGCCCTTGGCCTCGCGGCAAACGTCCAGCCAGGCCTGCTGCTCGGCAACGCAGATGTCGGCATCGTTACTGTCGCTGAGGACGAAAAAGTCGAAGCGATCCAGGTCACCCGTAGCCGCAACCGACTCGAACGTCGCGCGCAAACCGGCGAACACCCGTGGCACGTCTTCGTTGCAGATCGGCATCACCAGTGCGGTGCGCGCGTCCTTGGCGATCGGCTCGTTGCCGGCACTTTTACCGGAGATGCGGTATTTGTCGTGACCGGTGAGCAACTCGAGGAAGCCCATCAGCGCTGTCCAGAAACCGGCCGACACCCAGCAGAACAGAATCCCGAACATGATCAGGATGCTGGTTTGCAGCGCATACGGCAGCACTTGCGTGACGGTTTGCATCACGGGTTGATGCAGGACTTCGTTCAGGTCGACGAACGACCAGCCCTGGTACGGCATGATGCCTTTCATGTACCAGCCGGCGACGATGGTTTGACCGAGCATCAGTACCAGCAGGATGTAACGGCGGATCGAACCGACCGTACGCCAGCGCGCGGCTGGCAATACGTTCTCGTCTTTCGGCGGGGCCGGCGGATTGGTGCGACCGGTCAGACGCCGCCAGCCACGCACCAGAATGTTGGTGCGCCACGGCTCGGGCACGACTTTGGTCCGGCGGATCGGTGGCGTTGCCTTGAGGCAAACCCGACCGCTGGCGTCGAGCACCAGCATTTCCGCTTCTTCCAGCTCTTCAGCGGAGTTCAGGGTCAAACGACGGCCCACCGAGGCTTGAGCAGCCTCGGCTGGTGCGTCGAACGTCGAGGACGACAGGCGCTGGTGCAGCTCGCTGAAGGACTGGCAGCCCGCGAGTTCCGCGCGCTGCTCGTCGGTCATCGGTAAATGCGCCAGATACTCGGCAAGAGTCTCTGGCTGAACTTGAGAATTACTCATCGGCAGGCAACTGGTAGCTCCAGGTCTCGGTCAGGACTTCTTCAGTCGGTGCCGATTCCGGTGTGGCTGGGGCCGCGTCCGCAGCAGCAGGCTGCTTGGCGTCTTTGTTGTCCTTGTCCTTGGCCTCTACGACTGGCTTGGCTTCGGCCTGCTTGGCCTCGGCGGCCTTCGCTTCCTTGTCCGCTTTCTCCGCTTGCCTGGCCGCAACCTTGTCAGCCTTGACAACAGAAGAACTGGACGATGGAACCGAAGACTTGGCGAGATCGGCAGGCACGACGTTCTGAACCAGTGCTGCACGCATCTCGGTGGACTTGCCTGGATCCTTGATTTTCATCCGCAGGGTCAGGCGCCAGCCTTTGGTTTCAGGATTGTAACGCACGCTGTTCTCGACCAGCTCGGCGTTGTCGCCAACGCTGACCTGGCTGCGAACGTCCGCATCCGGAGACAAGGCCGCCAGGGACGGGCCTTCGAAGTCCACCAGGTAGGCAACGCTGCCGTCCGGCTGGCGGATCAGGTTGGACTGTTTCACGTCACCCGTGGAACGCAGGGTCTGTTGGACCCAAGCGCTGTCCGGTGCATGAAGCGACGCTTCGTCGATGGTCCAGTGCATGCGGTAGCCGAATTCCAGCGGCTGGCCAGGCTCCGGCAATTTTTCCGGGCTCCAGAACGCAACGATGTTGTCGTTGGTTTCGTCGGCGGTCGGGATTTCAACCAGGTCTACAGAACCCTTGCCCCAGTCGCCTTTTGGCTCGATCCAGGCACTTGGGCGTTTGTCGTAGCGGTCATCGAGGTCTTCGTAGTGACTGAAGTCACGGCCACGTTGCAGCAGGCCGAAACCGCGCGGGTTCTCGATCGAGAAGTTGCTCACCGCCAGGTGTTTCGGGTTGTTCAGAGGACGCCAGATCCATTCGCCGTTGCCGGCATGGATCGACAGACCGCTGGAATCATGCAGCTCGCGACGGTAGTTCAGCACTTTGGAAGGCTGGTTGGCGCCGAACAGGAACATGCTGGTCAGCGGTGCAACGCCGAGCTTGGTGACCTTGTCACGCAGGAACATCTGAGCCTTGACGTCAACAACGGTGTCGCTGCCCGGACGCAGGGTCAGGCGATACGCACCGGTGGCGCGTGGCGAATCCAGCAGGGCGAAAATGACCAGGTGCTTGTCACCCGGTTTCGGCTGTTGAACCCAGAACTCGGTGAAACGCGGGAATTCTTCGCCGGACGGCAACGCGGTATCGATGGCCATGCCGCGAGCGGACAAGCCATAGGTGTGACCCTTGCCGATAACGCGGAAGTAACTCGCGCCGAGCATGGTCATGATTTCGTCTTGCTTGTCGGCCTTGTTGATCGGGTACAGCACACGGAAGCCGGCGTAACCCAGCTGTTCGGTGGCTTTAGGATCGAACTTCACATCGCCGAAATCGAAACGACTTGGGTCGTATTTGATCTCTTCGACGGTGTTGGCCGTGATTTGGTTGATTTTCACCGGCGTATCGAAGTGCATGCCCTGGTGATAGAACGACAGTTTGAACGGGGTTTTCTGATCAGCCCATTCCGCTTTCTCGGTGCGGAAGCGAATTTTCTGATAGTCCGCGAATTTCATCTCGCGGAATTCGTTCGGCAGGTTACTGCGCGGGGCTTCGTATTTCTGCCCGGCCAGCTCTTTTGCCTTGGCCGACACATCATCCAGACTGAATGCCCAAAGCTGGCCGGCGCTGAGCAGGCAGAGCAGAGCAGAGCCCGCTACCAGAGCGTTTCGTAACCGTTTGGCAGACAATTTTGGTGCAATACAGGGACTAACAATCACGAGCAACCCTCGCCGAAAACAGATCAAAAAACCAACGGCCAGTTGAAGGGCCTGTGAGGTAGACGGCATGAAAAACCCGCCCCTACAGACCACTCTTGCCAAGTTGGCGAGCATTGTTCCGACTCCTATGGGGCCAAATGATTCCCCAACAGGTCCAGGACAAGTCTCTACCTAAGTCAAAACGGACCAACGAACGCTGATCCCCGTAGCGCGCGATTATCTAGTAGGCCGCGTTACAACGCATCAGGCGCAACAAAGTATTTCTCACGAAAAACCCCTGTTTTCAGTGAAAAAGCTCTTAAAAACTTGTTTCAAGCGCTTTCAGGTCTGTAACAGGAAGGTTACCGGGCCATCATTGACCAGGTGCACCTGCATATCCGCGCCGAATCTACCTGATGCCACAGTGCCATGCACCTGTTTCGCTTTCCCTAATAGATAGTCGAAAAGCTCCTCGCCCAGCGCTGGAGGGGCAGCGGTCGAAAAACCCGGGCGCAACCCGCTTCTGGTGTCGGCGGCCAGGGTGAACTGAGAGACCAGCAGCAACCCGCCACCGACATCCGCCAAAGACAGATTCATCTTGCCCTCGGCGTCACTGAATACACGATAGTTAAGCAGCTTATGCAGAAGTTTGTCGGCGCTGGCCCGAGTATCCTCGGGCTCGACCGCGACCAGAACCAGCAACCCCTGATCGACTGCACCGACCACCTCCCCCGCTACCTCGACTCGCGCGCCACGCACGCGTTGCAACAGGCCCTTCATGCTTCTTCAGGGGACAGGTCGAGCAAGCGCCGGGCCATCTGATCGGCGGCGCGCACCAGTGCATCGGTAATGCCCGGCTCGGAAGCGGCATGCCCGGCGTCACGGATGACCTGCAGTTCACTGTTCGGCCAGTTCTGATGCAATTCCCAGGCGTTATCCAGCGGGCAGATCACGTCATAACGACCGTGGACGATCACGCCCGGCAAATGGGCGATCTTGCCCATGTCGCGAATCAGCTGGTTCGGCTCCAGGAACGCATTGTTGGTGAAGTAATGACATTCAATGCGGGCAATCGACAACGCGCGCTGTGGCTCGGAGAAACGATCGACCACCAGCGGGTTCGGGCGCAAGGTCGCCGTCCGGCCTTCCCAGGTGGACCAGGCTTTGGCCGCGTGCATCTGAGCAATCTGGTCGTTACCGGTCAGGCGCTTGTGGAAAGCGCTGAGCAAGTCTTCGCGCTCATCCAGCGGGATCGGCGCGAGGTAGTCCTGCCAGTAATCGGGGAACAGACGGCTGGCGCCGGCCTGATAGAACCACTCGATTTCCTGCGGACGGCAGAGAAAAATCCCGCGCAGAATCAGACCGTGCACACGCTCCGGGTGGGTTTGCGCGTAGGCCAGCGCCAGGGTCGAGCCCCACGAACCGCCGAACAGCACCCATTTGTCGATGCCCAGGTGCTGGCGAATCCGCTCAAGGTCGGCGACCAGATCCCAAGTGGTGTTGTTTTCCAGGCTGGCGTGGGGGGTGGAGCGACCGCAACCGCGCTGGTCGAAGGTGACGATGCGATACAGGTTCGGATCAAAAAAACAGCGACTCTGTGCATCACACCCGGCGCCGGGGCCGCCGTGGATGAACACCACCGGCAAACCTTCCGGTGAACCGCTTTCGTCGACATACAGGGTGTGGGTTTCATCGACGGCCAGATCGTGCCGGGCGTGGGGTTTGATCTGCGGGTACAAAGTCTGCATTGCGCGCTCCGTAAGGGGTCGAGGTCATCCCTGGGGGGACTACTATTATTCTGCCGTCCGGCATCATAAACCCGAATTACGTCAATGAGCATGCACTTGTAGGAGCGAGCTCGCTCGCGATGGTCGTCAACGAAAACGCGTTGTCTCAGACACCCCGAGGAGTTCTCGGGTTTATCGCGAGCGAGCTCGCTCCTACAGGGATTGCGCCGGGCATGATCGTTCCCGCTCAGTCACCGGTAGTGCTTTTCGCCCCAAGCCAACAGCCCATGCAACAATTCCTTGAGCACCACCTGAGTGGGCGCCGCCAGGTCCGGGCGATAACGGAACGGCTCAAACTCTTCCATGTACGTGCACTGGCCCAACTCCAGTTGCACGGCGTGGATGTTTTCCGCCGGGTTACCGTAATGCCGGGTGATGTGGCCGCCCTTGAAACGACCGTTCAGCACATGGCTGTAGTCGCCGTGCTGCGCGCAGATCGCTTCCAGCTGAGTGGCCAATTGTGGGTCGCAACTGGCGCCGTTGAAGGTGCCGAGGTTGAAGTCCGGCAGTTTGCCGTCAAACAGGTGCGGGATGATCGAGCGGATCGAATGCGCATCGAACAGCAGCGCATAGCCGAACTCGGCTTTCAATCGCGCCAGCTCGTTCTGCAACGTGCTGTGATACGGCGTCCAGACCTGCTCCAGATAGGTCGCGCGTTCCGTTGCCGAGGGCTCCATACCCTCACGGAACAACGGAATGCCATCGAACAGTGTCGCCGGGTACAGGCCGGTGGTCGCGCCTGCGTACAAAGGCTTGTCGTCGGACGGTCGATTCAGGTCGATGACAAACCGCGAGTACTCGGCGGCCAAAGTGCTGGCGCCCAGCTCGGCAGCAAATTCGTAGAGCTGCGGGATGTGCCAGTCGGTGTCCGGCAGGCTTTTCGCGTCGGGGATCAACCCGGCTTCGACCGCCGGGGTCAGGCGCAGGCCGGCGTGGGGCATGCTGATCAGCAGCGGCACGCGGCCTTGTTTGAAGTTCAGAACCTTATCCACAACTGCTCTCCTGAACGCTCGTTTCAACGCCGTGACGCACGACGCGTTTCTCCAGATCACCGCCCAGCCAGTACGACAGGTCGGCGGGACGATCGATTTGCCAGGCCACGAAATCCGCGACCTTGCCGGCTTCCAGCGTGCCGTGCGTCTCGGCCATGCCCAACGCAGTCGCGGCATGAATCGTCGCACCGGCGAGGGCTTCTTCCGGGGTCATGCGGAAACAGGTGCAGGCCATGTTCAGCATCAGGCGCAGCGACAGCGCAGGCGAAGTGCCGGGATTGAGGTCGCTGGCGATGGCGATTTTCACGCCGTGTTTGCGCAGCGCGTCCATCGGCGGCAGTTGGGTTTCACGCAGGAAGTAGAACGCGCCGGGCAGCAACACGGCAACGGTGCCGGACGCGGCCATGGCGATGGCGTCTTCTTCGGTCATGAACTCCAGATGGTCGGCCGACAGTGCGTGATAACGCGCCGCCAGACTCGAACCGTGCAGCGATGACAGTTGCTCGGCGTGCAGCTTCACCGGCAAGCCGAGTTCTTGTGCGGTGATGAACACGCGCTCGACCTGCGCTGGCGAGAACGCCAGGTATTCGCAGAACGCGTCCACCGCATCCACCAAGCCTTCGGCGGCGAGCGCGGGGAGCATCTCGGCGCAGATGTGATTGATGTAGTCATCGGCGCGGTCCACATACTCCGGCGGCAAGGCATGGGCCGCCAGGCAGGTGCTGCGCACGCTGATCGGAAGTTCGGCGCCGAGACGGCGAATCACTCGCAGGATCTTGCGTTCGCTGGCCAGGTCCAGGCCGTAGCCGGATTTCATTTCGACCGTGGTGACGCCGTCGCGCATCAGGCTTTTCAGACGCTTGGCGGCGCTGGCGAACAGTTCGTCTTCGCTGGCCGCGCGAGTGGAGCGTACGGTGCTGGCGATGCCGCCACCGGCCGCGGCAATTTCCGCGTAGCTGACGCCTTGCAGGCGCTGTTCGAATTCACCGCTGCGGTTACCGCCGAACACCGTGTGGGTGTGGCAGTCGATCAGGCCCGGTGTGACCCAGGCCCCTTTCAAATCGTTGACGGTCGGGTATTCGCCCGCCGGCAGTTCAGCGCGAGGGCCGATCCACTCAATGCGCGCACCGGACGTCACGATGGCCGCATCCTCGATGACCGAGTAGACGCCTTGCGCCATGGTTGCGACGTGGCAGTGTTGCCAGAGGGTTTTCATCCCTTAGTCTCCACAATATTCAAGAATTCGCGAGCAAGCCCGCTCCCACAGTGGAACGCGTACTCCCTGTGGGAGCGGGCTTGCTCGCGAAGAGGCCATCACAGGCTAGGCAAAATTTTCGTCGTGACCAGCTCATTCAGGCAACGCGAAGCCAACAGTTCCGTGGCCGCATTGATATCCGGCGCAAAGAACCGGTCCTTCTCATAGAACGGCACTTCTTTACGCAGAATCCCGCGAGCCTTCTCCAGTTTCGGCGAGGTCTTCAGACCATCACGCAAGTCCAGCCCCTGAACGGCCGCCAACCATTCCACCGCGAGAATCCCGCGGGTGTTCTCGGCCATTTCCCACAGACGCTTGCCCGCCGCCGGGGCCATGGACACGTGGTCTTCCTGGTTCGCCGAGGTCGGCAGGCTGTCCACCGAATGCGGATGGGACAACGCCTTGTTTTCGCTGGCGAGTGCCGCAGCGGTCACTTGAGCGATCATGAAACCGGAGTTCACGCCGCCATTGGCCACCAGGAACGGCGGCAGTTGCGACATGTGCTTGTCCATCATCAGCGAGATGCGGCGTTCGCTCAGCGAGCCGATTTCAGCGATGGCCAAGGCCATGTTGTCAGCAGCCATCGCGACAGGTTCGGCGTGGAAGTTACCGCCGGAGATCACGTCACCTTCCGCGGCAAATACCAGGGGGTTATCCGAAACGGCGTTGGCTTCGACAGCGAGCACTTCGGCGGCCTGACGGAACTGGGTCAGGCAGGCGCCCATGACTTGCGGCTGGCAGCGCAGGGAGTACGGGTCCTGAACCTTTTCGCAGTTCTCGTGCGAATCGGAGACTTCACTGCGCTCGCCCAGCAGATCGCGGTAAGCGGCAGCGGCGTCGATCTGGCCTTTCTGGCCACGCGCATCGTGGATGCGCGCATCGAACGGCGAGCGCGAACCCAGCACCGCTTCGACGGTCAGGCCGCCGAGGGCCAGGGCGCCCGCGAACAGGTCTTCACCTTCAAACAGACCGCGCAGCGCATAAGCGGTGGACACCTGAGTGCCGTTGAGCAGCGCCAGGCCTTCTTTCGCGGCCAGGGTCAGCGGGGTCAGACCGGCGACTTTGAGCGCTTCGGTGGCTTCCATCCACTCGCCTTTGTAACGCGCCTTGCCTTCGCCCAGCAGCACCAGCGACATGTGGGCCAATGGCGCCAGGTCGCCGGAGGCACCGACCGAACCTTTCAATGGAATGTGCGGGTAAACCTCGGCGTTGATCAGGGCGATCAGCGCGTCGATGACCACGCGGCGAATACCGGAGAAACCACGGCTCAGGCTGTTGACCTTGAGCACCATGACCAGACGCACCAACGCGTCACTGATCGGCTGGCCGACGCCGGCGGCGTGGGACAGGACCAGCGAGCGCTGCAGGTTTTCCAGGTCTTCGCTGGCGATGCGGGTCGAAGCCAGCAAGCCAAAACCGGTGTTGATGCCGTAGGCGGTGCGGTTCTCGGCGAGGATTTGTTCCACGCAGGCAACGCTGGCTTCGATCTGCGCCGAGGCACTGTTGTCGAGGGTGATTTTGACCGGTTGCTGATAGATATCACGCAGTTGGGCAAGGCTCAGTTGGCCGGGAATCAAATTTAGCGCAGTCACGTTTATTCTCCTTTTGAGAGTCTTTTTGTTAACTAACCAGACGCTCCGGAAATGTCCGTTGTCCGTCGCTTCCCGCCTTGTGGGGGGGTGGCGCCTTGGCACGCTGGTTTGATGGAGGAATCAGTTGAGGTTCGGTAAGGCCTTGTGCAGCAAATTCGAATCTTTCAAAACCCCGGCAGCAGCGGCGATGTCCGGCGCCAGCCAGCGGTCCTGATCGTAGGCCGGAACACGCTCACGCAGCAGACGCCACGCGGCATCGGTGCCGGCGCCGAAGCGTTGCTCTTTGAGGAACTCAAAAGCCTGAGCCGCCAGCAGGAACTCGATCGCGAGGATCTGCGTGCAGTTTTCCAACGCGCGATGCAGCTTCAACGCGGCGTTGGTGCCCATGCTCAGATGGTCTTCCTGCAAGCCCGAGGTGACGTAGTTGTCGAGCACCGCCGGTTGCGCCAGTTGACGGTTTTCCGCACACAGCGAAGCGGCGACATATTGCACGATCATCATCCCGGAGTTCACCCCCGGATTGGCCACCAGGAACGCCGGCAAACCGCTGACATGCGGGTTGATCAAACGGTCGAGACGTCGCTCGGCGATGGAACCGATTTCCGCCATGGCGATGGCCAGCAAATCAGCCGCCATGGCCACGGACTGACCGTGCGGGTTGGCCTGGGACATGATGCGGAAATTGTCCGGCGTGCCCAGCAGCAACGGGTTGTCGGTGCAGCCGTTGAGTTCGGTTTCAATCTGTTGAATGGCGTGCGCCAGTTGATCCCGTGCAGCGCCGTGGACTTGCGGGATCGAACGGATGCTCAGCGCATCCTGGGTGCGGATGCCTTTGCTCGACGCAATCACTTCACTGCCATCGAGCAACGCCCGCAGATTGATGCCGACCTGCTGCATGCCCGGGTGCGGTTTGAGCGCGATGATCTCGGCATCGAACGCTGCGATCTGGCCGCGCTGGGCCTCGAAGCTCATGGCGCCGATCACGTCGGCCCATTGCAGCAGGCGCGTGGCATCGGCAATCGCCAGGCAACTGAGGCCGCTCATGCACGGCGTGCCGTTGACCAGGCACAAGCCGTCTTTGGCGCCCAGTTGAACCGGCTGCAAACCTTCTTCGGCCAAGGCCTGTTGCGCAGAAACGATCTGCCCGCGATAGCTGACATTACCGACGCCCAGCAGCGCGATGCCGATGTGCGCCATGTGGGTCAGGTAACCCACCGAGCCCTGGGACGGCACTTGCGGGGTGATGCCACGATTGAGCAGCGCCAGCAAGGCTTCGACCACCCGGCGATGAATGCCGGATTTGCCTTGGGTGAAGTTGAGGATGGCGGCGCACATGATCGCGCGCGTCTGCTCGTCGGCCAGTGGAGCGCCAACGCCACAGGCGTGGCTGAGCAAGGTGTTGCGCGACAGTTGGCTGAGTTGTTCGTCTTTGAGCGAGACGTTGCACAACGCGCCCAGACCGGTGTTGACGCCGTAAGCGCGTTCGCCGCTGGTGACGATGCGCTGGACGATCGCCTGAGCGTTCTCGATCCGCGCCCAGGCCTGGGCCGACAGTTCGAGCTGTGCGCCGTGGCGGGCGACTGCGACCACATCCTGCCAACGCAAAGGGGCGTCGGCGATTACGATTTTTTCAGCCTGGGACATCTTTGACCTCGTGCGTAACACTTGAGTATTGATGCAGCTTTGCCGACGCCTTCGCGAGCAAGCCCGCTCCCACATTGGATCTGTGTCGAACACAAATTTCTAAAACACCAACAATCCAATGTGGGAGCGGGCTTGCTCGCGAAGAGGCCAGCACAGTCACCGCAAATCTCTTTAAACCACCGCCGCCCGCCGCTGTACGAACCGGTCGACATACTCATCCGCCGGCGAATGCAGGATCTCTCGCGGCGTGCCGACCTGAATCAGGCGGCCATCCTTGAGGATCGCAATGCGGTTGCCGATGCGCACAGCCTCGTCGAGGTCGTGGGTGATGAAGACGATGGTCTTGTGCAGGGTCTTTTGCAGCTCCAGCAACTGGTCCTGCATCTCCGCGCGGATCAGCGGATCCAGCGCACTGAACGCTTCGTCCATCAGGATGATGTCGGTGTCCGCCGCCAACGCACGAGCCAGGCCCACACGCTGCCGCATGCCGCCCGAGAGCTGATGCGGGTATTTGTTTTCGTAACCCTTCAGGCCCACGGTGTTGATCCAGTGCAGCGCACGCTCGGAACACATCTGCTTGGTCTCGCCGCGCACTTTCAGGCCGTAGGCGACGTTGTCCACCACGGTCTTGTGCGGCAGCAGGCCGAAACTCTGGAACACCATGCTGATCTTGCGTCGACGAAATTCGCGCAGGGCTTCCATGTCGTATTGCAAGATGTCCACGCCATCCACCAGGATCGCGCCGCTGGTCGGGTCGATCAGGCGATTGAAGTGGCGCACCAGGGTCGATTTGCCGGAACCGGACAGGCCCATGATCACGAAGATCTCGCCGCTGCCGATGCTCAAGGACAGGTCGTTCACCCCGACCACACAGCCGGTTTCGGCCAGCACCTGATCCTTGGTTTTGCCCTGGCCGACCATGCCCAGCGCTTCCTTGGAACGGCTGCCGAAAATCTTGAAGACGTTTTTGACTTCGATCTTGCTGATGGCTGCGTTGTTCATTTGCTCACCTCATGCCGTGCACGACCGTACGCCTGTGTAATGCGGTCGATCACCACTGCCAGAATCACGATCGCCAGACCGGCTTCGAGGCCACGTCCGACGTTGAGGGTCTGAATCCCCACCAACACATCTTCGCCGAGGCCACGGGCACCGATCATCGAGGCGATGACGACCATCGACAGCGCCATCATGGTGGTCTGGTTGATCCCGGCCATGATGCTCGGCAGGGCCAGCGGCAGTTGCACGCCGAACAGTTGCTGCCAGCGGTTGGCACCGAAGGCGTTGATCGCTTCCATGACTTCGCCGTCAACCTGGCGAATGCCCAGATCGGTCAGGCGTATCAGCGGTGGCGCCGCGTAAATCACCGTGGCGAAAATCGCCGGAACCTTGCCCAGGCCGAACAGCATCAGCACCGGGATCAGGTACACGAAGCTCGGCATGGTCTGCATGATGTCCAGCAACGGCATCAGCACCGAACGCAGGCGATTGCTGCGCGCCGAGAGAATGCCCAGCGGGATGCCGATCAGCACCGAAATGACCGTGGCCACCATCATCAGCGCGAGCGTTTGCATCAGCTTGTCCCAGAGGCCGACTGCGCCGACCAGGAACAGCAAACCGACGATGACGGCGGTGGTCACGACCTTACGGGTTGCGTGCCAGGCAACGCCCGCCACGATCGCCAGCATCAACCACCAGGGTGCCGCACGCAGCAGCCCTTCAAGATTGACGATGGCCCACAACAGGGTGTCGGAGATGCTGCGGAACACGTCGCCGTAGTTGGTGACGAGCGAATCGACCCAACCGTTGACCCAGTCGGCGATGGAAAAGGTAAAGCTTTCGGGAAACATAAGAGACTCTCAATCAAGGGGTTGCGATCAAGCATCCGACTGCCGCTGACGGCAGTCGGAGAAGCTCAACCTACAAGGCCGCGTCGATCTTTTTGGCTGCGTCTTCGCTCACCCATGCGTGCCAGACCTCAGGATGTTCCTTCAAGAAGATCTTGGCCAGTTTTGGCGATTCGATCCGCTCTTTGGCCATGCGCCCGAGGTTCTGGTTGAGGATGTCGATGGGCAGGTTGACCTTTTCCAGCACGGCCACCAGTTCCGGGGCTTGCTCGTGGAAGGTCTTGGACAGGCCGACCTTGATGGTCACGCGCTTGTCCACGCCCGGTTTCTCTTCGAGTTTGACCAGATCCACCTGGCCCATCAGCGGGGTTGGCGACCAGTAGTAGAACAGGATCGGCTCGCCACGCTTGTAGCTCGACAGCACCGCGGCATCCAGCGCCGGGCCGGTGCCCGGGCGGAAGTTGGTGTAGCTGCTTTCCAGGCCGTAGCTTTTCAGCATTTCGCTGTTGTCCAGCTCACAGGTCCAGCCGGCCGGGCAGTTGTAGAAACGGCCCTTGGCGGGTTCTTCGGCGTCCTTGAACACGGCGGCATACTTGCCCAGGTCAGCAATGTTTTTCAGGTCCGGGGCCTTGGCTTCCAGCTTGCGCTTGGCGTCGCCTTCGATCACGTAGCGCGGCACGTACCAGCCTTCGACTGCACCGACAACTGGCGCGCCGACACCGACGACTTTGCCGGCCTTCTCGGCCTTGTTCCAGACTTCGCTGCGGCCGACCCACTCTTCGGCAAACACTTGAATGTCGTTGCTGCTCAGGGCGTTTTCCATAGTGATGGAGTTGCCCGGCAGGCTGTCGGTCTTGCAGTCGTAGCCTTTCTCCAACACGACTTGCAGCACGTCGGTCAGCAACATGGCGCTTTCCCAGTTCAGGCCGGCGAATTTCACCGGTTTACCCGATTCGCACCAACCGGCGGCCTGAGTGGCGCCGGCGCTGGCGAGCAGGCCCATGGAAAGCAATGTGGTCAGCAGGGTCTTGTTCGATTTCATTGTAGTGACGCTCCTAATCATGAATTGGCTTACGGCAGTCAAGAGGCATCCAGCCTGTCCACGTCCAATCAGGCCTGCGCCGCAGCGCGACCGGCCCCGCTTGTTTTAGGTTGTACATCGCTGTCCTGCTCGACCGGCAGAATCAGTTGATCGGGTACGGTGCCGTGCCATCGTTTCGCACAGAGGTAATACAGGGCTGCGGGAAGCACCAGACCGATGATCCAGGAAATATCCACATCACCCAGCGCTGCCACCAGCGGACCGGTATAGAACTTGGTGGAGATGAACGGCAGTTGCACCAGCACACCGAAGACATAGACGCTGATACCGAGCACGTTCCAGCGGCCGTAGCGACCGTTCGGATCGGCCAGCGCCGGCACGTCATAGCGTTCGCGGGTGATGCAGTAGTAGTCCACCAGGTTGATCGCGCTCCATGGCGTAAAGAACGCCAGCAAGAACAGGATGAAGGACTTGAACGCACCGAGGAACGAGTGCTGACCGAGCAACGCGATCAGGGTCGCAGCACCGACGATGACCAGCACGAAGACCAGACGTTGCAAGCGCGTGACCTGCAAGTGACCACGGAAACCGCTGATGATGGTGGCAATGCACATGAAGCTGCCGTAGGAGTTCAGCGTGGAGATGGTGACCTTGCCGAACGCGATGCTGAAATACAGCAGCGCAGCGGTGGCACCGGTACCGCCCAAACCAACGATATAGGCCACTTCGTGACCGGCGAATTGTCCGTTGGCCGAGGCGGCGGCAAACACGCCGAGGATCATCGCCACTTGTGCGCCAATCACCGAACCCGCGCCAGCGGCGAAAAAGGTTTTTACCGAGGAAGTCTTGCTCGGCAGGTAGCGAGAATAGTCAGCCACGTAAGGACCGAAGGCGATCTGCCAGGACGCCGCGAGCGACACCGCAAGCAGGAAGCTGCTCCAACTGAAGTGGCGGATTTGCAGCAGTGCGCCAACGTCCGTCTGACTCATCAAACGACTGAACAGGTAAACAAAGGCAATCACACCAATGACACTGGCGACACGGCCGATGAAATGGATCACCCGGTAACCGAGCACCGTGACCAGCACGATGACGCTGGCGAAGATAAGGATACCGACGCTGTCGCTGACGCCAAACAACTGGCCCAGCGCCTGGCCGGAAAGCACGGTTCCCGTGGCGGTGAAGCCCAGATACATCAAACAGACCAGCACGATCGGGATGGCCGCGCCATAAACGCCGAACTGTACCCGGCTGGAGATCATCTGCGGCAGGCCAAGCTTGGGCCCTTGCGCGGCATGCAGCGCCATCACGCCACCGCCGAGCAGTTGCCCGATCAGCAAACCGATCAACGACCAGAACACATCACCACCGAGCACCACCGCCAGCGCACCCGTCACAATCGCGGTGATTTGCAGGTTGGCACCCATCCACAGGGTGAACTGGCTTAACAGACGACCGTGTCTCTCCGCTTCCGGGATGTAGTCGATCGAGCGTTTCTCGATCAACGGTTTACTGCCTGCACGATCGTTGTTAACAGCCATGATTCAACCTCTGTGGATTGTTATGGGAAGCCATTGTGGAACTGTTTTTTGTGGGAGCGGGCTTGCTCGCGAAAGGGGTGAGCCAGCACAGATGTTGAATGTGCCGGCCTCTTCGCGAGCAAGCCCGCTCCCACAGGTAAAGCAATCTGCGTTATTTACCGGTAATCATCGGCAGGTTCAGGCCCTGCTCCTTGGCGCAGTCGATCGCGATCTGGTAACCCGCGTCGGCGTGACGCATGACACCGGTCGCCGGGTCGTTGTGCAGAACGCGAGCGATACGCTCGGCCGCTTCGTCAGTACCGTCGCAGACAATTACCATGCCCGAGTGCTGGGAGAAGCCCATGCCGACGCCGCCGCCGTGGTGCAGGGAAACCCAGGTCGCGCCGCTCGCGGTGTTGAGCAGGGCATTGAGCAGTGGCCAGTCGGACACGGCGTCGGAACCGTCCTGCATCGATTCGGTTTCGCGGTTCGGGCTGGCTACAGAACCGGAGTCCAGGTGGTCGCGACCGATCACGATTGGCGCAGACAATTCACCGCTGCGAACCATTTCGTTGAACGCCAGACCGAGCTTGGCGCGCAGGCCCAGACCAACCCAGCAGATACGGGCCGGCAGACCCTGGAAGCTGATGCGCTCGCGCGCCATGTCCAGCCAGTTGTGCAGGTGTGCGTCATCCGGGATCAGTTCTTTGACCTTGGCGTCGGTTTTGTAGATGTCTTCAGCGTTGCCCGACAGCGCAGCCCACCGGAACGGGCCGATACCACGGCAGAACAGCGGACGGATGTAAGCCGGTACGAAACCTGGGAAGTCGAATGCGTTTTCCACGCCTTCTTCTTGCGCCATCTGACGGATGTTGTTGCCGTAGTCGAAGGTCGGGATACCCATTTTCTGGAAATCCAGCATCGCTTTAACGTGCACGGCCATGGATTGCTTGGCGGCTTTGACCACGGTAGCAGGCTCGGTCTTGGCGCGAGCGCGATACTCTTCCCAGGTCCAGCCAGCCGGCAGGTAACCGTTGAGCGGGTCGTGGGCGCTGGTCTGGTCGGTGACCATGTCCGGGCGCACGCCGCGCTTGACCAGTTCCGGCAGAATTTCAGCCGCGTTACCCAGCAGCGCGATGGAAATCGCCTTGCCTTCCTTGGTGTATTTGTCGATGCGGGCCAGCGCGTCGTCGAGGTCGGTGGCTTGCTCGTCGACATAACGGCTGTTCAGGCGGAAATCGATGCTGACCTGTTGGCATTCGATGTTCAGCGAGCAAGCGCCGGCCAGGGTTGCAGCCAGAGGTTGAGCGCCGCCCATGCCGCCCAGGCCTGCGGTCAGGACCCAACGACCTTTCAGGTCATCGTTGTAGTGCTGGCGACCGGCTTCGACGAAGGTTTCGTAGGTGCCTTGAACGATGCCCTGACTGCCGATGTAGATCCAGCTGCCGGCAGTCATCTGGCCGTACATGGCCAGGCCTTTGGCGTCGAGTTCGTTGAAGTGTTCCCAGCTCGCCCAATGTGGCACCAGGTTGGAGTTGGCGATCAGCACGCGCGGCGCGTTGCTGTGGGTCTTGAACACGCCGACCGGCTTGCCGGATTGCACCAGCAGGGTCTCGTCGTCGTTCAGGTTGGTCAGGCTTTCGACGATCTTGTCGTAGCATTCCCAGTTACGTGCCGCACGACCGATACCACCGTAAACCACCAACTCTTTAGGGTTTTCGGCGACTTCCGGGTCGAGGTTGTTCATCAGCATGCGCAGCGGCGCTTCGGTCAGCCAGCTCTTGGCGGTCAGCTTGTTACCGCGGGCAGCGCGGATTTCAACGTCACGAAACTTAGTAGGTTTAATGTCAGTCACGAAAAAGACTCCTCAGCGATCAATCCAAACCAACCCTGGCGATGGGTAAGCCAGCCTGTGCGCATCGTTGCGCCACAAGCGAATCAGTGGACGCTGCGGAGAGTCTCGGTCGACTCATACGCATACGTCTTTACTTGTACATACAAGCATATGCAATCAAGCGGCCAACTTGTTGGATGGGCATTCAAGAAAAATTCTGAGAGGGGTGGAAAGCTTGTAGATCAAGGGTTTGCGAGAGATGAAATTTTTCGGGTGATTTTGAGAAGGGGAGCTAGCTTGTTATTTGAACGTGGTTTTGCGCCACGCTGGGGCGTTCGGTAACAAAGTGGTGCGCGTTGAGAAACAGGAAAGGTGATTGCTTTTGTGGCGAGGGGATTTATCCCCGTTGGGTCGCGAAGCGGCCCCAAAAAATGGGGCTGCTGCGCAGCCCAACGGGGATAAATCCCCTCGCCACATTAGATTTCTTCAGCAGTTAACCGCGTGCAGTCAGTTCGATCACACAGCAGGCGCCGTTGCTGGCGACTTCCAGCAGGCCGACGTTACCGCCAAGTTGCAGGCAATCATGTCGACCCAATTGCTGGGCATTGTTACCGACCTTCACTTCTAGCGCTTCGCTCACACTAAACACCAGCACGGTGCTCGCGGAACTGAAAAACCGCTGCTCGCCATCCAGCCACTGCAAACGCGCGTCGTAACGCTGCGGCGCATAAATCAGGTTGAAGTCGCGAATCGGACCACCCATCAACGTGCAGGACACCTGGCTTTCGCCGCTGAAGGCAAACGGGTCCAGCGGTAACAACGGCCGCGTGTTCTGGCCATCAACCGACAAAGTCATGCCGTCGCCCTGCAACACGGTGATGATTCGTTCGTAACCGGCGAAGGTAGAAAACCCGCCCGACTCGCTGATATCGGCAATCGACAGGCGCCAGCCGAAACCATCAAGACCGGTGCCCGCGTCGCGGGTGATTTCTTCAGTGCTGCCGCCGCCATTTTTCCACGGCATGCGCGGGTAATCGACCGCGCGTAGAACCTTCAAACTACTCATTTATGGCTCTCTATTTATGGAACCGTCCTTCCAGACGATGACGGGAACCGGGGTGGATCAAACGGGCGGCGGTCACCGGCTGACGGCCGGACCAGGTGCGGCGACGGATCAGCAGGCACGGCTCGCCCTTTTCAATCTGCAGCAACTTGCACTCGCTGGCCTCGGCCAGAATTGCCTCGACCACGTGCTCGCCTTCGGTCAGCGGCGCGACCTGGTTCAGATAGGCGTAAGGCGTTTGCAGGGTGAAGTCTTGCTTGAGGTAATCCGGCGCCACCAGCGCGTTGACGAAACGGTCTTCGATTTGCACCGGGATGTCGTTTTCGAAATGCACGATCAGCGAGTGGAAGACCTTCTGGCCTTCACGCATATCCAGGGCCAGGGCGCGCTCGGAACCAGCGGCCTCTTCTTCAAGCGTGATCACCTGGCACGTATGGCGATGACCACGGGAGGCGATTTCGTCGGCGATGTTGTGCACTTCAAACAGCGCGGACTGGCTTTTCGGCTCGGCGACGAATGTGCCGACGCCTTGCATGCGCACCAACAGACCGTCGGCGGTCATCTCGCGCAGGGCGCGGTTGATGGTCATGCGGCTGAAACCGAGTTGGCTGACCAGCTCGCTTTCCGACGGAACGCGGTAGTGCGGCGGCCAGTTTCCACTGTCGATTTGCTGGGTGATCATCTGTTTGACGCGGGCGTACAAGGGCGCCGGACTGTCGCCCATGTGTGCGGCCAACGGAGAGACTGCGGGCGGAGTCGGCACGGTTAATCCTTGTTCGTTGAAGAGAGGTTGCTAGCTTGCCGGAGTTTACCGGGCAGGCAAACGTCTGTATATGTATATACAAATAACACACGATGGGGTGCTGAACCATGTCCGCCTTCTTTGCCGAACGCGCGCTGCTGCCTAGTGGATGGGCCAACAATGTACGTCTTGAGGTCAGCGCCGACGGCGTTTTGACCCACATCCAGGCCAATTCCCAGGCAGATGGCGCCGAACGGCTAAGCGGTCCGCTGCTGCCGGGGATGCCGAATCTGCACTCCCACGCGTTCCAGCGAGCGATGGCCGGGTTGGCGGAAGTGGCCGGTAATCCGAACGACAGTTTCTGGACCTGGCGCGATCTGATGTACCGGCTCGTCGGAAAAATCAGCCCCGACCAACTCGGCGTCATCGCCCGTCAGCTGTACATCGAAATGCTCAAGGCCGGTTACACCTCGGTTGCGGAATTTCATTACGTGCACCACGACACGAGCGGCCAGCCCTACGCAGATCCCGCCGAACTGGCGCTGCGTATCAGCCAGGCGGCCAGTTCCGCCGGTATTGGTTTGACCCTGTTGCCCGTGCTCTACAGCCATTCCGGTTTCGGTGGCCAGGCCCCGAACGACGGCCAGCGTCGCTTTATCAACAGCACGGAAAACTACCTGAAGCTTCAATCGCGCTTGCAGCCGATCCTGGCGCAGCAACCGGCGCAGTCGCTGGGTTTGTGTTTCCACTCATTGCGCGCGGTAACACCACAGCAGATCAACGAAGTGCTGGCGGCCAGCGACAAGCAGTGCCCGGTGCACATTCACATCGCCGAGCAGCAGAAGGAAGTCGATGACTGCCTGAGCTGGAGCGGCCGTCGCCCTCTGCAATGGCTGTACGAAAACACCGAAGTCGATCAGCGCTGGTGCCTGGTTCACGCGACCCACGCCAATCCGGAAGAAGTCACGCTGATGGCCAAGAGTCGCGCCATCGCCGGCCTGTGCCTGACCACCGAGGCCAACCTCGGCGACGGGATTTTCCCGGCCGTGGATTTCCTCGCCCAGGGCGGGCGCATGGGCATCGGTTCCGACAGTCATGTGTCATTGAGCGTGGTGGAAGAATTGCGTTGGCTGGAATACGGCCAGCGTTTGCGCGATCAGCGGCGTAATCGCTTATATGGCGCCGATCAGCCGATGGTCGGGCGCACGTTGTATGACGCAGCGCTGGACGGCGGCGCACAGGCGTTGGGTCAACCGATCGGTGCGCTGGAAGTGGGCAAACGGGCGGATTGGCTGGTGCTGGACGGTAGCGATCCATACTTGGCGACAGCCACTGGGGACGGGATTCTCAATCGTTGGTTGTTCGCCGGTGGCGATCGTCAGGTGCGGGATGTGCTGGTCAATGGCCAGTGGGTTGTGCGGGATGGGCGTCATGCCGGGGAGGAGGAAAGCAGCCGGGCAATCACCCAGGTCCTGCGTGATCTCCTCGGCTGACACAAAAAAAATGTGGGAGCGGGCTTGCTCGCGAAGGGGCCGTCAGATTCAACAGAGATGTTGACTGACAGACCGCTTTCGCGAGCAAGCCCGCTCCCACAGTTTTGATCTTCGGTGGCCGTCAGTTCGAAGTCTTGGCCATCTGCGTATCCGTCGCACGCCAGATCAGCCGCGTCGTGTCATACCCCTGCTGACGCGCCTTGCTCAGCAGTTCTTCACGCACCACTCCATTGACCGTCGGGGTTCGCGACAGCAGCCACAGGTAACGGCGGCTCGGGTCGCCGACGATGGCGGTCTTGTAGTCATCGCTGACGTACAACACCCAGTATTCGCCCTTCGCCACGCCCGGAATCAGTCGCGAGAACCAGGTATCGAATTCGACCCACAGCTTGTCGGCCTTGCCCGGCACCTGCGGATAAGCCGTGCCCTTGGCCTCCTCCCATTTCCAATCCGCCGTCAGGCAGCGATTCAGCACCAGCACGTCACCGTCTGGCTTGAGCGTGTAATGGGCTTCGGATTGCGCACAGTTGCGCTGGAAATACATCGGCAGACGCGCCAACTCGTACCAGGTTCCCTGGTACTTCTTCAGATTGACGCTGTTGACGGTTTTCGGCGCCAACGGATCTTCGCCAGAAGTGGCGCAGCCGGCCAATACCAGGCCGGCAAAAAGGAGGATCAATAACCGCTTCATTGTTTTTCTCCCGCGGGCGTATCGCCCCGGATTACTTCAGGCCTTGGCCGGAAAACATCAACACTTTGTCACCGGCGTACTGCACGCTGATAAAGCTGTTCTTGTCGCCCCAGGTGCAACTGGACATGCCGAGCGCACCCGAGCAGTCGGAGGGTTTGCCCAGCAAGGTTTCAACCTCGGCCTTGGGCATGCCTGTCGACAGTTTCGAATAGTTTTCCTGATTGATCTTGCCGCACGCGGCCAACATTACGCAGAACGAAAGCAAGGCGATGGAACGCAGCGACATGGTGTAGCTCCTGGGCGAAGGGAATGGCATGGCTGCCAAGCAGAAGCTTAGAAGAGAAAACCCCTGTCTGGTTCCCTGACCAAACGCCTATTTATGGGGCCGCTCGTCTACCTTTTGCCGAAAAATCGGCCACTTTCTTTCGCCGCTGAGTATTTCGTCGGTTTTGGCAAAAGTTGCCTAATCTTTGGCGCCAGTCAGTCGACATAAAAGCAGCGCAAAGCCCGTTCCTGTGGCAAATTGGCGCCCCTTTGCAGACCAGACCCTTTGCGGTAGCTCATTTAATGACCAGAAACATGAAATTCAGCCACAAAATCCTGTTGGCAGCCGCCCTCGTGGTGGCCGTCGCATTCGCTTGTTTCATCCTCTTCAACGACTACCGCCAGCGCCAGACCCTGCGCAGCAGTACTGAATCGTCGATGCAGGAACTCGGCAGCCTGACCACCAGCAACATTCAGACCTGGCTGGAAAGCCGCATGCAGTTGCTACAGTCGCTTGCCCAGCAGGTAGCGGTGGATGGCAGTGACCTGGCAAACCTCAAGCGCGCCATCGACTTGCCCGCCTACACCAGCAACTTCCAGCTGAGCTACTTTGGCGGCACCGACGGTGTGATGTTTTCGATACCGGCCGGCAGTCGCGCCGCGGACTACGATCCTCGCGCACGCGGCTGGTACAAGGCGGCGAACAGCGCCCAACAGACCATCGTCACCGAGCCCTACATTGCCGCATCCTCCGGCAAACTGGTGATCACCGTCGCCACGCCGGTGCAGCGCCAGGGCCAAATGATCGGCGTCGCCGGTGCAGACATCGACCTGTCCAGCGTCAGTGCAATCATCAACTCGCTGAACTTCAGCGGTCACGGCCATGCATTTATCGTCAGCGCCGACGGCAAGATCCTGATTCACCCGGACAGCAAACTGGTCCTCAAGAATCTGACCGACGCCTACCCGAACGGCACCCCGCAAGTCAGCCCGGGCCTGAAAGAAGTCGAGATCGACGGCAAGCGCCAGTTCATCTCCTTCACCCGCGTCAACGGCGTGCCGTCGGCAAACTGGTACGTTGCGCTGGTGCTGGATCAGGACACCGCGTTCTCGATGCTCAGCGAATTCCGCACCTCGGCGATCATCGCCATGGTCATCGCCGTAGTGATCATCATCGCGTTGCTGGGCATGCTGATCAGTTTCCTGATGCAGCCGCTGCTGACCATGGGCCGCGCCATGCATGACATCGCCGAAGGCGAAGGTGACCTGACCAAACGCCTGACCATTCACGGCCATGACGAATTCGGTGCGCTGGGCACCTCGTTCAACCGTTTTGTGGAACGTATTCACACCTCGATTCGCGAAGTGTCCTCGGCCACCGGCCAGGTCAACGAGGTCGCACTGCGCGTCGTCGCCGCCTCCAACTCGTCGATGTTCAACTCGGATCAGCAAGCCTCACGCACCAGCAGCGTGGCCGCCGCCATCAACGAACTGGGCGCCGCCGCCCAGGAAATCGCCCAGAACGCCGCCCTCGCCTCGCAGCACTCGAGCGACGCGCGCGCATTGGCCGAGGACGGTCAGCTCGTGGTGGATAAAACCATCGCAGCAATGCAACAGCTGTCAGCGAAGATCAGCGATTCCTGCGGCAACATCGAGACGCTCAACAGCAACACGGTAAACATCGGGCAGATTCTGGAAGTGATCACCAGCATCTCGCAGCAGACCAACCTGTTGGCGTTGAACGCCGCCATCGAAGCGGCCCGTGCCGGTGAAGCCGGACGCGGATTTGCTGTGGTGGCCGACGAAGTCCGCAACCTGGCGCACCGCACCCAGGATTCGGCGCAACAAGTGCAGAAGATGATTGAAGAGCTGCAAGTCGGCGCACGCGAAGCCGTCAGCACCATGACCGACAGCCAGCGTCAGAGCGAAAGCAGCGTCGGCATCGCCAACCAGGCCGGCGAACGATTGGGCAGCGTGACCCTGCGGATCGGCGAGATCGACGGGATGAACCAGTCCGTGGCGACGGCTACCGAAGAGCAAACGGCTGTGGTGGAGTCGATCAACGTCGACATCACCGAGATCAACACGCTGAACCAGGAAGGGGTGGAGAACCTGCAGGCGACGTTGCGTGCGTGTTCTGACCTTGAACAGCAGGCGGCGCGGTTGAAGCATCTGGTCGGTAGCTTCAGGATTTAAGTAATCTCTCGGGCCCCTTCGCGAGCAAGCCCGCTCCCACAGTGGATCTCCAGCGTTACGCAGATCCACTGTGGGAGCGGGCTTGCTCGCGAAGGCGGCATCAGCCGCGATAAAGATTTAGAACCGCGACCCAGGCCCCGCAAGAAACACCAACTCCTCATCCGTAGACTCCCTTCCCAACACCGCATTGCGATGCGGAAACCGTCCAAACCGCGCAATCACCTGCTGATGCTTCTCGGCATAGCTCAGGTAGTCGGTAAAGAGTTTCCGGTCGGCCTCAGGCTGCTGTGCCACAAGATCGATATAGCGCGAGACAGCTTCATTCTGCACCGCCAGATTCTCGCAATGCTCGAACACCAGGTAGATAAACACCCGCTGAATCGGCTGCAATTGCCGATCGAAATCCGCAGCAATGCCTTGCGCCACCAGTGCCTGAGCCCTGAGATCGCCTGCAAAGGATTTGGGAGTGTCGCGAAAGATCATTCGCGGGAGTTGATCGAGCAGCAGCACCAGGGCCAGCCAACCGTCGGGGCGTTGCGCCCACTCGGTCAATCCGCCGGCCAGTGCCTGCTCGACCCAGTCCCCGAAACGCGTCTGCGCTTCGAGGTCCTGGCTGTCGTGCTTGCCGAACCATAACTTGCCCTTCTCAGCCGCTACTTCGTTCGGTGATTCGGAATTTCCAAACCACCATTCGAGCAACGGCTGCCAGGGCGCGGTCATGGGTTTATTCCTTATGGTAAGCCGTGACGCGTGCGACTTCTTCTTTCGAGCCGAGGAACACCGCTACGCGCTGGTGCAGGCCTTCAGGCTGAATGTCGAGGATGCGCTGATGGCCATCGGTGGAGGCGCCGCCTGCCTGTTCAACCAGGAACGACATCGGGTTGGCTTCGTACATCAGGCGCAGTTTGCCCGGCTTGGATGGCTCGCGGCTGTCGCGTGGGTACATGAACAGACCGCCACGGGTCAGGATGCGGTGCACGTCGGCAACCATCGCCGCGACCCAGCGCATGTTGTAGTTCTTCTTCAGCGGGCCTTCATCGCCAGCCAGCAATTCGTCGACGTAACGTTGTACCGGCGCTTCCCAGTGACGCTTGTTGGACGCGTTGATCGCGAACTCCTGCGTGGACTCCGGGATCGTGATGTCTTCATGGGTCAGTACGAAGCTGCCCATTTCACGATCCAGGGTGAAGCCTTTGACGCCATTGCCCAGGGTCAGCACCAGCATGGTCTGTGGACCGTAAATCGCGTAACCGGCGGCAACCTGCTGAGTGCCTGGCTGCAGGAAGGCCTTTTCGTTCAAAGGCTCGTTCTGGGTCAGGTATTCGTTCGGGCAACGCAGCACCGAGAAGATCGTACCGACCGGCGCGTTGATGTCGATGTTCGACGAACCGTCCAGCGGGTCGAACACCAGCAGGTACGCGCCTTTCGGGTATTTGCCCGGGATCTGGTAGGCATTGTCCATTTCTTCGGATGCCATGCCGGCCAGGTGACCGCCCCATTCGTTGGCTTCGAGCAGGATGTCGTTGGACATCACATCAAGCTTCTTCTGCACTTCACCTTGGACGTTTTCGGTGCCCATGCTGCCCAGAACACCACCCAGGGCGCCTTTGGAGACGGCGTGGCTGATTTCTTTACAGGCGCGCGCCACCACTTCGATCAGGAAACGCAGATCGGCAGGAGTGTTGTTGCTACGGGTCTGCTCAATCAAATAGCGACTCAGGGTAACGCGGGACATGGAAGGCTCCGGTGGAATGGGGGGCTAAAAACCCGCGCAGTTTAACGCGAGTCGGGGCGCATTTCCTCCTATCAGACGTGGAACACCCAATAGAGTTCATGCGCCGGGTTGAGCGTAGTTCGAAACGGGTCGGATGTGGATCGGGCATTCGCGACAGTTTCGGGACTTTCTCTGGCTTGTAGATCGCATTCGCGAGCAAGCCCGCTCCCACAGGTGACCGCGTTTTATCAGAATTACGCGGTCGACTGTGGGAGCGGGCTTGCTCGCGAAGGGCGCGTAGCGCCAGCCATTCTCAGGAATTGGCCGGGGGTTTACGCAGCAAACTGAACGCCATCGCGGCCAAAAACAAAACGCTCAACAACAACACCGCCCATAACCCGAATTTCTTCCAGTTGGTGTCCGTCGTCGCTGAACCAACCGCCGTTGAAGCCGGTGTCACCACCCCCCCGGTATCCACCGTCGCCCTGCCCAACGCCGCCCATTTCGCCGCGCTGTAATCCGGGATCAGCGTCGACAACGGCAGGTTCGCCGCCTTCACCGTCGCACTGCCCAACACCAGCGTATAAGGCCCGGCACCACGCGCCAGGAACACCAATTGCGTCGAACGCACAGCAAAACGCACCATCGGCGCTTCGGCGCCCAAACCACCGCCCCGCTCGTCCACCCTTAGCTTAAGCTGCTGCACGGTCTGTCCCGGTAGCTGCAATTCGTTTTGCACCACGTCCTGACCACTCTGGGTCAGGCGATACAGCAAACCACTGCTCAGCGGCTGCCACGGCAGGCTGCTTTCGCGACGACCGGACAAGGTCACCGGCGCCAGGCTGTTCGGCTGATTCAGCTCGACCTGCAAGCGCTCGACATTCAACCCCATCGGCAACTGCCAGGTGTATTCACCGGCCTTCACGCTGCTGCCGGCCAACGGTTGCGACCAGACCAACGGCAGCGGCAGGCTGCGCGTGCTGGCGCTTTCCAGTTGCGCCGAGGTCAGCGTCGGCGCCGATTGCGGTGTGCTCCACAGCAGGCGCAAATAGCGCGCCGAGTGTCCCGGCAAGCCGACTTCATGCTGCTCGACCCGCTCGTCGGCAAACGTCAGCCGCGCCACCTGCCCGTCACCCCACGACTGCCAATGCTGCAAATCGTCGCTGGCTTCGATGCTGAAACGCTGAAAGCCGTCGCGCTCGCTGGTCCAGTCGAGGATCAATTGCTGTAACGGCGCCTTGATGCCGCTGGCGTCGAGCAACCAACCGCGCAGCACTTCTTCGCCCGCCTCCAGCTGACTGGACGGCTGCACTTCGACCAGCGTGCCATCGGCGCTCGATCGCACCCGCACACTCGGCGCGCGTTCGGTGGCGTCCGCGGAGTTGTACAGCGGGAACCACTTCACGTCGGTCAGTGTGCGGTTTTCGCTGGTCTGCGCGGTTTCCCGCGCCAGGGCGTAGGCCTGAACCTCGCCCGCAGCGTTGAACACGCGCACGTCGCTCAGGTCGGTTTGCCGCGCATTCAATTGCACGGTCAAGGGCAATTCGAGGCGATACCACGGGCCTTCGCCACTCACGGTCAACGGCACCTGAGTGGCGAAATCCGCAGGTTTCTCCTGCGCGCTGGCCGACAGTGCCACACCCAACGCAACAGCGCCCAACCAGACCAGGTTCAACTTCTGACTCAAGACGACACTCCTTCGGTTTGCGGGACCGGTTTTTCGGCTTCCGGCGAAGCCTCCGCGCGCTTGGGCGGCAACGGGGCGAAATAGCCCACCACCAACAGCAACACACCCACGCCGATAAACGAGACGATCCGCGCCAGCCCGCCGCGGTTACTCAATTCGACAAAGAACAGTTTCGCGACCACCACGCCGATCAACGCCGCGCCGATCAGCCAGACTTCGCGACGATGCCGCAGATGGCCGCCAATCATCAGACTCAGGGCCATCAAGGTCCAGACGATCGACAGACCGGCCTGCACCTGCATCGACGCGAGCAGCAAATCCAGCTCGAACGGTACGCCACCCCAATGGTGAGCCGTGCGGTTCACCAACGCGGTAAAGAACGCAAACAACGAAACGCCAGCGATCAGTTGCGTGGCGTGATCAAAGGTGTCCTGGCGGATCGCCAGTTGCATCACCGCGCTGCGAGCCCAGACGTAGACACCGAACAGCGCAAACAGCAGGCCCAACTCCAGCGGATTGATCAGCGGCACGTATGGCAACGGTTCGGCAGTGCCGTCGCTGACGATGTTCGCCAGCCAGAACCAGCCGAGCATTAACAACGCCAGCGGCGCCGCCGCGTACAAACGGTATTCGCGTGAGTAAGCCGACACCGGCCACGGCCAAGTGCGCGGTGCAGCCATCAGCACCAGATACAGACTCGGCAGAATCGCCCAACCCAACCAGCGCCAGGCGTTGTACTGCTCGGAAAGCAGCAGCAAACCGTAGCGCAGCTCCAGCGCCAGCACCCCGATCAACAGCCAGCAACCGAGCACATGAGCGCTGCTCAGGGAGCGCGCCGGCAGCATCGGTGCCAGACTGCGCAGCGAGATGAAATGCACGACGAACACCGCCGCCCAAGCCAGCCAGCCGAAATCGGCCGCCGGGTGATAACGCGAGTGCCAGGCTGCAAGCAACACCACACCCGCAGCAGGAATCAGCAAGGTGCAAAGCAAGCCCAACGACGGCCATTTCAGGCGCAACGCCAACACGGCCCACAACGCCACACTCACCGCCGCGACCGCCAGCAACAAGGTCGCTTGAACATTCACCGATGCAAAACGCAGCACTTCGCTGACCCACGCCAGCGCCCACCAACCGGCGCCCCATACCAGCAGCACTTCGGACAAACGCTGCAAGCTCAGTACATCAAACGCCGATGCATGATTGCCGAGCTGCAAGCGCCAGGCGCCGACCAACGCCGCCAGTCCCAACACCAATGGCGTCCAGAAACCGCTGTGCGCCAACGGCTTCAACCCTTCGCTGGCCAGCGGCCCCAGCAGATCCGGCCCGGCGAACAGGAACGCCGTACCGCCAATCACCTGCAGCAGCAGTCCGAAAACAAAACTCACGCGCTGCTTCAAATACAGGCTCAACCAGATGATGAACAAACCACTGGCCGCCCACACCGCGCTCGCGGTTTGCCACGGCAGCACGAACAGCACCGCCAGATTGATCAGCACCAGACCGGCGAGCAACACCACCGACAAACCGCGCAACAGCCGAACGTCGCTACGCACCATCTCGTCCCGCGCGGCCAGCAGCATGCCGGCGATCAACGCCAGACTGATCAGGGACGCGCTCAACAAGCCGCTCCAACCCGCGCTGAACACCGCGCCGGACTCACCGCTCGAACCTTGCAGCCGCAACAGGAACAACGCGCCACCCAGCAACTGCACGGCAAACGCGGTAAACAGGAAAGTCCGCGATTGCAGGCGCAGGCCGACAAACAGCGTCGCCAGACCGGCCAGCGCCCAACTGATCGCGGTGCCGTGGGTAAAGAAGAACAGCGGCGCCAGCAGATAGAGAAAGGTCAGGCCGAGGCACGCCAACACCGGCAGACCTTTGCGCTCCCACTTCGACGCCTGCTCGGGCAAGGCGTTGCGCAACTGGTAGAAGCTGAACAGCAACGCCACACCGAGCATCAACGCGCCCAGCGGTGCGCCGTCGAGCAGGCTGGTTTCGCCGATCCGCAGCTCGCCGAGAAACGCCAGCGCCGACCCGAGTTGCAGCAGCAAGGCAAAGGCGCGGGCCAGTGGTCGTTGCTGACGCAGACCGAGCCAGAAAATCCCGGCGCCTTCCACGGCCCACGCAGCCGCTGTCCAACGCGCATCAAGGCCCAATGGAATTGCCAGGCTGGCGAAGATCACGCCCAGTGCCAGACAGGTTTCCGCCAACAGCAGCGCCCGTCCGCCCATCAGCAGACGCGCCAGGCCCATGTAGATCATGCCCAGCGCGAGGGCACTGAACGCGGCAGCAAATTCCAGGTGCTGGACCAGCGCGAACTGCAAACCGAAGCCCACCAGCGGCGGGCCGAACAGCATCGTGCCGTCGACGTAATCGCCTTTGCGTGCCGACCAACGCAACAAGGCATCACGGCTATCGTCCTCGGGCGCGTCGCTCATTTCCAGCAACTTGCGTCGGGCGAACAGCAGGCCGATGGCCAGGTACATCAGGAAAAAAAGAACAAGGAACGGTTCGGTGCTCCACAGCAATTCCGGCGTGTAGGAGCGCAGGCCCCAGGCGAAACCGATACCGAAGGTGCCGACAAAGCCGATCAGGTTGAGCAGCCGCCAGGCCTTGAACCAGGCGATGGCGAGGATGCCGGCGTTGAGCAAGGCGAAGTAGCTGAACAGTGCGACGTGGTTGCCGGCGCCAGTGGACGTCAGGATCGGCGCAGCGAAACCGCCCAACGCAGCAGCGCAGGCCAGTGCCAGCGAATCTTGAGTGATAGCCAGAATGGCCGAGAACACCGTCACCGCCACCAGCAGGCCCAGCGCTGCCGTCGGATCAAGCAGTGGATGCAAACGCATCGCCGCAAATACCGTCAGGTACAACACGGCAATCCCGGTGCCTTGCAGCATCAACGCATAGTGGTTGTTGCGATGGCGCAGCCACCAGCCCAAACCGAGCAGGCCCAGCGCAGCCGCCGCAACCCCGGCATAACGCAGTTCGATCGGCACCACCATGCCTTCGGTGGCATAACGCAGCAAAAACGCCAGACCGAGAAACAGCAGCACCACACCGACTCGCAGCACGGTGTTGCCACCGAACAGCCAGTTGCGCGCACCGCTGATGGCGCGTTCGATGAAATTCGGGCCGCGCGGGATGGCGGGCTCGGCTTTCCAGTCATCGTCGGGCAATGGACGGCTGGCTTGCGTCGTCGCTGTGATCGATTCGGGTTCGGGCGGAAGCTCCCAGACCATCTGCGGGGTCGCGACAGGGATTTCTTCAAGAATGAACGAGGGGGCAGGTTCGCTGACAACCGGTTCCTCAGCAATCGGCTCGCTGGCTTCAGGCGCCTTGACGCCAGACACCTCCAGCAAAGCCAATCGTTGCTGGACCGCATTCAACGCCACTTGCGCCTGCTCCAGCAGAACGCGCTGCTCAGCCGCCTGTGAACCCAAACGGCCGATGCGAATGGCCTGGCCGATACCCAACCCGAGCAACGCGCCCAACAACGCGTCGCTGAACGACTCATCGAGTATCCAGCCCAGCATCAGCCCAATCAGCATGAACATCCATTGCATGGTCGATATCCCTAAGCGGCCCCGCTGTGGGGCGAATCCGGGTGGTACGGCATCTGATCCAGTCTAGTGACCAGACACCCGGAATCCAGTGTGAGCGCAGATTGCATCTGCACCACAAATCCAATGTGGGAGCGGGCTTGCTCGCGAAGGCGGAGTGTCAGTCAGTATTAATGATGACTGACACTCCGCCTTCGCGAGCAAGCCCGCTCCCACAAGGATCAAGTTGCTGCTTAGTATATCGGTCAGGTCCAACAACCGTCGGACCTTGCCCGCAATTATTGCTGAAAGTTACTCCAATGCTTTCCAGATATCCGTGGCGTACTCGCGAATGGTCCGGTCGGAGGAGAACCAGCCCATGCGGGACGTGTTCAACACCGCTGAACGCCACCACTCGTTCGAATCGTGCCAATGGGCTTCAACGCGCATCTGCGCATCCCAGTAGGAATCGAAATCGGCGCAGACCAGAAAACGGTCATAGTCGACCAGCGAATCGATCAAGCCTGCGTAACGGGACGGATCATCCGGCGAGAATACCCCGCCGCGAATCGCTTGCAGCACGTCATTGAGTCGATGGGACGCGGCAATGTCCGGCACCGCGCTGAACTCGTGGTTCTGCTTGCGCGCTTCAACCTGCTGCGCGCTGAGGCCGAAGATAAACATGTGCTCGACACCGATGCGTTCGCACATTTCCACGTTGGCGCCGTCCAGGGTGCCGATGGTCAGCGCGCCGTTGAGGCCGAATTTCATGTTGCTGGTGCCCGAGGCTTCGAAGCCTGCGGTGGAAATCTGCTCCGACAAATCCGCCGCCGGAATGATGCTCTCCGCCAGGCTGACGTTGTAGTTGGGCAGGAACACCACTTTGAGCAAGCCGCGCACGGTCGGGTCGTTGTTCACTACCCGGGCGATGTCGTTGGTCAGTTTGATAATCAGTTTGGCCTGGTGATAACTGGCCGCCGCCTTGCCGCCGAAGATCTTCACCCGCGGCACCCAGTCGATTTCCGGTTCGGCGCGAATCGCCTGATAGAGCGCGACAGTGTGCAGCAAATTGAGCAACTGACGTTTGTACTCGTGGATCCGTTTCACCTGCACGTCGAACATCGCCGCCGGGTTGACTGCCACCCCAAGTCGCTCGTGAATGATGTAAGCCAACGCTTTTTTACTGTGCAGACGCTGTTCGGCGAAGGCCTTGCGGAATGCAGCCTTCTCGGCGAACGGTTCCAGATCCAGCAGTCGCTCTTCAGGGTTGTCCAACACGTCCGGGCCAAGGGCGCCGACCAGCATCGAAGTCAATTCCGAGTTGGCCTGATACAACCAGCGGCGGAAGGTGATGCCGTTGGTCTTGTTGTTGATCCGCTCCGGGTAGAGTTTGTGCAGTTCGGAGAACACGGTTTTGCGCATCAGTTGCGTGTGCAACCCGGACACGCCGTTGACGCTGTGGGAGCCGAGAAATGCGAGGTTGCCCATGCGCACGCGACGGCCGTTGTCCTCTTCGATCAGCGATACCGCACGCAGCACGTCAAAATCGTGAATGCCTTTGGCGCGCAGCGAGTCGATGTGCTGTGCGTTGATCAGGTAAATGATCTGCATGTGCCGCGGCAGCATCCGCTCCATCAAACCGACCGGCCAGGTTTCCAGGGCTTCCGGCAACAGCGTGTGGTTGGTGTACGAGAGCGTGTCGACGGTGACCTGCCACGCGGCGTCCCACGCCACGTCATAGACATCGACGAGTTGACGCATCAACTCGGCCACGGCAATCGACGGGTGAGTGTCATTGAGCTGGATCGCTGCATGGTCGCCCAGGGTCAGCACCGAGGTGTGCATGTTGCGATGGCGACGCAGCAAATCCTGGAGAGACGCGGCGACAAAGAAGTATTCCTGGCGCAGGCGCAGTTCCTGGCCGGCTTCGGTACTGTCCGCCGGGTAGAGCACACGGGAAATACTTTCCGCCCGGGCCACTTCCGCCACCGCACCCAGGTGGTCGCCGGCGTTGAAGCGCTCAAGGTGCAAATCTTCCATCGCGCGGGCACGCCACAGGCGCAGCGTGTTAACGCTCGCCCCGCGCCAGCCGACCACCGGGGTGTCGTAAGCAATGGCGCGCACGGTTTCCGCCGGGGACCAGACTTGCTTGGACTTGCCGTTTTCGTCGGTGACGGTTTCGACGCTGCCGCCGAAGCCGATCGGGTAAACGACTTCTGGCCGTTCGAATTCCCACGGGTTGCCGAAATCCAGCCAGTGCTCGGTCTGTTCCTGCTGCCAGCCATCGACAATCGCCTGACGGAACAAGCCGTGTTCGTACCGAATGCCGTAGCCGTGGCCGGCGATGCCGAGGGTCGACATGCTTTCCATGAAGCACGCCGCCAGACGACCGAGGCCGCCGTTACCCAGGGCCGCATCGGGCTCCAGCAGGCGAATGCGCTCAATGTCGACGCCGAGTTCGGTCATGGCTTCGCGGGCGACGTCCAGCAGGCCGAGGTTGCTCAGGCTGTCGTAGAGCAGCCGGCCAATGAGAAATTCCAGGGAGAGGTAGTAAACCCGCTTCTGACCTTTGCGGTAGATCTGCCGGGTGTGATCCATCCAGTGCTCGACCATGTGATCGCGCGCTGCCAGCGCAATGGCTTCGAACCAGTCGTGGTCGAAGGCGTGATCCGGGTCTTTGCCCACCGCGTAGGTGAGCTTGGTCAAGACGGCGTCGCGAAATGCGGCCACCTCTGCTTCGCGAACAAGTGGTTCTTGAGTCATCGATAGGACCTCGAGCGAGCATTTGAATTGTCTGAGCCTAGACGGTCTGACAGGCGGTAGAGGCTCTGGTTCGGCAGATTTTCCCATTAGTGCTGGTTCGGTCGGCATTACCTTGTCGAGTGGCTGAATCAATGCAGGGGCCGTGCCGAATTTAAGCTGTTATTGGCCGCTCCTTAAAAAAATCTGGCGAAAGGTTGTTCAAAAATCCACCAGTCCCGGTATGATCGCGCGCCCTGATGCACACGCTGGTAACAACCGATGATGAAACCCAATCTGATCGCCGCCGCCGAGATCGATCGCCTCGATACCTGGGCCAAATATACTGCGCCGATGTGCGGCTCGTGTGTATCCAGCTGCTGCACCCTCCCGGTCGAGGTCAAGATCAAGGATCTGATCCGCATCGGCATCGTCGACGAGTTCGAGCGCGGCGAACCGGCGAAGAACATCGCCAAGCGACTGCAGAAGGAAGGGATCGTCGAGCGTTACAGCCAGAAGACCGAGATCTTCACCCTCCAGCGCATGAGCAACAACGATTGCCTGTACCTGGATCGTAAGAGCCGTCTGTGCACTATTTATGAAAAACGCCCGGACACCTGCCGCAATCACCCGAAAATCGGGCCGCGGCCGGGGTATTGCGCTTACAAGCCGAAAGAAGTGGCGCGTGAGACCAGCAGCAGTCGTCGTACGCTCGAGAAGTTCTGATCCAAATTTCCTCTGCCTGACCGGGCCCCTTCGCGGGCAAGCCTCGCTCCTACAGGTTTGCGCCGCTCTAAATGCTTGCGCACGACCTGTAGGAGCGAGGCTTGCCCGCGAAGGGGCCCTCACTAACACCACAAAAAACCCAGACAAACAAAAACGCCCCCGACCACAAGGTCGGGGGCGTTTTTTTAAGCGCTAGCTAAGTCGAAACTCAGTTGCCGCTTTTCTTCGCAGCGCGGGTACGCTCGCTTTCGCCCAGGATCTTCTTGCGAAGACGGATGGACTTAGGAGTGACTTCGCACAATTCGTCTTCTTGTACGAATTCCAGAGCTTGCTCCAGAGTGAAACGGATAGGCGGAACCAGAGCGATGGTTTCGTCTTTACCCGAAGCACGCATGTTGTCGAGCTTCTTGCCTTTGGTTGGGTTGACGCCCAGGTCGTTGTCGCGGCTGTTGATGCCGACGATTTGACCTTCGTACACGTCTTCACCGTGACCCAGGAACAGTTTGCCGCGAGCTTGCAGGGTTTCCAGCGAGTAAGTCAGTGCCTTACCGGTAGCAACCGAAACCAGCACGCCGTTCTGACGGCCGGACATGTCGCCGGACTTCATCACGTCGTAACGGTCGAAGATCGAGGTCAGGATGCCTGCACCGGAGGTCAGGGTCAGGAACTCGTTACGGAAACCGATCAGGCCACGAGCCGGGATGTTGTACTCAAGGCGCACACGGCCCTTGCCATCCGGAACCATGTTGGTCAGGTCGCCTTTACGGATACCGATCTGTTCCATGATCGAACCTTGCGATTCTTCCGGCAGGTCGATGGTCACGTTTTCGTACGGTTCGTGCTTCACGCCGTCAACCATGCGGATGATCACTTCCGGACGACCAACACCCATTTCGAAGCCTTCGCGACGCATGGTTTCGATCAGTACCGAGAGGTGCAGCTCACCACGACCGGAGACTTTGAACTTGTCGGCCGAGTCGCCTTCTTCAACGCGCAGAGCAACGTTGTACAGCAGCTCTTTGTCCAGACGTTCCTTGATGTTACGGCTGGTGACGAACTTGCCTTCTTTACCGCAGAAAGGCGAGTCGTTTACCTGGAAGGTCATGGAAACGGTTGGTTCGTCAACGGTCAGCGGCTTCATCGCTTCGACGTTCAGTGGGTCGCACAGAGTGTCGGAGATGAACAGCTGGTCGAAGCCGCTGATGCAGACGATGTCGCCGGCAGCTGCTTCTTCAACGTCGATACGGTGCAGACCGTGGTGACCCATCAGCTTCAGGATACGACCGTTACGCTTCTTGCCGTCGGCGTCGATAGCGACAACCGGAGTGTTCGGCTTGATGCGACCACGAGCGATACGGCCAACGCCGATAACACCCAGGAAGCTGTTGTAGTCCAGAGCGGAGATTTGCATCTGGAACGGACCGTCACGGTCGACTTTCGGCGCAGGTACGTTGTCGACGATCGACTGGTACAGCGGGGTCATGTCTTCAGCCATCTCGGTGTGGTCCAGACCGGCAATACCGTTCAGGGCCGAGGCGTAGACGACTTTGAAGTCCAGCTGTTCTTCGGTGGCACCCAGGTTGTCGAACAGGTCGAAGATCTGGTCCAGAACCCAGTCCGGACGCGCGCCTGGACGGTCAACCTTGTTGATGACCACGATCGGACGCAGGCCGGCTTCGAAAGCCTTCTTGGTCACGAAACGGGTTTGCGGCATAGGGCCGTCTTGAGCGTCAACCAGCAGCAGAACGGAGTCAACCATCGACATTACGCGTTCAACTTCGCCGCCGAAGTCGGCGTGGCCCGGGGTGTCCACGATGTTGATGTGGAAGCCGTTCCAGTTGATGGCGGTGTTTTTCGCCAGAATGGTAATACCGCGCTCTTTCTCCTGGTCGTTGGAGTCCATCACGCGCTCGTCGTTGAGCTCGTTGCGCTCCAGAGTGCCGGATTGACGCAAGAGTTTGTCTACCAGGGTGGTTTTACCATGGTCAACGTGAGCAATGATGGCGATGTTGCGTAGATTTTCGATCACTTGTGTATCTCGATCAGAGGATTCGGTGTGCTGACAAGTCTTGGCAGCGATTAACAGTAGAGTCAGGCCTTGCCGTTACAGCTTGACGGCAGAGTCGGGGGGCCGATGACGCAGGCCACAGGCAAACAGCCCCGGGCTCTTAGCTCGGTCGATAAACGCGCACATTGGCATGCCCCTCACTGAGCAAATGGTGGGCATGCAGGCGACTCATCACGCCTTTGTCGCAATACAGCAGGTACTGGCGAGTAGGGTCCAGTTCCTTGAAACGAGCGTTCAATGCATAAAACGGCATCGTCTGTACCTCAATGCCACCGAGTTCCAGCGGCTCGTCTTCAGCGACATCCGGGTGACGGATGTCGATGATGATCTGGCCCGCCAGTGCTTCGCTGACTTCTTCGATCTGCAGGTCCTGGCCCAATTCGTCGATCACGCGATCGATCGGCACCAGTTTGGCGTTCTCGAGCGCACGCTCAAGGACCGCCATGTCGAATTCTTTCTCTTCATGCTCAACGCGTGGACGCTTGGCATGGGTCTTGGGGTTCACCGAGATGACCCCGCAATACTCCGGCATGTGCTTGGCGAAGTCGGCAGTGCCGATTTCGTTGGCCAGGTCGATGATGTCCTGCTTGTGACTGGCGATCAGCGGACGCAAGACCAGCTTGTCGGTCACGCAGTCGATCACGGACAGGTTCGGCAACGTCTGGCTCGACACCTGGGAAATCGCTTCACCGGTGACCAGCGCTTCGATGTCCAGCCGATCGGCAATACGGGAAGCAGCGCGCAACATCATACGCTTCAAAACTACACCCATATGACTGTTATCGACTTTCCCGAGAATTTCTCCCAGTACTTCCTCGAACGGCACACTGACAAATAACACGCGTTGGGAGCTGCCGTACTTCTTCCAGATGAAGTGCGCAACCTCCATGACGCCCAGTTCATGGGCCCGCCCGCCCAGATTGAAGAAGCAGAAATGGCTCATCAGGCCGCGGCGCATGATCTGGTAGGCAGCAACCGTGGAATCGAAGCCGCCGGACATCAGCACAAGCGTCTGTTCCAGGGCACCCAGCGGATAACCACCGATGCTGTTGTGCTGGTTGTGGATCACGAACAACCGTTTGTCGCGAATTTCGATGCGGACTTCGATTTCCGGCTCTTTCAGCGAGATTCCGGCAGCGCCGCACTGACGACGCAGTTGGCTGCCGACGTATTTCTCGACATCCATCGAACTGAATTCATGCTTGCCGGCGCGTTTGCAGCGCACCGAAAAAATCTTCCCGGTCAACGAATCGCCGAAGTGCAGCTTGCACTTGGCAACGATGTCATCGAAGTCGCCCAACGGGTACTCGTCGACCTGCAGGAAATGCGCGATGCCCGGCATGCAGCTCAGGCGCTCGGTCATCTCCTTCAGTACTCTGGGCTCGCTGACGCGGGTTTCAAGCTCGAGATTGTCCCACACACCGTTCACCACCACGGCCGGGTCCAGGTCGCGGAGCACGGTGCGGATGTTTTTGGCCAACTGGCGGATGAAACGCATCCGTACCGGGCGGCTCTTGATGGTGATCTCGGGGAAGACTTTTACGATTAGTTTCATGAAAACAGCGCGCGCTGGGCCAGCCGAAAAAGGGGGGCGCGGATTATAGCGGAAATTGCTCAAGGTTTGACCAGTTAATGTGTAGAAGGTTTTCGGCGCACCAAAACGGGTCATTTGCGGATTTTAACGCTACATTGTGGGGCGAGATTTTTCACCTAAAGGCGCTTCGTGCCTTTATAAGCGTGCTTTTGGGGCAATAAACCCATGGTGGGGCACTGGCATGCAATTTGCTCCCTTGTGAGGCAGGTTGCCTTGGCAGAGTATTCGCGCCGGCATCACAAACATTTAAGGGCATCCACTACCAGCCCTAATCCACCCGGAGGACACTATGTCGAAGTCGGTTCAACTCATCAAAGATCATGACGTCAAGTGGATTGATCTGCGCTTCACGGACACTAAAGGCACTCAGCACCACGTGACCATGCCGGCTCGCGACGCGCTGGATGAAGCTTTCTTCGAAGAAGGCAAAATGTTCGACGGTTCCTCCATCGCTGGCTGGAAAGGCATCGAAGCCTCCGACATGATCCTGATGCCGGACGACAGCACTGCCGTCCTCGACCCGTTCACTGAAGAGCCAACCCTGATCCTGGTTTGCGACGTGATCGAACCTTCGACCATGCAAGGCTACGATCGCGATCCACGTGCAATCGCCAAGCGTGCCGAGGAATACCTGAAGTCGACCGGTATCGGTGACACCGTATTTGTTGGCCCGGAGCCAGAATTCTTCATCTTCGACGAAGTGAAGTTCAAGTCCGACATCTCCGGCTCCATGTTCAAGATCTACTCCGAACAAGGTTCGTGGATGTCCGACCAGGACGTGGAAGGCGGCAACAAAGGCCACCGTCCGGGCGTCAAAGGCGGCTACTTCCCGGTTCCACCGTTCGACCACGACCACGAAATCCGTACCTCCATGTGCAACGCCATGGAAGAAATGGGCCTGACCATCGAAGTTCACCACCACGAAGTGGCAACTGCTGGCCAGAACGAAATCGGCGTCAAGTTCAACACCCTGGTGGCCAAGGCTGACGAAGTTCAGACCCTGAAGTACTGCGTACACAACGTTGCCGACGCATACGGCCGCACCGCGACCTTCATGCCTAAGCCTCTGTACGGCGACAACGGTTCGGGTATGCACGTTCACCTGTCCATCGCCAAAGACGGCAAGAACACCTTCGCTGGCGAAGGCTATGCCGGCCTGTCCGACACCGCTCTGTACTTCATCGGCGGCATCATCAAGCACGGCAAGGCCCTGAACGGCTTCACCAACCCGTCGACCAACTCCTACAAGCGTCTGGTCCCGGGCTTCGAAGCTCCAGTAATGCTGGCCTACTCGGCTCGCAACCGTTCCGCTTCGATCCGTATTCCTTACGTGTCCAGCCCTCGCGCTCGCCGTATCGAAGCCCGCTTCCCGGATCCGGCAGCCAACCCGTACCTGGGCTTCGCTGCACTGTTGATGGCTGGCCTGGACGGCATCCAGAACAAGATCCACCCAGGCGACGCTGCTGACAAAAACCTGTACGACTTGCCGCCTGAAGAGGCGAAAGAGATCCCACAAGTTTGCGGCAGCCTGAAAGAAGCCCTGGAAGAGCTGGACAAAGGTCGCGCGTTCCTGACCAAAGGCGGCGTGTTCTCCGATGACTTCATCGACGCTTACATCGCTCTGAAAAGCGAAGAAGAAATCAAGGTTCGCACCTTCGTACACCCACTGGAATACGAGCTGTACTACAGCTGCTGATCCGGTAGCGCCTGCGCAAGCGGCGTGACAAAAAGAGGCCTCCTTCGGGAGGCCTTTTTTGTGCCCGGGATTCAGCGGCTGGCGATGGACCTGTGGGAGCGGGCTTGCTCGCGAAGGCGATGTGTCATTCAGCAATAATGTTGACTGACACACCGCCTTCGCGAGCAAGCCCGCTCCCACAGGGGTTTTGTGGTGTTTGGGAGAAATCGGGAAATCATTCCCAAATGTTTACAACCTGGGCCAACCGCCGCCACTGACCTATGCTGCATTCCAACGCTTTCGTTTCTGGTCGATTTTATGGGTCGTGGTTTTCCATTGCTGTTGCTGCTGATCGCCCTGCCCGCCGCAGCGCAGATCTATAAGTACACCGACGCCGCCGGCAACACCGCCTACAGCAATCAGCCGCCCGACGGCGTGAAGGCGCAGCCGGTCGAGTTAGCGCCGCTCAATAGCGTCGAGCGCCAGGCACCTCCTGCCCCACCTGCCGAAGCCACCCGTCGCGAACAGTCGCGCAGCGCCTACGAGGTGCTGGAGCTGACCAACTTGCCCACCACCGAGGCGCTGCGGGCCAACAACGGCACCTTCACCGTGAACGTGCTGATCAAACCCCGGCTGCGAGGTCCACATTTATTCAGGTTGTTGCTGGACGATCAGCCTTACGGCCAGCCGAGCAACGTGCCGATCCTGCAACTGGTGAACATTGATCGCGGCACCCACAGCCTCGCGGTCCAGGTGATCGATGGGCAAGACATCGTCCAGCAGAGCCCGTCCGTGACCTTCACCCTCCAGCGGGTGCACAAGCAGTGAGGTTGTGGCTGCTGATCGCCTGCCTGTTCGTGCTGCCGGTGTCGGCCGAAGTCTTCACCTACATCGACGCCCAAGGCAATCGGGTCTTCACCGACCAGCCCGGTTCCGGCAACGCCAAGCGCGTGCCGCTGGCGACGAGTAACCGCATGTCCGCCAACCCGACCGGCGCAGCGCCGGTGATCGCCGAGAAAAAAACCGAAACCAAACCCCTGTTCCGCTACGACATGCTCAGAGTGCTGGTGCCCGAGCCCGACGCCACGGTCCGCAGCAGCGCCGGCGAGCTGATCGTCAGTATCACCAGCGAACCCGGCCTTCAGCGAGGTCATCGCTACCGTTTGTTGCTGGACGGGCAGCCCACCGCTGAACCCGGTCCGAGCCCGGTGTTCGCTTTGAGCAACATTGACCGCGGCAGCCACAATTTGTCCGTCGAAATTCTCGATGAGCAAGGTCGCACCGTTGAACGCACGGCCAATCAACCCTTCCACATGCTGCGCATCTCCCTCGCGCAGAAACGCCAGGTGAAACCCTGCACCCTCGCCGACTACGGCCAGCGGCCGGAATGCCCGCTCAAAGACAAACCTGAAGAAGAAAAAAACCTCTTCCTGCGCTTCTTCTAACCTCGCCCAGCTTTGCGCACTATATTGGTGCGATAGGTTGCACCGCCCCCACATACCACCCCATTTTGGTTCGAAAGTACCCGTAAAAGCTGGCAGAACGCCACGCAACCGAGCGTCAAACGCCCGTTTCAGGCCTTTAACGCTTCTTTTCGGAGCCTTGGTTTGGTTTTTGCATTTTCCCCCGCATCAGCGCTTTATTCATGCGCGCGCCCTGCTCCAAAAGAGGTCCCGATGACCATTAGCGACGCACTGCATCGATTGCTGCTCGACAACCTGACCACCGCCACCATCCTGCTCGATGCCGAACTGCGCCTCGAGTACATGAACCCGGCGGCAGAGATGCTGCTGGCCATCAGTGGCCAGCGCAGCCATGGGCAGTTCATCAGCGAGTTGTTCACCGAATCCTCCGAAGCGCTGAATTCCCTGCGTCAGGCGGTCGAGCAGGCGCATCCGTTCACCAAGCGCGAAGCGATGCTCACCGCCCTGACCGGCCAGACGCTGACCGTCGACTACGCGGTAACACCGATCCTGGCCAACGGCGCCACCCTGCTGCTGCTGGAAGTCCACCCGCGTGACCGCTTGCTGCGGATCACCAAGGAAGAGGCACAGCTGTCGAAGCAGGAAACCAGCAAGATGCTGGTGCGCGGCCTCGCTCACGAGATCAAGAATCCGCTGGGCGGGATTCGCGGCGCGGCCCAGTTGCTCGCCCGCGAACTGCCGGAAGAGAGCCTGCGCGATTACACCAACGTCATCATTGAAGAAGCCGACCGCCTGCGAAACCTGGTGGACCGCATGCTCGGCTCCAACAAACTGCCGTCGCTGGCCATGTGCAACGTCCACGAAGTGCTGGAGCGCGTCGCTCATCTGGTGGAAGCCGAAAGCCAAGGCTGCATTACGTTGGTGCGCGATTACGACCCGAGCATTCCCGACGTGTTGATCGACCGCGAACAAATGATTCAAGCGGTCCTGAACATCGTGCGCAACGCGATGCAGGCCATCAGCAGCCAGAACGAACTGCGCCTGGGCCGTATCAGCCTGCGCACCCGCGCCATGCGCCAATTCACCATCGGCCACGTGCGCCATCGCCTGGTGACCAAGATCGACATCATCGACAACGGTCCCGGCATTCCTGCGGATCTTCAGGAAACCATCTTCTTTCCCATGGTCAGCGGTCGTCCGGACGGTACCGGACTCGGCCTGGCCATTACCCAGAACATTATCAGCCAGCACCAGGGCCTGATCGAATGTGACAGCCATCCAGGCCACACCACTTTCTCGATCTTTCTGCCACTGGAACAAGGAGCCACATCGACATGAGCCGTAGTGAAACCGTGTGGATCGTCGATGACGACCGTTCTATCCGTTGGGTCCTGGAAAAAGCCTTGCAGCAAGAAGGCATGACCACGCAAAGCTTCGACAGCGCCGATGGCGTGATGAGCCGCCTGGCGCGCCAGCAGCCGGACGTGATCATCTCCGACATCCGCATGCCGGGCGCCAGCGGTCTGGACCTTCTGGCGCGGATTCGCGAGCAACACCCACGGCTGCCAGTGATCATCATGACTGCGCACTCCGATCTGGACAGCGCTGTCGCGTCCTATCAGGGCGGCGCGTTTGAATACCTGCCAAAGCCGTTCGACGTTGACGAAGCGGTGTCGCTGGTCAAGCGCGCGAACCAGCACGCTCAGGAACAGCAAGGTCTGGAAGTCGCTCCAACCCTGACCCGCACCCCGGAAATCATCGGTGAAGCGCCGGCGATGCAGGAAGTGTTTCGCGCCATTGGGCGCTTGAGCCACTCCAACATCACCGTGTTGATCAACGGCGAATCCGGGACCGGCAAAGAGCTTGTGGCTCACGCCCTGCACCGTCACAGCCCACGGGCGACTTCGCCGTTCATTGCGCTGAACATGGCGGCGATTCCGAAGGACCTGATGGAGTCCGAACTGTTCGGCCATGAAAAAGGTGCGTTCACCGGCGCAGCCAATCTGCGACGCGGACGTTTCGAGCAGGCTGACGGCGGTACGCTGTTCCTTGATGAAATCGGCGACATGCCGGCGGACACGCAAACCCGTTTGCTGCGCGTGCTGGCTGACGGCGAGTTCTACCGCGTCGGCGGTCATGTGCCGGTGAAGGTTGATGTGCGAATCATCGCCGCGACCCACCAGAATCTGGAAACCCTGGTGCACGCCGGGAAATTCCGTGAGGACTTGTTCCACCGCCTCAACGTCATCCGCATCCATATACCGCGGCTGTCGGACCGTCGTGAAGACATCCCGACCCTCGCCAAGCACTTCCTCAGCCGCGCCGCGCAAGAATTGGCGGTGGAGCCGAAGCTGCTGAAAAGCGAAACCGAGGAATACCTGAAGAACCTGCCGTGGGGCGGCAACGTGCGTCAGCTGGAGAACACCTGCCGCTGGATCACGGTGATGGCTTCGGGTCGCGAAGTGCACATCAGCGACCTGCCGCCAGAGCTATTGAGTTTGCCGCAGGATTCGGCGCCGGTGACCAATTGGGAGCAAGCGCTGCGCCAGTGGGCGGATCAGGCGTTGGCTCGCGGTCAGTCGAGCCTGCTCGACAGCGCGGTGCCGGCGTTTGAGCGGATCATGATCGAAACCGCCCTCAAACACACCGCCGGCCGCCGCCGCGATGCCGCGGTTTTGCTGGGTTGGGGGCGTAATACCCTGACGCGCAAGATCAAGGAATTGGGGATGAAGGTGGATGGTGGGGATGATGATGAGGGGGAAGAGGGTTAAGCAGCCTTTAAATATTTGCTGACCGTTACATCCATCGCGAGCAAGCTCGCTCCCACAGTGGATTTCAGTTTTTTCACTATTGAGTGAACACCCCTGAACCCTGTGGGAGCGAGCTTGCCCGCGAAGCTTTTGGGGCCACACCGTGCACCGACTGAATGCACCGTGAACCGCAATCGCGCACAAACACTGATAGAAATGCCTACCTGCGTTCGCAATCGAACCCCCATCGAAAAAACACGAAAGCCCCGGATTACGGGGCTTTCAGCGTTTCAAAGAAGGTTTCTGTTTCAACTTGTTAAAACCTGGCACGCCCCCTGCAATAGTCCATTCAGTGATTCAGTTCACTACCCGGTTTCGGGGACCTTGGTACAGGCAGGCCGGGGATTCCCCTCTTTTACATCGGGCTCACACCGCACTTGCGACGAGCCCAAACAGTTTTGGGGCCCTTGATACAGGCAGGTCAGGGGTTCCTTCTTTACACCGGGCTCACGACGCAATGCGCGAGCCCTGCCGTTTTGGGAACCTTGGTACAGGCAGGCCGGGGATTCCCTCTTTTATTGCTCTCGGAGATGGATCTCCAGCCGCCAGCGGTCATCGACCTCGCTACCGGCCCACTCGCCCTGCAGTGGCCGGGCCGCCACCACCGACAGCAACAACCCCCCATCACTCAGACGCACCCGCCAGTTCACGCTCTTGTCATTGAGCTTGAGCTGACCTTTCTGCGCCTTGCCTTCAGCCTCGAACAGCAACGCCAGGCTACCGTCGACAAACTCGCCGTGGGTCTTGGGTGCGTTGTTGAACCACACCACCAACCCGTCGTTCGTCACGTCGACTTGCTGCAGTTCGCTGGGGTCGGGCGTGGTCAGGCGACCGATCATCAGCCCCACCATGACCCCGACAATCGCCAGCGAACCCATCACCCGTGGGAATAGTTTCGAACGCGGGTCCGCTTGCGGCGTAGAATGCCCGTCATCTTTACCTTCGGAGCCGTGCATGTTTCACGTCATCCTTTTCCAACCAGAAATTCCGCCGAATACCGGCAACGTTATCAGGCTGTGCGCCAACAGTGGCTGCCACCTGCATTTGATCGAACCGCTGGGCTTCGAGATGGACGACAAGCGCCTGCGCCGGGCCGGCCTCGATTACCACGAGTATGCCACCCTGCAACGCCATGCGGACCTCGCCAGCTGCCTGGAAAGCCTTGGCCATCCGCGGTTGTTCGCCTTTACCACCAAGGGCTCGCGGCCGTTCCACGATGCCAGTTTCGCCGAGGGCGACGCGTTCCTGTTCGGTCCGGAAAGCCGTGGCTTGCCGGCGGAAGTGCTGGATGCCCTGCCTGGTGAACAACGCTTGCGTCTGCCGATGCGCGAAGGCTGTCGCAGCCTGAACCTGTCGAACACCGTGGCGGTTGCCGTTTACGAGGGCTGGCGTCAACTCGGTTTCAAATAACACCGCATAACAAATGTGGGAGCGGGCTTGCTCGCGAAGGCGTCGTGTCAGTCAACATCAATGTTGAATGATCAACCGCTTTCGCGAGCAAGCCCGCTCCCACATGGACTTGCTTCGATGCTCAGACCGCTTATTGAACGGTTGGAGTCTCGCCAGCCGCCTGCATGCGTTGCAGTTCTTGTGCGTACAGCGCGTCGAAGTTCACCGGTGCCAGCATCAGGGCCGGGAACGAACCGCGGGTCACCAGGCTGTCCAGGGTTTCGCGAGCGTACGGGAACAGGATGTTCGGGCAGAACGCGCCGAGGGTATGGCTCATCGAAGCGTCGTCCAGGTTCTTGATCAGGAAGATCCCGGCCTGTTGCACTTCAGCGATGAACGCCACTTCGTCACCGTTTTTCACGGTCACGGACAGGGTCAGCACAACTTCGTGGAAGTCGCCTTCCAGCGCCTTCTGACGGGTGTTCAGATCCAGACCGACGCTCGGCTCCCACTGCTGGCGGAAGATCGCCGGGCTTTTCGGGGCTTCGAAGGACAAGTCACGTACGTAGATGCGCTGCAAGGAGAATTGCGGTGCGGTTTCTTCTTCGCTGGCTGCAGTGTTCTGTTGGTCAGTCATCTCAGATCCTTTCTGATCTTGGGGTCTTATAGGGAAGGCATTCAGGCCTTGAGCATGGCGTCGAGCTTGCCGGCGCGCTCAAGGGCAAACAAATCATCACAACCGCCAACGTGGCGCTCACCGATCCAGATCTGCGGCACGGACGTGCGCCCGGCCTTCTGAGCCATGGCGGCACGCACCTGCGGCTTGCCATCGACCTTGATCTCTTCGAAGGCCACGCCTTTGTTCTCGAGCAGTTGCTTGGCCCGGGAACAATAACCGCAGTAATCGCTGGAATAGACGACGACGTTGCTCATATCACTTCACCAGCGGCAGGTTGTCGCCTTTCCAGCTGGAGATACCGCCGGACAGCTTGGCGGCGGTGAAACCGGACTTCATCAACTCGCGGGCATGCGTGCCGGCGGTCTGGCCCATGGCGTCGACCAGAATGATGGTCTTGGCCTTGTGCTTTTCCAGTTCGGCGACGCGCGCAGCCAGTTTGTCGTGAGGAATGTTCAACGCACCAACAATGTGACCGGCGGCGAAATCCTTGTTCGAACGGATGTCGATCACAACGCCCGCGTCCTTGTTGACCAGCCCGGTCAGTTCACCGGTGCTCAGGCTGCGGCCGCCGCCTTGCATCTGATAGGCGATCAGCAACGCCAGCAGTACGACGAAGATACCGACAAGCAGATAGTGGTTAGTGGCAAATTCAATCAGGTGAGCAACCATCGAAGGAGGTTCCAGGGCGTTAAAATGTCGGCCAGTATACACAGCCACTATGGTGGGCCAAACCCCGTCCGGCGGTGACGCCGTCGGAACTTCGCATTAAACTGCCACTCCCTTTTTCATTGCCCCTCTTTTCATTCAGCCACGAGCGGAATCCATGACTACCACGCCTAAACCTTTGGTCCTGATTATTCTCGACGGCTTCGGTCACAGTGAAAGCCCTGAATCCAACGCCATCTATGCGGCGAAGAAGCCCGTTTTGGACCGGCTGTGGGCCACCGTGCCGAATGGTCTGATCTCGGGCAGCGGCATGGACGTCGGTCTGCCGGATGGCCAGATGGGCAACTCCGAAGTCGGCCACATGAACCTCGGTGCCGGCCGCGTTGTGTATCAGGACTTTACGCGCGTGACCAAATCGATCCGCGACGGTGAGTTCTTCGAGAACCCGACCATCTGCGCCGCGGTGGATAAAGCCGTTGCCGCCGGCAAAGCCGTGCACTTCATGGGCCTGCTGTCCGATGGCGGCGTTCACAGCCACCAGGATCACCTGGTTGCCATGGCGGAACTGGCCTCCAAGCGCGGCGCCGAAAAAATCTACCTGCACGCCTTCCTCGATGGCCGTGACACGCCGCCGAAAAGCGCTCAGTCGTCGATCGAATTGCTCGACGCATCTTTCCAGGCCCTGGGCAAAGGCCGGATCGCCAGCATTATCGGCCGTTACTTCGCCATGGACCGCGACAACCGTTGGGACCGCGTGTCCCAGGCCTACAACCTGATCGTCGATGGCAACGGCGAATTCAACGCCGCCACCGCTCAGGAAGGCCTGCAAGCCGCGTACGAACGTGGCGAGAGCGACGAATTCGTCAAAGCCACGTCCATCGGTGAGCCGGTGAAAGTCGAAGACGGCGACGCCGTGGTGTTCATGAACTTCCGCGCCGACCGCGCCCGCGAACTGACCCGCGTGTTCGTCGAAGACGATTTCAAGGAATTCGAACGTGCCCGCCAGCCAAAACTGGCCGGCTTCGTCATGCTGACCCAATACGCCGCCAGCATCCCTGCGCCATCGGCCTTTGCCGCCGGCAGCCTGGACAACGTGCTGGGCGACTACCTGGCGAAAAACGGCAAGACCCAGCTGCGTATCGCTGAAACCGAAAAATACGCTCACGTGACCTTCTTCTTCTCCGGTGGTCGTGAAGAACCATTCCCGGGCGAAGAACGCATCCTGATCCCATCGCCGAAAGTCGCAACCTATGACTTGCAGCCGGAAATGAGCGCGCCAGAAGTCACCGACCGCATTGTCGATGCCATCGAAAACCAGCGTTACGACGTGATCGTGGTCAACTACGCCAACGGCGACATGGTTGGTCACAGCGGCGTGTTCGAAGCGGCGGTGAAAGCCGTGGAATGCCTGGATCAGTGCGTCGGCCGTATCGTCGATGCGCTGGAAAAAGTAGGCGGCGAAGCGCTGATCACGGCCGACCACGGCAACGTTGAGCAAATGTCCGACGAGTCCACCGGCCAGGCTCACACCGCTCACACAACCGAGCCGGTGCCGTTCATCTATGTCGGCAAGCGTGACCTCAAGGTGCGTGAGGGCGGTGTGCTGGCGGATGTGGCGCCGACGATTCTGAAGCTGTTGGGTCTCGAAAAGCCAGCCGAAATGACCGGTACATCGATACTGGTGTAATCAGCCTCTCCAAACACCGCAAAACCCTGTGGGAGCGGGCTTGCTCGCGAATGCGGAGTATCAGTCGACATCAACCTTGACTGGCACACCGCATTCGCGAGCAAGCCCGCTCCCACATTGGTTTTGCGGTGTTTTACAGGCCGGTTATCACACAGCCCCAATTGGGCGTTTTTTTTGCAGCGCATGGCGGGCATACTAGGCCGTCCCTTTCCCTGGTGTCGCCCGCCTCTATGCTTCGCGTCCTGATAGCCCTTGCTCTGACTTGCCTGCTCCAACCGGCCTTTGCTGACGAGCGCGCGCAAACCCAACAACAGTTGGACGCCACGCGTCAGGACATTGCCGAGCTGAAAAAACTGTTGGGCAAGCTCCAGGAAGAAAAATCCGGTGTGCAGAAAGACCTCAAGGGCACCGAGACCGAGATGGGCAAGCTCGAAAAGCAGGTCGACGCCCTGCAAAAAGAGCTGAAGAAAAGCGAATCCGAGCTGCAGCGACTCGATGCAGAGAAAAAAAAACTCCAGAGCGCGCGCATTGAACAGCAACGACTGATCGCCATCCAGGCCCGCGCGGCCTATCAAAACGGCCGTCAGGAGTACTTGAAGCTGTTGCTCAACCAGCAGAACCCGGAAAAATTCGCCCGCACCCTCACCTATTACGATTACCTGAGCCAGGCTCGCCTGGAGCAGCTGAAGAATTTCAACGAAACCCTGCGCCAACTGGCCAATGTCGAAAAAGATATCGCCCTGCAACAAGCGCAATTGCTGGTGCAGAAGAGCAGCCTCGACAGCCAGCGCGATGAACTCGACAAAGTCCGTCAGGAACGCCAGCAAGTCCTCGCCAAGCTTAGCGACGACGTAAAAGCGCGCGATCAGAAGCTGGCCGCCCGCGAGCAGGATCAGGCGGACCTGTCTAAAGTCCTTAAAACCATTGAAGAAACCCTGGCCCGCCAGGCTCGTGAGGCAGAAGAAGCGCGGCAAAAAGCGCTGATCGCCCAGCAGGAAGCTGAAAAAAAGCGTTTACGTGAGGCTCAGGCTGCAGCAGACGCAGACGCCACTGACGCCCCACGAAAACCCGTTAAATCGACACCCGGCGTCCTGGTATCAAGCTCAGGCGAGACGTTTGGTGGCCCCTTTGCTTCAAGTCGGGGAAAACTTCCGTGGCCGGTTGATGGTCGACTGCTGGCAAGCTTTGGCGAAACCCGTGGCGACGACGCCCGGACCAAGTGGGACGGCGTGATGATCAGCGCCTCCGCCGGCAGCCAGGTGCATGCCGTACATGGCGGTCGCGTGGTGTTTGCCGACTGGTTGCGCGGTGCTGGCCTGCTGGTGATCCTTGACCATGGCAACGGTTTTTTGAGTCTTTATGGTCACAACCAGACGCTGCTCAAGTCTGCGGGTGACGTGGTAAAAGCCGGTGAGTCCATCTCCACTGTCGGCAACAGTGGCGGGCAGGACACGCCAGCGCTGTATTTCGCTATTCGTCAGCAGGGTCACCCGAGTGATCCGGCGCAATGGTGCCGCGCGCAAGGATAGGCGTTGAGTCACCTACATTAGGAGTTCGTTCGACATGCTGCATTTGTCCCGTCTTACCTCGCTGGCCCTGACGATCGCCCTGGTGATCGGCGCGCCTCTGGCGTTCGCTGCTCAACCGGCTCCGGCGGTCGCACCGGCGGGCACTGCTGCGACTACCAAGGCGCCGTTGCCGCTGGAAGAGTTGCGCACCTTTGCCGAGGTCATGGACCGGATCAAGGCAGCTTATGTCGAACCTGTGGACGACAAGACTCTGCTGGAAAACGCGATCAAGGGCATGCTCAGCAACCTCGACCCGCACTCCGCCTACCTGGGCCCGGAAGACTTCGCTGAATTGCAGGAAAGCACCAGCGGCGAATTCGGCGGCCTGGGCATCGAAGTCGGCGCCGAAGACGGTTTCATCAAGGTGGTTTCGCCCATCGATGACACTCCGGCGTCGAAAGCTGGCATTCAGGCCGGCGACTTTATCGTCAAGATCAACGGCCAGCCGACCCGCGGCCAGAGCATGACCGAAGCCGTGGACAAGATGCGCGGCAAGATCGGCCAGAAAATCACCCTGACCCTGGTGCGCGACGGCGGTACGCCGTTCGACGTGACCCTGGCCCGCGCCATCATTCAAGTGAAGAGCGTGAAGAGCCAGCTGCTGGAGTCCGGCTACGGCTACATACGCATCACCCAGTTCCAGGTCAAGACCGGCGAAGAAGTGTCGAAGGCACTGGCCAAGCTGCGCAAGGACAACGGCAAGAAGCTCAACGGCATCATCCTCGACCTGCGTAACAACCCGGGCGGCGTACTGCAGGCTGCGGTGGAAGTGGTTGACCACTTCATCACCAAGGGCCTGATCGTTTACACCAAGGGTCGCATCGCCAACTCCGAGCTGCGCTTCTCCGCCACCGGCAAGGACGAAAGCGAAGCCGTGCCAATGGTTGCATTGATCAACGGTGGCAGCGCCTCGGCCTCGGAAATTGTTGCCGGCGCCTTGCAAGACCAAAAACGCGCAGTGGTCATGGGCACCACCAGTTTTGGCAAAGGCTCGGTACAAACCGTGCTGCCGCTGAACAACGATCGCGCACTGAAGATCACCACGGCGCTGTATTACACGCCGAACGGCCGCTCGATCCAGGCCCAAGGCATCGTTCCGGACATCGAAGTGCGCAAGGCCAAGATCACCAGCGAGCAGGACGGCGAATACTTCAAGGAAGCCGATCTGCAAGGCCACCTGGGCAATGGCAACGGTGGCGCCGACAAACCGACCGGCTCCAGCGGCAAGGCCAAGGCGATGCCGCAGGATGATGATTACCAGTTGGCCCAGGCCCTGAGCCTGCTCAAAGGGTTGAGCATCACCTCCGGTCGCTGAGATGCGCCTGCGGTTGGTGCTCGGTCTGTTGTGCTGTCTGGCGGGTGTTGCTCACGCGGCACCCGCCCCTCAAAAGGCCTACATCACGCTGATCATCGATGACCTGGGGCAAAACCTGCCCCGGGATCGCCGCGTGCTGGCCCTGCCCGGCCCGGTGACCACGGCGATCATGCCCGACACACCCCACGCCACTGAATTCGCCCGCGAAGCCCATCGCGCCGGCAAGATCGTCATCCTGCACATGCCGATGGACCCGGCCACGGGACCGTTCGCCTGGCATCCTGATTTGCCCGTCGACGAGCTTGAGAAGCGCCTGAATGCGGCATTCAAGGTCGTGCCCTATACCGCTGGCATCAACAATCACATGGGCAGTCGCATGACCGCGCAACCAGCCGCCATGGCCTGGTTGATGGCGGATTTGCAGCGCCGGCACAAGTTCTTCGTCGACAGTCGCACCAGCGCGCAAACCGTGGCGGCGGCCGAGGCGCAGAAGATCGGGTTGGCGAGTGTTTCGCGGGATGTGTTTCTGGATGACGAGCGCACGGAAGCAGCGATATTCACGCAGCTACAGACCGCGATCAATCTGGCGCACAAACAGGGTTCGGCGGTGATGATCGGCCACCCCTACCCCCAGACGCTGGCTGTGCTGGAGCGCGAGTTGCCGAAGCTGAAAGCTCAGGGCATCGACTGGATCGATATCAAACAGATGATCAGCGTACGCAGCAACCGTGCAACGGCTGCGCACGGCAAGGATGGCGTGTACCGATAATCCACACCACAAAAACTACTGTGGGAGCGGGCTTGCTCGCGAAGAGGGCGTGTCAGTCGACGTCTATGTTGACTGACACACTGCATTCGCGAGCAAGTCGAATCGTCGCACCGCCGCTCCCACATTTGATTGCTGGGTGTCAGAGATACCGCGCCATGATGTCATCCACCACGCCTTCCTTGCGCAACTGATCCAGCGCAGCCTGGAGCTTGGCAACGGTTTCGTCCGGCACGTCCTTGTTCAGTGCCAGATATAGCTCGGCGCTGTTGAAGCGCAGCACGGTCTTGAGCCCGGTTACCCCGTCCTGACGCGCCAGATAGCGACCGGCGGGGTCGCCGGTGGCCCACAGGTCGATCTGGCCGTTAACCAGCTTCTTCGCATTGTCCTGATCTCGCAGTACGACGATCGGCTTGAGCCCCTGCTTTGTCAGGGTCTCGGCAATCGCATCACCCTTGTATGCACCGATCTTGTACTTGCGCGCCTGATCCAGCGTTTCCAGGCTGATTTTGCTGTCCGCCTTGGCCAGCATGATCCAGTCATCCGGGCCAATCGGGCCGACCCACTTGAAGAGTTTCTCGCGATCCGGCAACCGCGCCATCACGAATACGCCGTAACCGGGTTTCTCGAGGGCGAGCTTGTAGATACGCTCCCAAGGGAAACGCAGGGTCAGGCTGTAGGTAATGTCGGCGCGTTTGAACATCTCGCGGACGATGTCCACGGCAATGCCGTTGATGTTCTCGTCCTGAGCGAAGTTCTTGCCGTTACTGGCCATGTTGTAAGGCGGGAAGTTTTCCGTCAGCAACACTAGATCGGCGTCGGGATTTTCCGCAGCGTGTACTCCACTGATCAACAATAGAGAAGCGCTGGCGAGGACAAGAAGAAGGCGTTTGAGCATGTCTGGCTACCGAGATCCATGGCGTACCCAAGAGTGCCTTGAGCCCGCCATGATGTCCACTGGCCTGTATCGGTTTGTTTAACGCATCACGATGCCGCGATGGGCCATGTAGGCCTTGGCTTCCTGCACGGTGTATTCGCCGAAGTGGAAAATACTCGCCGCCAATACCGCACTGGCATGACCTTCGATAATCCCGTCGGCCAAGTGCTGCAGGTTGCCTACGCCGCCGGAAGCGATCACCGGAATGCCCAACGCATCGCTGATGGCGCGGGTGACGCCCAGGTCGAAGCCGTTTTTCATGCCGTCCTGATCCATGCTGGTCAGCAGGATTTCACCGGCACCGAGGCCTTCCATTTTCTTCGCCCACTCAACGGCGTCGAGGCCGGTGGGTTTGCGACCGCCGTGAGTGAAGATTTCCCAGCGCGGGGTTTCGCCCGGACCGGAGACCTTCTTCGCGTCGATGGCAACAACGATGCATTGCGAACCGAAATGCTGCGCCGCTTCGCCCACGAACTCCGGGTTGAACACGGCGGCGGTGTTGATCGAGACCTTGTCCGCACCGGCATTCAGCAGGTTGCGAATGTCCTGCACGGTGCGCACGCCGCCGCCCACGGTCAGCGGAATGAAGACCTGGCTGGCCATGCGTTCAACGGTGTGCAGCGTGGTGTCGCGGCCATCGACGCTGGCGGTGATGTCGAGAAAGGTAATCTCGTCGGCACCCTGCTCGTCGTAGCGACGGGCGATTTCCACCGGGTCGCCGGCATCACGGATGTTCTCGAACTTCACACCTTTAACGACCCGGCCGTTGTCCACGTCCAGGCAAGGGATGATGCGTTTGGCCAGCGCCATGGTCAGTCCTCAGCCTTTGTACGAATCGCAGAAAGCTTGCGCTTCAGCAACGTCGAGGGTGCCTTCGTAGATCGCCCGGCCGGTGATCGCGCCGATGATGCCAGGCGCCTTGGCGTCGAGCAGCGACTTGATGTCACCGAGGTTGTGAATGCCGCCGGAAGCGATGACCGGAATGCGCGTGGCAGCCGCCAACGCAGCGGTGAACGGCACGTTGCAGCCCTGCATCATGCCGTCTTTGGCGATGTCGGTATAAACGATCGCGGACACACCGTCGGCTTCGAATTGCTTGGCCAGGTCGATGACCTGAACGGTGCTGATTTCAGCCCAGCCTTCGGTGGCGACGAAACCGTCTTTGGCGTCGAGGCCGACAATCACTTTGCCCGGGAATGCGCGGCAGGCTTCGGCGACGAAGGCCGGATCTTTCACGGCTTTGGTGCCGATGATCACGTAGCTCACGCCCGCTTTCACGTAGTGCTCGATGGTTTCCAGGGAGCGGATACCGCCGCCAATCTGGATCGGCAGGTTCGGGTAGCGCTTGGCGATGGCGGTGACCACTTCGCCGTTGACCGGCTGGCCTTCGAAGGCGCCGTTCAGGTCGACCAGATGCAGACGACGGCAACCGCCCTCCACCCACTTGGCAGCCATGCTCACCGGGTCATCGGAGAACACCGTGGAATCTTCCATGCGGCCCTGGCGCAGACGAACGCAGGCACCGTCTTTGAGATCGATAGCGGGAATAATCAGCATCTGGCAAACCTTCAAATTCGAGTGTTCAGCTTCGCTCGGAAATCAGTTTTTCTCGAGCGCCCACAAGTCGCTTTCGATGCTTTCGAACCTCTCTTTGAGGTGCGTCTGCACATCGAAAATCGCCCTGTTGTAATAGTGCGGAGCAATTTCACGGGTAAACAGCTCAAGGATTTCCGCCGCTTCGAACGAACCCAGGTCCAGTTCGAAGCGATCTTCCATGAAGCGTTTGATCTTGTGATTGGCCTCGTTCTCCTGTTCAGGAGTGAGGGTCAGGATCGGCGGCTTCTTTTTGACAGCCATTTACCAGCGACCATCCCACGCAGCGAAGTTCTGCAGCAATTGCAGGCCATGGGCATGGCTCTTCTCCGGGTGGAACTGCACGGCGAAACGCGAGCCCTCGGCCAGCGCCGCGGCGAAATCGACACCGTAGTGACCGCCACCCACCACTTGCCGCGCGTTGCCGGCAGCGATGTAGTAGCTGTGCACGAAGTAGAAACGCGCCAGGTCCGGAATGTTGTGCCACAGCGGGTGACTCACCGTCTGCTTCACTTCGTTCCAGCCCATGTGCGGGACTTTCAGGTGTTCGCCGTCTTCATGCAGGTCTTTGCCAAAGAACTTCACCGCGCCCGGGAACAGGCCGATGCAGTCGACGCCGTCGTTCTCTTCGCTGCTGTCGAGCAAGGCTTGCATGCCGACGCAAATGCCGAGGAACGGACGGTCCTGACTGACTTCACGCACCAGCGAGTCGAAACCCAGGCGACGGATCTCCGCCATGCAATCGCGAATCGCGCCGACGCCGGGGAAAACCACCCGGTCGGCTTCGCGAATCACGTCGGCATCGCTGGTGATCAAGACCTTGCCGGCACCGACATGCTCGAGGGCCTTGGCCACCGAGTGCAGGTTGCCCATGCCGTAATCGATAACCGCGACCGTCTGCATTACAGAACGCCTTTGGTCGATGGCATCTGACCGGCCATGCGGTCATCGAGCTCTACGGCCATGCGCAGCGCGCGGCCGAACGCCTTGAACACGGTTTCGATCTGGTGGTGGGTGTTGGTGCCACGCAGGTTGTCGATGTGCAGGCTGACGAGGGCATGGTTGACGAAGCCCTGGAAGAACTCCTGGAACAGGTCAACGTCGAAGCCGCCAACGGTGGCGCGGGTATAGGGAACATGCATCTGCAGGCCTGGACGGCCGGAGAAGTCGATCACCACGCGCGACAGCGCTTCATCGAGCGGTACGTAGGCATGGCCGTAGCGACGGATGCCTTTTTTGTCGCCGATGGCTTTGGCGAAGGCCTGACCGAGGGTGATACCGACGTCTTCCACGGTGTGGTGGTCGTCGATATGCAGGTCGCCCTTGCTGACAATATCCAGGTCGATCAGCCCGTGACGGGCGATCTGGTCCAGCATGTGCTCAAGAAAAGGAACACCGATATCGAATCGGGCCTTTCCGGTGCCATCCAGGTTGATCGAGGCTTTGATCTGGGTTTCCAGAGTGTCGCGCTCGACTGACGCCTTACGTTCGGCCATCACCAGCTCCGCAAAATCATTGGGCGAAAAAGGCAGCCATTATAGGGGCGCGGGCGGGAAACAGAAACACGGGAGGTGATATGACTGACGGAGTGAATTCACTACCGCGGGTGATAGACATGTCCATACAAGCGGACAGACGCAGAGTTTGTCTTCATGGAGATCAATTGTGAGAGCGGGCTTGCTCGCGAATGCGGTGCGTCAGTCAACATTGATGTCGACTGACACGCCCTCTTCGCGAGCAAGCCCGCTCCCACAGGGGGTGTTGCGTTTACTTAGTGGAACAAAACCGCCGTCTTCTGCAGAGTCACCCAAACACCCCACGCCAACGGAATCCCCACGACCAGCCACGCAGCAATCGCCAACGGCCTGGTGCCCGCAGCCGCTTTCCACTCCAGCACGGTGCTGCTGTCAGCACCCTTGTCGTGGCCCAGCGCCTGTTCAGCAGCCAGTTCGGCGTCGGTCATGAAGTACTTGTCGGCCACCGGACGCACCAGCAGGTTGCAGATGAAACCCAGCACCAGCAGGCCCGCGAGGATGTACAGCGTGATGTCGTAAGCGGCCGCGCGTTCAACACCGATGCTCAATTGATACTCACGCAGGTAGTTCACCAACACCGGACCCAGCACGCCCGCTGCCGCCCACGCCGTCAGCAGGCGACCGTGGATCGCACCAACCATTTGCGTACCGAACAGGTCGGCAAGGTAAGCCGGAACCGTCGCAAAACCACCACCGTACATCGACAGAATGACGCAGAACGCGGCCACGAACAGCGCAACGTTGCCCAGGTGACCGAGGTTAGGGATCAACGCGTACAGCGCAAAACCGAGGGCGAAGAACACGAAATAGGTGTTTTTACGGCCCAGGTAATCCGAGAACGATGCCCAGAAGAACCGCCCGCCGATGTTGAACAGGCTCAGCAAACCGGTGAAACCGGCAGCAATCGCGGCAATCGAAGCCAGTTGACCAGCGTCCAGCTGACCAAACGTCTGGTCAGTGCCGAGCAATTTGCCGGCGAACACTTCCTGCAACAGCGGCGAAGCCATGCCGAGGATGCCGATACCGGCGGAGACGTTCAGGCACAGCACCAGCCACACCAGACGGAATTGCGGGGTTTTCCACGCCACATTCACGTGGACGTGCCGATGGGTGATCATCGCGTTCGAGGCTTTTTTCGCCGGAGCGGTCCAGCCTTCAGGCTTCCAGCCGGTTGGCGGAACGCGGTAGGACAGTGCGCCACCGATCATGAACACGAAGTAGATCGCGGCCATCACCAGGAAGCTCTGCCACACGCCCACGCTGTCTGCCGACGCGAAGTGACCCATCAAGGCTGCGGCCAGCGGAGCACCGACCATCGCGCCACCACCGAAACCCATGATCGCCATGCCGGTCGCCATGCCCCGCTTGTCCGGGAACCACTTGATCAAGGTCGAAACCGGTGAGATGTAACCCAGTCCCAGGCCAATACCGCCAATGACACCGGAGCCGATCCACATCAGCCAGATCTGGTGCGTATACACACCCAGCGCCGAAATCAGCAGACCGCCACACCAGCACAGAGCCGACACAACGCCAGCCTTGCGCGGCCCGGCGTGTTCCAGCCAGCCACCCCAGATCGCTGCCGAGCAGCCGAGGAAGATGAAGAACAGGGTGTAGATCCAGCCGAGCATCGAAATCGGCCAGTCGCATTGCGACGAGAAAACTTGCGAGATGAAGCTCATGTCCGGCGCGCAGGCCACGGCCTTGCTCACGCCCAGTGCTTTGGACAGTGGCAGCCAGAACACCGAAAAGCCGTAAGCCATGCCGATACAGAGATGGATGGCCAACGCGGCCGGTGGCACCAGCCAACGGTTGAAACCGGGCTTGGCGATGATGCGTTCCTTGGACAGGAACGCGGGCTGGTCGGCGTTGAGGCCGTCCGCCGTGATGCTGGTGGTCATTGTGTATCCCCCAATTATTAGTAGGGTTCGCCAGCCACTCCCCACCCCAGCCTTATGCGCACGCATGACTGTTTTTTTGAGGTGGAGCTTCATTTGGGTACGACATCACGTCGCAGAAGGACGGACGAACGGGCAGAGGTTACCATTTGCACGTGACAGAAAAACCAAACTGATATCACCCTTTCCCTGTCATCCGGTCTGTCCAAGCGTAGGAGCTGCCGAAGGCTGCGATCTTTTGATCTTCTGTACCCTCAATAAAGATCAAAAGATCGCAGCCTTCGGCAGCTCCTACACCGCTCAAGGAAATTGCCATGCCTATCATCGTCGAGCTGTTGAACGAAGCCACCTATCAGGATCAGCAGGATCTGCAAAAGATTTACCGCGACGCGCCGCACTGGTTGTTCGCCCCGTTTGCCGGTGATGTGCAACTGATCGAAGGCTGCCTGCGGGAAGGTTCGCTGATCGGCGGGCGTTTCAACGATCGCCTGTTGGGCGCCGCACGCTTGCAACGGCACCAGGATGTCTGGCATTTGTCCCAACTATGTGTGCGCAAAATAACCCGGCGTCGCGGGGTTGCTGAACGGTTGGTGAACGAAGCCCAGGCAATGGCGTCGCAGTCAGGCGCGACATTACGCCTGCTGGCGCCTGCCGGGCACCTTGAAGCACAAGCACTGGCGGCCAAACTGAAAGTGCCGCTGGATGTATTGCCGGACTGATCGCTGACCGGTCGTCCACTTCTGAGCGCTATACTCCCCGGCAAATTCGAATTCGACTAACTACAAGGACTCGCCCATGAAAGCGTTCGGCAAAATCCTGGGTCTGGTACTTCTCGGGCTGTTGCTGATCATTGTGGCGCTGGGCTTTGCCCTGACCCACCTCTTCGATCCCAACGACTATAAAGACGAGATCCGCCAGATTGCCCGCGACAAGGCCCACATCGAGCTGACACTCAATGGCGACATCGGCTGGAGCCTGTTCCCGTGGCTGGGCCTGGAATTGCACGAAGCCAGCGTCGCGACCCTGGCCAAGCCCACCGAACCGTTCGCCGACTTGCAGATGCTGGGCCTGTCGGTGCGTGTGCTGCCGTTGCTGCGCCGCGAAGTGCAGATGAGCGATGTGCGCGTCGAAGGCCTGAACCTGCGCCTGAACCGCGACAAGGACGGCCACGGCAACTGGGAAGACATCGGCAAGGTGCCGGTGGCTGCCAACTCGACGGCACCTGCCGTCACGCCTGGCGAACCTGCACCGGAAACCACCGTTCAGGTGGAAAAACCGGCGCAGCCGATCCGCCTGGACATCGACAGCCTGACCGTCAACAACGCCCGCGTTGAATACAGCGACGAGAAGACCGGCAAGCATTTCAGCGCCGAAAGCATCCAGCTGAGCACCGGGCCGGTCCACGACTCCACCAACATCCCGGTCAAACTCACCGCGTTCCTCGGCACCAATCAGCCGGTTCTGAGGGTGCGCACCGAGCTCAATGGCGAACTGCGGTTCGAACGCGCCTTGCAACGCTACAAATTCGAAGACATGAAACTGTCCGGCGAAGTCGCCGGCGACCCGCTGCAAGGCAAGACCGTGACCTTCGCCGCCCAAGGCCAGTTGCTGCTCGATAAAGCAGCGAACGTCGCCGAATGGACTGGCATCAAGATCTCTGCCAACCAATTGCGCGCACTGGGTGAGCTGAAGGTCAACGACCTCGACAAGACGCCGCAAATCAACGGCGGTATTTCGATTGCCCAGTTCGACCTGGCGAAGTTCGTCGACAGCATCGGCCAGAAACTCCCGGCCATGGCCGAGGGCAGCCTGAGCAAAGTCGAACTGGTCAGCCGCGTTGCCGGTACGCCGACCAGCGTGGTGTTCGACAGCATCAACCTGAAAGTCGACGACAGCACCTTCAGCGGCCGCATCGCCGTCGAGGACTTCGCCAAACAATCGCTGCGAGCAGTCCTCAAGGCCGACACCTTCAACGTCGACCGTTACCTGCCACCAAAATCCGCTGAAGCCAACAGCGCGACACAAGTGCGTCAGGCCGAAGTGGCCAGTACCGAAGCCGATGCCATGGCCGGTGCGGGTAGCACGCCGCTGCCGGACAAGCCCACAAAAGATGCGTGGAGCAGCGAGCGCCTGTTGCCGGTGGAGCGCCTGAGCAAACTGGATGTGGACGCTGACCTGACTTTTGGCCAGTTGACCCTCGAGAAACTGCCGATCCAGAACGCGGCGCTCAAGGCCAATGGCAAGGAAGGTCTGCTGACGCTTGAGAACCTGCGCGGCGACCTGTACGACGGCACCTTCGAATCCAAGGGCACCCTCGACGTGCGTCAACAGACGCCGGCGCTGAACATGCAGACGCGCATCAGCAAAGTGCCTGTGGAAAAAATCCTCGAAAGCCAGGGTAAAAATCCGCCGGTCAAAGGCCTGGTCACGCTCGACAGCAACCTGACCGGCAATGGCAACAGCCAGAAAGCGCTGATCGAAACCCTCAACGGCAACGCCAGCTTCGTCATCAACAACGGCGTGCTGCTCAATGCCAACCTAGAACAGCAACTGTGCAAAGGCATCGCCACGCTCAACCGCAAAACCCTCAGCGGCGAGCCGCGGGGCAAGGACACACCGTTCCAGGAGCTGAAAGGCAACCTGACCTTCCGCAACGGCGTGGCCAGCAACCCGGACCTGAAAGTACGCATCCCGGGCATGACCGTGAAGGGTGACGGCGACGTCGACCTGCGGGTGTTGGGGATGGATTACCGCGTTGGCATCCTTGTCGAAGGCGATACGAGTGCCATGCCGGATCCGGCCTGTCAGGTCGGCGACAAATACGTCGGCATCGAATGGCCGCTGCGCTGCCGCGGCCCGCTGGAACTCGGCGCCAAGGCTTGCCGCCTCGACAACGAACGCATGGGCCAGGTCGCCACCAAAATGGCCGGCGACAAGATCAGCGAAAAGATCGACGAGAAGCTTGGCGACAAGGTCAGCCCTGAGCTGAAAAACGCATTGAAGGGGCTGTTCAAGCAATGAGATCCGAGCAGTTTTCATCGGCGGTGCTGGATTGGTACGACCGCCACGGCCGCCACGACTTGCCTTGGCAACAAGGCATCACACCGTATCGGGTGTGGGTCTCGGAAATCATGTTGCAGCAGACCCAGGTCAGCACCGTGCTGAATTACTTCGACCGTTTCATGGCCTCGTTGCCGACAGTCGAAGCGCTGGCCGCTGCGCCGGAAGATGAAGTGCTGCACCTGTGGACCGGCCTCGGCTACTACACCCGCGCGCGCAATCTGCAGAAGACCGCGAAGATCGTCGTCGCCGAGTACGGTGGCGAATTTCCGCGGGATGTGGAAAAACTGGTTGAGCTGCCGGGGATCGGCCTGTCCACGGCGGGCGCCATCGCCAGCCTGAGCATGGGCCTGCGGGCGCCGATCCTTGATGGCAACGTCAAGCGGGTGCTGGCGCGGTTTACCGCGCAGGAGGGTTATCCGGGCGAGCCGAAGGTCGCCAAACAGCTGTGGGCGAACGCTGAGCGCTTCACGCCGCATGATCGGGTCAACGCCTACACCCAGGCCATGATGGATCTCGGCGCCACGCTCTGCACCCGCAGCAAACCGAGTTGCCTGCTCTGTCCGCTGGAAAAGGGTTGCGAAGCGCACATGCTCGGCCTGGAAACCCGCTACCCGATTCCCAAACCGCGCAAAACCGTGCCACAGAAGCGCACGCTGATGCCGATGCTCGCCAACGGCGAGGGCGCGATTCTGCTTTATCGCCGCCCTTCCACGGGCTTGTGGGGCGGTCTGTGGAGCCTGCCGGAGCTCGACGACCTCGACGACCTGCAACATCTGGCCACGCAGCACTCGCTGGAACTGGGCAGCCAACAAGCGCTGCCAAGCCTGGTGCACACCTTCAGCCATTTTCAGTTATCCATCGAACCCTGGCTGGTTCAGGTCCAGGAGGCCGGCCATCACGTGGCCGAGGCCGACTGGCTCTGGTATAACCTCGCCACCCCGCCGCGCCTGGGCCTTGCCGCCCCGGTCAAAACCTTGCTCGAACGCGCGGCCGCCGTATTGAACGCAGGAGAGTCGTCATGACCCGCACCATCATGTGCCGCAAGTACAAAGAAGAATTGCCCGCCCTGGAGCGCGCTCCATTCCCGGGCGCAAAAGGTCAGGACATTTTTGACCACGTCTCGGCCAAGGCCTGGACCGACTGGCAGAAACACCAGACCCTGCTGATTAACGAAAAACGCCTGAACATGATGAACGCCGAAGACCGCAAATACCTTCAGGGCGAGATGGACAAGTACTTCTCCGGCGAGGAATACGCCAAGGCTGACGGCTACGTTCCGCCAGCTGAGTAATCCCGCATTTTCGAGGGTCGGAACGTAAGCGACGGTAATAATTAAATATTTTTTGAAAACTTGCTTGACGACCCCCTGAAAAACCAGTTTAATGCGCCCCGTTGCCCAGATAGCTCAGTCGGTAGAGCAGGGGATTGAAAATCCCCGTGTCGGCGGTTCGATTCCGTCTCTGGGCACCAAATACCGAAAACCCTGAATCGCAAGATTCAGGGTTTTTTTATGCCTGGGATTTGATGGGGCACTGTCCCAGCCACTATCGAAGCGCCGGACGAAGCATCAATTCCCCATCCCCTATCCCCACGCCAGCAGGCGTCTGTAACGCTTGCCGACGCTGAGACCGGAAAAGTGCCAAGCATTTGCTTATCGACCCTTCGTGGCAATCTCTCAGATCTGTCGGAACGCTCCTTATGCTTTAACGGAAATGTCTGACATACCCTGACCATCGGATTGGGCAGGATCGGAAGAGGAGCTGCCGCAAACCGGGAGCAGATAAGCAACGGGGATGTAGACAATGACTGACGCCATTAAATTAGACGTCGAAACCACTGAGTTCTTTACTGAACAAGAAATCAGAACTTTCAACTTTGATATTCGGCAGTCAACCTTGCTTCACAAGTTCGCCGAAGAACTGGCCGCCATCGGCGGGCCGCAGGCAACAGGAGTCAAGTCCAAAGCCTCTCGGGCAGCCGCCGAACTAAAGCTCTCGTTTTCGACAGACCAATGCGAATTGCTGGGAGCCTACTCCGATGGCCTCATTTCCGTATTGATCTTTGAAGGGCTGCAAAAAATCACCGATGTCAGCCCTCCAGATGAACTTCCAGACCTGACATCCCTGGAAAATCGATACGACGTCCTTTGCCTGGCCGCCCGTAATCAGATCTTATTGAACCTGGCGGATAACAGTGCCTTTGCCTATGACATGGACAACGAAGGGAAACTGGTTCGATTGGTTGCCAACTTCAAAGGTGGAGGACTCATCAAAATCAATGCCGAGCCGGAAATCAAAGAATTGAGCTCCCATTCCGGCCTCGCGCTTGGCCCGCATACCGAGGCACCTTACTGGTGCGCCGTGAACGCGAAAGACGGGCACTCGCCCTCTCCGTCGTCGCTCATACTTTCCGCCCTGTGGAACCCGAGCCTGGAACCTACGCGGGTCATTCCGCTGCCTCCCATACTCGAAAAAATCGGCGTCACCCACTGCCTCGCACTGACCACGGATAATTTCCAGTTCACTCGTAGTGATTCCTTTGTCAGCGGCAAAGGGGAAGATGGTCGCAACGTTTCGATTCTGGAGTTCGACGACAAGGTCGGGTTCGCAGCCCGCTTTAACTCGTATCGCTTTTCGGTCAATGACAACGCCTCGAATTTTGTCAAAACGGCCTACGCCGCCCTTTGCCAGGGGGTAAGCGAAGCAACTCCAGTCGAGTACACGCTGACGCAAGAGTCAGCCATGGTCATCAATAATGTCCGAGCCTTGCACTGTCGCGATGTCATCAAAGACAACAGACGTGTTCTGGTGCGCATTTTCGGTCTATCGAAATTTTCGACCCCTCTTGTTATTTCAGAGGATCCGTTGCGGCTGCAGGGATGATTTTGTCACACGTTCAGACTGCTGGTTTTGTGGATAACCGGCCAATAATTATAAAAGAGGGAATGTAATGTCTTGGGATGTAATTGGGATGTTGGCGCTCGTCGCATTTTGCGCCGGTTTTTTTGATGCTATTGCAGGTGGTGGTGGACTGATTACGTTGCCTGCACTGTTTTTGGCCGGTGTAGACCCCATCAGTGCAATTGCAACGAACAAGTTCCAGGCCGCTTCGGCAACTATTTCAGCAACTGTAACCTTTGCTCGCAAAGGAATGATCGAGTGGCGCGAAGGTCGCGTCCTGGTGATCTGCGGATTTATTGGCGGCGCCAGTGGCGCCTTGCTGGTCAGCTCTGTTGATAAGCGATATCTGGAAGTTTGCGTGCCTATCATGCTGATTCTGGTGGCCATCTATTTTGCGCTCTCTCCAAAGCTCGCCAATGAAGATCGACGCAAGAGAATCGGTATTCTGCTTTTTTCGTTTACCGTGGCGCCGATCCTGGGCTTTTACGACGGTATATTTGGCCCCGGTGTGGGCTCTTTCTTTATTGTCGGGTTTGTACTTCTCTGCGGCTTGGGCATGATGCGGGCCATGAGTTTTACCAAACTTGCCAACGCCTCATGCAACCTGGGTTCTTTGTCGGTCTTCATTACCAAAGGTGTGATTATCTGGCCGGCTGCCATAGCCATGGCTTTGGCAGCCTTCATCGGCGCCCAATTGGGTGCACGAGCCGCTGTTCGCGTCGGTCCACGGTTGATCAAACCCATGTTGATCGTGGTCTGCTGCGCCTTGGCCATCAAACTGCTGAGCGTAGAAAGCAATCCCTTGCGCGTCGCGGTCCTTAAGTCGGTGGCTTCGCTATGATTACCGGTGCAGCGCTGGAATCTGGTGGGTTCGGCTTCCGGCTGTCCTCTACGACTTGTTCCTACGCGCAAAGGGCTTAAAACAGCGGCACGTTTGCGCTTTAATGCTCAGGATTTCTTTTCTGAAAGGACAGAAGCCTATGGCATCCCTGACCAAGCAACAAAAGCGAGCCAAACGCGCCAAGGTAAAGGCCAAGCAACAGCGTGTGGCTCGAAGCATTCACCCTACTTCCCCGCTCAATGGTTTCTCTGATGAGGCGGACGCCTATCCGATCGAGTTCTTCGAGGCGCTGTTCACCCAATTTCAAGAAGCAGAAAACCAAAGCCGTAAAGCGCTATTTGTAGCGATGTTCATAGCTCTGACCGATGTGTTGTCGGCAACCCCCGAGCTTCAACAGGAGCTCATCGAACCGGGTGATCCTTCAGAATCGATGGCCATGCTCAGCCAATCGTTTTTGATTGATTATCGAAAGTGGGCTTATGGCGCTACAGAGACTGAAACCCTTGAATGGCTCACCAGGTCTGACGTGCTCGACGATTTCACTCAGGCCATGGAGGAAGCGGTAGCCGAGTTGTCGGCAGGGCTGCCTGGAGATGGTGAATAACGTCGCTCGCAAATTAACAAACTGAACAGGTGATGCCTGCACATCGATTAATGGCATCCGTCCAACAAGAATCGCAGCCGACCTCATCAGGGAGTTGTAGATGTGCTCCGTGGCGATTTCAAGCAGTCCGAGTTCAGCCGCATCATCTTGTCGTTTATCGTGTAATGTCGACTAGAATGCGTGCTGGATTCTAGACAAACTTTCAGACCTTTTTAGACGAAAAGCACTAGCAAAACAAATTGCTCAATCTGCTCAATGCCGGGACGACACGCGGCCAAACCATTGAAAGATCTAGCGGTTTGCCAACGATCGATGAATTCTGAAACCCTCAGATATCAACTCTATTTAAACAAACTCTAGACAAACTCCCCGTGGAGGCGACTGGAAACGTTTTTGTGACCGTGCTCTATGAGCTGCTGAAAAAGATGCGGGAACAGATCTGATCGAGCGCTGTAACACGCCACGGAGCGTAAGCGGGTGTCTTGGGTAAAGTCGAACACCAAAGCAACACCGTTAGCACTCACGCCTCTATTCGGCGCTGTTCCAATGAAAGACCAGATTGCGGGCCGCACCGCTTCCCACATCAGCCGTGTCACGTCGTTCCTCGCCATTGCGCGTTGCGACAACGGTGTACTTGCCGGGAGGCAATTGAACGTACACCAGCGGGCCAGCCTCACTCAGGGTGAGCACGGTTTGCCCTTCGGCCTTCTGAATAGCCACCTCCACACCGGGGACGTATTTATTTTCCGGCCCTATAGCGAAGGTCATGTGCAAGTTGTAGCCCGTGGTCTGCTGGATAGCCTTCGCCTCATCCTCGCCGACACCACCGGAAAGATAGCTAATCCCGTTTTGCTCTTGCCGTTGAACTTGCACGCCTGAACTGTCGATTGGCTCCAGACTGGCCGCCTCTAACATCACGGGAAACATCAACAGCCCCACGGCGGCGAGCGGCAGAATGAATGCATGGACGTGTTTCATGATGGGCACTCCCGGGTTCCGCAGATCCCATTCGTTACCTTATTTTTGATTTCCCTGAGTTCCGCCGGTTTTAGATTGATTGGATCTTGGGCTCACTGCGAAATGGACTACACGTTGTATTCCCCCAGCATGGATTGCCGTCGGAGCGATCCCGCAAAACCAATCGGGCTTTCCTTCCGATTTACCAGCCGCGCCCGGCATCGTCGCCCAACCCGCCTCTGCAATCCTCTTCTGCCTGTTCACATAACGCGGAAGACTTCATGAGCGCACTCAAACCCGATGACACTCAAGACCCACAACTCGCCTCGCTATTAGGCAGTCTTGGCGGACTGATCCGCGAGGCACGGCAGAAGGTGCTACGGACGGTCGATACGGTCCAGGTGCAAACCTGCTGGCAGATTGGGAGGCATATTGTGGAGTTTGAGCAGGAGGGAGCCCGGCGGGCGGGTTATGGGAAGCAGTTGCTGGCAACGCTAGCGCAATGCCTGACAGCAGAGTTCGGGAAGGGCTTTGACAACTCTAATCTTCGGTACATGCGCCTGTTTTACCAAGCATTCCCAATTCGTGACGCACTGCGTCACGAATTGAGCTGGACCCACTATCGCAGGTTGCTGCGAGTCGATAGTGACACGGCACGCACATGGTATATGGACGAAGCTGCCAGCCAAAACTGGTCAAGCCGCGCTCTGGAACGCCAGATCAACACCCTCTACTACGAACGCCTGCTGACAAGCCGCGACCGACCTGCCGTCAAACAGGAAGCCGCCACTAATATCCAAAAACTGAATGCACACCCGCGGGATTTCATCAGGGATCCGGTGATGCTGGAGTTTCTTGGCGCGCCCAACGCGGGCTTAACTCAGGAAACCAATCTAGAGCAGGCACTGATCCATCAGCTTCAAGCCTTCCTGCTTGAACTGGGCAAGGGCTTTGCCTTCATCGCCCGCCAACAACGCATCAGCACCGAAAGCAAAGACTTCTACATTGATCTGGTGTTCTACAACTACTTGCTCAAGTGTTTCGTCATCTTCGATCTCAAGCGCGGCGAGCTGACTCATCAAGACGTAGGCCAAATGGACATGTACGTGCGAATGTACGACGACCTAAAACGCAGACCGGAGGATGGGCCCACCGTCGGCATCATCCTCTGTGCGCGAAAAGATGAATCAGTAGTCCGCTACTCCGTGCTGAAAGACAACGAACAACTCTTCGCCAGCAAATACAAAACAGTCCTGCCCAGCGAAGAGGAACTACGCGCGGAACTGGACAGGGAACAGGCGGCAATTGAGGAGCGACTGCTCGATCAGATCCCTTTATAACCCCGCATGGATTGTTCACCAGACGCTTGAAGACTATCGTTGGCAGCTACCCGCAAAGGTCCGAAGTCGATGAATTCGCAGGACGTGCCACTGGCACCTACTCAAATCGAGTTGCCGCTGCCAGCCTCCGCTTCTGGCGAACCGTTCAGGGAGCCCGCCGCAGATGGCTTCGTCCTCGGCGGGTTCACTTGGCGGCACGCGCCTGCGGACATCGCGCGCCCGGTCGTCATCATCAACGCTGCCACCTCAGTCCGCTGCCGGCATTACTCACGGTTCGCCGATTACCTTTTCACCAACGGCTTCGACGTCATCACCTACGATTACCGCGGCATTGGCGAATCACGCCCTGCATCATTAAAAAATCTCGACGCTTCATGGTCCGACTGGGGCGCGATGGATTTCGAAGCGATGCTCAAGCGCGCTCAGCGTGAATTTCCCAGCCAGCCCATCGATGTCGTCGGCCACAGCTTTGGAGGCTGTGCGGCGGGCCTGGGAGCTTCAGGACATCTGATCCGGCGCCTGGTGACCGTCGGTGCGCAATTCGCTTACTGGCGCGACTATGCGCCTGCACATCGCTGGCGGATGTTTGGCAAATGGCATGTAGTGATGCCGCTGATCACGATGATCTGCGGATACTTTCCCGGAAAGCGCCTTGGCTGGCTGGAAGACACACCCGCCGGTGTAGTCCGCGACTGGAGCGCGCCCACCGCCCGGTACGAAACGCGCCCGAGCGGTCGAATGATCACCGCGAAAACCGGCTCGCTACCCTTCGCGACGATGACTGCCAATACCCTTGCCATCAGCATCACCGACGATCCTTACGGCACAATCCCGGCCATCGAACGTCTGCTGGGCTACTTCAGCGGCGGCACGAAAACTCACCTGCGAATCGCCCCCGAAGACATCGGCGAAGCAGAAGTCGGACATTTCGCCTTTTTTCGTAGCGCATACCAAGCCACACTATGGCCCATTGCATTGTCCTGGCTGCAAAACGGCGAATTGGCCCCCGATACCCCCGGGCGGACAGTACCGCGCAGCGAGTCCTTTTAACGCACGACGGATCAAAACCCATGGCCTCCGCCAACAAGCAGCAAAAACGCGCCACCCGCGCCAAAGCCAAGGCCAAGCAGAACCGCACCCAACGGGCTGCCGCGCCGGTCGAGCTGGATCCGAACGATGATCGCATCGACTTTGAATCGGTGGACCTCACCGAACTGTTCAAAGAAATGATCGACGCGGAAAAAATCAGCCAACAAGCCATGTGCGCGGCTTTTCTTGAACACCCGCTGCTCGCGCTGGTGCTGGAGCAGGAAGGCGAAGAAACAGCCACAGACTTCATCATCGCCGCGCTGATCGAGTATCGCCAATGGTCCACTGAAGTCGACGAAGCCGGCGCCCTGGCCTGGATCGAATCCCCAGCCTTCCAGGTTGATTACGTGGCGGCTTCCGAAGCCATCGCAGCCCAAAACCAACAGAAACCGAACTGAGTTCCCATGGCATCCCTGAACAAGCAACAGAAACGCGCCAAACGCGCCAAGATCAAAGCCCGGCAGATCAATATCCACGGCAGAAAACCCGCCGCGCTGGACGATGACCTGGGCGACATCGGCGAGCCGATTCCGGAATACACCCTGGCGATGTTCAGCAAGATGCGCGACGCGGAAGCCACCAGCCGCAACGACATGCTGCTGACGCTGCTGTCAGACCTCGCCGGGATCATCAGCGACCATCCAGACCTGCTGGACATGGAAAACGCCGACAACGAAGCCATGGCCGCCACTCACCTGGCCGCCGACATGCTGATCGACTACCGCATGTGGGCCGACGGCATGGACCGCGATGCCGCCCAGGCCTGGCTGACCGATCCGCAGTTCATCACCGACTTCGGCGATGCGCTGGACAGCTATCGTCAGTCGCTGGATGCGCAGGAAGAAAAATCCGAGTAAGTACCGCCGCTAGAAAAAACGGCCGCGCGTCATCACTGACAGCGGCCGTTTTTTGTGGAGGCAACAAACCAGAAAAACTTGACATGACCTCCCGTCAGCGGCGACGTATATCCCATTGACATATCCCTAAAAAATTCTATTCTTTGAGCTCACAACAGCCACAGAAACGCAGGAGGCCAACATGGAACAGACCACCCTTTTCATGAGCAATCGAAGCCAGGCTGTCCGCCTTCCTAAAGCTGTGGCAATGCCAAGCGATGTAAAACGAGTCAACGTAGTCGCCATCGGCAGGGCTCGCATCATCACCCCGGCAGACGAAACATGGGATAGCTGGTTCGACGGCGATGGAGTGAGCACGGACTTTATGTCTAATCGCGACCAACCCGCTGATCAGGAGCGTGAGTCGTTCTGATGATCAAGTTCATGCTCGATACCAACATCTGCATCTTCACCATCAAGAACAAACCGCAAATCGTAAGAGAAGCTTTCAACCTTCATGACGGACAATTGTGCATCAGTGCGGTGACGCTGATGGAGCTGATCTACGGTGCCGAAAAATCAGCAACACCCGAAAAGAATCTCGCGGTGATCGAGGGTTTGGCGGCACGCCTCGAGGTCTTGCCTTTTGATAATGAAGCGGCCGCACACACCGGAATGATCAGGTCCGAATTGGCGAAGGCTGGAACGCCCATTGGCCCTTATGACCAGATGATTGCCGGGCATGCACGCTCACGCGGGTTCATCGTGGTAAGCAACAATCTACGGGAGTTCGAACGAGTCCCCGGCTTGCGCGTGGAAGACTGGGTTCACCCCGATTGAATCGAACGCAACCGAAAAAAAACGGCCGCTTGTCATCACTGACAGCGGCCGTTTCTTCACTTCAACAATCGGGCTTTAGCCAAAAGACTCAGCGCGCGACTGCCGCGACTACCTTCTCGTTGCGACGACGGCGGGCAACCAGCAAGCCGGCAGCAACCACCAGAGCGCTCAGCAAACCGGTCGCGAGGATTTCCACGCGGTGGGCGTCCTGGAACAACATGATGGTCAGGGCCGCGACGATGAAGACGATCACCGCGTAGGTCAGGCCTGGGAACAGCCACATGCTGAAGGCGATTTTTTCACCGCGGGCCACGCGCTGTTTGCGCATGCGCAGTTGCGAGATCGCGATCACCAGGTACACCAGCAACGCGATGGCGCCGGAGCTGGCCAGCAGGAATTCGAACACCGCAGTCGGAGCCACGTAGTTGGCGAATGTTGCCAGGAACGCTGCGCCCGTGGACAACATCACCGCCCAGTATGGCGTGCCACTCTTGTTGGTGCGCGTGGACACGGCCGGCGCATCACCGCGTTTGCCCAGGGAGAACATCATGCGCGACGAGGTGTACAGCGCCGAGTTCAAGCAGCTGGTCACAGCGACCAGTACCACGATGTCGACGATCATCTTGGCGTTCGGGATGCCCATGCGTTCTAGCACGGTCTGATAGGAGCCAACGCTGGCCAATACCGGGTCGTTCCATGGCACCAGGGCCACGACGATGAAGATCGATACGAGGTAGAACAAACCGATCCGCCAGATCACCGAGTTGGTGGCCTTGGAGATTTGCTTGCCCGGGTTTTTCGATTCCGCGGCCGCGATGGTCACGATCTCGGTGCCCATGAAGGAAAACATGGTGGTCAGGATGGCACCCAACACGGCGCCCATGCCATTTGGCAGGAAGCCCTGAGTGTCGAACAGGTGCGAAACGCCGCTGACCTGGCTGTTCGGCAGGAAGCCGAAGATCGCCAGAACGCCGAGAATAATGAAACCGATGATCGCCACAACCTTGAGTAGAGCGAACCAGAACTCGAACTCGCCGTAGTTCTTCACGCTGAACAGGTTAGTGACGGTCAGTAGCATCGTGATGACCAGGGCGAAAGCCCAGATGTCCACGCCAGGGAACCAGGCATGCAGAATGGTTGCGGCGGCATTGGCCTCCAGCGGGATGACCAGCACCCAGAACCACCAGTACAACCAGCCGATGGTAAAACCGGCCCAGTGACCGATCGCGCGATCGGCGTATGTCGAGAAGGAGCCGGTGTCCGGAGAGGCAACCGCCATTTCACCCAACATGCGCATCACCAACACGACCAGCATACCGGCTGCGGCGTAGGCCAACAGCACGGCCGGGCCTGCTGCAGCGATAGCGTGGCCCGAGCCAACGAACAGGCCGGCGCCGATAACCCCGGCGATCGACAGCATGGTCACATGGCGCGGTTTGAGCCCCTGTTCGAGGCCGTTAGAGCTTTGGGTATTGCTCATTGAAACTACCTTTGTAAGGAAAAGCGAATGCGTGCATCCCGCCGTGAATTCTCTTCTGTAAAAAGAAACCAACGGGGCGTTCCGGAATCTGCACGCAATAAGTGCGCCAAAATGTTTCAAAACCCTCTAGTCCGGCGATCTCGTCCTGACCGGACAGTCATCGCAAGTCATTGAAAGCAATGGCACTTTGCCAGAACGTTACCCTGCGACTCACTTAAGGAAACGAATCTACGCACCGGAAACACACCGCAAAAAGGCTCAGCGCACAATAAAGGTGCAGATCAGGAACGTTTGGCCGGTTAGCGCTTCCAACACCCTGCCAAAGCTGGCAACATCGCGCCCTTTTTTACGGGACAGCCGCACCCCATCTGGTTCAAACGGCTGTTCGGTTGATAGCAGCGCGACAGTCTGCTGTACCGATGCGACAACCTGCCGCATGCCACCCGTTTACCACCCGTAGCGCTGTTGGCTGCCATTCAGACGCTATGCTAGGTTGGCCGCCTTGCCAGGAAGGCCCGCCAACAGCAGGAGCGCAACATAAATGAGGAACGCACATGGCTGAGGCCACGCCCGCGCTTGAAATCCGCAACTTGCACAAACGCTACGGACAGCTTGAGGTGCTCAAAGGCATCTCGCTGACCGCCCGCGACGGCGATGTGATCTCGATCCTGGGTTCCTCCGGTTCCGGCAAGTCCACGTTCCTGCGTTGCATCAACCTGCTGGAAAACCCGCATCAAGGACAGATCCTGGTGGCCGGCGAAGAACTCAAGCTCAAAGCCGCCAAGAACGGCGAACTGGTCGCGGCCGACGGAAAACAGATCAACCGCCTGCGCAGCGAGATTGGTTTTGTGTTTCAAAACTTTAATCTGTGGCCGCACATGAGCGTGCTGGACAACATCATCGAAGCGCCGCGTCGAGTGCTCGGTCAGAGCAAGGCCGAAGCCATCGAAGTCGCCGAAGCCCTGCTGGCCAAGGTCGGCATCGCCGACAAGCGTCACGCCTACCCGGCGCAATTGTCCGGCGGCCAGCAACAGCGCGCGGCCATCGCCCGCACACTCGCGATGCAGCCCAAGGTCATCCTGTTCGACGAACCCACCTCCGCCCTTGACCCGGAAATGGTCCAGGAAGTACTTAATGTCATCCGCGCCTTGGCCGAAGAAGGTCGCACCATGCTGCTGGTCACCCACGAAATGGGGTTCGCCCGTCAGGTGTCCAGCGAAGTGGTGTTCCTCCACCAGGGGCTGGTAGAAGAGCAAGGATCGCCACAGCAGGTGTTCGAAAACCCGCTTTCGGCGCGCTGCAAACAATTCATGTCCAGCAACCGCTAACGGAGCTACCCGCATGCAGAACTACAAAAAGGTCTTCCTGGCAGCCGCCGTCACCCTGGCCTTCAGCGCCGGTGCCATGGCCGAAACCCTGAAGATGGGCATCGAAGCGGCCTACCCGCCGTTCAACAACAAAGATGCCAGTGGCAATGTCGTCGGCTTCGACAAGGAAATCGGCGACGCCCTGTGCGCCAAGATGAAAGTCGAATGCACCGTGGTCACCTCCGACTGGGACGGCATCATCCCGGCCCTGAACGCCAAGAAGTTCGACTTCCTGATCTCCTCGATGTCGATCACCGACGAGCGCAAGCAAGCGGTGGACTTCACCGACCCGTACTACTCGAACAAGCTGCAGTTCATCGCACCGAAAAACGTCGACTTCAAGACCGACAAGGATGCGCTGCAAGGCAAAGTGATCGGCGCCCAACGCGCGACACTGGCCGGCACCTGGCTTGAAGACAACATGCCTGACGTCAAAACCAGCCTCTATGACACCCAGGAAAACGCCTACCTCGACCTGACTGCCGGTCGCCTGGACGGCATCCTGGCGGACAAGTACGTCAACTACGAGTGGCTGAAAAGCGACGCCGGCAAATCTTACGAATTCAAAGGCGACCCGGTGGAAGAAAGCGACAAGATCGGTATCGCTGTGCGTAAAGGCGACCCGATCCGCGAGAAGCTGAACGTCGCGCTGAAAGAAATCGTTGCTGACGGCACCTACAAAAAGATCAACGACAAGTACTTCCCGTTCAGCATCTATTGATTCTGACCTGCCTGACTGGCGCCGTTCGCTGACGGCGCCAGTCTCTGGCATTGCCTGCCGCGATTTGAAAAGAAATCCATGAATATCGACCTCTACGGATTCGGCCCGGCGCTCGCCGCTGGCGCGCTGATGACTGTGAAACTGGCACTCTCGGCCCTGTGTCTCGGGCTGGTGCTCGGATTGCTCGGCGCCTTGGCCAAGACTTCCCCGTACAAGCCGTTGCAATGGCTTGGCGAAACCTACTCGACCATCGTGCGCGGTGTACCGGAACTGTTGTGGGTGCTGTTGATGTACTACGGCACCGTCAACTTAATGAGCGCCTTGGGCGAGCACTTCGGTAATCCCGAACTGGCCCTGAGCCCTTTTGTCGCGGGTGTGATCGCCCTTGGCCTGTGTTTCGGTGCTTATGCCACGGAAGTGTTTCGCGGTGCGATCCTGGCGATACCCAAAGGCCACCGTGAAGCCGGTGTAGCGTTAGGCCTTTCAAAATGGCGCATCTTCACGCGCCTGATCATGCCGCAGATGTGGCGCATCGCCCTTCCCGGCCTGGGCAACCTGTTCATGATCCTGATGAAAGACACCGCGCTGGTGTCGGTGATAGGCCTAGAAGAAATCATGCGTCACGCACAGAACGCCGTGACCTTCGCCAAGCATCCATTCACGTTCTTCCTGGTCGCGGCGATCATGTACCTGGGCCTGACAGTTCTAGCCATGACTAGCATGCATTTTCTGGAAAAACGAGCTGCCCGCGGCTTTGTGAGGACGACGTAATGGAATGGGAAGTCATATACAAATGGCTACCGAAGTTCATCCAGGGCGCCACCCTGACGCTGGAACTGGTGGGCATCGCCGTAATCCTAGGCCTGCTGCTGGCCATCCCTTTGGGCATCGCGCGCTCCTCCAAGCTCTGGTACGTCCGCGCTTTCCCCTATGCCTACATCTTTTTCTTTCGCGGCACCCCGCTGCTGGTGCAATTGTTCCTGGTCTATTACGGCCTGGCGCAGTTCGACGCCGTGCGCAACAGCTCGATGTGGATTTATCTACGCGACCCGTTCTGGTGCGCCACCGCCACTATGACTCTGCATACCGCGGCTTACATCGCGGAGATCCTGCGCGGCGCGATCCAGGCGATTCCACCGGGTGAGATCGAAGCGGCACGTGCCTTGGGCATGTCCAGAGCCAAGGCAATGTTCTATATCATCTTGCCGCGCGCGGCACGTATCGGCCTCCCGGCTTACAGTAACGAAGTGATCCTGATGCTCAAGGCCAGCTCACTGGCGAGCACCGTCACCCTGCTGGAACTCACCGGCATGGCCCGCACGATCATTGCTCGCAACTACCTGACAGTAGATATGTTCTTCACCGCTGGTGTGTTCTATTTGCTGATGTCGTTCGTGCTGGTGCAAGCGTTCCGACAGCTGGAGCGCTGGTTGCGCGTCGATGCCTGCCAAGGGCGTTGATTCTTCCCACGTGCTGACGGGCGAGGACTTACTCGCCCGTTTCATGGCGCTGGATGCTTTTCTGATCGAGCATCAGGCGCTTTGGAAGCCTCGACCGTTTACTCATCTGCGGCTTCCTTGGGAAGCGTCCTACCCAGAGTTGGCTTTATGGCTACGTGGGCGGTCGCTGGAAGACGCGGAAAACAGTCATAACCAACCTTGTCTGCTGGATGCGCCGGAGCCGTTTGCTTCGTTGGCGGCGTTATCCCTCGAGTTGGGTTCGGTGGGCGAGTTATCGGCTCACACGCTGGAAATAGCCGGGCATCGTTTGAATGTCGATGTGCCGGGGCGCAAGTGGCAGCAGATCGAGGCGTTTGCCAGTCGGTTATCGTTTGCCGTGCCTCCGAAACATTGGCTGGATTGGTGCTCTGGCAAGGGCCACCTGGGGCGACGGTTGCTGCAAGCCGGTCAGCAGCTTACTTGTCTTGAATACGATCCCGCGCTGGTCCTTAGCGGCCAAGCGCTTAGCCAACGTCATCAACTGCATGCGCTGCATGTTGAGCAGGATGTACTCGCGCCTGGCGCCGCCTCTTTGTTGAACGCCGATCACACGCCAGTCGCGCTGCACGCCTGTGGCGATCTGCATGTGCGACTGATCCAGCTCGCCAGCGCCGCCGGGTGCAAACAAATGGCTGTTGCACCGTGTTGCTATAACCGGATCAGTCTTCCTGCGTACCAGCCAGTTTCCTCTGTAGGTTTGCGCTCCGACCTACAACTATCACTCGATGATCTCTCACTCCCAATGAGCGAAACCGTCACCGCCGGTGCCCGCGTCCGACGTCAGCGCGACACCTCCATGGCCCGGCGCCTGGCGTTCGACATGCTGCAACGGCAACTGCGCGGAGTTGATGAATACCTGCCCACGCCTTCCCTGCCCAGCGCCTGGCTGGACAGATCCTTCGCTGACTACTGCCATCATTTGGCCGCACTTAAAGAGTTATCCACAATCGGTCCGCTAGATTGGTCAGCCATTGAAGCCGCCGGTTGGCAGCGACTGGCAGAAGTACGCAATCTGGAACTCCTGCGCGGACTTTTCCGACGCCCGCTTGAGCTTTGGCTGGTACTTGATCGAGCACTTTTCCTCGCCGAGCAGGGTTATACCGTTCGCCTCGGCACTTTCTGTGAAGCCCCCCTCACGCCGCGTAATTTCCTGTTGCTGGCGGAACGTGCCTAAACAGCAGCAGCCTGTGGATAACTCTGTTGATGAAATATCGTGGATCCAATATCCACGCCTGTTTCAGCGCTGAAACTAAACTGTTCAATTTTCGTACACTCGAATAAAAAACCGGAAAAACAGGCATTTGCGAGAAAGAGAGAACGGATCCAAATTTTCGAACTTAACCGTGTGCGCCGGACTCCCCGTTGTGCATAAGCATTAAGCCAAAAGAACATAAACGACCTGGATATCCTCAACTATCTTTGCCAAGCGTCAGAATTCTCTGACGTCAGGGACAGCAAGGAGCTGGGAAAACATGAGCACATTGAACAGTGCACAGGAAGCCGTCGATACCGTCGCCAACGAAGCCATTTACGCTGCGTTGCAGCAAACCTTCGCGGTGGGCGGCGCCATCATCAACAACGCAACGGGCGAGGTCATCGCCGCATTGCACAACAACGTGCTGATGCCCTTCCCTGGCAGTGGCACGACCTGGTTTCTACCCCATGACCCGACCGCCCACGGCGAGCGACAGCTGGTGGACTGGTATTACGAAAACGTCGCGCCACTGAACCTGCCACCGCCCAGCCAACTGACCGTCGTCACCACGCTCGACCCGTGCGCCATGTGCGCCGGTTCGCTGCTGACCGCAGGATTCAACGTCGCCGTCAGTGCGATCGACGACTACGCAGGCATCAACTACAACAGCCACTTCACCTTTCCGTCGCTGCCGCCGAAAATCCGCCAGCAAGCGCAGGATACGTGGGGTTATTACGCCATTGCAGCGCCGGTCAGCCGCGCCTATCAGGGCTCGAACAGCCCGGTGTTTGGCGGCCAGACGATCGACTCGGCGGCGTACTTCCTTTGCAGCTCAATCTTTTCCGCGAGCGTCAACACAGTGCGCGAGGCCAGTAACAACAGCGGCCTGCCGCCAGATCAACTGCAAAACCCGGCCACCCTGCCGGCCAATAGCAAAGTGCGTCAGGCACTGACAGCGCTCAGCCCGTTTGCGCTGACGGTGCAATCGGCGAACCCGCGCGACCCTGGTGCTGAACTTGCCTCACCGCTGCTGAAAACTGCACAACCCAACCCGAAAACTCCGGTATTCAACTCGGTAGCGCTGATTGATCCGTTCGGCAATTTGCTGGTTTGCCTGGGCGGCGCCGAGAATGAGTCGCCGATTCGTACAGCGTTCATGGAAACCACACGCAGCTACGCCGTCATGCGCTGGACCCTGATGAACGACCCAGACCCGGCGGTTCGCGCCCAGGCCGAGCAATACCTGACACATCCGAAGTACGGCACCTTCGTCTTCCTCTACGCGCCGGACCCAACAACGCCGCAGGCCGTAATGACCTTCGGCGCCTACGGTTCGACCATGGAAGGCCCCGTGCCGCAGAGCTATCCGTCCAACCTGCAATACGTGCTGCTGCCGGGCAATACCACCGCACAAGCCTTGTCGACACTGGCCCAGAACCTGCCGCCTTTCTACACCCAGAGCGTGCAAGTGGCGCCTGCGCAGGTGCTCAGTCAGGACTTGATCAACGCGGTTAAAAACGGCGTGTAATGCTTCACTGGCCAGCTCCGCAGAAGCGTCTGCGGGGCTGGTCTGACGGCTGCGTAAAAATAGTCTGAATTCAGGGGTTTACAGAAGCTATCCAATCGCTATAATCGTCGCCCTAACACGCCGGTATAGCTCAGTTGGTAGAGCAACTGACTTGTAATCAGTAGGTCCCGGGTTCGACTCCTGGTGCCGGCACCATACAAAACGAAGCCCTCGTAGAAATACGAGGGCTTTGTTGTTTCTGGAATGTCCACTTTTTGTCCACACCCTGGATCCCGTGGGAGCGAGCTTGCTCGCGATGAGGCCATCAAACCCACCGACAGTCTGCCGGCCAAGACAAAGGGCTGCCTTTCTTAGAACACCACGAACGAAGCAACCTCAACCAAACAGCATCCTTTGCCAATGATCCTCACCCACGATGGCAATCGAAGCCCCCGCCTCCCGCAGCTCCACTGCCTTCATGATCTTCGTTCCATAGGTACTGTGCCGCCACTGTTCATTACCCACGCTGCCTACCACCAGATAATGCACCTTCTTACTCACACCACCCCCAATCAAACCACCCCGCTCCTCGACCAACGCCTGACAATCCTTGCGCGGCCCAAAGGCCATGACACCCGTAAACACAAACATCCGGCCATCCCACACCAAATCAGGGGCCGGTGAATTGAAAGGAAGGTCCGTAGGAGCAACGACAACAGCACCGCAGACATTCGGTCTCTCAATGCCCACTCCAGAAAAACCACGCAGAATGTTAAGCAGCTCCAAGGACTCATCCTTGTCTAGAGCATCGTCTTGAAGCATGCACGCCAAACGCGAATACAGCAGATTGATCACCGGATCGTTTAGATGCGCGAGATTGCTCTCCAACCATTGCTTGAGAAAAACCGCTTCTGTGATGTTCACAACACCATCCGCCGTAATTCCAGCGGCCAGCCCCACCAAGGCATCGGCGGCGCGTCGATCGATACGGGCGCGGTGGAAGAATTTGCTGTTCTCGAACTCGCTGTGTAGATCCATTACGGTTTTTCCTTGGAGTGGTTATTGGCTCGATACGGAAGCATTTGCGGGGAAATGTGTGTTCAAAGCTAGCAGTACAGCGCGCTGACACCCCATTTTTTATCAGGAAAATTAACCCGTAGGCTTCGCAGGCACGCAATGCGCTGAATCTCCGACGGCCACATGAAAATCGTCGTAAATTTCCTTGTTGCTCAGTGGAAATGCTCCCTTGAAAGACGTGTACGTCGGATGTATGGCTTGTTTAGCGATATGTGTTTAAAGGCGTTGCGCGTCACTTCCTGAAAGCTACAAAACCTTGCGGCATTACCTACAGTTACCCCAGAATCCGCCGACTTGTGCGGCTATTGCCCGGGTTCTATCGTTGACCTGCCACTGCTCATCAGTGGTCGGGCTTAGCGGCTCGCGGTTCGTTTCTCGCACGTGCGTCCATCCCACAGGGGTTCCATGCCTGCGGTTTGATGGTGGCTGTACGCAGGGCGCCTTCGGGCGCACCGGCTTTGAGACGTTCCCCGGTCCGCTAACCTGCGTGCAGCTGCCACCCTTCTTGCTTAGCGGCGGGAAGGGTCGGCACCCAATAGGGAAACGATCTCATGCCTAAAGTAACTCCCAAACCCCCGGATGCGGACAACAACACTTCCGCCCACGAAAGCCCCAAAACCGAACCGCTCGACGAAGCCATCCAACGCGACGACGATGAGTATCGGGCCTCCTTCGCCGACATCCGAGCCACCCCGCGCACGCCTTCCACAATGTTCATCGTCAACCCTGAACTCGATGTTCAAGAACTGCTGGGTTTTTCAAGCGAGGCGCTGGCGTCTGCCTGCGTGATGATCATGGATCATGCAGACCGAGAGACGGGGACAAGTCGCAACACCCTGCTAGGTTTTCACCTGATCATGTCCTCGATAGAAATCTCGGTGAACCGTGCACTGGACCGCCTCGACCCAATTGAGTGAACGCGGCACCTAACAGAACCACAGAACGGCGTCGGATTCATGTTCGACTATTCAAGACAAAGCCCTCGTACGAGGGCTTTGTTGTTTCCGCAAAACATTGTAGGAGCGAGCTTGCTCGCGATGGTCGTGAACGATAAAGCCTAAAAACAGATGCCCCGTGGTGGCCTTGAGTTTTTCGCGAGCAAGCTCGCTCCTACAAGGGGAATGCGGTGTAAACGTATTTCAGGACTAGACTCGCGATTGGTAAATCTCAGTATTAGTGACCCGCACTCTGCCCACCATCAACGTGCAGGATTTCGCCGGTTACAAAGTTCGCGCTATCCAGATAAACAACCGCCTGCGCAATGTCGCTGATCTCGCCCATATGCCCAACCGGGTGCAGAGCGCCCAGCGCTGCGTGGGTTTCCTCACCATGCATCGGCGTCTTGATGATCCCAGGTGAAACCGCATTCACTCGAATCCCACGCTTGGCGTATTCGATGGCCAGGGATTTGGTCGCCGCGTTCAGGCCACCTTTGGTCAGCGAGGCCAATACCGATGGCACGCCGTCGATAGCGTGATCGACCAGGCTGGTGGTGATGTTGACCACGTGGCCGCTGCCTTGTTTTTCCATCTCGGTGATTGCGAGTTGGGTGATGTAGAAGAAGCCGTTCAGGTTCACCGACAGCACATTGGCGTAGTCTTCAGCGGTGTACTCGGTGAACGGTTTGGCAACGAAGATACCGGCGTTGTTGACCAGGGTGTCGATACGGCCGAAACGTGCGATCGCTTCACGGATGACTTGCTGAGCGACCTCCGGGTTACCGATATCGCCGGCCACGGTGAGGATGTCCGGGTCGGTAGACGGTTTGATCGAACGCGAAGTGGCGACAACTTTGTAATCCAGATCACGGAATGCTTTAACCATGCCTGCGCCGAGACCTTGGGAGGCGCCAGTGATAACGATGACTTTTTTCGAATTGCTCATGATGAACCTCGACTAATAAATGATGGTTTGAAAAAGTAATGAATCAGGCTTCGGCGGGGGCCTTCGCCATTTGTCTCAACATCTGTTCGTAGTACTCGACCGACTGCGAACCAGACACCAGGTGACGACCGTTGAGGATCATGGCCGGGACAGAGTTGATGCCGCGCTGTTGGTAAAACGCCTCAAGCTCACGCACTTCCTCGGCAAACGCTCCGGACGCCAACACTTCTTGAGCCGCTGCCGCATCCAGCCCTGCTTCGGCCGCCAGTCGAACCAGCGTCTCGCGATCGCTCGGGTTCTGGCCGTCAGTGAAATAACCGCGTAGCAGGGTCTTCTTCAATGCAACCTGCCGCCCTTCTTGCAACGCCCACAACAGCAACCGGTGCGCATCGAACGTGTTGTAAAAGTGGCTGCGCTTTTCCAGATCGAAGGTGAAACCGATGGCCTCGCCGCGAGCGATCTGCATCGCTTTACCGGCGGCGACGTCTTCGGCGCTGCGCCCGTATTTGCGCATCAAGTGCTCGACGGCTTTCTCGCCTTCAGGCGGCATGTTCGGGTTCAACTCGAAGGGCTTGTAGGTCAGCTCGACCGAGACTTCACCCGCCACGTTCTCGATCGCCTGCTCCAGCGCCGTGGCACCCAAAGCACACCAAGGGCACACCACGTCGGAAATGAAATCGATGGAAACCGACGACGTCACGACTTGCCCTCCTCTTCCGCCAGTTGCTTGCGGTACTGGGTGGTGGTGATGCCGGCGTAGCCCCAGTTATCGGTGTCGACTTCTTCGATCACGATGTGGGTCAGGTGCGGGTCCTTGTTGAGGACGCGTTGCAGGGTTTCAGTGATTTCAGCGATCACCTGAGCTTTCTGCTCAGAGGTAACGCCATCGCGGGTGATGCGTACGCTTACGAAAGGCATGAGGAAGATCTCCAGTGACCTGCTCATCGGGATGATGGGTAGGTGTTGGAGCTCAATGTATGAGGTTGGCTGGAGGGGATAAAGGTGGGGGCGGGAACATCATTAGTTACGTGGTGTAATTTGTTCTGCTGTGCCGGCAAAAAAAGCTTGGATCAAAAAAGGTCAATCAGCTAACCTTAATTTATCTTAAATTTTAGATATCCCATAAAAGGAGCAGGATTATGGCAATTCAGTTCTTCGACAGCCCATTCCACGTCACGCACGACGAGGAGGTTGCGAGCAAAATGGCCCTGAAAATGGAACTGTCGATATTCATCACTGATTGCATCAAAAAACTGGGCCTCAAACAGGGCGAAGCCGCGGTCAGACTGGACGTTACCCAGTCACGCATTTCGGAACTGGCCACTGGCAAGATAGAGAAATTTACGATCGACGCGATGATGGACATGCTCGATAAACTCGGATTTCGCACCACGTTTACATTGGCTTCCAACAATGCTGGTGCGTTACCTCAGATCGTCATTTCACAAGCTAATGCCTGCTAGACGTTGAGCCCCATTTTTCGAAGTTCCCTCTTGAGCTCCTTCAACCGATCTTCCGCAACCGCCATTGCGTGACGATCAGTTCCATTTGTCGTTTTTACAAACGAATGAAGGACGAAGATGGTGTCCGCATACTTCGCGATATAGATACAGCGGTATGCAGGGCTTCCGTTGATAATCAACTCAATAACGCCCGCTCCCACCGAGCTCAGCTGTTTTATTGCCAGCTCTGGACTCCCGCTGTACTGCACACGCATCAGATCCTTTCCGAACTCATCTTGTACCCATCCCGGCAGGTCCCTGTACTCACGTGTTGCAGCTTCACTTACAAAAGCAAATCTCTTCAAATGATCGATTCCTACCTGAAACAGTCGATGCCTCCGAACGTCTCAGTAGACGATTGGTGGGGCGCTGTTTAGTAGTCATCGCGGGATTTTTCGGCAGTAGGACTCAGCTCTTTTTTATGTAGTCCGTTTAGGGACGTGTCGCAATTTTTCACTTTTTGCGACACGTCTTTGGAACATGTCGCCGTGGACGACACGTTGGCAACATGTGTTACCAAAATTGAATTTTGGCGATATGGCTCCACGCAGTCAGTAAAGCGCGTAAACCGCCTTTCGTAGGAACCTGGCTTGCTGGCGATAGCGGTCTGGAGGGCGCAATCGCCAGCAAGCTGGCTCCTACACGCTCCCGCTCGCCAATTCGCAGACGAAAAAAAGCCCCGAACCAGTCAGGGCTTCTTCATTCTCAGCCTTGAATCAGGCTTCGATATCGCAACCCACCATCAGAAAATGTTGATCGGGTAATCCACAAACACACGCACTTCGTTGCTTCTGACGTTTTACTCGCTGGATTTCTCTGCGTTCGTCTTCGGCGTTAAATCGGCTGTGTAACAATAAAGACACAAATTGAAACACTCAAACAACAGAACCTTTCAGGAATTGCTCACGAAAGCAAATAGCAAGCATTATCATCCGCGCCCTTCATGCTACAACCCAAAAATCCTACGGACGCGTCCTTAAATGCCTGCCCCCTTTCGTCTTACGCCTTTCAGTCTTGGGCTCTCTGCCTTGTTATCTGCCGGTTTTTCCTACGCCGCTCCTACAACCCTGCCGGCAACCTCCATCAACGCCGAGGCAGAAGCCGACGACCCACGCGTAAAAGAAACCAGCACCGCAACCCGCACGGCCACACCCGTGCGCTACGTACCACAAGCCATCGACTCGATAAAAACCTCGAATGTCGTCGATTACGGCACCAACGATCTGGGTACGGCCCTGAGCGGCATTCCCAACGTCAGCAGCGGCGCTGACACTCGCTTCGACAGCCTGCGCATCCGTGGCTTTGACGCCAGCAACGACTTCTACCTCGACGGTATTCGTGACGACAGTCAGTACGTGCGCGACCTGCACAACATTGAACGTATCGACGTCCTCAAGGGCCCGGCGGCGGTGTTGTACGGCCGTGGCAGTCAGGGCGGGATCGTCAACCGGGTCAGCAAGTTGCCGGAGTTCGGTCGCCGCTCTTCCATTGAAGCCCAGGGCGGCAGCGACGACTTGCGCAGCCTTTACGCCGACCTGAGCACCGATCCCAGCGAGAACATCAGCCTGCGTCTGAACATGGGCAACATGGACCAGAACAGCTTTCGCGATGGCGTCAGCGGCAATCGCCAGTTGTTTGCGCCGTCGATGAGCTGGCAACTGACACCCGACCTGAACTGGCTCGTGCAGTACGAATACAGCCGCTACAATCGTACGCCGGATCGCGGTATTCCCGGTGTCAACGGACGCCCGGCAGATGTAGGACGGGATACGACCTACGGCAGCGATCACGATTTCATCGACGACAAGTCGCAATCCCTGCGCTCGAAACTCAGCTACGACATCAACGAAGACTGGCAACTGCGCCAGACGCTGGGGGTGTTCAAGCTCAACAGCGATTTCGACAACACCTACCTCACCGGCTACACGCCGGCGACCAACCGCGTGACGCGTCAGCACTGGCAGCAGGATCTGACCACTCGCAACGTCTACAACAACATCGAGCTGGAAGGTGGTTTCGATACGTTCGGCCTTGAGCATCGCCTCCTGACCGGCGTCGAAATCGGCAGTCAGCGCCGGGATCCGAAGCTTTACACCGCAGCCACTACCGGGCCTGGGCGCCAGGCCGTGCCGTCGCTGGATCTGTACAACCCGGATCGGGATTTGCGCCACACCGGGCGCATGCAGGTGTCCAGCGACAACCACACCGAAGTCGAAAGCCGTGCGGTGTACGTACAGGATCAATTGCGCCTGAACGATGAATGGCAATTGCTGGCGGGTCTGCGTTACGACACCTTCGACATCGAGTCGACCAACAAGCTGCGCGATATTTCCGAAGACCGTGACAGCCACAGCACCAGCCCGCGTGTAGGACTGGTCTGGACGCCACTGCAGGATCATTCCTTCTACGCCTCCTGGACCAAGACCTTTTCGCCGGTCGGTGGCGGTTTGATCGGCATCACCCCGGGCGCAGCCGGCAATACCAACGACCTTAGTCCCGAGCTGACCAAGCAGAAAGAAATCGGCGTGAAGAGCGACTGGCTCGACGATCGTCTGAGCACCACGCTGGCAATCTACGAACTGGAACTCTACAACCGTCGCACCAGCGACCCACTCAACCCGACCATCACCTTGCTTTCCGGTAAGCAACGCTCACGCGGGATCGAGCTGACCGGCACCGGCAAGATTGCCGGCAACTGGTACGTGCGTGGTGGCGTGGGTGTACAGGACGCAATCGTCGAAAAGGACAACAACGGTTTTGAAGGCAAGCGCATCAGCAACGTGGCCAAGCACAACGGCAGCCTGTTCCTGACCTGGAAACCGGAAATGGGCTGGTACGCCGAAACCGGCCTGACCCTGGTGGGCGACCGCTATGCGGACAACCTCAATACCACCGTTCTACCGGGTTATGGCCGTTGGGATGCGCTGGCCGGCTTGCGCCAGAAAGACTGGGACTTGCGCGCGGCGCTTAACAACATCAGCGATAAAACCTATTACTCGTCGGCCACCAGCGCGGCGCAGATTCAACCGGGTGAACCGCGCAGCCTGGTTGTCACCGGAACCTATAGCTTCTAAACACCACCGATCCGGTGTGAGCCACAACTATCGTATTCACACCAAAGCACTGTGGGAGCGGGCTTGCTCGCGAAGGCGGTGTGTCAGGTAGCATTGTTGTCGACTGTCAGACCGCTTTCGCGAGCAAGCCCGCTCCCACATTTGATCTGTGGTGATCACAAAAACATCGCCCATAAAAAAAGCGCCGCCTTCCCGGCAGCGCTTTTACCAATCCGTTGTTGTTCTTTCTTTATCCTTCCATCACATCCCACAACGCATCCAGCTCCGCTTCGCTGAATAAACCAGCGGGGTAGCGCTCGGTCATTATCCGGCGCGGATCAGGCTCTCTGATCTGACGCGTTCCATTGGACTTCAACCAGTGCGCCAGGATCTGGAGCGATTCGCTGTTTACTGCCAGGGGATGCAGTGCCCGCTCGCTCACTACGTTCATTTCCGCGTTCATTTCCGCGCTCTCTCCTGGTTTCTGAGCGGCTAACTTATCCAAGGTTTATGACAGAACATCGAAGTTCTCCCCTCCCTGCTTCACGTCTGGAAAGATACAAGAGCTGTGCCAATGTGTCGGGGCGGTCGACCAGCGGATACAAAAAAGCCCGCGGTCCTGATGGGCTGCGGGCTTTCTTGCAAAGCGTCGAGGGAAAACCGTTGTCTGATTGATTTTCCAATCAACTCAGGCTGTTACAACGGCACTCACTCCGTGTGCGGTGCTGGCTGCTGTTGGGTAAGACAGTGGATGTTACCGCCGCCCAGTAACAATTCGCGCCCCGGCACCATGACGACTTCGTGCTGCGGGAACAGGTTCTGCAAAATCTCTTTGGCCGGACCATCCAGCGGGTCGTCGAAACTCGGCGCGATGATGCCGCCGTTAACGATGAGGAAGTTCACGTAGGAACCGGCCAGACGAACAGTCGGATTTCGTTCCTGAGTTCCGTCTACCGGGTCCACACCGGCGCACTCTTCTTCGGTCGCATACAGCGGCCCCGGAATCGGCATCTTGTGCACCATAATCGGGCGACCTTTGGCGTCAGTGCTGCTTTCCAGCACTTTCATCGCCGCCTGGCAGCGCGGATAGTTCGGGTCTTGCGGGTCATCGGTCCAGGCCAGCAATACTTCACCCGGACGTACATAGCAGCAGAAGTTATCCACATGGCCGTCGGTTTCGTCGTTGAACAGACCGTCCGGCAGCCAGATGATTTTATCCACAGCCAGATGGGCGCTGAGCACCGCTTCGATTTCTGCACGGTTCATGTGCGGGTTGCGATTGCGGTTGAGCAGGCATTCTTCGGTGGTGATCAGCGTGCCTTCGCCATCAACGTGGATCGAACCGCCTTCGAGCACGAAGCCCTCGGTGCGATAACGCTGGCTGCGTTCGATCTCGAGGATCTTGCCGCCGACCTGCGAATCACGGTTCCACGGCGAATAAAGTCCACCGTCAAAACCGCCCCACGAGTTGAAATCCCAGTTCACACCGCGAACTTCGCCGCTGTTATTGATGACGAACGTCGGCCCCGTGTCGCGTACCCAGGCGTCGTCACTGGACATTTCGACCACACGAATACTCGGCACATCGAGACGGGCGCGAGCATTTTCGTATTGACCGGCGGACACGGCCACCGTCACCGGTTCGAAACGTGCGATGGCCTTGGCCACCGCCACGTGTGCGGCTTGCGCCGGTTTGCCACCCAGGCGCCAGTTGTCCGGACGCTCGGGCCAGATCATCCAGGTCTGGGTTTGCGGCGCCCACTCGGCGGGCATGTAGAAGCCATCGGCGCGCGGGGTGCTGTTTAAAGTGGTCATGCGGTCAGGACTCCAGAGAACCGTCGAGGGTTTTGATCGCATTGTATAGGTTCGGGCGACGATCACGGAACGAGCCCCATGCGCTGCGAATGTGCTCCAGCTCGTCGAGGTCGAAGCTGTGAACCAGTACGCCTTCTTCGTTTTTATCGAGTTCCTGGACCTTCTCGCCGAACTGGTTAGCGATAAACGACGAGCCGTAGAAGGTGATGTCGTACCCGTCCTGCTCCTCGTTGCCGATACGGTTGCTGGCGATTAGCGGCATCAGGTTGGCGCCGGCATGGCCCTGTTGCACACGCTGCCAGTGGTCACGGGACGAGATGGTCTTGTCGTGCGGCTCGCTGCCGATGGCCGTCGGGTAGAACAGAATTTCCGCACCCAGCAACGCCATGCTGCGCGCGCATTCCGGGAACCACTGATCCCAGCAGATGCCCACGCCGATTTTCGCGTAACGGGTGTTCCAGACTTTGAAGCCGGTGTCGCCCGGGTTGAAGTAGTACTTTTCGTGGTAGCCAGGGCCGTCCGGGATGTGGCTTTTACGATAAATCCCGAGGTTGCTGCCGTCGGCATCGATGATCGCGATGCTGTTGAAACGCGCACGGCCGGCCAACTCGTAGAAGCTGATCGGCAGCACCACTTGCAGTTCCTTGGCGATTTTCTGGAAATGCTTGATGGCGACGTTCTCTTCAACCGTCGTGGCCAGTTGCAGGTAATCCGGGTTCGGCTTCTGGCAGAAGTACGGCGCCTCGAACAGTTCCTGGACCAGGATGATCTGCGCGCCTTTGGCCGCAGCCTCACGGACCAGCCTTTCAGCGGTTTCGAGGTTGGCTTCGAGGTCCCAGGAACAGGCCATCTGGGTGGCGGCGACGGTAACGATACGGCTCATGAATCATCTCCGGGCAAGTGCTGTGGTCGAGTTTGGCATCGACCGATGACAGAAAAGGAAGCGCCGGGCGTGATGAGGCACGTCGCGGCAATGGCGACTTTATAGCCGATAAAAATCGGCTTTAAAAGCGATTAATTTTCCTTTCGTCGAAAACAACCGCCATTAAACCCGATAAGAATCGAATTAAACACACCTCCCTGTGGGAGCGGGCTTGCTCGCGAAGGCGGTGGGTCAGTCAACATACATGTTGAATATTCGACCGCTTTCGCGAGCAAGCCCGCTCCCACAGGGGGATGTGTTTACAGACCCTCGGCGAGCACCTTCGCCAGCATGTCGACAAAGAAATCCACACTCCGACGCGAGGTGACCATCGGCGGTTTGATTTTGAGGACGTTCAGATAATCCCCCGTCGGCTGCATGAAGACCCCCAACTCCCGCAGGCGATCACACAGCGCCGTGGTTTCTTCAGTCGCCGGTTCCAGGGTTTCGCGGTTGCGGATCAATTCGACGCCCAGATAAAACCCGGAGCCGTGCACCGCGCCCACCAGCGGATGACTATCGATCAGCGCTTCCAGACGCTCCTTGAAATACCCGCCCACGACCTGGGCGTTTTCCCAAAGTTTTTCCTCTTCCATCACATCCAGGACGGCCATACCGATCTGGCAACTGACCGGGCTGCCACCCGCCGACGAGAAGAAATAACCTTCGGCCTCCAGCGCTTCGGCGATCTCCCGGCGGGTGATCACCGCGCCCAGCGGCTGGCCGTTGCCCATGCCTTTGGCCATGGTGATGATGTCCGGCACCACGCCCTGCTCTTCGAAGCCCCAGAAGAAATGGCCCATGCGCCCGTAGCCCACCTGCACTTCGTCGGCGATGCACACGCCGCCCTGGGCACGAACCAAGCCGTAAACCTGTTTCAAATACCCCGGTGGCAGCGAGATGCCGCCGGCATTGCCGTACACCGGCTCGCAAATGAATCCGGCCAGTTGGCGTCCTTGCGCAGCGATTTTCGCCAGGTTGTGTTCGACGCTGCGCACATAGTTCGGCGCACTGTCCGGACCACGAAATTCACCGCGATAGGTGTTCGGTGCCGTCACCGGGTGCACCCAGTCCGGGCGGCTGCTCAAGGCCTTGGGGTTGTCGGCAATCGACGTCGAGACCGCGTCCGCGCCCACCGTCCAGCCGTGATAGGCCTCCAGCACGCTGACGATGTCGCGGCCGCCGCTGAAGGCCCACGCCAGACGGATCGCCAGGTCATTGGCCTCGCTGCCGCTGTTGACCAGGAACACCCGGTCCATGCCATCCGGCGACAACTTCAGCAACCGCTCGGAAAACTCGGCGACCGCCGCATAGTTGAACCGCGAGTTGGTGTTGAGCAGCGACCACTGACGGCTGGCCACCGCGGCCATGCGCGGATGACCGTGACCGAGCACCGCGACGTTGTTGAGCATGTCGAGATAGGAACGGCCCTGCATGTCGATCAGGTGATTGCGCCAGCCGCGCTCGATGCGTGGCGGGTCGACGTAATAGTGTTTCTGGGTCCGGGCGAAACTGGCGTCGCGGCGCGCCAGCAAGGTCTGCGAATCCAGCTCCGCTTCAGCATCGCAAGCCAGCCCCAGCAGCGCCGCCGGTGACGGACACAACGCTTGCCAGGCCGCCGCACGCGACGGCGTGCAAAACAACGGCGCATCGAACGAAGCGCCTCGGCACAACTGCACCCGCAACGGACCGCTGACCGCGCCCAAAACCTGGCCTTTGACCAGTGCCGCACCGATGTGCAGCGACGGCGTCACGCCCCACAGCCGCACGCTCAATTGCGGGCCGTCGAGTTGCAACACACCCGGCGCCGGTTGGTGGACCACACCGGCGAAAGGCGATTCGACCGCCGTGCCGTGGGGCACCCGCAACTCGACATGCAGCGGGCAGGTGTCCGGTTCGCCGGCACTGTCGGGGCGGGTGCGGGACAACCGGTATTGTCCGTAACGGCTCGCCGCCAGCCCGTGTGCTGCAGCCGCTTCGCTCAACAGTCGCTGATCAATTCCTTCCTGCTCCCAGTTACCGGCCTCGAAATGCGGGCTGAGTACGCCCAGGTCGATCAAGGCGAATTCACGTCCGACGAGGCTCGGCAGCAGCGGCGCGAAGCCTTCGCTGCCGATATCTGACAGGTTCTGGCCGACAGAGGTGAGGATCGCCGCTTCCATCAACGCCAGCGGCACCGAGGTGGCAACGCGGAAAATCTCCCACTCATGGGTCAGGTTGTCGCGACTGTAGTGGTTACCCGGATCAATGCTGACCTGCTGTTCGCCGCTGAGCACCAGCACCGCCGCCCGCGCGACGATCAGCGGCCACAGCGCCAGCAACTCTTCATGTTGCAACGGATTGACCGCGTGATAGGCCTGAACCGCCGGCAAGATATAGAACGGATCGCCAGCGGCATGGTGCAGCAGCGCCGCACAGGTGACCGAGAGGTCGGTGATGCGCCAGGTGCGGATCAGGTCGCCGAAATCGATCACGCCCTGCAGTTGCCACTGGCGTTGCGAATCGCGCTGCCAGACCACGTTGTCATCGGTGATGTCCATGTGGATGGCCTGCACCGGCAACTTGTCTACCAGCGGCTGCAAATGCCGCTCGGCCTGTTCGGCCACTTGCGCGATCAACGCTCGTTGCGCGTCCTCTTTAATGACCGGCAGCAAATGCGTGATCAAAGCGTTGGCATGGCGAGCGTCCCATTGCAGGGTGCGTTCAAGACCCGCATGGTTGAAATCGGCCAGCGCCTGGTCCATTTCACCGCAGAGCCGGCCGAAACCGGCCACCACTGAACCGGGCAGATGGTCCAGGTGTGTGAGCGACTGGCCCTCGATGTATTCAAGCAGGCGCACGTGCACCGCTTGTCCGCCGACTTCAAGTGACAGTAGATCGGCGCCGTTTTGCGCCGCAATCACTCGCGGCACCGGCACGCCGGAGTGTTCGGCCAGATGCTTGAGCCCGGCATGCTGGGCTTGCAGTTCCAGCGCCGAATAGTCGCCACGGCAGATTTTCAGGACGAAACGCCCATGCTTACTGTCAACGCGGTAGTTGAGATCCTGCTGGCTGCCGAGCGCCTGCAGCTTACCGCTCAGCCCGTAATGCCCTTCGAGCAGCTCGAGCGCTTGCTCCGCAGACACTTGCGGGCTGGGCAAACTGGCGCGATGAATCAACGTGGCGAGCGGCATACAACGACCCCTAAAATGTTATTAGGCGCTTATATCGCCACCGCGTCGGTCGATAATCAACCCCTTGTTAATGGGTCAAAACCCAAATAGACGTCACAACTCTATTGCGCCACCCCTCTCCTGCCGACAAGCTATGCTCATTTGCTTCAATCGTCTTACAGATAAAGGCTGGCCAACATGCGTATTCTCATTACCGGCGGTGCCGGGTTCATTGGCTCTGCCCTGGTTCGCCACTTGATCCGGCACACCGGGCACGAAGTGCTCAATCTGGACAAACTGACCTACGCCGGCAATCTGGAATCGCTGACCAGCATCGCCAACGACACACGCTACGAATTCGTGCAGGCCGATATCGTTGATCAGGCCGCCGTCAGCGCCGTGCTGGCACGTTTCCAGCCTCATGCAATCATGCATCTGGCGGCGGAGTCCCACGTCGACCGTTCCATCGACGGTCCGTCGGATTTCATTCAAACCAATATCGTCGGCACTTACAGCCTGCTGGAGGCGACCCGCGCCTACTGGCAAACCCTGGCCGAACCGGAGAAAAGCGCTTTCCGCTTTCACCACATCTCCACGGACGAGGTTTACGGCGACCTGCATGGCGTCGATGATCTGTTTACGGAAACGACCCCGTACGCACCCAGCTCGCCGTATTCCGCCAGTAAGGCAGCCTCCGACCACTTGGTGCGCGCGTGGCAGCGCACTTACGGCCTGCCGGTATTGCTGACCAACTGCTCGAACAACTACGGGCCGTTTCACTTCCCCGAAAAACTGATCCCGCTGGTGATTCTCAACGCCCTGGCCGGCAAGCCGCTGCCTGTTTACGGTAACGGCCTGCAGGTTCGCGATTGGCTGTTTGTCGAGGATCACGCCCGGGCGTTGTTCAAAGTGGTCACCGAAGGGGTGGTCGGCGAGACCTACAACATCGGCGGTCACAACGAGCAGAAGAATATCGACGTGGTGCGTGGCATCTGCGCGCTGCTTGAAGAGCTGGCGCCGAACAAGCCTGATGGCGTCGCGCATTTCGCCGACCTGATTACTTTCGTCCAGGACCGTCCTGGCCATGACCTGCGCTACGCGATCGATGCCAGCAAAATTGAGCGCGAACTCGGCTGGAAGCCCGAAGAAACCTTCGAGACCGGCCTGCGCAAAACCGTCCAGTGGTATCTGGAAAACCTCGAGTGGTGCCGCCGTGTTCAGGACGGCAGCTATCAGGGTGAACGACTGGGCGCCATCAATACCAAGGAGTTGATCGCATGATGAAAGGAATTGTTCTGGCCGGTGGTTCGGGCACGCGTCTGCACCCGATCACGCTGGGCGTGTCCAAACAGCTGTTGCCGATCTACGACAAACCGATGATCTACTACCCGATCTCGGTCCTGATGCTGGCCGGCATCAAGGAAATCCTGGTGATCTCCACCCCGCAGGACCTGCCGCAGTACCGCAACCTGCTGGGTGACGGCAGTCAGTTCGGCGTGCATTTCAGCTACGCTGAACAGCCTTCACCCGATGGCCTGGCCCAAGCCTTTCTGATTGGTGAAGAGTTCATTGGCAAGGATCCGGTGTGCCTGATCCTCGGCGACAACATCTTCCATGGTCAGCGCTTTAGCGAACAGTTGAATAACGCCGTTGATCGCTCGTCTGGCGCCACCGTGTTCGGGTACTGGGTCAAAGACCCGGAGCGCTTCGGCGTGATCGATTTCGACGACGAAGGCCGCGCCCTGTCGATCGAAGAAAAGCCGAAAGTACCGAAATCCAGCTACGCAGTGACCGGGCTCTACTTCTACGACAACGACGTGATCAAGATCGCCAAGGCCGTGAAGCCCTCGCCTCGCGGTGAGCTGGAGATCACCGACGTCAACAATGCCTACCTCAAGCGTGGCGATCTGCAGGTCGAACGCTTCGGTCGCGGTTTCGCCTGGCTGGATACCGGCACTCACGACAGCCTGCTTGAAGCGTCCCAGTACGTGCAGACCATCGAGCATCGCCAAGGGCTGAAAGTGGCCTGCCTCGAAGAAATCGCTTACGAAAAAGGCTGGATCGACCGCGACCATTTGCTCGAGCGCGCCAAGTATTTTGGCAAGACCGGTTATGGTCAGTACCTGTACAAACTGGCTGAGGGTGGACAATGAATGTGATTGAAACCGCGCTGCCTGAAGTGTTGATCCTTGAGCCCAAGGTCTTCGGCGACGAGCGCGGCTTTTTCTACGAAAGCTTCAATGCCAAGGCATTCGAAGAGGCGACCGGCCTGAACAGGCAGTTCGTTCAGGACAACCATTCCCGCTCCCAGAAAGGCGTGTTGCGCGGACTGCACTACCAACTGGAAAACACCCAGGGAAAACTGGTGCGGGTGACGGTCGGTGAGGTGCTGGATGTCGCGGTGGATGTTCGTCGCAGCTCGCCGCATTTTGGTCAGTGGGTGGCGGTGCGTTTGTCCGCGGAAAACCGCCGTCAACTTTGGGTGCCGGAAGGCTTCGCCCATGGATTTGTGGTGTTGAGTGACGTCGCAGAGTTCCTCTACAAGACCACAGACTATTACAACCCCTCCGCCGAACGTTGCATCCGTTGGGACGATCCGACGCTCGCCATCGATTGGCAACTGGATGCAGCCCCCCGGCTTTCGGCCAAAGACCAACTTGGTAAAACCTTGCAAGAGATTGATCTGTTTCCATGAGAATTCTTATCAGCGGTCAGCATGGACAGGTTTCAAGTGAGTTGCAGAAGCGCCTGGGTGTTCTCGGCGAGTTGGTGGTTCCAGGTCGCGATCAGCTCGACCTGACTCAACCGGAGCAGATTCGTCAGCAAGTCCGGCGCGTTCGTCCCGATCTGATCATCAACGCCGCGGCTTATACCGCGGTCGACAAGGCTGAAGGCGATGCGGCAGCAGCCTTCGCCGTCAACGCGGAGGCCCCGGGCATTTTCGCCGAAGAAGCCTCGGCGCTTGGCATTCCGCTGATCCACTACTCCACCGATTACGTGTTCGACGGCAGCAAAACGGTGCCTTACAACGAAGCCGACGCGCCTCACCCGCTGGGCGTCTACGGCCAGAGCAAACTGGCCGGCGAACAAGCAATCACGGCGGTACAGGGCAAGCATCTGATTTTGCGGACCAGTTGGGTTTACTCGGTCCATGGCCACAATTTCCTGCTGACCATGCAACGTCTGCTGCAAGAAAAACCGGAGCTGCGCATCGTCGCCGACCAGTTCGGCGCGCCCACCTGGGCCGGCACGATCGCCAACAGCACCCTCGCCCTGATCGAACGCTGGCAGGCCGGCGAGACTGGCGCCTGGGGCACCTATCACCTGACCGCGCAGGGTGAAACCTCGTGGTTCGGTTTCGCCCAGGCCATCGGCGAAGCGCTGCGGGAACAGGGAAAGCCTTGCGCAAACCTGCTGCCGATTACCACCAGCGACTACCCGACACCCGCCACCCGACCGCTGAACTCACGACTGGATTGCAGTCGCCTGCAGCGCGAATGGGGCGTCCGTCAGCCGGACTGGCAAACCGCGCTACGCGAGTGTCTTGCCGGACAAGCCTAGGCATAATGCGCCTGTACCCACAGGCGCCTGATGCTCATGAACTCGACCCTCCCCCGCCGACCCCGCTGGCGCAGCCTGGCCCTGCTCGCGCTGTGCCTGGCGCCATTGCTGTGGCCGCTGGAGCATCTGGCCGAGCGCTATTACCGCAGCGAACTGGCCGGGCAGAACCGTCAGACCCTCGACCTGTACGTCGCCAACCTGCTGGGCACGCTGCATCGCTATGAAGTGTTGCCGCAGATCCTTGGCGACCTGCCGGCCCTGCGCGCGGACCTGTCTGCACCGGACGACGGCGTAACGCAAGGCAACGCCAACCGGCTGCTGAAGAACATCAGCGCCCAGACCGGCGCCGAAGTCATGTACCTGATGGACACCACGGGCAAGACGCTCGCCGCCTCCAACTGGGACAAGCACGACAGTTTCGTCGGACGCAATTTTGCCTTTCGGCCGTATTTCAGTGAAGCCATGGCCGGGCGTCTGGGGCGCTTCTTCGGCCTGGGCACCACATCGGCCAAGCGCGGGTATTTCTTCGCGGCAGCGGTCCGTGATCGCGAAAAAATCATCGGCGTGCTGGTCGTCAAAGTTGACCTGGACCATACCGAAAGCCTCTGGGGTAAAACCCCGGAACAACTGCTGGTGACCGACCACAACGGCGTGGTCATTCTCACCTCGCGGCCAGAATGGCGGTTTCGCGCGACCCGTCCGTTGAGCGACGCCGAGCGTGAAGCAATCACCGCGATTCAGCCCTACCCGACCCGCGAACCCAAGCCGTTGAACCTCGATCCGGACGCGTGGTTGACCCAGACCCGGCAGATCGATGAAACCGGCTGGAGCGTCAGCATCCTTGCGCCGCGCACCCTGATCGACCGCCCGGTGCGCACGGTGGTTGCCATCGGCGGCGCGACGCTGCTGGTGTTGATGTTGTTGCTCGGGCTGATGATGCAGCGCCGCCGTCATTACCTGGATCGGATCGCCTTCGAAGCCAAGGCCCGTCGGGAACTGGAAGGCCGCGTGGCCGCGCGCACCAGCGATCTGGAAGGCCTCAACCGCCGACTGAAACAGGAAGTGCTGGAACGCGAACACGCGCAGCAGGAACTGGTGCGCGCCCAGGATGACCTGGTGCAGGCCGGCAAACTCTCGGCGCTCGGGACCATGTCGGCGAGCATCAGCCACGAACTCAATCAGCCGCTGGCGGCGATCCGCAGCTACGCGGAAAACGCCGAAGTGCTGCTCGATCATCAGCGCACCGACGATGCGCGCGGCAACCTCAAGCTGATCAGCGAACTGACCGGGCGCATGGCCTCGATCATTGCGCACCTGCGTGCCTTTGCCCGGCGTGATCGCCACGCGCCGGAAAGCGTCGCGCTGCAACCGGCACTCGATGACGCGCTGGCGCTGCTGGCCAAGCGTCGACGGAGCATGGAAGTCGAGCTGATCCGCGACTTGCCGGCCGCCACGTTGTGGGTCGAGGCCGGGGAAACCCGTTTGCGCCAGGTGCTCGGCAACCTGCTGGCCAACGCGCTGGACGCGCTGACGGAAAAAGGTCCGCCGCGTAAACTCTGGTTGAGTGCCCAATCCACGGCCGATGGCGTCAATCTGTACATTCGCGACAACGGCCCGGGCTTTTGCATGGAAGCCCTTGGCCGCGCCAGCGAGCCCTTCTACACCACCAAGACCCGCACGCAGGGGCTGGGTCTGGGGTTGGCGATTTGCGAGACGCTAATGCGCGCTTTCGGGGGGGAACTGTCGTTCGCCAACCACAAGGAAGGCGGCGCCCTGATTACCCTGAAACTGCGCGCAGGCGCACCGGGCGTGAGCCTGCAACCGTCCGAGGACCGAAGTGCATGACCATCGACAACCGCATCCAGGTCGTGCTGATCGACGACGATCCCCATCTGCGTCAGGCCCTGAGCCAGACGCTGGACCTGGCGGGCCTGAAAATCCTGCCGCTCGCCGAAGCCAAGGGCGTGGCCGGGCAACTGGAGCGCGACTGGCCCGGGGTGGTGGTCAGCGACATTCGCATGCCGGGCATGGACGGTCTTGAGTTGTTGACTGAACTCCACGCGCAAGACCCGGAGCTGCCGGTGCTACTGATCACCGGTCACGGCGACGTGCCGCTGGCGGTGCAAGCGATGCGCATCGGCGCTTATGACTTTCTGGAAAAACCCTTCGCCAGCGACGCCCTGCTCGACAGCGTGCGCCGGGCATTGGCCTTGCGCCGGCTGGTGCTGGATAACCGCAGCCTGCGGCTGGCCCTGAGCGATCGCAATGAGCTGAGCACAAGACTCGTCGGACAATCGGCGCCGATGCTGCGCCTGCGCGAGCAGATCGGCGCACTGGCGGCGACCAAGGCCGACGTGCTGATCCTCGGCGAAACCGGTGCCGGTAAAGAGGTCGTGGCCCGGGCGCTGCACGATTTGTCGAGCCGTCGTAATGGACCGTTCGTGGCGATCAACGCCGGGGCGCTGGCCGAGTCGGTGGTCGAAAGCGAGCTGTTCGGTCACGAGCCCGGCGCCTTTACCGGCGCGCAAAAGCGTCGCATCGGCAAGTTCGAATTCGCCAGCGGCGGCACGGTCTTCCTCGATGAAATCGAAAGCATGAGCCTGGACGTGCAGGTGAAGTTGCTGCGTTTGCTGCAAGAGCGGGTGGTCGAGCGCCTGGGCGGCAATCAGCTGATCCCGCTGGACATCCGCATCATCGCCGCGACCAAGGAAGACCTGCGCCAGTCCGCCGATCAGGGGCGCTTCCGCGCCGACTTGTATTACCGTCTCAACGTGGCGCCGCTGCGCATTCCGCCGCTGCGCGAACGGGGTGAAGATGCGCTGATGCTATTCCAGCATTTCGCCGATGAAGCCAGTGCTCGCCATGGCTTGCCGCCCCACGAACTGCAACCGGGGCAACGGGCCTTGCTGCTGCGTCACACCTGGCCGGGCAACGTGCGGGAATTGCAGAACGTCGCCGAACGTTTTGCCCTGGGCCTGGAACTGGCGCTGGACAATAGCGCGCCGGAGAGTGGGGCGAGCACAATGGTTGAAGTGGTCAGCGGCGGGTTGAGCGAGCAGGTGGAACACTTTGAGAAGTCGCTGATTGCCGCCGAACTGGCGCGCTCTCACAGCTCGGTGCGCAGCCTCGCTGAAGCCCTCGGCATTCCACGCAAGACCTTGCACGACAAACTGCGCAAGCACGGGCTGAACTTCGCCGACAGCGGCGCCAGCAGCCACACTGACGAACTCGATTGAGTCCTCACTTCAAACAAGAGGCCCAGCATGAACCGCGACAGTCGTCACCTGGAATCAGTCCTCCATCGCGACATTCCCCTGACGCAGGCCATGGGTGTCAAAGTGCTCGACTGGCACGACCAGCAACTGCGCCTGCACTTGCCGCTGGAGGCCAACGTCAACCACAAGAGCACCATGTTCGGCGGCAGCCTGTATTGCGGCGCGGTGCTGGCGGGTTGGGGCTGGCTGCATTTGCGTCTGCGTGAAGAAGGCATTGAAGACGGGCATATCGTGATTCACGAGGGGCAGATCAGCTATCCGCTCCCGGTGACCATGGATGCGACGGCGATTTGCCAGGCGCCGAGTGCGGCGGTGTGGAAGAAGTTTGTGGCGATGTATCAGCGCTATGGAAGGGCAAGGTTGACGCTGCATTCGCGGATTGTGAATGTGGGGAGTGAAGAGGATGCGGTGACGTTTGTTGGTCAGTATGTGTTGCATCGTTGAAGTGGAATGACTGTATTCCAGGCAAACATGACTTTAGGAGCCGTCGAGAAATATTAGATGCCAGGACGACTCCGTCAAGTTTAAAAATTAGTCCGCAGGCGGTATCTTGCTGTATGTAACGACCACATCTGCAGACTTAACCCCAGCGACAGCTTTTTGCTGATTCAACTTGTAGTCTCCTGCCTTACAAGTCACCGTGTTAACACCAACAAGTTCAATCGTTACGGCAAAACCCTCGTCCTGGTTGACCCTGCAACTTGTTTGATTACTCAATGCCCCGGTGGGCTGCGGCGAATGAGTAATCGACTCCATACCTATGATGGTTTGACCGGCCACTGGAGTGATATTGACGTAAATATCCCGTTCAGTTGAGGTCAGCACCTTAGCCGGGTCGCCGGGTTTTAACGTCCAGCCATTGGAGCGCAATTCCAATCCAAGCGGAGGGGGATTAACAGTCACATTTCCAGCGAACGCCATCCCAGTACAAAAGGAAAGACCTACAAACAATAGTGCATTCTTCGAGTTCATTTAAAAGCTCCTTGCCTGACCAATTTATACGCTCGCCAGATATAAACTCAGCACAACAAAGATCCCCGACCAATAAATGGCTAACCCACCTAACCGTTTAACTAACCCTCCCGGATTAGTGATGAAATACTAGCACCCGATCAGCCGCTTGAAACCTGTCAAACATGACAGTGTATAAGCAGACAGTGGTTAACTTACACTGACTCAAACTGAACTTAGTGACAATAACTTCGCGCGCCAGGACACGCCTGCTGGCAGCGCCACAAAATAATTGTTCAGCAAAGATTCCCGCGCCGGATAGCTGAACGGCGCTCCGCTCAAATCCAAGACCTCGCCACCCGCACCTTCCAGCACACCCTGAGCCGCCGCCGTATCCCACTGCGAAGTGGGCGCCAGACGCGGATAACAATCCGCCGCCCCTTCCGCCAGCAGGCAAAATTTCAGCGAACTGCCGATATTGGCCAGTTGCAGCTCACCGAGGCTGTCGCTCAACCCGGCCAGCAAGCGTTCTTGCTCGGGACTCGAATGCCGACGGCTGGCGACGACCGTGAAAGCCTCGCCCGGGGCGGGCACGGTGCGAACCTGAATCGGCGACGGCTCGACGTCTTTATCACCACGCCACGCGCCCAAGCCGGCGCCACCCACATAGAAGCGTCCATTGGTCGGCATCGACACCACGCCAAACACCACTCGCCCCTGTTCGATCAACGCAATGTTGACGGTGAACTCTTCGCTGCCGGAGATGAACTCCTTGGTGCCGTCCAGCGGATCGACCAGCCACCAACGCTGCCAGCCGGCACGCACGCTCTGGGGGATGTTGGCGTCTTCCTCGGACAACACCGGAATGCTCGGGTCCAGCGCGGTCAGCCCGGCCAGAATCAGATGATGAGCGGCGAGGTCAGCTGCGGTGACCGGTGAATCGTCAGCCTTGGCGGTCACCTCAGTGCCGGTGCGCCAGAACGGCAGGATCGCGTCGCCAGCCTTCAACGCCAGTTCAACCACCGGTGCCATCAATGGGTGCGGAAAATTCATGGCAGGAACACCCCACGCTGAGTCAGCAGATCACGGGCCAGGTACAACGCCGCCAAGGCACGCCCCTCAGTGAATTTCGGGTTCTGGGCCAGGGCCGACAGCTCTCGCAGATTGATCTTGTCCACGCCCATCGGCTCGGGCTCGTCGCCTTCAAGCCTTTCTTCGTACAAGTCGGTGGCCAGCACTATCTGAATCTTCTGGCTCATGTAACCGGGCGACAAGGACAACTCGGTCAGGTGCTCCAGCTGTCGCGCGCCATACCCGGCTTCTTCCTTGAGCTCGCGCTCCGCCGCCGCCAGCACATCTTCACCCGGCTCGATCAAGCCTTTGGGGAGCGACAGTTCATATTCATCAGTGCCGCCGCAATATTCCTCGACCAGCACCGCGTGGTCCGAATCGAGCATCGCCACGATCATCACCGCGCCATACCCGGCGCCCTTGCCGACCAGTCGCTCATAAGTGCGCTCCACGCCATTGGAAAAGCGCAATTTCAGCTCTTCGACACAGAACAAGCGGCTGGTGGCGACAATCTCGCGGGCGAGGATGGTGGGTTTCTGGCGCATGAAAGGCTCCTTGGCGTGAACGCGTTACTATACCCGGCCTATTCTGATTGTTGACCTCGGATATTTTTTTACCGTTGGAGAAGTTTTTTATGTCACTGCTGCCGTGGCGCGACATCGACACCGTTCTGCTGGACATGGACGGCACGCTGCTGGACCTGCACTTCGACAACCATTTCTGGCTGGAACACCTGCCCCAGCGTTACGCCGAGTTGCACGGGGTGAGCCGGGCCATGGCGGAGATGGAATTGCAGCCGCTGTTCGAACGCAACGCCGGCCAGTTGCAGTGGTATTGCCTGGATTTCTGGAGCGCCGAGCTGAAGCTGCCGGTGCGCGAGCTGAAACTGGAAACCGCGCACCTGATCGCTTTGCGCCCGGATGCGGATACGTTTCTGGAGGCGATCAAGAAGGCCGGCAAACGGGTGGTGATGATCACTAATGCGCACCGTGATTCGCTGTCACTGAAACTGGAAAGAATTGAACTGGCGCCGTACTTCGAGCGGTTGATCAGCTCTCACGATTACGGCTTTCCCAAAGAGAATCCGCAGTTTTGGGAAGCATTGCAGGCGGATATCGGCTTCAATCCGGCGCGCAGCCTGTTTATCGACGATACGTTGCCAATCCTGCGCAGTGCGCGGGATTTTGGCGTGGCGCATCTGTTGGCGGTGAGTGAACCGGACAGTCGCAAGGGGCCGAAGGATACGGCGGAGTTTGCGGCGGTTGAGGATTATCGGGAACTCATTGCAGGGCTTTGAGACCGAGGCGCCTGCTTCGCGAGCAAGCCCGCTCCCACATTAGACCGAGTCTTTCAATAAGAGCACGGTCTAATGTGTGAGCGGGCTTGCTCGCGAAGGCCATCACACGGTCTTGAATGTTACTCAGGAATCCGCAACGACTGCCCCGGATAAATCTTGTTCACATCCTTGAGCATCGGCTTGTTGGCCTCGAAGATCTTTTGATACTTGTTGGCATCGCCATACACGCGCAAGGAAATCGCGCTAAGGGTGTCGCCCTTCACAACCGTGACAAAGGTTGCTGCCTTCACCACCGGCCCGGTCACCGTAATCTGGTCATCCACGCTACCGACCCCGGCGATATTGCCCACCGCCAGCAGGATCTTTTCCTTCTCTTCCTGGCTCGCCACTTCACCGGTCACCGTGACCTTGTCACCGTCCACCGTCGCCTGCACATTCGGATTTCCCAGGCCGACCTTGCTGATGTGTTCCTTCAATTGCTCACTGGCATTGGCGTTGCCGGGCGTCAGCAGGTCGATAAGCTTTTCGCCTGCTTCTTTCACAAAGCTAAAAATACTCATGGTGCACTCTCCTTGGGTTTCGAGTTCCAGACGCAAAAGCCTAGCGCAAGGTTGCCACCCTCGGCTCCCAACCGACCAATGACGCCGCTGACCGCCAGGCGCTAGAATCCTGACCTTCCCGCGCCCTGGAGCGAAGATGGACATCAAGCAGCTGAAATTCCTCATCGCCCTCGACGAAACCCGGCATTTCGGCCAGGCCGCCGCGCGTTGTCACATCACCCAGCCGACCCTGTCCATGCGCCTGCGCAGCCTCGAAGAAGAGCTGGAGTTGCCATTGGTCAACCGTGGCCAGCGCTTCGAAGGCTTCACCGCACCGGGCGAACGAGTCCTGGCGTGGGCGCGAACCGTGCTGGCGGCCTGTGACGGTTTGCAGGCCGAGGCCGCTGCCTGTCGCGGCAACCTTGTCGGTACGCTGCGTCTGGGCGTGGTGCCGTTGTCGAGTTTCGATCCGCTGCCCCTGCTGCAACGTTTGCACGCCGAACACCCGAACCTGCGTTTCGAACTTTCGGCGTTGAGCTCCGAGCAGATCCTCGAACAACTGGCGAACAATCGCCTTGACCTCGGTGTGTCGTATCTGGAGCGTCTGGATGCCGAACGTTTCGATTCCCTGTCGTTCAGCGAAACCCGCATGGGCCTGCTCTACGATCAGCGCTTCTTCACGTTCGGTGAAGCGCCGCTGAGCTGGGAGTCGCTGATCGAACTGCCGCTGGGCATGCTCACCAGCGGCATGCATTTTCGCCAGTCCATCGACCACAATTTCCACAGCCGCGGCCTTACTCCGCAGCCGCTGTTGCAAACCGATGCCGTGCATCAACTGTTACAAGCGGTGCATGGTGGTTTGTGTTGCGCCGTGATGCCGCTGGACGGTGGTCTGGAAAACCTCACTGATCATTTGCGTCTGCAACCGATCGAAAACGCTCAGACCCTCGGCCGACTGGGGCTGATCATGCGTCGCAGCGCACCGCGCTCGGCGTTGGCGGAAGCCTGTTTCGCGATCTATCAGAAATCGCTGACAGGTTCTTGATCGACGGCATCTATCGGCAGATCAGTATTAGCGATTAGACGCGACATCTTGACGCGCCTAGGCTTAAAGCTGACTAAACCGTCGGTGATGCCAGATGAAAGCCAAGCGCCCAGCCTGCGCGGCGCCTGCTCTCGAAACGCCAGCGCCCGCTGCCAGCCAGACCTACCGCTACAACAACCTCCAATACTCCGAATCGGACAGCACCGCGCTGGCCGAGGAAGTCGCGCTGGCGATTGCCTATAACGGCATCAGTCAGGCGGTGATGCTGGTGACCCCGACGGACCTGGAAGACTTCATCGTCGGTTTCAGCCTCGGCAGCGGCATCATCGAAGACGCCGCCGAGATTTACGACCTGCAACTGAGCGGCTCGGGGTCGGCGCAGTACGCGCAAGTGACCATCGCCAACCGCGCCTTCTGGAACCTCAAGCAGCAGCGTCGGCAACTGGCCGGCACCAGCGGTTGCGGGCTCTGCGGTGTGGAAGCGGTCGAGCAGGCCCTGCCGGACCTCAAGGTGTTGCCCGGTGCGCCGTTGCCTCCCGCCGAATGGCTTGATGGCTTGCGTCAACGCATCGGTGCGTTCCAGCCGCTCGGCCAGCACTGCGGCGCGGTGCATGCGGCGGTGTTCATGAACGGTCAGGGCGAATTGCTGCTGGGCCGCGAAGACATTGGCCGGCACAACGCCCTCGACAAGCTGATTGGTGGGCTGATCCGGCAAAAGATCCCGACCACCGGCGGCCTGGCGATTGTCACTAGCCGTTGCAGCCTCGAATTAATCCAGAAAGTGTTGCGCGCCGGCATCCAGACCCTCGTCAGCCTGTCGTCCCCCACGGTTCTTGCCGTGCAATGGGCCCGTCGTCACAACCTGAACCTTATCCATCTGCCACAGAAGAATGCGCCGCGGGTCTACAGCCCGGCGTTGGAGAATCAAGCGTGAGTCAACACCGCCAAGCCGATCAGAAACCCGTCCCCCGCTACAAGCCCTACAAAGGCCCGGCCGGGGGTTGGGGCGCGCTGATCAGCGTCGCCCAGGCCTGGTTGACCAGCGACAACGCGTTGAAAAACCTGCGCATCATGCTCAAGACCAACCAGAACGGCGGCTTCGACTGCCCCGGTTGCGCCTGGGGCGACTCTCCGGAAAAGGGCATGGTGATGTTCTGCGAGAACGGCGCCAAAGCGGTGAACTGGGAAGCGACCAAGCGGCGTGTCGACCCTGCATTCTTCGCCAAACATAGCGTCACCTCGCTGCTGGAACAGAGCGACTACTGGCTTGAATATCAAGGCCGCCTGACCGAGCCGATGAGCTACAACGCCGAAACCGATCGCTATCAACCGATCAGTTGGGACGACGCCTTTGCCCTGATCGCCAAACACCTGCGCGGTTTGTCGAGCCCGGATCAGGCCGAGTTTTACACCTCCGGACGTGCCAGCAACGAAGCGGCTTTCCTCTATCAATTGTTCGTGCGCGCCTATGGCACCAATAATTTCCCCGACTGTTCGAACATGTGCCACGAGGCCAGCGGTGTCGCGTTGGCGCAGAGCGTTGGCGTCGGTAAAGGCACCGTGACCTTCGACGACTTCGAACACGCCGATGCGATTTTCGTCTGGGGCCAGAACCCCGGCACCAACCATCCACGGATGCTCGAACCGCTGCGTGAAGCAGTGAAACGTGGCGCGCAGGTGGTGTGCATCAACCCGCTCAAAGAACGTGGCCTTGAGCGTTTCCAGCACCCGCAACACCCGATCGAAATGCTCACCAACGGCGACAAGCCGACCAACACCGCGTACTTCCGCCCGGCATTGGGCGGCGACATGGCGGTGCTGCGCGGCATGGCGAAGTTCCTGCTGCAATGGGAGCGCGACGCGCAGAAGGCGGGTGAGCCAGCCGTGTTCGACCACGACTTCCTCAATGAACACAGTGTCAACGTTCTGGAGTACCTGGGCACCGTCGACGATACGCCGTGGGAGCAGATCGTTGAGCAATCCGGCCTGACGCTCGTGGAAATCGAGCAAGCCGCGCGCATGTATGCCAAAGGCAAGAACGTGATCATGTGCTGGGCAATGGGTATCACCCAGCATCGCCATTCGGTGGCGACCATCCAGGAAATCGCCAACCTGATGCTGCTGCGCGGCAACATCGGTCGGCCGGGCGCCGGCCTGTGCCCGGTGCGTGGCCACAGTAACGTGCAGGGCGACCGCACGATGGGCATCAACGAACGTCCGCCAGTGGCGTTCCTCGACGCCCTGGAACGTCGCTTCCAGTTCAAGGTGCCGCGCGAAAACGGTCACAACGTGGTTGAGGCGATTCACGCCATGGCCGACGGTCGTGCCAAAGTCTTCATCGCTCTGGGCGGTAACTTCGCCCAAGCCACGCCGGACAGCACGCGCACCTTCCAGGCCCTGAGCAACTGCGACCTGACGGTGCAGATCAGCACCAAGCTCAACCGCAGCCATTTGGCCCACGGCAAAGACGCGTTGATCCTGCCGTGCCTGGGCCGCACCGACATCGATATCCAGACCGAAGGCGCGCAAGCGGTGACCGTGGAAGATTCGTTCAGCATGGTCCACGCCTCCAACGGCCAGTTGCACGCGCTGTCGAACCAGATGCGCTCCGAGCCTGCGATCATCGCCGGTATCGCCGCCGCGACCCTGGGCAGCAAACCGGTGGACTGGAACTGGTTGGTGGCCGATTACGGGCGCATCCGCGACCTGATCGCCGACACCATTCCGGGCTTCAAGGACTTCAACGAGAAGATCAAGAATCCGGGCGGTTTCTACCTCGGCAACAGTGCCGGTGCTCGTCGCTGGAACACTGCGTCGGGGCGCGCCAATTTCCGTCCGAACGCCCTGCCCAAGGATCTGGTGCACGAGCGCACGCGCGCCACGGGCGTGTTGCCGGACCTGATCATGCAGTCGATGCGCTCCCACGATCAGTACAACACCACGATTTATGGGCTTGATGACCGCTATCGCGGGGTGAAAGGTCAGCGGAATGTGTTGTTTGTGAACGAAGCGGACATCATTCGCCTGGGGTTCAAGCCGGGGCAGAAGGCCGATATCGTTTCGATCTGGGATGATGGCCGCGAGCGTCGGGTGAAGCGCTTCACGCTGCTGGCGTTTGATATTCCTGCGGGGCAGGCTGCCGCGTATTACCCGGAAGTGAATCCGCTGGTGCCGCTGGAGAGCACGGGGGATGGCAGCCATACGCCGACGTCGAAGTTTGTGGCGATTCGGTTGGAATCGGCGAGTGATACCGGGTTGATTTTGGCGAAGTCGGCTTAACGCGACAGCAGGTCTGGCCTCTTCGCGAGCAAGCCCGCTCCCACATTGGATCTCGGTCGAACACAAAATCTGTGTTCACCGAAGATCCTAATGTGGGAGCGGGCTTGCTCGCGAATGCGGTGGTGCATTCAACAAATCTTCCGAATCCAGCACTTTCCAAACGCCCATAAAAAAGGCCGTTTTTTCACAAAAACGGCCATTCCGAAGTAGCTAAAGACGGGCGAAAAACACTTAAGTTCCACCCGAAAAACAGCAACTTAGGTATATCTTTTGAAGTCGGGTCATTCGTCGGATTTCGATTGTAAGCACCATGACTCAGCCTCAGGATCGCGCCGTCATCCCCTTGAGGTTCCTCTATGAAGTTCTCCTCGATTCTCTTGTTGTCCCTTGGCCTGGTCAGTGGCTTCGCTTCTGCCGGAGGCACCACCGAAGCAGGTGTGGGCGGCGCATTGGGCGGGGTTTTGGGCTCGGTCGTCGGTCAATCGCTAGGCGGCAACACAGGTTCAACCATTGGCGCAGCCCTGGGCGGCGCGGGTGGTAGCGCAGTCGGCGCAGACAAACGCAGCCGTGGCGAAGCGGCCATTGGCGGTGCGTTGGGCGCAGCGGGCGGTAACGTGGTCGGCCGCAGCATGGGCGGCACCACCGGCAGCCTGATCGGCTCCGCAGCAGGCGGCGGCGCCGGTGGCGCGCTGGGTAACTACATGGGTAACAAGAGCGACGAGGAAGATGATCGTCGTAGCCGTGGCGATCGCCGCTACTACCGTGATGGGCACCATGATCGTGGCCACCATTACGGCCATCGCAAGCACAAGCACAAACATCGCTACCACGACTGAGGCCTGAGTCGCCTCGTTTACCGGTAGATCAAAAGATCGCAGCCCAACGGCTGCGATTTTTTTTGCCCGTCAAACCACCAATCGCTCCAGCGCCCCGCGTAACCCGGCAGGAATCGCCACCGGCTGATTCGACCTCCGATCCACAAAAACATGCACGAAACGCCCCGCCGCACAGGCTTCGTCTTCACCGGACTTGAACACCGCCAGTTCGTATTGCACCGAACTGTTGCCCAACTTGCCCACCCGCAAACCGATCTCGATCCGGTCGGGGAAAGCGATGGAGGCAAAGTAATCACAAGCCGAACTCACGACAAAACCCACGACTTCACCGTCATGAATATCCAGGCCGCCGACTTCGATCAGATAGGTGTTCACTGCGGTGTCGAAGAAGCTGTAGTAGGTGACGTTGTTGACGTGACCATAGGCATCGTTGTCGTGCCAGCGGGTGGTGATGGGCTGGAAGTGCGGGTAGTCGGTGCGTTGGGGCATCGGGGTGGACATCAATGTCGATTCCTTGGTTGGATGGCCAGTCTAAGGCGAAAACCGCGTTATCGTTCTTCGCGAGCAAGCCCGCTCCCACAAGGGAGCCCGTGTTCATTGAAGATCAACTGTGGGAGCGGGCTTGCTCGCGAAGAGGTCCTCACAGGCGCTACATAATCACCTGTCAGCAAATCCCCTGCCCACCACCCCCAACTCCCCAATCAACCGCGCCGGCTGCCAGTGATCCCCCTGTTTGGTTTCCAGCTGCAACAACCGCTGATGAATATCCGCCAACCCTTGCTGATCCGCCCAGGCCATTGGCCCGCCTTTGATCGCCGGAAAACCATAGCCGTTGAGGTAAACCAGATCGATGTCGTGCGCCGATGCCGCAATCCCTTCCTGAAGGATCTTCGCGCCCTCGTTGACCAGCGCCAACAGACAGCGCTCCAGTATTTCCTCCGGCCCGATCTCGCGACGCTGGAAGCCCAATCGTTCGCTGACTTCCAGCACCAGCGCATCCACCTCCACATCGTGTTCAGCCTGGCGACTGCCCGCCTCGTAGTGGTAATAACCGTTACCACTCTTCTGCCCGAAACGTCCCAGTTCGCAAAGACGGTTGTCCACCTGGACCTGCGGCGCATCCTGTCCAACGCCCGCCAATTCCCGGGCGCGCCATTGCAGGTCGATGCCGACCACATCAAACATGCGAAACGGCCCCATGGCGAAACCGAAGCCCTGCAGCGCCGCATCCACCTGGTAGGGATATGCGCCCTCAAGTAACATCTTGCGCGCTTCGAGTACGTAGGTATTGAGCATGCGGTTGCCGATGAAACCCTCGCAATTGCCCGACACCACGCTGACCTTGCCCATGCGCTTGCCCAGTTCCAGCGCGGCCTCCAGCACCGCAGGCGCAGTCTGTGCGCCACGAACGATTTCCAGTAGCTTCATGATGTGCGCCGGGCTGAAGAAGTGCAGGCCCAGCACTTGTTGCGGACGGCAAGTGGCAGCGCCAATCGCATCGATATCCAGCGCCGACGTGTTGCTGGCCAGAATGGCTTCGGGTTTGAGCAGACCATCCAGTTCGCGGAAGATTTTCTGCTTGAGCTCAAGGTTTTCGTACACCGCTTCAATCACCAGATCGACATCGCGGATCGCTGCGTAATCGGCAGCGGCCGTGATCCGTGCAATACGGGCATCGGCCTCGGCCTGATCGATCCGGCCCTGACGCACGTTGTGTGCGCAGGTCTCCGCCACGGTGGCCAGCGCCTGCTCAAGCATCTGCGGATTGTTGTCGACCCATTGCACGGGCACCCCGGCGTTAGCCAGGCACATGACAATGCCACGGCCCATGGTGCCTGCACCGATCACGGCGGCGCGCTGAATGTTGAACGGTGTCTGGCTCATGGTTGTTCTCTTGTTGGCGACCCAAAGACAGTCCTCACCATAGTCAGCCACCGGGCTTTTTTGAAATTTATTCCCGTGATGAGCGACATTCAGCGGATGGATGCATTTCCGAAAACACTGGCAATCCCTGTGGGAGCGGGCTTGCTCGCGAAAGCGGTGTGTCATTCAAAATTAATGTCGGCTGACACACCGATTTCGCGAGCAAGCCCGCTCCCACATTGGTCACGGTTCATTTGGGTAAATGCGCCTCGGCCCAACTCCGCACTTCGCCATACGGATACTCCTCCAGCGCCGCAAAACCCGGAATCGACCGTGCCTTGAGCTTGGTAAACAGCGGCACGCTGATCCCGCACAAAAACCGCGTCACGCGCTCGGCTGAGGGAACACTGCCGACGTGCTGTTCATGCCTGTGGATAAAATCACCGCACAGCGCCTCGAAATTTTTATCCACAAGCGCCGGCAACTCTGGTGGTGCGGGCAGCCGCGCCACGTGCCCGTGACACACCGAACAATGCCCGCACTGCTGCGGCGCGTTTTCGTCGCCGAAGTACTCGGCCAGGCGATAACCCAGGCACTGGTCAGTTGCGAACAGATCCAGCATGGCGTGGATCCGCGCGATCTCGGTGCGTTCGTGTTGGGTGAAACAAGCGTGCAGTTCGGCACTCAAGGCCTGACTGTCGAAGTCCGTCTGCAACAGGCTGTAGACCTCGGTCATCTGCTTGCTTTCGAGCTCGACCCAACCCTTCTCCTGGAAATAATCCAGTGCCTTGACCACCCGATCGCGCTCGGCTCCATGCTGCTCGTACAACACATCGAAATTAACCGTGGCCCAGGTCCGCGCGCGAGCGGAAGTCTGGATGATTGCCGCCACGAAGTCCCTGCGCTCACCCTCGAAGCGGGCCAGCAAGTCTTCCGGCTCCAGCAAATACTTGAAGCGGTATTCGGCGTAATAGGCGTAACGCGGCGCGATGACTCCGCGCAGTTCCAACTGCACCAACAACGTCTTGAGCGGTAACAGGCGAATGTTGCTCTGATCGGCCAATGGCCCTAGCAGAAACTCCCACTGCCCTTCGGGCGCGGCGGCTTGCGATTCGTCGAGCACACAGCGGATACCGTCCAGTTCCGGCGTGTCGCCATAAACGAAGTTTTCCAGAACGTTGAGGCTGTCGCGGTTAGCCAATACCAGGCAGTCCGATCGCTGTCCGTCACGCCCGGCGCGGCCTATTTCCTGACTGTAGTTTTCGATGGATTTGGGCAGGTCGAAATGCACCACGTTGCGGATGTCACTCTTGTCGATGCCCATGCCAAACGCGATGGTCGCGACGATGCAATTAGACTGCCCGCCCATAAAGCGCTTTTGAGTTGCTTCCCGTTGTTCATGGGGCAAACCGGCGTGATAAGCCTCGGCCTGGATACCGTTGCGCGCCAAGTGTTCGGCGATGTGCTCGGCGGTTTTCTGCAGGGTGACGTAGACGATGCTCGGCTGGTCGGGACGTTCGCGCATCCATTCGACAAGGCGTCGGCGTTTGTCCTGACCGCGCACCGGCTCCACCAGCAAGTTGAGGTTCGGCCGATAGAAACCGGTGGTCACCACGTCTTCAGGGGCAATGGCGAATTTCGCCTCCATATCCGCGATCACTTTCGGGGTCGCGGTGGCGGTCAGCAGCAACGCCTGAGGGATGTTGAACTGACGCTGATAGTCCGGGAGCTTGAGGTAGTCCGGGCGGAAGTTGTGGCCCCACTCCGAGATGCAATGCGCCTCGTCCACCACCAGTAGCGAGATCGGCACTTGCTGCAAAAAATTGCGGAAACGCTCGTTCTTCAGACGCTCCACGGAAATCATCAGGATCTTCAATTCGCCGGACTTGGCGCGGGCCATCACATCACTGGCGTCATCGCGGCTTTGAGCCGAATCGATACTGCCTGCCGAAATGCCGTGGCGTTGCAGAAACGCCAACTGATCCTGCATCAACGCCAGCAGCGGCGAGACCACCAGCGTCAGGTGCGGCAGCAACATCGCCGACAACTGGTAACACAGGGACTTGCCCGAGCCTGTAGGAAAAATCGCCGCCGCCGAGCGCCCGGCCAGCACAGCACTGACCACCGCCTCCTGGCCGGGCCGAAACTGTGGATAACCGAAAACCTGTTCCAGGGTGTTGTGCATAAGCTGTCACTCCGTTGACCGCTGCGAAGCCCAAAGCCTAGCCGGTGATCGCAGCGAGTCGAGAAAAGGTCGGGGGCAAAAACGATACGGGATGATACAGCGTCCATCAGGCCAAGCCTTCGCCACAGGTTGAAACAAACGGGGCACTTTGCCCCCTGACGCCCGCTCCCATTCCAGCGGTAAGGTGCACCTTCAAAAAAACCACTATCCGTGAACGGTTCATCACGGCAGGACGCCTGATGTGCGCGGATACTCATGAAGGAACGACCATGCTTCAACGACCCATTTTTTCACTCGCAACCTTGATTGCATTGCCCTTTTCATTAAGCGGCTGCCTGACAAACCCCACGCAACCGTCCATCGATCCGACCCCTTTCGAGACACCGGAATATCAGAGCCAACAGGGCCTGGCGGTCATTAACGCATCCACCCTTTATGCCCGCGGCGGCACCGGCCAGGGCGTGGCCGTAGCGCTGGTCGATTCAGGCCTGAACAGCGATTTGCCGGAGTTCCAGGGAAGAAGCCGTGATCCGGGTTTTGACTATGTCGAGAACCGTACCGGCACCTTCGATCGGGTCGGCCACGGTACCCAGATGGCCGGCATTCTCGCCGCCAACAAGGATGACCAGGGCATGCACGGCGTTGCATTCAACGCACAGCTGATCCCCTTCCGTTTCGGCGACGACAACGAGCCGTTTTTCTTCGACAGCGAGATTGCACAATCCTGGCAGGCCGGCTTCGACAAAGGGGCGCGCATCTTCAACAACTCGTGGGCCAATGCCATTCCGGCGACAGAGATCAATGAGGCGCGTTACAAGCAGGTCATGCCGGAGTCGTTGGTTACCGCCCGGAAACTGGTCCAGAACGGCGCAGTTTTTGTGTTCCCGACGGGTAACGAACTGAAACGGGAACCGTTGGCCGAACCCGGCTTGCCGATCGCCATACCCGAACTGGAAAAGGGCTGGATCGCCGTGGTTGCACTAAAAAACGACGGCAGCGCCATCAATGCCAAATCCAACTATTGCGGCGTGGCGGCTGCCTGGTGCATCGCGGTACCTGGCGGCGACTCCGGCGCGGGGCAAGGACTGCTGACCACCAGCAAGGACGGGAAATACGTACAGACCGCCGGCACCTCGCCTGCCGCCGCCATGGTCAGCGGTGCCCTGGCAGCCTTGCAAAGCCGCTATCCCGAACTCACTGCGCAGCAAGTCCGCGAACGCCTGCTGGCAACGGCGAACCGGACAGGCATCTACGCCAACAGCGAGGCATACGGTCGAGGATTGATGGATCTTGAGGCTGCCTCGCGCCAGGCTCCGGAATCCACGATCGACTGAGCCGGGATTGATGAGTCCGGGTTATCGGGTTTTACCCTGAACTGCGCTATGGCACCAACACCGCCACCCGAAGCTGCTCATTCAATGCCTGCTCATGAAACACCTGGCTCTTGCTTGCCCACGCCGCGTGGGCGGGGCTGATTTCGCCGGTGAACGCCGCCGCCAACTGTCGCAAGTCAGCGACGCTTCGCACCCGCGGGCAGAAAGGTTCGCCGTCGCAGTTTTGACTGGCGTTGCGGTAGGTGGTCAGCAGTCGATCCCACAAGCCATCACGCACCTGGCGTACAGACTTGAGCTTCACCGCCTGCACGCCCAAGCGCTGTTTCAGACCCTGTTCGTCCAACGCTTCGCTGGCCAGCAGCGCCTTGCCGAACATCAACACCTCGGCGCGAGAGGCGGTGTCCCTGTTCGCCTGAGTGGTGAGCGCGTCCGGCCAGCCAGTGCGGTCCATGTTGGCGAGCACCATCGAATTACCCGCGTCAGCCGCGCCGGTCAAACGACAAGCCCCCGCCCATAACAACAAAACCGAGGCCATACGTAGCCACTGCATACCTAATTCCCTTTAAGTGCTTAACCAGGCATTTTCGAAATGCCCTACAGATTCTGGCGCGCACCATACAGAGGTTTACGGCGTCGCGCCTGACAACCACGTAGGAAATTTCATCTACAGGGGTTTAGCTGTGAAAAACCTCGTTAAACACGTAGGGCCATTCCACAAAAACCAGTAAAACCCCCTACGAAACCTGTCGGTTGTGGCCGTATTGCCGCAGCGCGCCGCCCCCGTCATAGTTTCCGCCGCGGCTGAAACAGTGTGTCGGCCTGCCAGACTTCCTACAGGACGGACCCAGATGCATGACCGCTATCGCCCACTCAAAAGCAGCTACAGCGACACTCCTGTTTTGGTCATCGACACCGAGGCCGACCCCCACGAAATCCTCGACGCCGCCCGCCAACGCATCCGCGCCGCCAGCGACCTGCTCGAAACGCTTTACTGCCTGTGCTTCAAACAGGCGGACGCGAGCGACATTCCCAACCTCGTCAGCGCTTTGTATTTGCTGACCCAGGACGGCAACGAACTCCTCGAAATCGCCCGCCAACGCCTCCCGAAAATCACAGCTGGTTAATGCCCCACCACAATCCCCTGTGGGAGCGAGCCTGCTCGCGAAGAACGATAACGCGGTGAACCTGATGAAAACCAAAATCCCCGAAACTCAACCATCTGCAGAAGAAGCAGCCTACGACGCATGGTTCAGAGCACAGGTACAAGCCAGTCTCGACGACCCACGCCCAAGCATTCCCGACGAAGAAGCCAGGCAACTGATGGCTGCCAAACGCGAAAAATTGCGCAAGCGATAAGTCCGTAGGCAACGCCCTATCAAAGCTTCATCCCGGTCCTACAACAGAAGACACCTTGTCGCCTATCGCCAACTGGCGGCTCGTATCTATAGTCGGACTGTCGCTGCCAAATCAGCGACTCGGGTTTGGTCACCTGAATTTGAGAGAAAACTTACGCATGCCCTTGTATGCTGCCGACTTCTTTTGTGTCGGCACGCTTTATGGCGGCTGTGTTTGGGACGCTTCTGCGTACCCGGGTTCTCTCTCCCTGGTTGACCAACCTGAACACAGTCCGCCACCCATCGTTTGGTCACGATGGTGGCGGTTCTCCAGATACATAAAAGAGAACAACCAAATGAATAAATTGAACCCGTTCCCCGATCGCTACCGCCCACTCAAAACCAACCTAACCGATACCCCGGCCCTGATCATCGACACAGAAGCCAACCCACAAGACCTCCTCGAAGCCGCCCTCCAGCGTGTCCGAGCCTCCAGCGAACTGCTCCGAACCCTGCACTGTCAATGCTTCGAGCAAGGCGACCTCGAAGACATCCCGCACATCACCCACGCGCTCTACCTGTTGGCCCAAGACGGCTGCGACCTGCTCACAGTCGCCCAACAACGCATGCTGAGCTGGAAAGCCCCGACCTAATGCCCCGAGTAAACAGAGCGTTCTCACGTTCTGCGTGAGAACGGTCAAACAGATTGAAAGCCGTAATCGAACACCGGAGATAACCATGAGCAAGTTTTTTGACGAGCTAATGGAAAGCGTGCAACAAATGGACGAGATCTTACGGGGTGAGCGTCAACCCTCCCGCGAACCCCACGTTGATGCGTTGCAAGCCAAAGAAAATCGCAAGGATATCGGTATGACTCAGGCCAATAAGGGGCAATGCACCATGAACCTCGCCCCCAACTTCCCCGACGACCACGCCATGCACCTGCTCATGCAGCTGCTGCACGAAGAACTCGGCCTGCCCGAACGCAAAACCATCAGCCTCACCACCTCGATCAACTTCGACCTGGGTTGCGACGGCGCTGACGCCCGGCATCTGATGGAAGCGCTGGAAGAACAGTTCGGGGTCGATTTCGCGGATTACGATGCCTATCGCTACTTTCAGCCAGAAGGGTTCGATGTGTTCCTGAAGCGCCAAGCCAAGGGTCGCGGCGATAAGGTTCCGCTGACTATCGGAATGCTTTACCAAGCGATCAGGGTGCAACGGTGGGATACACAGGAACTGGAAGGAGACCAGGTGAACGCGTAAGTGCAATTATTCTGGCCGTTTGATGCCTGTTCAGTTGGAATAATGGCAGTTGTGTCGCTGATGACCTGAATCGCAGACACAAAAAAGCCGCCCTCAAAGGGCGGCTTTCTCATTACATCAAACCAATCTTACAACTTCGGCCCAGCCGCCTTGATCGCGTCGCTCACTTCAAACTTCTTGAAGTTCTCAACAAACAACCCGGCCAGCGCTTTAGCCGCTTCATCATAAGCAGCCTTGTCAGCCCAGGTATTACGTGGGTTCAACAGGCCAGTCTCAACGCCCGGTACGGCCAGTGGCACGTCGAGGTTGATGGTGTCGAGGTGTTCGGTTTCAGCACCGATCAATGCGCCGCTCTGGATCGCTGCGATAACGCCGCGAGTGGTCGGGATGTTGAAGCGTTTGCCGACGCCGTAGCCGCCGCCGGTCCAGCCGGTGTTGACCAGGTAGACCTTGGAGCCGAAGCCGCGGATGCGTTTGATCAGCAGCTCTGCGTATTCACCGGCCGGACGCGGGAAGAACGGTGCGCCGAAGCAGGTGGAGAAGGTCGACTTGATGCCGCTGCCTGAACCCATTTCAGTCGAGCCCACCAGTGCGGTGTAGCCGGACAGGAAGTGGTAGGCCGCTTGTTCTTCGCTGAGGATCGAGACGGGCGGCAGAACGCCGGTCAGGTCGCAGGTCAGGAAGATCACAGCGTTTGGCTCGCCACCGAGGTTTTTCTCGGAACGCTTGGCAACGTGCTCCAGCGGGTAGGCGGCGCGGCTGTTCTGGGTCAGGCTGACATCGGCGTAGTCGGCGTGCTTGGCGTCGTCGATCACGACGTTTTCCAGGACTGCGCCGTGCTTGATGGCTTTCCAGATGACCGGCTCGTTCTTCTCGGACAGGTCGATGCACTTGGCGTAGCAACCGCCTTCGATGTTGAAGACAACGCCTTCGCCCCAGCCGTGTTCGTCGTCACCGATCAGGTAACGGCTTTCGTCGGCGGACAGGGTGGTTTTACCAGTGCCGGACAGGCCGAAGAACAGGGTCACGTCGCCCTCTTCGCCGATGTTGGCGGCGCAGTGCATTGGCAGTACGTCGGCAGCTGGCAGCAGGAAGTTCTGCACCGAGAACATGGCTTTCTTCATTTCACCGGCGTAACGCATGCCGGCAATCAGCACTTTCTTCTGTGCGAAGTTGAGGATCACGCAACCGTCGGAGTTGGTGCCGTCACGCTCTGGATCGCATTCGAAGTTGGCAACGTTGAGCACTTGCCACTCATCACGGCCAGCCGGGTTGTACTTTTCCGGATTGATGAACAGGCAACGACCGAACAGGTTCTGCCAGGCAGTCTGGGTGGTCATCTTCACGGCGAGGTAGTGATCTTCGGCCGCGCCTACATGCACGTGGGAAACGAAATGCTCTTGCGCATTGTTGAACGCCTCGACGCGAGCCCACAGGGCATCGAACTTGTCGGCCGGGAACTTGCGGTTGATCGGGCCCCAGGCGATAGCGGCCTGGGTGGTCGGCTCTTCAACGATGAAACGATCGACTGGCGAGCGGCCGGTACGGTGACCGGTGCGAACAACCAGTGCGCCGGTATCGGCAAGCTCGCCTTCACCGCGATTCAGGGCTTCTTTAACCAGATCATCAACACTCAGATCGGTGTACACGGCGTTATTGGCTTGCGTCATGAGATTCCCCGTCGGCCAGTGGCCGAGTGTGCTCCAAACGGTTTGTAGTAGAAAGTTGTGCACTACTACAGCGACAAAAAGTGGGCCGGATTATGCCAGAAAAGCCCAAAAAAAGTAGGGCCCTCCCGTCGTAACGGCGTTATTCCGGCACTATCCAGTGAAATTACCTGCGCTGAACCGTTTTAGTGACGGGTATCTGACGGCGTCTCGACACCCGCGCCAGCAAACAATTGACTGATATCAGCGGCATCGAACAGGTAACGCTGGTTGCAGAACTGGCAATCGATTTCGATGTTGCCACCATGTTCGATGACCAGTGCCTGGGCATCTTCCTGACCCAAACTGACCAGTGCATTGGCAGAACGTTCGCGCGAGCAGCTGCAACGGAAACGCAATCTCTGCGCATCAAACAGCCGGACCTGCTCTTCGTGGTAGAGACGATGGAGCACGGTTTCGTTGTCCAGGCCGAGCAATTCATCGGCGGTCAGGGTGCTGGCCAGTGCAGTGACGTGCTGCCAACTGGCGGCGCGTTCTTCTTCGTCTTTCAGACGGTCGGCGGGCAACTGCTGCAGCAACAGGCCACGGGCGCGACGGCCATCGGCGTACAACCAGAAACGCGTGCCCACCTGCTGGGACATGACGAAGTAATTAGTGAAGCACTCCGACAGGGTTTCGCCATCCAGGTCGACGATGCCCTGATAGCGCTGGCCTTGGGTCGGGTCGACGGTCAGCGCCAATACGCCATTGGGCATCAGGTCGGCGAGGGTTGCGTCGGGGGCGATCTGGTCGGCCTCGTAACGGGCCAGACCTCGGATTTCGCGCTCGCTGGAGCACTCGATCATCAGCAACGGCACCGGGCCATCGGAACGGGCCTGGAGAATCAGCAGACCATCGAACTTCAAGGTGCCGACCAGCAACGACGCCGCGGCCATCAGTTCGCCGAGCAGTTGTTTTACCGGCTCCGGGTAAGCGTGTTTGGCGAGGACTTCGGCGTAGCTGCGCTCCAACGACACCAGCTCGCCGCGGGTGTCGCTGTCATCGAAGATGAAGCGTTGGGTGTAGTCAGTATCCGGTAGATCGGTCATAGGTCTGGGTATCTGAAGTAATGACAAGATAATTACAAAAAGTGAAATTGCGCCTCTACAGCACCGCTTTGGTGCGCGATGTTCAGCCAAGGGTGGCATTTTATGAACAATCCGGGTTTGTTCCAAGCAAGGTAGAACGCCCGCCGGTTGGCGTACTGCAATGTTGTGCCTCTGGCACTGATGGCCTTCTGGTTATGGCCTATGGGTCAGATGCTGTGTGTGGTTTTCGACGAGTGGTTGTTTTACCCACTCAATTCGCCGCTGGCGACTCACCCGATATGGCTGCACATCCGGGCAATTGCAAGTCTGCGAGCCTTATGCGGTGGTCGGGGTGATCCTGCTTTACTGGGGAACCGGGGATGGCTGGCGAGTGCTGCGCACTCGTTCGCGGGCAAGCCTCGCTCCTACAGAGATTCGTGGTCAACTGTAGGAGCGAGGCTTGCCCGCGAAGGCGTCAGCCCAGACGACAGAGAAGCAACAGCCTCACTCGTCGTTACTGCTCCCACGAAACTTAAACAGATCCCGCCGCTGTTTCTTGCTCGGTTTGCCATCGGTGCTCACGCCCAACGAGCCGGCCTTGCGCATGGCTGCCGCGGCTTCGCGCTTGGCGATGCTGGCTTCGGTTTCGGCGTACAGCGTCTGAGCCTCCGGCGCGCCACGGCGAACGATCGACAACGCCTGGACCACCACCGTGCGCTCCTCGAACCCGGTACGAATCTGAAACTCGTCACCGATCCTCGGTTCCTTGCCCGGCTTGCAACGTTCGCCACGGCAATGCACCTTGCCGCTTTCAATCGCGGCCTTGGCCAAGGCACGTGTTTTATAAAAACGCGCAGCCCACAACCACTTATCGAGACGGACTTTGTCGTCCTCTTCCTGTTTTTGTGCCACTTGAATTCCTCTTTCCGCCAATAGTCGGAACTGTACTACCGTTTCTGTCGGGCGCAAGAACCCGGCCCTCCAGATAGACTGTCGACTTGGCCGGTTCCCCGGCATGGAGTGATCGAGTGACTATATTTCCGTCTTCATTGACCTCGCCCCAGGGCGGTTGCCAGGGCTGTCAGCAAAGCGAGCCGCTGGGCTTCGATTTTGCCTTTGCCTACCAACCGATCGTCGACTTGCGGGATCAATCGATTTTCGCCCATGAAGCGTTGGTACGCGGCGTTGGCGGGGAAGGTGCACTGTCTGTGCTTGATCAGATTACAGAGGCGAATCGCTATCGCTTCGACCAGCTCTGCCGGACACGAGCCATTGAAGGAGCGGCGAGCATAAATATGCAGACACACTTGTCGATCAACTTCATGCCCAACGCCGTTTATCGCCCCGAGCTGTGTATCCGCACCACTCTGGAGGCCGCGAAAACACACAACTTCCCCATCAACCGGCTGATTTTCGAAACCTTGGAAAGCGAGCACGTAGATAACTATCGCCATTTGACTAATATTCTGCGTGAATACCGCGAATTCGGCTTCAAGACCGCCATCGACGATTTCGGCGCGGGCTACTCGGGGCTCAATCTGCTGGCTGATTTCCAACCGGACCTGATCAAACTCGACATGGCACTGATCCGCGATGTCGACCGCGATCGTGTTCGTCAGGCTATCGTTCGAGGGATTGTCACAATCTGTGCAGAGTTGGACGTTACAGTCATCGCCGAAGGCATCGAAAGCGCCGGAGAACGGGATTTCCTGGCGGACTGTGGAATTTTTCTGATGCAGGGTTACTGGTTCGCCAGACCTGCATTCAAAGCGTTGGCTCAGGTATCACCTGAAGCCTGGACGCGATAATCGCCGGTTTTTCCTATTGAAGACATTTGACCATTTGACCGTTATCGGTCTGCGCGAGTGGGTGGCGCTCCCGGATTTGGGAGTCGCGGGCCTGCGGGCAAAAATCGACACCGGCGCCAGTACCTCCAGCCTGCACGCCACCGACATCGAGCCGTTCGATCGCGAGGGCGAGAGCTGGGTGCGCTTCACCGCGCACCTGGGCACGGTGGTGCAACTGCGTCACCGCCGCTGTGAAGCGCCGCTGGTGACGATGAAAACCATTAAAAGCTCCAACGGTCATGCGCAGAAGCGATACGTGGTCAGCACCACCCTGGCCCTCGGTGATCGGGTCTGGCGGGTCGAGTTCACCCTCGCCTGCCGCAAGTCCATGCGTTATCGCCTGCTACTCGGCTCCAAAGCCCTGATCGACGGCCAACTGGTGGTTAATCCGGGCATCAAATATGTACAAGACAAGCCGGTGTTCCCGGTATCTACCTCTTCCACAGGTGTTGCATGAAGATCGCTGTGCTGTCGCGGAACCCGCGTCTGTATTCCACTCGTCGTCTGGTCGAAGCCGGTACCGAGCGTGGCCATGAAATGGTGGTGATCGACACCCTGCGCGCCTATATGAACATTGCCAGCCACAAGCCGCAGATCCACTACCGCGGCAAGCCGCTGGAAGGTTTCGACGCGGTGATCCCGCGGATCGGCGCGTCGGTAACGTTCTATGGCTGCGCGGTGTTGCGTCAGTTCGAAATGATGGGGGTGTTTCCGCTCAACGAATCGGTGGCCATTGCCCGGTCGAGGGACAAACTGCGTTCGCTGCAATTGCTGTCACGCCGTGGAATCGGCTTGCCGGTCACCGGATTTGCGCATTCCCCGGATGACATTCCCGACCTGATCGACATGGTGAACGGCGCACCGCTGGTGATCAAGGTGCTGGAAGGCACCCAGGGTATCGGCGTGGTGCTGTGTGAAACCGCGACGGCGGCGGAGTCGGTGATCGAGGCGTTCATGGGCCTCAAGCAGAACATCATGGTTCAGGAATACATCAAGGAAGCCGGCGGGGCGGACATTCGCTGCTTCGTGGTCGGCGACAAGGTGATTGCGGCGATGAAGCGTCAAGCCAAGCCTGGGGAGTTCCGCTCCAACCTGCATCGCGGTGGCAGCGCCAGCTTGATCAAGATCACGCCAGAGGAACGCATGACCGCGTTGCGCGCGGCGAAGGTGATGGGTTTGGCGGTGGCCGGTGTAGATATCTTGCGCTCCAATCACGGGCCATTGGTGATGGAGGTGAATTCTTCGCCGGGGCTGGAAGGGATCGAGACCACCACCGGGAAGAATGTGGCGGGGATCATCATCGAGCATCTTGAGAAGAATGGTGGGCCGAATATGACGCGGACCAAGGGCAAAGGTTGATCCCAGAAATTTATGGCGGTCGCAAGGCCGCCTTCGCGAGCAAGCCCGCTCCCACATTTGATCTGCTGAGAACACAAAATCTGTATTCGACACGATCTACTGTGGGAGCGGGCTTGCTCGCGAAGGGGACATTGGCCCCACTGGAGATACCAGCCTTTAAACCGCGTCTCGAGGCAACATCAACCCAAGCGGCAACCGCACCCGAGCTTCAAGCCCACCACCCGACCGGTTGCGCAACTCCACATTCCCACCATGCATCGAAGCGATCCGCTTCACAATCGCCAAGCCCAATCCGGTGCCCTTCCCGCCCCGAGCACGATCCCCCCGGGTAAACGGATTGAAGATCGCTTCCAGCTCTGACGGATCAATCCCCGCCCCACGGTCCATGACGCTCAGCACCACGTACGGCGCGTTCACGTCCCCGGACACATACGCCGCCACTTCGACGCCACTTCCAGCGTGATGCAAAGCGTTGCCAATCAGGTTGTTCAGCAACCGTTTCATCGACACGCGACGCAACGGAAACGGCTGAATCGGCTGCAAGCGCAGACGCACTTTTTCTTCATTCTGGTTATACGGCGCGGCGACTTCACGCACCAGGTCGGTCAAGTCCACCTCTTCCACCGACTCGTCCCGTCCATCGCGAATGAACGCGAGGAACTGGTCGAGAATCGCGTCCATGTCTTCGATGTCACGCACCATGTCGTCCGTCAGGTCGCTGTGTTCGCCCATCAGCTCCAGTGACAGACGCAATCGGGTCAGTGGCGTGCGCAAGTCATGGGACACCCCGGCCAGCATCAGCTCACGCTCACGGCCAGCCTGTTCGACGTCTTCAGCCATCTGGTTGAACGCGCGGTACACCTCGGTCATCTCACTCGGTGTGTCGCTGATTGGCAGGCGCACGCTGCGGCCCTGGCCAAGTTGCCTTGCCGCATAGACCAAGCGTTTCAAAGGTTGATTGAGCTGGCTGACGAAGATCCACGCCGAGGCAGTGGACAACAGGCCGATGGCGAGGAACCAGCCAAGCACATTCCAGATTTTCTGACCGCGCAGAGGATGCGGGTACAGCGGCACCTTCATCCAGCCATCGCCCAGACTGGGCGCCCGAACCCACAGGGCCGGCGGCGAATGCATGCGCAATCGCACCTCGGTGTCGGCGCCAAGCTCTGCCTGCATCTGCCGCTGATAGATCTCGCTGTAAGGCCAGTGTTGCTCGCCTTGCGGCACACCCGTGCCCACCACCCGGATCAGGGTCGCGGCTTCGGCAATCTTGTCGCGGTTGTTTTCATCCGCCGCCCAGTAGGCGCGCAGCGTCAGGGCGACGCCGTGGCTGTATTGGCGGTCCACCAGCACGTCTTCGTTCATCAGCAGATAAACCAGGGTCAGCGCCTTGGAGAACAGGACGACGATCAGCACCAGCCACAGGGTGCGGGAGAAGAAACTCTGGGGGAACCACATGGGGGTTTTCATGAATAACCGCTACATACTTGCAGGAGCGAGCGATGCTCGCATATTGCGGATCGCGAGTCTGCGGACAACAACATCCGCACGACCCGCTCCTACAAATCGCCGATCACTTGGTGGCGGCGCCATCCGGAACGAACACGTAACCCACGCCCCAGACGGTCTGGATGTAGCGCGGCTTGGATGGATCGGGCTCGATCATCCGGCGCAGACGGGAGATCTGCACGTCGATGGAACGCTCCAGGGCATCCCACTCGCGGCCACGGGCCAGGTTCATCAGTTTGTCGCGGGTCAGTGGCTGACGCGCGTTCATGACCAACGCCTTGAGCACCGCGAACTCACCGGTGGTGAGCATGTGCACTTCGTCACCACGTTTCAGTTCGCGAGTCGCCAGCGACAGTTCGTAGTCGCCGAACGTCACGCTTTCGTCTTCGCTGCCCGGCGCGCCCGGCACAGGAGCAGACTGACGACGCAGGACGGCTTTGACGCGAGCCATCAGCTCGTCCGGGTTGAACGGCTTGGCCAGATAATCGTCGGCGCCCAGTTCAAGGCCCTTGATGCGGCTCAGCTCATCACCCTTGGCAGTGAGCATGATGATCGGAATCTGATTGTTCGCGCCGCGCAGACGGCGGCAGGCGGTCAGACCGTCTTCGCCGGGCAGCATCAGGTCGAGGACGACCAGGTTGAACACTTCACGCGCCAGCAGGCGATCCATTTGTTCCGTGTTCGGTACGGCGCGGGCGCGGTAGCCCTTGCTGACGAAAAAGCGTTCCAACAGGCTGCTGAGCCCCGGATCGTCGTCAACGATAAGAATTTTTTCGCCTTCAGCAATGTTTGCAGTGCTGCTCATTGGATGCTCCTTTGATCTCGGCGCGCATTATGGCGTAGCTGCCGTTATACGCACCGTGTGCATTGTTAGCAGATTTTTCCTTCACCGCCAGAAATCCGGGCATTGTGCCTACAGCCTGTGATGCCCCCGAATGACAGAACGCTGGTTATAATGCGCGGCCTTTTGTGTCAGGCAACGTCTGATTATTACTGCAGTGGCCACTTTTTATTTTCAGGGTGCCGGCAGTCATTGTTCGATTTCACGGGTCAACGGGAAGCCTGTTGACCCAGGTAGCGGCGCAGGCCAGGCCGCTCAACCAGACTCGCCGAGCCTTTATCTCTGCGCCTGCGAGCCTGCTTTCACAATTTGTCAGGTGGTTTTATGGACAGCATCAACAGCCGCATCGCCGAGGAACTCGGCGTACGCCCACAACAGGTCGAAGCGGCCGTCGCGCTACTCGATGAAGGCTCTACCGTTCCCTTCATCGCCCGTTACCGGAAAGAAGTGACCGGCAGCCTCGATGACATTCAATTGCGTCATCTGGAAGAGCGTCTGCGCTACCTGCGAGAACTCGACGAACGGCGCATCAGCATCCTCGCCAGCATTCAGGAGCAAGGCAAGCTGACCCCGCAACTGGAACGCGACATCAAGCTCGCCGACACCAAGACCCGCCTCGAAGACTTGTACCTGCCGTACAAGCAGAAGCGCCGCACCAAGGGCCAGATCGCCCTGGAAGCCGGCCTCGGCGAACTGGCCGACGGTCTGTTCAACGACCCGAGCCTGACGCCAGACACCGAAGCTGCGCGCTTCGTCGACGCCGAAAAAGGCGTGGCCGATGTGAAGGCGGCCCTCGAAGGCGCCAAGTACATCCTCATGGAACGCTTCGCCGAAGACGCCGGCCTGCTGGATAAACTGCGCAGCTACTTGAAGCAGGAAGCCACCCTCAGTGCCCGCGTGATTGCCGGCAAGGAAGAGGAAGGCGCCAAGTTCCGCGACTATTTCGAACACGACGAACCACTGAAAAGCATGCCGTCGCACCGCGCGCTGGCGATTTTCCGTGGCCGCAACGAAGGCATTCTCAGCTCCGCACTGAAAGTCGGCGACGAACTGCCGGGCACCATGCACCCGTGCGAAGGCATGATCGGTCAGCAGTTCGGCATCCAGAACCAGAACCGTGCCGCCGACAAATGGCTGGGCGAAGTGGTGCGCTGGACCTGGAAGGTCAAGCTCTACACCCACCTGGAAACCGACCTGTTGGGCGAGCTGCGCGATGGCGCGGAAACCGAAGCGATCAATGTGTTCGCGCATAACCTGCACGACCTGCTGCTGTCGGCCCCGGCCGGCCCGCGCGCCACGTTGGGCCTCGACCCAGGCCTGCGCACCGGTTGCAAGGTCGCCGTGGTCGATGCCACCGGCAAGCTGCTGGATCACGCCACGGTTTACCCGCACGTGCCACACAACAAGTGGGATCAGACCCTCGCGATTCTTGCTGCCCTGTGCGCCAAGCATTCGGTGGACTTGATCGCCATCGGCAACGGCACCGCGAGCCGCGAAACCGATAAGCTCGCCGCTGAGCTGATCAAAAAATACCCAGCCATGAAGATGACCAAAGTCATGGTCTCCGAGGCCGGCGCATCGGTTTACTCGGCGTCGGAACTGGCCTCCAAGGAATTCCCTGACCTCGACGTGTCGATCCGTGGCGCGGTGTCGATTGCCCGTCGTTTGCAGGATCCACTGGCCGAGCTGGTGAAGATCGATCCGAAATCCATCGGCGTCGGCCAGTACCAGCACGACGTGTCGCAGCTGAAACTGGCGCGCGGCCTGGATGCGGTGGTCGAGGACTGCGTAAACGCCGTGGGCGTGGACGTGAACACCGCGTCCGTAGCGCTGCTGGCCCGAATCTCCGGCCTCAACGCGACTCTGGCGCAGAACATCGTCAGCCATCGTGACGAGCACGGCGCGTTCAAAACCCGCGCGGCGTTGAAGAAAGTTGCGCGTCTGGGCGAAAAAACCTTTGAGCAGGCGGCTGGTTTCCTGCGCGTGATGAACGGCGACAACCCACTGGACTCGTCTGCGGTTCACCCGGAAGCCTATCCACTGGTGCAGCGCATCGCCGCTGAAACCGACCGCGACATCCGTTCGCTGATCGGCGATGCCACCTTCCTCAAGCGTCTCGATCCGAAGAAGTACACCGACGAAACTTTCGGTCTGCCGACGGTCACCGACATTCTGCAAGAACTGGAAAAACCCGGTCGCGACCCGCGTCCAGAGTTCAAGACCGCCGAGTTCCAGGAAGGCGTCGAAGACCTCAAGGACCTGCAGCTGGGGATGATCCTCGAAGGCGTCGTGACCAACGTGACCAACTTCGGCGCGTTCGTCGACATCGGCGTGCATCAGGACGGTTTGGTGCACATCTCCGCGCTTTCGGAGAAGTTCATCAAGGATCCGCGTGAAGCGGTGAAGGCCGGTGACGTGGTGAAAGTGAAGGTCATGGAAGTGGACATCCCGCGCAAACGCGTGGGTCTGTCGATGCGCATGAGTGACACGCCGGGCGAGAAAATCGACGGTGCCCGTGGCGCGCGTCCGGGATCGGCCCCACGCCAGTCCCAGAACACTGCACCACGCAAGGAAACCACGGCAGCGGCCCCGGCCAACAACGCCATGGCTTCGTTGTTCGCCAACGCCAAGCAGTTGAAGAAACGCTGATGGAGATCCCTGCCGGGCTGACCGAAAGCGCGTTTTTCAAGCTGCTGGGCTGCCGGTTGCACAGCCTGGAAACCGGGGTGGCGCAAGTCGCCCTGGCGCTGGAACCCGAGTTGCGCAATCGCGGCGGCAAGCTGCACGGCGGGGCCTTGTTCAGTCTGGTGGACATTGCCATGGGGCTGGCCTGTTCCAGCACCCACGGCTTTGACCAGCAGAGCGCGACCATCGAATGCAAGATCAACTACATCCGCGCCGTTTCTGACGGTGAGGTGATGTGCACGGCCCGGGTGATCCACCCGGGCCGCCGCACGCTGGTGGTCGAAGCCGACGTGATGCAGGGCGACAAACTCGTCGCAAAAGCACAAGGCACGTTCGCTGTCCTGTAGCTAGATGTCACCCATTTGAGTTAATTTCGGCGCTGAGACCACAGCGTCAAAGTTCCCTGTGGGAGCGGGCTTGCTCGCGAAAGCGGTGTATCAGGCGACTTTGATGTTGCCTGACATACCGCCTTCGCGAGCAAGCCCGCTCCCACAGGGGATTGCGGCGATCAAACCTTGGCCGGCTGACAACAGCACTGAGGGGTTCCCAACCAGGCGAAAACGCCAGTTTCAACTTCACCCTTGTAGACCGTCCTGCCCACCCCCATATTGGGGCGACTGACGCGTGAAGGAATCCAACTTGAGCGAACTTCTCAACCGCCGCCTGGCTCTGCTCGGCGAGCGCGCTAACCTCTCTCTGCTCGAACAGTGCCTTCACGGCATCGAACGTGAATGCCTGCGCGTGACCGGCGAAGGTCGCCTGGCGCAAACGCCGCACCCGGAAGAATTGGGTTCCGCGCTGACCAACGAACAAATCACCACCGACTATTCCGAGTCGCTGCTGGAGTTCATCACACCCGCCCTGCCCGACCCGGCCGACACCCTGGCGAGCCTGGACAAGATTCACCGTTTTGCCTACAGCAAGCTCGGCAGCGAGTACCTGTGGAGTCCGTCGATGCCGTGCCCGTTGCCGGCCGAGGAAGATATCCCGATCGCCTATTACGGCACGTCCAACATCGGCAAGCTCAAGTACGTTTATCGCAAGGGCCTTGCCCTGCGCTACGGCAAGACCATGCAGTGCATCGCCGGGATTCACTACAACTTTTCCTTGCCGGAGAAGCTCTGGCCGCTGCTCAAGGAAGCGGAAGGTTTTGTCGGTACTGACCGCGACTATCAGTCGTCGGCCTACATCGCGCTGATCCGTAACTTCCGCCGCTACAGCTGGCTGCTGATGTACCTGTTCGGTGCCTCGCCGGCGCTGGATGCCGGTTTCCTGCGCGGTCGTTCGCACCAGTTGGAACAACTCGATCCGGACACTCTTTACCTGCCGTACGCCACCAGCCTGCGCATGAGCGATCTGGGTTACCAGAGCAACGCCCAGGCCGGTCTGACACCGTGCTACAACGACTTGGCGAGCTACACCGACAGCCTGCGCAAGGCAGTCGCCACGCCGTATGCGCCGTACGTTGAAATCGGTACGCATCAGGACGGTGAGTGGGTACAGCTCAACACCAACATCCTGCAGATCGAAAACGAGTACTACTCCAACATTCGGCCGAAGCGCGTGACCTACACCGGCGAACGGCCGATCCAGGCGCTGGTGGCCCGCGGCATTCAGTACGTCGAAGTGCGCTGCCTGGACATCAACCCGTTCCTGCCGATGGGCATCGACCTCGCCGAGTCGCGCTTCCTCGATGCGTTCCTGCTGTACTGCGCGCTGAACGACAGTCCGCTGCTGACCAATACTTCGTGCGGCAACGCGACCTCGAACTTCCTCAGTGTGGTCAAGGAAGGTCGTCGTCCGGGGCTGCAACTGCAACGCGAAGGTCAACCGGTCGGGCTGAAGGAATGGGCCGGTGAATTGCTGGAAAAAATTGCTCCGTTGGCAGCGCTGCTGGATCAAAGCCATGGTGGCGATGCCCACAGCAAGGCGCTGGATGCGCAATTGGCCAAGGTCAAGGACTCGTCCCTGACGCCATCAGCTCAGGTGTTGGCAGCGATGGCCGAGCGCAAGGAAAGCTTTGCTCAATTCTCCCTGCGTCAGAGCCAGGCCCACGCGGAATTTTTCCGCAGCGAGCCATTGAGTCGCGAAGACCAGGCAACATTTGAAGAGCGGGCGCGTTCGTCGCTGGCGGAGCAAGTGGAGCTGGAACAGAACGAAGTCGGCGATTTCGATGTGTTTGTCGGGTCGTATCAGGCGAGCATTCTGGCGATCAGCAACTAACCTGCAAACGCAGGTCCCCTGTGGGAGCGGGCTTGCTCGCGAAGGCGGCGTACCAGTCACCATTGTTGTCGACTGGCACGCCGCCTTCGCGAGCAAGCCCGCTCCCACAGGGATAGCGATTTACAACTACTCTCCCTTAGAATTTTCCGCTCATAAGCTCATTCGAAAAAGTTATTTATTTTCGGATTCTTATATCATTTAGTCTCCTTTCACGCCGACTCTCGGTCCGCCTGACAAGGAGCTTCCCAAATGAAAATGACTTTCCCTCTTCGCTTGCTGGCGGCCGCGTCCTTGGCTGCGGCGAGTGTGTTTGCCCAGGCGGCTGACGTAACCGTCGCCTACCAGACCACCGTCGACCCCGCCAAAGTCGCCCAGGCCGACGGCGCGTACGAAAAAGCCACCAACGCCAGGATCGACTGGCGCAAATTCGACAACGGGGCCGACATCATTGCCGCCATCGCTTCCGGTGACGTGCAGATCGGCTACCTCGGTTCCAGCCCTCTGACCGCTGCAATCACTCGCAAAGTCCCGGTAGAAACCTTCCTCATCGCCACCCAGATCGGCGCCGCTGAAGCCCTGGTTGCCCGCGACGGTTCCGGCATCAAGACCCCACAAGACCTGATCGGCAAGAAAATTGCCGTGCCGTTCGTTTCCACCGGTCACTACAGCCTGCTGGCTGCGCTGAAGCACTGGAAAATCGACCCGTCGAAAGTCACCGTCCTCAACCTCGCGCCACCGGCAATCATCGCCGCATGGAAACGCGGTGACATCGACGCCACTTACGTCTGGGATCCGGCGCTTGGTGTGGCCAAGGAAAACGGCAAAGTGCTAATCACCTCCGGCGAACTGGCCAAGTTCGGCGCGCCGACCTTTGATGCGTGGATCGTGCGCAAAGACTTCGCCGAGAAGCACCCGGAAATCGTCACCGCGTTCGCCAAAGTCACCCTCGACGCCTACGCCGATTACCGCAAAGACCCGAAAGCCTGGCTCGCCAATCAATCCAACGTCGACAAGCTTGTAAAACTGTCGGGTGCCAAGGCCAGCGACATTCCGCTGCTGCTGCAAGGCAACGTCTACCCGCTGGCGGCTGATCAGGTCATCACCCTCGGCGCGCCGACCACCAAAGCCATCACCGACACCGCTGTGTTCCTCAAGGAACAAGGCAAGGTCGAGGCCGTGCTGCCGGACTACGCGCCGTACGTCAGCGCCAAGTTCATCACCAACTGATCGGGAGTTGACCGCGATGGCTTTGCTACAGCTGGAGCGCATCAGCGCACAGTACCCCGGCAGTCCGGAACCGGTGCTGGCGGATATTTCCCTGAGTCTTGGGCCCCAGCAGTTGCTGGTGGCTCTCGGCCCGTCCGGCAGTGGCAAGACTTCGCTATTGAACCTGATTGCCGGTTTCGTCGAGCCCAGCGCCGGACGCATCACCCTCGATGGCGTGCCGGTCAAAGGTCCGAGCGCCGAACGCGGCGTGGTGTTCCAGGACGATGCCTTGTTGCCCTGGCAGGACGTGTTAGCCAACGTTGGTTTCGGTCTGGAACTGGCCGGTGTTTCCCGGGACAAACGCGAAATCCGCGCTCGGGAAATGCTCGCGCTGGTGGACCTTTCCGGTTTCGAACACCGCCGCATCTGGCAGCTCTCGGGCGGCCAGAAGCAACGCGTCGGCCTGGCCCGCGCGCTCGCCGCCGACCCGCGCGTACTGCTGATGGACGAACCCTTCGGCGCACTCGATGCCTTCACCCGCGAACAGATGCAGGAGCTGCTGTTGCAAGTGTGGCAGCGCACCGCCAAACCCGTTTTCCTGATTACCCACGACATTGAAGAAGCGGTGTTCCTCGCCACGGACTTGATTCTGCTGGCGCCGAATCCGGGGAAAATCGTCGAGCGCCTGAGCCTGGATTTCGGTCAGCGTTACGCCGCCGGTGAGTCGGCACGGGCGATCAAGTCCGATCCGCGCTTTATCGAAACCCGCGAACACGTGCTCGCCAAAGTGTTCTCCCAACGCAGCGCCGCCACGCGGCAGGAGCGCGCATGAGCACCTATGAAATACCGGCCGTGACGGTGAAACCGGGTTCGACGGTCATTCCTGTTCGTCGCAGTTTGAGCACCCGCTGGATCAGCGTGCTGACCCTGGTCGCGCTCGTTGCCCTTTGGTGGGCCGTGACCGCCACGGGGATGATCGAACCGCTGTTCCTGCCACCGCCGTCCGCCGTGCTGCAAAAGGGCTGGCTGCTGGCGACCAGCGGTTACATGGATTCGACGTTGTGGCAGCACCTGGGCGCGAGTCTTGGCCGGATCGGCCTGGGTCTCGGTTTCGCGGTGTTGACCGCCGTGCCGGTCGGCATTGCGATCGGTGCCAACCGTATCGCGCGCGGCATTCTCGATCCGCTGATCGAGTTCTACCGCCCGATTCCGCCGCTGGCCTATTTGCCGCTGATCGTCATCTGGTGCGGCATTGGCGAGTTGTCGAAAGTCTTGCTGATCTACCTGGCGATCTTCGCTCCGATCGCCATCGCCACCGCGACCGGCGTGCGTACAGTCGACCCGGCCAAATTGCGCGCCGCTCAGTCGTTGGGCGCAACCCGAGTTCAACTGATTCGCCATGTGATTTTGCCGAGCGCCTTGCCGGACATATTGACCGGTGTGCGCATTGGTCTGGGCGTGGGTTGGTCGACGCTGGTCGCCGCCGAACTGATCGCTGCCACCAGCGGCTTGGGCTTCATGGTGCAGTCGGCCGCGCAGTTTCTGGTTACCGATGTGGTGGTGCTGGGGATTCTGGTGATTGCGCTGATCGCCTTCGCCATGGAAATGGGCCTGCGCGCGCTGCAACGCAAACTGGTGCCATGGCACGGCCAGGCTCACTGATTTTTCCCTGTGGGAGCGGGCTTGCTCGCGAATGCGGAGTGTCAGGCAACATTGCTTTGACTGATACACCGCTTTCGCGAGCAAGCCCGCTCCCACAAAAAGCACGGCGCCCCGGATTGAAGAGAATGACCATGAGCAACCTGACAATCGTCCCCCTCAGCTCCGCGCTCGGCGCACAAATCAGCGGCATCGACATCAGTCAGCCACTGAACCTGGAACAGCGCGATGCCATCGAGCAGGCACTGCTCAAGCATCAGGTGCTGTTCTTCCGCGACCAGCCGATCACGCCGCAGCAACAGGCACGTTTCGCCGCCCATTTCGGCGACCTGCACATTCACCCGATCTACCCGAATGTGCCCGAACAGCCGGAAGTACTGATCCTCGACACCGCCGTCACCGACGTGCGTGACAACGCCATCTGGCACACCGACGTGACCTTCCTGCCGACCCCGGCGATGGCCGCGGTGCTCAGCGCAAAATTGCTGCCGGAGTTTGGTGGCGACACATTGTGGGCCAGCGGTATTGCGGCGTATGAAGCGCTGTCTGCACCGATGAAAAGTCTGCTGGAAGGGCTGACGGCAACGCACGATTTCACTCGTTCGTTTCCGCTGGAGCGCTATGGCAACACGCCGGAAGCATTGGCTCAGTGGGAAGAAGCACGCCGCAAGAATCCGCCACTGTCGCACCCGGTGATCCGCACGCATCCGGTGAGCGGGCGCCGGTCGCTGTTCGTCAATGACGGCTTCACGTCTAAGATCAATGAGCTGTCGGAGACCGAGAGCGAGGTGATTCTGAAGTTTTTGTTCGCCCATGCAACGCGGCCGGAATTCACCATTCGCTGGCGCTGGCAGCAGGATGACGTGGCGTTCTGGGATAACCGCGTGACGCAGCATTACGCGGTGAATGATTACCGGCCGGCGCGGCGGGTGATGCAGCGGGCGACGGTGTTGGGGGATGTGCCGTTTTTTCGGTGAACACCCCAGCTTTTTTACTGATTTTTATGGCCCCTTCGCGAGCAAGTCGAATCGTCGCACCGCCGCTCCCACATTAGACCGAGTCTTTCGGTCAATTGTGGGAGCGGCGGTGCGACGATTCGACTTGCTCGCGAAGGCGATACAACAGGTGCCACATAAACCGGCACCAAACACTTACTCAGCCGTCGAAGGCTTCTCCCAAAGATTGATCCCGCCCTCCTGGGCAAACCGGTCAATCTCCGCCAACTCCTCCGCGCTGAAGCTCAAATTCTTCAACGCCCCGACGTTCTCGATAATCTGCTCCGGCCGGCTCGCACCGATCAGCGCCGAGGTCACGCGCGGATCGCGCAGCGTCCAGGCCAACGCCAGTTGCGCCAGGCTCTGACCGCGACGTTTGGCGATTTCGTTGAGCCCACGCACATGGGCGATATTGGCCTCCGACAAGTGCGAGGATTGCAACGAATCACCGCCCGGACGATTCACCCGCGCATCCTTCGGAATGCCGTTGAGGTATTTGTCGGTCAACAGGCCCTGCGCCAACGGCGTGAACGCAATCACGCCGGTGCCGAGTTCGTCGGTGACCTCCAGCAGGTCCTTTTCCACCCAACGATTCAGCAGGTTGTACGCCGGCTGGTGAATCAGCAACGGTACTTTCCACTCTTTCAACAGCGCCGCCATCTCACGGGTTTTCACCCCGGAATACGACGAGATGCCGATGTACAGCGCCTTGCCCTGCTGCACCGCCGTAGCCAATGCGCTGGCGGTTTCCTCCAGCGGAGTGTCCGGATCAAAACGGTGCGAATAGAAAATATCCACATAATCCAGGCCCAGGCGCTGCAGGCTCTGATCAAGACTGGCCAGCACGTATTTTCGCGAACCACCGCCCTGCCCGTAAGGACCGGGCCACATGTCCCAACCGGCCTTGCTGGAAATAATCAGCTCATCGCGATACTGCTTGAAGTCTTCGCGCAGCAAACGGCCAAAATTGATTTCGGCGCTGCCGTACGGCGGGCCGTAGTTGTTGGCCAGGTCGAAGTGGTTGATCCCCAGATCGAACGCCGTTCGCAGCAACGAACGCTGGGTGTCGATCGGCGTGCTGTCGCCGAAGTTGTGCCACAGGCCCAGGGACAACGCCGGCAACACCAGACCGCTGCGGCCGACGCGGCGGTAAGGGATGGAGTCGTAGCGGTTTTCGGCAGCGGTGTAAGTCATCGAATCCTCTCTTGTCTGTCTTGAATTTGGCATCGACTGCTTCGCAAGTTGCCCAGCATACGCCCAGACAAACGCCGATAAACCCTAGACTCGAGGAAATGCTGAAACGTTTCACAGATTCTAAATTGACCGCCCCCTGGTGCCTGAAACTGAGCCTCGGGCTTATGCCGACAGCTCACGCAGCGCAGCAGCCGCCAAGAAGCCAGATCTCGAGCTATATCGCTGATCCCGCCTTACTGTCTGGTCGATACGCTCAAGCAACTGCTCAGGCAACGTAGCGTTGAAGCGTACCGATTTCCCGAAATAAGGCGTGATATCGAACTCGACCACACCCCATACGCCGCCAGCGTACTCAGGGTTATTGATATGAGCGTCAATCTCACGCACTTGCGGCAATGGATCACCATCGGCGACCAGTCCTTCATAGTGCAAGGACAACGCTTCTTTCACGTTTTCGAATGCCTGCGCCACCGTAGCGCCCGCAGAGAAACAACCCGGTACGTCCGGGATAATCACTCCGTATTCTGAGTCGGCATCCTTGTGCAGAACGACCGGGAATTTCATTTCGGTGAGTCCTTCCTGTGATGTTGCCTCTTCGAGGCTCTCATTTCCGATATCGGGCCTCATTTCAGGCCCGCCTGTTTCAATATGCTGTTGATCGTTCCTTTGGGAAGATCTGAATCAGGGTGCTTGATCGTCACCCGACCTGCCTTGTACGAATGCTTGTACTGATGGTGGCTACCTTTCACGGCCACCAGATACCAACCATCCTCCTCGATCATCCTGATCATTTCCCGACTTCGCATCAATTCGTCCTTGTGGGCAGCAATCTGCCGATCACATTACGCGACGAATGCGAACGTTATACACACGATACACACTCTGACAAATATTAGACCAGCGCGACGTTACCCAACTTGCCTGAAGACCAGCGGCTATCGCGCCCCCGCAAACACTCCAGCACATCAACCTCGCAAAATCACGTCAACGCTGTGGCGCCTGGCCCGGTAGCCACCGACCTGTTTTTGCATGGCAAGAGCGAGGAGCAAATCCAGACCTTCGCCAGGATGCCTCCGCTGGAACGTCTGGCTCAACCGGAAGACATCTCCCACGTTGTCTCGTTTCTAGTGGGGCCTGATTCGGCGTGGGTCAACGGGCAGATTCTGCGCGTGAATGGGGGGCTGGTTTAAGCTGCTATGTAAGCAGGCTTGACGCCTTCGCGGGCAAGCCCGCTCCCACAGGGTTTGAGTCGTTCACATAATTTGCGTTCGACACAAACCCTGTGGGAGCGGGCTTGCTCGCGAAGGCGGCCTCAAGGGTGAAATACATCTGAGGGTAGATACACACAATGCACACCACCATCATCATCTTCTTCGGCCTGGTCCTCCTGGCGCTGATGCTGTTCATCGGCGAGCAAATCGGCTTCAGCCGCCAAATCCTGACCTACAGCTTCATCATCCTGTGGCTGGCCCTGACGATGATCAACGGCGCAATCGGCGTGGTTACTGCCGGCCAGCCCGTGACGACGGAGCTGGTGGTCGGCAGCATTGTGTTCGGCGTGCCGGTGGCGGCGCTGGTGCTGTTCATGGTGTTGAGCAGCGAGACCTGACCTCAACGCACCAAATGCAAAAACTGCATATGCCGCTCGTACTGATCGAGGATGTCGTTGATGACCTGCTCCTTGGTATAGCCCACCAGATCGTAGTCTTGGCTGCCCTCGCTCAAATGCACTTCGGCGCGATAGTAACGACGATTGTTGAGTTCCTTGGAACCCATGCCGCCACGGGCGAAGGACGGCGTGAAGTAGCCGCGCATCTGCACCTGATAGATGAACGGATGCTGCTCGCCGTGACCGATTTCCAGGCTGACGCTGTCGTTCGCCGGATCGGGTTGAGCCACCACGTGCAAACCCTTCTCGACGAACACCGCCGTCACTTCTTCAATCGCCGGACGCACCGTCGTATCGAGGAAGCGATAGACCTCATCCCGCGACGGGAAATGCACGGCCTGACTCAAGCGCTGACGCCATCCGCCACGCCGGGAACCGGACACCGGCGCCAGGGAATGCAGTTGCGCGATCTGCTTCTGCGACTCCAGATAAAACGCCTTGTGCAGCCCCCACATCATCAATAACAAAATCATCGAGAACGGCAATGAGGTCAGCACCACCGCCGACTTCAGCGCATCGATGCTGCCGGAGAACAGCAGCGCACTGGTGATCAGCGCGGTCATCGCGCCCCAGAACACCCGCAGCCATTTCGGCCCGTCTTCATCCGGGTTGCCGCCCTTGGCGGAGAGTGTCGACAGCACTACGGTGCCGGAATCGGCCGAGGTGACGAAGAACACGAAGCTGATGAACACCGTGACCGCAATCACGGTTTTGCTCCACGGGTAGGTTTCCAGCAGCAGGTAAAGGGTCATCGACGGGTTGTCGATGGCCGACATGCCGAGGGTGCTCATGCCGTGGTTGAGCACCTGGTCGATGGCGCTGTTGCCGAAGATCGACATCCACGCCAGGGTGAAACCGAGCGGGATCAACAGCACGCCGAAGACGAATTCGCGGATGGTCCGGCCACGGGAAATCCGTGCGATGAACAGGCCCACGAACGGCGACCACGCAATCCACCAGGCCCAGTAGAACACCGTCCAGCCGCCCAGCCAGTCGCTGGGTTTGTCGTAGGCGTAGAGGTCGAAACTCTTCATCGGCAACGCGCCGAGGTAGTCGCCGATGTTCTGGATCAAGGTGTTAAGCAGATGCTGCGTGGGCCCGGCGAACAACACGAACAGCAGCAGCGCACAGGCCAGCAGCATGTTGATGTCGGACATCACCCGCACGCCTTTATCGACGCCGGACACCGCGACGATGATCGCCGCGCCCATCATCAACGTGATCAGGCCGACCTGAATCCACTGGGTGTGAGCGACGCCGAACAAGTAGTCGAGCCCTGAGTTGAGGTGCAACACACCGAAGCCCATGTCGGCACCGAGGCCGAACACCGTGGCGATGATGCCAAAACCGTCGACGGCGTAACCGATCGGACCGTTGATGCGCTTGCCGATCAGCGGATAGAGCGCCGAGCGCAGGGCCAGCGGCAGGTTGTGCCGGTAGGCAAAGTAGGCCAGCGCCATGCCGACGAAGGCGAACACGCCCCAACCATGCAGACCCCAGTGCAGAAAGAGAATCTGCATCGCCTGGCGCGCCGCATCCGCCGTGCCGGCCTCGCCTTGCGGCGGTTGCGACAGGTGGGTCAGCGGTTCGGACACACAAAAGAAAAACAGTGTGATGCTGATCCCGGCGGCGAACAGCATGCCGGCCCAGGACAGGTAACTGAATTCGGGCTCGTCGTGGTCGGCACCGAGCTTGATCTTGCCGTAGCCGGACAAGGCGGTGACCACCACGAAGACCAGATACAGGGTCATCGCGAGCATGTAATACCAGCCGACCGTATTGGCCGCCCAGTTTTGCGCTTGCAGAAGCCAGGCGCCGGCCTGTTCAGGCATGGCGATGACGACAATGCCGAAGAGCAGAATGAAGGTCGCCGCGAAGTAAAACACCGGCGGGTTCATGCGGACCTGACCGCTGGCGGAGGTGGACGGTGCACTCATGAAAGGTGCGCCTCAAGGGGGTGTAAACGGGGAATCAGTAACGGACTCGGCAAGGGCAAGCCTCCTGTTGTGAGCGGGCAGCAAACCGGTGGTTTAACTTGAATGAGCGTTCAAGTTAAACATGAATAGGGTGCTAAGGACTAATCACAGGGCTCGGCGGTACTGTTCGTACGCTAGCTCAAGGAAGGGTATGACGCGGGGTTGGGGGGATTCGTTCAGTGGAGAATTGGCTGAAGGCCATTATCTCGGTTCGGCTTGAAACCATTCGCGAGCAAGCCCGCTCCCACAGGGAATAGTGTCGTGCACACATCTGTGGTGCAACACCCATCCACTGTGGGAGCGGGCTTGCTCGCGAAGGCGGTCGATCAGACAGCAGAGATTTACGCAGTCTTACTTCTGCGTCCCATCATCATGCTGCAGATTCGCCTGCGTCAGGTTGCACCCCGCCGGCACGCTGCGGGTCAGCCAGACATTGCCGCCAATGGTCGAACCCTTGCCAATGGTGATCCGCCCCAGAATCGTCGCACCGGCATAGATCACCACATCATCCTCGACAATCGGATGCCGCGGATGGCCCTTCTGCAACTGGCCGTCTTCATCCGCCGGGAAGCGCTTGGCCCCCAGGGTCACGGCTTGATAAATCCGCACGCGCTCGCCGATGATCGCGGTCTCGCCGATCACCACACCCGTCCCGTGATCGATGAAGAAGCTGCGGCCGATTTGCGCGCCCGGGTGGATGTCGATACCGGTCGCCGAGTGGGCGATTTCTGCGCTGATCCGCGCCAGCAATGGCAACCCGGCGCGGTACAAATGGTGCGCGAGGCGATGGTGAATCACCGCCAGAATCCCCGGATAGCACAGCAAGACTTCATCAACGCTGCGAGCCGCCGGGTCACCGTGATAGGCCGCCAGCACGTCAGTGTCCAGCAGGCTGCGCAGCCCCGGCAGGGCGAGGGCGAAGTCCTGAATGATCTGGATCGTTTTGGCTTCGACTTCGGTGTCGGCCTCGGCGCTGTGGCGGGCGGCGTAACGCAGCTCAAGTCGTGCCTGCCCCAGCAACGCGTTCAGTGCTACGTCCAGCGTGTGGCCGACGTAGAAGTCTTCGCTCTCTTCGCGCAGGTCCACCGGGCCGAGGCGCATCGGGAACAACGCACCGCACAGCGCTTCAAGAATCTCCGCCATGGCCGCTCGGGACGGCAACTCGCGACCGCCCTGCTCGCCGCTGGCGCGGCCATTCTGGGCGCGCCACTGGTCGCGCGCCGTGCGCAGCTGGCTGACGATGGTCTGCAATTGCCAATGGCTGGAACGCTCGCTCAAGGTAAAAACTCCACACGGGCGGCCGGACTGTCTGGCCGCGCTGACGGCGATTACTTTACGGCAAGGTCTGGAAGCCGAATTAAGAACCGATTGTGCTGTGCTCAGCACGTTTGGATATATGCGATTGGCGGTTGCCCCTACTTATAGCCGTGCCTATAGTCCTGACATCTACCCCCACCAGTACGGACCCATGATCAAACAACAGCTCGCCCGTTTTGACCGCCTCGATCTGCTCGGCCACCCGACCCCTCTGGAAAAACTCGAACGCCTGTCGACCTGGCTCGGCCGCGACGTGTACGTCAAACGTGATGATCTGACACCGCTGGCGATGGGTGGCAACAAGCTGCGCAAACTTGAATACCTGGCCGCCGATGCGCTGGCCCAAGGTGCGGACACGCTGATCACTGCCGGCGCGCTGCAATCCAACCACGTGCGCCAGACCGCCGCCCTTGCCGCCAGGCTCGGTCTGGGTTGCGTCGCGCTGCTGGAAAATCCTCTGGGCACTGACGACGCCAACTACGTCGGCAACGGCAATCGGCTGTTGCTCGACCTGTTCGATACCAAAGTTGAGTTGGTGGACAACCTCGACAACGCTGACGAGCAACTGGAAGCATTGGCCGCACGCCTGCGCAGCAATGGCAAGAAGCCGTATCTGGTGCCGATCGGTGGCTCGAACGCGTTGGGCGCTTTGGGTTATGTGCGCGCCGGACTGGAACTGGCCGAGCAGATCAAAGACACCGGCCTGACGTTCGCTGCGGTGGTGTTGGCCTCGGGCAGCGCTGGAACTCACAGCGGTCTGGCTCTCGCGTTGAGCGAAGCATTGCCGGATTTGCCAGTGATTGGTGTGACAGTTTCCCGCAGCGATGAAGATCAGCGGCCCAAGGTCCAGGGCCTGGCCGAGCGCACCGCGGCGCTGTTGGACGTGAGCCTGCCGGCCAGTTTCAAGGTCGAGTTGTGGGACGAATATTTTGGCCCGCGCTATGGCGAACCGAATGCCGGAACGCTGTCGGCGGTAAAACTGGTCGCGAGTCAGGAAGGTTTGTTGCTGGACCCGGTGTATACCGGCAAGGCCATGGCTGGGTTGCTCGACGGGGTTGGGCGTCAACGTTTTGATGAAGGGCCGATTATCTTCCTGCACACGGGCGGGGCGCCGGCGTTGTTTGCCTACAAGGACTTTCTGTAATCGACCAGCAAGATCAAAAGATCGCAGCCTGCGGCAGCTCCTACGGGTGTATGCCGACCCATGTAGGAGCTGCCGCAGGCTGCGATCTTTTCAGCAAACATTTTATATTCTAAAATAGAATAACAAACGTAACATTTATTATTTTCCTATCTAAAAACGCCATCATATAGTCACGCCGCAGGCGAATTTGCAGCGAGACGCATACGCTGCTTTAGGGCAGGATATTGCAGTCGCCCAAATCCCGATTTTGCCAACATTCCTAAAAGCGTCTTCATAAGAAAACACAGGGGCTTGTCATGAATTTTTCCGTACTACGTCGAAATCTGCTGGTAGGTTCGCTGGGCCTGGCGCTGAGCGCCGGCCTGCTCGGTCAAGCGGTTGCCGGTGAGCAGCTGCAAAAAATCAAGGACGCTGGCGTGATCAACGTCGGCCTGGAAGGCACGTACCCACCGTTCAGTTTCGTCGACGCCGACGGCAAACTGGCCGGCTTCGAAGTCGAATTCTCCGAAGCCCTGGCCAAAGAGCTGGGCGTGAAGGTCAAACTGCAACCGACCAAATGGGACGGCATCCTCGCGGCGCTGGAATCCAAGCGTCTGGACGCGGTGATCAACCAGGTGACCATCTCCGAAGAGCGCAAGAAGAAGTATGACTTCTCCGAGCCTTACACCGTTTCCGGGATTCAGGCGCTGACCCTGACCAAGAACAAAGACACCATCAAGACCGCCGCCGATCTGGCCGGCAAGAAAGTAGGCGTAGGTCTGGGCACCAACTACGAGCAGTGGGTGAAAGAAAACGTTCCAAAGGCTGACATCCGCACTTACGAAGATGACCCGACCAAGTTCCAGGATCTGCGCGTTGGCCGCATCGACGCCATTCTGATCGACCGCCTCGCCGCGCTGGAATACGCCAAAAAGGCCAAGGACACTGCCGCCGCCGGCGAAGCGTTCTCCCGTCAGGAAGCCGGTATCGCACTGCGCAAAGGCGAGCCTGAGCTGCTGGCTGCGGTGAACAAAGCCATCGACAAGCTGCGTGCCGACGGTACGCTGAAAAAGCTTTCGGAAAAGTACTTCAGCGCTGACGTCACTCAATAATGGAAGAAGCTTTCCAACTTGCGCTGGACTCCGCGCCCTTCCTGCTGAAGGGCGCGTACTACACGGTAATCCTCAGTCTGGGCGGGATGTTCTTCGGCCTGCTGATGGGCTTCGGCCTGGCGTTGATGCGTCTGTCGCGCTTCAAACTGGTGAGCTGGCTGGCCCGCATCTACGTGTCGTTCTTTCGCGGCACGCCGTTGCTGGTGCAACTGTTCGTGATCTATTACGGCTTGCCGCAATTGGGTATCGAACTTGATCCGCTGCCGGCGGCCCTGATCGGCTTCTCGCTGAACATGGCGGCCTACGCCTGCGAAATCCTGCGTGCTGCGATCAGCTCCATCGAGCGCGGTCAGTGGGAAGCCGCCGCCAGTATCGGCATGACCCGCGCGCAGACGTTGCGCCGGGCCATCCTGCCGCAGGCGATGCGCACAGCCCTGCCGCCGCTGGGCAACAGCTTCATCTCGCTGGTCAAGGACACCGCACTGGCGGCCACCATTCAGGTGCCGGAACTGTTCCGTCAGGCGCAGCTGATTACCGCCCGGACCTTCGAAATTTTCACCATGTACCTTGCCGCCGCGCTGATCTACTGGATTCTGGCCACGGTGCTATCGCACCTGCAGAACCAGTTGGAAGCACGGGTCAATCGGCACGATCTGGAGTCCTGACCCAATGATTGTCGTGGAAAAACTGACAAAGCAGTTCAAGGGTCAAGTCGTGCTCAACGGCATCGATCTGGAGGTGAAGGAAGGCGAGGTCGTGGCGATCATCGGGCCGAGCGGCTCGGGGAAAACCACGTTCCTGCGTTGCCTGAACTTCCTGGAAGAACCCACCAGCGGCCGGATCAAGGTCGGTGACATCGAAATCGATGGCAGCCGCCCGCTGAACCAGCAGCAGAGCCTGGTGCGGCGCTTGCGTCAGCACGTCGGCTTCGTGTTCCAGAACTTCAACCTGTTCCCCCATCGCACCGCCCTGGAAAACGTCATCGAAGGCCCGATCATCGTGAAGAAGATCCCGCAGACCGAAGCCGTTGCCCTGGGTAAAAAACTGTTGGCCAGGGTTGGCCTGGCGGGCAAGGAAGACGCTTATCCGCGACGCCTGTCCGGTGGACAGCAACAGCGCGTGGCGATTGCCCGGGCGCTGGCGATGGAGCCGGAAGTGATCCTGTTCGACGAACCCACCTCAGCGCTCGATCCGGAGCTTGTAGGTGAAGTGCTGGCGACCATCCGCAGCCTGGCCGAAGAGAAGCGCACCATGGTCATCGTCACTCACGAAATGGGTTTTGCCCGTGATGTGGCCAACCGCGTGGTGTTTTTCGATAAAGGTGTGATCGTCGAGCAAGGCGAAGCCAGGGCGCTGTTTGCCAATCCTAAAGAAGAACGGACAAAACAGTTTCTCAGCAAGTTTCTGAACAACGCTCACAACTGAGTCGCCATAACAAACTGTTAACTTCCATGGATGGAAGTAACATTGCACCTTCATATACCCCCTCAAACATTCTCGAATAATTTATCAATCTTTCGATATCGTGTGCGGTGCATATATATGTCCTGCTACAGATAAACCTCGCCTAAAATCCTCGACATACTGAACCATCACTATTCGCGTGGTCTTCACCCACACCCTCCAAAATCCGCTGGTTCGGTGGTCATGTTCGACAGCACGATACGGCTTCTTAACCTTAGAGCGTAGGAGCTTTCTGAATAACATCAGATTCATTACTTAACTAACCCATTCTATTGACACTTATTCATGCGCACTCTTATCTAGTCTCCAGCAAATGCAATCAATCACGATCAATCATTGTTTTCATACGAAAGTAATGAGCCGTTTGTTGCTCGGCAATTCAGCTCTTTCAGAAACGGACTTCGCTGCAAGACTTCAAGGAGAAACCCATGAAAAACACTTCGAACAAACCCGAACTTGCGGCACCGACCGTGGCGCAATCACACAAGAGCGGCATCAACATCACCTCAGCGGCTCGTCTGCTGATCGACGTCGCGCCTTATCCCGGCATGGATGACGGCGACTTGATCGAGCTGTTCTGGGACAACTGCTACGTGGCTTCAAGGGTGCTGAATACTCACGACGTCGGCAAAGCGGTCAGCATGCGAGTACCGGAAAGCTTCATCGCCAATGGCTCCTCACGCATTCACTATCGGCTGATGCAGGTCGGCCATGGGCCTGCGCTGTCACCGGCAACCCGCGTGCAGGTCAAGCTGAACTGCCCGGGTGGCCAGCCGTCGACACTGTGTGGTGACGAAAACCAGCGCCTGGCGCCGGTGAGCATTCCCGACACCATCCGCCGTCAGGGCGTCAACCCGAACCAGATCAAGCGCGGCGTTCCCTTGACCATCGAGCCGTACCTGAACATGGCCGCCGACGATGAAATCACCTTGCGCTGGGGCGATGTGCGCATGGACCTGCCACGGCTCAAGACAAGCGACGTGGGCGAGCCGATTCAGGTCTGGGTGCCGCCAGCGATCATTCTTGAAGCAGGCGAAGACCTGCGGCTGGAAGTGACTTACTGCATCCTCGACCGGGTGGGTAACAACTCGCGCTGGGCACCGGCGCGTGCGCTGAAGATTGGCTGCGCCAATCCCTACCTGAAGTTCCAGCCGAAGGAAATATTAATGGCCGCTGAACCGGGCAAGAAGTGAAAACCCATCGCCCCTGTGGGAGCGGGCTTGCTCGCGAAGCCGGTGGGTCAGGCGCATTGACAACTCCTGACACACCGCCTTCGCGAGCAAGCCCGCTCCCACAGGGGTCGCGCTCGACCTATTTAAGCCCCTTCTATGCATATTCCTAAAAGTTAGTTTATTAATTTTTTATACACGCTTAGGGTATATGCACCGGACCACCGGACATTCTTGTTTTTACTTCGCCGCAACCCTCGCGGCGTTCCATGAGATGTGAGGTAGGTATGGTCCGGAACACAATCACCCCAGTGCAGATCGCCAGGGCATTGCGTGCAGCCAAGGAGCGGCACTGATGTCCAGTCTGGCAGATGCAATCATCCAGAGTGATCTGGACGTCGCCCCGTTGTTGCTGCCCGCGCAGGTCTTGCGCAACGACGCTCAAGCCATCAAGGCCGCCCATGAGCTGGCGCACGTCGCCCGCCTGCAAGCGGCCAGACGCGACCAGCAGCGTAAGTTGCCATGGTCGGAAATCGAACAGTTCACCCGCAGCGGTCTGGGCAGCATTGCCATCCCGCGCGAGTACGGTGGCCCGCAGGTTTCGTTCGTCACACTGGCCGAGGTGTTCGCGATCATTTCCGCGGCCGACCCGGCATTGGGACAGATCCCGCAGAACCAGTTCGGCATTCTCAACCTGGTGCTCGGCAGCGCGACCGAAACGCAGAAAAAACAGCTGTTCAAAAGCGTCCTCGAAGGCTGGCGCATCGGTAATGCCGGGCCTGAACGCGGCACCAAAAACACCCTCGAACTCAAGGCACGGATCACCGCCGACGGTGACGGTTTTGTCATCAGCGGGCAGAAGTTCTATTCCACCGGCGCCCTGTTCGCCCACTGGGTCGCGGTCAAGGCGCTGAACGATGACGGCAAGCAAGTGCTGGCCTTCGTCCGGCGTGGCACGCCGGGTCTGCGCATCGTCGATGACTGGTCCGGTTTCGGCCAGCGCACCACCGCCAGCGGCACCATTTTGCTCAACAACGTGCGGGTCGACGCCGAGCTGGTGGTGGATAACTGGAAGATCAATGACAAGCCGAACATCCAGGGTGCCGTCTCGCAGCTGATTCAAGCGGCCATCGACGCCGGCATCGCCCGCGGCGCCATCGATGACGCCATCGAATTCGTGAAAACCCGTGCACGTCCATGGATCGACGCCAAAGTCGAACGGGCCAGCGATGACCTTTACGTGATCGCCGACATCGGCAAACTGAAAATCGAACTGCACGCCGCTGAAGCGCTGCTGCGCAAGGCCGGGCAAGTACTCGATCAGGTCAATGCCGCGCCGCTCACCGCCGAGTCCGCCGCGCGCGCCTCGATTGCCGTGGCCGAAGCCAAGGTGCTGACCACCGAGATCTCGCTGCTGGCCAGCGAAAAACTCTTCGAACTGGCCGGCAGCCGCGCCACCCTCGCCGAGTTCAACCTCGACCGCCATTGGCGCAACGCCCGCGTGCACACCCTGCATGACCCGGTGCGCTGGAAGTATCACGCGGTCGGCGCGTATCACCTCAACGGCACGCTCCCCGCTCGCCACTCCTGGATTTAACGACCAGAACACTTTTAACCAGAGCTCTGGAGAAACACATGACTCTTTCTCACCACGTCGCGGTCATCACCAGCGATGAGCAAGCCCTGATCGTCGCCACTGATCTGGCTGAAGATTTCAAACGCGACAGCGCCTTGCGCGACCGCGAACGCCGTTTGCCGCACCCGGAACTGGAAGTGTTTTCCCGCTCGGGCCTGTGGGGCATCAGCGTGCCAAAGGAGTACGGCGGCGCTGGCGTTTCCAACGTCACGCTGGCCAAGGTAATTGCCTTGATCGCCCAGGCTGACGGCTCCCTCGGGCAAATTCCGCAGAACCATTTTTATGCCCTCGAAGTGCTGCGTGTGAACGGCAGCACCGAGCAGAAAAAACGTCTTTACGCAGAAGTGCTGGCCGGCCAACGCTTTGGCAATGCACTCGCCGAACTCGGCACAAAAACCGCCCACGACCGCGTTACCAGTCTGAAACGCGACGGTGACGGCTATCGCATCAACGGCCGCAAGTTCTACGCCACGGGCGCGATCTACGCGCAACGCATCCCGACCTCGGTGGTGGATGAAAACGGCGTGCAGCAACTCGCGTTCGTCCCACGCGACAGCAAAGGCTTGACCGTCATCGACGACTGGAGCGGCTTCGGCCAGCGCACCACCGGCAGCGGTTCGGTGGTGTTCGAAGACGTTTACGTTGCCACCGAAGACGTGATCCCGTTTCAAAGCGCTTTCGAACGCCCGACGACCGTCGGCTCGCTGGCGCAGATTCTTCACGCCGCCATCGACACCGGCATCGCCCGCGCCGCCTATGAAGATGCGCTGCATTTCGTGCGGACCAAAACCCGACCATGGATCGACGCCACGCATGAAAAGGCCATCGAAGACCCGCTGACCATCAAGAGCTTCGGTCACCTGAGCATCCGCCTGCACGCCGCCGAAGCCTTGCTGGAGCGCTCCGGCGAATTCCTCGACAAAGCCCAGGCCGAGACCAACGCAGAGACCGTTGCCGCCGCGTCGATCGCCGTTGCCGAAGCCCGTGCCATCAGCACCGAAATCTCCCTCGCCGCTGGCAGCACGCTGTTTGAACTGGCCGGCAGCCAGGCGACCCTGATCGAACACGGACTGGATCGCCACTGGCGCAACGCTCGGGTTCATACGCTGCACGACCCGGTGCGCTGGAAGTATCACGCCGTGGGCAACTACTACCTTAACGATGAAAACCCGCCGCTGCGGGGGACGATCTGATGGCCGACGCCAAAAAGAAAATCCTGCTCAACGCGTTCAACATGAACTGCATCGGGCACATCAACCATGGCTTGTGGACGCACCCACGGGACAATTCCACCCAATACAAAACCATCGAGTATTGGACCGAACTGGCGCAGTTGCTGGAGCGTGGACTGTTCGACGGGTTGTTCATCGCTGACATTGTCGGCGTGTACGACGTCTACCAGAACTCGGTGGACGTGCCGCTGAAAGAGTCGATCCAGCTGCCGGTCAACGACCCGTTGCTGCTGGTCTCGGCCATGGCCGCCGTCACCAAAAATCTTGGCTTCGGATTGACCGCCAACCTGACTTACGAACCGCCCTATCTGTTCGCCCGACGCATGTCGACGCTCGATCATCTGAGTCGCGGTCGAGTCGGCTGGAACATCGTCACCGGTTACCTCGACAGCGCCGCCAAAGCCATGGGCTTGAGCGAGCAGGTAGAACACGACCGTCGTTACGACCAAGCCGACGAATACCTCGAAGTGCTCTACAAACTCTGGGAAGGCAGCTGGGAAAACGGCGCGGTGCTCAACGATCCGCAGCAACGGATCTATGCGCAGCCTGAAAAAGTGCACAAGGTCGAGCACAAGGGCGAGTTCTATCAGGTCGAGGGTTATCACCTCTGCGAGCCGTCGCCGCAGCGTACGCCGGTGCTGTTCCAGGCCGGCAGTTCGGATCGCGGTTTGCTGTTCGCCGGGCGGCATGCCGAGTGCGTGTTCATCAGCGGCCAGAACAAACCTTCGACCAGGGTTCAGGTGGACAAGGTGCGCGCCAGCGCCGTCGAGGCCGGGCGTAATCCTGAGGACATCAAGGTGTTCATGGGGCTGAACGTGATCGTCGGCGCCACTGAAGAGCTCGCCTGGAAGAAGCACGCCGAGTACCTGAGCTACGCCAGCGCCGAGGCCGGCGTGGCGCATTTCTCGGCGTCGACCGGGATCGATTTTTCCGAGTACGAAATCGACGAACCGATCCAGTACGTGAAGAGCAACGCGATCCAGTCGGCCACCAAAAACCTGCAAAACAACGACTGGACCCGACGCAAATTACTCGAGCAACACGCGCTCGGTGGTCGCTACATCACGGTTGTCGGTTCGCCTGAACAAGTGGCGGATGAGCTGGAATCGTGGATCGCCGAAACCGGACTGGATGGCTTCAACCTGACACGGATTGTCACGCCGGAAAGCTATGTGGATTTCATTGAGCTGGTGATTCCGGAGTTGCAGCGTCGTGGGTCGTACAAGACCGCTTATGACGATGGCAGCTTGCGGGAAAAGCTGTTTCACGGTGAAGCGCATTTGCCTGAGCAACACACCGGCTCGGCGTTTCGACGCTAAAAGCTTCGCGAGCAAGCCCGCTCCCACAGTAGACCGCGTTCCCCTGTGGGAGCGGGCTTGCTCGCGAAGAGGCCCGACCAAACACCATTAATTTATGCACTGACTGGAATAACCACCATGACCAAAAACTACCTCTCTCACCCAGTCAAAGCACTGGCCCTGGCCCTCGGCCTCTTCAGCTCCATCACCTTCGCCGCCGACGCACCACTGAAAGTCGGCACCACCGCCGCTTTTGCCATCCCACTGGAGGCCGCCGTCGAAGAAGCCAACAAACAAGGCCTGAATGTCGAACTCGTCGAGTTCACCGACTGGATCGCCCCCAACGTCAGCCTTGCCGCCGGCGACATCGACGTGAACTACTTCCAGCACGTCCCGTTCCTGGAAAACGCCAAGGCCGCCTCCGGTTTTGATCTGGTGCCCTTCGCGCCGGGAATCATTAACAACGTCGGCCTCTACTCGAAAAAATACAAAAGCTTCGACGAGCTGCCGGAAGGCGCCAGCGTCGCCATCGCCAACGACCCGATCAATAGCGGTCGCGGTTTGCAACTGCTGGCCAAGGCCGGGCTGATCACCCTCAAACCGGGTGTCGGTTACAAGGCCACCGAGGAAGACATCATCGCCAACCCGAAGAAAATCAAGATCCTTCAGGTCGAAGCCGTGCAACTGGTGCGCGCCTACGATGATGCCGATCTGGTTCAGGGCTACCCGGCGTACATCCGACTGGCGAAGACCTTCGATGCCGGTTCTGCGCTGCTGTTCGACGGCCTTGATCACAAGGAATACGTGATCCAGTTCGTGATCCAGCCGAAAAACAAAGCCGACCCGCGCCTGATCAAATTCGTCGACATCTACCAACATTCGCCAGCCGTTCGCGCAGCCCTCGACAAGACGCACGGCAAGCTCTATCAAGCCGGTTGGGAAAGCTGAGAATGACGGCCGCAATCCAACGGCGACTGGATATTCCAGAGCCCCATAAAGCCGCACAGACCGAACTGCACCCGGACCTGAACCGCGCTCACGTGCGCTTCATCGGTCTGGGCAAAACCTACAACGGCCAGCAAGGTCCGGTGGCCGCGCTGCATGGCATCGACCTGGCGATCCAGCGCGGCGAAGTGTTCGGCATCATCGGCCGCAGCGGCGCCGGCAAGTCGTCGCTGATCCGTACCATCAACCGTCTCGAACAACCAAGCACGGGCCGCGTGCTGATCGATCAAGTGGACATCGGCGAGTTCGATGAAGACCGCCTGGTAAAGCTGCGTCGGCGCATCGGCATGATTTTCCAGCACTTCAACCTAATGTCGGCCAAGACCGTTTGGCAGAACGTCGAGTTGCCGCTGAAAGTCGCCGGTGTGCCCAAGGAAAAACGCGAGCGGAAGGTTCGTGAACTATTGGAGTTGGTCGGCCTGCAAGAGAAACACAAGGCCTACCCGGCGCAGCTTTCCGGCGGGCAGAAACAGCGCGTCGGCATCGCCCGCGCCCTGGTGCATGACCCGGCGATTCTGCTATGCGACGAAGCCACTTCGGCACTGGACCCGGAGACCACGCAATCGATCCTCGGCCTGCTGCGCGAGATCAATCAGCGCCTGGGTTTGACCATCGTACTGATCACCCACGAAATGGCGGTGATCCGCGATATCTGCGACCGCGTCGTTGTGCTGGAACACGGGCGGATCGTCGAGCAAGGGCCGGTCTGGGAGGTCTTCGGCAACCCGCAGCATGAGGTCAGCAAAACCTTGCTCGCACCGTTGCAACACGCGTTGCCGCAAGAGCTGCAAAGTCGCCTTCAGGCTCAACCACAGTCGTCGGACGCTGCCGTGGTCCTGCGTTTGCAATTCACCGGCAGCGCCACGGACGAACCGGATCTGGCGGCGCTGTTCGCCGCACTCGGTGGCCGTGTGCGTTTGCTGCAAGGCGGCGTGGAACGGATCCAGGGGCATGCGCTGGGGCAATTGCTGTTGGCGGTGGCCGGCTCGTCGCTGGGTGCCGAAGAACTGCGCCAGCGCGCCGGTCACTGGGCACAACAGGTGGAGGTGCTGGGATATGTGGTTTGATCGCTTGCTGCAAGGTTTCTTCGACACGTTTTTGATGGTTGGCGTGTCGTCATTGATCGCGCTGCTGGCGGGTATTCCGCTGGCGGTGATCCTGGTCACCAGCTCCAAGGGCGGGATCTACGAAGCACCGGCACTGAACCGCGCATTGGGCGCGTTCGTGAACCTGTTCCGCTCGATTCCGTTTTTGATTTTGATGGTGGCGCTGATTCCGTTCACCCGGTTGATCGTTGGCACCACTTACGGTGTCTGGGCCGCTGTAGTGCCGCTGACGATTGCGGCCACGCCATTCTTTGCGCGTATCGCGGAAGTCAGTTTGCGTGAGGTTGATTACGGGTTGATCGAGGCGGCGCAGGCGATGGGGTGCCGGCGTTGGCATATCGTCTGGCATGTGTTGTTGCCTGAGGCGCTGCCGGGGATTGTCGGTGGTTTCACCATTACCTTGGTGACGATGATCAACTCCTCGGCCATGGCGGGTGCGATTGGTGCCGGTGGGTTGGGGGACATTGCTTATCGGTACGGGTATCAGCGGTTTGATAGCCAGATCATGCTGACGGTGATTGTGTTGCTGGTGGTGTTGGTGGCGGTGATTCAGTTGGGTGGGGATCGGTTGGCTCGGGGGTTGAACAAGCGTTGAGTCTGGCTTCATTTGTCAGGTGTCAGTGACGCAGCCTTCGCGAGCAAGCCCGCTCCCACATTTGACCGAGTTGTCCAAGAGGGCACGATCAACTGTGGGAGCGGGCTTGCTCGCGAATGGCTGCGCAGCAGCCCCAGATCTGATGGCGTATATTCGGCGGATTAACATTGCCTGCGTAGCCCGACCATGAAACAAACTCCCGCCGACCTTGAGCAGATCACCTCTACCACACTGAGTCACTACAACTCGGTGGCCGAAGGTTTTCGCGAAGGAACACGTGATCACGATGTCAGCCAGAACATCGATGCGCTGTTGCGGCATATTCAGGGCGAGGTGCCGTTCGACATTCTCGACTTTGGCTGCGGTCCCGGTCGTGATTTGCAGACGTTCACGCGCATGGGCCACACCGCTGTCGGGCTTGATGGCTCGGAAAAGTTTGCGCAGATGGCGCGCGAAGACAGTGGTTGTGAGGTCTGGCAGCAGGATTTTCTGAAGCTTGATCTGCCGGCTGAGCGCTTCGACGGAATCTTCGCCAATGCGGTGCTGTTTCACATTCCGCGTCAGGAATTGCCTCGGGTGTTGAAGCAATTGCACGCGGCGTTGAAACCGGGCGGTGTGTTGTTCAGCTCTAATCCACGTGGCGAGAATCAGGAAGGCTGGAATGGGCCGCGGTATGGGGCGTATCACGATCTTCAGGCGTGGCAGCAGTTGCTGACTGAAGCGGGGTTTGTGGAGCTGGAGCATTACTACCGGCCAGCCGGGCTGCCGCGGGAGCAGCAGCCTTGGTTGGCGAGTGTCTGGCGTAAACCGGCGTAGTCAATTAGGACGCCTTCGCGAGCAAGCCCGCTCCCACATTTGACCGAGTTGTTCGGACAATCACGGTCTCCTGTGGGAGCGGGCTTGCTCCGGGCGGCGTTCCGACGAAGGTCTTCAGAGCGACGAAAAAACCTGATAGCTCACCACCGTCCCGTCCACGCCAAATGCGTGAATGCTCTGCCTGGCCAGCGGCTGGCCTTCAACCTCACGCTCGCGTACATCAAAATTGGCCACCAATCGTGTGCCATCTGCAAACGTGGTTTGCTGTACCTGACGATCCTTGGTCAGCCAACGGAAATCCGTCATCGCCTGAGTCGCCAGACGCTCATGCAGCGGGCGAAAGAAAACATCCTGACGAGCAATCACCGGTAATCGCTGTTTGAGCGTTGCCGCACTCAGGTGATAGAGCGGTGGCACGTTGTAGAGCAACTGAGCCAACTCATTCTCGGCGGACACATTGCTCAATTTAAGGCTGTCGAACAGCCAATGATGGCTGGTGATGACCGAGCCATGGAACACCGCCTGATACAGCGGCAAGCGCGTTTGCGGAGCAAAGTGGATCGTGCGGTAAGGTTCCTTGAGTGGTACGGTCTTGAAGAAAACCTGCGGCTGTTCATTGGGAAACCAGCGGCCCAGGTAATAGGGCGACTTCGGATTCTTGCTCATATCCGGATCACCCCAACCGATCACCGGCGTCTGCATCCCGTGGGCAAATAGCACGCCCCGGGCCGTGGTGGCGTTGCCATCCTCGGAACCGGTCGGTAGCGTCAATGTCTCGTTGACCCAGCGCGAGGCATCGATGTTGCCCTCGGCATTTTGCGCCTGGGTCATGCTTGCGCCGGGGCGGTAGCTGTCGAACACCATGCCCGTCGCGTAAGCATCGAGAAACCAGCTATTGAACCCGGCCTTCGACTGTACGGCTTTGATGCGTGCCTCTAGCAACGGCCGAACACAACGCGGATCGGTGTAATGCCCCGATTGCTGAAAACCGCTTTTGAACGTGCCGTTTTTCAAGACAATCGCACATTCCTGATTGGCTCTGGAGCCCAGATGTGCGGTGGTCCAGTCCGGATTTTCAGTGATGGTCAACGCAGTCTCATAGGAATCGTAAGGCGCCACCAGGTAGCCCGCGGCAACGCCTTGACGCACGGCTTCCGGGTGCCAGAGACCACCCTCCCAGCCCTCGCCAAGGCCTAACCACAATCGCGACAATCCGGCCGCTTTCAGCTGTTCGATAGTCGTTGGTGACAATGTGCTGCCCCAGTTTTCCGGAGTCGCTGTCAACGCGTCAGAGAAAACCACTGCCAGCTCGGCACGTAACAAGCCGTAGCCATCCGCCAGTTTTTGCATGTCCGGTTCGACGACAGATTGCCAGCCGCTGCGTGCCTTCCTGTTGAGTGCAGCATTGAGGCTGCGCAGCAAGGAGACTTGCTGGTACCGATCCAGCGTTGGCTCAGCCTGGGCCAGTAACTCTGTGCTTTAAGCATCAAAGCTGTTTCGCAACTCGCTGGCGAGTACGCCATTACCGCGCAACACTTTCAACAAGGCTGGCCAACTTCGAACATCATCGGGTCCGAGCAGGTCGTTACCCCACAGATAAACATGACTGGCCCCCAGCAGCTTTCTGGCTTCAGGCGTTTTCAGCAGTTTGTCGCTTAAGGTTTCGTATAGCCCGTTGTCGACCACCCTTTGCCGATAGCGCTTGGCACCGGCCAACAGATCGGCATCACCCAACGACAGCGTGAAGGTCAGCGGTGTGCCTGGTGCAAGCGCGGTGAACTCGTGACGGGCGGCCAGTGCCAGGGCCTTGCCTTCGGCGCTGAACGTCAGGCGATTGTTGTAAGGGTTGGTCATCAACCAATTGAGGGTAAAGCCTCCGTGATCGACGCCCCATAGCGGCAGACTCAGGTCCTGGGTGGTATTGAACTCGCCTTGATCGAGCAAAAAGGATTGCCACAGCGAATTACCGGCAGGCACGTAATGCCCCTCGGCCAGCGGCCAGATCAGGCCTTTGCCCATGGCACTGCCGGGCTGTTTGAGAAAGCTCAGTTCACCGGGATCGCGAGCCGTGATGGACAGGGACAGGTCACGCTGATCGAGAACGGCACTCAGGGTCCAGGCGCCGTTGTCCCATTGCCAGTCCAGGCGATTGGCGCTTGTTTTAAGACCGCTCACTTTGTGCCCGGTAACCCCCTCGGAAGCTTGCACCGGTGAATGTTGTGCAGGGATGACGCGGATCGCCAGTGTGGCGGGATTGAGTTCGACGCGCCACAGCGGGTTTTCCAGGACAATATCGGCCAAGGCCCAAGGCGAGAACAGCAAAGTGCAGATCAGCAACAGATAGCGATGGCGGGGCGGCATGGAGGTGTCCCTTCTGCGTGAAGAGCAGGGAGGGTAAGGCAAGTGAAACGGAGTTGTCGGTCAGTAAAGTGTTGGAAAATTGTAGATCGCGATCGTCGGAACTCCGCCCGGACCAAGCCCGCTCTCAAAGGAAACCGTGCTTGGTCCGGCCGGCGATCCGACGAAGCCGGTGTGTCAGACAACAGAGATGTTGAATGTTAAACCGCTTTCGCGAGCAAGCCCGCTCCCACATTTGATCGTGGTCCGTCTGGACAACTCGGTCAAATGTGGGAGCGGGCTTGCTCGCGAAAGAGCGCGAAGCGCTCTGCTTTACTGCACCTCTTTCTTCGGCTCGCGAATCTTGTACCAGGCCACATACAGCGCCGGCAAAAACAGCAGTGTCAGCAACGTCGCGATAATGATCCCGCCGATCATCGCGTATGCCATCGGTCCCCAGAACACTTCCCGGGCAATCGGGAACATCCCCAGACTCGCCGCCGCGGCCGTCAACAGAATCGGCCGGCGACGGTGTTCCGTGGCTTGCGCCACCGCATCCCACGGGGCCAGTCCCTCTTTCTCCAACTCTTCGATCTGCGTCACCAGAATCACCGAGTTGCGGATGATGATGCCGATCAGCGCCAGAATCCCGAGGATCGCCACGAAGCCCATTGGCGTACCTGTCGGGATCAGCGCCAGTACCACGCCGATCAGGCCGAGCGGCGCGACGCTGGCCACCAGGAACAGCTTCTGCACGCTGTGCAGCTGGATCATCAGGAAGGTCGCCATCAGAAAGAGCATCAACGGCACAACCTTGGCAATCGGCCCCTGGGACTTGGCGCTTTGCTCAACCGTACCACCCGTGGCGACCGTGTAACCCACCGGCAAACCGGCGGCGAACTTGTCGATGGCCGGCTTCAGTTGCTTGACCAGGTCGGTCGGCTGAATCTCGTCGCGCACCGCCGCCTTGATCGTGATCGTCGGCTTGCGGTCGCGACGCCAGACCAGCGGCTGCTCCAGTTCATAACGTAGGGTGGCGAAGGCCAGCAGTGGAATCGACGTGCCGCTCGGCGTGACGATCTGCAGGTTCTGCAGGGTTTCCGGCGTACCGCGCTCCGCGTCCACCGCGCGGCCAACGACGTTGATCAGGTAGATATCGTCATCGACCTGCGTCACCGGCGCACCGGCCACGATGCTGTTCATCAGGTTGGCCACATCTTCCGACGACAGCCCCAGCTGCCGCACCTTGTCCTGGGCGATGTCGATGCGCAGGACTTTGCCCGGCTCGTTCCAGTCGTAAATGATCTCGCCGATGTGCGAGTTCTTATCCAGTTCGGTGGCCAGGGCGATGGCGTGTTTACGCACCTGGTCGATGTCCTTGCCGCTGACCCGGTATTGAATCGGCCGCCCGACGGGCGGGCCCACTTCCAGCGCCTGGACGTAGCTGCCGATGCCGACGAAATCCTTGCGCAAGCGCTCGCGCAAACGCTGACTCAGGGCTTCTCGCGATTCCGGGCCCTTGCTGACGATGACCAATTGCGCGTAGTACGGATTCTGCAATTGCTGGTCAAGTGGCAGGTAGAAACGGATCGCCCCCTCGCCGATATAGGTGCTCCAGCGCACGATGTCCGGGTCGTCCTTGAACGTGGCTTCGAGCTTGTCCACCACCTTGCGGGTTTCAGCGATCGAGGCGTTTTGCGGCAGGTTCAGGTCGACGAGGATTTCCGGGCGGTCCGACGACGGGAAGAACTGGTTCTGCACGAACTGCATGGAAAACACCGATGCCACGAACAAGGCAATGGTGATGCCGATGGCCCACCAGCGATTGCGCATGGCCCAGAGCATGCTGTCATTGAAGGCACGGCCAATGCGCCCAGGCTCGGTGTCATGGGCTTTCACGTTGGCGCTGAGGATGTGCACGCCGATCACCGGCGCGAACAACACCGCGACGATCCACGACACCAGCATCGCCACTGCAATCACCGCGAACAGCGAGAAGGTGTACTCGCCCGCCGAACTGGCGTTCAGGCCGATCGGCACAAAACCGGCCACCGTCACCAGCGTACCGGTGAGCATCGGGAACGCGGTCGAGGTGTAGGCGAAGGTGGCCGCCTGCTCTTTGGTTTCGCCCATTTCCAGGCGGGTGACCATCATCTCGACCGTGATCATCGCGTCGTCCACCAACAGGCCAAGGGCGATAATCAACGCGCCGAGGGAAATCCGCTGCATGGTGATGCCGCTGTACTCCATGAAGACGAAGACCATCGCCAGCACCAGCGGAATCGAGCACGCCACCACCAATCCGGCGCGCACGCCGAGGCTGACGAAACTGACGATCAGCACGATCACCACCGCTTCGAACAGCGCGCTGGTGAAACCGCCGACGGCTTCTTCCACCACTTCGGCCTGATCGGAGACGTTGTACACGCCGACGCCTACCGGCAGGTCGGCGGTCAGGTCGGTCATGCGCTGGTGCAGCGCCTTGCCGAACACCTGAATGTTGCCGCCCTTCTGCATGGCGATGGCCAGACCAATGGCCGGTTTGCCGTTGAAGCGGAACTCCGGCGTTGCCGGGTCGACATAGCCCCGGCTGATTTCAGCGATGTCGGCCAGGCGATAGAAGCGATCGTTGAGCCGCAGGTTGACGTTTTCCAGGTCTTTCTCGGAAGCGAACTGCCCTGTGGTGCGCACGGAAATCCGCTCGGGACCGGCTTCAATGACCCCGGCCGGCGTCACCGCGTTTTGCGATTGCAGGCTCTCCACCACCTGACGCTGATCAATGCCCAGCGCCGCCAGTTTTCGAGTGGAGAAGTTCAAGTACAGCACCTCATCCTGCTCGCCGACCATCTCGACCTTGCCCAGACCCGGCACCTCACGGATCTCGGCGCGGGCCTGCTCGACGTAATCGCGCAACTGGCGCATCGACAAGCCGTCAGCGGTAAAGGCGTACACCGAACCGAACACATCACCGAATTCGTCGTTGAACCCCGGCCCTTGCAGGCCTTTGGGGAAGTCGCCGCGAATGTCGTTGATCTTCTTGCGCACCTGGTACCAGATTTCCGGGATGTCCTTGGCACTGGTGGTGTCGCGCAGGTTGACGAACACCGTCGATTCGCCGGGACGGGTGTAGCTTTTCACGTAGTCGAGGGAGTCGAGCTCTTCGAGTTTTTTCTCGATGCGGTCAGTGACCTGCTTGAGGGTTTCTTCCTGGGTCGCGCCCGGCCAGCGCGTCTGGATCACCATGGTTTTGATGGTGAACGACGGATCTTCTTCGCGGCCGAGGTTTATATACGAGGACACGCCCATCAGCAGCGCGACGAACATCAAATACCAGACAAACGACTGATGTTTGAGGGCCCATTCGGATAAATTGAAACTCCCCTTCATTGTGGGTTGTCCTCGTCGATTTTCACTTTTTGCCCCGGTTTCAGGCTGTTTACGCCGGCACTGACGACGCGCTCGCCGGACTTCACGCCGCTGGCCAGGACCATCGTCGAGTCAGTGCGGCTGATCAGGCTGATGTCACGCGGGGAAACGGTTTGGGTCTGTGGGTCGATGACCCAGATACGCGATTTTCCATCGACCTCTTGCAGCGCGGTCAGGGGCAGCTCAATACGTGGCTTGATCGCGGAGCTGAGGGTCACGCTGATGGCGGTGCCCAGTCGGAAACCGGCGGGTGTGTCGGTCAGGGTCAGGCGGGCGCGACGGGTGCGGGTGGCGCTTTGAGCCTGGGGTTCGATTTCGCGAACGATGGCGGTGGTGGTGATGCTCGGGTCCAGTTGCACGGCGACCTGAAACACCACGTCCGCCGGCAACTGATCGACCAGCGTGTCGGGCAGGTCGATCACCGCTTCCTTGATGTCCGGCTGCGCCAGGGTCACCACTTGCTGGCCGGCGGTCACCACTTGCCCGGCTTCGGCATTCCACGCGGTGACGATGGCTTTGTGGTCGGTGCGCAGTTCGACGTAACTGAGTTGGTCCTTGGCCTGATCGACCGCTGCCTTGGCTTGATCGAGGGAAGCCTGAGTGGTTTTCAGATCCGTCTGGGCGATGTCCAGTTGCGCCTGCGCACCGACCCCGCGATCGAACAGTTCCTGCTGACGCCGGGCGTTGGCCTGGGCGTTGATGAGCAGCGCCTGAACGCGGGCCAGATCGCCCTCGGCCGAGCGCAGCTGGTTTTGCTGATCCGTGGGATCGAGCGTGGCGAGCAAGGCGCCCTTCGCCACTTCGGCGCCCACATCGACGTTACGGCTGGCGATCCGCCCCGGCACGCGGAAACCGACATTGGTTTCGTAACGGGCCTGGATGCTGCCGGCGAAACGGCCGAGCGTTTCCTCGTCCAGCGCCTGGACTTTGATCGACAGCACAGGGCGAACCGGCTCCGGCGGTGGTTCTTTTTCCGAACAGGCCACCAGCATCACACCGGCGAACACCAGCAACATGCGCTTCATGGCTGGTCTCCTTCGGCCAGGTCTTTGTAGGTGTTTTCGGCGATTTCCACCTTCACGCCGGGGTGCAGCAACTGGCCGCCAGCGATGATGACTTTTTCGCCGCCCTTCAGACCGTTGCTGATGATGACTTTGCCGGTCAGGTAACGACCGACCGTGACCGTATGCAACTGCGCCTTGCCTTCGTCGTCCACCAGCCACACGGCCGGGTCAGTGAGGTTTTTGGTCAGGGCTGACCACGGAAGTTCGACTGCTGATTGGCCCGGTATCTTCGCCGTGGCACTGACCACCGAGCCGAGCTGCATGCCTTCCGGCAAACCGTTCAGGGTAACTTTGACCTGCACCGTGCCGGTTTGCGCGGACACGGCCGGGGTGACCTCCCGAACCGTCCCCGTGGTCTTGATGGCCGGATTGCCGAGCAGGCTGACCACGATCGCTTTTTCTTCGGGCGCCTTCCCCAGCAGCGATTCGTAGACGTTAAACACCGCGTCACGCTCACCGTCCCGGGCGAGGCTGAAAATCGGCATCGTCGCTTGCACCACTTGGCCGACTTCGGCCTGACGGGCCGTAATGACCCCCGGCGCGTCGGCGATCAGCGCGGTGTAACTCAGTTGCTCACGGGCGTTGGCCAGTTGCGCCTGGGCGGCCGTCAGCGCACTTTGGCTGCTGCGCAATGCGGCCTGGGCGGAGTCGAATTCGCTTTGACTGGTGTAACCCTTGGGCAGGAGTTTTTGCTGGCGAACGAAAGCGGCCGCCGCCTGTTTGACCCGCGCCTGTTCGGCGACGACCTGCGCCTGGGCCGAGTCGACATTGGTTTGCAGGTCTTTCGGGTCGAGTTTGGCGAGCACTTGTTTGGCCGACACCCGGTCACCGACATCGACCATACGCTGGATGATCTTGCCGCCGACGCGGAACGACAGCTCAGTCTGGACGCGCGCCTGAACATCACCGGTGAGGGTCACGGTCGCGGCGTAATCGACCGATTTGACGTCCTGCACGAAAACCCGCGGACGGTCCTTTTCGACCTGGGGTTTCTCGCCACAGGCACTCAGCAGAACAAGGAGGCTCATGCCAACCACTCTTTTCAATCCGGGACCAGCCATGCCGACTCCTTTGCGTTGTACGAACGGACCAATGGCGATACGACTGTGAGCTTAGAACAGGGTTCAACAGGTGCACAGGTTTGCTGCTCACCTTGTGGGAGCGGGCTTGCTCGCGAAGAGGTCGTGTCAGTCGATAGAGATGTCGACTGACATCCGCTTTCGCGAGCAAGCCCGCTCCCACAAGGGATCTCCATGTGGCTGACAATAAGGCACACTGGGCGCCCACGTAGCAGGAAGCTTCCCATGCTCAAAACCCTCGCGGTGGCCAATTACCGCTCGATCAATAAGCTGGTGATTCCGCTGGGTCGCTTGAACCTGATCACAGGCCCCAACGGCAGCGGCAAATCCAACCTCTACCGCGCGTTGCGCCTGCTGGCGGAAACCGCTCAGGGCGGCGTGGTCAATGCGTTGGCCCGCGAGGGCGGTCTGGATTCGACGTTCTGGGCCGGACCGGAAAACATCACCCGGCGCATGCGTAACGGTGAAGTGTCGATCGAGGCGACCGTGCGTCACGGCGTCAAACGCCTGCGCCTGGGGTTTGCCGGCGAAGACTTCGGTTACTCGATCAGCCTGGGGCTGCCCGACTCCAACGGTCATTTCATGTTACCCGGGCACAGTTCACCCATTCCGTCACGTTTCAGTCTCGACCCGCAAATCAAGCGCGAATGCCTTTGGGCCGGGGCGTTTTATCGTCCAGCGAGCCTGCTGGTGGATCGCGACGGCCCGATGATCCGCACCCGAGCCAACCGCAACTGGGACGTGCTGGCTCAACACACGCCGACTTTCGACAGCCTGTTCGATCAGGTCGGCAGCCTGCGTACCTCGCCGGAGGTACTGGAGATGCGTGAGTTCATCCGCCGCTGGCGCTTCTACGATCACTTTCGCAGCGACGCCGACGCACCGGTGCGTCAGCCACAACTGGGCACCCGCACCCCCGTGCTGCACCACGACGGCAGAGATCTGGCGGCGGCGTTGCAGACCATTATTGAAATTGGCGACCCCGACGCTTTGCGCAACGCCATCAGCGACGCGTTTCCCGGGGCACGGCTGCATATCGAGCCGCTGGCCGGCGGCCGGTTTGCCATCGAGTTTTATCAGGAAGGGTTGTTGCGACCGTTGTCGGCGGCGGAGTTGTCCGATGGGACGCTCCGTTATTTACTGTTGGTGGCGGCGCTGCTGACGCCGCGCCCGCCGACGTTGATGGTGTTGAACGAGCCGGAAACCAGCCTGCATCCGGACCTGTTGCCGGCGTTGGCGCGCTTGATTATCCGGGCGTCGGAGCAGTGTCAGGTGTGGGTGGTGTCCCATGCACGGCGGCTGATCTCGGCATTGCAGGAGGACCCGGAATGCAACTGCATCGTGCTGGAGAAAAACCTGGGCCAGACCGGGATTGTCGGGCAGCGGTTGCTGGATGAACCGGCGTGGTATTGGCCGGATTAAAGCGGTACCTGATAAACCGCTTTCGCGAGCAAGCCCGCTCCCACATTGGACCGCGTCTGTCGGGACAACTCGGTCAACTGTGGGAACGGGCTTGCTCGCGAAGAGTGCCAAAAGAACGCTGCAAAAACTACAGAATCACCCCTGCCACTTCCCCCTCGACAATCACGCTCTCAGGCTTGGGATGCCCAGTGCCGGCAAGGCGACGTAAACAAAAAACAGCTGAATGAGCAGCGGCGTGTTGCGCGCAAGCTCCACGTACAGGCCGACCAGGATTTGCTGCGAAGGAGGAAGACGACTATTTTCCTTTTAGCTGTAGGAAGGATCTTTTTTTTGAAAAAGCCCTCCAAGGACGCACAGCTTTTGGCCAGACTCCCCGGCCGAACCATCACAAGGAAGAGAACATGGCTGACGTAAAAGTACCGCAGCGACTGGATCCGCAGGACATATTGAAGTTGTTGGTGGCGTTGCGCAGGGCGTTGAAGGCCAGGGTGGCCTAGACCGTAAAAAGCAAAAGATCGCGGGCTTCTGTAGGAGCGAAGCTTGCTCGCGAAGCAGGCGACTCGGTCTGCCTGGCAGGACGCCTTCGCGGGCAAGCCTCGCTCCTACAGAAGGCTGCGATCTTTTGATTTTTTTGCGCAATAAAAAACGCCGACGCTATTGCTAGCCGTCGGCGTTTGAACTTGAAGGGTTCGATGCTGCGTCGAATCAGAACGCCGGCAGTACTGCGCCGCTGTACTTCTTGGCGATGAAAGCTTTCACTTCAGGACTGGTCAAGGCCTTGGCCAGTTTCTGGATGGCCACGCTGTCCTTGTTGTCCGGACGGGCTACCAGGAAGTTCACGTACGGCGAATCGGCACCTTCGATCACCAGCGCGTCTTTAGCCGGGTTCAGACCTGCTTCCAGCGCGTAGTTGGTGTTGATCAGGTCCAGGTCGACCTGATCCAGAACGCGCGGCAACATCGCGGACTCAAGCTCCTTGAACTTGAAGTTGTGCGGGTTCTTGGCGATGTCTTTCGGGGTCGCCAGGGCATTTTTCGGGTCTTTCAACTCGATCAGGCCAGCCTTCTGCAGCAGGATCAGGGCACGGCCGCTGTTGCTGCCTTCGTTTGGCAGAGCGATGGTCGCGCCGTTTGGCAGATCAGCCAGTTTTTTGTACTTCTTCGAGTAGCCGCCGAACGGTTCAACGTGGACACCGATCACGGTCACCAGGTTGGTGCCTTTGCCTTCGTTGAAGTTTTTCAGGTACGGCAGGGTCTGGAAGTAGTTGGCGTCCAGACGCTTCTGGTCAACTTGTACGTTCGGCTGAACGTAGTCGGTGAAAACTTTGATTTCCAGGTCCACGCCTTCTTTGGCGAGGGTTGGCTTGATCAGTTCGAGAATCTCGGCGTGTGGAACCGGGGTTGCCGCAACCACCAGTTTCTCGCCAGCCTGGGCCAGGCCCGCGGTCAGGGCAGCCGCCAATGCGGTGAACAACAGAACCTTTTTCATGCAGTGTCCTTATCGAAAATCACGGTCGTCATCGACGACGGCTTGTTTAGTACGAGTGCCAGTGAAGTGCTATCTCTGGCGTGAAGCGGACAATACCGGGATTTTTTATTCCCGAATAATATCTTTTATTCACTTTCATATTCCATTTTGTTCATAGCGCCCTGGCACGCTGGTTACCTTGTGGGAGCGGGCTTGCTCGCGAAGGCGGTGTGTCAGTAGACATTCATTCAACTGACCCACCGCCTTCGCGAGCAAGCCCGCTCCCACAGGGGTTACAGCGTTCGACTCAAGCTTTCGAGCAGGTCCTTCAAGGCCGAACGCTCGGCGGAGGTACCGGTTTTAATGAACCGAGCCACTTGCTGCTCAATCTGCGTCAACGGCGCAGGCGCTTCAGGCAGATTCAAATGCTCCGGCAAGATCTCGTCCCCGGTGCTCACCAGCAGCGCAAAGTGAATGACGTTCTCCAGCTCTCGGGTGTTGCCGGGCCAGCTATGCGCCTCTAACAAATGTTGAGCTGCTTCGCTGATCAGCGGCACCGGCAAATCGAGTCGCTGGCTGTAGATGCCGAGGAAGTATTCGGACAGGGACAGGATATCGCCGACCCGTTCGCGCAAGGCCGGCAGTTCGAGCTGACCTTCGCTGAGGTAGTGATAAAGCCGCTCATGGAATTTACCGGCAGCCACGGCTTGCGCCAGATCGATGCTGGTCGCAGCCACGAGACGCACGTCCACCGGGCTCGGTTGATGCGCGCCGACACGGGTGACTTCATGGTTTTCCAATGCGGCGAGCAACTTGATCTGGATCGGCAGCGGCAAGTCGCCGATCTCGTCCAGATACAGCGTGCCGCCATTGGCCGAACCAAACCAACCGGCACGACTGCTCGCTGAACCGCTGTAACTGCCGGCTGCATAGCCGAACAATTCGGCGTCGGCGTAGGTCGGGCTGATCGCGCCGCAATTGACCGAGACGAACAACCCGCCGCGATCACTGGCGCGGTGGATGTGCCGCGCCAACAGCTCTTTACCGCTACCGGTTTCACCACGGATCAATACGGAAATCGAACGCGGGGCCAGTTGCTCCAACTCCTCGCGCAACTGACGCGAGCGCGGATCGACGAACACCAGCGCCTTGGCGCGGATGCTCAGGGGACTTTTTTCTGCGTCGGGAAAGGTCAGCAGCGGCTGACCGAAAGATTCAAAACTCATGACAGGCTCCCGCCCAAAACCGCCGGGAGACGGGGGCGATGTTAAACAAAGAAAAAGGTTCAAGCGCGACGCAGGGCGTGGTGTTCCATGCGGTTTTGCAGGCGATAGAGATAAGCAAAACCCTGCTCCCAACGCTGATGACCGGACTTCACGTTGATGTGCCCGGCACCCGACAGAATCCCCGCCTCGGCGCCCCAGTTACGTGCCAGTTCCATGGCACGTGGCGCGCTGACGGCGCCGTCGTTGTCGGAGCTGACAACCTGGCTCGGAAACGGCAAAAGGGTCTTTGGAATCGGTGCGAAGTTGCGCAGCGCCGGCGCACACGCCGGGCGCTCGACGTCCGACGGCGCGACCAGCAAGGCGCCGCGCACCTGACGCAGAAAATTCAGCGGTGCAGTGGCCGCCCAATGCGCGACCGTGATGCAACCCAGGCTATGGGCAATCAAAATCACCGGCGTGCTGTCCGCAGCAATCGCCTCGGCCAGCGCCGCGACCCAGTCTTCACGACGCGGCGTCAACCAGTCGGCCTGCTCCACCCGCGCGCTGTTCGGCAGGCTGTTCTGCCAGTGGCTTTGCCAATGATCTTCTGGCGATCCTTGCCAGCCCGGCACAATCAGGTAGCGAATGGATTCGTTGCGCATGGGGAACTCTCCTGCTGCGTGTCTGTTCCTGATCGAGTATAGGGAGGAGAGATATATTCGTTAAGGAATAAGAAGCTATTTATTAAGACCTATATAGAATAATAGACCCATTCTATGTGGGAGCGGGCTTGCTCGCGAAGACGGAGTGTCAGTCAACACAAATGGTGTCTGTACCGACGCATTCGCGAGCAAGCCCGCTCCCACATTGGACCTGTGTTTTTCCTGCGGAATAAAAAAGGGACCGCACCCTGCCAAGGAGACGGCCCCGGAAACTCGAAATCTGTCAGCGCTGATCAACAATTCTTGGGCCGATGATTGGCGAAATCGGTTATCCAATAAAGGAATATTTAATTACTTTAATAGACCTTGATCGAATATGCCGATCACCCCACAAAACCGCCAAGTCATCGCCGCCTGGATCACAACTTAACGTCCCTTTGGGTCAGATTGATGACGAACGTTTTCGCATTTGAGTTTCCGGGTTCATTACTCAGACCTGAGCGGCACGCACCTGCTGAGGTTCTGTCGTTTCGGTGCGCACAAACCGATTCGCCCGACCAAACGTACCGATATCGTTGAAGCGCACGCCCATCTCCCGCATCACTTTATGCGCCACTGGCGCCGTCATCTGGCGGATGTAAAACGGCTCCTTCACCACAAAGTGATGAATGCCGTGAGTGCTGCCGAAGTTGAAGCAGAACGCTTGCAACGGCCACAGCCACCAAGCGTTCAACACCTGACACTGCTGCATCACGTTGCCCTGCTCCACGTCGCCGTAGTAGTGCATGTTCGAGCTGATGAAGTGCAGGCAAAACGTGCGCAACACGTTCGGGCCGATGATCACCACCGCTGCGATATCGATCACCTGCATCACCGAGAGTGTGGTGGCCGACCATTCAATCGGTGCTCCCAGCAAATGAGCGATGCCGTTGGCGGCGTGGAAGCCGAGGAACACGTACCACGCGCCCCAATGCACCAGCGCGAGTGGCGCATAGACCTTCAATGCGCGTTTGATGATGCTGAACTTGTGTTCCCACGTCTGGGCCCGCAGCATGCGGATGAACGCCGACATCACGTTATCGCCGACCATCAACAGCCGTGCAAAACCCCAAGGCTCGCCGTTGGTGATCGCCCGTTCTTCCATGTCGGTTTCCGTGCCGGAGACCTTGTGATGGTTGAGGTGCAGATGCCGACGAATCCATGGGTTGATCGTGCTTGGCCGCGCCAGCCAGACCAGGCCCATCATCAGGTTGTGCGGCACACGCTGCTTGCGAAAGTACATGCTATGAATCAGGTCGTGCTCCAGCTCGTGGGTCAACGAGGCGAAAAACGCGTTGAGCAACAGGCACACCCACCAGGCCATATGCCCGGTGAGGTAGAGCGCCGCAGAGCCGACCATTCCGGCCAGGGCGAAGGCCAGAATGCCCGCGCCCAAGGCGTCCTGATGGTTGAGAATCGGGTAGCGTTTACGCAGTTCGACCCCTTTGGCCAACACCACTTCGCGAATATGCGCAGATCGCTGAGCTGCATTCAGTCGCTGGGGACTTGCAGAAGTACCTTCCATGCTTCCATCCTCTGGTTATTGATGTTCGCATCCTGCCTTGTGAACCTTCACAACGCGGTAGCCGTGGACGCCAACCTGTTGACCGGAAGCGCCAATCAGCATGACTGAACCCACCTCCCTCGCCAGCTGGACCCGCGCCCTGCGCAAGCAACTCGATGCGCTGGGCTTCGACAGCACCGCCCTGTGTCACCAGGCGGGGCTCGACCCGCAGTTGATGGACGACCCGAACGCCCGTTACCCGTTGTCCGGCACCACGCGCCTGTGGGAAATTGCCGTGCAGGTCAGCGGCGATCCGGCGATCGGCTTGCGCGTGTCTCGGTTCGTCAGCCCGACCACGTTTCACGCGCTCGGTTATGCCTTGGTGGCCAGCGGCAGTTTGCGGGAAGTGTTCGAGCGCATCGTGCGTTATCACCAGGTAGTCAGCGATGCCCTGGAGCTCGAATTGAGCCGCGCCGAAGATCGCTACCACTTCCGCCTGAAAATCCCCCCAGGCAATCCGGCGCCGGCGTTCGAAGCCATCGACGCCTTCACCGCGATTTACGTGCGCACCTGCCGCAATCGCCTCGGCCGTGACTATGCGCCACTGGCGGTGTACCTGCGCCGCCCGGAACCGGCCGACGCGCATCAATGGCACAAAGTCTTCCGCGCACCGGTGTACTTTTCGGCCGACGAAGACCGCCTGGAATTTTCTCTGATGGATTTCGACAGTCACCTGGACGACGCCAACCCGGAACTGGCGGAACACAACGAAACCGTGCTCAAACGCACCCTGGCGCAACTCAAACCCCTGACCTGGGAGCGCAAGGTTCGCGACGCCATCGAAGAGCAATTGCCCGAAGGCGAGCCCAGCGCCGAGCACATCGCCCAGGCCCTGCACCTGAGTTTGCGCAGCCTGCAACGGCATCTGGCGGACGAGGGTTGCAGGTTCGATACGCTGCTCAATGAAAGCCGCGAAAACCTGGCGCTGCTGCACCTGCGTGACCCGCAATGCTCATTGAGCGAGATCAGTTACTTGTTGGGGTTTGCGGATACGAGCAGCTTCAGCCGCGCGTTCAAGCGCTGGACGGGGATGACGCCGGGGCAGTTTCGGGATGGGTTGCGGTGACAGATCCGGAAAATGGGTTGTCTGTTCCGGCCTCTTCGCGAGCAAGCCCGCTCCCACAGGGGATTTGTGAACCACACAAATCACTGTGGTAGCGGGCTTGCTCGCGAAGGCGATGTACAGCCACCGCAGAAACCTCAGCGCCCCCGATCCCGCCGTAACACCTTGCGCACCCGCGCCACCAGCTCTTTAACGCCAAACGGCTTGAGCAAATAATCATCCTCATGCAGCTCCAAACCGCGCAGGCGATCCTCGATGCCATCCTTGGTGGTCAGAAACAGCACCGGCGTCTCGCCGAGCTTGCGAATCTGTTGCTGTAACTGCCAGCCATTCAACCCCGGCAACATGACGTCGAGGATGATCAGGTCGTATTCGCCGGACTCGATGAAGCGACGGCCGTCCATGCCGTTGAGCGCCACATCCACCGCATAACTCGCCTCGCTCAGGCCGTTGGCCAGGAGTTTGGCGGTCTCCGGCTCGTCTTCCACTAACAGCACACGCATGGCACACCTCGATTGTCGTCGCCACAGGCTAGGCGCCTTCGCAGATAAAGCCCACCCATAACGCCGCGTTTCAAAAAATCGCCAACCCCCGCAACCGGTCGGCATCCAGAATTTCGATCTCGCCGTACTTCAAATTCAAAATCCCCAACCCCTGCAACTCCTTGAGGATCTGGTTAGTGGTCTGGCGCGACAACGACAACATTGAAGCAAGCTGTTCCTGCGGCAGTTGCAACACGCGCCGCGGCGGGTCGATTTCGCCGTAACCCTTGGCGATCATCAGCAAGCGATGCGCCAGCCGTGCCGGCGCCGGCATCAGGCTCAGCTGCTCGAGGTTGATGAAGGTCAGGCGCAGTTTCTGGCTCATCAGCAACGCCAATTGCCGCCAGTACACCGGTTGCTCATCCAGTATTGCCAACAGCGCCGTTTGCGGGATGTGCAACAGGATGCACTGACCCAGACCGAACGCATCGTGGGTGCGCGGCTGACCGTCGAACAGGCAGATTTCACCGAACCAGTGCGGCGACTCCACCAGGCTCAGCAGCGCCTCCTTGCCCTGCTCGTTCACCGCGCCGATGCGCACCGCGCCTTCGAGCACGGCGTACAGGCCGCACGGTGGATCGCCGCGCTTGAACAGCCGCTGCCCCGATGACAGGCGCCGCACCCTGGCGGCGGCCAGCAGACTATTCTGTAAAGGAGCAGGTAAATGGCTGAACCATTGCCCCGTCATCAGACGCGAACGCCAAACCTGCATGTCCATCAAAACTCCTGGAGATTGTCGCCTGGCTGACAGAGCGAGAGGTGAACCCGGGGCATGATCAATCACCCTACAGGAGGAATAACAATGAAAAGCCTCGTTGACCATCTCAGTCAATACGCCGCTTACCACCGTGACCCACGCAATATCGCCAGCCACTTTATCGGTATTCCGCTGATTGTCGTGGCGGTGGCGGTGTTTCTGTCCCGTCCGCAATGGGCCGGGGGCTGGCTTTCACCGGCGGTGCTGGTGGCGCTGGCGTCGGCGTGGTTCTACCTGCGCCTGGAATTGCGTCTCGGGGTGCTGATGACGGTGTTGCTCGGTCTGTGCATTTGGGCGGGGCAAGCGCTGGCACAGCAAAGCACACTGGTGTGGCTGGCGAGCGGTATCGGGATGTTTGTGATCGGCTGGGTGATTCAGTTTGTCGGGCATCACTACGAAGGACGTAAGCCGGCGTTTGTCGATGATGTGACGGGGTTGATTGTCGGGCCGTTGTTTGTGGTGGTGGAGCTGGCGTTTTTGCTGGGGTTGCGGCGGGATTTGAAAGAGCAGATCGAGGCGCGGGTTGGGGGTGTTCGGGTCAATCCGAATCGCGCTGCTGCGTAGATCGCTTTCGCGAGCAAGCCCGCTCCCACAGGGTTTTGGGTTGGCCACAAATTTTGTGTTCAACACCGATCCATTGTGGGAGCGGGCTTGCTCGCGAAGCTTTTGATCTTAGATGTTGGCGACCTTCTGCCAGACCTTCGGCTTGAAGAACAAGGTTTCACCCTTAGCCAAACCGATCAGGCTGTCGTGATCCTTCACCACTTCAGCTTCGATCAGCTCGCTCTGGCCTTCGACCTTCAACGTCACCCGGGTCGTCGCGCCCAGCGGACGAATATCCCGCACTTCGGCCGCGTGGTGGTCGTCCAGTTCATGCCGCGACAGCGACACTTCGTGCGGACGGAACAGCACGTGATTGTCCTCACCCAAATGCAGACGGTTCGAATCACCGAGGAAGTGATAAACGAAATCGCTGGCCGGGTTTTCGTAAACGTCGCCCGGTGAGCCGATCTGCTCGATCACGCCCTTGTTCATCACCACGATACGGTCGGCCACTTCCATCGCTTCTTCCTGGTCGTGGGTCACGAACACCGACGTCAGGTTGATGTCTTCGTGCAGCCGCGCGAGCCAGCGACGCAGTTCTTTACGGACCTTGGCGTCGAGAGCACCGAAGGGTTCGTCGAGCAGCAGGACTTTCGGCTCCACCGCCAGAGCACGGGCCAACGCGATACGCTGACGCTGGCCGCCGGAGAGTTGTTCCGGGTAGCGATCCGACAACCAATCAAGCTGAACCATGTTGAGCAGCTCATGGACTTTCACCGCGATCTGGCTTTCGGTCGGGCGCTGGTTTTTCGGTTTCATGCGCAGGCCGAACGCGACGTTGTCGAACACCGTCATGTGGCGGAACAAGGCGTAGTGCTGGAACACGAAACCGACGTTGCGATCGCGCACGTCATGGCCGGAAACGTCTTCGCCGTGGAACACGATGTTGCCTTTGTCCGGAGTTTCCAGACCGGCGATGATCCGCAGCAACGTGGTCTTGCCGCAACCCGACGGGCCGAGCAGCGCCACGAGTTCACCGCTGTGAATGTCCAGGCTGATGTCATTTAGCGCCTTGAACGCATTGAAATTCTTGCTGACGTTACGCACTTCGATCGACATGAATTATTCCTCCGCGGCGCTGGCGCGCAGGCGGTTAATACGGTTTTCGCTCCACTGCTTGAGCAGCAGGATGAAGAGCGCCAGGATCAGCAACAGGCTCGCCACGGCGAACGCGGCCACGTGGTTGTATTCGTTGTAGAGGATCTCGACGTGCAGCGGCAAGGTGTTGGTCACCCCGCGAATGTGCCCGGAAACCACCGACACCGCACCAAACTCACCCATCGCCCGCGCCGTGCACAGCACCACGCCGTAGATCAGGCCCCATTTGATATTGGGAACGGTGACGTGCCAGAACATCTGCCAACCATTGGCGCCGAGCAGACGCGCGGCCTCCTCTTCCTGAGTGCCTTGTTCCTGCATCAGCGGAATCAGCTCACGCGCCACGAACGGTACGGTGACGAAAATCGTCGCCAGCACGATGCCCGGCAAGGCGAAGACGATCTGAATGTCGTGATCCTGCAACCACGGGCCGAACAGACCCTGCGCGCCGAACATCAGCACGTAGACCAGACCGGCGATGACCGGCGACACCGAGAACGGCAGGTCGATCAGCGTCACCAGCATGCTCTTGCCACGGAACGAGTACTTGCTCACGCACCACGCGGCGCTGACGCCGAACACCACGTTCAGCGGCACCGAGATCAGCACGGCGATCAAGGTGAGTTTCAGCGCGGACAAGGCGTCCGGTTCAAAGATCGCGGTGAAGAACGCACCCAGGCCATTCTTCAGGCCCTGGGACACCACGATCAACAGCGGCAACAGCAGAAACAACGCAAAAATCAGCCAGCCGAGGCCGATCAGGATTCGCCGCGAAGTCGCACTGCCACGACGGGCAGCGTTGGCCGAAGAGGCGGCCGCAATAGACGATTGGGACATGGTTCGCGCCTCCTTATGGGGTTTCGATGCGGCGTTGCAGCAGGTTGATCAGCAGCAACAGGACGAAGGAAACCACCAGCATCAGTACACCAATGGAGGTGGCGCCGGTGTAATCGTACTGGTCGAGCTTGACCATGATCAGCAGCGGCAGGATCTCGGTTTTCATCGGCATGTTGCCGGCGATGAAAATCACCGAACCGTACTCGCCGACCCCACGGGCAAAGGCCAATGCGAAACCGGTCAACCAGGCGGGCAGCAGCGCGGGCACCAGAATATGGCGGAAAACCTGCAACGGTTTTGCACCGAGGCAGGCCGCCGCCTCTTCCACTTCACGGGGGATATCGGCCAATACCGGCTGTACCGTACGTACTACGAATGGCAGCGTTACAAAAGTCAGCGCCAGCGTGATGCCGAGGGGGGTATACGCGATCTTGAAGCCAAGGTCCGCCGCGAACTGACCCACCAGCCCGGTCGGGGTGTACAACGCGGTCAGCGCGATACCGGCCACGGCCGTGGGCAATGCGAAGGGTAAGTCGATCATCGCGTCGATGATCTTGCGACCCGGGAAGGTGTAGCGCACCAGCACCCAGGCCAGCAGCGTGCCGATGATGCCGTTGATGATCGCGGCATAGAGCGCGGTGCCGAAGCTCAGCTTCAACGCCGCCAGCACGCGGGGCGCCGAGATGATCGCCCAGAACTGATCCCAGGTGAGTTGAGCGGCATGCACGAACATCGCCGCCAGTGGAATGAGCACAATCAGGCTGAGGTACACCAAGGTGTAGCCCAGCGTCAGCCCGAAGCCGGGTATGACGGGGGAGATACGACGCGACATAAAAGTCCTTGGTTAAAAAGCTATCCGCTGAACGCATCAATGTGGGAGCGGGCTTGCTCGCGAAGAGGGCGCATCAGCCAACATTTACGTCGTCTGACACACCGCTTTCGCGAGCAAGCCCGCTCCCACAATGTACGCGCCTGAGCATTAGGCTCGTTGTGTGGCTTGAGTCAGGTTACTGCGCCGAGTAAATCTGGTCGAACACGCCACCGTCATTAAAGAATTTCGGTTGCGCGGTTTTCCAGCCGCCGAAGTCCTTGTCGATGGACACCAGGTCCAGTTTCGGGAACTGCTGGGCGTACTTGGCGGCGATATCCTTGTCACGTGGACGATAGAAGTTTTGCGCTGCAATTTCCTGACCGGCCGGGCTGTACAGGTGCTTGAGGTACGCTTCGGCGATCTGCTCGTTGCCTTTCTTCTCGGCGTTTTTGTCGACTACGGCAACGGGTGGCTCAGCGAGGATCGACAGCGAAGGCACGACGATTTCGAACTTGTCGGCGCCGCCGTCTTCTTTCAGGGCCAGGAAGGCTTCGTTTTCCCAGGCCAGCAACACGTCGCCCTGACCGTTGTTGACGAAGGTGATGGTCGAACCGCGAGCACCGGTGTCCAGCACTGGCACGTGCTTGAACAGGGTTTGTACGTATTCCTTGGCCTTGGCTTCGCTACCGCCGTTGGCTTTCAGGCCGTAGGCCCAGGCCGCGAGGAAGTTCCAGCGAGCGCCGCCGGAGGTTTTCGGATTCGGGGTGATGACCGCCACGTCGTTCTTGACCAGGTCCCCCCAGTCCTTGATGCCTTTCGGGTTGCCCTTGCGCACCAGGAACACGATGGTCGAGGTGTACGGCGTGCTCGCTTCCGGCAGACGCTTCTGCCAGTCCGCCGGCAGGGTTTTGCCGAGCTTGGCGATTTCGTCGATGTCACCGGCCAGGGCCAGGGTCACTACGTCGGCGCGCAGACCGTCGATCACCGCACGGCCCTGTTTGCCCGAGCCACCGTGGGACTGCTGGATTTTCACGGTGTCGCCAGCGTGATCTTTCTGCCAGAACTTCACGAACTCAGCGTTGTAATCCTGATACAGCTCACGAGTCGGGTCGTACGACACGTTGAGCAGCTCGTAATCCTTGGCAACCGCGGAACCAGCAAAAAGGGCACTGGCCAGGGCGGCCAAAGCGAAATAACGAATCGACGACATGGTGAAAGCTCCTGGAATTCTATGTGTGTTGGCTTTTTTATGATCTGGAATCGGGTTGCCTGCTCAAAGATCGCAGCCTGCGGCAGCGCCTACACACATCCCCCGTAGGAGCTGCCGCAGGCTGCGATCTTTTGATCTTTGGTTCAGCTCGGTTTGTTGCTCGGGTTCTGCAAACGGAATTTTTCTTTACGTTCGATCTGGACCACCTGAGCGTTGTGCACGGTGATTTCCACGGCGCCGAACCGCAGGTCGCGCAAGGCGCTCTGGATCTCACGCAAGATGGTGGCTTCGTCTTGACCGTCAACGCTACGTAGGGATGCGCTCATGGTGCTGCTCCTTCAACTGAGAGTTTGCCTGGCAGTGTCCCGCACTGCTTACGGCGTGAGGCCAATAGTAGATAGGTGCGGATATTCTTAAAAAGACTATTTAAGAATGTTTATATAACCAGAAAAATAACCCGGCAGAGCAAGGGGTTGTGCAGGGAGATATGATTTTCCCTGACAACACAAATCCCTTGTGGCGAGGGGACTTGTCCCCGTTCGGCTGCACAGCAGACGCAAAAAAATGGGGCCGCTGCGCGACCCAACGGGGACAAGTCCCCTCGCCACAAAGGCAGAAAGTGAGCTCAGCCAATCACCGGTGCACACATCCAATCGAGTTTCTCGGCCGGCACTGGCCGTCCAAACCAGTACCCTTGCCCCAGATCACAACCTTGCTCAAGCAGGAAACCCGCCTGCTCGACCTGCTCGATCCCTTCGGCATGCACCTGCATCCCCATGCTCTGCGCCAGGGCGATGATCACGCGCACGATGGCCCCATCGTCCTCATCCCACGGTAATCCGGCGACAAAGCCCTGATCGATCTTGAGCTTCTGCACCGGCAAACGCTTGAGTCTCAACAACGACGAATACCCGGTGCCAAAGTCATCGATGGCCAGCCGCACCCCAAGCTCGCGCAAGCGATGCATCTGCTCCAGCGCCACTTCCGGGTCGTCCATCACCGCGCTTTCGGTGACTTCCAGCTCCAGATACGCCGGGTCCAGGCCGGTTTCATGCAGCACCTGCGCCACCTGCTGATACAACTCACGGCGAGCAAACAAGCGTGACGAAACATTCACCGCGACAAACGACAACACCACCCCGGCCTGCTGCCAACGGCACATCTGCTGACACGCCTGGCGCATGACCCAGGCATCGATCTCGGCGATCAACCCGGTGCGTTCGGCAACGGGAACGAACTCCGCGGGCGACACCAGCCCCCGCTGCGGATGCTCCCAGCGCACCAGCGCCTCGACACCCACCAGACGACGGCAATTGAGGTCGTGCACCGGCTGGTAATACACCCGCAACTCCTGCTGCTCCAGTGCACGGCGCAATTCGAATGCCGTCTCGACTCGCTGCTGGGCATGAGCCGTCAATTCTTCGGTGTAGAGGGCGTAGCCATCGCGGCCAGCGCTTTTGGCCTTGAACAAGGCCGAGTCGGCGTTGCGCAGCAGTTGTTCCGCGCTCAAGGCATCACTGGGGAACAGGCTGATGCCAATGCTGGCGTTGATGAACAGTTGATGTCCATCGATAGAGAATGGCTCCTTGAGGCCGTCGAGGATGCGCTGGGCCAGTGCCGCTGCGTGCACCAGTTGCGGACAACTTTCGGCTAACACGGCAAACTCGTCGCCGCCCAGCCGGGCGAGGGTGATTCCCGGGCCGAACATGGCCTTCAGACGCTCGGCCACGGCCTTGAGCAGTTGGTCACCGATCGTGTGGCCGAGGCTGTCGTTGATCATCTTGAAGTGATCCAGATCGATCACCAGCAACGCGCAGCCGCGCTTGTGGATCTGCGCCGACGCCAGAGCCTGCTCGGCACGGTCGGTGAACAGCAGACGGTTGGGCAGATCGGTCAGCGGATCGTGGTGAGCCAGGTATTTGAGTTCGTGCTCGGAATTCTTGATCGCGCTGATGTCGGAGAACACCGCGACGTAATGGCTGAGCTGGCCCTGATCGTCGTGAATCAGGCGGATGGTCTGCCATTGCGGGTAGATTTCGCCGCTTTTGCGGCGGTTCCAGATTTCGCCGCTCCATTCGCCGCAACTGTTCAGTGTCGCAAACATCGCCTGGTAGAACGCTGCCGGGTGATGGCCGGACTTGAACAGGCTGGGCTGCTGACCCAAGACTTCTTCGCGCTGATACCCGGTGATTTCCATGAACGCCCGGTTTACGTGGACGATCACGCCTTTGCTGTTGGTGACCAGCACGCCTTCGCGGGTGCAATCGAACACAGCGGCCGCCTGACGCAAACGCTCGCGATCTTCATGGCGCTCACGCAATGTGGCGCCGATCCCCAGACAACGGAACAATCGGGCCCGAGCGAGGAAGATCAGCCCTGCGCTGAGCACGACCCAGACATAACCATTGATCAGTTGCCATCGCAGCAACTCATCGGAGTTATCGAAGAAACTGTTCAATAAATAACCACTGAACAGCAGCCAGACTGCGGATAGCAACAGATAGAGCAGCGCTGCACGCAAAGCGTCGCGATAGGTGGCAGACATTCGGCTGTCCATGTCCCTTCAAAAAGGATGGAATTATAGGTTAAAGAAACATCCAGGCACTCTTATCTGAAAGGGCGACTGGTTTTATCTGTGGGCTTAGTGATAATGCAACGGCTGTCTTTTTCTTTTTCGAGGGCCCTATAGCCTATGTGGTACGAAGGTATTCTCGGCTTGTCGCCCTGGTCACTGGTGGCAGTCACCCTGCTGATGACCCACGTGACGATTATCGGCGTCACGGTCTATCTGCATCGTTATTCAGCCCATCGCTCGCTTGAGCTCAATGCCGGCCTGAAACATTTCTTCCGCTTCTGGCTGTGGCTGACCACGGCACAGAACACCCGCGAGTGGACCGCCATCCACCGCAAGCATCACGCCAAATGCGAAACCGTCGATGACCCGCACAGCCCGGTCATCAAGGGCCTGTCCACCGTTCTGCGCAAAGGTGCCGAGCTGTACCGCGCCGAGGCGGAAAACCCCGAGACCCTGCGCATCTACGGCAAGAACTGCCCCGAAGACTGGATCGAACGCAACCTCTACAGCCGTTTCCCGCTGCTGGGCATTGCAATCATGGGCGTCATCGACCTGCTGCTGTTCGGCACCATCGGCATCACCATCTGGGCCATCCAGATGATGTGGATCCCGGTCTGGGCCGCCGGCGTGGTCAATGGCCTGGGCCATGCCGTCGGCTACCGCAACTTCGAATGCCGCGATGCGGCGACCAACCTGGTGCCCTGGGGTATCCTGATCGGCGGCGAAGAACTGCATAACAATCATCACACCTACCCTAATTCGGCAAAACTGTCGGTGAAGAAGTGGGAATTCGACCTCGGCTGGGCCTGGATCCAGGTCTTCAGTTTCCTGCGGCTGGCCAAGGTTCAGCGGGTTGCGCCGATTGCCCACCGCGTCGAAGGTAAAGGCAGCCTGGACATGGACACCGCCATGGCCATCCTCAACAACCGCTTCCAGATCATGGCCCAGTACCGCAAATTGGTGATCGCGCCGCTGGTCAAACAGGAACTGGAAAAGGTCGATCACTCGGTCCGTCACCAGTTCCACCGGGCCAAACGCCTGCTTTCGCGGGAAACCAGCTTGCTCGATGACAAACACCACCTGCGCATCCAGACCATGCTCGAGCACAGCCAGGCGCTGAAGGTAATTTACGAGAAACGACTGGCCTTGCAGCAGATCTGGGTCAAGACCAGCTCAAATGGTCACGACATGCTGGCCGCCATCAAGGACTGGGTACATGAAGCCGAAGCCAGCGGGATTCAATCCCTGCGCGACTTTGCCGATCAGTTGAAAACCTACTCCCTGCGCCCTGCCCCCACCACCTGACTGTGGTGAGGTGCTTGCCTGTGGCGAGGGGATTTATCTCCGTCCGGCTGCGCAGCAGACGCAAAACCTGACGACGCGTTTAACTAAAAAAACGCGTCGCCAGTACCGCCCGGCGGGAGCAAGCCCCCTCGCCACAAAGGACGGGAACTAAGCTCCAAATCCCCTATCTCAAAGACACTTCGCCACTACGGCGGGCTTTGTTGCGACCGCTGTCGAATACGCGGCACGCCCTTTGAGATTTGTGTCGATGGTCACCAAGAACCTCCAAGACTCATCCCTACCCCAGTGGCCCGAGGCCGCGCAGACCCTGATGGCATTGATGCATGCCCAAGGCGAAGTCGCACGCCTGAGCGAACGCGAACAGTTGTTCAGCTCCCTGCTGGTAAGCGTTAACGCGGTACTTTGGGCATTCAACTGGGAAACCCGTCAGGTGCTCTACGTGAGCCCCGCTTACGAACGGATTTTCGGCCGCTCCGCCGGCCTGTTGCTCTCCGACTCCAACCAGTGGCGTGACAGCATTTACCCTGACGATCTGGAGTACGCCGAGCGCAGCCTCGCCGAAGTGCTGGTCAAATGCGCCGTCGAAGACCGGGAATACCGCATCATCGCCGCCGATGGCCAAGTGCGCTGGCTCAGTGACAAATGCTTCATCAACCGTCAGGCCGAACCGGGCCAGCCGGTGATCATCGTTGGCATTGCCGAAGACATCACTGACAAGAAGCAGATGGAAAGCGAGCTGCATCGCCTGGCCACCACCGACGTCCTGACCCAGAGCAGCAATCGCCGGCATTTCTTCGACTGCGCCCATCGTGAATTCGAACTGGCTCGCCAACAAGGCGCGCCGCTGGCGTTTCTGCTGCTGGACATCGATGACTTCAAGGTGATCAACGACACCTACGGTCACCCGGAAGGCGACAACGTACTGCAACACATCGCCGAGGCCGGTCGCGGGGCGTTGCGTCGCGGCGATGTGTTCGGACGGATCGGTGGCGAGGAATTCGCCGCAGTGTTTCCCGGCTGTGCGCCAGACATGGCCATGCAAGTGGCCGAGCGTCTGCAACGGGAGATTCAGCGTTTGAGCTTCACCCATGACCACCAGACGTTCGGCATCACCGTCAGCCAGGGTTTGACCAGCCTGACGGCCGAGGATGAAAGCGTCGAGAGCCTGTTTGCCCGGGCGGATGCGGCGATGTATGAAGCGAAGCGTCAGGGCAAGAACCGGATCATCTCCGGCTGACAGCCCCAACACAAACCCCTGTGGGAGCGGGCTTGCTCGCGAATGCGGTAAGACAGTCAAAGATGATGTCGACTGACATTCCGCATTCGCGAGCAAGCCCGCTCCCACAGGGATCTGTGTCATACCTACTTTTTGCGCAGTCGCATCAATTCCGGCAAACCAATCTTCAGCAACCGCGCCGTCCGGCTCTTGGCCAGCGCTTCAATGCCCTCGTGCCCGGTCAGCCGTGCCATCTGCGCCGCCATGTTCATCACCAGCGCCTCGCGGGAATAAACTCCGCCACCGAGCTGATACACCGCCGCAATCAGCTCTCGCAGCTCCAGAGGCAAGCGCCAGCGGGTGCGCAGCGCGGATCCGTACGCCGCGCCGAATTCGGCGAGGGCATCACCCACCTCCTCCCATTCATCCAGCTCACCACCGGCCTGTTTCCATTCCTGCAAACAGCGCAGCAACGCCAGATCGCCCAGACGATGCAACATCCCCGCGCAATAGCAACGTTCCTGATCCAGATCGAGCAAGCGCGCCAGCGTCCGGGCATATTCGGCGGTGTGCAGCGACAGCTCCCAAAAGCGCTCGGCATAGTCCGCCAACAACGAATCGCTAAGCCGTGCGCTGCGCTTGAGTGCAAGCCCCAGAATCAGGTTCATGCTTTGCCCGGTGCCGAGACGGTGCAGCGCCTGAGACAGGGTTTGTACCGCGACGCCATGATGCTGGGCCGCACTGTTGGCGGCAGCGATCAGGACGGCAGTAATTTGCGGATCGGTACGGATTTCATCTTCCAGCAGCGTCAGATCAAGGCCGTTGGGGTTCAGGCTGCGTTTGACCGCCAGCTGTACGTCAGTCATCAGCGGAGCGCCGTCGGCCAGTTCACGTCGCCCTTCCAGATACACCGACAGGGTCATGCCCGGTGCGAGCGCGGGAACGTCACAAGACACCTCTTCACCGGCGTTCAGCAGCAGGTCTTGCAGACGCTGGGTCAGGTTTTCCATGTTCAACGGCTTGGTCAGGTACGCCAGAGGCGCCAGAGGCAAGGCTTCGCGCACGCTGGCACTGTCGTTGCGGCTGCTCATCAGAATGAAGGGCAATGGCGGATTGCGTTTGCGCTGACGAACACTGCGCAAGACATTCAAACCATCCACACCGGGCAATTCCCAGTCGACGATCACCAGGTCGTAAACGTTTTCCGCCAGTCGCGTCAGCGCGTCCTGGCCATCGGCGCACAGATCCATGCGCGCGTCGCAGCGCACATTCAGCAGCACTTGTTCGAGCAGATCCCGTGACCAGGGATCGGCCTCGGCAATCAGCACTCGGGGTACAGCGGGCAAATCAACAGCCGTCATGCAATAAGCTCCCTCTCAATGCTTGCACCTTAGTCAATGCGGGCCACTCGATACAGTGCGCTGTGTTTCAGGTGGCGAAAAAAAACCCGCCGAAGCGGGTTTTTTGTCGATCAGCTCACAAATCGATCAGAGCTCCGAGAAGCACTCTTCGATGATCGCCAGACCTTTGTCCAGTTGCTCGTCCGGCGAAGTCAGCGGTACCAGGACGCGCAGAACGTTGCCGTAGGTGCCGCAGGACAGCAGGATCAGGCCCTTGTCGCGCGCCTTGGCCACAACCGAAGCCACAGCAGCCGCGTTCGGCTTGTGGCTGTCGCCGTCATCGAACAGCTCGACCGCGATCATCGCGCCCAGGGCACGGACTTCGCCGATCACCGGGTACTTGGCCTGGATGGCTTTGAGACCAGTAACCAGACGCTCGCCGACTGCCTTGCAGCGGTCCAGCAGGTGTTCTTCTTCGAACACTTCCATCACGGCCAGGGCCGCGGCGCAAGCGATCGGGCTACCGGCGTAGGTGCCGCCCAGGCCGCCCGGAGCGATGGCGTCCATGTATTCGGCCTTGCCGCACACACCGGCCAGCGGGAAGCCGCCAGCGATGGATTTGGCGAAGGTGGTCAGGTCGGCGGAAACACCCATCTGTTCCATGGCGAAGAAAGTGCCGGTACGGCCAGCGCCGGTTTGCACTTCGTCAGCGATCAGCAGGATGCCGTGTTGGTCGCACAGAGCGCGCAGGCGCTTCATGAACTCTTTAGGCGCGACGTAGAAACCGCCTTCGCCCTGAACCGGCTCGATGATGATGGCAGCGATGTCACGCGGCTCGGCGTCATTCTTGAAGATGCGTTCGATGCTGGCGATCGAATCGTCGACGCTCACACCGTGCAGTTCGTTCGGGTACAGCGCGCGGAATACGCCGCCTGGCATCAGGCCCATGCCGGCCGAGTAAGGCACGACTTTACCGGTCAGGCCCAGGGTCATCATGGTGCGACCGTGGTAAGCGCCGGTGAACGCGATCACGCCGGCACGGCCAGTGGCGGCACGGGCGATCTTCACGGCGTTTTCCACGGCTTCGGAACCGGTGGTCACCAACAGGGTTTTCTTCTCGAAATCACCTGGCACCTTGGCGTTGATTTTTTCGCACACTTCAACATACGGTTCGTACGCCAGCACCTGGAAGCAGGTGTGGGTCAGCTTGTTCAGCTGCTCGGTGACGGCGGCGATGATTTTCGGGTGCACGTGACCGGTGTTGAGCACGGCGATACCGCCGGCGAAGTCGATGAACTCGCGACCTTCAACGTCGGTCACGGTGGCGTTCTTCGCGGACTCGGCGAAGATCGGGTGAATCTGGCCAACACCGCGTGGTACAGCGGCTTCGCGGCGTTTCATCAGGGATGCGTTAGTCTTGCTCATAAAGTCCTCATTCACCGCTCATCGGGCGGCGTGGTTCAAGGAAAGTGTGGCGGGAGATGACTGCGGCAGTATTCGATGATCGACTGCCACAGCGCTCCAGGCCACAGAGAAAATTCCGGTTGAAACGCAGAAAGGGTCAGCGCTCTCGTGCCCTTTCCGCTTATAGCAATGCCTTGCCGAGCTGATTAGATGCCCAGGCAGAGGTATTTGATTTCCAGGTAATCTTCGATGCCGTACTTGGAGCCTTCACGGCCCAGGCCCGACGCCTTGATGCCGCCGAACGGCGCGACTTCGTTGGAGATCAACCCGGTGTTGACGCCGACCATACCGTATTCCAGGGCTTCCGCCACACGGAACACACGGCCCAGATCACGAGCGTAGAAGTACGAGGCCAGACCGAACTCGGTGTCGTTCGACATCGCGATCACTTCGGCTTCGTCTTTGAAGCGGAACAGTGGCGCCAATGGACCGAAAGTTTCTTCCTTGGCCACAGCGGCGTTGTTCGGCACGTTGGTCAGAATGGTCGGCTCGAAGAAGTTGCCTTCCATCGACTTGCCGCCAGCCAGAACGGTCGCGCCTTTGCTGACGGCGTCAGCAATGTGCTCTTGAACCTTGGCCACGGCTTTTTCGTCGATCAGCGGGCCAGTGGTGGTGCCGTCGTCCAGACCGTTGCCGATCTTGAGTTTGGCCACCGCCACTTTCAGCTTCTCGGCGAACGCGTCGTAGACCGAGTCCTGAATGTACAGACGGTTGGCACAGACGCAGGTCTGGCCGTTGTTGCGGTATTTGGAGATGATCGCGCCTTCGACAGCCTTATCCAGGTCCGCGTCGTCGAACACGATGAACGGCGCGTTGCCGCCCAGTTCCAGGGACACTTTCTTGATGTCCTTGGCGCATTCAGCCATCAGCTGGCGACCGATTTCGGTCGAGCCAGTGAAGGACAATTTACGCACGATCGGGTTGCTGGTTAGCTCGCTGCCGATGTCGCCGGCGCTGCCGGACACAACGCTGAACACACCGGCAGGAATGCCAGCACGCTGGGCCAGTTCAGCCAGAGCGAAAGCTGAGAACGGCGTTTGCGAAGCAGGCTTGAGCACCATGGTGCAACCGGCGGCCAGGGCCGGACCGGCTTTACGGGTGATCATCGCGGCCGGGAAGTTCCACGGGGTGATTGCCGCGGTGACGCCGATTGGCTGCTTGATCACGATCAGGCGCTTGTCTGGCTGGTGGCCCGGAATCACGTCACCGTAGACTCGCTTGGCTTCTTCGGCGAACCACTCGATAAAGGAAGCGGCGTAAACGATTTCGCCCTTGGCTTCGGCCAATGGCTTGCCTTGCTCCAAGGTCATCAAGCGAGCCAAGTCGTCCTGGTTCTCGATGATCAGCTCGAACCAGCGACGCAGCTTGTTGGCGCGGTCCTTAGCGGTCAGTGCACGCCAGGCCGGCAGCGCCTTGTCAGCGGCTTCGATCGCACGACGGGTTTCGGCAGCACCCATTTTCGGCACGGTGCCCAGAATTTCGCCCGTTGCCGGGTTGTTGACCTTGATCGTCTGACCATTGTCCGCATCGACCCAAGCGCCATCGATAAAGGCTTGCTGGCGGAACAACTGGGTGTCTTTAAGCTGCATGTCGGCTTTCCTTAACAGCACCGCGGCAGGCGCGGAGCAAATTATGATTGTTGAAAGGCGCCTGAAAGGCTGCCGTCAGGGAAATCATTCACCGGGCTGAAGCACATAAATAGCGCACGGAATGTACTCGTGCGGTTCAGCACCCAGACAAGAGCGTTTGAAATCTCAAACGAATCCTAGGATCAAAGGGGGTAAAGGACAATAGGCTGTTCGAAAAAAAGAACGAAAACGCCGCATTTGCCACAAATTTCAGATCAGCGTAGCAAACGCAGGTTACGCTTTGAGAAAGCGCAGTCGATTCAGCAGCATGGACGCCTGCAGTGCATATGAGTATCATGGCGCCCGCTTGCACCAGTAGCTCAGCTGGATAGAGTACTGCCCTCCGAAGGCAGGGGTCGTGGGTTCGAATCCCGCCTGGTGCACCATAGTAGAAACGAGAAAGCCTCAGGCCGTAAGGTCTGGGGCTTTTTTGTGGGCGTTGTGGTCAGGGAGCTCTACTTAACACCCTCCGATTCAGACAAATCCCGCAAAACTATTTTTTGCCCGGCGCGCTTCACGCTCTCCAGAATGCCTCCCCGAGGACTTAACCAAAGGGAACGCCATGCGTTTGATACGGAATGCCGACAAGGGCCTCGAACAAACCGAAAACCCCACCACTGCCGCCCGATTGGTGAAGGACGCGCTGGCGCGAGGTCGCCATAGCATTGGCGGACTCGCTAATTTTGGGAGCCATTCCCGCATCAGCAGCGACAGCGAAATTGTCGAGGCCGTCCGCAAGGGTGATTTGCTGTTGGTAAAGGAACGCTTTGCCAGCTCAGGCGGTGGCCTCATGGTTAGATCAGCGCCAGCGCCTGAACCGGTCTATATCCCCCCAAAAGATCCATGGCCGCAGGCCAAGCCTCGCGACGATCAAGTCTTTGCCAAATCCTGTACCCCCGATAGCTGGTGTAGCACCGACGCCGGCACCGCTCCGGAGCCCGCTTCGAATTTCGGCAAGGTAATGGTCGCGGGCGCCATGCTTTTTCCGTCTGCCAGCACCGCCATAGCGGCGGCTTTCGGTGCCGATCTGGCACTGGGTCGAATGGCCGGTGGCGGCATCCTGCAGCAGCGTCTTAACTGGGCGATTCGCGGTGCCGGCGGGCCTGCCAGTTTGTTCATACTCGGCATGCTGCCGACCAGGATGGCTGACGGGACGCTCCATACCGACACTCAGTTGCGCAGCATGACCCACGCCCCCACCCGTGTGCGTTTTCAGTTTCGTCGCGACGCCGAGGGCGCACTACAGGTTTACGGCATCCATACCACCGCATCAGGCGACGACACGGTACGCACGGTGCAAGCCACGTGGAACGCCGATAAAACCGCGCTGGAGGCCAAGCTCAATGACATCACCATTCTGTGGACGCCGCAACGCGGGCCACTGGGGCAAATGCCCCCGCTGATCTACCCCGACAGCAGCGGCGAACAACTTGACACCATCCTGGTACACCCAATCCCGAAAAATAGCGACAGTCAGATAGAGGGACTCCCTGGCGAAGACATCACCACAGCTGACTGTATTCTTGTGTTCCCGGTGGATACAGGGTTGAAGTCGCTCTATGTGGTGTTTGCCAAGCCCATCAAAAGCAAAGACCACGACTATTACGATGCTCCCGATTCATTACAAGCATTCCCAGACGCCGTGGGTGTGCGCCCCAAGTCGAGCGTTCAAGGAGGCGGCAAGAAAAGGGAGCGGTGGAAAGACCGAAAAGGTCGCATTTACGAATGGGATAGCAAGACTGGTGCAGTTGAGATGTACGACAAGCAAGGCAAGCACCTTGGAGAATTCGACCATGTAACAGGTGAGCAGATAGACCCTGCTAAGCCTGGAAGAACTACACACAAATAAAATGAGGGATCAGCTATGCACCTAAGTATCAGTGGTTTTTTCCCGGAGCCAGACGAAGATGACTCGTTGCAGTTCAAGCAAATCATTCAAGATGACTTGATTCCGGATGTGATCACAATAATGGGGTGGAGTGATGTAAGTGATGCTGCTGGCGGGGAGTCGGAACTTACACCAGAACAATCAGCAAAGATCATTAAGCTGATTAACGAGCCTTCTATCAGTGGCCTAACGCTATTTATTGGTCGGCGTGCCTAGGGAGGCGGGAGGCGGCGAAATTAAGTGATTCAGGTCGCCACTAGTAAGGGTGCAACAGCGCCCCCAACACGATTGCAGGCGCTTTTTCTTCGTCTGTGATCTTGTGCTATGGCGGCTGTGCGTGGGACGTCTTCGGACGTACCGGTTTCCTTGATTCCCCGGTTTACCAACCTGCGTACAGTTGCCACCCATTCGCCTGGTATCGAATGCGCGGCAACTTCTTAAATCAAGGAAGTGAACAAAGCGCAGCATCAATCCGTACGAAACTCGGCTTACCCCTAAACGCCAGCCCTTTCAAGGTCTTTTGACTTTGGCACCGAGCCTGGCAGAACAACTCCAAAGTAATTTAGGGGAAAATCATGCACCTATGCATCACAGGTTTTTTATCGGGCGACAGCGATGATACTTCGCTGAAATATGAACTAGACGTACCGTCGCAGTTTGAGCCAGCGGTACTAGAAGTGCTGGGGTGGCAAAGCCTTGCAGAAAGCCCGGACGGCGAATGGCTGCTTACAGGCGACCAATCTCAGCGGATTGCGACCGCGATTAATGAGCAGTTACCCAGCGACCTGGATCTATTCATCGGGCTAGAAGCCTAGCTAAACAGTTGGGCCCGTAACAGCACGCCAGAACAGGTCGCCGCTGGAGGAGGTCACGGCGCCCGGGTCTACGAAAAAGATGGAAGACAAGGGACAGGACTATTTTTGAATGGGATAGCCAGCACGGGGCCGTTGAGAAGTACAACAAGCGTGGGAAGCACCTCTGGGAGTTCGACCCCGATACAGGCGAGCAAACCAAAGAAGCGGACAATACCCGAGGTGGAACCTTGAACTACATCATTGAAGCTTTCGACAAAGACACCGAGCTTCTGGCTTTTGAAATCGACCTGCCTGAAGGTTGTGAGCCCCAGCTGGCGGCAGTCATGGGTTGGACAACGCCCCAGCGTGGCGATGAAGGCTATAACTTGAGCGCAGAACAAGCGACAGCCATTGAGGCATTAGCCCGCAGGCAATTTTACGATACCGATCATATTTTTCAGCTCACCTGCAACATTGACTAACCGGGGTTGACCGAGAGCAGGTGCGCCGCTGGAGGCAGTCACGGTGCCCGATCTGGAGCACTTCGGTTTGAAATCGAAGAAATACGTTGCGAGGCTTCTGCGTTTCAAACCAGGAACCCCCGACGACTCCGACCAAGCCGCGAGCGCGACTTCGGTAGCTGCGCGATTTGCCACCGTTTTAAACCGAGGCAAGACCCGTCAGGCGATCACATGGTCATGCGCGCGGTTCTACTCGTGGATTCAGTTCGGACGGATACGGATCTATCAATGATTTAAGCAAATAACGCGGGCATTCCGGTAGCCCGCATTATCGTTTACGACCATGTCGGAACACCGCCCAGAGCCGGCCCGCTCCCACAATTATCCAGTGCCCATTTTTTGTGGCCGGCGCCTAAGCGTCTGCGGTTTGGTTTTGCTGCCTGGCGAAAACCGCCGCCATCTCTGGCTTATCCAGGTGATCCAGCGCCCGTTCGACCAACAAATGCACGCCATCGGCCATGCGGCTGAGTGCCAGGGCTTTGGAGCGGCGTGAACCGTCTACATTGTCGGCGAGGTCGGAGGCGATGGCGCTGATCGACAGCAGGTCTTCCGAGGCATTGGCGAGCAGGGTTTCGGTGTTGATGTTGGGACTGACGGTGAAGAGCGAGCCGTTGCGTTCAGTTTGCTCTGTTTCCGTTGCTGGTGGGTCGGGGACTATTTTGGACATTTGACTAACTCCAGAAGTGGAGCCGTTCACGCGTCGCTGCTAAACGATGGGTGGCGGCTGTGCGCGGGTTAGCAGACCGGGGAGTTAGCAAACCGGCGCGCCCGAGGGCGCCCCACGCACAGCTACCATAAAGTGCAGGTTAGTAACCTGACTGAAGAGGATGCTATGCACTTCACTAACCACGGCGGGCTGCTAAACCCGATCACTGACAACCAGTGATGCGATTCAAATTACAGACCGGTCCCAAAGCGCACAAGCCGGCGGATTCTGGCTTAGCCGTAGGCAACGACGCAAGAATTTGTAGCTTGCAGGAAGTAAACCAAAGCCCTTTCAAACAATCCCAAAATCACTGGCCTGTGAGGCTTTCCCTGTAGGAGCGAGCCGGCTCCGGGCGGCGTTCCGACGATGGGCGTTAACGATGATGCAGGCAGTCTGAATGCCCCGCGTTGTCTGGAAGACCATCGCGAGCAGGCTCGCTCCCACAGGAGATCATTCCACCAGAGAAAGTCACTCAGTCGTCCAATCGAACTCGTCGTATTCATCTTCCTCGTCGTCCTCAATGTCTTCCTCATCAAGAACGTCTTCCTCCAGCGTTGCCTCTGCCTGCTTGGCCAGAAGAAACTCCTTACGACTCTCGGTAATTGCTCGCCTCAGTTCCTCGCCCTTTTCCGAGCAGTTGAGCATTTGGGCGATGCGGTCGATTTTTTTTGCCACGGCATCCTCCAACGCATCGGCTATAGGCCGATAGTGCGCGCTTTCGGGTGTTGATGCCAAATCGCGGAGCACCGCTCACCTCAGTTTTTCTTCAATTCCTTGAGTCGGGCGTTGAGGTTTTCCTTGGGATAGCGTTTGTGCAATTTAGCCATCAAGTCATCAGCTGCATGTGTCTGACCGGCATTTTGCAGGCGCAGCACTTCAAGCAATTGCTCATCCAGCGTTCTTACCGGGGCGGCGGCACGTTTGTTGACTTTTGCTTCATCGTCCATTTCGGCGTTGATCGATTCGCTCTGCGCGGGGGCGGCAAAATCCGCCATTGGCGCGGCCGGGGCGGCCAGAGAACGCGCCACTGATGACGGCGCTTGCGTGGCTTCTTTTTTGGCTACAGGTGCAGACGCTTTGGGCGCGAAGTCGTAACTCGGCGCTTGCTCAGGCGTGCGCTGCACCAGCGCCAGCATCAACGCCACGCCAACGAGGCTGGCAAATGCCACTTGCCAACGAGGTTTCTGGCAAGCCTGAACCCAGCGTTGCCAAAGGTTTGGTTTCGGCGCGGGGACTTCACGGTGTGCAGCAGCGAGGATGAACGCATCTAGATGGGCCGGTGGTTCGCCGGTCGAATGCTCGCGAAAATGCTGAAGCACTTCATCTTCCGATGGTTTGCGGGCGTCAGTCATGTCAGTACCTCCTCGGCCAGCAGCCGACGCAGTTTTTGCTGGGCGTAGCGCAAGCGGCTTTTGACGGTTTCCAGCGGTGTTTCGGTGAGAGCGGCGATCTGTGGCAGGTCGAGATCGCCGTGGGCACGCAGCAGGAACACTTCGCGCTGATCGGCAGGCAGGTTTTGCAGGGCGGCCTCGAGGCGCTGGGTATCGCGGCTCAGGCTCAGCAGTTGTTCGGGATCGGCGGCGTCATCGGCCAGGGCGTGGGTCTGTTCGTCGTAGCTGTCGTGCAAGGGGTTGTGGATTCCGTGTTTGCGCCAGTGATCGATCAGTCGATTGCGGGCGATCTGGTAGAGCCAGGTACGAAAATTCGCCCGACCTTGTGGCTGACTGGTGCTGCGGATCAGGCTCAACCAGGTTTCCTGATAGACCTCTTCGGCAAGCTCGGATTTGCCGCTGAGGCCGAGCAGGAACCGATAAAGACCTTGTCGATGACGGGCGTAGAGAATCTCGAACGCTGGCCCGTCGCCTGAGCGATAACGGGCCAGCAGTGATTCGTCGCTCGATTCAGGAGCAGACATGTCAGTTGTAGCCTCCTTTATGCGGCTCGCTGTTGGAGGCGGTCGTGGTTCGCAGGCTTTGCGCCAGTTCCACCAATTGCACGAACTCCGAACGCAAACCAAATGGATCATCACCGCGCGCACCGCGAGCCAACGCTTCCGTGTCCTTCAGGCTGAACTCACCGGTATAACGGCCGTCCTTGAGCTGCTGGGAAAATGCCGCCACGGCTGCCGCAAATCGCAGGTCGTCACTTCCTTTGCCTTCCGACCCAACGGCAATCGGCCGCTCGATCAGGCGACTATTCCCACCATCTGGCAGCTGGTATCGCACTCTCAGCATCGCCAATTCTCCCGACTTAGAAGACGTAGCTGACTCGGCGTTGCCATACCGCAACGGCTCCAACCAGCCCTTCTCGCCCTTCGGCACAATTTCGTACAACGCCGTGACCGTATGCCCTGCGCCGATTTCACCGGCATCAACCTTGTCGTTGCTGAAATCCTCACGCTTCAACGCGCGATTCTCATACCCCAACAACCGATACTCGCTGACCTGCGCCGGGTTGAACTCCACTTGGAGCTTCACGTTTTTCGCCACGACGGCGAGGGTAGAACCGAGCTGATCCACCAGCACCTTGCGCGCCTCACGCAGATTGTCGATGTAGGCGTAGTTGCCGTCGCCGGCGTCGGCCAGTTGTTCCATCAGGTGTTCATTGTAGTTATCCACACCAAAACCCAGGGTGGTCAGGGAAACGCCTGTCTTGCGTTTATCCACAGCCATTTGCTTGAGGCTGTCGAAGTCGCTGATGCCGACGTTGAAGTCGCCGTCGGTGGCCAGCAGGATGCGGTTGATACCTTTGGGGATGAACGCCTGCTGCGCCATTTGATAAGCCAGTTCGATACCCGACGCCCCGGCGGTGGAGCCGCCTGCGGTTAATTGGTCGATGGCTGTACGAATTTTCGCTTTTTCCCGTCCGGAAGTTGGCTCGAGTACCACACGCGAATCGCCGGCATAAACCACCAGCGACACCCGATCCTGCTCGCGCAACTGATCGACCAGTAATTTCAGGGTGCTTTTGACCAGCGGCAAGCCCTCGCGCCGGTCCATCGAACCGGACACGTCCACCAGAAACACCAGATTCGCCGGGGCCAGCTCAGCCACCGCGCGATCCGACGCTTTGATGCCGATACGCAGCAAACGGGTGTGCGGGTTCCACGGGGACGGCGCCAGTTCAGTGGTCACGCCAAATGGCGAACCGTCGGTGGGCAAGGTGTAATCGTAGGGGAAATAGTTGACCATCTCCTCCAGCCGCACCGCGCCTTCGGGTGGCAGGCGTCCCTGATTGAGTAAGCGGCGAACGTTGGCGTAGGCGCCGGTGTCGACGTCGGCGCTGAAGGTAGAGACCGGCGCCTCGGCGACGCTGTGAATCGGGTTATCCGCCAGCGCTTGATATTGCTCACGCTGTTCATCCTGATATCCCGGCGGCGAAGATTCAGGTGCATAACTCGCCATGGGCGCCGCACTTACGCTGCGTTTGGCCATGGTCGCATCGGCCATGACCGCCTCACTGCGCACCAACGCACCTTGCACCGGAGGCGAAACCGAAACCGATACCGCAGCGGATTCAGGCTTGGACGAAACACCGCAACCGGCAACGGCCAGCAGCAACCCGGCGGCGAAACCCTGGGCGGCCGGTCGGAGGACATGCAGAGGGAGGGACATGGGGGCTGACCTCAGGAGGAAATTGATCCATTCATCCTCTGAGACGGGCAACCCCACCGGTTCGGGTTAAATCCGCTGAAAAAAACTTCAGCGGTGATAACGCCGCACCACGCTGCTGTTTTTCAGCACATGACCTTTGATTTTTTCCAGCAACTGCGCGCGGGTCAGACCGGCGGGCAAGGCGTCCGGAGCCAGGTCAAGCGCGTAGAGCTGGATGATGTAGTGATGGGAACTGTCGCCGACCGGCGGGCAAGGACCGATGTAGCCGGTGCTGCCTTTGCTGTTGCTGCCACCCACACCTTCAAGGGCGGATTTGGCGCCGACACCGGCCGGAATCTGGCGGGTCGCGGGCTTGATGCCGTAGTGAATCCAGTGATCGACGCCCTGGCCTTTCTGACCATCCGGGTCGTGCATGACGATGGCGTAACTCTGGGTGCCCGCAGGGCCGGCCGTCCAGCTCAGCGCCGGGGACTGGTTCTTGCCGCCACAACCGGCCGCATCGCTGGCCGCCGCCGAGGTGAACAGACGGTTGTCGGTGACACCGGGAATGCTGACGGTGAAGCGTTCTGCGGCCTGCGCCGGAAACTGCACGCAAAGGGCGACGGCTACGGCCGCCAGCCAAGGGTTCAGAGAGGTCAATCGGGTCATACCGGAGCACCTTGTGCGGGTGGGGCCGTGGTCGGCGTGCAAACTATAGCCGGACCGTTCGTGCGGTGGCAGTGGGAATTGGCTGAACCTGCGGATAAGCGCCAAACTCTTAAGTGAACGCTTGCCTGGAGAACGATCATGGCACTGCACCGCGTCGCCCGTTTCGCCGATGTGCCCGACAATCGAGGCCTGGAAGTCCGGATTGGGGACACCAAAATCGTCTTGCTGCGGGTCGGCGATCAGCTGCGCGCCTATCAGGGCGAATGCCCGCACGCCGGTGCTCCGCTGGCCGAGGGCGCGCTGTGTCACGGGCGCCTGATTTGCCCATGGCACAAGGCAGCGTACCGGATCGAGGATGGCGCGTTGTGTGAACCGCCGTCGCTGGACAGCCTCAAGCGCTATCCCCTGGAAGTGCGCGACGACGAAGTCTGGGTCGACGAAAACCCGCTTCCGGATGCTCATATCCCACCGGCCGATGATGAGCGTACGTTTGTGATTATCGGCGCCGGTGCCGCAGGCACGGCGGGTGCGGCGGCGTTACGCGAAAAGGGTTTCGGCGGCCGTGTGCTGCTGATCGATCGCGAACCTGATGCCGGTTACGACCGCACCGTGTTGAGTAAATTCGTGATTGCCGGGGAGATGCCGCCGGAAGAAGTCCCGCCGCTGCGCGATGAAAATTTTTATCGCGAACAGCGCATCGATCGCATAAACGGAGAAGTGGCGAGCCTGGATGCAAAGGCCCGGACAGTGCAGCTCGAGGATGGTCAAACATTGACCTATGACGCCGCGCTGATCGCCACGGGCGGCACACCCAACCGTCTCGAGTTGCCTGGCGCCGACTTGCCCCAGGTGTTCTTGTTGCGCTCGAAAGACCAGGCACAAAAGATTCTGACCGCCGCCCAGCCAGGCCAGCATGCAGTGATCATCGGCGACAGTTTTATTGCGATGGAATCCGCAGCGGCGCTACGCGAATACGGTCTGGACGTCACTGTTCTGGCCCGCCATGCGGTGCCTTTCGCCAAACAGTTTGGCGAAACGGTCGGCAAAGCGATTCTTGCCCGTCATGTGGCTCACGGCGTGGTGTTTCTTACCGACAGCGAAGCCGCGCAGATTGAGGGCAAAGACAAGGTTGAAGCGGTGAAACTCAAGAACGGCCGGCGTTTACCAGCGGATCTGGTATTGGTCGGCATTGGTGTCAGCCCGGCAACCGGACCGTTTAAAGATTTGCTCATGGAAAAAGACCATTCATTGAAGGTCGACGGCGGCATGCGCGTGACCGAAGGGCTGTGGGCCGCCGGCGATATCGCGACCTTCCCGCTCAACGGCCAGCCGCAACGGATCGAGCACTGGCGCCTGGCCCAACAACACGCACGGATTGCAGCGGCGAACATGTTGGGCGGCGATGAGCATTACCTGGATGTACCGTACTTCTGGACCTGGCACTTCGGCAAAAACTACGACTACCTTGGTCACGCCGAAGCCTGGGACGAGGTCGAGTTCAAGGGCGATCCGTACCATCCACCCTTTATCGGACTGTTCGGCAAAAACGGCGTGGTGGCAGCCGCCGTCGCCTGCGATGAAGAGCGGGCGATGGCGATGCTCGCCGAGCGGATGAAACAGCCGCTGCCCGTGGACGAGGCATGGCGGCTGATTCGGGACGTCTAGACGTTACTGAACGACGCCAGCACCACCGAGCTTGCTCATCACGAAGCCGACGAACTCTTCGACGGTCATTTTCTGGCCGTTGAATTCCACCTGATTGCTGGCGTAATGCAGTTTGGTGACGATGTCATTGCCGTCCGCTTTGGCGAACTGCGTACCGACTGCCATGGCGCCGAACATGTCAGCGGTGGCAGTCGCCTGGTCGGCTATGACCTTGGCGTCGGTCTGACCGTCGATTTGCCCCTGGACGCTGAGCAAATCAACCAGCATCGGTTTGGACACTTTGATATTGACGTCCAGCAACGCGATCAACTGTTGGGTCAGTTGGTCGGGCGGCAGGTCCATGGATTTTGGCTTGGTCAGGTCGAGCACCAGGTTGGCGCGGCTTTCACCGTTGGCCGTGGTGAACGACAGGTTTTCCAGAGCCACCTGCGGACCGGCAGCCAGCAATTTCTCCAGACCGGTTTTTACCTGAGCCTCTTCTTCCGGGGTCAAGACCAGCTCAGGCGTCGGCTCACCCGCAGCGGCAGCCTCGGCGGCGGCCTTCTCGTATGGCTGCAGTTTGGTTTGGTAAATCTGCATCAACGACATCGTCGCCGGGATATCGAGGTTCTTCAGGCTCATGGCCATCTGCGCAGAGCCGACCGTCTTGCCGTTCAGGGACACTTCGCCGATCTTGTAATCGGCACGCCCGGAAGCGCTGGTGCCCGACTCTTCGGTCTGGTTCTTCATTTCAAATTTCTTGATGCCCAACACCGACTGTTTTGCGCCGAACGTGGTTTTGCTGTCGGTCAGCTCGACGGTGTTCTCGCCGGTGTAGTAGCCGTAGGTACTTTTCACCAGGTTGCTGGCCAGGGTCAGGCCGCTCAATTCGACTTTTACCGGTGCCTGGGTTTCATCGATTGTGGTCAGGATGAAGTTGTCCATGTAGCCGTTGGCTTTGACTTTCTGCGCCTTGGCGTTGGCCGCGACATCGAGGTTCAGGCCGGAGAATTTCAGGTGGGACTTGTCATCCAGCGCGACATCCAGCGGCAGCAATTCGAGGGTGCCGTTGGTGGCGTTGTCATAGCCGATATTGACCACGCCGGTGAGCGGCGATTTGTCCTTGGCGGCGGCGAACCACTTCTCGGTGATCGGCGTCTTTTCCAGCTCGTAATGACTGGTGGCCAGGACCGGCAGCCACTTCAGCGACACCAGTCGCGAGAACGGCAGTGGGCCGTGTTCGATGTGATCGACGAAGAGCAATTCGACCGGCGCCTCGCCGAACATCTCACCCTGGCCCTTGAGGCGGTAGTGCGCGGTGCTGCTGAACACGTGGCGCTCAAGCGACACCAGCTCCAGCGACGCGGTGCCGTTGGAACCGACCAGCGCGGCTTGCAGCTCCTTGTTGGCGTCGGCGATCGAGGTGTTCAGTACCCCTTCGAGTTTGGTGCCGGTGAACCAGGCACCGCCGGCGCTGATTGCACCGATGGCCACGACAATTCCAAGAAGCACGCCTGCTGATTTATTCATGAATGACCCGTTCAATGTCCGTTGTTTGAAGTGTGGTCGTCTTCCCTGAACCCTTGACGGGTTACGGTCACGACTGCGTTGAAAGTGCGATGGAGATTAGCATCAGGCGTACCGGGCGGCCCAATGTTAAAGGTTAAAGAGTGTCTATGGACCGCGCGCAGCGGTCGTGAGTTTCGGCGGACATGAAATCGCCTTCGCCAGCAAGCCCGCTCCCACAAGGATCACGCTGAACCCTGTGGGAGCGGGCTTGCTCGCGAAGGCGTCTGAACTAACGACAGCGTCAGGAATACTGAACTTCCATCTCATCCAGCTGATGATCAAAACTTTTCAGCCGCGCGGTCCACGTATAAACCAGCACTTCAAAATCGCGATTGATCACCGCCCCGCCCGTCACGTCCGCGCGCGGGTCGCAGAAGTCCAGCTGATAGCGTTCGCGGGCCATGGCGGCGGCGACATCGGAGAGTTCACGGGCGTTGCTCAACCAATGCCAGTCGTCGTCGGACACTTGCTTGTCCAGCGCCAGGCATTGCTTCTTCAACGTTTCGAGGCTTTTTTCCAGCGGTGTGCCGGTGAGTTCGCCCATGACTTCCTGGAAGGTGCGCCCCGGTTGCCAGTAACTGCCCCAGAAATACCGATCGAACACCGTTTCGACCCGACGCAAAGCGACCTTGGTGTCCCAGATCAGCACCAGGGTCTTGCCTTGTTCGAGTTGTCTTTTTTTGATGCGCTGGCCCTGGAGCGACGCCCAGGCCACCACCACGATGGCCATCACCGCGATCAGCGCGGCTGCGCTGTCGAGGAACACCAGCGCCTTGTCGATCTGGTGGGCCAGCATGATGCCGTAGAAATAGGTGGCCGACAGCAACACCAATGCCGCAATTGCGCACCAGAAGCCGGGAGCATAAGGGTTTTTCATTATTGGAATCCCCATGACCAACGCGAGCCTAGATTGATGGGTTCGACGCGCGACCTCATCAAGTCAAAGCATAGCAACGGCCTCAGGGTTTGCTGGTGTTCGTCGCTTGCGTTCGTCCGCTTTCCCAGCCACCGCCCAGTGCCAGGAACAAATCGATCTGGCTCATGGCAACTTGCGTGTTCGCGGAGGCCAGTTGCGCTCGCACATCGGTGTAGGTGCGGGTCGCTTGCAGGTCTGCCAGGAACGATTCACGACCGGCCTGGAAGAAGCGGTGCGTCTGGTCGGCCGCCAGTTGTGCCGATTGTTCGGCATCCGCCAGCGCATCACGGCGTTGCAGCAGCGCGGAATACTGGGCCAGCCCGGTCTGGGTCTCGCGAATGGCGTTGAGCACCACGCCATCGAAGTGCGCCAGCGCGCCTTGGGTCGCCGCTTCGGCCTCGCGGATTCGCGCCCGCGAGCCATTGGACGGCACGGTCCAGGTCAACAACGGGCCGAAGCCCCAGCGGTTGGTCGCCGGTTTGCCGAGATTCTCCAGAATACCGACGGTGCCGACGGTCGCGCCGATACTGATGTCCGGGTACAACTCGCCGGTGGCAATGCCGATACCGGCGGTCGCGGCGGCCAATCGACGCTCGGCCTGACGCACATCGGGGCGGCGTTTGAGCAACGTGGCGCCGTCACCGACCGGCAACAATTGCGCAATTTTCGGTAATTCGGCGCAGTCGCGGGTGCCGGCCGGCAATTGGTCGACCGGTTTGGCCAGCAACATCGACAAACGGAACAATCCCGCCTGACGCGCCGCTTCATAACGCGGCATGTCGGCGCGCAAGGATTTGAATTGGGTTTGCGAGCGGGTGACCTGGGTTTCATCGCCACGCCCCGCATCGCGTAAACGCTGGATCAGCGTGGTGCTCTGGGCCTGCAGGTCGAGGGAATGCTGAGCGATTTCCCGTTCTTCGTTGGCCGCGCACACCTGCGTGTAGGCCCGAACGACGTCGGCCACCAAGGTGATGCGCGCCGTATCCGCCGCCGCTTGCGTCGCATCGGCGTTGGCCTTGGCCGCCTCGATGCCGCGCTGCAAGGTGCCGAACAGATCGAATTGATACGAGGTGGTGATGCCGATGTCGCCGACGTTGGCCACCGGCACTTTTTCCGGCAGCAAGAAAGCTTCGCCGGATTCCTGTACACGCTGGGCGCCAATCTTCACGCCGCCACTCCAGCCACCCGCGGCCTGGGCTTCGTCGACCTGAGCGCGGGCGCGGGAAAGGTTGGCGGCGGCCACGCGCAAGTCGGTATTGGACGCCATGGCCTGCTGCACCAACTGGTTCAGACGCGGGTCTTGATACAGGCGCCACCAATCACCGGGCACCGGCGCCGAGACGACATTTTTACCGTTCACCGCGAGGTCGCCCTGCAAGTCTTCACGGTGTACGGCGGCTTCGTCCGGCAGGTGATAGTCCGGCCCGACCACCTGACAGGCCGACAGCAGCAGACCTAATCCGGCAATCGCCAAGCCCGAAGCCCTGCTCATTCGGCCGGCTCCTGCGTGTGGTCGTCGATGATCGACACCGTCGCGGTCCGCCCGGCAATCATGCGGAAGTCCGTCGGCACATCGTCGAAGGCGATCCGCACCGGAATCCGCTGCGCAAGCCGCACCCAGCTGAACGCCGGGTTGACGTTGGGCAACAGGTTGCTGCCGCTGCTGCGGTCGCGGTCTTCTATGCCGGCGACGATGCTTTCCACGTGGCCGCGCAGGCGAGCGCGGTCGCCGATCACCCGTATGTCGACGCTCTGGCCAACGTGGATGCCGTCGAGTTTGGTTTCTTCGAAATAGCCATCAATGTGGAACGAATTGCTGTCCACCACCGACAACACCGGGCGCCCGGCGGTGACGAATTCCTGCGCACGCGGCGCACGGTCGTTGACGTAGCCATCGACCGGGCTGCGGATGGTCGAGCGGTCGAGGTTGAGCTGGGCACTGTCCACCGCCACCTGCGCTTCCATCAACGCCACTTCAGCCCGGGCCACCCGCGATTGGCTCTCTTCCAGTTGCTCGCCCGGCACCAGATTACCGAGGCCGCGGTTACGCTTGGCTTCGCGTTGCCCTTGCGCCAGGGTTTCCTGACGGTCGGCGACCGCCGCTTTGGCTTGGCGCAGCGCGAGTTTGAAACGGTCCTGATCGATGCTGAACAGCACCTGGCCGCGTTTCACCCACTGGTTGTCGCGCACTTCGACTTGCTGGATCAGGCCGGACACGTCCGGTGCGATTTGAACAATGTCGGCGCGGATATGCCCGTCGCGGGTCCACGGCGCGAACATGTAATACATCACCATGCGCCAGACCACGACCACGGCGAAGGTCACGATCAGTAGCGTCAGGACCACGCGGCCGAGGGTCAAAAAAGGTTTTTTCATGTCATCAGGTATCGACTGAGTGAGTCCACGGCGCCGAGCAGCAAGGCGTAGAGAGCCACGTTGAACAATGCCCGGTGCCAGACCAGACGGTAAAAGTGCAGGCGCGTCAGCAAGCCGTGCACCAGCAGGTAAATTACATAGGTAATGCCCATCAGCACCAGCAGCGTGGGCAGGAACACCCCGCTGATATCCAGATCACCGATCATAAAGGCGCTCCATCGATGCCATGGGGAAGCGGTTCTTCGAGGTCACCGGTGCCGAGGAATTCGACGCCGGGAAGCAATGCCAGACGCAGACCGCTCAAGGCGTGCAGCAGGTGCAAACGGGCGCCGCTATCGCACTCGCGGTTCAGGGCTCGGCGCGTGCGGTCCATGGTCATCAACAACGCACTGGGCGCCGGCAAACGCTCGCCAGCCTTCAGGCAGGCTTTGAAATACTCGCCGACTTCGGTCACCACTTGATGCAGCAGCACTTGCGGTACGCCGGGCACACGCGGTGTGTAGGCGAGCAGGTCAAGCAGGTTCAGCGCCACGCGCACTTCCCGTAGCGCGATTCCGGTGTCCTGGCCAGTCATGGCCAGACGCGGCAAATGCTGCATCAGGCGATCGAGCATCTGCACGCCCAAGTGCCGGTGCTCGGCCAGGGTCGCCGGTTCGGTGAGGCTGACGATGTCGCGCCAGCTGAAACGGGTCAGGCGCTTGGCCGCCAGTTCTGCGCCGAACGGCCGCGCGATCAGGGTCCAGACAAAGGCGAACAGCAAGCCCACCGGGCCGGCCAGGTTAGAGTTCGCGAAGCTGAGGAAATCCGCGTCGTACGCGCCCTGAATACTGATGAAGGACGAGGTGTTGACCAGCGTCAGCAGCATGCCCAGGTAAAACTGCGGCTTGACCGTCAGGGTGCCGACGCAAATGAACGGCACGGCGAACGCCAGCACCAGCATCGGGAAATCATGCAGGTTGGGCAGCACCAGAAACAGGTAAAGGCTGGCGAACAGCACCGACATCGCCGTCCAGAAGAAGAACCGGTAAATCTGCGGCGCCGGGTCGTCCATCGAGGCGAAAAAACTGCACGCCACCGCCGCCAGAATCACCGCGCTACCGCCGTCAGTCCAGCCGAGCAGAATCCAGAGCACCGAGGCGACGATGATCGCGGTGACCGTGGACGCCGCCGAGTAAAGCATCAGTCCACGGTCGAGAAACGGCGACAGGCGACCGAGGCGCCAGTGCCGGTACACCGCGCGCCAGCTGTCCTGGCTTTCGCATTGAATCGCGTATTGCAGACTGCGGCAGTCTTGCCACAAATCGATCCATTCGCCGAGGCGATAAATGGCGTTGGAGAACAGCAGCTGTCTGCGATCATCCAGCGCTTCGGCGGACGGTTGCAGCGCTTCGAGTTGATCTTTCAGCGTTTGCCAGCGATCGAGGTCGGCGTCTTTGTGACCGAGCCATTCCGTGGTCGCCGCCAACAACGGCGCGAACTTATCCACAAGCTCCGGCGTGCGCCGCTCGAGGGCATAAAGCGCGTCGTCGAGGGCGTCGATCACCGGCAGCAGATGAATCATTCGCCCGCGCAGCTCCTTGGTGTTGCGCACGGTTTGCGGGCGCGCGCCCTCGTGGGGCAACTGGCCGATCATTAATTCAAGCGTGTTGAAGGTTGCGACCATCGATGAGCGCAGTGCGCTGACTTCATCCGGTTGCACCTGGCGGCTGAGGAAACGCAGGCTGTAGGTCGAGGCGTCTGCGAACCATGTGTTCACCGAATCGTTGAACACCGGCGCCAGCCGCCGGGGCCAGAACATCGCGCCGACCACTGCCGCGACGGCGATGCCGAGGAAGATCTCTTCGGTACGCGCTTCAGCCACATCCCACACCGCCAGCGGGTTATCCACCACGGGCAATGCGATCAGCGGCAGGGTGTATCCGGCAAGCATCAGGGCGTAACTGTTGGCGGTGCGCAGGTGCAGCGACAGGAACAGCAGAATTCCGGTCCACAACGCGATGACCACCACCAGCACATAGGGGCTCTGAACGAACATCGGCACGAAAAAAACCGCCGCCGCCGCGCCCAGAAACGTACCGACCGCGCGGTACAGCGCCTTGGAACTGGTCGGGCCGACAAACGGACTGGAAACGATGTAGACCGTGGCCATCGCCCAATACGGACGCGGCATCTGCATGAGCATGGCGATGTACAACGCGATCATCGATGCCGCGAACGTGCGCACGCCGTAGAACCAGTCCCGCGCCGGGGGAACGCCGGTAAAAAATCCGCTCAAGGGTTCACCACCGACGGAGCGTTGGCCGCTTCAAACGCTTTCAATACCCGCAGCGCCGCTTCCAGATCACTCGGGACAATCCCTTCCAGCACTTCATTGCGCAAGCGCACCAGCTCGATTTCAACCGCCTGAACCAGCTCCCGGCCGGTGTCGGTCAGGCTCAGGCACTTGGCGCGGCGATCTTGAGCATCTTCAGTCCGACGAACGTAGCCGGCATGACACAGCTGATCGAGCAGACGCACCAGAGACGGGCTCTCCATCCCGGCCGCCTGCGCCACCGTCACCTGCCGCACACCCTCGCCCAACCGCCCGATCATCAACAACGGGACGGCGCAGGCTTCGGAGATTCCATAGTTGACCAGCGTGGTCTGGCAGATCTTCCGCCAATGCCGGGCGGCCACCACCATGGAGCTGCTGATGTTCATCTGGAGAAAGTCGAGGGTTTTTGACACGGGAGGAAAGACACACTGTTAGTTCGCTAACTATCAATATGGCATTTGAGGGGAAAGCTGGTCAAGTTTTGAAACAACTTGACGGTTAGGACACAGTAAAAAATCGGTAAAGATCGCTCACCCCCTTAGCTGCCTACCCCAAGCGAGAACCTAATGACTGAGTACCCAACACCAGAAACAAAACCTGGCACCAATACCGGAGACGCGGATAGTTATCGCTGTTTTCTGCAACGGAAAGTAGATGCGGCACGGCTCTCACGGCACAAGGAGCCGAGCCTCAGCAACGAGAAAATCGAAACTGAGTTCGCTGGCAGACGAGCAAAAGCTGCTGAATGAAAGATGGGTGAGCTATGAGCGCTTCTTCGCCCGCTCGTACACATTGCTGCGCTCCCGCTTACCGACCGCCACCACGGAAATCACCACACGCTCATCAATGACCTCGTAGACCAGTCTGTATCCCGAAGACTTCAACTTGATTTTGTAGCAGTCAGGCATCCCATGGAGGGCGTCGGCCGGGATCCGAGGCAACTCAAGTCGCTCTGCCAGCTTCTTTTTGAATTGTTCACGCAACGTATGTCCAAGCTTGTCCCACTCCTTGCGTGCGGACGGCAGGAATTCGAGCTTATAGGTCATCCAGGCTTACCGGCATTGGCGTTTCATGCCTACGGGAACGAACGATTTCAGCTAAATCAAGGTCATCGAGGCGCTCCATCATGGCTTCGAATACATCCGCCGGGACCATATACCCCATGACTCGGTTGTGATTTAGCACTGCGACGGGTCCACCATGAGCTCCGCTCAGAACCGCAGATGGGTTTTTCTTCAGTTCAGACACACTAACAGCCATATCGGCCAGAACACTTTGCATAAATAAGACCTCAATTAAGGTCGCAATTCTGGTCTATTTGTAGTTCCTGAGCAACCTTGAAAAAACCTTACAACTGAGTTTTTTCGATGTTTTTATACCCCACGCCCCTTCCTCAGCAGCACATCCAACTGATCCACCACCTCAGCCCAATCCGCGTCATCCAGAATATCGTCGCGCAAAAACTGCGCTTGGCTCTTGCTCCAGAAAAATGCATCGGCCAAATGCAATTCGGGCTTGAGCGGTGAGTGGGTAGCGATGAATTTATCGATGCTTTCGGCGTCATCCGGCAGGCCGAGTTGTTTGAACAGGGAGGGGAGGCTGTGGGTTGGGGATTCCATGTCGGGCTCCTTTTTTATGGCAGATGATGGGTGACTGCTGGGCAGTCAATCGCGGGCAAGCCTCGCTCCCACAGGAACTGCGAGGTCCCTGTGGGAGCGTGGCTTGCCCGCGAAGGCGTCATGACAGACGCCGCAAAACTCAATGACTCAACTCCCGCACCTCCGCATGCGGCACCAGTTTCAAGTACTCCGGCACGCTCATGTGCAGCAGATTGTTGTGGTTGCCGGCCTCCAGGTAGATATCTTGCTGCCGGGTCAGCAATGGGTCGATGACCATGTCCATGCCATAGGACTCACCTAACGCTGGCACCGCGCCGCGTTCGCAGTCTTCGAACAGATGCGCCAGGGTGCTTTCCCGGGTGACTTGCCATTCGCCGCTGCTGCGCACTTTAGTCAGGTCCAGGTGACGACTCGCCGGCAGCACGGCCATCAGGAAATGCCCGTGGTGATCGTCGAGGATCACCGACTTGGCCACCCGTTCGGCAGGAATGCCCGCGACCCGCGCCGTTTCAAGGCTGCTGGCCGAATGTGGATGGCTAACGATGTCAAATTCGCAGTGCGCCCTGTCCAGGCTGCTCTGCACGGTTTTTGCCATACGCATGATGCACCTCGGTGTCCGCAACAACGTTGGCGGACGATGGATAAACCTGTTCTCACCACTCAAAAGTCTAGGCCTGCTGGCGTCATCGCGCGGGAAATCTGCCCACTGGAGCACCGTCGACAACTGAGCAAAATTCGTACAATCCATGGCTCGGCTAGACTGTATTAAGCGATGGGCGTTAACGAGAACGCGGACTGCATGGATGGGCGCGGTGCTCTCAGGTTCATCGCGAGCGAGCTCGCTCCTACAAAGGAGGGTCAAGTGAACACTCGTTGCTGTGCAATGGCGTTGCTGTTGGCCTTGAGCGGATCGGCATTCGCGGTGGACACCATCGTGCTGGTTCCCAACCCCATGGGGATCTGGCTGATCACGTTCGGCATCGCCTTTCTGATCGCCGAGGCTGCCTTGCCCAATTACGGCGTCATCGGGTTGGGCGGGATTGTGATGTTCGTCATCGGCGCAGTGATCCTGAGCAACACCGAGGTGCCAGTACCGTTGATGATCGGCCTGGGCCTGATCAGTGCGTTGTTGTTGATATTCCTGGTGATCCACGCCCTGAAAACCCGACCGCGCCAAACCGTCAGTGGCGATGCCGGGCTCGTGGGCAGCGTGGCTCCGGTGACGTCGTTACAGCCCGGCAATGCCTGCAACGGCTGGGTGCACCTGCAAGGAGAAAAGTGGCAAGTACTCAGCGCCACGCCACTGGAAACCGGGCAACGGGTCCGGGTGGTGGCGCGCAAGGGATTACTGCTGCAAGTGGCCGCGGCTGACGCGGCGCCGGGTGGAGAATAACCATGGGTCTGCAACTGGGTTTTGTCGCACTGCTGCTGTTGGTGATTGCGCTGGCGGGATCGACTTTTCGCATCCTGCGCGAATACGAGCGCGGGGTGGTGTTCCAGCTCGGCCGTTTCTGGCAAGTCAAAGGCCCCGGCCTGATCCTGTTGATTCCTGTGGTGCAGCAAATGGTTCGCGTCGACCTGCGTACCGTGGTGCTCGATGTGCCGCCGCAAGACGTGATCACCCGCGACAACGTCTCGGTCAAGGTCAACGCGGTGCTGTACTTCCGCGTGCTCGACCCGCAGAAGGCGATTATCCAGGTTGAAGATTTCCTCATGGCCACCAGCCAACTGGCCCAGACCACCTTGCGCGCAGTGCTCGGTAAACACGAACTCGATGAATTGCTGGCCGAGCGCGAACGGTTGAACATCGATATCCAGCAAGTTCTCGATGCTCAGACCGACGCCTGGGGCATCAAGGTCGCCAACGTCGAGATCAAGCACGTGGACCTCAACGAATCGATGGTCCGCGCCATCGCCAAACAGGCTGAAGCCGAGCGGGAACGCCGGGCCAAGGTCATCCACGCCGAAGGTGAATTGCAGGCCTCGGAAAAGCTCATGCAGGCCGCCGAAATGCTCGGCCGTCAGCCGGGCGCCATGCAACTGCGGTACATGCAGACTCTGAGCTCGATTGCCGGGGACAAAAGCTCGACCATCGTCTTTCCGTTGCCGATCGAATTGCTCAAGGGCATGGCGGATTTGTCGGCGAAACCTTGAAGCGGTGATGACCTGGGGTGAGGGGATTTAGCGAAACGTCGCACCGCCCCGTTCGGCTGCGAAGCAGTCGCCAATCCGGACAATTCGCTGGGGCCGCTTCGCGACCCAACGGGGATAAATCCCCTCGCCACAAATTGCTTGCCCCACTGAGATTTTCTTAAGTGAACAGCATTTCGGTTCATAACTTGGGCAGCACCGCGCATTCGCCGAGCCAGGTCAGCAAGTGGTCGAGACAGGCTTCGACCGTCTGCGCTCCGGTATCGAGCACTAAAGAAGCCGACTTTGGCGGTTCATAAGGCGCAGAAACCCCGGTAAATCCTGACAGATCACCGCGACGGGCTCGGGCGTAATGACCTTTGGGATCGCGCTGCTCACACACCGCCAGGGAAGCGCTGCACCAGACCTCGCGATAATCCTCGCCTAAACGCGTGGCGAACAGTTCACGCAATTCCAGCAGCGGCGCGATCATCGCCAGAATCACCACCTGCCCGTTCTCCACCAGCAACGCCGCCAGTTCACTGGCCCGGCGGATGTTTTCCAGGCGATCACTGTCGGCAAAACCCAAGTCGCGATTGAGCCCGACCCGCAGTCCATCGCCGTCGAGCACGACACTCTGCACGCCGCGTTCGAACAACTCGGCGTGCAGCGCCTGGGCCAGCGTCGACTTACCCGCCGCCGGCAAACCGGTCAACAGAATGGCCGTGCCGCGATGGCCGTTACGGGCCTCCCGTTGTGCGCGGCTGATGCTCGCCGTCGGCGCCTGAAGGTTATCGAGCCTGGACATGCGCCGCCGGCACCGTAATGTTGCCCGCCGCCCACGCCGCTTCGCGATTGGCCAACGCGGTGGCGATGGACTGGACTTCGGTGGACTGCACTTGGTCCGGCAGCGGATCGAGCCCGGCACTGGCAAAAATCTGCCCGTAAGCATTGCGCAGATCCGCGTACGAGAGATCGCGACGCAGATCAGCCTGCAAGGTATTCAACTCACCCTGAATCAAGTCCAGTTCGCCCAGCCCCGCAGCCTGATAGCGACTGCGCATTTGGCCGACAATCTGCCCGTCAATGTCCGACAGTTGCTGATTGGTCTTGAACTGTCGCAGCGCCTCGCGGAAATTGGCGTTGGCCACATAGAGTTGCGCCAGCACCGCAATCGACATCGCCTGACGACGCGCCGTGGCCACTTCTTCACCGGCCTTGGCGACGTTGATCGCCGCCGGTGCCGAGATCACGCTGAACAGGTTCCAGGTCACCTTCACGCCATAGTCGGCCCAACCCTGCTCCACCAGGAACGAGTTGCTGTCGTAGTGCCCGCCGGCGGAAAACTCCAGCCCCGGCAGCAGGCGCAACATGGCTTTACGGGTTTCGGCGGCGCTGATGCGACTTTGATAATCCTGCTCACGCAGTTCCGGGCGGCTGGTCAGGGCTTCCTGTTCCAGGCTGGCGAGGTCGACTTTGAGTTCCGGAATGACGTAGTCGTCCTGAGTCGCCAGCGTCATCTCGGTGCCCAGGGGCAGATTGATCAGGGTCGCCAGTTCGGTTTTCGCCAGCGACAACGCTCGGCGTTGTTCTTCCAACTGGCGTGTGGCTTCGATCAGCGAGCGTTGATAACCCAACGCCTGGATCGGATCGCCGATGCGCTGTTCGCTCATGTTCTGGCTGTTGCCGCGAGCGGTCTCGACCCGAGCCATGAGACTGTCGATCTGCTTGAGCAAACGTTCGGCGGCCATGGCACGCCAATACGCCGAACGCACGTCCTGAACGATGGTGTTGATCACTTTGCGTCGGCGCTCCTGAACGATCAGTCGTTGGTCGCCCTGTTGCTTGGCACTGATGTAGCTGACACCAAAATCGAGCACGTTCCAGACCATGTTCAGGTCGGCGACTTCACGGTCGCGGTCCTGTGAGGTCGACGGTTCCAACGACTGGGTGCCGGTCAGTACGCTCTGGCTGCTGGAGGCGCTGACGTTGTTACGGCCGACGTAACCGGCGTCCAGCGCCATGCGCGGCAGCATGTCAAAACTGGCCAGGTCGAGCTGGCGCTTGGCCAAGGCCTCTTCCATGATCTTGAGCCGGCCTTCGAGGTTATATTTCACCGCGCGTGCCATGGCCTGATGCAGGGTCAGCGGACCGCTGAGGGGCTCCTGATCCTTGTACATGCTTTGCAGATCGCTTTTAGCGCGCTGCTCGCTGACGCTGCGTTCGATCGGTTCACTTTTTACTGCACATCCACTGACTGCCAGCGCGAGCAAACTCACGACGAACAACTGCTGACTTCTCTTCATCCTTGACCGCCCCCGGGGTATCGCAACAATTAAACTGTTGTGTCAGGCCTGCACTTCGCTGATGCCGGCTTGTTTCAAAGCAGCGGCCAGGTCGTTGACCTGCCGTTGCTCGGTGTCTTTGAGCTGTTGCAATTGCTGAGCGAGACTGGGCGCTCCAAATACGCCGCGCAGGCCTTGGGAAGCATCACTGACCATGATCGAATGACTGCCGAATGAGTTCAGCGAACTCTGCTCGTTACCGACGTCCAGATTGAACAGATTCGACAACGTGCTGGTGCTGAACACCCCGCCATCGCCACCGCCGATGCCGAGGAAGCCGTGGCTTGCACCTTCGCCACCGCCGCTATCGCTGCTGGTGAACACTTGCGCGACATAACTCTGCGCCAGCGCGCCGTTGTTCACAAAGATGTCACCCAGCGGCCGAATGCCCCCGCCGACGTCCCGGTTTTCGAACAACGGAGCAAAGGTCAGCGGGGAACCGAGGTCACCGGTGGGCGGGGTGAAAACGATCGGTTGCAGGGGCACGATGGGTTGATCGGACACGGTCACCGGGTCGCTGCTGAGGACTTCCTGATCCGGTATCACCGCGACGATGCCTATCGCGTAATTGTTGGAGACCGACACGCTGTCACCCGCGTTACCGGCCAGATCGGTGACGTTGCTGGTGTCGAGGGCGATGAAGTTGCTCGGGTCGCTGACATTGGCAGTGGGCGTGAACGTGGCGGTCCAGGTCTTGCCGCCGTCGCTGCTGCTCAGGCCGGTCAAATCCCCGTTGGTCACACTCAAATCATCCAGGTCGAAATTGCTCACCGCTTCGCTGAAGGTGAACGTCACCACGGAGCTCTGACCGGCGCCCATGTTCGGGTTGGCGACCACGATGCTCACCGTCGGCCGGGATGCGTCCAGTATGTAGTTGTTGGAAATGGCGATACTCGCGCCGAGGTTGCCGGCGGCGTCCTGCACCGAACTGGTGGCGAGCACTATCAGGTTGGTCGCGTCGTTGATGCCGGCGGTCGGCGCCAGGGTTGCCGTCCAGGTGACGCCGCCGTTGCTGCTGCTCAGGTTCGACAGCACGCCGTTGGCGACGCTGATGTCCGACAGGTCGAAACCGCTCACCGCTTCGCTGAAGGTGAAGGTCACCGTGGTGGTTTCGCCGATGCCCAGGCGATTGTCGGCGACCACGATGGTGGCGCGCGCCAGCGCGGTGTCGATGGCGAAATTGTTGGAGTTGGTGACGCCGGTGCCGACGTTGCCCGAGGCGTTTTGCACCCCGCTGTTGTCCAGGGTGATCAAGTTGGTCGCATCGGTGGTGCTGGCGGACGGCGTGAACGTTGCCGTCCAGGTGACGCCGCCATCACTCGACGACACGCTGCTGAGCGTGCCATTCGCAATCGTCAGGTCGGCGTTGGAGAACCCGCTCACCGCTTCGCTGAAGGTGATAGTGACCAGTGAGGTTTCACCCGCCTTCAGCGCAGTGTCGGCGACGACGATGGTGGCTGTCGGCAGCACTGTGTCGATCGTAAAGTTCGCCGAGTTGGTGGTTCCGCTGCCTGAGTTACCGGCAACGTCGGCCACCCCGGTGTTGTTCAGGATGATGACGTTGCTGGTGTCCTTGACGCCGACCGTCGGTGTGAAGGTGGCGGTCCAGGTGATGCCGCCATCGCTGCTGCTCACCGCACTCAACGTGCCATTGGGGATGCTCAGGTCACTGTTGTCGAAACCGCTCACCGCCTCGCTGAAGGTGATGGTCACCAAGGACGTTTCGCCCGCGCTGAGGGTGCTGTCGGCGACCACGATCGTAGCGGTCGGACGCAGGCTATCGATCGCGTAGTTGTTGGAATCGGTGGTGCCTGCGCCAGTGTTACCCGCCACGTCGCTGATGCCCGTGTTGTCCAGGGTGATCAGGTTGGTCGTGTCGTTGATGCTGGTGCTCGGTGTGAAGGTCGCGGTCCAGGTGAAGCCGCCGTCGCTGCTGCTCACCGCCGTCAAGGTGCCGTTGGCAATCGTCAGGTCCGCGTTGGTCAAACCGGTCACCGCCTCACTGAAAGTGATCGTCACCAAGGACGTTTCGCCCGCGCTGAGGGTGCTGTCGGCGACCACGATCGTAGCGGTCGGACGCAGGCTGTCGATCGCGTAGTTGTTGGAGTCGGTGGTGCCGCTGCCGACATTGCCCGAGGCGTTTTGCACACCGCTGTTGTCCAGGGTGATCAGGTTGGTCGCATCGGTGGTGCTGGCGGACGGCGTGAACGTGGCGGTCCAGGTAATGCCGCCGTCGCTGCTGCTCACCGCGCTCAAGGTGCCGTTGGCAATCGTCAGGTCGGCGTTGGTGAAACCGGTCACTGCCTCGGAGAAGGTGATGGTGACCAGCGACGTTTCGCCGATGTTCAACGCGTTGTCGGCGACGACAATGGTGGCCGTCGGCAGCACGGTATCGATTGTGTAGTTGCCGGAGTTGGTGGTGCCGCTGCCCGTGTTGCCGGAGAGGTCGGCCACACCGGTATTGGCCAGGGTGATGACGTTGGTCGCATCGTTCACACCCACCGTTGGCGTGAAGGTGGCGGTCCAGGTGATGCCGCCGTCGCTGCTGCTCACCGCGGTCAAGGTGCCGTTGGCAATCGAAAGGTCCGCGTTGGTGAAACCGCTCACGGCCTCGGAGAAAGTGATCGTCACCAGCGAGGTTTCGCCGGCACTCAGGGTCGGGTCTGCCAGGACGATGGTCGCGGTGGGCCGGACTGTGTCGATGGCGTAGTTGTGGGAATCGGTCGTGCCACTGCCGGCGTTGCCCGACAGGTCACTGACCCCGGTGTTAGCCAGGGTGATCAGATTGGTCGTGTCGTTGATGCTGGCGCTCGGCGTGAAGGTCGCGGTCCAGGTGATGCCGCCGTCGCCGCTGCTCACGGCGCTCAACGTGCCGTTGGCAATCGTCAGGTCCGCGTTGGTCAAACCGGTCACCGCCTCGCTGAAAGTGATCGTCACCAGCGAGGTTTGACCCAGCGCCAGCGTGGTCTCCGCAACAACGACCGTCGCCGTAGGGCGCACGGTGTCGATGGCGTAGTTGTTCGAGTCGGTGGTGCCGCTGCCGGCGTTGCCCGAGGCGTTTTGCACACCGCTGTTGTCCAGGGTGATCAGGTTGGTCGCATCGGTGGTGCTGGCGGACGGCGTGAACGTGGCGGTCCAGGTAATGCCGCCGTCGCTGCTGCTCACCGCGCTCAGCGTGCCGTTGGCAATCGTCAGGTCGGCATTGCTGAAACCGGTCACCGCCTCAGAGAACGTGATAGTGACCAGGGACGTTTCGCCGATGTTCAGCGCGTTGTCCGCGACGACAATGGTGGCCGTCGGAGCCACGGTATCGATCGTGTAGTTGCCGGAGTTGGTGGTGCCGCTGCCCGTATTGCCGGAGAGATCGGCCACACCGGTATTGGCCAGGGTAATGACGTTGGTCGCATCGTTCACACCCACCGTTGGCGTGAAGGTGGCGGTCCAGGTGATGCCGCCGTCGCTGCTGCTGACCGCCGTCAACGTGCCGTTGGCAATCGTCAGGTCCGCGTTGGTGAAACCGCTCACGGCCTCGGAGAAGGTGATCGTCACCAGCGACGTCTCGCCGGAACTCAGGGTCGGGTCTGCCAGGACGATGGTCGCGGTGGGCCGGACTGTGTCGATGGCGTAGTTGTTGGAATCGGTCGTGCCACTGCCGGCGTTGCCCGACAGGTCACTGACCCCGGTGTTAGCCAGGGTGATCAGATTGGTCGTGTCGTTGACGCTGGCGCTCGGCGTGAAGGTCGCGGTCCAGGTGATGCCGCCATCGCTGCTGCTCACTGCCGTCAAGGTGCCGTTGGCAATCGTCAGGTCCGCGTTGGTGAAACCACTGACCGCTTCACTGAAGGTGATCGTCACCAGCGAAGTTTCGCCGATCCTCAGCGCAGTGTCCGCCACGACGACGGTTGCCGTTGGCCGCACAGTGTCGATGGCGTAGTTGTTGGAGTCGGTGGTGCCGCTGCCCACGTTGCCGGTGCTGGCCGCTTGCACACCGCTGTTGTCCAGGGTGATCAGATTGGTCGCATCGGTGGTGCTGGCGGACGGCGTGAACGTGGCGGTCCAGGTAATGCCGCCGTCGCTGCTGCTCACCGCGCTCAGCGTGCCGTTGGCAATCGTCAGGTCGGCGTTGCTGAAACCGGTCACTGCCTCAGAGAAGGTGATAGTGACCAGGGACGTTTCGCCGATTTTCAGCGCGTTGTCGGCGACGACAATGGTGGCCGTCGGAGCCACGGTATCGATTGTGTAGTTGCCGGAGTTGGTGGTGCCGCTGCCCGTGTTGCCGGAGAGGTCGGCCACACCGGTATTGGCCAGGGTGATGACGTTGGTCGCATCGTTCACACCCACCGTTGGCGTGAAGGTGGCGGTCCAGGTGATGCCGCCGTCGCTGCTGCTGACCGCCGTCAACGTGCCGTTGGCAATCGTCAGGTCCGCGTTGGTGAAACCGCTCACGGCCTCGGAGAAGGTGATCGTCACCAGCGACGTCTCGCCGGCACTCAGGGTCGGGTCTGCCAGGACGATGGTCGCGGTGGGCCGGACTGTGTCGATGGCGTAGTTGTTGGAATCGGTCGTGCCACTGCCGGCGTTGCCCGACAGGTCACTGACCCCGGTGTTAGCCAGGGTGATCAGGTTGGTCGTGTCGTTGATGCTGGCGCTCGGCGTGAAGGTCGCGGTCCAGGTGATGCCGCCATCGCTGCTGCTCACTGCCGTCAAGGTGCCGTTGGCAATCGTCAGGTCCGCGTTGGTGAAACCACTGACCGCTTCACTGAAGGTGATCGTCACCAGCGAGGTTTCGCCGATCCTCAGCGCAGTGTCCGCCACCACGATGGTTGCCGTTGGCCGCACGGTGTCGATGGCGTAGTTGTTGGAGTCGGTGGTGCCGCTGCCGGCGTTGCCCGACAGATCGCTAACACCCGTGTTGTCCAGGGTGATCAGGTTAGTCGCATCGGTGGTGCTGGCGGACGGCGTGAACGTGGCGGTCCAGGTGATGCCGCCGTCGCTGCTGCTCACTGCCGTCAGCGTACCGTTGGCGATGGTGAGGTCCGCATTGGTAAATCCGCTTACCGCCTCGGCGAAGGTGATGGTCACCAGCGAGGTTTCGCCGATTTTCAACGCATTGTCGGCCACCACGATGGTCGCGGTCGGACGGAGCGTATCGATGGCGTAGTTGTTCGAGTCGGTGGTGCCGGTCCCGGCGTTGCCTGACAGATCGCTCACCCCGGTATTGTTCAGGGTGATCAGGTTGGTCGTGTCATTGATGCTGGCGTTCGGGGTGAACGTCGCCGTCCAGGTGATGCCGCCATCGCTGCTGCTCACCGCCGTCAGCGTACCGTTGGCGATGGTCAGGTCGGCGTTGGTGAAACCGCTGACCGCTTCGCTGAAGGTGAACGTCACCAGCGAGGTTTCGCCGATGCGCAGCGCCGTATCGGCCACGACGATGGTCGCGGTCGGCCGCACGGTATCAATGGCGTAGTTGTTCGAATCGGTCGTGCCGCTACCGGCGTTGCCCGCCACGTCGCTGATGCCGGTGTTATCCAGGGTGATCCGGTTGGTCGCGTCAGTAATGCTGGCAGTCGGGGTGAAGGTTGCCGTCCAGGTGATGCCGCCATCGCTGCTGCTCACCGCCGTCAAGGTGCCGTTGGCAATCGTCAGGTCCGCGTTGGTGAAACCGGTCACCGCCTCGTTGAAGGTAAAGGTCACCAGCGAGGTTTCGCCAATTTTCAGCGCAGTGTCGGTAAACACGATGCCGGCGGTCGGGCGAGCGGTGTCGACGATGTAGTTATTGGAATTGGTGGTCCCGACGCCAGCAGTGCCCAGACCGTTGATCACCCCGGTGTTATCGAGGGTGATGACGTTGGTCGTGTCAGAAATACTGGCAGTCGGCGTGAACGTCGCCGTCCAGGTGATACCGCCATCGCCGCTGCTGACCGCCGTCAAAGTGCCGTTGGCAATCGTCAGGTCCGCGTTGGTGAAACCGGTCACCGCCTCGGAGAAGGTGATCGTCACCAGGCTCGTTTCGCCAATGCTCAGTGTGGTATCAGCGACCACAATGGTTGCGGTCGGCGGCGGTGCATACGCGGTGTTGAGTATGCCGCCGTCGTTGTAGATGGTCGCTACGGAGGTCGGCGAGGTGCCGGTTGTCCCCCCGCTCAGCGCAGCACCACCGGCACCGCTGCCCGCGGCATTACCGGCCAGGGCTGCGAAGTTGGCTGCCGTCATCAGCAGCGTGCCTTTGTTCCAGATCGCACCGACGCCCCGACCGCCGATGCCGCCGTTGGAGGCGTTGCTGCCATAGCCACCCCCACCGCCGCCGCCGCCACCGGCGCCGAGGTTGTTGGTAATGTTCGACGTTCCGATGATGGTGATGGTGCCGCTGCTTGCGTTATAGATCCCGCCCGCCGCGTTACCGCCCGCGCCACCGACCTTGTCCCAACCGGCGCCGCCACCGCCGCCGCCAATGGAAATCGTGCCATTGGTGGCCGTCGAACCGTTACCGCCGTTGCTGTAGTAGGAAACGCCCAGACCGCCAGTGCCGCCGGTGCTGGTGCCACCGCGACCGCCCATGTGGGTCGCGTCATAACCGCCGCCGTAACCGCCGACACCGCCGCTGCCCGCACCGCCGCCCAACGTGCCAGTGCCAGGCCCGGCCGAACCGCCATGCCCACCGCCCTGGCCGCCCAAACCGCCGCCACCGCCGCCGCCACCGCCGTAAAACGCGCCAGTGACACCGCCGCCGCCACCGCCACCAGAGGCAGCGTTTGAGGTCACGGTAACGTTGTTCAGCGTCAGAATCCCTGCGTTGAAAATCCCCCCGGCCATCGCACCCGTGGCACCGTAGCCACCGTTGCCGCCCGTGCCCGACACCAGGCCACGGGTGATCACCAGACCATCCAGCGTCACGGTTTTGCCCGCCGCAATTTCAATCACCCGGGTCCTGTACTGACCGTCGAGAATCACATCCGCCGCACCGTCGTTGTTCAAGTCGCCATCAACGGTGATGTTCTTGTTGATCAGCAGTTCGAAGGTCAGTTGCACCGTCATGCTGGCGTTGAAGGTGACGATATCGCCGTTCTGCGCCGAAGCGATGGCGGCGCGCAAAGAGCCGACACCGGTGTTGGCGTTGGTGGTGGCCGTCCAGGTCGCCAGGCCCCATTGATAGTCGCTCATGGCCATTGTCGACAGCACATTGGCGCTTTCGATATTGCCGGTGGCGATTTCCAGATCCCAGTCGCCGCCCACGCCGGTGCGGTTGCTGGACGCCGCCACATCACGGCCGGTCAGTTGCGCCAGGGAATCGACGAAGCTCAACCCCCGTTCGCCCTCGGCGGTGTAGCAGCCATAGATCATGATGTCGCCGCCGACATTCATGTCTTTGCCCATTTCCGCGAGCACCGCACTGCGGGCCGCAACGTTGTCCGCCGACAGGTAGCTGTCGCCCAGCCACAGATCACCTGCGTTGCCGTGGGCGATGATCTGCACCGAGCTGATGCCCTGATGGGTGTCCAGGTAGTCGGCAATCTGCTGCAAGCCATCCCTGGTGGCGTCGAGTTGAACCACCTGAGTGCCGGGCGCCACACCCTTGAGCAGGCTGTCGGCGTCCTTGACCCGGGAGTCGACGAACACCACGCTTTGTCCGGGCACGGCAACAGGCGCCACTGCGGGCGTGGCATCGGCCTGTCCGTGATTGTCCTGGCTGGCGACCGGTTTCTCGGCGACCGGTGGCTTCGCCGCGTCAGCCGTGGTGTGGCTGTCAGCCTGGGCGGTATCGGCAACAGTGGCCGCCACCGCGCCGTCGAACAGCATGCGCGGCTCCAGGGACACGATCATTGGAGAGGCCAGCGCTCGTGCGCCTTTGGTAATCCGTGACTTGCCGTTGCTCCACCACATGTTGCTCACCCGGACTCGAACATTTTTGCTGCGTAAACGAAAACGCCGCGATCAACTGATCGCGGCGTCGGCTTTCATGCGAATGACATTGGCGGCGCTGGCTGAGCCATCGAGCCAGAAGGATAATTCTGCGTACTGCTTGAACAAATCCGGCGGCAGAATCGTGCGTCGCGATTGCAACTCGACTTTGGGTTTGACCTTGTGCAGGCCCGATACACCCAAGGCTTGATCGAACTCCGGTGCGTCATAGGCCAGGTGGTCGAAATCGTGCTCGAACCAGGGTTCGCCAATGAAGTCGTAGACCAGCCGCATCACCCGGTCAGGCGCCTGGGTCAGCAGGTCGTAATCGACGATCAACAGCGAGTCGGCGTGCTCACCGTAATAGGCTTCCTTGAGCGCAGCCCAGGCAAAACCGACCAGGCGATTGCGCTGGGCCAGGGTTTCGCAGCGGCTGTAGACCGTATTGCGTTCGACCGCATCGCCAAACAGCTTGGTGTTTTCGAACGGGTTGGCGCGATAAAGACGCTCGATGCTGTCCATGACCCAGGCGACATTGCGCACGCAGGCAATGACCTTGGCTTGAGGGAACAGATCGCTGATCGCCGGCAGGCGCGAGCTCCACAAGCGATTGGTGTCGAACACCACCGGTTTGTCGGCCTTGTCGGCGTAGAAGGAATCGAACAGGCCGCGAAGCAAACGGCGGCGCAGGTGGGTATCGATCACCGCGCCGAACTCGCTGCCGGCGCTGCATTGCTCGAGGACACCGGAAAACAGTGAGCCGACGGGGCTGGTCATGCCGGCATGGAAACGCGGGTTCTGCAAAAGGATTGCAGAAAGCAGGGTCGAGCCCGAACGCGGCAAGCCGGAAATAAAGTGGAACTGTGACAATCCCTTCACCCTGGTCATAAGTCCTTTATGAGGGAGCGTAGACCATGGATAACGGCATGGGTAATGGTGTTTTGATATCAAATCGAAGTTAAGCCGAAGGGAAATGCAATGCTCGAGACAGCCTCAAGGCCGCACAAACAAGCGCGCACTGGCGCCGCCCGCCTGAGTTTCGCCAATGCGCTGCCAGCCGGCGGGCAACGGTGCGAATTCGTCCGGCGCATCGACAGTGCCAATCAGCCACACGCCGAGCCACACCGTGGCGATGCCGGGTAAAGCGCTGAGGCTGCGGATCGAAAAAATACCGTCGCCGAACAGTTCGACCCAACCATGCAGCAGCAGGAAATACAGCGGTGGATGCACGTCGTGCGCCGCATGGACCCAGATGCCGGCCAGTGAAAACCGGCTCAGCAACAGGCTAGACCCTTCATCGCCCCAGATGGCCACCGCCGTCAGGTCGTAGAAACGCACCAGCGCCGCCAACGCCAGGATCGGCAACAGCCAATGCTCCTGCGCCCATCGCAACCAGCGCTGAACCATCGCCCAGACGCCGGGCGCTGCGTGCGGCTCCTGGGCGCCGCCAAGCGGTGTTTCTCTGCGCGCCTCCATTGCTTCCCCCTGAAACGAGCCCCGACCACAACGCCTGTTGATCACTGTAGGACGGCGCACGTTCGTCGTCGATGCTGGCTTTGCGACCAACGACATTTGGCCGTGGTGCGGATCTACTACGCTCTGGCTTGGCGTAACTCAGCCAGGGAAATGAACGGAGTCGGCTGATCGCAACGATGGGCCCGGATGTCCCGGTCACCCATGCGGCGCGCCAGACAACTAACCTGAGGGATGAGGAAACTATGGAAGTATTCATGGGCACTATTCAGTCTTTCGCCTTTAACTTTGCCCCTAACGGCTGGGCCCTGTGCAACGGCCAGACGCTGGGGGTCTCGCAATACCAGGCACTTTTCTCACTGCTGGGAACCTACTATGGAGGCAATGGCAGCACCAATTTCATGCTACCCAACCTGCAAGGCCGAATGCCGGTTTGCATGGGTAACGGGCTGAATCTGACCCCGCGGGTCATCGGCGAATTCTCCGGGACCGAGAACGTCACCCCGACCATCACCAACCTGCCCAATCACACCCACGCCCTCTCCGGGCTGACAGCCACCACCACCCTGCAACTGGCCAGCCCGGCGAGCAATCCGGTCACCAATCCCACCGCGACCAACTCGTACATCGGTGCCTCCGGCGGCGGGCCTGGCTCGGCGAGCATCTACTCCGATCAGCAAGGCGCGGCGGCCGTGCCACTCAAGGGCGTGGCGACCACGGTCACCGGGGAAATCTCGTCCGCCGGCAACGGCCTGCCCATGGAAACGATGAACCCGTTCCTGGTGCTGAACTTCAGCGTTGCCCTGAACGGGCTGTTCCCTTCGCGCGGTTGAGACTCGGCCGGGGTACAAATCCCCCGGTCACTTTCATTTTTGGGAGTGACGCCATGCTGCAACAGGTTCAACGCCAACACTTTCAGACGCTGCTGGGCAAGACTGGCACGCTGCGGCTGCCGGATGGCAGTGAGTTGCCGATCCATATCGACAGCCTTGAAGAAACGCCCCGGTCGCGGATGCCAAACAGTGAGCGCATGCCGTTCAGCGTCGAGTTCAACAGCCTGCAACCCACGGAGTTTGTAGATGGGTTGTGTGCGCTGGAGTTACCGGAACTTGGCCAAGTGGAGGATATTTTTGTCTCCCGGGTGCCGGCGATGGGACGCGATCCGGACGTGGGGTACTTCTACATCGCATTCAACTGAACACACCGGGATCAAAATGTGGGAGCGGGCTTGCTCGCGAAGGCGGACGGACATTCAACATTGATGCCGACTGACACGCCGCCTTCGCGAGCAAGCCCGCTCCCACATTGCGTCCGTGTTGTGCTCAATGCTGCGGATACCACACCAACCGCTCCGCCGCCGGATTACGCTCTTCAACCTGAAACCCCAGCGCCAGGTAATGCTGGCGCGCGTGGACATTGTTGGCCCAGACCACCGTGGCCACCGGGCAACGAATCTGCTGCGCGGCTTTCTGCACGCCCTGCAGCACCGCGCGACCGTAACCCTGCCCGCGAGCCTGCGGGATGAACGCCAGGTACAGCACCCGAATTTCATTGGGACCGAAATCGGTGGTCAACGCACCAATAGCCATGCCGAGCTTTTCGATCACGTAGTGCATGGCATTCGGGAAGTGCTCCCCCAGCCCTTGCTCCTGTACCTGGAATTGTTGGGACACCACGTGTTCGACGACTTCTCGCTCACCGTCGATCCATTGCAGATCCGGTCGTGCCGCTTGATAGAGGCTGTGTAGAAAAGGTCCATCGTTAGTGCGCGACGGCCGCACCACCAAGCCGTCGGCCGCCACAGAATCCGTATTCGCCATCGCTGCTCTCCCTAGAAACCGCTTTCCCTGACACCCAACGCTGCCATGCGCCGCCACGCAACGCCCAGCACCGACTCGCCGCGCCCCTGCAACACCACCACGCCGCGCAGTGGTTGCACAGGTGTTGGCGCGTCCTCGAGAGCGCTCAACCGCGCACCATACTGCCCTTGCACCGGCTCGGCCCGTTGATTCGGATCCCGGCGCACGGCGATCGGCCCGTGGTGGTCGGACGTCAGTGCTTCCTGATCGACATAGGCCGCACCGTTGGTGTCGACTTCAGTCAGTTGCACAGCGATCGCCGGGTGCATCGGGTCATCGGCGATAAACCGCCCGCGAGCGCCCGGTGCAACACGCCACAACTCGGCCTCGTCCAGATAGCCCCGCAACCGCACACCTTCCTCCACCACCCGCGCCAGCGGCTCTTTGGTCGGCAGCCAACGGCCGACGGCCAATTGCGGCAACAGATCGCGCACGCTACCGGCATGGGGTGCGCGCAACAGCAAACGTTCCCGCTGGGCCGCCAACCCGCGGTATTCGGCCACCGCTTCCGCCAGACGCTGTTCGACGATACCCGCGTCCGCCGCGGTCTCGCTGCGACTCGCCTGGCGACGCATCTGTAATTGCTGGATCTGGATTTCGCGGCGGACGATGGCCTGGCGCGAGTCCAGGTCCGGCGATTCCAGTTCGATGAGCACATCGCCCTGAGCGACCTTTTGCCCATCGTGCACATTCACCACTTTGACCCGCGCCGCTACCGGCGCATGCAGCGCACTGACGCGTCCCGCTTCGAGCATCGACGGCAACTCCACCGCACTGCGCCAGGGCAATGCCAGAAACAGCACGAAGGCGAGCAGTCCCAACGCACTCAACAACACCCGCGGTGCATGGGCCTGATCGCGGCGGCTCCACCATTCCCGCCACTCGCGCACGATCGGCAGAAAGATGAACCACACCAACTCAACCAGCATCAGGAAAATGCCCAGGAGCTTGAAGAACAAGTGATACACCGCCAGCGCAATCCCGAAAAACAGTACCGCGCGCCACAACCACGCGCCGTAGCCCCACACCAACAGACGTCGCTGCATCCTCGGCGACAAAGGCTCCGGAGCCGGTTCGCCATAGCCGAACAGGGTTTCGCGCAGATGCCAGCGACACAGGGCAAAGGCGCGTCCCTGCAGGTTGTCCACTTCCCAGAAATCACTGAGCAAAAAGTAGCCATCGAAACGCATGAACGGGTTGAGGTTGATCACCAGCGTGGTGATCCATGTTGCGCTGGCAAGCATGAACGCCGCCGTGCGCGCCGGCCCGTCGGGCAACAGCGACCAGGCCAGCAGCGCGATACTCGCCAGCAGCAGTTCGGCCAGCACGCCACCGCCTCCGATCAGCAATCGGGCACGCCGATCGTTGACCCGCCAGGCATCGCTGACGTCGGTGTAGAACATCGGCAACATCACCATGAACGCCACGCCCATGCTCTGCACCCGACACCCCGCGCGCTTGGCCATGAACGCGTGGCCGAATTCGTGGCAGAGCTTGGCGAAAAACAACGCCACACCGAAGGCCAGCGCACCGCCGAGGCTGAACAAATGAGGGAAGGTCGCGATAAATCGCTGCCAGTCCCGGGACACCAGAAACACGCCCAGACCCAGCGTTGCCGGAAGTCCGAAGCGCAGCACTCGCGGGCCGAAACGTGCCATCCAGGGCCAGACACGATTGAGGAAGGCGTCCGGGCGCCAAAGGGGTATCCGGAAAAACAGGTACTGATGCAACAGAATCTGCCACAGCGTCTGACGCTGGGCGGCGGCTTTCAGGCTGTAACTGTCACGCTGCTGCGGGTCGAGAGCACTGATCAGATCATGGCCGCGCAGAAAACCCAGCAGTTGCTCCAGATCGCTGCCGCTCAACGGCAAGCCCGGCTCGCGATTGGCGGCGTGCAGGACCTGTTCGGGATCACTCAGGGACCAATGTCGCAGCAAGCGCATCGCAGCCACGCCGAGTTTGAAATAGCGACCGCGCACCGGGTCGGCCAGGGTCCAGCGCGGCGAGCCGTCCAGCGCCGCTGAAGCGGGGGTCAGTTGCAAGTCCGCGCGCAGGCTCGGCAAACTCATCTACAACCCCACACTCTGGCGCAAACCGGCCAGTGGTTTGCGCAGCAGGTAAAGCGCCAGCGGTGCACGGTCACCGAAGACTTTCGCCGTGCCGCGCAGGCCGATACGCGGTGGCGCCTGATCGAAACTGGCATCGAGCCGATAGGCCAACTGCCCGCCGGCCGTGGGTTGCGCTTCATACGCTGCGCGTTCGAGCCGGGCCAGATGCCGCTGCAACGGATCGCTGTCGAGGAACAGCGCGACTTGCGCACCGGGCTCCAGAGAGATCGCGTCGCCCACGGCCAGTTCGATGCGCAGTTCGGCCTGGGTCGGATCGGCAATTTCCATCAACCGCTCGCCGGTCTGCACCGGTTTCCCGGTCCAGCGCTCGGCGTCGGCAAACACGGCAATGCCATTGCGCTCGGCGCGCACTTCGCTGCGCTTGAGCAGTTCACGGGCGTAATCCCGTTCGGCGCGTTTTTGCTCGACGCGCGCGGCCAGCAGATCAATCTTCGAACTGGACTCGGCATCGGCAAACGAGCGCTGGGAATTGGCTTTCAATTCAGCTTCGGCAACACCCAGGGCACGTTCGGCCACGTCGGCCTGAGCCTTGAGCGTGGTGCTTTCGAAGCGCAGCAGCAGGTCGCCGGTTTTCACCGTCTGGTTGGGTTTGACCAGAAACTCGGCGATCACCCCGTCCAGCGGCGCCGCGACGACCCGGCCGCCCAATGGCACCACTTCCGCCGGCGCCAGCACCGATTGGCGCACCGGGATCAACAGCCCGAGCAACAGCACGGCGACCAGCGCCACCTGACGTTTTCGGGTCCAGCGCAGTCGCCAGGGTTTGCGCGGTTGCAGCGCCAGCCAGGCATGGCTGTAAGTGCCCCCGAGTTGCGACAGCAGCACTTGCTCCGGCGGTTTCCACGGCAGATCCCGGGCCAGCCACAGGCCGCCGAACACTTCACCTTGATGATCGATCAGCGGTAGCCAGAACACCTGAGCGGGAGACAGGCTTTGCCAGTCCGCCTGAATCGATTCGCTGAGAAGATCGGGCGCAATCACCCGCGCCTGTTTCAACACATTGCGCTTGAACAACTGCGCCACCGCCTGCTCGACGAGCGCCACGAACGGCGCATTCGGGTCCACGGCACTGACGCCCGTCACCGCGTGCACCTTGCCGGCAATCAATAACGCGGCATGGCGAAATCCAAACAGCGCCTGACCATCATTGACCAGGCTGTAGGCCAGTTGCGACGGATTGCGCGCGGCGCGGGTCTGGCGTTCAAGGTCAAGAAAGCGGGCGAAAACCTGTTCCGCGCCGCCGGTCACCGGGGCGTTCACTTGAGCCCCGCGAAACGCGCCGTGCCGCTCATGCCGGCCAACAGGCCAGTGGCGCTGGGCAGCGTTGCGACCAACAGCAAGGTCTGACTGCCTTCATCAATGCGCGCGCCCAGCTGTTTGACCGTCGCATCCAGCGGCCGACCGGTTTCATCGGGGACAAAACTGAAGGTCTGGCCGGGCTTGAGTTTGCCCATCCAGCGCGACGGCACCAGCAAATGGATTTCCAGCGTGCGGTTGTCGACCACATCCAGCAACGGCGCGCCGGCGGAGACGCTTTCAAAACGCTGAACCTTGCGTTCGACGACCTGACCATCAAACGGCGCCACCACACTGCAGCGTTTGACCTGCACCTGATACACCTGAGACTGCGCCTGAGTCTCGCTGAGCCTGGCCTCGGCCCGCGACACTTCAAAACGCCCGACCGAATTCAACGACGCCAGTTGCCGGTTGTGAGCCAATTCCTCACCGGCCCCACGGCTGGCCGCCTGCGCCGCATTGAGCTGCGCCTGATAGGCCGAACAATCGAAACGCGCCAGCGTATCGCCCTTCTTGAACGACTCGCCCTCACTGAACGGCAACTCGACAATCCGCCCGGACAACTCACTGGCGAGCATCGCCTGATCCCGAGCCCGCAACACACCACGGGCCTCACTGCTGGCGGCTGCACTGCTGCTGCCGACGGTGCTGTTGTCCAACAGCGGATCATCTGGCTCGGGCGTTTGCGCCTGAGCGGTACACGTAAAAAAGGTCAATCCGATAACCCACACACGAACTCGTCGCATAACCGCAACTCCCTGACGGATGAGCGGAGTCTATGACAGCGTGGGTGAGCGTCAAGTTGAGGGGGGGGTATTGGGTGGAAATGGAATGTTTCAAAAAGGAGTAATTATTCGTCGCTTTTGTTTGATTCACGACCCAGCGAGTGTCGGTACAAAATCCCACACCAAATCAGGAACGACCATCCGATCAAAAACGAAACCGGCAATAGACAATCCGATCTGCGCAGTTTCAACGACAAAGCCGTAACAATCATTAATAGATGAGTGCAGGATTACCTTGACCATCAGCCAGGCAATTGCACAAAACTGATTTGCCGGCGCTGGAAAAATCCATCCGAGCAGCACCTTGGTCAGCCAACGGTTGACGCTGTAGCGAGCTCGGCTTAGGATCGCCCTACTGAACCCCGTACGCAGAGATTAAATTCACTGGCCGTTGGGGTGAAGAAACCGGCCCAGGCCGGTTTTTTCGTTTCTGAGGATTGAGATTGTGCGTACCGCTTTCTTTGTAGACGGGTACAACGTGTTCTATGGATTGCTCGCAGGCACCCCATACAAGTGGCTCGATCTCAAAGGTTTGTTGGGCCATGTCGCTTACATCGAGAACCCTCTGAGCTCACTCGTCTCGGTCGATTACTTCACCTCATCCGTCAAACCGGAACTTGCCACTCGCGGCATAGCGTCCAAAGAAGCCCAGGACGCGTACGTACGTGCGTTAAAAACGACCAGTGTTTCCGTTCACTTTGGTCGCCACAAGTTGGAGCCCGCCAAAGCACCTCGGTTTATCGACAGAAAAACCGGCGCCTCTCGCCAAGATAAAGTCGCCATCTGGAAGCTTGAGGAGAAAGAAACAGACGTTCACATCGCTATCAGTATGTACCGCACGGCCTGCAGGCAAGCCATGCTTAATGTCCATGAGCGAATCGAACAATTGGTGCTCGTATCCAGTGACACAGACATGACTCCGGCCCTGAGAGCCATTCGAGAAGATTTCCCTGACATGAAGGTCGGCGTCATTCTTCCTCATCGAGCTGAGTTGAACCGTCCCTCTCCCGGCTCTTTAAAGGACCACTCACACTGGATGCGGCGTGTCATAACCTCAGAAGAACTTCACTCACACCAGTTCCCGACTCGCGTCCCCACCCACAAGGCACCCGCGATCAAACCGGATTATTGGTAATGCCATCGCCAACCGGATACACCGACTCCCATCCCCCACCCAACGCCTTGTACAACCCGACCATCGCCAGCGACACCCCGGTCGAACTCTCGACCCACTGCTGCTGAGTCGCTGTTGGCAGGTCCGGCCCCTTCGCGAGCAAGCCCGCTCCCACAGGGGATCTCCAGTGGTTGCAGATTTTGTGTACGACGAAGAACCCCATGTGGGAGCGGGCTTGAACTGGCCTAATGATTTTGGACACTTCAATCGGGCGCTATGATGGCGCCCAAATCTGAGGTGTTTGGATATGCGTAAATCTTATTCCAGTGAGTTCAAGCTCAAGGCTGCCGGCATGGTGCTGGACGAGGGCCGGTCAGTTCCAGAAGTCTGTACCAGTCTGGATATTGGCCCTACCGCCTTGCGCCGTTGGGTCGATCAGGTTCGCAAGGAGCGCTTGGGTTCGACCCCTGAGGGCGCCAAGGCGATTACCGCCGATCAGCGAGAGATTCAGCAGCTCAAAGCGTTGCTCAGGCAAAAAGACCTGGACATTGAAATCCTAAAAAAGGCCAGTGCTCTCCTGCTTTTGGACTCCAAAGATCATTCTCGTTGATCAATGAGCTGGACGAGCAGTACGGCGTTAACAATTGCTGTCGGGCGTTTGGAGTCAACCGCAGCAGCTTTTACGCCTGGCGTCAGCGCCAAGGCAAGGTGAAGCCTGAGCGGGAGAAACTTAAAGCCGTGCTGGTCGAGCATCACAAGGAATCCAGAGCGTCCGCAGGGTCTCGCACCCTTTCCAGGGAGCTGCAAGCCAAGGGGCATCGTGTCGGGCGCCATATGGCTCGCAGCTTGATGCGCGAAGCCGGTGTCGCCAGTCATCAGCGCAGGCGGCATAAGTACAAATCTTCCGGCGTGGAAGCACTGGTGGCGCCACATGTGCTCAAGCGCAAGTTTGATGTCACGGCGATCAACCAGGTGTGGTGTGGCGATGTGACGTACATCAAGGTCGGCAAGCGCTGGATGTATTTTGCGGCGGTGCTGGATCTGTTCGCTCGCCGGATCGTGGGTTGGTCGTTTTCAATGATTTCCGATGCCACGCTGACCTGCGAAGCATTGCGAATGGCAGTCGAGTTGCGAGGCCGTCCCAAAGAAGTGCTGTTTCACTCTGATCAAGGCTGCCAATACACCAGCCATAAATTCAGGAATGAGATGCGCAAGCATGGACTCCTGCAAAGCATGAGTCGCAAAGGTGAGTGCTGGGACAACGCCCCGATGGAGCGTTTCTTTGGGAGCCTGAAATCAGAGTGGGTGCCAGAAGACGGCTACCGCTCAGAGCATGAAGCCCGCGTGGATGTGCAGCGTTATGTGATGCGTTACAACAACGTCAGACTCCATAGCTACAACGACTACCGGTCGCCGGTAGCTATGGAGAAACTGGCGGCGTGAAAACCTTAACTGGTGTCCAAAATTACTTGACCAGTTCAGCTTGCTCGCGAAGGGGCCAGATCAGACAACCCAGAATCTAGCGCTGCATCCCCCACCGCTTCACCGTCACCCGCTCCAGCGTGTCGAACACCAGATTCTCCACCAGCAACCCAATCAAAATCACCACCGCCAACCCGGCAAACACCTTGTCGGTATACAGCTCATTACGATTCTGAAAGATGTACCAACCCAATCCACCCTTGCCACTGGTAGCACCAAACACCAATTCAGCGGCGATCAACGTGCGCCAGGCGAACGCCCAGCCGATCTTCAGCCCGGCAAGAATTGACGGCAGCGCTGCCGGAATCAGGATGAACAGCACGAAGCGCATGCCCTTCAATCCGTAATTGCGCCCGGCCATGCGCAGGGTTTCCGAGACGCCCAGGAAACCGGCGTAGGTGTTCAACGCCAACGCCCAGAGCACCGAATGCACCAGCACGAAAATCAGGCTGTTCTGCCCCAAGCCGAACCACAACAGCGCCAACGGCAACAGCGCAATCGCCGGCAGCGGATTGAACATCGAGGTCAGCGTACTCAGCAGATCGCGACCGAACTGCGTCGACACCGCCAACGTGGTCAGTGCAAACGCCAGCACAATGCCAATCAGGTAACCCTTGAGCAGCACCACCAGCGAAATCCACACTTTGCCCAGCAACTCACCGCTAAGCAGGCCGTCATACAGCGCACTGGCGGTGTGCAGAAAACTCGGCAGCAGCAGGTCGTTGTTCTGAATGCGCGCAACCACTTCCCACAGCACCGCGAGCAAAATCAGGATCAGGCTTTTACGAATCCAGCCTTGTTGCCACAGACGCTGGCCAAGGGGCAATTCACGTTCCAGCGGTACGCTGGTCAGCGGCTGCAAAACGGTTTCAAATTCTTCACGCGCAGATGATAACGGGCTCATCGGGCACTCCTCTCAATGGCTCAATAAGCGATGCGAATGTCGGAAAAATCCAGCTCGCGCCCGGTTTCCGGTGACTGGCCTTCATCGAACAACAACCGATGAATCCGTCGCGCCGACTCCTGAAACGCCACGCCGCCGAGGCTGTGCAAATCGTATTGATGGCTGTGGACTTCCGCGCGCACGCGCCCGGGATGCGGCGACAGCAGCAGAATGCGATTGCCCACCACCAGCGCTTCTTCAATGGAGTGCGTGACGAACAGCAGGGTGAAGCGCACCTCTTCCCAGAGCAGCAGCAATTCCTCCTGCATCTTGCGGCGGGTCAGCGCATCGAGCGCGGCGAAGGGTTCGTCCATCAGCAGGATTTTCGGCTGCATCGCCAACGCCCGGGCAATCGCCACGCGGGCTTTCATGCCGCCGGACAAGGTGTGCGGATAAGCATCGGCAAACGCCGCCAGACCGACCTTTTCGAGATAGTGCAGGGCCCGTTCTTCGGCCTCTTTACGCTTGAGGGTTTTCGAGGCCAGCAGCGGAAACATCACGTTCTGTTTGACCGTCCTCCAGGGCGGCAATTGATCGAATTCCTGAAACACCACGATCCGGTCCGGCCCCGGCGCGTTGACGGTTTGCCCTTGCAGGCGAATCTCGCCCTCGCAAGGCTGGAGGAACCCGGCAACCGCCTTGAGCAACGTGGATTTGCCGCAACCGGACGGCCCCAGCAGCACAAAGCGGTCCGCCGGATCGATTTCAAAACTGACTTGATGGGTCGCTCGAACCACCCGCTGCGGCGTGCGGTATTCGAGGCTGACCTTGTCGACCGACAGCAGCGCCTGGGCTGCTGCGTTCGATTTGCTGACCGTGTGGCCTTGCAAAGGGGCATTCATGTCGGTCAGCTCCCTTGCAGCGGTTTGGTGTCCTGGAAGAAATAATCCTTCCATGAATCCGGTTTGTTTTTGATCGCGCCGACGCGGTAGAGGAACTCGGCGAGCGGGTAGGTATTTTTCGGCGTGATGCTGAATTCGAACTGCGGGTTGTCGATGATTTTCAACAGCGCGGCGCGATCGATTTTCGCCTTGGTCACGCGAATGTACGTATCGGCGGCGGCCCCCTTATCGTTCTGCGCGAACTGCGCCGCTTCGGTCAGCGCTTCGACGAACGCCTTGTAGGTTTTCGGGTTCTCGTTACGGAATTTCTCCGTGGCGAACAGCACCGTCGGCGAATTCGGGCCGAGCAGGTCATAGGTGTTCAGCACCACATGCACGTTCGGGTTGGCCAGCGCCTGATCCTGAAATGGCGGGTTGGAGAAGTGCCCGGTCAGCTCAGTGCCGCCAGCAATCAGCGCCGCTGTCGCGTCGGGGTGCGGAACGGCGATGGTGTACTTGTCGAGGCGGTTGAATTCCTTGTCGCCCCACTGCTTGGCGGCCGCGTATTGCAGGAAGCGCGACTGCACCGAGACGCCCACCGCTGGCACCGCGATGCGGTCCTGCTCGCTGAAGTCAGCAATGGTTTTGACCTTGGGATTGTTGCTCACCAGGTAGTACGGGAAGTTGCCGAGGGAAGCGACGGCCTTGACGTTCTGCTTGCCGTGGGTGCGATCCCAGATGGTCAGCAGCGGACCGACGCCCGCACCGGCAATGTCGATGGAGCCGGAGAGCAACGCATCGTTGACCGCTGCGCCGCCGGAGAGCTGCGTCCAGTCGACCTTGATGTCGATGCCTTCCTGCTTGCCGTACTTCTCGATCAGGTTCTGATCGCGCACCACGTTGAGCAACAGATAAACAATGCCGAACTGCTCGGCAATGCGGATTTCACCTTCGGCGTGGGCCACGGTGGGCGCCACCAGGCTGCCGGCGAGCAGGCTGAAACCCAGGCCGATAGCGGCGGCCAGCGGTGCAAAGGAAAGACGTTTGGACATGATTCAATCTCCGACAAATCAGAAAGGCGCGTCGCCCTGGATGGTGGTGCGATACAACTTGCGGCGCAGATGGCTAGGGCACCCGGCGGCGAGGTGGATCAGTGAACGGTTGTCCCAGAACACCAGGTCGTGGGGCTGCCATTGATGGCGGTAGAGGTTGTGCGGCAGCACGCTGTGGGCGTAGAGCTCGTCGAGCAGTTGCTTGCTCTCGTCGTCCGGCAAGCCAACGATGCGAGTGGTGAAACCCTCGCTGACGAACAACGCCTTGCGGCCGTTTTCCGGGTGCGTGCGCACGATCGGGTGGACGACTTCGGCGACCTGAGCCAGTTGCTCCGGCGTCAGGGTCGGACGCCAGTTGCCTTCGAATTTGGTCTCGCTGTAGCGCGCCGTGTAGGAGTGCGCCGCCGAGCGACCTTCGACCGCTTTGCGCAGCGCTTCGGGCAGGTTGTCCCAGGCTTTGTGCATGTCGGCGAAGAGCGTGTCGCCCCCTTCGGACGGCAGCTCTTGGGCGTGCAGCATCGAGCCAAGGCTGGGCAGTTCTTTATAGGAAAGGTCGGAGTGCCAGAACTTGCCGGCGTCACCGAGGCCGATGGATTGGCCGTTTTCGATGATGTTGGAAACGATGAGGATTTCCGGGTGCCCGGCCAGCAGGAACTGCTTGAGCACATGAATCTGCAACACGCCGAAACGGCGGCTGAAGTCGATTTGCTGTTCGGGGGTAATGCGCTGGTCGCGGAACACCACGACATGGTGATCAAGGTGCGCGCGGTGGATGCGGGCGAAGTCCCGATCATTGACCGGGCGGGACAGATCGAGCCCGATGATTTCGGCACCGACGGCGCCGCTGAACGGGCGGATCTCGAAGGTTTGTGGCGCGATGCTTTGAATTGCAGAGACGACAGACATAAATCACTCCCACGCACGGCACGCTCAAGGGCGCGCGCGTCGATCAGAAACTCACGGGGTCCCGTGTTGGTTCGTGTCGTGCGGCGCGCCGATTGGTCGGCAAGTACGCAGGAGATTGACTTTATAGATATAAGAACGCGAATTTAAATACCGTTAGCGAATAACCATATGGCGTATTTCACCTATGCTGCTGACAGGATGACACGGCTCAACGCGGGAGGGACTCTCTATGTTCTACGTGCAACGCAATGCAGATGGCCAACTGATGCGCGTGGAAGCCGAGGCCTATGCCGAGTCCACCGAACGCCTGCCCGCCGATCACCCGGACCTTCGGGCCTGGTTCGCCAGCGAAGTCATGGCCATCAGCCAAAAGCAACAGCAGCAAATCAAACAACTCAAGCAGTTGAAGCAGAGCGACCTGGACATGATCCGGGTACTGGACGACCTGATTCAGGTGCTGACTGATAAGGGCGTGATGCGCGCCACCGATCTGCCGGCCGCTGCACAGGCCAAACTCATGGGCCGGTCCCAGGCCCGGGAGGAGTTGGGTGGGTTGAGTCGTTTGGTGGGTGAGGATGATGAGATGGGGTTGATCTAGCCTTCACTACTTTCGTTGTCTGTACCGACGCCTTCGCGAGCAAGCCCGCTCCCACAGGTTTTGTGGTTGATCACACATTTTGTTCTCAACACCGACACCTTGTGGGAGCGGGCTTGCTCGCGAAGGCGGTATGACTGAAGGCTCATTTCTAAAGGCTTCACTGCCAAGGCTTCGGCTCCCCCACCAACTGCCCCTGCACCCCATAAACCCCCATCTCGCGAATCACCGACAACTCCCCTTCGGTCTCGACCCGCTCGGCAATCAACGGCAGATCAATGCTGTGCGCCGCCCGCTGAATCGCCTCGATAAACAAACGCTTGTCGCTCTCCTGATCAATCGCGCGGATGTACACGCCATCGATCTTCAGATACGCCAACCCAAGCCGCGCCAGGTTGCCGATCATGCTGAAGCGTCCACCAAAATGTTGCAGGCTCAACGAGAAGCCGATTTCACGCAGACGCCGCGTCAGCTCTTCCAGCTTCGCTTGCTCCGGCAGTTGTTCCTCGCCGATTTCCAGGGTCAGTCGCGAGCCGAGGTTGGAGTGCGCGCGCAAAATATCCAAGACTTTGCCTAGCGCCTGCGGATGGGTCAGCGTCGCCGAAGACAGGTTCAGCGCCAGCGACGCTTCATGATCAGCCATTTGCTCAAGGACCCGCTCCAGCATCAGGTGATCCAGCCGCGCAGCCCAGCCGAAACGTTCGAGCCACGGCAGGAATCGACCGGCAGGAATCACCTGGCCCTGCTCGTCGATCAAGCGCGAAAGCACTTTGTAATGCAGCACCAGTGTCGTGTCCTGGCTGGCCACGACCGGCTGGAAATACAGCTCGAACCGCCGCTGATTCAGCGCCTCATCGAGCAAGCTGTGCCAGGCATGATGATCATCGCCAACGTTCGCCGACGCCGTGTGATCCAGGCAAACCCACCTCGAATCGCCCTGGCCTTCGGCCTGCGCCAGCGCCTGATCCGACATCCCGAGCACCGCTTGCGGTGAGTCGCCATACATAAACGGCGCCAGCCCGATGTACGCCACAGCGGCCACATCGGTGGCGCCGGTCGCATGCAGGCTCGCCAGGGCACTGTCGAGGTTTTGCGCCAGTTGCAGCGCTTCGGCGCGCACCAGCCCCGGCGCCAGCACGGCGAATTCGCCGCCGCGGATCCGCGTGACGAGGTTCAGCGTTTCGGGGTATTTGGCGCACTCCCGGGACAGTTGCTCGCCGACCGCGATCAGCAAATCATCGGTGTGTTGACCGCCCAGACGCTGATTCAATCCAGCGAGATCCCTGACCCGCAGCAACAACAGATAACCTGAATTCGCCTGTTCCGGATTGCTCACCCGCGCATTCAGTTGCATCTCGAAATAGCGCCGGTTGGCCAATCCGGTCAGCGTGTCCTGATAGGACTCGTCGCGCAATTTCTCACTGCGCTCGGCCTGTTCCTGAAACAACGCCTTGAGCTTTTCGACCATCTGATTCATGGCCTGCACCACGCGGCGCAATTCAGGCGTGCGCGGCAGGTCAGGCAGGCTGAGGAATTCCCGGCGGGCGATGGCGTGGGATTGCTGAACCATATAGTCCAACGGTTTCAATTGCCGGCGCAGCAGCAACGCGCCCAGTCCCGCACTCACCGCGCCACAGAGCAGCAGCCAGCCGAGGCTGCCCAAGGCACTCTGCCAAAGTTTGGCCAACGCGAACATCGGGTGACTGACCACTTCGACCCGTGCCGCCTGCTCCCAGCCACGGCTGACAATCGCATCGCCGCCCGCCGACTCCAGGCCGATCAGTTTGACGAACCAGTCCGGCACGTTGTTCAGCGCGGGCATGGCGCTGCGCTCGACCAGGGTTTTGTCGTTCGACAGATCGACGACGCGGATGCTCGCGTAATAGCCGCTGTCGAAAATCGAGCTGACCAGCAACTCGACCATCGCCGGGTCGTCGATGTTCGGCGTCAACGACAGCGCCAGCGCCGTCGCGGCATCCTGCGCGTGGGAGCGCAACTGGTTGACGTACTGGGTGCGCGAGCTCTCGAGGCTGACCATGAAGCTGCCGGTGAAGGCGACCACCAGGAACAGACAGATTGCGATCAACAGCTGTTTGAACAAAGACATCTGAGCGCGTGCTCCTAGTTAATCGTCTCGACCGGAAAACCTTCCGCCTGCATTTTCTTCAACACATCCTGCCAACGGGACAAGCGTTTGGTGTCACCCACTTTTTTGTTGCCCTTGGCACCGGGCAACCACAGCCCTTCGGCATTGAAAGCGTAGACCGGCAGCAGATCGGTTCGTTGGCTGGCGGGTTTGATCGCATCGATCAGGCTGTCGAGCACCAGCGGCATGGCATCCGGGCTGGCGTAGTAAGTCAGCACCATGTGCGCGCGGTTCAGGCTCACGGCCTTGACGTAGGTAATGCGTAGCTTGTCGCTGGATACGCCGAGGTGGCGCAGGCTGAAATACTTGGCGATGGCGTAGTCTTCGCAGTCACCGGCGCCCTTCCACAAGGCTTCGATCGGGGTTTCCCAATAGTCGACCTCGTGCCACAGGTCGATGTCCTCTTCGTAGCGCATCTGTTTATTGAAGAACAGGTTGACCACGTTGAGCTGCTCCCGCTCGCTGATCTGCTTCTGCGTGGCCAGCAAATGCTGCCAGGCATCAATGCGCTGCTGCCCTGCGCCCAATGCCCCGTACAATGCCTGCGCCCGGCGGCTGATCAGGGAAAAATCCCAGTCGGCATGCAGACCGCCCGGCATGACGCCGGCCAGCAGCAACGCGCAGCACAGCCAGCGAAAAGTCCGAGGGATCGCGAAACGTACCGCCAATGCGAGGCATCCAGTAGGCAGGTGGATTCGATTGATGGTGAAGGGTAGCCGGTTAAAAGACAATGGCACGGTGAGATCACCGGGAGCACGCTAAACTGTGGGGTGTGAGCTGTTTTTCAAGCGTGTTTGACAACCTGTCAGGCAGTCACTAGTGTCCTCTTGGATCCAAATTTCTTTCAATCATTCAGGGTGCGTAGTAGTGCCACAGAAGCCCAACCCTCTCAGCAGTATCAAGGTCAACGGCCCGATTCCCGCTCATCTGGCCCGCTCGGTCATCGAAGAAACCCTGCGCGCCGCCATTCTCGACGGCCGTATTCCTTGCGGCACAGCCCTTCGTCAGCAAGACCTGGCCGACCTGTTCGGGGTCAGCCGCATGCCGGTCCGTGAAGCCTTGCGCCAGCTCGAAGCGCAAGCGTTGCTTAATGTGATCGCTCACAAAGGTGCGGTGGTCGCGCCATTGGTTCAGGGCGATGCCGCCGAAACGTACGAGTTGAGGATCCTGCTGGAGTCCGAAGCTCTGCGTCTGTCGGTTCCTTTGCTCACCACCGAGGATTTTGAGCAGGCGGCCCGCTACATCGACGAGCTGGAAACGGAGCACGACTACACCGAAATTGGCCGGCTCAACCGCCTGTTTCACATGGCGATGTACTGCAAGGCACCCAATCGTCGGCTCTTGAGACTGGTCGAAGACGGGTTGAACGAAGAAGAACGTTTCCTGCGCTTCAACCTGGAAGCCATGGGCCTGGGCAAACTGTCACAGGAAGATCACCGGGCGCTGTTGCGCGCAGTGGAAGACCGCGACATCGAGCGCTCGGTGAAGCTGCTCGAACAACACCTCAATCGGGGTGTGGAGGTCATCACGCGCTACCTCAACAGCCCCGAAGCACAAAGCAGAAAAACCTCGAAATAAATCATATCGGCAACCGCAGCGAGCAGATCAACCTGCTCGCCTGCGCCTGCGTGTCCGCTATCCAAAGCCAGACAATTGCATCGACCGTATGACGCGTCGGAGATAGCGGCTGCCTTGATTTACGCTCACTCTTGGCCTGCCAACAAATAATAAACGGGTGACGTACCGCATGAGCGGCGCAGTCCCCGCATCAAGAACCTACGGAAGGAGTCTTGCCACGGGAAAGGAAGCATCGGCGTCCCGGCCAACTTCCACCCTTCAGATCACACGAACGATCACCCTTTGAAAGTTGCTTCGAGTGAGGCATTCACTCTTTATTTCGATTTCGGCTTATATAAGCCGGAAGGAGCAACTACGCCCAAATAAAACTTTAGTCAAAAGTCTTATTGGAACGTGTCGCGCCCGTAAAAGTTGAACTTGAAAATAGTATAGAAATAACTTGCCCAGCACTTTGCTCGTGTATTAGTTTTTCTCCGCCGTCACTGGACACTGGCGGCAAGGCCTCAACCACACGACTTACATGCAAGTAATACCGATCAATTCTTTTGAGGTACTTGCTCGCCCTCAGAATACTTTAAGCAACCGTTACTTATTAATCTCACCTCATTCCAGACAACTTATAGGCTCGCCATGAAATCGACTATAGACCGTCTTAATCAGAAAAAAGAAGAACTTAGTGCGCACCCGATTTTTTCTGAAATACATTCGCTTTCGGTACTCCAACGCTTCATGGAATCCCATGTTTTTGCGGTGTGGGATTTCATGTCCCTGACCAAGCGCCTGCAACAGGAGCTGACCTGCGTTCAGTTGCCCTGGCTGCCGCCGAGAGATCCGCAGGCTGCCCGACTGATCAACGAGATCGTGTTGGGTGAAGAGTCCGATGATCGTCCGGCCCACGGTCACTACAGTCATTTCGAGTTGTACCTGGATGCGATGCGCGAAGTGGGCGCCAGTACAGTCGCCGTTGAACGCTTCGTGGCCCTGCAACAAGAAGGCGTGAGTTATGACGTGGCGTTGCAAAGTGTGGACGTCGACCCGGCCGCCGCGCAATTCGTGCGCCACACCCTGCACACCGCGCTGCATGCACCCGGCCACAGCGTAGCGGCGGCGTTTCTGCACGGGCGCGAGAGCGTTATTCCGCAGATGTTCCAGCGCATTCTCGACGATTGGGGCATCGGGATCGAACAGGCGCCGACCTTCCGTTACTACCTGGAGCGGCACATCGAAGTCGATTCCGAAGACCACGGCCCGGCAGCGGAAAAACTCCTCGCGAAGCTGGTCGGTGGCGATCCGCAACGGGAAGAAGACGTCTACGCCAGCGCCCTGGCGGCCGTGGAAAGCCGCATCGCCCTGTGGGACGGCCTGCGCCTGAGCATGAGCGAACCGGTGGCGGAGGTGAACGCATGAACGCCGCCGACTACCAATCCTTCGCCGACGCCTGGGAAAGCCGCGCAACCATTCGCACCCGCCCGCGCCGCGTGCTGGAGAACGACGAGAAGCTGATCTACCCGCTCAGTCGTCAACCGCTGGTGTTGAGCGAAACCTTTCTGCGCGAATGCCCGGAGCAACGGGATTTCGCTCTGGTGCAGACGCTCTACAAATTCATCAACGACGTGGTGATTTTCGAAACCGAGATCGTCGACAAAACCGCGCGCAGCATCGCCAAGAACCGCTTTGCCGTGGCCTTCCCGTTCGCCTGTCGTTATGACGCCATGACCGTGGTGGTGGACGAGGATTACCACGCGCTGGTGGCGATGGACTTCATGCAGCAAACCATCGCCATGACGGGAATTACGCCGATCGAGCTGCCGGATGAAATCGAGCTTAGCCGGGCGATTCCGGCCGCCGTGGCGCTGGCACCGGAGCATTTGCGCAGCGCTGTGGAATTGATCTGCGTGGCCATCGCGGAGAACACCGTGACCGGCGACGTGGCGGCGTTCGCCAAGGACGACACGGTCAAGCAATCGATCAAGGGCTTGATGGCCGATCACTTGCTCGATGAGGGCCGTCACTCCGGGTTCTGGGCGCGGTTGGTGCGCATCTACTGGCACACCGCAAGCGAAGACGACCGTCAGTGCATCGCGCAGATTTTGCCGGTGTTCATCGGCCATTACCTGACCAACGACATCCAGAAATCCTTCGACTTCCGCCTGATCGAGTCCTTGCAGATCAGCGATGCCGCGCGCCGCGCACTCAAGAGCGAAGTGTCGGGGCTGGCCTTCCCGATCAACCGCCATCACCCGCTGGTCGCCAACATCGTGCGGTTTTTCCACAGCAGTTCACTGCTCGATTCGCCGTGCGTTCAAGCAGCCTTGAGCGACTACCTGGTTTAACGAGGAGCACATCATGAGACGTCTCGACATTCTGCTCATTGGGCAGAGCCTGGCCCTGACCGACCTGGCGCTGGAGCTTGAACAACACGGTCATTCACTGGTGCGGCTGACGGCCCTCGACCAGCCGCCGTCGGGCAACACTGATTTGCTGATTGATGATGCCAGTCTGCCGTTTCAACCGTTGGGCGATGCACCGCGACTGACGCTGCGCCTGGGTGTCGGTGTTCCGGGTGATTCCGGTTTGCCGTCGCTGGACCTGCTGTGTCTGTACGGTTCGACGCTGCTCACGCGCGTGCCGATTGCCGATGAACCTTCGGGCAACGGCCAGGCGCTGCGTCTGCGAGCGGTGGCGGAACTGGTGGACCACGTGGCGCTGCTGGTCAGTCGTTTCTCGCGTGACGCGGACTACTTTCTGCTCGCCGAAGTGGCGACTCCCGTCCATGTCGAAAAAGTGGAAAGTCTGCTGCTTCTTGAAAAACTGGCGTTCGTCCATCGGCTCAACGCCACGGCTGAACCCCGGTTGCTGCAACTCGCTCAGGTGCCGATGATCGAGCGCCTTGAGCAGCGCTTCATTCAGTCCGCCGAAAGACCGGCGCTGCACATTGCCGGCACCTCCCTCAACTATCGCCAATTGCACGCTCACAGCCGCGCCATTCAGCAGCGATTGCAACCATTGCTCGAACAGCACGACGGGCCGTTGGTGGTCGGAATCTGCCTGCCGAAATGCAGCGCGTTGTACGCGGGAATTCTGGCGATTCTCGGCAGCGGCGCGGTGTACCTGCCGCTGGAACCGAGCCACCCATTGCAGCGTCAGCAATACATTCTGGCGAATGCCGGCGCCTTGTTGTTGCTGCATGACGGGCAGCATCCGCTTGCGAGCGAAATGCTCAGCCTGGACATCAGCGTGATCGACATCGAGGACGTGGATCTCGACCAGCCGTTGATGCGCCAGCGCCCCGATCTCGACGCGCCGTGCATGGCGCTCTACACCTCGGGCACCACCGGTCATCCCAAAGGCGTGTTGCTCAGCCAGGCCAACCTCGCGCATTTCACCGCGTGGTATGCCGACTATGTGCAACTGACTGAACAGAGCCGCGTATTGCAGTTTTCGTCATTGAGTTTCGACTCGTCGCTGATCGATATTTTCCCGACCCTGCTACAAGGCGCCGAGCTGATCGTGCCCAGCGACGATCAACGCCGTGACCCGCTGCAACTGGTGGAACTGATCCGGCACCAACAGTTGAGCCACGCGTTTTTGCCGCCCGCCTTGCTGAGCATTCTGCCGCTGGATCAGTTGCAGGTGCTGGACCACGTGATGACCGGTGGCGATGTCTGCGAACCCTATGTCATCGAGCAACTCACCCGCCAGGGCAATCTCTACAACCTCTATGGCCCGACCGAAGCCACGGTGCTGATCACCGCGCGACAACTGCGCGCCGGCGACAGCAATCGCACACTCGGCGCACCGATCGCCAACAGTCAGGTGCTGATTCTCGACGAGGACTTTCAACCGGTGGCCGAACAGACCGTCGGCGAGTTGTACATCGTCGGGCCGGGCGTTTGCCTGGGATATCTGAACAACCCGCTACAGACCACTGAACGCTATCTGAACCTAAGCCTGCCGAACGGTGAGGGCCTGCGCGCCTATCGCACCGGCGATATGGCGAAGTGGACCGGCGCAGGCATCGAGCTCTGCGGACGCCGGGACAATCAGGTAAAGATTCGCGGCTTTCGGGTCGAACCGGAAGAGATTGAACGCTGCCTGCGCGACAGTCAGCTGTACCGTCAGGTGGCGGTGGTGATCGACAGCCAACGACGGATTCTCGCATTCCTCGCCCAGCCTCAGGAGGATCAACCCGGCGCCGCGCGCGAAGCGCTGAAGGCGCACGCCACCCGGTTTCTGCCGGATTACATGCAGCCCACCGCCTGGACCGAGCTGACGAGCATGCCGTTCGCCAGCAACGGCAAGGTTGACCGCAAAGCGCTGCTGGAGCTACCCGTCAGCATGACCGAAAACGCGTCACGGCGTTTACCTGCCAGCGCCGATGAAGCGTTGCTGCTGGAGATCTGGGCCGAGTTGCTGGAGCTGCCAGCCAGCGATATTTCCACCGATGAAAGCTTCTTCAATCTGGGCGGCCACTCGATCCTGCTGTCGCGCATGCTGTTGCGTCTGCGAGAAGAATTCGGGCGCAGCATCTCGATCAATCGCTTCATCGAACTGCCGACCATCGCGAAACTGGCGACGCTGGTGCGCGGCTCCGGCACTGAAGAAGTGCTGAGCCAGCAGGCCATGGCGGATGCGTTCCGCGAGCTGGAGGTGCAACCGTTGCCGGTCAGCCGCATAGGTGATGTGCACAAGGTGATCGTCACTGGTGCCAACAGTTTTGTCGGCGTGCACATCGTCGAGGCGTTGCTGGCCTGGGGCGCCAGCGAAGTGGCTTGTCTGGTGCGCGATGGTGGCGGGCAATCGGCGGTAGAACGCTTCGCTCACGCGTTGCGGGAAAACCGTCTGGAGCATCTGGATCTGAGTCGGGTGCGGGTTTACCCCGCCGACATCACACGCCCCTCGCTGGGGCTCGACGTCGATGTTTACGAGCGCCTGGATCGCGAGTACGGCGCGCTGGTGCACAACGCCGCCAACGTCAATCACGTGCTCGATTACGAGTCGCTGGCGCGGGACAACGTCGAGCCGATTTTCGAGTGTCTGCGACTGTGCGAAGGGCGCAGTAAAAAGATCTTCAATTTCGTTTCGACATTGTCAGCGTCGAGCACGATTTCCGACGACGGCCGGGTGCTTGAACTGCCCGCCGCGCAGACACCGCCGATCTACATCAAGAACGGCTACAACCTGTCGAAGTGGGTCGGCGAACGCATTCTGGAACGAGCGCGGGAGCGTGGGGTTCGGGTCAATGTGTATCGCCCCGGCAACATCAGTTTCAACAGCCTCACCGGTGTCTGCCAACCGCACAAGAATCGTTTGATGCTGATGCTCAAGGGCTCGATTCAGCTCGGTCAGGTGCCGGAGTTCGCGCTGAATTTCGACCTGATGCCGGTGGATTTTCTCGCCCGTTTCATCGCGTTCCACGCCAGTCGTTATTCAGCGGAAAAAGCGGTGTTCAACCTGCACAACCCCGAGCCGCTGAGTTGGGACGATTACGTCGCGTCCTTCCGTGAGGCGGGTCGGGAATTCTCCATGGTCAGCGTCGCCGACTGGCAGCAGCAACTGGGCCGGGTCGACAGCGACAACGCGCTGTTCGGCGTGCTCGGTTTCTACCTGAACGGCTTCGAGGAAGACATCGGCGACATCTCGATGATCGGCCACGACAACGCCGAGGCCGGCGTGCGCCAGATGGGCGCGCACTACCCGGAAAAATCCCCGGCGCTGCTGCGTCGCGGCTGCGACTACCTCAAAGAAATCAACTTCATCTGATTCACTCAAGCGGAGCAAAACCATGAAAACCCTGCAACCCGATACCCTGATCAAAAACCCTCAAGGCTGCCACGTCGCGGCTTCGGTGGACGTACCGGCGGAAGCCGCAAAAGTGTGGGCGGTGGTCGGCAACTTTGCCGGCTTCGATCAATTCATCCCGGCGTTGTCGCACATCGAGATGACTGGCGAAGGCGTGTCTTCGTTGCGCAAGAAATTCTTCAAGGACGGCAACCTGGTGGTTGAGCAGCTGAACTCGCGGGATGACGAGGCGCGGAGCATGACCTGGACCACGATCTACAACACGCTGGGCGTGGCTAACTTGTGGGCGGCTATGACGGTTGAAGCACTGGGTGAAGGCAAGTCTCGAGCGACCTGGACCATCATCGCCGAGCCGGCTCAGGGCAGCGCCGAGGCGCTGCCGGGGTTCAAGGATTTCGTGCAGGGGTTTGCCGATGATGCGATGAATAATGTGCTGAAGCTGTTTGCGTAGGGCACACTTTTTTCGGTGATGCGCAAGTCCTCTTCGCGGGCAAGCCTCGCTCCTACAAGGTATCTAAAAACCTGTAGGAGCGAGGCTTGCCCGCGAAGAACGATAACGCGGTAGATCAGACCTGAATCAAATCTTGAAGCTATCAACCAACTGCTTCAACCGATTCGCCTGCAACGACAATGCATCACAATCCTTCAACGTTTCATTGAGGTTGACCACGCTCTGCTGGTTCAGCAGGTTGATCTGGTTAACGTCGACGTTGAGGGTTTCCACCACCGCGGTCTGCTCTTCGGTCGCCGCGGCCACCGACTGGTTCATGCCGTCAATTTCGCCAATGCGCCGGGTCACGCTGACCAGGCGCAAGCCCGCCTGGTTCGCCACTTCGACGCTCTCTTCGCTGGAGGCCTGACTGGCGTTCATGGTGGTCACCGCTTCGCGCGAGCCGATCTGTAGCGAAGTGATCATCTTGTGAATCTCCTCCGCCGACTCCTGCGTGCGATGGGCCAGGTTGCGCACCTCGTCCGCCACCACCGCAAAACCGCGCCCGGCTTCACCGGCGCGGGCCGCTTCAATGGCCGCGTTGAGAGCGAGCAAGTTGGTCTGCTGGGAAAGGCCTTTGATCACATCGAGAATGTGCCCGATGTTGTCGGTGCTCGCGTTGAGGGTTTCGATTTGCGTGCAGGACAGGCTGATTTTCTGCGACAGTTCGGTCATGGCCAGAATGGTTTTTTCCACCACCTGACGACCGTCATCCGCCTGCTCGCTCGCGCCGCTGGCGTGCTGCGAGGCATCGGCGGCGTTACGGGCGATTTCCTGAGTCGCAGCGCCCAATTGGTTGATCGCCGCCGCCACACTGTTGGTGCGCGCACTTTGCTCGTCAGAGCCGACGATCGAGGCGTTGGACGATGCCATCACCCGTTGCGACAGGTCATGGACCTGGCGAGTGGCCGACGACACCTCGGAAATCGACGCGTGAATCCGCTCCACGAACTGGTTGAAAGAGCCGCCCAGTTCGCCGAATTCGTCTTTGCTTTCCACGGCCAGACGACGGGTCAGGTCACCCTCGCCTTGGGCGATGTCCTGCATCGCTCGACCCATGGTGGTCAGCGGACGCATCAGCACGTTGATCAACAGGCTCAGCAACACCGCAATGGCGGCCACGGCGATAAACATCGCGATCAGCGCCGAGGTGCGGAACTGGCTCAACGGCGCGTAGGCCTTTGCCTTGTCGATCGACAGACCGATGTACCACGCCGCATTCGGCAAGCCGTTGACCGGGGTGAACGAGAGGATGCGCTCCTGGTTGTTCAGAGTGACTTCCTGATTACCCCTCTCGATGCGCAGGCCTGCGTTGGGGTAGATGTCCTTCAGGTTTTTCATGACCTGGTCTTTGTCCGGGCTAACGATCACCTGGCCGTCGGCACTGACCAGAAACGCATGACCGATGCCGCCGAAATCCACCGAGTTGATGATCTTCACCAAAGTTTCCAGGCTCAAATCACCGCCGACCACGCCGAGCAATTCGCCGTTCTTTTTTACCGGCATGGCGATGGTCACGACCAACCCACCAACGGCGGCCATGTAAGGCGGTGTCAGCATGGTTTTGTCAGCGGTAACCGCTTGCTTGTACCAGGGACGCTGACGCGGATCGTAGCCGTCCGGCATCTTCGCGTCCGGGCGCTGGGTGAACACGCCATTGGTCTGGCCGACGTACGTGAACTGGAAGTTGGAGGTGTGAAGGCCGGCTGATCAACCAGACCCGGCAGATCGGCACTGGCGCCTTGATGAGCGACGTTCTGCGCAAGGTTTTCCAGCACCAGCACGCGGCCGCTCATCCAGTTCTGTACGCTGCTGGCGGTCAGGTCGCCAGCCTGTTGAACAGAGGATTCGAGGTTTTGCCGAATGGTATTTCGCTGCAGATAGTCGTTGTACAAAGTGAACAACGCAAAAGCCAGCACTACGACGCCGGAGGCGGCCAACAGGATTTTATGGCTGAACTTGAGATTCATTTCATGGGACTTCTTATGCAGAAAGTGGGGATGCGGGTTGCAACATTCCATGTACAGTTCGAGCGGCATTCTGTTACCGCTCTACTTTGGTGTACGCATGACTCACCAGTCTGTCGGCACACACGGGATAAATCTTAGGGGTAAGTATGAAAGGGTCGGCATTTCCGTCAGATACCCGCCGAACGGCGTGCTAGCGCGGTGAGTAGCATTCTTGTGATGACGGTTGTTCAAAAATTCCCTAACCCACACCTGGAACTCAAGGCCCCTCACGCGTTTCTACGAACGATTGCTCACGGCCTGTTGATCGATCATGGGTGCCGCGAAGAAATCCAGCGCGCGTACCGGGAAACCATCGCCCATTTGCCGGAGGCCAAAACGCCGAGCATTGAAGCCCGGGCGCTGGTGCATGAGTTGAACTGAATACAGCGAGCGCGGTGGATCTGGACTACCCCGCGCACCAGCGACGCCGGCACGATCAGCTACCAGTTCTAAATACCCGGCCTACAAAAAAGCCAGCCCTTGATTTCCAGGGGCTGGCTTTTTTGTTTCTCCGAGGCGGGCTATCGGGCTTTTAGCGAGCCCGAAACGACAAAACCCCTGTCTGCGTTAGCAGACAGGGGTTTCGGAATTCAATCTTGACGATGACCTACTCTCACATGGGGAAACCCCACACTACCATCGGCGATGCATCGTTTCACTGCTGAGTTCGGGATGGGATCAGGTGGTTCCAATGCTCTATGGTCGTCAAGAAATTCTGTGACCAGCCCGTTACGCGGTAACGTGCCAGCAAAATTGGTGACTTCTACTAAAACAAAACCCCTACCTGCATACGCAGATAGGGGTTTCGGAATTTAATCTTGACGATGACCTACTCTCACATGGGGAAACCCCACACTACCATCGGCGATGCATCGTTTCACTGCTGAGTTCGGGATGGGATCAGGTGGTTCCAATGCTCTATGGTCGTCAAGAAATTCGGGTACCGAACCGTCTTTCGACGCTTCAGCAAATTGGGTATGCAATAGATTTGTGTGTTGCTCTCGAACTTTCGGTTCATTGCGTCTTCACACACCGCAATCTGATGCTCTCTCGAGTAGTCAAATTGCTTGGGTGTTATATGGTCAAGCCTCACGGGCAATTAGTATTGGTTAGCTCAACGCCTCACAGCGCTTACACACCCAACCTATCAACGTCGTAGTCTTCGACGGCCCTTCAGGGGACTCAAGGTCCCAGTGAGATCTCATCTTGAGGCTAGTTTCCCGCTTAGATGCTTTCAGCGGTTATCTATTCCGAACATAGCTACCCGGCAATGCCACTGGCGTGACAACCGGAACACCAGAGGTTCGTCCACTCCGGTCCTCTCGTACTAGGAGCAGCCCCTCTCAAATCTCAAACGTCCACGGCAGATAGGGACCGAACTGTCTCACGACGTTCTAAACCCAGCTCGCGTACCACTTTAAATGGCGAACAGCCATACCCTTGGGACCGGCTTCAGCCCCAGGATGTGATGAGCCGACATCGAGGTGCCAAACACCGCCGTCGATATGAACTCTTGGGCGGTATCAGCCTGTTATCCCCGGAGTACCTTTTATCCGTTGAGCGATGGCCCTTCCATACAGAACCACCGGATCACTAAGACCTACTTTCGTACCTGCTCGACGTGTCTGTCTCGCAGTCAAGCGCGCTTTTGCCTTTATACTCTACGACCGATTTCCGACCGGTCTGAGCGCACCTTCGTACTCCTCCGTTACTCTTTAGGAGGAGACCGCCCCAGTCAAACTACCCACCATACACTGTCCTCGATCCGGATAACGGACCTGAGTTAGAACCTCAAAGTTGCCAGGGTGGTATTTCAAGGTTGGCTCCACGCGAACTGGCGTCCACGCTTCAAAGCCTCCCACCTATCCTACACAAGCAAATTCAAAGTCCAGTGCAAAGCTATAGTAAAGGTTCACGGGGTCTTTCCGTCTAGCCGCGGATACACTGCATCTTCACAGCGATTTCAATTTCACTGAGTCTCGGGTGGAGACAGCGCCGCCATCGTTACGCCATTCGTGCAGGTCGGAACTTACCCGACAAGGAATTTCGCTACCTTAGGACCGTTATAGTTACGGCCGCCGTTTACCGGGGCTTCGATCAAGAGCTTCGCGTTAGCTAACCCCATCAATTAACCTTCCGGCACCGGGCAGGCGTCACACCCTATACGTCCACTTTCGTGTTTGCAGAGTGCTGTGTTTTTAATAAACAGTCGCAGCGGCCTGGTATCTTCGACCGGCATGGGCTTACGGAGCAAGTCCTTCACCCTCACCGGCGCACCTTCTCCCGAAGTTACGGTGCCATTTTGCCTAGTTCCTTCACCCGAGTTCTCTCAAGCGCCTTGGTATTCTCTACCCAACCACCTGTGTCGGTTTGGGGTACGGTTCCTGGTTACCTGAAGCTTAGAAGCTTTTCTTGGAAGCATGGCATCAACCACTTCGTGTTCTAAAAGAACACTCGTCATCAGCTCTCGGCCTTGGAATCCCGGATTTACCTAAGATTCCAGCCTACCACCTTAAACTTGGACAACCAACGCCAAGCTGGCCTAGCCTTCTCCGTCCCTCCATCGCAATAACCAGAAGTACAGGAATATTAACCTGTTTTCCATCGACTACGCTTTTCAGCCTCGCCTTAGGGACCGACTAACCCTGCGTCGATTAACGTTGCGCAGGAAACCTTGGTCTTTCGGCGTGGGTGTTTTTCACACCCATTGTCGTTACTCATGTCAGCATTCGCACTTCTGATACCTCCAGCAAGCTTCTCAACTCACCTTCACAGGCTTACAGAACGCTCCTCTACCGCATCACCTAAGTGATACCCGTAGCTTCGGTGTATGGTTTGAGCCCCGTTAC